>NZ_BMLT01000001.1:0-368766 GCF_014645375.1 Marinobacterium nitratireducens
CGTACATCGGGTTGATCGCCGCGCCCGGCAGGCCGAAGGCGGTATCGATGCCTTCGCGCTTCATAACTTCAACCGCGGCTTCTATTGCTCTCATTCTGGCCATTTGTAACCTCTACCTCTTGGATTCCTGGTCTGTCGTCAAAGGAAAAACAGCATGTCCCTTGGCTTTCTTGTTGTCGTTTTCGAATGTTGTTGCCGCTTTTTTCGGCGTCAGGCCTGCAGCAGGCCTGCGTAATCCAGCGTCAGCTGGCGCTCATCGTCGAACCAGTATTCGTCGCAGTTGGATTCGGCGGTGATCAGGTCAACGAGGACGAAGTCCTGGTCCGCCGACAATGCCAGCAGCGAGTGATGCCAGACGCCGGGGTGGTAGTTCACGCCCTGACGCCCGTTGCTGACGAACGCCCGGATGGAGCCCGCGTCTATCTGCTCGCCGGCCGGCGCCACCACCACCACGAACGGGCGCTGATCCTGCGGGATAAAGGCCTGGCTACCCAGTGGATGGCGCTCGAGCATGCGAATGCGCAAGGGCGACGGCAGTGGCTGGGAGCGCGCCAGACTGATGGAGGCGTAGCCTTCGGTGGCCTGTGCGAACACCCGCGCGGTGTCGTGAAAACGCTCTGTAGCCCCGTTATTGATCGGAAAATGGCGGCTGCCTTCCATCTCGATCACGTCACCGAAGGCGCTGAAGCCATCGCGGGACAGGGGTTCGATCTTAAGCTCTCGGTTCATGCTGCGGGTCCTCCAGCAGGTGTTCGGGCGATACCGCTGCTCTGTGTCGAGCGAGTCGGCGCCTCACCTGCATTGCTGTTGTTGTTGTTTCAGGCGTGTCCTTCACCCGGCGTTCGTAACCCTTGATTGAAATCGAGTCTATGACGATCCAGGGCTCGAGGCAATATTAAATTATCAAAAAATGTTTAAGTGAAAATAAAAAATCGGTTTGGGGTTTGCGGCGGTCCAGAGCTACCTGGTCAGGCCGGCAAGGGTCCTTCAACGGGCGGTCGAGTCGAGAGGGACCTCTGTCAGCGAAATATGGTTACAAATGTATACAAAAAATTACTTGAATGAACCCAATATTGTGTCATTTTATTGCTTGTTTTGAATACAAAATGAAAAGGAATTTTTATCTTGAAAATAACTGAAAAAGAAATATCATCTGGTTGAGGTCCTGGGAGTCCCGCCTGCAGATAGGGGCACCCGGTGGCCGTGAACAGCGAAGCGGTCGCATCGGGTCAGAGAGTACCGACACGGCCGAAATCGAATCCGCGGCCGGTGTCAGAGGCAGCGCCGGACCGAGGGACGACAGGTCTTCGCGTTCCAGGGGAAAACAATAAGAACTCGAATTGAGGTAGAGAAAATGGCAGACGCCAACTGCAATACCGATACTGTGAATCAGTGGGGCGATAACGCGCCCAGCTCGAAGGAGACGGCCGTGAAAAAGAAAGGCTTCGAGATGCCGCATATCTACGCCATCCTGTTCGTCTTCAGCGCCATCGCGGCGGTGCTGACCTACTTCGTGCCGGCCGGCGTTTATGATCGGGTCCCGGGGCCCAACGGTCGCGTCACTATCGATCCCGAGTCCTTCAGGATCATCGAATCCACCCCGGTCGGCCTGGTCGACTTCATGCTTGCGGTGCCCAAGGGTCTGATCGATGCCGGAGTGGTGGTGTTCTTTACCTTCATCATCGGCGGCATGTTCATGGTGCTGCGGCGGACCGGCATCATTGAAATCGGCGTCGACAAGCTGACGCGGCGCTTCGCCAACAACAGCATCCTGGTGGTTCCGGTGCTGATGGTGACCTTTGCGGTGATAGCGACGCTGATCGGCACCCAGGAGCTGGCACTTGTTTACGTTCCGGTGATTTTGCCGCTGATGATCGCGCTGCGCTTCGATTCGGTAACCGCCGCGGCGACCGCGCTCTGTGCCACGACCGCGGGCTTCACCGCGGGCGTGCTCAATCCCATCAATACGGGCCTGGGTCAGCAGCTGGCCGGCCTCGAGGTGTTCTCCGGTCTGGGGCTGCGTGCGCTGGCATTCGCCTGCATCCTGATTGTCGGCGTCGTGTACGTTATGCGCTACGCGCTGATGGTGCGACGCAACCCCGAGCTGAGCCTGATGAACGGCGACGCCAAGGAAGCGGATAAGCGCCAGCGCTATGTGCATAATGCGGAGGAAGGTGCGCTGACTGCGACCTCCCGGCAGAAGCTTGCGGCTGTCGCGACTTTCGGTTTCTTCGGGCTGCTGGTCTGGGGCGTACTGACCCAGGGCTGGTTCATGCTGGAAATGGCAGGCCTGTTCGTGATCATGGGCGTGGTGGTTGGCCTCATCGCCGGTCTCAAGACCGCCGATATCTGCGAGGGCTTCAATGAAGGCTTTCGGGATGTGCTGGTCGGCGCCATGATCTGCGGTATCGCCCGCGCCGTGGCGGTGGTGCTGGAAGAGGGCCAGATCATGGATACCCTGGTTTACGGCCTGGGCAACCTGGTGGGTGGCTTCCCGGCGATGCTCTCGGCGATCGGCATGTTCTTTTCGCAGCTCGGCTTCAACTTCGTTGTTCCGTCCGGCAGCGGCCAGGCGCTGGTCACCATGCCGATCATGGCACCGCTGTCCGATCTGGTTGGCGTAACCCGTCAGACGTCGGTCCTGGCTTACCAGTTGGGTGACGGCCTGGGTAACATTCTGTACCCGACCTCGGGCTACTTCATGGCTACCCTGGCGCTGGCCGGCGTATCCTGGAACAAGTGGGTGAAGTTCTTCCTGCCGCTGTTCGCGATTTGGGTCGGTATCGCCATGTGCTTCCTGATCTATGCCCAGGCGACCCAGTGGGTGGGCTGAGCCTATCGCTGCTGGCCGCTTTCTGCCGCGAATCCGGGACCGTGCTTTTCCCTTCGCGGCGGGGAAGTGCCCTTTGGGCATGCCGGCCCTGCTGATCCCTGTCCCCGCACCCCGCAAGGGTGCGGGGATCGGTCGTTTAGGCGGCAGGACTCTGTTACAGTTGACTGAAAATTAATTTTCGGTCAACGGAAGAGGAGGGCAGGATGAAGTTGCCAATCGAGGACCGGTTGCGGGAAATCTACGAGGAGCTGCCACGCAGCGAGCGGTTGCTGGCGGACATCATCATCGATTTCCCCGGCGATCTGGCAACCCATTCCATCTCCGAGCTGGTCGAGCGCGCCAATACCTCCAACGCCGCCGCGACCCGACTGATCAAGCGGCTGGGCTACAAGGATTTTCGCGAGATACGCAAGCAGGCGCGCGACGCCAAGGCCGAGGGCTCGCCGCGCTATCTGAATACCTTCGATCACCACTCCGGCGACTTCCAGAGCGAGATAAAGCAGCATGTCGACTGCGAGATGCAGAATCTGTTGCGCAGCTTCGAGAGCCTTAACGAAGACACGGTCCGCGAGATCACCGGTTGTATCGAAAAGGCACGCAATATCTGGGTCATCGGTTACGGCAACAGCTATATGCCGGCCATGTATCTGCGTCAGCAACTGGTGCAGCTGCGGCCCGGTGTCGAGATACTGCCACGCCCGGGACAGGCGATAGAAAAAGACCTGTCCGGCCTCACCGAGGGCGACCTGCTGGTAGTGGTGGGCTTTCGCCGCCGCAAGGAGGTCATCTACAAGCTGATGAAGTATGCCCAGGAGGTAGGCGCGGGGGTGCTTTACGTCACCGATCAGTCCGAAGACAAGACCTCCGGACTTGCCAACTGGACTCTGCGCTGCGTGGTCAGGAGTACCTCGCTGTTCGACTCCTATATCGCCGCTTTCAGCCTGCTCAATTATATCTGCGCCTCGGTATCGGACCGGCTGGGTCGAGCCGCATCGGACCGGCTGAGCAAGGCCGAGCGACTGCGCGATGTCTTCAGGTGTCCGGACTGATCCTGCAAGCGGATACGGCAGCGGGCAGCGGCCGAAGACCGGTTGCTCATCCTTTCACCGTATCGGTGGGCGCCGTAAGCGCCTGCTTCAGGGCGCGCCACTGTCCGGCGCCGATCACGCCGTCCGGTGCCAGCAGCCAGTAGGTATCCGGGGTTAGCATCTCTTCCTCGCCAAGTCTGACCAGGCATCCCTGAGCCAGGTCATCCGCGCACAGCGGCAACGATGCCAGTACCACCCCCAGCCCTTTTCTCGCGGCCGCCAGCGCCGCGCAGAGCGAGTCGAAACGGTAGCGGGGCACCGGTGTTGCCGGATCACCGGTTTGCCGCACCCATTCCTGCCACCCGGCGCGCGGACCCGAAACGGCAATGCGCGGCAGTTCACGCCAGTCAGTGCCGCTTTGCGCCAGCGTCTTCGACGCCACCGGGGCGATCCTTTCCTGGTACAGCGGTGCCTTGAACCGGTAGGCCCAGTCCCCGGTACCATAGCGTACCCGCAGCACGTCCTCCTGCAGCGCGGCATCGGCCGAGAGTACCATCGTTCTGAAGGTGTACTGGGTGCTGTCGGCCGCCGCCAGCTGCGACAGCCGCTGCGTGATCCAGAGTTCGATGACCGTAGCACTTGCCGATAGCACCAGCTGGTTGCGCTTCATGCCGAAAAGCTGTTCCGAACTTTGCTGCAGCGTGCGCAGCGCGCTGCTGACATAGGGCAGCCAGGTCTCGCCGTCGACAGTCAGTACCACGCCCCGGGCGCCCCGCAGGAACAGCTGGGTGCCGAGCCTGCGTTCGAGGTTGCCGATGCGCTGGCTGATCGCGGACTGGGTCAGTCCGGTTTCCTGAGCCGCGGCGGAAAAGCTGCCGGTGCGTCCGGCGGCCTCGAAGGCGCGGACCCACTCCAGCGGAAGATTGTCCAGTGATGAGCGAGGTATTAGCAAAACGGAGTCTCAGTTGGCAAAAGTCTAATTTGTAATGATGGAGGCTGCGGCGAAAAATGGCATCTCTTTTATTCGATTCCACGAGGATCTCATGTCCAGCGTTTCAATACTCGAACAGGGGCGCTCGCTGTCGCTTCAGCTGGGCGGCAGCACGACCCGCTTCCATGCCGTGTGGCTGCGTGATAACGCCCAGGATGTCGACACCCGCTGTCCCGGCAACGGCCAGCGGCTGATCACCCTGCAGGATATCCCGGCGTACACCCGCATCCTTGCGGCAAGTATCAAGGGCCGGGTGCTGTCGCTGATGTTCGCACCGGAGGCCAAACAGGTCGATTACGACATCGACTGGCTGCTGGCCCATGCCTATGACCGTGACCATTCCCGGGCGCCGGGATGGCTGGGGCCGGAGCTGGAGACCTGGGACTCGGCAATGGCGGGCCTGGTGCCCAGCGCGGACTTTGCGGGCGTGGCGGCCAATCCGCAAGCGCTGCGCGTCTGGCTCGGCCAGCTGGCGCGTTTCGGCGTTGCCAGGCTGGAGAAGGGGCCGGTAGAAGATCGGTCCCTGTTTCGGGTGGTGGATCTGTTCGGATACGTGCGCGAGACCAACTATGGTCGCCATTTCGAGGTTCGCAGCGAGGTCAATCCGACCAGCCTGGCCTACACCAGCCTGGGACTGCAGGCGCATACCGACAACCCCTACCGGGACCCGGTGCCGACGCTTCAGGTGCTTTATTGCCTGGAGAACTCCGCGGACGGCGGTGACAGCCTCGTGGTCGACGGCTTCCGTGCGGCGTTGCGATTGCGCGAGGAGTCGCCGGAGGGCTTCGAGCTGCTGTCCCGCTGCTGCGCCCGGTTCGAATACCGGGGCGAGGATGGTGTCATTCTGCGTGCCCGCCGGCCGATGATCGAACTGGATCCCGACGGGCGTCTGATCGCGGTGCGTTTCAACAATCGATCCGCCGCCGCCATCACCGATGTGCCCTACGACCGGATGGAGGCCTACTATGCGGCCTATCGGCGCCTCGGTGAAATCGTCGACGACCCGGCGATGGCGGTCAGCTTTCGCCTGGAGCCGGGTGAGTGCTTCGTCGTCGACAACACCCGCGTGATGCATGCCCGGACCGCGTTTTCCGGCGCCGGCCTGCGCAGGTTCCAGGGCTGCTACGCCGACAAGGACGCAATGTTGTCGCGGCTTGCGGCGCTGGAGGAAAAACTGGCGCTGGAGGGAGCGGCATGAAAACCGAACCAGCTGCTTTGACGTCTGCCAATATCGTCGCCTTTATCAGCGGTATTTTCGATCGCAGTCACGATGCCTACCTGGGCGAGCAGGTGACGATGCCCCAGCACATGCTGCAGGGCGCAACCATCGCGCAGGAGCAGGGCATGGCCGATGAGGTTGTTGTCGGCGCGCTGTTGCACGATATCGGCCACTTTGCCCCGGAGTTCGGCACCTTCGCGATGTCGGACACCCGGGACCGCTATCACGAACAGCTGGGTGCGCGCTTGCTATCGGACTTTTTCCCCCGGGTGATCCTTGACTGCGTTCGCTACCACGTCGCTGCGAAGCGTTATCTCTGCGCGACCCGACCCGAGTATTTCTCGCGCCTGTCCGAGGCTTCGGTGCATTCGCTGAAGCTACAGGGCGGCCCGATGAGCGATGAAGAGGTTGCCGAATTCGAGCGCTTGCCCCATCTCGAGGCGATTATCCAGGTCCGCTACCTCGACGAAGCCGGCAAGGACCCGAAAATGACGACGCCCGATTTTGCGCACTTCGCGCCACTGGTCCAGCAATTTGTCAACTTGCACTCTGGAGAACACCGATGAACCAGCCGCAATACATCTTTGACGCCGATACCAAGCCTTCACTGCCCTGGCACGAGGTGCCGCTGATCCGGGCCACGGACAGTTCGGTCAAGGGCTACGGTTGCCTGGTCGACGATCCGGACAGCTTCGAGATCGAAATCACCCGCTGGCCTCAGCAGGGCTGGCGTCCGGTGGACGAGGGCACCGGCGACGAAGGCGGCTGGGTCGAGGGGATTTTCCGCGGCGAGTGGAAGGGCGACGTGCTGTACGGGGAAAACGAGGCGGTATCCGGTCATTACGTGCTCGGCTGGTCGGCCGACCCGCAAATTGCACAGACGCGGCGGCAGACCTCACCGCGTAATCAGGTGCTGCTGTGGCACATGAACTATCACCCGGACGGTGGTCAGCTGTTCTATCCGCTGGACCGCAAGCCATTCATCGTGCCGGTGGCGCTGCCGGGCGACGACCTGAAGCCGGAGAAGGTGGTGGCATTCTGGTGCGACGGCAGCCGCGGGCTCTATATCCACGCCGGCGTCTGGCACGAAGGTATCTTCCCGGTCGAGGACGAGCAGCGCTTTCTGGACCGCCAGGGTCGTGTTCACGCCCGCGTCAGCGCCGATATCGGCAAGGAATACGGCGTTTACCTGTCCTGTCCATTGGTTGAGGAGAAAGTCAGGGGCCTGTAACTCTTCGTGGCGGGGAAGTGCCCGTAAGTTTGGGTACGCGGCTCCTGCGATATTGACCCGGGGGTGCCAGCCATAGGAGCCCAGTCCTCTGGGCCAACCCCGTGCCATTCGCTCGCGGAGCGAGCTCCTACAAAAGCGAACCGGGACAGGCCAGCTGTAGGCCCGCCGCCCCGGTGTCAATCGCTGCCCTGTGCCGGCCATATTCGCCGTGGGGCGGGGCCACAATACGCCGCTCCTGCAATCGGGTGGGCGGGCTCTGGATGCTGCCCGTATACCGTTCCGCTTGATGGGTTTACTCGACAAGGGTGTCTTTTCTGTAGCGGAACGGGTGGGCAGGGTAGGTACCCATGATACGCACATTCTTGGCGAAAAAGCCCAGTTCCTGCAGCGCGTACTGCATCGAGCGCTGTTCCGGATGGCCCTCGACGTCGAGGTGGAAGCTGGTCGCCTGCATGGTGTCGGAGGCCATGTAGCTTTCGAGTTTCACCGCGTTGACGCCGTTGGTGGCGAAGCCGCCGAGCGCCTTGTAGAGCGCCGCAGGCAGGTTGCGCACCTCGAACATGATCGAGGTCATGTAGGTGATCGCGGGGTCGAAGGTCGGTACGTGGCTGTCCTTCGACAGAATCAGAAAGCGGGTGGTGTTGCCGCTTTTGTCCTGGAAGTTCTCGCGCAGAATATCGAGCCCGTAGAGCTCGGCGGCGAGGCTGGAGGCGATGGCGGCGCGGGCCCTGTCGGGGCTCTGCGCCAGTTCGGCGGCGGAGCCTGCGGTATCGAGACTGGCGATCGGCTCGATACCGAGTTCCTTGATATGGCCGTCGCACTGCGCCAGCGCCTGGGGGTGGGATGCGACGTAACGGATATCGTCGAGTTTGCTGCCTGGGATGCCGAGCAGGCAGTGGTTCACCGGCTCGAAGTGCTCGCCGATGATATGCAGTTCGGTTTTCGGCATCAGCCGGTAAATTTCCTCGACGCGGCCGGCGGTGGAGTTTTCCAGCGGAATCATCGCCACGCTGGCGTCGCCCCGCACGACCATGAACATCGCTTCACTAAAGGTCTCGCACGGAAAGGCCTCCATCTCCGGATGAACCCGGACGCAGGACAGATGCGAGTAAGCACCCTTGTGACCCTGAAATGCGATGATCTTGTTGCTCATGATGACGATGTCCAACCTTGGAATAGCTGATTGACGAAATGGGCGAATATTATGGCACAGCCCCCGGCGGCGGCATACCGGACCGCGGTAGACAAATCGCTGCACTTTGGTAAGGTCGCGCTTTCGCTGATCAGAAAAAGCCAACCATGACCCCGCAACGCAAGGCCCGCTTGCTGGCGACCCTCAACCGTCGCCAGCCCGACCTGACGCTGATCGCCGAGCAGGTCCACAAGTCCCGGAACATCGCCGCGCTGGTGCGCAACTGCGACGCCGTGGGGATTGCCCGGATGCATATAGTGGCGCCAAAAGAGGGCTATCGGGACTACAGCGGTACCGCGCTTGGCAGTGATCGCTGGGTGCGGCGCCATGTCCACGAGGATGTGGAGCATGCGGTCGCGACGGCGCGGGGGCAGGGCATGAAGGTCTACGCCGCCCACTTTTCCGATCGCGCCCGGGACTACCGCGAGGTCGATTACCGTATCCCCTGTGCGCTGCTGATGGGGGCTGAGAAACAGGGCATCAGCACGCGGGCGGCGGAGCTCGCGGACGAGCACGTAAGCATTCCGATGATGGGTATGGTGAGTTCGTTCAATGTGTCCACCGCCGCCGGGATCATCCTGGTCGAAGCGCAGCACCAGCGCCTGCAGGCCGGGTTCTACGACCAGCCGCGCCTGCCGCGGGACGAGATCCGTCGCACCCTTTTCGAGTGGGGGCAGCGGGAGGTTGCCCGTTTCTGCCGCCAGCGGGGACTCGCCTATCCGCCGCTCGGCGACGACGGCGAAATAATCGACGCCCCGGGCTGGTATGCCTCGGTGCGTGACGGCACCGCGCCGGCGCAAGTCTGGCCCAACGATGAATGGCTGTAACCTTTGCAGCGTCACAGGGATCGGCGATAATCGCGATCTGTCCGGACCGCCCGATGTGGCGGCGTTTCACTGTCAGTCGAGTCTTCCATGAGCCAAGCCATTTCCACCCTGCAGGATCGTTTCGAGCGGCTGCGCGCCAACAAGGCGTTCGAAGCCGTCGTTATCGCCATAATCGTCATTTCGGCACTGCTGATCGGCGCCAAGACCTATGAGGAAACCAATCGCTTCGAGCAGGCGCTGCTGATCGCCGACATGGCCGTGACGGCGTTTTTCCTGGTCGAGATTCTGATTCGCATGGCGGCCGAACGTCGCTTTCTGGACTTCTTCAAAAAGGGCTGGAACGTCTTCGATTTCGTGATCGTGGTGGCCAGCCTGGTGCCGCTGCAGGAAGGTGAAATGGTGCTGCTGGCGCGCCTTTTGCGGATCTTCCGCGTGCTGCGACTGGTGTCGATGATTCCTGAGCTGCGGCTGCTGGTCACGGCCCTGTTCAAGGCGATTCCGCGTATGGGCTACGTCGCCTTGCTGATGTTTATCATCTTCTACATCTATGGTGCTGTCGGCAGCTTTTTGTTCCACGGCGTCGACGAGAAGCTCTGGGGCAATATCGCGGTGTCGATGCTGACGCTGTTCCAGGTCGCGACCTTCGAAAGCTGGGCCACCGCGGTGCTGTACCCGGCAATGGAGCACTTTCCTTACGCCTGGATCTATTTCATCAGCTTTATCTTCCTCAACGCCTTCGTGTTCCTCAACATGATGATCGGTATCGTGCTCGACGTCATGCAGAAGGAAAGCGTGCAGATGGAACTCGAGAGCGGCGAAGGGGAGGCCGCCGAGCTGCATGGTCTGCGTGACGACGTGCGTCAGCTGCGCGAGCAGCTCGATCGCATGGAGACGTTGCTGGCCAAGCGCGGCTAATACGCCACAACGCCCTCTGCACGCGGTGCCCCGGCCCGGGCGGCCGGGCCGTGCGTCGTCCCGCAACTGACCGCTCAGGCGCTGACCTGCGCCGGCGTCTCCGTCACCGTCTCGCTCCAGTAACAGGACTCGCCAATCGCCTCGATCAGGCGTGCCATGTCGGCCGGCTGGATATCGCCGATATTGCCGATGCGGAAGCAATCGGCGTCCGACACCTTGCCCGGATAGATGACAAAGCCGCGGGCCTTGAGCAGCGCGTAGAAGCGCTTGAAGCTGTAGTCCGGGGACTCCGGGCTGTAGAAGGAGGTGATGATCGGGGACATCCGGGCGTCGTCCAGCAGGGTCCTGAAGCCCAGTCGGCGCATGCCCTCGACCAGGGTCCGGTGGTTGTCGCGGTAACGCGCGGCGCGAGCCGCGATCCCGCCTTCCTCATCCAGTTCGTTCAGTGCCTGGGCAAAGGCGCGTACCACGTGCGTCGGCGAGGTGAAGCGCCACTTGCCGTTGTTGTCTTCCATGCATGCCCACTGGTCATGCAGATCGAGGCTCAGCGAACGGGCACGGCCCCCGATCTCCGCCATGCGCTCGCGACGGGCGATAACGAAACCGAAGCCCGGCACGCCCTGGATGCATTTGTTGGCGCTGCTGATCAGGAAATCGATCTGCAGTGCGTCGATGTCCATCTCGATGCCGCCGAAGCTGCTCATGGCATCGACGATGAAGACCTTGCCGGCGGCCCTGGCAATCCGGCCCACCTGCTCGATCGGATTGAGCATCCCGGTGGTGGTTTCGCAGTGCACAACGGCGACGTGGGTGATGGCGGGATCCTCGGCCAGCAGGCGCTGCAATGCCACCAGATCCGCGGACGCTGTTTCACCGGCGTCGATCAGGTGGTGGGGAATGCGAAGGTACTGCGCGATCTGGGCAATGCGCCGGCCGTAGACGCCGTTGGCGACAACCGCCAGCTTGCCGTCTTCCGGGATCACCGAGCCGATGACCGATTCGACGCTGGCGGTGCCGCTGCCCTGCATCAGCACCGAGGTGTAGCCGGGGGCGGACGTGGCGAGTTCCACTAGGCGGGCGCGGACCTGCTGCACGACGTTGTTGTAGTCGTCGTCCCAGGTGCAGGCATCGGTCATCATCCTGCGCTTGACGCTGGCGGTGGTGGTCAGCGGGCCGGGCGTCAGCAGCAGGTAGGGGCTTTCGGGTAGTGCGATCGGCGTCATGTTTTCACCCTCGGAAGTTGGTGCCGGCGGGCCGGCGGATCGGTTTTGCGCTTCGGGAATATTTGTAATAACTTCTGAGACGTCGAACAAATCGATATTTCGTATTCTTGTCATAGGAACTTTCGATGAATTACGCGCAGCTCCGGGCCTTTCACGCCGTCGCCAGCCAGGGCAGTTACACCAAGGCGGCGGAAATGCTGCATGTGACCCAGCCGACACTGTCCGATCACGTCAAATCGCTCGAGGAGCGTTACGGCGTCAAGCTGTTCCGGCGACAAGGGCGTGGCGTGGTGCTCACCGGGCTCGGCCGTGCGCTGCTGGAGATCACGCGTCGCCAGTCCTACCTCGAGGCGGAAGCGGAGCAGCTGCTGTCACGCGCCCAGGGCCTGGTGACCGGCAAGATCAGCGTGACCGCGGACAGTCCCTACCTGGTGGTGCCGCTGCTGGGTGACTTCTACCGCCGCTACCCCGGCATCGAGCTGACGGTACAGTTCGGCAACAGCGAGCGCGTACTGCAGGACCTGTACGAGCTGCGCGCCGATATCGGCCTGATGCCGGAATCCATCGACGACAGCCGGCTGCATGCGCTGGCGTACCGCAAGGACCAGATCGTCATCCTGGTGCCGCGCGGCCACGAGTGGGCGCGACGCAGCAGCATCCATTTCGAGGAGCTCAACGAGCGCAGGCTGATCTTGCGGGAAAAGGGATCCAATACCCGGGCAATTTTCGAACAGGCGATGCGCCGGCACGACATCCGCGCCGGCACGATACTGGAAATCGGCAGTCGAGAAGGCGTGCGCGAGGCGGTCGCGGCGGGCCTCGGCATCGGCCTTATCTCCGACAGCGAGGTAGGTAACGACAGCCGCCTTCATCCCATCAGAATACGGGATGCAGCGCTCAACCTGACCGAGTACTTCGTGTGCCTGCGGGAGGCCTATCCCATGCCGGCGGTGCGTGCCTTTTTCGAGCTCGTCGAGACGCGGGTGAATGCTCCGGCCGGAGGCTTGTGATAGGCTGGCGGACCCCTTTCCGGTTATTGGATCCAATAGGCGCGCCATGTTCGAGTCCGTTTCGCTGCAGTTACTGCTGATACTGCTGGTCAGCTTTGGCCTGGCCGGTTTCATCAAGGGGTTGGCGGGCTTCGGCATGCCGCTGGTGGCGGTGCCCGCCACGACACTGATGGCCGGTGTGCCGGTGACCACCGCGATGGCCTGGAGCCTGGTGCCGATCATGGCGACCAACCTGCTGCAGGCGATTCAGGGGCGGATGCATCTGGCGGTGTTGCGCAGGCTTTGGCCGCTGTTCGCCGGGCTGCTGCTGACGCTGATGCTGTCGACCCGGTTGCTGGCCGAAATCAGCTCGCAGTTGCTGTCCGGGCTGGTCGGCATGATGCTGCTGTTCTCGGTTGCCGCCCAGCTGCTGCGGCCGAAACCGGTCAAGGTCCGCTGGCAGCCGTTGTATCTTGGGGCCAGCGGCGTGATCAGCGGGGCGTTGGGGGGCGTAACGTCCTTTTTCAGCTTTCCGGCGCTGCAGTCGATGCTGTCGGTGGGTATCGGCAAGGATGAGTTCATCTTCGCCGCCAGCCTGCTGCTGATGTCGGGCAGCCTGGTGATCGGCTCGGCGCTCGGCAGTCACGGTCTGATGGTCGGCCGTGATCTGCTGGTGTCGGCGGCGGTCCTGCTTCCGGCCCTGGCCGGTCTGTGGCTCGGCCAGAGGGCCCGCAGTCGCGTTTCGGTGCAGAGCTTCCGGCGCATCGTGCTGCTGGTGCTGCTGGCGACCGGACTCGGCATGATGGCCAACAGCTGGCTGTAAAGGCGAGGCACTGCCGTGTCCACGGAGCGCTGGCGCGGGCGTCATTCGACCTGTCCGGCCACTCGAACATTTCCCGCTAATTCGCGAAGAACCATAAAAAAGGGCGACCGGTGGTCGCCCCAAGGGAGCTACGAACCGGATGCGAGGCCGGTTGCGCAGTGCCGGTGACGGGACGGGGCGCCACCGGGGTAGACGGTCAAGGGCGTACAGCGCCAGGCGCAGGGCGCGGATCACCGCGCGTCCTCTGACTCACCACTGACCGATCACCTGGGCAGCGAGGAAGTCTTAAGGTTGGTGTAGTGCTTCATCGCCTCTAGCACGCCTTCCTTGTAACCCAACCCCGAATCCTTGATGCCGCCGGCTTGGGGGGACGCACATTTCGATGCGTGCCTGTTCAAACGCTGCTCTTACCAGGGCAACGAATAGGTTTTCAGGTTGGTGTAGTGCTTCATCGCCTCCAGCACGCCTTCCTTGTAACCCAGCCCCGAGTCCTTGATACCTCCGAACGGAGACATTTCGATCCGGTAGCCCGGTACTTCCCAGACGTTGACGGTGCCGACCTCCAGGCCCTCGATGAAGCGGGTGATGTACTTAAGATTGTCGGTGCAGACGCCGGACGAGAGGCCGTAGGCCGTCGAATTGGAGATGCGGATCACCGCCTCGATGTCGTTCGGGCAGCGGATAATCGGGATCACCGGGCCGAAGGTTTCCTGCAGCACCACTTCGGCTTCGGGGGCGACCCGGTCGATCACGGTCGGACAGTAGAGGGCGCCTTCGCGCTGGTGACCGTGCTTGAGCTCGGCGCCGGCGGCGATGGCGTCGTCGACACGGCGCTGAAACAGCCGCGCGGCTTCCTCGTCGATCACCGTGCCCATATCGCTGTCCGGCGACATCGGATCGCCGCAGCGTATCGCCCTGGCTTTGTCGGTGACCAGCTCGACGAAGCGGTCGGCGACCGACTCGACTACCAGGATGCGCTTGACCGCGGTGCAGCGCTGGCCGGAGTTCTTGGTGGCGCCATTGACCGCCAGGGTGGCGGCGCGCTCGAGATCCGCGTCCTCCATCACGATCAGCGGGTCGTTGCCGCCGAGCTCGAGCAGCTGGCGCTTGTAGGCGGCCTTGGCGGCGATGTACTTGCCGATCGACACGCCGCCGGTGAAGGTGATCATGTCGGAGTATTCGCTGGTGAGCATCTCGTCGCAGATCTCGGCGGGATCGCCGGTGATGACCGAAAACATCTCCGGCGGCAGGCCGGCTTCGTACAGCAGGTCGGCGAGCAGCAGCGCGGTCAGCGGCGTCTTTTCCGAGGGTTTCAGCACCATGCAGTTGTTGGTGGCGATGGACGGCGCGATCTTGTGCGCTACCTGGTTCAGCGGGTGGTTGAATGGCGTGATGGCGGCGATGGCGCGCAGCGGCGCGCGGGTGGTGTAGATCTTGCGCTTCTGGCCGTTGGGGGTGATATCGCAGGAGAACACCTCGGCATCGTCTTGCAGGCACAGCAGGCCCGACAGCATGAAAACGTCGTAGGCGCGTGTGACCTCGTAGCGCGAGTCCTTCTTGCTGATGCCGGCCTCGAGGGTGATCAGGTCGGAGATATCCTCCTGGTGCGCCAGCAGCAGTTCGGCGGTGCGCTGCAGGATGCGGTGGCGGTCGTAGCGGGTCAGCGTCGGCTGGTAGGCCGCGGCGGTGCGAAAGGCGGCGCGCACGTCGTCGAGCGTGGCCTTGGGCACGGTGCCGACCAGTTCGCCGGTGAAGGGATAGCGCACTTCGATGCGGCGCTGGTTGTCGACGCGGCGACCGGCGATGCGCAGCGTTTCGTGACGCACGTTTATCGTTGTCATGGTTGCGGACTCCTTGGCGGCCGCCCCGGGGCGGCCGCGGTGATGGCGAATGGAACCTCAGGCGTTCAGCGCCGCGAAGTAAATATCGAAATTGCGCAGCCGGTTGCTGTCCCAGTCGATCTGGCGGTTGAGCAGGAAGGGCACGCGCTGCTCGGACAGACCGCCGTGGGAGCGCAGCGGCACGTCGAGACCGGACAGGTCATGCTGATCGGGGCTGCTGCCGAGCGCCCAGCCGGCGCGCGAGACGATCACCAGGTCGCCGATACGGTCCGCGGGCAGTTCGAAGAGGTCGGCGGCCTCGTCGCGGCGGTAGACCGTCTCGATGCCGGCGTATTCCCTGAGCGCGGGGATGACGCGCTCGGCATCCGCCGGGTTGTCGAGGTAGACGGTGGCGAAGCCGCCAAGCGCGCCGTGGTGCACGACATAGGGGTCGGTGATCGGCAGGATCACGCGGCTGCCTGCCTCGCCGAGCAGGGCGTCGAGCTCGCGCTGCAGGTAGAGCACCTCGGGCCGGCCCTCGTCGTTGTGCTTGGCCTTCATGCCATGGTCGGCGGTGACGCCGATGATGGCCCCCATCTCGTGCAGCTGCGCCAGGTAGCGGTCCATCATGGCGTAGAAGGCATTGGCTTCCGGTGTGCCGGGGGCGTGCTTGTGCTGGATGTAGTCGGTAGTCGAGAGGTACATGACGTCGGGGCGCTCCTGGGCCATCAGCTCGACGCCGGCGGCAAACACGAACTCTGAGAGGTCGGCCGAGTAGACCGACGGCACCGGCAGGCCGACACGGTCGAGGATGTTGTCGATACCGTTGTCGGCGACGCTGACGTCGTCGGCCTTCTCGGCGGAGAAGGCGATGGCGTTGCCGCGGCTGAAGTCCAGACCGTTGCCGAGCAGTTTGCGCAGTTTGTCCTTGGCGGTGATCACGGCGACGCTGGCGCCCTCGCGCTGCAGTGCGGCGAACAGGGTCGGCGCGCGCAGGTACTTCGGATCGTTCATCATCACTTCCTGATTCTGCTCTGTATCGAGGAAGAAGTTGCCGCAGATGCCGTGGACCTTCGGCGGCACGCCGGTGACGATGGACAGGTTGTTGGGGTTGGTGAAGCTCGGCACCACCGAGTAGGCGGTGCGGTAGGTACCGGTTTTCATCATCGATTCGAAGAAGGGGGCACAGCCCGCCTCGACGGCACGCTCGATGTAACCGCCGTTATCGCAGCCGTCATAGGCAGGTTCCGAGCCATCAATGCAGACCACTACCACCGGCGCCCGGGTGGGCAGGTGGTACTGGCGGCCGTTAACGTCGAAGGATTTGTCGCTCATATCGTTGTCTCCCTGTGCTGCGTCTTTGCTTTAGCGTGATGGTGTCGAACACGGAATTCACTGTAACCGGCGGCAAGGTATCGAACCAATCGTTAGTACGTATTTTTGGTATAGGTATGGTCGATGTAATGTCGGGCAGCGACCCCTATATTCCGCGACAGCTCAGCATAGGGACGGTTGCCACGAGGCCATAGGGCCAGTTCTGGTCCCGATCTGGGCCCTGGCTGGGGCTCGAGGGACAGATCGCAAAAATGCAAAAGGACGTCCAGGGACGTCCTTTTGCGGTTGGCGTCAGAGGCTGTCACTAAGCGACGCCGCACGACGATGGCGAACTAAAGTCGGTGCTGGATGCCCGTCGATAAAGCATCAGGCCGCTTTATCTCCGGCCTTCGCCAGGGCGCTCGCTACTGGCTGCGACGGCCTTTTTCGGTGCGCTCAGGTGGTCGCGGGTGCCGCCGGTACGCCCAGCGTATCGCCCTGCGCCGGGGCCTGGGAGTTGGGCAACAGGTGCCACAGGGGCAGCAGCAGCAGGCCTCCAATAAAGGTACAGACCGCGAAGCCGGTAAAGATGGCCTCGGTTTCGAAATAGCCCGGCAGCAGGCCCCCCAGTACGGCACCGATGGAGCCGCAGCCGTTGACGAAGCCAGTGGCGGTGCCGGCGCCCCTGCGGGTGCCGAAGTCGACCGCCGCCGAGCCGCTGATCATCGAGTCGGGCCCGTAGAGGGTGATGCCGATCAGGAACAGCATGCCAACCACCAGCGGAATGCTGCCGCTGTGCACCGCCGGAATGAAGGCGGCGAGGGTGGCGGTCAGCAGTAGCAGGCTGATGGCGCACACCGGCATACGCTTGGCGCGGAACAGCTTGTCGGAGAGGAAGCCGAGAATGATCGGTCCGAACAGGCCGGCGAACTCGAAGGCGGCCGGGATCGCCGCCGCTTCCAGCTTGGAGACGTTGTTCAGTTCCTGGTAGACGATATAGGGCCCCCAGAGCAGGATCGCGTAGCGGGCGGGCTTTAGCAGAAAGTAGATAAGGCCGAGCAGCAGCACGATACGGTTCGACAGTACGGCCTTGACCTCGGCCCAGCCGTGCGCCTGTTGCGGTTCGTCGAGGTCGAGCACCTCGGCCGGTTCCCGGTGATAGTCGTCAATGGCCGGCAGCCCGACATCTTCCGGCTTGTTGCGCTGGAACAGCAGGATCAGCAGTGCGACCACGCCGACGACCGCGGCGCAGGCGAAAAAGGCCAGGCGCCAGTCGTTGAAGAGGTCATAGGCGACCCAGCCGGCAAAGGGCGTGGCGACCAGTCCGCCAAAGGCGTAGTTCGTGCACCAGAGCCCCATGACGCGGCCGCGTTCGCGGCGCGAGAAGAAGTTGCCGACGTTCTTGCACAGCGACGACCAGCCGGTCGATTGTGCCAGGCCCTGGATAAACATGAAAATGAGGAAGATCATGGCGCCGTGGAACAAGCCCATCACCACCGCGGCGACGACGGAAGCGATCAGGCCCCCCAGCACCACGGCGCGGGTGCCGAAGCGATCCGCAAACATGCCCCACATGAACTGACCGATGGCATAGGCGATCAGGTAGGAGGCATCGATGTTCGCCATCATCTCGCGGGTCAGTTCGAAGGTACTGTCCTCCTCTATACCGATCTTCGCCACCGAGAACGCCTTGCGGGTGAAGTAAAAGGCGGCGTAGGCCAGCCAGGTGACCGCGAAGATCTGCCAGCGCCAGCGCTCGAATCTCGGGTTGCGAACCGAAAACAAACTGCTCATCTGCGTACCTCGTCTTGTTGTTTTTGTGTGATCTGGACGCACCAAACATCCGCCAACTGGCCCTTGACAACAAATCGTTTGTAGAAATGGTTTTTATAGGTCATTTCTATGACACATCCACATAGTATCGAAACTTATGGGGCGTTCGGGCATTGGATGCGCCCTTCTGGGGCGTTATCGTCCCTGTGCCCGCTTCCGATCCGCTTGGATGCACAGATCTGGTGAATGCACAGACAGCGGCAGGAGGCACGTCCTTCGCCCTGTCCACCCGTCCTGTGTGCCGCAGGATTCCCGGGGCGTCCTGTATTGCCGCAGGCGACTATGCAGGTGGCGTGCCAGGACTGTCGCGATGCCTTCGTCGCGACGTCGGATAACGCGGCACGTTATTTGCCTTCATTTCCGTAACGTCGTTCCGGCGATCCCGAAGGTGGTCGCGACCGGGTGCAACGGCGCGATCGCAAAGCGTCGCAGGTGTCAGGGGGCTGTTAACGGCAATTCATCAGCGTGAAAAAGCGTCCAGGGACTGGAATTCAGCCTGGCAGTTTATACAGATACTGATTCAGAATACGGCGATCATAAAGGGTCTTCGTTTTCTGTTTTATTCCGCTCGCTTTAAGATATAGAAATTTTAAGGCGGGCTTTTTGTTGTTTTAAATTATATGCATTCATTGATCCAGTCTATACGTCGTATAAGTACATACGATTTGTCAGATTTTTAGGGTTTTCCTACAAAATAGAAATAGCGGAAAAACACTGCGCAAAATTCATTTTTGTCACTGGCTAAAAAGGACTGAATCATGAAGGTTTCCTTGGCAATCCCTGAAAAGACTGGCAATAAAAAATATGCAGCGGCACTACTGGCGGCGCTCGCCAGCCTCAGTGCCTCGGCGGAACAGGCGGAATTGACCGTTTACACCGCGCTTGAGGCAAACGACCTGAAAAAGTATGCCGATCGTTTCAATGAGGACCACCCGGATATCAAAATAAACTGGGTGCGTGATTCGACAGGTATTATTACGGCCAAACTGCTGGCGGAGAAAGAAAATCCCCGCGCCGATGTAATCTGGGGACTGGCCGGTACCAGTTTGCTGGTTTTGTCGGATCAAGGCATGCTGCAACCCTACGCGCCGGTCGGTGTTGAAAAACTGGCGAAAGGCTTCCGCGATGCCAATGATCCGCCGGCCTGGACCGGCATGGATGCCTGGGTGGCCGCTCTCTGCGTCAACCGCTACGAGATGGAAAAAAACGGGCTGCCGGTACCCAAGTCGTGGAAGGATCTGCTGGATCCGGTCTACAAGGGCCATGTCATCATGCCGAACCCGGCTTCGTCCGGCACCGGATATCTGGATGTGTCGAGCTGGCTGCAGCTATTCGGAGAGGACGAGGGCTGGAAGTACATGGACGGCCTCCACGCCAATATCAGCCGTTACACCCATTCCGGCTCGAAACCCTGCAAGCTGGCCGCCACCGGCGAGACCGCGATCGGCGTTTCCTATGCCTACCGGGCGGCGAAGCTCAAGAACCAGGGGGCACCGCTGGACGTCGTCGTGCCCGAAGAAGGGGTCGGCTGGGAGCTGGAAGCGAGCGCTATCGTCAAGGGCACCCATAATCTGGACGCGGCGAAAAAACTGATGGATTGGTCCGTCAGCCTCAGGGCCAATGAGCTTTACAACGAAGGCTATGCCGTCGTTGCGCTGCCCGGTGTTGCCAAACCGGTGGCGCATTTCCCCCCCGAAGTGACGGAGCGAATGATCGAGAACGACTTCAGCTGGGCGGCGGCCAACCGCGCCCGGATTCTGGAGCAATGGTCGTCCCGCTATGACGCCAAGTCCGAGGCGGAATAATCGCTAACTCCGGACGATACCGGGGTTCTTCACATATCGTCCGGCTTTTGTCCCGATCTTGGCAGGCTGTTGAAAATCTATCTGCGTTGCCGAATGCTTCGTCAAAACCAGGCTCAAAATGCTCTTTTAGTGCACTAAACTGCGCTTTTTCGCCTGTTTTTTCATTGCCTCGGCGGCCTCGAAAACGTTTTTCAGCACCCTGTTAGGGGCCGCGAATCAGTGCCGGCGGGTCGCTTTTTGCAGCCTGACTCGCGCCGGTCACAGGTTCCCTCAACAATCAGCGGAGTTACCATGTCCCAAGCGCACAGTTTGGATCTGTTTTCAGATCAGCTTTCCGAGGGTCCGGCGGTCGACGGCGGCGCTGCGCAAATGCACCGCACGCCATCCCCTCCTTATCTGCAGGTGTTCGACCTGGTGAAAAAATACGGTACTTTTTCGGCGCTTGACGGCGTCTCCCTCGCCATTGCCGCCGGCGAGTTCATCAGTTTTCTCGGGCCATCGGGCTGCGGTAAGACCACATTATTGCGGGCGATCGCGGGTCTGGACTTTCAGACCTCGGGATCGCTGTACCAGGACGGTGCCGATATCTCCTGGCTGCCGCCTGACCAGCGCGATTTCGGCATCGTATTTCAGTCCTATGCGCTGTTTCCCAATCTGACGGTGGCGGAGAATATCGCCTACGGTCTCGAGAATCAGGGCACGAAAAAGCACCAAATCGCCGAGCGAGTCGCGGGGTTGCTGAACAACGTCGGATTACCGGGCGCGGAGAAACGATTTCCGGGCCAGCTGTCGGGCGGACAGCAGCAGCGTGTCGCCCTGGCCCGGGCGCTGGCGCCGTCGCCAAACCTGCTGCTGCTGGACGAGCCGCTGTCTGCGCTCGATGCCCGCGTGCGTGTGCATTTGCGCCGCGAAATCAAGGCGCTGCAACATCGTCTCGGCATCACCACCATTATGGTCACCCACGACCAGGAAGAAGCGATGACGATGGCCGATCGGATTGTGGTGATGAACCAGGGCCGTATCGAGCAGATCGGTACGCCAAGGGAAATCTATGAGAATCCGGTGTCCGTTTTCGTGGCGCAATTTGTGGGCACCATCAATTTGTTGCCCTTCACGCCGTGCGGCCCCGATACCGTCGAAGTGGCGGGGCTGAAGTTCCGCTGTCCGCACAGCGGGCGGCACAAGGGCACAGGCGGCGTGCTGGCGATCCGTCCCGAAGATATCGAGTGCACCGATGTGCATGACCACGACGCGAACTGCATCGATGTCCGCGTGGAGTCCAGCGAGTTTCTTGGTGCAACGATGCGCCTGAAACTGGTTCAGGGCCCGGATCTTGCGCTGATCGCGGATGTGCCGATACGGGCGTTGCGGGGCAGCGATATCCGTCCCGGTCAGGCGATGCGGGTGCGGCTTGATGCGGAGCGCATCCGTCTTTTCGATGAGGCCGGCAACTGCTAGCGCACTGGAGAACTTCCATGGATACACTGTACAAAAGGCCGTTGCGCGCACCGTTCCGTGCCGGTCCGGTGACGAGCGGCGACCAGCTTCTGCTGCGCGGTCTGGCGTTGCTGTCTGCACTGTTGCTGGTGGTGACGATCCTGTTCCCCCTCTACAGCATGCTGGCCAAGAGCTTCCACGACGCTTCGGGGCTGTTCATCGGACTGGAGAACTTCCAGCGGTATTTCAGTGAGGCTTCGCTCTACAGGGCGGTGTCGAACTCCTTTGTCATCGCCGGGATGGCGACACTGATCAGTCTGTTGCTGGCATTTCTGTATGGTTACGGCCTGACGCGCACCTGCATGCCGTTCAAGCCGCTGTTCCGTGTTGTCAGCCTGATTCCGCTGCTGGCGCCGTCTCTGTTGCCGGCGATCAGCCTCGTGTATTTCTTCGGTAATCAGGGCGTCGCCAAAGAGCTATTGATGGGCCACAGCATCTACGGCCCCATCGGTATCGTCCTTGGGCTGGTGATCTGGGTATTCCCGTCGGCGCTGATGATACTGATGACATCGCTGTCGATGACCGACGCCAGGTTGTACGAAGCGGCGTCGGTGCTGAAGGCAGGACCGATCCGAACCTTCTTTACGGTCACGTTGCCGGGGGTCAAGTATGGCCTGATAAGCGCGGCCTTCGTGGTGTTCACCCTGACACTGACCGATTTCGGCGTCGCCAAGGTGATCGGTGGGCAGTACAACGTGCTGGCGACCGATCTGTTCAAGCAGGTCATCGGCCAGCAGAACTTCCAGATGGGGGCGGTGGTCGGTCTGATGCTGCTGCTGCCGGCGATCCTCGCATTCTTCGTCGACCGCTATGCCAGGCGCAAGCAGGTCGCGATAACCGGCGCGCGGGCGGTACCCTACAGCCCGAAACCGCACGCGCTGCGGGACCGGTTTTTCCTGCTTTACTGCAGCCTGATCGGATGCCTGTTGATCGCGATGCTGGGGATGGCGGCCTACGCCTCTTTCGTCACCTTCTGGCCCTACGACCAGACGCTGTCGCTGAAAAACTACCAGTTCGACATGATGGACGGCGGTGGCTGGGCGGCGTTCTACAATTCGCTGCAAATGGCGCTGCTGACCGCGGTATTCGGGACCCTTTTCATCTTCCTGACCGCCTACGTCAGCGAACGCTGCCACGGCTGGCGGCCTGTCCTGAACCTGATCGGCGGCCTGACGCTGCTGCCGATGGCGGTGCCCGGCATGGTGCTCGGCCTGGCCTATATCTTCTTTTTCAACGCCCCGGACAATCCGCTCAATGGCTTCTATGGTGGCATGACGATCATGGTGATCAGCACCATCGTGCACTATTACACCGTGAGTCATCTCACGGCGGTGACGGCGATCAAGCAGATGGATCCCGAGATCGAGGCGGTCGGGGCGTCGCTCAAGGTGCCGCAGTACCGTACCTTTTGCAGGGTCTCGCTGCCGCTTTGCCTGCCGGCCGTGCTGGATATTTCCACTTACCTGTTCAGCACCGCCATGACCACCATTTCGGCCGTGATCTTCCTCTATTCGCCCGATACCTTCCTGGCGTCGATCGCGATGCTGCACATGGAAGGCGCAGGCGACATTGCACCGTCGGCGGCGATGGCGATGGTGATCGTGCTGACATCGACCTCGGTGAGGCTGCTGCACTGGTTGCTGACCCGGCGTCTCAGCGCACGCCTGCAGCGCTGGAAGGGGGCATGAGCTGAGGTTGGCGGACGCTGCCAGCCGTTGAACTGGCAACGGCGGCGGGGATTGGCCATGTTCAGTGCGCGCCGCGACCTGAGTTTCAGGAGGGCAGGGATGCGATATCGATTGGGTGCGCCGACACCCGACATTGGCGAAAGGTCGCCCGGGAACCTTGCGGGAGTGCGCGACTGATGCCCTTGTCCGCACTGGTGCTGGTGCTACTCTCCTGCCTTCTTCACGTCGGCTGGAACCTGTTCGGCAAAAAGGTCAGCCCGACGCCGGCGTTCTTCACCCTGGCCTTTGCCTTCGGTTCACTGTTGCTGCTGCCCTTGGTCGGCCCGTCGCTCCCGCTGGTGGCACAGGCGCCGCCGCGGTTCTGGGCGCTGCTGGTCAGCTCGGCGCTGTGTCAGGCGCTTTACAGCTGGTCGCTCGCAGGAGCCTACGCCAGCGGCGAGATTTCCCTGTGCTATCCGCTTGCGCGCGCGCTGCCGGTGGTGATGGTGGCGCTGGCCGGCGTCTGGCTTTACCCCTCGGCGCCGCTGACCGCGCTGCAGGTCGGATGCATGTTGCTGGTGGTGGTCGGCGCCCTGCTGCTGCCGATGCGCCACCCGGGCGACCTGCGTCTGGCACACTACCGCAATGCGGCCACCGGCTGGGCACTGCTGGCGGCGCTGGCGACGACCGGCTACTCGTTGCTGGATGCCGTGGCGATCAAACTGCTGCGCGCAGCGGTCAGCGAGTACGCGTCGGACATGGCGCTGGCGCTGCTCTACATCTGGCTGCAGGCGCTAGGCACGCTGCTGGCCCTGTTGACGCTGCAACTGGGGCGCCGTCGCCGCGCGCTGCTGGAGGTCGGCAAGCGCCGCTGGCGCGTCGCCGCGCTGTCCGGCGCCATGATGCTGTTGACCTACTGGCTGATTCTCTGGGCCATGCAGTACGCCGACAACGTCAGCTACGTCGTCGCTTTTCGTCAATTCAGCATTCCCCTGGGCGTTTTGTTGGGCATCTGGCTGCTCGGCGAGCCGGGGCCGCGCATGAAATGGATCGCCGTGCTGCTGATGCTTGGCGGACTGGTGGTCCTGGCGCTGTATCGCCAGGGATAGGCCGGGGCAGGGCAGGCTTCGTTCGGCGTGATCGGCCAACAGCCGCGGTGGCTCCCGATAGAGCACCGCCGGGGAGACTGTCACGGCTGTCCGGTTTGGCTCGCGGGCAGGCGATTGAGATTGACAGCGGCTTGTGTAAGGAATTATTAATTACTTAATTATGTGGATTCGGTATTCATCATCCTGACACCGGGGCTCCTCTGCCGCCACCCCTGGCAACAGAAGCAGGCGCCGAGTGCCAGTCTCTCGAGGCCGTAGAATGAAACTAGTGACATTTTTGAACCCGGTGGGCGTCAAGCGCGTCGGGGCACTGTACCGGGATTCCGATTCCGAAAAGGTGGTGGATCTGAATTACGCCTACGCGGCATATGCGCTCGACGTCAACCGCGACCCGCGCCCTCAGGCGATGGCCGATGCGCTGGTGCCGTCCGACATGCGTGAACTCTTTGCCGGCGACGACCGGAGCCTGGACGCGGCCCGTACCGCCGAGACGTACGTCGTCGAGCGCGATGATCCGCAGCTGCGGGGTGTGAACGGCGAAAAGCTGCGGTTCGCGCGTGACGAGGTCAGGCTGCTGGCGCCGATTCAGCCGACCAAGCTCTGGCATACGGCCGGCAACTTCCTCGAGCATATCGACGAGATGGGCGAAGCGGGTTTCGAGTACGAAGTCGAGAAGCCCTGGATCGGTTTCTACCAGAATACCACCGGGTGCATCGGTCCCGACGACGACATCGTTTATCCGACGCGGCTCACCCGCGAGCTCGATTACGAGCTGGAGATCTGTGCGGTGATCAAGGGCGTCAAACACAAGGATATGACGCCCGGCGAAGCGGCGGCGGCGATTGGCGGCTATCTGATTTTCAACGATGTGACCGCGCGGGATATTCAGGCGACCGAGTTCCCCAATCGCAGCTACGGCTACAGCAAGGCGCTGGATACCTTCTGCCCGATCGGCCCCTGGATCGTGACGGCGGACGAGGTCGGTGACGTCGGCAACCTGAACATGAACCTGAAGGTCAACGGCGAGATCCGCCAGCAGTCGTCGACCGGCCGGATGTGCCGTACCATGCCGGAAATCGTGGCCTACTACTCCGGCCAGGGGTTTGTCGGCGGCGACCTGATTAGTTCCGGCACCCCGAGCGGCTGCGCCGTGTTCCACGAGGATCCGCACGCCTGGTATCTGAAGCCGGGCGACCTTGTCGAATGCGAAGTCGAGAAACTCGGTGTCCTGCGAAACCGGGTGGTGGCGGACAGGGATTGATCGGATTGCCATTTTTGTGACCCTCGCGGTGCCGCGGCACCGCCGAGCCGTCCGCGATGCACCGGGGCGCCTGCTCGCTCCCCTGTTTCCCGCCATCGGCACCCACTGCGACTACTACCAACGAACGAGTTTCGAAGCGCCAAAGTAGAATTCTGGCGAGGCCCCTCCTCACCCTATGATGATCTCAGGCTGGCGGGCAGAGTTTGTGCCCGGCGACGCATGAATACAGTTCTTGAATCGAAAAGGGTGCTAGGTCATGACGAACAACAAGATACTCGGACTTGCCGGAGCTGGAATGCTGACACTGATGCTGTCGGCGCAGGCGCTGGCCCATGGTGACGTTACACCTCAGGCGGTCGATACGGCCGGACTCGACCCGCTGGGCGAGGAATGGCTGGATCAGAACCCCTACGGCGAGGATTACGAGCAGCGCGACCTGGCGGTCGAGATTGGCGCCTCGGCCTACAACCAGAACTGCGCCCGCTGCCACGGTCTTGAAGGGGTTTCGGGCGGTATCGCGCCGGACCTGCGCTATCTGGCCCCGGGCTTCGACGGTGACGAGTGGTACAAGTACCGGGTCGTCAACGGCGCCGTGCGCGATGGCCGCGTCTATATGCCCAAGATGGCCGAGCATCTGAGTCAGGAGGCACTCTGGGCCATCCGTGCCTGGCTGGAGACCAAGTATGTGGAGGAATAGGCTTCGCCGTTGCGCACTCTCGGCCGCGGGCCTGCTTGGGGCCTGCCTGCTGGCCCTGCCGGCCCAGGCCCGCTACTACGACGACGTCATCGACAGCGGCTATATCCGCATCGGGCTTTATCGGGACTTTCCGCCATACTCCTGGCTGGAGAACGGCGAACCCCGCGGCATCGACGTCGAGATCGGCAAGCGCATCGCGGCCGGGCTCGGGGTGCTGTTCGAACCGCACTGGATCACCCCGGATGAGAACCTCGAGGACGATCTGCGCAATAACGTCTGGAAGGGACACTATCTCGACAAGGACGACACCCGGCCGCTGGCGCCGAAGCAGCTCGCCGACATCATGATGCGGGTGCCCTACGACCGCGAGTACGCCTACATGCGCGACTCCACCGGTGAGATCGTCAACGAGCAGGTGGTGATGTTCGGCGCCTACCAGCGCGAACGCTGGCAGGTGGCCTACAACGGCGAGCGCCTGGACAGCGTCGCCACCCTGGCCGTGTTTCAGTACCACCCGATCGGCGTCGAGATCGACAGTCTGCCGGATTTCTATCTGACATCGGCGTTCCAGGGCCGGATGCGTGAACACACCCGCCACTACAGCAATGTCCGCGAAGCCTTCGCCGCGATGCGAAAGGGCGAGGTGGATGCGGTGATGGGAATGCGCGCAGAAATCGACTGGCTCGTCGAAAGCGCCGCAGACGGACGCATTCGTCTGGGCGACAACGGCTTCCCGATGATGGGCAAGCAGGAGTGGGATCTTGGCATGGCGGTCAAGCAGACCTATCGCCAGCTCGGTTACGCCGTCGAAGCTGTGGTCGACGATCTGATCCGCAGTGGCCAGATGGAAAAGCTCTACGCGAACTATGGCCTGCGCTACGAGCTGCCGGGGCTGTACCAGGAGGTCGCCGAAGGCTATTGAGGCGGGTGACAGGCGGACGCTGCCCAGGGAGGAAACAATATGGACAGATGCAGACCGGCATTGCTGCTGGCGTTGCTGTTATCTTGCGGCCTGGCACAGGGCGCCGGTGCGCCCGATCCGCTGGGCTCGCCGATGTGGGACTACCTGCGCGAGCGCTTTCTCGGCGACGACCGCTACCGCTTCGATGACCGTGTCCGTGTGGAGCTGCCGCCCTTTGCCGAGGACCCCACCCAGGTGCCGGTCACCATCGACGCGACCGCGCTGAAGGTGCCGGTCGAGCGCATACTTATCTGGGCCGACCTCAATCCTATACAGCATATTGCGACCCTGTATCCGCTCAGCGATCGCGTGGCGCCGGCGCTGTCGCTGCGCATCAAGGTGCAGCAGGCGACGGTGGTCCGTGCTGCGGTGCTGGCGGCGGACGGCACCTGGTATCTGGGCGGGCGCCATATCGACGCCGCCGGCGGCGGTTGTACCGCGCCCAGCCAGGCAGCCGCCGACCCTTACTGGGAAAGCCACCTCGGGGAAATGCAGGGGCGCCTGTTTCCGCCGCACAGCCCCGATGTCTCGCAACGGGCGCGTTTTCGGGTGGTTCACCCGATGGATACCGGCCTGGTCGATGGAATTCCCGAGTTCTACATCGAGCGGGCCCGGCTCGAGGACGAGCACAGCCATGCATTGATGCGCCTGGAGCTGTCGCCGCCGGTCAGCGAAAACCCGATGCTGAGTTTCGATACCCGTGGCGTTCGTGAACTGCGCCTCTGGCTGCGTGACAACAACGGCAACGAGTTTGCGACCGGCGTTGCCGCGGGAGGAGAGTGATATGCGCGCCTGCCTGCTGTTGATCTGGGT
This sequence comes from Marinobacterium nitratireducens, assembly GCF_014645375.1. Classification (GTDB taxonomy): domain Bacteria; phylum Pseudomonadota; class Gammaproteobacteria; order Pseudomonadales; family Balneatricaceae; genus Marinobacterium_A; species Marinobacterium_A nitratireducens. The sequence goes on from NZ_BMLT01000001.1 coordinate 28,049, forward strand.
GTTGCTGGTATTACCGGCGCACGGCGCCGCTTTCGACTACGGCCTGGAGCCGCGACTCATCGCCCCCGATACCTGGCTGGTGGAGGGGCGGCGCGAGGCGTTCAGCGAGCACAACGGCGGTCATATCGTCAACGTCGTTTTTCTTGCGACCGATGAGGGTGTGCTGCTTTTCGACACAGGCCCCTCGCGTCGATTCGGCGAGCAGTTGCGGGCGGCCATCGGACGTATCACCGACAAGCCCGTGGTGCATGTATTCAACAGCCATGCCCATCCCGACCATTTTCTCGGCAATCAGGCCTTCGATGACGCTGTCATCTGGGCTCTGCCGGCGGTGCGCGAGCTGATGGCGCGCGACGGAGAGGCGCTGGCCGGGAACCTCTACGGGCTGGTGGGCGACTGGATGCGCGGTACCGCGGTACGACTGCCCGACCGCAGCATCGAGCAGGAGCGCTTCGACTTCGGCGGACACCGCCTGCGTCTGATCGCGCTGCAGGGGCATACGGGTGCGGACCTGGCGTTGCTGGATGAAACCACCGGCGTGTTGCTGGCCGGTGACCTGGTGTTCCATCAGCGTGCGCTGACGACGCCGCAGACGCCGGGAATCGGCGTCTGGCTGGACGATCTGGAGCGCCTGGAAAAGATAGGCTACCGCCTGCTGGTGCCCGGGCACGGTCCGCCGGCCCCTGACGCGCGCGCATTGATCCAGACGCGGGATTATCTGAACTGGCTCGACCGGCTGCTGCGTGAATCGGCCGAGGCCGGCCTGACCATGAACGAAGCGATGCGCGCAGCGCTGGATCCGCGCTTCGAGGGCGTGGCGCTCAGGCGCTACGAGTTGCAGCGCAGCGTTTCCCATCTGTACCCGAGCTACGAACAGCGGGCGCTGACGTCGCCGCCCGGGCCAAAGTACCACGAAAAAGCGCACCGGTAGCTGGATGTGGCACCGCGCTGGCACCCGCTAACAGCGTACGACAGTGTTAAAGCGGCGCAGCCCGTCTCCAGTACCTGCGCCAGACGTCAATTACCGGCAAACCGAGAGAGCCCTATGACTCCCGAAAGCCCCAACTGGGTGCCCAGCCTGGCGCCCGGCATTCGACTTTATTTCGACGACCAGTCCCGGCGCTGGGTAGTCAAGGCCCCGCAGCAGGTGGTGTTTCTGGACCCGCTGTCGCTCGACGTGCTGCGCGCCTGCGATGGCCGGCGTTGCCTGACTCAGATCGCACTTTACATGGACAGTCTTGAGCACCGGCCCGGTCGCGCCTGGCTGGAGGTCGTGAGCGAAATCGTACGGCATTTCGAGGGGCGCGGCATGCTGCGCTGCCGGCTGGCGTCGGCCGCGCTGGCATTGCCAATGCGCTGACTCCATCGGGTCGTACTACCAAGGTACCGGTAATCCGCTACCCGGGATCAATTGTTGCCGGGCATGACGATACGAAGAATGTACAGCAGGATTCGGGGAAATCTTCCGGGTCGACACCAAGAATAAATACTGCTCGAAGGAGACAGCGATGAACAGAATTGGCCGCATCCCAGGCTTTGCCGCAACCGCACTGGTTGTTGCCATGGCCGCGTCCGGCGGGTCCCAGGCCGCCGTTACCGACGAGGATATCATCAACGACCAGGCCACGACGACGGATGTCGTCAGCAATGGCATGGGCTTGCGGGGCCAGCGCTACAGCCCGCTGACCAAGGTCAACGCCGAGACCGTGCAGGAGCTGCGCCCGGTCTGGGCGTTCTCCTTCGGCGGCGAGAAGCAGCGTGGTCAGGAGTCCCAGCCGATGGTCAAGGACGGCGTCATGTACGTGACCGCGTCCTATTCCCGCGTCTTTGCCATCGACGTCGCGACCGGCGACGAGCTTTGGGAATACAACGCCCGCCTGCCGGACGGCATCATGCCCTGCTGTGACGTTATCAACCGCGGCGTGGCGCTGTACGACGATCTGGTGTTGTTCGGCACCCTCGATGCCAAGCTGGTGGCGCTGAACAAGGACACCGGCAAGGTGGTCTGGAAGAAGACCGTCGAGGACTACAAGGCCGGCTACTCCATTACCGCGGCGCCGATCGTGGTCAACGGCAAGGTCATCACCGGCGTCTCCGGCGGCGAGTTCGGTGTGGTCGGCAAGGTCGAGGCCTACGACGCCAAAACCGGTGATATCCTCTGGTCGCGTCCCACCGTCGAAGGTCATATGGGCTATGTCTGGAAAGACGGCGAGAAAGCCGAAGCCGGCATCTCCGGCGGGCAGCCGGGCCAGACCTGGCCGGGCGACATGTGGAAAAGCGGCGGTGCCGCGACCTGGCTGGGCGGCACCTACGATCCGGACACCAACCTGCTGTTCTTCGGTACCGGCAACCCGGCGCCCTGGAACTCGCACATGCGCCCGGGCGACAACCTGTTCTCGTCTTCGCGCCTGGCGATCAATCCGGACAACGGCGAGATCGTCTGGCACTTCCAGACCACGCCGCATGACGGCTGGGACTTCGACGGCGTCAACGAGCTGATCTCGTTCGACTACCAGGATGGCGGCAATACCGTCAAGGCCGCGGCAACGGCGGACCGCAACGGCTTCTTCTACGTGCTCAACCGCGAGAACGGCGATTTCATCCGCGGCTTCCCGTTCGTCGACAAGATCACCTGGGCCAAGGGCCTCGATGACAAGGGCCGCCCGATCCTGATCGAAGAGGGCCGCCCCGGCAACCCGGCCGATGTCGCAGAAGGCAGCAAGGGCGAGTCGGTATTCTCCGCGCCGTCCTTCCTCGGCGGCAAGAACTGGATGCCGATGGCCTACAGCCAGGACACCGGTCTGTTCTACGTACCCTCCAACGAGTGGGCGATGGATATCTGGAACGAGTCGGTATCCTACAAGAAGGGGGCCGCCTACCTCGGTGCCGGCTTCACCATCAAGCCGCTGAACGAGGAGTACATCGGCGTGCTGCGCGCCATCGACCCGAAAACCGGCGAGGAAGTCTGGCGTTACCAGAACTACGCACCGCTCTGGGGCGGCGTGCTGACTACCGCCGGCGGCCTGGTATTCATGGGCAACCCCGAAGGCTACCTGATGGCGTTCGACGCCAAGAGTGGCGAGATGAAGTACAAGTTCAATACCGGCTCGGGCATCGTCGGCTCGCCGATCACCTGGGAACAGGATGGCGAACAGTACGTCTCCGTGGTCTCCGGTTGGGGCGGCGCGGTTCCGCTCTGGGGTGGCGAAGTCGCCAAACGCGTCAAGCACCTGAATCAGGGTGGCACCGTCTGGACCTTCAAGCTGCCGCAGTCGGCTGAAGTCGCCAGCCGCTGATCGACCCCATCGACGAAAAAGGCCGCCGCTGATCCGGCGGCCTTTTTGCGTTTGTCGCGCTTTGGCGTGAAGATGGCGGAGTGGCCTGCGGTCTGGGACGGCGTTGCAAGGTTCCTGCCCGTCTATACCGATTCGACACCGTTCTACGGGATCAGGGAGGAACTCATGGCAATAGCGGCCGGAAGGCAGAGTCAGAGTCAGAGGCGTCTGGCGGTCACCGCTATGGCGATCGCCCTTTGTGGCTGCGGCCCCCAACCGGTCAGTGTGGAGGAGGCCTACCGCAGGGCGGTACAGGACGCCGCGATCGCCGAAGCATCGGAGATCGCAACCGATCTGGTCGCCATCCGCCGGGACAATCCGCAGCTGGTCTGGAATGATGCAGGTGACAGAATTCTGGTGGCCACCTGGAAGTCGCGTCAGGCCTATGAGCAGTTCCTGCAGCCGTACGACAGTACCTCCGAAAATCCGGATTACGCCGTCTGGGTGACAACGGTGCCAGAGGTCAGGGCGCACTGTGCCGCCTGGGCGCGGCAGGCCGGAGTCGGCGAGGTGGGGCTGGACCTTCGACTCAAGCAGTACCTTGGCCTTGCGCCCGCCTGGCACTACGATCTTTTCGTCGAGTTCTGGGTGGAACCGCAGCGACTGTTCCGTCCCTGCGTCGATCCGCAAACCGACGACAGCAGCTGCCGGCTGCATTTCGATGGCGAAACACCCGTTGTGGCGAATATTCCCGACTATCGCGACTTCTATCGCGACCTGTATTTCAGAAGCTTTCGTGGCAGCGACGGAGTTCCCTGGACCGGACTCGGGTACACCTACGACTGGGGCAACCCCGACACCGAGGTCGGCGCCAGCGAATTCATTCTGATGCCCGGCGCACCCTACGAGATCAAGTCAGTGACGCCAACCGCGCATTACTGCGGCGGTTGATGCGCAGCTACGCATGACCGGGTACGCATCGCCCGTAGGAGCGCCTCCCCGGCGCGAATCACCGCCGTGAGATTCCCGTTCGCCGCGGGGCGCGGCTCCTACGCAAAGCCTCACGCCGCCGACCGTAGGAGTGGCGCCTCGCCGCGAACTCATCCCACACGATCCCAAAACAATTCGCCGCGGGGCGCGGCTCCTACGCAAAGCCTCACGCCGCCGACCGTAGGAGTGGCGCCTCGCCGCGAACCCATCCCACACGACCCCAAAACAATTCCCCGCGGGGCGCGGCTCCTGCGAAAGTCCGGCGGCCCCTCCGCGAACCGGTCAGTCGCCGTGCCAGGTGAGGTTCAGCGCGCGATCGGCGACCAGCCGTACATCCTCGTCCTGGTGGGTGACCAGCAACAGTGTCTTCTTGCCGGCGCGGGCAACCTCGCGGGTCCAGCGCGCGGCGGTTTCCCGGCTCTCGGGATCGAGTTCGGCGAAGGGCTCGTCGAGCAGCACGATGGGCTCCGGGCGCAGCAGCGTTCGGATCAGCGCGATGCGCTGGCGCTGGCCGCCCGACAGTTCACCGGGCTTGCGTTGTAACAGCGCGTCGACACCGAGCCGGGTGCAGGCATCGAGCAGCGCGCCTTCAGGCACCCCGTCGCCGAACCCGAGCCGCAGGTTGGCGTCGATGGCGAGGTGTTCGAACAGGTTGTGGTCCTGGAACAGCATGCTGACCGGCCGGCGCTCGGCCGGCAGCTTCAGCAGGGAGCGGCCTTGCCAGCGGATATCGCCGTTACGGGCCTGCTCGAATCCGGCGATGGTATCGAGCAGCGTGGTCTTGCCGACACCGCTGCGCCCCTGGATGGCCAGGATTTCGCCGGCGTCGACGTCGAAATGGTAGTGCAGCGGCATGCCGTCGCGCATCACGTCGAGGCGGTCTATCTCAAGCATCCGGTCGCTCCCGTTCGAATATCAACAATACCAGGGCGCAGAGACCCAGCAGCAGCAGTGACGCGACCGAGGCTTCCTCGAGTCGGTAGGTGCCGGCGTAGCCGTAGATGAGCCAGGGCAGGGTGGTCCAGTCGGCGCTGCCGAAGATCGAGAATATCGCTACATCGCCCATTGCCAGCAGCATCACCAGCCCGAGGCTCGCCAGGCAGGCGCCGCGCGCAAAACGCCATTCCACCGCCAGTCGCGCCCGCACGCCGAGTTTGAGACTGCGGCCCAGTCGGTCGTAATGGCGGTCGAACTGCAGCAGGCGCGGGCGCAGTTGCTGCACGGCAAAGGGTATCACCACGGCGGTGTTGAGCAGCAGCACCAGCAATATGCCGTAGCGGTCGAGATCCAGCCGCGGCAGCAACAGGATATAGAGGCCAACCGAGAGGACCAGCGCCGGTGCAACCAGCGTGTGGGTCGACAGCCATTCCAGTGCCAGGGCCCGTTTGGTCTGGTGCTGTATGCGCGCACGGCGGACGGGCAACAGCATCAGGTAGGCGGCGCCGAGGGCGCCGAAGCCCGCACCAAGGCCCAGTATCAGGGTGATCAGTGCCGGGCGCAGTATCGCCGGCCAGTCAAAGCGCTGCAGGTCCGCGTCGAGCAGGCCCGGCAGGAGCGCAAGGATTGGCAGTGTCAGCGACAGCCAGGCGGTCGCGTACACCAGCAGGTGCAGTGTGCGCGCTGGTGCGGCGGGTCTCGGCGCACGCGTTCTGCGGGCGCTGTCGACGCCCAGCCAGTGCGCGGAACCGAGTCGCGCCAGCAGCAGGAACAGCGAACCTGCAATCAGCAGCTGTATCCACGCCAGGGTCAGCGCTTCAGGGATATTGAAGTCGTACTTGAGTGCCTGATAGATCGCCACTTCGATGGTGGTCGCGCGGGGGCCGCCGCCGAGCGCCAGCACCACCGCGAAGCTGTTGAAGCAGAGCACGAAGATGAAGCCGAACAGCGGCAGCAGGCTGATCTGCAATGCCGGCCACTCGATCAGTCGCAGCCGCTGCCAGGGGCCGAGTTTGAGCTGGGCGGCAAGACGCCAGCTGGAGTCCGGGATATGCTGCAGCGCCAGCAGCAGGGCGCGCACCGCGAACGGCAGGTTGAGGTAGACGTGGGCGATCAGGATGCCGCCCAGGCCGTACAGGTTCCAGTTCTCGCCGAGCAACGGTGTGAGCAGGCCGTTGCGACCGAGCAGCGCTACCAGGCCTGTGATCAGGACCAGCGTTGGCATACAGAAGCCCAGCAGACAAAGCCGCAGAAAGCTGCGCTGCAGCGCCAGGCCGGGATGGTAATACAGGGCTCGTGCGACAGGCCAGGCCAGCAGCAGGGACAGCAGGGCACTGAGACCGGCCTGCTTGAACGAAAACTGCAGCAGCGAATGAAAGTAGGGGTCAGCGAGCAGCCTGGTATCGAGACCGCCGCGTCCGAAACCGATAAGGCCGTAGAACGACAGGGCGGTCAGCAGCAGGCACAGTGCAAGAACCGTGGCGCCGGCCAGCCCTGCCCTTGCCCCACAAATCCCCCTCAGCGAACCGCCAAGGGAGGCAGCCGCACGACGCATTTTTAAAGGCATAGTGGGCCTATGTCGAGAAAATGCAACTAGCGGCTGGCGGCGCTACGCCATTCACGCAGCCAGTCGCGCCGGCTCTGCTCGACCTGCTGTGGCGTGAAGCCGATGCGTTCGGGGCGGATCAGACTGTCGAAGGCGTCGGGGAGCTCGACGTCGTCGACCACCGGCAGCATCCAGTTGGTCACGGGGATGATGGCCTGCGCCTCGGCCGAGATCAGAAACTGCAGGAAGCGGCGCGCCAGTTCCGGATCCTGCGCGTTGCGGGTGATGGCGCCGACCTCGATCTGGGCGACATGGCCTTCGCTGAATGCTGCGGCCCGGTACTGGTTCTTGCCTTCGGCCACCTGGTGGTAAGCCGGGGAGGTGCTGTAGCTGAGTACGTAGTCGGCATCCCCCTCCAGGAAGAGGCTGTAGGCTTCCCACCAGCCCTTGGTCACGGTCACCGTGTGGCTGGCCAGGCGGGTCCAGGCCGCGGCGGCGTCATCACCGTACACCGACTTGACCCAGAGCATGAGCCCCTGGCCCGGAGTGCTGGTACGGGGGTCCTGGTAGATCACCGAGGCGTCGGATTCGATCAGAGCCCGCAGCGAATCGACGGGTTGCCCGACCCGGGTGCTGTCGTAGATGAAGGCGAAATAGCCGTAGTCGAACGGGACGAAGTCACTGTCGTGCCAGTTCAGCTCGGCCTTGAGGCCCGACAGGTCCAGCGCGTGGGGCGCGATCAATGACGTGGCGCGGGTTTCTTCGATCAGAGCGTCGTCGATGCCGAGAATGACGTCGGCCTTGTTGCCTTCGCGTTCGATCCTGAGGCGGTTGAGGATGCTGACGCCGTCTTCCACCGCGATGAACTCCAGGTCACAGTCGCACTGAGCCTCGAAGGCGCTTTCGATTTGCGGCCCCGGACCCCATTCGGATACGAAAGAGTCATAGGTATAGACCCGAAGATCGGCGCTTTCGGCCGCTGCAGAAAGTGCCAGGGTGCCGAGCGCGAGACCAGTGCAGAATGACAACGGTGTTTTCATGCGGATCCTTCGGATTGGGGCAGACGAGCCGACGCCCGGGCGTTACACTGCAACGCCCTGATGGTGTTGGAAAAACAGGGGCGAAATTTTAACGCAGTTGAAGGGTAACCGCCATGCAGGATGAGGTTTTCACCGCCGTTCAGCGTCATATCGGCGCCATTTGCACCTGGCGTCCGCTGGGCCAGGGCTGCAGCAATGGCCTGTACCGCAGCCAAAACGATGGCGGTGCCCGGGTATTGCGGATCAACGCCGGGGCTGAAGCCGTGCCGGGTGTGGACCGCATCAGGGAAGCCCGGCTGCTCGAGCGGCTGCAGGGCTTCGACTGGGCGCCGCGTATCCAGGGATGCGACCCTGCAGCGGGCTGGCTGCTGATGGACTGGCATGGCGACTCACCTGCGGCACCGCTGGCCGGCGACCAGCGCCAGCAACTGCTGCAGGCGGTGCGGGACTGGCAGGTGCTCGAAGACGCCGGAGCGGCGGTCGATTATCCGGCTCTCTACGATCACTATCGCCTCGAACTGCGCGGCCTGCCGCTGGGCAAGGCGTTGCTGCAGCTGATCGAGGCACTGGAGACGAACTGGGAAAGCCTGCCGGACGTGGGGCATCGGTTGACTCACCACGATCTGCACCCGGGCAACCTGTGCTGGATGGACGGACGCCTGGTCGTGGTCGACTGGGAGTATGCCGCGATCGGCAACCCCTGGTTCGATGCCGCGGCGCTGGCCAAGCACTTCGAGGCCTCGCTCGTCGAACTGTCATCGCTGCCGGCTTTCGCGGACCTGGATGCGGACACCCTGGCCGAGGGGCTCGGTCGCGCCTGCTGGATGTTCGATGCCCTCGGCTGCCTCTGGTACTGGGCGCGGGGCCTCTCCGGCAGCGGTTACGATATGGCGTGGCTGATGCGCGAAACCCTGCGCCTGCTGAAAACCTCGGAGCCCGCGGGCTGAACCGGCTTGCGCTGCGCGATGCGGAGCGGGACACTCGTGCACTTCAGGCTTCAGGCTTCAGGCTTCACGAAAGCACTACAATCACTGCAGATTGCGGCAACGTTAAAAGGTGGCAATGAACGTACTGCTGATTCACGGTATGGGGCGCACTCCGGTTTCAATGCTCTGGCTGCGCCACCGGCTGCAGGCCGACGGTCACCGGGTACTGCTGTTCGGCTATTCACCGACACTGGAAACCCTCGAAGGCGTCAGCGGGCGATTATTGCGGCGGATCGGGCAACTGGAGGCCGGCGCGCCCTATGCCCTGGTGGGGCACTCGCTGGGGACTGTGATTATCCGTAACGCGCTGCAACGGCTCGGCGACCGGCCGCCGGCTCTCTGCTTCTTTCTGGCCCCGCCGCTGACCGCCAGCAAGGCCGCGCGACGCTGCTCGCGCTGGTGGCTTTACCGCACCCTGACCGGGGAAATGGGGCAGCTGCTCGCCGACGAGGCCTTCATGGCGCAACTGCCGATGCCGGATCCGGTGCGCATCTACGCCGGTACCGCGGGGCCGCAGCACGACTGGCTGCCGCTCGGGCGCGAACCCAATGACGGTGTCGTCACTCTGGACGAAGCCCGCGGAGACGTTCCCGAGGCGGTGCTCGAAGTGGACGCCGTGCACACCTTTATCATGAACGACGCCGCGGTGATCGCGGATATCCGCGCGCAGCTGCGCGCCTGCCAGCCCGGCTGATGCGCAGCTACCGCGCAGCGGATCAGAGCATCCAGTCGATCGGCAGCAGCGACATGATCGAAACCCCGGTCCGCTTCAGGAAGCCGGTATTGGGTTCGCTGTCGTAGCGGACCTGCTCGTCGCCACGGCGGTCGATCCAGTAAAGGTCGCCATTTTCGTCGAGCATAACCTCGTAGGCGCTCTCGGGAATACGGTTTTCGAACAGCCTGTCAATTCGCTGTGCCAGGTCCGGGCTTTCGATCAGAAAGCCAAGCTCGGTATTGAGTTTGGCGGAGCGCGGGTCGAAGTTGAAGGAGCCGACGAAGACGCGATTGCCGTCTATCGAAAAGGTCTTGGCGTGGAGGCTCGAATCGGAACTCGAGAAGGGCAGCGCGCGTCTGGAGGCGCTGCCTTCGCGGCCGTCGCCCGGCAGGCGCTGCAGCTCGAAGAGGCGGATGCCGGCCTCGAGCAGCGCCTCTCGATGCTTGGCGTAGCCGGCGTGAACTGCGGTGACGTCGGTCGCCTCCAGAGCATTGGTCAGGATCTCGATATCGACGCCGCGTTCTGCAAGACGCCGGAACATGGCGGTGCCGGTATCGGTCGGCACGAAGTAGGGCGATACCAGCCGGATGCTGGATTCCGGCTTGCCCAGCGCCCTGACCAGGCGGTTCATCAGCAGGTCCTGCCGATGGGCGAACCCCTGGCCCTTGGACGGATCGTCGCTGACCATCCGGGTCGGCGCCCAGACGAGTTCCAGCTGGTGGTCACGCAGCTGCTGCATCAGCGGCGAGCGATCGAGCGCGAGCTGGTACTGTTGCGCATCGGGCGTGGCTCTGAGCTTTTCGATACTGGCCTGCAGTCTTTCGCCGTCGCCATCCTCTGGTTCCGGTAACAGGCGCTCCACCGGATAGGAGGACTGGCCGTCCCAGTAGCGGTCGAAATCGCGGGACAGGTCCCGCACCACCGGACCGATTGCCAGCACATCGAGGTCGGCGAACTGAACATCGTCGGTGGCGGCGAAGTACTCGTCGCCGATATTGCGACCGCCAATGATGGTGGCGCTGTTGTCGGCGGTAAACGACTTGTTGTGCATGCGCCGGTTGGCATGGGCGAAGTCGGTGGCGAAGCCGAGCAGGCGAAAGCGCCGGGTGGTAAAGGGGTTGAACAGCCGGACCTCGATATTGGGATGCCCGTTGAGCGTGGCCAGAGTGTGGTCCAGACCGACGGTGTTGGTGTCGTCCAGCAGCAGTCGCACCCTCACGCCCCGTTCGGCGGCGGCATACAGCTCGCCGGCCAGCAGGCTGCCGGTAATGTCGTTGTGCCAGATGTAGTACTGGACGTCGAGCGTTCGCTCGGCGCGCCGCGCCAGTTCGATGCGTGCGGCGAAGGCATCGCGGGGATCGTGCAGGGGGTGGATGCCGCTGAGCCCGGGATTGGCCTCCGTCAGCGGGACCGTCGCCCGGCCCAGGCTGGTCGTGGCAGCGCTGGTCTCGGACAGCGCGATGCTCATTGTCCGGCCTTCCTGCGAAGGCAGCGAGCTGCAGCCTCCGATCAGAGTAACCAGCACGAGCACAAGTACGGAGATGGGCAGGCGGGTGACTGAATGCACGGTCATGGGCAGCTCTTTAATAGGCTTGAAGTCAGGTAAACAGAATAGATGATTTCACGGCTTTAAGCCCGGGGCTCGGCCGCCTGCGGCCCGTTGTCCCGCAAGCGCCTACTATTGAGGGGGACGAATCGGCAGGTCCGGCCGTTGGCAGGGCAGGGAGGAAAGGTGAAATCGATCGTTGCAGGGATTTTGTTGCTGTTGCTGGCTGGCTGCGCGCCGCATCAGCAGTATCGGCCGGACTACGCACCCTGCCAGCTGGCCGATGCCGGCGACCGGGCGCGCTGCGCCGGCCATTCGCGTCAGCGGGTGTCCGTACCGGGGGGCGACGGCTATAGCCTCAGCTTCATCGAATTCGACGACCAGGGCAGTCTCTGGGATCGCACGCAGATGTCGGCGGCGCTGGATACGCTGGCCGAGGACGCCACCCGGGGCGAACTGCTGCTGGTGGTTTTCGTTCATGGCTGGAAGCACAGTGCCGCGCCCGGGGATCCGAATATCGAAACCTTTCGCCAGGTGCTGCAGCGGATCAGCGCCAACGAGACCTACATGGCCGGCCTTACCGGGCAGCCGTTGCGCAAGGTGGCCGGGGTTTACCTGGGCTGGCGCGGGGGTTCGGTACCGCTTCCCTGGCTCGAGAATCTGACCTTCTGGAATCGCAAGAAAACCGCCGAGAAGGTCGGTCACGGTGACGTGACCGAGGTGCTGTCGCGACTGGAAAAGCTGAAACGGGACCGGGGCAGCATCGACGGCGACTACGGGGCGGTCAGGCTGGTGGTAGTGGGACACAGTTTCGGCGGGCTGGTGGTGCAGACCGCGCTATCGCAGATCCTGGCGAACCGCTTCGTCGTGACCACCGGGCCCGACGGCGTGCAGGGGGACGTCGAGAATTTCGGTGACCTGGTGGTGCAGATCAACCCGGCCTTCGAAGCGCAGCTCTACGCTTCGCTGCGCGACATGTCGAGTGAAAGGGGGACCTATTTCGAGTCCCAGCTGCCGGTCCTCGCGATTCTCACATCGGAGGCGGACAATGCCACACGCTATGCCTTCCCGGCCGGGCGGCGGGTATCGACGCTGTTCGAAAAGACGCGGCAGGTCGAGCGCTGGAACGGCGCGACGCAGGACTACGATTCGATCGACGAGGGGGACGCGAACGTGACGGCGGTGGGCCACTTCCGGCCCTATCGCACTCACCGGCTCTATCCGGCGCAAAAGGGAGGCGACGTGTCGGCGATGAGTCCCGGCGAAAGCCTCGACGCCGCCATGGTGGCCGCGCGGGGCTGGCACAACGATGCGCCGGGGCGTCGCATCCCGTTCGGCAGCCTGATGCTGGAGCGGGAAGCCGGCACCGCAGCGCGCAATCCGTATCTGGTGGTGTACGTCGACCGGGCGATCATCCCCGGGCACAACGAGATCGACGACCCGAGGGTTCTCGAGTTCGTAACGCAGCTGATCATGATCTCGACCGTGCCCGATGAGCGCAAGGCGGACCTTTATCGGGCGCTGCGCGCGAACTGAGCGCCGCCGGTCCGCCGGGTGAGCCTTACAGAAGCTTTTCGATCGCGGCTTCGAGACTCGCCGGTGTGGCGGTCGGGCCGAAACGCGTGATTTTCTGACCGTCGCGGCTGACCAGGAACTTGGTGAAGTTCCATTTGATCGACGTGCTGCCAAGCAGACCCGGCGCGGCCTTTTTCAGGCTGTCGTAAAGCGGAGCGGCGTTGGTGCCGTTGACGTCGACTTTGCTGAACATCGGAAAAGAGACGTCGTAATTGAGCGAGCAGAACTCCTTGATCTGCGCCTCGTCGCCCGGCTCCTGGCTACCGAACTGGTTGCACGGGAAGCCGAGAATCTCGAGTCCGCGGTCGTGATACTTTTCATACAAGGCCTGCAGTCCCTTGTACTGCGGGGTGAAGCCGCACTTGCTGGCGACGTTGACGATGAGCAGGACCTTGCCCTGGTACTGTTCGAGACCGACTTTGTCGCCGTCGATTCCGGTGACCTCGAAGTCGTAGAGTTGGGTCATTTTGAGATTTTCCTTTTTAGCAGCGAATTTCGGTCTGATTAAGACCTGTTAGCTGAACATGGTAGCTCATTTCGCACCTGCAGCAAAATCTTGTGTGCAGCTTTTATTGGCGGTTCCGGAAAACGACGGTACCGTGCAAAGCGGCGCTGCTTGCCCGCCGCCGGCGTGGGTGTTACAAGTTGCCTGACTATTTAAAAACTCAATAAGGCCAGGAGTGGCAGTTGAAACGTGAATAGAAGGCTGTTCGATCTCGATCTGCTGCGGACCTTCGTCATGGTCGCGGACTGTGGCAGCTTCACCACCGCCTCGGTCAGGCTGAATTCAACCCAGTCCACGGTGAGTCAGAAAGTGCGCCGGCTGGAAGAGCTGGCAGGACACCGGCTGCTGCATCGCGGCCACCGCGACATCCAGCCGACCGATGCCGGAACCACGCTGCTGGGTTATGCCCGCCGGCTGCTGTCGATCAACGACGAGGCGTTCGAAGTGCTGTCCGGGGCGGCGTCGCTGACCATACGGCTTGGCGTCCCGGACGATTTCGCCGCCGGCAGGACCACCCATGTGATCGCGGCCTTCAACCGTCGCCATCCCCAGGTCAAGCTCGAGGTGACCAGCGGGCTCAGTCAGGACCTGTGCGACGGCTACGATCAGCGGGAACTCGACCTGGTGTTGCTGAAGCAGCGCCGCAACAGCCGCGAGGCCGTCGCGAGCTGGCCCGAAACGCTCTGGTGGATCGACAGCGCCTGCAATCCGGTGTTCGATCAGGATCCCGTGCCGCTGGTGACCTTCCCGCCACGTGGCCTCTATCGCGACGATATCATCGGCGCCATCGAACGGCTTGGCCGGCGCTGGCGCATCAGTTTCACAAGTTCCAGTCTCGGCGGTATCCAGTCTGCGGTCGCCGACGGCATGGGCATCAGCCTGCTGCCGGCGCGAGCGGTGACCGAGGAACACCGCATGCTGACCAACGACAGCGGGCTGGCGTCGGTCGATACCATGGAAATCGCCGTCATCCACCGTCCGACGGCCGACCCCATGGTCCGGGAACTGGGCCAGGATCTGGCGCGAATGCTGGAGCAGGAGCGCCGCTGAACAAAAAAAGCCCGCAGTCGATCGACGGCTGCGGGCTTGGGGGGTGATCTGTTGCTGTTTTAGCGCGGGTTGCTCAGCTGCAGGTTCATATGACGGTTGACGTCCTTGTACAGCAGGTAGCGGAACCGGCCCGGACCGCCGGAGTAGCAGGCCTGCGGGCAGAAGGCGCGCAGCCACATGAAGTCGCCGGCTTCCACTTCGACCCAGTCCTGGTTGAGACGGTAGACAGCCTTGCCCTCGAGCACGTACAGACCGTGTTCCATGACGTGGGTTTCGGCGAACGGGATGACGCCGCCCGGCTCGAAGTTGACGATATTGACGTGCATGTCATGACGCATATCGGCCATGTCGACGAAGCGGGTCGTGCTCCAGCGGCCTTCGGTGTCCGGCATCACCAGCGGTTCGATATCCTGCTCGTTGGTGACGAAGGGCTCGGGATGCGGCAGGCCCTCCACCGCCTGGTAGTGCTTGCGGATCCAGTGAAAGCGCACCGGCTCGTCGCCGTTGTTGCGCAGACGCCAGTCGGCGGCCGGCGGAATGAAGGCGTAGCCGCCGGGCTGCAGGCGATGGACTTCGCCCTTGAGCGTCAGGTCGACCTCGCCCTCGACGACGAACAGCACCGCCTCGGCGTTGGGATCCAGTTCCGGCTTGTCGCTGCCGCCACCGGCACCCACCTCGACGATGTACTGGGAGAAGGTCTCGGAAAAGCCTGACAGCGGGCGGGCAATAACCCACATGCGCATGTTGTCCCAGAACGGCAGGTGGCTGGTGACGATGTCCTGCATCACGCCCTTGGGAATCACGGCGTAGGCTTCGGTAAACATCGCGCGATCCGTCAGCAGTTCGGTTTGCGCCGGGTGACCGCCGTGGGGTGCGTAGTAGCTGGTCTTAGACATAGAGCCCTCTTCGGTTTATTAGTGTCGATCCGCCGTCGCGGCACTGGCGCTCGGTCGGTCGCTTCCCTGCTCGGACGATAGCAGAACCGCCGCCACCGAATACCGGTGGATGGGGCCGCGCTTAACGCCGTCGTTTCAGATAGCCGTTGGCTGCATTAGGTGCTGCCGTTGGGTCAGGCACAGCCGCTTCGTTCGTGCTGGTCAGTCTTGGCTGGATATCCATACCTTATAAAACAACCCTACGAATTCGCAAATTAAATGTTTGGATGGATAGTATTCGATAATTAAATGATTGGTGCCGCACTTCGGAATTCGCGGTTCGCGCTTCGTCAGGAGCAGGGCCTGTGTTGATCTCGACGGGGTGAAAAGGGTTCTGCCTGGCGCTACAAGGCTCGTTCGCAACGGACTGAACCTGGCCGTGCCCCGGACGCGAGTCTGTGGGGGAACCATAAAAAAGGCGAAACCCCGAGGGGTTTCGCCAGCAGGTGCGGCATGAGGTGCTATGCCGGTAAAGCGTGGGTGATTGAGGTGCGGATGACGCCTGGCCTGGTCCCGGGCAGGGGGATCAGAGGTAACCGTCCGCCTTCAGGTCGCTCTGACAGGCGGAGCAGGGGACAGCGCCACCAACCTGGTGGCGCCGACCATCCTGGATGGCGTGACGCCGGATATGCGGGTCGCGCGCGACGAAGTGTTCGGGCCGGTGCCGGCGCTGCAGTTGCCGGACGGTACCCGTCTTTGTGACAGCAGGCTGATTCTCGACTATCTCGACTTTCACCTTTCCGCCATCGACTGGCGTGCCATCTGTCCGCGCCTTGCGGGCTGGTTCGCCACCTACTCTAAGCGGCCGTCAGTGCTGGGGACGGCACCGCGCTGAGGGGCGGGCGCAGAATGGAGAAGGTAAGCCGGCCCTCTTTTGGCAAAGGGGGCCGGATGCACATCGGGGATCAAGTCCTGAAGCGGCCGACCTCGCGCTGCAACTCGCTGGCAAGGCGTGACAGCGCACCGGATGCGTCGCTGGTTTCGCGGGCGCCGTCCGCGCTGTTAGTCGAGAGGTCGCTGATATGGTGCACGTTGCGGTTGATCTCCTCGGTCACACTGCTCTGCTGTTCCGAAGCGGCGGCGATATGGGTGCTCATCTCGCTGATCGAGGCCACCGCGGCGGTGATGGCGGCGAGCGCCTGTTCGGCATCGGCGGCCTGCTCGACGCTGGCGCGCGCGCGGGCCTGGCTGGCTTCCATGACCTCCACCGCGCTGCGGCTGCCGCCGCGCAGCTTCTCGATGCTGCGCTGAATCTCTTCGGTCGACTGCTGGGTGCGGCTGGCCAGTGTGCGTACCTCGTCCGCCACCACGGCAAAGCCGCGGCCGTGTTCGCCGGCGCGGGCGGCCTCGATGGCCGCGTTCAGCGCCAGCAGGTTGGTCTGTTCGGCAACGTTGCGGATGACATCGAGCACCAGGCCGATGCTCTCGCTGTCCTGTTCGACAGTGCGCAGCGCGTCTGTGGCGCGATCCACGTCGTCCGCCAGCTGTCGGATACCGGTTATGGTACGGCCCACCACCTCGCGACCGTGCAACGCATCCTGGTCGGCCTGGCGCGCATGCTGGGCTGCATCACCGGCACCGCGGGCGACTTCCTGCACCGACGCCGACATCTCGTTGACCGCTGCGGCGACCTGATCGATGGCCGCATGCTGGTCATTGATATTGCGGGTGGTGGTGGCGGTAATGCCGTTTAGCTGCTCGGCGGATACGGCGACCTGGGTCGAGGTGGATTTTGCCCGGCCGATGATGCCCTGAAGCCTGGCCAGGAACTCGTTCAGTCCGCCGGCCAGCTGGCCCAGCTCGTCGCGGCTGTTGACCGGCAGGCGTGCGGTAAGGTCGCCGTCGCCGTTGGAAATGTCGTCGATGCGGGCCAGCACCTGCTGCAGCGGCCGGGTGATCAGGCGCGGGAACAGCCAGATCAGCAGAATGCAGATCACCAGGCCGACCGCGAATCCCACCAGTTGCAGGTTACTGCCGGTTTTCGACAGACCGATTGCCTGCTCGACCTCGCTGTTGGCGGCGACCTCGGTCCATTCGGTCAGCTGGTCGATCAGTTCGCGCGCCGACTCGAACTCCTCGGCGCCGCGACCTGTCGCTATTCCTGCGCTGGCCTGGCGAATCACGGACTGGCTGATCTCTTCCCAGCGGTCCAGGCGCTGCTGAAAGCTGTCGGCCAGTCGCTTCGCTTCATTGTCCGTAATCAGTTCGGCAAAGCGCATCACCCGGTCCCGGGCCTGACCGATATTCTCGTCGTGGGCCTTGAGCAGCGCGGCCCGCTCGGAACTGCCGCCCGGCAGCATCCGCAGTGACTGTTCGGCGACCAGTGCCTGGTACAGATCCCGGTCGGCCTGGATCAGCGAGTTGACCGCCGGCAGGTAGACCTTGCCGAGGCGGCTGGTGCCGTCGCTCAGGGAGTGGGTCATGCCGATTCCCAACAGGGCGTTGCCCAGCAGCAGCAGCGCCAGCAGGGCCATCGGTAGTATCAGCTTGGTGCGAAAAGACAGGTTGTTGAACGCGTTCATGGCAAAGTTCCGGCCATCGGTTATTGGCGGTGCGGACGGGCGAGCGGCCGTACCGGGATTCCCTGCTGTATCGGCCGAAAACGGTTGAAATTTAGTGGTAATTTTCGCAAAGCCGCGGCGCTTGCCCAAGCGCCGCGGCCTGACTGCCGGTTGTGGTCAGTTGGCGGTGTCGCCGGCGGTCGCGTCGGCCGCCGGCCGTTGCTTCGCTTCGCTACAGCTGTCGCCAGCCGGCAGCAGCAGACTCAGCAGGATGGCGGCGAGGCCGCCGGTGGTAATCGGCGATCCGAAGATGTTCTGAACAAGCGTCGGCATCTGCGCCAGCAGTTCGGCGTTCATCACGCCCAGGCCCAGACCAAAGGCTACGGCCATGATCAGCAGCTTGCGCCGGTCCAGCTCCTCGTTGGCGAGGATCTTGACCCCGGCCGCGGCGACGGTGCCGAACATCACCAGCGTCGCCCCGCCGAGCACGGGCTTTGGAATCTGCTGCAGCACGCCGCCTATCACCGGGAACAGGCCCAGGAGCACGAGAATGGCGGAGATATAGTAGCCGACGTGGCGGCTGGCGACGCCGGTGAGCTGGATCACGCCGTTGTTCTGGCTGAAGGTGGTGTTGGGGAAGGTGTTGAATACGGCGGCGAGCGCAGAATTGATGCCGTCGCCAAGCACACCCCCGCGGATCCTTCGAATATAGACATCGCCCTGGATCGGCTGGCGACAGATCACGGAGTTGGCGGTCAGGTCGCCGGTCGATTCGATGGCCGTGATCAGGTAGATCAGTGCGATTGGCGCAAAGGCGCCCCAGTCGAACGAAAAGCCGTACCTGAAGGGTACCGGTATGCTGACCAGCGGCAGGTTGGCGAGGTGGTCGAAGCTGATCTTGCCCATGAAGAACGCAATCGCGGATCCCGCCAGCAGGCCGATGACGATGGACGACAAACGCAACCAGGCGTTGCTCGAGAAATTAAGGGCGATGATCAGCACCAGCACGAAACCGCCCAGCGCCAGGTTCGCGGGGCTGCCAAAATCCGGTGCCTTGAAGCCACCGGCCAGGTCCGTCATGCCGACCTTGATCAGGCTGATGCCGATGATGGTAATCACGATGCCGGTTACCAGCGGTGTGATGATGCGTTTGAGCTTGTGCAGGAACTGGCTCAGCACGATCTCGACGAAGGCGCCGAGAAAGCAGACACCGAAAATCAATGACAGAATCTCGTCAGGACCGCCGCCCCTGGCCTTGGCGATGAAGCCGGCCGCCAGCACGGAGCTGAGAAAGGCGAAGCTGGTGCCCTGAACGCAGATCATGCCGGCGCCGACGCCGAAGGGGCGGCGCGCCTGAATGAAGGTGCCGACGCCGGAAACGATCAGCGCCATGCTGATCAGGTAGGGGATGTGCTCGGCCAGGCCCAGGACGCCGCCGATGATCAGCGTCGGCGTGATGATGCCGACAAAGCTGGCCAGTACGTGCTGGATGGCGGCGAAAGTCGCCTCGGCATAGCCGGGTCTGGCGTCGAGGGGGTAGAGCAGTTCGCCGGACGCGTGTTGGGACATGGTGTTCTCCGCTGGCCGTCATGGCCGTTTGTCTACTTGGTCAGTTTTTGTGTAAGCAAAATATAGGCCATTTTGTAGACAATGCGGTTTTCCTATAAAAATAACTATATAACAGTGGCTTAGGTGTTTTGTGTAGTGTCTTCAGGTACTGCTGTTGAGTGTCCGTAGCAGGCTGGAGAGGTGCTTTGCTCAGTATTGGTGCGGAATTTTGTACCGCAGAGGGGCGTCGCGGACCTGTTGCCGCGACGCCCGAGGGGGGAGATCAGGCCGTTAAGGGCCGGGTGATGTGCTTGACCTCCAGGTAGGCCGAGAGCCCCCAGGGGCCGAGTTCACGGCCGATGCCGCTGCGCTTGAAACCGCCCCAGGAGGTTTCCGGGCAGACGACCTGCAGGCTGTTGATCCAGATATGGCCTGCGCGCAGCTGCTCGGCCACGCGTTGCGAGCGGTTCGGGTCGCGGCTGATGATGCCGGCGGCCAGGCCGAAATCGCTGTCGTTGGCCTGCGCGATGGCGTCTGCTTCGCTTGCGAAGGTGCGCACGCAGAGCACCGGGCCAAATATCTCCTCGCGCCAGAGGGCCGAGTCGGTCGGCACGTCGATAAAGATCGTGGGCTCGACGAAATAACCGGTTTCGAACTGTTCTGCGCGCTGTCCGCCGGTCAGCAGCGTCAGGCCTTCGGTCCGACCGCGCTCGATGTATCCCAGTACGGTGTCGAGCTGAGCGCGGCTGGTCAGCGGGCCCATCTGGACACCCGGCGTAAAGGCGTCGCCCAGTTTCAGCGATTCGGCGGCCGACTTCAGGCGCTCGATCAGCGCATCGGCGATCCTCTCGTGCACCAGCAGACGCGAGGTGGCCGAGCACATCTGGCCAGCATTGTAGAAGATGCCGCCAAGGATCCAGTCGCAGGCCTGATCGAGATCGGCATCCTCGAACACCAGCATCGGCGATTTGCCGCCGAGCTCCAGGCTCAAGCCCTTGACCTGTTTTGCCGCGCTCTGCATCACGATCTCGCCCACGCGGTTGCTGCCGGTGAAGGAGATCTTGTCGATATCCGGGTGCCCGGTGAGCGCACTCCCGACCTCCTGGCCGGTGCCGCAGACGATGTTCAGCACGCCGGCGGGCAGGCCGACTTTCTGCGCGATGTTGCCGAGTTCGAGTTCGATCAGCGGGGTGACCTCGGAAGGCTTCAGCACCGCGGTGCAGCCGGCGGCGAGCGCGGGCGCCACCTTCCAGGCGGTGGTGACGAAGGGGAAGTTCCAGGGCACGATCAGGCCGACCACGCCGGCGGGCTCCAGGCGCGTGCGGGCGCTGAAGCCGGGCATCCCCAGGGCGACGTCGGCGTTCTGGCGGCCGTCGAGCTGCTCGGCCAGCCCCGCGTAGTAGTCCCAGGTCGCAACGGCGTCGGCGATATCGAGCTGCGCCTCGGCCAGCGGCTTGCCGTTGTTGCGCGATGAAAGTGCGGCGAGTTCGGCGGCGCGGGCTTCTATTTCCCGGGCGATGGCCCGCAGGTACTGTGCCCGTTCCGCGCCCGAGGTCCTGCCCCAGCCGGCGAAGGCTGCTTTCGCGGCCTGGACGGCGTGATCGACGTCTTCGGCGGTGCAGGCGACGACGTTGGCAAGGGTTTCCTCGGTGGAGGGGTTGATGACCTGAAGACGCTGCTCGGAGCCGGAATCGACCCAGGCGCCCCCGATAAAGGCTTTGCTGTACATCCAGTCTGTCTCCTGACAGTCATGGGACGGGCTGTTGAATGCCAATCCAAGTGACGCTCAGCAGCGGGTCCCATGACCGTGCTTTCAAGTGTTGAGTGCGAGCGCGGCGATAAAATCGGCGTCTTCGCGAATCTCGATCAGCGTCGGTCGGTCGGCTGCGGCTGCCGCTTGAAGTTGTTCACTGAGCTGCTCCAGGCTGCGCGCCGCAACGGCGTTGCAGCCGAACCCCCGCGCGATGGTGGCGAAGTCCGGCGTATAGATATCGACGCCGATGGCCGGGATATCGCGATTGACCATGTAGCGCTTGATCTCGCCGTAGCCGCTGTTGTTCCACAGCAGCACGATGATAGGCGCGCCGGCCTCGACCGCCGAGGCCAGTTCCGGCAGCGTGAACTGGATGCCGCCGTCGCCGATCAGGGCGACCACCGGGCGTTCCGGGCGGGCGAGCTTGGCACCGATCGCGGCGGGCAGGCCGTAACCGAGCGTGCCGTAGCCGGTGGATGAGTTGAACCAGGTGCGCGGCTCCGCGGCTTCGAAGAGGTGGTTGCCGGAGTAAACCGGCTGGGTGGAATCGCCGGCGATAATGACACCGGGCAGCGCCTGTTGAACCGTTTTCAGTACCTGCTGCTGGGCCAGGAAGGCCTGCGGCCAGTCGCGATTGAGCTGCTCGAGTACCGCGGCCGTACGCTCTGAGCCCCTGCGTTCCAGGGTGCCATCGCCGAGGGCGTTCAGCAGCGCGGTGATCGACTCGCCGGCGTCGCCGAGGATGGCGAGATCGGCGGTGAAGTTGCGGCTCAGCTGTTCGGCGTCGATATCGATACGGATCAGCTTGCCGGGAATGTCGAAACCGCCGTCGAATACCACGTCGTAATCGGTTTCGCCAAGCTCGGTGCCGATCGCCAGTACCAGGTCGGCGTCGCGCACCAGTGCGCGTACCGGCTCGAGCGACTGGTTGCTGCCGAGCGACAGCGGATGCCCCGGTGGCAGCACGCCCTTGGCGTTGATGGTCAGCAGGGTCGGGGCGTCGAGCGCTTCGGCCAGGCGCTGTGCGGCCCCGGCGGCATCGGCGCAGCCGCCGCCGAGCAGCAGCACCGGCTTTTCGGCGCCCCGCAGCAGCCGTGCCGCGCGGTCGATTGCGCCCGCCGCCGGCGCGGGCCGGCTCGGCAACGCGGCGATGCGGCGACTGAGGTGATCGGCCGGTGCGGTGATGACGTCGAGCGGAATCTCGATATGCACCGGGCGCGGCCGGGCGCCCGAGAAGATCGCGAAGGCGCGCGCCAGCACCGCCGGCAGTTCGTCCGGGCGCATCAGGGTATGGCTGAAGGCGCTGACACCGGACATCAGCTCACGCTGGCCGGGCAGTTCATGCAGGCGACCGCCGCCGAGTCCCAGCTCGTGGCGGTGGTTGACGCTGGAAATCACCAGCATCGGCACCGAGTCGGCGTACGCCTGCGCCATGGCGGTGGCGATGTTGGTCATGCCGGGGCCGGTGATGATGAAGCAGACCCCGGGCTTGCCGGTGACGCGGGCGTGGCCGTCGGCCATGAATCCGGCACCCTGTTCGTGGCGCGGCGTAACGTGGCGGATGCCGGTGTTCGGCAGGCCGCGATAGAGTTCGACGGTATGCACGCCCGGAATGCCGAAAACGGTATCGACGCCGTAGGCCTCGAGCAGCTCGACCAGTACCTCTCCACAGGTTTTCATCGATCTCTCCAATTAGATGTATCAACGCGGAACGGTGCCGGTGGGTGAAACGAACCGCACCACCACCGCACCACTTATCGTCAGGCGGCCCTGTTGGTCAGAGCCGCAGGGGGGCTTACCGATCAGAACACCAGGGTGTGGGCGATCAGCGCGATGATCGGCAGGGTGATCAGGGTGCGCAAAATGAAGATCGCGAACAGCTCAAGCAGGTTCAGCGGGATCTTGGACTTGAGCAGCAACACGCCCACTTCCGACATGTAGATCAGCTGGGTCAGGGAGACGCAGGCGACGACGAAACGGGTCAGTTCGCTTTCGATGCCCTTGCCCAGGACCGCGGGCAGGAACATATCGGCGAAACCTACCAGCATGGTGGGCGCGGCGGCGTGCGCTTCCGGCAGCTGCAGCAGCTCGAGTAGCGGAATGAACGGATAGGACAGCCAGGTGAAGATCGGGGTGTATTCGGTCAACGCCAGCGAGACGGTGCCGATCGCCATCACCAGCGGCAGCAGGCCGAACCAGATGTCGGTAACGTTCATCAGGCAGGTTTTGCCCAGTGCGCCCGGGCTCGGCGCGGTGGCGGCGCGGCGCACGGCCTGTTCCAGTCCCCAGGAGAACAGCGAATGGCCGTTCGGCAGTTCTTCCTTGATCTGCTTGCCGGCGGATTCGTTGTACTCGTCCTTCTTCCAGCACAGCGGCGGCAGGCGCGGCGTGATGATGGCGGCGACCAGGCCGGCAACGACCACGGTCAGGTAGAAGGGCACGAACAGGTGGTCCAGGCCGATAAAGCTGGAGATCAGCAGGCTGAAGGCGATCGAGGCGATGGAGAAGTTGGTGGCGATGACCGCGGCTTCGCGCTTGGAGTAGAAGCCCTGCTCATACTGCTGGGTGGTGATGAGCACCCCGACGGTGCCGGAGCCAAGCCAGGAGGCGACGGCGTCGATGGACGAGCGGCCCGGCAGCCTGAATATCTTGCGGAAGACGTTTCGTACCAGGGTGCCGATGAACTCCATGAAGCCGAAGTCGACCAGGAAGGGCAGCAGGATGGCGGCGAAGAAAAAGAAGGTGATCAGGACCGGGGTCAGGTCGAGCAGCATGACGCCGCCGGTATTGCGGTTCCAGACCCATTCCGGGCCGACCTGAAACATTGTCATGGCGGCGAAGGCTGCGCCGACGACCCGGAGCCACAGCCAGATACCCTTCGGCGTGAAGATCTCGACCAGGGTACTGTCCCTTTGAGTCCAGCGGGGCTTGAGTAGCGCCGCGTACAGCGATACCAGCGCCGAAATCACCAGCAGGGAGGTGGCGAAGGCCGGCAGGTAGTCCTTGGCCGCTTCCTTGAGCATATCGGCGAGCACGCCCATGCCGATGGTGACCTTGCCGTCGACGACGATGGGGGTCAGGAAGAAAAGAATGCCGATCAGCGACGGTATGATGAACTTCAGGTACGCGGTCAGGCTGTGCTTCGGATGGGGGTCATCGCGGTCGGTGAGCAGCAGGCTGCCGGCTTCTTGTTGGTCCAGATGTTGGTTCATTCGCAAGCCCTTCGGGGTCTAATTATAGGTTGGTGAGCGAAAGTGAGGGCCTCGGACACGGCCGGGGCCCGGATTCTCAGCGGTCGTACTTCACGCCCGGCAGTACGCAGAGCATCTCGAACAGCAGGTTCGCGCCCAGCAGCGCGGTGTTGCCGGTGGTGTCGTACGGCGGCGAGACCTCGACCAGGTCGCCGCCGACGATGTCGAGGCCCTTGCAGCCGCGCACGATTTCCAGGCCCTGGGGCGCGGTCAGGCCGGCGATCTCGGCGGTGCCGGTGCCCGGCGCGTAGGCCGGATCGAGGCCGTCGATATCGAAGCTGATGTAGACGGGGCCGCCGGCGACCTTGGCGCGGACTTCCTCCATCAGCGGCGTCAGGGACCTGTGCCAGCACTCTTCCGCCGGCACCACGCGGAAGCCCTGGTCCCGCGACCAGTCGAATTCGTCGGCGCTGTAGCCGGTGCCGCGCAGTCCGATCTGCACCACGCGTTCGCAATCCAGCAGGCCTTCTTCGACGGCGCGACGGAAGGGGGTGCCGTGGGCGATCTTCTCGCCGAACATATGGTCGTTGATGTCGGCGTGGGCATCGACGTGGATCAGTCCGACCGGACCGTACTTCTTTTTCAGCGCGCGCAGGATCGGCAGCACGATGGTGTGGTCGCCGCCGAGGGTCAGCGGCTTGCAGTCGTGTTCGAGCACTTCATCGTAGAAGGCTTCGATAATGTCCATGCTCTTGAGCAGGTTGAAGGTGTTGATCGGCACATCGCCGATGTCGGCGACCTGCAGGCTCTCGAAGGGCGCCGCGAAGGTGGCGACGTTGTACGGGCGCAGCATGCGCGACTCGTCGCGGATCTGGCGCGGGGCCAGGCGCGAGCCCGGGCGGTTGGAGGTGCCGATGTCGAGGGGCACGCCGATAAAGGCCGCATCGAGGCCCGCCGCGGTGTTCTGGGTCGGCAGGCGCATCATGGTGGCCGGACCGCCGAAGCGCGGCATCTCGTTACCGCCCAGGGGCTGGTTGAAGCGACGTTCTGACATGGTATTTCCTTCTCGCTGGGTATTCTGGTTTTTCGTTACATATGTCTAAGCGAGTATCGTGCCAGTTTTATAATTATCTGAATTTAAACAAAAAATCAGGCTGATCGACGCCAATGATCCAACTTTGAATTGAAAGATTTAATTCAATTGTGAATAATAATTCCAAGTTGAATTGGAGTTTGGCGATGACGCAGTCCTACACCGAGCGTGAACTTGAAATGGTACTCGAGAAGTCGCGCGACAATATCATGATCACCGACGGCGAGGGCGTGATTCTGCGTGCCGGCAGCAACTGTGCCCGTATCTACGGTCGCGAAATCTCGCAGCTGCTCGGTGTCTCGGCACAGCAGCTCGAGCGCGAGGGGCTGTTGAGGCCGTCGGTGACGGTGCAGGTGCTGAAGCGGCGCGAGCCGGTCCAGGTGATGCAGTCGACCGATACCGGGCGCACGGTGATGGCCGAGGGGTTTCCGGTCTTCGACGAGAACGGCACGCTGATCAGGGTGGTGAGTTTCTCCCAGGATCTGACCGACCTGCACCTACTGCAGAAGGAATACGAGCTGCTGCAGCAGAAGCTGGCAAAGCGGCGTTATCCGGGGGACGCCGAGACCGTGCGGGTGGATGCGCTGGGCTTTCGCAGTCCCCAGGTGCGCGAGCTCTACGAGTTGCTGCAGCGTATCGCGCCCACGGACGCCAGCCTGCTGCTGCTGGGGGAATCGGGTGTCGGCAAGACCGCCTTTGCGCAGCTCACGCACCGGCTCAGCCCGCGCCGGGACGGCCCGTTCATCGAGGTCAACTGCAGTGCCATTCCGGAAAACCTCTTCGAATCGGAGATGTTCGGCTACGCCCCGGGCTCCTTCACCGGTGCGGCACGTCAGGGCAAGCCGGGGCTGATCGAGCAGGCGCAGGGCGGCACTCTGTTTCTCGACGAGGTGGGCGACCTGCCGCTGCCGATGCAGGTCAAGCTGCTCAAGGTACTGCAGGACGGCAAGGTGACCCGGCTTGGCAGCACCGAGCCGCGGGCGATCGACTTTCGCCTGATCAGCGCCACCAATCATGCCCTTGACGAGCAGGTGGCGGCGGGCTCCTTTCGTCTCGATCTTTTCTATCGTCTCAACGTGGTGCCGATGACGATTCCGGCGCTGCGCGAGCGTCCCGAGGACATTCCCGTGCTGCTCGAGATCGTGCTGGCGCGCCTCAACGAGCGCTACGGGCAGAGCAAGGTGCTGGACAGCCAGGCGCTGCACCAGCTGGTGCAGTACGACTGGCCCGGCAACGTGCGGGAGCTGGAAAACGTGCTCGAACGCTTTTACGTCGCCAGCCCCGACCAGCTGATCCGCTGCGAAATGGGCAGCGCGACGCCGGCTGCGGTGGCGGCTCCGGTCGAGGTGGCGCCGCAGGCGCTGCAGGGGCGAAGCCTGACCGAGGCGCTGGATGCCTACGAAAGGAAGCTGCTGGAGGAGGCGCTCGGGGGCTGTCGCAGCACTTACGAGCTGGCCGAACGGCTGGGGCTCAGTCAGCCGACGGTTTTCCGGCGGCTGCGCAAGCACGGACTGTCCATCGGCGGTGCCTGAGGCCGGCTCAGGCAGAGTATTAACAGTCTATTGTCAGGACCCTGGTGCGCAACCGATCAATGCGTATGGGGTTATGATCTGTAGTCATGACCCTGGGCGGCGGGGTGGTCGACTCGGTATCGTTAGGCCGGCGACCAGCACAGCTGGTCGCGCCACTGGGGCACGTCGGCCGGTTCGGTGGTAGTGATTTCCCAGGCATCTTCGCGGGCCATCAGCTCGCGCAGCAGCAGGTTGTTGAGGCCGTGTCCGGGCTTGTGGCACTCAAGCTCGGCAAGCAGGTTGTAGCCGCACATGCGCAGGTCGCCGATGGCGTCCAGCACCTTGTGACGCACGAACTCGTCCTGGTAGCGCAGCCCTTCCGGATTCAGCACCCGGTAGTCGTCCAGTACCACGGCGTTGTTGAAGCCGCCGCCAAGCGCCAGGCCCTGGCTGTGCAGGGCTTCTATGTCGCGCAGAAAGCCGAAGGTTCGGGCGCGGCTTATCTCGTCGGCAAAGCGCTGAGGGGTGAGGTCTATGTCGAGGGTCTGGCTGCCGGCGCGCAACGCCGGGTGGTCGAAGTCGATGCTGGCACGGATGCGAAAGCCATTGGCGGGCCGCAACACGGCATACTTGTCTTTCTGCCGCACGCAGACAGGCTTGGTGACACGCAGAAAGGATTTGGGTGCCGGCTGGGTCTTGAGCCCGACTTCGTTGAACAGAAACAGAAAGGGTGCGGCGCTGCCATCCATAATCGGCATTTCCGGGCCCTCCACCTCGACCAGCAGATTATCGAGGCCCAGGCCGCTGATCGCGGCCATCAGGTGCTCGACGGTAGACAGGCGGGCTCCCCGTTCATTGACCAGGCCGGTGTTGAGGGTGGTCTGGTGAACCGCCTCGGCGTTGAGGCTGAAGGACTGAGCCGGTGTCAGGTCGGTGCGCCGCAGGCGGATGCCGCTGCCGACGGGGGCCGGTGATACCTGTACACGGACCTTGCGGCCGCTGTGCAAGCCGATTCCCGAGATCTGGAAAGCCCTTTGCGTCGTGATCTGATGGAGCATCTGGGGTGCCTGTGTGGTCCTGTCGAATTCAACCGCAGCAGGCTACCGCCGAAGCATACCGCGCCGCCAATAAGGACTTTCAATGGTACCCATAGCATAGCGAAGCTTTCAGCTCTCCATGGAATCGAGTTGCTTGTCGAGCTTTTCGAGAATGCGCATCAGGTCGCGGTATTCGCTGGTATCCAGCACCCGGATCAGCCTGCTTTCCCACTCCAGCGCCCGGGGAGCCAGTTCGTGATAGAGCCGGCAGCCGGCTTCCGACAGCGACAGGTAGGTCACGCGGTGGTCCTGTTCATCCTTTTCCTTGATCAGCAGCCCCTTGCCGTCCAGCAGCTTGACGCCGCGGGAAACCTTGGACTTGTCCATCATGGTGATTCTGCCGATATCCCGGGAGTTGAGGCGTTCGTCTTCGGCCAGGCGGGCCAGGATTCGCCACTCCGGGATGGTGACGCCAAAATGCTCGCTGACGTAAATCTTCGACAGGTTGTCGCTGATGCGCTTGGCGGTGTTGACCATCCGGTAGGGGATGAATTGTTGCAGAATAAGCGATTTGCTGGTCTGTTCGGGCACGTTATCGGCCCCCCTCTCATTGACATTAATAGGTAATTCTCTCACCCGAGAATAGTCTCTGCAACGCGGGCAGGCGCCGATCCGGCCTGCGGGCGATGGCATTCGAGCAGGCCGGTGCAGCCTAAAGCCCATGTTGAGGGGATTTTACGGGGGCGTTTCAGGGATTAGGCGTCCGTTTAATCCATGCCCACTGAAAGGGCTTTACAAATAGTCTCATGTGAGACTATTATTGGTTTCACTTGAAACTAAATACAAATCGAGGCCGCCCATGAATATCAAGCAGATTCATCACGTTGCATATCGCTGCAGGGATGCGAAGGAAACCGTTGAGTTCTACCGGGACAATCTCAACATGGATTTCATTCTGGCGATCTCGGAAGACAGGGTGCCCTCGACCAAGGAACCGGACCCCTACATGCACCTGTTCATGGACGCCGGCAACGGCAACATTCTGGCGTTCTTCGAGCTGCCGAATTCGCCCAACATGGGTACCGATCCCAATACACCGGCCTGGGTGCAGCATATTGCCTTCGAGCTCGAGAGCGAAGAGGCGCTTCTCGAAGCCAAGGCGGAACTCGAAGCGAAGGGTATCGAGGTGGTGGGGCCGACCAACCACGAAATAATCAAATCGATCTACTTCTTCGACCCCAACGGGCATCGCCTGGAGTTGACCGTGCGCACTGACAAGCCGGGTCAGATCGACCGGCTGCATGAGCTGGCGCCGGAAATGCTGGAGGCCTGGAGCAAGACCAAGAGAGCGGTCGATCACGCCGCCTGGCTGCATTCGGAAGAGTTTGCCGACTGAGGCAGGTGTTACGGGTTACGCGTGACGAGTTACGCGTCGAAAAAGCACAACCAAAAGGCCCCGCCAGGAAACATCCTGGCGGGGCCTTTTATCTTGCGCGTTCAACGTGCTACGGCGGGAAGCTCAATGCCTGGCTTAATCCCGTCACCCGTCACCCGTCCGCGTCACGCACGTCTAACGCGTCACCTTTCCATCAGCCCGTCGCGTCGGCCTGGTTCTCCGGACGCGCGGCGTCGAATGCGGGCAGTGCGTTGCAGGCATCCCAGACCGAGCGGATTTTCGGGTAGGGCGACATGTCGAGCTCGAAACGCTGGGCGTTGTAAACCTGCGGAATCAGGTAGAGATCCGCCAGTGTTACCTCGGCGCCGTGGCAGTACGGCGCTGCGGCCAGTTGCGGCTCGAGCGCCTTGAAGCCTTCGTGGATCCAGTGATGGTACCAGGCGGTTTTCTCGTCGTCGCTGACGTTCAGCGTGCCCTTGAGGTATTTCAGTACCCGCAGGTTATTCAGCGGATGGATTTCGCAGGCGATCAGGTTGGCCCAGGCCCGTACGGTTGCGGCTTCGCAGGGATCGGCCGGCAGCAGCGGCTTATCCGGAAATTCCGCCTCGAGGTATTCGAGTATGGCGGTGGACTGGGTCAGCAGCCGCCCGTCGTCCAGCTTCAGCGCCGGCAACAGCCCCTGTGGGTTGAGGGCGCGGTATACGTCACCGAGCTGCTCGCCCTTGAGCAGGTTCACCGGCGTCAGCCGGTGTTCGATGTTTTTCAGGTTAAGCGCTATGCGTACGCGGTAGGCGGCGGAGGAGCGGAAGTAGGTAAAGAGTTCCATCGGAGTCCTTCTCAAGCTCGTAGGAGCGGCGCCCCGCCGCGAAGGGCCGAGGCGGCAGTGCATGGTCATGCAGCATTCGCCGCGAGGGCGCGGCTCCTACAGGTTAGACGCGGGCCGGCAGAATGGTGCCGACGACTTCGCCGAAGCCGATGCGTGCTGCGCCGGGCTTGGCGCAGTAGCCGCGCATCACCACCGCATCGCCATCTTCCAGGAAAGTGCGGGTTTCGCCGTTGGGCAGGCTGATGGCCTGCTTGCCGCCGACGGTGAGTTCCAGCAGCGATCCGGCTTCCTCGTGCTCCGGGCCTGACTGGGTGCCCGACCCGAGCAGATCGCCCGGCTGCAGGTTGCAGCCGTTGACGGTATGGTGCGCGACCATCTGGCCGACGGTCCAGTAGCTGTGCTTGAAGCTGGATTCGGACAGCCGGGTCGGCGCTTCGCCGTTGTTGCGCATCTGTTCGGTCTGCAGCAGGCACTCGAGCTGAATATCCAGCGCACCTTCGCGGCTGTTGCTCTCGGAACTGAGGTACGGCAGCGGCTGCGGGTCCTCGGCCGGGTGGGCAAAGGCGGTGCGGTACGGCGCCAGCGCTTCCATCGTTACGATCCAGGGTGAAATGGTCGAGGCGAAGTTCTTCGACAGGAACGGGCCGAGCGGCTGATATTCCCATGCCTGGATGTCACGTGCCGACCAGTCATTGAACAGGCAGATGCCGAAAACGTGATCTTCGGCGCGGTCGATGCTGACCGGTTCGCCCAGTTCATTGCCGGCGCCGATGAAGATGCCGATCTCCAGTTCGTAGTCGAGGCGCTTGCAGGGGCCGAAGCTCGGTTCGGTCGCGTCGGGTGCCTTGGTCTGGCCCTGCGGACGCGGGAATTTCTGGCCGGAGACGCCGATCGACGAAGCGCGGCCGTGATAACCGATCGGCACCCACTTGTAGTTCGGCAGCAGGGGGTTATCCGGGCGGAACAGCGCCCCGACGGAAGTGGCGTGAAAGACCGAGGTGTAGAAGTCGGTGTAGTCGCCGATGGAGCAGGGCAGGCCATACTCGGCATCGGTCTGGGCGATCAGGCAGCCCTGCAGGCTGGCCTGCTGCTCGCTGCCGCTGCGAAGCGCACGGGACAGCGCCAGGCGCAGCGCCGACCAGGCCGCCTGGCCCATGCCCATGAAACGGTTGAGGCGCGGTTCGGCTGCGGCCGCGAGCGCCTCGCCGGCGAGACCGTCAAAGGGCGCGCTGTTGTGCAGCGCCGCCAGGTCGACAATCTGGTCGCCGATGGCGACACCGCCACGAAATGTCTCGTCGCTGCCGGCGCGGCGAAAGCTGGCGAACGGCAGATTCTGGATCGGAAAGTCGGTTTCGCCGTTGGCGGAGGCGACCCAGCTGGTCAGTGAGCTGTCGTGGGTTTCGTTCAGTCTGGTCATGTTTGGGTAACCTTTGCTGTTGCGGCCCTTCTCGCTGGGGCCTTGTCGGTGTGAATCAGGCGCGGGAAAGCCCGGCTGTGCGACCGGGCTTTGCCCGTCAGTCTTTGCTGCCGTTGAAGTACTTCTTGAGCCCGGACCAGCACTCAATATAGTCGTGCTGGCGCGCCTCGGTCTCGAGGGCGAATCGGGTCGGTTCGATCACGTAGCGTGACTCGAACATGAAGGCCAGGGTGTTGGCATAGCGCTCCGGTGCAAGTTCCGCGTTGCTCGCTTTTTCGAATACCTCGGCTTCGGGGCCGTGGGGCGTCATGCAGTTGTGCAGGCTCATGCCGCCGGGCTCGAAGCCCTTTTCCTTGGCATCGTAGACGCCTTCGATCAGTCCCATGAACTCGCTCATGATGTTGCGGTGGTACCAGGGCGGACGGAAGGTGTCTTCGGCCACCATCCAGCGTGGCGGGAAAATCACGAAATCGATGTTGGCCACGCCCTCGGTGTCGCTCTGGGACGTCAGCACCGTGAAGATCGACGGGTCCGGATGGTCATAGCTCACGGTGTTGATGACGTTGAAACGCGACAGGTCGTACTTGTAAGGTGCGCTGGTGCCAACCCAGCCGACCACGTCCAGCGGCGAGTGGCCAAGCGGCGCCTGATGCAGATTGCCGCAGAACTTGGCGACCAGTGCGAACTCGCCCTCACGGTCTTCGAACCAGGCGCTCGGGTACTGGAAGTCGCGGTCGTTGGCGTAACCGTTGGCGCCGACGGGGCCGCGCTCGGGGAGGTGCAGCGGGGCGCCGTAGTTCTCCGCGATATAGCCGCGCACCGGTCCGTCCGGCAGCTCGATCTTGAACTTGACGCCCCGGGGAATCACCAGGATCTCGCCGGGCTTGACGTGCAGGATGCCCATTTCGGTGTAGGCCAGCAGCGCGCCCTGCTGCGGCACGAAAAGCAGTTCGCCGTCGGCATTGTAGAAGAAGCGATCACCCATGCCCTTGTTGGCGCGGTAGACGTGGATACCGATGCCGGTCTGGGCGCGTGCATCGCCGTTGGCGGCCACGGTGATCAGGCCGTCGATGAAGTCGGTCGGCTGTTCGGGGATCGCCAGCGCGTCCCAGCGCATTGCGTTCGGCGGACACACGGCTTCGGTGATCGGTGCGGTGCGGATCAGGCCCTTGTCGATGGGGGCGAAGTCACCCATCGCGATCGACGGACGCAGGCGGTAGGTCCAGGTGCGCCTGTTGCTGTGGCGGGGCGCGGTGAACGCGGTGCTGCTGAACTGCTCGGCGTACAGGTTGTACGGGCACTTCTGCGGGTTGAACTGGCCGATCGGAAGGGCGCCGGGCAGCGCTTCCGTCTCATGTTCGTTGCCAAAACCGCTGAGGTACTGGAGTTCGTTTGGGTTGATCATCGTCGGGCTGCACTCGGGGTTTGGGTTTTTATGGCGCGCTGGCGATCCGGTTCTGCATCTCAGCGCAGTTTTTGTCGGGTTAATAGTTGCAACTGAAACTAACATTACTCGTATGAAGGTCGTTTTTCAAGCGGCTTTGGGCCTTTTACGGTATTTCTGCGAGTTTTGTCCGGGTTTTTGCGCCATTATGGTTGCATCTAAGAAATTTGGTGGTTGCTGCTGTGGCGCGCGTGCCCGGCAGTCATTCGCGTTCGGGTTTGACCGTTGGCGAGATCGCCTTCTTTAATGTAGTTATTCAATCCGCACTTGCGAGGCCCGCCATGGAGTCCGGCCTGCACATCGCCCATCTGGTCGCCGGTATCATCGTGCTGCTGCTCATCGCCGCCGCGACGATGGCGGTGACAGAAAAGCTGCGCTTTCCATTTACCGTGGCGCTGGTTCTGGTCGGGCTGGCGCTGGCGGCGCTGGCCGACTCCTACCCGCATACCTTTGGCGCCTTCGAGGAACTGGAAATCTCCTCAGGCCTGATACTCTACGTCTTTCTTCCGACGCTGGTGTTCGAATCCGCCTTTCACCTCGATGCGCGTCAGCTGCGGCGGGACCTGGTGCCGGTGCTGGTGCTGGCGGTTCCGGGACTGCTGGTATCGACCTTCATCATCGGCGGCGTCGTGTCGCTGGCCACGCCGATACCCTTTCCCGCGGCTCTGCTGCTCGGTGCCATTCTCAGCGCCACGGATCCGGTGGCGGTGATCGCACTGTTCAAACGGCTCGGTGCGCCGCGCCGGCTGACCGTGCTGGTCGAGGGCGAGAGTCTGTTCAACGACGCCACCTCCATCGTGTTGTCGCGGGTACTGGTCGGAATTCTGGTGGCCGGCAGCGTTTCGACAGAGTCGGTGGTCAACGGGGTGGTCGATTTCGTGGTGGTGTTTGTCGGCGGGCTGGTGGTCGGCTGGCTGATGGCGCTGCTGACCGGATACCTGCTGACGCTGGTCGAAGGGCATCATCCGATCGAGATAACACTGACCACTGTGCTGGCGTATGCGTCATTTCTGGTGGCGGAAGAACTGCTGCATGTCAGCGGGGTCATGGCCGCGGTGGCCGCGGCACTGACGTTCAGCGGCTGGGGCTGGATCCGGGTATCGCCTGCGGTGCGGGCCTATCTCGAGCATTTCTGGGAGTACATGGCGTTCATCGCCACGGCGCTGATCTTTCTGATGGTGGGGCTCAAGGTCGAGCTGTCGTCACTGCTGCATATCCTGCCATTGCTGCTCTGGGTCATTCTGGGCATGCTGCTGTCGCGCCTGGTGGTGGTGTTCGGACTGATGCCGCTGGTCGAGCGCCTGCCGGGCGCCCAGCCCGTCGGCTTCGGCTACAAGGCCGTGATCTACTGGGGCGGGTTGCGTGGCGCCATCGCCTTGGCGATCGCACTCAGTCTGCCGGCGTTCGAATACTCCGAGACCTTCACGCCACTGGTCATGGGGGCGGTGCTTTTCACACTGCTGGTGCCGGCGCTGAGCATCGACCGTCTGGTGCATCGGCTGGCGCTGGACCGGCCGTCGCTGGCGGACCGCTTCGCCCGCGTCGAAGGTAATCTGCTGGCGAAACGCCGCGCGCAGAGCCGCATACCTGAACTGATGGAGGGCGGTCTGTTCTCGGGTTCCATTGCCCGGCAGCTGCAGCTCAATTCCGATCGCGAGATGCTGACCATCCGCGAAGAGCTGGCGCAGCTTCGGCGCGCGGAACTCAACCCCAACGAGGAGCGGCGACTGTTGTACCTGCGGGGATTCGCCGAGGAGCAGGCGCTGTTTATCGACATGTTCAACAAGGGGCACCTGAGCGAGTCATCCTATCTGCGTCTGCGTCAGCAGGTGGCGCTCAATCTCGATGCCGTACGTTTCCAGGACGAGCTCGACGACATCGCTTTCAGCGAGAAGCGCCGTACCACGCTGGACCGGCTGCGCCTGAGGCTGCTGGGGCGTTTCTCGTCGCTGGCCGGCTATCTGGAGCGGCTGCGTATCCGCCAGGTGGCGATGGATTACGAGATGGCATGGGGGCGTTACCAGAGCTGCGGTCGGGTGCTGGAGCGATTCGACGAGCTGGTGGAAACCGAGTCGGTGTCCGCTCAGGTGGCGTCCGAGGTACGTGATCAGTACGTCAGCTGGTACGACGGTGCGCGCGACCGGCTTGACCAGATGGCGGAGCAGTTTCCCGAGTTCGTTGCGGATATGCAGGAAAGGCTGGGGCAGCGGCTGATCCTGCTGGCCGAGGTCGAGGCGATCGACGAGCAACTCGAGCATGGAACCCTTCCCCCCGGTATCGCCGAGACGCTGGAGCATGAAATGGCGCGGCAGCTGCGGTCCCTGCGCGGCCACGAGGTCAAGCGTCTGCGGGTCGAGCCCGGTGAGCTGCTGCGCAAGGTGCCCTTCCTGCGTGAGATTCCCGAAGCCGAGTTTGCAGGCCTGGCGGCGCGCATGCGCTCGCTGACGGTAGCGCAGGGGGACGATATCATCACTCAGGGCGAGACCGGCTTCTCGCTGTACCTGATCGCGCGTGGCGTGGTGCGAGTGATCCGGCATGATGGCGGCAAGTCACGCCAGCTGGCGACGCTGATGGCCGGTGACTTCTGCGGTGAAATGGCGTTGCTGCATCAGGCGCCGCGAAGTGCCACCGTGCGCGCGGTCACCCCCTGTTCGCTGTACGAGCTGCGCCGTCAGGACGTGCTTCAGGCGATGCACGAGTATCCGGCTATCCGTGATGCCCTGGAGAAAGCGGCGCGGGACCGCCAGGTCGCGCAGCGTGACGAATAAGGTGGTGGGCTCAGCAATTGTCGCGGGCAGCCGTTAACCGTTCCTGCTGCAGCAGCGGTTCCCAGCGGCTGCCATCGTTCACCAGCCAGCGTCCGCAGGCGTCGCAGCGGGCGATGCACAGCGACGGTCCCTCGAACAGAATGCTGAAGTGCGTGAGATCCAGCAGGCGCGGGTTCCGGTGCATCAGCGTTGTATTACAACCTGCGCATTCCGCCATGGCGTGTCCCCCGGGTTTCGCTTCGGTGTTCTGCAGCGGTCTGTGCTGACCGCTGCGTGCATCCTTGCTTCAGGCGCTTCGCAAAGAATGGCTGTCATCCTGAGTTTGCGGCGGGTAATTGCCGGCGCTGAGAATTTCCCAGCCGTTCAGGTCCAGGTGAAGGTAACTGTTGCAGCAGCGACATTTGAACAGCTGGCTGTTTTCCATCTTGCTGAGGGATATGAGATCCGGGTGTGGAGCTGCCTTGGCCGTCATTCGCTGGCATGGGGGGCAGGATCTTTCCATGATGGTGCCTCCTGTAAAGGATGGATTCTTGCCGGTGTGGCGGGCCTGCGAACAGGCTTTGCCGCCTAGTCGGAAAGGGTTCGCAGCTGTCCATGCGTAAACCGGATCCCGACGGATTTCGTTACTGGGGAAACCTTAGCCAAAAAAATGCCGAAAGGATTTAGGACGAATTCCTAATTTTTGTCGCCAATGTCGTGTTGTTTCGAGCTTTTGTATAAAAGTGGTTGAAATTTAAAGTAATATTACGCTCTTTTTTGGGCGGGTATTACATGACGATGAGGCGAATTTTTTTCGTGCCGACAGGGCTTGGGGCGGTACGCCGCGGTGTGTCGGCCTGTCGCTGGCACGGCGTTAACGCGCTGGCGGCATTGCTGATGCTGTTGCCAGCCTCTGCACCGGCGGACCAGCCGATGTCCTTCTCCACCGCAAAACGAGAACTTGCGGCTATCTACAGCAGCAACGCCCAGAGTTTTTACTGCGGCTGCCGTTTCAGCGCCATTGGCAAGCGCCTGTCGCCGGATCTTGCCGCCTGCGGTTATCAGCCGCGCAAGAATGCCAACCGGGCGTCACGGATCGAGTGGGAACACCTGATGCCCGCCTGGGCCTTCGGGCATCAACGCCAGTGCTGGCAGCAGGGCGGGCGCCGGGCCTGCCGCAAGGACCCGGAATTCAGGCGTATGGAGTCGGACATGCACAACCTGGTGCCGGCAATCGGCGAGGTCAACGGCGACAGGTCCAACTATGGTTATGGGATGGTGGCCGGCGAATCGCGCGCCTACGGCCGCTGCGATGTCGAGGTCGATTTCAAGGCTCGGGTTGCGGAGCCGGCCGAGGGTGTGCGCGGTGATATCGCCCGTACCTATTTCTATATGCGGGATCGTTACGGGCTGAGGCTCAGTCGCCAGGAGACCCGGCTGCTGGAGGCCTGGAACCGCGCCGACCCGGTGGATGCCTGGGAACTCGAGCGCAACCGTCGCATCCGTCTGGTCCAGGGCAACGGCAACCCCCATGTCGAAGCCGGGGCGCACGCACTGGTCAGCGCCGGAGCGGCAGGGGGCGTGCCAACCGGCGCGGGCTCGCTGATGCCGGGGGCAGAGTGAACGGGTGTAGAACCGGAGGGACTTATCATGCGACATATCACCAACGGTGAGATGGCCAATCAGTGGCTTGGGCAATGCGGCATCGAGGGCGGCTTTCTGGCCTGGGATGACGTGCTGCATGAGGGGCCGGTACCGGCCGGGCTCGGTCTCGACGAGCTGTCAGCGGTGCGCGCCGCCTATATCGCCAGTTGTGGCTGGGCCACTGACTTCGAGGCGCAGACCCACTTTCAGGCGCGGGATGCGCTGTTTCGCAGTGCCGCCCGGGACGGCGGCGTGGTGATCTGGAACTCCTTCGAACTCTACGACCAGCTGCACCTGATGCAACTGCTGCACTGGTACGCCGGTGAAGGTCGTGACTGCGCCTGGCCGCAGCTGGTGTTCGTCGAGGACTACCTGGGGCGCGCGGATCCTGTACGCACCCGGGAACTGTTCAACGGTCGCAAGGCGCTGACCGAGGCCCAGCTGCAACTCGGCGCCGAGGCCTGGCTGGCCTTCGGCGCCGCCAATCCGCGGGCGCTCGCAGCGCTGTTGCAGCGCGACCTGTCGGCACTGCCATTTCTGCATCGCGCGCTCGCAAGGCTGCTGCAGGAGTATCCGGGGCCGGACGGCCTCAGCCTCAGTGAACGTCTGACACTCGAGGCGCTGGCGGATGCCGAGCTCGGTCCGGGAGAGCTGTTTCGCGCGGTACGCGAACGCGAAGACGTCGCCTTTATGGGCGACGCCAGCTTCTGGCTGATGCTCGAGCGCCTGCTCGCGTCTCCCTGTCCGCTTCTGAGGGTGCGGGGAGGTCGTTTCGAGCGGCCCGGACTGTGCGGCGGTGGCGACGACTTCCTGGCGCTGCGTATCGGGCTTGCCGCAGCCGGTCGTGAGGTGCTGTGCGGCGAGCGCGACTGGCTGGCGCAGCAGCCGGTCGATCGCTGGATTGGGGGCGTTAACCTGCGGCCGGACAACCTCTGGCGTTTCGATGCCCTGAGCGGCTGCCTGGACCGTTCCGGCTCTGTTGCGACGCGGGGGTGACAGTGGCGTACGGGGCGCGTTAGGATTCGCCTGACGGGGCGGTCCCCGTCGATTTACCAAAATGCTGTTGTTCAGTGCCAATGCTCGAATGTCCATGGCGGGCAGGGTCAATCCGTTGGTGACCTGTGACAGTTTTAATCGATAGCCAAACGGAGAAACACCATGCAAATCGCTGCCAATACCGTTGTGAAGATCCACTACACACTGAAGAACGCCGAGGGCAATGTCATCGATTCGTCCGAGGGTCAGGAGCCGCTGGCCTACCTGCACGGCGGTGGCAACATCGTTGAAGGTCTGGAGTCGGCGCTGGCAGGCAAGGCCGCCGGCGACAAGCTGGACGTCACCGTAGACCCGGAGCGCGGCTATGGCAGCCGTCGTGACGACCTGGTCCAGACCGTGGACCGCAGCAACTTCGTCGGCATCGACCAGATCGAAGTGGGCATGCAGTTCCTGGCCCAGACACCGTGGGGCGAGCAGCCGGTGACCGTGGTTGCCGTTGCAGACGACAACGTCACCCTGGACGGCAACCACCCGCTGGCGGGCGAGGTGCTGAATTTTGCCATCGAAGTCATGGACGTTCGCGCTGCGACCGACGAAGAACTCGAACACGGCCATGCCCATGGCGAAGGCGGTCATCACCACTGATGATCAAAGCGCCGGGCGCCTGCCGCGCGCCCGGTCCCGGCCAGGGAAATGCAGTGCCGCCGCCGCTTGCATCCGGCAGTCGCATGTCCCTGGTGCCGGGATGAGCTGGACTGCCCGC
Organism: Marinobacterium nitratireducens; assembly: GCF_014645375.1. Lineage (GTDB taxonomy): Bacteria > Pseudomonadota > Gammaproteobacteria > Pseudomonadales > Balneatricaceae > Marinobacterium_A > Marinobacterium_A nitratireducens. Next base: position 67,015 of record NZ_BMLT01000001.1, read on the forward strand.
AGGGCGGTCCGGACGCAACCGGAGACCAGGTTGCCCTAATGTTGCGCAAGACGTCGCTGATTTCGGTTACGGTTTTCTTCCTGGTGCTGCTGCTTGGCACCTACTGGAGCCATCTCAATCACAGACTGCTCGTCAAAGAGCAGGAAGCGCTGCTGCGCGACGTTATCAATACCCAGGCCACCGCCATCGAGCGTCTGCTCAACGAGACCCTGCTGTCGACGCAGATGATGGCGCATGAAGTCCGTCGTTATGGTGGCGAACCCCGGGACTTTCCCCGCCGCGCCGAGGAAATCCTCAGGGATTTTCCGGCGGTGTCGAGTCTGCAGCTGGTGCCGTCCGGTGTCATCCGCCGGATTTATCCGCTGGCGGGCAACGAAGCCGCGATCGGCCTTCACCTTTTCAAACACCCTCTGGCCTCGGGTCCGGCACTGCGCGCCCGGCGTGATGCCGTGCTGACGCTCAACGGTCCGCTGGAGCTGGTTCAGGGCGGGATCGGTGTGGTCGGGTACAACCCCGTGTTCCTGCGTACCGGCGATGGTGGCGAGGTCTTCTGGGGATTCGTGTCAGCGGTTATCGATCTTGAGCGGCTGCTGTCAGTAACCGATCTCGGGGCGCTGGCCGCAAACGGATACTTCTATGAACTGCTGCGTCCGGACGGCAAGGCGGTGGATCATCTGGTGGCGGCGGGCGGTCGGCAGGACAGGCCCGATACCGTCCAGTCGCTCGATGTGCCGGTGCCCAACGGCCGCTGGATTCTGCGCATGGGTCGGGACAGTGAAGACGGCACGGCGGGATTTCGTCTCGGCGTACTGATGAGCTTCGCGGTTGGGCTGTTGATCGCCTGGCTGGTGCATTACGTGCTGCGCGAGCCGCAAAGGCTGCGCATGCTGGTGGACTCCCGCACCCAGGAGCTGCACCGGCTGGCGTATCACGACTTCCTCACAGGGCTGGTGAATCGTCGTCTGCTGCAGGAGGAGCTGGAACAGTCGCTGCGGGAACAGGCGCGCTCGGGCGAGCCGCTGGCGCTGCTTTATCTCGATCTCGATGATTTCAAACGCATCAACGACTCGATGGGGCACGAGGTCGGGGATCAGCTGCTGATCGCGGTGGCCCGTCGCCTGCGGGGCCAGGTGAGGGCGAACGATATCGTCGCGCGCCTGGGGGGCGACGAGTTCGCGGTGGTGCTGCAGGGCAGCGGCAGCAGCGATGATCTGCTTCGGCTGGCGGAAAAACTGATCAACGCCATTCGTCAGCCGGTGCAGCTGCACAATCGGGAACTGGTGATCAGTACCTCGATCGGTATCACCGTCGCACCGGTCGATGGCGACAGCGCCAGTCAGCTGTCGCGTAACGCGGACCTTGCGCTTTACGCGTCCAAGCGCCGCGGCAAGAACTGTATTGCCTTCTTCGACCCGGCAATGCAGCAGGAGGCCTCGCGCCTGATGCAGCTCGAAGAGGAGTTGCGCGCGGCGCTCGGCAGGCGCGAACTGGTGCTTGCCTACCAGCCGATCGTCGAGCTGTCGCAGCAGAGAACGGTGGCTTACGAAGCCCTGATCCGCTGGCACCATCCCCGCCATGGCTGGCTGGCGCCGTCGGAGTTCATTCCGGCGGCGGAACAGTCCGGCCTGATCGTAGCGCTGGGCTACCGGGTGCTGGAGACGGTTTGCGAAATGCTGGCCGCAGCGGTGGCAGAGGGCTGCGAGCGGGTGCCGGTCGCGGTGAACATCAGTCCGCAGCAGTTTCGCGACAAGCGTTTTCTGCAGGAAGTCGAACGCATACTGGCACAGACCGGGGCACCGCCAGGGCTGCTGGAGCTGGAAATCACCGAAACCAGCCTGATGGACAATCTCGAGTCGACGGCGGCAATTCTCGATGAACTGCAACGCATCGGGCTGCGTATATCCATCGACGACTTCGGTACCGGCTACTCGTCGCTGGCGCTGCTCAAGCAGTTGCCGGTCGATACCCTGAAGATCGACCGCTGCTTCGTACGCGACCTGGAAGTCGACGAGGGAGACAGGCAGATCATTCAGGCGGTGGTGGCGATGGCTGCCAAGCTGCATCTGGACGTCGTCGCCGAGGGCGTGGAGTCGGATGCTCAGCGTCAGTGGCTTCTGGCGTTCGGCTGTCGCTGTGGTCAGGGCTATCTTTTCGGTCGCCCGCAGATCGTCGAGCGCCCGTTTTCGGGCGCCGTGACGGCCTGAACTATAATTCAGGGTACAGGCGTTCGCGCCTGCAGGGGTCTGCTTCACCCGTTCCGGGTGTAGCAGAGCCGAACAGGAACGGGAGACAGCTCATGCAGATTTCCGAGTTCAAACAGCTGGCGTCCAGTCACCGGCTCAGAACCGTCAATTTCATCGAATCCGGTTGCGGCCCCATGGTGGTGGAGGTCGAGTTCGACGAGGGCAAGGAATTGATTCGCGACAGTCACGGCGAGGTGCTGACCTGCACCAATGTGACACAGGCCTACGATCTCTGTCACAAGGCCGGTATTCACAGCGCCAATCTGGTACAGGTGGTACCGCACGACGAAGCCTGTTCCGGCGCCGTGATGGATTATCACCGCGAGTCCATTCCGCTCAAGTTCTGATCGATCCGGGCACCCGTTCGGCAGCGCTGCCGAACGGGTGCTTTTTTTGTCGGCCGCATGGCGTGCCAGGGACTGCCTGATGGCAGCAATAGCGTATGAGGGAGGGCTGTGGCATGCTGGCGACACCGGCCGACAGGCAACAGGGAACGGCAATGCAGGACAAGATCGAACGCGCTGTCGCCAGCGTCAGCACGCTGGTACTGGGCAAGGATACCCAGGTGAGGATGGCGCTGACCTGCCTGTTCTCCCAGGGCCACCTGCTGATCGAGGACTTGCCCGGTATGGGCAAGACCACGCTGGCCCATGCCCTGGCGCAGGTGCTAGGGCTGAGCTTTCAGCGCGTGCAGTTCACCAGTGACATGCTGCCTGCCGACATTATCGGGGTATCGATCTTCGATCAGCAGGCGTCGGCGTTTCGTTTTCATCCGGGCCCCGTCTTCACCCAGTTGCTGCTGGCCGACGAGATCAACCGCACCACGCCCAAGACCCAGAGCGCACTGCTCGAAGCGATGGAGGAGCGGCAGGTCACTCTCGACGGCGTGACGCACCCCTTGCCCGAGCCGTTTTTCGTCATCGCGACGCAGAACCCGATCACGCAGTTCGGCACCTTCCCGCTGCCCGAGTCACAGCTCGACCGCTTTTTGATGCGTATCGAGCTTGGCTATCCCGACCCTGTGGCCGAACGGCAGCTGCTCAGCGAAGGACGCTACCGGCGCCAGCGCGAGCCGCTGCCGGTCTGCATCGACCTCGAGGACCTGGCGTCGATCCGCGAGTCATGCCGCCAGGTGCGGGTCTCCGACAGCCTGATCGACTACCTGCAGCGGCTGGTGCAATACAGCCGCGAGGCGCCGGAATTCGCCTATGGCGTGTCGCCCCGGGGCAGTCTGGCGTTGCTGCAGTGCGCCCGTACCTGGGCCTATATGCAGGGGCGTGAATACGTCGTGCCGGAGGACATCCAGGCGCTGCTGGAGCCGGTGATCGGCCATCGCCTGCGGGCCGCCGAGCAGGTGGGCGGCCACGGCAGCGAGGCGCTGATCCGGCAGATGCTGGAACAGGTGGATGTGGTCGGCTGATCCATGGGCCGCCAGGGAGGCCGGAGCGGGGTGATTCGCCAGTCGCACAGCCGATTTGCCGCTTTCATGCGTGCCTGGGCGCTGCGTCGCCATGGCCCGGTGCACAGCCTGACGCTGACGCAGAATCGAATCTACATCCTGCCGACCCGTGCCGGCTTCTGGTTCCTGGTCACCTCGCTGATCATTCTGCTGCTGGGCGTGAACTATGAAAACAACCTGGTCTACGGCGCCAGCTTTCTGCTGCTGTCGCTGTTCGTGATCTCGATTCTGCATACGTACAGCAATCTTGCCGGACTCAGTATCACGGCGCTGGGCGCGCGTCCCTGCCTGGTCGGGGAGCAGGCCGAGTTCGAACTGCTGCTGCGCGCTGGCAGTCACCGTGACTACGAGGCGATCCAGCTGTCCTGGGTCGACCAGGCGCCGGTCAGCTGCGATTTGATCGGCGACAGTGAACGCCGCGTCCGGCTCTATGCCCGCGCGCCGCAGCGCGGCTGGTGGCGTCCGGGGCCCTTGCTGGTCGAAACCCTGTATCCGCTGGGGTTGCTGCGCGCCTGGACCTGGCTGGAGACCGATCTGCGGGCGCTGGCCTGGCCGAGGCCCTTGCCCGGCGACAGCTTGCCCGCCGGTAGCGGCAGCGATGGCAGCGGCGCCCTGCTGGATGGGCGTGGCAGCGAGGACTTTCTCGGTCTCGAGGCCTACCAGCGTGGTATGTCGCCGCGCCATATCGCCTGGAAGCAGCTGGCGGCGGGGCAGGGGCTGCACGCCAAGCAGTTCGGTGACCAGGCCGACCGGCAGCTGTGGCTGGACTTCGATCTCTGGCCCGAGCTCGACAGCGAAAGCCGGCTGTCGCGGCTCTGTTACTGGACTCTCCGACTGGCGCGCGAGCGCGTCGAGTATGGCCTGCGCCTGCCCGGCGTCGAGATCCCCCCGGGGCGCGGTGAACGCCACCGGCAGGAGGTGCTGCGGGCGCTGGCGCTGTACGGCAAGGGAAGTCGCTAGATGAAAGGCGTCTACCAGCTTACCCGTCCGGCACTGGTGTGGCAGCTGCTGATGGTGGTGGTGGTGATGATCCCCCACAGTCTGCGTCTGCCATGGTGGCTGCCGCTGATGACGCTCGGAGCCATCGGCTGGCGCCTGCTGGTGCATCTGGGACGCACCTCCTTTCCGCACTGGAGCGTCAAGTTCCTGATGGCGATTACCGCGGGCATCGGCGCCGTGGCGTCCATCGGCCGCGGTAACGGGCCGGAGCTTGCGGTGGCGTTGCTGGTGGCGGGCTTCGCGCTCAAACTGCTGGAGATCTACAAGCGCCGCGATGCGCTGGTGCTGATTTACGTCGCCTACTTTCTGGCGGCGACCGAGCTGCTGTTCGGGCAGACGCTGCTGCACGCGCTCTACGTTCTGCTGGCGTTGCTGCTGATCACCGCCGCGCTCAATGCTGTTTACCAGAGCGAGCGCCATCCCGATTTCCGTCGCCCGCTGCGCGCGGCGCTGCGGCTGCTGTTGCCGGCGCTGCCGTTGATGCTGGTGCTGTTCCTGATCGTGCCCCGCATCGGCCCGCTGTGGTACGCGCCGATGATGCAGGAGGAGTCGGTGACCGGCCTGTCCGATACCCTGTCGCCGGGTGATGTCAGCCAGCTTACCGGCTCCAGCGCGGTGGCCTTTCGGGTCGAGTTCACCAGTGGCAGGGTGCCGCCGCCGGCTCAGCGCTACTGGCGCGGACTGACCTATGACTACTTTGACGGCCGGCGCTGGCAGGCGGAGTCGGACCGCCGAACGCCCCCCGAACTCAGCGATCTGCCGAGCGGGCCCTTGCTGCGCTATCAGATGATCATCGAGCCCAGCGGCCAGCCCTGGGTGTATGCCCTCGACTATCCGGTCTCGGCCAGCTGGCCCCTGCGCATGGCGCCCAACTGGACTCTGCGGGCGCCGTCGCGGCTTCGCCAGCGCGCCGAATTCGCCCTGGTCTCACGGCCGCTCGATGCCCTGCCGCAGGCGCTCAGCGAGTCGGCGCAATCGCGCTACCTGCAGTTGCCGGCGAGCGGCAACCCGAGGGCCCGGGAGCTGGCGCAGCGCTGGCGCGACGAGGACGCCTCGGTCGATTCGCTGGTGACACGCACCCTGGCGCTGTTCAACCGCGACTTTGTCTATACGCTGTCGCCGCCGCGTCTTGGCGCGGACGGCATCGACGATTTCCTGTTCGAAACCCGGCGTGGCTTCTGCGGCCATTACGCCAGCGCCCTGGCGTTCCTGCTGCGCGCCGCCGGCGTGCCGGCCCGGATCGTCGGCGGCTACCAGGGCGGCGAATGGAACCCCTACGAGTCCTACCTGCTGATCCGACAGTACGAAGCCCATGCCTGGGTCGAGGTCTGGTATGCCGGACGCGGCTGGGTGCGTGTCGATCCCACCGCTGCCGTGGCGCCGCAGCGTGTCGAGCAGACCGCCGATCAGCTGCTGGCCGACGAGCCCGGTTTTCTTTCCGACACGCCCCTGTCGCCGGTGCGTTTTGGCCGTATCAACTGGCTCAACCAGCTGCGGCTGCGGGTCGAGGCGATCAACTACAGCTGGCACCGCTGGGTGCTCAGCTTCCATCTGCGCCAGGATGCGCTGCTGCAGCGGCTGTTCGGCGAGCTCAGCCTGTGGAAGCTGGCGCTGGCACTGGCGCTGCCGTTCGGGCTGGTGTTGGGCTGGGTGGCGCTGTCGCTGCTGCGTCAGCGCCGGCCGAAAACCCTCGACAAGGTCGACAGCGCGCTGTTGCGACTGTCTCAGCGTCTCGGCGCCCAGGGGCTTGGGCGCCGCAACGGCGAGCCGGTGGGACTGTACGCGGCCCGCGTCGCCGAAGCGCGGCCGGAACTGGAGCCGCTGATTCTTGCCGTGGCGCGCCACTACGACCAGCTGCGTTATGCCGGCCACGACGACAACGCCGTACGCCGGGCCTACCGCGAAGCGATCCGCGCCTGTATGCGGCGGTTATGATCCCGGTGACGGGTTGGTGGAGATCGCAGAGGACCTGGTCAGCATGGCGGTTGTTCGCTCGCAGAGCGAGCCCCTACAGATGGTGCGGTTAGGCAAGTTACGCAGGAGCCCACTCCGTGGGCGAATCGATATGGCGGGCGGTCATTCGCACTTCCGTCGATGCCCGGGCCGTTGATCGAAGTCGCAGGCTCATTCCAGCCTGGGGTTATTCGAAACGTCGGCGAGGGCGCGGGCGACCCGTTGTTTCAGTTCCGGCAGCAGCTCGGCTTCGAACCAGGGATTGCGTTTGAGCCACAGCTGATTTCGCGGCGATGGGTGGGGCAGGGGCAGGTAATCTTCCGGCAGTTCGCGCCAGTGGGCGACGCAGTCGGTGAGGCGGGTGAACGGTCGCGGCGAATAGGCGCGCTGGGCGTACTGGCCGATCAGCAGTGTCAGCCGGATCCCGGGCAGCTCGGCCAGAAGGCGTGCATGCCAGAGCGGCGCGCACTCGGGCCTTGGCGGCAGGTCGCCGCTGGCGCCGCGGCCGGGAAAGCAAAACCCCATCGGCATGATCGCCACCCGCCCCGGGTTGTAGAAAGTCGCTCTGTCCATTGCCAGCCAGTGGCGCAAACGGTCGCCGCTGGGGTCGTCGAAAGGTCGTCCGGCGGCATCGGCACGGGCGCCGGGGGCCTGGCCGATGATCAGCAGACGGGCGCCGGCATCGGCCTGAATGATGGGCTTTACACCTTCGGGCAGCCCCTGGCAGTGACGACAGGCGCGGATGTCCCGTACCAGTCGCGCGCAGCCGGATGCATGCATTGCGTGAAGAATCCCTATAAGCTTCGGAACTGATTCGCAGGTTCCCCTATTCCTGCAGCTTAGGTGTTCTGAAGTCCCATGTCATCATCACAGCACGAAGCGCCGCTGCCGTTCGACTACCGGGTCGTGCGCAGCCGCCGGCGTCGCACCGCCGCCATCCTGATCAAGAACGATAGGGTTGAAGTCCGGGTGCCGCACTGGGTCGGTAACGACTGGATAGCGGCTTTCGTGCACGAGCGCCGGGACTGGATTGCCACGCGCCTCAGCCGGGTGCTGCTGCAGCGCGAGCTGCACCGGCCCGAGGTGCGGGACGGAGGTCTTGTGCCCTATCGCGGGCGCGAGCTGAGGCTTCGGCTCTGTGCCGGCAACAGCAGCACCTGCAGGGTAATCGACGATCGGCTCGAGGTGAGGCTGTCTCAGCGGATTCGCAGGAGCGCAGAGCAGGTCGCCGACGAACTGGTGCGCGACTGGCTGCAGGCCAGGGCCCGCGAAGTGCTGCCCGAACGGTTACAGCAGTTGTCGAGGGAAACCGGACTTGTTCCCACCGGCGTTTCGGTGCGCGGCTTCCGGCGTCGCTGGGGCAGCTGCGACAACCGCGGCGGTATCGCCCTCAACTGGCGTCTGATCCTCGCCGAGCCGCAGGCCGCGGACTATGTGCTGATTCACGAACTCTGTCATCTGCGCCACTTCGACCACTCGCCGCGGTTCTGGCAGCTGGTCGGCCGCCACTGTCCAGAGCATCGCCAGTGGCAGGACTACCTGCGCGAGCGCGGCTGCTGGCTCGAGTGGTAGCCCGAATGCGACCTTGGTCGTAGAAAGGGACTATGGGATCGGCGGGGCGAATGTGCTTCAATTTTCGCTCGTCCGCGATGGACGACGAGCGCCAGTGACGCTTGCCCCGTACGACGGGGCGGGCCGGCTGTATGATGATAAGAATAACCGAGAGCACCGATGAGTTTCTTTCCCGCCCTCTATACCCGTATCGAGCAGATCTTCTTCCATAGCCTCACCCGCAAGATCGTCGGTAACGTGGTGTTCTTGCTGCTGCCCTCGCTGATGCTGTGCGCCGCAGGATGGCACTACGCCGTCGAGCTCGACGGCATCCTGGCTTCCGGGGCCGTGCCGGCGGCCAGCCGGGACGCCGTCGCGGCCCTGATCGATGACGCGAGCCGGGTTGCCGGTGCGCTGGTGCTGTTCGCGCTGGCGGCCTCTGTATTCAGCATCGGGTTCATGCGGCACCTCTTCCTGCGCCCGGTGCGGACCATGACCGACGTGCTCAGCGCCATAGGCGACCGGGACGGGGATATTTCGGCGACGTTGCCGTCATATACCTACGACGAAATATCCGAGATGGCGGCCCGCTACAACGATTTCGCTGCCAGTCTGCGGCGCATGATCGCCGAAACCCGCCGCAGCAGCGTGCGGGTCGCCATGTGCTCGACGCAGCTGAAGCGGGCGCTCGACAAGGCGCACCGCTCGGTGACCGAACAGGAAGCCCAGGCGCAGCTGGTGTTCCAGTCGAGTCAGGAGGCCACCCTGGCGCTGGACGAAATCGCCGGCAGCACCCTGCGCATCAACGAGCAGAACAGGGACAACCTGCAGGAGGTGCGGGACTCCAGCGAGGAGCTCCTGCGCGTGCGCGAACAGGTCAAGGCCATTCACCGGCGCGTGACCGAGTTCCAGGGCACGGTCGAACAGCTGAGCCGGAATTCGGGCAACATTACCCAGATACTGGCGATGGTGAAGGACTTCTCCGACCAGACCAATCTGCTGGCGCTGAATGCCTCGATCGAGGCCGCCCGTGCCGGCGAAGCCGGGCGGGGCTTCGCCGTGGTGGCGGACGAGGTGCGCAATCTGTCGCGCAAGGTCACGCAGGCTACCGTCGAAATCGACACCAACGTCGGCGAAATGGCCTCGCTGGTGGCCGATACCCACCAGAGTGCCCGGGATATCCTTGGCTACGTCGTCGATACCGACCGCTTCATCGATGCCACCAGCGGCCAGTTCCAGCGCATGGTGCAGGACTTCGAGCAGGTCGGCAGCCAGCTCTCGGGTATAGGCGCAGCGATCGACGAACTGGCGCATACCAACAAGAATTCCCACGGTCACGTCACCCAGATCAGCGAGATCGCCGGGCATATCCAGCAGGAGATGATCGACTCGGACGCGACGGCGGAGCAGCTTGAACTGAGCACCGAGAAAAGTCAGGAGCTGCTGTCACGGTTTATCATTGGTTCCGGCGGGTTCGAGACCATGATCCAGACAGGGCGGCGCTGGGCCGAGGCGACAACCCGGGCGCTGGAAGAGCTGAAGGCTCAGGGGCTGGATATTTTCGACGTTCATTACCGGCGCGCCAATCCGGGGCGGGAGCCGGCGAAGTTCGATGTCAGCTACGCCGACGCCTACGAACAGCGAATGCAACCGCTGTTCGACGGCTTTGTGCGCGAGCAGCCGGCGTTCATCTACGCCATCGGCGTCGACCGCAACGGATATGCCCCGGCACACCACCGCAAGGTTTCACATCCGCCCTGCGGCGATACCGCCATCGACAATACGCAAAGTCGTCACCGCAGGATATTCTTCGCCACCCGTGCCGAACAGCGGCGGGCCACCCATGAAGCGCCGTTTCTGCTGCAGACCTTCGTTCGCGATACCGGCGAGGTGCTGAACGATCTGTCGATTCCGATCCTGGTGGACGGCCGGCGCTGGGGTTCCCTGATCATGGGATTCGAACCGCAGCACCTGCTCGACGAGGCCGGCTGAGGGCCGGCCAGAACACTCAGCGCGATGGTCGTACGCTGCGGAAATCGCCGTCGCCCCAGGACACCGCCTCGTAGCAGCGTTCCAGTCCGCTGCCGCCGCATTCGGCGCCGTGCAGCTGCAGCAGCAGCATGCGGTCGCCATCCCACTCCAGTGTCTGCCACTGCTTGACCAGCCGCTCCAGGATCCTGTCGCCGACGATGACCTTGAGGCCGCAACCGCCCGTGCCGCAGAACAGCGTTTTCGAGCTGGTGCAGCTGTAGGTGCTCTCGTCGATGATTTCGTCGTCGACCCCGTCACCGTTCAGATCGATCAGCCTGACGGTGGACGGCTGATAGCCCAGTTCGCCGCCATCCAGCGAGGCGCACTGCTGGCGGGCCTCTTCAATCAGGCGGCTGGCGGTTTCCGAGGCGCCTGCCGAACCCGCGGCAAGCATCAGGGCCGTACCCAGGCCCAGGGCGCGCAACAGCATTTTCTTCATCTCAGTGTTCCTTTCTTCAGATGCTGACATTTCTGTGCTCACAGCATAGACCAGTCGGCGCCGCAAGGATTGTTGCAGCTGCGTGAAAAACCACCACCAATGGCCGGTGGGGTGGTGAGAGACTTTGGTTCTGCGACGGGGCCGGGTCTGTTCACCGACGTTCAGGCAGGCCCCGTCGGCCAGGACCTATGGCTCGAATATTCAGGGCCAAGAGCCGATTCGCCGGTTTCGGGTGGCTGCCGATAATGGCGCTGCACATAACAACAAACCGACCCGGGGAACCCGATGAAGAACAAGAAACTGCTTTGCACCGCGCTGCCTTTCGCGCTTTCGGCCCTGACCGCCGTTCCTGCCGCCGCCAAAATTCAGCTTTACGATCAGGATGGGACCACCTTCAGTACCGACGGTCTGATCAACGCCTTCTACACCCAGAGCAGTGTCGACGGCGGCCCCAACGGCGACCGCGACCAGGCCCGTGTGCGCATGGGCTTCCTGCCCAACTGGATCGCCTTCGACGCCGGCAAGGAAGCGGGCGAACTGACCCTCGGGGCGCGCTCATCGTTCTGGGTCACGATCAATGACAACGACGTCGTGCGCGGCGCCGAAGGCCTCGGTACCCGCAGCGGTATCGACGTGCGACAGTTCTACGGTACCGTCGATGGCAGTTTCGGTCAGGTGCTGATCGGCAAGGACTTCGCGCTCTTCGGGCGTACCAATATCCTTTCCGACGAGCTGCTGCTCGGGCATGGCCAGGTATCCGATACCCTTGGCCTGATCGATGGCGGCAACGTCTCGTTCGGCAATATCGGCGCCGGTTACCTGTACCCCTTCCCGGTGGCGCAGATCAGCTACCGCACCCCGGAGCGCGCCGGGTTCCAGCTCGCCGCCGGTATCATGGATCCGAACAAGAGCGACGCCGGCTCGTCCGAGGACATGCCGCGCTTCGAGGCCGAACTCAGCTGGGGACGGAGTTTCGAGGGTGGCTCCTTCAAGACCTGGGTCGGAGGCCTGTACCAGAGCTCGGAAACCGACACCAGCGAAGTCGATTCCAGCGGCGTTGCGGGCGGCGCCAACCTGCGCCTTGGCGGATTGTCCCTGACGCTGTCGGGCTTCGACGGCGAAGGTCTCGGCACGGTAGCGGGCCTGACCAACCTGGTGACCTCCGAGGACAATCAGGTATCGGGTTATCTGACCCAGGCCTCCTACACCATCGGTGCCAACCGGTTCGTTCTGTCCTATGGTGAGAACGAAAGCAGCGACGACCCTCTGGTCGGCGCCGACGCGGAATACGACAACACCGCCCTGGCCTGGTTTCACGACCTGAACGACAATCTCAAGCTGGTCGCGGAACTCAACCGCACCGAAGTGACGCTGGACGGCGCCAAATTCGAAGAGACCGATACCATCGCCGTGGGCGCGGTACTGACCTGGTAAAGATCTGTGCCGTTGTGATTGCCCAAGACGCGGCTGCGGGTTCCGGCTTTCCCCCTTCGCCGGTAGCCGCGGCCGCGTTCGTGCGCCCGCCCTGGGGGTGATCCTGACCGGTACCAAAGTAGTAGTTCGCTCTAGGAACACCGGGAGCGGCTGACGCAACCGGAGCGAAAAGTCATTGATTACAATGTCTTAAGGTTTACCTTGCGCGCATTTCTGAAGCGGCGGAAGTCGAATGTCCAGGGCATCCCGGGGCGAGGTACAATCAGGTTGGAACCGATTTCCAGGAGGTAGTGGCGGGTGCACGCTTTTTCTCATTTACCGGCGGTCACGGCGGCGAGTTACAGCCCCGACCCGCAGCTGGCGTCGGCCGAGTTGCGCGCGGCGTTTCGCGACCCCACGCCGGGCTTCGTGCTGTTTTTCTGCTCCGCCGAGTACGACCTCGATGCGCTTGCCGCGTGCCTGAAGCGGGATTTCGACGGCATTGGTCTGGCCGGCTGCACCACGGCGGGGGAAATCACGCCCAACGGGTACGGCCAGGGCTGCATCACCGCGATCGGCTTCGACTGCCGCAGCTTCGCCATCGAAAGCGCCCTGGTCAAGGAGATCGGACGCTTTTCGCTGACCGACGCCCAGGCGGTGGTCGAGTCTCTGACCGCGGGTTGTTTAAGCCGCAAGCTGGCGCCGATCAAGGGCCACAGTTTTGCCCTGACGCTGCTCGACGGCCTCTCCAGTCAGGAGGAGCTGTTTCTGGTGGCGCTGAACTCGGCGCTCGGCAGCATTCCGAACTTCGGCGGCTCCGCCGGCGATGATATCCACCTGGCCAACACCCACGTGTTCTGCGACGGTCGATTTCACACCAATTCCGCCGTCGTGCTGATGTTCAACACCCTCTGTGAGTTCGAGGTGTTCTCCACCCACCATATGCAGGCGCCGGGTGAGAAAATGGTAGTGACGGCCGTCGACAGTGAAAGCCGCACCGTGCTGGAACTGAACGCCGAACCCGCCGCTGCCGAGTATGCCCGCGTGATCGGCGTGCCGGAAGCGGCCCTCGATCACCGTGCCTTCGCGCTCAACCCCATCGCGGTACGGATTGGCGAGGAGTATTACGTACGCTCGATTCAGCGCGTCAATGCCGACCGCAGTCTGACCTTTTACTGCGCCGTGGAGAAGGGCATCGTGCTCACGGCGATGCGCCCAGGTCCCATGCTGCCGGACCTCGAAGCCGAGTTCGCCCGTATCGAACAGGCCATCGGTACGCCGCGGCTGGTAATCGGCTGCGACTGCTTTTTGCGCCGGCTGGAGGCGCAGTACAGCGGCCTGCAGGAGGCGGCGTCGGCATTCCTGCGCGCGCACCGCGTGATAGGCTTCAATACCTACGGCGAGCAGTTCAACGGCATGCATCTCAATCAGACCTTCACCGGGGTGGCGATAGGAGGATTCCGGCATGGCTGGCGCTGACACCCTGAGCGAGGACGAGGTTCGTTCGCTGCGCGCGCAAGTCGAGGCGCTGGAGCGGGACAACCAGAAACTGCGCAAGATCAATCGCGCCCTGATCGAACGGGTTGAGTCCGGCGGCGGTCATCGCGCCGACCCCTACGCGGCGTTCGAGCATTCGGTGGTGCTCGCCGAACAGGTTCGCGAACGCACCGAGGCGCTGAACAGCGCGCTATCGCAGCTCAAGCGCAGTAACCGGGCGCTGACCCAGGCCAACGAGCAGGCGGAGATGTCGCAGCAGCGCCTGTTCGATGCCATCGAGAGTATCTCGGATGCCTTCGTGCTGTTCGACAGCGGGCGGCGCATCCTGCTGTTCAACAGCCGTTTTCGTGCCTTCTGGAACGGAACCGGCGTCAGCATCGAGCCCGGCACCACCATCCAGGATCTGACGCGGCTGGCGCGGGAGCAGGGTCTGGTGGTCGAGGAAAGCGGTGGTGACAGCCCGGTGATGAAGCTTGCCAGTGGGCGCTGGATCCAGATCAGCGAGCGCGGCACCCGCGACGGCGGACTGGTGGTGCTTTACACCGATATCACCGAACTGAAGGCGTTCGAGGAGGCGCGTCGCGAGCGCGCGCTGGCGCAGAAGTCGCGACTGTTGCAGGGGCTGGTGGATCAGCTGTCCCAGGGCGTGGCGCTGGTCACCGCCGACGGCGAGCTGGAGGTCTGGAACCGTCGCTTCATCGAGCTGGGCGGCGTCGACCCGGGACCTGCGCCCGCGACCGGTCACGCCGACCGTCTGCTGGCGCCGGTCGGGCCTATCGATACGGTGCAGGCGCGGGAAACCAAGCTGCCGGACGGCCGCGTGCTGGAAATCCGCACTCACCCCATGCCCACCGGCGGTTACGTCAACACCTACACCGATATCACCGAGCGGCACCGCTACGCCGAAACACTGCGCGAAAGCGAGCAGTGGATCCGCCTGATCACCGACCATGTGCCGGCGCTGATCGGTTACGTCGGCGAGGATCTGCGCTACCAGTTCACCAACAAGGTCTACGACGAATGGTATGGCTGGCCGAGGGGCGGGCTCAACGGCCGCCTGATCAACGAGGTGCAGGGTGAGGCTCAGTTCCAGAAGATAAAACCGTACATGGACCGCGCGCTGGCCGGCGAGAGCGTCACCTTCGAAATCGACGAGAAGAACCTGCACGGCGAGCTGCGCTGCATGCTCAAGTCCTATGTGCCCAACCTCGACAGCAACGGCCATGCGGTGGGCATTTTCGTGATGATTCGCGATATCACCGAGCGGCGGCGTACGGCTCACGCGCTGGAACAGGCCTATCAGCACCTGGAACAGCGGGTGCGCGAGCGCACCGCCGAGCTGACGGCGCTGAACGATCAGCTGCGCCAGGAGATCCAGGAGCGCGCCGCCATCGAGGCGCGCCTGCGGGAGGCCAAGAAAGAGGCGGAACAGGCCAACCTGTCCAAGACCAAGTTCCTCGCCGCCGTCAGTCACGATCTGCTGCAGCCGCTGAACGCCGCGCGGCTGTTCACCGGCGCCCTGCAGGAACAGAGCGTCGCCGAGCCGGTCTCCCGGCTGGTGGCGTCGGTGAGCAACTCGCTGGCGGACGTCGAAAGCCTGCTCAGCACCCTGGTCGATATATCCAAGCTCGACGCCGGGGTGATCCGTCCCGATATCAATGCCTTCTGCGTGCGCGCACTGCTCGAGAATATCGCCAACGAGTATCGCCAGGTCGCCAGTAACCAGGGACTCGAGCTGCACTTCGTCTCCAGCGGTGCCGTGATCGAATCCGACAGTCAGCTGCTGGCGCGCATACTGCGCAACTTCCTTTCCAACGCCCTGCGCTACACGGAACACGGCCGCATTCTGTTCGGTTGCCGGCGCCGCCGGCACAGTCTGGTGATCGAGGTCTGGGATACCGGCATTGGCATACCGGAAGAAAAGCTGACGGAAATTTTCCTCGAGTTCCGGCGCATCGCGCCGCCGTCCGGGGCACCCCATGACAAGGGCCTCGGCCTCGGGCTTGCGATCGTCGACAAGATTTCACGCATTCTCGGGCACCAGGTGGCCGTCACTTCGGTTGAGGGGCGCGGGTCGGTGTTTTCGGTCGAGGTGCCGCTCGGCAAGCTGCGGCTGATGCCGCAGGCCGATACCCAGGCTGCCGCGGTTACGGAGTCCTGGCTGCTGGGTGCGCGGCTCTGGGTGGTGGACAACGACCGGGCGATCTGCGAGGGCATGGCGACGCTGCTGCGGGGCTGGGGCTGCGAAGTGGTGACCGCGCTGTCGCTGGCGGATCTGGAACGGCAACAGAATGTGGCGCGTGGAGCGGTCGACCTGCTGATCGTCGACTACCATCTCGACGACGACGAAAACGGCGTCGACCTGGTGGCGGCGATTCGCGCACAGCGCCGCGACCGCCTGCCGGTGTTGATGGTCACCGCCAACTACAGCCACGAGCTGAAGCAGCAGATCCGGGATCTGGGCTATTTGCTGATGCACAAGCCGGTCAAGCCGATGAAGCTCAAGACCACACTGAATCACCTGCTGAACGGAAATGTGAAGCGGTAGGGCACGGCGGTGGTTCGCGCCGGGGCGGCGCTCCTACGGTGGATGATCCGCGTACCCAAACTTACGGGCACTGCCTCGCAGCGAACGGGGTGGTGCGTGCGGGAGGCAAAATGCTCCCGCTATGCGGGGGCCGAGGCTCGGTACGGCCACAAGGTCTCAACCGGCAAGACCTACCGGCTTAGACTTCCTTACAGGTCCCGGTCGAGCACCAGTTGCTGAATCAGCTGCTTGGCGTTGTCGTAGCCAAAAGGCTTGCTGCAGATGGCCGACACGCCGGCGGCCTGGATCGCGGCGAGGCGACTGCTGTCCTGTTCGGACGTGACCATCAACACCGGTACCGAAGGCTGCTCGCTGTGGTGGCGAATATGGGTCACCAGTTCCTCGCCGTTGATATGGGGCATGTTGTAGTCGGTGACAACCAGGTCGAAGGTTTCCGTGCGCATGATGCGCAGGGCTTCGGCGCCGTCACCGGCTTGGTGCAGGCAGCGGATTCCGAGGTTCTGCAGGAGCTGTGCCAGATACCGCCGTGACATGCCGCTGTCGTCGACCAGCAATACCCGCAGATGCTCGAAATCGTCGATTTCGGGCGGCTCCGCATCGCTGTCGTTGAGATAAAGCAGGGTGCTCTGCAGCGCCGTGCGCAACTCGTCGCGGTCGAAGGGTTTGGGCAGAATGGCGATGGCGCCGGCCTGGCGGACCGGCTCGAGGTAACGGTAGTGGGTTTCCGAGGACACCAGCAAAAAGGTGATGTCGGCAAGGCTGGATTCGCGCCGCATGGTCGTCACCAGCTCGGTGCCGGTCATGTCCGGCAGGTGCATCGACGACAGCACGATATCGGGAGTCTCGCGGCGCATCCGCTCCAGTGCCGCGGTGCCGCTGTCGAACGGCTCGATATGTCGGACACCCAGGCCACGCAAGGCGTCGGCAATTATGTGCCGCTGCACGCGGGAGGGCTCTACGACCAGAACCAGCAGCGAATCTAGCTTCATGAACAAGAGTCCATTCAGTGCCGGCAGTCCGGCCCTTGGTGATCAACCGCGTGCGCCGTGACGCGGACGTGGGCCGATAGTCTCCTTCAGATGATGCGTCTGATGCAAGTGATGTCAGCCTTCAATGGCCCCGATCGGCCCCGAAGGACCTCCCGGAGCGCGGCGCCTGTTCACAGCGGCTTCAGCGCCGCAGATACTGGCTGAAATCGATATTGCCGGCCGACAGCACCGCCTGGATGCGGTTGTGAACGCCGAGCTTGCGCAGTATCGCCGAGACGTGGGCCTTGACCGTGGTTTCGGCGATATGCAGGTTCCAGGCGATCTGCTTGTTGGACTCGCCCTTGGACATGCGCTCGAGCACCAGTAGCTGGCGCCGGGTCAGCGAAGACAGCAGTTCCGGCGGAATCTGGTGCTCGTCGTTGCGCTGGTTGCGGCGGCTTTCCGTTTTACCGGTGCGTATGATGTCGGACGGCAGGTAGACGTTGCCGTCGAGGATCTGCTGCAGGGCCTCGGTCATCTGCTCCCGCGGCGACGATTTCGTAATGAAGCCGACCGCGCCATAGGTGATCGCCTGCAGCACCACCTGCTTGTCCTCCTCGGCCGAGACGATGACGACCGGAACCGTGGGGGAGTCGTTGCGAAGAGTGATAAGTCCGTTCAGGCCGTTCATGCCCGGCATATTGAGGTCGAGCAGAATCAGGTCGAGGTCGTCGTGCTCGGCGGTCAGCGCCAGAGCCTGGTCGAGATCTTCGGTTTCGAAGGTTTCGCAGCCGGGAAAGCTGTTGTGAATGACACTGACTATGGCCTCGCGAAAGAGGGGATGATCATCTGCAATCAGTATCTTGTACACGCCGTTTCTCCATTTATAGTTATAGTGCGCCGCTAAAGGGGCCGGTCGGGCGGGTGCCCCGCGCAGGTGGCCGTCGCGGCGAAGCTCAGGGCACTGCAGAACACATCTTAACGCCTGCCGGGAAAAATTACTGCGTTTGCGACAGGGGTACCGGATGAGCGGCTTCCAGGGGCAGCCCGGACTCGCGCCAGCCATCGGTGCCCTGCGGGTACCAGTAAAGGCCGCTGTAACCCCAGCGGGCCGCCCGGCGCACCGCATTCCACGACATCCAGCAGTCGGCGCGGCAGTAGAACACCAGCGGTGCGCCGAAATCGCCGCCGGTCACCGCTTCGAGGTGGCTGCGAAAATAGCGCTCCCAGCGCGGCTCCAGCCGGCCCTTGCCGACGTTGGGCAGCCAGTGGCTGCCGGGTATCTGATGGTACGGATGTTGTTCGATGAATATGCCTTCGCGCCAGTCGAGTGCCTGGACGTTGAGCAAAACCGGTGGCGGATTCTGCTGCAGCAGTGTCTGCAGGGTCGCGGTATCGACGGTGCGCCCGCCGTCGACCCGGTCGGGCGTCGGGCTGCGGTAGCGGTCAATGCGGTAGCCATCGGGCGAGAAGAGCGCCCCGGCCCAGGCCAGCGATATCGGGAAACAAAGTGACAGCAGCAGCATTATTGTTCTCATACCCTCATTTAAGCTCGCGGGCGAGGGCGATTTGAATGCTACGTTGGAGCGGAACCAGCGGTACCAAAGTAGTATTTTTAGATCCGACCCTGGCGCTTGAGCCGACGCCGCACGCTCGCGTGATAGAGCCTGGCCAGCAGTGGCCTGAGCACCGGCAGCGATATGATCCAGGCCAGTGGTCGCAGCCTGGGCACGCGCCGCATCAGCAGGATGTAGGCATCGAGCTCGCGGTGGATCCGCTGCGCCTCGTCCCCGACATGCAGTTCGGTGAGCGCCAGCTGAGGGTCCACGCCGAGCTGGCGCAGGTCGTCTTCCCGGCCGTTGATATCGAACCAGACGACCTCGTCGCCGGCGGCGCGTGCCAGGCGTTCGTAGCGCGCGCGCTGGCGCCGGCACAGCGGGCAGGCGCCGTCGTAGAACACCGTCAATTTTGCACTCTGTCCTGTCATCGGCGAAGATGCTCCTTGCCTCGAATAGCTGTCGCACACTCTTTGGACAGCACCAGGGGCCTGTATTTCCCGGACGACTGGAGGGACCCGGATGTCACGCCTGATACTGATCATCCTGGCCTGTGCGCTTGCGCTTTTGATGTTGCTGCGCGGCGGCGAGCCGGAGCTGCCCGACGGCGTTCTGGTTCCCGGTACACCGCAACAGACGGCGGTGCAGGCGAAGACATTCGAATTCGACGGCCACCGGGTCGAAGTACTGGCGGGCTTCGAGCTGGATGCCCGGGTGCTTGGCAAGGAGCGGTACTGGCTCGACCGCGAGTCGGAGCTGTCAAAATACGACCTGGCGCTGGGCTGGGGGCGGATGTCCGACAGTCGTGTGCTGGAGCAGATCGATATCTCCCAGTCCGGGCGCTGGTATCGCTGGCGTGCCGAGCGCATGCCCATTCCGCGTCGCGAGATCGAGCGTTCCAGCGCCAACATGCACCTGATTCCCGCCGATGACTGGATAGAGAAGCAGATCGCCAAGGCCGGGCCGGGTACACTGGTGCGTATCAAAGGCTATCTGGTGAAGGTGACGAGCCCGGACGGCTGGCGCTGGAAAAGCTCGCTGACCCGTGACGATACCGGCAACGGCGCCTGCGAGTTGATATTCGTCGAGCAGTTCGAGATTCTGTAGGGTGCACTGAGCGCAGCGAACTGCACCTCGGGTTCCCTCACGACTTACCACTTACCACTTTCCTTCAATGAACTACGATCAGGCGCGTGACTATCTGCTGAGCCGGCCCGAAGCCTGGGAGGACTATCCCTTCGGCCCGGGAGCCGCGGTGTTCAAGATCCGCGACAAGCTGTTCGCTATCCTGATGCGCGATCAGGGACTTGCGCGCGTCAATCTCAAGTGCGATCCGGTCGAGGCGCAGATGCTGCGAGATGTTTTCGATGCGGTTCGGCCGGGTTACCACATGAACAAGCGTCACTGGAATACGGTGTCGCTGGATGGCTCGCTGCCGCGTGGCGAACTGGAGCGCATGATGGACAGATCCTACGCTCTGGTGGTCCGGGGACTTCGCGCATCGGAGCGGCGGGCGCTGGAGCTGGCCTGGGGCCCCGAGGTTTTATACCGCTGAGAGCGAGTGGTGTGGGGTGAGGCGTCTGCCCGCCGCGAAAGCCCTCAGGTTTTGCGCCGGGCGGTCCGCTCGGGGCTGAACCCCATCACCGCCAGCATCGTGAAAACGGCGGTGGTGCCGGCGGTAATCGCCAGGGCCTGAAGGTTGAGCTCGAGGTAGAGCGCGTGCCGCACCAGCTCGACGGCGTGGCTGAACGGATTCAGCAGGCAGGCCCAGTACAGCCATTCACTGGCCTCGCGCATTTTCCACAGCGGGTAGAGCGCCGAGGAAATGAAAAACATCGGAAAAATCACGAAGTTCATCACCCCGGCGAAGTTCTCCAGCTGGCGGATACGGCTGGACAGCAGCAGGCCGATGGCGCCCAGCATCAGCGCGGTCAGCAGCAGAGCCGGCAGCACGGTCAGCAGGCCGGCGAGCGGCGGTTCGAAGCCGACCAGCAGCCAGGCCAGTGCCAGGAAGCCGTAGACCTGAATCAGCGAGATCAGGGCGATCGCCAGGAGCTTGCAAATCAGCAGCCAGGTGCGGGGCAGGGGACTCATCAGCAATACCCGCATGCTGCCCATCTCACGGTCGTATACCATCGACAGCGAGCTCTGCATGCCGTTGAACAGCAGGATCATGCAACACAGGCCGGGGGCGATGTAGGTTTCATAGGTGATGTAGGTCTGGTACGGCGGAATGATGGCGACGCCGAGGGCGGCGCGAAAGCCGGCGGCGAACACCACCAGCCAGAGCAGGGGCCTGACCAGGGCGCTGAGAAAACGGCTGCGCTGCTGCAGAAAACGGTAAAACTCGCGCTCGAGGATGCCGCGCAGGCTGTGCCAGTAGGCCCTGGGGTCGATCGGTGGGGGCTGCTTCATGCGGCCTGCTCCGGTGTGGCCGTAAGGCGTTCGAAGGCCTCCGCCAGGCTGTCGCAATCGGCGCGGCGGCACAGCTCCAGGGCGCTGGCGTCGGCGCGCAGGCGCCCCCGGTGCAGCAGCAGTACGCGATCTTCGGGGGCGATCTCTTCGATCAGGTGCGTGGCCCAGAGCGCGCACAGCCCAAGGTCGCGACAGAGCCCCCGGACATAGGCATTGAGGTCGGCGCGGGTGCGGGTATCCAGTCCCACCGTGGCTTCGTCCAGCAGCAGGATCGCCGGTCGATGCAGCAGTGCCCGGGCGATCTCGACGCGGCGCCGGTGTCCGCCGTTGAGGTTGCGCACGCGCTCGTGCAGCCGTTCGGCCATCTGCAGACGTTCAAGCTCGGTGCGCGCGCGCTGGCGAATCTCGCGCCGCGACAGGCCGTGCAGTGAGCCGTGGTACTCGAGGTTCTGCATCACCGTCAGATCGAGATCGAGGGTGCTTTGCTGGAACACCACGCCCAGGTGTTGCATGACGCTGGCAGAGTGCCGGCGAATGGACTGACCGAGCAACCGTATCTCGCCGTCCTGCAAGGCATAGAGCCTTGTCAGCAGTGCAAACAGGGTGCTTTTGCCGGCGCCGTTGGGCCCGAGCAGCGCGGTGAAGGTGCCTTGTCCGAGCCTGAAGCCGATGTCGGTCAGCGCCTCCCGGCCGCCATAGCGAAAGCCCAGCCCCTCGACTTCAATTGCCATCAGGACTTCACCGCCAGGCCCCAGGGATAGCGGCCAACCTTGACCGATTTCACGACCTTGAGGGCGGCGACGTCGATTATCGACACGTCGCCGCTGACGCCGTTGGTGGTCAGCAGTTTCGATTCGTCGGCGTTGAACTCCAGATGCCATACCCGGCGTCCGACCAGCAGGTAGTCCAGTACTTCGTAGGTCTTGGCGTCGACCACGGCGACGTGGTTGGCCGGTCCCAGCGCAACAAAGGCGTAGCGGCCATCCGAAGTCAGCTTGACACCGACCGGCTGGACCTTGTCCGGATGCACGCCGCGAATCTGGAAGGTCAGCTTTTTGCTGATCTGGCGGGTGGCGACGTCGACCACCGAGACGGTACCGCCAATTTCCGCGCTGGCCCAGAGGGTGCTGCCGTCGTCACTGAACTCCACATGGCGCGGTCGCTGATCGACCAGGGTGTTGTCGACCAGCTGGTGGGTTTCGGTATCGATCCAGTGCAGCATGTTGGTGGTTTCGCTGGTGTTGACCGCCCATTTGCCGTCGGGGCTGACCGCCATGCCCTCGGGCTCGACACCGACGTCGATCTGCGCCAGCACTTCGTGGCTGTCGACGTCGACCACCGTCACCAGGGCGTCGTCCTCATTGGCGATATACAGCAGCTTGTTGTTGGGGTGCAGCGCGAACTGTTCGGGGTCCTCGCCGGACGGCAGGCTGGCGATGATCTTGTGGCTGGCGACATCCATGACCTGAACGGTATCCGAATCGCTGGCGCAGATATACAGCCGGGTACCGTCCTTCGACAGCGTGATGCCGCGTGGCCGCTGACCGACCGCGATGGTTTCGATCACCTCCAGGCTGTCGAGATCGATCAGCGACAGGGTGTCGTCCTTTTCGTTGGAGACATAGGCGACCTCGGCGAAGGCCGCCGGGGTCAGCAGCAGGCTGCAAGCGAGGCTGATAAGGGTTCTGCGCAGTGTCATTGTTGTTCTCCTTTGGCGGCATAAAGCTCGGCGCACTGGCTTTCGGGCGCGTCGAAGCCCAGGCTGTCGAGGTCGGTATGGGGGTGCAAAATGCCCTCCTGCGGCGACTGGGAAACCAGCGCGCGGGGGTGGACCAGCGCAATCGGCTGGCGCAGCTGGCCACTCCAGGGGCGGTAACTCAGCTTGCGACCCTTGAAGGCCGCGAGCTGGAAACGCTCGGACAGCAGGAAGTCGCGGATGGCGCCGCTATCCGTCGATTGCAGCTGGGTTACCGCCTCGGCGATCGAACGCACGCCTGCCCAGGCGGCGTAGTCGCGCGAGTCCATCCAGCGCCCGGTCTTGTCCTCGAAGCGGGACTGCAGCTGGGCGGCGCCCCACTGTTCGACAACCCGGTGCCAGGCGACGGGGGTCAGGCCCTGGGTGCCGGCCACCGGGCGCGGGAGCCAGCTGTTGTAGAGCACGTACTCGCCAAAATCGCCGCGTTCATCGGCGACCAGCACGACGTCGTAGTCCTTGCCCTGGGTGAACAGCGGCAGCTCTTTCTGGGCGCTGCGGCGCAGGTCGGTATCGAAACTCCAGGCTTTTTCGTCGACGATGCGCCCGCCATAGCGTTTGGCGGCGCGATGCAGGGCTTGCGCGTAGGCCAGGTCCTGGGGCTGGTTGCCGACGATCAACAGCCAGTCCCGCCACCTGCGTGCCGCCAGCCACTGCGCCAGGGCATCGGTCAGCATCGCCCGGCTTGGCAGGGTATGCAGCACGTTGGCCAGACACTGGTCCCGGCGCAGCGCATCCTCGCTGCTGCCGGCATTGAAGATCAGGGCATCCTGGCCCAGTTGCTCGCTGAGCGCGGTCAGCTGGGCGGCGGGCAGGTCGGCGACGAACAGCGAGACGCCGGCCTGCGCCAGCTCCGACGCCTGCTGCAGCAGCGCCCGGGGCTCGTCGTCCACGCGGCTGTGCAGCCGGTACTTCTGTTGCAGAAAGCGCCCGGTGGTGTTGCTGTCGTCGATGCCGAGCTCCGCCCCCCGAAGGCCGGTATCGCGCGGCTCGGGCAGGATGTTGGAAAGTGCCGGCGGTGTTGCCGGGCGGTAGCTGAGGTAGCCGATATCGACCTCGATCGGCCCGGCTCCCCGTACCGCGGTGCCGATCAGCGCCAGCGCAAGGCCGCAGCTTCGGGCAAGTGTCGGGATTGTCATGGCTGTGGCTGCTGTTGTTGTTTGGCTTCAGCTTAAGTCAGCCTGAGCTGTGGGCAAAATATACAGAAAGTAGCGTTCGGCTGGTACCGAAGTAGCATTTGGCCCGGTGGTCGGCCGCTATAGGCTGGGAACAGCGCCGGAGCGGCTGCGCGGGCAGTGGGCTTCGGGACTGCGTTCGCAAACAGCCAACAGAAGGATAAGTATAATGCGCGCTTCAATGATTGCCGGCGCCCTGCTGGCGGCCAGCCTGGCCAACGTTTCAGTGGTGCTGGCCGAAGGCGATCTGACGACCCGGCCGGTTGAGCTGCCAGCGCTGGTGCTGGGCAGTGAAGAAAGCGACTACTCGATGTCGCAGCACCGTTACGAGCTGGAAACCGGCCAGGCCTACAAACTCGGCATCATTTCGACCGGGCGCAAGGAGTACGCCATTCGCGCGCCGGAATTCTTTGCATCGATCTTTCTGCGCAAGGTGGAAGCCGGCGATATGGAAATCAAGGCGGTGAGCCTGACCGAACTGGAGTTCGAGCAGGAAGGGGAGGCCGAAATCTATTTCGTACCGGTGAAACCCGGAGACTTCGAATTCCGCTCCGCAGGTCTCGAAGGCAAGGGCATGGTGGGCACCTTCAGCGTGCGCTGATCGGCAAGGCCCGGGGCTGGTTTCGCTGTTACTGCGGATCCGGGCGCCGGGCGGTCCAGTAGTGCCGTGACCAGTAGGGATTGTCGAGGCGCGAAATAATCACGCCCTTGCGGCTCGAGGCATGCAGGAAGCGGCCGTCCTCGATGTAGATTCCGGCGTGGCGCGTGCGACGGCCGGTGCGGAAGAACACCAGATCACCGGCGGCAAGTTCTTTTTTGGGAACCGGGGCGCCGATTTTCACCAGGTCCGCCGTGGTGCGCGGCAACTCGAGATCGAACTGATCACGGAAAGTGAGCTGGATCAGCGCCGAACAATCGATGCCGCTGCGGCTTTCACCGCCCAGCCGATAGGGCGTGCCGCGCCAGCTTTCGTGCTGGGCATACAGGCGGGAGATGATGTTGTTGCCGACGTTTTGCTGTTTTACGGCCACCGGGCGCGCCGAGGTGGTGTCGGCGGGGGAGGGCGCCTTGCCGGCGCAGCCCTGCAACAGCAGGGCTGCGAGTGCAACGGGCACCAGCGCCCGCCAGCGATACCCCGGCTGTGACGATGGTTGCGTGGCTGCAGTGGCCGCTTTGTCGTCGTTGCTCAACATCCGTTGCGAACAGGTCCCTGATGACGAAGGCGTCGGTTTCAGTGGCCGCTCCGACAGTACTGCAGCAATTGCCGGGGCGTTCAGCTTCGATTAATGATTGAAAATGTAGCCGGATGCCGGGGAAAGTTAAAGTGCTTTATGCGGTTTTGCGTTTACCCGCCGGTTTTTTGGCGGATGCCGTTCCCCTGGCGGTCGCTTTTTTCCCGGATTTGGCCTTTCCGCTGGTTTTGCTCTTGGGCTTTTTGGTCTTGCGCGGAGCCTGCGGCTCGCTCTTGGACGGTTCCAGTCCCTTGAGCGTCAATCGTGGTAGCGCCTGCTTCAGGTAGCGCTCGATACGCCCGACCTTGGGCCAGTCCGGAGTATCGACGATGGACCAGACGGTGCCGGCGCTGCCGTCACGTCCGGCGCGACCGGCACGGTGCACGTAGGTGTCGGCCTTGAGCGGCAGGTTGAGGTTGATCACGTGGCTGATTCGCGCCAGGTCAAGCCCGCGGGAGGCGACGTCGGTGGCGATCAGTACCTTGAGCCGTCCGCGGCGCAGCTGCTTGATGTGCAGGGTGCGCTCGCCCTGGCCCATCTCGCCGTGCAGGCCGTCGCACATGATTCCCAGATCCCGCACGATCGCCACCCATTGCTCCACCTGCCTGCGGCTGGCCACGAATACCAGCGCCTGGTCGATACCGGGGTCCGTGATCAGCGCCTTGAACAGCGCCAGCTTGTGCGCTTCGTTGTCGGCGCGCAGGATGGCGTGATCGATATGGCCGGCGACGGCGCGCGCTTCGCTGACGGCGATGCGGGCGGCGTCGGGTCGCAGCAGCGCGCCGGCCAGATTGGCGATGGCATCGGACTCGAGCGTGGCCGAGAACATCAGCGTCTGGTGCTCGAGCGGCAGCAGCGAGGCGACCGCCTTGAGCGGGTCCTGGAAGCCGAGGTCGAGCATGCGGTCCGCCTCGTCGACCACCGCGAAGCTCGCGTCCGACAGGTCCAGCCAGGCTTTTTCATCGAGCTCCAGAAGGCGTCCGGGAGTCGCTACCAGCAGATCCATGCCGTCTTCGAGCAGCTGCTTCTGGTTGCCGTAGGGAACTCCGCCGACCACCTGCGCGCAGACCAGGCCGAGCGCCTCGCACAAAGGTGCGGCCACGCGCAGAATCTGGCTTGCCAGTTCGCGGGTCGGCGCCAGCACCAGCGCCCGGGGTGACGCGCCCTCGCGCGGCGGCTGGTCGAGCAGATGCTGCAGCGCCGGCAGCAGGTAGGCCAGGGTTTTGCCGCTGCCGGTCGGAGCGGTGGCCAGCAGGTCCTGACCGTCCAGAATGGCGGGAATGGCTTGGCGCTGAATCGCGGTCGGTTCGGTAAAACCGGTTTCGATCAGCTGTTGTTGGAGTTCAAGATCCAGATCCAGGTCGAGAAAGGACATCGTTCGGGAGTTCGCCAGCTAAACTGTTTGGATGGCTGCATAGGATAGCGCAATCGCGCGGTTGCGAGCGCGCATTAATTTGCCTGTTTCGCACCGGCTCGCGAAGGCGCCTCAATTTCGTTGCGCGCCGGATTCGACTTGTTCGGCGCTGCCACAGCCCCTATCATGCGCAGCCCTCCGATACACAGCAGCGAAAGCGAGTAGAGTACATTGGCAAGGTCGCAGTTTTTTCCCGGTCAGCGCTGGATCAGCAACACCGAAGCGGAGCTTGGACTCGGTGTGGTGGTCGAACAGACCGGACGTAGCGTCACCCTCAATTTTCCGGCGGTCGACGAGCAGCGTACCTACGCGGTCACCAACGCGCCGCTGAGCCGGGTCGAGTACCCGGTCGGCGACCGCATCCAGAGCACCGGCGGTATAGAGCTGCAGATAACCGAGCGCCAGGAGCTCAACGGTTGTCTCTTCTATCACGGTATCGATCAGAACGGCGAGCAGCAGACGCTGGCCGAGCTCGAACTCGACAGCCGGGTGCGTTTCAGCAAGCCGCAGGATCGCCTGTTCGCCGGCCAGATCGACAAGAACAGCGCGTTTCGGCTTCGCGTCGAAACGCTCGAACACCAGTACCGTCACCGCCGCTCCGAGGTTTACGGCCTGCTCGGCGGGCGCGTCCAGTTGCTGCCGCACCAGTTCTACATCGCCAGTCAGGTGACGCGGCGCGCGGCGCCGCGGGTGCTGCTGGCCGACGAGGTGGGGCTTGGCAAGACCGTCGAGGCGGGGCTGATCATGCATCAGTTGCTGTTCAGCGATCGCGCCCGCCGCGTGCTGGTGGTGGTGCCCGACAGCCTGGTGCATCAGTGGCTGGTGGAAATGCTGCGGCGCTTCAACCTGCGCTTCAGCATTCTCGATCCGCTGCGTTGCACGGCGATGGAGATGGCCGATGACGGCAACCCCTTCGAGAGCGCCCAGTTGGTGATCTGCAGCCTGTCATTCCTGGCCGGCGACGACGACCGTCGCCGGGCCGCGCTCGAGGCCGGCTGGGACCTGATGGTGGTCGACGAGGCGCACCACCTGGGCTGGAGCGAAGAGGCCGCCAGCCACAGCTATCTGGCGATCGAGGAGCTGGCCCGGGCCGTTCCGGGTCTGTTGCTGCTCACGGCAACGCCCGAGCAGCTGGGGCAGGACGGCCACTTCGCCCGTCTGCGCCTGCTCGACCCGGACCGTTACCATGATCTGCGGGCCTTTCGCGAGGAGGAGTCGGAGTATCGCACCATCAGCAATCTGGTCGAGCGGCTGCAGGCCGAGGATGTGCGCAGCCAGCTGCACGATGCCCCGGATCTGGTCCGCGCGCTGGAACACTACCTTGGTGGCGAGGCGGTCAGGCGCCTGCAGGACGAACTCGAGCAGGGCGATATCGAGGGCCTGATCGAGGATGCCATCGGCAACCTGCTGGACCGTCATGGCACCGGGCGGGTGCTGTTTCGCAATACCCGCGATGCGGTCAAGGGCTTTCCGCGTCGCGAGCTGTACCGCTACCCGCAACGGTTGCCGCAGGGGTACGTCGAGCGGCTGCAGGATGCGGCGGCCGATGACGCCCTGCATCCCGAAGCGCTGTTCGACGACGAAGACTGGCTCGACTGGGATCCGCGCGTGGCCTGGCTGGTGGACTGGCTGCGCGATCATCGCGACGACAAGGCACTGGTTATCTGCGCCCGCAAGGAAACCGCCAAGGCGCTGGAAAAACAGCTGCGGCTGTACGAGGGGGTAAGGGCCGCGCTGTTCCACGAAGGCCTCAGTCTGCTGGAGCGTGATCGCGCGGCGGCCTATTTCGCCGAGGAGGACGACAGCGCCCAGGTGCTGATCTGCTCCGAAATCGGCAGTGAAGGGCGCAACTTCCAGTTCGCGCATCATCTGGTGATGTTCGACCTGCCGCTGAACCCGGACCTGCTGGAGCAGCGCATCGGCCGTCTCGACCGCATCGGCCAGCGCCATGATGTCCAGATCCACGTGCCCTATTTCGAGGACAGCCCCCAGACGGTGCTGCTGAACTGGCTCGACCTCGGTATCGATGCCTTCAGTCGCAGCTGCCCGGCGGCGCAGGCGCTGTTCCAGACCTTTGCACCTCGACTTCAGACACTGATGGCCGAATTCGACGATGCCGGCCTGCAGCAGCTGCTGGACGATACCCGACATCGCGCGCAGGAGCTGGAAGCCGAACTGCAGGCCGGCCGCGACCGGCTGCTGGAACTCAACTCCTGTCAGCCGGTGCCCGCCGCGCGCATTCTCGACGAGGTTGCCGAGGCATCCCGCAGTCTGGAGCTGGCCGGGTACATGGAGCGCGTTTTCGATCTGTTCGGTGTCGAGCAGCAGACCCATGGCGCCGACAGCGTGGTGCTGACGCCGGGCGATCACATGCCGGTATCGAGCCTGCCGGGGCTGCCCGAAGACGGTATCACCGCGACCTACCAGCGCAGTCTGGCGCTGTCGCGCGAGGACATGCAGTACCTGACGTGGGAGCATCCGCTGGTCAGCGGCGCGATGGAACTGCTGGCCGACGGCGATTATGGCAACACCAGCCTGTGCAGCCTCAAGCTGCCGCCGCTGCCTGCCGGTACACTGCTGGTCGAAACCTTCTACCGCCTGCACTGCGTGGCGCCGAAGTCGCTGCAGCTGCAGCGTTACCTGCCCCAGGGCTCGGCGCGACTGGTGCTCGACAGCAACGGCAACGATCTCACCGGCATCATCGCCCACGCCCACCTCAACAAACTGGCCGAGCGTGTGCCCCGGCGTACCGCCCAGAACGTGGTCAACCATGCCCGGGCGCAGATCGCCGAGCTGGTGGAGAAGGCCGATCACCGGGCGGCGGCGCAGAACGACGGCCTGAGGAGCGAAGCCCGGGCCCGCGCCGAAGCCCTGTTCGACGCCGATATCGAGCGCCTGAAGGCGCTGGCCCGGGTCAATCCGGCCATCCGCGACGATGAAATCGAGGCGCTCGAGCGCGCGCGCGACGAGGTGCTGGCGCAGATCGACCAGGTCGAACTCAAGCTCGATGCGCTGCGGGTCGCCGTGGTGGAATAACAGCATGACAATGGGCGGCGGGGTGCCTGACGACGGCATTAGGGCCCCGTCCCCCAATCTTTGATGGGAGTCTCAATTTGCATTTTTCCGATCTGTCGCTCGATACGCGGCTGCTGAAGCTGCTCGAACGGCTCAATTTCGTCGAGCCCACCGAGATTCAGCGCCAGGCGATTCCGTTTGCGATCGCGGGGCGCGATCTGATCGCCTCGTCCAAGACCGGCTCCGGCAAGACGCTGGCGTTCCTGCTGCCGGCGCTGCAGCGGGTGATGCGACAGAAGGCGCTGAGCAAGCGCGACCCGCGGGTGCTGGTGCTGGTGCCGACGCGTGAGCTGGCCGGGCAGGTATACGGCCAGCTTCGGGCCTTGCTTGCCGGAACCTCTTTCAAGTGCGCGCTGGTGCTGGGTGGCGAGAACTTCAACGATCAGGAAAAGCTGCTGCGGCGCGATCCCCATTTCGTTGTCGCCACGCCGGGCCGTCTGGCCAACCATCTGGAAGGGCGCAGCCTGGGGCTCGACGGGCTCGAAATGCTGGTGCTCGATGAGGCCGACCGCATGCTCGACCTCGGTTTTGCCGAGCAGTTGCGGCAGATCAACGCCGCCGCCAGTCACCGCCTGCGCCAGACGCTGATGTTTTCGGCGACGCTGGACCATGCCGAGACCGAAGCGCTGGCGGCGGACCTGCTCAAGGACCCCAAGCGTATCGCGGTGGATGCCGTGACCCGGCCCCACGAGGATATCCGCCAGCGTTTCCTCCTCAGCGACAACCTCGATCACAAGCAGGCGCAGCTCGAACGGCTGTTGTCCGTCGAGCGCTACCAGCAGGCGATCGTCTTCACCGCCACCCGGGGAGACACCGACCGGCTGGCGGACTGGCTGTCGCAGCGCGGCCTGAAAACCGTGGCGCTCAGCGGCGAGCGTTCCCAGGCCGAGCGCAACCGTATCATGGATGGCTTCAGCCGCGGGCAGCAGCAGGTGCTGGTGACCACCGATGTGGCGTCGCGCGGTCTGGATCTGCTCAACGTCTCGCTGGTGATCAACTTCGACCTGCCCAAGCACAGTGAAGAATACGTACACCGTATCGGACGTACGGGTCGTGCCGGCGCCAAAGGCGATGCCGTGTCGCTGGTCGGACCCAAGGACTGGGACAGCCTGACGCGGATCAGAAAGCTGCTTGCGCACTCGATCGAGTTCGACGTTCTCGACGGACTCGAGGCCCGGTTCAAGGGGCTCAGGCCCAAACCGGTCGACGCACCGCGCGGTCCGCGGCCGGTGAAGAAGCGCCCGGCGCCCAACGCCAATGCCGCCAGGGCCAGGGACACCGCCGCGCCGGCTCGCCGGCGCCGGGCGCCCAGTACGGTGGTGTCCAGCGACGGTCTGGCGCCGATGAAAAAGCGCAAGCCCGCGGCCGAGGACTAGGGAGCCTGTTCAGAGGCTCCGTCGCTTGCCGCCCGGCGGGCATTATCGGATACTCAGCGGCTTTTACCCAGAGACAGTTTCATGCAGATCACCAAGAACAAGGTCGTGCAGTTCCACTACAGCCTGCGCGACGCCGATGGCAAGGAAATCGAGAACAGCCGCAGGGGTGAGCCGATGGCCTATCTGCACGGCCATCAGAACATGCTCGCGGGTCTCGAGAAAGCGATGGAAGGCCGCAGTGCCGGCGATACCTTCAGCGTCACGCTGGCGCCGGAAGACGCCTACGGCAAGCGCGTCGAGGGCAGCGAGCAGCGAGTTCCGGTCAAGCATCTGCAGGGCGCGAAGAAATGGCGCCCCGGCATGGTGGCCCAGGTGCAGACCGAGCAGGGCGCGCGCCAGGTCCAGGTGGTCAAGGTCGGCAAATTCATGGTCACCATCGATACCAACCATCCGCTGGCCGGCAAGACCGTGACCTTCGACGTCGAGGTACTCGAGGTGCGGGACGCCAGCGCCGAGGAGCTGGACCACGGCCACGCCCACGGCGTCGGCGGTCATCATCACTGACCGCGGTGCGGTAACGGTTACCTTGCAGTACGGTCGGAACTCCGAACCGGAGGGTGGGTTTAGCGATGCCTCCGTATCTGAATAAACGAATGCCACGGAGGTCGGGCATCGCGTAACCCGCCATATCGATCGCTGTACAGATCGATTGGTTTCGGCGGGCACGGGGTCTGTCGGGTTGTGGCCTTCGCCGACCCCCGCAACCCTTGCCAGCGCAAAATCGATCAATCAAGCTGGTAAGCCCAGCGCAAACCTATAACGAAGAGGAAAGAGAGCATGGCAACAGCAAGCGCACGTCATATCCTGGTACCGAGCGAAAGCGAGTGCCAGCA
Source organism: Marinobacterium nitratireducens (assembly GCF_014645375.1). Lineage (GTDB taxonomy): Bacteria > Pseudomonadota > Gammaproteobacteria > Pseudomonadales > Balneatricaceae > Marinobacterium_A > Marinobacterium_A nitratireducens. The sequence continues at coordinate 99,005 of NZ_BMLT01000001.1, forward strand.
GCTGAAGAGCCGGATCGAAGGTGGCGAGGACTTCGCGACCCTGGCGAAGCAGTTTTCCCAGTGTCCCTCCGGCGCCCGCGGCGGCGAGCTCGGTAGTTTCGGCCGCGGCCAGATGGTGCCGGAGTTCGATCAGGTGGTGTTCAGCGCGCCGCTCAATCAGGTGCAGGGACCGGTCAAGACTCAGTTCGGCTACCATCTGCTGGAAGTGACCGAGCGTCAGGACTGATCACTCCGTTGTTGCGGTCGCCTTCGCCGAGCTGGCGGCCGCGCGCTCGCTGCAGTAATCCTTCGCCTCGGTCGCCGACGTGAACCAGATGTAGTCTGCAACGGCGGGCGACAGCACTTCCTGAGCGCCGGCCACCTTGCCGTCGTTTTCAACCGGCACCAGCAACAGCACCGCGCTGGCGCCATCCTTCAGATGCATCGGCACGCCGGTATCCTTGCGCGCATGATAGCTGCCGCTGAGCAGTACCGCCTGTTTCGGGCCCCGGTAGGACTCGAGACGGTTCGCCATCCGCGCGTCCCGGGCCAGCTGAATTTCCACCATGCGTTCAAGCCGTTCGGCCGGAATGTCATTGCAGTGCTGCTCGCCGATGACTTCGGCGGTGCGGCGTCGGACCTCATCGTCGATGGCGGCGCGGCTGTCGAGTTCGCCCTGGGGCAGATTGTCATCCTCGCCGCGGTAGATGGCCTGGATTTCCTCGCCGCTCAGATTGCCGCTGACCAGCTTGCCGCCCTGTTGCAGTATCTGATAGTAGATATGGCCGTAGCTGTCCCAGTTCCAGCCCCTGGTGCCGTCCCGCAGCGCCGCTTCGAGTTCGTCTTTGGAGGTCGTCACGCCAAGATCGGCCAGCGGCAGGTTTGGTGTCAGCATTTCCAGCACGGCGTGGGAGCCGGGCGTGACCAGTGCTTCGAGCAGCAGCGACTCGACGGCGTGGTGTTCTGGGTTGTCGTGCTGTTCGCCGATCAGAATCAGCTGCTGGCGCTGGAGTCGTTCATACAGGTCGTTGGGCGAGAGCGTTTCGCCGCGTTGCAGGTCGAGAATTTCGCCCGGGCGCCGTTGCGCCGGCGCATCCTGCGCACTAGCCGGAGGTGACGCCAGGCACAGCCCCAGCAGCGAAACGGCGGTGGTCCGCGCCAGCAGTGGGCGCAGGACGGAGCGGAAGACGGGCATTTCGTGTCTCCTGTTGCGTATCGGGTCCGTTGCGCGCCATGATGAATCCTCCCGACGGACAAAACAAGGACAGGGGCATGAGCAAGTCGATCAAGGTGGTAGTGAAGCGAAAGGGCGAGGATGGCGCGACCGAGGACCCGGCGCTGGCGGCGAAAACCGAAGAAGCCCTGCAGTTCGTGCGCGGGCTGCGCAAGAAGGGCGACAACCTGAAGGTGATGGTGGACAAGCTCAACGAGCACGACCATCTGCAGCCGGGCGGCGAGCCCTGGGACTACGCTAGTCTCAACGATTTCATCCACCGGCACGGTCTTTGACCGCCTGCCTTCGCCAAAACCTGCCGAGGCTTAGCGATCTGCCCGCATCGCTATCGGAAACCCCATGAAATTCAGTAGAATATCGCACTTTTCTGTCGCCAGGGCGACGCGGAACGAAGGATCAGTTGGATGAACGAACTCTGCTTCCAGCTCAAGGGAACTGTGGTCACCGCCATAGTGCTGGAGCTGTACCGCTTTAGTCGTGATGAATTCGCGGCACAACTTGCCGACAAGGTTCGCCAGGCGCCGATGTTTTTTCAGCAGACGCCGGTGGTGATGAGCCTGGAGAAGCTCGAGTCGGACGCGGAGTCGATCGATTTCGACGCGCTTTTCGCCCTCTGCCGGGAGTTCGGTCTCAGACCGATGGCGATCAAGGGGGCTGCCGGTGAGCTGGCGGCGGAGCTGGAATCGCGCGGACTGGCGTTGCTGCCGGCCGGTAATGGCGGGCGGGCGGCGATGCCGGAGGTCAAGGCGCCTGCCGAACCTGCCGCCGAGCCCGAAGTGGTGGTCAGGACCGTGGTGGAGGAGAAGCTGGTCCAGCGTCCGAGCAAGGTGGTGACGAAACCGGTGCGCTCGGGGCAGCAGGTATACGCCGAAGGCGCGGATCTGATCGTGCTGGCGGCCGTGAGCGAAGGCGCCGAGATACTGGCCGACGGCCATATTCATGTTTACGGCGCGCTCCGGGGCCGGGCCCTTGCCGGCGTGCGGGGTGACGAAAACGCGCGTATCTTCTGCCAGAGCCTGGAGGCCGAGCTGGTGTCGGTCGCCGGTAATTTCAAGCTCAGCGACGCGCTGCGCGAAACCGTCTGGAAGGCGCCGGCGCAGCTGTATCTTAAAGACGACACCTTGTTTGTTAAGCCGCTTTGATTGATACTCGCGACTTGGGCGAGGCGGTGATTCCGAAGGAGACGATGTTGGCCAAGATCATAGTAGTGACCTCCGGTAAGGGTGGGGTCGGCAAGACAACGAGCAGTGCCGCTATCGGTACCGGTCTGGCGCTCAAGGGCTTCAAGACTGCGCTTATCGATTTCGATGTGGGCCTGCGCAACCTCGACCTGATCATGGGCTGCGAGCGCCGCGTGGTGTACGATTTCGTCAACGTGATCAACAAGGAAGCCACGCTCAATCAGGCGCTGATCAAGGACAAGCGCACGCCGAATCTGTTTATCCTGCCGGCGTCCCAGACCCGGGACAAGGACGCGCTGACCGAAGAAGGCGTGCAGGCGGTCCTCAACGAGCTGTCCCGCGATTTCGACTACATCGTCTGCGATTCGCCGGCCGGCATCGAGAAGGGCGCCCAGATGGCGCTGTACTATGCCGATATCGCCGTCGTCGTCACCAACCCCGAAGTCTCGTCCGTGCGCGACTCCGACCGTATTCTCGGCATTTTGCAGAGCAAGACGCGCCGCGCCGAATCCGGTGAGGATCCGGTCGAGGAGCATCTGCTGCTGACCCGCTACAACCCCTCCCGGGTTCAGGGCGGCGAAATGCTCAGCGTGCAGGATGTCGAGGAAATCCTGGCGATTCCGCTGCTGGGTGTGATCCCGGAGTCGGAAGCCGTGCTGAAGGCGTCCAACCAGGGCATGCCGGTGATTCTCGATGAAGGTGCCGAAGCCGGTCAGGCCTACGCCGATGCCGTCGCCCGTCTGCTGGGCGATCAGGTGGACCACCGTTTTCTCGAAGTGCAGAAGAAGAGCTTCCTCAAGCGACTGCTGGGAGGTAAGTAGTGGGTATTTTTAGTTACTTCCGCAGCAAGTCGAAGCCTTCGTCTGCGGCGGTTGCCAAGGAGCGGTTGCAGGTCATCGTCGCCCATGAGCGAGGTCGCCGGCAGCAGCCGGACTACCTGCCGCAGATGCAGGAAGAAATCCTGGCGGTGATTCGCAAGTATATTCAGATCGACCAGGACGACATCAGTATTCAGCTCGAAAACAACGACAGCTGTTCGGTGCTCGAGCTGAACGTCACGCTGCCGGAGCGCGAGCCGGCCGAGGCCAACTGACGACTCCTTTCGCGGCGGGGCGCCGCTCCTACGAAATTCGCGGCGGGGCGCCGCTCCTACGGAATGCGTGGCGGGGCGGGGCGCCGGTTCTGCGAAATTCGCGGCGGGGGCGCCGCTCCTACAGGTGGTAAAGTCGCTTTTCGTAGGCGCTCGCTTCGCGAGCGAACCACCCCGGTGGCCGCGAAACTATCGGCAGAGATCGCCCACGGAGTGGGCTTCTACAGGTGTCGCCTGCGCTTTTTGTAGGCGCTCGCTGCGCGAGCGAATCCCCCCCCCGATGCCTGCGCAACGATTGCCAGAGATCGCCCACTTCGCTGGCGATTCGCTTTGCAGTCCTGCGGGTTCGCCCGCAAAGCGGGCTCCTGCGGCTGATGCCTGTCTCAACCGGGCGCGACGTCCTGCCGTGCATGCTGCAGCCATTCCCGCACCCGTTCTATGCTGCGGTTCGGAAACTGCCGGTAGTCGGGGTAGGGCGTCAGCAGGACATCGTCCCGGGCGAAGAGCGTGCCGCTTTCGTCGAGCGGGGCGAAGTCCCGATAATCGAAGCCCAGCCGTTGCCAGCTGGCCTTGCCGGCGACCAGGTGCCGCCTCGCCGCAGGATCCGGGCTGTCGGCAAAGCTGATCGCCTCGGTTCGGGTCAGCAGTGACGCGTCGCGATAGTGGCGCCAATCTTCCCCCTCCTTCGCAGCAAGCTTCGCCAGAATCGTCAGTATCTTGCGCCAGTGATTGCCGTTGGCGGCGACCAGGGCGGCCACGTCGGTGTGGCCGGCGTGCGCCGGGCAGACTGGCGGGTTGGGCAGGTACAGCACCAGCGGCGCCCGGGCGGGACCAAGGCGGCTGGCGCCGACGGCGAAGGTGCTCATCGGCTGCGCCGTTTGACGCCGCTGCCCGGCGTGGCCGTCATCGGATCATCGGGCCAGTGGTGCTTGGGGTAACGTCCTTTCATATCTTTCTGCACCTCGCGGTAGCTGTTGTTCCAGAAGCTGACCAGATCCTGGGTGACCTGCAGAGGCCGCTGTGCCGGGGACAGCAAGTGCAGCTTGAGCGCCACCGTGCCGACTTTGGGCGTTTCGGTGCAGCCGAACAGCTCCTGCAGCTTGACCGCCAGCACCGGCGGATCTTCAGCGTAGTCGATGCGGGCGCGGTGTCCCGAGGGCAGCCGGAAATGGGTCGGCGCCCGTTCATCGAGCAGGCGCGGCAGGGGCCAGGGCAGCAAGCCCTCCAGAATGGCGCCAAGGTCAAGCCTGGCGAAGTGATTGCGGTGGCTGACATTGTCGAGCCAGGGCGCGAGCCACTGTTCCAGGTCGCCGAGCAGCGCGTCGTCGGATAAATCGGGCCAGGCGGGCTCCGCCTGGGTGTCGTGGTGGCGCAGAAAGGCGACTCGCCGGCGCCAGCGGTGCAGCTCGTCCGTCCAGGGCAGAAGCCCCAGGCCCTGTTTGCGGATCAGTGCGCACAGTGCGGCGTTGCGGGTGTCGGCCGCCGGCTCCGGGAGCGGTTCGCGTCTGACGATCAGCTGTCCGGTGCGCAGTTGGCGTTCGCAGACGAGGCGGTTTTCGCTGTCGCTCCATTCGACCCGCTCCTCGCGTGACAGCATTGCCCTAAGGGGGCCCTGAAACAGCGCCGGATCCAGCGGTGCCGCCAGGCGGATGCGGTCCACCGCTTCGCCGCTGCGTCCGGAGACCTGGGCCAGCGCGAGCCAGGGGCTGTTGCGCAACGGGTCGTCGGCATCCAGTCGGGCGGCGCGGCCGTTGGCGAGGCGGAAATCCAGTCCCTGTGGCTGGCGCCGCGTGGCGATGCGGTCGGGGTAGGCGGTGGCGATGAGCGTGGCGATGGCGTCGTCCCGCGATAGCGGCTCGGCCGTTTTCTCGGGGCTGTCGAGGCGCTCACACAGGCGCCTGAACTGATCTCGCTGCTGACGCAGCCGCTGCCACTGGCCGCGCTCGGCCGATCCTGGCCGGACTTCGCCGCCAATCCAGGCCAGGCGATGGCCGATATCGGCGTCGTTTTGGCGCAGCGGGTCGCGATCGGACAGCAGTGCTGCGATTTCGCAGGCCAGCGCCTGAACGCCCAGCCGGCGCCCTTCCAGCAGCAGATGCGCTATGCGCGGGTGGGCTGGCAACCGGGCCATTCGCTCGCCGTGCCGGGTCAGTGACCGGTTGTCGCCGGCGGCGGTCACGGCCCCGAGTTGCGTCAGCAGGTCCAGCGCCTGGGCATAGCGGCCGGGCGCGGGCGGATCGAGCCAGCGCAATTCGCCGGGGTCGCTGACGCCCCAGGCGACCAGTTGCAGCGCCAGCGGCGCCAGGTCCGCCTGCAGGATTTCGGCGCTGCGGCGCGGGCTCAGTGCCTGCTGCTGCGACTCGGACCAGAGGCGATAGCAGATACCGGGCTCGAGCCGTCCGGCGCGTCCGGCGCGCTGGACGCTGGCATCGCGTGACAGGCGTCGGGTCTGCAGCCGCGTCATGCCGGTGGCCGGGTCGAAAATCGCCTCGCGGCTAAGACCGCAGTCGATTACCACCCGCACTCCCTGGATGGTGAGACTGGTTTCGGCGATCGCCGTTGCCAGGACCACCTTGCGCACGCCTGCCGGCGCTGGTGCGATGGCCTGGCGCTGGGCCTCGAGCCCCAGGTCGCCATAGAGTGGCGCCAGCAGAATGTCCCGGCGCTCGCCGAGGCGTTCGCGCAGCAGGCGCTCGGTACGGCGGATTTCCCGCTGTCCCGGCAGGAACACCAGTACACTGCCGGTGTCGCTGGCCAGTGCGTCGAGTATCGTTGCGACGGCCCGCGGCTCGATACGCTCGTGGCTTTGCGCCGCGGCGCCGTAGCGCACCTCTACCGGATAGGAACGGCCTTCGCTGCGCACAATCGGCGCGCCGCCCAGCAGGCGGGCGCTGGCCTCGCCGTCGAGGGTCGCGGACATCAGCAGCAAACGCAGCGGCGGATCCTCGCGCAGCAGCTCCCGGCCCTGCAGCGCCAGCGCAAGCCCAAGGTCGGCGTCGAGACTGCGTTCGTGGAATTCGTCGAAAATCAGAAGGCCCGTACCTTCGAGAGACGGGTCCGATTGCAAAAGCCTCGTCAGGATACCTTCGGTGACGACTTCGATGCGGGTGTCGGGACCGACGCGGCTGTCGAAACGAATCCGGTAGCCGACCGTCTGCCCGACCGGCTCGCCCAGGCTTGCCGCCAGGCGCTCGGCGGCGGCCCGTGCGGCCAGTCGCCTGGGCTCCAGCATCAGGATCTTCTGTCCCCCGAGCCAGGGCTCGTCCAGCAGTGCCAGCGGTACCCGCGTGGTCTTGCCGGCGCCCGGCGGGGCTTCGAGCACGGCTTCGGTGCAGGTGCGCAGCGCACGGCGAAGCTCGGGCAGAATCTCATCGATAGGCAGGGGTAACATTGCGGCCTCGTTCGAATTCGGGGTCGATATTGTAACAGTTGCCGCCGCGCTTTTAGCGCCTGCAAAAACCCTGATACAAATAGGGCTAAAGGTTTGGCGGCCGATGCCGCTACACAGCGAAAGAGTAAAGAGGCCTTCCCGGGCCTGATTCCGGGAGGCCGCAGCGGCTGTATCGCAACGGCGGGTACGGCTTGTCTTGGGGGTGCCCCCTTTGGCGTGTCAAACGGAAGCAGTAGTGTGAATCAAGCGAACAGACAGGTGACCGGCGTCGAATGCCGCTATGGTGCGGATCAGCGGCTGATTTCCACCACCGATCTCAGCGGTCGAATCGTCTATGCCAACCAGGCCTTCATCGATGTATCCGGCTTTACCGCCGAGGAGCTTCGGGGGCAGCACCACAATATCGTGCGACATCCCGATATGCCGAAGGAGGCGTTCGCCGATCTCTGGAATCACCTGAAGTCTGACCGCCCCTGGATGGGGATGGTCAAGAACCGCTGCAAGAACGGCGACCACTACTGGGTGCAGGCATATGTGATGCCGCTCTACGACGAGCAGGGCGCCAAGACCGGTTATCAGTCCGTGCGCACCCGTCCGTCCGAGGCTCAGATCGAACGCGCGGAAAAGATCTACGCCCAGCTGCGCGCCGGCAAGGCTCGGGTGCCGGGGCAGCCTGCGCGCCTTGCGTTGCCGGTGGTCGGTCTGATCGGCGTGGTCATGGCGGCAACCTGGGCGCTGTTGCTGGCATTACCCCAAGGCTGGCTGCAGTACGGGCTGCTGGCGGCGTTGACGGTCGCTGCCATATCGGCGGGGTACTGGCTGTGCCGTCCGTTGTCTGCGGTTCGGGGGCTGACCACGGATGTCTATGACAACCCGCTGGCGCAGCTGGTAATGGCGCCGCGCATGGACGAGTGCGGTAGTGTCGATCTTGCAGTTCGCATGATGAACGCCAGGTTGCGAACGCTGCTCGGCCGTGTCGAAGACAGTATCACCACCCTTGGCAATGCGGTGACGAAAACCCGCCAGGCCCTCAGCACCACCCACGAGGGCGTATCCCGTCAGAATTCAGAAACCGACCTGCTGGCATCGGCGGCGACGGAAATGTCGGCGACGGCGCACGACATTGCCAACAATACGGCGCAGACGTCGGACGCGTCGCGTCAGGCGTCCGACGAGGCGGTGCGCGGCCGCGAGATGGTCAACGATATGGTCGCGGCGATCCGCAGTCTGGTGGATGAAGTGGTGGTGGCGTCGGAATCGTCCAGTCGGCTCAAGGAGCATGCGGAAGCGATCGGCGACATCGTCGTGATCATCAGCGATATCGCCGAACAGACCAACCTGCTGGCGCTCAATGCGGCCATCGAGGCGGCGCGCGCGGGCGAGCAGGGGCGCGGCTTCGCCGTGGTGGCGGACGAGGTGCGCACCCTGGCCAAGCGTACCCAGGACTCCACCGGACAGATTCGTCGCACGATCGAAACCATTCAGCACCACGTCACCGGTACCGCCGAAACCATGCAGCGCAGCCGCACCCAGGCCGAGAATGGCATCGAGCGGGCGCAGAATGCGGGGCAGGCGTTCGAGCGCGTCGTGGAAGCGCTGTCGGAAGTGTCCGATCGCTGCATCCAGGTCGCCAGTGCCTCGGAGGAGCAGAGCGCGGTGGCTGACGAAATCAGTCAGAACATCCTAAAGATTCGCGAGATCGCCGAGTCCAACGTTAACGCCTCGGACGTCACCGATCGCGCCACGGGCGATATCGAACAGCTGGTCACCGAGCTGCGATCGGCCGTGAAGGCGTTTTCGAGGTAGGGGACTTCGTGGGCGATCCGGTCCGTCAGGCTGGTTGATCGCCCGCGCAGCGAGTTAGGTCGTCAGCCTGCTGATCCTCGAGGTGATATAGAGGGTCAGCAGCACCGCAGCAGCGAAGGCGTAGAGCCCCCAGTGGACCTGCACTTCGGCGACGGCGCGCAGTTTCACCGCCACCACCATCACCGCCACGACAAACACATCGAGCATCGACCAGCGGCCGTAGCTATGCATCAGGCGCAGATAGCGGGGCAGCCGGCTGTCGTGTCGTATCGCCGCGCCGGTCAGTCGCAGCAGCACCAGCAGCTTGAGTACGGGCAGCAGTACGCTGAAGCAGACAATCAGTAGGAACAGAGCGAACTCTCCGTCCCGGGCCAGTTGCCAGACACCGGAAAGCAGCGAGAAGCGGTTATGGATGAAGACAAACTGTTCGAGGGTGAACATCGGCGCGAAGAAGCCGGCGATAAGCAGGCCGGCGGCGACGGCGAGCAGCGCCCGCAGGCGCCAGGCGACGGCGGGTGTCAGGTTGTTGGCAGTCATTGGCGATCTGGATGCGTAGGCGAAACAAGGTTGCATGATAACGGATTTCGGAGGCTCGGGGCGCCGACCCGAAATCTCGACTAGCGGCAGGGGTTCCGCTGTGCTGGGTTTTGTGGCAGACTACAAGTTCCGTGCCAAAATCCGTGTTGCTTATGTCTTTGTTTCGATATATGAAAAAGCTGCGCCCTGCTTTGGCGAGCACGCCGGTGCTGGTGTCACTGTTGTGCTTCAGTCTCTCCGGCGCAGCCCTGGCGACCGAGCGAACCGACGAGGTGGTCAAGCTCAAGGTCACGGCGACGGCATACAATTCGCTGCCAGGACAAACCGTCGGCAATCCCAGCATAGGTGCCTGGGGGCATCGCCTCAAACCCGGCATGAAGGCGATTGCGGTATCGCGCGATCTGCTGGCGATGGGCCTCGAACCCGGAGCCGAAGTGACCATCGAGGGCTTGCCCGGGCGCTACAAGGTGCTCGATAAAATGGGCAGCCGCTGGCGCAAGAAAATCGATATCTACATGGGCGTCGATCGCGATGCCGCCCTCGAGTGGGGCCGCCGTCCTGTGGTGATCCGCTTCAACAGCGAAAACTCCTGAATTCCCTCCTGATGCGCGCCTGATCAAGGGCGCGCGTATCTTTTGGCAAAGATTTCCCGGTCTTTGACAAGTAATTTCCGCCTTAAGCGCCTAGAGTTTATAGCGTCGCATGTATCGCATGCGCCGGGTTCCGGGCCTGTGCACGCGTCCTGTCCGGAGCCTTTTCAATATCGACAAGGCAAGAAAGCTAGGCGGGGTTAAAGGAATCGATGTCGGAGCAACGGGGCGAGAACAAGCACAAGATTCTGCAGCAGCTGGATGAGCTCTACCAGAGTCGGCTGGCGCCAGAGGTGGCCGCCAGAGTGGAGGATTTCAGCGCGCGTTATTACCGCGTGTCGCCACTGCAGGAACTTGGTGAGCGCAGGATCGACAATCTCTACGGTGCGACGCTGTCGTGCTGGGAGTTTCTCAACGAAAGCGAAGGCTGCACGCCGCGGGTCAGGGTATTCAACCCTGATCTGGAGCAGCACGGCTGGCACTGCAATCACACCGTGATCCTCATCCTGCATCCGGATATGCCGTTTCTCGTCGACTCCGTCCGTATGGAGCTCAACCGCCGGGAGATGGCCATTCACGTGGTCCACAGCAGTGTGCTCGGTGTCGTGCGCGATGAGGACGGCAACTTCGAGGAGCTGGTCGAGCGCAAGGATGAGCGCGGCAGTGCCGAAGCGCTGATGTACTTCGAGGTCGACCGTCACTCCGCCGCGGACGAGGTCAAGCAGCTGCGGGCGCACCTGCTCGAGGTGCTGGGCGAGGTGCGGGCCTCGGTGGCGGATTTTGATGCCATGCGCAAGCGCCTGAGCCAGGCCTGTGTCGAGCTGGGTGGGGCGCCGGATTCGGTCGATCCCGAGCGAATCGCCGAGGCCCGCGAATTCTGCGACTGGATGCTCAGCGACCGCTTCACCTTTCTCGGCTTCGACGAGCTTCGGTTCGAAGGCGAGGGCGACGGTTTTCAGGTCAGTCGGGTCGATGCCAGCGAACTCGGTACCCTGAAGCTGAGAGTGCAGGCCGGCGCCACGCGCGTTTTCGAAGACCTGCGCAGCGAAGAATATGACTTCATGGTCTGCCCGGAGCCGCTGATGTTCGCCAAGGACGCGAGCCGGGCGCGGGTGCACCGGCCTGCCCATCAGGATGTGGTGGTGATCAAGCGTTACGGTGACGACGGGCGCGTCAGCGGTGAATACCGCTTCTTCGGGCTCTGGACCTCGCCGGTCTATTTCGAGCCGCCTGGCCAGATTCCGATTCTGCGCCAGCGTGCCACGCGTTTGCTGCAGAGCGCCGGGTTCGATCGCCGCGGCCACAGCGGCAAGGCCTTGATGCAGATCCTCACGGACCTGCCCCGTGACGAGCTGTTCCTTGCCAGCGACGACGAGCTGTTCGAGATGGTGATGGGAATCTTCACCTTGCAGGAGCGTCGCAAGATCAAGCTGCTGATTCGCCGCGATGCCTGCAGCAAGTTCTTCACCTGCCTCTACTTCGTTCCCCGCGATCTCTACACCACGGCGTTGCGGCTGCAGGTACAGCAGTTGCTGATCGATCATTTCGGGGCGCTCGACTGCGAGTTCACCACCCGCTTCAGCGAGTCGCTGCTGGCGCGGGTGCACTTTGTGCTCCAGGTCGATCCGGGCCGGGTCGAGGGTATCGATCCCCATGCCATCGAGGCCGAGGTCGTCGATATCTCCCGGGCCTGGAGCGAGGAACTGCACGAAGCGCTGATCGAGAGCAGCGGCGAGGAGCAGGGCAATGCGCTGGCCAATAGCTATCGGCACGCCTTCCCGTCCGCCTATCGCGAGAACTTCCGCCCTAACGCGGCGGTTTACGATATTCAGCGTATCGAACAGCTCGATGGCGGACAGGCGCTGAACCTGAGCTTCTATCGCGTGCTCGAACAAACCCGCGAGGTGCTGCGCTTCAAGCTGTTCCATCCGCAGCAGCCGCTGGTGCTCTCGGACGTCATTCCGGTGCTCGAGAAACTCGGCATGCGGGTGGTCGGCGAACATCCGTACAAGATCAAGCGCCGTGACGGCTCAAGGTTCTGGATTCACGACTTCACGCTGCAGTATGACAGCGAGGAGCCGGTCGAACTCGAGGACGTGCGGCAGAACTTCCAGGAGGCGTTCTCCAGTATCTGGAACGGCCGCGCCGAGAGCGACGAGTTCAACCGCCTGGTGATCGGCGCCAATCTGACCTGGCGCGAGGTGGCCATGCTGCGGGCCTACGCCCGCTACAATCAGCAGATCCGTTTCGGTTTCAGTCAGCCCTACATCGCCGATACGCTGGCGCGCCATCTGCACATTACGCGGCTGCTGGTGGCGCTGTTCCGCGCCCGCTTCGAACCGGGGAGGCAGAGCAGCAAGAAGATCCAGGCGCTCACCGAGCGTATCGCCGGCAGCATCATCGACGGTCTCGACAAGGTCGACAACCTCAATGACGACAAGATACTGCGTCGCTTTCTCGAGCTGATCCGGGCGACGCTGCGCACCAACTACTACCAGCGTGGCGACGACGGCGAGCTCAAGGACTACTTCGCCTTCAAGCTCGATCCGCACGCCATCGGCGATATTCCGCTGCCAAGGCCGATGTTCGAGGTGTTCGTCTATTCGGCGCGGGTCGAGGGCGTGCATCTGCGCGGTGGCCGGGTTGCCCGCGGCGGGCTGCGCTGGTCCGACCGGCGCGAGGACTACCGCACCGAAGTGCTGGGGCTGGTGAAGGCGCAGCAGGTCAAGAACGCCGTGATAGTGCCGGTAGGGGCCAAGGGCGGCTTCGTCGCCAAGCAACTGCCGGCCGGCGGCAGCCGCGACGAGATCCAGGCCGAGGGCATTGCCAGCTACCGTACCTTTATCCGCGCGCTGCTGGACGTGACCGACAATCTGGTGGCGGGGGAGCTGCAGCCGCCGCCGGACCTGGTGCGGCACGATGGCGACGACCCCTATCTGGTGGTCGCCGCCGACAAGGGCACCGCGACCTTCTCGGATATCGCCAACGGCATCGCCGAGGAGTTCGGCTTCTGGCTGGGGGATGCCTTCGCCTCCGGCGGCAGCCAGGGGTACGACCACAAGAAGATGGGGATCACCGCCCGCGGTGCCTGGGAGTCGGTCAAGCTGCACTTTCGCGAGCTCGGGCTCGATACCCAGTCGCAGGACTTCACCGTCGTTGCCATTGGCGACATGGCCGGCGACGTGTTTGGAAACGGCATGCTGATGTCGCAGCATATCCGCCTGGTGGCGGCGTTCAACCACCTGCACATCTTCATCGACCCGCAGCCGGATGCGGCCAGCAGCTTTGCCGAGCGTCAGCGCCTGTTCGAACTGCCACGCTCGAGCTGGACCGATTACAACGCCGAGCTCATTTCCGAGGGCGGAGGCGTCTTCGCCCGCAGCGCCAAGTGGATACCGATAAGCCCGCAGATGAAACAGCGTTTCGATATCGACGAGGACAGGCTGGCGCCGAACGACCTGATCTCGGCACTGCTCAAGGCTCAGGTCGACCTGATCTGGAACGGCGGCATCGGCACCTACGTCAAGGCGGCGAACGAGACCCACGCCGACGTTGGCGACAAGGCCAACGATGGCCTGAGGATCGACGGCCACGAGCTGCGCTGCCGGGTGCTCGGGGAGGGCGGCAATCTCGGATTCACGCAGCTTGGACGCATCGAGTACGGTTTGAGAGGCGGGGCCTCCAATACCGACTTTATCGACAATGCCGGCGGGGTCGACTGTTCCGACCGCGAGGTCAACATCAAGATACTGCTCAACGAAGTGGTCGCCAATGGCGATATGACTCTGAAGCAGCGCAACAACCTGCTGCGGGACATGACCGAAGATGTTTCCCGCCTGGTACTGAAGAACAACTACGATCAGGCCCTCGCCATCAGTATCGCGCAGCGCCATTCGTGCTATGCGCTCGATGACTACATCCGTCTGATCCACCGGCTCGAATCGGCCGGACGTCTGGTCCGCTCCCTGGAGTTTATTCCCGGCGACGAGGTGCTGCAGGAACGCAAGACCCAGCGCCTGGGGCTGACGCGTCCGGAGCTTTCGGTGCTGATCTCCTATGCCAAGTCCGAGCTCAAGGAGCAGCTCACCGACTCCTGGATCACATCGGACCCGCTGATGTCGCGGGAAGCGGAACGTGCCTTTCCGCCGCAGCTGGTCGAACGCTTCCCGGAGCAGGTTCAGGGGCACCGTCTGCGCGCCGAGATCGTTGCGACCCAGGTTGCCAACGGCATGGTCAACCGCATGGGCATAACCTTTGTGCAGCGTCTGCAGCAGGCCAGCGGGCGCGATCAGGCGGCAATCGCCGCCGCCTACGTGATTGCCCGTGAAGTCTACGATATCGAGCCGATCTGGAAGCAGATCGAGGCGCTGGACAACCAGGTTGACGCGCGGCTGCAGCAGGGCATGATGCTCGACCTGATCCGTCTGGTACGTCGGGCAAGCTACTGGTTCCTGTTGCGCCAGCGCGCCGAACTGCAGGTCGCGGCGACAGTTGAGCGTTACCAGCCGGGCGTGCGCGAGATCGGTGACAGCATCGGCGACCGTCTGCAGGGGCAGCCGCGGGAAGTCTGGCAGCAGCGCCGCGACGAACTGGTGGCGGCCGGTGTATCCGAGGCGCTGGCCTCGCGCGTCGCCTCAGCCGACAGTCTGTACGCGCTGCTCGGGGTGATCGAGGCGGCCGCCGAAACCGGCCAGGCACTGGAGCGGGTCGCGGCGGTCTATTTCGACATCGGCGAGCGTCTCGATCTGCACTGGTTCGACCAGCAGGTGCGGGCGATCGAGGTCGCCAACCACTGGCAGTCGATGGCGCGCGACGGACTGCGCGAAGACCTCAATGCCCAGATGCGGGAACTGACCGTCAAGGTGCTGGCCGAAGCCGGCGAGACGGAGGACGGCGAGGCGCCCGATGCGCTGGTCAGTGGCTGGCTCGACCGGCGTGCGGACATGCTCGAGCGCTGGCAGCAGATGCTTGCGGAACTGCGCGGCGCCAATCTGAACGATTGCGCCATCTTTACCGTTGCGCTGCGGGAGCTGCTGGACCTGGCGCAAGCCAGTGTCTGAGCTCGGGGGTGGTGAGCGGTGAGGCCTGTGGATGCGGCGCTGCGCCGCGAACACTGATGCAGGATGGGTTAGCCGCCGACGGCAGTGCCTGTCGGAATACCAATTTCGTTTGCCGGCGGCGTAACCCATCATGGGCGGCGAAGCCGCCTTGCCTGCGCCCGGCACTTCCCGCCGCGAATAGCCGCTTTACGCCCGCCGCTCCCATAAGCACAATAGGTCCCTGATTTTTCGAACCCGGATCCATTGTGCCCCTGCTCAAACGCTATCTGTTTCGTCCCGTTGGCAAGGCGCTGCTGTGGCTGGCTGGTGGCTGGATACTGTTCAGCCTGCTGCTGGTGCTGCTGCTGCGCTTTGTCGATCCGCCAATCTGGTCCTGGCTGATCCAGCGGGAACTCTTTCCACCGCAAGGTTACCCTGAGTCTTTCGTCCATGACTGGGTTGCGCGCGAGCGCATCTCACCGTCGATGCAGCTTGCGGTGATCGCGGCCGAGGACCAGCGCTTTCCCGAGCACAGCGGCTTCGACTTCAAAGCCATCAAGCGCGCCCTGGAGCACAACCTCGACGGAGGGCGTGTTCGTGGCGCCAGCACGCTGACGCAGCAGACCGCCAAGAACCTCTTTCTCTGGTCCGGTCGCAGCTGGGTCCGCAAGGGGCTCGAGGCCTGGTTCGCGCTGCTGCTCGAACTGTGCTGGGACAAGGGGCGCATTCTCGAGGTGTACCTCAATATCGTCGAGTTCGGTCCCGGCATCTACGGTGTCGAGGCCGCGGCCCGGCACTTCTACGGTGTGCCGGCCGCCAACCTGAGCGCCTGGCAGTCGGCCCGGCTGGCGGCGGTTCTGCCCAATCCGTACCGCTATCGCGCGCAGCCGCCATCGTCCTACGTTGTGCGGCGCGGGCGCTGGATTGGCCAGCAGATGCGTCAGCTCGGTTCGGTAACCCTCAAGGCCGTGGATGGCTGAAAGTCGGCCGCACGGCGGCCCACAAGGAATTTCCATGCGCGTACTGCACAGCTCCGACTGGCATCTCGGACAACATTTCATGGGCAAGAGCCGGGAACCCGAGCACCGGGCTTTCCTGCGCTGGCTGATCGACCAGGTGAGAGAGCTTGGCGTCGACGCCCTGATCGTGGCGGGCGACATCTTCGATACCGGCACGCCGCCGAGCTATGCCCGGCGACTCTACAATCACTTCATCGTCGAGCTGCGCGAGACCGGCTGCCAGCTGGTGGTGCTTGGCGGCAACCACGACTCGGTGTCGACTCTGCACGAGTCCCGCGAGCTGCTGGCCTGTCTCGACACCCGCGTCATCGGCGGGGTGACGGAGGATCCCGGCGATCAGGTGATCACCCTGCACCGGCAAGACGGAACGCCGGGGGCGGTCCTCTGCGCGATTCCGTACCTGCGCCCGCGCGATCTGCTGGAAAGCCATGCGGGCGAAAGCCGGGAGTACAAGCGCGATGCACTGGCGTCCGCGATTCGTGAGCATTATACCGTTATCTATGAACTGGCCCGCGCTCAGCGGGAGGCGCTGCTGGCCAGTCAGGCGGCGGAGTCGGGAGCGGAGCAGGCTCTGCCGATCATTGCCACCGGACACCTGACAACGGTGGGCGGGCAGATCTCGGAGTCGGTGCGGGAACTCTACATCGGTACTCTGGAGGCCTTTCCGGCAGCGGCGTTTCCGCCGGCCGATTACATCGCCCTCGGGCACCTGCACCGGGCGCAGAAGGTTGCCGGCACCGAACACATTCGCTACAGCGGTTCGCCGATCGCGCTGAGCTTCGACGAAAGCACCCGTGGCAAACAGGTGTTGCTGGTCGACTTTGCCGGCGGTGCTCTTGATAGCGTGAAAGAAATCGAAGTGCCGGTCTGGCAGCCGCTGCTGTCGCTTCGCGGTAGCCTCGAAGAGCTGGCCGATCAGCTGGTCGCACATTTCGAGGGGGAGCCTGAGCGCGAAACCACCACCTGGCTGGAGGTCGAGGTCGAGACGGACGACTACCTCAGCGATCTTCAGCTCAGGGTGCAGGAGCTGCTGGCCGATCTTCCGGTGGAGATACTGCGCATTCGTCGCAAGCGGGCCGGGGCGGCGGCGTCGTTGCAGACGCAGGCGCGGGAAACTCTGCAGGAGCTTTCGGTGGATGAGGTTTTCCGGCGTCGCCTGGCACTGGAGGAATTAGATGACGTCACCCGGGCGCGGTTGTCCGTAGCCTTTGAGAACCTCAGGGCCGAGCTTGACGAGTCGGATGTCGGGGAGGCGCCATGAAAATACTCAGCCTGAGACTGCGCAACCTGAATTCGCTCAAGGGCGAGTGGTTCATCGATTTTCGCTCGCCGGAGTTTGTCGACAACGGACTCTTCGCCATCACCGGACCCACCGGGGCCGGCAAGACCACGCTGCTCGATGCGGTCTGTCTGGCGCTCTACCACGCGACCCCGCGTCTGAGCGTATCGGCGGGCAGCAACGAGCTGATGACACGACATACCGCCGACTGCCTCGCCGAAGTCGAGTTCGAGGTCAGGGGGGAGGCGTATCGGGCGTTCTGGTCCCAGCATCGGGCGCGGGGGCGCCCCGAGGGCAAGCTGCAGCCGCCTCAGGTCGAACTGGCCCACGGCGATGGCCGGCTGATTACCAACCGTATAGGCGACAAGCTCAGCCGGGTCAGTGAACTGACCGGTCTCGATTTCGCCCGCTTCACCAAGTCGATGATGCTGGCGCAGGGAGGATTCGCGGCCTTTCTCAATGCCAGCGCCAACGAGCGGGCCGAGCTGCTCGAGGAACTCACCGGGACCGAGATATACGGCGAGCTGTCGCGCCGCGCCTTTGATCGCAGACGCCGGGAAGAGGAAGCCCTGGCGCTGTTGCGCGTCCGGCTCGAGGGGCTGCAGTTGCTCGATGAGGATAGGCTGCTGGCGCTCAAGCAGGAGCGGCAGGCGCTGGACGAGGCGCTGGCGGCAGCGCAGCGGCGCGAACAGACACTGGGCGAGGCGGCCCGTGGGCTCGAAAGTCTGGCCAGGGCGCGGGAGACGAAAGCGCGCAGGCTGCAGGAGAGTGCGGCGCTGGAGGCACGACGCGAGGCGGCGGAGCCCGATCTTGCGCGTCTGGCGGCGGCGTTGCCGGCGCTCGAAATCCAGCCTTTGTTTCGCCAGGCCCGCAGCGATGCGGATCAGCTGGCGGCGTTGTCCGGGAGTATCGACAACGAAACCGCCCACCGCCTTGAAAGTGCGGAGCAGGTTCGGCAACTGGTCGCACGCGAGGCGACGGCGGCCGCAGAACTTGCGGCTGCAGGCGAAGCCAGGGAGCAGACCGAAACCCGGTTGCACGAGGAAGTGGTCCCGCTCGACCAGCGCCTGTTGAGCCTTGCGGAGCGTCAGTCTGAGCTTGGGCAAACACTGAATGATGGCGCCCAAGCATGCCGGCGTCTCGATGCGGAGCTGGAGCGGACGCGGTCCCGGCAGCGCGGTGCACAGGAAGCCCTGGCCCGGGCCGGGGAATATCTCGATGCTCATCCGCACCATGCCGGGCTCGGCGAACAGCTGCCATTGTGGCGGGCTGAGCTGACGCGACGCGCCCGTCTTTGCGCCGAGGCCGATGAGCGGCGGAGGCGTTCGAAGGAGCTTCAGCGCCAGCGGGAGGCGCTGATCGAGCGCGGCGGCGAGGCGGAAAGGGAGCGAAGCCGCAGCGCTGAAGCCGTCGCCGCACTGCTGCAGCGCCAGCAGGAGCTGGATGGGCAGTGGCGAAGACTGCTGGGCGAGCGGGAGCCTGCCGCGCTGCGCGACGATTTGCGCCGGCAGCAGCGCCGCTGCGCCGGGCTGGAAAAGCTCCGGGACCTGGTTGGCCGCCTCCATCAGAACCGCTTGCAACAGCTGCAGCAACGCCAGCAGGAGAACCGGCTTCACACCCTTCTGAACGAGCGCTCCGAGGCGCTCGAAGCCGCACGCCAGCGCTTCAGGCAGTGCCGGCAGCACCTGGACGACCTGGAGCGGCTGCTGGTGCAGGAGCGGCGCGTGGTCGAGCTCAGCAGCTACCGTGAGCAGTTGCAGCCGGATCAGGCCTGTCCGCTGTGCGGCTCAACCCATCATCCGTTCGTGCAGGAGTATCGCCTGCCGGAGCCCGATGACACCGAACGCCGGCGCGATGACAAGAAAGCCGAGCTGGACCGCCTGCAACGCCAGGGTGAGCAGGCGGGCGCGGAACTGGCGACCGCGCGGGCGCAGTTGCAGGGCGTTCAGGATCAGCTCGGGCGTCTGGATGACGAGTGCCGCCGCCTGGAGACCGAGGCGATGCCACTGTTGACGGAGCTGTGCGAGAGCGGACTTGAGCTGGCGGTCGAAGGTGCGGGGCTGCTGCCCGAGCCTGCGGTGCTGGCGGCGCTGCTGGATCGGCAGACGAGTGCGCAGGTACAGCTCGAAGCCAAGGTAGAACAGCTTTCGGAGCTGGAGGTGCAGCGCCAGAAGCTCGCGGCGGAGCTTGCGCGCGAACAGCAGCGCAATCGCGACGTCGAACACCGGCTGAGCATGTTGCAGGCGCAGCGCGTTACGCTTGAAGAGCAGCTCGAAGGGTTGCAGCAGGAGCGCGAAAAAAGCCTCGAGACCCTGGCGCAGCTGGAGGCGGGTATCGCCGGATCTCTGGCCGAAGGCGCCCTGCCTGAACTTGCCGGCCAGGACGAGTGGCTCGAGGCGCAGGCGCACCTCTGGCAAATCTACAATGGCATGCGCGAGCAGTCGCAGGCGCAGCAGCGCGAGTACGACAGGGCGGTCGAACGACTGGCTGCGCAGCAACGCGAGCGCGATCATCTTGCAGCGGAACTGCAGACCCAGCAGGCGCTGCAGCAGCGCCTGGGCATCGAGCGCGAAGAGCTTTTGCGGCAAAGGCGTGAGCTGTTCGGCGGCGACTCAGTGGCGACGATCCGGCGTCAGCTTCTGGAGCGCGTTCAGCAGGCCGAGTCGGCGCAGCGACAGGCGGCCCGGGCACTCGCCGCGGCCCGCCAGCGGCTGGACGGTCTGGACGGGCGGCTCGAGGAGCTTCGCAGCCGCCATGCGGCGCAGCAGATGCAGGCAGCAGACTCGCGTGAGGGCTGGCGGCGGGCGCTGGAAGCAAGCGTCTTCGAAACCGAGCAGGCGTTTGAGTGCGCGCTGATCGATCGCAGCGAGCGGGACCGGCTGCAGGCCCTGCGCGACGAGCTCGATCGCGAGCGCAGCGGCCATGCATCGCTGCTGTCGCAGGCGCAGTCCGAGCTGGAAGCGCTTGAGCGGCAGCCGTTCGCGTCGCTCGACGCGGCGCAGGTCGCCAACGAACTGGCCCAGGTGCGCGAGGAGCTGGACAGCAACCGCCAGCGCCAGGGCGCTCTGTCGCAGCAGCTGGAGCAGGATGCGCGGGTTCGGCAAAGCCAGCAATCGCTGGTGGCGCAGATCGAGTCGCAGCAGCGGCAATATGACACCTGGGCACAGCTTTCGAGTCTGATCGGTTCGCAAAAAGGCGATCGCTTCCGGCGCTTCGCCCAGGGGCTGACGCTGGATCACCTGATCTATCTGGCCAATCGCCAGCTCGGGCGCCTGGACGGACGTTACCGTCTGCAGCGCAAGGATGGCGACGAGCTGGAGCTGGAGGTCATCGACGGCTGGCAGGCCGACACCCTGCGCGATACCCGGACCCTGTCGGGCGGCGAAAGTTTTCTGGTGAGTCTGGCGCTGGCGCTGGCGCTGTCGGATCTGGTCAGCCACCGGACCCGCATCGACTCGCTGTTTCTCGACGAGGGCTTCGGTACCCTGGATGCGGATACGCTCGATGTGGCGCTGGACGCCCTGGACAGTCTCAACGCAAGCGGCAAGATGATCGGCGTTATCAGTCACGTCGAGGCGCTGAAGGAGCGGATTCCGGTGCAGATAAGGGTGCGCAAGGGCAACGGACTTGGCTACAGTCGTCTCGATACGAGGTTCAGGTTTGGGGGTGGTGAGGCGTAAGTGCGTAGAATGGGTGGAGCCGCCATCCGCATAGGGTCGTCGTTTGGCATCGACTCATTACGGCGGCGCAACCCATCAACCGATCCGATATCCGTGCTGACGTCAGTTGGGTTACACGGCTTCCGGCCGCGGCAGGGCCGGACGTCCCGTCCCGGGGTGCCGTTCCACCCATCCTGGGGAACTCAGCAGCCTTCAATCACTGCTCGAGTTCGGCCTTCAGGGTCGCGAGGTGGGTGCGCACCCAGTTGCGCCGGATCGGCCCCCAGTCGGTTATGCGATAGAGCCCGAAATTGTTGCGTTCACCGTCGTTCTGTTCGAACACGCAGCGGATGCCGATGTCCTCGAGGTCTTTCAGGCTGTCCTGCAGCGTGCGCCTGGGCATGCCGGTTTTTTCCTGCAGCGTGCGCAGGTTGTGGCGGCCGGTATCGATCAGCCAGGCGAGATAGAGCTTGCGGAAAAAGGCTCGCTGAGATCTGCGGGTCATGGGGCGTTTCCTTTCCTCCGTCACTGCAAACAGACTAGGCCATGGATGGCCTGTGTGCAGCAAATGCAGGAGCAATTTGCTGTCTAGGCCATGGATAGCCTGTGTGCAGCAAATGCAGGAGCAATTTGCTGTCTAGGCCATGGATGGCCTGTGTGCCGCTCTCCACAAAAGTATGGCAGGAGCAATTTTCGATCTAGGCCATGGATGGCCTGTGTGTCGCTCTCCACAAAAGTATGGCAGGCGCAATTTTCGGCCTGGGCCACCGATGGCGGGAGGCCGCCCCGCCTGTGTGCAGCAAGGCAGGGGCTGTTTGCAGTGCAGCAGGGGCCTTTTGCGCTATTTACATGGCGCCGGCGCCCGGTTTCCGGTAAGCTGCGCCGCTTAACCCAGAAGGGTCGGGCGGTGGTCAGGTTGTGGCCGGAACCGATATCGATCCCAGTTGACGGATATACATGACTGCTTTTTCCTCTCTAGGACTTTCCGAACCGCTGTTGCGCGCCGTGCAGCAGCAGGGGTACGAAACCCCATCCCCGATCCAGGCCCAGGCAATACCGGTGGTGCTCGAAGGTCGCGACCTGCTGGCCGCGGCACAGACAGGCACCGGCAAGACCGCCGGTTTCACCCTGCCGATGCTGCAGCGACTCAGCGAGCACCGGCCACCGGAGGGGCATCTGCTGCGTGCGCTGGTGTTGACGCCGACGCGCGAACTGGCGGCGCAGGTGGGCGAGAGCGTCAGTACCTACGGCCAGCACCTGCCGCTGCGCTCGGCGGTCGTCTTCGGCGGCGTCAGTATCAACCCGCAGAAAGACCTGTTGCGCAAGGGCGTCGATATCCTTGTGGCGACGCCGGGCCGGTTGCTGGATCTGCACGGACAGGGGGCCATCGATCTGTCCCATATTCAGATGCTGGTGCTCGATGAAGCCGACCGCATGCTGGACATGGGTTTCATTCATGATATCCGTCGGGTGCTCAAGCTGTTGCCGGCGAAACGTCAGAACCTGCTGTTCTCGGCGACCTTCTCGCCGGAGATCAAGCGCCTGACCCAGGATATCCTGCATAACCCCACCAGCGTGGAGGTGGCTCGCAACGCCACCGCGCACCGTATCGAGCAGGCATTTTACGAGACGGAGAAGGGCGACAAGATGCCGGTACTGGCACAGCTGATCCTGAGCGGCGACTGGTCACAGGTGCTGGTTTTCACCCGTACCAAGCATGGCGCCAACCGTCTCAGCCAGCAGCTTGAGAAAAACGGCATCAGTGCCGCGGCGATCCACGGCAACAAGAGCCAGAACGCCCGTACCCGGGCGCTGGCGAATTTCAAGAGCGGCGAGACCCGGGTGCTGGTGGCGACCGATATCGCTGCCCGCGGCCTCGATATCGACCAGTTGCCGCATGTCGTCAACTACGAGCTGCCCAACGTGCCGGCGGACTACGTGCACCGTATTGGCCGCACCGGCCGGGCGGGGGCCAGCGGCGAGGCGATTTCGCTGGTCAGCCGTGACGAAAGCAAGGAATTCCGGGCCATCGAAAAGCTGCTGCGCCGCAAGTTCGAGGTGTTGCCGGCACCGGTTGTCGATCTCGAGCTGCTGCGCCGCAGCGCGGAAAGCTACGTGCCGCCGGCGGCGGCCGAGCCGCAGCCGAAGAAGCCTGCTGGCGGTGACGGTCAGCGCCGTCGCCGTGGCGGTAACTCGGGCGGCGCCGGCAAGGGTGGCAACAGTGGCAAAAGGGCTGGCAACGCCCGTAACGAACGCCAGGCCAGCGGTAACAGGGCGCCGGGTAGAAGCGACGAGGGTGCGGCGGCCAAGCCCCGCCGTCGACGCCGTCCGCGCAGAAGTCCCGCCCCCTCTGCTCACTGACAAGACCCCAAGAAACCCGCCTCCCGGCGGGTTTTTTATTGCTTCGGCGCCGGTTAGCGCGGGCTTTCGAAGCGTTGTCCGGATACCGCCGGGTGGTAGAGCGGTTGCACCGCATTGCCGGCGGGGTCGAGGCAGTAGAAGCTGCGCACCCCCGGATCGTTGCTGTGATCATGCGGCCGGCTCAGTATCGGTACGCCCTGTGCCTCGAGATACTCGCACCAGGCGTCAACGTCTTCGGGCCTGTCGCAGATAAAGCCGAAGTGATCCATGCGCTGAGCCCCGCTAGGATCCTCCCCGTCGCCCGAGCGGCTCAGGGAAAGGTTGTCGTTGCCCAGTGTCAGGTACACCAGATCCGCGTGCGGCCGGTGCAGAACCGCCATGCCGAGCAGTTCGACGTAGAAGCGCTCGACCTGCTCCAGGTTGGGTACGGCAAAGGCGATATGGCGCATGCCATTGAGGGCGCTGGGTCGCGGTGTCACGGGAGACTCCTCTTCAGAAGGTTGTGTTGGCGGTCTGTTGTGTCTAAAGTCACTGCAAACTGTACACAAAAATATGACCTAATGTCGACATTAACCGGGAGGGCACATGTACTGTATTTTTATCAGCGTCGATCTGAAACCGGGAAGCCGTGACCGCTACCTCGAAGTGATATCCGAGAACGCCCGGGCGTCGGTGCGCGACGAGCCGGGCTGCCATACCTTCGATGTGCTGGCCGACCGGGAAAACCCGCTCCGTTTCTACCTTTACGAGGTTTATGAAAGTCCCGAGGCGTTGCAGGCTCACAAGGAAACGCCGCATTACCTGCGCGACCGCCCGGAAATCAACAGCCTGATCGCGAAGCAGGAGGTACTTCGGGCCGATGTGCTTGCCTGCTGCCCGCCGCGGCGTCATGCCCAGGACGCCGCGCTCGATCCCAGCCTGTAGCGGTGGCTGTGGTAAAGTGTGAGTTCCGATATTGAGGTATCCGCCGTACCCGATGAATTATCTGGCGCACTTTCATCTGGCCGATCGGGTCGACAGCGACCTGACCGGCAACTACCTCGGCGACTTCGTCCGCGGTCGCGATCTTGACGACTGGCCTGCCGCGGTCGAGTCCGGAATCCGTTTGCACCGCCGTATCGATGCCTTCACCGACCGCCATCCGGCGGTGCAGCAGGCGGTACGGCTGCTGAGTCCCGACCGGCGTCGGGTTGCGGGCATCGTCGTTGACG
This sequence comes from Marinobacterium nitratireducens, assembly GCF_014645375.1. GTDB lineage: Bacteria > Pseudomonadota > Gammaproteobacteria > Pseudomonadales > Balneatricaceae > Marinobacterium_A > Marinobacterium_A nitratireducens. Next base: position 123,381 of record NZ_BMLT01000001.1, read on the forward strand.
TTGCCTTCGACCACTTTCTCAGCCGCCACTGGCAACGCTTCGACGACCGGTTGCTGCCCGAGTTTACCCGCCAGGTCTATTGCAGCCTCGCCGCAAGGGCGAGCCTGATGCCCGAGAGCGCACGGCGGCGTTTCGAAGGGATGCGGCGTGATGACTGGCTGGTCAGCTACCGCGAGCTGGCGGTGATCAGTCAGGTGCTGGACGCGATAGCGGCAAGAATGAGCCGTAGGACGGCGCTCTATGGCGCGGGAGAGGAGGTCATCCGGCACTACGCCGAGCTGGAAGGCTGCTTTCTCGATTTTTACCCGCAGTTGCTGGAGTGGGTGCGGCAGGATGCCGTTGGGCGTGAGGCGTGAGGCGTGAGGCGTTACGGGTTACGCGTTACACGTGACAGGTTACGCGTCACACGTCACCTGTCACCTTTGGCTTTGGCAATCCGTCAGAGATTCGCTGTCGCTGCGGATGCGACAGCTTTCGGCTGCAGCTTCGGAATGCCGGTGATGATTGCCAGAATGGCAATGACTCCCAGCAGCCAGCAGTAATAGGTTGTGCCTATCAGCTCCAGCGGCGACAGTGCGGCGATCGAGCCGGCCAGCAGCATCTGGGCGCCGTAGGGCAGCATGCCCTGAATCACGCAGGAAAAAATGTCCAGCAGACTGGCGCTGCGGCGCGGGTCGACGCCGTGGCGACTGGCGATATCGCGTGCCAGGCTGCCGCTGATAATGATCGCCACGGTGTTGTTGGCGGTGCACAGATTCGTCAGCGCCACCGATGCGGCGATGCTGGTTTCGCCGCTGCGGCGTTCCGAACTGCCGCGGGTAAGTCTGTCGATGCTGCGTGCCAGAAATTCCAGCCCGCCCTGCTGTCTCATCAGGGCGCCGAGGCCGCCGATCAGCAGCGACAGGATCAGGATCTCCTGCATCCCGGTATAGCCGGCGTAAATATCCTGGGACAGCTGCGCGATGCTGTAATCCGGCACCTGCATCAGGCCGACGATGCCGGCCAGCACGATGCCGGTAAAGAGCACCAGCATTACATTGAGCCCCGACACCGCCAGCACCAGCACGGCCACGTACGGCAGCACCCGCAGCAGATCGTAGTCGCCGGGCTGGCTGATCTGTCCGCTGCTGCCCAGGACGAACAGCAGTATCAGAGTCGCGATGGCGGCCGGCAGAGCGATCACCAGGTTGAGGCGGAACTTGTCCTTCATGTCGCAGCCCTGGGAGCGGGTGGCGGCGATGGTGGTGTCGGAGATGATCGACAGGTTGTCGCCGAACATGGCGCCGCCGATGACGGTGCCGACGGTCAGCGCCAGCGACAGATCGGTAGCCTCCGAGAGGCCCACGGCGACCGGCGCGATGGCCGCAATGGTGCCCATCGAGGTGCCCATCGAGGTCGCGACGAAGGCGGTGATCACGAACAGACCCGGCAGCACCAGCGAATCGGGAATCACGCTGAGGCCGAAATTGACCGTCGCATCGACGCCGCCGACTGCCTTGGCGACGCTGGCGAAAGCGCCGGCAAGCAGGTAGATCAGGCACATGGTGATGATGGTGTGATCGCCAACGCCTTCGATAAAGGTTTCGATGCGCTTGTTCAGCGCGCCGCGTCCGAGGATCAGCGCCAGCACGATGGCGGGCAGTATCGCCACGGGTGCGGAAATCTGGTAGAAGGCGAATTCGACATTCTGGTATTGATAGTAGAGGCCGCTGCCGATGAACAGTGTCAGGAACAGCAGCATGGGCAACAGGGCTATAGCGCGCGGCTGCATCGCATCTCTCCATGGAATCGAGTCGCCGGATAGGCGACGGCTGTACGGAGGGCACTCTTGTGAAGCGCCATTTGGACCCCGGCGGCCGGTTTGAGCGGGCATGGGAGTCATAAAAGCCGGGCATTATACCGGTGTAAGTGATCAGTAAACAGTCACAAGTGAACAGATTCGTCGCATGCTCAAGGTGCGGTTGGCACTTGCGTCTCAGCTGCGCTTGAATTGCGCCAAGTCCTCGTTTTGGGACTGGCCTGCGGCGTTATATATCGCTAAAGTTACTGTTCATTTATCCAGTAAATGGTTTTCTGTTGCCGAAGTCCGGTCTCAGCCTGGTACCGGCTGGCAACTGTTAACTGTCGACTTGCAACGGTCATCTATGCGCTTATTCATCGCCGAGAAACCGAGCCTGGGGCGCGCCATTGCCGATGTGCTGCCCAGACCCCATCAGAAAGGCGAAGGCTTTATCCGCGCCGCCAACGGCGACACTGTCAGCTGGTGCATCGGCCACCTGCTGGAGCAGGCCGAACCGGACGCCTACGACCCCGCCTACAAGCAGTGGCGACTGGAGCACCTGCCGATCCTGCCGCAGCAGTGGCAACTGGTGCCCAAGCCGAAAACGCGCAAGCAACTGACGGTGCTGCGCAAGCTGGTCCGGGAGGCCGACCAGCTGGTGCACGCCGGCGACCCGGACCGCGAGGGCCAGCTGCTGGTCGACGAGGTGATCGACTACCTCGGGGTCAAGGGCGCAAAGCGTGATGCCGTGCAACGCTGCCTGATCAGCGATCTCAACCCGCCGGCGGTACGCCGGGCGCTGGAGCGACTGCGTCCGAACCGTGAATTCGTGCCATTGGCAACCTCCGCGCTGGCCCGTTCGCGTGCCGACTGGTTGTATGGCATCAATCTCACCCGGGCCTATACCATTCAGGGGCGCAAGGTCGGCTACGACGGCGTGCTGTCGGTCGGTCGGGTGCAGACTCCGGTGCTCGGGCTTGTGGTGCGTCGTGATCGCGCGATCGAGGACTTCGTGCCAAAACCTTTCTATGAAGTGCTGGCGCACCTGCTGACCGAAGACGGCGAGCGGTTTCACGCCAAATGGCAGCCGAGCGAGGCTTGCCGGCCTTTCCAGGACGAGGATGGCCGGGTGTTGTCGCGCAGGCTGGCGGAAAACGTGGTATCACGCATCGATGGTCAGCCGGCAACGGTTCTGGTGGTGGACAGGAAGCGCAAACGTCAGGCACCGCCGTTGCCGTACAATCTCTCGAACCTGCAGATCGACGCCGCCAAACGCTACGGGCTCAGCGCGCAGGCGACGCTCGATGCCGCCCAGAGCCTGTATGAAAAGCACAAGCTGATCACCTATCCGCGTTCCGATAGCCGTCATTTGCCGGTGGAGCATCACGCCCGGGCTCCCCGGGTTCTGCAGGCGATCGGTGCCAGTACCGAAGCCTTCGTCGAAGCGCTGAAAGTGGCGGATCCCGGGCGGCGCAGCAAAGCCTGGAACGACAGCAAGGTCGATGCCCATCATGCCATTGTCCCTACCGAGAAAAAGTTCGATATCGCCCGGCTGTCGCAATCTGAACGCCAGCTCTACGAACTGATCGCACGTCAGTATCTGGTTCAGTTCATGCCGGACCACGAGTACTACGAAACCCGCGTCGAAGTGGAGATCGCCGGTGGACGCTTCGTGGCACGGGCGCGGCAGCTGATCGAGCCGGGCTGGAAAGCGCTGTACGGTCAGAAGGCGCTCAAGGACGATGCCGAGGACGCGCAGCAGCTGTTGCCGGCCCTCAGTGTCGGCCAGGTGCTGCAATGCGAGCGCGGCGAGCTGGTGGAAAAGATGACCCAGCCGCCCAAGCCCTTTACCGACGCCACGCTGCTGGCGGCGATGACGGGCATTGCGCGCTTTGTCGAGGATGCTGAGGTGCGTCGTATTCTCAAGGATACCGATGGCCTCGGCACCGAGGCTACCCGGGCCGGCATCATCGAGTTGCTGTTTCGCCGCGGCTTCCTCGAACGCCAGGGCAAGAGCATTCGCTCGAGCGCGGCGGGCCGCGGCTTGATCGACAGCCTGCCGCAAGCGGCTACGCTGCCCGACATGACCGCCACCTGGGAGTCGCGGCTCGAGGCCATTTGTCAGCGCGAGGCCGGCTACGGCGATTTCATGACACAATTGCTCACGGCGTTGCAGGCGCTGGTCGAGGGGGCGCGCAGCAGTCTGCCGCACTCGCTGGCCGGGGTTGCGGCGGCGCCGTCGTCCCGGCGGCGCCGGCGCCGCGGTTCGAGCGCAGGCAAAGGGGCGAAACGGCGCCCGCGCCGCACGTCAGCCGCCGGGGCCGATACCCAAGCCGGATAAGCGGCGCGGCGGCACAATGCCAATCAGCTTTGCGGAGATACCCTGCAGATGGATCCGCTGTCCCCCGAAATACTGTCGCTGCTTTTCACCGTCGCGCTGGTGGCGGGCTTTATCGATACCGTTGCCGGCGGCGGCGGGCTGCTTACGCTGCCGGTACTGCTGCTGACGCAGATGCCCCCGGTCGCCGCGCTGGCCACCAACAAGCTGCAGGGCAGCTTTGGCACCCTGACCGCGGCGCTGAGCATGCTGCGCCGACGCCTGGTGCGCCCGGAGGAGGTCCGCGGCCTGTTCGTGGCCAGCCTGGTCGGCGCGTCGCTGGGCACGCTGCTGGTGCAGTTCACCGATCCCGGTCTTCTCGAGGTGCTGATTCCGCTGGTGCTGGTGCTGATATCGGGTTATTTCCTGTTCGTACCGGGCGCTGGCCGGGAGGAGACCAGACCACGACTGAGCCGCAGGCAATACGCTATCAGGGTGGTGCCGCTGATAGGCTTCTACGACGGTTTTCTGGGTCCGGGAACCGGGTCCTTTTTCGCCTTCAGCAAGGTGTACTTCCGGGGCCGCAACCTGATCGGCGCCACGGCGATGGCCAAGGTGCTCAACTTTGCCTCTAACATCGCATCGTTGCTGGTGTTCGTGGCCGGGGGCAAGGTGGTGTGGAGTTTCGGCGCGGTGATGATTCTGGGTCAGATAGCGGGCGCGCTGATCGGCAGCCATACCGTGGTACGCCATGGCGCCAGAATCATCAGACCGCTGGTGGTGCTGATGTGCCTGCTGATGGCGGTCAGCTATCTCTGGCAGCGACTCGGATAAGGGGAGCTGGCGGGACGCTACCGACCCGCCGGACAATCCTGACCGTCACTGCCCGAGAAGGGACTGCAGGCTCGGGGTGCGCTTGAATTTGAGGATGCGGGCCAGTATTTCTTTGAACTGAGCCTGTCTGACACGGCGGCGTTCGGCCTTTTCTGCATCGGCTTTCTCGCGTGCGACGCGGAAGATGTACTCGATCTCGGTTTCGCGACGGCTGTTGGGTGCGCTGATCGGCGACTGCATGTGGGCGCTGTAATAGGCGAAGCTGTGGTTCATGGCGTTGTCTCCTCGCGGACCGGCCTGCCGATTCAGCAGTTTGTGCCGCGCTTGCGGTTTCAGATGCTGTCAGGTTAGCGGTATCACGCAGGTGCAGCAAATGATCCTTTTTCTTCAAAAAGATGAGAAAAAATAACCAAGTCATCGGTCGGAGAGTGGCTCGTTATCGGTAAGCGAAAGGCATTGGTATTAGCGATAAAGCAGGAATTTTGACGACATAAGCCATAGTTTATGGAAACTATGCGCCACCTTTCTGTTCTGCGGCCTGTTCCAAAAATAGAATACAGTTCATCTAAAAGGTCTTCCCGTACGCCCTGCAGGCGCCCTCCCTGGCACCGGTACCGAACCAGAGGCTCAGGCGGCCAGTTCCCGCCATAGCCGCAGTTCCTGTTGCATCCGGACATCCAGGCCGTTGCCGCTCGGGGCTTCCGGGCGCCGGGCGGTTGCCGGGCGGGGAGTGCGGACTGTCAGGGCCTTCAACTTTTTCAGCAAGCGCATTGTTCTGCTCCGTTGGCCCGGCCGGCTCCAGGCGCCGGACCGGGCAAGGGTCTTGACTCAGGCGGCAACCGGCGCCGGCTCGAAGGCGGCCATGATCGGCGCCAGAGCCGTGTTGATGCGCTCGCGCTGCGCCTGCGTAGTCAGTTCCTCCAGTACCCGCGCGAAGTGCGGGTGCTGAACGCCCGAGACGATGAACTGCCAGCGATAGGCCTTTTTCAGGGTGGCGGCAATGCACGCGCGCTGTTCGCTGTCGCATTGGTGCTGGCAATGCCGGCAGAAGTAGTCGGTATCGGCTTCGGCCTGGGCACACACGATGGCGTCCAGGGCGGCCACCAGTTCGATCAGCTCGTCGACACCCCGCTCACGCCCGGTGCCGTCCAGCCGGGCGTCCTCGCGGCGCCATTCGAGCTCGTCCATCACCGCGTGCTGGCACTCTTCCTTCCAGTGATACAGAAACAGATCCTTGAACAGCGGCGACAGACCCAGATCGGGCGCGATGCTCTGGCGATAGTGCATCTGGGTAAAAAGCTCGATATGACAGGTCAGCGCCAGCACCGCCCAGGTGCCTTTGCCGAGCACAACCTGTGCCACGTCGTTGGGGTCGGCGGCGAAGTGGTAGCCCTCCGGCATGACCGAAGCCGCCATCTGCTCGACGCGGCGGAACAGTTCCTGGTGCTTGAGTTCCTCGTCGCTGAAGCGGATCAGGCCTTCCAGTGCGACCTGGTTGTCGAACAGGTAGTCGCGGCTGAGCTCGATCACCTTGGCGCAGATGAACCGCTCGGCAAGGCCGAAGACGTTGGCGTAGGTACGCCCCTGCACCTGGCTGAGAAAGCGCTTGTCGTCGGCATTGAGAAACCCGGCCTCCTGGACGCAGGACAGTCCGTCCGGCAGGAACTTCATCCGGTTATCGAGGCGCCGGCCCCGGATAACATCGCGTTCGATCTCCCAGCGGACCCGTTTCGAAGCGTCGATACAGCGGGCGAAGCGTTCGGTATAGGCGTACATGACGGAACCTCTTTATATTGTTGTGTTACCGGCGTCTGGCAGAACTCAGGTGGTGTTCTGCGCTGACAGGTCCAGATTAGGCTCCGGCTGTATCGCCACTATGTCATCAAGGTTGGGATTTGTTGCGGTTTTGTATCCGTTCGCGGCAGGCTGTTTCAGCTTGCGGCGAGGATTTCGCCAAGGGTATGGCGCAGCCGGTCGCTGTCGACGGGTTTGCGGAAAAAGGCCTGGATGCCGCACTGTCGCCAGCGCGCCTCGTCGACGCCTTCGGCGAAGCCGGTGTAGAGGATCACCGGCAGTGAAGGGCGCAGCGCCATCAGGTCGGCGGCAAGCTCCAGCCCGCTCATTCCGGGCATGGTCTGGTCGGTAATCACCGCATCGAAGGCATCGGGGCTGGCGGTCATCGCGGTTAGCGCTTCCTGAGCGCTGTAGCGAATATCGACCTTGAGTCCCCAGCTGCTGAGGAGGTCCGCCATGAATTCCGCGACTGTTGCCTCGTCGTCAACCAGCAATATCTGCCCGTGCAGCTGACCTTCGTTGCTGGCGGCCGGACGGGTGCTGTCGGGCAGCCGATGCCCGCTGGGCGGAAACAGAATGCGAAATCGCGCGCCGGTTTGCGGTGTGCTGTCGAGCAGTATGTGTCCATGATGCTCGTGCACGATGCCATGGATCATGGCCAGGCCCATGCCGCTGCCCTGACCCGTGGGCTTGGTCGAGAAAAAGGGTTCGAAAACCCGTTCCTGGTCTTCGTCGCTGATTCCGGGACCGGTGTCGGCGACCTGCAGTTCGACGTAATCGCCACCGAGGCAGCGATGACAGGATGAGCAAATCTGGTCCTCGAGGTGGACTTCACGCAACGAGACATGAATTTCTCCGCTTCCGTTCATGGCGTCGCGGGCGTTGAGACAGAGGTTCATCAGGATCTGCTCGACCTGGGTGGGATCCGCCAGCACCGCCGGCAGCCTCGAGCCCAGTTCCTCGCTCAGGTCGATGCCGCCGGGCATGACCGCTTCGAGCATGCGCAGGGCGTCGTATACAGGGTCCGATAGTTGCAGCGGCCTGCGCTGGCCCTGCTGGCCGCGACTGAAGGTGAGCATTTGCTGGATCTGGTGGCTGGCGCGCTGGCTGGCGGCCTGGATCCGGTCGAGATACTTGTCCAGTGTGGGATCTTGATGCCGGTTTGCCTGCTCCTGCGCCATCAGGATATAGCCCAGCACCGTCGTAAGGATGTTATTGAAGTCGTGGGCGATGCCGCCGGTGAGCTGGCCAATGGCCTGCATCTTCTGCGCCTGACGCAGCTGAGACTGCAGTCGCTTTTCCGTTGCGGCGGCCTGCTGCCGGTCGCGAATATCCCGCATATAGCCGATGAAGATATCGCTGCCGTCGGGGTCCTGCGCCACTTCAATGGTCAGTTCGACCGGGATTTCTTCGCCGCTGGCGTTCATCGCACTGACCTCGACACGTCGACCGACGTAGTCGCCGCGTCCGGTGCGGATGAAGTTGGAAAGGCCATGATGGTGTGCCTCGCGATAGCGCGCCGGAATCAGCACCTCGGATAGCATACGCCCGACCACTTCATCGCGCTTGTGGCCGAAGCAGGCCTCGGCGGCCTGGTTCAGGTCGAGGATCCGGCCGCTGGCGTCCATGCTGATGATGGCGTCCATCGATGCCTCGAAAATGGTTCGATAGCGCGCCTCTGAGCGGCGGTGGGCGTTCTCGTAACGGCGCCGTTCCAGTTCGAGCGCCGCGCGGGTGGAGAAGATGCGCATCACCGACTCCAGACTGCCGTCATCCTCGAGCGGCTCACCGTGCATCATGACCAGCAGGCCAAGGGTCTGGCCGCCGGAGTCGAACAGCGGTATCGCGGCATAGCTTTCGATGTCGAGGGACCTGAGCACCGGATCGGCAAACATTTCGCGAACGTGGCAAGCAAAGAAGCGGTAATGCTGTCCGACCACCTGCTCGCAGGGCGTGCCGGCGAGGTCGTACTGGAAGGGCTCGATAAATTTGCCGCGACCGTAGCCGGCGATCAGCTGGACGCGACCGGGATTGGCCGGCAGCAGCATGCCGATCAGGGCGTAGTCGACCCCAAGCGCCCGGGTCAGTTGCTGCACCAGGGAGCGGAAGATGCAGGCGTCGGCCGGGGAGGTTACGGCATCGGCCGTATGGGCCAGCGCGCGGCGAAGGCGTTGTTCGCGTTGGTCGTCCATAGCGTATTACCCCGGGAGCCAAGGCTGCCTCAAGCGTCAGTCATTTCAGTGTAACAGCCCGGGCCGGGGGCATCGGGCGCTGAAACCGATCGCAACAATTGATACAGAACTGAAACAAAGAGGCCCTCGTCAGCGACCGGGGTCTGACGGACTTTTCCGCCGCCGTCCGGTGCCGGTCCTGTCCGATGGCAAGTCGATCGGTGTCAGGTCCGGCAGGCCGCTAGCTCTCCGGCACGTACATGTAACCGCCGCCGCGCACGGTGCGGATGCTACGGGGGTGTTCCGGGTCCACCTCGATCTTGCGGCGCAGCCGCGCGATCCGGATATCGACGCTGCGATCGTTGGGGTCCCAGTCCCGGTTCTGGGTAAGATTGAGGATCTGGTCACGGCTCAGCACCCGGTTGGGCCGCTCGATCATCACCCGCAGCAGATCGAACTCCATCTGGGTGATCGGCAGCTCCTGACCGTCGCGGTCGAACAGTTGCTGTGACTGCAGTTGCAGCCGGCAGCGGCCGATCGAGACCATTGCGGGCGTATCCGGGGCTGCCGACACCGCGATCGGGTGGTCGTAGCGGCGGATCACGCTACGAATGCGCGCCAGCAGTTCACGCAGGTCGAAGGGCTTGGCGACGTAGTCGTCGGCGCCTATCTCGAGCCCGATGATGCGATCGACCGCTTCCCCCGAGGCTGAAACGATGATGATGCCGATGTCAAGATGCTCGCGGATATAGCGCGCCAGCGACAGGCCGTCTTCTCCGGGCATACCGATATCGAGCAGTACCACCCCCGGAGTGTGCTGCTGCAGAAGCTCGCGCGCCTCGCCTGCGTTGGCGGCCTGGAGTACCCGAAAACCCTGATGGCCGAGATACTCGTCGATCATTTCACGCAGTGCGGCATCGTCATCGATGGCCAGTATCAGCGGGTCGGGCGCGGTTGTCATATCGGGCCCCATCAATCCGATATGCGGCGCAGGCGGGCGGTGATCTTGCGGTTCATGCTGCCGTCCAGAAAGCGAGTGAAGGCCAGGTTGAGGTCGCCGTCGTCACGCAGCTCGCGGTCATAGACCTGCATATCGTAGGAGCCTTCGTCGGTGATCATCAGAGCGTAGACGGTCAGCGTTTTGCCATGGATGCGAGCCCAGACGAAGGGGTCGCCGGCGAGGGGGTCCAGCGGAATCTGTTTGCCGAACACATTGATCCGCATTGCGGATGCGTAGACGTTGCCGCGCCTCGTGGACTGGAACAATACCCGGTAGTGCTGGTCCTTGAGCGACTGGTCCTCACGGCGTACGCGGGTGCTCCAGTCGACCAGAAAATTGTCGTCCTGCGGCTCGATGGTGACGGTGAGGCGCCGTTTTTCCGCCTCGCCATCGAGGTTCTGATCGGCAACGCCCGCATAATGGCCGTAGAAGTCTTCGATCTCCAGTCCGGCCGCGTTGACGGGCATGGCCAGCAGCACGAGCAACGCCATCAGCAAGTTACGGCAAGACTTCATGTTTCCTCCTGCTTGGTCTGCAACAGCCCCACCGGCCCTCTGGGGCGGGGTGTGCTCAGTCATTATAGTGGCACCGACGGCCTTCAGAGATGACTGCTGGCCAGGCTTTGCTGCAGGCCGTTGGCGTCCAGGGGTTGCAGTTTGCCATCGCAGATCTCGTAACGGTTGTCGAATACGTCGCCCGGCGGTATCTCCTTGTCGAGGTAGAGCAGCAGCATATCGGGCAGCCGTTCGCGGATGCGCCTCACCACCGCGGCTCTCTCGTCGAGGCTCATCGCCGTGAGCGCCTCGTGCATGATCAGGAGGCGCGGGTGCTTGACGATGGCGCGCAGCAGCTGAATGCGCTGCTTGGCGATCGGGGCAAGACCTGCGCCGCGGATACCCACCTGAGTGAAACAGGCCAGCACCATGACCATGGAATCGGCGTCTTCCTGACGCATGGTATCGTCGATCAGCTGCTGCAGGCGGGCAAGCTCGGTCCTGTCGGTGCCGACCAGGGTACCGTAAAGCACATTTTCGCGAACGCTGAGGCCGGAGCTGATGCGTTGCTCGTCGAGGTGCTCGAAGCTCGAGCAGAGCGGGCAGTCGGTGCGTGACAGGACAACGGCGCGTGCCGTCATCAGCCGGTCGATGACATCGTCGTCCAGCAGGTCGTTGCCGTGGCGCAGGGGGACGGTGCGCAGGAACAGCTCGCGCAGCAGGGTGCGACCCTCTTCGTCGTCCCGCAGCTTGTAGCGCCGCCGCTCGAGGATCCGGTGGCGGAAGGCGCGATTGTCGAACTCGATGAAGTCGTCCGGCAAAGGCGCCAGCGGTCCGGCAGAAAGCAGCAGGCCGCTGAGCCGACGGGCCAGGCGCTCGCCGCAGCGGTACGCGGCTTCGGTGAGGTTGAACTGATCGAGCAGCTCGGCCATCAATGGATGGTTCGCCATGGCCGACACCGAGTCGATGGGCGGTCGCGGAAAGCCAAAGCCCAGGTTCTGCGCCACCGACAGACCGCTGTTGTAGCGGCAGGGGTCGAAAGGCTCGATCAGCTTGTCCAGGCCTTCCGCCGTCAGCTGTTTTTTCAGCGACTGCCGCACCCTGAGCAGACCGTCCGACAATTCGCGGGGACGGGTTTCGGGATCGTAATGAACCTCGAGCCCGACGCTGTAGATGAGCTGGTCGGCGCCGACCACCCTCAGGCCTTCGTACAGCCAGTGGCGCATATCCTGCCAGTTTTCCGCGTGTGCCAGCGCAAAATCGGTCCAGATTCCGTCGAAACGGTCGGTGCTGTTGCCGGAGGCGAGCGCCTCGCGGACCTCCCAGCGACGCCTGGCATCGCGCTGGCTCTCGGTTTCCTGAGGCGGTTTCAGGCGCATGCTGTAATTGATGTTCTGCAGCATGTTGCCGGAGAATAGGAAAGCGTCGGGGCCGACGTAGGTCAGCTCGCGTGCCAGCAGCTCGCTCGGTACCTCTTCCAGCGCCACGTCGCCGATGCAGATGCCGCCGCTTTCCGGCTCGTGCATGCGGATCAGGGTACGGGCGAGGGCGCGCAGCCGCGCCGGGTCATCGTCGCGAATCGCCGTTGCCGAGCCCTCCGGCAACGTCAGGCTGACGGCGCGAATCAGGCGGTTGCCGGCGTCGTCGCAGATCACCAGGTTGTCGAGCTGCAGGCGGTTGTCGAGGTGCTTCGGGCTGTCGTCCCTGGTGGGAACATCCGGCATCAGGTCCTCGCTGTGGAACTGTTCGAGGATCTGTTCGTACTTGATCAGGGAGTCCTGGTACTGCTGATAGTAGTCCAGCAGTTCCTTCCAGGGCGCGGTCAGGTCCTTGTGCGCGGCAATGGCGGCAACCAGCGCGCCTACGGTCAGGTTGCCCTGAATCGCCAGTATGCCGCCGATGGAGTAGAACATCAGCGGGGTCAGTTGATTGATGAAGTTGTTGAGGAACTTCATGAAGAATTTTTTCTTGTAGATATCGAGGCGGATGCGGAACAGGTCGCCGAGAATCTTGGAAAACTCCGCCAGGTGGTAGGCGCGTGTGCCGTGCAGCCGTATTTCCAGCGCGCCGTCGACGTTCTCGCCGATACGCTCGGAGAGGTGGCGAACAGCGCGTACCCGTTCCTTTTTCAGCAGGTTGATCTTGCGCTGCAGCCGCGGAATGACGGCGATTTGCACCGGTATCAGGATGACGGAGGCGAGCCCGAGAATCGGGTCCTGCATGAACATGAACAGCAGAATGGTCAGCATGGTGCCGCCCTGAAAGGCCGGCAGTGCGATGCTGTCGCCGATGTAGCCGGCCAGCGGCTCGGTTTCCGCCGTCACCGTGGAGATCAGCTCGCCCTGGCTGATCATCTGAAAGCGGCGCGGCTGGAAGCGCAGGATGCGTTCGATCAGCTGGTAGCGCAGCCGTCGCACCAGGCGCTCGCCGACGATACCCTTGAAGGTGTTGATGCGCATCTTGAACAGGCCGTTGACCACGATCAGTGACAGCAGCACGCCGCACAGGCCGAGCAGGTAGGGGATGGGTTCCAGGGGCAGACCGAACAGCATCTTGAGGCTGCTGGAATCACCGATGGCATCGTTGATGATGATCTTGGGCAGTTCGAGGGAGGCGTAGAGAATCGGAAAGGAGCAGAACGTCAGTATCAGCAGCTTGACCTGCTGCGGCAGGCTGTAGCGGAGGATGAAGCGAATGATTGAACGTTCCATGCGCCGAACTCCGGTTCGGTGATCGCTACGGTGTAGGCAGACTCAGATTTCAGGGGCTCATGTTGCTTTGCAACATAAGCGTGATAACAGTGTAGACGCTTACGCCGCAGATGGAGACAGGGTCATCACTCTGCCGGTGTACGGCAAGGCCCGGGTCGGCGGATCAGCCCGGCAGGCTGATCAGACCGCTGTCGGTCCAGGGGTGTCTCTGCAACGCGGCGAACAGATGATCGAGAAACAGGCGGGTGCGCAGACTCAGGTGGCGACGGCTCGGATACAGTGCGTTGATGCGGATGCTGGGAACAGGGTAGCCGGTGAGTACTGCCTGCAGCTTGCCCGAGTCGACCAGCGGCTGGGCATAGAAGCGCGGCAGGCGGGCGATGCCGAAACCGCGGGAGGCCATGTAGCGCATGAAGGTAAGGCTGTTGGTGCGCAGGGGCGTCCCGGCCATCATCGCGTCGCTGCCGTCCCAGCCCTCGAATCTGAGGGGGTCGTTGCGCAGCAGGAGGCCAAGAAAACGGTGATTCGGCAGGTCTGCGGGCGTCATCAGCGGTGCCGATGCGGCGAGATAGGCCGGCGAGGCGTAGAGGCCGCGTACGACGCTGGCGACAGGACGGGCGATAAGGCTCGAGTCTTCCAGCGGACCGACACGGATGGCCAGGTCGATGCCATCCTCGACCAGGTCGATGACGCGGGACGTGAGTTCGACCTCGAGCTGGATCCTCGGATACTGTTCGAGAAAGCTGGCCATGACGTCGTCGAGCAGCGCCAGCGCCAGTTCCGGCGGGAGGGTTATGCGCAGTCTGCCTTGGGGTTCGGGTTGCGCGGCGCTGAGATTGTGGCGCGCATCTTCGAGATCTTCGATCAGCGGTCGGCAGCGCTCGTAGAGTTCTTCGCCGTCCGGGGTCAGGTGCAGCTTGCGCGTCGTCCGTTGCAGCAGCCGGATTCCCAGCGCGTCTTCGAGCTGGGAAATTCGGCGGCTCAGCGTCGACTTCTGGGTGCCGAGACGTTCGGCGGCGGCGGTGAAGCTGTTGGCTTCGACCACGCGCACGAAGTAGCGAAGATCGTCGAGGTTCATGCGGCGGCTTCGATGGCGGCGAAAAGCCTATTATTGCGCTCGGCGGAACAATTCGGAAGTACCCGGCGCTAATATCGCAACAAACTACAGCGCCTTCTGGTGTCGTGCCGCTTCCCTGACTGCGTCGACGATGGCGCGCAGGCCGTTGCCGCGGGAAGGCCCGAGGTGGCGCATCAGATCCAGCCGCTGGAAACTGGCCTCGAGGTCGCTGTCGAGAATTTCCTGCGCGGTCTTGCCGTCAAAGGCGCCGAGCACCAGTGCGATAAGTCCGCGGATGACCCGGGAATCGGCGTCCAGGTTCAGTTGGAAGCGGCCGTCGGGCCCGACCTGGGCGCAGAACCAGACCCGGCTCTCGCAGCCGTGCAGGCGATTTTCGTCGCGCCGCATCGCCTCCGGCATCGGTTTCAGCTGCTTGCCCAGCAGCATGATCTGGCGGTAGCGCTCCTGCCAGCCACGACACTGTTCGAGCTGCGCCAGCGGGTCGGCGGCGGCGGGCGCCGTAACGGTCGCCTCTCGCCGCTGCTCGGCGACGATTCGCGCCAGAGTCCGGGCAAAGAACTCGACTTCCTCGAGGCTGTTGTAAAAGGCAAAAGAGGCGCGCAGCGTGCCGGGCAGGCCGAGACGCTGCATCAGCGGCATGGCGCAGTGGTGCCCGGCCCGGACCGCGATGCCGTACTGGTCCAGTAGCAGGCCAAGGTCCTGCTGGTGCAGGCCGTCGACCTGGAACGACATCAGGCTGACGCGTTCGGGAGGCGCTCCGACCGCCCGGAACCCGGGTATCTCGCGGCACAGCTCAAGCGCGTACCCGAGCAGGCGCAGTTCATGCGCCTCGAGCTCGGCGCGGTCGAACTGTCCGAGATAGCGGATGGCGGCTGCAAGCCCTATGGCACCGGCGATGTTGGGGGTGCCGGCTTCGAACCGAAACGGCAGGCCGCCGTAGCGCGTGCCGTCGAAGCTGACGTGCTCGATCATCTCGCCACCTCCCTGCCAGGGCGGCATGGTTTCCAGCAGCGCCTCGCGGGCCCAGAGCGCACCGATGCCGGTGGGGCCGAACAGCTTGTGCCCGGAGAACACGAAGAAGTCACAGCCCAGTGCCTGCACGTCAATGGCCCGGTGCGGCGCCGACTGGGCGCCGTCGACCAGCACCAGAGCGCCGGCGTCCTGGGCTTCCCGTGTCATCCGCACCACCGGATTGATGGTGCCGAGGGCATTGGAGGCGTGGCCGATGGC
This sequence comes from Marinobacterium nitratireducens, assembly GCF_014645375.1. GTDB lineage: Bacteria > Pseudomonadota > Gammaproteobacteria > Pseudomonadales > Balneatricaceae > Marinobacterium_A > Marinobacterium_A nitratireducens. The sequence continues at coordinate 138,790 of NZ_BMLT01000001.1, forward strand.
GACCAGCTTGGGTGACCGGCGCAGCAGGGAGCGGTAGGCGTCCTCGTCGAGGGTGCCGTCATCCAGCAACGGAATCGGCTCGATGCGGGCGCCGCTTTGTTGCGCGAGCATCTGCCAGGGCACGATATTGGCGTGGTGCTCCAGGGTGCTGACCAGGATCAGATCGCCCGACGCCAAGTTGGCGCGTCCCCAGCTCTGCGCCACCAGGTTGATCGCTTCGGTGGCGCCGCGGGTCCAGACGATTTCCCGCGCACTGGCGGCGCCGAGAAAGGCCGCGACGCTTTCCCGTGCCTGCTCGAAGGCGGCGGTGGCGAGGCTGCTCAGCGCATGGGCGGCGCGGTGCACGTTGGCGTTGCCGTGGCGGTAGTAGTCCGCCACCGCCCGGATCACCGCTTCCGGCTTCTGGGTGGTGGCGGCGTTGTCGAAGTAGACCAGTGGCTGCCCGTTGACGCGGCTGTCGAGTATCGGGAAGTCTCGCCGCACGGCGCGGGGATCGAACATCAGCCGGCGTTCTCGCTGCGCAGCAACTGACCTTTCCAGCGGGCGTAATACATGGCGGCGACGAACAGCACGCCGACCAGCAGGCTATATGCAAGGCCGAGCCCGAAGGTGGCCGGATTGGTCGCGGCCAGGATCGCCTCGATGAACAGGATCAGCAGGAAAAAGCACAGCCAGGCGTGGGCCCGGGGGCGGCCGCGGATGATCGATGGCGCGAAGGCCAGCAGCGGTAGCAGATGCCAGAGCCAGACCACCCAGGGATGGTCGCCCGGTGCCGGTCGCAGCACCATGAACCAGAGGGTCAGCAGTGCCAGAAGGGCACCGAAGCTGGCGAGCGTGAGCAGACGGGCGAGCCGCACACGGCTTTGCAGCTTGCGAATATCGGTGGTCATCGGGCACTCCCGGGCAAAAGCTTCAGCGCCAGCTCGCCGAGACGGCGACCCTGGGCCTGACAGAGTTTGGTTTCGGTTTCGTCCAGCTTGCGGCTCCGGCTATGGCCGGCAACGTGGGTCGGGCCGTAGGGGGTGCCGCCGCTTTCGGTGGTCATGAGATCCTGCTCGCTGTAGGGCAGGCCGGTGATCAGCATACCGTGGTGCAGCAACGGCAGCATCATCGTCAGCAGCGTGCTCTCCTGGCCGCCATGCAGGCTCGATGAGGCGCTGAACACGGCGGCCGGTTTGCCGATCAGTGCCCCCGACAGCCATATCGAGCTGGTGCCGTCGAGAAAATACTTCAGCGGCGCGGCCATGTTGCCGAACCGCGTCGGGCTACCCAGCGCCAGACCGGCGCACTGCGCGAGATCGTCCTCGCTGCAGTAAAGGTCGCCTTCGGCGGGAATGCTGTCGGAGGTGGCTTCGCAGACGGTGGAGACCGGCGGCACCGTGCGCAGGCGCGCCTCGATGCCGGCCTGCTCCGCACCTCGGGCGATTTGCTGCGCCATGGCGCGGGTCGCGCCGTTGCGGCTGTAGTAAAGCACCAGCAGGTAGGGGCGCTCGGTGGTGGCCTGGCTCACCTCAGAGAATCTCCTTTACCGACTCGGGCGGGCGGCCGATGCGGGCGCGGCCGTCGCGAATGACGATGGGGCGCTCGATCAGCTTCGGACACCGCACCATGGCGGCGATAACAGCGTCGTCATCCAGGCTGGCGTCGTCGAGGCCCAGTTCCCGGTACTCCGTTTCCTTGGTGCGAAGCAGGGCGCGCGCTTCGATGCCTAGCGCCGCCAGTACCGCTCTGAGTTCGTCCGCGCTGGGGACGTCCTTGAGGTATTCGCGGATCTGCGGCTCGATGCCGTTGTCGCGCAACAGCTGCAGGGTTTCTCGGGACTTGGAGCAGCGTGGGTTATGATAAATGGTAACCTGAGTCATGGCGCTTCCGTTGATTCTGTTGGCGGCGCCTATTGTAAAGGAAGCCGCGGCCAAGTCCCAACGGGTCTGTGACTCCCGGGCCCGTTGGCAGCAGACCGGCCGGCGACCTGTAACCTGCAACCCTCGAGCAAAAGGATTTCACCATGGACGCCTTGTGGCAGAGCGTTCCGCTGCGGTTTCTGCGTTATCTGTTCGCGCAGTTTTTCTCCAACCAGGGCATCCTCAATGCCTCGGCGTTGACCTACACCACGCTGTTCGCGGTGGTGCCGCTGATGACGGTGTCCTACGCCATGCTGGCGGCGGTGCCGGCTTTTCAGGGACTGGGCGAGGAATTGCAGGGCTGGGTGTTCCAGAACTTCGTGCCGGCCACCGGAGAAGTGATCCAGGACTACCTGCAGAGCTTCACCAGCCAGGCGCGCAAGCTGACCGGGGTGGGGGTCGCCCTGCTGGCGGTGACCTCGATCATGATGATGAAAAACATCGAGGCGGCGTTCAATCGCATCTGGCGGGTCTCGATACCGCGCAAGGGGATGTCGAGCTTTCTGCTGTACTGGGCGGTGCTGAGCCTCGGTCCCGTGCTGATGGGCCTCGGGATCGCTGTCAGTTCCTACATCGTCTCGCTGCCACTGATCAGCAGCGCCACCGACCTTGTCGGCCGTGCGCAGCTGCTGGCGCTGCTGCCGCCGTTGCTCTCCGCCGCGGCCTTTACGCTGCTGTACGCGGCGGTGCCGAACTGCCGCGTGCCGCTGCGCAACGCCCTGGTCGGGGGCGTGGTGGTGGCGCTGCTGTTCGAAACCGCCAAGCGGGGCTTCGCGCTGTTCGTCACTCAGTCGTCGTCCTATCAGCTGATCTACGGCGCCTTCGCCGCGGTACCGCTGTTCCTGCTCTGGATCTATATCTCCTGGGTGATCATTCTGCTCGGAGCGGAACTGACGCGCGCACTGACGGTGTTTCAGCCGGTACGGCGGCAGCATTCGAGTTCTCATCTGGCCACGGTGGTGGCCGTGCTGCACCGGCTGTGGAAGGCGCAACAGCAGGGACAGGCGCTCTCCGACCGCGTGCTGCTGCAGGAGGTGGCCGGACTCGATCAGGGGCGCTGGGACGATTACCAGCAGCTGCTCAGTGACGCCGGCGTGATACAGCGCACCGAGCAGGGCGAATTCCTGTTGTGCCGGGATCTGTCCCGCTTCAGCCTGCTCGAACTGAGCAACACCTTGCCTTGGCCGCTGCCGGAGGCATCGGCTCAGGAGTCGCTGTGCAGCTGGCAGCGGCGTCTCGACCTGCGTTTACAGGCGCTGTCCCATCAGCGCAGCAAACAGCTCGAGGTTCCGCTGGAGTCGCTGTTTGCGGATGCCGACGACGGCCCGGCGGCACCCGTTCGGCAGCAACCGTCACCCGCGTCGCGGGAAGGAGGAAAGGATGGCTGAGGTGGCCTTCGAGGTTTTGGTTACGGGACGCGTCCAGGGCGTCTGGTTTCGCCAGTCCACTTGCGATCAGGCGCGGGTCGAGGGCGTACTCGGCTGGGTGCGCAATCTGCCCGATGGTAACGTCGCGGCCTGGCTGCAGGGCGAGGATGCGGCGGTCGAGCGCCTGCATGACTGGCTGCACAGCGGACCGCCGCAGGCGCGGGTGGACGAAGTCCGGGCCCAGGCGCGCAGGCCGGATCCGGACCTGGAGAGTTTCGAGATCCGTGACTGAAGTGGCCGTTCGTGGTCGTCAGCTGTCAACCGACGCGGCTTCGCTCGTCAACAGTTGCGCCAGGTCGAAGGCGTCGACCTGGGACGGCGCCAGGAAACGGCGGGCATAGTCCAGGCAGACGCCGCTTTCGACGAAAAGCCGCAGCAGCTGCGGATCGAGATGGCCGCGTCGGCCCATGCCGAACATGATACCGAGCGCTTCGCTCAGGGGTTTGGGGGTCTTGTATGGGCGGTCGCTGGCGGTCAGCGCCTCGAACACATCGGCGATCGCCATCATGCGTGCACTGAGCGACATCTGTTCGCCGTGCAACCGCTTGGGATAACCCTGGCCGTCCATGCGTTCGTGATGCCCCCCGGCGATTTCCGGCACCCGGCGCAGGTGGCGCGGGTACGGCAGTTTCTCCAGCATGATGATGGTCTGCACGATATGGTCGTTGATCTTGTAACGCTCCTCGGGCGTCAGGGTGCCGGCCGGAATCTGCAGGTTGTAGAGTTCCCCGCGGTTGTAAAGGTGCTCGGGTGTGTCAAGGCGAAAGCCCCAGGGATTGTCGGGTTCTATGCGGTCCGCCTCTTCACGGGGAATGATGTGGACCGGCTTGTCGGCCAGCAGCTTTTCCTCCACCGGCAGGCGCCCGGACCTATCGGCCTGGCGCTGGCGCTCCTCCCAGGAAACTCCGAGGCGCTCGTCGAGGGTTCGCATCCAGGTGCGCCCGGCGATGCGCTGCAGGCGGTCCTGGTCCGCCTCGGCCATCCGTTCGCTGCCGAGATTGCACTGGGCGACGAAAGCGTACTCTTCGTCCAGAGTGCGCCATTCCCGCTCCAGTGCCTGGCGTAGTTCCGCTTCCTCGCCGCCGGCCATAACCGCCCTCAGGTAGCGGATTTCGGCGTCGCGCTTGAGCACCTCGAAACGGGTGCGGATTTCGTGGATGCGGTCGTACAGCGTTTCCAGCTTGGTTGCCTTGTCGACGACGTACTCGGGGGTCGTGACCTTGCCGCAATCGTGCAGCCAGCTGGCGATGTGAAGTTCCTCCCATTCCTCGCGGCTAAGGTGAAAATCGCGAAACGGGGGCGCCTGGCTGTCGCAGGCCGCCTGTGCCAGCATCCGGGTCAGTTCCGGTACACGCTGGCAGTGACCGGCGGTGTGCGGGGATTTGGCGTCGATGGCGCCGGCGATCAGTTCGATAAAGGCTTCGAGCAGGGCCTTTTCCATGCGAATCAGCTGCCGGCTTTCCAGGGTGATGGAAGCGAAGCCGGACAGCGTTTCGATAAAGGCCAGGCGGTCCGACACCGGCCTCCGGTCGGTATCGGCATAGAGCAGGCAGAGTACGCCGACGGGTTCGCCCTTGCGGTTCTTCAGCGGCAGTGAGATGACGCTGAACGAGGGCAGCGAGAGGGCGTCGAGCAGCGCGCGCATCGGATGAGCCCCGTCCGGACCGACCGCCTGCTGCAGGCTTTGCTGCTGCTGCAGGCAGCGGCCAAGCGGGTTGCCGGAATCGAGGTTGCAGGACTCCAGCAGCGCCGGGCTGACGGCGTTGCCGGCGACCTTGAGGCTTACCGGCTGCAATTGTTTCTCGTCTTCGCTGACCAGATAGATGGCGGCGCCGGCAGCCTGGCTGACGTTCATGGTTTCGTCGGTGATCAGTTCGATCAATGGCTTGAATTCGGTTTCCTCCGACATCGATTGCAGCAGACCGAGAAAGCGTTTGAGGGTGTCGCGCATCAGGCTCATGCTGGCCTCGAGATCGTCGATTTCGCGAATCTTCGAGCGCATTGGGCGCGGTTCGGTGAAACGAAAGCGTCTGATGCGTCGCGCCTCGGAGGCCAGTTGCCGCAAGGGACGCGAGATCTGCCGCGCCAGCAGCCATGACAGCGGCAGCGCCAGTATCAGGATTGCGGCGGTGATGAGGCTGGACTGGCTGCGCATCTGCAGCGCCTCGCCGAGCAGCTCGCGTTCCGGTGTCAGTGTCAGCAGCTCAAGCGTAATGCCCTTGGCGGGCGCGAGCCGGTAAAGCTGGCCCCGCCAGCGCTGACCGTCGACCTCCAGTGCAAAGGCCCGTCGTCCGGCCTCGACCTCGCGACTGGCGGCGACCAGTACCCGGGAGCCGAGGGTATCGAGGCGCGCCACCTCGACGACTTCGTCGTCGTGCAGCAGTACCAGCTTGCCCGGATCCCGGTATGCCAGTGCATTGAAGTGCTGATCCAGCAGCACCACTTCGCTGTTGGGGCTGATATCGATGCTGGAAATGGTTTGCGACAGACTGTCGAGTGCGACGTCGGCGGCCACCACGGCGGTACGGTCCGGCGTGCGGCTGGACAGGGTGATGCCGACCCGTCGTACGCGGTCGAAGAAGTAGGGGGCGGTGGAGAGGTGGCCGTCGCTTGCGATAGCGCCGCGATACCAGGGCTGGGCGCGCGGGTCTTCGTCGCTGAAACCCGCGCTCTCCCGGCGGATCGGCTGCAGTCGCCGGTCGAAGAAAAAGCGTTCGACGGCCCGGCGGCCAAGGTCGTCGAGCTGGGTGTTGACCGCCATCAGCCGGGCATCGTCCGGCGCATTGAAGGTGCGGCGCATGTCCGGGCTGTCCAGCGGGCGCACGGTGAAGACATCGCCGTTCTCGTAGCCCAGGTGCAGTCCGATCACCTGGGGCCGCAGTTCCAGCGCCTTGGCCAGCAACGGCAGCTGCGCCAGTCGCTCGTCGAGGCTCCAGGCGCTGGCGACGGCGTCGAGGGTGAGCATGTTGACCGTTTGCACGATCGGCTGATAGGTGCGCAGAAAATCGAGGCTGATTTCATTGCCGTAACGCTGGAACAGCTTTTCCGAGGCGCTGAGCGCCATTGCACTGGATTTGCGGTAGTTGTACCAGCTCAGTGTGGCGCCGAGGGCGATGATCAGCAGTGCGAACAGCGCGGTTATCTGCAGGTGCAGCGGGATACGGCGGCGGTGGGCCATCGGATTGGGTCGCTAGGTGTGAGAAGCCCTCACTATAACGCAACTGCCATGCGGCGGGGAGGGCGCTGTCAGTGTACCTCCGCCCCGAGATAATCCTCGATGTGCACCTCGTCAATCTGCTTGGGATCGAGATAGCGCTCGGCATAGCGCAGATAGACACCGCTTTCCAGGAAAAGGCGCAGCAGGTCGGGGTCGAGATGGCCGCCGTCGCGCATGCTGGCCATGATGCGCAGCGACTGGCTCAGCGACTTGGCTTCCTTGTACGGCCGGTCCGCGGCGGTCAGCGCCTCGAAGACGTCGGCTATGGCCATCATCCGTGCCGCCTGAGACATCTCTTCCCCGCGCAGCCGTTTCGGGTAGCCGTTGCCGTCCATGCGCTCGTGGTGGCCGCCGGCGATTTCCGGCACCCGGCGCAGGTGGCGTGGGTAAGGCAGCTTCTCGAGCATGATGATGGTCTGCACGATATGGTCGTTGATCTTGTAGCGCTCTTCCGCGGTGAGGGTGCCGGCCGGAATCTGCAGGTTGTACAGCTCACCGCGGTTGTAGAGATGCTCCGGCGTGTCGAGGCGAAAGCCCCAGGGGTTGTCCGGCCCGTAGCAGTCGCCTTCGGCGCGTTTGACGATATGCACCGGCTTGTCGGCCAGCAGCTTTTCTTCCACCGGCAGCGGTTCCCGTGCGGCGCCGCGGCGCTGGCGCTCTTCCCAGGAAATGCCGAGACTGTCGTCCAGGGTACGCAGCCAGGTACGGTCGGCGATACGGTGCAGACGGGCCTGGTCGTCGGGCTCCATGTACTCGCCACCGAGGTTGCAGTTGGCGATAAAGGCGAAGTCGTCGTCGAGGGTTTGCAGCTCACGCTCGAGTTCGCTGCGCAGTGTGCTGTCGTCACCGCCGCCATAGCGCGCTTTCCAGTAGCGGATCTCGGCATCGCGCTTGAGTACCTCGAAGCGGGTGCGGATTTCGTGGATACGGTCGTAAAGGGTTTCGAGCTTGGTAGCCTTGTCGACCACGTATTCCGGGGTGGTCACCTTGCCGCAGTCATGCAGCCAGCTGGCGATGTGCAGCTCTTCCCACTGCTCGGTGTTGAGGCGAAACTGCCGGAACTCCGGCGCATCGCTCTCGCAGGCGGCGCGGGCCAGCATCTTGGTAAGGGTCGGAACACGCTGGCAATGGCCGCCGGTATGGGGGGACTTGGCGTCGATCGCGCTGGCGATCAGCTCGATAAAGGCTTCGAGCAGGGCCTTTTCCATGCGGATCAGCTGGCGGCTTTCGAGGGTGATGGATGCGAAACCCGACAGCGCTTCGATGAATGCCAGTCGGTTGGAGTCCTCGCGCACGGAAAGATCCTCGAACAGCAGGCAGAGAACGCCCACCGCTTCGCGTTTGCGATTGAGCAACGGGATGGCGGCGACGTTGATGCTGTCGTGCTGCAGCGCCTTGAGCAGCGGGAACAGCGGATGCTCGGGGGTGTCGCGGCTGACGGTTTCCAGCAGGGTCTCCTGCTGCTGCACGCAGCGTGCCAGCTGCGATGTGCCGTTGAGGCTGCAATGTCTCAGGCTGCCCTGGCCGACGGCCTGCTCCGGCATGCGCAGACTGGCCGCTTCCAGCGTTTGCTCATCTTCGCCGACCAGGAATATTGCGCTGCCGTCCGCCTGGCTGGCGGCGCGGGTTTCATCGCCGATCAGCTCGATCAGAGGGCCGAACTTGGTTTCCTCGGTGATCGACCGCAGCAGGCCGAGGAAGCGGTTCAGGGTGTCCTTCATCACGCCCATGCTGCTGCTGAGATCGTCGATTTCGCTGATCACCGAGCGCAGTCCAAGCGGCTGGTCGAGCTGGAAATGGCTGATCGCCGTGGCTTCGCGTGACAGCTGACGCAGGGGTCGCGAGATCTTCTGCGCCAGCGTCCAGGTCAGCGGAATGGCGCACAGCAGCAGAATGGCGGTGATGATCAGAGACTGCCGCCGCATGGCGAGCGCCGCGCCCAGCAGTTCGCTTTCCGGCACCAGTGTCAGCAGGTGAAAGCCCATCTGGCCGTCGCCGAGCAGATTGACGCGGCCGTACCAGCGGTCGTCGTTGTAGTCGAGCGTAAAGGTGGAATCGTCGGCCCTGACCTGTGGGGCTGCGGCACGAAGCACATCGGAGCCGAGGCTGTCGAGATCGGCAAGCTCCACCGCGTCGTTGTCACCGCGAATAATCAGCTTTGACGGGTCGCGGTAGGCGACCGCATTGCGCTGACTGTCGAGCAGCACCACCTCGCTGCTGGGTGTGATGGTGACCTGGGATATGGAGTCGGACAGTATATCCAGGGAGACATCGGCGGCGATGATGGCGCTTTGGTCCGGCGTGCGAATGGCCAGGGTGATGCCAACCTGCTGAATGAAGCGATAGAAGTAGGGCTGGGTGCCGATCTGCCTGTCGCTGGCCATCGCCTGCTGATACCAGGGACGAAGGCGCGGGTCGTAGTCCGACGGGCCGGCATCGGTGCGGGCGAGCAGGGCAAAGTTTTCGTCGAAATAGAAACGGTCGATACGGCGGCTGCCGTCCGCTGCGCTCTGAATGTTGTCTGCCATGGCCACGGCGTTGTCGGGGGCATTGAAAATGCCGCGCATATGTTCGGTGGTGGTGGGGCGCATGATGAAATAGTCGCCATTGTTGTAGGCAACGGCGAGCCCGGTTACCTGGGGCTTCTGCCTCAGAATCATGCCGAAAAGCGGCGCCTTCTGCAGCCGGCTGTCGAGGTCCCGGCTCTCGATCAGCTGTTTTTCCAGCGTCAGCAGCTGAATGGTCTGGACGATGGGCTCGTAGGCGCGGATAAAATCGACTTCTATGCGCGCGTTGAACTGGTCGAACAGCTGGCTGGAGGCTTCCAGTATGATGTCGCTGGTTTTGTGGTAGTTGTACCAGCTCAGCAGACCGCCGAGAACGCTGATCAGCGCGACGAAGACCGTGGCAATCTGCAGATGAAGGGGGTAACGCCTGTGATTGAGGCTGGCGATCATCGACTGTTGATTCCTGTGGGTATGATTGCCGGTTCAGGAACTATAGCCGAACAGCCGTTTCAAGGGGGGGGAGGTGACAGCATTTTTTTCGCAGTTGCGGTAGGATTTTTCGCGGCTGAGTGGGCAGGGGCGGAGCCGGGCTCCGCCCCCGGTGCAGCGGTCAGATATTGACCCTTTGCGCAAGGCTGGCCAGCAGCTCGTCGATCGCGATGTGCTGGTTGTCGGCGTCGCGGCGGCCCTTGTACTCCAGGGTGCCGGCGGCGATGCCGCGATCGGAGATCACCACGCGGTGCGGGATGCCGATCAGTTCCATATCGGCGAACTTGACCCCCGGGCGCTCCTTGCGATCGTCCAGCAGGACATCATAGCCAGCCTGGCGCAGTTCGGCGTAAAGCCTGTCGGCAAGCGCCCTGACCTCGTCGGACTTGTCGTAGTTCAGCGGTACCAGGGCGACGTGGAAGGGGGCGATGGCGTCCGGCCAGATAATGCCGCGCTCGTCATGGTTCTGCTCGATGGCCGCGGCCACCACGCGGGTGACGCCGACACCGTAGCATCCCATGTCCATCACCTGGGACTTGCCGTTTTCGTCGAGTACGGTGGCGCCGAGGGCCTCGGAGTACTTCTGACCGAGCTGGAAAATGTGGCCGACTTCGATGCCGCGGCGGATCGCCAGGGTGCCCTGACCGTCCGGGCTCGGGTCGCCCTCGACCACGTTGCGCAGATCGGCCACCTGGGGCAGCTCGACATCGCGCCCCCAGTTGATGCCGAAGTAGTGCTTGCCGTCGATATTGGCGCCGGCGCCGAAATCCGATGCATGGGCCACGGCGCGGTCGACGATGCAGGGAATCGCCAGGTTGACCGGGCCCAGGGAGCCGGGACCGGCTCCGATGAGCGGACGGAATTCGTCTTCGGTGGCGAATTGCAGCGGCGCTTTGACCTCGGGAAGCTTTTCCGCCTTGATCTCGTTGAGCTCGTGATCGCCGCGGACCAGCAGCGCGACGAAATCGGCCTCGCACTCGTCGCTGGCGTGCACGATCAGGGTCTTGACGGTCTTCTCGATCGGTTGTCCGTGCTGCTCGACGAGGTCGGCAATGGTCTTGGCGTTCGGTGTGTCGACCAGGTGCATCTCGAGGCTCGGTGCCGCGCGTTCGCCGGCAGGCGCCAGCGCTTCGGCCAGCTCGACGTTGGCGGCGTAGTCGCTGCTGTCGGAGAAGGCGATGTCATCTTCGCCGGAGTCGGCCAGTACGTGGAATTCGTGCGACGAGCTGCCGCCGATGGAGCCGGTGTCCGCCAGAACCGGGCGGAAGTCGAGGCCGATGCGGGTGAAGATATTGACGTAGGTGTGGTACATCACCTCGTAGGTGTCCTGCAACGATTCGCGGCCGAGGTGGAAGGAGTAGGCGTCCTTCATGATGAACTCGCGCGAACGCATGACGCCGAATCGAGGACGGATCTCGTCACGGAACTTGGTCTGGATCTGGTAGAAGTTGGCGGGCAGCTGCTTGTAGCTTTTGACCTCGCGACGGATCAGGTCCGTGATCACTTCTTCATGGGTCGGGCCGACGCAGAACTCGCGCTCGTGGCGGTCGCGAACGCGCAGCAGCTCGGGGCCGTACTGCTCCCAGCGGCCGGATTCCTGCCACAGCTCGGCCGGTTGAATAGCGGGCATCAGCACTTCCTGGGCGCCGGAACGATCCATTTCCTCGCGCACGATGCGCTCGACCTTGCGCAGGGTGCGCAGGCCCATCGGCAGCCAGTTGTAGAGGCCGGCGGCGACCTTGCGGATCAGCCCGGCGCGCAGCATCAGCTGGTGGCTGATGACTTCGGCGTCGGACGGTGTTTCCTTCAGTGTTGCTATCAGGTATTGACTGGCTCGCATAGATCCTAAACCCATGAAATGGATGAAATACGGAAAATCGGACCATTGTAGGGAGGCGACCTGCATCAAACAAGCCTGATGGCGAGTGGTAGGGCGTTAAGCGTAAGGCGGTAAGGTTCCAACCGCGCGTAACCCGACAAATCGATCGCAGTACAGATCGGTGGGTGTCGGTTGGCGACGTACGTTCCCGACTCCTTCGGTGTTGGGTTACGCGCCTTCGGCGCTAGACCCAACCTACAAGAGCTGATGGTGAGTGGTAAGGCGTAAAGCGTCAGGGCGCAAGGGGCGGCGGCCGATAGATGTGTAGGAGCTCGCTCCGCGAGCGAACCGAAGATTGGCCGCGTGCTGCAAGGCTGTTCGCCCACAGAGTGGGCTCCTACACCGACGCCTCACGCCTCACGCCTGCGCAAATCGACGATGGGATAGGGTATCTGAATGCCTTCGCGGGCGAGGGCGTCGAAAATCGCCTGGTTGACCTGGTACTGCAGTTCGAAGTAACGCCGGGTCGGCACCCAGTAGCGGTAACCGATGTTGATCGAGAAGTCGCCGAAGGTTTCGATGCCGACCTGGGGGGCGGGCTCGACGGTAACGCCTTCGATTTCGCCGATCACCGTCCGTATCAACTCGCTGGCCCGCCGCGGATCGCTGTCGTAGCTGATGCCGACGCAGGCTTCGACGACCCGGTTGGTGTAGGAGTTGGTGATCACCTCGCCGACGATGTGCTTGTTCGGGATGGTGATCTTCTCGCCATCCTCGTTGGTCAGTACCGTGTAGGAGAGGCGGATTTCCTCCACCACGCCGCTGATACCGTTGATGCAGATGGTGTTGCCGACCACGAAGGGGCGCGTGAGGACAATGGTGAAACCGGCGCCGTAATTGGAAAATACGCCCTGCAGTGCAAGTCCGATACTCAGGGAGATGGCGCCGATGGCGGCGACGAAGGGCGCGACGCTGATGCCGAACTTGCCGAGGCAGATGACGATCACCATCGCGACCACCAGCAGTCTCACGGTACTGGCGATAAAGAGGCGCAGGGTGACATCGACGTCGTGACGTTCGCACAGGCGCAGGGTGATACCGGCGATCCAGCGTGCGACCAGCAAGCCGAGAATGAAGATCAGGATGGCGCCGATCACCTGGAAGCTGTAGTTGACGAAAAAATCGACCACCAGGGTGTAGATCTTGCCGGCCGACTCGAACTCTTCCTCGAACATGCTGGTGCCTCCGTTGCGGCGTTATCGCTGGCCGCTCAGGCGGCGCGTACTTCCTGTGAGTCTATGAAGTCTATCAGCTCAGCCAGCTGGGTTTCATCGAATACCGGAATACCGTGGCGCATCAGCTCAGCGGCGGCGAGACCGGGGCCTTCGGTCAGAGTGTTGTTGAAGTTTCCGTCGTACACCCGGCTATTGCTGCAGGAAGGGCTGTTGGCTTTCATCAGCGCGCAAATGCAGCCTTCCCGCCGTGCCGCTTCCAGCGCCCGTTCGGCGCCATCGAGAAACGCCGGGGTGACATCGTCCCCGCTGCGGCTGCGCACCAGAATCGGGAAGCGCTGGTGAATTTCTGCCGCGGCACGGGGTGTCGGCAGACCGCCGGCAGTTTCCGGACAGAGTGCTACCAGGCGGCCCTCGCGGCGCCAGCGTGCGATGATCGGGTGGTCCAGCAGGCTGTGTCCGCCGTCGTAGCGTACCCTGTCGCCCAGCAGGCAGGCACTGATCAGTATCTTGCGCATCCTGTTTCTCAGCTTTGCAAAGTCCAAGACAGAACGCCGGAGCCATCTGTGGTCGGGCCCGGCGTTCGCTATACGGGCGCGCATCTTAGGTGTTGAATGTTAAGAAACGGTGATATCAGCCGGCCGCTTCGACGCGGTTGCGCCCGCCTTCCTTGGCGTCGTACAGCGCCTGATCGGCTCGGCCTATGAAGTCGTCGATACTGTCGCCGTCGCGGTATTCGGCGACGCCGAAGGATGCGGTGATCGAGCTGATGACCTCGCCGGACTTCTTCAGTTTGATGCGGATGGCCTGGATTTTCTCGCGCAGCAGCTCGGCGGTGTCCAGACACTGCTCGAGACCGGCGTTGGGGATCAGCACCGCGAACTCCTCGCCGCCGAAGCGAACCGGCAGCGCCGGATCCTGCAGCTGTTCCTTGAGCAGCTTGCCGACGTATTGCAGCACCTTGTCGCCCATCAGGTGACCGTATAGATCGTTGAAGGCCTTGAAATGGTCGACGTCGAGCATGATCAGGGTAAGTCTCGGTCTGTCGGCGGTGCCAAGCAGCTGTTCGATTTCGGCGTCGAAGACGCGGCGGTTGAACAGGCTTGTCAGCGGGTCGATCCGGGCATCGTGCCGGCTCTGCACGAGTTCGGCCCTGAGCGCGTCGATTTCCGCACGCGCCTCGTCGATTCGCAGCTGAAACTGACGGGTTTCGGCGCTTATGGCCGCGGTATTGAGCGCCAGGTTCTGGATGATCGATTCCAGCGGCAGGCGTTCGTTGTCGCTTTCGTTGAGGGCATCCAGACTGTCCTGCAGCACCTCGCTGTAGCTGCTGGTACGGCGTGCGGTGGCGTCGGCCTGGTGGTGCAGATCGTTCATCAACGAGATCAGATTGGCCTGCATGTCCTTTGCCGATTCCAGCTCATCGCGCAGCATGTGGTCACGAAACAGCTGCTCGCTGATCATCATCGGGCAGGTGCCGTAGGTTACGAGAGCCTCGTCGAGTTCGCTGTTGAGATCCGGCAGGCGGTTGGAAACGTACGTATACCAGAGAGCATAGTTCAGCGGATTCGGCGGTATGTTGTACTTCACCATCATCGGCACTGCCTGACGCAGGTAGGCCGCGGCCTGGCTCGAATTCTCGACGAACTTCATAGCATTCCTTCAATAACGGCTTGAGGACTTCACATGCATGTCGGGCGCAACATCCAAACGGTCGTTCGAATTGCCCGGAACGCCAAATATATAGGACACCCATGGCTCTGTGCCAGCGTCCAGTCCAGAGCCTGGGGCCTTTATGCTTCCCGCCGCGACCGTCTTGAGGTAGTTTCAAGTCCAGTGTCGGCCGATTCGCGTATAAGCAGGGTTATCGGCTAGATGGGTTAATCTTTAAGAGTAAGTTCGGGGGGGCCTGTGCGCTATCTGATCCGTTCCTGCCTGTGCCTGCTGCTTTTGCTGCCGGTCACGACGTCTGCGCGGGCGCAGTTCGCCGATGACTCCGGCACAGAACCTGCCGCCACGCGATTCGCATCCTACGACGAGGCGCTGACCTTCTATCGTCAGCTCGCCGAAACCTACAGCTGGCCGGCGCTGATGCCGTCCGGTGTGCTCCGGCCGGGTGACCAGGATCCGGTGATCGCCGAAATCCGGCAGCGGCTGGTGCTACTTGGAGACCTGCCTTTCGTCGATCCGCAGGCGCAGGCCAATCCGTTTTATTTCGACGAAGCGCTGCGCCAGGCGCTGGTGGCATTCCAGACGCGTCATGGTCTTGCGCCGGATGGCGTCTGGGGGCCCCGCACGCGCGAGGCGCTCGAGGTCAGCCCTCTGGCCCGCTATCGCCAGCTGAAGCTCAATCTCGAACGTCAGGAGCAGTTCGCGCAGCAGAGGGCGGCGCAGGGCCGCTATGTGCAAATCAACATTCCGGCCTATGAAATGCGCTACTTCGAGCAGGGGCAGGAGGTACTGCGCATGCGCGCCATCGTTGGCAAGCTGAAGGCCAAGACGCCATTGGTGGCAAGCGAGATCCGTACACTCGAACTCAATCCCGACTGGAACGTGCCAAGCGGTATTGCCTACCGCGATATCGTGCCCGATATCCAGGCGTCTGCGGATTACCTGGATCATTCGGAGCTGCAGCTGGTGGAAGGTTATGGCGGCTCGATGCGGGTGCTGGCGCCCTGGCAGCTCGACTACAGCCGCCTGTATCGGGGACCTGCGCCGCAGCAGCGGTTCTGGCAGGCGCCGGGACCCCAGAACCCCCTGGGACAGCTGAAGTTCAACTTCCCCAACGACTATCAGGTCTACATGCACGGCACGCCCAGCCACAGTC
Organism: Marinobacterium nitratireducens; assembly: GCF_014645375.1. Classification (GTDB taxonomy): domain Bacteria; phylum Pseudomonadota; class Gammaproteobacteria; order Pseudomonadales; family Balneatricaceae; genus Marinobacterium_A; species Marinobacterium_A nitratireducens. The sequence goes on from NZ_BMLT01000001.1 coordinate 154,209, forward strand.
TGTTTGGCCGCCCGGTACGGAATTTCAGCTCCGGCTGCATCCGCATCGAGTATCCCGAGACGCTGGCACGGCGGTTGTTCGGCGACGCCGGCCTCACGCCCGAGGGCACCTGGCGGTTCGAGGACATCATTGCCAGCGGCAAGAACCGGGTCCTGCGGCTGCCGCAGCCGGTGGCGGTGTACACGACGTACTGGACAGCCTGGCTGGACGAAAACAGGCAGCTGCAGTTCCGTGGCGACGTCTACGGGCTCGACCGCGAGGCGCTTGCCGCACAGCGCTCGGCAGGGGATCTCGCCGGTCCCTGACGGAATTTAGTCCGCCACCAGGCGGACGTCGGGAAAGGGCGCAAGGCGTTGTTCGAGGGCTTTGTGCTGATCCTCTGTCAGTTCCAGCGACAGTTCCAGCTCCTCGCCCCAGTGGCGATCGGAGACCTCGAGCCCCAATTGTCGCAGCAACTGCTCGACGCTGCCGGTTTGGCGGTGCGGCGCCAGCAACCGCAGATTCCGGGTCGGTATCACGGCCTCGGTCGTCAGCTCGCTGAGGCAGTTCTGTACCGCCAGGCTGTATGCACGCACCAGGCCGCCGGCGCCGAGCTTGATGCCGCCGAAATAGCGCGTCACGACGACGGTGACTTCACCGAGCCCTGAGTGTTGCAGCACATTGAGCATGGGCTTGCCCGCGGTCCCCCTGGGCTCGCCGTCGTCACTGCTGTTCCAGAGGTTGTAGTCCCCCGGCGAGCCGGCAACGTAGCACCAGCAATTGTGGCTGGCGTCCGGGTAGCGGCCGCGGATGTCGTCGATAAACGCCTGTGCGGCTGCGGCGCCGCGGGTCGGCGCTGCGTGGCAGATGAAGCGGCTGTTCTTGATTTCCAGCTCGACGGTCAGCGCCTGCGCAGGCCGCTCGTACACCTCAGCCATCGACCGGCGCCTGCCACAGTTGCAGGCGCCCGAACCAGTACAGCTGGTTCAGCGCGTCGTCGAGACGCCGTTGCAGGTCTCGGCCGCTGAGCCGGCATTCCGCCAGCGTCAGGCCGTCGATCTTGAGCTCGAGCTCGATGCGGGCGTTGACGTAGTGCAGTGTCAGCGACTCCCAGCGCAGTTGCGGGTCGATGGCGTCGAGCGCCTGGCGCAGCGACGCTTCGACCTCGGCACGTGTCGGCAGCGTGCTGCAGAACAGCTGGTCGTCGTCGTTGTAGGTGTCGATATGGAAAATGACCTGGTCGATATCGTCGAAGCGGCGCTTGAGCGTGCGCACCACGGCATCGCCGATGTAGTGACCCTCCGAGGCACTGAGGTGGCTGTCGACCTGGATATGCATTTCCAGCAGGCTCTGGCCACCCATCAGGCGGCTCTTGAGGCTGTGGACGCTGATGACGCCGTCGACTTCATGCACCGCATCCTCGATCTCGCGGACCTGGTCCTCGGGCAGCGCGGTGTCGACCAGTTCCTTGATGCTCTTCCAGCACAGGTCCCAGCCGATCTTCGCCACCAGCAGGGCCACCAGCACCGCGGTCAGCGCGTCGAGCCAGGAAGCACCCAGCATGGTGCCGGCGATGCCGATCAGCACGACGATCGACGAGAAGGCGTCGGTACGGCTGTGCCAGGCATTGGCGATAATCAGGTCTGACTTGAGTCGTTTGCCGGCGGCAAGGGTGTAGCGGAAAATCCACTCCTTGCTGACGACGGATATCCCCGCCACCAGCAAAGCGGCCCAGCCCGGCGTCGCCAGGAATTCGCGGCTGAGGATGACATCGATGCTGTCATAGGCCATGGCGCCCGCGACGGCGATCAGCAAGCCGCCGAGCATGACCGTGCCCAGGGTTTCGAAACGGGCGTGACCATATGGATGGTCCTGGTCCGGCTCCTTGTGCGCCAGTTTCAGTACCAGGATGACCATGAAGTCGGTGCCGAGGTCCGACAGCGAATGGATGCCGTCGGCGACGAGCGCGTGGGAGTGCGCCAGCAGGCCGACAATGATCTTGGCGATGCCGAGAGCAGCATCCAGAGCGCTCCCGATAAGGGTGACCCGACGGGCTTCTCGTTGTCTCTGTTCGGCGCTGAGCATTGCAATTCCGTTTTCGTAGATGCGCTGATTCTACCGCCCGGATGCCGGACGGACCATAGAGCGGCGGGTGCCGTATGACGCACTGCAGCAGGGCGGGGCTGTAACGGGGGCTTTACATAGCAAAAACGCCCCGAAAGCGTCTGTATTTCAACCCTGTTGCCAATTATAGCCGCTATGTTGTTGTATTTTATGAAAAAACAACAGGTGTACAAAAAGTAATCAATTTGTAGGAAGCGACCTAGCCATGGGAAATGGAGGCCATTTTTGGCCTCTGGCCCACAGGCTTATCCACAGTTGGTGTGGGTATACTGTCGCACCGGCGTAACAACTGCGCTCAAGTAACTGTTGATGGTTTTGCGGCCGCCGCCCGGCCGGCCAGGGCTCAGTCGATCCCCAGTATCTTGTGGGACTGCAGGCTCAGCTTCCACTGCGGGTGCGCCAGACAATATTCGATACACTGCCGCTGGTGGCGTGGTGCATCGGGACCGTCCAGCGCCTGCAGGTAAAAGTGTTCGAATTCGAGCCGGTCGAAACGTTCGGGCGGCGCCAGCAGCTGCGGATAGACCAGTTTGAGCTCCTGACCGCGGGTTACCACCAGTTCGGTGCCAGCCTTGGGGCTGACGCAGATCCAGTCGATACCATCGGGCAGAGGCCTTGTGCCGTTGGTTTCAACGGCGATCTCGAAACCTGCGGCGTGGAATGCCTCGATCAGCGCGGCATCGAGCTGCAGCGCCGGCTCGCCGCCGGTGCAGACAAGGTAAGGCTTGCCGCCGCCATGCGCAGGCCAGAAGGATCTGGCGGCAGTTGCCAGTTCCTGCGGCGTGGCGAATTTGCCGCCGTTCTGGCCGTCGGTACCGACAAAATCGGTATCGCAGAAGTCGCAGATGGCTCCGCTTCTGTCCTGCTCCCGGCCTGACCACAGATTGCAGCCGGCGAAGCGGCAGAATACCGCCGGCCGGCCACTCTGGGCGCCTTCGCCCTGCAGGGTGTAGAACATTTCTTTGACGCTGTACATGTTACTGTCCTGCGGTGTTTTCCCCGCCGAAGGCCTGCAGCAGGTCCGGCATCAGGCGCGTCAGCTCGAGGCCCAGCTGAGCAACGTCGGCATCGAAGCGCGCCAGTTCGTCGTCGGCCACGTCCTGCTGCTGTTCCCGGAACTGGTCGGTCTGCTTGAGGCGATGGACGCTGAGGTCTTCGTGCAGCATGAAACGCAGGTTCTCGTCCCATTCCAGTGCAAGTTTGGCGACTCTTTTGCCGGCTTCCAAGTGGGCGACGATTTCGCTGCTGGTCAGGTCCTGCCCCTTGATGCGGATCACACCGCCCTCGACCAGGTTGTCCTTGAGCTCGGCTTCGTCGAGCAGCTGCAGCGATACCGGCAGCGGCTGCTGCTGTTCCAGCCAGTGGCTCATGACCGCCGACGGCGACTGCTTGACGTCCGGCAGTACCACCGGCAGGCTGCCGATGCTGGTGCGAAGCTGGCTGAGCAGTTCCTCGGCGCGTTTGTGGCTGGAGGCGTCGACCAGCACCCAGCCGGCCTGAGGCGCGATCAGGGCCCAGGTCTGCTGGCGTCGGCTGAACGCCCGCGGCAGCAAATCCAGAATGATTTCGTCCTTGAGCTGATTGCGCTCACGACGATAGACCTTGCGTGCCTGCTGGTGTTCGATTTCCTCGACCTTCTCCTCGAGGATTTCCCTGATCACGCCGCCCGGCAGAATCTTTTCCTCTTTCTGGGCGCAGATCAGAAAGTATCCCGCACAGTGATAGACCAGCTGATCGGGCAGGCCCTTGCAGGGCGGTATCCAGCCGTAGCGGCTCATCTCCTGACTGCCGCAGGGCTGAAATGCATGTTCAGCGAGGGCGGTCTCCAGGCTTTGGGCGTCCTTGTCGAAAGTGCCTGTCAGGCGATAAAAGATCAGATTTTTGAACCACATAGTCTTCTTTGCCGGCTTGATGAGGCAGCTATTCTAACGGCTGGGGCGGGAAATGCCATGCGTCGGGAGAGTCATTTATCGAGGCTCGGGAAAGCGCTCGGTACAGGTAGGGTTCTAAAATGCGATTGAGGCTGGCGCGTGACAGGTGACAGGTGACAGGGTGGCGGGTCACCCGTAACGCGTCACCTGTCACCGCTACTCAGAGCCCTTCGTAGGCCAGCAGCGTGTGCACCGGTATCCCGGCGTCCTGAATGCGTGTGGAGCCCTCGAGATCCGGCAGGTCGATCAGTGCGGCGGCTTCGTAGACGCTGGCGCCGAGCTCCTTGATCAGGGTGCTGGCGGCCAGGATGGTGCCGCCGGTGGCGATCAGGTCGTCGAAGATCAGCACCTTGTCGCCCGGTCCTACCGAATCCGTCTGCATTTCCACCGCCGCGGTACCGTATTCGAGCCTGTATTCGGCGTGGATGGTCTCGCCGGGGAGCTTGCCCTTCTTGCGTACCAGCACCAGCGGGATGTTCAGGTGGTAGGCCATGATGGAGCTGATCAGGAAGCCGCGTGCGTCGATACTGGCGATATGGGTAATTTCGGTACCGATATAGCGCTGAATAAAATCGTCGGCGACCATCCGCAACGCCTTGGGATCCTTGAACAGCGGCGTGATGTCCCGGAACATGACACCTTTTTCGGGCCAGTCCGGAATGGTGCGAATCACGGATTTTACGTAGCACTCGTCATAGGACATGCAGCTGACTCCTTGGTGCGAAAATGCATTCAAATTGATATGGCTCAATGTCGGCGATGCTATCACAGGTTTTAATGCAGGTGTTGGGTTACCGGCCAGAAATGGCCTTTCAACTGTGCAGCTTGCGCCGCATTCTCCGGCAACGGGGAATGCGGTTTTTTTATGAATAGCGAAATGCGAAAAGCGTGACAGTTGACGTATCGGGAGGGCGTGTGGGTTCTTTAGCCGCGCCCCGCGGCGAACCGGAGGCGAATCGGTCGGCACGCTGTGTGACTCCCTTCGCGGCGGGGCGCCGCTCCCACGCTTTCGTAGGAGCTCGCTCCGCGAGCGATTTGCCAGGACGAAGGAGGAGGCCTCGTAGGGTTCGCCCACGGAGTGGGCTCCTACGAATCGATCAGTCGGCTGAGGATGCGTGATAGGTGACGCGTCAGCCGTAACGCGTCACCGCCTTGCCTCAGGCGTTTTTTACTTCGAGGTCGCTGTTCTCGGCCGGACACTCGCCGGAGAGGCGGTAGAGCTCGGGGAGGTCCAGCACTTCGACTTCCTTGCCTTCGACCTGAATCAGACCGCTTTTCTGGAAGCGGGTAAAGATGCGGCTGACGGTTTCGACCGCGAGGCCGAGATAGTTGCCGATCTCGTTGCGGGACATCGACAGGCGGAAGCGGGTCTTGGAATAACCGCGCACGTCGAAACGCTGCGACAACTTGATCAGGAAGGTGGCGATGCGCTCCTCGGCGGTTTTTTTCGACAGCAGCAGCATCATCTGCTGGTCGTCCCGAATTTCCTTGCTCATGGTGCGCATGATCTGGCGCCGCAATTCAGGCAGCTCGCCAGCCAGTTCGTCCAGGCGGGTGAAGGGGATTTCGCAAACGGTGGTGGTTTCCAGAACCTTGGCCGAGACCGGGTAGGTGCCGGAGTCTACGCCGCTCAGGCCCACCAGCTCGCCCGGAAAATAAAACCCGGTAATCTGCTCTTCGCCCTCGTTGGTGATGGAGTAGCTCTTGATGGTGCCGGCTCGCAGCGCGTACAGCGACGTGAACGGCTGTCCCTGGCGGAACAGGTGTTCGCCCTTCTTGAGCGGGCGGCTCTTGTCGATGATATTGTCCAGACGTTCTATCTCGGTCATGTTGAGCGAGACCGGCAGACAGAGCGAGCTCAGAGTGCAGTTGCTGCAGTGTGCCTGCTGCAGGCTGCGGAGCTTTCCTTCGGTTTTGCTTTCGGCCATCGTGGGGTCCTGTGCATTCGGGAGAGGGCGGCGTGGCCCTTATCCTCGTTATTATGCGTGAAGCTGGGGGCGGGGTGAAGGCGCAGGCCCGTAAAGCGCCTGCGACAAAAGTCTAGTTGATCGTCGTAATGCGCCGGATACCGGGGGCTCAAATGATTTTCGAGAAGCCCTGTACCGGCTGAGATTTCGGGATATAGGCATCGAACGTCATGCAGATGCGGCGGATCAGCAGGCGCCCGGCATCTTCGACAAGCCAGCGGCGCTCGTCCCGGCGTATCAGGCCGTCCCGACGGAACTGTTCGAGCTCTGCAAGTTCCGCAGCGAAATAATCGCCGAAGTCGATGCCGTGCCGGCGCTCGATGGCGCTCTCGTCAAGCTCGAAGTGGCAGATCAGGGCCGCGATGATATCGCGGCGGACATGGTCGTCGCGGTGCATGATTAGTCCGCGCCTGACCGCCGAGCCGCGGCTCTCGATGGCTTGCCCGTAGGCGCCGATTTCGTGCTCGTTCTGGAAGTAGACATCGCCGATCTGGCTGATGGCGGAAACCCCCAAAGCGACCAGGTCGCAGTCGCTGTGCGTGGTGTAGCCCTGAAAATTGCGGTGCAGCTGTCGCTCGCGCTGGGCAATGGCGAGGCTGTCGTCCGGCTTGGCGAAGTGATCCATGCCGATGTAGACATAGCCGGCTTCGAGCAGGCGGTCGATGCTTTCGTGCAGTATCTGCAGTTTTGCGTCCGGGCCCGGAAGATCTTCGGCGCGAATATGCTTCTGCGAGCGGAAGCGATCCGGCAGGTGGGCATAATTGAACACCGACAGGCGGTCCGGCGACAGCTCGATGACCTGTTCCAGCGTAGCGGCAAAGGACTCCGGCGTCTGGTGCGGCAGGCCGTAAATCAGGTCGAGGTTGATCGAGCGAAAGCCTTCGCGCCTGGCGCTCTCGAGTAGACTCGAGGTCATTTCCAGCGGCTGAACGCGGTTGACCGCCACCTGAACTTTCGGGTCCAGGTCCTGTAATCCGAGGCTCAGTCGGTTAAAGCCGATATGACGCAGCACGGCGAGGGTTTCGGCATCTGCTTCGCGCGGGTCCACTTCGATGGAATAGTCGCCAGCGTCGTCATCGCGGAGGCGGAAATGCCGGCGCAGCTGCGCCATCAGCTCGATCATTTCGTCGTTGCTGATGAAGGTGGGCGTGCCGCCGCCCCAGTGCAGTTGATTGACCTGCCGGCCGGCGCCGAAGCGCTCGGATGCCTGCGCCATTTCGAGGTAAAGGGTGTCGAGGTAGTCGCGGGCCTTGCCGCGGTTGCGGGTGATGACCTTGTTGCAGGCGCAGTAGTAGCAGACATGCGCGCAGAACGGGATATGCACGTAGAGCGACAGCGGAGCCGAGGGGTCTGCACTGGCCCGGGCCTGTTCGAGCAGGCTGTCGGGGGAGAGCAGCGGATCGAACTGTACCGCAGTCGGATAGGAGGTGTAACGGGGCCCGGACAGGTCGTAACGCCGGATCAGTTCGGCATCCCAGCGTACGTTGAAGGCTTGGCTCACAATCGGGCTTCCTCTGGCGGTGAACGGTAAAAGGTTCACTCTAAAGGCAGCTTTGAGTTTGCGCATTGATATCGGTCAAGAAAGTTTCGATCCCGGTTGCCGGGGCGCTGACGCAGGAGCCCGCTCCGCGGGCGATCTTTTCCTGCTAGCAGCGCCCCGCCGCGATTAACGATCGTGCCGAATCTATTCGCTCGCGGAGCGAGCTCCTACGCCTGCTGCAGCAATCCCTGCAGCGGCAGCGTATAGACGCCGAACGCAATGATCAGCAGGCCGGCTATCTGCTGCGTCAGGCGCTGCGCCAGCAGACGGCGAAGCTGGTCGGCCAGCAGGCCGGTGGTCAGCATTGCCGGGAGGGTGCCAAGGCCGAAACAGAGCATCAGCAGGGCGCTCTGGCGCCAGTCGGCGGCGGCCGAGGCCCAGATCAGGGTGCTGTAGATCAGACCGCAGGGAAGCCAGCCCCAGACCAGTCCCAGCAGCATGGCCTGGGCAGGGGTTCTGGCCGGCAGGAGCCGCGAGGCCAGGGGGCGAAGATGGCGCCAGAGCAGATTGCCGGCGCGCTCCAGCCTGACCAGCCCCTGCCACCAGCGGCCGATGTAAAGCCCCATGGCTATCAGCATCAGGCCGGCAAGTATGCGCAGCATCAGTGTTGCCGTGCCGCCTGCTGCGAGCAGTCCGAGGCCGCCGAGCAGCGCGCCGGCGCAGGCGTAGCTGAGGATGCGGCCGCCGTTGTAGCTGAGCAGCATGACGAGCGCCGGCGCACGGGTCTGAGGGCCCGCGATACCGACCGTGGCGGCGATGCCGCCGCACATGCCGATACAATGCGCACCGCCGAGCAGGCCCAGGCTCAGGGCGGTGAGAACGGATAGTGAATCAGTCATCGCGCGGGTGGTGGGACTCTTTCTGCGCCGCACCGCGGGCTTGTTTGGCGTCGTCCGGAATCAGCTCGTCGTCATCGTCGAACAGGATCTTGTGGGCCGGTGATTCCAGGTCGTCGAACTGGCCGCTGTTGACGCTCCAGAAGAACGCCCAGAGCGCGCAGGCCACGAAGATGATGGCAATCGGGATCAGCAGGTACAGAATATCCATGCTCAGTCTCGGTTCAATGCAGAAGAGGGGCGGCGCACCAGTTTCGACAGCCGCAGGGCATTGCCGACGACGACCAGGGAGCTTGCCGCCATACCGATGGCGGCGCACTTATAAAGAGCGGGGCTATGAACCCTGGCGTTATGCATGTTCGCGCGCCTGTGTTGAGGGTTTGCGGCGCACCAGTTTCGACAGCCGCAGGGCATTGCCGACGACGACCAGGGAGCTTGCCGACATGCCGATTGCAGCCATATACGGTGCAATGAAACCGGTGGCGGCCAGTGGCAGCGCCAGCAGGTTGTACAGCAACGCCCAGCCGAGGTTTTCGCGGATGATGGCGCGGCACTTGCGTGCCAGCAACACGGCGTCGACCAAACGGCCAAGGCTGCCGGTGAGCAGCACCGCATCGGCGCAGGTCTTGGCCAGATCCGTGGCCGAGCCCATGGCAACCGAGGTCTGGGCGCCGGCCAGCACCGGGATATCGTTGATACCGTCGCCGACCATGACCAGCTGGGCACCTTCCTGCTGCAGCCGGCGTATATGGGCCAGTTTCTGCTCGGGGGTGACACCGGCCTGGATGCGCTCGATGCCGAGCCTGCTGGCAACCTCATGTGCGGCGGGCGAGCTGTCGCCGGTGAGCATTTCGACCTCGATGCCGAGTGATTTCAAGGCGCGTACGCTGTCGACGGCGTCCTGGCGCAGCTGATCATCCAGCCCGAACCAGGCGAGAGGCCCGTCTTCGGCGCACAGCAGCAGCCAGTGCCCGTGCTGATCCGGCATGGCGGGCAAGGCCTCCCCGGCAGCTAGTTCAATGGCGAATTCCGGCTTGCCGATACGGTAGCGGCGGCCGTCGATCAGGCCCTCCAGGCCCTGTCCGAGATGGGACTCGAGGTCGGTGGCCGGGGGTGCACCGAAGCCGCGGAAGGCGCGTGCGATCGGGTGCTCGGAATGGGCCTCGAGGGCTGCCGCCAGTCGCAGGGCGTCGTCACGGGAGCCTTCTAGGGTAATGACATCGCGCAGCGAAAGGTTGCCTTCGGTCAGGGTGCCGGTCTTGTCGAACACCACATGGGTGGCTTTGGCGAGGCTCTCGAGCACGTGTCCGCGGGTGATCAGCAGTCCGTTCTGGCGCAGGGTGCCGGTGGCGGCGGTCAGGGCGGTCGGCGTGGCCAGCGACAGCGCGCAGGGGCAGGTCACCACCAGTACCGACAAGGTGACCCAGAAAGCGTCGGACGGCTCGATCTGCCACCAGATCAGGCTGACGCCGGCGGCCGTCGCCAGTACCGCGGCGACGAAGTAGCTGGACACCCGGTCGGCGATGCGTGCGGTGCCGGGTTTTTCCGCCTGGGCCCGGTCCAGCAGGCGTACGATCGCGGAGAGCTGGGTATCGCCGCCGGTGCGGCTGATCTCGATCTCGATCGGGTTCTCGACGTTCAGCGTGCCGCCGACCACCGTTTCGCCCTCGCGATGGCGCACCGGCAGGTACTCGCCGGTCAGCGCCGATTCGTCGATCGACGAGTGTCCCCGGCGGATGATGCCATCGGCGGGGATGGTATGGCCCGGTTTCACCAGTACCCGGTCACCGACCACCAGCTCCGTGGCGGCAACCAGCTGCTCGCCGCCGTCGGTCAGGCGCAGTGCGCTGGTGGGCAGCAGGTTCAGCAGCGCATTGCCGGCGCGACCGGTACGGTGGCGAGCCTGCATTTCGAGATAGCGGCCGATCAGCAGGAAGAAGGTGAACATGGTCACCGAGTCGAAATAGACTTCGCCGCTGTCGGTCAGGGTGGCCCAGACGCTGGCGCAGTAGGCCCCGAGAATGGCGATCGAAACCGGTACGTCCATGCTCAGGTTGCGGCTGCGCAGATCCCGGATGGCGGCGACGTAAAAGGGGCGTGCGGCGTACAGCGCCACCGGCGTGGCGATAATCAGGCTGGCCCAGCGCAGGAAGACGACGAAACGCTCCTCCATGTCCTGCATGGCGCCGGCATAGAGCGCGATGGCGTACATCATGACCTGCATCATGCCGACGCCGGCAACCCCAAGGCGGCGTATTGCACGCTTCTTTTCCTGCTCGAGCAGCTGCTCTTCGCGGTCCGGATGATAGGGGTGGCCCTGGTAGCCGATGCGATAGATGGCCGCCAGCAGCTGGCTCAGGCTGGTCCTGTCGTTGTCCCAGCACAGGCGCATGCGGTGGCTGCTGAGGTTGACAGAGGCCTGTTCGACGCCCGGCTGTCGCCCGAGGTGGTGATCGAGCAGCCAGGCGCAGGCCGCGCAGGTGATGCCTTCGATGACCAGGCTGGCTTCGCGACGGCTGTCGTCGAGGGCGTGGACGAAGTCCTTCTGGATGCTGGGCTGGTCGTAAAGCGCCAGTTCCGCCAGCATCGCTTCGGGCAGCTGTCGTCCCGGGATCTCCGGGGCGCTGGCGTTGCTGCTGCGGTGGCGATAATAGTTGTCGAGGCCGCTTTCGACGATGGTCTGGGCCACGGCCTGACAGCCCGGGCAGCACATCGGTCGGGACTGGCCGTCGATCTGGGCAACGAAGTCGCTGCCCGGGGGTACGTCGCGGCCGCAGTGAAAGCAGCTGCAGACCTGTTCGGCGGTGGCGGCGTTGGTCATCATGGCGCTCAGAGCTGGGGCACAAGCCTGATCGTCAGCGGATCGTAGGGTGGCAGCGCCTCGGCGCGAAGGTTCCACTCATGGCCGGCAGGGCGCAGCAGCAGATAGCGTTTGCCCTGGTGCAGCGGCTTCTGCAGATTGCCGCTGAAGCGGTCGCTGCCGGCAAGTCGGCGCAGGGTGATGAGCTGGTCGTACTGCTGGTGGGTCGGATGCACGACTTCCAGCTCCAGCTGCTCGAGATCGGCGGGGAGCGCGCCGGCGAGGGTCAGTGCAATGTCGCCGGTGACGTCATCGATCAGCAGGTCGCCGCTGAGCCCCAGGCGCTGGGCATTTTCCAGCGGTTCGGTATTGAGGTTGAACCCGCGGGCGACCTTGTAGTAGTCGTCCTTGACGATACCGTCAGCGCTGACGATGGAAAAATACAGGAAGGTGCCGCCGGAAATGACCGACGCGATCACCGGCGCGAGGATAAACCACAGCCAGGGCTGCTTGTACCAGGGGGCGGTGGCGAGTTGGTCTTGCTGCATGCTACATCTCTTCTGCTGTAATGCGGCCCCGTGGCCGGGTGTTGGAAGGCCGCTATTCTAAAACAAATCGGCGGGCATTGCCGCCCGCCGATGTTCGAAATTGCCGGGGTCAGAGTCCGGAGGTTGGACCGATAAAGCGGCTTTCAGTTTCAAGGCTGATGCCTTCGCCATCCAGCGCCTCGACCCGGAAGTGGATTTCGTAGTTGGGGCGTGACAGCCATTTGGGATTTATCTGCAGCCTTACCGGCACATCGATCAGGTCGCCGGCGGAAACCGGGACTTCGGACGCTGTGACCATCTGGATACCGTCGAGACCGGTGACGGTGATGCGATAGCGATGATCGCGCTGTTCCTTGTTGGCGAGCTTGAGGGTGTAGCTGTTCTCGATCAGGCCATCGGGGGTGCGGGTGAACAGCTGGCCGCGGTCGCGCAGTACATCGACTTCGAGCGGGACGCGGCTGACCAGGGTGTAGCCGAAGGCGATGATCATGACCATCAGCACCGCGAAGTAGCCAATCAGGCGTGGCCGGAACAGCTTGGTCCTGTTGCCTTCGAGCGCATGCTCGGTGGTGTAGCGGATAAGGCCGCGGGGGTAGTTCATGCGGTCCATGATGTCGTCGCAGGCGTCGATGCAGGCACCGCAGGCCACGCACTCGTACTGCAGGCCGTCACGAATGTCGATGCCGACCGGGCAGACATGCACGCAGTTGCCGCAGTCGATGCAGTCGCCGAGGCCCTGGGCCTTGTAGTCGCTGCCTTTCTTGCGACTGCCGCGGTGTTCACCGCGCTTCTCGTCGTAGGAGATGACCAGGGTGTCCTGGTCGAACATCACGCTCTGGAAGCGGGCGTAGGGGCACATGTAGATGCAGACCTGTTCGCGCAGCCAGCCGGCGTTGCCGTAGGTGGCGACGGCGAAGAAGCCCAGCCACCAGGTTTCCCAGGGGCCCAGGTTCCAGGCGAAAACATTGGGCACCAGCTCGCGGATCGGGCTGAAGTAGCCGACGAAGGCGATGGAGGTGGCAATGGCGATGACCAGCCAGAGTGCGTGCTTGGCCGTCTTGCGCAGAAACTTTTCCCGGCTCCAGGGTGCCTTGTCGAGTTTCATGCGCTTGTTGCGGTCGCCCTCGGTGATGCGCTCGGCCCAGATAAAGAACCAGGTCCAGACGAACTGCGGGCAGGCATAGCCGCACCACAGCCGGCCGGCGAACACCGTGACGAAAAACAGTAAAAAGGCGAGGATGATCAGCAGCCAGGACAGCAGCATGAAGTCCTGGGGCCAGAAGGTGGTGCCGAACACGTGGAACTGGCGATTCGGCAGATCGAACAGCACCGCCTGGCGGCCGTCCCACTGCAGCCAGGAAAAGCCAAAGAACATCGCCAGCATCATGAAGCCCGCGGCGGTACGCAGGTTCTTGAACAGGCCCTTGTAGTACTTGACGTAGATATGCTCGCGCTTGGCGTAGAGGTCGTAGGTCTCGACCGACTCGCCGCCGCTCTTGCTCCTGGGGGTCACGTCTTTGACCGGTATCTGATCCATGCCCATACTCACCCGTTTACTGCTGTGGCGCTGAGGCCGAAATATTCGTAGTACCGCATGTTGTTATTCTAAGAACGGATACAAAAAAGGCGATATGACCTGAATCATATCGCCTCGGTTTAGTGCCTGCCAGGCATTAGTTCTGCGACAGGCTGTACACGTACGCCGCGATCAGGTGGATCTTGTCATCGCTGAGCAGATCCTTCTGCGCCGGCATCACGCCGTTACGGCCCTGGCGGAGGGTGTGCGCCACCTGCTCGAAGCTGCCGCCGTAGAGCCAGATGTCGTCGGTCAGGTTCGGCGCGCCCAGGGCGTGCATGCCCTTGCCGTCCTGGCCGTGACAGGCGGTGCAGAGCGCCTGGAACTGGGTTTCGCCGCGGGCGGCCGCTTCCTGATCGACTTCACGGCCGCTCAGACTCAGCACGTAGCTGGCGACGTCACGAACGCCTTCTTCGCCCAGCACCGCTCCCCAGGCCGGCATGCCGCCGTTACGCCCGTTGACGATGGTCTGCTTGATGGTGTCCGGCTCGCCGCCGTACAGCCAGTCGTTGTCGGTCAGATTCGGGAAGCCGTAGGCGCCGGTGCCGCCGGTGCCATGACAGACGCTGCAGTTGTTCTGGAACATACGCTGGCCCATCTGCAGGCCAGCCTGGTTCTCGGGCTTCTGCAGGTCTTCGACCGACAGCGCGGCATACTTCGCGAATACCGGCTTGTAGACCTCTTCGGCGTGCTGCATTTCCTCTTCCCACTGGCCGTGGGAAGACCAGCCCAGCAGGCCCTGGAAGTTGCCCAGACCCGGGTACAGAGCCAGGTAGCCGAGACCGAAGATGACGGTCGCAACGAACAGCTGGAACCACCAGCGTGGCAGCGGGTTGTCATACTCGGCGATGCCGTCGTACTCGTGGCCGACGGTTTCGCTGGTGGATTCCTTGTAGGCCTCGCTCTTGCGAGTCTGGAACAGCAACCATGCACAGCCGAGGATCACGGCCAGGGTAATCACTGTTACCCACGCGCTCCAAAAAGCACTCATTTTTCCTTTCTCCCGTTATCGGCCTTATCTTCCTGCTCCCCTTCATCGTCGAAGGGGAGGTGGGCGGCATCGTCGAACTTCTTCTTGTTCTTCGGGTGCAGTACCCAGACGAACAGTGCGATGAAGGTGACGAGCATTATCACCGGAATATAAGGACCATAAACCTCGTAACTCACCAGTTGCTTACCGCTTGTTGGTGTATTCGGAATGGGTCTTGCCGAGCGCCTGGAGATAGGTGACCAGAGCGTCGATCTCGTACTTGCCGTTCACTTCGTCGGCAGCGTTGGCGATCTGCTCGTCGGTGTACGGTACGCCCATCTTGCGCATGACTTCCATCTTCTTGGCGGTATCGGCGCCGCTGACGCGGTTGGTGAACAGCCACGGGTAGGACGGCATCTTCGACTCGGGCACGACGTCGCGCGGGTTGTACAGGTGCGCGCGGTGCCAGTCGTCGGAGTAGCGGCCGCCGACACGGTCAAGGTCCGGCCCGGTACGCTTGGAGCCCCACAGGAACGGGTGTTCCCAGACGTCTTCGTTGGCGGTCGAGTAGTGACCGTAACGCTCGGTCTCGGCGCGGAACGGACGGATCATCTGGGTGTGGCAGACGTGGCAGCCTTCACGGATGTAGATGTCGCGGCCTTCAAGCTCCAGTGCCGAATACGGGCGCATGCCCTCGATCGGTTTGGTGGTGGACGAATGGAAGAACAGCGGCACGATCTCCGCCAGGCCGCCGCCGCTGATCACGAGGATGATCAGCAGCACCATCAGGCCGATGTTCTTTTCGATTGTTTCGTGTTTGATCATTGTGAATAGCTCCTATCGGCCTCAGGCTGGCTGCGCGGCCGTATCGGCGGCCGGCGCACGGCTGCCCTTGCGAACGGTCTGCCAGGTGTTGAATGCCATCAGCAGCATGCCGGTCAGGAAGAAGGCGCCACCCATCCAGCGGACGAAGTAGCCCGGGTGGCTGGCCGCGAGCGCTTCGACGAAGCTGTAGGTCAGGGTGCCGTCTTCGTTGACCGCGCGCCACATCAGGCCCTGCAGGATGCCGTTGACCCACATTGCGCAGATGTAGAGAACGGTACCGATGGTGGCGAGCCAGAAGTGAACGTTGATCAGGCCGACGGAGTACATCTGTGCCTTGCCCCAGAGGCGCGGGATCATGTGGTAGATGGCGCCAATGGAGATCATGGCAACCCAGCCCAGAGCGCCGGCGTGTACGTGACCGACGGTCCAGTCGGTGTTGTGGGACAGCGCGTTGACGGTCTTGATGGACATCATCGGGCCTTCGAAGGTGGACATGCCGTAGAAGGACAGGGATACCACCAGGAAGCGCAGGATCGGGTCGGTGCGCAGTTTGTGCCAGGCGCCTGACAGCGTCATCATGCCGTTGATCATGCCGCCCCAGGACGGCGCCAGCAGGATGATGGACATGACCATGGCGACGGACTGGGTCCAGTCAGGCAGCGCGGAGTAATGCAGGTGGTGGCCGCCGGCCCAGATGTAGGTGGCGATCAGCGCCCAGAAATGGACGATGGACAGGCGGTAGGAGTAGATCGGGCGCTCTGCCTGCTTCGGTACGAAGTAGTACATCATGCCCAGGAAGCCGGCGGTCAGGAAGAAGCCAACGGCATTGTGGCCATACCACCACTGTACCATGGCGTCGACAGCGCCCGGGTAGACGGAATAGGACTTGAACGCCGAGACCGGGATCGCCAGGCTGTTGACGATGTGCAGGACCGCCACCGTGATGATGAAGGCCATGTAGAACCAGTTACCGACATAGATGTGGGAGGTCTTGCGCAGCTTGACCGTTCCCAGGAATACGATGCCGTAGGCAATCCAGACCAGCGCGATCAGAATGTCGATCGGCCATTCCAGTTCGGCGTATTCCTTGGAAGACGTCAGGCCCATCGGCAGGGTGATGATCGCCGAGACGATAACCGCCTGCCAGCCCCAGAAGGTAAAGGAGGCAAGAGCGTCGGAGAACAGCCGTACCTGACAGGTACGCTGAACGACGTAGTAGGAAGTGGCGAAGAGGGCACATCCGCCGAAGGCGAAGATGACCGCGTTGGTGTGAAGCGGACGGATGCGTCCGTAGGTCAGCCAGGGGGTATCGAAGTTCAGCGCAGGCCAGACCAGCTGGGCTGCGATCAGGACACCGACGGCCATACCGACAATGCCCCAGACCACCGTCATGATGGCGAACTGCCGGACCACCCTGTAATTATACGTCGGGTGTTCAGTTGCTGTGCTCATGTCAGGCTCTCATCAACAAGCTAATGGATAGGTAAATTCGTTCCGGCGGCAATTATCTGGGAACATTCCAGTGTTTTCAATGAGCTGTAGGTTTTAGATGCGGTACTTTGTCGCACCCCGCCGCGGGGGCATTAATTATAGATCAACACTTGCATTTTTAATGCTTGTTTTTATAAGTCTATGATATATAAGTGAAATTGTTTTAACGGCCGGGGGCGGTGCCGGTGCTGTCGCGTCGCTGTTATCCGTCATGCGCGGGCTGCGGGGGGAATTTACCGGCGCCTGTGGCATGGAAATATTGCGATTGTTTGATACAGGTCAAGCGCCGCCGCAAGGCGGTCAGAGGGTAGGATTGTGCATTTAATAACCGGAAGGCCCGATCGAGGCCGCATATTGTTTGCCCACGGCGCAGGCGCGCCGATGGACTCGGAATTCATGGATACCGTCGCCGGGGGGCTTTCCGCGCGGGGCTTCGAGGTGGTGCGCTTCGAATTTCCGTACATGCAGGCGCGGCGCGCGGACGGGCGCAAGCGCCCGCCCAACCCCATGCCGAAACTGCTGGCGGCCTTTGCCGAGGAGGTGGCGGCGCTGGACGACGGTGTGCCGCTGTGGCTGGCGGGGAAGTCGATGGGCGGTCGTGTCGCGACCCTGCTGCTGGAACAGACGCAGGCCGAAGGGGCACTGGTATTCGGCTACCCCTTTTATGCGGCCGGCCGTCCGGAAAAGCCGCGCACCGAGCATCTGGAATCCATGTCGCGGCCGGTGCATATCTTCCAGGGTACCCGGGATCCCATGGGGTCCCGCGAGCGCGTCGAGGGTTACCGCCTGTCGCCACAGGTGCACCTGCACTGGTGCGAGGACGGCGACCACGACCTCAAGCCCCGCAAGGCGTCGGGCCTGACGCAGCGCCAGCATCTCGAGGCGGTGTTCGACTCGGTTCTGGACATCTGCGCGGCAGGCTGAGCCTGCATGTTAGCGCAAAGGGGAATTGCTGCGTTGCATGAAGCCTTTGGTGGCGGCGACGAAGATGGGTTATGCCGCGGTAGGCCCGCTGCCAATCGATAGCGACTGTCATTGCGGCTCCACCCATCCTACCTTCTCACCACTCACCACTCACCACTCACCACTCACCACTCACCACTCACCACTCACCACTAGTGTTCCAGCAGTGTGATCTTCTCGGCGGTTTTCAGCATCGGGTTGATGGTCGCCATCATGTCGAGACGCTGCGAAGACTGCGCCCAGCGCTGCCAGTCCGCGAGGGTTCGGTAGGTTGCGAGGATTACGCGGTGTTCGGGGTCGTCGACATCATGGAGTGCTTCGCCGGAAATGAATCCGTGCGCCTGCATCGCCTTCACCAGGGTTTCGCGTGCGGCTTTTTCATAGTGCTCGATCAGTCCGTCTGCAACATGACGTTCAATCAACACACGTATCATCGGTGTATCTCCCTTGAGCTTTCCTGTTCTCTAAGCGTAATAAGAAAGCGGGCAAGCGCAACCCGGGCCGTACCAATTGCGTGTGTCAACAGCTGTTGTCCGGCCTTGTCCTGGCGGGAGCCCCGGCGTCCAGGTCTGGCGCTTTCTCTGGCCGGGCATATTTGCGACAATGGCCGGGTTCGACAATAACGGGGAACTGAAAGGTGACGATCAAGCCCGATCATGTGATGGATGCCTGCGGACTCTTTTGTCCGGAGCCTGTAATGCTGCTGCATAACCGCGTACGCGAACTGGCGCCGGGCGAGGTGTTGCAGGTGCTGGCCACGGATCCGTCGACACAGCGGGATATCCCGAAGTTCTGTAATTTTCTGGGGCACGAGCTGCTGGCCCAGGAGGTCGAGTCGGACCAGTACAGTTATCTGATTCGCAAGGGAGCCGGTTGAAGTTGGCCAGTCTGGATGTAAACAGTGCGATCGCACAGACCGAGCAGCTGCTCGGCGAGCTCGATCAGCTACTCGAAGCGCGCGAACGGGGGCGCGAACAGCAAAAAATGCAACAGTCCGAGAGCAGTAAAGTGAACGAAGCCACGACGACCGAAAGTGCCAAGGCGAAGCCGAAGTCGAAAAACCGCGCTGCCAACCAGGCAGCGGTGCAGTTGCTGATCGACACCTATCCGAAGACGTTCAGCCGCAGCCAGGTGCGTCCCCTCAAGATCGGTATTCAGGAAGATCTGCTGGCCGACGACAAGGTCTCCAAGAACAAGATCAAGCGTGCGCTGGCGTCCTACGTCCGCAGCCTGGCCTACTACCGCAGTCTGCAGGCCGGCGCCGATCGCATCGACCTGAACGGCGCTGCGGCCGGTCAGGTGAGCGACCAGGAGGCAGAGCACGCCAAAGGCAAGCTCAAGGAGCTGAACCGTCAGCGCCGGGAGCGCGAAAAGCAGCGTCGTCAGGATGAACGCGAGCGTGAAAAGAGCGAGCGTATCAATAACAAGCTCGAGCAGCTGATGCAGCTCAACAAGCGCTGAGCGCGCCCTCAGGGTGCCGGCGCGTCCGGCACTTGAAATACCCCTCCGGGCCCCCCAGATAATGGAGAGACTGCCTGCAGATCCCGAGGGATCTGCAGGCAGTGTTTCATTCGCGCCTGCGCCGGGAGGTCACGCCTTGTCCCAGATCCTCAGTATCAGCTGCCCGCACTGCGTCGTCACCAACCGCGTGCCGTCCGAGCGGCTGGCACAGTCGCCCCGGTGCGGGCGCTGCAAGCAACCCCTTTTCACGGGCATCCCGGCCGAGCTGTCGGTGCAGGAGTTCGACCGCCTGGTGGCTTCTACCGACATTCCGGTGGTAGTGGACTTCTGGGCCGAGTGGTGCGGACCCTGCAAAATGATGGCACCGGTCTTCGCCGCTGTTGCGGCCCGGCTCGAGCCGCATTACCGCTTCGTCAAGATCAACACCGAGCAGGCGCCGGCGCTGGCGCAGCGCTTTGGCATCCGCAGTATCCCGACCCTGATGGTGCTGAAAAACGGCCGTGAGGTCGCGCGGCAGGCCGGCGCCCTCGATCAGCGCAGCCTGGAGCACTGGCTGCGCGGCTAATGTGCCTGTCAGTCCAGCGCCGTGGGAGCGCCGTGGAGGTAACCCTGGGCGCCGTCGACCTTCAGCTGCAGCAACTGGTCGAGCTGACTCTGGCGCTCGATGCGTTCGGCGTAGGCCCGGATGTCCAGGCTGTGCGCCACGCTGATCAGGCTGCTGACGAAGAAGCGGTCCTGCGCTTCTTCGTCTACACCGCGTGAGAGCGAACCGTCGATCTTGATGTAGTCCGGCTGCAGGCGATAGAGGTATCCAAAGCCGCTCGGGTGCACACCGAAATTGTCGACGCCGAAGGGACAGCCCAGGGTTTGCAGGGCGCTGCGCAGCGCCTCGATGCCCTCGAGGTTGTTCAGTACCGATGTCTCGTTTATCTCGATGCAGAAGCGCTCGCGCTGTTCCAGTGAGCTCAGGCGCTGCAGCAGCCAGTCGTGGAAGCCAAGATCCTGAACGGCTTCATTGGACAGGTTGATGGCGATCGCATCCCGATGGGACTGCAGGTGGCTCAGAACGTGTTCCACCACGGCACGGTCCAGTTCCACCATCAGGCCCAGTTCCCGCACCACGCTGATGAACTCGCCGGCGCTGCAGGGTTCGTTTTCACGGTTCAGGATGCGGGCGAAAACCTCTTTGTGCAGCGGGTCCCCGGTGCTATCCAGCACCGGCTGCGCCTGCAGAAATATCTGCCGGTTGCCGATGGCGGTGGCGACATGCTGCTGCCAGCTTTCGTCGATTCTTTCGGCTTCCTGCTGCAGGTGGTGCTGTTCGCGACGACCGGTCCGTTCGGCCTCCTCCAGTGCCAGTCGGGCATTGGCTAGCAACTGGGAGGCGTGGCTGCGGTCGCTGCCGTGGGCAATACCCAGACGCACCGGTGCCTCTGCGGTCTGGCTGCCCTGCAGCAGCTGCCGGTAATCCCGGTCGAGTGCGCCAAGCAGGCTGTCGTTCAGGCGGTGCAGGGTTTCTGGCGGCAGGCGCCGGATCAGCAGCACGAAGTCTGCGCCGGTAAGCCGTCCGATGATGTGCGGGCCTGCGCTGTCTGCGTTCTGGCGCAGGTGCTCGGCCACCCGGCGGATGAAGTTGTTGGTCTTTTCCTGTCCGAGTTCGCGGTTGAGTTCCTGCAGCCGGCCGATGCGCAGATACAGCAGGGTGCAGGGGCCGAAGTCTTCGCGCTGATCGAGGCGGTCGCCCAGCTGGGCCTGGGTGGCGCGGGCATTGGGCAGGCCGGTCAGCTCGTCCTGGTAGGCGCTGCGTCTGAGTTCCTCGATGTTGTGGCTCTGTTCCTCGAACATCTGGTGCACCTGGCGCACCATCTGGTTCATTGCCAGCACCACCCGGCGCAGTTCCCGGGTATGGGGTACACGCGGTTGCTCGATATAGCGTTTTTCGCTCAGCGCCTGCGCCTGCTGTTCGACGCGTTTGAGCGGTCGCAGTATCAGCCGTACCAGCGACGTGATCAGCAGGGTGGCGCCGAGGGCCAGCAGCACGAACATCACCAGCATCACCTTGGCGGTTTTCCAGTAGGCCTCGTAGGCGTAGCCCGGGTGGCCCTTGACGAAGATGCTGCCGGTCTTGCTCCAGCCGAAGGTGACTTCGCGCTGCATCGACGGCGGATTGATCTCGACCAGATTGACGAACCACTGCGGCACGGTGTCTTCCACCACGGCGTCGACCGATTTGCTGAACAGGGTTTCGCCGTTTTCGGTGACCACGTCGATGCGGGCATAAAAGCCGCTGTCGAAGATGGCATTGACGGTCGTCTCGACCGTGGCGCGGTCGCGCTTGGCGATGTACGGCGCCAGATAAAGGCCGAGGTGGGTCGCGGTGTCCAGCGCATGGGACTCGAGCTGGTTGGTCAGCATGCGCTTGGACTGGTCGGACACGATGTACAGGGTTCCGCCGGTCAGGCCGAGCATGACCGCCAGGATTGCGGCGATCAACTGGTTCACGAGAGACATGGGGTTTTCCTTGGTCTGCAGGGCATCCTATTGTCCTATCCTTGATTGCAGCTGAACCCAGGGCTTGAGGCGGTCCGAGGTGCCGACCAGGTCGGCCCGCCGGCCCTTTTTCGAGAGCCAGAGGCTGTCACCGTTGAAGCTGTAAACGTGCTGCAGGTCGGGCCGCTGATCGGCACTTTTTATGCCCGGCTTGAGGTTGTCGAGCACCAGCGGAATCTTGTCAGGCGCCTCGTAGTAGGTTAGCACCATGTGCGCCTGGTTATACTCCAGTGCCTTGACGTAGGCGATGCTCATTTTTTCGATCGGGACCCCGAGTTCGCGCAGGGTGTAGTACTTGGCGATCGAAAAGTCCTCGCAGTCGCCACCGTTGCTGACGAGGAACTCGACCGGCGTGGCCCAGTAGTCCTCTTTTTTCCAGTGCTCGATGTCGTCGACGAAACGTACCTGATTGAAAAACCGGTTGACCTCGCGCAGCTTGGTCATTTCGTCTGCGTCGGCAAGATCGTCCAGCAACTGCTGCCACCGGGTCAGGCGACGACGGGCGGATTCGCCGTAGGTGCGCGCCAGCTCGTTGATCTGCTCCTGGCTCAGGCGCACGCTGCCGCTGTCCGCGGCAAGCAGCGCAATACTGGCGGCGGCGGCGAAAGCAAGGCATAGAAACAGCGAAACCCGGAGCTTGCGCCCGGGTCGCTGCGATTCCCTTTGCTCTGCGTTAGGCATCGGTGCCATTGCTTTCCTGTGTCCTGTTGCTGTCAATAGTGGATCAGGACGGTGGAAGTCTCAAGCCTGCTTCGGCGGGGACTGCGTGAGCCGTGAAACCCGGGGCAGTTCAGTTTCCGGGGCCGAACCTGTCGCGGTCGTGGGGCTTGTCCAGTTCCATGAGCGGGCCGGCCGGCACGATCCGGGTGGGATTGATCGTGGCGTGGCTGCCGTAATAGTGGTGCTTGATATGCCGGAAATCGGTGGTTTGCGCGATGCCCGGCTGCTGATACAGGTGGCGCAGGTAATTGGACAGGTTGGGGTAGTCGGCGATACGGCGCTGATTGGTCTTGAAGTGGCCGAAATAGACCGGATCGAAGCGCACCAGGGTGGTGAACAGGCGCCAGTCTGCCTCTGTGAGGTCATTTCCCGCCAGGTAGGCCTGTCGGGCCAGTCTCGCCTCGACCTCGTCGAGGGCCTCGAACAGCTCGCCAAACGCCTCCTCGTAGGCCTCCTGGCTGGTGGCGAAGCCGCAACGGTAGACGCCATTGTTGATGCCGGCGTATACCCGCTCGTTCACGGCGTCGATTTCCCGCCGCAGCGCCTTCGGGTAAAGGTCCGGACCTGCCGGCGCCAGCGCCGAGAACGCGCTGTTGAAAATGCGCAGAATATCGGCGGATTCGTTGTTGACGATGGTCTCTTCCTTGCGGTCCCAGAGCACGGGTACCGTGACGCGGCCGCTGTAATCGGGGCGGGCGCGGGTGTACAGCTGGTGGTGAAAGCGGCTGTTGTACAGGGGGTCGCCAAGGGTGTAATGCGGGTTCTGGAATACCGGGTCCTGCCGGTATTCCCAGCCGTGCTCGAGCATCAGCGGGTGTACGCTGCTGATGCTGACGATGTTGTCGAGTCGCTTGAGCCTGTGGGCTATCAGGGTGCGGTGCGCCCAGGGGCAGGCGAGGGAAACATAGAGGTGGTAGCGGCCGGCCTCGGCGCGAAAAGGGCCTTCGCCGATGCGGTCACGAAACCGTGACTGGTCACGCTCGAAACGGCCGTTGTGGCTTTTGGTGTCGTACCACTGGTCGTGCCAGTGTCCGTTGATCAACAGTCCCATGCTGCCTCTCCTGTGCTTCCGGTTTCGGTTTGCCCGGCCGGGGTGCTTCCCGGGGCCGGGCGTTCAGGCGGTGCCGGGCGACCTCAGATGCGTTCGATAGCCTCGAGCGCAAGACCGATGGAGGTTTCCTTCTGGTCGCTCATGCTCATGCCTTCGGCCTGGATTACCTCGACGTTATCGATGCCGATGAAGCCGAGGAAGGTCCTGAGGTACGGCGCGACGAAATCCCGCGGGGTTCCGGCGTGGACGCCTCCGGTGGCGGCGACGATGTAGGCCTTTTTGCCTTCGACCAGGCCAACCGGGCCCTGTTCGGTGTATTTGAACGTGATGCCCGCCCGGGCGATGTGGTCAAGATAGGCCTTCAGAGTCGAGGGTACGCCGAAATTGTACATCGGTGCGGCAATCACCAGCACGTCGTGAGCCTGCAATTCCGCCACCAGCCGGTCGGACGTGGCAACCGCCGCGCGCTGTTCCGGCGTGCGCTGCTCATCGGGCGTGAAAAAGGCGCCGAGGAGCGACTCGTCAAGGTGCGGCAACGGCTCGGCGGCGAGGTCGCGGCTGGTCACCTCGAGCTGTTCATCACGGCCGAGCCGCTCGATCAGTTTGGCGGTGAGGTAGCGGGTGTTGGAGCCTTCGTTCAGTGCGCTTGATTGAATTACGAGTGCCTTGGTCATATCGGTTTCTCCGCTTGTGTATCGCTGATGAGCGCATTATCGAGCCTGCGGTGGGGAGGAAAAAGCGGAAAGAAATGATGCTAATATTCAAAAAAATTGAATGGTTAAGGGTAACCCGTAACCCGTAACCCGTTCCCGTCCTAGCTTCCCGGCATCAGCTGGCAGCGGCGCAGAACGCTCTGCCAGGCCTGCGTATGGTGCTCGCGCGCGGCGGTGTAGCGTTGCCACAGGCTGGAGGGGTTGTCGCCGGAATATACCTGGTCCCAGTAGTCGAGCATTGCGGGCGTTGCGGGCAGCGAGCGAAGCAGCTCCGCATGCAGGCTGCGCCAGCGCTCTCCCTGACGGTGGACGCGGGCGAGATAGGGTTGTACCTCGCCGGCGTAAAACTTGCCAAAAACGTTGAGCAGAATTTTGGCGTCCGGTGTCGCACGGTCCTGCGGACATAGCGGGTATCGCTGCTCCCGGCGCTCGAGTGCCAGGGCTGTACTCTCCAGGGTGCGGGTGAGCAGCACTACGGATTTCAGCAACTGGCTGCCGAAATGGTCGCGGTGCAGCGCCTCATAAGGCTCCTCGATCCTGGCGAGCAGCTCGGGGGGGCGCCAGTCGGGGCGGGTTGTCAGTCGCACGATGTCGGTCAGCTGTTCCAGCGCGCCGATCGCCGGCGGCGTGGCATCGGTTTCA
Organism: Marinobacterium nitratireducens; assembly: GCF_014645375.1. Lineage (GTDB taxonomy): Bacteria > Pseudomonadota > Gammaproteobacteria > Pseudomonadales > Balneatricaceae > Marinobacterium_A > Marinobacterium_A nitratireducens. Next base: position 178,896 of record NZ_BMLT01000001.1, read on the forward strand.
CTCAGCGGCAGCGGCGCATCACCGCGGGAGAAATTCGCCTCCATCTCTTGCGATGCATAGATGGCGTTCCATAACGCGCGAGGCAGCTCGCGCAGTTTCACGGCATAAATGGCGTTAACCTGTTCGAGCAGCTCCACGTCGGATTCGTCGGCACGGTAAAGGCGCTTGCGACAGGCGCGCAGGCGGTCGAAAAAACGCAATTCGTAAACCAGCTGCTGCGATGGAGCCATGAATTTGCCGAGCGAGCTGTTGCGCTCGGCGATTAGATGCAGCAGATCGCAGTGGCGCAGCGCCAGTACCTCGATCAGGCCTTGGCGCAGGTCGCTCAGCGGCTGCACGCGATCGCGGCGCGCAGGAAAAAGCGGCAGTGCGTCGGCGACCTCGAGGTCCGGGTCGATGGTCTCGTCGATGGTCCTGGCGACCCGGGTGCTGTAGTTGTCGAGCATTGCCTCGGGGCTGGAACGGTCGCACCCCGCCAGTAGCACGAGCATCGCCAGTGTCAGCCAGCGGACCCGGGGGCGATGTCGGGCGATAGCGAACATTGCTTGGGCCTGTCGTTTGTCAGAGTGGGACCGAAGCTTCGCCCGCCGGTATGGATGAGAAGCTTCGCCTGATGGTGGCCAGCAGTCTCAGGCCCAGCAGCAGGGCTCCAAGCGTCAGGCCGCCGATAAGACCGTACCAGAATCCGGCGGCTCCCTGCGCCGGAACCAGCAGGTCCGTCAATCCCAGTACGTAGCCGACGGGCAATCCGATCGCCCAGTAGGCGACGAAGACCAGGGCGAGCGGTACGGCGGTGTCCTTGTAGCCGCGCAAGGCGCCGGCGGCGCATACCTGTATGGCATCGGAAAACTGAAAAAATGCCGCTATGACCAGCAATTGCGCCGCCAGCCCCACCACCTCGGGGTTGTCGGAATACAGCTGAGCGATGGGGGTGGCGAAAATGAGGATGGTCAGGCTCGAGCAGGCGGCGCAGGCGAGCGCCAGCAGCAGCCCGGTGCTGGCGGCCAGGCGGGCGGCCGCGGGATCGCCGGCGCCGCAGTGCCTGCCGACGCGGATGGTGATCGCCAGCGCGACGCTCAGCGGCAGCATGAAGGTCAGGCCGGTAAAGCTCATGGTGATCTGATGGGAGGCGACGGTGATATCGCCCAGGCGGGCCAGCAGCAGTGCGATCAGAGTGAACATGCTGACTTCTATCAGCAACGCGAAGCCAATCGGAAGCCCCAGGCGCAGAAAGCGCAGGCTGCTCTCGGCCCGGGGGCCGCGCCAGTCGCGAAAGGGCAGGCTTTCCTGAAGTTCTGCATTGCGGCACAGGTAAACCAGCCCCCACGCCAGCATGATCAGCATCACCACGGCGGTGGCCCAGCCACAGCCGGCGCCGCCCAGCGCCGGCAGGCCCAGTTTGCCGTGAATGAAAATGTAATTGAGTGGCACGTTGCAGGCGAGGCCGAACAGACCGATCCTCATGATGGCCCGGGTATGGCCGAAGCCTTCACAGAAACTGCGAATCAGCTGATAGACGAGAATGGCGGGAAGGCCCCAGGAGATGCCGCGCAGATAGCTTTGAGTCAGCTCCGCCAGCGGCGGCGACACCTCGAGCATGATCAGCAGCCAGTGGCAGTGGCGCACGGCGAAAAATGCCACTAAGCCGGCCGCCAGGCTGATCCAGAAACCCTGTTGAAGTACGCGACCCGCCTCGCGCGGGCGGTTGGCGCCGATGTGATGCGCCACCATCGGCGTCGTGGCCATCAAGAGTCCCGAGAGGGCGAGAAAGATCGGCAGCCAGATGCCGTTTCCGAGTGATACGGCCGCAAGATCGCGGGCGCTGACACGGCCGGCCATCAGGGTATCGACAAAACCCATGGCGGTTTGCGATAGCTGGGCGACAACAATGGGCGCGCCAAGCCGGATCAGCGCCCTTGCTTCGAGGCGACGCGCGCAGGTGGCGTTCAAGGTCAGCTGCGGGCGTTGAAGAACTGGCGGGCGACGCGGCCGCTGCGCACGCCGCGACCCTGCGCGAAGCGAATCGCCTCGGCGTGCAGCGCTTTGCGGTCGCCTTCCCAGGCGGCGAAGTAGTGGTCGACGATGGTCAGGTATTCCGGCTGGCTGATCGGGTAGAAAGACAACCAGAGGCCGAAGCGGTCGGACAGCGAGATCTTCTCCTCGATGGCGTCACCGAAATGAATCTCGGTATTGTGTACGCGCGCCTGATCGTTGTCCTGCATGCGTTCCGGCAGCAGGTGGCGGCGGTTGGAACTGGCGTAAATCAGCACGTTTTCCGGCGGCAGCTCGAGTGAGCCCTCAAGCACAGATTTCAGTGGCTTGTAGCTGCTTTCGCCTTCCTCGAACGAAAGGTCGTCGCAGAAAATGACGAAGTATTGCGGCAGCTCGCGGATGTCGTCGACGATGTCGGGAAGGTCGACGAGGTCGTCCTTGTCCACCTCGATCATGCGCAGGCCGTCGTCGTGATAGCGGTTGAGCAGCGCCTTGATCAGTGACGATTTGCCGGTGCCGCGGGAGCCCCACAGCAGGGCGTTGTTGGCAGGCTTGCCGGCGAGAAACCGCTCGGTATTCTGGCACAGCAGCGACTTCTGTCGTTCGACGCCGAGCAGCTGGTCGAGGCCGATGGGATCGAGACGCCGGATCTCGCGAAGGTGCGCGTTGCGGGCCCGCCAGACGGCGGCCTTGGTCCTTGTCCAGTCGATCGTATCCATAGCGGCCTCCTTGAGTTGGGGCGCTCAGGATAATGCCGCCCGGGCCCGCCGGCAAGGGCGGCTCCGTCGCGGCAGTGCCGGCGGGACATGGGGCTGGCGGCCGGGGGCCGGTGTCCCGGATCGGATCCGGCGCTTGAGCACGGGATAGCCAAAAAAAAGCGGCAGGCCCGAAGGCGCTGCCGCTTGCTGGCTTGTCGTGGTCCGGGTATCAGTCGAGACGCGCCTGGACGTAGCGGCCAGGGGCGGGCTCGATGGCCTTGAAGGTGGCGTTACCGAACGACACCGGGGCATCGACGGTCTTGCCCTGGCGGCGCTTGAGCCATGCCGACCAGTGATTCCACCAGGAACCTTCGTGCTGCGTAGCGGTGTCGAGCCAGTGATCGGCGTCCTTGCCCAGTTCGCCATCGGTCCAGTAGTGGCGACGGTTCTTGGAGGCCGGGTTGATCACGCCGGCTACGTGGCCGCTGGCACCGAGCACGAACTCGACGTTGCCGCGGAAGTTCCCGGCGCCCTTGAAGGTTCCCTTCCAGGGGGCGATGTGATCCTCGACGGTGGACAGGAAGTAGCAGGGAATGCGGATCTTGCCCAGGTCGATCTTCTCGCCGCACATGGTCAGGGCGTTGGGCTCGACCAGCTTGTTCTCCAGGTACATCCGGTTCAGGTAGTAGGTGTACATGGTCGCCGGCAGATTGGTGGAGTCGCTGTTCCAGTACAGAATGTCGAACGGCGGCGGCGTCTGCCCCTTGAGGTAGTTGTTGACCACGTAGGACCAGATCAGGTCGTTCGAGCGCAGCATGTTGAAGGATGTGGCCAGCTCGCGTCCGTGCAGGATGCCCTCGGTGGTGACCTTGTTCTCCAGTCGCTTGATTTGCTCTTCGTCGATAAATACGCGCAGATCGCCCGGATCACTGAAGTCGGTCAGGGTGGTGAGGAAGGTCGCGGAGGCAACGGTGGTATCCTTGCGTGCCGCCAGCACCGCCAGTGCCGAGGCCGACAGGGTGCCGCCCACGCACCAGGACAGCAGGTTGATTTTGGGGCTGCCGCCGATTTCCTTGGCCACTTCGATCGCCTTGATGACGCCCTCGCCGACGTAGTCGTCCCAGCTCAGGTGGCTCTGCTGGGAACTCGGGTTGACCCAGGACACCAGAAACACCGTCTGGCCCTGTTCGACGCAGAAGCGCACGAAGGAGTTGTGTTCCTGCAGGTCCAGAATGTAGAACTTGTTGATGCTCGGCGGCACGATCAGCAGCGGACGTTCGGCAACTGTTTCAGTGGTCGGCTTGTACTGAATCAGCTGGAACATCTGATTCTCGAACACCACCTGGCCTTCGGTCGCGGCGAGGTTCTCGCCGATGACGAAGGCGTCCTCGTCGGTCATGGAGATATGACCCTTGTCGATATCGCCGAGCAGGTTCTTGAGACCGTCGATCAGGCTCTGCCCCTTGGACTCCAGCGCCTGCTGCAGCACTTCGGGGTTCGTAAGCGCGAAGTTGGTCGGCGACATGGCATCGATGTACTGCTGGGTATAGAACTCCAGCTTCTGCTGTTCCTTGTCGGACAGATTGACGTTGGCGGCCATATCGTTGAGCAGCTGGGAGGTCAGCAGGTACGATTGCTTGATGTAGCTGAATACCGGGTTCTTCGACCATTCCTCGGCCTGGAAACGACGGTCGCCGCGGCTGGGCTCGACCACCGAGGATTCATGATTGCCGGTAAACAGGTTGCGCCAGAGGTTGAACTGGGCCTGCTGGTAGTCGGTGATGGCGCGGATCCAGACCGTCGGGTCCTCGAAGGAGCGGGTGGCAAGTTCGGTCCAGGACTGGGCGAACTGGCTGAAGATATCGTCACCGCCGGTGGCGGAGAACATCTCCAGGACCTTTTGCGTTTCCTTGTTCAGGTAGTCGATGAATTCCTGGGGATTGGCAAGTGAATTGCTGTTTTTTTCCATCAGTACCGCCTTCTGCTGCGATGGACCGGCGACGCTGGCGCGTGGCTGGCTCTGGATATGGAACCTTCGCCGACTGTGAATGGTTTTTGTGCATCGGCTAAAGGATCGAGCGAGGTTAAAGCATATATCCCCGTTAACCGGGGTGACAAGCCCATAATGCCGGGGCCTGGCCCCGGAACGGCCTTCGGGGCGGCAATGCTGCGCCGCGCAAGTGGGGCCATATTCTGAGGCACTTCTGTGGCGGTTTTGTTACGTCGGCTTTTGCCCGGCAGGCACCTAGCTTATAGAATGCGGGCTCCATCGAACAGCGGAGGCGGTCACAATGCGACATTTTCTTCTGATGAGCACCAGTGGCTGTCATCTGTGCGACGAGGCGGTCGAGTTGCTGGTAACGGGGCTCGATCCGCAGCGCCATAGCGTCGACGAAGTCGATATCGCTTTTGACGACGCCCTGATGGAGCGCTTTGGTGTACGTATACCGGTACTGGTGGACGAAGCCAGCGGCGCCGAACTTGGCTGGCCCTTCGATGCGCAGGGGTTGCAGCGCTTCGTGGCGTCGCTGGAGTGACGCGAAACCCGCTACAGGCCGAAGAACGCCTCGCTGTTAGCGAGCACGCGCGCGCGCAGCGCCGCTTCCGTTTCGCCGGTCTCGCTGGCGACCCGGCGGGCGATATGGGGCAGGTAGGCCGGTTCGTTGCGGCCGGATTTCGGTTTCGGGCGCAGATCCCGCGGCGTCAGGTAGGGAGCGTCGGTTTCCAGCAGCAGGCGTCCGGGGGGAATGTCGCGCAGCAGCGGTAGCAGGTGCGCGCCACGGCGCTCGTCGCAGATCCATCCGGTAATGCCGATATGCAGGTCCAGGTCGAGGTAACCGTACAGCTCCTCCCGGGTGCCGGTGAAGCAGTGTGCTACGGCGCGCTCGAAATCATCGCGACAGGCGCGGAGCATGTCCAGCTGGCGGCTATGGGCCTCGCGTTCATGCAGAAACAGCGGCAAGCCGGTGCTGCAGGCCAGCTCAAGCTGGCGTTCGAAGGCCGCCGTCTGCTCGGCGGGCGTGGAAAAGTTACGGCAGAAGTCGAGTCCGGTCTCGCCGATGGCGACGCAGGCGGGATGCGCGGCCAGGGATTCCAGGGCGCGCTGGCTGTCGGCGCCGAATTCGCTGGCGTGGTGCGGGTGTACGCCGGCGGTGAAGTACAGCTGGCCCTCGAAGCGCTCGCACAGAGCGAGGGCGCGCTCGCTGCACTCAAGGCTGGTGCCGGTCAGAATCAGCCGGCTGACACCGGCCTCCCGGGCCCTCTCAATCACAGCTTCGCGGTCGTCCGCGAAGCGCTTGTCGGTCAGGTTGACCCCGATATCGATCATCGCTGGCAGCATCACTGGCTCTATTACCCGGTTGGCGATTTTGGCGGAAGGCCATTATGCCGGTTGCCGGCGCGATTGCCAGCGGGACGGCGCCGGCGGGCGCCGCCCCGCAGACTCAGGGCTGGTAGAGCGCCAGTTGAGACGATTCGGCGGGGCTCAGCATGCTGGTCTTGCGATTGGCGCGCACGTCGTAGATGACGCCGAAGGCGAGTACGTTCTGCACGTAGTTTCGGGTCTCGTCGAACGGGATGGTCTCGATCCAGATGTCGAGAGGCAGTCTGCCGCGCTCTGCCAGCCACTGGGACACCCGGTACGGGCCGGCGTTGTAGGCGGCCGTCGCGTGCACCCGGTTGCCGTTGAAGCGTTCCAGCATCTGTGACAGGTAGGCGGTGCCCAGGGCGATATTGGTGCGGGGGTCATCGAGCTGCGAATTCGAGCGGTAGGGCACCTGGTAGCGCTTGGCGGTCAGCGACGCGGTCTTTGGCATCAGCTGCATCAACCCGCGGGCGCCGGCGTGCGACTTGACCCGGGCCTGGAAGGCGCTTTCCTGGCGGGCGATGGCGATTGCCCAGGTTCGGTTGATGTTCCGGTTGTCGGCGTAGTGGTCGAACAGCTCCCGGTAGGGTTGCGGGAAGCGGATGCTGAGGTCGTTCCACTGCTTGCTGCTGATGGCGCCGCGAATGCCCTGATCGTACCAGCCCCAGCGGTGCGCCACATGGGCCGCGGCATGGCGCTCCTCGGGGTCGAGCAGCGTCTGGGCATGGTTCCACTCCGAACGTGCCGGATATTCCTGGCCCAGGTGCAGAAATTCATTCATGCGCTGAAACGGCGGGCTCTGTTCCAGTCGGTCGAGCAGCTGCTTGTCGAAGCGGGGCGCCTCGTCGTTGAGGTCGTAGGGCAGGTTGTGCGTCTCTGCCGCGAGAAAGCCGTAGAAGCTTCGCTCGGCGGTCAGCTTGGCGAAGTTGTCCTTGAGCGCGGAGACCGGCTGGCCCCCCACGGCTTCGGCAGCGACGTTGCGCCAGTAGCGCCAGCGGTCTTCCTGCTGATACTCCTGCGGGAGCCTGTCGATCTGTCGCAGGACGCCGGCCCAGTCCCGGCGAATCAGCGTATTGCGGATCCGCCACTCGGTCACTTCCGGATAGCGGTAGTCCGGATCCAGACGCTGCATTCGCTGCTCATGATCGGGGAAGAAGTTCTTGCCGATGCGCACGCCGAAGTAGGTATCGAGCCGGGTGCGGTGTTCGTCGTCGATGGTCAGGCGGTCGCGGTCGCGAAGCCAGAGCGAGAACGACTGTTCCAGGTCACGTCGCGCCAGCTGGCGGATGCCATAGGCGGCGATGCGGCCCTGGTCCGCGCTGCCGGGTTTCAGCAGCGAACGGTCCGCGAGCAGGGCCGGGTTGGCGCTGACTTTCAGCAGGGCGCTGGTGACGGCTTTCTGGTCGGCGCGGGTCACGTGGCGGTCGGCGTAGCGGGCCAGCGACAGGCGGCCATTATCCACCGCTTTCCAGAAACGGCTGTAGGCGATATCGGAGGTCAGCTTCCCGGCGGCGATCCAGCTGTCGAACAGCGGGTCGCAGGCTTGCGGCTGGGATTCGCCAACATTCCACATCTGTTCTGCGCCGCGGTAGGCGCTTTTACGGTCGCCGGTGTTGAGGCGGGCGCGCAGCACCAGGCACTGGTAACGGTTGCCGTCCACCTCGAGACGGGATTCGGCCTTCAGCAGGCCGCTCCAGTCGTTGCGGCTCGCCAGTTCCTGCAGCCAGCGCCGCTGCAGGCGCTGCGCCAGCAGGGTATCGCCGTAACGGTCGAGAAATTCATCGATCTGCGGCTGCTGTGCGGTGGAAAGGCTACGCTGGAGCTCGGCGTACTCGAGGTAGGGGTAGAGCGGATACTGGCGCAAACCCTGCTTGAGCGCGCGATAGCTGTTCATGTCGCCCGTTTCGAGCGCGATACTGGCCTGCTGGTAGCGGCTGCGCTCGGGTCCGAATCGGTCCGGGCCGGCGGCCTGACTGGCGGTGGCAAGCAGCCCGAGAGTTGAGAAAACCACAGGAAGGAGCTTCGGAGCGAGGAGGTTCATAGCCAATCCACTGCCTTGTTTCATTGGTGTTATTGATCAGTTTAAAGCAGTCCGACATGGAAAAAACAGTCGTGAACAGCTTTCATCTTGGGGGACTGAATGCGGTAGAATGGCGTCCCCCCTTTTATAGACGAATTCCTTATCTATGCCTTTGATACGACTTGACAATATCTCGGTGGCCTTCGGTGCCAGGACGCTGCTGGATAAGGTCGGCTTCCAGATCGAGCCGGGCGAGCGCGTGGCGCTGGTCGGGCTGAACGGCGCGGGCAAGTCGACGTTGCTCAAGCTGGTCTGCTCGCAGCTGCAGGCGGACAGCGGCGAGTTCTGGACCGACCCGGCCTGCCGCATCGCGCAGTTGCCGCAGGCACTGCCGGCGGCGGACGAACGGCAGGTGCGGGATGTGGTGATGGCGGGACTGGCGGATATCGTTGAACTGCGCCAGCGTTACGACCGGCTGGTACAGCACCACGACGAGGCTGACATGGCGGCGCTCGAGTCGCTGCAGCAGGAGATCGAGGCCCGGGACGGCTGGCATCTGGAACAGAAAGTGCAGCGGGTGCTGGATCGTCTTGGTCTGCCGGGGGAGCGGCGCATGTCGCAGCTGTCCGGAGGCTGGCGCCGGCGCGCGGCGCTCGGAGCGGCCCTGGTGCAGGAGCCGGATCTGCTGCTGCTCGACGAACCGACCAACCACCTCGATATCGATACCATCGAATGGCTCGAGCAGCAGCTGCTCGAGTTTCGGGGCGGGCTGCTGTTCATTTCCCACGACCGCGCGCTGGTCGATGCGCTGGCGACGCGTATCGTCGAGCTCGATCGCGGCATGCTGACGTCTTTTCCCGGCAGCTATCGCGAATACCAGGCGCGCAAGGAGCAGCTGCTGGCGGAGGAGGCGCGCCACAACGCCGAGTTCGACCGCAAGCTGGCGCAGGAAGAGGTCTGGATACGTCAGGGAATCAAGGCGCGCCGTACCCGCAACGAAGGCCGGGTGCGGGCGCTGGAACAGATGCGCCGCGAGCGGGGCGAGCGTCGCAACCGTCAGGGGCAGGCCAAATTCAGCCTCGACGAAGCGCAGAAGTCGGGCAAGCTGGTAGCGGAGCTCAAGGGGGTGTGCCTGGCATACGAGGGACGCACCCTTATCGACCATCTCGATCTCACCATTCAGCGCGGCGATAGAATCGGTCTGATCGGGCCCAACGGCATTGGCAAGAGCAGCCTGCTCAAACTGGTGCTGGGGGAGGAAACGCCGGACAGTGGCGAGATCCGTCGCGGCACCAAGATCGAGGTCGCCTATTTCGATCAGCTGCGCGGCCAGCTCGACCCGGACAAAACCGTGATCGACAACATCTCCCAGGGGCGGGAAAGCATCTCCATCAACGGCCGCGACCGTCATATCATCAGCTATCTGGGCGACTTCCTGTTCTCCGCCGAGCGTGCCCGCACGCCGGTGCGGGCACTTTCCGGCGGTGAGTGCAACCGGGTACTGCTGGCCAAGCTGTTCAGCCAGCCGGCCAACGTGCTGGTACTCGACGAGCCGACCAACGATCTCGATGTCGAGACGCTGGAGCTGCTCGAGGAAATACTGCTGGAATTCAAGGGCACCGTGCTGCTGGTGAGTCACGACCGTTCCTTCCTCGACAACGTCGTCACCAGCACCGTGGCCTTCGAGGGCAACGGCCGGGTACGGGAATATGTCGGCGGCTATCATGACTGGCTGCGCCAGCGGCCGGCGCCGGTGGAGCCTCAGGAAGCTTCCGGTGCCGTGCGCCCCGAGTCGAAAAAGCCCGAACCGGAAAAGCCCAGGGGGCAGCGCAAGCTCAGCTACAAACTGCAGCGCGAGCTCGACGCGTTGCCGCAGCAGCTGGAGCAAGCCGAGCAGCTGCTGGCAACCCTGCAACAGGAAGTATCCTCAGCGGCCTTCTACGACCGGCCCCACGGCGAGGTCAGCGAGAAGCTCGAAGCGTTGCAACGTCAGGAGCAGCATGTCGAGCAGCTTATGGAGCGCTGGGTGGAGCTGGAGGCGATGCAGGAGGAGTAGCGGGGCGCTGCGGGCGCGGTTTGCCGTGCCCGCAGCCCGCGAGTGCTCAGTCCTTGTCTTTCTCGACCGGCTGCACGCGAATGGCCAGCACGTCGCAGTGGGCGCCGTGCAGCACGCCGTTGGCGGTGGAACCCAGCAGCAGCGACAGGCCATGCCGGCCATGGCTGCCGACGATGATCAGGTTGATGTCGTGCTCGTCGGCGATGCGGTGTATTTCGGATTCGGTGTGGCCGCTGACGATGAGCTTGTTCTTCACCGGGTGGCTCAGCTTGGCGGCAAAGGCATCGAGTTTGCCGCGGGCGTGTTCGTCGAGCTGCTCCTGTATGGTCGTCAGGTCCATCGGCACGTCACCGCCATAGGCGAAGCTCAGAGGTTCAATGACGTGTATGAGGCTCAGTTCGGCGTCGTTGCGCCCTGCAATCTCGCAGGTCTTGTCGATCAGCTGGTCCGATTCTTCCGACAGATCGACAGCCATCAGGATTCGTTTGTAAGCGCTCATCTTGGGAGGAGTCCTCTTGAGGGAGAAGAGAGTTACCCAGAGATTAGCACAAGGGCGCACCGAACAACCTACTGCGCGACTCACAGGCTGCGTTGCGCGGTGCTCGGATTCCTCATGTATAAACCATACACTGCGGACCCTGTGCGCCGTGCGCCTTGCCTGTAGGTCGCTCGCTACGGCTTTTCGGGGCGCCCGCAGCCTATCGCGGCTGGTGTGACTTCGATCAAGGCGCTATGTATCACGGCCCGGCTGCGGAACGGGCCCTTTCAGGACTGGATAAATGTGGAAGTGGACAATAATCGTACTGATCATGATGTCGCTGATCGGCTCCGTCATGTGGGCGATGCCGACGCGGCGCCAGACCGAACAGGCGCAGTTGCGCAGCCGGGCCCGGACCTTCGGGTTCCAGGTGCAGCTGGTGACCCTCGAGGGCCCGCGAGCAAGCGGTGAGGCCGAACCCGAGGAGTTCCGCAGGCCCGCCTACCGCCTGCTGCGTCACGGCGTCGACTCCCGGGTGCGGGAGCGCCTGCAGCCCTGGCGCGTATTTCGGGTGCGCGCGCTCAGTTGTGACGGTCTGCCGGATGGCTGGAGCTGGACCATCGGCGAGCGCATGCTCGACGCCGGCCGGCTGGAGTTGCTGGCGGAGGTATTGCAGAGCCTGCCGCACGACGTGGTGGCGGTGGAGTCTACGCCGATTCACGTCAGTGCGCTCTGGGGCGAAAACGGCGGCGTCGACGAGCTGGAGCGGATTCGCGACGGCCTGCAACGGATAATCGAGGGGAATTTCTAGCGATGCAGCAAACTGCGCAGCCCGTGCCGGGGCGTTACCGGCACTACAAGGGACAGGAATACGAGGTGATCGGCAACGCCCGACACTCGGAAACCGAAGAGTGGCTGGTAGTCTACCGCCCCTGTTACGGCGACGGCGGTCTCTGGGTCAGGCCACTGGCCATGTTCGTCGAAGAGGTGGTGCTGCCGGATGGCCGTCGGGTGCCGCGCTTCGCGCCGCTCAGCGATTGCTGAAATACTACTAACGTTTTAGGAAGTAAAGTCAGTCTCAGAGTCATTACTTCCTGAAACGTTAGTATTTGTCCACCTCGTCGGCCAGGGTTCCCGCCGAGCGTTGCGGCCGGGGCTCGAGGCTGTCGAGCAGCGACTGGATCTGTTGTAATCGGTCCTGTTTGAGCTGCTGCGGCACCATGGCCCGGGTCAGGACCGCCTTGGCGTGCTTGAGGTGCGACAGCGCGGCGGGCCGGTCTTCGGCGCTCAGGCTCTTCTGGCCCTGCGCCAGGTGGGCGGTGGCGACGATGGATACGTTGAGCCAGTGCAGGTCCTGGGCGTAGGCGGCGGCGAGCTGACTGCTGATCTGCCTGGCCTTGGCCAGCTCTTCGAGCAGGCGCCCGGCGAAGCGGATGTAGATCGAGGCGCGCTTGATGGCGCGGTCGCTGTTGAGCGGTACGCTCGAAGGGGTGGCGCGGTCGGCGCCGGCCTTCAGGTTGCGCGTCGTCTGCAGTGTTTCGGAGTCGGGCGCCAGTACCTCCATTTCATCGATGAGGGTCTGGGTGTGGGCGTCGATGCGGTCGATGATTTCACTTTTGCAGCCGGCCGCGCGCATCACCATCAGCGCATTGCAGCAGTGTTCCGCCTGTTGCTGCAGCCACCGCAGGCGCTCGCGGCGTGCGCTGGCGTCCTTTTCGCGGTTGCTGATGACGTGGCTGGTCAGCAAAGCGACCAGCCCGACAACGGCAATCAGGATGATGTAGGTCAGATTGTCTTGCAGCATCGTCGCCAACGTGGTTGGTTATAAATAAGTGTATGAATTATAAAGCCTGGTTGCGCACATTTTCATCCTGTTCGTGAGCCATCTTCAGACCGGTCGCTGCGGTTTTTTTTCGGGGTCGCGGCTTGACCCCTGAAAACGCAGCACTTATATATGCACGCTGATTGAGCCTGCGAACCCCGTCCGGCTAGACGCCAGGGACTTTGTGACCGACGACGGTCGCAGGGTACGCAGGTCCCAAGCCCTTTCCGCGCCAAGGAACAGAACTCTATGGGTAAGTCTCTCGTTATCGTCGAGTCCCCGGCAAAGGCAAAGACGATTAACAAATATCTCGGCAGCCAGTTCGTTGTGAAGTCGAGCGTCGGTCATATCCGCGACCTTCCGACCAGCGGCAGTGCGACCAAAAGCGACCCCAAGGAGCGGGCACGGCAGGCGGCGCTGACACGCAAAATGTCTCCGGAGGAGAAAGCCGAGTACAAGGCGCGCAAGTCGCGCGAGCAGCTGATCGCGCGGATGGGTATCAATCCCGATCATGACTGGCAGGCGCATTACGAGATCCTGCCGGGCAAGGAAAAGGTCGTCGATGAGCTCAAGCGTCTGGCCAAGAGTGCCGACGAAATCTATCTCGCGACCGACTTGGACCGTGAAGGGGAGGCCATCGCCTGGCATCTGCGCGAGTCGATCGGCGGGGACGACAGCCGCTTTCGCCGCGTGGTGTTCAACGAGATCACCAAAAAAGCCATCAAGTCGGCGTTCGAGAAGCCCTCGGATCTGGATATGGCGCGGGTCAATGCGCAGCAGGCGCGGCGCTTTCTCGACCGCGTCGTGGGCTACATGCTGTCGCCGCTGCTGTGGGAAAAAATCGCCCGTGGCCTGTCCGCCGGGCGGGTACAGTCGGTGGCGGTGCGGCTGGTGGTGGAGCGTGAGCGCGAAATTCGCGCCTTCGTGCCGGAGGAATACTGGGAAGTCCATGCCGACACTCTCACCTCGCTGAGTGAGGCGGTTCGTCTGCAGGTGACGCGTCACCAGGGGCAGGCGTTCCGCCCCACCAGCGAAAGCGAGACCAGTAGCCATCTGGAGCAGCTCAAAAAGGCCGCCTTCGAAGTCGTCAAGCGCGAGGACAAGCCGACCAGCAGCAAGCCCGGTGCGCCCTTTATCACCTCCACGCTGCAGCAGGCGGCGAGCACCCGGCTGGGGTTCGGCGTCAAGAAAACCATGATGCTGGCGCAGCGCCTGTACGAGGCCGGTTACATCACCTACATGCGTACCGACTCCACCAACCTCAGCACCGAGGCGGTGGCGGCCTGTCGTGAGTTCATCGAACAGCAGTACGGCAGCGAGTATCTGCCCGAGGCGCCGGTGGCCTACAGCAGCAAGGAGGGCGCTCAGGAGGCGCACGAGGCCATTCGTCCGTCGGATGTCGCCATTGCGCCGACCTCGCTTTCCGGCATGGAGCGCGACGCCGAACGCCTGTACGACCTTATCCGGCGCCAGTTCCTCGCCTGTCAGATGAAACCGGCCGAGTACCTCAGTACCCGTATCCAGGTGAAGGCCGGCGAGTTCGAGCTGCGTACCCGGGGCCGCATTCTCAAGTTCGACGGCTTCACCCGTGTGCTGCCGTCCAAGGGCAAGAACGACGAGGATATCATCCTGCCGGACCTCAAGGCCGGCGACACCCTGAATCTCGAGCAGCTCGATCCCAAGCAGCACTTTACCAAGCCGGCGCCGCGCTACACCGAGGCGAGTCTGGTCAAGGAGCTGGAAAAGCGCGGTATCGGGCGACCCTCGACCTACGCCGCGATCATTTCGACGATTCAGGATCGCGGCTATGTTCAGGTACAGAATCGCCGCTTTTACGCCCAGAAGATGGGCGATATCGTCACCGAGCGCCTGACGGAAAACTTCTCCGACCTGATGGACTACGGCTTCACTGCCCGCATGGAGGAAGCCCTCGATGACGTGGCGGCCGGTGGCAAGGACTGGAAAGCGGTGCTGAACGGCTTTTATGGCGACTTCGTGCTCAAGCTGCAGGACTCCCAGAGCCCGGAGCATGGCATGCGGCCGAACACACCGACCGAAACCGATATTCCCTGCCCGGACTGCGGTCGACCGATGATGATCCGTACCGCCAGCACCGGGGTGTTCCTCGGCTGCTCAGGCTATTCGCTGCCGCCGAAAGAGCGTTGCAAGGCGACGATCAACCTGGTGCCGGGCGACGAGGTGGTCAGCGAGGATGCGGACGACGAGGCGGAATCCCGTCTGCTGCGCAAGAAACACCGTTGCGCCAAGTGCGGCGCGGCGATGGATTCCTATCTGATCGACCAGACCCGCAAGCTGCACGTCTGCGGCAACAACCCCGACTGCGACGGTTTCGAGGTGGAAACCGGGAGTTACCGTCTCAAGGGCTACGAGGGACCGACCATCGAGTGCGACAAGTGCGGCGCTGAAATGCAGCTCAAGACCGGCCGCTTCGGCAAGTACTTCGGTTGCACCAACAGCGAGTGCAAAAATACCCGCAAGCTGCTCAAGAGCGGTGAGCCGGCCCCGCCCAAGATGGACCCGGTGCCGATGCCCGAGCTTGCCTGCGAGAAGGTCGAGGATACCTACGTGCTGCGGGACGGGGCCAGCGGCCTGTTCCTGGCTGCGAGCCAGTTTCCCAAGAATCGCGAAACCCGGCCGCCCAAGGTCAGCGAACTGCTGCCGCACAAGAACGAAATCGACCCGAAATACAGCTTCCTGTTTTCGGCCCCGGTGGCGGACGACGATGGCAATCCGGCGCAGATCCGCTATAGCCGCAAGACCAAGGAGCAGTATGTCATGACCGAAGTCGACGGCAAGGCGACCGGCTGGCGCGCCTACTACGAAGGCGGCCGCTGGGTGGTGCAGGACAAGGCCAGCAAGAAGTAATTTTGGGCTGGCGATGCCTCAGGCATCGCCAGCGGGAGTCGCGAGATGAGTCTGTATATTACCCGCACCAGTCAGAAGCTAAACTTCGCCCGCCTGCACCTGGAGCGTCTTGAAGAAGCCCAGGCGTCGACCGGCTGGAGCAAGCATGCGCTGGTGGAGTCCTTTCAGGAGTCGGTGCTGTTTCATCTGGCATCCGGCTATCAGGCGTTCCTGCGGGAAATTGCCGAGCGTTACCGGCTCGATGCAGCGCAGGTCGGATGCTTTGCCGATCTCGATGCCCGGCTGGAGGCAGCCGGGCTCGAATCTCCGGAGCGCAGCGAGTTGGGTGTGCTGGAAGGCAACGCTGACAGCTGGTTGAAGCAGATGCTGCTGGCTTACGAAGCTTGCTGGCAGGCTAGCGAGCGAAGCGCGCCGCAGGTCCCACCGCAGCACAGCCTGTCGGAGATACAGGTGCGCCAGGTCAATCCGAGTCACCGCGAAGATGGTGCTGTGCTGGAAGAGTGCCGGCGCTGGTTTTCGCAGTTTTCACACCTTGTCGAGCGCCTGCGCGCCGGCATGGAGGAGTGGTAGGAAAAGAAAGTTTCAAGCGGCAAGCGAAAAACTGCACCCACCCGAATCCCTGGACCGGAGGGTGGGTCTAGCGATGCAATGGCACTTGCTTACCCATTACTCCAGTCGCTCGGGCATCGCGTAACCCGCCATATCGATCGCAGTACAGATCGATTGGTGTCGGCTGGCACTTTGCCGCCCCGGCACTCCACTTGTTGGGTTACGCGGCTGCGCCACTAGACCCAACCTACGGGACACAGGTCGCACAACCCGCCATAGCGATCGCCGTACAGATCGATGGGTGTCGGCTGGCGCGAAGGGTGTTGGGTTGCGGTCGTTCCGACCTTCACCCAACGGTCTTAACGCTTCGCTTACGCGTGCTGCCGGCCGCGAATCAGAATGCCGTGGCTGCGTCCGCTGGCGGCGGCCTGCTCCAGTGCCTGGAGCTCCTGCTCCGGCAGATACCCCGGCCAGGAGATAACCACGTGACAGGTGCCGGCACGCAGCGCGCGGCAGGCCAGATCAAGCACGCTGTGCTCGACGTCGCGGTGAAGCAGTATGACCTTGTTGAGGTCGATGCCGGCCTCGCTCAGCAGCGTTTTCGGCAACCGGGGCGGCGGGGCGACCCAGGCGAACCAGCGCTCGTCACGGCTCAGTTGCGCCAGCAGCGGCATCAGCAGCGGCATGCTTGCAAGATCGGTATCGTGGGTGACGATCTCGGTCAGTTTCCCGTCGAGCCCTCCCGTACGGTGCTGTTGCGGGGTGGTCTGTGGGCGGGGGCGGAACCCGGCTGCGTTGCCGATGCTGTTCGAGCGGATCATAACGACTCTCCTGTGCGGCGAATGACGCCGACGCCCAGTCCTTCGATTGCCAGTTCCTGCTCGCGCAGGTCCACCACTATGGGTTCGTAATCTTCGTTTTCGGCGATCAGGTAGACCTTTTCACCTTCACGCTTGAAGCGCTTCACCGTTACTTCGTCGTCGATGCGGGCCACCACAATCTGGCCGTTACGCGCTTCGCGACACTGGTGTACAGCAAGCAGGTCGCCATCCATGATGCCGATGTTGCGCATGCTCTGGCCACGGACCCTGAGCAGGTAGTCGGCGCTGGGGTGGAAAAAATCCGACGAGATGGTGCAGTGGTCCTCGATATGCTGCTGCGCCAGAATCGGCGAACCTGCCGCGACCTGACCGACGATCGGCAATCCCTCGTTGGCGGCTTCCTGCTCGATTTCCGGCAGCCGGATACCGCGGGAAGTGCCCTTGATGATCTCGATTGCGCCTTTCTTGGCGAGCGCCTTGAGGTGTTCCTCGGCGGCATTGGCGGAGCGAAAACCGAGTTCGCGGGCGATATCGGCGCGGGTAGGGGGATAGCCGGTGGTTTCGATATGGTGCTTGATGCACTCGAGCACGTCCGTTTGTCGCCGGGTCAGTTTCATGATCGGAACCTGTTTGTATGTACAGTATGTGTAAGTATATACAGTAACCGTTCCGGGTAAAGCAAATTCTGTCTATGCATCCAGTGGTTTGGTAGAATCGCTCGCCTTCACGGGCTATGGCGGACGTCGATGTGCTGACCGAGGCGTTAAAGAACGAAATACAACAGGCTTACCGCGACTTTCTCGCGGCCAAGTCGCTCAGGCCGCGTCAGGGTCAGCGCCTGATGATCGCGCACATCGCCCGGGTGCTCGGCAATATCGAGGCCGACGCGTCGGGCGTGCGTCAGCAGGGGCCCCACGTCTGCCTCGTCGAGGCGGGCACCGGTACCGGCAAGACGCTGGCCTATCTTCTGGCAACGCTGCCGCTGGCGAGGGCCGCCGGCAAAAAGCTGATTCTGTCGACGGCCACCGTGGCGTTGCAGGAGCAGCTGGTGATGAAGGATCTGCCCGAAATCTCCCGTCACGCCCAGTTGCCGGTCAAGTTCAGCCTGGCCAAGGGGCGCGGGCGCTATCTGTGCATCAACAAGGCCGAACGGCTGCTCGACAGCCAGGCAGCCATGGGGCAGATGGCGCTATACGAAGACGAGCTGGCGGCAAAACTCGACGACGAGTCGGTGGCCCTTTATCGCGACCTGCTGAACGAATTCGCCGCCGGACGCTGGGACGGCGACCGCGACAATCTGCGCCAGGAGCTGGAAGAGCCCCTCTGGCAGCCGCTCACCAGCGATCATCTGCAGTGCAGCAACCGCCGCTGCGCCAATTTCAGCGCCTGTCCGTTTTACCGCGCCCGCGAGTCGCTCGATCAGGTGGAGGTGGTCATCGCCAACCATGATCTGGTGATGGCCGATCTCGCGCTCGGCGGCGGCGCCATCCTGCCGGATCCGGTCGACAGCATCTATGTGTTCGACGAAGGACATCACCTGGCGGCCAAGGCCATCGGTCACTTCGCCTACAGCATGAGGGTCGGCTCCAGCAGCCGCTGGCTGTCCACGGCGTCGCGCCAGCTCGAGCGGATGCGCGGCGAATGCGGTGACCACTCGGTGCTCAACACCTATGTCGGTCAGCTGGATGTCCCCTTTGCCGAGCTGCACCAGTGCCTGGAAGGCCTGCAGCGCAGCCTCAGAACCATGCTCCACGATGCCGACGGCAGCCCCGGCGCCGAGCGTTTTCGTTTTCCCGGCGGCAAACTGCCCGAAGCGCTGCGCATCGAGGCCGGCGATATTGCGATGATCGCGGACAAGGCCTCGAGCAAGATCGAAATGATCGTCGATCTGCTCAAGGAGGCCATGGACGGCGGCATTCCCGAGCTCGACAAGGCTTCCGCGGAGCGCTGGTACCCCCAGGTCGGGGTGCTGCTCTCGCGCATGCAGTCGATCTGCTGGCTGGCGCGTTCCTACCGCGAGCCCGACCCGGAGGGCGCATCGCCGACGGCGCGCTGGATCAATATCGTCGAGGGCAGTGACGGTATCGACTACGAGTGCCGTTCCAGCCCGGTGTCGGCGGCCGGCACGCTTGGCGAGCACCTCTGGGAACACTGTTATGGCGCTGTGGTGACGTCGGCGACACTGACGGCGCTCGGACAGTTCGATCGTGTGCTGGTGGATCTGGGCCTGGCGCCGGATACGCCCTGCGAGCGACTGCAAAGTCCCTTCGATCACCAGCGCAGTGCCGAGCTCTGGGTGCCGCCGATGCAGGCGGATCCGTCAGACCCCGAGGGGCATACCCGGGAAGTGGCGGAATTTCTCGGTCAGCGGCTATTAAGCGCCAAGGCAACTCTGGTATTGTTCAGTTCCTGGCGCCAGATGCGCACCGTGCTTGAACAGTTGGACGAATCCATCAAG
Organism: Marinobacterium nitratireducens; assembly: GCF_014645375.1. GTDB lineage: Bacteria > Pseudomonadota > Gammaproteobacteria > Pseudomonadales > Balneatricaceae > Marinobacterium_A > Marinobacterium_A nitratireducens. The sequence goes on from NZ_BMLT01000001.1 coordinate 198,040, forward strand.
AATACGGTGCTGTCCCAGGGCCAGTATTCGAAGAACGAAATTCTCCAGCAGCACCGCGCCGCCGTCGACAGGGGCGAGCCCAGCGTCATCTTCGGCCTGGCCTCGTTCGCCGAGGGCGTGGATTTGCCCGGCGGCTATCTGACCGAGGTGATCATTGCCAAGCTGCCGTTCAGCGTCCCGGACGATCCGGTCGATGCGACGATGGCAGAGTGGATCGAACAGCGCGGCGGCAACGCCTTCATCGACTGGTCGGTCCCGATGGCGTCAATGCGGCTGACGCAGGCCGTCGGCCGGTTGCTGCGGACGGAGCAGGACAGTGGCACTGTGATACTGCTCGATCGCCGGGTGGTGACGAGGCGCTACGGCCGCCAGCTGCTGGATGCCTTGCCGCCGTTCAGGCGCAAACTGAACTAACAGGATTTAAGGGTTAAAGTTGAGCAACGAAGAGAAAAGCACCAAGCGCAGGCGCCCGCGGGGCTCGTCCCGCAAACGTGGCGGATCACGGCGGCGTCGGGACGGCGCTGCAGCCAGCTGGACTCCGGCCGATTTCGTCGTGCCCGAGGTCGAAGGCAAGCGCCGCTTTCACGACTTCAACCTGCCGGACGCGGTATTGCACGCGATCCAGGATCTGGGCTTCCAGTACTGCACGCCGATCCAGGCCGCGACCATCGAGCCGGCGCTCGAAGGCAAGGACATCATCGGCAAGGCCCAGACCGGCACCGGCAAGACCGCGGCGTTCCTGACCGGTATCATCACCGACCTGCTGGACTTCCCGCTCGGCGACGAGCGCAAGCTCGGCGAGCCGCGGGCGCTGATCGTGGCGCCGACGCGCGAGCTGGCGCTGCAGATTGCCTCCGATGCCGAGGGGCTGGGCAAATACGCCGATATCGGCGTGGTGGCGCTGGTCGGTGGCATGGACTACGACAAGCAGCGCGCCCAGCTGCGCGAGCGTCCGGTCGACATCCTCGTGGCCACCCCGGGTCGCCTGATCGACTTCGTGCGCTCCAAGGAAGTGGATCTCTACAACGTCGAGGTGCTGGTGCTGGACGAAGCCGACCGCATGCTGAGCATGGGCTTCATCCCGGATGTGCGTACCATCATCCGCCAGACGCCGCGCAAGGGCGAGGATCGTCAGACGCTGCTCTACAGCGCCACCTTCTCCGACGACATCATGAACCTGGCCAAGCAGTGGACCCTGGAACCGGTCAAGGTCGAGATCGAGTCGGAGCACAAGACCACGGATAACGTCAGCCAGACGGTCTTCCTGGTGTCGAGCAAACAGAAGTACCGTTTGCTGCGCAACTACATCCGCGTCAACAATATCGAGAAGGTGATCGTGTTCGGCAACCGCCGCCACGAAACCCGGGCGCTGGCCGAGCGTCTGCAGAAGGACGGCCTGAAAGCGGCGCTGATGTCCGGCGAGATCCCGCAGAACAAGCGTCTGCGCACGCTCGAGGACTTCCGCAGCGGCAAGATTCAGGTGCTGGTCGCCACCGATGTCGCCGGTCGTGGCATTCATATCGATGGCGTCACGCACGTTATCAACTACCAGCTGCCGGAAGAGCCGGACGACTATGTGCATCGCATCGGCCGTACCGGCCGCGCCGGGGCCAGTGGCGAGTCGGTCTGCTTCGCCTGCGAGAACGACTCCTTCCTGATTCCGGAGATCGAGGCCGAAACCGGGGTCAAGCTCGATTGCGTGCACCCCGATGCCGAACTGCTCAAGGATGTGCCGGAGATGCCTGCGGCGCCGTCCGCCGACGAGCAGACGGCGGAATCGCCGCTGCAGGAGTCGGCGGAAGACTCCGCACAGGAATCCGCGGAGCCGGCAGAAGAGTCCGCGCCGGGGGACGAGCAGGAGCTTGCGCAAGCGCCCGCCAAGCAGCCCGAACCGCAAGCCGAGCCTGCCAGGGCGGAGGCTGAAGCGGCGCAGGATCGGCCGGCAGAGGCTGAAGCGGAAACCGCTCCGGCCGTTAACGAAAAGAGCCTGGCAGCCGAGGCCCATGAGCCCGAGGTGAAGACGGATGCGGTGCATGACGCGGCGGCGTTGAAGCAGGCCGACGCGGGTTCCGCTTGCGAAACGGCGGCAGAAGCGCAGGCAAACCCCAGCGCTCAGATACCGGCAGACGCGGGTGCCGATGCCAACGACGAAGCCGAAGGCGCGGTGAAGCCCGAAGCCGGGGCCGCGGCTGTCGAGATCGAGCCGCGCAAGGCCGACGAGGCCGCCGATGAGCTACCCGCCCAGAGCAAAACGGGCGCAGCGGCAAGCGAGCCGGCGCAAGACGCTGCCGCCGCAGCGCAGCCGGAACAGCCTGCGGACGACGCCGGCAAGCGCGATGAGCCGGAGTTTCGGGAGCCGCGATGAGTCGTGATGATCGCCACGGCACCCGGCGTATCAGTCGGATAGCCGCGACGCTGGTGGCGTTGTTCTTCGCCGCCATCGGTGTCGTCGGCTACCAGCGAACCGGCGACTCGGGGCTGCTACTGGCCTTTCTGGTCATGGCGCCGGTGGGGTTCGGCCTCGTCACGCTGCTGTTTCGCGGCGTGGACTGGGTGCTCGACAGCCTCGATCGCCGTCGTTGACCGGCGGCGCCGGGCGCCCGTGCGGCGTCCGTCATCGCCAAAAATAACAAGGAGTTTCTTGCAATGAGTGGCAATACGCAGGTCGCGGTACTGGGCGGAGGCAGCTTCGGCACCGTGCTCGCGAATCTGGTTGCGGAAAAGGGATTGCCGGTGCGCCTCTGGCTGCGGGATCAGCAACAGGTCGCCTCGATACGCAACAGCCGCGAAAATCCCAAGTATCTGCCGGGCTACCGGCTGGCGGACGGTCTCGAAGCCGACTCCAGCCTGGAGCGGGTGCTCGACGGCGCAGAACTGGTATTCGTCGCCATCCCCAGCAGCGCCTTTCGCCAGGTGGTCCGGGATGCCAAACCCTATCTCCGGCCCGGCCAGATGGTGGTCAGTACCACCAAGGGCATCGAAGCCGACACCTTCAGCCTGATGAGCGAGATCCTGCGCGACGAGCTTCCCGAGGCGCTTATCGGGGTACTGAGCGGGCCCAATCTCGCCAAGGAAGTGGCGGCGCGCCAGTTGACCGCGACCGTCATCGCCAGCGAGGACCCGGCACTTCGCGACACGGTGCAGAAGGTGCTGCACACCGAATATTTTCGCGTCTATGCCAGCACCGACATGTATGGCGTCGAGCTCGGCGGTGCGCTGAAGAATATCTACGCCATCGCAGCGGGTATGAGCGCGGCGCTCGGCATGGGCGAGAATACGCGCAGCATGCTGATGACCCGCAGCCTGGCCGAGATGAGTCGCTTTGCCGTCAGCATGGGCGCCAATCCGCTGACGTTCCTTGGTCTCGCCGGTGTCGGCGATCTGATCGTGACCTGCATGTCGCCGCTGTCGCGCAATTATCGCGTCGGTTTTGCGCTGGGCGAGGGCAGGACGCTGGACGAGGCGGTCGAGGCGCTCGGTGAGGTGGCCGAGGGCGTCAACACGCTACGCCGGGTGAAGGAAAAAACCGACCAGCTGGGCATTTACATGCCGCTGGTGTCCGGTCTCTACGAAGTGGTTTTCAACGGGCTGCCGGCCGCTGCAGTGGCGAAGATGCTGATGCTCAACGAGCAGAGCAGCGACGTCGAGTTCGTGCTGCCGCGCGAGGGCTGACGCCGGATGCACCCGCTTACGCGTTAGACGAGACCCGTTACCAAACCCATCGATGAAACTCTACCTGATGCGTCACGGCGAGGCCGGCTTCAACGCCGCCTCCGATTTCGAGCGCAGCCTGACCGAGGCCGGCGTGGCCGCGCTCGATCGCCTGCTGGAGCGGGAACACGAGACCCTGCGTGACATCCGTCTGATCGTATCGAGCCCCTATTTGCGGGCGCGGCAGACGGCCCAGCGCCTCGCCGCGCACCTCGGCGCGGTGCAGCTGGATCCCGTGGGCGCCTTTACCCCTGAGTCCGAGGTCACGACCGCGCTTGCCGCACTGGAAACCTGCGCCACGGATGGCCTGCTCCTGGTGGCTCATCAACCGTTGCTAGGCAAGCTGGTGGCGACGCTTTGCGACGGGGATGCCCGTTACCCCGAGCCGATGCTGCCGGGCAGCATCGCCATCCTCGAGCTCGACTGGCCGGCCGCGGGTCTCGGCGTGCTGGTGAAAAAGCTCGACTGCTTTTGACGGTGTCCAAGTGCCGAATCGGCGCCCAAGATGGGTTGCACGACGCCCTGGCCGCATCGGTGACCGATACGCCATACCGATGCGCCGCTCCACCCATCCTACGATTTACGTTTGTCCCGCTTAAGCGCGATGAGCCTTATTGTTGTGCCTGACTGGCGTTGGCCTTCAGGCGCTCGGCGTACTTTTCGGCGAGCTGCCTGAGGTAGGCGTCGATCTGGCCGCTCTCGAGTGCCTTCATGGCGTTTTCCAGCTTGCCGTTGTGACGGTAGATGCGCAGCCCCTCGGCCAGGGTGGCCCTGGCCTTGTCGCGCTCGCCCAGATGCACGTAGGCACCGGCGAGATCGTAGTAGAGCTGAATGTCCGGCGTCTGCTTGAGGTACTCGTTGGCCCAGTCGGCGAACAGCTGCGAGTTGGCCTTGCTGTCCAGGCTGTAACCGGCGATCAGGGTGTTTTTCATTTGCAGATAGGTGGCGGGGCCGGAGAAAAACAGGTTGTTGATCGCCGGCTCCAGGTAGGCCGGCTGCTGGCCCCGGCTTTTCATGTAGCTGACGATGCCGCTGTTGGCCACCAGCGACTGTAGCAGGAAGGTGGAGGCGCCGGCTGGCACCAGGATCAGCAGTGCGGTGCAAAGCCCGCGCGCGGCCTGCGACAGTCTCAGGGTATAGCGCCGGGTACCCTGGCTGAAAGTGACATACAGCAGGAACAGCAGCAGGAACCAGTGCGGCGAGGAAATATAGAACGGCAGCTCGACCTGAGTGTGCAGGGTAATGGGTATCAGGGTGCCGGCGAGCAGCAGGCCCCGCTGCGGCCCCAGCCGAACCAGCTGCCACAGAACCGCAAGGGCGCACACCAGAATACCGGCAAGGGCGACGATTCCGCCTTCGACCAGCCAGAACAGCAGTTCGTTGTGCGGATGCGAGTAGCGCGGTCCGAGCTTCGCCTCCGGGTGGCTGTCCTGGTAGTGGCCGCGCTGATCCTGCCACACCGACTGAAAACTGCCGATGCCGTGACCGAACAGCGGTGCATTGGCGATGGTTTCGAAGCTGATGGCATAGACCGAGAAACGCACGTCGGCGATGCCGCCTTCCTGCAGCCGCTCGATCTTGCTCAGCGCAGCGGACGAGCCCCGCTCGACCTTCTCCGACAGCAGAAAGGCGCCGCCGAGTGCCAGCGACAACGCCAGTCCCAGCGCGATACGACGGTGGTTCAGCAGGAAGCGGAAGCGCGCGGCAAGGGCCAGCAGCAGCCCCAGTCCGCCACCGAGAAGGCCCACGCGCGAGCCGCAGGAGAGCAGGACGCCGGTGCAGACCACCAGTCCGAAGTAGGGCAGCAGGCGCACCATCAGGCGGGCATTGAGGGCGCCGGGGCGGGTCGCCAGATAAATCGCCAGGGGCAGGCCTGTGGCGAGGTAGCTGGCGGTCAGATTGACCTGCTGGAACATGGCGATCGGGCGCTTGCCGCTGGATACCGGCAGCAGTTCCTTCAGTAACGGCAGCTGCTGTATCTGGATCCAGCCGATCAGTGCCTGCAGCAGAATGCCGCAGAAGATGACGATCAGCGCGATATCGCGGTGGTGGCGGTTGAGGCGGAACTGGAACAGCGCCAGCAGCAACATAAAGCCGCCCAGCACGTAGCCGAGCCGGATCAGCCATTCAGTGGGGTTGGCGACGCCGGTGACGAAGCCGCTGATGACAAGCCCCGCAGGCAGTGCCGCCAGGGCCGGCCAGTAACGGGGCATGTCGAGTGTTCCGCGCCGGAACACGTAGAGCCAGCCGGCGCCGATGAGCAGCAGGGCCGCGCTCCAGGTGCTGGCGTTGTAGGGCAGGTAAAGGCCTTCACCGCCGAGGTTCTGCTGGTAATATAGCGGCGCTGCGAGAAACAATAGCCCGAACAGCAGGAAGAACAGCTTGTGAGAGCGCTCGAGCTCGGGATTGCGTTCGAGCTTCAGCGTGAAGGTGCCGGGTTTGCTGCGGTGGCGGTTCTTTCTGCGTTTGTGTTTACGCGACATCGGGCTTTCCTTGCAAGCGTGGCGGGTTTTGGACGGTTCCCTGTGTCTGGGATGGTAACCTATTTGCCCGTCGATGTAATTTCACAGCAACCAAAGGACTGCGGATGCACAACTCCCTGAGTTTCGAGGTCAACGGACGCCGTATCGCGGCCATGGAATGGGGGCAGCCGGATGGCGTGCCGCTGCTGGCGCTGCATGGCTGGCTCGACAATGCCGCCAGCTTCACGCGGCTGGCAAGGATGCTGCCCGGGGTGCGCCTGATCGCGCTGGATCTGTGCGGGCACGGTCTGTCCGATCATCGTCCGGCCGGCATGCCGTACTATATCTGGGACAATGTCCCGGAGGTGCTGGCGGTGGCCGATCAGCTGGGGCTGCGGCGATTCGACCTGCTCGGACACTCCATGGGGGCTGCGGTCTCGACCCTGCTGGCAGGGGCCTTCCCCGGGCGCGTCCGGCGCCTGTTTCTGATCGACGGCCTGATGCCGCTCGATTACGAGGCCGGTCAGCTCCCCGAGCTGATGGCCGAGGCGCTGCAGAAGCGTGCCCGCGCCGGGCGTCGCGTGCTGCGGCCCTACGGCAGCTTCGAACAGGCGGTACAGGCACGCATGGGCGGGCGCTGGCCGGTGTGCCGGGAGGCCGCTCAATGGCTGCTCGAGCGCGGTATGCGCGAGCAGGACGGCAACTGGCACTGGCGCAGCGACAGCGCCCTGACGCTGCCATCGGTGGTTCGCCTGTGCGATGCGCAGATCGACGCTTTCCTGGGCCGTATCGGCTGCCCTGTGGACCTGGTGATGGCGGAGCAGGGACTCGGTCTCGATCGCGTGCAGCAAAAGCTGCCGCTGATCGACGATATCGAGCTGCACATCTATCCCGGAGGGCATCATCTGCATCTGGAAGCGGATGGCGCCGCACGGATTGCTAAACTGATCAGCGACAGGTTGCAAATCGAGCCTGATCAAGGCATCGGCTGATTTGACCCTAATCGCGGCCCGGCACGTAAAAGCCGGGACCGCCCCGGGTTTTCCGGGAGCGACGGAATGGATGAACGGAGTCTGACTGTGCGCAATAAAATCTCCTGGTTGTTGATCGGCCTGCTGTTTTCCACCGGTCTGCTGGCGCAGACGGATGTCAGCGGCAGCGCCGACTATCCGCTGCTCGAGCGCTTTCCATTGTCCTGGATCGAGAGCTATCAGCGCCGGCAGACGCCGGAATACCTGCTGATGCTGTCGGAGCTGAAGAAGGTCAACAATGTGGTGGTCGCCGATCGGCGCCAGTCGCTGCAGGGGGATTTGAGGCGCATTACCTATCGTATTCCGGAACCGCACCTGCCGGACGATGCTTTCCGTCACTTCCGCGAACAGATCGAGAAGAAGGATGGCGAGATACTGTTCAGCTGTACCGGGCGCGACTGTGGCAGCAGCCATTACTGGGCCAATGACTTTTACGGTATATCCCAGCTATACGGTCTCGATCGCACCCAGTACTACCTGGCCGCCAGGCTCGGCAACGATTATCTCGCCCTGTACGCGGTGCAGCGTGGCAACCGGCGCGTCTATCTGCAGCTCGATGTGGTATCGCCAGAGGGTGCGGACGACCTCAAGCAACAGCTGGAGGTGGCCGGGTACGCCACCCTGTCCCTGGAGGGGCGTGAGTCCGTCGAAGTCGCGGACCGCCTGGTGCAGCTGCTGGCGGAGTTTTCGCCTCAGGACCGGTTCTGGTTCGTGGTTCACTGGCGCGGGGATGACGCCAGCGAGGCGATCGCCGCGTCGGAGGCCTTCGGCCGCGAACTCGTCGACGGTGTCCGGCAGGCGGGTTACGAGAACATAGAATCGTTCGGCGTAGGGCCGCTGGTGCCGCCGGTGCTGAGCGGGCGCGATCGACTGCTGATGGTGGTCAGGCGCACACAGGAGTAGAGCTATGAAGGTCACAGTATCCTTGGTTCTGGGGAGCGGCGGCGCCCGCGGCTACGCCCATATCGGTGTGATCGAGGAACTGGAACGCCGTGGTTACCGCATCAAGGCGATTGCCGGCAGTTCCATGGGGGCGCTGATCGGCGGGCTTTACGCGGCGGGGTCGCTGGCCGACTATCGCGACTGGGTACTGGGGCTCAAGCGTATCGATATACTGCGGCTGATGGATGTCACGTTCAGCCGCGGCGCTATCCGCGGCGACCGGGTCTTCGCGCGCCTCAAGGGCATCGTCGGCGATCCGTTGATCGAGTCCCTGCCGATTCCCTTTACCGCGGTGGCCACGGATCTGGCGCACCAGAAAGAGGTCTGGTTTCAGTCCGGCCCGCTGCTGGAGGCGCTGCGCGCATCCGTTGCGGTGCCGGGGTTCTTCACGCCGGTGATCAAGCACAACCGTGTGCTGGTCGATGGCGGGGTGCTCAACCCGTTGCCGATCATTCCGACCGTTGCGGCCCATGCCGATATCATCGTGGCGGTGGACCTCAATACCAGCCGTTACCGCATGCCGGTGGTGGAAATGCCGCACAATGCCCACCTCGATCAGACGGGTTTCGGCGACGACAAGCCAGGCGAAAGGCAGGATAGCGATTCCGAGCGGGTCGAGCGCAATCACAAGGAGCGTTTTGCCGGGCGCATGGACATCCTGCTCAGCTCGGTCGAGGCCATGCAGAGCTCGCTGAGCGAATACAAGATCGCCGGTTATCCGCCGGACCTGACCATCAACGTTCCCAAGGAGGCGGGCAGCTTCTACGAGTTCCACCGCGCCGCCGAAATGATCGAGCTCGGCCGCGAGATCGCCCGCGAACGGCTCGCGGCGCTGGAGCAGGGGCGGCTGGTCGAGGAACTCGGGTACTGACAGGCTGATGGGTTACGCCGCATCTGGCCTGGAATGGCCCGATACGAACTGCCGCTGCGGCTCCACCCATCCTACCGGGCTTTTCGTCTGCTCAGCTGTGAACCAGCGCCATGAATTCGTTGCGGGTGGCGAGGTTGTCGCGGAACGAGCCGAGCATCATCGAGGTTTTCATCCAGGCGTTCTGTTTTTCCACGCCGCGCATCATCATGCACATGTGCTGGGCTTCAATGACGACGCCGACGCCGGCGGCATCGGTCACGTTCATGATCGCCTCTGCGATTTCCTTGGTCATGTTTTCCTGAATCTGCAGGCGCCGCGCGTACATGTCGACGATGCGGGCGACCTTGGATAGCCCCAGCACCTTGCCCTGGGGGATATAGGCGACATGCGCCTTGCCGATAAAGGGCAGCAGGTGGTGCTCGCACAGCGAATAGAGCTCGATGTCCTTGACCATCACCATTTCGCTGTTATCAGATGGAAACAGCGCGCCGTTGACGATTTCCCCGAGGGTCAGGCCGTAGCCGCGGGTGAGAAACTTCATGGCCTTGGCGGCGCGTTTGGGCGTATCCCTCAGGCCTTCGCGGTTAACGTCCTCGCCCAGGGCGGCGATTATCTCTGCAAAGGCTTTGTCCATGGTTGTGGCCTCCCGGCGGCGTTGGCAGCAAGGCTCGCCATCGGTGAGCCTGTTTCCGCAGTTCGGTCTCGCTCCGCAGTCGGGGCGAAACGGTACTTTAGGGGTAGGCTATTTTCGTTGTTTAAGCAAGACGTAGAGCGCGCCGGTGCCGCCGTCGCGCGGCTGTGCGGAGCAGAAGGCTAGCACACCGTCGAGCCGGCGCAGCCAGTCGTTGACGTGGGATTTCAGCAGCGGCTGGCGCCCGGCCTGGGAGTACGCCTTGCCATGCACCACCAGCACCACCCGCGCCCGGTTGCGCAGTGCGTCGCGGATGAAGGTGCTGAGTTCGTCCCGGGCCTGCTCGACGGTCATGCCGTGCAGGTCCAGGCCCTGTTCCCACGGCAGGTGGCCCTGGCGCAGGCGCTTCATCAGCCGCAGCTGAATACCGGGCGCGGCGAACAGCAGCTCCTCGCCGGATTCCACGATATCGACGGCCTCGCTCGACAGACCGTCGATGACCCGCTCCGGCTCCTCGGTGGCGGCGGCGCGGCGCAGTGCCAGGCTGTCGGGATCCGGGCTTGCGACGCGGGCGGTATCGGCGCGGTCGTGGTGGTGGCGCTCCACTCCCTGCATCAGGTCTTCGAATGACTGCGCCCCGTCGTCGGCGGGGCTTTGAGAGTCCGTCATGGCGTCACTTCAATATTTTCATTAACATAGGCGGCCTTCATGAGCCGATTCCGTCGTGGCGTCAGGCGCCCGGGGCGGAAGGCGGAAAGCGGCACCCGACAACGAGGGGTGCCATTTATCACATTATCGGTTTTGCAATGAGCATCGATCAAGAACAGGTTGTCAATGAGCTCTTCACGATCCGCGACTTCGTACGCTGGAGTCTGAGTCAATTCCACCGCCACGAGGTGTTTTTCGGTCACGGTACCGACAACGCCTGGGACGAGGCGGTGCAACTGGTACTGGGCGCGGTCGACCTGCCCTGGAGCACGGACCCCGCGGTGCTGGACGGACGTCTGACCTACGGCGAGCGCAAGCGTGTGGTGGACTTCCTGCGTCAGCGTGTCGAGGAACGTCGCCCGTTGCCCTATATTGTTGGCGAGGCCTGGTATCTCGACATGCCGTTTTATGTCAACGAGTCGGTGCTGATCCCGCGCTCGCCGATTGCCGAACTCATTCGCGGCCGCTTCGAACCCTGGCTGCGTCCGGGGCCAGTGGGGCGCATTCTGGATCTGTGTACCGGCAGCGGCTGCATCGGCATCGGTTGCGCCTATGCGTTCGAGGAGGCCGAGGTCGATCTGGTCGACATTTCGGTCGAGGCGCTCGAAGTGGCGGCGCGCAACGTCGCGCGTCACGGACTGGAAGACCGGGTGCACCCGATCCAGAGCGACATGCTCAGTGCGCTGCAGGGACGCTGTTACGATCTGATCGTCTGCAATCCGCCCTATGTCGATGCGGCGGATCTGGCGAGCATGCCGGCGGAATACCGCCATGAGCCCGAACTTGCGCTGGGCAGCGGTGACGACGGCCTGGATCTGACCCGGGCGCTGCTGCGCCAGGCCTGCGACTTCCTCGCCGACGACGGTCTGCTGGTGGTCGAGGTCGGCAACAGCGAAGTGCACCTGATGCAGCAGTATCCGCAGATCCCCTTCATCTGGGTCGATCTGGAGCACGGCAACGGAGTCTTCACCATTACCGCCGACGAGCTGCGCCGACACCGCGACGAGATCTGAGCGGGACTCGACGGAACCCGGGGGTTCCGAGCAGGAATTGCGATTACAGGAATATCACATGTCTGGAAATAGTTTCGGTAAGCTGTTTACCGTTTCCACCTTCGGCGAAAGCCATGGGCCGGCGCTCGGTTGCGTCGTCGACGGCTGCCCGCCGGGTATCGAGCTGAGCGAAGCCGACCTGCAGGCGGATCTGGACCGCCGCAAGCCCGGAACCTCGCGCCATACCACCCAGCGCCGGGAGCCGGACGAGGTGCGGATTCTGTCCGGTGTGTTCGAAGGGCGGACCACCGGCACCTCGATCGGTCTGCTGATCGAAAACACCGACCAGCGCTCGAAGGACTATTCCAATATCCAGGACACCTTCCGGCCGGCCCACGCCGACTATGTCTACAGCCACAAGTACGGTTTTCGCGACTACCGTGGCGGTGGCCGTTCGTCGGCCCGGGAAACGGCAATGCGGGTCGCCGCCGGCGCCATCGCCAAGAAGTTTCTCGCCAGCAAGGGCGTCGAAGTGCGGGGTTACCTCAGTCAGCTCGGCCCGATTCGCATCGACGAGACGCGTTTCGACTGGGACGAAGTCGGGCGCAACCCCTTCTTTTCGCCGGATGCGGCGGCGGCCGCGCAGATGGAACAGTACATGGACGAGCTGCGCAAGGAAGGCAACTCCATCGGCGCGCGTATCTCGGTGGTGGCCCGCGGCGTCCCGGTCGGCCTCGGCGAGCCGATTTTCGACCGCCTCGACGCGGATCTGGCCCATGCGCTGATGAGCATCAATGCGGTCAAGGGCGTCGAGATCGGCGACGGCTTCGCGGTCGTCGAGCAGAAGGGCACCGAACACCGTGACGAAATGACCCCGGAGGGTTTCCTGTCGAACCACGCCGGCGGCGTGCTCGGAGGGATTTCCACCGGCCAGGATATCGTCGCGCACATCGCCCTCAAGCCGACATCGAGCCTGCGTCTTCCGGGGCGCAGCATCAACAGCCGGGGCGAGCCGATCGAAGTGGTCACCAAGGGGCGGCACGACCCCTGCGTGGGTATCCGCGCGACGCCGATTGCAGAGGCGATGATGGCCATCGTGCTGATGGATCACTACCTGCGCAACCGGGGCCAGAACGCCGACGTCAGTCACGACCTGCCGGTACTTTGAAACATTCTTTGAATGTTCTTGTTAGTTGTTGTTTTTAAAGAGTGATCATTCGCCAAACGGGGCGTTGATGGCTCGACAAGGATCCTTGATTGAGATGACCAAGACTTACACCGAAAAACTGTATCAGGGCTACGGCCAGAGCTTCGAGATCGACGAGGTGCTGTTCGAGCAGCAGACCGATTCCTGGCACCTGATCATTTTCCGTAACTCCAAGTTCGGTACCGTGATGGCGCTCGATGGCATCATCCAGACCACCGAAAAGGACGAGTTCGTCTACCACGAGATGCTGACCCACGTGCCGCTGTTCGCCCACGGTCAGGCAAAGAAGGTGCTGATCATCGGTGGCGGCGACGGCGGTATCCTGCGGGAAGTGCTGCGTCACCCGGAAGTCGAGCAGGTGACCCAGGTCGAGATCGATCAGTCCGTGATCGAGATGTGCAAAACCTACCTGCCGAATCACTCCCAGGGGGCCTTCGAGGACCCGCGGGCCAATATCGTCATCGCCGACGGCATCGAGTACGTGCAGCAGTGCCAGGATACGTTCGACGTGATCATTTCCGACTGCACCGACCCGGTCGGTCCGGGCGAGGTGCTGTTTTCCAGCGCCTTCTACGAGAGCTGCAAGCGTTGCCTCAATGACGGCGGCATCTTCGTGGCGCAGAACGGCGTCGCCTATATGCAGGTCGACGAGGTGGTCACCACCCGTCGTCGCCTCGGCCCGTACTTCGCGGATCAGTCGTTCTACTGCGCCGCGGTGCCGACCTACGTCGGCGGGGTCATGACCCTGGCCTGGGGCTCCGACGACGACAGCCTGCGCAAGCTTCCGCAGGAGGTGATCGAGCAGCGCTTCGCCGCCGCCGGCTTCAAGACCCGCTACTACAATCCTGCGGTGCACTGCGGCAGCTTCGCACTTCCGCAGTTCGTCGTCGATGCGCTGGAAACAGCCTGACCACGCTTATGGGGGCCGCCGGCGCGATGCCGCGCGGCCCTCGTTTTCAGTGCCGCTCGTTTTTCCTGCCTCCGGGGCATTCTGAGCGATGCCGGACAAGATCCCCTATATCCGCCTGTCGGGTTTCTACCTGTTCTATTTCGCGCTGCTCGGCGCCATCGTGCCGTTCTGGCCGCTGTATCTGAAAAGTTTCGAGTTCGATGCCCGCACCATCGGCGTGCTGATGGCGATATTTCAGGCGTCTAGGATCGTGGCGCCCAATCTCTGGGGCTGGATTGCCGATCGCACCGGGCGTCGTATCGAAATTGTGCGTTTTGGCAGCGGCATGACGGCGCTGGTGTTTCTGGGTATCTTTCAGGCCGACTCGGCCATCGGCATTGGCTGGGTGATGCTGGGTTTCTCCTTCTTCTGGAATGCGGTGCTGCCGCAGTTCGAAGTCATAACCTTGCGTCAGCTCGGCACACGTCACACGCGTTACAGTCAGGTGCGGGTCTGGGGATCGGTGGGCTTCATCGCCGTGGTACTGGGTCTTGGCTGGCTGCTGGACATCACCGGAATCGATGCGCTGCCCTGGGTGATGCTGTTGCTGATGCTGCTGATCTGGTTCAACAGCTGCCTCGTGGGTCAGCCGCCGGCTCGCGCGGATGCCCCGCAGGGCGGTGACGGCTTTCTCGCCACGCTTGTCCGGCCGCAGGTGCTGGCCTTTTACGCCGTCTGCTTTCTTGTGCAGTTCGGACACGGACCCTACTACACCTTTTACAGCCTGCTGATGGAGTCGCTCGGTTACAGCCGCGGCGAGATCGGTCTGCTGTGGTCGCTGGGGGTCGTAGCCGAGGTCGTGATCTTCCTGTACATGCACCGGCTGGTGGCGCGGTTCGGGCTGCGCCGTCTGATGCTGGCCAGCCTGTGGCTCTGTGTGCTGCGCTGGAGCCTGATTGCCTGGCTGCCCGGGGTGGTGCCGCTGATGCTGCTGGCGCAGGTGCTGCATGCTGCGACTTTCGGCGTGCTGCACGCCACCGGCATTGCGCTGGTGCAGCAATATTTCGACGATCGCAGTCACGGGCGCGGCCAGGCGCTGTTTTCGAGTCTGGGCTTCGGCGCCGGGGGCGCATGCGGCGCTCTGGTCTCGGGGCTGCTGTGGGAGTCAGGCGGTGCGGGGGGCACTTTCACGGTGGCGGCGATGGCAAGCGCTGTCGCGATCATGCTGACAACACTGTGGATTTATCCGGAAAAAGCGCAGCAAAAAGCACGATAGGTTTATATTGCACTGCCGTTATACTATAGTTTCCGCTTAGGTAGATGGAGCGGAGCTGGAAATGAACTTCAAGATCGATATCGAGATGACGCCGGAGGAATTTCGGCGCGCCCTGGGGCTGCCGGATGTCGCCAGTCTGCAGGACGAGATGCTCGCCAAGGTTCGCGAGCGGATGCTGGCGGGGGTTGAGGGTTATGACCCGATGGCGCTGTTCAAGCAGCAGCTGACCGGCGGCATGGGCTCGCTCGACAGCCTGCAGCAAATGATGATGGCGATGTTGTCCAGCTACCAGGGTAGTCAGAGCGGGAGCAAGGCAAAGGGTACCGACAAGAAGTAACCCGGCCCCCGTTTCATTGTGAAGGACAAGTGGAAGCAACCAGAGAGTAAGCGTCTTGCGAATTTTACGAAAATATACCAACCGCCGGCTGTATGACACGTCTAAAAGTTGCTACGTCACCCTCGAGGACGTCAAGCAGTTGGTACTCAGCGGCGAGCCGTTTCAGGTGCAGGACTCGAAGACAGGGAACGACCTGACGCGCAACATCCTGCTGCAGATTATCGCCGAGCAGGAAGCCGAAGGGCACGGTACCCTGCTCACCAATCAGGTGCTGCAGCAGCTGATTCGTTTTTACGGCGACAGCATGCAGGGCATGATGAGCCAGTATATCGAACAGAGCGTCGGCGCCTTTCTCGAGCATCAGGAGCGGATTCGCGAACAGATGCAGAACGTCATTGGCGCGACTAACCCGCTGACGGTGATGAACCGGCTGGCCGACCAGAACATGGCGATGTGGAACCTCTTCAGCCCCGGGCGCAAGAAGCCGGGAACCGAAGCGGAGCCCGAGCAGGAAGCCCCGGCCAGTGCCGAGAAGGAATCCGAAAGCAAGAAATGAGTATCGCCGCCGTTGGCTCGGGGCAGGGTGCCTGGTGAGCCTTCGGCCGCTGTCCTCGATCAAGCCGCAGTACGAAAAAGCCCCGATCCCGGGGCTTTTTCGTTTTCTGCTCAGGCGTCGCGGGCGATCAGCCAGTCGGCTATCTTCGGGGGCACCAGTGCCTGCGAACGGCCGGAAACGAAAACGCCGATATGGCCCGCCGGCACCGACAGCTCCTCGTAGTCGGAGGAGCTGGTGAGGCCCGCGAGGGCTTTGGAGGCCGACGGCGGCACCAGGTGATCCTGTTCGCCGTAGACGTTGAGTATGGGGTGGTTGATGCGATGCAGTTCGACCGCCTGGCCGCCGATGGTCATTTCGCTCTTCATCAGCTTGTTCTGCTGGAAACAGTCCTTCACGAATTGACGGAAAGCCTCCCCCGCCTGGTCCGGGCTGTCGTAGATCCATTTCTCCATACGCAGAAAACTCAGGGCGCTTTCGCGGTCCTTGAGCAGGTTCGGCATCGCCAGGTTCTTCTGGATGCCGAGTCGCATCGGCATCAGCGAATTGTAGGAGTCGTTGAGCATTTCGCCCGGAATGTTGCCGTAGGTATCGACCGCGAGGTCTGCATCCACCTGGCGCGCCAGGTGACTGAGCAGGTTGTCGGGTGTCTGGAAGTCCACCGGCGTCACCAGCGTGATCAGGTTGCGCACTTTCTCGGGATGCAGGGCGCTGTAGCACAGACTGAAGGTGCCACCCTGGCAGATGCCCAGCAGGTTGATGCGATCCTGTCCACTGTGGGCCCGGACCTGTTCGACGCAGTTGTCGAGGTAGCCGTTGATGTAGTCGTCGAGGTCGAGGCAGCGGTCGGCGGCGTCGGGATAGCCCCAGTCGATCAGGTAGATATCCAGGCCCAGCCCGAGAAGGCGCCGAACCAGCGAGCGGTCCGGTTCCAGGTCGACCACGTAGGGCCTGTTCACCAGTGCATAGCAGATCAGCAGCGGCGTGCGGCAGCGCTTGGGCGTGTCGCTCTGATAGCGCACCAGCTTGAGCTTGTCCTCGCGATACAGGGTTTCCGTGGGCGTCTGGCCTACGTCGATCTCGTCGATGTTCAGCAGCGTACTGTAGCTGCTGGCGACCTTGCGATTGAATTCCGTCAGCTCGCCGATCACGCCGGAGACGGTGAAATTCATTCCTTTCATTGCCGGGACTTCCCGGCGCCGCTCTCGACGGCGGCCTGGCGGACTTCAGCGCGCAGCGCGTCGAATTCGGCACGCAGGGCCTCGAACTCGGACAGCGGCACCGAGGCGCCGAGCTGCGCCCGCGTCTGCTGCAGCTCCCGTTGCAGCTGCTTGACCTGCTTGCGCAGCTGATGCTGTCGCTCGAGCGCGGTATTGAGACCCTCGCGTGTGGCAAGCCCGACTGCCTCGAAATAAAAGTCACGGACATCCTGCAGAAACTTGCGCAGTTTCATCAGCGCGTTCGAGACCTGACCGTGGGCCGTCTGGTACTCGCTGGTGAAGGCGGCTTCGGCGTAGGCGGCTTCGTAGCAGTCGACCCAAAGCGCGTGAAGCTCGCCGACGCTGTCTAGGTCGTTGTCGCTATCGCGCAGCGCCTGCAGCAGTCGCTTGCCGGCCAGCTGGTTGATCGAGCCGTACTGTGCGGTATAGCGGTGCAGGGCTTCCTGATAATCGAGCAGCAGCTTCAAGGCGTCGCGGGCCTGTTGCTGCAGCTGGCGGTTGCTGCCGAAGGCCGGGGTATCCAGCAGGCTTTTCAGGCCGCTGACGAAGGGGTTTTCGAACAGCGGGTCATCGGCAAAGCTGTGGCTCTTGAACAGCGCGGCGAAATGCTGCGGCAGTTGCCACTGCTGCAGCATCGCGGACGTGGTGTGTTGCTGCAGGTAAGCCACCAGCTGTTCCACGGTTTCTTCCAGTGCGGGCGACGCGGCGGAGGTCTTCAGAGCCGTGAGTATCTGTTCGCCGAAGCGGTTGAAGAGGCCCGCGTTGCTTGCCAGCAGCGCGGCCAGTCTGGCGTTCTGCTCCGGCACGTCCCGGAAGGCCGAGGCCTGATACTCGCTGAGCAGGCGTTGCCAGGTCGAAGGCGCATCGCCAGCCTCTTCACCGGCCGCCAGCTGCGACCAGTAGGCTTGCTGCTGCTTCAGCCAGGCCTCCATCTGCTTTTGAATATCGTCGCTCAAAACCCCAGTATCCTTGTGTTTACCCAATCGGTACTCAAATACCGTTCATATTGTCGGGACTCATGCCCGACGTTTTTCCGCACAGCCTCAATCATGCCGCCATTTTATTACACTGGCGGCAGCCGGTTAAGGACCCTTAGCGGCTTTGCTCCTGCAGCATTTCGACCAGATGACGGGCGGCATTCGAAAGGGTGCGGTTGCGATGGTAGATGTATCCGAGCTGGCGCACAATCGGCGCGGATCCTATTTCGAGAATCTGCAGACGGTCGTCGATCAGCGTCTCCGGCAGCAGGCTCCAGCCCAGTCCGATGCTGACCATCATGCGGACCGTGTCCATGTAGTTGGTGGTCATGCCAACGTGAAGCGGCAGCCCGGTCTGGGCGAACTGGGTCTCCACGATCTGCCGGGTGAACGTGGAGGCACCGGGCAGTATGGCCGCGAAATGGGTGAGCTCTTCCAGATCCGGCGCACGGCGCCCGGCCAGGGGATGGTCGCGGGAGACAACGTATCGCAGCGGGTCCTGCCATACCGTTTCCTGGCAGATGGAGGCCGGGGGGTTGGGCGCCAGCGTAATCAGCGCCAGTTCCAGTTCGCCCCGGATGATGCCGTCGAAGGCGCGTTCCGATTCGTCGAAGCGCAGCTCCAGGGATACGTCCGGAAAACGCTGACTGTAGGCCCGCAGTATCGGCGGCAGGCGGTGCAGGCTGATATGGTGGCTGGCGGCCAGCTTCAGAGGCCCCCGAACCTCGCCGGAAAGGTTGCCGATCAGCCGCCTCGCATCGTCCAGTTCCAGCAATATCCTGCGTGCCCGCGGCAGCAGTGCATGCCCCGCCTCGGTGAGGCTGACGGTACGACCGATGCGGTCGAACAGCCGCGTGGCGAGCTGCTCCTCCAGCAGTGATACCCGTTTGCTCACCGCAGACTGGGTCAGACAGAGCGCGGTGGCCGCCTGAGAGAAGGAGCCGGTTTCGGCAACCGTGACGAATGCGTGCAGGTTATGGGTTTCCACTTGAGTCCCGAAGGTCAGCTGGCGCGTGCGATAAATACGGCGATGGCAGTCAGCGGATCATAACATACAGGGGGGAGGACCGGCTTACCGGCAGCTTGATGCCGGAGACGCGGGTACCGGTGCAGGCATTCGTTATTGCGGTTTCCGGCACAGCGCCCGGGGCGCCGCGCAGACCCAAACAGGCGAAGAAGCGCAAGTAGGAGGATGGCTGAAACGGCGCCTGGTATTCAGGATCCGAGGCTGCTGAGGTAATCCCTGAGTGTCTGCTCGTCAGCGGCCTTGACGGTCATGCCATTGGGACCGGAGCCGATATCGGTGTACTGCCTGGCTGGTGCTCCGCTCTCCTGAAATGCCCTGAGTTCGGCGGAGTTTTCACGGAATACCCAGAGGCGGCCGTCCTCGACTTCGGTGACGAAGCCCGGCTTGTCGTAGTCGCCGGCGAATGCCGGAATGGTGGACAGAGTGCCGAGCGCGAGGGCGGTGGCCAGGCTCAGTTGTTTCATCGTTCAACTCCTGCTTCGGTGCGTTTGCGCAGGAATCTAAAAGACAATGATGTCAAACGTATTACCGGCATGGCCTGCCGGCAGGACGGTAACGCCGCCCGACGGAACGCCGCCCGGACCCAAACAGGCGAAGAAGCGCAGTCGTAGGATGGGTGGAGTCGCGCCGGCCCCCTGCATCCGGATAGCGCCGGGCTTGTCGCGACGTAACCCATCACCAACAGCATTCGGCAACGCAGATAGATTTTCAACACCCTGCTAAGCTACCAGGGAGCCTGCCGGTAGGCCGCTGCTATCGTATATCGCGGCTCTTGCCGACAATGACGCCAGGGGCAGGTATCGTCCGGCACCGGTCCGGTAGCAGAGGAGGCGACCCGGGATGTATCTGAAACTGCGCGAGCTGTATGCCGGCAATCCCCGTGAAGCCAACCTGCTGTTCCTGATGCTGGCAGTTTTTCTTGCTGTCTATTTCGTGCCGGCGGGCACTGCCCGTTTCGACAACGCGGTGCTGGAAGCGGTAAGGCTGACCAACTGGTATGCCCGCGAGCACGTAGTTCTCTGCCTGTTGCCGGCATTCCTGATCGCCGGCGCCATGTCGACCTACATCAGCCAGGGATCGGTGATGCGCTACCTGGGACCCGAGGCGTCCAAGCCCGTGGCCTTCGGCGTCGCTTCGGTCTCGGGTACCCTGCTGGCGGTCTGTTCCTGCACGGTATTGCCGCTGTTCGGCGGCATCTACCGGCGCGGCGCAGGTCTCGGCGCGGCGATCGCCTTTCTGTATTCGGGCCCCGCCATCAACGTCATGGCGGTCGTCGTGACCGCCAAGGTGCTCGGTGCGGAAATCGGCATCGCCCGCGCACTGGGCGCCATCGGTTTCGCGCTGGTGATCGCAACGCTCATGCACTGGCTGTATCGCCGCGAAGAGTCCGAACGCAGCGCCGGCAGCACGCGCGGCTTTGGCGGTGAGGAAGCGGAACAGCCGCTGGGAGTGACGGTGACGTTCTTCGCGCTGATGGTCGGCATACTGGTATTCGCCAACTGGGCGGCGGCCGACAGCGCCGCCTGGATGCGCATCTACCAGTGGAAATGGCAGATCACCGCACTGTTGGGTACGGGGTTTGCGGCCCTGCTGATCTGGCGCTGGGGATGGCCGCCGGCGCAGCTCGCCTGGGTTGCCCTTGCGGTGGTCGTGTCGGCGTTGTTGCTGCCGGCTGTTCCCGAGCTGCCGTTCGCTCTGGCCATTGCCGGCGTCATGCTGATCGCGGTGCAGCGCGAGCGTGATCGGGAATGGGCGCAGCAGAGCTGGGATTTCGCCAAGCAGATCCTGCCGCTGCTGATCGGTGGTGTCTTCATCGCCGGCTTCGCGCTCGGGCGTCCGGGTCACGAAGGCATTATCCCGTCCGGGTGGGTCGCCGCGGCGGTCGGCGACAACAGTCTGACCTCGACCGTTATCGCCTCGGTGCTGGGGGCGCTGATGTATTTCTCCACCCTGACCGAGGTGCCGATCGTCGAAGCCCTGATGGGGGCGGGCATGGGCAAGGGGCCTGCTCTGGCGCTGCTACTGGCGGGCCCGGCGCTGTCGCTGCCCAACATGCTGGTGATTCGTACAATCCTGGGCACCGAGAAGACGCTGGTGTACTGCGTGCTGGTGGTCATCATGGCGACGATCACCGGATTCATCTACGGTAATCTGTGGTAATGGGATTTTCCGTGCAAGCGACGAGGATGCAGCGATGAAGTTCACGATCTACGGCAGCGGCTGTGCCAAATGCAAACAGCTCAGCGACAACGCCGAACAGGCAGCCAGATCCCGGGGCATCGACTTCGAGGTCGAGAAGATCACCGATACCAACGCCATCATCGACGCCGGCATCCTGCGCACTCCGGCTTTGGCGATCGACGGTGAGGTCATGCTCGAAGGCAAGGTCGCTACCACCGACGAGATCGATCAGCTGCTGAGCTGAGCCGAAAATACCGGGCGTCTTTTGCCGGGTGGCATAGACGCTGCCGGTTCAATAACGCGGCTTCGATCAGGCCCGTTGAGCATCTGGAAATGCGATTGACCCAACTGACAGAGAGGGCAGAGCGATGAAATTGGCTGATATCGTACAGCGAGGCTGGGATGCCCTGGGCGCGGGGGAATTCGATACCCTGGTGGCCGACTACGTCGACGACATGACGCTCGTCATGCCGGGGCAGACCGACGTGCTAGAGGGGCGTGAAGGGTTCCGCGCGGCGCTCGATGGTCTTGCCGGGATTCTTCCGCCGGGCTTCGAAATCACCGGACTGCGGCAGATCGAAGGGGAAAACGAAGTGATGTCGGTCGTGGAGTGGCGCTCCGACAAGATCGCCGGCTCCCAGTTGTCCGTCCTGTTCCGGTTCAGAGGCGACAAGATTTACGAGGAGCGCTGGTTTGTCGATACCGAGCAATGGAAGAGCGGATTCTGAGTGCGGGTAACAGGCGGGTTTGACTGGTTGCGGGTAAAGTAAACCAGGCCGCCTGGAAAGCCTCGGTGAGACGACCGGTGAGAGGAGGGTCTTTAGAAACCTCGGAAGCCAGGTCGTTGCCGGTGCTGCTTAATTCTGAAGCCCCGAAGCTCTGTTTCAGCGAAACAGAGTCGTTTCAAATCACACGATTACGCGGGTTTTACTGTGCTTTGTTAACCTTTTATGTCCGATTAATTGCTGAGCTACAGTGGTTTCAGAAAAATCGGCAATGCTCTCCTTGTTTGCTTTTCTGGGTCTGTTGTCGACCCAAAGCGGTCATTGATGCGTCAGCTAATAGGTATACTGTCCCCAGAATTCCTCGGAATCCCGACGATGCCCGTCGTTTTCTCGACTTTCTGCTGTCGGACGAGGGGCAGCAGGTGCTGGCCGACGAGGCCAGCCTCTATCCGGTGCGCGGCGACATCGTCGGCGAAACCGGCGCAAGCCGGCTCCGGATCAACTTCAACAGCCCGTTGCGACCGATTCCTCTGGGCGTGCCGCTCCTGGTGCAGACCGACGAGATGAAGCGGGAGCTGATACTGGACGAGTGGCGCCGCGCTTTCGGTGCAGCCAATTGATGCTCGGCGCGCTACGGTAGGGCCTTACGCAGCCGTCGCTTGAAAGCTACGGAGTTTGGATTGAACAGAAAAGGATGGAGCGGCCGGGACGAATATGGAACTGCGGCAGTTGCGATATTTTCTCAAGGTGATCGAGTGCGGCAGCCTGGGCAAGGCTGCCCTCGAGTTGGGCATCGGCACCTCGGCGCTAAGTCAGCAGATCGGCAAACTGGAAAACGAACTTGCCGTGCGACTGCTCAGCAGGACAAGTACCGGTGCTGTACCGACCAGCGCGGGTCTGGCTTTCATGCATCACGCCAGGCTGACGCTACGGCAGGCCGAGCAGGCGGTAGTGGCCGCTCAGAAGGGGCGTATGAGTGGGCATGTCAGTGTCGGGCTGGCACCGACCACGGCCAGCGTGCTGGCGCAACCGCTGATCAGTGCCATGCGCGAACGCTATCCCGATATTCAGTTGCACCTGGTGGAAACCCTGTCCGGCCACCTGGCCGCGATGTTGAATGCCCGGCAGCTTGACCTGGCGGTGCTGTTTCAGTCCGATGCCGCCCGCCGCTGGAGCGTTATGCCGCTGCTCGACGAGAAGCTGTTTGTCATAGCCTCCCCGAACCTGGCAGGGGCACCGGCTGCCTCTTCGATTTATCTGGCGGAACTTGCGGATCTCGCACTGATCATGCCCAGCGCTCAACATGGGCTGAGAGCCAGCCTGATGGCGTCGTTCGAGCGCAGCGGGGCGAGTCCCAATGTGGTCATGGAGATTGACGGTCTTGCAGTGTTGATGGAGGCGGTGCGCGCTGGCCATGGTGCAACGATCCAGCCCGGTGCAGCTACGGCTCGTGTCGATGACGCAGCGCTGCGAATTGCGCAGATTGCAGACGAGCATGTGGGGCGTCGAAACCTCCTGGTCAGCCTGTCGGATGACGAGTTATTCCCCAGTGCACTGGCGGCCCGCGTCGTAATTGCAGATGTCGCCCGTGAACTGGTACGTGCCGGGCGCTGGCCCGGTGCCCGCCTGATCGGCGATGTCTCTCGCTGAGATTCAAAGTATTTATTTTTTCTAAACACCTCTCTGGTGCAGCCTCCTGTCGGCTGCCGGTTGCCCTTCGCTAAAGTCTCCCTGCGTTCAGAGGCTGTCTTACGGACCTCTGCACCCAGAGGAGACAACATGATCGACGTACTTGTAATAGGCGGCGGTAACGCCGCTCTCTGCGCCGCCCTGATGGCGCGCGAAGCCGGCGCCAGCGTGATGCTGCTCGAGGCATCGCCGCGGCAGTGGCGTGGCGGCAATTCGCAGCACACCCGCAACCTGCGCTGCATGCATGAGGGGCCACAGGATGTGCTGGTGGATGCCTATCCGGAAGAGGAGTTCTGGCAGGACCTGCTCAAGGTCACCGGCGGCGCGACTGATGAAAAGCTGGCCCGGTTGGTGATTCGGGCATCGTCCAAATGCCGCGGCTGGATGCGCAAGCATGGCGTCCGCTTTCAGCCACCCTTGTCCGGGGCCCTGCATGTGGCGCGCACCAATGCCTTCTTCATGGGCGGGGGCAAGGCCCTGATCAATGCCTACTACCGCAGCGCCGAGCAGCTGGGTATCCAGATTCGCTATGACAGCCCGGTTGAGGCTATCGAACTGCACGACGGCCGTTTCGTCGCCGCACGGGTTCCGGCGCGGGATCTTGACGGTGGCCGGCGTCCGGCAGAGCGGATCGAAGCTAGAAGCTGCGTGCTGGCGGCGGGGGGCTTCGAGTCGAATCGTGATTGGCTGCGCGACGCCTGGGGACAGAACGAACGCGGCGAATGGGCCGCGGACAACTTCCTGATCCGTGGCACCAGGTTCAATACCGGCGTGCTGCTGCGGGACCTGCTCGAGCAGGGCGCCGATGCCATCGGCGATCCGACCCAGGCCCATATGGTGGCGATCGATGCGCGGGCGCCGCTCTATGATGGCGGTATCTGCACCCGTATCGACTGCGTGTCCCTCGGGGTGGTCGTCAACCGCGACGGTGAGCGCTTCTACGACGAAGGCGAGGACTTCTGGCCCAAGCGCTATGCCATCTGGGGGCGGCTCGTGGCCGGACAGCCCGGGCAGATCGGTTATTCGATCATCGACAGCAAGGCCGTCGGCCACTTCATGCCGCCGGTGTTTCCGGGCGAGCAAGCGCACAGTCTCGACGAACTTGCGCGCAAGCTGGGGTTGCCCGAGGCGTCATTCGTGCAGGCGATTCAAGCCTACAACGCTGCCTGCCGCCTGGGTACCTTCGATCACACCGTACTTGACGACTGCCACACCGAAGGGCTGGTGCCGGCGAAAACCCACTGGGCGCGACCGATCGATACCCCACCGTACTTCGGCTATGCGTTGCGCCCCGGCGTGACCTTCACCTACCTGGGGCTGAAAACCGATGACACCGCGGCGGTGCGCTTCGGTGGCAAGCCCAGCCCGAACCTGTTCGTCGCCGGCGAGATGATGGCCGGCAACGTGTTGGGCCAGGGCTATACCGCCGGCGTCGGCATGTCGATCGGTACGGCCTTCGGCCGCATTGCCGGTGTCCAGGCCGCGGCAGCCAGCCGCGGTGCCCATTCCAGCCACAACAGAGGTAAACACCATGCCATCAGCTGATGTCCCCATTCAGGCGGAGAAGGCCCGGGCGGTCGAGACCGTCGACCTGATCCCGCTGCTCAACGAGGATGAAGCCGAAGTCGCGCGGCAGATGCAGATCTGCAACGCCTGCCGCTATTGCGAGGGCTTCTGCGCGGTGTTTCCCGCCATGACCCGGCGGCTCGAGTTCGGCAAGGCCGATATCCACTATCTCGCCAACCTCTGCCACAACTGCGGTGCCTGTCTGCATTCCTGCCAATATGCGCCGCCCCACGAGTTCGGGGTGAACGTACCCCAGGCAATGGCGAAGGTCCGGCTCAACACCTATGGCGACTATGCCTGGCCGGCCGCCTTCGGCAGGCTGTACAAGCGCAATGGCGTCACGCTGTCGGTGGCGACGGCGGCGGCCCTGTCGCTGTTTCTGCTGCTGACCATCGCCATGCAGGGCGAGTTGTTCCCGCAGGGGTTGAACGGCAATTTCTACGCGCTGTTTCCGCACAATACCCTGGCACTGATGTTCGGCGCGGTATTCGGCTTTTCGCTGTTGTCGCTCGGGATCGGCGTACGACGTTTCTGGAACAATCTCTCGCCGGGTAGCAGCGAAGGCCGGGCAAAGCCGGCAGCCGCTCTCGAAGCCGGTGGGGCCGTGCTGACGCTGAAATATCTGGACGGCGGCCATGGCGAAGGCTGTACCAACGAAGGCGACAAATTCACGCTTTGGCGGCGGCGTTTCCATCACTTCACCTTTTACGGTTTCATGCTCTGTTTCGCCGCCACCGCGGTGGCCACCCTGTATCACTACCTGCTCGATCTGCCGGCCCCCTATCCGGTCACCAGCCTGCCGGTGCTGCTGGGTATCGCCGGTGGCATCGGGCTGCTGATCGGCCCGGCGGGGCTGCTGGCATTGAACCTGCGTCGTCACCCGGATCACGGCGATGCCAGGCAGCGCCCAATGGACAGGGCCTTCATCGTGCTGCTGTTTCTGGTCAGTCTCAGCGGGCTGGTGCTGCTTGCACTGCGTGACACCTCTTGGCTGGCACTGACGCTGGCCATCCATCTGGGACTGGTGATGGCGTTTTTCCTGACCATGCCCTACGGCAAGTTTGCCCATGGCATCTACCGTGCGGCGGCATTGTTCAAATCGTCGCTGGAAAGTCGGTGACTGGCATTCGCTCCCGGTGCGATTTCGTGCGGCGTCCCTCAGGGTGTCTCCCTGGAATATGAAAAAACAATATAAAACAAATAAATAAGGTGATTGAAAATGCGTGTGAAAACCTCCCTGGCGCTGGTAGCCACCTGTGCCTCTCTGGGTTTCCTGTCCGAGCGGGTCGTCGCGCAAGCGCCGGTATCCGGCAAGGTCGACTGTATTGCGCCGGCAGGCCCGGGAGGTGGCTGGGACTTCACCTGTCGCAGCATAGGCCGCTTGCTGGACCGTTATTCCGATAACGAGATCGTCGTGCAGACCATCAATATGCCCGGGGCGGGCGGCGGTGTCGGCTATGCCCACCTGATCACCAAGCGAGCGGCGGACCCCAAGGTGATTGCCGCCGCCAGTACCGCCACCACGGCACGGTTGGCGCAGAACCAGTTTCCGGGCATGACCGCCGACATGGTGCGCTGGGTCGGTGCCATCGGAGCGGATCCGGGCGTGATCGCGGTGGCAAAGGACTCCGGGATCGGCTCCCTGGATGATCTGATTGCCAGGCTGAAATCGGATCCGGCGTCGGTCACCTTTGCCGGGGCGAGCGCCATTGGCGGCTGGGATCATCTGAAGATCCTCATGGTCGCACACGCGGCTGGCATCCAGAACCTTAACCAGATCAAGTACTTGTCCTACAACAACGGTGGTGCAGCCGTGACCCAGGTCGTCGGCGGTCATATCGATGTGCTGGTGGGTGTCGCCTCGTCGTCGAAGGGCTTTATCGAATCCGGCGACCTACGGGCGCTGGCGGTGCTCGGAAACGAGCGCCTGACGCCGCCGCTCGACCAGATCCCGACGTCGTTGGAACAGGGGCTCGAGGTCGAGGCCAGCAACTGGCGCGGCTTCTATATGTCGAAGGACGTCTCCGATGCCGAGTACGGCTGGTGGGTCGATACCCTGGAAAAGGCCAGCCACACCGAGGCGTGGCAGCAGGTTATGCGCCAGAGTGGACTGGAACCTTTCAGCGTATTCGGCACGGACTTCGACCGCTTCGTCAAGAGGCAGGTCGACACCCTGAATACGATTTCCCGTGACATCGGGCTGATCAAATGAAGGCGACAGACCGCGTTCTGGGAATTCTGCTGCTCGTCCTGGCCGTCGCGTACGGTTGGGGGGCGACGCAGTTTCCGGTTCCATTCGCCGGTCCCGAATCCGTAGGTCCTTCGACCTTTCCCAAGGCGTTGGCGGTGATCATGGGGCTGTGCAGTCTCTATCTCGTCGTCAAACCCGATGAAAGCCAGCCTTGGGGTGGTCTGCGGGTGCTGGGGGAACTGGGGCTGGCGCTGACGATACTGGCAGCCTATATCCTGCTGCTTGAGCCGTTCGGCTTCATTCCCGCAACGACGCTGGCCGTCGGGGCGCTGTGCTGGCGGATGGGTGTCAGGCCTCTGAAAGCCTGCATGACGGGGCTGCTGAGCGGTACCTCGGTGTTCTTGCTGTTCACCTTCGGTTTAGAGCTGGCACTGCCCACCGGAATTCTGGAGCTACATTGATGGAAGTCCTGCACTACCTTCTGGAAGGTTTCGGCACCGCGCTGGCGCCCGAAAACCTGATGTATGCGCTGATCGGCTGCTTTCTCGGCACCCTGATCGGCGCGCTGCCGGGGCTTGGACCGGCGAATGGTGTCGCTATCATGATACCGCTGGCGTTTACGCTGGGGTTGCGGCCAGAAACGGCCTTGATCATGCTGACGTCCGTTTATGCCGGTGCCATGTATGGGGGCCGGATATCGTCGATCCTGCTGAACATTCCCGGCGACGAGCCGGCCATGATGACCTGCCTCGATGGCTATCCGATGGCGCGAAAGGGCAAGGCTGCCGAGGCGCTGGCACTGTCCGCGCTGGCCTCCTTCATCGGCAGCCTGGTCGCCACCGTCGGGCTGATCCTGCTGGCACCGATACTGGCGCGTTTCGCGCTCAGTTTCGGTCCCGCCGAGTATTTCGCGCTGTTCATTCTCGCCTTCGCGACCCTGGGCGGCGTGACCGGCAAGAATCCGGTCAAGTCGGCGCTCGCCGCGGCAATCGGTCTGGCAATCGCCACCATCGGCATCGACCTGTCGACCGGCACCCAGCGCTATACCTTCGACGTGCTCGAGCTGTTCGAGGGGGTGGACTTCATCGTCGCCATCGTCGGCCTTTTCGCCATCTCGGAACTACTGCTGTTCATCGAGGATCATCATGGTTCGGCGCCGCGCGCCGGCGTGATCGTCAACCGGCTGGCACTGTCCTTTCGCAGCGTGCTGCAGATCCTGCCGACCTCGATCCGCGGCGGCCTGCTGGGCTTCATTGCCGGCGTGCTTCCGGGTGCCGGCGCCTCGTTGGGCAGTTTCGTCAGCTACACGCTGGAGAAGAAGCTCGTCGGAGCCAAGGGCTGTTTCGGCGAGGGCGATCCACGCGGAGTCGCGGCGCCCGAGGCCGGCAACAACGGTGCGGCGTCCGGCGCGCTGGTGCCGATGCTGACCCTCGGTATTCCGGGCAGTGGCACCACCGCCGTGCTGCTGGCCATGCTGGTGTCGTTCAACATCACCCCTGGACCGATGATGTTCACCCAGCATGCCGATATCGTTTGGGGTGTGATCGCGGCCCTGCTGGTGGGCAACATCCTGCTGTTGCTGCTGAACATTCCGCTGGTCGGTATCTTCGTCAAGCTGTTGTCGGTACCGCCACGCTATCTGATGCCGGTGGTGACCATGGTGGCCTTTGTCGGGGTCTATTCGATCAGTCACTCGGCCTTTGATCTGTTCTTCATGGTGGCATTCGGCGTGCTCGGCTATATCTTCCGCAAGGCCGACATACCGCTGGTACCGGTGATTCTCGGTATGCTATTGGGGCCCGAGATGGAGAAAAATCTCAGGCATGTGCTGCAGATTCACGACGGTGATTGGACGATGCTCTGGGACAGCGGGCTGTCGCTCGGCCTCTGGGGCGTTGCCCTCGCGGGTCTGGTGCTGCCTGTACTGCTGGGCGCGCGTCTGCGCCGGCGTATGCGGCCTTCTCTCCAAGACTGACCCTCTGTGCATGTCCGGGCTGGCCTGAAAAGGGCCGGCCCGTTCTCCGGTTCCCCGCCTTTAGGTCCGGGACTCCTGTTACCCTGCTCGGCTTGCGGCTGTGCCTATTACACTGTCCTTAGCGCAAGAACGCCGATTAGTTCCACGAGGCGTCTGCATGATCGGGTGCAGTTTAAGGCGCGGGCTGTTGCTGTTGTGTCTGTTGGCAATGATGCCGGTGCTGATTCTGTGACCAACACACAGCGTTCCCGCTAAAGCGCGATGAACCTTTTTTATTGCTGCAGGGTAAGGGGGTAGGTGTAATGGTGGGAAGATGATAGGGCGAACAGAGACTGTTCGCTCAGGCCAGTTCAGAAATGGGATTGAACGAACTCGGTATTCAGCGTCTCGATCGAGGCGCAGCCCAGATTGGCCAGGGAAGCTGTGATCAAGTCCACGTCATGAGACAATTGTTGCCTCAACTGTATCAAGGAAAGGTCAGATGGATCAGCAGCTCACATTCGCCGACAGTGACTTCAGCAACAAGCGCCGCCAGACGCGAAAGGGAGTGTTCCTTGGCCGGATGGAGAAGCTGGTCCCTTGGGCCAGATTGGAGGCGTTGATCGAGCCGCATTATCCAAAGGCTGGTAATACCCATAGGGCACTTTGGGCGCCGGCCCTATCCGATGGCGACCATGCTCCGGATTCACTGCATGCAACAGTGGTACAACCTCAGTGATCCGGCTATGGAAGATGCACTGTACGAGATTGCCTCCATGCGCCTTTTTGCCGGTCTATCCCTGGACAAGGCCATCCCTGATCACTCCACGATTCTGAAGTTCCGTCACCTGCTAGAGCGGCACGGATTGGCGCGCCAGATCTTCGACGACGCCAGTCAGTGGCTATTCGAAGCGGGTGTACTGCTCAAGGAAGACTCCCTGATCGATGCCACCATTTTCTAGGCTCCCAGTTCAACAAAGAACCGCAGCGGAGCGCGCGACCGCAACGGCGGACCGCCCGAGATGCACCGAACCAAGAAAGGCAACCAATGGCACTTTGGCCTTAAAGCACATATCGGTGTGGATGCGCGTACCGGTATCACGCATAGCTTCACCACTACAGCAGCCGATGAGCATGACCTGAACCAGGCTGAACATCTTCTCCATGGCGATGAAGCGTTCATCTTTGCCGATGCGGGTTATCGGGGTGCCGAAAAGCGGGACGAGTTGAAAGATGTGCGTGCGGATTGGCATATCGCTGAACAGCCAGGGAAGCTGAGGGTCCTGAAAAAGCATCCCCGGATCAACAAGGTCAGGATCCGCACCGAGTATCTGAAGGCCAGCCTCCGCGCGAAGGTCGAGCATCCGTTCCGGATCATCAAGTGTCAGTTCGGCTTCGTGAAAGCCCGTTACCGTGGTTGGTAGAAAAATGACGGTAAACTGGCGATGCTGTTTGCTTTGTCAAACCTCGTGTGCGTGGATCAAATGTTGCGAGCACAGGGTTAATCCGTCTGTACTGCCAGAAAAGGCAGTACACCGATAGAAAAAGCAGCAAAATGACGCCTAAATTGAGTTCCAGTTGCGGCAATTGCAAGTCACAGCGGCAATAAGGACTTAATCACAGCCTCCCTAGACTCGATTTCGGTTCAGGTACAAACAAGGTGTGTGATCTGAATCCAGAGTGAAAGGCTTTTGGATCAATGCTCGCGCGACAGCGTGGCCGAGAACTTGTTCTTCAACTTCCCTTGCCCTCCCAAAAGGATGAAAAGGCCGGATACGACAATCAGACCACACCCCAGAAACATCATGGAATCCAGCTGTTCGCCGAACAGGACAACGCCGAAGAATATGCCGAATATCAGCCGCGTGTACCTGAAGGGCGTCACGGCCGAAACCTCCCCGGTACGCATCGCCTTCATCAGCGCCGAATATGCCGTGACGCCAGCCAGGATGGCGCCCAGCAGGTAGAGAGAAGTTTCGAGGTCGGGCCGCACGAAAACCTCTGACTCCCAGAGCATAAAAGTGGCGCCAGCCGCTATAACAGCCAGAAAACCGTACAGCCCCAATACCAAGGTGCCAAGCGAGGCAGGGGCCGCGCGACTGGCAAGATCGCGACCGGCGAAGCCGAGCATGCCGATCACGGCAAGAACCGACGACGCCGTAAAACTGTCCGTTCCCGGACGAATAATGGCAATCACGCCTGCCAGTCCGACGACAATCGCGGCCCACCGCCGCCATCCCACTTTTTCGCCAAACAACATGGCCGCGCCGGCCACAACCACTATCGGTGTTGCCTGCAGTATCACCATTGCAACGGACAGCGGGCTTAACGTGATGGCGAGCACGTAAAACAGGCGGCCAAGAACCTCGAAGCCTGCACGGACGAGCATCGGGCGGGAAAAGACGTCTGCCGAGAGCAGCCTTTCCCGTTTGAGCACGGCCAGGCAGGCGAAGACCAGGGCGCCACCCGAGCCGAAGATGATGAGAATCTGACCGACAGGCAGCTTTTCGAATGCGGCCTTGACGAAGACATCCTCTATGGCGAAAGCCGCCATCGAAAACACCATCCAGAAACTACCCATCCTGTTGGCACGATGGTCGATTGCGATAACTTCGGTCATTGCCACCATTAACCTCGTTTCCGCCGGTATTCAGCCGGGCTGCCGACACCGTCATGCACAATAGGGGCGTAGATTGTGCAGCCGAACTGGATGCAGGCCAAAAGCAATGCTGTTTCGTGCATCAGAAAAGTCCCGCTTGTCTATTTGCGCTGGGTCAGGAAGGTCGTTTCCTTGGATGCCGAGGCCTGCTGACCCTCGAAACTGAAGGTCAATACGGAACGCGGCTGTTCGATATCGACTCCGCACACGCGGTACGGCAGCCAGGTCGAATTACTGTCGTTGAGGTCGATGTTTTCGGCGCCGAACAGCTCGAACCGGCCCGGTCCCTGAACCGAGACATTGATCAGTGATTGCCCCTCGGCAAAGCCTTCGACCTTGATTCGATAGTTGTTGCAGACGGTGTGTTCGTCCAGTTGGGTGAAGAGGGCGCCGCGATCGCGGCGGATTTCGACCAGCAGTTCGGTGGTGCCGGAAAAGCCCCAGAGTACGCCGCCGATGGCCGCGATGATCACGGCGCCATAACCGGCCAGACGGGGACGCAGCAAGCGCGGTTTTGCGCCGGCGAATTCTGCTTCGGATGCGAAGCGGATCAGCCCGGTCGGGCGCTTGAGCTTTGTCATGACGTCGTCGCAGGCATCGATACAGGCCGCGCAGTCGATGCAGGCGGCCTGCAGACCGTCGCGGATGTCGATGCCGGTGGGGCAGACCTGGACGCAGAGCCCGCAGTCGACGCAGTCGCCGGTGTCGGGGCCGGCATTGCGACGGCTCGCGCGGGGTTCGCCGCGGCCCTGATCATAGCTGACGGTGCGGGTTTCGGAGTCGAACATCACGCCCTGGAAGCGGGAATAGGGGCAGGCGTGCAGGCAGATCTTCTCGCGCACGAGCCCGGCGTTGGCATAGGTCAGTGCGGCCATGATCAGCATCCAGCCCCAGAGGGCGGGCGACATGTCGAGATTCACCGCATCGGCAACGATATCGCGGATCGGCACGAAATAACCGGTGAAGGTAACGGCGGTGGCGGTGGCCAGCAGGATCCAGAGCCCGTGCTTGGCGATACGGCGCAGCAGCAGCTCACCCTTGATCGGCTGCTGTTCCTGGCGGGCGCGCTGGCTGGCGCGCCCCTCGGTCAACTGCTCGATGCGGATGAAGAGCCAGGTCCAGATACTCTGTGGGCAGGCGAAGCCACACCAGACGCGCCCCCAGGCCACGGCGAGAAAGAACAGCAGGCTGGCGCCGGCAATCATCAGACCCGCCAGCAGCGGGAGATCGTGCCAGGAGAGGGCGCTGCCGAACAGGTAGATGCGCCGTTGTTCGAACGAGAACAGCAGCCAGGGCTGGCCGTCGATCTGTATCCAGGCCAGGCCGAAAAACAGCGCCAGCAGCGGCCAGCTGGTCAGTCGGCGCCAGTTCTGGAAACGCCCTTCGGTGAGGCGTACATGAAACTTGCCGTCCTGCGCAAACGGAGGCGTATAGTCCTGCACAACATCGATTTTTTCCATGGTAGCGGTCCGCAAGTGTGAAGTTGGGTGCAGCTTACCTTGGTGATTTGAATAGGATCAGGTATAAAAATAAGAAATTTGATAGGGACAGATCTAAGTGGATTACCGGTATCAACAACTGGAAAGCTGGCTGTTGCAGGGTCTACGGGAACAGCGCTGGCGACTTGGCGAGCGGCTACCCTCGATTCGCACCCTGTGCCAGACACAGGGCGTCTCGAAAGCCACGGTGCAGCATGCACTGCAGCGGCTCGAGGCGCAGGGTCTGGTCGAGGCCAGGCCCAAGGCCGGTTATTTCGTCACGCTTCAACCCAAGATGATCCGGGCGCCGCGCAACCGTGCTCAGGTAGAAGCCCCCCGTCCGGTGACGGTCAATGAGCTCTTTCTCGATGTCATGCGTCGCAGTGCGGCGTTCGACCTGCTGCCGGATCTGCATGCGGGCGAGGTGCCGCCGGGCATCGTGGCGCTTAATCGGGCGCTCGGGCGCGCGCTTCGCCGTCAGAAAGGCGACGATCACCAGTACTACGATGCGCCGGCAGGCGACCCCGCGCTACGCGAACAGCTTTCGCTGCATGCGGCGCGGCGCGGCTGGACGGTGTTGCCGGAGCAGCTCTGTATCACGTCGGGATGCCAGCATGCGCTTTTCCTCGCGCTGATGGCCTGCTGTCGTCGCGGCGACATCGTCGCCGTCGAGTCGCCGGGCTTTTACGGTGTGCTGCAGCTGCTGGAGCAGCTGGAGCTGCAGGTGGTCGAGGTACCGAGTTCCAGCGAACAGGGAATGGACATCGGTGCGTTGGAAGCCGCGCTGGGGCGCTGGGATATCAAGGCGTGCGTCGTATCACCGGCCTTTGCCACGCCGGGCGGTGCCCTGATGCCGGAAGGCGCGCGAAAACGTCTGCTGGCGCTGGCTGACCAGCATGACCTGGCGATCATCGAGGATGATATCTACGCCGATATCGCCTTCGGCCAGGTACCCGATCCGCTGAAGGCGCTGGACAGGTCCGACCGGGTGATACTGTGCAGTTCCTTTTCCAAAAGCCTGTCCCGCGACCTGCGCCTGGGATGGATAGCTGGCGCACGCTGGCATCAGAAGATCCTGCACCTGAAGCTGGTAACGCAACTGGCCAGCAGTCGCTACCAGCAGCAGGGGATCGCCGAGTTCATGCAGGACGGCAGTTATGCGGCCCATCTGCGTCGTCAACGCAACGCCTTGCGCACGCAACGGGATCGGTTGGTTGCGTCCCTGCATGCCTGGCCCGGGGAGATTCGCGTCAGTACGCCGCAGGGTGGCCTGGCCGTCTGGCTGGAACTGCCCGAGTCGGTCGATTCCCTTGCCGCCTACCCGGCGGCATTGCAGCAAGGCGTTGTGATCACGCCCGGCCCGTTGTTTTCGGTCTCGGGACAATTTCGTAATTGTCTGCGTATCAGTTACGCGCATCCCTGGGACGATCGCAGGATCACGGCTCTGGGTCAGCTGCCCGGGCTGCTGCTGGGCCACTGATCGATCATCTGTACCGATTGAGATTGCATTTTTTGAGCCTGCACCTGCGGTAGCGGTTTCATTACTCTGGCGACTTTCCAGGTGTTATCTCAGGAGCGGACAGAATGTACCGATACGATGAGTACGATCGCGCACTGGTCCAGGCGCGGGTCGAGCAGTTCCGCGACCAGGTGGCGCGGCGAATGAGTGGCGAGCTGAGCGAAGACGAATTTCTGCCGCTGCGGTTGCAGAATGGACTCTATCTGCAACGTCATGCCTACATGCTGCGGGTTGCGATTCCCTATGGCACCTTGTCGACGGCACAGCTGCGGACCCTTGCCCAAATCGCCGAGGTGTACGATCGCGGTTATGGCCATTTCACCACGCGGCAGAATATCCAGTTCAACTGGATCGAACTGGAGCAGGTGCCGGATATTCTGCAATTGCTGGCCGATTCGCAGATGCACGCGATTCAGACTTCCGGCAACTGCGTGCGCAATATCACCACCGAGGCTTTCGCCGGCGTTGCCGACGACGAGCTGCTGGATCCGCGCCCGCTGGCAGAGATCCTGCGCCAGTGGTCCACGGTCAACCCGGAGTTCCTCTATCTTCCGCGCAAGTTCAAGATCGCCATTTCGTCGTCAGAGACCGACCGGGCCGCGCTGCGTGCCCACGATATCGGTCTGTATCTCTACCGCGGCGAGGACGGCGAAATGCTGCTGCGCGTGATGGCCGGCGGCGGACTGGGACGGACACCCATCCTCAACGAGGCGATCCGTGAAGCGCTGCCGTGGCGACACCTGCTGACCTATGTCGAGGCGGTCCTGCGGGTCTATAACCGCCACGGGCGACGGGACAACAAATACAAGGCGCGGATCAAGATACTGGTGAAGTCCCTGGGCGTCGAAGCCTTTGCGGCCGAGGTCGAGCGGGAGTGGGAACAGATCCGCGACAGCGCCGGCGAACTGACCGGCGAGGAGTACGAACGGGTTGCCGAGGGGTTCAAGGCACCGAACTACCTGCGACTCGATGCCCTGGATCCGGCCTACGGTGCCTGGCTGGCGCGGGACCCGGGCTTTGCCCGTTGGACCCAGACCAATACCCGGCCGCACAAGATCACCGGCTATGCCTCCGTCTTGCTGTCGACCAAGCCCACTCAGGGTGCCGCGCCCGGGGATGTGACGGCGCCCCAGATGCGCGCAGTTGCCGACCTGGCGGACCGTTACGGCTTCGGCGAGCTCCGGGTGACGCACGAGCAGAACCTCGTACTGCCGGATATCCGCAAGTGCGATCTCTATCTGCTGTGGCAGGCGCTCGGGGATATTGGCCTGGCGACCCCGAATGTCGGCCTGCTGACGGATGTGATTGCCTGCCCCGGCGGCGATTACTGCAGCCTGGCCAGTACCCGATCGCTGCCGGTCGCGAAGGCGATCCAGGCCCGCTTCGACAACCTCGACTATCAGCACGACCTTGGCGATCTCAGCCTCAATATCTCCGGTTGCGTGAATGCCTGCGGACACCACCATATCGGCAATATCGGCATCCTGGGGGTCGACCGCAAGGGCGAGGAGTATTTCCAGATCACCATCGGCGGGGCCCAGGGCAAGGCCAGTGCGATCGGCAAGGTGATCGGGCCGTCGGTCCGGGCCGAGGAAGTACCGGACGTGATCGAACGCCTGCTGGCGACCTATCTGCATTATCGCGAGGACGAAGAAACCTTCATCGACACGCTGGAGCGCATCGGCCTGGCGCCTTTCAAGGAAGGTGCTTATGACCGGAACGGGATCGGACGGGAGGCAGGGGCATGAACAACCTGATCAGGATCGTCGATGGTGAGGCCAGGGTGGTCGAACGGGATCCCTGGCAAATCCGGGATGACAGCGACGCCACGGTGGCGGACTACGGGATTCTGCCGCTGGCGCGTTGGCAGGCGCTGACGGACGACGCCAAGACCAGGGCGGCTGTGCTGCTGGACCCGGATGACGACCCCGAGGTCCTGGTTCCCTGGCTGGACCGGATTGAACTCATAGCGCTGGCGTTTCCCAGCTTTCGCGACGGCAGGGCCTATACGCAGGCCGTGCTGCTGCGTTCGCGCCTCGGGTTCGAGGGGGATCTTCGCGCGGTGGGTGACGTGTTGCGCGATCAGTTGGCGGCGATGCGCCACTGTGGATTCAGTTCTTTCGCGGTAAGAGATGACCGTTCTGCGGAGGACGCCCTGAAAGGGTTGCACAACTTCGATCAGATCTATGCACGCTCGGTGCTGAGTCCCGAGCCTCTGTTCAGGAGACGGGGCGCCGCAGGCGCATAGGAGTGGAGTCGATATCCGGGAGCCGGCAAATAAACTTGCCGGCGTTCCCGATCACCCGGCATCGGCCAGAAGATACGAAGCCAGCAGAGATCTTTCACGGTCAGGTACCCGTACCGGCCTGCGGGTCTCCATATCCAGCGTGACGACGGTGGTGCGAGCCTGCACGCAGCACTGCTCCTTCTGCCAGAGTTCCTGGACGAAGCAGATGGAGCTGTTACCGATCTTTTCCACGGCCGTTCTGGCCGTCACCAGGGCACCCCAGTGCAGCTCGCGGCTGAAGTCGACGTTCAGGTTGACGACCACGGTCGGTACGCGGGAGCCCAACTCCTCGCGAAACAATGCCGCCCGCCCATCGGCCAGCCAGACGGGGATGACGGTATTGTTGATATGGCCGCGCATATCGGTTTCGCTGAAGCGTGGCTTGATGGATGCCTCGAAGTAGGGCGGCATGGCGCTGTCCTCAAAGTGGTGAGCCAGGGAACCCGGCGGATCAGCAAGGAGATCGGCCGGGTTGAGCTGGATGGCAATCCCTGGTTGCTGCCGTTTGACGTGGCAGCGCCCAGGGCGCGCGATTTCGGCGGTCAGACTCGCTCGATGATCAGGGCGATCCCCTGTCCGACGCCGACGCACATGCTGCAGAGCCCGTAGCGACCCTTCTGGTGTTCCAGCTGGTTCAGTGCGGTGGTGACCAGGCGTGCGCCGGATGCCCCCAGCGGATGGCCGATGGCGATGGCACCGCCGTTGGGATTGACCCGGGGATCGTCGTCCCGCAGCCCCAGACGTCGGCAGACGGCAATGGCCTGCGACGCGAAGGCCTCGTTAAACTCGATCACGTCCATCTGATCCAGGCTCAGGCCGGTCAGCTGCAGCACTTTCTCGACAGCCGGGACAGGGCCCATGCCCATCACCCGGGGGGCGACGCCGGCGGTCGCCATGGCGACGATGCGGGCGCGCGGCTTCAGCCCGTAGCGGTCGACCGCCGTGGCGCCGGCCATCAGCAGGGCGCAGGCGCCGTCGTTGATGCCGGAGGCGTTGCCGGCGGTCACGGTACCGCCGTCCCTGGCAACGCCCTTCAGGGCACCGAGTCCGTCCAGTGAGGTATCCGGGCGTGGATGCTCGTCCCGGCTGATAACCTGATCGGGTTTGCGCGGCTGTTTGACGGTGACCTTCATCACCTCGCTGGCGAAGAAGCCTGCCTCCTGGGCCTGCTGCCAGCGCTGCTGGCTGCGCAGTGCGAAGGCGTCCTGGTCCTCGCGCGAGACGCCTTCCTCTTCGGCGACGTTCTCGGCGGTCAGTGTCAGGGCGTCGACGCCGTACATGGCCTTCATTTTCGGATTGACCAGGCGCCAGCCGATGGTGGTGTCTTCCAGTTGCTGATTACGCGCGAACGCCTTGTCGGCCTTGGCCAGTACGAAGGGAGAGCGGCTCATGCTTTCGACCCCGCCGGCGATCATCAGCTGAGCCTCGCCGCAGCGCAGGGCGCGGGCGGCGCTGCCGACGGCGTCGAGGCCGGAACCGCACAGGCGATTGATCGTCGAGCCGGGCACCGTGATCGGCAGGCCCGCCAGCAGGGCGGACATGCGGGCGACGTTGCGGTTGTCCTCGCCGGCCTGGTTGGCGCAGCCGTAGATCACGTCGTCGATCAGGCTCCAGTCGAGATCCGGGTTGCGGATCATCAGTTCCTGGATTGGCAGCGCGCCCAGATCATCGGTACGAATCGATGACAGGCCGCCGTTGAAACGGCCAAAGGGGGTGCGGATCGCGTCGCAAATATAAGCGTCTGTCATCTTTTCACTCCTGAGCCGTCTTGGCGTCGAGGGTTATCAGGGTTGCATCGCCCCGTTCCTGGCCTTTGCCGCTGACGGCGACAAGTCGGTCGAGGGCGGCATTGAGCGCGTCCGCCTCCATCTGGCGGGCGATGAAGATCGGGCCGCCGCGCCAGCGCGGAAAGCCATAGCCATGCGCGAGGGCGATATCGATATCCTCGGGACGCTGGCAGACGCCTTCACCGAGCAGCAGCAGGGCCTCGTTGATCAGCGCCAGTACGGCGCGCTGCTGAATATCCCCGGCACTGAAGGCCTTGGGCTCGATGCCCTGATCCGCGCGGTAGCCGGCGATGATCCCGGCGACGTCGGGGTCGACAACCGGCCGGTTGTCGTCGTAGCGGTAGTAGCCCTTGCCGGTCTTGCGCCCGAGACGTCCGGCTTCGCAGATCAGGTCCGGAATGCCGACATAGCGCCGCAGGTGACGGCTGTCGGCGGTTTGCTGGCGCATCCTCCAGGCGATATCGAGCCCGGACATGTCGGCGACCTTGAACGGGCCCATGGCGAAACCGTAGGCCTCGATGGCGGCGTCGATCTGCTCGGGGCTGGCGCCTTCTTCGAGCATGAACTCGCACTGGCGGCGATAGGCGGCATAGAGCCGGTTGCCAACGAAGCCCCAGGCGTTGGCGACAACGATCGCCTTTTTCTTCAGCCGGCCGGCGAACGCCAGCGCCGCACAGAGGGTCTCTTCGCTGGTCGAATTGCTGCGCACCACTTCCAGCAACGACATGCGGTGGGCGGGGCTGAAGAAGTGCAGGCCGAGCACCCGTTCCGGGTGCGGGATCGCCGCCGCGATGGTGTCGATATCGAGATAGGAGGTATTGGTCGCCAGCAGGGTGTCCCTGGGCACGAGATCGGCCAGGGTACTGAACAGTGACTGCTTAGCGCCGAGGTCCTCGATAATGGCTTCGATCACCAGATCCGCATCGGCGACGACCTGAATATCCTGGCTCGGTGCCAGCCGGGCCAGGCGCGCATCGCATTGCTCGACGCTCAGGCGCTGGCGGCTGACGTCGCCCTCCAGTTCATTTCTGATGCGGTTTACGCCGGCATCGAGCGCGGCCGGGTTAAGCTCGAGCAGATCGACCCGGTAACCAGCATTCAATACGCAAAGGGCGATACCGCTGCCCATGGTGCCGGCGCCGATTACCGCGATGCGCTCGAGTGCCCGTGGTTGTACCGGCTGCTGCGGGACGAAGGGTTCGGCACGTTCGGCGAAGAACAGGTAGCGCAGGGCCTGCGCCGCATCGCTGCCGCGCAGGGTCAGGAACTGCGCGCGTTCTTGGGCGATCCCGTCGGCGAAGCTCAGCTCGCCTGCGGCAAGCACCACATCTGCTGCGACGGCCGCCGCCGGAAGGCCGCGGGCGCGGGTGACCAGTTTTTGTGCCTGAAACTCGAGTGCGGCCCGGTCGGCGGGCTCGACGGTCCGTGCGCTCAATGGCCGTTTGCCCCCACTGTAGCCCCGGGCAAAGCCCAGCACTTCAGCGTATTGGGCATCCGTATCGGTGGCGCTCAGCAGCTGATCGACCAGACCCAGCTCCCGGGCCCGGGTTGCGTTGACCGGCTTGCCGCTGACGATCATATCGAGCGCCGCGGGCAGGCCGATCGCGCGGGGCAGGCGCTGGGTGCCGCCGGCCCCCGGGATGATGCCAACCGTGACCTCGGGCATGCCGAGGGTGGCATCGGCCGTTGCCAGGCGCACGTCGCAGGCCAGCGCCAGTTCCAGCCCGCCGCCAAGGGTGTGTCCCCTGACGACGGCGATGACCGGCACCGGGCAGGCTTCGAGGGCTGCCGTGACCTGGGGCAGGGTGGGCTCGGTCGGTGCGTGCTCCAGCTCGCGCAGGTCCGCACCGGCCATCAGGTTGCGGCCGGCGCCGGTTAGCACGACGGCACGAGTGTGCGCGGCGTCGATGTCCGCGAGGGCGGACAGGATCCCCCTGCGCACCGCGTCGGTACTGCTGTTGACGGGGGGATTGTCGAGGGTGATGACGGCGACATCCCCCTCGTGCCGAAGGCGAACCTGGCCGCTGGTGCGTGGTTCAGCCATAGTGTCGTTCTCCTGCGCTGTCTTCAGCCCGCTCCTGCTCCAAGACCAGGACGGCGTCGGCGGCGACGACACCCTGGCCTTCCGGCAACACGAACAGCGGGTTGATTTCCGAGGTCAGGACCCGGTCGTTCAGTGCGGCGATCAGGGCCGAGAAATTGACGATGGCCTGGGCGAGCGCTTCGGTGTCACGGTGTACGGAGCCGCGGTAGCCATCGAGCAGCGGCCAGGTCGTCAGCTTCTGCATCATCGCCCGGGCCTGCTCCAGTGTCAGGCCGCCTTGCTCGGGCAACAGACACAGGGTCGTATCCTTGAACAATTCGGCGGTCACGCCGCCGGCGCCCAGCAGGATCGCCGTCCCCAGGGCGTCGCGATTGGCGCCGAGAATCAGCTCGTGACCGCCACCCACCATCGCCTCGACCAGGAACCGGTCCGGGCGCCGGCCCACATGGCGCGCCACATCCTCGATCATCTGTTCGAGACGCTCGCCGATGGTGTCGGCGTTCAGATGCAGCGCCACGCCGCCGATATCGCTCTTGTGCAGCAGCTCGGCGTCCAGCACCTTGAGGACCACCGGCTGCCCCAGTTCGCGCGCGGCCTGTACCGCTTCCTCGCGGCTGCTGACGACACGGCTTGCCGGTACCGGGATACCCGCCTGGCTGAACAGCGCCTTGGCGGTTGACTCATCGATCGAGCCCTCGCCAAGCCCCGTCATATCGGGCAGCGCGATGCCGGGTTCCGCCTGCCCGGCGAGCAGCGGCTGACCGGTGAAATGCAGCGCCTCGAGCACGGCGCTGCAGCTTTCCGGAGAGCTGAAGCCCGGGATGCCGGCGCTGTTCAGGCGTTTCAGCGTATCCGGTGCGTAGGGACTGACGTAGGCCAGCACCGGCTTGTCGTTGGTGTCCAGGCAGTCCTGGATGGCGCCGACCACGAGGTCGGGCATGGCCAGCCCGGAGGAACCGATGATCACGACCAGGGCGTCGTAGCTGTCGCTCGCCAGCAGGGTACGGATCGCCTGGCGCAGCAGTTCGGGCTGCAGGCCGGCCAGCGTCACGTCGATCGGGTTGCGGTCCAGGGCCGTGGGAGTATCGCCCTGCAGGGCGCGCAGCTTCTCGGCGGTGTCGGCGTCGGGTGCCGGGGTGTCGAAATGGTTCATCCCGAGGCTGTCGGCGATCAGCGTTCCGGCACCGCCGGTCGAGGTCAGGATCGCAACGCGGCGGCCTGCCAGCTTGCGACCGGCGACCAGCACTGCCGGAATGTCGAGGAACTCGTCGAAGGTGTTGGCGCGGATTACACCCAGTTCGCGGAAGAAGGCGTCGTAGACGCGGTCTTCACCGGCCAGCGCGCCGGTATGGGAGCTGGCTGCGCTGGCACCGGCCTCGGAGCGACCGATCTTGAACACCACCAGCGGCTTGCCGGCCTCACGGGCACGGATCGCCACTTCGCGGAACCGCTGCGGATTACGGATGCTTTCCAGATAGAGCGCGATCACCTTGGTGTTCTCGTCGTCCACCAGGTAGTCGATGAAGTCGCTGACCTCGAGATCCACCTCGTTGCTGGTGGAAATCAGCGACGACAGGCCGATACCACGGCCTGCCGCGCGGGAGAGCAGGGCGCCGAGAATGCCGCCGCTCTGGGAGACGACGGCGACGTGGCCGGCGGGCAGATCACTGACCTCGAGGGCGCCGCTGGCCGAGAGCGGAATACGCGCGGACAGGTTGACCAGGCCGATGGTATTCGGACCGAGGATGCGCATGGCGCCTGCGGCTTCTTTCAGTTCTTCCTGCAGATCCTGCCCGCCTTCACCCGCCTCGGCGAAGCCGCTGGCCAGGACGACGGCCGCCTTGCAACCCAGTTTTGCAAGGGAGCGGACGGCGTCGACACTGCGTTTGGCGTTGAGCAGCACCAGGCCTACATCCGGGGCCTCCGGCAAGGCTTCGACACTGGCATAGCAGGTCAGGCCCTG
Organism: Marinobacterium nitratireducens; assembly: GCF_014645375.1. Classification (GTDB taxonomy): domain Bacteria; phylum Pseudomonadota; class Gammaproteobacteria; order Pseudomonadales; family Balneatricaceae; genus Marinobacterium_A; species Marinobacterium_A nitratireducens. Next base: position 240,917 of record NZ_BMLT01000001.1, read on the forward strand.
GATCTCGGTCGCTTTGGGGTTGACCGGGTAAATGGCGCCACTGAAACCGTGCTTCAGCAGGTAGGAGACCGGGCGGCCGGAGGTTTTGCTGTGATCGGCCGAGGCGCCGATGACGGCGATGCTTTTGGGGTTGAGCAGGGCGTCGAGCTGTTTCATTTGCCGGCCTCCTTGGCGCGATCGAGGAAAGCCTGTACCGAAGCGCGATGTTCCTCAGAGGTGTAACAGATACCCTGGGCCTTGCTGCCTTCGGCGAATACCTGGTGCTCGGACAGCTCATAGCTGCGGTTGATGATCGACTTGGTCAGGGCGATGGCGGTACGCGAACCGCTGCTCATTTCTTCGGCCATGGCCTTGGCGGTCGCCAGCAGACTGTCCGCCTCGCACAACTGGTCGGCGATACCTAGCTGAACGGCTTCCTCGGCTTCGACACGTCGGCCGCTGAAAATCAGGGCCTTGGCGCGCGCCAGTCCCACCCGGCGCGGCAGGAAGTACATACCGCCGCCATCGGGTACCAGGCCGCGGGCGATGTAAGCCCAGGTGAAGGTGGCGGGGCGCGCCGCCACGACAAGGTCGCAGGAGAGTGCCAGGTCGGCTCCGAGGCCTGCTGCGGCACCGTTGACCGCCGCGATGGTGGGAATCGGCAGGTTGAGCAGCAGGCTGGCGGCATAATGGACGCCCTGCTGGCGGTCCCAGCCGTTGAAGCCGACGGTGGCCGGGTCCGCTTCCATGCGCGTTTTCATGCCGGCGATATCGCCGCCCGCGCAGAATCCCTTGCCGCTCCCGGTGATGATCAGTGCGCGGACGCTGCGGTCGCGACGCAGGTTCTCCAGATGTTCTACCAGTTCAGCGCGCATGGCATCGCTCATGGCGTTGCGCTTTTCGGGCCGGTTGAGGGTCAGAATGGCAATACCACCTTCCTGCTGAAATTCGATGAGAGCGTCTTGACTCATGGCGGGCCTCTTTTTTCAGTAAAACCGATTCGAGTGTTATTTGAGATTGAGATGTTGAGCACAGAGGCGAGATCCTGATTGGTCACGGATACAATCGCCGTCGTTTCATCTGCTGGTCATCCCTGAAATCATTCTTGAATTTACGACTCCAGGGTGCAAATGAGTAAAGCGTCCGCCAGCGCTAACAAAAAGTTAGAGAATGAGTCGCAGTGGTTGGATGTTTCCAGACGGCATTGCCAAGTTTTGTTGTTAGCCTGACGTGCCAAGAGGTTCTACTTATTTGCACTTCAAGCCATGAAAACGGGCGCAGGTGCGCGGACATGCGGGTTTCCGTGCCAGTTCACACCGGCCTGCGGCCAATGATGATGCATCCCTAGCTTAATGTATTAACCCGCGTGTTAAGACGCACGTAGCAGGGGCTGTAGTAGGCCCCGGGTGGTTTTGCCCAACAGAAAGCTGCCCTGAGGCCCAATAAATACTCAGTTCAGTGGTAGGGTCGCTTCAGTCATAGTAGGAACCGTATTCAAGAGGCGTTGAATCTCGCCGGGCAACAGTTCGGATGGTGGGTTTTGGGCATCGAGTGCTTGGATGCACCGGGGAAGTGATTGCCTCGAACAATAACAATAGGTCCACGCACTCGCGTTGGCGTGGACGAAATCAGGACTAACGTCAGGTCCTGGGGAGGAGAGTATGAATTCGTCGACAGCATCGACTAGAAGCGTGCCTAAGGAACCGGTCGGCAGCCACCGCAAGCAAGAGGGTGTGCTCCAGGTTCCATTGGTGTGGCTGGAATTGCTGCTTGGTATCGTTTTGCTGATAGTCGTCGGTAGCTATCTATACGAGGCCGCAAAACTTCCCGATCCGATGAACCCCAAGGCTGTGGGGGCCGGCGATTTCCCGATGATGATAGCCATCGGAACCCTGGTCGCGGTATTTCTGATGTCCTGCCACGGCCTGGTGAAGATATTTAGCGAAAAGGAACACGAGCTGGTCGAACTCAGTCGGCCCCTCTCTGTGATTGTCGCGATTCTGGTGCTGGTCGGTATTGGCGCCTTCCTGGACTCCCTGGGGGCCATCATCGCGACGGCGGGGCTTTCCGCTTTGCTCATGTTGGCAGTGGGGGAGCGCAGACCGCTCCAGCTCATCGCCGTTCCATTGGGCCTGGCGCTTGGCCTCTATGTCATTTTCGTCCTCGCTCTCGGTGTCTATTTTCCTTAAGGTGTCGCCATGTTTGAGAATATATTGATAGGTTTCTCGGCATTCGCCGATCCGCTGGTGCCGGTGGGCTTGATCGTGGGTGCCTTGCTCGGTTACATGATCGGTGCGGTGCCGGGACTTGGGCCAAGCCTCGGCGTTGCACTGCTGATTCCCTTTACCTACAGCCTTGATCCGTTGGTGTCGATCGTTACTCTCATCGCCCTCTATGCCGCGGCCGAATACGGCGGGGCCATTTCGGCGATACTCGTCAATTCACCCGGGACCGCGGCTGCCGTGACGACGTCCTGGGACGGCTTTCCGCTGACTCAGCAGGGCAAGGCCGGTGTCGCGCTGAATATCTCGATTATTTCCTCGGGTATCGGCATTTTCGGCAGTACCATCCTGCTGTTCCTGACGGCGGTGCCCCTGTCCGAGTTCGCGCTCAGTTTCGGGCCCACGGCCTATTTCGCCCTGGCTCTCGTGGGTTTGAGCCTGGTCTCGACCCTGTCCAACGGATCGCCGCTGAAAGGCGGTATCGCCATGGGCATTGGTCTCGCGCTCGCCACCGTGGGGCTCGATGCCCAGACCGGCATTCCCCGTTTCAGCGCACACCCGGAGTTTTTCGAGGGCTTCCCGCTGGTGCCGGTGCTGCTGGGCCTCTTTGCTCTGTCCGAAGTCCTCTTCATGGTCGAGGCAGGCCCTTCCGAAAAGAAGAAAAGCCAGCCGATGAGTGGAATTCTTGCCGTACCCTTTAAAACTTTCGGCAAGTTGAAGTTTCATCTGATGCGCAGCTCGGTCATCGGGTATGTGATCGGCGTCGTGCCGGGTGCGGGTGCTTCGATTGCGTCCTTTGTGTCCTATGCCGTAGCCAAGAAGTCCTCGAAGACGCCCGAGCAGTTCGGCAAAGGCAGCATCGAAGGCATAGCCGCATCGGAGTCTGCCAACAACGCGGCGGTCTCGGGTGCCCTTGCGCCGCTTCTGGCACTGGGTATCCCGGGATCGCCGACCACCGCCATCATGATCGGCGCCCTGATGATCCATGGCATTCAGCCCGGGCCCCTGCTGTTCACCACCAAGCCCGAAATTCCGTACACCATCTTCGCTGCGCTCTGGATCAGTGTGCCGGTCATGATCTTCATCGGCCTGGCGGGGGCCAGGTACTGGGCGAAAGTGTCGGACGTGCCCCGTCCCGCCATTGCGGCCGTCGTTGCCGGCATCTGCCTGATGGGGGCCTACGCGTCTGAAAACTCGATGTTCCCGGTGTATGTCACCCTGGCGTTCGGTGTTATCGGCTACATTCTGCGCAAGGTCGATATCCCGCTGGCACCGATCATTCTGGCCCTGGTGCTCGGTGAAATGCTCGAAACGAATTTCCGCCGCGCCCTGGTCATTTCCAACGGTGAGTTCGATATCTTCTACACCAGTCCGCTGACGTTGATCCTGTTGTCAATCGCGGTTCTCTCCTTCGCGATGCCGGCGCTGCGGTTTTTGCGTGAAAAACTGAACCAGCGTCGGCATGTGCAGGAAATATACCACGAAGAAGAGTGATCTCGGCCAGCCGAATCAATTCGTGATGTAACCCGGAACTGCGGACCGATATCGGTTTGCGGTTCCGGGTTTTTCCGGTTTATTCACTATCGATTAGATTAACAGTGCACTGGTGTTCTGTTTTTGGGAATTTAAAATTTTGTCTGATCCAGTGAGTTATTTTTAATGGGCATTGATTTGCGTAAGCCAATAAAATTAATGGCGCTCTATGTTTCGGCAGCTGCTGCAGGGTGGCTATTTCTGAAAATAGGGATGCCATTGCCGTTCATGATAGGGCCAATGTTATTTTCGGCCTTGCTGTATATTTCAGGATTGGCAAAACAGCCGGTAACGGCAAAGACGCGCCCCTTCGGTCAGATGGTCATCGCCTCGACGGTCGGTCTGGCTTTTACCAGCGATGCGTTGGCGATCGCTATGGAGATGGCCCCCATCATGGTTGGATTGACGCTTCTGACGGGCATAAACGCCGTCGTCGTGTCGGCCTTGCTCAGGCGATTCAGTCATCTCGATTATCCGACGGCGCTCCTGTGCACCATGCCGACCAGTCCCGTCGAGGCGGTCGTGGTCGCTGAGAAGTTCGGCCTGAACAGAGGCCTGGTCGTCCTGTCGCAAACAATAAGAATCGCCAGTGTCGTGGTGTTCATCCCTGTCGCCCTGTACATAGCCGACGGCTGGCCTGGCAATTCAGGTCGAGGGCCGGGAGTGGCCAACCCGTTCGACCTGGGCGGTGTAATGCTGCTGGCGATCTCCGCTTTGGCGGGCGGCCTCCTGTTTAAAACCCTCAGGCTGCCGAACCCCTACTTCTTTGGTGCTTTGCTCAGTGCGGCCGTCGTGTCCAGCAGTGGCCTGCACGTGACGTCCTATCCGTACATCGTCCTGGCGGGCGCTCAGGTGGTGCTTGGGAGCTGGCTGGGTTCCGTCTTTACCAGAGACCTCTTTTGGCGCGGTGGGAAGCTGACGCTTGCGCTAAGCCTGTCGATGCTCGGCTTTGTCCTTTTTACCTGTGTTAGCGCAATTGCCTTTGCTTACCTGATTGATCAACCCTGGGAAACGATGGTTCTCAGTGCCGCCCCGGGCGGCGTCACCGAGATGGCACTGACAGCCCAGTTTCTGGGCTACGATGTTGCACTCATCACTTCTTTCCAGATCGTAAGGATCTGTATTCTGATGCCGGGCATACACTGGTTCATTGCCGCTGCGCGTCGATTTGAAACCCGGCGCACTACCTGATATCCGCGAGTGACAGTTCGGACTGGCGCTACCGTTTCCGGACGAGCGCTGCTTCATCGGGCTGGGAGGTATCACGCGTAGGAGCGCCGCCCCGGCGCGAATCACCGCCGCGCCAAACCGATTCGCCGCGCGGCGCGGCTTACGGGCAGGGAGGTATCCCGCGCTTGATCGCTGACTCCGAGCGAAGCACCACCGTTCCAAATCGCGGCGCTCCGGACGAACGCCCCGCACGTTGTTTGCCAACACAGGAACCTTGGGCGAGCACACGCCGGTTTGATACAAAAACGTGGCGGTGTGGTTCGCGTCGCTCAACAGCACCCAGGTATTGCGCTCTAAATTGCGAAGAACCCAATAAGAGTGCGATTGCCCTTATAAGGGCGGGGAGAGGAGCCGTTGACCCGGTGTGATCTCACCGGGTCAACGGCCTTGTGGCGGGCTTGAGAATCAGGCGTCGGTAACAGTAGACGCCGCAACCGGTGCGACCGGGCCGGGCAGCTCGGCTCCGTACAGTACGTTTTGCCGCAAGGCCTCCAGTTGCCGGAGAGGCAGGACGGTTCCGGCCAGCTCGTTGTATTTGGCGATCAGTTCCTCGTCTGACAGCGGATCTTCCGGATCACCTTTTCGGGTTGGCTGGAAGTGTCGGATTTGGCGACCGTCCTTCAACTGAACGAGTAGCCTGGCCATGCGTCGTTTCGGATAGGCTGACGCCAGTTCGGCATCCTCGCTGACGGTTACTTTCTGCATCAAGGCGCGGATATCGGGACGCGCCAGTGCTTCTGGCCCGAAGGCAGCCAGTCGGACGCCGCCCAGCAGCAGTTGCGCGGCGAGGCAGTACTGTATGCTGAAACGGGCTTCCTGGGCCGATCGGGGATCCGGGCGGTTGCACATCTGATAGGTGGCGCCGTATCCCTCGACATGGATCGAGTCGATGTCGTCAGGTGCAAAGCCGTCCTGTTGCTGCATGTGCTTCAGGCCATCGAGGGCCGGGAAGATGTGTCCGCAGCAACCGTGATTCTTGACCGTCATGCGGGTAATGGGTGTCCAGTCGCCGATGCCTTCCAGCGCTGCTGTCCAGTCCCCGGAGGAGATACTAGTCGCCGCGGCAAACCCCTTGTCCGCATCGAGGCTGTCAAGAGATGCGGTCACGCCCTGGGCCGCGGCGATGCCGGCGAGGATGCCGGCATCGGCCGCGTGGCCGGGATGGAGTGCCTTGGCCATGCCTTCGCCCTGGAGATTCTGCTGATGGCCGCCGGCAAAGCTGCTGGCGAGGGCGATGGCATGGGCGATTCGCTCCGCGCCACAGCCTAGAATCATGGCCGTCGCCACGGCAGCGCCCAGGGTGCCGACGGTCGAGGTGGTATGCCAGTAGCGGTAGTGGCTGGGTTGAATGGCCAGCGAGATCCGGCAGCCTACTTCATAGCCGGCAATGATGGCCCGGTGCAGCGTTTCGAGCGAGGCCCCCCTGTCCTGAGCGACGGCGAGGGCGGCGGCAACGGTGGGGCTGCCCGGGTGATAGCCGCCATCCTTGAAGATATCGTCGAACTCGACGATATGGCTTGCGGTAGCGTTCAGCAGCGCCGAATGCCGGGGAGAAGCACTCTGGCCGTCCACATAGCAGACGGCGTTGCCCTGACCGCGACTGGCACCAAGGGCGTCGCACAGCAGGGTCGCCGGTGGCAGAACGGCGCCGGGCAGGGTCGTGGCGAACCAGTCCAGGAGGGCACGCCGTGCGGCCCAGGTTACTTCCGCGCTTAAACTTTGGTGCTGCCAGGCGGCCGCTGCTCTGGCCAGTTCCAGGGTCGGGTTGGTCATGCGTTGCTCCGTGGTAGTCAGTTGGTCGCGCCGGCCGCTCGCATCGCCTCTATCTCGTCGCGGCCGTAACCGAGTTGCGCCAGAATTTCGGCGCTCTGTGCTCCGACCGGCTGTGGCGGCAGGCTGATGTCCGCCAGGCTGTCGGACAGGCTGAATGCAGCGACGGGAACCGTCAGGCCATCGGCGGGGCTGTCGGGAGTGGCATGCCTGTGCAGTACCTGCCGGTTGGCGACCTGGCCGTCGGACAGGGTTTCTTCCATGCGGCGTATGCGGGCGGCCGGGATGCGTCTTTTCTGCAGGAATTCCTCCCAGTAATCCGCCGTCATCGTGCCAATGATCTTTGACAGAACCGCTGCTTCTTCTGCATGCGCATCAAGACGCTGATTGTTATCGGTCTTGATCATGTCTTCGCGACCGAGCGCTGTCCAGAGACGACGCTGTTGCTGCAGGTTCGACGCAGCGATCATCAGCGGCACATCGGCCGCCTGGTAGCAGCCAATGGTCGCGAACGGGAAGGTGTTGCCTTTTTGCTCGGGGTGCTTGCCGTTCCAGAGGTATCCGGTGAGGTGCGAGCTGGACAGTATCAGCGCGACATCAAGCATCGAAACATCGATAAACTGGCCTTTGCCGCCATTGCGCTCCCGCTGGAACAGGGCCGTCGAGATTGCGAAGGCAGCCGTCGTACCCGTTGCATAGTCGACCACCGGTGCGCCGGATTTCAGGGGCCTGCCGTCGCCATGTCCCGTCATCGCCATCATGCCGGAGAATGCCTGGATCACGTTATCGTAGGCGGTCTGTTCACGGCGGGGGCCGTTCGATCCAAAGGCCGAAACCGAACAGTAGATCAGCTTCGGGTTCAGCCTGGACATCTCGTCATAGCCCAGCCCGAGTTCATCGAAAGCGCCGGGCCGGTAGTTTTCCACGAAGACGTCCGCTGTCGACATGAGCCGTTTCATCGCCTCTCGCCCCTCGGGGGTCTTGAGGTCGAGCGCCAGCGTTTTCTTGTTGGACGCCTGAGCCATGAAAGCCGTGCCCATGCCGATATCGTTCAGGGCACGGTCCGAGCCTTGCATGCGTGCCTGGTCGGGGTCATTGGGCGACTCGACCTTGATGACTTCCGCACCCAGCACGGCCAGTTGATAGCTGGCAAAGGGGCCCGCGAGTACATGTGTCGTATCGATGACACGAATTCCGTCGAATGCTTTGGTCATGGGGTCTCACCGAATTGCGCTTGGGGAGATCTGTCTGGAGAGGGGACGGCAGGCAAGATCTCGGGATTGAAATTTACCGATAATGGAAGGTGCAACAAGGCAGCGGTTTTATGCCGAAACTCATCAAACCTGCCGGCAGCAGACCGAAGGAGGGAAGACCCGCCTTCGGTTCGTTGGTCGTAATCGGACTGAGTGCGGCTCTTACTCGATCAGTCCTGCTGTTTTCAACTGATTTTCCGCAACACCGCTTACACGATGGACGAAGTTCGTGTATTCCTCGGGCCCCATCCAGGAATCGACGACACCGGCGTTGCGCGCATAGGTCTGGTAATCTTCCGCACGCATCGCCTTGTGGAAGGCGTCGGCAATTTTTTGCTGGACGTCCTTCGGGATACCTGCCGGACCGAAGATGCCACGCACCTGCAGCCAACTGGTGTCGACCTCATAACCCTGCTCGCCAAAGGTAGGCAGGTCGGGCAGGCCGGTCAGACGCTCTTCGCCCAGAACACCCAGGCCGGCGATGCGGTTGGCATCGAAGAAGGAGCTCACGGATCCAAGGTTGGAGACGCCCACGTCCACGTGACCACCCAAGAGCGCCGCGACGATATCCGGCGTGGAGTTGAAGGCAACCCAGTTGAACTTGACGTCTGCAGCATGCTCGAGCATCGAAATGCCAATGCTCTGCATGGAGCCGATTGGGCCAAAGCCGCCGATATTGACTTGGCCGTCGTTTTCCCGTGCCCTGGCGACCAGGTCGTCAAGATTCTTGATATCGGAGTCGGACTTGACGAACAGCAGGATGGCATCTTCCTGTGTCGAGGCAATCCAGGAGAAGTCATCGGGCGAGAAAGTGCCCTTGAGGTTGGTCAGCATCGCGGTGAAGTGGGTCAGGGTATTCACACCCAGCGTCAGCCCGTCGGGTTTGGCGGCGCGAATCCGCGTCATCTGGCTTGCACCACCGCCGCCCGGGGAATTGATAACGACAACCTGCTGGCCGATCTCGGGTTCCAGGGATTTTGCCAGTGTCCTGATGAATACATCCGCGGAGCCGCCCGCCTTGGTGTGCATAATCATGTTGACGGGGCCGGTGGGCCAGTCACTTTCGGCAAGGGCTGCTTCGGTACCGCAGAACATTGTCATGGCAGCGACTGTGGTTGCGCCAAGGTAGGCGCGAGCGCTCTTGGTAACTTTGCGTAGCATCTTCGACGGTCTCCCGTATTTTATTTTTCGAGTATTCAATCTGGGGTCGATCCCCTGATTCAAGAGTCACAAAAAACAGTTCGAAGTGGTACTGACGATTTGTCAGGTCAGGGGTATGTTTTGATTAGGCAAGGTTACGAATACGACCTTTTACTCAGGAGTAGACTTCTTTTGAAAGGCAAATAGTTCGACTGAAGCGCCATTTAAAAAGTGTAAGCAGCTGCTTCATTCTGTAAGTGAATTGCAAGCCAGGTGGCTGAATATTACTCTGTCTTCGACAGCAGTTCGCGCATCCACGAAAGAAATTTGAGCAAGGGCTCGGATGGCCTCATATTTCGCGGCCAGGTCAGGTAATAGCCTTCACCGGTCTTGCATGTGGTGTCGAAAGGCGCGATGAAACTGCCGTTCTGGATCTGGCGTTCGACGAAGACCTTGACGGCGATCGCCACGCCAATGTTCATCGAGGCGGCTTCGTAAGCCAGAGCCGAATTGTCGAACCGGATACCGGCGTCGGCATCGATGTTGGCGCCGGCTGACGAAACCCAGTTGGCCCAGTCGTTGGGGCGTGCCATGGAATGCAGTAGACGAACGCGGGACAGGTCCTGTGGCGAGTTCAGCTTCGCCGATTCCATGAGCGTTGGGGAGCATATCGGGATCAGTTCGATGTCCACCAGTTTTTCCGCATGCAGGTCGGGCCAGTCACCATGGCCGGAGCGGATCGATGCATCGATGTTTTGCGTCTCAAAGTCCACCGGTGCCACGGATGAGGAAAGTCTGACCTCAATCGATTCGTTGGTGTCATGAAAGTTGGCGAGTCTGGGGATCAGCCAGCGCTGCGAGAAGGTTGTATAGGACTGAATCGACAGTATGTCCCGTCGGCCCCGCCGCGACACCTTGCGGGCCGCATTGCTGATGTCCTGGAATGCCTCGGTGATTCCCTCGTACAGCTCCCGGCCCTCGCGTGTCAGCTCGATACCTCGATGCAGGCGCCGGAAAAGGGCGACACCAAGGTAGTCCTCGAGCACTCGAACCTGGCGGCTGACGGCGACCTGGGACACGTTCAGCTCTTCTGCGGCGCTGGTCAGGCTGCAGAGCCGCGCTGCGGCTTCGAAGGTTCTTAGTGGGTTCAGCGGGGGAAGAGGGTATTTCATGTCACCACCGTAACAACATTTTCGTTATTTTTAGAATAAACCTTTCAATGACAAATGGCGTAGAGCTGATTTGTCGTGAGGGCTAAATGTAAGCGTCCCATGGCAGGTGTCGCTTTTTAACGTGGTGTATTTGGATGTTTATAATCACATCAGACTATTGCTCGGCACTGGGCACCCGGGGAACTCCCGGCATTTTAGTCGCTCGACTTTCGGCATTTTACCATCAGTTTCCATTCGGCCCATTATTCTGCTTGTCCGTATAAAAGACAACGAGCAATAAGTAAAGTAAGACTAACAAAAAGTTAGGCAAGGTGCACTATATATCCACTTGCGGATCACTGGGAAGAGGTGGCGACGTGGTGCCGGGAAAGCTCTGGCGCGTCGCCTCCACAGGGTAAGCGAACCTTCGGATGGTGGCAGTCGCCACCGACCACTGTCCGGTCGATGTTGCCGAATTTGTCGCCCCGGACCCGCCGAATACCGCCTGACCCATTACACTGATCGTTAAGCTCATTGACCATGCTGACGAGGCGTCACCCATGATCTTCAGAAGCCTTCGGGGCCGGTTGTTTCTGCTCTTTTTGCTGGTGGTCGTGCCGGTGTTGCTGCTGATCGTCATCATCAACATCGAACAGCGGCAGCAGGCGGCGGACAATGTCAGGGACAATGCGCTTCGGCTCATCCAACTGACGACCAGCCAGTATGAGCATCTGATCAAGGGAACCCGGCAGCTGCTGACTGCATTGGCACAGTTACCCTGGGTGCGCAATCAGGATGCCGACGCCTGCAGTTCGCTGTTCGGCGACCTGTTCAAGCGTTATCCCTACTACACGACGCTGGGGGTGACGAACCAGGAAGGCTATAGCTTCTGCAGCCCTCTGCGGGCAACACGTCCGGTCAACCTGGCGGACCGACCCTACATCATCAGTGCGATGCAAAGCCGGGACTTCGCCATCGGAGACTATGCGGTCGGCCGGCGCACGGGCAAGGCATCGCTGCACTTCGGTTATCCGGTCTTCGATCCGGAGGGCGCTGTACAGGGGGTCGTCTTCGCTGCCCTGGATCTGAAGTGGCTGGGTGAGCTCGCCGCCGGACTGCGCCTGGCGCCCGGTACATCGTTTTCGATTATCGATCGTAACGGTGTGCTGCTGGTGCGTTATCCCGTCTCGTCGCAGTGGTCAGTGGGTACCTCGATCGTGAAAAGCCCGTTATTCGAGGCGGCGGTTGCCCTAGGCGGCAAGGGCATAGTCGAAGCTCCGGATCTGAGCGGTGTCGCGAGCCTGTTCGCAGTGGAATCGATCAGCGGCAGTACGAAGGCGGAGGGTGGAGCTGCGCTCTATCTGGCTGTTGGCATTCCCATCGATTCAGCCTTCGCTCCCGTCAATTACACCTTTACCCGAAATCTAATCGTAGTCACTGCTATTTCCCTGTTCGCTGTAATGGCCGCCTGGTGGTTCGGCAAGAAAGCGATTCTGCAACCGGTAAGTGTTTTGCTTGGCGCGACCGAGCAACTGCAATCGGGGAACTTTGGCGCTCGTACCGGAATGCAGCCGATGCGTGGCGAACTCGCCCAGCTGGGAGGTGCTTTCGATCACATGGCGGAGCAGTTGGAACGGCGGGAGCTCCAGCTGCGCCATTCCCTTGCCGAGGCGACTCAGCTGAAAAATCTCCTTGATAGCGTGTTCTCGTCCATCGTCAGTGGCGTCATTACCACCGATACTCAAGGCACCGTTACGCTCAACAATGCCGCTGCGCTTCGTATTCTGGGATATGCTGATGCCGAGGACCTGGCGGGACAGAACGTGGCGGATTTCAGAGCGCCGCTCGGCAGTCTGCTGCTGCCCCATATTTATAGAGTCGGCCATAGCGGCGAACCGGTGATTGGACTCGAAACCAGTATCGAGGTGCCACCGCGAGGGGTCGCGCACCTTCGGTTCAACCTCTCTACGCTCAAGGGACAGCAGGACACGGAGGGCGTTGCCATCGTTGTCGATGATGTCACGGAGAAGCGCCAGGTCGAGGCTCAGCGCCGACTGCTGGAGCACATGGTCTCGCCCGTAATCCTGGCCCAGCTCGATCCGGAACGTTTGCAGCTGGGAGGCAAGCGAACGGAGATTACCGCCCTGTTCGCCGATATCCACGGCTTTACCCAGATCAGCGAACAACTCAATCCTGAAGACCTGGTCGGACTGCTCAACCGTTATCTTGCCGCCATGGCGAATGCGATACTGGTCGAGGAGGGGACAATCGACAAGTTCCTCGGTGATGCGGTCATGGCCTGGTTCAATGCGCCCTTGTCCCAGCCGGATCATGTTATGCGAGCGGTCCGCGCGGCGCTGGCGATTCGCGACACCATCGCCGAATTGCACGAGGAAATTTCTCCGCTGTTCAGGCTTTCGTTTGGTGTGGGGCTTCATGTCGGCGAAGCGGTTCTGGGACTCGTCGGTACGCAGGAACGGATGGAGTACACAGCCATCGGCGATGACATCAATATTGCCAAGCGCATCCAGGAACATACGGGTGCCGGGCAGATTCTCATCAGCGCCGCCCTGTACGACAGGGTCAAAGATCAGATTTCGGTGAATCCGGTATTCAGCATCCAGGTCAAGGGTAAGCGGAAACCGCTGGAAGTCTATGAGCTAACTGGCTTGAAATGAGTTTTCTCCCGACTTAACCTGCCGAGCTCTAGGTCGGCAGGAATTGTGGCGTAGCGTCACGGCTTATTGCTAGGGAACCTGCGAACAAGTCCCAATGAGGCTCTGGCTTGCAGCGCGGGCCGGAATCGAGGCGCCGTTTTGAAGGCATGCTGGTGGCCTGTCGAAAAGCGGCAACAAAGAGTCCGGTTCGCGCTGCAAGCCCCGCAGAGGACAACTGGGACTTGTCCATAGGTTCCCTGAACAGGCGTGATTGAATGCCGCGATGTGAACACTATTGAAAGCTTGCAGGAAAACCATGACTGATTTTGAAAGGCTGGTCGTTGAAGATCTGACTGAAGGCACAGGGACGGAAGTGAAGAAGGGCGGCGCCTTAATCACGGCTCACTATCGCGGTTGTCTGGAAGATGGAACTGAGTTTGATTCTTCGTACGAAAAAGGTCAGCCGTTTCAGACGGTGCTAAGTCGCAAGAAAGTTATCGCGGCCTGGGTCGAAGGCCTTATCGGCATGAAGGTGGGTGGCAAACGCAAACTGCTGGTGCCGGCGCAGATGGGTTATGGCGAGCGCGGCTTTGGTGACAAGATTCCGCCTCATTCGAATCTGATATTTGAAATTGAACTGCTGGAAGCGCTGAATCGGGAGTGAATCTCTCCCGGAAAGCTGGGTTCCCTAGAGTGTCTTTGGGCTGAATACCGCTGTGACACCCACCCGTTGATCTCAGCCAGAACTATTGCAGAGGAGACACCTATGGATCTTTCAAATTGGCGTGGTGCCCCGCAACCTGAGCGGGTGACCCTGCAGGGAAGATACGCGCGGCTAGAACCGCTTATCGAAGCGGTGCACGGGGCGGATCTGTTTGCCGCCGCGATCGAACCCGGTGCGGATGACCGGTTCCGTTACCTTCCCGACACTACGCCTCCAAACTATTCGGCCTTCACCAACTGGCTGCAAAAAGCGGAAGCATCGGCCGATCCGATGTTTTTCGCGGTTATCGACATGCGGAGCGGCCGGGCGGAGGGGCGCCAGGCACTGATGCGCATCGATGCGGCCAACGGGGTCGCCGAGGTTGGCCACGTACTCTGGTGTCCTGCAATCGCACGCTCGAGGATATCGACAGAGGCGCTTTTCCTGATGGCGCAGTATGTTTTCGACGAGCTTGGCTACCGCCGCTTCGAATGGAAATGCCACAATCACAACTTGCCGTCAAAGCGCGCTGCTGAGCGGTTCGGCTTCATCTTCGAGGGCGTTTTCCGCAATCATCTGGTGGTGAAGGGAGAAAATCGTGACACCGCCTGGTTCGCGATGACGGATGACGACTGGAAATCGGTAAAACCAGCCTATCTTGCCTGGCTTGATCCGACGAATTTTGATTCGAATGGACAACAGCGCACAAAACTGGGGACCGGATTAAAGGCATCGTAGCCAGACCATTTCCCGGTCGTATCGGGGGATGCATCACACCTGACCAACGAACGGCAATCGTCGTTGCCGTCCGGCCATAAGGGGGGCACTGGGGTCAGATTTTGTCTTTTGCCTGTCCAGCTCAAAGGTCCGCTTTGTGCCGATATGGGACCCACTTGGTATCCATTGGTCTGATGCCGGAATCCTACCGCGTCGGGGCCGTTATTTGCTCCTGCGTACTTACATATATGCGATCCACGGCAATAAGCCGGCGGGTATCGAAATGCGACTTTACGCCGGGTGAAAAAGGCGCAGCGACCAGGCCGTCAGGTAGAGCCCCAGCCCGAAGACGGTATGGTTGAGCAGGCTCTGGAGGCGGGCGGCATTCGGACGGGGCGTGCGGGATGCGGCGATGCCGGCGCCCATGCCGGGTTGCATCAGCAGAAACGGTGCCGCGACGGTGCCAATCCCGACGATCAGCGCGGGTCCGATCGACGGACGCGATATCCAGCTGGTTCCCCAGATAATGATCAGCAGCGCCGCGTACGCGATGCCTGTCAGGTAATGGGCGCTCCAGCCGATCAGCTTTTCGCCTTTTACGGCTGCGGATCTGGCGATGGCCTCAATCGTGGGATCGATCCTATGAAAAGCTAAAAAGTACACAAGGTACGGTCTTGACGCCCAGCTATTCCACTCAGGAATAAAAGCTAGAAAAAATATGAGTTTGTTTTCTGCAATGCGGTCCCTTAGGATGCGTCAAACGATAGCGGGGAACGGACCCGCAAAAGACACGAGCAATGCCTGAGAGGAACAGACGATGGCCGGTAAAACGCTTTACGACAAGCTCTGGCAGGACCATCTGGTACGCCAGAACGAGGATGGCAGTGCCCTCATTTACATCGATCGCCAGCTGCTGCACGAGGTAACCTCGCCGCAGGCGTTCGAAGGTCTGCGTCTGGCCGGACGCAGGCCGTGGCGCATCGACGCCAACCTGGCGACGCCGGACCACAATGTACCGACCACCGACCGTTCCACGGGCGTAGACGGCATTCAGGATCCGGTTTCGCGCATTCAGGTGAAAACCCTGGACGAGAACTGCGAATCCTTCGGCATTACCGAATTCAAGATGAACGACCATCGCCAGGGCATCGTGCACGTGGTCGGGCCGGAGCAGGGCGCCACGCTGCCGGGCATGACCGTGGTCTGCGGTGACTCCCATACCTCCACCCATGGCGCCTTCGCGACGCTGGCGCACGGTATCGGCACCTCCGAGGTCGAGCACGTGCTGGCGACCCAGTGCCTGATCACCAAGAAGATGAAGAACATGCTGGTGCGTGTCGACGGTGAGCTCGGCACCGGTGTGACCGCCAAGGACGTCGTTCTGCACGTGATCGGCGTAATCGGTACCGCGGGCGGCACCGGCTATGCGATCGAGTTCGGCGGCTCGGCGATTCGTTCGCTGTCGATGGAAGGCCGCATGACCATCTGCAATATGGCGATCGAGGCGGGCGCGCGCGTCGGTCTCGTGGCCTGCGACCAGACCACCATCGACTACGTCAGGGGCCGCACCTATTCGCCGACCGGCGAGAACTGGGATCGCGCCGTCGAAGCCTGGCAGGATCTGGTCTCCGACGATGACGCCGAGTTCGACACCGTGGTCGAGATTGCCGCAGCCGATATCGAGCCGCAGGTCACCTGGGGCACGTCTCCGGAAATGGTCACCGGCGTCAGCGGCGAGGTGCCGAACCCGGCCGACGAGGCCGATGCGGTGAAGCGCGAGGGCTACACCCGTGCGCTGCAGTACATGGGACTCGGCGCCAACCAGAAGATCACCGATATCCAGCTCGACCGCGTCTTCATCGGTTCCTGCACCAACTCCCGAATCGAAGACCTGCGCGAAGCGGCGGCGGTGGTCAAGGGCCGCAAGGTGGCCGCAACTCTGAAGCAGGCGCTGGTGGTGCCGGGCTCGGGGCTGGTCAAGGCCCAGGCCGAGGCCGAAGGCCTGGACCGCATCTTCACCGACGCCGGTCTCGAGTGGCGCGAACCGGGCTGCTCCATGTGCCTGGCGATGAACCCGGACAAGCTGGGGCAGGGCGAGCACTGCGCCTCGACCTCGAACCGCAACTTCGAGGGCCGTCAGGGCTTTGGCGGGCGCACCCACCTGGTGAGCCCGGCGATGGCGGCGGCGGCGGCCATTGCCGGCCATTTCGTCGACGTGCGCGAATTCGTCAAACAGTAATCGCGAAGGAGACCCATGATGAACAAATTTACGCAGCACCAGGGGATCGTCGCGCCGCTGGATCGCGCCAACGTCGATACCGACCTGATCATTCCGAAACAGTTTCTCAAGTCGATCAAGCGCAGCGGCTTCGGTCCCAACCTGTTCGACGAACTGCGCTACCTCGACGAGGGGCAGCCGGACCAGGACTGCAGCGGGCGTCCGCTGAACCCGGATTTCGTGCTCAACAAGGCCCGCTACCAGGGCACCAGCATCCTGCTGGCGCGCAAGAACTTCGGCTGCGGCTCGAGCCGGGAGCACGCGCCCTGGGCGCTCGAGGATTTCGGTATCCGCGCCATTATCGCGCCGAGCTTCGCCGATATCTTCTACAACAACTGTTTCAAGAACGGTCTGCTGCCGATCGTGCTGGACGAGGCTGTCGTCGATCAGCTGTTCGCCGAAACCGAAGCCAGCGAGGGCTACCAGCTGTCGATCGATCTGGAGCGCCAGTGTGTGATCAAGCCGGACGGCAGCGAGATTGCGTTCGAGGTCGACGCCTTCCGCAAGCACTGCCTGCTGAACGGTCTGGACGATATCGGTCTGACGCTGCAGTATGCCGACGACATCCGGGACTACGAAACCAAGCGTCGTGCCAGCGCGCCCTGGCTGTTCGATACGATCAAATAGGATATTGATAATGAGCAAACAAGTTCTGATTCTGCCGGGCGACGGCATCGGTCCGGAAATCGTGCGCGAAGCGCGTCGCGTGCTGGAAGCGGTCAACACCCGGTACAGCCTCGGTCTGGAGCTCGACGAAGCGCTGGTGGGCGGCGCGGCAATCGACGCCACCGGCAAGCCGCTGCCGGATGAAACCCTGGCGGCGGCCAAGGCCGCCGATGCCATTCTGCTGGGTGCGGTCGGCGGTCCGAAGTGGGATACCATCCCGGACTTTTCGATCCGTCCGGAAAAGGGCCTGCTGGGCATCCGTTCGTCCCTGGGTCTGTTCGGCAACCTGCGCCCGGCGATTCTGTATCCGCAGCTGGCGCACGCCTCCAGCCTGAAGCCCGAAGTGGTATCGGGCCTGGATATCCTGATCGTGCGCGAGCTGACCGGCGGCATCTATTTCGGCCAGCCGCGCGGCATCCGCGAGAAGGAAGGCGGTATCCGCGAAGGCTTCAACACCTACGTCTACGACGAGAACGAAATCCGCCGCATCGGCCGGGTCGCGTTCGAGGCGGCGCGGGCGCGCAACAAGCGTCTGTGCTCGGTCGACAAGGCCAACGTGCTGGAAGTCACAGTGCTGTGGCGCGAGATCATGAACGACCTGGCGAAGGAATACCCGGACGTCGAGCTGTCGCACATGTACGTCGACAACGCCGCGATGCAGCTGGTGCGCGCACCGAAGCAGTTCGACGTCATGGTGACCGGCAACATGTTCGGTGACATCCTGTCCGATGCCGCGGCCATGCTCACTGGTTCCATCGGCATGCTGCCGTCCGCTTCGCTGGACGAAAGCGGCAAGGGCATGTACGAGCCGTGCCACGGTTCGGCGCCGGATATCGCCGGCCAGGGTATCGCCAACCCGTTGGCAACCATCCTCTCAGCCGCTATGATGTTACGTTACTCTCTCGATGCCGGGGACGCCGCGGATCGGATCGAGGCCGCTGTCAGCAGCGTGCTGGATCAGAATCTGCGCACCGCCGACATCATGTCGTCGGGCATGACCCGCGTCAGCACGTCGGAGATGGGAGACGCGGTTCTGGCCGCGCTCAACGCCTGACGTTGGCCCCCCGCGGTTGAGTGGCGGGGGCGATAAGGCCGTAACGACAGCCGGTTCCGCGCGAGCCGGCTTTTGTATATGCAGCGACCGGCAACGCCGTTGCCGGTCGACATCGTCGTTCAACGGTTATTGAAATAAGGATGGCGGCGGCAGCGACAGCGCTGCCGCGCCGGCGGTTCCCGAGGGTAGTTCGCCGGTCGCGCCACAAGTGTCACCAGGGAGGTCGCAGATTCCGGGTACTCAGCCGTTAACAGGCGAAGGCTCCGGCGGCCCCCTTTTCAACATGGGGAAGATAATGAAGCGTGTAGGTTTTGTAGGTTGGCGAGGCATGGTCGGTTCCGTGCTGATGCAGCGTATGCGAGACGAGCGGGACTTCGATCTGATTGAAGAACCGGTCTTTTTCACCACCTCTCAGGTGGGCGAGGCGGGACCCGATATCGGTAAATCGATCCCGGCGCTCAAGGACGCCAACAGCATCGACGAACTGAAGCAGATGGATGCGATCATCTCCTGCCAGGGCGGCGACTACACCAAGGCGATCTTCCCGCAGCTGCGTGCCGCAGGCTGGCAGGGTTACTGGATCGACGCCGCCTCGTCGCTGCGTATGGACGACGACAGCCTGATTATCCTGGATCCGGTCAACCTGGACGTGATCAAGGATGGCCTGTCGCGTGGCGTGAAGAACTTCGTCGGCGGCAACTGCACCGTGTCGCTGATGCTGATGGGGCTTGGCGGCCTGTTCAAGGCCGGCCAGATCGAATGGCTCACCTCCATGACCTACCAGGCGGCATCCGGCGGCGGCGCGCGCCACATGCGCGAACTGATCAGCCAGATGGGCATCATCCATGGCTCGGTCGCCGACAAGCTGGACGCCTCCAGCGCCATCCTCGAGGTGGATCGCATCGTTGCCGAAACCATCCGCAGCGGTCAGATGCCGACCGACAACTTCGGCGTACCGCTGGCCGGCAGCCTGATCCCCTGGATCGACAGCGCACTGGAGAACGGTCAGAGCCGCGAGGAGTGGAAGGGCTTTGCCGAAACCAACAAGATCCTCGGTCTGTCCGCAAGCCCGGTACCGATCGACGGCACCTGCGTGCGTATCGGCGCGATGCGCTGCCACAGTCAGGCCTTCACCATCAAGCTGAAGCAGGACATCCCGGTCGACGAGATCGAGGGCATGCTGGCCGAGGCCAACGACTGGGTCAAGGTGATCCCGAACGATCGCGACCTCACCATGCAGGAACTGACCCCGGCCAAGGTTACCGGCACGCTGTCGGTGCCGGTCGGGCGTCTGCGCAAGATGAATATGGGGCCGCAGTACCTCAATGCCTTCAGTGTCGGCGATCAGCTGCTCTGGGGCGCCGCAGAACCGCTGCGCCGCATGCTGCGAATCCTGATGGCGGGCTGACCGGTCCGCGACAGCACCAATACGGCGGGCGTGCCTGATTTCATCACCGGGCCGTCCGTCTCCCTGCCAGCCCGACCGCGTTCGGGCTGGTCTGCGTTTGGAGATAAGATGACACAGACCTACAACGTCGCCGTAGTCGGCGCCACCGGCCTCGTCGGCGAAGCCATTGTCGAACTGCTGGAATCGCGCGACTTTCCGGTCGGCGAGCTGTTCGTACTGGCCAGCAATGAATCCGCCGGCAAGCCGGTGTACTTCAAGGGGCGCTCGATCAAGGTCGGCGACCTGGCCGATTTCGATTTCAGTCAGGTGCAGATCGCGCTGTTTTCCGCCGGTAGCGCGGTGGCGGCCGAGTATGCGCCGCGTGCGGTCGATGCCGGCTGCGTGGTCATCGACAACAGTTCGTGCTTTCGCAACGAGCCGGAGGTGCCGCTGGTGGTGCCGGAGGTCAACCCCGAGCGGGTGCGCGAGCACTGCGGCATTATCGCCAACCCCAACTGCTCCACCATCCAGATGCTGGTCGCGCTGGCGCCGATATACCGCTATGCCGGTATCCGGCGCATCAACGTCGCTACCTATCAGGCGGTATCCGGTGCCGGCCGTCAGGCGGTCGAGGAGCTGGCGCGCCAGACCGCGCTGCTGCTCAACGCCCGCGATGTCGACAACCAGCACTTCGCCAAGCAGATGGCGTTCAACGTGCTGCCGCAGATCGACAGCCTGGACGACAGTGGCTACAGCGGCGAAGAGCTGAAAATGGTCTGGGAAACGCGCAAGATTCTCGAGGATGACGAAATCGCCGTCACGCCGACCTGCGTCAGGGTGCCGGTATTCTTCGGTCACAGCGAGGCGGTGCACCTGGAAACCCGCGACCCGATCAGTGCGCTGGAGGTCCGCGAGCTGCTGCAGCAGGCGCCGGGCATAGAAGTGCTGGACGAAGCGCAGGACGGCGGCTGGGCCACGCCGGTCACGGAAGCTGCCGGCAAGGATGCGGTCTTTGTCAGCCGTATTCGCGAGGATATCACGGCCGAAAACGGCATCAATCTCTGGGTGGTGTCGGATAATGTTCGCAAGGGCGCGGCGCTGAATGCGGTGCAGATCGCGGAGCTGCTGATACGCGAACCTTTCTAAATGCACAGGTCGCGGGCGCGCCTGGCGGTCATGTGGCTGTGTTGCCGGGATTTGCAATCTTGGCGCCAGCCTTGACCGTCTCCGTGTTTATCATCAATACTTTGTCCGGTATTCGGAATCGCAACTTCCTGATTTACGGACGTATCTCGGAAGTGGACTGAAAGGAACAGGCAAATGTTTCGCAAACTTGCTGTAAGTCTAGCTGTAGCGGGAGTTCTGAGCGCCACCCAGGCCAGTGCGCTGGGGTTGGGTCAGATCCGAATCAAATCGGCACTCAACGAGCCGCTCGACGCGGAGATACAGCTGCTGCGGGTACGTGACCTGGATGCACAGCAGATTCAGCCGCAGATGGCGGATATGGATCAGTTTGCCATCGCCGGTATCGACCGTTCGCGCCTGGTTTCCAGCGTCCAGTTCTCGGTCGACGTCAGGCCCAATGGCACCGGTGTCATTCACATGACCTCGTCGCAGCCGGTGCGCGAACCCTTCCTCAACCTGCTGGTCGAGGTCAACTGGCCCAGCGGTCGACTGGTGCGCGAATACACGGTGCTGCTCGACCCGCCTGTCTTCGAGGCGGCCCCGGTTGCCGGCGCTGCTGCGCCTGTGCAGGCGCCGGTGAGCGTGGCTCCGACCCGCCCGGCCCCGACTCCGGTGAGGACGGTCGCGCCCGCGCCGAGCCGTTCGAGCGCGCCGGTCGATAACATCCGCACCCGTGCCGCTTCCAACCAGGTCTTCGTCGAAACCCAGGATACGCTGGGCGCGCTGGCGCGACGTCATTCCCCGGGCGGCGGCACCACGCTGAACCAGATGATGCTGGCGCTTCAGCGCAAGAACCCCCAGGCCTTCCCCAACGGCAATATCAACTTCCTGAAGGCCGGGATGGTGCTGGATCTGCCGACGCTGGAAGAAGTTCGGGCGCTGAGCCCGGCGGACGCCAACCGCGAAGTCTCGCGCCAGATGCAGGCGTGGAAAACCGGCAACCGCAGCGCCGCGGCGCCCAGCACACCCCAGACGGACGGCTCAAAAAAAAAGCCGGTAGCCCCGTCTGACTCCCAGGCCGAAGCGACCCCCGCGTCGCAGCCTCAGCTGAAGATCCTCACCCCCGAGGATACCGGCAGCGAAGAGGTGGCTGAGGAGACGGCCGGGGCAGAACAGGCCGCACCTTCCGTCGCCGCCTCGACGCCTGAAGCCAAGGCGTTGCTCGAGCGCAACGAGGCACTGGAAAACCAGCTTGCCGTTACCCAGGAAACCGTTGACCGCGTGGAGCGGGAAAACGCCGAGCTGAACGAAAAACTCACCGCCATCACCCAGCAGCTGGAGACGCTGCAGCGTTTGCTGGAACTCAAGGACCAGCAGATGGCGGCGCTGCAGACGCAGCTGCAACAGGTGCAGGAAACACCGCAACAGCCGGCCGCCGCGCCGGCGCCGCCAAATCAGCCGCCGTCCGGTCTTGTCGATACCCTGACCGGCAATCCTGCCTACATGGCCGGCATCGGTGCCGTGATCGGCGCGCTGCTGGTGGCCCTGCTGGGACTGCTGCGGCGTCGCAAGGACAGCGAAGCCAGGCCCTACAACGTCGAAACCGCTGAGGCGCCGGCGCCGGCGGCCGGAATCGCCACCGGCGCCGCAGCGGTTGCCGCGGGCGCCGTTGCCGCCGAGGCGCTGTCCGACGAGCAGCCGGCCGAAGAGGCAGCGGGCGAAAAAGCCGTTACCGCGCAGAGCGGGCAGCCGGCGCAGGCCGACGAACTCGACCTCGATATGGACCTCGATCTGGACCTGCCGCTCGACGAGGCGGCGGCCGCGGAGAAGCAGGCGACCGATGACGAGTTCGACCTCAGCCTCGACGGTGCTTTCGAGGAAGAATCCCTGCCGGATGACCGGGTGAGCGATATCGCCGAGGTCGATGACGAGGAGTTCGATCTCAGCTTCGATACCGAACTGGAAGGCGACGACGAGCCGATGCCGAACGCGGACGCCGAGGACGAAGTCGACGACACCCTGGACGAGATCCTCGGTGACGCCATGGGCGACGAGGAGGAAGCGGAGCGGGCGGACCTTCGCTCCGGCATGGGGCAGCTCGAGTCGCTGGCGGATGCCGATGACGAGCCGGAGGACACCCTCGAAAGTCTGGGGCTGGATTCTGTGATCGCGGCCAGCGACGTGCCGAAGCAGCCGGAAGAAGAGGCGATCGATTTTTCCGGCAAGGGTCAGGTCGATGCGCTCGACCGTTCCGACGAGGAAGCCGAGGAGTACCGCCTGTCGATGGTGCAGCCTGTCGTTGCCGATGACGACGAAGACCTGCTTGGCGGTGGCGCGGTCAGCTCGCAGGAAACGGCGCCGGACGAGCCGGCCGCTCAGGACGAGACCTCCGAGGTCGATGAAAGTCCGGCGGAACCGGCCTTCGAATTCGACGACACCGAGTCTGCGGCGCCGCAGCAGGACGAGACCCTCGCCGAGGCGCCCGAGAGCCCGGCCTTCGAGTTCGACGAGGATTTCGAAAGCGCCGGCGAGAGCCCTGCCCGGGCGGTCGAGCCGGAAGCCGAGACCGAAGTCAGCGAGGACGATATCGACGCCATCCTGGCGCAGGCCGGTGCCGAGCTGACGCTGGAGGATGAGCCCGAGGCGACTGCGGAGCAGGAGGCTGCGCAGGAGTCGGTTGCGGCAGAGACTGCCGATGACGATGGTCTCAGCCTGCACCCGGACCTCGAAGAGTTGCTGTCGAGCCACGAAGCCGGTCAGGACGAGGATGCCCTGACGCTCGAGGACGACGCCTCCGGCGACGACGAGGATCTCGACGAAATGCTGGCGGCGCTGGAGAAGGGCTTTCCCGGCGACTCCGGCGACGAGCTGAGCGAAGTCGAGGAAGAGCTGACCACCAATATCGCCCATGACCTCGAGGACGACGATTCGGATCTGGACTCGGAGCTCGAGGCCCTGCTCGGTTCGGTCGACGACGAAATCGCGCTCGACGAGTCCGGTGCCGACGACGAGGATCTGGGCATGGAAGGGCTCGAATTCCTCGACGGCACCGACGAGGTCGAAACCAAGCTCGATCTCGCCCGCGCCTATATCGACATGGAAGACCGCGACGGCGCCAAGGATATTCTGTCCGAGATCCTCAGCGAGGGCAGCGACAAGCAGCAGCAGGAAGCGCGCAAACTGATGGAGTCCCTGAGCTGACCGGGAGTCGGCTCTTTTCCCAGAGCATTCAATGAAGTCCGATACAGAAACCACCACGGGGGCGATTTCGATCGCCCCCGTCCGTTATGCCCTGTGCGTCGAATATGCCGGGGCGGCCTATCATGGCTGGCAGGCGCAGAAAACCGGCAATGTGACCAGCGTGCAGGCAACCCTGGAGCGGGCCCTGAGCCGTATTGCCAACGAGCCTGTCAGCGTCGTCTGCGCCGGACGTACCGACGCCGGCGTCAACGGCACCTATCAGATCATCCATTTCGATAGCCGGGCGCGGCGCGACGAGCGGGCCTGGGTGCTGGGTACCAACAGCCACCTGCCGGACGATATCGCGGTACGCTGGGCGCGCCAGGTCGACGAGCGCTTTCACGCCCGCTTTTCCGCCCGCGAGCGCCGTTACCGCTACCTGATCTACAGTGCGCCGGTGAAACCGGCGTTGCTGGCGCGGGGCATTACCTGGACCTACAAGGCACTCGACGTCGGGCGCATGAATGCCGGCGCGGTCCATCTGGTCGGGGAGCACGACTTCACCTCCTACCGGGCGGTCGGCTGTCAGGCCAAAAGCCCGATCCGCGAGGTGCGGGCGCTCGAGGTGTACCGCAGCGGCGAGCTGATCGTCATCGACGTTCGCGCCAACGCCTTTTTGCACCACATGGTACGGAATATCGCCGGCGTACTGATGAAAATCGGCGCAGGGGAGGCGGAGCCCGGCTGGGCTGAGGAAGTGCTGCACGCCAGGGACCGGCGTCAGGGCGGCATCACCGCGCCGCCCTGGGGGCTTTATTTCGTCGATGTCGACTATCCCGCCGAATTCGGGTTGCCGGCATCGTCCCTGGGGCCTTTCTTCCTCGACCGTGCGGAATGACTTTCGCGGCGCCGATCTGGTACCATCAAGCGATTTCGGGGCCCGGTTAGCTGTGACACGAATCAAGATCTGCGGTATTACGACGCTCGAAGACGCCCTGGCGGCGGTCGAGTATGGCGCCCATGCGCTGGGTTTCGTGTTCTACGAGCCCAGCCCGCGTTATGTCGAGCCCGAGGTCGCGGCCCGCATCATCGCGGCTCTGCCGCCGTTCGTGACCACAACGGCGCTGTTCGTCGATGCGCCGGCGGCGCGTATCGAGTCGGTGCTGGCGACCACGGGCGTCGACCTGCTGCAGTTTCACGGCGATGAACCGGAATCCGGGTGCCGGTCGTACAACCGCCCCTATATCAAGGCGTTACGGATGAAATCAGGCCTTGACCTCGCCGCTGCAGTCGCGGAATATCCCTCCGCCCGCGGCATCCTGCTGGATGCCTACCGGCCCGGAGTTCCCGGCGGTACCGGCGAGTCGTTCGACTGGTCGCGCATTCCCGTCGATCTGGCCCCGCGCATCGTGCTGGCCGGCGGCCTTACGCCGGACAATATCGCCGACGGGGTGCGCCAGGTGCGGCCCTTTGCCGTAGACGTCAGTGGCGGCGTGGAACGCGCCAAGGGCGTCAAGGATCACAACAAATTGAAGCAGTTTATCGAAGAGGTGGCACGTGCCGACAAAAGCTGAACTGGCTGCGCTGATGCAGTTGCCGGATGATCGCGGACATTTCGGACCCTACGGTGGGTGCTTCGTCTCCGAGACCCTGATTTCCGCGCTCCAGGATCTGGATCGCACCTACGAGGAAATGCGTCGGGATCCGGTCTTTCAGGCCGAGTTCGACGCCGATCTGGCGCACTACGTGGGGCGCCCGTCGCCGCTCTATTTCGCCGAGCGACTGTCGCGCGAGAACGGCGGTGCGCGGATCTATCTCAAGCGTGAAGACCTCAATCACACCGGCGCCCACAAGGTGAACAACACCATCGGTCAGGCGCTGCTGGCCAAGAGAATGGGCAAGCCCCGCGTGATCGCGGAGACCGGCGCCGGCCAGCACGGCGTGGCGTCGGCAACCGTCGCCGCGCGCCTCGGGCTCGAGTGCCAGGTGTACATGGGCGTCGAAGACGTGCGGCGTCAGGCGCTCAACGTCTACCGCATGAAACTGCTCGGTGCCGAGGTCATCGCCGTCGAGTCCGGCACCCGTACCCTGAAGGATGCCATGAACGAGGCGATGCGCGACTGGGTGACCAACGTCGACAGCACCTACTACATCATCGGCACCGCCGCAGGTCCCCATCCGTATCCGAAACTGGTGCGCGATTTTCAGGCCATCATCGGCCGCGAAGCGCGGCAGCAGTGCCTCGACCAGGTCGGGCGTCTGCCGGATGCGCTGGTCGCCTGTGTCGGCGGCGGCTCCAACGCTATCGGCCTGTTCCATCCGTTCATCGCTGACGAGGGCGTGCGCATGGTCGGCGTCGAGGCCGGCGGCTACGGTCTCGAGACCGGTCAGCACGCGGCGCCGCTGTCGGCCGGGCGCCCCGGCGTGCTGCACGGCAACCGCACCTACCTGATGGAGGACGATGCGGGCCAGATCATCGGTACCCATTCGGTATCGGCTGGGCTCGATTACCCGGGCGTAGGGCCGGAGCACTCCTGGCTCAAGGACTGCGGCCGGGCCGAGTACGTCGCCGCGACGGACGAGGAAGCGCTCGATGCCTTCCGCACCCTGACCCGCGTCGAGGGCATCATGCCGGCGCTGGAGTCGAGCCACGCGGTGGCGCACGCGCTGAAGATGGCCCGCGAGATGGACAAGGACGACGTCATCGTCGTCAACCTCTCGGGCCGTGGCGACAAGGATATCCACACCGTTGCCAGCATCGATGGCATCGAGTTCTGAGCTGCTGGAGAACAGATTGCACATGAGTCGTATTGAAAACTGTTTCGCCCGTCTCGAGCAGAGCGGGCGCAAGGCACTGATCCCCTACGTGACCGGCGGCGACCCGGAGCCTGCGGTTACGGTGCCGCTGATGCATGCGCTGGTTGCCGCCGGCGCCGACATTATCGAACTCGGCGTGCCGTTTTCCGACCCCATGGCCGACGGTCCGGTGATCCAGCTGGCCTGCGAGCGCGCGCTTGCCCACGGCACGCGCCTGCTCGATATCCTCGACATGGTGCGCCAGTTCCGTGAGCAGGACAGCGAGACCCCGGTGGTGCTGATGGGCTACCTGAATCCGGTGGAGGCCATTGGTTACGCCAACTTCGCCTCCCGTGCCCGTGAGGCCGGCGTCGACGGCGTGCTGACGGTGGATCTGCCGCCGGAAGAGGCGGACGAGGTCGTCGAGCTGTTCCGCAAGGAAGGGCTCGACACCATCTTCCTGCTGGCGCCGACCACCGGGGAGTCGCGGATACGCTCGGTATGCGAAAAAGGCAGCGGCTACGTCTACTATGTTTCACTCAAGGGCGTTACCGGCTCTGCGACGCTGGACGTCAAGTCGGTGGAGGAGAAGCTCGCGCAGGTCCGCAAGTATACCGATCTGCCGGTAGGTGTAGGCTTTGGCATTCGCGACGAAGCGTCTGCCCGGGCGGTGTCCGAGGTTGCCGACGGCGTTATCGTCGGCAGTGTGCTGGTCAACCGCATTGCCGAGCTGACCCGTACGCCCGATGCGATCCCCGAACAGGTCTCCGAGATTATCGCCGGCATGCGTGCGGCGATGGATGCCTGATTACGCTTTTACAGACTGAACGAGTTTCCCGCGCAGGGAATGGAGCAACATGAGCAACTGGTTGGAAAAAATTGTCCCTTCGCTGGCCCGCAGCGCGCAGAGCCGTCGCGCCAGTGTGCCCGAAGGTCTCTGGAAGAAGTGCCCGAAATGCGAAGCGGTGCTGTACCGTCCCGAGCTGGACAAGAACCTCAATGTCTGCCCGAAGTGCGATCATCACATGCGTCTGGGCGCCCGCAAGCGTCTGGAGATGTTCCTCGACGAGGGTTCCCAGCGTGAAGTCGCCAGCGATGTCGAGCCGGTGGACCGGCTGAAGTTCAAGGATTCGAAGAAGTACAAGGATCGCCTCGTCGCGGCCCAGAAGGAGACCGGCGAGAAAGACGCCCTTATTGCGATGCGTGGTGACCTCGACGGTATGCCCATCGTTGCGGTGGCGTTCGAATTCCGCTTCATGGGCGGCTCCATGGGGGCGGTTGTCGGCGAGCGCTTCGTGCGCGCGGCCCGGATCAGCCTGGAAGAGGGCATCCCGCTGGTATGCTTCGCCGCATCCGGCGGTGCCCGCATGCAGGAAGCGCTGATCTCGCTTATGCAGATGGCGAAAACTTCGGCGGCGCTGGAAAAACTCCGCCTGGCCGGCATTCCGTTTATTTCGGTGCTGACCGACCCGGTATACGGCGGCGTATCGGCCAGCCTGGCGATGCTCGGCGATCTCAATATCGCCGAACCCAAGGCGCTGATCGGCTTCGCCGGTCCCCGCGTTATCGAGCAGACGGTGCGCGAAAAGCTGCCGGAGGGCTTCCAGCGCAGCGAATTCCTGCTCGAACACGGTCAGGTCGACATGATCGTCGACCGCAAGGATCTGCGCGCCCGTATCGGTTCGATACTGCGTAAGCTGACGCATCAGGACATGATCTGATCGACAGCGGCAACCTGGCAGCGGCCGGCAGTCTCACTGCCGGCCGCTGCGGTTTTCAGGCTGCAGTTGCAGCCGTGTAATTTTCCCTTTCACGGCACGGCGACGGGCAGCGTCCGCGGCGCCTGCCGGGCTGCAGAGCTGTTATGACACTGAACGACTGGTTAAGCCGCATTGAAGCCTGCCATCCCAGCGATATCGAGCTGGGTCTCGATCGCGTCCGCGAGGTTGCCAGCGCCATGGCGCTCGATTTCGGCGACAGCCGCATCGTGACGATTGCCGGCACCAACGGCAAAGGCTCCACCCAGACCTTCCTCGAGCAGATGCTGCGCGCCAGCGGCCTCAGCACGGGCTGTTACAGCTCGCCACACTTTCTGCGCTACAACGAAAGGGTGCGCATCGATGGCGAGCCGGCTGGCGATGATGAACTCTGCGCGGCGTTTGCGGCGGTCGAGGCGGCGCGGGGCGATACTGCGCTGACCTATTTCGAGTTCGGCACCCTGGCCGCGCTGCGGATATTCGCCGACCGCCGCCCCGACGTGGTGCTGCTCGAGGTCGGTCTCGGCGGCCGCCTGGATGCGGTCAATATCGTCGATCCCGACGTCGCCCTCCTGACCACGGTAGCGCTGGATCATACCGACTGGCTCGGCGATACCCGGGAGCTGATCGGGCGCGAGAAGGCCGGCATCTTTCGTGGCGCTCGCCCGGCGGTCTGCGGCGATCCGGAACCTCCGTCGAGTGTCGCCGAGGTGGCGGCCGGACTCGGCGCCGAGCTGCATCAGGTCGGGCAGACGTTCGGCTGGCGCGCGGAGGGCGAACGCTGGCACTGGCACGGGCGTGATCGCGACGGCCGCGAGGTGACGCTGAGCGATCTGCCGCTGCCCGGTCTGCCGACGCCCAACGCGGCGACGGCGCTGCAGGCGCTTTACCTGCTGCTGCAGGCCCCGGCGCGCGAGGCGATCGAAACCGGGCTGCGAAAGGCGGCCATGACCGGCCGCATGCAGCGGGTCGAACTCGACGGCGCGGACTGCATTCTCGATGTTGCCCACAACCCCGAGGCGGCGCAGTACATTGCCGGTCGCCTGGCGCAACAGCCGCCGGCGGGGCGCCGGTTCGTGCTGCTCGGTATGCTGGGTGACAAGGATGTCGGCGGCGTACTGTCGGCGCTGGCGCCGGTGACCGATGTCTGGTATCTGGCGGGTCTCGAGGGACCCCGGGCGCAGAGCGGCGAGCGACTGGCGCAGCGGCTGGAAACGGTGGCCCCGGGCGCAGAATTCAGTGTGCATGGCGATGTCGCGACAGCGCTGGCAGCGCTGCGGCGCGAACTGCAGCCCGACGACAGGGTGCTTATTGCCGGCTCTTTCTTTACCGTGAGCGCGGCGCTGTCCGCGCTGGAACTGACAGGCTGAAGGATGAATGAAGCACTTCGAAAACGGCTGATCGGCGCCGCCGCGGTGGTGGTCGCGGCGCTGGTGGTGTTTCCGCTGCTGTTCAGCGGCGACGGATACCGCGAACGGCATCTGCCGAGCAATATTCCCGAGGCGCCGGCTTTGCCCGAGGTGGTCGAGATAGTGCCCGAGGCGCCGCAGCTCGAGACCACCGAAGCGGTGGCGCCGCCCACCGAACCTCGCCCGATCGAGCCCATGCCCGCCCCCGAGGTGGTGAGTGAAGAGGCGCCGGCTCCGGCGCCGCTGCCGGATCTGAAACTGCACGAAGATCCGCCGGTGCTCGATCAGCAGAATGTGCCGGTCGCCTGGACGCTGCAGCTGGCCAGTTTCCGTGACGAATCCAACGCCAAGGCGTTGCGCAAGAAGCTGGTGGCGGCGGGGCACAAGGTTTACAGCCGCCGGATTGGCGATCTGGTCAAGGTCTACGTCGGGCCCGACGTGCAGCGCACCCGCCTCGAGGCGCTGCAGACCGAGCTCAAGAGCGACTTCGGGCTTAACGGCATTATCGTTCGTTTTACCACGCAATGAGCATTGGGTTGTCCGATACCCTCTGCTAGAATGCGCGCTGATTTCGGGATCCGATCGGGAACATGAACTGGGCTGACTGGACCATCATCGCAATTATTGCCATTTCGGGCCTTTTCAGCCTGAAGCGCGGCTTCGTACGGGAAGCGCTGTCGCTGGCGACCTGGATTGCGGCTTTCGTCGTTGCGCGGCTGTTTACGGCCCCGCTGGCAAACTTGCTCAAAGACGGCATCGACACTCCGTCGGCCCGTATCGCCGTTGCCTTTGCTATTCTATTTCTTGCCACTCTGATTGTCGGCGCGCTGGTCAGCGCCCTGGTCGCGGCGCTGGTGCAGGCGACCGGCCTCAGCAGTACCGACCGCATCCTGGGTGTCGGCTTCGGTATCGCCCGCGGCGGCCTGCTGATCGTGGTAATGGTCGCGCTGCTTGGCATCACCCCCGCGGTGGAGGATCCCTGGTGGCAAGAATCCCGATTAATTCCCCACTTCATCAAGATGGAGTCCTGGACGCGCGATCTGGCACAGGATGCTGTGCGCTCGATCTGGAACCTTGGTCAGTAGTGGGCAGCCATATCATTTCCAGCTTTACTAGGCTTTTCTGAACCCGTTCGAGGTGCGTTGCATGTGCGGTATTGTCGGCATTGTTGCCAAATCCTACGTTAACCAGACGATTTTCGACGCCCTGACGGTGTTGCAACATCGGGGACAGGATGCGGCCGGCATGGTGACCTGTGAAGGAAACCGGTTCTTCCTGCGGAAGGACAATGGCCTGGTCAACGAAGTGTTCCGCACCCGGCACATGAAACGACTGTCCGGCAACATGGGTATCGGCCATGTCCGCTACCCGACCGCGGGCAGCTCCAGCTCCGCCGAGGCGCAGCCGTTCTACGTCAACTCTCCCTACGGTATCGCGCTGGCCCACAACGGTAACCTGACCAACGCCGAGGAGCTGGCGGAGCAGATGTTCCGCGCCGACCTGCGCCATATCAACACCACCTCCGACTCCGAGGTGCTGCTCAACGTTTTCGCCCATGAACTGCAGCGCCAGGGCAAGCTGCGGCCGAGCGCCGAAGATATCTTCGCCGCGGTCGAGCGCGTTCACGAACGCTGCACCGGCGGTTATGCGGTGGTGGCGATGATCACCGGGTACGGCATCCTGGCGTTCCGCGATCCCCAGGGCATCCGTCCGGCCTGCTACGGCAGGCGCGAAACCGAGACCGGTTTCGAGTACATGGTCGCATCGGAAAGCGTGGCGCTGGATGTCTGCGGTTTTACCCGCGTGCGCGATATCGAGCCGGGCGAGGCCATCTACATCGATATCGATGGCAACGTGCATACCCAGCAGTGCGCCCGCGATACCTCCTACAACCCCTGCCTGTTCGAGTACGTTTACCTGGCGCGTCCGGATTCCATCATCGACGACGTCAACGTGCACAAGTCGCGCATGCTGATGGGCGAGAAGCTCGCCGCCAAGGTGCTGCGCGAGCGCCCGGATCACGATATCGACGTGGTGATTCCGATTCCGGATACCAGCCGCACCGCGGCGCTGGAAATGGCCAAGGCGCTGAAGGTCGACTTCCGCGAAGGCTTTATCAAGAACCGCTATATCGGCCGTACCTTCATCATGCCGGGGCAGGTGGAGCGCAAGAAGTCCGTGCGCCGCAAGCTCAACCCGATCGAAATGGAATTCCGCGACAAGGTGGTGATGCTGGTCGATGATTCCATCGTGCGCGGCACCACCTCCAAGCAGATCGTGCAGATGGCGCGCGACATGGGCGCCAAGAAGGTCTACTTTGCTTCCGCCGCGCCGGCGGTGCGCTTCCCCAACGTCTACGGTATCGACATGCCCTCGGCCCACGAACTGGTCGCCCACGGCCGCACCGAGGACGAAGTCGGCGCCTATATCGGCACCGACTGGATGCTGTACCAGGACCTCGAGGACCTGCAGGCCTGCGTCAGCGCCGGTAATGCCGATATCCGCAACTTCGATACCTCGGTATTCAACGGCAAGTACATCACCGGTGATGTCGATGCCGCCTACCTGGCGCGTCTGGAAGCCAAACGCAACGATGCCGCCAAGGCCGGTGAAAGCAGCCAGGACGCGAGCAGCAACGATACCAACGATCTGCACAACAAGATCGACTGAGGACAACCGGCAGGCGAGGCGCGGCCCGGGAAGGCGCGCCTGACCCTGCCCAGCAGTGGGGAGCGCAGTATGAGCAGTTTCGAGCGCGAAGAGCGTATACAGTTCGATCCGGATGGCAGCGAGTTCTCGACCCTGGCGGTGCGCGCCGGTCAGCGCCGCACCAGCGAGGGCGAGCACGGCGACCCGATCTTCACCACCTCCAGCTTCGTCTATTCCAGCGCCCGCGAGGCCGCAGCGCGCTTCGGCGGCGAGGAAGAGGGTAACGTCTATTCCCGCTTCACCAACCCGACGGTGCAGGGTTTCGAGCGCCGCATAGCGGCACTGGAAGGCGCCGAGGGTGCCGTCGCGACGGCCTCCGGCATGGCGGCGATTCTCAGCGTTGGCCTGTCGTTGCTGAAGCAGGGCGACCATATCGTCAGCTCCAACAGTATTTTCGGCTCCATTGTCTCGCTGTTCGACAAGTACCTGAGCCGCGCCGGTATCGAGACCACCTACGTCGATCCGAGCGACAACGACGCCTGGCGCGCGGCGATCCGTCCCGAGACCCGGCTGTTCTTCCTCGAGACGCCCTCCAATCCGCTGGCGCAGCTGGCGGATATCGAGGCGGTTGCGAAGATCGCCCACGAGCACGATATTTTGCTGGCGGTCGACAACTGCTTCTGCACCCCGGCGTTGCAGCGCCCGATCGAGTTCGGCGCCGATATCGTGATTCACTCCGCCACCAAGTTTCTCGACGGTCAGGGCCGTTGCGTCGGCGGTGCCGTCGTCGGTCCGGACAGACTGATGCAGGAAGTCCATGGTTTCATCCGCACCGCCGGCGCCTGCATGAGCCCGTTCAATGCCTGGGTGTTCATGAAAGGCCTGGAAACGCTCAAGCTGCGCATGGAAGCCCACTGCCGCAGCGCTCTCGCCATCGCACGCTGGCTCGACGAGCAGCCGGGTATCGAGAAGGTCTACTATGCGGGGCTGGAGAGCCATCCCCAGCACGCGCTGGCGCTCAAGCAGCAGTCGGCGTTCGGCGCGGTGGTGTCCTTCGAGGTCAGTGGCGATCGCGAGGCCGCCTGGCGTTTCGTCGACGCGACCCGGATGCTGTCCATCACCGGCAATCTTGGCGACACCAAGAGCACCATCACCCATCCGGCCACCACCACCCATGGCCGAATGACTCCGCAGGACCGCGCCCGTGCCGGTATTCGCGACAACCTGATCCGCGTCTCGGTGGGGCTCGAAGACCTCGAGGATATCAAGCGCGATCTGGCGCTCGGGCTCGCCGCGGTCTGACTGCCTATCCGGCAAGGCTGCACCCATCCTGCAGGTCTGGAGGGAGTAGGATGGGTGGAGCCGCACTGGCACAGGCTATCGGTCTGCGCCGTCGGTAAGGCGGCGCAACCCATCAAGAGTGTCCGATGCCTCCGTGATTTTCCGAGCGAACAAGATGGGTTACACGACGCCCTTTCCGAGTCGGCAACGGAAGCTGCGCACCGGGCTTCGTTGCACCCATCTACAGGTCTGGAGGGAGTAGGATGGGTGGAGCCGCGCTGGCACAGGCTATCGGTGTGCGCCGGCGGTAAAGCGGCGTAACCCATCAATTGCATCCGCTGCCGGTATCCCTCAGGCCGCAGCGAACAGGGCCTCGACTCGATGCAGGGCGCCGGTTGGCCTGAGCAGGCTGCTTTTCAGGCAAAAGGTGTCGCATTCGAAGCGATAGGAAATTCCCTGAAAGCGCTCGGCGACAGTGTCCAGCGCCGGTAGCAGGCGCTGTCTCGCGGTCCGCGCCAGGGTGATATGGGGGCTGAAGCGGCGGCTCTCGAAGGCAATGCCGGTTTCCCGCAGTCTGGCTCCGATCTGCCGGTGCAGGCTGCGAAGCCTGTCGTTCGGCTCGATGCCCAGCCAGATCGCGCCGGAGCGAAAGTGTCCGATGCCCTGGCAGCAAAGCTCGAAGGGCTCGAACTCGACTGCCGCCAGGGCCTCGAACAGTTCGGGCAGGCGCTGTTCCGGCTGTTCGCCGAGAAACTGCAGCGTCAGGTGCAGGCGTTCGGGCGGCTCCCATTTGAGGTCGCGGACCGGGATCTGCAGCCGGTGGATCCGGTCCTGCAGCTCTTCGGGCATATCAAGAGCGACAAAAAGACGCATAGACGCAGTTTCCTGGCGGATCGAAATATTGCGTAGCAGCTTGTTCCGCGAGCGAATGGCGGTTCGCCCACGGAGTGGGCTGCTGCGCAAGTCCCGGGTTTCGCTGTCAGTTGTAAACCTTATAATAATCCCTTTTACCGACTTCGAGCCTGCAATGAAGATTATCCTCGCGCCGATGGAGGGCGTGGTCGACCCGGTGATGCGTGACGTACTGACACGGATCGGTGGCATCGATCTTTGCGTCACCGAGTTCGTGCGTATCAGCGATCGGCTGCTGCCCGAGCATGTCTACTACCGGCTGGCGCCGGAGTTGCGCAATGGCGGCCGGACCGAGGCTGGCGTGCCGGTGGTGGTGCAGCTGCTGGGCAGCGATCCGGCGCTGATGGCGGAGAACGCGGTGCGCGCGGCTCAGCTGGGTGCGCCCGGTATCGACCTCAATTTCGGCTGCCCGGCCAAGACGGTGAACAAGAACCGCGGCGGGGCGGTGCTGCTCGATACGCCCGACGACATCCACGCCATCGTCGCCGCAGTGCGAAAGGCGGTGCCGTCGTCTGTTCCGGTGACCGCCAAGATGCGCCTAGGCAATCAGGACAAGGCACTCGCGCTTGACAATGCGCGGGCGATTCGCGATGCCGGGGCCGATGGCCTGGCGGTGCACGCCCGCACCAAGCGCGAAGGCTACCGCCCGCCGGCGCACTGGGAATGGATTGCGCGTATCCGCGAGGCGGTGCCCGAAATCCCGCTCACCGCCAACGGCGAAGTTTGGAGCTGGGATGACTACTGCCGCTGCCGCGAGGCAAGCGGTTGCGACGACGTGATGATCGGACGCGGACTGGTCTCGCGACCCGATCTCGCCCGGAGCATTAGCCGGCGTCTGGCAGGTGAGCCCGAACAGGCGCTGGACTGGCCGCAGCTGCAGCCGGTGCTGCGCGGTTATTTCGAGCGCATGGTCAGGGAGATGGCGCCGGGTTACGTGCACGGCCGGCTCAAGCAGTGGCTCAACCAGATGAAGCGCCATTATCCAGAAGCCGAAACGCTGTTCGGCGAAATCAAACGTCTGCGCGATATCGACGCCCTGCGCCAGGCGCTGGCTGGTGCAGAGGAGCCGGCCGCCGCCTAGCAGGCTGTTGAAAATCTATCTGCGCTGCCGAGGGGTTCCAGCCTGGCGCGGGTGCAGCCGCACCGGCAGGCGCTGAGCGCCCCAGGTGCCGGGTCGGGCCTCGAAGCGACCGGGCAGGGGGGTGCTGCAGTGGGCGCAGCGTCCTTCGGCATCCAGTCCCCAGGCGCCCAGCTGATACCAGTCGCGCTCGATCAGAAGCTCGCCGCAGCCCGTGCACCAAGTCGAGCTGCCGGTACGGTCGTGCACGTTGCCGGTGTAGACATAGTGCAGACCGGCCTTGCGTGCGATCTCACGTGCGCGCGTCAGCGTCGCCGGCGGTGTTGGCGGCGTGTCCATCATCTTCCAGTCCGGGTGGAAGGCGCTGAAGTGCAGCGGCACATCCGGCCCCAGGTTCTCGTGGATCCACTGGCTCATCTGTTCGAGTTCGGCATCGGAGTCGTTTTCACCCGGAATCAGCAGGTTCGTGATCTCGAACCAGACGTCGGTCTCGTGGCGAAGATATTTCAGCGTATCGAGCACGGGGGCCAGTTCGCCGCCGCAGATTTTTTTGTAGAAGCGTTCGGTGAAGGCCTTGAGGTCGACGTTGGCGGCGTCCATGTGGCGGTAGAACTCGATGCGGGGCTCCGGGCAGATATAGCCGGCGGTCACCGCCACCGCGTTGATGTCCTGTTCGCGGCAGGCGTCGGCGACATCTATGGCGTATTCGAGAAAGATCACCGGATCGTTATAGGTAAAGGCGATCGAGCGGCAGTCAAGCCGCTGGCAGGCCTCGACCAGGTCCTGCGGCGAAGCGGAGTCCGCCAGGGTATCCATTTCACGGGACTTGCTCATATCCCAGTTCTGACAGAACTTGCATGACAGGTTGCATCCGGCGGTGCCGAACGACAGCACCGGCGTACCTGGCAGGAAGTGGTTCAGCGGCTTTTTCTCGATGGGATCGACGCAGAAGCCGCTGGAGCGGCCGTAGGTGTAGAGCATGATCTGGTCGTTTTCCCGACCGCGGACGAAGCACAGCCCGCGCTGTCCTTCACTGAGCTTGCAGAATCTCGGACAGACGTCGCACTGGATTTTGTCGCGCTCGACCCGGTGCCAGTAGCGGGTCGGTACCGGTTTGAATTCATCACCTTGCATGGGGCTCTCCGGCAGTGCGTCTGATGTCTGGTTAAATAGTAGCCAATGAATGCGGGTTCAGGGCTGCCGCGGGCTTAAAAGCCCTGTGCGGCGGCTATACTGCAGGCAGCGAATACCGCTGCGCTGTTCTGGCGCAAGTGGCCTGCAGGATGCTGCGCTGCAACCGACAAGCGGGAGGGTTTGCCATGCTGACACGTCCGCCGGCGGTCGCCGGCGTTTTCTATCCCGATGACCCCGTCGAGCTGGGCGAGCTGATTGATCGTCTGCTGGGCGACAACGCCCAGCGCGGCCAGGCACCCCGCGCGCTGGTGGTTCCCCATGCCGGGCTGGTCTATTCAGGACCGGTCGCGGCCCGCGCCTACAGCCTGCTGCGGCCCTGGGTCAGCAGCTTCGATCGCGTGCTGCTGCTGGGGCCCAATCATCGGGTGCCGCTGGCCTCGATGGCGGTTCCGAGCGCCGGGAGTTTTGCCTGTCCGCTCGGAGAGATGGCGCTCGATACCGAGACCATCGCCGACTGGGTCGAGCGGGGCCTGCTGGAATACAACGACGAGCCGCACCGGCTGGAGCACTGTCTGGAAGTGCAGCTGCCGTTTCTGCTGCGTCTCAAGAGCGACTGGAAACTGATACCGGTGGTGGTGGGTCAGGTCGCGACCGACCGGGTGGCGGCGCTGGTACGCGAAGCGCTGCGCAATGAGCGCACCCTGGTGCTGGTCAGCAGCGATCTTAGCCACTACCACAGCTACGATACCGCCCGGCGTATCGACTCGGTGACGTCGCAACGTATCGAGCGCATGGAGCCGACCCTGACGCCGGAGCTGGCCTGCGGCTGTCATGCGCTCAACGGGCTGCTGGATGCGGCCGGACGGCAGGGGCTGCATATCGATCGACTGGATCTGCGCAACTCCGGCGATACCGCGGGGCCCAGGGATCGGGTGGTGGGTTACGGCGCCTATGCCATCCACTGAAGTTTCGGCTAAGGAGCCGGGCTACACCGCTGCCGAGTGTCGCCGCCTGCTCGAGGTGGCCAGGGACGCGATTCGCTATGGGCTGGGAAACGGCACCGCGCCCCGCATCGATCTGACGCCGGAGCCGCCAGGGCTCTGTGCCCGGCGGGCGTGTTTCGTCACGCTCCAGCAAAACGGCCGTCTGCGGGGCTGTATCGGCTCGCTGGAGGCCCGTCAGCCGCTGTTGCAGGACGTTGCCGAGAACGCCTGGAGCGCGGCCTCCCGGGACCCGAGGTTCCCGCCGGTCACCCCGGACGCGCTGGCGCAGCTGGTCATCGAGGTCTCGGTCCTGACGCCGCTCGAGCCGCTGTCGTTCACCGACGAGGCAAGCCTGCTGGCGCAGATTCGCCCGGCACGCGACGGCCTGCTGCTAAGCTGGGGGCGTCACCGCGGCACTTTTCTGCCGGCGGTCTGGGAGCAGTTGCCGGACACCGCCGCATTCTGGTCGCAGCTTAAGCGCAAGGCCGGTCTGCCTGCGGATTTCTGGCACGACGACCTGCAATGCTGGCGCTACGAGGCGATCAAGATCAGCGAAGAGGATACACAGGGAACCGGATGAATATCGAAAAACGCAATCTGCTCGCCAATCTGCCGGGCGAGCTGCCACAGGAGCTGTTCGAGCCGCTGTTGCAGCGCCGTGGCCTGCAGCTTGAGCGGATACTGTCCCGGGGCCACAGCAGCGAAGCGGGGCACTGGTACGATCAGCAGCGGGATGAATGGGTGATGCTGCTCTCAGGCGGGGCGACGCTGGAGTTCGATGACGGCGACGCGACGACCCTGGTGCCGGGCGATGCGCTGCTGCTGCCGGCGCGCTGTCGCCACCGTGTCGCCTGGACCGACCCCGATTGCGTGTCGGTGTGGCTGGCGCTGCATGTCGACCCGGATGAGCGCGGGGAGGGGGACAGCGATGACGAAGAGTGAAGATCTGACGGTGGTCGAGGGCGACATTACCCGTCTGGAGGTCGATGCCATCGTCAACGCCGCGAATCAGAGCCTGCTGGGCGGGGGCGGTGTCGACGGCGCCATTCACCGGGCTGCGGGGCCTGAATTGCTGGCGGAGTGCCGCGGTATCGGTGGCTGCCCCACCGGTGAGGCCAGGATCACCAAAGGCTACCGTCTGCCGGCGAAGTGGGTGATACATACCGTGGGACCGGTCTGGCACGGCGGCGAGCGCGGCGAGGCGCAGCTGCTGGCCGACTGCTACCGCAACTCGCTGGCGCTGGTGCGCAGCCAGGGGCTGCAGTCGGTGGCTTTCCCGGCGATCAGCTGCGGCGTCTACGGCTACCCGCTGGAGCAGGCGGTGCGCATCGCGGTCGATACGGTGCGGGAGGAACTCAAGTCGTTCGAAACGCCGCCGCGGGTAGTTTTCTGCTGCTTCGGCGAGGACATGGCGCGGCTGTACCGGAACGAGTTGGCGCGGATGTAAGTTGGGTGGAGTGGCGAAGCCACGTAACCCAACACTCTGTCGTGCCATCTGACACGAATCGATCCGAAATACGATCGAGATGATGGGGCCGCGATGCCCGAATAACGAGGTGGCGGAAAAATCATCCCACCGCATCGCTTGCCCCATCCTACAGCTGTTAACTTTTAACTGCCTTCTGTCAGTTAATACCTTCGATCTCGATCACGCGGGGCTTCATCGCCTCCGGGATTTCACGTTCGAGGTCGACGTGGAGCAGGCCGTTGTCGAGGCTGGCGCGAACCACCTTGACGTGATCGGCAAGCTGGAAGCGGCGTTCGAAGCTGCGCGCGGCGATGCCCTGATACAGGTACTTGCGGTCGCCGTTTTCCTGCTGCTTCTTGCCGACAATGACCAGCATGCCCTGCTCGCTCTGGATCGACAGTTCGTCATTGCCGAATCCGGCGACGGCCATGGTGATACGGTAGCGGTTATCGTCAATCAGTTCGATATTGTACGGCGGATAGGCCGGCTGGCTCTGTTCGTTGCGGGTGGCGTTGTCGAGCATCGAGGCCAGGCGGTCGAAACCGATGGCGGAACGGTACAGCGGGGAGAGGTCGAAATCACGCATTGTCATATCCTCATCGAGCAATATGGTGGTACGCCCTTGTGGGCCGATTGGGGCGCCAGCCTTCGAGAAGCCCTGGCGCCTGTCAATCTATATGAGGATGCTGTTTGGGGTTTCAACCCTGACCAAACAATTTTTGGCGCTTCGCAGGCGTCGCAGTCATAGTGACATCGACGCGCTTTGGGGCTGGCCGGAACGCGAATCGGTTACGACTGTTTGTCGAAGGCGTCCGGGTCATTGGTGATGCTGACGTCTACGCTTTTGGTGGGGATGCGGAAGTCATAAACCCTTTCCCAGTCGGCGCCCGGTACGCGTTCCCAGACGGTGCCGGCGTTGTAGGCCAGCTTCTCTTCGAGCGACGGGTCCAGCCCGTAGAGCTTTTCCAGCGGTACCGGTGTCAGGTTGACCGCCTCGTCGGCGAGGAAGCTGTCGTCCTCGTAGCCGGTGAAGAGTCGCCAGCCGGTGTCGTTGAGATGCTCCGGTACGGTCTTGTACATGAAGCGGACCGGCAGTTGCTCATCGAACACCAGGCGCGAGACCAGCGCCAGAAAGCCGTTCTTGGTCTGATTGGTGTCGCCGCTGGTGGGCTTGTCGGTTTCGGACATGGGGCCTCCTAAATACTGTGGCGGTTATTGTACCGCCAAACCGGCAGGATGTCGGATGGAAGTAGGGTGTCGGTGAGTGAAACGGACCGCACCGCGATGGCGGCCAATCGGTGCGGTTCGCCTGGATCAGCGGCACCCTGCGGCGTGCGTGCAAACCGGCACGGGGATTAATCTGATGTAGGGCACCTTGAGCGCAACGAAACATGCCGTTTCGATGGCACCTTTCGCTTGCGCCGGCCTGCTATCATTCGGAATGCAATCACCTTGGAAACACCGTCATTGCCGCGAACGCGGGAATCCATAAGCACCGGGAACTGCCGGATCCCCGCTTACGCGGAACGACGGCATAAAAACAAATCTGCTGCTGCGCGTCCGCGCACGCGCTGGATACAAAAAACCCCGCCGGAGCGGGGTTTTGTCAGTCATGGACCTGTTTCGATCAGGCTTCGACGGTCGGGATCACGCTGGACGCTTTCTCGACGTAGTTCGGCATCTGATGGAAGTTCAGGTAGCGATAGATTTCGCCGGACATGCTGTTGAGGTTGGCGGCGTACTGCATGTACTCCTCCACGGTCGGCAGCTTGCCCATGACCGCAGCGACGGATGCCAGCTCGGCCGACGCCAGGTAGACGTTGGCGCCGGTGCCCAGGCGGTTGGGGAAGTTACGGGTCGAGGTCGACACCACGGTGGAGTTGTCCGCGACGCGTGCCTGGTTGCCCATGCACAGCGAGCATCCCGGAGTTTCGATGCGGGCGCCGGCGCGGCCGAAGATGCCGTAGTAGCCTTCCTCGGTCAGCTGTGCCTGGTCCATCTTGGTCGGCGGCGCGACCCACATGCGGGTCGGCAGCGACTGCTTGGCATTCTCCAGCAGCTTGCCGGCGGCGCGGAAGTGGCCGATGTTGGTCATGCAGGAACCGATGAACACCTCGTCGATGCTCTCGCCGGCAACTTCGGACAGCAGGCGGGCATCGTCCGGGTCGTTCGGCGCGCAGAGCACGGGCTCCTTGATTTCCGACAGGTCGATCTCGATGACCGCTGCGTACTCGGCATCGGCGTCGGCGCGCATCAGGCTCGGGTTGGCCAGCCATTCTTCCATCGCCTTGATACGACGGGAGATGGTGCGCTCGTCACCGTAACCTTCGGCGATCATCCACTTCAGCATCACGATGTTGGACTGCAGGTACTCGGCAACGGAGTCTTCCGACAGGGTGATGGTGCAGCCTGCGGCGGAACGCTCGGCGGAGGCGTCGGACAGCTCGAACGCCTGCTCGACAGTCAGCTCGTCGAGGCCTTCGATTTCCAGTACGCGACCGGAGAAGATGTTCTTCTTGCCGGCCTTGGCAACGGTCAGCAGACCCTGCTTGATGGCGTAGTACGGAATCGCGTGTACCAGGTCACGCAGGGTGATGCCGTCCTGACGCTGGCCCTTGAAGCGAACCAGTACAGACTCCGGCATATCCAGCGGCATGACGCCGGTGGCGGCTGCGAAGGCGACCAGGCCCGAGCCTGCCGGGAAGGAGATGCCCAGCGGGAAACGGGTGTGAGAGTCGCCGCCGGTGCCGACGGTGTCCGGCAGCAGCATGCGGTTCAGCCAGGAGTGAATAACGCCGTCACCCGGACGCAGGGAGACACCGCCGCGGTTCATGATGAAGTCCGGCAGGGTGTGGTGGGTGTTGACGTCGACCGGCTTCGGATAGGCCGAAGTGTGGCAGAAGGACTGCATGGTCAGGTCGGCGGAGAAGCCGAGGCACGCCAGGTCTTTCAGCTCGTCGCGGGTCATCGGGCCGGTGGTGTCCTGGGAACCGACGGTGGTCATCTTCGGCTCGCAGTACATGCCCGGGCGTACGCCTTCCATGCCGCAGGCCTTGCCGACCATCTTCTGCGCCAGGGTGTAACCCTTGCCGGTGTCAACCGGCTGCTCCGGCTTGCGGAACAGGTCGGAGTGGCCGAGACCCAGTGCTTCGCGGGCTTTCTCGGTCAGGCCGCGGCCAATGATCAGCGGGATACGGCCGCCGGC
Organism: Marinobacterium nitratireducens; assembly: GCF_014645375.1. GTDB lineage: Bacteria > Pseudomonadota > Gammaproteobacteria > Pseudomonadales > Balneatricaceae > Marinobacterium_A > Marinobacterium_A nitratireducens. Next base: position 283,634 of record NZ_BMLT01000001.1, read on the forward strand.
GCGCACTTCGTCCAGCAGGACCTGGGTCTTGAGTTCGAAACGGCCCAGTTCTTCGCCGGTTTCATGGTTCTTGACCACGCCTTCGTACGGGTAGACGTCGATGACGTCGCCCATTTCCATCTTCTCGACCGGCATTTCGATCGGCAGGGCGCCGGCATCTTCCATGGTGTTGTAGAAGATCGGTGCGATCTTGCCGCCGAAGCAGTAGCCGCCGGTACGCTTGTTGGGCACATGGGGGATGTCGTCGCCGAAGAACCACAGCACGGAGTTGGTGGCGGACTTACGGGAAGAACCGGTACCGACAACATCACCGACGTAAGCGACCGGGAAGCCCTTGGCCTTGACTTCTTCGATCTGCTTCAGCGGGCCGATTTCGCCCGGCTTGGCCGGCTCGATACCTTCGCGCGCCATTTTCAGCATGGCGTTGGCGTGCACCGGAATGTCCGGGCGGGACCAGGCGTCCGGCGCCGGCGACAGGTCGTCGGTGTTGGTTTCACCCGGCACCTTGAATACGGTGACGGTGATCTTTTCGGCCACTTCCGGCTTGCTGGTGAACCATTCGCCGTCGGCCCAGGACTGCAGGATCTGCTTGGCGAATTCGTTGCCGGCTTCGGCTTTTTCCTGCACGTCGTGGAAAGCGTCGAACATCAGCAGGGTGTGGGACAGCGCCTTGGCGGCGGTCGCGCCCAGTTCCTGGCTGTCCAGGCAGGCGATCAGCGGCTGGATGTTGTAACCGCCCAGCATGGTGCCGAGCAGCTCGGTTGCCTTGACCTTGTCGATCAGCGGGGAGCTGGCTTCGCCCTTGGTGATGGCAGCGAGGAAGCCGGCCTTGACGTAGGCGGCCTGGTCGACGCCGGCCGGTACGCGGTTGACCAGCAGGTCCAGCAGAAACTCTTCTTCGCCCGCGGGCGGGGTTTTCAGCAACTCAACCAGGGCAGCTGTCTGTTCAGGATCCAGGGGTTTCGGCGGTACGCCTTCCTGGGCCCGTTCCTCTACATGTTTGCGGTAAGCTTCAAGCACGATATAGCCCTCATCAGTTGTCGCTTCCAAAGCCTTTTTAATAGGATCGTCGAGGCGGCTTTGGTTTTGCATCGACCCTGGCGCGTCCAGACAGATTGTAGTGCCTGTGCAGCGATCTGGTCCGGGGTGGCCGAAAGATCGAATGTTGATTGGCGGGCGCCATAATAGCTCAAGGAGGCCTCAAAGTTAATATTTGTCGACAATCCTGGTGGTTAGACCTTAGCCAAACGCTAATGCTGAAAAACCATTAAAATTCAATAAAAACAAATAGATAGAAAATATACCTCCTTTGTTATATTAACTATTTACGTCATTTATGGCGGCTGTCGTATTGAGTCGTATCAAAGACTTAGGGAACCTATGAATAAGTAGTCTCTGGCTTTCAGCGCGAGCCGGAATCGAGGCGCAGCTTTGAAGGCATGCTGGTGGCCTGTCGAGAAGCTGCAACAATGAGTCCGGTTCGCGCTGAAAGCCCCGCAGGGCGGGCCCTGAAGCATGCATCTGCGTTGTTGCAGTGCTTGACAAGGACTAAGGCCATTGCCTGCGCACTGCGCCTAGCAGCTGCACGCTTCAGGACCCGCAGAGGACAACTGGGACTTGTTCATAGGTTTCCTTAGCGAGCCTGTGAACTCTCATGACAGAACCTCGGCTGAGCAAGCCCGACAGCAGCGAGCTGGCGCCTTCAATCGGGACGCAGTGTGACTCTGTCGCCGGTCATCACCGGCGTTTCCTTGTGCCGTGCATTGTTGATGTGCGCGTCGATCGGCCAGAGTTCGAATTCCCCGGGCAGTCCCGGGTGCAGCAGCGGGAACAGGCTTTCGATATCGCTGTCGGGGTCCAGCCAGCGGCGGTACTGATCGGCGGCGAGCATTACCGGCATGCGGTTGTGTATGTGCTGAAAGCCGGGAATGGCGTCACAGGTGACGATGCAGCACGACAGGATCGACTGTTCACCCTTGCCCCAGTGATCCCAGATGCCGGCAAAGGCGATGGCGCGGCCGACCGGACGGATCAGCCAGGGCTGTTTACGACCGTCTTCGCTGTGCCATTCGATAAAGGACGAGGCAGGCAGAATGCAGCGCTGATGGCGAAAGGGGGCACGAAACGCCGGGCTTTCGTTCAGCGTTTCGGCGCGGGCGTTGAACATCGAGTAGCGGGTACCGGGCTCCTTGACCCAGGATGGAATCAGCCACCAGCGCATGTGGCTGAGCCGGTTGCGGCCCTCATGCCGGCGAATCACCGGAACGTCTTCGGTCGGCGCGATGTTGTAGCGTGTCTCGAGCCTTTCCTCGATGCCGAGCGTGTCCAGCAGGGCACCGGTGAAGGGGTCGTCATTGATGTTGTAGCGGCCGCACATCGATCGTCTCCCTGTCGTTCTGCATCTGCGCCATCCCGTTCAATCGGCGCCGGCCGGCGGTTCGAAAGGGTAAAGCTGAACGTCTTCCTGTTCGCCGGCGCAGTTGCGTGCAACCAGACCGACCGCCGGTTCCGTGTCGCTCAGGTTGACCGCCTGGTGCGGCACGTTCTCCGGTATGTAAAGGAAATCGCCGGGTCCGTTGATCACCGATCGTTTCAGGTCGTCGCCATAACAGGTCTGAACCCGGCCGCTGAGCAGGTAAATGGCGGTCTCGAAGCCGCAATGCAGATGTGGTTCGGAACGCGCGCCCGGCGGTATCACCACCAGGTTCATCGAGATGCCGCGGGCGCCGGCGGTACGATCGGAAATGCCGACAAAATACGAAAGCTTCTGCAGTGTCTCCGTGCCGGCGGACGGATGCACGGTCACGACTTCGCCGCCGCCCGCTCCCGGCTTGTTGCGCCACCTGCGCCGCCCCTGCGACATGATATTCTCCCACTTTGGGTCAACACCATCAGTTTAGGTCAGCTGCGTCGCGGCGGGGGACCCTACTGGCTTGGGCTGGGGCTGTTCGGCCTGTATAATCGCCGCCGTTTTTGAACTACGGCGGACTCCATGGACATCCTCGACGAAATCAAAGCGTTCCTCGGCTGCGAAACCCCCGACAGCTGGATACAGGCGGCACTGGAGCACCAGGACCTGCTGCTGATCGATCATGCCCACTGCGAAAAGAAGGCGGCGTCCACGGCGATGTCGCTGATGTTCCGCTACGTCGAGCGGCCGGACCTGCTGAACAAGATGTCGCGCCTGGCGCGCGAGGAGTTGATTCACTTCGAGCAGGTGCTGGCGATCATGGAGAAGCGGGGGATCGTCTACGATCACCTGTCACCGGCGCGTTATGCGGGTGGTTTGCGGGCCGAGGTGCGGACCTACGAGCCCGGCAAGCTGGTGGATACCCTCATCGTCGGTGCGCTGATCGAGGCGCGGTCCTGTGAGCGCTTCGCCAAGCTCGCGCCGCACCTGGATTCGGAACTGTCTAAGTTCTACCGTTCGCTGCTCAAGTCCGAAGGGCGTCACTACCAGGATTATCTGGGGCTGGCGCGGGATGCGGCGGGTGAGCCGATCGAAGAGCGCATCGAGACCTTCCGCCGCATCGAAAACGAGCTGATCCTGTCCGAGGACGATACCTTCCGTTTCCACAGCGGCGCGCCGGCAGCGGCCTGAGTATCGGCGCAGGAGCAGCGCCTCGCCGCGAATGATCCGGTATCGTGCCAAGTTTGTTCGTCGCGGGGGCGCGACTCCTACGGGTATGGCAAGCCGGGTGGCTGATTCGTGTAGGAGCGGCGCCTCGCCGCGAATGATCCGGCATCGTGCCAAGTTTGTTCGTCGCGAGGGCGTGACTCCTACGGGTATGGCCAGCCGCGTGCCTGATTTTCGTAGGAGCGGCGCCCCGCCGCGAATGATCCGGTATCGTGCCAAGTTTGTTCGTCGCGGGGGCGTGACTCCTACGGGTATGGCCAGCCGGGTGGCTGACTCGTGTAGGAGCGGCGCCCCGCCGCGAATGATCCGGCATCGTGCCAAGTTTGTTCGTCGCGAGGGCGCGACTCCTACGGGTATGGCCAGCCGGGTGGCTGATTCGTGTAGGAGCGGCGCCCCGCCGCGAATGATCCGGCATCGTGCCAAGTTTGTTCGTCGCGGGGGCGCGACTCCTACGGGCATAGCCAGCGGGGCGTCGCTGCCACTAAACCGCTAATCGATCGGGAAATCGATCAGTTCGAAACCCGCGTCGTCCAGCCGCAGGTACCAGCCCCGGGCATCCCAGTCACCCAGCACGATGCGGGTGCCGACGCCGGCGCCGATCTGATCCGGATGGATGGCGGGGCGGTGGGTATGGCCGTGGATCAGCAGCTCGACCCCCGCCTGCTGCATGGCGGCTTTCACGGCCTGTGGATTGACGTCCATGATATCGGCCGTCTTTTCCATGCCGCGGGCTTTGCTGGCGTCACGCAGCTGGCGCGCGATCGCCATGCGTTGCTCGAGCGACTGGGCCAGAAACTGCCGTTGCCATTCGGGATCGCGTACCTGGGCGCGGAATGCCTGATACTCGACATCGTCGGTGCACAGCTGATCGCCGTGCATGAGCAGTACCGGCCCCCTGGGGTGGTCGATGACCTGCTCGCCGGGCAGCAGTTGCGCGCCGATCCGTTCCATGAAGGCCTGGCCGACGAGAAAGTCGCGGTTGCCATGCTGGAAGTATAGGCGGGTGCCGCTGGCGGCCAGCGCCGGGAGCGCAGCGTAGACCTCGTCGAGCCCCGGCATGGGCGCATCGTCGCCGATCCAGGCCTCGAAGATGTCCCCGAGCAGATAGAGTTCGTCGGCACCCGGCGCCGTCTGCTGCAAAAACTGCAGAAACGCCCCGCACAGGTCGGGGCGTTCGGGGCGCAGATGCAGATCTGACGCGAAGAGTCGAAGCATGCCGCGGGCTTAGTCTTCGATCGTGGCGGATTCGATCACGACGTCCTCGACCGGAACGTCCTGGTGGCCGGCGCGGAAGCCGGTCTTGACCGCCTTGATCTTGTTGACCACGTCCATGCCCTCGACGACCTTGCCGAATACCGCGTAGCCCCAGCCCTGGGTGGTTTTGGCGCTGTGGTTGAGGAAACTGTTGTCGTTGACGTTGATGAAGAACTGCGCCGACGCCGAGTGCGGATCCATGGTGCGTGCCATGGCCAGGGTGCCGGTTTCGTTCTTCAGACCGTTGTCGGCTTCGTTTTCGATGCTGGCACGGGTCTGCTTCTCTTTCATGCCGGGTTCCATACCGCCGCCCTGGATCATGAAGCCGTCGATGACGCGGTGGAAGATGACGCCGTCGTAGAAGCCGTCACGCACGTACTGTTCGAAGTTGGCGGCGGTTTTCGGCGCCTTCTCGTGGTTGAGCTCGATCTTGATGACGCCGTGATTGGTGTTGAGGATTACCATGGGTACTGTCCTGATAGGCTGTGCTTGAACGCCGACATTATAACGAAGTGCTTGCGAATCGCACCCCTGGAAGCGTCTCGCGCCTTCGCTCGACCGTTCGATGCGTATATAATATTGCGACTTTTTCGCTGTCAGGACAGACTTGGACGCCCAGCCGACTATGAGCAAACACGAAACCGTCAAGCCGACGAACTTTATTCACCAGATCATCGAGAAAGACCTTGCGGAACAAAAGGTTGCCGGTGGTCAGGTCATCACCCGCTTTCCGCCGGAGCCGAACGGCTACCTGCATATCGGGCACGCCAAGTCCATCTGTCTCAATTTCGGTACCGCCGAGAAGTATCAGGGCGTCTGTCACCTGCGCTTCGACGACACCAACCCGGAGAAGGAAAGCCAGGAGTACATCGACGCCATCGCCGAGGACGTGCGCTGGCTCGGCTTCAAATGGGCCGGTGATATCCGCTACACCTCCGACTACTTCGAGCAGCTGCACCAGTGGGCGGTATACCTGATCGAGCAGGGCAAGGCCTACGTCGACAGTCTCAGCGCCCACGAGATGCGCGAGTTCCGCGGCACCCTGACCGAACCGGGCAGGAACAGCCCGTACCGCGAGCGCTCGGTCGAAGAGAACCTGGAGCTGTTCGAGCGCATGCGCAACGGCGAGTTCGACGAGGGCGACTGCGTGCTGCGCGCCAGAATCGACATGGCGGCGCCGAACATGAACCTGCGCGACCCGGTCATCTACCGTATTCGCAAGGCGCACCACCACCAGAGCGGCGACAAGTGGTGCATCTACCCGTCCTACGACTTCGCCCACGGCCAGTCCGATGCCATCGAGGGTATTACCCACTCGATCTGCACCCTGGAGTTCGAGGACCACCGGCCGTTGTACGACTGGTTCGTCGAAAACCTGCCGGTGCCGGCGCAGCCGCGTCAGTACGAATTCGCGCGCCTGAACCTGAATTATACCGTTACCAGCAAGCGCAAGCTGAAACTGCTGGTGGAAGAGAAGCACGTCGCCGGCTGGGACGACCCGCGCATGCCGACCATCTCCGGCTTGCGCCGTCGCGGCTTCACCCCGGCCTCGATCCGCAATTTCTGTGAAATGATCGGCGTCACGCGCTCCAACGGCATCGTCGACATGGGCATGCTGGAAGCGGCGATCCGGGAAGATCTCGACGCCAACGCGCCGCGCGCCATGTGCGTCACCCGTCCGCTGAAAGTCACCATCAGCAACTTCGACGCGGGCGCGGAGGAGTGGTTCGAGCTGCCGGCGCACCCGAAGGACGAGTCGATGGGCCTGCGCAAGGTGCCTTTCACCCGCAACCTGCTGATCGAGCAGGAAGACTTCGCCGAAGAGAAGCCGCGCAAGTGGAAGCGCCTGGCGCCGGGCGATGCGGTGCGTCTGCGCGGTTCCTACGTCATCACCTGCGACGAGGTAATCAAGGACGAAGCGGGCAGCGTTGTCGAGCTGATCTGCAGCTACGACCCGGCGACCCGCGGCGAGAACCCCACCGGCTACAAACCCAACGGCGTCATTCACTGGGTGTCCGCCGACAACTCCGTGCCCTGCGAGGTGCGCCTCTATGATCGCCTGTTCACCGAGGCAAACCCGGACGGCGACAAAGAGCGCGATTTCCACGCCTTCCTCAACCCCGAGTCGCTGGAAGTGCTGACCGAGAGCCGTGCCGAGATCGGGCTCAAGCATGCCGTCGCCGAATCCCACTATCAGTTCGAGCGTCTGGGTTACTTCAGCGTCGACAGGGATTCCGACGAATCCCGCCTGGTGTTCAACCGCACCGTCACGCTGCGCGACTCCTGGGCCAAGATTCAGGGCAAGTAGCAGTATCTGCAGGAGTGCGCTCCTCGACCGAAGGAAGCCTGGCACCGTTGCCGGATGGGTTCGCCCGTAGGAGTCCGCTCCGCGGGCGAATGAGCGTCGCCATCGTTGCAGGGTTCGTCGCGAGGAAATGCCCGCAAGTTTGGCTGCGCCGTTCCCACGGGTGATTCGCTACCGGTCATGCGTAGCCGCGCCCCGCGGCGAATAAAACCGGCACGGTGTCATCTGATTCGCCGCGAGGAAGTGCCCGTAGGTTTGGCTGCGCCGCTCCCACGGGCGATTCGCTACCGGTCATGCGCAGGAGCCGCGCCCCGCGGCGAATTTTCCAGTCTGAAGGTGTGTCTACCGGGTCCAGGCCCGGTCGGACTGCCAGCGCTCGATGCGCTCTATGACCCAGTCGGGATCGTCGTGCGGCAGGTCGTGGCCGGCGCTTGAGTGATATTCCAGCCGTGCGCCCCAGCGCTCGGCGATGGTGGCGCTGCAGGCCGGGCTCACCAGCCGGTCCTGGTCGCAGGCCAGCACCAGGGTCGGGGCCAGCGGATGCTTGCCGCCGGCACGGCAGCGGGCCGACGCCAGCAACTGGCGCAGGAAGTTGCCGTGGCTGACCGGGTTCTCGGCGGCGTAGCGACGCCAGGCCGTCAGTGTCGCGTCACGGGTATCGCTTCGGTTGCAGCTGATATCGAAGATGGTCGCCTCGCGGGCGTCGCTCGATTGCATCAGGGCTCTCAGCAGTCTGATCAGCGCGGGCGGCCTTATTCGCTGCCAGGGCGGACTCATGTCGCCGAAGCTGGTATTGATCACCACCAGTCCTGCAACCTCGTGCGGATAGCGCAGTGCCCAGCGCGCCGCCACCATGGCGCCCATCGACAGTCCCAGCAGGTTCAGCGGTCCAGGCAACGCCAGCGATTCCCGTACGCTTGCCAGTGCCTGCTCCAGGCTGAGAGCGCTGCTTTCGCGACAGTAGGTGCCATTGCCCGGGAGGTCCGGGCAGTAAACCGGCACGCCGAGGCGGTCGGCCAGTCGCTGTGGGAAGTCGCCCCAGTGACGGTGCTCGCGAACCAGTCCGCGCAGCAATACCCAGGGCTTTGCTTCGTCGTCTTGCACTCCCGTTGCGGGCAGGAAGCGGGGAATATCGGCGTTCATTCAGGATCGCTCCGGCCGCGCCCAGCGCCGCACGGCCTGGCGCTGGTGCCTGGCCCGGCTGTCTTCGTCCGGCAGCCAGCTTTGCCAGGAGCGGGTGGCGCGGATCAGGAAGTCGAACAGCAGGCTGTGACGGCGCAGAATGCGTTTGTGCCGGTGCGGCACCAGGGGGTTGAACAGGCCCTTGAAACTGGTCAGCTGGCGCAGGTTTTTCTTCACCCAGAGCCAGGAACCCATTTCCAGCGTCAGTGGCAGAAAGATCCCGCCCTGGCGTTCGCGCTGCTGCGCATAGAGATAGTCCCACAGATCGCCGTGGGTACGGTACTGGTGAAACTGCGGCTCGATGACGTACGGATGGTGCGGCTGGGCGCGCTCGAACAGACGGGTCAGCGCGTGTACCTCGGCGGCATGTTCCAGCATCCGCTGGCTTCCGGCGTAGGGAAACCAGATTCGGTCGCGCATGCCGAAACCGGAGTGGCAGTCCAGCGCCAGGGTGAAGGGGGCATCTGCGATCTGCGCCGTCACCAGGTCGCAGAGCGCCTGCGATTCGGGCTGCATGGCGCTGTCGCGCGCGCCGCGGTACCAGGGCAGCCAGCTCCCGACGCGGTGGCCGGACAGCGGCCAGGCGCTGGGTGCTTCGGCGTCGATAGGGGCGTTGCGCATCAGATCGACGCCGTTGCCGTTACTGCGCCAGCCGTGCGCCATGCCGACCGGATTCACCAGCGGGCACAGCACCAGCCGGATGTGCGCGAGATCCTGCTGTAGGCCCTGATCCCACTCGAGCCGGCTGAGCAGATTGCGCAACTGCGCCAGCAGGAGTTGGGTGCCAATTCGCTCGACACCGTGGATTCCGCCGCTGAGCATCAGTACAGGCGCGTCGGATGCCGGGTTGCCCAGGGTCAGAGCATACAGCGGCAGGGCCAGGTCGCCGTCGCGGATCTCGGCAATCACGGTCGTGTCGAGGCGCGACGCGCCCTTGCGGATCAGGCGCTCGAGCCGATGCAGTTCCGGCAGATGACGGCGGTAATAGGTTGTCAGCGGCTCGTTGCGGCGGGCGGGGCGGCGGGCGGTGGCGAGCAGGGATTCCATCATTGCGCGAAAAGGCCGGGCTGGGGTTATGAGAAATCAGTCTAGCAGCCAGTCGGGCTCAACGCTGATCTACTGCGAAAACGCCGCTTTTGGTGATTTTATGTTCTCTTCTTCGTTAAATAGCACCACTATTCGCCTCAAAAGAGCTCATAAACTGCCTCAAAACGGTCTTTCCCTCGCTACAATCGGTCAAGACCGGCAGGCTGCTGGCAGCCAGCTGCGGTGTGCGGGCCTGGGGGAAAGCCTGGGTCGATCTGCTATGCTCGCGGACATCGTGAACGAAGGGCGGGTAAAGGATGAAACGCAAGGCAGGTTTGGGTGTCGCGGCCATGGCAGCGTTGCTGCTCGGCGGCTGCAGTGCAGTCGCCACCGATTCGACGGGTATCATTCGTGGCGATATCGCCGTCGAACGGCTGGCGCTGTTGCCGGAGGCGGTGCTCGAGACCTCCGGTCTGGCGCGGATCGACGGCCAGTTGTGGACCATCAACGACAGTGGCAACGAGGCCGCCCTTTACCAGCTCTCGGCCAGCGGCGACGCCCTGAGCCGGACGCTGTACCTGGCCGGAGCCCGGAATATCGACTGGGAAGCGCTGGCGGCGGATGACGAGCAGCTCTACGTTGCCGACTGTGGCAACAATCGCGGCCGTCGTACGCAGCTCGATCTGTACCGGGTGGCGCGGACAGAGCTTGGCGCCCGGGACGGCAGTCGCATCGATAGCCGGCGCATGCAGTTTCGTTACGGTGACCGGACCGAGGTGACGGCATCCGACAGTCACAACTACGACTGCGAGGCATTGACGGTGGTCGACGGCAGCCTCTGGATGTTCAGCAAGAACCGCGGCGACGGCCGCAGCAGTCTCTACCGGCTCGACCCTTCGCTCTCCGAACAGGCGGTGTTTCCCGAGGCGAGCTACCCGGTGGACGGTCTTGTCACCGGCGCCGACTTCGACCCGGTTGGCCGTCAGCTGGCCCTGGTCGGCTACAGCCGGGAGCGGCTGCCGGGCTATAGCTTCCTGTGGCTGGTTCCGGTACCCGGCGAGCTGCCGGACTGGTCCGCTGCAAGGCGTTACCGTCTGGGCGTCTATGCGCAGTGGGAAGCGGTCAGCTGGGACGGTCCTCGGCGCCTGGTGCTGAGCGCCGAGCGCAGCGCGCTTTCGGACACCATGCTCGGCGAAATTCGCCTCGATGAAGAGGGCAGGCCGCCGCCGGCGCGTCAGGCCACCAGGGATCTCTGGTGATAGGCAAAACGGCCGCGCCAGAGCAGGGCCAATTGCTTTATAATGGCCGCAACTTGTGCCACCGGCCCCGTTCGGTCGGTGGATCGGCAACTTGAAACGCAAAAGCTGGTTTGATGCTGCAAATCTACAACACTCTGAGCAAGGAAAAGGCGCCTTTCGAGCCGCTCGAGGCGGGCAAAATCAAGATGTACGTCTGCGGTATCACCGTGTACGACTACTGTCATATCGGCCATGCCCGGGTGATGGTGGCGTTCGACGTCATCACCCGTTATCTGCGGGCCCGTGGCTGGGACGTCAATTATGTCCGCAACATCACCGACGTCGACGACAAGATCATCCGCCGCGCAGCGGAAAACGGCGAGGCGCCGGATGAACTGACGGCGCGCATGATCGACGCCATGCACGAGGACGAGGATCGTCTTGCCGTGCTGCGTCCGGATCGGGAGCCCCGCGCCACCGCGCACATGGACGACATCATCGCCCTGGTGCAGACGCTGATCGACAAGGGTTATGCCTATCAGGCATCGAATGGCGACGTCTACTACCGCGTCGAGAAGTTCGAGGGCTACGGCAAGCTCACGCGCCAGAACATCGACGAGCTGCGTTCCGGGGCCCGTATCGAGGTCGGCGAAGCCAAGGAAAGCCCGCTTGATTTCGTGCTCTGGAAGGCGGCGAAACCGGGCGAGGTCAGCTGGCCGTCACCCTGGGGCGACGGGCGTCCCGGCTGGCATATCGAGTGCTCCGCGATGTCCAAGTGCTGCCTCGGCGATACCTTCGACATTCACGGCGGTGGTCCGGATCTGCCGTTCCCGCACCATGAAAACGAAATCGCCCAGTCGGAGGCGGCCAACGGTGTGACCTTCGCCAATACCTGGATGCACGCGGGCCCGGTAAGGGTGAACAGCGAAAAGATGTCGAAGTCGCTCGGCAATTTCTTCACCATTCGCGATGTACTGGAAAAGTACAACCCGGAGGTGGTGCGCTATTTCCTGGCCAGCGTTCACTACCGCAGTTACATCGACTACAGCGAAGACAGTCTTAAGGAAGCGCAGAGTGCGCTCGAGCGTTTCTATCAGGCGCTGGCCTCGGTCGACGCGGCCGACTCCGAGCCGGAAAACGATTACGAGGCGCGCTTCTTCGCCGCGATGGACGACGACTTCAACACCCCGAAGGCGCTGGCGGTGCTGTTCGAACTGGTCACCGAACTCAACAAGGCGAGTCGCGACGGCCTGGCCGTTGCCGGACAGCTGGCCGCTCAGCTCAAGCGTCTGGGCGGCATCATCGGCCTGCTGCAGCAGGCGCCGGATGCCTACCTCAAAGGTGAGGATCGCGCCGGCGAGCTGACCTCAGAGGCGATCGAGGCGATGATCGAGCAGCGCAATGCCGCGCGGCGCGAGAAAAACTTCGCCGAATCCGATCGTATTCGCGACGAGCTTGCGGCCCAGGGCGTCATTCTCAAGGACAGCCGTGAGGGTACCAGCTGGTATCGCGAAAGCTGATCGTCAAGGCGGCCCCCGGGCCGCCTTTTTCATGCCGCTTTCAGATCCATTTCATCGCGGTTTTCTACACTCATGTCCGTGACCCTGATACTGTTTTGTAAAAAGCCCGCAGTGGGTGTCGGCAAGCAGCGTCTCGCGGCATCGCTGGGCAAATCGGCGGCGCTGCGGATCGCCGCTGCGCTGCACGAATGTGCGCTGGCACAGCTGCGCCAGTGGCCGGGACCGAAGGTGGTTGCGGTTGCCGACCCCGGTGACCTGGCGGATTACCATTGCCGCTATCCCGATATCGACCGGGTGCTGGCGCAGCCGCAGGGCAATCTGGGGGTGCGAATCAACGGTATCGACCAGCAGTTGCGGCGTGCGGGCATGACCTGCGGTATCGTCATCGGTTCGGATACGCCCGAGCAAACCCCGGCGATGCTGGCCCGGGCCGCCGCTGCGCTGGAAGCCCGTGATGTCGTGCTGGCGCCGGCCAGCGATGGCGGCGTTTCGCTGATGGCCAGTCGCCGCCCCTGGCCGGAACTCGAAGCGTTGCCCTGGAGTACCGCCTTGCTGGGCGAAGCGCTGGCGCGTTGCTGCACCGGGGCCGGGCTGGAGCTCGGCTGGTGCGAGCCCTGCGCCGATGTCGACAGGCTGCAGGACCTGCGCCGACTCAAGCGTACGCTCGCCGACGACTGCCGGCCAGAGCAGCGGGCATTGCATCAATTGCTGGAGGAATTGATCTGATGGAACCTATTCGTAGTCGCGCCTGGTACCAGACGCCCGGCGGTCAGCCCCGTGGCTATATTCGGCCTCACCGGCTGCGCGAGCTCTGGTTCCATACCGGCACCGCCTGCAACCTCAGCTGTCCGTTTTGCCTGGAGGGTTCCGGGCCCGGTGACGATCGCCTGGAGATCCTGAAACTGGCCGATATCGAGCCGTTCCTGGCCGAGGCCCGGGAACTGGGGGTGGAACAGCTTTCCTTTACCGGCGGCGAACCCTTTCTGGCGAAGGACCTGATCCGCATTCTGCAGGCGGCCGGCGACATCGCCCCATGCCTGGTGCTGACCAACGGCACCGATGCCCTGCATGCGCGTGCCGACCAACTGGAGGCATTGCGCGCGACGCGGCACCCGGTGAGCTTTCGCGTCAGTATCGACTACCCGCAGCGCGAAGCCCACGATGCGGGACGCGGGGAGGGTAACTTCGACAAGGCGCTAGAAGGGCTGAAGTTGCTGCATGAGCGCGGTTTTCATCTCTCCATCGCCCGTCAGATGAAGCCCGACGAAGATCGTGCTGCGGTCGAGGCGCAGTTCGCGGCCCTGCTGCGCGCGCGGGGCCTGCCCGCGGATCTCCGGCTGGTGGCGTTTCCCGACTTTCTACCGCCCGGCAGCAGCGCCGAGGTGCCTGCCGTGACGACCGACTGCATGACCCGCTATCAGACCGAGGAGAGCCGGCGCGACTTTATGTGTGCGTTCAGCAAGATGGTGGTCAAGCAGCATGGCCGCATGCGCGTCTATGCCTGTACTCTGGTCGACGACGACCCCGAGTACGACCTGGGGGCGACGCTGCGCGAGGCGATGGAGCAGCAGGTCAGCATGAAGCACCACCGCTGCTTCTCCTGTTTCCGCTACGGCGCCTCCTGCAGCGAGATCTGAGTCTTGGCGGCCCGTCCCGATGTCAGTCTTGTTATCCCGGTGGGGCCGGGCGAGTCCGGAGATTTCCCTCTGCTGTCGCAACTGGCCATGCTGCCGCCTGATTGGGAGTTGATTCTGGCGCTGTGCGAGCCGCGCGAGGATCTCGAGGCGCTTGTTTCTCGTCATATTTATACCGTTATCTCAGCTCCCGGACGCAGCTCTCAGATGAACCGTGCCAGCGAGGTCGCCAGGGGGCGGTGGCTCTGGTTTCTTCACCTCGACTCCCGGCTCACCGACAAAATGCTGCTGGCTCTGCAGGAGGGGCTTGGTTCGGCGCCAGAGGCGCTGCACTATTTTCGCCTTGGCTTTGCCGGTGACGGTGCGGGCCCCATGCACCTCAATGCCGTCGGCGCCAATCTGCGCTCGCGGCTGCTGGGCGTGCCGTTCGGAGACCAGGGCTTTTGTCTTCCGGCTTCAGTGTTCCGCCGGCTGGGCGGCTATCCCGAGCAGGTGCCTTACGGCGAGGACCATTTGCTGGTTTGGCGAGCCAGGCAGGAGGGCGTCAGGCTGAACGAACTGAACGCCACGCTGGAGACCAGCGCGCGCAAATATTGCAGGCACGGCTGGCTCAGGCTGACCCTCCTGTACCAGTGGCGCTGGATACGTCAGGCGCTGCCCGAGTACTATCGGCTGCTGGCCGGACGTCTGTGATGCAGGGCGCGCCGGGGGACGTTTTCGGCACGAGAGGCAATGATGAGCAATATCGCGATGCAAAAACCCCGGATCGAAATCGAATACTGCCCCGGCTGTCGATGGCTGCTGCGTGCCGGCTGGATGGCCCAGGAGCTGCTGAGTACCTTCGAGGCGCAACTGGGGGAGGTGGCGTTGATCCCGAGCAGGGTTCCCGGCGCCTTCCAGGTACGCTTCGACGGCGAGCTGCTTTGGTGTCGCAAGCGTAATCAGGGCTTTCCGGGAATCAAGGAACTCAAGCAATTGGTGCGCGACAAGCTCGATCCCGATATGAACCTGGGACACCTCGATCGCGAGTAGAAGAGGCGACGCTTACGGCGTTGGGTTCGTAGCGGGCGCTGCCCGGGACGTCTCGTAACCTATCTGCCTGTGCTGGCACCGGGCTGAAAGTCGAGGGGGTTCGTAGGGCGCCATGAGTGCAGCGAATCGCGCCGTTTGATGGCGCCGTTCGTCGGTATTTGCTCCTGCAATACCGATCTTCCCGCCATCCATGGCGGTTGCTTCGCTCAGGGCGCCCTACGCAGTTGCACCCTACGGATCAACCGCGCCTTTGCAGTATCACCGCGTCGGCTGCGACGAATTCGAGATCGCAGTCGTAGCGCCGGGCCAGGTATTCGAAGGTATGGTTGCTGAAGAAGCAGACATGGGTCTGGTCATTCTTGTAGTGCCAGCGGCTGAAGGCCTCGGCATCGATGACGCGCTTGGTCATGACGCCAAGCAGGCCGCCCGGCTTCAGCAATCCCATCAGGCGTTCGATTTCCTCGCCCGGGCGGTACAGGTGCTCGACGACTTCGGTTGCGCAGACGAAATCGTAGCGCTGCTGCAGCGCCGACTCGTCCGGGGCGTAGTAGAGATCGTACAGGCGAACCTGATGGCCGGCCTCTCGCAGCATTGTTGCCAGTGCAGGGCCCGGGCCGCAGCCAAAATCCAGCCCGCTGCTGCCCGGAGCCAGACGTGCGTTCAGCGGCTCGAAAAGCCGGGACAGGAAACGCCGGTAGCCGGCATCCATCGGGTCGTTTTCGTGGGTATCGTAGATCGTCTTTTCAGCGCTGGCGTCGAGACGCTGCTGCGGCGGCACGAATACCAGATCGCAGTCGTCGCACTGCAGATATTCCCGGCGTCGGTCGCGATGGTAGGGATGGCAGTCGCCGCCCGCGCAGAGCGGGCAGGCGGGCTGGGTTGCCATCAGCTTGCGCTGAAGGCGTTGCAGGCTTCGAGGGTGTTTTCCATCAGGCAGGCAACCGTCATCGGTCCTACGCCGCCCGGGACCGGAGTGATCCAGCTGGCGCGCTCCGCGGCTGTTTCGTACTCGACATCGCCAACCAGGCGGCCATCGTCGAGACGATTGATGCCGACGTCGATCACCACCGCGCCGGGCTTGATCCATTCTCCCTTCACAAGGCCGGGGATACCGACCCCGACCACAACGATCTCGCCACGGGCCACGTGCTTGTCGAGGTCGCGGGTGAAGCGGTGGGTGGTGGTGACGGTGCAGCCGGCCAGCAGCAGCTCCAGCGACATCGGGCGACCGACGATGTTGGAGGCGCCTACCACGACCGCTTCCTTGCCGTGAAATTCGATGCCGGTGGACTCGAGCAGCTTCATGACGCCTTTCGGGGTGCAGGGGCGCAGCGCGGGCAGGCGCTGTGCCAGTCGGCCAAGATTGAACGGGTGGAAACCGTCGACATCCTTGTCGGGACGGATGCGTTCGAGGATTTCGTTGGCTTCGAGATGCTCCGGCAGCGGCAGCTGCACCAGGATGCCGTCGACTTCGGCGTTGGCATTGAGGTCGTCTACCAGTCCGAGCAGTTCCTGCTGGCTGGTGGAGGCGGGGAGGTCGTAGGAGAGCGATTCAATGCCGACTTCCTTGCAGGCATTCTTCTTGTTGCGGACATAGACCTGGGAAGCGGAGTCGCTGCCGACCAGTACCACCGCCAGGCAGGGCGCGCGCTTGCCCGCCGCCAGGCGCTGTTGGACGCCTTCGGCGACCTGCTGGCGTACTTCGGTGGCGATTCGCTTACCGTCTATAATGTGTGCAGTCATCGTTGAGCTGTCTTCCTCGAACCTAAGGCTATTTAACTGCCGCGGATTTTCTCATGGTTACAGCTGTGGGGCCAAGTGGGTATTTCAAATAGAGCGCGACTGTATACCCCGGACCCGCCCGTCAGGAGGATTCGGGCGTAAAGCAGGGGCGTTTCGAGTCGGTTCGGCCAGCCCTGCCCAGGGCAACGAACCTCCTGTATCGGCATCATCCGCAAATACAGGGTGCAGCAGGGCCTGTCTGCTGCTTTATCGGCGCCGTTCTGTATCCCTGTATAATCTCTAACCAGTTTGATTTTGCTGAAAAAAATTCGAACTGGGTGTTGACGCGGGGGAAGAGCGGGCTTAGTATACGCACCTCCTTCGGACGGGTCGCCAGCTAGGGCGGCAAGTGAGAAGGCGGGCAGCAAGCAAGGCGCCCGTAGCTCAACCGGATAGAGCAACGGCCTTCTAAGCCGTAGGTTGCAGGTTCGAGTCCTGCCGGGCGTGCCACTTGCAACCTTGCTGTACCGGACGAGTAGAAATCAGGTAGTGGTGGGCGTAGCTCAGTTGGTAGAGCCCAGGATTGTGACTCCTGTGGTCGTGGGTTCAAGTCCCATCGTCCACCCCATTCCTGACTTCGCTTTATGCGGACGTGGTGAAATTGGTAGACACGCCAGATTTAGGTTCTGGTGCCGAGAGGTGTGAGAGTTCGAGTCTCTCCGTCCGCACCATGTCTGTACATTACGCTGTGGTGGGCGTAGCTCAGTTGGTAGAGCCCAGGATTGTGACTCCTGTGGTCGTGGGTTCAAGTCCCATCGTCCACCCCATTTTCTCCTTTCTTTCCCGTCTTTTATCTGTCTTTTCGCCTGCGCGAATCCAGGGTGCAGCTGCGCCTTTAGGGTAGCGGAAACCCGTTATTTCAGGGTGTATTCGCCTTGACTATTCGGGGTAACTGGCACAGAATTTCGCGCTTTGCTATTTCAGGTTCTGCGGCGTCTGTGTCAGGTCGGGAAACGATGTTACCGCCTTGCGGATCTCTCAGGGACGGATACGTGCCCCGCAGATCTCGATCCAATATGCTGCAAGTTTTTTTGTGAGGAATTCCATGCAAGTTTCTGTTGAAGCGACTTCGGGCCTCGAGCGTCAGATGACGATCACTGTTCCGGCCGAGCGTATCGATAATGATGTAGCCAAGCGTGTGCAGGAGACTGCCCGTCGCGTCCGTATCGATGGCTTCCGTCCGGGCAAAGTACCGGTCAAGATTGTCCAGAAGCGCTACGGTGCCGGTATTCGCCAGGAAGTTCTGGGTGAAGTCGTACAGCAGAGCTTCTATGAAGCGGCTCAGCAGGAGAAGCTGATCCCGGCCGGCGGCCCGAATATCGAATTCAAGACCGACAAGGCCGGCGAAGACTTCGAGTTCGTCGCGACTTTCGAAGTGTACCCGGAAATTGCTCTGGCCGACTTCTCCGAAGTCGAGATCGAGAAGCAGAACGCCACCGTTACCGACGCCGATCTGGACAACATGATCGAAACCCTGCGCAAGCAGCAGGCTGGCTGGGACGTGGTAGAGCGTGCCGCCGAAGAAGGCGACCGCGTCAAGATCGACTTCGAAGGCTTTATCGACGGTGAAGCTTTCGAAGGCGGCAAGGGCGAGGGCATGGACCTGGTGCTGGGCTCCAACACCATGATCCCGGGCTTCGAGGCAGGCTTGATCGGCGTATCTGCCGGCGACGAGAAAGAACTTAACGTCACTTTCCCGGAAGACTACCAGGCGGAAAACCTCAAGGGTAAAGACGCTGTCTTCAAGGTCAAGGTCGAAAGCGTTTCCGCTTCCTCTCTGCCGGAACTGAACGAAGAGTTCTTCGCCAAGTTCGGCCTGGAAGGCAAGACCGAAGAAGAATTCAAGTCAGAAGTTCGCGCCAACATGGAGCGTGAGCTGAAGCAGGCGCTGAAGATGAAGCTCAAGGAGCAGGCCTTCGGCAAGCTGGTCAAGCAGAACAGCATCGACGTGCCGAGCGCGCTGGTCGACAGCGAAATCGACAACCTGCGCAAGCAGGCGCTGCAGCAGTTTGGCGGCGGCAACGCCAACCTGGATCCGAGCATGCTGCCGAAGGAGCTGTTCGAAGATCAGGCCAAGCGTCGCGTCAGCGTCGGTCTGCTGGTTCAGGAAGTGATCAAGGCCAACGAAATCAAGGTCGACGAAGACCGTGTTCGCGCCCAGATCGAAGAGCTGGCCGCTACTTACCAGGAACCGCAGCAGGTGATCGACTGGTACTACGGCAACAACGAAATGCTGAACCAGATCCAGAGCCTGGTGATGGAAGATCAGGTAGTTGATCAGCTGCTCGCATCTGCTAAAGTCGTGGAAGTAGAAGTCAGCTACGAAGACGCGATCAAGCCGGCTCAGCCCGAAGCTGAAGCCGAGGGCGAAGAAGAAGCTGCCGCTGAATAAGCCGGTCGCGGATTCGCTCTAGCAGGTCAAGGAAAAACGACAGTTGGCGCAGGCTGGCTGTCGTTTTTTTCGCTTATAAGGCTAAGGAGAGAAGTTGAATGTCAGATATCTTCAAGGGGCAGGGCGCATCCACCATCACCTCCAACCTGGTGCCGATGGTGGTCGAGCAGACCGCACGCGGAGAGCGGGCCTACGATATCTACTCGCGGTTGCTGAAGGAGCGCGTGATTTTCCTCGTGGGCCAGGTTGAAGACCATATGGCCAATCTGATCGTGGCGCAGCTGTTGTTCCTCGAAGCCGAAAACCCGGACAAGGATATCCATCTGTATATCAACTCTCCGGGTGGTTCGGTGACAGCGGGCCTGGCGATTTACGATACCATGCGTTTCATCAAGCCCGACGTCAGTACCATGTGTATCGGCCAGGCGGCCAGCATGGGTGCCTTCCTGTTGGCGGGCGGAGCCGCTGGCAAGCGTTTCGCGCTGCCGAACTCCCGCGTCATGATCCATCAGCCGCTGGGTGGCTACCAGGGCCAGGCGACCGATATCGAGATCCATACCAAGGAAATCCTGTCGATTCGCCACAAGCTCAATGAAATCCTGGCGCACCATACCGGTCAGGATCTCGAAACCATCTCCCGCGATACCGATCGCGACAACTTCATGGGCCCGGAGGCGGCCCGGGAGTACGGTCTGATCGACGAGGTACTGAGCCAGCGGGTAGCCGAAGGCTGACCAACACGGCCGGAGCCGCCGGGCAGCCGACAGGGCCCGATGGCTCCGGAACGGTTATAATTGGCGTATCGGGTTGAAATCGTGCGACCATGCCGTTATCTATAAAGTTTACGCTATCGCACAGTTGAGGTAGTCGAATGTCCGACGTTATGAAAGGTAAAGGCGGAGACGGCAGCAAGCTGTTCTGTTCGTTCTGTGGCAAAAGCCAGGACGAGGTACGCAAGCTGATTGCCGGACCGTCCGTCTTTATCTGTGATGAGTGTGTCGATCTGTGCAACGACATCATTCGTGAAGAGATCCAGGAGATCGAAAGCCAGGAGCAGAGCGAGCGCCTGCCGATTCCGGCCGAGATCAAGAGCAACCTGGATGACTACGTGATCGGCCAGGAGCAGGCCAAGAAGGTTCTGTCGGTTGCAGTCTATAACCACTACAAGCGCCTGCGCTTCAAGGAGCGTCGGGAGCAGGGCGTCGAGCTCGGCAAGAGCAACATCCTGCTGATCGGTCCCACCGGTAGCGGCAAGACGCTGCTGGCGCAGACGCTGGCGCGCATGCTCAACGTGCCCTTTACCATCGCCGACGCCACTACGCTGACCGAAGCGGGCTATGTCGGCGAGGATGTCGAGAACATCATTCAGAAGCTGCTGCAGAAGTGCGACTACGATGTCGAGAAGGCTCAGCTGGGTATCGTCTACATTGACGAGATCGACAAGATCTCGCGCAAGTCCGACAATCCGTCCATCACCCGTGACGTCTCGGGCGAGGGCGTGCAGCAGGCTCTGCTGAAGCTGATCGAAGGCACCGTGGCTTCGGTACCGCCTCAGGGTGGCCGCAAGCATCCGCAGCAGGAGTTCCTGCAGGTCGATACCTCGAACATCCTGTTCATCTGTGGCGGCGCCTTTGCCGGCCTGGACCAGATCATCCGGGCGCGCTCGGAAAAGAGCTCTATCGGCTTCAGTGCCCAGGTCAAGGGCAAGGAAGATCAGAAGTCGGTCGGCGAAACCCTGATGGGTGTCGAAGCGGACGACCTGGTCAAGTATGGTCTGATCCCGGAGTTCGTCGGCCGTCTGCCGATGGTGGCGGTGCTGTCTGAACTCGACGAGGAAGCGCTGATCACCATCCTGACCGAGCCGAAGAACAGCCTGACCAAGCAGTACGCGGCGCTGTTCGAGATGGAAGGTGTCGAAGTCGACTTCCGCAAGGAGGCGCTGCGCGCCGTCGCCCGCAAGGCGCTGGAGCGTCGTACCGGTGCCCGTGGTCTGCGCTCGATTCTCGAGGCGGTCCTGCTCGATACCATGTATCAGCTGCCGTCGCTCGAAAATGTCGGCAAGGTCGTGATCGACGAGGGCGTGATCGAAGGCGAATCGGAACCGCTGCTGATCTACGAGTCGCCTGAAAAGGCGCCACGCGCCGCAGCGGAAGACTGATTCCGCGCTTTCTGTGAAAGTGCATGAAAAGGGACGCCTCGCGCGTCCCTTTTGCGTTGCGCTCGGCGTGAACCTTACCGTCTCCGTAGGGTGCCGGTGAACGGAGTGAACCGCACCAAAGGTGGGAGGTGCGGTTCGCAGGCTTACCGGCACCCTACATCCGTGCCCACGTGCCGGCTTTTTCGCGCAGTCACGACGAAACGGCTTCGCCATAGAGGCGATCCCGGGCCCGTAGGGTGCCGGTGAACGGAGTGAACCGCACCAAAGCGGCGGGCGGTGCGGTTCGCAAGCTCAGGGCACCCTACAAGTCGGCAGCAGCACGTGCCCGTTCTGGCCAGCTGTCCGGCACCACGAAGCCTCGCGAGTGTTCGACCCAGTCGTCGCCACTGCCGGACGGCCGTAACAGACTGACCAGCAACGGCCCGGCCTGATGCGCGAGCCGGTCGAGCAGCGACGGCAGATCGAGCACCTCTGCCGGATCGAGCCGGGCAGGGGACAGCCAGGAGAGCTTGGGCAGGATGCTGAAACCTTCGGCCGGCGCTGGTGACCGGCTTTGGAACTCGGCAAGCGTGCACCAGAACCCCCGCAGGTGCCCGGGACTGATCTCCGGGTGCAGCCGGCGAGGTATCCCGGTCGCGATGTCCCCGGCTGTGCTGTGATAGAACAGGTATCCCGGCATCAGCAGCTCGATAGCGGGGTTGTCGGCGCCAATTTCTGCCAGCTGCTGCTGGCCTGCGGGGCTTTGCGACAGCAGCAGCTGGTGCTGCTGCAGGCGCTGCCACTTGATATCGAGCCGGTCGCGAAGCCCGGGACCTACGAAGTGCTCCAGTTCGCTGCCGTCGCCCACGCAGAGGTAGAATTTCACTGCAGCCTCGAGGTGGTGCCAGCGCCCCAGGTGGCGATAGACGAAATCGAACTCGCCGAGGGTGCGACCCTCCGTGCGGCACTGCATATTGCGATGCAGGTCGTCGACGCCGTCCTGCAGCAGCTCCGCGACCAGGTCTTCGAAGTAGAATCCGAGCCGACGCTGCCGGGAGGGCTCGGGCGCGCTGTCGGGAACGGCTGAGGGGACGCCGATACCGGCAAGGGACGGCAGGGCGCTGCGCATCAGTGCCGGTGCCCTCAGCGTCCAGAGGCGGTCGCGCCGCAGCGCATCGGGTTCATGCAGCAGCTCGTCGAACAGTTGTCGCCCGGCTTTGGCCGTATCCAGTGAGTTCAAAAGCTTGGTAAACTCCCTGTTTTGTGATGCAAAGGAAGATATGCCGCGATGACGTTTGTCCAGAAACGCTCCACCAACACCACGCCGGTAAGCGCCCGCGAGCGCAGACTGATGGTATCGGATAACGATATCAACTACATCCTGGTCAACGGAGCCCAGCTGGCGCTGAGCAAGCTCAAAAGAGCCAAGACATTCGACGCGCGCCTCTACTATTTTGCCGAGATCGGTGTCTACCTGGAAGTGTCCCTGTCCCGCGGCGCCGGTATCAGCGATGATACCCGCGAGACTCTGCAGGAGATCCACAAGCGCGCGCTGCATCTGCATATGGACGCCAACAAGGCCGACCACCTGGACAGATCCGAAAAAGCCACCAGCTGATTCCGACCACAGGACTGCAATCGAGTTGTGACTGAAACCATCTCCCGGAGCTTCGATGCCAAAGCGTTTTTAACGCGCCTGACCTCCCGGCCCGGTGTCTACCAGATGTATGGCGCCGACGGCGAGATCCTCTATGTCGGCAAGGCCAAGAATCTCAAAAAGCGAGTCAGCAGTTATTTTCGCAGCACGGGCCTGGCGCCGAAAACCCGGGCACTGGTGGCGCGCATCACCCACGTCGAGGTGACCGTAACCAACAGCGAGACCGAAGCGCTGCTGCTGGAACAGAACCTGATCAAGGAGCAGCGACCGCCCTACAATATCCTGCTCCGGGACGACAAGTCCTACCCCTACATCTTCGTGTCGGACCGGGACACCTATCCGGCGGTACGCTTTCATCGCGGCGCCAAGCGCAGAAAAGGCCGTTACTTCGGCCCCTATCCCAGCGGCGGTGCGGTGCGCGAGACGCTGAACCTGATGCAGAAGCTGTTTCGCATCCGCTCCTGCGAGGACAGTTTTTTCCGCAACCGCTCGCGCCCCTGTCTGCAGTACCAGATCGACCGCTGCACCGGCCCCTGTGTCGAACTGGTGACGCCGCAGCAGTATGCCGACGATCTGCGCCATGCCACCATGTTTCTCGACGGCAAGAGCCAGGCGGTGATGCAGGAGCTGGCGCAACAGATGGACGCGGCCGCGGCGCGTCTCGACTTCGAGCAGGCAGCCCGCTACCGCGACCAGATTTCCCAGTTGCAACGCATTCAGGAACAGCAGTACGTCAGCGGCATGGACGGCGATGCCGACGTCGTCGGCTGCGCGCTCAAGGCCGGCGCCGTTGGCGTGCACATGCTATACGTTCGCGGCGGGCGAATCATCGGCAGCAAGGTGTTTCATCCCAAGGTTTCGGTCGAGGACAGCGAGGCCGGCGTGCTGTCGGCGTTTCTGGCGCAGTGGTACCTCGGTTCCGCGCGGGAGATTCCCGACCAGGTGATAGTGCCGTTTGCGCTGGAGGACGGGGAGGCGCTGGAGCAGGCGCTGGCACAGCGTCGCGGGCGCAAGGTGGCACTGCAGCACCGGGTCCGGGGTGACAAGGCCGGCTGGCAACGCCTGGCGCAGACCAACGCCGAGCAGCAGCTCGCCAGTCACCTGGCCAGCAAGCAGAACATCTACAATCGTTTTCTCGTGCTTCAGGAGACTCTGGGGCTGGATGCGGTGCCGCAACGTCTCGAGTGCTTCGATATCAGTCACAGCTCGGGTGAGGCCACGGTCGCCTCCTGCGTGGTGTTCGACCGCAACGGACCGCTCAAATCGGACTACCGTCATTTCAATATCGAGGGCATTACCGCCGGCGACGACTATGCCGCGATGCAGCAGGCGCTGTCGCGACGCTATACGCGGCTGAAGAAGGGCGAGGGCAAGC
Source organism: Marinobacterium nitratireducens (assembly GCF_014645375.1). GTDB lineage: Bacteria > Pseudomonadota > Gammaproteobacteria > Pseudomonadales > Balneatricaceae > Marinobacterium_A > Marinobacterium_A nitratireducens. The sequence goes on from NZ_BMLT01000001.1 coordinate 307,805, forward strand.
TGCCCGATATCCTGCTGATAGACGGCGGCAAGGGACAGGTCACCCAGGCACGCGAGGTGCTGCAGGAACTGCAGATCGACGAGGTACTGATCGTCGGCGTCGCCAAGGGCCCGAGCCGGCGCGCCGGACTCGAAGTGCTGGTGCTGGCCGACAGCAACGAGGAGATCACCCTGGCGGGCGATGCGCCGGCGCTGCACCTGATACAGCACATCCGCGACGAGGCCCACCGATTCGCCATCACCGGCCACCGCGCGCGGCGCGGGAAGGCGCGGCGCCAGTCGAGGCTCGAAGGCATCGCCGGCGTCGGTCCGAAAAGACGGCGGGAGTTGTTACGCTATTTCGGTGGCGCGGCGGAAGTGGAGCGCGCGAGTGTTGAAGAAATTGCAAAAGTCTCTACCATAAGCCGCAAGCTCGCGGAGGAAATCTACGCCGCGCTACATCCAGATCCCTAGAAGCCTGTCGAACTGAAGATTGTTCTACTGCTGAAAAACTGATTCAAAAAGGCTTCTAGCAGCAGGTAAGCTGTAGTACATGAAAATCCCTAATCTGTTGACCCTTGCGCGAATTCTCCTTATCCCCGTTTTCGTGCTGCTCTATTATCTGCCGCAGGCGTGGTCGCCGCTGGCTGCCGCGATGGTGTTCGGTCTGGCGGCGCTGACCGACTGGTTCGATGGCTATCTGGCGCGGCGCCTCGACCAGTCAACGCCGTTCGGCGCCTTTCTCGACCCGGTTGCCGACAAGCTGATGGTCGCGGTCGCCCTGGTGCTGCTGGTCGAAACCTTCGACGAGCCCTGGATCACGATACCGGCAATGATCATCATCGGCCGCGAGATCGTGATTTCGGCACTGCGCGAGTGGATGGCCGAGATCGGCGAGCGCGCGAGCGTCGCGGTGTCCTATATCGGCAAGGTCAAAACCACGCTGCAGATGATCGCGATCCTGCTGCTGATCGCCTTTACGCCGTACTCGACACTGTCCTGGATCGGTGTCGCGGCGCTGTACGGTGCCACCCTGCTGACCCTCTGGTCGATGGTGCAGTACCTGATGGCCGCCTGGCCGCTGCTGCGCGAGGATATCTGATACCGCCAAAGACCGGCGTTATCAGCGTGAAGCCGCAGGAGACCGGCCGATGCCGGGCTCCTGCGGCTTTTTTATGGTTCTTCGCGCTTTAGCGGTAAAAACGTAAATCGTGGGATGACTGGAGCGACGCCCCGGTACGGCGTATCCGTCACTGCTACGGCCAGGGCGTCGTGCGACCCCTCTTGGGCGTATGCATGCCCACGCGCGTTCGCAGGCAGAGGCCCAGATTGAGTCGCTTGAACGTTTTTTGACCTAAGTGCTTAATCTCTAAGAAAAAAATCTTTTATTTCAGTGTTGACACATTCGCCGAGGTCTCTATAATACGCAGCACTTACGAAGCAGGCGGGAATAGCTCAGTTGGTAGAGCACGACCTTGCCAAGGTCGGGGTCGCGAGTTCGAGTCTCGTTTCCCGCTCCAATCGTCAACGATTGAGCCCGCATCGTAAGGCGCTATCCGAGGCTGGATGGCAGAGTGGTCATGCAGCGGACTGCAACTCCGTGTACGCCGGTTCGATTCCGACTCCAGCCTCCATTTCTTTTCGCCCGGGTGGTGAAATTGGTAGACACAGGAGACTTAAAATCTCCCGCCTTCACGGGCGTACCGGTTCGATTCCGGTCCCGGGCACCAATATCCACGCGGCATTCCCAGTAAGCGCCCGCTTACGAAGAAGCGCTTTTCGATAATCTGCGAAATCCGATAATCTGCGAAAAAGCTTTCCGAAATTTCCTGACGTGCTTGTCCAGCGGTTTTCAGTTTTAACGACTGAAGGCGTCCTGGCGATCTGGGAATGATCAGATCGACGGAACTTCCCGGCTTCTGGTAGGTGCGGTTGGCCGATTTGAAGTGGCTCTTAACCCATTTGAGCGAGCCGGGCTCTTGCCGCTTTCAAGTCGGTGTAATCGGCGCTGGCCGGGAAAAGGCCGCAAATGCGGGCGAGAGATCGGTGAGCGTCTTCGGCGCGCCCTTGGTGCTTCAGGCAGTCGCTTAGTGCCAAGGCCGCTCGCAGCTCCAGCAGTCGGGCGCCCTGGTGTCTGGCTGTTGCGATGGATCGGCGCAAGCAGGCTTCGACGTACTCGACCTCATCGGGCCGGCGCTGCGCCAGGGGCGTCTGCCGGGTCAAGAGCTCGGCCTTGAGTAAGAAGAGTTCGGCCTCGAATACCGGTTCCTGCTGCCGGGTCAGCACTTGCTCGGCGTCGGCCAACTGCGTCAATGCTTCTTCGATCAGGCCGGCCTTGCCGAGGGCATCCGCTTCCAGGGTCAGAAAGTGGGAATGGAAAAGCCGGGTTTCGGTCCGGTGGAATGCGGCCAGCCCGTCGCGAATCCGCTCGATACCCTCGCGACCGGCGGTCCGTTCCGCCATCGCCCATCCAGACAGCACCTTGCCGTAAAGCAGCCAGATCGCAAAATTGTTTTCCCGGGCGAGGTCGATGGCCGCTTCTGCGCAGGCTTGAGCCTGTTCGCCCTCCCGGCGCAAGCGGTGCCGCTCTGCGGCGAAACAGAGGGTGGCGGCCAGACTGAAAAGGTGGCCGCGCTGCCGTGCCATATCGGTCGCCTCGGACATCATGCGTGCTGCCTGGCGCGAATCACCCATCAGCTCCAGCACCATCGCCAACAGATAACGGCTCCAGACGCCGGGCTCGAGCCCGTAAAGGGTGGCGTGCTGGCTGTGGAGCCGGGCGTCGTAAAGCTTTAGCGCCTCTGACAGATGCGCGTAGGCTTCCTGGAGCCTGCCGAGGAAGAAGAGCACCGAGCCCAGGGCGCAATGGGCCTCCAGCAGGAAATCGCGGTCCTTTTCCTGCTCCGCCAGCCGGAGTAGCTGCCGTCCAAGCTCGCTGGCGGTCTCGTGCTCGGCACGTACAAGGTAATGGTTCCTGAGCCCTGCCAGGATAAAGGAGAGGTCGGCCGTCGATCCCATTTGCCGCTGCAGCGCCAGGGCGCGCCGATAGGCCTGTTCCACCTCGGACGCTGCATGGCCTCTAACGGCGATCAGGTTGGGACCCAGGGAAAGTTGCAGTGCCAGCTCGGTGCGGGCGCGCTCCGGCGTATCGGGCAGCGCCTCCAGCAGCTCGAGTGCCCGGCCAAGATGTCCAATGGCTTCTTCGTTGGCCGAACGTTGTGCCGCCTGCCGTCCGGCACAATGCAGAAACTGCACGGCCTTGGGCAGGTTTCGTCCCTGGGTGTAGTGGTGCGCCAGCTCGTTGCAATGGTCCTCGAGGTGTCCCTCAAAAAGGGTTTCGATGGCCTCCGCCGTTCTTGCATGAAGCGTTTCGCGCCTTTCCTTCAGCAGACTGCCGTAGGCGACTTCCTGAGTCAGGGCATGCTTGAAGCTGTACTCCACTTCCGGAAACGCCGGACGCTCATAGAGAAACTCGCCATTTTGCAACTGTGACAGCAGGTCGCGCAGCTCATCGTCTTCGAGGTCGACGAGGTAACGCATCAAGCTCCAGGAAAATGCTTTGCCGATCACGGCCAGTGTCTGGAGCAAAGCCTTCTGGGCCAGTGGCAGACGATCGATTCTAGCGCTCAGCACGCCCTGAACGTTGGTGGGAATGTGCAGAGCGGCGGGGCGTCGATTGAGCCGGTATTGGCCGCGTACCCCACACAGCACCTGCTCCTCGACCAGGGTCCGGACCACCTCTTCGAGAAAGAAGGGGTTGCCTTCCGTCTGTTCCATGATCCTGGGCCTGATCGGTGCGAGGCTGGCGTCTTTGCCCAGCAGAGTGTCGAGCAGTTCGGAGGATTCGTCGCCCCCGAGCGGCTGCAGACGGATCTGATGGAAATGGCGGTATCCTTCCCACCGGTGGCGGTACTCGGGCCGGTAGTTCACCAGCAGCAGGATCCGCGCGCCGGCAACGTCTTCGATCAGGCTCTCGAGAAAGGCCAGCGTTTCGCGATCCAGCCACTGCAGGTCTTCGACGATGATCACCAGGGGTTGCTCGAGGCTCTCGCGCATCAGCAGTTGTTTCACCGCTTTGAAGGTATGTTGCCGTTTGAGCCTCGGATCCATCTGCGACAGCTCCGACGGCGACTCGTCGAGGCCGAGCAGAGGATCAAGGTAGCGCCGGCTCGCTTCGAGTTCCGGATCCAGTGCCTGCAAGATGGCGGTCACTTTTTCGCGGCATTGGCGCTTGTCGTCGCGGGCGCCAATCGTAAAATAATTCTTCAGCAGCTCTATCAGAGGAAGGTAGGCAAAGGCCTTGCCGTGGGACACCGAAAAGGTTTCCAGTACCCGGCAATCGCGTTCGCACAGTTGCTTGAACTCGAAAAACAGACGGGACTTGCCAACGCCCGGCTCGCCGACGACGCCAACCACCTGACCCCGTTGCTCGCGTGTCCGCGCCAGCGCCTTCGATAGCCGCGCCAGTTCGCGCCGCCGGCCGGTAAAGCGAACGAGCCCACGGTGTGCCGCAACCTGCAGCCGGGTGCGCATCGCACCGACACCCTCCAGTTGGAAGATCGTGACCGGTTCGGTGATGCCCCGGACCTTTATCGCCCCCAGCGAGCGGCACTCGAAATAGCCTTCGGCCAGTCGGTGGGTCGTCTCGCTGAGGACGATGGATCCCGGCTTCGCCAGCCCCTCGAGGCGCGAGGCCAGGTGTATGGTCTGCCCGACCGGATCGTAGTCGGTGCGCAGGTCCTCGGTGCGAATCGAACGCACCACCACTTCACCACTGTGAATGCCAACCCGGATCTGCAGCGGGCGAGCCTGCGCCATACCGCGGCTGGCGGAATAACGCGCCATGGCGTCGCGCATGCGCAGTGCGGCGAAGAGCGCGCGCTGGGCATGGTCTTCATGGGCGATCGGCGCGCCGAACAGGGCCAGAATACCGTCACCTAGGGACTTGGCGACATAGCCCTCGTAGTGATGGACCGCTTCCATCATCAATTCCAGCACCGGATCGATCAGGCGCCGGACCTCTTCCGGGTCGAGGTACTCGATCAGCGACGTCGATCCGGCCATATCGGCGAACAGGGCCGTAATGATCTTGCGCTCGCCCGCCACGGCGCCTCTCGCCTGCAGCGCGGCCTGTTCGGCGCGAATGCGGTCGGCGAGATGGCGGGGCGTATAGTCGATGGGGGCAGCCCTTTCGGGGTGTTCGGTCGCTGACGCCCGGTCGCCGAGCGAAGCGCCGCAGGCTTCACAGAATTTCGCGCCTTCATTGACCCGATGGCCGCAGCGGGGACAGCTACGCAGCAGCAGGGTACCGCACTGGCTGCAGTAGGTTGCGCTCTCCGACGTCCCGCATCCGCAATTGGCGCAGCGCATCGATGCCTCGTCTGTCTGGCCGTTCCGATTCGCCGGTAACTATTCGGCCGGTGTCACGGGTTGGCCGTTTGCTCGAGCCGAGTCTTTGTGAATCGGCCAAGGAACCTGAGAAACTATTTCGATTGTACGTACGTTACCTAAAAATCATAGTGCAGTTCCGCTGGAACCTACGAATGGAACGCTACGGCTGGAGAACGGTGAATCACAGGCTCCTCAAGACGCGGCCGGAGTCCGGGCGTTTACTTGCCTCCCCGCAGCACCATCTCGCACGGATTGGATGATGCCGACAGCCGTGACAGGATGGAGCTTGCGAGTATATTCAGGCCGGAGGTCGCCCAGGTCATGGCGCCGAACGTCACGGTGCGTTCCATGCTCAGGGCGGCGGTGGGTTTCTGCAGGGTACCGGTGACATCGAACAGCCGGTCGGCAACGCCGAGAAATCCGATGCCAAGACCACGCCTTGGAGCCGTTTTGAAGCGGAACTGGATCTTGCCGCTGCGCAGGTTGACGGCGCCGCCCCCTAGCACGTTCAGCTGGCCGGTTCTGAGGGCGAGGCCCTTGCTGCTGGTTGCGACGCCTTCGGCAATATCGAACTGCATGACGGCGCACTCCAGCCTGCTCTGGTCCCCGATCTGTTCTTGCGGCAGAATCGCGCCCAGCAAGGTATAGATAACGTCGCCAAGCGGCAGCTTCGCGGAAACGGCCTTGCTCAATCTGCCCTCGCCAACGACCATCAGGAACTGGCCTCGGCCGGACTGGATCAGGTCGTTCAGCGATGATCCCGTGCCCCTGAGATTGAACTCCACCTCCAGCGGGGCCCGCGTCGCATCGCCGCCATGCTGAGCGCTGTTGATCAGCTCGCTGAGCTCGAGCTTGCCACTGTGCTGGACGGATGCCTGCCAGCCTCTCTTGGCCGGCTTGAGGTCGATATCGGCGCTCAGGCGCCTGTTCTCGGCGCCCAGTATCAGTTTGAGGTGGCTGTCCTCAAGGTCTGCGTCGGCCTCGAACTGCTCCAGTTCATAGGTATCGAGCAGCAGCCGTCCGATGCTGAGCTTGAGAGCGCCATTGAACCCCTGCAGGATATCCTCCGGCAGTTCGCGCTGCAGCAGCGGCAGCGCTTTGTCCTCGGGTTGCCCGGACCGGCTGAGGTAGGGCTGGAGATCGAGGAGATTCGAGTTCAAGGATCCGCCTATGCGGCCCTCCTGCGTCAGCGGGAAACTCAGCTCGCCGCTGATATCGCTGCCGTCACTGGTCACCTCGATCTGCGTAAGCTGCAAGCAGCAGTCTGTGATCTGCAGCTGCGCGGCCATCTCGATGGCGGGACTTTCCGGTATTTCGATCCGGCCACTGAGCGGCCAGCCGGGACTCTTCTGATCCTGGGGCTTGGCAGGGGCTGTCGAAATGCGGATCAGGGTATTTCTATAGGTGAAGTCTGTTTCGACCTCGGGCGGCCCACCGGGGGGCTTCCTGTATCCGATGCCGGCAATACCGAGCCGATAGGCCACGCCATCGGAAGAGCGGTAACTCAGCTGCGAGTTCTCTATTCTCAATTCGTTTACCGCAACGCCGGGCGTCTCCTCGCCTGCGTTGTCGCCACCGAACGACCAGTTCTGCCGGCCGTCGGCCGCGACTTCCAGAGCGACGTCGGCGTTCTGCACCATCACCTGTTCCAGTTCGAGGCGGCGCTGCAGCAGCGCGGATGTGCTCAGCATCACCGTTGCGCGTTCTGCTCGCGCCAGGTATTCGCCGCTGCTCCACTGCGGATTGCCGATCCAGAGCCCTTTCAGGGTGATGCCCGGCGAGCGGGACCAGTGCAGGGACAGGCCCTGCTCGATTCGGACCTCGCGCCCAAGCGCTGCCGCGAGCATGCTTTCCAGATGCCGGTCCAGGTAGAGCCGGATATAGACGAGGCCCACCAAAAGGATGCCGCAGGTCACTGCGATGATCGTGACAACGGTTGTTTTAATCGCCATCTTCGTTCACTCCAGCCTGTCGTCTCGCAGACCAAAGCGCCTTTCGCGCCGGACTTGCACCCACTGAACGGGGCAGGGCGCTTGCAATCCGGCGCCGGGCTGGTACGACGACTTCACTGGCAGTTTAGCCGATAGCGTGCGCATGCTTGCGCCAGACGCCTGTCCGGAACGCGGCGCTGCATCCGATCCGGCGGATTGCCGGCGGTCAGTTCAGATCGCGGCCGCGCGGCGACGAACCGCCTGTATCTGGCGGTGTGACCGTTGGTGCGGGTTGGGGAGCGACAGGCGGGGAGGCTGAGCGCGCCGGTGGGGGGAAAATCGACAGTCTTGAATTCTGAATCGCGACTGGAACGGACTCGCTGAGCTTGAACGCTTCGTAAGCTGTATCCACTTTCCATGATGAGCACACACTTGGTGGCGCTCCAGATAGCGGAAACTTCGTAAGCAGAGTCGCTCTTGAACCGAACCTTGCACGATCGAATCGTCGATCCGTTGATTCGCCGGACCCACCAGCCTACCGCCGATGCCGTTGACGGAAAAATCCTTGGGAAACCGGAATTTTACCTTGAGGCACTGACCCTCGTATGGGACAGCATGGTATGCCTCTTCACGCCTTCTTACGGATACTATTGGACACGCATTCGCTCAGTTGTTCCAGCCGTCATCGAGCCCGTAGGCTTTAACACCGCAGTAGTGCTCCATTGGAAAATCTAGTCTCAAATCCGCTGATTGCAAAGGTTTCAGTGTGTCTTTTGCAGTATTTCCCGCGCTTTGTCGGCATAACCGTCGCTGCCCTGTGCAAGATCCGACAGCAGCGTGCGGAATTCGTCGAATGAATGACTCTGTTGCTTGGCCAGCGCCAGATAGAAGCGGTAGCGGCTGCTGTCGCGATTGGCCTGCTGAACGCCGTCGAGCATCTGCTGTGCCTGTGCGGTCTCGTGACGCGAAAGGTGCAGCACCGCAAGTTCTATGCGGGACTCGTCATCCTGCGGGATCTGCTCGACGATCTGCTGCAGGTACGCCATGGCCTGTTCCGTGTTGCCCAGACTGAGCTCGGTGAGCGCCAGGTGGCGCAGTGCATTGGCATCGGCAGGATTCAGGTGCAGCGCATTGTGCAACGCCTGCCGGGCGTCGCCGAAGTTGTTTCCGAGAAAACAGCAGATGCCGTACTGGGCCCAGGCTTCTGCATTGCGCTGGTCCAGTGACAGCGCGCTCTGGTAGCTGCGCAGGGCCTCCGCATAGCGCTTTTGCGCGGCCTGGGCGATGCCGAGCCGCACATACAGCGGACTGGCGTCCGGCTGCAATCCGATGGCCCGCTGCGCGGCGTATTCGCCGCCGGTGAAATCTCCCAGCAGCACCCTGAAACGAGCCAGTGCGTCCCAGGCAATGGGATTGACCGGGTCCTGCGCCACCGCCTGCTCGATGTGTCGCATGCCGTCCTCGACCTGCTGCAGCGCGATCAGGACCTGCCCGAGGTTACAGTGGGCCATCGATGAGCCTGGGTCCAGCGCGATGGCACTGCGCAGATGCAGCAGTGCCGGTTCCCATTGCTGCTGCTGGCTGAGCAGAAAGCCCAGGTTGTTGTGCGCGCTGGCGCTGTCGGGGTCGAGCTCGAGCGCGGCGCGATAGGCTGTCGCGGCCGCGTCCAGGTCACCCTGGCCGTGGGCCTGCAATCCCTGTCTCAGAAAATCGGCAACGCTGTTCATCAGGCAATCCTCCCGATCAGGCCTCGCAGCAGTTGATTGGTATCGATATCGGGCACCTCGAACTGGACATCGTCCAGCGAGATGTCGAAGGGTTCGCCCTCATGGTAGTGCACCGGCAGACGGATACCGAAGCGGTAGCCGGAGCCGAAGGTGTAGGATGCGAACTGCCAGCGTTCATCGTAAACGCTGAAGCCCAGCGCGCGCACGCTGACGTAACCGGAAATATCGAAGGTGAAGCTCGGCTGGGCGTGGACCGCCAGGTTGGCGCTGATATCCAGACCGTCGGAAGGCGTCCAGTCGATGTGGACGCCGGCCTCGGCCGCGCCCTCGATTCCCAGGGTGCCGCCGATTTCCAGACCGCCGGTGGCGCTGGCGCCGGTAATGCCGAGGCCGATGCCGGCACGGACCGAGAGTCGCAGTCCGGCATCCGCCGGTACCCTCAGGTGGGCGTCACCGGTGACCCGGGTGTTTTCCTCGTGCGCCGGGTTGTAGGTGATGCCGATACGCATCTCGTCGATCACACCGGGGCCGATGCCGGCGACCGCGCTCAGACCGCCGCCGACTTCGGCAACGATGCCGGGCACGATCGGTGCCTGCACGGCGATATTGAAAATGGACTTGTTGATTTCGCGCCGGGCGAAGATCTCGACTTCATTGGGTATCCCGATCTCGCCCGAAACCGTCACTTCGCCGTTGGGGTCGAAGCGGATCCCGGCGGTGCCCTGCAGCCAGGGCGCGATCTGGATGGTGGCGGAGCCCGAGCCATAGATATTCAGCGCCCCCTCCGGCAACGGGTCGCCGCTGGGGCGGCCGTCCTCGCCGACGGCGCGGTTGGTGGCGCCAACGGTCACCCGTCCCGACAGCATGCCGCGCTGAAAGGCGCCGCTGAATTCGGCGGTGAAGGCGCCGTCGTCGTAGCTTACGGTGAGCTGGGAATCGACGCCGGGAATGGCCGGCTGGGCGGTACCGCTGGCGCTGACGCGCCAGTCGTCGCCGCGCTTGTTGACGGTGACGTCGATAGAGCCCGAACGAATCGCCGGGTTGGCGGTGAGCTGAAGGTTGCCGCCGATGGTCAGCCCGGCCTCCTCGGAGTAGGCGACGCTGAGCCCCGCCTGCTGGATGCCGGGGATGTCCGGCTGCACGTCGCCTGTCGCCGAGAAGGCGCCTTCGTTGTACTCGGCGGTGATGTTGGCGGAGCGAATACCCTTGATCTTGTCGGGCTGGTCGATGCCGATGGTGCCGCGTCCGCCGAACTGACCGTTTCGGTACCAGGCGTCGATCTCGGCCCGGTCGAACAGGTTGGGGTCGAAGTTGAACTTGCCCTGCGCCTCGAACGCCTGCTCGCTCGACATGCCGGCGCGGATCTCCCCTGAGCCCAGGTTCTCGATCTCGACGCCGATCATGCCTTCCGCCCCGAAGCCACGCGTGCCGGCGAAGATGCGCAGCGAGCTGTGGGTGATGCTGATGGGGCGGGGCAGGCTGATGCCGTCTATCGGAATGGTGGCGTCCACTTCGACATCGGAGCCTGTGATGTTCAGGCCGATGCGGGTGCCGCGCAGCAGCGGGAGGTCGCAGTTGATCTGGCCGCCGGCGACCAGTCCGACGCCGCCCTGCAGCTGCGCGTTGTCGATCTCGACCGGGCTGAAGCCCTTGGCGCGCAGCCGGTTGCGAACCCAGCCCTGGACGCTGGACGGATCGATGACGCCGCCGTACATGACGCCGGCCATCGGCACGATATTCCAGGTGAAGGGCTGTCCCTGAAGATACTTGTTCTGACTATAGGCAAAGCCGGTGACGGTGCCGGTACCGCCTTCGGTGCTGCCCGCGGCCTGCTGGTAGTTCAGCTGGGTGACGCGGATGCTGGCGGCGGAATTGCGACCGCTGAAGCCCCAGCCGGGGTCCTGTCCGAGCTCGACCTGCTGCTGACCTTCGCGCCAGGGGATACTGGCGCGCTGACCGCCGTTGGGGTTGGAAAAAATCACGATGCGGGTCGGGCTGCCCTGCAGGTTGTAATGCCGGATCTGGCGTTCGTTGAGCACGTTTAGGCCGCTGAGATGGGCGCCGGAGTTGATCTGGTCGATGGTGTAATGGTCTTCCGGGTGCCCGGCGACACGCATGGTGGCGCCGTGCTGCGTTATGGTGACCTCGTCGCGGGCGCGGGCGTTGATGGCGCTGCTGCGCACGGTGTTGGCCGACCAGACATGACGCCCGAGGGCCAGCAGGTCGTCGATCTTGCGGTTCAGCTCGTTGTTGATCTTGGAGCCGGAGCTGCGGTTGGCGGAGGATTCCAGCAGCCAGAAGTTGGCGATGTCACCGTCGGCGCCGCCGAGCTGGAATTCCCGCTTGTGGTCCACGTCGTAGGTACGGAAGCTGCCCTGGCGATTCCAGCGCGGCCGTTTGAGCTGCTGCACGATCTGGGGTTTGGTCCCCATGATGAACTGGTTTTCACGCTTCAGCTTGAGGTAGTAGGCCGGCTCGTTGTTGATGGTCATGCTCGGCGCATCCGCAACCTTGGTGGTCAGCGCCGAATCCAGGCTGCCCTCCTGGACGGCGCCGTCCCAGACGCTGCTCTGGGTATTGTCCCGCGTGCGCCCGGCTTCGATCACGCAGGGCTGGGGCGTGAACGGCTTTTTCACGCCCGGCAGGTCGATTCGCGGCAGGGTGATGGTATGGGCGCTGCGGTCCATTTCGCCGAGCGTCGGGTGAGTCAGTACGCCGTTGGTCGCCAGCGTCGCGCCGCGCTGCGTGGCACGCTCGGTTGGAGTCGCCGCCGGTGCGGCCGCGCTTGCGGCACCGCCGGCGCGATAGATCTTGCGCGCCACCTGTCGCCCCTGCTGGATCACGTGGGTCAGTTCGTGGGCAAGCAGTTCGCGTCCCGCTTCGGTTTCCGGCGTGAATTCGCCGGGGGCGAAGTAGATGTCGCTGCCGACGGTGAAGGCCCGTGCGTTGAGCTCCCGGCAAAGTTCCGCCGCCTCGTTGTCGTTATGGATAACGACATGGGAGAAGTCGTTGCCGAACTGCTGCTCCATGTCCTTGAGGACGGCATCGGGCAGCGGGCTGCCGTTGCCGCGGCTGTTCTGGATTTTCTGCTCCAAAAGGGCGGCGGAGGTTTCCTCCTGCTCTTCGCTGGGCGCCGCCGCTTCGGGTTCTTCCTCCTGTTGCCGCCAGAGTTTCGCCATCAAGGGTTCTTCTTCCTCGTCGCCCGTTTGACGCCGGAGCTTGGTCTGGGCTTCCTCCTCTTCGCCCTTGCGCCATAGTTTGGTCTGCGCGGTTTCCTCTTCCTCCTCGAGCTGGCGCATCAGTTTGGTCTGGGCGGCTTCCTCTTCTTCCTCCCGCTGGAGTTTCGGCTGCGCGGCCTCTTCCTCCTCCTGACGCCGAACCTTCGGCATCATGGCTTCTTCTTCCTCTTCGTCGGCCTGACGCGCAACGGTGCGGCCGACAACGCGCTGGGCGGAAGCGACCGGCGGGGTTTCCTCGTCCGGGGCCGGGCGGGCACTGCGCCTGACGTCCGCCGCCACGGCATCGGCTTCCTTCTCCTCGGCATCCTGGGGATCGCTGACCTGTAGCTTGCGCTGGAGGTAGGCCGGCTTGCGCAGCTTGCGCCGGGATTTGGGAGGTCCCTGGGTTTTGCGCTGTGTCGTGGCTTTGGGTTTGCTGATCTGCTTGGCGTCCATGACTATTTGCCCAGGTTGTCCAGAGCGCCGGGCATGCTGCGCCCGAGTTTCTGGTATTCCCGCTGTATCGCCCGCACCAGGCGTCGCGGTTCTATGGGTGCGTCCGCCGACTGGGTGCCGGCGGCGGTCAGCACCGCGTTGCGAATCTGGCCGCCGCTGAGGTCGCAGTGGCTGGCCAGCGCGCGAACGACGTCGTCGCCGGGTGCCCGCGTTCCGAGATGGCTGTGCCAGAGGCGCTGGCGTTCGGCGAATCCCGGGAGCGGAAAGTCGATGATGACTTCGATACGCCGGTTGAAAGCGCTGTCGATGCGCTCGCGACTGTTGGTGGTCAGGATCACGATGCCGGGATGGTTCTCGATGCGCGCCAGCAGGTAGTTGGTCAGGTTGTTGGCGTAGCGCTCGCCGGTCTGCTTGGCGTCGGTGCGGCTGCCGAACAGCGAGTCGGCCTCGTCGAAAAGCAGTAGCACGTCGCAGGCGGCGGCCTGGTCCAGCAGCAGCCCGAGATTTTTTTCCGATTCGCCGATGTACTTGTTCATCACCGCGCCGAGGTCGACGCGGTAGAGCGGTGCACCGAGGCGGTTGGCCAGGTAGCTCGCCGCCAGCGTCTTGCCGGTGCCACTTTCGCCGACGAACAGGGCACGCAGTCCGCTGTTGCGGCTGGCCTGCAGGGTGCATCCGAGGTTGTGCCAGAGCGACTCGCGCTGCTGCGCCCGCAGGATCATGTCTTCCAGGTAGCCCTCTATCAGGGGTGGAAATACCACCGCGTCCCGGGACACGTTGCGCAGTACCGGTTGCGCCAGCAGGCGCAGCCTTTCCGCGCCATGGGCCTGACGTGCCAGACGTACATGCTCGGCGTCCACGGGGGTGGCGCTTTGCGCCGCGTAGCGGCGGGCACTTTGCGCCAGCTGCGCGATGCCGGGGCCGCTGAGAAGCACGCTGCCGCTGAGCTGACGCGCCAGCGATTCCTGTTGCAGCGCCTGATACCAGAGCTCGTAGCGCTGTTGCTGATCCGGCAGGCCCAGCAGATATTCCTGACAGGCGTCGCCGGTAACGGCGCCATCCGGGTTCAGGACCATGATGGCCGGATGGGCCAGGGCCTGCGGCGGCAGGTGCAGCGCGTCGCCGGCAGCGAGTTCTAGCTCGATGACCGGCAGCCAGCGGGCATATCGACAGGCGAGGCGGAAGGGTTCGCTGTCCTGCCATAGCCGCAGCGGCGTCAACAGCGGCTGCATCGCCAGCAGCCCTGCCAGCTCCTGCGCCATCAGGCGTCGCCCGCTGCCGGGGTGGCCGCGAAGTATCAGCGTCTGCAGCTGGCCGTTCAGCAGTGGCCGGGCGAGTTCCGGCAACGCCTGACGGGCGGAGCCGGGCAGCAGGCTGCGCTCGCCGCCGCTCAGGGTGTGGGTGCCGGGCCAGGGCCGGCTGCGTTCGTTCAGTACCGACCAGAAGGGCGCTTCGATGCGCAGGTTCTGCAACGGCAGCGGGCCTTCGCCCTCGAGCGTCAGGAGCGAGCGCGTCAGCAACGGACTGTTGACCAGGTCCAGCGCGTCCCTTGGATCGCTCTTAGGGAACAGACTGTTGATCAGTTCCAGCGCCAGATGGACGCTGAGGGCGCCGCCGGTCTCCGGGTGCTGCAGTTCGTGCAGGGCGAAGGTAATCTGCGGCCGGGTTTCCGCGAGACCTGCCAGCACCAGCACGAAGGCCTCTTCCGGGTTCAGTTCGAGTTCGGCGATGCATTCTGCCAGGCCGCCGCCGCGGGGCGGCCAGTGCCGGCGCATCGCCAGGTCGCACGCAGTCCATTCGCAGTCTTGGTCCGCTCCGGTCTGAGCGCTGCCATAGCGGGCGATTCCGGCCTCCGCCCACTGCAGCAGGGCGGTGAGGCTGGAATCGTTCATCGACAACAGTGCACGGTCCGTCATCTCAGAGTCCTCAACGGTGATCGGAGCGCTGCCCGAAATGGAACTGCACGACGCGACCCAGCCAGGGCAGCCAGCCCGGGTTCAGGTCCAGGCCCGCGAGGCGCACCTCCAGGCGGGTGTGTGACATCTCCAGGTGCATATCCAGATGGCTCGCGCTATAGCGAACGCGCGCCGGCAGCGCGAGCAGCGACGGCTGCCAGAGCCCGGATGCGCCGTACCAGTCCTGCGCCAGCGCCTCGATGCGCGGGCGCTCCGGCAGCGCGGGCAGCGCGGCGAGATCCTCGCGATCGTCCAGCCCGAGCTGCATCGCCAGAAAGGACGTCAGCGGATCCTGCTCGTTCAGATCGAGCAGCTGTGCCACTCGATAGAGCCAGATCCAGCCACTGGGCAGCGCTTCGCGGTAGTCCGCCATGATCGCCTGCAGGCCGGGCCGGTTCAGAAAGTTGAGCAGATAGAGGGCGCCGCCCTGCCCGGTATAAAACTCGGGTTCCGCCCCGCCCCCTGTCTGCTGATCGTCCGGCGCCCTTATGGCGACCCGGTGCAGCGGGTGTGGCCGCGGATTTTCACTGTCGGGTGCCGGTGATTGCGCTGTTCCCCCGCTCGCCGGCAGCGCCTGAATCGAAATAGTGGGCGCGTCGGAACGAGAGGGACGACGGTTATCCAGCGCTCGGTTGCAGGATTCACCTGGGGCTGCTGGTTTGTAAGCCGATGCGCTGGGCTTTGCCGCAGCGCCGTGCCGCGCGCTTTGCGGGGTGCTTTCTGTAGCAGGGCGCGGGCCCGGGGGCGGTGCGGCAGTGGATTGCGCGGCGCTGACGGGAGACGGAACAGGCCCGTTGCCGGTGGTGTCGCCCAGGCGCTTCGCGATGGCGCTGACAGTCGCCGTGGCGGACTGGATCAGCATCAGCGGGGCCGATTCCTGTGCCATCAGCAGGGCCGACAGCTGAAAGCGGGGGCTGTCGGGCGTCAGGGTTTGCAGTGCCGGGCGCCAGCGCGCCAGAACCTGTGGCGCCAGGCGGACGTCGGCACGGCTGCGGGGCGCCGTCGCCCGGCTATCCAGCCGGTAGCCGTTTTTCCAGCACAGTTCCGCGATCAGCTGTTCGGCGCTCCTGTCGTCCAGCGCCTGCCAGACCCGGGCAAGCTGTTGCCTGCCGTGCAGACGCTGTGTCAGCGCGTTGAGGTGCGTCAGGTTGTCTGCCAGCAGCGAGCCGATTGCCTGACCGGGCGGCATCCCGAACAGACGTGACCAGCGCCGCCAGTACCAACGTTGCGCGGCGACGCCCGCGGCGAGGTCCGACAGCAGCGCCGCGAGCATATCCTGTTCGCTGGCGAAGCGCATGATGTTGCCGGGGTCGCCGTCGTGGTGAAGGTGGCGGCGCACCTGATCCAGCAGTGCCGGCGCTATGCGATCGGCGCTCCCGGTAACATGTATTTGCCGAACGAAGACGATTTCGTCGGCACCGGTCTCGGGCCAGCTGGCCTGCTGCAGGTTTCGGCTCACCCGGTCCTGGGCGTCGGCCGGGCCGCGGATGCGCAGGGTGCGAATGTTGGCGTCGCAGCAAGGGGTCAGCATGGCGGGGCTCTACCTGCTCAGGTTGCCGACCACCGCGAAGCGGGAGTCGATGCGAAGACTGGGCTGCACCAGGTTGACGATGCGGACCTGGGTGCTGTCGGGGCTGTGGTCCTCCACCGCAAGCTCCGCCGCCACCTGCTGGTCAAGGTCCAGAAGCTGCAGCTTGACGCCCGGCAGAACCGCCCGGTTGAGCCGGACCCGGAATCGCTCGCCGGGTTGCGCCACACGCGGTGCCACGAAGACCGTGCCCCTGACGATTTCCCGGGGATCGCCCAGCGACGCGAAGATCAGGGCGGCGCGTATCATGTTGCGCATGGCGCTGCGGCTGGCCGCGTCGGCGTCATCGCTCAGTTGCCGGAACCACCAGTCGATGAGTTCGGCAAGGGTACGGGTGGCGTTGAAGTCGTCCTGTTCGGCCCGTTCCAGACCCGGCCACCAACCCACCTGCTCGACGCGGATACGATCGTCCTCCGCCAGTTGCCCCCACTGCAGACGAATGGAGCCCGGGAGCAGTGAGAGTTTCTCCAGCAGGCAGGCCTGGCACTGCTCCAGCCGCTCGCGCAGGGTTTGCGCCTGTTTACGCAGATCCCCCCGACCGCCCTGGGCCAGATCCTCCAGCGAGAATACCCTGGCCGCCTGCTGCTGCGTCTTCAGGCTGCTGGCGGTAAAGGCCGGCAACGAGAGCCTGGACCATTGCTGCAACACCGAGCGGGTCTGCAGCTGCACGTTGTGCAGGCGCGCCTGCAGGGTGCCGGTCCCGCTGTCGAGGCCCGAGGGCTTCGGCCGGGCTTCGAAACGGGCCTGACGCAGTTTGCCGAGATAGCCGTACCTGTCGAACGGCGGCAGTTTGGGGCGCAGCGGCCTGAGGCTGGCCCAGTCGTCCATCGGAATCTCGCAGACGGCGTCGAAGAAGCTGTCGAGCTCCTGTGGCAGGCTGGCGTCGGTATCGCCGTCGCAGCCGGGGACGATGTCGTTGCGGCCGCGATGACGCAGCGACAGCGGATCGGCCAGGGCGACGGATACCGGCGTTTCGCGCACCCGCACATAGAAAAGTCCCTGCAGCGCGGTGGTCAGGATGCGCGAGCGCTCGAGGTTGGCGTCGTGGGCCTGACGCCAGTCCTCTTCGAGCAGGCGCTGAGCCACGCCGTAGTCGCCGAGCTGTTCGTCGAAGTCGCGGTCGAGGTTTTCCAGGGTTTCGCGCGCGACCCGGATCAGGCCGCTGAGTTTTTCGATCTCGGCGAGTTTGCGGGTGTGTTCGCGCAGTTTGCCCTGCAGCTTGCGTTCGATCCGGTTGTAGCGCCCCTCGACAATGGAGATCCACTGGGTCAGCACCTTGCCGGCATTGAACAGGGCTTCGTAGCGCTTCTGACTCGCCACCAGGCCACGCAGCCGCAGTTCTTTGGCGCTGTCGCCGGCGGCCAGTTCCCTGGCCCGGGCGTCGATTTCGTCTTCGAGCCGGGACGGGTCGACCAGGCCGAAACTCTGTTCGCTGGCCTTGAGTTTCTTGCGCAGTGCCGAGGCATCGGTGGGGTCGAACAGGTCCTGGATCGTGGTCACCAGATCCTGCATGCCGAAATAGGCCTTGCGGTACTCGTTGATTTCGGGGCTGATATGGTCCAGCACGCCGAAGCGGAATTCCTTGGCATCGAAGGCCGGCTTGCTGACGGCGCTCTTGCCGAGGTTGGCCAACAGGTCGAGGCGCTGCTTGTTGATACCGAGCTCGAACGCGGAATAGGTCTCGGGCTTGGTGGTCAGGTAGGTGGGCGTGCTGCTGATGCTGGTGTTCAGCGCCGAGGTCAGCAGGTTGCTGCTGAAACTTTTGCTGAGGCGGGTCGCGGTTTCCGTTGTCGGGGTGGCCGTCCCGGCCGTTGCGGCGGTGCGCTGCACCGGTGCCGCCGCCGTGACGCTGGCGGTGGCGGCGGAGAGTTCCTCAGGAATCAGATTGGTGTTGAGGCTGGCGTAGGGCAACCAGCGGGCCACCTGGAGGCCGTTGCCGTCGCCCGCGACACCGCCGGCAAGGGAAGAGAGCGCGACCGTCTGCGAGTCCAGTTGCTGGCGCATCAGCAGCAGCAGGTCGCGGGTCTTTTCCAGCCGCGAGCGGACGGTGCGGATCTGGTTTTCGATGGCTTCGAGTTCCACCAGTGCCACGGCGTAGCGAATCACCAGACCGTCTTCGTCCGGCACGGGCACCGGCGGCGGAACCGGGACGTCGTCGACGGTGACCAGCCAGTTGCGATAGAAATCCGGCTGCGCCGGTACGCCGCGATCGTAGGGATAGGGCGGGGCGGTGGACGCCGCAGATCCGAGCGCCTGCAGCGCACGGCCGATGACGTTGCCGAACAGGCTGGCCGGGGCGATCGGCGGTAACGCGGGCTTGGGCAGGTCCAGGTGCCTGAACTGCGCCGGATCCAGCACCCGGTGTTCGATCGCGGGCATGCCGTCGGGGCCGGTCAAAGGCGCTTCGTTGGAGGGCTCCACGAAGTAGAGCCGGTCGAACTGCACCCGCCAGCGATGCCAGGCGTTGTAGGCGCGCATGTAAAAACGATAGATATCCGCTTCGAGCCGCGTGTCGGTCGGCGGAATGTCCAGCAGGTCGGGGCGGTAGTCGCGGCGGTCGATCGCCAGCAGCAGGCGGATGTTGTCACCGCCGCCCTGGCGCAGGTCGATGACCCGTCGCGGCAGGTGTCGTGCGATCAGTTCCGCGACCGAGTCCGACGGCACCGGCACCATGTCGATGCCCAGGTGCTGCGGCAGCCACAGCAGGCCGGGTGCGCCGGCATCGGGGTTCTGCAGCCAGGGAACGGGCAGCTGACCCGCGGCGGGGAGATAATCCAGGTGCAGGTCGGTGCCGAGAAAATCCTGCAGCGGGGTGTCTGCGTTGCCCGGCTCGCCGTAGCGCTGCATGGTGCGGCGCAACGCCGCGCTGACCTGATTCAGAAGCACCCGGTAACCGGCACCGTCGACCGCCTCGTATCGGCCGGCAGCCTCCGACACCCAGCTCACGCTGTGGTCATCACCGCTGCTTTCGATCGCCAGCAGCGCCAGCGGCACGGCCTGGTTGAAGGCGCCCAGAAACTCGCCGTCGACGCGGTCTGCGGCGATCCAGTTCTGCAACTGCTCCGGCGGAGTGGTGGCGACCACTTCCGGCGCTATGGCCAGGCGCCGCAGCTGCACGCTGGTGACCGCCACCAGACGCGAGTCCCGGGTGGGGTCGAACTCCGCCCGCTGGCAGGGCTCGACGCCGGGGGCATCGATGGTGTCGAGCGTCTGCTGCAGTGTCAGGTAGTAGACGCCGGTGGCATCGGACGTGGCCGTGCGGGTCAGGTAATGCTCGATCAGGCTGCGCCATTCGGCCTTGAGCGGGGTTTGCAGGTTCAGCGTCTGCCCCTGCGGCGTAAGCGCAAGCCCCGGGTTGACGACGAAGGTGTCATGGTCCGCGAGTCCGCCTGCGCCGCTGCTGCCAAGGCGCAGGCCCTGAACCACGCCGGCCGGCCGGCTCTTCAGCAATGGTGCTAGGCGCGCATCGGCGTAGGCCTGCTGGCGATCGAACTCCTCTTCGCCGAGGTGACGCCCGGCGAACAGGTGCAGCCTCTCCAGTGAAGGAGCGCTGGCAATGGGGCGGTGCAGCACGATGAACGGCATGGTCGGCTCCTTAGTTGATCTGTCCCACCAGTTCTTCCCAGCGCCCGGCAAGATCGCCTTCGATGCCGCTGTCGGCGGCACTGTCGAGCACGATCTTGCCGGTGACGGCGGGGTGACGCTCATCCGCTTCCTGCAAGCGTTCAAGCAGCGCCGGCAGCGTCTCCCGCTCGATCAGCACCTGCAGGGTCGGCCAGACGACGGCGTCGTAGTGCCGTTCGACCCGCAGCAGGAACTCGTTGGCCTGCAGGACGCCGGCTGCCCGGTCACCGGCGCGTTCGACGAGCCGTCTCAGCGCCTGCATGCCGTCGTCGTCCGGTGGTCGGCGGACCTCGGCCAGGCGCTCGAAGTTGATAAAGCGCAGCAGCACGCTGTCTTCGTCCTCGATAACGCTGCCGGGATCGGATGGCGTGGTCGGCACCGAATCATCGCTCGCCGGCGGTGGCTCGACCGGCTCCGGCAGTTCGCTGCCGCGGGCCAGGACGATGCCGCTGACCGCGGTTTCCGCGGCACGGATCGGGCGGCGCACATACAGCAGCTGGCCGTCGGCGACGGCATCCCAGATGTGCTGCCAGACGCTGGCATCGGTATCGAGCGCGTGCACCGGCTGCACCGGGTAGAGCTTCAGGCGCAGCAGATCCAGCTGCGGCAGACGGCGGCTCCCGGGGTCGTAATCCCGTTCCAGCTGGCGGGCGTAGAGTCCATAATCCTGATTGGCCAGCGGCGCCAGCACCACGATGTCGATGCTTTCACGGCTGTTGAGATCGATGTTGGGCAGTTCCAGCGACTCGCTGCGAATCAGTGCCAGGTCCGACAGTCGTATGGGGGCGACATGGACGTTGAAGTGCTCGGGGAAATAGCCCTGGTGGCCGTTGACCGCGTCGACGGCGTCCTTCGGTACGGTGCCCACCGGGGGCAGCAGGCTGAAATAGTCGCGGGCCGCGAAGTGGTTGTCGAGACTGCCGCCGGCGCGTGCCGTGAAAATATCCGCCAGCAGCGCTTCGTACTGGCGCGACAGGTCCCGCTGCTGATCGGCGCTGCCGCCCTGCGGCCGCGCCGGCTGACGCAGTAGCTGACTGTCGAGCCATTGCGCGGTGTCGTTCTGGATGGCGATAATCCCGAGCGCCACGCTGTCCTCGGGTATCAGCGCATCGGCCAGCCCGTTGCCCAGCAGTTCGCGCATCAGACTGGCGCGGATATGCAGCGGATTCTGCTGCGGCAACGGCAGCGGCAGGGGCACCAGCCCCAGCTGCACCGATTCCGTTACCAGGGCGTAGTCGGCGCCGCGTTTGGAGGCCAGGTCGGTGGGGAAGACCTCGGCGATGTCGGTGGCCACTTCGACATACTTGAGCACCACCGCGTACAGCCCGCGGTTGAAGTGCCGGTATTTGCTGTTGTTCAGCTGGGCGATAAGCGCCCGGTCGCCGAGACTTACCAGCAGCTCACTGCTGAGCTGCAGAACCCGTCCGAGTGCGGTGACGGCCTGTCCCGGCTGCAGCCTCAGCAGGCCCGAAAAGCTGTCATATTCCAGTTCGAGACCGGCAATCACGCCCTGTCCGAGTACCTTGCCGACTTCCCGCAGGCGCTGATCGAGGTAGATCTGGTCCCGCTCCAGGTCCTCGGCGGTAAGCAGGCGTCCGTCGAAGTAATGGGTGCGGGTCATGCGCGGGTCGATATCGGCGATATGCTCCAGGCTGTCGCCGGCGGCGACCGGATCCCCGAGGGGTTGAAACAGTATCTCGCTCATGGTGTCTCCTCGCAGCTTTCAGGGCCTTGCCGCTCAAGGGCGCGCAATGCCCATGTCGGTTCAGGCCTGCCGGTTGAGCCAGGCCAGCTGGCTGGCGGTGGTGAGGAAGGGGCGCACCAGATTGTTGATGCTGATCCGTTCCGGATTCACCAGAATATTGGCAGGGTCCGTGGTGTCGATGCTGATCCGCGCCAGCAGCAGACGGGCGCCGGCCTCGAGCTCGTCGGCCAGGTTGGTGGTGGCGACGCCGCCGGCATCGAGCGCATGCAAGAGCCTTGCATGCAGGCCGAGCTGTGCGGCCGCCGCCGGGTTGCTCAGCTCCAGCTCGTCCAGCGTCTGCTGTTCCGCGGCGCTCAGGGTCGGCGGCGCGTCCGCGACCGGCGTGTGGCTGGCCCAGGGGGCAAAGCGCTCGTCGGGTTCCGGCGGCAGTTCGGGAATCAGCTCCAGCTGCACGCTTTCGGCGGTGCGACTCGGCTGCACCGCATCGGTACTGAGGTTGAGCTTGCGCGTCAGCACCGGTTGCCTGGCCAGCGGGCAGTCCTTCTGGCGTACCGTGACCTTGAGCCAGAGCCGTTCGGTACCGCCGTCGTAGCCTTCCAGCAGATCGCCCTCGCTCTGGGCGTCCAGCCACTGGCGCAGATTGATGCAGTAGGTTTCGTGCACCAGCACCTCGCGGCCCAGACCGTCGACGGCGATCCCCGGGCTGACCTGAAGCCGCACCAGCACATCGTCGCTGTCGTTTTCGTGGCTGTCCGGGTCCATGCTGACGCGCAGGCCCGCCAGGGTGCCGTAGCCGTGCAGCCAGTACTGGTGGCGGGTGAGGCGGCGCCGGTGGTAGGCCTGCTCGTCGCGGGTGGCCTCGAGCCCCAGCATCATGCCGGCTTCGTAGGACACACGGCGCAGCGGCTCCGCCAGCTGGTCGTCCTGTTTCAGTGTCGGCAGGTCGTCCTGGTCACTCATGGGACCTCCTCATGGTTCGTCTCCTTGTCAGGCGCCGGCGTTGATATCCCGAGGCGAAAACGCCGCCGGGTTGTGCAGCAGGCCTTCCTGTCCGATACGGGTTTGATCGAGGATTACAGGCGCCGCGTCGGGCTGCCTCTCCAGATAGGTGTCCACGCCGAGCAGCGGCGACGTACCGAGTATGAAAGGCTGCTCGGTTTCGATAATGCGCCATTGCAGGTGGGCCGCAAGCTGCTCTCTCAGCATCGTTTCGACGGCGCCGCGTTGCTCGCGGGCGCGGCCGTGCAGCAGCACGCTGACGCGGTGCCCGTAGCGCTCGAAAAAGGCTTCCACCGCGCGGGCCTCTTCCTCCGTGGCCAGCTCCGGCGCGAACAGCGCCAGAAATTCCCGTGCGTTCATATCGGACAGGATCAGGCTGTCGCCGACGATACTGTTGCCGCTCATGCCGGTGCCGAGGGTCAGCGGGTGCTCGGCGTCGTCCATATTGCGACCGAGGATGGTCGCCAGGGTGCGCCGCAGGCGGAAGTTCTCCAGTACCACGACTTCACCGCGTTGAACGCCGCCGTCGGTAAGGATGTCCAGCGCCAGGTTGACCGCGGGCAGCGTGCCCTTGTATTGCTGGATCAGGGTGGCCTGTTTCAGCCAGCGCCGCTGGCGCGGCAGCGGCCAGTGCCCGGGCAGTTCGGTACCGAGCGAGCGGGCCAGCCACTTGAGATTCTGAGGCGGTGCCGAATCCGGGTGCAGCAGCTGGTCGCTGGCGGCGATACGGCCCTCGATGGGGGTCAGCACGCCTTCGAAGGTCGCCAGCAGCCGCTCACGGGTGTCGGCGCCGTTGGCCGGACCGCTGGCGTTGTCGGGGTCGAACTGCAGTTCCTGGCGGTACAGCTCCGGCAGGTAGGCTTCCTGATAGGAAAAGCGGGGCTGGTAGACCCGGATGGCGTGCAGAACCGGGGTGGTCCGGCCGTTCCCCTGCAGCCGGATCTGCAGCTGCAGATAGCGTCCGGCGAGCCGGCGAACCGGGCCGGAAGGACGCTGCAGCAGCAGCTCGAACAGTCCGCGCCGGCCCGGTTCGTGCCCGGACAGGGCCTGCTGGAACGCCAGCTCCGATGGCAGCGGATTCCACGCCGGCGCCGGCTGCTCGACAAGCTCCGCGCTGCCGCGCTGATCGGGGCTGTCGTAGACGCGCGCGGCCAGGCCGATGGAGCAGCCCGGCGGTATGCAGGCGTCGAGGTACACCCGGTGCCAGAGGGTGTTGGGCGCGCCGGAGTCCATCACCTCCTGCAGCAATGCGCTGGCCTCGAGGTGGTAGCGGGGCTGGCGCAGCGCGTGCAGCTCCCGCGGCCGCGGGTCGAAATCCGGGTAATCCGGGTCCGGCTGAGCCTGGTAGCGCAACTGGCCGTCGGCGCAGCTGGCGAAGCGCGGCACCGCCAGCGACAGCATCGGATAGCGTTCCCTGATCAGGCGGGCTTCGCCGCCGGCCTCCGTGCTGCCGGGATACAGCGCCAGTACCGGGCAGTCTCGGTGGCGGAATTCGCCATCGTCGGCCTGCCGCGGCGCCAGCGCCGCCAGACGGCCCGGTGCCGCCAGCGCGAGGTCGACGGCGAAGGGGGCCTCTTGGTCCAGCGTGAAGTGTTGCAGCGGGCGGTCGGCTATCGGGGAGCGCGCGCGGGCAAGAATACGCTGGTTGCCGGCGCCGTCGTGCACCAGCATATAAACCCGTTGTTCATCGCCGCAGATCGCCAGGGCTTCCCAACCGGCCGGCAGTGGCTGCTGCCAGGCAAGGCCGAGCGCTCCGGGATTGGTGGTCAGGGGCTCGAAGCGGTCGTCCTGCGGCGCATAGGACAGTGGCAGCGGCTCGCCGGTGCAACGCATCAGCCGGTCGGCACCGATGCACCAGATGCCGTTGTCGGCATCGACCCAGGCGCGGCGGGGCGCGACCGGCAGTGAGCACAGGGTTTGCCAGCGACGGCGCAGGTGAAACAGCAGCAGGCCATGTTCATCGACATCGTTGCTGAACGGTGCGGCAAGGCGGCCTTCGCGGTTCAGGCTCAGATCCCGCAGGGTGCCGGCCGGCGCACTCAGGGCGTTAAGCGTGCCGTCCTTGAGCGTCATCCAGCCGCGACCGCTGTTGAATTCGACAGCGGTGGCGTCGGCGCCGAGGCGCGCGACCTGATAGTAGGCGTCCACCGCCATCGGTGTCGAGGCCTGCCAGGCGGCGATAGCCGCTGCCGCATCCCCCGCGGGCAGTCGCAGACTCTGGTTCTGGGCCAGTGTCAGGGCCTGCTTGCCGGCGTGCCACTGCAGCCGCCGCGAGCCCTCGGCGAACTCGGCTTCGCTGCGCAGCAGGAAGTAGGGGGTGTTGTTGACGTCCATCAGCAGCGGTCCATCAGCAAATATCCGGTATCACCGGTACGGCGATGCCGTCTCCGGGTTCCGCGGGGGCGCCCTGCAGCGGGCCGATACCGCCTGGCAGCGGCGGCGTGTCACCCGCACCGCCGATGCCGGCGCGGACCCCGACAAGCTCCGGCAACTGGTAGTCGCTCAGATCCAGCGCCTCGGTCGGGGGCAGGCGGCGCCAGACGGTCTTGCCGTCCACACGGGTCTGTTCGAACAGCGCCACGGCGTTGACCGCCTGCACGCCCTCGACCCTTGCCGCCTGGGTCAGCAACTCGTTCGCCCGCACCGCACGGCCCAGGGGCCAGCCTTCGGCGCTGGCGCCGCCGGGCGCCAGCGGCCACAGGTACCCGGTGATGGCGGTCTGTACCGAATTGAGGGTCTGCTGCTCGGTCTGCGGATCCCGAACCTGAACCAGGATGCTGACCGCAATCGGCACGAACTGCGGGCTCAGCACATAGAGTTCGGTGCCCACCAGAATCCGGCTGAGCAGGTGGTTGAACAGGTCCTTGAGCAGGCCCTTGGTGGGCTTGGGCCAGTTGCCGATGCCGACCCGTGCCGGCGGCAGCACGAATACGCTGACGACCCCGGGCACATCCCGTTGCGCCGCATCCAGGGTATTGCCCGGCAGAAATCCCTCCATCACCTCGGCGCGGGCCACCGGGTTGACGGGATTGGCGCGGCAGATCTGCTGGAAGTCGGCGGCGGTAACGGCGCGGTTGCGGTGGGTCAGGAAGCGGGGGATGCGCTGCTCGGCCTGTTCCAGGCTTTCGGCGTCGCGCCCGCCGCGCAGTGGCCATTCGTGGCGCAGCTTGAAGCGGGGGCTGCCGTCGACGATTTCCTTGATGCTGCCGGCGGGCAGGTTGCCGTCCTCGCCACCGCCGTAGCGATACCCGGCGACGCGAATGCGGACGCCCCGCGGCGGGCGGCGGCCGTTTTCCAGGCCGTCTCCGAAGTAGACATGGCCCGATTGCGGGTCCAGCCGGTAGACCCGGGCGTCCGCGCCCAGGCCGGCGAGATAGTCGACGCCGCGCCAGGCGACCCAGGCGCCGTCCTCTTCGACCTGCAGGTCCAGGGAGGCGGCGTCGATCTGCTGATCCGGCAGGCTCACCACCTGATCCGGCAGCCCGGTGCCGAGACCGACAATGCGGTCGCGGCGCAGGCCCTGCGCCACCACCTCGACGCCGTTGAGGCCCAGGTAGCCGAGCACGAGTTTGGGATCGTCCGGGCAGCGCAGTCTTATCCAGAGCGCGACGCGGGCCGCATCGACGGCATCGTCGAGCGCCGGTGGCAGATTCTTGCTGCCGTCGAACATGGGATCGGCGTTGGCGAAGTCTGCGAACAGGGCACTGTTGGCGGGCAGCCGCAGCCGCACCACGCCGGCCTGACGCCCGCCCAGTGAAGTGTCCGAGATCAGATCCAGCGGCAGAAAACGGGTACCGCCGTCGGGACCCTCGGCCACCAGTTCCCACTGCAGCTCGCGCGCCTCCATGTCGCTGACGCTGTCGCCGTCCAGATCGTCCGCCGGCGCTATCGCGACGTTGAGGCGAATGCCCGCCAGATTGTCGCGCAACAGATCGAGATGGTCGTCCAGTTGCCTGGGTGCGATGCACGCCAGATAGAAACTTTTGTCCAGGCTGCGGGCAAGACTCAGCGGTTCGCGACCGATATCGAAGCGCCGCGGCTGAAAGGGTTTCGGGGTTTCGCCCTTGCGCAGACCGAACTGCTCGTGCAGATCCTGAAGTGTCATGCCCAGCTGCGCCAGATCGTCGGTGCTCAGGCTTTGTTTGATCAGCACCTGCAGCCCCAGGCAGGTGGGCTGAAGCTCGCCGACGCAGGTCAGGCTCTGCTTGCCGCCGCGTAACTGGGTGCCGTCGTTGAGCAGCGGCGGCAGCGTGACGCTGGTGGGGCCTGCATCGACGCAGACCAGGCCCCGCGCCGGGCGTGCCGGGCGCAGCGGGATCTGCAGCAGATTGAGCAGAATGCGGCGCTGGCGCTCGGGAATCAGGTTGGCGCGGTAGAGGATGGTTTCGGTGAGCCAGGCAAAGAGGTCGATAAACCCGTGCACCGGATCGCCCGGCGCGACCTGCGTCAGTTCCGGCAGGTGGGTGGCGAGGCGCTCCCTGGCTTCGGCGACCAGGTCGTCGAAGCGGCGATCGTCCAGATTGGGGACCGGTAATGGCATGGTCTCTCGTCCTCCTTTGCAGACAGCTTGAAAAGCTATCCGCGTTGCCGAATGCTTCGTTAAAACAGGCTCACAATGCTCATTTAGCCCACTAAACCGCGCTTCTTCGCCTGTTTATGCCTCGCCTCGGCTGCCTCGATTACGCTTTTCAGCCATTTGCTAGACACCCAGATTCAGGGTCAGCCCCAACTCGGCGGGGGCAGGGTTGTGACGCAGGCGGTAGCGGATATTGATGTGCACCTCCGACAGATCCTCGGGGCTGGGGCGGACCTCGACGCCGTCCACCACCACCCGTGGCTCCCAGAGCGCAAGCGACTTCCTGACGACGCCGGCGATCAGGTTGCGGGTGGTTTCGTTGTTGGGCTGGTGGACGAAGTTCAGCAGCCCGGCGCCGAAATCCGGACGCTGCAGGCGCTCGCCCGGGCGTGTGAGCAGAATATTCAGCATCACCTCGCGCACGCTCTGGTCGTCCGTGGCCCAGCCAAGGGCGCCGTCTTCGTCGACGCCGCCCAGCGGCCAGCTGCGAATCCTGGGAGTCGGAGTTGTCATCGCCGTTTTACCTCATCCCTACTTGTCGATTTTCGGGAACGGAAGGCAGATCCGTACCCATGGCAGCCAGAAGAAAACGATATTCAGCAGCGAGATCATGATCATCAGCAGGATCATCGCCACCAGGGTGATCACCGGCAGGCTGAACGAGCAGATCCATTGCACGCCCAGCTTTGGGCCTTCGCCGATAACATCTTCGCTGGCGCCTTTTTTAAGCTTCAGGCCGTTGATGAAGTCGAAGGTGTCGCCGGGCGTCAGCACCGAGGCGCCCCGGGCCAGCCCGCGTTTCAGATCCCGCAGGCTCGGCATCTGGATCAGCGACGGCCGGCTGGCTTCCGGGTCCAGCGGTGCCGCGACGCGGAACTGCAGTGAGCGGCACTGGGCATCGCCCCACTGGATCTGTTCCTTGCCCTGATCGTTGCGCGAGCGTACGAACGGCACTAGCTGATAGACGTCCGCCTCGCCCTGGCCGAACTTGGGCAACGGAATTTCCCGCGCCTGCGCCAGGGTCTGGGCGCGAAAGCGCTGGCCGAGCCGGTAACGGATATCCTCGGCGTCGCTGGCCTCCAGTCGCAGGGACAGGTTCAGCGTACCGTTGCCGCCTGCATCGGGTAACGGCGCCAGTTGCGCCAGGTGTTCGAGGCCGCCGGCGTTGTCGGCCGCGTCTTCCTGTTCGATCAGCCATTGCACCAGCGGGTTGCCCTCTGCGCGGGCGAAGCAGTCCTGCAGATAGGCAAACAGGTGAAAGCGGCGGGCGTGCCTGACCGGCTCGCGGCTCTGTGCCTTGAAGCCCGCCTCCTCCTGCGCAGCGCCACGAAGCCGTGCGGGTAGCCGCTCTTCATCATGGAACCAGATGCCGGAGAACAGGGTTTCGAGCTCGGCGTTGGCCTCGCGTCCGGCTTCGCCGAGGTGGTAACGGTTGACCAGCAGGCGCAGCAGTTCGAACAGCCCCTTGCTCGGCACGCCGTTCTCGACCTGCAGGTTGTCGGCGGTTCGCCACTGCGTTTGCCTGCCGTCGCGATAACCGAACGGCCAGGGCAGGGAGCGGGCCGCCAGATCCTCGATCTCATCCTGGCTTTGCGCGTCGAACAGGCCCTGGGCGTTACGCTCGTAGTAGAAACCGCCCAGTGGCACATAGCCGAACAGCAGGCTGTGGCGCTTGCCGCTGGCGTCGGTGCTGTTGAGAACATGCAGCGGGTGGGTCTGCTCGCCGGTGTAGGTCGCCTGGTTGGTGCGGGGATGCAGCATGCCGTTGGCGCAAAGGCGCCGGTCCAGGTCCGGATCCCTGATCCCGGCGCTGGCGTCCTGCCAGCCCAGCGCTTCGCCCTCTTCGACAATCCAGGCCTGCTCGCGATCACCGCGCAGCCGGCGAATCACGAAGCCGGCCGAGGTGATGCGCGCGGGGTCCAGCGCCGGACGGCCGAAGCGCTCGCAGACCACTTCGCAGCAGAACAGATGAAAGGCCCGGTGCGTGGGCAGCCGCAAAACCGGCTTGCCGTCGTAAGGGCTGTGGGTCTCTTCCCGTATCCAGTCGACGAACTGCGGTTGCGCAAAGCGCTGTTTGCTGACGTCCTGCTGGAAGCGGGCGACAAAGTCGGGATCCAGGTAACGCAGCAGGGTCGCCCGCTCCGATGATTCGAAGTAGGGGGCCCTGAGGCGAACGTCGTGAAGCATCTGTGCGCTGGTCATAATCGTTGCCTGTTACCAGATATTGCCCGCACCGGGCGTGTAGGTGGTTCCCACCACCGAAGTGGCGATAATGGTGTCGCACTGCACTACGCCGCTGAAGCGGGACATGCCGGCGTCGACCTGTACCAGCGCCGCCGACAGATTGACCTGGGCGGCGTTGATGTTCACCGGGCCTGCGCTGTCTACGGTGATTTCGGCCGCGGTCATGGAAACGCTCTGGCTGCCGCGTTCGATCCTGACCTCGCCGCCGCCGCTCTCGGTGACGGTGACGCGGTAACCGGAGCGGGTGCGCAGTTCCACCCTGGGATCGTTGTCGTCGAACTCGAGCACGGTATCGCCGGGAGTGCGGATGACGTAGTGCTCCTGCTGCGGATCGGCATCCTCCGGGCGGCTGCCGCTGCCGCACCAGATGCTGCCCAGCACCAGCGGCGTGTCCTGGTCGATGAACGCGATTACAACGATCTCGCCGATGCGCGGGATGAAACTGGCGCCATAACCGTCGCCGGCGGACGGGGCCACCACGCTGGCCCACATCTCCATCGGTGCGGATTGCAGCCGCACCTTGACTCGGCCGCGGCTGTCCGGGTCGGCGTTATCGGTGACCTGTGCCAGTTGCAGACTGTGCAGATGGCCGAGGGTGTGGGCATTCATGGGGCAGGGCTCCAGTCGGCTCGATTGACTTTCAAATGGGTTTCGTAACCCGTGCTGCTATCGAAACGGTGGCTGCAGTGCACCACTTGATAGGTTCCGCGCAGCCGAGGCGAGACGCCGCTGAGAAGGATCTCGCGGCCGCTTTTCAGCGTCGGTTCCCCCTGGCAGACGATATCGCCCTGCACGAAGCGCTTGGCCATGCGGTGAAAGTGCGCTTGGGCGTAGGCATCGGCCTCGGCCTGGCTGCGGGCGAACGGATGAGGCACGGTTTCGTCGCCGGGCCAGCCCAGCCGGGACAGGGTATCGGCAGCGCTGGTCGCCTCGGGCGCCGGTGACAGACGCTCGCTGCTGTGCTCCACCGCTTCGGCGGTGGCGACGCTGTAACCCTGGCTGCGCGAGGCCCGCGGCTGATGGTTGAGGTCGGCGATCAGGCGGACGCGCAGCGCGCTGTCCTGGGCGCTGAGCTCGACCGGCGCGCTGTCCGGCTCTTCAGGCCGGGCGCGCAGGGTATCGTCTTCCAGCCGCAGCGCGATGTCGAAGCGCCCGAGCAGGCGCAGCAGGAATGCCAGGTCGCTTTCGTTGAGCTGGTGCCAGCTGTCATTGACCCCGGATACCTGAACGTCGGCGCGAAGACCGGCTTCGGCGGCGATGGCCCGGACGATCTCGTCCGGTGAGTACTCTTCGTAGCTGCGATTCTGCCGTGCGCGCGCGAGCCGGTGCAGCCGGTCCTGCAGCAGCAGCGCCAGGGTCGGCGCACCTTCGCCGTACTGCTCCTCGATGGCGGTGACTTCGCCTTTGAAAATCCGTACCGGGTCGGGCTGGCCCATGTCGATCTCCAGCTCCGCGCCAAGGGCGATATCGTCGAACACCCAGGCCGGCGTGCTGGCGCCTTCCGGGGTGCCCCAGTTGGTCAACGTCAGCTCGGCATGGGCGCAGCCGTGCAGCGGCAGGTTGACCACCAGTCCCGTGAGGGCTTCGACCAGATCGTCGCGCCGCTCGCCGTCGACCCGGACCACCGGGCGGCTGTTGATGAAGGCGTTATCGGGCATAATCCCTCGCTCAGTCCACTTGCAGGCGCTGCTGGCGCTGGCGGATTCGCGCCAGGGTATCGGCCAGATCCGCCTCGTTTTTGTCCAGCGGCTGTTGCTCGGCCGCCGGCAGGTTTTCGTTCGCCTGGGTGACCGGTTCCTGGATATCGGCGATGACTTCTTCGATCACGACGGGCATTTGTCAGCTCCTGCGTTGCGTTCGGATTGGTTGCCGGCCATCAGTCAAACCCGACACCGGCATCGAGCTCGAGCGCCGGACCTTCGGCGCCGGTCTCGATTCCGGCTCCGAGTACCGCGCCGGCCCTGGCACCGGCCCCGAAGGCGCCTTCCACGCGGGTACCGAGGCTGGCGGATGCGCCGAAGGAGAAGGCCGGCTGCGCCGAGAAAGAGGTCTTGACGCCAATGGCAGCGCCGCCGCCGGCCTTGATGCCGACCGACGCTTTGGCCGACACGCCGGGCACCGCCAGTACCGCGGCGCCGGGCAGACGCGGGTTCTCGATGCCGTTGTACAGCGCGGTATCGCGCCAGTTGCCCGGGCCCTCGCTGGCGCCGGGCACGGGGCTGGTATGCTGATTGGTGCCGGTGTCGCCGTTGCCGGTGGGCGAAAGGGTCGGCGTGTCCTGCTGCGCCGCGGCGACGCCGTCGCTGCGCTGGCGGAACTGGTAACGGTCTTCCTTCAGGCGCAGCACCACCTTGGCGCGCAGCGGTCGGCCTTCCTTGGAGAAGTAGTCCAGTGTCTCCTCGTAATTCTCCACCATGCCGACGAACTCGAAGCTGCCCCACTGGAACAGGCAGCGTTTCGGGGCTTCCATCTGCTCGCCGGACTCGACGGGCTTGAGAAAGCGCTCGGCGATCTTCTTCGTCTGATCGCGGACGTCGGAACCCTGCTCGATATCGTTCTGGGATTCGCCGTCGCCGGCATCGATATAGGTGGTGTCGAACATCAGCTCCACCGACAGCGTGGAGGAGCTCTTGTCGACGAACTGGGCGGCGCGGCTGTTGCCGTTGCGTTTGTTTTCCTTGAGCGTGTTGGACAGCGACACCTTCAGCGACACCGGGTTGAACTGCACATCGACGGCATTGTCCATGTCCGGCGTGTTGTTGTTGCCGCTGACCGGTATCAGCTTGCCGCGCTCGGGGTTCATCATCTCGCTTCAGCTCCCGTTGCCGGCCGCCGCCGGTCGTTCCAGTTCCAGCCCTTCGTGCACCAGGTGCAGTTCTTCGATGGCGACCTGGTTGGCGGTGGCGTTGAGGTCCGGCCCCTTGAACTTGGTCGCCATGACGCCTTCCAGTCGCCAGGTCATCACCGGGTTTTCCGTTTTGCCGTCGATGGGATTGCCCAGCACGATGATCTCGCCGTGGAGGCGGTAACCGTAGTTGGAGCCGCGGGTGCTGGCGTCGAACCAGCTCCAGAGATCGTTGACGCTGGTGACGCCCCGTTTCAGTACTATCGGGGTGAACTTGGTGATGCCGCTGCGCTGCAGTTCGCCCCAGTTGCGGCCGCCTTCCTGAATCGTCTTGGGCTCCATGCTGAGCTCGAATCCGGTGACCTCGCTGAACTGCCCGCTGCACAGCAGCTGGTTGTTCTCACTGTTGTACAGGTTGACTTTGAAGCGGAACGGCACGAAC
Source organism: Marinobacterium nitratireducens (assembly GCF_014645375.1). Taxonomy (GTDB): domain Bacteria; phylum Pseudomonadota; class Gammaproteobacteria; order Pseudomonadales; family Balneatricaceae; genus Marinobacterium_A; species Marinobacterium_A nitratireducens. The sequence continues at coordinate 340,484 of NZ_BMLT01000001.1, forward strand.
TCAGTCATCGTTCACCCGTCCTTGCCACTCTCCCTGGCGGTTGATGAAGGTAAGATGGATGCGATCGACGGGGAAGGCCGGCGCGATCATGATTTCGTAGATCATCACGCCTTCGCGGGTCTGGCTTTCCTCGATGCGGAAGGCTTCCTCGGCGGTGGCGCCGCGCAGCGCACCCCGTTGCTGCAGCTGGCGGAAAAACCGCTCCAGCAGCAGCCGCGGGCGCGGATCCCGGTAATCGAGATTGAATATCAGCTGCTCGCCCAGGGCATTGAGCTGGCGTCTGAGGTAGCCCAGCAGGCGCATGACTTCCGCCGAACGGTAACCGTCGAAACGTTGTGGAACCTGCGAACGGGAATAGTCATCCGGGTGCAGCGCCGGAACCACCAGGCGCTCGTCATCCAGTTGCAGTTGTCCGTTGCGTTGCTGCAGCACGCCGACACCGGGGTCGTTGCGCAGCTGCACCCGCTCACCGACGCTCAGCGGCGGATAGGGCAGTCCCGCGCTTTGCAGCGGCAGGCCGGCAATCGAGCGCCAGGGACCGCGCGCCTGTGCCTGGGCCGCCTGCTTGCCGGCGATGATGCCAACCGGGCTCGACAGCCCGAGCCCCGGACCACGCAGGTAGGGAAACAGAAACTGGGTCTGGCGCAGACGGGCTCCGGTGTCGCCATCGCGAATCTCGCGAATCCATTGCAGCGCCCGGGCGTCGATGGCGGGGCTGTCCAGCTTGCCGTTGTAGCTCAGCGGCAGCGTCAACAGGCACTGCAGGTCCGGGCGGTGCTTCGCCAGCCAGGGCAGAATGCCCTGCAGAATGCGGTTGAACGCCGCCGGCGGCGGCATTTCGCCAAGTGCCACCTCGTCGCTGTAGCGGCGCTCGCGATGGTCGTCGTCGAGGTCGGTGCCGCAGGGGACGAATTGCGGCGAGGGGTTGTCCAGCCGTACCCGGGGAATATCGGGCAACCGTGCGGGGACCTGCAGACGCTCGAGATCCGGAAACGCCACCGTAGCCAGCGTCGGGATCGCCAGGGCGCAGGCCAGTCCGCGCAGGGTCGATATCTCGTGCAGGCGGGTGTTCTCGGCTGGCAGGAAACCGCTTTGTCCTTCGTTTTCGGGCACGGCGATGACCCAGAGCGTGTCGCCGCCGTTGGCGAAAAAGTCGTCGACACACTGGGGCAGCCAGGCGCGGCGACCGGCCAGTACGCTGACATAGCCGGTATCGGCGCTCTGCGCCCCGGGAAAGATGTCGTGAAACTCGGCACTGGAGCGCAGCGGTATCGGCAGGTGCTGCAGGCCCAGTATGCGCGGATCCCCGCTGCTGGCCTCGAGCTGATCCACGGCATCACCGAATCCCAGGCTACGCATCCGGGACAGGGCACCGCGCAGCGCCAGCAGGCGCCCGATGCGCACCGGGCCCGGACAGTGGCCGAGCATGGCCACTTCCAGAACCGCGTTGCGGGCTTCGAGCGGACGCGGTGTCAGGGTGATTCGGGAAGCCAGCAGTTGCTGCATGATCCGGCGCTTACTCCTGCTCGATATGTTCGACCGCCAGCACCAGCTCCTCGATGGCGACGTCGCTGCCACCCTTGGCGGTGAGTGTCGGTCCGGTCCACTTGATCGGCATGGCGTTGATCAGCTTCCAGGTGACCACCGCCGTGGAGCTGGTCGGGTCTTCGCTCTTGAGCTTGACGGTGACGTTACGCTTGGCGCCGACGTCACCGGCGCGCACCTGGTCGAGCCAGCTGTAGATATTGTCGGCACCGATAACGCCGCGCTTGAGCGTGACATCGCCGGACTTGTGGATGGCGGGAATCTTGGTGACGTAGTTGACCGGCGCATTGCCGTTGCGGTACTCGGCCACCGTGACTTCGGCGTTGAGGCCGGAGATTTCCGAAAAGCCGCCGGCAATATCGCCTTCGGTGCCGTCGTCCAGGTTCACCAGATAATTGAAAACGCTGTAGGGGGTTTCACGAAACTGTGCCATGGCGTCGATTCCTGTTCAGTCTGTTAATCGGTCAGTCCGTTAATCAGCTGTCGGCGGTTTTCTGACCGATGCGGAAAATGACGAACTCCGCGGGCCTGAGCGCGGCCACGCCGACTTCGCACACCAGGCGGCCGTTGTCGAGGTCGTTCTGTGTCATGGTGCTGCGGTCGCAGCGCACGAAGTAGGCGGTCTTGGCGCTGCCGAGCAGGCGACCGTTGACCCATTCGTTGTAGAGAAAATTCTCCACCGTGATGCGCACGTTGTCCCACAGCCTCTCGCCGTTGGGCTCGAATACCACCCACTGGGTGGACTTGTCGATGGAGCGCTCGAGGTAGAGGAAATAGCGCCGCACATTGACGTATTTCCACTCGGGATCGCTGGACAGGGTGCGCCCGCCCCAGACCCGGTGACCGCGGCCGGGGAAGGAGCGCAGGCAGTTGACGCCGTCCGGGTTCAGCAGCTCCTGCTGGAAGCGGTTGATGTCCTGGGCAAAGCCCAGCGCGCCGATCACAGGTTCGTTGGCGGGGGCCTTGTGCACGCCGCGCTGGACGTCGGTATTGGCGTAGACGCCGGCAATAAAGCCCGACGGCGGCAGCGACAGGGTAGGGCTGATCCCGCGGGGATCGGCGGCCACCACCCAGGGGTAGTAAAGCGCCAGGCGGGAGTCGTCGAAGTTGGAGCGGAACTCGCGCACTTCGGACAGCGACATGCCTTCGCGGCTGTCGACGATGCCGACTCTGTAGCGCATCTTGCGGCAGTGCTTCTGCATTTCCGCGATTATCGCCTGGTGGTTGGTGGCATCGGCGGAGGCGGCCGGGACCATCACGATGGCGATGTCCTCGACATCCTCCAGCGCCGCGAAGCCGGAGCTGCCGTTGACTTCGTCGATGACGCCGCCGTAGTGCAGCGCGGCCGGCACGGCACCGTCACTGCCGCCGGTAAGGCTGATTAGGTAACGCGGGCCGTCCACCGAGGTCGGGCCGGGATTCATGGCATCGTCGTCGAACAATTCGAACAGCGCCGTCATCACGTCTTCACCGCTGATGCTGTCGGCCAGCTCGCACTGAACCGGACTGGTGAGGCTGTCGTAGCGTTTCTGCGGCTCTGCCGCCATGACTGCGGCAAGGCTGTTGTCGGCGTCGGGCGCGCTGGAGATGTTGCCGTAGCTGTAGACCACCGGGCCGTTGGCGCCACCGTTGCGCACGCTGATATCGAAGGTTCGCTGCACCATCATCGCGCGGACGCTGTCCGGCGCTGCCGCCAGCGCGGACAGGTTCAGCGTGATCGGGCTGCCGACGCCGGCGTTGAGACCGCTGCCGTCGACGGTGAATACGGTGCCGGCAGCGTTGAGGGTCCCGCGCAGCGTGGTAAGGGTGCCCCAGTGGCTGCCGGTGAAGAAGGCCGAAAGGTCGGTCTCCTCGCTCAGGCTGAGTTGCGCCGAGGTGCCGTCCGACAGGGCGCCGCTGGTGGGGCGCTTGGCGACGACCCGGGTGAAGGTAATGCTGGTGTCGCCGCCGTTGACCAGGCCGGCGCCGAGCAGGTGGTCGTCGCCCGAGACCAGGTCGCCGGCTCCGAGGGAAGCGGCGTCATCGGCAACGATCTCGCAGAGCCCGTCAACGATGCGGTAGTTGTCGCCGACACGCTGCACCAGAGCGCGTACGGTCATCGGGAAGTGGCCGGCGGGCAGGCTGTCGTTGGCAATGGCCTCGGCCGGCAGCGCCTGGCCGTCGAGAAAGACGATGTCGCCTTCCGCCGGCGCGCTGGTGACGCTGGACTGCAGCAGGTTTTCGCTGTCGCGCCATTCCAGTTCCAGGGTGAGATCGCCCATGGCGCCGGGAAAGCGGCTGCTGAAGGTGACGTTGTTGCTGCTGTCCGCTGCCGCGGAAAAACCATCGGTGGGCAGCGCATAGTTGGCAACGCGGGAAACGAACAGCTGCTTGCCGCCGCCATCGAAGAACGCCTTGGCGGCAATGGCGGTGTGGTTGAGAACGCTGCCGCCGCCGAGAGACAGGTTCTGCACGTCTCCGTAGACGCGGGTAAATTCGGCGAAGCTGGTGACCACCTCCGGCCTGCCGCGCAGCGGTCCGAAGCGGGTCGGCCCGACGATGCCCGCCACGCTGGTGCCGACGCCTTCGATGGATTTGGAGCGGAAGCTGACTTCCTCGACATAGACACCCGGCGCTAGATATTCAGGCATGATCTTCTCCTTCAGCTACGGTCAGCTGGGCTGCACGGCCAAATGATCCTTGTTGTCGGATCGGATTAATCGGATCTCACCGGGTACCACGGAGAATCCGATGGGGTCGGAAAAGGCTCCGGCGCTGGTCAGGCTCTCCAGCTCCATCGCCACGAGGTCCCCGGTATTCAGCGGGGTGTCGGGACTGGCGCCTTGCAGCGCCTCGACACCCAGACTGATGCTGTATTCGTCCACGCCTTCCGGCAGCGGCGGCAACCTGTGCAGCGGCAGCAGCACGTCGCCACGGTGGTCCGCCTGGGCGCGATAGGTCTGGTCGCCAATTCCCGGAATCGTGACCACCGCGGTCAGCAGAGCCCAGGGCACGACGCTTTCGTCACTGGCATAGCGCAGGGTCGCGATCAGGCCGCCGGCCCTGCCGAACCGTGTACCCTGAGGGCTCGGGTACATCACCAGCCCATGACCGGCGACGGGCACGCCGCCGGCGCCGGCCGTAATCGAAAAGGTGCGCGGGTTGTAAAAGCCGCGGCTGTCGTAGACGCGCCCGGCCAGGGTGTAGCTGCCGCCGGAAGCAAAGGCCTTGTCGGCTTCGCCGGCCTCGCCATCGACGATAGCGACAGCGCCGCGGCGCCAGAGCGCTGTTTTACCCGGCGCCTGGCGTATCTGTAGATCACCCGGCCTGCTGTTCAGCTCGAGGCGGACCGGGTGCGGCAGGCGCTGCATTGAAGCGATGTCTGACGCCGTGCTGCCGTCGAGCCAGTAAAGAATGTCGCTGGCATGCAGGACGCCGGTTTCCAGTATCTTGACGGCGCTCATCACAAACGCCCCCCCGGCACAACACGGGTTACGACCTCGGGACCCTCGGTGCGCGGCGGATTCAGTCGCAGGCGTACCGTCTTGGCCATGTAAGCCATGGTGCTGGTGTAGGGCGATTCGAACACGTCCCAGATGCGCATCAGATCCTCGGTGGTGATGTCCACCGGCGTGATGTTGAGGACTTCGCTTTGTCCCCATTCATCGTCGATGTCCTGTACCTGCGAGATATCCAGCTGGCTGTGATTGGCCAGCTCCACCATCGCCCAGCTCATGAGATCCGCTTCCACGGTGGCGCTGTTGGCATTGGCGATGAGCAGAAAGTGCAGGTTGACGGGAAGTTCCGGGCGGGGGGCGCTGTTGTCGGTCCCCTGGGGCTTGAAGAAACGGGAGCGGCCGTGATCGTCGATGGTGATGCGGTGCAGGTAGATACCGAGCAGGTTTCCGGTGAGCCGGTTGGCAATATCATTGCTGCCCAGCAGGCTGACCCGGGCATTGGTCGGTCCGTCGCTAAGGTCCTCTGGCAATCGGGCTCTGAAAAACGCTTCGAGCGCGTTCAGAGCACCCTGTACTCCCTTGTACGAAGCCATTTATCCCTGTTTATCTCCGTTTGTTTTCTTACCGCATCCATGACGCAAGCGATGGGCGCCGACGATGGCGCGAAACCATCGAGCGCCCGGGCGACCACCCGGGGTGCGCCTGTTCGCAGGCTCCATAGGTATAGTTTTGGAAAAGTTTTAGTTCAAACAGGTGTTTATATCAAATTGTTATTTAAACGAGTTTTGGAAGTTCTATTCGCTGCGCACGCAACGGGTTCTTAGGCAAAAGCGCTGGTGCCGGGCACGACGGAATTTCAGGAGGCGATCAGGAGTTTTTATTTACAAATAGTATATGGTTATCTTTATAACCAGTTGATAAAAATGAATTTTATTTATTTTTGGTGTGTATTTTGGTACATAAATAAGATCTAAAATGTCTCTTTTAATAGACAGTTTAATCAGGCTTTAGGCTGTAAAAGCTGCCGTTAATTTTGCGTTCTTCAGCTACAGGAAATTGAAACTGTCACCTGATGGCGACATTAAAAATTGATACGCCGATGAGCCTTGTTAGTCGCAAAACCTACAGCTGCGTTCTATCTGTTTACAAAGTGGAGGCGTGCGTTGGCGGAACCGGTAGAGGGCGTTTGGGAACCTGCGGGCAGGTTCCGCTTGCACTCCGGTCCGCCGGACCGATCAGGTTTGAGTTTCGGAATGGTTTAGACAATGGGGCTGATCGTCGCTTTCGCGGTCGCTGTGAAGTTGCTGATCAGCAATGATAAGTCGACGTCGATGCTGCGCGGTCAGCTGACGACGCAACTGCTGACGACGGCGGGAAGGGGCTCTTGAAGTATTGAAACGTGCCATAGTGCTCTCCTTTGCTACCTGGACACTCTCAGCATATCACGCCCTGTCGGAAAAAAAGCATCCGCGTTCGGGTCGGCACCGGCAGGTTCACAGGGGGACTCCTGAAGCTTTTTCCGGGCAGCGAGCAGAAAGTAGAGGCGCATGCGTAGCAGGTGAACACCAAGGCGTCGGGACTTGCGCTGGTGCATTGCATTTCTGCAATGAAATCGGGTAAGATTTTGCAACTGATTGATTGGCGGCCGATTTCGCAAACAGCAACAGGCATCTGCTCAATCTGTCTGCATCAAGCGGGAATAGCTCAGTTGGTAGAGCACGACCTTGCCAAGGTCGGGGTCGCGAGTTCGAGTCTCGTTTCCCGCTCCAAATATTGATCTACAGACGTCCACTGGAGTCTGTAAGTCGTTGAAAGAAGGGGCGAAAGCCTCTTTTTTCGTTCCAGCGCAGTCTGCTGAAAACCACCAACGGCCAGCCTTTTTGAGGCCAGAATTAAGGCCAAACTAAACGGGTGGTGTCAGTTCCGGATTGTTGCTGGGGTCGGGCGGGAGTCGTGACGAGTATAGAGCCTAAGTCTCAGCTTAGGAGCTATGAGATGGCACTCTCCGATCTGATCATCCGCCAGGCCAAGGCCTCTGATAAAACCTACAACCTTCCCGACTCGGACGGCCTGGGGCTAGTCGTTTCTTTGGCTGGCGGCAAGTCCTGGCACTATCGCTATTACTGGCTGGGCAAGCAGAAGCGCATGTCGCTGGGTACCTATCCCGATATCGGTCTGCGTCAAGCCCGCGCCCTGCGTGACGAAGCCCGAGCACTGCTTGCCCAAGGCATCAACCCCCATATCGACCGCAAGCAGAAACGCCGAGCCGTACTCCTAGCCGCCGAGCATACGTTCGAGGCGGTGTATCACGTCTGGGTCGAGCATCGCCGAAAGGAGCTCAAGGAAGGGCGACAGAGTACCCTTTCACAAATCCAGCGCATTTTCGGCAAAGATGTCCTGCCGAGCTTGGGCAAGATACCCATCTACGACGTCACCCGTCCCCAATTGCTGGAACTGCTGTCCCTGATCGAGCAACGCAAAGCCTTTACGACCGCCGAGAAGGTCCGCGGCTGGTTCCGCCAGCTGTTCCGCTACGCCTTGGTCGTTGTCGAAGGGCTCGAGACTAACCCTGCCACGGATCTGGATGTCGTTGCCGTTCCCAAACCGCCGGTCGTCCACAATCCGTTTTTATGGCTGGACGAGCTTCCTGTCATGCTGCAGAAACTGCGTACCTATCGAGGGCTCAGTCCGCAAACCCAACTCGGTATCCGGTTGCTGCTGCTGACCGGCGTGCGGACCGGCGAGCTGCGCTCGGCCACGCCCGATCAGTTCGACCTGGATAGGGGGCTGTGGCTTATCCCGCCGCAGAACGTCAAACAGTTGCAGAACAGCATGCGTAAATCCGGCAAGCGAACGCAGGACGTGCCGCCCTATATCGTTCCGCTGTCCACCCAGGCCATCGAGGTCGTCCGCTACCTGTTGGGCGAAGTCAAAACGGCGCAGCGTTATGTGCTCGCGCACCGCAGCGATCCGAAGAAGCCCATCAGCGAGAATACGCTCAACAGTGCGCTGCACCGGATGGGATATGAAGACCGCCTTACCGGCCATGGCATCCGCGGTACTATTTCCACGGCGCTGAACGAAATTGGCTACCCCAAGGTGTGGGTCGACGCTCAGCTGTCGCATGCGGATCCCGATAAAGTCAGCGCTGCGTACAATCATGCGATGTATGTCGAGCCGCGCCGGCATGCAAGTACAGGCTGCCAGCGCTCATCTGACGATCCGGATCGACGGCATACCGGCCATTAAGGACACTGAGGGCGTATCGGATGCTGTGAGCACTCAGCCGTCTGAGTGCGATCAGAAAGCAGTGCCGGGCGCTTCGATCATTGTCAACTCAGGTGAAGGCGGCCAGACGATTCAGAGGCTATCGCCGTTGCCGCTGTTCCCGGAGCCCATTACGGCGCCGGAAATCTCCGATATTCACCGGGCGCGTCAGGAAATGCTCGCCGTTTATGAGGCGCCGCAGAATCTTCCGGTGACCCTGTTCGCAAAACTAGCTGGGAAGTCTCGCGACCAAGTCAATCGCGAGCTGAAAGCGGGCAAGCTGCTCGCCTTGAGAATGGGAAATCGCGGGCAGCGTGTCCCGGACTGGCAACTGGACCTGATCAAAAACAAACTGACTCAGACGGTGCTCGGGCTGGTCGGCAACGGTAATGCCTGGCAATTGTATGGTGCGCTTACGCAACCCCAGCAGCAACTGGATGGCATGACACCGATAGACCATGTCACACCGGACAACGTGCATGCGGTCGCAGAAATAGTCATTTCCACCGTTGTCTGAAGGCTGCAGTGGGCACCTTCAAGGGCTTGGAATCGTACCTATCGCCATTGGTGCGGTGCGCTGCGATTGTTTGAGAAAGTTAACATGCTGTTGCTAGGGGAGGGCAGCGGATGGTGACCGATACATCATTTTCTAGCAGCAGCAAGAACGTTCGTGCAGGACATGCGAGGGAAATAAGTCTGTTGCACGTGAGCGGCCGCGCGCTGCCATCTGCGGTCGCTTGGCCAAATGGTCAGCTCTGAGATATCCGTCTAGCGAGCCTAACTTGAGCTGGTCATTGTAGCCGACCGACATCCCCTTCCCGGATGGTGCGACTGATGGTTTTCCCCAGTTTATCTCGAAGCGCCTCCATATAAGGCAACGGACGGCCCGCAGGTTGACGTCGGTATGAAGACGTTGCTCGCCTGTAGAAGTCGTTGGCCAGCCAGTATTCGCCATTGGATTCCCGTTCGACGAACCGATTCTCGATGAGCGAATGCAGGATCCTGTGTGCGTGGATGGATGCTGCGCTTAGCACCTTCAGATTGACCGGTTTGGAAAAACGGGTGATGGTCACCATCAACGCCGTCGCCCTGTCAACCACCTTGATAACGGATTCGGGTTTGTTGGAGCTCATCGTTGTGCCCTGGCCAGAAAGGATGCCAAGGTGCTGGGCATGGGCCTGGCGCTGGTGGTGACGATCTTCGGCATCGTTTCCGACAACTACTTCGTACTGCTGCAGGGCATGATCGCCGGCGGCGCCATCGGCTAGTACCTGGCGAAAAAGGTCGAGATGACCCAGATGCCGGAACTGGTGGCGATCCTGCACAGCCTGGTCGGTCTGGCGGCGGTCTTCGTCGGCTACGCCAACGCCCTCGATCACGGCACCGCGATCAGCGGCGTCGAGAAGACCATCCATGACGTCGAGACCTACATCGGCATCCTGATCGGTGCGATCACCTTCACCGGTTCCGTGGCGGCGTATCTGAAGCTCAGCGCCAAGATCAGCGGCAAGCCGCTGCAGCTGCCGGGCCTGCACCTGTTCAATGCGGGTCTGGGCGTGCTGGCAGTCATCTTCGGCATCCTCTTCGTGCAGGGCTCCGCAGGCGGCGGCATGGGTTGGCTGGTGCTGATGACCCTGATCGCTCTGGTGTTCGGCGTGCACATGGCGGTTGCGATCGGCTGCGCCGACATGCCGGTGGCGGTGTCGATGCTCAACAGCTACTCCGGCTGGGCGGCTGCCGCCATGGGCTTCATGCTCGGCAACGACCTGCTGATCGTGGTCGGCGCCCTGGTCGGCTCGAGCGGTGCCATCCTCAGCTACATCATGAGCAAGGCGATGAATCGCAAGTTCTTCAACGTCATCCTCAGCGGTTTCGGCTCCGGTTCCGGCAAGGGCGCGGCTGCCCCGGCAGGCCCGGCAGGCCCGGCAGGCCCGGCGGGTGAGGCCGGCGACGTCCACCCGATCGAGGCGGAAGAGGCGGCGGGCCTTCTGGAGCACGCCAAGGAAGTCATGATCCTGCCGGGCTACAGCATGGCGGTGGCGCAGGCGCAGCACACGGTGTTCTAGATCACCAGGAAGCTGCGCGAGAAGGGTGTCAACGTGCCCTTCAGCATCCACCCGGTGGCGAGCCGGATGCCGTCGACGAAATGGCACTTGTCGGCGCCTGTTGCCTCCTGGATGGCACCGGCCATGGCCGCGGCCGGGAAGGTCGCATCGCGGTTGCGGGTGAACTCCGTAGTCGGCAACTCATGGCTGTTGACCACCGTGTGGCTGAGTTCGTGGCTCAGCTTACCGAGGCACTCATCGCTGGAAGAAATCACCAGGTCGAAGCCGAGCAGCAGGTTGGCGATCTGCTGCGTTAGAGCGGGCTGTGCGATATACAGTGACTCGGTCGCACGGGTCATATTGCCGAAATCGGCAATTGCGACGAAGTACTTGAGCTACTTATTGAACTAAAAAGCTTCTTTCACCCTGGAGAGGTCTCCACTAAAGCTACGAGGTGCACACATCAGGCTGGTTCACTGCGGACCGAAGAATGAAGAGAGTCAGAGGCATGGAGGGGTGATGGCGTCGCCCATCTTCAAGTCAAGAGATGTAGTTGACAGCATTACATTGGGACGTTAGGTTTGTCAGACAATCAGACATTGTCTGGCGTATAGCAAACTATTCTGCGTCTGTTAGGGCATAGCATAAAAGTCACTTACTACAGTGGTGTCCCGAGGGAGAACCCTATGAACCAAGAGCTTTTCGAAAAAGGTCTGGCAACCCGAAAAAAGGTGTTGGGAAATGACTACGTTGAAGCATCACTTCGGTCGGCTGATGATTTCAGTAAATCGATGCAGGAGCTGGTAACGCAATATTGCTGGGGTGATGTATGGAATCGGCCAGAATTAACTCATAAATCCCGTAGCATGATCAATCTTGCGATGCTTACTGCTCTCAATCGGACGCATGAACTAAAAGTTCATGGTAGAGGGGCGATTAACAACGGCATGTCTAAGGATGAAATCAAGGAGGTTTTGCTTCAAACGGCAATTTATTGTGGCGTGCCAGCAGCTCTTGAAAGTTTTAGAGTGGCGAGAGAGGTTTTCAAGGAGCTTGAGGTGTGACTGTGAACAATATCAAGACAGTTGGGTTCATTGGCCTAGGACAAATGGGGTGGCCGATGGCAAGTCGATTGGCTGCTGCCGGTTTCGCTCTTGTGATTCAAGATGCCGACCCTGTTCGAATGAACGATTTCTGCAAGCAAGTAAATGGCCTTATAAAAGTTGCGGAAAGTGATTCAGCATGGGCAGAAGTCGATGCACTTATAACCATGTTGCCAAATTCAAAAATTGTAGAAAAGGTGTTGTTAGACAGCGGTGTAGCAAGACAACTAAGGCCTGGAACCTTGCTTATAGACATGAGTAGTTCTGAGCCAATCTGTACACGGTCGTTGGCTACTACGCTTAGAGAGTCAGGGCTAGCGTTCATTGACGCCCCAGTATCAGGAGGAGTTAAAGGGGCCGTCGCTGGAACACTCGCTGTCATGGTTGGCGGCGAGATAGAAGATCTTGAACGCGCACGAGACCTATTAGACTGCATTGGTAAAAATATCTTCCATGTTGGGCAGGCTGGTGCCGGACATGCGGCTAAAGCTTTGAACAACTATGTCTCAGCGGCGACACTTCTAATTACAGTTGAAGCATTACATGCTGCGGAGGAATTTGGAATTGATCCTCTAATGATGACCGATGTTCTCAATGCCTCTTCTGGTAGGAGTAATACCACAGAAAACAAAGTTAAGCAGTTTATGCTTAGTGGAACATATGGTTCTGGATTTTCTCTCAAATTAATGGCTAAAGATGTTCGGATTGCTATGAACTTGATTGAGGCTCAACGTCAGTTAGCTCCTCTTGGACGATCGAGTCTGACTGTATGGGAACAAGGTGCTTCAGTCGCTGATGCTGGAACTGATCATACTGAAATGTATGCCCTTTTGTCAGGGAAAGATAAAATCAAATAAGTCAAAATTTTTATTCTAAGAAAAAGAGAGTAAGGAAATGATAAATATTAATATTCCTGAGTTGGTTGAAGTTGCGGTTTCTGACCCCGAGTTCTCTAGGGAAATTCGCTACTTCAATGGAATTCTGAAGCTTGCTATCGAATCGGATGAGTTTTCAATTAAATTCGACGATGGAAAACTCGTATCAGTCGAAAATCGCTCCGTTCCAGATGAGGAATGTAAGATTTTTGTCAAAGGAACCGCTGAGCATTGGGGGAAAATGCTTGAGCCCTATCCAGTACCATTTTATCAGTGCTTTCAAACTACAGCAGTAAAGCACGGCTTGGTTCTCAGCTCAACAAACGAAACATTTGCTTATTAACCTGGCTGACTATTAACCCGGCAACAAAATACCGCGACTATGGTAGACTCCACGGATGGAAAACATAGACCTCAGAACTTTGTCTGCCGAGGCTCGGAAAGAGATCCGGCAGGCGGCCGTACGCATGTACAAGAAGGGCCATCGGAAAAGTGACATTGCCGAGTCGCTCGGTCTGCGCAGAACCACCGTTGGCCAGTGGATCAACGCTTACGAAAAGCAAGGCGCGGCGGCGCTCAAAGAGACCGATCGCGGGCGCCCTGTGGGTACGGGGCGGTCGTTGACGCCGGAGCAAGAGGCTCGGATACGGCGTGACATTGTCGATCACACACCCGACCAACTGAAGATGGGTTTCGCGCTCTGGAATGGGCGTGCGGTCAGATCATTGATCCGGCGCTATTTCGGCGTCGACATGCCGGTGCGCACGGTGCGCAGTTATCTCAAGCGCTGGGGCTTTGCGCCTCAGCGGCCGCTCAAACGAGCCTATGAGCAGAAGCCCGAGTTGGTGCAGAAGTGGTTGGCTGAGGAATACCCGGCCATTGCTGAACGCGCGAAAGCCGAGGGTGCCGAGATTCAGTGGGGCGATGAAACGGCGGTCTCCAGCGTCGAGCATTACCCACGAGGCTATGCCCCGAAAGGCGAGACGCCAGTGCTGGTTCTGTCACAGGCCAAGCGGGAACGGATCAATCTGATCTCATCAATCAGCAACCAGGGAAAGGTCCGCTTCATGCTGTATCAAGACAGTTTCACCGCCGACGTGATGATCAAGTTCCTAGGGCGCCTAATACGCGATTCCGACAGAAAGGTCTTCCTGATTTTGGACAACCTGCGCGTGCACAACAGTAAGAAGGTGAAGGCCTGGCTAGCCGGAAAAGAAGATCTGATCGAACTTTTTTTTCTGCCCAGTTACTCGCCGGAACTGAACCCTGATGAGTATCTCAACTGCGATTTGAAAGCCAGTCTCAGCCGAGGAGAGCCGGCGCGTGGCAAAGGGCAGATGAAGAAAAAAGTGCTGTCTCAGCTTCGTTCGCTCCAAAAGCAGCCGGCACGCGTGCAGTCATACTTCGAGGCCGAAATGATCCGCTATGCGGCGGCCTGAAATGCACGGTATTAATATGCCGGGTTAAAAATAGGTAAAAAATGTATACTGCCGGGTATGGAAAAAGTAGACGCACGGAAGCTGAGCACAGAGCTTCAGCAACACAACCGAAAACAGGCCATCCGAATGTTCGAAGCCGGACACGGACGGGAGCAGATCGCCCAAGCTTTGGCCGTTCACTACGGCACGGTTTGCCGCTGGATTCGCGCCTACCAACAGCAAGGTGAGAACGGTATACAGCTGGGCAAACGTGGTCGTCGAAGTGGCGAGGACCGGCTGCTTTCTCCGGTTAAGGAGGCCAAGCTTCAGGCCATCATCTGCGACAAGTGCCCGGATCAGCTGAAGTTGCCCTTCGCCCTCTGGAGCCGGCCGGCCATCCAGTATCAGATTTGCTGGGCTAGTTGATCAACCAGGTGTTTGGCAGGAAGCGGCAGCTTTTCATATTGTTGTATCCCGATCACCAGTTTGCGGTCTGCCCATGGATCTTCCAAGGGGATGCTTTTCAACCCGAGCACCGAGAGTTCCTGATTAATAGTCATTAAAGGTAGGACGCCTACGCCCATTCGGTAGTGAATCATACGACAGATCGCGTCAAAGCTTTTGACCTGAATCCGCATTCGTAATCCACTGCCTACCAATTCAGACTGTTCCTGGAGTAGTGTCTGTAATGAGGAATCCGTCTGTAGCCCAATGAAATCCTGATCTGCTGCTTCCCGGAGGGCTATGGAGTTGCGGTTGGCTAATTTATGGTCCGTTGGCACAACGAGCACGAGGCGATCACTGCGGTAGGGGATTAGTTCGACGCCGTCTGCATTGACGTGGCTGGCAAAGATTCCAACATCGGTTAGTCCGTTCCTTACTGCGTGAATTACCTCGGAACTGACCCGTTCCTGGAGGTCTATTTTTACTTGCGGATAGTTATCGGCGAAAATACTGAGATCCTGGGGCAGGAATGCAATAATTGCTGATGTGTTGGAATGAATCCGCACATGCCCTCGAATGCCTTCCCCATATTCACTCAAGTCTGCGAACATCCTTTTAACACTGTTGAGAATATTCAAAGCGTGATGCCGAAAAGCATCTCCTGCGGGCGTCATTTCTACACCCCGAGAGCGCCTGTATAAAAGTTTGCTCCCGACTCTTGACTCAAGGTCGCTGATGCGTTTGCTCACGGCCGCTAGAGCGATGTGTTCCCGTTCGGCTGCGCCGGATAGCGACCCCTCTTCATGTATGGCGATGAAAAGTTGCAATGTTACTAAATCAATCTGGATCATCGTGTTGCTCCGCGTCTGTTCTACAGAAACTATATCAGTGATTTCGTAGAATACGAAATCACGCTTATTGGATGCCTAATTGTCCAACAGCTCTTAGTTCCTTAGGCTTGCAAGAAACAAAACCAACGGTGCTAAGAATGACCCCCCAGAAACAGAGAGATCTGCCACTGTCCGGCATTAAAGTCCTGGAAATGGGACAGCTTATTGCTGGCCCATTCGCAACCAAGTTGCTGGGCGAATTCGGGGCAGACGTTATCAAGGTTGAACCTCCAAAGACGGGTGATCCACTTCGAAAATGGCGAATCGTTCAGGATGGAACCTCCCTGTGGTGGCATGTTCAGTCGCGTAACAAGAGATCCATTGCTCTGGATCTGAAAAGCGAAGACGGACAGCAAATCGTACGCCAGCTCGCTGCAGAAGCAGATATCGTTGTAGAAAATTTCAGCCCCGGTCGGATGGAAAAGTGGGGCCTAGGCTACGACGTCCTGTCACGGAATAACCCTGGCCTGATCATGGTCAGAGTGTCTGGGTTCGGTCAGACAGGGCCATATCGTGATAAGCCCGGATTTGGAGTCATCGGCGAAGCGATGGGTGGCTTGCGTTATCTGACTGGCCAACTGGGTGAGCCTTCCGTTCGTGTAGGCGTCAGCATTGGCGACTCACTGTCCGCTTTGTATGCAGTGATCGGATCTTTGCTTGCCTTACGGGAGCGCAGCAGGAGCGGGATCGGGCAAGTCGTCGATGTGGCCCTGTACGAGTCTGTTTTTGCAATGATGGAAAGCCTCATACCGGAGTTTGATGCGACCGGTCAGGTCCGTCAGCCAAGCGGTAGTGCGCTTCCCGGTATCACACCATCAAATGCCTACAAATGTGCAGACGGCAGCTACGTTCTGATCGCCGGGAACGGCGACGGAATTTTCAAGCGCTTGATGGAGCTGATCGGTCGCCCTGATATGGCTGAAAATCCAGAATATGAGCACAACGATGACCGTTCGAAACATGTTGATGAGATCGATCAGGTAATTGAATCCTGGACGCGAACCCGATCCAGGGACCAGGTTTTGGTTGCTCTCGATCAGGCGAGAGTGCCCGCAGGTTTCCCCTACACGGCCGAAGATATTGTAAATGATCCCCACTACGCCGCGAGGCAAATGATCCAGACAATCACTCTGCCTTCCGGCGGTACTCTCAAGGTTCCCGGTGTATTGCCAAAACTGAGCGCAACTCCAGGAAGAGTGGGTGGCGCA
This sequence comes from Marinobacterium nitratireducens, assembly GCF_014645375.1. Classification (GTDB taxonomy): domain Bacteria; phylum Pseudomonadota; class Gammaproteobacteria; order Pseudomonadales; family Balneatricaceae; genus Marinobacterium_A; species Marinobacterium_A nitratireducens. The sequence continues at coordinate 356,716 of NZ_BMLT01000001.1, forward strand.
GGGCCTGAACTGGGCGAGCACACGGGCGAGATCCTGTCGGGACTATCAGTTAGTGATGACCTGTCCAAAAAGATTCTGGGCTCTAACTGACCAATATCGAGGAAGCCATGAGCAAGATTGAAATCAATGAAGTTGCGCCGCGGGATGGGCTGCAGATTGAAAGTAGTTTTATTGAGACCGAGGACAAAATTCGGTTGATCAATGCCTTGGCCCAGACAGGGGTCAAGCGGATTGAGGCGAGTTCTTTTACTTCACCAAAGGCCATACCCAATCTTCGGGATGCAGCCGAAGTTATCCGAACCATTGATCGTCGGCCGGGAGTGCTGATAACGGCGTTGGTGCCTAATCAGAAAGGTTGTGAGCGAGCTCTGGATTGCGGCGTTGACGAAATTAATATGGTGATGTCCGCAAGTGAGTCTCATAGCAGGGTGAACCTGAGAATGACTCCTGAGCAGTCTCTTACTCAGCTCGAAGGAATCACGGGAATGCTCAAAGGCACGGGTGTTTTCGGTAATGCTTCCATATCGACTGCTTTTGGTTGCCCTTTTGAGGGCTTTCTTCCAGAGACCCAGGTGTTGTCAGTTGTCGATCGCCTTGTTGGTATCGGCGTCGACGGAATAACGTTGTGTGATACAACCGGTATGGCAAATCCGGCCCAGGTCAAACGAATGTGTGAGTCTGTTCTCATGGCATGGCCGGAAGTCCCGTTTACGCTGCATTTTCATAACACCCGTGGTATGGGGCTAGCGAACGCATTGGCGGCATGGGAGGCCGGCATACGCCGATTTGATGCTTCTCTAGGCGGGCTGGGCGGTTGCCCCTACGCCCCTGGCGCTACGGGGAATGTTTGTACCGAAGACTTGGTCCACATGTTTGAGCAGATGAACATTGATACAGGCGTCCATCTGGACTTGCTGCTGGAAGCGTCCGCTATGTTACCCGAACTCGTCGGCCATGATGTGCCTGGGCAGATTCTGAAGGCGGGTAAAGCCGACCGGAAGTACGCCATGCCAGCAAACTCATAATAAAAACCCAGATATATAAATGGTCAGCTCATGAAAACAATCTTGATAGACGGAACCTGGCAAGACGCGCAAAGCAAAGACCTGATCGATGTGCTGGATCCTGCCACCGGGTGTGTATTCACTGAATTAAGCAGAGGCCAGAAAGAAGATGTTGATCAGGCGGTAGTGGCGGCCAGACATGCCTTTAAGAATGAGTGGGGAGCACTTTCCGCCATTGAGAGGGGACGTCTGTTGATCAAGGTGCGTGATGCTGTGCTGGAGCGTGCAGATGAGATTGCAGCGGTTGAGTCGAAAGACACCGGAAAGCCTCTTCACTTGGCAAAGAAGGATATATCTGCCCTTGCCCGGTACTTCGAATTCTATGGCTCAGCGGCAGATAAACACCACGGAGAGGTTATTCCTTACCTCAACGGGTACAACGTCAATGTGGTTCACGAACCTCTGGGTGTGACCGCTCACATTATTCCCTGGAACTATCCGTCGCAGGTGTTTGGCCGTACAGTTTGCCCAGCTTTGGCGGCAGGTAATGCCGTTGTTGTGAAGCCTTCGGAGGAGGCTTGCCAATCTGTTCTGTTAATCGCCAGGATTGCTGAAGAAGCAGGTTTGCCTGCGGGCGCCCTGAATATTGTAACTGGCTTCGGAGCTGAAGCAGGCGAAGCATTGGCGAAGCATCCTGACATCAATCTGCTGACTTTTACCGGATCGCCAGCTGTAGGAACTCGAGTACAGCAGGCCACTGCAGAGAATCATGTCCGCTGCGTTCTGGAACTGGGAGGGAAGTCTCCCCAGGTGGTCTTTGAAGATGCGGACCTGGACAAGGCTGTACCAGCCGTTGTCGCCGGTTTTATCCAGAACACCGGGCAGACATGTTCAGCTGGTACTCGGCTGCTGGTTCAGCGAAGTGTTTACCAATCCGTTGTAGAAAGGGTCGCGAAACGTGTAGCTGACGTCAAAGCCGGAATGCCTGATAGCGGAGCCGATTGTGGCCCGATTATCACAGCAGATCAGTTCAAGCGCGTTCAGGCATTCATCGCACGCGTCAAAGCATCCGGGCTTGAAGTGCTTGCGCAGGGACAGCTGGATAACGTCGACGAGGGCGGCTTTTTTGTTCCCCCCATAGTGTTCGGGCCAGTCCCCCGTATGCATGAGTTAGCTCTGGAGGAAGTGTTCGGGCCGGTGTTGGCCGTCATTCCCTTTGATGATGAGCAAGACGCAATCGAACTGGCAAACGGAACTGACTATGGCCTCGTTGCGGGGGTCTGGACGGAAAACGGTTCCAGGCAGCTCAGGATGGCCAATGCTATTGAAGTAGGTCAGGTCTTTATCAACTGTTACGGCGCTGGAGGAGGCGTAGAGCTGCCGTTCGGAGGAGTAAAGAAAAGCGGTTATGGGCGGGAGAAAGGATTCCTCGCAATGGACGAGTTCACGACGACAAAAACTATTGTCAACCACTACCAATAGATCCGAAACATGAATGGGGAAAAGAATTTTTCCGCATACAATAACAAAAAGGTAATACCTATGAACCTTAATCAAGTTAAGAAAAAAGCATCAGCCGTTGCAATCAGTTTGGCTTGTTTGATGCAGACACCAGCGTTTGCGGGCGACAAAATCTCATGGACAATGACAACAACTTGGCCAGACAGCCTGGAGCTTGTGGAGGTTGATCGCCACTGGGTAAAACTGGTAGAGCAGATTGCAGGCGATGATATCGACATTAAGTTCTATCCCGGTGGAACACTGATGCCTGGCAATGAGGTGTTTGATGCAGTAGAAAACGGGAGCATCGATGCTTCTGGAGACTGGCCTGGCTATTGGGCTGGTCGGGACCCTGCATTCTCCCCGCTGGCTTCACACGTCAGCCTGTTCAATGCTGTAGATTATCTGAACTGGATCTACGAATGGGGGGGCTTTGAATTCTATGAAAAGCTCTACGGTAAATATGGCATCGTGTATCTGCCCTATGGTGTTGCAAACAGCGAGTCGGGATTTCGGGGCCAAAAACGCATCGCCAACCTCGACGAACTGAATGGCAAGCGCATTCGTCTGTCCGGTCGGGAGCAAGGTAAAGTACTGGAGAAGCTGGGCGCATCTCAAGTGACGATAGCGGGTGGTGAACTTTATCAGGCCATCGAGCGGGGCGTGGTTGATGCCGGTGAATTTTCAATGCCTGGTGTTGATTACAAAGCCGGTTTCGGCGAAGTTTCCAAGTACTGGGCGTCTCCTGGCTGGCATCAGACCGCCAGCGTCTATGGTCTGATGGTCAACAAAGAGTCATGGGATGCGTTGCCTGAGAATGTTCGAACCAAGCTCAAAGTAGCCGCACAGGCCAATATGACTTGGTCTTTGACCTGGACCGAACGACGTTCAACCGAGGGTGCCGAGAAGTTTAAGGCGAAGGGTATCGAAATCACTCGTTACCCAGATGAAGACCTGAAGCGTATCCAAGATGTGGCAAACGAGGTCATGCTTGAAAGCTCCTGTGAAAACAAGCTGACTGCAGAGATCTACTATTCTCAGATTAGCTATCTGAATGACTATGCCAACTGGCGTGACGTTTCAGTGCCCTTTAACCTCAGTCAGGCTAATCACAATTTGCCGTCTCTGGACGCGATCAAAAAGTGCATTTGAATGCGGTTGATAAGTTACCCCGGTGAGTCTTCGCCGGGGTAACTGTGTGCTCGTCACAATACAAGAGACCACCGAGTATGCTCAGTATTATCAGAGCCATTGATGCCATAAACGATTGGTTTGGCCGTTTTATAGCGCCAGTTATTGCCATCATTACGTTGATTGTCATTTATGACATCGCGTTGCGTTATTTCATCGGGCGTCCCAGTGATTGGGCGTTTGATATTACAAAAATGCTTTTTGGTGCCTACTTCATGCTTCTGACCGCTTACGGGATGAGACACTGTGTCCATGCCGAAGTTGATATCGTCAAGCAGCTTTTAAGCAAGCGGGTTAGAACGGTGACAGATCTGGTCGGCTACATTGTGTTCTTCACCCCCTTCGTGTGGTTGCTCCTTACCCATGGCTGGGAGTTTGCCACACGCTCCTGGAGCCGTGGAGAGACTACTTACGGTATGGTCTCGATCCCGATATATCCATTGAAGACCGTTATTGTAGTTACCGGGGCATTGATCCTGTTACAAGGTGTTTCTATTGTCCTACGACTTATTCTTGAGTTAAAGGAGAGCGAACATGGGGCCTGAAGGACTTGTTCTGCTTATGTTTGCCGGTCTTCTGATCGGTCTTTTTATGGGGCATCCCCTTGCTTTTGTTCTTGGCGGCACGGCGGTGATCGGAGCCATTTTAGGCCCTGGTGAGCATACCCTTGGTCTCCTTATCAATAATATGTACGGAAGGGCTATGGATAACTACGTCCTGGTGGCAATTCCGTTGTTTATTCTCATGGCCCGGTTCCTGAACGACTCCGGCGTTACCGAGAAGATGTTCGAAACCATGCGGTTGCTATTCGGGCGGGTTCGAGGCGGGCTTGCTTTGACGGTTGTTGTTGTATCTGTACTGCTTGCTGCAACGACTGGCGTGGTAGGTGCTTCTATCGCAATCATGGGTATGATCGCACTTCAGCCCATGCTCAAGTATGGCTACAACAAGGGCCTGAGTACTGGCGTTATTATGGCCAGCGGGTGCTTGGGAATCCTCATCCCTCCTAGCATCATGCTGATCCTCATTGCCAGTTACTCACCGGTATCTGTGGGTTCACTGTTTGCGGGTGCGCTGGTGCCGGGATTGATGCTCGGGACTCTCTATGCCCTGTATGTGCTCGTCGTCTGTTTCATCAAGCCCGACTGGGGCCCGGGTGTCAGCAGCGATGAGCGAGAGAGTATCAGCGGTGGTCAGTTGCTGATGATGGGCCTGAAATATGTGCTCCCGCCGATGTCTCTGATTCTTGGCGTACTGGGTGCTCTCTTTACCGGTATTGCAACCGCTACGGAAGCTTCAGCTATCGGGGTGGTAATGGCCTTTGTTCTGTTCCTGGTATTTGGTGACAGGAAGCTGAAAACCTGTTACGGCAGCCTCTTGGAGGCTGGTAAAACGACCACAATGGTGATGTTTGTCTTGGTTGGCGCTACTGCATTTACCGGCGTCTTTACTATCGGTGGCGGTATGGATGTTGTAAAGGAAGTGGTTCTGTCCGTACCGGGTGGCACGTTCGGTGCGCTCCTGTTCATGTTTGGCGTGGTTTTCATACTCGGCATGTTCCTGGATTGGACTGGGATCGTGTTGCTGAGTTTCCCGATCATGTTGCCAATCGTCGAGTCGCTGGGCGTGGATGTACTCTGGTTTGTTGTCATGGTGGCAGTTGTCCTTCAAACCTCGTTCCTTACGCCGCCTTTTGGTTATGCGTTGTTCTACCTAAAGGGCGTTGCTCCGAGTGGAGTGGCCATGCTGGATCTGTATAAGGCTTCTATCCCGTTCTGTCTCCTGATTCTATTTGCCTGCGTGTTGTTGGCTGTGTTCCCGCAGTTGATAACAGGGTTGCCGACCTATCTCTACGGGAATCCTTGAACCGATTTGGGTGTGAGCCAATTTTAGGTGTTCGTTATGTTGAAGAATCAGTCTTCGTCAGAATTTGATTACATAGTCGTAGGTAGCGGTGCTGCCGGTGCAATTGTCGCTGAGCGATTAAGCTCAGACCCTTCCAACAACGTTTGCTTGCTTGAGGCTGGGGGAAGGGATTGGCACCCGTTTATCCACATACCGGTAGGATTTATCAAAACGATTTTCAACCCGAAGCTCGCCTGGCAGTTCTACACGGAGGGCAAAAACGAGACCGGTGGACGGAGAATTCCTATTCCTCAAGGAAAGACCCTTGGTGGATCGACATCAATCAATGGTCTGGTTTTTAACCGTGGGGACAGGAGCGACTACGACTATTGGTCTGAGTTGGGTAACACGGGATGGGACTATGACAGCGTACTTCCCTACTTCAAGCGTATTGAACGCTGTGAGTTCCCGGTTGATGAAAAATACCGCAGCCGGGATGGAGTTATCCCTATCAGCCGTCTGGACTGGATCCATCCGGTCTGTGAGGCGTTTATGGATAGCGCAGAGGAACGGGGTATACCAAGGAACGCGGACTATAATGGTGAGGCTCAGATCGGTGTAGGCTACTATCAGAGAGCGATTTCTAATGGCTTTCGGATGAGTACCGCACGGACGTATCTGAAGGCGGCCCGCTCTCGGGATAATTTGCATATCCGGACTCACGCCCAAGCAACTAGGGTAATCCTTGAGGGTAAACGTGCGAAAGGGGTGGAATACTATGACTCCCGAAGAAAACAGTATGTCACTGTCTTTGCTCGCAAAGAAGTCATTATAAGTGCCGGAGCTATTAATACGCCCAAGCTGCTTCAGTTATCCGGTATTGGTGAACCAGGGCTCCTTGAATCTCTGGGGATCCCCGTGCAGCACCGGTTGCCGGGAGTCGGTGAGAACCTTTCTGACCATTATTCGATCCGGATTTCCTGCAGGGTTAGGAATATATTGACGATCAACGAAGAAGCAAGGGGTATCAGGTTGTTTCGCCAGGTACTGCGCTGGCTTTTTAAAAAACCCAGCGTACTGGGGCTGAGTCCGTCACTCGTTCATATTTTCTGGAAGTCCGATGAGAAAATGGACTTTAGTGATCTGCAGGGAGTATTTACACCAGCTAGTTACAAGAAGGGGTACGTTGGGGTTCTCGATAACTATCCAGGTATGACGTGCGGCTTTTGGCAGCACCGTCCTCAAAGTCGGGGTTATGTCCGTATAGCCTCAAGAGACCCTCTGGCCGACCCTGTTGTGCAGCCGAATTATCTGACACACCCGGAAGACCTTCATGTTCTTGTGAAAGGTATTAGGTTGGCCCGTTCAATTCTGACGGCACCGAGTCTCGAACAATATCGCGATGCTGAAACATTCCCCGGTGCAGATGTGGACAGCGACGAAGCACTCGAGAAGTTTGTGCGGGAGTTCGGTGTTTCTTCATACCACCTGAACGGTACCGCAAAGATGGGCCCGGCGTCTGACGAGATGGCCGTAGTGGACCCTCAGTTGAGAGTTCACGGGCTGGAAGGATTGCGAGTAATCGACTCTTCAGTAATGCCGCGAATTACCTCTTCAAACATCTGTGCACCTACAATGATGATTGCGGAAAAAGGGGCCGATATGATTTTAAAGGGTAAGTGAATTGCTTATAGAGGGGCAGTCCAATTCTTTCCTGCTAACAGGCGATTATAGCCTTTTAGCATTTGAGACCTTCTCCCTGTCGATTTTTCTGACTCTTTGCGGATTAGGGGAATGGAATGGGCTCTCACTTTGACGGCATCTATGTACCCAATTGGAAGTTTACGCAACCAACTGTAAAGAAGGAGTCCATCCAATTTCCCTCGAGGATGCCTTAGATAAAAATAGAAAAGGTGAGGTATATAGGGTGAAGCAAATAAAGAGGGCTCGAGTCGATTCCCAGGGCTGTACACCTTGGGATCCGGGTCTTGAGGCCGAGCTTCCTGCATCCTTATTGCCTTTGGAGACGATCCACCGAGCAGATAATGTCACTTCCAATCTAGCCGATGTGCTAGAATTAGCCCACTACACCGGTATGCCACCTGATGAACTGGTAGTATTCCGGCCTGAACGTCTGGCCCTGCATGAACTGATTGTCAGACTGACAGCCGATATCAGTGAGGTGGAAGGAGAAGAAGAGGAAGACCTAGGCAAGAATTGTCGCGCTATCGCCAACCGTGTGATGGAATACTATATTCAGCCCCATATGAAGGAGATTGTGGGTGCCCACGCAGAGCTCCGCGAGCGCGTGACTCGTTTAGTAAGCCAGATACTGGCGGAGTCCCTGTTTAAACCTCCAGTGGTTAATCAACTCGAAACCAGCTTGTTATTTTGGCGTCGCCTATTCGATTGGAAAAAATCTCCACGTCGAACTGAGTCAATTCAAGAGAAGACCCATCGAGTCATTGCGGGCTACAAGAAAAAGGGGTTGGCGACAGAGGATCCTTTACATTCGGCTATTTTTAAGAGTCTTTATAAAGTACTTGGCTCGATAGCTAGCACTCGAGGTTATATCGGTTCCGATTCAACGCTATTAATCAAGCTGGTGACAGATAGGGTCTCCAACCTATACGGAAGTAAGCTGATTGGCGAAATCATCGCTCCCTATGTTGCATCTGCTATTAGTGCAGAAGGCTACGCTCACTATCAGATCGCAAATAGGCCGATCATTATTAGCCTTAAGGGAGCTTCGGCGGCAGGAAAAAGCTCCCTTCGGCCGATGCTTAGGCAGATGATCGATCAATTGGGGATCAAACCGGATGGCTATATTACGATCAGTCCCGATATTTGGAGACGCCTGCTGCTCGACTACAAGTCCTTGGGGGAGGCGTACAAATACGCCGGTCGACTCACAAGTCATGAGGTGATCGCAATCGATGTCAAACTAGATCAATATATTCGGGACAAAGCCCACCGTGACGGCTCTATTCCCAATCTACTAGTGGATAGGTTTCGCTTCGATAGTTTCGCCAGTGAAAAGATTGCTCGTATTCTTCATGGCACCTATGCAAAATTTGCCGACACAATGTACTTGTACTTTATCGTTACCCCACCGGAGGCGACCGTCGAGCGAGGTTGGGAAAGGGGGTTAAGCAGGGGGCGATACAAGGCGGTAGAGGATTTTCTTGGGCATTGCGTAGAAACATATACTGGAATGCCAAAATTACTCTTCAAGTGGCTGGCTTATGAAAAACCGCTTCTGAAGTATGAATTTCTCGACAACAGCGTCCCTAAAGGTACGTACCCAAAAACCATAGCTTATGGCTCTCAAGCCGAACTCAACATTGTTAATGTCTCCGCATTTCTCGATATCGAGCGATATCAGAAAATCAATATTAAAGCGAAGTCGCCGGAGGCCGTCTATCCTCCCGGCAAGACTCTTGATGTTGAGAAAAACTTGGAGTTTCTCAAGCAGTGTCTTGCTCGTATTCCCCTGGTCAATTTCCTCGATCAATCCACTGAACGGGTCTATGTCCGGGTGCGGAGAGGCGTTTTCGAAGTAGTCGACGAGTCACGATTTTTTGTGCTGCAGGAAGATGATACTTTGGTCCGAGTTTTCCGCGAAGTAGCGCCGAGTATCCTGCGGGGCGTTTAAATAACCTACTTGCCGGTCTGGCTGACAATCAGGCCGATACTGCGGGGATTACGTCTGACAAGTCGCATCAGGAGTCCTCAGGACGGCTGTACTGGAATGCCCACTTTCGGAATTCTCTCAGATAGACCTATCAAAGAACATTACCAATCGCTAACGATCGGCTTTGGGCCAAGTGACGACTGGAGCCGATCCCAGCAACGTCCGCTGTGTACCGATAGCTCGATTGGGGCTCGGTACGCCTAACGTCCGCTCTGGGTCGGTATCGGCAGCCCGGGTTGGGCGGCTATGCCGAAAGAAATGTCCGCTATCCGGGTCTCTTAAGGTCAGATAAGGGCCAAGACCTAGGGAAATGGGATGGACTCCCCCTCCATCGGCATCTATGTGCCAGATTGGAAGTTGACGCAACCAATCGTAAAGAAGGAGCCCATCATGGAAATTATGCGTATTGGTCTCGACTTGGCCAAGAATGTTTTCGAAGTCTTTGGGGTTGATGAGCAGGAGCAACAGGCTCTGCGCAAGACGCTCAAACGCAGCCAGGTAATGAAGTTCTTCGCTCAGCTCCATCCTTGCATTGTCGGTATGGAAAGCTGCGCAGCAGTGCCCACCATTGAGCGCGAAGGCTGCGCAGCTGTGGCCATGAGGTCCGAATGATGGCTCCACAGTTCGTGGCTCCATACCGAAAGAGCGATAAAAACGATCACAATGATGCTGAGGCCATCTGCGAAGCCTTCGGCCGGCCCAATATGCGCTTTGTACCGATTAAGACTGAAGAGCAGCAAACCGTACTGATGGTGCACCGGGTTCGAAGCTTGATGGTAGGCGAACGCACATCGCTCGTTAATCAGATCAGAGGGCTGTTGAGCGAATTCGGTATTGTATTGCCGCAAGGACGCTGCCACGTGCGCAGCCAATTACCCGGTATTCTCGAAGATGCCGAGAACGAACTGCCCGTGGTCGCGAGAGAGGTCTTCGCCAATCAGTATGAGCGCCTCTGTGACCTGGATCGAAAGATTGGCGAGTATGACAAGAGGATTGAGGCGCTGGCTCAGGCCGATGAAAACGCTAAACGACTCATGACTCTTGAGGGTGTGGGTCCGATTACTGCGACGGCACTCATCGCCACGGTTGGTGACGTCAGAACCTTCAAAAACAGTCGGCAATTTTCAGCCTGGCTCGGGCTTGTGACCAGACAGGGGTCAACAGTTGGTCGAGCGCGACATGGCCGGATCACCAAACGTGGAGACGTCTATCTGCGAACGCTGCTGATCCACGGAGCTCGCGCTGTCATGCGCTACCTGATGAATAAAGACGTCCAAAAGGGCAAATGGGTCAAGGCGGTTCGAGCGCGACGTGGCTTCAACAAAGCAGCAGTTGCACTGGCGGCCAAGCATGCTCGGATACTCTGGGCGATGTTGGCCAAGGGATCAGAATACCGGCCAACATTAGCTTGAACGTTTAAACCGAGGTGAATGCAACGACATTGGCGTGATGGCATAACGGGTTGTACCGACGTCAGCAAAACCTGAGATCACACAGGGTCCTTGAGACCGGTAGGGAAATGAGGAGCTGGCGGGCGGATCTCCATCAGGGTCCGAGCCGATAAAAACGGCTCAATACAGAGACCGGATACAAGTGAGCAGTAAGACCTTTGGCCTGAAAGCACACATCGGTGTGGATGCGCGTACCGGAATCACGCACTGCTTCACCACCACGGCAGCCAATGAGCACGACCTGAACCAGGCAGAGCATCTGCTACACGGTGATGAAGCGTTCATCTTTGCCGATGCGGGTTACCGAGGCGCGGAAAAGCGGGACGAGCTGAAAGATGTGCGTGCGGACTGGCATATCGCTGAACAACCAGGGAAACTGAAGGTGCTGAAAAAGCATCCCCGGATCAATAAGGTCAGGATCCGCACCGAGTATCTGAAGGCCAGCCTCCGCGCCAAGGTCGAGCATCCGTTCCGGATCATTAAGTGCCAATTCGGCTTCGTGAAAGCCCGTTACCGTGGTCTGAAGAAACATGATGGCAAACTGGCAATGCTGTTTGCGCTGTCAAACCTCATTCGCGTGGATCAGATGTTGCGAGCACAGGGTCAATCCGTCTGAACTGCCTGAAAAGGCTGCTCTCCGACGAAAAAAACAGGAGAGTGACGCCGGAGTTGAGTCCAGTTACGGCGATTGCGAGTCACAGCGGAAATAAGGACTTAATCACAGGCTCCTTAGTATATTGGTTAAAAAAAAACCGACCACATTGGTATGTGGTCGGGTCTGAGTGAATTATTAATGCGGTGCTCCATACCACTCAGCAAATGCAAGACCGGGCTTAATAATCACGCCTTAGTGCAGGGGATCTGATACTCTAAAAATAGTTTTTACCCGCTTTGACACGGATAACTAATATACATCTACGACCTTATAAGTCTTTACTAACATATCGTCATATTTATACATTAATTAATGTAATAATGTATTTCTGTATGACAATATGATATTATTTTTGTCTTGTCAACACCTGTACATAGTTCTGTTAGATCAAAGTGGTAGTGTCCCCTTCGTCCAAAACTGAAATGCCCCTTTTACTTAGAGAGTGCATGACGAAGGATTGCATCGACATGAGTCAGCGCGAGATCGACCGGTTGTGGGTTATTCAGGCGGTTCAGCCTCAAAGGCTCAGCCAGGCCGATAATTGCGCCTCTGTGTCCACGAGATCAAGCGCCTGTATCGACGCTTCCGAAAGGAGGGTGCCGTTGGACTGATCTTCAGGCGCCGGGGCAAACTCCCAACAACGCTATCCCCGACGCGATCCGCAGCCCAGGACTGGCGTTGATCCGGACGCATTACAGCGACTCACCCCCC
>NZ_BMLT01000001.1:368834-683407 GCF_014645375.1 Marinobacterium nitratireducens
CCGAGCGACTGTCACGGCCGGCGAGTATCGATCTAGACGACCCGACAGTAGGCGGTCGGAGAGGGGCTGTAGCAGGCCAAGAGCCAGCACCGATCGCCGACTCATCAGAGTCGCGAAAATCGTCCCTGCCGCTGCAAGTTGACCGAGATCGACGGCTCAGCGCACCACGGGTTCAAAGGCCGTGGCGACTACCTGCACGCTGCGCGAGTTCATAGACGACGCCTCCAGCGAACTGATGACCTCAAGCTTTGTCGCCGCCGAGACCACCAGGCATACGTGAGGCTGCTGATTGACTACTTGATCCAGCACGGTCGTCCGGTGGTCCTGTATTCCGACCGACACAGCATCGTCAGCATCAACCTCCTCGAGCATGAGGGAGAAATGACTCAATTCAACCGAGCGCTCAAGACGCTCGACATCAAGCCGATCTCCGCGCCGTGAGCCTGTTCAAAAAAAAATACCTGTTTTCCAAAACCTCAAAGAACTCTGTCGCAGGAACCCTCTGGGGAACATGCGATCTAGTCCCTTGTTTTCGGATAACTTGGCAGTTGCAGCGGTATAACCAGTATTTTGAACGAATTTCAGACAAACGTTCTCAATTTTTTGTCTGGATGCTGATTAGCAAATTTCAGACACCGATATTTATGGCCGAGTTGGCTTAATAAATATATTAAAAATGTAGGCTAGCCCGCTAAACTGCATTAATCTGACGAAAACTGAGCACTTAATCGTAGGTTTCACTAGGGTCGAGGACGGTATCACATACTTGTTCTCGATTAGCCAGCATGCATAACAAATCCATCAAATTTTCTCCCTACGGTTGCCGGGCCTCGCGCCGTTTATGTCGGCGGTATACGGGGCTTATCCAGCCTAGCAAACCAACTCAAAACGTATTCGTCGAAAGCCTTAATGGGAGACTGTAAATTCTTCTGTGTAAGTGGCGGTTTATCACAGTGATATTCTGTCACCGAACAGGATCATAAATTGGCTCATCGCCTGTTTCCAATCCCGTATTGGCATAGTCCACTTCTTAGCGATCTGATGCAAGGCCAGATACAGCACTTTCATCACCGACTTATCGTTGGGGAAAGATCGTCGCGTCTTAGTGACCTTTCTCAGTGACGCGTTAACCGACTCGATGGCATTGGTCGTGTAGATGACCTTGCAGATCTGTGGCGGATAATCAAAGAACACGCTCAGGCGCTCCCAGTTGGCTCTCCAGGAACGACTGATTGTCGGATGATCCTCATCCCACTTCAGCGCAAACTCATCCAAGGCACGTTCTGCTTCATCGAGCGTAGATGCGCCGTAAATATTGCGTAGGTCTGCTGCGACGTCCTTACGCTGTTTCCAGTTCACATAGCGCAGGGAGTGGCGTACCTGGTGAACGATACACAGCTGGATCTGAGTCTGCGGGTAGACTGCCTCAATAGCCTCAGGGAAGTCTTTAAGACCGTCAACGCAGGCAATTAAGATATCCTGCAAGCCACGGTTCTTCAGCTCAGTAACGACTGAGAGCCAGAACTTAGCGCCTTCGGTCTGGGCCATCCATAAGCCCAGTAGTTCCTTCTCGCCGTCAAGGTTGATGCCCAGTGCCAGATAAACGTGTTTGTTCTGTACGGCGCCGCTATCGCGACTTTGTACAACCAGAGCATCCAGATAGACAATAGGGTAGACGCTATCCAGAGGACGATTCTGCCAGGCAAAGACCTCGTCCATCACGGCATTGGTCACCTGCGATATGAAGGTTGGAGAGACCTCGACACCATAAGCTTCTTGGAAATGCGCCTGTATGTCGCGTGTCGTCATGCCTCGGGCATACAATGAGATAATACGGTCATCGAAGCCGTTGAGCTGCTTTTCACCTTTACGAACTAACTTCGGCTCAAAGGTACCGTTACGATCACGGGGGACTTCAAGTTCCATCTCACCATGGATGCTGCGAACTGACTTACGGCCTTTGCCATTGCGAGAGTTACCCGTGTTCTTGCCTGAGGGTTCATTCTTGGCATAACCGAGATGATCATCCATCTCGCCTTCCAAGGCGCGTTCAGCAACCATCTTGGTTAGCTGTTTAAGAAGACCATCCTCACCGAGGATGTCATCAGGGCTGGAGCAGCCCTCTAAGAGTTGAGCAATTAGCTCGTCTGATATTGGCATTCTGTTGTCCTTTCAACAGGGTGGTAAGAATGCCACTTACACAGTTCTTTTTACACTCTCGCAAACGGCAAATCCTCTGCAACGCCGGACAGGTAGGTTTATCCTTTATGCAGGGATAACTTTTGGCTCTTTCTATTTGACAGGTGCTGCATTCAAACCCAATAACTGTGGCACCTTCTTTGGACATCATGTGGGTTAAATGACCTTCGCCACTCTCGACATCCAAAACCGTTTTATCTTTAAGGGAGGTTTGCGAGTAAAACGGCTGCTTTTCGTTTCAGTTCCATGGGAAATTACTATATTCATATAAAGTTATATAGCTATGCCGGATTGCTGTTGGAAGCAAGCCGCTACCATGCAAAAGGGACCTGCATCATAAAATGCAGGCCTCTTCATATGGGAAATGTGATCGCTTATTGAATTTGATCTATCATGAATTGTCCAAGAACAGAATGGTGGGCGATACGGGAAATGGGCAGGATTGTTTCTGCCGGACCCCAAGCAAAGACATTGACCGGAACAGCCGTATGGGTACCTGTGCCCCAAACGACATTTTGCTTGGTTGCCTGTTCGCGTGCCAGAACGTTGCCGCGTTGGTTATAGGGGAAGAACGCATCGAAATCGTGAATGGCAGGGACGTTTTTCTTTTTCAGATAGCTGTGTTCCTCATCATAGTAAGGATTGACCTTGTCTGTAAGAACGCGTTTTGCTTGTTCTTCGGAAATGGTGAAAACTGAATTCTTGTTGACCAAGGCGGCAAGGGCTGCGGGCGTTTGATTTTTTTCATCCATTTTGGAGAAAGCTTTGAACAAACCTTCATAGCTGAGTTTTTGATCATACAAACCATCCAGAATTTCAAAACTTCCGAAATTGAAAGCTGGCTTGTAGTCCTGGTCTTTAAAGGCTGGGCCAGTGCGTTTTTGTGCTTTGGGCAGGTCGGCGGAAGAATAGCTAAACCCGAAAGATCCAGTTTCATGGTCAGCGGTGACAATGACCAGAGTATCTTCGCGATCTTTGGCCCAGTCGTAAACGCTTTGAACGGCTTCGTCAAACTTAACCATTTCATTCAACATTCTTCCGGCATCGTTCTGATGTCCGGCCAAGTCGATCTGACCGCCTTCGACCATAAGGAAGAAACCGTCGTTATCCTTTTGCAGAATGGAAAGGGCTTTTTCTGTCATTTCCGCTAGGGTCGGTTGTTTGCGGACCGGATCGTCTTTGGTCAAACGATATTCCACGCCATCGGCCATATAGGAACTGGAAAACAGGCCGAGCAATTTGTCGCCTGTTTGTGCATCAAGCTGTTGCCTGTTGAAGGCGAGGGAATATCCGGCGTTTTGTGCATCGCTTAGTAAATTGCGTTCATCCTTGCGTTTGGATTTCAGCGCGACGGCCCCATCTGTCAATTTGACGAGCTGATTATAAGTATCGCCCTTTTCGTTGGTGGATTTCGGAATGAAATTACTAATGCCGCCGGAAAGCATGACATCGGCGCCCACATTGATCATGTCTACGGCAATGTCATTTTCCAAAGAACGGTGCGGTTGATGTGCGGCAAAGGCAGCCGGAGTTGCATGTGTCAGGCGGGTATCGGATACAATGCCTGTTGCTTTACCAAGACGTTTGGCTTTTTCAAGAATAGTTTCAACATGATTGCCTTGGGCATCAATTCCGATGACTTCGGATCCCGTGTGCATGCCTGTTGCAAGCTGGGTTGCCGAACAGGCAGAATCGACAACGATTGCATCTGTCGGATTGGTGAGGGAGGCGCCGACAACCCCTTCTCTGGCAAAGGTTGACAGGGCTGTTTCACGTCCTTTGTAAATCGAATGAGGGGCATGTTGGGCGTAGGTTTCGAGTAAGCCAACCTGCTGGGGGCCCATGCCATCACCGATCATGAGAATGACATTTTTGATTTCTGCTGCGTGAAGCGTTGCCGGCAAAGTAGCGGTAAAAGCCGCTGCCAGCAAAAGAGTTTTTGTACGTTTCACCCTAACCTTAGACCTAACGAATTCTGAATGCATCGGTGCGTTAAATTCTGTTCTTTTTATACTCATTGTTAGCAACCTCATGTGTTATTTTTTTGGTTTTTCGAATCTGGTAGAAACAAATTCAAACATGCGAGTGTGATCCGCTGAATTCCCAACTTCTTTGGATGCGCTCTGCCACATTAAATCTGTTTCTTCCAGATTTTTTAGCTCCAAGTTCAGACTTTTCACTAATTCTGCCGCTATGCCCTATGCCGCTATGCCGCTATGCCGCTATCAAAGTGACATATTGTCGTACATAACGTCATTATTAATATGTTTTTGAACGGAGAGCAAGTCATGGAGAAAACGGCAAGTTATTCGATCAAGGAGTTGCTAGCCCGGATGTTGCAGCATAAACAAGAAGGGCGACCTGGTTTTGCGTTATAATTCAAGTGCTTAAGTCGAATATAACAACCCGGTCGCCCATGACACATTGTACTGTTACACAGGACCTAGTTCCACGCTGTAAAGGCCGTAAGATCGAGGCCAATTTCGACGGTGGCGACATCACGTCCGATGCCGGTGTGATACTGCTACGACAGCTCGACCGGGAGCTGGGCCTGACCCGTTCGATCGCCCGCAAGATTACAGATCCGCGCAGCCCCTCCCATTGCCGGCACCAAGCACAGACCATGATCCAACAACGCGTTTACGGACTGGCGCTGGGTTACGAAGACCTCAACGATCACAAGACACTGAGGCATGACCTGGCGCTTCAGACGGCCGTCGATAGCGATGCTGAACTGGCCAGTCAGTCGACGTTGTGCCGGTTCGAACTCAACGCTAATCGGGCCTGGGCCGTGGCCATGCATGAAGAGCTGGTTGAGCAGTTCATCCGCTCGTACAGAAAGCCACCGAAGCGGCTGATTCTCGATTCGACGCGACTGACGATACGGTGCATGGGGAGCAGGTGGGCCGCTATTTCAGTGGTTACTACAGAAGTTACTGTTTCCTGCGCTTTTCGTTTTTTGCGGGCAGAAGCTGTTGGTGAGCTACCTGCGCCCTGCCTACGTTGACGCTGCCAAGCATGCCTGGGCCGTTCTGGCCCTGCTGGTCAGGCGGCTTCGAGCCGAGTGGCCGCAGGTGCAGATCATCTTCCGGGGCGACAGCGGCTTCTGCCGACCACGGCTGCTGACCTGGTGTGAGCGCCACGATGTCGGTTATGTCGTCGGCATCGGCAAGAACTCCAAGCTGGAACAGCTGGCACTGGATACCCGTTACCGCGCCGCTGTGGCGTTCGAGGCCTCTCGGGTAAAGCAGCGCTGTTTTGCGACGCTGTGGTACTCGGCCCGGAGCTGGAAGAAACGCGTGCGCAAAGTGATCGTCAAAGCGGAGTTCAGCTATCAGGGTGACAACAACCGCTATATCGCCACCAACCTGCCGGGCTCTGCCAAGTGGCTCTATGACCGGCGCTACTGTCTGCGGGGCGATATGGAGAACCGGATCAAGGAACAGCAGTGGCTGTTCTCGGACAGAACCAGCTGCCACGACTGGTGGCCCAATCAGTACCGCCTGCTGCTGTCCGGTCTGGCCTACGTCCTGATGGAAAGGCTGCGCAGCGGCTACCTGCGCGGCACCCGTTACGCCAGCGCCCAGGTGACCACGTTGCGTACCCGGCTACTGAAAGTCGGTGCCGTCATCACCCGCAACACTCGCCGGATCCGCAACATGATGAGTAGCACTTATCCGGACCAGGAGCTGTTCCAGAAGACAGCCGCCAAGCTGGCGCCGGGGTAGCGCCAGCGGTGCTGTTCCCGGCACGGAATAAACAATGGGGTAAGGGGAAGTTGCGCTTTCATCGTACCATTTGATCAAGAAACAAACAGTACGCCGGAGCGTGCTCCTCAAATCGGACAGAACTGAGCCATTGGGTCCTCTACTCGAGAACCGGATGAAACATTCGGGCTAGCCGGATAAAGTAGGGCAAACATCTTGTAATACAATATTATTGTGCTAATGTCCTTCATAGTATAATGAAAATAAGGGGGAAAAGATGTCCAATCCTGGAAGCGAAGATGCCTTTGATTACGTAATCGTAGGAGCTGGAACGGCCGGTTGTGTTCTTGCCAACCGGCTCAGTGCAGCAGGGCATTCCGTCTGCATTTTGGAGGCGGGGCCGAGAGACTGGAACCCGATGATCCATATCCCGGCGGGCTACATCAAAAACTTGTATTCCAAGACCCTGACATGGAATTTTGTGTCAGAGCCAGGCCCCGGAGTTGGTGGCCGTAGCTTTTCCCTGCCCCAAGGCCGGGTCCTTGGCGGGTCAAGCTCGATCAACGGCTTGAACTACGTCCGAGGTCAAGCCATCGATTACGATAACTGGGCAGCAGCCGGGAATCCGGGCTGGTCTTATGAGGATGTGCTGCCCTACTTCAAGCGCTCGGAAACGAAAATCGGCACGGGTGATCCCAAATATCGCGGTAAGTCAGGTGAGCTTCCAATTACCGATCTGGATTGGCACCACCCCGTCAGCAATGCCCTGGTCGCCGCTGCCGAAGCGATTGGCATCCGGAAAAACCCTGACTACAACGGGGCCTTTCAAGAAGGAGCCGGCTTCTTTCAGCGCACGATGAAGAATGGCTGGCGCTTCAGTTCCGCCAAGGCCTTTCTCTACAAAGCGCGCAAACGGAAAAACGTTTCGGTTCGCACAAATGCCCACACCAGCCGCATCCTGTTTGACGGTCTAAAAGCCGTTGGTGTCGAGTACATCAAGGGCGGAAAAGGCGGACCGACGGTTCAAGTAACCGCACGCCGCGAAGTCATCTTGTCGGCTGGCGCTTTGAATTCGCCAAAGATCTTGCAGCTTTCTGGGATCGGTCCGGCAGACTTGCTGAAGCGTCACGGGATCCCCGTGTTGCATGATCTGCCCGGAGTAGGTCGCAACTTGCGCGATCACTATGCAGTCCGCATGGTGTCCCGGGTCGCGGGCATCCGCACCATCAACGAGATGGTGCAAGGCCCAGCACTCTTGGTGCAGATCCTACGTTGGCTGGTCGGATTGCCAAGCCCGCTCGCAATCAGCCCGTCAGTAGTTCATATTTTTGCGAAATCAGATCCGGCGCTGGATCGGCCCGACCTCGAATTCGCCTGCGCGCCGGCCAGTTTCCGCGAAGGCGTGGTGGGCCTACTGGACAAGCAACCTGGCCTGACACTTGGCGTCTGGCAAGAACGGCCAGAAAGTCTGGGTTATACTGAAATCCGCAGCCGCGATCCCTTTGAAAGCCCGATCATCCAGCCGAACTATTTGACCCATCCAGAGGATGTCAAAGCTTTGCTGGGCGGCATTCGTCTTGCCCGACAACTGTTCCGCGCTGGTCCGCTGCAAAAGTATGTGGTGGATGAGACGTCGCCGCCAAAATCGCTGGAAACCGACGATGAGCTTCTGGATTTCGCACGGCAAAAGGGCACAACCGTTTACCACATGATTGGCACGGCGCGCATGGGCCCGGCGGAAGACCCGGACACTGTGGTGAACCATAAACTGCAGGTTCATGGGCTGCAAAATCTGCGGGTCATCGACGCTTCGATCATGCCAAGCATGCCATCGGCCAACACCAACGCGACAACCTACATGATCGCGGAAAAAGGTGCTGACATGATCTTGGCCGAAAAGGTTTGAGATCTGACATGACCAGTCACCACACCCTAATTCCCGAGAACGACCGACTACGGGCTTACGCCGAAGCCATGGTGCCTTGCTTTGAGAGGACGCAGGAAAGCGCCGCGCGCTTGGCGGGGCTGCTTGTTGAAGCCGAAATTGTAGGGAACAACTGCCGGTTTGACAATGAGTCACTCCACCTTGGTCTGAAGGCACGGGATCAGGCCGTCTGCCTGCTGGCGAGCGTCGATGCCAGCAAGGCCGATGCCCACTTCCATCACCATGCCTCGCTTGCCCTAGAGCGGCTTTGCCAAGCATGGGCTGCTTTGGAAGATCGCCGCCAAGGCTTGATTGCTGCCCTGGACCCGTTGCCGATGCTGCAAGCCGCCTGGCGAGAGATGCAGGCCGCATCGCGCACCTTGCCGGGCTTTGACACCGTCGATTTCAGCAATTCCTGCTGTGCTATGCACCACCAAATTGCTGTGTCCCCGCACTGACGAAACCCACGACACAATACAAGGAGAAGAAAATGTCGGCTTACTCGATTTGGATTCTGGAATACGCCAACGTTCCAAATGCACCGACCAGTTCGCTGGTCTATGGTCAGCACAACGTCGGCGTCGAGAAACTACCCTACGCCTACACACTTGTGCGCGGAAACGGGATGAACATTCTGCTTGATTGCGGGATGAACGCCGCCTCGCATGGGATGGAGTTCGTGAAGCGCTATAACGTCTCAGACTGGATCAGTCCGACACAGGTTTTGGCGGAAGTTGGCCTAACTCCCGAAGATATCACCCACTGCATCCTGACCCACGCCCATTTCGATCATATGGGCGGGCTTGAGCTGTTCCCGAACGCAAAATTTTACATCCAGCAGAACGAGCTGGCATCTTGGGTTTCAGCAATGGCGATGGAACGCCGTTTCCGCTGGTTGATGGCGGCCACCGACACGGGCGATATGATCTACGCCGTCCAGCTCGCTCGCGAAGGCCGGATGATCGGCATTCCAGGGGATGTGGACAACCTCTTGCCTGGTATCGATGTCAAGCTCGCCAAGGATACGCATACAGCCGGATCGCAATACGTGGTGATCCGAAACGATCTGCGCGCAGAGAGTGAAGATGTCTACATCTATACTGGCGACTTGATTTATCGGCATGAAAACCTGCACGGCGGCCAGCCTGATGATCCGCAGTATGTGCCGGTGGGCTACGCCTTGGGAAGCAACACAAACCTTCTGATGACGACTGACGAGGTGATGAAGGGTGTGGGGCACGACATCCGCCGTGTTCTGATCCCACACGAAGGCAAGATGACCACCCTTTACCCGTCTCGGGTCTCGGAGAGCGGCCACTACATCGTTGAAGTGGCTCTGAGAAAGGACGACACATCTCGCGTGGCTTGAAGCCGGTTGCCGATCACGCTGGAACTAGGGGCGCAACAATGCGGCCCTTTTTTGCTGGACTCGTCCTCAATCCCCAGCGGACGCATAGGTCCACTTCTAAAGAAAAAAACCGGTCCGCATCAATGTGCAAACCGGGTTCTACTCTGCAGGACAGGGAGCGTCAGATCACCATACGCGATGCCGCCAAGACAGAGATATTTGATCCAAAGGAAGTCGTCAAGACCGTACTTTGATTCCTCGCGGCCGAAGCCAGACTGTTTGCCCCCCCCCCAAAAAATGGCGCGACTTCGGTCGAAATCAGCCCTGTGTTGATCAGCAAGCTCTTGATAGTGTGCGTATTCCGGTGAAGATGAACACCGATTCCGGACGAACGTGAACACCTGATTTCTCAACGCATCACGCCTTCGGATTATTAGCCCAGCTGTTCATCTTCGGTCAACTGCCCGAGGATTTTTCGCATCGATTCGCCCTTGAGCGGAAGGCGGTGCGTGTTGTGCATCAGCCGGTCCAGGATGGCATCCGCCAGGGTGTTGTCGCCGATGCTGGCGTACCACTGGTCGGTCGGCAGTTGGCTGATCACCAGCGTCGAGCTTTGCCCGTGGCGGTCATCCATGATCTCCATCAGGTCGTTGCGGTGAGCCGGTTTCAGCGGCTCCAGCCCCCAGTCATCGATCATCAGCAGCCGGGCCTTCGCCAACTGCTGGAGCAGCTTGTGATAG
Source organism: Marinobacterium nitratireducens (assembly GCF_014645375.1). Taxonomy (GTDB): domain Bacteria; phylum Pseudomonadota; class Gammaproteobacteria; order Pseudomonadales; family Balneatricaceae; genus Marinobacterium_A; species Marinobacterium_A nitratireducens. Next base: position 378,753 of record NZ_BMLT01000001.1, read on the forward strand.
CTGCCGTCGGCCTTGGCCTGGGTCAGCTCCAGCAACAGACGAGAGAGCCGGTAGTAGCGGACGCTGTAGCCCCGCAGGCAAGCACTGTGCGCTAACGCACAGCCGAGGTAGGTCTTACCGCTGCCGCAGGGTCCGGTGATTAGCAGGTTCTGGGCACGGTCGATCCAGTCCCCTTGCGCCAGCCGGGCCACCTGGGCCTGGCTGACATTACGCGGATGCTGGTAGTCGATGTCCTGCACGGTGGCGGCGAGCTTGAAGCGCGCCTGGCGGATCAGTCGCTCATGTTTGCGATGTTCCCGGTTCAGGTTTTCATGCTCGATCAGCAGGCCGAGCCGTTCGATGAACGGCAGTGCTTCGTAGGTGCCGGTCTGCTCCAGTTGGGATTGTAGGGCGCGGGCCATGCCGCCGAGTTTGAGGTGACGCAGCTGTGCCAGGATCTGGTTGCTCATCGGATTGTCCTCTGGTGTGTCGACGGGATCAGTGGAAGCTGTGGGGACCACGGGTGTTCTCGTGCTGCAGGGGCAGCTCGGCCTGGACGCTAAGTGTCTCGGGCAGCCGGTCGCGGTTACTGAGCAGGATCAACTTGACCTGTTTCAAGCGGATCAAGCCTTCCCGGTTGGCGATGCCGCAGGCCGCGTCCAAGCGCTCGGCCGGATAGTCCCGACTCAGGTTCAGCAGGCCCAGGCAGACCCGGTAGGCCTGCTCGGGATGGGCTTTGGCGGCCAGTTGCTCCGCCACCCAGGCCTGCACCTCGGGCCCGATGTCCTTGGCCCAGTTCTTCAACCGTCCCGGCGTCCATTGCTGCTGTTTCTGGTGGCGCTTGGGCATATGGCCTGCCTCGGTGGTGGTGCCGGGGCGGTGCCGGCGGGGATGGGAGGCGACCACCCGTTTACGGAAGTACAGCGTGACTAGGTGCTCGCTGGCATGGAGCTCTAGCGTCTCGCCGACATACTGGTGCGGTACCGAGTAGTGATGCTGCTGGTACTGGATGTGGTAGTCGCTGTCGACCTTGACCGGCTTGATCTCGACGTAGCGGTAGGGATGGTTCGGCAGTGGTCGCAACGCCGGCCGGTCGAGCTGTTCGAAGGCCTGCCGACGGTTGCCCGGCAGTTGCTTGAACGGCTTCTCGTTCAGTTCCGCCAGTAGGGCCCGGATGCACTGGTTGACCTCGGCCAGCGAGAAGAAGCTGTGATGCCTTAGCCGCGCCAGGATCCAGCGCTCGACGATCTGCACGCCGACCTCGGCCTTCACCTTGTCTTTCGGCGTGCCGGCACCACCACGATCTGGTAGTGCTCGGCCCACTGCTGGTAACTCGGGTTCAGGTCCGGATCATAGCGACAGGCCCGGCTGACGCCGCGGGTCATGCGGGGGACTTGTTCACATGTTCCCTTAGCGTTTTATCCAATGACTTGCTTACCCCCTAAAAAAGAAGTAGTCTGTTTGACAGATTGTACGACAATGTACTAATCTGACCGGGAGGTGCAAAAATGAGTGGAATAAAAACAGTATCTTTTATTGGGCTTGGGCAGATGGGCCGCCCGATGGCCAAAAACTTGCATGAAGCTGGCTTCAGGGTAGTTGGATTCGATGCTTCAGAAGAAGCGCGTTTAGAGGCAGGCAAATCAGGACTGATAGTTTCCAACTCTTTAGAAGACGCTATTCGCGATTCCGATTGTATCGTAACGATGCTGCCCAACGGGGACATCGTGCAAGACGTATTGGTTTCGAATGATCGCTTTTTATCCGCACATAAGGGCGCTTTGCTTCTAGAGATGAGTTCTTCTGCACCGCTGCAGACTCGCCAGCTATCAGAGCTCGTTGGAACTCATTTACGCGTCGTAGATGCCCCTGTATCAGGGGGGGTAAAACGAGCAATAGAAGGTACTCTCACGGTTATGGCTGGTGGGAGCAACGAGGATATCGAGTCATCGAAACCGGTTCTTGAAGTCATATCATCGAAAGTGTTTTCCTGTGGCCCCGTAGGTGCTGGCCATGCCATGAAATCAATCAACAATTATGTTTCTGGGGCTGGTGTCGTAGCAGCTAGTGAGGCTGTTAGGTTAGGAACAGAGTTTGGTCTGGAAGCCGAGACAATAGTTGACGTGTTAAACGCTTCATCCGGAAAAAACAATGCCACTGAAGTCAAAATGAAGCAATTCATCCTCAACGAAGCTTTTTCGTCGGGATTCGCTTTAGGTTTGATGTCAAAAGATATCGGCATAGCGGCAGACTTGGCGAAAAGTCTGAACTTGAATCTAAAAAATCTGGAAGAAACAGATTTAATGTGGAAGCGCGCATCCAAAGAAGTTGGGGGTTCAGCTGATCACACTCGCATGTTCGAATTTGTAACTACAAACTCAGATTCGAAGAACTAAAAAACAGAGGATTATATCGGTGAGTAAAAAAAGCGAAATTTTAGAAGAAAATATTAGTGAATCATTCGCTCGAGGACTTAAGACTCGCAAGGAAGTTCTAGGGGATAAATATGTAGATGCATCACTGAACAACGCAACTGATTTTAGCGCGCCGATGCAAAAGCTTGTAACCGAATATTGCTGGGATAGCATTTGGAATCGCCCTGGTTTGAGTCGACGAGAAAGATCCATTCTTAATCTCGGTATGATTTCTGCCCTAAATCGCCAGCATGAGCTAAAAACGCATGTAAGAGGTGCATTGAACAATGGTTTGACCCCAGACGAAATAACAGAAGTGTTTTTGCAGGTTGCAATTTACTGCGGAGTACCAGCCGCCATAGATAGCTTCCGTAGCGCACAACAGATTATTGACGAATTTGTAGAGTAAACAGTTCCTAAAGATAAAAAGAGGTTGTCATGAGCATAAAAATAAATAAGCAATCCTTCTTGGATGCAGCTAAGAGTGATTTCGAATTTACGAGAGAAACTCGATATCTTACTGGGATTATTCGGCTTGACCTTGGCTCAGATTCATGGGCATTGACGTTCGCTAATGGCGAATTCGTTGGAGTCGCGGACGGGCTTAATATTCCGGATGAAGAGGCAAAGGTTATCGTTGGCGGTACTGAAGAGCAATGGTCCGCTCTCTTAGAAGTTAAACCGAAGCCATTTTATCAGTGTATTCAGTCAGCAGCGGTTAAACATGGTATGCGTATCAATGTAGCCAATGAAACATTCGCATATTTACCCGCCCTAAACCGCATGACAACACTGCTTCGTCAACTTAACAATCAGGAGGGCTGAGCCATGGCTAAGCATGATCCAATTACTGGCCGTTACGTTTACTTGACTGTAGAAGGTATTGAATACCGTGTCTACTACGAAGAAGCTGGACAAGGTATCCCTCTGATTGTTGGCCATACGGCGGGTTCAGATGGCAGGCAGTATCGCCATTTGCTGTGCGACGAAGAAGTTACCAAGAACTTCCGTGTCATAGCCTTCGACCTACCTTATCATGGTAAGTCACTTCCCCCATATGGCGTGCGCTGGTGGGAGCAAGAATATAACATGACGAAAGCCAGAATGATGGCTTACCCCAATGCCTTGTCTGAGGCTTTGGGATTGGAAAGACCAGTGTACATGGGATGTTCGATGGGCGGCCATCTGGCATGTGATTTGGCTTCAAATTTCCCTGATTCATATAGAGCAACAATTGCGGTAGAAGGCGCGCTGAGGTCTGCACAGGAATATGTTGACGTTGGTATGGATGGGATCAGGAAGGAGTTCGACAATCCGAATGTAAACCGCACATCTGTCGGCGCAGCCATGATGTTGAACATATCTCCATACTCTCCTGAAGAAAATGTTCGCGAAATTCAATGGGAGTATAGCTGCGGAGGTCCGGGAGTCTTCGCGGGCGATCTCTACTACTACTACTACGATCACAATATGTCGGACGAGGAAGCGCGAGCAATCGATACTGACAAATGTATGCTCTATATGCTTACTGGTGAGTATGACCCTAACACAGCGCCTGAGGATACTCAGGAACTTGCTGATCTCGTTCCGACAGCAAAGTATTGGCCGATGGAAAAGCTGGGGCATTTCCCTGTGACCGAAGACTACTCAAAGTTCAGAGAATATCTACTTCCGATACTTTCTGAAATCAAAGAAAAATCATGACTCCTTCTAAAAATAAAAAAGGAAGATATGATGAAAATTTCCAGATTAAGTCTAATTATTGCAGCAATTGGCTCGACTTATCTAAGTGCTGGAGCGGCACTCGCTGACGCAGTGCAGTCGCTTCCAGATAGTGAGCAGCCCATTTATGCACTGGTCGACCCGCAAATCCCGCTTGGGGAATCACCCCTAACAGACTTTAAAGCCAAGAATCCACCCCCTTGGAAAATAGGCTACGCCTCCTCATATGCTGGTAATACTTGGAGAGCGGAGAGTCTGAACGAAATAATGAATGTGCTGTTGCCGGAGGCAAAAGAGGCTGGTCTGGTTTCCGAAGTGGTTGTAACTCAATCTGACCTCAAGGATGCAGTACAAATACAGCAAATGCGCCAGATGGTTGATGATGGTGTTGACGCAATCATCATCTGCTGCTCCAACGTAACGGCTTTGAACTCGACTATAGAATATGCTTACTCAAAGGGAGTTCCAGTCTTCTCCTTTTCCGGGTATGTAACTTCGCCGTATGCGATAAACGTTGCAGCGAACCACATGCTCGGTGGCTACGAAATGGGTAAGTGGCTAGCCGAAGAAATTGGCGGAAAAGGGAATGTTGTTCTGGTATCCGGGATCCCAGGTTTTGCCTCCTCTGATAGCTTTGATCTTGGAGCAAAAAAAGCACTTGAGGAGTATCCCGATATCAGCATTATTGGTGAGCTAGCTGGCAAGTGGACCGACCAAGTTGCTCAAACTGAACTCCAGAAGTTCTTAGCTACGAATCCTAGACAAGTCGATGGGATAATAACCCAATCTGCTCAGGAAAATGGCGTCCTGAATGCAATGCTTCAGTCTGGTCGCCCGATGGTGCCGATTACTCTAGGAGGAGAAGCATCAGCAGCTTGCTATTGGAGCAAGAACCCGGATTGGATCTCGTCCTCTTTCCATATTTGGCCGCCAGCTCGCGAAATGTCGCAAGCTTGGGATGTGATGTTACGCACATTGCAAGGCCAAGGGCCCAAAATTCAGTCCATGCTGAGACCTGTTCTTCCCTACTCATTAGCCGATGTTAGAGAGGCACTTCCAGAGGATTGCAATCTTAATTCGACCGACTGGATTCAACCCTCTAACTCAGAGTGGTGGCCTGAGGATATTGCAGAACAATATTTTCACAATCCAAGTTAAGTTAAACCAGGTGCTGGCCGGAGACCGGTCAGCACCGCGCCTGCTTATACAGGATCAATATAATGTCAAAAATAAGAACAATTAGTTTAAAAAACATTTCGAAAAGCTTCGGAGAAACACGGGCCTTATCGAATTGCAGTTTTGAGGCTTATGCTGGTGAAGTTCACGCTGTAGTTGGAGAGAACGGCTGTGGCAAGAGTACACTCGCGAAAATCATATCGGGTGTACTTCTCCCCGATAGCGGAGAAATAGAAATCTTAGGTGGCGTCAACACAACGCCATTGGATGCGCGTAGGCTAGGTGTAGCAACTATATTTCAAGAAGTATTAGTAGCCGATGAGGCGAATGTTCTCGATAACTTGTTTGTTGGGTCAGAAGGTTTTTTTTCTGTCGGGAAAAGCGAGTCAGAGAAGGTTCGAGAGGCAAGTGAACTGCTAACCCGCTGCATTGGGCACGATATAGATTTATTCGCTGATGTCGGTAGCCTCCCGCTGAATATAAAGCAGTGGGTAGTGATCGCACGCGCAATACTAAGAAGGCCAAAGGTAGTAATACTAGACGAGTCTTCTGCTGCCTTAGATCTTGATGCCACTAATCGTCTTCACGGCGAAATCGATCGACTTCGAAATGAAGGCTGCACAGTTTTAATTGTCACACACCGCATTGCCGAGCTTGTAAGGATTGCAGACCGAGCAACGATTCTTAGAGATGGCGCGCCAGTTGGTGTACTAGAAAAGTCTGAAATTACTGAAGCTAAGTTATTAGAATTAATGACTCCTTCAGACCGCTCCGTAATGGCGCAGCCAAACGTAGATATCAAGGATAATAAAAGCAATCTTCTCGACTCTATTATAGAAGGTAAGTCGATCCAGTTGACCGAAGGAAGTCATTCGTTTGATTTCGAGTTAAAACCTGGAACCATAGTTGGCTTGGCGGGACTCGATGGCCACGGGCAGGATTTATTTGCTCGTACCCTCGCAGGGCTTTACCGACAAAATAGCGGAACCATTACTTTTCGGAAGGAAAGCGGAGAGTTTATAGATATCGATGGATTGGAGCGCGCGTCGGATCTACATATTTCTTGGGTTTCGGGTGATAGAAAAAAAGAGGGGATTTTTCCGCAACGCAGCATATTCGATAACTTCGCATTTGGAATTTACCGCCGTAATTTAGGTTGGTTTGGTAAGATAAACAAGCGCTATGCACAAAAGGCTTTCGCCCAAGAAGTCAAAAGGCTAAAAATTAAAACAGGAAATACAGCGAACAAAATAACTTCGCTTTCTGGCGGAAATCAACAAAAGGTACTTATCTCTAGAGCTTTCGCTGATCAGCCTAAAGTTATTGTTCTCAATGACCCAGCCAGAGGCGTTGATCTGAACACCAAAAGGGATCTTTATAAAGAGCTAAGAAACTTTACAGAATCTGGTGGGGCAGTAGTTTATCTGTCTTCAGAGATTGAGGAATTTTTAGGATTTGCGGATCGAGTAGATGTTTTCTACCAGAATGCCATTTTCCGATCACTGGACTACCAGTCTGTAAGTGAAGAATCCATGTTGGCTGCGATGTTTGGCCAGCCGTTAGGGTCACATGTTGAAATCGTATAGGTAATAAAAACAATGTTAATTACGAAAACTTTTCGATCTCTTGGGTCGATAAAAATACCACTTATACTTTTCATGATTTTGCTTTTCGTAATCTCGATTCAAGCTCCAAAATTATTTTCTGTTTCGGGTTTTTCAAACGCAATTTTGGTATCTGCGCCTCTCATTTTGGCCACATTAGCCTTGACCCCCATTGTTATGGCCGGTCGTGGTGCAGTTGATTTATCGATTGGGCCACTAATAAGTTTTTTGAATGTAACTCTAATTGCGTGGTTATCGGGAAATAACATAACAAACCCAATCGTATTTTGCCTTTGGGCCGTTATTGCGGGAGCTGGATACCAAATAATTCAGGCTTTGATAGTTACATACATCCGAATAGCACCAATTATCGTTGCCCTCTCCGGCTATTTGATTTTGACTGGGGTCAATTTAATGGTGATGAGTAGGCCAGGAGGACTTTCTCCTGAATGGATGTCTAGTTGGTCTGGAGGAGGAGAGCCGCAGATATTTTCACCTATTTTAATTCTAGTGCTAACTGCTTTAGGTCTTTGGGGTTTATTCACGCGCACTGGACTCTATAAACAACTGAGGCTTGTCGGATCAGATGAACGAATGGCCTACACATCTGGTGTAAGGGTGGATTTCGTGCGTATCGTAGCCTACGCGCTAGGAGGAGTTTTCGCGGGCTTTGCTGCACTTAGCTACACAGCACTAGTCTCTTCAGGTGACCCAACGCAAGGAGCAACGTACACACTACAAGCTGTTACTGCTCTTGTTCTAGGAGGAGCTAGTTTATCTGGAGGTCGAGGTACCGCGACGGGTGCGCTTTTGGGAGCTTTGAATATGTTTCTAATCACTTACTTACTGGGTGCATTCAGCTTCGGGTCTTTATCTGGTTACATTACTTCGCTGGCATATGGTGGGATTTTAGCTGCGTCGTTGCTTGTAAACGTGGTATCGAATAGATCTAGTGTTTCGAGAGGATAATTATAATGTCTACAAGTTATTTTTATGACAGATGCTTATCAAGAATGTCTATTGATAAATCAATATCTATTGATAAATCAATAGTGCTAGGATCTGCGCTATTAATATTCCTTACGATAATGGGTGGATTTTTATTAGAAGGATTTTTTTCCTTTCAGAATTTAAGGTCAGTTCTCCTGCTTGCAGCGTTTTTGGGAATCGCATCGTTGGGGCAAACGCTTGTTGCGCTACTTGGCGGACTAGATTTATCAATCCCATTTATTATAGGTTCAGCAAATATTCTACTGCCTAGTTTACTGTCGTCTGGACTTCCACCAGTTTTGGCGATAGTGATTGTTTTAATGCTAGGTGCATTAGTTGGCCTAATGAACGGAGCTTTAAGCTTTCGTTTGCAAGGTCAGTCTTTAATAATGTCATTGGCTGTCGGTTTTATGGCAGTTGGAGCAACGCAGATTTACACATCCATTGGATCAGAGTTTGGAGGTAATGTTTTTACCCCTATACCAGAATGGCTTCGGAATTTAGCTGCTTTTAATGGAGTTACTTTTGGGATCCAGATACCACCAGTGGTATTTATATGGGCTGCAATCTCTATACTGTTAATTTGGCTGATGCGAAACACTTGGTTTGGTATCAGTATATACGCGGTAGGAGGAAGCCGAGTAGCTGCACATAGATTAAGAATCTCAGAATCTCGCACCTGGATTCAGGTACATGGCATTTCTGGTTTTATGTCTGCTACGGCTGGCATATTACTACTGGGGTTCTCTGGCGGCGGGTTTGTAGGCGTCGGGGATCCATATCTTTTTACAACTGTCGCAGCTGTAGTAATTGGGGGCACGTCTTTGTTAGGAGGTTCGGGCGGATACGGCGCAACGATACTAGGTGTCCTGGTGCTTACTGTTTTAACCTCGCTGTTGGTCGGACTGGGTTTAAGTTTTGCTGCACAACAGGCGGTCATAGGTTCCTTCATTATTCCTATGGTTGCCGTTTATGCCCGCTCAAAACATATTCGTAATCAAATTTAAGGAGTTTAAGATGATCGCAAAATCCCTATCAAGCAAGTTGTCGGATCCAACTCTCGTAAGAGAACAAGCTCTTCTTGCCGGTGAGTGGGTGGACTCTAGTGAAGGAAAAACCATCGAAGTTACTAATCCGTCTACTGGCGAAGTCATTGCCAGCGTCGCGGATATGTCGTTAGAAGATATTAAACTATCGATAGAGAAGGCCGATGTAGCACAAAAAAAATGGGCTCGTACTACAGGAAAGGAGAAAGCCGCTATTCTTCGCCGATGGTACGATCTTGTTATAGCCAATCAAGAAGATCTCGCTATCATTCTAACTTCTGAAATGGGCAAGCCACTTAGCGAAGCGCGAGGCGAAGTAATTTACGGTGCTGGCTATATTGAGTGGTTTGGTGAAGAGGCTAAGCGTATTTACGGAGACACAATTCCAGGGCATAGCGAAGATAAACGCATTATAGTTCTGAAGCAGCCAATTGGAGTCACCGCAGCTATAACGCCTTGGAACTTCCCGTCTGCTATGGTTGCTCGCAAATTTGCACCCGCTCTTGCAGCAGGATGCTCGATGGTATTCAAACCCGCCGCGGAAACGCCATTGTCAGCCCTTGCATTAGCCGCATTGGCGGAGCGGGCTGGCTTGCCAAAAGGTCTTCTCAGCGTTTTGCCGACCACCAATGCTAAAAGCTTCGGCGATGAGGTTTGTAGTAACCCGATTGTAAAAAAATTAACCTTTACCGGATCAACAGAGGTTGGTCGAGTTCTAATGGCTAACGGTGCTAAGAAAATTCTTAAACTAAGTCTGGAACTTGGTGGAAACGCACCATTTATCGTCTTTAATGATGCAGATGTAGACGAAGCAGTTCAAGGAGCTATCGTTTCTAAATTTAGGAACAACGGTCAGACGTGTGTCTGCGCTAACCGAATCTATGTGCAGTCCGAAGTCTATGAGCTCTTCGTTGAGAAGCTTACAGAAGCTGTTAAGACGCTGGAAGTTGGAGACGGTTTCGATGAGAGGACTTCCCTAGGTCCTCTAATTAACGCTGCTGCAAAAGAAAAGCTTTCCGATCACATATCGGATGCAATTTCTAAGGGCGCTGAGGTTCTAACTGGGAATGAACAGCATCCACTCGGTGGCACATTCGCTTTCCCAACAGTTCTGAAAAATGTGACATCTGATATGAAGGTCGCGGGAGAGGAAACATTTGCACCTCTCGCTCCAGTCTTCAAGTTCGATACAGTTGACGAAGTGATAGAACTCGCAAACAACACCGAGTTTGGATTAGCCTCATACTTTTACGCTAATGATCTTACTCAGGTCTGGAAGGTTGCAGAAGCGCTAGAATATGGAATGGTTGGAGTAAATACAGGACTTATCTCAACCGAAGTAGCGCCTTTTGGTGGCGTTAAACAATCAGGCTTTGGCAGAGAGGGCTCCAAGTATGGATTAGACGACTTCTTGTCTCTTAAATACATTTGCCTTGGTGGTATGGAATAATCACCAAAGCCTTTCCTAGATATAAGTTTATACTTATATCTAGGGTAGTTATGATTAAGTCTATAGCGTCTCAGCGTGGCATGATGTGTCCAGATATAAGGCGAGCTTTGCCGCCAATGGCCGTAGCCCTTGGCAAACAGCTCAACGCCGTAGATGGGGGCTTCATGCCGCGCCCTTCGGGGCTTGCAGGCTTGCCCACTCCCTGCGTTGGACTTTTTTGCCGTAGCGCCACTACGCCTGCAAAGGTCCGCCTTGATAGAGAGCCAGCCTGTAAGCCTGAGATGCCATGTACTTGTTCATAGCTTCCCTAAGACCTCATCGGCACAACGCAATATGAGCCCGAATAAGAAAGAAGAGGCGTACTGAATCAACTATAAAGCGGAGGCCAGTTTTACTTGACCACTACACAATAGGGTAAGTTCACATGCGAGTATTGAAGCAGAAAGCATCGTTGCGGTATCAGATTCAGGAAGTATTAAGAGAAGAAATATTTTCTGGGAGATTTAAGCCTGGTCAACGCTTGATTGAACAAGATTTATGTTTAGAGTTGGATATCAGTAGAACATCACTGAGAGAGGCCTTGAGGAGTTTAGAAGCAGAAGGCCTAGTAACAATCGTACCGCATAAAGGAGCAGTTGTAACCTCTTTGGATATTGCCGATATTAAACAAATATATCAGGTGCGAGGTGCTCTTGAGGCTCTGGCTGTACAAAATTTTGTCTTGTATGGCTCAGATAAAGATTTGGCGAATTTGAAATCATCAGTCGAAGACTTTTGTAAATGCGTTGACAACAAGCTAGACGGCGAGAACAGCAGAGATCTAAAGAATCAATTTTACGACTGCTTGCTTTCCATAAATGAAAATAAAATTATTCAAGATCAATTGAGTAAGCTAAATAATAGAGTGAGTCTATTTCGTTCTCTCTCAATGGCGCGTCCAGGGAGACTCAAATATACCGCAGAAGAGCTTAAAAGTATCATTCGCGCGATTTCTAATAGAGATGAGATTCTAGCAGGTGAGGCTGCTAAACGTCATATAGAGATGTCGGAGAAAAATATCATTGAACTGCTATCAGAATCGAAGCAAAAAGGTATTAAAAGCTCTCATGATTAAACCAATCGATGGTGTGAGAAAACAGGAAATATTGTCTAAGTTACCGCCTTTCGCTGAAGAGTTAGGCGTCGAGATCGTTGAAGTTGCAGCCGATAGAGTTGTTGGGCAGCTCGTGGTTACTCCTAAGCATGCTAATAGAAACGGAGTGATGCACGGTGGGGCGATAATGGGCTTCGCCGATGTGCTGGGCGGGGTAGCATCAGCTGCTAATCTAGCTTCAGGCTACTCAACTGTCACTGTTGAAAGCAAGACCAACTTTATTCGAGCCGTCCAACTTGGTAGCGTCGTCAAAGGCGTATGCGAACCCATTAATATCGGCAAGAAAATAATGATATGGCAGACAAAAATTTTTAGAGAAGATAACTCTATAGCAGCTATTATAACTCAATCACAAATGACAATTCGTTGGAGTTAGCTTAGGGAAATGGGATGGACTCCCCCTCTATCGGCATCTATGTGCCAGATTGGAAGTTGACGCAACCAATCGTAAAGAAGGAGCCCATCATGGAAATTATGCGTATTGGTCTCGACTTGGCCAAGAATGTTTTCGAAGTCTTTGGGGTTGATGAGCAGGAGCAACAGGCGTCTGCGCAAGGCGCTCAAACGCAGCCAGGTAATGAAGTTCTTCGCTCAGCTCCATCCTTGCATTGTCGGGATGGAAAGCTGCGGCAGTGCCCACCATTGGGCGCGAAGGCTGCGCAGCTGTGGCCATGAGGTCCGAATGATGGCTCCACAGTTCGTGGCTCCATACCGAAAGAGCGATAAAAACGATCACAATGATGCTGAGGCCATCTGCGAAGCCTGCGGCCGGCCCAATATGCGCTTTGTACCGATTAAGACCGAAGAGCAGCAAGCCGTACTGATGGTGCACCGGGTTCGAAGCTTGATGGTGGGCGAACGCACATCGCTCGTTAATCAGATCAGAGGGCTGCTGAGCGAATTCGGTATTGTATTGCCGCAAGGACGCTGCCACGTGCGCAGCCAATTACCCGGTATTCTCGAAGATGCCGAGAACGAACTGCCCGTGGTCGCGAGAGAGGTCTTCGCCAATCAGTATAAGCGCCTCTGTGACCTGGATCGAAAGATTGGCGAGTATGACAAGAGGATTGAGGCGCTGGCTCAGGCCGATGAAAACGCTAAACGACTCATGACTCTTGAGGGTGTGGGTCCGATTACTGCGACGGCACTCATCGCCACGGTTGGTGACGTCAGAACCTTAAAAAGACAGCCGGCAATTTTCAGCCTGGCTCGGGCTTGTACCCAGACAGTGGTCAACAGGTGGTCGAGCGCGACATGGCCGGATCACCAAACGTGGAGACGTCTATCTGTGAACGCTGCTGATCCACGGAGCTCGCGCTGTCATGCGCTACCTGATGAATAAAGACGACCAAAAGAGCAAATGGGACAAGGCGGTTCGAGAGCGACGTGGCTTCAACAAAGCAGCAGTTGCACTGGCGGCCAAGCATGCTCGGATACTCTGGGCGATGTTGGCCAAGGGATCAGAATACCGGCCAACATTAGCTTGAACGTTTAAACCGAGGTGAATGCAACGACATTGGCGTGATTGCATAACGGGTTGTACCGACGTCAGCAAAACCTGAGATCACACAGGGTCCTTGAGACCGGCAGGGAAATGAGGAGCTGGCGGGCGGATCTCCATCAGGATCCGAGCCGATAAAAACGGCTCAATACAGAGACCGGATACAAGCGAGCAGTAAGACCTTACATGTCGAACGCCAACAAGTTGCGAAACCGGGGGAGTCCATACAAACCTGTGATTAAGTCCTTATTTCTACCACGACTCGCAATCGCCGTAACTGGACTCAACTTCGGCGTCACTCTCCTGTGTTTTTCGTCGGAGAGCAGCCTTTTCAGGCAGTTCAGACGGATTGACCCTGTGCTCGCAACATCTGATCCACGCGAATGAGGTTTGACAGCGCAAACAGCATTGCCAGTTTGCCATCATTTTTCTTCAGACCACGGTAACGGGCTTTCACGAAGCCGAATTGGCACTTAATGATCCGGAACGGATGCTCGACCTTGGCGCGGAGGCTGGCCTTCAGATACTCGGTGCGGATCCTGACCTTATTGATCCGGGGATGCTTTTTCAGCACCTTCAGTTTCCCTGGTTGTTCAGCGATATGCCAGTCCGCACGCACATCTTTCAGCTCGTCCCGCTTTTCCGCGCCTCGGTAACCCGCATCGGCAAAAATGAACGCTCCATCGCCGTGTAGCAGATGCTCAGCCTGGTTCAGGTCATGCTCATTGGCTGCAGTAGTGGTGAAGCTGTGCGTGATTCCGGTACGCGCATCCACACCGATGTGTGCTTTCAGGCCAAAGTGCTATTGGTTGCCTTTCTTAATGGAATGGTCGCCCCGCCTTTTCGCGAACCCCCGCCAGAAGTAACAAACTGGTAACGTTGAACCATCCAACGACAGGAGCAACCAAGATGAACGCTACACGGATTGGAATCGACTTGGCTAAGAATTCGTTTCAACTCCACGGTGTTGGATCGAACGGAAAGGTTGCACTCAGGAAGAAACTGACACGCACGAAATTACTGCCATTCATCGCCAACCTGCCAGCCTGCGAAATCGGCATGGAGGCATGTGGCAGCGCACACTACTGGGCGCGCGAGTTCGCAAAGTTTGGTCATTCAGTCAAACTGATCGCGCCTCAATTCGTAAAGCCGTATGTCAAATCGAATAAGAATGATTCGGCAGATGCCGAGGCGATCTGTGAAGCCATGAGCCGGCCGAACATGCGTTTCGTCCCCATCAAAACACAAGAGCAACAGGCCTCTTTGAGCATGCATCGCGTACGCGAGGGGCTTGTGCAGGAGCGCACGGCAGTGGCCAACCGAATCCGAGGGCTACTTTTTGAGTTCGGCCTGGTGATACCAGCGGGCATCCGCCACTTACGCTTTGGATTACAAGACGTTATCGAGGCAAACGAGCATGCGCTTCCAAACACCTTTCGATTGTTGGTTCAACGTTTACTGGATCATTTCGCATACCTTGATCAGCAGCTGAAAGAGCTGGAGCAGGACATCCACCGTGAGTACCGTGCTAGCGAAGCCTGTAGACGTCTCGGTGCCATTCCCGGCATCGGCCCTATCACGGCTACTGCGTTAGTAGCGACAATAGGTGACGCCCGGAGTTTCCAGAGTGGGCGGCAGTTAGCAGCATGGCTTGGACTCGTCCCTCGGCAACATTCGACAGGCGGTAAACCAACGTTATTGGGCATCAGCAAGCGTGGCGACGGTTATTTGCGCCGGAATTTGATCCACGGTGCCCGGGCAGTCATGCGCTTTGCCACAGACAAAGACGAACCAGTTCCGTGGCTGGTGCATCTTCTTCAACGGCGTCACAAGAATGTCGTCATCACGGCCTTGGCCAATAAAAATGTGCGAGTCGCCTGGGCGCTGCTGACCCATGAGTGCGACTATCAAATAGGCTACAGGGGCAGTGCTGCTTGATCAATCAGGGACGATTCAGGCAGGCACTGAAAAAGAAAAACCGTCAACGAGAGTCGACCAATTGCAAAGGCAATTATGACGTGATGGCAAGGCAGGTCAGACCGTGACCGGGTGAACCCGAACCAGACTAGGCACCCTTGAGTGCGATTTTTTGATAGTGCCCCGGTCAGCGCATTCCATCAGGGACAAAGGCGACGGCCTTAATGAAAGTCCGGATATATGGCTGCAACTCTCAACCTCGCCAAACCAGAACCGATTGTAGGCCATTGCAAACCAGGGGCGACCATATATGGTCTGGTGCATCTCGGGCGGTCCGCCGTTGCGGTCACGCTCGCCGCTGCGGTTCTTAGTTGAACTGGGAGCTTCGATAATAGTGGCATCGATCAGGGAATCTTCCTTGAGCAGTACACCCGCCTCGGACAACCACTGATTGACCTCGTCGAAGATCTGGCGTGCCAGTCCATGTTGTTCCAGCAGGTGGCGGAACTTCAGAATCGTGGAATGATCCGGGATGGCTTTGTCCAGTGACTAGCCGGCAAACAGGCGCATGGAGCCAATTTCGTACAGTGCATCTTCCATGGCGGGATCACTGAGGTTGTACCACTGTTGCATGCAGTGAATCCGCACCATGGTCGTGAGCGGATAGGGCCGACGCCCATTACCAGCCTTTGGATAATAGGGCTCGATCAGCGCTTCCAACCGCGCCCACGGGATCAGCTGGTCCATCCGCCCGAGGAACTTTTCCTTTCGCGTCTGGCGGCGCTTGTTGCTGAACTCACTGTCGGCGAATGTGAGCTGCTGATCCATCCGAGCTTTCCTTGATGCAGTTGATGGCCGCTATTGTCTCATGGCGCGGACTAGATCACAGCTTCCCTAGGTCTATGCCTAGGCCTTTGCTTCTACCAAGGTGTCCGGTTTAAACGGGGGCTACTACTTTCCCCTTACCTCGTAACCTGAGCCGCCACTGACGACTCAAAAGGCCTCGATTCCGGCTCGCTGGACGTACACCAGTCGCTTCAGGTTATAGCAGGCGGCCATCATCGTCATGGAATAGTTGGCTCTCGCTTGACCCACGGTCCAGATCAGTTTGCTTCCCATCTGCTCGATCCTGGCGAACACATGCTCTACGCGGGCACGTGTTTTGGCGGTCCGCGCATTGCGCCCCTGCTGACAGTCCGACAAAGGCTTATGACGATGGCCTTTGGCGATAACCGTGTTGCTTTAGCCAGGCTTCTCGTTCCGCTGAGGTGCCGCCGGTCCAGATGCTGTATACACCAGAGTGCTATGGGTGATGAACCGCCGGACACAGCTGAATCTACCCTTCTGTCTGAAATACACGTCCCCCCCCTATTCGCACACTCACCCCTCCACGAGCAGCCTAGAGAAGAGAACGCACATCTTATTATTGTATTAATGTAGTATTGTTGTTAGTGTCGGAACCAGAACGGCAGGCTGATGCTCACACCCGACGCTGAAAACGGTCGCCAAACCAGGCCCAGCCTAACCGAGTAGTAACTTGAGTTTGACTGAGAGGACTAGCAGTAATGAAAGGTAAAGTTGCGGTTATGACGGAGCCAGGCCGGCTCGAATATCAAGAGTACGATCTGCCACAGCCAGGCTACGGAGCCGTGTTATTGGAGGTGCTTCGTTCGAACGTTTGCGGATCCGAACTACACATATGGAGAGGTCACCATCCAGTTAAAAAGCGTGGCGGGATCGGCCACGAAATGGTTGGGCGAGTTACCGCTTTGGGCGAGGGAGTTTCAACAGATAGTGCCGGCGAAACATTATCAGTAGGTGATAGGGTTGTAGCAACATACTTTCAAACGTGTCTAAGTTGTCCTCAATGCATGAGAGGTCAATATAACCTGTGTGATAACGCTTACGAATTCTTTGGATTGCAACCTGAAGATTCGCCTCATTTTCATACCTCATTTTCCACGCATATATATATCCATCCTCGTCAGCATATTTATAAAGTACACGAAGCAATCCCTGATAGTGTGGCTGCTAGCGCAAACTGTGCTCTATCCCAGGTGTATTTCGGATTGGACAAGATTGATCTTAAGTACGGCGAGACGCTGGTAATTCAAGGGGCTGGTGGTTTGGGCTTGATGGGCGTGGCAGTCGCGCGTGAGCGGGGTGCAAGGGTTATCATTATTGATAGTGTAAAGCAGAGGTTGGAACAAGCTAAATCATTTGGTGCTGACGTCGTCATAAATATTGATGACTACCCCGAAGTTACTGAAAGACAGAATTTGGTTAAATCTTTGACCGCAGGAGAAGGTGCCGACGTTGGGATGGAAGTAGCTGGCGTGCCAGCTGCATTCAACGAGGGTGTCACAGGGCTTGTAAGACGAGGCGGTCGTTACCTTGTAATGGGTAATTTATCGCCGGGAAGAACTATAGATTTTGACCCAGGTTTATTCACTCGCCGTGCCATCCAAGTGCTGCCGGTGGATCGTTACGACGGACGCTATTTGTTCAAAGCACTACAATTTTTAGAGAACACAATGGATAAATATCCATATGAAAAATTGATTGACGCAGAATTCGATCTCTGTTGTGTCGAGGAAGCGCTTGATAAATCTGCAAGCCGACAGGTTACTAGGGCGTCGATAGTGATCAAATAAAAGTAAAGATAAGTGCAGTAGATTAATTGTTCAACTTAGATTGCTTGAGCAATGATTTATAAAAAAGCCCTGAAAAATAAACATAAGCAACAAAGAAAAAATTAACGGAGAAAATAAAATGAAAAAAACAGCGGTTCTAAAAGAATCAGGCTTATAAAATCCTTACGCAGTACCAAAGGCGATTAGCATCGAATATGTTGATCTAGCTGTGGATGCTAAAGACGTTGTTCGCACAGTTTCGGTATTCGAGAGACCGGCGGTAGATTTCCGATACTGCATTGAGGACGCTGCTTGTTCTAGTGGTTAATCCATTTCGGCAGCGCCCAGTGGCGCGATATCGAATTCGCATAGGGAACGGCGGAAGCCCATTCTCTGATCATCGTCTGTATAAGGCGCTCGGCCTTGCCATTGGTCCTCGGTGTGTAAGGCCGAGTGTAGACATGCTTGATACCCGCCGCATCGAGAGCCGCATTGAACAGTCGCGAACGATAGGCTGAGCCGTTGTCGGTCATCAGACGTTTCACTGTAACGCCAATTCTCGCATACGCCTCCAGGGCGCGCTTTAGGAAGCTGGTGGTCGTGTGCTGGGCCTCATCAGCCAGCACCTCGGCATAGGCCCATCGACTGTGATCATTGATACAGATATCGACGCATTCGTAGCCCGCGCCAAAGGTCTTCTGTTTCCGATTCCCGGTCATGCGATGTCCCGGGCGGTCAAAGCGTGGCAGCTTCTTGATGTCCATGTGGAGCATGTCTCCGGGCTGCGCATGCTCGTAGCGATTGGCCGGCGGTTTGGGCTCCAGGTCACGGAGGCCTTGAGCTGTTGTCGACGCCGTTCAGTTAGGCAATTTTCAGCGTGCTGGCGATCTTGCGCGTCGTCCAGCGAAACTACGCTGCATGTTGGCAATCAACTCAGCCCACTGCTGCGACAGTTGATTGGGTGAATTGCGCGGACGACTGGAGGCTGATTGCAGGCCATTGAGACCGGCTTCTTTACAACGACAGCTGCACATGAGCACGATCTTAATCAGGCCAGTCATGTACTGCATGGTGATGAGGCCTTCATCTTCGCGGACGCGGGGTACATCAACACCGATATGCGCCTTCATTCCAAAGTGACATTCATTGCCTGTCTTGGTCTGATGCATCTCGGGCGGTCCGCCGTTGCGGTCACGCTCACCGGCTTTGTTTTTGGTCGAACTCGGCGCCTCAATAATGGTGGCATCAAGCAGCGAGCCTTCTTTGAGCTGGACACCGGCTTCCGATAGCCACTGGTTCACCTCTTCAAAAATCTGGCGAGCTAAACCGTGCTGTTCCAGCAGGTGCCGAAACTTCAGAATGGTGGAGTGATCAGGTATCGCCTTGTCCAATGACGGGCCCGCAAAGAGTCGCATGGATGCAATCTCGTACAGTGAAAGCTGAAAACGCGGCTTAAATCGGGCGCCTACGGGGTGAGCGAGCGTAATACTAATATAGTATATATAGATTCAATACAATAAATCTTTATCCATTATCTGAGTCATGCTAATTGAACAACAATCCCTTCCATTTCTTCAGATGGAGCATTATATCTTTCCATAACTCGCGGATCGTGACCCGGTATTATTAAAGATGGGGACGAAGCGAGCTCATTTAATTTAGCATGGCCTTCAAGCATGTCGTGAACATTAAGAACAATCGGAAAAGGACGTTTACTTTCAAAATTTTCGTAGTAATGCGATGCATCAGAGGCTAGTACCATCCAACCTTGTTTGGTCCAAACTTGTACAATCTGCAAGCCTGCACAATGTCCTCCAATATGATGTAATCTTAGACCAGGTACTAACTCTGCATTACCGTCTATAAAGTTGACGCGGTCGGTATGTACGTACCGGACAACGTCCAACACATCCTCCAACTCGTATGCCTGTCTCAGGAAGCTATGCCGCATGCTTCTACCTGTGACGTAGGCCACTTCGCTATCTTGTATGAAAAAACGCGCATTCTTAAATAGACTAAGATTACCTGCATGATCATAATGCATATGCGTGATGATAATCGACTCAACATCACTGCGATCTATTCCCAGCAAAGAGAGCCCTTCAGTCGGGCAGCGTAAGAATATACGTCTACGTGATATCGCTCTCTGCGCATCAAATCCCGTATCAATTAGGAATAAATGTTCTTTTGATCGAGCGACCCATACATAATAATCCATAGACGTAGCAGAATCGTGCGGATCAGAGCCAATGAAATTATCAGATGCGTTTCGCTGAACCGTAGCATATTTAATCGCGTAAACCGAAAATGGCTCTATATTGTTTTCGAACATAAACTACTCACAGTTAAATAATTATACATAAACTACATCAAGTGATATTCAACAATTCTATAGCCGGAATCGTTAGCGTTATTATATTAATTTAAGCCTTAATAATCATAAACTATATATTATGGATTAATGATTATTTTGCTTCTCGCCTGACTTCATCAATAAGAGCTCGACAACGTTTTTTTCAGAATTTTCGATATGTTTTAACGCCGCTTCACTAGCTCTTGCCCTATCGCGTTTTTTAATTGCTTCCACGATTTCTTCAATTTCAATAACAGTGAACTTAAGGCGACCAGGGCGTCCCATTGATAAAGTTCTTAGCATACTTATTCTGTTATTCAACTTATCCAGTTGTTCCTTAACTATTCTATTTTCGCTTATTCCCAGTAAAATATCATAAAATCTTTGCTTTATTTCACGAATTTCTTTACCGCTTAAGTTACGACTTGCCGCAATTCTCAACTCTTCAACCGCATTAGCTAATTCAGCAATTTCCTCATCTGTCGAGCTAACGACAAAATTACTTGTGGCCAATGCTTCTAAAGCACCTCGAACTTGATAGATCTGTCGTACATCGGGCAGTTCAACAGAAGCAACCACCGCGCCTCGATGAGGTACAAGAGTCAAGAGTCCCTCTGCTTCAAGAGATCGGATCGCTTCGCGCAAGGAAGTGCGACTGATATCCATCTCGTTACAAAGATCTTGTTCGACAAGTCGTTGCCCAGGCTTCAATCTACCGGATAGAATCTCTTCCCGAAGAGCCTCCTGGATCTGGAACCTCAGAGATGAGGTCTGTCGGACAACTTTCATAAAACCCCCGATAATGTATTACGATATGTGAATCGTACCATAAATGACTGATCCTGACCCCGTTTCAGTACCGCTTTCACGTGGAAAAATCCGGCTCTTCGGGGTCTTCGTTTTTGCTGTATATCGCTTGTTTCCGGGCGTAGTCGGCGGGTGTCATCCGGTCCACCCGGCTTCGACAGTTATCCACTGATTTGGGCTAAATTCCCGACCTGTCATCCTGTAAATTCAATGAGTTAGCGTTTCTCATCGCCAAACCATTGTAATGTTCCGTGACGCCACCGAAGAGGTCATCACCGAATCGCAGTGGCAGGGCCTGCGACTGGTGGTCGCGCATGACCCCGATCGAGCCGCCGAACAGACGGAAACGCGCGATGCCCAGATCCAGTCACTCGAGCAGGAGGCCGACCAACTGGCGCACAAGCTGGATGCTCAGGATAGTGGCCAGAAAGCCCGGGGGCGCAAGCTCTCGGATGGCGGCGCGACGGCGAAGCTGTACAAGGAGGTCAGCGACCGGGGACTGGCGCGGATCGTCCAGGTCGACCTGAAAAGCCCGCTATTCAGTTACGACATCGATGAACAGGCGCTGCATCGGGCGCGCCTGATGGAAGGCAAACTGCTGCTGGTCACCAATGTCCCGGACTTGCCGGCTGAGCAGATTGTGAAGCGTTACAAGTCGTTGGCCGACATCGAACGCGGCTTCAAGGTGCTGAAGTCTGACATCGAAATCGGCCCCGTCTACCACCGGCTACCGGACCGGATCCGGGCACATGCCATGATCTGTTTTATGGCCCTGGTGCTGCACCGAGTGATGCGAATGCGATTGAAGGCCGCTGGCTCCGACTATTCCCCCACACGGGCTCTGGAACAGCTGCGCCGAATCCAGTATCACCGGGCGAATCTCAACGCCGCCGCGTTCAACGGCATCTCGACGATGAACGCAGAACAGCTGTCGATTTTTAAGGCGCTGGAGGTGAGTAAACCGACCGCCAGTCAGGATCTGCCCCTCTTGTAGTGGAGCGTTTTGAAACGCTTTCTATAAGAATCAATGACTTATATCCCCTAACTGTCGAACTCAGGAGTAATGAATTTCTATATCTTCCGAACTCTGACAGAGGTGCGGGAGATCACCGACAAGTGGCTCGTCGAATACAACGAGGAGCGGCATCATGAATCATTGGGCGACCTGGCGCCTTGTGTCTTCCTGGCCCAACATTACGACCGGATGGACTCTAATAATTGCTGGCACTAAAACAAGGAGGTTTACATGACGTCGGTGGCTATATATCGCTAAGTAACAATACTACAAATAGATGCATCGTCCCATACTCGAAAATATAAAACGATCAGGCATGGAGTCATGCTTGTTGCCTAACACCGCTGGCGCTGTGTGTAACGATATACATGACTAGAGAAAAATGAAGCTTGTGTCTTGAAAACGTTATTTTCAAAGTCGATTCACGAATTTATAATTTATAGTAATCTATCTGAGTCATTCAATAAAATAATATTCTTATCCGATAAGACAATGTCACCTAACAATGAGCTCATTCTAATAAACCTCCTACAAACCTCTCGCATTAAGTTGATCATTAAGATACTGAAATCGGCATTATGATGTATTTGTAGCTCGTGAAAAACATCAGTTGATATCTTAACGACCACCCCTTTTGAGTGCATGCGCGCGCTTCCCCAGCGCGGCTGGAGTGCTATCATACTTGTGACGCCGACTTCCATCCCAGTCTTTATCCTTCCTTGAAATATTTTCTTTCGTTCACCGACCTTACAAAAAAAATCAACGTCACCAACTAATATTATATAAAAACTATCTGACGGATCACCAGATTTGAATAGCCATTCGTTTTTGTCTATCTCGTATATAGTCCCTCTCGCCAATAAAAAAAATGTCGCTTCTGAAGATATAGCCCCAAATGTAGAAAAGGTGGATAAATTTATTTCATCTATATACATATTTAGATCTGAAAAATTAATTATTTTCATATGTTCCTCAGGTATAAGAACCATAATAGTGTAAAAATAAAAACGTGACTAAAACGAAACTTATTAATAAATAATTTTTCTTTTAAATTACAGATGTTCAATATTTTATTAAACGATTCTAAAATAAAAAGTTGAAAATAATCCAATATGTGTCAATTAATACATATGAATTATAGACTATGAAACATGTGATCCTCCAGCCAAGCAGTACAAGCGCATGAAGAAGGCGATCAAGAAAGTGAAGGGCTTTCTGGGACGGGTGGTCCGCGACCTGGAGCGCCAAGTCAAACGGCTTTGCCTATGTACGCGACTTACTGCGTTTGGGGCTGACTGAACCGCCCCGGGTTCTGCGGAAGCAGCTTTTGTCTGAGTCAGGCCGCGTCACCTGACCCATTCAATTAGTGATTATACCATTTCCCGCTCTTCCGGTGGGAAGTCACAGATAGGCTACAGGAGACGGCGGTTGTTGAATTAGTCCATCCAGTCAATCACTCTGGATTCAATGGCATCTAACGGCCGCTGCCGTTTAGGTTTCTTTGACTACCAAGTAAGGATAATTCGACGGAGTCTCATCGAACAGATTACTCGAGCCCTGCAATAGATATCCATGCAGCCGGCGCGATTTGCGCGGCCCCGTTACTTCACAGGTCCAGATATTTAGCCCGTTGGGCTGTTTGCGGTGCAGTTGCAGTTTCTCGAAGAGCTTCTGCACCCACTGCCAATCCTGCTGCTGGTCCTCCTTGGCCCAGGCGGCGATCTGCGGATGCTCCTGCGCATATCGGTGGAACACGCCGGGGCTGACCAGGAACACGGTGTCGGCTACCGTATGCACCAATGCTTTCGCATCATTGATGATCAGCTTTCGTGACTGGATACCCTGTTTCAGCCAGCTCATGAAATGCTCACCGGAAGGTTTCTCTTTCGCAGCCAGAGCTGAGGCTTCCACCGCATGTTGCGTCTCTAATAGTGGTTTGGCGGCATCGGTATCCGAATGTACCGAATCACTGGGTGCAACTGGTGATGTCTTTGGATGGGGCGGTTCGATCATCGAAAGCAGATCCACAATCGCATCCGGTCCTGCATCTGCGCCTTCGGCGCCATTAGGTACGGTCTTATTCCCACGCCCTGATTCAGAGTCCTTTTCCAATGGCGTAGCGGGCGGGGAGGGGGAGCCGCACCAACAGCGACGCCAGCATCGGGCGCAGCCTCGATGGTTCCGACTTCTTGGTTGGTAGGTGTCTCCATCGTTACGGTACCGGTGCATGGCTCCGGGCGCTCATCCACCTCCCAGATCAGGGCCGGTGCTAAACGCAGTAAGGTGAAACCATGAGACCAGCCGGTTGCGCTGGTGATGGTGGCTTTCCAGATCGCCTTGCCCTCTGCGGTCGGCTGCAGGATGCCGTGATCCTGCAGCACCTCGAATACCGCGGTGTTGTTCGCCGGAATGCCGTCGATGCCTTGGGACAGCAAGTGCGCACGGAGCTTGTCGGAGACCGTCTTGCTTACCAGCCAAAGCGCATCCTGGGTCAGCCAGCCATCGGAGGCCTGGGGTTGGTTCAGCTTCAGCTCCTCCTTGAGCAGGTAGCGCAGGCCGTCGAGCAGCTTGCGCTGCAGGGCGTGTTTCGGAGCTGTCATGGCCTTGGCCGGATCGCCGCCCAGTTCGTGAGCCACCGAGGCGCGGTCGGCCTGGATGACCAGTTCGCCCAATACGCCGGCATGTTCGTACTGACCGGCCAGTACATACAGTAGCGCCGACCAGAGCACGTGGTAGTCGCTGAGCCAGTCCAGAATTTGACGATCGAGCAACTGGTGGTAGAGCAGACCGATGGCGGCACTGTGCAGGCGGTATACCCGGTCCTCACGGTAGCGGAAGCGATAGGGTTGTTGCAGCGGGCCGTGCCAGGGGTGCCAGCGGTTGCCGTCGGCAAGTTCGACGTGCAGGTCGACGGCAAGCTTACCGATATCGTGCAGCAGTGCGGCGTAGGCGGTGGCGGCCGTCCAGGCTTCGGACTGGGCGGCCTGGTCCTCGGGCGTGGCGCCGGCGGGCAATAGGTGGGACTGCCGCAGCTTGAGGGCATAGGCCACGATCTCCCGCTCCAATTTAATCTCCTTTGTCTTCACTAATTCCGTGCCAATATTTTGGGCGACCCCGCTATCTATATGTGTCGGTGTCACGACCGGAGCGCCGGCCGGGTAGGATGGGTGAAGTGATGCATCCTCTCGATCCTGAACGCTTTGTACGCCATTCGGGCATCACGAAACCCGTCGAATCGATCGTATTTCAGATCGATTGGTGTCGGTTGGCACAATGATGGCGGTGGGGCTCTCAGCCCGGAATTCATCTGCTTTGTAACTTTCAGCCTCAATATCTCCGGCTGCTTCAACGCCTGCGGACACCATCGTATCGGTATCCTCGGTGTCGACACGCAAGTGTGAAGAGTATTTCCAGATCGCGATCGGTTGGGCCCGGGGCAAGGCCAGTGCGCTCGGCAAGGCGATCGGGCCGTCGGTCCGTGCCGAAGAGGTGCCGGATGTGATCGAACGTTCGATGGCGATCTATCTGCATTATCGCGAGGTCGAGGAAGCCTTCATCGACACCCTTGGGCGTATCTGCCTGGCGCCGTTCAAGGAGGGTGCCTACGACCGGGGCTGGTCGCTCGGGAGGCAGGAGCATGAACGACCTGATCAAGATCGTAGATGGTGAGGCCAGGATTGTGGAACGGTATCCCTGGAAAATCCAGGATGACCGCGACGCTACGGTGGCGGACAACCGTATTATGCCTCTGGCCTGTTGGTAGGCACTGACATATAGCGCCAAGGTCGGGGTGGCTGTGCTGCTCTATCCGGATGATGATCCCGAGTTCCTGCTTCCCTGGCTGGACCAGATTGAATTGATTGCTCTGATGTTTCCAAGCTTTCGAGGCGGCAGGGCATCTACACAGGCCGTAAAGTTGCGTTCGCGCCTCGGGTTCGAGGGAAATCTGCGAGCGGTCGGTGACGTATTGCGCGATCAATTGCAAACAGGCCCTGCCGTTGTCCGACAGGACACTTTTGTGTGTATCGGCGTCCTTAGAGGTTGCTGGCGGTCAGCGTTTCACAGCTGACGGTAAGTGCCTGCGCCCGGTCGTAGACGTGCTGTGCAGGCAGGGACTGCGCGCTCAGCTCGGCTATGTAACTTGCGACAACCCCGTCGAGGACCGGCTTCCAGAGCGGGTTCTGCGCCGGGTTGTCGACCTGGTGAAAGCTGTGTCCGTTATCGATCGCTTCCTGACGGGCCTGAGCATCCAGTTGGTCGAGCTTACGTCCCATCGCCGTCGCCCATGCCATACCGCTGTTGCTGTCGAGAATGGCTTTCAGGTCGTCCGGAAGCTTCTGATAGCTTGTGTTGTTCATCGTGGTGATAAACGAAAGCGTGTACAGGCTCAACGCGGTATGGTGCGAAAGCTGCTCGTTGAGGCGGAACTCTTTCATCGCCTGCCAGGGGAAGGCTACGCCGTCGATGACGCCGCGTTGAGCCGCCGTGTAGGTCTCCGGCGCCGGCATGCCGACAGGCTGTGCGCCCAGCGAGGTCAGCAGCTCTCCGACGACCGTGGTGGCGCGGCGGATGCGCAGGCCATTCATATCTTCTGGCGCCAGCACTGGCTTTTCCCGGGTGTGGATGTGCCCCGGACCATGCGCGAAAAAGAACAGCGGGTGCGTATCCTGATACTCGCGGCTGATCAGGTTTTCATCGTAGAGCCCCTGCAGCACACAGCTGGCATTTTCCGCTGTCTTGACGATGCCCGGCAGTTCGATGACCTGGGTGAGCGGGAAGCGTCCGGCGGTGTAACCCTGCGCGGTGACTGTGATGTCAGCAACACCGCTGACGGTCGCCGCGTAGCTTTGCGGCGCTTTGGCCAGTGTCTGCGCCGGGTAGATGTCGATCTTCAGACGTCCGTCTGAGGCTTCATGGACCGTTTTCGCCCAATCCTGGACCACTTCGTCGACACTGGAGCCTGCCGGCCAGAAATGGGCCAGGCGCAGCGAATGGGTTTCAGCCTGAGCGCTTCCCGCGACGAGGGAGGTGCTCAGAAGTATTGCTGAGAGCAGCGTATTTTTTTTCATAGTTATTTGGCGTCTTTATTATGGGTTACTCGGCAGCGATAAACCGGGGGCTCAGGCCCCGCGAAGCCTGTCGACGATCCGACGCGCCCGGTTGGGACCGACGTCGACATGGATGTCGATCATGGGCTTGTCCGGGAAGCGTTTCATGTTGGCGTACTGCGCCTCGATGACGACCTTGTCCTCGTCGAAAGTCATTGCGGTCTGCTCGATGACCAGCTTCATCGTTTCTTCAGGGTTGCTGACCGGATTGCTGGCCTGGGTCCAGAAATAGAAGCAGGTCTCATCGGTCTCGGGGGTCACCCCATGGAATCCGCGCAGATGGAAACCACCCCGGTTGGGATCGTCCAGGGACTCGGTATTGGCATCGACAGCGCCGGTCCAGATCTCGAGATGGGAAGGATGGAACACGATTTCCTGCCAACGGTCGACCTTGTCCTTGAACGGGTAGGCGGCGGTGTAGGTCGGAGGAGGAGTGGAACCCGGCATAAGGCGCAAAACGCGTACCGAATCGCCTTCGCTCTCGACTTTCATCTCCGCGTTCATATGGATCGAGGCGTTACCGCCGATGGTGCGCAGGTGAACGTAGCCGAGGTGGCTCAGATCCAGCAGGTTGTCATGAATGAGCTGGTAGGGCGCGTTGTAGTGATAGACATCCCCATCGTACCGGTAGCGTTCATCGCTGTGTACCTTGTATTCGGGTGGCTCGCAATTCGGTTCGGAACTGGCGTCGCTGCCCATCCAGATCCAGATGATCGAGTCCTGCTCCCGAACAGGGTAGGCGGAGACTTTCGCCTTGGACGGCACTTTCGCCTGACCCGGAACCTCGAGGCATTTTCCGCTGCCGTCGAACAGCAGTCCGTGATAACCGCATCGTACGCCACGTTCTTCAACAGTGCCCAGCGAGAGCGGAAGGTCACGATGGCAGCAGCGATCCTCGAGTGCGTGTATCTGGCCGTCCGGTGTCCGGTACATGACGACGGCACGGTTCAGCAGGGTACGCCCGAGCGGCTTGTCGGTCAGCTCCTTGCCGAGGGCGGCCACATACCACCTGTCCAGCGGGAAGGGCGTTGTTTCGACGTCCTGAGTCTTGGAGATGTCGGTCGGATCCATTAGTGAAACGGTCATGGTGAACCTCTTGTTTTTGTCTGGGTATAGTGGGGCGGTTACAGTTCGATGCTTAACGTGGCGGTCTGCGCCCGGGAACAGCAGGGTGTGAACTGGTCATTGGCCTGCTTTTCGGCGTCGGTCATGAATTGATCCCGATGATCGGGAGTACCATCCACCACCCGTGTCAGGCAGGCACCGCAGATGCCCTGTTCGCAGGACGAGTCCACGTCGACACCGGCTTCTTCCAGCACTTCGAGGGCGGACTTGTCGGCTGGTACCTGAAGCGTCTTGCCGGACCGGACCAGGTGAAGCTCGAACGGCCGGTCCTCTGCCGCAGTCTCGTCCGGCTTGGCACTGAAAACTTCCTTGTGCAGATTCTCGCCAGCCCACCCCAGTTTTCTGGCCGCATCGAAGATGTAGTCCATGAAACCGTTGGGCCCACAGGTATACAGGTGAACGTTTTTACCCGGCTGAGAAAGTGCTTTAGCGACCTCGGTCGATGAATCGCTCGACGAATCGTCGAAATGGAAGAATACCCGGGATTTAAAAGGGCTGTTGCGCAACTCCTCGTAAAAAGCGCTGCTGCTTTTTGAACGGGCGTGGTAATGCAGCTCGAAGCTTCGGCCCAGTCCATGAAGCACCTGGGCCATCGATAGCAGCGGCGTTATGCCAATGCCGCCGGCAAAAAGCAGCACATGCTGATTCTCCGCGTCGAGCGGAAAAAGATTGCGAGGTGCGGAAATCCTTATTCGGTCGCCTGCTGCGAACGTCTCGTGCAACTTGACGGAACCGCCGCGAGAGTTCGGGTCTTTCAGCACGGCAACCCGGTAAGCGCTTCTATCCTGGGGATGGTTGAACAGGGAATACTGACGCACTGTTTTCTCATCAATATGTACGTCGATATGAGAGCCCGCTTCGAAAGCAGGCAGTTCGGATCCATCGGTTGATACGAGTTCAAAACTCAGGATATCAGCTGTTTGGCTTTCTCTGCTTTTAATAATGACTTCCAGCATGCCATTGCCTTTGGAGTTGTTTTTCTAGCGTTTACCGAACTATAAAATTCATATAGTTGTGATGTCAACTAGATTTGTTGGGCATTTCCAAATGGTGATTTTCATATATTGAAATCAATGAGTTGATCTCGCCTTGGTTAGCCGGGCGGGGTGGGGGCCAAAGGCACGCGCTGGGCCGGAAGCCTTTCCTAACCTCTCCGCTATCGGTAGCATCGTGCTGTTACCAACAGGATGGCCATCGAATGAATACCTCCCGCTCCATATCTACGGATCGCAACAGCCTGGACCTCGAACGTTATGTGCCGGCACTTGTGACTTCTCTTGCCAACAAGCTATCCAGTGGAGCATCGGCGTGCTATCGCAAGCATTTCGGTGTAGGCGTCGTGGAGTGGAGGCTGCTGGCAATGCTGGCAGTCGAAACCAATATCACGGCAAACCGGATCTGTCAGGTGATCGGACTGGATAAGGCGGCTGTCAGTCGGTCGTTAAAACAACTGGAAGAGAGTGGCCACGTGCTATTTTCGAAGGATTTAGAGGACGGTCGTCGTGTCCTGGTTGCGTTGACGCCAGAGGGTAAATGCCTCCATGACAGGATTCTCAAGGTGGCGTTGCAGAGAGAGCGGTTGCTGTTAGGGGACTTTACCGACGAGGAGTGCGATGCGCTCGTGAATTTGCTGTTGCGGATGAATGCACGGGTCGGGTTGGTAAATTCCTATGATCCTGAACGCGCCGAGGCCTGAGGGACGATGTCTTGCCACTAAGGCCCCTGCGAACAAGTCCCCAAGGCTGTCAGTCTTGAAGTATCGCGCCGCACGATAAATGGAATCTCGATAAACAATTACTCAGATATGAGTCCGCTTTGTATGCTCGAACGATAACTGAGTCCGGCGTCTCTGCCGGGCGGTATCGTTGCACAACAAGAATTACAGGAGTTGTTGATGAGCACGGCGGTCAATAAGGTACTGGTAATCGGTGGCGGGTTTTCGGGGATGACGGCGGCGATCCAGCTACGCCGTCAGGGCATGGCGGTGGACCTGATCGAGATCGATCGCGACTGGCGTCCGCTCGGTGCGGGGATCAGCATCGCCGGTGCGACGCTGCGGGCGCTGGACAAACTGGGCATACTCGACGAGGTGGCGCGCGAGGGCTATCTGTCGGATAACTTCGATATCTATTCGCCGGAAGGGCAGTTTATCGCCCAGATGCCGGTACGACCCGCTGTAGCCGACAAACCGCTCAAAGGCGGCGGGGGGATCCTGCGCCCGGTACTGGCGAAAATTCTCGCCAAAGCGACACGCCAAGCGGGTGCCAATATTCACCTCGGCTGTTCCTTTGAGCGTATCGTGCCGCAAGGTGAGGAGGTTGAAATCCTGTTCACTGACGGTCGTATAGAAAGATACGACCTGGTCGTGGCCGCGGATGGTGTCCATTCCAGCGTGCGCAAGACGCTGTTCCCGGATATGCCGTCGCCAAAACCGATTCACCAGAGTGTGTGGCGGGCGGTGCTGCCGCGGCCTGCCGAGATCGTACGTCCCAGTCAGTGGCTCGGTCGCGTCAAGGTCGGGGTCAATCCGATTTCGCAAAGCCAGATGTACATGTTCATCACCGAAGATCGGGATTTCGACGAGTGGATCGAGCCCGAACGCTGGCCCGATGAAATGGCGCGGCTGGTACGGGAGTTTGAAGCACCGGTACTGAAAAAGCTGGTGGACGAACTGTATAAGCCGGAAGCCCGAATCGATTATCGCCCGCTCGCCAACCTGCTGGTGCCGCTGCCTTGGCACCGCGACCGCGTCGTGCTGATCGGCGATACCGTGCACGCGACCACGCCACATCTTGCTTCGGGTGCCTGTATCGGCATCGAAGACGCCATCGTGCTGGCCGAGGAGCTGGCGAATATCCCGGATCTGGAAGCGGCGCTGGCAAATTTCGAGCGCCGCCGCTGGGATCGCTGCCGCCTGGTGGTGGAGAACTCGGCGAGGCTCTGTGAAATCGAGAAAAGCGGCGGCGACAGGAATGAGCACGCTGCACTGATGCGCGCGTCGATGGAGGCGCTGGCGGAGCCTATCTGAACCCCATTTATTGGGTAATCGGCAACGGCAGGACGGTGCGGCCTGTCATGCAGATATGAACCCGGTAATACCTGAATCAGGGATGTTTCATGACTGGCCGCAGGCCGGTGCCAATGCCACTAAAGCCGGTTTTGGTGGTGTGACCGACGAATAAAGAAGGAGGTTGTTTGTCGGTCGGTTCAATAACAACGGGATAAATCAGATGCATAACTATAAAAAAATGCTGTTCCATGCGCTTTCAGCGGCGCTGTTGTCGGTCGTCGGGCCTGCAGAGTCGCTGTTGGCTTCCGAGACCCGGCCGAACATTCTGCTGATAGTGGCCGACGATCTGGGGTATTCGGATATCGGCGCTTACGGTGGCGAGATCAATACCCCAAATCTGGACGCCTTGGCCGGTTCCGGGCTGACCATGACGAACTTTCATGCCAATCCGTCCTGTTCGCCGACACGGGCGTCGCTGATGTCCGGAACGGATTCCCACCTTGCGGGCCTGGGCATCATGTACGAGATGCGTCACGGGGCCGCATCGCCGGAGCAGCTGGCCGCCGACGGTTACAAGGGCTACCTGCTCCCGGAGCTGGAGGCGTTTCCCACTAAACTGCGGCAGGCCGGCTACCATACCTATATGGTGGGCAAGTGGCACCTGGCCAATGTCCAGGGCGGACTGGCGCAGACGATTCCCGCAGCGCGCGGTTTCGAGCGCTCCTTTTCGCTGGTCCAGGGTGGTGCGAGCCATTACGGCGACAGCCTCGCGGCACTGCCGTCGCCGTTTCCGGTCGGCGCGCCGAGGCACAACCAGCACGCGTTGTACACGGAAGACTGGAATATCGGCACGGAGCTGCCCGCCGATTTTTATTCCACGACTTTTTACACCGACAAGCTGATCGAATACATCGAATCCGACAGCGCCGACGGTCAGCCGTTTTTCGCTTACGCCGCCTACACGGCCCCCCACTGGCCGTTGCAGCTGCCGCTCGAGGCGAAGGAGGAAGGCAGTGAATGGCAGCGCAAATTCCAGAGTTACCAGGCCCAGTACGAGGCTGGTTACGATGCGCTGATTCACCGCCGTCTGGCGAAGATGAAACGCCTCGGGATTATCGCCCGGGACGCGGAATATGATGACTGGGCGGAATATGGTCGCGGTAACGGCATTCCGGCCTGGAACAGCCTGAGTTCCGAAGAGCGTAAGCGCAAGGCGCGGGAGATGGCGGTTTATGCGGTGATGGTGGAATACATGGACTATCAGATCGGCAGACTGCTGGCCCGGGTGGACCAGGAAAATACAGTCGTCGTTTTCATGTCCGATAACGGTGCCGAAGCGACCTCTCCCCGGGCGTTATGGAACTCCATAGGCGTGCCTGCCGACTCCGGCAATGAGTATGAGAACCTGCTGCGGGACTCTGCGGGCACCGGCGATTACAACGGCTATGACAATCTGGGCTTTCCCGGCTCTTATTTTGCCTATGACCCGGGCTGGGCCCGCGTTTCCGGGCTGCCGCACCGCGGCTACAAGTCCATGACGAGCGAGGGCGGAATCAGCGTTCCGATGATTCTGAGTGGGCCTGGAGTGCGCAGTGATGGCGCGCTAAGCGGTGCCTTCGGTACCGTAATGGACCTGGCGCCCACCTTCTTGCAACTGGCACAGGCGGACAGTCCGGTCCAGGAGCTGCGCGGTGAGTCGATGCTGCCTTTCCTGGCCGGGGACCGGGACGCCATTCATGCCGCCGGATACGGCGTCGGCTGGGAGTTGCTGGGAGGCAAGGCCTATATCGAGGACGGCTACAAGCTGTTTGCGCTGGATCCGCGGCACGGAGGCGATGGCGTTAGCTGGTCGCTGTACGATCTGGTCAACGACAGAGCCGAGCAGCATGACCTGTTCTGGGATCCCGGCTACGCGGAGCGGGTCGAGCATTTGCTGCAACAGTACGAGCGCTATGCCGACGACACGGGAGTCGTGCCCTATCCCTGAACGGGCTCGCTGTTTGATTTCTTGATTACATCTCCGGCCCGCTCTGCGGGCCGCATTCGTTTCTGTCTTATTACCCCAGTCGTTATTCCGCACTCGGGAAGTAGCCATTCGCTCGTATCTGGAGGGGCAATGGCTTTGCTGCGGCTGAAATCGATGTATCTCCAAACGCGATAGATCGCATTCTTATAATCGATTAGTAAGAAACCTGGTTCCGCGGCACTCTTTTTAACCAGTGACTGGTCGCCCGGATCGGTATGCCTGGATGCATTCAGGCGCTATCCCGGTGAGCGATCTCAAGCTGCAATTAAAAACAATAACGAGGTTCAGTTAAATGACCTATATCAAGACTGCCGCAAGGCGGTGTCCGCCTTTTCCGCTTACGCTGGCTGCCGCTCTGGTGTTGGGTGCGCCTGTCGCTCAGGCCTTTCAGATCGAAACCGGCGTTGACGATCTGCGCCTTCGCTGGGACAACACCGTCAAGTACAGCGCCGCCTTTCGTCTCGAGGATCAGAGCGCGAAGCTTACCGAAGGTCCCGTGGCACTGAACCAGGACGACGGTGATCGCAACTTCGACAAGGGACTGATCTCGAATCGCTTCGATATTCTGTCGGAACTCGATATCGGCTACCGGGATGTCGGTGCCCGTATCAGCGGAGCAGGCTGGTACGACGCCGAGTATCAGAATGGAACCGATGCCTCGGACCCTTCCCGTGCCAACGCGCGTTCGGTGGCTTTCGACGAGTTCACCGACGATACACGCCACCTGCACGGCGGCGATATCGAGCTGCTGGATGCCTTCGTGTACTGGAACGGCATGCTCGGCGATCACGCGACCTCGCTTCGCCTCGGACAGCACGGCCTTGTCTGGGGTGAGAGCCTGTTCTTCGGTGCCAACGCCATCGCCGGCGGTATGGCGCCGATCGACGTGGTCAAGGCGCTGTCGGTACCCAATACCCAGTTCAAGGAACTGATCCGTCCGGTCAACCAGCTCTCCGGTACACTGCAGCTGACCGACGAGCTGTCGCTGGGCGCCTTCTACCAGTTCGAGTGGGAAGAGACCCGCCTGCCCGGCTCCGGCAGTTATTTCTCGATCAGCGATACCATCGGCGAGGGTAACGAGCGCCTGATCACCGGCGGACCCTTCCCGAGTGGCAATCCGGCGGCCTTTTTCCACGGCAGCGATATCGAGGCCGACGACTCGGGGCAGGGCGGTATCCAGCTGCGTTATGCTGCCGACACCGTCGATTACGGCCTCTACGCGCTGCAGTACCACGACAAGTCGCCCAAGCTTTACCTCCAGCCGAGTACGACCGGGCCGGACTTCGCTAGCGGACAGGTGGGCGAATACCAGTGGGTCTATCCGGAGAAAATCCGCACCCTGGGCGCCAGCTTCATCACCTCCATCGGCAAGTACAGTATCGCCGGCGAGGGCTCGCTGCGCTGGAATATGCCGCTGATATCCAATGCCGGCATCGTGACACCGGTCACGCCCGGCGATAACGACGACAATCCGCTTTATGCAGTCGGGCGTACCGCACACGCCAACCTCAACGTGCTGGCAACGCTGGGACCGTCATTCATCTCCGAGGAAGCGAGCCTGGTCGGCGAAATCGCCTGGCACCACCTGCTGGAGGTCACCGACAACGAGTCGGCACAGGATCCGAATGCGGGCGACACCGGGCTGGGGATCAAGCTGGTCTATACCCCGACTTACCGCCAGGTATTACCGGGCCTTGATCTGAGCGTACCGATGGGCATCAGTTACTTCCCGATGGGCAACTCGCCGGTGGTACCGAATTTTGGCCCGGACAACGGCGGCGACATGAACATCGGCCTCACCGGCGTCTATCTGGACCGGGTCACCATGGGACTGAGCTACACCCACTACTACGGCGCCGAAAACACCAACCTCGATGGCAACAGCCACTTCAACTATCAGCAGTCGCTGAAAGACCGCGATTACATCTCGTTTTTCGTCAGGACCACCTTTTAAGAGGGCTTGAACATGATAAATACAACCAAGCTAAAACCACTTTTCGTCGCCACCTTCGGTGTCTGTGCACTGAGCGCCCAGTTGAGTCTGGCGGCGGTCTCGGCGGATGAGGCGGCCAAGCTCGGAAGCAGTCTGACCCCCCTCGGTGCCGAGCGCGCCGGCAATGCCGATGGCAGTATTCCGGCCTGGGACGGCGGCTTTACCGAAGTCAGCGAACGTACCCTCAGGGACGGCAAACGCCTGGATCCGTTCGCAGACGACAAGCCGCTTTACAGCGTCACCGCCGCGAACATGGCCGAGTATGCCGACAAGCTGACCGACGGTGTCAAGGCGATGCTCGAGCGTTATCCCGACAGCTACCGCATCGACGTCTATCCGACGCGCCGCAGCGCCGCGGCGCCGCAGTGGGTCTACGATAACACCGCCAGAAACGCCATCCGCGCAAAGCTGACCGACAGCAGTGCCGGGCCTATCCCGGACGGTGCCTATGGCGGCATCCCTTTCCCCATCCCGCAAGATGCCAATGAGGTGATGTGGAACCATCTGCTCAACTGGCGCGGCACCTCGATCGCCATGGACTGGAAGCATTACCTGGTGACTGCCGAAGGGCAACAGGTCATGACCACTGACGGCGAAGCCATTCAGGAAATGCCCTATTACTACCAGGACGGTTCAGCTGAGGATTTCGGCGGCGACTACTGGCTGTTTCATCTGCTCAACATCGGACCGCCGCTGCGTGCCGGCGAGCAGATCATGGGTCGCACGAACCTCAACGGTGACAAGTCCAAGGCCCACGTCTACCTCACCGGGCAGCGGCGGGTGCGCAAGCTGCCGAACGCCTGCTGCGATACGCCGACGCCCGCCACGGCCGGGGTCATGAGCTTCGACGAGCTGAGCGTCTTCTCCGGCCGCCTGGATCGCTTCGACTGGACGCTGGTGGGCAAGCAGGAAATGCTGGTGCCCTACAACACCAACAAGGTCCAGACTCTTGACTCGGCGGAGCAGGTGCTGGGCGAGCATCATCTGAATCCGGACCAGGTGCGCTGGGAACTGCATCGCGTCTGGGTGGTGGAAGCAAACCTCGCCGACGGCAAGCGGCATCAGTTGCCGAAGTCGCGCTACTACATCGACGAGGACACCTGGATCGCGCTGCTTGGCGACCGCTGGGATGCCAAGGGGCAGCTGGCCAAGACGCTCTGGGCGTTGCCGGCCGCACTGCCTGACCTGCCGGCGCAGGCCACCCTGTCCGCCGGTTTCTACGATCTGACCTCCGGCGCCTGGTTCATCCAGAATCTCTACGCCGGTGAGTCCGAGCAGTACGAGCTCGTCGATCGCTACCGCTCGTCCGACTTCTCGCCGGCCATGATGGCCGGGCGCGGTGTGCGCTGAGGCACCGTTGGGGAGGGGCTCCGTCCCCTCCCGCTCACCGCACTCCTGACTCGAGGTTAATCATGAAGTTTCTTTATCGGGCGAGCAGCCTTCTGCTCGCGCTTTGTCTGCCCGTGGTCGCGGCCCAGGTCCAGGCCGTCAGGTCGGATACCGTCGGCAAGGTGCTCGAGACGCCGGCAATGGCAGTGCCACAACTCGAATCCGCAGTCTTTATCGAACTGGCCCGGGCAGGGGACAGGCTGGTCGCTGTCGGCGAGCGTGGTCTGATCGCGCTGTCCGACGACCAGGGCGAGAGCTGGCGCCAGGCTTCGGTACCGGTGTCCGTGTCCCTGACGGCGGTTCAGTTCATCGATGCCGATCATGGATGGGCGGTGGGGCACGGAGGCGTCGTGCTGGCGACGCAGGATGGTGGCGAGCATTGGCAGGTCCGGCTGACCGGCATCGAGGCGGCTCGGCTGGAGCTCGATGCCGCCCGCGCCGCCCAGCCGGGTGCGACCGATACCCGCGCTGCCGATCTGCGTGTGCAGTTGGCCGAGCGTCTGCTGGCCGAGGGGCCGGACAAGCCGTTTCTCGCGCTGCATTTCAGCGACGCCGGGCATGGCCTGGTGGTCGGAGCCTTCGGGCTTGCCTTCCGTACCGAGGATGGCGGACACAGCTGGCGCTCGGCGGTCGGACAGATCGAGAACCCCTACGGTATGCATATCTACGCCATCGCCCGCGAGGGCCATACCTGGTACCTGGGCGGAGAGCAGGGGTTCCTCGCACGCGCCGATAACGGTCGTGATTTTCGCCAGCTCGAAAGCCCCTACGAGGGAACCTATTTCACGCTTCAGGCCCGCGCCGGCGGCGGTCTGTTGCTGGCGGGCATGAAAGGGCACGCCTTCGTCTCCAGCGACCGCGGCGAGTCATTCGCGCCGCTGGCGTCGCGGGCCGGAGCCTCGTTCAGCGACAGTATCGCGCTGCCTGGCGGCGATGCCCTGCTGTCGAATCAGGCCGGCATGCTTTTTCGACTAACCGCGGCAGGGCACCTCGCGCCCTTCGCACAGCCGCTGCGGCGCCCGGTGTCGGGCCTGACCCAAGCACCTGACGGTGGACTGGTGTTCGCGGGTTTCACGGGTCTGTTCCGCCTGGCACCAAACGACATCACCGCTTCGGAGTGACGCTATGACCTCCCGCAACATCAATTCGGAATCGCCGGCGAACAGGTCGCTGGCCGAATTCGACCGAAAATCGGGCAACCGTCTCGAGCGCTTGCTGTTCAACCACCGTCCGGCGGTACTGCTGCTGTGCTTGCTGGCGACGATCTTGCTCGGAGTCCAGGCCACGAAGGTCGAGCTCAAGGCCAGCTTCGAGAAAATGATCCCGACGCAGCACCCTTATATCTTCAATTACCTCGAGCATCAGCAGGAACTGTCGGGCCTCGGCAATGCGCTGCGTATCGCGGTTGCCAACCGTAATGGCGATATTTACGATGCCCACTATCTGCAGATGCTGCAGCAACTGAGCGATCAGATCTATCTGCTGCCGGGCATCGACCGTGCCTATATGAAGTCGCTCTGGACGCCGGCGACGCGCTGGACCGCCGTCACCGAGGACGGGCTCGACGGCGGACCGGTGATACCGGACGACTACGACGGCAGTGAGCGGTCGCTGGGCGAGCTGCGCCGCAACGTGCAGCTGTCCAACGAAATCGGGCAGTTGGTGGCATTCGATCAGCGCTCCAGCATCATCTATGTACCGCTTCTGACCCGCACCATCGATGGCGACGCAATCGACTACAACGCACTGTCGCAGGAACTCGAGTCGCTGCGCGCACGCTATGCCGGCGATTCGATCGACATTCATATCACCGGCTTCGCGAAAAAGGTCGGTGACCTGATCGACGGCCTGCAGCAGATCCTGCTGTTCTTCGCGCTGGCAATCGTTATTACCGGCGGGGTGCTGTTCGCCTATACCCGCTGTCTGCGCAGCACGCTGCTGGTTGTGTGCTGCTCGTTGGTCGCGGTGGTCTGGCAACTGGGCCTGCTGCCATTGCTCGGCTACCACCTCGATCCCTATTCGGTGCTGGTGCCGTTCCTGGTGTTCGCGATCGGCATGAGCCACGGTGCCCAGAAAATGAACGGCATCATGCAGGACATCGGTCGTGGTCTTCACAAGCTGGTTGCAGCGCGCCACACCTTCCGGCGCCTGTTCATGGCCGGCGTCATGGCGTTGCTCAGCGATGCCGTCGGCTTTGCGGTGCTGATGTTTATCGAGATACCGGTCATCCAGGACCTGGCGATTGCCGCCAGTGTCGGCGTAGCGGTTCTGATCGTCACCAATCTGATCCTGCTGCCCGTGCTGCTGTCTTACCTCGGCATCAGCGCAACTGCCGCGCAGCGCAGTTTGCAGGATCTGCGAGAAGGGCAGACACCGACGGATGGCATGGAGCGGCATCGGGTCTGGCGTCTGCTGGACGGCTTTACCCGCCAACGCTGGGCCACCGCCTGTATCGCCGTAGCGGCCTTGCTGGCGGTCGGCGGCCACCTGGTGGGTGGCAACCTGAAGATCGGCGATCTGGATCCGGGCGCTCCGGAGCTGCGCTCGGATTCCCGCTACAACCTCGACGACGCCTTCATGAACGCCCATTACGGCGCCAGCAGCGATGTATTCGCCGTCATGGTAACTGCGCCGACCGGAGAATGCGCCCGCTACGACATCCTGCGCAAGGTGGATGCGCTCGACTGGCAACTGCGAACCCTGCCGGGCGTCGATTCGACCAACTCGCTGGCGTTGCTCAACCGTCGCATGCTGGTGGGCCTGTCCGAAGGCAGCCCGAAGTGGTACCACCTGCAGCCCAATCAGGCAATGCTGAACATGGTCACCGCCGCCGCGCCGCGCGGGCTCTACAACGAAACCTGCAGTCTGCTGACGCTCTATGTCTATCTGGCCGATCACAAGGCTGAAACCCTGACCGGTCTGGTCGAGCACGTGGAGGCATTTGCCGCTGCCAACAACACGAACGACGTCCAGTTCATGCTGGCCGCCGGCAACGCCGGCATTGAAGCGGCCACCAACATCGTGGTCGATGAATCCAACCAGAAGATGCTGTACTGGGTCTACGCGGTGGTGATCCTGCTGTGCCTCATCACCTTCCGCTCCTGGCGAGCGACGCTCTGTGCCGTACTGCCGCTGATGCTGACCTCCATTCTCTGCGAAGCGCTGATGGTTGCGCTCGGCATCGGCGTCAAGGTCGCGACACTGCCGGTCATCGCCCTGGGTGTCGGCATCGGCGTCGACTATGCACTCTACGTCATGAGTATGCTGCTGGCGTTTCGTCGCAACGGTTCCAGTCTGTCCGAGGCCTATTACCAGGCGCTGGTCTCGACCGGCAAGGTGGTGATGCTGACCGGCGTTACCCTGGCGATCGGTGTCGTCACCTGGCTGTTCTCGCCGATCAAATTTCAGGCCGACATGGGCATCCTGCTGGCGTTCATGTTCGTCTGGAACATGCTCGGTGCTCTGATTCTGCTGCCGGCACTGGCGCATTTTCTGCTGCCGGAGGTGCGTCCTCTTAGCAGTCCGAAGGCAACGGGAGACGCTGCGTCGACTGACGACCTGTCCTCAGGTGCCACACAGCCTGGCTGAAACATCGCCACACCGAACCCACTTATTCCAAGAACAAGAGGTACCCCACCATGGGAACACCGATATCGCTAGTGCTGCATTCCAGGCTGCCGGAGGGCACCAGCCCCGAACCGCAGATCAGGTTCGTGCGGGAGAATAAAGATGTTTGCTGAACGTCGGGCGGGCCTGCCGCAGTCACTGCTGTTGCTATCGGGAAGCTGCCTGCCGGTACTGGGTGCGGTGCTGATCGCGCCGGTGCTGCCACGAATGCAGGCGCACTTCGCGGATGTCGCAGGCGTCGAGGTGCTGGTGCCGATCGTACTGACGATCCCGGCGCTGGTGATCGCGCTGCTGGCGCCGCTTGCCGGGATGATCGCCGACCGGCTCGGACGGCGGCCGCTGTTGCTGCTGTCGATGCTGCTTTACGGCATCTGCGGGCTGGCGCCGTTCTGGCTGGATTCGCTGCCGGCCATCCTTGCCAGCCGGGCAGGCCTCGGGCTGGCCGAGGCGGGGATCATGACCTGCTGCACCACGCTGATGGGCGACTACTTCAGCGGCGCGCAACGACACCGGTTGTTCGCACTGCAGATGGTCGCGACCTCGCTGTCCGCGGCGATTTTCATCGCCCTGGGCGGAGCCCTGGGCCAGAACGACTGGCGCCTGCCGTTCGCGCTCTACGCCGCGGGCTTCGTTTTCCTGCCGCTGATGGCGCTGCTGCTGTGGG
Organism: Marinobacterium nitratireducens; assembly: GCF_014645375.1. Lineage (GTDB taxonomy): Bacteria > Pseudomonadota > Gammaproteobacteria > Pseudomonadales > Balneatricaceae > Marinobacterium_A > Marinobacterium_A nitratireducens. The sequence goes on from NZ_BMLT01000001.1 coordinate 419,455, forward strand.
AGCCGGCCAGGCATGAGCCCTGCCATCAGGCGCTTTCGCGCGGCGACTTTCCCTGGCGCCGGTTGCTGCCACTTTATGTCCTGACGCTGATGGCGGGGATCAGTCTGTTCATTGTCCCGGTGCAGGCGGGCTACCTGCTCAACCTGCTGCAGGTGGAGGCACCGCGGGATATCGGGCTCACCATGGGCGCGAACCAGTTCGGCGTGCTGGTCGGGGCCCTGAGCTTTCGCCGGCTGTCTCACCTGCGCCGTTCTGTACTGTTGCTGCTGGCCTTCGGCACGGCGGGCACGGGCGGATTGCTGATGGCGTTCTCGACAAGCCATGGCATGGTCACGATCGCCGTGCTGATCAATGGCCTGGGCATCGGCCTGATGTTGCCGACGCTTATCACCCAGGTCATGGCGCAGGTCGACTACGAACATCGGGGACGCGCCACCGGTGGTTTCACGGCCGCGCTGTTCGCCGGGGAGTTCATGAGTCCGCTGGTGGTGCTGGCGCTGACCGGCGCCTCGGGGAGCGACCTGTCGTTGGCGCTGGCGATCGTCGGCTTGGCACAGCTGCTGGTCGCTGGCATCTGCGCGGTTCTGTTCCGCGGCACCGGTTCTGTGCCGAGCGCAGAAGCCGGAGCAGCATAACCAGACAGGGAGCTGATCACCCGATGGCAGATCCGGCGTTTGGTCTTGCCAGCAAGAGCGCGCTTATAGCCGGCGCCACCCCTGGTATCGGGCTGGCAATTGCTCGTGAATACGGGGCTGCCGGGGCGCGACTGCTTGCCGCGCCGGGTGGAGGCTTCACCGCTGGAGAAAATATCGTCGTCGATGGTGGCACCACCATCGGCGATGGCAACTGAGAGGATATTCGATCGTGCAGGAATTACCTGGATTCAAGCGTGTCGTGACGGGGCACAATGCCGACGGCAAAGCCGTGGTTGCGATGCATGGGCCGACACCCAATAACTTTCCGCTGAAGGCGGTGCCCGGCACTGTGTTTTACGAGGTCTGGAACAGCGCCGGCAGCCCGGCGCTGCTCGATAACGGAGATGATCCGACCGCCAGGGACTTGCAGCTCAGTCCGGAGGCGCTGGGCAGCGTGATCCGCGTCGTGGATATCCCGCCGGACAGCATTCAAAACCAGGTCAGCGCGGAAGACGCGGCAGCCGCGTTCGACGAAATCGGCGAAGGGCATGCCGGTACCGGCAACGCCGACTCGAAGCACAAGTTGATGCACCGCACCGAAACCCTGGACTACGGCATCGTCACCGAGGGCGAGGTCTGGCTGGTGCTGGACGACGACGAAGTCCACCTCAGGCGTGGCGATATCGTCGTGCAGCGCGGCACCAACCATGCCTGGAGCAACCGCACCGCGGAGATGGCGCGGATGGTGTTCATTTTGCTCGACGGCCGTTTCGCCCCGGAACTGACAGGAGAATCCGCATGAAGTTCGCATCACTGAAAGAGGGCGGGCGCGACGGCCGTCTGGTACTGGTCTCCCGCGATCTGACCCGCGCGGTCGACGCCAGCGACATCGCGCCGACGCTGCTGGCGGCGGTCGAGGCCTGGGAGGAGGTCGAGGCTGAGCTCGAACAGCGCTATCAGGCGCTCAATCGCGGGGAACTGGACAGTGCCTTTGCGTTCGCTCCGGAGCGGACGCTGGCACCGCTGCCGCGCACCTGGCAATGGCTGGACGGGTCGCTGTTTCTCAGTCATGGCGAGCGTATGCAGAAGGCCTTCAACCTGGATCCGATAGACGGCGCCGACCGCATTCCGCTGGCCTACCAGGGCGCGGGCGACGACTTCATCGGCCCGCGCGACCCGGTCGCGCTGCCCAGCGAGGCCGATGGCATCGACTTTGAAGGTGAGTTCGCCGTGATCGTCGACGAGGTGCCCCTCGGCTGCACGGCCGCAGCGGCGTTGGCGCACGTACGGCTGATCGTTCAGCTCAATGACGTCAGCCTGCGGGCGCTTGCGCCGAGGGAAATGGTTACCGGTTTCGGCTTCGTGCAGGCCAAGCCGTCGAGCGCCTTTGCACCGGTTGCGGTCACGCCGGACGAACTCGGCGACGCCTGGCGCGACGGGCGGGTGCAGCTGCCGCTGCAGGTGGAGTGGAACGGTGAGCGGTTCGGCAATCCGTTTGCCGGCGAGATGCACTTCGGTTTTCACCAACTGATTGAGCACTGTGCCCGGACCCGGCGCCTGAGCGCCGGCAGCCTGCTCGGTTCCGGCACCGTATCCAATGCGAATCCCGACGTCGGTGCGGCCTGCATCAGCGAGCGTCGTGCGGTCGAAATGATCGAATTCGGCGAGCCGCGCACGAGCTACATGCGTTTCGGCGATCGGGTCCGGATGGAGGTGCTTGGCCCTGACGGAGGTTCGATTTTCGGCGCAATCGATCAGCAGATCGTGCAGGCGGGAGGTACCTCATGAGGGTTCTTGTGACCGGCGCCGGCGGCTTTCTCGGTCGCCAGCTGGTATCCCGGCTGCTCGGGAGGGGGACGCTGCGCAACCAGTCCATCGAACGGCTGTTGTTGCTGGACAGGCATTTCGAAGCAATACCCGGCGACCGGCGCTTACGGCTGTTCCCGGGTTCGATCACCGATCCGGCGCTGCTGCGCCGCGTGCTGGCCGATGGCGTCGATGTGGTTTTCCATCTGGCCTCGGTGCCCGGTGGCGCCGCCGAAGCCGATTATGAACAGGGCCGCGACGTCAACCTGCTCGCCAGCATCGAACTGCTGGAGCAGTTACGCAACCGCCAGCATCCGCCGGTGGTGGTGTTTGCCAGCAGCGTCGCCGTCTATGGCGGCAAGCTGGTGCCGCTGATGGACGAATCGGTACCACCGCGACCGGCGCTTTCCTATGGCAGCCATAAACGGATGATCGAATTGATGCTGGAGGATCTGACGCGTCGTGGCGAGATCGATGCCCGCTCGCTGCGCCTGCCCGGTATCGTGGCCCGGCCGCCGCAGCCCAACGGACTGCGGTCGGCATTCATGAGCGATCTGATGCATGCTTTCGCCGAAGGGCGCCGGTACCGTTGTCCGGTGTCGCCGCAGGCAACCGCCTGGTGGATGTCGGCGCAGTGCTGCGTCGACAACCTGCTGCATGCAGCCGAGCTGACGCCCGACACGGGGCGACGGGTCTGGCAGCTACCGGTACTGCACCTGAGCATCGCCCAGGTGGTGGATGCGCTGGCCGAGGTGTTCGGCGATGAGTACCGGGCGCTGATTTCCTTCGAGCCCGATCCGGAGCTGGAAACGCTGTTCGGGCGTTTTCCGCCGCTGGATACGCCCGCCGCCAGTGCGCTTGGCTTTCGCCACGACGGCTCGGCCCGGGCGCTGATCAGACAGTCATTTGAACTGATGCCCGCGCTGGCATCCTGACTCCAGGAGTTGACTCTCATGCTTTCGACATCCTCACTCGAATTCATCGACCTGTCGGTAACCCTCGATAACAATCCCCACACCGACCCGCCGCCGCTGTTGCCGAAGATCGATTACATGGATCACCAGCAGGGCTGGCCGGAAATGGCTGCCATGTTCCCGGGGCTCGGGATCGATCAGATGCCGGGGCAGGAGGCCTGGGCCGCGGAACGCCTGCAGATCACCACCCACAGCGGCACCCACATGGATGCGCCCTGGCACTACGCCTCGACCACCGATGGCGGCAAGCCGGCGTTCGGTATCGACGAGCTGCCGCTGGAATGGTGCCTCAAGCCCGGCGTAAAGCTGGACTTTCGTCAGCTGCCGGATGGTCACGTCGTGACGGCGGCCGAAGTCGAGGCGGAATTGGCCCGCATCGGCCACGATCTCCAGCCGCTCGATATCGTGCTGGTCAACACCCGCGCCGGTGAACTCTTCGGACAACCCGGCTATCTGGAAGCCGGCATCGGCATGGGACGCGAGGCGACGCTCTATCTGCTGGAGCGGGGCGTGCGGGTGGTTGGTACCGATGCCTGGAGCTGGGATGCGCCCTTCAAGTACACCCGCGAGCGTTTTGCCGAGAGTGGCGATGCATCACTTATCTGGGAGGGGCACAAGGCCGGGCGCGATATTGGCTACGGGCAGATGGAGAAGCTCGCCAATCTCGACCGGCTGCCGCCAAGCGGATTCCTGGTGTCCTGCTTCCCCTATAAAATCAGGCACGCATCGGCGGGTTTTGTACGTGCGGTGGCCATTTTCGAACAGTCGTGAGAAACGGACGACCGGACCTTGAGAACAAATACAATGAAAAGAAAAACCTTACCCTGGCTGCTGTGCGGTCTCGCAGCGCTCGGCTCCGGGCCGCTGCAGGCCGAAGCCGCCGAGCGTCCCAACATATTGCTGATCATGGCGGACGACCTGGGCTATTCGGATCTCGGCAGCTTCGGCGGCGAGATCGAGACCCCGGTGTTGGACGGTCTTGCCGCCGGAGGCCTGCAGCTAACCCAGATGTATGCCGCTCCGTCCTGTTCGCCCACACGTGCGATGCTGATGTCTGGAACCGACAACCATCTTGCGGGGCTGGGTGCCATGGCCGAAGCGTTGCCGCACATGCCCTTTTTGCAGGGTAAACCGGGATACGAGGGTTTCCTGAACGAGCAATCGTTCTCGATTGCCGAATTGCTGCGCGATGCCGGTTACCGCACCAGCATGGTGGGCAAGTGGCATCTTGGGCTGGAGTCCGACCAGGGCCCCGCAGCACGGGGCTTCGAGCAGTCGTTTGCGTTGCTCGAAGCCGGTGGCGTGCACTTCAAGCCGTCGACCGAGGAGCCGACGCGACTGGACCGGATATCATACCGCGAAGACGGAAAACCGGTGACGCTGCCGGATGATTTCTACTCGACGGACTTCTACACCGATAAACTGATCACCTATCTGCAAGAGGGAGAGGGCAGCGACAAGCCGTTTTTCGCCTATGCGGCCTACACCGCTCCGCATTGGCCGCTGCAGGCACCGGACGCCTATATCGACAAGTATCGCGGGCATTACGACGAAGGTTACGACAGCGTACGCAGCGCCCGTATCGAGCGGATGAAGTCGCTGGGTCTGATTCCCGAGGGCTTCGCGTCCGCGCAACCGCTGCCGGCAAATCCGAAACTGCCGGGCTGGGATCAGCTGAGTCCGGAACAGAAGCGGTACGAGGCGCGCAGGATGGAAATCTACGCCGCCATGGTCGACAACCTCGACGACAATATCGGACGTCTGCTCGATTACCTGCGCGAGAGCGGGCAGTACGAGAATACGCTGATTGTCTTCCTGTCCGACAATGGCGCCGCGGCCGACGATCATGCCCATTTCTATCCGGCGGGGAAGAATACCGACAACAGTCCGGAAAACATGGGACGCCGCGGTTCGCAGATCGATTACGGCCTGCGCTGGGCCGAGGTGAGCGCGGCGCCGTTCCGGCTTTTCAAGATCACCACCGCGGAAGGCGGCATCAGCGTGCCGGCCATCGTCAAGCTACCGGCAGCGATGTCCCGCACGGGGCTCGTGCGCAACACCGCACGGGTGGATGACCTCGCACCCACCTTTCTGGAGCTGGCGGGAGCTCCCGACCCCGGCGCAAGCTACCGCGGGCAGCCGAAGCACCCCATTACCGGCCAGTCGATGCTGCCGCTGCTGAGTGGAAACGGGCCGGAGGTCGCTGAGACGCCGGTGCTGGCGGGCGAGCTGTTCGGCAACATCTACTACCGCGAAGGCGATCTCAAGCTGCTGGGACTACGACCCTGGGGCGACTTCGGTCCCTCGAGAAAGCCGGTCCAGTGGCAGCTTTTCGACCTCAGCAAGGACCGGGGTGAGCGCTACGATCTGGCCGCCAGCGAGCCCGAGACGGTCGAGCGCCTGAAGGCCGCCTGGCATGAATACGCCGACCGTGTCGGTGTGGTGCGACCGCCTGAGAAAAGCCCCGAGTCCTGATCCCTTATCCCCGGTTCGGCCGCGCCGACGGCGTGGCCTTTGAGCTGATGTTCGACCCAAAATAAAAAGGAAAAACCGAATGGCCTTTCTGAGAAATACCTGGTACGTCGCCGCCTGGGGAAGTGAAATCGAGGTGCAACAGCTTTTCAGCCGGACGCTGTTGAACGAACGAATATTGTTTTTCCGCGATACGGTGGGGCGTATACAGGCTATAAAGGATCGTTGCCCGCACCGGTTCGCGCCTCTGTCCTTGGGCAGGCACTGCGGCGACGCCGCTGCAGTGCGCGCCCGGCGGCTGCTCGACAAGCTGATTGCCACCGAGCAGGCGACCGGTGAGAGGCCGCATTCAGGTGCAACGGCCTGATAGCGACTTCATACTAACGCGCGCCTTTGCGCCTGGTCGGTATTGCCTCCGGCAATACCGATCTTCCCGCGTGACGGACTGCCGCCATCCATGTCGGTTGTTACCTTCAGCCCCCCGCATGCGTTTCACGTTAATTTACGACGAGCCATAAAAAAGGTTCTTCGCGGATTAGTGGGAAAGTTAAGTCTGAGTTAGCGACCTGCTTGTCATCATTTGAAATTAAATCACCTTAGAGGCACCGTCATTCCCGCGGCACCGTCATTCCCGCGGCACCGTCATTCCCGAGGCACCGTCATTCCCGCGAATGCGGGAATCCATAAACGCCGGAAACTGCTGGATCCCCGTTGCGCGGGAATGACGGCAAGAAAAAAGCTCCCGGTAGCCTGAGGCTACCGGGAGCTTGCAGTGGCCCGTTGCCGGGCCCCTGTATTCAGATCAGGACTTGGGCGGCGGGCCGCCGGGCGCCCATTTTTCGCGGTATTCGAACAGGAAGTACTGCGACTTGTCTGCACTCATCGGTGCCTCGCGCGCGCTCCAGCGGTCATCGTGCAGGTCCATGTCGGCGTCGTACTCGACGTTGCAGCCCATCGGGCTCTTGAAGTACCAGAACCAGTTGGAGCCGAACTGGTGTCGTCCCGGACCCCAGAAGGACTCGTAGCCTTTTTCCAGAAAGCGGGTGCCGGCGATCATCACGTCGGTCGGGCCGCCCATATGGAAAGTGAAGTGCTCGATACCCTTCATGAAGGGAGGCGTCTGGATAAAGAACAGGGTGTGGTGATCCAGGGTGCCGGCCGGGCGCAGGAACGGACCCACGCCGGTAAAACGGTCGGTGCAGACAAAACCCAAACGGGCGTAAAAGGCCTCCGCCTTGGCGGCGTCCGGCACGAAGTAAACCACGTGCGACAGGCTGCGCGGCAGGGCCGGCATCTCGTCGCTGGCGCCCAGCTCATTGACGGGACGGTTGGGTACTTCGCTACCCGGGGCGTTGATCGCCTCGGCAGGCATGTCCAGTGTGCGGCGGGTCGTCAGCTGGAAGCCAAGCGCGAATCCCATGTCGTCGACGGTGCGCAGTACGCCGTCTTCGCCGCGGATGACGTTGCGGTCCTTCGCAAGTTCCGCCTCGATGGCTTCCAGCGCAGCCTCGTCCGCGACGCCGTAGACCGTCTCGCGGAGCGAGTTGGCGGTATCCATGGCCGGCGGCAGTCCGGGGTGCTCGCGGTGCCGGATCAGCACGCCGGTGCCGTCAAGCGCCTGGAGATAGCCGCCGTTTTCGTCGACATCAACCGGCTTCAGGCCGTAATCCGTCAGGTACTGTACGCACGCCGCGACGTCGTCGACGCCGAAAACCAGGTAATCCGGTCCTATGATATTCATTCGGTTCTCCTGCTATCGCTTCAGGCTACGTGGCCGCCGAGGGTTTCGGCGACCCAGTCGGCAATGTACTGGCCGGCATTGATGGAGTTGTCAAAACTGGAATGCTGCACGCCGCCTTCGCGCTCGGTGAAGACCTTGAGCTCGCGCTTCGGGCTGTTGACCAGTTGTTCATAGGTTCGGTGCGCCCACTTCAGCGGGATCTGGGAGTCCTGTTCCCCGTGGGTGACCAGGAAGGGCACCTTGATGCGCTCGACGACGCCGTCGAGGTGGACGTTTTCGGCAATCTGCATGAATTCGTCGATATCCTTGCCGCCCCATACCCAGCGCACGTGCTCCCAGTAGTGCGGTACCGGGAAGCTGCCTTCGCGCTCCAGCCGGCGTTTCTGCACATCGCGCCAGTCGTGGTTGGCGCCCCAGACAACGCCGCAGGCAAAGCGCGGCTCGAAGGCCACTGCGCGCGGACAGTAGTAACCGCCGAGGGACACGCCCTCGCAGCCGATCCGCTTCGGGTCGACGTCGTTGCGGGTTTCCAGGTAGTCCACGACGACACTGGCCCAGTGTTCAGCGTCGTAGCGTGCCTTGAGATCGTGCAGGCGCAGCGCTTCGCCGGTGCCGGGCTGGTCGATGATCAGCGAGGAGACGCCGCGCCTGGCGAGCCAGGCCGGCAGGCCGACGCGGTATTTCATCTCCTTGGTGGAATCCAGGCCGTTGAGCTGAACCAGAACCGGCGCCGGACCTTCGACACCTGCGGCGCGGACGAACAGGCCTGAAATCACTTTGCCTTCGTAGGGAATCTCGACGCGTTCGCAGTTTTCCCGCGACAGGTCGATACCCCGTGCAAAGACTTCGAGGAAGCGCTGATAAAGTTCCAGACGACCGGGGGCATTATGGCCCTGCAGACGTTCACAGGTGATCAGGTAAGTGGCCGCGCGGTTGTATTTCTCACCGGCGGAGAGCAGGCGTCCGCGTGCTTCGTCTTCGCGGGCCAGTTCGCAGAGCTTGTCGGCCATTTTCGACCAGGTTTCGCGAAAGGCCTGGGTGCCGGCAGCATCGGGCTGCTTGGCCGCTTCCTTGAGCGGTTCGCACATTTCCTGGATTTCGCCAATCCGGGCGCCCATCTCGATGGCCAGGTTGACCGAGAGGTCCCAGACATAGTTGGTGGGGAAGTATCGAAACATCGTATTTATTTTTCCTTGAGCGAATTCAGTGAGTTTGCTGCAGAGATACCGTTCGCGACCAAGCCCGTGGTGTAAGCCGGAAGGGGGCGACGACGGGCTTGCAGAACGGCTCTGCGCCAGCCCCCGATTTGCAGGCTAAAGGCGCCAGGAACCACGGTCGCATGCGGTATGGGATTTAACAAATCGATAGTTAAGATGTTTGCCATCGCGCAGCGCGATGCATGCTGTGGTTTACCGGGCCGGCAAGTGACAGAGAGGGCAGCGCTCGGCGATGACGGGCGGGGTCACAGGATGGGGGCCAGTACCCAGGCGGCTGGCGTGTGGTGAATATCAGGCCGTGGGGTGGAGTTTCATTGGGTCGCCGACCTTGTGCACGAGCTCGGTCAGCTTTGCGCGTAGCCACAGCAGCATCGGATCGCCGTCGAGGCTGCGGTGCCAGGTCATGAATTCCCGCATGGCCGGCAGTTCCACCGGCGCCGGCAACAACCGCAGCGGCAATGCCTTCGCCGCCAAAACGGCCAGTCGGCTGTGCATGGTGGCGATGCGTTCGGTGCCGAGCACGAGCTGCGGCAACGTATTGAAATCATGGGTGACGACCTCGACGCGACGCTGGCAACCGTACTGGCTCATGAACCACTCTTCGATGCTGGCGGTGCGGTTGCGACCGAAGCCGACGGACACGTGCCCCATCTCCAGGTACTGTTCGAGCGTAATGCTGTCGCCTACCGCCGTGTTGCCACTCCAGACGACACAGACGTGATGTTCCTCGAACAGCAGGGCGCTGGGGTGGCCCTTGGGCACATAGCGCTCGGGCGCAATCAGCAGGTCGACTTCACCGCGCATCAGCATCTCGGTGGACTCTTCCCCGGGGCTCAGCAATTCGAAGGTGATGCCGGGGGCTTCCCTGTTTATGGTTCGGATGGCCTCGGCGAACAGTACGCTGATCAGGTAGTCCGACGCCATGATGCGGAAATGACGCTTGCTGGTGGACGGGTCCTGCGTGGGCTTGGCCGTAATCGAGGTCTGAATCTTCAGCAGCACTTCCCGTACCGGCAGCTGCAGTTCCTTGGCCAGGGGAGTCAGCGACATTTTGCGTCCTACCTGGACCAGCAGGTCATCTTCGAAGTATTCGCGCAGCCGCCCGAGCACGCCGCTGGTGGCGGACTGGGTCATGTTCAGCCGGCCGGCGGCACGGGTGATATGCTGCTCTTCGAGCAGGATATCCAGTGCTACCAGGAGGTTGAGATCGAGGTGATTGAAACGCATTTTTTTATCCGTTTTAGTATTTATTTTCGCGATACTATTTATCCGAACTAGCAATTAGTCAAATCCTTCCGTGCGCTTTAGTCTGAAGCTCCATCCGTTCTCCATAAATACAAAATGCGGGAAAATCCCATGAATGACGAGAAACCCGTCCTGATCGTAGGTGGCGGCATCGCCGGTCTCTGTGCCGCAATAGCCCTGTGCCGGCAAGGGTTTGAAGTAGAGCTGGTCGAGATTCGCCCGACATGGAATATCCCGGGGGTGGGAATCATCCAGCAGAGCAACGTGGTGCGCGAAATGGCGCGACTTGGCGTGCTGGATGCCTACCTGCGCGCGGGTTTCGCTTTCGACGATGTCGCGCTTTACGACGAACGGGGTGTCCAGACAGTACGCATGCCGGGACGCCGGCTGGCGGGGCCAGACTATCCGGCGAATATCGGCATTTCCAGGCAGGCGCTGCACCGGGTGCTCTACGAAGCCGCCACCGGTCTTGGCGCACGCATTCGGTTGGGCGCGACGGTTGCCGAGTGCGATGAACGCGACGACGGCGTGAACGTGCATTTTACCGATGGTATACGCGCAAACTATGCACTAGTCATCGGTGCCGACGGGATCTACTCGAAGATTCGCGGTCTGCTGTTCCAGGATCGCTACCAGCCGGTTTACACCGGGCAGGCGGTATGGCGATACAACTTCCCGCGGCGGGCGGAAATCGATCACCTGGCGGTCTTTTCCGGGCCCCGGGGCAACGCCGGGCTGGTTCCGATTTCGGAGGATCTGATGTACCTGTTCCTGACCTCGTGCGAAGGGCCCGGTCCGCATATCGATAAAAGCCGCCTGACGGTGCAGATGAGGGATCACCTGGGCGAGTTTGGCGGCGTCGTCGGCGAACTCGCTGATCAGATAACCGATAACTCGAAGGTGGTGTGCCGGCCGCTGGAAACGGTTTTTGTCGACGAAAACTGGTTCCGTGGGCGGCTGGTGCTGATCGGTGATGCCGCCCATGCCACCACGCCGCATCTCGGACAAGGCGCGGGAATGGCGATCGAGGATGCCATCGTGCTGAGCGAGGAACTTGCCGGCGATGGCAGTCTGAATACACGACTGGAGCGATTCATGGCGCGCCGTTTCGAGCGCTGCCGATTTATCAGCGAAGGTTCCGTTCTTGCCGGCGAGCGGGAAATGGCCGGCGACCGGAGTTTTGATCGCGCGGCCCTGACGACTCGGATGCAGCTTGTGACCGCGCAACCTATCTGAGCGCGGGCAGCTGAACCGGCCGGCGCGACCGCGCGTGATAAACCCCTGATATCACGTCGGCGAATGGCTGGGATCGGCAAAGGTGATTTTCCCCTCGGCCGGCAGCCGCTGTACGCTGGGCTCTGCAGACTGAACCCAGCCAAACTTCCTGGTCGCGCAGACGCGAGCATTTCATGCTCGAGACGCTTCATGTTTTGAGGAGATTCATCTTGACCTACCTCTGCCAGCTCAGCGAGCTTCGCCATGACAGTGCCATCGGGCTGGATCCCTGGTGTGACGGCAGGGATACCCTGATCGCGTTGCGGTACGGCGATGGCGTCCGGGTCTTTCGCAACAACTGTCCCCACTACGACGTGCCGATGCACTATCGCAAGAATGGGTTCATGACCGCGGACGGGCAGCATCTTGTGTGTTTTGCCCACGGTGCGCTGTTCCGGCCGGATTCCGGGGAGTGTGTACTGGGCCCCTGTCTCGGACAGTCGCTAAAGGCGCTGGAGGTGAGTATTGATGACAAGGGTAGTGTCTGGCTGGTGGGTTAAGCTGGCGGGGCGTTGCCAGCACGATCTGAACCAGGCTGAGCATGTATCGACTCATCGCTGGGTTGCGCCGCATCAACCTCGCTGAAAGCGTTAAACAGTGTACCAATGCGGCTCCACTCATCCTACTTTGGGCTCCTGGTGTTCCCGAGAATCAGCGAAGAATCTTTTTTCCAGGGCGTGAGCGATACTGCGGCATCAGCGTAGCCCCAGGCGTTTCAAAAGGCGGTAAAAGTTGCCGCGGTCCAGTCCCAGACTGCGTGCGGCGGCGGCCATGTTGTCGTGCTGCTCGTCGAGGCGTTGCGTGATGAAGGCGCGCTGGAAGTCGTCGACCGCGTCTTTCAGTGTGCGGTCGTCCGCGGCGGCAGCGTTCGGCGGCTCGACGTCCGCGCCGGTCCCTGGTGGGGATACATCGGTATCGAGGCCGAGGTGGCGACGCTGCAGCACCACGGTATCGCGGTCGCTGTCGGAGCGTGCCTTCAACGCGGCCCGGCTCAGCAAATGCTCGAGTTCGCGGACGTTTCCCGGCCAGCCGTAGTTCAGCAGTGCCTGACGGGCGTCCGCCGAGAGCCGCAGCGCGCGGATACCGAGTCGGCGCTGGCTGGTTTCCAGCAGGTACCCGGCCAGCAGCAGGATGTCCTGACCGCGCTCGCGTAGCGGCGGCACCAGCACCGGATACACCGACAGGCGATGGTAGAGGTCGGCGCGAAAGCGCCCGTCGCGCACTTCCTGCTGCAGGTCGCGGTTGGTGGCCGCGACGATGCGAACGTCGCTGTGCAGTACCTGGTCGCTGCCGACGCGTTGTATCTCGCCGCTTTGCAGCGCCCGCAGCAGTTTGGCCTGTATCGCCAGCGGCAACTCGCCGATCTCGTCGAGAAAGAGGGTGCCACCGTCGGCGATTTCGAACTTGCCGGCGCGGTCCTCGACGGCGCCGGAAAATGCGCCCTTGCGGTGTCCGAACAGCTCGCTCTCGGCAATGCTTTCCGGCAGCGCCGCGCAGTTGACCTGTACCATCGGCTGTTCGGCCCGATCCGACAGAGCGTGCACCTGTCGCGCCACCAACTCCTTGCCGACCCCGGTTTCCCCCTGCACCAGTACCGCAAGACTGGAGCGGGCGACGATCGCGATCTCGTCGCGCAGTCGCTGCATCGGCACGCTCTCGCCGATGATTTCGCTGCCCCGGCCTTCCTCCTGCAGGGCGCGCGCCACCCGGTGCTCCCGCTCGGCGCGCGCCTCCAGCCGGTCCATGCGCTCGGCGGCCTTTACCGTCGCCTCGGCCAGGCCGATGAAGGTGCGCAGTTCCACGGCGTCGATGCGGTCGAAGGTCGCCGGTTGCAGCGCATCCAGGGTCAGTACGCCCCAGGGCCGTTCGTCGATATACAGCGAGGCGCCCATGCAGTCGTGCACGTGCAGCTGATGATCCTGGGTTTCCACCAGACCGTCGTAGGGGTCCGGCAGCGGGCTGTCGGCGGCGAAACGTACCGGCTCGCGCGAGCGCAGCAGGCGCTCCAGCCGGGGATGCTCGTCGATGCGAAAACGCCGTCCCATGGTGTCGTCGCTCAGGCCCTCGATCGCCAGCGGCTTAAGGCTGTCGCCATCGCGCTGCAGCAGTGCGGCGGCGTCGCAGGGAAAAATCCGCAGCATCGCCTCCAGCAGCCGGCGGTAGCGCCGCGGTGCCGGCAGGTCCCGCGACAGGTCGGCGACGATGCTGATGAGGCTGTCGCTGAATGTTGTCATTTTGATACCAGTGTTGTGATTAACACAACTGTATCACCGTAGTCATTAAAACAACAGAAAATAATTAGTCCTTTAATTTCAATGGTATGAAGACTTGGTACGGCTGTTGCTCCTAACCGGTTACTGAAACTGAAACAGGGGAACACAACCATGAATGCACGGGGATACCACCGCCGGGGAGGTCAGGATGCCTGAACTCTTTACCAAGGGGATGGCCCGCAACATCTACTACGGCGGAGGCTTCTTCTTCCTGCTGCTGTTGCTGGGATTGACGCTGGATACCCTGCGCGCGCTGCCGCAGCGCGATCACCGCGAGAACATCACCGAATCGGTGGCACGGGGCAAGGCGGTCTGGGAGGAAAACAACTGTATCGGCTGCCACAGCCTGATGGGCGAGGGCGCCTATTTCGCCCCCGAGCTGGGCAACGTTTTCGACCGCTACGGCAACGGCAGCGAAGAGGCCTTCGGTCAGTTCATGCAGGCCTGGATGCAGATGCAGCCGATGCCGACCGAAGGTCGGCGCAAGATGCCGCAGTTTCACCTCAGCCAGGAGCAGGTCGACGATCTGTCGGCGTTCCTGATCTGGACTTCGCGAATCAACGACAACGACTGGCCACCCAACCGGGAAGGCTGAGCAGGAGGCTATCCGGATGAAATTCGAATCCCAGGGGGTCGCCAGACCCTACTTCATCTTCGCACTGCTGCTGTTCGTGGGTCAGATCCTGTTCGGTCTGATCATGGGACTGCAGTACATCGTCGGGGACTTCCTGTTCCCCTATATCCCGTTCAACGTCGCGCGGATGGTGCATACCAATCTGCTGATCGTCTGGCTGCTGTTCGGCTTCATGGGCGCCTCCTACTACCTGGTGCCGGAGGAGTGCGACACCGAACTGCACAGCCCCTGGCTGGCGCGCGCCACCTTCTGGGTGTTCGCCGCGGCCGGGGTGCTCACCATCCTCGGCTACCTGCTGGTGCCCTACGCCGAACTGGCGAAGCTGACGCACAACGAGCTGTTGCCGACCATGGGCCGCGAGTTCCTAGAGCAGCCGACCATCACCAAGATCGGCATCGTCATCGTCTGCCTCGCCTTCATCTACAACATCGGCATGACGGTGCTGAAAGGGCGCAAGACGGTGATCAACATGGTCTTGATCACCGGCCTCGTGGGCCTGGCCGTGTTCTTCCTGTTCTCCTTCTACAACCCGGACAACCTGGTGCTGGACAAGTTCTTCTGGTGGTGGGTCGTGCATCTGTGGGTCGAGGGGGTCTGGGAACTGATTCTCGGTGCCATCCTGGCCTTCGTGCTGATCAAGGTCACCGGCGTCGATCGCGAGGTGATCGAGAAGTGGCTCTACGTCATTATCGCGCTGGCACTGATCTCGGGGCTGATCGGCATGGGCCACCACTACTTCTGGATCGGCCCGGGACCCTACTGGCTGTGGCTCGGCTCCATCTTCTCGGCGCTGGAGCCGGTACCCTTCTTCATGATGGTGCTGTTCGCCTTCCGTGTCGTCGGTCAGCGCCGTCACCAGCACGGCAACCGCGCGGCGACCCTCTGGGCGCTCGGCACCGCGGTGATGGCCTTCCTCGGCGCCGGCGTCTGGGGCTTCATCCATACCCTGGCTCCGGTCAACTACTACACCCACGGCAGCCAGATCACCGCGGCCCACGGCCATCTGGCATTCTTCGGCGCCTACGCCATGATCGTGCTCTGCATCATCTCCTACGCCATGCCGATCATGCGCGGCCGGCCCCAGGGGAATGGCGAGCTGTCGCAGAAGCTGGAGATCTTCGCCTTCTGGACCATGTGCGTCAGCATGATCGGCATCACCCTGGCGCTGACCGTGGCCGGCGCCTGGCAGGTGGCGCTGCAGCGCCTGCCCGAGGTCGGTGCGCTGAGCTTCATGAACACCCAGGCCAAGCTGATTCCGATCTTCTGGGTGCGTGAAGCCTTCGGTGTGGTGTTCGCCCTGGGTCTGGTGGCCTATCTGGCCAGCTTTTTCGTCGGCAGCCGGGTGGAAGCCGAAGCCGGCCACCGGGTCCCGGCCGTCAGCTGAGGTATCGGGCAGGGCGGGGGCCTAGCCTCCGTCCTGACAGCCTGCCAAGGAGGTGTGAAATGGAAGAATATGTCGGCTCGCTCTGGCACCGGCTGGTGACCCGCCAGGCGGGCACCGATCACGGCGACGCCCGGGTGGAACTGGCCGAACTGCTGCCGCGTCTGGCGCCGTTCTACCGGGGCCTCGGCGGCGACGCCGGACGAGCGCTCGAGGGCGCCGAGCCGCGGTCGTTTCGCGCGCCGCGCCGGCTGATCCAGCGCATCGCCGGCAGCCATCGGCGCCATACCGTCGCCTGGCAGGACGAGCGCAGCCTGCGGCTGCCGCCGTCGCTGGCGTTCTACCCGGCGCGGGAACTCAACGAAATGCTGTATTTCTGGCTGGTCGCCCTGGCGGCGTCGCAGCCCGACGTCAAACACTGGTTTCGCGACAATCAGCGCGCCTGTCGTCGACTGCTCGAGACCCGTCCCGGACTGGCAGCCGGATACCGCCGGCTCGTGGATGAGACCCTGGCGCTGCATCCGGGGCTCGAGCGGCTGCAGGGCGAGGCCTGGACGCGGGAGCAGGCGATACGCCGGGCCCTGCTGGAGCCCGGCAGCGTCGACCGGTTGCCCTGCGCGCCCGGGGATCCCTGGCCGGTGGCGCTGTGGCTATATCCAGCGCCGCTACGGGGGCTGTCGTGCGCCGCCGACGACCGGCAGGAGGAGGGCGCCGAAGCGAATCGCACGGCCAACGCCGAGGACAGTGATGACCCGGTACGTCATGGCGCGCGCCGGGTCGACGATCGCAAGGAAACCGACGGCCTGCTGATCTTCCAGCTCGAGAGCCTGTTCAGCCGCGTCGAGCAGGTAGAACTGGATCGCTGCCAGGACGAGGACCTGGAGGATGACGGCGATGCGGCGCGGGATCTCGATATCATCAGCCTGTCGCGTCAGCGACGGGCGGGGGCGGCCAGGGTGCGTTTCGACCTCGACCTGCCGGCGGCGCAGAACGACGACCTGCCGGTGGGCGAGGGTATCCGCCTGCCGGAATGGGACTACCGCCGGCAGGCGCTCAAGCCCGACTTCTGCCTGCTGCAGCCGATGCTGGCCGACGATGCGGTGCCGGCGCCGCTGCCGGAGACCCTGCGCCCGGCGGCACGGCTGCTGCGCCAGCGCTTCGGTGGCTTGCAGACCGAGCGCGACTGGCTCAGACGACAGTTGCAGGGCGAGGAGCTGGACCTCGACGCCTGGCTGGGGCGCCTGACCGAGCCGGAGCGCGACTCCGAACCCGGGGCCTGCTTCCGCCAGCGCCGGGCCGCGCAGCGGGACCTGTCCTGTCTGCTGCTGGCGGACCTGTCGATGTCGACCGACGCGGGTCTCAACGCCGATCAGCGCGTGATCGACGTGATTCGCGACAGCATGACGCTGTTCGCCGAAGCGCTCGACGGCGCCCGTGACCGTTTCGCGCTCTACGGTTTTTCGTCGATCCGCAATCGCCAGGTTCGCTACCAGCTGCTGAAGAATTTCAACGAACCCTACAGCGACCGGGTCCGCGGCCGGCTGCAGCTGATCAAACCCGGCTTCTATACCCGGATGGGGGCCGCGATCCGTCAGTCCACCGCCATTCTGGAACGGGAGTGCAGCACACGCCGGCTGCTGCTGATCCTGTCCGACGGCAAGCCCAACGATATCGACCATTACGAGGGCCGCTACGGCATCGAGGATACGCGTCATGCCATCCAGCAGGCCCGTGCACGCGGCCTGCAGCCGTTCTGCATCACCATCGACGACCGCGGCAGCGACTACCTGCCGTATCTGTTCGGCGAGCGCAGCTACGCCCTGGTCAGCGATATCGACCGCCTGCCCTGGCTGCTGCCGCGGCTGTACCTGAACCTGACCGGCGGCTGCTGAACCCACTGGAGACAACAAGATGACAAACCGCATTCATTACCTGCCGCAGCGCAACGAAGTCGAGATTTTCACCCATGCCGCCGGCAACCGGCTGCCGGTGCTGCTGAAGGGACCAACCGGCTGCGGCAAGACCCGTTTCGTCCAGCATATGGCCGAGCGGCTGGCGCGGCCGCTGATCACCATCGCCTGCCACGACGACCTGACCGCGGCGGACCTGGTCGGTCGCCATCTGATCGGTCCCGATGGCACCTACTGGCAGGACGGCCCCCTGACCCGTGCCGTGCGCGAGGGGGCCATCTGCTACCTGGACGAGGTCGTCGAGGCGCGCAAGGACACCACCGTGGTGCTGCATCCGCTGTCGGACCACCGCCGCGAACTGCCGCTGGAGCGGACCGGCGAACTGCTTCCGGCGCACCCGGACTTCATGCTGGTGATCTCCTACAACCCGGGCTATCAGAACCTGATGAAAGGACTCAAGCCCAGCACCCGCCAGCGTTTCGTGGCGCTGGCGTTCGACTATCCGACACCGGAGCGGGAAGTGGTGATTCTGTGCCAGGAAACGGGTATCGGCAAGGAGACCGCAACCCAGCTGGTGGCGTTGGGCAACGATCTGCGCCGGCTCAAGGACCGCGACCTCGAGGAGGCCGCCTCGACCCGGTTGCTGATCTACTGCGCGCTGATGATCGGCTCCGGCGTTCCGGCCGGCGATGCCTGCCGCGTCTGCCTCGCCGAGGCGCTGAGCGACGACGCCGACACCCTGGCGGCGATCGACCGGCTGATCGGCAGCTACTTCTGATGGCGGCGACAACCGCCGCGGTGGCGCTGCCCCGATCCGCGGCGACACCGGGCAGCCCGGCGGTCTGGGTACTGATCTACGCGGAACTGAGCGAGTTCGCGCTGTTCTTCCTGATCTACCTGGTGGTGCGCGCCCATAACCCGGAGCTGTTCGCCGCGGGCCCCGCCAGGCTCAACAGCCTGGCGGGCACGCTCAATACCCTGGTGATGGTCAGCAGCAGCTACTGTATCGCCCGCGCCATGGCGGCCATACGCCGGGATGACCGGCGTCGCTGCCTGCGCTGGCTGTCGCTGACGCTGCTCTGCGGTGCTTCCTACTGCGCGATCAAGGGCGCGGAGTACCTCTGGAACCAGACCCAGGGCATCCATGCCCGCGGCAACCTTTTCTTCACGCTCTACTACTACCTGACCTTCAACCATCTGCTTCACGTCCTGGTCGGAATGGCGACCATCGCCTGGCTGACGCTGCGCACCGGGCTCGGGAGCTACGACGCGGCGGACCACGAGGGGCTCGAGAACGGCGCCTGCTACTGGCACATGATCGATCTGGCCTGGATTATCCTGTTTCCGCTGCTCTACGTGATCGGGTGAACCATGACGCAACTCAGAACCTGGCACTGGCTGCTGCTGCTGACCCTCGCCAGCGCGCTGATCGGGGAGCAGAGCCGGCCCGGCGCCGGACTGCTGTTGCTGATCTGCGTGTCGGTGATGGTCAAGGGCTGGCTGGTGATCGACAACCTGATGAACCTGCGCCATTGCCGGCGCGCGGTGCGGCTGCCGATGCTGGCGTATTTCGGGGTGCTGCTGCCGGCGATCGCCCTGGCGGTGCTGTTTCCCGAGCAGCTGGCGGCGCTGAGCAGCCTCTGAGCCTGAAGCGGCTGGCAGCAATGGCGCGATGCCATCGACATGGCGGCCGACCTGCAGGTCGATGCACTGATCGCCGCCGATATGGGGGTGCTCGGCTACGCCGCGGACACCCATCCGCAGCTGAACCGGCACCTGTCGGTTCCAAGGACGACTGCGGCTACTGCTGCATCGACTACCCCGACGGCCTGCCGATGCGCTCACAGGAGAGGGACGCGCTGTTCACGATCAACGGTGTCCAGACGCTGTCCCATGCTCACTACAACCTCGAGCACCAGCTCGATGCCATGGCTCGCATCGGGGTCGATATCCTGCGGCTGAGTCCTCAGCGGCACGGGCTGGACGCCGTCATCCGGCGCATCCGCGGGCGCCTCGACGGTGAGGTGCTCGACGACATCGCCCTGGTCGATGCCGACAGCTGCAACGGTTACTGGTACGGCGAACCGGGGATGCGTCTGGTAAAAGCGTGACGCGCGGTGCCGCGCCCGGTTCGCCCACGGAGTGGGCTCCTACAGGTGGCACCGGTATGCTTCTGTAGGAGCTCACTCCGTGAGCGAATCTTTGCCTCTATCCCGCCGTGGCCGGATTGATCCGGTCGGCGACCTCCAGCCCCCACCGGAATGCGCGCGGCAGCTCGCTCCAGTCGAAGCTGCAGCCCCAGGTCACGCACATCAATTCCGACCCGATGTTCTTCCAGCATGTCGAAAGCGCCGTCGGCCAGGGCGCCGGCAAAGGCGTGATTGAGCAGCCGTTGCGCCAGGTGGCGCTGAACGAATAAGGGGACGGGTGGCAACGCCATGCGCAGCAGCGGGCGAGGGTCGGTAAGGCTGGGTTTGGCGAATCTGGTCATGGGCCTTGTCTCGGTCAATAAATGTTGGGGGCCAGGGTACGCCAGAGCTATTTTCAGGCCCCTTGACAAGGATCAAGGGGGAGATGTTGGGTGAGGCTGATAATCCACCATATCTGGTGTTAGTGAATGCATATAAACACAATATATGGTGCACAGGATGGCAGAACAGATGATCGGCGCGGCGCCTTCGCCGAGCCCCGAGCAACTGCGAGAGCGGTACGCCAGCGTCGAGGTGCGCGGCGCCGTCGACGAATACCTCGAGCGCAGCGACTGGCGCGTCCAGGCCAACGCCAACCAGGGCTACTCGCTCGGCGGCCTTATCCTCAATATCTCCGGCAAGCTGATCGCCAACTACTGGCTCAACGAGGTCTACAGTCCCGAGATCGGCCACGCCCACCGCGAGGGCGACATCCATATCCACGACCTGGATATGCTGTCCGGCTACTGCGCCGGCTGGTCGCTGCGCACCCTGCTGTTCGAGGGACTGAACGGGGTGCCGGGTCGGGCCGAGAGCGGGCCGCCGAAACACCTGTCGAGCGCGGTCGGACAGATCGTCAATTTCCTCGGCACGCTGCAGAACGAGTGGGCCGGCGCCCAGGCGTTCAGTTCCTTCGACACCTACCTGGCCCCCTTCGTGCGCAAGGACCGGATGGACTACGACAGCGTCCTCCAATGCATGCAGGAGCTGATCTACAACCTCAACGTGCCGTCGCGCTGGGGCACCCAGACACCCTTCACCAACCTGACCTTCGACTGGCGCTGTCCGGCGGATCTGGCCGGGCAGGTACCGGTGATCGCAGGCGAGGAAATGCCGTTCTGCTATGGTGAGCTGCAGAACGAGATGGACCTGATCAACCGTGCCTATCTCGAGGTGATGATGGCGGGCGACGCCCGCGGCCGGGTCTTCACCTTCCCGATCCCGACCTACAACATCACGCTGGACTTCGACTGGGACAGCGCCAACGCCGACCGGCTGTTCGAGCTGACCGCGAAATACGGCCTTCCGTACTTCCAGAACTTTCTCAATTCCGATCTGGAGCCGCAGATGGTGCGCTCCATGTGCTGCCGGCTTCAGCTGGACCTGCGTCAGTTGCTGATGCGCGGCAACGGTCTTTTCGGCTCGGCCGAGCAGACCGGTTCGATCGGCGTGGTGACCATCAACTGCGCCCGCCTGGGCCATCGTTTCGCCGGCGATCGCGAGGGCCTCTACCGGCATCTCGACCGGTTGCTGGAGCTGGCCCGGGACAGCCTCGAGCTCAAGCGCCGGACCATCGCCGAGCTGATGGATGCCGGGTTATTTCCGTACAGCAAGCGCTATCTCGGCACACTGCGCAATCACTTCTCGACCATCGGCGTCAACGGCCTCAACGAGATGCTGCGCAACTTCAGCGACGACGCTATCGATATCGCGGACCCGCAGGGGCAGGCGGACGTGCTACGCCTGCTGGATCACGTCAACGAACGACTGCGGCAGTTCCAGCAGGAAACCGGCAACCTCTACAACCTCGAGGCGACCCCGGCGGAGGGCACCACCTACCGCTTCGCCCGCGAGGACCGCAAGCGTTTTCCAGGCATCCTGCAGGCCGGCAGCGCCGAGCATCCCTATTACACCAACTCCAGTCAGTTGCCGGTCGACCATACCGAGGATCCGTTCAGGGCGCTACAGCTGCAGGACGAACTGCAGTGCCGCTACACCGGCGGCACCGTTCTGCACCTGTACATGCGCGAGCGAATCACCAGCGTGCGCGCCTGCAAGCAGCTGGTGAAAAGGGCGCTCGGACGCTTCCGGCTGCCGTACCTGACGGTGACGCCGACCTTCTCGATCTGCCCGCGCCACGGCTACCTCGCCGGCGAGCACGAATTCTGCCCGCGCTGCGACGAGGAAATTCTGATGAGAAAACAGTCGTAGGAGCGGCGCCTCGCCGCGAATAACCACCCTGCCAAGTCGTAGGGTGCCCTGAGCGCAGCGAACGGCACCGTCTTCACGGCACGTTTCGCTTTACTCAAGGTGCCCTACGACCTGTCCGACTTACGACATTCGTGAAAGAAATCGCGAAACCAGCACAGCAAAAACCAAGGAGAGACCGATGAAAAACACAACCCAGCTCAAGCCAGAAGAACGTCAGCGCTGCGAGGTCTGGACCCGGGTGATGGGCTATCACCGCCCGGTGGCCCAGTTCAACGCCGGCAAGCAGTCGGAACACCGGGAGCGAACGCATTTCGTTGAACGCGTAACGCGTAACAGGTGGGAGCGGCGCCCCGCCGCGAATGGCCTCGGTGCCAAACCATTTCGCGGCGGGGAAGTGCCCTGAAGTTTGGGTATGCTCCCACGATCTCAATCAGCATTCAGGCAAGATGGAGAGTGCCTGCCACCGTCGGAGGTTTTGGATGAAGCCGGCGCCTGAAATCAATTTGCCGGTCGGTGGCATCACGCCGCTGACCACGATCGACTTTCCCGACCATCTGGCCTGCGTGCTCTATACCCAGGGCTGCCCTCTGCGCTGCGGCTACTGCCAGAACCCGCACCTGATCCCGCACCGGGCGCAACCGGACAGCATGAGCTGGAGCGCATTCGAGTCCTGGCTTGTCGAACGCCGGGGCTTTATCGAGGCCGTGGTATTCAGCGGAGGAGAGCCGACCATCCACGCCGATCTGCGCGAGGCAATGCGGCGGGTATCGACGCTGGGGTACAAGATCGGCCTGCACAGCGCCGGCGTCAACGCGAACCGGCTGGCCGACCTTCTCGGCCTGGTCGACTGGGTCGGCCTCGACGTCAAGGCAGGACCCGACCAGTACCGGCTGATCACCGGCCGGCCCCATCTCGAAGCCCAGAACGCCCGCTGCGTCGACCTGCTGCTCGAGAGCGGCATAGCGTTCGAATGCCGTACCACCGTCAACTGGCACCTGTTCACCCCGGGGCAGGTACTGCGTCTGGGCGAGGCCTTGGCCGGGCGCGGGATACCCCACTACGCCATTCAGCTCAGCCATGGCAACGGCTGCCTCGACCCGGCGCTGGCCGAACCCCGTCGCCCGGAGCCGGAGGTACTTCTGCAATTGCGTCGGGATCTTGAACGGCTTTTCCCGCGCTTGGAATGGCGCGAGGCGGTTTGAAGATAAGGTGACAGGTGACAGGTGACGCGTGACCATTACCCGTAACCCGTAACCCGTAACCCGTAACCCGTAACCCGTAACCCGTAACCCGTAACCCGTAACCCGTAACCCGTAACCCGTAACCCGTAACGCCTCACCCGCCTTATCCAAGCCAGAACAGCAGCATCAGCACCAGCGCCGAGACGAACCACACCAGCGACATCAACTGCCAGAATACCAGCATGCCCCGGTGCGGGATTGGCTCGTCACGCGCAGTCAGCAGCTCGGGGTTGGGGTGGGTCAGGTCGTTGAGAAAGGACTCCAGGCTGTCGTAGCGGCTCTCCAGCTCGGGCGACAGCGCCTTTTCCAGCGCGCGATCGAACCAGACCGGCAGGATGGGGTTGAAGCGGTTCGCCGGAATATAGCTCAGGCGCCGCAGGTCACGCGGCCGCTGACAGCGCTCCAGCGCGTCGCCGTAGGGGAGGTGGCCGGTGAAGATCTCGTAGCAGATCGACGCCATCGAAAAGATATCGCCCCTGATGCCGGTGCAGTGACCCAGGCGCAGCAGCGGGTCGGAGTAATGGACGGTACCGAGAATACGGTCGCGCTCGAGCGGCACGAAGATCTCGTCGATGCCGGCGACGTGTACCGAGCCGAAATCGACGATCTTGACCTGAGCCTCCGGCGTGATCAGGATGTTGCCGGGCTTGAGGTCCTGGTGCAGCGTTTCGCGGCTGTGGAACGCCTTCAGGCCCTCGGCGATCTGCCGCACGATCTCGATCGCCTCCCGGGGCTGCGGATCCGGGTGCTCGGCAATCCAGGTATCCAGGGTCACGCCGTCGACCTTTTCCATCAGGTAGTAGAGGAAGGTCTTGGGTCGGTTCGGCGTCTCGACCCGGACCACGTGCGGGCTGTCGATACGGCTGCCGACCCACTCCTCCATCACGAAACGCTCGATATAGGCCGGGTCGTCGCAGTAGTTCACCGACGGCGTCTTCATCACCAGTGGCCGGCCGCTGTCGAGATCTTTCACTTCGTACAGCTGGCTGCGGCTGCTGGCGTAGAGCTCCGCGATCACCTCGTAGCCGTCTATCTTCAGACCCGGCATCAGCTCCGGCGGAAACGGCAGGGCGGTGAGTTTGTCGGTCAGGTCGTCGAGCGTCTCGTCGCTGAGGCGATCGACCCTCACCAGCTGGCAGCTCAGGTTGTCGTGACTGCCGTTCTGCAGCGCTTCGTTCACCAGGTCGCGGCAGGCTTGCTCCGCGTTGGCCTGCCCGGCCAGCTGCCGCAGCCGGTCGTGAGCGATGAAGTCGTGGATACCGTCGGTGCTGAGCAGGAAGAGGTCGCCCGTTTCGACCGGCAGGGTGCGGTAGTCGATTTCCAGGTGGGTATCCATGCCCAGCGCCCGGGACAGACAGCTGCTGCTCTCGTTCAGCCGGGTCAGGTGATCCTCGGTCAGGCACTCGAGCGATCCGGCACGCAGCCGGTAGATGCGGCTGTCGCCGATATGGAACAGGTGTGCCGTGCGGGATTTGAGGATCAGTACCGACAGGGTGCAGAGGTGGCCGCGACTGGTCGAGAGGTATTCGTGGCTGCGGGCGTAGAGCTGGCGGTTGATCGCGGTCAGCACCTTCTGGGCGGATTTTTTCACCGTCCAGATGTCGGGACTGTCGAAGTAGTCGGCGAGGAATTCCCGCACGGAATACTCGGCGGCTTCGGCGCCGGCCTCGGCGGTGCTGACACCGTCCGCGATCAGGGCGCAGGCGCCCTTGGTGGTCAGCAGATTGCCCACCGGCATGAAGAAGCCCAGGCAGTCTTCGTTGCGGGCCTTGAGACCCGCTTCGCTGACCTGGGCGGTGCTGAGATGAATGTCGCCGTCGAGATGCATGCTTATAGGTGACACGTTACGAGTTACGGGTTACGGGTTACGTGAAGTCCGTGCTCTGGACGCGTCACGCGTAACCCGTAACGTTCATTACTCGACATCGATCAGCTGCACGGTGCCGTCCGGCAGCACTTCCGCCATCTGGCCGCTGGGCTCGTCCATCAACTGCACGAACAGGAAGGCGACGGCGGCGGACGCGGCGATCAGCAGGAAGAAGGTAGAGTAGTCGACGAACGACAGTATGGTCAGGTAGCAGACCCCGCCGACGTTGCCGTAGGCGCCGGCCATGCCGGCAATCTGGCCGGTCATGCGGCGCTGGATCAGCGGCACCACCGCGAACACCGCGCCTTCCCCCGCCTGTACGAAGAACGAACACATCATGGTCGAGGCGACCGCGAGCGGAATCCACCAGCTGCCGTCGATCTGGCTCAGTACGAAATAGCCGACGGCCAGGCCCGCGATCAGGATCGACAGGGCGTTGCGGCGTCCGAAGCGGTCGCTGAAGTGGCCGCCGGTCGGACGCGCCACCAGGTTCATGAAGGCGAAGCCGGACGCCAGCAGGCCGGCGGTCACCGGGGACAGCCCCTCGAAGGTGTCGAGAAAGAACAGCGGCAGCATCGATACCACCGCCAGCTCCGAGCCGAAGGTGACGAAGTAGGCGACGTCCAGCACCGCGACCTGCTTGAACCTGTAGCGCTGGATGGCCGGTACGCCGTGCTTGAGGTTGTCTTCGTTGACATGGTAGATGGTCCGCACCTGGACCAGGAACAGCAGCACCAGCACCAGGTAGATGGCGTTGTTGCCGAGGCTGTCCAGCAGACCGAGGTTGTCCGGGCCGAGTTTCCAGTTCAGTACCGCGAGCGCGCCGTACATCGGCAGATTCATCAGGATGTAGAAGATGAAGTCGCCCTTGCTGGTGACCTCGAGGCCGCCGTGTTTCTTGGGCTTGAAGTAAGTGGATCCCTTCGGCGTGTTGCGGGCGATCTTGCGATAGACCAGGCCATAGCCGATGGCCAGTACGCCGGTCATCCCGAGCGCGTAACGCCATCCGTCCTCGCCGCCGAAGAAGACCGCCAGGGTCGGCAGGGTCATCGCGGCCGCGGCCGAACCGAAGTTGCCCCAGCCGCCGTAGATCCCTTCCGCGACGCCGACCTGTCTGGCCGGAAACCACTCGCCTACCATGCGGATGCCAATCACGAAGCCCGCGCCGATAAAGCCGCTGAGAAAACGCAGCAGCGCCAGCTGCTCGTAGGTCTGGGCGGAGGCGAAGACCAGGCATATCGCGCCGCCGAGCATCAGCAGCAGGCTGTAGACGGCCCTGGGACCATACTTGTCGACCAGGGTGCCGATCACGATGCGCGAGGGAATCGTCAGCGCCACGTTGAGGATGAGCAGCGCCTTGACCTGATCGGTGCTGAGGTCGAATGCCTCCTTGATAAACACCATCAGCGGCGCATGGCTGAACCAGACCATAAAGGTCAGGAAAAAGGCGAACCAGGTGATATGAAGCGTTTTGATTTTTGGGTCGCCGAAGTTGAGCAACCGCAGGCCATCGTCTGACATGAACGTTCTCCCTGAGAAACGACACTAAACTGGCGTCAACGGTACTCAGAGAGGGCGCCTGCGCCTTTGATGCAAATCAACATAAACCGGAGGGACTTTGCCCGGCGGCCCTGTTTGTACCACCAAAGTGGTATAGCGAGAATTAATGCTTAACAGGCTGAAAAGTAGAGGTTTTTCTTCCTCGTCTGATTGGCGGGAGAGGGAGTAATCAGGTTAGCGGGAGCAATGGGGGTAGGATGGGTGGAGCCGCCATCATGGTGCGCTTTCCGGTTGGCACTGACGCGGACGGCGGCGCAATCCATCATATCGATCGCCGTACAGATCGATTGGCCGCGGTAAGCACGGAAAATGGTGTTGGGTTGCGCGGCTGAAAACCCGCGCGGAGGGCTGATGCTGCGTCATTTCACGCCGCTACACCCAACCTACAGTCGCTGTATCGCCCGCGCCGTTAAAGCTTCTGCTGTGTGACCCAGACGGCGACTTCGACCCGCGAGCGCAGGTGCAACTTCTTCAGCAGATGCTTGATATGCACCTTGACGGTGCCCTCGGCGATATTGAGCTTGCGTGCGATCAGCTTGTTGGAGAGGCCATTGGCGATCAGCTTGATGATCTGTCGTTCCCGCGCGGTAAGACTGGCGAGATCGGCGGCTTCGCTGTTGCGTCCGGATTGCAGCGCCTGGGCCAGCACGGCGGTCAGGCGGTCGCTGATCACCATCCGGCCGCTGGCGGCCTGGTTCAGCTTGTTCAGCAGATCCTCGGGCTCGATATCCTTGATCAGGTACCCGTCGGCGCCCTTTTTCAGCGCCGCGACCACGTCCTCCTCGTAGTCCGAGACGGTGAATACCAGAATCCGCGAGGTCACGCCCGCGTCGCGCAGCAGTTCCAGGGTATCGAGGCCACTGATTTCGGGCATGTTGAGGTCCAGTAGGATCAGGTCCGGCTCGAGCTCGGTGGCGAGCGCCACGCCCTGGTGTCCGTCGCTGGCTTCGCCGATGACCCTGAGATTCTCGTCCAGCTCGATCAGCTGCTTGACGCCGGTTCGCAGCAGCGGGTGATCGTCTATCAGCAGGATGCTGGCGGGATTATGTGGCTCGCTCACTGGTGATTCACCTCGTTGCGGTTGTTGCCTGATTTGATCTGGTGGGGACTGAAGGTCAGCTGCACCCGCACGCCGCCGGACTCGCGGTTGCCGATCGTCAGCTCGCCGCCGAGGATGTTGCTGCGGTCGCGCATGATGATCAGTCCGTGGTGCTGACTGCTATCGTAGCCGGCCGGCAGGCCGACGCCGTTATCCTCGATGACGGCTTCGATACGGTTCTGCCGGGCCCTGACGCAGACCGAGACCTGCGAGGCCTGGGCGTGCTTGACGACATTGGCGAGCGCTTCGCGCACCAGCTGCAGCAGGTGGATCTCCTCGTTGGGATTCAGCTGCAGGTGGCCTGTGTCGTAGTGCAGTTCGACCGGCTGTTCGAGGCGTGCGCTGAACTCCTCGACGGTATTCAGCAGCGCCGCTTCCAGACTGGGCTGATCGAGCTTGAGCCGGAAGGTGGTGAGCAGTTCGCGCAGCTGGCGGTAGGCATTGTTGAGACCGTTGCGCAGTTCCTCCACCACCTCGTCGATGCGCTCGGCATCGGCGCCCTTGCGTTGCAGCAGCTGCAGCCGTCCGACCTGCATTTTCAGGTAGGACAGCGACTGCGCCAGGGAGTCGTGCAGCTCGCGGGCGATGACATTGCGTTCCTCGACCAGCGACAGTTTCTGTTCCTGCTCGGCCTTGAGCTCCAGCGACAGCGCCGAGGCCAGGTTCTCGACGATGGTTTCGAGCAGGGCGATGGAGGAGGCGTCAGGCGCACGGTCCGGACGGTATTCGGCGCTGAGGTCGCCGAAGTAGACGCCCTGCTTGCGGATCGGGATGCTCAGGGATTCCCGTGGGCGGTCGTCCAGCGCCGGCACCAGGCAGCTGTCGCAGCTGCTGTCCTGGCAGTCCGGCGGGCGGCGGGTCGCCTGGGTGGTGAGGTGGCGGTAGCGGCGCTGACTCAGCGGTTCGTGCAGCGTCACCGAAATCGGGCTGAAGGGGCTCAGCGACTCGAGCTGCTTGAGGACCGGCATCATGCTGTGACAGATATCGTCGCTGTGATTGAAACGCCGCGTGGTCTCATACAGCAGCTGCAGCTGCTGGTTGGTCTGACGCAGCTGCGAGGTCTTGCGCTCGACCCGTTGTTCGAGATCCGCGTAGATGCGCGACAGCTCATCGGCCATCTGATTGAGGGTGCCGCCGAGGACCCCCAGCTCGTCCTGGCTCTGGAACGAAACCCGGGTGCCGAAGTCGCCGCGGCTGGTGCGGCGCGCCATCTGCACCAGCTGGTGCAGAGGGTTCACCAGGCTGAACTTGATATCGAAGATCGCGATACCGATGACCACCAGGGTAAAAAACAGGCTGATCGCCTGCACCAGGCTCAAAAGCCGTATCTTGGATTCGGTACTGCCCTCGACCAGCTGGACCAGGCGGTCGATCTGCAGCACGAAAGCGTCGGTGGGCAGTTCGGGGGCCCGGTCGGCAAAGCTGGCTGGATCCGCCAGCACCCGTTCCAGCCGCGGGCGCAGCTGCTGCTGCCAGGTCTCGAGCACCTGCCCGAATTGCCTGCGGCGGTCGCTGCGCGGATCCTCGGGCACCACCTGGCTCAGCACCGGACTGCGCAGGCGTTCCTCGAACAGCGCCAGATCCTGCTCCAGCCTGGTCCGCCTCGCGGCGTCCGGCTGGGCGAGGTATTGCTGGGTGTCGGCCTGCAACCGGTACGACAGCATGCGCAGCGATCCCGCGAGGTTGATGCCGGCGGCGTTGCCCTGGGTGGATTCGGCGACCAGCACCGAGCCGATCATGCTGACCAGCGCCATGAGACTGATCGCGAACATGGCGGCACCGAAACGGGCAATGATGGAGTTCTTCAGAATTCGCACGGTCAGGGGCTTCCGGCAGTCGGGATACTCACAAAGAGCTGTTGCGGCAGGGCGTTCGGCGGCCCGGCGACGGTCAGCTCTCGAAATTATCCGCTAAAACATCGGTTTACAAGCGGCGAACGGGGTACCTCGAAGGTGGTATAGGTAAAATTCTGCGATTTTTCAGATAGTTAGCAATTGATCCCGATCAACAAATGCGGCCGTGCTTTTGCCTAGTCTGACGCTGAATCCCTGCGATCAGCGAGACCGGAGCATGGTATCCAGAGCCCCCCAACAACAGACCGCCGCCATCCTGATGGCGACTCTGGCCTTCATGGTCTGTTTCGCGGCCTGGACGCTGATTTCGGTGGTGGGCCTGGAAGTGAAGGCGGAGCTGGCGCTGACCGAAACCCAGTTCGGCCTGCTGGTCGCGACGCCGGTACTGACAGGAGCGCTGATACGGCTGCCGCTGGGCGTGCTGGTCGAGCGTTTCGGCGGTCGCAGCCTGCTGCTGACGCTGATGCTGCTGCTGAGCCTGCCGCTTTACGGGCTGTCACTCGCCAGCACCTTCACGCAGTTTTTGCTGCTGGGGCTCGGCGTCGGCGTTGCCGGCGGGGCCTTTACCCTGGGTATTCATTTTGCCTCGGCCTGGAGTGACCGCGCCCACCAGGGACTGTCGATGGGCCTCGTCGGTGCCGGTAACCTGGGGGCTGCGCTGACCAACCTGGTGGCGCCACTGATCATCCTGGCCTACGGCTGGCGGCTTGCGCCGGTCATCTATGCCGCGGTGCTGGTGCTGCTGTCGCTGCTGTTCTGGGTGCTGACACGCGAGGATCCCGACCAGCCCCGGCGCCGGGCCAGCCGCGGGCGCCCGCTGCTGGGGCAGCAACTGGCGCCGCTCGCCGACGCCCGGGTCTGGCGTTTCGGACTCTACTACTTTTTCGTTTTCGGCGGTTTCGTGGCCTTGACGCTCTGGCTGCCGGACTACTACCACGGCCACTACGGCCTCGATGTCGGCAGCGCCTCCTTCCTGACCCTGCTGTTCACCATTCCCGGCGCCCTGATGCGCATCGTCGGCGGCTGGTGCGCTGACCGTTTCGGTGCCCGCCAGGTGAACTGGGCGGTGTTCTGGGTTTGCCTGGTGTGCCTGTTCTTTCTCTCTTACCCGCCGACCAGCATGACCATTCATGGCATCAACCGGGACGTCACCCTGCAGCTGGACATGCCGCTCTGGCTGTTCACCGCTTTGATTTCAGTGGTCGCGGTGGCGATGGGGTTCGGCAAGGCAGGGGTGTTCCGGAGGATCTACGACTACTACCCGGAACGCGTCGGCGTGGTCGGCGGCACCGTCGGCGCTATCGGTGCGCTGGGTGGGTTCGTACTGCCGGTGCTGTTCGGTATCGCGGCGGACCTGCTCGGCGTGCGCAGCTCCTGTTTCATGCTGCTCTACGGCCTGCTGGCACTGTGCATGATCGCAATGTACCTCGGCATCGCCCATGACAATCGCCAGCGACGGCTGCAGGAGGCCATCGCGAACAATTTTCTCAGGGAGGACGCCGCGCCCGCTGCCAGGCTGCAGCGCGCCACCATGGCGGCCTCTTCAACCGAACTACGCCACCCCGAAAGGGGGGCGGAGCAGTAACGACGGCAGCCGGCCTGCGCCGGTCTGCCCAGTTCATGCCCAGCGACGGGATCTTCGTATCCCCAAGGAGTCAACAATGACAACCACCACCCTGCAGCCCGCCCAGGTCGGGCATGTGTTGCACGACTGGCGTCCGGAGGACGAAAGCTTCTGGCAGGAGCGGGGCCGCCGCATCGCCAATCGCAATCTCTGGATATCGATTCCCTGCCTGCTGCTGGCCTTCGCGGTCTGGATGGTCTGGAGCACTGTCGTGGTCAAGATGGAGGCGATCGGTTTCAACTTCAGCGTGCAGGAGAAGTTCTGGCTGGTGGCGCTGCCCGGTCTTTCGGGCGCGACGCTGCGTATCTTCTATTCGTTCCTGGTGCCGATCTTCGGCGGCCGCCTCTGGACCGCACTCAGTACCGGTTCGCTGCTGTTTCCGGCGATCTGGATAGGGTTTGCGGTGCAGAACCCCGATACCCCCTATCTGTCCTTCGTGCTGATCGCGCTGCTGTGCGGATTCGGCGGCGGCAACTTCGCTTCCAGCATGGCCAACATTTCCTTCTTCTTTCCCAAGTCGAAGCAGGGGCTGGCGCTGGGGCTGAACGCCGGTCTCGGTAACCTCGGCGTTTCGGTGATGCAGTTCACGGTGCCGCTGGTGATCACCGGTGCGGTGTTCGGCGCCTTCGGCGGTGACGGCCAGACCCTCGGCGACGGCACCCGCATCTGGTTGCAGAACGCCGGCCTGATCTGGGCGCCGTTCATCCTGATCTTCACTCTGGCGGCCTGGTTCGGCATGAACGATATCGCCAGCGCCAACGCCTCCTTCCGCGAGCAGGCGGTGATCTTCAAGCGCAAGCACAACTGGCTGATGACCTGGCTCTACATCGCCACCTTCGGCTCCTTCATCGGCTACGCCGCCGGATTCCCGATGCTGATGAAAACCCAGTTCCCCGACGTCGACGTGCTCAAGTATGCCTGGCTCGGGCCTTTCGTCGGCGCCATCGCCCGTCCGATCGGCGGCTGGGTCGCCGACAAGCTCGGCGGCGCCCGCGTGACCCTGTGGAACTTCGTCATCATGATCGGCGCCGTTGTCGGCGTACTGACGTTCCTGCCGAGCGGCGGCGAGGGTGGCAGTTTCACCGGCTTCTTCGCGATGTTCATGCTGCTGTTCGTCACCACCGGCGTTGGCAACGGTTCGACCTTCCGCATGATTCCGGTGATCTTCCGCACCGAACGCGAGCGGGAGGCCAGGGGCAAGGGGGGAGAGGCGCAGGCGAAAGCGATCAAGGACGCCGGCAAGGAATCCGCCGCGGTACTGGGCTTCAGCTCTGCCATCGCCGCCTATGGCGCCTTCTTCATCCCCAAATCCTACGGAACCTCCATCAGCCTGACCGGGGGGCCGGAAGCGGCGCTCTACGTCTTTATCGGCTACTACGTCAGCTGCATCCTGGTGACCTGGTTCTGGTACTCGCGCAAGGGCGCCGAAGTGCCCTGCTGATTCCAGCGGCTGTCAGGATTGACTGCAACGGGGGCCTTCGGGCCCCTTTTTGTTTGGTTCATCGCGCCTTCGCGGGAAAAACGTAAATCGTGGGCGCCGGTTTGGCATTCTGCCTGTAGCCGGCTCATTGATGGGTTGCGCCGCGTCAGTCTCGCTGAAAGCGTTGAACACTGTGCCGATGCGGCTCCACCCATCCTACTTTTCTGAATGAAGTAAAGCGCGCCGATACATTTGGTGCGGTGCGCTTCGCTTACCGGCACCCTACGCCTCACGCCTCACGCCTCACGCCTCACGCTATACGCCGCCCCGAGTACTACCCATAAAGACTCAGGGTTCCGGCACCACAGGGCAAGTCATTAAACGTGTTCGTTAAAAACATATATAAAACAATGAATTAATGTCGTATCGCAGAGGTACCACCAAGGTGGTAGTGATCCCTTTCGGCCCGCCGGGGCAGCCGGCGACCGTTGACCTGGGTCAATCTGGCCAGGCCCGGGCTCCCCTAGAGTGACTCCATCGAACGGGGTTCGGCCCCCGCCGGATTCACTTGAACCCGGAGCCGTCATCAAGAGGGCTCCGTCCTGACCTGAAGGTTCCAGGAGAGATAACCATGAGCCATCTGCTTGATCGACTGAGATTCCTGCGCAAGAAGCAGGGGACCTTTGCCGGGGGACACGGCGAGACCCGCCGCGAGAGCCGCGACTGGGAGGACGGCTATCGCCAGCGCTGGCAGCACGACAAGGTCGTGCGTTCGACCCACGGCGTCAACTGCACCGGCTCCTGCAGCTGGAAGATCTACGTCAAGAACGGCCTGATTACCTGGGAAACCCAGCAGACCGACTACCCGCGTACCCGCCCGGATCTGCCCAACCACGAGCCCCGCGGCTGCCCGCGCGGCGCCAGCTATTCCTGGTACATCTACAGCGCCAACCGGCTGAAGTACCCGACGGTGCGCAAGCGCCTGCTCAAGCTCTGGCGCGAGGCCCGCGCGACCCTCGAGCCTGTCGAGGCGTGGGCGTCGATCGTCGAGAACCCGGAAAAGGCCAAAGCTTACAAGTCCGTGCGCGGCCAGGGCGGCTTCGTGCGCTCGAGCTGGGACGAGGTCAACGAGATCATCGCCGCCAGCAACACCTACACCATCAAGCAGTACGGCCCGGACCGTGTGGTCGGTTTCTCGCCGATCCCGGCGATGTCGATGGTCTCCTACGCCGCCGGTGCCCGCTACCTGTCGCTGATCGGCGGTGCCTGCCTGAGCTTCTACGACTGGTACTGCGACCTGCCGCCGGCCTCGCCGATGACCTGGGGCGAGCAGACCGACGTGCCGGAAGCGGCGGACTGGTACAACGCCAACTACATCATCGCCTGGGGCTCCAACGTGCCCCAGACCCGCACCCCGGACGCGCATTTCTTCACCGAGGTGCGCTACAAGGGCACCAAGACCGTCGCCGTAACCCCGGATTACGCCGAGGTCGCCAAGCTCTGCGACCAGTGGATGAACCCCAAGCAGGGCACCGACGCGGCGCTGGCGATGGCAATGGGTCACGTGGTGCTGAAGGAATTCCACGTCGACAATCCGAGCGAGTACTTCACCGACTACTGCCGCCGCTACAGCGACATGCCCTTCCTGGTGCAGCTCGATCGGCGCGACGACGGCCAGTACGCCGCCGGCCGCTTCCTCCGCGCCTCCGACTTCGACGCCAACCTCGGTCAGGACAACAATCCGGAGTGGAAAACCGTCGCCTTCGACGAGGCTTCCGGTCGCTTCGTGGTGCCGAACGGTTCCATCGGCTTCCGCTGGGGAGAGAAGGGCAAGTGGAACATCGAGGCGAAAGAGGGCGGCGAGGGGCAGGAAACTCAGCTCAAGCTCAGCCTGCTCGACGACCACGACGAAGTGGTCCCGGTCGGTTTCCCCTATTTCGGCGGTGTCGAGAACGAATACTTCCAGGACAACAAGATCGCCGACGTGGTGCATCACAACCTGCCGGCCAAGCGCATCAGGCTCGCCGACGGCAGCGAAAGCCTGGTGGTCACCGTCTACGACCTGATGCTGGCCAACTACGGTATCGACCGGGGCCTCGGCGGTGACTACGTCGCCAGCAGCTACGACGACAACGCCCCCTACACCCCGGCCTGGCAGGAGCGCATCACCGGCGTCGACCGCAAGGTGGTCGAGCGCATCGCCCGCGAGTTCGCCGACACCGCCAACAAGACCCGCGGTCGCTCGATGATCATCGTCGGAGCCGGCATGAACCACTGGTACCACATGGACTCGAACTACCGCGGGCTGATCAACCTGCTGGTGCTGTGCGGTTGCGTCGGCCAGACCGGTGGCGGCTGGGCGCACTACGTCGGTCAGGAGAAGCTGCGTCCGCAGTGCGGCTGGCTGCCGCTGGCGTTCGCCCTCGACTGGCAGCGTCCGCCGCGTCACATGAACGGTACGTCCTTCTTCTACAACCACTCCAGCCAGTGGCGTTACGAGAAGCTGGAGGCCCAGGAGATTCTTTCGCCGCTGGCGGACAAGTCCAAGTGGACCGGCAGCCTGATCGACTACAACGTCCGTGCCGAGCGCATGGGCTGGCTGCCGTCCTGCCCGCAGCTGGGCAGCAACCCGCTGGAAGTGGTGCGCAAGGCCGAGCAGGCCGGCCGCAACCCGGCCGAGTACGTGGTCGAACAGCTGAAGAACGGCACGCTGCGCTTCGCCGCCGAGGACCCGGACAACCCGCAGAACTTCCCGCGCAACATGTTCGTCTGGCGCTCGAACCTGCTCGGCTCCTCCGGCAAGGGTCACGAGTACATGCTCAAGTACCTGCTGGGCACCAACCACAGCGTGCTGGGCGAGGACCTGGGCGCGACCGGCGGCAAGAAGCCGGAAGAGGTCGTCTGGCACGACAAGGCGCCGGAGGGCAAGGTCGATCTGCTGGTGACCCTGGATTTTCGCATGTCCACCACCTGCCTCTATTCCGACATCGTGCTGCCGACCGCGACCTGGTACGAAAAGGACGACCTCAACACCTCCGACATGCACCCCTTCATCCACCCGCTGTCGGCGGCCACGGACCCGGCCTGGGAAGCGCGTTCCGACTGGGACATCTACAAGGGCATCGCGAAGAAGTTCTCCGAGGTCTGTGTCGGTCATCTCGGCGTCGAGAAGGACCTGGTTACGCTGCCGCTGCAGCACGATACCCCGGCCGAACTGGCACAGCCGTTCGGCGTCCAGGACTGGAAAAAGGGCGAGTGCGAACCGGTGCCGGGCAAGACCATGCCGAGCCTTGCGGTGGTCGAGCGCGACTACCCCAACACCTATGCCCGCTTCACCTCGGTCGGCCCGTTGCTGGAGTCGGCCGGCAACGGCGGCAAGGGCATCAGCTGGGATACCAAGACGGAAGTCGAGCTGCTGAAGAAACTGAACTGGACCCATGTCGATGAGGGCGAGAGCAAGGGCCGCGCCCGCATCGAGACCGCCATCGACGCCGCCGAGATGATCCTGGCGCTGGCGCCGGAGACCAACGGCCAGGTGGCGGTCAAGGCCTGGGAGGCACTGGGCGAAGCGACCGGTCTCGACCATACCCATCTGGCCGAACCGAAGGAGGAGGAGAAGATCCGTTTCCGCGACGTCCAGGCGCAGCCGCGCAAGATCATCTCGTCGCCGACCTGGTCGGGCCTCGAGGACGAGCACGTTTCCTACAACGCCGGCTACACCAACGTCCACGAGCTGATCCCCTGGCGCACCCTGACCGGACGTCAGCAGTTCTACCAGGATCACCAGTGGATGCGCGATCTGGGCGAGAGCCTGCTGGTCTATCGGCCGCCGATCAATACCAAGTCGGTGCATCCGATCATGAACCGGAAATCCAACGGCAACCCGGAGATCGCGCTGAACTGGATCACGCCGCACCAGAAGTGGGGCATTCACTCCACCTACAGCGACAACCTGCTGATGCTGACGCTGTCGCGCGGCGGCCCGATCATCTGGATGTCGGAGGGCGACGCCGAAAAGATCGGTGTCGAGGACAACGACTGGGTCGAGATTTTCAACACCAACGGCACCATCGCGGCGCGTGCGGTGGTCTCGCAGCGCGTCAACGAGGGCATGACGATGATGTACCACGCCCAGGAGCGCATCGTGAACGTACCGGGCGCCGAGACCTCGGGCACCCGGGGCGGCATCCACAACTCGGTGACCCGCGTCTGTCCGAAGCCGACCCATATGATCGGCGGCTATGCACAGCAGTCCTACGGGTTCAACTACTACGGCACCGTCGGCTCGAACCGCGACGAGTTCGTGGTGGTGCGCAAGATGAAGAATATCGACTGGCTCGACGGTGAAGGCCACGACTATGTACAGGAGGCCGTGAAATGAAAATCCGTTCGCAAGTAGGCATGGTGCTGAACCTGGACAAGTGCATCGGCTGTCACACCTGTTCGGTCACCTGCAAGAACGTCTGGACCTCCCGCGAGGGGATGGAGTACGCCTGGTTCAACAACGTCGAGACCAAGCCCGGCATCGGCTACCCCAAGGAGTGGGAAAACCAGGACAAGTGGAAGGGCGGCTGGGTACGCAAGGCCAACGGCGACATCGAGCCGCGTATCGGCAACAAGTGGCGGGTGCTGGCGAACATCTTCGCCAACCCCGACCTGCCGGAGATCGACGACTACTACGAGCCGTTCGACTTCGACTACCAGCACCTGCACAACGCCCCCGAGGGCAAGCACCAGCCGGTCGCCCGTCCGCGTTCGCTGCTCACGGGCGATCGCATGAAGAAGATCGAATGGGGCCCGAACTGGGAGGAGATCCTCGGCACCGAGTTCAGGAAACGCTCGAAGGACAAGAACTTCGACAATGTGCAGAAGGAGATCTACGGCCAGTTCGAGAACACCTTCATGATGTACCTGCCGCGGTTGTGCGAGCACTGCCTCAATCCGGCCTGCGTCGCCAGCTGCCCGTCCGGCGCCATCTACAAGCGCGAGGAAGACGGCATCGTGCTGATCGACCAGGACCAGTGCCGCGGCTGGCGCATGTGCGTCTCGGGCTGCCCGTACAAGAAGATCTACTACAACTGGAAAACCGGCAAGTCCGAGAAGTGCATCTTCTGCTACCCGCGCATCGAGTCGGGGATGCCGACCGTTTGCTCCGAAACCTGCGTCGGCCGCATCCGCTACCTCGGCGTGATGCTCTATGACGCCGACCGCATCCAGGAGGTGGCGGCGAGCGGTTCCGAGCAGGACCTGTACGAGAAGCAGCTGGAGATCTTCCTCGATCCGCACGACCCGGCGATCATCGCCCAGGCACGCAAGGACGGCGTCGCCGACAGCGTGATCAAGGCCGCGCAGCAGTCGCCGGTCTACAAGCTGGCGATGGACTGGAAGCTGGCGCTGCCGCTGCACCCGGAATACCGCACCCTGCCGATGGTCTGGTACGTGCCCCCGCTGAGCCCGATCCAGTCCGCCGCCGACGCCGGCCAGATCGGCATGAACGGCGCCATTCCGGATGTCGACAGCCTGCGCATCCCGGTCAAGTACCTCGCCAACCTGCTGACCGCGGGCGACGAGAAGCCGGTGGTGCTGGCGCTCAAGCGGCTGCTGGCGATGCGTGCCTACAAGCGCGACGAGCAGGTCGAGGGCAAGCGCAACCTGGAGGTGCTGCACGACGTCGGCCTGACCGAAGGGCAGGTGCAGGAGATGTACCGGTACCTCGCGATCGCCAACTACGAGGACCGCTTCGTGATTCCGACCAGTCACCGGGAACTGGCCAAAGAAGCCTTTCCGGAGCGCAACGGCTGCGGCTTCAGCTTCGGCAACGGCTGCGCCGGCGGCGAAAGCGAGTTCAACCTGTTCGGCGCCAAGAAGCAGAACGTCACCATGGTGCAGAAGATCAGCGGGGTCAAGCAGGTGGATCCCAAGGAGCTGGAAGATGCCTAAGGTCCGAAACGATGCTGAATGCTGTTGGGTTGCGCTTCGCTCCACCCAACCTACGGTTCGTGCCAACGTAGGTTGGGTGCAGGCCCGCAGGGCCGAAACCCAACATCCGCGCCCGGGAATGCTGGAGGTAAAAAATGCGTAGCCTCAAGGTTATATCACTGCTGCTGGACTACCCGAGCGCCGAGCTGTTCGAGGCGCGCCGCGAGCTGGTGGCGGAGTTGCGGGCCGACAAGGCCCTTGAGCCCGATCATCGCGAGGCGCTGATCGAGTTCGCCGAGCAGCTCTGCACGGGAGATCTGATGGATGCCCAGGAGAACTACGTCGGCCTGTTCGACCGCGGCCGTTCGCTGTCCTTGCTGCTGTTCGAACACGTGCACGGCGAGTCCCGCGATCGCGGCCAGGCGATGGTCGACCTGATGTCGGTGTACGAGAAGAACGGCTTCGTCCTCGATGCCCGCGAGCTGCCGGACTACCTGCCGCTGTTCCTCGAGTACCTGTCGAAGCGGCCGCACGCCGAAGCGGTACAGTGGCTCGGCGAGGTGTGCCATATCCTGAGTCTGCTGGACGCGCGCCTGACCGAGCGCGACAGCGACTACGCGGTGCTGTTCGAGGCCTTGCTCGGCATCGCCGGGGTCAGCGTCGAGCGGCAGGCGCTGCGCGAGCAGGTCGCGAGCGAAGCGCGCGACGACACGCCGGAAGCGCTCGATAAGGTCTGGGAAGAGGAGATGGTGCGCTTTACCGAGGGCAGCGCCCAGGACTGCGGCGACAACGCCGTGCTTAAGCGCCGGGCCGAGATCGATAGGGTGCGTCCGCTGCATATCCAGTCGATGTCACAGAGTCCGGCGGCCTCGGGCGCCAACTGAGTCGGGAGAGATAACATGTCATACATCAACGATCTGCTGTTCGGGGTCTACCCCTACATCGCCGGCGCGACCTTCCTGATCGCCAGCTGGATCCGCTACGACCGGGAGCAGTTCACCTGGCGCGCAAGTTCCAGCCAGATGCTGAGTTCGAAGGGCTTTCGCCGCGCCAGCGTACTGTTCCACGTCGGAGTGCTGTTCATCTTCTTCGGCCATCTGGTTGGGTTGCTGACGCCGCACTGGGTCTACGAGCCCTTCATCTCCAGCGGCAACAAGCAGCTGCTGGCCATCCTTAGCGGCGGCGCCGCCGGCATCGCCTGCTGGGTGGGAGCCTTTCTGCTGCTCAGACGCCGCCTCGGCGATGCGCGGGTGCGGGCCACCAGTACCAAAGCCGATATCTTTATCCTGGTGCTGCTGTTCGTCCAGGTGACCCTGGGCCTGCTGACCATCCCGTTCTCGCTGGGCCACCTCGACGGCAGCGTGATGCTCAAGCTCGCCGCCTGGGCCCAGAGCCTGGCGACCCTGCAGAGCGGTGCCGCCGCCCATATCGCCGATGTCAGCCTGATCTACAAGCTGCACATCCTGGTTGGTCTGACGATGTTCATCGTCTTCCCGTTCACCCGCATGGTGCATATCTGGAGCGTGCCGGTGAAATACTTCGGCCGCAGCTACCAGGTGGTCAGAACCCGGTAAGGACCTGAGGTAGAGGGCATACCCTGTGGGAGCGGCGCCCCCGCCGCGAAATGGTGTGGCAACGAGGCTATTCGCGGCGAGGCGCCGCTCCCACGAT
Source organism: Marinobacterium nitratireducens (assembly GCF_014645375.1). Classification (GTDB taxonomy): domain Bacteria; phylum Pseudomonadota; class Gammaproteobacteria; order Pseudomonadales; family Balneatricaceae; genus Marinobacterium_A; species Marinobacterium_A nitratireducens. The sequence goes on from NZ_BMLT01000001.1 coordinate 459,672, forward strand.
CGCCGACACAGTTTACGGAAGGAGAACAACATGCAACTGATCGATACCCGCAGCCTGCCGGCCGAGGCGCCGGAGTTCGACGAGGTGTACGTCAATGGCACGCCTGTCAGCGAAGAGAGCATCGCGCAGGAGATGCAGTACCACCCGGCCGACAGCGCCGAGGCCGCGCGCCGGGAGGCGGTGCAGGCGCTGGTGGTGCGTCAGTTGCTGCTGAACCGGGCCGACGAACTCGGCATCGAGGCTCAGCCGCATGACGGCGAAGCCGTCGAAGAAGCGCGCATTCGTCAATTGCTGCACGAAGAAGTCGACCTGCCGCAGGCCGGCGGTGACGACTGCCGGCGCTACTTCGATGCCAACCCGCAGAAGTTCCGCACCCCGGACTACATCGCCGCCAGCCATATTCTGCTCGGCGCCGATCCCAACGATCCGGAGCAGCGGGCGCAGCGCAAGGCTGAGGCGGAAGCGCTGATCGAGCAGCTGCAGCAGGCGCCCGAGCGCTTCGCCGAGCTGGCAAGGGCCCATTCCGACTGTCCGTCGAAGGAGCTTGGCGGCGAACTCGGCCAGCTCGACAAGGGGCAGACGGTGCCGGAATTCGAACGCCAGGTACTGAGTCTCGCCGAGGGCCTGTGCGCCACTCCGGTCGAGAGCCGCTACGGCTTCCACCTGGTACGCATCGACAAGCGGGTACCGGGACAGCCGCTGGACTACGACATGGTCGAGGACCGAATCAAGGCCTATCTGCGCGAGCAGGTTTACCGCCGCGGCATCAATCAGTACATCTCGCTGCTGGCGGGCCAGGCCGATATCCGGGGTCACGAAATGCAGGCCGCCGATTCACTGCTGCTGCAGTAAGGGCATCTCCAGGAGCATTCGATGCACAGTCACGACGCACAACTCATCGACGGCTTCGGCCGGCGTATCGACTATGTCCGGCTGTCGGTCACCGACCGCTGCGATTTCCGTTGCGTCTATTGCATGGCCGAGGACATGACATTTCTGCCGCGCGCCCGGGTGCTTACGCTGGAGGAGATGGCGCTGGTCGGGCGGGCGTTCAGCGAGCTGGGAGTCAGGCGCATCCGCCTGACCGGCGGCGAGCCGCTGGTGCGGCGCGATATCCTGGAACTGGTGCAAAGTCTCGGCCGTCTCGAGGGCCTCGACGAGCTGACCATGACCACCAACGGCTCGCAGCTTCGCCGTTTCGCCGGGCCGCTGCGGGACGCGGGCCTGAACAGGCTGAATATCAGCCTGGACTCCCTGGATCCGGTGCGCTTCGCCAGTCTGACCCGGCGCGACCGCCTGGCCCAGGTACTCGAGGGTATCGATGCCGCCATTGCGGCCGGCTTCGAGCGTATCAAGCTCAATGCCGTCATCCTGAACGGGCGCAACGACGACGAGATACTGCCTTTGGTCGAGTACGCCAGGAGCAAGGCCATCGATATCAGCTTTATCGAGGAAATGCCGCTGGGCGCGATCTCCGAGCACGACCGCAGCGCCACCTTCTGCTCCAGCGACGAGGTGCTCGCGCGCATCAACGAACGCCACGCGCTGGCGCCGAGCACCGAGACCACCGGCGGTCCCTCGCGCTACTACCGCATGGCCGACAGTGCCATCCGTATCGGCCTGATATCACCCCACAGCCACAATTTCTGCGCCAGCTGCAATCGCGTCCGGGTCACGGCCGAGGGACGCCTGCTGCTGTGCCTGGGAAATGAAAACTCGGTCGACCTGCGCGCCCTGCTGCGGCGCCATCCCGGCGATCTGACGCGGCTCAAGTCCGCCATCGTCGAGGCAATAGGCCGCAAGCCGAAGCATCACTGGTTCGACGATCCCGACCAGCCCCAGGTGCTGCGTTTTATGAACATGACAGGGGGGTGAGATCGGAACGGGATGGTGCGTTTCGCACCGCCTTTATCGGCACGTTTCGCTACGCTCAAGGTGCCCTACGCGATATCGGACTTTGTAGGGTGCCCTGAGCGCAGCGAACGGCACCGTCTTCGTGGCATGTTTCGTCGGTAAATGCTCCTGCAATACCGATCTTCCCGCCATCCATGGCGGTTGCTTCGCTCAAGGTGCCCGACGCGCACCGTACCGCTAGACATCGAATGAAACATTGAAAAAACGCCCAGGAGTTCCGATGAAAAGAGGCGATATAACGACTGCACTGCAACAGGCCCGGAAACAGATGCTTTTCGATGCACTCGACGAAACCGAATTCGAGCGGGCGACGACCCACTGCCGTTTGCTCGAGCTCGACAGCGGCGAGCGGATTTTCACCCAGGGCGACCGGGCCGAGCGCTTCTTTCTGGTCCTGTCCGGGACCGTCAAACTGTTTCGCCTTGCCTTCGACGGCCAGGAAAAGATCGTGCACCTGATGCGCGAAGGCGACAGCCTGGCCGAAGCCGTCATGTTCATGGACGGCAGCCGCTATCCGGTCAACGCCGAGGCGCTGGACGCGGCCCGAGTGCTGTCGTTCAGCAGTGCGGCCTACCGTGAATGCCTCGAAGCCTCGACCCGCGCCTGTTTCGGCGTCATGGCGTCGATGGCGCGCCGGCTGCATCTGCGGCTCGACGAGATCGAGACTCTGACGCTGCAGAGCGCCCGCCATCGCCTGGTACGGTACCTGTCGCAGCTGCTGGAGGAGGAGGACGGCAACAGCGGCCGCATCGTTCTGCCGGTGGCCAAGCGGCTGATCGCGGCCCGGCTGGCGATGCAACCCGAAACCTTCTCGCGCATCATGCACGATCTCAAGGACGAGGGCATCCTCGAAGGCGGCGGCAGCGAGCTGCGAGTGCTCGACGTCGGTGCCCTGAAGGAGGTGATCTGATGACGCGCCGCCGAGAGCTGCCGCTGCTCTATGCCTGTTCGGGGTGTTCGAATGTCGCCCAGCTGGCCAACGACGTCGCGGTAGACCTCGACCATCGCGGGGTGGTCGAGATGTCCTGCATCGCCGGGGTCGGCGCCGGAGTGCCGGCGCTGGTGAAATCGGCGCGATCCGGTCGCCCGATCATCGGCATCGACGGCTGCCAGCTGCACTGCGTCGCCCGCTGTCTGGAGCAGCAGGGCCTGGTGCCCGACCGGCACCTGAAACTCTATGAATTCGGCTATCGCAAACGAAACGGCTGCAAGGCCGATGCCCGCCAGTTCGACGAGACGGTCACCGAGGTGATCCGCCTGGTCGGTGAGCTGGCCGAAGCATGAATGGGCAACAGCAGTCTTGAGGAAACCACTATGGGACATGTACACGACAAGGTACCTTTCCGCGCGCTCGACATCGCCGTGCTGACGGTGTCAGACACCCGCTCGCTGGAAACCGACAGCTCCGGCGATACGCTGCAGCTTCGGCTGCAGGAGGCCGGACACCGGCTCGCCGACCGCGCCCTGGTACCCGACGATATCTATCAATTGCGCGCCCGGGTTTCGCACTGGATCGCCGACCCCGGCGTGCAGGTGGTGCTGGTCACGGGCGGTACCGGCTTCACCGCCCGGGACAACACGCCCGAGGCGCTGGCACCTCTGTTCGACAAGGCGATCGAGGGCTACGGCGAGCTGTTCCGGGCCATTTCGTACCAGGAAATCGGCACTTCGACAATGCAGTCGCGGGCCATCGCCGGAGTCGCCAACCGCACCGTCATCTTCTGCATGCCGGGCTCCCCAAGGGCCTGTGCCACCGCCTGGGATCGCTGCATCGTCGAGCAACTCGACGCACGCCACCGCCCCTGCAATTTTGTCGAAATGGTATTACCGAAGGCGGAAACCGCCTGTGGGAGCCGGTCATGAGCGGCTGCGGCTGTGATGCCGTCGGCGAGGCGCTGATACCGTTTTCGCAGGCGCTGGAGGCGCTGCTGGATGCCGCCGAGCCGGTCACCGGCAGCGAATGGCAGGCGCTTGACCGCGCTGCAGGCCGGGTGCTGGCGGAGGATGTCATGTCGCCGATCGCAGTGCCACCGGCCGACAACAGCGCCATGGACGGATACGCGCTGGCGCTGGCTGATCTGGGCGATGACCTCCGCCTGCCGCTCGGCCAGCGTATCGCTGCCGGCCAGGCGCCGGAACGGCTGCTCCCGGGCACCGCGGCGCGGATCTTCACCGGCGCGCCGATCCCGTACGGCGCGAACTGCGTGGTGATGCAGGAAGAGGTGCGCAGCGACGGCGAGACCATACAAGTGCTCCAGCGCCCGCAGCCCGGCGACCACATTCGCCGTGCTGGCCAGGATATCGAGCCCGGCCAGCGGCTGCTCGCCGCGGGCACGCGGCTCGGCGCCGCCGAACTCGGCGTGCTGGCGTCGGTCGGCATGCTCGGCGTCAAGGTACGCCGGCGGCTAAGGGTAGCGGTGCTCAATACCGGCGACGAACTGGTGATGCCGGGACGGCCCTGTGCCCCCGGACAGATCTACAACTCCAACCATTTCACGCTGCTGGGGCTGTTGCAGGGCCTCGATATCGAGGTCTGGAGTCCCGGTATCGTCGTTGACAGTCCGGAGGCCACCCGCGCCGCACTGAAAGACGCCGCCGGCTGGGGCGACCTGGTGCTCAGCAGCGGCGGTGTTTCTGTCGGCGACGAGGACCACGTCAAGGGCGCCGTCGAGTCGCTGGGCGAGCTGAGTCTGTGGCGCGTCGCCATCAAGCCCGGCAAGCCGCTGGCATTCGGGCGCGTCGGCACAACGCCCTTTATCGGACTGCCGGGCAACCCCGGCGCCGTGCTGGTGACTTTCCTGATGCTGGCGCGCCCCTACCTGCTGCGGATGCAGGGCAGGACCTCCGGGCTGCTGCCGCGTCGCTATCCGGTACTGGCCGGCTTCAGCCGGGACAGGCCTATCGGACGTGAAGAATACCTGCGGGTGCGACTCGACGAAAGGGAGGGCATTCTGCTGGCGGAGCCGGTTCACAATCAGAGTTCCGGCGTGCTCAGCTCGGCGCTCGCGGCCGAAGGATTGCTGGTCGTGCCGCCGCGAACGCGCGTGGAGAGGGGGATGAAGCTCGACTACATCCCCTTCGCGGAACTGGGGCTGCGGTAGGGCCCCATCAGCGCCGCGGCCGAAGCCGTGTTCAGTCTCCGTCGGCGTAGCGGATCCAAAATGCGCAACGGCGTTGGACACAAGTGAGGGTACTGCAGGCCTGTCGCCGCGACATCAGAACCAGGCGCTGACGCCGAGCACCCAGGCAGTGCTTTCGGTATCCTCACCCTCGTCGCGGGCGAAGTCGGCGGTATCACCGAACTTCTTCTCCCAGTTCACGCCGACATAGGGGGCGAACTTGCGATGCAGCTCGTAGCGCAGGCGCAGCCCCAGTTCAGCTGTACTCAAGCCCGATCCGACGCCGATTTCCTCGTCGTCGCTGAAGGCGACGTTGAGTTCCGCGGCTGGCTGGAGCACCAGACGCTGGGTCAGCAGCAGGTCGTATTCGGCCTCGAGCGAGGCCGAGGCGTCGCCTTCGTCGCTCAGGTACAGATTGGCGTCGACTTCGAACCAGTAGGGCGCGAGCCCCTGCAGACCGGCGACCGCATAGGTGCGGGACGGTTCGGGCCGGTCGTCATAGCGAATGCCGAACTGGGCATCGAAGAACTCCGACACCAGGCGCTGGTACAGCAGCTGGTATTCGGCGCTCTCGGTCGGCCCGCCCTCGGGGCGTTCGCCATCGATCTTCAATGCCATGCCCTGGTAATCGGTGCGGACATTGAGCTGGGCTTCCCAGACCCTCAGGTCCTCGCCATCATCCCGCCGGTTTTCGAGGCGATCCAGCACGAATTTGGTCCGCACCGCATCGTCCTGCATGTCGGCCGCGACCGGCATCGACGCCGTGAGACCGAGCATGGCAAGGAGCAGCCCCTGGCGGGCGCTTGTGTAGATTGATCTGCTCATCGGGTCTGTTTCCTTACATCTGTGCGGCCTGAGCGGCAGGCGGTTCCACGACGATCTTGCGGAACATCCCCGACGCCATGTGGTACATCAGGTGGCAGTGGAAGGCCCATTCGCCGATTGCGTCGACCGGCACATCCACGGTCAGCGTGGTGTTGGGGGCGACATTGACCACATGTTTCAACGGGTTGAAGCGGCCGTTGCCCTTGTCGAGCTGCATCCACATGCCGTGCAGGTGCATCGGGTGCATCATCATGGTGTCGTTGACGAATTTGATGCGTACGCGTTCACCGTAGGTCAGTCGAACGGGCTCGGCGTCGGAGAACTTGATGCCGTTGATCGACCAGAAGTAGCGCTCCATATTGCCGGTCAAACGCAGCTCGATCTCACGATCCGGCGCGCGGTAGTCGGCGTAGGGGGTCATTGCCTTGAGATCGCCGTAGACCAGGAACTTGCCACCGTTGGCGGCCGTCGGCGTCAGCCCGCTACCCGGCGCGTAGTCGCCGCCGGTATCCGTCATGGCCGCCATCGAAGAGTGCCCCATGGCGGCGTGATCCATCGCCTGTGGCTGTGCCGGAGCATGGCCCATGGCAGCGTGATCCATCGCCTGAGGCTGCGGCTGTGTGTGACCCATGGCTGCATGATCCATGGCCTGAGGCTGCGGCTGTGTGTGACCCATGGCTGCATGATCCATGGCCTGAGGCTGCGGCTGTGTGTGGCCCATGGCTGCATGATCCATGGCCTGAGGCTGTGGCTGTGTGTGACCCATGGCTGCATGATCCATGGCCTGAGGCTGCGGCTGAGAGTGGCCCATGGCTGCATGATCTACCGTCTGAGACTGAGATGGCGCCATCGCAGCGTGATTCATGGCACTGTGATCCATCGAACCATGATCCATACCGCCCATGCTGGCCATGCTCATATCGGACATGGTCAGTAGCGGGCGTTCGCGCAGCTCGGGCAGCGCCAGCTTCATGCCTTCGCGCGGCGCCAGGGTGCCGCGGGCGAAGCCGGAGCGGTCGATGCTTTCGGCAAGGATCGAGAAGGCGCGGTCTTCCTTCGGCTGCACGATGACGTCGTAGGTTTCCGCCACGGCGATGCGGAACTCGTCGACGCCGACCGGCTGCACGTTGTTGCCGTCAGCCTGGATCACGGTCATTTTAAGGCCGGGTATGCGGACATCGAAGTAGGTCATCGCCGAGGCATTGATGAAACGCAGCCGGACCCGCTCGCCCGGCTGGAACAGCCCGGTCCAGTTGTCATCGGTGGACTTGCCGTTGACCAGGAAGCTGTAACCGGAGACGTCGGCGATATCGGTCGGCATCATGCGCATGCTGCCCCAGTCGAGACGGTCGCGCAGGGTTGCCGCGAAACCATCCTGGCTCGCATCCTTGAAGAAGCCGCCGAGGGTCTGCTGACTGTAGTTGTAATAGTCGCTCTGCCCCTTGAGGTTGGAGAAGATCTGATCGCCGGTCTCGGCCGACCAGTCCGACAGCATCACCACATATTCCCGGTCGTAGCGGTAGGGTTCCCGTTTGGCCGGTTCGATTACGATTGAGCCGTAGACGCCTTCCTGTTCCTGGAAGCCGGAATGGCTGTGGTACCAGTAGGTCCCGGCCTGCACGATCGGAAAGCGGTAGGTGAAGGTTTCGCCGGGCTTGATGCCGGGGAAACTGATACCCGGCACACCGTCCTGGGTGTAGGGCAGCAGCAGACCGTGCCAGTGAATCGAGGAATCGACGTCGAGATTGTTGGTGACGTTGATGGTGACATCTTCGCCTTCCCTGAACCGCAAGGTCGGCCCCGGGACGCCGCCGTTCAGGGTCATCGCGTTCTTGGCCTTGCCGTCGATTTCGAGCGGCTGCTCGTCGATCACCAGGTTATAGGTGCCCGCCAGGGCACCCAGTGACCAGAGACTTGCCAGAACCGGTGCGGCCTTTTTAATACAACTCAGTAGCATGTCAGTGTCCAGAAGAGCGTTTTAATCCAGTCCGGGTCAGTCCAGCCTGATCTCGCCAGCCATACCGGCGGCGTAATGACCCGGAACGTTGCAGGCGAACTCCAGCTGCGCATCACCCGAGAAGGTCCAGACCATCTCGCTGGTTTCGCCAGGCGCGACCAGAACGCTGTTCGGTTCCTGGTGACCCAGCCCCTCCATGCCTGGCATCGAGCTGTGATCCATGTTCGCCATTTCGTGATTGATCCCGGTCGGCGTCAGCATGCCGTGGTCCATCATCAACTGCATCCTGGACTGGTGCTTTTCGTGCATGGCCGCTGTGCCGATATTGAACTCGTGCAGCAGTGCGCCTTCGTTTTTGACCACGAAACGAACGGTTTCTCCGGCCTTGACGGCGATCGACTCAGGTTCGAAGTACATATCGTTCAGGGTCACTTCAACCGTGCGTGACGCCTCTGCAGCCGTCCCGGGCTGGCCGATGGTGCTGCCACCATGGTGGGCATGGCCGTGACCTTCGGCGGCAATCGCCAGTGGTGAGGAAGCGGCCAGCGCAAGCGCCAGCGCGATGGACCTGTTGAATCTCATGGCAATGTCTCCTTCTATTTAGATCCAGTTTACGCGCCGCGCGCTGACATCAGGCTGACGCCAGGATTACATTTATGTCAGCTTCGAGGCCGAAGCTGGCGGGTCGAAGGCGCTTCGATGCAGAATGGAGGCGTTTGCCAACACACTGTCAATTGCGATGAAGATACTACTGGCTGAAGACGAACCCAAAATCGGCACCTATTTGCAGAAAGGACTCACCGAAGCCGGCTTTCTGGTGGACCTGACCGATAATGGCGTCGATACGCTGCAACAGGTCATGACCGATCACTACAGCCTGCTCATTCTCGACGTGATGATGCCGGGGCCTGACGGCTGGGAGGTTTTGCGAACGCTGCGCTCGCGTGGCTCCAGCCTGCCAGTGATTTTTCTTACCGCGCGCGACGGCGTCGAGGACCGGGTCAAGGGACTGGAACTCGGGGCGGACGACTATCTGATCAAACCCTTCGCCTTCTCCGAGCTGCTGGCCCGGGTGCGCTCGGTACTGCGTCGCCACAGTACCGCGCCGGCGCAGACCCGGCTGCAGATAGCCGATCTCGACGTCGATATCATCAAACGCCGGGTGGTACGGAATGGCAGGCGAATCGAGCTTACGGCCAAGGAGTATGCGTTGCTGGAGCTGCTGCTGCGACGGCGCGGCGAAGTGCTGTCGAAGTCGCTCATCGCCTCCCAGGTCTGGGACATGAACTTCGACAGCGATACCAACGTGATCGAAGTCGCGATCCGGCGTCTGCGCAGCAAGGTCGACGACGGCTTCTCGCCAAAGCTGATCCAGACGGTACGCGGCATGGGCTACGTGCTCGAGGTGCCCCAAGGCTGATGAACCGCCTTTCGCTGACCTCGCGTCTGAGTCTGCTGTTTGCCGTGGCGGTGCTGTCGGTGCTGCTGGTGACCGGCATCGCGTTCAAGCAACTCAGCCTCATGCATTTTCGGGCTCTCGACCGTCAGGAGCTGGAGAACAAATTGCAGGGCGCTGCCAGATTGCTGAGTGACGTAACAAGCCGGCGGCAGTTCGAACACAGGGCGGCGGAGTTCGATGTGCTGTTCGGCGATCATGAGCGGCTGCTGGTAACGATCCGAGGGCCGGACGACGCGCTATGGCTGAATTTCGGTGACACCGGCGGTTTTCCGATGCCCGCTGCTGCCGATGAGACGGACAGGCTTTCCGATTGGGAGTGGCAAGGGCATCTATACCATGGCCTGAGCCAACAGCTGCCCCTGGCCGGCGACAGCGGTCATCTGGTAATAGAGCTGTGGCTCGACGGTACGCCGCACCAGCAGTACCTGACAACGGCGCAACGCTGGTTCTGGATCGCGTTCGGTCTCTGTGCGCTGGGCAGCTGGGGGTTGGGCTGGCTGGTCGCGCGCCACGGTCTGGGGCCGGTGCGGGCGGTCACTGAACTGATGGCGTCGATATCGTCCCGCTCGCTGAAGGAGCGGCTTGATCTGGGCGATGTGCCGCAAGAGCTGCAGGGGCTCGCCAGCACCTTCAATTCGATGCTGGCCCGCCTCGAAGACGATTTCCTGCGGCTGTCGAATTTCTCGTCCGATCTTGCCCATGAACTGCGTACGCCGATCAGCAGCCTGATCACCCATACCGAGGTGGTACTCGCGCGGTCACGCGACGCAGGGGAATATCGCGAGGCGCTCTATTCCAATCTGGAAGAGTTGCAGCGCATGACAAAGCTCGTCGAGGAGATGCTGTTCATCGCCAAGTCGGACAATGCCCTGATAGAGCCGGAGTCGGTCGCCATCGACCTGCATGCCCTGGTTTTACAGCTGTTCGATTACTACGAACTGCTGGCGGACGATAAAAATGTAAGCCTGGCCTGCTCCGGGCAGGGGCGAATTCATGGCGACCCGTCAATGCTGCGGCGGGCGTTGTCAAATCTGCTATCCAATGCCATCCGGCACAGCTATCCGGGTAAAGCGGTGCGGGTCGACATCGGCGCCAGTGACGGTGGCGTTAAGGTCACCGTCAGCAACGTCGGCGACAGTATTCCCGAAGACCAGATCGAACGAATTTTCGACCGCTTCTACCGTCTGGACCCGGCGCGTCGTGGCGGACTGAGCCCCCATGCCGGCCTCGGGCTGGCGATCAGCCGGGCCATCGTCGAGATGCATGGCGGTACCCTGGCCTGCGAGTCCGATGCCGTTTCCACCCGCTTCATCATGCGCCTGCCGCAATGAAAAATTAATCAGGACCAAACTTGACCTGTGAGCCACTCATAGGTTCTAAGCTATGGGTAAGTGATTAAAGAGATTGCAGTCATGACCGTTAATCAGCTTGCCAAGAAGCTTAAGGTCGCGCCGGATACGGTGCGTTATTACACCCGGATCGGCCTGTTGGCGCCCCGCAAGTCGGCCGAAAATGGCTATCGACAGTACAGTGCGCGCGATGAGGAGCGCCTGCGTTTTGCGCTGCGGGCGAGACTCCTCGGTTTCACCCTGCGCGATATCCAGCAGATTCTCGACCATGCCGACAGCGGCGACTCGCCCTGTCCGCTGGTACGCAGTCTGATCGTGCGGCGGGTCGATGAGATGCGCGAGCAGCTGCGCGAAGCCCAGGCGTTGTTCGAGCGCATGGAAAGCGCGCTCGAACAGTGGGACCGGATGCCCGACAAGGCGCCGTGCGGCGACATGATCTGCCACCTGATCGAATCCTGGAGCCCCGCCGACGAAAAAGCGGCCGAGCTGCTCCGGCCGATGCATGGCAGAGGATTGGAACATCATAAAGTGGGGACCCAGTCATGAACCATCCATCGCATTGCCATGAGCCCGGCCAGGGGGCCGATGTCGAACAAAAGGAAAGGGGCGGGGACATACGTCTGGCCGTAACAGGCGCCTCCTGCGGCGGCTGCGTCGGCAAGATCGAGAAAGCGCTGAAGGCGGTGGAGGGCGTGGAGACCGCGACCTTCAATCTGGCGGACCGGGAAGCGAAAGTCCGCGGTCAGGTCGAGCCCGCTACGCTGGTCGAGGCGATCGAAGCGGCCGGCTTCGGCGCTTCCGAAATCACGGATGAAACCCGGACCGGCGCCGATACAGAGCCGGCTGCGTCCTGCGCTAATGCACCGGCGGGCAACAGGACGGAGCCCGCGGCGCAAGCCCACAATTCAATCCACCTGGCCGTGACCGGCGCCTCCTGTGCCAGTTGCGTCAGCAAGATCGAGAAGGCGTTGCGGGCAGTTGAAGGGGTCGAGGCCGCGACCTTTAACCTCGCCGACCATGAAGCAGTGGTGCGCGGTCAGGTCGATGCCGGCGCGCTGATCAACTCGGTCGAAGCTGCCGGCTACGGCGCATCGGAGATTACCGACGAGGAACAGGCCAGAGACGAAAAAGAGAAGGCCGAGGAAGCCTACTACCGCAAGCTGATGCGGGAGATGACCATCGCCCTGGCGCTGGGCGTACCGTTGATGGCCTATGGCCTGCTCGGCGGCGAGATGAACGTGGTCACCACCGGCGAGCGGCTGGTCTGGCTGCTGGTCGGGCTGGTCACCCTGGGCGTGATGATCTTTGCCGGCAGTCACTTCTACGTCGGCGCCTGGAAGTCGTTCAGGGCGCACAGCGCCAATATGGATACGCTGATTGCCCTGGGTACCGGCACCGCCTGGCTCTATTCGATGGTGGTCGTGATTGCGCCTGGCATCGTGCCGGAACTGGCGCGCCATGTGTATTTCGAGGCCACGGCGATGATCATCGGCCTGATCAACCTGGGGCTGGCGCTCGAGATCAGGGCGCGAGGTCGCACCTCCCAGGCGATCAAGCGTCTGCTGGGGCTCAGGGCCAAGACGGCACGCGTGGTTCGGGACGGTCGGGAGCAGGACATACCGATCGATTCGGTGCAGATCGACGATATCATCCGGGTCCGTCCCGGTGAAAAAGTCGCGGTCGACGGCGTCGTCACCGAGGGCCATACCAGCATCGACGAGTCGATGCTGACCGGCGAGCCGATGCCGGTCGAGAAGGGCGCCGGCGACGAGGTGGTCGGCGGCACGCTCAACAAGTCCGGCTCGATTCTCTACCGCGCCACCCGGGTCGGCAAGGAGACGGCGCTGGCGCAGATTATCGCAATGGTGAAGCAGGCACAGAATTCCCGTCCGCCGATCGGCCGCCTGGCCGATACCATAGCGTCGGTGTTCGTGCCGGTGGTGATGATCATCTCGGTGCTGGCGGCACTAAGCTGGTACAACTTCGGCCCGGTGCCCCAGGTGGCCTACATGCTGGTCACGGCGACCACGGTACTGATCATCGCCTGCCCCTGTGCCCTGGGTCTGGCCACGCCGATGTCGGTGATGGTCGGCGTCGGCAAGGCGGCCGAAGCGGGCGTTCTGATCCGCAACGGCCAGGCGCTGCAACAGGCCAGCAAGCTGAACGTCATGGTGCTCGACAAAACCGGTACCATTACCGCCGGGCACCCGGAAGTGACCGAGGTGATAGCCCGCAACGGCTTCGATGAACGTGAACTGATGCAGCTGGCCGCGAGCCTCGAGGCCGGCTCCGAGCATCCGCTGGCCCAGGCCATCGTCGAGTCCGCCGAGGGGCGCGATCTGCCCCTGGATTCGCCGGAGGGCTTCAACGCGATCGCCGGTCACGGTGTCGAAGGTTCCGTGAAGGGCCGCGAGCTGCTGTTCGGCAACCACAAGCTGATGAAGGACCGCGGGATCGATCTGGGCGATCTGCAGGCAAGGGCGCAGGAGCTGGCAGCGCAGGCGCGCACGCCGATGTATCTGGCCGTGGATGGCCAGGCGGCCGGGATCATAGCGGTGGCGGACCCGATCAAGGAGGATTCGGTCGCGGCGATTCGCCGGCTGCAGAAACTCGGGCTCGAGGTGGTGATGATCACCGGCGACAACGAAGCCACGGCGAAGGCGGTGGCCGGTAAGGTCGGCATCGAGCACTACTTCGCCGAGGTTCTGCCGGACGACAAGCAGAACAAGGTGGCCGAGCTGCAACAGCAGGGCAAGCTGGTCGGCATGACCGGCGACGGCATCAACGATGCGCCGGCGCTGGCCCAGGCCGACGTCGGCTTCGCCATCGGCACCGGGACCGATGTGGCGATCGAGAGTGCCGACGTGACGCTGATGCGGGGCTCTCTGCACGGTATCGCCGACGCGATCGCGATCTCGAAGGCGACGCTGCGCAATATCAAGCAGAACCTGTTCGGCGCCTTCGTCTACAACACGCTCGGCATCCCCTTCGCAGCCGGTGTGCTCTATCCCTTCGCCGGCATTCTGCTCAATCCGGTTATCGCCGGTGCGGCCATGGCCTTCTCGTCGGTGACCGTGGTGACCAACGCCAATCGCCTGCGCCTGTTCAAACCCCGGGAGGAATCCGCATGAGTATTCTTGTCAATATCGTCGGGCTGGGGTTGATTGCCCTGATTGTCTGGTGGTTCTGGCTGTATCGGCCAACGGCGGCCGCGCAGTCGAACAGTGGTGCAGTGTCCATCACCGTCGATGACGGCGTGTACAGCCCCAGCCGCGTCAGCGTCAAGTCGAACCAGCCGGTGGTACTGCGCTTTATGCGCAAGGACCCGAGTCCCTGCGCCGCCATGGTGATCTTCGACGACCTGAATATCAGCGAGGAGCTGCCGGTCGGCAAGCCCAAGGAAATCAGTCTGAAGGTCGAAAAGCCCGGGACCTATGCCTTTACCTGTCAGATGAAGATGTACCGCGGCGAACTGGTCGTCGAAGGTTAGTGTGGTAGGTGAACGCTTCCCCGTTGCAGGACCGGCGCTACCGGCATCTCTTTTCGGCGCAGGTCATTTCGCTTTTCGGCACGGGTCTTACGACCGTGGCGCTGGCGTTGCTGGCGCATCAGATCGCCGGTGGCCGGGCTGGCGAAGTGCTTGGCATCGCCCTGGCGCTGAAGATGGTCGCGTACGTCTTCGTGGCACCGCTGATCGGCAGTTACGCCCGGCAGTTGCCGCGTCGTACGCTGCTGGTGTCGCTGGACCTGCTGCGCGCCGCCGCGGTGCTGACGCTGCCGTTCATCACTACAGTCTGGCAGATCTACTGCCTGGTGTTTTTGCTCAATCTGTTCTCGGCCGGCTTCACCCCGGTGTTCCAGGCCACCATTCCCGACATCATCAGGGATCGACAGCAGTACGACCGTGCTCTCTCGCTGTCGCGGCTGGCCTATGACCTGGAAAACCTGCTGAGCCCGACGATCGCGGCCATGCTGATCGCGGTGATAAGCTTCGACGCCCTGTTCGTGTTTAACGCCATCGCTTTCGTCGCGTCTGCGGTCCTGGTGGTATCGGTGGTGCTGCCCGGCCCATCGCCGGACCAGGAGAGCACCTTCTGGCACCGGGCGAAAAAGGGCATGACGATTTACCTCAGGACGCCGAGGCTTCAGGGACTGCTGGCGCTCTGCCTGGCGGTTGCTGCGGTTGGCTCGATGCAGATCGTCAACACCGTGGTCTACGTCAGGACCTACCTTGGTCTCGACGACACCTGGGTCGCCATTGCACTGGCGGCAGCCGGAGGCGGTTCGATGAGCGCGGCCCTGCTGATCCCCAGGGCGCTGCAAAAGGTTTCCGAACGCCCGTTGATGCTGGTTGGTGGCGCTGTCATGGCAGCAGGCGTGATGCTCGGAACCCTTCAGCCTGATATCGCGGGGCTGATGGTACTCTGGTTCCTGATCGGGTTTGGCAGCTCCCTGGTGCAGACGCCCGTGGGGCGGTTGCTGATCCGATCCTGTCACGAACCGGATCGACCGGCGGTGTTCGCGGCGCAGTTTTCGCTGTCCCATGCCTGCTGGCTGCTAGCCTATCCGCTTGCCGGCTGGATCGGCGCGAACGTCGGGCAAATACCCGCTTTTGGCGTCATGGGCGCCATCGCCCTGGTCTCGGTGCTGGCGGCGCTGGCGCTTTGGCCGGCTCGGGAGCCCGACACCCTCGAGCATGCCCATGAGGCGCTGGATCACCGCCATCTGCATTATCACGACGAACATCATCAGCATGAACACGAAGGCTGGGAAGGGCCGGAACCCCACAGCCATCCCCACCGCCATGCGCCAGTCAAACACCGGCATCGCCTGGTGATCGACGAGCACCATCCGCACTGGCCGGTACGTGAGCGGTAGTCCCCGGCAATAGGGCTTTACTCGGATGAGAAGAAAATCAGGCAAAGAAACCGGATGGGTGGAGCCGCAATGGCACGGGATTGTCTGTTCGTAGACGGTTTAAAGCGGCGTAACCCAACAAGCTTTCTTCCGCCAAGTGTCCACACAAACGTTCTGCCAACCGAAGCCAATCGATCTGTAATGCGATCGATATGATGGGGCCGCGATGTCCGAACGTTGCGGAGGCGGTGCGCCTGTGCCGATGCATCGCTTGCCCCATCCTACAGGTCCTGGTCGCTGCAAGTAGCCGCTTCAGGGCTGATAAAGCTCGGCATAGTAACCGGCCGTCGTCAGGTGAACCGTCACGGGCTCGCTGCCGTTGTTCTGCCAGTACCAGCCGTGAGTACCCTCGAACGGTGCTTCGAACGAGCCGCTGGCCGTGGTCTCGTTGCGGCCCAGCCAGAAACTGGTGAACTCATCCCCGCCATTCGGCGGCTCGCCGTGCATATCGAAACTGACGGCGCCGCCCTCGACTTCCCAGTGGAATACGAAGTTCTCGCCCGCCTGCATGACGGCCTTGATTTCGGCGCCTTGTCTCGGCATCAGCGTCAAGGACATCTCGTCCGAACGATAACCGGTCTCGCTTTTCCACACCGGCCCGATCGCTGCGCCGAGCAGGTCGACTGAAGCTGCCTCCGTGCTGCCCTCGGGTTCGGCCGCATTGGCGGCGCCCAGCACCATCAATCCCATGGACTCGCCGAGTCCGGTGGGGTCGATACCGTATTCTGCCGGCAGTATGGCGGTGACCAGCAGTGCGCCGGCGGTTACCGCTGCGAGCGCCGTTGCCTTGACAAGACTCTTGCCGGAGGGAAGCCCGTCGCGGCTCAGGTCGGAAATATCACGCATCCTGGATTCCTCAGGTCAGGTAGCCGGTAAGCTGGTAGCCGATCAGCATGAAACCCGCTGACATCAGCACCAGGTTGGCGGCGAAGGCATGCCGGGGAAAGCCCTCGGTACGGCGCCAGGCGTTCATCGCGATGAGGATCGCGCCGAGCGCCAGCAACTGGCCGATCTCCACCCCGACGTTGAACGCCAGGATATTGGCGACCAGGCCGTCTTCGGACAGCGTAAAATCCTGCAGCTTGGTGGCGAGACCGAAGCCGTGGAAGAAACCGAAGATCAGCACGGCCGCCCTGGTGTCGGGCTGAAAGCCGAACCAGCGCCGGAAGGCGCCCAGGTTGTCCAGCGCCTTGTAGACAACGGACAAGCCGATGATGGCGTCGACAATGTAGGGATTAAGGTGGGTACCGCTCAGCACCCCGTACAACAGGGTCAGGCTGTGTCCGACGGCGAACAGCGTGACGTAGACGCCAACTTCCCTCATGCGATAGAGGAAAAAGATCACACCGAGCAGAAACAGCAGGTGATCGTATCCGGTCACCATATGCTTGGCGCCGAGGTAGATGAAGGGCAGCAACTGGGTGCCGCTGGCCTGCTCGATGAACAGGGCATCGCCTTCGGCAACCCCGTGGGCCAGGGCCCCGGAGGCACCCACCATTGCGAGCATCAGACTGGCCAGGCAAAGCGGTTCCCGGCGCGCGCTGCGGGTCGCGTACGAAGTTTTCGGAAACATTCGCCATCTCCGTTTCGAATGGTTTCCAATTATCCGGATTGCTGGGCACACTAAAATTGAACTTCGGTTCCACTACTTTGGAACCATACCGAAACCTGACTCAAGGCGTATCGTGACCGCTGACGTCGCGAAATCACGGCGATAAACCAAATCTGGTCGATGGTTGCATTGAAAACTCCCGGCCGGCTCCCTAGAATCGTGAGTTGATCCACTTTTCGGACTGCCATGAAAGCGCTGCATCGAACATTGCTGGGGTTGCTGCTGATGCTGGTCATCGCCGTTCAGCCTATGGTCGCGGCGAATGCCGCGGAGCAGTCGGACCAGGCCATCTGGCAGCACTGGCAGTATCACCTCGAACATGACAGTCATGATCATGACGACGCGGCGGACGCCTCCGGTCATCATCCTGACCTCGAGGATCAGCTGCATGCCGATGCCTGCCACGCCGGTCACAGTCTGTTGCTGGTCGAGTTTGATCTTGTCGGCGGTGAAGACCCGCCATCTTTAGCCATTGTCGGCTTCCTTCCTGCGCACGAAGCGCCGGACCTCTCGGTCGATACTCCCCCTCCGATAGCCTGACCGTCAATACTTCGGAACGACGGAATTTTTCGCGGTGATCAGCTGTTGGTCCCGCAACGGAATATTTGTGCAAGATTCGAGGATGTATCGATATGAAACCCGCATTTGTCCTGGGTACTGCTGTAGTTCTGTCCGCCGCTGTCACATCCGGGGTGGTTCTGGCCCACGGTGACGCCACCGGTGTCGTCAAGGAACGCATGGATTTGATGAAGGACATGAAGGGGGCGATGAAATCGCTGTCGGAAATGTTCAGTGGCGAGGCCACATACGACGCTGCCAAAGTGCGCGAGGCCGCGGCCGTTCTGGAGGCCGCCTCCGGCGAGGCGATGACCAGGCTCTTCCCCGAAGGCAGTCTGCATATGCCTAGCGAGGCGAAGGCCGAGATCTGGCAGGAGTGGGCGCGTTTCCAGGGAATGGCCGACGATCTGGGACACTACAGCCGGGCGCTGGCCGAGTCCGCCGACAACCGAGGCGGCGCCGGCAGCCAGGGAAGCGGCACGATGATGGGAACCCATTCGATGATGGGCGGCGACGCTATGATGGGGGGGCATTCGATGATGGGTGGCAGCGGCATGATGGGTGGCGCGCCTTCGGCCGAACATCTGGCGCAGATGCCGTCCGAGATGGTGTTCAAGATGGTCACCGACACCTGCTCCTCCTGCCATACCCGTTATCGTGTCGAGAAGGATGAGCACTGATGAAGCGACTGACCCTTGCGCTGGCCGGCTTTGCCGGCCTCGCCGGGCTGGCGGTCGTGGGCAGCGGGGCATTTTCCACTCCGCCGGTCGTTCCGGGGCTGGAAAACCTTAGCGGCGATGTCGCCCGCGGTGCCTACCTGGCGCGTGCGTCGGGTTGCATCGCCTGCCACACCGATGTCGATGGCGGCGGTCAGCCCCTGGCTGGCGGGGCCCCGCTGGAGACACCGTTCGGCACCTTTCACGCGCCCAATCTGACCACCGACCCGGAGCATGGCATTGGCGCCTGGACGCTGCAGGATTTCGCCAGGGCCCTGCGCCACGGTATCGCGCCGGACGGCTCGCCCTATTATCCGGCTTTCCCGTACACCTTCTATACCGAGTTCAGCGATCAGGACATCGCCGATCTGTGGGCGGCGTTTCGCACGGTGCCGGCGGTCCCGCTGCCATCGAAAGAGCAGGCGCTCGCGTTCCCGTACAGTATTCGCGAGGGACTCAGGCTCTGGCAGACGCTGTATTTCGAGCCCGAACGTTTCGAGCCGGACCCGGACCGCGACGATCTGCACAACCGGGGGGCCTACCTGGTCGAGGCGGCGGGACACTGCGCTGCCTGCCATACGCCGCGCAATCTGCTCGGTGCACTGGACGAGGAGGCCCCGCTGGCCGGGGCCGACGGCCTTCCCGGCGGGGGCTCGGCCCCGGCGATCCATGGCGAGGCATTGAAGGCCAACGGCTGGAGTGTCGATAAGCTGGCCTACGCGCTGCGCTCGGGGATCACCCCGGACGGCGACGTACTGGGCGGCTCGATGGGCGAGGTGATCCGGGACGGTACCGGCTACCTTTCCAATGAGGATCTCAAAGCCATCGCCACCTACCTGATGGCAGTGCCCGACTGATCCGGTCGCGGATCGGTCAGAGCGTCGCGATATCCATCACGGAAATCGGGCCGGAAAAAGTTAAGTTATCTCTAACCTAAAGGTAATTAAATTTGAATTTAACTTAACATTCAAAGGGTTCAGACTGGCCCTATCAACTCCTGACGAACAAGGGTATCGCCATGTCTGAACCGGATACTTGCAACACCGCGGGCCTGAGCCCCGAGCAGCTCGATGCCTACTGGATGCCGTACACCGCCAACCGGCAGTTCAAGCGCGACCCGCGCATGATCGTCGGCGCCGAAGGCTGCTACTACAAATCGGCTGACGGTCGCCGTATCTTCGACGGACTGTCCGGTCTATGGACCTGTGGCGCCGGCCACAACCGTCCCGAGATTGCCGAGGCCGTCGCCCGGCAGCTGCGCGAACTCGATTATGCACCGGCATTCCAGCACGGCCATCCCAAGGCGTTCGAGCTGGCGCACCGGATCACCCAGCTGGCGCCAGCCGGTCTCGACCACGTCTTCTTTACCGGTTCCGGTTCCGAGAGCGCCGATACCTCGCTGAAGATCGCCCGCGCCTACTGGCGCAAAAAGGGGCAGCCGAGCAAGACCAAGCTGATCGGTCGCGCCAAGGGTTACCACGGCGTCAACTTCGGCGGCATCAGCCTTGGCGGCATCGGCGCCAACCGGGCGCTGTTCGGCCAGGGTGTCGACGCCGACCATCTGCCCCATACGCTGCTGAAGGAAAACGCCTTCACCCGCGGCATGCCGGAAACCGGTGCCGACAAGGCCGAGGATCTGCTGGAACTGATCGCGCTGCACGATGCCAGCAATATCGCCGCCGTCATCGTCGAGCCGCTGGCGGGCTCCGCCGGCGTGATTCCGCCGCCGGTCGGTTACCTCAAGCGCCTGCGCGAGATCTGCGATGCACACAATATCCTGCTGATCTTCGACGAGGTCATCACCGGTTTCGGTCGCATGGGCTCGATGACCGGAGCCGAGGAATTCGGCGTGGTGCCGGACATCATGAACGTCGCCAAGCAGCTGACCAACGGCGCGGTGCCGATGGGCGCGGTGATCTGTCAGCGCGAGATCTACCAGACCTTCATGGAGCAGGGTGGTCCCGAATACATGCTCGAACTGCCCCATGGCTATACCTATTCAGGGCATCCGGTGGCCTGCGCCGCGGCGCTGGCGTCGCTCGATATACTCGCGAAGGACAACCTGATCGACAGGGTACGGGAGATGGCACCGATCTTCGAGAACGGCCTCCACAGTCTCAAGGGCACGCGCTATATCAGCGATATTCGCAACTACGGTCTCGCTGGTGCGCTGCAGATCGAACCCTACCCGGGCGAGCCCGCGCGCCGTCCCGCCGAAATCGCCATGAAGTGCTGGGAGAAGGGCTTCTACGTTCGCTACGGCGGCGACACCATCCAGCTGGGACTGCCGTTTATCGTCGAACGCGAGCAGATCGACAGCCTGATCAACGCCCTTGGCGATGCCATCGGCGAACTGGATTGAACCATTTCTTGCCGAACCGACCCACAGGGGCGGTTCGGACGACAGTTTTGACAGTAAAGAGGTAGAGACATGACCACCATCGGCCACCTGATCAACGGCATCGTGCAGAACGACGCCGCGCGCACCCAGAACGTCTACAACCCGTCCACCGGCGAAGTGTCGAAGCAGGTTGCGCTGGCCGGCAAGGCGACCGTCGAGGAGGCGATCGCCGCAGCCCAGGCTGCGTTCCCGGCCTGGCGCAACACGCCGCCGCAAAAGCGGGCGCGCATCATGTTCCGTTTCAAGGAGCTGCTGGAGCAGAATGCCGACGAGATCTGCCGCCTGATCGGTGAAGAACACGGCAAGATTTCCCACGACGCCCTGGGCGAGCTGCAGCGCGGCATCGAAAACGTCGAGTACGCCTGCGGTGTACCGGAGCTGCTCAAGGGCGAGTACAGCAAGAACGTCGGTCCCGCTATCGATTCCTGGAGCGAGTTCCAACCGCTGGGTGTGGTCGCCGGCATCACGCCGTTCAACTTCCCGGCGATGGTGCCGCTGTGGATGTACCCGATCGCCATCGCCTGCGGCAACACCTTCGTGCTGAAGCCCTCCGAGCGCGACCCGAGCTCGACGCTGTTCATCGCCGAGCTGGCGCTGGAAGCGGGTCTGCCGGCGGGCGTCCTGAACGTCGTCAACGGGGACAAGGAAGCCGTCGACACCCTGCTCGACGATTCCCGCGTCCAGGCGGTCAGCTTCGTCGGCTCCACGCCGATTGCCGAGTACATTTACAGCCGCGCCAGTGCCAACGGCAAGCGCTGTCAGGCCCTGGGTGGCGCCAAGAACCACGCCATCGTGATGCCGGACGCCGATATGGACAATGCCGTCAGCGCCCTGACCGGTGCCGCCTTCGGCTCGTCCGGCGAGCGCTGCATGGCCTTGTCGGTTGCCGTTGCCGTCGGCGACGAAGCCGCTGATGCCCTGATCGGCAAGATGAAGGCGCAGATGCAGGAATTGAAAGTTGGCGCCTTCAGCGACGCGGGCAACGATTTCGGTCCGGTGATCACCAAAGCGCACCAAGAAAAGGTGATCGGTTACATCAACAGCGCCGAGGAAGACGGCGCCGACATCGTCGTCGATGGCCGCAACCCGCAGGTACCCGGTTACGAAAACGGCTTCTTCGTCGGCGGCACCCTGATCGACCGTGTCACGCCGGACATGCTCTGCTACCGCGATGAAATCTTCGGGCCGGTGCTGCTGGTAGTGCGGGTCGACAGCATGCAGGAAGCGATGAATCTGATCGATGCGCACGAGTACGGTAACGGTACCTGCATCTTCACCCGCGATGGCGAAGCGGCGCGCTACTTCAGTGACAACATCCAGGTCGGCATGGTCGGCATCAACGTGCCGCTGCCGGTTCCGGTCGCCTATCACAGCTTCGGCGGCTGGAAACGTTCGCTGTTCGGCGACCTCTTTGCCTACGGCCCGGATGGCGTGCGTTTCTACACCCGCCGCAAGACCGTTACCCAGCGCTGGCCCTCCGCCGGCGTGCGCGAAGGCGTGCAGTTCTCCTTCCCGTCCTGACCGGGGAAGGTCCGATAAACGGGGGCTGATGCCCCCGTTTTTTCGGCCTTCGCGCTTTAGCGGAAAGGTGATGTAACTCGCAGCTACCAAAGATGGGTTACGCCGCCGTCAGAACCCTCTGCCAATCGACAGGAACGCGTAGATGGCGGCTTCACCCATCCTACGGTTTTTTACCATGTTTCGGTCTTGGCAGTTTATTCCCGCCAAACGGAATCAGGCTGTCCTGCGCCGCTTGCAGACTTCTTAAAGGTAAGTTATTGGTTAAGTTTCCTTCGCGATTTTTATAAAAGCCTGAACAATGAAGCCAAAACAAGTGCTCAGCCAGGTCAGTGATTTCGACCTGCGCCTGCTGCGCATCTTCAGGACGGTGGCCGAGTGCGGCAGTTTCTCCGCCGCAGAAAGCGCACTCGGGATCACGCGATCGGCCGTCAGTCAGCATATGAGCGATCTCGAGAAACGCGTCGGCATGCGTCTGTGCCAGCGCGGAAGAGGGGGCTTTTCCCTGACCGACGAGGGACGACGGGTACTCGATGCCGGCGAGGTGCTGCTCGCGGCGGTCGAGGACTACCGTAGCGAGGTCAACCGCATCAACCGCCAGCTGCGCGGCGAGCTCAATATCGGCATCGTCAACAACCTGGTTACCCAGCCACAGATGCTCATCACCCGAGCGCTGAAAGAGCTGCAGTCCAGGGGCGATGGCGTGCGGATCAATATCAGTATGAGTACGCCCGGCGAAATCGAACGGGGGCTTTTCGACGGTCGCCTGCATGTCGGCGCGATTCCCTTCAACACACCGCTGTCGGGTCTGGATTACAGCCAGCTCTATGAA
Source organism: Marinobacterium nitratireducens (assembly GCF_014645375.1). Classification (GTDB taxonomy): domain Bacteria; phylum Pseudomonadota; class Gammaproteobacteria; order Pseudomonadales; family Balneatricaceae; genus Marinobacterium_A; species Marinobacterium_A nitratireducens. The sequence goes on from NZ_BMLT01000001.1 coordinate 482,849, forward strand.
GAGCGCTCCTATCTCTACTGCAGCCACGAGCATCCGTTTTTTCAGGATCCCGAAGAGCCGGACCACCGCAAGCTGAGCACGGCCGATGCCGTCGTGCCGAGCTATCGCATGACCGCCGAAGCCATCGAGCTGCACCAGCAGCTGAACTGTACCGCCACCGCCTCCGACCGCGAGGGAATCGCCTTTCTGATACTGACTGGCGGCTACATCGGCTACCTGCCGGATCACTACGCCGCCAACTGGGTCGGCAAGGGGCAGATGAAGCCGCTGTGCCGGGAACGGCTGCATTTCGATACCGGGCTGAGCATCGTCACGCGCAAGGGGCGACGCTCGAACCTGATTCTGGAAACCTTTCTCGAGTCCCTTCAGGGGGCCGATCCGGCTCCTCTGCAGCCAGGCGGCTGAGGTCGCTTGGTGCAACCCCACGAATACTGTACCGTATAGAGCAGAATGAAATTACAGGAGTCAGACTGCAACGATGCCCGACAGCACAGCCGGCAAGCCGCGTCGCAAGGGGAAACGCGCCGCTATCATCGCCGCGGCGGTCAAGGAGTTTCAGGAACGGGGATTCCTCGAAACGAGCATGGACCGCATCGCGGAAACCGCACAGGTGTCCAAACGCACCGTGTACAACCATTTTCCCTCCAAGGAAGAGCTGTTTCAGTCAATCGTCACTGAGCTGCTGGATCGCTGCGGCCATCTGGAGGTGCCGGAACCCAATGCCGACTCTCCGATAAAAGACCAGTTGATGGCGGTGGGGCGCTGCTACGCCGAGCTGATGACGAGCGATGATTTCATCAAACTGTCCCGGGTGGTGCTGTCGCGCTTTATCCAGTCTCCCGGCCTTGTCGGCAGCGCCATCACCGGGCAGGAGCCGCAGCAACCGATTCTGGAATGGTTCGAGGCGGCGCAGCAGCGCGGACTGCTGCCGCATTTCGACAATGTTCAGGCTACCAAGGAGTTCACCGGCCTGATCAATGCCACCGAGTTCTGGCCAAAGCTGATCTCGAACGAGCAACTGCCGGGCGACGAGGCGCGTGAACGCTATCTCGACTCGATCGCATCGATGTTTCTCAACCACTACGCGCCCTGAGCGTGTAGTGAGACCCATATTCCGGGGCGCCTCGGCAGGCGGAACGCTGTCCGGCCGCGTGCCGCCCCGATGGAAAAAGCCGGAAGGGCACAGCTCAGTGCACTGACCGGCATTGCATCCCTCATCTTCTTCTGAACGCAACCTAACGGCGCTGCCACTCTGGCGGCTGCTGTTCTAGTGCGTCGTTTTCCCACCTCTGCAAAGGTACGTTGTCGCGCTGGCGGCACCCGTCAGGTCCCAGCCATATCCGTTGTTGCATTCGTCAACCGAATTAAACTACACTGTGCAGTATATTATACACTGTACAGTGTAGTTTAATTCGGTGGCGTGCCACCGGAACCGGTCGGTTCTGGCGGCGTGTCTGCAACAACCATCCGGATGATCAGGTTCCGCCCGGGATTGCGGGCATGTCATCCCAATTCATTAACCAGTGGACGAACGATGAAACACAATCACGCCTCCGCCAGCCGGTCCGGCACCAGAAGGCACAACCGCTATGTACCGATGGGGCTTTTGCTGCTGGCCGGCTTGCTGGCAGGGTGCGAGCCGCAGGAGGTCACACAACAGGACCCGCTGGTACCGGTCAAGGCGATCAAGGTCGTACCGCAGGACGTCGAACTGCTGGATCAGTTCACTGGCGAGGTCAGCAGCGCGCAACAGATCGAACTGCGGGCCCGGGTATCGGGCGTGCTGGAACAGAAGCACTTTGCCGATGGCGCCATGGTGGAAGCCGGTCAACTGCTGTTCAGCCTCGACGACCGCGACTACAGGGCCCGACTGCAGAAGGCCAGGGCGGAGCTCTCCAGCGCCCGCAGCGATTACAACCGCGCCAGGCTCGACGTCGAGCGCTACAGGCCGCTGCTCAAGACCCAGGCCATCGCGCGCCGGGTATACGATAACGCCACCGCTGCGATGAACGCTGCCGCATCACAGGTCGAGAACGCCGAGGCGGCCGTCCGGCAGGCGGAGCTGTCGGTGGAGTACGCCGCGATCAGATCGCCGGTTTCCGGCCGCATCGGTGCCGCCGACGTCGATGTCGGAGACCTGGTCAATGCCAGTTCGACCCTGCTGGCCAGCGTGTCGACGGTTGACAGTTCCTGGATCTATTTCAGCGTCAGCGAAAGCAAGCTGCTGCAGTACGAACGGGTCCACGGTCGCATCGATATGGAGACCGGCGAACAAACCAGCGTGCAGCTGATTCTCGCCGACGGATCCCTTTACCCGTATCCCGGCCGCATCAACTTCGCCGACCGTGCGCTCAACGCCAGCACCGGCACCTTCCGTCTGCGTGCCGAGTTTCCGAACCCGGATGGCCTCCTGCGCCCGGGCATGTTCGCCCGTGTTCGCGTGGTGACCGAAGTCGCAAAAGACGTCATTGCCATCCCCGACAGGGCCCTGTCGCAGCTGCTGAACGACTACTTCGTGACGCTGGTGGAAGAGGGCGATGTCGCCCGGCAGGTCTCGGTGAAGCCGGGTCCGCGCCAGGACGGTCTCTGGATTATCGAACAGGGAATCGAAGCCGGCGACCGGGTCGTTATCGAAGGCATCCAGAAGGCGCGCGACGGTATGCGCCTTAAGGTCGAGCATCTCTGAGCCAGCCAAGCATCCGGAGTAATTTTCCATGGCACAGTTTTTCTTGCGACGGCCCGTTTTCGCGGTCGTCATCTCGGTTTTTCTGGTGCTGGCCGGCTCCCTGGTGATGCTCGGTCTGCCGGTGGCCCAGTTTCCCGATATCGCCCCGCCCACGGTGCAGATCAGCACCGCCTATCCCGGGGCCGATGCCGAAACCGTGACCGATTCCGTGGTCTCGCCGCTGGACTCCCAGATCAACGGCGTTACCGACATGCGCTATATCCGCGCGGTGGCAGGCAACGACGGCTCCGCCAGCATTCAGGTGACCTTCGCGCTGGAGCGCGACGCGGACATCGCCGCGGTGGAAACCCAGAACCGCGTCAGCCAGGTCACTTCCCGGCTGCCTTCGGAAGTCAACGATATCGGCGTCTCGGTAGCCAAGTCATCGCCCGATGTACTGATGTTCGCCACGGTGTTTTCGCCCGATGACAGCAAGGACCGTATCTTTCTCGACAACTACCTGAACAATTTCTGGGTCGACGAACTGAAGCGTATCCCCGGCGTCGGTGACCTGAAACTCTTCGGTTCCGAGTTCGGCATGCGCATCTGGCTGCGTCCCGACCGCATGGCGGCGCTCGGTCTCACCGCTTCGGATATCGTTGCGGCGGTACAGGAACAGAACAAGCAGGCCGCGGCCGGTCAGGTCGGCCAGCCGCCGGTGAAAACCGAAAGCGGATTCCAGTATTCGCTGTCGCTGAAAGGGCGGCTGGCGGATGTCGGCGAGTTCGAGGACATCATCCTGCGTGCCAACTCCGACGGCTCGCTGCTGCGGCTGAAGGATGTCGCCCGGATCGAACTCGGTGCCCGGGACTACAACATCTACGGCCGCTACAACGACAACGTCAGCACCGCCTTTGCGGTCTACCTGTCGCCGGGTGCCAATGCCATGGCGACCTCCGCTATGCTGCGCGACAAGATGGCCGAGCTCGCGATGGAACTGCCGCCGGGAGTCGACTATTCGGTGGTCTATGACACCTCGAATTTCGTCAAGGCTTCCATCGAGGAGGTTGTGCAAACCTTCATCGAAGCCCTGGTGCTGGTGACACTGGTGGTATTCCTGTTTCTGCAGAACTGGCGTGCCACGCTCATTCCGATGATCGCGGTACCGATCTCGCTGATCGCGACCTTTATCAGCTATCAGGTACTGGGGTTCTCGATTAATACGCTGTCGCTGTTCGGCATGGTGCTGGCGATCGGCATCGTCGTCGACGACGCAATCGTGGTGGTCGAAGCGGTAGAGGAAAAGATGACGGCGGAAGGTCTGTCGCCGTTCGACGCTACCGTCAAGGCCATGAAGGAAGTGTCCGGCGCGCTGATCGCGATGGCGCTGGTGCTGGCCGCGGTGTTCGTGCCGATGGCCTTCGTGCCCGGCGTGACCGGCCAGCTGTACAAGCAGTTCGCCCTGACCATCGCCGTATCGACGCTGTTCTCGGCGCTGGTGGCGCTGACCCTGTCGCCGGTGATGTGTGCCTTCATTCTCAAGGCCGGGCATGCCGGCAGCAACAGCCCGGGGCTGCTGCAGCGCTTCTTCGATCGCTTCAACCGCGGCTTCGATGCGCTGACACGCGGCTACCTGGGGATGACGCGATCGCTGGTCAATGGTCTCAAGCGGGTATTGCTGTTCCTCGCGGTCGTCGTTATCGGCATCTACGCGCTGGCCCGCATCACACCCACAGGGTTCGTGCCCGACGAGGACCAGGGCGCCTTCTTCGTACAGGCGCTGCTGCCGGAAGCGGCGACCACGACCCGGACCGAGGCACTGGTCGACGATCTCAGCAGCCAGCTGCAGCAATTGCCGGGCGTCGAGGGGGTACTGGGCATCACCGGCTTCGACCTGATCACCGGCGTGGCGGCGCCCAATGGCGGCCTGCTGGTCGTGCAGCTGGAGGACTGGGCCGAGCGACAGAATGCCGACGAACAGATCTCGGCGCTGCTGGCCCGGGCGCAGGCGATCGGGGCCGGGGCGGAAGAAGGTCTGGTGTTCGCCTTCAACCCGCCGGCACTGCCGGGCTACGGGTCGGTTTCGGGCGTATCGATGATGCTGCAGGCGCAGCGTGGCCAGTCTCCGGTCGAACTCGCGCAGGTAACCCAGGATTTTATCGCCGCGGCCAATGCCCGGCCGGAAATCGCCCAGCTCAGCACCACCTTCGCCGCGGCTACACCCAACTATCGCATCGAGGTGGATCGCGAAAAGATCAAGAAGTTGGGGATCCCGATCAGCGAGGTTTTCGACAGCATGCAGGTATTCCTCGGCAGCCTGCAGGTCAACGACTATACCCAGTTCGGCAAGAACTACCGCGTCAGCGTCCAGGCCGACAGTGAATTCCGCGAGGACATATCCACCCTGTCGCAGCTGCACGTGCGCAATGCCAAGGGGGAGATGGTACCGCTGGATACGCTGGTCAGCTACGAACAAAGCTCGGCGCCGCGCTTCGTGATGCGCTTCAACCTCTATCCGACCGCGGAACTGACCGGCACGCCGGCGCAGGGTTACAGCTCGGGTCAGGTACTGCAGGCACTGCAGGAAGTCGCCGGCGCCGAGCTGCCCAAGGGCTACGGCTTCGAGTGGTCGGGTCAGACGCGCGAAGAAGTCGAAACCGGCAATACCGGCACCTATGTGCTGTTGCTGTCGGTCGTAGTGGTGTTCCTGTTCCTGGCGGCACTCTACGAGAGCTGGAGCGTGCCCTTTGCAGTGATGATGGCGGTGCCCTTCGGACTGCTGGGGGTATTCGGCGGTCTGCTGGTGACCAGAATGGACTTCAACGTCTACGGCCAGATCGGTCTGGTGACCCTGGTGGGGCTGTCGGCGAAGAACGCCATCCTGATCGTCGAGTACGCCAAGATTCACTACGAACAGAAAGGCTACGCCCTGGTCGATGCGGCAATGGAGGCGGCGCGGCTGCGCCTGCGCCCGATTCTGATGACGTCCTTCGCCTTTATTCTCGGCGTGGTACCGCTGATGATCGCCAGCGGGGCGGGGAGTGCATCCAAGAACTCCGTCGGCACGGCGGTGTTCTTCGGCATGATGGCTGCGACAGTGTTCGGCGTGTTCTTCGTTCCCGCATTCTATGTGATGGTGCAGCGCCTGACCGAGCGCCTGAGCGGCAGAAAGCCGCAGGGAGGTGAAGGATGAAGCGCGCTCTGATGCTGTGCGCCGTGCTGGTGCTGGTCACCGGCTGTGCCGTCGGCCCCGACTACCGGCGTCCCGAACTCGGGACGCCCGACAGTTACCGTGCGCCGGTCGCTGCCGGCCAGACGGGATCGATCGCGAATATCGAATGGTTCGAGCTGTTTAACGACCCCTATCTGGAGCGGTTGATCCGAAGCGCGCTGGAGCAGAACACGGATCTGGGTATCGCGCTGGCGCGCCTCGAGGCGTCGAACGCCAGGCTGAGGGTCGCGCGCAGTGCCTTCGGGCCCGAATTACGCGGGACCCTGTCGCCCGGCTTCACGCCGGGCGAGGGTAACGATGCCGTATACAGCTCGGGTATCGGCATGTCCTGGGAGCTCGACGTGCTGGGCAAGATCCGCCGTGCCAGCGAAGCCGAACGGGCTGCGCTGCTGGCGACCGAAGACGGTACGCGCGCGGTGATGTCGTCACTCGTGGTGCAGGTGGCGCAGACCTGGTACAGCCTGCTGGCGCTCGACCAGGAGGCACGCGTCATCGAGCGCACGCTCGACAGCCAGCAGCGGTCGCTCGAGCTGGTCCGGGCCCAGCTTCAAAGCGGCGTATCCACCCAAGCCGAGGAGCAGCAGGCCACCGCCCAGCTGGCAGCGACCCGGGCGCAGCTGCCGAGGGTGCGCCAGCGCACCCTGGCGACCGAGAACGCACTGTCGATACTGCTGGGCCAGGCGCCGCAGTCGTTCATGGGTCGGCCGGCCATCGAGCCGCTGGCGCAGATCGACGACCGTGCGCTGAGGCTGGGCCTGCCGGTCGAGCTGCTCGAGCGCCGTCCCGATATTCGCGGGGCGGAACAGCAGCTCCACGCCGCCACGGCCAGGGTCGGCGTCGCCATCGCCAACCGTTTCCCGGTACCGACCATCGGGCTAACCGGCATCGTCGGGCGCTTGTCGACGGATTTCAGCGACATAGGGGGCGGCGGTGATTCCGTGAGCCTCGGCGGCTGGGGACCCTACGTCGACATCCCGATCGTCGACTGGGGACGGGCGAAAGGCAATGAGCAGGCGGCACGGGCCGGTGTGGAGCAGGCGCTGCTGGGTTATCGGGCGACGGTACTGAACGCCCTGCGGGAGGTATCCGATGCGGTCAATGCCTTCGTAAACGCGGGCGCGGTGATCGATTCGAACGCGGTCTACGCGAACGCCGCCGGCCGAAGCCTGCAACTGCAGCGTCAGCGCTTTGGCAGCGGTGTGGTGGGCTACCTCGAGGTACTCGACGCCGAACGCCAGCTGCTCAATGCCGAACTGGGACTTGCCCGGGCCAGGCTCGACCGTGTCATCGCCTATCTCGATCTGTACCGCGCGCTGGGCGGGGGCTGGAGCGACGCCGATCTCTCGGCTGCCAGGCTTTTGCGTGCGCCGGACCGCGGATAATGCCCTGACAGGTGCGTGCGCACCGGTGCCGGTACCGCGATACCGGCACCGCTGGCGTTTCACGCGCCCATGGCGCAGACCGCGGTATCGAGCATGCGGTTGGAGAAGCCCCACTCGTTGTCGTACCAGGCGAAGACCTTGACCATGTTGTCGAGGCTGCGGGTCTGGGTGCAGTCGAAAATGCAGGATGCGGGGTTGTGGTTGAAGTCGACCGATACCAGCGGCAGGTCGTTGCACTGCAATATGCCCTTCATCGGACCGGCTGCGGCCTCGCGCATCAGGCAGTTGATCTCGTCCGCCGTCACCGCACGGGCCGGCGTGAAGCTCAGGTCGACAAGAGACACGTTGATCGTCGGCACCCGTACCGCCATGCCGGTCAGTCTGCCGGCAAGTTCCGGCAGCACCAGACCCACGGCTTCGGCCGCGCCGGTCTTGGTCGGGATCATCGACTGCGTGGCGGAACGGGCCCGGTAGGGGTCCGGGTGATAGACGTCGGACAGATTCTGGTCGTTGGTGTAGGAATGAATGGTGGTCATCAGGCCTTCGACGATACCGACCTGCTGGTGCAGTATGCTGGCCATAGGCGCCAGGCAGTTGGTGGTGCAGGAGGCATTGGAGATAATTCGGTCCTCTGCTTTGAGCGAGCGGTGGTTGACGCCGTAGACAATGGTGGCGTCGGCGCCTTTGGCCGGCGCCGAGACGAGCACCTTGCGGGCCCCCCGGTCAAGGTGGACGGAGGCGGCGTCCCTGGCGGTGAATCGCCCGGTGCATTCGAGCACCAGGTCTATGTCCAGTTCGCTCCAGGGCAGCTTCCGTGCGTCTGGCTCGCTCAGGATCTCGATGGCATCGCCGGCGACGATCATCTGCCGTCCCTCGACCCGGACCGGGACACCGAAGGGCCCGTGCACCGAGTCGAAGCGCGTCAGGTGAGCGTTGATGGCGGCATCGCCGAGGTCGTTGATGGCGACCAGCTGAATCTGCTCCGTACGCCCCGACTCGTAGAGCGCCCGGAGAACATTGCGTCCGATCCGTCCGTATCCATTAATTGCTGCTCTGATGGCCATGCTGCTCTCTCCACTTCGCTATTGACCTGTGCAACCGGGGCTCCACCCCGGACTGCGCATTGCGTACAGGAAGTACGGTCACTTTTAGCATAGATGATTGCTCTGAACGGTTGACCCGACTCTGCATTGCTGTATGATGCTCGGCTCCTGAGGGCTGGATGGCAGAGTGGTCATGCAGCGGACTGCAACTCCGTGTACGCCGGTTCGATTCCGACTCCAGCCTCCATTCTCCCCCTGTCTGCGTTTTCACCGTTCCCCCCATGTCCCAAACTCCTGAAACTCGGCGAGTTCAGCGGGTCTATTTGTCATCTTTACAACGACGCCGATGCGACTTTTGGGTTATCCTGCTGTCTCGACCCGGCAGCTTGCCGGATTCCGAGTGTCTGTAATACGTATACTGTATCGTTTGATATGAAACCCGGATCCGATACCCGACAAAAAGTTTTCGTTGCCGCCGATCAGCTGCTGGAACAGGGGGTCCGTCCGACCCAGCAGAACGTTCGCGAACTGATCGGCAGCGGCAGTCTGACCACCATCAACAAAGCACTGGGCGACTGGTGGAAGACGTTGGGCGAGCGCATCAGCCGCCGCAACGACCACCCCGAGCTGCCGGAACCGGTGCTGTCCGCCGCGGGTAAACTCTGGGATCAGGCGCTGGCGTATGCCGAACAGCGCTTTGGTCAGCGGCTCGCCGAGGTCGAGCGTCAGCATCTCGGCCAGCTCGAACAGCTCAAGCACGAGGACCGGGCGCGCGGCGACGACGTGCGCCAGTTGCAGGAACAGAACGCCCGGCTGCTGGAGCGCAGCGAGCAACTGGCCGCGCAACTCGACGAATCCCAGCTCGAGCGTCTTCGCCTCGAAGAACGGCTCATACGCCTCACCGCCGAATACGAGGAAGCCGGTCGGCGCCTGAAGCAGCAGGAGCGTCTGCAGGCAGGTCAGGGCAGCGCCCGGGATGCCGAAGAGCTTCTCGATGCCCGTGTGCGTCTGCGCATCCAGGAGGAGGAGGTGCGTCGCCTGCAGACCAGCAACGATCGCCTGGCCGACGACAATGCCCAGTTAAGGCAGCAGCTTCAGGAACAGGAGCGCGCGTCGACGGCGCGCATCCACCAGCTCGAGCTGGAACTGGCGCGCCTGGAGATCCGGCGCGAGGCCCTGGCGCCCTAGAAGCCTGTCGGTCATTGTTGCCGGCCACGTCTTTCGCTAAGTTGTATTTTGATTTTTCGCTCTCGGGAAACACGCATGGATATTATCCTCGACAACGATGCCAGCTATGAACAGGTGGTCGAGGCGCTGAAGCGCTGCGGCGCCGAAGAAGCAGTCTGTTGCCGCACCGAAGCTCTGTTCGGTCTGGCCAAAAGCGCCCTGGTCAGGGAAAAGATCGCCGGGGTCACCATTCAGCTGCTTGACGCCGACGGCTACGCCATCCGGCAGGTCACCAGCCGCCGTCGCGACGAAAACGCCAGCCAGGGCGACGCTCTCAATGATCGTCAGGTCGCTGTGGTTAAGGCGCTGGAAAAGGTATTGGCTTATTGTCGCAAGGAGGGCGTGCAGCTGGTCGGCTACAGTGACGAACTGGTCGCGCTGCCCGCGCACGTCAAGCCGGAGGATATCGCTACGGCGTCGGCACGGGATATCGATACCCGGGGCGTCTATCGCGGCGCGGAAGCGCTGATGTTCGACCCGGGCTCGGACTTATGTAAGGTTCTAGGTTAGATTGATTTATTAAAGTTCTGAATTATGGGCCTTTTATGAGCGAAATTCGGGTGCTACTCGTTGACGACCATGCCGTGGTGCGGGATGGTTTTCAGCGCATACTGGAGTCGGATGAGCGTATTCGCATCATCGACAGCGCGAGCAACGGGCAGGAAGCCTTCGAGAAGTTTCGCACCTCCGAGCCCGATGTTGTGGTGCTGGACCTGACCATGCCGAATCACGATGGCGACCTTGACGGGTCCAGCATTTCAGGGGGCATGGAGGCCATCCGGCGGATTCTGGCCTACGACGGAAAGGCCCGCGTACTGGTGCTCAGCGGCTGCGAAACCAGGCCCTATCCAACCCAGGTGGTCGGCATCGGCGTCAGGGGGTATCTGACCAAGCACTGCGCGCCCGCGGAGCTGATCGAGGCGGTGGTGCGCATCGACAGCGGCGACAGTTACTACTCGCCGGTTATCCAGGAGCAGCTCGATCACCCGGAAAGCTGCGACGCATCGCCGGTCAACGTACTCAGCCCCCGGGAGCTGCAGATTTTCGTGCTGCTGGCGGAAGGCCTCCCGGTGAGTCGTGTGGCCGATCAGATGTTCCTGAGCCCCAAAACCGTGCATGCGCACCGCTCCAACATCAAGCGCAAGCTGGCGCTGCAGAGCAACTCCGAGATCGTTCACCTGGCATTGCGCCATGGTTTGATCGACCCCTGAGAACCCAAACCACGCCGACGTTGTCCATACTGTAGTCTGAGAAGGCAGTCGCCGGCGCGCGACGCTTCTCGGCGTGGCAATGCCCGGTGCCATTTATCCGGCCCACATCAGGACAAGCGAATGCATGAAATGGAAGCCTCCAGCGAAATGCTGCTGGAAAGCCATTTTATCTGGCATGAAATACGGGTTGGCGACCTGATCAGCCTGGAAGCCAATCTCGAAGACAAGGGCGAGGTGCTGCTGCATCGCGACAAGCCGTACCAGGTGCTGTCGAAGCTCGACCTGGCGCCCGGCAATCAGGTGTTTGTGGTGCAGTCCGACATCACCGGCGACCTGGTATACGTGCATCCTTTTCTCGTCGCCAGCTACGACAACAGCCACGAGCCCTCACCATTGATGTGAGTGGGATGACGTTGGAGTCACCACTCACCACTCACCATAACCACATGACGCAATTGCTGAACGGCAGGTCGCTCAGGGGCGCCCGAGCAGGGGCCCGGCCATGGTAGTCTCGGCGAACATTTTATCCCAACCGCACACGGAGCCACGGCATGCATGACGCTACCCGTCAGCTGATTCACGACTACTACGCGGCGTTCAACGCCGGTGACATGGACCGCTTTCTCGATCTTCTTACCGACGACGTCGTGCACGATATCAATCAGGGTGGCCGGGAAGTCGGCCGCGAAGCGTTCGCCGCTTTCATGACCCGGATGAACGACAGTTACCGCGAGCAACTGGTCGATATCGAGGTTATGGTCAACGACGACGGCACTCGCGCGGCGGCGGAGTTCGTGGTGCTGGGCAGCTACCTGAAATCGGACCCGGGCCTGCCCCCGGCGCGGGGGCAGCAATACCGCCTGCCAGCCGGTGCCTTCTTCGAGCTGCGTGACGGCAAGGTCGCCCGAATCAGCAACTACTACAACCTCGAGGACTGGATCCAACAGGTCAGCGCCTGAGGTTGCGTTCTGCCGCCCGAAGCCCTATAACGTTCCCAGCCCCGCTCACGGAAGCGCGGGCCGATCCATGAACGCCAGGGAGCGCGGCAGCCATTTGACCACTTCCAAACCCACCGCACGCATCAGCAGCCTGTTCGGACGGCGCCGGCTCGAACTCTGTAGCGACGGTCTGCGTATTCTCGACGCTGACAGCCGGCTGATCTCCTGGACCGAGCTGGCGCGTCAGGCGCAACTGGAGCCCGGGCTGCTGTTCAGGCACCTGAGACTGACGGGTGGCGATACGCGTCTGAACTGGCTGCCGCGCTGGCGCAGGCGCTTCTGGCGCCTGTATCGCCAGCAATTGCAGCTGCATTGCCGGCCGCTAATGGAGCGGGAGCTGCAGCATATCGAATCCGAACTGCAGCGGGTATATCCGCGCCAATCCCGCTGGCGGGCGCTCAGCGGTCGGGCGCAACAGGTGCTGCAACGCTTTCACGACCTCCCGTTCGACGACGATCCGCTGCTGCGACGCCTGCGCCTTGTCGCCGCGGCGGACGAGGGCCTGCTGGCGCGCTACCGGGAACACTTTGTCGAACAGCGCCAGAATCAGTTCCGCGATATTTTTGAAAAGGTTGAACGTCAGCCGCTGACCGAAGCGCAGCAGCGCGCCTGTATCGTCGATGATGATCGCAACCTGGTGCTGGCCGGCGCCGGCAGCGGCAAGACCAGCACCCTTATCGCCCGTACCGCCTATCTGGTCGCCAGCGGCCAGGCCAGACCCGACGAGATCTTGCTGCTGGCCTATGGCCGGGAAGCCGCAAGGGAGATGCGCGAGAGGTTGCAGCAGCGCCTGGGTATCGATGTCCCCGCCACGACTTTTCATGCGCTGGGCCAGCGCATCATCAAGACCGTCGACGGGGAAAGACCGGCTATCAGCAACCTCGCGTCCGAGGGGAGGGCGCTGGACCGCTGGGTTGCCGCGCAACTGGAAACGCTGCTCGTTGATCCGGGGTTCTGCCGCGATCTTGCGCATTACTGCAAGCATTTCCGCCGGCCGGCGGTCGATCTCGATGGCGTCGAAGAGCCTGAGGCGCTGCGTGCCCTGCTGAGCAAAACCCGGGTGCTGGACAGCCTTGCCGTACTGCTGACTCAGGCGCTGCGTCGCTATCGTACCGCCGCGCTGGACAGAGCGGCGCTCGAGGCAAGACTGGCTCAGAGTCCGCAACCGGACCATGCCCGGGCCACTATGGCGCTGCTGGAGCCATTGCTCGAGCGCTACAGCGATGCGCTCGCGGCCAGCGGAGAAATCGATTTCGACGACATGATTCGGCTCGCCTGCCAGGCCCTCGTGCAGGGGCGGTTCAGGCCGCGCTGGCGCTTTATCCTGGTCGACGAATTCCAGGATCTGTCAGCACCGCGCGCCGATCTGATCAGGGCACTGCTCGGCGCGGTGCCGGACGCGTCACTGTTCGCGGTGGGCGATGACTGGCAGTCGATCTATCGCTTCAGCGGCAGTGACCTGCGCCTGACAACCGATTTCGCCGCCTGTTTCGGCCCGGCGACCCTGAGTGCGCTGGACCTGACCTTTCGCTTCAACGACCGTATCAACGAGGTGGCCTCCGGCTTCGTGCTGCGCAATCCGTCCCAGCTTCCGAAAACACTGGCGACCCTCCGACACAGCGATGCGCCTGCGGTGACGCTGGTCGGCCATGTACGTGGCGAGGAGGATGCAGCGCTGACCGGGCTGCTCGGGGCACTGGCCCGCGAAGCGGCGCCGCAATCGAGGGTATTGCTGCTGTCGCGTCACCGTTTCCGTCTGCCGGAAGCCGACCGCCTGGCGATGCTCGCCCGCAGCTGTTCCGGGCTGCAGCTGGAGGCGCAGACCTGCCACGGCGCCAAAGGCCGGGAGGCCGATTACGTCATACTGCTGGGGCTCGATCAGGGCACCTGGGGCTTTCCCCAGGCGCAGTCCGAACAACCGTTGCTCGAGGCGTTGCTGGCACCGGCGGACCGCTTCGAGCACGCCGAGGAGCGCCGGCTGTTCTACGTCGCTCTGACGCGGGCAAGGTCGCATGTCTATCTGCTGTGCGATCGCGCCGCGCCGTCGGTCTTTGCCCGCGAACTGCTCGAGCAGGGGTATCCGGTCAATCGCGAAGGACTTTAGCCAGGCTTTGCAGGACCGGCGCCCCGCCGGGAAAAGGTTCCCGGGGTGCCGGATTGAACCGCCGCGGCGCGGTGCCTCTTGAGATTCATTGCGCGCCCAGACCATCCTGCCGGGGAATCAATTCGGCATTTGCCAACTCTAACGGCTGCACTGGCGAATCGTACGGATTCGTACAAAAATGAAGGAATACTGAGGTTACAGGAAGTACGTCCCGATGAATCACTGGTCAGGGCGCAGTCGACGGCGCAGGAGACCAGGGAGGTGGACCATGAACCCTGTTTGGGCGGCGCTGCTTGTCTGCTGCCTGATTACCACTCCAAAAGCGCTGGCCGAACTCCCGGTACAGCCCCCCGGTGCGGGCATTCACCCGCTGTGCTTCGTGCAGCTTTTTGCGGCGCTCAGAACCGAGGACCCGTTTCAGCCGGTGGCCTGCGATTCGCTGCCCGGCGGGCAGCCGGTCGAGATTTTGCCCGGCCAGGACGCCGCCGATCTGACCTATTCCTCGGAAATTTTCGGTGAAACCGGACGGACACGGGGCTTCGTCGCCTACACCGTCGCGGGACACTGGCCGAGCAGTAACAACGACAACCAGTGGACACTGTTCGAAGTCACCACCAACTACGGCGACGTCGGTCTTTACAGTTCTATCTGGCTGCTGATGCAGCCGGGCGATCGGCAGATTGTCGAGCCGTTGCTATACCTGCCCGGCGGCGATCGCTGCAATGACGGCGGGTTGCTGGTGTCGGAAGTGGCTTCGGACCGGCTGATTTTCATGTCGGCGGCGACGCCGTTTCGTCTGCTCAACCCCACCACCGATACGGACTGGCATCTGATCTCTCTGGGGCCTGGCGGTGAGCCGCGGCTCGAGAAAGGTCCGTTCATGGGCTGGCAGCCGGGCCGCGATGTCAGCGACGCGGCGACCGCCTGCGCCGGCCGGCTGGTCAAGTCCTACAACTTCAAGACCGATCGCCTCGATGTGCTGGGCGTGCATATCGACCGCCAGGCATTCCTCGATGCCCGCCAGGGCAGCAGGCAGGCCTGCATCAACGAGTGGCTCAAGCGCCAGCCCTTCGAACGCGCCGGTGCGCTCGAAGGACGCGTGCTGGACGTCGACCTCGATACCTGGAGCGAGATGCTGTCGAGCCTCGGCAGCGAATGCTCGGGCTGAGGAGAGCGGTCAGATTCCCAGTCGGTCGCGCAGGCTGTAGAACCAGGCGCCCATCGCGGTCAGGGGCACCCTGAACATACGTCCTCCCGGGAAAGGCATCTGCGGCAACCCGGCGAAAACGTCGAAACGTTCCGCCTGTCCGCTGATCGCCTCGCTGATCAGGCGCCCGGCCAGATGGGTACTGGCGATGCCGTGACCGCTGTAGCCCTGTGCGTAGTAGATATTGCTGCCGATACGGCCGAACTGGGGCAGGCGCATCAGCGTCAGCAGGAAGTTGCCGGTCCAGGCATAGTCCACTTTCACCCCCTGGAGCTCCGGGAAAGTCTTGAGCATGTTGGGTCGGATCAGATCCTCGATTCGGCTTGGATCCCGGGCGCCATAGGTCACGCCGCCGCCGTAAATCAGCCGGCCGTCGCCGGACAGGCGGAAATAGTCCAGCAGGTAGTTGCAGTCCTCGACGCAGTTGTCCCTGGGCAGCAGAGAGCGCTGAGTCTCCGGCGACAGCGGTTCGGTGGTGATGACCTGGGTGCCGCAGGGCATCGACCGCGAGGCCAGTTGCGGAATCAGCCCGCCAAGGTAGGCGTTGCCGGCCACCACGACGAAGTCCGCCGTGACGCTGCCGTTGGCGGTGTGCAGGCGCACCTTGTCGCCTTCCTCGACCCGCTCGACGGCGGAATCCTCGTAAATGACGCCACCGAGGCTTTCCAGTGCCGCCGCTTCGCCGAGCACCAGGTTGAGAGGATGGAAGTGGCCGCCACTGTGGTCGATCAGACCGCCGACGTAGCGGTTGGTGCCGACCCGGCCGCGGATCCCGGTTTCATCGAGCAGCTCCAGCTGTTCGTGACCGTGGGCTTCCCACAGTCGCTTCTTGGCTTCCAGCTCCCGCATCTGCTTATCGGTGCAGGCGGCGAAGATACCGCCGTCCTTGAGATCGCACTGAATGTCGTAACGGGCGACGAAATCGCGAATGACCCGACCGCCCTCGAACGCCATCTGCCCCATGGCGCGGGCGGTATCGCTGCCGTAATGCTGCTCGATGAAGTCGAGATCGCGGCTGTAGCTGTGCACGATCTGGCCGCCGTTGCGACCGGATGCGCCAAAGCCGATCCGGTTGGCCTCCAGCACGCGCACACGGTAGCCTTTTTGCGCCAGGTGCAGCGCACTGGAAAGTCCGGTGAAGCCTGCCCCGATTACACAGACGTCGGCGCTTTCGTGGCCCGTCAGCGCCGGACGCAGCCGGGTGTCGTTGGCGGAAGCGGCATAGTAGGAAGAGGTATGTTGCGTTGTCATCTTGAGTCTCGCCGGCAGCCCCGGAGGGCTGCCTCTTGAAATTGGAACTTGTGGATCGTCAGGCCTACGCGAAGCCCAGTATCAGAAAGCTCGCGATCGCAAGTACGCCGCCGAGCAATGCGTACGGCAACTGGGTGATGGCATGGCCCATGGTGGTGCAGCCGGACCCCTGGGAGGACAGCACCGTCGAGTCGCTGAAGAAGCAGGCGTGACTGCCGAAAGCAGAAGCCGACAGCAGTGCGCCGACGGTCAGCGGCATCGAGATATCGAGGCTCTGCGCCAGCGGTATCACGATCGGCAGGGAGACCACGAATACGCCCCAGCTGGAACCGGTGGCGAACACCACCGCTGCCATCAGGGTGAAGACCATGGCCGGCAGCAGCTCGGGGGACAGGTAGGGCGTCACCGACTCGATGATATAGGCGGTCATGCCCAGCTGGTCGTTGATTTCCTTGACCATGAAACCCGCGGCGACGACCGCGATCGGATACAGCATTACCTTGAAGCCATCCAGCATCGCATCGACCATCTGACCCAGGCTCTGAAGCCGCTGCCAGTAGTACAGCACCATGGTGAACAGCGACGCCACCAGCGCGCCCTTGAGCAGGTCGATCTCATAGTAGACGCTGGCGCCTACCAGCACGGCCATCGGCAGCAGGAAATTCAGCAGTCCGCGCAGTGCCGAGGTACGGGGCATCTGCCGGGTATCGAAGCCGTCCTGCGCTACGCCATCCGGAATCGTCTGACCGTTGCGCGCGCGCCGCTCGGCCGCCTTCATCGGGCCGATATCCGGTATCAGCCCCATCACCACCAGCCAGACGATCAGCAGCGCCGCCCAGCCATACGCCATGTACGGAATCGCATCGATATACAGCGACATGCCGCCACCCTCGGACACCGCATTGTTTTCCTCCAGCAGCGCGGCGAAGTAGACGGCCCAGGTCGAGACCGGTACCAGAATGCACACGGGAGCGGCGGTTGAGTCGACGACGTAGGCGAGCTTTTCGCGCGAGATGCGGTAGCGGTCGGTAAGGTTTTTCATCGATGCCGATACCGCCAGCGAATTGAGATAGTCATCGATGAACACCAGCAGGCCAAGCGCCGTGGTGCAGAGCAATGTCTGGCGGCCACTCTTGAGACGGCGTACCAGCAGCCCGCTGAAGCTCAGCACACTGCCGCCGCGCTCGAGCATATTGATGAGCCCGCCCATCATGCCGCAGACGAGAATGATCCAGGCGATGGTCTCGTCCATCATCACGCCCATTGAAAGGTCGCCAAGCCCCTGGATCAGATTGGACGGGTCGATCAGCAGCAGTCCGGCCACGACTCCGGTCAGTATCGATTCCAGCGGGCGCTTGCTGATGATCGCAACGATCAGAATCAACAGCGAGGGCAACAGGCTGATGGCGCCGTAGCCGTCATCGGCGGGGTGTTGCAGTGAGATATAACCGAAGCCCAGGGCCAGCAGGGCGCAGCAGAGCACCGGTTTCCATCGGGTGCTGCCGGTCAGCGCCATGGTAGTCGTTGTCATTGTCTTGCGTACTCCAGCTCTTTTATTGTTGGTATGCCTCCGGGCGGCAGCTGGCGCCCGGAGCAGGTGCAGACAGTCGGAAACCCCGGCGGACGTCAGTGGCGTCCGCCGCTGCCGGTCAGAGCGTCGACAGGTACCACTGGGTTTCCAGCTCGCTGACGTGGCGTTCGAACCGGCTCAGTTCGTCGGCCTTGCAGGCGTCGTAAAGATCGACGAAGTCGCGGCCGAGGTAGCTCGCCAGCGCCTCGTTCGCGCGGAAGGCTTCCAGCGCCTCCGACATTCGGATCGGCAGGCCGATCTCCTCGTCGGCGAAGGCGTTGCCCTCGGTCTCCGGCCCCGGCCGGCACTCGTTTTCCAGGCCGTAATGGATACCGGCCAGCAATGCCGCCATCACCAGGTAAGGGTTGGCGTCGGCGCCGGAGACGCGGTGCTCGATGCGGGTGGCTTCTTCCGGGCCTGCCGGAATACGTACCGCCACGGTACGGTTGTCGTAGCCCCAGTTAGGTGCGATAGGCACGTAGTAGCCCGGCTGCAGGCGGCGATAGGAATTGACGTTGGGGCAGAACAGCGCGACCGAGGCCGGCATCAGCGCCAGCAGACCGCCCACGGCCTGCTCGAGCAGGCGCTGATGCGCCGCGAACACATTCTTGCCGTTGTCGTCGACCAGGCTGATATGGATGTGCATGCCGTTGCCGGCCTCTTCCTCGTATGGTTTGGCCATGAACGAGGCTTCCATGCCGTGCTTGTCGGCTACGGCCTTGATGACGCGCTTGAGCAGCAGGGCGTTGTCGCAGGCGGCAATCGGATCGTCCTGATGCTTGAGGTTGATCTCGAACTGCCCCGGCGCGTTTTCGGCCACGGCGGTATCGGCCGGAATGCCCTGGGCGGCGGTATATTCTGCGATTTCTTCAAGCAGATTCGCGTAGTCGTCCAGGTTGTTGATCGAATACACCTGGGTATGCTCGTCACGCTTGCCGCTTTTCGGTGACAGCGGCGGCTGGGGGCGGCCGTCGGCGTCGCGCTGCTGGTCGAGCAGATAGAATTCAAGCTCCACCGCCACCACCGGCTTGTAACCCAGGGCGTCAAATTTTTTCAACACCCGCGCAAGCACGTGGCGCGGGTCGCCGAAGAACGGCGAACCGTCCTCCTCGTACATGTGCATCATCAACTGTGCCATCGGGCGGCGCTGCCAGGGCGCGATCTTCAGGGTGCCGGGCTCGGGATGGCAGGGAAAATCCGGCTCGCCGATCTCCAGGCCCAGGCCGCAGCTTTCGACGGTGGAACCTGTGATATCGAGGGAAAACAGGGAGGCGGGCAGGTTAACGCCGTGGGCATAGGCCTTGCTCAGGCTGTCGCGTTCGATTCGCTTGCCGCGTATGACACCGTTCAGGTCGGGGATCAGCAGGTCTACGGCTTCGACTTCGGGGTGTTCGCTTAAAAAAAGCTCGGCTTCATTGTTATGCATCTGGGAAGACATGGTCTTGTCCTTGGTTTTTTTTCTAACGTCAAAGACGCTGGTGCGGCCAACATCGGCCTAATTGCGTGTTTGTTATATCGAACAGTTTAGGCGTGAGCTTTCCCGGGGGTCAACCCCGTAATGATCAAATAAAACAACATAAATGCGCCCATTTACCCCCATGTAGGTATTTATGATTTTATATTCCACACAGATCCGCCTTGACCGGCACCATGTCGGATCACAGGCTGCCCCTGGCGCACCGATATGTCGCGAAATACTGATCACATGAGCGGCCACTCTGCGCATTTCGGGCTCCTGTTCGCGTTTTGCCGATCATGTCTTGATGTTATAGTGATCCGCGGCGTCACACGGACGATCAATATTCTCAACGCAGCAGGAGTTGCAGTGTGGATGTAGGGGATCGACTCAAGAAAATCCGTCAGATATACGGGTTTTCGCAACGGGAGCTGGCCAAAAGGGTCGGCATGACCAACAGCACCATTTCAATGATCGAGCAGAACCGCGTCAGTCCATCGGTCAGTTCACTCAAGAAGATCCTCGACGGCATCCCGATGTCGGTAACCGAGTTCTTTACCGCCGATTTCAGCGAGCACGACAAGGTCGTTTACCGGCCTGACGAGCTGATCGACATCGGCAGCGACGGCATCGAACTGAAGCTGGTGGGCAGCGTCGAGCAGAAATCCAACCTGGCACTGCTGATAGAAACCTACGCCCCCGGCGCCGATACCGGCACCGAAATGATGTCCCATGAGGGCGAGGAAGCCGGCACTGTCATAGAAGGCACCATCGAAGTCACCATCGGCGGCGAGGTACACAGCCTGAGCGCCGGCGACAGCTATTCGTTTTCGACCAAGATTCCGCACCGGTTTCGTAACCGCAGCAAGAAGGTCTGTCGCATCGTCAGCGCGCACACGCCGCCGACGTTTTGATGGTTAGCGGTTAGTGGATAGTAGTAAGGCGTCAAGCGTAAGGCGCGGTGGCCGACAGACCTGTAGGAGCTCGCTCCGCGAGCGAACCGAAGATTGGCAGCGTGCTGCAAGACTGTTCGCCCACAGAGTGGGCTCCTACGCCTGCGAACGGGTTTTGAAGTAACTGTTGACAGCGAACACCCGGCAATCACACTGATTCACGCCTCAAAGCCAGGGCGGGGCGATAAAGCGCTGGTCGGCGTAGCGGGGCGGCCAGATGATGCGCGCCTCGCCGTCCATCAACTGCGCCAGCGGGAAAAAAAAGCCTTCCATGAACGAGCCTGCCTGCACTTCGTTGGCGGACACGGTGTTTTCCATCGGCTCGCTGGCGAACTGGTAGCGATTCCAGACACCGCGGTACGGCAACCGGTATACGGTGCGAATCAGATCGTCGAGATCGAGGCTGGCGGTGGCGTTCAGAATCCGTATCGCCATGCGGGTGTAGTCGTAGTGAATGCCGGCGGCGGCGATGCTCGGCATGTCGCCGAACAGGTATCGATAACGCCTGACCCACCACTGCTGCCAGAGCGCCATCGGCATGGCGCTGTCCATGGCGATCACGTAGTTGGATGCCTCGCCTGTGGTCGCATACCAGTCGCGGCTCCAGCGCAGGCCGTGACCGACCAGCAGTGCCGGCACCTGATGCTCCCTGAACTGGCGGACGAAGGCGGTGGCCGCCTGTCCGTCGGTGGTGGACATCAACACCAGTGAGATCTTGTCACGCCGGTACGACTGCATCAGCTCGCCGAACTCCATCTGACCCGGACCGGTGAGCTGCGGCTGGGCAACGCTGAAGCCCGAGGACTGCAGACTGTCGAACAGCGCCTCGCCCCAACCCTGACCGTAGGCGGTGTTTTCCGCCATGATCGCGACACGGTCGTTGCGCGGTCGCCAGAGTCCCTGCCGACGAAGGTATCGCAGCGGTTCGCCATAACGGGCCCCCAGCAGCGCCGGCGTCGGCCAGCCCTTGAACCAGCCGCGATATTTTTGGTAGTCGCTGTTGATGCGCTCGGCGATTGACAGCGCCTCGCCGGCATGACCGAGGTGCATGACACCGTAGGGTGCTTCCGCATCCATTAGCGCCAGCGCCACGTCCGAGTGCCAGCCGCCGACGAACATTGCGGCATGATCACGGGTCAGCGCGCGTCGGACGGCGATCACCGCGCGTTCCGGATCCGACGCGCTGTCGACCCAGAGCGGCTGGATATCACGCCGTACGCCTTCAACCCTTGCCGGAATTTCACCTTCGTCGCGGGCATCCTTGAGGGCCATCAGTATGCCCTGACGTATCTCGAGGCCGGTATCCCGGGCCGGCCCCGAAAACGGGCCGACAAAGCCGATGTGCAGCGCCTGGGCGCCGATCTCGGCCGCCCCGGTCGCGGAGGATAACAGCAGTCCCGGGGCTGCACCGACGGCAAGCCGCAATAGCCGTCGCCGGCTCAGCGACGGGGAGGGAGGCCTCGCTTTTTCAGATTCATGCATCGCTGTTCCTCTTTCCAACAGCTTAGCAGGCTGTCGCAGACTGCCGGGAAGCGCTAACCTTTTAGCATTCCGTTAACTGCGAAAGGAAGCCGTAGCATGCAGCTACCCGGCCTGTCCCTGCTGAAACGGAGCCTCAAGGCCCGGATGACCGGCTATTTTTTGCTCGTGTCGCTGCCGGTTGCGGGCGCGCTGGCCGGGGCCTCCTATTGGCTGTCGGCCGGCACGCTCGAGCGCATGGCGATCGACCGTTTCGAGGTGATCGCCGATCATCGCGAGCAGGAGATCGATCGCTTCATTGCCGACCAGGCCGATATCATCCGCAAGATCGCCAATCTCGATAGCCTGCGCGATGGCGTCGCCAGACTGCTGGCGCTGCCCGAAGGCAGCCGGGAGTACGAAGCCGCTTACCTGGATATGGCCGACACCCTGTTCCGGTCGACCTTTCTGGATTATGGCTCGTCCGCGGCAACCGACATCACCGAACTGTTGCTGCTGCGCCAGGTCGGGGGCGAGGTGTTTTTCTCGACCAACCCCGACCATGAGCACCGCTATCACCTGAGCGACGCCTTTTTCGTCGTCGGGCGCGAACGCACCTACGTGCAGCCGGTGTACCCTGCCGCCGATACCGGGCTGCCAACGCTCACCATTTCGACGCCCCTGACCGGGCGCGACGGCAAGCCGCTCGGGGTACTGGCAGCCAATATCCGGGTGCCGGTACTGGTCGATATCGTCAGTGACCGCTCCGGACTCGGCACGACGGGCGAATCCTATCTGATCGATGCGCACAATCGCTTTCTCTCGGTGGCGCGGTTCGGTGACGAGGCGTTCCCAAGAGGTGCCCACAGCGAGGGCATAGACGCCGCCGTACAGGGGCATACCGGCGCCGGCCTGTATCGCAACTATGCCGGTCAGCGCGTCATCGGCAGCTATCGCTGGCTGCCCGAGCTGGGGCTTGCGCTGCTGACCGAAATCCGGGTCAGCGAGGCCCTGCGACCGGCAACCCGCCTTGGCTGGATGATTCTCGGCGTCGGATCGCTGGCGCTGGCGCTGCTGGCGGTTGGCATCTATCTGATCACCGCGCGGATCGCACGACCGATTCTGGAGGTCAGCGCCACGACCGAGCGTATTTCCGCCGGTGACCTGAGCCAGCGGGCGCCGATCATGACGGAAGACGAGACAGGTACCCTGGCGCGCAATTTCAACCGCATGATCGACCGTCTGCGCCAGACGCTGGACGACCTGGCCCGGGAACAGCAGGAGTCCGAGCGGCTGCTGCTGAACATCCTGCCTGGACCGATCGCCGAGCGCCTGAAGAAAGGCGAGGACAACATCGCCGACAGCTTCGCCGAAGTCACCATTCTGTTCGCCGATATCGTCAACTTCACACCGATGTCGGCAAGCCTCCCGGCGTCCCGGCTGGTCAGCCTGCTGAACGAGATTTTCTGCGAGTTCGACCGGCTCAGCGAAGTGCGCGGGCTGGAAAAGATCAAGACCATCGGCGATGCCTACATGGTCGGTGCCGGCCTGCCGGTGACGCGCGACGACCATGCCCGGGTCGTCGCCGAGTTCGCGCTCGACATGATCGACGCCATCCATGCCTTCAACCGGCGTCATGATGCCGATCTCGCGATGCGGATCGGCATCAACAGCGGTCCCGTGGTCGCCGGAGTCATCGGTACGCGCAAGTTCATCTACGATATCTGGGGCGACGCGGTCAATACCGCGGCCAGAATGGAGTCCCATGGCGTCGAGGGCTGCATTCAGGTGTCCGAGTCGACCTATCACTACCTGCAGGATCAGTTCCTGTTCGAGGACAGGGGCCTGATTCCGATCAAGGGCAAGGGACGGATGCATACCTATATCCTGAAGGGGCGCAGGCAACCGGAGGCCGAATGCGTGTCCTGAGATGGGCCGCGATAACGCTGTTGCTGTCAGCCTGCGGCGGCGAGCCGCAGCCGTTTCGCGTCGGACTGATTGCGCCGCTGAGCGGCGACCTTGCCGAAACCGGCCGTGCCACTGTCGATGCGGCGCAGCTGGCGGCAAAGCGGATCAACGACGCCGGCTCGCTGCGAATCGGCGGGCAGCCGACCCGCCTGGTACTGCGGGTCGAGGACAACCACGACAGTGCGGAAGCCAGCGTCGGCGCCGTGCTCAAGCTCGTCAACCAGGAGCGGGTCGCGGCAATTATCGGTCCCCAGGCCAGCCGCAACGCCATACCGGCGGCAGGCGCCGCCAATGACCTGTCAATCCCGCTGCTCAGCCCCGCCTCGACCCACCCCGACACCACACGCAATCGGCCCTGGGTATTTCGGGTTGCCTACACCGACGATTTCCAGGGGCGGGCGATCGCGCGCTTCGCACGGCGGGAGCTGGGGCTGCAGCGGGCCGCCGTGCTGTTCGACATCGCCAGCGCCTACAATCGCAATCTCGCCGCCGTGTTTCGCCACGAGTTCGAGGCCCTGGGCGGGCAGCTGGTCGCCTTTGAATCCTATACCCGCGACGCGCCCCGCGTGACCGCACAGCTGGGGCGCATCCGCGACAGCGGCGCCCAGGCGCTGTTTCTGCCGAACTATTACAACGAGGTCCCGGGCCAGGTGCGCCAGGCCCGGGAGCTGGGGCTGAATCCTGTCTGGCTGGGGAGCGACTCCTGGGCCACCATTCCGGCTGATCAGCTGACGGCGCTGGAAGGCGCCTATTTCAGCGCTGTTTACAGCCCCGACAGCGGTGATGAACAGGTCAGAGCTTTCGTCGACGCCTACCGCGCGGCTTACGGCCGCGATCCGGTCGATGTCGCGGCCCTGACCTACGATGCCGTCGGCCTCCTGGCGGCCGCGGCGGGCGCCGCAGACAGCGCGGGCCCTGCCGCGATCCGCAATGCCCTGGCGAAACTCGACGGCTATCAGGGTGTGACCGGAACCATTGCGTATACTGATTCGGGCGATCCGGTGAAGAGCGCCGTAGTGCTGCAGGTGCACGCCGGCGGCACGCGCCTGCGAACCCGGATCGAACCCGGCGATCAGTGATTACCGACAGGCACCTTCCGGGTTGAAACAGCAGGCCAGAACCATGCCGCCTTCACATCCGCTCGACAGACCGGTTCGCTTTGCCCTGAGGGGCGGCCTGCCGCTCATGATGCTGCTGCTGTCGCTGTGCGCCGGCGTGCTGGCACTGCAACTCACGCCCCGTGAGGAAGAGCCGCAGATCGTGGTGCCGATGGTCGATGTGCTGGTGGAGGCGCCCGGGCTCAGCGCCCGCCAGGTGGAACGGCAGGTAACGGTGCCGCTGGAAAAGCTGCTGACGCAGATTCCCGGTGTCGAGCACCTTTATTCGACCAGTCAGCAGGGCTTTGCCTCGGCAACGCTGCGTTTCCACGTCGGCGAAGACCGCGAGGTTTCGATCCTCAACACCTACAACAAGTTGTACAGCAACCAGGACCGGGTCCCGCCCATCGTCAGCCGCTGGCAGATCAGGCCGGTGGAGGTCGACGATGTGCCCATACTGATGCTGGGGCTCTGGAGCGATGATGCGCAACGCTACAGCGACTTCGAGCTGCGCCGGATGGCGGAGGAGGTCGCGATCCGGTTGCAGGGCATTGCCAGGACCAGCCAGGTCGAAGTGGTTGGCGGCCGTCCGCGCGTGTTGCAGGTGCACTTCGATCCGGAAAGTCTGGCGGCACGCAAGACCACGGCGCTCGATCTGGTCAATGCCCTGCAACTCTCGAACCGGCTGCTGCAGGCCGGCAACTGGACACTGAACAACGACAGCATTCTGCTCGAAAGTGGCGACTTTCTGCGCCGGCCGGATCAGCTCGCCAGCCTGGTGGTCAATGTGGTCGATGGGGCGCCGGTTTACCTTCGCGATGTCGCAACGCTGAGCGATGGCCCGGCTGAGCCGGACAGCTACAGCTGGATAGACTTCACCCCCCGGCACCCGGCCTATCGCCCGGATGCCCCGTACCGACCGCTGGTCACCCTCAGTGTCGCCAAGCAGCGCGGCAGCAATGCGGTGGGCGTGGCGCAGGCGGTGCATAGCCGTCTGGCGGCAATCCAGGCCGAACTGCTGCCGCCGCAGGTCCATCTGGAGGTACTGCGCGATTACGGTCGGACGGCCGACGCCAAGGTCGACAACCTGGTCTCGAGCCTCGCTTTCGCGGTACTGACGGTGGTGGTGTTCATCGGTGTATTCCTTGGCTGGCGTGCGGCGCTGGTGGTCGGGCTGGCGGTGCCCATCTGCTACGGCGTCACCCTGGCGCTGGACATGGCGTTCGGCTACACCATCAACCGCGTTACGCTGTTCGCGCTGATACTTTCGCTCGGGCTGCTGGTCGACGACCCCATCACCGGTATCGACAATATCGAGCGCTACCTCGAGCGGCGCAACGGCGGCATTGCCGATCGTATCGTCGGCGCCATGGCCGAAATCCGCGTCCCGCTGCTGATGTCGACGCTGACCATCGTACTGGCGTTCGCGCCGCTGGCATTCATCACCGGCATGATGGGGCCCTATATGGCGCCCATGGCATTCAACGTACCGGTCAGCGTTACGGTCAGCACTCTGGTGGCCTTCCTGGTGACGCCCTGGCTGGCGTCCAGGGTGCTGAAGCCGGCAGCGGTCAGAGACGACGCCGCTGCCGCCCCGGATGCCTACCGGCGGTTGCTGCAGCCGTTGCTGGCGAGCCGGCGGCGGGCGCGCTGGACCCTGCTGGTGCTGCTGTTGCTGTTCGTGCTGACCGCGCTGATGCCGCTTCTGCGCCTGGTGCCGCTCAAGCTTCTGCCGTTCGACAATCGCAATGAAGTCCAGGTATTGCTGGACATGCCCGAGGGCACCAGTCTGGAGCAGACCGCGGCGGTGACCGAGTCACTGGTGCAGCAGGTCAAGCGGCTGCCGGAGGTACGCGCTGTCGCCGCTTATGTCGGGGAGCCGTCGCCGATCGACTTCAACGGCATGGTGCGGCGCTACTATCAGCGTCAGGCGCCGAATCTGGCGGAACTGCGCCTGACGCTGGTCGACAAGTCCCGGCGTCTGCACCAGTCCCATGCGGTGGTGCTGCGGCTGCGCCAGCTGCTGGCGCCATTCGCCCATGACGGGCGCCTCGTGAAGGTGGTCGAAGTGCCACCCGGACCACCCGTGCTCAGTACCCTGGTGGCCGAAGTGTACGGCAGTGAGCTGGCGCCCTATGAGCTACAGCAGCAGGCAGCCAGGCAACTGATGGCCAGGCTCGGACGCGAGCCCCATGTCGTCGAGGTGGATTCCACCCTGGTCGCGGAGCAGTCGCGGTTGCGTTTCGTTACCGACAAGCAGAAGGCCGCGCTTTCGGGAATTGCCACCGACGACATCAACCAGACGCTGCGCCTGGCCAACGACGGTCTGGTCGCGTCCTGGCTCAACCTGCCTTCCGAGACTCGCCCGCTGCCGATCGAACTGCGGCTGGCGCAGGATCAGCGCGGCGCGCTCAGCGACTTTCAGCGCCTGCATCTCAAGGGCCGTCCGGGTTACGTCCAGCTGCAGGGGCCGGCCGGACTCGACAGCGCCCCCCAGCCGCTGGTCGCGCTCGGAGAGCTGGGGCAGTTCGAGCCGCTTGTCGCCGATGCGCCCATCCACCATAAGGACCTGCGGCCGGTGGTTTACGTCATGGCGGAGCTTAACGGCCGTACTCCGGCCGAGGTTATCGCCGACCTGGAGGCTGATCGCGGGGGCAGCGACATGGCACCGACGGACTGGCGGGCGCGCACCTTCCTGTCGCCGGGAGGCGGCGACAGCTGGTCGTTGCCGCCGGGCACCGAAGCGCTCTGGAGCGGCGAGGGCGAATGGCGCATCACGCTGCGGGTGTTCCGCGACATGGGGCTGGCATTTGCCTTCGCACTGGTGGCGATCTTCTTCGTGCTGCGGGTACAGACAGGCTCTGCAGCCCTTTCACTGATCATCATGTCGGCGATCCCGCTGACGGTGATCGGCATCATGCCGGGCTTCTGGTTGCTCAACCGCTTTGGCGAGCGCGTTATCGCCGGCGCGCCGGAACCGGTGCTGTTCACCGCCACAGCGATGATCGGCATGATCGCCCTGGCCGGCATAGTGGTGCGCAATTCGCTGATACTGGTCGAATTCATCAGTCAGGCCCGGTCCCGGGGGCTGGCGCTGCACGAGTCGTTGATACAGGCAGGCTCCGTGCGTATGCGGCCGGTGCTGCTGACTGCCGGCACAACCTTGCTTGGCAATCTCGTGATCACGCTTGATCCGGTGTTCAGCGGCCTGGCGCTTGCCATCATCTTCGGCATTATTGCCTCGACGCTGTTCACGTTGCTGGTGATCCCCATCGTCTATCTGCTGGTCTTCGACCGGCCGGAGGTCGCGTCATGATGCGCATCCGCATTCTGCTGCCGTTGCTGGCGCTGGTGTTCCTGGTTCTGATCGTGGCCTGGATGGCCGGCGTGTTCAGCGATCGTCTCGAGCCGGGCCTGGAATCCCTGCCGCAAAACACAGCGGGCGAAGGGGTCCCTGTGACGGTCGTTGAACAGCCTTTGTTCGAATCGGTGCCGGCGAGCGTCGGCGCCCGGGAGGCGACCGTCATTTCCTCGCGCATTCTTGCCCGCATCACGGCAATCGACGTGCGCTCCGGCGATGCGGTGAAACCCGGCCAGTTGCTGATCGAGCTGGAGCAGTCCGAGCTGCGCTCGCGCGAACTCCAGGCGCAGGAGCAGATACGGGCGGTCGACGCACGGCTGCAGGAGGCGGAGCAAAACCTCAAGCGCGCCCGCGAACTGATCGAGCGGGGCCTGCTGGCGCGGGCCGACCTGGACCGTGCGCGGGCGAATTACGACGCCCTGGTGGCCGAGAAAGCGCGGGCCGAGGAGGCGCTCGAAGAAGTGCGCACCGCAGTCGGCTACACCCGGATCCTTTCCCCGATCAGTGGCCGTGTGGTGGACCGCTTCGCCGAACCCGGCGATACCGCAACGCCGGGCGGCAAGCTGCTGTCACTTTACAACCCCCT
Source organism: Marinobacterium nitratireducens (assembly GCF_014645375.1). Classification (GTDB taxonomy): domain Bacteria; phylum Pseudomonadota; class Gammaproteobacteria; order Pseudomonadales; family Balneatricaceae; genus Marinobacterium_A; species Marinobacterium_A nitratireducens. The sequence continues at coordinate 511,618 of NZ_BMLT01000001.1, forward strand.
GACGCTGCGCATCGAGGCCCAGGTGCGGGAGTCGCTGGCGCTCTCACTGGTCCCCGGGGCAAAACTCGGTGTCGAGATTCCTTCACTGGGTATCGAGCTTCCGGCAGTGCTGGATGAGCTGGTGCCGGCGGCGGATCCGGCGTCGCGCAGCTTCCTGGTGAAGGCGCAAATCGACTATGACAGCCGGCTGTTACCCGGGATGTATGCCCGCCTGCAGGTGCCGGCTGGGCACAGGCGCCAACTGCTGGTGCCGGCCGAGCGCATCGCCCGCGTCGGTCAGCTGAACCTGGTGTGGGTCGAAGTCGACGGCCGTGCGGAGCGGCGGCTGGTGCGACTTGGCCGCGAAACCGGGCTGGGGACATTCGAGGTCCTGGCAGGTCTCGAGCCGGACGACCGGCTGCTGCCGCCGCCGCTCGGGGACTTTCGGTAGAATGACCGCGCGTAGCAGGAAGCAAAACGGCGGCGTAACCCATCAATCGCTCCGTCCCAGCAACTCGAGCGCAGCAGCGATTATCGATGCCTTCGACGGCAGGGTTGCAGCGTACGCAGGCCCAAGAGGAATAAAGGAATCCTCGGCGCAGAGGCGGCGAAATGGCGGCAAGGGGGTGAGGCGCTCGCTGAACAGCGTCACCAGGGCTTCGCTCACCGAGCCGCTGCGCCGGCACTCGTCGACGATCAGCAGGTGCCGGCAATCCCTGACAGCCGCGACAATGGCGTCCCCGTTCAGCGGTGCCAGCCAGCGCAGGTCGATCAGCCGCAACGCCACGCCGTGCCGCCGTTCCAGCTCCCGCGCCGCCTGACAGCTGAGATAATGGCCGTTGCCATAGCTCAGAATCGCCAGTTCACGGCCATCTCCCCGGATACCCGGCTCGCCGAACGGGATAGGCGCCGCCTCCCGAACCCGGGGGTATTCAAAGCTCCAGAGACCGTCGCCTTCGCGGTGCAGATCGCGTGTCATATAGCGGGCAATCGGCTCGAGAAAGACCACCACACGCTGCTCCTCCCGCGCCAGCCGCACGCTTTCGCGCAGCATCGCCGCGGCGTCGCGACCGTTGCTTGGACAGGCCAGGATCAATCCGGGGATATCGCGAAACACGGCCAGGCTGTTGTCATTGTGGAAGTGGCCACCGAAACCGCGCTGGTAGCCAAGGCCTGCGATGCGAACCACCATCGGGTTGCTGAACTGCCCCCGGGAGAAAAACGGCAGCGTCGCCGCCTCGCCGCGCAGCTGGTCTTCGGCATTGTGTACGTAGGCCAGGAACTGGATCTCGGGGATCGGCACGAAACCGTTGTGGGCGGCACCGATCGCCAGCCCCAGGATACTCTGTTCGTCCAGCAGGGTATCGATGACCCGGTGTCGCCCGAACCGCTGCGATAACTTGCCGGTAACGTTGTAGACGCCACCCTTGATGCCGATATCCTCGCCCATCAGCAGTATTTCCGGATACTCGGCCATCAGTTCCGCGAGGGTCCAGTTGAGCAACCGGGCCATGGGCTGAGGCTCGCGCATCAGTACCCGGTCACGGGCAAACAGCTCCTCAAACCGAGATTCATCGACAACGCGGGCCGGAGCAGCCTGGCGCCTGGGCGGCAGCAGCGTGGACATGACATCGGCGGCATCGCGCAGGCTCTGTGGCTCGCCGAGCGAGCGGGCGCAGTCGTCGACGCGCGCCGCTACTTCGCGGTAACGGGCGACGACCTGCTGTGGCGACAGCAGACCAGAGTCGACCAGCAGGCGGGCGGAGTACAGCAGCGGATCCCGCGCTTCGGTGGCCTCGATCTCGGCCAGGCTGCGATAACCGGTTTCGGCATCGGAGCCGGCATGACCGAGCAGACGCACAGAGCCCATGTGCAGAAACACAGGCCGGTGGTGTACACGCGCCAGCCGTTCCGCTTCCTGGGCAGCCCGGTAGGTATCGACAAGATTGAGACCATCGCAGTAAAGGTAATGCAGTCCGGGGCGCTGTCCGAAGGCTGCGCGAATCCAGTCCGGGGGCGTCGGCGTGGAAATGCCGATGCCATTGTCCTCGCAAACGAAGATCAATGGCAGCGGCACCTGCTGGTGCGCGGCCCAGCAGGCACTGTTAATGGCGCCGAGGGCAGTGGAGTGATTGGCCGAGGCATCGCCAAAGCTGCAGACGATGAGACTGTCGGCCGGAAGCGGCGCGGCAAGAGAAAGCCTGCGCGCCAGCGGTATGCTGTAGGCGGCACCCAGCGCCTTGGGCAGATGCGAAGCCACGGTACTGGTCTGCGGCGGCACCGACAGCGACCGGCTCCCAAGCACCTTGTGACGACCGCCGGAGACGGGATCCTCACGCGAGGCCATGAACGACAGCAGCATGTCGGGCAGCGGATCCTGGCCTGCCTGAGAGGCTCGATGGATCAGAAAGGCGGCGTCACGGTAATGCAGGAACGCCATATCGGTGGGGCGCAAGGCCGCTGCGATGGCGGCGCTGCCTTCGTGACCGGCACTGCCGATGGTGTAGAACGATTGCCCCCGGGACTGAAGGCGGCGGGAGCAAAGGTCCAGATGGCGGCTGAGCAACTGACTGTCGAACAGCGCCAGCAAGGCCTCCGGCTCAAGCCCCGCCCCGGCCGGGGACAGGCTGGGGTCGACTGTGGGCAACTCCCGGGCCAGTACCCGGTGCTGAAAATTGGCGTCGACGATTTCCGCTCGGGTTTTCATGGCGATTCGTCTCGGGCTGATGTCCCAAGAGTATGGCCAGAATTCTGCGGCAACGCAGGTGACGGGCCCGAAAGCGCGCTCCGGTCGGGGCGTTCCCGGCTTTGAAAACTGTCAGTCGGCCACTACGGCTTCTTCGCCCTGGTTTTCCCTGAGCGCCGCCTGGAGCACTTCGATTTCTTCCTTGTCGAGCCACTCGTCGATCCATTCCCGGATATGGTTGCGCTTGTGCGGCGTTCTCGACCAGGCCTTGTATGCCTTGAGGTGCTCGGGGCAGACATGGGGCTCGCCATCGACGATGGACGAACAGTTGCACGGAAACAGCGAGTTGGTATCGAACTGATGGTCGATCCACTCGATCACGAATGCTTTCTGAGCCTTGCTGAACTTCATTTTCCGAACCGCTCCGCCAATGGGTTACAACAACGATTTCGCCACAGAAGTATGTCGCTTAAATGAAGATAGACAGAACTTGCGGAAACAGCCACAGCGAAACCTCCCGATGAGCGGGAAGCAGGGGCGGTCCTTTACCGCGAGGCGGACCGGAGTGGTGGGAAGCGCGAGCGGCACGGGGCTTTCAAGAACCCCGAACCGCGGGTTCCTCAGGCCTTCTTAAGCTTCTTCTTGAGCTTCTTCAGCTTGCTTTCGTGCTTGGCGATCTTGGCTTTTCGGGCCTTGATGTCTTTCTTGATTGCCTTGAGCTTGGCCATGTTACAGCCTCCTTGAGAAATGGGGTGTCAGTTTCCCGGCGTGCTCAGACGTTGTCGTTCGCATTTCCCGAACCCTGATCGTGTGAAGCCAGGAAGCGGCGTATAAACCGACGTACCTCACGAGCGGCACTGGTATCGAGTTCATCACAGAGGGCGACGAAACGGTCGCGTTCCTCTGAGTTAATGCGAATCACCAGCTGACTGTTCTTTTTTGCTCTATTTCGCTTATCCATGGATATGGGATCTCCCGTAAAGCAAAAAAGAACAACTGCAATGCCTATCGAGTGTACATCCAATGTATATACACAGAAACGTATAGGCCAGCATCGCTGACAGTTCCAGTCAGTTACCGAAATGTCATTAAACTGTCATTGAATGAATATGGCGGTTGCGTGGCTTGCAAGGGGGCAGCGGCAAAAAAGACAGGAAGAAAGCGGGAGAGGGGCGGGAGTTGTTATTGGAGCCGCCTTGGTCTCTCTGGGGAGGGATGGCCGTTATCAGGCGTGATGCAGACCGGACAGGCCAGCCGCGGCGGATTTCCTGCCGGTGAAAGCCGCCTTGATGCGGGCGGTGAGGGTCACGATGGCGCTGGAAATGTATTCGGCGCGCGCGGCTTCGGCCTTGAGGCGGATGATCTCGGTCTGCGGAAGAGCGGACAGGTCGATACGTTCGATAAGCGCTTCCAGGCCTGGATTCGATGCTTCGTTGCTCATGATGGTACTCCTTGATTTGGCGTTCATTGACGGTACCCATGATAGGGCCGATACCGCACTGCAGCAAACGACTTATACTTCATAATATGATGAACATTTCTCATCTTATATTTATTAAAGTGCCGCTATACGGGGCTTAATATCCATTTTGATGCAAATAAATCACCTTTGTGGTGCACGCCATACGACGCTACGCACCAAGAGCGCACAGCCCAAGGGCGGCCTGTCCCGTTGCGCCTCTGCAATTTTCATCCCGGAAGAGGGCCGATAGGCCGATTCTGTGCCTATTATTTAGCGTAATTCGTTGACTGCAGGGAGAACTGCTCGTATGCAACTGGACAGTGCCGAACTCAAGAAACTGGTCTCGCGGGACCTGATGGACATGTTTATCCGGCTCGGCGTGATCGTTTTGCTGCTGGTGCTGTGCGCCAGGATCTTCTCGCCCTTTGCCGGCCTGCTCACCTGGGCGCTGATACTCGCCGTCGCGCTCTATCCACTGCATCAACGAATGGCCAACGCGATGGGTGGGCGCCAGGGGCGCGCCTCGACGCTGATGGTACTGATCTTCGTGTTACTGCTGGTGGTACCCACCGCCATGCTCGGCACCTCCCTGGCCAACCATATCTTCGAGACGTATGCGGCGATCGAAAGCAAGACTCTGAGTATCAAACCGCCGGCGGAGGCCGTCGCCCAATGGCCGCTGATCGGCGAGCGGGTCTATCAGGCCTGGAGTTCGCTGTCCGCCGACATCCCGGCTTTCGTCGCCGCCCATCACGAACAGATCAGGGCCTACGCCAGAGCGGGGCTTTCCTTCGCCGGCGGCATCGCCGGTGATGTACTGCTGCTGCTGGGCGCGCTTATCGTGGCCGGCGTCATGATGGCCTACGCGGTGCCAGGCAGCGCGGCGATTGGACGCATCATCGGCCGCTTCGCCGGCCCCAAGGAAGGTCCGCGACTGCACAAACTCTCGACCGCGACCATTCGCTCGGTCGCGGTAGGCGTCGTCGGGGTGGCCTTTATCCAGGGCATCCTGATGGGGCTCGCCTTCCTGCTGGCCGGCATTCCGGCAGCCGGTTTCTGGGCCTTGGTGACCCTTATCTTCGGCATACTGCAGCTGCCCGGCCTGCTGATCGCCTTGCCCGCCATCGGTTATGTCTGGTCGTTGGGGGATGGCTCGACGGTGGCCAACGTCATATACACCGTGCTGATCCTCGGGGCCGCGCTGGCTGACAACTTCCTCAAACCCATGCTGCTCGGGCGCGGCGTCGAAGCACCAATGCCGATTATCCTGCTGGGTGCGCTCGGCGGCATGCTTGCGTCGGGCATCGTCGGCCTCTTCGTCGGGGCCACCCTGCTGGCGGTCGGTTACGTGGTCTTCATGGAATGGGTGCATTTCAGCGAAGAGCAGAAAGCCGCTCAGCAGCAGGCCCAGGATGAGCCCGCCACCCGGGCCCCGGACGATAGCGGAAACTGAGCCCTGATGCCCGGTATGCCGCTCAAGTGCCTGCGCCCCCTTGCGGTGCTGTCGACAACACTGCTGCTCGGCGCCTGTACCACGCTCGGCCCCGACTACCGGGAGCCCGAGGTGGAATGGCTGGCGCAGTGGCAGCCGGACCTGTACGGACAGGCCGTTGCGGCGCAACAGCAACCGTTCGAGCAACAACTGCAGTTCTGGTGGCGCCTGCTCGATGATCCGTTGCTTAATGATCTGATCGCCGAAGTTCAGGCCGCCAACCCGACGCTGCGAATCGCCGGTTTGCGAATACTGGAAAGCCGTGCCGCCCTCGGACGCGCCGGCGCCACCCGTTATCCGCAGCTGCAGGAATTGAGCGGCAATGCCGCCTACGTCGACAGCCGTCAGCATGGCGGCGCTCAGGATGTCGACCGCTCGTTCACCAGTTACGACACCGCTTTCAGCCTTGGCTGGGAGCTCGATTTCTGGGGCCGTTTCCGTCGCGGCATCGAATCCGCCGATGCGGCTTTCTTTGCCTCCGTCAGTAATTACCAGGACGTGCAGCTGTTGCTCAACGCCCAGCTGGTGGATCTTTACTTCAGGTACCGGACCACGCTGGCGCGCATCGACATCGCTCGCCGCAACAGCGAGATTCAGAAGCGCAGTTACGAGATCACCGAACGCATCTACCGCAGCGGGCAGGACTCGGAACTCGACCTGCAACAGGCCAAGACCCAGTACCTGGCGACCCTTTCGACTATCCCGGTACTCGAGGCCGCACTGATCAAGGTGCGCAACGCCATTGCCGTGCTGCTGGGACGTCCGCCCGGACCGCTACCCGAGCTGGCCGGGGCCAGGGCCTCGCTGCCGCTGCCGACCGCAGTTGACGTCGGTGCGGTGCCGGCGCGGCTGATGATGCGCCGTCCCGATATCCGCGCGGCGGCCTGGCAGGTGGCGGCGCAGTCGGCGCAGATCGGCATTGCCGAAGCCGACTACTACCCGTCGATATCACTGTTCGGCAGTCTGGACTGGTCCGGCAACAGTATCGACGGCAGCCCAAATACCGGCACCCTGGCGCTGGGTCCGGCATTCAGCTGGAACCTGTTCGATCACGGCCTGATCCGCAACAATGTTCGGCTCCAGGACGCGCGCCTGCAGCAGGCGATCGAAAACTTTCAGAACAGCGTGCTGCTGGCGGCAAAGGAGATCGACGATGCCGCCATCGACGTCGTCAAGACGGCGGAACGCCAGGCGGTGCTGCACGATTCGGTGGTGGCGGCGGAGCGCTCGCTGGAAATCGCCAATACGCTGTATCAGGAGGGTTATGCCGGATTTCAGCGCGTGCTGGACGCTCAGCGGGCGATGTTCTCCCAGGCCGAACGCGAGTTGCTGAATCAGGGCGATCACCTGAGCGCAGTTGTCGCGCTCTACCGCGCCCTCGGGGGCGGCTGGCAGCCGACGACGATCGACGACCTGATCCCGGCCCGGACCCGCGACACCATGGAAGAACGCACCGATTGGGGTGACATGCTGCGCGCGCCTCTGCCGCAGCAGATCGACAGCAGGACGAGCGAGACTTCAGATGAGCGATGACGAAAAACTGCCAGAAGAAGTGCAGCAGCAGGCGGCGGAGTCCGCCCCGGATCCCGCGCGCCCGGTGCGGCGCGGGGGCCTGGTGATCGGCCTGATCATCCTGGTCAGTCTTGTCTGGTACCTGCTGGCCGATCGCTACACGCCCTACACGGACCAGGCCCGGGTGCAGGGATACGTGGTCGGAGTCGCCCCCAAGGTCGGCGGCCTCGTCACCCAGGTCTGGGTCGACAACAACCAGCGCGTCGAGGCGGGGCAGCGACTGTTCGAGATCGACCCCTCGCAGTACCGCATCGCCCTGGAAAAGGCGCGCTCGGACCTCGAGAACGCGCGCAACCAGGTCGCCGCCGGGGATGCCGCGGTGGATGCGGCACGTGCCAGCCTTCGCGCGGCCACCGCCAACCGGCTCAAGGCCGAAAAGGATGTCACGCGCCTGACCCGGCTGCGCCAGCAGGATCCGGGTACCATCTCGGTACGGCGGCTCGAAGTCGCCCAGGCCACGCTGGAGCAGGCGAGGGCGCAGGTACAGGCCGCAGAAGCCGATATCCAGCGCGCCATCGAGTCCAAGGGGGGGGATGTCGATGAGATCAACGCCATTCTCAATACCGCCCGAACCGCTGTCGAGAAGGCCGAGCTGGATCTGGACAATACCACCGTGACCGCCGAAACCGACGGCATGGTCACGGACCTTCGCGCCGAGGTCGGCATCTTCGCAGGGGCCGGCAAGCCGGTCCTGACGATGATCGCGTTCGAGGACGTCTGGATCAGCGCCGAATTTACGGAGAACAATCTCGGTCACCTCTCGGCAGGCGACCCGGTGGAGATTCTGTTCGACGCCATGCCAGGCGAAGTGTTCGACGGCACCATTCGCAGTATCGGCGTCGGCGTCAGCGCCGGTCAGGCGCCGCCGGCGGGCACCCTGCCAACGATCCAGAACAGCCGCGACTGGCTGCGCCAGTCGCAGCGCTTTCCGGTGGTCGTCGAGTTCACCCTGACGGAGCGACCGGAGCTGCGCAGGCAGCTTCGGATCGGCGGCCAGGCCTCGGTCATCGCCTACAGCGAGGGGCACGGCCTGCTGTCGGTACTGGGGCGCCTCTACATCAGGCTGATGAGCTGGCTGTCCTATGCCTACTGACCGGCGCCGGCGCATGCCGGTGCAGAGCCGGCGCGTGTTCCGGCTCGCCTTCACCATGGCGCTGGCGCTGGCCTGGTCCTACGGCTCCGGCATGCCGTTGCCGTTTCTGGCGCCGATGTTTGTACTGATCCTGACGGCAAAGCCGTCTGCGCCGATGGGCGCCAAGGGGCTGCTGGCACTGATACTGCTGGTGTTGCTGACACTGGGAATCGGTCTGGTACTGGCGCCGATGCTCGACCAGTACAGACTCAGCGGGCTGTTGCTGATCGCCGTCGGGCTCTACGTCAGCAACCATCTGAGCATCAATCTTGGCAAGGGCGCGGTCGGCATGCTGCTGACGGTCGGTCTGACGATGATTCCGGCGGCCGGCTCCTTCAGCACCGCGCTGGCGCTGGCGGTGATCCAGGCACTGGTGTTCGGCATCGCCATGGCGGTGATCAGCAGCTGGCTGGTGTACCCCTTCTTTCCGGAAGACCCGCCGTCCGGCCCACCCCCGCCTGCCGCGCCGCGGCCGGATGTCACGGTCAATCGCTGGATCTCGCTGCGCGCTGCCCTGGTCGTGCTGCCGCCGTTCCTGCTGGCGCTGACCAACCCGTCGATGTACATGGCACTGATCATGAAGTCGGTCACCCTGGGGCAGCAGGCATCGCTGGTGACGGCACGCAGCGCCGGCCGGGAACTGCTCGGCTCAACCTTTGCCGCCGGCTGCTTTGCGATATTGCTGTGGGTGCTGCTGGACCTGGCGCCGACGCTCTGGTTCTATGCCGGCTGGATGCTGCTGTTCTTCATCTACTTTGCCGCCAAGCTCTACACTGTCTTCGCCAGCCGGTTCCCGCCGTCGTTCTGGCAGAACGTCATAACCACCATGCTCATTCTGCTGGGCTCGGCGGTCGAGGACAGCGCCAACGGACAGGATGTATACGCGGCGTTCGCGGTGCGTCTGGGGCTGTTCATCGCGGTGACCTTTTATGCCTGGCTGGCGATCGCGTTTCTCGAGTACCTGCGCGAGCGCCGCCGCCGAAGAGTGATGCCGGAAGGGGAGTTCGAGCGATGCTGATCAATCTGATGATGGGACTGCCGACCATGGTGTTCTGCCTGCTGATGCAGTCACTGCTGGTCATGGTCGTGGTGCGCTACTACGGGCGCCATCGCCACCAGATCGAGAATGACTCCTTTACCAGCAGCCTGATCGTGATCAATGTGGTGATGCTGCTGCTGGTGCTGGGCAACCTGGTGCAGGTGGCCATCTGGGCGCTGCTGTTCCTGTCGCTTGGCGAGTTCGAGGCATTCGCCGAAGCCTTCTATCATTCGGCGGTCAACTTCGCGACCCTCGGATACGGGGACTTCGTCATGTCCGAACGCCACAAGCTGCTTGGGCCGCTGCAGGCGATCAACGGCGTGCTGATGATCGGCGTGTCGACCGCGGCGCTGATGTCGGCGTTCCAGGACGCGATGAAGAAAACCCTGGAGGCGCGAAAGGGGGGAAGCGTTTAGACGACCAGCAAACAGGCCTCGGTGCCGGTCCCGTTGCCGGTGCAGCTTCGCTGCGCTCAGCCGCACCCTGCGCATACTGTTCAGGATCAACCGCCAACAGGGCCTGCAGAGGCTCAGTGATGACGCTGACCGGCCTTGATGCCGGCCTGTGCGAAGCCATTGTCGTCGGCGCTGAAGTAGCCCCGGTCCTCGCCGATGGCGACCAGCTCGTCCATGATGTAGGTCACCAGCAGAATATGCAGCAGCTCGTGGAAACAGAGGTGCTCGTACTCCCCGCGAACCGGCAGGATATCCGATAGCTCCATCGTCAGCAGCCCGTCCAGCTGCATGAAGGTCTCCAGCACCACGTATTTGACGCCGTAGACATCGTAAAGCTTGGTCAGGGTCTCGTTCAATACCCGCTCGACCCTCTGCTGTGCGCCCTGCACGTAGTCGTATTCGTGTTTCTGCGCAGAACTCTGCAATTTTTCCCAGTCGCTCAAAACGGATTGCTTGATGGCGGCAATGGCTTTGAGGATATCGGTATTCACTAGGCGCTCTCCACGAAAATCAGCGGCATCAGGGTGGACCATGATACCGGAATTGGCGCCGCTCCAACACTCGACAAGACGTATAGGCAGCAAGCCTCAGGCCAGGGACAACAGCGCCTCGACCAGGCGCTCGTTATCGTAGTGAGGGCCGGAGCGCGGGTCGATCAGCCTGAGATCGATCAGTTCGATGCCGAGCGAGGACAGCAGCTGCGCGGGAATACCGCCCGGGTAGCGACCGTGCCTGCTGTCGACGATGACGAAGTTGAGCAGATCGGCGGGCGCCGTCACGCCATCGCGACCCAGCGCCTCGAGCAGGGTGCGAATGCAGTCCTCCAGCGTCATGCCGATCTGCTCGGGGTCGTTTCCCTGATTGGGAATATAAACCTTGGGGCAATCATTGCGGGCGATCGCGCGTCCGACCCCCTCGGGTAAAAGATTCGCCACCAGGCTGGAGTAGAAGCTTCCCGGCGGATAGCAGATCAGATCGGCCTGCTGGATCAGCGTTCGATTGCCTTTGGGCAGCTGTGAGGTGGTCTCATCGGGCTTTTCCAGCGATTCGCACAGGCAGAGCCTGCGGATCCGTGAGGACACGGGTGCCACCTCCTTGCCGGTGAGGCGATGCTGGCCGATAACGGTACTGCCGTCTTCCAGCTCGGCTTTCAGGTGCAGATCGTCGTCGACGATGGCGCAGACGGTGCCCTGAACGTTGACCAGCTTGGAGAAGAGGAACAGGATCGGCTCAAGGTCGCGGTGGTGGTTGATGTATCCCCCGGAGAGCAGCAGGTTCCCGATACTGGCGCCTGACAGGTTGAACGCCTCCGGCATGGCATCCACGAAGTAGCCCAGGTGATTGCAGATCAGCCGGCGCATCGGTTGCGGGATCGCCCCGATCAGCGGGTCTTCGCCGCTCACCATCCGCTCCAGGCGGGCACGCAGCTCGCTGTCGGGCGGCTCGGATGGCAGACGGTAGCTGAAAAGCGCGAACACTTCCGGGTGTCCGAGCACGGTTTCATCCGCCAGGGCCATCAGGCGGCTGCGCAGGTCGCCGACCGCCGGCATCGAGAAGGCATCCCTCAGCTTGGCGGAACTGCCGCCGGAGTCGAAGGGGGTGACCAGATGAATGGAGTTGTGGGTGTAGTTTTTCAGCGTACGCGACAACCCGGTCAGTGCCGTGCCACCGCTGAAAAAGAGTATGCGCGGGCCCAGCTCCGGAATCTTTCGATAGCGGCTGACCTTGAGCGGATCCGGAATATTCAGACTGCGGCTCACGCGCACTTTCGGCATGGGAGATCCTCGGGGCTTTGCGACACGTCTCCAGATCGCAAGGTCCTGCAAGTTTAACTGTCACTATAGCGAATTAGGGTGCCCCAAAGGTACCGGGCACGCCTGCGCCGGCAGATTACCGCCGCTGGCGCAGATACTCGACGAAGCCTGCATTTTCGATCAGGTAATCGCTGCGGCCCATCTGCGAGATCAGGCGCTGGCGTTTCAGCTTCTTCAGCGACGCGGTTATGCCACTGACCTTCACCGACAGGCCGAATCGCTCCTTGATCAGCTTCAGTGTGTCCTCGGCGTAGAGCCGGTTGCAGCGCTCTCGAATCAGCGTCAGCACGGCCCTGTCGGTGGCATTGAGTTTCTGTACCAGCTGCTCGAAGCCGCCATCCAGCACCAGCTGGTCCTGCACCAGATCGGCCGCCTCGCGGACGCTGCACTGATTCATCACCAGATGCTGAATCAGCTTGCTGAGCCAGAACGGGGAATTGTCGAACTGACGCGTGAAAACGTCGGTGATCTCGCGTACGTCATAGTGCAGCTCGAAACGGGTCCGCAGTATGTCGCAACAATGACGCACCAGCTCCTCGCCCATGGCCGGAAACTCGACCATATACGCCGAGTTGTAGAACGGCATCTTGTCGTCGGCGAACATGGCCTGCATGCCGTTGCGCGAAGAGCCGGCATAGACCACGGGCAGCTTGTGGCCGTGAAGGTCAAAGGCGGTCCGGAGCGTGCCCTGCAGGGGATGGAAGGCCGGACTCTCGGCCAGGTGCTGAATTTCGTCGATGACCAGCAGCGGCCTGCAGTTTGGCGTTTCGACCAGCTGCGACAGCAGCTGACCGACATGGGTCAGAACACCGGGCGCGATGATCGGCAGCGGGCTGTTGAACTCGAACCCCATCTTGCCGATCAGGCTGTTGCCGACTTCGAGCTTCTTGACCTCGCTGGCCAGCACCGACTTGATGCGTTTGCGGTCCTTGAGGCCGGAGAGGGCCGCCTTCAGGGCTTCGATAATGGTCTCGTGCGGATGCTCGGGCGAGGCCCAGAGGTTGGCGTAGATCGGCAGATAGCCTTGTTCCAGGGCCAGCGGACAGAAATCCCGCAGCAGAAACTCGGTCTTGCCGACCCGCCGCACCCCCAGCAGCGCAATCCGGTTCATGATGCCCTGGGTTACGCCCTGGAGGTAGCGCTCGGCCAGTTCCCGGCGCGGATAGTGCCAATCGATAACGCTCACAAGCAGCCTCTTTTTCCATAATTTTACACGCCACGTAAAATTTTACGCGCTACGTATAAATATGGCAAAAAGAACCGCCTGCCGGAGATCGCAGACGCCGGTTATTCGCCACGCTCAAGCCGCCTGCGGATATTCTCGGCCCGCTCGCCGGCGCCGGGGTGGGTCGAGAGGAGGCTGCTTTGACTGCCGCCGAGCCCGGCCAGCTTCTCAAACCCGCTGACCAGCCCATCACGCGGTATGCCTCGCTCGCCCAGCAATTCGAAAGAGAAATTGTCGGCCTCTCGCTCCTGATACTGCGAGAACTGGGCGTTGACAAGCTGTTCGGCCAGATCGCCGATCTGGGAGCTCGACAATGCCACCGCGGTGGCATTGCCGGTCGCGGTGGCATTGCCGGTCGCGGCGATAGCGCCACGGGCGGCGGCGGTGGCGTAGGCGGTCTGCATCGCCTTGCGGGTATGACCCAGGGCCACGTGACCCAGCTCGTGCCCGAGCACGCCTTCGAGCTCGTTGTCGGTCATCAGGTCCATCAGGCCGCTGTAAACACGCACGCAACCATTGGCCATGGCCCAGGCATTCGGTTCGCTGTTCATGTAGACGCGGTAGTTGACGGCGGTTCCGTCGATCTGATGACCGAGCCGGTCGGCAATACCGGTCAGGCGCTTGCCGTACTTGCTGCTGACGTCGGCCAGCATATTATTGGCGTCCATCTGCGCACAGGTCTGGTTGGCGACGGTTTTTACCTGGGTATCGCTGAGCATATAGGACTGCGCGGCCAGCATGCCGGACTGCAGCATGGACTGCGACGACAGCGTCTGGCAACCGGCCAGCAGAGTGGCGCCGCAAAGCCCGATCATGGAGAAGGCGTTACGAATATGCATGAATCTCGTCCTTGTCGAAAAGCAGGGAAATCGCTGCCGAGTATACGCGTTTCAGACTGAACCTTGCATGTCCGGCTGACGGCAATCAAGCGCGCATATCCAGACGGTCGCGCCGGGCAAGGTCCGGGAACCAGCGCATCCACAGCGCCACCACGCCCAAGGTTCCGATCCCGCCGATCACAATCGCCGGCACGGCACCGACCCAGGCCGCGAGCACCCCCGATTCGAACTCGCCAAGCTGGTTCGAGGTGCTGATGAATATCGAGTTGACGGCGCTGACGCGGCCGCGCATCTCATCCGGCGTTTCGAGCTGCACCAGAGTGGAGCGGATCACCACGCTGACCATATCGGCCGCGCCCATCACCAGCAACGCCACTATGGACAGCCACAGCATTTCGGACAGCCCGAAGACGATCGTCATGGCGCCGAAAACCGCCACCGCGACGAACATCTTCGGCCCGACCCGGCGCCCGATCGGACGCCACGCCAGATACACCGACATCAGCACCGCACCGACCGCCGGGGCGCTGCGCAGTAACCCCAGTCCCCAGGGGCCGGTCTCGAGAATATCCCGGGCGACGATCGGCAGCAGTGCCGTGACGCTGCCCAGCAACACCGCGAACATATCCAGCGAAATGGAACCGAAAATCACCGGATTCCTCCAGGTGAAGCGCAGCCCGCCCAGAAGCGAATCGAGCGTGACCGGGCGCTTCTCGCGCCGGTCCTGCCGGTAACGCAGGTTGGCGAGAATCAGCGCCGAGAGCAGACAGCAAGCCGTACTGGTGCCATACAGCGCGCCGGCACCCAGGAGGTAGATAAGGCCGCCCAGAGCCGGGCCGACGATGGTGGTGGCCTCACGTCCTGACGCCGTCCAGGTCAGCGCCGGCGCCAGCAGATCGGCGCTGACAATATTGGGCACCATTGCCTGGGTCGCCGGCGCCTCGAAGGCCCGCGCCGTTCCCATCGCGATACAGCAGCCGTAAATGATCGCAGGCGTTATCAGACCCATGATGCTGGTAACCGCGAGCACCGCGATGGTCAGCGTCATGGCCGACCGGCACAACAGCAGGATCAGATGGCGGTCATGATTGTCGGCCACATGCCCGGCGTAGAACGTCAGAAGCAACTGGGGCAGATACCGCGCCAGACCAACCAGCCCCAGGCTGAGCGCACTGTCGGTAAGGTTGTAGATCTGCCAGCCAAGACCGACCAGCAGCATCTGGAACGCCAGCGAGAAAGCCATCTGACCTATCCAGAAGCGCATGAAAGAGCGGTGTTTGAGCAGCGAAGCATTCGACGTCATGGCAGTCCCTGGCAGCGTCGCCGGCGGTGCCGGGACTTGGGTGAAACGCAGTGGCCGTGAAAAGGGGGCTAAGGATAGGTCGCAGACGGCGCGGGGGCAACATTAACAATGTTCAGCCGTAACGGGCCAAAATATGACCGGGCTCAACCCCCTTTCGCGACAATTGATTAAACTGAAAGTGAAGAAGGAAAAAGCAACGGGACGGGAAGCCCCAGGGAAACCTTGGAAAATAAAAGGGGGAGGTGGATCATGTTAACCTATCAGGAATGCCTCGACATGTCGGGCTTGACCGAGGACGAGATCGAGGCGATCGCCGAACACGAACGGATGGATCCGATGATAGCGGCTGCGCTCGGGCAGTACCTTATCGTCAAAGACGACGAGGCACGTATCCGCACTATCATCTTGGACGATATCAAAAAAGCGGAGAAGGGAGGCAACGAAGCCCACGCCGAGGCCCTGCGAAAGGTACTGAAACACTTCCTCGCTACGCATCCGGATCGCAAGGACTGACGACGATGCTTTCCGAAACGCGCACCGGCGCGCCGCAAACCGACTTATGATGCGATGGCCCGGCCAGGTGCCGGGCCATCGACATAAAGCCCTTAACCGCCGGAGAGGTACAGATTCAAGTGCTCGGACGATGCAGGCTGCCAGCCATAGCCGTACAGGGTGCTGCCGACGGCAGCAACGCCGCTGGCAACCGCGAACAGCATGATCAGGACCAGTACCGGTATCATTATTTTCATTGTCGACCTCGTGTCCGGTTATCAGTAACCAGGCGATCCGACACCCCGGTCGCCTGGTCTGCATATGCTTCGATTGCGTCTGCACATGCATCAACTGCATCAGACGGACCAACAATAGCAGCCGCTTGATTCGATTGGACTTTGAGCGAATTTCCCGACAACAGCGAGTTGTACCTGTTCGGAAACGCCGACAAATTGTGTATCAAGGCCAGACGATACTGTCCGATAAACCGAACACCGGACCAGACTTGACCTATCGGGATAAGGACAGGCCGCCCCGGACATCCTGCCGCCTGGATGGCAACAGAACTCCGGTGGCGGTTTCACGCATCCTGGGGGGCTCAGGATCTCTAGCGCTGCGTGCGCTCCTTGATCTCCGCAATGTTCTTGCAATCCACGCAGAGGTCCGCAGTCGGCCTGGCTTCCAGGCGCCGGATACCGATCTCGATACCGCAGGTATCGCAATAGCCGTAATCCTCTTCGCGAATCCGCTCCAGGGTCTTGTCGATCTTGCGGATCAGTTTGCTCTCACGGTCACGGGTGCGAAGTTCAAGGTTCATCTCTTCCTGATGCGTGGCCCGGTCCAGCGGATCGGCATGGTTCATCGGTCCCTGCTGGAGGTGCCCGACGGTACCCGCGATCTCTTCCTGCAGCGCGGTGCGCCATTTCAGCAGGATCTGCCGGAAATGAGCGAGCTGCTCATCGTTCATGTAGTCTTCGTTTTCAGCGATGACGTAAGGGGTGAAGCTGATGTCACTGGACTGATTTGCGTTCTGTAGCATGTTAAACCACTGTTTTTCTGGTTTTTTTGAACGATCAGCGAAGCTACCAGAATTTACCCACCTGCGCCAGCGCTACCAGAGCGCCTTTGCCCCATGGGTCCGGGCTAGCGGCAAAACGTCTCGAGAAAGCGACTCTGGTCACTGCTGCAGTGGCCTTGCCGCGTGAACCGGCCAAAATAGTGCACCAACTCGTCAAAACAGCCGTCTGCTTTGCGGCAGAAGACCTTGCGCCCCCTGAGGCCCCCGGCGAACTGGGCATCCAGTCGATGAATGACATCCCCGGCGTCATCCGGGACCCTGAGATGGGCATCGTCGTCAACGTCAATCAGCACAAAGCGATCGTTTGCCTCGATGATCGAGTAGTCGGCATGCTCTAACATGATATGGCTCTCCGAAATACTCACACTCTAAAAGCATAGCCCCATAGCATAGCCACATTAACCGTGTGACAGTTTCCTTACCTGTGTGGCAAAGACAGGCAGGGTGAACAGCCAGAGCGAAGGCTTCCCAGGAAGCGTGCGCTGGTTCAACGACATGCTGATCAACGGCATGATAGAGATGGAATGCCCGCGGCCACACAAGGAGACGCTGAAGCTGCTTGAGCAGCTGCCAGCGCAGACCAAATGCTTGCGAAGAAAGTTAATTTTTGAATGTAACTAGCTGAAATTTAAGAGCATGGCGGTGAAATCAAAGTACTACATCGACTGGAATGTCGGCGGCTGGAACTGTGAGAAGAACGCCCGTAGCCGTGATGCGCTGGTGATTCTAGACCCGCAGCAGCAGTTGGTTGGCACGCCCTGGCGCGGCAACCTGCGAGCGACCATCCACGCTGCCATTGATGACCGGGATTGGATCGAGCGGCTTATTCACCTCGTGAGTTGTGTCCAGAAATATCCAGTTTTAAACTGAATTCTGGCCCTTTATAGATCAAAGACTTAACGGAATTTTTCCAGTTGGCAGCTGCTGACGTTTCCAGTTTAAACCTGAATTTTCCCGAAACGCCACATGAGGGGCTGCCCCCCTAATTTGATTTCCGTCCGTCGATTCAGCATGCGTAATAGGTAAAGATTATTGGCAGGTAGTAGGGGTGTCAATTTAATAGCTCCGGGTGCCAACGCCGACTCAATGCCGGCTCCTGAGTACAATCGCGCGGTGCTTTACCGGGTGTGTAGCTAACTCAATACTAGGGCTTGCCATAGTCCCATTTTGGGACTAGAGTTCGCCTATGAGAATCATCGCACTGTCGACATTGAAGTCCTTCTGGGAAGACAACCCTGCGTACGATGATGCCACGCAGCCGACGTTGGCGTGGTACAGGCACACACTGAAATCTGACTGGAGTTCACCCGCTGAGGTCAAGCAGGACTTCCGAAATGCCAGCATCCTCAAGGACGGGCGAGTGGTATTCAACATCGCCGGGAACAAGTACCGGTTGGTGGTCTGGATCAACTATGCCTACCGGGTGGTCTACATCCGCTTTATCGGCACTCATGCCCAGTACGACAAAATCGCCGGGAGCGATTTTGCATGAGCGCAGCGAGCCCGCCGGGTAAGTCCCAGGGACGGGACGAATAACAGATCGACGTCGAGACGATATAACGCCAGAGGTAACGGAAGATGGACATCAAACCGATCCGCACTGATGCCGACTACCGTGCGGCACTTAAAGAAATTGAAACGCTGATGATGGCGGAGCCAGGCACGCCCGAAGGTGAAAAGCTCGACGTCCTGGTCACGCTGGTCGAGGCTTACGAAAGTAAGCATTACCCCCTGGATTTGCCGGACCCGGTTGAAGCCATCAAGTTCGAGATGGAGCAGAAAGGCCTCACAGCAAAAGACCTGGAACCGATGATCGGCAAACGTAACCGTGTGTACGAGGTCCTTAACCACAAGCGTTCACTGACACTGAAAATGATCTGGAAGCTCCATCAGGAGCTCGGCATTCCAGCCGAGTCCTTGATTAAGCCGCCTTGCCAGCCCCATGCATAACGTAAAAAGGCGATCCGTCGTTGCGGTCGTCAGTTTTCTTCATGCCTGTATTTGATAGCCCTCCGACCGCACAGGATGAACTGAAAGCCATAGACAAGCGGCTAGCCGAGCTCGATGCCGAGAAGCAACGGCTGGTCCAGCGGAAGCAGGCGCTACTGCGGGCACATCCAGCCCATGCGCAGCTGATACTCAGCCCGGAACAAAAGGTCCAGTTGTTCCGCGATCTCTTCAGGGGTCGTACCGACGTGTTTGCCGTACGCTGGCAAAACGCCCAGGGGCGTCAAGGTTATTCCGTCGCCTGTCACAATGAATGGCTACCCGGCATTTGCAAGAAGCCGAAAGTCAAATGCGGTGACTGCGGCCATAAGCACTTCAAAACGCTCGATGAGCAGGCAGTATACGACCACTTGGCGGGAAAGCAGGTAGTTGGGCTCTATCCGTTATTGCCCGGGAGCCGCTGTCATCTACTGGCAGCGGACTTCGACAAGACGGGGTGGCAGGAGGCCGTTAAAGCGATGTCAAAAGTGTGCCATCAGGCGTCGATACCTCACGCAGTCGAAATATCGCGGTCCGGCAACGGAGCTCACCTCTGGATCTTTTTCTCTGAACCGGTGCTGGCCCAGGATGCGCGTCGTCTGGGCTTCACGCTTCTCGACAAGGCGATGGAAATCCATCCCGGTCTCTCATTCGACTCCTATGATCGGTTATTTCCCAATCAGGATCATATGCCGGAAGGTGGTTTCGGTAATTTGATCGCCTTACCGCTTCAGCACCAGGCGCGACGCCAGGGTAACAGCCAGTTCGTCGACGCCGATCTTCATGCGTACCCGGATCAGTGGCGCTTCCTGTCACAACTTGGTCGGCTGTCAGCTGACGATCTGTCCAGGTTGCTACGAGAGCTTGAGCCTGAACGTGCTGCGACGATTGACGAGCGCCCGCCCTGGGAACAAGGGCTACGTATTGACCATGGCCGAATTTACGGCTGCCCCGAGAGCGTCACGCTGACGTTGGCCAATCACATCTACATCAAACAGGACGCGATTCCGGCGCCCCTGATTGCAAGGCTGAAACGGCTCGCCAGCTTTTCGAATCCGGTGTTCTTCAAAACCCAGGCGCTTCGCTTTTCCACGCATGGCATACCGCGCTTTATCACCTGCGCTCGAATCGAGCAGGGGTACCTGTCACTCCCGCGCGGATGCCTGGATGATGTGAGAGACTTGCTAAAGGAGCAGCACATACAGATCGAAGTTGAAGATCATCGACACA
This sequence comes from Marinobacterium nitratireducens, assembly GCF_014645375.1. GTDB lineage: Bacteria > Pseudomonadota > Gammaproteobacteria > Pseudomonadales > Balneatricaceae > Marinobacterium_A > Marinobacterium_A nitratireducens. The sequence goes on from NZ_BMLT01000001.1 coordinate 531,402, forward strand.
GCGGTCAGCCACTTAACGACATGGCATTTCTGGGTGATTTGCGACCGGACCAGAGGCGAGCGGTCGAGGCAATGGCCGAGCACGATACCGGTATTCTGCATGCTCCCACGGCCTTCGGCAAAACGGTTACGGCGATCGGACTCATCGCCAAGCGTCGCGTGAACACCCTGATCCTGACCCACAGTCGTCAACTACTCGACCAGTGGAAAGAGCGCATCCAGTCATTCACCACCGGTGTGAATGTGGGAATCATCGGTGGCGGCAAGAAGAAGCCGACGGAAGAAATCGATATAGCGACGTACCAGAGCCTGATCGACAAGAAGGACAACACCGTCTCCGAATACGTTCAGCGATACGGTCAGGTCATCATCGACGAGTGCCACCATATCTCGGCACCGCGATATGAAATGTTGCTCAACGAAGTCCGGGCAAAGTACATAGCAGGTCTCACCGCGACACCGGACAGGCAGGATGGCCATCAGAAGATCATGTTCATGGTCGCCGGCCCCATCCGCCACAAGGTCAAAGCGGAGCAGGGTGCAAAATTCCAGCAAACGGTGCTTGTGAACCGACGCTATGATCAGCCTCCGGCCGAGCTGAGGCAGTCTGATGAGCGCCCGCATATCGCATCGGTCTATCGGTGGTTGGCGACAAACGAAGAGCGTAATGCAGCCATAGCCGAAGATGTCGTCACCGCAGTGGGATGCGGGCGCCATCCGCTGTTGCTGACCGAGCGGCGGGAGCATGCTGAAGCGTTGGCGCAGCTATTGGCGTCTAGAGGGCTCGAGGTCCTGGTATTGAGGGGCGCCATGCGCGCCACGGAACGCAAGCGTGCAAACGAGCAGCTGGCCTCGGCCCAAGTGGTCGTCGCCACGGGCAAGTACGTCGGTGAAGGCTTTGACCTGCCGCGACTGGATACGCTGTATCTCGCGCTACCCATCGCCTGGAAAGGTTCACTGGCGCAGTATGCCGGCCGTCTCCATCGGGCAGTGGAGGGAAAAGAGGCTGTCACGATCTATGACTACCTGGACTGCTCGTTACCGATGTTGCAGCGCATGTTCCAGAAGCGAGAGAAGGGGTATGCCGCGATGGGATATGACGTTAGATTTCCTGACCAGAACGACGTCAAAAAGACAATTGAGCTGGAGCTGTAAATAGCAGGCCTTCCTGGGTGAGGATTTATTCGATGAATCGTTCTAGGACGCTAACGATTTTTCCCTCTTGTACCGTCAGGCTATCATGTTCAAGGTTTCGACTTAGCTGTTCTCAGCAATGCTGGCTTTGGCGGCTAGCTTTCGAGTTGCCGAACTATGTCCTTCAATACGCCATGCTGGAACTGACGCAAATGGCGCAGTTCTCCTTGGCGTCCGGCACCTGGCAGGTTTTCCTTTTCCAGGCATTCGAGAAGCGTGCCCGTCACATCACCACTTTGTTTGATCATGTAGTTCACCGTGCGCTTGGCATAGGATAGGGACAGCTTCAGGGCATCCGCAAGCGCCAATACATCCGCCAGGCGAACATCACCCAGCCGCGTGGCACTACCCACCGCCCAGATCAAACGGGCATCGCCCCACTTGCCAGGCTGTTCGTACAGGGCTGTGCTGATCAGGTCGTAATGGGGCGCCAGATCAACAGCGGACGGCCCGGCAAAGAATGATAGGTTCTTCAAGTGATCATCGGTGTTGCCGATCAGCACGTTGAATAGCATCCACTGAAACAGCCGCTGGCGGGTACGGCCCTTGGTGCGGGACAGCTGCACCATCCGTTCCAGCGACGCTAGCGTGCACTGCTGATATTTGAAGGTGCGATCCAGTGACAGCAGCTGGCAACCATCGAGCACATGGCGACGGTAGAGCACCCCATTGTCGGACTGACGATCGAAGCGTTCGACCAGGTAAACCGGCTCCGGGACGTGCAGTACCCAGGTATCGGGAACGAGCAGACCCAGGCCCTTGGCCAGCTGCATCATGAACCACTCGTTGATGACCGTATGCGGATACTGCTCGGGATCGCTGTGCTCAGGCTTGAGAATATGCGTCGACGGTGTCGCTTCCTTGGGCTCAAACAGGGTGCCGTCACGATAGATCACCGGTAGCTTATGCTGCGCCCCGGCCAGGGACATGCGCTTGCTGGTGCCGGCTGAAAGGGCGATGTGGGGCAGGTGGCGAATACGGTTCGACAGTTCCTCGAACGGCAGCGGATGCTCCCCCAAAGTTGTCGGTACCTCGTCCTCATGAAGGAGCGTCAGGGCACCAGCGGATTCGGCGCCGTAATGCGTTAGCAGTCCGAAGGCATCCGCCTGGTCGAGCTTGGCATCCCGGGCCAGCAACGCCCGGGCATTTTCTTCTGGCAGAAGGTTGTCGAAGAACCACTGTACCGGGCGTTGGCTCGCACCGTCCTCGATGCGCCCGGACTCAATGGGCAGCTCCGGCGCCAGGTCGAAAGCGTTCCATTGCGGGTGGTATTCGAAATGCCATAGATTGCTGTACTCGCTGAGCGTCCCCACCTTGGCCTGGTTGCACCAGACGGTGAGCGAGCGTGTCTGAAGGTCTGCCATCGGTCCGTTCCTCACGCGTTATTGGTCAGCGATTCCTGCCACGCTTCTGCGACATCCTCGGGCAAGTCGAGGTGGACCTCGATACCCAGTTCCGCCAATAGCCTGAGGACGCGGCCGCACTCAACGGTCGGCTTGCCTTTCTCGACATCTCCGACGAACTTGTGGCTGCACTCAATCATGACGCCAAGATCATCCTGGCGGATGTGCTGGCGCTTTCGGGCCAGGCGGGCGATATGGCCGATCGCTTCGACATCTGTCACTTTGACTTTCATGGCACCTCCATTCGGAAAGAGTATAACTGTACGGTTATATTACTGCTGCTGTGCGTGGGATATCAAGCTACTATAACCGTTCGGTTAGTTTTTATCTGAACAATTGGCTATTTGATAAGAATATAACCGTTCGGTGATATGAGTTCCTCACCAACTCGTCGGCGTAACAGCGACGGTCATTGCGCTCATCACGGCGAAGAGCGCAAAGTTTCCGTCATCGTCATCGCCCGGACATTGGCCGCCTGAGACCGCCGTGAGCTGAGCCAGTGGTGGGAAAAGAGGCTGTCACGATTCACAAATCCGTGGGAAGACCAGCAGACTGAAACGTCACTTCTAAATTGCACCTTTTAGGGCTTTTTTCTCTATGGCGGCGCTAATCATGAGCGACCATACTGGGACCTGGAGAGGGTTCAGAGGGAACAGATGGCGGCGGATGAACGCCAGCGTCGGCACGGACAGTCAGCAACACAGCCCCTCGCACAGATGCCTCCGATAGCCTTAGTCAGTCTTCCTGCCGAAACTGAGTTCCTGAAGCTGATGGTAGTCCTCCAATACGATGGGGAAAGCCGCGGGATTTTTCCTTTCATCCTCATGGAGTGGCTCAGTGGGCACTTGCATCAGCTGTAATAGATAGATTGCTAACGCCCTGCGGGTCGGTATTTGCATGACTTCGTCATCAAAGCAGCGTTCCAACCTGACCATTGCTCGCTGCTCGGCAGAGAGAATCGGGTTCGTAATCAGTCTTAGCACAATCTCTTCATGCCAAAGCGAATCCTCGGACGCATCGATCAGTGGGGCTCCGTGCAATTCTCCACAGTGCAAAATACGCGCTAGCACAAAGTCACGAAACTCCCGGTTCCGCTCGCAGAAGGCCCGCACATGCCAGCGATACCCGCTTGATACCAATGTGTGGGGAGTTGCATCCGCCAGCTCAAGGGCTGTCCGAATTCCCACAGCATTCAGTCGAGGCGCTAACCGACGCCCGACTCCCCACAGTTCGTCGACGGGCGTAATTGCAAGCAGTCTCCGCTGTCGTTCAGAATCCGTCAGATCCACAACTCCACCTGTTTTCGGGTTGCGCTTCGCGGCGTGGTTCGCGAGCTTGGCCAGGGTTTTAGTCGGCGCGATCCCGACACATACCTGGATCCCAGTGTATTTCTGCACCTTGGTGCGTACCTGATGCCCGAATACGTCAAGCGCCGTACCGGCCGAAACCCCACCGAGGTCCAAGAATGCTTCGTCGATCGAATAGACCTCAACCCTGGGCGCCATCTGCTCTAGCAGACTCATAACACGGGCAGACATGTCACCGTATAGCGCGTAGTTTGATGAAAACGCCTGAATACCGTGCTCTCGGACCAGTTCCTGGATCTGGAAGAATGGCACCCCCATCTTGATACCTAGCGCCTTTGCTTCAGCGGAGCGAGCAACGACACAGCCGTCATTATTCGACAGGACGACGATGGGACGCCCCTTTAAATCCGGGCGAAACAGCCGCTCGCAGGAAGCGTAGAAGTTGTTGCAGTCCACCAGCGCAAACACACTTGGCATCGGTTACCTCAGCGCGTGAATGACGTTGGTCACAACACCGAAAATCTCCAGCTCGGATTCGTCCCTTAGCTCGATAGCCGAGTACGAGGCATTTGCCGCCTCAAGACGCAGAGAAGGCCGCAATGAAAGCCGCTTGACTGTGAACTCGCCATCGACACTCGCGATGACAATATCGCCGTGTACTGGGTCAAGCGAGCGGTCAACGATCAGGATGTCTCCCGAGAAGATTCCCGCCTCGATCATAGATTCGCCTTCAGCGCGCACGAAGAAGGTAGCGGCAGGGCGCTTGATGCAAAGCTCATTGAGATCCAGGCTTCGCTCAATGTAGTCCTGTGCAGGAGACGGGAAGCCAGCAGATACACGCTCGGCGAAGAGAGGGACCTCCAATGTCTTAGGTTCACCGCACCGTCCCAAAATTACTGCTGTCATATCAAAATCTCGAATACTGTATATATATACAGTATAGCGATCTCGCCAGGCGAGAATCCACCCTGACAACGTATCGGTCTTGCATTGAGAAGAAGCGAGGCGACTTGCGCACCTTCCATTTGGCTGTAATGTTGGCTAGTACGATAGGAAATCACACTGCGCCATGAAGGGAAAACGATGGCGGCCAAGAATCAAACAATGAACATGCAGGAGTTGCTGGTATTTGCCAAGCCGGTGGCCGCTCGACGCGCTCAGAGATGGTCTCAGCCTCTTTTTATCCGTCCGTGAAAATGGGGTAGCCCCCTCCACATATTTGGAGAAAGCAGAAATATCGGAAATAGCAGCAATTGCAATCAAAGGAAGTTAGGGTGACCGCAAGCGACCTGTGGCGGACATCAACTATACTAGCGGTTTGCCTTCGTCGGGATAGGAAATGAAGTGTCTAACCTAATTGACTGGTGCTAATCTGACCATGCTAATGTGATCTCAAGGAGCGAGCAGGTCAACGTTTAATAGCGTTACGCTATCAAGGAGTTTTGTAGTCTATGGAATGGATTATCGTTGCAGTCGTTCTCTATATCGTCTTCCAAGCTGCTCGCAAAAGTACGAAAAAGCAAACGGGCGGCCGAGCGAGTAGCTCACCAAAAACGGCTCGTAGCCGATCTGCTAAATCCTCTGGGATAACATTGACAGTCACGACTACCTCCAGCTTAGGCAGACCACGCAAAGATGATGTGTTAAGTGACTTTAAGCTGGTCGACACGCTCGACCAGGATATTGAAACACCGATTGCTGGACGTTGGATACCACTTGGGGATCCCGTCTCGATTGGAGGCTCGCTTATCAAGCGTGGTGGTTTCTACCTATGCGACACAAATAGTCTCAAGGGTAGCCGCAATGAACCTTCGCTGGTCGAGATTAACTCTCAGATAGTTGCCACAGATTACAGCTATGAAGATCCTGAGATAAGTTACTATCCTCGATTCTCTTCGCTGAATGCCCGGGCCAAAGGTGCATACATTACTTGGCTAGCGAGTAGTCGCGACGACCCGGACACGCCGATTACTTACGTATTTCTGTACTTCTATGGATTCGAGCGTAGATTTTTGGTTGACCACCTCAACGGCGAAAGACCGCTTGAAAAAGACGAATTACGTACATTGTTCAAAGAGCTAAACCGCCTCAAGGCCGTTTTTTCAAAGAACCGGTCGTTTAAGGGATATGTCTCCCGGCTTATGGATCTGATGATCGTGCTGGAGCCAGATCTGTTCGCCAACGTCAAACAGGCCTACATAAGCGGGCATAATTCACTGAGCCTTCGTTACCAAGTAGGGCTCTGTGCACTGAATAATACACCGGTAGGACCTGCGCTTGCGTACGGTTGGGCCCGCTATCATCCGAACTACTCCGTCCGAGCACCTGCTCGTCGTTGTGAAGACGCCTTCAAGTCACTCTTCAAAATCCGCTACCGAGAACAGTTCGGTGATGGTATTAAGGTAAAGGTCAATAAACGTCAACTTGAACTGCACTATCGGCCAGCCAGTGGGGCGTTACTTGGGGCTGACTTGCATTTGCCGCAGTTGAACGTACCGGATCCGTTTGAGCTAACAGGGCCACAACGGAAGCTGGAGGCCGTGGCTGAAGCCATCACGGAGGAGTTGGCGCCGCTGAGCCGGTATCTTGGCAAAGAAGGTCATCGGCCGGACGATATTGAGGCAAGCCTATTGCTGCCCAAGCCGCTACTCGAGCGAAGGCTACCACCTGCGCTCGCCAAAATTAGTACGGTCCTGAAAGCGCATGTCGAGACGCGTGACGAGATGTTACCGGTCGCTAGCCTTTGGAAACTAATGGGGAAGTCTGAGCCTGAGAAGCTGAACAAAGGGGAGCTAGAGCTCTTATCACGCACACTCGATAACCTGGACATAGGCTTCGCGCCAGACCCTCGCGTGCATCATGTGAAGCCGGACCCTAAAGGAAAAATCACACTTTTCCCTCAAGACGGTGCTGAGAAAACGGCGCTGACGCCATCGTTGCAAGAGTACGCTACAGTCGTGCGGCTTGGCACTATGGTCGCTGCACAAAATGGGGCTGAAGGCGAAGAAGCACGTGCTTTGAAGACCGTGATCGAGGAGAACGTGCACCTTAGCGGTGCTGACAAGAAATCGTTGCATGCATACCTGCGCTGGAGCTTGCAGGCACCAATCAACATGACTGGCGTCAAGAAGCGGATTGACAGTCTGGATCAGGAGCAGCGTGCGGTTCTGAGCAAACTCCTCATCGGAGTCGCCATGGCAGACGGACATGCCTCCATCGACGAGATACGGCAACTTGAGCGTATATACACAACGTTAGGCCTTGATAAAACTATGGTAACTCGAGACATCCATGAAGTTTCAAGTTACAGCGCTAAACAACGCGAGCAATCATCTTCTCCGACAACCTCGGTCTCGCCATTGGCACCAGCTGATGAACCGTCAGCCACGACAACAGTTGCCAAAGCGCTTTCTGGATTTATCTTAGACGAAGCGGTTTTGGCGCTACACGAGTCGGAGACGCGTCACGCCCAGTCACTTTTGGGCGACATTTTTGCCGATGACGCCGGTATACCAGAAGAGGTCGATGCGGAGCAGTCCCATGAGGAAACTCAAGAAGCTCTCGAGTATCCAGAGGTCGAGGAAACAGCATTAGAGGGGGGCGAACTTGAAGGAACTGAGGTTTTCAGTGGTCTTGACGTACCTCACCAGGCGTTGGCCGAAGACTTGATCTCCAGAATCAGTTGGCCACGCTCTGAGGTAGAGGCGCTAGCCTCGGCGCGAGGACTTATGACCGATGGTGCCCTTGAGGTGCTGAATGAATGGGCCTTCGACCAGTTTGATGCGCCGTTGATTGAAGACCAGGGCGATTTGATCGAGATAGACCAAGACACGCTCGATGAAATAAAAGCGGTAAGGGAGCAAGATTGATGACAACGAAGCGTATACGACCGAAAGAGCGAGAAGCGATCATCCAGTCATTGCGCTCCGGAGTCACGCCGAAGGTGGGTATCCAACACATCCAAGTTGGACGAATTCATGAAATCAGAGCCTTATACAGCGATATCGAACGGGTATCGGAGGGTGGCTCTGTCTTCCGGCTCATTATCGGTGATTACGGATCGGGGAAGACCTTCTTCCTGAGCGTGATTCGGCAGATCGCACTTGAGAAGAAGCTGGTCACCGTCAATGCAGACCTTGCGCCCGATCGCCGTATACACGCTTCTGACGGTCAGGCTCGTAACCTATATTCAGAGCTCATGCGTAACCTGGCTACTCGGAACAAGCCCGAAGGAAATGCACTTACGAGTGTGGTCGAGCGGTTCATTACCCAAGCTAGACAGCATGCCGACCAAGAAGGCAAGTCGGTGGATAGTGTCATCCAAAGCCGCCTTTCCGACCTGAACGAGTTGGTGGGTGGCTACGACTTCAGTAAGGTGATAGAGGCCTACTGGAGGGGACACGAAACGGACAATGAGTCGCTCAAAACTGCTGCCATCAGGTGGTTACGCGCGGAATACAGTACCAAGACCGAAGCTCGAAAGGACTTGGATGTCCGAAACATCATCTCTGACCACTCGTTCTATGACGCGTTAAAGCTGATGAGTCTTTTCGTGCGGCAAGCAGGATATGCCGGACTATTGGTCAATCTGGATGAGATGGTAAACCTATACAAGCTCAATAGTGGCCAGGCGCGTACCGCCAATTATGAGCAGATCCTGCGTATCTTGAATGATTGTCTCCAAGGCTCGGCTGAGTATCTCGGGTTTCTGCTGGGGGGGACACCTGAATTTCTATTGGACCCACGTCGTGGTCTATACAGCTATGAAGCACTTCAGTCTCGTTTGGCTGGGAATAGCTTCGCGAAGCAAGCCGGCGTCGTGGATTACTCTTCCCCAGCACTTCATTTAGCGAGCCTCACCCCTGAGGAGCTTTACATACTGCTGAAGAACCTTCGTCATGTATTTGCCGGGGGCGATGAAAGTGAATATTTAGTCGATGATCACGCGTTAGTAGCGTTCCTCAAGCATTGTAGCGAGACGATCGGAGAGGCCTACTTCCGTACACCGCGTAACACGATCAAGGCTTTCCTGGATCTCTTGGCGGTGTTGGAGCAGAACGATCACCTGGAATGGAAAAACCTACTCGGCAATGTAGCCATTGCGCCAGAAATGCCTTCAGGCATGCCCGAGTCAGATGAGCCCTTATCGATTTCAAGCGATGATGAGCTTGTGGGGTTCAAGCTCTAAATGAAACCGGAAGACCGACTTTCAGCAGGTGTGCAGCGCTGGATCTACCGGCAAGGGTGGAGATCTCTGCGCCCGGTCCAGGTAGAAGCCATTGAGCCGATCCAAGCGCGAGATCGCGACATTGTGATCAGCGCCTCTACGGCTGCTGGAAAAACTGAAGCATTCTTTTTACCAGCTATGAGCGTGGTGGATACAGAGCAGGATGGCTTCAGCATCATTTATATCAGTCCGCTGAAGGCGCTGATCAACGATCAGCATCGCCGACTCGAAATGTTGTCCGAGTTCACTGGTATCCCGGTAACCCCATGGCATGGCGATGTCTCTTCATCTTTGAAGGGAAAGGTTCGAAAGAGGCCAAAGGGGATTCTGTTGATCACGCCGGAGTCTCTCGAAGCAATGCTGATGCGCCATGTGGGGTGGTCTGAAGAAGCTTTTCGGCATTTACAATACTGTGTCATAGATGAGTATCACGCCTTTATCGGTACGGAGAGAGGCCAACAACTCGTATCACTGCTTGAACGAGTGCAGGCCTTGGTCCATGAAGTTGTGCCTCGTGTTGCTTTGAGTGCGACCTTGGGAGACCTGGCCACGGTTGTACAGACCTTAAGACCGGGGGCCGGAGTCCCGTGCCACATCATTGAGAGCAAAGGTACTCATTCCTCACTGATGTTCCGGCTTAAAGGCTATGAAGATCCTGAGATTGGCCCGCAGCCATCTAAGGATGTGTTGGAGAGGTTGGCGATTCCCAGAATCAACGGGGAAATTTTCAAGGTGTGCCGTGGCGGTTTCCATCTCATCTTTGCCAACAGCCGGCGCAACACTGAACTTCATGCCTCTTCATTGAGTGATATGTGCGAACAGGCTCATGTACCCAATGAGTTCTTTCCGCATCATGGGTCTCTATCCAAAGAGCATCGCGAATATGTTGAATCCCGAATGCAGAAAGGTGACCGGCCCACATCGACTATCTGCACAATGACCCTGGAACTGGGTATCGACATTGGGAAGGTGGATTCCATTATCCAGGTGGGTACACCACACTCGGTGTCCAGCCTACGCCAGCGGCTAGGTCGCTCTGGGCGGCGTGGCGGGCCAGCAGCATTGAGAATGCTGATTAAAGAATCGGAACTCTCCGCTAAGTCGACAATTCAGGACCGGCTTCGTCTTCACCTGTTCCAATCGATTGCACTCGTGCGCCTTCTACTGTTCAGCCGCTGGTATGAACCGCCGGACAGCACTCTCTACCACTTCTCGACACTTCTCCATCAGATCATGGCACTCATTGCGCAGTGGGGTGGTGTCAGAGCGGAGCAGCTTTACAAGCAGCTTTGTCGCCAGGGCCCCTTCGGTCGTGTATCCGTGACGCAGTTCACCCAACTACTTCGTCATATGGGCGAGACGGAACTGATCAGCCAGATGGGCAACGGCGAGCTGGTATTGGGACTGGCTGGCGAAAAGATGGTGGATGATTACCGCTTCTATGCGGCTTTCAAAACGCCAGAGGAGTTTCGGATTATTGCTAACGGCAAGACGCTGGGTACTCTAACCGCCAACGAACCGCTGATTGAAGGGCAGATGATTATCTTCAGTGGCAGGCGCTGGCGGGTCGACCATGTGGATACACAAGTACTGGCGGTGTATGTAAGTCAGTCTCGTCAGGGGCAACCACCTTTATTTGGTGGGAGCGGTGCGCCGGTGCATCGTCGCGTTCGAGAAGAGATGCTGGCGCTGTACCGGGAAGGACAATACACATTACCAGCCGGAGGCAGTGAGGTTGATTACCTAGATGATGAAGCCAAGCGCCTTTTTGAGCAGGGACTGGGGGCATTCCGGACGCTTAACTTAGCGGAAGACGTCCTTATTGAGGAGCGTGGCGCTACGTATGTTGTGCCCTGGCTTGGCGACAAGGAGTGCTACACACTTGCAGCTTGGCTTACTTCCCCGAGACAAGAGGTCGGCACTTTTGCCGGCATCATCGAGGTGCCTGGTATGACCAAGAAGCAGGTTGTTGATAGTTTCACTAGGTTCTCATATGCCACCATTACTGAGGCGAAGTTGGCGGAGCGTGTAGCAGATAAGCTGACGGAAAAATTCGATGAATGGCTACCTGAAGAGCTGCTCAATGAGGGGTACGGAGCAAAATTCTTTGATATTTCTGCAACGAAAGCTTGGATACAGGATTCGGTTTTTTAGGGGGCATGTAGCTTCGGAGTAGAGATTGTTCGGTGTTCCATATCAATCGGTAAATACGGCAAATATGTATGTATATGGAAAAGTGCGTAATTGACGTGATTGTTGAACTCAACTCTGATGACTGCTTAGTGCCCAAAGCGGACATTTCCTTTGTTGGAGTGAACAAGATAAAAGCTCTATGATGACCTCACGTTTTTTCTCTAGAACACTGGCAATTACGTCGAGTTTGTATAAGAATCAAACGGCCGCAGGAACAGATGAAGCTGACTTATCGTATGCCTCTTTGGTCGACTGATTGAAAGAAGGTATATTTTATAGAAGGAGAAAGATATCAATGGACGGATTTTTTATCCTTGTATTTCAGATAGTTACATATTTCCTATATAATCCGTTGAGGATTGTGTTGTATGCCTTTGGATAGGTAGTTTGAGATCGAAGACCTGATTAATGAGCTTTTAGCTATCAGGAAGATATCGGGCGTGAATTATGGATAAGATCCTAGATTTACATTACGAGCATAAGGCTGCTAATTTTCTACATGCAGCGTTGGCTGGTTGCTTTTGGGAAGTCCAATCGAAAAATCTAGGGATCGATAAGGAGAAGCTCGTGTCCATTTTTAGAGATATGTGTCGGCTTATTAATCAAGGTGACGCACATAGTAAGGAATATATGTGCGCCGAAGCAGTTATTTCTTCATGTATTAGAATAGTAAAATGTATATGCCTTAATGCTGAGGTGTCGTATACATTAATTCATGGTGGTTCTCGCGAAATAAATGCGTTAAGTCATTATGAAAATTCAGTGAAAAATTACGAACACATGAAGGAATTGAAAAAATGCTGACAAGGTTTTCAAAATCGCTCACGTCGCTCTCTGGGACCTAAAAAGCTTTGCTTATTTTGCCCTTTAACTGCAGTGTTAACTCTAATTGATAGACTGAGCCAATGCTAAAACAGGTTTTTGATAGAGAGCAACTTGCTAAAGTACTGACATCATCAGATGTTTGGCAGTGGGATTTATTATCTAGTTACGAAAATGTTGAAATAGCAGTAGATCACACTGTTCAATACTGGAAGTCAAATAACCTTACCTTATCCTCCTTAGAGAAAAGGACAGTAAAAGGCAAAACAGTCTTTATCCCGGCCAATATGGAAGATGCTTTTGCAATAAAACTACTCGATCGGTTTGTTAGAAGAATTTATAAAGTCAGGCAGTCGGATCGTAATCGAGTAGTAAGGCAGCTGAAAACGCTATTAAAAGACTCTGGAAATTATCATATCCTTCGATTGGATATAAAAGACTGTTATGAAGCCATACAGTTTGAAAATCTAATAGATAAGTTTGAGGATGATTTGATTCTCGCTCCAGAATGTATCAAATTGCTTAATGGTATTCTTGGTGATCTTTGGATTAATAATGGTATGCGAGGTTTGCCTAGAGGTTTGTCTATAAGCTCTACGCTTGCTGAGCTTTATTTAGAAGCGCTGGATAATAAAATAGCATCACATCCTGACGTGATATATAGCGCGAGATATGTCGATGATATCATTGTTCTAACACCAGCAGGTAAAGAAGTTGGAGTGCAGAGCGATGTTGAAGCCTTCATGAATGAAATGGGTCTAACCCTCAATAATAATACTAATAAGTACTATAGTGGCTCTTCAAACTCAGCAGAGTTTGATTACTTAGGTTATTCGATCAAGGTGGAGCCTAAAAGGGATAAGCCAAACGAAGTAGCTTTAAAAATCTCTCGTTCGAAGTTAAGCAAGCTTAAATCTAGGATTGCAATAAGCTTTTATGATTATAAAAAACAGAACAATATATCACTCTTAAAAAGAAGAATTGAATATCTTTGTATGCTTAAAACTGTACGAAAAGGTAAAAACGGAGATCTTTTAGCAGGCCTTGCTCACAACTATCAATATGTTACAGATAACTTTGAGTGTTTAAAGGCTCTTGATGGTTTTCTGTGCCAACAATTGGTCAACCCTAGGTTTGGGCTCAATCAACAAGAACAAGACAAAATCAAGAAAGTATCAATATATGGAAATGTAAAAAAGCGAAATGTAGGAAAGTTCAGCAAGAAGCAAACAGCTCTTATCGTACGGGTTTGGCAAAATGCCTGACATTATTAAAGTAGATACTAATGACAAATTAAGAACATTGCTAACTGATGTTCTTCCCTATGAGTTACCGCTATGGTTCTCTAATTTCACAATGTATCAAAGGTTTAGTACGTCAGTGCATATTAATGCATATAAGACTATATCGGGTCTAGATTTTGAAAGTGGAACTGGAGTCTATATTCCGTTAGATTACCTTATATGCAGAGGTGGTAACAAGACACCGCGTGCAATATCAATCATGCACCCAGTAGCTCAGTTGAAAGTTTGTGATTTTTATGATGAATACGATGATCTAATCGAATATTACTGTACAAAATCAAAATACTCTTTAAGACATCCTTATAGAAAATCAACCAAGTTCTACGGTAAAGCCCAGGAAGGATCAAAACTAGCGGATGGTGTTGAAAGTGCAGACGAAGAGCGAATTGTAGCAAGCTCCTACTTCAAATACAAAAAATATCCTTTCTTATATCGTTTTTTCGAGTCTTATGAGTATCATAAACTGGAAAAACAGTTTCACAGCATGCTTCAGGTTGACGTATCAAAATGTTTTCCGAGTATTTACACACATTCTATTGGATGGGCCGTAAAAAATAAGCGCTTGGCTAAAGCTAAGCCAAGGGCTCATGGGGATTTTGATGGGGAATTCGATAACTTAATGCAGCTCACAAATTATCGTGAGACTAACGGAATTATCATAGGGCCTGAAGTAAGTCGGATTTTTGCAGAAATTATATTGCAGAAGATCGATTTAAACTTAGTCGATAGAATGCTTCAAAACAAATATAAAATATCAAAAGACTATGATTTTAGACGTTATGTTGATGATTATTTTGTTTTCTTTCGATCAGAAGAAGTGAAAAAAAATTTCATAAAAGCACTAGAGTCTAGTCTTTTGGAATATAAGATGTATTTGAATGAGGCAAAAACTACAATAGCCTCTAGGCCTTTTGCAACTGACATATCTTTGGCTAAACATGCATTGAGTCATGCAGTAGGAGAGTTCTACAGTTCACGTTATAAAGAAAAGGACACAGACTCAGAATCTATTGTTCAATTAAGAAAGCCAAGTTCTAAAGCTAATAAGGCAATAGCTGAAATAAAAATGACTTTGGCTAATCACAAGGTTGAGTACAGTTCTATATCCAACTATCTCTTTAGTGCAATCACAAAGCGAATGCTTTCGTACTTGTCAAAAATAGAAGAAGTTGATTCAAAAGAAGAATTTCATTTAAATTGGTTATTAGTTGATCTGGATGTGCTGTTTTTTATTCATGCAATGGATATTCGGATAAGACCTACTGATAGATTGGCACGATTAATTCATGATCTGCTTGAAAGAACTTCGAATTGGTCGGAGAACTATAAGGAAATAATTCATAAAAAAGTTTTTGATCACGTTAAACAGGCAATAAATATATTTATTAATCATGCGAATGAAATGATTGGGCTTGAGACATTAAATCTCTTGATTATATTAACAATGCTTCCGTCTAAATATCAGTTGCCAGAGAATAAGCTAAAGGAGTACTTGGGTAGCTTGGAAAAGAGTTCAGAAACCAATGATTTCTATTTTCGTTGGATAACATTCATGCTATATATAGAAAGGAAGTCAGAGTATGATGAACTACGAGATGAACTTATTAAAGCAGCTGAAAACTACTTACTAAATAACGATCATATGTTTATCTCTTCTGAATATTTTATGTTATACTTTGATTACTTGGCTTGCCCGCACATCGATGAGGCAGTTAGAAGGGTGATAATGGGTGAAGTTAAAAATATCACCTTGGATAGCAAAAAAAAGTCAGTTCAGTTTAATGTAAATACGCAAAGCCAAATAGTGCTTAACAAAGACTTTATTGTTAGCTGGAGGGATCCTAAATATTTGAAAAATAGCCTAGAGAAAAAAGAGTATCTTTTTTCCTACAATTAGTTTATGTCGCCTGCCTCCGTAGGTTTCTGCACTCACTTCGGTGATTGTACGGGCTTTGGGAAACCTTAGCCACACACACGATGGGAGGTAGGCGGCACCAAAAAATACCAAGTTAACTTAGAATTCCGAGAAGGCTACGGGGTAGGTCTTGCCTTTTGCTCATTCTGCATCCTGTCGCTTTACGTCTACTTTGTGCCGGATGTGACGATCTTAGCTACCTCGAACATCCATCGGATAGTAGCTTGCGTACCATCCGAAAGCTGGCATCAGGTAGGGTACAAACGATAGCAAGATCCAAAGTGCACCGGGAGAGCGAAACGCCTACTTTCTGGCAATCAGTCACGAATCCTCTTTGAATTTAGTGGTGAAGTGTAGATGTTTACTTGGGGGCTTTCGATACGCTTAGCAGAATCATAAAAAGTGTCCACTTGAAAATAGATGGACGCTATCACCAGTGTATAGTAAGCGCCTGCGCAATATACGTTTTCCCGAGAGTTAAAATGCTCCTTTAGTGATGGCTCTTTCAAGAGCCGCCTGCGCTTGATCATTTAGCTTCTACACCGCAATCACTATTTCTGGCTTACACCAGTCAGCATGAAGCATCGCAACTATCTCACCACCTTTATCATTGTACCAATCGTGTATTTCCTGTACCAATTCTGGCCTGTTAGGTTCAACAATCCATACCTCGGGATTACAACGCTGGGCTGGAATTTTTGTGATGTCTAATATTAGTGACTTCCGTTTAGGGGTGTCTTGTTTTGGAGGCTTGTGACTCCAATGAAGCATTCTTAAATCGCCACCACCACCTGCAATGTGCCTTTTTCCTAATAACTCAGAAGGTCTATCGCCGGGTTCACCTATGCTACGCCATGGTGGTACTGGAATATGTAGATGGTTTTTACCGCTAGCATGGTAGCTAGTACGAAAGACTTTATTGTCATCTAAAGGTGAGGCAAATCGTGATCCCGTATATAAATCGAAGTTCCTAAGGGTCACATAGCGCATAGTCGCGTATTGTCCTTCCGCTGTCGCATAGACTCTTAACTCTGCCTTTATTCTTCCCATTCGCTAATCCTCAATTAAGCATACTTTTTGATAAGTATAGTCTGTAGAAAAAATAGGACGCGCCATTCTTTTTTATGCTCTACACCGCGACAACGGGATTTTACTTTTTAGCTCTGTCCGCTCTGTCCGCTTTGGCCGCTAGAGGCTTGTACCTTAATGCATGGCAAACAGGCAGGCGAAGGGGAGGAAGGCCGAGCCTATATACCTTGTAAACATACATGCAGTGACCTACCCTCGAGATTTAATCCAACTGCCCTCTAGCAATGTCGTTGGCTAGGTCTAGCAATACACGACGTGGCGGACTAGTTGTTGGCCTAAGGTGATAGACGCCAGCGACTCTAACGAGCAGGCTCGAGAATCAAGAGGACGGTAACTGGCAACCAACTGTTGGAGCACATCTCTCGATGTGTTGCTCTGTCCCTTCACAGCGGAACCAGCTGCCGACTCAGCATCCTAAGGTGTTAGCGCGTCACAGCTCTAGATAAAAACCTATGCTAAAATTATTAGCAACTGAAAAAATATAATGCTAATTAAATTTTATACATCTCGGTTATAGTTATGAAATATTTATTATTCTTAATGGTGGCGCCATTTACCTTGCTTTCTTATGGCGAGGAAGAAAAGTATGAGAATCTGTATATTGCGGTAGAGACTGATCCTGGTACTTATCCATGTATACTTACGGATTCAGTTATTTCAGGAAAAAGAAAATGGGAAGGTGTAAAAACAAAACCATTCAGCAATTCTGTTGTACGATGTGAATTCCATATACCTGAAGAAGAATTCCTAAAAACATACGAGGTCTGCTATTTTTCAGGGATAGTGTTATTGGACAATAACTTCACTTCGCACTTAAATTGCAGCTATAGGTATCCAAACTACTTTACGGCAGAGGTCGGGAAAGTAGATGAGTTGAAAGGAATTAACGGAATGACATGTCAATTCATTTGCAAGCTAAAGTAGTTTTAATTAGTGAGTGGACGAGCGGGGTCAGGTCTTGCCTTTTGCCTATCCTGTTTGCTCTAACCCAACGTCCGCTTTGTGCCGTTAGTCGACCTGGAGTTGATGTTGCAATTCGGTCTCTTTAATAACTGTTGGTCTGATGCGGGCTCCCTGTATCGTCGGGGCAGGTATTTGTTCCTGTATTACCTGCATACATGCCATCCATTCGATAAGTCGGCGGGTATAAAAGTAGTACTTTAAACCGGAAGCAAAAGGCGGATGACCCAGGCCGTCAGGTAGAGTCCGAGCCCGAAGACGGTATGGTTGAGCAGGCTCTGGAAGCGGGCGACATTGGGGCGGGGCGTACGGGATGCGGCGATGCCGGCACCCATACCGGGTTGCATCAGCAGAAAAGGTGCAGCAACGGTACCGATCCCGACGATCAGCGCGGGCCCGATCGACGGATGCGATATCCAGCCGGTTCCCCAGAAAATGGTCAGCAGCGTCGCGTACGCGATGCCTGTTAGGTAATGGGCGCTCCAGCCGATCAGCTGTTCGCCTTTTACTGCTGCGGACCGGGCGATGGCTTCGTGGCGAAAGCGGCCGTTGCGCATGTGACCGAGCCAGCGTCCAACCATACCGTAGTCGGCGGCAGGGATGCCGAACAGGCGGGCGCGGATGAGTCCCCACAGATCCATCACCAGGGTGGCGCCGATCCCGGTCAGCACGGTGAATGCCAGTACGTTCATGTTTCTCTCCGGTTTGTCCTGAGGTTGGCCTGATGCTAGCGTACAACTTCAAGTTAACTTTAAGTCAAGAGGCGTTATGGATATCGGCGAGGTGGCAAAACTGTCCGGCGTTCCGGCCTCGACATTACGCTACTACGAGGAGAAGTGCCTGATTCGTTCGGTGGGGCGGCGGGGGCTGCGCCGCCTGTTCAATGCCGGCGTGCTGGAGCGCCTGGCACTAATTGCACTGGGACGCTCGGCGGGATTCTCGCTGGACGAGATCGCCGGGATGCTGGGTACACAGGACGAGCTCCGGATAGATCGCCACCAGTTGAATGAAAAGGCCGACGAACTCGACGGGACTATTCGCCGGCTGACCGCGATGCGTGACGGTCTACGGCACGCCGCCGACTGCTCGGCGCCGAGTCACCTAGAGTGCCCGAGGTTCCGCCGCCTGATGGGGCTGGCGGCGGCCGGTGCTCTCGGGGACGGAAGCGATAGCAGGAAGGCTCGGGCACGGCGTCGTCGGTCGACCCCACCGGAGTGACCTGAGCGGCTAGCGTCAGGACAGTCTTCGTCTGCCGGCGTGTGGCGTGTGGTGGGTGGAGGGTGGAGGCAGACCTCTTTACCGGTCCGTCCGTCCGCGACGGATCCCCGCAATGCCGCTGAGGTCCTAAAATGCATCGTCGACGTCCCGGATCAGGCGATTGGCAATTGCTGTTACCGGAGTTAGCGAAGAGCGCACTGGCCAACCCGGCTTGACGCGGGTGGGCGTTTGGCTTGCCATCCTGGCCGCGCTGATGAGCAGCAGCCTGCCTTCTCCGCTATATGTGACTTATCAGATACAGTGGGGCCTCACCAGCTTCTGGGTCACTCTGCTGTTTGCTGTGTACGCAGTGGGCGTAATGGGTGGACTGATGCTAATGGTCCGGATCGGGGATCGGCTTGAGGATCGCCGATCCGCAATCGTCGCCGCGACCAGCCTGACGGCATCCAGTGCGCTCTACCCCTATTTCTTTACCGCTCGTAAGTAGAGGAATCGGGCACCGCCCCCCTTGTCGCGAGCCTGCTAGCACTGTGCTATGGGAGAGCAGGAGCCGTGTCATACGTACTCCTGCCGGTATCGTGATTTAGAATCGGACGTCTGTCACGAGGGCCTTCGGTGTGCCGTTTACAAGTTGGGTTTCAAACGTCAGCTCTGCCCATGCAGGCAGCGTTTGGCTTTCGAGGGTAGCAAGCAGTCTCTCCGTCAACTTGACTGGGATATTCTTCTGTTCGTACCCGCCGATAGCGTGTATCTGATAATTCTGACTGGGACGGTTCTCCAGCTCGACTAGAACATGGAGCGTCTGAAAGTCGAAGTTGGACTGATTCTTCCGAGAGTAACCACTGACCGCTTTGAATCCTACTACCAGATACTTGTCGTTCATCTTTGTGTCCTGCTGTTCGTCGTCGATAACCGTTACATCCGAGGCTTCCACCCATTCTCGAGGGGCTTCATAAAGTACTGCCTGGACCACGGACTCACGTGTCACCGAGCCACCCAGAAGAACCCCGGAGAGATCGATCTCCAGCATTAGCGCTTGGTTTTTGAGTACTCGCTCCTTTTTCTCGTCGTCAACTCCGTGCGTCACCTTGATCTCGATGTCAACCTCTTCCCCAGTGGCCTCGAGCACCGCACCCACATCAGCGATATAACCGAACCGGCGTCGTTCAACTGCTAAGTAGCAAAGCTGTCTGAGCTCATCGGTATCGGGCAACCTGACTTGCTTTTCTGTCATCAACACCTGCTTGCCAAGCAAATGGAGCGCTGTCTCAAGCCCTTTCCCACAGTTCTCCGCATTGTAGTGAGCAAAGTGGTGCTGCTTGATATCGCCCTTTTTCGCAATGAGTCGACCTCCGCAATGCGGACAGGAACATCCACAGTCGAGGCCACGCTCCACTTCATTGATGAACAAAAGTTGTCCATCTCGAAGCCCTACACTCAGGTCAATTTCGTCGTCTCTGCACATCATCTCGTTCCTCAGATTTATTTCGTTTTGTGCAGGACCATTGCAGCGGATAGCGTGCTAGGATTTCAGGGCCAAACATGGATGGAACGGTTAGGTGTGATTTTTTATGGATAAAAATCAATTAGATAACGCAATACGATGCGGCCAAGAGTTTCTAGCTTCCTACGCTGGACCGAAGGCCGGAACGCGGCCATACCAGCTTCTGGAGCGTCTGTTTGAGAATGCCACTCGTCGAACGGGGCCTGATACGTTTGAGTTCACCTGGAAGGACATTGCTGAGCCAGCTGACCATGAGGATGAAGGCAAGCAGTTGAAGAGGAATCTCTCTACTGCGATTCAACGCTGGGCTGGACATACCGATGCATTAAGCGAACTGGCGATTGATAGCGGTAGCTCCTGTATACCGGTCATAGAGCAGCTCACGCAGGGCGCAGGGGCTGGCATTATGAACCGCTATATCATTCGGACAGCGCCGGCCCGTAGTGATCTACAGTGCGATAAAGCCGACATTCCGGCTGGATATATTCGCTACACGCTGGAAATGGTGGATGGTCCAAACTGGGTCGGTAGATTGGTCAATGGCTTGGCGGCCAAAGGCTGGGTTTGGCGTTCAATGATCGGTACGATCGTAGCAGCAGTCACGTGCGCATGCTTTATGATCTATCTCGGGCTCTTAGCCCTCGTGTTGGAGAAAACTGCATTCGGCCTCATCAAGGCTCTGATCGACGTCCTAATAGTTCTAGCGGCGTTGTACTTTACATTTTCGCCGCTCTACTACTGCGTGACGCGCCGTATCATCAAGGCCTCCTTTCTCATGACTCCTCTTGATTTGCAAAGCACACAACTGGAGTACGTCGAGACTGGCCAGAAACATTCGAGCGGGCGGCCAATTCGGCAATTTCGTCTTGTTAGTTATTCGGCCACGTGTCAGCTGTGCAAAGCACGGGTTGAAATTGAGAACGGTCGATGGCGAATGTGGGGGCGCTTGGTGGGGCGTTGTGACTACAACCCTCAAGAGCATGTCTACAGTTTTGACTACACGACCCGGCTAGGGCGGCTGATCTACCCTGAGTACATCATGTTAGCTGATACCGGCTACTGCTCGAAGATAAATGATGAAAAGCTGCCGTCTGCCTCTTCGGCCAATGATACAAACTTCCGGGATAGCCAAGGTCTGACTGCTGAAGGGTGCGTGGCTGACGTACAGAACGGCGGATGAGCAAAGAGAGGCTCATTATCGGAATTTCGTTAAATCGGACGGGCCGGGCAGGGCGGACGCCAGGCTGGCGTGGTAGGCTGCCCAAAATCATCGTTTTGGGAGCCCGTTTTGACCCGGAATGCCTTGCCGGTGAAACTGATCGCAGGCGTAAAGAAGGCTCGGCGACGCCGGCGTCATCCCACGGCCGTCGGGTTGGTTGCGGTGCAGTCACGGCAATGCGGTGATAAGCCTTATCAAAGGGAATAGATCAGAAGCATGAAGACAGGAGGCCACTTGAAGGCAGCTTACGGTGTAACCGCAGTTTCAATTGCCATCGGCGCCTTTCTTATCGCGCCCACGGCGCTATCCGAGGTCATAAAAAAATCGTCCTCGGGTATCTGCCATTCAGCAGACAGCCCCTATTACGCGAAAACCAAGAATTTCACGGCCTTCAACACGCTGACGGCCTGCCTGGACAGCGGTGGGCGGATCCCGAAGGGGCAGAGACCACCGGTGCGCTCTACCCAGCCTGTAGCGGCCGGTACTAACTATGCCAGGGAGCGTTTCGGTCATGGCTGGGCTGATGTTGATGGAGACTGTCAGAACTCGCGCCAAGAGGCGCTGATTGCGCAGTCTACGGCGCCGGTGCGGTTCGCTAAATCTGATCAGTGCCGAGTGACCGCCGGCCGCTGGCATTCACCGTACTCCGGCGCAGTGATCCATGACGCATCGAAGATTGATATAGATCACGTGGTTCCCCTCAAATGGGCATGGGACCATGGCGCCAACAACTGGAGCCAGGACACTAGGGAAAGCTTTGCCAACAACCCGGCCAACCTATTCAGCGTTGAAGCATCAATGAACCGGCAGAAGGGCGCGAAGGGGCTTAATGAGTGGCTGCCACCTGCGAATCAGTGTCAGTACATCGCTCGATTCCTGCGGGTGATGAAGACCTATAAGCTGACACTCAGCGAGCAGGAGAGGCGGGACTACCAAGGTATCAGAACACAATGGTGCAGCTAGCACCCGAACTCTGACAGAGGTGCGCGAGATCACTGACAAGTGGCTCGTCGAATTCAACGAGGAGTGGCCTCATGAATCATTGGGCGACCTGACGCCTTGGGCCTTCCTGGCTCAACATAACGATCGGATGGACTCTAATAACCCCTGGCACTAAAACAGGGAGGTTTACATAGGGAGGTCAAATCTCAATAGCCCATGGACGTCAGCGACGCTATCGAACCAAGGCGGGAATCAAGCGGGCGGTAACCGGACGCCCTAAAGTGGGGGTGCTCGGTCTGTTAGCGCATCATCGATATGAGAAAACGCGGTACGTGCAGATACTCCGCAATCCAGTCGGTATGATTCTTACATGAGGGCTTCCTTGTGACGAACAGACAGCGACACTAGGCTATCAATTATATAGTTCTTGACACTTCCGATGAGCACCCGAATCCACAAAACCTCATAATACCAATAAGTTATATGACGTAATGAGAATCCACGTTACCAAAAAGCTCGCAGAGAAACTGAAGAAAGCAGGGCATGTCATTGCAGCAGAGCCTGCAGCGCCTGGCAGCTTGCTGGATGGCTGGCATTCTAATCTGGTCGTCATTCAACGCCGTAACTGCGTACTTTTTGTCCATGACCAGACGCGCTACGCAGCCGCGTTGATCGGGATGACTCTTAAAGACCTCAAACAGATTGATCGTTTGTTCGAGGATATCCTGATTAACAGCATGCTCAAACTCGGGTATCCAGCCGAACTCGTAGAACGAGCATCCAAATATCTGACGCCGCTGGAATTCGATACCCAATGTGATCGGTCTGTGCAAGGTACGCTGCGGGTCGCTGCGCTGGAACTGGAAGCCCAGTACTGGAACGGCAGCGATATCATGGAGATCGGGCCAATATTCAGTTTCGGCCTGGCTGACGGAGCAGCCACGCAGCACCAGAGACCTCAAAGAATCACGATACCTGTGGCCGAACAAAGAGATGCAAAAGCTGCTCGAGCAGTTTCCAGTTTAGGCCGGGCAACTGGCAACGGGCATTCATAAACGCGTCGATACACGTAGCAAAACAGCGTGCGGTACGTTGCGTTACGTGCCACTTATCCCGCAGAAAAGAAATCTTCGCGACTCTCCGCACCGGCAGGTGCCAGAACCGCAGAATCTCATCGTTAACTTGATTATGGGGTTTGAACCTGTTGCACGTGATAGCGCTAAAGCCCAGGGCGTACGAGGCCTGGAGGGAATCAAGCAACCATGAGATCGGATCTCATCCTTAACTTGAAATAACAACAACAGAAGCGATTGATCCATCTCGTCACATCCTTTATTTAACATAATATACATTATACGCATATCTATAATGTCGTATTTAAGGGGGCTTCAGGCGTGTTTGTACTTACGCCCAAAGCTGTCGAACTGGGCTTGCGGGCATCCGGGTGCCGAGGCCTAATCCGGGTTCGACAGGCGGTCCAGCGGTTTGCCGGCCGCCGACTCGTGACGCTCCGCCCGGCTGCTGTGCAGGTATTGCGATGTGGTCTCGATGCTGTCGTGCCCGGCGTCTGCCTGGACATGCGACAGCGGTCTGCCGTTGAAGTTGATGTCGTGGGAAATACCGGTGTGCCGGATGCTGTGCGGCGTCATGGCCCGCATTTCCCGGGCATCCTGCTCGAAACCGTCCCGCTCGGCCTCATCGGCGGCGCAGCCGATCACGTGCGAGATTTCGTCGCGCAGCTGGCGAATACCCAGATTGGCATTGAGTACACCGGCATCCCGTCCGCGCCCGGCAGCGCGGTGGCGTACGAATAATGGCGTGGTTTCATTGGGTGCCGGGAGATCACTGAGACCCAGATGGGCCCGATAGCGCTTTAATGCCTTCAGCAGCGCACGGGAAACCGCCACGGTACGCTTTTTTCCCCCTTTGCTCAGCGGTACGAAGTAGCCCCAGACACCGGTCTTGCGGTCGCGCCGAAACTGTCCCATGACAGGAGCGAAACCGGGCCGTGCGGCGACTTCGGAGATGCGCAGATAGCAGCCGTACATCAACGCGATCAGAAACCGGGTGCGCTCGTGTTCCTCGGGGGCTTCGGCGGCCAGACGATCAGCCGCGGACATTACATATGACCACTGCAGTTCGGTGAAGGCCTTCATGTCCTCCGCGTCATCCAGCGAACCCGGCTGGCCCGTTCTGAAGCGGTTATTACGGATCATCATCAGCGCCGGATTGCGCTCGGTGTACTCTTCCTGGATCAGGTAGCCAAAGAACGACGACAGTATCGCCAGCTTGGTTTTGAGGGCACGCTCGGTGATTCGGTACGGCTGCTCTTCGCCATCGATTCGCTTGCCAAGAAAGGGTCGCCAGTCCGGATTCGGCACCCGTTCGTCGAGTTGTTTGGAGTGCACGAACTGGGCGACATTGCGATATGCGATCAACCGGTTCGGTGGCGCCATACAGTAATCGACATAGGCACTGAGCTGACGCCGGCCCAGCTCGGCGACCGGTTGCCGTTCGACGTCGAAGCACCAGTGCAGAAAAGTGGTCAGTTCGCTGCGGTATGTCTTGTAGTTGTTTTCGCTGTGACGCTGCTCCAGCAGCCACCCGAGTGCATACTCGTAGATCAGCGCAGCATCCGCCACCGGACCGAGCATGACTTCGGCCAGGTACAGATTGACGTGAGGATTTCCATCCTCGACATGACGAAGCGAATCGAACAACGGCATCACCGGCGGCAGGTCGAGCATCGGAAACTTCCATTTATTCCAGGATGGATACCAATTAAATCATATAGTTACACCTATGTGCCGATAAATTGCGTTATCGGCATAGAAGACTGACTCAGGGCTGCTCCGCCTGCGCAAGACAGTGCCCTGCGGCGGCATCGCCAAGCAGTATCCGCTTCAGCGCCATAGGCGCTGCGAAGGAGGAACCTTTCAGCGGCGGCCAGGAGCGCTTCGGGTATTCCTTCCCGCTGACGACCGATAACGGGATATCGGCACAACCGTCGCCATTAATGTCGTAACCTTGCGGAATGCCGTCGGGATCGTCGATGCGCCTGGCAAAATACGCGGCCTGCTCGTGCCTGTCGACAAGCGCATTGTCACTGACAAAGTCGCCAAGCTCCGGCTCGAGGGCGCCGACGGTCACCACGCCCTGCGCGAAAGAGAACGTATTGACCATGCCGCGTCCGCCATTGCCGGCGATGGTGACGACCAGCACCCCCTGGCGCGAGAGCGTCTCCAGCTCATCGATAATCGCCAGCGTGCGACGCCAATCGCCGCCCTCCTCGGCCCACTGCCTCAGGCGCGACTTATAGCGCTCCCGCGCATCCGGTCGAAACGGCTCGTCGAAGGCACTGATCAGCGTTGACGACTCCCAGGCCAGAAGCACCGCATCAACGGACTGATGCG
The DNA here is from genome assembly GCF_014645375.1 of Marinobacterium nitratireducens. Taxonomy (GTDB): domain Bacteria; phylum Pseudomonadota; class Gammaproteobacteria; order Pseudomonadales; family Balneatricaceae; genus Marinobacterium_A; species Marinobacterium_A nitratireducens. Next base: position 557,111 of record NZ_BMLT01000001.1, read on the forward strand.
CCAGGCGGGCGCGTATCTCGCGCAGGTTGAGCAGTATGGCATCGAGAGGATGGATCCCCGCCGGGATCGGATAGAGCATAAAGGCGATATCGGGATGAGAGGCGATCAGACGCACCAGGTCGCCGTGGAAGTACGGCTCCCGGCGCCTGTCACTATCGACGTCCAGCAACCCGTACATCCAGAGCTGCACTTCCCTGTCCCGCTCACTTGCGAAGAATTCGGCAGGCGGGAAGAAGCGGTCGACGATCGCAACGCGTCGCGGCAGGCTCGCCACAGCCGGTTGCGCCGCCAGCAAAATAACAAGCAATAACAACAATGCAGGCATTGGCAGCACCCTGCCGGTCGTCCGGACCGACAGACTTCAGTATAGCCGCCGTATAACACGCACCCAGATTCGTACGAATAATACGCGATACGTATTCTAGGCGCCCTGCTCTATCGCTTCCTGCTGAGCGTCACGGTATGCGGCGGGCGTTACGCCGCTCCACTTTCGAAACGCCCGAACAAAGGCACTGGGTTCCGTAAATCCCAGCAAGGCAGCCACTTCCTGTACCGAGACATTGGGGTAGCTGAGGTATTCCTGGGCGGCATCGAAACGACTTTGATCCTTCAGGGCCTGATAGGTGGTCCCTTCCTTGTCGAGGTGCCGGCGCAGCGTGCGTGCCGACATATTGAGCGCTGACGCCACCTCCTGTATGGATGGCGGCGAGCGACTGAAGTCCCGGCCGATCAGGCCCTTGACCTGAGCGCTGACCGAGCGGTCGCCGTTGACCATCACCATCAGCTGATACGGCGCCGTACGCAAAAAGCTGCGCAGCGTCTCGGCGTTCTGCATCATCGGCATCGACAGCTGATCGGCCGGAAACGTGAGCCGGTTCTCCGATGCATTGAAATCGATCGGGCACTGGAACAGGTTCTGATAATCGCTGAGGTTGGGCTGCTCCGCGAAGGTGAAGCTGGCACGCAGCAATGGCAACCGGTAGCCGATCATCCAGCTCATGAAGTGGTGCCAGATTGATATCGATGAACGAATCACCGCCGGCGTTTCATTGGACACAACCCGGCGTACCGTATCGGCCGGCATTGAATTGAGCGCGACATAGTGAAAATAGGCTTTGTCGCCGTCGACCACGATCTCCGGCTTGACCCTCGGGCCTTTGCAGATCTCATAAAACTGGCTGCAACGTCGCACCGCGTCCCCGAGATTGGTGCAGGTAATCATCGCAAAGCACATCATGCGAAAGGTACCGGTTGGCAGGTTGCCGCCCGTAAGCAAGCCGAATGACTCGTCCTGAACCAGCCACATGACATGCTGGTATAGCAGATTGAACTGATCGGCCGGAAAGTCGCTACGCCCTTCAAGTTCGCTACGTGTCATGCCGACCGAACTGAGCAATGAGTCGAGGTTATATCCCTGTTGCTCGGCATGCAGCAGCAGGCTTTCGACGAAATCGATACTGACGGTCGCGGAACGGGACATGGGCGTAATTCAGATCAGGGGCAAGGAGATGCCGGTAACTGTTTGTTAGAAGTGAAAAATATAATAACCACTTCACGGACAAACACAGATTACCGGCTGCGGCAGGCGCTGTCATGCGTGACAGGACACCAACCTCGATTGCATCTTACTCCTGCATCATCGCCTGTAGCTGTTCCTTCTCCGCATCGCTTGGTGTATGCATCAGGTTGAGGAGTATCTGCGCCAGCGTTTTACTGTCCTCGCTGGAAGAGTCGCTTTCGACAATTTCCTGGAGGGCGGCGGCATCCTGGTCGGACACCTTGTGCTGAACGTTGGCGAGCGCGGAAGCGATCACTTTTTCGTCATCGCTGGCGCTGTCGCCGCCTGCGATCGCCTGCAGTGATGTTTTTTCTTCATCGGTGGGAAAATGATTGAGGCTGTAGAGCACGCTGGCAATGGTTTGGACTTCCTCGGTACCCGCCTGTCCAACGGGCGCCGTGAGTACTGAAAACGACAGTAGCAGCGCAAGACCAATGGCTTTCGGTTTCATCTATTGTCTCCCGGTCGGTGCTTGCCGGCCTTTCCGGCAAGCAACGCTGCAAGTATAGAGCCCGACCGGGAATCTGCTCTGAAAGCGATATCAGAAGCGGTAGCCAACACCTACCATGTACACCCAGGGATCGATTTCGACCGAGCCGATTTTGGCGCCATCCAGCTTGACATCGGTTTCGATGTCGATGTTCCAGACCGCGGCGTTCAACAGCCAATGCTGGTTGAACTGGTAATCGATACCGGCCTGCCAGGCAAGACCCCAGGAATCGTCGAGCTTGAGTTTGCCGAGGCTGGAGTCCTCGCTGAAGAAGGTGGTGTAGTTGATACCTACGCCGACGTATGGCTGAAGACCACCGAGATCGAGGTTCGGCAACCACTGCAGTGAAAGGGTCGGCGGCAGCTGGTCGGCATCGCCGATCTTGTTACCGCCCGCGGTGATATCGTGATTGAACGGCGTGGCCACGAGTAGCTCCAGAGCCACGCTGTCATTCAGCATATAGGCTGCGGTGATACCGAGCGCTTCGCCGTCATCGACGTCGGCGTCCAGCGCGTCCAGCACACCATGCGGGTTCGCATCCGGCTGTACCGAGGCATAACCGGCCCGCACAATCACATCGCCGGCATCGTAGGCCAGAGCATTACCGGAAACGCCGGCGAGACCGGCCACGGCCAAAACTGACAAAAGGTGCTTTTTCATTCTTCGACTCCCGAAAATGACTCCATGAATTTGTGGCGCCATTAAAGTTGCTTCCGGGAATCGAAACATTGATCTGAATCGTGTTTTGTCCGCAATCGGTTTTTCAGGTGGGGTTTCCGTTGCTCCAGGTCAGTTTTCGCTGCTGGGGTGGATATTCTGATTGATACGCAGCAGATTATCCGGATCGTAACGTTGTTTTAGCTGTATCAGGCGCCGCTGATTCGGGCCGTAGGCGGCTTCTACCCTGGCCTCCTCGTCCGCCGTCATAAAGTTCACATAGACACCGCCGGTCGCGTGTTCGGCAAGCGCGTCGAAAAGTCTTCTCGACCAGTCTTTGCAGACCTTGTCGTCATCCGCCGATTCCCAGCGGGCATGCATATTGATAACGAACTCTACATCCCGGTGCGGATAGGCGGTCGCCTGAGGCGCGCGTAAATTGATGACCCCGCCGAGCTGCCCGACGAAAATCTCGCAATGCTCGGACGGCAACATACCTGCGGCAGTGACCAGTTCGTCGATGACGGCGTCATTGAGTGCTCGGAAGTTGTGCGATTTCCAGTAGTTGCGCGCCCCGGGCGCAAGCAATGGGTCAAAGGTGGTTTGCCAGCCGGTGTAAGGCACGGGCCCCAGGTGCTCACCAAGGGGTGTACCGAAGTGACGCAGCGGCTCGATCAGCGCATCGGCTTCCTGACGTGCCCCGCTGTAGCAAACCGCCAACGCCAGCACCTCCCGGCCATGATCCGCGACTGACAGAAACGGCAGCGGCGGAGCCTTACGCAGAACACACCAGGCGCTGAGACAGTCCGGGGCTACGGCGGCATATTCGCGATACTGGCGCATCACGCTCGCGGCGTGCTCCAGCGGATACAGGACCAGACCGGCAACGACTTCGGGCTCGAACGGATGCAGCTTGAATTCGAAGCTGGTTACGATACCGAAATTGCCGCCACCGCCGCGCAGCGCCCAGAAAAGTTCCGGATGCTCATCTTCACTGGCATGCAGGCACTGGCCATCGGTACCGACAAGGTCGACCGACAGCAGGTTGTCAACGCTGAGACCAAAGCGGCGGGAGAGCCAGCCGAAACCGCCTCCGAGTGTCAATCCCGCAACACCGGTGGTGGAATTGATACCCAGCGGGGTCACCAGCCCGTGCGCCAGGGACTCTCGATCGAGGTCGCCCAGCAGGGCTCCGGCACCGACCTGTGCAACCTGTTTTTTCGGGTCGACTCGCACCCAGCGCATCGGCGAAAGGTCGATCATCAGGCCATCATCGCAAACGGCGTTACCGGCAACGTTGTGCCCGCCGCTTTTAACCGACAGCAGCAAGCCGTTTTCGCGCGCGAACTCCAGCGCGCAACGGACATCCTGCTGCACCACGCAACGGGCAATAAGTCCCGGGCGTCGGTCGATCATGGCATTCCAGACAGTCCGCGCCCAGTCATAGTGGGCGGAATCCGGGGTCAGCAATTCCCCTCTGAGCTCGGCCGCGAAGGTTTCGACAGCGGCTTCGGGAAGCATGGTGACTCCCCCATCCAGCCGCTTCAGGCTATAGTGAGACATGGAGGTCTCCGGTGTTGGTTTGCGATTGCCGTCCCTGCCCGTCCACAAGTCACGGGCCACAAACGAAGGGGATGGCGACGTTTCCGAAACAGCATGCCCCGGATACTGTTCTACAGCTTAGTCACAGAAACCGACAGGACACAGCCACAACCTGATCGGGCGAGGATCCAGCCCCGCAGGCACAACGTAAAAGGGACGTTCACTCAACGGAGGCAGCATCATGAAAGTTCAGTTGCTGGTCACCAAGACGGACTTTTCGGTGCCCAATATAGAGAGAGAATTCAGACACTTGGGGATAGGATATCAGGTCGATTATCTTGAGGATCATCCCGACCTGGTCGCCCGGCACAACATCCGGCACTCTCCAAACATTCTGATCGACGGCGAGATGGCGTTTCGTTATCACCCTACCGAGACCGAACTAAAGAAGTTCTTTTTCGAAAACAAGTTACGGCACTGATTCGTCACCGGACCCGTTCCGGCGCAACTCGCCGGAACGGGTATAAAGATCCTGGCGCCATTAGCCCGCAGCTCATACCGACATAAGCCGCCTCTGAGCATGCGTCCTCCCCCTCACCCGTCTAGCTGATTACAGATTTGGCACCAGTCTTCATAATGGTTGAAACGCTAGATAACGGTATAAATAAAATCTGCAGAATCATGTATCAGGGATATCGTATCGCGTTAGATATCAATAATATCAGTAGCTTATTTTACTTTCTAAATACTTAGCCTGATATAGGGAACGGCATAGCCGGGTCCGGTCTGCCGTCGATCCAGGTCTGCCGTACGTTCAGGCCTTCATCCAGCAGCACGAGGCTGGCGTCGTAGCCTGCCCGCACCCGTCCAAGGCGGGTCCCAAGCCCCAGAAACTCGGCCGGATAGCGTGATGCCATGCGCAGACTCTCCTCCAGCGGCAGGCCCAGCAGTTCGATACTGTTGCGCACTGCGCTGGCCATATCGAGATCCGACCCCGCCAGAACCCCTTCAGGGGAACTCACCTTGCCTCCCTCGCGTACGATCCGCTGTCCCAGCAGCTCGAATTCGTGGCCCCGGGCCCCTACGGTCTGAACCGCGTCGGTCACCATCATCATCTTGCCCGGCGCCTTGGCGCGAATGGCCACGCGCAAGGTTGCCGGGTGGACATGGTGGCCGTCGACGATAAGGCCGCACCAGCTGTCGTTATCGTCGAGTGCCGCGCCAACTGCACCGGGAGCGCGACTGGTCAGCGGTGACATGGCGTTGAACAGATGGGTAAAGCCCCGCAGCCCCTCTTCCAGCGCCGCGCCAATCTCGTCGAAGGTGGCCGCCGTATGACCCGCGGCCACCAGCACTCCTGCTTCATGCAGGCGCCGGATAAAACCCGGCGGTGTCACTTCGGGCGCCAACGTCACCAGAGTCACGCCGTCTCGGCCCAGACCGGTCAGCAAGTCCAGTGCGTCGGATTCGGGCTCGCGCAACACCGCCTCCGGGTGAATCCCGCTGCGCGCCCGATTGAGGTAAGGACCTTCAAGATGAATACCCAGCGCGCCGGGAACAGACTCGAGCGCCTCTCGCGCGGCCCTGATGGCCCGCTCCATCACTGCGCGGCGGTCGCTGATCAGGGTGGGCATAAAACCGGTGGTACCGAAACGGCGGTGGGCACGACCGATCGCGGCGATACCTTCGACATCCGGGCGGTCGTTAAACAGCACGCCGGCGCCACCGTTGACCTGGGTGTCGATAAATCCCGGCACCAGCAGGCCGCCGCCAAGATCGTAGGCCGGCAGTGCCGCGGGCACCGCTTGCTGCGGCAGCAGCGATTCGATGCTGCCGCCATCGATCAGCACCGCATGATCCTCGAGCATGCGTTCGCCGTCGAAAACCCGCCCACGGGTCAGTGCATAGCGCATCATTTCTGCCTCCCTGTTTCGAATCCACGCCGTGCCAGCAGCAGTGCTCCGTCCATGGCGTCGCCGGCGGCATCGACGAGGTGCGCGCGCTGCGCCGGTGACAGCCACGGCTCGATCGCAGCAGCGAGCCCGCCCATCAGGCAGATACGCTCCATGCCAAGCGCCAGCAGCCGTTCGACAAGGGCACCGGCCTCGCCTGCGCTCTGCCGGACCAGCCCCAGCGCCATCTCGTCGCCCGCATTCGCCTGCTCCAGCACCAGCGGCGCAAAGGCGCCGTAGTCGCCCGGCTGCGCCTGTTCCGACCAGTTCAGCAGCGCCAGGGGCGAATCATCGAATCGCGCCATCAGTGCTCGGCTGAGCGAGCCCGCCGCAATCACGCCTTCGTGGGCCAGCAATGACTGACGCACCGCGTTCAGCCCCAGCCAGGCGCCGCTGCCCTGATCCGATATCATGAACCCCCAACCGCCCACCGATAAAAAGCCGCCGTCGCGGTAGCCCAGAGCGCAGGATCCGGTTCCGAGAATCAGGATACCACCGTCGGCGCCGGCGTGAGCGCCCAGGCAGGCGGCGTGAGCATCGGTTTCGAGCACCACCCCCGCAAAAGGATTCGGGAAAGCCAGCACCTGGGATTTTCTCGCCTCATCGACCGCGCCAGCCAGGCCAAAACCGGCATAGATACGCGCCAGCACGCTGCGATCGAGCCCGGCGGCTCCGAGGGCCTGGCCGCAGGCCTGCAGAATGGACGCATAGGCCCTATCCACGCCAAGGCGAACGTTGGCGCTACCCGCCTGCCCCTCGCCAAGCACCCGGCCGTCAAGATCGGTCAGCCTGGCCCGGCAGGAGGTACCGCCACCATCGACTCCCAGCAAATAAAAATCCCGGTTTCCCATGCACAATCTCCCGTGAAAGGACGGATTGTAACCATTCACGCGGAGCGATGCCTGTATCGGTGGAATCAAGGGCCCTAAGTCCTGCTCGCGGCCATCATCATGGTTTCGACGCTGATTTCCCTGATCGCGGTGATGCGGCTATCCACGATTTACCTCTGACTCTGGTAGGATGGCCGCCTTCAGGATTCGCCAGGACAGATACGCATGGAGAAAAGCATACTGATCACCGGCTGCTCGAGCGGTATCGGCCATCATGCCGCGCTGGCATTGCGCGAGCGCGGTTACCGGGTGTTCGCCACGGCGCGCAAAAGCCAGGACGTTGCGCACCTCGAGGAACAGGGGTTCGAGTCCTGCCTGCTGGACCTCGACGATTCGGCGTCGATCGATGCCGCTCTCGCCTGGGTGCTCGCACAGACCGGCGGTACGCTCTATGCGCTGTTCAGCAACGGTGCCTACGGCCAACCCGGTGCCGTCGAGGATCTGAGCCGCGATGTGCTGCGGGCACAGTTCGAAACCAATCTGTTCGGCACGCACGAACTGACCTGCAAGGTGATTCCGGTCATGCGCCGGCAGGGTTACGGCCGTATCGTTCAGCACAGTTCCGTGCTGGGACTGGTCACCTTCAAGTACCGGGGCGCCTACAACGCTTCGAAATTCGCGCTCGAAGGGCTGACCGATACGCTCAGGCTCGAGCTCAGCGATACCAACATCCGGGTATCCCTGATCGATACCGGCCCGATCTTCAGCAAGTTCCGCGAAAATGCCTATCGCAAGTTTCGCGAGAATATCGATACCGTCAACAGTGCCCACCGCACGATCTATGAGGCGGTCGAACGACGCCTTGCGGCCAATGGCCCGCAGAAAAAGGACCCCTTTACCAAACGTCCCGAAGCCGTGCTGGAGAAGGTGGTGCTGGCGCTGGAGTCTCCCCGTCCCCGCCCGCGTTACTATGTGACGTCGTCGACGGTTCTGTTCGCCTACCTTCGACGCCTGCTGTCCAGCCGGGCGCTGGACCGACTGCTCAACGCGATTTCCGACCGCGAGAATCGGTAAGTTTGGTGAATGAGCAGGCGCGGCGCCCCTGCCGCGATCGCGACCCCGGACCGGTTCCGGTCCAGGGTCGAGCGCCGGCGTTACCGGCCTGCCTCAGACCTGGGACCTGGCATCAGCAGCCTTTCTTCGGATGGCATTTACCACCGCCTCCGGTGTCGCCACCGCCGTCACTGCCGCCGTTCGGACTCAGGCTGATGTTGACCGTGGCGGTTGCCGAGTGGCCGTTACCGTCGATAACGGTATAAGTAAAGCTGTCGCCGCCACGCTTGCTGCCGCTGCTGTAAACCAGCTGCAAACCGCCGTCCGACAGCACCACCGAACCCTTGCTGCCCTGAGTGAAACTGTCGATGATCAGCGTGTCCCCGTCCGGGTCGCTGTCGTTGGCCAGCACATCAATGGTCAGCGAGCTGTTGAGGGCGACATCGACGCTGTCATCCAGCGCCACCGGCGGGTCGTTCACTTCGTTGACGGTTACCGTGACCGTTGCCGGAGCTGAGTCGGCGTAGCCGTCGGTAACGGTATAAGTGAAGCTATCGACGCCGAAGAAGCCGTCCACCGGCGTGTACACCAGGCTGTCGCCACTCTGCGCTACGCTGCCGCTGCTTCCCTGCCCGAACGATTGGATGGCCAGCGCACCGCCATCCGGGTCGCTGTCGTTACCCAGCACGGCAATGGCGACAGCCTGGTTCTCGTCGGTGACGGCGCTGTCATCCGAAGCACTGGGGGCCTGGTTGGCCAGTGTCGTGGCGGAGCGAATGGCTGACCATGCGGTTTCGTTACCGGCCCCGTCCCTCGCCTTCACCTGGAAACCGTAGCTGGTATCCGGCTGCAGTGCGGTCGCACTGTAGGTGGTGCCGCTTTGCCAGCCACTGTCGCTGCAGCCGGGACCGGCAATCGCACACTGGAAGTAGTACTGCACGATCCCGGAATCGTCGGTCGCCGGATTCGCTTCCATATCGATCCGGCTGGCGCTTTGTGCCGTCGGCACGCTCGCCCACCAGCCAGCCTGATTCGGCGTCGGCGGTGTGGTATCGGCCATGGCCGGCTGCACCGTACCGGAAATAAAATACATGCCAAGGCTGCCGTAATCGCTGTAGGGGCTGTCAGCGTTGCCAACGCCGGTAACCGCCAGGTAATAGCGGCCGGCCGACAGGTAGGCGCCCATGATCTGCGCGATGGTCTCATCCTGCGGATCCGCGCCGGTGATCCAGTTGCCCTGTGCGTCAAAGAGGCTCAGCTCGATATCGAGGTTGGCGCCGCGCCGGCTGTCGCGGTAGAAGGCCTCCCAGGCCGGAATCGCATTGAAGCTGACGTAGCCCTCGGCGGTATCGAACCAGAAGTAATCGACATCGTCGCGGCTTTCGATCACACCCTTGTTGGCCGGATTGAGGTTGTGCGGGTCGATTTCCGGGAAAGTCACGTAGACGGTACCATCCGGGTCGATGTCCAGCGCCGTGGCGGTGCCGATGCTGTTACCGTGATCATCCTCGCGCAGGCCGAGCTTGCCGGTAATGATCGCCACATCGTCCTGGGTCTCGCTGGCGTCCGGGTATTCGCCCTTGCTCCACTGAGTGACGTTTTTCTGGTATCCCACGCCCATAATCGGCGCCCAGGATACGTAGCCTGTACCGTGACCGCTGTAGTAGCCCACGGAGGACGTCGCATCATGGTTGAGTCCCAGGTTGTGCCCGAACTCGTGACTGGCCGCCTCAGCCACATAGGGCGCAAAACCACCACCGAGGTTATCGAAATAGACCAGCGCGGGCTGATAATAGCTGTAGTAGGACGCGCCCCAGACGCCCACATAGGCCACGCCGCCAGCGCCCTGGGCCGGCATTGCAGCGCCATACTCGTCGGTGTCCTCGGTAATCAGCAGGTGCCCGGTGGTCGGACCGAAGCTGCCGGGATCCTCGGTGGTGACATCGATATCGAACGGCGCCATGTCCTCGGCGACGCGATGCCAGATTTCGGCGATGGCGGCTCTCTCGCTGGCACTGAAGCTTGCGGGATTGCCGTCGGTGTCGAAGGGGCGCGCGTACAGCGTACTGCCGCTCCAGGCCGTGCCGCTGATCTGATGACCGTCGAAATCAAGAAACACCACCTTGTCCGCACCGGGGCGGCTGTGCAGCACGAAGGTGTCCTCCGGCGCCACCGCCTGGGGCTCGAACGAACTGCTGCCGGACGCTCCATCGACCTCGTCGGGCAGGACGGTATCTTCGTAATAGATAGCCCCTTCTGCGTCGACGCGCAGGAATTCGTAGTCGACGGCCGGAATGTCGAACCGCTCCAGCCATTGCAGGGCCCGTTGCTGGGCCGGGTACGGCAGCCGCTCGATCTGACTCTTCAGCCGTCCGGGCGGCAAATGATCCGGGTTGCCATCGAAGCCGCTGCCCCCCGGTGCGGCCGCCACCTGGGCGCCTCCGGCCAGTAGCAGGGAGGCAAGACACCCGGCGAGCGGGGCTTTGCGTCTGCTGTTCATCCTGAAGTCTCCTTGCGTGTGCTGCCGCCGGAGGGCGGCATCGCTTTTCCTGGTGAGAGGTGTTCCGTATTTTCCGGCACTGCCGGATTCCGGCAACGTCCCCCGAATAATAGAACAATTACTCAACTATAAGTCGACCGGTGTTCACAAACCTTGACAGCCTGTCGCCCGAAAAAGGGGATAAATGCAGCGAGCCCCGCCGGTCAGGCAGGGCTCGGAGTCAGGAGCACTCATAAGGGGACTGCCGAACGGCAGCCTTTGCAATAGGCTGCGGCCTCAGCCCTTGCTGACCAGGCCGCGACGATCCAGCGCCGCTTCGATTTCGTCAAGGCTGGTCGGGTCATCAATGGTCGACGGGATGCTGTAGCTCTGGCCGTCGGCGATCTGACGCAGCAGCTTGCGCAGAATCTTGCCCGAGCGCGTCTTGGGCAGCCGCTGCACCACCAGCACTCGGCGGAAGCACGCAACCGCACCAATGGCATCGCGCACCCGGCCCACCAGCTCGGCCTCCAGATCGGCTTCGTTAACCTCGACGCCATCCTTGAGCAGCACCAGACCGACCGGCTGCTGCCCCTTGAGCGAGTCGGCGATGCCGATCACCGCGCATTCGGCGACCGCCGGGTGCCCGGCGACGACCTCCTCCATTTCACCGGTGGAAAGGCGGTGGCCGGCAACGTTGATGACATCGTCGGTGCGTCCCATGATGAACACATAGCCGTCCTCGTCGATATAGCCACCGTCGCCGGAGCAGTAGTAGCCGGGAAAGTCTCTGAGATAACCGCTGCGAAAACGTTCGAAGTCGCCCCAGACCGTCGGCAGGCATCCCGGCGGCAGTGGCAGTTTCAGCGCCACGCTGCCCTGCTCGCCGGCCGGCAGCGGCTTGCCTTCCGGATCGAGAATCTGCACGTTGAAGCCAGGAATGGGTACCGTTGCCGAACCCGGCTTGGGCTCGAAGGCTTCGATTCCCATCGGGTTGCCGCAGATGGCCCAGCCGGTTTCAGTCTGCCACCAGTGATCGACAACCGGCTTGCCGGTGACTTCCAGCGTCCAGTGGTAGGTCGGCGGATCGAGACGTTCGCCGGCCATGAAGATGGTCTTGAGCCTGGACAGGTCGTACCGCTCGAGCAGCTTGCCCTGCGGATCCTCCTTCTTGATGGCCCGGAAGGCTGTCGGCGCGGCGAACAGCGCCTTGACGCCGTAGTCGGCGCAGACACGCCAGAAGGCGCCGGCATCCGGCGTGCGTACCGGCTTGCCTTCGTAAACCAGGGTGGTGCAGCCGCTGAACAGCGGTGCGTAAACGATGTAGGAATGCCCCACCACCCAGCCGACATCGGACGCCGCCCAGAATACATCGCCCGGTTCCATGTCGTAGATGGCTTTCATCGAGTAGCGCAGCGCCACCGCATGACCACCGTTGTCACGCACCACACCCTTGGGCTTGCCGGTGGTGCCGGAGGTGTAGAGGATGTAGAGGGGGTCCGTTCCCTGAACCTTCACGCAGTCGGCGGGCTGCGCCTGCGCCACCGCCTCGTTCCAGTCCAGATCGCGGCCCGGCACCATCTGGGCGACGACCTGCGGGCGCTGATACACGACACAGCATTGCGGTTTGTGACTCGAACGCACGATGGCGTCGTCCAGCAGCGGCTTATACGGAATCAGCTTGTCGACCTCGATGCCGCAGGACGCCGTGACCACCACCTTCGGTTCGGCGTCCTCGATGCGTACCGCCAGCTCCGGCGCGGCAAAGCCGCCGAACACCACCGAGTGCACCGCACCGAGACGCGCCACGGCCAGCATCGCGATGACGGCCTGCGGGATCATCGGCATATAGATCACCACCCGGTCGCCCTTTTCGACGCCCTGCGCCCTGAGTACGCCGGCAAAGCGCGCCACCTCCTCGGTCAGCTCGAGGTAGCTGTAACGCGCAACGGTACCGGTGACCGGGGAGTCATAGATGATTGCGGTCTGGTCGCCGCGCCCCTGTTCGACATGAACGTCGAGCGCGAGGTAGGCGGTGTTGAGCTCGCCGTCGGCAAACCAGCGGTCGATACCGTTGTCATCCTTCGACAGCACCTGCCGAGGAGCCCGGTACCAATTCAACGCCCCTGCCTTGTCGGCCCAGAACGCTTGCGGGTTATCGATCGATTCTCGATATTCGGTCTGATAAGACATCTGAGGCCCCTTTATTGTTATCGCCTGTTTATCTGCGGGCCTAGGTATGATTGTTGACAGTTGGCCCTGAATCAAGAGCAACCTTAATCAAAAATGGCGGGTTTTTAACCTAGACGAAAGGCTAAAAGGGGTGTTTTTGTTGATCTGCAGCAACTGAGGCGCGGCCGGCGCTCGACAGATTGTCGACAATCTAATGATTTTAGGGACCTGTAAGGCCCGAGCCGCGCGCAGCCCCCTGCGCTCGCACAGAGCGCGCAGCCGGATTCACGCCACCGGAGAACCGAGCAGCCGGTTCAGCTCTATGACATCCTCGTGTTCGCCCATGCCCGCGATGATCTGCCGCTGCTCGTCGATAACGTCGCGCAGCACCTCGTCGGTGGTCAGGGGGTTGGCCAGTACCACGCGGAACACGGTGATGGCCTGGCGATGATAGCGCTCCGGCGTCAGCCGCGTACGGGAGACAAAGGCCTTGCCGTGTTCGCGCTGGGTCTTCTGCAGATGCCGGGTAATGCGATTGAGCGTTTCGTTGATGCGACGGCAGCTGTCGGCGTCGCCTTCGTTCAGCGCCTCGCGCGCCGCCGCCGGACACCAGCGATAGGTCAGGATATTGAGTTCGGGCTCTGTCACCAGCTCGAAGTCCTCGAGGGACTCGATGCGGTCGGCGAAGCGCCGCGCCAGATCGATGCCGTTGTCGATCAGCATGGCGTAGCCACGTTTGCCGATAATCTTCAGCGCCGAGTGTACCAGCATCGCCATGCCCGGACGGGAGCCCTCCAGCGTGGCGCTGCCAAGATCCTTGGAGCCCTCGCGGATAATGTACTGGGCGTGATGCTCGATGCTCTTCAGCGCCGCCGGGTCGCGGAACAGCACAAGCCCGACGCCCATGGGCACGTAGAGCTGCTTGTGGGCGTCTATAGTGACCGAATCGGCACGCTCGATACCCTTCAGGCGCTCACGGTAACGTTCGGAAAACAGCGTCGGGCCGCCCCAGGCACCATCGACATGAAAATGCAGACCCTCGGCGGCGGCGATGTCGGCCAGAGCGTCGAGGGGGTCTATATTGCCGGTTTCGGTGGTGCCCGCGACGCCCACCAGCGCAAAGGGGCGAATACCCCGTTGCCGCAGGCGGGTAATGGTGGCTTCGAGCGCATCCGGCCGGATGCGGTTGCTGTCGTCGGTTTCCACCGCGACGATCTGGTCGCGACCGATGCCGAGCACGTCCGCCGCCTTGGCCAGGGAGTAATGCCCCCGCTCCGATACCAGCACCGCGGCGCCTTCGCAGCCGTAGTGCCGCATTGCGGCATACATGCCGGCCTTCATGATGCCGGGAAAGTCGCCATCGGGACCGAATGCGCGGTTGCGCGCCGCCCACAGCGCGGTGATGTTGGCAACGGTGCCGCCGGAACAGAAAGCGCCGAGATGACGGTAACTGTCGTGCAGCCACTGGCCGTAGAATGCCTCGGGCTCGTCGTAGACCAGACGATGCAGCATGCCCAGCACCTGGCGTTCCAGCGGCGTGAAAGCCTTGGACGTTTCGGTTTTCACCAGGTTCTGGTTCAGCGCGATCATGATCTTCGACAACGGAATCATGAAATACGGCAGCGCCGACGTCATGTGGCCGACAAAGCTCGGCGAGGCGGTATGCACCGACTGCGCCACCACCTTGTCGAGCAGAAACTCGGTCTGTTCGGAGACGTAAACCGGTTGCTCGGGTATCAGGGTGTCGCTGAAATCGCGCTCGATTTCGACGAGGTCCGTCTCTTCGGCAACGATATGCTCCTGCAGAAAACCGGCAAGATTGGCCGATATGTCGTTTTCCAGTCGGCTCAGGGTAGACCCCGGCGCTTCCGGCACAGTGAAAATCCGCAGCAGATTTTCCATATTGACCTCGACAGCCTTCGCTTTCTTTTTCATCTGTTCCACCTTCTGCAACCACTGCGACTGCCGTCGCGGGCGTGCAGATTCTACCCGTTTTAGCGGGAAAATATCCCGCAGCACAGCAAATTTTCCCGCACTGCACAAATCCGACGGGGCCGCGACGTCTCTTCGGGCGCTATTTGCGGTTTTTTCAAGTGTCCTTGAAGAGCACTCAGGAAATCGGGCAAGTTTTTGATTTACAATAGCGGACTTCGTTTATGGATCGACACTGGACCGGGGCCGTACAGGTGACAGACAACAAGCGTTTCAAGACTCTGCAGGACACACTCGCCAACCGCATCATGATTATCGACGGCGGCATGGGCACCATGATCCAGCAGGCGAAACTCGAAGAGGCGGACTATCGCGGCGAACGCTTCGCCGACTGGCATACCGACGTCAAGGGCAACAACGACCTGCTGGTCCTCACCCGACCGGAGCTTATCGCCGACATTCACCGCCAGTACCTGAAGGCCGGCGCCGATATCGTCGAGACCAACACCTTCAATGCCACCCGTATCGCGATGGCCGACTACGAGATGGAGTCGCTGAACCACGAGATCAACCTCGAGGCCGCGCGCCTGGCCCGCAGGGCCTGTGACGAGGTGGCGGCCGAAACCGGGCAGCCGCGCTATGTCGCCGGCGTGCTGGGCCCGACCAACCGCACCTGCTCGATCTCGCCGGACGTCAACGATCCGGGCTTTCGCAACGTCAGCTTCGACGAGCTGGTCGACGCCTACCTGGAGTCGATCGACGGTCTGGTGCACGGCGGTTCCGATCTGATCCTGATCGAAACCATCTTCGACACCCTCAACGCCAAGGCGGCGATCTTCGCCGTCGAGCAGTACTTCGACGAGCACGATATCCGGCTGCCGGTCATGATCTCCGGCACCATCACCGACGCTTCGGGCCGCACCCTGTCGGGCCAGACCACCGAAGCGTTCTGGAACTCGGTACGCCACGCCCGGCCGATCTCCGTCGGCCTCAACTGCGCGCTGGGCCCCAAGGAGCTGCGCCAGTACGTCGAGGAGCTCTCCCGCATCGCCGAAACCCACGTCTCGGTGCACCCCAACGCCGGCCTGCCCAACGCCTTCGGCGAGTACGACGAGACGCCCGAGGAAATGGCCGTCGAGATCGCCGAGTGGGCCAACTCCGGTTTCATCAACCTGGTGGGCGGCTGCTGCGGCACCACACCCGAGCATATCCGCGCCATCCGCGAGGCGGTCGAGAAAGAGGCGCCGCGCGAGCTGCCCGACATCAAGCGCGAATGCCGCCTCTCCGGCCTCGAACCCATGAACATCGGCGAGGACACCCTGTTCGTCAACGTCGGCGAGCGCACCAACGTCACCGGCTCCGCGGTGTTCAAGCGTCTGATCAAGGAAGGCGACTACGAGACCGCGCTCGACGTCGCCCGCCAGCAGGTGGAGAACGGCGCCCAGGTCATCGACGTCAACATGGACGAGGGCATGCTCGACGCCGAAAAGGCGATGGTACGCTTTCTCAACCTGATCGCGTCGGAACCCGACATCTCCCGGGTGCCGATCATGATCGACTCCTCCAAGTGGGAGGTGCTCGAGGCAGGCCTCAAGTGCATTCAGGGCAAGGGTGTGGTGAACTCCATCTCGCTGAAGGAAGGCGAAGAGAAATTCATCGAGCAGGCGCGGCTGGTCCGTCGCTACGGCGCCGCGGTGATCGTGATGGCGTTCGACGAAACCGGCCAGGCCGACACCTTCCAGCGCAAGATCGAGATCTGCGAGCGCTCCTACAGGGTGCTGGTGGACAAGGTTGGCTTCGACCCCGAAGACATCATTTTCGACCCCAACATCTTCGCCGTCGCCACCGGTATCGAGGAGCACGACAACTACGCCGTCGACTTTATCGAGGCCACCGGCTGGATCAAGCAGCATCTGCCGTACGCCAAGATCTCCGGCGGCGTGTCCAACGTTTCCTTCTCGTTCCGCGGCAACAATCCGGTACGCGAGGCGATCCACTGCGTCTTCCTCTACCACGCCATCCAGAAAGGCATGGACATGGGTATCGTCAACGCCGGCCAGCTGGCGATCTACGACGACCTGCCCGAAGAGCTGCGCGAGCGCGTCGAGGACGTGATCCTCAACCGCCGCAGCGACGGCACCGAGCGGTTGCTGGAGGTCGCCGAGAAATACCGTGGCGACGGCGCGGCCGCCGAAGCGCCCGAAGCCCAGGAATGGCGCTCCTGGAGCGTCAACGAGCGTCTCGGCCATGCGCTGGTCAAGGGCATCACCGAGTTCATCGACCAGGACGTCGAAGAGGCGCGCCAGGCGCACGAACGCCCGCTGCAGGTGATCGAGGGCCCGCTGATGGACGGCATGAGCGTGGTCGGTGACCTGTTCGGCTCCGGCAAGATGTTCCTGCCGCAGGTGGTGAAATCCGCCCGTGTCATGAAGAAGGCGGTGGCCTACCTGATGCCCTTCATCGAGGAGGAGAAAGCCGACAACGCCAGCAGTTCCGCCGGCAAGGTGGTGATGGCGACGGTCAAGGGCGACGTCCACGATATCGGCAAGAACATCGTCGGCGTCGTGCTGCAGTGCAACAACTTCGAGGTCGTCGACCTCGGCGTCATGGTGGCGGCCGAGAAGATCCTGCAAACCGCTCGCGACGAAAACGCCGACCTGATCGGGCTGTCGGGTCTGATCACGCCATCACTGGACGAAATGGTCCACGTCGCCAAGGAAATGGAGCGCCAGGGCTTCGAGATCCCGCTGCTGATCGGCGGCGCCACCACCTCCAAGGCGCACACCGCCGTGAAGATCGAAAAGGGCTACAAGCGCGACCAGGTGGTACACGTGACCAACGCCTCGCGCGCCGTCGGCGTCGCCTCTGCCCTGCTCTCCAAGACCCGCAAGGCGGCTTTCGTCAGGGAGGTGCAGGAAGAATACGAGGCGATTCGCGAGCGTCACGCCGCACGTCAGAACGACAAGCGCCGCGTCTCGCTGCAGGCGGCCCGTGCCAACAAGTTCGCCATCGACTGGGACAGCTACACGCCGCCCAAACCGAAACAGCTCGGCATCCAGGTATTCGACGACTACGATCTGGCGGAGCTGGTCGACTATATCGACTGGACACCGTTCTTCCAGTCCTGGGAGCTGGCGGGCCGCTTCCCGCGCATTCTCGATGACGAGGTGGTCGGCGAGGAAGCCACCCGCCTTTACCACGACGCCCGCGCGATGCTCGCCCGCCTGGTCGACGAAAAGCTGCTGAAGGCCCGCGCCGTGATCGGTATCTTCCCGGCCAACAGCGTCGACGACGACGATATCGAGCTCTACACGGATGACTCGCGCAGCGAAGTGCTGATGCGACTGCACCATCTGCGGCAGCAGACCGAGAAGGTCGAAGGCAAGGCCAATATGTGCCTGACCGACTTTATCGCGCCCAAGGAAAGCGGCAAGCAGGATTACTACGGGGCTTTCGCGGTCACCGCCGGCATCGGCGTCGATGAGCTGGTGGCGAAATACGAAGCCGACCACGACGACTACAACAGCATCATGGTCAAGGCGCTGGCCGACCGCCTCGCCGAAGCCTTCGCCGAGCGCATGCATGCGCGCGTACGCCAGGAATTCTGGGGCTACGCCGCCGACGAGCAGCTCGACAACGAGGACCTGATCCGCGAGAAGTACAAAGGCATTCGCCCGGCGCCGGGCTACCCCGCCTGCCCGGATCACACCGAAAAGGGCCTGCTGTGGCAGCTGCTCGATGTCGACAACAAGGCCGGCATCAGCATCACCGAATCCTACGCCATGCTGCCGACGGCCGCGGTCAGCGGCTGGTACTTCAGCCACCCGCAGTCGCAGTACTTCGGCGTGGCGAAGATCGGCGAGGACCAGGTCGAGGACTATGCCAAGCGTACCGGTATGGAGAAACCGGTCGCCGAACGCTGGCTGGCGCCGAACCTCGGGTACGAGCCGGAGGAATAATGGTGGTGACGGCGCCGCGCAGAAGTGCCGGCGCCGGTCCTATGGCTGTGCGGCGCTCGAGCGCTTTTGTGGGAGCCGCGCCCCGCGGCGAAGCTTTTCACGGCGCTGGGCTGTTCGCGGCGCGGCGTCCCCGTCCAGCACAAGATGGGTTACGCCGCCTTACACTGCGTGCAGATCTACCGGCCGCTGTCTAGGGCGGCTCCACCCATCCTACTAGGCTTTCGCCTTCAACCAGTTGACCAGCCCACCGGCGAGGATCAGCTCGCACTGGCGCTGTGAAAGCGGGTGCGCCAGGTCGATTTCGCGATCATTGCCTTTGAGCCTGGCCTGGACCGCCTGTCCCGGCGCCAGCCTCTGCAGATTCTCCAGTACCAGCACATCACCCTGCGCCAGCCGGTCGTAATCGTCGCTATCGGAGAAGGTCAGCGGCAGCACACCGTAATTGATCAGGTTCTGCCAGTGAATCCGGGCGAAGCTTTTCGCCACCACCAGTCGCAGGCCCAGGTAGCGCGGTGCGATGGCGGCGTGTTCCCGGCTCGAGCCCTGGCCGTAGTTGCGCCCGGCGACAATGGCATGGCCGCCCCGCGCTTTCTCGTCACGGGCGCTGTCGACGTAACCGGGTGCCAGCGACTCGAATACGAAATCGGCAATCCTCGGCACGTTGCTGCGATACGGCAGCACCCGGGCCCCCGCCGGCATGATCTCGTCGGTCGAGATATCGTCACCGACCTTCAGCAACACCGGTACCTCGAGTCTGTCCGGCAGCGCCTCGAAATGCGGCAGTTCGACGATATTGGGCCCCGTCACCAGTTCGGCCCTGTCCGCGCCGTTGTCCCCGGGGGGCGCGACGAACTGCGTCGTGTCCAGACCGCTCCTGCCCGGCAGCTCGATGCGCGGGTACGGAATGCCGAGATTGCGCGGATCGGTGATGCAGCCACGCAGTGCCGATGCCGTCGCGGTTTCAGGACTGCAGAGCCAGACCCGGTCCTCCGGTGTGCCGGATCGCCCGGGGAAGTTGCGCGGTGTGGTGCGAAGGCTGTTCTGTCCGGTCGCCGGCGCCTGGCCCATGCCGATGCAGCCGTTGCAGCCGGCCTGGTGCAGCCTGGCGCCACTGGCCACCAGCCGCTCCAGGTCGCCGGAGCGGATCAGTCGCTGCAGCAGCGCCCGCGAACTGGGATTGATGTCGAAGGACACGCCAGCCGCCGCCTGCTGCCCCTCGGCCATGCGCGCCGCCATGGCGAAATCGCGAAAGCCGGGATTGGCGGACGAGCCAATGTAGGCCTGATAGATGGGCTCGCCCTCCACTTCCCTGACCGGCACCACCTTGCCCGGACTGGAGGGTCTGGCGATCAGCGGCTCGAGACTGCCAAGCTCGATGCGGTCCTGATGGTCGTAGTCGCAGCCCTGGTCCGCCGCCAGTGCCTGCCAGTCCGAATCCCGCCCTTCACTTGCGAGAAAGCGCCTGACCTCGGCATCCGACGGAAAAACACTGCTGGTGGCGCCCAGTTCCGCGCCCATATTGGCGATGACGTGGCGATCCATGGCGCTGAGGCCTTCCACCCCGGGGCCGTGATACTCGATGATGCGATTGACGCCGCCTTCGACGCCATGCCGGCGCAGCAGCTCCAGAATGACATCCTTGGCGCTGACCCAGTCGGGTAGCTCGCCGCTAAGCTCCACACCCCAGACCTCGGGCATCTGCAGCCACACCGGCTCCCCGGCCATCGCGGTGGCAACGTCAGCACCGCCGGCGCCGATTGCCAGCATTCCCAGGGCGCCAGCGGCCGGGGTATGGCTGTCCGAACCGATCAGCGTCTCGCCCGGCACGCCGAAGTAGAGCATGTGCAGCGGGTGACTGATACCGTTCCCGGGCCGGCTGAACCAGAGCCCGAAACGCTGCGCCGCGCTTTCGAGAAAGCGGTGATCGTCGGGATTGCGGTTGTCTTCCTGGATCAGGTTATGGTCGACGTACTGTACCGAAACCGAGGTCCTGACCCGCTCCAGGCCCATCGCCTCCAGCGTCAGCATCACCAGGGTGCCGGTCGCATCCTGACAAAGCGTCTGATCGAAGCGCATTGCCACCGGCTCGCCCGGATGCATCTCGCCGTCCACGCGGTGCGAGGCAATCAGCTTTTGCGTCAGATTGAGTGCCATGGGAGCCTCCGAAATTCCGTAAGCCCCCCGTTAGGCAACAGAGCGTCCTCGATGTTTCGTCGTTTTGGGTCAGAGCGAGTCGAAGGCATCGACTTCGATGGCAAGTGCCACCGCCGCGTCGGCGGCCTCAAGCTGCCCGGCCTCGGCCGCACTGACCAGGCCCTGCCGCAGCGCCTCGGACACCGAATCCACACCCGCGTGCCTGAGTCGCTGACGCAGAGGCTCGACCGCCAGCGTCTGCCGGAAAGCCTGCTCGACCCGGTCAACGCCGTCGTCGGGGTTGCCGTGAAAGATGCCGCCGGTCAGGCGCTCGCGCGCCGGGCCTTCGGTCATCAGCAGTTCGGCACAGGCGATGACCAGACTGTCGTCCGCGGGCTTCTGCCAGCGACCGAAGGGAAACAGTACCCGGCGAAACAGGAACGCCAGGGCGCGGGACGGGAAATTGCATATCACCGCATCGAAATGCTGTTCGATGCAGTGATAGCCCTGCTGCAGGCAGTAGCGCAGCAGCGGCCGCTCCTGTTCGGGTCTGCCGGCATCCTCGAAGCCCTTCAGCAGCATGCTCAGCAGATACAGCTCGCCGAGAATGTCCCCCAGTCGCGCCGACAGCATTTCGCGCCGTTTGAGCTCCCCGCCAAGCGACAGCAGGCACATTTCGCTGATCCAGGTCAGCCCGGCGGAGTAGCGGCTCAACTGCCGGTAGACAGGCTTGAGTTCGCCCGCCCCTTTGGGCGCCGCGGCGAAACGCCCGTAGCTCAGCCCATGTATCAGCGCACGGGCATAGGTGGCGCAAAAGAATTCCAGATGGTCCAGCAACAGCGCATCGAAACCGGCAAGCGCCGCCTCCTGGTCCTCATTCCGCGCCGCTTCGATCTCCTTGAGCAGAAAGGGGTGGCAGCGCACCGCGCCCTGCCCGAACACGATCAGACTTCGGGTAAGAATGTTCGCGCCCTCGACGGTGATCGCCACCGGGAGCGCGCGGAAAATGCCGCCGAGGTAGTTGTGAGGTCCGTCGCAGATCGCCTTGCCGCCATGAACATCCATGGCGTCGACGATGATTTCCCGCAGCCGCTGCGTGGCCTGCACCTTGAGCATCGCCGAGCACACGGCCGGATTGTGGCCATGGTCGAGCGCCTGCGCCGTCGCCCGCCGCGCCGCATCCAGCAGGTAGAGCTCGCCCGCCATACGCCCGAGCACTTCCTGAACGCCCTCGAATCGTCCGACAGGCAGACCGAACTGCTCCCGGATACGGGCATAGGCACCGGTCGTGCGACAGGCCAGCCGTGCGGCACCGACACTGAGCGACGGCAGGGAAACGCTGCGCCCGGCCGACAGCGCGCTCATCAGCATCACCCAACCGCGACCGACGCCGTCGCGCCCCCCGATGACCCAGTCCAGCGGCACGAACACATCCTGCCCCTCGTTGGGCCCGTTGAGAAACGCCTGCATCGCCGGATAATGGCGCCGGCCGATGCGCACGCCGGGGGTATCGGTGGGAATCAGCGCCAGGGTGATACCCGGGCAGGGTTCGTCGCCCAGCAGCCGATCGGGATCCTCGAGCTTGAACGCCAGCCCCATCAGCGTGGCCCTTGGCCCCAGGGTGATATAGCGCTTGCGCCAGTTGACGCGCATACCCAGCACAGGCTCGCCGAGGTAATCGCCCTCGCAGACCTGCCCCCGGTCCACCATCGACGCCGCATCGGAGCCCGCCTCGGGGCTCGTCAGCGCGAAACAGGGGATTTCGCGTCCGTCGGCGAGCCGCGGCAGATAGTGGTCCTTCTGCGCCTGCGTGCCGTATTCGAGCAGCAGTTCGCCGGGCCCGAGGGAGTTGGGCACCATCAGGGTCACAGCCACGGCGATACTGCGCGAAGCCACCCTGGCCACCACCTCGGAGTGCGCCTGCGCCGAAAAGCCCAGACCGCCATAGCTTGGCGGGATGATCATGCCGAAAAAGCCCCGGGCCGCGAGGAAATCCCAGATCTCATCCGGCACTGCCCGCTTCTCGAAGCTGATCTGCCAGTCGTCGATCATCGCGCAAAGCTGCTCCACCGGCCCGTCGATAAACGCCTGCTCGGTATCGCTCAGGCGCGTCGGGCCGCTGTCCAGCAGCCGCTGCCAGTCAGGCTTGCCGGACAGCAGCTCGGCGTCCCACCAAAGCCCTCCGGCTTCCAGCGCTTCGCGCTCGGTCTGCGAGATCGGCGGCATCAGCTTGCGCACGCGCCGCAGCAGCGGGCCACTGATATAACGCCGCCGCCACCGGCTCAAGGCGTTTGTGCTCATATTGCGCTCCCATCATTTCACCTCACCTAAGGATAGAGGCGAATAGCAGGTCGCGCGGATCGACCGGGAGCAGTAACCCCGCAGTCAGGCCGCAGGCGCTGCCTTGGCGATGCGTCGACTGTAGAGGAAGAGCACGACAAAGAGCGCAAGTCCGGCCAGATCGATCAGCAGGTTATGATGCGGCCACAGCATCGCCAGCGCGGCGATACCCGACAACAGCCGCAGCAACGGATTCAAACGCCCCTCCAGGAAGCCTTCCATAAAACCGACGAAGGCGTAGAGCCCGAATACGCCGAAGATGAAGACCCGCAGCACCTCTTCGGTACTGCCGCCGATCAGGTTGGTGTAGCCCAGCAGCAGCGGCACCACATAAAGCCCCTTGGCGATCTTCCAGGCGGTGAAGCCGGTGGCCATCGGCGGGGTCTTGGCGATGGCCGCGGCCGCAAATGCCGTCAGGCACACCGGCGGCGTGACGTTGGAATCCTGCGACAGCCAGAAGATGATCATGTGCGCCGACAGCAGCGCCATCGACAGCAGCGTCGGATCCAGCGCCTGACTCATCAGCTGACCGGTAAAGTCCTGTGGCACCTGCGCCAGCAGCGCCCGCGCCTCGGCCTCGGACATCGGCGAGGCCAGTGCCGTGACCTTTTCCGGGTCCACCAGCATGAAGATCATGCGTGCGGCCTCCGGCAAACCGCCGCTCATCATCAACTCGACCAGCCTGGTTTCGGCGATCAGGTTGTAGATCGCCGGCGCCGACAGCGTCGCCAGCACGATGTAGGCCGCGGTCACCGGCAGCCCCATACCGAGCACCAGTGACGCCAGCCCCACCAGCAGGATAGTGATCAGCAGGCTGCCGCCGGCCCAGTCGCTGACCATCAGCGAGAAGGTGTTGCCGATGCCGGTCATCGCCACCACGTTGACCACCAGCCCCACCGCCACCAGCAGCATCGCCGTGGTGGCCATGTTGCGCGCGCCCTGGGCCAGGGCGTCGCACACGGCCCTCGGTCCCATCGGGTTCTTCGACAGCCAGGACGCCACCACCACGGCAATGATGGAAACACCGGCGGCGTAGGTCGGCGTGAAGCCGTAGATCAGCAGCGCCACCAGCACGACCAGCGGCAGCAGGAAATGCCAGCCCTCCTTGAGCACCTCCTTCAGCGGCCGGGTTTCCAGCTCGACGGCATGGGCGTGGCTGCGCATCGCCTCGACGCGGACGTAAAAGCCCACCGAGAGGAAGTACATCAGCGCCGGCAGCGCCGAAAAGGCAATGATTTCGACGTAGGGTATCTGGGTATAGGACGCCATGATGAAGGCGCCCGCCCCCATCACCGGCGGCATCAGCTGCCCGCCTGTCGAGGCGGCGGCCTCGACGCCGGCCGCAAAGCGCGCGGGGAATCCCGCGCGGCGCATCAGCGGGATGGTGATGACGCCGGTGGACACCGTATTCGCCACCGAGGAACCGGACACCGACCCCATCAGTCCGGAGCCCAGCACCGCGACGAAG
The DNA here is from genome assembly GCF_014645375.1 of Marinobacterium nitratireducens. GTDB lineage: Bacteria > Pseudomonadota > Gammaproteobacteria > Pseudomonadales > Balneatricaceae > Marinobacterium_A > Marinobacterium_A nitratireducens. The sequence continues at coordinate 581,676 of NZ_BMLT01000001.1, forward strand.
CCGGGACCGCCGACGAAGCGGCCGGCGGCGCAGCGCGACAGTTCGATGATGAAGTCGCCGGCGCCGGAACGCACCAGAAAGGCGCCGAACAGAATGAACATGAAGACGAAGGTCCAGGAGATCCGCGCGATCGAGCCGAACATGCCGTCCGAGCCGAAATAGGAGCGGTACAGCAGTGTCTCCAGGCTGAGGCCGGCGAAGCCGAACATGCCCTCGATATAGGGCCCCCACCAGAACACGTAGGTCATGGCGACGACGATCAGGCAGGGAATGAACCAGCCGGTGGTACGGCGCGCCATTTCCAGCGCCAGCAGAATCGCCAGTGCCGAAAAGAACCAGTCGGACGCCACGAAATTGACTCCGCGGTCGTAGAGGGCGTCTTCGTATCCGATCAGGTAGAGCGCGCAGGCGATCGCCGCCAGCCCCACAAGGATGTCGAATACCAGCACCGCCTTGCTGGTGGCGGCGCGGGCCCCCTTGATACCCGGAACCATCAGCGCGCAGATCAGCGCAAAACCGCCAAAGTGGATCGCCGAGACGTACAGCTCGGACCAGGTGCCAAGGGTATTGAAATAGATGTGCGCCAGCGAGAACAGCACGCCGGCCCAGTAGATGAAACGGCCGGGACCGGAGCCTTCCGGCCGCTGGACGAGTTCGAGGCTCTTGAGCTTGTCCGCGGTATCCCGATCGGTATCCAGGGGTTCGGTACTCATAGGTCTGTCCGTAGTCGTGAACGGGGCAAGAGGCCGGTACCGGAGGTACCGGCGAGCAAGTGGTAGACACTTTGCAGGATGGGTGGAGCCGCCATCGGAAGCTGCTCGCCGCAACGCACCTGGTCCATGGCGGCGCAACCCATCACAGGCGCCCCGGCCTCGTTCGGCACAGGCCGCGCCATGAACTCCATCGATGGGTGGCGGTGCGCGTCCAAGGCACGCAGGGCCGGCAAACGCGAAGCGAGCGCACCGCCACCCATCCTGCGTCCACCCTACTCGGCGATCAGGTGCTCGGGGATATCGATACCCGCTTCACGGTAGTAGCGTGCCGCGCCGGGGTGCAGGGGCACCGGCAGACCGGCGATGGCCTTGTCGAGCGCCATCGCCTCGGTGGCCTTGTGAATGCCGTTGAGGAACGCCAGGTTCTCGTACACCGTTTTGGTCAGCTGATAGACGTCCTCTTCGGAGACATCGTCACGCACGGCGAGGAAGTTCGGCTGCGCCATGGTCTGCACCTCCTCCGTCTGACCGGGATAGGTGTCGGCGGGAATGGTAAAGCGCGTCCAGAGCTTGTAGCGGCCGTTGGCTTTCTCCATCTCCTCGTCGGTAAAGCCGAGTATGCGGATATCGCTGCCGAGCGCCGCGAAGGCCCGGGTAATGGCGGAGGTCGGCACGCCCGAGGGGATATTCATGCCGTCGACGGTACCGTTCTGCATGGCGTCGGCAGAGGGACCGTAGCCCATGTAGGCCATGTCGAATTTCCCGGTATCGAGGCCCAGATTGTTCATTATGGTCAGACCCGACCCTTCGGTGCCGGAGTTCTTGGGTCCGATCGAGAATTTTTTCCCGTACAGGTTGGACAGATCCATGATGGTGCCGTTCTTGGCGTACTCGCTGCGCACCACGAACTGCTCCACGTTCTGCCACAGCATGGTGACCGACCGCAGCTGCTTCTGCGGCCCGGAGTTCGCCAGCGCACCCTCGCCTTCCCAGGCCCAGGCGCCGTAAAGCCCCTGCAGAATCGCGAACTGTGCCTCGTTCTCACGCAGCAGCTTGATGTTTTCGCCGGAGCCGGCCGAGTTGATCGCCGACATCGCCATGCCCTGGGTCGGCTCGAGCTTGACCTTCGCCAGCGTCGCCAGCGCCACGCCGACCGGGTAGTAGGTGCCGCCGGTCGAGGCCGTCGCCAGAATGTAACTGCGATTCTCCGCCGCCTGCCCCAGCGTCGCCATAGCACTCAGGGCACCGGCGCTCAGCACCAGGGACATGCCTTTGAGAAAGGTGCGTTTTTTCATGCTCATACCTGCTTGTTGCTGTTGTATTGGTAGGTCGTCATGACCTTCGGCAAGCGCGACGCCATCGCGCCAATGCTGCACTTAGTCCTTGTTTTGTATAGTGTATTTTTGGCAGATATGCGAAAAATCAGAGGCGTCGGCGGTCGATTGCCGACGTTTTCCCCGGATATCGGGGAGAAAGGAGTACCGGGCCGCGGACAACATCCGCGACCCGGTCGAGCAGGCAGTCAGGCCGTTGACCGGCCAACGGCCTCAGATGGCGATGTTTTCGAAGCCCTCGCCCAGCGCCTGCGCACGGGTCGGATTGGTGACCACGGCTATGCTGGCGTTGTCGCCCAGCAGATAACGCTCGGCAACCCGGCGCAAGTCGTCGACACCGACTTCGAGGATGCGCTGACGGAACGCCCGGCGCTGCTCCGGGGTACGGCCGAACAGGGTGCTGTGATAGGCCTGCTTGGCCTCGCCCGCCGGCGAGCCGGGGCGGTCGATCGAGCTGACGACACCCAGAATCGCCTCTTCGAGCTTCTGCGGATCCTGATCGCTGTCCAGCAGCCAGCGAATCGAGGCATCAAAGTCATCGAGGGTTTCCGCCAGTCGCGGATCGCGGTACGAGAAAAAGCGGAATACCGCATCGCCCGAGTCCTGACCCGCGCCGGAACCGTAGGCACCGCCTTTTTCGCGAATCGCCCGGTGCAGGTAGCCGTTGCGCAGATAATCACCCAACACCGTCAGCGCGGCGGCGTCCGGATGATCCACCGGCACCGTCGGGTAAGCCTTGGCGCAGAAGTTGACCTGGGTACTGGTGGTCCAGGCCTGGCGCACCGATTCGCGAACCGAATCCAGCGAGAAAGGCGCAAACTCCGGCGCCACCGCTTCCTGCTGCCAGCGCGCGAAGACCGCCTGCTGCATCGCCTCGCGATGCTCCGCCTCGCCCACCAGCAGAAAACGGCGCGGTGCGCGCAGGAATTTCTGTTTCATGCCGTCCAGACGCGCGGCGAGATCCGCCAGTGCCGGCTCCTCCTTCAGCGCCGCGTCGAGACGCTTGACGAAACGGATGCTCTCGAGGCCCCGGGACTCGTGCGCCAGCTGCGCAGACGGGCTCATGCGCGCGGTGGCGGCGGTCATTGCCAGGGCGTGCCCCTGCCCGGTAATGCTCTGCTCCTTGCGGGTGCGCTGCTGTGCAACGATTTCGCGCAGACGCTTGAGCTCATCGAAGCGCGCCCGATGCAGGGTTTCGTGCATCAGCTCTGCCAGTTCGTCCTGCTTCGCCGCCAGTGCCTTGCCGGACAGTACCAGGAATCCGCTGACCTGCTGCTCGTCGCTGATGGAACCCCGTACCTCCGTATAGGCCGTCAGGCTGCCGCATACCTGCGACTGATACTGCTGGTTCTGCTGATAGCTGCGCTCGCCACAGCCAAGTTCGGTCAGGCAGTGGCTGAACAACGGCAGCAGACGCCGCTCCTCGGCATCCAGTGCCGGCAGGTCGACCACCACCTGCTGATACACCAGACCGTTGGTACCCTGTTCGTAGCAATCCAGGCGCAGCGGTGACTCGACACTCGACTGTGCCTCGGGAATCTTCATCTGCGACGGTACGTCCTCGATACCGACCTTGGGCAGAATGCTCTCGTCGTCCTGTTGCATCTGGCGCGCCTCGAGCGCACTGCTCTGCTCGATCAGCTGCAGCTTTTCGCTGTCGCTAAGGCGCTGGCGCAGCGCTTCGAGATGTGCGGCTTCGGCTTTCTCGGCACGGGCGCTCAGCTCGTTGTCCGGTCGCAGGGTGAGCCTGACCCGATGCGCGTTGTCGAGCAGCATTTCACGAACCAGCGACTGGATGAAGTCGGGGCGGCGAATATCTTCGCGCAGTTTCTCCAGCACAGGGTCGAGATTCAGTACCGCTATGGGATCGCCGCGATGCACCGCCGCCGAGATCGACGACATGATCAGATTGAGCCCGTAGGGATAGCCGTCGCCGCTGATTTCGCGCTGCGACAGCTCCAGCTGATGCAGCTGCGCCTCGACCATTTCCTGTGGCACGCCGTTCTGCGCGACCTCTTCGAGTGTCTCGAGCACCAGCTTCTCGAACGCCGCCGCATGCTCGGGGTCGCTGCCTTCCAGACCGCACATGAAGCTCATTTCACGATTGGAATCCTCCAGCCCGCAGAGCGGCGACGGCGCGCTGCCAAGATCGCTCGATTCCAGCGCGTGGCGCAGCGGCGAGGCGCTGTTGTCCAGCAGCACCCGCGACAGCAGGTGCGCCTTGAGCTGCGCTTCCAGATCGATCGACTGACCCAGCAGCCAGCCCAGGACATGGTGCGTCTTGCCGTCGAGGGTTTCCTCGTCGAGGGCATAGGCCTCCTCGATGCGGATAGGCGCGTGCATGCGCTTCTCGTCCGTAACCTCGATACGTTCGTCGAGCAACTCGAAGCGCTTGAGCGCCTGCTCATTGAAACGCTCCTGCAGCTCGGCCGCCGGAATGTCGCCGAAAGTCATGAACACCGCATTGCTGGGGTGATAGTGACTGCGGTAGAACTCCAGCAGCTGATCGTACGAGAGGTCGGTGATGCAGGCCGGATCCCCGCCACTGTTGTAGTGGTAGGTAGTGGTCGGAAACAGGTACTTGCCCAGAGTCTGGTAGAGCGTCGACACCGCCGAGCTCATGGCACCTTTCATTTCGTTGAGCACCACGCCCTTATAGACCAGCGGCGACTCGGAATTGCCGCTCTCGCTGAACTCGAGCCGGTGCCCTTCCTGGGCGAAGTCCAGCGGGTCCAGTCGCGAAAAGAAGGTTGCGTCGAGATAGACGTCCAGCAGATTGAAGAAGTCCTTGCGGTTCTGGCTGGCAAAGGGATAAGCGGTCCAGTCCGAGCTGGTAAAGGCGTTCATGAAGGTATTGAGCGAACGCCGGGTCATCATGAAAAACGGATCGCGCACCGGGTAGCGTTCGCTGCCGCACAGCGCCGTGTGCTCGAGAATGTGGGCAACGCCGGTGGAGTCCATCGGCACCGTGCGGAAAGCGACGAGGAAAACGTTCTCCTCGATGTCGGCGCCGATATGGTAGTGGCGGGCGCCGGTCGCAACGTGCTCGAACTCGGCCACCTCGACATTCAGAGACGCGATGGTTTCACTGCGAAGAAAACGAAAACTGGAGTGACAGTGCTGTGTCTGCATTTAGTCCGGTATGCCTCAAGCTGTCCAGGGCCGCCCTGGCGACCTGCGTTGTGATGAACCCTCATTCTATCGAGTTGGCGGGCGGTTTCAAAAAACTGTTGCACAACGGCGCTATCCTGCTCCGCAGCGGTACGGGCAACGTGCTGACGCACAATCAGCACGCCACCTTATCGCAACTGCGTTATAATGAAGCACCATAGAGCTGCAACCGCCGCATGATCCTTCGGAAGATGCTGTTTTGATTAGAAATGCAGCCAAACTATTTATTTTGTGCACCGCACCATTTTTGGCTTGACAGTGTCCAGACCCGGGACTATATTGAGTCTAAATGCTGCAGCGCACAACAAACTGATTTTACTGCCGCAACAACCACTCTGAGGTAAATTGAACATGTACGAAGATATGATCAAGAACGTAAAAGACAAAATGCAGCCGGTCGTCGAGATCACCGAAGTCAACAAGAAGGCCGCTGAAAAGCTGATCGCTCTGCAGTCTTCCGCTCTCACCGACCTGTTCAACGCCGGTCTCGGCCAGGTCAAGGCTCTGAGCGAAGTTCGCGAGCCGAAGGCTGCTGTTGAGCTGCACGTCAAGTTCTACAAAGAAGTCGAAGCCAAGATCACCGACGTCGTCGAGCAGGAAGTTTCCACCCTGACCGAAGCCCGCGACCAGCTGACCGAGATCTTCGAGAAGAGCGTTGCAGACATCGCTGAACTGCCGAACACCTACTTCCCGGATTTCAGCAAGTTTGTACCGACCTTCTTCGAATCCGAGAAGGCTGAAGCCAAAAAAGCACCGGTCAAGGCTGCTCCGCGCAAGGCCGCAGCTCCGGCAACCGACGCCGCGTAACGATGCTCTCTGGGGGCTCCCTTGCCCCCAACCACTCAGGTCCGGTCTATCCGGATCTTTTTCAGGCTGCCTCCCGGCAGCCTTTTTTTGTTTTTGCCTATTCGCGGCGAGGCGCCGCTCCTACGGCCAGACGCGGCAAGTTGCCGTCGAGCCCCATCGCCAGCCGTATGACCTTGCGCTTGATGGGCCCCGCATGCTCCGCCAGTCCAAGGCCGACGTTGCGCAGCAGCCGCAGCGGCAGGCTGTCGTTGCTGAACACCCGGTAGAAGCTGTCCATCACCTGCATCATCAGCAGATTGTGATTGCGCCGGGCCTGTTCGTAACGATGCAGCACCTGCCGCTCGTCAATGCGCTCCCCGGCGGCCTGAGCATCCAGCAGCGTTTCGGCCAGCGCCGCGGCGTCCAGCAGTCCGATATTCACGCCCTGCCCGGCCAGCGGGTGAATCATGTGCGCGGCATCCCCCACCAGCGCGACACCGTCGGTGACATACTGCAGCGCGTGCTGGCGTCGCAGCGGGAAGAACCCCCGTGCCACCAGACGCTCGATGCGGCCGAGGCACTGCGGGAAGGCAGCGTGCAGTTCGTCGAGAAACGCCGTCTCGTCGAGCGCCATCAGGCGTTTGACCTGGTCGGGACGGGCGTACCAGACCAGCGAGGCATGATTGCCTCCCAGCGGCAGAAAGGCCAGCGGGCCCGTCGGCGTGAACTGCTGCCAGGTGATGTCCTGCTGCCCGTAGGCGGTCTCGACCGACGCCACCAGCGCGTGCTGATCGTAGTCCCACTGGTGCACGCCGATACCGGCCGCCTCGCGCACCCGCGACTGCCCGCCATCCGCCGCCACCAGCAGGCGCGCGACGATCTCGCGGCCATCCGCCAGGCGCACCAGGCTGCTGCCGGGGGCGTACTCGATCAGTTCGGTCTGCGACGGACAGATCAGGTCGACGTTGTCGAATGCCTTGAGGCGCTCGATCAGCGCCAGCTGGATGATGCGGTTTTCGACGATATGGCCCAGCGCCTCACAGCCGATTTCCTCGGCGCGAAATTCCGTAGCCGCGCGTTCGTCATCGGCTTCCCAGACCTTCATGCGCTGGTATGGGCAGAGGCGCCGGCTGCGAATGCCGTCCCAGGCGCCCACCGCCTGAAGGATATTGCGGGACGCGGCACTCAGCGCCGAGACGCGCAGATCGTAGGGCTGTCCGGTGTCGAACGGCGGCGGAAAATCCCGCTCCAGAACCGCCACCGACAGCTCACTGTTGCCCAGCGCACAGGCTAGGGTGGCGCCAACCATACCGCCACCGACGATCAGGATGTCATAGCGTGATTTCATTTCGGCTATCCGGGTTCCCGGCGATGCCCGCGGAGCGGGCCCGGGTCGAAGCGACGCCCGCAGTGCGGGCGCACGCGATCAGATCTCGGTAACGCCGCCCATGTAAGGCAGCAACGCTTCGGGCACCTCGACGCTGCCGTCGGCGCGCTGGTAGTTTTCCAGCACCGCCAGCAGGGTGCGGCCAACCGCAAGGCCGGAACCGTTGAGGGTATGCAGCAGCTCAGGCTTGCCGGTTTCCGGATTGCGCCAGCGCGCTTTCATGCGCCGGGCCTGGAAATCGAGCATGTTGGAGCAGGACGAGATTTCACGATACCGGTCCTGACCCGGCAGCCAGACCTCGATGTCGTAGGTCTTGGCGGCGCCGAAGCCAAGATCCCCGCCACAGAGCGTCACGACACGGTACGGCAGGTTCAGCAGCTGCAGAATCTTCTCGGCATGGCCGGTCAGCTCTTCGAGTGCATCCCAGGAACGGGTGGGCTCGACCAGCTGCAGCAGCTCGACCTTCTCGAACTGGTGCTGGCGGATCATGCCGCGGGTATCCTTGCCGGAGGCCCCTGCCTCGGAACGGAAACAGGGCGTATGGCAGGTGAAACGCAGCGGCATCTGCTCGGCCGGCACGATCTCGTCGCGAACGATATTGGTGACCGGCACCTCGGACGTCGGGATCAGATAGTAGTCGCGATCGCCGAACGGTACCTTGAACAGGTCCGCCTCGAACTTCGGCAGCTGACCGGTTCCGTAGAGGGAATCGGCATTGACCATGTAAGGCACGTAAATTTCGGAGTAGCCGTGCTCGCCGGTATGGGTGTCGAGCATCAGCTGAATCAGCGCCCGGTGCAGGCGGGCGATCTTGCCCTTCATGACCGCGAAACGCGAACCGGTCAGCTTGGCGGCGGTTTCGAAATCCAGCTCGCCGTTGCGCTCACCCAGCTCGACGTGATCCCTGGGCTCGAAATCGAAGGCACGGGGCTGCCCCCAACGGCGCACCTCGACGTTGTCGTCCTCATCGGCGCCAGGCGGCACGCTTTCGTGCGGCAGGTTCGGCACGCCGAGCAGCAGGTCGTCGAGCGATGCCTGAACGTCCGCAAGACGCTGCTTGGCCGCATCCAGCTCTTCGCCCAGCTGCTTAACATGCGCCTTGAGCGGCTCCGGATCCTCGCCCGCGCCTATGGCCTTGCCGATCTGCTTGGAGCGGCTGTTGCGTTCGTTCTGCAGGCTTTCGGTGAGGACCTGCACTTCCTTGCGCTGGCTTTCCAGTTCGCTGAACTGTTCGACCGGAAAGTCAAAGCCCTTTTTCTTCAGCAGCAGGGCGACTTCTTCGGGGTTCGAACGGACGTATTTGGGGTCTAGCATGGGTTCCTCAAATCACCTTGAATATCAGAACAGGCGGGTAATGGAGATGCCGGCATAGAGGGCGGCAATACACAGAATAACGCTCAATAATACATAGATTAGGGCGGACATGACATGCCCCTCCTGCAACATCGCCACCGTCTCCAGCGAGAAGGTCGAGAAGGTGGTGAAGGCGCCCATGAAGCCCACCATCAGCAGCGGGCGCAGCTCGGGACTCAGGCGGGCTTTTTCCAGTACCAGCACGAACAGCACCCCCATCATCAGCGAACCGCCGGCATTGCAGGCCAGAGTGCCGAGTGGCAGCCGGTGTTCGGCGTTGTTGAGCACGCCGCTGACCCAGTAGCGCGCCAGGGCGCCGAGGGCGCCGCCGCAGGCGATGGCAATCAGATGCAGCATCAGGAATCCTTGCTCCCGTAGCGTTTGCGCGGGCTGTTGCTGTCCAGCGTCGCCAGATACTCCAGCTTGTCGGCGATCTTCTGCTCCAGCCCGCGCCGGTTCGGCACATAGTAGCGACGCGCCGCGATCTCTTCGGGCAGGTAGACTTCGCCGGCGGCATAGGCGCCGTCTTCGTCGTGGGCATAGCGGTAGTCGTCGCCGTAGCCCATGTCCTTCATCAGCCGGGTCGGCGCGTTGCGCAGATGGGCCGGCACTTCGTAGCCGGGCTCGCCGGCAACATCGGCGCGACACTGGTTGAACGCCCGGTAAACGGCATTGCTCTTGGGCGCGCTGGCGCAGTAGATCGCGGCCTGGGCAATCGCCCGTTCACCCTCCGCCGGCCCCACCCGCTCGAAGGCATCCCAGGCGGACAGCACCACCTGCATCGCCCTCGGGTCGGCGTTGCCGATATCCTCGGAGGCAATGGCCACCAGACGACGCGCGACATAGAGCGGATCGCAGCCGCCGTCGAGCATACGACAATACCAGTAGAGGGCGCCGTCCGGCGACGAGCCACGCACCGACTTGTGAAAGGCCGAAATCATGTCGTAGAAGAGGTCGCCCTGCTTGTCGAAGCGCCGACCGCCGGCGCCCAGCACCTCGGCCATGACCGATTCGTCGACCACTTCGGCGTCGCCCTCGGGCTGGGCCAGGTCCGAAGCGATCTCCAGCAGGTTGAGCGCCCGCCGGGCATCGCCGTCGGCGGCCGCCGCCAGTTGTTCCAGCACACCGCCGCCGAAACGCAGCCGGCGAAGGCCAAGACCGCGCTCTTTATCATTCAGCGCACGCTGCAGCAGCCCCTGCAGATCGGCGGATTCGAGACCGCGCAGCAGATAGACGCGGGCCCGGGACAGCAGCGCGTTGTTGAGTTCGAACGACGGATTCTCGGTGGTCGCGCCGACGAAGATGACCGTGCCATCCTCGATGTAGGGCAAAAACGCGTCCTGCTGCGACTTGTTGAAGCGGTGAACCTCGTCGACGAAGAGGATGCTCTTGCGGCCCGACTGAGCCTTGACGGCGCGGGCTTCGTCAACGGCCGCACGGATATCCTTGACCCCCGACAGCACCGCCGAGAGCGTCAGAAAATGGGCGTCGACCTGGTGCGCCATCAGCCGCGCCAGCGTGGTCTTGCCAACACCGGGCGGCCCCCAGAGGATCATCGAGTGGGCCAGGCCCTGCTCCAGCGCCAGCCGCAGCGGTTTGCCGCTGCCCAGCAGGTGCTGCTGACCCGAATACTCGTCCAGACTCTGCGGTCGCATGCGTGCGGCCAGAGGCTGGTATCCGGGGCTGTCATCGGCAAACAGGTCCTGCATCAGACACCCGGGTCTATGATCAGGTCGACATCTTCCGGCACCTCGAAGCGGAAACGCTCCATCGGCAACTCCGGATTCTGCCGCTGATTAAAAAAGCGGATGGTGGTGCGCTGCCCCAGCGAGTCCTGCAGCATCAGCTCCGACACCTGCTGCTGCTGGAAGAACAGCCGGATTCGGGTGAAGGCACTCTGCTCGCTTTTGGGCAGCAGCTCGTACAGGGCCTCGGAGTCGCTTTCATGCACCAGGCTGATGTCGAAGTCGTCGTCCAGCCGGTCGATCTGGCCATTGAGAATCAGCGCCGGCGCACTGTTGTTGTTGCGGTCGAACGGCTTGCGCGTCACCTGCAAGAGGTCCGGGTCGTAGATCCAGAGATAGGTCCCGTCGTTGACGATAACCTGCGGGAAGGGCTCCTCGCTGGTCCAGCGGAACAGGCTCGGCTTGCGCAGCTCCAGGGTGCCGCGGGTGGCCTCTGTACGCTGGCCGTCGCTGACGGAATACTGCTCGAAATCGGCGCTGAAGGTTCGATAGCCCTGCAGCAGCCGCTGCAGACCGTCGGCCGCATCGGTGGCCTGGGAGAGCGTCGAGAGCAGGCAGGCGCACCCCAGTGCAAGGGCTTTTACTAGCTGTTTCATATTCAGTCTCTCGGTGGTGGCGGAGCGATGACTTCGCGCTGCCCGTTGCTGCCGGCCGGCGTCACCACGCCGGCTTCCTCCATGGTTTCGATCATTCGCGCGGCGCGGTTGTAGCCTATCTTGAGCTTGCGCTGCACGCTGGAGATCGAGGCCTTACGGCTCTCGGTGACGAAGGCCACGGCCTCGTCGTAGAGCGGGTCCTGTTCATCGTCGAACAGCCCGCCGCCACCGCCTCCGCCCGCGCCAGCCTCGGCGCCGGGCTCGGCCAGAATCTCGTCGATATACTCGGGGGCGCCATAGGCTTTCCAGGCCTCTACGATGCGGTGCACCTCGTCGTCGCTGACAAAGGCTCCGTGCACGCGATTGGGCACACTGACCCCGGCCGGCAGGTACAGCATGTCACCGTTGCCGAGCAGGTTTTCGGCGCCGGACTGATCGAGAATGGTTCGCGAGTCGATCTTGGACGATACCTGGAAGGCGATACGGGTCGGGACGTTGGCCTTGATCAGACCGGTGATGACATCCACGGAGGGGCGCTGCGTCGCCAGGATCAGATGAATGCCCGCCGCCCTCGCCTTCTGCGCGATACGGGCGATCAGCTCCTCGACCTTCTTGCCGACGATCATCATCATATCGGCGAACTCGTCGATCACGACCACGATGTACGGCATGGTGTCGAGTTCCGGCGCGGGGGTGTCCTGGGGCATGCCTTCCTGCTCCGGGTTCCACAGCGGGTCACGCAGCGGCTGGCCCTGGTCACGCGCCTTGACCACCTTGTCATTGAAGCCGGAAATGTTGCGCACGCCCATCTTGGCCATCAGCTTGTAGCGCCGTTCCATTTCGGCGACGCACCAGCGCAACCCGCCGGCCGCCTCCTTCATGTCGGTGATGACCGGCGTCAGCAGGTGAGGAATGCCCTCGTAAATCGAGAGCTCCAGCATTTTCGGGTCGACCATCATCAGCCGCACCTCGTCGGGCGTCGCCTTGAACAGCAGACTGAGGAGCATGGCGTTGACGCCCACCGACTTACCGGAACCGGTGGTACCGGCCACCAGCAGGTGAGGCATCTTGGCGAGATTGGCCACCACCGGATTGCCGGCGATATCGTTGCCAAGGCCAAGGGTCAGCTTCGATGACGCTTCGTTATAGGGCTTGGAGTTGAGCACTTCGCTCAGCCGTACCATCTGCCGGGACTCGTTGGGAATCTCGATACCGATCACCGACTTTCCGGGAATGACCTCGACCACACGTACGCTGAGCACCGCCATCGAACGCGCCAGGTCTTTGGAGAGGTTGGTGATTTTGCTGGCCTTGACGCCCGGCGCCGGCTGCAGCTCGAAGCGGGTGATCACCGGCCCCGGATTGACTTCCACCACTTCGGCGACCACACCGAAGTCCTTCAGCTTGCTCTCGAGCAGGCGTGACATATGCTCCAGCTGTTCATCGGTATAACCGGCGTCCTGGTGCAGTTCCGGCGGATCCAGCAGATCCAGCGACGGCACCGCTATCCGTGACGGGCGGGTCTGCCCGCGTGCCTGATCATGATCCAGTCCCAGGTCGCTGTCCTGCATTGGCCGGTGGGCCTCCGCCAGCGGCACGATACGCACCCCCTTGCGCGTCGCCTCGGCGACCGCGGCCGGGCGGGGCTCGGCTTCGGGTACCGGCGCAGCAGGACCTGGCGCCGGAGCGGCAACATCACCGGTGTCCGAGAAACGCTCGACAACCTCGTCGACCAGACCGGAGACCGCGCGCGGGCCGCCCTGTCCGGCCTCGGACGAAGGCGCACCTGCCGGCTGCGCTGCAGCGGCTGCGGGCTCCCGCACCTCTTCCGGAGCATACTGCGGCGGCGCCTGTCGCGGCTCCCGTGCCGGCTCCTCGTGCTGCGGAAACGGCTCCGCAGCCCAGGGCGGCACGTCCTCGGCCGCTGCAGACGCCGCCGGGGTTTCGACGGGCTCGCGTTCAAACGCAAAACCCGGCTCGATGCGCGCTTCGGGAACCGGCGCCTCGGTCAGGAACAGGGGCTCCTGCTCCGGCGGCTCCTGCCGGCGCACACGTACACTGGAGAGGCTGGTGCGCGGTGGCTCCTGACTGGGTTTCACTTTCGCGACGGGCCTTTCGGAGCGACGCGCGCGGCGCTGGCGCAGACCTTCGCCGGCTTCGGTGAACAGCGACTGTACGCGCTCCCAGCCCGATACCAGGCTGCCGCCCAGCCATTCCAGCGCCTGGCGCCAGGACACTTCCAGATACCAGGTCAGCCCCAGCAGCATCAGCGTCCAGAGCACCACCGAACTGCCGGCGATACTGAACCAGGACACCGTCCAGTCGGACAGCGCCTGCCCCACCAGCCCGCCGGCGGTGAAGGGGTATTCGAGTTCGCGGTTGGAAAAGTGCATTGACGCCAGAGCGCAAAAGCTGGCGAGAAACAACAGCGCGCCGCTGGCGCGCAGTATCAGAAAGGGAATGCCGTCGAGCAGCGACACGCCCCGGCGCATGAGGAAGCGCAGGCTCGGCCAGGCCAGCAGCGGCGGCACCGCCCAGGCCGCCAGACCGCAGACCGAATACAGCAGGTCGGCCACCCACGCACCCGCCGCACCGGCCAGGTTGTCGACCTGCGGCTGATAGCCCAGGTGCGACCAGCCCGGATCGCGGCTGTCATAACCGGCAATCGCCAGCATCAGGTAACAACAAACCCCCAGCACCAGGACCAGTGCCGATTCCTTGGCTATTCGCGCCAGCAGCTCGATAAAAGTAGGCGCTTTCAAATTCTGATCACTCAAACAACAAATCCTTCGCCCGAAAACCGGTGATTCCAGAGAAAAACTAAAGCTCGAAATTATATGTCCAAGCTAATTATTTGAAAACGAAGAGTTAAGAGCCCCGTAAAACCTGCCCTTCCCCCTTCACAAAACGCTTGTAATCCGGAGTGTTCGACGCCCTGAACAGGACGGCGTCGGCGCCAGACAACATACCATATTTGTGCGACTGCACCGAATCAGTTTTACCCGCAGCCGCACAATTCCAGAGCCGGCCACTATTGATGCATACTGGCGAATCGGCGATAGTTAGCCGCACCGAAGCGAGGGATGGCGACAGCCGCAGCGTCACCAGGACGGTTTCAGCTTACCGCCCGAGGATGACGGGAGCCTGAATACCGCAACAGCGGATTGAAAATGCACGCCGCAGGCCCCATCTTAAGCGGATGCGACGGCGTACTTCCCGCGGCGCAAACTTTTGGCGCCATGCGCTGTCAACCTGCACGCAGGAGCGGCCGCCAGAGCGATCCTCGCACGTCTTTACCGAAACACCGACACGGATTCATCATGAGCGAAGTCAAACACCACCGTCTTATCATTCTCGGCTCCGGCCCCGCCGGCTACACCGCCGCCGTCTACGCTGCGCGCGCCAACCTGAACCCGGTGATGATCACCGGCATGCAGGCCGGCGGTCAGCTGACCACCACCACCGACGTCGACAACTGGCCGGGGGATGCCGAGGGCGTTCAGGGACCGGAGCTCATGCAGCGCATGCAGGCACACGCCGAGCGCTTCAACACCGAAATCATTTTCGATCACATCAACGAAACCGATCTGCGCAGCCGCCCGTTCCGGCTCAAGGGCGATATGGGTGAGTACAGCTGCGACGCCCTGATCATCGCCACCGGTGCCTCGGCCCAGTATCTCGGCCTGCCGTCGGAAGAAGCTTTCGCGGGCAAGGGCGTATCCGCCTGCGCCACCTGTGACGGCTTCTTCTATCGGGGCCAGAAAGTCGCGGTCATCGGCGGCGGCAACACCGCGGTCGAAGAGGCGCTGTATCTGTCCAACATCGCCTCCGAAGTGACTCTGGTGCATCGACGCGACAGCCTGCGCGCCGAGAAAATCCTCCAGGACAAACTCTTCGAACGCGCCGAAAACGGCAACGTGCGCATCCTCTGGAACCATACCCTCGACGAGGTACTGGGAGACGATAGCGGCGTGACCGGCATGCGCGTCAAGAGCACCCAGGACGACAGCACCCGGGAGCTGGACCTGGCGGGCGTGTTCATCGCCATCGGCCATAAACCCAACACCGATATTTTCGAAGGCCAGCTGGACATGAAGGATGGCTATATCCGCATCCGCTCCGGCCTCGACGGCAACGCCACCGCCACTTCGGTACCGGGCGTATTCGCGGCAGGCGACGTCAGCGATCATATCTATCGCCAGGCCGTCACCTCCGCCGGCGCCGGCTGCATGGCGGCGCTGGACGTCGAACGCTACCTCGACGACCTCGAGAAGTAATCCCTCCAGGGCGGGCATGCCCGCCCTGGCTCCTTCACGAGAGGGCTCAGGATGATTTCGTGGCTGTCGCGGGACACCCTGCGCTTTCCGCCGCCGCAGACCGCACTGCAGGAACCCAACGGGCTGCTCGCAGCCGGCGGCGACCTCAGCCCACAACGCCTGCTGCAGGCCTATCGGCACGGCATCTTTCCCTGGTACAACCCGGGCGAACCCATTCTCTGGTGGACCCCGAATCCTCGCTGCGTGCTCTATACCGAGCGCCTTCATATTTCCCGCAGCCTGCGCAAGCGGCTCAAGCGTAACGACTACCAGGTCACCATCGACCAGGATTTCAACGCGGTGATGGACGCCTGCGCAGCACCGCGCGACAACAGCGCCGGCACCTGGATAAGCCACGAGATGCAGCTTGCGTACGCTCAACTGCACCGTCTCGGGCATGCCCACTCGGTTGAAGTCTGGCGCGATAGCCGACTTATCGGCGGACTTTATGGCGTTGCCATCGGTCAGATGTTCTATGGCGAGTCGATGTTCAGCCGCGAGACCGACGGCTCCAAAATAGCCTTCGCCTGGCTGGTCGAACAACTGAAAAACTGGGGCTATCCTTTAGTGGACTGCCAGGTTCACAACCCGCACCTCGTCACGCTGGGCGCTGAAACGATACCGCGCAGCCAGTTCCTGCACGAACTGGATAAGCTTGTCGGCGTCGCCTGCAGTCCGAGCTGGAATTTCGACATTGACGTCTCCGCGTTTGGAGGAAAAACGCCTTGACCACTCTTCGACAGTTGCATTTTTATTCGACGCCGGAGCACGAGTGCAGCTATATCAGCGGGCGCATGGCGCGCACCCTGTTCGTCGATCCCCAGGCCGTGATTACCACCGACGCCTACAGCCAGCTCTCGGACCTGGGTTTTCGCCGCAGCGGCCGGCACATCTACCGGCCGCACTGCGAGGACTGCCAGGCCTGCGTTTCCGTGCGCATCCCGGTCGAAGAGTTCTCGCCCAGCAAGAGCCAGCGCCGGGTGCTCAACCGCAACCGCGACCTCGTCGTCGAGCGAGTGGAACCAGTGCTGACCGACGAACACTACGACCTCTACGCCCGCTACATCCACAGCCGGCATTCGGACGGCGATATGTTCCCGCCCACCGTCGAGCAGTTCAAAGCGTTCCTGGTGGACGGTCACGACTGCAGCTTTTTCTACGAGATTCGCGACAACGACCGGCTGCTGTCGGTCGCCGTGACCGATGAACTGCGACGCGGCCTTTCCGCCATCTATACCTTTTTCGACCCGGATCAGCCAAAGCGCAGCCTGGGCGCTTTCAGCATTCTCACCCAGATAGAGCAGACCCGGCTACAGGGCCTGCCCTATCTGTACCTTGGCTACTGGGTCAAGCAATGCCAGAAGATGAACTACAAGATTGCCTACCGCCCGCTGCAACTGCTGCTCGACGGCCACTGGGTATCACTGCGCTGACCGGCACCGACATCGGCAAGGCTGTCGCGGAACCTGCCAGGCCGACATCGGACCGGGCAGCAGTCGCGAATCTCTTTGATATAGCACCGCTTTTAAGGCAAAATACTGCGCTTCTTCGGGGAAGCCCCGCATTGCCGACGCTGCAAACGGGATGCCGGACGCCCGGATACTGCGAATCAACAAGGTAGGTTTTGAATGGCTAAAGAAGACAGCTTTGAAATGGAAGGCACCGTGGTCGACACGCTGCCGAACACCATGTTCCGGGTGGAACTGGAAAACGGTCACGTCGTAACTGCCCACATTTCCGGCAAGATGCGCAAGAACTACATCCGCATTCTGACCGGCGACAAGGTCAAGGTCGAACTGACCCCTTACGACCTGAGCAAAGGCCGCATCGTCTACCGCGCCCGCTAACAGGCCGTTGAAAATCTATCTGCGTTGCCGACTGCTTCGTTAAAAACAGGCTCAAAATGCTCATTTAGCCCACTAAACTGCGCTTTTTCGCCTGTTTTTGCCTCGCCTCGGCTGCCTCGACAACGCTTTTCAACACCCTGCTAAGCCGTCCAAGCTCTTTTCCGCGATACAGTGGCACCCCGGGCGCGTCGGCAAGCCGTGTAACGCGTGACAGGTTACGCGTTACGCGCCAGGGCCTCAGCTGCCCTGCACGTCACGCGTAACACGCCACCTCTGCGTTACATCATCCCGCTGTCAGGGGATCCGTGCCGCAACTGAGGCAGACGCCAAGCGCGCAGCGCCGGGCTTCGGTCTGTCAGACCTCCGCCCCGCTTTGTCAGTGGCAACCCTCCGGCTGCTCCGAGACGACCTCGAGCGACAACCCACCATCGTCGGCGACACCGATTTCCACGGTACCGCCCTCCTCGGCCAGCTCGCCGAACAGAATCATCTCGGCCAGAGGCTTTTTCAGCTGCTCCTGGATAAGCCGTTTCATCGGACGGGCGCCCATGGTGTCGTCGTAGCCTTTTTCCGCCAGCCAGGTGCAGGCCGCATCATCGACATGCAGCACGACCTTTTTCTCGTCCAGCTGCGCCTGCAGCTCGGTGAGAAACTTGTCGACAACCCCGCGGATGATCTGGGGCGTCAGCGACTTGAACTGGATAATGCCGTCCAGGCGGTTACGGAATTCCGGCGTGAACATCTTGCGAATCGCCGCCATGCCGTCGGTCGCGTGATCCTGATGGGTAAAGCCGATCGAGGGCCGGCTCATCGCCTCGGCACCGGCGTTGGTGGTCATCACCATGATCACGTTGCGGAAATCCGCCTTGCGGCCGTTGTTATCGGTCAGGGTACCGTTGTCCATGACCTGCAGCAGCAGGTTGAAGACTTCCGGATGCGCCTTCTCGATCTCGTCGAGCAGCAGCACGCAGTGCGGCGCCTTGGTGATGGCTTCGGTCAGCAAACCGCCCTGATCGTAACCGACGTACCCCGGCGGTGCACCGATCAGACGCGAAACCGTGTGCCGTTCCATGTACTCTGACATGTCGAAGCGCACCAGCTCGATACCGAGGATCCGTGCCAGCTGGTTGGTGACCTCGGTCTTGCCGACACCGGTGGGACCGGCGAACAGGAAGCAGCCGACCGGCTTGTTGGGCTCCTTGAGGCCGGCACGCGAGAGCTTGATCGCCGCCGACAGCGTGTCGATGGCCTCGTCCTGCCCTAGCACCACCATCTTGAGGTTGGAGTCGAGTTTTTTCAGCAGATCCTTGTCGGACGCCGAAACACTCTTGGGCGGAATACGGGCGATCTTGGCGACCACCACCTCGACGTCACCGACATCGATCACGGCCTTGCGATGCTCCTGCGGCAACAGGCGCTGGTAGGCGCCGGCCTCGTCGATCACATCGATGGCCTTGTCCGGCATGTGCTTGTCGTTGATATAACGATCCGCGAGTTCCGACGCCGCCCGCAGCGCCTCGTCGGTATACTTGAGCTGATGGTGCTGCTCGAAGCGGTTTTTCAGCCCCAGCAGGATCTGATAGGTATCCTGCACGCTCGGCTCGAGCACGTCGATTTTCTGGAAACGCCGTGCCAGCGCGCGGTCCTTTTCGAAAATGCCGCGGAACTCCTGGAAGGTGGTCGAACCGATGCAACGGATTTCACCGGAGCTGAGCAGCGGCTTGAGCAGATTCGAGGCATCCATGGAGCCACCGGACGCCGCACCGGCACCGATGATGGTATGGATCTCGTCGATGAACAGGATGGCGTGGTCCTGTCCGCGAATTTCGCTCAGCAGCCCCTTGAGTCGCTTCTCGAAGTCGCCGCGGTACTTGGTGCCCGCCAGCAGCGCGCCAAGATCCAGCGAATAGACGACGCTGTGGGCGATGACGTCCGGCACCCGGCCTTCGACGATAAGCTTGGCCAGACCTTCGGCGATGGCGGTCTTGCCGACGCCGGCCTCGCCCACCAGCAGCGGGTTGTTCTTGCGCCGGCGTGAGAGTATCTGAACCACCCGCTCGATCTCGGCGTCGCGCCCGACCAGCGGATCGATACGTCCCTGCTGCGCCAGCGAATTGAGATTCACGGCGTACTTGGCAAGGGCGCTTTTTTCCTTTTCTTCGCCGGCATCACCGTCGACCGGCGCATCGTTTTCCGGCGCCTCGTGATCCGATACGCGGGAAATGCCGTGCGAGATATAGTTCACCGCGTCAATGCGCTCGATGCCCTGCTGCTGCAGCACATAGACCGCCTGACTTTCCTGTTCGCTGAAAATCGCCACCAGGACGTTGGCGCCGGTCACCTCGTGCCGTCCGGAGGACTGCACGTGAAACACGGCACGCTGCAGCACGCGCTGGAACCCGAGCGTGGGCTGCGTTTCCATGTTGGGAATGTTTTCGGGTAGCAGCGGCGTGGTTTCATCGATAAACGCCGTCAGTGCCTGACGCAGTTTGTCGATGTCCGCCCCGCAGGCTTTCAGAACGCCCTGAGCTTCGCGGTTGTCCAGCAGTGCGAGCAGAAGGTGCTCGACCGTCATGAACTCGTGCCGCTTGTCCCTCGCGGCCCGGAAGGCTGCGCTGAGGGTCTCTTCCAACTCTCGATTAAGCATGGCGGCCTCCTAAATCAGACACTCTCTACTTCACACAACAAGGGGTGCTTATTGTCCCTTGAGTATTGATTCACCTGGGCCGCTTTAGTTTCCGCCACGTCACGCGTGTAGATTCCGCAAACGCCCTTTCCCTGAGTATGGACCGCGAGCATGACCTGCGTGGCCTTTTCCTGGTCCATCGAGAAAAAAATCATCAACACCTCGACGACGAAGTCCATCGGTGTGTAATCGTCGTTCATCAACACCACGCGGTACATGGGCGGACGCTTGAGTTGCGGCTTCGCCTCCTCTGTCGCCAGGCCACCTCCGTGGTCCCGGTGATGCTCCTGATCGTTGCCATCATCCGATGACATCCTGACTGGTAGGGTACTGCTCATGCCTGAATTCTAGCCTTGTTCTGCTCGGAAGGTGAAAAAGAGAGGGGCAAGTAGCGCCGCGGACAGCCGGTGCTATACTGCCGAGGTGCAGGAGGGATCCAGTATCAGCAGTACCTGCCCCGATGTAAAGAAGTCGCGCTGAGGTCACTTCGACATTGTAGCAAGACCAAGGGAACCTGCGAACACGCCCAGCCAGCCTTCGGCATCCAGCGCAGGCTCCCAGACGCAGCAGTTGAGGCTTGTTTCCTGCAGACAAGCCCTCATAGGAGAATACCAGGGGAGTTACTGTATGCAGACAGGGAAAGTGAAGTGGTTCAATAACGCGAAAGGATACGGATTCATTCTTTCCGATCACCACAACGAGGATTTGTTCGCCCACTATTCCGCGATTCAATCCGAAGGATACCGCAGCCTCAAGGCAGGACAGCTGGTCGAGTTCGAAACCAAGGCAGGCCCGAAAGGCATCCATGCCGTCAATATCAAGCCGATCGAATCAAGCTGAAGGCTGGTTGGGTCTGAGGCCGGATCGGGGTCTTTGCCCGGGCTATGCCAACTTACACCAATCGATCTGTACTTCGATCGATTTGACGGGTTAAGCGATGCTCGCAACTCGACGCAAGTTTTAAAATGAGTGCCATTGCACCGCCAGACCCATCCTCCTCACTCACCACTCACCGAAGAAAGCCCCGGGCGAAGCTCGGGGCCCTTGTCGTCTACATGTGACCGATGATGGCGTCGCCGAACTCGGAGCTCTTGAGCAGCGTAGCGCCGTCCATCAGCCGCTCGAAATCGTAGGTCACGGTTTTCGCCGCGATGGCGCCATCCATGCCCTTGATGATCAGATCCGCAGCCTCCGTCCAGCCCATATGGCGCAGCATCATCTCCGCCGACAGGATCACGGAGCCGGGGTTTACCTTGTCCTGGCCGGCATACTTCGGTGCGGTACCGTGGGTCGCCTCGAAAATCGCTACGCTGTCGGACAGGTTGGCGCCCGGGGCGATGCCGATGCCGCCCACTTCCGCCGCCAGGGCGTCGGAGATATAGTCACCGTTGAGATTGAGCGTCGCCACCACATCGTACTCCGCCGGGCGCAGCAAAATCTGCTGCAGCATGGCGTCGGCAATAACGTCCTTGACCACGATGCGACGACCGGTTTTCGGGTTCTCGAACTGCATCCAGGGCCCACCGTCCAGCGGCTCGGCGCCGAACTCCTCCTGCGCCAGCTCGTAGCCCCAGTCCTTGAAGGCACCCTCGGTGTACTTCATGATATTGCCCTTGTGCACCAGGGTCACCGACGGACGATCGTTGTCGATGGCATACTGCAGCGCCTTGCGCACCAGACGCTTGGTGCCCTGCTCGGAAACGGGCTTGATGCCGATGCCGCACATGGTGTCGAAGCGGATCTTGGTGACCCCCATTTCCTCCTTGAGGAACCTGATCACCTTGTCGGCTTCCGGCGTGCCCGCCTTCCACTCGACGCCGGCGTAGATGTCCTCGGAGTTTTCGCGGTAGATCACCATGTCGACGTCGCCGGGATTGACCAGCGGACTGGGCACACCCTTGAACCAGCGCACAGGACGCTGGCAGACATAGAGATCAAGTTCCTGTCGCAGCGCCACGTTGAGAGAACGGATGCCGCCGCCCACCGGCGTGGTCAGAGGCCCCTTGATGCCGACCACGAACTCCTTGAAGGCCTCGAGCGTTTCCTCGGGCAACCAGGTGTCCTGGTCATAAATCGTCGTTGCCTTCTCGCCGGCGTAGACCTCCATCCAGGAGATGCTGCGCTGCCCGCCATACGCCTTCTCGACAGCGGCGTCCACAACCTTGAGCATCGGCGGCGTAACATCGACGCCAATACCGTCACCCTCTATATAGGGTATGATGGGGTTGTCGGGGACGTTCAGGGAGAAGTCAGCGTTTACCTGGATCTTCTGGCCTGCTGCCGGTACCTGGATCTTCTGGTATCCCATGCTTGGACTCCACTCGGTGCATTCATAGAATTATTGTCCGGTCGCGCCATCAGGCCTGCCCGCAGCGGCCCCGGAATGGCGCGTGCGCCAGTCAGTATATACCATGCCCCGGAAGTCGAAGCCGCCATCAAAAGAATTGGGACCAATGTCGAAACTCATCCTCTTCAACAAGCCGTTTCAGGTACTTACACAGTTCACGGCGGGCGATAACCGCGCCACACTGGCCGACTTTATCGACCACAAGGGCTTTTATGCCGCCGGCCGGCTGGACTACGACTCCGAGGGACTTTTGATCCTGACCGACGATGGCGCGCTGCAGCATCAGCTCAGTCATCCCAGGTTCAAAATGGAAAAAACCTACCTTGCGCAGGTCGAGGGCGAGATCGACGAGCAGGCGCTGACAAGACTGCGCCGGGGCGTCGAACTCAAGGACGGACGTACCCGTCCGGCAAAGGCCCGCCGACTGCAAGCCCCCTCGCTGTGGCCACGGACGCCGCCCATTCGCGAGCGCGCCAGCATAGCCACCAGCTGGATCGAACTTAAAATCAGCGAGGGACGCAACCGCCAGGTACGGCGCATGACGGCGGCGGTGGGGTATCCGACACTGCGGCTGATCCGGACCGCCATCGGCCCCTGGTCACTCGCAGGGCTCGGGCCCGGCGAGTACCGCATGGAAGAGGTCAATCGGTCGCTTGCATCGAAACCCGCCCCCAAGGGTCGCGGCAGGACGCCGGCCAAAGCCGCGCGATCACGGCAGCCAAACGCTCTTCGTGGGAGCGGCGCCTCGCCGCGAAGAGGCTAACGCGTCGCCAAACCCATTCGCGGCGAGGCAGTACCCTTAAGTTTGGGTACGCCACTCCCACGACCTTCCCACTCACCACTTACCATCTTTTGGCCGCATCGAGGTCGCTGGCCTTCTGTTCGACCCAGCGTTCGTCGTCGCTCAGCAGCTCCTTTTTCCAGAACGGCGCATCTCGCTTGAGAAAGTCCATGATGAAGCAGGCCGCCTCGAAAGCCGCCGCGCGGTGGCGGGAGGAAACGCCGACGAACACGATATTGTCATTCGCCAGCAACTCGCCGATGCGGTGTATCAGAATCACCTCGCCCAGCTGCCAGCGCTCTCGCGCCTGCAGCACGATGCGCCGCAACGCCTTCTCGGTCATGGCCGGATAATGTTCCAGAAAGATTCCGCGCAAATGCTCATCGCCGGCCAACTCGCGCACGATGCCGGTAAAGGTCACCAGGGCGCCGCAGCTGGCATCGTCGGCACGCAGCGCCTCGTGCAACGACGCGACATCGAAATCCGCGGTTTGAATACTGATCAGATCGGCCATCGGGTTCTCCTTGTTTTGGCATTGGCCAGGGCGGGCAAAATACTAGCATTAATGGTATCGTGTGCGCCTTTGACAGCGGGAACTTCTTTTATGTGCTGGACACCCCACGCCACCGTCGCCACCATCGTCGAGCAGGACGGACGTTTCCTCCTGGTTGAGGAGGTGTGCGGCGATCAGCGGGTGATCAACCAGCCGGCAGGGCACGTCGAGGAAAACGAGACGATCCGCGCCGCGGCCGTGCGCGAAACCCTCGAGGAAACGCGCTGGCATGTCGAACCGCAGTATCTGGTCGGGCTCTATACCTACCGGGCACCGGCCAATGGCGTGACCTACTATCGCTTCTGCTTCGCCGCGCGCGCTCTTTCGCATGACGCCGGCGCGACGCTGGACAGCGATATACTGCGCCCGCTCTGGCTCAGCCGCGACGAACTCGCCGCGCGCCAGGAACAGTTGCGCAGCCCGCTGGTGCTACGCTGTATTGACGACTATCTGGCGGGGCGGCGCTTCCCGCTCGACTTCGTGGTAGAACATTCAGAGACCCAATCGACACCTCTATGAGCGATCCCCAGAATACCCCCCTCCAGGATATAAAGGTTATCGTCGGCATGTCCGGCGGCGTCGACTCCTCCGTTTCCGCGCTGCTGCTGATGCAGCAGGGCTACCAGGTCGAAGGCCTGTTCATGAAGAACTGGGACGAGGACGACGGCACCGAATACTGCACCGCCCTCGCCGACCTTGCCGACGCGCAGGCGGTCTGCGACCGTCTCGGCATTCGCCTGCACAAGGCCAATTTCGCAGCCGAATACTGGGACAATGTGTTCGAGCACTTCCTCGAGGAGTATCGCGCCGGGCGTACGCCGAACCCCGATATTCTGTGCAACCGCGAAATCAAGTTTCGCGCCTTTCTCGACTACGCACGCGAGCTCGGCGCCGATCTGATCGCCACCGGACACTATGTGCGTCGCCTCGACCGCGACGGGCGCACCTACCTGCTGAAGGGGCTGGACAACAACAAGGACCAGAGCTACTTCCTGCACCAGGTCGGCGAGGCGGAACTGGCGCAGACGCTGTTCCCGGTCGGTGAGCTGGAAAAGCCGGAAGTGCGTCGCATCGCTGAAGAGCACGATCTCGTCACCCACGACAAGAAAGACAGCACCGGCATCTGCTTCATCGGCGAGCGCCGTTTCGCCGACTTCCTCAAGCAGTATCTGCCGGCCCAGCCCGGCAAGATCGAAACACCGGACGGCGACCTGATTGGCGAGCACGCGGGGCTGATGTACTACACCATCGGCCAGCGCCAGGGGCTGCGCATCGGCGGTCTCAAGAACTATCCGGAAGAGCCCTGGTTCGCCGCCGGCAAGGACCTGGAACGCAATGTGCTGATCGCCGTGCAGGGCAAGCAGAATCCGCTGCTGTTCACGGACTGGCTCGAGGCATCCGACATTTTCTGGATAAACGGCGAAGCGCCGGCGCTGCCGTACCGCTGCAGCGCCAAGGTGCGCTACCGCCAGTCCGATCAGGACTGCGTGATCGAGGACGACGGCAGCGGCGGTTACCGCGTTCGCTTCGATTCCCCGCAGCGCGCGGTAACGCCGGGCCAGTCAGTGGTGTTCTACAGCGGCGAAACCTGCCTGGGCGGCGGGGTCATCGAAAGCACCGGCAAAAGCGGCACGGAGCGAGCATAAGCATGTCAAGGCAACAGGATCAGCAGGCCATCGCGCTGGCCGCCATGTGCCAGGCAGCCAGCCTGGTGGACCAGATCGCGACCCGCGGCATGGTGCCGCAGAACAGTTACGAGACCTGCCTGCGCAGCATTTTCGTGACCAACCCGCGCAACACCGAGGAGATCTACGGCGGCGAGCGGGACTTGCCCTACAACCTCAGCCTCGGGCTCAAGTGCCTGTCGGACCTGGTCGAGAAGCGCCGCGGGGAACAGAACCGCAACCAGATCAACTATGTCCTCAGCATGCTCACGCTGCAGATGAAGCTCGCGGCCAACGACCAGATGATGGACACCCTGGGCAAACGCATCGAGCAGATCCGCCAGCAGGCGCGCTACTTTGCCGGCCAGGACCAGGAAGGCGACCCGCTCGACCATCCGGAAGTGTTCACCCACAGCAGTATCGTGGCCAATATCGCCAGCCTCTACCAGGAAACCATCAGCACCTTCAGCTTTCGCATCAACGTCGGCGGCGATCCGCGGCACCTGCAGAACGCCGAGAACGCCGCCAAGATCCGCGCCCTGCTGCTGGCCGGCATCCGCGCGGCCATGCTCTGGCGCCAGGTCGGCGGCCGCCGCTGGCACCTGTTTTTCTTCAAGCACCGCATAAGGCCGTCTCTGGCCCGCCTGCAGGCGCATGACTGAGAGCTGAGGTAACAGTTGTCAGCAGCCAGTGGATGGACCAGGGCACGCGATGTCGGATCCACCATCGGGCTTACAGCTTTCACCGCAGCTTTCCGGTATAATGCGCGCACTTTTTTGAACCCCTAGCTACAGCGAGACGATACATGGAGCTCTCTGCCCTTACCGCCCTTTCTCCCGTCGACGGCCGTTACGGCAGCAAATCCGCTGACCTGCGTCCCTACTTCAGCGAATTCGGCCTGATCCGCTTCCGCGTCGAGGTCGAGATCCGCTGGCTGCAGCAGCTGGCCGAGCATCCCGGCATCCAGGAAGTTCAGCCGTTCAGTGCCGAGACCAACGCCCTGCTCGACGCCATCGTCAGCAATTTCAGCGAGACGGATGCGGCGCGCGTGAAGGAAATCGAGCGCACCACCAACCACGACGTCAAGGCGGTCGAGTACTTCATCAAGGAGCAGTTCGGCAGCAACGGGGAACTGGCTGCGATCAGCGAGTTCGTGCACTTCGCCTGCACCTCCGAGGACATCAACAACCTGTCCCACGCGCTGATGCTCAAGAACGGTCTTGGCGTGCTGCGCGATCAGATGCAGCAGGTCACCGACGCCATCGCCCAGCTGGGACGCGACTTCGCCGCTCAGCCGATGCTGTCACGCACCCACGGCCAGACCGCCTCGCCGACCACCCTCGGCAAGGAAATGGCCAACGTCGCCTACCGTCTGCAGCGCCAGCTCAAGCAACTCGACAGCGTCGAGCTGCTGGGCAAGATCAACGGCGCGGTCGGCAACTACAACGCCCACCTGTCCGCCTATCCGGATGTCGACTGGCAGGCCAATGCCGAAGCCTTCGTCAAGCGTCTGGGCATCCAGTGGAACCCCTACACCACCCAGATCGAGCCGCATGACTACATTGCCGAGCTGTTCGACGCCGTGTGCCGCTTCAACACCATTCTGATCGACTTCGACCGCGACGTCTGGGGCTATATCTCGCTGGCGTACTTCAAGCAGAAAACCATTGCAGGCGAAGTCGGCTCCTCCACCATGCCGCACAAGGTCAACCCGATCGACTTCGAGAACTCCGAAGGCAATCTCGGCATCGCCAACGCCATCATGCAGCACCTGGCGGCCAAACTGCCGATCTCCCGCTGGCAGCGCGACCTGACCGACTCCACCGTACTGCGCAACCTGGGCGTCGGTTTCGGCCACAGCCTGATCGCCTACCAGGCCACCCTGAAGGGCATCAGCAAGCTGGAACTCAACGCCGCCCGTATCGACGCCGACCTCGACAGCGCCTGGGAAGTCCTGGCCGAGCCGATCCAGACGGTCATGCGCCGTTACGGCATCGAAGAGCCGTACGAGAAGCTCAAGGCACTGACCCGCGGCCGCGACATGAACCGCGACACCATCCAGGCGTTCATCGACACCCTGGAACTGCCGGACGCTGCCAGGGCAGAGCTCAAGGCCCTGACGCCGCAGAGCTACATCGGCAACGCCGTGGATCAGGCCAAGGCGATTTAAACCTGTAGGATGACCGCCAGGGACGGCGGAAGGCCGCCCCGCGGAAATCCGAACGCGGCCCGCCTGAAAACGCAAGGAGCTGTTTTCAGGCGGGGGGAGCGGCGCACCGGTAGATGCTTGCTGGTTGGCAGTTATTGCGGGCGCCGTGTAACCCATCAACGATCTGCTGATGGGTTGCGGCGCCCAAGCCTGTCAAGCACAGCAAAGCCGCGTGCAATGCGCCTCCACCCATCCTACTTTCGACCGGCCCACACCCACGCCACCCCAGCTTGAGACCCAGAGCTTGTGCTGAACAATATCCGTATCGTACTGATCAACACCTTCCACCCCGGCAATATCGGCGCCGCGGCGCGGGCCATGAAAAACATGGGCCTGTCGCAGCTCTGGCTGGTCGACCCGCTGGATTACCCCCATCCCGACGCCGAGTCGCGAGCCGCCGGGGCCAAGGATGTTCTCGCCAACGCCCGCGTGGTGCCGACGCTCGAAGAAGCCGTCGCCGACTGCCAGCTGGTGATCGGCACCAGCGCCCGCAACCGCAGCTTCGACCTGCCGCTGCTGGATGCCCGGGAATGCGGTCTCAAGTGCGCCGCCGAATCCCGTGACGGTGAAGTCGCGATCGTGTTCGGCCGTGAAACCATGGGCATGCACAACCACGAAATCGCACAGTGCAACTTTCACGTCTACATCCCGGCGAACCCCGACTATCCGGTACTCAACGTGGCGCAGGCGATCCAGCTGCTGTGCTACGAAATATGGATGGCCCACGACCAGGCGGAAATGCTGCCGGAGCGGCGTTCCGAATATCCGCGCCACGGCGAAATGGAACTGTTCTACCAGCATCTCGAGAAGGTGCTGCGACGCACGCGTTTCATCATCCCGCAGCACGAGGGCCGGGTTCTGGACAAGCTGCACCGATACTTCAACCGCTCGCGCCCGGAACGCGGCGAGCTCAACATGCTGCGCGGCATCCTGGCTTCGGTCGAAGAAGTGCTGGACGCCGAAGGCAAGGACTGACGCCGACGGTTGTCGGCTTCCGGCAGGCGGGTTAAGTTATCGACTCAGGACAACAGCCCCCGTATGCCGAGGTAGTCAATGGACAAACAACTGCAGCAACTCATGACCCAGGCCGACGAACTGCGTAACGGCATCCATGAGCTTGCCGACCAGAGCCGTAATTTCGAGTACAACCTGACCGGAATCGAGCGTTGCGTCGAGACCATCCAGCGCTGCGTCCGTATGGTCGGCAACAACCGTACCGCTGCACTGCCGTCACGCGATCAGCGCAAGATCATGGACGAGCTCGAAGGCGCCGCCAACGAGCTGCAGGATCTGATTAAAAGGTGAAAGCCTTCGCCGCGAGGCACCTCGCCTGCGGGTCCAAATTCAACCGGACATGATATCTGAATGAACACATTGAACCTGGGCGAGCTGACGCCTGAGCGCTTCCTGCGCGAATACTGGCAGAAAAAGCCCCTGCTGATCCGAAACGCCTTCGCGGACTTCCAGCCGGTGGTCGAAGCGGACGAGCTGGCGGGCCTTGCGTGCGAGGACGAGGTCGAGTCGCGGCTGGTCGTTCAGTCGCCTGACAGCGATGACTGGAGCCTGCGGCAGGGGCCGTTCGGCGAGGACGATTTCGCCTCACTGCCGCCATCCCACTGGACGCTGCTGGTGCAGGCCGTGGATCACTGGGTGCCGGAAGCGGCCGAACTGATGGCGCAGTTCGATTTCATCCCCAGCTGGCGACGCGACGACCTGATGATCAGCTACGCGGTCGACGGCGGCGGCGTCGGGCCGCACTACGACAACTACGACGTTTTTCTGATTCAGGCCTCGGGCCGGCGCCGCTGGGAGCTCGGCGGGCGTTACGATGAAACGTCACCGCGGCGCGAGGATGCACCGGTGATGATTCTGCCCGACTGGCAAGCCGAGGAAAGCTGGGTCCTGGAGCCTGGCGACATGCTCTACGTGCCGCCTCAGGTCGGCCATAACGGCTTTGCCGTCGGCGATGACTGCATGACCTACTCGGTCGGGTTCCGCGCTCCGTCCCACGCCGAAATCATGCGCCATTTCACCGACTTTGTCGGCGAGCGGCTGCGCGGCGAAGATCGCTATCGCGATGCCGACCTCGGCGTTGCGGCAAATCCCGCCGAGATCGGCCCGGACGCCATACAGCGGCTGCGCGAAATTCTGCACCGCTATATCGACGACGATCGCCTGCTCGGCGAATGGTTCGGCCGCTACATGACCGAACCCAAGTACGCCGAGCTGGACCAGGCGCCAGAGGAGCCGGTCACCGTGGCCGAGCTGCGCGAGTTTCTCGATACCGGCGGCTCTCTGAGCCGCAACGAGGGCACGCGCCTGGCCTACCGGCGCCAGGGTGACGGCTGGCAACTGTTCGCCGACGGCGAGCTCTACCGGGGCGACGACCGCCAGGGCGCGCTGTTCGCCAGCATCTGCGGCGGCGGCGGACTCGAGCTTGGCGAGGACAGGGAATTCGCTTTCGAGCTGCTGACACAGCTGGTCAACCAGGGTGTATTTTTCGCCGACGAGCCCGACTGAAGCCGGTCAGCCCCGCTCGCCGGCAACCGTCAGCCCGACGCTCGCCGGCAGCGCCTCGACCGGGCCCGGATGGCCGAACAGGTAGCCCTGAA
This sequence comes from Marinobacterium nitratireducens, assembly GCF_014645375.1. GTDB lineage: Bacteria > Pseudomonadota > Gammaproteobacteria > Pseudomonadales > Balneatricaceae > Marinobacterium_A > Marinobacterium_A nitratireducens. The sequence goes on from NZ_BMLT01000001.1 coordinate 611,776, forward strand.
ACTGGTCGCAGCCAAGCTCCAGCAGGCGCCGCCACTGCGCCTCGGTCTCGACACCCTCGGCGATAACGGCAAGGTCGAGGCTGCGGCCGAGCGCGATCACCATGCTGACAATGGCCTCGTCGTTGCAGTCGGTCAGCAGATCGCGCACGAACGACTGATCGATCTTGAGATGATCCAGCGGCAGGCGCTTGAGGTAACTCAGCGATGAATAGCCGGTGCCGAAGTCGTCGAGCGAAAAATGCACGCCCCTTGCCCGCAAGCGCTGCATCTTGCCGATCATGGCCTCGACGTCTTCCACCAGGTGGCTCTCGGTCAGTTCGAGTTCCAGCCGGTCCGGGTTGGCTCCGGTTTCGTCCAGCACCTGCAGGACCTCGGCGACGAAATCGGGATGATGCAGCTGTTTGGCGCTGATATTGACCGCCAGTTTCAGCCCGGCCATGGCGGGCTGCGCCGACCAGGCCACCAGCTGGCGGCAGGCGCCGCGCAGTATCCAGCTTCCCAACGGCAGAATCGCGCCGTTGTCCTCGGCAAGCGGAATGAACTCGGCGGGCGATACCAGCCCGCGCTGTGGGTGCCGCCAGCGTACCAGCACCTCGGCGCCAAGCAGCCGCCCGCCGGCATCGACGAAAGGCTGGTAGGCCAGAAAGAACTCCTCGCGCCGCAGGCCTTCGCGCATATCCGATTCCAGCTCTGCCCGGGCATCGACATCGGCCTGCATCTTCGGATTGAAAAAGCGCACGCGATTTCGCCCCGACGCCTTGGCCTGGTACATCGCCAGATCGGCGCGTTTGAGCAGCTCGTCGACCGACGAGAAATCGTCCGAGAACATCGCCACGCCAATACTGGCGCTGCTGCTGTAAACCTTCCCGGGCAAGGTATAAGGCTCGGCCAGCAGCTGCAGCAACTTGTTTGCCAGCGTCTCGACCTGGCGTGCCGCTTCGTCAGCCGCGATCGCCAGCCCCTCCAGCATCAGTACGAACTCGTCGCCGCCGAGCCGGGCCAGGGTATCGCTGTCGCGAATATGGCGTTTCAGCCGCTCACCCACCTGCTGCAGCAGCCGGTCTCCCATATCATGGCCGAGGCTGTCGTTGAGATTCTTGAAGTTGTCCAGATCGATGAACAGCAGCGCCCCGTTGCAGCGCGTGCGCGTTCGGGTCGCCAGCGCGTGTTCGAGACGGTCGATCAGCAGACGGCGGTTCGGCAACTCGGTCAGCGGGTCGTAGAAAGCCAGCTGGTGTATCTCCTCGCGATTGCGCTTGTGCTCGGTAATGTCCGTGGAGATGCCGCACAGCGCGTATATACGGCCAAGGGCATCGCGCAGCGGTATCTTGACGGTGAGAAAAACCCGTTCGCCACTGCCATCCGACATCGGCAGCCGCTCCTCGGTCACGATCCGTTTGCCCTGTTCGATCACCTCGGTATCGCATCTGCGGATTTCACTGGCCGCATCCGCTGAGAAGAAGTCCTCGTCGCTACGCCCCTGGAGCCCCGGCTCGTCCAGCCCGAACATTTCGCATAGCCTGCGATTGCCGTAACGATAGCGCAGATCCTGACCCTTGATGTAGATCGCCGATTCGACGCCGTTGAGAATGGTTTCCAAGCGGCTCTGGCTCTCGGTCAGCTGCGCGGTACGCCGGGCGACCTGCCAGCGCAGCAGCGCGGCGCCTGCCAGCGCAAGCGCCAGCAGCGCGGCGAGCCCCGCCAGCCAGCGGCGCGCCGACCGCGGCAGCACCGGACTGGCGGCCGGCTCCCCCCAGCGGTTGAGTATGGTGATGTAGGGGGACGCAGGGTTGTCGACCCAGTCGGCGAGGTAACGATCCAGAGTCGCCAGCAGATCGCCGTTACGTCCCTTGCCGGTGGCGTAGTAGAGTCGCGCCGGCTGGAACATCACCGGCGTGCTGCCGAGCCCGTAGCGCAGCGAAACATAGTCGCCGTAATGCCGGTTCGCAACCACGGCGTCGGCATCGCCGGACGCCACCAGCTCGAAGCCCTGCGCCAGACTCTCGACCTCGACCAGCCGGGCCTCGACGCCGAAACTGTCCAGCATGCCCTGCAGATACTGCTGCTGCACGGCTCCGCTCAGCACCGCCAGACGCCGGCCGTTAAGGTCCGGCGGCGCATGGATGCCCGATCCCGGACGGGCGTAGAGCCCCGACCAGCTGTGCAGCGAAGGCTGGCGGTGAAAGTCGAATCGCAAGGCACGCTGATCGCTGTAGGCGACATCCGGCATCAGATCGATGGTGCCCCGCTCGAGGGCCTCGAGGCACTGTTGCCAGCGACAGGGAACCGGCTGGAGGTTCCAGCCTTCACGCTGGGCGATTTCGACCAGCAGGTCGCCGAGAATACCGGACGGCCTGCCATCTCGGCCAAGCATCAGCTTGGGCGCGTTCTCGTATACGCCGACCCGTACCACGCCGTCCCCGTCGCCAGGCGCCGCGGCAGCGGGCAACGACAACAGCAGGGCAAGCCCTGCGATGACCGGTGAGACGCCAATCGAATGAAATCGCTGCATGTACCTTCCTTGGGAAACCGTCGCGCACCTGACAGCCGCAAACGCCGGTTCCATTGCCGCCTTGACTGTCTTCAGCATAATGCGCGCGGGAAGATGCCGCCACCCTGCCTGTTTATATCCGCAGGATGCCAGCTTTGTGCTCGAGTCAGCGCTAGCTGTTTACGCCAGCGTCAGTATATGCCGGTATCCGGCGACCGCGACGTCGTATTGGGTGGTGCGCCTCAAATGATCGCGCAGGCCCTCCAGCGCCTCTGACTCGCCGTGCACCAGCTGAATCCGGGTATCCGGCGCCAGGCTGGAGCGCGCCAGCCAGGCCGACAGCTGACGATAGTCGGCATGGCCCGACAATCCGGCGATGAATCTGATATCGGCCCGATTCTGCACCCATTCGCCATGGATTCTCACGCAATCGGCCCCCTGCTGCAGCTTTGCCCCCCGGGTGCCGCCGGCCTGGTAGCCGCACAGCAACACCGTGGTGCGGGGGTCCGGCAGCAGCCGCTTGAGATGGTGGAGAATGCGACCGCCGGTCAGCATGCCGCTGCCGGCAATGATGATATGGGGATAGGTCAGATCCGCCAGCGCCTGGGAATCCTCCACCGTCCTGACTTCCTGCACCAGGCGGTCCAGACGTTCGCAGTCGGCGCGGCTGAGGCGATGTTCGCTGTGGAAGCGCCAGTAGATATCCGTCACGTCGATCGCCATCGGGCTGTCGAGAAACACCGGAAGCTTCGGGATACGCCCGTCATCGATGAGACGTGCCAGCATGTGCTGCAGCACCTGCGCACGGCCAACGGCGAAGCTGGGAATGAGCAGTACACCGCCCCGGTGAGCGGTGTCCCTGACCGCCGAGGCCAGCTCATCGTATGGGTCGGCGGTATCGTGAAGACGGTCGCCGTAGGTGGATTCGAGCATCAGCAGATCCAGCGGCGGCAGTGGATCGGGCGGATGCATGAAGATGTCGTCGGGCCGCCCGACGTCGCCCGAAAAGCCGACCCGCCTGCCCTCGCCCTCGATAATCACCGAGCCGGCGCCGAGGATATGCCCGGCGCGCTGCAGATGCACGCTCAACGAGCCGATCCGGAACGGCCGGTCGAAGGGTACCGACTGCAACAACGCCAGACTCTGCTGCGCGCAGTCTCTATCGTACAGCGGTTTCGGGTGGGCATGACGACCGATGCGGTGACGGGCGTAATAGCGCGCGTCCTCTTCCTGCAGGTGACCGCTGTCGGGCAACAGCACGCCGCACAGCGCCACGGTGCCGGCGTGTCCGTAGACCGGCCCCCGGTATCCCCGTTGATAGAGCACCGGCAGATAGCCGGAATGGTCGAGGTGGGCGTGGGTCAATACCACGGCATCAAGCCGGTCGATATCGAACGCGGGTGTTTCCCAGTTGCGCTCGCGCAGCCACTTGTACCCCTGGAACAGCCCGCAGTCGACCAGCAGCCGGGTATCGCCGCTGGCCACCAGGTACTTGGAGCCGGTCACCGTTTCGGTGCCGCCGAGAAAGGTAATCTTCACCGCAGTCTCCGGAGCCTTGGTACCCTCGAAGCTTAGTTCTATCCATGCGTCTCGCCCAATGCCGCGGGATTGATCACCGCATCCCGGCGCCCTTCGAAGAAGGCCACGACGTTGGCAAAGGCCGTGCCGAAGTAGAGCTCGTAACCCTGCCTCTCGACATAGCCAAGATGCGGGGTACAGAGCACCTGGGGCATCTGCAGTGCCCAGTGGAGGGGGTCTGTCAGCGGCTCCTGCTCGAAGACATCGAGCGCGGCCCGTCCCGGACGCCCGCTCTGCAGGGCCTGTCGCAGCGCATCGGGCGCCACCAGTTCGGCACGGCTGGTATTGACGAACAGCGCGTCGGGCTTCATCCGGCGCAGGTCCTCGAACCGCACCAGCCCCCGGGTCGCGTCGTTCAGGCGCAGGTGCAGGCTGAGCACATCGACGCTGGCGAAAAAAAGTTCGCGATTTTCGGCAGCCGAGTGGCCATCGCTCACAGCAGCGGCACGGGACGCCTCGCTGCCCCAGACCACCACCTTCATGTCGAAGGCTGCCGCGTAGCGGGCGATGCGCCGGCCAATCTTGCCGTAACCCCAGATTCCGAGCGTTTTGCCGGCGAGGCAGTCACCGATATTGACCTGCCAGCGCCCCGCTTTCATCGCGTCGATGGCGGGCAGCAGCCGCCGCATCCCGGCCATTATCAAGGCCCAGGTAAGTTCAGCCGGAGCCACCGGCGAGCCCTGCCCTTCGGTCACGGCAACGCCCGCAGCGGTGCAGGCCTCGAGGTCGAGGTGCGCCGCGATCTTGCCGGTCTGGCTGATCAGTTGCAGATCCGGCAACCGTGCCAGCAGCCGGGAATCGATAGGGGTGCGCTCGCGTGTCAGCACGAGCGCCTGGGCGCCGGCGAACCGCCTTGCCAGCTCGTCGATGTCGCTGCAGGCGTCACGATAGACCGCGACCTCGAAAGCGTCCAGCAACGAGAAGCAGTTCAACGTCCTCACCACATCCTGATAATCATCCGGTATCACGACTTTCACGATTCTCTCCTCGCCTCAGCTGCTAAGCTGCCCCAATGTCATAACCGGGATTACAGTGAATGTCGACAGATTCGGAGCCGCCCTGGCAGGTTGCGCGCGCCCTGCTGGGTTTCATCCGCCCCTACCGCCGCCAGGTGACCTACGCGCTGCTGGCGCTGATGTTTACCGCAGCCGTCACGCTCAGTATCGGACAGGGTCTGCGACTGATCATCGACAGGGGCCTGGTCACGGGCTCCGCCGAGGGGCTCGCGCACCATGTGCTGCTGTTTCTGCTGATGGTTCTGTTGCTGGCCACGGGCACCTTCGCGCGCTACTACTGGGTGACCTGGATCGGCGAGCGGGTGGTCGCCGATATTCGCATGCGGGTGTTCGAGCACCTCATCTCGCTGCATCCGGGCTTTTTCGAGCGCAACCGCAGTCTCGAGATCCAGTCCCGCCTGACCGCGGACACCACCCTGCTGCAATCGGTCATAGGGTCGTCGCTGTCGGTGGCGCTGCGCAACCTGCTCCTGCTTGCCGGCGGCATCGTCTGGCTATTCCTGACCAACGCCCGACTCAGCCTGCTGGTGCTGATCTCGGTGCCGCTGGTGGTGGTGCCGATCCTCTACTTCGGACGACGTGTGCGCCAGCTGTCACGACACAGTCAGGACCGGGTTGCCGATGTCGGCGCCTACGTCGGCGAGGTGCTGTCCCAGATCAAGACAGTGCAGGCTTACAATCACCAGCCGATCGACCGGGCACGCTTTGGCGATGTGGTCGAGCGGGCGTTCGCCATCGCTATCCGGCGCACGGTGCAGCGCGGCCTGCTGATCACCGCCGTCATCCTGCTGGTGCTGGGCGCTGTCGGTCTGATGATCTGGGTCGGCGGACTGGACGTCGTCGCCGGCCGTATCAGCGCCGGCGAGCTGGCGGCCTTCGTGTTCTACAGCGTCATCGTCGGCGCCGCGGTCGGCGCCCTGAGCGAAGTCATCGGCGAGCTGCAGCGTGCCGCCGGCGCTGCTGAACGCTTGATCGAACTGCTGGCGGCACACAACGAGATCAGCGCCCCGTCGGCGCACGACCGCGCCGCTCTTCCCGCCAGGGTACTGGGCGCAATAGCACTCGAGGAGGTACGCTTCAGCTATCCGATGCGACCCGAGCTGCCCGCCGTCGACGGGCTTACGCTCAGCGTCCGTCCAGGCGAAACCCTGGCCCTGGTGGGGCCGTCAGGCGCTGGCAAGTCGACGGTCTTCGATCTGCTGCTGCGCTTCTATGACGTCAACAGCGGCGCTATCCGCCTGGAGGGCATCGACATTCGGCGGCTGGATCCGGCACAATTGCGCAGCTGCTTTGCGCTGGTGTCCCAGCATCCGGTACTGTTTCGCGGCAGTATCATCGACAACCTGCGCTATGCCCGGCCGGATGCGAACCGGGACGCGGTGATCGCGGCGGCGCGGGCCGCCTACGCCCACGATTTTATAGAGGCGCTCCCGGCAGGCTACGACACGGAGCTGGGCGATACCGGCAGTGGTCTGTCGGGCGGTCAGAAACAGCGCCTGGCGATCGCCAGGGCCCTGCTCGCCGACGCTCCGGTGCTGCTGCTCGACGAAGCCACCAGCGCACTGGACGCCCAGAGCGAGCGTACCGTGCAACAGGCACTGGACGGGCTTATGCGCGGGCGCACCACCCTGGTGATCGCGCACCGCCTGGCGACGGTGCAGAACGCCGACCGCATCGCGGTGCTCGATCAGGGATGCCTGATCGCCGTCGGCTCGCACCGCGAGCTGATGATCAGCTGCCCGCTATACGCCAAACTCGCGCGGCTACAGTTTGAAACCGAGTAAAGCGTTTAAATCCGGTGAACAGTTGCAAGTCGACAGCCTGCAGGTCGAGGTTTGCGGCACCGAGGCGCGAGCCGAACAATGCCTGTTACTGTTTACTGTTAACTCATTACTGTTAACTCTCTAGATCGTTTCCTTGCAGTACGGTGCCACCTCACCGGGCTTGCGCAGCATCTTGTCGACTTCCGCCTGGTGCAGGGTTTCGGTCTGAATCATCTGGCGCGCGAACTCCTCCAGCGCCACCGACCGGCCCTCGACCAGCGACAGCAGCTCGCGATAGAGCGCCAGCGCCTCGCCTTCGTGTTCGAGCGATTCGCGCAGGATGGCGCCGATATCGGTCTTGTGGGAGTCGAGCAGGGTACCGATTTCGAGCGACGGATAGGCGCCCAGCGTCGTTATCCACTCGCCCACCAGCTGCGCATGGGTCAGGGACTCGTTGGCCTGCTCCCGAAGCCAGGAAACAATCGGGATACGGCCGTAACCGAACACCAGCAGCGAGTAATGGGTGTAGCGCACGACCGACGCCAGCTCCGCCTCCAGCAGGCGATTGAGGACGTCGACGACCTGATTCTTATCGAGTTCAGACATGGCTAGGATCCCCGGCGCTTCAGCGCCCCGTTGTGGTCAGGACAATGTCGATCAGAGTATAGACGACCGGCCTCAGGGCCCGGTGCCAGGGCAATACCGGCCACGCCGGTTACACTTAAGGTGTCTGCCGGCAGACGCAGAAGCGCTGCGTCAGGCTTCAAGTGCCTGCGCGACCTGCCTCGCCTTTGCGCAGACGATCCGATGCCCACAACCCCCGACGGAGGCCGCCATGATCGAACTCAAGCTTCGCCAAGCCGCAGACGGACTGGCAGTGGTATTGCCGCAGGAAGTGATCGACAACCTCGGTGCCCGCGAAGGCGACACCCTCTATCTGATCAACATGCTCAACGGCAGCTACCGCCTCGCCCGCCACGACGACCGTCTGGTCGAAAAGATGGAACTCGTCGACGGAATGATGCACGAGGAGGACGCCTGAAACCCGAAGCGGTTTCACGCTTTTTCCGCTAAAGCCCTGATTAAGCGCGAGTAAAATAGTATTCAGTGGCCGGCATGAAAAATTCGCAGGCGGCGGCCTGCGCCGCAATGCAGTATCATTGCCGGCTCATTTCCCCGTGCACAATCAGAAGTAGAGCACTATCAAAGGACGACATGAAACGATTCAGAAAACTCTCGGCAACCCTGTGTCTGGCCGCAGCCTCGACGCTGGCCTCCGTGCAGATCGGCGCCGCCGAGCGGCAACCCCAGCTGGCGTCCGTCAGCACGTCCGTCATCGACCTCGAGAGCGGCAAGTCTCTGGTCTCCAAGAACGACGACCTGGTCGTTCCGATCGCCTCGATCACCAAACTCATGACCGCGATGGTTATTCTGGACGCAGGACAGCCTCTGGACGAACCGGTGCGCATCGACCAGCGTGACCGGGAACTGGCGCACAACTACTACTCACGTATCCGTACCGGTTCCGAACTTCCCCGCGGCGACCTGCTGCGCATCATGCTGATGTCATCCGAGAACCTCGCCGCCACAACGCTGGCGACCCACTACCCCGGCGGCTTCGACGCCTTCGTCAAGGCGATGAACGCCAAAGCCCAAAGCCTTGGCATGACGCACAGTCGCTTCGTCGGCCCCAGCGGCCTGTCGCCGGACAACGTTTCCAGCGCCTCGGACCTCGCGCGGATGGTAAAGGCCGCCGTCGACTATCGCCTGATTCGCGAGTACTCCACCACCAGTGTCTATACCGCCAACTTTGACCGGCCGCGCTACCGCGTCGGCTATACCAACACCAATGCCCTGGTCCGGGCCGGCAAATGGGATATCCGTCTCAGCAAGACCGGATACCTGGACGAAGCCGGGCGCTGTCTGGTGATGGTGGCCTCTGTCGACGGGCGCCAGGTGGCGATGATCATGCTGGATTCATTCGGGAAACTGTCCCCGGTGGGCGACGCCAACCGCATTCGCAAATGGCTCGAAACGGGCAATGTCAGTGAGATAGCCAGCGCTGCCGCCAACTACGAGCGCAGGAAAACCGCAACGCTGATGGCGCGGTGAGAAGTGAGTGGGTAGAGTGCTGATGAGCGAAGCGCACCGCGAGCCTTGAGGCGTACCGCCAGGCCAGGGGCTCATCTCTGCCCCTGGCCCCTGCTCAGGCAGGGGCCAGGGGCTTCTGCTGACCGCCGAAGCAGTCTGCCCGATCAGGCTTCGCGCACGCGCCAGTGCAGCGGGAATCCGGGGTCGAACACTTCTATGGTTTCCCCCATCGCCGTTACCGGCTGCGGCAACGGCTGCGCCTCTTCATGCTTCTCCAGCAGCAGGTAGTCGCTGTTGGCCTCGATCCCGTAGAAGGCCGGGCCGTTGAGCGACGTGAAGGCCTCCAGCTGGTCGAGGGCGCCATCCTGCTCGAACGCGCCCGCCAGTGTCTCGAGACAGACCTGAACGTTGAAAATACCGGCACAGCCGCAGGCGGTTTCCTTGGCCGAACGCAGGTGGGGTGCGGAATCGGTGCCGAGGAAAAAGCGCGAATCGCCCGAGGTGGCCGCCTCGCGCAGCGCCAGGCGATGACTTTCGCGCTTGGCCACCGGCAGGCAGTAGTAATGCGGCTTGATACCGCCGACCAGCATGGCGTTGCGGTTGATGACCAGGTGATGCGGCGTGATGGTGGCACCGGTGTAGGCGTCGCAGGACTTGACGAACTCGACACCCTGGCGGGTGGTAACGTGCTCGAGCACGATCTTCAGTGTCGGGAAACGCTCGCGCACCCGGCTCAGGGTGCGCTCGATGAATACCGCCTCGCGATCGAAGATATCGATGTCCGGATCAACCACCTCGCCGTGGACCAGCAGCGGCATGCCGATCTCCTCCATGGTCGCGAGCACGTCGAAGATCGCTTCGACGTTCTTGACCCCGGCCGCCGAATTGGTGGTGGCGCCGGCGGGATAAAGCTTGGCTGCGACGATATGACCGCCGGTGTAACCCTTGCGCACGTCCGCCGGATCGGTTTGCTCGGTCAGGTAGAGTGTCATCAGCGGCGTGAAGCGCGCGTCTGCCGGGGTCGCTGCGTCGATACGGGCGCGATAGGCAATCGCCTGGTCGGTGGTCACAACCGGCTGCTTGAGATTGGGCATGATGATTGCACGGCGAAACCAGCGGGTGGTCTCGGGCAATACCTGCTTGAGCACCTCGTCATCGCGCACGTGCAGGTGCCAGTCATCCGGACAGCGGATACGCAGTTGGTTCAGAATGGTCACGAACTCCCCCAGGAAAAACGATTGCGCCGGCAGCGGAGGCCGGATCAGGAAACGGAACGGACGGTCTGTTAGACGCAGCGGACAGCTCCAAGTGCCCGCCATCCGACAGCTAACGAGACAGGCGCGCTAAGGTTACCGCCAACGGCGTCGCGACACCAGCGCCAAGGGCAACTCACCCGCGCCCGCCAGCTGGAATCAGAAACGGATACCGGCGTTGCGGTAGCGATCCCGCAGAATCGCCACCCGCTGAACGTAGACGCGGGTTTCGGCGTACGGCGGCACACCGCCGTATTTCTGGACGGCGCCGGGGCCTGCATTGTAGGCCGCCACCGCCAGTCGCGTATCGCCGCCAAAGCGCTTCAGCAGACCGGCAAGGTAGCGCACCCCGCCGTCGATATTCTGCTGTACATCCAGCGCATTGGTAACGCCAAGCTCCGCCGCGGTTGCGGGCATCAGCTGCATCAACCCCTGCGCCCCTTTTTTCGAGACTGCCGTGGAATTGAATGCCGATTCGGCGTGAATCATGGCGCGAACCAGCGCCGGGTCGACGCTGTGACTGCGCGCCGCAACCTCGACCGCAGCGTTGTAGGCCGTGAGATTGAGCCGGGTATTGTGCCAGTTGACCGACGACGTCGGATTGCAGGCATAACACTCGACCTTGACGATTTCGAACTCCCGGCCCACCGGCTTCACGTCGGTGAAGGTGAGCACTCCGTCCTGCTTGCGGTATTTGTAGATGGCGCCGCCGGCGGCGCCAATGGAAACCTTCTCGCCCGCGGCAGAAGAACCCACGTTGGTGTATTCCACGCGCCCGTCGGGGTGCGTGATGCGTCTAATGTCATCTGCCCATCCTGGAGCCGCCAGGGTTCCCAGCAGGAACAGGGGAATCAATCCGTGTTTCAGCATAACTGGAAGTTTCAGTCATTGGCGGAATAATTCAAGCCTTTTCAGGCAATTCCTTGCGTGACTACGGCGCACTGCGGCGCTGCTATGCTTGTCCCGACAGTATCAGGCGGAGGAATGCCACCATGGCCGAGCAAGCCAGATCCGAAAGCGCCATATCACCGCTGCGCCTTGTCGCGCTGTGCGGCGGCCCCCTGTTCTCACTTCTGCTGATACTGCTGCCCGCCCCCGGCGGCATGGACGACGGGGCCTGGCGACTGGTCGCGCTGGCGGCCTGGATGGTGATCTGGTGGCTCGGCGAGGCGGTACCGATTCCGGCCACGGCGTTGCTGCCGATACCGCTGATGCCAATTTACGGCATCGGCGAGATGACGCCGGTCGCGGCCAACTATGCCAACCCGCTGATATTCCTGTTTCTGGGCGGCTTCCTGCTGGCCGCCGCCATGCAGCGCTGGGGTCTGCACCGTCGTATCGCGCTGAAGATCGTCAGCCTGGTCGGCACCAGTCCGGGCAGCGTCATCGGCGGCTTTATGCTGGCGACCGCCTTCCTGTCGATGTGGATATCCAATACCGCGACCACCATCATGATGTACGCCGTCGGCCTGTCGGTGATCGACTTCGTTGCGCGCAAGAGCGATGACGACCAAATGGTCCGAAACTTCGGCGTCGCCCTGATGCTCGGCATCGCCTACAGCGCCTCCATCGGCGGTGTCGGCACCCTGATCGGCACGCCCCCGAACGCGCTGCTGGCCAGTTTCCTGGCCAGCAATTACGACATCCGGATCGACTTCTTCACCTGGATGCTGTTCGGTATACCGGTGGTGCTGGTAATGCTGCCGCTTGCCTGGCTGCTGCTGACGCGCCTGATCTTCCCGTCACACCGTATCCGCATCGGCGACGCCAGCGCGGTCATAGATGAGGAACTGCAGGCCCTGGGACCGATGAGCCGGGCGGAAAAGGTGGTTGCCGGGGTATTTATCGGCGCCGCCGCCGGCTGGATACTGCGCAAACAGCTCGTCGAGCTGACCGGCCTGCCGCTGAACGACACCAGTATTGCCCTGATCGCGGTGCTGGTGATGTTCGCCTGGCCGCTTTCACGCAGCCGGGGCGAATTCATTCTCGACTGGAGCGCCGCCCGCGAACTTCCCTGGGGCGTGCTGCTGCTATTCGGCGGCGGTCTGGCGCTGGCCGGAGGCTTCAAGGAGACGGGACTGGCCGACTGGATCGGCTCCCAGGTCGCCAACTTCGATATCAGTGTCTGGCTGCTGGTACTGGTGGTGGCGGCGGCCATCATCTACCTGACCGAAATCACCTCCAATACCGCCTCGACGGCGACCTTTCTGCCGATTCTCGGAGCCGTCGCCGTCGGGCTGGCGCTGGACCCGAGACTGCTGACGATTCCCGTCGCGGTAGGCGCCTCGATGGCCTTCATGATGCCGGTGGCGACACCGCCCAATGCCATCGTGTTCTCGTACGACAAGATGCAGCTCAAAGACATGGTGAAAGCCGGCTTCTGGCTCAACATCACCGCCGTCGCGGTCACGTTCCTGGCGATGTATTGGCTTGCCGGCCCCGTGTTCGATATCGGCTGAGCAGCGGCAGAATTGCGGCTTGTTGGGCTACGCTGAAGACAGTATCAACCCGCAGGAGGCCCTTCCATGCCGATCGCGAAAACACTAGAGGCGTTTCTGGAGCAGAAGTCTGCGAGCTACAGCACCCGGACGCACAGCTACACGCCCTCGAGCGCGAGGGCCGCGGAATCCGCCGCCGTACCCGGCCACAGACTGGCCAAGGGCGTGGTGCTGAAACGTCCTGACGAGGGCTATTTGCTGGTGGTACTGCCGTCGGACTATCGGGTACACCTGGGACGACTGCACCAGTTGCTGGACGAAGAGGTCTGCCTGGCCAGCGAGGACGAGCTGGGCGCCCTCTTCCCCGACTGTTTCGAAGGTGCGATTCCAGCCCTCGGCGAGGCCTACGGGCTGGAGACGCTGGTCGACAGAGGACTGCTGGAACAGCCCGAGGTGTATGTCGAGTCAGGGGATCATCAGACCCTGCTGGTGTTCGACGCCGACACCTTCGCTCGTCTGATGCAGGACGCGCGCATCGTCGATGCAGGCAAGCGCATCTGACGTCAGGCGGCGCTGCTGGATCCGGAATCCGTGGCGCGGCGATACTCGGCCCGCAGATCAAGCAAACGATAGACACCCTCGTGCAGATCCGTCAGCAGGCTGTCGATGTCATTGTAGATGCGGCAGTAGATCAGCAGCCCCTGAATGTACTGGTACAGCATGCGACCGACCTGATCCGGATCGGGATCGCCATTGAGCAGCCCTTCCGCCTTGAGCCGGGCCACCATGGCGGTTTCATAGGCAATCTTGTTGGCGGCCATCTCCCGCGCCGCCTGCTGCACCTTGTCTTCCTCGCAGCCGCACTGCCCGCCGGAGGTGAACACCGGACAACCCAGCGCCAGCCGGCCACCGCCTTCGTGCGCCACCGGGTCCTTGCCCCGGGCATGGTCGACGACCATGTCGATATAACCGTAGAGCTGCTGCAGCGCCGAACGCGCCGGGTCGAAGTTGCGGTCCAGGTCTTCCTTTATCTGCGCCCAGTGATGGAGCACGGCGGCGTAGTAAAGGTCGGCCTTGGTGTCGAAGTAGTGGTAGAAGCTGCCCTTGGTGACCCCGGCCTGCTTGCAGATCTCATTGACGCCCACGCTGGTATAGTTGCTCTGCCAGATGAGCTCCATCGCGGTACAGAGAAGCTTCTCGCGTGTATCTGTCTGCCTGCGCACCACTGTCGCAACCTCTTGACTGTTGAGTCAGATGACTATAACAAACCAGTTGGTATGGGCTCAAGGCAGCCACCGCCTGTCCGCCTGGGTGCTCAGGCGCCGCCCGCCAATCCCGTCGAGCGGGACTATGCTGAAGGTAGACAGAGCCCCAGCGAGGTGCGCCCATGAGATTCCACGACCGCCGCGATGCCGGCATTCAGCTGGCGACGGCACTGGAGCGTTATCGCGACCACCCGGGCATCGTTTTCCCCCTGCCCCGCGGCGGCGTCACCCTCGGCGTCGAGGTAGCCCGCGCGCTGCAGATGCCGCTTGACCTGATCGTACCGCGCAAGATAGGCCACCCGGCGAATCCCGAGTATGCCATCTGCGCCGTCGCCGAGTGCGGCGAGCTGCTGTGCAACGAAGCGGAGCGCGCCCGCGTCGACCCCGACTGGCTCAGGCAGCAGGTCGAGCGCGAACAACACGAAGCACGGCGCCGGCGCGCCCACTACATGGACGGTCGGGAGCCGCTGAACGCCAGCGGCGCCACCGCGATACTGGTCGATGACGGCATCGCGACCGGCCTCACCATGGAAGCGGCGATACGGGACGCCCGACAGCGCAACGCCGCGACGATCGTCGTGGCGATACCGGTGGTCCCCCCCGACACTTACCGGCGCCTGAAAACCGAGGTCGACGATGTCGTCGCGCTCGAGGTACCGGAAGTCTATCGCGGCGCCGTCGGCGCCTATTACGATGATTTCGAACAGGTGACGGATGCCGAAGTGATCGTTATGCTCGAAGACCTCAGGCGCGAACAGCTGGCGGCACGGCATTGACGCCAGCCATAGCGGCCTTTGTATCGTTTATTGCTATCAGGAGGATACCCCATGCCCGGACTGCTACCCGACGTCGATCCGGACGGACTGCTCGAATACTCGGTGGTGTACACCGACCGCTCGCTCAACCATATGTCCAAGGCCTTCCAGTCGGTGATGACCGATATCTCGGCGATGCTGCGCGAGGTGTACAGGGCGCACTCGGTGGCGATCGTGCCCGGCAGCGGCACCTTCGGCATGGAAGCGGTGGCCCGTCAGTTTGCCACCGGCAGCAAGTGCCTGGTGATCCGTAACGGCTGGTTCAGTTATCGCTGGACGCAGATCTTCGAAATGGGATCCATCCCGGCGTCCAGCACCGTGCTCAAAGCCCGCCCGGTACAGGACGGCCCCGAAGCCCCGCTGGCACCCGCGCCGATCGAGGAAGTCGTCGCCACCATTCGCGACGCCAGACCCGAGCTGGTTTTCGCACCCCATGTGGAAACATCGTCGGGCATGATGCTGCCGGACGACTATATCCGGCAGATGGCGGACGCCGTTCACGAAGTCGGCGGCATGCTGGTGCTCGACTGCATTGCCTCCGGCTGCGTCTGGGTCGACATGCAGGCCACCGGCGTCGACATCCTGATCAGCGCACCGCAAAAGGGCTGGAGCGGTTCGCCCTGCTGCGCCATGGTGATGCTCGGCGAAACGGCGCGTGAACGCATCGAAAGCACCACCAGCACCAGTTTCGCCTGCGACCTGCGCAAATGGCTGCAGATCATGGAGACCTACGAAAACGGCGGACACGCCTATCACGCCACCATGCCCACCGATGGCTTGCGCACGCTGCGTGACGTCATGCAGGAAACCCGCGACTACGGCTTCGACGATGTGCGCGAGGAGCAGATCGAGCTCGGCCTGCGGGTCCGCGCGCTGCTCGAGCGCCACGGCTTCACCAGTGTCGCCGCAAGCGGCTTCCAGGCTCCCGGCGTCGTGGTCTGCTATACCCGTGACAGCGATATCCAGAACGGCAGCCGCTTCCTCGGCGAGGGCATGCAGATCGCCGCCGGCGTTCCGCTGATGTGCGACGAGCCGGAGGACTTCCGCACCTTCAGGCTGGGCCTGTTCGGACTCGACAAGCTGCACAACCCCGAACGCACCGTCGAGCAGCTGGAAGCCGTGCTCGACAAGGTGCTGTAGCCCGGCGACTGCGGTGGAGCGAGGCTTGGCCGCCTGTAATGCAGCCAGGGCCTCGCGCAACCCGCACCCGCATCGCGCTCACCCGCTGTTGCTCAGGTCGCCGGCTTCACTGAAGCATCGCTGCGCCCCGCCTGCCCTTACAACGCCGCGCAAGTTGTGCCACCATGCGCGCTATGTCGAGCAAAACAACCCAAGCCAACCCAAGCCAGGCCAGCGGCGAACGCCAGCGCACCGCACGCCGCATCTACGGCGGCAGGACCTCGCGCGAACGCACCCAGGCGCGACGCGAACGTCTGATCTTCGCCGCACTGCGCCTTTACGGCGATGCCGGATTTCGCACCACAACGGTGCGTGCGATCTGCCAGGAAGCCGGACTCACCGAGCGCTATTTTTATGAGTCGTTCAGCAACAGCGAGGAGCTGCTGTGCGCGGTTTGCAGCTGGTCAATGGGCAGACTCCGACAGCTGGCCCGCGAGGCCGTCGCAGCCTCAGGCGCCGACCCTGCACAGCGCCTTAGAGCCAGCACCCGGGCCTACTTCGATTATATCCAGGCCAATCCCGGCCATGGCCGTATCGCCCTGTTCGAAATGGAAGGCACGAGCCGGACAACCAGCGATCATTTGCGCGCGGAACTCGATCAGACCATAGAGCTGATCGTTGAACTGCATTTCGAACCGCTCGGGACAGCACCGTCGGGCCTGCAGCCGGAGCTGCTGGCCCGCGCACTGCTCGGTGCCACCTATCAGCTGGCCAAGGAGTGGCTGCAGTCCGGCTTCCGGCAGCCATCCGACACCCTTGCATTGCAGGTGGAGGCGCTTTACGCCGCACTGACCCAACGATGGTCGGATGCCGGCCGCTGAGGCCGGCACCCTTCTCAGGCGGAACTGTCCGTAATCTGGTCGTCGATCCAGTCGAGCGCTTCGGCTTCGCTGCGGCAGTAATGCACCACCTGCCCCCAGGGCAAGGGACTGCCATCGGCGCCGAGGCTGTGGCGATAGACCCACCAGCTGTCCGGCGCGGCGGCACGGCAGGAATGAGCGGGCGGGATACTGAGCAGAGGCTCATAGGCTGCGGTAGTCATCATACGACTCTCCCTTTTGGGGCTGCTCGACCGCCGGTTGTCGGCGGACATTCGTTGAACCGGCGGCCTTCCGGCCGCCTGCCTGCCCGCTGCGGGCCGGGTGAGACGCTGCAGGGACAGGCAAATAGCTTCATGCATACAAATCTTATGCAGAAAGTGCGCCAGCTAAACCTCTGTCGGTACGTGCGGGTGCCAGGCCTGTGTCGAATCGGCCGGAGGGCATGAAATAGGTTCTTCGCGCTCAAAGCGGGAAACTCACCTGGGGTGGCACTGAGTGAAACGAAGCGCAGCGACGCTCTGCAAACAGGGTTCGGGTAATGGACCGGGTACGACCGGCAGGCGGCGGGAAGATACTGACGTTTTAGGTCGTAACAGCGCCGGCCCGGGCGGGCCGGCGCTGAGGAGACTCCGATCAGGCGTCGGAGTCGGTTTTGCTGGTAGCGGAAGCCGTTTTGGCGGCAACCTCGACAGATTTCTCTGCCGCGGCCTTGGGCGCTTCGGGCGCGCTTGCAGCGGTCGACGTCTTGGCCGGAGTGACCGGCTCTGCTGCCTTCTCGACCGGGGCGGTGGCAGTCGCCGGGCTCAGGGTCGGAATGGCTTCGCTGGCGACGGCGCTCGCCGCGGGCTTGGCACTCGTTTTCGGCGCTGCGGGAGCAGTCGCGGTCTTGGCTGCGCTGCTGGCGGCCGTCGATCCGGACTTGGCGGTGCTGGCGCGGGCGCTTTTGCGGCGGGTTTTCGGCGCAGCCTTCTTCGCCGCCGGCTGTTTGGCCTCTTCGGCAACGGGCGCCGCCGGCGCCGCCGGTTTTGCAGCCACCTCAACCGGTTCCGGCTTGACTTCGGCCACCGACTTGACTTCGGCGACCGGCTTCGCAGCCGGTGCTTCTTCCGCCTTTTCCTGGCGCAGCAGCGAACTCAGGGTCGCAATCTGGCCGGACAGCGTCTTGTGCGCCAGACGGGTTGTACCGAGCAACCCCTCGCGTGCCACCTCGCCGCAATCCTGCAGGAAGTCGGCCTGCGCCGACAGCAGATCTGCCGGGGTTTTGACATCGCCCAGGGCTGTACCGAAGCGCTTGCTCGCTTCCTGCAGTCTGGCGGCGGAATCCTGCGCCGACTCTCCCAGGGACTTGATAAACGTTACGCTATCCTGTGCGCTCTGACGGGCGGCATCCACCACTTCTTTGCCTGCAAACATACGACTCTCCTCATTCGGGCAATACGCTGAAATTGCTGCACCGCAAAACGTACCCTGTTGGCGCTTTTTCTTCAATAGAAGAAACAGGTACAGGCAACCGTGCCGCGTTCGGATCTGAAGCCGTCTGTTCAATCGATCAGAGTGATGCAGCGCATCAAGGACAGGCGGCGCCGGGTCAGCGCAGCAGAATCAGGCCGAAAGAGATAAGAATCGCGCCGTGAAAGAGCTTTTCGAGCAGCTCGGGATCTAGCTGGAGTTGGGGTTGCGGGTGTGCCATAAGGCGTTGGTGTCCTGCCGGTTGGTCAATTGCTGTGTAAGAGAGAACAGGTTCGCCTGAAACAGTGGTCCGTTGAGGCCGTCTGCACAGGAATCAGCTGCGGTTTCGAGGCTCGCAATTCTAGTGAATCCGCGCCCTGGGTCAATGTTTATAATCAGTAGAAATTTTCACCTGACGGGTGACTTTGGCTCAGCCATTCAAAAGCCGCCAAACACGGCTTCAATGCACGTATTACGGGCACTTTTACCAAGGGAAAAAGTTCACCCGAAAATTTCACAGAGCTGTAATAGTTGAGCTATATCTAAAAATAACCCCCTAAAACCAGAGACCGAAAAGGGCCGAAAAGGGCCGAAAAGCGGCTCCCTACAGGCAGAATATCGGGTCCTTTTTCAGGTTCATCGCGCTTTAGCAGGGTGTTGAAAAGTGCTTTCGAGGCCGCCGAGTCCAGCGGAACGCCGCCCCACGAACTGCCGCCCAGACCCAAACTAGCGAAAACGCGCAGTCGTAGGATGGGTGGAGCGACGCCCCGGTACGGCGTATCCGCCACTAATGCGGCCAGGGCGTCGTGCAACCCATCTTGGACGTCGGTTCGGCACTATGCCTGTAGCCGACTCATTGATGGGTTGCGCCGCGTCAACCTCGCTGAAAGCGTTAACATTGCGCCAATGCGGCTCCACCCATCCTACTTTTGACCCCTGGATTAATGCTGATCGGCGACGAACCCTTTTTCAGCGCTCAGTAACGGCATGCGCGGTCGGTGCGGGCAAGGCGGCGCAGGCGGCGCGAGAGACTGTCGACAACCATGTTGAGCAGCGCCGTCACCAGAATCAGCAGGAAAGCCCGGTCGTAGCGGATCTCCTCGAACGCCGAATCGATATAGAACCCCAGGGTGGCGATACCGAGGATTCCCATGATGGCGCTCTCGCGCAGGATCACCTCCCAGCGATAGAAAAGCAGCGCCAGCAGCGCTGGAAATCGGCGCGGGGTTTCGATGTAGGCGTAGCGCTTGAGCCCTGTGGGATCGTCGGGCCGCCTGATCGGGCTCTTGAACTCGGCATCGCTGCCATTGGCCACCAGGAATGCGATCAGTCCGCCATTGTGAAGCGCCAGAGCCAGCACCGCGGGCAGCCCTGAGGGCCCGAACAGCAGCAGAAATACGTAGGCCAGCACCATTTCCGGGGTCGAGCGCAGCACCAGCAGCACGAAGCGACCGGGCCAGCGCAACACGGGTCCGGCAAGGGCACGACTGGCAAAGGGATAGATCAGCAGGATCACGAAGCCCGTCAGCACCAGCGCGATCTGGGTCAGCAGCAGCGTTTGCACAAGTCCAGGCCAGACCTGTTCGCTGAACATGTCGCCATACCAGGCCTGCAGTGCCGCCCAGTCGCCCTCGAGCAGCGCCGCAGGCCAGATGTCCTGGCTGATGAAACGCCACAGATAGCCGCCGTTGCTGAAACCCACCGTTTCCGGCAGCAGCCAGCACGCCGCCAGCAGATACAGTGGCACAAGCCGCGGGCGCAACCACAGGCGAATGCCGGCAATCAACAGCAGAAAAGCCCAGAGCAGCGCCCCGGCTTCAGGGTACTGCCCTTGCCGGAAAGCCGTTTCCAGATGGAAACCCAGTGTCGGCAGCCCGATGAAACCCAGGATGGCACTCGAGCGCAGCGCACATTCGAAACGGTAGCGGGTGTAGCTGACAAGGGCCGGCCAGGACTGCGGTATCAGGGTATACAGGTGACGTTTGAGGCCGCCGGTGCCGGGCGGCAGTGTGCGCGAGGGCTCCGCAGCCTGCTGCTCGAATATCTCCGCGAACACCTTGGCGAAGACACCGGTAAAGGGCACCAGTATGGCCAGCAAACCGGTGGTTGCGCCCAGGCCGTACAGTTGCATGAAGATCAGGCCCCAGAACAGCTCGTGCACCGAGCGCACCGCCGCGCACAACAGCCTTACCGGCAGCCAGCGGAATGCCATCGCCAGCAACAGCCCGAGCGGCGCCGCCAGGGCCACCGCCAGCAACGCGAAGGCAATGGTCTGCCCCAGCGCCTGCGCAAGGCCCGGCAGATCGTGCCAGGCCGGCTGCACCAGTCCCCGCCCGATACGCGACAGTTCCTGCCAGGGATCGACGCGGTAGACCTCGATGTCGGCGCCCATAAGCGCCAACAGCGCGGCGAGTATCAGCAGCAGGCAGACGCCATTGAGGATTCGGGCGCTGGAGCCCCGCCCGCTGAGAATAAGACTGCCGGCGATCATGAGGTGCGGATAACCCAGCCATCGCTTTCCGGGGCCGGCTCGCCGGCCTCCGGAGTGCCATCCTGCTGGTAGAACTGATCAAGGGCCGCGGCACTGAGTTCAGCGGCGGCGCAGTCGCAGCAGATACGCCCTTCACGCAGCACCAGGATGCGATCGAAATGGTCCAGCGCCTGCTGCCGGTTGTGCAGGCTCACCACCGCCGTTTCGTGCTCTGCCAGAAGATGCTTCAGCAATGCGTCGGCCTGCAGCGGATCGACCGACGACACCGGCTCGTCGCCAAGGAAGATCGGCTGCCGGCGGTAGAGCGCGCGGCCAATGGCGACGCGCTGGCGCTGACCGCCCGAAAGCCGGTCCGCCGACTGCCAGAGCTGTTCTTCGAGTCCCAGCCTGCGCGTCAGTTCCGTAATGTCCCGGCGATGGGACGGCAGGGGCCGCAGCAGATTCCACAACGCCGGCAGATTGCCGACCCGGTCCAGCGCGCCGATGAAGATATTCTGGTACACCGACAGCAGGTCGACGATGCCGCCGCCCTGGGGCTGCAGCGCGGTACTGGCCGCCTGCTGGCCATACAGCAGGTTAAGCAGCGTCGACTTCCCGGCACCCGAAGGCCCCAGCAGCGCCACCCGCTCGCCGCGCCGGATGCTGAGACTGATGCTGTCCAGCACCCGCGTGCGGCCGTAACTGAGGGACTGCGCGCTCAGGCTGAACAGCGCCGGCCCCCGTTTGCCATCACTCATCCAGCAGTCCGATAGCCCTGGCGGTGTCTTCGATCGGGCCATAGTCGTCGTTGCTCGCCGGCACGAAGCTCTGGCGCGGGAAGCTGGCCAGCAGGTCCGGGTCCTTCATCTCAAGCAGCGACTGCCGAACCTGGTCCTTGAAGCCCTCCCCGAAGCGCTCGTCGACGTCGCCGCGAATCGTCCACTGGTAATCGGGATAGGTCGGCGTGGTCCAGATCACTGAGACTTTCTGTGGATCAACCTTGCCCTGCTCGAGCTCGCTCTCCCAGACCGAAAAGTTGACCGCGCCGATCTGATAGGCGCCGGACTGCACCTGGGCGATGGTGCGGCTGTGGTCGCCGGAGAAGCCGACGCGGGAGAAGATATCCTCAGGCGCGGCCTGGAAACGCTCGCGCAGATAGAACTCCGGCATCAGCCGGCCCGAAGTCGAGCCCTTGGAGCCAAAGGTGAAGGTCTTGCCGCGCAGGGCGTCGCTGAGCGTGTCCGACGCGTCCACCCCGGCGCTCTGGTGCGCGATGAAGTAGGTCTTGAAGAACTGATCCTCATAGCCCTGCGCCAGTGCTTCCGAGCCGGGTACCAGTCGCCGCGCCTGCACCCCGGACAGTCCGCCGAACCACGCCAGCTGTACCTGGTTGTTGCGAAACGCGGTGATCGCCGCGGCATAGGATTTGACCGGAATATACTGTACCTCAACACCGAGCTGTTCGCCGAGATAGTCGGCCACCTTGCCGAAGCGCTCCTGAAGACGCGATTCGTCCTCATCGGGAATGGCGGTGAACACGAAGGTCTCGGCCTGTGCCAGTGCGGGCAGCAGCAGGCCCAGGGCCAGGAAACGACGCAGAATCGGCATAGTTGGGCTCCTTGTCCGTTCAATCGGAAGTCGAAGTCAGGTAGTGGCGCACCGCGGAGCGGTCACCGCGGAACAGGATCTGCCCGGCACGCTTGCCAAGCTGATAGTCGTACATGGGATCGTAGTAGTCCTGCAGCAACAGCCGGATCCAGTCCCGGTGGGCGTCCGGCCGGCCGCCACGGTGCGCCTCCAGCGCCCGCGCCAGCATCGCGGCAAGTTCGCGGTAGCGCACGCCGCCAAGACGTTTGCGCACCCGGTAAAGCGACTGCGTCAGGTCGTCGGCAAACGCATCGAAACCCTGCTCCTCCCCGGTCCGCTGCTGCCACTCCTCCAGTTTGTGCAGAATATAGTTGCGGTAGCTGTGTTCGATGCGCTCCTCGAGCGGCACCTCCAGCACCACGATGGGGCTGGCCTCCATGACACGCTGCAGCAGCGGCGGCAGGGCGCAGCGTCCGACCAGGCGTCCTTCGTCTTCCAGCAGGATCGGCCGACCATCCCGAACCGGTGCCCGGTGTTCGGCCTTGAGCAGGTCAATGGCGAGAGCATTCTCGAAATCGAGCTGCGTCGGCTGCCCTCCGGGCCGGCGTCCGAAACTGGAACCGCGATGATGCGCCAGCGCCTCCAGATCCACCGCCTGGGGCAGTTCTTCGATCAGCGCGGTCTTGTTGCAGCCGGTACGCCCCCCGAGCAGCAGAAAGGCGCGCTGGGCGCAAATGCGCTCGAACTGCTCGATCAGAAAGCGCCGCATCGCCTTGTAGCCACCCTGGATGCGCGGGTATTCGCGTCCGGCCTCACGCATCCACTGCTGACAGGTCTGGCTGCGCAGCCCCCCGCGCCAGCAGTACAGGTAGCCATCGGGATGGCGTCGGGCAAAATCCACCCAGGCCGCCACCCTCTGGTCCTTGACCTCGCCGCTGACCAGCCGGTGGCCCAGTTCGATGGCCGCCTGCTGGCCCTCACGCTTGTAACAGGTGCCCACGCTCGCCCGCTCATCATCCGTCATCAGCGGCAGGTTGACGCTTGCTGGAAAGGCGCCCTTGGCGAACTCCACCGGGGCGCGGGTGTCGATCAGCGGCACATCGTCAAGGAAGATCGACAGGAAGCGATCGGTATCGGATCGACTCACGACGCGACCTCGCCACGAACCCGAACCGCGAACTCATCGCTGCGCGGCTGCAATTCGCCGATACAGCCATGCGCAACCCCCTGCTCCACCAGCAGGGTTTCCAGCGCAGCGGCCTGTTCCGGCCGCACCGCAATCAGCAAACCGCCGCTGGTCTGGGGATCGCACAGCAAATGCTGCGCCTGCTGCGCCATTGGCGCCAGCTTGTGACCGTAGCTGTCGAGGTTGCGTCCGGTGCCACCCGGCACGCAGCCCTGGCGCAGATACTCCAGCGCCTCGGGTATCACCGGCACCGCGGCGGCATCGACCAGCGCCTGCACACCGCTGCCTTCGCAGACCTCCAGCAGATGCCCCATAAGACCGAAACCGGTGACATCGGTGATCGCCGTGACACCTTCCAGATCCGCGGCAAGCTCGCCGACAGTGTTCAGGCGGCACATGATGTCGCGTCCAAGCGAGGCGTGTTCGGGCCGCAGCTTTTTCTGTTTCTGCGCCGTGCTCAGAATCCCGATGCCGAGCGGTTTGGTGAGATAGAGGCGATCGCCCGGGCGGGCGCGATCGTTTTGCTTCAACCGGGCCGGCGTGGTGAGTCCGGTCACCGCCAGTCCGAAGATCGGCTCCGGCGCGTCGATACTGTGACCGCCGGCCAGCGGAATACCGGCATCGGCACAGGCGCGGCGTCCGCCATCGATGACCTGCTGCGCCACTTCCGGGCCCAGCACATTGATCGGCCAGCCGAGAATGGCGATCGCCATCAGCGGCGTGCCGCCCATGGCATAGATATCGCTGATGGCATTGGTTGCGGCAATGCGGCCGAAGTCGAAGGGGTCGTCGACGATCGGCATGAAGAAGTCCGTGGTGCTCAGCACCACCTGGCCGTTGCCAAGATCGTAGGCGGCGGCATCGTCCTTGCTGCTGTTGCCCACCAGCAGCTGGGGCGACTCCGGCAGCTGCAACTGAGATGCCAGAATCCGGTCGAGCACCTTGGGGGAAATCTTGCAACCACAGCCGGCGCCGTGACTGTATTCGGTCAGGCGTACAGGGGACTCGGACATGCCTTGGGCTCCGCATTGAAACAGGGGGAAGGAATGATACGAACAACGCGGGGATTTGTCAGGCGCGAACACGCATAAGGGCCCGGCCAGCCCCCGCGTTTCTGGCCGGGAGCCGGGCCGGGTTCTGCGCCGCTCGGGCGCCTGTGGCGACGCGGCTAGGCGTGACGGACCAGCTTGACCGACGGACGGTCGCCGACACGCTCCTGGAAGGCCACCAGATTGAGGTAGCGATTGATATTGATCTCCAGCATCGGGCACCAGCTGAGCACCACGTAGAGGTAGGCATCCGCCACGCTGAAGCGATCGCCGACCAGGTAATCCGACTCCTGCAGAACGCCGTCGAGATAGCTGGCACGCTCGGCGAACCGCTCCAGCAGCACGGCTCTGGCCTCCTGCGGCCAACGCGGATCGAAGAAGGCTCCGAGGGTCGGATGCAACTCGGTGCCAACGAAGCTCAGCGCCTCCTGCAGGCGCACGCGGGCAAAGGTGTTGCTGGCCGGCGCCAGGCCGGCTGATGGCTTGAAATCGGCAATGAACTGCAGAATCGCTGCATTCTCGGTGAGTACCTGGCCGTTATCGAGTTCCAGCACGGGTACTGCGTTTTTCGGGTTGAGGTCCTTCAGAAATCGTCCGTCGGGCAAGCGGCGGTCGCCACGCAGATCCACCTTGACGAGGTCGAAGGGAATATCCTCCTCGACCAGGCAGATGTGAGCGGCGCTCGAACCGGAACCGGGGGCGGAATACAGCTTCATGGCAACGTCTCCTTATGCAACCTGTACAGGCCAGCCTGCAAAAACCATAGTTCGCCCCCGCGATTAGCGCCAGCAACGAATATGCCCGCTGCCGCCGAATCAGATCCGCTGAGCGCGCTCCACCCGATTCCCCGGCATACGCGGCGCACCCAATCATGCTATTTTCACCTCAGGGCGGGCTCGTGGCGGTGACAGTATGAAACGATACATTGCTCTGGCGCTGATACTGGTTCTGACATGCGCCCGGGCCGAGAACATTGCTGTGGGACTGTTTTCGCGGGGGCAGCTCGGTGACTGGAACAGCAAGGTCTTCGATGGCGTCACCGAGTACCGGCTGGTAACGGATAACGGCGACCAGGTCCTGCAGGCAACCGCCCGCGACTCGGCCTCCGGGCTGTACCGCGAACTCGAGATCGACCTTGGGCAAACGCCCGTGGTGGAGTGGTCCTGGAAGGTGGGCAACCGGCTGACAGGCATAGACGAGCGCACCAGGGCCGGCGACGATTACCCGGCACGCCTCTACGTGGTGTTTTCCGGAGGCCTCGCCTTCTGGCGCACCCGTGCGATCAACTACGTCTGGTCCAGCACCCAGGCCGCCGGTAGCGAGTGGCCCAACGCCTATACCGCCAATGCCCGCATGATCGCGGTGCGGGGCCGCGACGATGCCGTTGCGACCTGGATCAGTGAGCGTCGCGACGTGCGCGCCGACTATCGCCGCCTGTTCGGTGAAGAGCCGCCGGCAGTCGTGGCCATCGCGCTGATGACCGATACCGATAACAGCGGTCGCTACGCACGCGCCTGGTACGGCGATATTCGGTTTGTCAGCCGCTAAGGCGACACCACGCTCGGCCCGGAGCGTCGGCGTCCGCGTCCGCGTCGCTCAAAGCATTTTCTCCATGGCGAAATTCACCAGCCCCTGGCCGCTGCGTCGCACTTCGTTGCGGCACAGCACACGAAACCCCTGGCGCTCGAAGAACGGACGCGCGATCAGAGACGCCTCGACGTAGAGCCGGCCAATCCTCTGCTCCCGGGCAGACACCTCGAGATGTGCATACAGCAACGCGGCTACCCCGCGGCGCTGATAGCCGGGATCGACATAAAGACAGTCGATATGACCGTCCCTGTCGAGCTCGATAAATCCCGCAATGCGCTGCGCGTCGATGGCGAGCCAGGGCTTCTTGGCATCGAGTCGTCGCTGCCAGAATTCATAGTCCGGCGGCGTCGGGGCCCAGGCTTCCTGCTGATGCCGGTTATAGACCGCCGGGTCGATGCCATGCACCGCGCGATGGAATAGGTCGGCCAGCGCCCGCGCCTGTTGCGGCTCGTAGAGAGATATTCGCATGCAGTCTCCGATTCAGATCAGCGTGCCGAGCCCCAGGCTCAGCACGGCCAGATAATAGATGCGCGGCAGCCACTCGTAAAACGCGTCCAGGCACAGATCGAGGCCTGCACCTTCGACCTCGAGCCTGTGCCCGATGGCCTCGGGCAATCTGCCGGCGGCTTCCGCCGCCGCCAGTTGTTCACGGCTCGACGCCGTCATCAGCAGCGCTTCGTTTGCAAGGCTTGGCACCAGCGCCTCTCCGGCATCCAGGCGCCGTCTGGCAGAGGCCAGTTTCCGGCGATATGCCGGCAGATCGAGCATGCCACCCGCAAGCCGCGCGGCCTCAGCGGCACTAACCCCGGCCTCGAACGGCCAGCGCAACAGCAGCAGAAAACGGTAATCGAACCAGCGCCGGTACAATGCAAGCCGTTGCAACCCGAGCCGCCAGCCCCAACTCAGCCAGAAACCGCTGTCGCGACGCAGCAGCCTTAGCATCAGCGTTGTCGCCGCCACTGCCGCGCCAAACGGCAGCGTCACCGCCAGCAGCGCACCCCCGGCCGGCTGGCCGTACCAGTGCATCCGCAGCAAAAGACCGGCCAGCGAAGCCAGCAGCAGCATCGCAAGCGGTAGCCAGAGCTGCGCTCTGAGCCGGGCTTGCAGGCGTCGCTGGCGCTCACCGGCGGTCGCGATCAGCCGCAAGGCCTCTGGCTGACGTCCGGCGAGGCCTGCCGCCTCGAGCAACAGCAGCGCCTGCCGGTCATAAAGGTCCAGCCCCCGCAGGGCGTCGGCCAGCGGGCGCCCCTGCCGTAACCTGCGCAGCAGTTTGGCCAGCAGCCAGCCGTGCTGCGGGTACTGCTGGCGCAGCACCTCGACCGCCTGCACCGGCGACAGGCCTGCACCGAGCAACGCCGCCAGGCTGCGACTCTGTTCCGCATCCCAGTCGCCGGCATGCCGGCTGTCCGTCTGTCGGGCGACGCCTTCGACCATGGCCAAGCTCCGGCGGTAGCATTGAGCGAAAGTTTAATGCAGATTGCAGGGAGCCTGCGCGATTCTGCGGTGCAGTTAAGGCTGTGCTGGTCCATAATAGACCGTCATGCACACCTCTCATGACAGAAGGATTCCGCCAATGAGAAAACGCCTGCTGATCGCCGCACTGCTGACGCTCCCTGCCCTGACCCAGGCTGCCAACGTCCGCTTTCTCGGCAACTCGATATTTGCCCAGCTCAGCGACAAGGACGCTGCCGCGATCAAGGCCAGCGTGGCGCAGGCACTGGACGAAGAACCCGATCAGAGCCGCACCGTCTGGCACAACGAGAAAGGCGACATCCGTATCGCCATCACGCCCAAACTGAGCTACGAGCTCGACGGGCAGACGTGCCGGCGCACGGAACTGCGCATGGCAGGCGATCACCGTGCCAATGAACGTTACGTCTTCGAACTGTGCAAGACCGAGCAGGGCTGGGCCTTCTCGCCCTCGCCGCTGAACAGCTACAGCGACAAGGACCGGGAAATCTTCAGCGCCCACCTTCAAGACACCCTGGAATCGGGCGTCGACGGCGTGCCCGCCACCTGGATCAATCCGCAAACCGGCAACTCCGCCGTGGTGGTACCGCTGCGCACCGTGCCTGCCGCGGGCAAGCAGTGTCGTGAAGCCGCGGTCAGCCTGATCGACAGCCGCAAGCGTACCGTCGATGGCCGCTATACCTTTTGCCGCAGCGACGACGGCGCCTGGGAGCGCGCCATCAGCGGCCAGTGACCCGGGAGCGCTGAAACAGGCCTCGCATGACCGGGCCCGTTACCGATGGCGGGTTCGGGCATGATGACCGGTACCGGCAGACAGCCTAGCGGGGCTGACAGCCCCAGCAACCACCTCGTTCCGGTCAGTCTTCCGCAAAGGTACAGCGACATCAGAACTCATCGGTGCGGATGCGCCCGACCAGTTCGATAGCGCCGTCGTCGAGACGGCGCAGCACCAGCATCTCGCCCGACGCCGGATAAACGCCGGTCAGTGCAGTGATGTTCACCTGGTGGGTCACGAGAATCAGTTTCGCGTTCTGCGGCTGTTGTCCGAGCCATTGCAGGATCTCCCGCGTCTGGTCACCGCCGCGGGCAGCTTCGCCATAGAACGAATTGAGCGCCGGAAGAGGTAACGGGTTACCCACCCCCAGCAGTGAAGCCGTTTCCATGCAGCGACACCACTGGCTGGAGTATACCGCCGCCCGGTCAAGGCCGTTGGCGCGAAGACGCTCGCCCATGCGTTGCGCCTGTGCTCTTCCCGCCGCGGAGAGGTTTCGCTGCGTTGCACACTCATCCAGTCTGAAACCCTTGGGGTCACCTGTACCGGGGGCGATTGCATGTCGCACCAGCACCAGATGCCCTGGTTCGGCCAATCGTTGCCAGACCGCCGCCTCTGCGGCGGTCAGCGGCAGCGCGACGAACAGCAGGCACACCGCCAACAGCCATTGACAACGGCCCATCGGCGATCCGCCCTTCGTAGCGGGACAGTGCATTTTGTGCCCCCTTATCCAGTCTGGTTGCTACCTTTATAGCCCGGTGCGTCGCGTCCGGATCACAATCCCCCGCGCACGCCCGCGCTGCTGTGGCATGGGTTGCTTCAGACATACTGGCCGGCACAGAAGCCGGCGGCCCAGGCGAACTGGAAGTTATGGCCGCCCAGGTGCCCCGTCACATCGAGACATTCGCCGATGAAGTAAAGACCGGGCGCCTTCCTGGCCTCGAAGGTTTTGGACGAGACCTCGTCGGTATCGATGCCGCCACGGGTCACTTCCGCTGTGCGGTATCCCTCGGTGCCGGAGGGTTTGATGCGCCAGTGATGGAACTGCTCGGCGAGCGCTTCCAGACGACTGTTGTCGAAGCGGTTGATGGCACCCTCGAATCCCCAAAGCGTGCAAAAAGCCTGGGCAATACCCTTGTGCATCTTGCGGCTGATCAGGGTGCGGATATCGGCCCTCGGATGCTTCTCGCGCTGCAGCTTCAGCCAATCGAGCAGATCCAGCTCCGGAAACAGGTCGATCTCGACCTCGCCCCCCGGATCCCAATAGGAGGAGATCTGAAGAATGGCGGGACCGCTGAGACCACGGTGAGTGAACAGGAGGTTTTCGACAAAGGATGCCTTGCCTATGCTCGCCCGGACCCGGTGAGAGTCCCCCGCAAGGGGCTTGAAGATTTCCAGGTCTGCCGGCTGCAGCGTGAAGGGAACCAGCGCCGCCTGCAGCGGCGTAACCTCGAGCCCGAACTGTCGCGCGAGCTCGTAGGCGAAAGGCGTGGCGCCACCGTTGGGAATCGACAGCCCGCCGGTGGCGATCACCAGTGACTCGCACTCCCAGGTACCGAAGGTGGTCTTGACGCGAAAGCCGCGCTCCAGCGCGTCCACGCGGTGAATCCGGCAGTCGGTGCGGATATCGACACCGGCCCAGTCACACTCGGTCAGCAGCAGCTGCACGATTTCCTTGCTGGAAAGGTCGCAGAACAGCTGGCCAAGCGTTTTCTCGTGATAGTCGATGCCGTGGCGCTCGACCAGCTCGATAAAGGCCTGAGCCGGATATCGGCTCAGCGCCGACTTGCAAAAATGCGGGTTGGCCGACAGGTAGTTCGCCGGCGAGTTGTGCAGGTTGGTGAAGTTGCAGCGACCGCCTCCAGACATCAGGATCTTGCGGCCGATCTTGTTGCTGTGCTCGAGCAGCAGCACGTTGCGGCCGCGGTAACCGGCGGTCGCGGCGCACATGAGACCGGCGGCGCCGGCACCGATTATGATCACATCCGGATTTTGCATCTGACTGGGTTTGCCCGCATTCGAAAAAAGGCGCCCATACTACCATAGCGACGGCGTCATCAGTCCGGCTTGTCCGGTTTGCAGGCCTTGTTGTGGGTCCCGTCGCACAGCGGCGGGGAACCGGTCGACTTGCACAGACACAGAAACACCGTATCGTCGCGCTCGGCGACAAAAACGACTGGATCGATGCCGGTCCCCTGATGGGAACCGTCGCACCAGGGCTGGTTGGCCGAGCGCCCGCAGGCGCACCAGGTGTAAGTCTGCCCTTCCCTGAGCTCGACACGTGCCGGCCGGTTGCCGGCACGATGGACGGGAGAGTGTGACATGGCGCGGACCTCCGCAGTCGGGTCACCCCCAAAGCTAGCAGCCGCTTTGCCCGTGCGCCAATGCATGTTGCACCACCCGGACTCAGTCGTTTTCGTCGTCGCCGGCTTCGAGCTCGCGTTTTTCCTGGTTCAGGCGTCGAATCTTCTCCGCCAGACGGCCGCCGCGGGCGCCCTTCTGAGCCGCGCGCGCCTCCTCCCGCTCCTCCTGCTCGAGGTGCTTCTCGTAGACCGACTTGTGCTTCTTGCGCTTCTCATTCGCGCGCTTTTTCCGGCTTTCGTAGCTGTCCGGATCGGCCAGTTTCTCACTGCGCCTGGGCGGGCGCTCCCCCCACTCGATTCGGTTGGCGTCGGAGCGCTTCTTTTTCACGCGTGTCATTTCGAATCCTGCTGTTGCTCATCTTCCGCCGCCAGCCGCTCGGCTTCTTCCAGCGCGGCCTGACGTCTTTTTTCATCCCACTCGGCGACTGTCTCGAAACTGATGCGTCCGAGCTTGCCGCTACGCATTTCGTTGAGCAGTATCTCCGAGGCCTTGTGCCGGTCGACCACGCCGCCGGGACGCAGACAGCCGCGTTTGCGGCCAATAGCGTCGATAAGTTCTTCGGCGATCGCGGGTACCTCGGCGAGTCTGTAACGCTCCTGAATGCGGTCCGGGTACTGGCGCAGCAGGAAGCCGGCCGCGAACAGCGCCACATCCTCGAACTCGATGGCAGTATCGCGGATTGCGCCGCTTGCCGCCAGACGGTAGCCCGAGTCCGGATCCTCGATCTTCGGCCAGAGAATACCCGGGGTATCCGACAGCGCCATCCCGCCCTGCAGCGAGAAACGCTGCTGCGAGCGCGTAACCGCCGGCTGGTTACCGACCTTGGCGATACGCTTGCCGAGCAGCGCGTTGATCAGCGTGGACTTGCCGACATTGGGAATGCCCATGATCATCGCCCGCACCGGCCGTCCCGCATTGGCCCGCGACGGCACCAGCTGCCGGCACAGCTCCGGCAGCCGCTTGATCAGCTTCTTGTTCTGGTAATCCAGCGCCAGCGCCTGTACGGCGTCCATGGCATTGAAAAAAGCCAGCCACTCTTCGGTCAGTGCAGGATCGGCAAGATCCGCCTTGTTCAGCAGCTTGATCACCGGCTTGCCCTTGCGCAGGCTGTCCACCAGCGGATTTTCGCTGGATTGCGGCAGGCGTGCATCCAGCACCTCGATCACCACATCGACCTCGTCCATGGTCTTGGCGATCTCTTTACGGGCCTTGTGCATGTGCCCGGGAAACCAGTTGATACTCATTGTGAAGCCTCAGTTCGACAGCCGCTCATTATAGCGCGAATCGAGCTCCTGCGAGTCCTGCATATCTGCAATAAAGGCCTGTTTTTCAAATCTTTAAGCATTAAACACAAGAATCGGTGTCAAGCAACGACGCTTTGCCGCACCCAGCTGCGCAGACAGCGAAGTCGGGGTACCTGCCAGGCCCCTTTACGTATACACTCGCGAACTGAGACCCAATTCACAGGACGAGCGAGTGGACATGGATTCCAAGCCCGGCGGCCAGCAGATGCTGATGGCCCGACAGCCGATATTCGACCAGCACCAGAAGGTCGTTGCCTATGAACTGCTCTACCGACTCGAAGACAGCCCGGCCCCGGGCGTCGCAGGCGCCGAGCTGAGCGGGGAGATGATCCTCAGCGTATACACCAGTATCAGCGATGCCGGCGCCGTAAGGCGGGTGCCGGCGTTTCTGCCGGTCGGGCGCGAGCTGCTGCTGTCCGGCGCACTGCCGGAACTGCCGCTCAAGCAGGTGGTGATCGAGCTCGATCCCGGGCCCAAGCCGGACGCAGACTACGACAGGGCCGCATTGCGACTGATGAAAGAGGGATACCGCATCTGCCTTCGGGGCCTGAGCTACAACCCGCGGTACGACAACCTGCTGAAAATGGCGCAGATCGTGAAGCTCGATGTGCGCGAGTTCAGCGAGTCCGCGCTCGCCGGGCAGCTCGAAAGCATTCGCCCCTTCAAGGTGGCTTTTCTTGCCGAAGGCATCGACGAGTTCAGTCAGCTCGAGCGCTGCATCGACATGGGCTTCAAGCTCTATCAGGGCGGTTTTCTGAGCAAGCCCAAGCTGGTCGAAGGCCGCCGCGTCAGCGCCAACCAGGTCACCATGATGCAGCTGATTCAGGAGCTGCAATCCCCGGTCGCGACACCGGAAAAGCTCGAGGCGCTGATCCTGCGGGATCCGGTACTGACCTTCAAACTGCTGCGCATCGTCAACTCGGCCGCCTATTCGCTGGTGCGCAAGGTCGATTCCATCGCCCAGGCGGTGGTGCTGCTGGGGCTGGAACAGGTGCGCAAGTGGGCGACGCTGATTGCCATGTCCGCCAATGGCGACAAGCCCGAGGAGCTGTCGCGACTGCTGCTGATCCGGGGCCGCATGTGCGAACGGGTCGCGGAAGGCCTGAAACAGCCCAACGCACCTTCTTATTTCATTGCCGGCATGATGTCGGGGCTGCACGCCATGCTCGATATCCGGCAGGACGCGATGCTCGACCAGGTTCCGCTGGGCGAAGATATCAAGGACGCCATCCGCGCCGGCAGCGGCCCGATCGGCGCGGTGCTGGCCAATGTCATCCACTACGAGAGCGGCGACTGGCACCTGCTGCCGCCCGACTTCGACGCCAATCTCTACGAGCGGGCCTACCGGGAAAGCCTGAAATGGACCCAGGAGTCGATGCAGGCAATGCATGAAGAGTAAATTCTATCTTTCTGTTTTTATTATCTAAACTTTAGATCGAATACCCGATGCGGGCTCGATAATGACTGGAGAACACGGATGAACGTGGTTGAGCACCTCTACATCGAGGATCTTGAAATCGGCCAGAGCGTCGTGGTCAGCAAACGCGTCTCGGACGAGGATATCCGGCGCTTCGCCGAGGTGACCGGCGATACCAACCCGGTACACCTCGATGACGACTACGCTGCCGGAACGGAATTCGGCGGCCGTATCGCCCACGGCATGCTCAGTGCCGGACTGATCTCGGCGGCTATCGGCACCCACCTGCCGGGGCCGGGGTCCATCTACCTCAACCAGTCGCTCAAGTTCCGTCACCCCGTCAGCCCCGGCGACGAGGTCGAAACCCACGTCACCATCACCGAAATCAACCCGCGGCGCCGCTGGGTCACCCTGTCCACCGACTGCTTCGTCGATGGCCGCCGTGTGACCCAGGGCGAGGCCGTGGTCATGGTCCCGCGCCGCCCCGACTGAGGAAAAACGCCATGTTGATCGATGCCGAAAAGTCGCTGCTGCTGATCGTGGACGTTCAGGAACGTCTGGTTCCGGCCGTCGAGGCGCCGCAGCAGCTGCTCGACAATTGCCGCTGGCTGCTGGAGATTGCGCGTTACCTGGAAGTGCCGGTACTGGCATCGGAGCAGTACCCCCAGGGAATCGGCCCCACCTGCGATCGCCTGCGCGAACAGGTCGCGGACGACGAGGTGATCGGCAAGACCTGGTTCTCGTGCATGTCGGACCCGACATCCGGCCCGCTTATCGATGACCTCTGTCCGCAGCAGGCCGTTGTCGTCGGTATCGAGGCGCACGTCTGCGTATTGCAGACCGCGCTGGAACTGAAAAGCCGGGGGCGCGAAGTCTTTGTGGTCGCCGACTGCATCGCCTCGCGCAATCCCGCCGACAAATTGCTGGCGATCGAGCGCATGCGCCAGGCCGGCATACAGATCGTCAGCCGCGAAATGGTGGCCTTCGAGTGGATGCGCCGTGCCGCGACCGACAGTTTCCGCCATATCAGCAAGCACTACCTGCGCTAGCACCGGCAGGCGGTAACGCACTGGCACCCTTGCGGCGGCTTGCTTACCTTTAAGGTAACGCAAGCCAACGAATCAGAGGCCTGCCATGGCAAAACCACTCTGGACGCCGAACCCAGAACGCATCGCCGTAAGCCGGATCAGCCATTTCATCGACTACCTGAATGGCCGGCATGCACTTTCCCTCGATGGCTACGACGCTCTTTACCGATGGAGCGTCGAGCATAGCGACGCCTTCTGGAGCGGGCTCTGGGACTGGTCCGGCGTCGTTGCTTCCGCCAAGGGAGAGCGGGTGCTGCTGCGGCCCGGGCAAATGCCGGGGGCACGCTGGTTTCCGGACGCCCGCCTGAACTTCGCCGAGAACCTGCTGCGCGACCGAGGTCCGGACACCGCCGTGGTGTTTCGGGACGAGTCAGGCCGGCGCCATGAACTGAGCCATGCCGAGCTCTTTCGGCGCGTCGCGGCGCTTGCCGGCGCCCTGCGACGCCACGGCATCCTTCCGGGGGATCGAATCGCGGGCTATATGCCCAATATCCCTGACACCCTGATCGCCATGCTCGCCGCCAGTGCGGTGGGGGCGGTCTGGAGTTCCTGCTCGCCGGATTTCGGCGTGCACGGGGTCGTCGAGCGTTTCGGCCAGATCAGGCCGCGAATTCTGCTCAGCGCCGATGGCTACCGCTACAACGGCAAACGCCTGGACTGCCTGGCGCACGCCGCGGACATCGCCCGCCAGATCGACTCGGTCGAGCAACTGCTGATCGTGCCGTACCTCGACGATGACCCCGATCTCGGCGCCCTGCCCGCTGGCACCCTGCAACTCGGGGACTTCATCGACACCGGCGTCGACGAGATCGAGTTCGAGCAGTTGCCGTTCGACCATCCGCTATACATTCTCTATTCCTCCGGCACGACCGGCGTACCCAAGTGCATCGTTCACGGTGCCGGCGGCACCCTGCTGCAGCATCTCAAGGAGCATCGCCTGCATACCGATCTCGGCCACGGCGATCTGCTTTTCTATTACACCACCTGCGGCTGGATGATGTGGAACTGGCTGGTCAGCGCCCTGGCGTCGGGCAGCGCAATACTGCTGTACGACGGTTCCCCCACCGCACCGACCCCGGCACAGCTGTGGCATATCGCCGAAGCCGAGGGCATCAGCGTTTTCGGCGCCAGCGCCAGATACTTCGCGGCGCTGGAAAAGGCCGGCGCCAGACCAGGCGCCAGCCACCGCCTGCCACGGCTGCGCGCGGTGCTATCGACCGGTTCGCCACTGAGCCATGAAAGCTTCGAGTACGTCTATCGCGACATCAAGCAGGATCTGCAGCTGTCCTCCATCTCCGGCGGCACCGACATCATTTCCTGCTTTGCCCTCGGCTGCCCGGTACGGCCGGTCTACAAGGGGGAGCTGCAGTGCCGCGGGCTTGGCATGGCGGTCGATATCTTCGATACCAACGGCCAGGCTTTGCCCCGCGGCAAAGGGGAGCTGGTCTGCACCCGCCCCTTCCCGTCAATGCCGCTGGGGTTCTGGGACGATCCCGGGGGCGAGCGCTACCGCGATGCCTATTTCAGCCGATTCGACAACGTCTGGGCGCACGGTGACTTCGCCGAGCTGACCGAACACGACGGCCTGATCATCCATGGCCGCTCCGACGCGGTGCTGAATCCCGGCGGCGTCCGCATCGGTACCGCCGAGATCTACCGCCAGGCGGAATCCCTCGACGAAGTGCTGGAGAGTCTCTGCATCGGCCAGCCATGGCAGGGCGACGTTCGGGTGGTACTGTTCGTGCACCTGCGCGAGGGCGTGACGCTGGATGAGGGTCTGCGCGACCGCATCCGCCACCGCATTCGCGAGAACACCACACCGCGGCATGTACCGGCGAAGATCGTTCAGGTCAGCGACATCCCGCGCACACTCAGCGGCAAGATTGTCGAACTGGCGGTGCGCAGCGTCGTCATGGGTGAGACGGTGGCAAACCGCGACGCCCTCGCCAACCCCGAGGCGCTGGAGCTCTACCGCGATCTGCCGGAACTGAAAGCATAGCAACGAGCGGCTGGCTGGCGCCTCAACCTTCGAGACGCTGCAAATGGCGAAGAAAGTCTTCGGGCTGGATGACACCGATCAGCGTCAGCTGCGGCTTGAGCGTACCCTGGGCGTCGTAAAACAGCAGCGCAGGCGGCCCTACGACCCCGTATTCACGGCTGAGGCGTTGCGCCGCGTCGTCATTGGCGGTGACGTCGACCTTGATCAGCTGGAAACCGGACAGCGCCTGCCGTACCCGGTCATCGTCGAAGGTGACGTACTCCAGTTCATAGCAAGACACGCACCAGTCAGCGAAAAAATCCAGCATCACGGGCTGCCCGCTGCGCTGCGCCTGTTCCAGCATCGGTTGCAACTGATCCATCGAGGTCACCTTGCTGAATGCAAGCGAGGCCCTTTCGGTCTGGCCTCCGGCCAGGCCCTGCAGCGGGTACACCAGGCTGCGGCTGCCGGCGAACAGGCCCACCATCAGCGCCAGGCCGTACACCAGCAGGATCAGACCGACCCCTTTCCACAGCCGGTGCCAGCCGCCGGACTGGTCCGGCAGCCGGTCCAGGGCGTTCATGTAAACGGCGGACACGATCAGTACCAGCGCGGTCAGCGCCATGGTGGCGCGGGTCGGAATGATGCGATCGAGCATCCAGATCGCCATCAGCAGCAGCGCGACACCGAATGCCGCCTTGACCGCCTCCATCCAGAGCCCGGCCTTGGGCAGCAACTTGCCGGCCGACGCGCCCACCAGCAACAACGGCACGCCCATGCCAAGACTCAGTGAAAACAACGCCAGGCCACCCAGTACCGGATCCCCCGCCTGGCCGATATAGATCAGCGCGCCGGCGAGCGGCGCCGCCATGCAGGGCCCGACGATCAGTGCCGACAGCAGACCCATGGCCGCCACGCCGATGATAGTGCCGCCATGACGGCGGTTGCTGGCGCGGGTCAGACGGCTCTGCCAGCTGGAGGGCAGCTGCAACTCGTAAAAGCCGAACATCGACAGCGCCAGCAACACGAACAGCATGCTGAAGGCGGCGATGATCCAGGTATTCTGGAACGCCGCCTGAAGGTTGGCGCCGAACAGGCCGGTAAAGACCCCGGCCAGGGTGTAGGTGACCGCGACGGCCAGCACATAGACCAGCGACAACCCCAGCGCCCTGGCGGTGCTGATACGGTGTCCGTGACCGGCAATGATGCTGGAGATGATCGGGATCATCGGAAAGACACAGGGGGTGAACGACAGTGCCAGCCCCGCGACGAAAAATGCGCCGAGCGTTACCGCAAGACCTGCATTGCGCAGCAGGCCGACGAAACGGTCCTGCTCGCTGACCGGCTCAGACCCGACACCATAGCTGACCGCGGATGCCGGCGCGGCGGCGGCCACAGCTCCGGCGGCGTCGCCCGGGCCGGCATCCGTTCCACTGCCGGCTACCGGCGTGCCGACGCCCCCGATGTCCCGGGACGGAATGCCGGCCAGGCTGATTTCCCGCGTGACCGGCGGGTAACAGATGCCGCCCTCCCAGCACCCCTGGTAGCTGATCGAGATACGATCGTCGACCGCCTCCGTGCTCAGGCTGGCCAGTTGCAGCTCGACTTCGGCGAATTCGTGATACACCTGCACCTTGCCGAACAGCGGGTCGTCTTTCTCTTCCGACGGCGCGTCGATGCGCCCGACAACCTCGCTGCGGCCATCGAGACTGCTGAACTCCATGCGGTCCCGATACAGATAATAGTCGGGTTGAATGGTCCAGAGCAGCCTGACCTTGCCGGGTTCCAGTTGCTCGAAATCCATGTGAAAGGCGTCATCGACCTGCAACGGCCCGTCTTTGCCGAACGGGTTGCTGTCGAACAGCCCCGCCTGAGCCTGAAAGCCGAGTCCGGCCAGCAGCAGCAGGCCTGCGAAAAAGCATCGGAAAGAATTGAAGCGCACGGGATTCCAGTTCCACGAATTTACATTTTGGCAGCCGGTAGACCACGCCACCGGCGCCGAGTTCGCATGCCGGCAAGGACCGGGCGGGCGCCATTGTACCACCCTGGCGCCGCGGCGGCGCCCGCCGCGGCCGCGTCCGGACTTATAACCATCTGATTAATGTGATAAAAAGGTTCGCAGATGCACAAAGCGCCCGCTTCCGCCACCACCCGACCGGCTTTCCGGATACTCAGGCGGAACCTGCGCCCTGCACACCAAGGTTATTTCCCATTGCCAAGGGCACGGCGCCCGTTCGCTGTAGAGACAAGTCCATGACCGACAAACGCTTAGACGACCTCAATATCGAATCCATCTCCATCCTGACCACGCCGGAAGCGCTCAAGGCCAAGCTGCCGATCAGCGAAACCGCCGCCGCCACCATCATGGAAGGCCGTGAAACCATTCGCAATATCCTGGACGGCAAGGACAAGCGTCTGATCGTGGTTGTCGGCCCCTGCTCCATCCACGACCCCAAGGCAGCGCTGGAGTACGGCCGTCGCCTCAAAGCCCTGGCGGATGAGGTCAAGGACAGCCTCTACCTGGTAATGCGCGTCTATTTCGAAAAACCGCGTACCACCGTTGGCTGGAAAGGCCTGATCAACGATCCGCACATGGACGACTCCTTCGATATCGAGCAGGGCCTGCATATCGCCCGCAAGCTGCTGATCGACCTCTCGGAACTGGGCCTGCCGCTGGCCACCGAAGCCCTGGACCCGAACAACCCGCAGTACCTGCAGGACCTGATCTCCTGGTCGGCCATCGGTGCGCGCACCACGGAATCCCAGACCCACCGTGAAATGTCCTCGGGTCTGTCCTGCGCCGTCGGCTTCAAGAACGGCACCGACGGCAGCCTTGGCGTGGCCATCAACGCACTGCAGTCGGTCAGCCACCCGCACAGCTTCCTCGGTCTCAGCGAGAAAGGCGAAGCGGCGATTATCCGCACCACCGGCAACCGGTACGGTCACGTGGTACTGCGCGGCGGCAACGGCAAGCCGAACTACGACTCTGTCAGCGTCACGCTGTGCGAGAAGGAACTGGCGAAAAACAACCTGCCGCTGAACATCATGGTCGACTGCAGCCACGCCAACTCCAACAAGGATCCTGCGCTGCAGCCGCTAGTGGCCGAAAACGTCGCCAACCAGATCCAGGAGGGCAACACGTCGCTGATCGGCCTGATGATCGAGTCCAACCTCGGCTGGGGCAATCAGTCGATTCCGGCCAATCTCGATGATCTCAAGTACGGCATCTCCGTCACCGATGCCTGCATCGACTGGGACACCACCGAGCGCACGCTGCTGAAGATCAACGAACAGCTCCGGGACGTGCTGCCCAAGCGCTGAGCCATCACGCCGGGACGAGCCACGCTCGTCCCGGCGCCCATAGGGCCGTCTCGGCTCAATGCCTCTCCCCTTCGGGACGCCCGACCTTCTCCATCTGACGATAA
Source organism: Marinobacterium nitratireducens (assembly GCF_014645375.1). GTDB lineage: Bacteria > Pseudomonadota > Gammaproteobacteria > Pseudomonadales > Balneatricaceae > Marinobacterium_A > Marinobacterium_A nitratireducens. The sequence continues at coordinate 651,635 of NZ_BMLT01000001.1, forward strand.
AGACCGAGCCCTGCTATCAGCCCGATTGCAGCCAGCCCGCCCCAGATCCACTCCCGCTCCAGGCTTTGCGACGAAAGCAGGGCCCCCAGCACCAGATGCCCCGAAAAGGCGGCAAGCCCGCCGATGCAGGAATAAAGGCCGTAGTGGCTTCCCAGCTCCGAGCGCTCGCAAAAACGCGGTACGCTGGCGGCCAATAGCGGCATCACCAGCATGGATCCAAGGCTAAAGGTCACCGCGAAACCGACGAAACTCAGGCGAACTTCCGTGGCGAAGTGCGTCAGAAACCAGAGAAAGGAGCTCCCCATCAACACAAGACCCAGTCCCATGGTCCTGCTGCGTCCCAGCAGCCCGGGTACCCGGCGATTAAGCGGCACCTGCAGACATATCCCCAGCACCGACGAAATCATGAAGACCGCCGTGATCACGCCCGCATCCAGGCCCCGCGTCTTCACCTCGTTCGGCAGCGACAGGTACAACTGATGAAAGAACAGGTGAAAGGCACAGGCGAAGACAATGAACCCCATGAAGCGCGGGTTGCGCAACATCGTCTGCCACTGCCGCCAGAAAGGCGAATCGGCGCCCTGTCGCTTTTCCTGCGACGTCAACTCCGGCAGAAAACGCCACTGTATCCAGAGCAGCACCAGAAACAGCAATGCCGCGCCAAGACCGACCAGCGCGAAGTCGAAACTCAGCAACGCTATGCCGACCAGGGGCCCAAGGAACATACCCGCCTCGCTGCTCCAGTTCTGCAGCGCAAAAATACGGTCTCGACTGTCGCAATCGGGCGCTTCATAGGCCAGATAGGCATTGCTAGAGGGCGTAAATAGCGCGCCGGCCAGACCGGTCAGAAAAGCCCCCGCCAGCAGAGCCGGAAGCTGCTGCGCTATCGCCAGTAGCGCAAAGCCGGCGACCCGGACCATGCACCCCAACAGGATCAGGCGCTTGTAACCGAGATAGTCCCCCAGAGTGCCACCGACCAGAAACAGACCCTGCTGGCTCAGAACCCGCAACCCGATTACCAGCCCCGCATACCAGGGACTGAGACCCAGGGTTCGCTGCAAATGGTCCGCCAGGTAGGGCAGCAGCATGTAGAACCCCAGATTGAAGGTAAATCCGTTGGCGATCAGAATACGACCTGCGACCGACACTTCGCGCCAGTCGTGCATAAGATGAGAGGCGCGCATCATCCGGCCAGCGCCGACCGAGCCTGCGTTTCGGGCACCGCAACCGACTGCCCGGAACGGCTGCGACGCGGTGTTCGTACGAACGGCACTCCCTGTTGATCGTATGCCACCTCGGCGCTGACACCGTAGACCTCATGCACCAGCTCGGGACTCAGAATCGCAGCGGGCGCGCCTTGCGCGATCAGTCGGCCGCCTTTGAGAACCAATAGATTATCGGCATACTGCGCGGCCAGATTCAGATCGTGCAGAACCATGACCGACACCCAGTTCTGCCGGTGCGTCTGCTGATCGAGATGATCCAGCAACACCTGCTGAAAATGCAGATCGAGGGCACTGACCGGCTCATCCAGCATCAGGATACGCGGATTGCGCATCAGTGCCTGGGCGAAGAGAATCATCTGGCACTGGCCGCCGCTCAGGGTGCGCACATCGCGATGGGCTAGATGCAACAGCCCTATCCGGTCCAGCGCCCTGAGGGCGGATTCGATCAACGGGTCCCGGAGCTTCAGGGACAGGGCATCCAGTTGCCCCAGCAACACGACCTCGAGCACCGTCAGCCCGATATCGAGCCTGATATCCTGGGGCATATAGCCGAAGCGCTGACGCCAGTGACCGGTCTGGCGGTAGTCCAGACGCTCGCCGTCGAACAGCACTTCTCCGCTTTGCGGTCGGATATCACCGAACAGCACTTTCAGCAAAGAGCTTTTGCCGGTACCGTTCGGCCCGATAATCACGTGGGTTTTCCCCGCCTGCAGCTGGAAACTGAGCCGGTCGGCCAGTAGCAGGTCGTCGAATGCCAGCGACAAGTCCCTTATTTCGAGCATCAGTGCGACCTCTTGCCGATAATCATCCAGAAGAAAAACGGCACTCCGATGATTGCTGTGACGATACCGATGGGAAACAGTGCGCCCGGCACTATGGATTTTGACAACACCGATGCACTGGACAGCAGAAAGGCCCCGACGAGAAACGACAGCGGCAGAAAATAACGCTGATCCTCGCCGACCAGCATACGGGCGATATTCGGAGCGACGATGCCGATAAAGCCGATGATGCCGACAAAGCTGGTTACTGTGGCGGTCATCAATGCCACTATCACCAGGATTCTCAGGCGCAACCGCGCAACATTGACCCCGAGGCTCTTTGCCCGTGACTCCCCCAGTCTCAGTGCAGTCAGCTTCCAGGCATCCCGCATCAGCAACGTCATGCAGACCAGGGTAACCGACGCGGTAATGCCGACGTTCGTCCAGGTTGCCTTGGTCAAACTGCCAAAGAGCCAGAACAGTATCTGCTGGCTGAGTTCTGGAGAGGAAACGAACTGCACCAGCGACAGTAGCGACTGAAACAGGAACAGCAGCGCAATGCCCGCCAGAATAAGCTGACCGGAGGTGATATGGCGCATCATCGCCAGGCCAAACAGCAGCCCTGCCGACAACATGCAGCAGACGAACGCCCCCACAGGCACGGCAAGCTGGGCGCTGAGTCCGAAGGAACCGGCATACAGCATCAGGGCCGCGCCAAATCCCGCCGCCGCCGCCATGCCCAGAGTGTAGGGACTGGCCATGGGATTGTTCAGCAGGGTCTGCATCTCGGCGCCGCCGACACCCAGCACGCCACCGACGATCAGCGCCATCAAGGCGATCGGCAGGCGAAGACTGATAACGATGACCTCGGAGGTGGGCTGCACCCCGACAGGCACACCGACCAGTCGCAACAGTACATTGACCACTTCCTCCACCCCGAGCATCGAGGGACCGGTGGCGATATCCATCACGAAGGACGCGACCAGAACACAAAACAGCGCCAGTAGAATCCAGGTACGCCGTTGCTCGTTACGACGCTGCAGACTGAGCGTCTGCGCAACAGTAGTGTTTGTCATCTGACAGAATGTGACTCCAAGTGAAAATCATTTGCATGCGCATTTTAATTAAATATATTATCCACACAACCTCCCGGCCTGAACAATTGCCCCATTCGCCGGTTTTTCTTTCAATAAAACAAACAGTTAGGAAATCTCATGCTGAAGAAACTGCTGGGCCTGACCGCCCTGATCTTCTCGTCGATGAGCTTTGCGCAAATGACGACTGTCACGGATGTGCTGGACCGCGAGGTCACCTTCGATGCGCCGGCCCAGCGTGTCGTGGTGGGCTTTTATCCCGAAGACTACATGGCGATCGGTACCGAAGCGGCCTATGACAGGGTTGTCGGCATGTCCAAGTACATCTGGCAGGCGCGCGAGGCGAACTGGGAAATGTACCTCGAGCACCGCCCGTCCCTTGATCGGATTCCCGGTATCGGCCGCGTCGATACCAAGACATTTTCCGTCGAAAAGGTTATCAGCCTGCAACCGGACCTGATCCTGCTGGCCGAGTGGCAGTTCAAGGGGCTGGGGAGTGAGATCGAGCGCCTGGAAAGCGCTGGTATTGCGATCGTCGTCGTCGACTACAATGCCCAGACGCTTGAGCGCCACGTTCAGAGTACCCGGCTGATTGGCGTCATCACGGGACAGGAACAGCGCGCGGAGAAGATTTCCGCCGAGTACACCCAGATTGTCGAAACCATCACCGGCCGCCTGAACGAGTCACAACTGCCGATGCCGAAGATCTATACCGAATTCGGCTCGGCCGGCGTTGACGAGATCGGTTATACCTTCGGCAAGAACATGTGGGGAGCCATTTCCAAAATGGCCGGCGGTGACAATATATCCGCGCCTTTTGTCGAATGGTGGGGCAAGCTGAATCCGGAACAGATCATCGCGGCCAATCCGGACATCATCGTCATCACCGGCTATGAAACAGCGGGAAGTCACAACGGCATGATCATGGGTCAGGGAGTTGCGGAAAAAGACGCCAGAGAGCGCCTGGCAGGATTCAAGCAACGCCTGGGCTGGTCCACGCTGGACGCCGTCCAGAATAATCGCCTCTATGCCGCCTATCACGGCGCCTGTCGCACCATCCTCGACGGCGCCATGATCCAGTTCTACGCAAAAGCCATGTATCCGGAACTGTTCGAGGATCTTAACCCGGAACAGGCCTACAGGAAGTTTTACGACGATTACCTTCCGGTAACACCCGAGGGCACTTTCGTTACTGCGCTCTGAAGAGCGATCGTCGGAAACAAAAAAGGGCCCGTGATTGCGGGCCCTTTCCTGTTTGGCAGCCGACAGCCGGCTGTTGTAGCTGCCGTTAGCGGCTTTCGCCGGCAGCGGCGGAATCCTTGGCGATCTGCTTGCGCAGGAAGCCGATACCGAAGACGACCATGCCGATGCAACCGGCCACGATCAGAATGCTGGGCGCAAAGGAAACCAGGCTGTATTTGTCGATACCTGTCATAGAACTGTACCTGTGATGCTGTGCCCTATTCCGGGTCCGGCGGTTTCGCTCTGTCGGCGCGTCCGGCCCGAGGGCATTAAATTTCCGCTTGCCGGCAGGACGATTCCTGCCGCGAGCAACCTCGAAGACGGTTGCGATTCTAACCGCAAGGCGAATAAATGACCAGCATCAATGCGTCAGGCAGATTCCCCGGCCGGGCCAGAGCCTCAGTCGTCCCGCTCCAGGCGCCGCACCAGGCTGCAGGTGTCCCAGCGTCCGCCGCCCATGGCCTGAACATCGGCGTAGAACTGATCGAGCAGCGCCGTGACCGGCAGGCTGGCGCCGTTGTTGCGCGCCTCCTCCAGCGCGATCCGAAGATCCTTGCGCATCCAGTCGACGGCGAAGCCGAAATCGAACTCGCCATCGAGCATGGCTTCGTGCCGGTTGTCCATCTGCCAGGATCCGGCAGCACCATGACGGATAACGTCGAATACGGCGCGGCCATCTAGCCCGGAACGTTTGATGAAATGCACCGCCTCCGCCAGCCCCTGCACCGCACCCGCGACGCAGATCTGGTTGACCATCTTGGCCAGCTGACCGCTGCCGGCCTCCCCCAGCAAGCGCGATGATTTCGCGTAGGCGGCAATCACCGGCTCGACGCGGGCGAAGACGCTTGCCTCGCCGCCACACATGATGCTGAGCACGCCGTTCTGGGCGCCGGCCTGCCCACCGGAAACCGGCGCATCGAGAAAGTGAAGACCACGCTCTTTAGCCGCCTTGTCGAGCTCGCGCGCCACATCGGCCGAAGCGGTGGTATGGTCGACCAGAACGCAGCCCTGCCCCATTCCGGCGAAAACGCCGCCATCTCCCAGCACCAGCTGCCGAAGATCGTCATCGTTGCCTACACAGGTGAAAACGATCTCGGCGCCGGACGCCGCCCCGGCCGGTGTTTCGCTCATTCGGCCGCCAAATTCCGCAAGCCACTGACGGGCCCTGGCCGTGGTACGGTTGTAAACACAGACATCGTGTCCCTTGCTCAGCAGATGCGAGGCCATGGGGTACCCCATGGTACCCAGCCCCAGAAATGCGACCTTCATCGTGACTCCTTCCAGCTCTTAAACGGTTGAAAAGCGTATTCGTCTGCCCCTTTATGCCACAGCTAGGCGACCCGTTGCCAATCCCGAAGCCGAACCGCTGGCCATGCTGGCGCAGCATTTCTGTTAAGCTTGGCTAAAACGTACAGACCGGAGGCACCATGCGGGCTTTGATCGGGGGCGTACTGCTGGCATTCGGGCTGGCAACGACAGCCGCGCCGGCCACTGAGGCCGTCTATTCACTTGAGTACAGGGATCTCGAGCACCAGCCGGCACCGCTTGCGGAATACCGCGGCAAGGTGCTGCTGCTGAATTTCTGGGCCACCTGGTGCCCTCCCTGTGTGCGCGAGATGCCGTCGATGGACCGTTTGCAGCAGCGGTTTTCTGCCGACGAACTGGCGGTGATCGCGGTCAATGTCGGCGAGAACCGGGAGGGCATCGAGGACTTCCGGCAACGCCTCGACCACCCGCTGCGCTTTCGCATACTGCTCGATGAAAGCGGCAGCGCCTTTACCGAACTGGGCATCCCCGGCCTGCCGATGACCTTCCTCTACGACCGGGACGGCAACCTTGTCGAAACCCACGCCGGCGCCGATGACTGGGACTCGGATGCGCGGGTCGAACAGATAGAGGCGTTGCTGAAACCGTAGGATGGGTCAAGCGATGCAGCGGGACAAATCTTCCGTCACCACGTGGCCCGGGGATCGCGGCCCCATCATGTCGATCGTATTGCAGATCGACTGGCCTCGGCGGGCACTCAACTTTCGGTTCCCAGTGGGTTCGATGCGGCGCGAACCATCAATCCGCCACAAGATGGGTTGCGCGACGCCCTGCATCGCGCCGGGGACGGATTGACTGCTGCCAAGCGTCGCTACATTAGCTTCACTCAATGCTTATAGGGATCCGCGGCATCGAGCAGACCGTCGCCGAGGAACTGGTAGGCCAGCACTACCAGAATCACCGGTATCACCGGATACAGCAACCAGGGATAGAGCACCACATAGTTGATGTTCTGCGCCTCGTTCAGCAGCACCCCCCAACTGGTGACCGGTGGCCGAAGCCCCAGCCCCAGAAAGCTCAGCGCCGTCTCGCCGAGAATCATGGTCGGGATCGACAGCGTCGCCGAGGCGATCAGGTGACTGACGAAACTCGGCATCAGGTGCTTCATGATCACGCGTCCGGGTTTGGCCCCCATCAGCTGAGCCGCGACGCAGAAATCCTCCTCACGCAGGGCCAGCAGCTTCGAGCGCACGGCGCGCGCGAGCCCGGGCCAGTCGAGCAACGCCAGCAACACGGTGATGCCGATAAAGATCAGCGTCGGCGGCCAGGTCACCGGCAGTATGGCCGATAAGGTCATCAGCAGAGGCAGCATCGGGAAAGAGCGTATGATCTCGATTACGCGCTGCACCACCGTATCGACCATGCCGCCGTAGTAACCCGCCACCCCGCCGATGGTAATGCCGAGAAAGAAGCTGATGGTGATGCCGATCAGCCCCAGGGTCAGCGAAATCCGTGCGCCGTAGATGATGCGCGACAGCATGTCGCGGCCGAGCCGGTCGGTGCCGAGCAAAAACAACTGCCCGTCCTGCGACGGACAGACCAGGTGAAAGCTGCCCTCCACAAGCCCCCAGAAACGATAGCCGGCGCCGGGATAATCGTTGCCCGAACAGAAGAAACGCAACGGATGGCGCTGGGTGCGGTCCTCGCCGTATACCCACCGCAGGTTTTCCATATCGAGGCTTACCTCGATGCCGTAGACGAAAGGCCCGACAAACTCGCCATCATCGAAAAAATGCAGTTCCTGCGGCGGCGCGAACAGATAGCGGGTATGACGCTCTTCCAGGTCGTACGGCGCAACAGCCTCGGCGAAAATCACCACCAGGTACATCAGGGTCAGAAAGCTGGCGCTTATCACCGCCAGCCGGTGACGCTTGAGCTTCCACCAGGCCAGGCGCCACTGCGAGGCCATGTAGTAGCGCTCCTGCTCCGGCGTCAGCTCCAGCACCGAATGCGGGTTGAAGGGCTCCGGGTTGACGTAGTGTTCCACTGGCCGCCGGCTCATCGTTTGCGTCCTCCTTCGAGCCGGATGCGCGGATCCAGCACCGCCAGCGCCAGGTCCGATATCAGGGTGCCAACCACCGTCAGCAGGGAAATGAACATCAGGAAGCTGCCGGCCAGATACATATCCTGCGACTGCAGCGCCTTGAGCAGCATGGGCCCGGTGGTCTCGAGCCCGAGTACCACCGAAACGATCACGGCGCCGGAGATCATTTCCGGCAGCAGATTGCCGATGTCGGCGATGAAGGGGTTGAGCGCCATGCGCAGCGGATACTTCACCAGTACCTTGCCGGGCGCGAGCCCCTTGGCCTTGGCGGTCACCACATACTGCTTGTGCAGCTCATCGAGGAGATTGGCGCGCAGACGCCGGATCATGCCCGCGGTACCCGCGGTGCCGATGACGATCACCGGCACCCAGAGATGCTCGAGCACCGACATCGCCTTGCCCCAGGTCCAGGGCTGGTCGATGTAGCGCGCATCCATGAGACCGCCGATATCGGTGCCGAAATAGGCCTTGGCGAGGTACATCAGTATCAGCGCCAGCAGGAAGTTGGGCGTCGCCAGGCCGATAAAGCCTAGAAACGACAGCGCAAAATCGCCGGCGCTGTACTGACGCACCGCCGAATAGACGCCGATCGGGAACGACATCACATAGACGAACAGCGTGGTGACGAAGGCGACCACCATGGTCATGAACATGCGATCGCCCACCACCTCGCTGACCGGCTTGTCGTGCTCGAAGGAGTGCCCGAGATCCCCCTGCAACAGGCCGCCGACCCAGTACAGGTACTGTTCCACGGGGTTGCGGTCGAGACCGTACTCCTCACGCAGATAGGCAATGCGTTCCTGGCTGACGTTTTCGCCCTGCGACTGCAGTTCGTTGACCATGGTGGTGAGATAATCGCCGGGCGGCAGCTGAATGATGGTAAATACCAGCACGCTGATCACCAGCAGCGTGGGTATCATCATCAGGACGCGACGCACGATATATCGCAGCATGAATCAGGGCTCCGGTTTAAGCCAGAAGGTATCGGGTGAATACAGCCCGAAATGGGCGCCCGGATCCCAGTTCCATATCCCCTCGTCCGGCACGTTCTGCAGCTGGCTGTCGATCGCGATCGGCTGCATCACCCCGGCCAGGATTCCGATGGAGAAGACATTGTCGGCGTGTACGTCCAGCATCTGCTGCCAGGCTTCCCTGCGACCCTGTTCGCTCTCGGCGCCGTACCAGCTGCCGAGCAGTTCCATCAGATGCTTGGCCTCCGGCATGTCGATGGGCGAACCGGCCGCACCGTTGGTCTCGTAGTACTGGCCGAACTTGGGCCACTGGTAATATTCCTGCTTCACAGGCGCCAGTTCATAGGGTGAGTTGGCGACCGTGGCAATACCGTTCTCCAGGCCCGACGAGATCGTCATCTGGGCTTCGCCGGCATAAACCCGGCGCCGGACGTTATCGAGGTTGGACGGCTTGATATGCAGCTGCACGCCGATCTGGCGCCAGGAGTCCGCGATCAGCTGCAGTACGTCCGCCTGCTCGCTGGTGCCGTCGAAGGTCTCGACGATGATCTCGAGCGAGCGGCCGTCCGGCAGCTTGCGGATCCCGGCGTTATCGCGGTCGGTCAGGCCGATGTCGTCGAGCAGCGCATTGGCCTTGTCGATATCGAACTCGGCCCAGCGCTCGCGATACTCGGGCTTGTAAAGCGGCGACCGGGGCAACAACGTATTCTGCCCGGTCACGGCCATGCCGTAGTAAATGACCCTGTTGATCTCGGCACGGTTGATGGCCAGCGACAGCGCACGCCGAAAGCGCACGTCCCGGAACAGCTCGCGCCATGCCGGATCCTCGTGGTTGAGATTGGGGAACAGCGCCTGGTGCGCTCCCTTGGCGATTTGCCACAACGCTACGCGGAAGCCGTAATCCGGCGCGTTGCGCTTGAGCAGCGTATAGTCGCTGAAACGCAGGTACTGGGCCTGCAGGTCGGTTTCGCCGGTCGCCGCCTTGGCGGGGATCAGCTTCGATTCGGTGATACCCATGACGATCGAATCGATATAGGGCAGCTGATTGCCCTCGGGATCGACGCGATGGAAGTAGGGATTGCGCTCGAAGAGGTAACGGCTGCTGGGGCTCGCGGTGGTCTGATGCCAGGGCTGCAGCACCGGCAGGTCGGGATTGTCATTGCGATACAGGCGCCCGAGCGAGGTGTGCAACGCCGACCAGTCGCGCTTGTGCTGCTGCTCGACCCGCTGCGCCAGCTCTCCGGCATCGGCGTACTTCTCGTGGAACTGCTTCATGTAGTGCGCCGGCGCATAGATATAGAGCGGTGCCGCCGCCGCCAGCGAGGCGAGAAAGTCGGGGTTGGGGTCCTGCCACTCATAGCGCACGGTGGTGGCGTCCGGGAAGGTGACGGTGGGAAAGCGGCCATTGACCTTGAGCAGCGCAGGCGGGCCGACAGGATACAGCTGCTCGTTGTTGGCAACATCCTCCCACCAGTATCGAAAATCTTCCGAGGTGAAGGGTTCACCGTCGGACCAGCGATGCCCCTCGCGCAGATGCAGCGTGAAGACCCGCTCATGGTCGACCTCGACCGACTCGAGGATGTCGGGCACCAGCTCGAGCTGCTCGCTATAGCCGACCAGACGCGCGTAACCGTAGACGGTCATGCGACGGGTGTCCTTTTCCTTGCCCATCAGCATGCTCAGCTTGCCGCCGTACTGGCCGACCTTCCTGCCAAGCGCCTCGTAGTCGAGCTGCAGCGGCTTTTGCGGCAGCCGCTGCTCCAGGGGCGGCAGCGTCCCGGCCGCCACCTGCTCTGCCAGCGCGGGCGCCTCGTTGTAGGCAGCCGACACCGGCGCGTACAGCGCCATCGACAGCAGCATGGCAGCGGCACTGCAGTTGTAAATAGACTTCATGCAACCAACTCCTCTCGGCGCGTTCCCGCAGCGGCCCTGACGTAGTGTCCGTCCTCGACCTCGATCAACGAAGCCGGCGCGTCCGGATGGTGCGTGAACGGTGCGGGCCAGGCCAGCGGATCGGATGCCCGGTCCAGCATCAGGCGTTCGAAATCCAGCAGATGGTCGGGATTCGGATCCGGCACCGCACTCAGCAGGGCCTGGGTGTAAGGATGCAGCGGCCTGCGGAACAGCAGTTCCTTGGGCGCCAGCTCCACCAACTGGCCACGACACATCACCGCGATACGATCCGCGATATAGTCCACCACCGCCAGGTTGTGACTGATAAAAAGATAGGTTAATCCCAGCTGTTTCTGCAGGTCTTTGAGCAGATTGAGTATCTGCGCCTGCACCGAAACATCGAGCGCCGATACCGGCTCGTCGCAGATAATCAGTTCCGGACTCAGCGCCAGCGCCCTGGCAATGCCGATACGCTGGCGCTGACCACCGGAAAAGCTGTGCGGATAGCGCTGCAGGTAACGCACATCGAGCCCGACCAGTTCCATCAGCTCGCGCGCGATGGTCTGACGCTGCCGGCGCGTGCCGACTTTATGGATCACCAGCGGTTCGGTAAGGATGTCATAGATGGTCATGCGCGGGTTGAGGGACGAGAACGGATCCTGAAAAACGAACTGCATGCGCTGGCGGAAATCCGTGAGCTCCCTGCCGTCGAGCGCCAGCAGGTCGATATCCCGATAACCGTCATAAAAGCTGACCTGCCCCTGATCCGGTTTCAGTGCCTGCATCAGAATCTTGCTCAGCGTGGTCTTGCCGCAGCCGCTCTCCCCCACCAGCCCCAGACACTCCCCGCGCATGATGTCGAAGCTGACATCGTCCACGGCCTGCACGCGGGTTTCGTGACCGCCGCCGGTGGCGCGGATTCGAAACTGCTTGCGTACGTTGCGGACGCTGAGAATCGGCCGGTGGCGGTCGTAATCCGCCGGCAGCGGATGCTGTGGCGTATGCAGGTTGTCGGTATTGGGCTTGATCTCGCGTATCGGTACCAGGCGCTCGTCCCGGGCCATGTCGAAACGCGGCACCGCACGCAGCAATGCCTTCAGGTAGGGATGGGACGGCTCGCGGAAGATATGGTCCAGCGTGCCGTATTCCATGACCTCGCCGTGATAGATCACCACCACCTCTTCCGCCATATTGGCCACCACACCGAGGTCGTGGGTGATCAGCAGCAGCGCCATATGCAGCTCCTGCTGCAGATCGCGGATCTGTTTGAGGATTTGCGCCTGAATGGTGACGTCCAGCGCGGTGGTGGGTTCGTCGGCTATCAGCAGCGCCGGGTGGCAGACCAGCGCCATCGCGATCATGGCGCGCTGACGCAGCCCCCCGGACAACTCGAACGGATAGGTACGCAGCGCACGCTGCGGGTCCGGAAATCCCGCCAGGCGCAGCATCTCGGCGGTCAACTCCAGCGCTTCCGAACGGGTGACCGCGCGATGCAGGCTGAGCGCCTCGGAAATCTGATCGCCGATGGTATGCAACGCCGAGAGCGAGGTATTGGGTTCGGGAAAGATGATCGAAATGCGCCCGCCGCGAATCTCGCGCATCTGCACGCTGTTGCGGTCCAGTGCCGCAATATCGGTGATCTGCCCCGAAGCCGGGTCGCGCAACAGAATCTCGCCGGTATCGATGGTGCCGGCCTTGGGCAGCAGCCCCATGATGGCCTGACTGATGACCGACTTGCCGGAGCCGGACTCACCGACGAGCGCCACCGAAGCGCCGGGGTCTATGGTGAACGAGACGCCCTTCACCGCCTCGACCACCCCCTCCGGCAGACGAAAGGAAACCCGCAAATCCCTGACCGCTAATAGGTGATCCAAAACCCGCTCACTCCCTTCCTTATTAATAACCTAGTGTAGGTTATAGTCAGAGGAGCGGGCGGCGTCCACGTTCAGCTGTCGCAAGGGCGCGACAATTGATACTCAGAGCGCCGCTGTTGGCCGACCCGTGGGTCAACCGGAGGGCTGACGGGCGATGGCGTCGACGATATCCATCACCATCTCGGCGGAGTGCCTGGCCGCCGTTTCGAGGAACTGCTCGAACGACAGGTTCGACTCCTTGCCGGCAATGTCCGACAACGCCCGGATGATAATGAAGGGGGTATCAAAACGATGGCAGGTTTGGGCAATCGCCGCCGCTTCCATCTCCACCGCCTTCATGGCCGGAAACAGCACACGCGTCCTGGCAACCCGCTCGGGGCAGTTCATGAAGCTGTCGCCGGTGGCAATCAGGCCGCGAACGGTTTTCACACCCTGGCGCTTGCCGATGCAACGCTCGGCGATCTGCGCCAGCAACGGGTCCGGCTCGAAAGCGGCCGGCAGGCCCGGTACCTGGCCCGGCTCATAACCGAACACGGTGACATCGACGTCGTGGTGCCGCACCTCGGTTGAAATGACCACATCGCCGACATCCAGCGCCGGATCGAAACCGCCGGCCGAGCCGGTATTGATAACGCAATCAGGCGCGAACACCTGCAACAGCAGTGCCGTGCTGATTGCCGCATTGACCTTGCCGATACCCGATTGCAGCAGCACCACCGGCTGGCCGTGCAACTTGCCGGTATAGAATGAATAACCGGCAAATCGCTGTTCCTCACAGCCGTCGATGGCCGACTTGAGCAGTTCGACCTCCTGATCCATGGCACCGATAATACCGATGCTGACCCTGTCCTTGCGCTTGATGATATCTGCGAGGCACTTGCTCATCTAATGTGACTACCGTCTTGCTTTATATGTTGTTGTAGGATGATGTCCGATGCGCGCACGGCACTGGCCGCTCTTTGCGGCACGACCGACACGGCGAACAGCCGGCGGCGGGTGCAAAAACACTGACACGCACGGTTCTTCTGCTCTCTTCAGGCGTAAGGATACGCAATTTGAAACCCATACAGAATAGTACAGGCCATGAATTTACAGCTAAATATCGCCTATCTGCATCGATCTGAGTGGTAGCGATAACGTCAGTCGACGGGATACAGCCCGGCCCAGCCGAACTCGGTAAACAGGCCGTCGCAGTAGGCGTCGACACCGCTGCGCAATTCGACCCTTGCCCCGCTGACCGGATGCTCGAATACCAGGCCTGTCGCCATCAGCAGCAGGCGTTCGAGGCCGAAACGATCGCGAAACAGTTGATTGTGCTTGCCATCGCCGTAGCGGGTGTCGCCGACCAGCGGGTGAAAGATGTGCTTGAGGTGGCGACGGATCTGGTGCTTGCGACCGCTTTTGGGCCGTACTTCCACCAGCGAGTAGCGCGCGGTCTGATAACGGCCGACCGGAACCGGCAGTTCGACCGTTCCCAGGCGCCGGTATTCGCTGACGGCTTCCTTGGCGGGCTTGTCGGGGTCGGCAAAAGGGTCGGCCTTCTTGTCATGAATCGGCTTGAGCGGATAGTCGATCACCCCCTCCTGCTCGGTATAGCCGCGCACCACGCACAGATAGGTCTTTTCCACGCGCCGCTCTGCAAAGGCGGCATTCATCGCCTGAGCGGCTTCTTTCTGCTTGCCGAACAACAATACCCCGGAGGTGGCGCGGTCGAGACGGTGGATGGTATAGACCGTCGAATCGAGATACTGCTTCAGCAAGCTGACTGCGTTGGGGGTTTTTCGCGGCGCTATCCAGCTTGGATGAACCAAAAGCCCGGAAGGCTTGTCTATGGCAATTAGATAATCGTCCTCGAAGAGGATTTTAAGATCTGACATCGCTCGGGAGACTTAGTGGAGTCGCGTTTCGCCCCACCGGGTCCGAAGCACGGGGCCGGTCCAGACGAATGAGGAAAAACCGAGACTTGAACAAGAGAGAAGTGGCGGTAGGGCAGGGATTTGAACCCTGGGAACCTGACGGTTCGCCGGTTTTCGAAACCGGTGCTTTCGGCCACTCAGCCACCCTACCGCTGAATGCGGGGCGTAGTTTACTTGGAATCATGCAGATGTCAAACAAGGAATGGAGGATACTGCCTATCGACACCTACAATGCTGTGATTTGGCACCCGAGCCGGCTGCACGCTGTAACATCGAGCCCGACACCGGGCGTTATCAGCGTTGCTGAGCCGGTTGCGTAAGCCGGTTCGCTTGAAATTTAAATTTTTACCGTCATTATCAATCCCAGTAGCAAGAAATCTTCGAGGGAAACCATGCGAAACGTTCGTACCGTAAACAACGATGCCTATCGCGCAGAAAGCGCAGGCGCGCTATCGACCAACAAGGTCCTGCGCAACACCTACTTCCTGCTCGGCCTGACACTGGCCTGGTCCGCGCTGATTGCCGGCGTCTCCGCTGCGTTGGCGCTGCCCCATCCGGGCCTGATCATTACACTGGTGGGCTTCTACGGACTGCTGTTCCTGACCGAGAAGAACCGCAACAGCTCGCTCGGCCTGCTGTTCGTATTCCTGCTGACCGGCTTCATGGGCTACACACTCGGCCCGATCCTCAACATGTTCATGGCCCGCGGCGGCACGGACATCGTGATGATGGCGCTGGGCGGCACCGCCCTCACCTTCTTCACCACCTCCGCCTACGCCCTGACCACCAAGCGTGACCTGTCCTTCATCGGCGGCATGCTGATGGCTGGTTTCGTGGTGCTGCTGGTGGCGGTAATCGCTAACATCTTCCTGCAGATGCCGGCACTGTCGCTGGCGATCAGCGCGATGTTCATTCTGTTCTCCTCCGGCGCCATCCTGCTGACCACCCAGCAGATCGTGCGCGGCGGCGAGACCAACTACATCTCCGCGACCGTGACCCTGTACGTGTCGATCTACAACATCTTCATCAGCCTGCTGCAGCTGCTGGGCCTGAGCAGCAGCGACTGATCCTGAGGTTCCAGGGCCTTCCCAACCCCGCCATCTTTGCTAAGATGGCGGGGCTTTTGTTTACTGTTTTAGAAATCCGGCAATACCACGGTAGGGTGGATCAAGGCGCGCAGCGTCCGATCCACCATAAAGCCTTCGTCGCCCGAGGCTAGCAACGGTCCGAGCCCAAGAGCCGGCTTAGGTTACAGTCGGATGTTGCGATAACCGGACAGCGCGGATTTCGCCTGTCGGCGACTTACTTTTCTTTGCTCGTGCAAAGAAAAGTAAGCAAAAGAAAGCACGCCCGAAGACGCCTGTTCGCTGCGCGCTGGAAGTCTTTTCCGGGCGCCGCTCACGGCACATCCCTGTGCCGGATCGGCGGCTCGGCATCCATGCCTCGCCCCTTACGGGCCTGATCGCAAAAGACTCCCAGTGCTCGCCGGCGCCTTACGGGACCTCAGTACCAGCATAAACAATCTGGAAATGCTGCGGTAGCGGTCCAGGGCATCCAAAGCACGGAGGGTTTTCAATTCAAATGTGCGAAATGATCCCCCATTCTCGATCAGCCGCAAGAATTTTTTTACCTGAACACAACGAGTTGCCATGAACTTTTCACTGCTCGTATACGCCGCTCCCCACAGCCGGCAGGCCGCCGAGACCGCCTATCGCTTCGCCGTCGCCGCACTCGCTCAGGGCCACGGAATCCACCGCGTATTCTTCTACGGCGATGGCGTCCACAACGGCTCGGCACTGGCATCGCCGCCACAGGACGAGTGTGACCTGCCGGCACGCTGGCAGGCACTAGCCAAGGAGCATGAGCTGGATCTGGTGGTGTGCATCGCCGCCGCGGTCCGGCGCGGCGTACTCGACGCCAACGAGGCCCGCCGTTACGAAAAGCCCGGTCACAACCTGCGCGAGGGCTTCGAACTTTCCGGACTCGGACAGCTCGCCGAAGCGGCGATCCATTCGGACCGGCTGATCACCTTCGGAGCCTGATATGAGCCATTCGAAAACCTTCCTGATCATCAGCCGCCGCCCGCCCTACGGCAGCAGTCATGCACGGGATGCGCTCGACACCGCGCTGACAACGGCAGTGTTCGAGCAACCGGTGGCCATGCTGTTCCAGGGTGATGGCGTCCTTCAGCTGCTCAAGGGCCAGGAGCCCGCCGCTGTCCGGCAGAAAAACCTTGGCGCGACGCTCAGCGCCCTGCCCATGTACGACATCGAAAATCTGTACGCCTGTGCCGACGCGCTGGCGCAGCGAGGCCTGACGCAGGACGATCTGATCCTGCCGGTGCAGCCGCTCGACCGGGCCGGTATCGCCGCGCTGATCCGAAACCATGATGTGGTATTGAATTTCTGACATGACCCTGCACACCCTGAACCGCCCCCCCTCCGACCGCGCGCTGCTGGACGACTGCATCGCAGCGCTGGTCGCCGACGACACCCTGCTGTTGCTGGAAGATGGCGTCTACTGCGCCCTCGCGGGTCTCGAACTTCCCGCCGGCGTGCGCTGCGTGGCCCTCGCCGCCGATGTCGCCGCCCGCGGCATCGGCGATCGCCTGGCGACGGGCATCGAGGTGGTCGACGACATCGGTTTCGTCGAACTCTGCTGCCACCACAGCCGCGTGGCGAGCTGGTTCTGATCATGGCGACGCTGGAGATCGAAGGCCGGCTCATCGAGCTGGACAACGAAGGCTACCTGCGGGACCTCGACTGCTGGTCCCCGGCTGTCGCCCGGGCGCTGGCGCAGCGAGAGCCGCTCGAACTGACCGACGCCCACTGGGAAGTGATCGAGGTACTGCGGGACTTTTACCTGCGCTTCGAGCACGCACCGGCGATGCGCCCGCTGGTCAAGGCGGTGGCGCAGCAACTCGGCCCCGACAAAGGGCGCAGCATATACCTGATGAAGCTCTTCCCCGAGAGCCCGGCCAAGGTCGCCGCACGCCTCGCCGGGCTGCCCAAACCCACCAACTGCCTGTAGACCACCATGACACTACCCCGCATCGCTTTTCTCGGCATCGGCCTGATGGGTCGCCCCATGGCAACCAACCTGCTGCGCGCCGGCTACCCGCTCAACGCCTGGAACCGGTCGCCGGCCAAGGCCGAAGCTCTGACCGGCGACGGTGCCCGCGCCTGCGCCAGCCCGGGCGAAGCAGTCGCCGATGCCGATATCGTCATCAGCATGCTGGAGAACGGCCCGGTGGTGGAGGCGGTGTTACTGGCGCCGGAAACCCTCGAAGCCCTGAAACCCGGCTCCCTGGTGATCGACATGAGCTCGATACCGCCTGAAATGGCCAAGCGTCACGGCACCCTGCTGACCGGGCGCGGCATCGGCTACCTCGACGCGCCGGTTTCCGGCGGAACCGTTGGCGCCGAACAGGCTTCGCTGTCGATCATGGCCGGCGGCAGTCGCGAAGACTTCGAGCGCGCCCGCGCCCTGTTCGACGTCCTCGGCAAGGCCGCAACCTATATCGGTCCGACCGGTTCGGGTCAGCTGGCAAAGTGCGCCAACCAGGCGATCGTCGGTATAACCATTGGCGCCGTAGCCGAAGCCCTGCTGCTGGCGGCCAAAGGCGGCGCCGACCCGGCGGCGGTACGAGAGGCCTTGCTCGGCGGGTTCGCCGGCAGCCGGATCCTGGAGCTACACGGCGAGCGCATGATCGAGCGCGCTTTCGTTCCCGGCGCCACCGCCCGGGTTCAGCTCAAGGACCTGACCACCATCCTCGATACCGCCCGGGATGAGTCGCTGCATCTGCCGCTAACGCAGCAGGTCTTCGAGCAATACCGCCAGCTGGTCGACAGCGGCCTGGAGGGCGTCGATCACAGCGGCCTGCTGCTGCAACTCGAAGCCCTCAATACACCGGCACGCCTCAACGACAAACCCACCCGCGGCGCCGGCAGCGATGGCGCGCAGGGCTGAGCCGCTGTAGCACGGGAAGCCAGCCCGGTTATGCCAGCTGTCGAATCTTTCAAGGCTTGCGCGGCTGTGGGATACTCCGGTATCGCAAGCCGGCAACTGATTCCGTAACAGGGAACGTCGAAAACCCGGCGACCACCGCGGTTTTCACACAGAACAACGGGAGTTTTCGCTATGAGTCTCGAAGCAGCAGCCGCACAACTGCAGGCACTGGAAAAGCACAACGGTCAGCTTCGCAAAAAGGATGACAGCGACAGGCGCGCTTCGGGGCAGGAAGACGTCGCCTACCACCAGTGGGCGACCTTCAAGGTCGACGACGAACTGTTCGGCATCGACGTCATGCAGGTCAAGGAAGTGCTGCGCTTTTCTGAAATCACGCCGGTTCCCGGCGCCGAGCACTTCATCCTGGGCATCATCAACCTGCGCGGCAACGTGGTAACCGTGATCGACACCCGGCGCCTGTTCGGGCTGCCCGATACCGACGTCAGCGACGAGACCCGCGTCATCGTCGTCGAGTTCAACGACCAGGAAGTGATTGGTCTGGTGGTCGACAGCGTCGACGAAGTGATCAACCTGCCTCAGAACGAAGTCGAACGGGCACCGAACGTATCCGGTGACGAGACCAGCCGCCGCTTTGTCCAGGGAGTGTGCTACCACAACGACCTGCTGATCATTCTGCTGGACCTGAGCAAAATGTTGCTGAGCATCACACCGGACAGCAACGAAGACGCGGCCTACTGAGACCGGCCTCGGCCCCGTCCTACTCCCCCTGCAGCGTCACCACCAGGCGTCGGCTGCCCCCGTGGTCGCGATGCTCGCACAGGTAGATGCCTTGCCAGGTCCCGAGGTTGAACCGGCCATCGGTGATCGGAACCGTCACCGATGACCCCAGCAGGCTCGCCTTGAGATGGGCCGGCATATCGTCCGGCCCTTCGTCGCGATGACGATACCAGGACTCGTTCTCCGGCACCGCACGGCTGAAATGACCCTCGAAATCATCCCGCACGCTGGGGTCGGCATTTTCATTGATGGTGAGAGACGCCGAGGTGTGCTGAATGAATATATGCGCAAGGCCAATGCGCAGTTGCCGCAGATCCGGCAGTTGCTGAAGGATTTCCTCGGTCACGATATGAAAGCCCCGCGACCGGGGTCTGAGTCGGATTTCGGTTTGTTTCCACATCGAGCTGTTTCCGCAGCGCGCCCGGGAGGCGCAGGTTTGACCTGGCAATACTCAGGGGTTTTCGAAGCGATAATGCATTCGCCAGCCCGCATGCTGATTGGAACCGTCGGCCAGAAACCAGACCAGCACGCGATTGCTCCAGGTTCGCAGCTCGGGCGGGATATCGGGGCCACTGAAGATCGCCATCATACTGGCGGGGTTGGTGCCTTCGCCGTTAAAGAAATACAGCATATCAGTTCGCGCCTCGGTGTCGAAACGGTCGAACCAGAGTCTAACCACTTTGCCCGGCGGGGCCGTGATCAGCCATTTGCAGTCGGAGTTGAAGGCGTAATCGTCGGCTCCGCTGCCATCCTCGATCATGCCTTCGGCATGCAGCCGCACCGTCCCGCTGCAATAACGCCGGATAAGTTGAAACGCGCAATTAGCTATCCTCCCCGTCCGCACGATCGGCGGACTCCGTCCATATAGAGGGACAACTGTTGAACCGTTCAACCCCCCGCGTACTGATCGTACCATTCAGGCCAACTCGCCTGCGGCTCCCTGACCAGATTCGCAACTAACTATAGCCGAAGATACGGGCAAGGGAATATAAGGCTGGGCAGGAAAGCAGATAAACGGAGGCGCCATGCCGGACAGCACGGCGCCGGAGGGCCTTAGTTGACGATCAGGAAGTCTTCCTTACTGGCGCCTTTATTAATGCGCTCCTCGAAAACCTTGGGCATGCGGCCGCGTCCCGACCACTCATGCGGTTTGCCGTCAGCGTCGATAAGGCGATACTTTGCAGGCACCTTGCCCTTTTTGCCGGTCTTGCCTGCGGTCTGCGCCGCGATATCGTCTGCTGACAGCCCAAGCTCCGCCATCTGCTCCTGAATTTTCTTGATCGCTTCGAGACGTTCCGCTTCAGCCGCTTCTTCAGCTTCCTTCTGAGCGAGTTTTTCAGCCTTGATCTCGGTCAGATCGGCCAGTACCTTTTCAAGGTCCGCGATCGAGGCTTCTTCTACAGCTTTGCGAAGGGAGTTTTTGCGCAGCAATATGGAGGTAAAGTCGAGTTCACTCATCTTTTGTCTCTCTGGCCTGATAAAACGCTATAAGTGTTATTTAACGCCTGAACTGTAATATAGGCGAATTTTAAAACCGGTAAAAGAATAACCTAAAAATAATACGGCGTCATGAAAATATCATCAACGCAGGGGTTATAAGTGCCGCTGACCGACATACCCGCCGGCCGTTAACCGAGGCTGAACGGGGAAAGGCGCACTTGGTCCCCGGGTCATCGATAAAAGGCCCCTCGCCGACTCGCTTGAAAGTGAATGTTTAGAATGGGTAAGGCGGGAGGACCGGAGGCATGAGCACTGAATGCTCACCTCCTTCGTAATAGCGACATTGCGTAAGCCATAAGTGCTTTCGGTCAACGCAATGTCGTCACGATACTTCGGGCGTATAAGCTTCAACGCTCGCCCTGGAGGCACTCCCACTCAACCTCCACTGTTCCGGAAGGCGCCGAGACATAAGCGGAGGTACCGCTCAGGGTTATACTGAAGTCCATCGTGCGCTCGACCAGTTGTGACAGCGCCTCTATCTGCTCCGGACGAAAGCGGTAAAACTCGGCATCGAGCTGCGCGAACTTGCTGCGGCCCTGTTCCCACCAGACATCGGACTTGGAGTTGAAGCTATAGACTTTCACATTGCCAGCCAGGCGCGTTGCCTTCTTTATACGCTCCGGCGCAGGCTCACCAACCTCGATCCACAGTGCGATCTTGTCATCCAGGGTACGCGCCCAAATATCGGGCTCTTCAGTAGAGCTCAGGCCTTTGGTAAACGCCAGCTCTGCACTCGCATTCAGAGAATAGGACAGTATCCGAGCCATCATGCGCTGCAGGTTCTCCGACGGATGCTGAGCCACGGTAAGGGCCAGGTTGTCGTAGTAATCACGGTTGAGATCGGATAGTGCAATCCTGATTTTGTAAATGGTAGGTTTCAGTGCCACTGTTATTTCACCGGTGCGTACGATGGGAGTCGTGCAAGTCAGACGACGGGCACCCATTGTGCATCAGTCGGTTGCCCAAAACCACAGCGAAACCTGCCATCACTTGGTGCAGCGGGCCCTGATACCGCCTTTTGCACATTCCCGCACATACTGCACGGCCATTCACCGCATACCTGCAAAAAGCCTGGTAAACGACGCGGGCCTATTGTGCATCGCAGAAATGTCCATGCCGCACGCCGCTGAGCAATTCAAGAAAGTCCTGACCCGATACCTTGACCAGACTACGGTGATCGCCGGCTTCGAAATATACGTATGCCAAACTCAACAAGGACTCATCCAACAGCGTTTCAACATCGTACGCCGGTCCAATCGGCGGTATCGCACCCGTCTTGCAGTCGGGGAAAAAGCACATGGAATCCTGCTCTGCTGTCAGCGTAAGCTGTCGATTCAGCTCTCTGTTTACCGCAGCAAGCCTTACCCAGCTGTCGCCCGGTATTACGACCATCACGGGACCGACCCCATCCTGGAGCATTACCGCCTTGGCTATATGACCCTGATCGATCTTTGCCGCCCGGGCACTTTCCTCGCTGGAGCCGGTTTCCGAATGCTTTAGGGTTTCCCAGCCAACATTCCTTTCTGTCAAATAAGTACTGACCGTTTTCGACATTGTCATTACCTGCCCCCTTATCGACACTGGATTTATTGGTTTTCTGTCGGTTGGCAGCGATGGCGCACGCCCACTCATGCCGCTGTCATTTGTTTCACCCGGGCTGAGAATCCGATATTGATCCGACTGTGCGGTTTGAGAGCCAGGCGTTCGTTACTCATCGCCTCTGCCAGATCGCGCAATCCACCGCGTAGCGCAGCTTCCGTTAACGTCCAGTCGATAATGTCCCGCTGAGCGTGGCTGCCGCCGAAACTGTTGGCGATATAACGGGCATTATGCAAGAGCTCAGCGGACAGAGCATAATCGCCCCGCCAGAAGGCGACAAACCCCTCGACCAGCGGCAGCCCGGTTTCCCGCGCCCAGCGGGTCACGTCCGGTTGATTGCCATTAGCCGTGCGCAGTGCACTTAGTATCCGATCGACGTCTCTGTCTCGCCCCGCTCCCAGGTAAGCCATGACTGCGTGCCAGTCGTTGAACGGGTAGAGCCGGCCATCGGCATGCAGGTCCCAGGTATCGGCCAGCTCCTGCCATCGGTTGCCGACCTCCACTCCCAGCATCGATAGCCGCCACAGCAACGCCGAGCCATCGACCATATCCAGAGCCACCTTACTGCGGTCTTCCCTGACCGGACCATCATAGAGCGCCACGGCTTCGTCGACCCTGCCAAGGTCCAGGTGATAAAGGGCGCTATGCCACCAGTTGTGAACACGGAAGAAGTTGTCGTCACCAGACCAGCACGGCTCGCGGGTGGTCATCCAGCCGATGCCATCCTCTGCCCGCCCCTGCATTTCCATGACATGGGCTACCGCGTGATGCGCCCAGCAATCCAACGGCTCCAGCGCCACCGCCTCGCGTCCCACCGCTTCGGCACGGCCATAATCACCGCACTCCTCGAGTCCAAAAGCCCGCATGCCGAGCACGATCGAATAGCCCGGCACAGAGGCCGACCATTTCGGCAGCGCGCGGTGAATACGGTCCCGCAAATCCCGCGCGCTGGCACGGTAGAAGTCCAGCAGGTGCCCGCACTGCAGTGCCACAATATCCAATGGGTAGCGCGCGCTGTGCAGGTCGAGACGTTGCGCAGACTCGGTCCAGTTGCCCGCTAGCAACGGGCGCAACGCACCGGCCAGGGAAGCTTCGCGCTCATTGAGCGAAAGCCCATCGAGCCTGTCGACAAACCCCTGCGCCGCAACATTGGCCTCTGGCTCCGTGGCGACGGCATAGAGCCAGGCCTTGAGCAGCAGGGCCATGCTGAATTCAGGTGCTTGTTCGATGGCACTGTCGATTAGCGCGACAGGATCACCCCGATAAATATTAAAGGCCCTGACAGCTGCCTCATAGTCTTCCACCGCTGCCAAACTGGCCCCGCTGAGTGGATGGCCCTGCAGATCGCAATTCATGATGAAGCCTCCCGGGTAGTGCCCTCCCTGACGACTTACCATCTCTACCGGAAGTCTAGCAGGCTATCGGTCTTGACCGACCGTAGCGAGGAAATTCCGTTTTGTTCAGCACATCCTTGGGAACCTGCGCTTGGATGAGTCGGTTATTGGATCTTTTCAGGTGAATCGTGATGTTACTCCTGAAAAGGCCACAGGCATCGACTCCGCTTTTGCAAAACAGTTGGCTTTTTCATTTGGGTTTCAGTTTGCCGGCATAAAGTGAATTCCGGGTTCAGAACCCGAACAACAAACCGCCCGGACATAATCGAGGATTAGCCATGAACAAGCAGACTACCGCCGCAGCCCTTGCCCTTGCACTGTCGACCGGCCTTGCGGCTCTCTCCGCCCAGGCCGACGAAATGAAAGAGGGAATGGACAAGAGCGATATGGAAAAATGCTTTGGCGTCGCAATGAAGGGAAAGAATGACTGCAAGGCCGGTGCCGGCACCACCTGCGCAGGCACCTCCACGCATGACTATCAGGGCAATGCCTGGTCGCTGGTACCGGCCGGCACCTGCACGGAAACCGCGTCACCGACCTCGCCGACCGGCTTCGGTCAGCTCGAAGCCTTCGAGGAAAAACAGTCCTGATTCCCCGCTGAGACGCCGCCGGAGCCCCTGTCATGACAGTTGCCATTTCCCCCGGATCAACTTCGGACCGCGCTCCGGCGAAACCCGCCCTGCCTCCGCGGGCGGGTATCAGCCTGAAACCGGAACACTACCGGGACATACTCGACTCGCGCCCCGATATTGGCTTCGTCGAAGTCCATGCCGAGAACTATCTCGTCGACGGCGGGCCCTATCATTATTACCTGAACCGTATACGCGAAGATTATGCGCTGTCGATTCACGGGGTCGGGATGAACATCGGCGGCGAACAACCACTCGACGCTGCGCACCTAGATCGCATCGCCGGACTGCTGGAACGCTATCAGCCCGCCTGCTTTTCCGAACACCTGGCCTGGACCTCGCATGGTGGCATCTATTTCAATGACCTGCTTCCGCTTAACTATGACAGCGAAGCACTGCAACGTGTCTGCGAGCATATCGATCAGGTACAGAACCGCCTGCAGCGTCAGATACTGCTGGAGAACCCCGCGACCTATGTGGAATTCGGGCGTTCGACAATGGCCGAGGCCGAGTTCATCGGCGAAGTGGTAATGCGCAGCGGCTGCGGCCTGCTGCTGGACGTCAACAACGTCCATGTCACCTGCACCAACCACAATCTCGATCCCGATACCTATATCCGGCAGCTTCCGCTTGGCCAAGTCGGCGAAATTCACCTGGCGGGCTTCTCCCGCGAACAGGATGCCGACGGCGCGACTCTGCTGATCGACAGCCACGACGCGCCGGTCAGTGAAGCGGTATGGACATTGTACGAGGACGTGCTTGGCCGTTGCGGCGCCAAGCCGACCCTTATCGAGCGCGACGGCAACATCCCGCCACTGCCGACATTGCACGCCGAGGCCCGCCACGCCGAATCATTGCTGAAGGCCTGTCAGGAGATCGAAGGATCATGACTCAGCACCTGTTTGCGGCGGCGCTGCTCGATCCGAATCGAGCAGCTCCGTCGGATATCCGTACCTGGAACGGCTCGGATCCGGTGCGGCGCTTTGCCGTCTATCGCAACAACGTCATCGCCTCGCTGATCGAGGCACTGGCGGATACCTTCCCTGTCTGCCGGCAACTGGTAGGTGATGACTTCTTTCGCGCCATGGCGCTGGAGTTTGTGCGTGCGTCTCCGCCCAGCTCGCCGAGAATGAGCGACTACGGAGAGGAGTTCCCGTCGTTCATCGAGCGTTTTACCCCAGCCGCTTCCGTGGCTTATCTGGCCGATGTCGCAAGGCTCGAGCGGTTGCGGGTGGACGCCTATCACGCGGCGGACAACGAGCCGCTCGACGTTACCGCCGCCGCTGACTGTCTTGCCGATACCGCACAGTTACCGCTGCTGCGGGCACGGCTACACCCCTCCGCAGGCCTGCTGCGTTCGCGCTTTGCCGCGGTTTCGATCTGGGCCGCGCACCAGGGCCGGGGGACCATGAAGTCGCTCAAGATCGACCAGCCACAGCAGGCGCTCGTAATACGGCCATCGCTCGATGTCGAGGTGGTACCACTGGATCTTGCCAGCTGGACTTTTGCCACAGCACTGAACCGGCACGAAACGCTCGGCGCGGCTCTGGAATCCACCCGGCAGACCCACGCCGACTTCGATGTGGCTCAAAGCCTTGGTCTGCTGCTCAGAGCAGGCCTGATCATCGCACTGCAACCTGGTATGGAGCCATCATAATGAACCCGCAACCGCTTGCCGACCGTATCACTTCCACATTCGAGCGCATTCCACACTCGTTGATCGCTCTGCTGGCGCGTTTTTCCATCGCCGCCGTGTTCTGGAAGTCCGGACAGACCAAAATCGAGGGACTGGCGATCGATATCGTCAGCGGGCAGTTCGAGTTCGGAGTCCCCAGGCTCGCCAGCTCTACGCTCTACCTGTTCCGGGAGGAATACCGGCTACCGCTGATTCCTGCCGAAGTCGCCGCTGTGCTGGCGACCTTTGCCGAGCACCTGTTCCCGGTACTGCTGCTGATCGGACTTGCAACCCGTTTCTCGGCACTGGCGCTGCTTTTGATGACGCTGGTTATTCAGCTGTTCGTGTATCCCGATGCCTACCCGACCCATGGCGTCTGGGCCACGGTGCTGCTCTACCTGATGGCCCGGGGTCCCGGCAAGATATCGCTGGACCTGTGGATCGCCCGCTGGCTGCGGCCCGAAGGCAGTTGACCGACCCGCCGCAGCGCACGGGCGGCGCGCCGGTCAGTTGGACCGCCGGTCACGAATCGCCAGTCGGTAAGCCGTCAGCAATACGAAGAACAGCAGGATCAGACCTGCGGCATACAGAAACAGCCGCAACTCCTGCGCGCGCAACCGCGCTTCGATATCGTCTAGCAGCAGCGCCGACGCACCGCCGGTAGCCAGTGATTCCAGGTTGCCGGTCAGCAGATTGAGCTCGACGGCGGCGCCGGAGATATTGCCCAGCGTGCGGTCCAGTGTTTCCAGCCCGGAAGGCTCGCCCGGCGCCGGGGGCGGTTTGTCGCCACCGAAAAGCGTTTCCAGCGACTTCGCCGTATCACGCAACACCGTACCCGACTGTTCGACACTCTGCAGCAGCTGTATCAACTGGCTACTGCCTTGCTCCAGGTCCCTGAGCAAATCTGCCCGCTGCTCATCGAGACTGAGAAACAGCTGATTGAGAGTCTGCTGACGCTCCGCGGCGACTCTTAGCGCCAGATCCTCGAGCATGGCGGCCCGCTCGAGCGACAGACGGTCCGGCAGCGCTTCCATGGCGTCAGCCAGGCGGACACTGGTAGCGACAAACTCATCACTGTCCTCGGCAAGGCCCGTGAGCAGGGGCGACATTTCGATCTTGGAGAACAGGTGCTCCATCTGCCACTCCATGACGATGGGAAAATGGTTGGCCAGGAAGATACCCCGCTCCGCCAGCAGCTTGATCTCTTCGACCTCCCTGGCAGCCTTGCGCACCGGCGCCAGCAGGCCGCCCTCCTGCGCCAGCTCCGCCTGCAGGTTCTCGCTCTGGGAATGCGGGAAATCGTTGAAACGCACGAAGGCGACGTAGAGCTGTTCGGGGTTGCGCTGGCGCCAGTCCTCGACCAGCGCGCGCAGCTGTTCGAGCTGCAGCGGTTTCAACACCTTCCCGGCGATCTTATCCAGTTCGCGATGGAGCCGTGTCAAGGCTCGTGCCATGGTGGCGGCATAGTCCGGATCAACCTGGCCCGACCAGGCCTCAGTCCAGACACTCCGCTGCAGACTGACCATCACGTACATATCAAGCAACGCCGCGCCGGTATCGGACTCGGCGGCGATATTGAGCGCCGACGAAACATAAATCACCTTGGTACCCAGGAACAGCGAACGCGTTGCGGGGTCAGTCTCCTGAGCCACCACACTGTCGGCCGCCTCCGCGATGCCTTCCATATAGCGGTCGGCGTACGACAGCAGCTCGTTCTGCAACTCGAGCGGTGTCAGCTCTCCCCACTCGGGTGCCAGCGCCTGCGCATCGGCCCCACTCCGGTCGTCACTGACTACCCCCGCTCTGTTGAAGCGGTCCTCGGTGATCATGATGCAGCCGCTTAGCGAAAGCACCGCAAACAACGGACCCGCCGAGCAAAGGACCTTCAAGAACCTCGCTGTATTTCGCACCGTCCCGGCATCCCCTCGTTTTCATAGTCCCGGCGACATACCCTATATGTCGATGGCGAACGCCCTACTTACAAAGCAGAGGATAGACGCCTGTCGCGACTGCGCATCGAATAACGCTTCAAGCCTGCAAAGCGACCGCAGCAGGAGGCTAACGGCGAAACTTCACCGCGGTGCCGCTGACGCTGACCATCATCATCGCGCCCTGGCTGCCGACGACCTCGTAGTCGATGTCGATGCCGACGATGCCGTCGGCACCGAGCGCGCGGGCCTTTTCCTCCATCTCGGCAAAGGCGATGTCACGCGCCTTGCCCATCTCCTTTTCATAGGCGCCGGAACGCCCGCCGACGATATCCCGGACCGCACCGAACAGATCCTTGAAGATATTGGCGCCAAGGATCGCCTCACCGACGACGACGTCCAGATAATCCGTAACCTCGCGCCCTTGTACGACCGATGTTGTGGTTTTCAGCACTTTGACCTCCCGCCAGAGTTTGCATGCCCCCAGACTGAAATATCTCTTCGCAGAATCGCCAAGAATTCAATCTTCAACAAGCAGGCTTTCGTTCAAGACCTAAAACTGTAGTACTGATCCCGAACCAAATGTTTGGTCATTGCGTAAAATTGAAGCATGGCGGGCGTAGGGTTATATTCGAAAATCAGCGCAAATTCGCTTCTGGCGGGCAACGAGAACAGGGATCAGAACGTCCGCCCGACAGTACGCAGCGACAAGACGGTCGAGATGGAGTTCCAGCATGAAAGATCCAGAGCGGTCCACTAGAGCCGCAGGCAAAGCGGTGCGCAAGCCTGCAGATGTCTACGACGCCAATGAATCCGATCCGTTGAGTGCCAGGGAAAAGGCCCAGCTGCGAACCGAGCAACCACAGGTCGCCGAAGAGGCGCCGATCGGCTGGACCACCACGCTGGACGGTTACCTGCCGAAAGATAGCCCGTTGCAGGAGGAACAGCAGGGTACCGGCGCCCCGGCGCCACACCCGGGCGCTGCTGACCAGGAACCTGCAAACCCTCGTCACTTCGACGCTCCCGGCGCCCCCCAACGCGGTGCAGCCGAAGCCGCCACGGGCATGACGGAAAGCGCTGCGCCCCTGGACGCCGGCTCCCGAGTCTCCGGTGTCGCCGGGACTTCCGGTCGGGACGCCCGCATCGACACTCGCCAACCCGATGACCCCGGTGCAGGCAAGGCCTTCGACACCACAGCACCGCACGCAAGGGCAGTTGACCCGGCACACAAGCCCAGTGATACGCCCAAGGATGGCGACACCCCGGGAAGCGTCACCCAGATAGGCACGGGGCCGGCCACAGGCGAATCAAGACCCGCCGGAACAGGCACGAGTACACAGCCTGGTACCGCGAACCAGGCACTTACCGAACAGATTGGACCTACTGGCACAGGAATCCAGCCGGGCACAGCAACCCAGCCACCGACCGGGCAGACGCCGACCGTCGGAACAGGCACCGGGACACAGCCAGGTAGCATGACCCAACCGCCGGCTGGACAGACGCCAACCGGCGGCACAGGACCACAACCCGGTTTCACAACCCAACCGACGACCGGTCAGACTCCCTCCTCTGTCAACGGACCGCAGCCAGGCAGCACGGCCCAGCCGCCGACGGGACATACGCCGACCGGCGGCACCGGACCACAACCCGGTTTCACAACCCAGCCGCCCGCAGGAAATCCCCCCACCGGTGGCGCTGGATCACAGCCCGGCAGCACCACCCAAGCGCCGACGGGACAGACGCCAACCGGCGGCACCGGGCCAACACCCGGCACCACAGCCCAGCCGCCGACCGGACAGACGCCGACCGGCAGCACCGGGCCAACACCCGGCACCACAACCCAGCCGGCGGGCGTACAGCCCCAGACGACGGTAAGCGGCTCGACGGGCCATGTGGCCAACCATGCGCCGCAAATCGACAGCATCACCGCACAAGGCACCAGGGAAGATGCTCAGGTACTGCATGGCCATGTTACCGCCACCGACACCGACTCCGGCGACCACCTGACGATATCGGCGTCAACGCCCGTCGCGGGCTTCCAAATCGCGCCGGACGGGCACTACACCTTCGATCCGTCGCATGCCGCCTATCAGCACCTGGCCGAAGGTCAGCAGTTGATCCTGCAGATTCCCATTACCGCCACCGACAGCCAGGGCGCCACGGACACCCGCGACCTGGTGCTGGTACTCACCGGCACGAATGACACGCCAGACCTTGGGCAACTTCCGGCAATCGCCCGGCACGAGGATGACCGTGCCTTTACCGGCCAGATCACCGCCACCGATGCGGACAGCGGCGAGCAGCTGAGCTTCAGCCTCGCGGCACCTGTCAGCGGCTTCAGCCTGGATCCAGATGGCCATTATCGCTTCGACCCCTCGCATCCCGATTACCAGCAGCTGCCGGAAGGCCAGCAGCTGCAGCTTACGTTGGGCATTACGGTCACTGACAGTCAGGGCACCACCGATACCCGGGATCTGGTCATTACCCTTACCGGTACCAACGACCACCCCGTCCTGCAACGGCCGCCGATACTGCAGCCGCACGAGGACGACCCATTGGTGCACGGACGACTCGCCGCCACCGATGTCGACAGCGGGGACCGGCTGAGTTTCAGCAACCCATCGCCCGTGGCGGGCTTCAGCCTGGCACCTGACGGCCAGTACAGCTTCGATCCGGCCCACAGTGCCTACCAGCACCTGGCCGCCGGCGAGCAGAAAATTCTCACCATCCCGGTCACCGTCACCGACAGCCAGGGCGCCACCGACGCCCATGATCTGATCATCGTCGTCACCGGCACCAACGACTCGCCGGTTCTGAAGGGCGTTCCGGCCCTCAGATTCGACGAGGGCGATCCGCTGTTCCACGGTCAGTTGCGCGGGTTCGACATCGATAGCGGCGACAGGCTCAGCTATAGCATCCAGAGCCAGGTCCCAGGACTGACCCTCAACAGTGACGGCAGCTACAGTTTCGACCCGGGTCACGGCGCCTATCAGCACCTCGTGGCAGGACAGCAGCAGACGCTGACCATCCCGGTGACCGTCACCGACGGCCAGGGCGCCACCGATAGCCGCGACCTCGTCATCACGCTGACGGGGACCAATGACCATCCGGTCATGGGCAAGATACCGGCGCTCAAGCTTCACGAAGACGACAAGGCGTTCCACGGTCAGCTACAGGCCACCGACGCCGATACCGGCGCGCACCTCGGCTACTCCATGGCGGCCCCGGTACAAGGCCTGACGCTCAACAGCGACGGCAGCTACAGTTTCGACCCGTCCCATGCGGCCTATCAGCACCTTGCCGCCGGCCAGCGGCAGACCCTCTCGGTACCGATAACCGTCACCGACGAGCATGGCGCGAGCGATACCCGCAACCTGGTAATCCATCTCACCGGCACCAACGACCTGCCGGTGCTGCGCCAGGTTCCGGCCATGCAACTGCACGAGGATGATCGTGTCATCCATGGCCAGTTGCAGGCCACCGACCCGGATACCGGCGACAGCCTGCACTACGCCCAGACGGCGCCGGTGCCCGGTTTCAGCCTGCTGCCAGACGGCAGCTACACCTTCGATCCGTCGCACCCCGACTACCAGAGCCTGGCCGCCGGCGAGCCCCGCGACATAACAGTTCCGGTTACCGTCACCGACAGCCAGGGCGGCACCTCCGCGAGCCTGCTCGTGTTCCACCTGACCGGCACCAACGATATGCCGGTGGTCAATGCCGTGCCGGTCGTCAGCGCCACCGAAGACGGCCATACCGTCAGCGGCACCCTGACCGGCACCGATATCGACAGCGGCGACACCCTGACCTACAGCATCGCCAGCCCCGTCCCAGGCCTGACCCTGAACACGGACGGCAGCTGGACCTTCGATCCGACCGACGCGGCATACCAGTCCCTGGCCGAAGGCCAGCCGCACCAGATCATCGTGCCGGTCACCGGCACCGACTCCCAGGG
>NZ_BMLT01000002.1:0-446920 GCF_014645375.1 Marinobacterium nitratireducens
GCGACTGCGAATCAGAGCTGCTTCGAAGGCCGGTCATTATCGTCATTTTCTTATGAAAATCAATAACTTGTTTCCAACCTTCCCGCTGGTCCCGACTGCCGTTTCCGGCTGTCTCCCCAAGCGAGGAGGCGAATTCTACAGCCATGAGCGGGAGAGTCAACAGCCATTGTAATAAAAACTCAAAAAAACCGTAAAACCGATATTTATGATCAAAAAACAACCAGCTCGATGCTGTTCCGCTCGCCTTGAGCAACTTAGCGGTAAATAAACTACAAAGGCAGGGTACAACGTAAAAGGGCACCACTGCGGGTGCCCTTCGGGGAAGCCATGCGGGAACGACTACCCGCCCTGGCCGGTATCCGGTTCACCTGAGTCATCGGCCTCCTCGCCTTCAGGATCCCGACGCACCAGCAGCCGCCCCAGCACTATGCCGAGTTCGAACAGCAACCACATCGGCAGCGCCAGCAGACTCTGCGAAATGACATCCGGCGGTGTCAGCAGCATACCGACAACGAAGCAGCCGACGATCACGTAGGCACGTTTGCTGCTGAGACTTTCGACGGTGGAGATGCCGCTCCAGATCAGCAGAAGCGTCGCGATCGGAATCTCGAACACGATGCCGAATGCAAAGAACAGCTTCAGCACAAAGTTGAGATAGCTGCTGATATCGGTCATCACAGCGACGTTTTCCGGACCGACGCTGGTAAAGAAGCCGAAGATCAGCGGAAACACCACGAAATACGCGAAGGCGATCCCGCTATAGAAGAGAAAGATGCTCGAGACCAGCAATGGCACCGCGATACGCTTCTCATGCCTGTACAGTCCCGGAGAAATGAACCCCCAGATCTGGTGCAGGATGAAAGGCATTGCCGCGAAAATGGAAACCATCATCGTCAGCTTGAACGGCGCGAAAAACGGCGACGTCACATCCGTGGCGATCATGCTGGTCCCTTCCGGGAGCAGCGCGGTCAACGGCGCGGAGATGTACTCGTAGAGATCGTTGGAGAAGTAAAACAGCGCAAGAAACACGGCCAGGATGATCAGCATGGACCACATCAGCCGCTGGCGCAGTTCCACCAGGTGAGAAATAAGGGGCTGCTCCTGATCCTGCTCAGGCGCGTCCCCGCTCGGTATGCTCATCAGGAATCCGCTTTATTACGATGGCTGTCGTTGCCGCCCGCATCAGAGTGCCCGGCGGATGACGCCGGTTCCGCCTGCGTAGCCCCTGCGGAGGCTGCATCGGTTGACTGCTGCTCCGGCTTGAACGGCGTCTGCATCTCCGCCAGCTCGCGATCCAGCCGTTCCTTTTCGATGGCCGCATTGCGGCGCATCTCATCCAGGCGAAGCTCCTCGGAGATCTCGGCCTGGATGCCGCTGACGGTGCGGCGAAACTTGCCGACCCAGAGCCCCAGGGTACGGATCGCCGTCGGCAGTTTGTCCGGCCCCAGAACCAGCAACGCCACCACGCCGATGATCAGCAGTTCGGCAAAACCTATATCGAACATTCAGGCGCCCGCTCGGCTTACTGGCCGGACTTCTTGTCGTCGCTGACGGTGTCTTTCTTCACCGCGTCGGACTGCTCGGAGAACTGGGCATCTTCAGCCTTGTCCTTTTCCAGCTTTTTCGCCTCGCTGTCGGACTTGTCGCTGCCGTCATCCGACATCGCCTTTTTGAACCCTTTGACCGCCCCACCTAGGTCGCCGCCGATATTGCGCAGCTTCTTGGTGCCGAAAAGCAGCAGCAGAATCGCCAGTACGATCAGAAGCTGCCAGATACTGATTCCACCAAAACCCATAATGTGCCTCCAGTGTTACAGGGCCGGCAGGCGCCGGCCTCCGAGAATATGAAAATGCAGGTGATAGACTTCCTGATGCCCGCCCGGACCGGTATTGGTAATGGTTCGGAACCCATTGTCGAGACCGGCCGTGTGCGCGATATCGGACAATGACAGCATCAGGTGGGCAATCAGCCCCTCATCTTCCAAATGTAAATCGGCCAGATTACGAATGTGCTGTTTCGGCACAACCAGCAAGTGCGTCGGCGCCTTGGGGGCTATGTCGTGGAACGCGATGATCCTGTCATCCTCATAGACCACCCGGGCATCTGCTTCATGCCTGGCGATGCGGCAGAAGATGCAGTCCCGCACTCCTCAGCCTTTGCTCCGGCTGGCTTTCTCTTCCAGTCCGGACAGACCGAACCGGCGGGCCAGCTCATCCAGGACGGCTTCATGAGACGACCCCAGATGCGACAGCATCACGAGACTGTGAAACCAGAGGTCCGCAGTTTCACCGATCAACTCGCCAAGCTCGCCGCTGCGCTCTGCATCCTTCGCCGCCAGAATCACTTCTGTCGACTCTTCGCCGACCTTTTCCAGAATCTTGTTCAGCCCCTTGGCGTGCAGGCTGGCAACATAGGAGCTGTCGGGTTGCGCCTGCTTTCGGCTCTCCAGCACGGCGGCGAGCTGCTGCAGAATATCATTGCTCATCGGCGGCCCCGTTCGGCTTGTAGATGGCGTCCGGTGCTTTCAGTACCGGGTCCACCGGCTTCCAGTGGTCACCCTCCAGCACGCTGTAGAAACAGCTCTCCCTGCCTGTATGACAAGCAATACCGCCCAGCTGTTCGACCTGCAGCAAAACGACGTCACCATCGCAGTCGAGACGCAACTCGTGCAGCTTCTGTACGTGACCGGACTCCTCGCCCTTGCGCCAGAGCTTCTGACGGGAACGCGACCAGTAAATTCCCCGGCCTTCCTGCACCGTCAGCGCAAGCGCCTCCCGGTTCATCCAGGCAACCATCAGAACGTGGCCACTTTTATAGTCCTGCGCGATGGCCGGCACCAGACCATCGTTATTCCATTTCACCTGATCGAGCCAGAGTTCCGACATGACTTCTTCTTGAACCTTAAGCTGACTTTAACCCGGAAGAATAACCGAAGCCCCAGGCCAGGCCAAGCAACGTCACTCGTGAATGGATCACAGGCCTAGCGCAGCAGTAGATAGAACCCCACCGCGGCCAGCCCCCAGCCGGTCGCGGACAGTTGCGAGATTGCCTGCTGCAGCTCCCCCCGGCTGCCGGCCAGCGCCAGCAGCAGCAGCGCAAGCCCCGCGGCCCTGGACCAGTGCCGTTGCCGCAGCCTGCGCTCATGCTCCTGTCTCAGCAGTTGCTGATGCTCCTGCTGGGCCGCCTCCAGCCGCTTCAGCTGCTGCAGCGAGTCGAACACCAGCTGCGGCATCAGCGGCAGCTTCTCCAGCCAGTCGGGGGCCTGGCTCTTGATCGAGCGGGTCACGGCCTTGGGCCCCATGCGCTGATGCATCCAGTTTTCCAGGAACGGCTTGGCGGTCTTCCAGAGGTCAAGGTCCGGATAGAGCTGGCGCCCCAGCCCCTCGATATTCAGCAGGGTCTTCTGCAGCAGCACCAGCTGCGGCTGCACTTCCATATTGAAGCGCCGGGCGGTCTGAAACAGCCCCAGCAGCAGCTGGCCGAACGAGATGTCTTTCAGCGGCTTCTCGAATATCGGTTCGCAAACACTGCGAATCGAGGTTTCGAAGGCATACAGGTTGGTATCGGCCGGCACCCAGCCGGAATCGATATGCAACTGGGCCACCTGGCGATAATCACGCTTGAAGAACGCCAGGATATTGCGCGCCAGATAACTCTGATCCTCGGGCGTCAGCGAGCCGACGATGCCGAAGTCGACTGCGATATAGCGCGGATTGGTGGGGTCGTCCGGCGACACGAAGATATTGCCGGGGTGCATGTCGGCATGGAAGAAGCTGTCCCTGAACACCTGGGTGAAGAAGATTTCCACGCCACGCTCGGCCAGCAGCTTGAGGTCGGTATTGTTGGCCCTGAGGCGATCCACATCCGCCACCGGAATACCGTGGATCCGCTCCATCACCAGCACGTTGCGCCGGGTCAGATCCCAGTTGATTTCCGGAATATAAAGGATCTCGGAATGCTCGAAGTTGCGTCGCAGCTGCGAGCCGTTGGCGGCCTCCTTGCGCAGATCGAGCTCGTCGAAGATGGTTTGCTCGTACTCGGACACTACCTCCACCGGACGCAGACGACGCCCTTCCGGCCAGGCCCACTGCAGCAGGCGGGCAAAGGTATAGAGCAGATCGACGTCCTTGCGGATGGTGCGCTCGATCCCCGGGCGAACCACCTTGACCACCACTTCGCGGCCATCACGCAATGTCGCCAGGTGCACCTGGGCGACAGACGCCGACGCCAGCGGCTCGACATCGAAGCGCTGGAACAGTTCGGTAATGCTCTGCCCCAGTGACCGCTCGATCAGCATCCGCGCCTCGACGCCCGGGAACGGGGGAACCCGGTCCTGCAGCTTCTGCAGTTCGAGGGCGATATCGTCCGGCAGCAGGTCGCGCCGTGTCGACAGCATCTGGCCGAACTTGATGTACACCGGGCCCAGCGCCTCGAGCGCAAGACGCAGCCGCTCGCCGCCGGGCTTGTCGGCCGGCACCAGGTAACGCCAGGGCAGCAACCGCAACCAGAACATGACATACCAGGGGAGCGGCACCTGCTCGAAGAAGGTATCCAGCCGGTAACGCGCCATTACCCTGGCGATCTTGAGTATGCGGAGGAGTCGACGCACCTGAACGAAATCCTGTCTGACAGCAAAAGAAGCGTAAGTGTGCCCTTTGACCCGGGGCAGGTAAAGCGCACCTCAGAGCGAGGGAGGCCGGCACGGCCCCCTGAAACGACAAAGCCGCCGGAGTGCGGCGGCTTGGATGCGGAGAACCGCGGGCTTACATTGCCGCGCGTTCCTTCTCGACCAGGAAGTCCACGACTTCCAGCATCTGCCGATGGCCGCCGGCCGACGACGCAGTTATCCGGTACTTGCCGTTGACGACCATGGTCGGCACGCCGGTGATCTCGTAGCCACGGGCCTTGGACTCCCCCTGGTTGAGCTTGGTATTGACGGCAAAGGAGTCGTACAGCTTGGCGAACTTGTCGCTGTCCACCC
This sequence comes from Marinobacterium nitratireducens, assembly GCF_014645375.1. GTDB lineage: Bacteria > Pseudomonadota > Gammaproteobacteria > Pseudomonadales > Balneatricaceae > Marinobacterium_A > Marinobacterium_A nitratireducens. The sequence continues at coordinate 4,982 of NZ_BMLT01000002.1, forward strand.
CCAGACTGCCGTAAAAATCGACCAGATCGTCCTTGTCGGTGAAGCGTTTCTTCTGCAGATGAATGGCATCGAAGACGGCCTGGTGGGTCTGGTCGACGACATCCATCAGGTCGGCGACGTAGTAGGCGCGCGCCAGCGGCTCCCAGCTGCGGCCGAACACGACCGGAATACGCACGAACTCGACGTCGTCCGCCTGCTTCTCGCTCCAGCTGTGCACCAGCGGCTCGAATGCGTTGCAGTGCGGGCAGAGGTAGCCGAACATTTCCACGACTTCGATCTTGCTTTCATCAACGGTTTTCACCGGGAACGGCAACGTCACGTATTCCTTGCCATCCTGGAAGCGGTCGCCTTGCGCAGCAACAGCCGTCAGCGACATGAACAGGGCCATCAGGCCAACGCACAGTTTTTTCAGCATTATCTTGCTCTCCGACAAATCCTTGAAGTTGGGCTTCCTAGCGGACCCCGCACAGAGGCCAAAGTTCATCCCGAACCCGGTCCCTGCGGTCACTAAAAAGGCAGCCTAAGCTGCCTTTTCCAAACCATGACTGAACACCGGCCGGTCAGTGCAGACCCTGCACGTAGTTGGCGACCGCTTCGATGTCCTTGTCGCTCAGTTTGGCGGCAATATCGCGCATCATGCGGTTGGGATCGTTGTCGCGGGCTTCGGTGCGGAATGCCATCAGCTGCTTCTTGACGTAGTCCGCGTGCTGGCCGCTCAGGGCCGGGTAGCCCGCCGAAGCGATACCGGTGCCGTTCGGCGAATGGCAGGCGGTGCAGGCAGCGACGCCCTTGTCGGCGATGCCGGCGCGGAAGATTTTCTGACCCGCTTCCAGGTGATCCGGGGATACCTGGCCGAGCTGTACCTTCTTGCTGGCGAAATAGGCGGCGATGTCCTCGAGGTCCTGATCGCTGAGGCTGTCGAGCAGGCCGGTCATTTCGACCACCGGGCGGGAGCCGTCCTTGATATCCTTCAGCTGCTTGAGCAGGTATGCCTCGTTCTGGCCCGCCAGTTTCGGGAAGTTGGCGATGGCACTGTTGCCGTCGGCGCCGTGACACGCCGCGCATACCGCGGTTTTTGCCTGCCCTGCGGCTGCATCGCCGGCCGCCTGCGCCAATCCCGAGATTCCCAGGGTCAACAGTAAGCTGATCAGTAATTTGTTCATCGACTAACCCAGACTCTTTCGTGATTTGAAGTTGTGAGTCCACTCCGGCGCACCGGCGCAAACTTTAGGTTCTTGCGACGCCACGACTGGAGCTCAGGCGCGGCCGCGGTTAAAATTTTGCGGCATTATAGCCAATACCCACATAAACTGGAACGGATAATAGCTCCTGCAGCCAACCGCGCCAGCACACGGACCTTCCATGCCGATCACCGAAAACCCCATCAAATTCAACAGCGCCGCCTTCAACACCAGCGCCGCGCGCCTGAGCCAGTGCCCTGATGACATAGGCGCGGAGGTCGCTTTTGCCGGCCGCTCCAACGCCGGCAAATCCAGCGCCATCAACACCCTGACCAACAACTCGCGGCTGGCGCGCACCTCCAAGACCCCCGGGCGCACCCAGCTGATCAACTTCTTCGACCTCAACCTGCCGGGCCTCCGTATCGTCGACCTGCCGGGTTACGGCTACGCCAAAGTACCCATCGCCATGAAGGAGCACTGGCAAAAGCACCTGGACGCCTATCTGCAGAAACGCCAGTGCCTGCGCGGCGTGGTGCTGGTGATGGACATCCGCCACCCGATGAAGGAGTTCGACGAAATGATGGTGGGCTGGTGCGAATCCACCGGCATGCCGCTGCATGTCCTGCTGACCAAGGCGGACAAGCTCAAGAAGGGGCCCATGCAGAGCACAGTGCTGCAGGTCCGCAGGCAGCTGCGCGAGCGCCTGGGCGATCTGGTGTCGGTACAGGCGTTCTCGGCCCTGAAGAAAAGCGGTGTCGAGCAGCTGCAGGAACGTATCAGCGAGTGGCTGCTCGCCGAAGACAACAGCGAAGCGGAAGACGCGAGCGAAGCGGACGAAGCGTAGGATGGGCTGAGCGATGCATCGGACCGATGCTTTACGGTTTCTATGATGATCGGGCATCGCGAACCCCATCATATCGATCGCAGTACAGATCGATTGGTGTCCGGCTGCACGAAGCGCCAAAAAGAAGCCCTACAAGAGCCTGGAAGGGGAATACAGGCAGGTGTAGGGCTTCAACGCATGCTTCTTATGTACAGCAGCCACCACCATGGCACAGATGAATGTGAAATGTGACTCTGCAATAATTCGGAACCTTCGCTGAGGCGAAAGTTCCGGCTGGCAACACAAATTCGTACAAAAATTTTCCGCCCTAGTGCGCCTCGTCCCAGTGGGCGCCGACGCCGGCATCGACGATCAGCGGCACATCCAGCTGCGCGGCGCCGGCCATCCGCTCTGTGACCTCCTTCACAAACGCCTCGACCTGATCCTCCCGCACCTCGAATACCAGTTCATCGTGCACCTGCAGGATGATGCGGGCATCGAAGCCGCAAGCGCTCAGCCAGTCATCCACCTGCACCATCGCCCGCTTGATGATATCCGCCGCAGTGCCCTGCATCGGCGCATTGATCGCGGTGCGCTCGGCCGCCTGGCGGCGCATGGCATTGCGCGAGTTGATCTCGGGCAGATACAGACGACGGCCGAACAGGGTTTCGACATAGCCTCTCTCCCGCGCCTGCTCGCGGATATCATCCATGTACCGCTGCACGCCCGGATAGGTCTCGAAGTAGTGATCGATATATTTCTGCGCTTCGTTGCGGCCGATGCCAAGCTGCCTGCCGAGACCGAACGCCGACATGCCGTAGATCAGGCCGAAGTTGATCGCCTTGGCGCTGCGCCGCTGCTCAGCGGAGACCTCATCCAGGTCAACCTTGAAGACCTCCGCCGCAGTGGCACGATGGATATCCTCGCCCTTGGAGAAGGCGTTAAGCAAGCCCTGGTCCTGGGACAGGTGCGCCATGATGCGCAGCTCGATCTGGGAGTAGTCCGCCGCCACCAGCTTGCAGCCCTCGGGCGCCACGAATGCCTGGCGAATGCGCCGGCCCTCGGCATTGCGCACCGGAATATTCTGCAGGTTCGGGTCGGTCGACGACAGCCGACCGGTGGCGGTCACCGCCTGGTGGTAGGAGGTGTGGATACGGCCGGTTTGCGGGTTGATCATCTGTGGCAGCTTGTCGGTGTAGGTCGACTTGAGCTTGCTCAACCCCCGGTGCTCGAGGATCAGCTTCGGCAGCGGGTAGTCGAGTGCCAGTTCCTGCAGCACTTCCTCGGCGGTCGAGGGCGCGCCCTTCGGTGTCTTCTTCAGCACCGGCAGCTGCTGTTCCTCGTAGAAAATCTGCTGCAGCTGTTTGGGCGAGCCGAGGTTGAACTCCTTGCCGGCCAGCTCGAAGGCTTCGCGTTCGAGTTCGGTCAGTCGCTTTGCCAGTTCCTGACTGTGCCTGCCCAGCAGGTTGGCATCGACCAGCGCTCCGTTGCGCTCGATGCGCGAGAGCACCGGAATCAGCGGACGTTCGATCTCCTCGAACACTTTCAGCAGCTTGCCCTCGCGGCTGAGCTTTTCATGCAGCACCCGGTGCAGGCGCAGGGTGATATCGGCATCCTCGGCGGCGTAGGGGGCGGCCTGCTCGAGGTCGATCTGGTTGAAGGTCAGCTGCTTCTTGCCTTTGCCGGCGATATCTTCGAAATGGACGGTTTTTACGCCCAGGTAATAATCTGCCAGGCTGTCCATGTCATGGCGGCTGGCGGTGGAGTTGAGCACGTAGGACTCCAGCATGGTGTCGAACGCCACGCCCTGGAGCTCGATACCGTAGCGCGCCAGCACATTCATGTCGTACTTGATATGCTGCCCGACCTTGGGCCGCGCAGGGTCCTGCAGCAGCGGCTTGAGCTGCGCCAGCACCTCGGCGCGGTCGAGCTGCTGCGGTGCGCCGACATAGTCGTGCGCCAGCGGTACATAGGCAGCCTTGCCCGGCTCGACGGCGAAGGAAACGCCGACGATCTCGGCCTGCATGTAGTCGAGACTGGTGGTTTCGGTGTCGAAGGCGATCAGCTCGGCGCCCTGCAGCACCCCGAGCCAGCGCTCCAGGTCCGCCTGCTCCAGCACCGTTTCGTATTCCACATTCTCCGGCACCAGCACCTCGTCCGGGCTGTCTTCGTCACTGGCCCCGGCACTGCCGCCGCCTTCCTCCAGCTCACGTACCCAGGTGCGGAACTCGAAGCGCTTGAACAGCTCAAGCAGCTTGTCGTTATCCGGGGCCGGCAGACCGAACTCGCCGACGCCGATATCCAGCTCGACATCGGTCTTGATGGTCGCAAGCTGGTAGGAAAGCTCCGCCATCTCGCGATTTTCCTCGAGCTTTTTCGGCATCGACTTGGCGCCGCGAAAGCCCAGCTCCGGAATCCGGTCGAGATTCCGGTAGAGGTCGGCGATGCTGCCGATACCCTGCAGCAGCGCCAGCGCGGTCTTCTCGCCGATCCCCGGTACCCCGGGAATGTTATCGACCTTGTCGCCCATCAGTGCCAGGAAATCGATCACCAGGTGCGGCGGAATACCGTACTTCTCCTGCACACCGGCCACATCGAGGCGGCTGTCGTTCATGGTATTGATCAGGGTGACATGCTCGTCCACCAGCTGCGCCATGTCCTTGTCGCCGGTGGAGATCAGCGTCGCCATGCCGGCGGCGCTGGCCTGGCGCGCCAGGGTGCCGATAACGTCATCGGCCTCGACGCCGTCCACCACCAGCAGCGGCAATCCCATCGCCCGGATAATTTCATGGATCGGCTCCACCTGCTGGCGCAGGTCGTCCGGCATCGGCGGACGGTGCGACTTGTACTCCTCGAACAGCTCGTCGCGGAAGGTCTTGCCCTTGGCGTCGAACACCACCACCACGGGGCTTTGCGGGTGCTGCTTGATCAGGCTGCGCAGCATCGAGGTGACGACCCGCACCGCGCCGGTCGGAAAACCTTCCGAGGTGCGCAGATCCGCCTGCTGGGAGGCGAAAAAGGCACGGTATAAATAGGAAGAACCGTCGACTAGAATGAGGGATGGGTGCTGATCGGGCATAGTCTGTCCATTGTGCTGGTGACCTGGCCTGCCATAAATCCTGACCAGGGATAGTGTTCAAGCGCCCAATCATATTAAATTACCGCCAGCCAAACCAACGACCAAGGGACTACGATGAAGAAACTGCTGTTGCTCGCCAGCCTGCTGGTGCTGCCACCGGCACAGGCCGAAACCCTGCCGGAGCCGGGCGCGGAGGCGCCGCAGATCACCATCCGGCACGCCGAGGAAAAAACCATCTACGAATACCGGGTCGGCGGCAAGCTCAGGGAAATCAAGGTCGTCCCTCCGGTCGGCAAGCCCTACTATCTGGTGCCCGTCGAGGGCAGCCATGACGAGTTCACCCGTTTCGAAAACTCTTCCCTCCTGATCCCGAAATGGGTCATTTTCAGCTGGTAATATCGTGGCGGTATATACAGAAGTAACCGAACAGGACCTCAACCGTCTGCTGGCCGACTTCGAACTCGGCTCGCTGGTCACCCACAAGGGCATCGAAGGCGGCATCGAAAACACCAATTATTTCGTTACTCTGCAGGGCGACGACGGCGGGCAGCAGGAGTACGTGCTGACGCTGTTCGAAGAGTTCGGGATGGACGAAATGCCCTATTTCGTCGAGCTCACCGGCTGGCTGGCAGAGCGTGGCTGCCCGGTACCGGCACCGTTCAAGGACCGCGACGGCATCGCGCTGAAGCAACTCAATGGCCGCCCGGCGCTGCTGCTGCCGCGCTTTCGCGGCCACCATGTGGCGCAGCAGGAGCTGACCGCGGATCACTGCGCCGCCGCCGGCAAGGCGCTGGCCCAGCTGCACAAAGCGGGGCTCGACTTCTACATGCGCCGCCAGGCCCACCGCGGCGTCTTCTGGTGGCGGCGGGAAAGCCAGCGCGTGGCACAGCTGCTGGAAGCCGACGAGGCCGAGCTGCTGCTGCGCGAGGTGCGCCTGTTCGACGAGCTGCGCGAAGCCGAACCCGATCTGCCGATGGGCGCCATCCACGGTGATCTGTTCCATGACAACGCCCTGTTCGACGGCACCGAACTGACCGCGATCCTCGACGTCTACAACGCCGCGACCGCCTATCTGATGTACGACCTGGCCATCGTCGCCAACGACTGGTGCGTCAACCCGGACGGCACCATAGACGCAGGCCGGGAGCAGGCTCTGCTGGCCGCCTACGCCGCCGAACGCCCGTTCACCGACGGCGAGCGCCAGGCCTGGCCGCAGCTGACACGCGCCGCAGCGATGCGTTTCTGGCTGTCGCGCCTGATTCCCTGGCTCGGGCTCGAGCAGGCCGGGCGTCAGAGCGGCGAGATGAAACTCAAGGATCCGGTCGAGCTAAAACGTATCCTGCAATTCCGCATCGACCACACAGCCCCGCTGCCCTAGCGGAGTGCTGAAAAGCGTTTTCGAGACCGTCTTCGCTATCGGGATGCACCTGGTTTGATGCCGCGTAACCGCCACGGACGGCGGAAATCCTGATATTGCAGGAGCAAATATCAGAAACCCATCAACAGCGTCCGATGCTCTGGTGATGTTCTGAGAGCACAGGATGAATCTGCCGGTGCATCAGGTTAAAATACTGGACACCCATACAGCCATCGATACCCGGTCGCGGACCTGCGCCGCCCCGGCCCAACCCGAGCACAATGCCGCCGCTATGGATGTTACCCCGATTCTCGACTCCCTAAACGACGCCCAGCGCGAAGCCGTTTCGGCGCCGATGCAGAACCTGCTGGTACTGGCCGGCGCCGGCTCCGGCAAGACCCGGGTGCTGGTGCACCGCATCGCCTGGCTGATCCAGGCCGAGGGCCTGTCGCCCTACTCCATCATGGCGGTGACCTTCACCAACAAGGCCGCCCGCGAGATGCGCGGCCGTATCGAGGAACTGCTCGGGCTCAATCCCCATGGCATGTGGGTCGGCACCTTCCACGGCCTGGCGCACCGGCTGCTGCGCGCCCACTGGCGCGACGCCGGTCTGCCGGACAACTTCCAGATCATGGACAGCGACGACCAGCTGCGGCTGATCAAGCGCCTGGCCAAGGAGATGGGCCTGGACGACCAGCGCTGGCCGGCGCGCCAGTTCCAGTGGTACATCAACGCACAGAAGGACGAGGGCCTGCGCAGCGCCCATATCGAGCCGTCCCACGACCTGTTCCAGCGCACCATGCTGAATCTGTACATCGCCTACGAGCAGGCCTGCGAGCGCGGCGGCATGATCGACTTCGGCGAGCTGCTGCTGCGCAGCCTCGAGCTGCTGCGCGACCGTTCGCCGGCGCTGCTGCGACACTACCAGGAGCGCTTTCGCTACGTCCTGGTCGACGAGTTCCAGGACACCAACGCCATCCAGTACGCCTGGCTGCGGCTGCTGTGCGGCGACGAACGCAAGCTGATGGCGGTCGGCGACGACGACCAGTCGATCTACGGCTGGCGCGGCGCCCGTATCGAGAATATCCAGAACCTGCCGGATCACTTCCCCGGCACCGAGACCATCCGGCTGGAACAGAACTACCGTTCCACCAACAGCATTCTCAAGGCCGCCAACGCGGTGATCGGCAACAACCTCGGACGCCTCGGCAAACAGCTCTGGACCGAGGGCGCCGACGGCGAGCCGCTGTCGCTCTATGCCGCCTTCAACGAGCAGGACGAGGCGCGCTTTATCGTCGACCGCATCCAGCAGTGGGTGCACGAAGGCAACCTGCGCGCAGACTGCGCGGTGCTGTACCGCTCCAATGCCCAGTCGCGCATCATCGAGGAAATGCTGATCCGCGCCGGCGTGCCCTATCGCATCTACGGCGGCCAGCGCTTCTACGACCGCCTCGAGATCAAGAATGCCCTCGCCTATCTGCGCCTGATCGCTAGCCGTCACGACGACACCGCGATGGAGCGCGTGATCAACGTGCCGACCCGCGGTATCGGCACCCGCACCATCGAAATCGTGCGCGAGCGCGCCCGGGCCGAAGGCCACAGCATGTGGCGCGCCGCCAGCGAGATCGTCGAGCAGAAACTGCTGCCGGCGCGGGCGGCCAACGCACTGCGCGCCTTCCTCGACCTGATCGAGGCGCTGGATGCCGGCACCGTCGGCACCGCGCTGCACGAGCAGACCGAACACGTGATCCAGAAATCCGGGCTGATCGAGCACCACGAGAAGGAAAAGGGCGAAAAGGCGCAGTCGCGCATCGAGAACCTCGAGGAGCTGGTCACCGCCGCACGCCAGTTCGCCGGTAGCTGGCAGGAGGATGCCGATACCGAGGACGCTGTGGCGCGCACGCCGCTGACCGCTTTCCTCGACCAGGCCGCGCTCGACGCCGGCGAGGCCCAGGCCGACGACTACCAGGACAGCGTACAGATGATGACGCTGCACTCGGCCAAGGGCCTGGAGTTTCCGCTGGTGTTCCTGGCCGGCATGGAAGAAGGCCTGTTCCCGCACAAGATGTCGATCGAGGAAGGCGGACGTCTCGAGGAGGAACGCCGCCTGTGCTACGTCGGTATCACCCGTGCGATGCAGAAGCTCTACCTGACCTTCGCCGAATCACGCCGGCTGCATGGCCAGGAAAACTTCAATCGCCCGTCGCGCTTCATCCACGAAGTGCCCGCCGAGCTGATCGAGGAGGTCCGCCTCAACGCCCAGGTGCGCCGCCCTCTGACGGCCCGCCCCGACAGCGGTCAGGGCCTGTTTCACAGCGGTTCGGACTCGCTTTCCAGCGCCGAGGTGCCCGCCAGCGAAATACGTCTCGGCCAGCGCGTGCGCCACGCCAAGTTCGGTGAGGGTATCGTCGTCAACTACGAGGGTTCCGGCGCCAAGGCCCGGCTGCAGGTCAACTTCGACGACGAAGGCGCCAAGTGGCTGGTACTCGGCTACGCCAAGCTCGAGCCGCTGTGACGGGTGACGGGTGACGGGTGACGGGTGACGGGTGACGGGTGACGGGTGACGGGTGACGGGGAAATTGTAGGAGCCCGGTCCCCGGGGCGAACACCCACATGGACAAGATTCGCCCACGGAGTGGGCTCCTACAAAAACCCCGTTGCGGCACCCGTCCACCGCGAACCATTCCGGGTACAGCGTAAACCCCATTCGCTGCGGGGGCGCAGCTCCTGCGCCACCCCAATATGGCACTCGACCGAAGGAGCGGCGCCCCGCCGCGACCAAGATCACCAGGGTACCAGCCCCCATTCGCCGCGGGGAAGTGCCCGCGGGCTCCCACCGAGACCAAGCAACGGCAGGCGTACCGGGCCCCGTCACACTGCCGGTGTGGTCTTTCGCAGCCAGAGGCTGGTTTCGATCGCTTCGTCCGGCATCGGCAATGCCGCCAGCGGGCTGCGGGACAGCGCGTCCCCCATACGGGTCACGACATAGTGACTCGCCCACAGAGGCTCCGCCGCACCGCCGAGCAGCGGCGCCACGCCCTGCTGCTCGTTGTAGCCGCGCCAGCGCCAGGTGGCGGGATAGTCGTCCGGCAGCAGAATATCGTGAAAATGCACCAACACGCCTTCGGCCAGCGCCGGCCAGACGCGATTGAGCAGCCAGTCGACGTCGGAACCCGGCAGCAGAAGGTGGCTGGAGTCGACAAAGAGTATGTCGCCAGACTCGAGTGTGTCGAACAGCGACAGGTCGCAGCGCTGCAGCGGACGGCGCAGCAGCTCGATCGGCAGCTGCTCGAGGTCGGCGCGGGGGGCGGGGTCGATGGCGGTCAGGCGGCAGTCCAACCCGCCGTCGCGCAGGGCCCGGTAAAAGAATCGGCTGGAGTGACCGGAGCCGACCTCGATGATGCGGGCAGGCTTCAGCAGTCGCGTAAGGCCGTAGGCGACGGCGCCGTCGAGGCGCGGAAACCAGCTCTGCTGCCAGCGCGGGTCCGGAGGACTGGCCCCCGACAGCGCCTGCAGCTGAGGCGCAAACACCGCCAGCGATTCCAGCAGGCGCTCGAACTCCGGCCGGTGCCGCCCGAGCAACCGCTCGATCGCCGGGTAGCCAGCGCCACCCGCTTCGACCTGGTCGGCGTAGCGATAGGGAATGAAATAGCCCTGGCGCCGCCATCCCAACAGCGTCGACAGGCCCATTTTCAGCACCCGAGCCTTCATATCCGACCTCCTCGCTGCCTCGTTTCCCCGGTACGCATACCTTAGGGTGCCCTGAGCGCAGCGGACGGCACCGCCCATACGGCCGGTTTCGCTACACTCAAGGTGCCCTACGCACTGTCAGGGCGTCGTGTAACCCATCACGCAAATTCCGCAGACCCCGACAACAAGTAAAGCAGAAGGCAGCGGGGGTATCAGTCGTCCTGCTGCGGCAGGCGACGAATGCGCCCCTGCTCGTCGATGGCGACCTGCACGCACTCGACTTCGGACACCTTGCGCGGATCACGGCCGTCCGGGCAGCGCCCCCAGACCTCCACGGCGATGCGCATCGAGCTACGTCCCTGCTCGACGATGCGGGTAAAGAAGCTGAGGATGGTGCCGACCAGCACCGGCGCCATGAAATCCATACTGCCGACCGAGACAGTGGCGATGCGCCCCTCGGCGATGGTGGCGGCGCGGATCTCGGCGGCTTCGACCGCGCGCGCGGCGACCCAGCCGCCGTAGACATCGCCGAACATGTTGGTGGCTTCACTGCTGGCCGGCAACTTGAGACTGAGCTCGCCTTCCGGCACCAGGAGTTGATCTTCGGCTTTTGGCATTGTTGAACATCCGATCTGAAATTCGAGAATGGGCGAATTTTACCTCTTCGCGCCTGCACAAATCACTACTGCAAAGAGGCAATTGCGCCGCAGAAGTCGCAGAAAAACGACGCCGGCCTACACTGTCACAATCCTGTCACAGTCCAACCCTATAGTGGGCGCCACTTCGAACTTGAACGCTACCGGTTCAACCAATCAGGAGCTAACGATGAAACCGATGAAGAAGCTGTTCGCCGCTGTCGCCATGACTGCGACCTGCATGACCGCAAGCGCATCCGACCTGCTCGATCCGAATCTGCCGACCTACGAAAAGGCTTCCGGTGTCTCCGGTAACCTGTCCAGCGTCGGTTCCGACACCCTGGCCAACCTGATGACCCTGTGGGCCGAAGAGTTCAAGCGCGCCTACCCGAACGTCAACATCCAGATCCAGGCCGCCGGTTCTTCTACCGCTCCGCCCGCACTGACCGAAGGCACCTCCAACCTGGGCCCGATGTCGCGCATGATGAAGGACAAGGAAATCGAAGCCTTCGAACAGAAGTTCGGTTACAAGCCGACCCCGGTCGCTGTTGCCATCGACGCCCTGGCCGTATTCGCACACAAGGACAACCCGATCGCAGGCATGAGCATCGATCAGGTCGACGCCGTCTTCTCCTCGACCCGCAAGTGCGGCGCCGCTGACGACGTCACCACCTGGGGTCAGCTGGGCGTGACCGGAGCCCTGGCCGACAAGAGCATCCAGCTGTTCGGCCGCAACTCGGTATCCGGCACCTACGGATACTTCAAGGAAAAAGCGCTGTGCAAGGGTGACTTCCGCAACAACGTCAACGAGCAGCCGGGTTCCGCATCCGTCGTTCAGTCCGTTTCCACCTCGCTGAACAGCCTGGGCTACTCCGGTATCGGTTACAAGACCGCTTCCGTCCGCGCCCTGCCGCTATCCAAGAAAGAAGGTGGCGAGTTCGTCGAAGCAACTCCGGAAAACGCCGTTACCGGCAAGTACCCGCTGGCCCGCTCCCTGTACGTCTACGTCAACAAGAAGCCTGGCGAAGACATGCAGCCGATCGAGCGTGAATTCCTGAAGCTGGTAATGTCCAAAGTCGGTCAGGAAGTTGTCGTCAAGGACGGCTACATCCCGCTGCCGGCTGCCGTTGTCGAAAAGCAGATGGCTGACCTGGGCCTGTAACAGCCCCGGCAAAGCAAGAAAGCGCAGGGGGAGTTGGCAACGACTTCCCCTGCTTCTTTTTGTCCGCCGACTGTAACAATTTCGTCATATACCTGCACTATCGTAGCGCCATCATTTACAGAAGCCTTTCCGGGACCCTGCGCCATGAGCCAAGAAGCCACAGCCACCGTACCCGATCTTGATTTCGATACGCCGTCCGCCCGGCGCAAGCGCAAGGTGCGCGCGCTGAAGGATCGTATCGCCAGTCTCGGTATCGGTATCGGCGGTATCAGCGTGATCATCGCGATACTGCTGATCTTTTTCTATCTCCTGTACGAAGTACTGCCCCTGTTCCAGTCGGCCGAGGTCGAGCCCTGGCAGCAGAACGGCGCCGTAGTCGAACCGTACGCGCTGCCCGGTGGCGGTCAAACGCTGTACCTCGCGATGGAGGAGCAGGCCGAGATTGGATTGCGTCTGACCGACACCCCCGCACTGGTGTTCTTCGATACCCGCAGCGGCGACATCGTCAGCGAGCAGCCGGTGGCACTGGCCGAAGGCGTCAGTATCCGCAGCGTGGTCGACATTTCCCCTGCCCGCCGCCTGTTCGCGCTGGGCCTGAGCGACGGCACCGCCCTGGTGCTGCGCCACGACTACAAGTCGTCCTACCCGGACGGCAAGCGCGTCATCACCCCGGAAATCGCCTACCCGCTCGGCGAGGCGCCGATTGCCGTTGGTGAACGTCCACTAGACCTGCTGGCGGTCAACGGTGACGGTGACGACTGGCGCCTGGTCGGCGGCAGCGACGGCGTGCTGACCCGGACCGACGTCAGCCTGACCGAAAACTTTCTCACCGGCGAAGTTCAGGCCGATGTCGACAGCCAGCTGCTGCCGAGCCAGGACGTCAAACCCAACAAGTTGCTGCTGATGCCGGACCGGCGCTGGCTGCTGGTCGCCGCACCGGGCGGCAAGCTGGTGGTCAAGGACCTGCAGTCCAGCGATGCCGTGCCCCAGGTGCTGCCCGCGACCACCGGCGAGATCCGCCAGTTCGAGCTGCTGCTCGGCGGCACCTCGCTGATGCTGGCCGACGACAAGGGTCTGGTATCGCAGTGGTTCCTGGTGCGCAACGACCAGGGCGGCTGGGATATGACCCGCATTCGCGATTTCGACAACGGCGGCAAGCCGCTCAGCGGTTTCGTCACCGAACACCGCCGCAAGGGTTTTGCCACCGTCGACAGCGACGGCACCCTGCGCCTGTTCAGCACCACCGCCGAGCGCAATGTATTGAACGAAGAAGTCGTCGACGGCGACATCGACGGTATCGCCTATGCCCCCCGCTCCAACGCGCTGCTGTTCGAAAAGGACGGCAAGCTGCAGTTCTGGGCGGTGCACAACGAGCACCCGGAAATCTCCTGGTCCGCACTCTGGAGCCAGGTCTGGTACGAGGGCTACGAAGAGCCGAGCTACGTCTGGCAGTCCTCCGCCGCCAACAACGACTTCGAGCCCAAGTACAGCCTGATGCCGCTGGCGTTCGGCACCCTCAAGGCCGCCTTCTACGCCATGCTGCTGGCCACGCCGCTGGCGATCTGCGGCGCCATCTATACCGCCTACTTCATGGCACCCGGGCTGCGCCGCAAGGTCAAGCCGATGATCGAGCTGATGGAGGCGCTGCCAACCGTCATCCTCGGTTTCCTGGCCGGTCTCTGGCTGGCGCCGTTCATGGAACTGAACCTGGCCGCGGTGTTTATCACCCTGCTGGTGGTACCGCTGTCGGTCATCGCCTTCGCCTTCGTCTGGGCACAGATGCCGAACCGTATCCGCTTCCTGCTGCCGGAGGGCTGGGACGTAACCCTGCTGGTGCCGGTGGTGATACTGGCGACGATGTTCAGCTTCGCCATCGCCGGCCCGATCGAGAACGCCCTTTTCAGCGGTGACATGCGCTTCTGGGTCAGCCAGGAACTGGGGATCAGCTACGACCAGCGCAACGCCCTGGTGGTCGGTATCGCCATGGGCTTCGCGGTGATTCCGACCATCTTCTCGATCACCGAGGACGCCATTTTTGCCGTGCCGAAAAACCTCAGCTACGGCTCGCTGGCCCTCGGCGCGACCCCCTGGCAGACGCTGGTACGGGTGGTCCTGCCGACCGCCAGCCCCGGCATCTTCTCGGCGGTGATGATCGGCATGGGCCGCGCCGTCGGCGAGACCATGATCGTGCTGATGGCCACCGGCAACACGCCGATCATGGACATCAACATTTTCGAGGGCATGCGAACCCTGGCCGCCAACATTGCCGTTGAGATGCCGGAGTCCGAGGTTGGCAGCACCCACTTCCGGATCCTGTTCCTGGCCGCATTTGTGCTGTTCATGTTCACCTTTATCGTGAACACCCTGGCGGAAAGCATTCGCCAGCACCTGCGCCAGAAATACGGCTCCCTGTAACCGGGACTCACAAGGAACCAGAACATGCGAATTTCCTTTTCCGAATGGACCCGCTCCGGCTCCCCCTGGGTCTGGCTCAACGCCGGTGCGGTCGCCATCAGCGTCATCATGGTGATCGGCCTGCTGGGTCTGATCGCGGTCCGCGGCCTGGGCCACTTCTGGCCCGCCGACGTGCTGCAGGCAACCTACAGCCACGCCGGCCAGGAGTCCGTGCTGGTCGGCGAGCTGGTCGAATCCGAAATGGTGCCGGCCGCGCAGCTGCGCGACTCCGGCATCGAGGTGCCGGAAGGCGTCGATCACATGCAGCGCGACCTGTTCAAGGTCGGTAACCGCGACGTCACCGGTGCCGACTTCGTCTGGGCCATCGACGATCACGTCACCGCGCGCAGCTACCCGGAAACCCTGTTCGTCGCCGAACGCGAGGAGTGGGGCAACCTCTACGGCTACCTGCGCTCGATCAAACAGAACGGCGAGCTGGTCGGCCAGTACGACGGCTACGACGCCGGCCCCGAAGCCGCAGCACTCTGGGATGAGCTGCAGCGCCGCATCGAGCGCGCCCGCGACCTGCACGCGCAGATCGAGAGCATCCAGAAAGGCGAGATCGGCGCGATCAACTACGAGATCGAACGCCTGCGCCTGAAGGAGCGCTCGCTGGAACTCAAGAACGTTTCCGATCCGGCGCCTTACGCCGATATCGAAGCACGTCGAGCCGAGCTCAACACCGAGTACGAAGCACTGCAGGGCGAACTGCTGGAGCTGAACCAGGCGATGAACCGTGACAGCTTCACCGCCGAAGTCGCCAACGGCAGTACCGTCGAAGTCCAGCTGTCCAAGGTGGTGCGTGCCTTCCAGCCCAATGCCATGGGCCTGTTCGACAAGATCGGCCACTACATGGCCAAGATCTGGGAGTTCGTCGCCGACGATCCGCGCGAAGCCAACACCGAGGGCGGTATCTTCCCGGCCATCTACGGCACGGTGCTGATGGTGATCCTGATGTCGGTGATGGTCACGCCGTTCGGCGTCGTCGCCGCGGTCTATCTGCGCGAATACGCCAAGCAGGGCTTCCTGACCCGCGTCATCCGCATCGCCGTGAACAACCTCGCCGGCGTACCGTCGATCGTCTACGGCGTGTTCGGCCTCGGCTTCTTCGTCTACTTCCTCGGCGGTCACATCGACGACCTCTTCTTCCCGGAAGCCAAGCCGTCGCCGACCTTCGGTACCGGCGGCCTGATGTGGGCCTCGCTGACACTGGCGCTGCTGACCGTACCGGTGGTCATCGTCGCCACCGAAGAGGGCCTGTCCCGGATTCCGCGGGCGGTGCGCGAGGGTTCGCTGGCACTGGGCGCGACCAAGGCCGAAACGCTGTGGAAGGTGGTGCTGCCGATGGCGAGCCCGGCTATCATGACCGGTGTCATCCTGGCGATCGCCCGCGCCGCCGGCGAAGTGGCGCCGCTGATGCTGGTCGGCGTGGTCAAGCTGGCACCGAGCCTGCCGCTGGACATGAACTACCCCTACCTGCACCTGGATCAGAAATTCATGCATCTGGGCTTCCACATCTACGATGTGGGCTTCCAGAGTCCGAACGTCGAAGCGGCTCGTCCGCTGGTGTACGCCACGGCACTGCTGCTGGTCGTGGTCATCGCGCTGCTGAACTTCTCGGCCATCGCGATCCGCAACCACCTGCGCGAAAAGTACAAAGCGCTGGAAATGTAATGCCGCTAAGCGGGCTGACTTAACAAAGGTTTCGAGACATGACCACCGATATCAAGACCCACGCCATCGACATCTCCGCCATGCAGCGCGATCAGCGCGAGCTGCGCCTGGAGGACGAGGAAATCACGCTGCAGGTGAAGGACCTGCGCCTCTCCTACGGCGAAAAGGAAGCGCTGCACGGCATCGACATGCTGATCCCGAAAAACCGCGTGACCGCCTTCATCGGCCCGTCCGGCTGTGGCAAGTCGACGCTGCTGCGCTGCTTCAACCGCATGAACGACCTGGTCGACAGCTGCCATATCACCGGCGAGATCCTGCTCGACGGCGACAACATCTACGGCCGCGCGGTCGACGTCGCCGAGCTGCGCCGTCGCGTCGGCATGGTGTTCCAGAAGCCCAACCCCTTCCCCAAGTCGATCTACGAAAACGTCGCCTACGGGCTGCGCATCCAGGGTGTGAAGAAGAAGCGCCTGATCGACGAGACCGTGGAGTGGGCGTTGCGCTCGGCGGCACTGTGGGACGAGGTCAAGGACCGTCTGCACGAAAGCGCGCTGGGCATGTCCGGCGGTCAGCAGCAGCGTCTGGTCATCGCCCGCACCATCGCGGTGAAGCCCGAAGTGCTGCTGCTCGACGAGCCGGCGTCGGCACTCGACCCGATCTCGACGCTGAAGATCGAAGAGCTGATCCACGAGCTGAAAAAGGACTTCACCATCGCCATCGTCACCCACAACATGCAGCAGGCGGCGCGCGTCTCCGACTACACCGCCTTCATGTACATGGGTGACCTGATCGAGTTCGGGGTGACCGATACGCTGTTCACCAACCCCGTGAAGAAGCAGACCGAAGACTACATCACCGGCCGCTACGGCTAAGCATCAGCCGCACCACGCCCAGACCGGCCCCCGCGGCCGGTTTGACAGCAACAGATAAATGGAGACGACACCGTGGTCGAATTCGAAAAGGACGGTTACAACGCCCATATTTCCCAGCAGTTCAACGATGAGCTGGAGCAGATCCGCACCGAGTTGCTGACCATGGGTGGCCTGGTCGAGCGCCAGGTACACGACAGCATCGAGTCGCTGCTCAACGGCGATGCCGAGCTGGCGGAGCAGTCGCTCAGGGTCGACAAGCAGACCAATGACATGGAGCTGCAGATCGACGAACACTGCACCCGCACCATCGCCCGGCGCCAGCCGGCGGCCAGCGACCTGCGCATGATCATGGCGATCACCCGCGCCGCCTCGGACCTGGAGCGGATCGGCGACGAGGCGACCCGTATCAGCCGCCAGGCCATCGAGCTGGTCAACGCCGGCGAATCGCCGCGCGGCTACCAGGAAGTGCGCCATATCGGCACCCTGGTACGTGCGATGGTCCGCGACGTGCTGACCGCCTTCGCCCGCAGCGACATCCAGCTCGCTTACCAGGTCGCCAAGCAGGACAAGGCGGTGGACCGCGAATATCGCACCGCAATGCGCTCGCTGGCGACCTACATGATGGAAGATCCGCGCTCGATCAGCAGCGTGCTCAACGTCATCTGGGTGCTGCGCGCGCTGGAGCGCATCGGCGATCACTCCTGCAACCTGGCCGAGCACCTGGTGTACCTGGTCAGCGGCACCGACGTGCGTCACGCCAGTCTGCAGGAAATGAAGCAGACCGTCCGTGACGAGACCGAAGAGCCGATCGACGACGAAAACTGACCGCAGGAGCCCCGTGGGAGCGGCGCCTCGCCGCGAATGTGACGGCACACTGCCGAGTGTGTTCGCCCGGGGACCGGGCGCCTACAGGCAGATCGCCCATCGCACGCCTAATACGGGCGTAGGAGCCCACTCCGTGGGCGAATCGGGTATGGCACACTGCCGAGAGGGTTCGCCCGGGGACCGGGCTCCTACGGGCAGATCGCCCATCGCGCGCCTAATACGGGCGTAGGAGCCCACTCCGTGGGCGAATCGGGTATGGCACACTGCCGAGTGTGTTCGCCCGGGGACCGGGCTCCTACAGGCAGATCGCCCATCGCGCGCCTGATACGGGCGTAGGAGCCCACTCCGTGGGCGAATCGGGTATGGCACACTGCCGAGAGGGTTCGCCCGGGGACCGGGCTCCTATAGGCAAATAGGCCGCAGCAGCACCATCAGTCGCAGTAATCGGCGAACGGCGGGAACAGCTCGATCAGGCGCTCCCGCCCCAGTTCCCGCAGGTGGGCGATGTTGCGTTCGGGGATGGCATCCGGATCCGGGTGGTGCATCAGCACCCGGCTCATCTGCCCTTCGCGTATCAGATGCAGCGTCGGGAAAGGCGCCCGGTTGCTCCAGTGACTGAGGTCATCCTCCGGCACACCCTCGAACAGGTAACCGGGATGAAAGCTGGCGAGCTGGAAGACACCGTCGAGGCCGGCTTCCGCCAGCAGATCCTCGCAAAACGCCAGCATATCCAGATAATCGTCGAAATGGTCCAGCAGGTGCGGCACCACCAGCAGCGTGGTGGCGATCTCGGATTCCGGCGTACGCTGGATCAGGTCCAGCTCCGCAAGGAACTCGCGTACCAGAGAACCGGGCAGGCGCGCATCGCTGATGGCGTAACGCACCCGGTCGTGGCGCACGTCCGGCGCGGCGAACGGACACAGGTTCTCCCCCACCACCATCACCTCGACCCAGCGCTTCATCAGCGCCAGGATTTCATCGTTGCTGTACTCGTGCTGTCTTTTCTTCATGGACGCTTCGTTTCGAATGTTTGCCGTGAAGTGTACACCGAGCAAGCCGCTCTTCGCCCGGCGACCGGGCTCCTACGCATTACGACCTTACTCTATACACTTTACGCCTCATTCCTCACCGAATTTCGGTTGCAACGGCTCGCTCTGCTAAGATAGCCCACCTTTAGGTTTTGGACTTCGATCGTGACACCCGCCCAGGCCCTGATCCGCAATCACTTCTCGACCCGCTGGCGTGCGCTCAGGCGACCGTCCCGCCTGGCTGCGCCCGCGCCCTGGCGCAACTGGCTGCTGGATCGCGGCTCACTGACCCAGCGCCTGATCAGCGCCAGCCGCGGTCGCTTTCACGTCGAGGTGCTGCGCCAGGGCGTCTATCGCCCGTCCCGCTCGGAGGCGCGAGCCCTTGGCCTGCCGCCACGCCGCCTGGCCCTGATCCGCGAAGTGCAGCTGTGCGGCGCCGGCGAACCCTGGGTCTATGCCCGTTCGGTCTTTCCGGTATCGACTCTGTCCGGCGCGGAACGACGACTGACCCGGGTCGGCAACCGCTCGCTCGGCACCTTGCTGTTCAGCGACCCGACAATGCGGCGCGAACCGCTCCAAATCGGCGAACTGCAACTGCGCGACGGCACCCGTCTCTGGGCCCGGCGCTCGGTTTTCCGTCTCGGCGGCAAGCCACTGCTGGTGTGCGAGGTTTTTCTGCCCGCGCTCGAGCCGGTAGAATACCCGCTTCGCCGCAACAGCCTCGGATAATCCCATGCAGATGCAGCCCACCTCCGGATTTCTTCGCGACCGCTTTGACGCCTACGTGCAGCTGTCCCGCGTCAACCGCCCGATCGGCATCTACCTGCTGCTCTGGCCGACCCTCTGGGCGCTCTGGATCGCCGCCGAGGGGTTGCCGCCACTCGACATCCTGTTCATTTTCTGTGCCGGTGTGGCGCTCACCCGGGCCGGCGGCTGCGTCATCAACGACTTCGCCGACCGCAATGTCGACGGACACGTCAAGCGCACCGCAGCCCGACCGCTGCCGTCGGGCCGCGTCAGCGCGCGCGAGGCGCTGTACCTGTTCGCGGTGCTGATGCTGCTGGCATTCATTCTGGTGCTGTACACCAACACCACCACGGTGCTGATGTCGTTCGGCGGTCTGGCGCTGGCGTCGACCTATCCGTTCATGAAGCGCTACACCCACCTGCCCCAGGTCGTGCTGGGCGCGGCCTTCTCCTGGGCCATTCCGATGGCCTTCACCGCGCTCGACGCCAAGCTCGTGCCCATCGCCTGGCTGCTGTTCACCGCCAACCTGTTGTGGACCGTGGCCTACGATACCTACTATGCCATGGTCGATCGCGACGACGACCTGGTGGTCGGCATCAAGTCGACGGCGATCCTGTTCGGTGATGCCGACCGGTTCATGATCGGCCTGCTGCAGGCACTGGCGCTGCTGTGCCTGGTCCTGGTCGCGCGCCAGCTCGGCCTCTCGATCTGGTTCTATGCCGGTCTGCTGGTTGCCTCGGGCTTTTTCGTATACCAGTCGTGGATCACCCGCTTTCGCGAGCGCGATCCCTGCTTCCGAGCCTTTCTCAACAACCACTACGCGGGGCTGGCAATTTTCCTGGGCCTGGTGGCGCACTATGCGCTGGACGCCTGATCGCGGCCTTTTTACTGCCGATCAGCGCTCTATCGGGCAACTCGTCATATCTCTGTCATAATTTACGTTTGTAATAATGCGGACTTAATTGCATCTACACCCGGGGCCAGCTGCAAGCCACCGGGGTAGCGTGAAGTGCCGCCGGCCAGGGAAGAGAGCCGGTCACTGATCCCGACCTATTCGTACAGAGGCAAGCCATGTCTGCAACAAAACGTGTATTGATCGTCGACGATGAAGCTCCGATTCGGGAGATGATCGCGGTGGCCCTGGAAATGGCCGGTTACGAGTGCCTGGAAGCTGACAACGCCCGCGACGCCCATGAGCTCGTCGTCGACAGCACGCCTGACCTGGTGCTGCTGGACTGGATGATGCCGGGCATGAGCGGTATCGATTTCGCACGGCGCCTGCGCAAGGATGAGATGACCGCCGAAATCCCGATTATCATGCTCACCGCCAAGGGCGAAGAAGACAGCAAGGTCAAGGGTCTGGAGTCCGGCGTAGACGACTACATCACCAAGCCGTTTTCGCCGCGCGAGCTGGTGGCACGGCTTAAGACCGTTCTGCGCCGCACCACGCCCAAGGGCGTCGAGGAGCCGGTCAGCGTGGACGGCCTGACGCTGGACCCGATCTCGCACCGCGTCACCTCGGACGACAAGCCGGTGGAACTGGGGCCGACCGAGTTCCGCCTGCTGCAGTTTTTCATGACCCATCAGGACCGCGCCTACTCCCGCGGACAGCTGCTGGACATGGTCTGGGGCGGCAACGTTTATGTCGAGGAACGCACCGTCGACGTGCATATTCGTCGCCTGCGCAAGGCGCTGGGCGAGCGTCATGACTACCTGGTGCAGACGGTACGCGGCACCGGCTATCGCTTCTCGGCGAAGGTCGCCTGAGAGAGCCGTAAAGTGAGAGGACGGGGCAAGGATGCATAGAACCCAGCACGCAATGCTCGCAAACCTGATCCTGTGCACCGGCGCCGGCGCACTGATCGGGTTGATGTTCGGGTTTGCCGGCTGGGGCGCCGTCGTTGCCCTGCTGGGCTGGGGAATGGTCCAGATTCGCCACTTCAACCGGCTCAGCGAATGGATCTACCGCGAGGATGGCAGCCAACCGCCGGAAGCCCCCGGCCACTGGGGCGAACTGTTCGACCAGCTGGCAAGGCTGCAGCGCCGTTCCAGCAAACGGGAACAGGACCTGATGGCCGCAATCCAGCGCTTCCAGCAGTCCTCCGGGGCGCTGCAGGACGGACTGGTCATCATCGACCAGGACAACAACCTCGAATGGTGGAACCGCGCCGCAGACCGGCTGCTCGGTTTCAAGGCGTCGTCGGACCGTGGCAAGCCGGTCATGAACCTGCTGCGCGATCCACGCTTTGTCCGCTACTTCCGCCGCGGCAAGTACGGCGAGCCGCTGGAGCTGGCCAGCCCGATCGATGCCGACATGCGTCTGCAGTACCAGATCACCAAGTTCGGCGAGGGCGACCGCTTGCTGGTGGTCCGCGATATCACCCGCCTGGTGCGCCTGGAACAGACCCGTCAGGACTTCGTCGCCAACGCCTCGCACGAGCTGCGTACGCCGCTGACGGTAATCTGCGGTTACCTCGAAACCTTTCTCGATCAGGACCTGCCACGACCGCTGGCGCGCGCACTGAGCCAGATGCAGGCCCAGGCCAAGCGCATGGAGAGCCTGGTCAGCGACCTGCTGATGCTGTCTCGCCTCGACGCCAGCAAACATATCGCCGACGAGCACCCGGTCGCCGTGCAAAGAATGCTGGAGCAAATCCTGCGTGACGCCCAGGCGCTGGCGCGGGACAAGCGCCACCGGATCAGCCTCGAGCTCAACAGCGGACTGGATCTGCTGGGACAGGAGCTGGAACTGCACAGTGCCTTCTCGAACCTGGTGTTCAACGCCGTGCGCTACACCCCTGACGAGGGCCACATAAGCCTGCGCTGGTGGGTCGACGACGCCGGCGGACATTTCTCGGTTCGGGACGATGGCATCGGTATCGACCCTGTCCATCTCCCGCGCCTGACCGAGCGCTTCTATCGTGTGGACGAGAGCCGCTCGTCGGCCAGCGGCGGCACCGGCCTCGGACTTGCGATCGTCAAGCATGTGCTGGTGCGCCACGGCGCCCGCCTCACGATCGACAGCACACCGGGCGAAGGCAGCACCTTCAGCTGCCACTTCCCGCCGGAAATGCTGATCAGGACAGTCCGTCAGGACCCGGCCTGACGGGTCACCGCCAGGGACGGCGGGTGTGCTGGCAACGCAGGAGCAGTTGTCGGTAGACGGGTTACGGGTTACGGGTTACGGGTTACGGGTTACGAAGATTGTAGGAGCCCGGTCCCCAAGCGGCGGATTAACGGGCGATCACCGCGCCGGACGTATCTGCGTACCGCCCCCCACAACAGGCGCATGCTCCTCGACCCAGTACAGGGTGGCGCCAACCACCGCAGCGGGCATCAGCACCAGGTTCAGCAAGGGAATCATCATGCCAACCTGCACCAATCCGCCAAATCCCACCGCGGTCAGGCGCTCGGACTTGAGCAGCTGCTTCATCTGGCCGAAGCTGACCTTGTTGTTGTCCATCGGGTAGTCGCAGTACTGAATGGACATCATCCAGGCACCGAACAGAAACCACAGCAGCGGCGAAACCAGCCCCACCACCGGCACGAACGTCAGCACCAGCAGCAACAGCACCCGCGGCAGATAGTACGCGAGCTTCGCCAGTTCGCGCTGCAGCGTGCGCGGAATCATCGCCAGCAGCTCGCCCCAGCCTTCGTCGGCGCTCACCTCGCCGCGCAGCTGACGCTCGACCTTCTCCGACAGAAAGCCGTTGAACGGCGCGGCGATGAAGTTGGCCACGAGGGTAAAGCTGTAATAGACGATCACCAGCACCACCAGCGCCAGCAGCGGCCACAGCAGATAGCGCAGAAATTCGAGCCAGTCCCAGTCGGGCAGCATCTGGTTGATCAGGTAGTCGACCCAGACCTCGAACTCGGAGATCAGCAGCCAGATCGCCCCGCCGAACAGCAGAATATTGACCAGCAGCGGGATGATGACGAAGTGTCGGATCGAAGGGTCGGGCAGCATCTGCAGACCCCGAAGCAGATAGCTTGCGCCGCGCAGCGGATTTCCTTTCATAGCGTATAGCCTGGCCTTAACTGATTAACTGATATAGAAGAGGTAGAACCTGAGGGCCACGCCGAGAATCATCATCAGCAGCCCCGCCCGGTTGAGCGTGTTCTCGAAGGGATTGAAACGGATGGTTGGCTGCCAGAACACCAGCAGCGACCTGTAGTCGCCGGTGCGAAAGGCGTAGAGGCCCAGCGACACCAGGAACAGGATCAGGCCCCCCCAGAACAACAGCAGTTCCAATATCGCCAAATAGATCATACTCTTTCCATCCATAAGAAAAGTGGACCGCGCCGCCGGTACGACGGTGCGACTGCGACCATCAAGCCTATCAAATTCAGGCGACAGCGGCTGCATGTCGCACGCCTTCGGAGATGACGATGAAAGCGAGCCGTATACATGCCTTTGGCGGACCCGATGCGCTGACCTGCGAGGAAGTGCCGACACCGGTGATCGGCGACCACGAAGTGCTGGTGCGCAACCGTGCGGCGGGGATCAATCCCATCGACTGGAAAACCTGCAGCGGCGGTGGCGCTGCCGCCTTCATCGGCAAACTGCCATTCATTCCGGGCTGGGAATTCGCCGGCATTATCGAAATGGTCGGAACCAAGGTCGAAAGCTTTGCTCCCGGTGACGAGGTGTTCGGCTTTATCCGCTTCCCGGAAGCCGCCGGCTGCTACGCCGAGTACGTGGCAGCGCCGGTGGCCCAGATCGCCCGCAAACCGTCTTCCCTGAGCTTCAGCGAGGCGGCCGGACTGGGTCTGGCCGGACTGACCGCCTGGCAGGCGCTGCACGACAAGGGGCAGCTACAGGCCGGCGAGACGGTGCTGGTGCTGGCGGCTGCCGGGGGGGTGGGCCACCTGGCGGTGCAGCTGGCCCGAGCCGCCGGCGCCGAGGTGATCGGTTCGGCATCGGCCACGAACCACGACTACCTGCGCAGCCTTGGCTGCTCGCGCCTGATCGACTACCACACCCAGGACCTCGCCACCGAGGTTCAGGGTGCCGACCTGGTGATCGACGGTATCGGCGGTGAAGTGGGCATCAGCGCCCTGAGCTGCCTGAAAGAAGGCGGCCGTCTGGTCACCCTGCCCTCGGTCACCGCCGACGCCGTCATCCGCGCCGCCGAAGGCGAAGGCAAGCAGGCACTGGGCATCAGGGTGGAACCCAACGGTCAGCAGCTGGCGGAACTGGCCCGTCTTTGCAGCGATGGCCAGCTGAAGCTCACCCTGGCCGGCGAAGTACCGCTGGAGAATGCCCGCGAGGCCCACCAGCAGAGCGCCGGCGGCCATGTGCGCGGCAAGCTGGTGCTGACGATCTGAGGAGGTGACGGGTGACGGGTGACGGGTGAGCGAAAATTGTAGGAGCCCGGTCTCCGGGCGAACACCTGCGGATCCAATAAGTTCGCCCGGGGAGCGGACTCCTACGGCGCTATCTGCGTAGCCGCGCCTCGCGGCGAAGCTTTTATCCTTTGGTGACTCATTCGCGGCGGGGCGCCGCTCCTACGGGTGTGCGGCGCTCGGTCGCTTTCGTGGGCCACGTACCCAAACGTACGGGCACTCCCCGCGGCGAACCGAAGTCGGCGTCGTGGCGAATCAGTTCGCAGCGAGGAAATACCCTCGGGGTGCGCCGCTCCCAGGCGCTATGGAGGCTCCCGCAGCTATGCTTTTAGCCATCGCTTGGAGCCTCACGCGCCTGTAGATGCCGGCTTAAAGCATGGATTCGATAAATTCGCAGGTCGCCTGAAGAT
Source organism: Marinobacterium nitratireducens (assembly GCF_014645375.1). Taxonomy (GTDB): domain Bacteria; phylum Pseudomonadota; class Gammaproteobacteria; order Pseudomonadales; family Balneatricaceae; genus Marinobacterium_A; species Marinobacterium_A nitratireducens. The sequence goes on from NZ_BMLT01000002.1 coordinate 30,265, forward strand.
TGCCCCGCTCGAGCACATTGGCCAGGCCGGCACGCGGCTCGTCCGCGGTACCGGGTCCATGGCCATCACCGCTCGGATCAGAGGAGTGGCCGCCCTGATCGAAGTCCAAGTCCAGAATGGACTCCATCGTGAGTGTACCCCAGTTGCACTCGATCGTAACCGAGCTTACCGGTGGTCCCGCATGCTCCGGCGGCCCCGCCAGCACGCCGCCAGAGATAAGCATGGCGGCAGCAACAATCGTTGTTCCGATTTTCATATCCGGTCCCCTTTTTCTGCGTATCGGTATGTATACGAATCGAACCCGTCCCACGGCCGGCGCCGAACAGCCGGACAGGCCCTGTTGGTCACGCAGTATTCAGGTATAGGCAAAATGGCGGGTTTTAGCGACTCTGATTGCCGCTGACCGGGGCCCGGAAGAGCCCCGGTGCCGGCTGTAAACCTGCCGTCCCGGCCGTGCGAGCGACCGGCGGCCATGTGCGGCAAGCTGGTGCTGACGATCTGAGGAGGTGACGGGTGACGGGTGACGGGTGACGGGTGACGGGTGACGGGTGAGCGAATATTGTAGGAGCCCGGTCTCCGGGCGAACACCTGCGGATCCAAAAAGTTCGCCCGGGGAGCGGACTCCTACGGCGCTATCTGCGTAGCCGCGCCTCGCGGCGAAGCTTTTATCCTTTGGTGGCTCATTCGCGGCGGGGCGCCGCTCCTACGGGTGTGCGGCGCTCGGTCGCTTTCGTGGGCCAGGTACCCAAACGTACGGGCACCTGCCCGCAGCGAACCACGGCTGGCTAGTCGCCGGCCGCGGCATCCGGCGCTACCGCGCCACTGCACCAGTATTGCTGCTGGCGCAGCAGCAGCCGGCAGCCTTCATGGCGAATATCCATATCCCAGCAACTGTGCCGGGCCCAGGTTTTGTCATCCTCGGTGGGCGCTTCCCGGAAAGCGGGTACGCCATCGCAGAACCCCTCGGTCGGCGCAGCGATCTCCAGACAGGCTTTCAGGAAGTAGTCGTGCCTGAGGGTACAGTCGTAGCCGCCACATTGATCGAACTCACTGAGCGTGCGGTCAAGACAGGCCTGCACATCCGAGCGCTGCCCGAACTCGCGCCCCTGCTGCGTGAACTGCCGTTTCATTGCCTGCTGGTCGGCATTGAAGCCGGCAAGCCAGGCGGGACCGAACAGCCAGGCCCAGAGCAGCGCGGCCAGCATCAGCAACAGCAGCGCGATCATGATTTTCCAGCGTAAGCGCATCTTCACCTCAGGTGCGCCGGCGATAGAGACCGGCCAGGCAGAAAAGCAGACCGACGACGGACAGCAGCATGCCGCCGTTCACCAGCAGCGGGTGGCGGGCGCTGAACGGCACGAAGGGATGATTGCCGGTACTGTCGCAGGCACCGGCGTCGTAATTCCAGGAGCCGCCGCCATCGAGGCAGGCGTCGACCGCCGACTGCTCGAACATGTACGCCCCCATCATCACCAGTCCCGGCAGGACCAGCAGTAAAAGACCGATTCTCAGCATCAGTCGTCGTCGCTGATACCGATATTGCTGACACCCTCGTTCTGTGCCAGGGTACGCAGTTCACGCAGTCTGGCGGCATTGAGCGTCTTGCCGGCTTCGAGCAGGTCCAGTACATCCTGCTGGAAAGCCTCCTCCTGCTGCATCATCTCGTGGGTATTGATAAAGCGCACCAGCTCCTCGTCGGACATCTGGTCGTCACCCTCGGTGACCTCGATGAAGTGAGCCACGCACTCGCGGGACAGGTTGGATACCGACACGGCCTCCTCGGCCTCACCCTCGAGGATGCTGGTGACGGTGGAAAACAGCGCCAGAACCGCATCCAGTGCCGGCGAGGCGCCGTACATATCGAACTCGTCCAGATCCGGCAGATTGGCCTCGACCTTGTCGAGCTGGACCTCGAAGTTCATCTTCGCGCCGGTGTTGCCGAGGTGATCCCAGACCCCGTTGAGGATCTGACGCATTTGCGGCGCATCGCCGAACTCGACCAGTCGCGAGAACAACGCAAAGTTCGGGAACAGGCGCTCGGTCAGGGCGGCGCAGAAAGCCGCCAACCGCGGCGGGTCCAGTCGCTGCAGGCGTGCTTCGATATCCAGTGGGTCCGTCATTGATCTCTCCGCAGTCGGCGATTCAGGCTGATCCGGCCGGTCGGCTCCGGCGGGGTGGGCCTATTGTAAGGGAACAGGCGGGCAAGTCCCAGCGCTGCGCGGCTTTGGCTGCGAGCGGCTTTTGACCAGATTTGCCGCATGGCGCCTGACGCTGGCGGACGTTAGCGTTATATTTAAAGCCTTGTTTCCGAAACGGATCGCGGTAATAACAACAATGCTCGCAATGTCTCCCCTCAACCGCCTTGTCAGAGTGCTGGACGGTTTCAGCGAATGGAGCGGACGGCTCATATCCTGGCTGACGCTGTTCATGGTGCTGGTCACCTTCGTGATCGTGGTCATGCGCTACCTGTTCAATGTCGGCAATATCGCGCTGCAGGAGTCGATCATCTACATGCACAGCTTCGTGTTCCTGCTTGGCGCGGCCTATACCCTCAAGCACGACGGGCACGTCCGGGTCGATATCTTTTATCGCCCGCTGTCGGAACGCGGCAAGGCCTGGATCAACCTGTTTGGCACCCTGCTGCTGCTGCTGCCAGTGTCAATCTTCATACTGGTCGTTTCCTGGGAGTACGTCGCGACCTCCTGGAGCCTGCTGGAAGGCTCGCAGGAAGCGGGCGGCATTCCCTACCGCTATGTTCTCAAGTCCACGCTGATCGCAATGCCGGTGATGATGATCCTGCAGGGCATTGCCGACCTCGCGCGCTGCCTGCTGGTGATCGCCGGCAAAGCCCACTTCAATCCGGAAGAAGAGGAGCACGGGCTATGAGCGAACTGCTGCCGCTACTGCTGTTCGTCGGTGCCGTCATGGTACTGTTGCTGGGCTATTCCGTCGCCTTCTCGCTGGCCGGTACCGGCCTGATCTTCGCCGCCATCGGCACCATGACCGGCCACTTCGACCCGGTGTTCCTCGAAGCCGTGCCGAACCGGCTGTTCGGCATCATGAACAATGAAACGCTGATCGCGGTGCCGTTGTTCGTGTTCATGGGCGTGATGCTGGAAAAATCACGCATCGCCGAGGAACTGCTGGACGCGATGGCGCTGCTGTTCGGCCCGCTGCGCGGCGGACTCGGCATCTCGGTGACACTGGTCGGCATGCTGCTGGCCGCCAGCACCGGCATTGTCGGCGCCACCGTGGTCACCATGGGCCTGCTGTCGCTGCCAACCATGCTGCGCCGCGGCTACGACCCCCGGGTAGCGGCCGGCACCATCTGCGCCTCCGGCACCCTGGGTCAGATCATCCCGCCGTCGATCGTGCTGGTCCTGCTGGGTGATGTCATTTCGTCCGCCTACCAGCAGGCGCAGATCGATCAGGGTATCTTCTCGCCGGAAACGGTTACTGTCGGCGACCTCTTCCTCGGCGCGCTGCTGCCGGGACTGATGCTGGTCGGCGCCTACATCCTCTATCTGATCTTCAAGTCGATCACCAGCCCCGAATCGGTCCCGGCTATCCCGAAGGAGGAGCGCGACGCGGTGGAAAACCTCGGCGCCCGGGTGCTTAAGGCTCTGGTACCGCCGATTCTGCTGATCGGACTGGTGCTGGGCTCGATTCTGGGCGGTCTGGCGACGCCAACCGAAGCCGCCTCCGTGGGCGCGGTCGGCGCCATCCTGCTGGCCATCGTGCGCCGCAGCTTCAGCCTGACCATTCTCAAGCAGGTGATGAAATCCACGACCGAGGTCAGTTCGATGGTGTTCATCATCCTGGTCGGCGCGTCGATCTTCTCGCTGGTGTTCCGCGGTTACGGCGGCGACGACCTGGTGCGCGACTTCCTGACCGACCTGCCCGGCGGTGTGGTCGGCGCGATGATCATGGTGATGCTGGTCATCTTCCTGCTCGGCTTCTTCCTCGACTTCATCGAGATCACTTTCGTGGTGGTGCCGATCGTCGCGCCGATACTGCTGACCATGGGCCTGGATCCGGTCTGGCTCGGCATCATGTTCGCACTGAACCTGCAGACCTCCTTCCTGACACCGCCGTTCGGCTTCGCCCTGTTCTACCTGCGCGGCGTGGCGCCGGCCAGTGTCTCGACGATGCAGATCTACCGCGGCGTGATCCCGTTCATTCTGATTCAGCTGGCGATGCTGGCGCTGCTGGCGGGATGGCCGTCGCTGGCCACCTGGCTGCCGGAAGTGGTTTATGGCTGATGCCGATGCATCCTTTCACCCATCCTACGAAAAAGGCCGGCACTGAGTGCCGGCCTTTTTGCTTACCGTTGGCTTATCGTTACAGCGTACGGGCGTTGAGGTAGGCCTGCTCGGAAACGGCGTGCCACTTCTTCGCCTGGTCGCGGAACTTGACGAAGGAGTCGAACACCTTCTTGGTGATCTCGTCCTGCGCCGCCTCTTCGGCAACGACTTCGTCGGACAGCTCGCGCAGCTTGATCAGCACATCGTCCGGGAAGCGGCGCAGCTCGACGTTCTGCTCGTTGACCAGCTGTTCCAGCGCATGATTGTTCTTGGCGGTGAAGTCCGCCAGCATGTCCTGGTTGGCGATACGGATTGCATTGCGAACGATCAGCTGCAGTTCCTCCGGCAGACCCTCGAGCGCTTCCTTGTTGATGAAGCACTCCAGAGTGGTGCCCGGCTCGTGCCAGCCCGGGTAGTAGTAGAACTTGGCCGCCTTGTGCAGGCCGAATGCCAGGTCGTTGTAGGGACCGACCCATTCGGTGGCGTCAATGGCGCCGGACTGCAGCGACGGGAAAATCTCGCCGCCCGGCAGCAGCACCGGGGTACCGCCCGCGCGCTTGAGCACTTCACCGCCGAGGCCCGGAATACGCATTTTCAGGCCTTCGAGGTCGGAGACGCTGTTGATCTCCTTGTTGAACCAGCCGCCCATCTGGACGCCGGTGTTGCCGGCCGCGCCCGGCACCAGACCGAAGGGGGCATAGACCTCCTCCCATAGCTCCATGCCGCCGCCGTGGTACAGCCAGGAGTTCATCTCCTGGGCCGTCAGCCCGAAGGGCACCGCGGCGAAGAACTGGGCAGCGCGGCTCTTGCCCTTCCAGTAGTAGCCTGCGCCGTGGCCCAGCTCGGCGGTGCCGCGGGAAACGGCATCGAAGCACTCCAGCGCACCGACCAGCTCACCGGCACCGTATACCTTGACCTCGATGCGGCCGTTGCTGAGCTTGCCGATCATCTCGGCGAGATAGTTGGCACCGGTTCCGAGCCCGGGGAAGTTCTTCGGCCAGGTGGTAACCATCTTCCATTTGTGTTCCGGTGCCGCCTTGGCGGTCGCCGATACCAGGGTTCCCGCTGCCAGAGTGGCCGCGCCCGCTCCTTGTAAAAATTGACGACGTTTCACTGTCCGTTCCCCGCTCTTTTAGGTGTTTTTATTGCGACTAAAAAAGGTAGCATGCGCCTTGCATGGCTGCAATCGGGCCGGGATAGGCTCGCCACGGCTTTCATTGCTATAATCGGACACCGGCCAAGTCGTTGTTAGAACAGGGAAATGCTTTGAACTCCTTTAATCTGCTCAAATCTATCGCAGATGCACGCCCCAAGCTGCGCAAGTCCGAGCAGAAGGTGGCGGATTTCGTCCTGGCCAAGCCCAACGAGGTGATCCACATGCGCATCGTCGACCTGGCATCGGAAGCCAGCGTCAGCGAGCCCACGGTGGTACGCTTTTGCCGCGCCCTCAACTACGACGGCTTCCAGGACTTCAAGCTGACCCTGGCTCAGGGGCTGGCCAGCAGTCCGAGTTTCGAGCAGTTCTCGCTCGATTCCACCGACACCGTCGGCGAGTTCAAGCAAAAGATCTTCGACTCGATGATCGGCAACCTTATCAGCATTCGCGAAGAACTCGACTCCGAAACCCTCGAGGCCGCCATCGACGCTCTGGCCAAGGCACCGCGGGTCGAAATCTACGGTTTTGGCGCCTCGGCACCGGTGTGCATGGATGCCCAGCACAAGTTCTATCGCCTCAAGATTCTCGCGGCCGCCTATTCCGACCCCCACATGCAGACCATTTCCGCGGTCACCCTGACCGAAGGCGACGTGGTCATCGCTGTCTCGCAGACCGGTCGCACCAAGGACCTTCTGCACAGCGTCCGCCTGGTACGCGAAACCGGCGCCACCGTCATCACACTGTGCCCCAGCAACACGCCGCTGGCGGAGCTGGCGACCATTGCCATCCATACCGACCTGGAGGAAGACAAGGACCTGAGCGCCCTGATGTCGTCCCGGGTCGTGCATCTGGTGGTGATCGACGTACTGGCGGTCGGCGTCGCGATGAAACTCGGCCCCGCCCTGCTCGACCACCTCAAGACCATCAAGCGCAGTCTGCGCAACCTGCGACTGAACGACAAACGCCCCACCCTGCGGCGCCCCGGAAACTGAATAACCCGATTTTGTCAGGCTCGGGCATGCCTTCGAGGTGGCCCCTCGATACGGCATGCGCTGCAGCGTCTCAGCGGGATCTAACACCCTTCGCCGCCCCTGCTAAAACGTCTTGAAACTGCAATATTGCCGGCATAAAGCTGCAATACGCCGGATTTATTCTCTTCGCACTGTTTGAAATATGGGCAGAATTGCGATAAAACGGAATTCCGCGATTCTTTTATTGCATTGCAACAAAGCGCTGAGAACGGCGCTTAAGTAGAGTGGAGCCTCCGCCACGGCAACAGGCTCACCCCGTTGCCGAACCGCGTGGAGCTCCCTAGGTCGAGGAGCTGGTTATTATGCTGATACGGAAAAATCAGGATCTAAACCCCATTCAGACCGAAGTTTTCAATGTCCTGGTCGGGTTCGAGGAAGAAACTAAACAGGAACAGAAAAAGCGTGCCTCCCGCCGGGCACTGGAAGCCCGACGGGCGATCGAGCGTCACAGGGAAGAGCTTGAACTGTCCCGGGATATCGACGACGAGGCTTGGTTCGACGATAACGACTGAAGCGGCTCACCCATGCCGCCGGGCACTGGAAGCCCGACGGGCGATCGAGCGCCACAGGGAGGAACTCGAACTGTCACGCGATATCGATGAGGAAGCCTGGTTCGACGACTGAGCCGCTTCCCCCAGCTTGAAACGGGACCCGTGGAAAACGGGTCCCGTTTGGTCGCTTCGGGGCTTCCAGGCCTCAGGGGGCCTTTTGCCGCTTAGCTGCTTCAGGCGCCGGGCTGATGCGGAGCCTGCCTGAGGTCGGGGTACAGCACGCTCAGCGGTACCGAGCGGCCGCCTTCCACCACCATCGCCGCATGTTCCCGCCGCAGCAGCCTCGGCTCCGCGACTCCGCATGAGTGCGCGATCAGCTCCACCTCATGCACCAGGTTGTCGTGATAGTGGCGCACCCTTTCCGCCTTGTCTTCCGGTACCAGCCCCTGCTGCAGCGCGGGATTGTGCGTGGTCACGCCGGTCGGGCAGGTATTGCGGTTGCACTGCATCGCCTGGACACAGCCGAGCGAAAACATGAAGCCCCGGGCGTTGTTGATGAAGTCGGCCCCGATGCAGATGGCAGCGGCAACATCGGTCGGATTGATCAGCTTGCCCGAGGCGATCACCCGGACCCTTTCGCGCAGGCCGTGTTCGATCAGCTTGTTGACCAGAATCGGCAGGCTCTCCCGCAACGGCAGTCCGACGCTATCCATCAGCGGCATCGGTGCCGCACCGGTACCGCCGTCGGAGCTGTCCAGTGTGATGAAGTCCGGCGCCGACTCGATTCCCCGCGACAGAATCGCCTGGCAGAAATCCTCGAGCCAGGCGCTCGCCCCCATCACCAGCTTGATACCGCAGGGTTTGCCGGTCACCTCGCGCACATGCGCAATCATGTCCAGCAGATCCTCGGCGGAATCGATTTCCGGATGCCGGTTGGGGCTGATCGATGCCTTGCCTTCGGCGATACCGCGGATAGCGCTGACTTCGGCGGTCACCTTTTCCGCTGGCAGAATGCCGCCCTTACCGGGCTTCGCCCCCTGACTGAGCTTGATTTCGAACATACGCAGCTGACGAATCGCCGCCTTCTCCTGCAGTTTGGCGTCGGACAGCCGGCCGTGGTCGTCACGCACGCCGTATTTGGCGGTACCGATCTGGTACACCAGGTCGCAGCCGCCTTCCAGGTGGTAGGGCGTCAGACCGCCTTCGCCGGTATTCATCCAGCAGCCCGCCAGCTGCGCGCCCCGGGACAGCGCGCGTACCGCCGGTCGAGACAGCGCGCCGTAGCTCATGCCCGAAATATTGAAGAACGACGGCGCATCATAGGGCTCGCGGCAATAGGGTCCGATGCGCATCGGCTGGCTCTTGCTGCGTTCCTCGGACAGCCGCGGAAAGGCACAGTTGAGAAAATAGTAGGTTCCGGGCAGACGCAGGTCCCGGGTGGATCCGAAGGCGGTGGTGTTATCGATGTTCTTGGCGGCGCGGTAGACCCAGGAACGCTGCGCCCGGTTGAACGGCATCTCCTCGCGGTCCATGGCGAAAAAGTACTGGCGAAAGAACTCGCCCAGATGCTCGAACAGGTAGCGAAAGCGCCCCACCAGCGGGTAGTTCCGCCGGATGCTATGGTGCGTCTGGCGCTTGTCGATCTGATACAGCACCAGAGCCACTATCGCCAGCCCGGCCAACGCCAGCAAAAACAGCACGCCGACGATGGCCGTGAAGTGAATCGCGAAAGAGGTAACCGCGTCTGTCATGGCAATAAGTCCCTGGAAGCCTTGAGGGCCCCTATGCTATCGCAAAGAGTTGAAGACGCGTAGGAGCCCGGTCTCCGGGCGAATCTTTTCGGCCAGGTGCCGATTCGCTCGGGTGGCTGGTCTATCTCCAGACTGTCGCAGAAAGTACCTATAACATTTTGCTCATCACGTACCCATTAACCACCCGGAAAATTATACCCTGGTTAGATATTACAGGGTCAGTGACGCCAATTCGCCCGGGGACCGGGCGCCTACGACCAACCACTTACCAGCAAAACGACAACGCCCACCATTGGGTGGGCGTCGCGATCACGAATTACCCGCTCAGACCAGCTGCTTCAGCGCGATCTCGAACGCCGTGCTGGCAATCCCGGTCTTGTCACGGGATTCGCCGTGGGTCCTGGCGAGCGCATCGCGTACCACCGCCGAGACGTCATCGAATACCGCCTCGTCGGAGATCTCCACCTTGTCCTGCATCAGGAAGGCGAATGCCCGGGCCATGCCGCAGTTGGCGATGAAATCGGGCAGTACGCTGACCCTGGAGTCGGCATACTCGTAGATAGGACCGTAAAAGATCTCCGGATCGTTGAACGGCACGTTGGCACCGCAGGAAACGACCTCGAGGCCGGCATCGATCATGCGGTCGACCTGCTCGCGGGTCACCAGACGCGATGCCGCGCAGGGCAGGAAAATATCGGCGCCCATATCCCAGACACGGGCGTTGACCTCTTCGAACGACAGCAGATTGGCGGCCTCGATCTGGTTGCCGTTCTTGTTCAGGAACAGCTCTCGCACCTGCTCGAACGACAGACCTTCCGGCTCGATCAGGCCACCGGCGCGGTCGATGATACCGACCACGCGCGCACCCTGCTGCGCCAGATAGTAGGCCGCCGCCGAGCCGACGTTACCCCAGCCCTGGACGATGACGCGTTTGTTGCGTACGTCGCCGCCGTAGATGTTGTAGTAGTGGTGCACCGCTTCGGCCACGCCCCAGCCGGTGATCAGGTCGGCCACCACATACTTGCGGCTGTAATCCGGCGTGAAGCGGCTGTCCTCGACCACCTTGGCGACGCCCAGGCGCAGCTGACCGACCTTCTGGATACGCTCGCTGGTGGTGGGGTCGAAGTGGCCGTTGACAACACCTTCCTGCGGGTGCCAGAGGCCGTAGCTTTCGGTAATCGGGATCACCTCGTGCACCTCGTCGACGTTGAGGTCACCGCCGGTACCGTAGTAGGTCTTGAGCAACGGCGCGACCGCCTTGTACCAGCGCTGCAGCACTTCGTGCTTGCGCGGGTCGGCCGGGTCGAAGTCGATGCCGGACTTGGCGCCGCCGATGGCCGGGCCCGATACCGAGAACTTCACTTCCATGGTCTTGGCCAGGGACTCGACTTCATGACGGTCGAGACCTTTGCGCATGCGTGTACCGCCGCCAGCCGCACCGCCTCGCAGCGAGTTGATCACCACCCAGCCCCTGGCTTCGGTTTCGGCATCGTGCCACTCAAAGACGATCTCAGGGGCCTTGTTTTCGAATTTCTGTAAAAGTTCTTTCATGGTCGTAAACCTGTATTCGCGGGGCCCCGCGGGGCCCGGATCAATTCAATCAGAGGTTGTAGAGGAACAGCACCAGCACGCCGACCGGCGTCAGGTAGCGCAGCACGAACAGCCACAGCCGGTGACCGGTACCCGCACCCAGTTCCTCCTGACTGGAAGCCTTTTTCATGACCCAACCGACAAAGACGGCGGTCAGCAGCGCCACAATCGGCATCATCACGTTGGCGGTGAGGAAGTCGTAGAGATCGAACAGCGTCTTGCCCTCGAAGCGCTCGAAGGCATCGAGCGGCGTGAATCCGGACCAGACGTTGAGTGACAGCACGGTGGTCAGACCGACCATCCAGGCCGCAATGCCACCGAAAACCGCCGACTTGGCGCGCTTGATGCCATGCTCCTCAAGCCACTTGACCACCGACTCCAGCATCGACAGCGACGAAGTCCAGGCCGCGAACAGCAGCAGGACGAAAAACAGCGTGGCGAAAAAGCTGCCACCCGGCATCTGGCCGAAGGCCACCGGCAGGGTGTTGAAGATGAGCCCCGGACCGGCGCCGGGTTCCAGGCCGTTGGCGAACACGATCGGGAAGATCGCCAGGCCCGCCATCAGCGCCACGCCGGTATCCATCACGGCCACGGTCAGGGAGGTACGGGCGATCGACACACCTTTCGGCAGATAGGCGCCGTAGGCCATCATCGAGCCGCTGGCCAGACTCAGTGTGAAGAAGGCATGACCCAGCGCCACCAGCACCGCTTCGGCGGTGAGGCTGGAGAAGTCCGGCTTGAACAGGAAGTCGACGGCAGCGCCGAAGTGAGTGGTGGTCATGCCATATCCCACCAGCATGATCAGCAGCACCAGCAGTGCCGGCATCAGCCAGGTCACGGCACGCTCGAGCCCGTGACGCACACCGCCGACCGACACCAGCACCGCCAGCGCCATGAACAGGGTATGCCATAGGGTAAGCTCGACCGGTGACGCCAGCAGATTGCCGAACATCTGACCGGCCTGATCGGCATCGACACCCGCCAGATCCCCCTGAACGGCATGGAAAATGTACGGGATGGTCCAGCCGGCAATGACACTGTAGAACGACAGAATCAGGAAGGCGGCCAGGGTCGCCAGCCAGCCGATCACCTTCCAGTTGGACGATACACCCTCCTGGCGTGCCACCTCGCGCATGCTGTTGATCGGACTGTGGCGACCACGGCGGCCGAGCATGACTTCGGCCATCATGATCGGGATGCCGATCACGGCGATGCAGACCAGATACACCAGCACGAAGGCGCCGCCGCCGTTCTCACCGGTGATATAGGGAAATTTCCAGATATTGCCAAGGCCGACCGCCGAGCCGGCGGCCGCGAGAATAAAAGCCAGACGCGACGACCAGAGCGCGGGAGCCGGCGCCGTACCCGCGCTGGCGCGGGCACTCAGGGTAGTAGTGGAAGACACGGTTGGAGTCCTGTTTTTAGCATTATTATTGATATCCGTCAGACCCGATCAGGACCTGGCGGAGCGGCGATCCCTGGTTGGGGACCGCCGACAGCACAGAAAAAGCCGTTCAATCGCGGATTATTGACGAACATACCGCAGGGTGCTGCTGAGCGAAGCGCAACGATACAGGCGCTGCGGTTCGTTTCACTCACCGGCACCCTACAAGTCCTGAGTCAGCACGCCGCGGCGGATCTGGTCCTCTTCTATCGACTCGAACAGCGCCTGGAAATTGCCTTCGCCGAAGCCTTCGTTGCCCTTGCGCTGGATGATCTCGAAGAAGATCGGGCCGATGACGGTATCGGTGAAGATCTGCAGCAGCAGGCCCTGTCCCTGGGTCGGGGCACCGTCGATCAGAATGTTTTCGCGCTGCAGACGTGCCACGTCCTCGCCATGGCCCGGCAGGCGCGTATCGACCTTCTCGTAGTAGGTATCCGGGGTCGACAGGAAAGCCACGCCCCGGGCACGCAGCGCCTCGACGGTGCCGTAGATGTCGCCGGTGCCCAGAGCGATATGCTGGATACCCTCACCGTTGTACTCCCGCAGGAATTCCTCGATCTGGCTCTTGTCGTCGGACGACTCGTTGATCGGGATACGGATCTTGCCGCACGGGCTGGTCATGGCGCGGGACTTGAGGCCGGTCAGCTTGCCCTCGATGTCGAAATAGCGCACTTCCTTGAAGTTGAAGTGCTTCTCGTAGAAGCCGGCCCACAGGTCCATGTTGCCCTGGGCAACGTTGTGGGTGAGGTGATCGATGTAGGTCAGACCGGCACCCTGCGGATGCTGTTCGACGCCAGGGATCGCGACGAAGTCGACATCGTAGATGTTCTTTTCACCGTAGCGGTCCACCAGGTAGACCAGCGAGCCACCGATCCCCTCGACTGCCGGGATGTGCAATTCCATGGGACCTGCGCCGGACTCGACCGGCGTCGCGCCGGCAGCCACCAGCGCTTTGAACGCCGCCGCGGCATCGGCGACACGGAATGCCATCGCATTGACGCAGGGGCCATGTTCCCCGGCGAAAGCTTCGGCGTGACTGTTGGGTTCGGCGTTGAGAATGAAGTTGATATCGCCCTGACGGTACAGGGTCACGTTCTTGCTGCGGTGACGGGCGATGGCGGCGAAGCCCATCTTCTCGAAAAGTTCGGCCAGCTTCTCCGGCTCCCGGGAGGCATACTCGACGAACTCGAAGCCGTCGGTACCCAGCGGGTTGTCCCAGAGGTCGGTGGTGCTCTCGGCGATCTGTGGCAGAGCCATTATTGTTATCTCCATCAAGTCCGGTGAATACGGCAGCGTCATTGACGCCGGTCAACTTGCTGGGAAATAGCTTACGGCAAGCGGTATGCGTTTTTTTTGCAATCAGCGCTCGCTGCGCTTAACTTTCACAGGATTCCCGCATAAAAGAGAGTAAAAACGTGAGATCAACGCATTCAGTGGCACTGGACCGTCTCGACATGCGAATTCTCGAGGCACTGCAGCAGAACGGACGGCTCAGCAACGTCGAGTTGTCGGAGCTGGTGCACCTGTCGCCATCGCAATGCCAGCGGCGGCGTCAGAAGCTGGAGGAAAGCGGCGTCGTGAAGCGCTACGTCGCCCAGCTCGACCCGGAGCGGGTCGGGCTCGGCGTCATGGCGCTGGTCAGCGTGTCACTGGACAAGCACAGCGAAAAGATCGCCGAGGAGTTCCGCAGCGCCATCATCGAGTATCCGGAAGTGCTCGAGTGCTGGGGGGTGGCCGGGGATGCCGACTACATGCTCAAAGTGATCGCGCCGGACCTGAAAGCCTTTGCCGATATAACGCTGCACCGGCTGCTGAACCTGCCGATGGTATCGAACGTGAAATCGAACCTGTTGCTGCAGACACTCAAATCCACCACCGAGCTGCCGGTACGGTGGTAAGTGGTAAGTGGTAAGTGGTAAGTAGGGTGCCCCTGAGCGAAGCGAACGGCACCACAAGCCACGGCACGCTTCGCTCCGCTCAGGGATGCCCTACGGTCGACCGCGGATCGCCAGCGAGCCCCTGAGCGCAGCAACCGTCATGGATGGCGGGAAGATCGGTATTGCAGGAGCAAAATAGCGACGAACGGCACCGCGCTCCCGACACGCAATCCCCCCTTCCTCCACATCATACCCGCAACAGCAGATACTCCCGCTCCCAGGAACTGATCACCTTGTTGAAGGCCTCGTACTCGGCGAGCTTGACGGCGATATAGGCACGCACGAAGCGCTCGCCGAGCAGCGCCTGCAGCGGCTCGCACCCCGCCAGCAGCCGCAACCCCTCCTCCAGCGTCCGGGCAATCTCGATACGGCTGTTGGCAGCGTAGGCGCTGCCGGTGGCAGGCGAGGATGGCTGCAGCTGCTCCTTCATTCCGAGGTAGCCGCAGGCCAGGGACAGGGCGATGGCGAGATAAGGGTTGGCGTCGGCACCGGCAAAGCGGTTTTCGATGCGGGTTGCCGCAGGCTCCGCATCCGGCACCCGAAGCCCGGTGGTGCGGTTGTCCAGCCCCCACTGCAGATTGATGGGCGCGGCGATATCCGGCACGAAGCGGCGGTAGGAGTTGACGTTGGGCGCGAAAAAGGCGATCGCCGCCGGCACGTATTTCTGCAACCCGCCGAGATAGTGGTAGAAGGCTTCGCTGAAGCGCTCGCGTTTACCGACGAAGACATTGCAGCCGCTTTTGCGATCGAGCAGGCTCTGATGAACATGCATGGAACTGCCGGGTTCCCGCTCCATCGGCTTGGCCATGAAGGTGGCGTAGATATCGTGCACCAGCGCGGTTTCCCGCAACGTCCGCTTGAAGGCGAAAACCTGATCGGCCAGCGCCAGCGGGTCGCCGTGCTTGAAGTTGATCTCCATCTGCCCGGCGCCGGATTCGTGAATCAGCGTATCGACATCGAGCTGCTGCGCCTCGCAATAGCGATAGAGGGTGTCGATCAGCGGATCGAACTCGTTGACGGCATCGATGCTGTACGACTGACGCGCCACCTCGGCGCGGCCCGACCGCCCCACCGGCGCCTTGAGCTCGTAATCCGGGTCGAGGTTCTTCTGCACCAGATAAAACTCCACCTCCGGCGCGATGACCGGCTGCAGCCCCTCGTCCTCGTAGAGCTGCAACACCCGCCGCAGCACGTTGCGCGTCGACAGCGGGTGCGGATTGCCATCGCTGCCGTGACAGTCGAATATCAGCTGTGCCGTCGGCTCCTTGGCCCAGGGCGCCAGCCGCAGCGTGGTGGGATCCGGTGCCAGCACCATGTCGCGATCGGCAGGATCCACCAGTTCGTAGTAGTCGTCCGACCAGTCGCCGGTCACGGTCTGGACCAGGATGCCCTCGGGCAGGCGCACATGCTGCTCGGCCATGAACTTGCGCGTGGGCAGAAACTTGCCCCGGGCGTTGCCGGTCATGTCCGGAACCAGGCACTCGATTTCGATGATGCTGTGCTGCTGCAGGAATTTCTCGACAATATTCATAGGCATTATCCGCTGCCGGTCAAAATCGAAGAGTAGGATGGGTTGAGGCGCCTGACCACAACATCGTCAGCCCCCGCAAACGACAACGGCGCCAAAACCCATCCTATCGATCGCAATTAGCCAGAGCCGGCACACCGTACGGCAAGCGGCAAATCACCCGACCGGACAACAGAAATTCAGTCCAGCAACGCCACCGCCTTGATCAGCGCATAGACCTGCTGCCCTTCGTGCAGCTTCAGCTGCGCTGCCGAGTAGGCCGAGATCTCGGCCGACAGCTGCTGTCCGTCCGCCAGCAGGCCACAGACCAGCACCCGGCCGTCAACCGGCGGATCGATGCGCGAGATACGCAGCTCGAGCTGGTTGACGATGGAAATATCCCCAAGCGGTCGCAGCGCCAGGCTGACATCGGAGGCCAGGATGCGCAGCCGTGCCCGCGTCACCGCCCGGCGCAATGGTCGTACCAGCCACAGCCGCAGCCCCCTGCACAGGAAGGGCGTGCGGCCGTCGGCCAGAGTTGCGCCGACCTTGCCTTCGAGAATGCTGGCGGCGCCTTCGTCGACGAACAGCGGCGAATCCGCACGCCCCAGCGCCTGCTGCAGGCTCTCTGTACGCTCGATGCGCCCGTGAGCCATGAAAATAACCCGGTCGGCGAGCCGTTCAACCTCATCGGCAGCATGGGTGACATAGAACATCGGCACGCCGGACTCGGCGGACAGCTGTTCCAGATAGGGCAATATCTGCTGTCTGGCCTGACGATCCAGCGCCGACAGCGGTTCGTCCAGCAGCAGCACTTCGGGGCTGGTCAGAAGCGCCCGACCGATAGCGACGCGCTGGCGCTGGCCGCCGGACAGCTCCGTCGCCGGGCGCCGAAGCAGATCCGCAAGGCCCATCCACTCGACAACTTCGCCCGGGACGATGCGGCGGCGCTCAGCCGGCAGGCGTTTCCAGCCGTACAGCAGATTGTCCTCGACCGAGAGATGCGGGAACAGGCTGGCCTCCTGAAAAACATACCCCAGGGTGCGCCGGTGCGTCGGCAGCCGCTGTCGTCCCTGCTGCCAGACCCGCTCCCCGAGACGGCAGTGTCCGTCCACCGACTCCAGTCCCGCGAGCGCCCGCAGCAGTGTGGTCTTGCCGCAACCGGAAGGCCCGAAAATCGCGGTTACGCCCTGCAACGGCAGGCTGAAGACAACATCGAGCTCGAAACCTCCGCGCCTGAGCCGGAATGTCGCGTCGATATTCATGGATGCACCACCGCGACGCGCCGGTTGAACAGATACACCGTCAGCAGCGTGATGAACGACAGTAAAAGCAGCAGTATCGACAGCTGATGGGCAGAGGCGTACTCGAGGGTCTCGACATGCTCGTAGATGGCGATCGACACCACCTGGGTTCTGCCCGGTATATTCCCGCCTATCATCAGCACGACCCCGAACTCGCCCAGGGTATGGGCGAAGCCCAGCACCGTCGCTGTCAGAAATCCCGGTCGCGCCAGCGGCACCGCGACCGACCGGAAGGCATCCCAGGGCGACGCCCCCAGCGTTGCCGCCACCTCCAGTGGGCGCCGGCCAACCGCGGCGAAGGCACTCTGCAGGGGTTGCACCACAAAGGGCAGCGAATAAACCGCAGACCCCATGACCAGCCCCGTGAAACTGAATGCCAGTCCGCGGTCGAACCAGCGTCCGACAGGCCCTTCCGGTCCGATCGCCAGCAGCAGATAAAACCCGAGTACCGTTGGCGGCAACACCAGAGGTAATGCCACCAGCGCCTCGATCAGCACCTTCCCGCGCCAGCGACTGCGGCTAAGCCACCAGGCCAGCGGTGTTCCCAGCACCAGCAGCACCAGCGTAGTCACCGCCGCAAGCTTGAGCGTGATCCAGAGCGCCGCCAGATCCGCTGCGCCGAACATCCTTCAGTCACCCTCCACAAAGGCGCTATAGCCGTGACGTTCGATCAGCAAGCGGGCTTCGGCGGACGCGATGTACTCGAGCAGCGCCTCTGCCGCCTCGCCCGGCTGCAGCTGCACCACCTGCTGCACAATCGGCGCGTACAGCTCTGCCGGAACCGCCCAGTGAGAGCCGGCGGCGTAATGCCCGTCGCGATAGACCTGGGACTTGGCGACGAAGCCCAGCGCCGCATTGCCGCTGTGCACGTACTGGTGCGCCTGGCCGATATTCTCACCGCGCACCAGCCGGTCCTGCAGCTGCTCCCAGAGTCCGAGCCGCGCCAGGGTTTGCTCGGCGGCACGCCCGTAGGGTGCCGTTTTCGGATTGGCGATCGCCAGGTACCCAAAGGACGCCTGGCGCAGTACCCCGGGCCCGTCTGCGATCAAATCCTGCTGCGGACTCCAGAGCACCAGTTCCCCCCGGGCATAGGTGAAGCGACTGCCCGGCAGCGCCACCCCCTCCTGCTCGAGCAGCGCAGGGCGCCTCTCGTCGGCGGCGAAAAACAGATCGAAAGGCGCACCGTTCCTGATCTGGGCATAGAGCTTGCCCGTCGCTCCGGACGACAGAATCACCTCATGGCCGCTGGCGCGCTCGAAATTCAGGACCAGCGCTTCCATCACCTCGATGAAGTTGGTCGCCACCGCCACCCTGACTTCGTCAGCCCGCCCGTTCAGCGGCAGGCACGACACTATGGCCAACAGCCCTGTTGCAACGGCTCGAATCACGCCTGGAACCCCGCAAAGCCTGGTTATATAAAATTTTATATAGCGTTTACCGGACTGTAGCGTTATATAAAAATGAATACAACCCTGGAGCAAACGGAGCCAAGACGCCACAATAGGCTTTTGCCGCAACGGAATGAACGATGGAACTGGATATCCTGCTGACCCTGCAAACAGCCGGACGGGACTTCATCAATCCGAAACGCATCCGACTGCTCGAGCAGATTCGCGAACAGGGCTCGATCAGCCGGGGTGCCAAGGCCGCCGGGGTGAGCTACAAGTTCGCCTGGGACGCCGTGGCCGACATGAACGCTCTCGCCGGCCGGCCACTGGTCAGCCGCGAAACCGGCGGCAAGGGCGGCGGCGGCGCCCGGCTCACCGGATACGGCGAGCGACTGCTGAACATCTACCGGCTGCTCAACCAGATCGAGGCGATGGCGGTCGCGGCGGTGCAGGACGAGCGCGTTTCGCTGGATAGCCTGCTGTCGGTGGTCAGTCGGATGGGGCTTCAGACCAGCGCCCGCAACCAGCTGATCGGCCGGGTCGAGCAGCTGAATCCGAATGACATCAGCCACAAGGTCAGCGTACGCCTCGAAAATGGCGACCTGATCCACGCCGATATCACCGAACGCAGCGCCCGGCGCCTGAAGCTGGAGACCGGCAAGGAGGTGCTGGCACTGGTAAAGGCCCCCTGGGTGCAACTCGCGTGCGCCAGCGAAGCGCCGTCCGAAGCACGGGACAACCGCCTGTACGGCACCCTTGTCGGTATCGACCAGGGCGCTGAGTTCGACGAATACAGAATCGCACTTGCCGGCGACGAGCCACTCTGCGCCCTGGTGAGCAGAATCGGGCCGCCGGCGACTTCGTTCCGGATTGGCGAGCCCCTTGTTGCCCGCTTCGCGCCCGATCAGGTAATCCTGGCCACTCTGGAATAAGCATGCGACGCCCGCAACCAAAAGCTCGAGACGCCAAGCCATAGTCTGGGACTATCAAAGCTATATAGACAATTTCCCGCCGCCCTTCCCTGCAGCTGCTACATTGTTTTTGCCGCCCGATGCCAGGCCGGGCCTGATTCACCGGACGCCGGCGCAACTGGCACGCAGCGCGCAAACCGTCAACGGTTTAAGGCGGGAGCTCTGAGCGGACCAACCCGGCTGCGGTGCTTCCATTCCCCCACCGAGCAAAGGACGTCGAAACATGAGCAATAACAACAGTGGCTCCTCCGGCAAGTGCCCCGTCATGCACGGCGGCAACACCTCATCCGGATCCTCCAACATGGAGTGGTGGCCGAAATCGCTAAATCTGGACATCCTCCACCAGCACGACAGCAAGACCAACCCGCTGGGCGACGCCTTCGATTATGCCGAAGAATTCAAGAAGCTGGACCTTGAGGCCGTCAAGAACGACCTCAAGGCGCTGATGACCGACAGCCAGGACTGGTGGCCCGCAGACTGGGGGCACTACGGCGGCCTGATGATCCGCATGGCCTGGCACGCCGCCGGCAGCTACCGTATCGCGGATGGTCGCGGCGGCGGCGGTACCGGCAACCAGCGCTTCGCACCGCTCAACAGCTGGCCCGACAACACCAATCTCGACAAGGCCCGCCGCCTGCTGTGGCCGATCAAGAAGAAGTACGGCAACAAGCTGTCCTGGGCCGACCTGATCATCCTGGCCGGCAACATGGCCTATGAGTCCATGGGACTGAAAGTTTTCGGTTTCGGCGGCGGCCGCGCCGACATCTGGCACCCGGAAAAGGACACCTACTGGGGCTCCGAAAAGGAGTGGCTGGCACCGACCGATAACCCAAACAGCCGCTACTCCGGCGAACGCGACCTCGACAACCCGCTCGCGGCGGTGATGATGGGCCTGATTTATGTAAACCCGGAAGGCGTCGACGGCAATCCGGACCCGCTGAAAACCGCGGCCGACGTGCGCGTCACCTTCGCCCGCATGGCCATGAACGACGAAGAAACCGTCGCCCTGACCGCAGGTGGCCATACCGTCGGCAAAACCCACGGCAACGGCAATGCCGAGAACCTCGGACCCGAACCCGAAGCGGCTGAGCTGGAAGAACAGGGTCTTGGCTGGAACAACCACAAAACCCGCGGCATCGGGCGCGACACCGTCACCAGCGGGATCGAGGGCGCCTGGACCAGCCAGCCGACCCGCTGGGACAACGGCTACTTCGAGATGCTGCTGAACCACGAATGGGAACTGAAAAAAAGCCCGGCCGGCGCCTGGCAGTGGCAGCCGGTCGACATCAAGGAAGAAGACAAGCCGGTCGATGTCGAGGACCCGTCCATCCGCTGCAACCCGATCATGACCGACGCCGACATGGCGATGAAGATGGACCCGGAATATCGCAAGATTTCCGAACGCTTCTACAAGGACCCTGCCTACTTCGACGAGGTCTTTGCCCGCGCCTGGTTCAAGCTGACTCACCGCGATCTGGGCCCGAAAAGCCGTTACCTGGGCCCGGATGTACCGGCCGAAGACCTGATCTGGCAGGATCCCGTGCCCAGTGTCGACTACAGCCTGAGCGATGCCGAAATCGCCGACCTCAAACGCAAGATCCTCACCTGCGGCCTGAGCGTCAGCGAGCTGGTCAGCACCGCCTGGGACAGCGCCCGCACCTTCCGCGGCTCGGATTACCGCGGTGGCGCCAACGGCGCCCGTATCCGCCTGGCGCCGCAGAAGGACTGGGAAGGCAACGAACCTGCACGGCTGCAGAAAGTCCTGTCCGCGCTGGAGAATATCCGCTCCGGACTGAGCAAGCCGGTGAGTCTTGCCGATCTGATCGTGCTGGGTGGCAGCGCCGCGGTGGAAAAGGCCGCGAAGGATGCCGGCTTCGATATCACCGTCCCGTTCGCACCGGGCCGCGGCGACACCACCCAGGAGATGACCGATGTCGACTCCTTCGAGCCGCTCGAGCCGCTGCATGACGGCTATCGCAACTGGCAGAAGTCGGATTACGTAGTCACGCCGGAGGAAATGCTGCTGGACCGTACCCAGCTGATGGGCCTGACCGCACCGGAAATGACGGTGCTGATTGGCGGCATGCGTGTGCTGGGCACCAACCACGGAGGCAGCAGGCATGGCGTCTTCACCGATCGGGAAGGCGTGCTGACGAACGATTTCTTCGTCAACCTGACCGACATGAAGTACAGCTGGAAACCGGCCGGTAAGAACCTTTACGAAATCGTCGATCGCAAGAGCGGTGCGACGAAGTGGACCGCCACCCGGGTCGACCTGGTGTTCGGCTCCAACTCCATCCTGCGCGCCTACGCCGAGGTCTACGCCCAGGACGACAACAAGGAGAAGTTCGTCAACGACTTCGTGGCGGCCTGGACCAAGGTGATGAACGCCGACCGCTTCGATCTTTAAAGGTGGTACAAAGCTACAGTTGGCGGTACAGCCGACTGTAGCTCCGGTGATTCGGCAAGATCGGGTCAAGGTGACGCGACACCCGTCACCCGTCACCCGTCACCCGTCACCCGTCACCCGTCACCCGTCACGAACAGTATGCGCGGACCGGATCGCGCAGCGACTCCCTATTCCACCGTTACCGACTTGGCGAGATTGCGCGGCTGGTCGACGTCGGTGCCCTTGAGCACCGCAACATGGTAGGACAACAGCTGCAGCGGCACCGTGTAGACGATCGGTTCCAGAATGCCCGGTACCGGCGGCAATTCCAGAACCTGCACGCCTTCCTCCGGCTCCACTGCCTGGGAGCTGCCCGCGAACACGAACAGTTCGCCGCCGCGGGCGCGTACTTCCTGCAGGTTCGCCTTGAGCTTGTCGAGCATCTCGTTGCGCGGCGCCACCGTGACCACCGGCATATCCTTGTCGACCAGCGCCAGCGGGCCGTGCTTGAGCTCACCGGCGGCATAGGCTTCGGCATGGATATAGGAGATTTCCTTGAGCTTCAGCGCCCCCTCCATCGCCACCGGATTCAGGGTGCCGCGACCGAGGAAAAGCGCGTGATGCTTTTCAGCAAAGGCCTCGGACATCTTCTCGATCGCCGGATCGAGGCCCAGTACCCGCTCCAGCAGACCCGGCAACTGCTTCAGCTCCTCGACGATCCTGGCTTCGGTTTCGGGCTTAAGGCCGTGACGCCGTCCCAGCACCAGGGTGGTCTGCAACAGAGCCACCAGTTGGGTGGTGAACGCCTTGGTCGAGGCGACCCCGATCTCGGGACCTGCGTTGGTCATCAGGCACAGATCCGATTCCCGAACCAGCGAGCTGCCCGGGACGTTGCAGATGGTCAGGCTCGCCAGCACCCGGTCACGAATTTCCCGCAGCGCCGCCAGCGTATCGGCGGTTTCACCGGACTGGGAAATGCTGATGAACAGGGTACCCGGTGGCAGCACCACCCTGCGATAGCGGAACTCGCTGGCGACTTCAACCATACAGGGAATCCCAGCCAGATCCTCGATCCAGTACTTCGCCACCAGTCCGGCATGATAGCTGGTGCCGCAGGCCACGATCTGTACCTGCTTCACCTGATCGAAGATCTCGCCGGCGCCGGCGCCGAAGGCCTGCTCGAGCACGCTGTCTTTGCCCAGGCGCCCTTCCATCGCGGCATGCACCACCTTCGGCTGCTCGTAGATCTCCTTGAGCATGTAGTGCTTGTACTCGCCCTTGTCGACGCTGCCGGAGCCGTGCTGGAACTGCAACACAGGACGCTCGACGGACTCGCCTGTGGCGTTCCAGATTTCGATGCCCAGACGCTTGAGGCGGGCGACGTCGCCTTCCTCCAGATAGATGAAACGGTCGGTGACCTGCAGCAGCGCCAGCGGATCGGAGCCGATGAAGTTCTCGCCGATCCCGACGCCGATGACCAGCGGGCTGCCCTTGCGCGCGGTGATCAGCTCGCCGGGATAATCCTGATGCATGACCCCCAGCGCGAAGGCGCCATCGAGCCGGGCCACCGTTTTGCGTACCGCCTCCAGGATGTTGTCACCGGCCTCAACAGCGCTGTCCAGCAGGTGTGCGATCACCTCGGTATCGGTGTCCGAGCTGAACTCGTAGCCCTGCGCCTGAAGGTCGCGCTTGAGGCTTTCGAAGTTCTCGATGATGCCGTTGTGCACCACCGCCAGCCGCTCGCCCGACATATGCGGGTGGGCGTTGTTCTCGGTGGGTTTGCCATGGGTGGCCCAGCGGGTATGGGCGATGCCGAGCTGGCCGTCGAGGGGGTGCTGTGCCAGCGCGTCCGCCAGCGCCTGCACCTTGCCGGCGCGACGCAGGCGGTTGATCTGCTCACCGTCCCAGACCGCCATGCCGGCCGAATCATAACCGCGATATTCGAGCCGGCGCAGGCCTTCGAGCAGGATTTCCGCTACCGGACGCGCCGCTATGGCACCGACGATTCCACACATGGTTTCAGTCCTTCCGCTTCACCGGCCGCTGCCAGTTGTCGAGATTTCGTTGCTTGCCACGCGCGACCGCAAGCTGCTGCGCGTCCACATCCTTGGTGATGGTCGAGCCCGCCCCGACCGTCCCGCCCGCGCCGATCCGCACCGGCGCCACCAGCGCGCTGTTGGAGCCGATAAAGGCACCATCGCCAATCCGGGTAACGGATTTGTTGACGCCATCGTAGTTGCAGGTGATGGTGCCGGCACCGACATTGACGTCGCGACCGATTTCGGCATCACCGATATAGCTCAGGTGATTAACCTTGGAGCCTTCGCCGATCCGGGCTTTCTTGGTTTCGACGAAGTTGCCGACCTTCGCGCCCCTCGCCAGCTCGGTACCCGGACGCAGTCGTGCGAAGGGGCCGATATCGCAACCGGCGTCCACCACCGCATCCTCGATCACCGAATTCGCCTTGATGACGGTTCCATTGCCGATGGAGGCATTGCGAATACTGCAGTTGGGGCCGATCTGGACACCGTCGCCAAGGCGGACTTTCCCCTCGAACACACAGTTGATATCGATTACCACGTCGCGGCCGGTATCGAGACTCCCCCGCACGTCGAGGCGGGCCGGATCCAGCAGAGTCACGCCTTCGGTCATCAGCCGCTCGGCTTCGCGGCGCTGGTACCAGCGCTCCAGTTCCGCCTGCTGCTGGCGGTTGTTGACACCCTGCACTTCCTGTTCATGCTCGGGCTGGATCGCATCGACGCGCACGCCCTCACCGGCAGCCATGGCGATGACGTCGGTCAGATAATACTCGCCCTGGGCGTTGTTGCTGGACAGTAGCGGCAGCCACTCGGACAGCAAACGGGTCGGCAAAGCCATGATGCCGGTATTGACCTCCCGTACCGCACGCTGGGCATCGGTCGCATCCTTGTGCTCGACGATCGCCGTCACCGACCCCAGGTCATCGCGAATGATGCGGCCGTAGCCGGTGGGATCCGCCAGTTCGACGGTCAGCAGACCCAGGTGCCCCTGACCTGCAATACGCACCAGATGACGCAGGGTAGCGGCCGCTGTCAGCGGCACATCGCCGTACAGCACCAGGCTGATACCGTCCCGAGCAACCCCATCCATTGCCTGGGCGACCGCATGACCGGTACCCAGCTGCTCGGCCTGCACGGCAAAGTTCAGCTCCTGCCCGGCCAGCGCCTCGCGCACCTGGTCGGCGCCATGGCCGATAACGACATGCAGCCGCGCCCCCTCCAGATCGGCCGCCGCATCGATCACATGCTGTACCATCGGCTTGCCTCCGACCGGGTGCAATACCTTGGGTTTGTCCGACTTCATACGGCTGCCCTGTCCGGCCGCCAGTATTATCACGTCCACTGACATTGTCTTGCGGGTCCCCGGCCCGGCCGAAACGCCGGACCTTTGCAGTTTTGTTTAGGCTCGATGACTCTAGATGATACAAGATCAGATTCAATACGGCTTGTCTGTAAAGCCCTGACAATCGGTATTTTGGGGGAAGTCTATGGCGCTATAGCTGTACCGTTGCTTGACGGCCACCACCAACGCGCACAGGCAGAGACTGCAATCGTAGTGTCCGCAGGTAATTGGGGCGGTTTCTGCCCCCCAGCATACGCGATACGCCGGTTGAGTGAAGCGACGTAATCCAGAACCAGAAGCTTCGGAGCCGTTCATGATATCCGTCTGACCGGTCCGACCTCCTCCACCCCATAACGAAAAAAGGCAGCCCTGGGGCTGCCTTTTCAGTCGAGTGCAGAGGGCTGAGTGATCAGCCCTTGCCGCTTTTCTTGCGGATCTGCTGCAGGGTGCGAAGCTGGGCTGCAGCTTCCGCCAGTTCTGTCGCCGCGCGCGAGTATTCGAACTCGGCGTTTTTGTCAGACATTGCCTGCTGTGCGTGCTTCTGCGCTTCGAGTGCGGAGGCTTCGCTCAGGTCGTGGGCTCGCAGCGCGGTGTCTGCCAGTACCGTGACCTTGTGCGGTTGCACCTCGATGTAGCCGCCGGAAACGTAGAAAACGTCTTCCTGGCCGCCCTGCTTGCGCAGCTCGACAGGGCCTGGTTTGAGTTCCGTCAGAAGCGGAGCGTGACCCGGGTAGACACCCAGGTCACCCAGGCTACCTGTTACCGATACGAACTCGATGAGGCCAGAGAAGACTTCGCCTTCGGCACTCACGATATCGCAATGAACAGTCATAGCCATGCTAGTTACCTCTTATAGAGTTAGCAGGGTGCGGCAAGGCTACCTCGATAGCGCTTTTCGGCACCCTGTTAGGCCAGGAAGCTTAGAATTTCTTGGCTTTCTCTACCGCTTCTTCGATACCGCCGACCATGTAGAAGGCCTGCTCCGGCAGGGAGTCGAACTCGCCTTCCAGGATGCCCTTGAAGCCACGGATGGTTTCTTTCAGCGGGACGTACTTGCCCGGTGCGCCGGTGAAGACTTCTGCCACGAAGAACGGCTGCGACAGGAAGCGCTGGATCTTACGGGCACGCGCTACGATCTGCTTGTCTTCCTCGGACAGCTCGTCCATACCCAGGATGGCGATGATGTCCTTCAGCTCCTTGTAGCGCTGCAGAACGCCCTGCACCTGACGAGCGATGTCGTAGTGCTCCTGGCCGATAACCAGCGGGTCCAGCTGACGGGAGGTGGAGTCCAGCGGATCCACGGCCGGGTAGATACCCAGCTCGGCGATCTGACGGGACAGTACCACGGTCGCGTCCAGGTGGGAGAAGGTAGTCGCCGGAGACGGGTCAGTCAGGTCGTCCGCCGGTACGTATACCGCCTGGATGGAGGTGATGGAGCCGGTCTTGGTGGAGGTGATACGCTCCTGCAGAACGCCCATCTCTTCCGCCAGGGTCGGCTGGTAACCTACTGCGGACGGCATACGGCCCAGCAGTGCGGATACCTCGGTGCCCGCCAGGGTGTAACGGTAGATGTTGTCGACGAACAACAGTACGTCACGACCTTCGTCACGGAACTTCTCGGCCATGGTCAGACCGGTCAGGGCGACGCGCAGACGGTTACCCGGCGGCTCGTTCATCTGACCGTAGACCATCGCTACCTTGGACTTGTCGAACTGCTCGACGTTGACGACGCCCGCTTCCTGCATCTCGTGGTAGAAGTCGTTACCCTCACGGGTACGCTCGCCGACACCGGCGAATACCGACAGACCGGAGTGCTGGGTCGCGATGTTGTTGATCAGCTCCATCATGTTGACGGTCTTACCAACACCCGCACCACCGAACAGACCGATCTTGCCGCCCTTGGCGAACGGGCAGACCAGGTCGATGACCTTGATGCCGGTTTCCAGCAGCTCGTTGGTCGCCGCCTGCTCGGCATAGGTCGGTGCCTTGCGGTGAATCGGCATGCGCTCGTCTTCACCGACCGGACCACATTCGTCGATCGGGTTGCCCAGCACGTCCATGATACGGCCCAGAGTGGCCTTGCCCACGGGCACCGATACCGGCGCGCCGGTGTTTTCTACATCCCAGCCACGGCTCACACCTTCGGTCTGACCCATGGCGATCGCACGGACCACACCATCGCCCAGCTGCTGCTGGACTTCCAGCGTCAGGCCGGTCTTGGTGACGGTCAGGGCGTCATATACCTTCGGCACGCTATCGCGCGGGAATTCCACGTCGACAACGGCGCCGATAATCTGAACGATTTGTCCGCTACTCATGTTCGGATCCTCTTAACTTTTTAACCCGTTCACTGCGTTAAACAGCCGCCGCACCGCCGACGATCTCGGAAATTTCCTGAGTGATCGCGGCCTGACGAGCCTTGTTGTAGACCATCTGAAGCTCGTCGATGAGGTTGCCGGCGTTGTCTGTTGCGTTCTTCATCGCCAGCATACGGGCTGCCTGTTCACAGGCGTTGTTCTCGACCACCGCCTGGTAGACCACCGACTCCACGTAACGCACGAGCAGCCCGTTGAGCAGCTCTTTCGCGTCCGGTTCGTAGAGGTAGTCCCAGTGATGGTTCAGCAGTTTGTCGTCGTCTTCCGCGCGCAGCGGCAATACCTGCTCGACCGCGGGCTTCTGCGTCATGGTGTTGACGAATTCGTTCGACACCACGAACAGGCGATCCAGCTTGCCCTCGGCGAAGGCATCGAGCATCACCTTGACCGAGCCGATCAGATCGGCCAGTGCGGGTGCGTCGCCCATATGGGATTTCGCCGCCACGACGTTGCCGCCGTAGTTCTTGAAGAAGGATACTGCCTTGGCGCCCAGCGCACAGATCTCGACCGCGACGCCTTTGTCGTGGTACTCCTTCATGCTGGCCACGGCCGACTTGAACGCGTTGACGTTCAGGCCACCGCAGAGACCGCGGTCGGATGCGACTACGATATAGCCGACACGCTTGGCCTCGCGTTCCTGCATGTAAAGGTGGCTGTATTCAGGGTTGGCCTTCGCCAGGTGCTGAATCACGCCACGGATACTGCGCGCGTACGGACGGGACGACTGCATGCGATCCTGGGCCTTGCGCATCTTGCTCGCCGCAACCATTTCCATGGCGCTGGTGATTTTGCGCGTGCTCCCGATACTCGCAATCTGCGTCTTAATCTCTTTTCCGACTGCCATAGTTCCGCCTTTTTACCTTGACCTGGTATCCGGTCTGCGGGCTACGCCTGCAGACCGGTGCCCGAGGGCTGTTACCAAGTCTGGGTTGACTTGAACTTCTCGATGCCGGCCTTGAACTGCGCAGCGATCTCGTCGTCGTAAGCGCCCTTTTCGTTGACCTTGCCCATCAGGTCCGCGTACTCGGACTTGAAGTAGGAGATCAGAGCCGCTTCGAAGTCGCCGATCTTGTTCAGCTCAACGTCGTTCAGGAAGCCTTCGTTCGCCGCGAACAGGCTCAGGCCCATTTCGGCTACGGACATCGGCGAGTACTGCTTCTGCTTCATCAGCTCGGTAACGCGCTGACCGTGCTCCAGCTGGGCGCGGGTGGCGTCGTCGAGGTCGGAAGCGAACTGGGCGAAAGCCGCCAGTTCACGATACTGCGCCAGGGCGAGACGAACACCGCCGCCCAGCTTCTTGATGATCTTGGTCTGGGCCGCGCCACCGACTCGGGATACGGACAGACCGGCGTTGATCGCCGGACGGATACCCGAGTTGAACAGGCTGGATTCCAGGAAGATCTGGCCGTCGGTGATGGAAATCACGTTGGTCGGAACGAACGCGGAAACGTCACCGCCCTGGGTTTCGATGACCGGCAGAGCAGTCAGGGAACCGGTTTTGCCTTTCACTTCACCGTTGGTGAACTTCTCGACGTATTCGGCGTTCACGCGAGCGGCACGCTCGAGCAGACGGGAATGCAGGTAGAAGACGTCACCCGGGTAAGCTTCACGGCCCGGCGGACGACGCAGCAGCAGGGAGATCTGGCGGTAAGCCCAGGCCTGCTTGGTCAGGTCGTCGTAAATGATCAGGGCGTCTTCACCGCGGTCGCGGAAGTATTCGCCCATGGCACAGCCGGCGTACGGCGCCAGGTACTGCATGGCGGCCGGGTCAGCGGCGCCGGCGGCTACGACGATGGTGTGATCCATAGCGCCGTGCTCTTCCAGCTTGCGTACCACGTTGGCAATGGTCGACTGCTTCTGACCGATGGCAACATAGATACACTTGATGCCGGTGCCTTTCTGGTTGATGATCGCGTCGACCGCAATAGCGGTCTTACCGATCTGACGGTCACCGATGATCAGCTCACGCTGACCGCGGCCGATCGGCACCATGGCGTCGATCGCTTTCAGACCGGTCTGAACCGGCTGGTCAACGGACTGACGGGCGATAACGCCCGGCGCGACCTTCTCGATAGCGTCGGTCAGCTTGGCTTCGATCGGCCCTTTGCCGTCGATGGCGTTACCCAGCGCGTCGACGACGCGGCCGAGCAGTTCCGGACCGACCGGCACTTCCAGGATGCGACCGGTGCAACGGGCAGTCATGCCCTCGACCAGACCCTGATAGTCACCCAGTACTACGGCACCTACGGAGTCACGCTCCAGGTTCAGTGCCAGGCCGTATACGCCGCCGGGGAACTCGATCATTTCCCCGTACATGACATCAGCCAGACCGTGGATCAGGATGATACCATCGGACACGCTGACGATAGTGCCCTCATTGCGGGCTTCAGAAGACACGTCGAGTTTTTCGATGCGCTTCTTGAGAATCTCGCTGATCTCAGATGGATTCAGTTGCTGCATGATAATTCCTCACCCTCAGGACGTCATCGCTTCGGCCAGCTTCGCCAGTCGGGCGCGGACCGAACCATCGATCACCAGGTCTTCGCTGCGAACGACGACGCCACCCAGAATGCTCTTGTCGACCTGGGTGGTCATCTTCACGCTGCGGCCCAGCTTGGTGCCGATTGCCTGAGATAGTTTCTGTTGCTGCTGCTCGTCCAGTTCGAAAGCCGTGGTCACGTCGATCTCGACGGACGCTTCCTGACGGGCTTTCAGCTGCTCGAACTGCGCCTGTATGGCCGGAAGCAGAAAGACACGACCGTTTTCGGCCAGCAGGCTGATAAAGTTCCTGCCGGCGTCGTCAAGGTCGTCTTCGCAGACGCTGATCAGCGCCTTCGCTTTCGCTTCGCTGGTCAGCGCGGGGCTGCCCATCGCCTGGACCATGCGCTCGTCCTGAACCACCGCTGCGGCGGTTGCGAGCATCTTGGACCAGGACCCGAGCGCGCCCTGCGACAGCGCGAATTCGAATGCTGCTTTAGTGTAAGGCCGAGCGACTGTATTGAGTTCAGCCATCTTAAACCTCGCTTAAAGCTCAGCGGACAGCTTCTCAAGCAGCTGCGCGTGGGCTTTTTCGTCAATAGAGGCTTCCAGAACCTTTTCGGCGCCGGCCATGACCAGAGCAGCGACCTGCGCACGCAGGGCTTCCTTGGCACGGTTGGCGTCCTGTTCGATTTCAGCCTGAGCGGCAGCCTTGACACGGTCGGCTTCGGCACGCGCCTGCTCTTTGGCTTCATCGATGATCTGGTTCGCCCGCTTATTGGCCTGTTCAATGATGGCGGCTGCCTGGACCTTGCTATCGTGAAGGTTTGCAGTGGCCTTTTCCTGGGCCAGATGCAGATCACGGGTCGCGCGGTCGGCAGCTTCAAGACCTTCGGCAATCTTCTTCTTGCGCTCTGCGAGGGCCCCTGTAATCGGGGGCCACACGTACTTCATGCAGAATACGACGAAGATGAAGAATGCAATGGCCTGACCAATGATGGTG
Organism: Marinobacterium nitratireducens; assembly: GCF_014645375.1. Classification (GTDB taxonomy): domain Bacteria; phylum Pseudomonadota; class Gammaproteobacteria; order Pseudomonadales; family Balneatricaceae; genus Marinobacterium_A; species Marinobacterium_A nitratireducens. The sequence continues at coordinate 60,765 of NZ_BMLT01000002.1, forward strand.
AGATTGATATTCACGCCATTACCTCTCGCGGTTGTCTAAAAAGTAGATTTCGAAATGCCTACTACTTATTAGCCAGCAACAGCGAACAGGACGTACAGACCCAGACCCACGCCGATCATCGGGATAGCGTCGACCAGGCCCATGACGATGAAGAACTGGGTACGCAGCAGCGGAACCAGTTCCGGCTGACGGGCAGCGCCTTCGAGGAATTTGCCACCCAGGATACCGATGCCGATAGCAGCACCAATTGCACCCAGACCCAGCATCAGCGCAGCAGCGATATACAGCAGTTCAGCCATTTGATTTCTCCAGATTTTTCAAGGTTAAGTTCAAGGTTTAAAGCAAACTGTTTCAATGATCCCTGAGCAATATTGCAATCAGTGATCGTCGTGGGCCATCGCCAGGTACACGATTGTGAGTACCATGAAGATGAATGCCTGCAGGGTGATGACCAGAATGTGGAAAATCGCCCAGGGTACCGACAGCAGCCACTGAATCCAGAAGGGCAGCAGTGCGATCAGAATAAAGATCATTTCGCCCGCGTACATGTTGCCGAAGAGTCGCAGAGCCAGGGATACCGGCTTGGCCAGCAGGCCAACGATCTCGAGGAACAGGTTGAACGGCAGGAAAATCTTCGGCAGCGGCTGGAACGACAGTTCCTTCATGAAGCCGCCCACGCCTTTCTGTTTGATGCTGTAGTAAATGATCAGGGCGAGAACGCTGATCGCCATACCACCGGTGGCGTTGACGTCGGTGGTCGGTACCACTTTCATGAAGTGAATGCCCATCTGGCCGGCAACGTACGGCAGCCAGTCAACCGGCACCAGGTCCATCAGGTTCATCAGGAAAATCCAGACGAAGATGGTCAGTGCCAGCGGCGCGATCACCGGATTTTTGTAATGGAAGATACCCTTGACGTTGTCGTCGACGAACTCGATCACCGTCTCGACAAAGTTCTGGGTGTTGCCAGGCACCCCGGAGGTCACGCTTTTCGCAACCTTGCCGAAGAACCACAGGAAGAAGATACCGAGGCCCACGGACCACAGCATGGTGTCGACGTTGATCGCCCAGAATCCCATCTCAGCCGCTTCCTGAGCACTGTGCGCAAAGCCCCATCCGCTTTCCGGATGGTTGCCGAACGTCAGGTTCGTCAGGTGGTGCGATATGTATTCTGAGGATGTGACAGTTCCACTAGCCATTCTCAGTCTCTCTGTTCAAAGTTTCAGGAACCTGTTGTCGGCATCATCCGCGCATAGGCAATCCAGCCCAGGATCTGCTGCAGGATGAAAGCGCCAAATAGGGAAAATGGACTGATAGGCTCGACCAGCACGAACACCAGACTGAAGCCCAGTATCGCCAATGCCATTTTCCATATTTGGCCGATATACATGGCCGCCAACACTTTCGGCCCGGAAAGGCCGTGCCGCCGGGACAGCGTGCGCAACGCGAAATAGAGATTGGGCACCAGATATATCAGGCTACCGAGCAGCGCCGACCAGGCTTCCACCCGACCGGTCAGCAGCAACAGAACCGCACAAAGAATCAGTGCGACGCCCGCCTGCGCCAAAAGGATTGCCAATACCCGACCCAGCGGTGTACTCAATCGGTGCGAATCGCCCCGGTTTTGCATTCCAGCCACCGCGATATCGGTTTTATCGATGCCCTTTGTGCTCTATTTTCGAACACATGCCCCAAATTCAGCGCGTCGATTATAGGGGTATTGCTGTATTGCATCAACCGGAACCGGAGCCTTTTGCACCAAGGTACTAGAGCCGTCGATTTGACTTTGCAGACAGCTATTAAATGAGCTCACGCAGAAGTCGATAAAGGTTACCGGCGTTAAAGAGGAGGGATACAGAAGGTTATTTTTTATACAGGTGATAACCCATAATACAGGCGCGTGCCCCCAAACTTACGGGCACTTCCCCGCCGCCAATAACCCAGGTAGCGAATTAATTCGCGACGGGGCGCCGCTCCTACAATTTATTTCAGGTTCTGCAGAATGGAGTTGAGTTCATCCTCGCCATCGTAGGCGATGGTGATCTTGCCTTTGCCCTTGGCGTTGGCGCTGATCGATACCGGTGTCGAGAAGCGCCGGGTCAGTTCATCGGCCAGCTGCGTCAGTACCGGGTTCGGAGCCCGGGCGGGTTCGGGCTCCTGCGGCGGCGCCTGCAGCTTGCGAACCAGGTCCTCGGTCTGGCGAACGCTCAACCCTCGGGCGACGACCTCCCGTGCCGCCGCGACCTGGCCCTCGCCGGACAATGCCAGCAGGGTGCGGGCATGCCCCATCTCGAGATCGCCGTAATCGAGCATTTTTTTGACGTCTTCCTCGAGCTTCATCAGGCGCAGCAGATTGGCGATGGTGGAACGGGATTTCCCGACCGCCTGCGCTACCTCCTGCTGCGTCAGCTCGAATTCCTGCTGCAGGCGCTGCAGGGCGATCGCTTCCTCGATGGGATTGAGATTCTCGCGCTGGATGTTCTCGATCAGCGCCATGGCGATGGCGGCTTCATCCGAGACCTCCCGCACCATTGCCGGTATTTCATCGAGACCGGCGAGCTGGCAGGCACGCCAGCGGCGCTCCCCGGCGATTATCTCGAAGCGACCGGCGTCGACCGCACGCACCACTATGGGTTGCATAACGCCCTGGGCGCGGATGGAGTCGGCGAGTTCTTCCAGCGCCTGGGGTTCGATATCGCGACGGGGTTGATAGCGGCCGCGCTGAATCTGCTGCAGCGGCAGCAGACGATAGCCGTCGAGCTGTTCCGCCTCGTGCGTGGCGGCGACCGGCTCCTTCACTTCATTGACGGTCGACAGCAGCGCGTCCAGTCCGCGCCCCAGGCCTCGTTTCATCGCGGGCATCAGTTCATTTCCTTAGCTACTTCAGCATCAGCGCCGGCCATTGCCGGCTGCTGTACTTCTTTATCGCCAGTGCTGTTTCCGGATTCCGCGCTCTTGCGGATTAGCTCGCCGGCCAGCGCCAGATAGGCCAGGGCACCGCGGGAACTCTTGTCGTAGAGCAGTGCCGGCAGGCCATGGCTGGGAGCTTCGGCCAGACGCACATTACGCGGGATCACGGTGCGGTACACCTTGTCGCCGAAATAATCCACCAGGTGGCTGGAGACATCCCGGGTCAGACTCATGCGCGGGTCGAACATGGTGCGCAGGATGCCTTCGATCCGCAGCTCGGGATTGAGGCGCTGGTTGATCTTGTTGATGGTGCCGACCAGCGCGCTGATACCTTCCAGGGCATAGTATTCGCACTGCATCGGAATGATCACACCGGATGAGCAGGCCAGCGCATTCACCGTCAGCAGGTTCAGCGACGGCGGATTGTCGAGCAGAATGAAGTCGTACTCGTCGGCGACTTCATCCAGCGCCATCTTGAGGCGGAACTCACGCCGGGCCAGGCTCAGCAGCTCCACCTCGGCCGCCGTCAGGTCGCCATTGGCGCCGATCAGATGGTATCCGGCCGGCGTTTCGGTCAGTCGGGACTCGCTGGCACTCGCCTGGCCGGTCAGAAGATCGTAGGACGAGAGCTCGAGACCGTGCTTGTCTATGCCGCTGCCCATGGTGGCGGCATCACGCGTTTTTTGGTCGCCGCCAGCGAGGCGGCAAGGTTGACGCAGGTCGTGGTCTTGCCCACGCCACCTTTCTGGTTCGTGACCGTAAGGATTTTGGCCAAGGTCAGACTCTCCCAAGAATCAGCAAATGGCGGGCGCCTTCCGTTCCCGGTACCCGCAGCGGGTGACTGGACTTGAGATCGTATCCGGCTGGCAGCGCCCGCAGTTCGTCTTCAGGATACAGCCCTTTCATTGCAAGAAAAACACCATCCCGGCGGCACAGCGGTGCCGTCCAGTTGATCATTTCCTCGATAGACGCAAAAGCGCGGGAAATGACCTGCTCGAAGGGCTCGAGACCGCAACTTTCGGCGCGTGCGTTGACCACACTCAGGTTGTCGAGACCCAGCTCGGATTTGACCTGCAGCTGAAACCGGGTCTTCTTGCCGTTACTGTCGAGGGTTGTCACGGCCACGTCCGGACGGCAGATCGCCAGCGGGATGCCCGGCAATCCCGGACCCGAGCCGACGTCCAGCAGGCGCGGACCGGAGATATACGGCAGTACGCTGAGGCTGTCGACGAGATGGCGGTCCACCATCTCGGCAGGATCCCGAACCGCGGTGAGGTTATAGGCGCGATTCCATTTCACCAGCAACGCCAGATAGGCCATCAGCCGGTCCGCCTGTTCCTGGGTCAGCTCGATGCCCATTGCACCGCTTTGGCGCAACAGCTGTTCTCTGAGTCGGGTATCCATCAGCCGGTCGCCTGCTCCCTGCCCTTGCCCTTGCCGATCTGGTGTTTCTTCAGGAACACCAGCAGCAGCGAGATTGCCGCCGGCGTCATACCCTGGATTCGTGATGCCTGGGCGATAGTCGCGGGTCTGACCGATTCCAGCTTCGTGCGCAGCTCGTTGGACAGACCGCCAACGCGGCCGTAATCCATGTCCGCAGGCAACGGCGTGTTTTCCTGCCGGCGCATCTGCTCGATCTCGTCGCGCTGGCGCTCGATATACCCGGCGTACTTGAACTGAATCTCGACCTGCTCGGCCACCCGGATGTCGCTTACCGGTTCACCCTTGAACCCGGCGATATCGGCGTATTCCAGCTCCGGCCGTTTGACCAGATCCGCCAGGTTGTATTCGCGCGTCAGCGGTGTCTTGAGTTTGGCGTCCAGCGATCGGGCCTCATCGCTGCCCGGCTGGATCCAGGTGTCACGCAGGCGCTGCTGCTCGCGTTCGATCGCTTCGCGCTTTTGGCAGAAGGATTGCCAGCGTTCGTCGCTCACCAGACCCAGCTCCCGGCCTTTTTCGGTCAGGCGCAGGTCGGCATTGTCCTCACGCAGGATCAGACGATACTCGGCCCGGCTGGTGAACATCCGGTACGGCTCAGAGGTTCCCAGCGTGATGAGGTCGTCGACCAGTACCCCGATGTAGGCCTCGTCTCGGCGCGGGTACCAGGCATCGCGCTCGAAGGCGCGGTTGGCGGCGTTGATACCGGCCAGCAGGCCCTGGGCGCCCGCTTCCTCATAGCCGGTGGTGCCATTGATCTGACCGGCAAAGAACAGCCCCTGGATATGTTTGGTCTCCAGGGAGTGCTTCAGATCCTGCGGGTTGAAGAAATCGTATTCGATGGCGTAGCCGGGCCGGGTGATATGGGCATTCTCGAAGCCCCGGATCGAGCGCACAGCCTCGAGCTGGATATCGAACGGCAGGCTGGTCGATATGCCGTTGGGATAAAGCTCGTGCGTGGTCAGGCCTTCCGGCTCGACGAAAACCTGGTGAGAGGTCTTGTCGGCGAAACGCATGATCTTGTCTTCCACCGAAGGGCAGTAGCGCGGACCGGCTCCGGCAATAACGCCGGTATACAACGGCGAGCGGTCCAGTCCCTTGCGCAGTATTTCGTGCGTGCGCTCGTTGGTATGGGTAATGAAGCAGCTGATCTGCTGCGGATGTTCCGACAGATCGCCCAGGTAGGACATGACCGGGGTCGGAGTGTCCCCCGGCTGCTCCTGCATCACCGAAAAGTCGACACTGCGGGCGTCGATACGTGGCGGAGTGCCGGTCTTGAGCCGGTCAACACGAAGCGGCAGTTCGCGCAGACGATCGGCCAGGGCGATGGAAGGCGGATCGCCGGCACGACCGGCCGAATGCCTTTCGAGACCGATATGGATCAGACCGCCGAGAAAGGTGCCAGCCGTCAGAATAACGGAGGTGCCCTGAAAGCGGATTCCGGTCTGGGTCACGACCCCCCTGACGGTATCGCCTTCGACAATCAGGTCGTCGGCGGCCTGCTGGAAGATCTGCAGATTTGGCTGATTTTCCAGGATATCCCGAATCGCGGCCTTGTAGAGCACTCGGTCCGCCTGGGCCCGGGTAGCGCGTACGGCGGGTCCCTTGCGCGAGTTCAGCGTGCGAAACTGGATGCCACCACGGTCTGTGGCCCGTGCCATGGCCCCGTCGAGAGCATCGATCTCCTTGACCAGATGGCTTTTGCCTATGCCACCGATGGCAGGGTTGCAGGACATCTGACCCAGCGTCTCGATGTTGTGGGTCAACAACAGTGTTTTGGCGCCCATGCGCGCAGCCGCCAGCGCGGCTTCAGTGCCCGCATGCCCACCGCCGATCACGATCACGTCAAAACGACCTGGATAGTCCACCTAAAGTACCTCTAGCACGGTTGGGCCACTGACGTACCGACAGCACCCGAAATCGAAAGGGGCCTGATTATACTCGCATGCGTGGACCATTAAAATGTTCAAAAAACGATCAGCCCGCTTCTGTCCAACTTTCTTTTATATCTCTTAAATAAAGAGATCTTTATATATGTGTTTTATTGTGCTTTGTGATTATTGTCTCTCTGCCTAACTGTTCACAAGGCAAGAAAAGCTATTTAAATCATGAAGATACATTTGGCGGTAGGTTGTTTGGAAACTGCGTGCCCGTGCGGTGTAAGCGGGGGATGAGCTGTTGATGAAAGTGGCGGTTCTGCACAGGCAAAGTTACCCACATCGTTAACCCCAGAGCAGTCCATCCCCTATTCACAGCTTTTGTTATTCACAGAATAGAAAAGTGGTTGAGTCACCAAGGCATGGCCCTTGCTGTAGGATTCCTGTGTGTAAGTGGGTTGTGAACAGTCTCGGGATGTCCCGAGGGACCTGCACTGGTGTTGTGTATAACAACAACGATCAAAAAAAGGATGCGCCTTATTGTGTTGATAGTTTCTGTTGAAAAGTGAAATAAGTCATTATATTACATTGAGTTGTATCTTTAATAACCCGGTAGTTTAGCTGTAGGTCAACGGGGGTATAAGCGGTTGAGAAGCTTGGGATATGGCAATATGCACAGGCTGCTTTTACGAAGAACGGACAGCTGCAATACAGAATTATCCCCGCGGTGTGGGTAAGTTGACTGTTACCTCATCTTGTGAGTAAAAATTATTTTATACACAGAGATTCCCCGCGTGGCCAGACAGCGGGTATGGAGCGCTTGAAAGTGGATGGCGGGGATATCCTGGCGGCGGGCTGCCGCTCCCTGCACACTGAGACTCAGACATAGAGACGGGGTGAGCTCCGGGAGAGCGGTGCCCTCCCGGGACCGGGAGGGCGTGCAGGAGAAGCGATCTAAGCGACCTTACTTGCCGATGCAAAAGCTCGAGAAAATGCGGCCCAGCAGGTCGTCCGGGCTGAATTCGCCGGTAATCTCATTGAGCGCCTGCTGTGCCTGACGGAGATCTTCGGCCAGCAGTTCGCCGGCGCCGTTGCACTCGAGCTGGTCGCGGCCTGTCTCCAGCAGCTGATGAGCTCTTTCCAGCGCATCCAGGTGCCGCCTACGCGCCATGAAGCCTCCTTCGGTGGTGCTCTCATAGCCCATGCATTCCTTGAGATGCTCGCGTAGCAATTCGACGCCTTCCCCGCTTTTGGCCGACAGCGAGATCAATGTGTACTCTCCCTGCCGCCTTGCCTCGATCTTTTCGCCGCTTCGGTCGGCCTTGTTGCGAATGACTGTCACTCGGGACAGGTCGGGCAGCTGCTCGACGAAATCGTGCCAGAGCTGGTCCGGGTCAGTTGCGCTGGTTTCGGTGCTGTCGGCCATCATCAGGATGCGGTCGGCCTTGCGGATCTCCTGCCAGGCGCGGTCGATGCCGATGCGTTCCACTTCGTCAGGAGCGTCACGCAGCCCGGCGGTGTCGATGATGTGCAGGGGCATGCCATCGATATGGATATGCTCGCGCAGCACATCGCGGGTGGTACCGGCGATATCGGTGACGATGGCGGTCTCGCGTCCGGCAAGCGCATTGAGCAGGCTCGATTTGCCGGCATTCGGCCGCCCGGCGATGACCACGTTCATGCCCTCGCGCAACAGGCTGCCCTGCCGCGCCTCGGACTGAACCGACTCGAGCTGGTGCAGTATGTCCACAAGATCCCCAAGTACCTTGCCGTCGGCGAGGAAGTCGATCTCTTCCTCGGGGAAGTCGATGGCGGCCTCGACATAGATGCGCAGCTGAATCAGCGCTTCGACGAGGCTGTGAATCCGGCGCGAGAACTCGCCCTGAAGCGAGCGCAGCGCGCACTGGGCCGCCTGTGCCGAGCTGGCGTCGATCAGGTCGGCGATCGCCTCGGCCTGGGCCAGGTCGAGCTTGTCATTGAGAAAGGCGCGTTCCGAAAACTCGCCAGGTTTGGCAAGGCGTGCGCCTAAAGTAAGCGCTCGCTTCAGCAGGCTGTCCATGACCACGGGTCCGCCATGGCCCTGAAGTTCCAGCACGTCCTCGCCGGTGAAGGAGTTCGGGCCCGGAAAGTAGAGTGCGATGCCCTGATCGATCTGCTCTCCCGCGGCGTCGAGGAAGGGGCCATAGTGGGCGTAGCGGGCTTGGGGCTCGATGCCGAGGATGCTGCGGGCGATATCCGCGGCCCTGCGGCCCGATACGCGGATGATACCGACACCGCCGCGTCCGGGTGGTGTCGCCTGGGCGGCGATGGTGTCCTGATTGATCAGACTCATAATGGCAATTGAACAGTAAAGAGTTTACAGAAAGCACGGATGTAGGGTGCTGCTGAGCGTAGCGAAGCGCACCATTGAGTTGAAGGTGCGGTGCGCTTCGCTTACCGGCACCCTACACATAAAAAAGGCTCCCGAAGGAGCCTTTTTCATCTTAGCCGGCTTTGGCTTCCGCCGTGCCGCCTTCGATCTGCTTGTTGATGATGTACTGTTGCGCGATCGACAGTACGTTGTTCACCACCCAGTACAGCGTCAGGCCGGCCGGGAACCAGAGGAAGAAGAAGGTGAACACGATCGGCAGCATCTTCATGATCTTCGCCTGCATGGGATCCGGCGGAGCCGGGTTCAGCAGCTGCTGGATAAACATGCTCACGCCCATCAGGATCGGCAGGATGAAGAACGGATCCTTGAGCGAGAGGTCATCCAGGTACAGGAAGCTTGCCTGGCGCAGCTCGACGGATTCCATCAGTACCCAGTAGAGCGCGATGAAGATCGGCATCTGCGCCAGAATCGGCAGACAGCCACCCAGCGGGTTGATCTTCTCCTTCTGGTACAGCTTCATCATTTCCTGCGACATCTTCTGGCGATCGTCGCCGTATAGCTCCTTCATGCGCTGCATTTCGGGGCCGAACTTGCGCATTTTCGCCATCGACTTGAATGCCTTGGCGTTGAGCTGGAACAGTGCGGCCTTGACCAGGATGGTAATGCAGATGATTGCCAGACCCCAGTTACCCACAAGGCTGTGGATCCAGGTCAGCAGGGTGTGAAGCGGCGAGGCGATCCACCACAGCCAGCCGTAGTCCACGGTCAGCTTGAGATCTTCCTGTGCGGCAGCCAGCTGCTCCTGGTCCTTGGGACCGGCATAGAAGGTTGCCGAAACGGTCTGCTGCTGGCCCGGCTGAACGGTCAGCGACGGCGAAATGAAGCCGGCGATGTAGTGACCGTTCTGCTTGCGGGTGCTGTAGGTGTACTCGGCACCGGGCGCCGGAATCCAGGCGCTGACGAAGTAGTGCTGTACCATCGCCACCCAGCCGTCCGGCGAGCGCTGCTTGAAATTGCCGTCGTCGATATCGCCGAAGTCGACCTTCTGGTAGTTGTTCTCCTCGGTCGAGAAGATCGCCCCCAGGTACGACTGCATGCCCATGTTGTTGGTCGCAGAGGGGTCGCCGCTGCCGTCACGCTTGATCTGTCCGAACAGATTCGCGCTCCAGGCCTGCTGGCCGGCGTTGTCGATGATGAAATCCAGTCCGACCTGGTAGGAGCCGCGGGTGAAGCTGTAGCGCTTGATCACCTTGACGCCGCTGGCGTCGGTGAACGTCAGGTCGACGTTGAGTGTGTCCTGATCGCCGAGATCGAAGTCGGTGGCCGTGACGCTGTAGCTGGGACGGCCGCTCGCGGAGGCGTCGGGGCCGTTGCTGCCGACCAGGCCGCTCTGCGCCACGTAGGTGCGGTTGGCGGTTTGCTCCAGCAGCATGAATGGCTGGTCGGAACCGGCGGTCACCTTGTACTGGGGCAGGGCCACCTGGATGATATCGCCACCCTTGGTGTCGATGACCACATTCAGTACATCGGTAGAGACGTGAACCAGCTGAGCCTTGGTCTGCCCGCTTTCGCTGGAGACACCCGGTACGTCAGCGCTTACTTCGCCGCTGGCTGTTTCAGCGCTCGGCAGTTCGCTGCCGTTCTGGTCGCTGTACGCCGAGACGGAAGTCTGGGCCTGCGTCGTTGGCGGTTTGGTGCCGTAATCTTCGTTCCACTGCAGTACCAGCACGTAGGAAATCAGTGCCAGCGCAGCAAACAGTATGACTCGCTTTACATCCATGGCGTAAGGATCACTATTTCTGCGGGTTAGCTTTCTTGGCCTTGTGCTTCAGCCGGGACCAGCACTTTTTCATAAGCTGATGCAGTTCTTCGGGTTCGAGTTCATCCAGCCCTCGACGCGCGAGGATGACGATATCGACCGGGGGAAGCCTGTGCTGATTGAGGCGAAAGGATTCGCGAATGATACGTCGAATGCGATTGCGTTTCACGGCTCGACGTACATTTTTTTTGGAGATGACAAACCCGATCCGGGGATGGTCGAGTTCGTTGAAGCGGGCAAGGATCAGAATGGGCTGATCCGGTACTTTCAGGGAAACCTGATCGAAGACGCGTTTAAAACCCTCGCCAGTCAGTATTCTGAGCTGGCGAGGGTATTCGAATCCGGCCATCCACTGCTACCAGACCAAAAGCGCGAGTGCCTCAGGCACTCAGACGCTTGCGGCCTTTGGCACGACGACGGTTCAGTACCTGGCGACCGTTCTTGGTGGCCATGCGAGCACGGAAACCGTGGGTACGCTTACGCTTCAGTACGCTGGGTTGGAAAGTTCTTTTCATCGCTTCAGTCCTACTTAAGTCAGCCCTCGCTAACACTAGAGGGTTGTTAGGCGGCTGGAGTCCAAGGGGTAAAAATCAGACGCGGCACTATACCGGAATGCTGGTTACGCCGCAATCATTTTTGCTCTATTCGCCACAGGCATGACGATGCTTTCGCCTGTCCGGAAGGCCCATAGCGCAACTTTCAGTTCCCGGAGGTTTTCCTTCCTGTTTTGTTGATAACTCTATAAATATCAATTTAAACAATGATAAGTGGTGTTGATAGCCTGTTATATAAGTTGTCATTAAGCTGAGATTAACCGCTTTTCCCCTGTCTGCGGGCGGGGATTCCGAGTTTTCCGTCCCGGAATCCACATTGATTCAGGCGATTTCGCGCTTGCGGAAAATAAGTTATCAAACATTGTGGATAACTGCGTTTTAACCCGCTAGAATCAGCCGCTATAAGTTGCCAGAGCGGCGTGCAGCTGCCCCAGAGGGAGAACCGATGTCCACCGAGTTGTGGGAACAATGCTTGAGAAGCCTGCAGGAGGAGTTCCCGGCTCAGCAGTACAATACCTGGATCCGGCCGCTGCGTGCGGAAACCGGAAGCGAGGGCCGGTTGGTGCTGCTGGCGCCCAACCGCTTCGTGCGCGACTGGGTCAATGACCGTTTCATCAGCCGTATCCGCCAGGTTGTGTGCGAGGTCACCGGTGACATCAGTGCCGACGTACGACTCGAAGTGGCGCAGCACGGCAGCGGTGCACTGCGTTCCCCTGCCCGGCCCGCGATGGCGCCGCTGCGCAGCCGTCCTGTCGCGCCCCCGCGTGATCCGCGGCCCGCTTCTCCTCCGCCGGTAGCGCAGGCTCCGGCTTACGATCCGGCGGCGCAACCGGTCTATCAGGAGGGGTACGCCGCATCGGAGCCGGCCCAGCCCGCAGTGCCGGAGCCGCAGCTAGAGCTGGATATGGCACCGCCGGAGCCCGCCTTCGCACCGCTGAGTCCGCGTCATGAGCGTCAGAAAGTGGTGGATGTCGAAGGTGGCGTCAAGCATCAGTCGAACCTCAACCCGTCCTTCACCTTCGAGTCGTTCGTACAGGGCAAGTCGAACCAGCTGGCACTGGCGGCAGCCCAGCAGGTGGCGGACAACCCGGGCGGCTCCTACAACCCTCTATTTATATATGGCGGCGTCGGCCTCGGTAAGACCCACCTGATGCATGCGGTGGGCATGGAGATGCTCAAGCGCAATCCCAATGCCCGCATCGTCTACCTGCACTCCGAGCGCTTCGTGGCCGACATGGTCAAGGCGCTGCAGCTCAACGCCATTAACGACTTCAAGCGCTACTACCGTTCGGTGGATGCGCTGCTGATCGACGATATTCAGTTTTTCGCCGGCAAGGAGCGGTCGCAGGAAGAGTTTTTCCACACCTTCAATGCCCTGCTCGAAGGCGGCCAGCAGATGATCCTGACCAGCGATCGCTATCCCAAGGAGATCAACGGCGTCGAGGAGCGCCTCAAGTCGCGCTTCGGCTGGGGACTGACGGTGGCGATCGAGCCGCCGGAGCTGGAAACCCGCGTCGCCATCGTCATGAAGAAGGCGGAGGAAGCCAAGATCGTGCTGCCGGACGATGCGGCTTTCTTCCTGGCGCAGAAGATCCGTTCCAACGTGCGTGAACTCGAGGGGGCGCTCAAGCGTGTGATCGCAAACGCCCATTTCACCGGCAACGCCATCACCACGCCGTTTATCAAGGAGTCGCTGAAAGACCTGCTGGCGTTACAGGACAAACAGGTTAGTATTGATAACATTCAGCGGGTTGTCGCCGACTACTACAAGATCAAAGTGTCCGACTTGCTCTCCAAGCGCCGCAGCCGGTCGATTGCGCGGCCGCGCCAGGTCGCGATGAGCCTGTCGAAGGAGCTGACCAATCACAGCCTGCCGGAGATCGGCAATGCCTTTGGGGGTCGCGATCATACTACCGTGTTGCATGCCTGTCGTAAGATCAAGGAGCTGCGGGAGAGTGATACGGACATCAGAGAAGATTATCAGAATCTGCTGCGTCATCTGACGGCGTAGTATTCGGATCGTAACAAGGTAAGATCGCCATGAGATTCGTCATTTCGCGCGAAGCGCTAATCAAGCCCCTGCAACTGGTGGCGGGCGTCGTCGAGCGTCGTCAGACCCTGCCGGTGCTGTCCAATATCCTGCTGGTCGCCGAGGGTGACCAGCTGTCGATGACCGGTACCGACCTCGAGGTCGAACTGGTCGGTCGCGTCACCCTCGAGGAGCCGGCCGAAGCGGGTTCTGTCACGGTGCCGGCGCGCAAGCTGATGGACATCTGCAAGTCCCTGTCCGACGACGCCCTGATCGAGCTGACGCTGAACGGCCAGAAGATGGTGATAAAGGCCGGGCGCAGCCGTTTCAGCCTGTCGACGCTGCCGGCAGCGGAGTTCCCCAATGTCGAGGACAGCCCGCAGGCCATGGAGCTGGAGCTGACACAGGGGCGTCTGCGCAACCTGATCGACCAGACCGGCTTCTCGATGGCGCAGCAGGATGTGCGCTACTACCTCAACGGCATGCTGCTGGAAGTGCTCGACGGTCAGCTGCGCGCGGTCTCGACCGACGGGCACCGGCTGGCGACCTGCGTTACCGAGGTGAAGTCCGATGCCGGTGCGCAGCACCAGATCATCGTGCCGCGCAAGGGCATCCTGGAGCTGGCCCGCCTGCTGCAGAACGGTGAGGAGACGGTCCGTCTGGTGGTGGGCGCCAACCATATTCGTGCCCATGTCGGTGACTTCATCTTCACCTCCAAGCTGGTCGACGGCAAGTTCCCGGACTACCAGCGCGTGATTCCGCGCAATGGCAACAAGTACATGATCGGCGACCGTCAGGGACTGCGGCAGGTACTGAGCCGTATCGCGATCCTGTCGAACGAGAAGTACCGTGGCGTGCGGCTGTCGCTGACCAGCGGCAATCTGCAGGTGATGGCCAACAACCCGGAGCAGGAAGAAGCCGAAGAAACCGTGGCGGTGGATTACGACGGCGACTCCCTGGAAATCGGCTTCAACGTCAATTATCTGCTCGACTGCCTGTCGATCCTGAACTCGGAGCAGGTGCGCTTTACCCTCTCCGACGCCAACAGCAGTGCGCTGATCGAAGGCGTTGATGAAGACGGCAGCCTTTATGTCGTCATGCCGATGCGGATGTAATCCGCGCCGGCGCTGCAACGGCCGGGCAAGTCCCCGGCCGCTGTTCCCCCTGCCCGACAGCCTCCAATGCCGATTAGAAAGCTGCATATACAGCATATCCGCAACCTTGCGGACGTTCACTTCGATCCCTCGCCCCGGATCAATATACTGCACGGCGCCAATGGCAGCGGTAAAACCAGCCTGCTGGAAGGCATCCACTTTCTCGGCCTGACCCGTTCCTTCCGCACCAGTCAGCTGCGCCATCTGGTGCGAAGCGGCGACGAGTCCTGTCTCGTCTTTGCGCAGGTCGAGGCCCTGCCGGGAGGCGCGCTGCAGCCGCTCGGCGTCGAACGTCGTCTCGACGGCGAGGTGCGGATGCGCCATGCCGGTCAGAGTATCGAGCTTGCGCAGCTGGCGCAGCTGTTGCCGCTGCAGGTGATCGACTCCGACACCTTTCTGCTGCTCGAGGGCAGCCCCTCGATCCGGCGCCAGTTCATCGACTGGGGCGTGTTCCACTCCGACCGCGCCTTTATTCAGCTCTGGCGCGGCTTTCGCCGGGTGCTGAAACAGCGAAACTCGCTGCTTAAGTGTGGTAAAATCGACCCTCGGCTCAGGCGAATATGGGATCGTGAATTTGTCGCCTTTGCCGAGCAGATAACGCAGCTGCGCGAGCAGTACATCGAGCTGCTGAAACCGGACTTCGAGGCCACGCTCGGGCGCCTGCTGGGCGGTGTCGCCGTGGAACTCAGGTTCAGTCCGGGCTGGGACCGCAAGACCCCGCTGGATCAGCTGCTCGAGGACGGGCTGGCACGGGATCTGAAACAGGGTTTCACCGGCGTCGGTCCGCAGCGCGCGGACCTGAAGCTGAGGGCGGACGGTCACAACGCTGCCGAACGCCTGTCCCGCGGGCAGAAAAAACTGGTGGTCAGCGCTCTCAAGCTGGCCCAGGGCGCCCTGTTCTATCGTCTGAACAACCGGCCCTGCATCTACCTGATCGACGACTTGCCGTCGGAACTGGACGAGCGGCACAGCCGGCTGCTCTGTCAGTTTCTGGAGGAAACCTCCAACCAGTGCTTTATCACCTGCGTCGATCCCGCCGCACTGGACGGGATCTGGCGTCCGGATACCGCAGTCAGCCGGTTCCGGGTCGAGGCGGGAGCCATAAGCCCTGCCGACTGATTCACCGGGCCCCTGAGCGGGCCTGATCACCGGTGCTTCGCGGGCACCGGCCATTGACCTTAGTGGTTGATGGAACCCCTTGAAATCGAGGGTCTTCGCGATAACGCGCCCGATTTCAGGGGTGACAGTCGAGCCGGTCGGGACGACCGGTTCGGTTGCCAGGTTAACAGGAGATGATGATGAGCGACGAAAACCAGAGCTATAACTCCTCGAGCATCAAGGTACTCAAGGGACTCGATGCCGTACGCAAGCGTCCCGGCATGTATATCGGTGACACCGACGACGGTACCGGCCTGCATCACATGGTGTTCGAGCTGGTCGATAACTCGATCGACGAAGCCCTGGCCGGCCACTGTTCCGAGATCAAGGTCGTCATCCATCCGGACGAGAGCGTGAGCGTCGGCGACAATGGCCGCGGCATCCCCACCGAGATGCATGAGGAAGAAGGCGTGTCGGCGGCGGAAGTCATCATGACGGTGCTGCACGCCGGGGGCAAATTCGACGACAACAGCTACAAGGTGTCCGGCGGCCTTCACGGCGTCGGTGTCTCGGTGGTCAATGCCCTTTCCAGCGAACTCAAGCTCACCATTCGCCGGGCCGGCCAAGTACACGAGCAGATCTACCATCACGGCGTACCGGACGAGCCGCTCAAGGTGGTCGGCGAGACCGATCTCAGTGGCACCAGCGTGCGTTTCAAACCGTCGCCCGAAACCTTCAGCCACATCGCTTTCCAGTACGATATTCTTGCCAAGCGTCTGCGCGAGCTGTCGTTCCTCAACTCTGGCGTGCGCATCGTGCTGCGTGACGAGCGCAGCGGTCGCGAGGATGTCTACGAATACGAAGGCGGTCTCTCTGCCTTCGTCGAGTTCCTGAACCACAACAAGAGCACCGTCAACAAGGTGTTCCACTTCAACGCCATGCACGAAAACGGCGTGGGGGTGGAAGTGGCGCTTCAGTGGAACGACAGCTTCCAGGAAAGCATCCATTGCTTCACCAACAACATTCCCCAGCGTGACGGCGGTACCCACCTGTCCGGTTTTCGCACCGCCCTGACGCGCTGCCTGAACAACTACATCGAAGCCGAGAGCCTCAATAAGGGCAGCAAGATCGCCACCACCGGTGACGACTGCCGCGAGGGCCTGACCGCAATCATCTCGGTCAAGGTGCCGGATCCGAAGTTCTCGTCCCAGACGAAGGACAAGCTGGTGTCGTCCGAGGTCAAGACCGCGGTCGAGCAGATGATGGGTCAGCAGTTCGCCGATTTCCTGCAGGAAAGCCCGCAGGAAGCCAAGGCGGTGGTGTCGAAGATGATCGACGCGGCGCGTGCCCGCGAGGCGGCGCGCAAGGCGCGTGAAATGACCCGCCGCAAGGGGGTGCTCGACGTCGCCGGCCTGCCCGGCAAGCTTGCCGACTGCCAGCAGAAGGACCCCGCGCTGTCCGAACTCTACCTGGTGGAGGGTGACTCCGCGGGCGGTTCCGCCAAGCAGGGCCGTGATCGCCGCAACCAGGCGATCCTTCCGCTCAAGGGCAAGATCCTCAACGTCGAGAAGGCGCGCTTCGACAAAATGCTGTCGTCGGTCGAGGTCGGCACCCTGATCACCGCGCTGGGTTGCGGTATCGGGCGCGAGGAGTTCAACCCCGACAAGCTGCGCTACCACCACATCATCATCATGACCGATGCCGACGTCGACGGCTCGCATATCCGCACCCTGCTGCTGACCTTCTTCTTCCGGCAGATGCCGGAGCTGATCGAGCGCGGCCATATCTATATCGCACAGCCGCCGCTGTACAAGATCAAGAAGGGCAAGCAGGAGCAGTACCTCAAGGATGACGATGCCCTCGAGAATTACCTGCTGCAAGGGGCGCTCGACGGTACCAGCTTCCATGTCAACGAAGATGCCCCACCGTTGAGCGGCCCGTCGCTCGAGGCGCTGATCAACGAGTACCGCATCGTCGACAAGCTGATCAACCGCCTCGGCATGCTGTATCCGACGCAGATCCTTCGGCAGACGCTGTATATGCCCACGCTGACGGTCGAGCAGCTCAAGGACCGCGCCGCTGTCGAGCGATGGAGCGAGCAGTTGTGTCAGCGCCTGGCCGGTATCAGCGTCGGTAACGAGCAGTACAGCTGCGAGATCCTAGAGGACCGTGAGCACAGCCAGTATCTGCCGAGAGTGACGCACCTGCTGCACGGCGTGGAAAGTTACTACAGCTTCAACGAGGACTTCTTCGCCTCGCGCGATTACAAGGCCATCACCACGCTCGGCGACAAGCTGGTATCGTTGCTGGAAGAAGGCGCCTACATGAAGCGTGGTGAGCGCGTGCGCCCGGTTTCGAACTTCGAGGAAGCCATGAACTGGCTGCTCGACCAGTCGCGCCGCGGATACTACATTCAGCGCTACAAGGGTCTTGGTGAGATGAACCCGGAGCAGCTTTGGGAAACGACCATGGATCCGGAGTCCCGTCGCATGCTTCAGGTCACCGTCGATGACGCCATTGCCGCCGACCAGCTGTTCACCACGCTGATGGGCGACGAGGTGGAACCGCGCCGCAACTTCATCGAGTCAAACGCCCTGAGGGTGTCCAACCTCGACGTTTGATGGCGACGAAACGCGCAGTATGAAAAAGGCAGCCCTCGCGGCTGCTTTTTTGTTGAAGCGGTGGTTTGGGGGAGCCGCAGAGGCATGCGTTGTGGGCGTCGCAGAAGGATTCAGACGGCGGTTGCTTTTCAGTGCGCGGGTATCCGCAGCAGCGAGCGTACGCTGGTTATCCAGGCTTCGGGCAGCGGACTCGCGGTGCAGAACGCATCGAGCTTTCGTTCCAGTTCCTCGGCCGTCGACTGCTGCAGACCGGCATCGCCGGACAGTTTGTCCAGCAACGGCGAATTCAGGTGAATCCAGTCGATGGCCGCCAACCCCGGTTCGGTTTCGACGCTTCTGACCGTGAAAGACGGCCCCAGGCGGGAAGTGCGGGACTGGCGCAGCCACAGGATGGGGCCCGGTGGCGCGGTGCGGTCGATGATCAGCGGGCGGATCAGCGCCGTACCCGTCACCGGGCTGGCATTGATCAGCCCCATATGCAGCGAGTAGGTATGATCCTCGACCAGGCTTGCACGCATTTCCGGTGGTTCCGCGTCCTGCTGGTCGACAAGCTGCCCTTCGCTGATGGCGCCGCGTATCCAGCGCCCCTGTGCCGCCATGTGGCGGATCAGCGCCACCGCAATGCAGGCGCAGCGCTCGAGCGACTGCTCGTGGAGTTCGCTGGCTATCAGAAAGCCGTCACCGCACTGCAACACGAACAGCTGCCTCGGATGTTCCGGGCAGCCGTACCGTCCCATGCGGAATATGGCCTGCATCAGCAGATCGACCGAAAGCAGGACTTCGCTTTCGGGACCGCAGCAGGCGCTGTGGCCGTCAACGGCCATGAAAAGCGACCAGCGATCGGACACGATACCTGCTCCCATAGCCAACAATCCAACAGCCTGCCGGCAGCCTGGTGCGTGCCGGCTTCTTCTACTAAAGACAACGACAGGCGTCGATCGTGCCCCCGCGATGATGTCGGGCCGGCCTTACCGCAAGGAGCGCGCGCCAGCGGGAGTTGCATCCTGGCGCGGATCGCGGCAACCTTGCGCGCTCGCTCGAAGCGCTGTGGCGGCATGCCCAAGGTTTCAGGAAGTCATCAGAGGATCGAAAGTTGAAGCAGGAATCTCCGTCCCCCGTCATTTCCGAACAGGGGGTGTCAAGACTCGTGATCGCACTGTTCGCGGCCATCGCGGGCTACATGCTGTATCGCCTCTACGACCCGGTCGGGTTCGGTATGAACGCGGTACTGGTCAGCGTGTGCGCGATGCTGCTGTTGAGCCTCGTCCGAGTCAATGTCGTTATCGCGCTGATCACGGCGTCGATGCTCGGCGGGGCGATCGGTGGCCTGTCCGTCGAAAAGACCCTGGAGTCGTTCAACGCGGGTTTGAGCGGCGGTGCCCAGATTGCCCTGAGCTACGCGCTTCTCGGCGCCTTTGCGGTGGCCATATCCAAGTCGGGTATTCCCCATATGCTGGCGGATCGTATCGCTGCGCTGCTCGGCCAGGCGGGTGATGAGCGGCGGGCCGGACAGATCCGCTACGCGCTGATCGCGCTGATACTGGTCTTCGCCTGTGCCTCGCAGAACATCGTGCCGATTCATATCGCCTTTATTCCGCTGCTGGTGCCGCCGCTGCTTTACGTCATGGCGAGGCTGCAGATGGACCGACGGCTTGTCGCCTGCGTGCTGACCTTCGGTCTGGTGACGCCCTACATGCTGCTGCCGGTCGGGTTCGGTTCGATCTTCCTCAATGACATCCTGCTGGCCAACGTTGCCAAGAGCGGACTGGACGTCAGCAACATAGATCCATTTTCGGCGATGCTGCTGCCAGCGATGGGCATGATTGCCGGCCTGCTGTTCGCCGTGTTCGTCAGCTACCGCGGCAGGCGCGAGTACGACATCGCCCGTATCGCGCGCAGCGAAAGCACCGGCGCGCCCTATTCCGGCCGGACTCTGGCGGTCGCCGTCGGCGCTATTCTGGCCGCCTTTGTGGTGCAGCTGCAAACCGGCTCGATGGTGCTGGGTGGCCTGAGCGGCTTCCTGATCTTTTCGCTCTCCGGCGTGCTGAAGTGGCGCGAGGGTGACGACGCCTTCACCGAAGGCATGAAGATGCTGGCGATGGTTGGCTTCATCATGATCGCTGCCAGCGGCTTTGCCCAGGTGCTGCGTGACACCGGGCACATCGACTCGCTGGTCAGCGCGTCGGCGGAATTCGTGGCCGGCAGCAAGGTGCTGGCCGCGCTGGCAATGCTGGTGGTCGGGTTGCTGATCACTCTGGGGATCGGTTCCTCCTTCTCAACCATTCCGATCATCGCCGCGATTTATGTACCGCTGGCCATGCAGCTGGGTTTTTCACCGCTGGCGATCGTGGCGCTGGTGGGCACAGCGGCTGCGCTGGGCGATGCCGGTTCGCCGGCCTCGGACTCGACGCTGGGGCCCACCGCGGGACTCAATATCGACGGTCAGCATAACCATATCTGGGATACCGTGGTGCCGACTTTCCTGCACTACAACCTGCCGCTGTTGCTGTTTGGCTGGTTCGCGGCCTGTACCCTCTGATTCAGGGTCCGTAGCCCGGGGGGTTGGCACAGCCATTGCTTCGTAAGTTGTCGACGTTTCACCGAAGTCTGGAGTAGAAGCGGTCAGGGCATCATGGCCCGGGACATTGCTCTGGTCGGTGAGGATTGGCAGGTCGGTTGTTGACTACCTGCCTTCTTTCACAGGCAACTGAAGGAAGCAATTTCATGTCCGCAATACTGATCAAGAACGGCTGGCTGGGACTGGAAGGCCAGCGCGATATCCGCATCCGTGGGACGCGTATAGACGCCATTGGCAGCCTCGGCCCGGAGCCGGGCGATGAGGTGATAGACGCCAGTGACAGGGTGATCTATCCCGGCCTGGTCAACACCCATCATCATCTGTTTCAGTCCATTCTCAAGGGCATCGCCGAAGGTCTCGATCAGGGGCTGGGCGACTGGCTGCAGTCGGTTCCTTACCGTCACTGGCCCAAGTTCACTCCGGAAATGCTCTATACCGCGGCCAAGGTCGGGTTTAGCGAGCTGTTGCGCAGCGGCTGCACCACCTGCGCGGACCACCACTATCTGTATCACGCCGACAGCTCGCCGGAAATGGAAGCTGTGCTGTTCCAGGCGGCACGCGAGGTCGGCATCCGTTATGTGCTTTGCCGGGGCGGCACCACCGGCAAGATGACCCACAAGGGCATGCAGAAGGCCGGTGTCGAGGCTGAAACGCTGGAGCAGTATCTGACGCGTACCGAAGCGGCTGCGAACCTCTATCACCAGGAAGGTGATGATGCCCTTTCCCGAGTCGTGGTGGCGCCGACCACCCTGGTGCACTCGATGCCGCCGGCGCATATGAAGGAAGTGGCTGCGTTCGCGCGCGGTCGCGGACTGCGACTGCATTCGCATCTGCTCGAAGTGCCCTTCGACGACCAGGTCGCGCGCGAGCGTTACGGCTGCAGCGCGGTGGAGCTGGCGTCGCGGTGCGACTGGCTTGGAGAGGATGTCTGGTTCGCCCACCTGGTCAACGCCTCTCCCGAGGACCGCAGGTTGCTGGGCGAGACGGCAACCGGGGTGTCGCACTGCCCGATTTCGAATGCCCGTCTTGGCAGCGGCATCGCCCCGGTTCCCGAAATGGCGGCGGCGGGCATGCAGGTTTCGATCGGTGTCGATGGCTCCGGTTCCGCCGAAGGCGGAAGTCTGATTGGCGAGCTTTATTCAGCCTGGCTGCTGCACCGTACCCGCCTTGGGGCCGAGGCGACCTCTGTTGCACAGGTTCTGAAATGGGGCAGCGAAGACGGTGCCCGTTTGCTTGGGTATCCGACGCTCGGCCGGCTCGAGGTCGGCGCGCCGGCGGATCTGGTGATATTCGATCTGGACCAGCCGCGCTATGCGGGTGTGTGGGAGCAGGCGCAGGCGCCGATACTCTGTGGCGAGCCGGCTTCGGTCGAGCGGGTGATGGTCGCTGGTCGCTGGTCGATGGTCGATGGCCGGATGCCGGGTACGGACGAACGTCAGCTGGCAGCGCAGGCGCGCGCCACAGTCTCTCAGCTGCGCGCCCTCGATTAGGGCACCGAATAAAAAACGAACCAATAGAGTGCGCCCCGGGTGCCCTTCCGGGGCCAGAAACCGCGCTGCAGCGGGTTTCACGGCACTGGCACAGCCATTGCTAATCGCTAATCAGTAAGTACGAACGGGCCTGACAGCATTGGGCTGAACAGGCCCGGAGTTGAGTAGAAGCGGTTAGAGCACTCCGGTGCTCGGGACATTGCTCATCTCGGTGTCGCTATGCTTCGGTGGGAGCCAGGGCTCCGATGGTGCATTGCACGGAGATGTCGCGTTGATCGTTACCACGCCGTGTAGTCCCGGATCCTCCTCCACCGTTAGCAGTGTCGACCGACCATCTGCAAACAGTGGAGATCAACGATGATAAGCCGTTCTGTCTTTACCGCCCTGTCTCTTACCCTGACCCTCGGTGCCGGCCCGGCGTTCGCGGCCGACAAGGTCACCTACCAGCTGGACTGGCTGCCCGGTGGCGACAAGGCGCCGGTCTACGTCGGTATTCAGCAGGGCTTCTTCGCCGAAGAGGATCTCGAGGTGAGCATCTCCGGTGGCCGGGGTTCCACCGATGCCATAACCAAGCTGGCGACCGGCAACGCCGATATTGGTTCGGCGGACATCGGTGCACTGCTTGCCGCCAAGGCGCAGTCAGAGGTTCCGGTGACTGCGGTTTACTCGGTCTTCACCCAGGCGCCGCATGCGTTCATGGTGCTGGCGGACAGTGATGTCAAAAGTGTCAGGGACGTCGCCGGCAAGAAAGTTGCGACCTCGCCGTTCACGTCGTCGAACGTATACCTGCCGCAGGTGCTCAAGGACAACGGTCTCGACCTGTCAGAGATTAAGCTGACCAAGTCCGACCCGGGCGCGCTGGGGCCGATGATGGTGACCGGCCAGACCGACGTCGTAATCTCCTGGGTCACGGACACTCAGCGCTACCGTTCCCAGGCGGAATCTGTCGGCAAATCTCTCAGGGTACTGCCCTGGTCCGAAGCCGGTCTCGAGCTCTACAGCGCAACCCTGGTCGCCAGCGATCGCTTCCTCAAGGAGCGGCCGGACGTCGCCAAACGATTTGTCCGCGCCTTTGCCCGGTCGGTGGCCTTCACCAACGAGAATCCGGAAACCGCGGGTGCGAACATCAATGCCATGGTGCCCGAGGTCGATGCTGCCGTGGCGGCGGACACCATCGTCGACACCATGAAACTGGTCTACAACGAGGTCAGCGAACGGGATGGCATGGGGCAGCTCGAGCCGACGCGTCTGGCCAGCACCTGGCAACTGGTGGCCGCGGCGCAGCAGCTCGATCCGTCCGCTCTCGATGTCGAGACCGCTGTGGATCGCAGCTTCATGCCGGAGTGATCAGATGAAACCTTACGTTAGCTTCGAGCAGATCAGTCAGGTGTTCAGCCGCCCTGACGGTAGCAGCCTGATGGCGTTGAAGGATGTGAGTTTCGATATCGGCCGGCACGAGTTCGTTGCGGTGGTCGGCCCTTCCGGCTGTGGCAAGTCGACGCTGCTGCGACTGTTGTCGGGGCTGTTGAGGCCGACCCGTGGGCAGGTGACGCTGTTCGGGCAGCCGGTCACCGAGCCCAGGGACGAGGTGGGCATCGTGTTCCAGAAGCCGACACTGCTGCCCTGGCTCAACGCGCTCGAGAATGTCGTGTTTCCCGTTCGTCACAAGACAGGTCGGGTGTCCCGTGCCGACTACGAGCGTGCCCGGGAGCTGATCGAAATGGTCGGCCTCGGCGATTTCTGCGATCGCATGCCCGGCGAGTTGTCGGGGGGCATGCAGCAACGTCTCGGGATCGCCCGGGCGTTGCTGCTCGATCCCGAGGTGCTGCTGATGGACGAACCCTTCTCTGCCCTCGATGCATTGAGCCGCGAAGAGATGGGCTTCGAGTTGCTGCGCATCTGGAACGAAAGGCCCAAGACGGTGCTCTTCATCACTCACTCCATTACCGAAGCCGTGCTGCTGTCGGACCGCGTGCTGGTGATGAGTGAGCGTCCGGGAACCCTGGTCGAGAACATCGAGATCGACCTGCCCCGTCCCCGCACTGCTGCTTCGATACAGGAAGAACGTTTCCATGAATACTCAAGTCAAATCCGAGACCTTATCTACCGACCGCACTATGCCGCCTGAGCACAGCCTGCGGTCTTCGGTGGCGCTGTTGCTGTCGAGGCAGGCGCCGTTGCTTACGCTGCTGAGCTTTCTGCTGGCGTGGGAGTTTGGCTGCCGGCTCGGCGCAGTGCCCGAGTACCTTTTGCCTGCGCCCAGCGTCATACTGGCCGCATTCACCGATGTCGAGGCGGTGCGCTGGCTGGGTCACCTGTGGTCTACCCTGCGCGTGGCCCTGCTTGGCTTTCTGATCTCGATCGCGGTGAGCCTTCCGCTGGCGGTTGGCATGGTGCGTTCGCGTTATCTGTCCCGCACCCTCTACCCGGCGCTGGTGGTCATTCAGTCGACACCCATCGTCGCGGTGGCGCCGCTGATCATCGTGATTCTGGGCACCGGTGATGCACCGCGTATTCTGATCACCTGTCTGATCAGCTTCTTCCCGATCGTCGTTGCGGCCACCACCGGGATGATGTCGACGCCGCCCGAGTTGATCGAGCTTTCGCGCTCGCTCAAGGCGAGGCCGTCCCGTGAGATCTGGCAGATTCGTCTGCCCTACGCTGTGCCGCATTTGTTTAGCGGATTCAAGGTGGCGATCACGCTGTCGATCATCGGTGCGGTCGTGGCCGAGTTCGTTGCCGCGGAACAGGGGCTCGGATACTTCGTGCAGTTCTCCACCTCCTACTTCAAGATCCCGCAGGCCTTTGCCGGCCTCTTCTTCCTGTCGGCGGTGAGCCTGGTGCTGTTCAAGCTGGTGCAGTTCGTTCAAAAGCGTCTGTTTCCCTGGAGCCTGTCAGAACCCAAGCAGCACTGAGCGGACGTCTTCATTTCAGTCATCCGGCCTGGCCGGAAGTCATCGCAGAGTAGAAGCAGACAGGCTTATCCGGGTCATTGCTCTGATTACCCGTTGGCGCCCAGCTTTCAGGTTGAGGGGGCGCCCAGATAATCAGGAGAGTTAGAATGCAGACACAGAACAGTTCCTATGCCCTGGATGAACTCAATCTCGAGACGACCCTTGGGCAGCGTGGTCAGGAACGGCATCGGGAAGTGCCGCTGATAGACCTGTCGGGCTTTGATGCGCGGCGCGATGAAGTTACCGCGCAGTTATGGGAAGCCGCCACCGATATCGGCTTCTTCCAGCTCGCCAATCACGGTATAGAGGTCGATCGTATTCGGGATGCCTTCTCGATGGCGGAGCGCTTCTTCGATCTGCCGGATGAAACCAAGGCGCGGTATCCGCTGCGCGACGGTCAGAACGCTGGCTGGGAAACCCGGGCCCAGGTCCGGCCTTCGACAGGGACGGCCGATCAGAAGGAGTCCTATCAGGTTACGCTGCCGCGTATGGAAGGGCTTTGGCCCGGACCGGATGTGCTGGACGGCTTCCGGCAGGAGATGCTCAGATTCGAGGCCAGCTGTCACCAGCTCGGCATGAAGGTGCTCTCGTGCTTTGCCGATCGCCTTGGCTTCGATCGGGACTTCTTCAGCCGGGCGCACGATCCGGCGAGCGAGACCTACCAGAGCACACTACGCTTGCTGCACTACTATGCCCTACCGCCTGAGTACCGTCCCGAGGAAGGCTATTGGCGTGCCGGCGCGCATACCGACTTCGACTGTCTGACCATGGTATTTCAGCAAACGGGTCAGGGGGGGCTGCAGCTGTGCCCGGGCAAGGAAGCCGGCTCCAACGAGTGGACCAGTGTGGAGCCGAATACCGAGATCATCACCTGCAACATCGGCGATATGCTGATGCGCTGGAGCGACGATGCGCTCAAGTCCACCCTGCACCGGGTGCGGATGCCGGAGCTCGATGAATACACCGGAGCCCGTTTCAGCCTCGCCTATTTCTGCCAGGCGAACAAGGACGTGGTGATCGAGGGACCTCAGGGAAAGTATCCGCCGATCACCGCGGCAGACTACCTGCACCATCGCATCCAGGCCAATTTTGGTGATCGCGGCTAACCCTGCCGCTGCGCTGTAAAAAGGGGCTGCCATCCTGCAGCCCTTTGTTCCACGTGGAACCTTCAGGCCGATCCGCTGCCGGATGAGCCTTTCGCATCTGTGAAGAGCCGGCTGCCGAGCTGCACGCTACCCACCAGAATCGCGCCTGCGACCAGCCCGATAAAACCGCCGCTAAGCGGTCCGAACAACCAGGAGGCCAGCGTGCCGGCACTTGCTTCGAGCTGCTCGGCGAGGCTGTGCTGCAGGTGTTCGGCACCCGGCAGGCCGTGAAGCAGAATCCCGCCACCGACCAGGAACATCGCTGCAGTGCCGACGACCGAAAGGAGTTTCATAAGCATCGGAGCGCCTTTAAGCAGTGCGCGCCCGAGTGCTCTGCCGGCGCTGTGAAGAGTGCTGCCTTCCTCTCTGCTGATCAGAAAGAGCCCCGCATCGTCGAGTTTGACGATACCGCCGACGAGGCTGTAAACCGCGATCGTCATGAACAGCGCGACAGCACTGACTACGGCGACCTGGGTGATGAAGCCGGATTCGCTGACAATCCCCAGGGCGATCACGATGATTTCGGCCGACAGTATAAAGTCGGTCCGGATCGCGCCGCGGATCTTGTCCCTTTCGTACGCCACCAGATCGACTTCGGGATCGCTGAGCGCCTTGAGCTTTTCACGATGCTGCTCTGCTTCGTCGGCGTTTCGGTGAAGCCAGTGGTGGGCGATTTTTTCGAAGCCCTCATAGCAGAGATAGGCGCCGCCGAGCATCAGCATCGGCAGGATCAGCCAGGGCGCGATGGCGCTGATCAGCAGCGCGGCCGGTACCAGAATCAGCTTGTTGAGGAAGGATCCCTTGGCCACTGCCCAGACCACGGGTATCTCGCGCTCGGCCCGAACTCCGGTGACCTGCTCGGCATTGAGCGCCAGATCATCGCCAAGGACGCCGGCGGTTTTCTTGGCCGCCACCTTGGTCATTACCGAGATGTCGTCGAGAACGGTAGCTATATCATCGAGCAGTGCCAGCAGGCTGGTAGCGGCCATGGGAACTCCTTTTCTGGATGAGGATGCAGCCGGTATCGGCGGAATACAGCCCGGCCGGTTTTGACTAGTCTTTCACTATGCATGGGCTGGCGCAGACCGGCGCCGGGTCGCTTGACCCCTGTCTGAGTATGACTGAAAGCGATGACAGTTGCCCACTGTCGCGAAGCGCGGAGAATCCTTATGAGCACAGCCTATCAGCAACTGCTGGAACGCTTTCGTGAACTTCACCGGTTCGCTCACCTTGAGGCGATCTGTCACTGGGACCAGTCGACCATGATGCCGAGCGGCAGTAATGAGGCGCGCAGCGAAGCCCTTGCCGAACTGGCACTGATGCAACATCGCAGACTCACGGCACCGGAGGTGGGTGACTGGATCGCCCAGGCTGACGGCGAGGTGCTGGCGCCGCTGGAGCAGGCCAACCTGCGCGAGATGAAACGGCACTGGCAGCAGGCCATCGCCCTGCCCGATGATCTCGTCGAAGCACAGTCGCTGGCCGGCGCACGTTGCGAGCATGCCTGGCGTGAACAGCGCCGGTCGAACGACTGGCGTGGCTTTTCGGGGAACCTTCGCGAGGTCGTCAGGCTCTGTCGCGAAGAGGCTGACGTCAGGTCCGCTGCCCGTGGGGGTGGGCGCTATGACAGCCTGCTGGATCTCTATGAACCCGGCATGACCAGGGCCCGACTCGACGCATTGTTTGCCGAGATCGGCGGCTGGCTCCCGGACCTGTGCCAGCGTGTGATCGAACGTCAGTCGAGCGATACCTGTCTGAGTCCCGTCGGCCCCTTCCCGACCGATGCGCAGCGCAAACTGGGTCTGGAGGTGATGTCGGCGCTCGGCTTCGACTTCGACCGGGGACGGCTGGATGTCAGTGTGCATCCGTTCTGCGGGGGCGCTCCGGAAGACGTTCGTATCACCACCCGCTACAGCGAAGATGACTTCAGTGGCAGTCTGATGGGCGTTATCCACGAGACCGGTCATGGCTGCTATGAGCAGAACCTTCCACCGGGCTGGCTCGGGCAGCCCGCCGGCGAGGCGCGCTCGATGGGCGTACATGAAAGCCAGAGCCTGCTGTTCGAAATGCAGCTCGCCAGGCATCCGGCGTTTCTGCACTGGATTGCGCCCCGGCTTCTCGACGCCTTCGGCCACGAGGGGCAGTCGCAGGCACTGGCGCCGGACAATCTTCAGAAGCTGTTCACACGGGTGCAGCCGGGCCTGATTCGCGTCGATGCCGACGAGGTGACCTACCCTTTCCATATCATCCTCAGGTACGAGATCGAATGTGGTCTGATCGAAGGTGAGCTCGAGGTCGAGGATATTCCCGAGCTATGGAACGAGAAAATGGAAGCCTGGCTCGGGCTGTCCACCAGGGGTAATTACCGTGATGGCTGCATGCAGGACATCCACTGGACCGATGGCAGTTTTGGCTATTTCCCCACCTATACGCTGGGCGCGATCTATGCGGCTCAGCTGTTCGCGGCGCTGGAGCGGGAAATCGAGGGGCTGGAGCAGCATATCCGCGACGGAAACTTTGTTGCGCTGACCTGCTGGTTGCGAGAGAAAATCTGGTTGCAGGGCAGCCTGCTCGAGACCGACGAACTGCTGAGGCAGGCGACGGGTGATAGCCCCGATCCCGACTGGTTGCGGCGTCATCTCGAGCGCCGCTATCTGGCGGTAGATTAGTCTGATTGCCCCCTGGTTTTTAGCGGCCCGGTGCCAAACCCGGTTCGCCGCGGGGCACGGCATCCTACGCAGAGGGTGGCATTGAGCCTGACCGTAGGAGCCGGCGCCCCGCCGCGAACAAAGCCAGGACGGAGCCAGACCCGGTTCGCCGCGGGGCGCGGCATCCTACGCACAGAGTGGCATCGCGCATGATCGTAGGAGCCGGCGCCCCGCCGTGAATAAATCCGCTACAGTGCCAGACCGGGTTCGCCGCGGGGCGCGGCATCCTACGCATAGAGTGGCATCGCGCATGACCGTAGGAGCCGGCGCCCCGCCGTGAATAAATCCGCCACAGTGCCAGACCCGGTTCGCCGCGGGGCGCGGGATCCTACGCAGAGGGTGGCATTGAGCCTGACCCAAGAAGCCGGCGCCCCGCCGCGAATAAATCCGCCACAGTGCCAGACCCGGTTCGCCGCGGGGCGCGGCATCCTACGCACAGAGTGGCATCGCGCATGACCGTAAGCCGGCGCCCCGCCGCGAACAAAGCCAGCACGGAGCCAAACCCGGTTCGCCGCGGGGCGCGGCATCCTGCGCATAGAGTGGCATTGAGCCTGACCCAAGGAGTCGGCGCCCCGCCGCGAATAAATCCGCCACAGTGCCAAACCCGGTTCGCCGCGGGGCGCGGCATCCTACGCAGAGGGCGGCATCGAGCATGACCGTAGGAGCCGGCGCCCCGCCGCGAATAAATCCGCCACATTGCCAGGCCCGGTTCGCCGCGGGGCGCGGCATCCTACGCAGAGGGTGGCATTGGGCCTGACCGTAGGAGCCGGCGCCCCGCCGCGAATAAAGCCAGGACGGAGCCAGACCCGGTTCGCCGCGGGGCGCGGCATCCTACGCACAGAGTGGCATCGCGCATGACCGTAGGAGCCGGCGCCCCGCCGCGAATAAATCCGCCACAGTGCCAGACCCGGTTCGCCGTGGGGCGCGGCATCCTACGCAGAGGGTGGCATTGAGCCTGACCCGAGGAGCCGGCGCCCCGCCGCGATCAAAGCCAGCACGGAGCCAAACCCGGTTCGCCGCGGGGCGCGGCATCCTACGCACAGAGTGGCATTGAGCCTGACCCGAGGAGCCGGGCCCCGCCATGAACAAAGCCGGCAATGCGCGCAGCCCGGTTCTACCACCCTGCAAGCCAGCACGCAGGCCAGCACGGCGGGCAGTGGTGATGCGGCTGCGCTTTCCATCGAGCCAAGTCGCAACTGGCCCGAGGGTTCCGGGTTGGTCAGGTAGGTCGTCCAGCGCCTGATGCCAGTCATGATTGCGGTGTTTGCCCCCTCTTCGCCAGTGAACGCAAGAGTCCCCGTGTCTGGCTGGGCATCAGCGCCAGCAGTGCCGCCGTGCGGTGCCTGAGATGTGAATGTTCCACGTGGAACCTGATAAAAAAGAACCCGCCGATTGGCGGGTTCCTTTGTCCTGGCTGGGCTTCGGTGCCGGGCCGGTCAGCTGCCGCCGAGTAGCGAGATATCCGCCACGCCGAGGAAGAGCGCGCGCAGCTGCGACAGCAGCGTGATGCGGTTGTTGCGCACCGCTTCGTCGTCTGCCATGACCATGACCTCATCGAAGAAACGGTCGACGACCTGGCGCAGGCTGGCGAGTTTCTCGAGTGCGAACTGATAGTCGCCGCGACCGAAGGCCGGCTCCAGTTCGACCTGCAGTGCCTTGACTCGCTCGGCCAGGGCTTTCTCGGCGTCTTCGTGCAACAGCGACTCGTCGAGGCTGCTACCGGCGGCTGCGGCCTGCTTGCCGAGGATGTTGCTGACGCGTTTGTTGCCGGCGGCCAGGGCATCGGCTTCCGGCAGAGTGCGGAAATGAGCGACGGCCCGTACGCGACGATCGAAGTCGAGCGGCCGGGTCGGTCGCAGCGCCTGCACCGAGAGGAAAGTCTCGACCGGTATCCCGGCACCCTCGTACCAGGCGCGGAAGCGCTCAAGCATGAAGTCCAGTACCCGCCCTTCCACACCTTCGCGGGCAGAGAGCTGAGAATGATTGTCCGCGGCGATCCGGAGCAGTTCCTCGAGATCGAGGTTGAGCTCCTTCTCGACGATGATGCGCAGTACGCCGAGGGTAGCGCGGCGCAGAGCGAACGGGTCCTTGGAACCGGTCGGGGGCTGGTCGATGCCGAAAAGGCCTACCAGGGTGTCGAGACGGTCGGCGATGGCGACGGCTGCACCGGTCTGGGTTTCCGGCAGACGATCGCCGGCAAAGCGCGGCATGTACTGCTCGTCCTGGGCACGGGCCACTTCTTCCGGCTCGCCGTCATTCAACGCGTAGTGGTAACCCATCAGGCCCTGGAGCTCGGGGAACTCCAGTACCATCTCGGTGACCAGGTCGGACTTCGACAGCAGCGCGGCGCGACCGGCCCAGGCCGGAGAGCCGCCGATTCGTTCAGCGATGGCAGTGGCGAGCTTCGCCACGCGTTCGGTCTTGTCGTGCACGCTGCCCAGATCCTTCTGGAAAACGATCGCCTTGAGCTTTTCGGTGCGGGCCTCGAGCGTGGTCTTCTTGTCGGTTTCGAAAAAGAAGGCGGCGTCGGCCAGGCGCGGACGAATGACCTTTTCGTTGCCGTCGATGATTTGCTGCGGCTCCTTCGAGGCAATGTTGGCGACCGTTATGAAGTACGGCATCAGCCTGCCCTGTCCGTCGAGCAGGTGGAAATACTTCTGGTTGTCCGCCATGGTCGAAATCAGTGCCTGCGCGGGGACCTCCAGGAAGCGCTCCTCGAAGCGTCCGGTCAGGGCCACCGGCCACTCGTTCAGCGCGGTCACTTCATCGAGCAGCGCCGGGTCGATGACCACTTCGCCACCGACCTTTTCCGCCTCGGCCAGCAGCTGACTGCGGATCAGCTCGCGGCGCTCGGCGAAGTCGGCGATGACATGGCCGTTGTCGCGTAGCACGCGTTCGTAGTCGGTCGGTGCGATCAGCTCGATATCGTGGTTGTAGTGGAAGCGGTGACCGCGGGTCTTGCGCCCGGTCCCGACACCGGCAATGGTGCCTGCGATGACCTCGTCACCGAGCAGCATGCAGGCCCATTTGACCGGACGCACGAACTCGGTCCGGGAGGCGCCCCAGCGCATGCGCTTCGGAATCGGAAGCTTGTCCAGCGCGTTCTGGATGATGGCGGGCAGCTCGTCCGCCAGCGGCTTGGCCGCGCTTTCCTGGCGGAAGCACATCTTGCCGTCGATTTCTTCGAGCGCATCGGTACTGGTGCCGCATTTGCGGGCGAAGCCTTCCAGCGCCTTGCTCGGTTTGCCATCGGCGTCGAAGGCGATGCGTGCCGGCGGGCCCTGAACGAAAAACAGGCTTGCCGGTATTTCGGTGGCGAGGTTTTCGATCAGCACGGCGAGGCGGCGCGGCGCGGCGAAGGCGCGGAAACGCGCGGGTGCCAGCAGTGTCTCCGCCTGCTGCCCCAGCACGGCTTCGATGCCCGAGCGGATTTCGCTTTCAAGCGCGTTGGACAGGCTCAGCAGCGCCTTGGGCGGCAGTTCCTCGGTGCCGAGCTCGAACAGGAAATCTTTTGCCATCAGTTTTTCTCCTCAGCGCAGGCGGCCAGTACTTCGTCGCGGATGGCTGGCTCGGCCAGCGGGAACCCGAGCGCCTTGCGGGCATTGAAATAGGCGTGGGCCACATCGCGGGCCAGCGTGCGCACGCGCAGTATGTAGCGCTGGCGCTCGGTAACGGAGATGGCGTGGCGCGCGTCCAGCAGGTTGAAAGTGTGCGACGCCTTGAGCACCTGCTCGTAGGCCGGCAGCGGCAGTGGTGTTTCGAGGGCCAGCAGCTTGTTGCACTCGCGCTCGTGGAACTCGAAGTTGCCGAACAGCGTCTCGACATCGGCGTGTTCGAAGTTGTAGGTCGACTGCTCCACCTCGTTCTGGTGGTAGACGTCGCCATAGGTGACGACGCTGCCGTCCGGGTGCCGCGCCCATATCAGGTCGTAAACGCTGTCGACTTCCTGCAGGTACATGGCGATACGCTCGAGGCCGTAGGTAATCTCGCCGGTCACCGGATAGCATTCGAGACCGCCGGCCTGCTGGAAGTAGGTGAACTGGGTCACCTCCATGCCGTTGAGCCAGACCTCCCAGCCCAGACCCCAGGCGCCGAGTGTCGGCGATTCCCAGTTGTCCTCGACGAAGCGCACATCGTGAACGCCAAGGTCCAGACCCATGCGCTCGAGGGAGCCGAGGTAAAGCTCCTGCAGGTTATCCGGCGATGGCTTGATCACGACCTGGAACTGGTAGTAATGCTGCAGGCGGTTGGGGTTTTCGCCGTAGCGGCCGTCGGTCGGGCGGCGGCTGGGCTGGACGTAGGCTGAGCGCCAGGTCTCGGGCCCGATGGAACGGAGGAAGGTCGCCGGATGGAAGGTGCCCGCACCAACTTCCATATCCAGCGGCTGAACGATGACGCAGCCCTGCTCTGCCCAGTATTGCTGCAAAGCCAGGATCAAGCCCTGGAAGGTGCTGACGTCTGGGGTCACCTTTTCAGTCACGGAGATCACCATCTATTAGTCGATTGGCCAAAATAAGAGCGGAATTATACAGGAAATCGACTGAAAACTGAGGATAGCGCAGCAATTCGGCGCGGGCCGGGAAGCTTCGGGCTGCAGGCGCAGAATCGGATATACTAACGCCCCATAACGTTATGCCTCGACCCGCAACGGAATAGGAAGGGAGCCCCTGTGCTGGACAATCTGAAAGCGGCATTGGTGATCGCGATTCTGGGCCTGCTGGCCCTGCTGCCCCTGAAGTGGGCACATGCCCTGGGGGGCTGGCTCGGGCGCCGGCAGGCGCGCGACCGCAGCGGCAAACTCGCCGCCAACACCTGGCGGAATCTGGAAATGTGTTTTCCCGAACTGGACGATGCCGCCCGTGACAGGCTGGCAACCGAGAGCCTGGAACATACCGGCCGCACCAGCGCCGAGATGGGCATGTCCTGGTTCTGGTCGCCGCGGCGGAGCCTGAAGAAAGTCCGCTCGGTGCACGGTGAGGAAGTGGTGCGCCAGGCGCTGGCAGAGGGTCGCGGTGTGATACTGATGGCGCCCCACCTCGGCAACTGGGAGCTGCTCAATCTTTACGTTTCCAACCGCTATCGGCCGTTCACCGCCATGTACAAGCCTCCGCAGCTGAAGCTGATTGACGATCTGATCCGGCGCCGGCGTGCGCGCCTGGGTACCGACATGGCGCCGGCGAACGCCTCTGGCGTGCGGATGGTGATGAAGGCGCTAAAGCGCGGCGAGATGGTGGGGATCCTGCCGGATCAGCAGCCGGATCGTTCCGGCGGGATCTTTGCGCCCTTTTTCGGCATCGAGGCGCTGACCATGAAACTGGTGCCGCAGCTGGCGCGCCAGACCGGCGCCCGGGTGATCTGCGGCTATGCCAGGCGACTGCCGAAAGGCGAAGGCTACGATATCCATTTCCGCACGGCCGAAGACGGTGTCGGTGACCGGGACCTGCAGCAGGCCGCGGCGGCGATGAACCGCTCGGTCGAGGCCTGCGTTCGCGCGCTGCCCGAGCAGTACCAGTGGGAATACCGGCGTTTCAGCGAAAGGCCCGAGGGTCAGCCGAAGCGGTATGGGAAAAAGTGACGGGTGACGGGTGACAGGTGACGCAAGGGCGTCTTATGCGGCTAGCCTTTCACTCGTAACTCGTCACCTTTTCCTCAACGCCGCCAGAAGATCGGCGTGAAGAGTACCAGCAGGGTAAAGACCTCGAGCCGGCCCAGCAGCATCGCGAAGCAGAGAATCCACTTGGCGGTGTCGTTGAGGTTGGCGAAATGTGTCGAGACGCCGCCAAGGCCAGGCCCCAGATTGTTGAGCGTGGCGCCGACCGCGGACCAGGCGGTGACCTGGTCGAGCCCGGTGCCCAGCAGCGCCACCAGCATCAGTACGAAAACGATCATGTAGACCGAGAAGAACCCCCAGACCGCTTCCAGCACCCGGTCCGAAATCGGCTTGTTGCCGAGTTTCACCGGGAAGATGGCATTGGGGTGAACCAGCCGTTTGATCTCGCGATAGCCCTGCTTGAGGATCAGCAGGATGCGGATGACTTTCATGCCGCCGCCGGTCGATGCCGCGCAGCCGCCGACGAAGGCCATCACGAACAGCATGAACGGCAGCATCACCGGCCAGTGCGCGAAATCGGCGGTGGCGAATCCGGTGGTGGTGGCAATGGAAACGACCATGAAGGCGGACCGGCGCAATGCCTCGTCCGGCTGGTAGGTGTTGGTCAGTACCAGCACGAACAATGAAATCAGCGTAACCACCACCAGCATACCGAGGTAGAAACGAAACTCCGGATCCTGGAAGTAGTGCAGCAGCGAGTGCGCCCGCCAGGAAAAGTAGTGCAGGCCGAAATTGATCCCGGATACCACCATGAAAAAGATGCAGATGGCCTCGATCGTCGGGCTGTCGAAATAACCGATGCTTTCATCGTGGGTCGAGAAGCCGCCGATGGCAACGGTCGAGAAGCTGTGGGCGATGGCGTCGAACGGCGTCATGCCGGCGAGCCAGTACCCGAGCGCGCAGGCGATTGTCAGCGACAGGTAGATGTACCAGAGCGCCTTGGCGGTTTCGGTAATGCGCGGCGTCAGCTTGGAGTCCTTGACCGGGCCGGGGGTTTCGGCGCGGTACAGCTGCATGCCACCGATGCCGAGCATCGGCAGTATCGCCACCGCCAGAACGATGATTCCCATGCCTCCGAGCCACTGCAGCTGCTGGCGGTAGAACAGTATCGAGGGCGGCAGGGCGTCGATGCCGGTCATCACCGTGGCGCCGGTCGTGGTCAGTCCGGAAATCGACTCGAACACGGCGTCGACCACCCGCAGGTGCGGATCGTCCGACAGCATCAGCGGTACCGCACCGAAAATGCCGAGCACCGTCCAGAACAGAACCGTGATCAGAAAGCCATCACGGGTGCGCAGATCCTGATGCACCCGGTAGACCGGCAGCCACATTGCGATGCCGGTGAGCAGGGTGATGGTGAAGCCGGTCAGGAAGGCGTAATGCGCACCGTCCTCGTAGAGGTGGGAGATCAGCAGCGACGGCAGCATCGTCAGGCTGAACAGCATCAGCAGGATGCCGAGAATTTTCAGTATTACCCGATAGCGCATTGCAGGTCCGTCTGATCAGAAGAAAGCGAGGCCTACCTGGAACAGCCGCTCGACCTCTCGGATTCGGCGTTTGTCCACCAGGAACAGGATGACGTGGTCGCCGTTTTCGATCACCACGTCGTCGTGGGCGATCAGTACCTCGTCGTTGCGTATGATGGCACCGATGGTGGTTCCCGGCGGCAGGTCGATTTCCTCGATCGCGCGCCCCACCACCTTGGAGCTGCGCTTGTCGCCGTGGGCCACCGCTTCCAGCGCTTCGGCGGCACCGCGCCGCAGCGAGTGCACCGCAGCTACGTCGCCGCGCCGGACGTGGGTCAGCAGCGAGCTGATGGTGGTCTGCTGCGGCGAGATCGCGATATCGATCACCCCGCCCTGCACCAGATCGACGTAGGCGGGGTTGTTGATCAGTGTCATCACGGTACGGGCACCGAGCCGCTTGGCCAGCATCGAGGCCATGATGTTGGCCTCGTCGTCGTTGGTCAGGGCGAGGAAGACATCGGTGTCCTCGATGTTTTCCTCGACCAGCAGGTCGCGATCGGACACGCTGCCGTGCAGCACGATGGTCTTGTCCAGCGTCTTGGCCAGCAGGTTGCAGCGCTGGATATTGCGCTCGATGATCTTGACCTGGAACTGGCTCTCGATGCTGGCGGCCAGGCGGGCGCCGATATTGCCGCCGCCGGCGATGATGATGCGCTTGTAGGGGTTGTCGAGCCGGCGCAGCTCGCTCATCACCGCGCGGATATCGCGCCGGGCGGCGATGAAAAACACTTCGTCGTCCGCCTCGATCACGGTATTGCCCTGCGGGATGATGGGCCTGTCCTGGCGGAAGATCGCCGCGACCCGGGTATCGACCGCGGGCATGTGCGCGCGCAGGTAGGAAATCTCCCGGCCGACCAGCGGTCCGCCGTAGTAGGCCTTGACCGCGACCAGCTGCGCCTGGCCTTCGGCGAAATCCAGTACCTGCAGCGCGCCGGGGTGCTGCAGCAGGCGCTGGATATGCCGTGTCACCAGCAGCTCGGGGCTGATCAGCACGTCGACCGGTATTGCCTGATTCTTGAAGATCTCGCCGCCCTTGCGCAGGTAGTCGTGCTCGCGCACGCGGGCGATCTTGGTCGGCACGTTGAACAGCGTGTGCGCCAGCTGGCAGCCGATCATGTTGACTTCGTCGCTGTTGGTGACGGCGATCAGCAGGTCGGCGTCCTGGGCGCCGGCGCGCTCTAGCACGCTGGGGTAGGATGCCTTGCCCTCGATGGTGCGGATATCCAGCCGGTCCTGCAGTTCGCGCAGGCGTCCGGGGTCGGAGTCGACGATGGTGATGTCGTTGGCTTCGATAGCCAGATGTTCGGCGACGGTGCCGCCTACCTGGCCGGCGCCCAGCAGGATGATTTTCATGGCTGTTCCCTGTCCTTTTCCAGCACAGCGTAGTAGAAACCGTCCTGTGCGCCCGGTTGCGGAAACAGCTGGCGTCCCACGGGCCGGGCCTGGCCCCAGGCGACGTCCAGCGGTCGTTCGGACGCCGCCGGGTTCGCTTTGAGAAAGCGGGCCAGCACGCGTTCGTTCTCCTGCGGAAAGATCGAGCAGGTGGCGTACAGCAGCCTGCCGCCCGGGCGCAGCATCGCCCAGCAGTTTTCCAGTATGGCCAGCTGCAGTTGCGCCAGCGTTTTCAGGTCTTCGCTGCGGCGCAGGTATTTGATGTCGGGATGGCGGCGAATGACCCCGGAAGCGCTGCAGGGGGCGTCCAGCAGAATGCGGTCGTAGGGCTGTCCGTCCCACCAGTCGCGGCTTGCGGCGTCGGCGATGTGAAGCTGGCAGTCGAGGCCGAGGCGTGCCAGGTTCTCGCGGATGCGTTCGGCGCGGCCGGCGTCGATTTCAACTGCATCCACCGCCGCCAGTCCGGGCTCGAGTTCGAGCAGGTGGCACAGCTTGCCGCCCGGTGCGGCGCAGGCATCCAGCACCCGCTCGCCGGGCGCCGGCTGCAGCAGCTCGGCCGCCAGCTGAGCGGCTTCGTCCTGCACGCTGGCGAGCCCCTCCGCAAAGCCCGGCAGCCGGCCGACATCGCAGGGCTCGGCGAGATAGACCGCCGCCGCTGAGTGGGCCCCCGGGTGGGCTTCGATTCCGCCTTGCGCCAGCTGCTCCAGGTAGTCCTGACGGGACAGCCTGGCGAGATTGACGCGCAGCGTCATCGGCGCCGGCTCGTCATTGGCCGCCAGGATCTGCTGCCAGTCCTGCGGCCAGTTGTGACGCAGCTTCTCGATCAGCCACTGCGGGTGGTTGTAGCTAAAGGTTTCGTCGTCGGCCAGCGCTGTCAGCAGCTCGTCGCGCCGGCGCTGAAAATTGCGCAGCACCGCATTGACCAGGCCCCGGGCCCAGGACTTGTCCAGCGCTTCGGTGGCGGCGACGGTTTCACTGATCGCCGCGTGCGGTGCGACCCGGGTCTGGTCGAGCTGATAAAGACCGATCAGCACCAGGGCGCGGACGTCGCTGTCGCGCTCCCGGAAGGGCTTCTTCAGCAGTTGCTCGGCTATGCACGAGAGCTTCGGTTCATAGCGCAGCGTGCCGTAGCACAGCTGCTGCAGCAGCGCGCGGTCGCGCGGTTCGCACTGCGCCAGTGTCGCCGGCAGGGAGGCATTGAGGGAGCCGCGGTGCTGCAGCAGCGGTGCCAGGGTCTTAGCGGCAAGGGCGCGCAGGTTCATGCGCCGCCCAGCCGTGTGCCGATGGCGAAGGTGTCGCGGCGGGCGTTGAGCATCGCCGCGGCGTCGAGCGCCTTGCCGCCCGGTAGCTGCACCCGGGTCAGACTCAGCACGCC
This sequence comes from Marinobacterium nitratireducens, assembly GCF_014645375.1. Classification (GTDB taxonomy): domain Bacteria; phylum Pseudomonadota; class Gammaproteobacteria; order Pseudomonadales; family Balneatricaceae; genus Marinobacterium_A; species Marinobacterium_A nitratireducens. The sequence continues at coordinate 99,414 of NZ_BMLT01000002.1, forward strand.
CTCGCCGCAGGCGACCTGGATGCCGTCCCGGTCGGCGGCAACGATGGTGCCCGGAGGGTCATCGCAGGTCCCGTCCAGCGCTGTGGCGCCCCAGACCCGCAGGTTGTCGCCGCCGAGACGGGTGAACGCCACCGGCCAGGGGCTCAGTCCCCTCACCTGCTGCGCCAGCGCCTTCGCCGGCTGCCGCCAGTCCAGTTCGCCTTCCTGCTTTTCCAGCTTGTGGGCATAGGTCGCCAGGCTGTCGTCCTGCGGTTCACGCCGGATGGTGCCGGCGGCGATACCTTCGAGGCTGTCGCTCAGCGCTGCGGCGCCGATGACCGCCAGGCGGTCGTGCAGTTCGCCGCTGGACTCCTGGGCGCCGATGTCGCAGCGGGCCTTGAGCAGCATGTCGCCGGTGTCGAGCCCTTCGTCCATCTGCATGATGGTGACGCCGGTTTCGGCGTCACCGGCCAGTACCGCACGGTGAATCGGCGCCGCGCCGCGCCAGCGCGGCAGCAGCGAGGCATGCACGTTGATGCATCCCAGGCGCGGGATTTCCAGCACCGCCTTTGGCAGCAACAGACCGTAGGCCACCACCACCATCAGGTCGGGTTCGAGCGCCGCCAGCTCGGCCTGGGCCTCCGGATCCTTCAGCGACTGCGGCTGGCGCACCTCGATGCCGTGCTCCAGCGCCAGCGTCTTGACCGGGCTTGGGGTCAGCTTGCGGCCACGGCCGGCCGGACGGTCCGGCTGGGTGTAAACGGCGATGACGCGGTGCGGGCTGTCGAGCAGTGCCTGCAGGCTGGCGGCGGCGAAATCGGGGGTGCCGGCGAAGACGATGTTCAGCGGCTCGGGCATTGGTGGAGCTCCCATCGAAAAACAGGCCTGCGCGGAGCAGACCTGTTGATGTTACGGTACGGATGGCCGTTCAGACCGCCTGCTGTTCGAGGCGGTGCTTCTTCTCCAGCTTGCCGCGAATACGGTTGCGCTTGAGCGTGGAGAGATAGTCGACGAACAGCTTGCCGTCGAGATGATCGATCTCGTGCTGGATGCAGACCGCCAGCAGATCCTGGGCCTCGAATTCGAGCGCCTTGCCGTCGCGGTCCAGAGTCTTGACCCGGATATGGTTGGGTCTTGTGACGTTCTCGTAGAATCCGGGCACCGAGAGGCAGCCTTCCTGCATCTGCTCGAGCTCCTGATCCAGCACCTCGTATTCGGGGTTGATCAGTACCAGCGGCTCGCTGCGATCCTCGGAGAGGTCGATGGTGATCACACGAAGATGAACGTTGACCTGAGTCGCCGCCAGGCCGATGCCGGGGGCGTCGTACATGGTTTCGAACATATCGTCGATCAGCTGGCGGATTTCGTCAGTGACCTGCTCGACCGGCTCGGCGACGGTGCGCAGACGCGGGTCGGGGAATTCGAGAATGGTAAGTTTTGCCATGGGGTCCGTTTACAGGGTTGCAAAGTGCGCCATGAATGGCGAAATTCAACTATCAGCCTATTATACTGATATCATCGCTCAATGCATTGCGCCGTAGGCCTTGGAACGCTCGGTTGTAGGCGCTGAGGCAGACAAATCAAGGGAACTGGGTATGAAGAAACTGCTGTGCGGACTGCTGACCTGTCTGCTTCTCACTGTCTCGGTCGCCAAGGCGGAGGTGCGTGGTGACGTCATTCAGCTGCGGGAGAACCATCCATCTCAATACGTGGTCGTCAAGGGCGATACTCTCTGGGACATTTCCGGGCGCTTTCTGGCCCATCCCTGGCAATGGCCGAGTGTCTGGGAAGTAAACCCGCAGATATTCAACCCCCACCTGATCTACCCCGGTGACATCATCTATCTGACCTGGGTCGATGGTCAGCCGAGGCTGTCGCTCAAGCCCGGCACGGTTCGGCTCAGTCCACGGGCGCGCGTTTATCCGCTCGAAGACGCCATCCCGGCGATTCCGCTCAAGGACATCATCGCGTTTCTGAGCGATCACCTGGTCGCCGACGAGGATCTGCTGAAGGCCGCTCCTTACGTCGTCGGTGGTCGCAACGACAGCATCATCGCCGGTGCCGGCGACCGTGTTTACGCCCGCGGTCAGCTGCAGTCGGAAGAGCCGCTGCAGGCGATCTACCGCGCTTCCCGCGAATATCGAGACCCGCACAGCGGCGAGTTCCTCGGCTACGAAATGCTGAAGATCGCCGACACCGAAATCCCGGCCCGCAAGGATGACATCCTGACGCTGGATCTGAAGAAGACCCGCGAGGAAGTGCGGGTTCTGGACAGGGTCCTGCCGATCGAGGAAAGCCGTATCCAGTCGCTGTTCCAGCCGGCACCGGTGCCGGCCGGTACCGAAGGCCAGATTCTTTCGGTGCTCGGCGGTGTCGCCAAGATCGGGCAGTTCAACGCCGTGGCGGTCAACGTCGGCGCGCGCAACAACGTCGAACCCGGCAATGTGATGTCGATTTACCGTGCCGGCGAGCAGGTGCGTGACCCTGTCACCGGAGAGCTGGTCTCGCTGCCGGAAGAGCATGCAGGCCTGATGATGCTGTTCAAGGTCTTCGACAAGGTCAGCTACGGCCTGGTACTGAACGCCACCAACGTCATGTCGGTCGGCGACAAGGTTTACGAACCCGGACTCTGATTTCTTACCATGAGCAGCGATCCAAGGGACTGGATCGCTGCAAGCCTCCTGCCGGGAATCGGCGCTGTAGGACTGAAACGGCTTGCAGCGGCGCAGGTCCCGCCCTCCCGACTACTCGATGCCGACAGCGAAGCGCTGTCGCTTAGCGGTGCCCGCGTCGATACGGTGCGAGCACTGGATGCTCTGGCTGCCGGCCGTGGCGAACCTGCCGAGCGCCTCGAGCGCTGCCTGGAATGGCTGGATTCCGGTGCGGCGCGTTGTCTGTGCCCCGATGCCGAGGACTACCCCGCCCTGCTGTGGCAGATTCCCGATCCGCCCCCGCTGCTGTTCGTGCGCGGTGATGCCGGTTGCCTGGCGATGCCGCAGCTGGCGCTGGTCGGCAGTCGCCATGCCAGCCGTGCCGGCGCCGCCAATGCCTACGCCTTTGCCCGTGCGCTGAGCGAAGCGGGGCTGGTGATCACCAGCGGTCTGGCGCTGGGTATCGACGGCGCGGCGCACCAGGCGGCGGTGGATCGCGGTGCGGCCACGGTGGCGGTGTTCGGCACCGGGCTGGATAGGGTCTACCCGCGCCGTCACCGCAAACTGGCCCAGACGATCCTCGATACCGGCGGTGCCTGGGTCTCGGAGTGCCTGCCGGGTACCGCCCCCCTGCCGGGCAACTTTCCCCGTCGCAACCGCATCATCAGCGGCCTGAGTGCCGGCGTGCTGGTGGTCGAGGCGGCGCCCCGCAGCGGCTCGCTGATCACGGCCCGGATGGCGCTCGAGCAGGGGCGCGAGGTCTTCGCGATCCCCGGATCGATTCAGAACCCCGCGGCTCATGGCTGTCACCGGCTGATCCGCGAAGGCGCGGTGCTGGTGGAAACGGTGGCGCACGTGATCGAGCAGCTGGGGCCGTTGCTCGGCAGCTATCTGCCAGCGGAAACGCCGGCGCCGCTGCCCCAGGGCCTGTCAGAGCCGGAGGCCAACTTGCTCGATAAAATGGGGTATGATGTCGCCGGTATTGACCAGCTGGTGGTACTCACCGGGCTATCGGCGCCGGAGCTGATGCCGCTGCTGGTTTCTCTGGAACTCAAGGGCGCGATCGAGCCCGTGGCCGGCGGCTATCTGCGCCGGTAAGGGCGGGCGCCTGTGGCTCGTGACACTATATGAATTTCTGGCATCTGAATCAGGCGGTACGGGCGCTTCAGAACGGTGGCGTCATCGCGTACCCTACGGAAGCGGTCTGGGGACTGGGGTGCGACCCCTTCGATGAAACGGCGGTGCGGCGCCTGTTGCGCCTCAAGCGCAGGCCCGAGCACAAGGGGCTGATCCTGGTGGCGGCGGAGATGGCGCAGATTCAGCCGTTGCTGGACGGGCTCAGCGGCGAACAGCGGCGACAGCTGGCCGAGAGCTGGCCCGGTCCCGTAACCTGGTTGCTGCCGGATACGGCGGACTGGGTCCCCGGCTGGGTCAAGGGGCGTCACGACAGCGTTGCGGTCCGTATCAGCGACCACCCGGGAGTGCGGGCGCTGTGCGAGGCTTACGGCGGCCCCATTGTCTCGACATCGGCCAACCCGAGCACGGCTTCACCGGCACGCTCCAAGCTGAGAGTGAGCACCTACTTCGGCTCCGGGCTCGACTATATTCTGCCGGGCCGGCTCGGCGGGCTTGCGCGCCCGACACAGATACGGGATCTAGGCAGTAATCGATTTATACGAAAGTGAGCGTTGAGCAAACAGTAGAGAGTTGACAGTGTTGAGTTAACAGTGGCTGCCAGATGTTTTTACTGTTAACTGTCCACTGTTTACCGCTCGCTTACTGTTCACTCAATACTTGGCGAACATTCAATCTGTTGGTGACCGGATGACTCAACCCGATATTCAGGCGGTGAAGGCCTACCTGCTGGAATTGCAGGACCGGATCTGCAACACGCTCGAGCTGCTCGACGGCGCCGAGCGTTTCAGAACCGACCAGTGGACCCGTGAAGGCGGCGGCGGTGGCCGTACCAGGGTGATCGCGGATGGCGCCCTGTTCGAAAAAGGCGGCGTCAATTTTTCCCATGTCCACGGCGAGCAGCTTCCGGGCTCCGCCACGGCGCACCGCCCGGAGCTGGCCGGGCGCAGCTTTCAGGCCATGGGCGTATCGCTGGTGCTGCATCCCCACAACCCCTATGTGCCGACCTCCCACGCCAACGTCCGTTTCTTCATCGCCGAAAAGGACGGCGAGGACCCGGTCTGGTGGTTCGGCGGAGGCTTCGATCTGACGCCCTACTACGGCAACGAAGAGGACTGCAGGCACTGGCACCAGATCGCAAAGGCGGCCTGCGACCCCTTCGGCGCCGACATCTATCCCCGCTTCAAGAGCTGGTGCGACGACTATTTCCACCTCAAGCACCGCAACGAACCCCGCGGAGTCGGTGGCCTGTTCTTCGACGACTTCAACGAAGCGGGCTTCGACCAGAGCTTTGCGCTGATGCGCTCGGTCGGCGACGCCTTCCTCAAGGCTTACGTGCCGATCGTCGAACGCCGTCGCGACGACGAATACGGTGAGCGCGAACGCGATTTTCAGCTCCACCGGCGCGGCCGCTACGTCGAATTCAATCTGGTCTATGACCGCGGGACCCTGTTCGGACTGCAGTCCGGCGGTCGAACCGAATCGATCCTGATGTCGCTGCCGCCGGAAGTCCGCTGGAGCTACGACTGGCAGCCGGAACCCGGCAGCCGGGAAGCCGAGCTCTACGATATCTACCTGAAGCCCCGCGACTGGCTGGAGGGTGCCTGAATGGATCGCTATGCGGTATTCGGAAATCCCATCGGGCACAGCAAGTCGCCCCTGATTCACCGCGCCTTCGCGCAGCAGACCGGCCAGCCACTGACCTACGATGCGGTGCTGGTGCCGCAGGAAGGTTTCGAGATCGCGGTTGCCGATTTCTTCGATCATGGCGGCAAGGGACTGAATATCACGGTTCCGTTCAAGCAGCAGGCCTGGGCGGCGGCACAGTGGCGTACGCCCGCGGCCGAGCTGGCCGGAGCGGTCAATACCCTTTATCGCGATGCCCAGGGCCGCCTGTGCGGTGACAATACCGACGGCGTCGGCATGGTGAGGGACATCGTCGAGAACCACGGCGGCATGATTCGCGGCAAGCGGGTGCTGGTGCTTGGCGCCGGCGGCGCGGTGCGGGGCGTGCTGCAGCCGCTGCTCGAGCAGCGGCCCGAGACGCTGGTAATCGCCAATCGCACGGTCGCCCGTGCCGAGGAGCTGGCGTGCCTGTTCGAACACCTGGGTCCGGTACGCGGCTGCGGCTTCGACGATCTCGACGGTCAGGTTTTCGATCTGGTGATCAACGGTACCGCAGCCAGTCTCGCCGGCGAGCTGCCTCCCCTGCCGTCGGGGCTGCTGGAAAACGGCGCCTGGTGCTATGACATGATGTATGCGGCCGAGAGCACGCCGTTTTGCGACTGGGCGCGGGCGCAGGGGGCGTCGGTGGTGCTCGACGGTCTGGGCATGCTGGTCGAGCAGGCGGCCGAGTCATTTGCCATCTGGCGCGGGACAAGGCCCGAAACCGGGACCGTTGCGAGGCAGGTGCGTGAGGCATTAACTGCTTGATTGATCGAAGATAAAGGCGCGGACAAGCGCCTTTTTTCGCCTTGCATGGGGCCCCTGTGGGCAGGTATAAAAGGGAAAACTGCCCAGTGGAGTAGCAGCTCTGTCAGCTGTTGGTGTCAGGGCTCCCGCCGGCTGAGCGCGTCAATAGCATCTGACGGAGCTGTCATGCATGGATAAGCTGAAGCCGTTACCCCCGGAAGCCCTGTACCGCACCTGCGAAGCCGACTTGCTGCCGTTCAGGACCACCGAGACGCTGGAGCCCTTTTCCGGTTTCTTCGGTCAGGAAAGGGCCATCGAAGCCATGGAGTTCGGCATCGGCATGCGCCGGCCGGGTTACAACCTCTTCGTGATGGGCAACCCTCACACCGGCCGTTTTTCCTTCGCGATGGAAAGCCTGCGCAATATCGCCAAGAAGGAGCGCAACAAGCCCAAGGACTGGTGCTACCTCAATAACCTGTCCGACTCCCGCTATCCGCTGGCGCTGGAATTTCCGGCCGGCAAGGCCGGCCAGTTCCGCAAGGATATCGGTCGCATGATCGAGGCGGTACTCACGGAACTGCCGGCGGCCTTCGAAAACCCCGGCTACCAGCGTCAGAAGAGCCGCATCGAGCGCGACTTCAACCGCCGCTACGAACAGGCGATCGACGATGTCGAGCGCCGCGCCCGCGATCACAGCATCGCCCTTTACCGCGACGCCGGCTCCATCGGATTTACCCCGGTGGCCGACGGCCAGGCCATGGATGAAGCCGCCTTCTCGCAGCTGCCGGAGGAAGTACGGGACAATTTCGGCCACGCTATCAGCGAGCTCGAGGACTACCTCAATGACAGTCTCACCGAGCTGCCCAAGTGGCGTCGCGAAGCCGCCGAACAGCTACGTCGGCTCGACCGTGAAACCGCCCACCACGCGGTATCGCCGCTGATCCAGACGCTGAAGGAAAAGTACGCCAATATCAGCGGCGTGCCCGAGTATCTGACCCGGCTCGAGGTCACGCTGGTGCGCAACTCCGGTGATATCGTCGGCGAGGACAGCCCGCTGGAAACCAAGACCGATGCCGCCCGCCGCAGTTACATGGAGGAGAGCTACGGCGTCAATCTGCTGGTCGACAACGGCAAAACCAAGGGCTCGCCGGTGGTGCACGAAAGCCACCCGAACTACGAGAACCTGTTCGGGCGCATCGAATACAACTCCGAAATGGGGGCGATGGTCACCAACTTCACCCTGATCCGTCCCGGTGCGCTGCACCGCGCCAACGGCGGCTATCTGGTGCTGGAGGCGGAAAAACTGCTGGAGCAGCCCTATGTTTACGGCGCGCTGAAGCGGGCGCTCAAGGCGCATGAGATCCGTATCGAGAACCCGGTCAGCGAGTACACCGGGATCAGTACCATCACGCTGAGCCCGCAGCCGATTCCGCTCAACGTCAAGGTGGTGCTGATCGGTGGCCGCGACATGTACTACCTGCTGCAGGAGCTGGATCAGGATTTCGAAAAGATGTTCCGTGTGGTGGTCGACTTCGACGAGGACGTCGAGCGCCGCCCCGCGTCGATCCGCAACTACGCGCGGCTGATGAAGACCCTCGCCGACGAGGAGGGGCTGGCGCCCCTGACCCGGCGGGCGGTGGCCCGGCTGGTCGAGCACAGCTCGCGGCTGGCGGAGGACCAGGAACTGCTGTCGGCGCATATCGGCGAGCTGGTGGATCTGCTCTGCGAGGCCGATTATAAACGCGTCAAATCCGGCGATGAGCTGATCAACGACCACCATGTGGAAATGGCGCTGGACGCCAAGGAAAAGCGCACCGGACGGCTGGCGCAGAAGATACTCGACAGCATCCTCAACGAAACGGTCCTGATCGACAGCGACGGCGACGCGGTCGGCAAGTGCAATGGCCTGACCGTGCTGCAGGTGGGCGATGTTGCCTTCGGCACGCCGGCCCGTATCACCGCCACGGTGCATCCGGGCACCAAGGGCATCATCGATATCGAGCGCGAGGTCACGCTGGGGCAGCCTATCCACTCCAAGGGCGTGCTGATCCTGTCCGGCTATCTCGGCCACAAGTACACCCAGGACTTTCCACTGACGCTCTCGGCCAGCATCGCGCTGGAGCAGTCCTACGGCTATGTCGATGGCGACAGCGCCTCGCTGGCCGAAATCTGTACGCTGATCTCGGCCCTGACCCATATTCCGATCCGTCAGCAATATGCGATTACGGGCTCCATCAACCAGTACGGCGAAGTGCAGGCGATCGGCGGCGTCAACGAGAAGATCGAGGGCTTCTTCAAGCTGTGCACCACCCGGGGCCTCAACGGTCACCAGGGCGCGGTCATCCCGAAGGCCAACGTGCGCAACCTGATGCTGAAGAAAGAGGTCATGGACGCGGTGCGCGACGGGCAGTTCCATATCTATGCCGTCGAGACCGTCGATCAGTGCCTGGAGATCCTGACCGGGCGCAACGCCGGCCATCTCAAAGACGACGGCACCTTCACCCAGCGCAGCGTCAATCATGCGGTGACCAAGCGCCTGCGCGAAATCGCCAAGGCCAAGGCCTGACGGCCAGGGACGGACAATCAATATGATATTACGACGCAGGAGCCTCGGGCTCGGCTTTGCGGTACTGCTGTCTTCTGCGGCCGGACAGGCCGCCACCGGGGCTGTCCAGCTCGAACAGGGCTGGCAGCAGGAGACCCGGGACGAGGTTCATCATCTCGGTTTCGGCTCCCGGGTCCTGCCCTACGCCTGGCTGTTGGCGCTGGAGCTGGCCGACAGTTCCGAACTGCTGCGCAGCGATGCGTCCCTGGCGCGACTGGGTTTCATCCCGTCGGACTCAGGTCCCGGCAATCCTGACGCCCTGCCCATCGGCTTCAGCCGCACGACCGACGATCAGGGCGAGGTTTGGGCCGGCCTCACCTGCGCCGCCTGCCATACCGGCGAACTGCGCTATGGCGACCAGTCGTTGTTGATCGAAGGGGGTCAGGCCCTGATCGATTACAGCGGTCTGGAACTGGCCCTGACCGAATCCCTGAGCGCGACGCTGGCGGACGAACGCAAGTTCGCCCGTTTCCTGACGCGCATTCAGCCGGCCGACAGCGGCCGGCTGCGGGAGCAGATGGAAAAGCGCCTGGACTACCTCAGGCAACGGCAGGCGATGAACCGGTCGGATACCCCCTATGGCCCCGGGCGTCTCGACGCTTTCGGCCAGATCTTCAATACCGTCGCCGTCGAACTGCTCGGCATCCCCGAAAATGCCCGCCCGGCAGACGCCCCGGTCAGTTTTCCGTTCCTCTGGGGCGCGCCACACCTGGATCTGGTGCAGTGGAACGGCTCGGCCCCCAATAAGGCGCCGGGTCCGCTGGTGCAGAATGTCACCACCGCGCTGGCGGTCTACGGCAGTGCCGATCTTCGGTCGCATTCCGGCGCTGCCGGCTATCCGAGTTCGGTGGAACTGGAGAATCTCGGTGCGCTGCAGGCGCATTTCTACGGGCTCGAGGCGCCACGCTGGCCGCAGGAGGTGCTGGGGGCACTGGATCCGGCGAAGCGTGATCGCGGCGAGGCGCTTTACCGTGACAACTGCGCTCGCTGCCACGCGCTGAGCGAGCGCGGACAGCCACACCGGGAGCTGCGTGCCACCCTGGTGCCGCTGGCGGAGATCGGTACCGATGACCGCATGGCGCGTCACTTCGTCGATGCCACCGCCGCCACCGGAGAGCTGGAGGGTCGTCACAAGATGGTGCTGGCCGGGGAGCGTTTCGGCCAGCAGGCCCGTACCGTCGATCTGGTGATTCACGCCGCCATCGGCGCGACCCTGCGCCATCCGCTGGATGCGGTGCGTGTAACACTGGAGGACTATCACGCCGTGTACAGTGCCACGGTCAGTGACAGTCCCGAGTTCTACAAGGCACGGCCGCTCAGCGGCGTCTGGGCCACCGCTCCGTTTCTGCACAACGGCTCGGTACCGACCCTGTACGATCTGTTGCTGCCGCCGGAGCAGCGACCGGACCGCTTCCGGCTCGGTAGCCGGGAGCTGGATCCGCATAAGGTGGGCGTCAGCGGTGGCGACAGTCTTTTCGATACCCGGCTTGCGGGTAACGGCAACGGCGGTCACCGCTACGGCACCGGGCTTGGCGATGAGGATCGCTACGCGCTGATCGAATACCTCAAGAGCCTCTGAGCCGGCCTTCCCGGCTCAACCGATTGAATGGAAAGGACATGAGAAGAACAAGAAACATGGCGTCGCTGGGCCTGGGCGCGCGCCTCTGGCTGGCGTTTGGCTGGCTGCTCAAGCGCGTGCTGGGCCTGATGGTGCTGCTGGCTGTCCTGGCGTTTGGCGCCTTCGCCTGGTTCGTGCTCTGGCCGGTGGCGACGGTGCCGCCGCCGGAGCCGGTCGACGAACTGGTCTACCTCGATCAGGGCTGGAGTCAGGCCGATCGCGAGCTCTACTACTACACCCCGCAGGGCACCTCCATGCCCCAGGGCGCCAGCCGCGGCGCCCTGCGCTATGACTGGTTCGTCCACCTGCGTCTGCCGTTCTCCGATCAGCGCTTCGCCGATCCGGAACATCTGCGTCGCTACCGCTTCCTGGTCGATCCGGCACCGACGCCGCAAAACCCGGATCTGCTGCCGGTCGGCTTCAGCCGGCATTTCGACACTGCGATCGGTGAGGAAGTGCTGGATATCAGCTGTGCCGCCTGTCACAACGGCGAGTTGCACTTCAGCCGTGGCGGCAGGACCTTCGGGCTGCGTGTCGACGGCGGTCAGGCGATGCACGCGCTGACCGACAGCAGTCGCGGCCAGTTCGCTCCCATGCTGCTGGCGTCGCTGGCCTGGACGGCGGTGAATCCGTTCAAGTTCGATCAGTTCGCCCGCGATGTGCTCGGTACCCGCTATCCCGCCGCCAAGGGTACCCTGCGGCGCAATCTCTGGACCTCGCTGCGCCACTTCGTCAGTGACCCGCAGAACAACCCGATCGCGCACTTCTACCCTGTCGAGGAAGGCTACGGTCGTACCGATGCTCTGGGTCGTATCGGCAACACCGTGTTCGGCGATCATCTGGTCAGCGACAATCTTCAGGTCGGCTCGGCGCCGGTGAGCTATCCCTATCTGTGGAATATCTGGAAATTCGACTGGGTGCAGTACAACGGTTCGGTTGCGCAGCCGCTGGCCCGCAATATCGGCGAAGCGCTGGGGGTGGGTGCCCGTATCCCGCTGCTCAGCGATACCGGCGCACCGCTGCCGGAGCCGGAGCGTTTTCGCAGTTCGGTGCGGGTGCCGGAGCTGGTCAAAATCGAAGGGACGCTGCAGCGTCTGCAGCCGCCGGCCTGGCCCGAGGACATTCTCGGCCCTGTCGACCGCGGGCTGGCGACCACCGGCCGCGAGTTGTTCGTCGAGCATTGCCAGGGCTGCCATGGTCCTCATGTCGCCGGCGCTGCGCGACAGCAGGCCTATGCGCCGCTGAAGCCGTTCCCGGGCATGGAGTGGCGCATCGAGGTGATCCCGACGTCGCATATCGGTACCGACCCTGCGGCGGCGCAGGGTTTCCTCGAGCGCCGCTACGATCTGCGCGCCACCGGGCTCGACAACGAGGATATCGATCAGGCGCTGCGCCCACTGCTGCATCGCCAGCTGACGCGAGAAGTGCGTTACCGTCTCGCTGAAGTGGTGCGCTGGCGTGCCGTCGCGCAGCTGCCGCTGGGTGATCTGCCGTCGCTGCTGGCGAGCTATCCGGCCGAGTCCGCGGATGGCCGGCTGCCGCAGGCGCAGTTCGACAGTATTCGGGCGGCCCTGGAGGCCCAGGCCGAGCCGCTGCCGCCGGTTCCCGACGCCGCCACGCCCCCGCCGGACCCGCTGGACTGTGATCTGTCCTGCCAGACGCAGGCGCTGTTGTGGAATCTGCAGCATGGCGCCGAGCATGCCGCGGCAACGCTGGCGGCGCTCGACGTCAGCCGGCTGAGCGAGGGCGAGGCGCTCAATGTGACCGGTATCCTGATCAAGAACCGTTATTTCAGGGATCACAATATCGGCTTCGAGCAGCAGCAGTGTATCGAGGGCTTCGGTACCCTGGATCTGCCGCAGCAGATCGAAGGTTACAAGCCGCGGCCGCTCGCGGGTGTCTGGGCAACCCCCCCGTTCCTGCACAACGGTTCGGTGCCGACCATCTATCAGCTGCTGTCGCCGCCCGACAGTCGCGACCGCCGCTTTCTGGTGGGATCGCGGCAGTACGACCCCGAGCGCCTGGGCTACCTGGTGATCAGCGACCGCGACGCCACCGGCGAAGAGCGCGGCTTCTGGTTCGATACCCGGGACGCGGGCAATGGCAACGGCGGTCACGCCTTTGTGGCCGATCCGGTGCTCTGGGAGCGGCATCAGGCGGATCCCGGTGCCAATCCGATGCCGCGCGGGGTCATAGGCCCGCTGCTGAGCCACCATCAGCGACTGGCGCTGATCGAATATCTCAAGATCCACCGTGACGGACCGGCGACACCTGCAGACTACCGCGCGTCGGACTGCGGACTCTCGGACGGCACGCAATGAACGACTTGACGGGCGTCGGGGCGGCGCAACCGCAACGCTATACGCGCGACTTCGACGAGGTGTTGCGGCATGAGCGGGACTGGATCGGGCGTCGCCGCCGGGCGAACGGCAGCCGGGCGGAGGACGCACCTTTGGTCGGCCTGGCGCTATCGGGCGGCGGTATCCGCTCGGCAACCTTCAACCTCGGCATTCTGCAGGCGCTGTCACGCTCGGGCCTGCTGCCCCAGGTCGACTATCTGTCCTCCGTGTCCGGGGGCGGCTACATCGCCTCCTGCCTGAGCTGGCTCAGGCATCAGTTGCCGATGAGCGAGCGCCGTGATCTCGGCGGCGTGGAGCTGGCCAGCGGCGAGGGAACGGTGCTGGACTGGCTGCGGGCCCGCGGCAATTACCTTATCAATGGCCGCGGCTTTTCCGGCTGGACCCTGGGGGGCGCCATGCTGGCGGGTACCCTGCTCAACCTGGTGGTACTGCTGCCATTGCTGCTCGGGCTGGTGGCGCTGATGAGCGCCAACTGGCTGGGCAGCGCCTGGCCGGCCTGGCTGCACCTGCCCGGCGCAGAGACGATCAGGGGACACGACGGCTTCCGTCTGCTGCTGCTGTCGGCACCGTTGCTGCTCGGACTCTATCTGGCGGCCATGCTTGCCTTCGCGCTCAGCTCGTCGCCGGCACTGGAGCGCCGGCTGCCCATCAACCGGCTGCGGACCCTGATGGGCTCGCTGCTGGCTGCGGCGACGGCTGCGCTGGGCGTCGGTCTGCTGCCGGTGCTCACGGGGCTGGAAGAGTCGGTGCTGCACTATTTCGATCACAGGGGGGCGGCGGGCCTGAGTCGCCACCTGACCTATCTGCTGCCGATGCTGACCGGCATCATGTCGATTCGGGCCTCCCGTGCCCGCTCCGGCACCTTCGCCGTGCTCGGAGTCTCGCTGCTGTGTTACAGCCTGCTGACGCTGCTTTATCATCTCAGCGCCCACACCGCCCTGGTCGGCTCCGGGGCCTACTACATCTGGCTCGGTATCTCGCTGCTGCTGGCGCTGGTCTGCAATATCAATGCGCTTTCGCTGCACAGCTATTACCGCGGCCGGCTGGCCAATGCCTATCTGCCGGTGGTCGCGGCCGGCGGCGATATGGCCGATCCGCTGCACTTCCGCCTGGCGGATCTCGACCCCGATACCGGAGCGCCGCTGCACCTGATCAACACCACCCTGAATACCAGCAGCTCGAAGCAGGAAAGACTGCGCAGCCGCCGCGGCGAGTCGCTGTTTCTCAGTCCGCTCTACTGCGGCTCTTCGGCCACCGGCTTTCGCCTGTGTCGCGACTGGCTCGACGGCAATCTCAGCCTGTCGACGGCCTTCGCGGTGTCCGGCGCCGCCGTGGACCCCAATACCTATGCCACCAGTTCGAGGGCGCTGAGCCTGCTGATGACGCTGCTCAACCTGCGGCTCGGCTACTGGACCCGCAATCCGGCGAGCGAGCGCCGGAGCAACTGGTTGCCCGGCTGGTACCGCTACATGTTCAGGGAAATGTCCGGTCGCGGGCTGGCCGAGACCGAACCCGACGTTCACCTCTCGGACGGTGGCCACTTCGAGAACCTGGGGCTGTATGAGCTGGTACGGCGTCGCTGTCGCTACATCATTGTCTGCGATGCCGGCGCCGACCCGAACACGACGCTGTTCGACCTCGGGCGTGCCGTGCAGCGTGCGCGCGCCGACTTCGGCGCCCAGATCGAACTCGAGGTGGAGTCGCTGCATGCCCCGGACAGCCCGCTGCGCCGGGCCATCCGCTTCGGCCGGGTGCGCTATGCCGACGGCAGCATGGGCGAAGTCCTGTACGTCAAGGCGTCGCTGAGCGAGGACCTCAGCGCCGATATCTATGCGTACTGGCGCGCCAACCCCGACTTCCCCAACCAGACCACGACCGACCAGTTCTTCGACGAGATGCAGTTCGACTGTTACCGCCAGCTGGGTCTCGAGGTGATGGCGGGCGTGATCGCGGATGCCGCCGGCATCGAGCAGCTGTTCCAGCGCCGGCACAGCGACGAGCGCGTCGGCAGGCCGCCGGTAACGGCGCCGTTGCAGGGCTGATCGAGACTGAACCTGCAGATACCACGGATGGTGTCTGTCACACGATACAAAACGCCGTACAGGGACAGTTTTGGCGTCAAAGCATGGAGAGCCGCCCTGCGGCTAGGGAACAGGTGTCGACAAACCCCGCGAAAAGCACAATAAAACCGTATCGCGCCTTGCTCAGCGTTCTGTTGCTGCTGTCGGCCCTGGTGCCGGGGCTGAGCCTGGCTGCCGGGCAGGCTGAAAGCGCAACCGGCGCGCTGGACATGCGCGGTATCGAGCGCGTCAAGCTGGACCCCTGGCTGGAACTGCTCGAGGATACCGGTGGTCGCCTGCGTTTCGAGGATGTCTCGAAGCCCGGGCAGGCGCAGGCGTTTCATGCGCTCGGCGAGCGCGCTCCCAACTTCGGCTTCAGCGACTCGGCCTGGTGGGTGCGTTTCCGGCTGGCAAACCCCTCGCAAAGGCCGCTGAGCGTGGTGATTCGGCAGGACTACCCGCTGATCGACCACGTTGACTTCTGGAGCCGGGACGAATCGGGCCTGTGGCAGCGGGTGACAACCGGCGACCGGCTGCCGTTCGACTCCCGGCCGATCAACAACCGTACCTTCCTGTTTCCGGTTGAGCTGCCGGCCGGCAGCGAAAGCACCTTCTACCTGCGTTTCGAGAGCGCGGGGCCGGTCAATATCGGACTTTTCGCCCACGACACCACCAACCTGTTCGATCTGATCACCCACGAATACCTGGCCATGGGGATCTATTACGGCGGCTTCATCGTGCTGCTGGTGTACAACCTCATCATGTTCCTGACCGTACGCGAGCGGGCTTTCCTGGAATACCTGCTGTACGTGCTCAGCTACGGTCTCTATATGTCCGTGCACAACGGGCTGAGCTTCCAGTATCTCTGGCCCGGAAACGCCTGGCTGGCCAATCAGAGCCTGCTGTTGCTGCTGGCGCTTTCGCTGCTCGGCTGCATTCGCTTCACCCGCACGATTCTGACGACGGAATCGCTGGCGCCGCTCGCCGACCGCATCGCCCGGCTGCTGGAGGTGAGCATGGTGCTGGCGTTTGCCCTGACGCCTTTCGTTGAATACCGCACTTTGATCGTGCCGATGTCGTTTGCGACCGCGCTGATCTGTCTGCACATGCTGCTGATGGGGGTTCTGGCGCTGTGGCGGGGTTCGCGACCGGCGCGTTATTACATGGTCGCCTTTACGGCGCTGCTATCCGGGGTACTCGCGTACATGCTGAAAACCTTCGGTTTGCTGCCCCACAACGTTTACACCCAGAACGCCTTCCAGATCGGCTCGCTGATCGAGATGGTGCTGCTGAGTCTGGCGGTCGGATCACGTATCGGCGAGCTGCGCGACCGCGGCTACCTCGACGCTCTGACCCAGCTGCACAACCGCCGCTATTTCAACGATCAGGTGGCGAAGGAGTTCTACCGGGCACGCCGGCGCAAACGTCCCCTGTCACTGCTGGTGCTGGATATCGATCACTTCAAGCAGTTCAACGACCGTTTCGGACATGCACGGGGCGACCAGGCCCTGAAAGCGGTCGCTCAGGTGCTGGCAACCTCGGTGCGCAAACCCAACATGCCCTGTCGCTACGGCGGCGAGGAATTCGTGGTGATTCTGCCGAACACCAGCGAGTCGCAGGTTCAGGTGGTGGCGGAGCGGATTCGCCGCGAGGTGGAGGCGTCTACGGCCGAAACCTTCAAGCTCAGCGTCAGTATCGGGCACGCCACCAAGGCGCCGGGCGTGTTCGGCAACCCGCAGGATCTGTTCATTGCCGCGGACTTCGCTCTCTATACCGCCAAGGACGGCGGGCGCAACCGCGTTGTGGGCTACCGTGACTGCGAGTCCAAGCGCGAGGGTGATGCAACCTCGGCGCCCTTGCGCACTTTCGAGGCGCCTGCGGGTTCCGGTCGCTGAGACCCGCGCCGCTGTAGGTTCGGGGGCCGGCGTGCCCCTTCTCGCCCCGGCTGGACTTACCACACTTCACGCCAGTTGCTTGATAGTTTGCGACAGCGGTCTATTACGCTGTCGGGCCCGTTGGCATAATCCGGTCAATATTTCGCCGCCCGGCGGGTCCCTTTCTGCCGAGCCGTGCTGTCACCACAACTACGAGGGTGTTCCATGAGCTACAAGGCTATTCAACTGATCAAGCGGCCGAGCGGAGACCTCACGCCGGACATTTTCGCGACCGTCGAGCTGCCGCGCCCGGTGCTGGAGGAGGGGCAGTTCCTCGTCCGGCAGACGCACATGTCGCTGGACCCCGCCATGCGGACCTGGCTGCAGGAGCGCGAAGACAGCTATATCGAGCCGGTTCAGGTCGGTGAAGTGATGCGCTCCTATGGTGTCGGCGAAGTGGTGGAGTCGCGCAACCCGGACTACCCGGCAGGCGCCAGGGTGATCGGCATCACGGGATGGGCGGAATACGTGCTCGGCAATGCGGATATGCAGGTCGTGGATCCCGCGATCGACCCCGAAGCGCTGCTGTCGGTCTTCTACATGACCGGCCTCACCGCCTACGTCGGTCTGATCAGGATCGGCCGCCCCAAGGCCGGCGAAACCCTGGTCGTCAGTGGTGCCGCGGGATCCGTCGGGTCGCTGGTGGGTCAGATCGCGAAGGCGGAAGGCATGCGTGTGGTCGGCATCGCCGGCAGTGACGAGAAGTGTCGCTGGCTCGAAGAGGAGCTTGGCTTCGACAAGGCGATCAACTACAAGTCTGACAATCTTGGCGGTCAGCTGGACGAAGCCTGCCCGAACGGCATCGATCTGTACTATGAAAACACCGGTGGCGTCATTCAGCCGCTGGTGTTCGAGCGCATGAACCGGTTCGGGCGTATCGTGGTCTGTGGCATGATTTCAGAATACAACCGCGATCAGCCGACCCCGGGTCCGAGCTGGGTCGACATCAACCTCAAGGCGCTGCGGGTCGAGGGTTTCGTGGTGGTCGACCACCAGGACAAGGCCCAGGAGGCGACCGAAGCGCTGGCCGGCTATCTCCAGAACGGACAGCTGCGCTTCCGCACCCAGGTGCTGGAAGGCCTGGACAGCGCGATTGACGGCCTGTCGATGCTGTTCCGGGGCGACAATACCGGCAAGCTGCTGGTCAGGATCTGAAACCTGACTGCAGGAGTCGTTACCGGCTGTACGGTTCCTGCAGGTGCTTGTCCTTTAGCCTGACGTAGTTGCCGGCGGTGTAGCCGAAGAACGACATCTCCTTCTCGGTCAGTGCCCGCACCTGCTTCGCCGGCCGCCCGACGTACAGGTGGCCGCTTTCCAGCGTCTTGCCCGGCGGCACCAGGCTGCCGGCGCCCAGCACCACGTCCGACTCGATCACGGCGCCGTCCATGACCATGCTGCCCATGCCGATCAGCACCCGGTCGCCGATGGTACAGCCGTGCAGCATTGCCTGGTGGCCGACGGTCACTTCGTTACCGATGGTAAGCGGAAAACCGTCGGGGTTGTAGGGACCTGCGTGGGTGATATGCAGCACCGAACCGTCCTGGATGCTGCTGGAGTGGCCGATGCGGATGCGGTGCATATCGCCGCGGATCACCACCAGCGGCCACACGGACGAGTCGTCGCCGATCTCGACGTCGCCAAGCACCACGGCGCTCGGGTCGACGAATACCCGCTCGCCAAGTTGCGGGGTTTTGCCCTGGTAGGATCTTATCTTCATCGCGGTCGTCCTGTTGAATTCCGGTTGCGTTGCCCCATTGTATAATGCATGTCTTGTCATTACCCCTGGCCCACAGGAGAGCCCTGTCCATGAGCAACCCGCTGCTGCAGCCCACCGAGCTGCCCGCCTTCAGCACCATCCGCCCCGAAGCGATCGAGCCGGCCATCGATGAACTGCTGGCGCGCAACCGCGAGCGGATCGAAGCGCTCTGCAGAGCGCCGGGTACGCCGGACTGGGCCAGCCTGGTGGCGCCGCTGGAGCAGCTTAACGACGAGCTGTCGAACGCCTGGTCGCCGGTGTCGCATCTGAACTCGGTGGTCAACGAGGACAAGCTGCGCGAGGCCTACAACGCCTGCCTGCCGAAGCTGTCGCAGTACTGGACCGAACTCGGGCAGAATCAGCACCTGTTCGAGGCTTTCGGCAAACTGGGCAGGCACGAAGAGGGGCTGGACGACTCCCAGCGCAAGGTGGTGGAAAATACCCTGCGCGATTTTCGCCTGTCGGGCATCGCGCTCGACACGGCCGGGCAGCAGCGCTACGCCGAGCTGCAACAGCGCCTGTCGAAGCTCACCACGCAGTTCTCCGAAAACGTGCTCGATGCCACCAACGCCTGGAGTCTGCTGATTACCGACGAGGCACGCCTTTCCGGCCTGCCGCCGATGGCCAGGGCCGCGGCGAAACAGGCTGCAGAGGCCCGCGGGCAGGACGGCTGGCTGGTCACGCTGGACTTCCCGTCTTATTTTGCGGTGATCACCCATGCCGATGACCGTGAACTGCGCCAGCAGGTCTACCGCGCCTACATGACCCGGGCGTCGGAACTCGGTGCCGACCCGAAATGGGACAACAGCGCCATCATCGACGAGATCCTGACGCTGCGCCATGAACTGGCGCACCTGCTGGGCTTTGCCAACTACGCCGAGTATTCGCTGGCCACCAAGATGGCCGAGTCGCCGCAGCAGGTGGTGGACTTCCTCGAGGATCTGGCGGAAAAAAGCCGACCGGAGGCTCAGCGGGAGTTCGGCGAGCTGTGCGAGTACGCCCGTCGCGAGCACGGTATGCACGAGCTGCAGGCCTGGGACGTCGCCTACTTCAGCGAAAAGCTCAAGCAGGCCCGCTACGAGGTATCGCAGGAGGAACTGCGCCCCTACTTCCCGCTGCCGAAGGTGCTCGACGGTCTGTTCCAGGTCGCCGGGCGTCTGTTCGACGTCGAGATCGCCGAGGTCGAGTCGTTCGACAGCTGGCACAGGGATGCGCGCCTGTTCGAGGTCAGCCGCGGCGGTACCCCGCTGGCGCGCTTCTACCTCGATCCGTTCGCGCGCGAGCGCAAGCGCGGCGGCGCCTGGATGGATACCTGCCGCATCCGTCGGCGACTGCCGGATGGCGCGCTGCAGCTGCCGGTGGCGTACCTGGTTTGCAACTTCACGCCCGCGGTGGGCGATGACCCGGCGCTGCTGACCCATAACGAGGTCACCACCCTGTTCCACGAGTTCGGTCACGGCCTGCATCATATGCTGACGCAGATCGACTACGCCGATGTCAGCGGGATCAACGGCGTCGCCTGGGATGCGGTCGAGCTGCCGAGCCAGTTCCTGGAAAACTGGTGCTGGGAGCCAGAGGCGCTGGCGCTGATCTCCGGGCACTATCAAACCGGCGCGGTGCTGCCCGAGGCGCTGCTGGAGAAAATGCTGGCGGCGAAGAACTTCCAGTCCGGCATGTTCATGGTGCGTCAGCTCGAGTTCGCGCTGTTCGACTTCGTGCTGCATCGCGACTACGTGCCGGGCGAAACCCGGGTGCAAAGCGTGCTCGACCGGGTGCGGGAACAGGTGTCGGTGGTGCCGGTGCCGGCCTTCAACCGCTTCCAGCATGGTTTCAGCCATATCTTTGCCGGCGGCTACGCGGCCGGCTACTACAGTTACAAATGGGCCGAGGTGCTTTCGGCCGATGCCTTTTCGCGGTTCGAGGAAGAGGGTATCTTCAATCCCCAGACCGGCGCCGACTTCCGCCGCTGCATCCTGGAGGCGGGCGGCTCGCGTGAGCCGATGGAACTGTTCGTCGCCTTCCGCGGCCGCGAGCCCAGTGTCGATGCATTGCTTCGCCATAGCGGCATTGCCTGAGGAAGGTAACACCATGACTGTTGTAAAGCGTTTTGTTGCCGGTGCCGTCTGCCCCCGTTGCGGGCAGATGGACTGCATTCGCATGTACCGGGACGAGGAGCGCGAATACCGCGAGTGCGTCAGGTGCGATTTCGAGGATTCCCAGCGCCTCGACGGTGCGGCGGAGCCTGCTGAGCTGGAAACCCGCGTCAATCGCGCCAAGCCGGTACTCGAGCCCGGCGAGCGGCCGTTGCGCTTCGTCTCCAATCCGGTGAAGAAGGACGGTTGATGGGCGTCTGCGCCTGGGCCGCCAGCAGCGAGCTGGAGCGGGCATACCACGACGCCGAGTGGGGCCGTCCGCAGGCGGACGACCGCGTGCTGTTCGAGTTTCTGCTGCTGGAGGGGGCCCAGGCGGGCCTCAGCTGGCGCACGGTGCTGGAAAAGCGCGACGGCTACCGTCAGCACTTTCTCGGCTTCGATCCGCAGCGGGTGGCTGCCCTGGGGACCGAGGCTATCGAAACGATGCTGACCGATCCCGGCGTTATCCGTCATCGCGGCAAGCTCGAGAGCGCAGTCGGCAACGCCCGGGTGTTCCTGGATCTGCAGGCCCGCTACGGCAGCTTCGCCAGTTTTCTCTGGCAGTTCGTCGACGGGCGCCCGGTTCAGAACCAGCGACGGGCGATGGCCGAGCTGCCCGCCGAAACCCCGCAGTCTCAGCGTCTGTCGAAGGAGCTAAAGCGACTGGGCATGCGTTTCGTCGGTCCCACCATCTGCTACGCCTACATGCAGGCCGTCGGGCTGGTCAACGACCATCTGATCGACTGCCCCTGCCACGCTGAATGCCGCGCGGAAGGTGAGCGCTTCAGCCTTTGATCCCGCGTGCCTGTGGATCCTCGTAGCCGCGCCCCGCGGCGAAGCTCTTATCCTCTGGTGTGGCATTCGCGGCGGGGCGCCGCTCCTACGGTCGGGCGCGATGGTACCTTGTACGCAGGATGCCGCGCCCCGCGGCGAAGCTTTTATCCTCTGGTGTGGCATTCGCGGCGGGGCGCCGCTCTACGGTCGGGCGCGATGGTACCTTGTACGTAGGATGCCGCGCCCCGCGGCGAAGCTTTTAACCTCTGGTGTGGCATTCGCGGCGGGGCGCCGCTCCGACGGTCGGGCGCGATGGTACCTTGTACGCAGGATGCCGCGTCCCGCGGCGAAGCTTTTAACCTCGGCCGGTCATTCGCGGATGGGCGGCCTCCCACCATCTGCTACGCCTACATGCAGGCCGTCGGGCTGGGCAACGACCATCTGATCGACTGCCCCTGCCACGCCGAATGCGCCGCCGAGGGCGAGGCGTTCACTCTCGGTTGATACGCTGTAGGAGTTCACTCCGTGAGCGAAGCTGTTGGAGTCGGCTCAGGCATTGGTTCGCCCGCGGAGCGGGCTCCTACGGCGAGTCTATTAGCTCCGGAGGTGTTCGCCCGGGGACCGGGCTCCTACGATTTTCCCGTAACCCGTAACCCGTAACCCGTAACCCGTAACCCGTCACCGCCGTCAGGTTATCCAGGCCTGCCTTACGCAAAGCCGCCGGTATACCCAGCCGCCGGTAACGGCGCGGGCGATGAACAGGCTGAGAAAGGCCATCCAGAGGCCCTGGTTGCCGAAATCCCGCAGCAGCCACCAGAGCGGAAGATAAACCCCGAATACCGACAGCAGCATGGTGTTCTGCATCGCCCGTACCTGGGTGGTGCCGATGAATATGCCGTCGAGCAGGTAGCTCCAGACGCCGATCAGCGGCAGGAGTACTATCCAGGGCAGGTAACGCGCCGCCATGGCGCGGACATCGTCGAGGTCTGTCAGCAGTGCAATGATCTGCTCGCCGGCCAGTGCGAACACCAGTGAAAACCCGAGCGCCGTGACCAGCGACCAGATCAGGGCCGTGACCACGAGATCGTAGAACCGGTGCAGCCTGCGTTCGCCGATGGTGCGGCCCGCCAGCGCCTCGGTGGCGTGGGCAAAGCCGTCGAGGCCGTATGAAATCAGCATCAGGAAATTCAGCAGCACGGCATTGGCGGATAGGTAGAGGGTGCCGAGTCGCGCACCCTGGGCGGTGAAGAAGGCGAAGGCGAACAGCAGCGACAGAGTACGCACGAACAGATAACGGTTGACCGCCAGCAGCTCGATATAGTCGCCGAAGCGCTTCAGGCTGGCCCGGTCAAGGGTCCCCGAGGTCTGCCGCAGAACCCCCCGGCTCAGGTAGAGGCCGAGGCCGAGCGCGATGTACTCGGAGCAGACCGTCGCCAGCGCAACGCCGGCGGCGTGCATCCCGAGACCGTAGACGGCAACGATGTCGAGCAGCATGTTGGCAATATTGGTGACCAGCAGCAGCAGCAGCGGGATGCGGGTATTCTGGTTGCCCAGGAACCATCCCAGCAGTGCGTAGTTGCACAGTACCGCCGGTGCGCCGAGGATACGGATCCAGGCATAGCGTTCGGCTTCTGCGGTCACCGCCGGCGTGGCGTCGACCAGGTACAGCGCTATGGCGATCAGCGGCCGGTGCAACAGCAGCAGCATCAGCCCGATGGCGACGCCCAGCACCAGCGAGCGCGCCAGCAGCAGCCGTACCTGGTCGCCGTCCTGTCGGCCCCAGGCCTGGGCGGTCATGCCGGTGGTGCCCATGCGCAGGAAACCGAAGGCCCAGTACAGGGTGGTGAAAATCATGCTGCCGACCGCCACCGCGCCGAGGTAGTGGCTTTCGGGCAGATGACCGATCACGGCGGTATCGACCAGGCCCAGCAGCGGCACCGTGACATTGCTGAGAATCATCGGCCAGGCCAGCTGCCAGACGCGGCTGTGCTCCTCTCGCGACGGCCAGCGCAGCCGGTAGCCGCTCATCCGGGGCTGATGCCGAGCCGTCGCAGCGGCAGGCTGTACAGCACCAGGAACTCGACCAGCGCGGTGACCACCACCGAGGGACCCGCCGGGGTATCCCAGTACCAGGACGCCGCCAGTCCGCCGGCCACCGCCAGGCAACCGAGCAGCGCCGCCAGTAGCGCCATCTGTTCCGGCGTGCGCGACAGCTTGCGGGCGCTGGCGGCCGGAATGATCAGCAGGGAGGTGATCAGCAGAATGCCGACGATCTTCATCGCCGCGGCGATCACCACCGCGATCAGCAGCATCAGCGTCAGCCGCAGCCTCGCCACCGGCACGCCTTCGACCTGTGCCAGCTCCTCGTTGATGGTAATTGCCAGCAACCCGTCCCAGAGGCGCCACAGCAACACCAGCACCAGTGCGCCGCCGCCGAAGATCCAGTAGAGGTCTCGCGGCGAGATCGCCAGCAGGTCGCCGAACAGATAGGCCAGCAGGTCGACGCGGACATCCTCCAGCAGTGCGATGGCGACCAGGCCCAGCGAGAGGGTGCTGTGCGCCATAATGCCGAGAAGGGTATCGGTCGCGACCAGGCGTTGGCGCTGCAATGCCACCAGCAGCAAGGCCAGCAGAACGCAGCTGGCAACCACCGCCAGATTGAGATTGATCTGCAGCAGGAATCCGAGTGCGACGCCGAGCAGCGCCGAGTGCGCCAGGGTATCGCCAAAATAGGCCATGCGCCGCCAGACCACGAAAGAGCCCAGCGGGCCTGCGATGATGGCCACGCCGAGGCCGCCGATCAGGGCATAGAGCAGAAAGTCGTCCATCGCGTCAATCGACCTTTACATTGTTGCTGGCAGGTTTTATCACATCGCCGTGTGCGTTGTGCCGGTGGTTGTGATGATGGCTGTACAGGGCCAGGTTCTCGGCGCCCGGGACGCCGAACATCTCGATGAACGAGGGGTCCGTGCTGACCTGCTCTGGATGACCCGAGCAGCAGACGTGGCGGTTCATGCAGATCACATGGTCGGTCGAGGACATGACCAGGTGCAGGTCGTGGGAGATCATCAGTACGCCGCAGCCGCGCTGGTCGCGGATGCGGCTGATCAGCTTGTAGAGTTCGATCTGGCCGTTGATGTCGACGCCCTGCACCGGTTCGTCGAGCACCAGCAGGTTGGGTTGCTGCAGCAGCGCCCGTGCCAGCAGCACGCGCTGCATCTCGCCTCCGGACAGCCCGTGGATCGACTGCGACAGCAGGCGCGAGGCGCCGACATCGGTCAGCGCCTGTTCCAGTGCCGCCGGATCGTCGTTGCGCGCGGTCCGCAGGAAACGCTCGACGCTCAGAGGGAAGGTCTGGTCGATATGCAGCTTTTGCGGCATGTAGCCGATGCGAAGGCCCGGCTCGCGCCAGACATCGCCGCGACTTGGCCTGATCAGCCCCAGCACCACCCGCACCAGGGTCGTCTTGCCGGCGCCGTTGGGGCCGATAAGGGTGGTGATGCAGCCGCGGTGCAGCTCCATGGAAATATTCTGGATGACGTGATTGCGGCCGAAGCGCACATCTACCTGGGTCAGCCGGGCCAGGGGTTCGTGATGATGGTTGCTCATTGCGGGTCTCGCTGCGGGCGGGTCTGGCAGTTGGGGCACAGGCCCACGATCTCGACGGTTTCCTGTTCGATGGTGAAGCCGAGTGACCCGGCGCTGCTGCGAATCGCCTGCTGTATCGGTTGCGACTCGAGTTCCAGGGTGCTCTTGCAGCTACGGCAGATCAGGAAGCAGCCCTGATGCGACTGCTCCGGATGCGGGCAGCCGATGAAGGCGTTCAGCGACGCGATGCGGTGCACCAGTCCCTGGCTCTGCAGGAACTCGAGGGCGCGATAGACCGTTGGCGGTGCCGAGTTGAAACCGGCTTCCGCGAGCGCCGGCAGCAGCTCGTAGGCGCCCAGGGGCTGGTGGCTTTGCCAGATCAGCCGCAGCACCAGCTCGCGAATCGGAGTCAGCCGCTGACGGCGTTCGCGGCACAGGTGCCGGGCCTGCTCCAGCGCTTCACTGATGCAACGGTCGTGGTTGTGATCGGGTTCGAACGGCAGCGGTGACGGGTTCATCTTTCCAGACCAGAATATTTTGTTATAGTGTAACGCAATCTTTTGTCGATTGGACCCCAAGACACCATGTCGATTCGCCTGCCCAAATTTCTGATGTTCCTGACTCTGCTGTTCCCCGCCCTGCCGGCCTCGGCGTTACAGGTCGAGGCCAGCCTCAAACCGCTGCAGCTGGTGGCCGCAGCGCTGGTCGACGGACTCGCCGAACCCGGTCTGCTGGTGCCTCCCGAGGCATCGCCGCATCACTACGCGCTGAAGCCCTCGGAGATGCGGCGCATCGCGGCGGCGGACCTGGTGATCTGGGTCGGGCCGGAGCTCGAGCTGTTTCTGGTCAAGCCGCTGCAGCAGACCGAGGCGCATATCCTCCAGCTGATGGATGGCGAACCGGGCGCAGACGAAGACGCGCACCGCCATGAGGGCGAGGACGGCCACCATCACGATGTCGACGCCCATATCTGGATGGACCCGGCCCTGATGCTCGAGGCGGCGCAGAAGATGCGTGACGCCCTGATCGACATTGCGCCTGAGCATGGCGACCGGGTGGCCGCCAACTATGACCGCTTCGCCGCGGCGCTGCTGGCTCGGGATAAAGACCTGCGCCAGCGCCTGGCGCCGCTGCGCGATCGCGGCTTCTTCGTATTCCACGACGCCTACAGTCGCTTCGTCGAACACTACGGGCTCAGGCAGCTGGGGTACTTCACCGTCGACCCGGGGCGTCAGCCCGGTGCCCGTCATCTTGGCGAGATTCGCAGCCAGCTTGCCGACCAGGAGGCCGTCTGCGTCTTCAGCGAGCCGCAGTTTCGCGCCGCGGTGGTCGAGGCGGTCACGTCCGGTACCTCCGTGCGTCACGGCGAGCTCGACCCGCTGGCGCGTGATATCGCATCGGGCCCCGACGCCTATCTTCTGTACCTCGATGCCCTCGCGGGCGAGTTCGAGCGCTGTCTGAATGCTGGGTGAGTGGCGAGTGGCGAGTGGTGAGCGGTAAGTGGTGAGGCGCAAAGCGTTAGGCGTAAGGTTTCACATGCGCCTGACCGGATCCACGATCGGAGGATGGGTAGAGCGGTGCACCGGTATGGGCCTGACTGGTACCAATACCGTTCGGGCAACGCGAAACCCGTCAAATCGATCGTAGTACAGATCGATTGGCTTCAGTTGGCACGGACTTAAAAAATTTTTCCTGAGGGGGTTCCCAAGCCGAAAAACGCTCTATATAATTCGCCCCACTTTCGAAGCAGATGTGGTGGAATTGGTAGACACGCTAGCTTCAGGTGCTAGTGCCTTCACGGGCGTGGGAGTTCGAGTCTCCCCATCTGCACCATCCTCCGGATGGTGTTTCTCTCCTCCGACGCTTCGCGTCTCCTGAATTTCCAGCAGCCAGTTTTTATAGTTCACGGCCTTTCGGTGCGCTTTGTTGCACTCAGCGGCACCCTACCTTTTACGCCTTACGCTTCACCACACCACGCACCACTTCCCTGCTCATAACTTTTCCGGTACTTTCGCGGCCAATGCTTTCAGCTAAGTTATGGGTCGTCCGATGAACAGCAAACAGCTCACCGCCTTCCGTGCGATTATGCAGCAGGGGTCGATGACCGACGCCGCGCGTCAGCTCGGAGTCTCTCAGCCCGCGATTTCGCGGCTGGTCCGGGATCTGGAGCAGAGTCTGGGATTTCGCCTGTTCGAGCGACGCAACAGTCGTCTGTACGCGACCCCGGGCGGACGGGCCTTCTATCGCGAGGTCGAGCGGCATTACTGTGGTCTCGAGCGCCTCGGCCGCTCTGCCGACCGGATTCGCATGATGAAAAGCGGGCAGTTGCGCCTTGGCGCGGCGCCGCTGTTCGCCACCACGGTGCTGCCGCAGGTACTGGCCCGTTTCAGTCTGGGGCGCGACGAGGTCGCGCTGAGTCTCGGCGCGGAGCCCACGCCCGAACTGCTGCAGCGGGTCGCCGCGCAGACATATGACCTTGGCCTGGCCGAGCTGCCGGCGGAAACCGGAGCGGTTCGCATAGCTGCCGCCTGGCGCAGTGAGCTCTGCTGCATCGCCCCGGCGGGCCATCGCTTCGCCGGCCTGGACCGGGTGCGGGTGGAGGACCTGGACCGCGAGCCCTATATTCCCGTTGGCAGTGCCGACAGCCCGGGCTATCAGCGCCTGGAGCGACTGTTGCGTGATCATCTGGTTCGCCCCGACGAGCGTGCCGGCGCGGATCAGTGCGGCGTTGCCATGGCGCTGGTGCGGGCAGGTATGGGCGTGGCGCTGGTGGACCCGTTCAGTGCCCGGCAGTGGTCTGCCGAAGGTGGAGTGGCCCGCCCTTTCGCCCCGGCGCTGCCCTTCTGTCTGGGATTCGTGCTGCCGGACATCCGCGAGACCGGCGCGCTGGAGCAGGCCTTTATCGACAGTTTCGAGGCGCAGGTCTGCACGGAACTCGCACTGCAGCCGATTGAACCGGAAGACGCCTCCCGGGTCTGAAGTGGCTGGTTGCCGGATTGAGACTCTCAAGCCCCCCGTCAGCGGGGTGTAAAGAAAGGTTAAGAGCGCTGTTTCGGGGGCCGCATTACATTATGCTTGGTAACTCAGTCGCAGGATGCAGACAGACGGAAAAACCTTGAGCAGCAACGCCAAACGCCTACTTCTACTGGCCGGATTCAGTCTGGTCACCGGCTGCGCCACCTCGGGTATCAGTATCGAGCCCGAGGCGATGGTGTTGCCGCAACGCTGGCAAACCGCATCGGACAGCGCCGCGGTGGTGCCCGGCTGGCTCGACGAGATGGCCGACCCGGCCCTGTCCGGGCTGGTGGCCGAAGCGCTGTCGAACAACCACCAGCTGGCCGCGCAGCGGGCCCTGGTGCGCCAGTCCGAACAGGGCCTGATTGTCGCCGGAGCCGATCGCTATCCGGCACTCGATCTGTCACTGGATGCCAGTCGCAGCCGCCAGGCGGTGGATCGCGCAGCCGGGGGGGCCCAGACCAGCTATGGCATCGGGCTGGACCTTGGCTGGGAGCTGGATCTGTGGGGCAAGCTCAGCGACGGCGAGCGCCAGGCCAGGCTGACCCTCGGCGCGCGCCAGGCCGAGCTGGATGCGACCCGGCTGGACCTGGCGCGGGATCTGGCGTCCGCCTGGTACGAACTGCTGGCGACGGCGCAGCAGCTGGCACTGTTCAGCCGGCGTTTGCACAACCTCGAGCAGAACCTGGAGGTGATCGAGTCCGGTTACCGCCTGGGTCTTGGCAGTGCTCTGGATGTCTATCTGGCGCGTAACGATGTCGAGAGTGAGCGCGCCCGGGTCGAGGAGCAGACCCAGCTGCGCGACGAGGCCACGCGTAACCTGCAGCGGCTGCTTGGACGTTATCCCGATGGACGCTGGACACAGCTGCCGGCACTGCCAATGCTGGAGACGTCGGTCAGTGCCGGGGTTCCCGCTGAGCTCCTGCGCCGGCGTCCGGACCTGCGCTCGGCCTGGATGGACCTGATGGCAAGCGACGCAGCGTTGGCGATCGCTCACAAACAGCGCTTTCCCAGCCTCCAGCTGCGGGCAGGTGTAGCGGATGAAACCGGGCGCCTTCCGGATCTGCTGGAAGGGGGGCTGGCCTGGTCACTGGCCGCGGGCCTGACCCAGCCGCTGTTCAGCGCCGGACGCCTGAAGGCCACCGAGGCACAGGCGCGGGCGCGGGTCGAGGAGCTGGAGAAGCGCTACCTCGACGAAGTATTCACCGCCTTCGGCGAAGTGGAGAACCGGCTTAGCCGCACCGAGGCGCTGCAGGCGCAGTACGGCCAGTACCAGCAGGCCGAGCGCAATGCGCTGCTGGCCGAGGAGCTGGCGTTCGAGCAGTACCGCAAGGGGCTGGTCGAATACAGTACGGTGCTGGAAGCCCAGCGCCGTTCGCTCGATGCCCAGAACGCTGTTATCGTGACGCGTCGCGACCTGCTGCAGAACCGGGTTGCGCTTTACCGGGCGCTGGGCGGGGCGCTTTATGCCGATACCCGGGTGGCGCAGGGAGATGAGCCGGAGTCCAGACTACAGGCAGCAGTCGAATGATCAAGAAGTTAATGCCCATACTGGTGTTTGCCGGATTCGCCGGGGTGGCGGTACTGGTGATGCTGAACCGCCCGGAAGCCAATCGCACCGCGGCGCCGCCGGCGACGGTGGTGCGGGTCGAGACGATGACGCTCGAGCCGCAACCCTACCAGATCCGTCTGCAGAGCTACGGCACCGTGCGACCGCGTACCCAGAGCACACTGCTGCCACAGGTTTCGGGCCAGATAACCGAAGTGAGTCCTAACTTTCGTGACGGTGGCTTTTTCGAGGCCGGTGAGGTGCTGCTGCGCATCGACAGCCGCGACTACGAAGCCGCGGTGGCGACGGCCAGGGCGGCGCTGGCGGACAGCCGGCAGGCGCTGCTCGAACAGCAGGCGCAGGCCCAGCAGGCACTGCAGGACTGGCGCCGCCTCGGCAATACCGAAGCGCCGCCGGCGCTGGTGTCGCGTCAGCCGCAGATGGCTGCGGCGCGGGCCGCGGTGCAGTCGGCCGAGGCCAGCCTGCGGCAGGCGGAGCTGAATCTCGAGCGCACCCGTATCCGCGCCCCCTACGCCGGCCGGGTACTGTCGACCAGCGTCGACGTCGGTCAGGTGGTCGGCAGCAGTACCGAGCTTGGCCAGATTTACGCCATCGATTACGTCGAAATCCGGTTACCCCTGAAGAACCGCGATCTGCGCTTCATCGATCTGCCGGAAACCTACCGCTTCGGCGCCGATCAGGCGGTCCGGCACGAGCCCGAGGTCAGCCTTTTCTCGTCACTGGTCGAGGATCAGCAGTGGCAGGGGCGCGTGGTTCGCACCGAAGGCGCCATCGACACCAGCAGTCAGCAGCTGCATGTGGTGGCGACCATCGACGACCCCTATGGCCTCAAGGCCCAGGGCCGGCAGCCGCTGAAGATCAACCAGTACGTCAGTGCCGAGATCGAGGGCCGCAAACTCGACGCGGTACTGGTGATTCCCAACCGCACCCTGTATCAGGGGAGCTTCGTTTACCTGGTCAGGGATGGCGTGCTGCGGCGCCAGGAAGTGAGTATTTTGTGGCAGAACAGCAAGGAGGCGCTGATCGGCAGTGGACTTGAGGCCGGCGATCAGCTGGTGCTGACGCCACTCGGTCAGATCAGCAGCGGTACCCGGGCGCAGGTCATGAACGTCGCGGATGACAGCGCGGCCGAAGTGGCGTCGGAGGGCCTGCGGCCATGATTGCCTGGTTCGCGCGCAACCATGTCGCCGCCAACCTGCTGATGGTCTGCATTCTGTTCGGCGGGCTGATGTCGCTCTCGACCCGTATCCCACTGGAGGTGTTTCCCTCATTCGAGGCGGATATCGTCACCGTGTCGATGTCGCTGCGCGGCGCGACGCCGGAAGACGTCGAACAGGGCGTGACGATCCGTATCGAAGAGGCGGTGCAGGATCTCGAGGGCATCAAGGAGATCAGCAGCCGCTCCCAGGAGGGCTCGGCGAAGGTCAACATCGAAATTGACGATGATTACGATCCGCGCGAGCTGCTGGCCGATATCAAGAGCCGCGTCGACGGCATCAACACCTTTCCCGGCGAGGCCGACCGGCCGGTGATCAGTCTCGCGACCCGGCGCCGCGAGGTGATGTCGGTCACGGTCTCCGGCCCCTACAGCGAGCGCGAGATCCGCGAATACGCCGAGCGGGTGCGTGACGACCTGTCGCGCCTCGACGACGTGACCCAGGTGGAACTCGACGCGGTGCGCGAGTACGAGATCGCCATCGAGCCGTCCCAGGACCGGCTGCGGGAATTCGGTCTGACGCTGGCCGATATCGGCACCGCCATCGATAGCGGCTCCATTGACCTGTCGGCGGGCAACCTGCGCACCGACGGCGGCGACGTGCTGCTGCGATCCAAGGGGCAGGCCTATCGCCGCGACGACTTCGAACGCCTGGTGGTCAAGACCAACGAGGACGGCAGCATCATCCGCCTCGGCGATATCGCCCGGGTTTCGGACGGTTTCGAGGAAGTGCCGCTGCGCACCCGTTTCAACGGCGAGCCGGCGGCCCTGATCGAGGTCTACCGGGTCGGCAACCAGAGCGCGCTCGAGGTGTCCGAGGCGGTGCGGGGCTACATCGACAGCCAGCAGAACAACCTGCCGGTGGGCATGACGCTGAGCTACTGGGACGACGACTCCGAGATCGTCAAGAAACGCCTCAGTACCCTGGTGTCCAACGCCCTGCAGGGCGGCGCGCTGGTTCTGCTGCTGCTGACCCTGTTCCTGCGTCCGTCCATCGCCTTCTGGGTGTTCCTCGGCATCCCGATCAGCTTTATGGGCGCCTTCCTGCTGCTGCCGGTGTTTGGCGTCACCCTCAATGTCATGAGCCTGTTCGGCTTTATCCTGGTGCTCGGTATCGTGGTCGACGATGCCATCGTCACCGGCGAAAACGTCTACAGCCACATGCGCCGGGCCGAGAGCAGTCTGCATGCGGCGATCCGCGGCACCCAGGAGGTGGCGATACCGGTGACCTTCGGCGTGCTGACCACCGTCGCTGCCTTCCTGCCGCTAGCCTTTGTCGAGGGCCGGCGCGGCGCCTTCTTCGCCCAGATTCCGGCGGTGGTCATCCCGGTGCTGCTGTTCTCGCTGATCGAATCGAAGTTCGTGCTGCCGGCGCACCTCAAGCATATCCGCCTGCGCCAGCACAGCAGCGGTCAGTCGCGGCTCGAGCGCTGGCAGCAGAGCTTTGCCGACGGTTTCGAACGCGCGGTGGTGCTCTACTACCGGCCGCTTCTGAAAACCTGCCTGCGCCACCGCTACACCACCCTGGCGCTGTTCGGCGGCATTCTGGTGCTGATCCTGAGCCTGATCCTCAGCGGCTGGACCCGGTTCGTGTTCTTTCCGCGTATTCAGAGCGAAACCGCGCGGGCGTCGCTGACGATGCCCGCGGGTACCGCTTTCGACGTTACCGACCGCTACGTGGTGCGCATGCTCGACGCGGCGCGTGAGCTCAAGGACAAGTATCGCGACGAGGCCAGCGGCGAGAGTCTGATTCTCAATATTCTGGCCACCACCGGCGAGGGCGGCGGCAGCTCCAACGTCGGCGAGGTGCGTTTCGAGATCCAGTCGCCGGAGAACCGCAGCCTCGACATTACCAGCTCCGACCTGGTGCGGGAGTGGCGTCAGCGTGTCGGCCAGGTGCCGGGCGTCGAGTCGCTGACCTACCGCGCCGAGTTCGGCCGCGGCGGCAGCCCGGTCGACGTGCAGCTCAGCGGCCTCGACCTGGTGCGTCTGGGCGAGGCCGCCGAGAAGGTACGGCAGCGGCTGGCGACCTACCCGACCCTGTACGATATCGAGGACAGCCTCTCGGACGGCAAGCAGGAAATCCAGCTCGAGCTGACCGAGCAGGGCAATGCCCTGGGGCTCAGCCGGGCCGAACTGATCACCCAGGTCAGGCAGGCGTTCTTCGGTATCGAGGTGCAGCGCATCCAGCGCGGGCGCGACGATGTACGGGTGATGGTGCGCCTGCCCGCCGGCGAGCGCCAGGCGGTGTCCGACCTGCAGGAGATGCTGATCCGGCTGCCGGACGGCCGTGCCGTGCCGCTGGCGCACCTGGCGACGCTGAAGCCCGGCAAGAGCCCGTCGGCGATCTATCGCATCGACCGCTTCCGCACCGTCAACATCACTGCGGACCTCGACAAGCAGGCCACCAACATGACGGTGCTGGCGCAGGACCTGAAGACCTATCTCGATGGCCTGATGCTGCAGTACCCGGGGCTGGCCTACAGCCTGGAGGGCGAGGCGCGCGAGCAGGAGGAGTCCTTCGGTTCGCTGCAGCTGGGGCTCGCCTTCGTGCTGTTCGTCATCTACAGCCTGCTGGCGATCCCGTTCCGGTCCTATCTTCAGCCACTGATCGTGATGTCGGTGATTCCCTTCGGCGCTATCGGCGCGGTGATCGGGCACTGGATCATGGGGATGGACCTGACCATCATGAGCATGATGGGACTGATGGCGCTGATCGGGGTGGTGGTCAATGACAGCCTGGTGCTGGTGGATTTCATCAACAAGCACCGGGCCGGCGGCAACGGCGGTGAACGCAGCCTGATCCGGGCGGTGCTGGCCGCCGGAACTGCCCGTTTTCGGCCGGTGCTGCTGACCTCTCTGACCACCTTCATCGGGCTGATGCCGTTACTGTTCGAGAAGTCGACCCAGGCGCAGTTCCTGATTCCGATGGCGGTATCGCTGGGCTTCGGCATACTGTTCGCGACGGTCATCACCCTGCTGATGGTGCCGGTGAACTATCTGGTGCTGGAGGATCTGCGCCGGCTGCGACGCCGCAACCGGCCCGCTGTCGGGGAGGTGCCGGCCGGAGAAACTTGATTCCGGTCAACTAAGCGCCTGATCGCGGCGCCCCGAAGACATCAAAGTGTATCGGATATGATACGCTGGGCTGTCAAGCTGCAGGAGGCGCCATGCCCTCTCTTCGTCTGCTCAAGCCAGGAATCGCTACCTGTCTGGCCTATCTTGGGACCGGTGCGCTTGGCCTGATGATCGCCATCGAGCCGGGTTTCGCCACGCTGTTGTGGTTGCCGGCGGGTATCGCCCTGGGCATGGCCATGCATTACGGACGCGCTGTCCTCTGGGGCGTTTTCCTCGGCTCTTGCCTGCTGAATATCGGCGTTGCCTGGCATCATACGCCGGGCCTGCTGGAGGCGTTACCGGTCGCGCTGATGATAGCGCTGGGGGCCACGCTGCAGGCGCAGACGGGCGCCTGGCTGGTGCGTCGCTATATCGGTCATCCGCTGGCGCTGCACCAGCCCGCGCAGGTCATGCGCTTCATTCTCGTTGCCGGCCCCCTCTCCTGTCTGATCAATGGCACCATAGGCCCGCTGGCGCTGCTGGTTGCCGGCCAGGCCCCGGTATCGCAACTCCCGCTCACCATGCTGACCTGGTGGATCGGTGACAGCCTTGGCGTGACCATGGCGCTGCCGCTGATGCTGGTGATGATACGCCCGTTGCGCGAGAACTGGATGCCGCCGGTCCGGCGCATCGGCCGCTCGCTGCTGCTGGTTGTGCTGGCCTCGCTGCTGGCTTTTCAGGTGCTCGACAGCAGCGAGCGCAGGCACCAGCTGCAGCGCCATCGCCAGTATGCCGAGGTGCAGCAGCGCGCCCTGCAGGACTCGCTGGATGGCGCGGTCAGCGCCGCCAGCGCGCTGCGCGGTTTCGTCGATACCATACCGGAGATTACCCCGGACAACTTCCGTCGTTTTACCGGGCAGTTACTGGACAATCACCGCGTATTGCAGGGCATTTCGTGGAATCCGCTGGTGCGCGAGAGCGAGGCCGCGGCGTTCGAGGCCCGGATGCAGGCGCTTTACGGCGGCGACTTCCAGATCACGCCGGCCGGAGCCCAGACCGCCGGCGATCGGGTGGTGGTGGGTTTCATCGAGCCGCAGGCCGGCAACCGCGAAGCGCTGGGCTTCGATGTCTTTTCCAACCCTGAGCGCCAGGCGGCCCTGCGGGCTGCCGGGCGCAGTGGCGAGGCGGTACCCACCGATGCCATACATCTGGTGCAGGCGGACGGTACCCAGGCCGGCGTGCTGCTGTTTATGCCGGTCTACTCGGCCGAAACGCCCCAAGATGCCAGCCGCTGGTCGCAGCTAAGGGGGTTCGCCACCGTGGTGCTGCGAATCGGAGATCTGGTGCGGCATAGCCTGGGCCCGTCGCTCTCGGCCAACGGTGACATACTGCTGCTGGACCCTGACGCCCCGCCGGCGAACCAGGTGCTGTTCGCCAGCGAAACGGGCATGACCGCCGGGCAGCTGCAGCAGCTCGAGGCGGACGGCGACATGGCGGTAATGGTGCGTTCCGAGATCCGCTTCGGCGCCGGCCACTGGGAGCTGCTGCAGTATGCCCGCGCCGCCTACCTGGAAACGCCCTGGATGCTGTATGGGCTGCTCAGCGGAGGTCTGCTGCTCTCGGGGCTCTACTGCTGGCTGCTGATGGTGCTGGCCGGGCAGCGCAGCCGGGTGCAGCAGCAGGTGATCGAGCAGACCCGTCAGCTGGCGCAGAGCAACGCCATGCTGGCCGAGGCGCAACGTGTCGCCGGGCTGAGTCAATGGATCTGGCGACCGGCGACAGGCTGTCACGTCTGGTCTGATGCCCTGCGCCAGCAGCTGGGTCTTCAGTCCGGGAGCGAGACCTCGGTCCAGGCCTTCCTGGCCCGATTGCAGCCGGCATGCCGCGATCGCGTGGCGGCCGCCATCGAGGACTGGCTCGGTGGCGCCAACTCGGCGCAAGCGCTGGTCTGCGAGCTGCAACCCCTTGCCGGCAAGTCACGCTATCTCGAGCTGCAGAGCGCCTGGGTCGGCGACGAGCAGGGACAGCCCGAATATCTCTCGATCGTGGTCCGCGATATCACCGAGCGCTGGCTTGCCGAGGAGCAGATACGCCGGCTGGCCTACTACGACTCCCTGACCGGCCTGCCGAACCGCGAGCTGTTCCATGAGAACCTGCGCCAGCAGATCTTACAGGGGCGTCGCGGCAGCCGCTTCGGTGCTTTGATGTTCATCGACCTCGACAACTTCAAGAGCCTCAACGACACCCTGGGCCACAGCGTCGGCGACGAGTTGCTGCGCGATGTCACGCTGCGCCTGCGCCAGGGATTGCGGGAGCAGGACATCATCAGTCGCTTCGGCGGCGACGAGTTCGTGATTCTGCTGCCCTGCACCTGTGCCGACGAGGATGCGGCGCGAAGCATGGGCGCGGCGGTAGCGCAGAAGGTCATCGACCTGCTGCAGCCACCGTTCCAGTTCGGCAGTTACAGTCACAGCGTGTCGGCCAGCGTCGGCGTGACCCTGGTGCCGCAGGGCACGGCCAAACCGGAAGTGCTGATCATGCAGGCCGACACCGCCATGTACCGTGCCAAGAATATGGGCAAAGGGCGCTACGCGCATTACGAGCCGGATATGCAGGCGGAGCTGCTGCAGCAGGTTCAGCTCGAGCAGGAGTTGCGCAAGGCGGTGTCGCAGGGGCAGCTGGAGCTGCATTACCAGCCGCAGTTCGACCGCGAACGACGCCTCGTCGGCGCCGAGGCGCTGGTGCGCTGGCGCCATCCACAGCAGGGGCTGTTGCTGCCCGGCAGCTTTGTCGGGGTGGCCGAAGAGTCCGGATTGATCGGTCCGCTCGGCGAGTGGGTGCTGGACCAGGGCGTGCGTCAGCTCGGACGCTGGAGCCGAGAGGGCTACGAGCTGGCGCGACTCTCGGTCAACGTGTGTCCCAGCCAGCTCGACGATGCCGGTTTCATCGACCGTCTCGACGCGCGCCTGGCCGCGGCCGGGGTGCTGCCGCAGCGGTTGTGCCTGGAGCTCACCGAGCAGGTGTTGCTGCCCCAGGCCAGCCTGGTACAGCAACGGGTCGAAGCGTTGCAGGAGCGGGGCTACTGTATCTCCATCGACGATTTCGGCACCGGCTACTCGTCGCTGAACTACCTCAAGAAACTGTCGTTCCACGAGCTCAAGATCGCCCGCGACTTCGTGCGCGACCTGCCGCTCGGGCGACGGGATTCGCTGCTGGTGAAGACCATTCTCAGCATGGCGCGCACCCTCGGGGTCGAAGCCATCGCCGAAGGCGTGGAGACCGTGGAGCAGTACGAGTATCTGTGCCAGCTCGGCTGCCAGCGCTTCCAGGGATTCTACCTCGGCCGGCCGGTGCCAGGGGCTGATTTCCAGCGCCTGCTGGCGACCGACTATGCGGTCGACGCCGAGGCCGTCTACGAAATCGATTGAAACGAAGAAACCCGGCGCGGGGCCGGGTTTCGGGAGGGGCGGCTGTTACCGGCTCAGGCCGGGGTGTCGCCCAGCAGTTCCTTCAGGCCCCAGAGCAACGGGGCGCGCTCGTCCTCCGGCAGCATGTCGGCGAGCTGGCGGATACTTGCCTCCAGATCCGCCACCTGAGGGCGATGAATGTTGACGTGGCCGACCTTGCGACCGGGGCGGATTTCCTTTTCGTACCAGTGCACGTCGCAGCCGGGCACCGCAAGCCAGCGGGTCGACCAGTCGCGGCCGAGCAGGTTCCACATCAGGGTGTAGCCATCGACCACCGGCGTGAACAGCGGCAGGTCCGCGACCGCGCGCAGGTGCAGCTGGAACTGGCTCGGGTTGGCGCCGGCCTGGGTCCAGTGGCCGCTGTTGTGGACGCGCGGCGCCAGTTCGTTGACCAGCAGATCGCCGTCGACGACGAAGCACTCCATCGCCATCACGCCGACATAGTCGAGCTCTTCCATGATCCGGGTCAGCCACTCTTCTGCGGTTGCCTGCAGCGGCTGCAGACGCTTCAGGCCGCCCACGCTGGCGTGCAGGATGCCCTGCCGGTGCAGGTTCAGGGTGAGCGGATAGAAGACGCAGTTGCCGTCGCGATCGCGGGCGCCGACCAGCGAGACTTCCTCGTCGAACGGAATCATCTTCTCTGCGATGCACTCGCCCAGCCACTCGTCCAGCGCCGGCTCGCCCTGCTGCCAGCGCCACTGTCCGCGGCCGTCGTAGCCGCCCTGGCGACGCTTGATGACCAGCTTGTCACCGACCAGCGCGAGGTGCTCGGTGGTGTGATCCGGGGTGATGTTGCACCAGGGAGCGGTGCCGACCTTGAGGTGGTCGAGCAGGCTCTTTTCGCTCAGGCGGTCGCGGATCACCTCGGTGGCGCGGGCGTTGAGAAAGCCCGGGTGTGCGGTCAGCTGGCGGCTGCGCGAGGTGTCGGGCCAGAGCTCCTGCTCGACGGTGACGACGTCGTCCGGGTTCAGGGAGACCGGCTCCTCCAGCGACGGATCGCAGGGCAGTACCTCGAGGCCCATGGGGGCGCCCGCCTGCTTCAGCATGCGACCGAGCTGGCCGTTTCCGATCACGGCGATACGTGGCAGCATGCTCAGCTCCTCGGGTCCGGGTTGTCCAGCACCGCCTGCGACTGGGCGCTGCGCCATTCCTGCAGTCGGGTCAGCAGGTCGCTGTCACGGGTGGCCAGGATCTGCGCCGCCATCAGGCCTGCATTGAAGGCACCGGCGCCGCCGATGGCCAGGGTGCCGACGGTCACGCCGCGCGGCATCTGGACGATGGAGTAGAGGCTGTCCATGCCGCTGAGCGCCTTGCTCTGTACCGGCACGCCGAGTACCGGCACCAGCGTCTTGCTGCTGATCATACCGGGCAGGTGGGCAGCCCCTCCGGCACCGGCGATGATCACCTCGAAGCCGCGATCGGCAGCCTCTTCGGCGAAACGGAACATCTTGTCCGGGGTGCGGTGGGCCGAGACCACTTCGGCATGGTAGGCGACGCCGAGGGTATCGAGAATATCGGCAGCCTCTTTCATGGTCGGCCAGTCGGAACGGGAGCCCATGACTATGGCGACTTTTGCACTCATTACCTTGTCCTGTCAGGAAATTCTAAGGAACCTTCGGGCGGGATCCGCAGCTCGCCCGGGCGTGGCAGAGGCGGTAGTCGGGAGGCGGGACCGGAAAAGGCCCGGCCGCAGAGACGGCTCTGCCGGAAAAACGCTCAAGAATAAGCCCAGGCCGGCGACAAGGCAATCTTTGATGGCATTTGAATGCAATTACCGGATTCAGGTGGCGTCGCTCCAGGCGACGTTTTCCGCCGTGATGGCGGCTTGCGGCAACTGTTCCTGCTCCAGCTGCAACAGCCAGTCGCTGGCGCAGCGGCCGGTGTGCGGCGTGCGGTTCTCGCCGGCGCGGTTGCCCGGGCTCAGGGTGGCGACCGGGATCCGCACCACCATCCTTCGGGCCAGACGTAGCGACGGCAGTGGTGCCCGGCGGTTGCAGATCAGGTGCACCGGCATGTTCAGAGCCCGCAGGTCGTGGCGGTGCGGGACGTTGGTGTAAAAGCCCGACAGCTCGTCGACGATGGCCGGCAGTTGCCGCAGGATCCGCTGCCGCTGTCCCGGTCGCAGCAGCCACCAGGCGGTGAGTCCGAACCAGAATTGCACCAGGGTGCGGGCCGCGAGGCTGTGAGCGCCGGCGGCCTGCAGCGCGATTATATTGCTGGCGAGACGGTTCGCGGCGTCCCATCCCTCCCAGTCGTGCAACTGACGCAGCAGGCCGAAGGCGGCGGGGTTGATCAGCGTCAGAGAACGCAGCTGGTCCGGCCGTTCCAGTGCTGTCAGCAGCGCCGGGATGGTGCCCATATCGTGGCCGACGAGGTGGCAGGGGCGCCCGGGCGAGGCCAGCTGGCGTCCGATCCCGTCGGGATCTGCGGCACTTGCGAGAAGCAGCGGGTGCTGATGGCCGAGCTGTTGCAGCAGGGCCTTGCACGGCAGCCAGCCATGGCTGCTGATCAGCAGAATGGGGCATCGGTCTTCGGAAACCGGCTCGGCCGGTAACGGGGCCAGCATATACTACACTCCCACAGGTGTCGGGCAGCCACTCGGGTGACTGCAAGCGTCCGGGTTGCTGCAACGTGCGGGGCGCTATTCGAGAGCCGGATAAAGCCGAGCGTCCGCACCGCTGCCAGTGCCTCTCTTGATGAGTGTGGCAACCCGGCCGCTCCGAAAGGAGCCCGTGGCTTTGCGTGATCGGCTGCGTGCTGATCGTGCCCGTTCAACTTCAAGGGGGGCGTCCTGAAACGTCAGTATCTCAAGCGCCCCTAAAAGCCTAGCGTCTGCTACGTCGCTCTGCCTTAGGAGTTTTGCCTAATTTGCCGGCCCCACCTCAGGCACATGCCTGCCAGGGATCCGGCTCCGCAGATGCGGGCCCGGCGTTGCGCCGGGACGCCAGCGCGAGCTGCGGTTGCAGGCGCAGCAGCAGTCCGGCGCATGCCAGCAGCACTCCGCTGCCTAGCCCGAGCCAGATCCCGGTGGCGCCAAGGCCAGCGCCATGGCCCAGCAAAAGCCCCAAGGGCAGCGCCAGTAGCCACTGGCTGCAGATGATCAGCTGCATTGGCCGGCGCGTATCCTGCAGGCCGCGCAGAAAGCCCGTGACCTGGGTTGCCAGGTTGTCTGCGGGCTGCAGCAGCGCCAGCAGCAACAGCAGCAGCGAAGCGGTTTCGAGTAGTGCCGGCCGGCCGCCGGCATCGGGCAGCAGCCAGAGGGTCAGGAGTTCGCGTCCTTCAAGCAGCAGCAGTACCAGCGGCAGGCCCCAGAGCAGTGCCAGCCACAGTTGAATGCGCAGCACCCGGACCATTGCGGCTGGGTCTTTGGCGCCGAACGCCAGTCCCGCTCTGACCGTGGCGGCCTGGGAAAGCCCCAGCGGCACGGCGTAGAGTACACCGGCAACACGAAGCGTGAGGGTGTGCGCCGCCAGCTCCTCGAGACTGAAGCCTGCGATCAGCAGGGTTGCCAGCAGGAAGACACCGGTTTCGCCGAGGCAGGTGACACCGATTGGCACACCCAGGCGCAGCAGCTTGCTCCGGCGCAGCGAATCGTTGCACAGCAGCAGGCGGGCAACGGGGCGATACCAGTGGGCCCGCCGTGCCTGCAGGCTATACCACAGCAGCAGGGTCGCGGCGCAGATAACGGAAGACAGTCCGATCCCCGCGAGGCCGAGCTCCGGCAGCCCCCAGTGGCCGTTCATCAGCGCGTAGTTGCCGAGGGCATTGAGCGGCAGGCTGATAAGCATGCCGCCGAGGATGGTGCGGGTATGCTCGAAGGCGGCGAAGCACTGATGCCAGACGCGGCTCAGCAGCAGCAGGACAAAGGTCAGGGCCAGCATGGGCGCATAGTCGCCGGCGGCCACGACCACCTCGCTTTCGGCGCCGATCAACTGCAGCAGCTGCGGTATCGCACCGATCAGCAGTGCGCCGGGCAGTGCCATGATCAGTGCCAGGCGAAAGCTCTGGGCGATCCAGACGGCGCAGTCGCTATCGCGACCGGCGCCCCGGCTTTCGGCCAGGACGGCCGAGAGCGCGCCGAGTATGCCACCGACGAGATAGACCAGGATCGAATAGAAGTCGCTGACGGCGGCGCCGGCGGCCAGGACCGGGCTGCCAAGCCAGGCCATCATTACCACGTCGGTGATGGCGATGCCCATCGACAGCAGCGATGAGAGTATCAGCGGTGTAGCGATTGCCAGGGTGCGGCCCAGCTCCCGGCGCAGTGTAATACCGATATTCATAGTCGACCTCCCGTTTATTCTGAGCATGACGGGACGTCGTCAATGTGGGCCTTTCTTTGGTGTCAAAGCCGCGTCAAAAGGAGCACTTCAGTATTCGAACCAGCGCAGGCAGTGCAGCAGACCGATCCGGCGCAGCTCGGGCTCGAGGGCGGAGCGGTCGATGCGCCCCTGCTGCAGGTCCAGCGACCGCCGGGCGTAAAAATGTGCCAGCGGCATGTCACGCCCGGCGGCGTAGGCCTCGAGCGACCGGCAGGCAGCCTGTAGCGCATCCGGGTTGCGGTCCCTCAGCGCCAGGTCGATCTGCAGCTGATGGACATGCAGCTGGCAGTGCGGCAGGCAGGCCGGCGTCAGCAGTCCCAATGCCTGCTCCATCAGCCGCTGGCGGCTGTCGGCGTCGGTCTGCCCGCAGGCTTCCACCGCGCGCAGCCAGGGCAGTATGAAGTGGCGCGCACCCGCTTCCAGACTGGCATTGGCGGCCTCGACATGACGCTCGAAGCCTTCGCGGTCGCCGCCCAGCAGCGCCAGATAGGCCAGCTGGGCGTTGCTGTCGGTCATGAAACGCCGTGCCCCCAGCTGCTCCGCCAGCTGCAGGCTTGCCCGGAAAGCGTCGATGGCTTTGGCCCTGT
Organism: Marinobacterium nitratireducens; assembly: GCF_014645375.1. Classification (GTDB taxonomy): domain Bacteria; phylum Pseudomonadota; class Gammaproteobacteria; order Pseudomonadales; family Balneatricaceae; genus Marinobacterium_A; species Marinobacterium_A nitratireducens. The sequence goes on from NZ_BMLT01000002.1 coordinate 141,651, forward strand.
CGGCGCTGGCGAAGCAGTGCAGCAGCCCCTGGACGTTGAGCAGCAGGGCATCGGAGCGGGGCTCCGGTCGCCGGCGGGCCAACTGCCCGGCAATCTCCAGGTTGCGCAGGGCGCCGGTGTTGTCGAGCCGGTACAGCTGGCAGGTGGCGACCATGGCATAGTTGTTGACGGCCTCGGCCAGCAGGTCCTGTTCGATGGCGGTATCGACGGCGCGCTGAAAGTATTCCTGTGCCTGGCCCATGCGGCCCTGCAGGTAGTAGCCGTCGCCGACGCTACTGAGGGCGCGCACCTGCCAGTGTGGGGAATCGGACCTGGTGGCGCTTTCCAGTCCCTTGAGCGCCGCCTCGAGGCAGCTATGCTGCTCGCCAAGGGTGAACAGGATACTGCTGCGGGTGATGTGCAGCCGTGCCTGCTGGTCGCAGGACGGGCCGGCGCTCAGGCGCTCGGCGTAGTCGAGTGATTGCAGCGCCTGGTCGAACTGATCCTGGATGGTCTGGGCGCTGGCAATGCCGAGCCAGCTGTCGACCTGCTGCGAGGGCCGATCGCCAAGCCCGATGGCCTCGTCGAAGGCGGCGATGGCCTCGTCGATTCGGCCGAGCCGGATCAGCGCCTCGCCCTGCAACTGCTGCAGCGACCAGAGCAGACTGGTGTCGGCGACCGGCAGCGCCTGTTCGCAGAACCAGAGCGCACGCTGTGGTTGTTGACGAGCCAGCAGCTGGTGCGCGGCGTCACAGCTGCGCTCCGCGGCCAGAGGCTCGTCGGCGTGCAGCAGGTGTTCGGCCTCGCGTACCAGCGAGCGGCCGCAATAGAAGCGCGCCGCACACCGGTGGATATGCTGCCGCTCGCGGTGGTCGAGCTGGGCATAGAGACTTTCCTGCAGCAGGGCATGGGCGAATTCGAGCTGTCCGTCACGTACCCGCAGCAGACGCTGGCGTATCAGCGTTTCGATCAGCTCGGGCTCCGCCTCCCCCAGCGCCAGCAAATCCTGCTGCTCGAACTGCTGTCCCAGTACCGCCGCCAACCGGATCAGGCGCCGGGTGGGTGCTTCCAGTGCATCGACACGGGCGGCGACGAGACTGTCGATGCGCAGCGGCAGTGCCCTGTCTGCGGTGTTGTCGTCGTAAAATAGCAGCTGCTCGAGAAACAGTGGGTTGCCCGCGGCGCGCTGCCGGCAGCGCTGTGCCGCCGGGCTGTCGGGATCGTGGCCAAGGGCGCGGACCAGCCGGCGACTCTCTTCGCTGCGCAGCGGGGCCAGGTCCAGCGTCAGTAGCGGCAGTTCGCCGAGACTCGAGCGCCACTGCGGGCTGAATGGGTGGCCCCCGAAGCGGCTGGTCAGGGCCAGCAGGATCGGGCGATCGCTACCGGCACGGGCCAACGCGGTGAGCGCCGCGGCGGTCGTGGCATCGGCCCAATGGATGTCTTCGACCGCGATCAGCAGCGGTGCCCGGTCGCTCAGCTGATTCAGCAGTGTTTCCAGCACCGCCTGCTGCGGCAGGCCCGCCGACGAGCTGTTGTGCCGTTCCAGTCCCGCCAGTTCCGATAGCCCGGGCAGCGGGCCGTAGCGGCGCTGGTATTGATCGACCGCCGGCTCGAGCCCGGCGGCGTCGACCCGGTCGCCGAGCAACTGTCCCAGCACGCCCCTGAGCAAACGCTGCAGCGGGTTGTGGTCGCTGTGTTGTGCCAGCGGCAGCATTTCGGTGGAAAGACAGCGGAACCCCTGCTCTTCGGCACGCCGGACAAGCTGTTGCAGCAGGCGGCTCTTGCCCACCCCGGCATCGCCGCGGATGTAGACGACATGGGCGCAGCCGGCATCGCCGGTTGCCTGCAGATAGAGCTCGAGCTGCTGCAGCTCGAGACTCCGGCCGACAAAAGGACTGCTCGCTGCGGCCGCCCGCAGACCGCCCTGCACATGCCAGCCTTTGCCGTCCGTGCCGCGCCGCGCCTGGAGGCGGCCCCGGTAGGCAAGGTAGACCGATTCGCCGAGCCAGAGTCCAGGGGCGTCGGCCAGCAGCACCAGGCGACGGGCTTCCTGCAGTGCGGGGCCGGCGGCGCCCCCCGGGGGACGTTGCAGCAGCCGGACCGGCCCGTAGCTGAGGCCGGCAATCAGGGGCAGGCCCTGCTGTTCCGCCCAGTCCAGCAGCTGCAGGGCGCAGCGCAGGGCCCGGTCGCAGTCATCGTCCCGCAGCCGAGGCAGGCCGAACAGCAGCAGGCGCTGGTCAGCCTCTGCGCTGTCCAGTAAGCAGCCGCCGCTGTTCCGGCATATGCCTGTCAGCGCCCGTGTACGCGGGGCATCGTGCAACAGCGCGTCGTCCAGCTGCACCAGCAAAACGGCCAGTGACTTGATTTCGCTATCGTGCCCGGGCGCCTCGCCGGCGCCGGGATCCGTGGGTGGCTTTTCGACGTCGAGCTTCAGCTGCTCGCGGCGGTGCTGCAGCAGCCGGTACAGGTTCTGCGTGTTCTGGTCTGGCTCCATGTCCAGTTCGCGCCGCAGCAGGCTGCGACAGAGCTGGTACTGGCGCAGGGCATGGTTGTACTGCCCGAGCTTTGCATAGACCTCCATCAGCTGCCGGTGCACGTCCTCGCGCAGCGGGTCCAGCATCAGCAGCCGGGCGCCGAGGCGGGCGGCGTCGCTGAGGGCGTTGTGCGCCAGACAGTCGTCGAGCCGCTGTTGCAGCAGGTCCAGGGCCTTGCGGCGGTAGTGCTCGCGCTGCAATTGCAGCCAGTCTTCGAATGGATAGCTGCGGCTCTGGAAACCCTCTAGCAGCTCGCCGCCGCAGAGTGCGGCGGCTTCGCCGTCCTGCTGGCCGAGCAGCTGCTCGAAGCGCGCAACATCGGTCTCGAGGATGTTGGGGGCCAGCTGCAGGTGCTCGCTGTCGCCCACCAGCGCGGCGTCGCCCAGCGCCTTGCGCAGGCTTACCAGTGCCTGACGCAGGCTGTGCCGGGCCTGAGTCTCGTCGCTGTCTGGCCACAGCAACGCGGCAATGCGCTCGCGTCGCTGGTTGCCGGGAGTCAGCGCCAGGTAGGCCAGCAGTGCCATCGCTTTCTTGCTGCGCAGCGGACAGCTATTGCCATGGGCGTCGCTGAGTTCGAAGCCGCCGAGCAGGGTGAGTCGGAATCCGACCACGGCTTTATCCTGTTGTGAGCTGTCTTACATGCTATTACGGCCGCTGCCCGGCGGAAAGGTCGGAAACCGGCAAATGCCCGGATTGACGCTGCCTTGACGGTTGGCAGCGGCAAAGTTTGACGGCGATCCCCGAGGATGGGCAGTACGGGGCGGCAAGTTGCCGACCTGAAGTCCAATCCGGAGGAATTGTCATGTGCCGTCTTTGCACCCAGGCCCTGCCCGAAGAGGCCTTTGCCGAAAAACTGCTGGAAACCGTGAATGCGGCGGCTCTCAATCAGATGCTGTCGCTGGGGCACCGCAGCGGACTGTTCGACTGCCTGGCCGGCATGAAGCCGGCGACCAGCGCCGCGATCGCCGCCCGGGCCGGCCTCAACGAGCGTTATGTCCGGGAATGGCTCGGCGCGATGGTGGTGTCCGGCATTCTGCTCTATGACCCGGACGACGAATGCTATCAGCTGCCCGACTCCCACGCCGCCTTTCTGACCCGGGCGGCAAGCCCCAACAACCTGGCCGTGATGGCCCAGTTCATGCCGATGCTCGGTAGCGTCGAAAACAGGGTCCTGGAATGCTTTCGCAACGGTGGTGGGCTGCGCTATGACGAGTATCCGGGGTTCCACCGGGTGATGGCCGAGGATAGCGGTCAGTCCGTGGTGAGCTGTCTGTTCAGTCATATACTGCCGCTGGTGGACGGGCTCGAGGGGCGCCTGCAGCGGGGAATCGAGGTGCTGGACCTCGGCTGCGGCTCGGGCCGGGCGCTGCTGGCAATGGCGCAGCGCTACCCGGCGAGCCGCTTTGTGGGGCTCGACTTTTCCGCTGAGGCGGTGGGCAATGCCCGGCGCGAAGCCACCCGCCTGCGGCTGGAGAATATCGACTTCGAGGTACGCGACGTCGCGCGTCTCGATGATCGCGAGCGCTTCGGTCTGATCACGGCGTTCGACGCCATCCATGATCAGGCCGAACCGGCGCGGGTGCTGAGCGCCGCGGCCAGGGCCCTGCATCCCGAAGGTATCTTCCTGATGGTGGATATCGCCGCGTCGAGCCGCCTTGAAGACAATATCGGTCATCCGCTGGCGCCGACGCTCTATGCCATTTCCTGCATGCACTGCATGTCGGTGTCCCTGGGTCAGGGTGGCCCCGGGCTCGGTACCGTCTGGGGGCGCGAGCTGGCGCAGCAGATGCTGCGGGAAGCAGGGTTCCGGCACACCAAGGTGCATCGGCTGGAGCACGATATCCAGAACTATTATTACGTTAACCGCAAGGCGTAAGGCGTGCCGGTGGTGTCGGCGCCGCCTTGCCGTTTTCCGGGGTGCCGTGCTTTAATCCGAGGTGATGAAGATACTCCCGGTTCACCGCCTGCTGGCGGCCTTGATGCTGATCGTTCTGACGCTGGCGCTGGTTGTCCAGCTGGCGCAGACGCGTCTGCACCCTGGCGCCGCCGGCCCGATGGTCGATATGGGTCTGTCCATGACGTCGCATTGCGACGGCTGCACCGACGCCAGCCAGTCTGCCGACTGCGCCGACGGTCTGTGCAGCGGCGTGGCGGCGATGGCGATCGCGGAGGAAGTGGCCGCCATCGCCGCGCCCGAGCACGCCGAGCGGGCGCAGATCCCGCGCTTTCATCCCGGCCTGCGCGCCGCCCCCGATCCACAGCCTCCCCGTCTTTCACTGACCGTCTGAAACCTTATCCGCCTGTCGGCGGGTGTCGAAACGCGGCGGGCCCATATTGATGCCCGTTCACTCTGTATGCGGAGTCAGTGAAATGAACACGATCAAATCCATTGTCGTTGTGGCCGGCCTGTTGCTGGCCGGTATGCTTCAGGCTGCCGAAGCGGTGACCGGAACCCTGTACAAGAACCCCCAGTGCGGCTGCTGCACCGGTCATGCCGAGTACCTGCGCGAGCACGGCTACGAGATAAAGGTGGTCGAGAGCCACCGCCTCGCCGAACTCAAGCGCGAGCAGGGTGTGCCGCCGTCGCTGGAGAGCTGCCATACCCTGATCATCGACGGTTATGTCGTCGAGGGCCATGTCCCGGTGGCGTCCATTCGCAAGCTGCTCGCCGAACGGCCGGCGATCCGCGGAATTGCGCTGCCGGGCATGCCCCAGGGCTCGCCCGGGATGTCCGGAACCAAGACGCAGCCCTTCAGGGTCATGGAGCTGTCTGCGGGTATGCCGCGCATTTTCTCCACCGAGTGAGGGGCCTGCCGATGACATCGCGTTCGCAAGGTCTGGCGCGCCTGCTGGCCTGGCTGGTGGCGGCACTGAGCCTGGCAATCATCGTCGCCAGCCTGGCACTGCAGTGGGCGCAGACCGGCAGCGGTCGCGCCGATCCCGAGGATGCGGCTCAGGTGGCGGCCGGTCGGGAGGTATACGCAGCCGAATGCGCCAGCTGTCATGGCGCTCGGCTGCAGGGCCAGCCGAACTGGCAGCGGCCACTGCCCAACGGTCGCATGCCCGCGCCGCCCCACGATCGCAGCGGCCACACCTGGCATCATCCGGATTCGCTGCTGTTCGCGATTATCCGCGACGGTATGGTGCCGCCCCACGCGCCGCCGGGCTACGAAAGCGACATGCCGGCGTTCGGAGACCGTCTCAGCGACGATCGGATCTGGGCCGTACTGGCCTACATCAAGAGTCAATGGCCACAGCAGGTTCGCGACTGGCAGGCGGAAAAGACCCGTCAGGCCCGTTAGCGGCTGTTGAGGTTTAGGGAGGCTGCCGGTTGCGCTGCAAAACGTCGGTCAGCAGCCCCCGGTTTTGTTGACGACGCTCATGTCTATTTCCGTTAGCGCTTATACACTGTAGGCATTTGCCGATGGGCGACGAGACGACATGGACGAGCAGGAAGCACAGCAGCGGGCGCCGGCCCATGCCCTGAGCCCGGAGGCGGCGCTGGCGCAGTATCACAGCGACCCGGCAGGGCTGGATGCCCGGGAGGCCGGGACGCGCCTGGCCGCGCAGGGACCAAACCAGTTGCCGCAGCCACGCCGGCGCAGCCCGCTGCTGCGGCTGCTGGCCCAGTTCAACAACGCGCTGATCTATGTACTGCTGGCGTCGACCCTGGTGACGGCGCTGTTGCAGCAGTGGATCGATACCGGTGTGATTCTGGCGGTGGTGCTGGTCAATGCGGTACTCGGCTTTGCCCAGGAGGGTCGGGCCGAGCGGGCGATGGAGGCGGTGCGCAGAATGCTGGCGCCGATGGCCTCGGTGCTCAGGGACGGGCAGCGACAGGCTGTGCCGGCGGAGCAACTGGTGCCCGGCGACGTCGTGCTGCTGGAGGCCGGCGACCGCGTCCCTGCCGACCTGCGCCTGCTGAGCTGCCATGGGCTGCGCGTTCAGGAAGCGGTCCTGACCGGCGAGTCGGTAGCGGTGGACAAGGACTGCGCTGCTGTGGATGCGGGGGCTGCGCTGGGCGATCGCGGCTGCATGGCCTACAGCGGCACCCTGGTCAGCGGCGGTCAGGCGCGTGGCCTGGTGGTGGCGACCGGCACTGAAACCGAAATCGGCCGTATCAGTGGCCTGCTGTCGTCGGTGGAGCCGCTGGTAACGCCGCTGCTGCGGCAGATGTCGGACTTCGCCCGCTGGCTGACGCTGTTGATTCTGGTGTTTGCCGCGCTGCTGCTGGCGTATGGCTACTTCGTGCAGCAGCTCCCGTTCGCCGAGCTGTTCATGGCGGTCGTCGGCCTGTCGGTTGCGGCCATCCCCGAAGGGCTGCCGGCGGTGCTGACCATCACGCTGGCGATCGGCGTCCAGGCCATGGCCCGGCGCAGCGCCATCGTGCGGCGCATGCCCGCGATCGAGACCGTCGGTGCGGTCTCGGTGATCTGCACCGACAAGACCGGTACCCTGACCTGCAACGAAATGATGGTGGCGACCCTGGTGAGCGCCGGGCACTGCTACAGCCTGAGCGGTTCCGGTTACGTGCCGGACGGTCAGCTGCTGCGAGACGGGGCGCCGGTCGATCCCGCAACCGAGCCCGTGCTTGCGCCTATCGCCACCGTCGCGAGCCTGTGCAACGATGCCCGGCTGCATGAGCAGGACGCCAGCTGGAGCGTCCGGGGCGACCCGATGGAGGGTGCGCTGCTGGTCATGGCGCGCAAGCTGGGGTTGGACGAAGAGGAGCTGCGCCAGCGCTGGAGCCGCACCGACGCGATTCCGTTCGACGCCGGTCACCGCTACATGGCGACCCTCAACCATGATCATCGCCATCGCGCCTGCGTTTTCGTCAAGGGCGCACCGGAAAAGGTGCTGGCGCTGTGCAGCGGCCAGTGGCACCCGGACGGCGCCGTCGGGCTCGAGCGCGAGTACTGGCGCAGTCGTTACGAAGCCGTCGCCGCAGAGGGGCAGCGGGTGCTGGCCCTGGCGATGAAGCCAGTACCGGACGACAACCGGGTACTGGAGTTCGACGATCTCGACGACGGCCTGCTGCTGCTGGGTCTGGTGGGCCTGATCGATCCGCCGCGGGCCGAGGCGATAGAGGCGGTGGCGCAGTGCCGCGATGCCGGTATCGACGTCAAGATGATCACCGGGGATCACGCCGGTACCGCGACGGCGATCGCCCGCCTGGTGGGGCTGGCGCGGCCCGAGGCGGTGCTCACCGGCGCCGACCTCGATCAGCTCGACGACCGGGCGCTGATCGAGGCGGTACGGGATACCGACGTCTTCGCCCGCACCAGTCCCGAGCACAAGCTGCGTCTGGTGATGGCGTTGCAGGCGAGCGACATGATCGTGGCGATGACCGGTGACGGGGTCAACGATGCTCCGGCGCTGAAGCGCGCCGATGTCGGCATCGCCATGGGCCGAAGTGGCACCGAGTCGGCCAAGGAAGCGGCCGACCTGGTGCTGGCGGACGACAACTTCGCCACCCTCGTCGCAGCGGTGCGCGAGGGGCGGCGCGTCTACGACAATCTCAAGAAGGTGATCGGCTGGACTCTGCCGACCAGTACCGGCGAGGCCCTGACCATCGTCGTCGCGCTGCTGCTGGGCGCGACCCTGCCGGTTACGCCGGTGCAGATTCTCTGGATCAACCTGATCACGGCCGTCACGCTGGGCATGGCGCTGGCGTTCGAGCCGCTGGAGAAGCGCACCATGCAGCGCCCGCCGCGACGGCGCGACGAGCCGCTGATGGCCGGTACCCTGGCCTGGCATATCCTGCTGGTGTCGGTCCTGTTTCCCTGCGGTGTCTACAGTGTCTTCAGTTACGCTCTGGGACAGGGCTATACGATCGAGCTGGCCCGCACCATGGCGGTCAACACGCTGGTGGTGATGGAGATTTTCCACCTGTTCTTCATGCGCAATTTCTACACCACCTCGATAACACCCCGGGCCGTGGCCGGCACTCCGGTAGTCTGGCTCACCGTCGCACTGGTGACCCTGGGCCAGTTCGCGGTCACCTACGTGCCGGCACTGCAGCAGATTTTCGGCACCGCGGCGGTGTCGTTGCGCGACGGTCTCGTAATCATCGGTGTCGGGGTGGCACTGTTCGTGATCATCGAGCTGGAAAAGCAGCTGCGGCTGCGTCTCCTGCGGATGCGCGGGCAAAGGTGATTGAGCTGAAACGGCTGCAGCAGCGGATCGCCGGTGCTTCGCGGAACTCCAGTACCATTCCGGGCGCTGCCCCAATTAGGGGAAATCAACCGAAGTGTGCTTTTTTCCCGCTAAGGAGCGTTGGAACCAGTTCTTGTGGGTAATACCACATTGCAGGTCGGGAAGCCCCGGGCTGCGCACCCGGGAACGCCATCCGGTGGTTTCAGGACGCCGGCGACTGTTCCCGGTGTGGCACCGGTGTCGCCTCTGGCGTGCCGGTGACGGCCGCGCTTGCCGCTTCCCGACGCAGCGCTTCCCAGGCGTCGTACTGGCTCAGGAACACCTGTCCGGTCAGTTCGTCCAGCAGGCTGCTGTGCCTGAGCGCGTCCATGACCGGTCCCTTGACCTCGGACAGATGGAAGCGCACGCCGCTGTCGCTGAGGCGCTGGTTGATCGCTTCCAGGCTTTCCAGCGCCGAAGCGTCGATCAGGTTCACCGCCGGGCACATCAGCACCAGGTGCTCGACGCTGGGGTTGTTCGCGATCAGTGCCTCGATGCGGTCCTCGAGAAAGCGGGCGTTGGCGAAGTAGAGGCTTTCGTCGACGCGCAGCGTGAGGATGCGCGGGTCGGTTTCGACCGCATGGCGGTCAATGTTACGAAAGTGCTCGCTGCCGGGCAGCTTGCCGACCAGCGCGCTGTGGGGCTTGCTGGTGCGATAGAGATAGAGCAGCAGCGATAGCCCGACGCCGGCGATGATGCCGACCTCCACCCCCTCGACCAGCGTCAGTACCAGCGTGGCCAGCATCGCGGTGAAGTCGCTGCGCGAATAGCTCCAGGTGCGCTTGAGGGCGCCGAAATCCACCAGCGACAGCACCGCGACAATGATGGTTGCGGCCAGCGTGGCCTTGGGCAGGAACTCGATCAGCGGTGTCAGCAGCAGGGTTACCAGGGCAATGCCGACGGCGGTAAAGGCGCCGGCGGCCGGTGTCTCGGCGCCGGCGTCGAAGTTGACCACCGAGCGCGAAAAACCGCCGGTGACCGGAAAGCCACCGGAAACGGACGAGGCGATATTGGCGCTGCCAAGGCCGATCAGCTCCTGGTTCGGGCAGATGCGCTGGCGGCGCTTGGCCGCCAGCGTCTGCGCCACCGACACCGATTCGACGAAACCGACCAGGCTGATCAGCAGCGCCGAGACGAACAGCTGCTGCCAGAGTTCGGCATCCAGCGGCGGCAGCCCGAGGCCCGGCAGTCCCTGGGGGACCTCGCCGACGACGCGCACGCCCTGCTCCGTCAGGCCGGCGCCGGCGGTGACCAGGGTGGTGACGGCCATGGCCAGCACGGGGCCGGCCTTGGCCAGCAGGTCGGCGAGCCGTGGCCTGAGGCCGGCGCGGACCAGCAGCGGCTTGAGCCGGCTGCGGACCCAGAACAGGAAGATCACCGCGCCTGCGCCGATCAGCAGCGTCGGCAGGTTGGCTTCGTCGATTCGGTTGCCAAGCGCCAGCAGGATCTGCAGCAGGTTGTCGCCGCCTGCGTCGACACCGAGCAGGTGTTTTAGCTGGCTGGCGGCGATGATCAGCCCCGAGGCGGTGATAAAGGCGGAAATCACCGGATGGCTGAGGAAGTTGGCGATCAGGCCCAGGCGCAGCACGCCCATGGCGATCAGCAGCAGGCCGGAAATAAACGCCAGTGCCACGGCGGCGGCGAGATAGGCTTCGCTATCCGGCAGCGACAGATTGCCCACGGCGGCGGCGGTCATCAGCGACACCACTGCCACCGGCCCCACCGCCAGGGTGCGACTGGTACCGAACAGGGCGTAGGCGACCAGTGGCAGGATGCTGGCGTAGAGGCCGACCTCTGCCGGCAGACCGGCCAGCAGCGCATAGGCCAGCGATTGCGGGATCAGCATCACGGTTACAATCAGTGCCGCCACCAGATCGCTGGTCAGGGTGTCGCGATTATAGGTCTTGAGCCAGCCGAGGATCGGCAGATAGCGTTGCAGCATCGGTCAGGTTCCCGGCTTGCGCTCTTCGAAATTGCAGGCGGCGCTGGCCTCGTGCGGCGCCGGACTGTGGGCCAGCAGCTGCGGCCCGGCCAGCCACTCCCGCCCCTTGAGCATGGCGTTCCAGTACACCCAGGGCAGCAGCTTTTCCTTCAGCAGCCAGGCCAGCCGGCTCGGCTGCCGGCCCTCGACCAGCCAGGTCGGGAAGGTCGGCTGCAGCTTGCCGCCATAGCCGAACTCGGCCAGCACGATCTTGCCCCGCTCCACCGTCAGCGGGCAGGAACCATAGCCGTCGTAGACCGCACGCGGGGCCTCGCCGCGCAGCGCCCGGAGCACGTTTTCGGCTACCACCGGGGCCTGCTTGCGCACCGCCGCGGCGGTCTTGGCGTTGGGTGTGTTGCCGGCGTCGCCGAGCCCGAAAATATCGCCGAAGCGTTTGTGCTGCAGGGTTTCCGGGTCGAGTTCGAGCCACCCGGCTGCATCGGCCAGGGGGCTGGCGCTGATGAATGCCGGAGCCTTCTGCGGCGGGCAGACGTGCAGCATGTCGAACGGCTTTTCCACCTCTCGGCTGTGCCCCTCGGTATCGGTGACCTTGAACGTGGCGCAGCGACGGCCGCCGTCGACGCCGACCAGGTTGTGCTGCAGATTGAGCTTGATGCCGTATTTCTGCACGTAATCCATCAGTGCCGGCACGTAGTCTGCGACGCCGAAAAGCGCAGCGCCGGCGGTGCAGAACTCGACGTCGATGTACTTGAGGCTCTGCTGCCGGGCCCAGTGGTCGCAGGCCAGGTACATCGCCTTCTGCGGTGCGCCGGCGCATTTGATGGGCATCGGCGGCTGGGTAAAGAGGGCGCGGCCGCCGCGGGTGCTCTGGATCAGCTCCCAGGTGTAGGGCGCGAGGTCGAACAGGTAGTTGGAGGTGACGCCGTTGCGGCCGAGGGTATCCCGCAGGCCCGGAATGGCATCCCAGTCGAGCGCCAGACCCGGTGCAACGACGAGGATGCGGTAACCGATACGCTCGCCGTCCTCGAGCACCAGCTGCTGCTGCTCGGGCTCGAAACCGGCGGCGGCGGACGGGTACCACTTCACCTGCTCGGGCATGACGTCGGCCATCGGCCGCACCGTCTGGCGGCGATCGAAAACGCCGCCGCCGACCAGGGTCCAGCCGGGCTGGTAATAGTGCTCGGTGCGGGGTTCGACGACAGCGATATCGAGATCCGGCTGGCGTCTGAGCAGGCTGCCGGCCACCGCCAGGCCGCCGGCACCGCCGCCGACGATCAGTACATCGTGACGCACGCCAAAGGCGTTTTGCGACGCCGGCGGCATCCCCGACTGCGCCTGCAGGCGCTCCCGCTGCGCCGCAAGGTCGTACCCTGCCGCAGCGGTCGCACGCAGCACGGCATCGGCGTCAAGGTGCGCCGCTTCGCTGAGCGCCCACAGGGTGGCGCTGCGCGTACCGGTGCGGCAGAAGGCCAGCACCGGCCCCTGCAGTTCGTCGAGGAGGTTGCGGAAGGCGCGGATGTCGTCGTCGGTGATCTGACCCGGAACTACCGGCAGGTAGTGCCAGGACAGGCCGTGGCGCTCGCAGGCGGCTCGGATGTCGTCGTTGGCCGGCTGATCCTCGCTTTCCCTGTCCGGGCGGTTGCCGATGATCGCCTTGAATCCCGCCGAGGCGGCGAGACCGACGTCAGCCGGGGTAAGCTGCGGGCTGACGCTGATGAAGGGGGATAGCTGTCGAACGTCCATCATGCACCTCGTTTGGCTGTATCGAATGGAACGGGCATCCCTGTCGGGCGACGCGCACTTGTACGGTGCTCGTCCCCTGTATCCGGATCTCTGTGCGCCGGTCGATAACGGAGGACCCGGTCGCTACAGCAGGTCGATCGGCACCTTCAGATAGCGCTGGCCGTTGTCTTCCGCCGGCGGCATCTCCCCGGCACGCATGTTCACCTGAACCGAAGGCAGGATCAGGCGCGGCATGCCGAGGGTTTTGTCACGTTCGACGCGCATGCGCACGAAGTCGCCCTCGCTGATGCCCTGGTGCACGTGAACGTTTTCCCGGCGCTCTGCCCCGACGGTGGTTTCGTGCAGATAGTCGTCGCGTCCCGGTGCCTTGTAGTCGTGGCACATAAAAAGCCGGGTGGCATCCGGCAGCGCGAACAGCTTCTGGACCGAGCGATACAGCGTCGCCGCGTCGCCGCCGGGAAAATCGCAGCGCGCGGTGCCGTAGTCGGGCATGAACAGGGTGTCGCCGACGAAGGCCGCGTCGCCGAAGACGTAGGTCATGCAGGCCGGCGTATGGCCCGGAGTGTGGATGGCGCGTCCTGTCAGATTGCCGACCTGGATCTCGTCGCCGTCGTTCAGCAGCCGGTCGAACTGGCTGCCGTCATGGGCGAATCCGGTGCCGGCATTGAAGATCTTGCCGAAGGTGTCCTGTACCGTGCGGATATGGCTGCCAATGGCGATCGGTGCGCCGGTTTTCCGGTGCAGATACTGGGCGGCGGAGAGGTGGTCGGCGTGGACGTGGGTTTCCAGAATCCAGTCGACCGTCAGGCCCTCGCTGTCGATGAAGGCGAGAATGGCATCCGCGGACGCGGTCGAGGTGCGACCGGCGGCATAGTCGAAATCGAGCACCGAGTCGACGATGGCGCAGTGGCGGGAGTCGGGATCCCGGACCACGTAGCTGAAGGTAAACGTCGGCTCGTCGAAGAAGTGAGTAACGATCGGATGCATATCGGAAACCTCGCTAATTCTTTTAAGGAATAAGCATATTCTATATTTATATAATCTAATATTCAGCGAGACAAAAGGCAATAGAGGAAGTGCAGTTGTATGGGGGAAATGGCGGTTAATCGGATCTACGAATGGAGGGTGGGTCTAGCGATGCATCCCGATGAATTTGATCGGTTTCCTCGCTGTATGGGCATCGCGTAACCCGCAATATCGATTGCAGTACAGATCGATTGGTGTCGGTTGGCATTTTACGTTCCGTGAATCCCGGTGTTGGGTTACGCGACTTCGTCGCTAGACCCAACCTACAATCGATGTATGACGTCCGGGCTGGAGGGTAAGTCTAGCGATGCATTGGCACCTGCGTGATGTTATCTGTTTCGTTTGGGCATCGCGTAACCGCCATGGATGGCGGAAATCCCGACTACGCAGGCGCGGTTTTCAGGGAACCCGCAATATCGATCGTATTGCAGATCGATTGGCGTCATTCGGCACGGATCAGAAAAGGCATCAGTAGGAGCTCGCTCCGCGAGCGAGCTCGTACCGTCTATCGCCTAGCCCGCAACCTTCACGACCACCCTGCCGCGCACCTTGCCCTCGAGCAGCTGGCCCGCGGTGTCGATGGCATCCTCGAGGCCGATCTCGGTGGCGATGGCGTCGAGGGCCTCGAGGTCGAGCAGCGGCACCAGCCGTTGCCAGGCCTCCAGACGCCGTGGCCTGGGGCACATCACGCTGTCGATGCCGGCCAGCGTTACACCGCGTAGTATAAAGGGCGCCACGGTTGCCGGAAAATCCATGCCCTGCGCCAGGCCGCAGGCCGCGACGGTACCGCCGTAGCGGGTTCCGGCGCAGACGTTGGCCAGCGTGTGGCTGCCGACGGAGTCGACCGCGCCGGCCCAGCGCTCCTTCTGCAGCGGTTTGCCGGGTTCGGAGAGTTCGTTGCGGTCGATGATGTCGGAGGCGCCCAGGGACCCGAGGTAGTCGGCCTCCTGCGGACGGCCGGTGGAGGCGACGACCCGGTAGCCGAGTTTCGACAGCAGTGACACCGCGAAACTGCCGACGCCGCCGTTGGCGCCTGTCACCAGGATATCGCCGTCATCGGGCGTCACGCCGTGGCGCTCCAGCGCCAGGATGCACAGCATGGCGGTGTAGCCGGCGGTGCCGACTGCCATCGCCTGGCGGCTGCTGAGGCCTTCGGGCAGCGGGATCAGCCAGTCGCCCTTGAGGCGGGCCTTTTCCGCCAGGCCACCCCAGTGCACTTCGCCGACGCCCCAGCCGTTGAGCACGACCCGGTCGCCCGGCTTGAAGTCGGGGTTTTCGCTGGACTCGACGACGCCGGCAAGGTCGATGCCGGGCACCATCGGAAACTGCCGCACCACCGGCATTTCGCCGGTGATGGCGAGACCGTCCTTGTAGTTCAGGGTGCTGTACTCGACGCGCACCGTGACGTCGCCCTCGGGCAGGCGGTCATCGTCGAGTTCGGCGAAGCTGGCGCTGTAGCCGGCTTCGGTCTTGTCGATCAGTATGCCTTTGAACATCGTTACCTCCATTTTAGACCGGTCGTCTAATTAATGCGGCTGTCGGATCTCCGCGGTGCTTTTATCTGTTGCTTGGCAGATTGACGTGAAGCCAGGTGATCAAACTGTAGGATGGGTGGAGCCGCATTGGCGCTACGTTTTTCGCGGCTACCGAATCTGACGCGGCGTAACCCATCAATGACTCTGGCATGCATAGTGCCGATCTGAGTTCCCGTGATGGGTTGCGCGATGCCCCGGCAGCATCAGTGACGGATACAAGGTATCAAGGCGTCGTTCCACCCATTCTACGAAACACCTATTCCTTCAAAAGTGCGATAAACCTTTTATCTTGCATGGCATGTCTCAAGAGTTCTGCGGCAGTCCCGCAATGAACAGCTCGATAAAGCGTTCGAGTGGTGCGCCGTCGGCGCTCAGTCGTGCCCGCATCACGGCACCCTCCCATCCGATCCAGAAGTATTCCGCCAGGGCATCGCAGTCGGCATCGGCGGCGAGGTCGCCGCAATCGCGGGCTTCGCGCAGCAGAGCGGCGATCAGGCGCTGCCAGTGGGCGAAGACCTCGCCGAGCCGGTTTCTGAAGCTGGGTGGCAGCAGACCGACCTCCTGGCCGAGGTTGCCAACCAGGCAGCCACGACGAAACCGGTGTCTTGCCATCCCCGCGCAGGCCTCGTCGGCGAACCGGCGCAGGCGCTCCAGCGGCGGCTGATCCGCATCCTGAAAATTGCGGCTGAGTTTGGCTGCGAAGTAGGCGTCGTAGCGCTCGAGCACCGCCAGGCCGAACGCTTCCTTGTTCGCGAAGTAGTGGTAGAAGGAGCCCTTGGGCACGCCGACGGCCCGGAGAATTCCGTCGATGCCGGCGCTGGAAAAGCCCTGCTCGGTGAGCACGGCCATGCCCTGTCGCAACAGCGCCTCGCGGGTATCGTCGAAGCTGCGGTCTGTTTTTGGCGGTCGGCCGCGGCGTGGTCTGGCAATGGATTCGGTCATGCGGAATATATTAGACCGGCCGTCTATAAAATACAAACTGCTTCGCTAATCAGTGTGAAATCATTGGCCCAACCTACGAATTACGTTTTCCCGCTAATCTGCAAAGAAACAAAAAAAGGGCCCCGAAGGACCCTGACTCATAGAGGGATGAGCAAAAGAGAGACTTGATTCCGTTTCAGGCGGCCTGTTCGTCCGCCTCTACCGACTCGCGGATCAGGTAGTCGAAGGCCCCCAGTGCAGCGGTGGCGCCGGCGCCCATCGAGATGATGATCTGCTTGAACGGCACGGTGGTGACATCGCCCGCGGCAAAGACGCCCGGCACCGAGGTTTCGCCGCGGCTGTTGATCTCGATTTCGCCGTGGCGGCTCAGCTCGATGTCACCCTTGAGCCACTCGGTGTTCGGGATCAGACCGATCTGCACGAAGATGCCGGCCAGCGCAACGTCGTGGCTGTCGCCGCTGGCGCGGTCGGTGTAGCGCAGGCCGGTCACGCGCTGGCCGTCACCGAGCACTTCGGTAGTCTGGGCCCGGGTGACGATGTCGATGTTCTTCATCGAGCGCGCCTTGCGCTGCAGCACTTCGTCGGCGCGCAGGCTGTCGCCGAACTCCAGCACGGTGACGTGCTCGACGATACCGGCCAGGTCGATTGCCGCCTCGATGCCGGAGTTGCCGCCGCCGATCACCGCGACCTTCTTGCCCTTGAACAGCGGGCCATCACAGTGCGGGCAGTAGGCCACGCCTTTGCCGCGGTATTGGTGCTCGCCCGGTACGTTGAGTTCGCGCCAGCGGGCACCGGTCGCCAGTACCACCGAGCGGCTCTTTAGCGTGGCGCCGCTTTCGAGCTCGATCTCGACCAGCTCCTTGCGGCTGAGCTTGCCGGCCTTCTGCGCTGTCATGACGTCGATATCGTAGTCGAGCACGTGCTGTTCGAGATTCGCGACCAGCTTCGGGCCTTCGGTGGCTTTCACCGAAATGAAGTTCTCGATGCCGACGGTGTCCATCACCTGGCCGCCGAAACGGTCGGCGACAAGGCCGGTGCGGATGCCCTTGCGCGCGGCGTAGATCGCCGCAGCGGCGCCGGCGGGTCCTGCCCCGACCACCAGCAGGTCGTATGGCTCTTTGTCGTCGAGCGCCCTGGCCTGGCGCTCGGCGGCGCCGGTATCGACCTTGTTGACGATCTCGGACAGCGTCATGCGGCCCTGGCCGAAGGGCTCGCCGTTGAGGTAGACCGAGGGCACGGCCATGACGTTGCGCTCGCTGACTTCGTCCTGGAACAGGGCGCCGTCGATCATCACGTGGCTGATGTTCGGATTAAGCGTCGCCATCAGGTTCAGCGCCTGGACCACGTCCGGGCAGTTCTGACAGGACAGCGAAATATAGGTCTCGAAACGGTACTCGCCTTCGAGGTTGCGGATCTGGTCGATCAGCGCAGCATCGGCCTTGGACGGGTGTCCGCCGGTCTGCAGCAGCGCCAGTACCAGAGAGGTGAATTCGTGGCCCATCGGCACGCCGGCGAACTCGACCCGCGGGGTCTCTCCGGCCCGGGCGATGCCAAGGCTCGGTGCCCGGCCCGAGCCGGGCTGGCTCTCACCGAGGCTTACCTGGTCGGAGAGTGCGACGATATCCTGCGCCAGTGCGGACAGCTCCCGGGCCTTGGCGCTGTCGTCGAGCGACAGGCTGAGCTCGACCGGCGTAACGATGTTGTGCAGATAGGTTGCCAGTTGTTTCTTCAGATTCGCGTCCAGCATCGGGATGTCCTTCCGGTAAAGATGGTTTGCAGGATGGGTGAAACGACGCTCCCGCGCGGGGAAACAGACCTTCTGGAAAATCGGCCGTCGTGTAACCCATCTCTGAGTGACGGTCCGGCAACGGGGTTACCGGACTCCATCCCTCGTCTTATATCTTGCCGACCAGGTCCAGGGACGGCGCCAGGGTTTCCTCGCCTTCCTTCCACTTCGCCGGGCAGACTTCACCCGGGTGGGCGGCGACGTACTGGGCAGCCTTGATCTTGCGCACCAGTTCGCTGGCGTCGCGGCCGATGCCGCCGGCGTTGATCTCGATGATCTGGATCTTGCCTTCCGGATCGATGACGAAGGTGCCACGCTCGGCGAGGCCCGCTTCCTCGATCATCACACCGAAGTTGCGGGTGATGGCACCGGTCGGGTCGCCGATCATCGGGAACTGGATCTTGCCGATGGTTTCGGAGGTGTCGTGCCAGGCCTTGTGGGTGAAGTGGGTGTCGGTGGAGACCGAGTACACCTCGACGCCACGGGACTTCAGCTCTTCGTAGTGATCCGCCAGGTCGCCGAGCTCGGTCGGGCAGACGAAGGTGAAATCGGCCGGGTAGAAGAAGAACACCGACCACTGGCCTTTCAGGCTGGCTTCGTTGACTTCGACGAATTCGCCGTTATGGAACGCAGTGGCCTGGAAGGGTTTGACTTCGGTGTTGATCAGAGACTGGCTCATCTGTGTCTAGCTCCTTGGGTTGGCATGTGTCTTGAGAACAGGAGCCATGTTAGAGCCTGACGATTTGTTGTTGAAATTAATTGATTTAAATAGATGTATAGTAATTAGCTATCAAGTTTCGCTTGGACAGGACGGTACAGCCTGAGCCGCTGCGGCCAACGGCTCAGGGATGGATAACGTAGATACCGGCCATGCCGTCCTCATCCTCACCCTCGACGGCCATTTTTGCGCTGATGGCGAGCCAGTTACCGCGGTATCCGTCCCGTTCCAGACCGATTTCGGTCACAGTCGCCCCGGCCGGCGCCTCGGCGTCCAGCAGGCTGCCCGGCATACCGGCCTGCAACAGCATCTGCATCGGCACACGACCCGGGTGACGCACCAGATAGAGGCCATCGAGCCCGCCGGAATTGCCATTGTCGCTGTGTGCCTTGAACACGACCCTTGCCGCCCCGCCGCTCCCCGACACTGCCGCGAAGCTCGATACCCGCCAGCGGGCGAATTCGCCGTCATCTTCACCGCCTCCTCCCGGTACCCGTCCCGAGAAATTCCAGTACAGGAAGCTGCTGAAGTCGCTGTCGGTGTCTGCGATCCGGCTCAGGAGACCGCGACGGATATCCAGCAGGAAAATACCCTGATTCGCCGGTATCTCGACTTCGTAGCCGTCACCGAACGCCGCCAGACAGTAGGCGATCCGCTCCTTATTGCCCTCCCTCGGACAGTCGAGTTGCAGTGAGTGCGTCGCATCACCCCAGGCGCCCCAGAAGGTGACGAAGCGGCCGTCGTAAGACAGCGCTTCGCCGAGCCGGTTGAATGTCTGCCCTTCGCTGCCCGGCACGCTGGTCTCGAGGCTGACCAGCGTCCTGAGGGCCGGGTTTGCGGCCAGCGGAGCCCGGTAGAGCCCGCCGCAGCTGGGCTGCTCCTCGTTGTCGAGCCCGACGAACACCAGGCTTCCGGTCACGGCACTTGGCGGAGCCGTCGAACCGAACCTTGTGCCCGGGGCGCAACGGCCGGGATCGGGCAGCGGGGTACCGGAGTCGGCGATGGGCATCACCGGCGCCGCACCACCCTCGGCGGCAGCGTCCAGTGGCCTGAAGAACACTCCGGTTCTGGCGGTGCTGTCGGTGTAATTGCCCTTGAAGGCGATCACGCCATCGTCGGTGATCGCCGGGGCTCCGGGAAAAACGTCGAACGGCAGCGGATCCAGATAGCCCGGTACCGCGAGGAATTCGAAACCGGGTACTGCGCCCAGTTTCGCAGCGCCGGTTACAAGGTCGCCGTTGTCGCCCCTGGCCGATAGCCTGGCGTAAATACCGGCTGTACCGGCCCGGGTATCGGCGTAGACCCAGACGGGCGGATGATTGCCGCGGGAGGCGATATTGGCAGAGCGCATTGCGATGCGGGGAAAGGCCGGAAATTCATTGAAGTCGGTGCCTGCATTGTTGGGATCCGGAACCGGCGTCAGGGTATCGGCCAGCAGGAACGCCGGCGCCCCTCTGCCCATGTCGCGGGCAAAAATGCCGTGCAGGGGATGGCCGCCCGGCGACCCGCCACGGCTGCGGGCCCGGAAGGTCACAATGCCGCGGGCGTTGACCGACGGCTGATTGAAGCTGTTGAAGGTTTGCCCGGCAGGCGCCCCGGGCATGACGTCGTTCTGATTGACGACGGTGCGCCAGCCGGGGCGGCCTTTGTCGTTGTCGGCACCCTGCGCCGGCGGGAATGCGAGCAGACCCGAGGTGGCCAGCATTATCGAGACTAACTTGAGTATCGGGCCCGTATTCATGGCAGGCTCCTTATCGGGCAGGCCGCGCCGGCGTACGCATCGCCCCTGCCGGGACGATGCGCCGGGGCCGTGCGATCAGGGGGTTGCAGGGGTTGGCGCGTTGCAGATAACCTCGGTGTGCTGGCCGATGCTGTCCACATTGGTCACGATATTGTCGTGGACGAAGGCGATAACCCGGCGGGCGTCATCTGCGGCCGTGGCGAAGGCGAATACGTTGTCGTCTTCGAAGTCGGCATCACCGAAAACGTAGTGCATCAGCGAGCCGTGGAAGGGCACAGTGGTTTCGCCTTCAATGAAATAGCCGCGCACGCAGCCCGGATAGGTGTCCGATCGCTTGTACTGGTATCCGCTGTAGTCCATGTACTTTTCGCCGGCTTCACCGATCGCACCGTCGCCCGTGAGGGTGTCGTACTGCGTCAGGTTGGGGATATTCAGAATACGGTTGTCGTAGACCACGAGATCGAGGTTCACCAGTCCGCCCTTGTCGGCGGCCGCGCCCAGTGCCGAGGCGGCGATATCGAGGAAGCTAAAGCCCGAGATTCCCGGATCCGGCAAGACGATAGCGGTCTGATCCTTCGCCTTCAGCCCGCCGAATTTTTGCAGCTCGGCGTGTATGGCGAGGTTCTGCCCGGGTGAGTCGATGGCGACACCGTCAGCCACCAGGCGCCCGGCGTGGTCCAGGCTGAGCTGCGAGGCCGCCGACAGCACATCGGTTACGTCGCTGAGTTGCTGTTTCAGCACCTGGGTCGGTGCGCGCCCGAGGTTGAGTCGGCCGAACAGCACTTCCTGAGGATAGTCGACGAAGTCCGTCGCTACATCGCACTCTTCGCCTGCGATACCGGTTCCGCCCAGAGGTACCGGCGATACCGATTTCCCGTTCGCGGCATTGGTCAGCGGGTTGCTCAGCTGGGGCACCAGACTCTCCGCGTACAGGTCGATAGGTCCGTTTTCCCCGTCGTCGATAGGCGCTGCGGTAACAGGCTGAAGACAGGCGACGGGCTCCCCGACGGCTTCGCCCTCCTCTTCGGTCCCGGCCGGTACGCCGGAAAAGATCGGCAGGCCGTTATCCGAGCGGTTCAGAATGAGCAGGTCGGAATAGAGCCCGCCCTTGCCGCGCCCCGGCTTATCCGGCTTGCCGCCACCCCCTCCGGGGTTTTCGCCGGGTTTGCCCTGACCGTTGCTGCCGGGGTTTTCGGGCTTGCCTCCGCCCCCGTCGGGTGCTGCCTGAGCTGTTCCCATCATGAGCGCGATCGCCACAGCAGCACTCAGCAATGAATATACGGGTTTCTTCGTCATCGACTTGCTCCTTTGTATCCTTTTGCCAGCCAGGGCTTTCCGCCCTTCTCAGGTATGTGCCTGATTCAGCCGGATCCCTAGTGCCTGCCTTTGCCACCGCCGGTACCAGGGCCGTTGCCGCCCTTCCGGGGAGAGTTGTTCTGCATCTGTTGGCGTTTCGATGGGCTCATATTGCGCGGTTGTTCGCGCATCCGTTGCATCATGAGTTCATGCTGCTGATCGCGAAAACGTTCGCGCTCCTGCTGGGTCTCGAGCTGCTGCATCTGCTCGCGATACTGTCGACGCTCCTGTTCGGTCATCAGGTTCCAGCCGTCGATGCGGTCCTGTTGCTGCAGGCGCTGTCTGTCCGGGTCGAGCAGATGATCCCTTGATTGCAGGCGGTCTCGATCGCGATCCTGTTCCGCGGCGATTGTCGGCAGGTTGGTCGATGCCAGCAAAGAACCGAGCAGCAGCGCGGTGGTAAGAGATATCTTCATCCTCCGGCTCCTTCAGCCTTGAAGTAGCGGCTCTTCTGCTTTTCCAGGAGAGCGAAAAGGCAATCGTTGCAATGTCCTGCTGGCCTGTTTCGTCCAGGCCAATCCGGCAGATGCATTGGATGGCTGCCAGCCGCATCGTGATTTATTCATGAAATCTAATGTAGTCCGAATATTGCGCTGCCGCTCAGAAAACATCCAGCCTCGGATGCGGGTCAGCTGACACAGATCAACGAATATTCAGGTAACGCGATACGGTGCGAGCGCTGCGACGGCGACCGGTCTCGCTGCTCTGCCGCTGGCAAATCGATCGTGACGGTGATTTTGCGGGTTCGTGGCTGGCCATAACAGGGTGTGAAGCGGCGCGGAGAACAGGGGTGCAAATGTTATGTGCTGCACGGGGATTGGCAGCAAGGCGCCTGGGAGCGACAGATCCTAGGTTGGAGCGGGGCCATCGGAAAGGGAAGCTGTCTTGTAACAGCGGTTAACGATAGCGTGAAACCGGTCTCTCGCTCTCCTGCTCCCACCGGCACAGCTCATTGTGCTCTTCGAGCGCCTGCAGGCCCCACTGCAGGAGCCGGTGCCAGAGACGGACCACGAGAGGAGCGCAGCAGACTCTATCAACAGAAGCGTGGCGCTTGCCGGGTAATTTCGACTCCATCCTGACTGCCTCGTTTGCTTGTGCGGCTGTAAGTCCCCGAGGGGGTTAGAACGGTCGGCATTATCGCGGGGAACTGTTGCAGTCTTGTGAAGCGGAGGGGCCAAACCGGAACGGGTCGGTACAAGTTTGAGCTAAGGTGTGCGAGTTTTGGCTGACTGCCAGTCGGGGGCCTGTGCTGATGCACCTGCCCTGGTCGGGTAGTATGATGCGGGTTAGCCGGAGTTAGGCTTTACTCTTGGACCAGTCAAAGGATTCGACATGTCGGTCAACAAGAAAGCCCTGTCAGAAAGGGACATCTGCACCAAATACATCACGCCCGCCATCCAGCAAGCCGGCTGGGATATCCAGAGCCAGGTGCGCGAGGAGGTCTCGTTCACCGACGGGCGCATCATCGTGCGCGGCCGGATGCACAGCCGCGGCGAGCGTCGCCGGGCCGATTACATTCTCTACTTGCAGAAAAACCAGCCGCTGGCGGTGATCGAGGCCAAGGACAACAGCCACAGCCTCGGGGCCGGGATGCAGCAGGCGCTGGGCTATGCCGATGCGCTCGACGTGCCCTTCGTGTTTTCCAGCAACGGCGACGGCTTTCTGTTCCATGACCGCACCGGCCTGAGCGGACAGGTGGAAACCGAGCTGGGTCTGGGCGACTTCCCCTCGCCAGAGCGACTCTGGGACTGGTACTGCCGGCACAAGGGGCTTGCCGGCGATGCCCAGGAAACGGTCGAAACGCCTTACTACGACGACGGCTCCGGCCGCACGCCGCGCTACTACCAGATCAATGCGGTCAACCGCGCCGTCGAGGCCGTGGCGCGGGGCCAGGATCGCATTTTGCTGGTGATGGCCACCGGGACCGGCAAGACCTACACCGCCTTCCAGATCATCTGGCGGCTGTGGAAGGCGCGGCAGAAGAAGCGGATTCTGTTCCTGGCGGACCGCAATATCCTGGTCGACCAGACCAAGAACAACGACTTCAAGCCCTTCGGCCAGGCGATGACCAAGATCGCCAAGCGCCAGATCAACAAGTCTTACGAGATTTACCTCTCGCTCTATCAGGCGGTGTCGGGCAACGAGGAAGAACGGAACGTCTACAAAGAGTTCTCACGGGACTTTTTCGATCTGATCGTGATCGACGAGTGTCACCGTGGCAGCGCCCGCGCCGATTCGGCCTGGCGCGAGATCCTGGAGTATTTCGAGGGCGCGACCCAGATCGGCCTGACTGCCACACCGAAGGAAACCGAGGAAGTCAGCAACATCGACTACTTCGGCGAGCCGATCTACACCTACTCGCTGAAACAGGGCATCGAGGACGGCTTCCTCGCGCCCTACAAGGTCGTGCGCATCGACTTCGACCTCGACCTGCAGGGCTGGCGCCCGCGCAAGGGACAGCGGGACAGGCACGGCAACCTGATCGAAGACCGCATCTACAACCAGAAGGACATCGATCGCAATATCGTCTTCGACGAGCGCACCCAACTGGTGGCGATGAAGGTGACCGAGTTCCTGCAGCAGAGCGGCGAGTTCCAGAAAACCATCGTTTTCTGCGACAACATCGACCATGCCGAGCGCATGCGCCAGGCGCTGGCCAACCTGAATCCGGAGCGGATGCGGGAGAGCAGCAAGTACGTGATGCGCATTACCGGCGACGATGTCGAGGGCAAGGCGGAGCTCGACAACTTCATCAACCCCGAAGAGCCCTACCCGGTCATTGCCACGACCAGCAAGCTGATGACCACCGGTGTCGACGCCCAGACCTGCAAGCTGGTGGTGCTGGACCAGCGCATCCAGTCGATGACCGAGTTCAAGCAGATCATCGGGCGTGGCACCCGCATCAACGAGGATTACGGCAAGCACTGGTTCACCATCATGGACTTCAAGAAGGCGACTGAACTGTTCGCCGATCCGAATTTCGATGGCGACCCGGTACAGGTCTACAGTCCGTCCCCGGAAGACCCGGCCATGCCGCCCGATAACGAACCCGGCGAGCCTGTCGGTGGCATCGAGGACGATACCGGCAACTGGGACCCAGCCGTAGCGCACGGCGCTGCCGCCACCTTCCCCGATGACCCGTCCGAGGCGCCGAAGAAGTTCTTCGTCAAGGGCGAACCGGTGAAGGTGCTGGCCGAACGGGTGCAGTTCCTGGGGCCGGACGGCAAGCTGATCACCGAATCGCTCACCGACTACACCCGGAGCTGCGTGAAAAAGCAGTACGCCAGCCTCAAGGACTTCCTGCGCCGTTGGTCCGACACCGAGCGCAAGCAAGTGATCATCGACGAGCTGGCGGAACAGGGTGTGTTCTGGGACGACCTGCAGCAGTCGGTGAAAAAGAAGCTCGGCGCGGAGCTGGACGCTTTCGACCTCATCACCCATATCGTCTATGATCAGCCGCCGCTGAGCCGGCGGGAGCGGGCCGACAACGTCAGGAAGCGCAACTACTTCACCCGCTACGACGGCACCGCGAGGCAGGTGCTGGAGGCGCTGCTCGACAAGTACGCCGATACCGGCATCGAGCATATCGAGGATATCAAGATCCTGCAGTTGCCCCCGTTCAACCAGTTGGGCACCGGGCCAGAGCTGATCCGGGCGTTCGGTGGCAAGCCGGGCTTTCAGGAAGCGCTGCAGGGGCTGGAGCGGGCCCTGTACGGGCAGGAGGCGGGCTGATGAGCCCCTCGCAGGCGCGCAATGCAATCAAGAGAAGCCTGAAAGCGCTGGTGGACCCGCCGCCGTCTCGGCAGGAGAAGGAAACCATCTGGCACTACTTCGGCCACGCCTGCGCCTACTGTGGCTATCAAATGACTCGGCACGGTCGCCAGGCCCACCTTGATCACCTGATTGCCGAGTCTGCGGGTGGCTCGAACCGGCTCTGCAATCTGGTGCTGACCTGTGGCCGCTGCAACGGAGATATGAAACGGGAACTGGACTGGCAGGAGTATCTGGCAGTCTGTTGCGGCGACGACAAGGCACTATTCAGCCAGCGCCTGAAAAGGATCTACGACTGGGTCGAGCAGAACGAGGGCTCTCCGCTATTGTCCCCCGAACTGTCGGCCCTTTGCGACGACGAGTTTGACATTATCAATCAACAATTTACCAAGGCGGTCGAGCGTCTGAGAGACGTCGGCAGACGCACCAAAGCCGGTAGTTGAAGCAGTATCGAGGAAACCCATGTCCATCAGCACCGTTATCAAATCCATTCAGGACATCATGCGCAAGGACGTCGGCGTCGACGGCGATGCCCAGCGTATCGGCCAGCTGGTCTGGATGCTGTTCCTGAAGATCTTCGACGACCGCGAGCAGGAGTGGGAGCTGTTCGATGACGACTATCACTCGCCGATCCCCCAGTACCTGCGCTGGCGCAACTGGGCGGCGGACCCGGAAGGCATTACCGGCGACGAGCTGAAGGCATTCATCGACAACGACCTCTTCCCTGGCCTGCAGTCGCTGCAGCCGCGCGGCGAAGACAAGCGTGCCTTCGTGGTGCGCAGCGTGTTCGAGGATGCCTACAACTACATGAAGTCCGGCCAGCTGCTGCGCCAGGTCATCAACAAGATCGAGGAAGGCATCGACTTCAACCGGTCGCAGCAGCGCCATGCTTTCGGCGACATGTACGAGCAGATCCTCCGGGACTTGCAGAGCGCCGGCAATGCGGGCGAGTTCTACACGCCCCGCGCCGTGACCGAGTTCATGGTCAACCGCGTCGATCCCAGGCTTGACGAGTCGGTGATGGACCCGGCCTGCGGCACCGGCGGCTTCCTCACCTGCACCATCGAGCACAAGCGCAAGCACTACGTCCAGACGGCGGACGACGAGCAGCGCCTGCAGCGCAGCATCCACGGCGTCGAGAAGAAGCCGCTGCCGCACCTGCTGGCGACCACTAACATGATCCTGCACGGCATCGAGGTGCCGGATCAAATCCGCCACGACAATACTCTCGCCCGCCCGCTGATCAGCTGGGGGCCGAAGGAACGCGTCGACGTCATCGTCGCCAACCCGCCGTTCGGCGGCATGGAGGAAGATGGTATCGAGACCAATTTCCCGCAGGCCTTCCGCACCCGGGAAACCGCTGACCTCTTCATGACGCTGTTCATTCACCTGCTGAAGGACGGCGGCCGCGCCGCTGTAGTGCTGCCGGATGGTTTCCTGTTCGGCGAGGGCATGAAAACTCGCCTCAAGGAAAAGCTGCTGAGCGAGTGCAACCTGCACACCATCGTCCGGCTGCCCAACGGCGTCTTCAACCCCTACACCGGCATCAAGACCAACCTGCTGTTCTTCACCAAGGGCCGACCGACCGAAAGCATCTGGTACTACGAGCATCCATACCCGGAAGGCTACAAGAGCTACAGCAAGACCAAGCCGATGCGCTTCACGGAGTTAGAGACCGAGATCGACTGGTGGGGTGACGAGGCCGACGGCTTTGCCAAGCGCGTCGAGAACGAGCGGGCCTGGAAGGTCGGCATCGATGAGATCAAGGCGCGCAACTACAACCTCGATATCAAAAACCCACACCAGGGCGAGCAGATCAGCCACGACCCGGACGAGCTGCTCGCCAAATACGAACAGCAGCAGGCCGAGATTCAGGAAATTCGCAACCAGCTGAAGGATATCCTGGCTGATGCGCTGGGCGGTTCCGCCAACAGTGCGGTAGTGGCTTCCGAAAGCGCGGAGGCAAAGCAGGCATGAGTGCGCAGCGGATCGAAACGAAGACCGCCAGGGATGGCGGGAATGCCGACGTTGCAGGAGCACTCGTCGGCAATATGGACCTCTGGACCAGTGCGATTACCCACAAGTCTAGCGCGGGTCGTGGCGCTGGCTCCGGAAAGAGCGGCAAACTCGAACTGACTGGCATCAAGAAGCTGCGCGAGCTGATTTTGGAGCTGGCGGTACGCGGCAAGCTGCTGCCGCAGGACCCGACCGATGAGCCGGCTTCCGAGCTGCTGAAACGGATCGAGGCGGAAAAAGTCCGGTTGGTGAAAGAGGGGAAGATTAAGAAGCCGAAGAAGCTTCCGGAGATTTTGGAGGATAAGAGCCCGTGCCAGTTGCCAGAAGGTTGGGCGCTAGTGACTTTATCCCATCTTGGTATCTTCTCTGGTGGTAAGACGCCGAGTAAGTTAAAAGAAAAATATTGGAACGGAGATATTCCTTGGGTTACACCCAAGGATATGAAGGTCTCTGATATTTTTGATTCCGAAGATCATGTGACTGATCAAGCAGTTGATGACGGGCTGGAGCTCTATCCTGAAAATACCTTGCTATTTGTTGTGCGAAGTGGGATTTTAAGGCGGCTTTTTCCAGTTGCGCTTACCAAAGTTAAATGCACAGTAAACCAGGATTTAAAAGCACTAAGGCCATATCAGCCTGATCTTTCCTTGTATATTAGGCTTGTGATGGCGGGGTTCGAAAAGTTTATACTCGAAATCTTGACGAAAACAGGAACAACTGTGGAAAGCTTGAAGTTTGATGAGTTTTCAAAACAAGTGTTCCCGATACCTCCACTTGCTGAACAACAGCGCATCGTTGAAAAAGTCGATGAACTAATGGCTCTCTGTGACCATCTGGAGCAGCAGACCAGCAACCAGATCAGCGCCCACGAAACCCTCGTCGATGCCCTGCTAGACACCCTCGTTCAGGCAAAGGACGCCGCCGAACTGGCCGACAACTGGTCCCGCCTCGCCACCCACTTCGACACTCTGTTCACCACCGAACATAGCATCGAGCGTTTGAAGCAGACCATCCTCCAGCTTGCCGTGATGGGCCGCCTTGTGCCCCAGGACCCGAATGATGGGTCGGCGTCCGAGCTGCTGAAAGAGATTGAGGTAGAGAAAGTTAGGCTGGTGAAAGAGGGCAAGATCAAAAGATATAAAAAGTTACCATCAGTAGCAGATGACGAGAAGAGCTTTGACCTTCCTTCGAAATGGGTATGGTCCCGCCTCAGCGAAGTAATAGACGTTAGAGATGGTACGCATGACTCGCCAAAAGATGCTGCTGGGGATAATACTTATCCGTTAGTAACCAGTAAAAACTTCTGCGAAGGTAACATTGATTTTTCTTCCGCCCGCAGAATTAGTGAGTTAGATCATATTGAAATATGCCGACGATCTAAAGTTGAAGTAGATGATATCCTTTTCTCTATGATTGGCGGGAATATTGGGAACCAGGTGATGGTTAAGGACGATCGGCCTTTTAGCATAAAAAATGTTGCTTTGTTTAAGTACTTTAGTAAGACATTAACCTACCCAAGATTTATTAAACTCTATACCGAAGATCTTGCGACGAAGCTACAGGATCAAGCCTCCGGTGGAGCTCAGCCATTTGTGTCATTAGGAGCTTTGAGAAAGCTTGTTATTGGACTTCCTCCACTTGCTGAACAATATCGTATCGTCACTAAAGTTGACGAGCTAATGGCCCTCTGCGACCAACTCAAGGAGCGCCTGAATCAGGCCAACGAAACCCGCTGCCATCTGGCCGAGGCGGTCGTGGAACAGGCGGTCGGCTAATGGCCTACGACCGCCCCTGGAAGTCCTATGGGGATCAGCTGGCCCTGCTGCAGAGCCGGGGCTTGGGCGTTTCCGATGAAACCGCGGCTTTGGATTACCTCGAACGAGTCGGGTACTACCGTCTCAGCGCCTACTGGTACCCCTTCCGGCAGTTCGAGGAGGTTGGTAGGAGTCATTCCGGGCAGCCATTGACCCGGGCGACCGATAGATTCGTCGATGATACCCAGTTTGTCGATGCCGTGCGTCTCTACCTATTCGACAAACAGCTGCGGCTGCTGATGATGGATGCACTGGAGCGCATCGAGGTGGCATTGCGCGTCGATCTGGCCCATCGACTGGGTGAGCGCGATACCTTCGCCCATCTGAACAAGTCGCTGTACCACCCCTCCTTCGTTCGCGGTGGACGCTTCGAGCGCTGGGCCAAACGCTGTCGGGACTTGCAGAACCGCTCGAAGGAAGACTTTATCAAGCACTACCGGCAGCGCCACGGCGACGATCTGCCCATCTGGGTTGTTGTGGAAACCTGGGACTTCGGCGCCGTTTCGATGCTCTTTGCGATGATGAAGGTTGCCGACCAGCAGGCGATCGCAACCAAGTATGGCGTGCGGGACTGGCTGGCTTTTCAGAGCTGGCTACGCTCGCTTAACTACCTGCGTAATCTGTGCGCGCATCACAGCCGGCTCTGGAACCGGAACGTAGTGGATCAGCCCCAGCTTCCGGATGCAGGTGTTCTATCCTGGTGCGATGCCTTTATCGGCCGACCAGAGCTGATTGCTCGCCCGTTTCTTCTGTTTGCCATTGCCCGTCACCTCGTTCGCATTGTGTGTCCAGAGACCCGGTGGCACGAGCGGCTGGCAGAGCATCTGGACCGGTTTCCTGGGCAACACTCGGTATGCAAGTTGTCCGTAGACGACACGGGGGCGCCGGAGCACTGGAAAAGCTGGTGGGTTTGATACGCGGGGAAAAATAAGAACCCCCGCGTAAGTCCGAAGACCAAGTGGCGGGGGCCGTGTTGATCAGAAGTATAACTTCCGTTATCCGGGTGTCAATGAATCCCCGCCGATACGGTAGACACTGTGTGGCCGCAATGCGCGCTTAAACAAGACCAGGCAAAGGCTGGGACACGAACGGGAGTCGTAGCTGACCAGAAGGCCCTCTCATTTGACGGTCATTTGACCAAGTCGGGCCGCTATTGGATGGGCGTAACAAAAAGTCTATATAGAACAATGAGAAAGGTGCTTTCTCTCATTTGACGGCATGCACGAACCCACAACTATATGATGGGCTCCGGCAGCTACTCGAATCACAAACCTCAAGGATGAGCACTCAATGACACATATCCTCAATTTTCTCGACGGTATCTTCGGCCGGGCGGCATCCTGGTCGCTCACGGCTGTACTCTACTTAAGCCTGGGATTGCTCGCGCTGTTGTGCCTTGGGCTGACGCCGTATGAAATATTCGAATATGGCGAGGGCGTGAGCGATCTCGACCTGTCTGAGCTGGCCATACTGATTGTGCTGCCATTGGTCATCTGGCGCTATATCTGGCGTTGTCGCCAGCAGGGCTGGAGTTGGTGGGTGCTCATGCGGCAACTGGGATTTGTCGTTGCCATCTTTGCATTACTTAGCGCGGAGTTCTGGACGCTCTTCGCAGTCATCGAAGGGCAGCCTGCAGGCTCCGACTTTATGGAGCATATGGAACTTTTACGCAGCCCCTGGATTCCGCTGGAGAACCTACTGTTGATCCTGTGTATCTACGGAGCAGCCCCGCTGCCGAAGCTGACCGCAGAGCGACTGACGAAGCCGGAACCTGAGACGGCCACGGATAGAGTGCCACCAACAGTCGGGACAGTTAACGCATGGGGTGTTGCAGAGGATGACAGCACCCGACAGGACAAGAGCCAGGAGGCCAACGTATGAAACGCACCGCCGCAGTTACTGTGCTTGCTCTGGGATTCGGTCTGACAGCCGAGGCGCGGGAGCAGCCCTTCAGTGGCAACGATCCGCAGTTCCTGATCGAGTCCTGCCGCGAGGTGGTGGAAATCTTCAGCCGCCGTGACGAGCAGAACATGCTCGCCGCGGTCAGCACCTCGCTTTCCGAGGCGATGCGTGCCGGCTATTGCATCGGCGTTGTGCAGCAGTATCGCAGCGAAGGGCCCGGCTGCCGCTACGGATACAGTTCGAAGGACTGGTTTACTGCTGCCCGGTTTCTGGCAGAGCTGCCGGTCAACGCGGATCATTCGGTCAGCAGGATGCTGAGGGCGGCGTCCTGCAATGGCTAGCCGCAGAACGGTGCCGGAGGCCATACGGCACCTGTTCGGTATCGACGTGGCCCGGGAAAGCCAGCTGCTGAAGACCAAGGCCAACTCGCTGGTACGCAACGGCCTGATCAAGGTGGAGAAGGAGCTGATTGTCGATCGCTCCGCCACCTATCTGGCGTCAGGCCAGGAGGTGGTGCTGTACAACGCCCTGCTGCTCAATGCGGTGTTCAGCGACCCCAAGCAGATCAAGGCCATCTTCGATAACGGGGAGACTCGTCAGCAAGCCGCCGTTACACTGCGGGCCTTGTTTTCCGAACGAAATAGCCTCTTGGGAATAGGGCTCAGCAGTCCGGACGCCATGGACCTGGTGGAAGCCCTGGCAGACGATCATGACCTCTATACCCAGCGTCTGCCGAACCCCTTCGCCCGTCTGCCGCAGGTGGCAGGCGACAACCTGAACCTGCTGCAGGCACTGCTGGCGCAGGCGGCGGTGCTGGCACCTGCGGACAGCATGCTGCTGGCATACCTGCAGGGAGACCTGGGCCGGGCGGCTGAGCTGGCGAACGCTGTCGAGAGCAGCGAGCCGTCCGTGATGGCACTGCGGCAACATTTGATCGACAAGCACTCCGAAGCGCGGGATTTCGACGCCCTGCTGGATCAGTTCAAAAAAATGTGACTTTTTTCTCCGGTCCTCTTGGTAGTGCAATGCACTGGGGGACGCTCCTTATCGTCAGCAACGAAAGGAGCGTTTCCCATGACTACCCTCGATCAACTGGTTATCAACTTCCACATGACCGAAAGCTGCAACTACCGTTGCGGCTACTGCTACGCGACCTGGAACGACCACTGCTCGGCGCGTGAGCTGCATCGCCATTCGGGTGAGGTGGAACGCCTGCTGGATGGTCTGTCGGACTACTTCCTGAATCCCAATCCCCTGCAGCAGGCGCTTGGCTACCGGAGCGTGCGTCTCAACTTTGCCGGTGGCGAGCCCATGCTACTTGGAGACCGCTTCGTGCAGGCGCTGCACCGGGCGCAGGACTGTGGTTTCGAGACCTCCATTATCACCAACGGCCACTTCCTCGACGAGGCCATGCTGGAGGCTCTGGCGCCCCGGCTGAGCGTGCTGGGCATCAGCTACGACTCGATGAACCCGGAAACGGTGCAGCGTATCGGTCGCCAGGACCGTAAGGGACGTGGTCTTTCCCGGGAGCGGCTGATCGAAATGGCGCGCCAGTATCGTGCGCTCAATCCCCGAGGCGTACTCAAGATCAATACCGTGGTCAATGCCTTCAACTGGCAGGAGGACATGCGCGATCTTGGTCACCAGGTCCGTCCGGACAAGTGGAAACTGCTACGTGTGCTGCCGGTCCACGACCACAACCTGGTGATCAGCGACGCCCAATACCGGGCCTTTGTAGAGCGGCATGCGGAACTCGGCACCATGGTCGTCGAGGAGGACAACCAGGATATGCGCCAGTCCTACCTGATGATCGACCCCGAGGGGCGCTTCTACCAGAACGGCGAGGCAGGCCAGGGTTATATCCTCAGCTCGCCGATCCTCCAGGTCGGTGTGGCACGCGCGCTGACGCAGGTACCATTCGACGCCGAAGCTTTCGCCCGTCGTTACCAGCTGATCCCGGTACAGGCCGTCTGATCGGTCGCTGGAGGAGGTTGATGACATGGACAAAGGAATGATTCGCGAGCTGGACCCGCTGGACCCGGGTCTGCGCCGGAAGGCCGAACGCATGATCGCCGTGCTGCAGCGACATCCAGCAAAGGCTACTCGGTTGGGCGGCAAGAAACTCCGGGGTTACAGAAAGCTGGTGCGCTTCAAGATCAACTGCGGCTACCGGATGGTGGTTTCGATCGAGCAGCTCACCGTCGGTCCGTATCTGTGCATGGCGCACGATACCTTTGATCGCAGGTATGGCTAGCGGTAGCGGGTCGGGGGCTTTTTCGCGCCCGGCCTATAAAGCCGAGTCCGAGCCGAAAGCCACAACGGCAGCAAGTTGCGATTGGGGATTTGCAGTGTAACGGGGGCGGGAGATTTTAAGTCTCCTGTGTCGCAGGGAGTGCCGAGCCAGGAAAAGATGGCGCGCCCGGAGGGATTCGAACCCCCGACCAACAGGATCGGAACCTGGCCCTGATTGGGGCTGAGATTTTGCCTGATCGTGTCGGGCCAGGCCCCATGCGGTTCCGGGGCAATGTAGAGGGCATCGCTTTGGGGAAAACAGAGGCGATTTCTCGGCGGCAGTGTGATCAGAGTGTGCTCGGAATTGGAGCATCATCCTTGCCTTGTCGGGGGCTTGGCAGCCCCCTTGAGCTGTTTTACTTCACATCCTCAGGCTCCGGTAGCGTCTTCCGCAACCGCTCCTGTATTTCTCGTTTTTGGATCTCTCGTCGCTCTTCTTGCTTCCGTTGCTCATCCTGAAGCCGGGGGTGAACCACCGAATAATAGGAGGCGCGGGATATACCGTGCTGCTGACAAATCTGTGTGATAGGGATTTCTGGGTTCATCTGCACGTCGGCCACGATCTTCAAGATCACGTTGTCGGTGATCGTCCTCCTGCGGCCCCCAACTCGTCCGCGTGCTCGTGCAGACCGAAGGCCGGCGTTGACACGTTCGCGTAGTAGACCTCGCTCAAACTCAGCCAGAGCGCAGAAGAGGTGGAAGATCAATGTTCCCGCGGCGGTTCCGGTATCGATCTGCTCATTCAAGCTTGAGAAGTTCTTTTTCTGTTCCCTCAGTTCCTCGACAGTACGAACTAGGTGCTTGAGGTTCCGGCCGAGTCGATCGAGGCGCCACACGACCAGCGTGTCACCCTCTCGCATGAAGTCGAGAGCCTTCTGGAGCTCCGGACGATCGATCTTTGCCCCGGATGCTCTCTCCTGGTAGATGCGGGCGCAGCCAGCTGCTTCCAGGGCATCCATCTGCATATCAAAGTTCTGCTCCTCGCTGGAGATCCGCGCATATCCTATTTTCATGGTGTCTCTGCTGCCTAGTAAACGTCGTGATCAGTTGTGACTGCACATAGATTTTTTACACAGAGTTTTTAGACGTGATAGTCACGGCAATAGGTAGATCACTAGGAACTTATAGTGGGGTCTGAAATGTTCCAGTTTGATGGACTTGCTCAGCACCGGCGATTTACCAACCCCGCACATGCTGCGAATATGGAGCGATGATCACAGTAAGGGACCGGGTATGGACTTCAGTGACAGTCGGATCGGGATCAACGACGCCGCGCGCCTTCTGAACGTGCGCACATCGGAGTTGAAGGCCGCGATTCATGAACGCAAGCCGTTGCGTGGCGTGGAGCCACCTGAGCCAATGTACCGAACAGGTTCTGGAGGCCTGGTCTTCCGTGCTGGGGACGTGATGGCCGTTGCATCCTTGTTGAGGGCCTCCTTGCAGAAGCGCGACGCCGGCTTCCTGCGCGACCAGATCAAGGTGCCCGACGATTTCGACCGCATGTGCGAGGACGAGATCGCAGAGCTGTTCAATGGGAAGTAGTGCCACTGCTCACACCGAGCTGGCCGCTCGTGAACCGGGCACCTCAAAAGCTCACCGTCGCCCTCGTTGAGGTTGGAATGTGCGCGTTCCGACTTTACGCCGCACACCGGCAGTCTATGTTTACCGCATTGACAACAGAGGAACGTTCCAATGCGGTTAAGCGACCTTCGCATGCTGTCCGATCGCGCCTATACGCCCGCCCTGGCGAATACCCCGATCTGGACCCAGGATCTCAGCCTGCTCTCCAACTACAAACTCAAGGCCGTACATGACCTGATCCGCACGCGCGCCGACCGAGCCACTGCCGACAAGGCGGTGCGGGGCGTGCTGCAGGCAGTCAAGCGTGCCGAGTTCTTCGGCGAGATCGATCCGTCGCTGAATCTGTGGTTCGACTTCCACGGCCCGCTGACGGTGCAGGACTTCAACGAGCACATGGACCACCTGGACGATCTGCATCAGCGCATGTTCCTGTTCGGCCTCGCCAACGACATGGCGCTGACCGACGTGATCGCCCTGAACTGGACCCAGGCCCGGCGTCTGATGCGCATGCGTGATCTGCATCCGATCTGCCGTGAAATCCTCGAGACCCAGGTGCGCAACGTCCGGAGCGACTTCGTGTTCTGGCAGTACCTGGATGAGTTCGCACCGGCGCCGATCTACGATGCCGACGAGCGGATCCAACGGACGATCCATTGCCCCTGGTCTGACTACCGCCGGCGCTATGCCACGATGACCAACCGCCCGTTCTGATCACACCGAAAAGCGAGGGGTCTGCCAACGCCCCTCGCTAATCAGCCCGACAGCCTGACCCCGGGAAAAGCCAGCGCATGACCGGGGCATGATTTCTCAGATCGTCTCTAAGCGCTTCCGAATCGCTACCCGTCAATCGACTCGTATCTCGTCTGATCGTCGCGCACGCGTAAGCACAGGGGCGCTCAGCTGCAGGCCTGAGTGCTTCTCGCGCTGCAGATCGCAATCAGACACAGCTTCAACTGCGTCGTCGTACGGGTTTTCATAGCCGCGGAGGCTTCACTCCGCACACTCCGGTTCAATGCTGCGCCGCGATACAAAATCAACCAGAGGTTCCTGGCGCCATCGCTCAATGCCGACTCGAACAAGATGTGATCCAGTACCGACGTCGCGATGACCCGGTACTCATAGCGCTCTGCCAGGTACAGCAGCTCGATCCCTTTGCGTGGTTCAGCCATGACCATTCTCCCTGAAACGAAAAAGGGCCGCGAAGCGCGACCCTGTTGGACTTTGTTGAAGGCGTAAAAAGCCCGCACTGTGGGGCTTTTGATGTGGTTGGCTGATAGCTAAAGTAGGTGTAAAAATGCTTTATTTGTATTGTTTGAAGATGAATTTTTGTGATGAATCCTTTGGTTTTTATTTTAAAAGTCCTCTGTAGCTTTTTTGATCGATGCGTTTTTTACTTCCTCGTCTGCTTTTATCATTAGCATTGCATGAGTAGGGTCTTCTATAGTTAATTCGATAAAGTCTTGGTGGTCTGGTCCATAGGTTCCGTCCTCAATTGTTACTATTGCATCATCGGTTACAGCAACCGCTTTAAGCTTCGTGAAGTTTCGACCGAGGCCATCTGTTACGCTGTATGAGGTTGTTTTGAAGTCACCAAAATTTTTCGAGAAAATAACAACAAGTTCAGGAACTGTAAATCCTGATTCTCCTAAAACTTTTTCTGATAAAGTGATTGCATGAATCTGAAATAATCCGCTGTATTTAGTGGCAACTATATTGTGTACTGCTTCTAAATGTCGGTCTAGATAACCCGCATTGGGTTTTTCGCATGATGCACTCCAGCCATCTAAACCCCCATAAGTCCATTTTTTATCTGGAATTGCAGAAGCACAGTCATACTTTGTAGTACCGCCGGCAATTTGAGCGATTTGCTCTGCGCTCATACGCCATTTTAATCCTTTTATGTCGAACTCTGATGCGACTGTGATTGATGAGAAGCTGAGTGAATAAATTAGGGTCAGAAAAAATGTTTTCACTGCATTCTCCTTGTCGTGTTTGAGAAGATATAGCAGTATAGTTAAAAAACGAGCAATTCAACCTCCCCTCTGTCTTTCGGCTCAAGCTAGTCTATTGGACATAGATACGTACCTAGGATCTAAAGGTTTCGAGTACAAGCTTGACCTATAGTAATGAGTGATAGTGAGACTGTTATAGTTGTTACTCATGTAGCTAGCTCCCGCCTTGACCTCGGTGTTCATGCGATAATAGACCATCAGGTGGTATTCCCAGACGCCACGAGAACTCTGGTAGCGAGGCCTGAGCCAATTGGTTCATTCATCAGCTTGGCGAGATTCTCAGCATCGGCCCAGCCGAACTGGCCGGAGCGCTCATCGTTCTCCAGCCGCCTGCAGCGCCGCAGCTTTCTGATCGGTGTAGGCGTTGACGGAGCAAGGCGCCTCAAGGCCAAGTTCGAAACAGGCGCGCCAGCGCCAGCTGAAGATTAGATCTGCCGAATTCCCCTGCATTTCGGATACCGCGAACATCCCCAGAACTCCTGCCCCGTATTCACTCCCTGACGTGCTTTGCGCTTGATCATGGGAGATGCGCAGCGCGGGCACGAAACAGTCCCAGGGAACGTCTCAGACGGTCTCAGAGCGTCTTCTGGAAGTGACTTCGCTGCACTCCGAAGCATCACATCGAGTTCGACGCCGTCGATCAGGTCGATGCTATTGCCGTGCGCGAAAACCTTGGCGTCATCTGTGAAGTCGCCGGATGTCACAACAAAGCCCCCTGCGGCACCCGACGCGGCCATGACGCCGTAAAGCTCACGCACAACGGAAACGCCAATGCTGCGCGCCTTCCAATGCTTGCACTGAACGAGGTACGTCTTGCCGTCCTTTTTCAGGTGCACGTCGACGCCGCCATCGGGGCCGTCCTCGCCGCCGTCGATCACCCGGTAGCCCTGTTGCCGGAACGCCTGACCCACAAGTAGCTCAAACTGCTGCCAGCTCATATCGGCCGTGCCCTGGCGGCCCCGGAACGGCGTCAGCGCGTCGATCTGGGGCGAGGGAGTGGCGAGGTACTGCTTCGCAAGCCGGCGCCCGCTGAAGGCCTTCAGGAGCGATACCAGGGCTCCGAACACAAGCGCTATGGGGATGGCGTACTGCAGGACACTGAGCAGCGGGTGGAGCAGGATCTCGACCATGTTGGCCGGCACCGCGCTGCCGGGTCTCGTCGCGACTGCAACCGGACGATCGGCGAACTGGTGCAGGACCAGGTAGCTGATCAGCGCCAGCAACAGGCTCACCCAGGCGGGCAGCCGGGTAGCGATGCGGATCAGGTGTTCCAAGGGTGAGGAGCGGCGTTTCCGTGCCATGTATGTGTCCTGTGCAAACTGACGATCGTGCGCTTGAGGCACCTATGAAAAGTAGACCTGTTTTCGACAGTGTATGGGCGGAAAGGGTCTGTGCGACGGCCCGTCATGTTCCGGGTCGCCAGCGAAATCGAGGTGAACTGCACTCATACCGTGATGCACAGGTGTCCAAAACGAGACTTATAGCATCTAATACGTCATACTCATAGATCTCATATAACCACTGACTTACTATCGATGTCTCCAGACAACCTCCACCCCCTCTATTACATCCGCGTATCAACCTCCAAACAGAGTGAGGAAGGTACTTCCCTACAGGCGCAGGAAGGTCTCCTACGAGAATGCGCAGCAATGCATCAATGGCTCATGAACGAAGAGGATCTCGTCATTGAGGTCATGTCCAGTAGAGACAACCTCCTCAAGAAGAACAGCAAGCTTCGACAAGTGTTCGAGCTAGCGAAGAGAACGGGCAGGCCTGTTGTCGTGACGCGGATTGACCGACTGACGCGTAACCTGGACGCGGCACAGGCTTTCTTTGATGCTGGTATCCCGATCTTCGAGAGCCAGAACAACGACTTCATCTCCGAGAGGCAAGCGATCTCCTACTTGAACCGCTGTGAGGAAGAGCGCGAGAAGAAGATCAAGACCACCAAAAAAACCTTCGATGAGAAGCGGGCCAGGGGCGAGACGTTCGGGAATCCGAACATCCGCGAGGTTCAGGTCAATGCAGCGGCGCAGGCGCGAAACAAAGCCGACGAGTTCGCTCGCCAGCTATACCCGGAGCTCAAGACGCTTCGTAGTGAGGGTCTCTCGTACTCTGCCATCGCAAAGCGATTCAACGACGAGGGGCGGGCCACACGGCAGGGGGGAAAGTGGTCAGCAAACACCGTAAAGGACTATATGGACCGCATCGAGAACCCGGAGAAGGTGCGCGCCAAGTCCAAGCGCAAGAGTGCCTCTGCCGTTCAGAGTACCGACGTAGAGAAGCGAGACAATCACTGGGATGCCTATGGTGACAACCCGGATGTCGGCTCATTCGCATAGCCAGTCCGGGCCGGGTCAGGTGGTTGAAATTTGTCCACATTTGGTTGCCCCCTACTGGGGGCACCATCTGTCATAGTCTTAGGTGGTTCAGAGCATGCTGATCCGGATCGATTCTGTCTGGAGCCAGCGCAGAGCTCCGTTCCTTATACTTCCGCACTGAAGACGCTGACCAAGCCGGCTCTGAATGGGCTGCCCCCCCTGTGCCGACGGCGCCGGAAAGTTTCGATCCTTATAGATTGGGCGGTACCGATCAACGACTCGGCCGGAAAGCCTCGTGGTGCATGGGCTGCAGCCGGGTGACCTCGCGGCGGTCTTCAGAATTTCGACGACATTTCACCAACTGGCGGTCAACAACCATCAATCCTGGACGCCATCCGGCCCATGTTCTGGCTCGAGTTGAGCTGGTGCGATCAACCTTCCATGACGCCGCCGATGCAACCTGAACGGCGGGGCTGCACCTGATGGGCTCGAGAACCGCCTGTATTGCTGCTCAGGCGCGACATCCCGGCTCGGGCTGTCACTGACGCATCTCAGGTGATCGAGCGTTGGAGGCGATTGAGAGAGCCTGAGAAGCGAGAGGTATGTTGTTGGCAGGAGCATGATCGGTGTGCCTGTTGTGCGCACGGAGATCAGGCGCTGTGGCAACAGTGCCACGGTGCAGATCCCGACCAGGCTGCTCGACATCATCGGCCTGGGCGCCAACAGCCCAGTGTCGATGAGGGTACAGGCCGGCATACCTACACCGGCAACCCAGATGATGGATCCTGCGCGTAGTCATGTCAGGGCCGGAGGTCGAATTTTGTCCTATTTGGTTGGTTAAACTAAGGGATGGGATGCCAAATAACAGATGTTTTAACAAATAAAAAATCCCGGGTGCGATACCAGTACCCGGGAAGCTAAGCTAGGGGTTAATTACCCACAAGCGGGAAGCTTTTCAAGCCTTTCCTTCCAGTCAGGTCCATATCCATATGGATCGTAATTGTCTTCGCTATCAGGGTCCCAGTTGACGCAAATTGCGCGGATTACTACCCCATCAGTGTCCCTAAGCTTCCATTGGCCGTCGCGCCAAGCGACATATGTATTGAATATGACGCCTACTCCGTCACCTCTGAAGGGCTGTCCATAAATATGTGTCCCGTGAAACTGAGTTTGCATCAAGAAGGAAGCGATTCCCGTTTTCGGATCATAGCCAGACAAAAATACCTCCTCCTCAAAGTCATCAAAAAACAAGTGTGCGTTCGTTTTTTCGAAGACACTTTCTAACGACGCCATCAAAAAGTCGACTACTTCGTGTCTGAATGGGTGGAGCCAAACCTTAATGTCTAATGCTTCAACCCCAAGGGCAGCCTTAAGAAGTCGCGGATCATCAGGATTGCGCTTAGATACAGTAATCATTTCATGAAATCCGGAAAAGCCATTACATTTAGCAATGTGCTCTTGGGCTGATGTTACTGTCAGGCCATTGGCTTTGGCATAAGCTTTAGCTTCGCGTTTGATGAGGGATAAGAAACTATACTTGTAGTCAGACATAAAGATCTCCATATGCGCATGTTTATGATCGAGCCGCTTGCTTACCCGACATGGCAAAATTTCTATGTCGCCAGAAGTTTGTATTGTAGTAATGGTGCTGAGCTTTGCCTTTGCAAGCGGGCGGGCGTCCATCAACGCCGAATAGAATTTTATTGTTGCTTGAAATGTACTGCAATAGGCAGTTTAACTTGTTGCTTAGGCATGCCTAAGCAAAAGAAGAGGCGGCTGCTTGACAATAAATATGGATGACGGTCTAGGAGAGTTTTATTTCTGTCATAGTCTTAGAAAAATAGCGGACTGCTGATCCGGGTCGACTCTGTGTGGGGCCTATCTAAATCGTTTATCCTTATACGTGTTGGAGTGGCCGGATATATACCACTGCGGACTAGATTCGCCTATCTGTGCCGACGGCGCCGAAAAGTTTCAATCCTTATAGATCGGGCGGTGATGATCAACGACACGGCCGGAAAGCCGTATTGCGCTTGGGCTGTAGCCGGATGACGTCGCGGCGGTTTTCCGCATATCGACGACATTGAGCCAATTGGTAGTCAACATACGTCAACCGTATGCGCCATCAGGTACATGTTTTGGCTGGGACTGGATAGGCACGCTCAACTTTCCATCCAGCCACAGATACAACCTGAGCGCCTAGATTGCATCAGATTGGCACGATAGTGACCAAGCCCTAGTGATTGAGAGCAACAGTACGGTTCGTGCTGTCACCGCCATACTTCAGCTGCTCGGCCACTGAATACGAAAGAGAAAGCGTGAGACGCGGCGGGTAGTGTATCTCGAAGGCAGGGACCAGATCGAAGTGCTTATCATGCGGACCAAGACAAGCGCTGAAGCAACAGCGCTGCGCTACGGATCCCAGCCAATTTGCTCGAGGCCCTCAACCCGGAAGTGAACAGCACGGTTTCGATGGGAATATAGGAATGAAAAGTCATCATTAAACCGGGATCTGTCCCCAGATACCGTTCACAGCTCCCTTTTTACGTAGGTGTAGCTTAAGAGGGCGACCCCGGAAGTCGCCCACGCAGCAGCTCTGGCGCCTCTAGGAAACTTTGAAACATTGGAGTCAATGCAAGTCCGCCGAGCATCAAAGTCCTGACTGGCAGGAGAAGGGTTTCTACGATGGGAACCGACAGCCCTTTTATTGTCGAGGATAGATTCTTGTAAAGAACCTATTGAGCTGTTTTAGCCAAGGCTAGCTCAAATCAGCCGGAGCTGTGGCGTGGTGGTGAGTCTGCTGAATTCATTCTGGGAGCGCCGCGGAAACGCCCCCGTAAGCCACTGGAAGTCTTCCTAGGTTGGTAACTCTCTAGCAAGTGTTGCTGCCAGTTCAACGCAAAGGTGAAGGGCCGCATAGGCAGTACCATGATCGATAGGGGTGCCTTCTTGATGTTGCCCAAAATCCCCAAATACATGCACGGCGTTCATGAGGATATAAGTTTCCTTCGACACATGATTCGCGCATGGGACGCTCTTGTCAGTACCCGTCATCAAGTTGAGCAGACGAACACGGCGAATCCCCTGGGGAAAGGTTGTTTCCCAATCATCGACCCCACGTTCTCTATTTTGTTTCCAAATCGCCATCCAGCCGGAAGGAATTCGCCTATCTGGCAGCTCCGCCTTCCA
Source organism: Marinobacterium nitratireducens (assembly GCF_014645375.1). Taxonomy (GTDB): domain Bacteria; phylum Pseudomonadota; class Gammaproteobacteria; order Pseudomonadales; family Balneatricaceae; genus Marinobacterium_A; species Marinobacterium_A nitratireducens. The sequence continues at coordinate 184,046 of NZ_BMLT01000002.1, forward strand.
AATCAATTCAAACGCTTGGTTTACGATGCCGCGGATGTTAGTCAGAAACACATCCGGGTGGTCGGGTAGATCGTCAGTGCAACGTTCAAGGAAGCGCTGTAGTGTCGGGTCGATGTTGTTGAGCTGTCCGATCCTGCGCTCTAACACACCATTGAGATTCTTTTTGTAAGAATCGGCGGTACCAAACAACCGCACAAGTGCATTGCCGTCGTGTGGTTGCTCCTCGAGATAGGTGCAAAGTATGCGGCTCACCCGCTGAAGCTTGTTTGCCTCATAGCGTACAAAGCCCCGCTCAATTAGTGTCTCTGCATCTGCAGAGGGAATGCCGGTGCGGGGCACGGACTTCTCTTCCAATACACGCATTAATAGGTCTTGAGATGAAGATGAACAGTCAATCCATAATGCGTCGACGGCGTCGTTTAATGAGGGAAAGGCGCTGCTGCACGCTACTTTCATATCTTCCGGGCTAACTATTCCAGATGTACCTGTCTCACAAAGCGCATTCAGAACCCCAAGCGTAATAACCGGAAATCCGTTACCTGCATTTGAAAGCTCCGTTTTGGCGCCAATTGAAAATTGCATATCTGGTAGCTCTTCAAGAATAGCTGCAAGGTCGTCTTCATCAAAGCATCCAATGGGGACCCTGGTATCAAAAATACCCCAGAAATCACTCGTTTGTGACTCAGGGCTACGTAAGAGCTTATACAGGCTTTGGCGGCTTGCCGTTACAAGCCGAAGACTGGGCTTGCGAGCCAATTCTAGCAATTGGTCCCATAAGTTTCGCGTCAGTTGACCATTAGCGAGCGGCTTATCAAAACCATCCATAATCACCAGAACTTTGGTGCCTTCTTCAGTTAATAGCTCCAGAACCTCGGCGATCTCATGGTATGGATTACCATCGGTACTACGGATATGCTTGGCATAGTCTGGATAGCTATCCTCGATAGCAGAAGACAACTCACGTGCGAAGCACAGCATGAATTGCTCGTCAGTCCCCGGTGTTTGATGCCCCAGATCCCACAAAACGACTGCAGAATAGGGGAGGCTAGCCTGCCGTAGTTGGCCAGCGAGCTCATGTAGTATCACTGTTTTACCTGCGAATCGAGGGCCTACCACTTGCAGGTGATCTGGAACTGACTTGCTTAAGGCATCGACCATTCCTTGGACAATAGCCTTTCGCCCAAGCATTGGTGGCACTGATGTGCCTAATATAGGGAATCGCTTATCAGACATTTTCTTCCTCCGCCTCCGTGCGTGCGTGACTGGCTACCACTTCGCCATCCTTTTGTTGTTCGATCCAATCTGCCATCAGCGGTATGGCTAAACGATACTCCGTATCGCCTATCTCGCCGCAAAACTCGATCAGCTCAAGTTCGCGAAGGTAGGTCAAATCGACATCAAGCGCCGCGTCGTCCACGTTAACGCCCTCTTGCACCAATAGCTCGTGCAATGTTCCGAAGTCGATGTGTGTACCCTGTTTGAGGCTATCAGCGCATTGGAGCAGGATTAATTGCCGTCGTTGACGCCCTGTTTCAGGACCCCAGCCAGCGTAATCCCATAGGCTAGCGAAGTGCTCATTGTCCCTTACGAGACCTCTTGCCGCATCGTTAATCACGCTCACAGTGATCGAGTGACTCTTGGTTTGAACGGCATAGTCGAATATGCGGTTGCATAGGCACTGCATCAGATATGGGTGCCTTGCAGTCACTTTGATAACGCGATCAATGGCCTCTTCAGAGTAGATCAGCTGATCACGAACAGGCTCGGTCACCACTTTGCGTGCACTCTGTTCGTCAAGTGCTGTCACTGGAATACTTGTGCCAAGGCCATAAAGTGCAGACCAATACTCCTCACGAAGGCGCTTGAGGCGGCGCGAGCCAGTCAGTATGGCCGAGAACTTCGGATAGGACTGGATCAGGAACCTGATGTTCTCCGGTACTTGCGGTGAGGTTACGCCATTGTCGATACCTTCCTGGAGCTTGTCGAATTCATCGAGCATCAGCACCAGGCCGAGCGCTAAGGGCTCTAGAATGGCTAGGACCAGTTCAAGGTAATCGCGAAAGTCGGAAAATGGTGACTCGACACTGATGCCTTCTCGGCACGCACGTGCGATACCTAGCGCCGGCTTGCCTGCGTTGATGATCTGGCCATTTGGCAGAGTTACCTCGATCCCCAGTTTTGTCAGTGCTGTGGCAATACTGCGAGCAATCTCACGAAATACTTCGGCGGTGGGTACGCCAACGGCTTGCGAGGAGCCTTCAGCCCCTTGCAGACTGGAATAGACTGCAAGCCAGCCCGGTATTGCGGTTCGGCCTTCCAGATGCCTGAGGATGGAGGTCTTACCTGCCCGTCGGTTGCCTTCTAGCAACACCACGTTGCCGTGGGTGGCAATCTGGCGGCTAATTTTGCCCATCAGTCCTTCCCGGCCATAGAAAACGTCGTGGCCGTGCTGAGGCTTCAGGGGACTACCTGTGACATAGGGGCTGCCACCAAGATCAGGGACCTTAGTGCGGGCCTCATGCTCTATATTGGCCACCCGTATTATTAGCTCGATCTGCCCATTTACCTCTTCTCCCGAAAGGGAGCGTGCTTTCCACAGCAAACGCAAAGGTAGATCACGGCCTTGCTTGGGTACGTCTCCTTGCAAATGGATCGCAAATGAGGCCCTCTCAGCAAGGTAAGGGAGTTCGGTTACACCCCAATGGGGCTGCGTTTCTACACGCACGTTACGCAGTGGCAAGGCGCCGAGATTTTCCAGCCCCACAGAGAACTCAGCAAAACTGCCGGCGGTCAACAATTCGGGTGAGGTGCTTAACTTCAGCCCAACAGCATTAATCAAGTCCGTAGTCGCAGCGCGAAGCCAATCGCGCAAGCGCTCACTAATAGCGCGGGCCTGAGACGTAGTGGGTCGGTGGCCGGTAGCCCGTTCCAGTACTACCGCTACGCCACGTTCAGCCTCCTGTAACACGCTAAGGAGCCCGGCACCTTCCGGAACCTGGGCCACGCCAGCTAGAGGTAGCAAGGTCGAGGTGAGAGGTGCTAACCATCGCGCCGCTTGGCTGCTCACTTGTTCCTGATCCAGCCAACGACGCACTGGTCTGGCCAAAGCCACAATTGGTTCGAAGTGACTCAGTGCCGGAGTATCATCCAGGCCTCTTACAAATCTGGGAACCTTGGCATCCAGCTCGGCTAGCCAGATGGAGAGACGGTCGGGTTCGCTGTTGCCCATGATCTGTGATAAGAACGCTAAAGCATCAGTGCCGAACTCACGGTACTGCGCAGCGGCCTGGGCCTGCAGGTGCAACGGCGGCAGCGGCAGCGGCAATTGATCCAGCACTACACGGTTAAGGTGCTGGATTACTGCACCGCGCGATTGGGCGGCCAACCAGTTCTGGCAAGCCGGGCTTGCCAGGTAGGCTTGCAGGAAGCCTGCGTCCAGTCGTTCCGGATGGGCACGCAGTACATAAAGCCCCCCGGCAGCCACTGAGCCGACCGCACTGTCACGAACCATAGCTGCCTTACCAATGGTACCTGACTTGGATACAAGGACATCGCCGGACAATAGAGCCCAACGTCGTTCCACGCTGGCCACCTCCGGTCGCAGCCAACTAGAAACTCGGCCTACACTGCCTTTGCTTAAATCCCTGATACGTACATAGCCTGTGGCCCGTTCTAAAGGGGGGGCATCCAGCAAGTCAGCCGACTTTATGGAGCGCCCTCCAATTACTTCAGCCACATCCGAAAGAGTAGCTACTGAGACAGTTTCTCCTGGCGCCTCCTTGAGGCTGGCGAGGAATTCATCCAAACCACCCTTTTCGCGAAGTCGGGGAGACAGGTCCCAGTCGATGGAGGCAAGCTCGTCGACGCTGACTTCCCATATTGAACGCGAAAGCACACCAGAGCCCGGCGTGCCTTCAGGGGTGCCAGGGCGCGGCTCACGCCGCTTGCGAAGCTCAGCGCTCCTTATGTCGTTGGCTAATTGGTCCGCTAGCTCCTCGCTAATAACTGGAGGCTTGCGGCCGGACCTCTGGTCAAAATGCGAGCTCGCATCGACCATTCGCACTCGGCTCGCACCTCCTTGCTTATTCAGCACCAGCAAACAACTCTTTACGTTGGTATACGGCGCAAAGACTCCAGCCGGCAGACCAACTATGGCTTCCACCTGACCTTTTTCGAGCAGACAGCGGCGTAATTCGCGCTCAGCACCACCTCGATAGAGGAAGCCCTCGGGCACAGCAAGCACCGCCCGCCCATGTGGCTTGAGCTGCGATAGTGCGTGTTGTACAAACAACCCTGTGCTGTCACTCGTGAGAACAGGGAAATGGGAGATGCAATACGGATCTCTTTTCGCCTTCACGCCGAAAGGCGGGTCGGCCAACACAACATCGAAGCCTTGCTGGCTGGGGCTGCTGAGAGACTCTCGTTCCAGGCTGTTCCCCAGCGCTAGGCGCGGGTTGTCGATGCCTGCAAGGAGCATGCGCGTCAGGCCGATTAGGAACGTGTTTGCACTGATCTCGATGCCTGATGCTTCGAGCAAGGCACCAGAACGATGTTGTTTTATCCTGCTGCGCTCGGCATGTTGCCAAGCAACTACGAGAAAATTACCTAAACCAAAGCACGGATCGTACACTCGTTCGCCGGGTTTCGGGTCGGCCAGCGCCACAACGAGACGGGCAATGTTGACTGGTGTCGAGAACTGGCCTCCACGGACGTCGCTCGTTTCGGCAAGCATCTTATCGTACACATTTAGCAAGGCGTAACGGGCGCTCGAAGTATCGAAAGGCAGCTTATCCAGCCAGCGAACTAGGTCGATTAGGTAAGCAAAATTTACCTCCAGGACGTGGCGTAGAGGGGCGACCAGGGGGTGTAAGTATGCGACCAATGGGTGAGAGGAGTTACCGCGTAAGCCCTCAATGTAGCCCGCCAGCTCATGCAGCTGCTTGGCGATGCTCGTCGGGTGGTCTAGGCTGACCCAATGCCGCCATTGCAGTTGTTCGGGCAGAAGCGGCTGGTAGCTACGGTCTTCAAAGATCGCCATGGCCTCCTGCTCGGAATCTTGCATGTCAGCCCAACGCAGCAGCAGGAATGTGCTGAAGACCTCACGGATCAGGGCATTGGACTCGCCAGTGGACAGCGTGCTGGTGAACACAGCATCTAGATTGCCGACCCATTGTGAAGTTTCTTCAAGCAGTTCGTTATCTTGCACGATTCTCAGAGCTCCCCGGCGAAAGCTTTGCGCAGGATGGCATCACGCAGTTGAGCCGCTTCGGTCTCAGCAACTTTCATTTCCTTGCTGAGAAACTGCACCGATTCGATAGCTGAATCTAAATGCTGACAGACGCTCCTCTGGACAGCTATCGAAGGCAGCTTGAAACGATATGCGAAGAGATGTTTACGGTTGACCTTGGGCATGCCAGCGCGGTTCGATCCAGCAATGGCGTAATCCGTAAAACGACGTGACATCAGCACGTAGTAAATGAAATCACGCAATGCACGCCCTTTTTTGGGTGTAAGCGGATACATGTCCGCACTGCACAGACCTGAGAAATTAGGCCGTGCTGCCTTCACCAGGTAAGGGCGAATCTTATTATAAAGCACCACCGATTCGTCAAAGACAAACTTGCTAGATTTGAGATTTTCCTCAGACGCAGTTTTTAAGTCGACAAGACGGCCTGTCTTGCTTTCGATGTTGGCTCCGCCAACATGCAACATTGATTGATACTGAGCCTCACGAGGGTTTATGAGTCTAGATACAATCTCACATACATCGGCCATTGCGACTTCCTCGCCTTCTAGGCCCGCCAGCTCGGCTTCAATGAGTGACTCGGCTAAATAGGCTTGCTCTGTTAGGGATGCTTTGCGCAGAGTCTCTAGCTCATCCACTCGCTCTAGGAAGTCTTTTATTTTGCCTATGATTAGACGCTGTTCATCCAGAGATGGAGCTGCGATCTCGACCTCTTTCAACTTGGCTTTCGTAATGTGGCGCAATCCTGCTGCACCATGTGCCAAATTAATTATCTCCTCAAGTCGGCTGTTCGTTGCATAAACGAAATACTCCCGTAGGACTATTTCTTCATTAACTTTTACCTTGAAAATGTGCTGATTGAGCAGCGCTTCACCGCGATTCCATATAAAACAACCAAATGAAGTGCCTGGTGTGCCCGACCATGAAAACAGAACGTCACCTGATTCAATTTTGTGCTTTTCTGCATACGAGCCAGAGAAGTAGTTGAAGGGCTTCATGGGCTCATTCAAGTTCTGGATCCGAACGATTGGTAGCCCTGTATGTCCCCAGTCTTCAGGTTTAAAAGCTCGACCGTTGATGTACTCGGCGAGCTGACCAAGCTTGTAGACAGGCCAGTTCGGGGCAAAAGTCATTCGGATCGCTCCAGCAGAATTTCCAATTCGTCCAAAAGCTCATTAATCCGTGCTTCTTTGGCCTTGATCGACACCACCAATTCCAATGCCGGTCGGTGTTCGTAGTCGTCCACTTTATTCGGGTTCTTGGCCGAGAGGTCGAAGCCATTGGCCATGATGTCCTCCAACGAGATAGTCCAAGAGTTCGCACTATCCGCGCGGTCTTGCCATTTGGCGAGGAAGTCAGGCAATTGGCTCCCTGCCACCGGCTTGCGCGTCTGCTTCAGTTCAAAGCCATCGTTGGTGAGCTCGTAATACCATATAGAGTCAGTGGTCGAGCCATCCTCAGGGCGGTCAAAAAAGATTACGTTGGTCTTGACGCCGGTGTATGGGAGGAAGCAGCCCGCAGGTAACGACAGAATGGTATGCACCTTGAATTGCTCCAGCAGTTCCTTGCGAACCTTTTGATCCGGTCCGCCACGGAACAGCACGCCTTCGGGAATGACCACTGCCGCACGCCCACCTTTGGCCAGGTTTGTCATGATGTGTTGCAGGAACAGGCATTCGGTGGCACTGGAGCGTACGCGGAAGTTGGTCTGCAGCTCCTGCGCCATCTTACCGCCATAAGGGGGATTTGCGAGGATGACTTGGTATTTGTCCTTCTCTGCTACATTTTGGTCATGCACTTCCAGGGTGTTGGCCAGCTCGAAGTTTGCCCCCTCGATACCATGCAGGATCATGTTCATTGAGCCCAGCAGGTAGGTCAGTGGCTTGAGCTCCAAGCCATAGAAGGTTTGGTGCTGAAGCTCGTCGAGCTGGCCGGTGCTCAGCGTGCTGTTGCTGCGAATGTGGTCAGCTGCCTCGCCTAGAAAACCTGCGGTTCCGAAGCACGGATCGTAAATACGTTCGCCTGCCTGTGGCGTCACTACCTGCACCATTGCGCGGATGATGTGCCGCTGGGTGTAAAATTCGCCGGCATATCCGGCTGAGTCGGCGGCCACACGCTTGAGTAGGTCTTCATAGATTTTTGAGAGGATAATGACGTCCGTCTCGCTGGAAAAGTGCAGTTTGTCGACCTGTTGTACAACCTTGGCGAAGGATACGCCCCGGCGGCAGTAGTTACGCACGTTGTCGAAGATGCGGCGAAAGCGCTGTGCCAGAGCGTCGTCGCCCAGTCCCATCTTGGGGTCGGGGCTAGTGAGCTTGATCCACAGCCTACCATCGACAAACTCCAGCATCTCGTCAGGGTGGTCGGTGTTCTTGGCCCAGTGGTTCCAGGCGTATTCGCCAGCTAGTCGACGCACATAGGGCGTGTCGTCGAAGGCCGCTTCCTCCTCCTTGCGGGCTTCAGTTTCGTCGAAGGCCTTAAGGAAAAAAAGCCAGGCAAGCTGTTCCACATAGTTGCGGGCGTCCACTCCTTCCGCATTGAGCTGATCGCAGGCGTTCTTGACGATCTTCTGTACTTCTGCGCGGCGGTGGTCTGTGTTGTTAAGGGTCATGTCTGTTCCGTTTGTTTTATGCCTTGACAGCATCAGGCAGCCATGGGCACATATAAGTGTTGCTTGATCAGCTCGAGATCGGCTTTGAGCACCGCAGGTCCCCCGTAGCGTCGGGTTAGCATGGTGAAGTTGCCGAACTGATCGACGAACTGCGGAGCGCTGTAGGTACGAGCCTGCTCTAGATCATCGATGCCAAATAACCGGTAGTGATCTAGCGCGGTTTGCCACAGATGGGTTTTAAAGCGCTGGTTTTCAGGTAACGCTACTTCTCCCAAATGATTTAGCAGCCAGAGTTGGTCTTCATCCCACAGACGGTTGGCACGGTCTGCTCGGTTGGGCACACGCGGCAGTTGGAAGCCGATCTTGGCCAAGATGTCCACGTCATCAACATCCGGCAGGTCGAGATAATGCCTGAAAGCCGAGGGGTAGATGTCATGGTCGCGCAGGGCTTCGCGCAGTTCCTGCCGGCTTCCCTTGTCGATCCAGATGCGTAATAGCTCATCCATGCCTTTGTGGCTGACATCAAGGATGAACTCGCGCGATTGCTCCGTGTACTCTTCGAATGGTACTTTGCGACCGTCAGCTAGGCAGACATACCGGTTTTCGGTAGAGATGACCACCGAGATGCCTTCGCCTACCAGCTTCGGAGTGGAGTCTTCGCCCTTTTTCTTTTTGGGCTTGTTGCTAGCGGTTTGTGTCTTCTGGCGGTTGGCTGGATGACCGTCGAACTCGGTATCTTCCAACTGGCTGGCACCCGAGTAGTCGAAAATAGTGAAGTAGCGCTTGTCTACGTCCTCGCATAACCGGGTGCCACGCCCTTTCATTTGCTTATAGAGGATAGCGCTGCGTAGTGGTCGCACAAATACAACATTCTTGACATCGGGTGCGTCAAAACCGGTTGTCAGCAGATCGACAGTGACAGCGACACGCGGGTTGCTGGGGCCTACGACTGCGAAGTTACGTTCCAACTGATGACTGTTGCGCTCGGCACGGGTAATGCGGGCTGCATAGTCATTGTTACCCGAGAGTCGGCGCAGCTCCTGCGCCATGAATGCTGCATGAGTGTCATCGACACAGAAGACGATAGTTTTCTCGTCGCGCAATTCGTACTTGCCCAGCGCTTCCCATAGGTCTTCTGCGATGGCTCGAGTACGGTCCGGCATGCGGATGTCGCGCTCAAAATTGGCAGTAGTGTAGTGTTTGCCGTCCGGGCCGGTGTAACCGCTTTCGTCGACATTTGTTACTCGCTCTTCCAGCAGGTAAGGCACCAAGTATCCATCTTCGATAGCCTGTCTGAGGCTGTACGTGAAGACCGGATTACCAAAGTAATGCTGGGTATCGCGGCGCTTTTCTTCATCTGTCAACGCGCGCTCGCCTTCCTCCAACTCGCGCGGCGTAGCGGTCAGACCCAACTGCAAAGCATCGCTAAAATGTTCGAGCACGCCGAACCAGTCGCCAAATCCCGAGCGATGGCACTCGTCAACAACCACCAGATCGAAGAAGTCAGGGTCGTAATGCTCATAGACCTTCTTGCCTTCCAACTCTTCATCTAGGCTCTGGTAGTTAGCAAAAAACACTTTACCCACCAGATGCTGGCCTTGGGCAACTGTGCTTTTGTCGATTTGCACGCGTTCGGAAGCAGAATAAGCGCTAAAGGCGCGGTAGGCCTGGTCCTTGAGGCTATTTCGGTCGGTTAGGAACAGCACGTGTTCCCGATTGAGCGCCTTGCCGTTGAGGAGTTTCCACACCAATTGGAATATGGTGAAGGTCTTGCCAGTACCGGTGGCCATGAGCAGTAGGACACGGTTATTACCTTGCGCAAACTGCCACAGGGCCTTATTGATTGCCACATCCTGGTAGGGACGTACTCCTTTACGCGAAACTTGGTCAAAGTGGTAGCCGGCTGCGAACGCGCTCTCCCAGAGGGACCAGTCGACCGACGCGCCCATGCGGGCTATGAGTTCCTCAGGCGACGGCGGAGAGCTTAGCGACTCGAATTCGCCAGTATCATTGTCGGTTAGGATCCAGTCGTTACCATTTGATGCAATCGAGAAGCGCAGGGATAGGCGACGGGCATAGCGGGACGCCTGCTGCATACCATCAGCCGCGCTTTCGGACTCGGACTTGGCTTCCAGGATGGCTAGCGGCACGCCATTAAAGCGCAAAAGATAATCCGCGATGATCGACTGTGTCTCGTCATACATCGTTTCGCCAGTGAGGTTGACCCGCCCCGGCCCGATTCGCAATTGTTCCTGCCACGACCAACCCATCGTCGCCAAGTGGGGCTCGATAAGTTCCTTACAGGTCAGTCGTTCGTTGCGCGCCATTCAGGTTGCCTCATTAACGTTTAGTAAGATTTATATCGCGACTAGGATAATAAAAAATTTTGCAGGTTGACTTAATGGAAAGCACAAGTTGTGCCAGCTACCCAGATTTATACTTCTGAAGCCAATTGGTGAGCGTCTGATAGCTGCCCAATCCTAACAGACGAGCGGCTTCAGATTTGTTGCCATGGCTCTGCACCATGGCGCGCTCCAAGTAATGGCGGGCGACATCAGCGATCAGTTCTGGCAGCGAAATCCCGTGCTCCAACGGGCGGCCAAGCACAGTTTCACCTTTGGTAGGCATTGTTACGGCCAAAGAAGTGGCAACGTCTTCGCCAGTGATTGTGTCGCCCGTGGCCCAGATGCTGGCACGTAGCAAGGTGTTGTGCAATTCGCGAACATTTCCTGGCCAAGAATGGCGAAGAATAAGATTTCTTGCTGAAGTGTCTAATTTTTTATGTTGGTAGCCAGGTTGCGAGGCTGCTTCCACGTTAATGGTTGCGAGCATCGAATCGATCAGCAAGTTGAGGTCGCCCTCACGCTCCCGCAGGGGAGGCAGTTGCAAAACCCCCACCGCCAAGCGGTGGAACAGGTCTTCTCTGAAATGCCCTGACTGTATCTCTAGAGGGAGCACGCGATTAGTGGCCGCGATAATACGAACATTGATCGCCTTAGGCTTTGTGGAACCCAAGCGGGTGACCTCGCATTCCTGAAGAACGCGTAGTAGACGAACTTGTGAAGCCAGTGGCAATTCGCCAACCTCGTCTAGAAACAAGGTGCCACCATTAGCGGACTCGAAGTAGCCAGCGCGAGCGGTCGTCGCTCCCGTAAAGGCCCCCTTCTCATGGCCAAAGAGCTCTGCATCAACCAGCTCCTGAGGAATGGCACCGCAGTTCACCGCTATGAACGGTTGTGTGCTTCGCGGACTAGCCTGGTGAATCGCGCGCGCAAAAAGCTCCTTGCCCGTGCCGGATTCACCTTGAATCAACACCGGTACATCACGCAGGGCCAAGCGGTGCGCCATGGCCACCGTTCGCTTCATGGCTGCGCAGCGATGAATGATGGACGTGAAGGCTGGTGACTCGGGAGGGAGGCCCTGCATTAGTCGTGTAAGGGACTCGTCGGCCCTCTGGTCCTGAACTGGCGCATATTCAGCTGAAAGTTCAAACGGGATGTTGACCTCCCTGACGCCATGCTCACGTGATGATTCGATCAGGCGAGCCGGGTACTGCGTCTTGGCGAGCAGTATCCAGATTGCTGCCATAGCCGGAGTGCCGGGGCTGAGATGGAATACTAAAGGAGCAGCTTTCGAAGCTTGCTGAACCTCGTTGATCACGGTTCTGGCGGCTTTGAAGATTTCTTCAAAGCTTGTCGGGCTGGTCAGCTTGATGTTATGTGCTGAGACAGTTGCATTGGATTGGCCACCTAACCATCGGGCATATGCACGAGTAGTCGAGGCCGAATGATCGGATAACAAATGAACTGTCGAGAAGTCCATAGCTTGGACCGCGCTAAGAATGGGGCCTCTGTCACTGGAAACAGTTGATTCGGAAGCGCGGAGGTCTGTATTTCCTAGCCACGCTAGCAAGATCGACATTGGCTATAACTTTTTGTGTGGCAACATAAAAATTATTGTATGTCTTGACGGGTGGTAGAGCGAGGCTTTTCTCTATCTCGGGCGTCATCACAGACTCAATCTTGTCACTGATTAGGATTAGCCCATAACGTAGGTCAACGGTTGAATTCGCTTGCGTTAGGTTGCGGTACTGAAAGTCCGTAGCACTTCATCTGCTGTTAAAGCGAACGCGGCAGGCAATTGCTTTGGCTGCGTGTCAAAGATTTCGCGCAGTGGCTTGAAGTCAGCCCGACAACGATCAAGGTGCAGGACCTGAGATTCCGCTGAGGTTCCTGTGGCCGGGGTGGCACCTTGTACTTCCACTGGAAGACGATTCTGCTGCCGGCCCGAATCGCCGAGTACGTTGTGATGCACGAGCCGGTGCACCTGTATGGGCCTAACCACTCCGTCGAGTTCTGGCATCGGCTGGAGCGTGCGATGCCGGTTTACGACGAGCGCAAGCTGTGGCTGGCCCGGCACGGAATGGATGTTGACGGTCTATAAGACCCTCTGTATTCATCCTTGATTTTGCAGTTTTTTGATCGGGGCTTAAGGAAAAAGCCCCTCAAGACGACTTCCGCGATCATTGCCATCGGACTGCCCTCCTATGCCGACAGGAGGGTATGATGAGAGCAAGTTCGCCACGTGCAGTGCGCCGAGATCAGAAATAAATGGAGTAAGTAAGACAACATGGACGAGATCAAGCCGCCGATCTGTCATTTCAGCGAGCCCTTTTCACATGCGTCCGCTGCTGTAGGGCGGGGACGCTACAAGTGGGTGCGGACTTCCTTATACACCGTATCATTTAACGCCAGCACAGAGCCTGAAGAGTTCATCGGCTCTATAGTGGCCAATACCGGCGATTGCACCGGATTTAGTGATCTCTGCAAAACAGATTTAGCGGCCTCTTGCTACTTGCTGATCGACGCAAGCGTGGAGGTCTCTCGATGACTGATTTCCAACAGAAATACGCTCTGTGGGACGAGTTCCTCGCCGCTTGGCCCCGCTCACGGCTGACCTCGATGACGCTAGACGAGTACACTCAGGTGGGCTCAAAGGATAGCTTCACCTATTGGATCGAGTCACGTCTCGATGAGCTTGGCAGCATCTGGGGTGGATCGTCGTTCAAGTTCCAAGTGTTCTCGCGAAAAGATACCGAGAATAAGGAGTCGGGCGCCAAATTGAGCTACTCCGACACCCACGGCTGGTATTCATCCCTTGGCGCGACGGCAGAGGAAGCCTTCGAGAAGGTACGGAGCTACGTCGCGGAGGTGGCGGATTTGTCTGCACAAGGTGATGTGGATGGCATCGAGGCCTTCGAGCACTTAGGGGAAGCAGTAAAATGGAAAATCGCCTTCCACTACCAGAACCGGCAGGCGCCGGTGATAGTGGACATCTTCAAGCGGGCACCGCTGGCAGCCTACGTCGGCGACGCCGCGAACCAGAACATGGCTGCATTGCAGAAGGCCACGCTGGCCAAACTGCCTCCCGATCTGGGAATTCTAGAGTTTGGGCAAAAAGTTTGGGAGGCGTGGAGCCAGAAGAACCTGGAGATTTGGAAGTTATCGCACGGCAACCCGCCCAACTTTACTGATGCCGAGCGTCAGCAGTATCTAGACGACCACTGGGCAGTAATGCACCGCGACACCGGCAAGGAACAAGGCAAGAAGTTCGCCGAAGCATCAATAGGCACGTTGTTCTTCCTCTGCCACGGCAACAGCCCACAGCGCATTGGTCAATTCACCTCCGAAGCCATGCCTTGCGCCAAAGGTGATGGCTGGTTGCAGCGCAGCTATCGTGAGCTCAAAGCCGCCCAGCGTTCCGATCGCTATACCGCCAATTCCAAGGGCTGGTCGCCGCAAGGCAATTCTACCTTCTGGAAAGTCGGTGAGCATGATTTGCCAGAGTTCGAATCCACCTTGCTCAAACCCTTCTTTGGCGCGGACTTGGCAGAGGTGGCTGCGCTGGCTGGTGAACCGATCGAAGCGGCAAGCCTTGGCAGAGAAGTGGCGACCTCACCGTTGCCGACACCCGCAACGCCGGCGATGAAACCCAGCAAGTCAGCTTCTCCCTGCATCAACCGCATCTATTACGGACCACCTGGAACCGGGAAGACGTATGCCCTGGCCCGTTTGCTAAAGCGTGAATATGAGCAGACGGCGCAGTCGATCTCAGCGGAGGCCTGGCGCAACCAGTTCATCGCAGAAAAGGTCGCGACTTTGAAGTGGTGGGAAGGAACGGCTGCCGCGCTGTATGACCTTGGCGGTAAGGCCAAGGTGCCAGAGCTGGCTGAGCATCCGTTTATTCAAGCTATTGCAGACGCCAAAGGGCGCCGCAACGGCATTAAGCAGACGCTGTGGGGAACACTTCAACACCACACACCGCTTGAGTCCACTACAGTCAACAGCAAGCAGCGTCTTGGTCCTGCTGTGTTCGATAAGATGGCGGATTCGGTATGGTGCTTTGCAGGAGACTGGCAAGAGGCTTGTGCGGATCTGGTCGCACTTGTCGACCAGCTCGGGTTGGGCCCGCAAGACCGCGGTTCAGTACAGCGGTACAGCTTCGTCACCTTTCACCAGTCTTACGGTTATGAGGAGTTCGTCGAGGGCCTGCGGCCGTTGCTGGCGGGGGCGGATGATGAAACTGGCGAAGTGGCTTACGAGATCCGCCCTGGTGTATTCAAAGAGTTGTGCCGCAAGGCACGTCAGGCTCCAGACCAGCGGTTTGCGATGGTCATCGATGAGATCAACCGCGGTAACATCAGCAAGATCTTCGGCGAACTGATCACACTAATCGAATCCGACAAGCGTGACCCACTCGATGGCGATTCGCCGCCAGCAGAAGTAACCCTCGCTTATTCGGGCGAAAAGTTCTCCGTGCCGGCCAACGTCGACATCATCGGCACGATGAACACTGCCGATCGCTCGCTGGCCTTGCTGGACACAGCTTTGCGCCGTCGCTTCGAATTTGTGCCGCTGATGCCCGATACCCGGGCGGAGAAGGATTCGGGTGATCCGGACAGTGCGCCGCTGGCCGGTCTAGTGGTCACTCTGCCTGCGAACGTTATCGATGTACGGCGAATGCTGGAATGCATCAACGAGCGCATCGAGGCTCTATACGATCGGGACCACACCATCGGCCATGCCTATTTCACACATCTGGTGAAAACACCAGATGGCCGCGAACGGTTCGAGTCGCTCACCAAGACATTCCGCAACCGCATCCTGCCGTTACTGGAGGAATACTTCTTTGAAGACTGGCAGAAGATCCGGCTGGTAATGGCCGACAACCAGAAGTCCGATCCTGCGACGCGCTTTGTTATCGAGGCGGATGATCATGAGCAAGATCTGGCTGAGCTGTTTGGCAATGATCACGGGCTCGACATGTATGCTGCCAAAAGGCGCTATTCCTTGCAGGAATCAGCGTTCGCCCAACCCTTGGCTTACATCGGCATTTACCAGCCGACGCATTCGTGATGGGGAGCCCGCGGATGCACTGTATTACCTGCTTCGAGTTTGATGCCTTGGTGGGGAGCGAATCAGGCGTGCAGGAGGGCGCTAATCTCCACAGCGTGCCGGCTCAAGTTTTCGATTGGCTTGAGTCGCAGGCACTGTACTTGTCTGATCGGGTTGAGAGCGACACGCGTTCTTGGTTGCGGCTAACGCAACGGCGGGGACGGCGAGCTGTACAGCTGACAGGCTTTGTTGGCGTGATTCGGGTGCCGGATGGCTTTCAGATCGAGGTTTTGCCCAAGGTTGGCAAGGCCATCGGCGGTGGGGTGGAAGATGCGCGCACATTGTTGATCGATATGCTCCGCTGCCTAGGTGGTTTCCGGCATATCCAGACGGATAGCGCCAAACTTAAGGCGACGCATATGCCGCTGCTGGAGGTCTTCATCGCGGAGTTTCTCCAATCCGTCGATCACGTGGTCAAACGCGGGCTGCACGGTGGTTACCATGTGCGTGAGGAGAATCTGTTCGCGCTGCGCGGGAAGTTACATGTGGCGCAGCACCTGCGTCAGAACCTTTGTCGTCGGGATCGCTTCTTTGCCGAGTATGACGAGTTCTCGACCAACCGTCCCGAAAACCGATTGCTTCACAGCGCGCTGCGCTGCGCGCTCTTGGCCTCAACTTCACAGGCAAACCAACAACTCGCTCGCGAGTTGTGTTTCGTGTTCGCTGATGTGCCTGTGTCGGATGTGCCTGCTCATGATTTCCAGCGAGTCCGACTCGATCGGGGTATGATGCACTATGACAATGCGTTGGCGTGGGCAAGGCTGATCTTGGCGAGCGCGTCGCCGCTCACCGGTGCGGGAGATCATCACGCTCCGTCATTGCTGTTCCCAATGGAGTCGGTGTTCGAGGCCTTCGTTGCCAAGCACCTGGCCCGTCAGTTGGCGCCATCCTTCATCCTGAAAGCGCAGACACGCGCCTTATCATTGGTTCGGCATCGTGGGCGAGACTGGTTTCGCTTGAAGCCCGATCTGTTGGTCACTGAGGGAGGCAGGAATCGGCTGGTGCTGGACACAAAGTGGAAGCTGATCGACGGTAGGAAGGACAACGGCTCAGAGAAATATGGATTGAGCCAGGGCGATTTCTATCAGCTATATGCATACGGTCAAGGCTACCTTGACGGCGTAGGTGATGTGGTGCTGATCTACCCTAAGACTGATGTCCTGCACGAGGCGCTGCCTGTCTTTGAGTTTCCGAAGTCCAAGGACCTGCGCCTGTGGGTGCTACCGTTCTGCCTCAGATCGCGGCGCCTGTCCGTACCGGAAGGCGCTCCGTTCGTGGGTGTGTTCTTGGCTAGCAGACTTCTCCAAGCCACCGGTTCAGAGTTTACGGCTGCCGAATGACTGGGTTATATATGCCGTGTGCCAAGGCTCTGAGGAAACCGAGCCCCAGAACGAATCCCCCTGCATTCGCCCCCCTGACGTCCAAGGCGACGAAGATGTAATTATCGCTCCGGCGACTACTCCAATACATCAATAGGGCCAATTTCAGGATACCAATTTGTCGACCAAGGTTTCTGCACGCAGATGGGTATAGCGATTCAACATTTCCAGCGTCTTATGCCCGGTGATCGTCGCCACCTCCATTGTGTTCAGTCCCATCTCGAAGAACCGGCTCGTTGCCTCGTGGCGCAGATCGTGAAACCGAAGCCCCTTGATGCCAGCGCGTTTGCAGGCCCGCTCGAACGCTTGGGAGACACTATCGGCCTGGATGTTGAAGACCCGCCCCTGCTGCTGAACGCCAATACCTGCAGCCTTCAATACAGTGACAGCGCATTCAGAGAGCGGTACGTCACGTGGCACGCCGGTCTTCGTTTCGGGTATGTGCAGCGTCCGGGCGACCCAGTTGATATGTTGCCACTGGATCTTGACTAGCTCACCCCGGCGCATTGCTGTCTCTACTGCCAAGATCACGATTTGTTGTACCACTGGTGTTTCCGACAGCGCTTCCAGTAGCTGATCCATCTCACCAGCTCGCAGACGGCGATCACGACCACGGGGGCGTTTCGGCTTGCGTACCGTCGGAATACCCTTCGGGAACGGCACATCCCACTCCCGATAGGCGACATTGAGTACCTTGCTCAAAAGCGACAGCCGGTGCACAACGGTTGTGGGTCCCACGGTCTGTAATTGCTGATCTCTGAAGTCCGCCAAGTGTTGATTGGTGAGGTTGAACAGCGACACATGCCCCAGAGTGGCAATCACAGGCCGCGCTGTAGAGAGTTCTATGCGACGTTTGTGCTCATCCGCGATACTCGATAGGTAGCGCTCGATCGCGTCTCTAACGCTCATACGCTCGGCTACAGCGGTGTCGACAAAGACGCCCCGTTCCATCGCGGCTTCGACTTGCCGTGCCCATGCTGTGGCATCAGATTTGAGCGTGAATGACTTGGTCTGCGGCTTGTGTCCCTTGAGTCTGACCTGCGCTTGCCACTTGTTGCGTAACTTCCTGATTGTCGCCATGTTTCTGTCCGACACTTCATCATCTGAGACTGCTGATGACGATTCTAAGATGCCGGCAAAACGGTGTCGGGCTTGGAAGATAGGCAGTTGTGATCGGGCTATGGTTGTCAGAATGATGACTGTTCTGCTGGCGTTGAAGGCCGACGGAGTGGCTATCCTTCGATTGGCATTTATGGGTCATTGATACCCAAGAGGTGTCTCAGGAGAGCTTCTGCAGCAGCGACAGTCGTAGTCGGACTAGCACCGTCCGGATCGGGACGATACGTGGCTGAATGCGGTGGTAAGAAAAGTCAGTCCGGTGTGATCAGGTTGTGATCGGCACAGTCCCCGCGAACGGCAATGATGGGGTAAAACAAAGGGGAACCCGCGTGGTTACTGGTTCCCCTTGTTGTTCAGGGCGTGGGTGAACAACGGTGTCTGAGGCTGTTGGTCAGGTCTGAAGCTCGTCGGCAAGCCGCAGGCTGTCGGGAGTGTTCAGCTCACAGCACCCGCTCTCGGTCTACATCACGCACCCGCTGTGCCACCTGGTGCGCGACAGCAGTTACCTGTCCGGCCTCAAGTGTTCCTGCACGTAGCTTGGGTAGCTGTTGTGTCAGCTCAGCCGCATTCATGACAAATGGATCAACGGAGCGTTGTTTGCGCTCGATGTACCACCCGGGGAGGACTAGCACGCCCGCAACCGGGACTTCGAAGCCAGTGGCATCGGCAAGCCATTTGCGAACCGATTGCGCATTTCTCCGGGTTTGCTCCAGCGGCGCGCGTTCGATGTGATTCGGAAAATGAAGAGCGTTGCCTTCCAGTCGAACCTTGAACTGCTTGCTGCCGGAGTTTAGAGGCTTTGAACGCCCCTTCGTTTCGATCACGAAGACGCCGGACGGTGTGACAATCAGATGGTCGATGTTGAAGCCTTCAAACGGGATGTCGTGAAAGACGCGGTAAGGCCGCTCGGCGGGACGAATGATCTGCTCCAGCTCCTGACCTACTGCCATTTCGCATGCATAACCCAGTCTCAGGTGCCCAAGCTGCTTCACAATTTTGAGCGCCTTCCAGGCGTAGTACCCGACCGCTATTGCAGTGATGCCTGACAGTATCATCCAGGTTGCCAGGCTTGCCCTTTTGTCGAAGAACTCTGCCTGCATCAAGAGCATTAACGGCGCCAGTGTCGTCATGACGGGAATCGCCAAAAAGCACTCGGACAAATCGTCCTGCAGGGCGTCGATTTGCTTTTGTAGCGTGAAACCTGCCGGACGTAGCAGATTGGCGGTGAGCGGTGAAGTACGACTGCGCGACTGTAGCTTTCTCCGATACAGAATGACGCCAACCAGCAGCATCAGCGGACCGAGGAATAAGGTGAGGACAACGCCAACGGCGTAGAACGACGAAAGCCACTCCATGTGCTTCTATCCATCCGTGATCAGTCAGAGAAGGCATCATAGGCCGTTCCCCCGGAACCGCAAATAGGCGTCACTGTGATCAGATTGTGATCAGACGTAGTTTAGCCACTCGCAAGTGTTTCCATGCGCGCCCGTGGCTCGGGTGGATGGAGTAGCACTTTCCGAAGGTAAACAAGGACTTACAAGGGAAGGAAAAGATGGCGCGCCCGGAGGGATTCGAACCCCCGACCAACAGGATCGGAACCTGCTACTCTATCCAGCTGAGCTACGGGCGCGCAAAGGAAGTTGTTTGCAGGCGGCTATGTTACGGATTGCTAAGGCGTTTGCCAAGCCCTTTTCGTCGCGTGGGGAAGGCTGGTCAAAGGGTGATCATATTCGCTGTCACCGTTCTGTCACGACCGCCCTTTAGAGTTGCTTCTGAGCCGATCAGGACACGTATTGGCAGGGAGCAGGCCACGGATGGCGCTTTCCCGTTTGCGTTGTACTCTTAGCACCGCTCACCAAGCCACCCACCGCCCACCGCGATTCCTGCGGCACGATTCGCTGCGTTCAAGGTGCCCTACTATGATGCTAATTCCGCGCCCAAGCTGGCCGATGTGCAGGCTGCCCTGCGCAAGCGTTGCCTTGTCGCGGGGCGATAGGCGCTAAAGCCCCGTTTCCGTAATGGGCATTTGCCGGTATACTTTTGCGCCAATTACGCCATTGCGTCGTTGCCCCGGTTTTGCGGCTCCCTGTCGGAGCGTCCGGCGGTGAATCGAGGCGCAGAATTCTTGCAAAGTAATGAGGGTACTGACTGTGAACAAATTTGCGTCTGCGCTCTGCGCCCTGGGTCTGGGTGTTGCGCTGGTGGCCTCCGTCCAGGCGGCTACCGACAACGACAAGATCATCGAGCGGATCAAGCCGGTCGGCGAAGTCTGCATGGAAGGCGACGACAGCTGCGGCGGCGCGGCTGCGGCAGCTACCGCTTCTGCCGGCGGCGGGCGCAGCGGCGAAGAGGTTTACAACGCCAGTTGTGCGGCTTGCCACGGCACCGGCGTTGCTGGCGCACCGAAGTTCGGTACCAGCGACTGGACCGCTCGCGCTGAAAAGGGCATGGACACCCTGCTTGACCACGCCATCAACGGTATCAATGCGATGCCGCCGCGCGGCACCTGCGCCAGCTGCTCCGATGACGAGATCAAGGCTGCTATCGAGCACATGGTCAACAGCGCCGGTTAATATCTGCGCGTGACCGCCGTACCAACGAAACCCCGCAGCCGCGGGGTTTTGTTTTTATGGGGGCGCGGCCCAATTCGCGGCGGAGAAGTGCCCGTAAGTTTGGGTACGCCGCTCCTGCGATCGGAAATCTGATAGATATGGTGCGGTTCGTTGCGCTTACCGGCACCCTACCCGTCACCCGTCACCCGTCACCCGTCACCCGTCACCCGTCACCCGTCACCCGTCACCCCTGCAACTGCGCCCAGAAGGCACGGATCAGCGGGTTCTTGAGCTTCTTTTGCAGCGCGAACAGCCCGACCTCCAGCGGCGCCAGTTCCGGGCGCACGTCGAGCACCTTCACGCGCTCGGCCAGCGGGCTGTTGTCCAGCACGATGCGCGGCACCACGCCGATACCGAAGCCAAGGCTCACCATGCTGACGATGGCTTCGTTACCGGCGATTTGGGCGTAGATCCTGGGCTTCACTGCCAGCGCCCGGAACCATTCGTCGACCCTGTCGCGGGCGACGCCGCCTTCGGGCAGGATCATCGGCACCTCCGACCAGTCATCGGCGTTCGAGTGACCGGCGGGCGGCAGTTCGAAACCCAGGTCGCCGGTCGGGGCGATGAACAGCAGAGACGATTCCGCGATCGGTTTGAAGTCGAGCCCCGCGGGCAGGTTGTCGGGCCGGGCGGCAATGGCGATATCCTCGTCCCCGGCCTGGGCCCTTGCGATCGACTGGTCAGGGTCGCCGGTATGGAGCTTGATTTCGATACGCGGGTACTGATGGCGGAAACGGCTGAGTATCTCGTAGAGAAAGCTGTAGCTGGCGGTCACCGAGCAGTACATGCTGATCTCGCCGTGCAGTTCGTCCGCCTCGGCCAGCAGGGAGTTGCGTATCAGGTCCCACTGCGCCAGCGCCTCGCGGGCGTAATGCTGAAACAGCCGGCCTTCGTGGGTCAGGGTCACGGTGCGGTTGTCGCGCTCGAACAGCCGTACGCCCAGGTCGTCCTCGAGCTGCTTCAGGCTGCGGCTCAGGGTCGAAGGGCTGACGTGGCAGGCCTCGCTGGAACGCCCGAAGTGCAGCGTTTCCGAGAGGCTGAGAAAGAGCTGCAGGCTGCGGCTGTCCATGGGACTCCTTGTATTGCGGCAGACGGGATGCCCGCGATATTGTGTTGCGAATTATGAAATATAATGTTGCAAATATATCATTTTACGCAACGGTTTTTATCCCTTATCTTTGACGCCATCGAGTCGCCGGAGCCGCAACCGGCCACTTTGCAGCGAACACATTCACCCAGATTCAGGAATTCATCATGCAAGTCTATTACGACAAAGACTGTGATCTGTCGATCATCCAGGGCAAGAAAGTTTCCATCATCGGTTACGGCTCCCAGGGCCACGCCCACGCCTGCAACCTGAAGGATTCCGGTGTCGACGTCACCGTCGGTCTGCGTGCCGGTTCCGCTTCCCGCGCCAAGGCTGAAGGCGCTGGCCTGAAAGTTGCCGACGTGTCCGACGCCGTCGCGTCCGCCGATCTGGTCATGATCCTGACCCCGGACGAATTCCAGGGCCAGCTGTACCGTGAAGAGATCGAGCCGAACCTGAAGGAAGGCGCTACCCTGGCATTCGCGCACGGTTTCTCCATCCACTACAACCAGGTCGTGCCGCGCAAGGATCTGGACGTCATCATGATCGCGCCGAAGGCTCCGGGCCACACCGTTCGCTCCGAGTTCGTCAAGGGCGGCGGCATCCCCGACCTGGTAGCCGTTTTCCAGGACGTTTCCGGCAAGGCGAAAGACGTTGCCCTGTCCTACGCCAGCGGTGTCGGCGGCGGCCGTACCGGCATCATCGAAACCACCTTCAAGGACGAGACCGAAACCGACCTGTTCGGTGAGCAGGCTGTGCTGTGCGGCGGTGCGGTCGAACTGGTCAAGGCCGGTTTCGAAACCCTGACCGAAGCCGGTTACGCGCCGGAAATGGCCTACTTCGAGTGTCTGCACGAGCTCAAGCTGATCGTCGACCTGATGTACGAAGGCGGCATCGCCAACATGAACTACTCGATCTCCAACAACGCCGAGTACGGTGAGTACGTTACCGGTCCGGAGGTCATCAACGACGAATCCCGCGCTGCCATGCGTAACGCTCTGAAGCGCATCCAGAACGGCGAATACGCCAAGATGTTTGTACAGGAAGGCGCCTCCAACTACGCTTCCATGACCGCTTACCGTCGCAACAACGCTGCTCACCCGATCGAGCAGGTCGGCGAGCGTCTGCGTGCGATGATGCCGTGGATCTCTGCCAACAAGCTGGTCGACAAAGAGAAGAACTAAGTCTCCTCCTTGCCAGCGCCGCGCACGTAAGTGCGCGGTTGACGACAGAACCGGTACCGGGCGCAGGCCCGCTACCGGTTTTTTGTTTTCGGGGAGGACTGGCCGGATCTCCGGAATTGCGGCTTTTTCTTGATCGTTTCGCCGATTGGGGTGATCATTTCAGTTAACGCTAAACCAACCGAACCGGGACTACAGCATGGAGCGCTCCCCCGCCGCCCTCATTCCGCGCCCTCATCTGATGAGCAACCTTGTTGTCTGGGTACTGGCGACCCTGTTGTTCGTGGTCTGTGTGCTGAACCTGGAATATCGTCGCCTCGATGCGCGGGTCGACAAGGTAGCCGACAACCTGCGCCATCACCTGGCCATGCAGCTGAACCTGCGGGAGCTGTCGCTCGAGAGTTTTTCGCACCATCTCTCCACGCTTCCCGTCCTGGATCTCGAGCTGGCCCGAAATTACGCCGCGCGTCTGCTGCAGCACCATCCGCAGATCTATATGCTGGCGCTAGCCAGCCAAGTGCCGGCGGGCGAGCGCCGGCGGTTCGAAAAGGATATGAGCGAGTTCAGCGCGCGTGGCTTCAGTATCCATCCGCCGCGCGAGGGAGGGGCCACGCTGCCGCCGGCCTATTATCCGGTGGTGCTGCTGGAGCCGGAGCTTCCCGAGGCGCGGGGCCTGCTTGGCATGGACATGGCGGAAAGCTCGTCGGTCCTGAGTGGCCTGCTCGGAGGAGTCAAGGATGGCGGTCTGTCCCGTCCCATCGCGCTTGCCGATAACCGCGGCTATCTGCTCTACCATGCGGTCGACAGCGGGTTCGGACATGGCGCACCGCCAACCATCCACGGCTATCAGCATTATGCATTGCTGGTAGTGCGTGCGTCCGCGCTGCTGCCGGGCTGGGCACTCGATATGCCCGGGCTGCAGCTGCGGCTGCGTCACCCCGACAGCTCGCTCGGCGAGCGGGGGCTGTTGCTGGAGCATCGCAGCGAAGCCAGTCAGTTGCTGCCGCTGCCGGTTTTCGAACGGGTAATCGACATGGACGACGAGCAGCAGCCGCTGCGGCTCGAGATAGAGTACCTGCCGTCCTGGCAGGCGCTGGACATCTGGCTGCTAGCCGGGCTCTTCGTTGCTGGCTTGCTGCTGGTGGCCCAGGCGGGATGGATCTTGCTGAGGGTGAGCCGCGCCCGTCACCGGTTGCTGGAGCAGCAGCAGACCCTGTATCAGAAGGCCCACTTCGACCACCTGACCGGCCTGCCCAATACCAACCTGCTGATCGACCGTCTGGAACAGGCGATCCGGTCGGCGCAACGCACGTCGAGCCGGGTGGCGGTGTTCTTTCTCGACCTTGACGAATTCAAGCGGGTCAACGACCTCTGGGGCCATGATGTCGGTGACCAGTTGCTGATCCAGATCGGGGTGCGGCTGCGCGAGTCGATGCGGGGCGAGGATACGGTGGCGCGTATCCATGGCGACGAATTCATCGTGCTGATTCCGATGCTGGACGGCGACGAGCAGTTGCGCCGGGTGCGTTACAAGCTCGAGTTGCTGTTCGAGGCGCCTTTCCGCGTCGGCGATATCGAACTGAGACAAACCGGCAGTATCGGTCTGGCGGTGTACCCGGACGATGCGAACGACGCCGAGGAGCTGCTGGGACTGGCGGATCGCGAGATGTACCAGCACAAGAACACCCGGGACGGTGGCGATGTGTCTGCGGCGGTCGGCGGCTGACAGCCATTACGGCGTGCCACCTGCGCCGTTGGAGTTGACAGCTTTTCGCGGCGGTGTCGAAAATGGTCGTGTTCATGCCGCTACGGAGGCCCCGTGAACTGGACAACCTACAGCGAAGCCTGCGCCCGCAATCAGCGCCCTATTCTGGAGCGTCTGGCGCCGCTGCTCGCGAACAGCTGCCGGCTGCTGGAGATAGGCAGCGGTACCGGGCAGCACGCGGTGCACTTTAGCGCCGCGATGCCGGCGCTTGGCTGGCAGCCCACCGATCTGGCGGCGAACCTGGCGTCACTGCGTATCAATCTGGCCCGAAACGGATGCGACAACATTTTGCCGCCGCTGGAGCTGGATGTCCGTACGGAGCGCTGGCCGGCTGGACCCTGGGATGCGGTGTTCAGCGCCAATACGCTGCATATCGTCGGCTGGTCGGAAGTGGAGGCGCTGATGGCCGGCGTCGGGCGGGTGCTGGCGCCGGGCGGTCTGCTGTGCGTCTACGGGCCCTTCCGCTACGGAGGCGACTATAGCAGCCCCAGCAATGCCGAGTTCGATCGCTGGCTGCGGTTGCGCGATCCGCACAGCGGCATCCGCGATTTCGAAGCGGTGGACGCGCTGGCACGGGCCGCGGGCCTGACGCTCGAGCACGACTTTGCCATGCCCGCCAACAACCAGTTGCTGGTATGGCGGCGCGGTGCCGCAGCATCATCCATCTAGCTGGCGCGAAGCCAGGCAGACCCCGCCCCTGCCTGCTATCCTGCGTTTTCGATCGTCCGGTGCCTCGGGGTGCAACGCTCAGTCGTGACCTCTCCACCCCGGTATTTTTTTGACGATTTTCCCTCATTTTCGGAGCTGTTGGCGTCATTCGTGTCTTTCGGGTTGACACAGCGGCGCCAAGGTGACAATCTTTTCTTAATTGATCGTTTAATTAAAAAAGAGGATGTGCATCGCATGCCCAAAGTCGGGATGCCGGAGATCAGAAAGCCGCAGCTGATCAACGCCACCATGGAGGCCATCGACTCCCACGGACTGCAGAAGGCCAGCGTGGCTGTCATCAGCCGGTACGCCGGCGTCTCTCCGGCCATCATCAACCACTATTTCGGCGGCAAGGATGGCCTGATGGAGGCGACGATGCGTTCGGTGCTGAGGCAGTTGTCCGAAGGCGTACGCGAGCGTCTGGCCGCGACCGACGAGGGCGATACCGTGGGCCGGATCAAGGCAATTGTCGGCGGGAACTTCGACCCGAGCCAGATCGACCGCAAGGTGGTCAAGACCTGGCTGGCGTTCTGGTCTCAGGCGATGCACCACCCGCAGCTGTTCCGGCTACAGCGCGTCAACGAGCAGCGCCTGCTGTCCCATCTGCGGCGCGAACTCAAGCAGGTGCTGGATCCGGAGCGTGCCCAGTTCGTCGCCCAGGGAATCGCGGCCCTGATCGATGGCATCTGGTTGCGCGGCGCCCTGGCGCCGGAAGGCATCAACAGCGATCTGGCACAGCGAATCATCACCGATTACCTCGAGCGGCAGTTGCCGCCGGCGATCGGTAAATCCTAATTCAAGCGCAGGACCCAACAGACA
Organism: Marinobacterium nitratireducens; assembly: GCF_014645375.1. GTDB lineage: Bacteria > Pseudomonadota > Gammaproteobacteria > Pseudomonadales > Balneatricaceae > Marinobacterium_A > Marinobacterium_A nitratireducens. The sequence goes on from NZ_BMLT01000002.1 coordinate 210,026, forward strand.
TCATGAACACTATTACCCAGTACATTCATGGCCGCTGCCGGGACGCGGCGAGCGGCGAAACCTTCGAATCCCGCAATCCGTCCACCGGCGAGGTGCTGGCACAGATTCAGCAGGCCGCCGAGGCGGATGTCGAGGCAGCAATTGCCTCCGCCAAAGAAGGCTTTGCGGTCTGGTCGGCAATGACCGGTACCGAACGCAGCCGCATTCTGCTGCGCGCCGTCGAGTTGCTGCGCGAACGCAACGATGAACTCGCGCGTCTGGAGGTGCTCGATACCGGCAAGCCGCTGCAGGAAGCCGAGGTCGTGGATATCCACACCGGCGCCGACGTGCTCGAGTACTACGCAGGCCTTGCCGGCAAGATTCAGGGTGATTACCAGGATCTGGGTAATGGCAATTTCTACTACACCCGGCGCGAGCCGCTGGGTATCTGCGCCGGTATCGGCGCCTGGAATTACCCGATCCAGATCGCCTGCTGGAAGTCGGCGCCGGCGCTGGCGGCGGGCAATGTCATGATCTTCAAGCCGTCCGAGGAAACCCCGCTGACGGCGATGAAACTGGCCGAGATCTTCACCGAGGCCGGTGTGCCGGACGGCGTTTTCAACGTCGTCCAGGGCGACGGCCGCGTTGGTTCCATGCTGACTCACCATCCGGATATCGCCAAGGTCTCCTTTACCGGCGAGTGCGGTACCGGCAAGCGTGTAATGGGCGCCGCCGCGACGACGCTGAAGTCGGTCACCATGGAACTGGGTGGCAAGTCGCCGATGATCGTGTTCCCGGATACCAGGGTCGAAACCGCGGTTTCCGGCGCCTTGCTGGCCAACTTCTACACCCAGGGCGAGGTCTGCACCCACGGAACCCGTGTATTCGTGCACGATGATATCTACGATGCCTTCCTCGAAGAGCTGGAGACGCGTACCCGCGCGCTGCGTATCGGCGATCCGCTGGATCCGGACACCCAGATCGGCGCCCTGATTTCCGAAAAGCACCTTGAAAAGGTACTGGGCTACGTCGACGCGGCGCAGCAGGCCGGTGCCCGCCTCGTCTGCGGCGGACGTCGTGCCTCGATCGCAGGTCACGAGAACGGTTGCTTCGTCGAGCCGACGGTCTTCGCCGACTGCAGCGACGATATGCCAAACGTGCGCGATGAAATCTTCGGTCCGGTGATGTCGGTGCTGCGCTTCAGCGACGAAGACGAAGTGATCCGTCGCGCCAACGACACCCGAGTGGGTCTGGCCGCCGGCGTCTTCACCCGCGATATCGGCCGCGCCCACCGTGTAATCGCACAGCTGCAGGCCGGCATATGCTGGATCAACACCTGGGGCGCCTCGCCGGCGGAGATGCCGGTGGGCGGTTACAAGGAGTCCGGTATCGGTCGTGAGAACGGCATCGAGAGCCTTTATCACTATACCCAGACCAAAAGCGTATTCGTCGAACTTGGCGAGCTCGAAAGCCCTTACTGACACCGCCAGTTCAAGCCAAACCGGGTCATCGGGCGGGAGACGAGCTTCCCGCCTTTGCCCGTCTGAACACAGCAGCGCGTTGGCTCACAAGAGCCTCTGCCAGGGACGGCAACCTTATGCTCAGGGACGAGCATTTTTCCACGCCCCTCCTCCTCCATCCTTGGATAAATCTGTGGAAACTGTGGGTATGATGTCTGCAGCCTGTCTTTGATTCTTTTCCACAGGCCGTATATAACCACTTTGGCTGCTTCCTTGATCAATTTCCACAGCGACAGCTACCACGGGCTCTGTATGCAAGTGCCGGGCAGTTGCCACATGGCTATCCACAGGGTGGTAAACAGATATTGTGCATAGTTTGACGGCTCTTTATGGGTAAGGTTATCCACTATTCTGTTATGCACAGGCCCGGAGGCAATGCGATATTACGCCAGGCGTAGCGGCGCCCCGCCGCGAATGATCGGGCACGGTGCCAAACCTGTTCGCCGCGGGGCGCGCCTCCTACGATGGGTGCCGAATATCCGGTTTCCGTGGGAGCGGCATCTCGCCGCGAATGACCGCTCAACCCAGGGCTAATCGCAAAGCTAAATACCAGCCAAGGCCTGTTTATTGCTGTTTACAATCCTGAACTGTGCTGTTTATAAGTTGTTAGTTAAAGTTATCAACGCTCTGGATATCGTTTCCCACAGGGCACTTTCACGGTTTTGGGTGTTCTGGTGATCAATTCCCTCAGCGCCAGACACCATGCGGGTTGTGGGTATCTTTAAGGTGTTTGTCACTAGCTTATTCACAGGGCTGCAAACAGAAATTGTGTGTATATTTCGTGGTGTGAATACTTGGCTTTATGCACAGCCTGTTTATCTACAGGATTGCCGTGTCGCAGATTGCTGCAGCCAGGCGCGTCCGACCAGGTAGAGCACCAGGCCGTTCAACAGGTGCCAGGGAAAGTGGGTGCCAACAGGAAGCGCAGCGCAGAGCTCGAGATCCAGGGTGCGAAACGTCAGAGACAGCAGCAGTGTTGCCGAGGCCTGTAACAGCAACCAGGGCTCGCGGCCGTGTCGGCAGTGCCAGAAGCCGAGACCGGTGAGAAACAGCAGTGCGGGCAGGTAGAGGATGGACCGGTTCAGCAGCGTCGGATCCAGGTACATCAACGCGCCGGCGGCAAGGAAAAGGCCGAGCAGCGCAACAGACCAACCCCTGCTCAGACCGATCTCTACCCGGGCATAGATCCACAGAAACCAGAGCTGGAACAGCAGGATCGGAATGACATCCATCCAGCGGGCCCAGGCAGTGGCGAACGTATGGTAGAGGCTGCTGCCGGTGCCGATGCAAAGCAGCAGGACAAGCAACAGACCGCCCTCGACGCCGAAACCGCCCTCCCGGCGCGCCAGTCGCCACAGCGCCCAGGCGGCAACGAAGAATGCCAGATTGCTCAGGGCATTGAATGGCTCGCCCAGCAGCCCCGGGCTCAGGCGTTCGCAGTATTCGTCGAGCATGCATCAGGCTCCGGTTGAGTGACGGAAAGCGGCTGTGATGACAGGTAATCGACAATGAGTTGCCATCATCGTAGTCCAAGCTGTATGCAGTATCGCTGCAGCGGGCTTGAGCATGCCCGCCAGGGCCAGGGCGTCGTGTAACCCATCGGGACGTTCGTTTGGGCACGAGGGTAATCCGGGGCACGATGGGTTACGCCGCCGGTACGACGGGGCGCACCGACAGGGCGGTGCCATGGCGGCTGCACCCATCCTACGCCGATCTGATCGTAGGATGGGTAAAACGGCGCGCTGCAGCGGGCTTGCGTCTGCCTGCCAGGGCCAGGGCGTCGTATAACCCATCGGGCAGTCTAGCGAGGCTTTAAAGTAAGGTGGTGCCCAGAGGCGGACCAAATCGTCGGGAACGATTTGGCGCGTAAGCCCGAAGGGTTGGTCACAGGGACGTGATCAACAATCGAACCGGTTCGATGACGCAGCGCGGTCTGTCCGGACACAAAAAAGCCCCACTATTGCTAGCGAGGCTTTAAAGTAAGGTGGTGCCCAGAGGCGGAATCGAACCACCGACACGGGGATTTTCAATCCCCTGCTCTACCGACTGAGCTATCTGGGCAACTCAAGAGGCGCGTATTGTGCCCCGCCAGACGGCAGCTGTCAACGCAATTTCTTCAATTTTTTCAGGCACTTTGCGATTTCTGCCGCTACTGCCCGGGGTTGGTTATTCCTTGTGCAGCGGTTCCTCGATCAGCTCCGGGTGTCCGGTCTGCTTGGCGTGTTCGAGACGGTGATGCAGGCCGCTCTTGGCCAGCATGTGCGCGCTGACCGGGGCCGTGATCAGCAGGAAGATGGTGATCAGCACCTCGTAGATGCTCAGGGAGCCGCTGGACCAGGTCGAGAGCACCATCGAGCCGATCAGCAGGCAGCCGACGCCCAGGGTCGTGGCCTTGGTCGGCGCGTGCAGGCGGGTGTAGAAGTCGGGAAGGCGGGCCAGGCCGACCGAGCCCAGCAGCACGAATACCCCGCCGACCAGCAAAAACAGCGAAACGATCAGTTCTATCCAGAATGGCATAGCGGGTTCCTATTCGATGATGTCGCCGCGCAGCAGGTACTTGCACACCGCCACGGTGCCGATGAAGCCGAGCATCGCGATCAGCAGTGCCGCTTCGAAATACAGCGAGCCGCTCTGCCAGATGCCGTAGAGAATGATCAGCGCGCTGCTGTTGATGTACATGGTATCCAGCGCCAGGGTGCGGTCCGGCACTCCGGGACCGGCCTGGAGGCTCCAGAAGTTCAGTATCAGCGCCAGGCTGACCATCGCGAAAACCACCGGCAATACCCAGCTCAGCATGCGAAAATCTCCTTCAGCGGCTTTTCGTAGCGCGTCTTGATGGTGCTGATGAGTTCCTCCTCGTCTTCGAGGTGCAGTACATGCAGCAGCAGGCGCGAGCGGTCGTCCGAGACGTCTGCGCTGACCGTGCCCGGGGTCAGGGTAATGGTGCTGGCGAGCACGGTGATCGGCAGGTCTCCGCTGATATCCAGCGGCACCTCGACGAACGACGGCCGCAGGGCCATGTGCGGGCGGATGATCAGCCGCGCAACCTGCAGGTTGGCGACCAGAATGTCACCCAGCACCCGGAACAGGTAAAGCAGCGCCTTGACCGGCCTGCGGATACCGGGGTGAGGGTTGCGCAGCCGGTTGGTGAGCAGCGGAATCAGGATCGCCAGCAGTGCGCCGAGCAGGATATGGCCGGGCGACACGGACTTGTTGAGCAGTAGCCAGACCACAAACAGCAGCAGGCTGTGTCCGGGCGTTGGAAGTAGTAGCTTGCGCATCAGTTCGAGCCCTCCGCGAGCGAGGTCCGGAGCACGCCGCCAATCTGCCCCGGAACGTCATGCAGCTGCTGCGCGGTGGCGTCGGTGAGTTCGGTCAGCGGGCCGCCGAACAGCGACATCAGTACCGGTGTGGATAGCAGCAGTATCACGGCGGTCAGCTGGGCCCTGTCGACCGGTGTCACGACCGGTTTTTCACCGGTGATGTGCCAGAACAGGTTGGAGCCGGCGCGGGACAGCTTGATCAGCGCGACCAGGCTGCTGATCAGCAGCACCGGCCAGAACCATTGCATCTCGCTGACAGCCAGTGCCGATTTCATCAGCAGGGCCTTGCCGACGAAACCGGACAGCGGCGGCATACCGATCACCGCCAGGGCGCCGATCAGGTACAGGATGCTGAGCCATTTGCCCTGATGCATGGGGCGGGCGGCGATGAGCCGGTCGCCGGCCTTGCCGCGCTGGCGGCCGATCAGGTCGGCAAGCAGGAACAGGCCTGCGCTGACCAGGGTGGTGTGGATCAGGTAGTACAGCGCCGCCGAGGTTGCGGCTTCGCGCTCGAGGCCAATGCCGGCGAGCAGGGTGCCGACCGAGATGATGATCAGGTGCGCCACCAGGCGGCGCATGTCCTTGGCCGCGAGCACACCGATGCCGCCGATCGTCAGGGTCAGCAGCGACAGCCACCAGAGCCAGGGACCGGCAAGGCCCGAGAGATCGCCGGCGGAGTCGCCGAAGACCACGGTGAAGACCCGCAGGATGGCGTAGATGCCGACCTTGGTCATGATGGCGAACAGCGCCGCTACTGCCGGCGCGGCGGCGGAATAGGCCGCCGGCAGCCAGAACTGCAGTGGCAGTATCGCGGCCTTGAGACCGAACACGATCAGCAGCATCAAGCCGCCCGCCTTGACCAGCGGCAGATCGGCCGGATCCACAAGCTGCACCTGGCGCGCCATGTCGGCGATATTGAGCGTGCCCAGGGTGCCGTAGAGAATTCCCAGGGCGAACAGGAAGACCGCCGAACCTGCCAGGTTGAGGATCACGTAGTGCAGGCCCGCGCGGGTGCGCCGCTTGCCGCCGCCAAACATCAGCAGGCCGTAGGACGCGATCAGCAACACCTCGAAGAATACGAACAGGTTGAAGATGTCCCCGGTCAGGAAGGCGCCGTTGATGCCCAGCAGCTGGAACTGCATCAGTGGCTGAAAGAAGGAGCCTTCTTCCTCGGACGGGCCGAAGGTATAGAGCAGCGAACAGAACGCCAGCACCGAAGTGAGCAGCACCAGCAGGGTGCTGAGGCGGTCGCCGACCAGCGCGATGCCGAACGGTGGCGCCCAGTTGCCCAGGTGGTAAACGATAATCTCGCCCGGCCTGGCCTCAACGACCAGCAGGATCGAGATCAGGATCATGGCGGAGGCCAGCCCCAGGGCGAAGTTGCGCTGGCGCACGCGGCTTTTGCTGAGCGGTGGCAGCAGCATCAGCAGGCCACCGAGCAATGGCAGAATCAGCGGCAGTATCAGCAGATGATCCATCAGCTGCGATCCCCCCCCATGGTATTGACCGGCAGCTTGCCGTCGACGTGGTCATTGCCGAGGTCGCCTGTGAAGGGACGCATGGCCGGTCTGGTCATCGCTCCTTGAATCGTCATGTGCGATCCCCCCCCATGGTATTGACCGGCAGCCTGCCGTCGACGTGGTCATTGCCGAGGTCGCCTGTGAAGGGACGCATGGCCGGTCTGGTCATCGCTCCTTGAATCGTCATGTGCGATCCCCCCCCATGGTATTCACCGGCAGCCTGCCGTCGACGTGGTCATTGCCGAGGTCGCCGCGCGCGCGCATGGCCAGAATCACCACGAAAGCGGTCATGGCGAAGCCGATTACGATGGCGGTCAGCACCAGCGCCTGCGGCAGCGGGTCGGCGTAGTGCTCGGAGGTGCCGAGCACCGCGGCGCCGTCTTCGGTGAGGCGGCCGGAGGCGAACAGAAACAGGTTAACCGCGTAGGACAGCAGCGTCAGGCCGACGACGACCGGAAAGGTGCGGCCGCGCAGGGTCAGGAAAATACCGCAGGCGGTCAGCAGGCCCACGCAGAAGGCGTAGAGGGCTTCCATCAATCTTGCTCCTTGGTCACGGGGCGTTCGCTGGTGGTCATCTGGCCGAGGTTCGCCAGTATCAGCAGGGTCGCACCCACAACGGTGATATAGACGCCGAGGTCGAAGACCATGGCGCTGGCGAGTTCGAATTCGCCTACCAGCGGCCAGTGGAAATGGTCGAACCAGGACGTCAGGAAGGGACGCTGGAACAGCCAGCTGGCGACGCCGGTGAGGGCGGAAATCAGCACGCCGCAGGCGATCATGCGGTGGTAGGCGATATCCAGGCGCGTCTTCATCCAGTCGACGCCATGGGCCATGTATTGCAGGATCAGCGCCACCGCGGTAACGAGGCCGGCGATGAAGCCGCCGCCGGGCAGGTTGTGGCCACGCAGGAAGATGAAGACCGATACCAGCAGCGCCAGTGGCAGCAGGCTCTGGGAGATGACCGCCAGGATCATGGGGTGGCGGTCGAGAGCCCACTGGCGGCCTTCGCTGTCGCCTGAGGGCATGAACAGCCGCAGTCCTGCCAGCAGGTTGTAGATGCCGAGCGCGGCGATGCCGAGTACGGTGATCTCGCCCAGGGTATCGAAGCCGCGGAAATCGACCAGGATGACGTTGACCACGTTGGTGCCGCCGCCGCCGGTCTTGCTGTTGGCGAGGAAGAAGTCGGAGATGCTGTGCAGCTCACGCGTCATCAGGGCATAGCAGATGGTGCCGATGATGCCGCCGATCAGGCCGGCGATGCAGATATCGCGCAGAATGCGACGCGGGCTCGACTCCTTCGGTGTTTTCTGCGGCAGGAAGAACAGCGCCAGCATCAGCAGGATGATGGTCACGACCTCGACCGCCAGCTGCGTCAGCGCCAGGTCAGGGGCCGAGAAGCGGGCGAAGGCCAGCGACACCACCAGACCGACCACCGAGAGCATCAGCAGCGCGATCAGGCGCTGGCGGTTGTAGATCACGGTCCCGAGGCCCGCGACCACCAGCAGGCCGCCGGCCACCAGGCTCGGGATGTCGACCGGCAGGTGCGCACGCTTGCCGGTCAGGTGGGTCAGTTCGGTCAGCGCCGGCCATAACATCAGTATCAGCAGCATCAGCATCAGCAGCAGGTAGCGTTGCAGCGAGCCGTTTTCGAGCCAGTCGAGCAGCTTGCCGGCCGCGTCCTGTACCCGCCGCATGGCCATCTCGAAGGACTCGCTGGCATTCCATTCCGGGAACTGCTTCTGAAAGCGGAACAGGTGGGCGCGGTGGAAATAGACGAACAGGCCGCCGGCCATCGCCACCAGGCTCATCAGCAGCGGCAGATTGAAACCGTGCCAGATCGCCAGACTGTAGTCCGGCAGCTCTCCGCCGAGCACCGCCGAGGAGGCGATGTTCAGCAGCGGGCCAACGACAATATTCGGCAGGATGCCGACCAGCAGGCACAGGCCCACCAGTATTTCCACCGGCACCTTCATGTAGCGCGGCGGCTCGTGGGGCGTCTTCGGCAGATTGATCGGTTCGCCGTTGAAGAAGACGTCGTGAATGAAGCGTACCGAGTAGGCCACCGAGAAGACGCCCGCCAGGGTCGCCAGCACCGGAATCATCCAGGACAGCGAGCCGAGGAATTCCTGTTCCAGGGTTTCGGCAAAGAACATCTCCTTGGACAGGAAACCGTTGAGCAGCGGCACGCCGGCCATCGCCGAGGCGGCGATCATCGCCAGGGCGGCGGTGTAGGGCATGTACTTCCAGAGGCCGTTGATGCGGCGCATGTCGCGCGAGCCGCACTCGTGGTCGATGATACCGGCCGCCATGAACAGCGACGCCTTGAAGGTGGCGTGGTTGATGATGTGGAACACCGCCGCCACCGCCGCGAGCTTGGTGCCCAGACCGAACAGCAGCGTGATCAGACCCAGATGACTGATGGTGGAGTAGGCCAGCAGTCCCTTGAGATCATGCTTCAAATTGGCGAAGTAAGCGCCCACCAACAGGGTTATCAGCCCGGTGCTGCTGACCACGATGAACCACAGCTCGGTACCGGCAAGCGCCGGGTACAGCCGCGCCAGCAGGAAGATGCCCGCCTTGACCATGGTGGCCGAGTGCAGGTAGGCGCTGACCGGGGTCGGCGCTGCCATCGCGTGTGGCAGCCAGGAGTGGAACGGGAACTGTGCCGACTTGGTGAACACGCCGGCCAGGATCAGCAGCAGCGCTGCCGGGTACCAGCGATGTTCGCGGATCAGGTCGCCGCTTTGCAGGATGACGTCGAGATCGAAGCTGGCGGCGATGCGGCCGAGCAGCAGGATACCCGCCAGCAGTGCCAGGCCGCCGGCACCGGTGACGGTCAGCGCCAGCCGTGCGCCGCGCCGGGCCTCCGGCTTGTGCCACCAGAAGCTGATCAGCAGATACGAGCTGATGCTGGTCAGCTCCCAGAACAGCCACAGCTGCAGCAGGTTGCCGGACAGCACGATGCCGAGCATCGCGGTCATGAACAGCATCAGGTAGGCGTAGAAACGCCCCATCGAGTCCTTTTCGGAGAGATAGTATCGGGCGTACAGGATGACCAGCAGCCCGATGCCGAGAATCAGGACGGAAAACAGCAGCGCGAGGCCGTCGAAGCGAAAGCTCAGGTTCAGTCCCAGCGCCGGAATCCACGATATCGTGGACTTGATGCTGCCGGTTTCGGAGAGCTGCGGAATCAGGCTGAGGATCAGTGCCAGCGCCAGTGCCGGAAGTGCGGCCGTGGCCCAGGCGCAGCGGGTCCTGCCCCAGTGCGCGGTCAGCGCCGCAATGACGGCGCCCAGCAGCGGCAGCAGCGGTATCCACATCAAGGTCATGCCGAGTTTTTTCCTGCGTTAATCTTGTTAGGTCGTCCCTGCATCGGCCGGACGCGTCTGGATCAGGTTTCGTCTTTGCTCGGCGGCACGTAGCCTTCCGCCTTGGCGAAGTCCTCGCCGCTCATGAACTTTTCCATTTCCTGCTGCAGAAAATCACGGGTCGACGGGTCCATCAGGCTCAGGTGCTTCTCGTTGATCAGCATGGTCTGGTGTTCGGTCCACTCCAGCCAGGCTTTCTTGGAGACGTTCTCGTAGATATCCATGCCATTCGGGCCCGGGTACGGTGGGCGCTCGAGTCCTTCGAGTTCCTGTTGGTACTTGCGGCAGAATACGGTACGGCTCATCAGAATCTCCGTTTAAAGGGGCTTAGGCTTGGGGCAGACATTCCAGCAGGCGCTTGACCGGAGCCGCGAGGCCAATACTGGAAGGTTGGCGTATGTTATACCAGAGTCGCGGCGTGCCTTCCATGACAGCTCCCGCATCGCGCAACTTGACAAGAACCGGCGTGATATCGAGGTGAAAGTGGCTGAACGTGTGCCGTACCGGCTCAAGTGGCCGGGCCGAATCGAGCGCCAGCGCGAGGCCGGACTCGCCCTCGGCATCGCGCAGATCGGTCGCCTCCGGCAGGCTCCAGAGACCGCCCCAGATACCGCTCGGGGGGCGTTGCTGCAGCAGTACCTCACCGTCTTCATTGCGGATCAGAAGCATCAGCGTCTGGCGTACCGGCAGCGTCTTTTTCGGTCGTGGCGCCGGCAGCTCGCCGGTGCGGCCCTGGGCGAACGCTTCGCAGTGCGGCTGCAGCGGGCACAGCAGGCAGCTCGGCTTGCCGCGGGTGCAGAGAGTGGCGCCGAGATCCATCATCGCCTGGGTGTAATCGCCGACCCGGGCGTGCGGGGTGTTGCGCTCGGCGTGCTGCCAAAGCTCCTTCATCACCGCCGGTGCGCCGGGCCAGCCGTCGACGGCGTAGAAGCGCGCCAGCACCCGCTTGACGTTGCCATCGAGAATGGCGGCGCGACGTCCGGTCGAGATCGACAGGATGGCGCCGGCGGTGGAGCGGCCGATGCCGGGCAGCGCCTCGAGTCCGTCGACGCTGTCGGGAAAGATGCCGCCGAAGTCATCGGCGACGATGCGCGCGGCCTTGTGCAGGTTGCGCGCCCGGGCGTAGTAGCCGAGCCCGGTCCAGAGGTGCAGCACCTCGTCCTGCGGCGCCTCGGCCAGGCTGTGGACGTCGGGAAAGCGCTCGATGAAACGCTCGAAGTACGGGATCACCGTCGCCACCTGGGTCTGCTGCAGCATGATTTCCGAGACCCAGGTGTGGTAGGCGGTCTTGTGCGCCTGCCATGGCAGATCGTGGCGACCGTGGCGGTCGAACCATTGCAGCACTGCGGTGTGGAACTGTTGCGGAGTCATCAGTTGCCGAACAGCCCCTTCAGCAGATCCTTGGCCTTCTTGGCTTCCTCGCCGAGCCGGTCCTTGAGCTTCTGGTCCACTTCCTCCTCGACCTTTTTCTGCACTTCCTGCTGCAACTGCTGCTTCAGCAGGTCCTCGAACACGCTCAGGTCCGGCCGGCAGAGTTCCGCCGGCGGGGTGTCGAAGCTGCCCTTGCAGTTCACGGGCCACTCCACGCCCTGGATCTTGTTGTTGACCGAACAGCTCTGCTTGAACAGGTTCTCCTCGATCGACAGGCCGAGGCGGTAGTCGAGGGAGCGTTGCGGCAGGTTGACCGAGCCGCGCCCCTTGAGGGCCATGGCGTCGAGCGAAGCCGCCAGATCCTGGTTGCTGATCACGCCGTTGCTGATGCGGAAGTTGCCGCCGAGGTTGGCGAACGGCGTCGAGCGGTCGACCTGCTGGGCGTTCACGCCCAGGCTGCCAAGGGTATTGAATCCCTGGCAGATGGTCTGCGCCATGCTGATGCCCTCGATGGTACCGTCGGTAACGTTGAAGTTGGCGCTGCCGCCGAGACTGTTGACGATGGCGTCTACCGAACGGCCGTTGGCGCTGATATCCGCCTGACTGCTGAGGGTGCCGGTGATACGCGGGTTTTCACCGGTCAGTGTCTGCAGCAGGGTGCCGATCTGCAGGCCGCTGACGTTCTTCTTCACCTGCAGGCGTACCGGTGTCTGGCGTACATCCAGTCTGGCGCTGCTGCGCACGCTGCCGCCGAACAGGTTGGCGTTGATGCGGCTGAAGTCGGCGATGCCATCCCGGGCGTCGAGTGCGAGTTCGACATCGCGCATGGCGACGCCGGATGCGGTCAGCTGCTTGAGTCCGAGCCGCAGGTCGAGGTTGAGGTGCTGCAATGGCTCGACCGGGATAACGGGCTCTTTCGAGTAGCCTGCATCGCCAGACGTCTGCTGGCTGCTGTCGCCGGATGCCGGTGTGCCGGCCTGTCCGTTCCCGGGCGGCAGGTAGCGGTCGGCGTCGAGCTTGTCGCCGTCCAGCTGCAGGCTCAGCCGGCCGCTGTTAAGGTCGTAGCCGAAACGGCCGCTGAAACGGCTGTCGTCGAGGGTCAGCGTCAGCGGTTGCAGCGCAAAGGTGTTGGCCGGGCCATTGATCGCGGCGCCGAAAGCGACGCGGGTCAGTGCATTGCTGTCGGCGGTTTCCGGTACCGGCTGGCCCAGGCTGGCGAGCAGAGTGCGGGCGTTGAACTGCGCTACCTTGAGATCGCCACCGAATTTGGGGGCGGCAAAATCCTGCACCGACACCGAACCGGCGGCGCTGATATCCGCGAGCTTCAGACTGAGGTTGTCGATACGCGCCAGCTCCGAGGCCAGGTCTGCCGACAGATCGCCGCCGAGCTGCAGCTCCAGTGGCTTGTCGCCCAGGGCGGCGGTGGCCAGCGAGAGGGTGCTGTCGAGACCCCGCAGGCGGTACTGCTGAGCCTGTGGATCCAGCTGGGCTTCCGCCTGAAGCGTCACGCCGGCCTGCAGGTCGGTGCCGGCAGCGCTCTGCTGCAGTTCGAACCCGAGCTCGAGCGGGAACCAGGCGCCCGCCTGAACACGGCCGGTCGTGACTGCCAGGTTCTGCAGGGTCAGCTGGCTGCCGGCCTTGCGGTCGTCAAGGCTCAGGCGCCCGTCGCTGACCCGGATGCTTTCGATATCGAGTGCCACCGGCGCGGTGGTTTCTGCGGCTTCCGGCGCGGGCGCGGAGGCGCTGGGCGGTGGTTCGCCGGCGGCTGAGTCCGCAGCGGTTGCGGCAGTGGCGGGCGTCCAGTTGTCGCTGCCGTCGGCTTCGCGAACCAGGTTGAGTTCCAGCGCGCTGACTTCGACGCTGCTCAGCTGCGCCTGACGCGACAGCAGCGGCAGCAGCTTGACGGCCACCCGGGCCTGGCCGAGGCTGGCCAGTTCCGGCTTTCCGGGATAGCGCGCCTGGACGCCGTTGAGTTCGAGGCCCAGCCAGGGGAACAGCGTCCAGCCGATGTCGCCATCGATGGACAGCTCCAGTCCGGCCTTGTCCAGCGCCAGCTTTTCGATGTCGTCCTTGTAGTCGTTGGGGTCGATGAAGATACCGAGCAGGACCCCTGCCGCCGCCACCAGGACAACTACCAGGCCCACCAGACCCAGTATCAGCTTCGCCATGCCTTTCATGCCTGCCTCCGTTCGTGTTCTGTGGCCGCCAGCATAATCGCTTCCTGCCAGGATGCAATGGCTGGGCCAGGGATGGCCCCTGTGCAAAAAACGCAAGGAGCAGTATTTTTTGCCTGGGCCAGGGATGGCCCTTGTGCAAAAAACGCATGGAGCAGTTTTTTTGCCTGGGCCAGGAAGTCACCCGGGCCGCTCTCGACAACAACATGCCGAGAACGGTTTTCCAGCCAGTCTGCGGCAATACGCAGTGGCCGGTCGCTCCACCTCATTGGCACAACTTCCCGCGTTACTGCGCGCACCGTCTTTTGTAGGTTGGGTCTAGGCCCGAAGGGCCGTAACCCAACATCAACCTGCATGGTTGCCAGCCGACACCCATCGATCTGTACTACGATCGATATTGCGGGTTCCGCGATGCCCGTAATTCACGGCTGGCGTACAGCTCGCTGCGACGCATCGCCGTACCCGGCCTCCGGTCCGTGCCTCTCACCCGTCCGGCTTGCCGAAAAGCCCCCGGCTCGTGCGTGGCCGCGTGGTTAGATGTATAATCGCCCGCCTGATTCAAGCTATCCGGAGAGCCCCATGGCAGAGCGTACCGCCACGGTCACCCGCAATACCCTCGAGACCAAGATCACCGTCTCCGTCAACCTCGACGGCAGCGGCAAGCTGAAAGCCGATACGGGCGTGCCCTTTCTCGAGCACATGCTGGACCAGATCGCGCGCCACGGCCTGATCGACCTCGATATTCACTGCGAGGGTGATATCCATATCGATGATCACCACAGCGTCGAGGATATCGGTATCACCCTGGGGCAGGCGTTCGCCCAGGCGGTGGGCGACAAGAAAGGCATCATGCGCTACGGCCATGCCTATGTGCCGCTCGACGAGGCGTTGTCGCGGGTCGTCATCGACTTCTCCGGTCGTCCCGGCCTGCATATGGACGTCGAGTTCACCCGTGCCGCTATCGGAAAGATGGACACCCAATTGTTCTGGGAGTTCTTCCAGGGTTTCGTCAATCATGCGTCGGTAACGCTGCATATCGACAATCTCAAGGGCTTCAACGCGCACCACCAGGCCGAAACCATCTTCAAGGGCTTCGGCCGGGCGCTGCGTTTTGCGCTGCAGATCGACGAGCGTGCCGCCAATCAAATGCCGTCGACCAAGGGGTGCCTGTAATGCCCGATGTCGTGACCGACTTCCAATTGAACCCGGGGGCAGCACCCGATGCGCCTTCTCAAGCCAAGGGGGGCCTCTGATGTCGAGCATCGCGGTAATCGACTATGGCATGGGCAACCTGCACTCGGTGGCCAAGGCGTTGGAGTTCGTACAGCCCGGCGTCGAGGTGAGGGTCACCGCCGATCCTGAGCAGGTGCGCACGGCGGACCGGGTACTGCTGCCCGGTGTCGGCGCCATCCGTGACTGCATGGCCGAGATCCGGCGCCTCGGCGTCGATCGCGAAGTGGCCGAGGCGATCGCCTCCGGCAAGCCGTTCCTGGGCATCTGCGTCGGCTATCAGGCGCTGATGCAGGACTCCGAGGAAAACGGCGGGGTGCCGTGCCTCGGCGAGTTCGACGGCCATGTGCGTTTTTTCGGCGACAACCTGAAGGATGAGTCTGGCGAGAAGCTCAAGGTGCCGCATATGGGCTGGAATTGCGTCGAGCAGAGCCTCGACCACCCGCTCTGGGCCGGCATCGAGAATGGCAGCCGCTTCTATTTCGTGCACAGCTACTACGTCAAGCTCGACAACCGCGACCAGGTCGCCGGTACCTGCAACTACGGCCTGGACTTCGACGTCGCGCTGCACCACAAGAACGTGTTCGCGGTACAGTTTCACCCGGAGAAGAGTGCCAAGCCGGGACTGCAGCTGCTGAAGAACTTCCTCGAGTGGGATGGCAACGCCAGTTAACAGATTGGAGTTAACAGTGAACAGACAGTGGTTTCCAGTTGGCGGAAGGCAACTGGAAACTGTGAACCTGCCACTGTTAACTTACTACCAACAGTGAGATTCCAATGCTTATTATCCCTGCGATTGATCTGAAAGACGGCAAATGCGTGCGCCTGCGCCAGGGCCGCATGGACGACTCCACCGTCTTTTCCGACAACCCGGTCGAGATGGCTGCCAAGTGGGTGGACGCCGGCTGCCGCCGCCTGCACCTGGTGGACCTCAACGGCGCCTTTGCCGGCACCCCGGTCAACGGCGAGATCGTCAGCGCCATCGCCAAGGCCTACCCGAATCTGCCGATCCAGATCGGCGGTGGTATCCGCAGCGCCGAGACCATCGAAGCCTATCTCAAGGCCGGTGTCGACTACGTCATCATCGGCACCAAGGCGGTGAAGGAGCCCGACTTCGTCACCGAGATGTGCAAGCAGTTCCCCGGTCACATCATTGTCGGTCTCGACGCCCAGGACGGCTACGTCGCCACCGATGGCTGGGCAGAGGTGTCACAGGTCAAGGCCGTGGATCTGGCCAAGCGTTTCCGCAACGACGGCGTCTCGTCCATCGTCTACACCGATATCGCCCGTGACGGCATGATGCAGGGCGTCAACGTCGAGGCCACCGTGGAGCTGGCGCGCGAGGGCGGCATTCCGGTCATCGCCTCCGGCGGCGTCACCAACATGGACGACATCCGGGCGCTGGCCGCGGTTGCCGGTCAGGGTATCCTCGGCGCCATCACCGGCCGTGCCATCTACGAAGGCACCCTGGACGTGGCCGAAGCGCAGCAGTACTGCGACCAGTCCGGCAACTGAGGAGAGATTCCATGGCTCTGGCGAAACGCATCATACCCTGTCTCGACGTCGAGAACGGCCGCGTGGTCAAGGGTGTCCAGTTCGTCGATATCCGCGACGCCGGCGACCCGGTGGAGATCGCCCGCAAGTACGACGAGCAGGGCGCCGACGAGATCACCTTCCTCGACATCACCGCCAGCCATGAGGGCCGCGACACCATGGTGCATACCGTGGAGCGCATGGCGTCCCAGGTGTTCATTCCGCTGACCGTCGGCGGCGGCATCCGCACCTGCGAGGATATCCGCAAGCTGCTCAACGCCGGCGCCGACAAGGTGTCGATCAACACCGCAGCGGTGTTCAACCCGGAATTCGTGCGCGAGGCGGCCGAGCGCTTCGGCTCCCAGTGCATCGTGGTGGCGATCGATGCCAAGAAGGTGTCGATGCCGGACGAGCCCGACAAGTGGGAGATCTTCACCCATGGCGGCCGCAAGCCGACCGGTCTCGACGCGGTCGAGTGGGCGCGCAAGATGGTGGACCTGGGGGCAGGCGAGATCCTGCTGACCTCGATGGACCGCGACGGTACCAAGAACGGCTTCGATCTGGGCGTGACCCGCGCCATTTCCGAAGCGGTGCACGTGCCGGTGATCGCCTCCGGTGGCGTCGGCAACCTCGACCATCTGGTCGACGGCTGTATCGAAGGCAAGGCCGATGCGGTGCTGGCGGCGTCGATCTTCCACTTCAACGAGTACAGCATTCCGCAGGCCAAAGCCTATATGCGCGAGCGCGGTATCGAAGTGCGCCTCTGATCAGTTATTGCTGAATCCCCGTAGAAAAAGCCGCGGCTCCGACAGAGACCGCGGCTTTTTTGTGGGATGAGAAGCTACAATGCGTGAACGAAATTTTCTGTAGGGCACCATGAGCGCAGCGAATCGTGCCAGGTCTACAGGTGCGCTTCGTTTCACTCAGGGCACCCTACGTTCTGACCCGCATCGCGGCGGGCCGAATGAACGTAGGGCACCATGAGCGCAGCGAATAGTGCCGGTCCGACGTTTTATGCAAACTGAAGGATTAGTTATGCTCTATCGCTGGATTATATCGCTCTGGCTTTGCCTGGCCGCCACGGTTGCCGGGGCTGTAACGGTACGGGTGGCGCCGCTCGAAAGCCTGGTCAAGACGGTGGAGCTGAGCGCGCCGGCGCAGGTCGTGGCCGAGGATCACAGCGTATTGAGCGCCCAGATCGGTGGGCTGGTCGAGTCGATGCCGGTAAGGGTTGGCGATCACGTCTCGGCCGGGCAGTTGCTGGTTCGGCTCGAGTGCAGCGATTACGAACTGGCGTTGCAGCAGGCGCGCGCGAGCCTGGATTCCCTCGATGCCCGTATCGTCCTGGCACGCCAGCAGCTCGAGCGGGTGAAAACATTGGTCAAGCAACGTAATGTCTCGGTGGAGCTGCGCGACCAGCGCCAGAGTGAACTCGAGCAGCTTACGGCGGAGCGGGCCGGTTCCGTGCTGTCGGTCGAGAAGGCCGGGCTTGCGGTTAAACGTTGCAGCGTCAATGCTCCGTTCGACGGCATCGTGACCGAGCGTCCCGGCTCCGAAGGAAGCCTTGCCAGCTCCGGTACGCCACTGCTGCGACTGCTGAGGGACGAGGCGCTCGAGGTCGAGGCGCAGGTGCCGATGGAGCAGGCCGGGAGTCTGCAGCAGGCCGCTGTCCTGGCCTTCGAAAATAATGGAAGGCGCTACTCACTGGAGCTGCGCACCGTGCTGCCGCTGGTGGACAGCCGTACCCGAACCCGCCGAATCCGGCTCGGATTCAGCGGCGAGCCGGCACTGGCCGGCAGCAGCGGTCGACTGCTGTGGCAGGCGCCGCAGCCGCGCCTGCCGGCTGCGCTGGTGGTCCGGCGCGAAGGGCAGCTGGGTCTTATGCTGTATCGGGATGGCCGGGCCGAGTTCAGGCCGCTGCCCGGGGCGCTCGAGGGTCAGGCCGCGGCGGTGGATCTGGCCCCGGATACGCTGGTGATTATCGAGGGGCAGTACGCGGTCAACGACGGCGAGCCGGTACAGCGGCAAGGGACGGCAACGGCGGCGGCAGAGGAGTAGGGAATGCTCGAGCGTCTGATCGGCCATCATGTGCTGGCCAACCTGCTGTTCGTGCTGGTGCTGGTGGTCGGGGTATTGGCATACAACCTGCTGCCGCGCCAGCAGGATCCCACCATCAACTTCAACTGGATCGTCATTACCACGGCACTGCCCGGGGCCTCCGCAGAGGACGTGGAGCGGCGCGTCACCGACCCGCTCGAGCAGGCGATCCGGGGCATTTCCGATATCCGCTTCGCTTCGTCCAACAGTCGCGAGGGCGTCTCCAGCCTGCTGGTGCGGTTCGAGGACATTGACGCCCGCACCTTCGACAAGCGCGTCACCGACCTGCGGCGTGAAATTCAGAATGCCGAAGACGAACTGCCGGAGGCGGCGGTCGATCCGTTCATTGTCGAGCTGACCACCGCCAACGCTTTTCCCAGCGTTACGCTGGCGGTGGTGGGCGAGGCCGACGATGAAAACCTGCGGTTGCAGGCACGCAGCATCGAGCGTGACCTGGAAGCGCTGGCGGGGGTCGACCGGGTCGACCCGATCGCGCTCGACGACCCCGAGCTGCAGGTGAATTTCGATCCCGACGCGCTGCAGGCGCTGGGGCTGTCGCCGACCCAGGTGGCGGACAGTGTCGCGCTCTGGTTTCGGGACATTTCGGCCGGCAGTGTCGATGTCGGCGGCACCCGCTGGCTGGTGCGCCTCGCCGGGCGCGATCAGTCGCCGGATCGCATCAAACAGATTCCACTGGTCGGGCTGGACGGCGAGGAGGTTACCCTGGATCGCATCGCCACGGTGGAGCGGGCGCGGGAGAAGCCGAGCCAGGAGGCGGTGATAGGTGGCCGCCCGGCGGTGGTCATGGCGGTGATGAAACAGGGGGAGACCAACACTCTGGAACTGGTCGAGCGGGTGCGGGCCTACATGGACGAGCGCAACGCCCTGCGGGTCCGGACCGGCGTCGAGCTGGTGATGGTGGACGACCAGACGGTGCCGACCCGCGAAGCCATCCGGCTGATGCAGAACAACGCCCTGATCGGCCTGCTGCTGGTATTGCTGGTGGCCTGGCTGTTCCTGGGGGCCCGCATCGCGCTGCTGACGGCGATCGGCATTCCCTTCGTGCTGGCGGGGACGTTCTGGGTGCTCTGGGTCAGTGGTGAGACGCTGAACGTGACCGTGCTGCTCGGGGTGGTGATCGTGCTGGGGATGCTGGTCGACGACGCCGTGGTGGTGGTCGAGGCGATCTACTATCGCCTGCAGCAGGGCGAGCAGGCGCTCGAGGCCGCGGTGGCTTCGCTCAGGGAGGTCGGCTGGCCGGTGACCAGCGCGGTACTGACGACCATGGCGGCCTTTCTGCCGCTGATGCTGTTGCCGGGTATCCTCGGCGACTTCATGCGCGTGATTCCGATGGTGGTGACCATCGCGCTGGCGATTTCGCTGATCGAGGCGTTCTGGATGCTGCCGGCCCATGTCACCGTCGCCCGTATCGATCTGTCGAGACCCGGGCGCATGCAGCGCTGGCGAATGCGCGCCACGCGCCGGGTGCAGGTGTTCTACATCCGCGTGCTGGTCAAGGCGCTGCGACGGCCGGT
Organism: Marinobacterium nitratireducens; assembly: GCF_014645375.1. GTDB lineage: Bacteria > Pseudomonadota > Gammaproteobacteria > Pseudomonadales > Balneatricaceae > Marinobacterium_A > Marinobacterium_A nitratireducens. The sequence continues at coordinate 229,676 of NZ_BMLT01000002.1, forward strand.
GCTGACGCTGTCTCTGATGGTGGCGCTGTTCGCAGGCTCCATCGGCGTCGTTGCTGCCGGCATGATCAAGATGGACTTCTTTGCCTCGGACCCGCTGCGGCTGTTCTACGTCAATATCGAGATGCCGCCGCAGACGCCGCTGTCGGCTACCCTCGACAAGGTGCGCGAGGCCGAGCGGCTGGTGCGCCGCCATCTGGGGGACGAGGACCTTCGCGCCGTGGTCGGCTATGCCGGCCAGCAGTTCACCGAAACGGCGCCGCAGTTCGGCGAGCATTACGGGCAGATTCTGGTCGGACTCAGGCCCAAAAACGATCGCAACCGCTCGGTCGATGCGCTGATAGAGGCGGTTCGGCCGGATATCGAGCGCCTGGCAGGTCCCGTCAACGTCTCCTTCCTGCGGTTGGTGGGCGGGCCACCGGTGTCGCGACCGATCAGTATCAAGGTTCGCGGCGATGACTACAGCGCCATCCGCGCCGCGGCGGACGCCCTGCTGGCGAAGATGGAATCGGTCGAGGCCATCGTCGATGTCAGCGACGATACCGGCGGTGGACGCATGGCGCTGGTGCTGACCCCCGACTACGACGCCATCAACCGTGCCGGCCTGCAGCCGGCCGAGGTGCTGCGCAGCGCGCTGCTGCTGGTCGACGGTGAAATTGTCGCCGATATGCAGCATCTCGGCGACAAGCTGGAAGTACGGGTGCGGGCGCAGCCGCGCGGTTTCGACGATGTCATCCGGCTGCTCGACTTCCGGCTGCCGACGCCGGGCGGCGGGCAGGTGGCGCTGTCGACGCTGGTGCGCGCCGAACGACAGCCGGGACTCGGCAATATCCGCCACTACAATTTCCGCCGGGCCATCACGGTGGAGGCGGACCTGCTGCCGGACAGTGAACTCGACACCCTGGCCGCCAACCGGCTGCTGCAGGCGTACTGGGACAGCGAGCTGCAGGCGCAATACCCCAACGTGGCGCTTGATTTCACCGGCGAGCTCGACGATATCCAGGAAAGCATCGACGCCATTGCGGTGCTGTTCGTGTTCGGTGTCGGGCTGATGTACCTGATTCTCGGCACCCAGTTCCGCAGCTACTGGCAGCCGGTGATGATACTGGCGACGGTGCCGATGGCGTTCACCGGTGTGGTCCTCGGGCTGCTGTTGACGCAGAACCCGCTGAGCCTGTTCACCCTCTATGGTGTGGTGGCGCTGGCCGGCATCGCCGTCAATGCCGCCATCGTGCTGATCTCGGCGGCCAACAGCCGTATCGCCGAGGGCATGAGCGTACTCCACGCTACACTGTACGCGGCCAGACGGCGCGTGATACCGATCCTGATCACCTCGCTGACCACCATTGCCGGGCTGTTCTCGCTCGCCACCGGGCTCGGCGGTGCCTCGCTGGTGTGGGGGCCGGTGGCGACGGCCATTGTCAGCGGGCTGGCCTTTTCCACGCTGCTGACGCTCCTGGTGATCCCGACGCTCTACCGCATTTGCATGGGACGGGCGACGGCGGCCCGTTTCAGCTCATGATTCCGCTGTGATGCAACGGCTGGGGATGCTCCAGCAACGTCCGCAGCTGCGACACCGGCATCGGGCGGCCCAGCAGGTAGCCCTGGCCGTGGCTGGCACGCATCTGGCGCAGCAGCTGCAGCTGCTCCTGCGTTTCGATACCTTCGGCAATGGTTTCGATGCCGAGGGTGCGCGACAGCGCCAGGATGGCGTCGACCACCGGGCCCTGGCTGCTCTGCTGCAGCTGGGAGATAAAGCTGCGATCGATCTTGAGGCCATCGATCGGCAGGCTGGTGAGGTAGCTCAGTGAGGAGTAGCCGGTGCCGAAGTCGTCGATCAGGATGCGCAGACCGGCCTGCTGCCAGAGCTTGAGCGTTTCGGCGCTTTTTTCGATATCGCGCATCATTGTCGTTTCGGTGATCTCGAGGCGCAGGCTGGCCGGCGACACGCCTTCGCGCGACAGCGTCTCGAGCACCCGGTCGCGCAGGCTGTCCGACTGCAGCGCGACGCCGGACACGTTCAGCGACAGCTTGAAGCCCGGTGCGCGCGGCAGAATGCGGTCGCGCAGATCCCGGCAAGCCTGTGTCAGAACCCAGAGGGTCAGCGCTTCGATGCGGTCGGATTCCTCGACGATGGGGATGAAGCTGGCCGGCGACACCAGCCCCTGCCGGGGGTGTCGCCAGCGCACCAGGGCCTCGGCGCCGCTGATGACGTCGCGCTGCAGGTCGAAAACCGGCTGGTACTCGAGAAACAGCTGATGCTCGGCCAGCGCCTGGTCGATGCCCTGAAGCACCAGCAGGTGCTCATGGACCCGCTGGTTCATCGACTGCTCGAAGAAACAGAAGCGGTTGCGGCCGGCCTGTTTGGCCTCGTACATGGCGGTGTCGGCATGGCGCATCAGGTCCACCGGGCTGAAACCATCATCCGGAAACAGGGTGATGCCGATGCTGGCGGATACGCGGAACTGCTGCCGTGCCACCTCGACCGGTATCTGCAGCAGCCCGGCCACGCGCTCGGCGACCTCGCCGGCGGCGTCAGGATGCGGTAGCTGCGGCAGCACCAGTGTGAACTCGTCGCCGCCGAGGCGCGCCACCAGGGCTTCGCCGTCGAGGCTGCGGGCGATCGATTCGAGTCGCGAGGCGACGTTGCGCAGTACCTGGTCGCCAACCTCGTGACCGGCGCTGTCGTTGACGGCCTTGAAGTGGTCGAGGTCGATGAACAGCAGCGCCAGCGGGTCGTTGCCGGCGCTCAGCAGCCGTTCCAGTTCCTGCTGCAGGAAACGCCGGTTGGCAAGACCCGTGAGAGGGTCGCGAAAAGCCATGCGGGAGATGGTCTTGTGGCTCTGCTGAACGCGCCGGCGCATCTGCTCCAGCGCTTCGGCCAGCTCGCCGATCTCGTCGTCGCGTTGCAGGCTGAAGCGCACGCTCTCGTCGTTGGCCCTGAAATTGCGGCTCAGCGCCGCCAGCTCCTGCAGCGGTTGCATAAGGCGCCGGCTGGCTCCGAGCGACAGCAGCAGCGTCACCGCCATCAGTGCCAGGAACGCCAGCACCAGACCGATCACCACCTGCTGGCGGAAGCCGGCGAACGCCTGATCCAGCTGCGATGTCAGCGCCGCGGTATCGGTGCGGGCGTCGCTGAAGGAGACGGAAAAGCGCACGGCGCCGATGGTGCTGCTGCCGGAGGTCACCGGGAAGGTGACATGGATCAGGTCGTCGATCGTGCGGGCCGAGGGTTGAAAGTGGTCATCGAGGCCGGCGGGAATCAGCTGGCTGACCGGAGTGCCATAGTGGTTTACCTCCGCGGTGCCGTCGTGGATGACGCGAAGGTCCGGGTCGTAGACGAAGATGTAGCCGATTTCGGCGCGTTGCCGCAGGTGCTGCAGGATTTCCTCGATGGCGCTGAAATCGTTGTGGTAGACCGGCAGGGCAAGGTTGCCGGCCAGGGTTTCGCCGAGCAGCAGCGCATCGCGCGACAGCTGTCGCGCGACACCCTGCTCGACCGCCTGCTGGGCGCTGCGGCTGACCTGCTGGTAGACATTCTGCAGCATGTAGAGCGAGAACAGCAGCAGCAGGCCGCAGACGCCGAAGGTCACCAGCGCCAGGGTCGCGCTGTAGCGGGTGCGAAGGGTCACCATCGTCGGCTGCTGTCGTAGATGTCGCTCAGCAACTCGATGTCGCCGGGCTGCAGCGGCTCGAAGCCGGTGCTGTTTTCATAGCTGGCAAGCACTTCGCTCGCCCCGGAGGCCGGCATGGCCAGCAGCAGCTCGCGCAGGGCCGCGACAACGTTGTCGTCGAGCTCGCTTGATACCAGCTCGAGGGCCCGGGGATAGGTTTCGGAGCGGTAGATAATACGCAGGTCCCGACGTATGGCGACGGGAACGCGCTCGCGGTTTTCCCAGTCGCCGCTGTTGAGGGCACCGGCGTCGACCAGCCCCTTGTGGACCCAGAGCGCGTTGTTTTTCTCGTTGCGGCTGAACAGGTAGCCGGTGTTGCCCGGCGGCGGCGGCTGATGCAGGTCCTTCAGCCCGGTCAGCTGCAGGCCGCTGCGCAGCAGGATCCTGCGTGGCACGAAATAGCTGCTGAAGGATTCGGGATGCTCGAAGGCGATGCGCCTGTCGGTGAGGTCGAGGACGCTGCGGATCGGGCTGTCGCTGCGGGTGTAGATCAGTGTCTGGTACTGGTGCTGACCGCCTTTCCACTTTCGCAGCAAAGGCCGGGCCCCGGCTTCGTGCATCAGTCTTGCCGCCGTGAAGGGCGTCTCGGTAATCCAGTCGACGTCGCCGGCCTGCAGCGCCGAGGCGAGTTGCTCGGCACTGTCGTAGAGCCGTACTTCGCCCGAAGTGATACCCAGCGGGGCCAGCCGGGCGGCCGCATACTCGACCATGGGGCGCAGCTGTTCGAAGTCCTTGCTGGGTCTGTCGCTGACCTGGGCCAGCACCAGTGGCTCGGCACGGGCGATCTGGCTCCAGACCAGTAACAGCAGTAGAAGCGGTTTCAGGATGCGCAACCGTGACTCCTTTCAGCGATGCTGTATGCGGCCTTTAAATTACTTCATACCGGCCGGCAACAAAAGCCGGACCGTCGCTCAGGCCAGCTCCAGTACCCGGTCGATCAGTTTGTTGATGCCGGACTGGGCTTCCAGTATCGAACCCGCGAGCATGTAGGCCGGGGTGGTGACCACTTTCGCCCCGGTATCCTCGACGATGGCGTCGACGCCGCAGGCCTGGTGCACCCCGCCCATGCGCTCGATGGCTCCTGCGACTTCGGCGTCCTCGCCGATGGTGCAGCGGATGCCCTGGCCCAGCAGCTTCGGAATCATCGTCGGTGCGATGCACATCAGGCCGACCGGTTTGCCGGCGTCGTGGAAGGCGCGGGCAAGGGCCGCGACCTGCGGATTGACGGTGCACTGGTCGCCCTTGAGCGCGAAATCCGAGAGGTTCTTGGCGGCGCCGAAGCCGCCCGGCAGGATCAGGGCGTCGTAATCGGCGGCGCTGGCCGTGCCGATGTCGATGATGCGACCGCGGGCAAGGCGCGCGGCCTCCTGCAGCACGTTGCGGCTTTCGCCCGGCACGGGTTCTCCGCTTTGGTGGTCGACGACGTGCAACTGGGGGACGTCTGGCGCCATGCACTGATACTCTGCGCCCTGCTGTTCGAGGCGCAGCAGCGTAAGGACGGATTCGTAGATTTCGGAACCGTCGTAAACACCGCAACCCGAAAGTATGACGGCGACTTTTTTCATCCTGAACCTCCACTCGTCTTGGCTGGTTGTCTGGGGGCCGATGGCGGTTGGGCAGGGGCACCGGAGTGAGGGGCCCTGAAAGATTTCCCGCCCACCGGTGCCCGGCGGTATCATAGTCGGCAAACCGGGCGTTTCGCCAGCGCGGACGCCGCCAGATACCGCGGGAAGCATGACCAAACGACTCTCGATTGTCGTTGTCATATTCCCGTCATATAAATTCGTTCCAATTGCCAGCGAAACGAGAGGTGCCTGCCCCGTGGCCTTTAACGACAGCCAGCGCTTTTTCCCCGAAACCCGCATGCGCCGGATGCGCGCCGACGACTTTTCCCGTCGCCTGATGCGGGAGAACCGACTGTCGCCCGACGATCTCATTTATCCGGTGTTCGTGATCGAAGGTAACGACTGCACCGAAGCGGTCGCGTCGATGCCGGGCGTCGAGCGCATGAGCATCGACCGGCTGGTGCGCGAAGCCCGGCAGCTTGAATCCCTCGGCGTTCCGGCGCTGGCGCTGTTTCCGGTCACTCCCGCCGCGGCCAAGTCCGAGTTCGCCGAAGAGGCCTACAATCCCGACGGCCTGGCGCAACGTGCGGTCAAGGCGCTGAAGGACGCCTGCCCGGATCTGGGCGTGATTACCGATGTCGCGCTCGATCCCTTCACCACCCACGGCCAGGACGGCATTATCGACGAGCGTGGCTACGTGCTCAACGACCGCACCGTCGACACCCTGGTGCGCCAGGCGCTGTCCCATGCCGAGGCCGGCGCCGACGTGGTGGCGCCCAGCGACATGATGGATGGCCGTATCGGCTCGATTCGCGAGGAGCTCGAGAGTCACGGCCACGTCAATACCCGCATCATGGCGTATTCTGCCAAGTATGCGAGCGCTTACTATGGTCCCTTCCGCGATGCGGTCGGCTCCGCCGGTAACCTCGGCAAGGGCAACAAGTTCGGCTATCAGATGGACCCGGCCAACAGCAACGAGGCGCTGCACGAGGTCGGACTCGATCTGGCGGAAGGGGCCGACATGGTGATGGTCAAGCCGGGTATGCCCTATCTTGATATTGTGCGCCGGGTAAAGGACGAGTTTCAGGCGCCCACTTTCGTGTACCAGGTCAGCGGCGAGTACGCCATGCACATGGCCGCCTTCCAGAACGGCTGGCTCGACGAGCGCAGCGTGATGCTCGAGTCGCTGCTGGCCTTCAAGCGTGCCGGTGCCGACGGTGTGCTGACGTACTTCGCCAAACGCGCAGCCCAGCTGCTGAACGAATAACCTCCCTGTTGCTCGGCACCGCGGAGCTGAGGGAACACCAGGAGACGATGGAATGAACAAGGCGCTCGAAGAACCGGCCGCCCAGCGCGACGCCGAGGCCCCGGCAGAACCGGTGCTGGATCAGACCGAGGCGACCCAGGCGCTGCTCGAGAGCCGCGAGAGCCTGGCGATCACCGAGCCGGTGGAGGTGCCGCCGGTCGACCTCAAGGCGCCGGAGCTCTACATCAACCGTGAGCTCAGTCATCTGCAGTTCAACGTGCGGGTGCTGGAGCAGGCGCTGGACCCGGGCTACCCGCTGCTCGAACGGCTGATGTTCCTGCTGATCTTCTCCAGCAACCTGGACGAGTTCTTCGAGATCCGCGTCGCCGAGCAGCTGCGCCAGCTCAAGTACGGCCGCGAAGCGGTCGGCCCTGACGCCATGCACCCGCAGAAGGTGCTGGAGCGCATTCGCGAGATCTGCGATCTCAATGTCACGCGTCAGTACAAGATTCTCAACGAGATCATCTTTCCGGAGATGGCGTCCCAGGGCATCCGCTTCATCCGCCGCGCCGACTGGACCCCGGAGCAGCGTGACTGGGTGCGGGAATACTTCGACGGGAACGTGGTGCCGGTGATCAGCCCGATTGGTCTGGATCCGTCGCATCCTTTCCCGCGGCTGGTCAACAAGAGCCTCAACTTCATCGTCCAGCTCGACGGCAAGGACGCTTTCGGTCGTGAGACCGGACTGGCGATCATTCCTGCACCGCGCTCGCTGCCTCGCCTGATCCGGCTGCCCGACGAGCTGTGCAACGGCGGCGACAACCTGGTGTTCCTGTCGTCGATGATCCACGAGTTCGCCGACGATCTCTTTCCGGGTATGGCGATCAAGGGCTGCTATCAGTTTCGCATTACCCGCAACGCCGACCTGACCTTCGACTTCGAGGAGATCGAGGACCTGGCGCGTACCCTGAAAGGGGAACTGCACTCGCGCAAGTACGGCGACGCCGTGCGCCTGGAGGTGGACAACCGCACACCCGAGGAATTCATCAGCTTCCTGCAGGAGGAGTTCACCCTCAACGACAGTCAGGTCTACCGCGTCGACGGTCCGGTCAACCTGACCCGCCTGATGGCGGTGCGCGACCTGGTCGATCGCTCCGACCTGCGCTGGAAGCCGTTTTCTCCGGGCATTCCGAACAAACTTCGCAACGAAAAGACGGTGTTCGAAAGCATCGCCGCCAACGAGCAGTTGCTGCTGCACCCCTTCCAGTCGTTCTCGCCGGTGGTGGATCTGCTGCGCCAGGCGGCCAAGGATCCCAAGGTGGTGGCGATCAAGCAGACGCTGTACCGCACCGGCGACAAGTCCGACATCGTCAATGCGCTGGTCGAAGCGGCCCGCAGCGGCAAGGAGGTCACGGTGGTGATCGAGCTGCGCGCCCGTTTCGACGAGGAAAGTAACCTGCACCTGGCAAGCCGTCTGCAAGAGGCCGGCTGCCTGGTGGTCTACGGCGTGGTGGGCTACAAGTGCCATGCCAAGGCGATGCTGATCGTGCGCCAGGAAGGCAACAAGCTGGTACGTTACTGCCACCTCGGCACCGGTAACTATCATTCCGGCACGGCCCGCCTCTATACCGACTACAGCTTCATCACCGCCGATCAGGAGATGGGCGAGGATGTGCACAAGGTGTTCCAGCAGCTCACCGGCATGGGCAAGATCCAGCGCCTGAAAAAGCTCTTCAACGCGCCCTTCACGCTGATGGCGAAGATGATCGAGCTGATTCAGCGTGAAGCCAGGAACGCCGCCAGCGGCAAGCCGGCACGCATTATCGTCAAGGTCAACGGGCTCACCGAACCGAAGCTGATCCGGGCGCTCTACGAAGCCTCTCAGGCCGGGGTGCAGATCGACCTGGTGGTGCGCGGGATGTGCCAGCTGCGCCCGGGCATTGAGGGCATTTCCGATAATATCCGCGTGGTGTCGATCATCGGCCGCTTCCTCGAGCACACACGGGTCTACTACTTCGAGAATACCGGCGGCAAGCCCGACGTCTTCTGTTCCAGCGCCGACTGGATGGAGCGCAATATGCGCAACCGCGTCGAGACCGGGTTTCAGCTCTCCGGCAAGAACGCCGAACGCATCAGGCGCGAGCTGGAATACTACCTGCAGGACAATACCCAGTCCTGGGAGCTGGCACTGGACGGCAGCTACACGCTGCGCCAGCCCGCCGAGGGCGAAGAGCCCTTCAGCGCCCAGCAGCAGCTGCTGAGCGATTACGCCAGCTGAAAGTCGCACCGGGCGCGACTTGATGCAGTAGGTTGGGTCTAGCGACGAAGTCGCGTAACCCAACACCCGTGGTGCGGGCTGAAACCAATCGATCTGTACTGCGATTGATATGGCGGGTTCCCCGAAAAATGGCTCCTGCGTTTTCGGGGTTTCCACCGTCCATGGCGGTTCCGCGATGCCCGTACCGCAATAGGTAGGTTACCCAAGGTGCCAATGCATCGCTTCACCCACCCTCCGGCTTTTTTGTTAACTGCCCGCTGTCGACTATCTCCTTCCCACTTCGTCTGTCCACCGCTACACTGCCTTGGCGAGGCAGTCGGATTTCCCCATATTCATCCCATACGATTGCCTTTTGACGAAATTTAAGGAAAATGGCGTCCCTTGCCCGGACCCTCGCTGTTTTTTGGGTCCGGGGCAGGCTTACTGATCGGACGCGGGCGTTACCAGGCAGTGCGCGTCACCGGAGGTGGTTGCGCAGTGATCCTGCCAGGCCGCCACGACCCAGGGCGATAACGGAATCCAACAGATGTCCCAGGCGCAAACAGCTTTGGAGCTGGTCGATATTCACAAATCCTACGGAGAGCTCGAAGTCCTGAAGGGGATTTCTCTGCAGGCGAGGGATGGCGACGTCATTTCCATCCTCGGCTCCAGCGGCTCCGGCAAAAGCACCCTGCTACGCTGCATCAACCTGCTCGAACGCCCCAACGCCGGACAGATCCGCGTTGCCGGCGAGGAACTGGTGCTGAAAAAGGCCAAGGATGGCGCGCTCGACGCGGCCAGCCGCCGTCAGCTTGAACAGATGCGCGCGCGCATCGGCTTCGTGTTTCAGAGCTTCAACCTCTGGCCCCACAAAACCATTCTCGACAATATCATCGAAGCGCCGATACAGGTGCTCGGGCAGTCGCGGCAACAGGCGGTTGCCCGGGCGCAGGAGCTGCTTGCACGCGTCGGTCTCGAGGACAAGGCCAAGGCCTACCCGGGCAACCTTTCCGGCGGCCAGCAGCAGCGTGTCGCCATTGCCCGTGCGCTGGCGATGGACCCGCAGGTGCTGCTGTTCGACGAGCCGACCTCGGCGCTGGATCCGGAGCTGGTTAATGAGGTGCTGGCGGTGATTCGTTCGCTCGCCGAAGAGGGGCGCACCATGCTGATCGTCACCCACGAAATGCGCTTTGCGCGCGATGTGTCGAGTCAGGTGGTGTTCCTGCACCAGGGGCAGATCGAGGAAATGGGACCACCGGAACAGCTGTTCGGGAATCCGCGCTCACAGCGGGTGCGCGACTTCATGTCGAGCCACCTGTCCTGACGAGCCTGTCGGTCCGGGCACCCGACCGGCCCGGCGGGGCATCTATTCTGTAGGGAGCCCGCCGTTACCAACGGCAATAACAACAACGCTATCAGCGAGAGACAAAAACCATGACCATGCGCAAACTGATCGCAACCCTTTCCCTGGCTGTCGGCGGCCTGCTGTCCGCACTGCCGGCACAGGCTGATACCGAGACCATCCGCATCGCGACCGAAGGCGCCTATGCGCCTTTCAACATGATCGACGAAAGTGGCGAACTCAAGGGCTTCGACGTCGATATCGCCAACGCCCTCTGCGCCCAGATGAAGGCCGATTGCGAGCTGGTGGCCCAGGACTGGGATGGCATCATTCCGGGTCTTATGACCCGCAAGTACGATGCCATCATCGCGTCCATGTCGATTACCGACGAGCGTCTGCGTGTGGTCGACTTCTCCGATCGTTACTACTCCAACGTGCTGGCCTTCGTCGCCGCCAAGGGGCAGGAGCTCGATACCTCCGAAGCGGGTCTCAAGGGCAAGGTCGTCGGCGCCCAGCGCGCCACCATCGCCGGCCAGTACCTCGAGGACAACTTGGCCGATGTCGTCGGCGTCAAGCTCTACGACACCCAGGACAACGCCTATCTGGACCTGGCCGCCGGCCGCCTGGACGCGTTGCTGTCCGACAAATTCCCGGCCTACGACTGGCTGCAGAGCGAAGCCGGCGAGGGCTTCGAGTTCAAGGGTGAGGACATCGATATCAATGACGAAATCGCCATCGCGGTACGCAAGGGCGATCCGCTGAAGGACAAGTTCAGCGAGGCGATCAAGGCCATCGTCGAGAACGGTACTTACAAGGAGATCAACGACAAGTACTTCCCGTTCTCCATCTACTGATTATCCGACGGGGCTCGCAAGAGCCCCTTTTACGCTGACAGGACAATCCGACAATGGATCTTCAGGGTTTCGGCCATCTGCTCGTTTCCGGTGCCTGGGTGACGCTGCAACTGGCGCTGGCCAGCCTTTTCGTAGGCCTGATCTTCGGTCTGATCGGTGCCTCCGCCAAGCTGTCCAGGTTTCGCTTCGCCCGCTGGCTGGGAACGCTCTACACCACCTTCGTGCGGGGCATTCCCGAGCTGCTGCTCGTACTGACCATTTATTTCGGTGGCTCGATGCTGCTGATGGGCATCGGCAGCTGGTTCGGCTACGACGAATACATCGAGATCAGCGCTTTCGTCGCCGGTGTGGCGGCGCTGTCCGTCGCCTTTGGCGCTTACGCCACCGAGGTGTTCCGGGCGGCGATCCAGGAGCTGCCGAAAGGACAGTGGGAGTCGGCCTACGCCCTCGGCATGACGCGCCGCAAGACCTTTTTCCGCATTATTCTGCCACAGGTCTGGCGGCTTGCATTGCCGGGTCTGGGCAACCTGTTCCAGGTGCTGCTCAAGGACACCGCGCTGGTGTCGGTGGTCGGACTCGACGAGCTGATGCGCCAGGCCTACGTGGCGTCCGGTTACACCAAGGAACCCTTTACCTTCTACATGGCGGCGGCCTTTATCTATCTGGGACTGACGGTGATCGCGACCTGCATCACCATGCTGCTGGAGCGTGCCAGCAACCCGGCAGCGCGGGGGGCTCGGGCATGATCAATCGATACCGCAGGGAGACGTGGCGATGAGCTGGGACTGGAGCATAATCTGGCAGTACCTGCCCCGACTGCTCGACGGTGCGTTGCTGACGCTGGAGCTGGTGGCCATTTCCGGCCTGATCGGCATCGCCCTGGCGGTGCCGCTGGCGCTGCTTCGGGTGTCGCCGAACCCCTGGGTGCGGGCGCTGCCGTTTGCCTATATCTTTTTCTTTCGCGGCACGCCGCTGCTGGTACAGATCTTTCTGATCTACTACGGCGCCTCCCAGTTCGAGGCGGTGAAGCAGTCGGTGCTCTGGAACCTGCTCAGCGAGCCGTACTGGTGCGCGATCATCGCCTTTTCGATGAATACCGCGGCCTACAGCGCCGAGCTGATTCGGGGCGCCATCCAGGCGATTCCGCGCGGCGAGATCGAAGCGGCCGAGGCGCTCGGTATGAGCAAGCCGCTGCAGGTTCGGCGCATCGTGCTGCCGCGCGCCTTCGGTATCGTGCTGCCGGCCTACGGCAACGAGCTTATCCTGATGCTCAAGGGCAGCTCGCTGGCCTCGACCATTACCCTGCTGGATCTTACCGGCATGGCCAGGACCATCATCGCCCGTACCTACACGCCGCTGGAGATCTTCTTCGCCGCCGGCATGATCTATCTGCTGATCAGCGCCTGCTTTATCGGCGGCTTCCGCCTGCTGGAGCGACGCCTGAACCGCTACCAGCACTACCGTCACCATATCGCCCACGAGATGACCGAGGTCGATCCCCGGTTGCAGGATTAAGGCCAGGGATCGCGGGAGGCCGGCCCGCCTGTATGCTCGTAGGAGCCGCGCCTCGCGGCGAACCGAGTTAGCACGGTGGCCATTCGCGGCGGGGCGCCGCTCCTACGATATAAATGACGCGTGACGCGTCACTCGTCGGCCAGAATCTGCGCGTATCCGGTCCGGTAATCGGGATAGCGCAGGCGATAGCCGCTGGCCTTGAGACGGGTGTTGCGACAGCGTTTGCTGCCGCCGCGGCGCACCGGCTTTCGCTCGCAGATCTCGACCCCAAGCTGCAACGCCAGCCACTCCATCACCTCGTGAAGCGGCGTCGGGGCGTCGTCCGTGGCCAGATAAAGCGGCTCCAGCGGCCGTTCGTCCAGGCAGCGCCGGATCAGGTGCGCCAGTACCCCAGCGCAGTCGTCGCGGTGGATGCGGTTGCCGTAATGCGGAGGTTCTGCGGGAGCGGCGATGCCGCTGCGTACCTGGTTCAGCAGGTGGTTGCGACCGGGACCGTAGATGCCGCTGAAGCGCACCACCGTCGCCGGTATGCCGCTGCCGAGCGCCAGCCGTTCCGCTTCCAGCAGGATGCGGCCGCTGAAACCGGTCGGCTCGGTGGTGCTGGACTCGTCGACCCAGCGACCGTCGGCCTGATGATAGACGCCGGTGCTGGAGGTGAAAAACAGCTGCCGCGGCGGCGCGGGCAGCGCCGCCAGCAGATTGCGCAGGCCCTCGACATAGGCCAATCGGTAGCCGTTCTCGTCGTGCGTTGTCGCCGCCGTGCAGTACACCAGAATGTCGCAGGCCGGCAGCTTCTGCAGGCTCGCCGGGTCGGTCAGGTCGGCGGCGATGCCGTGGATGCCCGCGGGCAGCTGGTTTATAGTACGGCGAAGGCCCTGGACGAAATGGCCTGCCGCGGCCAGCTCCACTCCCAGGGCGCTGCCGACGTCGCCGCAGCCGGCGATCAGTATTCGTTGCTTGTGCATCAACCGGTCTCCGTCAGTCCAGGGCGGCAAATGGTAACCTGACGGCACCTGCAGAGCCAAGCGAGAAAGGAAGTCTTCGATGACGCTCACAGAGCTGCGCTATATCGTCACCCTTGCCCGCGAGCAGCATTTCGGACGGGCGGCCGAGCGCTGTTACGTCAGTCAGCCGACGCTGTCGATAGCGGTCAAGAAGCTCGAGGACGAGCTCGGAATCGCCCTGTTCGAACGCAGCAAGAACTCGGTTCGCCTCACGCCCACCGGCGAGCGCATCGTGCAGCAGGCGCAGAAGGTGCTGGAGCAGGCCGAGTCGATCAAGGACCTGGCCCAGCAGGGCAAGGACCAGCTCTCGAGTCCGCTGCGGGTCGGGGCCATCTATACCATAGGCCCTTACCTGTTTCCGCACCTGGTACCCGAAGTACAGCGGCTGGCGCCGCAGATGCCGCTCTACATCGAGGAGAATTTCACCGAGACGCTGCGTGGCAAGGTTCGCAACGGCGAACTCGACGCCATCATCGTCGCGCTGCCGTTCAGCGAGCCGGACGTGCTTACCCGGCCGCTCTACGACGAGCCTTTCATGATGCTGCTGCCGAAAAATCACCCCTGGGCGGAGCTCGACGAAATCGACAGCAATCGCCTCGATGAAACCGAAATGCTGCTGCTCGGCGAGGGACACTGCTTTCGCGACCATGTGCTGGAAGCCTGCCCTACGCTGTCTCAGGCGATGCATCACCAGCACCATGTCACCGAGGGCAGTTCGCTCGAGACCATTCGCATGATGGTGGCATCGGGGCTCGGTACCAGCGTGTTGCCGCTGTCGGCGGTCGAGGGGTACTACCGCTCCGATCTGGTCGTGACGAAACCATTCAAGCTTCCGCAGCCGATGCGCACCGTCGCCATCGCCTGGCGCGCCAGCTTTCCGCGTCCCAAGGCGATCGACGTGCTGGTCGAGGCCCTGAGCCGCTGTCAGCTGAGCGAGGCTGAACCGGTTTCATGAGTCTGCCGTTAGCACAGAGGCCGGTCACCGATCTCAAGGGTGTCGGTGCCGCGCTCGAGCTCAAGCTCGAACGGCTGGGCATTCACACCCTGCAGGATCTGCTGTTTCACCTGCCGCTACGCTATCAGGACCGTACCCGGGTCGTGCCGGTCGGCGGGCTCGTACCCGGTCAGGAGGCGGTAATCTGCGGCGAGATCAAGGTCGCCGATCTGGTGCAGGGCCGCCGGCGGGCGCTACTGTGTCGCATCCAGGACGGCACCGGTACCATCAGTCTGCGCTTCTTCCACTTCTCCGCCGCGCAGAAGAATCAGCTCAAACCCGGCGTGCGGCTGCGCTGTTTCGGCGAGGCCCGGCCGGGGCCGTCCGGTCTCGAGATGGTGCACCCGGAATACCGGCGCATCGACGCCGAAACGGCGGTCGCGGTGGAGGACTCGCTGACCCCTATCTACCCCACCACCGAAGGACTGCACCAGACCCGCCTGCGCGGCCTGGTTACATTGGCGCTGCAATCCTTGAGCGCGGAGGCGTTGCCGGATCTGCTGCCTGAAACATTGCGCAGGCAATGGAATCTGCCTTCGCTCGAGGAGTCGATACGCTACCTGCACCAGCCGCCGGTCGAGGCCGATCAGGCGCTGCTTCTGGACGGGCGCCATCCTGCGCAACGCCGGCTGGCCTTCGAGGAACTGCTGGCGCATCACCTGTCGTTGCTGAAGCTGCGACATCAGGCGCAACACCCGGGGGCGCCGTCGCTGCCGTACCGTGGAGAGCTGATACGGCCCTTTCTCGACGCCTTGCCGTTCCCGCTGACCGGAGCCCAGAAGCGGGTCTGTAACGAGGTGGCGCGGGACCTGGCCCGAACGGTGCCCATGCTGCGTCTGGTGCAGGGCGATGTCGGTTCCGGCAAGACGGTAGTGGCTGCGATGGCGGCGCTGCAGGCGGTCGAGAACGGGCTCCAGGCCGCGGTGATGGCGCCGACCGAGATACTGGCCGAGCAGCATCATATCAACTTTAGCGCCTGGCTCGAGCCTTTGGGCCTGGAGGTGGCCTGGCTTGCAGGCAAGGTCAAGGGCAAGGCGCGGGAAAAGCAGCTGGCGGCGATTGCCGCTGGCGAGGCGCGCGTGGTGGTCGGCACCCATGCACTGTTCCAGGATGACGTGCACTTTGCGGACCTGGGGCTGGTGGTGGTGGACGAGCAGCACCGCTTCGGTGTGCACCAGCGCCTGAGCCTGCGCGAAAAAGGACGCAACGGCGCGCGCGCGCCGCATCAGCTGATCATGACCGCGACACCGATACCGCGAACGCTGACCATGAGCGCCTACGCCGACCTCGACTGTTCCGTCATCGACGAGCTGCCGCCGGGGCGCACGCCGGTCAGTACCGTGGTGATCGCCGACAGCCGTCGCGCCGAGGTGGTCGAGCGGGTCCGGCTGGCCTGCGCCCAGGGGCGTCAGGCCTACTGGGTCTGTACCCTGATCGAGGAATCCGAGGCGCTGCAGTGCCAGGCTGCGGAAGTGACCGCCGAATCCCTGCGCGAAGCTCTGCCGGGGCTGCGCATTGGCCTGGTGCACGGACGCATGAAGCCGGCGGAGAAAGCGGCCGTGATGGCGCAGTTCAAGGCCGCCGAGCTCCAGTTGCTGGTGGCGACCACGGTGATCGAGGTCGGCGTCGATGTGCCCAATGCCAGCCTGATGATCATCGAAAACCCGGAACGTCTGGGGCTGGCTCAGCTGCACCAGTTGCGCGGCCGGGTCGGGCGCGGATCGGTCGAGAGCTACTGCGTGCTGATGTACCAGGCGCCGCTGTCGAAGCAGGGGCGTGAACGGCTCGGGGTGATGCGCGAAACCAGCGACGGCTTCCGTATCGCGGAAAAGGACCTGGAACTGCGCGGACCGGGCGAGGTGCTCGGCACCCGTCAGACCGGCATGATGCAGTTCCGCATTGCCGATCTGCAGCGAGATGCAGACCTGCTGCCGCGGGTACGGCAGGTGGCGACGCAGATCGAGCACGACGTAGAGCTGAACAGCGCCGTGATCCGCCGCTGGCTCGGTGCCGGCGAGGAGTACGGGCAGGTGTGATGAGTGGTATAGGAGCC
Organism: Marinobacterium nitratireducens; assembly: GCF_014645375.1. GTDB lineage: Bacteria > Pseudomonadota > Gammaproteobacteria > Pseudomonadales > Balneatricaceae > Marinobacterium_A > Marinobacterium_A nitratireducens. The sequence goes on from NZ_BMLT01000002.1 coordinate 246,177, forward strand.
CGCTCTGCGGGCGAATCTTTTCCATTCCGGGGTTCGCCCGGGGACCGGGCTCCTACAATTTTCCCGTCACCCGTCACCCGTCACCCGTCACCCGTCACCCGTCACCCGTCACCCGTCACCCGTGCTGATGCGATTCATTCCGCATGATAGACTTTGCAGGTAGCCAACGAACCGACGACCATGAACGATCAGCCATCACTTCTTGCGCCCGAGCAGCCACTGGAGCTGCTGCCCCTGGACATCGAGGCCTATCGCCATGGCAATACCGGCGTCGACTACTGCCATCGTTTCGACTCGGGACGTGAAGGGCCCGATCTGGCGGTCGTTGGCCTGACCCACGGCAACGAGTTCTGCGGCGCCCACGCCCTGTGCGAGCTGCTGGAGCAGGATTTGCGCCCGCTGCGCGGCAGCCTGACGCTGATTTTCAACAATGTCGCCGCCTACCGGCGTTTCGATCCGGCCCGGCCCTATGCCAGCCGCTGCATCGACGAGGACGGCAACCGGGCCTGGCTGCCGGAGCGACTGAAGCACCCGAACAGCGAAGAAACCCGACGCGCCGCGCGTATCGCGCCGCTGCTGCGGGACGTCGACTTCGTGCTCGATCTGCACTCGACCAGCCACCCGGTTGCGCCAATGCTGATTTATCCCGAACAGCCGGACTGCACCGCGCTGGCCGCGACCCTGGAATTTCCGTTCCCGCACCTGCTCTACAAGCTCGGCAGCTATCATCCGGGTATGCTGATCTCCTATGCCATGCAGCATGGCAGGCGCGGCTGCCATGGCATGGTCGCGGAGTGCGGTTCCCACTTCGCGCTGGAGAGCGCGCAGCAGGCCCACGCCATCACGCGTCGTCTTTTGCACCGTTTTGGCTTGCTGAAAGAAGACGCCATAGTACCGCCCTGGGGCTATGAACCCGATCACAGCGCCGGCCACTATCGCATCCGCGAGGTCATCGAGGCCCGCACCGAGCATTTTCGCTTCGCCCGGACCTATCGCGGCTTCGAGCGCCTTGTCCGTGGCGCCGTCTATGCCCGCGACCCGGAGCCGCTGCTGGCGCCATTCGACAACTGCACCCTGATCATGCCGGCGCGCATCCCCGTATGCGGTGCCGAAGCCGTGACCCTGGCCGAGTACCTAGGATAATCCCATGCTGACCCAGGCCCAGAACGAAATTATCGAGCGTCAGCTCGGTCGCAAGCCGCGCGGCATCGCCTGCATCGCGCATCAGACGGCCGCCGGGGTTCCCACCGTGCTGCAGATGCGCTCGCTGGTGGAGCGGCGACCCTTCCCGACGCTGTACTGGTTGTGCTCGCGCGATCTCTATCGCGCCATTGCCGAGATCGAGACCTCGGGCTGGGTCAAGCAGATCGAGCGGGAGCTACAGCAGGACGAGGCTCTGCGCGAGGCCTACCGCAAGAACCATGAGGACTATGTCGCGTTGCGCTGGCAGCTGATGGATCCGGGCGACCGCGATTGCATCGAGCGCCTGGGGTTTACCCATCTCTTCGATCAGTACGGAATCGGCGGAATTTCGCAGTGGGACAAGGTGCGCTGCCTGCACATGCAGTACGCCCATCACCTGTGCGGCGACAACGTGATCGGGCAGCGCATGGATGCGGAGTTCGGGCTCGACAAGCTCGGTATTACGCTGTGAGATAAATGGTTGGTAGCGAGCCGGTAGGATGGGGGGAGCCGCACGGGCACTCTGCCACCGTCATTCCCGCGAACGCGGGAATCCATAATCTCCGGGAACTGTGGTTTCCCGCTTACGCGGGAATGACGGCAAAAAAAAGCAGACCGAAGTCTGCTTTTTCGTGGAACCCTCGCCTGGCTCAGTTGCCGGTCAGGTTCTTGTACTTGATCATCAGCTGATCCTGGGTTTCGGCGTGGTCCGGGTCCTTCGGGATACAGTCGACCGGGCACACCTCAACGCACTGCGGAGTATCGTAGTGACCTACGCACTCGGTGCATTTGTTCGGATCGATCTCGTAAATTTCGTCGCCCGGAGAGATCGCCTCGTTCGGGCATTCAGGCTCGCATACATCACAGTTGATGCATTCGTCGGTAATCATCAATGCCATGGTCGGCTACCTCACTGACTACGGTAAAAAGTTTATTGCCCCAGACTTTCCCGCAATGCCTGTTCGACAGCGGGGTGAACGAATTTGCTCACATCGCCGTCGAGGCTTGCGATCTCCCGAATCAGGGTCGAGGAGATGAACGAAAGGTGTTCCGCCGGGGTCAGAAACATGCTCTCGGCCTGCGGTGCCAGCTTGCGGTTCATATTGGCCAGCTGGAATTCGTACTCGAAGTCCGAAACGGCTCGCAGGCCGCGCAGAATAATGTTGGCGTTCTGCTGTTTCACCAGATTCGCCAGCAGACAATCGAAGCCGATCACTTCCACATTGGGCAGGTGAGCGAGCACCGTTTTCGCCAGTCCGACCCTTTGCTCGAGCGGGAGCATCGGAGCCTTTTTCGGGCTCGCGGCTACCGCCACGACGACGCGGTCGAAGATACGGGCGGCCCTTTGCACCAGGTCGGTGTGGCCGTTGGTGATAGGGTCGAAGGTGCCGGGATAGACAGCGGTATTCATATCGCGCTCTCTGACGGTTGATCTGCGGGAGTCTCTCGCGAATGCGGCATGTTAGCCGAATTGCCTGGAGCGTACAAATACAATAATGGAATGCATCTTTAAGTTTGGGTTATAAAAACGCATGGCTTTTATTCGTTGCAGTCATATAGATGAAGACCCTGTCGAGGGCTTCGTGCAAGTGGGGTCGAGCGTTGTAATATAACTGTCACGGGATGCTTTTACATTGCTATGGCATTGTAAAAATTTGGTAATGGAGCTGTCATTAATATGGTCAGGCGTTCGCCGCAAGAGGCTGAAAAAACGCGCCAGGCGCTGCTGCAGTCGGCGCTCGACGTGTTCAGCGAAAAGGGCGCTGCCAACGGCACCCTCAAGGAAGTGGCGGCTCGCGCCCAGGTGACCCACGGCGCGCTCTACTGGCATTTCAAGGATCGGGCGGCCCTCTTGCAGGGGCTGTTCGAGCACTCGGAGCTTCCTTTCGACCAGCACTATCTGGAGCAGTTGCAGGCCTCGCGCCAGGATGCGCTCGAGGCTCTGGAAGGTTATCTGCTTGGCCTGTTGCGCGATATTCACACGCAGCCGCACAGCCACAAGGTGTACCGGCTTTTCTACAGCGGTAGCGACACCTGTGCCGAGCTCGCCGGGTTGGCGGGGCTGCGGCGTGAGGCGCTGGAGCAACCCCTCGAGCACATCCATCACTTTCTCAAACTGGCGCGCAAGCAGGGGCTCATCGGTTTGAAGAAGCGTCAGCTCGACCCGATGGCCAGTGCCATCTTCTGCCTGCTGGTTGGCGTGCTGCAGTCGGCGCAACTGACTCCGGAACTGTTCAGCTGCGATAACCAGGGGGCTCTGCTGGTGCGCAGCTGCATCGATGGCCTTCGCGCCAGCGCAAAATAGAATCTAAGGCTTACTGGGGCAGGCTCTCGCCCTCGCGGATAAACAGCCGGTAGCTTACCTGACCGGCGGTCTTGCTGCGCAGTTCCTTCCAGCTTTCGGGCAGCCTTGGCAGGCCCAGTTCGCTCTCGGCTTCGATATAGATCAGCGCCTGGTCGGCCAGCAGGTTGCGCGACTCGAGCAGCTCGCACGCCAGCGGCAGCAGGTCGCAGCGAAACGGCGGGTCGAGGAAGACCAGGTCATAGCGCGCCTCCAGATCGGTCTGGCGCTGCAACAGCCAGTCCATTGCCGCGGCTTCCACAACCTCGGCGTTGCGCGCGTTGAGTCGCTGCAGGTTGTCGCGCAGTTGCCGTGTCACCGCCGGTGAATTGTCCACGAAGGTGGCGCTGAGGGCGCCGCGTGAAAGCGCTTCCAGTCCCAGCGCGCCGCTGCCGGCGAAAAGGTCGAGGCAGCGGGCCCCCGGCACGTAGGCCTGCAGCCAGTTGAACAGGGTCTCCCTGACCCGGTCCGGGGTCGGTCGCAACCCCTGGAGGGCCGGAAAGTTCAGACGTCGCCCACGCCACTCGCCGGCGATGATCCGCAGCTCGCCCTCTTCGAAAGTGGCCGGTTTAGCACGGCCTCGGGGTCTGTTGTGTCTGCCCATGCAGTTTCCAGTCACCAATTGTCGTTTCACGGAAGTCAGTCGACACCCACTCACCACTCACCACTCACCACTCACCACTCTCCATCAGGCCTGTGCCGTTCAGCTCGATGCGGATCAGGGGTTCGGGGTCGAGATAGTGCGACATCCGCGCGCCAATGTCATCCTCGTCCGCGGCTTCCAGCGCCCCGATAATGGCGTCGAGCGGTTGCTGTGGCCGCTGGTACAGGACATTGGCGACCAGCTCGTCCAGCTGACCGGAGGGGGCGTCGAGAAGCGCCCGGTACTGCAGCAGCAGCTGCTCCCGGGCGCGGCGGACGGGGGCCGCGGCTTTGCGCAGCAGGCTTTCCGGGTCCTGCAGTGTCGCCGGCAGCACCAGAGCGCGAAAGCCGCCCTGGTGCAGTGCCTGCCACTGCAGCCGGTACTGCATTGACGGCTGCGCGTCGAGCAGAAGCCTCAGGCTCGTGAATGCCAGCAGCTCGTTGGCGTAGTCCGGGCTGTCCCGCCCCGCAGCGGCTCCGCCCAGCAGCCGCATGGACGGGTGGCGCGCGTCGTCCAGCTGCAGTCGCAACTGGCGGACCGGCTGCAGCGGCGCAATGCTGGTCGCTGGCCGGGGGGCACCCTCGGGCAGGCTGTCGGCGGTGCGGGCGGCGATATCGGGGGCTCGGGGCCCGCCGATCAATACCCGCGGGGGCGATCCGGAAACAGCAGCCTGCAGGGCCTGCCAGCGGTCTGCCAGGTTCGCCGGCGAAGCCGGGGGCTGCAACTGCGACAGAAAACGGTTCAGCAGTATCTGGTCAGGCTGCTGGCCAGCCAGATACTGTTGTGCCTGCAGCCGCTGCAACTGGGTCTCGGGGATGGGTTCCGGCGCCGTCAACAGCTGCAGCAGCGGGCTCAGGTCGGGTACCCCGGCTGCGGCCGGCCAACTCAGGCGCAGTTGCAGATGGTCCGCCTGTGCGCTGATCGTTGCCGGCCAGTCGTGCCGGGTCAGGCGCGACTCCAGTTGCGCCGCCATCGCCTGCTGGACGAGACGCTGTGCGGGAGCGATGGCGAGGCCGGTAGCGTAGATCAGGCGGACTTCGTGATACGGGCTGTCCGGCTGTTCCAGCCAGTACAGTTCGCGGTCCGGCCATTTTTCGGCGATGGGTATGTCGGTCCCGGCGGGGCCGAGGGAGGCCAGCAGCAGAATCAGGCCCGGCAGCACGACGAGCAGCGTCTTCAGGGTCCGGCGGCTGAAGCGCGGCCGGTAGGTGTCGGGCATGCTTGGGTTCCTGTCGTCGAGGCTATGGGTTCTGTGTTCCGGAGGTAGGAAAAATTTCCCGCAGCGGCGTGATCGGGACGGCAAAATCCGGCGAACTCCTATGATAAGATACCGCGCTCGACGGGAAAGCTGCACAGGATATTCAGGTGGAAGTTTTATTTAGATGGATGGTCGACAACGGATGGAATCCTTCGATCGTAACCTGGGTCGGGGCTGCTCTGTTTCTGGTCATCATGTTCGGGATCTATTTCTATATCCGGGGTGACAAGAGTTCGCAGGACCAGGCCGAAACACCGGCCGTCAAGGCGAAGAAACGGGAAGCCGCCGCAACCGACACGCCCACCAAGGCGCAACCGAAGGCTGCCGCACCGGGCGATACGGCGAAAGCCGCCAAACCGAAGAAGGCCGGCGGGGAGACGTCCGCAGCTGCGCAAGCTGAGGTCGCTGCGGAGTCTGAGGTTGCTGCGGCCGACGCCAGCGCTGCTGCCGTGGTGGCGCCGGAGCCTGAAGCCGCGCCTGAGCCGCAGGCAGAGCCCGAGCCGCAGCCAGAGCCTGCACAGGGACCCCGACCGGAACCGAAGTCTGCGCCCGCCGCTGCCGTCAGCGCCGAAAAACAGGGCGGCATGTTTGCCCGCATGAAGGCCGGCCTGAGCCGCACCAAGGCCAATCTCGGCGAAAAGCTCGGCAATCTTTTCCTGGGCGCCAAGGAAATCGATGACGAACTGCTCGAGGATATCGAAACACTGCTGCTCACCGCCGAAGTCGGCGTCGAGGCGACCACCGAGATCATCAAGCGCCTCACCGATCGTGTCGAGCGCAAGCAGCTGGCCGATCCGGCGGCCCTGCAGGAGGCGCTGCAGCAGGAGCTGGCGTCGCTGCTGCACGAGGTCGAGCAGCCGCTGGATATCGCTATCGATCAGGAAAAGCGCCCCTACGTGATCCTGATGGTGGGCGTCAACGGCGTCGGCAAGACCACCACCATCGGTAAACTGGCCAAGCGCTACCAGTCCGAGGGCAAGTCGGTGATGCTGGCGGCCGGCGACACCTTCCGCGCGGCGGCGGTGGAACAGCTGCAGGTCTGGGGCGAGCGCAACGCCGTGCCGGTGGTGGCGCAGCACACCGGGGCCGATTCGGCGTCGGTGCTGTTCGATGCGCTGCAGTCGGCCAAGGCGCGTGATGTCGATGTGCTGATCGCGGATACCGCCGGACGGCTGCAGAACAAGGATAACCTGATGCAGGAGCTGCAGAAGGTGGTCCGGGTGATGAAGAAGCTGGATCCGGAAGCGCCGCACGAGGTGATGCTGGTACTGGACGCCGGTACCGGCCAGAACGCCCTCAGCCAGGCGCGCATCTTCCGCGAAGCGGTTGGCGTCAGCGGCATCACCCTGACCAAGCTCGACGGCACCGCCAAGGGCGGCATCATCTTCGCCATCGCCAGGCAGCAAGGCTTGCCGATCCGCTTTATCGGTGTCGGCGAGCAGGCCGAGGATCTGCGGCCCTTTGCCGCCGACGATTTCGTCAAGGCGCTGTTCGACTGACCCGCCACACCAGGAGGGAACCCCAGATGGCACTGATCAGTTTCGACAATGTCAGCAAGCGCTATCCCAGCGGGCAGGAGGCTCTTAGCAATGTCTCCTTCACGCTGCGGGAGGGCGAGATGGCCTTCCTGACAGGGCACTCCGGGGCAGGCAAGAGCACCCTGCTGCGGATGATCATGCTGATGGAGCGTCCGTCGCAGGGGCAGCTCGTGGTGGGCGACCAGAACCTCTCGCGTCTGCCGCGGCGCGAGCTTCCCTACCACCGGCGCCGCATTGGCGTGGTGTTCCAGAATCATCAGCTGCTGTTCGATCGCAGCGTTTTCGACAACGTGGTGCTGCCGCTGCAGATCTGCGGCTACGATACCGAGGATGCGTCGCGCCGGGTGCGGGCGGCGCTGAACAAGGTCGGTCTGCTCGACAAGGAGCGCCTGAACCCGATCAGTCTCTCGAGCGGCGAGCAGCAGCGCGTCGGTATCGCCCGTGCCATCGTGCACAAGCCGCAGGTACTGCTGGCGGACGAGCCAACCGGAAACCTGGACCCCCAGTTGTCGGAAGAGATCATGAAACTGTTTCAGCAGTTCAACCGCGTCGGTACCACGGTGCTGATCGCCAGCCACGACCTGGGGCTGATCGAACGCATGCGTCATCGCACCCTGGTATTGCGCAACGGGAGGCTGATCGCCGATGGCCGCGGATAACAGAAGCGCGCGGCCGGAGCGCCGCGATAGCGCAGCGCCGGGACGGCGTGGCGCCGAGCAGCACCGCATTGCACTGCGCGACCGCAACCGCAACTGGCGCCGTCACCACCTGCTGGTTGCCAGGCAGAGCTGGGCGCGGCTGTTCGCCACGCCGCTGCCAACTCTGATCACTCTGGCGGTGCTGGCGATTGCGCTGGCGCTGCCGGGCTTTCTGCTGACCGGGCTTGCCAACCTGCAGCGGCTGAGCGATGGCTGGGATCACGAGCCGCGTATCAGCCTGTACCTGCGGGCCGATCTCGACGACGAGGCTGCCGACCGTTTCAGTCGCAGTCTGCTGCTGCGCGACGACCTGTCGTCGGTGGAACTGGTGAGCCGGACGCAGGGGCTGGTGGAGTTTCGGGAAATGTCGGGCTTTGGCAATATCGTCGACCTGCTGGACGAGAATCCGCTGCCGGCGGTGATCCTGGTGCAGCCGGCCAGCAGCGGTATTACCGAGTTGCCGCTGCTCAGGGCTCGGCTCCAGGAGCTGGCTGAGGTCGACGAGGCGGTGCTGGACATGGAGTGGCTGCAGCGCCTCAACGCCTTCGTACTGCTGGCCGAACGTACCGTGCTGGTGTTGGGGCTGCTGCTCGCGCTGGCGGTGCTGCTGGTGGTCGGCAACACCATCCGGCTGGCGATCGAAAGCCGCCGTGACGAGATCGTCGTCGTCAAGCTGATCGGCGGCACAGATGCCTGGGTGCGCCGTCCCTTCCTCTATACCGGCGTCTGGTATGGCCTGCTCGGGGCTGTGCTGGCCTGGTGCTTGATCCAGTTCAGCCTGCTGCTGCTGAGCGAGCCGGTATCGGAGCTTGCGCGTCTGTACAGCAGCGACTTCGAACCGTCGGGCCTCGGCGTCGCCGGCGCGCTGCTCCTGCTCGGCTGCAGTCTGCTGCTGGGCTGGCTCGGCGCCTGGCTGGCGGTCGGGCATCATATGCGCGAGATCGAACCGTCATGAATCCTGCACACTTGCGATTTATGGTTGTAATCGCTAAGTTATTCCGTCCGCTGCGCGAACTCCGGCCGGAACTTACCGAATTTGCTCCGGTCATAGCTGCGGATTCAATGCTAGTTACTGTATCAACGAGGTCAAACTGAATGGGCAAGAGCCTGCAACTCGTCGAACACCTCTCTCCGGGACGCAACCTGGATGCCTACATGCAGTCGGTCAGCTCGATCTCCGTGCTGTCGGCCGAGGAGGAGCGCGAGCTGGCGGACCGCCTTTACTACCAGAATGATCTGGAAGCGGCGCGCCGTCTGGTTATGTCGCACCTGCGTTTTGTTGTACATATCGCCAAGACCTACTCCGGCTACGGACTGCAGCTGGGCGACCTGATCCAGGAAGGTAACGTCGGCCTGATGAAGGCGGTCAAGCGCTTCGATCCCAGCATGGGTGTACGGCTGGTGTCGTTTGCCGTGCACTGGATCAAGGCCGAGATGCACGAATTCATCCTGCGTAACTGGCGTATCGTCAAGATCGCCACCACCAAGGCGCAGCGCAAGCTGTTCTTCAATCTGCGCTCGCAGAAGAAGAGCCTGGGCTGGATGACCAACGACGAAGTCAAGGCCGTGGCCGAGGATCTGGGCGTCGAAGCCGCAGTGGTGCGGCAGATGGAAGGCCGCCTGGCTTCCGCCGACACCGCCTTCGATGCGCCGGTCGACGAAGACGAAGACCGGGCCTACCTGGCGCCGGCCAGCTACCTCGAGGATCAGAGCGCCGACCCGGCGCTGCAGCTCGAGAACGCCGACTGGGAGCAGCAGTCGCAGCAGCAACTGGTTGCTGCCATGCAGCAGCTCGACGAGCGCAGCCAGGATATTCTGGTGCAGCGCTGGCTGCAGGAGGAGAAAGCGACACTGCACGAGCTGGCCGCCAAGTATCAGGTGTCCGCCGAGCGTATCCGCCAGCTCGAAAAGAACGCCATGAAGAAGATCAAGGGTTCGCTGCTGCAGGCCTGAAAATCGCTCTCCGCGTTACCGGGGGCCGCCTTTGGGCGGCCCCTGTCGTTTATACGGCTGAAACCCTGGCAACATCCCCCCAGGCGCCGGTTTCGGCTACAATAGTGCCCCCTTTTGATCGCTCAGGCGTCTGCGGACACCGGAGCCTCTGTGCCGGGACCCCAAATGAATGCAGCAATCCACCTGCGACTGGCAGCCTGCAGCGGCTTTGTCGCGGTCGCGCTGGGCGCTTTCGCCGCCCACGGACTCAAGTCGCAGCTTGCGCCGGCGTTGCTCGAGGTCTTCCAGACCGCGGTGCAGTACCAGTTCTATCACAGCCTGGCCTGGCTGCTGGTGGCACTCGCCGGGCTGTTCGGCCAGGCCGGCAAGCGTCTGCGTTTCAGCGGTTACTGTTTCGGCATCGGCATACTGCTGTTCAGCGGCAGCCTCTACGTGCTGGCGCTTGGCGGCGTGCACTGGCTCGGGGCTGTCACGCCGCTGGGCGGTGTCGCCTTTTTGTTGGGCTGGTTGCTGCTAGCCGGCTCGGCGGGCACGCTGGTGCCGCGGACACCCCAACAACGCGCCGGTGACTGAACACTGGCGTCACAGACAGTTCGGAATTGGAACAATGCGAATTCAGGTAAACGGTGACAACATGGAGCTTCGCGACGGCGCCAGCCTTGCGGAGCTGGTCGAACAGCTCGGCTTCGCCGGCAAGCGTATTGCCGCCGAGGTGAACCTCGAGATCGTGCCGCGCAGCGAACACGACAGGCTTTCGCTCAACGATGGCGACCGCGTCGAAATCGTGCATGCGATAGGCGGGGGCTGAGGCCGCAAAGGGGCTGCAGGAGTTGTCGTGCCTCCGTTGTGGCGCGGGAGCAGCTGCAGCAGCCCGATGCAGATACAGGGTAATTCATAACAAAACGGTGGAGACGAATGTCAGAGCAAAAGCATCATGACCCGCTGATCATCGCGGGTAAGGAATACAACTCCAGGCTGCTGGTCGGAACCGGGAAATACAAGGATCTGGACGAAACCCGTCTGGCAATCGAGGCCAGCGGTGCACAGATCGTCACGGTGGCGGTGCGTCGCACCAATATCGGCCAGAATGCCGACGAGCCCAACCTGCTCGACGCCGTCTCCCCGGACAAATACACCATCCTGCCCAACACCGCCGGCTGCTACACGGCGGAGGACGCGGTTCGTACCTGCCGTCTGGCGCGCGAGCTGCTGGACGGGCACGATCTGGTGAAGCTCGAAGTGCTGGGCGACCAGAAAACTCTGTATCCGAACATTGTCGAAACCCTGAAAGCCGCCGAGACCCTGGTTCGCGATGGCTTCAAGGTGATGGTCTACACTAACGACGACCCGATCGTCGCCAAGCAGCTGGAAGAGATGGGCTGCGTCGCGGTGATGCCGCTGGGTTCGCTGATCGGCTCCGGTCTCGGCATCCTGAACCCGCACAATATCCGCCTGATCATGGAGGCGGCAGAAGTCCCCGTGCTGGTGGACGCCGGCGTGGGTACCGCATCCGATGCTGCCATTGCCATGGAAATGGGCTGCGAGGGCGTGCTGATGAATACCGCCATTGCTGCGGCCCGGGATCCGATCCTGATGGCATCGGCGATGCGCAAGGCGATCGAAGCCGGTCGCGAGGCTTTCCTGGCCGGTCGTATGCCGCGCAAGCGATACGCCAGCGCCTCGTCGCCGCTCGAAGGCACCATTATTTGAAACAAGCGTGACAGGTTACGAGTGACGGGTGACCTGTCACCCGTAACCTGTCACCCGTAACGATTAAAAATGACTGAAGAACAGAAACCGATGCGCCGTGTGCGCAGTTTTGTATTGCGCGCCGGCCGCATGACCGAAGGCCAGCAGCGCGGATTCGAGCAAGCCTGGCCGGAGATGGGGCTGGAAAAAGCCGACGGCATGATCGATCCGGCACAGGTGTTCGGCCGCGAGGCGCCACTGGTGCTGGAGATCGGCTTCGGTATGGGCGATTCCCTGCTGCAGATGGCGCGGCAGATGCCGGAGAAGAACTATATCGGCATCGAGGTTCACAAGCCCGGTGTCGGCCGTTTGCTGAACAACGCCCGCAACGAGGGAATCGGCAACATCCGCGTCTACTGCGACGATGCCGTTGAGGTGCTGGCCGAATGCATTCCCGATGGCAGTCTCGACTGCCTGCAGCTGTTCTTCCCGGACCCCTGGCACAAGAAGCGCCATCACAAGCGCCGTATCGTGCAGCCGGCATTCGTGCAGGCCATACGCAAGAAGCTCAGGATCGGCGGCCAGTTCCATATGGCGACCGACTGGGAGAACTACGCCGAGCAGATGATGGAAGTCATGAGCGCGGCCGAAGGTTTTCGCAATGCAGCCGGGGAAGGTCAGTACTCGCCGCAGCCGGATTTCCGTCCGGTGACCAAGTTCCAGAACCGTGGCGAGAAGCTCGGCCACGGCGTCTGGGATCTGATCTTCGAACGTACCGCTTGAGCGGTGCCGCAAAAAGAGTTCATCGCGCTTAAGCGGGAAAAACGTAAATCGTAGGATGGGTGGAGCGACGCGTCGGTACGGCGTATCCGTCACTAATGTGGCCAGGGCGTCGTGCAACCCATCTTGGGCGTCGGTTCGGCACTATGCATGTACCGACTCCTTGATGGGTTGCGCTGCGTCAACCTCGCTGAAAGCGTTAAGCAGGGTGCCAATGCGGCTCCACCCATCCTACTTTTGCTTCGTTTGACAGCTTTCCCGCTTAAATGCGGTGAACCCCAAAAGGCCCCGATTAACGGGGCTCAGGGGAAAAGGTGTTGATTGCGATTAGTCGTCCCGGTCGCAGTCGCCGTGACCGCGCTCGCCGTGATGTCCCTTGCCGCCGTGATGCTCTTTCCAGTTTTCCCGGCGTTCCTTTCTCCAGTCCGCCAGCTTCTGTTCCTGTTCGTCGGTCAGGATTTCGGCCACTGCAGCGCGGTGTTCGGCGCGGGCGCGGATGCGCTCGCCGACGCGGTCCTGGGCCTGTTTGACCAGGTCATCGAGCTGCTGCTGGTAGTCCGCAGCAGCGGGGTCCAGGTCCTGCAACTGGCGGTAGATTTCTCGACCCTCACCCCGTTCCGGGCGCTGTTCGTGCTGCTTCTCCATCAGTGCCTGCATCTGGCTGCGCTGCTCGTCACTCAGATCGAGGCGTTCGGCCATGCGCTCCATGCGTTCTTGCGGATTGTGCCGGCCCCAGCCGCCGTCACTCTTATCGTGGGCCGTTGCGATGCCGGCGGTGGTGGCGCTCAGGGCAAGAGCGGTCAGGGCGATAATCAGTGGCTTGCGCATTGGTCTGTCTCCGTTTTTCGATTCGATGACGGCAGTATGGCCCGCGGAAATGCAAACTTGGGTTGCGCCTCTGTAAAGATAGGTAAAGCCCGGCAGCGGTGATGCGGGCGGGGTTATCATAAGCGGGCAACGTCGAGAGGAAAGGCAATGAAAGAACGTCTGTTGCTGGTGGATGACGATACCGAGCTGTGCCAGCTGCTGGGTGACTATCTGCGTCACGAGAACTATGAAGTCGACTATGCCCATAACGCCGATGAAGCCCTGGCGTGCATCGGGGGCGGTAAAACTTATGATCTGATGGTGCTCGACATCATGATGCCGGGACAGAGTGGCCTCGAACTGCTGCAGCAACTGCGGCCACGGGTGCAGCTTCCGGTGATCATGCTCACCGGCCGCGGCGAGGAGATCGATCGTATCCTGGGCCTGGAAATGGGCGCCGACGATTATCTAGGCAAGCCGTGCAATCCCCGTGAACTGCTGGCGCGGATCAGGGCGGTGCGGCGACGTTCGGACGGCGCCGGCTCCCGAACCCGTTTTCCCGAGCGGCCGCTCGAAATGCACGGCATTCGGCTGGACCCGGGTCAGCGGGAACTGATGGTTGCCGGGCAGCCCGTCGACCTGACCAGTGCCGAGTTCAACGTGCTGGCCTATCTGATGGAAAACGCCGGCAGGGTCATGAGCAAGGGCGAGCTGACCGAGCTGGTGCTGCATCGTCCGCTTACCGCCTATGACCGGGCGATCGACGTCCATATCAGCCGGGTCCGGCAGAAGCTGGCGCCGGTTGTCGGCGACCTCGAGTTGATCAAGACGGTACGCGGAGAAGGCTATCAGCTGGTACGGGAAACGCCATGAAATGGTATCGCAGCCTGTTCTGGAAGATTTTCCTGACATTCTGGCTCGGCAGCGCGCTGATCGTGCTGGCAACGGTGCTGATCGTTGGCGGTATCGCCGAGCGCCAGCGCGATGCCGACGTTCAGGAAGTCAGGGCACGCGCGGTGGCGGAAAGGCTGATGGACCGTTACGAGCGGGACGACAGCAGACACGCCGATTCCGACCGCGAGGCGCGGCGCCACAAACGCTGGCCCGGCATCAGGCTGACCGAGGAGGTCAGTGGCCGGGTCATTTACGACGGTATTCCGGCACGGGGCCCCGACTCGAAACCGGAGCGAACCCTGGTGCTGCAAAGCGATAGCGGCCGGCACTATCGGCTGGAGCTGGCGCCACGGCCGCGAAGCCGACAGCTGGATCGGCTGCTGGGCTTGCTGGTTTCGGTGCAATTCGTGCTGATCCTGCTGTTCTCGGCGCTTGCCAGCATGCTGCTGAGCATGCTGGTGGTCCGGCCGGTAAACCGGCTGCGTCAGCACGCCCGGGCGCTCTATCAGGGTGACCTGGCGGCACGCAGTGAACGGCGCCTGATCGGCCGGGGCGACGAGATCGGCGAGCTGGCGCGGGAATTCAACGCCATGGCCGATTATGTCGAGCAGACCCTCGGCGCCAGCCAGAGGCTGATGCAGGATGTGTCGCACGAGCTGCGCGCGCCACTGGCGCGGATGCAGGCCGCGGCAGGACTGCTGGAGCAGCGCCTTGGCGAGGACGACAGTCTGGTCACGCGGGTCAATCGCGAGTGCAGTCGCATCAACCGGCTGATCGACGAGATCCTGTCGCTGTCGCGGCTCGATACGATGGAGCAGGGCAGCGGCACCTTCGATGTCGGCGCCCAGCTGTCGGAAATGCTCGAGGATGCCCGCTTTCAGGCGCCCGGGCGTGAGTTGCGCAGCCGTATCGGCAAGGGGCTCAAGGTAACTGGGAATCCTCAGCTTCTTGAGCGTGCCCTGGGCAATGTACTGAGCAACGCGCTCAAGCATACCCCGGATGAGGCGGCCATCGATATCGTGCTGGAGCGCAAAGGGGCGCAGGCCCTGCTGCGGGTGCGGGACGCAGGGCCCGGTGTGGAGCCGGCGCAGCTTGCCCGGCTGTTCGAGCCTTTTTACCGCACCGGCAACGGCGCCCAAAGTGACGGTTACGGGCTCGGTCTCAGCATCGCCCGGCGCGCGGTCACCCGTCTGGGCGGGAGCATCGAGGCGCTCAACCACCCCGACGGTGGCCTGGAAGTTATGATCCGCCTGCCGCTGGCAGGCTGAGGCCGGGCGGCAGCTGCGGCGGCATCTCCAGGGCTTCGGCCTCGAGAGAGGCCACCGGGTAGGCGCAGTAGTCGGCCGCATACCAGGCGCTGGGCCTGTGGTTGCCGCTGATGCCGACGCCGCCGAACGGCAGGCTGCTGCTGGCGCCGGTCAAAGGTCGGTTCCAGTTGACGATGCCGGCGCGGATGCGTTGCAGAAAGCGCTGATAGAGGTGCTCGTTCTCGCTGAAGAGCCCGGCCGAAAGGCCGAAGCGGGTGCGGTTGGCCAGCTGCAGGGCCTCATCGAAGCTGTCATAGCGCAAGAGCTGCAGCAGCGGCCCGAAGTACTCCTCATCAGGTAGGTCCTTGACCGCGCTGACATCGATCAGACCCGGCGACAGCAGGGCGCTTTTCGGTCTCAGCTGACTCATCGACACCAGCACGCGGCCGCCGAGTTCGGAGAGCCGATGCTGGGCCTTGAGCATTCGCTCCAGTGCCGGAACATCGATCAGTGCGCCCATGAAGGGCGCCGGCTGCTGATTGTAGGGGCCGGTTTCGATGGCCAGCACGGCCTGGCACAGCCGCTCGACAAAGTCATCGCCGCGGCTGCCCCGGGGAACGAACAGCCGCCGGGCGCAGGTACAGCGCTGGCCAGCGCTGAGGTAGGCGGATTGAATGGTCGTCAGCACGGCGGCATCGAGATCGCCGCTGTCGGCGAAGATCAGCGGATTGTTGCCACCCATTTCCAGCGCCAGGATTTTTTCCGGATGGCCGCCGAACTGCTGGTGCAGATAGCTGCCGGTACTGGCGCTGCCGGTGAAGAACAGGCCGTCGATGCCGTCGTGCGCGGCCAGCGCCTGGCCGGTGGTGCGTCCGCCCTGTACCAGGTTCAGCACGCCGTCCGGGAGGTCGGCTTTCTGCCACAGGTGCAGGCAGAGTTCGGCGACCCTGGGCGTCAGCTCGCTGGGCTTGAAGACCAGGGTGTTGCCTGCAAGGAGCGCCGGCATGATATGCCCGTTGGGCAGGTGTGCGGGGAAGTTGTAGGGCCCGAAAATCGCGACCACGCCGTGGGGGCGGTGGCGCAGCGCAGACACCACCTTGCCGTTGTGTTTGTGCTTCTCGCCGCTGCGCTCGAGGCCGGCCTGGATCGAAATGTCGGCCTTGGCGATCATCGCCGCAACCTCGGTGTCGGCTTCCCACAGCGGTTTTCCGGTTTCCTGCCCGAAGGTGTCGACCAGCAGTTCGCGGTGGTGCTCGATCTGGCTCACGAAGCGGCGCAGCAGCGTCGCGCGCTGCTCGAAGGTCTGCGACCGCCAGTGCTCGAAGGCCTCACGGGCTGCCCCGACGGCGTCGTCGACCTGCTCGGCGGTGGCGCTGCGACCGCGCCAGATATGATGACCGTTGGCGGGGTTGACCGATTCCATATCGGCACCGTCGCCCGCGCGCCACTGGCCGTTGATAAAAAGGGAGGGACCTTCGATCATGATGATTGCCTCGCTTTCAGCGGCACGATGCGCAGCGGCTCGCCGCCGTTGACCTGCAGCGCATCCGCCAGCCTCTGGTCGATCTGCACCGAGCTGCTTTCGGGCCGCAGCGGTGCGACTGTGCAGCGAAAGTCCGCCAGTTTGGTATTGCTGACCAGGAACAGACCGTCGCCGTCCGGGGGCTCGGCGCCGATGCGGGCCTTGACGTAGCGGCTGTCGCGCACGCTGCGGATATCGTGGAGGCGCGTTGCCACGGTGGGGCCGGCATCGAAGATGTCGATATAGCCTTCGAAACGAAAGCCCTCGCTTTCGAGCATGCGCCGCGCAGGTTCGGTGTTGCGGTGAACCTGGCCGATCACCTCCTGCGCCGCCTCTGGCAGCAGGTGCAGATAGATGCTGTGCTTGGGCATCAGCTCGGCGATGAAAACCTTGTTGCCGGAGCCCGTCAGGTAGTCGGCTTCGGAGTATTCCATCGAAAAAAAGTGACGACCGAGGCCGTCCCAGAACGGCGAGCGCCCCTGATCGTCGGAGTAGCCCCGCATTTCGGCGATGACCCGTTCGGCGAAACGCTCCGGGAATTCGGCCATGAACATAAAGCGGCTTTTCGACAGCAGCCTGCCGTTGCTGCCCTGGCGGTAATCCGGCTTCAGGTACAGCGTGCAGACCTCGGCGCAGCCGGTGTAGTCATTGCACAGGTCGAGGGTGCGAAAGGCGTTGTAGACGTTGAGCTCGCGCGAGGCATGCACCGCCGTGCCGATGCGGTAGTGGTACCAGGGCTCGTTGAGACCGACCGCGGTTTCGATGCCGCAGGTACCGACCACCTCGCCGCTGTCGGTATCCTCGGCCACGAACAGGTAGCCCTGGCTGCCATCGAGACAGGGCTCGGCGGCCAGGGCATCGCAGGTGCGCTCGATCTTGCGCCTTAGCAGATCGGGATTTTCCGGCAGCGAGGTAAAACCGGGGCCGGACTCGCGCGCGATATCGGACAGCACCTGGTAGTCGGATTCACGGATCGGTCGGATGATGATCATCGGCGCTCTCCCTGCGTTCAGTATCCTGTCGGGCACTGCAGGCCGTTCGCCGACAAGTTCCCGGCCGAAGCGGCGACAAACCCCTGATAGAGCTGGCCGTCGGGCCTAGGGTAGCGTTTCGCAAACTCGCAGTAGCCGCCGGGTACAAGGGCCGTACGGTCGCTGAAACGCACCTCCACCTGATCGGCCAGCGTCGAGGTCTGCTCGAGATACTCGTCCGGGGTCCCCTTGACCAGGCCTCCGGAGGTGTCGAGCCGAAAGCCGTGCTGCAGCAGGAAATCGTTGATCTCATCGATGCTGCGGTGGGACTGCAGATCATTGACCAGCACCGTGAAATGACTGGCCCTGAAGCCGAAAGCGGCGACCCAGGCCGCGTGCTCGGACAGTGCACGCAGCTGGCGGTAGGTGTCGTAGTCGATCTTCCAGTGCCGCCCGGACCAGGCGAAATCGTCTCTCGAGAGCGCCGTATCGGGTATCTGGCTGACCAGCTGGTGAATGATGTTGCGGGCGTCATCGTCGAGACAGTCGACGTGGAACTCGGATATGAACAGTTTCGGCAGGCCGGGATCCGGGTGCTCGTAATGGCGGGCGAAAAGCTGCTCGACCGGAAATCGATATTCGCCGCAGGCACCGTAACCGGCCTCTTCGAAGGGGCGGGCCAGGTGCGCAATGCCGACCCGTGGCAGGTCGTAGGTGCGCAGTTCGATGTGGTCGGTGACGACCCGGGGGTTGCAGGCCGCAAGCAGGTCGTGAATGCGCCGGGTCTGGGGACTGAGGCTCAGGAAGTCCTGCCAGATTGCGTCCAGTGCCGGTTTCAGTTGTTCGTGAATCATCTTGCAGCCTCCCGCGGATCACCCATCCGCTCGGGTTGGCACGCTCAGACTGCAGTCGACTGCTCGTCGCTGCCCGGTTTATGCCGGGCGGGCAGGCCGATATCGCCGCGAGGCCCGGCTATCACTGGGTTCAGTGTAGACGGTCCCGGTGCAGGTCGAGGTGATTCTACGGATCAGGAGGGCTGGCGGGGACTGGTAAAGCCGCGGGCAGGGGGCATCGGTGCTGTCAGGAAGGGGTGGCAACACAAAAAAAGCACTCCGGAGAGTGCTTTGCTTTTTTCATGCCGGTTTGGCGTTAGAGCGCGTCCGGTCCGGTCTCGCCGGTACGGATGCGTATGACCTGCTCCAGCGGCATGACGAAGATCTTGCCGTCGCCGATTTTGCCGGTATTGGCGGTCTTGGTAACGGCTTCGATCACCTGGTCGACCATATCGTCATCGACGGCGACCTCGATCTTGACCTTGGGCAGGAAGTCGACGACGTACTCGGCGCCGCGGTAGAGCTCGGTGTGGCCTTTCTGGCGGCCGAAACCCTTGACCTCGGTGACGGTGACGCCCTGGATGCCGATTTCGGACAGGGCCTCGCGCACATCGTCCAGTTTGAATGGTTTGATTACCGCAGTGATCAGTTTCATGGCTTGCTCCCTTCAGGCATCCCCGGCACAGGGTGCTGCGTTGGATGATTTCGAACCCGTGCGACGGGCTGGCTACACAAAGCGCAGATCCGTCCGGTCTTTCCCTGCACGGACATGCTGTAAATTCACGCCAGTATAACTGTAATGAGCTTCGGTCGCACAGCGGGTCGCGTAAACGGCCGGCGGGTCTCGATGTCAAAGACAAAAAGGCGCCCCGTCGGGGCGCCTTGTCGATCCGGCTCAGCCTGTTACTTCTTGCTGGCGCTGAATTCCGGGTAGGCTTCCATACCGCATTCCGCGATATCGACACCTTCGTACTCTTCCTCCTCGCTGACACGGACACCCATGACAGCTTTCAGCACCAGCCAGACAACCAGGCTGGCGAGGAAGACCCAGGCGAAGATGGATACGATACCCAGCAGCTGCGCACCGAAGGTGGCTTCTGCATTGTTGAAAGGTACCGCCAGCAGGCCCCAGATGCCGACTACGCCGTGGACGGAGATGGCGCCGACCGGATCGTCGATCTTGACCTTGTCCAGAGTGACGATGGAGAAGACGACCACGATACCGCCGATCGCACCGATGATGGTCGAGGCCAGAGCGGTCGGAGCCAGCGGCTCGGCGGTGATGGCCACGAGACCTGCCAGGGCGCCGTTCAGGGCCATGGTGAGGTCAGCTTTCTTGAACCACAGGCGGGCGGTGATCAGGGCCGCGATGACACCACCGGCAGCAGCAGCGTTGGTGTTGACGAAGACCTGAGCCACGGCATTGGCTTCGCCGACATCGGACAGCTTCAGCTCGGAGCCGCCGTTGAAGCCGAACCAGCCCAGCCACAGGATGAAGGTACCCAGGGTTGCCAGCGGCAGGTTGGCACCCGGGATGGCGTTGATTTCGCCGTTCTTGCCGTACTTGCCTTTACGGGCGCCCAGGACCAGCACGCCGGCCAGAGCTGCGGCAGCACCTGCCATGTGGACGATACCGGAACCTGCGAAGTCGGAGAAACCTGCTTCGCTCAGGAAGCCGCCGCCCCAGGTCCAGTAGCCTTCGACCGGGTAGATGAAGCCGGTCATGACGACTGCGAACGCCAGGAAGGCCCACAGCTTCATGCGCTCGGCCACGGCACCGGAAACGATGGACATGGCGGTTGCGACAAAGACGACCTGGAAGAAGAAGTCCGAGCGGGAGGAGTAGTAGGGGGCGTCATCGCCGCCTGCCAGCACCGCGTCGACGCTGTTCTCGCTGCCGATCAGTCCGCCGAGGTTCGGCAGGATGCCGCCGGCATCGGAGCTGTACATGATGTAGTAGCCGCACAGCAGGTACAGGGTACAGGCGATGGCGTACAGGGCAATGTTCTTGGTCAGGATTTCGGTGGTGTTCTTGGCGCGCACCAGGCCCGCTTCGAGCATTGCGAAACCCGCGGCCATCCACATGACCAGGGCACCGCAGACCAGGAAGTAAAAGGTGTCCAGAGCGTATTTGAGCTGCGTTAGGTCCGCAGCGGTGGTTTTCAGAAGTTCTTCCATCTCGTCAGCCCTCCGTTAAGGCGCGATTGGTAAAGTTATAATCAGAGTGCGTCTTTGCCGGACTCGCCGGTACGGATGCGAATGACCTGCTCGAGCGGCGTGACGAAGATTTTGCCGTCACCGATCTTGCCGGTCTGCGCCGCCTTGCTGATAGCATCGACGACCTGTTCGACGATGTCGGCCGAGACGGCCGCATCGACGCGTACCTTGGGCAGAAAGTCCACCACGTATTCAGCGCCACGATAGAGTTCGGTGTGTCCTTTCTGGCGGCCGAAGCCTTTGACTTCCGTGACGGTGATACCCTGGACGCCAATTTCGGAAAGCGCCTCGCGGACGTCGTCCAGCTTGAATGGCTTGATAATCGCCGATATGAGTTTCATGGGTCTGTCCCCCGCGTCTAATTTGCTTCCTTCAAAAGCCGCCCCGGCAGCTAATGACCCGAAACGGTTGATCACGTAAAAGCCAATCTTGTGCCAGCTTTTAATAAGTTCTTTAAAAACAATGAATTGAGTTGTGTGTGTGAAAAAATGTCCGGGCAGGAGCAGAGTTGGGGCACCAGAAAGGGGTTTATGGGTGCACAAATTTTGTGCACGCCCCATTTAAGTGCTTCCTGGAGAGGCATGGCCGAAACCGGCGATGTCGGAACTGCGGCCTGATAGCGAAAATGCTAAGCTGCAGCAAAACGGAGTTCGAATCATGTTGAATCAAAAGTTGATAGAAAGCCTGTCGAGTCAGCTCAGCGAGCTGTTCGCCGGGGGCCGCGAGTTGCCTGGCCAGGAGGCGATGCGGCAGCAGGTGCGTTCGCTGTTGCAGGGCAGCTTCGCGCGCCTGGATCTGGTAACGCGTGAGGAGTTCGATGCCCAGGCGGCCGTTCTGGCGCGCACCCGTGAAAAGGTCGACCAGATGGAAGCGAAGCTGGCCGAAATCGAGGCGCGCCTGGCGCACGAAACGCCTGCCGGCGACTGAATACAGCGTCGGTGCGGATGACAGCCCGATTCAGGGCTGTCGAAAAAATGCACAATGATGGTGCGTTGAGCGTCGGAGAGGATCTCCCGGCGCTGATTCCCAGGGAGGGAGCCCATGTCGCTTGCGGTGGTTCATTCGCGCGCGGTGCTCGGCGTTTCGGCGCCGGCGGTCACCGTCGAGGTGCACCTGTCCGGCGGTCTGCCGTCGCTGTCCATCGTTGGATTGCCCGAGGCGGCGGTGCGCGAGTCCAAGGATCGGGTGCGCAGTGCGCTGATCAATGCCGGATTCGACTACCCGCAGCGACGCATCACCGTCAACCTGGCCCCCGCCGATCTTCCCAAGGAAGGCGGTCGTTATGACCTGGCCATCGCGCTGGGGGTGCTGGCGGCGTCCCGGCAGTTGCCGGGCGGTGAGCTGGATGGCTGGGAAGTGCTCGGAGAGCTGACGTTATCCGGCCAGGTTCGGCCGGTGAGTGGCGTGCTGCCGGCGGCGGTCGCCTGTCGCGACGTGCAGCGGCGACTGCTGGTGCCGCGCGACAACGGTGCAGAAGCGGCGCTGGTGCAGGATGTCGATATTCGTGCCACCGCTCACCTGCTCGAAGTCTGCGCGGCATTGCGCGGCGATGGCGAGCTGGAAAAGCCGGTTGCGGCGCCGGACTCCGGGCTGGAGGGCCTGCCCGATCTTGCCGACGTCAAAGGTCAGTTCCAGGCACGGCGGGCGCTGGAGGTCGCCGCGGCGGGCGGACACAATCTTCTGTTCAGCGGACCACCCGGAAGCGGCAAGAGCATGCTGGCCGCGAGGCTGCCGTCGTTGCTGCCGCCGCTCGACGAGCGCGAGCGGCTCGAGGTCGCGGCTGCCTATTCCGTCGCAGGCCGCTCGGTCGGCGCCCTGGCCCGCGGCGAGCGGCCCTTCCGCAATCCCCATCATACCGCTTCGGCTGCGGCCCTGGTCGGCGGTGGCAGCCAGCCCAGGCCCGGTGAAATTTCGCTGGCGCACCGTGGCGTGCTGTTCCTCGACGAGCTGCCGGAGTTTCCCCGTGCGGTGCTGGAAGTGCTGCGCGAGCCGCTGGAAACCGGCGAAATCCTGATCTCGCGAGCGGCGCGACAGGTCAGTTTTCCGGCCCGGTTTCAGTTGCTGGCCGCAATGAACCCCTGCCCCTGCGGCTACTTCGGCGATGCCGGCGGCCGCTGCCGCTGCACGCCGGATCAGATTCAGCGCTATCAGGCGCGGTTGTCCGGCCCGTTGCTGGATCGCTTCGACATGCTGCTCAACGTAGCCGCGTTACCGGCCGACGAACTGCTGCTGCCCGGCGGTGGCGGAGAGGCGAGCGCCTCGGTGGCGCAGCGGGTCGCTGCGGCACTCGATATCCAGCAGCGGCGCCAGGGCTGTCCGAACCGGGAGCTGAGCGGTACGCCGCTGGAACAGGCCTGCGGGCTGGACCACGCCGGTCGCGCGCTACTGGTGCAGGCGGCATCGCGTCTGGGGTTGTCGGCGCGGGCCTGCCACCGGGTGCTGCGGGTGGCGCGGACGCTGGCGGATCTGTCCGGCGCTCAGCGGGTCGGAGAACCGCAACTGCTCGAAGCCATCGGATTTCGTCAGGGGCTGGCGGACCGGGGGAACCGGTGACGCGTTGCGGTTTAGATGTAGGTTGGGTGGAGCGGCGGCATGCCTGTGGAATCGGCTTTCTACCGGGCTTTCGCGCCGCGTAACCCAACAGCTGTGCCGGCTGCCGCCAATCGATCTGTACAGCGATCGATATGATGGGGCCGCGATGCCCTGGCCGCATAGCCAAGCGTGGAGCCGATGCCATTGCATTGCTTGCCCCATCCTACGCCCGATACCCTTGATAGCCCCTGCGCCGGGTCGCGAGGGCGGCCAGTCAATTGTTACGCAGCATCCGCATGAAATCCTCGACCGGTACCGGGGGACTGAAGAAATATCCCTGCACCTGGTCGCACTCGTGTCGGATCAGGAACTCCAGCTGGGCCTTGTTCTCGACGCCTTCGGCGATCACTTTCTTGTTCAGGTTATGCGCGAGGTTGATGACGGCGCGCACGATTTCCTCGTCGTCCTTGCTGGAATTGACGCCGCCGACGAACGACTTGTCGATCTTGAGTGTGCTGATCGGCAGTTTCTGCAGCAGCGCGAACGACGAATAGCCGGTGCCGAAGTCGTCGAGGGAGAAATCGATCCCCAGTTCGCTGAGTTCCTTGAGGCAGCTCTGGACATGGGTCTCGTCGGCGAAGAGGGCGGATTCGGTGAGCTCGAACTCCAGGCGGGTCGGGTCGATTTCGTTCTTGTCGATGATGCGGCGGATGGTTCTGGCGAGAAACTCGTCCTTGAACTGCCGGAACGACAGGTTCACGCCGATGCTGCCATAGCGGAAGCCGGCATCGCGAAAGCGGCGCATGTCCTGCCCTGCCTGGTGGATCGCCCAGTAGCCCATGGGCACGATCAGACCGGTCTTTTCCGCCACCGGTATGAATTCGTCGGGCTGCACCAGGCCGCGTTCCGGGTGCCGCCAGCGCATCAGTGCCTCGGCGCCGATGATCTTGCCCGTGCGCAGATCGATGCGAGGCTGGTAGAAAAGTACGAACTGCTCCTGGCGCAGGGCCTCCCACAGTTCCGGCTCCAGCGTGATATGGGTCGCGGGATCCGAGTCCCTGGACGTCTCGAAGATGGCATAGCTGCAGCCGTGCGTCTGCTTGGCGCGCTGCCGTGCCTGGGAGGCCTGGCGGATCAGCGCGTCGAACTCCCGGCTGTGCTCAGGGGCGAAGGACACACCGATGCTGCTCGGCAGCATGGTCTCGCGCTCGCCGGTCCGGTACGGCTCGCTGACGCCGAGCATCAGGCTGGCGAGAAGCTCCCGGGTAGAGGCTCGCAGATCGGTGTCGGCATCCACTTCGTGGATGATGGCGAACTCGTCGCCGCCGATTCGCGCCAGGACCTGGTCGTGCAGTACATCCTGCAGCCGCCGGCTCAGTTGCTGTACGACCCCGTCGCCGACGGAGTGGCCCAGGCTGTCGTTGAGCTTGCGAAAGCCGTCGAGGTCGATGGTGATCAGCGCCACACGGTGCCCGTGGCTGTCGATACGGGCCAGTGCCTCGAGCAGCTTGCTGTAGAAGTACTGCCGGTTGCCGGTGGCGGTCAGTGGGTCGGCGTGGCGCAGCTGGTCGATTTCCTCGTCCTGGCGCTTGGTGCCGATGGCGTAGCGTATCGCTCGCTGCAGCGTATCGCTGTCCAGCTGCTCGAGGGGCAAATAGTCGGACGCCGACTGGCTGAGCAGTCGGCGTCCGGTAAAATCGTCGATGGCGTCATCCAGTACGATAACCGGCAGGCAGCTGTTGCTGCGCTTGATCGCCAGCAGCGCGGCACTTTCCAGCAGTTCGCGGGCCGGCAGACAGAGAAACAGCAGGTCGATCCGTTCCCGCTCCAGCAGCAGCAGGGCCTGCTCCATCGCGCTGCAGTCCAGCAGTTCGTAACCCGCTTCCGGGCCGAGCAGGTCGCCAATACGATCGCGCTCCAGGGGATCTCTGGCGACGATCAGCAGGCGTATGCTGGACTCACTGGATTGCCGCTGGGCGGACTGCATCGATTCGTATCCCATGAATATGAGCCTCGACCGGTGTCGGGCACTGCTGAAAATTGTTCAACCCCTGACCATGCCGCTGCGGCGTCGAACGTGGCATAATGCTCTGCTTCGCGTCGCGACCTCCCAAACTTAACACGAAGCCCTCTGATAACACAGGCAGCCTGTCGTCCTGTAATCGGCCGCCAACCCGGGCGCTTTAGTATTTTCGAATGTATTTAGATGAGTAAGCTCAATCCCAGACAGAAGGAAGCGGTCGACTATGTCGGTGGCCCGCTGCTGGTACTGGCCGGCGCGGGTTCGGGCAAGACCAGCGTCATTACCCGCAAGATCGCCTACATGATCGAGAAGTGCGGCATCGAGGCGCGTCATATCGCGGCGGTGACCTTTACCAACAAGGCTTCCCGCGAGATGAAGGAGCGCGTCGGCCAGCTGGTCAGGGGCAAGGCCGCGCGTGGCCTGACGGTATCGACCTTCCACAACCTCGGGCTCAATATCATTCGCCGCGAGCATCGGGTGCTGGGGCTGAAGTCTGCCTTCTCGCTGTTCGACGACCAGGACAGCAAGGCGCTGCTGAAGGATCTGCTGCTGCACCACAACGAAGATACCGATCAGGTCGATACCATCGCGCACCAGATTTCCAACTGGAAGAACGACATGCTGACGCCCGAGCAGGCGCTGGCACAGGCCACCGGCCCCGACGATATACGCGCGGCCCGGGCCTACGAGTCCTACAACCTGCACCTGAAGGCATACAACGCGGTCGACTTCGACGACCTGATCCTGACACCGGTGATGCTGTTTCAAAACCATCCGGAGGTGCTGGAGCGCTGGCAGGGCCGTATCCGCTACCTGCTGGTGGACGAGTACCAGGACACCAACCTGTCGCAGTACCGGCTGGTGCGTCAGTTGGTGGGCCACCGCGGCGGTCTGACGGTGGTCGGGGACGACGACCAGTCGATCTACGCCTGGCGCGGTGCCCGGCCCGAGAATCTGGTGCAGCTGAACGAAGACTTTCCGAGCCTCAAGGTGGTCAAGCTGGAACAGAACTACCGCTCGACCGGCCGTATCCTGAAGGCTGCGAACACCCTGATCGCCAACAACCCGCACGTGTTCGACAAGACGCTCTGGAGCGATATGGGGTTCGGCGACCCGATCCGGGTTATCTACAACCGAAACGAGGAAACCGAGTGCGAGCGTATCGCCACCGAGATCCTCGATCGCCATCTGCGCAAGGGCGTGCCGTTTCGCGATTTCGCCATCCTCTATCGGGGCAATTTTCAGGCCCGGCTGCTGGAGGTGAAGCTGCAGGCGTACCAGGTTCCGTACAAGCTTTCCGGCGGCACCTCCTTCTTCTCGCGTGCCGAGATCAAGGATCTGATGGCTTACCTGAAGGTGCTGATCAACCCGGACGACGACAATGCCTTTTTACGCATCATCAACACCCCGCGACGGGAAATCGGCCCCGGCACGTTGCAGAAGCTCGGTACCTATGCCTCCGAGCGTCAGGTCAGCATGTTCGCTGCCTGCGACGAAATGGGTCTCGAGCAGGTGCTGCCGGCGCAGGCGGTGGAGCGGCTGCGGCGCTTCTGCAGCTGGATGCAGCGGCTCTATCAGCAATGCCGGCAGGCGGATCCGGTAGCCGCGATTCGCGAATTGATTCTCGATATCGATTACGAGGGCTGGATCTACCAGAATACCGCCAGCGAAGCGGCGGCGGAAAAGCGCATCCAGAACATCTGGTTCCTGGTCGACTCGATCCGCTCGACGATGGAGCGTCTTCAGGAGGACGACCCGGATGCCGGTATCGAGGAGACCATCGCGCGGCTGATTCTGCTCGATTTGCTCGAGCGCCAGGAGGAAGAGGACGACTCCGACCGGGTTCAGCTGATGACGCTGCATGCCTCCAAGGGGCTGGAGTTTCCGCACGTCTTTCTGATGGGGATGGAGGAGGAGCTGCTGCCGCATCGCAACAGCATCGAGACCGACAATATCGAGGAGGAGCGGCGTCTTGCCTACGTCGGCATCACCCGTGCGCGCGAAACCCTGACCATGACGCTGGCGAAACAGCGCAAGCAGTACGGCGAACTGGTGGATTGCATGCCGAGCCGCTTCCTCGACGAGATACCGCAGGAGGATCTGGAAATCGAGGGGCAAGACCGCTGCGAGGATCAGAACCGCGCGCGCGGTCGCGCCACCCTCAACAGTCTCAAGAGCCTGCTCGACGGGCTTTGAGAGAGGCAGGGTGAGGCGTAAGGCCTGTAGGAGCCCGGTCCCCGGGCGAACGCTGTCAACGCGGTAAGTCGTGAGCGGTAAGCAGGCGGAGAGTCGAATGACTGAGGGCGTACGCGACAAATGGAACCGGCGTTATCTCGAACGAGGCGAGCATCCGCCCGGGGTGCCGGATTTCGTACCCGAGCTTGTGCCGGCACTGAGACCGGGGCGGCTGCTGGATGTCGGCGCCGGGGACGGCGCGGCCAGTCTGTATCTGGCCGGGCAGGGCTTCGAGGTGACGGCGGTCGATATCGCCGAGGCGGGGCTGGCGCGGCTGCAGGGCTTTGCCCGGGCGCGGCGGCTGGTGCTTGCCACCCGCTGTGTCGACCTGGGGGCGCCGGACTGCCTGGCGGGGCTCGGCGCTTTCGACAGCATCGTCATCTGCCGCTACAAGCCGGATGCGGCGCTGTGGCCGCAGCTGGCGGCTGCACTGGTGCCAGGCGGTACTATGGCACTGGTGACCTTCAACCTGGAACACCACCGCCGCAGCGGTTTTTCGGCGCGTTTCTGTCTGGCTCCGGACGAGCTGGTCGGGATCGACCCGCGTCTGGAGCTGCTCGAGTACAGGTCGATCGAATGCGACGGCGACTGTCTGGATCGCTATCTGTTCAAGCGAAACAATGTCGCGTGACAGGTGACAGGTGACAGGTGACAGGTGACAGGTGACCATAGACCCGTAACCCATAACCCGTAACCCGTAACCTCTCACGCCTCGTCAAACAGACACTCGATCGACGGCGCGATATAGGGCCGACCGCGCTCGTTGAGCGCGGTGCCGATCACCAGACCCTCGAGAACCGTTTTCCCGTCGTCCAGGCGGATCACGCGCTGGCGAAAGCCGAACCTCACCTTGCCGAGGCGCTCGGTGGTGACCTCGACCGCGAAGCGGTCGCCGCTTTTCAGCGAGGCCTTGTAGTCCAGTTCCGAACGCACCACCACCAGATGGATACCGTCACGGGTCAGCGCGGCGAAGTCGACTCCTTTGGCCAGCAGGTACTCGTGTCGGGCGTGTTCGAGGTAGTTGAAATAAACGCCGTTGTTGACGATGCCCTGCATGTCCAGTTCGTAGTCCCGGACCTGCAGCTCGATGCGAAAAGGCTGTTTCATGAGGAGATTTCCTTATATTCGGTGCGAATCCAGTCGTGGGCGCCTTCGAGGCTGTCCACCACGGCGCTGGCGGCGCTGAAGTCATGGCTGCCTGCCAGTGGCGAGCGAATGGCGATCACCTGGAGTCCCGCCGCCCTGGCCGCGCGTACACCGACTTCGGTGTCCTCCACGGCGAGGCAGTCGCTGGCCTCCAGCCGCATCTGTTCGAGCGCCTTCAGATAACCGTCGGGCCGGGGCTTGTTGCGGCTGACGTCGTCGCCGGTCACGACCTGTTCGAACAGCGTCTGCCAGCCGTGGCCGCGCAGCGAGGCTTCGACGCAGTTACGCTGGGAACCGCTCACCAGTCCCAGTCGAACCTGGCCGGCGAGTGACTGCAGGATACGGCTGGCGCCCGGCATCGCCGGAAAGCAGCTGTCGCGAAGAAAGCGTTCATTGGCTTCGAGCTTGGCCTGCACCAGCTCCGTTGCCCCGGCGTCGATACCGTAGATCCGGATCAGGTCGGCGGCGTTGCGCTCGACGGGCACGCCGAGCATCTGCTCCCAGTAATCCCGCTCGCGGATCTCGACACCGAAGGGGGCCACAACCTGGCGCCAGAGCTGAAGATGGGTGGCTTCGGAGTCGACCAGGGTGCCGTCGTGGTCGAACAGGATTGCGTGCAGTGACATCATGACTCCCTCTGGATGCTGTGGGCACTCTACCATAAAGAAACGGCGAAACCCGCCCTGGCGAAGGGTCATCTGATCTTCACAAAGGCCGGCTAGGATGCCGCCATTCTTACTGGAGGGATTCCAATGAACACCAAGCTCCGAGACGTAAACGACCAGAAAAGCGATGCCATCGAGAACACCGACTTCGATGCCCTGGTGGACCAGGTCATCAGCCGTCGCGGCCTGCTCAAGGGCGGTATGGCACTGGGTATCGCCGGCTTCTTCGGCCTGACGCCGGTTGGCCGGGCCGTGGCTGCTGCAGTTGAGCCGTCACGGTTGCTGGGTTTCGCCGGAATTCCCGCCTCAACCGAGGACAGCGTCCAGGTTCCGTCGGGCTATCGCACCTCGATTCTGATGTCCTGGGGTGACCCGGTGCTGCCCGGCGCGCCCGAGTTCGACCACGCTGGTGGCAACAGTGCGGACGACCAGGCCGGACAGTTCGGTGACAATACCGACGGCATGGCGCTGTTTCACGTGAAACGTGCCGACGGCTCTGCCGATCCGGATCGCGCGGTGCTGGCGGTCAACAACGAATACTGCAACTACGAGTTCCTGCTCGAGACCGGCCAGGCCGAATCCCGCGAGGACGTCGAGAAGGCCAAGGCGGCACATGGCGTTACCATTGTCGAGCTGGTTCGCGAAGGCGGCCAGTGGCGTTACGTGCACAACTCCAGGCTGAACCGTCGTATTCATCTTGAAACCGAAATGGCGATGACCGGGCCCGTCGCCGGCCACGCGATGGTGCAGACCGCGGCCGATCCCGATGGCCGCCGGGTTTTCGGCACCGTCAACAACTGCGCCAATGGCCGCACGCCCTGGGGCACCTATCTGACCTGCGAAGAAAACTTCCATGGCTACTTCGGTGCCGAGCGTGACGAGGACGTACCGGCGGACATGGCGCGTTACTACGGTCTCAGTGCCGCCGAGGACCGCTATGGCTGGTGGCGGCATGACGATCGCTTCAACCTGAGCAAGACGCCCAACGAGCCCAATCGCTTTGGCTGGGTCGTCGAGATCGATCCCTTCGATCCGCAGTCGCGGCCGCTGAAGCGCACCGCGCTGGGGCGCTTCAAGCACGAGAACGCCGAGCTGGTGGTCAACGGCGATGGTCATGTCGTGGTCTATATGGGCGATGATGAGCGCGGCGAGCACCTTTACAAGTTCGTATCCAGCGGCAAGTACGACCCGGCCAACGACGCCGGCAATCGCCGCCTGCTGGAAGAAGGCACGCTGTTCGTCGCGCAGCTGACCGGCGGTGAGGGCGATAACCATGCCGGCAGCGGCCGCTGGATCGAACTGAGCCACGGCAGGAACGGGCTCACCGTCGACAACGGCTTTGCCGATCAGGCCGAGGTACTGATCCAGGCCCGCAAGGCGGCGAAGCAGGTCGGCGCCACCACCATGGATCGTCCCGAATGGGTCAGCGCCAACCCGCACAATGGTCAGGTCTACTGCGCGCTGACCAACAACAAGCACCGCGGCAACAAGGACAGCCAGCCGCTGAACGGGCCCAACCCGCGCGCGTCCAACCACTACGGACAGATCATCCGCTGGCAGGCGAAGGGTGGCGACCACACCGCCGCCGAGTTCGATTGGGACCTGTTCCTGCTGGCCGGCAATCCGGCTCGGCACCAGGACGCCTACGCCGGGTCGTCGAACATCACCGCCGACAACATGTTCAACAGCCCGGACGGCCTGGCGTTCGACCGCGATGGCCGACTCTGGATCCAGACCGACGGCGACGACTCCAACACCGGTGATTTCGCCGGCATGGGCAACAACCAGATGCTCTGCGCCGATACCGGGAGCGGTGAAATCCGTCGCTTCCTGGTGGGGCCGACCGGCTGCGAAGTGACCGGCCTGACCTTCTCCGAGGACTACCGCACGATGTTCGTCGGCATCCAGCACCCGACCGGTGGCTTTCCGGAGCATAAGGAGGGCGGCAAGCCGCGCTCCAGCATCGTGATGGTCACCCGCGAAGACGGCGGCGTGATCGGCGCCTGATCCTCAAGGTGACGGGCGACGGGTGAGGCGTCGCCCCTGCCGATCCTCGGTAGGAGCCCACTCCGTGGGCGAATCTGTTCGATCCGCAGGCGTTCGCCCGGAGACCGGGCTCCTGCGGTTTTCCCGTCATAGTTCATTCGCCTTGCGGTAAGGGCCGCTATAGTCGAACAGGCGTTCACGCACGCGCCAGTGGCGGCCGGACTTGCGGGCGATCACGAAGTCCGGTCCCCGGAAGTCATGGGCGACGGCCAGTACCTCGGCAAGGTTATCGAATGTCCGGGGCTTTGCACCGGCGCCGAAACGGCGGCCGAAAAGACGGTTGAAGACCGCGCGCTGGCCGTTGTGCGCGAGGTCGAAGCGCTCGTGCAGTTCCTCCCCCTGCTCGTCGTGATAGGTGACCCGCAGCGCGCCCCTGTGCTCCGACAGGCTGATGCCGGCGCAGCGTATCACCATCGCATCCTTCAGCTGCAGCGCCTTCTTCAGCAGGTCGTCCGGATCGATGATGGTGCCGTCGCACTGGCCGCAGCGTCGGGCGGCGATATCATTCTCGGCGCCACAGTGGGGACAGGACTTGAAGCGGAAGCGGTAGTCGCACTGCTCGCGCCGACCCTCGTCATCCTCGAACCAGCCCTGGCAGCGCCGGCCATGGTGCTCGATCACCTGGCCGGCGCCGTCGGTGCGCCCCCAGAAGATGTTGGCGAAGCCGCAGCCGGGGCAGAATACCTGCACCGGCTCGCTGTCGCTGTCGGGTTTGGGGCTGCCGACCTCCGGCGCGAACAGATCGAAGCCGTTGCCGGCGTAGTCGATCACCAGGCAGTTTTCCTTGCCAGGTGCCAGGCGCAGCCCTCGGCCGACGATCTGCTGGTACAGGCTGACCGACTGGGTCGGGCGCAGTATCGCGATCAGGTCGACATGGGGTGCGTCGAAGCCGGTGGTCAGCACCGCGACGTTGACCAGAAACTTCAGCTCCCGCTGCTTGAAGCGATTGATCAGTGTCTCGCGCTCGCGCCCCGGGGTATCTCCGGTGACCAGTGCGGTGCAGTCCGGTGGCAGATAGCCGCAGATTTCGCGGGCATGCTCGACGGTGGCGGCGAAAATCATCACGCCGGCACGCTCCTGTGCCAGTTGCAGCACCTGCTCGCAGATGGCGCGGGTTACCCGCGGATGGCGTGCCAGCAGGCTGTTGAGTTCGGTCTCGCGGTATTCGCCGTTGCGCCCCGGCGTCAGCGATGAGAAATCGTAGTGGGCGATGCTGGCATCGATCGTCTGCGGCGGCGTCAGGTAGCCCTCGCGGATCAGCTGGCGCAGCGGCAGTTCGTAGATGCAGTGGCGGAAGGGCCGCGCCTCTTCGCTGCGTACGAAACCGCGGTGGTGGAACTGGTAGATCCAGCCCTGGCCAAGACGGTACGGCGTGGCGGTGAGCCCCAGCACCTTGAGACGCGGATTCTGTTCCCGCAGCCGGGAGATGATCTGCTGGTACTGGCTGCCGTCGGCATCGCCGACGCGGTGGCATTCGTCGACGATCAGCAGCGAATAGTCGCCGGCGAAGCTCTCGAGATTGCGACTGACCGACTGCACACTGGCGAAGGTGACCTGGTGCCCGGCTTCCTTGCGACCGAGGCCGGCGGAGAAAATACCCGCCTCGAGACCGAAGGCGCTGTACTTGGCGTGATTCTGCTCCACCAGTTCGCGGACATGCGCCAGCACCAGAATACGCCGGCGGGCCAGCCGGGCGAGTTCCGCGATCACCAGGCTCTTGCCGGCGCCGGTGGGCAGCACGATCACGGCCGGCTCGTCGCTGGCGCGAAAATGGCGCAGCGTGGCGTCGACGGCCTGCTGCTGATAGGGGCGCAGACGGATCTGGGGCATCGTCCTCGAATCGCGGGGGCTGATTGAGCCGGCATGATACCGTCGCCGCAGCAGGGTGCAAAGTCACCCGCGCTGTCGTTCAGAGATCCTCGTAGCGCTCGACGCGTATCTCCTCGGCCGCCTCGTAGAGGTGTTCGGACACCGTCCGCAGCAGTGTGGTGGCCACCCGCACGTCGTTCTCGATGATCTGCATCAGCTCGCGCCGTTCGAGTCGCAGCGCCAGCACCGGTCGCACCGCCATCAGGTCCATGCTGCGGGGCCGGTCGAGAATCACCGAGAGGTCGCCGATCAGCCGTCCTGGCCCGACATCGGTCACCGAGGGCTCGTCGGCGGCGGAGCCGGGCCAGCGCATCTGGGCGATACCCTCGGCCAGGATGTAGGCGCCATCGGGGGCGTCGCCGGCGCGGAACAGGCACTCGCCGGTATCGGCCCTTACCCAGCGGGCGGCATAGGCGAGCAGGCGGATCGGGCCTGTGCCGAGGTGCGAGAATACCGAGGCTCCGGCGATGACCCGGTATTTGCGCTCGAAATCGGTACTGCTTTCACTGGCGCGCCTGGCGGCGACGGTCTCGTCGAGGTGCAGGCGGCCATCCTTGAGCCGCACCACCAGGTCGTACTCGCTGGTATCCTTGAAGCTTGGCTCCATCACCAGGATGGTGGTTTCGGGCAGCAGCCGGCGCAGTGCCTCGAGCGATTCGAGCCTGTTCCGCGGGGCGTGGGTGGCCAGTGCCTGATCGAGGATCAGGATGTCCGGCCGCTTGACCAGGGCGCGCAGGAAGCCGAACCGCTCCCGGGATGTCTGTGGCAGTTCCGAGCCGCCGATGCCGGCGGGCAGGCTGCGCACCAGCAGCCATAGCTTCGATTGCAGACCGGCCTGTTGCACGCTGTCGGCGACCAGGCTGCGAATCTGTTTTTCGCGCGTCTCGCCGGCCCGGGCCAGGCGCCCGAACAGCAGGTTTTCCATTACGCTGAGGTCGGAGTTGAAGGCCTCGACGTCGAGCGGGCGGTAGTAGGGCTGCAGAGCTTCGCCGAAACGCTCGATGCAACTCTCGCGCAGCGCCAGCACCGCCGCGCCGATTCCCTTGGGCAGCGCCATGTCCAGCTGCTCCGGCGCCAGAATGAACGGCAGCGAGAGCCAGATGCGTCGCTCCCTGGCATTGATCATGCGGCCGGACTGAAGCTTCTGGTACAGCGCTTCCAGCACATGGTACTGGTCGGCGCTCAGCCCGTTCAAACGCTGAAACAGCGGGTGCGCGGGGCCGACCGATGCGAAGGTCTGGATCAGGGTCTCGAGCTGAGTGTCGGCGAACTGGGCCAGCTCGGGCCCGTAGCCGGAATCGATCAGCCAGTCGATCAGCCGGGAATAAGCTTCCTCCTGTGGCACCGATGCGCTGTTGTCCCGAAGCGCGAACAGCAGGTTCTCGCCCAGTGTCAGCGTCGGGTTCAGCCGGGTGCTGTCGAACAGGTGCACCTGCCCCTCGAGATGCTCCGCCTTCAGACGCGCGGCGACGACAGGCCGCAGCTTGACCAGTTCCTGGGCCAGCTCAGGACGATCCGACGGGTCGAAGCGGGAATCGAGCGAGCGTTGCAGCAGGTATTCCTCGCTACCCATGACCTCGATCAGCTGCAGCCACCACTGACGCATCTCTTCCTGGCTGGTGAAGCCGGCGCGGGACAGATCGAGCCACTCGGCGTTGACCGGGTAGGTGCTGTTGCCCGAGAGGATCGCCTCGCGCAGCTGCGGATCGCGGCTGCGCGAATCCGGTGCCTCGGTGCGGGGGTCGCCGCGCAGCGGCATATAGACGTTCTCGCCGACAGACGCATTGAACAGGTAGGGCGTGCCGGTGGCCAGACCGATACGGGCGGCGATGACCGATTGGGGCAGCTCGCCAAGGTCATGACCGTTGACTTCTATGCGTCCGGACGTCACCTGGATACTGCGGCTCAGCACCTGGGCCAATGCCTGGCGCACCGGTGCGCTGCGACTTTCCACCGCGACCAGGGCCCCGGCGGGTATTTCGAGGCTGATATCGGTGAGCAGCGAACTGCCGTTGCTGTCGGTGACGTTGACCTGTTCGAGGCGGATGTCGCCATCCAGCCGCGGAATCTCGCCGGGCTGATCCTCGAACAGCCGGGCCGGCATGATATCGTCGGGCTCGAACTGGTCGACCAGGCTGAGGTAGCGGTCGCTGGTTTCCTGAATCTGACTGATATAGCTGAGCAGCTCGCGCCAGGGCGCCAGTATGTCCTTGTTCGCCGAAATGGCCGCCACCAGGGCGCCGACCGACAGCTCGCCCTGGATCACCAGGTAACCGCCGGCGATGTAGAAGAAAAACGGCGGCAGGTTGTTGATGAAGTTGTTCAGAAACTTCATGAAGAATTTCTTGCGAAAGATGTCGGCGCGGATCCAGAACAGACCGCCGAGGCGGTGGCTGAAGAGCGCCAGCGCGTAGGGCAGTCCGCCGTTGATGCGCAGGTCCTCGAGGCCCTGCACGCTTTCGCCGATCAGCTCCGACAGCTTGCGTACCCGTTTCACGCGCTCTCGGTGCAGGCGGTTGATGCGCCGCTGCAGCAACGGCGTGATGATCGCCTGCAGCGGCACCATGGCGATACCGGCGAGACCGAACCAGGGACTCTGCACGAACAGAAAGGTGAGGATGGTCAGCATCTGGCCGGCCTGGAACAGCGGGTGAGCCAGGGCATCGCCCATGATCCCGCTGAGCGGCTCCACCTCGGCGGTGATCATGGACACCACCTCGCCCTGTGAGGTGCGCCGGAAGCGGCTGGTGGGAAAGCGCATCATCTGGGTGACGAGCCGGTAGCGCAGGCGCCGCAGCAGGCGCTCGCCGACCAGGCCCTTGTAGATGTTGAGGCGCATCTTGATCAGGCCGTTCAGCAGCAGCGTCAGCAGGAACAGGACGCAGAGCAGCAACAGCAGCTGCAGTTGCCCGAGCTCGAGACCGAACAGGCTGACCGGGAACAGATTGCCGCCGATGGCGTCGTTGAGGATGCGTTTGGGCAGTTCGAGACTGGCGTAGAGGACCGGAAAGGACAATAGCGTGATCGCCAGCAATATCAGCTGCTGGCGCGCGCTGTAGCGCCAGATGAAGCGCATCAGGGTGGGCTCCAGCCGGTCAGTCGACGATGGCGGGCGGGTATCGTTCTGTGGCATCGGGCGGCACTGTCCTTCGAGCGGAATCCACTTCAGTTTAGTCGCGCCGGGCGAGGCGAAATCTTCACTATCGCAGTCGCCCGGATCGGGATACTATTGCTCGCCCTTCACCGCCCGTCTCTCACGGACAGGTGGGCACTGCTATCCTTTAATCCGACAGGCGTCCGCCTGCCATTCATTCCTGTAACCATCGAGTGAACGGCCGCACATGAAATTTCGCTTTCCCGTTGTCATCATCGACGAAGACTTCCGCTCCGAAAACATTTCCGGTTCCGGCATCCGCGACCTCGCCGAGGCTATCGGCCAGGAGGGGGTCGAGGTCGTCGGATTTACCAGTTACGGCGATCTGACGGCTTTCGCGCAGCAGGCAAGCCGTGCCTCCTGTTTCATCGTCTCCATCGACGACGAGGAGTTCGGCGACGGCAGCGAGGCCGATGTCGAGCGGGGGCTTGCCGGGGTCCGCGGCTTTATTCAGGAAGTGCGCAAGCGCAACACCGACATACCGGTGTTCCTGTACGGCGAAACCCGTACCTCTCGGCATATTCCCAACGAGATCCTGCGCGAACTGCACGGCTTCATTCACATGTTCGAGGACACGCCGGAGTTCGTCGCGCGTCATATTATCCGCGAGGCGCGCAAGTATCTCGATTCGCTAGCGCCGCCGTTTTTCAACGCGCTGATGGACTATGCCAGCGACAGCTCCTACTCCTGGCACTGCCCCGGACATTCCGGCGGCGTCGCTTTCCTGAAGAGCCCGGTGGGGCAGATGTTCCACCAGTTCTTCGGTGAAAACATGCTGCGCGCCGACGTCTGCAATGCGGTCGACGAACTCGGCCAGTTGCTGGACCACACCGGTCCCGTGGCGGCCAGCGAGCGCAATGCGGCGCGCATTTTCGGCTGCGACCACCTGTTTTTCGTTACCAACGGCACCTCGACCTCGAACAAGGTGGTCTGGCACTCGACGGTGGCGCCGGGCGATATTGTCGTGGTCGACCGCAACTGCCACAAGTCGATTCTGCACTCGATCATCATGACCGGCGCGATTCCGGTGTTCCTGATGCCGACGCGCAACCACTACGGCATTATCGGCCCGATTCCCAAGAGCGAGTTCGACCCGGAGGCGATTCGCAAGAAGATCGCCGACAACCCCTTCGCCCGCAACGCCGCCAACAAGAAGCCGCGTATTCTGACCATCACCCAGAGTACCTACGACGGCGTGCTGTACAACGTCGAGACCATCAAGTCGATGCTCGGCAGTACCATCGACACCCTGCACTTCGACGAGGCCTGGCTGCCACACGCGGCCTTTCACAGCTTCTATCGCAACATGCACGCCATCGGCCAGGGCCGGCCGCGCTCGGACGATACCCTGGTGTTCGCGACCCAGTCGACCCACAAACTGCTGGCCGGCCTGTCGCAGGCGTCGCAGATTCTGGTGCAGGACAGCCAGTCGCGCAAGCTGGATACGCATCGTTTCAACGAGTCCTACCTGATGCACTCCTCGACCAGCCCGCAGTACGCCATCATCGCTTCCTGCGATGTCGCGGCGGCGATGATGGAGCCGCCGGGCGGCACCGCGCTGGTGGAGGAGTCGATTCTCGAGGCGCTGGACTTCCGCCGCGCCATGCGCAAGGTGGACGAGGAGTTCGGCAAGGACGACTGGTGGTTCCAGGTCTGGGGGCCGGACCATCTCGCCGACGAGGGCGTTGGCGATCGCGACGACTGGGTGATTCATTCCGGCGATCGCTGGCACGGATTCGGCGAGATCGAGTCGGGCTTCAACATGCTCGACCCGATCAAGGCGACGATCATCACCCCGGGGCTCGATGTCGACGGCAACTTCGACGACTTCGGTATCCCGGCGGCGATCGTGAGCAAGTACCTGGCCGAGCACGGCATCATCATCGAGAAGACCGGCCTCTACTCGTTCTTCATCATGTTCACCATCGGCATCACCAAGGGCCGCTGGAACTCGATGGTGACCGAGCTGCAGCAGTTCAAGGACGACTACGATCACAACCAGCCGATGTGGCGCATCATGCCGGAATTCGCCCGCGCCTATCCGCAGTACGAGCGGGTGGGGCTGCGCGACCTGTGCAGCGAGATCCACGAGGTGTACCGCGAGTACGATGTCGCCAGGATCACCACCGACATGTACCTGTCGAAGATCCAGCCCGCGATGACGCCGGCCGACGCCTGGGCCAAGATGGCGCACCGTCAGGTGGAGCGGGTGCCGATCGACGAGCTGGAAGGCCGTATCACGGCGATGCTGGTAACGCCGTACCCGCCGGGCATACCGCTGCTGATCCCGGGCGAGTGCTACAACGCCACCATCGTCAAGTACCTGCAGTTCGTGCGCGATTTCAACGGCCGCTTCCCCGGCTTCGAAACCGATGTGCACGGCCTGGTACGCGAGACCATCGACGGCGTCGATCACTACTTCGTCGACGCGGTGAAGAGCTGAGACGGTAACCGCTTCCCGCGTTCGCGGGAATGACGGGAGAGTTCTCAAGAATGACGGGTACTTTCGCGGGCGTGACGGAACGGCGGGTGGCTTTTCGCGAATCCGTCAGCTCCGTCATTACCCGTCCGGGTCCTGACCCGTCACTCCCGCATTTCAGTTACCGTTATCGTCGTTCCCGCGAACGCGGGAATCCAGGACTTATGCTTCCTGCACGATGTCCTTCCCGTCTTTGCCCACTCAGGTGTAGTTCGCAGTATTGAAGAGTCGGCCGCCGCCGCTCAAAGCGGCTTACTGCCCGGAAACGAAGAACGCCCGCAAATGCGGGCGTTCTTGGGTTACGGCAATCGCGCAGCGATTAGAGGCTCAGCGTCTTCTCGCCGCGGGCGATGCCGGAGACGCCGGAACGCACCACTTCCATGATGCTGGTCGCACCCAGGGCGCTGATGAAGGCGTCCAGCTTGTCGCTGGCGCCGATCAGCTGCACCGTGTAGGTGGTCGGCGTGACGTCGATGATCTGGCCGCGGAAAATATCGGCGGTGCGCTTGATCTCGGCGCGGGTGGCGCCCGAGGCCTTGAGCTTGATCATCATCAGTTCGCGCTCGATATGGTCGCCTTCGGTGAGGTCGACGACCTTGACCACGTCGATCAGCTTGTTCAGGTGCTTGGTGATCTGCTCGATTACACGATCGTCGCCGATGGTGGTGACGGTCAGGCGCGACAGCGTCGCGTCGTCGGTCGGGGCCACGGTCAGGGACTCGATGTTGTAATTGCGCTGCGAAAAGAGCCCGACGACACGCGACAGGGCACCCGGTTCGTTTTCCAACAGAACTGAAATGATGTGTCGCATTGTCAGGTTCTCTCCGTCTTGTTCAGCCACATGTCACGCATCGAGCCGCGCGCTACCTGCATCGGGTAGACGTGTTCGAACGGGTCCACGTAGATGTCCATGAACACCAGGCGATCCTTCAGCGCGAAGGCTTCGCGCATCGCCGCTTCCAGGTCCTCGTATTTTTCGACCTTCATGCCGACGTGACCGTAGGCCTCGGCCAGCTTGATGAAGTCCGGCAGCGACTTCATGTACGAATGCGAGTGCCGCGATTCGTAGTTCATGTCCTGCCACTGGCGCACCATGCCAAGGGACTGGTTGTTGAGGTTGATGATCTTCACCGGCAGATCGTACTGCTTGCAGGTGGAGAGCTCCTGAATGTTCATCTGGATGCTGCCCTCGCCGGTGACGCAGGCCACGTCGGCGTCCGGGAAGTTCAGCTTGACGCCCATCGCCGCGGGCAGGCCGAAGCCCATGGTGCCGAGGCCGCCGGAGTTGATCCAGCGATTGGGCTTGTTGAACTTGTAGTACTGGGCCGCGAACATCTGGTGCTGGCCAACGTCGGAGCAGACATAGGCGTCGCCGTTGGTGACCTTGCTCAGCATCTCGATGACCTGCTGCGGCTTCATCAGCTCGGAGTCGTCGGTGCTGTAACGGCCGCCGTGGCGCGCGCGCCACTCGTCGATCTGTTCCCACCAGGCCTTGAGCGCGGACTCGTCCGGATGCTTCTTG
Organism: Marinobacterium nitratireducens; assembly: GCF_014645375.1. GTDB lineage: Bacteria > Pseudomonadota > Gammaproteobacteria > Pseudomonadales > Balneatricaceae > Marinobacterium_A > Marinobacterium_A nitratireducens. The sequence goes on from NZ_BMLT01000002.1 coordinate 286,421, forward strand.
GATCCTGCAACCAGCTCGAGCATCTCGGTCAGCACGCCCTGCGCAGGGCCGACGATCGGAATGTCGGCCTTGACGGTCTTGGAGATGGACGCGGGATCGATGTCGATGTGGATGATCTTGGCGGTCGGGCAGAACTTGTCGACGCCGTTGGTGACGCGGTCGTCGAAACGCGCGCCGACGCACAGAATCAGGTCCGAGTGGTGCATCGCCATATTGGCTTCATAGCTGCCGTGCATGCCGAGCATGCCGAGCGACTGCCGGTCGGTGCCCGGGTAGGCGCCGAGGCCCATCAGGGTGCAGGTCACCGGGTAGTTCAGCAGTTTCGCCAGCTCGGTGAGCTCGTTGCTGGCTTCACCCATGATGACGCCGCCGCCGGCGTAGATAACCGGGCGACGCGCCGCCAGCAGCAGGTCGGTGGCCTTCTTGATCTGACCGCTGTGGCCGCGGCTGATCGGGTTGTAGGAGCGCAGCTTGACCGACTTCGGGTATTCGTACTCGAAGCGTTCGGTCGGCGTGGTCATGTCCTTCGGGATATCGACGACGACGGGGCCGGGACGGCCGGTCTGGGCGATATGGAAGGCCTTCTTGATGACCGTCGGAATCTCTTCGGCGTGGGAAACGCTGAAGTTGTGCTTCACGATGGGGCGGGAGATGCCCATCATGTCGGTTTCCTGGAAAGCGTCCTCGCCAACCAGATGGCTCATGACCTGACCGGTGATGACCACCATCGGGATCGAGTCCATGTAGGCGGTGGCAATGCCGGTGACGGCATTGGTGGCGCCGGGGCCCGAGGTCACCAGTGCGACGCCGGCCTTGCCGGTGGCGCGGGCATAGGCGTCCGCCATATGGGTCGCCGCCTGTTCGTGGCGCACAAGAATATGCTGGACTTCGTCCTGCTGGAAAATGGCATCGTAAACGTGCAGCAGGGCGCCGCCCGGATAACCATAGATATATTTCACGCCCTCGTCACGGAGAGCACGAACGACCATTTCTGCGCCTGAAAGTAATTCCACTGTATTCACCCTCTAGTGCGCCAGTCCCCGGCAAGGGAAAAGCGCGTAACAGTTTTTGTTTCTGCAACGTTGAACAAAGCCGTCCACTGAAGCTGCGTTGATGCTTTGGTGGAGATATTCCCAACCATTCCAGGGTTGAGAGGTGGAGGCTTCGCTCGGGTGCTTGCCGGAGCGGGGGGTTGCCCAGCCGGCAGGCCATCGGGAAACAGTACGGGACACCGTCTCGCCAGAGCTTCGGGTTTACCTACGCGCTCAAGGCCTCAAAATGAGGCGGACATTCTCGCACCGGCATGACTTTTGTTCAACTGGAATGCGCTGAATTTGCTTGAAAAACTGGCCAATCCCGCTTCTTGGGCGAAGATGTCGGCTCTGCCGGGGAAAACAGCCTGGCTTCCCTAAACAGAAATGCCGAAAGGCGTTATAGTTTCTGCAGAGGTTTTCAGGAGAAACACAGCATGAGAGTGTCCGAAGTCAAACAGCCGGAAAAGGTCATCAACGAGCTGCTGCTCTTTATCCGCAAAGTGCTGGTGGAGCCGGATATCAACGCCAAGGCGCTCGATATCGCGCGCAAGTACGCCAATGAGAAAAATGCCGACGAGCTGATCGCCGAAGAGCTGTCCTCGACCACCAACGTCAAGATTCCCGCCAAGCACAGCGATGCCGACAAGCTGTTTCTGCAGGTGCTGCGCGACGTGATCCGCGACGAGAAGGCGTTGTACTGAGCTTGTGTAGGAGCCCGGTCCCCGGGCGAAAGGGGGCGGCAGAGTGCCAAACCGGCTCTGATGGTAGGAGCGGCGCCTCGCCGCGAACCGGCCTGGGACCGCGGTTGTTCGCGGCGGGGAAGTGCCCTTAAGTTTGGGTACGCCGCCCCTACCGATGTCGCTCCCGGCCATTTCCCGTCGGGCGCATTATGGTATAAACGCTCCGAACCGAATCCGGCCGGAGCCATACCATGCAGATCAAAACCCTCTGCGGCGAGGCGATCGCCCCCCATATCGACGACCTGGCGCGCCTTCGCATCGAGGTGTTTCGCGCCTTTCCCTATCTCTACGACGGCAGCCTCGACTACGAGCGCGACTATCTGGGCACCTATGCCCGGTCCCCCGAAAGCCTGTTCGTGCTGGCGCTGGACGGCGACCGCGTGGTCGGCGCCGCGACCGGCGTGCCGATGGCGGACGAGACCGAGGAGTTCAGGCGCCCGTTCGTCGAGGCCGGCTGGAACCCCGACGAGATCTTTTACTTCGGCGAGTCGGTCCTGCTGCCGGAATACCGCGGTCAGGGACTGGGCGTGCGTTTCTTCGAGGAGCGCGAAGCCTACGCGCGAAGGCTCGGGCGCTTCCGCCACTGCGCCTTCTGTGCCGTCGAGCGCCCCGCCGATCACCCGTTGCGACCGGCGGACCATGTTCAGCTGAATGACTTCTGGGCCAACCGTGGCTATGTGCATCAGCCGACGCTGCGTACCGAATACCGCTGGAAAGATGTCGGCGAGACCTGCGAAACCGCCAAACCGATGTCTTTCTGGCTGAGGGAACTGATATGAACGCCCGTGACAGCGGGTCCCTGCAGCAAACGAATCCGCACCTGGTCAAGCTGGCTGCCTGCCAGTACGCCATCGAGCTGCTCGAAAGCTGGGACGCCTACGAGGCACATCTGAGCGGGCTTGTCGCCGAGGCGGTCGCCCGCGATGCCGAATTGCTGTTGCTACCCGAGTACGCCGGCATGGCGTTGACGGGCCAGCTGGAACCTTCGATCCGCTCCGACCTGCAGGGATCTATCACCGCGATGCAGGCGCTGATCCCGCGCTGGCTCGAGCTTTGCGAAAACCTGGCGCGCCGGCACGGCATCTGGTTCTGCCCGGGCAGCCTGCCGGTGCTGGATGATGACGGCATTTATCGCAATCGCTGCTGGCTGTTCGGACCGGACGGCGTCGTCGGTCATCAGGACAAGCTGATCATGACGCGCTTCGAGCGCGAGCAGTGGTACATCGGTGCCGGGCAGGGGCTGCGGGTATTCGAGGCGCCCTTCGCCCGTATCGGCATCCTGATCTGCTATGACAACGAGTTTCCGATGCTGGGCCGTCAGCTGGTCGACGCCGGCGTCGATCTGATTCTGGCGCCAAGCTGTACCGATACCCAGGCGGGCTATCACCGGGTGCGGATCGGTTGCCAGGCGCGGGCACTGGAAGGGCAGGTCGCGGTGCTGCAGTCGCCGACCGCGGGTGTTGCCGACTGGTCGCCGGCGGTCGATATCAATACCGGTCGCGCCGCGCTCTACCTGCCGCCGGATTACGGTCTGCCGGATGACGGCGTACTGGCCCAGAGCGCTAGCGCCGAGGTGACCGAAAGCCGCTGGCTGATACAGGAACTCGACTTCGCGGCGTTGCACGGGGTGCGGCTGCGCGGCCAGGTGCTGACGCGGCGCGACTGGCCGGAGCAGTTCGACCATGGCGTGCTGGAAATAGTCGGGCGCAGCGCCGCAGAGGTTTGATGCCGCGGCTGGGCGCTCAGTCGGCGTCCGGCAGAAACTGCCTCAGATCCAGCTCGAGCATTTCGCCCATCCAGATCGCATGCTGGGTATGGTCGGTGAGGTCGTCGTCGGTGACCAGGTGGGTGAAGATCGTCAGCTCGCCGCGGTTCTCCGCCAGCCACGCAAGCGCGGGACCCAGGCGCTCGATGCGCTCCGACAGTTGGCAGCTCCAGCGCGGATGGGGGCCAACGAGCTTGCGGTGAAAGCGCCCGACCCGCACCCCCAGTTCCTCGCCGGCGCGCTGGCAAAGGGCTTCGGCCTCTGCGGCGCTGCGCTCATCGAAATAGACGTGGGCGTGAAAGGCGTGGGCTTTGGTCATGGGGATTTCCTGTCGCGATCAGAAGGCTCGGATCAAAAGTGTAACCTGAATCAGGCCCGGCGTTCGATCAGAGACGCAAGCAGTACCGAGGGCTGCGGTGGTATCCGTGCCGGTAGAACCAGCACCGGTACCTTCAGTGTCGCGAGTTCCTCCCGTGCCCAGGAATCGACCGGCGGGACCTTGGCTCCCTCCACCTGAAGCACCGCGCAGGCATCGTGCTTGCGCACCAGCGCCACCAGTTCGCCGGGGTACTGTACCGGTGCTTCGCCGATGCGGGTGCGGTGATTCCAGGGTTCGTCATCGATGAAGGCGCGGATGCGGAAGTCACGGCCGGCATGCAGGGCCTGATACCACTGGTGGCAGCCGTAGTCGATACCGAGCATCACCAGCGCCCGGGGAGGGCGCCGGCGAAAAAGGCGGCTAAGCCTGCCGGGCACGGGCGGCCGTCGGTTGTGGGGTTTCCTGATTGCGGACGGTCTCGGTGATACTGTTGCGGTGGACCGGCGCCCAGGGCCGTCCGCGGCCGGTCAGTCGGTGGCGCAGATCCAGGTACCACCAGAACAGCCGCACCTGACGGCCGCGTATGAACGGCAGTGAGAAGACGTCCAGCCCCAGCCAGGGCAGGTAGGGGTTGCGGCGGGCGTAGGCCCAGAGTTCGACCCGAACCGACGGCTCGCTGCTGCGGCCGCGGGCGTGGAACCCCACGGTGTCGCCGACCACCAGGCTGTTGCCGGGGACCGCCAGTGGCACTGCCTGCGGCAGTCCGAGTGCTGCCAGCTCCTCGGGCTGAATGCGCAGCGACCCGCGGGCGGCGAGGCGGTCGTCGCCCTTGCCCACGGTGATGCTTTGCTGTTTTTCCCAGGCCAGGCGGGGTGCATCGGCGCGGTGGGAGCCGGGCACGTAGGTGAAGGGTCCCTTGTGGGGCTCCACCTCGTCCATGAAGAACCAGGCTTTCATCGACGGATGGAAGGCGTCCATGTGCAGCACGGTCTGGGGATCGTCGGGCCGGTTGTCCAGGTGAGTCAGGATCACCTGGATGTAATAAACAGGCTCCATGTCGTAGCTGGACACATAGCGCATCAGGCCTTTCCAGCGTTCGCTGCGCAGCAGTTTGTCGACGTGGGGCATCTGCTTCAGGGTTCGGGCATCGAGCAGTACGCGGCGGGTCACGGTGTTGCCCTGGGTCATCTCGCGCATGTCGCCGCTGTAGCTGTAGATTTCCCGGCGCACCGCCGCGAACTCCTCGTCGGGGAGCAGGTTCTGCTTGAGAATGAAGCCGTTACGCTCGAACTCCTCGACCTCTTCCGGCCGGATCCGCCTGGCCAGTCGCTTGCGGCGCCAGTCCGCCAGATCGCACGCCAGCTTCTTGCGGAAGACGTGCAGTCCGTGCCGGTTCAGCGTTTCGCTGCCGATGATCGGGTTGTCCTTGAAGGACTTGGCCGAAGTGGCCAGCTCCGCCAGCCAGATCGGCAGTTTCAGCCAACGCAGTGCGCTCATCCGCGATCCTCAATCTGTGTCTGTTCCCGGGATGGCGGGAACGGTTCCTGGCAGCACACTATAGGGCAGGGAGTCCGATGACAAGTGTCGCCGGGCGGGAACCTGCTGCTCCTTGATCTGGCGCAAGGGTCACGAACCGGTCATCTTCATGGCTATACTGGGGGTTTCGAACGAACGGAGGCAAGGCTATGGGATTGATCGCGTTTCTGATTATCGGCGGGCTCGCCGGTTGGCTGGCGGGAACCCTGATGAAGGGCGATGGTTTCGGCCTGCTCGGCAATATCGTACTGGGAATCGTGGGCGCGGTCGTCGGCGGGTTTCTGTTCGGCCTGGTCGGGGTCAAGACCGGTGGCTTTGTCGGCTCGCTGATCACCGCGACCATCGGCGCGGTGATCCTGCTCTATGCCGGGCGGTTGCTCAGAAAGTAATGCACAGCATCCGGCCGTAGGGTGCCGCTGAGCGCAGCGATGCGCACCATCAACAATCGGTGCGGTTCACTCCGTTCACCAGCACCCTACGCCACCTTCAGTTTCAGTAGTGGATTTTTACCGTCGCGGCGGCCTGCTTGGCACGTTCAACGGCTTCTTCCACCGATTCCGCCCGCGCCAGGGCCACGCCGAGACGACGGCGGCCGTCGATATCCGGCTTGCCGAACAGTCGCAGCTGGGTGTCGGGCTGTGCCAGGGCTTCGGCGATCCCCTCGAAGCGAAGGTCGCTGGACTGGCCTTCGCCGAGGATTACCGCCGAGGCGCTTGGCCCGCGCTGGACAATGTTGCCGACCGGCAGGCCAAGGATGGCACGCACGTGCAGCGCGAATTCCGAGAGATCCTGGGAGATCAGCGTTACCAGCCCGGTATCGTGGGGCCGCGGCGATACTTCGCTGAACCAGACATCGTCGCCCGAGACGAACAGCTCGACCCCGTAAAGGCCGTGCCCTGCCAGGTTTTCCACCACTGCCCGGGCGATCTGCTGCGAGCGCTCCAGCGCCTTCGGCGACATCGCCTGCGGCTGCCAGGGTTCGCGGTAGTCGCCGTCTTCCTGGCGGTGGCCGATGGGGGCGCAGAAGTGGATGCCGTCGACGGCACTGATGGTCAGCAGCGTGATTTCGTAGTCGAAGCTGACGAAGCCCTCGACGATTACCCGGCCCTGACCGGCGCGGCCTCCCTCCTGGGCATACTGCCAGGCGCCTTCGATATCGGCTTCGCTGCGTACCAGGCTCTGTCCCTTGCCGGACGAGCTCATCACCGGCTTGACGACGCAGGGCAGGCCGATCTCTGCAACGGCCGCGCGGTAGTCGTCGACGCTGTCGGCGAAGCGGTAGTCGGAGGTGGGCAGGCCGAGCTCCTCGGCTGCGAGGCGCCGAATGCCTTCCCGGTTCATGGTCAGCTGCGTGGCGCGGGCCGTGGGCACCACCCGGAAGCCTTCCCGTTCCAGCTCCGCCAGGGTGCCGGTGGCCAACGCCTCGATTTCCGGCACGATCAGGTCGGGCCTTTCCGCTTCGACGACGGCCCTCAGTGCAGCGCCGTCGAGCATGTTGAGGGTATGGCTGCGATGGGCGACCTGCATGGCGGGGGCGTTATCGTAACGGTCCACGGCGATCACCTCGACGCCGAGGCGTTGCAGTTCGATGACCACTTCCTTGCCGAGCTCGCCGCAGCCGCATAGCAGCACGCGGGTGGAGCCCGGAGAGAGGGCTGTTCCTAGCATGGGATTACGTCCAGTCGGTTAAAAATTGGGCGCTATTGTAGGGGGTCGCCGGCCAAACGACCAGCGTGTGGGAGCGGCGCCTCGTCGCGAACAACCCCTGTATGCCGGTTCATTCGCGGCGGGGCACCGCTCCTACTGGCGAATGGATTTTGCCGCGGGAGTCCTCAATGCCGCGCCAGGTCGTTAAGGGTGATCTCGTACTGCTTCGCTGCGCTGTCGTAACGGACGCCATAGCGATTCGGGTAGGCGAAACCGCCGAGGTAAGCCGCCGGCTGCTTGATCGGTGTCGAAACGCTGGGGCGGGACTGCAGGAAACTCAGCGTGATCATCGGTTCCATGAAGATGATGCTGCCATCGTAGAAGCCGTAGATGAATGTCTGGGTGAAGGGCCTGTTCTGGAACTCGTCACCCGCCGGGTCGATCGCGTGGGCGCCCATCCTGGGGACTTCGGTACCGGGCGGCAGGACGTAACCGGCAGGCATGTAGCTGGCCTCGGGTTGCTTGTGCGACCGTTCCAGGTCATCGCCCACGGCGGTGATGGCGTTGCGGGTGTCGGCGTCGATCACGTAAAAGTGAAAATCGAAGTGGGGCACGTTGTAGACGCCTTCCGGAATATGGCCGTGGGGATTCCAGTCGACGGTGACATGATCGTAACCGCTGCCGGCAGCTTCCCTGGGCAGCGCAAGCTGGTACTCCCACTCGCCGCCGCTGACCGGCGGCTCGGCGGGCAGGCCCGACAGGGCCTTTTCGCTCAGACGAATGCCCAGGGTGCCGGGGTTGCCCTGATCATCCAGTGTGACGAAGGTCCAGGCCTGGCCCTCGCCGATGGCGACCGGCGCCCCTTCGTAGGTGCCGGCAAGCGAGGTTTGCTGTTGCTGCACCGAGCAGCCCAGGGACAATGCAGCGGTCAGTGCGAGCAGGGCGACGGCGCCGCGTCGCGAACCGGGTAACGGCATCATTTTCAAAGCCCTCGTAGGATGAACCCATGCTACCGGCGCGGGTCAGCGGCTGCCGGTGTGCTCGAAGCATGGACCGGGACGGGCGGGAGCGCCAGTGGCGGCGCCAATTTGCTCTGCAGACGCAAAAAAGGCGCCCGCGGGAATGCCGCGGGCGCCGGTGGTTTTTTCGTACTGCGAGGCGAAGGGTCAGCGGAAGCAGAACTCTCCGGCTTCGACATCGACGACGATCTCGTCGCCCGGGGCGAAGTCGCCGGCCAGCAGGCGCTGTGCCAGCGGGTTCTCGATCCATTGCTGGATGGCCCGTTTGAGCGGTCGTGCACCGTAGATCGGTTCGAAGCCAACCTCGACCAGCTTGTCCATCGCGGTGCTGGTCAGGGTCAGACTCAGCTCGCGCTCGGCCAGGCGCTTGCGCAGCCGGTCGAGCTGGATCTCGGCGATACCGGAGACCTGCTCCTTGCGCAGGCTGTGGAACACCACCACTTCGTCGATGCGGTTGATCACCTCGGGGCGGAAGTGGGTGCCGACGGCTTCCATCACGGCCGCCTTCATCAGGTTGTAATCGTCGTCATCGCTGTAGTTCTGGATCAGGTCGGAACCCAGGTTCGAGGTCATCACCACGATGCAGTTGCGAAAATCCACGGTACGGCCCTGACCGTCGGTCAGGCGGCCGTCTTCCAGCACCTGCAGCAGGATGTTGAAGACATCCGGGTGCGCCTTCTCGACTTCGTCGAGCAGCAGTACCGAGTAAGGGCGACGGCGCACCGCCTCGGTCAGGTAACCGCCTTCCTCGTAGCCGACGTAGCCCGGAGGCGCGCCGATCAGCCGTGCCACCGAGTGCTTCTCCATGAACTCGGACATGTCGATGCGCACCATCGCCTCTTCGGTGTCGAACAGGAAGCTGGCCAGCGCCTTGCACAGCTCGGTCTTGCCGACGCCGGTCGGGCCCAGGAACAGGAAGCTGCCGTTGGGACGGTTGGGGTCCGACAGGCCGGCGCGGGAGCGGCGCACGGCGTTGGATACCGCGACCACGGCTTCGTCCTGGCCGATAACGCGCCGGTGCAGCGCGTCTTCCATGCGCAGCAGTTTCTCGCGTTCGCCTTCGAGCATCTTGCTGACCGGGATGCCGGTCCAGCGTGACACCACTTCAGCGACCTCTTCCTCGGTGACCTTGTTGCGCAGCAGCTTGGTTTCGGTGACCTCGGCTTCGTCGGACGCCGCCAGTTGCTTCTTGAGTTCCGGAATACGGCCGTACTGCAGCTCGGACATCTTCGACAGGTCGCCGGCCCGTTTCGCCTGTTCCATTTCGATCTGGGCCTGGTCGAGCTGCTCCTTGATGTGCGCTGAACCCTGAAGCATGGCCTTTTCCGCCTTCCAGATTTCCTCGAAGTCGGCGTATTCGCGTTCCAGCCTGGCGATGTTCTGTTCCAGCTCCTCCAGGCGTTTGCGGGAGGCGTCGTCCTTCTCCTTCTTCAGCGCCTCGCGTTCCATCTTCAGCTGGATCAGGCGGCGCTCCAGCCGGTCCATGTCCTCCGGCTTGGAGTCCATCTCCATGCGGATACGCGATGCCGCTTCGTCGATCAGGTCTATCGCCTTGTCCGGCAGCTGGCGATCGGTGATGTAGCGCTGGCTCAGCTTGGCCGCGGCGATGATCGCAGAGTCGGTGATATCGACACTGTGGTGGATTTCGTAGCGTTCCTTGAGGCCGCGCAGAATGGCCACGGTGTCCTCCTCGCTCGGTTCGTCGACCAGTACCTTCTGGAAGCGGCGCTCGAGCGCGGCGTCCTTCTCGACGTACTGACGGTACTCGTCGAGTGTGGTGGCGCCGACGCAGTGCAGTTCGCCGCGCGCCAGCGCGGGTTTCAGCATGTTGCCGGCATCCATGGCGCCCTCGGCCTTGCCGGCACCGACCATGGTATGCAGTTCGTCGATGAAGAGGATGATCTGACCTTCCTGCTTCGACAGCTCGTTGAGCACCGCCTTGAGGCGTTCCTCGAATTCGCCACGGAACTTGGCGCCGGCGATCAGCGCGCCCATGTCGAGCGCCAGCACCTGCTTGCGCTTGAGCCCTTCGGGCACCTCGCCGTTGACGATGCGCTGCGCCAGGCCTTCGACGATGGCGGTCTTGCCGACGCCGGGCTCGCCGATCAGCACCGGATTGTTCTTGGTGCGGCGCTGCAGAACCTGGATGGTGCGGCGGATCTCGTCATCACGGCCGATGACCGGGTCGAGCTTGCCGGATTCAGCCCGCGCGGTCAGGTCGATACAGTATTTTTCCAGCGCCTGCCGGGATTCCTCGGCATTGGGGTCCTGCACGCTTTCGCCGCCTCGCATCTGATTGATCGCCTCTTCCAGGGTGGATTTGGTGACACCGGCGTCCCGCAGTATCTTGCCGGCGTCGGTTTTGTCGTCGAGCATCGCCAGCAGGATCAGTTCGCTGGCGATGTACTGATCGCCGCGCTGCTGCGCCAGCTTGTCGGTCAGATTGAACAGTCGCGCCATATTCTGCGACAGCCGGATCTCGCCGTCCGGGCTCTGCACCTGCGGCAGCCGGTCCAGCGCCTCGCCGACCTTGCGGGTCAGCTCCTGGGCATTGGCGCCGGCATTCTTGAGCAGTGGTCCGATGGAGCCGCCGCGCTGCTCGGTGAACGCTGCCAGCAGATGGATCGGCTCCATCATGTTGTGATCCCGACCTACCGCCAGCGATTGCGCGTCGGCCAGGGCTTCCTGCAGTTTCGAAGTGAATTTGTCGGGTCGCATGGGGCCCTCCTGGGGCTGATGTTCGTCAGGACAAGGGGCTGCGCCTGCGCCCCGTCATTGCCAACAGATATGGTGGCATATCCTTAGCGATTCAAGGGGTATCGGGCATTAAATTAGATTTTTCTTAATAATCTGTATGGCTGGCGTGCCAACCCGGTGCATATCGAGGCTCCGGACCGGAGGGTGGGTCTAGCGATGCATTGGCATAGTGGTTACGAAACCCAGATGGTATGGGCATCGCGTAACCCGCAATATCGATCGCAGTGCAGATCGATTGGTGTCGGCTGGCATTGAATTGTCCCGAAACCTCCCGTGTTGGCTTACGCAATCGGAATATCGAAACAGGTATCCGGAAAGGGCTCGTCGCGCAGGGTGAAGTGCCACCACTCGTGGTGGAAGGGGATAAAGCCTTCGGCGGTCATCACCTTCTGCAGCAGCAGGCGGTTGGCGCGTGCCTGGGGTGAAATGCTGTCGCAGTCGAGCCAGGACTCCGGGCCGAAGAAGTCGAAGCGGGTGCCCATATCGAGCTCGGTGCCGGCGTCCGTGGAGGCGATGGTCAGGTCGACGGTGCTGCCGCGGCTGTGGGTCGAGCGGCGGTTCAGGTAGCCTTCGCCGAACAGGTCGCGCTTGTCGAGCGAAGGATAGTAAAGCGCCTTCAGCGCCGGGTCGCAGGGCGTGTCGCACCAGCGGATAAAGTGGTCGACCGCCCGCTGGGGGCGATAGGCGTCGAACAGTTTCAGCGACAGGTCGAATCGTCGCAGCTGCCGCTGCGCCCGGGCCAGCGCCTGCGCCGCGGGCTCGGTCAGCCAGGCACGGTGCGTTTCATAGCCGTCTACCGGCGCGCCGATGAAGTTGTCGCTGCCGTAGTAGCGCAGATCCAGTTGCAGATCGGGGATGAGTTCGGCGAGATCCACGAAGGGACTGGGTGCAGTCAAGGCTCGATTCCTGTGCTGATACCCGCAGCGCCTGTGGCCCGGGTTGGTTCGCAGTTTCCCTGAGTGTATTCCACTCCGGCGCCGGCTGCAGGCATACTGGCCCGACGCTCGTCTATATTGAACGGATACCCGCCGACTGGAGATCGCTGCATGGATTCTATGGTTCCACCGGATGATCGGCGGCCATTGCGTGCCAAGTCCAACATCACCGAGCAGACGCTGGCGGAGCAGCTGAAGATCACCGAGCGGGAAATCGAGGAGCGCAAGGCGCTGGTGGGGTTCGGTGACAACGATGTCCGGGTGCTTCACGACTGGAAGCCGGTGGTGCAGCGGGATATCGATCTGATCGTCGACGAGTTCTACCGCCGACAGCGTGCCATCGCGGAGGTGGCGCTGCTGATTGGCGACTCCGAGACCTTCCGGCGTCTGCACAATTCCATGCGCCGCTATGTGCTGGAACTGTTCGATGGTTTCTACGATTCCGAATACGTCAACAAGCGCCTTCGCATCGGTAAGGTGCACAAGCAGATCGGGGTATCGCCAAAGTTGTATATCGGCGCCATCGTGACGCTGCAGGAGGTCCTGTCGCAACATCTGACCCAGGCCGGGGGCGATGACCGGCAGGGTGACCGCAGCCAGGTGCTGAAATCGTTGCACCGGCTGATGATGTTCGATGTGCAGTTCGTGTTCGATACCTACATTCACAGCCTGGTGTCGGAAGTCGAGGCCATTCGGCACAAGGTGGAGGACTACGCTTCCAGTCTCGAGAGCACCATCGCTGAGCGAACCCAGGAGCTGGAGCGACTCTCCAAGACGGATCCGCTCACCGGGCTGCAGAACCAGCGCTCCTTCTACGAGCACCTGCGCCGTGAAGTGGCGCGCTCAGAGCGTCAGGGCTCCACGCTCAGCCTGCTGTATATCGACCTCAATCACTTCAAGGCGCTCAATGACAGAGCCGGGCACCAGGCCGGCGACGAGTTGCTGAGCCGGTTCAGTCAGGTGTTGCTGAATTTCTGCCGGGCCAGCGATATCGCCTGCCGTTACGGAGGGGATGAGTTCACCATGATTCTGCCGGATACCGGTCGCGAGCAGGCCGAGTCGGTGGCGCTGCGTCTGAGCGAGAGCTTCGAGGACGGGGAGAACGATGGCGTGACGCTGAGCATCGGCATTGCCCAGACGACGCCGGATGAAAGCCACGGTCCCGAGGAGCTCACCGGCCTGGCCGACAAGGCGATGTATCAGGCCAAGAAGCGCAGCCGCAGTACCGGCGCCAGCCAGATTCGCCCCTTCGGTGTTGAGCAGCATGCAGCTACACCTGAGCCCGTTACCGGAGAAGGGAGCGGGGACAGCGATTAGCCCTGGTCGGTTCCTGTCAGGCTCCCTTGTCCTGCTCTGCGGAGGAGCGTGCCAGATCGCCGATATCGAGTACCGGAGCCGCATCGATATCGAGAGCATTGAGTATTCCCGCCACGCGTTCGAGCGCGGTAATCACCATTGACTGCTCCCACTGTTCCATCCCTTCGAACTTGTCGATGAAAAGGTCATGCAGTGAGGTCGGTGCCGACAGCAGCAGTTGCCGTCCGGATTCCGACAGGCAGGCCCATACCTTGCGTTTGTCCTGACTGTCGCGATGCCGTTCGATTAAATGTTTCTTTTCCAGTCGGTCCAGCAGGCTGGTGACCGTTGCCTGTGCCAGATTCAGCTCCCGCGCCAGCTTGCCGATCGTCATGGAACCGCCTTCCTGCAGGGTCTGCAGGGTCAGCAATTGCGGCAGCGTCAGGCCAGTTGCGCGGCTCAACTGTTTGTCGTGCAGGTCGGTGGCGCGAATGATCTGGCGGATCAGGATCAGGGCGGACTGGCTTTTGCTCATAGTGGGGTCGGTAGCGAATGAGGACTCGGTGTTTTGTACGTTGTAGAGCCGGCGAATGCAACGAGTCGCATGGGCCGAGAATGTAAAAGTGGTGGCGCAGAGTACGGCGTTGTCGTTCGAATTGCTATGCATTTGATGTCAAGAAACGGTCGCTTGCTCGTCATAATGTTTTGAAATGCTATTTATTTATATTCATTTTGATGCCTCTTTAGGGGGCTGCAAGGCCCCGTGATGCCTGATAATTGTGCGTTTCTTGCCAAAAAGGCGCAGGGTGACCCAGGCGCATCGGAGGTTGATGTTCCAAATTGAATATGTTTTATACTAAAAAGCATAGTATTGCTAAACATTCAACAGGCTATGGATATTGACTCGATAACGTTTCGCCCCCCGACCGACCAAGATGGTCACGCTTTGCACCTGCTGGTGTCCCGCTGCCCCCCTCTTGATACCAATTCCGTCTACTGCAATCTGTTGCAGTGCTCCGACTTTGCCGATACCGCCATCGCCGCGGTGGCGGACGACGGCCGACTGCTGGGGTTCATCTCCGGCTACCGTCCGCCGAGGCGTCCGGACACGATTTTTGTATGGCAGGTCGCGGTTGATGAGGCCGCCCGAGGGCTGGGGCTCGGCAGCCGGATGCTGCTGGCGCTGGTGCGCCGGCTGGCGCCGAAAGGCGTGCGCTTCATCGAGACCACTATTTCGCCCGGTAACGACGCCTCCGAGGCGCTGTTTCGCAAGGTATTCGGTGTGCTCGAGGCCCCCTGGGATCGCACGCTGCTGTTTTCCCGCGAGACCCATTTCGACGGCCAGCACGACGATGAACTGCTGTACCGTGCCGGCCCTTTCACGCTACCGGTTCCCGAGCAGGCGTCCTGATGGCGGACAGCCACCGAACCGATCACCCAATTCGCATTAAGACAGGAGAAATCATGAACATTTTTGAGCAGAATGAATCCGGAATCCGAAGCTACTGCCGCTCTTTCCCGGTTGTTTTCAAACAAGCCAAGGGCGCCGAGCTGATCGCCCGGGACGGCACCCGCTATATCGACTTCCTCGCCGGCGCCGGCACCCTGAACTACGGGCACAACAACCCGGTTCTGAAAAATGCGCTGCTGGAATACATCGAGGCGGATGGCCTGACCCACGGTCTGGATATGCATTCTGACGCCAAGGAAACTTTCCTCGAAGTGTTCAACCGCGTTATTCTCGAGCCCCGCGACATGGGTGACTGCGTACTGCAGTTCACCGGCCCGACCGGCGCCAATGCCGTCGAAGCGGCGTTGAAGCTGGCGCGCAAGGTCAAGGGTCGTCGCAACATCATCAGCTTCACCAACGGCTTCCACGGCTGCACCCTCGGCGCCCTGGCCGCGACCGGCAACCAGCACCACCGTGGCGCTGCAGGCACCGCTCTGACCGATGTCACCCGCATGCCGTTCGATGGCTACATGGGCGACAAGCTCAACACCATCGCCTATATGGACAAGTTGCTGTCCGATCCGAGCAGCGGTATCGACAAGCCGGCTGCCGTTATTGTCGAAACCGTTCAGGGTGAAGGCGGTCTCAACGTCGCCTCTGCCGAATGGATGCGCCGCCTCGAGCGCCTGTGCCGCAAGCACGACATGCTGCTGATCGTCGACGATATCCAGGCGGGCTGCGGCCGTACCGGCACCTTCTTCAGCTTCGAGGAAATGGGCATCAAGCCGGACATGGTTACCCTGTCCAAATCCCTGAGCGGCTATGGCCTGCCGTTCGCGGTACTGGTCATGCGCAAGGAACTGGACCAGTGGAAGCCGGGCGAGCACAACGGTACTTTCCGCGGCAACAACCACGCCTTCGTTACCGCAGCCACCGCCATCGAAACGTTCTGGAACGACAAGCAGTTCGGCGACGAGGTCAAGCGCAAGGGCGAGCTGGTGCGCGAGCGCATGCAGAACATCGTTCGCCGTCACGGACCGGACTCGCTAAAGGTCAAGGGTCGCGGTCTGATGGTCGGTATCGAGTGCCCGGACGGCGATATCGCGTCCAGCGTCTGTCGCCGCGCCTTCGAGCGCAACCTGGTCATCGAGACCAGCGGCGCCCACGACCAGGTCGTCAAGTGCCTCTGCCCGCTGACGATCAGCGACGAGCAGCTGCGTACCGCGCTGGATATTCTGGATGGCGCCTTCGCCGGCGCCATGGCCGAAAACCTTGAAACCGCCGCATCCTGAGGAGTGTTACCGGAATGATCGTAAGGACCCTGGAAGAGTGTGAAAAGAGCGACCGCCGCGTTGAGTCGGAAACCGGCACCTGGGAGAGCACGCGCATGCTGCTCAAGCAGGACAACATGGGCTACTCGTTCCATATCACCACCATTTACGCCAACACCGAGACGCACATCTGGTATCAGAACCATTTCGAGTCGGTGTACTGCATCAGCGGTGAGGGCGAAATCGAAACCCTGGCCGACGGCAAGGTCTACCAGATTCGTCCCGGCACGCTCTACAACCTGGACCAGCACGACGAGCACCTGCTGCGGGCGAAGAGCGAGCTGAAACTCGCCTGCGTATTCAATCCGCCGCTCACCGGCAAGGAAGTCCATGACGAAAACGGCGTCTATCCGCTGGAGGCGGAAGAAGTCGCCTGATAGCGGGGACCTTCTGGTCCCCGCTTCTTTAATACCCAGCCGCACCTGTCAGAGCGGTGCGGCATCCACGTTCAACAAGATGGAGGACCCATGAGTTCGCGAGAAGATCTGTATCCGTCACGTCAGCTTGACCGGCCTGTATGGCTGGAGCGCCAGGACCCGGTGGTTTACCGGGACGATCTGGAGGCGGCGCCGATTGCGCCGGAGCTGATCGCTCAGTTCGAGCGCGACGGCTATATGGTGCTGCCGGAACTCTTTAGCCCTGAAGAAGTGGCTGTACTGCGGGCCGAGCTGAACCGGCTGCGCCAGGACGAGAAAACCCTGGCTTCCGATGAAGCCGTGCGGGAACCCGAGAGTGGCGCCCTGCGCTCGGTTTTCGAGATTCACAAGAGTAATGCGCTGTTTGCCCGCGTTGCCCGCGATGCGCGTATCGCCGAAGTTGCCCGTTTCATCCTGGGCGGCGATATCTATGTCCATCAGTCGCGCATGAATTTCAAGCCAGGCTTTACCGGCAAGGAATTCTACTGGCATTCCGACTTCGAAACCTGGCACGTCGAGGATGGCCTGCCGCGGATGCGCACGCTGAGCTGCTCCATTCTGCTGACCGACAACGACAGCAACAACGGTCCGCTGATGCTGGTGCCCGGTTCGCACCGTCATTACGTCAGCTGCGTCGGCGAGACGCCCGCCAATCACTATCAGCAGTCGTTGCGCAAGCAGGAGTTCGGCGTGCCGGACAACAACAGCATGAGCGAGCTGGTGTCCCGCTATGGCATCGACACGGCAACAGGCCCGGCGGGCTCGGTGCTGTTTTTCGACTGCAATACCATGCACGGCTCCAACAGCAACATCACACCGGCGGCGCGCAGCAACCTGTTCTTCGTCTACAACCAGGTCGAAAACGCGCTGCAGGATCCTTATTGCAGTCAGGCCCCGCGTCCGAGCTTTATCGCCGATCGTGGCCCGGTGACGCCGCTGGATATCGCGCCTCAGACATATCTCTGAGCCGGCAGCGGCACAGGCATAGGAGCCCACCCATTTTTCCGGCCAGGCCCGCAGATCGCGTCGGCCGGCCCAACAGGACTAAATTGACAAAAACATGCATACAGTAGAGAAAATCGGCGGCACTTCCATGAGCCGCTTCGATGAAATCATGGACAATCTGCTGATCGGTGACCGTACCGGCGCCGAACTGTACAACAGGGTCTTCGTCGTTTCGGCGTATGGCGGTATGACCAACCTGCTGCTCGAGCACAAGAAAACCGGCGAACCCGGCGTCTATGCACGTTTCGCCGATGCCGACAGCGAGGATGCCTGGCTGGGCGCGCTGGAGGAAGTGCGCGAGCGCATGCTGGCGAAAAACGCCGAACTTTTCGAGGCGGAGTACGAACGCAGCGCCGCCGACCATTTCGTGCAGGAGCGTATCGATGATGCCCGCGACTGCATGCAGAGCCTGCAGCGCCTTTGCACCTACGGCCACTTCCAGCTCGACGAGCACCTGATGAAGGTACGCGAAATGCTGGCGGCCATCGGCGAGGCTCACAGCGCGCACAACACTGTGCTGGCGCTGCGTGCCCGTGGCGTCAATGCACGCCTGGTGGACCTGACCGGCTGGCACCAGGATGCGCCGCTGTCGTTCGAGGACATGATCCGCGATGGCTTCTCCAAGGTCGATATCGACACCGAGCTGGCGGTCGCGACCGGCTACGCGCACTGCGCCGAAGGCCTGATGAATACCTACGACCGCGGTTACAGCGAGATCACCTTCGCCCAGATCGCGGCCGAGACCAGCGCCCGCGAGGCCATCATCCACAAGGAATATCACCTTAGCAGTGCCGACCCGATGCTGGTCGGTACCGATAAGGTGGTGACCATCGGCCGTACCAATTACGACGTCGCGGACCAGCTGTCCAACCTCGGCATGGAAGCGATCCACCCGAAGGCCGCCAAGTCGCTGCGTCGCGCCGGCGTCGAGCTGCGCATCAAGAACGCCTTCGAGCCGGACCACGGCGGTACCCTCATCAGCCAGGACTACATCAGTGATCGCCCCTGTGTCGAAATCGTTGCCGGGCGCAAGGATGTCTTCGGCCTCGAAGTGTTCGATCAGGAGATGCTCGGCGATGTGGGCTACGACATCGAGATCACGCGCCTGCTAAAGCAGCTCAAGCTTTACGTGGTCAACAAGGATTCGGACGCCAACAGCATTACCTACTACGTCTCGGGTTCGCGCAAGAAGGTCAATCGTGCCGCACGTCTGATCGAAGAACAGTACAGAGCCGCCGAGGTCAACGTGCACAACGTCGCCATCGTCTCGGCGATCGGCTCGGACCTCAAGGTCAAGGGCATGCTGGCGCGGATGATGTCGGCGCTGGCCGATGCGGATATCAGTGTCCAGGCCGCTCATCAATCCATCCGCCAGGTGGAAATGCAGTGCGTGGTCCACGAGGACGATTACTCGCAGGCGGTGGCAGTGCTACACCGCGCGCTGGTCGAGCGTGAAGGTTACGACGATGTGATCTCTGCGGCATAAAGAGCCTCTACCGGGCTGCATCCCTTAGGAGCTGCGCCTCGCAGCGAATACCAAAGCTGAGGACTCGGCCTTCGCGCCGGGGCGGCGCTCCTACGGGAGGGAAAGTCGATTTTGCCGATTTTTGGTGTCATTATGGGGGCTCGCACGCCCCTGTAGACGGAACTATCGGAGAGTCAGATCTTGAGCGCCGCGCTTAAATCCCTGAAAGAATCTGAGCAGCTGCAGGTATTGCTTGCTCGGCAACCCATCTTCACCAAGAACCAGGACGTTGTCGCTTTCGAGCTGCTGTTCCGTACCCAGACGGGCGGCTTCGATGCCACGATCACGGACGACCGCGCAACGCTCTCGGTGATCGTCAATACCTACGCCAGCATCTGCCGCGAGGGCGAGATCCGCAATCTGCCCTGCTATCTGAAGCTCACCGACAAGGTACTGCTCGACAGCACGTTGCCGGAGCTGCCCAAGGACACCTTCGCGCTTGAACTGCTGGGCCATACCGAGGTTACGCCAGCTCTGATCGCCAAGCTCCAGGAGTTGGCCAAGCGCGGCTATCGTCTGGTACTGGCCGACTACGATCCTCGCGATACCAAGTTCGAGCCGCTGCTCAACATCGTTCATGTCCTCAAGCTCGATATCCTCAAGCTGGGCCTGCAGGCGCTGCCGGCGATTATCGCCAGGCTCAAGCCCTACAACCTCGAGCTGCTGGCCGACAAGGTGGAGAACCAGGACCAGTTCCGTCAGTGCCTGGAAATGGGCTTCTCGCTTTACCAGGGCTACTTCCTCAGCAAGCCGGTGCCGGTGCGCGGCAGGAAGATCGGTGGCAACAAGGTGGTGCTGCTGCAATTGCTGGCCGAGCTGCAAAACCCGGAAACGACCGCCGCGGCGCTCGAGCAGATTGCAGTCAACGATGCAGCCCTGACTTACAAGATCCTGCGTGTGGTCAACTCGGCGGCTTTCAGTCTGCGCCGCGAGATCGAGTCGCTGTCCCACGCCATCACGCTGCTGGGGCTGGACCAGATCCGGCGCTGGGTCACGCTCTTTCTCGCCAGCGGGGAGGAGGGCAAACCCGACGAACTGACCCGCAACATGCTGGTGCGGGGTCGCATGTGCGAACTGCTGGCCGAGCTGATGGGGCGCGAGCAGCCGATCAACTACTTTATCGTCGGCCTGCTGTCGCAGCTCGACGTCCTGCTGGATATCGAAATGGCGGAACTGATGGAGCAGGTGCCGCTGCGTCAGGATATCAAGGATGCACTGCTGAGCCGAGCCGGCGAGCTCGGACAGGTGCTGTCCGACGTCGAGGTCTACGAGCGCGGAGAGTTCGATAGACTGCAGCGTTTCGTCGACCCGGCGTACTACGAGGTGGCCTATCGGCACAGCATCGCCTGGGGGCAGCAGGTGATGCAGGCCATGTCCGAAGGCTGAACCTGCGGTCATGGATGCTCTGGCGGGCTGGCTGCCGGCAGCGCTGGGGCCTGGCCAGGCCCTGCTGCTGATAGGGCTCAGTAGCCTCAGTTCCATGATTACTGCGGCGCTCGGGATAGGTGGCGGTGTATTGCTGCTGGCCGCGATGGCGTCGATGCTGCCGGTGTCGGTGCTGATTCCGGTGCACGGGCTGGTGCAGCTGGGTTCCAACTTCAACCGGGCGCTGATGACGCGCCCGCATATCGACTGGATGCGGGTACGGCCCTTCGCGGCCGGAGCGGTGCTGGGCGCGCTGGCAGCCATGCTGGTGCTGATACAGCTGCCGCTGACGGTGATTCAGCTGAGCGTGGCGGTTTTCATTCTCTACCTGCTGTGGGGGCCGGGCTTTGGCAAGGGAGAGCTGCGTTTCGGCGGTTTGCTGGTGACGGGGGCTCTGACCACTCTGCTGTCGATGTTCGTCGGCGCCACCGGGCCGCTGGTTGCCGCCTGGGTTCACCGCCTCAACGTTGACAGGTTCCCCGCAGTCGCCACCTTCGCCGCCTGCATGAGCGTCCAGCATCTGCTGAAACTGGCGGTATTCGGCACCCTGGGGTTCATGTTCATGGAATGGTTGCCGCTGATACTGGCGATGATT
Organism: Marinobacterium nitratireducens; assembly: GCF_014645375.1. GTDB lineage: Bacteria > Pseudomonadota > Gammaproteobacteria > Pseudomonadales > Balneatricaceae > Marinobacterium_A > Marinobacterium_A nitratireducens. Next base: position 307,216 of record NZ_BMLT01000002.1, read on the forward strand.
GCGGCGGGGGCCGCCGGTACCTGGGTGGGGCTCAGAGTGCTGGACCGGATGCCGCCGTCATGGTTCAGGCCGATGTTCCGGATGATCGTTACGCTGCTGGCCTTGCGCCTGATCTGGCAGGCCGTGACAGCCGGCTGAAAACCACTGCGGCGTTCGAGCTGACGTGCGCAGCTGCTGACGCCCGGGAGCGGGCTGCACTCAGGCAGCGATGACTTCGGTGGCCAGGTCTTCGAAAGTGTGAGAGCGCAGGATCCGCTTGGCCGCACAGGCGCACTTGCCGCACTCGGTTCCGACACACAGTTCCTCGCGCAGGTCGCGCATTGTCTGAGCACCGTTCTCGATGGCAGCGCGAATCTCGCTGTCGCTGACGTTGTTGCAGATGCAGATTTTCATCGCTTTTCCGAAGTCATTGTTGTTAGTGGAACGGTAATGATAATAGTTATCAACATTCTTCTTGGCAACAGGCTGTTCAGTGTTTGATCAGTAAAGTTTTTAATAGACCATATAGAATTAATAGCTTGTATCAATAGTGGTTGGGTCGGGGTCGATTCAATCGGGGAGCAAGCTACGAAGTCGGATCGGAGGGTGGGTCTAGCGATGCACTGGCACCAGCGTGATGCCATCTGCTTCACTTGGGCATCGCGTAACCCGCCATATCGATCGTAGTACAGATCGATTGGCGTCAGCCGGCAGAGAGTCTGTTGGGTTACGGTCCTTCGGACCTGGACCCAACCTACAAAAGCTGCCGATCGCGTAACCCGCCATATCGATCGCAGTGCAGATCGATTGGCGTCAGCCGGCAGAGAGTCTGTTGGGTTACGGTCCTCCGGACCTGGACCCAACCTACAAAAGCTGCCGATCGCGTAACCCGCCATATCGATCGCAGTGCAGATCGATTGGCGTCAGCCGGCAGAGAGTCTGTTGGGTTACGGTCCTTCGGACCTGGACCCAACCTACGAAAGATACGAAAGATACGAAAGCTGAAGGCCTGGTGCGGTTCGCAGGCTCACCGGCACCCTACAATTTTCCCCGTAACCCGTAACCCGTAACCCGTAACCCGTAACCCGTAACCTGCCCCGAAAACGCAAAAGGGGCAGCCGAAGCTGCCCCTGGTACGCTCGGGTCGAAGCCTGTCGTCAGTCGAGCATGGACAGGTCGCGAACCGCGCCCTTGTCGGCGCTGGTGGCGAGCAGGGCGTAGGCCTTGAGCGCCGCGGACACCTTGCGCGGGCGGTCTTCCGCCGGCTTCCATCCATCCTTGCCCTTGGCATCCATCCGGGCGCGACGGTGCGCCAGCTCTTCCATCGACAGCTTGACGTCGATGGTGCGGTTGGGGATGTCGATACGGATGATGTCGCCTTTCTCGACCAGGCCGATGGCGCCGCCAGCCGCCGCTTCCGGCGAGACGTGGCCGATCGACAGGCCCGAGGTGCCGCCGGAGAAGCGGCCGTCGGTGAGCAGCGCGCACTCCTTGCCAAGGCCCTTCGACTTCAGGTAGGAGGTCGGGTAGAGCATTTCCTGCATGCCCGGGCCGCCCTTGGGACCTTCATAGCGAACGATGACGACGTCGCCGGACTTCACCTGGCCTTCGAGGATATGGTGTACCGCCTGGTCCTGGGACTCGGTGATGTGGGCCGGACCTTCGAATACCAGGATGGAGTCATCGACGCCGGCGGTTTTCACCACGCAGCCGTCCTCGGCGATGTTGCCGTACAGGACCGCAAGGCCTCCTTCGAGCGAGAAGGCGTGCTCGAGTGAGCGGATGCAGCCGTTTTCGCGATCGCCGTCCAGGGTCGGCCAGCGGGTCGATTGGCTGAAGGCCACCTGGGTCGGGATGCCGGCGGGGCCTGCCTTGTAGAACTCCATGACCTCGGGACTGGGGTTGCGCATGATGTCCCACTCGTCCAGGGCGTCCTTCATGGTCGCGCTGTGAACCGTCGGCACATCGCTGTGCAGCTTGCCTGCGCGGTCCAGCTCGCCGAGGATGGCCATGATGCCGCCGGCGCGGTGCACGTCCTCGATGTGGTACTTCTGGGTGTTCGGCGCCACCTTGCACAGCTGCGGCACGGTGCGGGACAGGCGGTCGATATCCTTCAGCGTGAAGTCCAGCTCGGCCTCCTGGGCAATCGCCAGCAGGTGCAGGATGGTATTGGTCGAGCCCCCCATGGCGATGTCGAGGCTGATGGCGTTTTCGAACGCCTTGGTGCTGCCGATGTGGCGCGGCAGTACGGTTTCGTCGTCCTGCTCGTAGTAGCGCTTGGCCAGATCGACGATGGTACGGCCGGCTCTGAGGAACAGCTTTTCGCGGTCGGCGTGGGTCGCGACCACGGTGCCGTTGCCCGGCAGCGCCAGGCCCAGGGCTTCGGCGAGGCAGTTCATCGAGTTGGCGGTGAACATGCCGGAGCAGGAGCCGCAGGTCGGGCAGGCGGAGCGCTCGTAGGCCTCGACCTTCTCGTCGGAGGCGCTGTCATCGGCGGCGATGACCATGGCGTCGACTAGGTCGAGCTTGTGTTCGGCGAGTTTGGTCTTGCCGGCCTCCATCGGGCCGCCGGTGACGAAAATCACCGGGATGTTGAGACGCATCGCGGCCATCAGCATTCCCGGGGTGATCTTGTCGCAGTTGGATATGCACACCAGTGCGTCGGCGCAGTGGGCGTTGACCATGTACTCGACGGAGTCGGCGATGATGTCGCGGCTCGGCAGCGAATACAGCATGCCGTCGTGGCCCATGGCGATACCGTCGTCGACCGCGATGGTGTTGAATTCCTTGGCCACGCCGCCGGCTTTTTCGATTTCCCGCGCGACCAGCTGACCCATATCCTTCAGGTGTACGTGCCCGGGCACGAACTGGGTGAAGGAGTTGGCGACGGCGATGATCGGCTTGTGGAAATCATCATCTTTCATTCCGGTAGCGCGCCAGAGTGCGCGGGCACCGGCCATATTGCGACCTGCGGTGGAGGTCTTGGAGCGGTATTGCGGCATGACCTGAAATCCTCGGCTTGGGGAGCCTTTGAAAGCGTGTTTGGCTAAGGGAACCTATGGACAAGTCCCGCAGAGGACAGCTGGGACTTGTTCATAGGTTCCCTGAGAGCCCGAGTATATCAGGGCTGGTGAGTGGTAAGTAGAGTGCGCCACCCGTAAGGCATCACCACTCACTCGATGCCGAGTTCATGCCGGATTCAGCCGTTTCGGGCTAGATTGACAGCATGATCGACAGGTCTGCCGCGTTGCTGTGCCGTCGGGTCCGATTTTGAGTATCATGAGGCCGTTGCCGGACGCTCACCGCCGCTGTCCGGGAGACCGGGGCGATATTGCTCCGGCGCCGTTTTGGGCCGACTAGCCTTTCCCCGTGCGAGTTCTGAACGAGAGGAGCACCACCTGATGTTGCGAAAGAAGTCCTGGTCTCGCCCAGCGTCGCTCTTGACGGCCGTAGGGCTCGGCTTGCTGCTGCTCCTGCCGCTGGGTGCGGCCGCTGCCGAGCAGCCGATCTGGCAACTGACCCGGACCTCCGACGCCCAGGGCCAGCTGCTGAGGGTGGCGCAGGAGGGCATCAGCCTGCAGCAGGCGGTGGAGCAGGTGCGCAGGCGCTATCAGGGGCAGGTGATCAAGGCGACCTCAACCGATCTCAAGGGGCGGCCCGTCTACCGAATCCGACTGGTGCATGAGGGACGGGTACGGGAGGTACTCGTCGATGCCCTCTCGGGCGAGATACTCAATTAGTCACCCGGCCAGAGCGGTCCGGGCAATCAAGGTGTTAGCGGATGAAAGTACTGATCGTCGAGGATGACAACGACCTGCGGCGCCAGCTGAAAACGGCGCTGGAAAGCCGCGGCTACACCGTGGAGGAAAGCGCTGACGGCGAGGATGCCGAGTTCATGGGACAGGAGTATCCCTACGATCTGGCGATCGTCGACCTCGGACTTCCCAAGCTGCCGGGAGTCGAGGTCATTCGACGCTGGCGCGATGCCCAGAAAACCTTTCCGGTGCTGATCCTGACCGCCCGGGGTGACTGGCAGGACAAGGTCGAGGGCCTGGAAGCCGGCGCAGACGATTACTTGGTCAAGCCCTTCCATATCGAGGAGCTGGTGGCGCGCCTAAACGCCTTGCTGCGCCGTGCCGCGGGGCACGCCACGCCGGTGATGCGCTACGGCCCGGTCACCCTCGATACCGCGGGTCGCGTCGTCACTCTCAACGACAAGCCGGTGAAGCTCACCAGCTACGAATACCGTACCCTGGAATACCTTATCCTCAATGCCGGCAAGACCATCTCCAAGACCGAGTTGACCGAGCACCTCTACCACCAGGACTTTGACCGGGACAGCAATGTTCTCGAGGTCTTCATCCGCCGCCTGCGGCAGAAACTGGACCCGGAGCAGACCCTGCAACCGATTACCACGGTACGTGGCCTGGGCTACCGCTTCGACCTGTCGCCGGAGGACTGATGCGGCTGCGCTGGCCCCGCGTGCGCTCGCTGCGGGCGCGGCTGCTGGTATTTTCCTGCAGTCTACTGCCGGTGGTCTTTTTCAGCGCCTGGTTCGCGCTCCAGAATGCCTTTCTGCACAGCCTGGAAACCGCCGAGCGGGAGCAGCTCAAGCTTCAGGTCTATCTGCTGCTCGGTGCCGCCGAGTTCCAGGACGGGCGCCTCAGCATCCCGCAGGCGCTGCGCGAACCGCGCTTCGGTCAGCTCGAATCCGGACTTTATGGCGTTATCCAGAGCCAGAGTGGCGCGCTGCAGTGGCGCTCGGAATCGAGCATGCTGCTGCCGGCCGGGCTGCTGCTGGCCCTCGACGATACGCCGCTGGCGCCCGGTGACGTGCTCTTCGCCCACCTGCCCGAGCACGGACTCTACCTGTACCAGTATCCGGTGGTCTGGGAAGGCGGCGGCCGCGAATATCATTATCTGATCAATGTGCTGGAAACCGATGCGCCGCTGCTGACCGAACTGCGCGCCTACCGCAACCAGCTGGTGGGCTGGCTAAGCCTGCTGTTCCTGCTGGCGTTACTGGTGCAGTACGTGATTCTGCGCTGGAGTCTCAAGCCGCTCGACGGCCTGGCACGTGATATCAAGCGTATCGAAAGCGGTGAGGCGGACAGCCTCGGCGGCAGCTATCCACTCGAGGTGCAGCCGGTGACGGCGAACCTGAACCTGTTGCTCGACAGCGAGCGGCGTCAGCGCGAGCGCTATCGCAACACCCTGGGCGATCTGGCGCACAGCCTCAAGACGCCACTGGCGGTCATCCGCGGCAGTGCCGAGGAAGAATTGCCGCTGCAGGAGTATCGCTGCGTCGTCGATGAACAGGTGCAGCGCATGGATCAGATTGTGCAGTACCAGCTGGCGCGGGCGGTCAAAAGTCAGGGCCGGGCGATATCGTCGGGTGTCGACATAGGGCCCGTGCTGCAGCGCATTACCGGCGCTCTGATGAAGGTATACCGCGACAAGGGCATCGAAATCGAGGTCGTGCACCCGCCCGGGCTCAGGTTCGCCGGCGACGAGCGAGACCTGATGGAGCTGCTGGGCAACCTGCTGGAGAACGCCTGCAAATACGGCAGACAACAGGTGCGGGTGATGGCTCAGCGCGACGACGCGGACCTTCGCATCGATATCGAGGACGACGGTCCCGGTGTCTCTCCACAGCGGCGCGATACCATACTGCAGCGCGGTGCCCGCCTCGATACCTCCGCGCCCGGGCAGGGCATCGGGCTGGCCGTGGCGGTGGATATTCTCAGCAGCTACGACGGCGAGCTGAGCATCGATTCCTCGGTGCTCGGCGGGGCGCGTTTCCGTCTGCTGCTGCCCGCCATGCGCCCCTGACGGCGGCCGCCTTCAACAGCACCCAGGGCGATCGTTCAGTCCGCCGTCAGCAGATGGCGGCGCTCGGCGTTGCCCGGATGAGTCCGTAGCCAGTCGGGCAGCGGTTGCCCGCCCTCCGCCTGATTCGCTTCTAGCCGTCGCAGCAGCTTGACCAGCGGCGCCGGATCCCGGTTCAGATCCTGTAGTTGCCTCAGCGCGAAGCGGTCCGCCTCGCGCTCGAAGCTGCGCGAGTAGTGGCGTTCGATCAGCAGCGTCGGCAGCGCCACCAGCAGCGAGCCGGCGGCGTTGAGGTCGCCGGTGGCGGTGACGATCAGCAGTGGCAGCGCGCTGCTCTGAAGCGCCCGCCGCAGGCCATGTCGATGCTGTACATGGGCGATTTCATGCGCCAGCACTCCGGCGAGCGCATCGGGGTGCGGGCTCAGGCGCACGAGCTGGTCGGTGAGGATGATCTGGCCCGATGGCAGCGCCAGCGCATTGGCACCCAGGTCCCCGCCGTCGCGCAGGTGCAGCCGGTAGTCGAACTCGGCGGGTTGCAGGCCGGCAAGTTCGTCGAACAGTGCTTGCAGGCGCTGCTGTTGCTGTGGCGGCAGCTGCGTTGGCGCCAGCAGCCAGCGATCGAGCGCGGCCAGGGTCTGGCGGCTGCTGTGCTCGCTGACGCTGGCCGGCAGGCGGAAGGCCACCGTTTTCGCAAGCGCCGGGAGCCCGTAGCGAAGCCCGCCCGCGCCGGCAAGGATGACCAGCAGCAGAGCCAGCAACACCCAGCGCCAGCGGCTTTCCATACGGTGAAGGCGCTGCCCCGGCGCGCCGGGGCGAAAGCGCCTCTCTAGGCGGTCGACATCCGGGTACTGCGCCGTTTCGAAGCGCAGCCCTGCGGGCAGTTCGAGAAATCGAGGTCCGCCGGCCGCGGGCGTGCTGACGGACAGTGCCCGCCAGCTCAGCAGGCTGCCGTCCGGCAGCCGTACCCGCCCATCGTCGTCGACACTCAGACGCACGGCTCGGCGCGCCGAGCTGCGGCCGTCGTAGAGGTAGCCGTCGAGCTCGGTCACAGGCCGACTTCGATATCGAGTGCTTCGCCTAGCTCCTCGCCAAAGGCGTTCTGCTCGGCTTCGCGGGTCTGGATGTACCGATCCGGCTCGCCCCGGAACAGAACCCCGGTGCACTCGGCCCGATAGCGCGCCATGCGTATCTTCGCCCAGGGAATCAGCAGGCCCAGTGACAGCATTATCCCCAGGGTATTGGTAATCAGCAGGCGGCAGACGGCAGCGGTTTCCATCCGGCTTTCGAAGCGGTGCTCGTCCAGGCTGGCGTGATTCAGCGTCAGGTTGGTCATCTGCGTATCCACGAAAACGAATGCCAGATAGTAGAACGGCACGCTCAGCAGTGGCAGCAGCAGCTGGCCGGCCCCGGCGGGGATAAAGTTGGCGGCCAGCCCCTGAAGGACAATGCCGAGCAGTGCTATTCCGCCTCCGACGATGTAGACCCCGTAGACACTGCTGGTCCCAAGGTCGGTGTCAAAACGGGCGTCGCCGAAGCGGCTGTTGCGTACCAGCCACTGCTGCTGGCGACAGGCGACGTAGGGATAGGCCAGAAACACTGTCAGCACGCTGCCGATCGGCGCCAGCAGGTACCAGATCAGGGCCCTGGGGTAGCGGCCGTCGAAGCCGAAACGAATGCCGCGGTAGCGACTGTTGTCGTGCCGGAAACGCAGCGAGCGCACCACCAGCCAGGGCATCGCGAACATGAAAGCAACGGCGAATAGAGGCGCGGTCAGCGGGAACTGACTGCTGACGAAGCTGTACAGCAACACCACCGCAAGCGCCACGAGTCTTCCCTTGAGAATGCTGATGGGGCTTGCGGTGTACTCGAAGCTGCTGCCGTCGAGCCGGGTATGGCCGTAGAAGTAACGTTCGCTGCGCACCTTGGCCCAGGCCGAATAGATGCCGAGGGTTAAAAGTGAGAGGAAGAGGTTGAGGATCCAGATACGGAAATATTCGCGGCTGTCGCCGCTGAACTCGAAACTGAGGCGGCGTGTTGCCGCCTGGCCGCAATCGCGCGGCACTGGTGCGGTGCTGTCCATGGTGAAACCTTCCCTGGTTGCGTGGACGGATGAAATCGTCGCGTCCTGCGACGATTTCAGTCTGGACCAGAAGGAAGAGTCTTGCCACCGGTGACAAATCGATCTGCAATACGATTTAACGGTGCCGCGAGGTGGTTGGAGAGATTGCGCCGATGCCTCGCTTGCCCCGTCCTGCCCGTCTGCGCGAGCTGCGCTGGCACCAGAGCTTCGCCCGGAGACCGGGCTCCTACGCGGGATGTGGCACCCAGGCAGCCGTAGGAGCCCACTCCGTGGGCGAACAAGCCCTGGAAATCGCTCTGGTGCAGCCCCGTTACCCCATGCCGAGCTTCTTGATAAAGACCTTGGAATTGCGCTGGTAGTTGTACAGTTCCTGGCGTTGCCCGGGCAGCTGGTCGAGGGTCGCCTCGGCGAAGCCGCGCTCGATGAACCAATGGGCGGTCCGGGTGGTGAGCACGAACAGGCGTTCCAGACCCATCTCGCGGGCGCAGTCCTCGATGGCGCCCAGCAGCATATCGCCGCGTTCGCCGCCGCGGTACAGGCTGGACACCGCCACGCAGGCAAGCTCGCCGATGCGATCTTCGGCGAACGGGTAGAGGGCGGCGCAGGCGATGATGGCGCCGTCACGCTCGACGATGGTGAACTGCTCGATTTCCGCCTCCAACAGCTCGCGGGAACGGCGTACCAGAATGCCCGCCTGCTCCAGTGGCGCGATCAGCTCGAGGATGCCGCCAACGTCCTCGATCGAGGCCTGGCGTACCTGCTCGTACGATTCGCGAACCACCATGGTGCCGGAGCCATCGCGGGTGAACAGCTCGCCGATCAGGGCGCCGTCCTCCTGATAGCTGATCAGGTGACAGCGTGGGATCCCGAGGTTGCAGGCCTCGACGGCGGCTTCCAGCTGGCGCGCCAGTTCCGAATACTCCCGGTCCGGCGCCTCGGATTCCATGCGATGCAGGTACTGATTGACCAGACGTTCGGCGGTGCGGGCGAGCAGTTCGCTGCGCAGCTCGCCACGACTGTCGAACACGCCCTTTTCGGCGCCGAAAAGAATCAGCTTTTCGGCATCCAGCGCTTTGGCCGCCGCGGTGGCGATTTCCTCGATGGCAAGGTTGAACATTTCCCCGGTCGGCGAGTAGCCGATGTTGGAAAGCAGCACGATCTCGCCATGATCGAGGTGGCGGCCAATCGCCTTGCTGTCGACGCGGCGCACCTCGCCGGTGTGCAGCAGGTCGGCGCCTTCGTAAATGCCATAGGGGCGGGCGGTGACGAAATTGCCGGAGCAGGTGCGGATGCGGGCCCCGTGCATCGGGGTATTGGCCAGCCCCATCGAAAGCCTGGCTTCGATCCGCGAGCGCTGGTAGCCGGCGGCCTCGATCACGCACTCCAGGGTTTCGCTGTCGGTGATGCGCATGTCGTGGTGCAGGCGCGACGCCAGCCCGCGGGCCGCCAGGCGCTGTTCTATCTGCAGGCGGGAGCCGTACACCAGCACCAGACGCACGCCAAGGCTGTTGAGCAGAGCGATGTCGTGCACGATGTTGGCGAAGTTCGGGTCCACCACGGCGTCGCCGCCCAGCATCAGCACGAAGGTCTTGCCTCTGTGGGCGTTGATATAGGGCGATGAGTGGCGGAACCAGTTGACGTATTGCTGTTGCTCGCGGGTTTCGTCAGGCATCCGGGCTGTCCTGCAGGCAGTATTTCTGAATCAGTTGCTCGAGGATGGCGACAGTGGGTTTGATCTGGTCGAAACCCAGATACTCGTCGGGCTGGTGGGCCTGTTCGATATGGCCCGGACCCATGACGATGGTGTCCATCCCCAGGTCCTTGAGGAAGGGCGCCTCGGTGCCGAAGGCCACCGCTTGCGCGTTGTGGCCGGTAAGGCGCTCGGCGGTGCGGACCAGGTCCGAGTTGCGTTCGTTCTGGAACGACGGTATGCCCGGGAACAGCGCCTCGACCTCGATCTGCACGCCGTAGGGCTGCTGCAGCGGGGCCAGGCGCTTGTGGATCGCCTCGCGAAGCACGTCGATGCTCATACCCGGCAGCGGACGCAGATCGAACTCGAGTTCGCAGCGGCCACAGATGCGGTTGGGGTTGTCGCCGCCGTGGATGCATCCGAGATTCAGCGTCGGCACGGCAACGGCGAAGTCACTCTGCCGGTACTGTTGCTGCAGCTCGCGGCGAAAGGCGATCAGCTCGCCCATGACGCCGTGCATGGCCTCCAGCGCGCTGGCGCCGAGGCTCGGGTCGGAAGAATGACCGGCGCGGCCGGTGACGCGCACCGCCTCCATCATGATGCCCTTGTGCATGTAGATAGGCTTCATGCCCGTGGGCTCGCCGATCACCGCGTAACGGGCCCGGGGCTTGCCGGCCTCCGCCAGCGCTCGGGCCCCGGACATCGAGCTTTCTTCGTCGGCCGTCGCGAGAATGATCAGAGGCTGCTTCAGCGGCTGGTCGACGAAGCGGCGCGCCGCCTCGATGGCGAGCGGGAAAAAGCCCTTCATGTCGCAGGTGCCGAGACCGTAGAAACGGTTGTCGCGCTCGTCGAGCCGGAACGGATCGCTGTGCCAGAGTTCGTCGTTGCACGGCACGGTATCGGTGTGCCCTGAAAACACCAGGCCGCCGGGACCCGTGCCCAGAGTGGCGATGAGGTTGGCCTTGCCTGGAAATCCGGGTATCGGCATGACTTCGGTGCGAAACCCGAGGCTGGCGAGCCAGCTTTCGAGCTTCTCGATGACGCCGAGGTTGCTTTGGTCCCAGCCCGGTGAGGTGCAGCTGATCGAGGGAGCCGCAATCAGTTCGCGGAGCATGGTTACCAGATCGGGAATGGCGGGCATGGTCGACCTCGCAGGCAGAATGGCGATGGCACTATTGTGCAGCCTTTGCCGGTCGTAATCCATGTCTGTAGGAGCCCGCTCCGCGGGCGAATGCCCCCGGGAGCGTCTTCTATTCGCCCGGGGGCCGGGCTCCCACATTTGCAGGCGATTGCCGGTTAGCCGAACATGCCCTTGAACATGAAGAAGAACATGATCGCCAGCAGGGCGCCGGCCGGCAGCGTCACGATCCAGGAAATGAAGATGGTGCCGACGACGCGCAGATTGAGTGCCGCGATACCCCGTGCAATACCGACGCCCAGCACCGCCCCCACCAGGGTGTGGGTGGTCGAGATCGGCAGGCCGGTGCCTGAGGCCACCACCACGGTCGTGGCCGCGGCGAGGGTCGCCGCGAAGCCGCGGCTCGGGGTCAGCTCGGTGATATTGTTGCCGACGGTGGCAATGACCTTGTGACCGTACATCACCAGGCCCGCGACGATGCCGCCGCCGCCGAGCAGCAGGATCCAGGCCGGCATTGCGGTTTTCTGCGCCACCTCGCCGCCGGCGGCGACGACGCCGACGATGGCCGCCAGCGGGCCGACGGCATTGGCGACATCATTGGAGCCGTGGGCGAAGGCCATGGCACAGGCGGTGAACATCATCAGAATGCCAAAGATCTTCTCGACGCTGGAGAAGTGATAGTTGCGGTCGGCCTGCGGGTTGGGCTTGATATTCCGCTGCAGCATCATGCCGACAAACATCGTCAGGATGCCGATGCCGATCGAGAACAGCGCGCTCTGGCCCCAGCTCAGGTGCAGGCCGATGTGCTTGAGACCCTTGGTGAAGGTCACCATGGCGACGATAAAGCCAACCAGGAAGATGTAGGCCGGCACGTACTTCTTGGCATTGGCGAAGGGGTCGTCGGTATCGAGAATGAGTTTCTGCACGCTCTTGAACAGGAAGAAGGCGATAAACCCTGCCGTTACCGGCGACACGACCCAGCTGGCGACGATACTGGACACCTTGCCCCACTGTACGGCGTCCACCGAGATCCCCACGGCGGCAAAGCCGACGATGGCGCCGACGATGGTATGGGTGGTGGATACCGGCCAGCCGAAGTGAGTGGCGACCAGCAGCCACAGGCCGGCGGCGAGCAAAGAGGCGAGCATGCCGTAGACCAGCAGGTCCGGCGAGCCTGACAGCAGCGCGGGGTCGATGATGCCCTTGCGTATGGTTGCGGTGACGGCGCCGCCGGCGAGGTAAGCGCCGGCAAATTCGAACAGGATGGCGATAATGATCGCCTGTTTCAGCGTGAGGGCTCGGGAGCCTACCGAGGTACCCATGGCGTTGGCCACGTCGTTGGCGCCGACGCCCCAGGCCATGAAGAAACCGAAGATACAGGCGAGAATGACGATAATATCGCCGTACTGCGCGATGATGCTCATGTTGGAATCCTTACTGGATGAAGCGTTTAACGGGCCAGAAGCAGTTGCAGACGGGCACCGACCTGTTGCGCCCGGTCGGCAATCTCACCGATCCAGTTGATCACCTTGTAAAGGAACATCGCATCGATCGGATGCATGTCCTTCTCGACCTGAAACAGCGCATGGCGAATCTCGCGCTCGAGGTCGTCGGCGTCATGTTCCAGGTCGTCGATGCCATGAATCATGTCTTCGACCACGTGCACTTCGTGACCGCCAAAGCCGGAGCTGATCAGCTCGTCGATTTCGTTGAAGGCGGCCATCGCCTGCGCCGAGGTTTTCAGGGCGCCGCGCACAAAGCTGCCCATCTGCGGCTTGATCTCTTCCGGGATCGCCATCTGGCGACCGAGCATCAGACCGGCGATATCCTTGGCGCGGTTGGCGATCTTGTCCTGCATGCGCAGCAGATCCAGCAGGTCCGAGCGGGGAACCGGCAGGAAGATACTGTTGGGTAAATGAGCGCGAACATCCTTTTTCAACTCATCCGCATCATGCTCCAGCTGAGTTATCCGTTGCTGGATGGCTTCGGCCTTGTCCCAGTCATCGGCCATCAGGGCGTCGAAAAATGGGATAAGCTCGAGCGCGCAGGCCTGCGCCTTGGCGATGTGTTCCTGCATCGGTTTGAACGGTGACCGTGCGAACATTTGCAGGATCGGATTGTTGGTTACCATCGGGTTTCCCTGTTGGTTGTCACGACTTCGCGCGCAAGTATAAGTGCCGCTTTGGTGTGGTTGTAGTCGCAGCGTAACTTTTTTTTAATGGCTTTCTGGTATTTGCGCGGCCTGGCTTTGCCGCTGCCGGTCGTCCAGGACCATAATGCCGCCTGTATCGACCCGGCGGGTCGTTGTCTGAAACGGATAGGCCCTGCAATGCATCGGGCGTCATGGGAGCGCTGCGAGACTTGCATGTTCGAGGCCTCCGAAGTGTGCATCGGGCACGGGCAGACGCCTCAATCGCTGACTGGAGAATCAAGGAATGGCAAGGGAAATCGAACTCAAGCTCAGCCTGGACGAGGATGATGTGGCGAAGCTGCGCGCCCTGCCGCTGTTGGCGGCGGGTGCCGAGTACCGCGGCAGCGTGCCGCTGCACAACCGGTACTTCGATACGCCCGGCCAGGCGCTGGCGTCGCACCGGGTAGCGCTGCGCATAAGGGAGGATGGCGGACGTTATATCCAGACCCTGAAGACCCGCGGCGCCAGCCAGGGAGGCCTGCACCAGCGCAACGAGTGGGAGTGGGAACTGCCGGCGCCTGAGCTCGATTATCGTCTGCTGGCCGAGGCGAGCTGGCCGCAGGCACTGAGCGATGCGTCGGTGCAGCGGGAGATCGTGCCGGCTTTTCGCACCGACTTCGAACGCAGTACCTGGTGGCTGCGAAGACCGGGGTGTGCCGGCGACGAGGCGCTGATCGAGCTGGTGCTGGACCTTGGTGAGGTGACCGCGGGCGCTGCAGGTCGCGATGCACTCTGCGAGATCGAGCTGGAGCTGAAAGCGGGACAGGCGGAGGATCTCTACGCCGTGGCGCAGGAACTGGCGGCGGAGGTGCCGCTACTGGTCAGTGACATCAGCAAGGCCGAACGCGGCTATCGACTGCTGCGGGATGGCCGCTGCGACGCAGCCCCACGGCCCCTGCGCCTTGGCATCTCGGCCCGGGACGCCTTCATCGGGTCCGCAGAACAGGCCCTGAACAGGGTGTCCAGAGGCTTCGAGCAATGGCAGCATGGCCGCAACTGGCAGGATGCGCTCGCGGCTTCGCAGGGGCTGACGCAGCTGCGTGCGACGCTGGATTGTTTCTCGTCGCTGTTACCCGAGACGGTGCCGGCCTCGCTGTTGCCCGGGTTGGCGCAACTGTCGTGGGAGCTTGACGGAGCCCTCGCCTGGCAGCGCCTGCTGCCGCTGATGGACGTCGATCTGGCCGCTCGCTGGCAGGCCTCGCAGTCCCCGGATGGCGCCGCACGCCTGCAGCGTCTGCTGCGCACCACGCTGGTCGGCCGGCTGCTGCTCGACTGCAGTCGTCTGCTGATCATCGAAGACTGGCCGCCGGAAGCATCGCAGTCGGTCGCGGCTTTTCGCATAATGGAACAAAGTTAGCCCGGTCGCTTTCAGCGCAAGCCAACAGTATCCGGACCCTCGAAGGCTACAAAAAGGACAGACTATGCTGGTTCCGCATCTCGAGTCGCTTCCGCCATCCCTTCACGCCGTCATCGAGCGGCACTGGCATCGGCTGGACGCCGCACTGGCGGCGATCGAGTCGCCGCCGCAAGGATTCGCTCAGGCGCTGACAACGGTGCTGGTCGGCAGCGACTACGTCGCCGATCAGCTGGCGCAGCGTCCGGATATGCTGGCGGAACTGGTGTCCGGCGGAGACCTGTACCGGAATTTCGGCGAAACGGACTTTCGCGACCTGCTGGCGTCGCGGCTGCAGCAGCAGACCGACGAGCCGGGGTTGCATCGCGAACTGCGCCGTTTTCGCCAGCGTCAGATGGTGCGCATCATCTGGCGTGACCTCAATCGTGATGCGGACATGCGCCAGACCACCCGCGAGCTGTCCTGGCTCGCGGACGCCTGCATCGACGGGGCTCTGGACTGGCTTTATCGCGCCGCCTGCGAGCGGTGGGGCACGCCCTATTCGCGGCCGGATACGCAGGGGCAGCGCCAGGAACAGAAGATGGTGGTGCTGGGCATGGGCAAGCTCGGCGCCCATGAGCTCAACCTGTCGTCCGATATCGACCTGATGTTCGTGTATCCCAGCAAAGGCGAAACCGAAGGCGCGCGGCGCACTCTGGAAAACCAGGATTTCTTTATCCGCCTGGGTCAAAAGCTGATCCAGGCGCTCGACAGCGTCACCGTCGACGGCTTCGTGTTCCGCGTCGACATGCGGTTGCGTCCGTTCGGCTCCGCAGGGCCTTTGGCGGTAAGTTTCGACGCCATGGAGGGCTATTACCAGGACCAGGGACGGGAATGGGAGCGCTACGCCATGATCAAGGCGCGGGTGGTTGCCGGCGACAAGACCGGGGGCGCCCGCCTGCTGAAGCTGCTGCGTCCCTTTGTCTATCGCAAGTACATCGACTTCAGCGCCTTCGAATCGCTGCGAGAAATGAAGGAAATGATCAATCGCGAGGTACGGCGCAAGGGACTCGAGCAGAACGTCAAGCTCGGCTCCGGCGGCATCCGCGAGGTCGAGTTCATCGCCCAGGCCTTCCAGCTGATTCGGGGCGGGCGCGACACCCGCCTGCAGCAGCGCGAGTTGCTGAACATCCTGCCACTGCTGGCGGAGTTCGGCATGCCGCAGCAGGCGATCGACCAGCTGATCGAGGCCTACGAATACCTGCGCAATGTCGAGCACGGGTTGCAGGCACTGCATGATCAGCAGACCCAGGAACTTCCCGTCGACGAAGTCCCCCGACAGCGCCTCGCGACCGTTATGGGCTGTCCCGACTGGCCTGCCTTCATATCAGTGCTGGAAGGTCATAGGGCCGCAGTGCGCACTCACTTCGCCGACGTTATCGCGCCGGCGGAAGACAATCGTGTCGAGACCGTCGACGAGGCCGCCGACTGGCTGGCGCTCTGGGACGGGGCGCTGGACACGGAGACCGCCGAGACGTTTCTCGCCGGGCATGGCTTTGACGATTCCGAACGGGCGTGGAAGCTGCTGGATGATCTGCGGCAATCGCGCACCGTCGTCATGCTGCAGGCGGCCGGGCTCGAGCGCCTGCGCACGGTGCTGCCGGCGCTGCTGAGTGAGGTCGCGACGGTGGACAACGCCGCCGAAACCCTCGCCCGGGTGCTGCAGCTGATTCAGGCGGTGCTGCGTCGCTCGGCCTACCTGGTGCTGCTGGCGGAAAATCCCGACGCGATGCGCCAACTGGTGCGTCTTTGCTCGGCGAGCCCCTGGTTCTCGAACCAGCTGGCGAAGCTGCCGATCCTGCTCGACGAACTGATCGATCCGCGCAGTCTGTACGCGCCGCCGGACAAGCAGACCCTGCAGCATGAGCTGCGTCAGCAGCTTTTGCGCATCCCCCAGGAGGATACGGAACAGCTGATGGAGGCGCTGCGCTACTTCAAGAATGCGCACGTGCTGCGGGTGGCCGCGTCCGATATCACCGGTGTGCTGCCGTTGATGAAGGTCAGCGACTATCTGACCTGGACCGCCGAGAGCATCCTCGAGAGCGTGCTGGAGGCGTCGTGGCGTCTGCTGACCGAGAAGCACGGGTTGCCGCAGAAGGCTCCGGGGGAGCCCTGCGATCCCGATTTCGTGATCCTGGGCTACGGCAAGCTCGGCGGCATCGAGCTGTCCTACGGTTCGGATCTCGATCTGGTGTTTCTGCACGATGCCGATCCGAACCTTTCGACCGACGGGGAAAAGCCGCTGATCAACAGCGTTTTCTTTACCCGTCTGGGGCAGCGCATTATCCACATGCTCAACACCTTCACCGCCGGCGGTCTGCTGTACGAGGTCGATATGCGCCTGCGCCCATCCGGCAACTCGGGACTTCTGGTCAGTTCGTTGAAGGCGTTTCGGGAGTACCAGCTGAACGAAGCCTGGACCTGGGAGCATCAGGCCCTGACCCGTGCGCGGGTGGTGGCGGGCTGCCCGAAACTGGCGCATCGTTTCGAGACGGTGCGAGCGGAGATCCTGGGGCAGTCGCGGGATACCGAAAAGCTGCGCGGCGAAGTGGTGGACATGCGACGCAAGATGCGCGAGCACCTGGGCAGCAAACCGAATACGGGCGACGAGCGAGCTGTATTCAATCTCAAGCAGGACGCCGGCGGGATCGTCGATATCGAGTTCCTGGTGCAGTACCAGGTGCTGGCCCACGCGCATCGTCACCCCGAGCTGCTGGAGTTCACCGACAATATCCGCATCCTCGATGCCGTCGAACGGGTCGGTCTGCTGTCGTCCCAGGATGCCGGGACCCTGCGCGAGGCCTACAAGGCGTACCGCTCGGTCGGCCATCGCCTGAGCCTGCAGGAGCAGTCGAGTGTTATCGACGATTCGGAGATGCAGGATTGCCGCGAGGGCGTCGGCCGCATCTGGGCGGCGGTGATGGGGGAGTGACAGGTTACGCGTGACAGGTGACGCGTAACCCGTCACTCGTCACGCGTCACCTGGTCTTCAGAGGCCGGTGAGCCAGCCGTGGGTGTCTTCGCTGCGGCCCCACTGGATATCGTTCAGCGCCTGGCGCAGCTTGACGGTGGTCTCGCCGATGGTGCCGTCGCCGACGCTGTACTCCTGGCCCTTGTAGATCATGGTGCCGACCGGGGTCAGGACCGCGGCGGTGCCCGAGAGCGCCGCTTCGCAGCCGGGCTTGGCGATGCGCTCGAGCAGTTCGTCAACGCTGATGTTGCGCTCCGAAACCTTCATGCCGCGGTCCCGCGCCAGGGTCAGCAGGGAGTCGCGGGTGATGCCGTGCAGGAAGCTCTCGTCGAGGGCCTTGGTGATGATTTCGTTGCCGTCGATCAGCAGGAAGTTGGCGGCACCGGTTTCCTGAACGTCGCCACCCGGGCAGAACAGCACCTGGTCGACCTGGTATTCGGCACGGGCCTTCATGATCGGACGCAGTGCGCTGGCATAGTTGCCGCCGCTCTTGACCATGCCCATGTGCGGCGGGCAGCGCATGCCTTCGTCGTCGATCAGCAGGCGCAGCGCCTTGTCGCCGCCGGCGAAATAGTCGCCGACCGGCGAAACCAGTACGTACAGGCAGGAGGTCAGCGAGGGTACCGCCGCCTTGCCGATGACCGGTTCGGTGCCGATGTGGGTCGGACGGATGTACAGGGATCCCGGCGGTGCCGGCACATCGTCGGCAAAACGCGCAACGATATCGCGGATCATCCGCGCCAGACTCTCGTGATCGAACTCGGGCAGCGCCAGCAGATGGGTGCTCTGCGCCAGACGCTCGATATTGCGATCCATACGGAAGATCTTGATCGAACCGTCGTCGTGGCGGAAGGCCTTCAACCCCTCGAAGCAGGTGCTGGAATAATGCAGCACATGGGCGCCCGGATGCAGTTTGAGGTTATCGCTCGGCACGATTTCTGTTTCGCTCCACTTGGAACCGTCAAACCAGGAGATTGCCATTTCTGGCATGATTACAGAGCCGAACGCCGCCATACTGAGTATCCCAAACAGATTGTGAGCAGATCCCGCAGAACGCGAGACAGGAGCCATGCACCCGGGCCATGTACCCGGGCGAGTGTCATAGGACCGTAGATTGTAAGCATCCCTGTCAAAAATGGAATTGCCTGGCGCGGAAAATTACGTTTGCGTCCGGGTCTTGGGTCGGGAATTCGATTATCATGCGGTCGCAGCAGCCGCCGGGACGGGGGATACGTGACAGACATCTGCATTATCAGCGACGGCAAGCCAGGGCATCTGAATCAGTCTCGAGGGCTGGCGGAAGCGCTGCAGCGCCAGCGGCCCGGGGTCGAGGTGATCGAGATCCCGCCGCTTGGACGCGGCGCGGCGCTGGGGACCTGGCTGAGCGGCCGGGCGCCATCGGGTCTGGCCGTACCGGATGGCGCGAAACCGTCTTTGCTGATCGGTGCCGGACACGCCACCCACGCCACGCTGCTGGCGCTGAAACGGGCCTGGCGCCTTCCCGCCGTGGTGTTGATGAAACCTTCGCTTCCCCTGCGCTGCTTCGACCTCTGCCTGATTCCAGAGCATGACCGTCCGCCGGTCCGAGACAATGTCGTGCGCACCCGGGGTGCGCTCAATCGCATGAGACCGGGGCGCAAGCAGCCGGGCCAGGGCGTGATTCTGATTGGCGGGCCGTCCAGACACAGCGGCTGGGACGAGGCATCGTTGTTCGCCCAGCTCGACAAGGTCCTGGGCGATACCGGTATGCGCTGGCGCATGACCAGTTCGCGGCGCACGCCCGAAGCCACCGAGCGGCGTCTTGCCGGTCTGCCGAATGTCGACTTCGTGCCGGCTGGCGAGACCGGACCGGACTGGCTGCCGACACAGCTGACAACAGCCGAAACCTGCTGGGTAACCGGGGACAGCGTGTCGATGGTCTACGAGGCGCTGAGCGCCGGCTGCGCTGTTGGCATCCTGTCGGTGCCGCAGAACCGGGAGAACCGTCTGCAGCAGGGAGTCAGGCAGCTGGCGCAGCGGGGACTGGTGCTACCTTTCGATAGCTGGCGGGGCGGGGCGCTGCCTTTGCCGGCAAGTCAGTTCGACGAGGCCGGCCGCTGCGCCGAGCTGCTTCTGGCGCGCGGCTGGCTCGACTGAGAGCGGCCGTCGGGTCGGCGTTAGCGGCGGATCTGGTGATAGAACTCGTTGTAACGCTCGACGATGTATTTCTTGCTGTAGCCGTTGGCGTACACTTCGCTCGCGCCTTCGATCAGGCGGGTACGCAGGTCATCGCTTTTGAGCACGGAGTCTATCGCTTTCGCCAGCGCGTCGGCGTCGTCGACCGGCGTGATCAGGCCGCTGACGCCGTCGGTGATCGCCTCGCCCGGTCCCTGGGAGTCGGTGGCGACGATCGGGCAGCGGTGGGCCCAGGACTCCATGACGATCGAGCCCAGCCCTTCGTGGCGTGACGGGCAGACGAAGAGGTCGGCGGTGCGCATCAGCGCCGTGACGTCGGTGCGCCAGCCGAGGAAGCGTACCCGCGACTCGAGCCCGAGCTTGGCGCAAAGGGCTTTCAGATTCTGCTCCTCCGGGCCGGAGCCCGCCAGCCAGAGCGTAACGTCCGGCAGTGCGGCGAGGCTGTGCAGCAGCACGTCGAAGGCCTTGTTGACGTGCAGCCGGCCGGCGGACAGGATCAGCGGCTTGTCGGCCGGGGTGTCGAAGCTGTCCCGCGGCAGCGGCTCGACCTCGCGCTCGTCGGCGAAGTTGGGAATGTGCACCACGCGTTCGGCGGGGAAGCCGCCGTCGATCATGTGCTTGCAGATGCCCTTGCTGATGCCGACCCAGTAATCGGCGTGGCTGTAGTATTTGAGCTTGTAGTAGTGCCCCAGCCGGTTGACCAGCAGGTAGTCCTTCGAGTGCGGCGTGTAAGCGCTGGCGCGGCCCATCCAGGTCATGACGATCTCGGGGGCGTAGTCCTTGAGCGCCCTGCGGAAGTGATGGCGATCGAGCAGATCCAGCGCGGAGCCGAAGCGGAATCCCTGGGTTTCGACGCCGGCCTGGCGCAGCGATTCGACGCGATGGGCGTGGTCGCGGATGAAGGCTTTGACGTCGAGTGACGGGTGCTCCTGCAGCCCGGCCACCAGGCGGACGAAGAAGTTCTCGGCGCCGCCCTGAGCGGCCCCGGCCAGTACCTGTGCGACACGTATCGGAGAATCTGTCATATCGATCAGCCTTGGGATTCCTGATGGGTGGGGCGGAGGCGGGCCGTGGCCATTCCGTGACTGCCGGGTTTCTCGCCGCGAGCCTTTTTCGCCAGTGTCTGTTCGATGCGCTGCCGCAGGTTGGCGAGCTTGCGCTCGACCTTGGCCTGGCGCTGCGCCGATGGCAGCCAGTGGAAAGGGATGATGTTGGGGCTGCCCAGCCCGTCGATGACGACCAGGCGGCGAATGTTTCCATCTTCGCCGCGTTGCACCAGTATGTTGTGCAGCAGCAGGTCTCTGGACGGTATCTGCAGTTCGCGCCAGCGCTTGCTGAAGCGCTCGACGGCGGCACGACAGTCGTCGGTGTAGCCCTCGTTCCAGATCTGTGCCTTGAGGGTCTGGGATATGCTGCCGTCGGCATCGCGCACCAGTTCCAGCACCAGTCCCGGGCCCAGGTCCGTCTGCTCGAAGCCGAAGCAGCGGCTGATCAGCTCGAAGGCGGCGTCGCCGGGATGACGGGCCAGGCCGCGGATGACCTCGTATTCCTCGCGGTTGTCGTCGAAACGGCTCAACGGCAGCAGCGTCTTGGGAAAGCCCTTCTTGCGGCGCAGGTCCTGCAGCGAGAAGTCGGGCCGGCGCACCTTGATGCAGCGCCCCGGGTCCTGTGGGTGCACGAAGCAGAGACGGTTGCCACCCTGGGCAAAGGGCTTCTCGGCGCTCAGAGCCAGCGTCATTTCAGGGTGCCGTCGAGATTGATGTCCTGCGCCCAGCAGTAGGGGTGGCTGAAGGGAATCTGCAGGCTGGCCTCGAGGATGTACTGACCGTACAGCTTGGAGTTGATCTCGCGATGGAAGAATTCGCGTGCGGCGCCGGCCCAGGCGCGTCGCTTGTCGTCGTCGGCGTGGAACTCGCGGATCCTCGCGACCAGGTCGTCTTCTTCGTCGAAGTAGACCAGCGTTTCCGGCGGCAGCAGCTCGTCGAAGCGGCCCGATGAGTGGGTGAACTGCAGGATGCCGTTGCCGGCGAGCTGGGCCATGCGGGCCGACGAGTACCAGTGCAGCCCTTCCT
This sequence comes from Marinobacterium nitratireducens, assembly GCF_014645375.1. GTDB lineage: Bacteria > Pseudomonadota > Gammaproteobacteria > Pseudomonadales > Balneatricaceae > Marinobacterium_A > Marinobacterium_A nitratireducens. The sequence continues at coordinate 328,734 of NZ_BMLT01000002.1, forward strand.
GGCGATTGAAGTTCAGTCCCATCTTGCTCGACTGCAGCGCACGGTCGTAGTCGCGACCCCAGACCGGCGGCTCGTTGAAACTGCCGAAGGTCTTGAAGGACATGATCGGGTCGAGCTGCTCCTTCATGCGCCCGACCATCTCCAGGCGCTTGGTGAAGTTCTGGCTGTTGCTGCAGAAAATCAGATCGATGGGCAGCTCCTCCGACGCGCGCACCGAGTTGTCGAAGCACTCGACCGAAGCCTCGACGGGGTTCGGCATGTGGTAGACACGGGCTCTGGAGCCTTCGAACTGGGTCAGTTCGCGGCGGCCGGTGGAGACGAACACCGCGTCGGTGACTTCGGCGCGGTATTTGATGCGCTCGACGTTGGAGGGCACGAAAAGCGGATCGTTGTTGCAGTGAATGATGGCGCAGTTGGGCATCATCGCGCGGATGGCCTCGAGGGTGTCGTTGCCGATCATGTCGCAGTGGCCGGCGATCACCAGATCCGGTTCGAAGGCCTCGACGGTTTCCAGCAGGCGTTTGTTGGCCTTTTTCTTGCCCAGATCACGAATTCCCAGCGGCGCCTCGAACGCGGCCACGTCGCGATCGCTGAAGCCCTGAACCAGATGATCGTTCTTGATCAGGCCATAGGTAAGCTTCTGCGCCCAGCTGACGCGGGTATGGCCGTAGCGCTTGAGCTGCTGGTAGGCGACGTGAAGTACTCTCATTTTGATCCGACCCGGTTGTGGATAAAGTTACCGCCGTGCATGAGGCGGACGATGACGATCAGTGCTGCGCCAGAAGCCTGCGGTACACCTCGAGCGTCGCCTCCGCCTGGTGCTGCAGATAGAACTGCTCCGGGAGCTCGATATCGGCGGTGTCCTGGCGCAACAGCTGGTCCGCCCGTTGCGCGAAAGCCTCGATATTGTCGGCCTCTACCAGTCCCTGCGCAAATGCAGCATGCAGCGACTCGCTCGCGCCCCCGCGATCATACGCGATGACCGGACATCCGCAAGCCAGTGCCTCGGGCACGGTGCGGCCAAAGGGCTCGGCCTTGTTGGACAGGTGACAGCACAGATCGGCCAGGCGATAGAACGACTGGATATCGGATCTGTGTCCGACGAACGTGACCCGGTCATCCAGTCCCAGGGCATGACGCTTGTCGAGCAGTTCCTGCAGATAGTGTTGCTTGTTCTCCTCCGCCTCGCCAATCACGATGCCGTGACAGTCGGAGCGCAGCCGGTACAGCTGCTGCATCACCTCGAGAAAGGCTTCCTGCCCCTTCCAGCGCGACAGGCGCCCCGGCATCACCAGCAGACGCTTGCCTTGAAACTGCGGGTAATCGCGAAACAGCTGCTCGCGCCAGGCACTGTCGTCCCCCTCCAGGCTGAACACGGCGGGGTCGAGCCCACGGTAGATACGGGTGATGCGCTCTTCCGGAATCCGGTAATTTTGCGTTATGTAGTCGTGGACGCAGTCGGATATGGCGATAATATGCTCGGCCTTTGTCATAATGGCGCTGTAGCCGTTGACCGAGTACATGCCATGCACCGTACTGACCAGCCGGGGCCGCGACGCGGCCGGCATCTTGCGCCACGCCAGCCAGGCGATCCAGGCCGGCGCCCGGGAGCGCACATGCACGATATCGGGCCCGAGTTCGGTCAGCAGCCGGCGCATGGGGCGCACCTGCAGCAGCGAGCGCAGCGACTTGCGGTGTACCGGCATCCGGATATGACGGGAGCCTTCGGCTTCGAGGCGTTCGACCTGGCGGCCGCCATTGGAGATCACGATCGACTCGTGGCCGCGCCTGACCAGTTCGCGGGCGAACTCGACGGTACCGCGTTCGACGCCTCCGGCGTCCAGTGCGGGAAGGATCTGAACAATTCGGAGAGACCGGGTCATCGTCCCTGGTGGTTGCATGCTGTAATGGGCTTCTTTGCAGGTGGTCGGTTATGCTAGCAGAGTTCCGTCGGCAGTATAAATGCTTATGCCGGCAGGCGCATCGGCGTTTTGTCACGTCAGAAACTGACTCTGATGTATCCCTGCCTAGAGGTTAGAACGGCAGTTGTTATTTATCTAAATATTTATCGCCTGATAGGTTTGAAATGCTAATCAATGTATCTGTTTGCACTTATCGGCGGGAAAAGTTGCTCTTCGCCTGTTTGCAGAGCCTGAGCGCGATCACCGTCCCGCGGGGGACAGTGGTGAAAATCTCGGTGGTCGACAATGACTCCGAAATGTCTGCCAGGCAGGTCGTCGCCGAAATTCAGAACAGCACGGGGTGCGAGATAACCTACGCAGTTGAAGAAAAGAGAGGTATTCCCTGTGCCCGCAACAGGGCGATTGATATCGCCAACAGCATGGGTGCCGACTTGCTGGTCTTTATCGATGATGACGAAATTGCCGAGCCGGACTGGCTTGAAGCGCTGTTCAGGGTCAGCGGCGATTACGACCATCAGGCGGTGATACATGGGGCGGTGCTGTCCGAGCTCGATCCGAGTGTTCCCAAAAGTATTTCGGGCCTGTTTTCCACCCGTGTGCGCTCGGAACGGCAGGCGCTGACTGCCTGTGCCACGGACAATGTGATGATTCCCTTGGCATTCGTCAACCGTGAACGACTGCGGTTCGATGAGTCGAAGCCGCTTGCCGGTGGAACCGATACCATCTTCTTCACTCAGGCACATAAGCTCGGCCTGAATATTTACCAAACCAACACAGCGAAGGTGACCGAAACCATACCGCTCAGCCGGACGAGGCTCTCGTGGCTTTCGAAGCGCAAGTTCAGGGCCGGCGTAACCGATGCATGGCGTAAGATCAGCAAGGGGCGATCCAAGGGCGGTGTAATGATGTCGGCCTTTTTTCAGGTTGCCTGGTTTTCAGTCCAGGCCGCTGTCTATTGTATTGCCTTCATGCCACTGAGGAGGAATGAAAGTTACCTTAGAGCGGCCAAGTCGATGGGGGTTTTTATGGGATGCCTTGGTGTGAAGGTTGATAGCTATCAAAAAGTTGATTCCTAGTTTTTATGAAGAATAGAATTGTACATGTATTCAAGGCGAATAAGTTCGTTTCGCCCTATATTGAGCTGATATCAAAAAGTCCGGAGTTCAAAGGGCAGAGCCATACTTTCTGGGTTTCTGGCGATACCGATAAGTTTCCGTTGACTGAGAGTAGTGATATTATTTCGTCAAGAGGTGTTTTGGGACGTCCTTACTCTTTTTTAAAGCTATTTTGGCTGTTTTTGGTATCTGATAAGGTCATCCTTCACGGCCTGTTTGACCGAAAATTGATCTATTTTCTTTTCATTAATGCCTGGGCTTTGCCTAAATGCTATTGGGTGATTTGGGGTGCGGATCTGTATGGTGAGCTGAGAAAGAGAAAAAAACTAAAAGATAAGATTCATTCTTTTTGTAAGCGTTTTGTAATAAGAAAGGTAGGGCACCTTGTCACTCATGTAAAAGGTGATGTGGATATAGCGAAGGAGCGCCTTCGCAATTCAGGACATTATCATCACTGTATTCTTTACACATCGAATATTTTCGAATTCCCACTCCATTGTCAGCCTGTAGATGAAAATAGAGGGCTTGATGTTCTTGTGGGGAATTCAGCAGACCCTAGTAATAATCACATCGAAGCGTTTGAAAGGCTGTCGTGTGTTGATAATCTTGAAATGCGAGTTTATTCGCCACTTTCTTATGGGAAAAATAGATATTCAGAGAAGGTTGAGGATTCAGGGATCCGGTTCTTTGGAGAGAACTTTAAGGCGGTTAAGGATTTTATGCCTTATGAAGATTATCTTTGTTTTTTGAAGACAAAAGATGTCGCTATATTTAATCACGATCGGCAGCAGGCATTAGGGAATATAATAAATCTTCTAGGTATGGGTAAGGTGGTGTTTTTACGAAGTGATATTGCTACATGGGATTATATGCAAAATCTTGGATTGACGGTGTTTGATGTGCGCGATATTCAGGAAATGGCATCAATTGTATCACTTGATCTCAGTGAAAACGTCGAAATTGTGCGGCGAGAGTTTTGTCTTCAAAAGCTTATAGATCAGTGGAACAGGATTTTCTCTTTCTAGTATATTGGTTTGTTTTCTAGTCTTGGTTGTTGGAGATTTTCTATGGCTTACTATACCGATGATCAGTTGAAGCGTATGGGTTTTAAAAGTGTAGGTAAGAACGTCAAGATTAGTGATAAAGCCAGTATTTATGATGTTGAGAAAATTGAAATTGGTGATAACAGTAGGATTGATGATTTTTGTGTCGTTTCGGGCAGTCTGACAATAGGTCATAATGTTTTCATTGGAGCCATGTGTTTGATTGCCGGAGGCGAGAAGGGAATTCGTATGGAAGACTTTTCCACTCTGTCGTACCAGGTGAAAGTCTTTACTCAATCGGACGACTATTCCGGTGAAACGCTGACAAACTCGACTGTGCCGAAAAAGTATAAATCGGAGAAGAAGCAGGCAGTGCGGCTTGGGCGTCATGTTATTGTGGGTGCCGGTGCAACAGTATTTCCTGGTGTCGATGTGGCTGACGGGTGCTCAATCGGTGCTATGAGTCTGGTGACCAAAAGCACTGATGAGTGGGGAGTCTATGTGGGTACCCCTGCCCGTAGACTTAAGGACAGGAAAAAAGACCTGCTTGAGCTCGAACAACAGTATCTCAAGGAAATTAAGAATGATTCCCTTTAACAGGCCTCCGCGCACGGGTTCGGAAGATCAATATGTCCTGGCCGCGATGCGTAGCGACAAGATTTCGGGTGATGGAGATTTTGGTAAAAAGTGTCAGGCGTGGTTTGAGCAGGAGCTCGGTTGCGACAAGGCTCTTTTGACGCCATCCTGCACGCATGCGCTGGAAATGGCCGCCATTCTGATAGATATACAGCCAGGCGATGAAGTCATCATGCCTAGCTACACTTTTGTCAGCACTGCAAATGCCTTTGTACTGCGAGGTGCAAAAATCGTATTCGTCGATATCAGGCCGGATACGATGAATCTGGATGAGACGAAAATCGAGTCCGCAATTACTGCCAGAACGAAGGCAATAGTGCCTGTACATTATGCCGGCGTGGCCTGTGAAATGGATAGGATCATGGAGCTAGCCAATCAGTATAATTTGTTCGTAATTGAGGACGCCGCGCAAGGGATGATGTCTGAGTACAAGGGGAGGAAGCTTGGCACTATAGGACATATTGGTGCTTACAGTTTTCATGAAACGAAAAACTATACCAGTGGTGGTGAAGGTGGCTTGCTGATTGTTAATGACGGAAGGTTCGTTAACAGGGCGGAAATTATTCGCGAGAAAGGCACTAATAGAAGTCAGTTTTTTCGGGGAATGGTTGATAAATATAGCTGGGTTGATCTTGGTAGCAGCTATCTGCCAGGAGAGCTTCAGGCTGCTTATCTTTGGGGGCAGTTAGAGCAAGCGGATAAAATAAATAATAATCGTCTGGAGTCTTGGAATTTCTATTGGAAGGGTTTGAGAAATCTGCAGGACTCGGATTATATTTCGCTTCCAAAGGTGCCGGTTGACTGTGTGCACAATGCACATATGTTCTATATCAAAACGGCCGATATTAATGAACGTTCAGAATTGATTGAACATTTGAAGCTGAAAGGTGCAATGGCGGTTTTTCATTACGTCCCATTACATAGCGCGGCGGGAGGGAAGAAGTTTGGTCGCTTTATCGGAATTGATAACTTCACCACTACTGAAAGTGAACGACTGATAAGGCTGCCTCTTTGGTTTGGTATTAGTAATCATGATCAGCAGTTAGTCATTACTGCGATTCAGGATTATTATTCTGGTCGGTAACGCTCCAGCTGCCGTATTAAGTTATCTGCGTTACGAGATCGCTTGTGGCGCAGCTTGACCTGGAGTTAGACCGAGCTCACTTAAACAGGTCAAGGTGGCACGCTTGAGCTTCTCCTCCTTTGCGAAACTATTGTCGACGCCGTTAGACATTTAACTCATCGATAAGGTGGTCTTCGTTGCCAAAAATAAGCCCTTTGGCGCGTCGAAAGGTGCCCGGCATCTGCCCAAAGTCGATCGCCTGGTAACCTTTCTTTGCGAGGTCGAACGCGAGCACCGTTGCTGTCGGGCCCAGTACCGGCATAATCAGGTACTCATCCTTGTCATAGGCGCAGATGCGCTCGAGAATGTCGTCGTATTCGCGAAAAGCATTCTTCGCCGGAGCATAGAGGAACTCGACGGACTCTGCATTGTTGAACAGCTCCGGCTCGAACTTGAAGCGGCTGTTGGTGCCGACAACCAGCAGGATTTTTCGCCCCTGCCAGATTTGTTTGATCAATTGGATCCGGGCGACGAATTCTTCAGGGTTTTGACGTGGCAGGGTGCGAAAGGCCCCCATGGAGGGATAGTCCCTTTTTAGGTCAAAAAGCTTCAGAACATCATTACCGATCCGGATAATGAATTTCTGCCAGATGCGTCCAAGGTCTTCGAAACTGCGAACCGGATGTATGGCGACGAGTATTTGCGGGTCATCGCTTTGCAGCACTTCACGCAGCCGGGCATTGAGCGCAGGGTCGACGTCCTGAAACGATTTGTGGCGTTCGCCGACCATCAGCTTCAACTCGCCGTCGCCAAAACGGCAGATGCTCGAGCGGTGCTCGATCAGGTGACGAATGGTTTTCTCCTCGCTCCAGACTTCAGGATAGCGTCGGACAAAATCCTCGATGTCGTCACGGTAGAGTTCGACGATGCGATCGTCGAAATATTCCCGAAAGCGCGTTCGACGGGCCGAAGTGAGCATAAAAGGCGCGCCGAGAATGGCGGTTTGACGATAAACAGCGCGAAGAGCCTGCTTTTTGAATGTTGACATCGATGTTTGTATCCTTGGCCCGCGGCCTGACTTCAGCGGTAATAATCCCGGTACCAGTGCACGAATTGCTGCAAACCGTCTTCGATCGATGTCCGCGGGCTGTAATCGACAGTTTCTACCAGTTCGTCGATATCGGCATAGGTCGCGGGCACATCCCCGGGCTGCATCGGCAGCAGGTTCCTGATGGCGGACTTGCCGCAGGCGCTTTCGATCGCCTCGATAAAGCGGTTGAGGGTGACGGGGCTATGATTGCCGATATTATACAGCCGGTAAGGGGCCTGCGCATTGCTGCCTTCTGGGCGGCGGCTGGCCGGCACTTTGTCTGTCAGCCGGGTCAGGCAGTTGACGATATCGTCGATAAAGGTGAAGTCGCGCTGCATCTGGCCATTGTTGTATACGTCTATCGGCTTTCCTTCGAGGATAGCTTCAGTGAACTTGAAATAGGCCATGTCCGGTCGTCCCCAGGGGCCGTAGACGGTAAAGAAGCGCAGCCCGGTCGTCGGCAAGCCGTAGAGGTGACTGTAGCTGTAGGCCAGCAGTTCGTTGGACTTCTTGGTTGCGGCATAGAGGCTGACCGGATAGTCGGTCCGGTCTTCGGTGCTGAACGGGCTTTTGCTGTTCATGCCGTAGACCGAACTGGAGGAAGCGAACATGAAGTGACCGACCTGCTGTCGCCTACAGCCTTCCAGTACGTTCATGAAGCCAACCAGGTTGGAGTCCACATATGATTCGGGGTGATCGATCGAATAGCGTACGCCTGCCTGCGCCGCCAGGTGGATGACCGTATCGAAACGTCGGCTGTCGAAAAGGCTGGCGACGGCCTGGCGGTCGGCGATATCCAGTCGGATGAATTGCAGCCCGTCCCGTTGCAGAAGCCGGTCGAGGCGCGCCTGCTTCAGATCGACGGCATAGTAATCGTTCAGGTTGTCGACGGTGGTGACGCTAAGGCCCTGGGCCAGCAGCGCTTCGATCAGATGGTAGCCGATAAAGCCGGCGCCGCCCGTGACCAGTATGTGCATGAATACAGTCCTTTTCTTTTGCCGCTTCAGGTGTGCGTAGTTGTCGGCTTCCCGGCACGACGCGCGGCGACCAGTTTGGTGAAAAGCGTCTTGTACTGGTCAAGGATGACGCTCTCGGAGAATTCCCGTTGGTACTTCTCGGCGCCGTTTCGCACCAGCGTTTCGGCCAGTTCCGGTGAGTGCAGCAGGCGGTTGACTTCGGTCGCACAGCGTTCGGCATCGTCAACCGGAAACAGCAGGCCGTTCCGTTCGTGTTCGATGAGCCACGAAGGGCCCGTACTGGCGGCGGACACGATCGGCGTTCCGGTGGCCCAGGCTTCCAGCACAACATTGCCCAGCGGTTCGAAGCGGGACGGAAACAGGCAAATGTCGGCAAGGTCGAACAGCTGGCGTATGTCTTTGCGCAGGCCCAGAAACCGGACCCGCTCGGCGACGCCTTCGGCACGCGCCAGTGCCTGTAGTTCGTCCAGCAGTTCTCCGCTGCCGGCGATCAGCAGCGTCGTATCGGGAATCTTCGCCAGTGCCCTGATCGCCGTATCCTGCGCCTTTTTCTGATGCAGGCGGCCCAGCGTCAGCAGCACCTTGTGGCCGGCCGGAATCTCGGGCAGCGGATCGCTGACATTCAGGGCCGGGGGCAGTTCTCCGAAGTTCGAGATCATCGAGACCCGATCGAGCGGCCACTGGTGGTCGGTCACGTGACGTACCAGATCGGGCGTATTGACGATCAGGTGATCGCACTTGCGGTAGTTGTTGATGTCGTAGTAACCGCCGAGTCGTCCGACGACAACGGCTTGGGTGGGCGGACACTTGCGCGAGGCGCGGTTGACCCAGGTCACGATCAGGTCGGGGGCGAACTGTGCCACATGGCGTTTCAGCATGTAGTTGTACAGCAGAGGCTTGCTGACAGACCCCATTGGCAGGGTGCGAAAGTCGACACCCGCATTGCTCAGTCGCCTCTCGCGGCTCGGCTGCGCTTCGATAACGAGCCGTTGCTCGAAGTCCGGATCGGTCGCAAATGCCGCCGCGACCTTCTCGAAATAGGTCTCGGCTCCCGCCTCCGATTGCGACAGCAGTATTTGCATCAGTTTCATAGGAGCACCCGGGTCAGTTGCCTTTTTCACGGCATATTTTTATTCGCTGATCTGACAGTCACTCTATTCAGAAGTGCAGACTCTTAACATTATCGCGGTTGCTTGTACAAATAGCTTTTCCCCTTGGGGTGGGTCTTGAAACGTCGGTGAACCCACATGTACTGCGTCGGATCCTTGCGAATGGCGCGCTCGATTTCGGCATTGATACGGGCGGCGTCGGATTCGTCGTCGCCGGTCGGGAAGGGTTCGATGATCGGGTAGAGTTCCAGCTCGTAGCGACCGTCGGGCAGGCGGTGCTGAGCCAGCATCAGAATCGGCGAGCCGTTCAGTTTGGCCAGTCGCGCAGTGGCGGTGATGGTCGCGGCGGGAACGCCGAAGAAAGGAGCGTAGACCGACTGCTTGATTCCGAAGTCCTGGTCCGGCGCGTACCAGATGATGTGATTCTTGCGCAAGGCGCGAATGACAGAGCGGATGTCTGAACGCTCGATGGACTGACCGAAGTAGCGGCTGCGTCCCTTCTTGATGATCTCTTCCATCAACGGGTTGTTGTGGCGGCGGTACATGGCGTCGACCGGATAGAACTCCGAGAACAGCAGACCGCCAAGGTCGAGGGTGGAAAAGTGCGCTCCCAGCAGCAGCACACCCTTGCCCTGCGCCAGCGCCGCATCCAGGTGTTCGCGGCCCTTGAACACAATGCGATCCCTGAAGACCCTGCGGGGGGTCCACCAGGCCATCGCGGTTTCGAAGATGCCGATGCCGTTGTTGACGAAAACGTCTTTGACGAAGCGTCTGTGTTCTTCGGCGCCAAATTCTGGAAAGCAGAGGCGGGCATTGACCTCGACAACATGTCGCCGGGCCGGTGTCACGCGATAGAGGAGCAGCCCGAGCAGGCGCCCAAGGTGCAGCTGCCAGCGCCAGGGCAGGCGATTCAGTAGCCAGAGGGTGCCGGTCCCGAGCCAGTTGGGCCAGAAGACGGGGTGCCAGAAGGGCCGGTTGGGTGCTTTCCGTTTAGATGCCATAACGTCCGCCTAGAGTTGGCCGGCTATTTTAAGCTGAGCCCGGGGAGGCGGCAAATGAGTGCGGGGCCTTCCCGGGAGGCGCGTCACAAGTTGCGGACTGCCGGTCGCGCGCCATGGCCCCCGGCAGACGGGCGACCATGGTGGGGTATCGGGACGGCAGCGAAGGTCCGCCGCCGTTCAGGCGTCGCCGCCGAAGAGGTCCCGGGTGTACACCTTGGCCTCGACGTCGCGAATGTCATCGGTCATACGGTTGGCGATAATGAGGTCGGAGCGGGATTTGAAGTCCTCGAGGTCCTTCACGACTTCCGAATGGAAGAACTCGCCCTCCTGCAGTACCGGCTCGTAGACGATGACCTCGACCCCCTTGGCCTTGAGCCGTTTCATGACACCCTGAATGGCCGAGGCGCGGAAATTGTCGGAGTCGGCCTTCATCACCAGCCGATAGATGCCCACCGTCTGCGGGTTGCGCCGCAGAATCGACTCGGCGACGAAGTCCTTGCGTGTGGTGTTGGAGTCGACGATGGCCCGGATCAGGTTGCTCGGCACGTCGGCATAGTTGGCCAGCAGCTGCTTGGTATCCTTGGGCAGGCAGTAGCCGCCGTAACCGAAAGAGGGATTGTTGTAGTGACTGCCGATACGCGGATCGAGGCCGACGCCTTCGATGATCTGGCGGCTGTCGAGGCCGTGGCTCTCGGCGTAGGTATCCAGCTCGTTGAAGTAGGCGACGCGCATCGCCAGATAGGTGTTGGCGAACAGCTTGATCGCCTCGGCTTCGGTGCTGTCGGTAAACAGGGTCGGAACATCCTGCTTGATCGCGCCTTCCTGCAGCAGGCCTGCGAAGGTGCGGGCACGCTCGCTGCGCTCGCCGACGATGATGCGGGACGGATAGAGGTTGTCGTGCAGGGCCTTGCCCTCGCGCAGGAACTCGGGCGAGAAGATCAGGTTGTCGGTGCCGTGGGATGCTTTCAGTTCCTGGGTATAGCCGACCGGGATGGTCGATTTGACGACCATCACCGCCTCCGGGTTGATGGCCATCACGTCCCGGATCACCGCCTCGACGCTGGAGGTGTTGAAGTAGTTGGTCTCGGGGTCGTAGTCGGTCGGAGTGGCGATGATGACGAAGTCGGCGCCGCGGTAGGCGTCTTCTTTATCCAGGGTCGCGCGCAGGTTGAGCGTCTTTTCCTGCAGGTAGGACTCGATCTCGGCATCGACGATCGGTGAGTGGCGGTCATTGATCTGCCTGACCTTCTCCTCGACGATATCGATCGCCACCACCTCGTGGTGCTGCGACAGCAGCACGGCGTTGGAGAGTCCGACGTAGCCGGTTCCGGCAACTGCGATTTTCATGGGATATCTGTGCCTGTCTGTAATTCTGTCAGGTAAATAATACCACTCGATTTCAACTCGTAGGCAGCACGCCCCTTTATCTGTGAGCGCGTGCAGCCCGGACCAGTATATCAGCCTGCGCGAACGGAGGTTTGACAGCAGGCGAAAGCGATGTCGACGCGAAGCGGGGCCTTCGCATGTATAATGTGCGCCAAAACTCGGAATGGCACAGTCTTCTTCGATGAATAAACAACAGTCACCGGCAATGCAGCACAATGGCTGGACGCTCTACAAGCGCCTGCTGGTTTACGTGAAGCCTTACTGGTTCGCCTTCGTCGTCAGTTTCGCCGCCTTCGGCCTGTTCGGGGCTTCGCAGGCGCTTTCCGCGAAGTGGCTGGAGCATGTGATCAACGCCATCGAGCAGGGGGCGCTGGACCAGCGTGGCCTGCTGGCACTGGCAGTACTGGGTATTTTCGCGATGCGTGGGGTCGGTACCTTTATCGGCAACTACAGCATCAGCCATGTCGCGCGCCAGGTGGTGCACAGTCTGCGGACCGATCTTTTCGATCGCATGCTGACGCTGCCCAGCAGCTACTACCATCACAGCTCCAGCGGCGAGCTGCTCGCCAAGCTGACCTACAACGTCGAGCAGGTGACGGGCGCCGTCACCAATGCCGTGAAAACCGCGCTGCGCGAGGGGCTTACGGTCATCGGCCTGTTTGGTTACCTGTTCTACCTCAACTGGAAGCTGACCCTGATATTCGTCGCCGCGGCGCCCTTTATCGCCGTGGTGGTATCGGTCGCCTCAAAGCGCATGCGCAAGCTGAGCCGGCGTCTGCAGCAGTCGGTCGGCGACATTACCAGCGCGGCGTCGGAAACCATCAAAGGCTATCAGATCGTGCGCATCTTCGGCGGTACCGAGTTCGAGCGCAGCCGTTTCCATGCCGCCAGCGAGCGCAATCGCCGCCAGTTCATGAAGATGGTCGTGACCCAGTCCCTGAATACGCCGATCGTCCAGTTCCTGATCGCACTGGCGCTCGCCGGCCTGCTTTTCATTGCCATGAGCCCCGCGGTGATGGGGAGCATGAGCACCGGTCAGTTCGTCGCCTTTCTGACGGCGGCGGGCCTGGTGACCAAGCCGCTGCGGCAGCTCACGGATCTGAGCACCACCATACAAAAGGGCATAGCAGCTTCGGAGTCGCTGTTCGCGGTGATCGACGAGCCGCCCGAGCAGGACAGCGGCCATCATAGCGTGTCCCGGGTTCAGGGACGGATCCGCTTCGAACAGGTCGGTTTCCGTTATCGCGGCGACAGCGACATCGTGCTGCATGACCTCGATCTCGAAATCGCGCCGGGCCAGACGGTGGCGCTGGTGGGTCGTTCCGGCAGCGGCAAGTCGACACTGGCGTCAATACTGCCGCGCTTCAACTCCGGCTGGACCGGTCGGATCATGCTCGATGAGGTACCACTGGAGGATTATCGCCTGGAAAACCTGCGTCAGCAGATTGCGCTGGTGAACCAGCAGGTGGTGCTGTTCAACGGCACCATCGCAGACAACATCGCCTACGGCGCCATGGCCGGGTGCAGCGAAGAGCAGGTCCGGGCCGCGGCCGAAGCGGCCCATGTCATGGAGTTTGCCGAGCGCCTGCCGGAAGGCCTGCAAACCCAGGTCGGCGAGAGCGGCCTGCTGCTGTCAGGCGGTCAGCGTCAGCGCATCGCCATTGCCCGCGCCATTCTCAAGGACGCGCCGATCCTGATTCTCGACGAAGCCACATCGGCGCTCGATACCGAGTCCGAACGTCACATCCAGGATGCACTCGAAGAGGTGATGCGCAATCGCACCACCCTGGTTATCGCGCACCGTCTGTCCACGGTCGAGAAAGCGGATCAGATTCTGGTGCTGGACAAGGGACGCATCGTCGAGCAGGGCACTCACCGGGAGCTGCTCGAGCTGGGCGGCACCTACGCGGCGTTGTACCGGATGCAGTTCGCGGACGCCTGACGCATGCTGCGGGCGCTCTATACGGCGGTTTTCTACCTGGCCCTGCCGGCAGTGCTGGTGCGGCTCTGGTGGCGCGGCAGGCGGTCGCCGGCGTATCGTCAGCGCTGGTCCGAGCGTCTCGGGCGGGTCACGGCGGACGCCGATTCGCCGCTATGGATTCACGCGGTGTCGGTGGGCGAGACAGTGGCGATCGCGCCATTGGTGGAGCTGTTGCTGCAACGACACCCCGAGCTGCCCATCCTGCTGACCACTATGACGCCCACCGGCGCCGAACGGGTACAGGCGCTGTTCGGGGAACGGGTGCGTCACTGTTACTGCCCCTGGGATTTGCCCCACGCGCTGGCGCGTTTTCATCGTCGCATCCGCCCTCGGGGGCTGGTGATCGTCGAAACCGAACTCTGGCCCAACCTGATCAAGAGCTGCGCCGAGCGGCAGGTGCCGGTGCTGGTGGCCAATGCCCGCCTGTCCGCGCGCTCGGCCCGGGGCTACCGGCGCTTCGGCGGCTTGACCCGTCCGATGTTGCAACGGCTGCACCGGGTGGTGGCGCAGCACCATGCCGACGGCGAGCGCTTCGTCGAGCTCGGGTTGCCGCCTGACCGGCTGAGTGTCAGCGGCAGCATCAAATTCGATATCGAGATCAGGCAAGAGTGGCAGGACGCGGGGCAACGGCTGCGACGGAGCTGGGGCGAAGCGCGCCCGGTACTGGTTGCCGGAAGTACCCATGAAGGTGAAGACTCACTTCTATTCGATGCCTTGAAAACGCTGAGGTCGCGGCATCCGAATCTGTTGCTGGTGCTGGTGCCGCGCCACCCCGAGCGTTTCGATTCGGTGTATCAGCAATGTCTGGATGCGGGGCTAGCGGCGGCGCGGCACAGCCTCAGCGAGCCGGTGGGTGAGGCAGTAGCGGTGTACCTCGGCGACACCATGGGGGAGCTGATGGCGTTCTATGCCGCCGCCGATATCGCCTACGTCGGCGGCAGCCTGGTGCCGCGTGGCGGTCACAATCCGCTGGAACCCGCCGCGCTCGGCAAGCCTGTGCTGATGGGGCCTGAAGTGTTCAACTTCCAGTCGATCTGCGATGAGCTCGAAACGGCTGGAGGGCTGGAGCGGGTGCCGGACGAGGCGGCGCTGGCGTCGCAACTGGAGCGGCTGCTGAGCGATGAGGCATTGCGGCTGGAGCGGGGCGAGGCGGCACGAAACTTCGTTGCGCAAAACCGCGGGGCGCTGGAGCGGCTCTACGGCGAAGTCGAAGCCATGCTCGTACGCGCCCCTGTAGGAGCGCGCTCCGCGCGCGAAAAATAGTTCCGGCTGCTCTAGAACGGGAAACTGAAATCCTCGCCGGCCTGGGCCTGAAAGATATCGCTCAGTACCTCCGCCAGCGGCGCTTGGTCGCTATCGCGCAACCAGCGCTGGGATGCAGGGTCGAAATCGAAATGGAAGCCGCCATTGCGGGCCGCGACCCAGAGCTGGGAGACCGGCGGCTGGCGCGTGAAGATGACCTGGCTGCCGTTTTCGCACTTCACGGTCAGCATGCCGCCCTGGGCTTCGTAGTCGAGGTCGCTATCGGCGTCGTCGAGCACCTCTTCGATGGCTTCGATGGTCTGGTCGACGCGGTCGTTGAATTCGGATTCGGTCATGATTCTCGAGGGTCCTCGGGGCTGGAATGGCGGCAGTATATCCGAGTTTCTGCATCCTCTCATCCCGGGTATAATCGATCGTTTTGGACCGAATTGGATAAGGGGCGTACAGATGGCACGCAGAATCTGGATAGTTCTGGCCGCGGTCGCGGTACTGGCGGGCTGTGGCAACAAGGGCCCGCTGTACCTTCCCGATCAGGCCCCGCAGGCGTCCGAACAGCAACAGTAAATCTTCACGGGATTATCGATGGACAGTTTCGAATACCGCAACGGGCGCCTGCACTGCGAGGAGATGAGCCTCGAAAGAGTCGCCAACGAGTATGGCACGCCGCTTTACGTTTATTCCCGCGACGCACTCGAGCGCGCATACATGAGCTATGCCCAGGCGCTGGAAGGACGCGACGCGCTGGTCTGCTACGCGGTAAAGGCCAACAGCAACATCGCCGTACTGAACGTGCTGGCGCGTCTGGGAGCCGGGTTCGATATCGTCTCCCTGGGTGAACTTGAGCGTGTGCTCAAGGCCGGCGGCGATCCGTCCAAGGTGGTCTTTTCCGGCGTCGGCAAGCAGCCGCAGGAAATCATGCGTGCGCTGGAAGTGGGTATTCACTGTTTCAATATCGAGTCCGAGGCGGAACTGGAGCGCGTCAACACGGTGGCGGCGGAGGTCGGTGCGGTGGCACCGGTGTCTTTCCGCGTCAACCCGGATGTCGATGCCGGTACCCACCCTTATATTTCCACCGGCCTCAAGGAAAACAAGTTCGGCATCGCCATCGAGCGCGCCGGCGAGGTTTACCGCCAGGCGGCCGCGATGTCGAACGTCGAGGTGGTCGGCATGGACTGCCATATCGGCAGTCAACTGACCGAGATCCGCCCCTTCCTCGATGCCCTCGATCGCCTGCTGGTGCTGGTGGACGAACTCGAGGCGGACGGTATTCGTATTCGCCACCTCGATCTAGGCGGCGGCCTGGGCGTCTGCTACACCGACGAGCAGCCGCCTTCGCCCCAGGCGTACATCGAGGCGGTGCTGCAAAAGCTCGGCGAGCGCAAGCTGAGCCTGATCTTCGAACCGGGGCGCTCGATCGCCGCCAACGCCGGCGTGATGCTGACCCGCGTCGAGTTCCTCAAGAGCAACGGCGACAAGCATTTTGCCATCGTCGACGGTGCCATGAACGACCTGATCCGGCCGTCTCTGTACAGTGCCTACCAGGAGATCATCCCGGTCAATCTGCGCGAAGACGCCGCTAGCCGGCTTTACGACCTGGTCGGCCCGGTCTGCGAAACCGGCGATTTTCTCGGCAAGGACCGTGAGCTCAGCCTCGAGCCCGGCGATCTGCTGGCGGTCTGCTCCGCCGGCGCCTACGGTTTTGTGATGAGCTCCAACTACAATACCCGGCCGCGTCCGGCCGAGGTGATGGTGCAGGACAATCAGGTCTATCTGGTGCGCAAGCGTGAGAGCATCGGCGACCTGCTCCACGGCGAGCAGCTGCTGCCAAGGGACCCGCACTGAGGAACGAAGATGCTGGTACGCTTTACCAAGATGCATGGCCTGGGCAACGATTTCATGGTGGTCGACCTGGTGACGCAGCGCGCCAAGATCACGCCGGGAATCGTGCGTCGCCTGGCCGACCGCCACATCGGTATCGGCTTCGACCAGCTGCTGCTCGTCGAGCCGCCGACCGACCCGGCGATGGACTTCCGCTACCGTATCTACAACGCCGATGGCTCCGAAGTCGAGCACTGCGGCAACGGTGCGCGCTGTTTCGCCAAATTCGTGCGTGACAAGCGGCTGACGATCAAGCCCGAGATCGCGGTGGAAACCGCCAAGGGCAAGGCGCTGCTGAAGGTTCGCGAGGATCGCCTGATCGAAGTCGATATGGGGGCGCCGGAGCTGGAGCCCGCCGAGATTCCGTTCGAAGCGGCCGAGCGCGCCATCACCTACGATATCGAGGTGAACGGCGAGCGGCTGGAAATCGGCGCGGTATCGATGGGTAACCCCCACGGCGTGCTGCTGGTCGACGATGTCGCCGAGGCGCCGGTCGAAGTGCTGGGGCCTGCACTCGAAAGTCACCCGCGCTTCCCGGCCCGGGCCAATATCGGCTTCATGCAGATCGTCTCGCGCAGCGAGATTCGTCTGCGGGTGTTCGAGCGCGGCGCCGGCGAAACCCGGGCCTGCGGCACCGGTGCCTGCGCCGCGGTGGTTTCGGGGCGCCTGCGCGGCCTGCTGGACGAGGAGGTGCGGGTGCATCTGCCCGGAGGGGAGCTGTTGATCCGCTGGGCCGGGAACGCTGAGCCTGTCGTCATGACAGGTCCGGCAACGACCGTTTACGAGGGGCAAATCTTCCTATGAGCGAACAAGCGACGCCGCTGGCGGCACTGGACGAACGGCAGGTGGCGGACTATCTCGCCGAGAACCCGGACTTCTTTTCCGGTCACGCCTATCTGCTGGAAAAACTCTATGTTCCCCACGAAACCGGCGCAGCGGTGTCGCTGGTCGCTCGCCAGACCGGCGTGCTGCGGGAGAAAAACCAGCAGCTGCGCACCCATCTGTCGGATCTGATCGAAGTCGCGCGCCACAACGATATCCAGTTCGAGAAGACCAAGCGCATGGTACTGGCGCTGCTCGGTTGCGAGACCCTCGACGATGTCGCGGTGGCGATCGACGAGAGCCTGTGCGGCGACTTCCACGGCGATACCACGGCGCTTTTGCTGATCGACCCTGTGGCGGACGCTACCGCGAACCTGCGCCAGTTTGCCAGCGAGGAGCTGCAGGTGCTCGGTCCGCTGCTGGAAACCAGCCTCCCGAGCTGCGGCCGACTGCCGGAGAGTCAGCACGCCTGCCTGTTCCAGGAAAAGGCGTTCCGGGTGCAGTCCGGCGCGGTGGTGCCGCTGATTCAGGGTGAAACCCTGGGGCTGCTGGCGATCGGCAGCTACGACCCGCATTATTTCCAGAGCAGCCAGGGCACTCTGTTTCTGAGCTATGTCGGTGAAGTGCTGAGCCGGGTGCTGTACCGCATTCTGAGCCGGGATCGATGACCGACGCGGCGCTGGACGCTTTTCTGCGCAACCTGCGCAGCGAACGCCAGTGCTCGGATCACACCCTGGCCAATTACCGGCGCGATCTGCAGCGCCTGCAACGCTATATGCTGGCCAATCACCTCGACGGCTGGGATGTCGTGCAGCCGCGTGACATCCGCGCCTTCGTGGCCGAAGTGCATCGTGACGGCCTGTCCGGCAAGTCCATTCAGCGTCAGCTCTCGGCGATACGTACCTTCTACCGCTATCTCAGCCGCGAAGGCCTGGCGTCCCGGAATCCGGCGCTAGGGGTGCGCGCGCCGAAAAGTCCCCGCCGCCTGCCCCCGACCCTCGACGCCGACCAGCTCGGCCAGTTGCTGGAAATCCCGGTCGAGGATGCCGTCTCGGCGCGCGACTGCGCCATGATGGAGCTAATCTATTCATCGGGGCTGCGGCTGGCGGAGCTCGTCAGTCTCGACCTCGGCGATATCGACTTCCGTGACGCCAGCCTGGTGGTGACCGGCAAAGGGCGTAAAACGCGCATGCTGCCAGTCGGTGGCAAGGCGCTGCAGGCGCTGGATGTCTGGCTGCAGTGGCGGCCGGGGCTGGCGCATGGTGGAGAGGCGGCGTTGTTCGTCAGCAGCCGTGGCGGTCGCATCAGCAGCCGCGCGGTGCAGCAGCGGCTGGCGCACTGGGGGCTGCACCAGGCCACCGATGGTCAGGTGCACCCGCACCGCCTGCGGCACAGCTTCGCCAGCCATCTGCTGGAGTCGAGCGGCGACCTCAAGGCGGTGCAGGAGCTGCTGGGGCATGCCGATATCGCCACCACCCAGGTGTATACCCACCTGGATTTTCAGCATCTGGCCGATGTCTATGACAGGGCCCATCCGAGAGCGCGCAAGAAAAATGATTAAGTGTGTAACCTTCGACCTCGACGACACCCTCTGGGCGGTAGACCCGGTGATCGAAGCGGCGAACCGGTCATTGTTCGACTGGCTGGCGCGCAATGCCGAGTTGTTCACCCGCCAGTTCAGCCTTGCGGATTTGCCGCGTCTGCGGCGGGAGGTGCTTGAAAGGCACCCGGAAATCGGCCACAGCGTCACCCAGATCCGCCTGCGGCTGCTGGAGCATGGTCTGCTCACCGCCGGCTACCCGGCGGCGCAGGCGGAAGCCCTGGCGCTGCAGGCATTCGAGGTATTCCTCGACGGTCGCAATCAGGTGGAGTTTTTCGAGCATGCCGTCACCATGCTGCAGATCCTGCGCGAGCGCGGGCTGCTGATAGGCGCGCTGAGCAACGGCAATGCCGACGTCCAGCGCGTCGGGCTCGGCGACTACTTCGATTTCCAGTTCAACGCCGACGGTACCGGCACCGAGAAACCCCATCCGCTGATGTTCGAGCAGGCCCTGGAAAAGACCGGTCTGCGGCCCGAGCAGGTGGTGCATATCGGCGACAACCCCGTCGCCGATATCGAGGGCGCGCACAATGCCGGCTACTGGACCATCTGGGTCAACCTCAAAGGCGAGCTCTGGCCCGGCGGCCCGACCCCGGACCAGGTGGTGCACGATTTGAGCGAAATCCCCCGGGCGCTGACGGAAATCGCCGAGATCGCCGCATCGCGCGTAACGCTTTGATGGGTAAGGCGTTGGGCATGGGGTCACACCACACGCCTAACGCCTAGGGTGCCGGTGAGCCTGCGAACCGCACCAGGTAATTGCGGGAACGGTGCGGTTCACTCCGTTCACCGGCACCCTACGATGTTTCCCGTCACCCGTCACCCGTCACCCGTCACCCGTCACAGAAACAGCTCCAGCAGGTTGTTGAGGAACAACCGGCCCTGGGACGTTGGCCGGATCTGGTCGGGGTTCTCCTCGAGCAGGCCCTGACGGACGGCCTTTTCAAGCTGCGGTCCTATCTGCTGCAGGTCGAGCCCCGTTCTCTCGCCGAGCAGGCCGACGGGAACGCCGTCCACCAGTCGCAGCGCGTTGAGCATGAATTCGAACGCCAGCTCGTCCGCGGCAATCGGGTTTTCGCCGCCGAGTCGCCGCGCAGGATCCATGTAGGCGGCGGGCTGACGCTGTTTCCAGCGTCGCACGATGCGTTTTTCCTCCGGGCGGGTCAGCTTGCCGTGGGCGCCGGCGCCGATGCCGATATAATCGCCGAAACGCCAGTAGTTGAGATTGTGCGCCGCCTCGCGGCCATCACGGGCATAGGCCGAGATTTCGTATTGCCGGAAACCGTGCAGCGCCAGGCGCTGCTGACCCTGTTCCTGAATTTCCCACAGCAGCTCGTCGACCGGCAGGGCCGGCGGGCGGGCATTGAATTCGGTGTTGGGCTCGATGGTCAGCTGGTACCAGGAGAGGTGTTCGGGCTGTAGCGAGATCGCGGTCTCGAGATCATGCAGGGCGCCGGTCAGGGTCTGCTGCGGCAGGCCGTGCATCAGGTCGAGGTTGATATTGTCGAAGCCGATGGCGCGGGCGCTGGCGACCGCGGTGTAGGCCTCGTCTGCACTATGGATACGGCCCAGGGCGCTGAGCTGGGCATCGCTGAAGCTCTGAATGCCCAGTGACAGGCGGTTGACCCCGGCCTCACGAAAGCCGGCGAAGCGCGCCTGTTCGAAGGTGCCGGGATTGGCCTCCATGGTGATTTCGGCGTTCGCAGCCAGCGGTGTCCGCTGCGCAACACCCGCCAGTATCCGCGCCAGGGCACCGGCTGAAAAGAGGCTCGGTGTGCCGCCGCCGATAAAGACCGTTTCGATCTCCCGGCCCTGCACATCCGCAAGCTCCGACTCCAGGTCGGCCATCAGGGCCTCGACGTACTGCTCCTCGGGCAGGTCCCCGCGCGCGGCGTGCGAGTTGAAATCGCAGTAGGGGCACTTGCGCACGCACCAGGGAATATGGATATAGAGGGATAGCGGGGGCAGTTGCATGGGATCGTCGTGCGTGGGGTTAATGGGAGGTGGTGAGTGGCGTAGGAGCCCACTCTGTGGGCGAACGGGCGCTAATTGAACGCCGGTGGATGCGGCGCTATGCGCCTTGATCCACCCTGCAGGGTTTCAGGTAAGGCTCGATGTTTTTCACCAGCTGCGCGACGGCCTGACCGCGATGGCTGATGCGGTTCTTTTCCTCCGGTGCCAGTTCTGCGGCGCAACGCCCGAGTTCCGGTACCAGGAACAGCGGATCATAGCCGAAGCCGCCTTCGCCGCGCGGCGCATGCAGTATCTGGCCCTCCCAGCTGCCAATGCTGATCAGCGGCGTCGGGTCCTCGGCATGACGCATGAATACCAGCACGCAGCGAAAACGTGCACTGCGTGCCTGCTGTGGTATCTCGGCAAGCTGGTGCAGCAGGCGCTGGCAATTCTCGGTATCGCTGGCGCCCGGGCCGGCGAATCGCGCCGAATAGATGCCGGGCGCGCCGTCGAGGGCGTCGACCTCCAGGCCCGAGTCGTCGGCCAGCGCCGGCAGACCGGTGCAGCGACAGGCGTGGCGGGCCTTGAGAATGGCATTCTCGATGAAACTCAGGCCCGTTTCCTCGGCGTCGGTGACGCCGAGTTCGGACTGGGGGATGACCTCGACCTCCAGGGGGGCGAGGACCTGCTGGAATTCACGGAGCTTGCCGGCGTTGCCGCTGGCCAGCACGATACGCTGTACGGATTGACTGCTCATTCGGGATAGAAGGTCTGTTCGAACTGAATGCTGTAGGCGGACTGGTTCGGGTCCGGCTGTACTTCGAGCGAGATGCGCATCAGCTGCTCGCCGGAGAAGCGCAGACCACCGATGTAGTAAAGGGCGTCGGCCTCGCGGATTTCCTTGAAGCTCAGGTCCTCGCTCTGGCCGATCAGGTTGCTGGCGCTGCCCGTCACGTTGGCGGTTACCGCCTGCTTGCTGCCGTCGGCCTGCTTCTGCAGCACCGAGACGTTGATCAGCGCGAGGTTCTTGCTGCGGGTGAGACCGTAGCTTTCGGCGACGTCCGGCTCGATGAAGGTGCTGTTGAAAGCGTTGTAGTGTACCTCGTAGTCGCCGTAGGCGACGAACTGGTCGGCGCTCGCCACCGGCGCAACGGTCAGCAGCCAGCCGGTCAGGCAACCGGCTGCAACAGTCAGACGGGATTGATTGATTGCTCTCATGGTTTCTCCTTCCTCAGCCAATTTTCGGCCAACTCGCCAGCGGCGCGGTGCGAATCGCTTCGCTCGGCGGCGCCCTGCCACTCACCGGGTAATCCGGTAGATGGCGATTTCGCCCAGCATGTTGGGCCACAGTCGCAGCCACCAGCGGTCCCGATGCAGATGATCCACCACCGTGCGCTCGCGGATATGAATGTTGCGCTCGATGCACAGGCGCTCAAAATCCTTGAACGTGCAGAAGTGGATGTTCGGCGTGTTGTACCAAGTATAGGGCAGGAATTTGGACACCGGCATCTGGCCGCGAAAGCCCAGGTAGCCGCGTGCGCGCCAGTGGCCGAAGTTGGGAAAAGTGACGATGCATTCGCGGCCGATACGCAGCATTTCGTCGACGATGATGTCCGGACGGTGCATCACCTGCAGCGCCTGGGTCATGACGACGACGTCGAAACTGTTGTCCCGAATCGACGCCAGGCCTTCGTCGATGTCTTTTTCGATGACGTTGACGCCGGCCATGATGCAGGCGGTGATATTGTCGTGGTTGTATTCCAGACCATAGCCCTCCACCTGCTTGTGGCGGCTCAGGTAGCTCAGCAGCTCGCCTTCGCCGCAACCGAGGTCGAGAACGCGGCTGCCGGGCTCGATCCAGGCCTGGATAATGTCGAGATCAGCGCGCATCCGGGCTCTCCGGTGGAATATCGGCGGCCACCCTGCGCATGTAGGCGTGCAGAACCTCCATGTATCGCGGGCTGGGAATCAGGAAGGCGTCGTGTCCCTGCTGGGAGTCGATTTCGGCGTAGCTGACCGGCTTGCCGGCGTCGACCAGCGCATCGACGATTTCCCGCGAGCGTGCCGGGGAAAAGCGCCAGTCGGTGGTGAAGGAAATCACCATGAAGCCGCAACGGGTACCGGCCAGAGCGTCCGCCAGGCTGTGGCCGAAGGCTGCGGCAGGGTCGAAGTAGTCCAGAGCCCGGGTCATCAGCAGGTAGGTGTTGGCGTCGAAGGCGGTGGAAAAGCGCTCGCCCTGGTACTGCAGGTAGGACTCCACCTCGAACTGGGGGCTGTAGTCGAAGTTCAGCGCGTCGCTGCGCATCTCCCGGCCGAATTTCTCGTGCATGCCGCCGTCGGACAGGTAGGTGATATGGCCCACCATGCGTGCCAGCATCAGGCCGGTCTTGGGGATCGTCTCCTGCTCGTAGTAGTGGCCGGCGTGGAACTGCGGATCGCGGGAAATCGCCTGGCGTGCGACCTCGTTGAAGGCAATGTTCTGGGCGGTGAGCTTCGGTGCCGCGGCGATCACCATACAGTGACGCAGCCGCTCCGGATGGTCGATCGCCCACTGCAGCGCCTGCATTCCACCGAGGCTGCCGCCGATCACCGCGGCCCACTGACGGATGCCGAGATGGTCGGCCAGTCGCGCCTGGCTTTCGACCCAGTCGGGCACCGTGACGATCGGAAAGTCCGGACCATAGGGCTTGCCGGTCTCCGGGTTCGGGCTGTTGGGCCCGGTGGAGCCATGGCAGCCGCCAAGGTTGTTGAGTCCGACGACGAAGAAGCGGTTGGTGTCGATCGGCTTGCCGGGACCTACCGCCGAGTCCCACCATCCGGGCTTGCGATCCTCGGTGCTGTGGTAGCCGGCGACATGGTGATTGCCGGAAAGGGCGTGGCAGATCAGGATGGCGTTGCTGTGGTCTGCATTGAGCGTGCCGTAGGTCTCAATGGCCAGCTCGAAGGCGTCGAGCGTGCGGCCGCAGGCGAGCTGCAGCGGCTGGTCGAAGCGAACGAGACTGGGTTCGACGAGCCCGACCGAATCGTCGGGAAAGGGGGTTGGCATTTGCTCATTTTCCGGGGGCTGGGCGCTGTTTATGCCTTTAGCGTAGACGATGAGGCCGTGACTACATCACCAGGCGGCCGAGCTGAGACTGCACGATCTGGATGACCAGGAAGATCAGGATCGGTGACAGATCGAGTCCGCCGATCGGCGGAATCACCTTGCGCGCCAGCGCGAACAGCGGCTCGGTCAGTTGCAGCAGCAACTGCGGCGCAGGGTGGTAGCTGTTGGGCGCGACCCAGCTGATGATCACCGCGCCGATCACGGCCCAGAAGTAGATGGTCAGGATGGTGTTGAGCAACCCGACCAGTGCGTAGATCAGCAGACTGGTGATCCCGATGCTGTGCCCGGCCACGGTGATGAGCGCGAACAGCGTCGCCAGCTTGACGACATAGGCCAGCAGCAGCGGTGAGGTGTCGATGCGGCCGGCGCGGGGAACGATCTGCTGCAGCGGCCGCAGCACAGGGTTGGTCAGGCGTGCGACAGCCTGGGAGATCGGGTTGTAGTAGTCCGCCTTTGCCAGCTGCAGCAAAAAGCGCAATACGACGATAAAGGCGTAGAGCTCGCCGACCGTGCGGATGATCAGTAGGATCGGGTCCTGTCCCATGGCTGTTCGTTGCCTTCCTGTTGGTTAAGCCGTTGATTGGCGGAAAGTATAGAGCCTTTCGCCGGGTGAATGAACTCTGGGGAACCTGTGAACCTTACCAGGCCCCCTAACCCTTGAGCTGCTCCGCCAGCTCCCGGGAGCGTCGGGCACAGGCCTGCATCGCCTGCTCTACGGCGGCCTCCAGCCCCGCCGCCTGGAACGACAGTATGGCCTGTTCGGTGGTGCCCTTGGGCGATGTCACGTTGCTGCGCAACTGCGACGGGCTCAGCTCGCTGGCCGAGGCCATGCGGGCGGCGCCGAGGGCCGTCTGCAGTGTCAACTGGCTGGCGACGTCGCGGCTCAGGCCGAGCTTCTCGCCGGCGGCGATCATCGCTTCCATGAACAGAAAATAGTAGGCGGGACCGGAACCCGAGACCGCCGTTACCGCGTGCAGCAGCTCTTCGTGCTCGACCCAGAGTGCCAGCCCCACGCCGCTCATCAGGCTCTCGGCCCGGGCTTTCTGTTCGGCGCTGACACGAGCGTTGGCGTACAGGCCGCTGGCGCCGGTCTGCACCTGTGACGGGGTGTTGGGCATGCAGCGTACGATGGCGTTGTCGCCGCCGAGCCAGCGGTCCAGGCTGTCGCAGCCGATACCGGCCGCGACCGATACCACCAGTGGCCGGCTTTCGACGACGGCCGCCGTCATGGCTTCGCAAACCGCTTTCATTATCTGGGGCTTGACCGCCAACACCAGAATATCGGCGGCGCGGGCTGCAGCGTCGTTGTCGCTGCCGGTGCACAGGCCAAGGGGCTCGAGGTCGGCCAGCTTTTCGACCCGGGTGCCGGTGGCCCAGATTCGCTCGGCCGGGTAGCCGTTTTCCAGCAGGCCGCCGATGATGGCGCGGGCCATGTTGCCGGCACCGATAAAGGCTACGGTTGGTTTCGTACTCATCTGGATTCCTTTTGCTTCGTCGAGCGCGGGCCGAACAGGGCGGGGCCGATGCGCTCGTTATGGTTTTGGCGGCGCCTTCGGGCCATGGGCTCCGTTCATGTCGCTGTTCCCACGGGTGTTTTGGCGCCGTAATCGCGGGGGCCGAACAGGGCAGTACCGATGCGCACCTGGGTCGCGCCTTCGCATATGGCCGCTTCCATATCCGCGGACATCCCCATCGACAGGGTATCCAGCCCAGGGTGTTCCTGCTGCAGTTGTCGCAGCAGCTCCCGCATGGCGGCCAGTGGCCGCCGCTGCTCCTCGGGATCCTCACTGGCGGCCGGAATCGCCATCAGGCCGCGCAGGCGGATGTTGGGCAGCGTCGCGACCTCTCGTGCCAGCGCCTCCACCTCATCGGGCAGGCAGCCGGATTTGCTTGGTTCCGCGCTGATGTTCACCTGCAGGCAGATATTCAGCGGCGCCAGCCCTCCGGGCCGCTGTTCCGACAGGCGACGGGCCACCTTGGCGCGGTCTACGCTGTGCACCCAGTCGAAGTGCCCGGCGATGGCACGTGTCTTGTTGGACTGGATCGGGCCGATAAAATGCCACTCGATATCGAGGTCGGCCAGCGCCTCGATTTTATCCAGCGCTTCCTGCAGGTAGTTTTCGCCGAAGGCGCACTGGCCTGCGGCATAGGCGTCGCGCAGTTCGTCGGGGCTGCGGGTCTTGCTGACGGCCAGCAACTGTACGGAATCCTCGCCGCGGCCGCAGTCCGCCGCGACCTCGGCGATCCGCTTGCGCACTGCACAAATATTGTCTGCTATGCTGTTCATTGCTCTGCTTTAGCGGTGGCGGTCATTGGATTGACCGGGGTATTCTGCTAGAAATAGGGTCTCGAATGGAAGTAGTAGCGGGTCGCGAACGAAGATGGATATAACCGAGCTCTTATCGTTTACGGTGCAGCAGGGAGCGTCCGACCTGCATCTCACGGCCGGGATGCCGCCAGTGATCCGTGTCGACGGCGACGTCCGTCGCATCAAGCTGCCGGCGCTGGACCACAAGGCCGTGCAGGCCCTTGTCTACGACATCATGAACGACAAGGTGCGCAAGGAGTACGAGGACAACCTCGAGGTCGACTTCTCGATCGAAGTGCCGTCCCTGGCGCGCTTTCGTGTCAACGCCTTCAACCAGAACCGCGGCGCCGCCGCGGTGTTCCGCACCATCCCCAGCCGTGTACTGACGCTGGAGGATCTCGGCATGGGCAAGGTGTTCCAGGACATGGCCGAGAAGCCCCGCGGGCTGGTGCTGGTGACCGGGCCGACCGGTTCCGGTAAGAGTACGACCCTGGCGGCGATGGTCGACTACATCAACGACAACCGTACCGACCATATCCTCACCATCGAGGATCCGATCGAATTCGTGCACGAAAGCAAGAAGTGCCTGATCAACCAGCGTGAGGTGCATCGTGACACCCACAGCTTTGCCAACGCGCTGCGTTCGGCGCTGCGCGAGGACCCCGATGTGATCCTGGTCGGCGAGATGCGAGACCTCGAGACCATCCGCCTCGCGCTGACGGCCGCCGAAACCGGTCACCTGGTGTTCGGCACCCTGCACACCACCTCGGCGGCGAAGACCATCGACCGTGTCATCGACGTCTTCCCGGCGGCGGAAAAGGACATGGTGCGCTCGATGCTGTCGGAATCCCTGCAGGGCGTCATTTCCCAGACCCTGCTCAAGAAAACCAATGGCGGCCGGGTGGCGGCCCATGAGATCATGGTCGGTACGCCGGCCATCCGCAACCTGATCCGAGAGGACAAGGTCGCGCAGATGTATTCGGCGATACAGACCGGTGCAGCCTTCGGCATGAAGACACTGGACCAGAGTCTGCTGGAACTGCTGCAAAAGGGATTGATCTCGCGCGAAGCCGCGCGGGAAAAGGCAAAGAGTCCGCAGAGCTTCTGACGGGCATCAGGCTTGGGGAATTAGACCGTGGACTTTACACAACTACTCAAGGTGGTTATCGACCGCGACGCATCGGACCTTTTCGTCACCGCCGGCGCGCGTCCGAGTATCAAGGTGGATGGCACCATCAAACCGCTGACCAAGGAGCCGCTGACACCGTCACAGGTGCGCTCGCTGGTCTACAGCACCATGAACGACAAGCAGCTGGCCGAGTTCGAGGGCACCAGCGAGTGCAACTTCGCCATCAGCGCGCGGGGCATGGGGCGTTTCCGTGTCAGTGCGTTCATGCAGCGCAACTCTCCGGGTATGGTGCTGCGTCGCATCGCCACGCGTATCCCGTCGATGGAAGAGCTGAATCTGCCGCCGGTGCTCAAAGACCTGTCGATGACCAAGCGCGGTCTGATCCTGTTCGTCGGTGGCACCTCGACCGGTAAGTCGACCTCGCTGGCGTCGATGATCGATTACCGCAATTCCCATAGTCGCGGTCATATCATCACCATCGAGGACCCGATCGAATACATTCACGATCACAAGGAAAGTATCATCACCCAGCGCGAGGTGGGCCTCGATACCGAATCCTTCGACGTGGCGCTGAAGAACACCCTGCGTCAGGCGCCCGATGTCATCCTGATGGGCGAGATTCGCTCCAAGGAAACCATGCAGTACGGCCTCGCGTTCGCCGAGACCGGTCACCTTTGCATGGCGACGCTGCACGCCAACAACGCCAACCAGGCGCTGGACCGCATCATCAGCTTCTTCCCGCCGGAGCACCACAACCAGATCTGGATGGACATGTCGCTGAACCTCAAGGCGATCGTGGCGCAGCAGCTGCTGCCGACCAAGGACGGCAAGGGGCGTCGTGCCGCGATCGAGGTGATGATCAACACCCCGCTGATCCAGGACCTGATCCGCAAGGCCGAAGTGCACGAGATCAAGGACGTCATCAAGAAGTCCACCAACCTTGGCATGCAGACCTTCGACCAGGCGCTGTTCGAACTCTACAAGCAGGGCATCATTACCTACGACGTGGCGCTGGCCCATGCCGACTCGGCCAACGACCTGCGTCTGATGATCAAGCTCAGCGCCGACACCAACCCGGATCTGGCGGCCCCTCCGGAGGACAACTCCTTCCTGCTGCAGGAGGAGGACGATTACCTCAACGAGCGTGGCGATATCGACATCAAGAGCATGTGATTTCGCCTCGGGAGTCGGTACCGGACGGGGCCCTGGGGCCCCGTTTTTACTTCCCGTAATCCTGGTTTTCACAGGGCCGCCTGTTTCCCCGAATGCATAACAATAACAACAAAGCCACCGCCTTTTCGTCGTCCGACTTCAACCGCTACTTCGCCGCCAGCGCCTTTCTGACCCTGGCTACCTGGATGACCCGCTTTCTGATTGGCTGGATCACCTGGGATCTTACCCAATCCGCGCTCTGGGTCGGTGTGGCCAGCGCGCTGATGCTGGTGCCGACGCTGTTTCTGTCGCCGTTTTTCGGCGTGCTTGCGGACCGGGTAAACGCCCGCAACGGCATGCTGCTGGTGCACCTGAGTGAAGCGTTGCTGACCCTCGCCACGGCGCTGGCGACGCGCTACGGATACTTTTCGCTGCACTGGCTGTTGTTGCTGGCGTTGTTGCTGGGAACGCTCTCGGCGGCGCAGCATCCGCTGCGCCTGGTGCTGCTGCCGAAACTGGTGCCGCGGGAGTTGTTTCCCAGCGCCATCGGGCTGGCATCGACCACCTACAACGCCTCGCGGGTGCTGGGACCGGCGCTGGCGGCCTGGCTGCTCCTGGTTGCGGGTATCGCGGGGGCCTTTTTCGTCGTGGCCGCGCTGTTTCTGGCAGGGTTGCCGCTGATCCGCCGGATCCGGCTGGCGCCGCAGCAGCGCGCCGCCACCCAGTTGCCGGTGTGGCAGGCGCTGCTGCAGGGGTGCCGGATGGCGATGCAGGTCCCGTTGATAAGGGTGGTGCTGCTGCTGACGATGGTCGATGGTCTGCTCGGTCGCAGCATCATGGAGCTTTTGCCGGCCATTTCCGGGGCCTTGATCGATGGCGATGCGGCGACGCTTGCCAAACTGACCGCGGTGGCCGGACTTGGCTCGATACTCGGCGGGGTGCTGGTATCGCGGGTGCGGGGGCGTGAAGAGCGTGTGCTGCGCCTGATATTGATGGCGCTGCTGGGCTGCTCGGTGGTTTTGCTGCCGGTCCTCGCCGTGCGCGATCTGACAGGTCTGGGTCTGGTGATCATGCTGCTGAGTCTGGCGGTGACCGTTATCGGTACCGGGTGTCAGGCGTTGATACAGCTTTGCATCGGTGACGAGTATCGCGGACGTGTGTTGAGCATCTGGACCGTCGTCAGCTTGGGGATGCCGGCGCTGGGAGCCTTTGTGCTCGGTGCCTCGGCGGATGTCCTGGGTTTTCGCCCCGTGCTGGTGTGCGTGGCGTTTCTGGGCATGCTGTCGGTGCTGGCAATATACCACCAGACGCAACGCTGAAGGCGCTTTCCGTGTATGGATTCCGTTTCAATCATGTGTTTGAATGTCGTTTAAAGACCCGACATTCAAGGCGGACTTTCTCCCTTTCCGGGGATCCTTGCCGAAGCCGCTTTCAATCGGAATTAATGGTGCTGCCGTTTCTGAATATTCCGATTTTTCTGGTCTGGTCCGAATAATTATAAACCGCGAAGCGTCAGTGACCTGAGGCCCCATGTACCATTATCTTTCGATTGGTTCGAATATCGATCCCGAGATCAATATCGCCAGATGCATCGAGCAGCTACTGACTCGTTTCGAAATTGCCCACCTGTACCCCTGCACCTATACCGCCCCTGAGCAGATCGACAGCGAGCGTATCTTTTTGAATACGCTGATGATTATTAAAAGCGATCAGGAGCCGGTCGAACTCAAGCGCGAGTTTTGCAGGATTGAGGAATCGCTCGGGCGGGACCGTTCGGACAAGGACCGCAGTCGCAAGGACAGAACCTGCGATATCGATCTTGTTTTCAGCGACGAAAGCTGCCACCCGGAGTTCTTTCGCCGCTGTAATGAAACCTACCTGCGGCAGGTACTTTCCCGCTCTTCCAGCAAGGCGGAAGTCACTATTTTCGGTTCAAAGTTTTCCGATCGACCGGCCGCCGTCTATTTTGAGGGTGCTGCCGGTGACAAAGCCGTTATCGAGTATAAAACGGACCCCCTTTAGAATCGGCTCGAATCCCGATTCGATCTTGATCAGGGTTTCACTGAAAACCGCGGCCTTTTCCTCTTCCTTGTGGCTCGGCAGAAACATCAGCGGGCCCGGCGCAATGGCATTCACGCGCACCCCTGGCGCGAGTTTTTTGGCGTAGGTCTTGGCCAGGTTTTCCAGTCCCGCCTTGGTGCTGCAATAGAGTCCGAATGCGGGGTTGGGGTTCTCGGCGTAGATATCGGTGATATGGACGATGCAGCCGGCGTCGCTGTCCGAGCTCAGCAGGTCGCCAAGGTTTTCGTTGAGAAAGGCCGGCATGCGCATGTGCACCTGGTAGAGCGCGTCGTAGAAGGCGCAGAGGTCATCCGGGTGCTGCTCGTCCTTCTCGAACAGCGAGGCGTTGTGCACCAGCAGGCGCAGGGGGTGTCCCAGTGACCGGATGCGGGTCACAGCCGCCTCCAGGGACGGCAGTTCGCCGTATTCCACTTCGATGATATGCAGCCTGTCCGAGGCTTCGGTCCGGAGTTCGTCGCTGGCGTTGCGGGTCAGTGCGATGACCTCGTAGCCGTCGCGAAGAAAGGCGCGGGTCAGGAACAGGCCCAGCCGGCGGCTGGCCCCGGTAATCATTACTGTCTGCATGGTTGTCGTCCCGGGACGCCGACTGGCGGGGTCAGGTGACCAGCGCCTGCCCGTCCAGCTTAGTGAGGTAGTGGTCGAATTCGGCCGGCGGAATCGGCCGGGCGAAGAAGTAACCCTGGCCGTAGTCGCAGCCGGTGCTGTTCAGCAGCCACTGCTGCTCGAGGGTTTCGATGCCTTCGGCGATCACCTTCAGGTCCAGCTTGTGCGCCATCACGATCATTGCCTCGCAAAGCGCCAGGTCGCTGCTGCCGGCCTTGAGATTACGCACGAAGGACTTGTCGATCTTGAGGTAGTCGATATCGAACTTTTTCAGGTAAGACATCGACGAGTAGCCGGTGCCGAAGTCGTCCAGCGAAACCTCTATGCCCAGTTCCTGGATTTCCATCAGCCGAGTGGCGAAACCGTTGTCCATCAGCAAGCCCTCGGTGATTTCGATGGCAATCGAATTACCCGGAAGGTCCAGCGAATTCAGCAGCTCGCCCCAGGCCTGGACATCGATCCCCTCGGGCTGCAGCTGTACCGGCGAGGTGTTGATGCTGATCTGGAAATCCGGGTGATGACTCTGACGCCAGGCCCGGGCCTGCTTCGCCGCTTCGCGGAACAGCCAGTTGCCGATATCGATGATCAGGCCGGTCTCCTCCGCCAGAGGAATAAAATCGACCGGGCTGATCAGGCCTCGCTCCGGATGGTGCCAGCGTATCAGGGCTTCGGCCTTGATCACGGCACCGCTGGCGCAGTCGACGATGGGCTGGTACAGCAGATGGAACTGGTTGCGGCAGAGGGCGTTGCGCAGGTCGTTGATCAGTTCGACCCGGGCCTGCGCCGCTTCCTGCATGGAGGCCGTGAAATAATGGAAGCGGTTGCGGCCCTGAGCCTTGGCGACGTACATCGCCTGGTCGGCGTTCTTGAGCAGGGCGTTGACGTCGAGCGCATCGTCCGGATAGAAGGTGATCCCGATACTGGCGGAGATATAGTCCTTGCGGCCGGCGAGCTGGAAAGGTTCGCCGAAGCTGTCCAGGATCTGCTGGCTGATCCTCGCTGCGGTATCGGTGCGGTCGAGGCCGCCGAGAATGATGGTGAATTCGTCGCCGCCGAGGCGCGCCACGGTGTCGGACGAGCGCACGCAGCGGATCAGCCGTTGTGCCGCGTCCTTCAGCAGGATGTCACCGACATCGTGACCCTGGGTGTCGTTGATATCCTTGAAGTGGTCGAGGTCGAGGAACAGCAGTGCCAGCCGCCCGTCGGCCCGCTGGGCCTTCCTGATTTCCTGCTCGAGACGGTCACGGAACAGGCGCCGGTTGGGCAGGCCGGTCAGGGGGTCGAAATTGGCGAGGTTGCTGAACTGCGAGCGGCTCGTCTGCAACTGGCGGATCTGGCGAATGACGATGCTGAAGAACAGCAATGTCAGCAGCAGCTGGAAAACAATCAGACCGGTGCTGATGCGAATCTGTCGCTCGACTTCGGCGGCCCGCAGTTCGGCGTGTCTGCCGGAGCGCTGCACCGAGTCGAGGGACAGGTCGTGCAGCTGTCGCTGAATAGGCCGCAGTTGTCCCAGGATCGATCGTAGCGTGTCGGCATCGAGCCCGTCACCGGACTCGAAATAGGGGCCGATGTGGTCGAGAAAGCGATACAGGCTATCCAGCATCGCACGATAGTTCTTCTCGTCGAGCAGCAGCGGCGCCGTCGGATTGTTTTTCAGCACCTCGACGCGGCTGTAGAAGATGTCGTAGCGCAGCTGCAGTTGCTCGGGGTCCGGTGGCGTTCCGGCATTCAGCGTATCGTAAAGGTGATTGCCCAGTCGCAGGGCTTCCGCCTCGACCTGGAACACGTTCCAGCTGACGTTGCTTTCGTTGTACTGGATCGTGCTGTTAAGCAGCCGGCTCTGATGGTACTGGATGTATATGACCACCGAAAACACCAGCAGCAGGGAGACGCTGATCAGGATTAGCCAGTACTTCGTGCTTCTGGTCGCCTGCATTTGTTATTAGTTTCAGTCTCTGAAAGCCGGTTATTCGATGTTTAACGCTTTGAGCTGCCAGATCGCGCGATTGTAGTAGATCTGTGACTGGGTTTCGCTCTCGTTGTCGAACGGATAAAGAATGAACAGCGGGCCCTTGTTGCGCACCGACATCGGTGCGCCGTCCATCAGGCGGGCGACGATCATGTTGAACCTGCGCGCATCCTCTACCGGGATATCGACCTTGTAGTCGTTGAGCGCGATGGCCTGGATGTTTTCGCCCTCGGCGCCGACCCGTGCCAGTACCTCGCGCAGCAGGGGGCCGCTGAATTCGTGAGCTTCCGGGTGCCAGGGCGTGTTGGTGACAAAACTGTGTTGCGGCATCGCCTCCAGCATGGCCATGTCGAACACGAAGTGGTTGTCGACGTTGAACTCGCTGATCCGTCCGCTGACGGTCAGTACCGGATCGCCGGAGGGAGGCTCGGTTGCGTTCGAGCCGGTAGACGCCAGCATCATGGCGGCAAAACCCAATGCCGGGGTCAGGCATCTTGAGACGGGCATATGCGGATTCCTTGTGCTTGGTGCTGGAGGTTTTCGGTGCGGTCGCCGCTGTCGCAATGCACTGGTGTGCGCCGACAGGAGCCGTGCAGCCCCTAGCCTAGAGGAATCAGAGAGGAAAGCAAAGCCTGGTGCTGACCTTGGAGGCAATAAATTAAAACGCTTGTTTGGTTGTTTCCGGAATTGCCACAATTGCGCCCTGTTTCGGCAGCTTCGGCAAGTCTTAAATGGAAAATGGCAGCGAAATGCGGCACCGGGCGGCGCCGCATTTTGCGCCGGTCAGAGTTTGAATACCTGCTCGCCGGCGAGCAGGGTATGGGTGACCCGACCGCGCAGCTCGGTGCCCATGAAGGGGCTGTTGCCGCCGCCGGAGCGGGTCGCGGCGGCGCTGGGGGTCCAGCGGGCTGCAGGATCGAAAATGCAAACGTCCGCGGCGCGCCCGGGCTTGAGGGTGCCGGCGTCGATGCCGAGGATTGCGGCGGGTTCGCAGCTCAGCTTGGCGATCAGCTGCGGCATCTCCAGCAGGTCCTGTTCCACCAGCATCAGGCAGAGCGGCAGCAGCGTCTCGAGTCCGCTCATGCCTGGCTCGGTCGCGGCAAACGGCGCCTGCTTGGCGATGGCGTCGTGGGGCTGGTGGTCGGAGCAGATGGCCTGGATGCCATCCGCCAGCAGCGCCTGGCGCAGGCCGGCACGATCGAGCTGGCTGCGCAGCGGCGGGATGACGTGGTAGTTGCTGTCGAAACCGTCGACATTGACATCGCTGAGCAGCAGGTGGTGCACCGCGACATCGGCGCTGACGTTGAGGCCGCGGGCCCGGGCTTCGATGATCATGCGTGCCGAGCGGTCGCAGGAAATCTGGCCGAAGTGGGCGCGCACCCCGGTCTGCTCGACCAGCATCAGGCAGCGCGCGACCTCGACGGTTTCCGCCGCTTCCGGAATGCCGGCAAGGCCAAGCCGGGTGCTGGTGCTGTCGTCGTGCATGCAGCCTTTGGCAAGCTCGGCATCCTGGGCCTGGAACAACACCAGCAGGTCGTGGGTTGCGGCGTATTCTAGGCAGCGCATCAGCACCAGGCTGCTGCGGATCGGCAGCCGGGCATTGCTGAAGGCGATGCAGCCGGAGCCGGCCAGCGCGTGCATCGGTGACAGCTGCTCGCCCTCGAGGCCGCGGGTCAGCGCGCCCATCGGCAGCACCCGGGCCAGCCCCGTTTCGCGGGCCTTGTCCTGGATCAGCTGCGCCACCGCCGGCGTATCGACGATGGGGCTGGTGGTCGGCGGCGTCACCAGAGTGGTGATGCCGCCGGCTGCGGCCGCGGCGGATTCGCGGGCGATGCTGCCCTTGTGGGTGTAGCCGGGCTCGCGAACGTGGGCGCAGAGGTCGACGAGGCCCGGGCACACCACCTGTCCGGATGCATCCAGCGTGTGCCCGGCCTCGAAGCCCGCCGGTGCGGTGTCGATGCCTGCGATCAGGCCGTCGGCAATAAAGAGGTCGGTCACCTGATCGAGCTGCTGGCTCGGGTCGATTACGCGGCCACCGGTAATCCTGATATTCATCTGCTGTGGCTCCTGTCCGGTCACTGCGCCTGTACCTGGGGATGCTGTCGTTCGACCATCTGGCCGCTCATTGCCATCGACATCACCGCCATGCGCACCGCGATGCCGTTGGTGACCTGGTCGAGAATCAGCGAGCGGGGGCCGTCGGCGATCGCGGATTCGATCTCGACTCCGCGGTTGATCGGCCCGGGGTGCATGACCACGGCATCGGGACGGGCATAGGCCAGCTTCTCGGTGGTCATGCCGTAGAGCCGGTAGAACTCGGATTCGCTCGGCAGCAGGGCGCTGTTCATACGTTCCTTCTGCAGCCGCAGCATCATGATGACGTCGACTTCGTCGAGGCCGGATTTCATGTCGGTGAAAACTTTGACTCCCATCGCCTCGATATGACGCGGCAGCAGTGTCTTGGGGGCAATGACCCGGATTTCGCTGGCGCCGAGGATGCGCAGGGCATGGATCTGCGAGCGCGCCACCCTGGAGTGCAGGATGTCGCCGACGATGGCGACCTTGAGCGGCTCGAAGGCGCCCTTGTGGCGGCGGATGGT
Organism: Marinobacterium nitratireducens; assembly: GCF_014645375.1. GTDB lineage: Bacteria > Pseudomonadota > Gammaproteobacteria > Pseudomonadales > Balneatricaceae > Marinobacterium_A > Marinobacterium_A nitratireducens. The sequence goes on from NZ_BMLT01000002.1 coordinate 364,525, forward strand.
GAGCATGTCGAGCATCGCCTGGGTCGGGTGTGCATGGCGGCCGTCGCCGGCGTTGATCACGGCCACATCGGGTGTGACGCGGCTGGCGATGAAATGCGCCGCACCGCTGTCGGCGTGGCGCACCACGAACATGTCCGAGTGCATCGCCTCCAGGGTCATCAGGGTGTCCTTGAGGGTTTCGCCCTTGGAGGTCGAGGAGGTGCTGATGTTCAGGTTCAGCACGTCGGCGGACAGGCGCTTGGCTGCCAGCTCGAAGGTGCTGAGGGTGCGCGTGCTGGCCTCGAAGAAGAGGTTCACGACGGTGCGGCCGCGCAGCAGCGGTACCTTTTTGATCTGCTTGGCGCCCATGTCGATGAAGGAGTCGGCGGTATCGAGAATTTCGGTCAGCAGTTCCCGTGACAGGCCTTCGGTGGTGAGGAAGTGCCTCAGCTGGCCTTTGCTGTTCAATTGGATCCGGTTCGGATCTTGCGGCTCAAACATGATGTTGGCTTGGCTCAGGTTCGTTGACGGATATTGAGTTCCAGCGGGTCCGGCCCGCTGAGCTTGACCACCTGGTTGGGACCGATGGCCAGGGTGCCGCCGATGATGTCGGCCTGTATCGGCAGCTCCCGACGCTGCAGATCCAGCAGCGTGACCAGGGTCACCGATGCCGGGCGGCCATAGTCGAACAATTCGTTCAGCGCCGCCCGCACGGTACGGCCGGACATCAGCACGTCGTCGATCAGGACGATGTGGCGGCCCTCGGTGTCGCCGGGCAGCTGCGACGGCTGCACGCTGGGGTGCAGGCCCTTCTGGGTGAAGTCGTCGCGGTAGAAGGAGATGTCGAGGATGCCGATCGGCCCCTCGAGGCCGAGTTGCTGCTGCAGTCGTTCGGCGACCCAGACGCCGCCGGTGCGGATGCCGACGATCAGCGGGTTGTCGATATGGCGCTGTTCCAGCAGCGCCTTGAGTTCAGTGCCCATCTTGTCGAGCAGGGCGTCGACGCTAAGGCTTCCCGATGTCATAGATCTCTTCCAGTTTGGTATGGCTGGGAATGCGGTCTGTGCTGGCGAACCAGCTTTCGAGTATCAGCTGCGCGGCGATACCGTCCACCGATTCCTTGCGGTAGTTGTTGCCGCCGCCGGCGGCGTGATGAATGCGCTTGGCCTCGGCGGTGCTGAGGCGCTCGTCGATCAGGTAGCAGGGGCGCTGATAGCGGTCCTGCAGGCGGTTGGCGAACTTGCGCGCGCGGCGGGCCATCTCGCTGATGCTGCCGTCCATGTTGATCGGAATGCCGACCACCAGGGCGTCGGGAGCCCATTCGGCTATCAACGGGTCCAGTGCGTTCCAGTCGGGGATGCCGTCCCGGGCATTGATCGGGGAAAGGGGGGTCGCGGTGCCGGTCAGTGCCTGACCCACGGCGACACCAATCCGGCCTGTGCCGAAATCGAAGGCTAGTGCCTGCTGGCAGTCTGCGCTCATTAAGTCTCGTTATGCATGTCCCGCCTGGGCGGTGAGAAGGTCCAGGTTGATACCCAGTGTGGATGCGGCCGCCTGCAAGCGCTCGTCGGCCGGAATCCGGAACATTATATCCAAATTGGCAGGACAGCTTAACCAGGCATTTTCGCTGATTTCCCGTTCCAGCTGTCCGGCGCCCCAGCCGGCATAGCCGAGGGCGATGAGGGCATCGGCGGGGCCGCTGCCGCTGGCGATGGCTTCGAGGATGTCGATGGAGGTGGTCAGGCAGACGTCGTCGGTGACCTGGTAGGTGGCGAGCCAGGGTACGCTGCCCCCTGGCGGGCTTCGGTGCAGCACGAAGCCGCGTTCACCCTGTACGGGACCCCCGGCGTAAACCTGGCGGTTGTCCCGCACCTGTATGCTGCGTTCGAGGCTCAGGTGCTTGAGCAGGTCGTCCAGGCGCAGATCGATGGCCCTGTTGATCACGATGCCCATGGCCCCGTACTCGCTGTGGTCACAGATGTAGGTGACCGTCTGGGCGAAGTGGAGGTCGTGCATGTGGGGCATTGAGATCAGGAAGTGATCCCGCAGACTTTGCGGCTTGGGGGACATCTTGGGAGTCCTTAGGGGTTTCACCTAAGGATTAGTACAGCCGGGCCTGATTCTCAAATTTCCAGGTTCTAATTATTTCAAGTACATCGGTGGTTTTGCGCATCTCCACCGGGAATGGCTGGAACGGCGCGGCCAGCCGCACGATCCGTTCGGCCGCCTCGTCGAGCACCCGGTAGCCGGAAGAGTGCAGCACCTCGATGTTCTTGACGCTGCCGTCCGGCAGTATCGACACCAGCAGCCGCAGGCTGCCGTAGATGCCGTTATCGCGGGCCTCCGAGGGGTAGTTGCGATTGCCGTAATCCTCGACGCGGCGGCGCCAGTTCTCGAAGTACGCCGCCTCGCTGTGCTTGAGTGTCGAGGCGCTGGTGAAACGCCTGATCTTCGGGCGCTTGGCGTAGGCTTCCTGCTGCATGTCGAGCTGTGCCTGCAGACTGGCGATTTCCAGGCTCCGGGCCAGCAGCGACGAAGACGCGCCGGGGACAGGCGCCGGTGCCGCTTCCTCCGGTCTGGGTTCGCGGCGGGCCTGCTTTTGCTCCGACCGGGCCTCGGTGGTGACGACCTTGGCCGGGCTTGCCTCGACCTTCGGCGAGGGCTGTTCGGCGACTTTCGGCGCGGGTTCCGGCACCGGTGCCGGCTGCAGCACTTCCGCCTCCGCCGCGACCGGCTGGCTCTGCTGCATCGCCTGCTGCTTGAGCTCCTCGCTCTGGAACGGCGCCTCTTCCCGCGTTGCGGGTGCCTTTTTCTCGTCCAGGGTCCCGCTGCCCTGCTGGTTTGCCTGGGCGATGAAGTCCGCCTCCTCAGGCGGCTTTTCGCTTTCGAAGCGCGCCAGGGTGATGTCGATCACCTTGCGGGGCGGGTCGAAAACGGGGGCGCTGAAACCGATCCCGAGCACCAGGATGGCATGTACCGCCAGCGCGACGAAAAGGGTGAAGCCGAAGCGGTCCAGTGCGCCGACGGCCGCCGCTTTTGCCGGCGGCCCCGAGATGGCGTTGGCGGCCCGGCTCACGCCTCGCGAGCTCCCTTGATCTGCTCGACGACGTCCATCAGCTGCATACCGATATCCAGCCCGAACTGGTTGTCCAGTTCACGGATGCAGGTCGGGCTGGTGACGTTGATTTCAGTCAGGAAGTCGCCGATGACGTCCAGGCCGACGAACAGCAGGCCCTGCTCGCGCAGTGTCGGGCCGACCTGCTCGCAGATCCAGCGGTCGCGGTCGCTCAGCGGTCGTCCCTGGGCGCTGCCGCCGGCGGCCAGATTGCCGCGGGTTTCGCCGGCCATCGGAATGCGGGCCAGCGCGTAGGGCACCGGTTCGCCGTTGATCATCAGAATGCGCTTGTCGCCGTCAAGGATCTCCGGGATGTACTTCTGCGCCATGATGGTTTCGCGGCCATCCTTGGTCAGCGTCTCGATGATGACCCCGAGGTTGACGCCGTCGTTCTGGATGCGAAAGATCTGGCTGCCGCCCATGCCGTCGAGCGGTTTGAAAATCACGTCGCGGTGTTCGGCGTGGAACTGCCGCAGCAGATCGGCACGGCGCGTCACCAGCACCGGCGGGCAACACTGCGGGAAGTGGGTCGCGAAAAGCTTTTCGTTGAAGTCGCGCAGCCGCTGCGGCGGGTTCACCACCAGCACCCCCTGCTTTTCGGCCTGTTCCAGCAGATGGGTGCTGTAGATGTACTCGTTGTTGAACGGCGGGTCCTTGCGCATCAGGATCACATCGAGATCCGCCAGCGGCGCGTTGCGGTAGTCGCCGCGGCTGAACCAGTCATCCGCATCCATGCGCACGTCCAGCGGGGCCATTTCGGCCATCGCCTGGCCGTCGCGGGAGAAAAGGTGCTGCTGCTCCATATACCAGAGCTCCCAGCCCTTGCGCTTGGCGGCCCAGAGCATGGCCAGCGAGCTGTCTTTCTTGAAACTGATGGACTCGATCGGGTCCATCACGATGCCAACCTTGAGGGTCATGTGAGGGTGCATCCTTTTGAATTCCTGCGGTTACCGCAAGTGTACCGCAGAGGCGGGGGGAAAGTGTAAGGCTTCGGCTGCGCTTAACCGGATCCACGACCGGGACAGCGTCGGCACGGCTTGTGTTGGGTTAGGGTCGTTCCGACCTTCACCCAATCTACGCAAAGCGCATCGCGTAACCCGTCCTGTAGATCGCAGGTAGGATGGAACAAGCGATGCAGCGGCACGGGCAAACCGTTTCCACGTCGTTCGGGCATCGCGGCCCCATCATATCGATCGCAGTGCAGATCGATGGGTATCGTCGGCACGGCATCTGTTGGGTTACGGTCGTTCCGACCTTCACCCAACCTACGCAAAGCGCATCGCGTAACCCGTCCTGTAGATCGCAGGTAGGATGGGACAAGCGATGCAGCGGCACGGGCAAACTGCTTCCACGTCGTTCGGGCATCGCGGCCCCATCATATCGATCGCAGTGCAGATCGATGGGTATCGTTGGCGACGTACGTTCCCGAACCCGCCGGTGTTGGGTTACGCGACTTCGTCGCTAGACCCAACCTACGAAGCGCATCGCGTAACCCGTCCTGCAGATCGCAGGTAGGATGGGACAAGCGATGCAGCGGCACGGGCAAACTGCTTCCACGTCGTTCGGGCATCGCGGCCCCATCATATCGATCCCAGTACAGATCGATGGGTATCGTCGGCACGAGAGGCGCCAGGTTGCGTCTCACGCCATCACGCCCAGTCGCCCCACAGATAATGCAGTATCGCCTGGGCCGCGACCGGCGCGGTTTCGGTGCGCAATACCCGGGGACCGAAGCAGACCGGCTGGAAGCCGGCGGCCGCTGCGGCGGCGACTTCCGCTTCGCTGAGGCCACCCTCGGGTCCGATCAGCAGGGCCACTGACGCCGGGGGCGGCAGCTCCCCGAGGGCGCGCGCGCTGTGGTGGTGCAAGACCAGCTTGAGATCGGCCTCGACGCTTTGTACCCATTCCAGCAGCGGCTGCGGCGCGTCGATGTCGGGTACGCTGCAGCGCAGGCTCTGTTCGCAGGCACTCACGGCGACCTGCTGCCAGTGACGCTGGCGCTTGTCCTGGCGCTCGCTGTTGAGTTTGACCTCGCAGCGTTCGGAGAACAGCGGCGTCATGCGCGACATGCCGGTTTCGGTGGCTTTTTGAACGGCGTAGTCCATGCGCTCGCCGCGTGACAGGCACTGCCCGATATGCACCTTGAGCCGAGGCTCCCGCGCCGATTCTTCGGCGGCATCGATGTGCGCCAGCACGCGGCGTTTGTCGACCTCGACCAGGGTTGCGGCGTAGTCGCGGCCGTCGCCGTTGAACAGCTGTACCCGGTCACCGGCACGCATGCGCAGCGTTCGGGCCAGGTGCTGCACGTTGCTGTCACCGAGTGGCAGTGTCTGGCCGTTTTGCAGTGGCTGGGGTTCGTAGCATCGCGGTATGCGCATGGCGCCGGGCTCCATCCGGAAAAGCGCCTATTATGCTACGCCGCAGGCCGGGACGTAACCGGGGCCGTGGTCTTTGCCTGCTGCCGCTCCGGCCCCGGTACTGCGCTGTTCGTGATGCCGTGCGCGGGACACAAAAAAGGGCCGCCCGCGGGCGACCCTTCTGGTACCTCAGTCGGAGTGTCAGAGGCCGGCGGCGTCGCGCAGGGCCTCGGCCTTGTCGGTCTTCTCCCACGGGAAGGCGAGGAAGGTGTCATTGCCTACGGTCATCTCGTAGGGCTCGCGACCGAAGTGGCCGTAGGCTGCAGTGGCGCGGTACATCGGGTGCAGCAGGTCCAGCATGCGGGTGATGGCGTACGGACGCAGGTCGAAGTGGTTGCGCACCAGTTCGATGATCTTGTCGTCGGAGATCTTGCCGGTGCCGAAGGTGTTGATCGACACCGAGGTCGGCTCGGCGACGCCGATGGCGTAGGACACCTGGATTTCGCAGCGATCGGCAAGGCCTGCGGCGACGATGTTCTTGGCGACGTAGCGGCCGGCGTAGGCGGCGGAACGGTCGACCTTGGACGGGTCCTTGCCGGAGAAAGCGCCGCCGCCGTGACGGGCCATGCCGCCGTAGGTATCGACGATGATCTTGCGGCCGGTCAGACCGCAGTCGCCCACCGGCCCGCCGATGACGAACTTGCCGGTCGGGTTGATATGGAACTTGGTGTCGCGGCTGATCCACTCGGCCGGCAGCACGTGCTTGATGATCAGCTCCATCACCGCTTCGCGCAGGTCTTCCTGATGGACGTCCGGGTTGTGCTGGGTCGACAGTACGACCGCATCGATACCGCAGGGCTTGCCGTTCTCGTAGCGGAAGGTCACCTGGGACTTGGCATCCGGACGCAGCCAGGGCAGCAGGCCGGAGCGGCGCGCCTCGGCCTGGCGCTCGACCAGACGGTGGGCGTAGGTGATCGGCGCCGGCATCAGCACGTCGGTGTCGTTGGAGGCGTAGCCGAACATCAGGCCCTGATCGCCCGCACCCTGGTCTTCCGGGCGCGAACGGTCGACGCCCTGGGCGATATCGACGGACTGCTTGCCGATGATGTTGATGACACCGCAGGTCTCGCCGTCGTAGCCGACGTCGGACGAGGTGTAGCCGATATGGCAGATCACGTCGCGAACCAGGTTCTCCAGATCGATCCAGGCGCTGGTGCTGATTTCACCGGAGACGATGGCGACACCGGTCTTGACCAGGGTTTCGCAGGCCACGCGGGCGTATTTGTCTTCGGCAATAATGGCGTCGAGCACCGCATCGGAAATCTGGTCCGCGATCTTGTCCGGATGACCTTCAGACACGGATTCGGAAGTGAACAAGCCGTATTCGCTCATCTCAGCTAAGCATCCTCATAAAACGGGGGGAGTCGGGCGTCTGGACCCGGGCGGGCAGACGGACATTTTAAAGGGACGCATTTTAGCCCCGTGCGATGCAAATTGCATGACGGTTGGCTGCGAAAAGGATGAAAATTTCCGCTTTTGATATGAATTCGCTTCATTTGAGCCGAAAAAAAGCCGATTCCCATTTGATGCCGACCGGCAAACAGGCGAAAATTACGCGCACCAAAATTTGTCCTCTACCGCCTTACGTTTGGGTCAACCCCAGGAGAAGCTTTAATGTCCTCTCGCAGAGAACTTGCCAATGCTATTCGCGCGCTGAGCATGGACGCTGTCCAGAAGGCCAAATCCGGCCACCCCGGAGCCCCGATGGGCATGGCCGACATCGCCGAAGTGCTTTGGAACGATTTTCTGAAACACAACCCGTCCAACCCGCAATGGTTCGACCGCGACCGCTTCATCCTGTCCAACGGTCACGGATCCATGCTGATCTATTCGCTGCTGCACCTGACCGGTTACGACGTGAGCATCGAGGACATCAAGAACTTCCGTCAGCTGCACTCCAAGACCGCCGGCCACCCGGAATACGGCTACTGCCCGGGTGTCGAGACCACCACCGGACCGCTGGGGCAGGGGATCAGCAACGCCGTCGGCTTCGCCGCCGCCGAGAAGGCACTGGCCGCGCAGTTCAACCGTGACGGCCACGACATCATTGACCATTACACCTACGCCTTCATGGGCGACGGCTGCATGATGGAAGGCATCTCCCACGAAGCCTGCGCCCTGGCCGGTACCCTTGGACTTGGCAAGCTGATCGCCTTCTGGGACGACAACGGCATCTCCATCGACGGCGAAGTCGAAGGCTGGTTCACCGACGATACCCCGAAACGCTTCGAAGCCTACGGCTGGCAGGTGATTCCGGGTGTCGACGGTCACGACCCGGATCAGATCCGTGCCGCCATCGAGCAGGCCCAGGCCAACAGCTCTCAGCCGACGCTGATCTGCTGCAAGACCATCATCGGTTTCGGTTCACCCAACAAGGAAGGCAAGGAAGAGTGCCACGGCGCGCCGCTGGGCGATGACGAGATCGCCCTGACCCGCGAGCGTCTGGGCTGGAACCATCCCGCCTTCGAAGTGCCGGAAGACATCTACGCCGACTGGGATGCCCGCGAGTCCGGCAGCCATGCGGAGAACGAGTGGAACGAGCGCTTCGCCGCCTATCGCGCCGAGTACCCGGAGCTGGCCGAGCAGCTGCTGCGTCGCATCAGCGGCGATCTGCCGGCGGACTTCGCCGAGCAGGCCGATGCCTGGATTCGCGAAGTGGCCGAAAAGGGCGACACCATCGCCTCGCGCAAGGCTTCGCAGAATGCCCTCAACGCCTTTGGCCCGATGCTGCCGGAGCTGCTCGGTGGCTCCGCCGACCTCGCCGGTTCCAACCTGACGCTGTGGTCCGGCGCCAAGGGCATCAGCAAGAATGACGCCAGCGGCAACTATCTGTTCTACGGTGTGCGCGAGTTCGGCATGTCGGCGATCATGAACGGCATCGCCCTGCACGGCGGTTTCATCCCCTACGGCGCCACTTTCCTGGTGTTCATGGAGTATGCCCGCAACGCCCTGCGCATGGCGGCACTGATGAAGCAGCGCGTGATCCATGTTTACACCCACGATTCCATCGGCCTTGGCGAAGACGGCCCGACCCATCAGCCGGTCGAGCAGATCGCCAACCTGCGTCACACCCCGAACATGAGCCTGTGGCGCCCGTGCGACGCGGTCGAGTCCGCGGTGGCCTGGAAGTCGGCGCTGGAGCGCACCGACGGCCCCAGCGCACTGATTTTCTCGCGCCAGAACCTGCCGCATCAGGCGCGTAACGACGAACAGCTGGCCAACATCGCCCGGGGCGGCTACATCCTGCGCGATACCACGGGCAAGCCCGACGCCATCCTGATCGCCACCGGTTCCGAAGTCGCGCTGGCGATGGAGGCCGCCGAGCTGCTGGCCGGCGAAGGCAAGCAGGTGCGCGTGGTGTCGATGCCGTCGACCGATCGCTTCGAGGCTCAGGATGCGTCCTACCGCGAAGCGGTGCTGCCGTCCGACATCAGCGCCCGCGTTGCCGTCGAAGCCGCCCAGGCGGACTACTGGTACAAGTACGTGGGCCTGAACGGCGCCATCGTTGGCATGCGCAGCTTCGGCGAGTCGGCGCCGGCCGGCGAGCTGTTCAAGCACTTCGGCTTCAGCGCCGAAAATGTCGCCGAAACCGTTAAATCCATTCTCTAACTCGTCGCAGGGCCGGCTTGTGCCGGCCTTCGCCGGGGTTCTGAACCGTCGATGAAATACCGCGTCGCAATCAACGGCTACGGCCGCATCGGGCAGTGCGTACTGCGCGCCATCTACGAGTGCGGCTTCCGCCGTGATTTCGAGGTGGTGGCGCTCAACGAGCTGTCCGATCTGGAAACGGTGACCTACCTGACCCGGTACGACACCACCCACGGCCGTTTTCCGCTGCCGGTGAGCCACGATGGTCGTGACCTGCTGATCGACGGCGATCGCATCCGGGTGCTGAACGAGCCGGATCCGCGCAACCTGCCGTGGAAGGCGCTGGGCGTCGATCTGGTGCTGGAGTGTTCCGGCTCCTTCAAGGATCGCCACAATGCCGAGCTGCATCTGGCCAAGGGCGCCGGCAAACTGCTGTTTTCGCAGCCGGCGACGGCCGAGGTCGACGCTACCATCGTCTACGGTCTGAACCAGCAGCTGCTGCGCCCGGAACATCGGGTGGTATCGGCGGCTTCCTGTACCACCAACTGCGTGGTACCGGTGCTGGACCTGCTGGACCGCGAGTTCGGTATCGAGAACGGCGTCACCACCACGGTGCACTCGGCGATGAACGACCAGCCGGTGATCGACAGTTACCACCAGACCGACCTGCGCCTGACGCGCAGCGCGATGCAGTCGATCATTCCGGTGGATACCGGGCTGGACCGCGGTATCGACCGGTTGCTGCCGCATCTGGCCGGGCGTTTCGAGTGTCTGCACCTGCGCGTGCCGACGATCAACGTCTCGGCGATGGACATGTCCATCAATGTGCGGCGCGCCACCGACAGCGAAGAGGTCAACGCGCTGATCCGTCGGGCGGCGGCGGGGCCGCTGCAGGGGCTGCTGGGCTACACCGACGAGCCGCACGCCTCGGTGGACTTCAACCGCGACCCGCGCTCGGGGGTGTTCGATGGCACCCAGACCCGGGTCTGTGGCGGCACGCTGCTCAAGCTGCTGTGCTGGTTCGACAACGAATGGGGATTTGCCAACCGGATGCTGGATGTCGCCCGGCACTGGCTGATGAAAAGCTGAAAGCCGTAAGCGTCACGCGGCAAGCGGCGCCTGGTCGTCTTGCGGCTTGGGGCTTACAGCTTACAACTTCTGAAACTTAGGTAGGACACTCTATGAGCGTACTGAAAATGACGGACCTGGACCTGGCCGGCAAGCGCGTCCTGATCCGCGAAGATCTCAACGTGCCGGTCAAGGATGGCGTCGTGACGTCCGACGCGCGCATCCGCGCCTCCCTGCCGACCATCGAGCTGGCGCTGAAGGCCGGCGCCAAGGTGATGGTGATGTCGCACCTGGGTCGCCCGAGTGAAGGCGAGTACGAGGAAAAGTACTCGCTGGCGCCGGTCGCGGCGCATGTCGGCAAGCTGCTGCAGCGCGACGTGCCGCTGATCAAGGACTGGGTCGACGGCGGCTTCGAGGTCGGCGAGGGCGAGCTGGTACTGCTGGAAAACGTGCGCTTCAATGTCGGTGAGAAAAAGGACGACGAAGCCCTGTCACGCAAGATGGCCGCGCTTTGCGATGTCTACGTGATGGACGCCTTCGGCACCGCGCACCGGGCTCAGGCCTCGACCCACGGCGTGGCGCGCTTTGCCGAAACCGCTTGCGCGGGCCCGCTGCTGGCCGGCGAACTCGACGCGCTGGGCAAGGCGCTGGACAAGCCGGCACGCCCGCTGGCGGCCATCGTCGGCGGCTCCAAGGTGTCCACCAAACTGGAAGTGCTCAATGCACTGGCCGACAAGGTCGATCAGCTGATCGTCGGCGGCGGTATCGCCAACACCTTCCTCGCCGCGGCGGGCAAGCCGGTCGGCAACTCCCTGTGCGAGCACGATCTGGTCCCGGTCGCCAAGGCGCTGATGGAGAAGGTCAATATTCCGCTGCCGGTTGATGTCGTCGTGGCGACCGAGTTCGCCGAGAGCGCGACCGCGACCGTGAAGTCGGTCGACGATGTCGCCGATGACGAGATGATTCTGGATATCGGTCCGCAGTCGGCCGCCAACCTGGCCGCGTTGCTGAAAGATGCCGGCACCATCATCTGGAACGGTCCGGTCGGCGTGTTCGAATTCGACCAGTTCGGCGAGGGCACCAAGTCCCTGTCGCTGGCCATTGCCGACAACCAGGGCTTCTCCATCGCCGGCGGTGGCGATACCCTGGCGGCCGTGGACAAGTACGGCATCGCTGACAAGGTTTCCTATATCTCCACCGGTGGTGGCGCCTTCCTCGAGTTCGTCGAGGGCAAGCAGCTGCCGGCGGTGGCTATGCTGGAATCGCGCGGCAATTCCTGAGACGGTCCTCACCGTCGCAGGCGAAGAACTGAACCCGGGCGCCCGTTGCGGCGCCCCTGAACGAAACGAAGGGTACTACCATGGCACTCGTCTCCATGCGTCAGCTGCTGGATCATGCCGCCGAATTCGGTTACGGCATTCCGGCCTTTAACGTCAACAACCTGGAACAGATGCGCGCCATCATGGAAGCGGCCGCGAAAACCGACTCGCCGGTGATCGTGCAGGCGTCCGCGGGTGCGCGCAAGTACGCCGGTTCCAACTTCCTGCGTCACATGATTCTGGCGGCAATCGAAGAGTTTCCCCATGTGCCGGTCTGTATGCACCAGGATCACGGCACCTCGCCGGCGGTCTGTCAGCGCTCCATCGCGATGGGTTTCTCGTCGGTGATGATGGACGGCTCCCTGGGTGAGGACGGCAAGACGCCGACCAGCTACGAGTACAATGTCGACGTCACCCGTCGTACCGTTGAAATGGCGCACGCCTGCGGCGTTTCCGTCGAGGGTGAGCTGGGCTGCCTGGGCTCGCTGGAAACCGGACAGGCCGGTGAAGAGGATGGCATCGGCGCCGAGGGTATCCTGAGCCACGACCAGATGCTGACCGACCCGGACGAGGCCGCCGACTTCGTCGCCAAGACCAACGTCGACGCCCTGGCAATCGCCTGCGGCACTTCCCATGGCGCCTACAAGTTCACCCGTCCGCCGACCGGCGACATCCTGGCGATCGACCGTATCAAGGCGATCCACGACCGCATCCCCAACACTCACCTGGTGATGCACGGCTCCTCGTCGGTGCCGCAGGAATGGCTGGCGGTGATCAACGAGTTCGGTGGCGAGATTCCTGAAACCTACGGTGTCCCGGTCGAGCAGATCGTCGAGGGCATCAAGCACGGCGTGCGCAAGGTCAATATCGACACCGACCTGCGTCTGGCGTCCACCGGCTCCATCCGCCGCTTCCTGGCGCAGAATCCGGCCGAGTTCGACCCGCGCAAGTACCTCAAGGAGTCGATCAAGGCGATGAGCGAAATCTGCGTCGCGCGCTACGAAGCCTTTGGTACCGCCGGCAACGCCAGCAAGATCCGCGCGATCAGCCTCGAGGACATGTCCGCCCTTTACGAGCGCGGCGAACTCGACGCCAAGGTGAATTAAGAAGAAGCGGCTGGCTTCAAGCGACAGCAGACGGGGCGGCGCCTGAGAGGGGCCGCCCCGTTTTCATCTGTCGTAAGGTGCTTCCGGGCGGGTAGGGCACCATGGGCGCGGCGAATCGTGCCACCTGCTGCCCGGTGCTGTTTCCGGTATGCCGCTTCGGGTTGTTGTTCCGCTGGCGCGAATTGCCTATGCTGGGCGGGAAACCGTGCCCCGGCAAGGGGCGGACCTTTTGTCGAGGGAGCTGCTTTGCCCAACAAGACCACCTGCCTGGCCCTGGCCTGCCTGCTGTTCAGCCTGCTGCCTTTCGCCCGTGCGCAGGCGGAAACCTGGGTACTGATCGATACCCGCACGCAGACGCTGTCGGTGATGGACGGCATAAGGGTGCTGGAACATTTCGATCGCATCGCCCTCGGCGCGGCCGGCGCGGGACTCAAGCGCGGTCGCGGTGACGGCAAAACGCCACTCGGTACCTTCCACGTCAGCTGGTTCAACCCGAGCAGCCGCTTCAACTATTTCATCGGTCTCGATTATCCCAACCGGGCCTACGCCGACCGGGCGCTGGAAGAGGGACGTATCGACCGCGGTACCCACCTGCGGATCGTCAGCGCCATCGACCTGCGCATCACGCCGCCTCAGGATACCCCGCTCGGAGGCCAGATCGGGATTCATGGTCTGGGTGCCGGGGACCGGCGGGTGCACGAAACGCTTAACTGGACCAACGGCTGCATCGCGCTGGATAACGGCGAGATTCAGCGTCTGGCCCGCTGGGTCAGGCGCGGCACTCGGGTCGAAATTCTCTGATACGAAACTGACTGGCATACACTGTCGTTGTATCGCAAGTGGTCTATGCTTTGCGGTGCAGCCGTCTGCGTCGGCTGCGGGCAATTCATTTACTGACGGGAGAGTCTCAAGATGAGAATCCGCGAATTGACGAAGATAGGGATTCTGGGGGTAGCCGCTGCCCTGACCTTCGGCTGTGCCAGCAACGCTGCAGATTACGAGATGCTGAAGTCGCAGCACGAGTCCGACATGCAGCGTGCCATGGATATGGCCGCCCAGGCCAATGCCAAGGCAGACGAAGCGCTGAGGGTTGCGAATGAGGCCAATAGTCGCAGTATGGCCACCGACGAGAAGCTGAACCGCATGTTCCAGCGCTCGATGATGAAGTAGATTTTTGCTGTTCGGGGCGGGGCGCGTCCGTCGCGCCCCGCCCGTTCTTCACTGTCCGGTGGCATCCGGGCCCTTTTCCGCAGGTGTTTCCTCAGCGGCCGACCAGACGCGGCACGCCATCCGCGAGCGTCACCGCCAGGCGGATCCTGCCGGGTGAGACATCCGCGCCGAACTTCTCTGCGTCGGCTGCGATATCCAGCAGCAGCGCGGCCTGGCTGGCTTCGTCGAGCCGGGCGTCTTCTTCCAGCACCGGGTGAGCTTCCAGTACCAGGTCGCGACCGTTCCATCCCAGTTTGGTTGGCTGGTTGACGATATGCACCGGCGTGCCCAGCGGCACCTGGCTGTACAGGCTTTCGATATTTTCCGGGTACAGGCGCACGCAGCCGTGGGTGACGCGCATACCGATACCGAATTCCTTGTTGGTGCCGTGAATCAGATAGCCCGGTATCCCCAAGCGCAGTGCGAAGCGGCCCAGCGGGTTACCGGGGCCACCGGGCACCATATCCGGCAGAATTTCGCCGTTGGCGGCGTGTTCGTCCTTGATCGACTGCGGCGGATACCAGGGCGGATCCTGCTGCTTCTGGATCACCCTGGTCTGCCCCAGCGGCGTCTTCCAGTCCATCCGGCCGACGCTCACCGGATAGGTGACGACCACAGGCGCTTCGCCGTGCTGTGGCTTGGGATAGTAGTACAGGCGCATTTCCGGCACGTTCAGCACGATGCCCTCGCGCGGTGCGTCGGGAAGCACGAACAGGTTCGGCAGTACCACACGGGTATCCTCGCCGGGCAGCCAGCGGTCGACCTCCGGGTTCGCCAGCACGATCTCCTCGTAACCCAGGCCGAAGGCGCGGGCGATATCGATCAGCGTGTCCGTCTGGCGCGCCTTGGTGACCCGGATCTCGCCGACGACATTCTGGTCCGCAGGGGGCAGCACGAAGGTTTCGGCCCGAGCCTGCTGACCCGGCAGGCCGAACAGCGTCGCCAGGCCGCAAAGGAGAGGGAATGAGTATCGTTTGATCATTCCACGGATCCTAGCCGGAAACGCGCGAAAAAACCACGCTGTAAAGGTCTCATTCTGTGTCTTCTGCAGATTGTCGCGGTGGCTTCTATAGTTAGCCTCATCGGGATCTGTTCGCAGGTTCCCTGGCGCTACAGCTCTGGAAGGGGGGATTCGCATGCACGCTACGGAGGAAACGCTCTGGTCCCTGGCGTTATACGGCCTGGCGGTGCTGTCGCTGGTTGCGCTGATGCTGGGACTGTCCTACGCGCTGGGACAGCAGCGCCGCTCGCGGGCCACCGATGAGCCGTTCGAATCGGGTATCGTCTCGGTCGGCAGCGGCCGGCTGCGACTGTCGGTGGCCTATTTCGTCGTTGCCATACTGTTCGTGATCTTCGATCTGGAGGTGGTGTTTCTCTATGCCTGGGCGGCGGCGTTCGATGCTGTCGGGCTGGCGGGTTTCGTCGAAGCGCTCATATTTATACTGGTGCTGCTGGCGGCGCTGGCGTACCTCTGGCGCGAAGGTGCGCTCGACTGGGGACCGCGGCAGCGTAGCCTGGAGCGGACGGAGCGCGAACGATGAGCTGGCACCTGAGCCGCGCCGACACCATTGCCAGCGATCGTGACCCCGGGGTCGAGGAATTCGTCCGGCAAAGCGTACTGACCGCCCGGCTCGAGGAGCTGATGTCCTGGGGCCGCAAGCACTCGCTCTGGCCCTTCAATTTTGGCCTCTCGTGCTGCTACGTCGAGATGGCGACAGCGTTCACGCCCCGCCACGATATCGCCCGCTTTGGCGCCGAGGTCATCCGCGCGACGCCGCGTCAGGCCGATCTGATCGTGATCTCCGGCACCGTATTCATGAAGATGGCGCCGGTCATTCAGCGCCTTTACGACCAGTTGCTGGAGCCGCGCTGGGTCATTTCGATGGGTTCCTGCGCCAATTCCGGCGGCATGTACGACATCTACAGCGTGGTGCAGGGCGTCGATCGTTTTCTGCCGGTCGATGTCTACGTGCCCGGCTGTCCGCCGCGGCCGGAGGCGCTGCTGCAGGGGCTGATACTGCTGCAGGAGGCCATCGGTGAGGAACGGCGGCCGCTCAGCTGGGTTATCGACGGCCATGAGGTTTACCGTGCCCCTAAATCGTCGCAGCGTGACCGCTGGCGCGAAAGTCGCAGGCAGGCCACCACCCTGAGACCGCCGGACAGCGTCTGATGGATACCGTCCGGTCGTCGCCTGAACATGTCGAATCTCCTCACTCGTCACTGGAGGTGTTGCGCAGTGCCGCGCCGGGGCTGGTCGGGCAGCGAACGGCGGACGGCATCGAAACCTGCTGGGTACCGAGGGATCAGTTGCGGGCGCTGCTGGGCGCCGCGCAGCGCCAGGCATTCGAGATGCTGTTCGACCTCACCGCCATCGACGAGCGGGTACGCGAGCACCGGCAGGAGCAGCCCGCGGCCGACTTCAGCGTCGTCTATCAGTTGCTGTCGGTAAGCCGCAACCGGGATCTGCGCGTCAAGGTCGCGCTGCTCGAGGAAGATCTGACGCTGCCGAGCATCTGCGACCTCTGGCCCAACGCCAACTGGTACGAATGCGAGGTCTGGGACCTGTTCGGCATCCGCTTCGACGGCCACCCCCATCTGCGTCGTATCCTGCTGCCGCCGACCTGGGAAGGCCATCCACTGCGCAAGGATCACTATGCCCGCGCCACCGAAGTCGACCCCTTCAGCCTCGATGCGGCGCGCCAGGACCGGGAGCAGGAGGCGCTGAAATTTTGTCCCGAGGACTGGGGCATGCAGCGCCAGAGCGACGACAGCGACTTCATGTTTCTGAATCTCGGACCCAACCATCCCAGCGTGCACGGCGTCTTTCGGGTGGCGCTGCAACTCGATGGCGAAGAGATCGTGCAGGCGGTTCCGGATATCGGCTACCACCATCGCGGCGCCGAGAAAATGGGCGAGCGCCAGGCCTGGCACAGTTACATTCCCTACACCGACCGCATCGACTACCTCGGCGGGGTAATGAACAACCTGCCGTACGTGCTGGCGGTGGAAAAGCTTGCCGGCATCGAGGTGCCGGCCCGGGCGCAGTGCATCAGGGTGATGATGTCGGAGCTGTTCCGCATTGCCAGCCATCTGGTCTTTTACGGCACCTTCGCCCAGGACGTCGGCCAGATGTCGCCGGTGTTCTACATGTTCGCCGATCGGGAACGGCTGTTCGGCATCGTCGAGGCGATCACCGGTGGCCGCATGCATCCGGCCTGGTTTCGCATCGGCGGTGTGGCGCAGGACCTGCCCCGGGGCTGGGAGCGGATGATTCGCGAATTCATCGACTATCTGCCGGCGCGGCTCGACGAGTACGACAGCATGGTGCTGGACAACCGCACGCTCAAGCGTCGCACCCGCGGCATCGGCGTTTACAGCAGCGCCGAGGGCCTGGCCTGGGGCGCCAGCGGGCCGGGGCTGCGCGCCACCGGGCTGGACTGGGACCTGCGCCGCAAACGCCCCTACAGCGGTTATGAACAGTACGATTTCGAGGTGGTGACCGCCAGCGGCGGTGACTGCTACGACCGGGCCTGGGTGCGTGCCGAGGAAATCCGCCAGAGCCTGCGCATCGTTCGGCAGTGTCTCGATCATATGCCCGCGGGCGACTACAAGGCCCGGCATCCGCTGACCACGCCGCCGCCGAAGGACCGCACCCTGGAGGATATCGAGACGCTGATTCAGCATTTCGTCAACAGCAGCTGGGGGCCGGTGATTCCGCCCGGCGAGGCGGCGGTTGCGGTCGAGGCGACCAAGGGCATGAACGCCTACTATCTGATCAGTGACGGCGGGACCCTGTCGTACCGGACCCGTATCCGCACGCCGTCGTTCCCGCACCTGCAGATGATCCCGCTGATGAGCCGGGGACTGTTCGTCAGCGACCTGATCGCCATTATCGCCAGCATCGATTTCGTGATGGCGGATGTGGATCGATAGTTAACAGTTGTGAGTGGACAGTGAACAGTTTGTCGGTTGGGTCTGAGCCCGAAGGGCCGTAACCCAACATCGGTGTGACGGGTTACGTGTGACAGGTGACAAAAAGCGACCTGGGGAAGATGCGTAACGCGTCACCTTCACCAATCGGAGATTGCCATGGCCGAGGTATTCGCCCGCGATACAGGCTGGTCGCAGGTCTATCTGAGCGATGAGGAGCGCGCGGAGATCGAGCGTGAAGCCGAGTGCTACCCGCGTCGCGAAGGCCTTTGCATTGAGGCGCTGCGTATCGTGCAGCGGCACCGCGGCTGGGTTTCGGACCACAGTCTGGCGGCAATCGCCGACTACCTGAATGTCGATGCCGCCGAGGTCGAGTCCGTCGCGACCTTCTACAACCTGATTTACCGCAGGCCGGTGGGGCGCAGGGTGATTCTGCTGTGCAACAGCGTGACCTGCTGGATGCTCGGCTGCGAGACCCTGCGCACGCGTATCCAGGCCGAGCTCGGCATCGACTTTGGGGAAACTTCCGCAGACGGCGAGTTCACGCTTTTGCCGGTCACCTGCCTTGGCGACTGCGACCATGCGCCGGCGGCGCTGATCGGCGATCGGCATCACCACGATCTGGATCCGGACAGGATCGTGGCGCTGCTGCGCCAGAGCAGGGAGGACGAATGATGGAGCGCCCGCTGACGCACCATCTGAAGGACGATGGCACGGCGCTGTCACTGGCCGAGTACCGCGCGACCGGCGGCTACGAAGCGCTGCACAAGGCGCTGTCGGGAATGGCTGCCGAAGACGTGCTCGAAGAGGTCAGGTCGGCCAACCTGCGCGGGCGCGGAGGAGCGGGCTTTCCGACCGGCGTGAAATGGAGCCTGGTACCGCGGGGCGAGGGTGCGCCCCACCCCAAGTACCTGGTCGCCAACGCCGACGAAATGGAGCCGGGCGCCTTCAAGGACCGACTGCTGCTCGAGCGCAATCCACACCTGTTGCTCGAAGGCATGCTGCTCGCCGCCTATGCCATCGAGGCCGATGTCGCCTATATCTTCCTGCGGGGCGAGTATGTCGACCCGGCGCGATGTCTGCGCAAAGCGCTTGCAGAAGCCCGCGATGCGGGTCTGATCGGCACGCATATTCTCGGCAGCGACTTCAGTCTCGAGCTGCATCTGCACATCAGCGCCGGGCGCTACATCTGCGGCGAGGAGACGGCGCTGATCAATGCGCTCGAAGGTAAGCGTGCCACCCCCCGGGCCAAACCGCCCTTTCCGCAGATCAGCGGTGCCTGGGGCCGGCCGACCGTGGTCAACAATGTCGAGACGCTGTGCAACGTCGCGCCCATCGTGCGTCACGGCGCCGACTGGTACCGGAGCCTGGGCCTGGGCGACGAGAGCGGCACCAAGCTGTTCGGCGCCAGCGGCCGGGTGCGCAGGCCCGGCATCTGGGAGCTGCCGATGGGTACAAGTATCCGGGAAATTTTCGAGATTTGCGCCGGTGGCATGCAGGAGGGTTACGGCCTGCGCGGGTTCCTGCCGGGGGGCGGCTCCACCGATTTCCTGCTGCCGCAGCATCTGGACCTGCCGATGACCTACGAGAGTATCGGCCAGGCCGGCAGCCGCATGGGTACCGGTACCCTGATCGTGCTCGACGACCGCACCTGTCCGGTCGGCATGGTGCTGAATCTGGAACGCTTCTTTGCCCAGGAGTCCTGCGGCTGGTGCACGCCCTGCCGTGACGGTCTGCCCTGGACCCGGCAACTGCTCGAGGCAATCGAAGCCGGGCAGGGCCGGCCGGAAGACCTGGCCACGCTTGAGGAGCATTGCGGTTTCATGGGGCCGGGCAAGACCTTCTGCGCCCTGGCGCCGGGCGCGATGGAACCGCTGCAGAGCGCGCTGAAGTTTTTCCGCGACGACTTCGAGCGGCATATCGCGGAAGGACGATGCCCCTATCGTCAGGCGTAGGGCACCTTGAGCGCAGCGAAAGGTGCCGCACAATCGGTGAGGCGTGAGGCGTGAGGCGTGAGGCAGTCACTAGCCGTAACTGGATCCGCGGACGGGAGGATGGGTAGAGCGACGCATTGCAGCGGGGTAGGCGTTAGCAGCGGGT
This sequence comes from Marinobacterium nitratireducens, assembly GCF_014645375.1. Lineage (GTDB taxonomy): Bacteria > Pseudomonadota > Gammaproteobacteria > Pseudomonadales > Balneatricaceae > Marinobacterium_A > Marinobacterium_A nitratireducens. The sequence continues at coordinate 384,356 of NZ_BMLT01000002.1, forward strand.
CACGGGCATCGCGAAACCGCCAGGGACGGTGGAAATCCTGTAAACGCCGGAGCGGTTTTCAGGGAACCCGTCAAATCGATCGCATTACAGATCGATTGGTGCCGGCTGGCAGAGCCTGTGTTGGGTTACGGTCCTTCGGACCTAGACCCAACCTACGAAAGCTGAGGATCGCCAAGACCCGCAATATCGTTCGCATTACAGATCGATTGGTGTCGGCTGGCAGAGCCTGTGTTGGGTTACGGTCCTTCGGACCTAGACCCAACCTACAAAAGCTGAAGATCGCCAAGACCGCAATATCGATCGCATTACAGATCGATTGGTGTCGGCTGGCAGAGCCTGTGTTGGGTTACGGTCCTTCGGACCTAGACCCAACCTACGAAAGCTGAGGATCGCCAAGACCCGCAATATCGATCGCATTACAGATCGATTGGTATCGGCTGGCAGAGCCTGTGTTGGGTTACGGTCCTTCGGACCTAGACTCAACCTACGAAAGCTGAGGATCGCCAAGACCGCAATATCGATCGCAGTGCAGATCGACTGGTCTCGGTCTGCAGGGACGTCACGAACCCGGAACCGCAGGCGCTCGCGCCGCGAGCGAAGGGCCCGGCCACGAAAAGTTTCGTTCACCGAGTGGCCCCTACAAGGGTTGCAACCATTGTCTAAGCTTAGCCATGCGCGCTGAGCAACCGAGGTCATGATGAGCCGGATTCTGATCGATGACAGGGAGTACGAGGTCGACCCGCGGCACAATCTGCTGCAGGCCATTCTCTCGCTCGGTCTTGATCTGCCGTACTTCTGCTGGCATCCGGCACTGGGTTCGGTGGGTTCCTGCCGCCAGTGCGCGGTGCTTCAGTACCAGGACGAGAACGACAGTCGCGGGCGCCTGGTCGTAGCCTGCATGACGCCGGTGCAGGAAGGAATGCGCATCGGGCTCGAAGCTGCGCAGGCGCATGAATTCCGGGCCGGCGTCATCGAGGCGCTGATGACCAATCATCCGCACGATTGCCCGGTGTGCGAGGAGGGCGGCGAGTGCCACCTGCAGGACATGACCGAGATGAGCGGTCATACCTTCCGCCGCTATCCTGGCCTCAAGCGCACCCACCGCAACCAGTACCTCGGTCCCTTCATCAACCATGAAATGAATCGCTGCATTGCCTGCTACCGCTGCGTGCGCTACTACCGCGACTATGCCGGCGGCAACGATCTCGGGGTGCAGGCGGCGCACAATCACGTCTACTTCGGCCGTCAGCAGGACGGTGTGCTGGAGAGCCCGTTCAGCGGCAACCTGGTGGAGGTCTGCCCCACGGGGGTTTTCACCGACCGCACCTACAGTCGCCATTTCAGCCGCAAGTGGGACCAGCAGAGTGCGCCCTCGGTCTGCGTGCACTGCGCCGTCGGCTGTAACCACTTTCCGGCCGAACGTTATGGCCGAATAATTCGTGTCAGCAATCGTTTCAATGCCAGGCTTAACGGTTACTTCCTCTGCGACCGTGGCCGCTTCGGCTACGACTTCCAGAACCAGCCGCGTCCGGGCGAATTCAGCGACAGCGAGGGGCTGCTGGATGCTCTGCTCGAACGCATTGCCGACCCCGCCCAGACGGTGTTCGCGGTCGGATCGCCGCGGGCGTCGCTGGAGAACAATTTCGCCCTCGCGACGCTGGCGGGCCCGGCGCAGTTCTACGCCGGCGTCGGCAGCGGCGAGTGGCGTTGCCTGCAGCAGTATCTGCGCATCCTGGCGCAGGGGCACAGCCTGGCCACCCCGGATCTCATCGAGCAGTGCGACGCGGCGCTCATTCTGGGCGAGGATATCGGTGCCACGGCGCCCCGGGTGGCGCTGTCGCTGCGTCAGCTGATCCGCAACTGCAGCTTCGAGCTGGCGGCGCAGCAGAAGATCGCACCCTGGCAGGATGCGGCGGTGCGCGGGCTCGGGCAGTGGCAGCGCAGTCCGCTCTGGCAACTGGTGCCCTGCGCCAACGCCCTCGGCGATATCAGTGCGGAGCAGTGCTACGAGACTCCGGCGGTGATCGCGCAGCTATCCGCGGCGCTGGCGGACCTGCTCGAGGGGCGTCAGGTGTCCGCTCACCTGTCCGCTGACCAGCGGGATTGGATCGGGCGTGCCGCGGCGATGCTGCGACAGGCGCAACGGCCGCTGCTGGTCTGCGGCTGTGGCCTGGTCGACGACAGGCTGCTGGCATCAGCGGCAAGGATAACGGCGGCGCTGAAGACGCCGGAGCGCGCCCCGCAGCTGTATATCGCGGCGTTGGAAAGCAACAGCGTTGGCCTGGCCGCGCTGTGCCCGCGGGCGCTGGATACGATGTTCGAGGATATTGAAGCCGCACGCCGGCAGGGCAGACGCTGCACGCTGGTGGTACTGGAAAACGACCTTGATCGGCGCCTTCAGCCGGAGCTTTTCGCTCGGCTGAAAACCCTGCTGGATCACTGGCTGGTGCTGGATTGCCTCGAGACCCCGTCGACCCGCGCCGCCGATGCTGCGCTGCCGGCGCCGACGGCGTTCGAGCAGCAGGGTAGCCTGGTCAATGCCTCGGCCATGCTGCAGCGATACGAAGCCGTCATGGCCCCGGGCTGTCCGCCACCCTGGCGCCGGTTCGCCGCCGCGCTCGGGCATTATCGCGAACGGCGGGGCGAGCTGACCCGCCCCGGCTGGATTGAACTGCGCGGCTGGCGCACGGCGGGTCAGTTGCGGCAATGTCTGGCCCGCCAGGTGCCGGCGCTGGCCGCGATCGAGCGTGCGGGAGTCGACGCCGAACTGCGGCTCGACGGCCGCGCACTGGCGCGGCAGAGCGCACGCTACAGCGGCCGCACCGCGATTCATGCCGCCGAGGAGGTACGGGAAATGCCGTCGCCCGTGGATGCGGACTCGCCGTTTCGCTATTCGATGGAAGGCGCCGCCGGGCAGGGCGGCTCGCGCGCCTTTGTCTGGGCGCCCGGCTGGAATTCGGCGCAGGCGCTGAATCGATTCCAGCAGGAGGTCGGGGGCGACTGGCAGGATAACCTCGCGCCTGCGCTGATCGACGCCGAGGCGCTGGAGCTGCCCCCCGGGCCGCGGTCGTCCGATAGTGCGCCGGCACCCGGCACCCGGACCTGGCTGCCGCGCTACGAGGTCTTCGCCGGCGAGCCGCTGAGCGATGCCGCAGGGGCTGTGAGCGAGCGTGCCGGCGATCCGGTACTGGTCATCGATAGACAAACCGCCGGGCGGCTGGAGCTGGAAAACCGGGACAGCATCGAGCTGCACTATCGGGGCAGGATGCACACCCTTTACGTTCACATCGACCCGAGCCTGCCGCCCGGATGCATCGCGGTGCCCCAGCGCGCGGGCTTCTGGCGCGCCACGGCGGACAGCGGCCCGGTGATGGAACTGCGCCCGGCGCGCAGCCCGCTGCCGAAACCGCCGCAACTGATCGCATCGGACCGGGAGGCGGAAAATGGCTGAGTTCGCAGTCATTATCTTTCGCGCTCTGGCGCTGTTACTGGCGCTGGTGCTGTCGGCGGCGCTGCTGACCTGGGCCGAACGGCGGCTGCTTGGGCTCTGGCAGGATCGCTACGGTCCCAATCGGGTCGGCCCCTTCGGTTTGCTGCAGGTGGTCGCGGATATGCTCAAGCTGCTGGGCAAGCAGGAGTTCGTGCCGCCGTTCGCCGACAAGCCGGTGTTCATTCTGGCGCCGGCGATCGCCATGTCCACCATGCTGCTGGCGTTCGCGGTCATTCCCTTCGCGCCGGGCTTTCCGCTTGCCGACCTCAACCTCGGCCTGCTGTTCTTCCTGGCAATGTCGTCACTGGCGGTGTACGCGATCCTGCTCGGCGGTTACGCCTCCAACAACAAGTACGCGCTGCTCGGTTCGCTGCGCTCCGCCGCCCAGGTGTTGAGCTACGAGGTGTTCATGGGGCTGGCGCTGCTGGGTGTGGTGTTGCAGGCCGGTTCCTTCAGCCTCGGCCAGATCGTCGAGGCGCAGCGGGAACTCTGGTTCTGCATTCCTCAGTTTCTCGCCATGGTGCTGTTCTTTATCGCCGGGATTGCCGAGAGCCACCGGCTGCCTTTCGATCTGCCGGAAGCGGAGCACGAGCTGACGGCGGGTTTCCATACCGAGTACTCGGGCATGAAGTTCGGCATGTTTTTCGTCGGCGAGTATCTCGGCGTCATCCTGATTTCGTCACTGATGACGACGCTGTTTTTCGGCGGCTGGCTGGGACCGGTATTGCCGCCCTGGCTCTGGTTCCTGCTGAAAACGCTGTTTTTCGTGCTGTTGTTCGTGTTGCTGCGGGCGGCATTGCCACGGCCCCGATACGATCAACTGATGGCATTCGGCTGGAAGTGCCTGCTGCCGCTGGCGCTTTTGAATCTGACGGTAACGGCTCTGGTGCTCCTGTGACCGGCGGCGGTCGGGCGGGGAGCCGCACCAGTGGCGGAGGGAGGTAGTGATGCTCAGTGAGCTGAAGTCGATGTGGAAGGTGCTGCAGCACACGCTCAGGCCCCGCGAGACGGTGCAGTACCCCGAGGAAAAGCCCTACCTCGCCCCCCGCTACCGCGGTCGCATCGTGCTGACCCGCGACCCCGACGGCGAGGAACGATGCGTTGCCTGCAACCTCTGCGCCGTGGCCTGCCCGGTGGACTGCATCGCGCTGCAGAAAACCGAGGACGAGACTGGCCGCTGGTATCCCGAGTTTTTCCGTATCAACTTTTCCCGCTGCATCCTCTGCGGCCTCTGCGAAGAAGCCTGCCCGACGCTGGCGATACAGCTGACGCCGGATTTCGAGATGGCCGAGTACGAGCGCCAGAGCATGGTTTACGAAAAGGAGGACCTGCTGATCTCAGGACCGGGCAAGTATCACCAGTACAGTTTCTACCGCTTCGCCGGCAAGGCGATAGGCGGCAAGGGCAAGGGCGAGGCCGCGCACGAGGCCGAACCGATCGATACCCGGAGTCTGTTGCCGTGACCACGCTTTTCTACCTGACCATGCTGATTGCGCTGCTGGCGGCTTTGCAGGTGGTGCGCGGGCTCAACGCGGTGCACGCGCTGCTGCATCTGATCGTGGCCCTGCTGGCTCTGGCGCTGCTGTTCTTTCTGCTCGGTGCGCCTTTCGCCGCTGCGCTCGAGGTGATCGTCTACGCCGGCGCCATCATGGTGCTGATGGTGTTCGTGATCATGATGCTGAACCAGGGTGACGCCGCCGTCGAGCAGGAGCGAGCCTGGCTGGACGGCGCCAGCTGGCGGGGGCCGGGTCTGCTGTGCGCGTTGTTGCTGCTGGAGCTCGGCTATCTGCTGCTGGCCTCCGATACCGGCAGCGCGGGCTGGCGGCCGGTGGCCGCGGCCGAAGTGGGGCGCGCGCTGTACGGCCCCTATCTGCTGCTGGTGGAGCTGGCGTCGATGCTGCTGCTGGCCGCGCTGGTGGGAGCCTGGCACCTGGCGCGGGCGCTGAAAAACAGGAGAGGTGAGGAGTCATGACCGAACTTCCGGTCGAGCATGGGCTGCTGTTCGCGGCGGCATTGTTCTGTATCGGCTTGGTGGGCGTGCTGATCCGGCGCAATCTGATATTCATCCTGATGTCGCTGGAGCTGATGCTCAACGCCACCGCTTTCGTATTCGTGCTCGGCGGAGCCCTGCATGGCAATGCCGACGGTCAGGTGATGTTTCTGATGATTCTCACCCTGGCGGCGGCGGAAATCGCGGTGGCGCTGGCGCTTGTGGTGCACCTGTATCGGCGCTATCGCAGTCTCGACGCCGACCGGCTGGAAGCGATGAAGGGATGAGCATGAAACCGGCATCCGGGACCGGCTGCGCCCGCCGGGCGGAGACATAGCATGGCGGCCCTGCTGCTGTGGATACCGCTGATGCCGCTGCTGAGCAGTCTGCTGTTGCTGCTGGCCGGTGCGCGCCTGGGCGAACGTCCGGTCGCGCTCCTGGGTGTCGGTTCGGTGGCGCTCTCGGCCCTGTTCAGCCTGGCGGCGATACTGAGCTTCTCCGCCTCCGACGGCGTTGCCTGGGGCATCGAGACGCTGCCCTGGTTCAGCGCCCTCGGGCTCGAGGTGGGTTTCAGTCTGCACTTCGACGGACTGAGCGCGGTGATGGTGGGCGTCATTACCGGCGTCGGCCTGCTGATTCACCTCTATTCGGTCGCCTATATGGCCGGTGACGCGGATTTCGCGCGCTTCTTTGCCTACCTCAACCTGTTCGTCGCGATGATGCTGATACTGGTGCTGGCCGGAGACTTTCTGCTGCTGTATCTGGGCTGGGAGGGCGTGGGCCTGTGCAGCTTCCTGCTCATCGGTTTCTGGTACCGTCAGCCGGAAAACGGCTACGCTGCCCGCAAGGCGTTCGTCGTCACCCGCATCGGGGATGTCGCGCTGGCGCTGGGGTTGCTGATACTGGTGCAGCAATTCGGCATGCTGAATATTCAGGACAGTGTGGATCAGGCCCGGCAGCTGTGGCCCGGCAGCGACCTGGCCGGCTGGGTGGCGCTGCTGCTGCTTGGCGGCGCTGTCGGCAAGTCGGCGCAGCTGCCGCTGCAGACCTGGTTGCCGGACGCCATGGCCGGCCCCACGCCGGTCAGTGCGCTGATACACGCCGCCACCATGGTCACTGCCGGCGTCTATCTGATTGCCCGGACCCAGGGCATTTTTATGCTGGCGCCACAGGTGTTGCAGCTGGTGGCGCTGGTCGGTGCGATGACACTGTTCCTGGCGGCCTGCAGCGCGCTGGTGCAGCACGATCTCAAGCGGATTCTGGCCTACTCAACCATCAGCCAGATCGGCTACATGTTCTTCGCCCTCGGCACCGGCGCCTTTTCGGCGGCTGTCTTCCACCTGATGACCCATGCCTTTTTCAAGGCGCTGCTGTTCCTCGCCGCCGGCCAGGTGATAATGAGTCTGCATCACGAGCAGGATACCCGTCGCATGGGAGGGTTGCTGCGACCGATGCCGTTCAGCGCCCTCTGCTTTGCCATCGGCTGCGCGGCTCTGGCGGCGCTGCCGCTGACCTCGGGTTTCTACAGCAAAGATGCCATTCTGCTGCAGGCCTATGCGCAGGGTGGAGCAGGTTTCGCCTGGTGGCTGGCGCTGGCCGGGGCGCTGGTGACGGCGCTCTACAGTCTGCGATTGTTCGTGCGGCTGTTCCTGGGCGATTGTCGCACTCTGCCCGAGCCGGACAACCGCCCGCTGCTTTGCTGGCCGCTGGGGATTCTGTGCCTGCTGGCGCTGTTCGGCGCCCTGATACCGCAACCGCTGCATGACGTTTTCAGTGCGGCGCCGCAGGCGCACGTGCCGTTGCCGGTGCACCTGCTCGTGCTGGCGATGCCCGTTATCGGACTGGTGGCGGGGATCTGGCTGCTGCTGCGTCACCGCGACTGGCGGCAGGCGTTTGCCACGGGCGCGCTGGCGCGCTGGTGGCGGGCGGGCTGGGGTTTCGATGTGCTGTACGACTGGCTGCTGGTGCGACCGTTGCTGTGGCTGGCAAGAGTGAACCGACGCGACCTGGCCGACCTGCCGGTACAGCTGCTGGTCTGGACGAGCCGGATTTGTCACCAGGGACTGTCGCGCCTGCAGAGCGGGCGGCTGCGACACTATGCCGTCGGTATCGTCGGTGGCGCCGTGCTGATACTGGCGGTGGTGCTATGAAGACGGCGGCGTTGCGCGCGAGGAGGGATCCATGATTCTGGTCTGGCTGCTGCTGCTGCCTCTGCTTGCCGCGCTGTTCGCACCGCAGGTCGAGCACTGGCGTGCTGACGGCAGCCGCTGGCTGAGTCTGACGGCGCTGGGACTGCAGGCGCTGCTGTTGCTTGCCGCCGCCGGCGGCGGCGGCGACTGGTGGCTGGAGTCGCGCGCCGACTGGCTGCCGCGGCTTGGCATCGGCTGGCACCTGGGGCTGGACGGGCTCAGCTACCTGTTGCTCTGGCTCACCGTCGCGCTCGGTGCCGTTTCGGTGCTGATTTCTTGGCGCGAGATCCGCCAGCGGGTGGCGTTTTTCCATTGCAACCTGATGCTGTCGGTCGCCGGCATCGTCGGCGTTTTTCTGGCGCTGGACCTGTTTCTGTTCTTCGTGTTCTGGGAGCTGATGCTGATTCCCATGGTGTTGCTGATCGCGATCTGGGGGCACGACAACCGCCGCTATGCGGCGACCAAGTTCTTCATCTTCACCCAGGCCAGCAGCCTGCTGATGCTCATCGCCATTCTGGGGCTGGCGTTCGCGCATCAGTCGCAAACCGGAACCCTCAGCTTCGATCGCGATGCGCTGTTGCGCCTCGAGCTGGCGCCGGGGCTGGCTTACTGGCTGATGCTGGGCTTCTTTGTCGCCTTTGCCGTCAAGCTGCCGATGGTGCCGCTGCATACCTGGTTGCCGGATGCGCACACCGAAGCGCCCACCGCCGGCAGCGTGCTGCTGGCGGCGATTCTGCTCAAGACCGGCGCTTACGGGCTGCTGCGCTTCTCGCTGCCGCTTTTCCCCGCGGCCAGCGCCGATTTCTCGCCCGTGGCGATGGCGCTTGGCGTCGCCGGCATCCTCTACGGCGCCAAGCTGGCCTTTGCGCAGGATGACATGAAGCGTCTGGTAGCCTACACCAGTGTCAGCCACATGGGCTTTGTGCTGCTGGGCATCTACGCGCTCAATGGCATGGCGCTGCAGGGCGCGGTGATGCAGATGCTGGCCCATGGTTTCAGTACCGCGGCGCTGTTCATTGTCGTCGGCATGCTTCAGGAGCGCTGGCACACACGGGATCTTCGGCAACTGGGCGGACTCTGGACGCAGCTGCCCCGGCTGTCGGGCTTTACGCTGCTGTTCGCGCTGGCGTCGCTGGGGCTGCCGGGACTCGCCAACTTCATCGCCGAGTTTTTGATTCTGGCCGGCGCTTTTCAGCGTAGCTGGCCGCTGACGGCGGTTGCAGCACTGGGGCTGGTCGGTGCCGCGCTCTATGCGCTGCTGCTGGTGCAGCGCGGGCTCTGGGGCGGGGGCGCACCGGCGCCGGGCAGGCACGACTGCTCGCGACGCGAATGGCTGGTGCTTGGGGCGCTGGCGCTGGCGCTGTTCTGGTTCGGTTTGCACCCGCAGCCGGTGCTGGATCTGGTGCGCGAGCCGCTGGTGCAGCTGCTGGATGCGCCGCACCATGCCGCCGAGTCGCCGCCGCGGCTGCCGGTCGGGAGCTGGTTATGATCGGCGCGGCCGAACTCAGGGCGCTGCTGCCGCTGATGCTGGTGGCGCTGACCGCCATCGGCACCCTGCTGCTGGCGGGGTTCAGGCGCGATGCCAGGCTCGCGGCCCTGGGCTATCAGGGCGGGCTGCTGCTAACGCTGCTGACATTGCCCTGGGCGCTGCCGGAGCAACCCCTGGAGGTGACGCCACTGCTGCGAATCGACGGCTTCTTCGGCTACTTCGCGGCGCTCTTCGTGCTGGTGGCGATGGCGGTTGGCCTGATGATGCAGCGACAGGTGCGAAGCAAGACTTCCGGGGAGAGGGTCGAGGAGAGTTACGTGCTGCTGGCCATCTGTCTGCTCGGCGCCCTGGTGCTGGCCGGCGCGCAGCACTTTGCCGCGCTCTTCGTCGGCCTCGAGCTGATCAGTGTCGCCAGCTTCGCGCTGGTGGCCTACCCCTGTGGCGGCAGGCCCTCCACCGATATACGTCAGCGCAACAGCCTGGAGGCCGGGCTCAAGTATCTGGTGCTGTCCTCGGTGGCGTCCGGCTTCCTGCTGTTCGGTATCGGCTGCCTGTATCTCGACAGCGGCTCGCTGGCATTTGCGCCGCTGCCACCCTCGACGTCGCTGGCGTTGCCGGGGCTGGCGCTGCTGCTGGTCGGTGTTGCATTCAAGCTGGCGCTGGTGCCCTTCCACTTCTGGTCGCCGGATATTTACCAGGGGGCGCCGACGCCGGTTGCGGCGCTGGTGGCGACGCTGTCCAAGGGCGCGCTGTTCGCGGTGATGCTGCGCTATCTGTGGTTCGGTGCGCTGCAGGAACTGGAAACCCTGGTGCCGGCGGTTGCCTTGCTGGCGAGCCTGTCGATGCTCGGCGGTAACCTGCTGGCATTGCGGCAGCGGGATATCAAGCGACTGCTGGCGTATTCGTCGATCGCGCACCTGGGCTATCTGCTGCTGGTGCTGCTGGCGATTGGCCATGCCGGGGTTGCGATCGAGGCCGGAGCCTTCTACGTACTGGCCTACAGTCTGACGACGCTGGGGGCCTTCGCACTGATCGGCTGCGTCTGCGAAGCCGGCGACGAGCCGGACTATCGCCTCGAGGCTTTCGCCGGGTTGATCTGGCGCGCACCGCTGCTGGGTGCCAGTCTGATGCTGATTCTGCTGTCGCTGGCCGGCATTCCGCTGACAGTCGGCTTCATCGGCAAGTTCTACATCGTTGCGGCGGGCGTGGATGCCGGCCTCTGGTGGCTGCTGGCGGTGCTGGTCGCTGGCAGCGCGATCGGACTCTACTACTATTTGCGGATCATCCTGATCATGCTGGCACCGCAGTCGGAGCCGTCGGGTATCGGCGGTGGTCGCTGGCTGGTATACGGGCTGACGCTGCTGCTGGTGCTGTTGGGGGTGTATCCGCTGCCGGTGCTGCAGTGGTTGCCAGTGCTATAGCAGCCTTCGTGCTTGGCCGCAGTAGATCAGCGTTAAGTCCGACAGGCTGCTAGGGCCTATATTTAGGGTGTCGGGAAGCTGCCGGCACCGTATTCGGGGGAGACAGGAATGAAGAGTTTCGAGACCGTGGGGGACATCGTCGACAATGCCATCGCCATTCATCGGGGGGCCGAACAACTATTCCGGGGGCTGCGGGCGCAGACTGCCGACACGCGGGCGCAGATGCTGCTGGACTACATGATCAAGCACGAGCAGCAGATGGAGACCAGCGTGCACAACCTGCGCCGCTCGGGGTCGCAGGGGGTACTGGGAACCTATATTCAGTACACCCTCGAGGAAGCTCCCGGCGCTTATCTGGCTTCGCTGTCAGAATCCTTTCCGGACCCCACGGCCGATCAGGTGTGCGATATCGGTCTGCGTCTGGACGGCTATCTCGTCGAGCTGTTCGAAGGTGCCCGCAAGGAAATCGACGCGCCCAAGGCGATGGATTTCCTGCAGGACCTCATGGACCTGGAGGCGCTGGAACGCCGCAAGCTGAGTCAGACGCTGAACTCCCTGCACGATCTCTGACCCGTCCGGCTGCGCTCCTGTCAGGAAGGCAGCCAGGTTATCCCTGGCGGAAGTGGTCGATCAAGGCGCGGTTTCGGGTTTTTCGAGAGCCTGGGTGCGCTATTTTTGTATTGCCTGCATGAAATCGCTAAAAAATCATCATTTAATGGCTGTGAAAGGTTGTTTGAGGTGAAAATTGCCGCGACTTTGCACACATTCACTGCCGCCTGCCCCGTACAATAGCTCTCAACGAAATGGCTGATCACCTCAGCGACGCCGGTACCCGGGCGCCTATCAGGCGCAGGGCACTGCCGGCGCGACCCGGACCCACGAAGACCGGAGCAGAGGGAGCCTACCCCGGACCCGGGTGCTCAGCATTTCGCTACCCCATCACGGCAAGACAGGTAACTGCAATGTTCAACAACAGTCCGATGCTATCGCTACGACTTTGGCGCAGTTGCCGGGCCTGGAGTCCCTTCGACTCCTAGAGATTCATGTGGCGCCCGGTAGCTGATTGATGGCCACAATCCTCTGATCCAGCTTCCGGAGATACCCAGATGAACCGTTTCGACCATCGTAAATACCGCCCCTTCGCACCGATTCGCAAGACCGACCGACGCTGGCCCGACCAGGTCATCGAGCGCTCTCCCCAGTGGTGCAGCGTCGACCTGCGCGACGGCAACCAGGCCCTGATCGAGCCGATGAACGTGGTGCAGAAGCGCCGCATGTTCGAGTTGCTGGTCAGGCTCGGCTTCAAGGAGATCGAGGTCGGCTTCCCGGCCGCATCGCAGCCTGATTTCGACTTCGTCCGCACCCTGATCACAGAACAGCTGATTCCGGACGACGTCACCATCCAGGTTCTGACCCAGGCCCGTGAAGAACTGATTCAGCGTACCTTCGAGTCGCTGCGCGGTGCGCGCCGGGCGGTGGTGCACGTTTACAACTCCACCTCGACGGTGCAGCGCGAGCAGGTGTTCGGACTCGACCGCGACGGCATCAAGGCCATCGCCGTACGCGGCGCCGAAATCGTCAAGCGCGAGGCGCGCAAGTACCCGCAGACCGAGTGGGTTTTCCAGTATTCGCCGGAAAGCTTCACCGGTACCGAACTGGACTATGCCGTCGAGGTCTGCGATGCGGTCACCGCGGTGTGGCAGCCGACGCCGGACAACAAGGCGATCATCAACCTGCCGGCGACCGTCGAGATGGCGACGCCGAACGTCTTTGCCGATCAGGTGGAATGGGTCTGCGACCATATCGCGCGACGCGATTCGCTGATCATCAGCGTGCACACGCACAACGATCGCGGCTGCGGCGTTGCCGCCGCGGAGCTCGCGGTGATGGCCGGCGCGGACCGGGTCGAGGGCACCCTGCTCGGCAACGGCGAACGTACCGGCAACATGGATATCGTCACCATGGCGCTGAACCTCTACAGCCAGGGCATCGACCCGCAGCTGGACCTGTCCAACATGGACGAAATCGTCGAGTGCGTCAAAGCCTGCACCCAGCTGCCGGTGCATCCGCGCCACCCCTACGCCGGCGAGCTGGTGTTCACCGCCTTTTCCGGCAGCCACCAGGATGCCATTCGCAAGTGCCTGGCGCGGCGCCAGAGCGACAGCCCCTGGGAGGTGGCCTACCTGCCGATCGATCCGGAAGACCTGGGCCGCGACTATCAGGCGGTGATCCGTATCAACAGCCAGTCCGGCAAGGGCGGGGTGGCCTACGTGCTGGAGCGCGAGTACGGCATCCAGATGCCGCGCTGGATGCAGATAGAGTTCAGTGCCCAGGTGCAGCGCGCCACCGAGGAGAGCGCCGGCGAGCTGAACGGTCCGCAGATTTGGCAGATTTTCCGCGACCATTACCTGGCGAACGCCAGCGGCTGCAGCGTGCACAATTACCAGCTTCGCCGCGACAACGGTCAGGACCGTCTCGACGCCGAGATCGACTGGTTCGGCGAGGCGATGTCGGTATCGGGTTGTGGCACCGGCGTGGTAGGCGCTTTCGTTGACGGCCTCAACCGGCAGCTGGCGCAGCCGGTGGTGCTGGTGGAGTACAGCGAGCATGCGATGGGCGACGACCACGGTGCCGGCAGCGACGCCATCGCCTATGTGCAGGCCAGCGTCGACGGCAATCGCTTCAGCGGGGTTGCGGTCAGCGAGGATATCGTCACCGCGTCGCTGAATGCCATCCTCGATGCCCTGGCGCGCGCCCGTGACGAGGTGCAGGTAAGCGCCGCCTGACGATAGGGTTATGGTCTCGATTGTATTTTCGCAGCCTGCGGCCGGGGTCCGCTGCGCCCGGGATAACGTAGGGCGACCCTGAGCGAAGCGAACGGCGCCAGACAATGGCACGTTTCGTTGCACTCAAGGTGCCCTACGGTTTTGGTCTGGCCCGAGCGGCTATCCCCGGCGCAGGCCGGCGACCAGCATGGCCAGGGTGAACAGCACCATCAGGCCGCCGAAGGCCACCAGGGCTTCGGCCATGGTGATGCCCAGCGGTAGCTCCGGCGTATAGCCGCAGGGTTCCCAGATCTCGAACAGCGTCGGCCACCACTGGTCCGGTGCGAACCAGGGCGGCAGCCCCGATTCCATGCTGCAGCTGCCTTCGATCCAGCCGCGCTCGATCCCTAAGGTTTTCCAGGAACGTTCCAGCATCCCCACCATGGTCACGAACGCCAGCAGCAGCGTCAGCAGACGCAGCGGCTTGCTGCCGTGGCCGAGCAGTCCGAGCAGGGCCACCAGAATGAAGCCGGCGAGCCAGAGCCTTATATGCACGCAGAGTACGCAGGGGCCGTATCCGAGCTCGTACTGGTAGTAAAGGGCCACGCCTTCGAGGGCCAGGCCGAGCAGGATCATCGCCAGCCAGAACAGGGCGCTGCGGCCCAGGGCGCTTAAGCGGTCGAACATCGAAAATTCCTTGATAGCGACGGGGTGTGCGCTATCAGATCACAAAAAGGCGGCGGGGTTCCAGCCAGGCGGCCGGAGCGCGAAGGCCCCGGCAGCCTGAGGGGCCCGACCTTAGAAGCGGTAGCTGAGGCTGGCGGTGTAGTTGTCGATATCGGCCTTGCCGCCGATCAGGTCGTCATCGTAGTCGATCTCGTAGTGGGCGTACTCGGCACGAACGTCCCAGTTGGCGTTCAGCGCATAGGTCAGGCCGAGACCGTAGACCACGTCGGTGCCGTCAGCGACTTCGTGCTGATCGAGGTATTCAATATCGGTTTCCCAGTTGAAGGCGCCGACCCGGCCGTAGATGCCGAAACCGTAGTTCAGTGGAATGGTGCCGACCAGGCTGAGCTCGTAGCCTTCGGTTTCGAAGGAAACGCCCTCGGAGAACGGGCCTACCTCGAAATCGGCGCTGGGCTTGCCCATGTTGGTGAAAGCGCCTTCCACAGCCACGTAGTCGTTGAAGGCGTAACCGAAGTAGATCCGGTAGGATTTATCGCTGTCATCGATCTTGCCTATGCTCGGCGTCACTACCAGTCCTTCTTCGGCGGCAAAGTCCGCAAGAGCCTGGTTGACGTCGCTTTTCGGAACATCCTGCTCGGCCCAGCCAAGCCCGGCGCCGAAGTAGCCACCCTGGGCGGCAGCGTTGGCGGAGCCGAAAACGGCGGCGGAAAAGAGGGCGGCACTCAAGAGCTTTTTCGACATGGTGACTTCTTCCTGAAGTAGAGAGTGGACGTAATCCCGTACCGGGACGGGGCCATTGTAACCCCGGATTGTTGCATCGCGAAATGGCGCGGTGCCAGTGTCAGCCATAGCGTTTGCGACTTTGACGCAGCGCTACCCAGGTATTGGTGCCGATGGCGCCGAGGATGGCGGCGCCGCCGACCAGGGTGAATACGGACGTGGTTTCGCCGAGCGCCAGCCAGACCCACACCGGCCCCAGTACCGTTTCGATCAGCATGAACAGGCTGACCTCGGCCGACGGCATGTACTTCGGTGCGGTCCAGATCAGCAGTGTCGCCAGCGGGATCTGCACCAGGCCCATCAGTGCCAGCCAGCCGTAACTGGCGGGCGCAAGCGACAGCGGTTCGGCCAGCGGCCAGCTGATCAGGCCGGCGACGGCGCCGGACAGTGCGATCAACGGCAGGCGCGGCAGCCCCGGCAGGCGCCGCAGCAGGGTGAACATCGCGCCCATGCCGACCGCCAGCGTCAGCGCGGCCAGATCGCCCTGCCAGCTGTCGCCGCCGTCGCCGGAGCCGGCGAATACCAGCAGCACCCCGGCGAGCGACACGAGGATCGAGATCATGGTGCGGCGCTGCACCCGCTCGCCGAGAAAAATGCGCGAGAAAAGGGCGGCGAACAGCGGCGAGCTGGCGAGTATCACCACGGTGTTGGCGGCGCTGGTATGACTGATCGAAAACACGAACAGACAGGTATTGATGCCGTAGGCAACGCCGGTGGCGATGGCAATGGCCCAGAGCGCGGCGCTTTGGGGCCAGGACTGGCGGCGGCGCAGGCACAGGCTGAGCAGCAGCGTCGCCAGGCAGGTGAGCCAGCCGCGCCAGAATACGACGTTCCAGGCCGAGCTGTCGGCGAGGCGTATCAGCAGGGCATCGAAGCTCAGCACCAGCACCCCGGTTGCGGCGATCAGCATGCCGCGGGCGTGGTCGTTGTCGAATCCGCCAGTCAGGGCTACCGGCTTCTGTGTTATCTGCATTGTTGCATTACTCCTGACAGGTCGCATGGCGGCTTGGCCGCCATGCGTCGGGCTCAGAGCCGCATGAGCTGCAGCCGTCCGCCCCAGAAAAAGATCGACAGGCCCGCCAGAATCACCGCGGTGCCGCCCCAGGTCGAGGCTGTGACGACTTCGCCGTTCAGCCAGCTGCCCAGCAGCAGCGCGAACACCGGCGTCACCAGCGTGACCAGCGCCACGGTGCTCGGCGGCAGCCTGCTGAGGATATGGAAGTAGCTGACGAACCCCACCAGCGAGCCAAACACCGCCAGGTACAGAATCGCCCAGGGGGAGTGACTGTCGAAGTCCAGTTGCGGCGCCGAGCCGTCCAGCAGGGCCCACAGCAGGCCATAGGCCGGCAGGCTCAGCAGCAGCGCGCCGACCGTCTGCGACAGCGGGTGAATCGCCAGCCCCTCGCGCTTGACCAGTACGCCGCTGAGGCTGAACAGCAAAGCGGCCAACAGAAGTAGCGTCACGCCGGGGCCGCTGCCCGGGCCCAGTGCGCTGCCGTCGAGGAAGATCCATCCCAGCCCCGCGATACCGAGCAGGCAGGCGCACCAGCGATGCGGCGCAAAGGGCGCCTCATCCAGCAGCAGCTGCGCCAGCAACGCCGAGATCATCGGCGACAGGCCGAAAATTACCGAAATCAGCCCCGACGGGATGTACTGCACTGCGGTATAGGTCGCCGCCATGGCGCCGAAGATCCCCAGGGTGGCACAGGCGTAGGAGCGCAGCGCCGCGCGGTGCCAGGGCAGTTCCAGTCGCAGCGCTCGGACCAGCAGCCAGCCCAGCAGCGCGGCAATCGCCATGCGCAGCCAGGCGGCCATCAGCGGATGAATGGTTTCGCTGCTCCAGGCCACACCCAGCGGGGTGGTGGCCCAGATCACCAGAACGGCCAGGTAGGCGCTCTGCACGGACATCGTCTGTTCTCCCTGTCGATGATGGAAACGTCCTGTTTCCGCTGCCGCGAGTATCGCCCGGGGCCACAAACAACAAGGCCGCAGGCGGTAGCGCTGCGGCCTCGGAAACCCGGTAATGACTGGAACCGGTTACCCGACCGCAGACGGCCACATCCAGCGGGCCACGCGGGCCAGTCGGAGAGCGGCAATGTGTCGATGCTGCGGATTCGGGATCATGGTGTATTTCCAGTTAGAAGATCGACATCTTGCGCCCGAGTTGACTATGCGGTCAAGCCTGGTCTGCTCTCTTTATGGTCCCGTGCACGAATTCGGTGCATCTGCTTGCCTGTGACAGGGTATGACGGCTGACCGACGCCTTCGGTCGCCGCAACGGCACCGGCGATCCCGTTCGCGACCGCTTTCTTTTTTGCCGTCATTCCCGCGCAAGCGGGGATCCAGCAGTTCCCGGCGTTTATGGATTCCCGCATTCGCGGGAATGACGGTGCCTCGGGAATGATGGTGCCGCGGGAATGACGGTCCCTCTAAGGTGATTTAATTTCGAATGCTGACAAGCAGGCCGCTAACTAAGACTTAACTTTCCCACTAATCCGCGAAGAACCTTTCTTTTCCTGGTGATGCTTCAGATGGCGACGGGCCAGATCGGCGTTGGCCGCAACGGATCGTCATCGGGGTCGTTGCAGCCGCTTTGGCGCTCCAGATAGTCTAGGATTACGCCGGGTATGTCGTTGTTGAGCGAGCCCAGGCCGCGGTTGCCGAACAACCGGTTGAATTCGAGCACGAAGGGGTAGCCGTCGACCATGGCGATGTCGAAGCCGGCGTGGTTGATATCCAGCGCCGTTGCCAGGCGATGCACCAGTGCCACGGCGGCCTCCGGCAGCGGGCTGTGGTCGATCCGGCCGCCACGGGACAGGTTGTTGTGAAAACCCTGGTCGGACTGTCGTCGCCAGAAGCCGCCGATGACCCGGTCGCCGATCCAGATGATGCGCAGATCGCGGTCGATCGGCAGCCACTCCTGGACGTAGAGACTGGGGGTGAGCTTCAGGTAACGCTGCCAGTCATCCTGACTTTCGATCAGGAATACCCCCTCGCCCATGGAACTCTTGGGGATCTTGGCGACGAAGGGCAGCGCCATCTGTTGCCACAGTCGCTCAGCCGAGGTCGGATCATTGGGCGCGGTCAGCGTCCAGGGCACGTGCTCCGGCGCCACGGCCATGAAGGCGCGGGTCATCTCGATCTTGTTGTGGCCGATCAGGTAGCTGGCGAGGCTGGGAAAAATGCGTCGTTTCAGTCCGAACACCAGAGGGTTGATCTGCCAGTACTCGGGGAACAGCACCCAGTCGGCCTCGCGCAGGTCGGCCAGGTGGGTGAAGAACAGCTCTGGCTTGATATAGTGGGTTTCAGGCAGGCGCAGGGTGCGGAAAGCGTCGAAAGACACCAGTTTCATTCAGGGTCATGCTCAAGGCCTAAGGTGGGCGGATTTTATACAGCTTCGCGGTTGTGGGGAATAGATTTCGATGCGCCGAAACGGCAGGGATCGACAGGTGATGATGGCGAAAGGGGCAAGGCGATTCAGGTATGTGCCGGGGCTGTGGATAACCCTGTTGATGGCGGGTTGTCTGGGGACGGCGGACGACAGCCTCAACGGCGAACTGGCGTGGGACCGCGTCGAGCTGACCGCCGAGCGCGATGAGCCGATTCTGGAAATCCACGCCCGGGAAGGTACCCGGGTCGATGCCGGCGCACTGCTGCTGACGCAGGACGGCAGGCGCGTCGCGGCGCAGCTGGCCGAGGCCGGAGCTGTGCACCGCGAGGCCCGGGCCCGCCTCGCGGAACTCGAGCGTGGTCCGCGCAACGAGCGCATCGAGGCCGCGCAGGCCCGTTTGGCCGGCGCCGAGGCCGAAGCCGCCAACGCTGCGCGGGAGCTGGCCCGGCTGCAGTCGCTGCAAAGCCGTAAACTTGCCAGCGCCGAGGCTTTGGATCTTGCCCGGACCCGTCTGGCGGCCACTGAGGCCGCGCGTCAGGTGGCGCGGGCCGAGCTCGACGAGCTGCTGCGCGGGGCTACGGCCGAAGAGCTGGCGCAGGCGCGGGCGCGGGCGGACCAGGCCCGCAACCGCATGGTACAGCTGCGGCTGACACTGGACCGTCTCAGCGTTCGGGCACCCGCAGGCGGGCTCATCGACGATCTGCCGTTCGAGGTCGGCGAACGGCCGCCGGCCGGCAAGGTGGTGGCGGTGCTGCTCACCGGCGATGCGCCCTATGCCCGGGTGTATGTGCCGGAGCCGATGCGGGCGTCGCTGGCGGCCGGGGACGACGCCCGGGTGCGTGTCGACGGTCTGGAGACGGTCTACGACGGCCGTATCAGGCGCATCAGCTCGGATCCGAGTTTTACGCCGTTCGAGTCGCTGACCGAACGGGACCGCTCGAGGCTCAGCTACCTCGCCGAAATCGAGCTCGAAGGCGAGGGTCTGGCGCGCCTGCCGGGCGGGTTGCCGGTGCGCGTGAGCTTCCCGGGGTTGGCGCCTTGAGCGCCGACAGCGTGATCGAGGCGCGGGGGCTGACCCGTCGTTTCGGTGATCTGGTTGCAGTCGACCGGCTCGACCTCGAGGTTCCGCGCGGGCAGGTGTACGGCTTTCTCGGGCCCAATGGCTCCGGCAAGTCGACCACCATCCGGCTGCTGTGCGGGCTGCTGCTGCCGAGCGAGGGCAGCGCCCGGGTGCTGGGGCACGAGGTGCCGGCCGAGGCCGAGCAGCTAAAGCGAAGGATCGGCTACATGACGCAGCGTTTCTCGCTTTATGGTGATATGCGCGTCAGCGAGAACCTGCGTTTCATCGCCCGTATCTACGGGCTGTCGGGTGGCCGGCTGCGTCGACGGCTGGACGAGTCGATGCGGCAGTACCGGCTCGATGGGCTGAGCCGGCAGTTCGCCCGCGATCTCAGCGGCGGCCAGCGTCAGCGCCTGGCGCTGGCGGCGGCGACGCTGCACGAGCCGGAACTGCTGCTGCTGGACGAGCCGACCAGCGCGGTCGATCCCCAGACGCGTCGGGATTTCTGGGATGCCCTGTTCGCGCTGGTGGAGGGGGGCACCACTATCCTGGTCTCGACTCACTACATGGACGAGGCCGAGCGCTGTCACCGGCTGGCGATTCTGGACCAGGGCGTGCTGGTGGCGGACGGAGCCCCCGACGAACTGATGTCCGGCATTGACTGCCGCGTGGTGGCGGTGGAGTCTTCGAAGCCGCGCCGGGTGATGCAGGAGCTGTCACAGGATGAGTGGATACTCAGCGTCACTCAGCTGGGCAATCGCCAGCGTGTGCTGGTGAGCCGTGACGTGGACGGCCCGGTCGATCGCGTCAGGTCGACGCTCGAACGGGCCGGTCTCGACAGCGTCTGTCGCGAGGTCGAGCCGAGCCTCGAGGACGTCTTCGTGGTTGTCACCCGTCACAGCGCCGCTGGCCGGGGGGAAGGCTGATGGCTGCGCTGCAGCGGCTGCTGGCGATTCTGTACAAGGAAGTGCTCTACCTCGGGCGCGACCGCCTGACCTTCGGCATGATCTTCGGCATCCCGGTGATGCAGATCATCCTGTTCGGCTACGCCATCAACACCGACGTGCGCGAGCTGCGCGCCGCAGTGGCGGATCAGGCCGGTACCGCGCTGTCGCGGCAGTTGCTGGCGGAGCTCGAGGCCTCGCAGGTGCTGCGCATCGACTCCCGCGCGGCATCCGGTGACGAGCTGCAGCTTATGCTCGATACCGGGCAGATCCACGTCGGCGTGCTGATCCCGCCGGACTTCGGCCGCCGCCTGCAGCAGGGCGAGCGGCCGGCGGTGCAGCTGCTGGTCGACGGCAGCGATCCGATTATCCTGTCCACCGCCCGCACCCTGACGTCGATGCCGTTCGAGTTCGATACACGGGCGCGTCAGGAGCGTGCGCCGCCGCTGTTCGAGGTGCGCAATTTCTACAACCCGGAGCGGCGCTCGTCGGTGTTCGTGGTACCGGGGCTGATCGGCGTCATTCTGACCATGACGATGGTGATGTTCACCGCGGTGGCGGTGGTGCGCGAGCGCGAGGGCGGCAATCTCGAGCTGCTGATCAACACCCCGGTCAGCTCGCTGGAGCTGATGATCGGCAAGATCCTGCCTTACGTGCTGATCGGCCTGATCCAGGTCTCGCTGATCACGGGCCTGGGCGCGCTGCTGTTCCATGTCCCGGTCAATGGCTCCCTCGGCAACGTCTATCTGGCGTCGCTGCTGTTTATCGCCTCGAACCTGGGACTGGGGCTGATGATCTCGACGCTGGTCGGCACCCAGTTTCAGGCCATCCAGCTGACCTTCTTCTTTTTCCTGCCATCGATCCTGTTGTCCGGCTTCATGTTCCCGTTCGATGGCATGCCGCTTGCTGCACGCTGGATTGCCGAAGGTTTGCCGCTGACGCACTTCGTGCGGCTTATCCGCGGCATCATGCTGCGTGGCGCCGACCTGGTGGAGCTCTGGCCCGAAGTACTGGCGTTACTGGGATTTTTCGTGCTGACCATGGGGGCGGCGGTGCTGCGCTTTCACAAACGGCTAGACTGAACGGATCAGCGGTCGCTCCCAGGGAGCGTGCCAGACCCGATCGAATGCAGGTATTGACCCCGGCCCCGCTGGCCGGGGAATGAGACGGAGGCAGTATGAGTCTTGAAGACCTCAAGCTTGGCCTGCGGAATATCGCCGACAGCGACTATCCGCAGATCAAGAAGCTGATGGACCTGGTCTATCCCGATATCGGCGGCGCCTGGCCGGAATCCACCATCCGCCAGCTGGTGGAGGAGTTTCCGGAAGGGCAGATCTGCGTTGTCGACGGCGACGATGTGGTCGGTATCGCGCTGACGGCGCTGGTCAGTTACCAGAAATTCAGCAACCCCCACACCTATGACGACCTGATCGGCCGCGAGGAGGAGATTCACGTCGATCCGGAGGGCGATGCGCTGTACGGGCTCGATGTGCTGATTCATCCCGACTATCGTGGTTACCGGCTCGGACGGCGCCTCTACGACGCCCGCAAGGAGCTGTGCCGGCAGTTCAATCTCAAGGGAATTCTCGCCGGCGGACGCATTCCCAACTTCCACCAGTACAGTGACGAGATGTCGGCGCGGGAATATATCGGCAAGGTGTCGCGCAAGGAAATCTACGATCCCATTCTCAGCTTTCAGCTCTCCAACAGCTTCACCGTCAAGCGACTGTTGCGGCGCTATTTGCCGGAGGACGAAAAATCCGCGGGCTACGCCACCCTGCTGGAGTGGGACAATATCCTCTACGAGCCCGAGGAGCGCCCGATCAGCACCCGCAAGACGCAGATCCGCGTCGGCGTGGTGCAGTGGCAGATGAGGACCATCCGCTCGGTGGAGGACATCCTGCAGCAGGTCGAGTACTTCGTCGACACCGTGTCGGAATACGAGAGCGACTTCGTGCTGTTTCCCGAGTTCTTCAACGGTGCTCTGATGGGGCTGACGAACCAGGCGCAGCGTACCGAGGCGATCCGCTACCTGGCCGGTTACACCGAGCAGTTCCGCGAATCGATGCTGCAGATGGCGGTGAGCTACAACATCAACATCATCACCGGCTCCATGCCGCTGCTGGAGAACGAGCGGCTCTACAATGTCGCCTATCTGTGCCACCGCGACGGCACCTGCGAGGAGCAGCGCAAGCTGCATATCACCCCGCACGAGCGCAACGACTGGGTTATCGAGGGGGGCGAGGGGCTCAAGGTGTTCGACACCGATGCCGGCAAGATCGGCATCCTGATCTGCTACGATGTCGAGTTTCCGGAACTGGCGCGGTTGCTGGCCGATGGCGGCATGGAGGTATTGTTCGTGCCGTTCTGGACCGACACCAAGAACAGCTACCTGCGGGTGCGTCACTGCGCCCAGGCGCGGGCGATCGAGAACGAGTGCTACGTCTGCATCGCCGGCAGCGTCGGCAATTTGCCGAGTGTCGATAACCTCGACGTCCAGTACGCGCAGTCGGCGGTGTTCTCGCCGTCGGATTTCATGTTCCCGCACGATGCGGTGCTGAACGAAACCACGCCAAACACCGAGATGATCATGTTCTCCGACCTGGACCTCGACAAGCTCAAGGTGGTGCGGGCCGAGGGGTCGGTCACCAACCTGCGCGATCGCCGGCACGACCTCTATCAGCTGAGCATACGCGGCGAACTGGAAACCACACAGAGCTGAGGCGGGCGCTGCGTTTGGTCGCGGCCAAGCGCCGCGTCAGCGCGGCGGGTCGACCTGCCCGCCGAGGCTGTTGTTGACCCGGTACCAGCCGGTCACGCTGAGGCGCTCGCGCCGCGCCGGCAGGACCTCGTGCGGAAAGCGGTCGCTGAGAAACACCACCAGGGTTCCCTGGGTTGGCAGTACCCTCTCGAGCGGCTCGCGGCTCTGCTCGTCGGCATAGATCAGCAACTCACCGCCATCATCCGCCGACCAGTCGGGGTTGAGGTAGTAGACGGTCGACAGAACGCGGTTGGTCCGGCCCTGGAAGGCATCCAGATGGCGACGGTAGAAGGCGCCTTCCGGGTAGCGTGCGAAGTGGCACTCGTAGTCGAACAGGCCCATCATCAGCCGCCGGTTGATCCCCAGCCGCAGGGCGGACATCCACTCCAGGTAGCGGGCTTCCTCCGGCTGTTCGGGCGAGAGCCAGCGAATTTCGTCGCCGCGCACGCGTCGGTTCAGCTGGTGTTCCTGGTCCCGGCCGATGCCGGCGCGGTGAAAGTCTTCGTCGTGAAGCCGCTGCAGATACCGGTGCAGCGGCAGCGTCAGATTTTCCGGCAGGGCATCCGGTATGATGCAGTAGCCCGTTTCAGCCAGGGCGTCGGCGATGCGGTCGAACAGCGCTTCGGCTTCGACCGGCAGGGGTGTAATGGCGTTCAAGCGCGTTGCTCAGAAAGTGTACGGAGCGCGATATATACGCCGGCGGCGCTACCTTGTCCAGATAATTTGGTGACGGGTGACGGGTGACGGGTGACGGGTGACGGGTGACGGGTGACGGGTGACGCGAAAAGCCCCGCACCTGACCGTCCGCATCCTCGGGCCGGAGGGTGGGTGCAGCGATGCACCGCTGCGGGCTTTACGGTTGCTGCGGGTTACGGGCATCGCGAAACCCGCAATATCGATCGCAGTGCAGATCGATTGGCACCGGTTGGCACGGGGTCGGGGTGTTGGGTTTCGCGGCTACGCCGGTGCACCCCACCAAATTACAATTTCCTTACCCTAAACTTGCGGCCCTTGATGGTGCCGTTCTGCAGCCGCGCCAGTGCCTGTTTCGCCGCGCCGCGCCGCACCGCGACATAGGTTACGAAGTCGAAGATATCGATCTTGCCGACCTGATCGCCGGCGATGCCGCGCTCGCCGGTCAGCGCGCCGAGCACATCGCCGGGCCGCACCTTGTTCTTGCGTCCGCCATTGATTGCCAGGGTCACCATGGCGGCAGGCTCCGGGTGCTCGCCGGCGGACTCGGCCGGCAATGCCAGAAACTCCGGCTCCAGTTGCAGGCGGTCGGCGATGGCGTTCACCTTGTGGGCTTCCGACGGCAACACCAGGTTGAGCGCCAGGCCTTCGCGGCCGGCGCGTCCGGTACGGCCGATGCGATGGGTATGGGTTGCGGCATCGCGGGTCAGTTCGAAGTTGATGACGCAAGGCAGGTCGTCGATATCGAGGCCGCGGGCGGCGACGTCGGTCGCGATCAACAGCGGGCAGCTGCGGTTGGCGAAGCGCACCAGCACCTGGTCGCGCTCGCGCTGGTCCAGGTCGCCGTGCAGTATCAGGGCGCTGAAGCCCTGATCGTTGAGATAGGCGCCGATATCGTTGCAACTCTGCCGGGTGTTGCAGAAGATCACCGCCGCTTCCGGTCGATAGTGCAGCAGCAGCCGGTGCAGTGCGCCGGCGTGGCTTTCGCGGTCGGTCTCGAAAAAGCACTGGCGGATCTGCAATGGCGCCGGCGCTTCCTGCAGAATCACCTCGGCGGGGTCACGCTGGAAGTCCTGGCTCAGGCGCCCGATCTCCTCCGGGTAGGTAGCCGAGAACAGCAGTGTCTGGCGCTCCTTGGGCGTTTCGGCGGCGATCTGCCGGATCTCGTCGCGAAAGCCCATATCGAGCATCCGGTCCGCCTCGTCGAGCACCAGGGTACGAATCCGCTCCAGATTGAGGGTGCCCTTGCGCAGGTGATCGCGAATCCGTCCCGGAGTGCCGACCACGACATGGGCGCCGTGTTCGAGCGAGCCGATCTGGGGGCCGATGGGAGTGCCGCCACAGAGTGTCAGGACCTTGATATTGGGCAGGTAGCGCGCCAGGCGTCGCAGCTCCTGCGCCACCTGCGTGGCCAGTTCCCGTGTCGGGCAAAGCACCAGCGACTGGGGGCTGTAGCGCGCGGGTTCCAGCTGCAGCAGCACGCCGATACCGAAGGCCGCGGTCTTGCCACTGCCGGTTTTGGCGCGGACGATGAGGTCACGGCCGGCCAGCAGCAGCGGCAGACTCTGGCGCTGTACTTCGGTCATCTGGCGATAGCCGATATCGTGAAGGTTATCGAGCATCGCCGCCGGCAGCGGCAGGTCGGAAAAGGGCGTGGAGGTCAAGACAAACTCGCAGGGCTGGTTAAAAACCAGACATTATAAAGGTTGTACGGGGTGAAGGGTTAGTGGTTAGTGGTTAGTGGTAAGTCGTCGGTGGTTTAGGCTATCTGGCTGAGCCGGTCCAGCACCGCCGCGGCAGGCGCCTCGAGCTTCAGGCTCAGCAGATCGTCGGCACGGGTCCGGCCCAGGTTGATCGCCGCGATCGGCTTGTTGAGGGTCGCTGCGATGCGACAGAAACGAAAGCCCGAATAGACCATCAGCGAAGAGCCGACGACCAGCAGCGCATCGGCGCGGTGCAGAGCCGAGAGCGCCGCCTCGACCCGCGGACGCGGGACGTTGTCGCCGAAGAACACCACATCCGGCTTGAGTATGCCGCCACAGTGTTCGCAGTCGAGCACCTGAAAGGCGCTGAAATCGAGCTCCAGGTCGGCATCGCCGTCGGGGGCGGCGTCCGCGCTGTGGTTGCAGTACGCCGGATTGTGCCTGGCCAGGCGCTGCTGCAGCGGGTCGCGTTCGAGGCGGGCGCCGCAGCCCAGGCAGATCACGCTGTCGGAGCGGCCATGCAGGTCGATAACGCGCCGGCTGCCGGCCCGCTCGTGCAGACCGTCGACATTCTGGGTCACCAGCTGTTCGACATGCCCCTGCCGTTCAAGCGCGGCCAGGGCCAGGTGCGCGCCGTTGGGGCGCGCCGCGGCCATCAGCGGCCAGCCCACCAGACTGCGGGCCCAGAAGCGCTGCCGGCTGGACAGGCTGGCGACGAAGTCGCGGTGGTCCACCGGCGGCTGGCGTTTCCAGTTGCCCTGCCGGTCCCGGTAGTCGGGAATGCCGGAATCGGTGCTGATCCCGGCGCCGGTCAGGACCAGCAATCGCGGATGGCGGTCGATGAATGCCTGGAGACGGCTGGCGAGGTCCTGTAACTGCTGGTCGGTCATTCTGTCGTGGGTCGCAAGTGTAGAGGAACCCACTCCGTGGGCGATCCGGTTCTGTGTCTGGTTCGAAGGTTCGCTCGCGGAGCGAGCTCCTACAAAAGCTGCCGGGTACCCCATACGGTGGGTGGGCACCCCGCCGTGACGCGCAGTTGCGAAACGTAGGCGCCCGGTCCCCGGGCGAATCATGAACCAGTCTACCGTTGACAGCAAACGGAGGCCAATATCCCAGGCCGGGCCTCGCGCTATTCGCCCGAAGGCCCCGACTCCTGCACTCTACAGCGGCTCCATATCGTAAAGATTCAGCGCGTCCAGCGGCCGGAACAGGACGATATGCCGATAGTGATTGCCGCCTTCGAGCGGCGTCAGCGCGAAGCCGTCGAGCCCGCTCACTGGGCAGTAATGCCCGATCAGTTCGCACAGTTCCAGCAGCCCGCAGGCAAGGTTGTCGGATTCCTGGCAGGTGGCAGGCAGCGTCGGCGCGATGGCCTCGGGGGCCAGTACCGCCAGCCGCAGCGCCGACTTCGGCGTCGCGGTGATAAGATAACCGCGATCCGGCTTCTCCAGCAGCGTCGGCGAATGGCTCCACAGACTGGTCCTGTTGCTGTAGAAGCCGCCGTGATAGATCAGACTGCGGGCACCGTAGACTTCCACCTGGCTGTCCTCGAGTGCCAGTTGCAGCAGTTCGTTGAGCTTGCGTATCCGATCCTGTGTTGACGCAGGCATCGACTTGTCCTTGGCTGGTGGTTTGGGTACCGGAGGCGGCGACCGTCGGGCCCCGGGCCCGGTTACTCAAGGATAGTAACCCGACACCGTTTTGCCGCTCTGGCGGCCCGGCAATGCCCGCTGTTCCTCTTAACTGCGGCGGTTGTGCGGCTGCCGTCACTTCTTCCCGGAAGCTGAGCTGCGTCAATGCCTGCGTCCGGGCGGTCGTTTACAGTTGGCCGCTTCAATCAGCAGCCACAATGTTCAGGGCCGGGGGGAAGGAATTATGCATCAGGGATTCGGTCGTGTTGTCGAGCGCGCGCTGCGGCTGCTCGGCTGTCATACGTTGCGACGGCAGTTCTTGCTCTCCTATGTGCTGATGCTGGTGCTGGCAACGGCATCCAGCCTGGCGCTTTACCTGAGTATGGCGATCAACCCCCAGAGCATCGACATTGCCGGCCGGCAGCGGATGCTGAGCCAGCGCATGGCAAAAGAGGCGATGCTGGTGGCGGCGGGTATCGAACAGCGCTCAACGCTGGATACGACGATGGAGCTGTTCGCACGGTCTCACCGGGATCTTCTCGATGGCAATGCGGCGCTTGGCATGAAGCCTTTGGCGGATAGCGACATCGTGGCGCGTATGCAGCGGGTGGGAGAGCTCTGGCGGCAGTACCGCCGGCAGCTCGAGCGCTATGCCGAGCGTGCCGGAGCAGACCTTCCGGCACTGCAGGCGCAGTCACAGTCGCTTCTGAGCGAGATGAACGCGGTCGTGGGTCTGATGACGGAGGCCTCGTCCGGCGCGCTGCGTCGCAACCTGCTGATCGCCAATGGCTGCATTCTGGCGACGCTTGTGCTGGTGGTGCTTGGCGGCAGCTTCGGCATTCGTCCCATGATGCAGAATCTCGCCCGGCTCGAGCGGCATTTGATGGCTGTCGGCGGTGGCGATTTCCGGCACCGTTTCGAGGTGGCGTACAACGATAACGAAATCGGCCGTACCTTCACTGCCTTCAATGCCATGAGCGATCAGATCGGCGACCTGGTCCGCCAGGTACGCCAGGCCGCGGATAATACCGGCGAGCATACTGCGCGCGTCGCCCAGGTCGGCGCCGACGTGGAACAGGGTGTCAGCCGGCAGTATGGCGAGATCGATCAGGTCGCGGCGGCGATGACGGAAATGGCGACCACGGTGCAGCAGGTGGCGGCCAACGCCGGCCAGGCCGCCGAGGCTGCCCGCTGTGCCGACGAAGAGGCGCGCTCTAGCAGCTCCATCGTCAATCAGTCGGTGACGCAGGTCGACAGGGTATCGCTGAGCCTGGACGAGTCGGCCGAAAATCTGCGGCTGCTGGAACAGGAAACCCTGGAAGTCGGCAAGGTGCTGGCGGTGATCAACGGGGTAGCGGAGCAGACCAACCTGCTGGCGCTCAATGCCGCCATCGAGGCCGCGCGGGCCGGCGAATACGGCCGCGGTTTCGCCGTTGTCGCGGACGAGGTCAGAAGCCTCGCCATGCGCAGTCAGGCGTCGACGCGGGAAATCCGGCAGATCATCGAGCGCCTGCAGTCGCAGGCGCAACGTGCGGTGCGTTCGATGGAGCAAAGCTCGGGCCAGGCGCGCGAAAGCGTCGCCAGCGCCCAGGCCGCGCAGGGCGCGCTCAAGCGTATCGTCGCGGCGGTGGATACCATCAGCAGCATGAGCCTGCAGATAGCCACGGCGGCGGAGCAGCAGAGTCAGGTGGCCGCCGATATCGACCAGCGCATCGTCAGCATCGCCGATGTGGCGGGGCATACCCGCAGTGACAGCGAAACGGTGGTCCGTGCGACCGAGCAGATCCACGCCGAGGTGGGGCGGCTGGGCAAGGCGCTGGACCGTTTCCAGGTGGCTGGCTGAGCGCCGGCGGGCTGGGTCCACGATAGGGTTAGAGGTTTCGCGAACGCAACGTCATTCCCGCGAACGCACCGTCATTCCCGCGAACGCGGGAATCCATAAACTCCGGGAGCTGCTGGCTCCCCGCTTACGCGGGAATGACGGCGCCAAAAAAAGGGCGACCGCGGGGTCGCCCTTTCTTTACCTTGGCCTGTCCGGATCAGGCGCCGTATTTGGCCTTGGCCTCGATACGACGGCGGTGCAGAACCGGCTCGGTGTAGCCGCTGGGCTGCTCGCGGCCCTCGAACACCAGTTCGCAGGCGGCCTGGAAGGCGACACTGTCGTCGAAGTTCGGCGCCATCGCGCGGTACAGCGGGTCTGCGGCGTTCTGTCGATCGACCACCGCCGCCATGCGCTGCAGGGTTTCCCGAACCTGCTCCTGCGAGCAGATGCCATGGTGCAGCCAGTTGGCGATGTGCTGGGCCGAGATGCGCAGGGTGGCGCGGTCTTCCATCAGGCCGACATCGTTGATGTCGGGAACCTTGGAGCAGCCGACGCCCTGGTCGATCCAGCGGACCACGTAGCCGAGGATACCCTGGGCGTTGTTGTCCAGTTCCTGCTGGATTTCTTCGGCGGACCAGTTCGGGTTCTGCGCCACGGGAATCTGCAGGATGTCGTCGACGTTGGCGCGCGGGCGGCTCTTGAGCTCGTCCTGGCGGGCGAAGACGTCTACCTTGTGGTAGTGCAGCGCATGCAGCGTGGCCGCGGTCGGCGAGGGTACCCAGGCGGTGTTGGCGCCGGCCAGCGGATGACCGATCTTGGCTTCCAGCATGTTCGCCATCTGGTCCGGAATCGCCCACATGCCCTTGCCGATCTGGGCGCGTCCCTGCAGGCCGCAGGCCAGGCCGATATCGACGTTCGAGTTCTCGTAGGCCTGGATCCAGGTGGCGCCTTTCATGTCGCCCTTGCGGATCATCGGGCCCGCTTCCATCGAGGTGTGGATTTCGTCGCCGGTACGGTCCAGGAAGCCGGTGTTGATAAACACCACGCGGTCCTTGGCGGCGCGGATGCACTCCTTGAGGTTTACCGTGGTGCGGCGCTCCTCGTCCATGATACCGACCTTCATGGTGAAGGGGGCCAGGCCCAGCGCTTCTTCGATGCGACCGAACAGCTCGTTGGCAAAGGCGACTTCTTCCGGTCCGTGCATCTTCGGCTTGACGATGTAGGTCGAGCCGGTGGTGGTGTTGCGCACGCGGCCATTGCCCTGGAGGTCGTGGATCGAGATCAGGGTGGTGACCAGACCGTCCATGATGCCTTCCGGCACCTCGTTGCCGTCCTTGTCGAGGATGGCGCTGTTGGTCATCAGGTGGCCGACGTTGCGCACGAACATCAGGCTGCGGCCCTTGAGGGTAACGGTGTTACCGTCGATCCCACGGTACTCGCGGTCCGCATTCAGCTGACGGGTGATGGTGCGGTCGCCCTTGCTGACCTCTTCCGACAGGTCGCCCTTCATCAGGCCCAGCCAGTTGCGGTAAACCACGACCTTGTCGTCGGCATCGACGGCGGCAACGGAGTCCTCGCAGTCCATGATGGTGGTCAGCGCCGCTTCCATCAGGATGTCCTTGATGCCGGCGGCGTCAGTCTGGCCGATCGCGCTGGTCGGGTCGATCTGGATCTCGAAGTGCAGACCGTTGTTGCACAGCAGAATGGAGGTCGGGGAAGCTTCGTTGTCGCCGTTGAAACCGCGCAGTTTTTCCGGCTGCTGAAGCCCGGTGCTGCTGCCGTCCTGCAGGCTGACGACCAGCTGGCCTTTTTCGATGCGGTAGCTGGTGGAGGTCTTGTGCGAACCGGACGCCAGCGGTGCTGCCTGATCGAGGAAGTCACGGGCGAAGGCAATGACCTTGGCGCCGCGGACCGGGTTGTAGCCCTTGCCGGCTTCGGCGCCGCCTTCGCTGGAGATGGCGTCGGTACCGTAAAGGGCATCGTACAGGCTGCCCCAGCGGGCGTTGGCGGCGTTCAGCGCGTAACGCGCGTTCATCACCGGGACGACCAGCTGGGGGCCGGCCATGGTGGCCATTTCCGGATCGACATCACTGGTGGTGACGCTGAAGTCATCGCCTTCCGGCAGCAGGTAACCGATTTCCTGGAGGAAGGATTTGTACTCGGCGAAGTCGAATGCCTTGCCTTTGCGCTCGACGTGCCAGGCATCGATCTGGGCCTGCAGCTGATCGCGTTTCGCCAAAAGTTCACGATTGCGCGGTGCAAGATCGTGTACAATTTTATCGAATGCGGCCCAGTATTTATCTGCCTCTACGCCGGTGCCCGGCATGGCCTCATTGTTGATGAAGTCGTAAAGACTTTTGGCGACCTGCAAGCCACCGGTTTGTACCCTTAGAGTCATTATCTACTGCCTCTTTGCTTGTTCTTTCTCTCCCGAACGGGGCGAGGCACCCGATACCGGGTTCTTCTTTGTCTATTGTGCGACGCGGTAATTTAACCGAATTCGGCCGAATTGTCGCGTCGTCCGGGGCTAAAGTGCCGGATTTTCGGAATATAGTCACAATCACTCAGATTTATGTGACTGTATCAGAACAGCCAGGAGCCCGAATCTTCCGGTGCTTCACCTCTGCCGAGGCGCTGAAGTCCCTTGACGCAGCGAACGATGAACCATACCAGAACGGCCAGCAGAACGAGGAAACCGACGCCGACACCGGTGAGCAGGGAACCGATAAATGTATACAAAATGCCGATCCAGAATGTTCGTATTTGCCAGCGGTAGTGTTCTCGCAGCCAGGGTGGAGCGTCGCTCCTGTAGACATAGGCCATGACCACGCCGATCAGTGCGGTTATGCCGACCAACAGACTGACCAGATAGAGAATGTAGATGATGCGGGCGTTTCCGCCGTCGCCGTCAGTCGCCCGGGACGGGCTTTTGTCGAGGTCCTGTGACACTCTGAAACTCCTTTTTCGCGCTGTTTTGGGGGCGGGGCTGCTCAGTTTTCCAGCTGGCTGCGGACCGCGTCCGGCAAGGTCACCGAGCGGCCGGTCCTGCGGTCGATCCAGACGACCTTGGAATAGCCTTCTCCGGCCAGTGCCTCGGGGGCGGATTCGGCGAAGAGTCGGTAGTTGACCATGAAGCTCGAACGTCCCGGATCCGCCGCGTAACATTCCACGCGGACGCTGTCCGGATAGGTCAGCTGCTGGAGAAAGGTGAAACCGACATTGATCACCACCGGAGCCTGGTCTGCCCCCTCCAGTCCGGTGCCCATTCGGGTCAGCATCTGTACCCTGGCTTCTTCGAGGTAGCGGATATAGGTCACGTTGTTGACGTGACCATAGGCATCCATATCGCCCCAGCGCAGGGGCAGGGTGCAGCTGTGCATAAGCTTGCCGGGTGACGCCATTCAGTCTTCTCCTTCTGCGGGTTTGGTGCGGCCACTGGGGCGACCGCTGCGATAAAGATGCACGTCCAGCTGAGGGAAAGCAATTTCCAGGCCGGCATCGGCGAATTTGCGCGCGATGGTGGAGTTGACGCTGTGGGTCACTTCCAGGCGGTCGGCCATGCTGCTGACGAAGAGACGCAGCTCCAGGTCCAGGGTGCTGGCGCCGAAGCCGATAAAGAAGGCTTCCGGCTTGGGATCCGTCAGCACCCGCTCGGTTTCCCGGGCCGCTTCGACCATTAGGATGCGGGCCCGGTCGGTATCCGAACCGTATGCCACGCCCACCGGGATGACGATACGGGTGGTCGAATCTGTCAGCGACCAGTTGATCAGCTGGTCGGTGATGAAGGTCTTGTTGGGAATGATCACTTCCTTGCGGTCCCAGTCGACGACGGTGGTGCTGCGTATCTGGATCCGCGTCACCGTGCCGCTGACGCCGCCGATGGTGACGGTGTCGCCGATGCGTGCCGGCTTCTCGAACAGGATGATCAGGCCCGAGACAAAGTTGGCGACGATTTCCTGCAGGCCGAAGCCAAGGCCGACGCCAAGCGCCGCCACCAGCCATTGCAGCTTCGACCATTGCAGTCCGAGGGTGTCGGCGCTGAACAGAATGCCGGCCATGATCAGGGCGTAGCGTATCAGCGTCGTGACCGCATAACCGGTGCCGGGCGCCAGCGTCATGTGCCGCAGTATCAGCAGTTCAAGCAGCCCTGGCAGGTTGGAGGCGGCGAGAATGCTGAGCCCGAGCAGCAACGAGGCCAGCAGCAGGT
The DNA here is from genome assembly GCF_014645375.1 of Marinobacterium nitratireducens. Taxonomy (GTDB): domain Bacteria; phylum Pseudomonadota; class Gammaproteobacteria; order Pseudomonadales; family Balneatricaceae; genus Marinobacterium_A; species Marinobacterium_A nitratireducens. Next base: position 417,379 of record NZ_BMLT01000002.1, read on the forward strand.
CCTTGAGCGTGACATTGGCCAGAAACTCGCCGGACGCGCCGGTACTGATGCTGGACCAGAGCACCAGCTGGTCCAGCACGTCCAGCGCCGGCAGCAAGTCGCCCACGTTCAGCCACAGCAGTACCAGCAGCAGCAGCCAGCAGAGCGCCGCCAGCAGTTTGCGGGACTGTTCGGAAATGGTCTGGATATTGAGGTAGTCGGTGCTGACCGGCGGTTCTTCCTCGCGGTGCTCCTTTTTCTTCTCCCGCGCGGCAAGCATTTCGGCACGTCGCGCCAGCGAGCGGTCGAAGGACAGTTTGCGCTCGGCGATCAGCAGCCAGCGCAGCGTGAGGCGGTGGATGATAAAGACCGCGAGGCAGGTCAGCAGTATTTTCAGCAGCGTCAGCATCAGCACCTGGGCGGTAAAGACGTAGCCGATCAGCATCATGATCATCAGCAGCAGGTTGAACGCCACCAGTCCGATGATCCAGAACTCCGCCCGCATCCACCAGTGCCGGCTCGAGGTCAGCTTGTTGATCAGGGGGTGGGACGGCAGCAGGCTGCCCCAGAGCATGGCGATCAGTCCGGTCAGGGCCAGCATCAGCAGACGTTCAAGCCCCGGCTTCAGCACTTCCGTATCCAGCGGGGTGCGAAGGATGTAAATCACCGCCAGCAGCAATGGCAGTCCGAACAGGAACAGCGCTATCAGGCGCCGGCGCAGGGTGCGCGCCAGCGCCGCGTCGAGTCCGAAGTGGCTGTTGAAGAGCCCCGACGGGCTGAGCCACAGCCACAGACAGTGAAAGGCCCAGATCACGCTGGCGGCGGTCAGCAGCAACGGCTGGATGGCGAAGTAGTCCGCCAGCGACGGGTCGAGTGTCCGGGTCGCCAGTATGTAGAGCAGCAGCGGGACCGGCAGGGCGATCAGCGGGCCGAACAGCAGCAGTCGCAGGGTGTTCCAGAACCGGTCCTGCATCACGTTGCCGATCTGGCGCCGCCACAGCGTCTTCTTGCGTTTCTGATAGGGCGAGAGCCACAGGGCCGCGAGTGTCACCAGTGCCAGAGCGGTAAAGGCCGCCGGAAGGTCCCGCGAGTATTTCAGTGTCATGCGCGGCGACATCTGCTGCCAGTGCTCGCCGAGCAGTTGTCGGCTGGCCGCGATCTGTGCCGCCCAGTCGAGACCGATCGGCGTAACGCTTGGCAGCCACAACAGCTTTTGATTGATCAGTTTGCGGGCCTGGTCGGTGCGTTCGTTGATGTTGGTCTGAACCGACAGCAGTGTCGACAGCTCGGTGATCAGGTTCAGGTTGGCGTCGCGCAGCTGCTCGAGCAGCTGCGCGCGGTCGCCGAGCACGCTGCGGTATCGCGCCAGGGCCTCTGCAGCCGGCGCCGGTTCCGGCGGCGCGTCGCCGCGCAGCACCTGCTCGGCGTTGATTGCGCTCTTGCTCAGCTGCAGGTTGCGCAGACGCAGCTCGTTGATTCGGGAACGGGTGCGCTCGGTATTCAGCGGACGGCTCAGACCGGACAGCAACTGGTGCAGCTCGGTGCCGACATAGCGGATATTCAGTTCCAGCTGCTGGGAGATGGTACGGTAGGCCTCGTCGACGGATTTGAGGTGCTGTTCGAGCTGGCGGCGCTGGTTGTCGGCCGCTTCGATGTCATTGAGGACCTGGCGCATCTCTTCACTCAGGGCGATATTACGCTCTCCGAGTGTCTGCACGGCCGGATCCGGGTCCTGCTGTTCCCGGGACTGCAGTCCGCTGATCGCTTCTTCGGTCTGGCTGCGCAGGCGCTGGCGCAGCGCCTGCTCGAGCTGCTCCAGCCCGACCTCATTGCGGGCGATGCTGAGATTCAGGGCTTCGAGTTGCAGGGTGTTGATCTCAGCCCGTCCCGGCAAGGCCAGCAATTCGAGCTCCAGTGCCTGCATCTGCAGACTGCGCTGCTCGAACCTGGCGTTCTCGAGCAGTTGCGAGGCTTCGTCACGCGGGCCGCTGCCCGGTACCTCGCCGGTGTTCCCGGCACGCTGCAGCAGCGACAACTGTTCGCGCAGGCTCAGTCGCTTCTGCTCCACCATCTCCCCTTCCTGCTGCAGGCGTTCCCGCTCCTTGCGCTGATCCAGCAAAGACGCCTTGACCAGTGTCAGCCGCTGTTGCAGCTGGTCCCGGTTGAGGCTTTCCAGCGTCGACGGCAGGTCGACGGCGGCCTTTGGCCGGGGTTGCTGTTTAAGCTTCGCGATACGCTCGGGTTGCTCGATCAGCTCCTGTCGCAGCTTGTCGATACGCTGCTCGAGTTCCTTTTGCTGCTCGAGGGTATCCAGTGTTTTCTGCAGTTTGTCCCGGGTGGCCTGCTCCTGCGCGGACAGGGAGTCGGACTGATACTGCTGCAGACGGGTGCCGAGCTGCTCGATATCGCTGTCGAGATCGGCCCGGGTCGAGAGCGGTAACAACAGCAGCAGCCATAACAATGCCGGCAACCAATCTTTCATCTGGCTGTAAGCTCGCACTAACGGTTGGATCTCTAATATAGTGTTTACAGGGCCTGCTAGGTAAGTCATGTCTGAGGCTGACACGGCTTCCTCGAACGTTAGTGCGCAGGTTATCGCCGCTCGCGTGTATGGCAGGTGAACGCCGAGGAGCCACCATGACGATGCTCGATCCCAGACAAATCCGCGACGGACTCGACGCCTTCTCGCCGGCAGATGTCAGCCTGTGCGCGCCGCCGTTGCAGGCCTATCTGGAAGTCTACGGGCTGGCGGCGCTGATGACGGGCTGTCGCTACAGCATCGGCGTCGAACGTATCGGCCCGGTTTCGCTGGTGGCGCAGTGTTTCCGGCCGTTGCGGCCGCCCGAGGGAACGGCCGTGGTGGTGCATGGTTACATGGATCATGCCGGGCTCTACCGACACCTGATCGACTACCTGCTGCGTTCGGGCTGGCGGGTACTGATCTATGACCTTCCGGGGCACGGCCTGTCCAGCGGCCCGGCGCTGTCGATTGATCATTTTTCCAGCTACGCCAACCAGCTGTCGCTGTTGCTCGAACGGCATCGGCACGAGCTGCCGGGCCCGCTGGTGCTGATCGGACAGAGCACCGGCGCGGCGATACTGATGGAGCAACAGCGCCTTGAGCGCCAGGCATCGCAGCCGTGGCCGGTGCAGGGGCGGGTTTTCCTGGCGCCGCTGGTGCGGCCGGCGAGGCTGCAGCTGATCCAGCGTCGCTATCGCTGGTTCGGCCGCTTTCTCAAGTATGTCCGGCGCATGTACACGGAGAATTCCCATGATCCCGACTTCGTGCGTTTTCTGCGCGAGGAGGACCCTCTGCAGCATCCCTATATCGCGGTCAGCTGGGTGCGTGCAATGCTTGAGTGGATCGAGATGATCGAGACGAGTCCCGTGCTTGCGGGGGCGCCGCTGGTGATTCAGGGCACCGAAGACGGCACCGTGGACTGGCGTCACAACCTGCAGGTTCTCGGGCGCCTGTATCCGGCGCGGCAGCTGGAGCTGGTCGATGGTGCGCGGCACCACCTGGTGAACGAGGCGGAGGGTCTGCGGCGGCAGGTGTTCCGGCCGATCGGCCGGTTGCTGCAGCAGGTACTGCAGGCCGCCTGACAGGCGGTGCGGGTATCTGCGCAAATGGCGGCGGCCGGAGCCGCCGCCGGCGAGCGTCAGAACAGACGGCGGGCGCGGATGGTGCCTTCGATTTCGGCGATCTTCTCGAGCGCGACTTCGGAGTAGTCCGCGTCGACGTCGATCACCACGTAGCCGACCTTTTCGTTGGTCTGCAGGTACTGACCCGAGATGTTGATGTTGTTCTCGGAAAATACCGTGTTGATCTTGCTGAGGATGCCCGGAATGTTGCGGTGAACGTGCAGCAGACGGTGGACGTTGGCGTGTGCCGGCAGCGCCACTTCCGGGAAGTTGACGGAAGTGATGGTGGAGCCGTTGTCGCTGTACTTGACCAGCTTTTCCGCGACTTCGTAACCGATGTTCTGCTGCGCTTCCATGGTCGAACCGCCGACGTGCGGGGTCAGAATGACGTTGTCGAATTCACGCAGCGGCGAAATGAACTCGTCGTCGTTGCTGCGCGGCTCGACCGGGAAGACGTCGACGGCGGCGCCGAGAACCTGACCGCTGGAAAGCGCGGCGCAGAGGGCGTCGATGTCGACCACGGTACCGCGGGCGGCGTTGATGAAGATGGCGCCCTGCTTGATCTGTGCGAACTGCTCGGCACCCATCATGTCCTTGGTCGCCGCGGTTTCCGGAACGTGCAGCGAGATCACGTCGCAGGTCGACAGCAGTTCCTGCAGTGAACCCAGCTGGGTGGCGTTGCCCAGCGGCAGCTTGGTAACGACGTCGTAGAAGTACACTTCCATGCCGAGAGACTCGGCCAGCACGCTCAGCTGCGAGCCGATGCTGCCGTAGCCGACGATGCCCAGCTTCTTGCCGCGGATCTCGTAGGAGTTCTTCGCGGTTTTCTGCCAGATGCCGCGGTGCGCCTTGGCGCTCTTCTCGGCGACGCCGCGCAGCAGGATGATGGCTTCGGCCAGCACCAGCTCCGCGACGGAACGGGTGTTGGAGTAGGGCGCGTTGAAGACGACGATGCCGCGCTCGGTCGCTGCAGGCAGGCTGACCTGGTTGGTACCGATACAGAAGCAACCAATGGCGACGAGTTTGTCGGCCGCCGCCAGTACCTTCTCATTCAGCTGGGTACGGGAACGGATGCCGATGAAGTGAACGTCCTGGATCTTCTCGATCAGTTCCTCTTCCGGCAGCGAACCGGTGAGGTACTCGATGTTGGTGTAACCCTGCGCGTTCAGGGTGTCGACCGCGGACTGGTGGACACCTTCCAGCAGCAGAATCCTGATTTTGCTTTTTTCCAGAGAAGTGGTCTTGCTCATTTCTGTGGGACTCGTTAGATAAAGTGGCGGGCGGTTAAGACGGGCTATGGTAGCACAGAGTTACATGAATGAGTTTGGTCTAGGCTTGGTGTTTGCTGGAAATTTATTCAACTTGATATGAGCCAGTCTGGGCCGGATCCGGCCCAGGCGCTGTCTGCTGCGGTACTAGCCGTAGAAGCAGATATAGGCCGTCGGCTGCTCGACCTTCAGCTGGAATTTCTGGTTGGCCGCGACGTCGAACGCGGTACCGGACGGAAACGACTGGAATTCTTCGCTGCCCGGCAGTTTGACGATCAGCTCGCCGCTGCAGACCACCATGCGTTCCTTCTCGCTGGTGCCGAATTCGTACTCGCCGGCTTCCATAACGCCGGTGGTGACGCGGCCTTCGCTGTTCTCGAAACCGATCGACTTGACCTTGCCTTCGAAATATTCGTTAACGTGCAGCATTGCGGGATCCTCCAAGAATGAAAGGCAGCATCATAGAGGTTAGAGCGGCGAGTGAACAGCTGTTGGTTGGGTCAAGCGACACAGGAGCAGCCCCAACATCTGTGCTGGCCGATACCAATTGATCCGTACTGCGATCGATGCTGCGGGTTCCCCGGCAGCTGCTCCTGCGTTGTCAGGATTCCCACCGTCCATGGCAGTTCCGCGATGCCCGTACAATGACGGGTGTTGCCATTGCATCGCTGCACCCACCCTCCGAATTGCCGCGTTTAGCTTTCTACTGTCCCCGTCTGTTCCAATACGAAGTCGACAAAGGCGCGGTTGGCACGGGACAGGTAGCCGTCGCGGCGCCAGGCGATCGACAGATCCAGCCAGACCGGATCCGAAAACGGCAGCGCCACCAGGTCGGGGTCGTCCTGCAGCACCATCGCCAGCAGCGTCGAAATGCCGAAGCCCTGCTTCACGATCGACTTGATCAGCGGTAGCAGGCTGGTTTCGAAACCGATGTCCGGTGTGCGTCCCGACGCGCCGGCCAGCCGGTCGACGACCCGGCGGTGGAAGTAGCCGCGGGGGAACATCACCAGCTCCTGATCGAAGAAGTCGCTCAGCGCGACGTCGAGCTGGCGGGCGAACGGGTGGTCGCGGGCCACGGCCACCATCATCTGCTCGCGCAGAAAACTGCGCGCCTCGAGCGCCTCCGGCACCTCTTCGGCCACGATCACCGCCAGGTCCAGCTCGCTTTGCTCGAGCATCTGCTGCAGCGAGCCGGTTCCTGCTTCGACGACCGAGAGATTGAGGTTCGGGTGCCGATGCCTGAAGGCCATCAGAATCGGCGGAAAATAATAGGAACCGAGCATGCTGGGGATGCCGACCCTGACCTCGCCCCGGCTCAGCCCACGCAGCTCTTCCATTTCCAGCCGGGCATCGTCGACGGCCCTGAGGATGCGCTCGGCATGCGTAAGGAGCCGGACGCCTTCGTCGGTCAGGCTGACCTGGCGGTCCTGACGGTGGAACAGCGTCAGTTCCAGTTCGGCCTCGAGCTTTCGGATCGCCATGCTGACGGCCGGCTGGGCGACGTGCAGGGCTTCTGCGGCGCGGGTGAAACTGTTGTGACGGGCGACCTCGGTGAAATACCGCAGCGGCTTAACGTCCATTGCATAACAGGCTCTTATTAGATTGATAAAAAGTATATATTTTTATGATGAAAGGTAAAGCTTTAAGCTGTGTCGTCTGATCAACAAGTGAACAGGTGGTGCAATGATAGAAGCAGGCAGCAGGGCATTCTGGCAGGCGACGCTGGCGCTTTGCCTGGGTTCGGTGATGATTTTCGCCAACGTCTACGTTACCCAGCCGCTGCTGCCGATGATTGCAGAGGATTTCGGCATTTCGCCGCTCCAGGCAGGCTGGAGCTTCACCGTCACCACCCTGACCCTGGGACTGTCGTTGCTGGTCTATGGGCCGCTGTCGGATGCGCTGGGTCGCCGCGGCATCATTCTGCTGACGATGGCGGGCGTTACCCTCACCACCCTGGCGCTGTCGTTTACCCAGAGCTACGGTCTGCTGCTTGGGTTGCGTGCATTGCAGGGGTTCTTCCTGGGCGGTCTGCCGGCCATCGCGATCGCCTATATGGGTGACGAATTCAGCCGCAAGGCGCTGCTGCTGGCGGTGGGCTTCTACATCAGCGGCAACACCCTCGGCGGTGTCGGCGGCCGCCTGGTGGGCGGTTTCGTCGGCGAGCACTTCGGCTGGTCGCAGGCGTTCATGGCAATGGCCTGCGTCAGTGCGTTGCTGCTGGCCGCGGTTGCGCTGCTGCTGCCGCCGTCACGCGGCTTCAGTGCCAAGCCGCTGCGGCCGGCGCTGATGCTGCGCGATCTGGGCGACCACCTTCGCAACCCCTTGCTGCTGGGCGCTTACCTGATCGGCGGCCTGAACTTCTTCATCTTCATCAATCAGTACAGCTACGCCACCTTCATGCTGGCCGAAGCGCCCTACGGCCTGTCGGCGCAGTTTCTGGGCATGCTGTTCTTGACCTACCTGAGCGGTACCGTAGGGTCGGCGCTCTCGGGACGTATCGCGCAACGGCTGTCGCAGCCGCTGTGCATGGCGCTCGGTGTGCTGTTGCTGATGTGCGGTACCCTGGTCACCCTGATTCCGTCGCTGACGGCGATCATCGCCGGCTTCCTGATCAACAGCTTCGGCTTCTTCTTCGCCCATTCGACCGCCAGCAGCTGGGTCAGCCGTCACGCCGAGCATGCGCGCGCCAGCGCTTCGTCCCTCTACCTGTTGTTCTACTACCTCGGCGCCAGCTGCGGCGGGTTCTATCTGGCACCGTTCTGGCACGGTTTCGGCTGGGCCGGAGTGGTCGTCGCCTCGCTGCTGGTGCTGACGGTAACGCTGATGCTGAGCCTGCTGCTGTATCGCAGCCAGGCCCGTCAGCCGGTGCCGGCCTGAGCGCGCCTGGCAGGCCCGGGTGGCCGGCGCTATGATGACCTGCGTTGTGTTTCCAACCGACCTGGAGTCGTCATGCCCTATCACCATCGCTATGCCAGCGGCGCCGCCGTCGATCTGCCGCTGGGCAAGGTCGTCTGTGTCGGCCGCAATTACGCCGACCATGCCGCCGAGCTGAACAACCCGGTGCCGACGGTGCCGATGCTGTTCATCAAGCCGGCCACGTCGGTGGTCCCGCTGGAGCAGCCGTTCGCCATTCCGGCCGGTCAGGGCCGGGTACACTTCGAGACCGAAATGTCGATTCTGATCGGCAAGCGTCTCAAGGGCGCGGACGAGCAGCAGGCGGCTGCAGCCATCGCCGGCGTCGGCCTGGCGCTGGATCTGACCCTGCGCGATCTGCAGGACGAGCTCAAGCGTCAGGGGCACCCCTGGGAGAAGTCCAAGGGCTTCGACGGTGCCTGCCCGCTGTCGGCGTTCGTGCCGGCGGATCAGGTGCCGGATCTGCAGAACGTGCAGCTCCGTCTGCGGGTCAACGACGATACCCGCCAGGACGGCAACAGCCGCTTCATGCTCAACCCGGTGCTGCCGTTGCTGAGCTATATCTCGAACCACTTTACCCTGGAGCCCGGCGATGTGGTGCTGACCGGGACGCCGGCGGGCGTTGGCCCGATTGCCTCCGGTGACCGCCTCGACGTCGAGCTTGTGGATATCCTGAGTCTCAGCACAGCGGTGCTCTGATGCGTGCCTGCTGGCTGCTGTTGCTGCTGGCGCTGCCCGTCTGTGCGACCGAGCGCTGGCAGCAGCCTCAGCAGCTGGCGCGAATCTTCGAGGACGTGGCGCTGTCGGTCGAGCATGGCGAGGGCAGGCGCGAGATTCGCAAATGGCAGCAGCCGGTGCGGGTCTGGATCGACCATGTCGTCGGCGACCGGGCGTTGCACGAGCGCCTGACCGATATGCACCTGCGTCACCTTGCCGCCATCACCGGCCTCGATATCGCACGGGTCGGTTCCCGCGAGCAGGCCAATCTGGTGCTGGTGTTCACCCACAGCGGGCGCTGGGCCGGCGATATTGCCAGGGAGTTCGGCGCCGGCGCTTTACGTCACCTTCACGGCGCCGTCTGCATGGGAGGCCTGCGCAGCGAGGGCGGCCTCATCCTTGGCGCAGCTGCCGTGATTCCAGTCGACCAGGCCCGGATGCACGGCAAGCTGGTCGCCTGCATTGTCGAGGAGCTGACGCAGGTGCTGGGCCTCGGAAACGACTCCGAGCTCGCTTACCCGTCGGTCTTCAACGACCGCACCCCCGATGACCTGCTGACCGATCTGGACTGCAGCCTGCTGCGCATTCTGTATCACCCCGGGGTCAGGCCCGGGCTGGATCCGGCTGAGCTGGCGCAGGTTCTGCCCGGCGTGATCGACGATTTGCGCCGCCATGATCTCTATGCACGGGCGCTGGCCGACGCGCGCGGGGCGGAGCTGCGTCGTTTGATTGCGCCGTGACCGCTGCCGGTTCTCGTATAGACTGAAGACATCACCGCAGAGATCTCAAGGGGGGGGGGGGCATGGCAACTGCACTGGTGGTTGGCGCGACCCGGGGTATCGGCCTGGGCTTCGTCAGGGCGCTGTTGCAGCGCGACTGGAATGTCTATGCCAGCTACCGTCAGCCGGACAGCCTCGGCGCTCTGGACGAGCTGGCTGCAGGCCATCCCGGCCAGCTGCACCGGGTGATGCTGGATCTGACCGACGAGGCGGGCGTAGCCGCCGCGGTGGCGAAGATGGAAGCGCAGCTGCTGGAGCCGCTGGAACTGGCGGTCTGCTGCGTCGGTGTACTGCATCAGGGCGAGCAGGGGCCGGAGAAGAGCCTGTCGCAGCTTTCGGGAGACTGGTTTGGACACTCGATGTCGGTCAATGCGCTGGGTCCGCTGTTACTGCTAAAGCACCTGCACCCGTTGCTGGTGCATCACACTTCGAGCCAGTTCGCCGTGATCTCGGCGCGGGTCGGCAGCATCGCCGAAAACGAGCTCGGCGGCTGGTACAGCTATCGGGCTTCGAAGGCTGCGCTCAATATGCTGATGAAAACCGCGTCGATCGAGATGCGCCGTCGCTTTCCCCATTTGCAGTTGCTGTGCCTGCATCCGGGCACCACTGCCACCGAGCTGTCGGCGCCGTTCAGCAAAAGAGTGGCGCCGGAGAAACTGTTCAGCGTCGAACGCACGGTGCGCCAGTTGCTGCAGGTGCTGGAAGAAAACCGTGGCGGTCCCAGCGGGCGCTTCCTCAGTTGGGATGGCTCCGAACTGCCCTGGTGAGTGTCGGCGTAGGAGCTCGCTCCGCGAGCGAAGAGCGGTATTGCGCCCGCCGCTCTACCAACCGACGCCAATCGATCTGTACTGCAATCGATATTGCGGGTTCCCTGAAAACCGCTCCTGCGTTTACAGGATTTCCACCGTCCCTGGCGGTTTCGCGATGCCCTTGGTCCGGTGCCGGTCTTGAAGCCGCTGCGATGCATCGCTCTACCCACCCTCCGGTCCGTGGTTTCGGGACGGTTGTGCGGCGGCCTTTGCCCGTAACATGTCACCCGTCACCCGTCACCCGTCACCCGTCACCCGTCACCCGTCACCCGTCACGCCTCACAGCGTCTTCAAATACTCAATCAGCGCCATCCGGTTGGCTTCGCTCAGCGCCGGGCCTATAACGCCGGGGCCCTCGTCGTCGTCGAACTCGTGGCCGCTGTTGTGGTTGCCGGGCAGCGAGGTGTCGATCCGGGTCAGCCCGGTGCCCTTGCCGCTGCGATAGCCGACGCGGACCGGGTCGAATTCGCGATTGCCGAGATAGAAGCTGTCCGGCCGTTCGTCCGCCGGTGACAGCAGTGCGTAGAGGTCCGGTACCGAGCCGTTGTGGAGGAAGGGGGCGGTTGCCCAGATACCGTTGAGCGGTCGGGCCTTGTAGCCGCCGGGCGCCTGCAGGCAGTTGGGGCGCTCGCCGTTCATTCTGCGCTGCTCGGCCTCGCCGATGCCGTGCTGACGATACCAGTAGGCGGTGGTTTCCTGCACCACTGCTCCGAGGGAAAAGGCGAAGGAGGCGTCTTCGGCTTCGGTAACCCGCAGCGGCTCGCAATCGCGGCCGGCATAGACTTCGGTGTCGATGCCCAGTCCCCGGGTATCCACCTTGCGATCGGCGAGCACCCGGGACTGTGCAGGATCGGTGCCGATGTCATCGGCGGGTATGATCTTGAGTCGCAGCAGACGCTCGCCGGCATCGTTCTCGACGGACCAGTACTTTTCGCTCCAGAATGCAGGGTCGCTGGTGGCCGGCAGGTGGCAGCCCTGACAGAGCTCCCCGTAGAGCGCCTGGCCCTTCGCGGCCTGCTCCCGGTCGATGGCGCCGAGGATCTGTTCCGGCCATTTCGGCGCCTGCAGGCCGGTAAAGGCACGGGCCTGGAACGGCGGTACTGAGCCTGCCAGCATCTGCTCTATGCGGTATAGGGCATCGACCCTGACGGTGGAGTCGAAGTGCCGTTCCCCCGGCTCCAGATTGACCAGCGCCGCGACGCCGAGCGCCTCTCCGGCGTTGCGCACCATCGGCTGCATGATGGAGCCGTCGTACTGCACCCACTCGAACCAGGAGGACGACCAGATGTGCGGGTAGTTCACCGGTGCATCGGGCGTGACGAAGTTGGACGGCCGGTTGGCGTCCAGCGCGAAGACCTGGTTGCCGATACGGTTGAGGGCGTCGAGTCGCGCGAAGCCCTCGATGTTCTTCAGGCTGGCCTTGAGGCCCTTGGCAATATCCTTGAGCGTGCGGCTTTCGCCGCTGCGATCGAGCTCGGCGACGATCTCGCGTTGCTCCTCGGCTTCGATGCTGCTGAGCTGCAGGTCGATCAGCTCCATCAGGTTGGTCGAAAAGGCCTTTTTCAGTGCCTTGCGGTTGGCTTTGGTATTCTGCTCGCCGAGGACTCGGGCCGCGAACCGGTTGAAACGCACATCGCTGTATCGGGTCTCGAACATCGCCAGGAACAGCACTATGGTGAACTCGGTGATGTCGGTGACCGCAGGGCCGCCGTCGTAGCGGATCGAGGTGCCCTGGTAGGTCATCTGGCCGGTGTGGCAGGCGGCGCAGGTGAAGCCGATGGCGTTGTACTGACGGCCATCGACGGGGCTGGTGACGTTATAGTCGACGGCGAAGCCCACCGGCAGGCCGCTCTGGTTGAAGCGGTTGATCTTCCCGGGAATGAAGCCCAGCCGCGCCAGGTAATCCGGCGACGACACCAGCTCTCCGGCGCCGAACAGGTTGACTCCGGGCTGCTCCAGCGCCATGAACCACTCGAACGGGATCGGCAGCGTTGCGGTGCCCTGGCTGACGTGATGGAACCAGTTGCGGGCTTCCCCTTCCCAGTCCTCGCCCTGCTCGAGCCAGACGACCTTGTCGACCGGCTCCGAAGGCGGAAGGTTGCTGCAGGCCGCGATAATCATGGCGACGGGAAGGGCAAGAACGATTCGGCGATGCATGGCAGGTCCCTCTGCTGAGGCCGCCGGGAGTGGCGGGGCCTGGGTCTAAAACAACCGTTTGGAGTTACAGGAAGTCTAGCAGGCGGTTGCAATTCCGACAGCACCCGCGGTGGTTCCGGGGGACTGGCGGATTCAGCCGGTGAGGCGATTGTCCCGGTAGTCACGCAGCGCCTGTTCGATTTCCTCGCTGGAGTTCATTACGAAGGGCCCGTACTGAACGATGGGTTCGCCTATGGGGCGCGCCGCCAGCAGCAGTACAGCGCTGTCGCTGTCCTTTTCGCCGTCAAGCCGCACCTGATCGCCGTCGCTCAGCGTGCCCAGCTGGCCTGCCGGCACGGGCTCGCCGCCGATATTGACGGTGCCACGGTAGACGTAGACGAAAGCGCGGTGGCCGGACGGGACCGGGTGCACGATGCCGCGGCCGGCGGGCAGCCGGATATCGACCATCAGCGGGTCGACGCTGAGTCCCTGTATCGGTCCCGGGGTGCCGAGCGAGTGACCGGCGATCACGCGGCGCAGCACGCCCTGGTCGTCCAGTGCCTCGGGGATTTCGTCAGGGGCCAGGTCGCGGTAGCTCGCCGGCTGCATCTTTTGCGCGGCGGGCAGGTTGACCCAGAGCTGGAAGCCCCACATCAGGCCCTCGTCCTGCTGCGGCATCTCCGAATGGATGATGCCGCGGCCGGCGGTCATCCACTGGGCGCCGCCGGCTTCCAGCAGACCGACGTTGTCGAGGTGGTCGCGATGCTCCATGCGGCCGGCGAGCATGTAGGTCACGGTTTCGAATCCCCGATGCGGGTGGGCCGGGAAGCCGGCGATGTAGTCGTCGGCGCTGTCGGACTTGAACTCGTCCAGCATCAGGAAGGGGTCCAGGTGCCTGAGCGCCGGTGTGCCGATAACTCGGTTGAGTCGCACGCCGGCTCCGTCAGATGCCGGCACGCCCTGGATTCGGCGTTCGAGGGTACGGTCTGTCATCTTTGCTGTCTCCCGTTGTCGCAAGCGGTTCGGTTGACTGTCAGGCTAGCGGGTAGCGGGGCCTCTAAAAAGCGGAATTTCCTGTCGTCACCATTCAGTTTATCTGCAGGGTTTCAGTATGATGCCTGCATCATTCGCACGGAGACCGGACATGCTTTGGGTCAAGACCTTTCATATTCTCGCGATGACCAGCTGGATGGCGGGCATCTTCTATCTGCCGCGCATTTTCGTGCACTATGTCGAAGGCCGCGAGGCGGGACAGGATGTGGCGCGGCTGGAAATCATGGCGCGCAAACTTTATGGCTTCATGACCATTATGGCCCTGTTCACACTGGCGCTGGGTCTTTGGCTCTGGCTGGGGTTCGGCTTCAGCGGCGGCTGGCTGCATGCCAAGCTGCTGTTCGTGGCGCTGCTCATCGGCTATCACGCCTGGTGTCGCGCCTACCTGAAGCGGCTGCAGGCGGGGCGCCTGGACCGTAGCGGCCGCTACTTCCGGCTGTTCAATGAACTGCCGCTGCTGATTTTCGTGCCGATTCTGATACTGGTGGTGGTGAAGCCGTTCTGATGTTGGGGTGACGCGTTACGCGTGACGGGTTACACGTAACCCGTCACTTCTTTCGCCTCATTCGCTGTCGAGCCGGTCAAGCACTCGCTGCAGTCGGGCTTCGAGCCGGTCGCTGCGCTGGCGCAGGTCGTCGACGTCGGCCATGAAGCCTTCCAGTTCAGGGCGCGGCGGCAGCAGGCGCGCTTCTTCCTGCAGGAACTCGCCGAGGTTGTGGCTCAGGCTGTCGCCCGCCTGCGTCCAGTAGTCGCGCTGCCAGCGCACGAAGCGGGCGGCCTGGTGCGCCGGCAGGTCGCCGATCAGTTCGGCCAGCAGGCCCTCCCAGTCGATATCGGCGTCGGCCAGTATCTCCTGCAGCCGCATCGCAAGGGCGCTGTCGCCGCTGATGGCGACACCCTTGCCGAACAGGGCTTCGGCCTTGTCGTCGCCGCTGATCAGGCGCAGCAGCGCGCTGGCGCTGCCGGACAGGCGCGCGTCCGGCTCGGCGCCATAGTGCTGTTGCAGCTGCAGGCCCTCAGGGTTCGGCACCACATAGAGCGTCAGCGTTGGCGAGGTGATCTCCACTGCCAGAACGCGGCCGGCCAGTTTGCCCAGTTCGCGCAGGGTCACCGGGTCGCGCTGCAGCAGTGCGTTGACGCTCGGTTCGAGCAGTGTCAGCAGGGTGGCGCTTAGCATGGGCAATGGCATGGGGCTATCTCCGGGCTCAGGGCTAACGACAGGCTCAGGGCTGTCTCCGGGCTCAAGGCTGTCTCCGGTCTCAGGGCTTGATACCGGTATGCAATGCGACGATGCCGCCGGTGAGGTTCTGATACTTGCAGTTTACCAGACCGGCGGTCTCCATCATCTGCTTGAGGGTTTCCTGATCAGGATGCATGCGGATCGACTCGGCCAGGTAGCGGTAGCTTTCGGCATCGTTGGCGATGATCCTGCCCATCTGGGGAAGAATATTGAACGAGTAAAAATCGTAGAGTTTCGTCAGCGCCGGATTGTCGGTTTTCGAGAACTCGAGCACCATGACCTTGCCGCCGGGCTTCAGGACGCGGGTCATGGAACGCAGCGCGGCGTCCTTGTCGGTGACGTTGCGCAGGCCAAAGGCGATGGTAATGACGTCGAAGTGGTTGTCCGGGAACGGCAGGCATTCGGCGTTGGCCTGGACGAACTCGATGTTGCCGGTGGCGCCGTGGTCGAGCAGCTTGTCGCGACCGACCTTGAGCATGGAGTCGTTGATATCCGCCAGCACCACTTCGCCTTCGGGACCGACCAGCCGCGAAAAGCGCAGGGTCAGGTCGCCGGTGCCGCCGGCGATGTCGAGCACACGGTGACCGCGCCGCACGCCGCTCTGCTCGATGGTAAGACGTTTCCAGAGCCGGTGGATGCCGCCGGACATCAGATCGTTCATGATGTCGTATTTGGCGGCAACCGAGTGAAAGACATCGGCGACGCGACGCGCCTTGTCCTCGACCGGAACTTCCTGGTAGCCGAAATGGGTGGTGCTGTCGTGCTTCTGGTCGCTCATGCTCGCCTGTCGCTGCTGAAGGTGTTTGTCTGCATTGTACCGCGCAATGACCAACGTTTCAGGACATCAGCCGGTATGAAAATTTCGAATCAGCCCCGGGCGATCATACCGCCGTCGCGGGACGCGCCGGCTTGTTCGAGCCGTTGCAGGTACTCCTGCCAGTAACGGTCATGGTCATGGGAGAGATCATAGAGATATTCCCAGGTATAGAGCCCGCTGTCGTGGCCGTCGTCGAAAACGATCTTGAGCGCATAGTTGCCCGCCGGTACGACCTGTTTGATGCCAACCAGCTTTTTGCCGGTTTGCAGCACGCTCTGGCCGATGCCGTGCCCGCGAACCTCCGCCGATGGCGAGTGGACCCGCAGGAACTCGGCGGTCAGCTCGAAGCTGCCGTCGGGGTAGACCAGCTCCAGCGTGCGCGACTTCAGATGCAGCTTTATATCGGAGGGAAGGGGAGTGGACTTCATGTTGTTCTTCCAGGCGTAGTGGATGGATTATCGGCAAGCTGCAGGCGAGACCGGAGGGTGGGTAGAGGGATGCATGGGCACGCGCCTGAAGCCGGCCGTGCGACCCGGGCATCACGAACCCCGCCGTATCGATCGCAGTACAGATCGATGGGTGTCGGTCGGCACCATTTCTGTTGGGTTTCGGCCCTGCGGGCCTCCACCCAACCTATGATCGCTGCTCCTACAGAATATAGTGACTCAGGTCCTGGTCCTGGCTGAGATCGCCGAGGTATTTGTCGACGTAGGCGGCGTCGATCACCAGAGCCTGGCCACTGAGATCCGAGGCGCCGTAGGACAGCTCCTCGAGCAGGCGTTCCATCATGGTGTGCAGGCGGCGGGCGCCGATGTTTTCGGTCTGCTCGTTGACCTGAAAAGCCAGTTCGGCGATGCGGGCGATGGCATCGTCGGCGAATTCGACCTCGACACCCTCGGTTTTCATCAGTGCCCGGTACTGTTCGGTAAGGCTGGCGTTCGGTTCGGTCAGGATACGGCGGAAGTCATCCGGCGTCAGGGCGTTGAGCTCGACACGGATCGGCAGCCGGCCCTGCAGTTCCGGGATCAGGTCGGACGGGCGTGCCAGGTGAAAGGCCCCCGAGGCGATGAAAAGAATGTGGTCTGTCTTGACCATGCCGTACTTGGTACTGACGGTGCAGCCCTCGATCAGCGGCAGCAGGTCGCGCTGTACCCCTTCGCGGGACACGTCGCCGCCGGTGTTCTCGGTGCGCTTGCAGACCTTGTCGATCTCGTCGAGGAAGACAATGCCGTTCTGTTCCACCAGTTCGACGGCATTCTGCTTGATCTCGTCGTCCTTGATCAGGTTCGCCGCCTCTTCGTCGGTCAGCAGCTTGAAGGCTTCGCTTACCTTGATGCGCCGGCTCTGCTTGCGACCGCCGCCACCGAGGTTGGCGAACATGTTCTGCAGCTGGCTGGTCATCTCCTCCATCCCCGGCGGCGACATGATCTCGACGCCGGCCCGCGGCTGTGAGACCTCGATGTCGACTTCCTTGTCGTCGAGCTGATGCTCGCGCAGTTTCTTGCGGAAGATCTGACGGGTCGCGCTGTCGGTGCGGCTGGGCTGGCTGTCGAAGGAGTCCCCCCGGGCCGGTGTCAGCAGAGCGTCAAGGATGCGCTCCTCGGCGGCCTCTTCGGCGCGGAAACGCACTTTTTCCATCTCCTGCTCGCGCACCATCTTGATCGCCATGTCCACCAGGTCGCGGACGATGGTCTCGACATCGCGGCCGACATAGCCGACCTCGGTGAACTTGGTCGCTTCGACCTTGATGAAGGGGGCGTTGGCGAGTTTCGCCAGGCGGCGGGCGATTTCGGTCTTGCCGACGCCGGTCGGACCGATCATCAGAATATTCTTCGGTGATACTTCGGCGCGCAGCTCTTCGTTGAGTTGCATGCGACGCCAGCGGTTGCGCAGTGCCACCGCCACCGAGCGCTTGGCGGCGTCCTGGCCGACGATATGGCGGTCCAGCTCGTGGACGATTTCACGCGGTGTCATGTTGGACATCTCTTTCTCCTCGGGCCGCCGCTCAGGCCACCGCATCCAGTTCTTCGATAGTCAGGTTGTCGTTGGTGAAAACGCAGATATCGGCGGCGATATGCAGGCTCTTCTCGACGACGTCACGGGCGCCCAGCTCGGTGTTGGCGACCAGCGCCTTGGCCGCCGCCAGGGCGTAGTTGCCGCCGGAGCCGATGGCGATAACGCCGTCTTCGGGCTCGATGACGTCGCCGCTGCCGGAGATCAGGTAGGTCTTTTCCTTGTTGGCGACCAGCATCAGTGCCTCCAGGCGCCGCAGTACGCGGTCGCTGCGCCATTCCCGCGCGAGGTGGATGACCGCGGTCACGATATTGCCCTGGTGCTTGTCGAGTTGCTGCTCGAACAGGTCGCGCAGCGTGATGGCGTCGGCGGTGGAGCCGGCAAAGCCGGTGATCACCTGGTGCCTGGGCAGCATGTTGACCTTCTTGGCCGTACCCTTCATGACGGTATTGCCCAGCGAAACCTGGCCGTCGCCGCCGACGACTACCTTGTCGCCGCGGCGCACGGAAACGATCGTTGTCATCTGTTGCTCCTGCTAAAAATGTATTACGCAAGAGATTGAGGCAATGGCGGGAAATTCAAGGTGTGGCGGGGGAATAATGGATGGTGGTAAGTCGGAAGTGGTAAGTGGTAAGTGGTAAGTGGTAAGGCGTTAAGCGTAAAGCCGCAGCTGCGGTTAATCGGATCCACGATCGGAGGATGGGTAGAGCGATGCATCGGTATGGACTTGACCGGCGCCGATAGCGTTCGGGCAT
Source organism: Marinobacterium nitratireducens (assembly GCF_014645375.1). Lineage (GTDB taxonomy): Bacteria > Pseudomonadota > Gammaproteobacteria > Pseudomonadales > Balneatricaceae > Marinobacterium_A > Marinobacterium_A nitratireducens. The sequence goes on from NZ_BMLT01000002.1 coordinate 435,500, forward strand.
CGCGAAACCGCCATGGATGGCGGAAATCCTTAATACGCAGGAGCAGTTTTAAGGAAACCCGTCAAATCGATCGTCGTACAGATCGATTGGCTTCAGCTGGCACGGATGAGATCAAACACAGGTAGGAGCTCGCTCCGCGAGCGAAATAAAGATTGGCAGGGCGCTGCAAGGCTGTTCGCCCACAGAGTGGGCTCCTACGTCTGGCGCGTGGGAGCTTGAGGTAACAGTTGACAGCTAAGAAGCCCGCAACCAGGCCGCCTAACGCCTAACGCCTCACTGTCTGATCTGCATCGGCTGGATGCTGAGCTTGACCATCTTGTTTTCGGCCTTGTTCAGTTCCTGACGATTGGTAAAGGGGCCGGTACGGACCCGGTACCAGGTGCCGTTGCTGCCGACTACGCGGCTGGTGGTGACATTGGGCAGCCCTGCCAGCAGCAGTTGCGCCCGCATTCGCTCGGCATCGGCGGGATTTCGGAAAGAGCCCGCCTGCAGCAGGTAGCTGTGTTCCAGCTTGGCGGTGCGCGGCGTCGACTTGTAGGCATCGACCTTGGGCGCTTCCACCTCGCTCCGGGGCAGCATTTCATAGAACTCGAAACGGCGTTGCGCTTCCGGGACCTCGGCTGGCGCCGGGGCCGGCTCCGGCTTCGCTGTGACCACCGGCGCCGGTGTCGGCGCCGGTGGTGCGGGGACGGTCAGTGATTGCGTCGCTGCGGGGGACTGCATGCCCGTCAACTGGTACAGGCCCCAGCCCAGTCCGCCCACGGCAACCAGCGTCACCAGCAGCAGGGTGCGCGGCGCCCGTCGCGGGGGCGGCGCACTCCTGGCAGGCTTCGCCGGTGCGCTGGCGCGACTGCGGCTGGCGCCCGAAGCGCCTTTCTTCTTCTGGGCAAAGTCCTTGCGCGACGCCATGACTTACATCTGCTCCGGTGCCGAGACGCCGAGCAGGCGCAGGCCATTGGCGAGCACCTGGCGTACCGCGACGCTGAGGGTGATGCGGGCGTTACGCAGCTCCGCTTCCTCGATCAGCATCTTGTGGGCGTTGTAGTAGGAGTGGAAGTCGTTGGCCAGTTCACGCAGGTAGTTCGCCAGCACGTGGGGTTCGAAGTTCAGCGCCGCATTCTGCAGCGTTTCCGGGTACTTGCCGAGCTTGGTGATCAGGTCCTTTTCGTGCTCGGTTTCGAGCAGCGCCAGGTTGGCGAGGCCCGCATCGCGGTTCCAGGACCAGCCGGCTTCGTCGAGCTTGCGCAGCACCGAGCACACACGGGCGTGGGCGTACTGGATGTAGTAGACCGGGTTGTCCTTGGATTCGGACTTGGCCAGCTCGAGGTCGAAGTCCATGTGCTGCTCGGACTTGCGGGTGACGTAGAAGAAGCGGCAGGCATCGTTGCCGACTTCGTCGCGCAGCTCGCGCAGCGTCACGAAAGAGCCGGAGCGGGTCGACATCTGCACCCGTTCCTGACCGCGGTAGAGGATGGCGAACTGCACCAGACGCACCACCAGTCGTTCGGGGTCGTAGCCCATCGCCTCGAGCGCCGCCTTGACGCGGGCGATGTAGCCGTGATGATCCGCGCCCCAGATGTTCACCACCCGGTCGAAACCGCGCTCGAACTTGTTCATGTGGTAGGCGATGTCCGACGCGAAATAGGTGGTCTGACCGTTGGCGCGACGCACCACCCGGTCCTTGTCGTCGCCGAAGTCGGTGGAGCGGAACCAGAGGTTGCCGTCTTCCTCGTACAGGTATCCTTTGTCCTGCAGTTTCTGCAGTGCGCTTTCGACGTCGCCGCTGGTGGTCAGTGAGCGCTCGCTGAACCACTCCTGGTACTCGACGCCGAAGCCGGACAGGTCATCGCGGATGTCGTCGAGGATGGCGTCGAGGCCGGCATCGAACACCCGACCGTAGTCGTCGTCGCCCAGCAGCTCGCGGCTGCGTTCGATCAGCGCGTCGATATGCAGTTCCTTGTCGCCACCGGCGGGTTCGTCCGCCGGGATGTTGGCGAAAACCTGGTCCGAGCCGCGACGCAGTCGTTCGCCCTCGCGGGCTTTGAGTTCGGCGGCGATATCGTGGATATAGTCGCCCTTGTAGCCATTGCTCGGGAACGGGACTTGCTCGCCGCACTGCTCCAGATAGCGCAGCCAGACACTGGCGGCGAGGATATTCATCTGCCGGCCGGCGTCGTTGACGTAGTACTCGCGGTGCAGCTGTATGCCCGCGGCTTCCAACAGGTCGGAGACGGTTGCGCCGTAGGCCGCGCCGCGGCCGTGGCCGACGTGCAGCGGGCCCGTGGGGTTGGCCGAAACGAACTCCACCTGAACCCGTTCGCCGCTGTTGGCCGGCTGACGGCCGTACTGTTCCCCGGCGTCAAGGATTTCCTCGACCACCCGGCTGGCGGCGTCGGCGTTCATGAAGAAGTTGATGAAACCGGGGCCTGCGATCTCGGTGCGCTCGAGCTGGGCTGAGTCCGGCAACGCATCAACGATCGCCTGGGCCAGCTCACGCGGGTTTCGTCGGGCAGCCTTGGCCAGGGTCAGAGCGATATTGGAGGCGAAATCACCGTGGCTTTTGTCACGGGTGTTTTCGACCATCACCTTGGGCTCTACCTCGGAGGGCAGGGTGCCGTTGGCAACCAGAGTGGCGAGCGCAGAATCGATCAGATCCGCAATATGCTGTTTCATCAGGTATCCGTTAGCGGTTCAGGGTGTATAAGAATCGACCGCGCATTATCCTCTTTCAGCGACCGGTTGTTAAGGGCTAGAAATTATCCACAGGGTCGACATCTAGGCTCCAGCGCACCTGGCGAGACTGCGGCAGTTGCTCAAGCAGCGGGCAGAGGTCGGCGAGCAGTTGCTGCAGTGCCCGGCGGTCGTAGCTTTGCCACAGCAGCTGGGCGCGGTAGTGGCCGGCGCGCTTTTCCATCGGCGCGGGAAAGGGCCCCAGCCAGTGCACTGCCGGGGGAATCAGCCGGTTGGCGACCAGTTGCTCGCAGAGCGCGCTGAGAAAGGCTTCGGCGCGCCCCGGACGGCTGGCTTCGGTACGCAGCAGGGCGTGATGGATAAAGGGAGGCAGGGCGCTTTCGCGGCGCAGCGTCAGCTCACGTGCGGCGAAAGCCTCGTATCCCTCGTCGACCAGCTGCATCAGCGTCGGGTGGTCGGCGTGGTGCGTTTGCATCAGTACCGTCCCCGGGCGTTCGGCGCGTCCGGCGCGCCCGGCGACTTGCAGGATCAGCTGGGCAGTGCGCTCCATTCCGCGGAAATCGGCACTGAACAGGCCTGCGTCTGCATCGAGAATCACCACCAGCGTGACGGCCGGGAAATGGTGCCCCTTGGCGAGCATCTGGGTGCCCACCAGTATGCAGGGGTCGCCGGCATTGACCCGCTCCATGATCTCCTGCATGGCGTGACGTCGCTGGGTGCTGTCGCGATCAACGCGCAGTACCTCGGTGTCCGGAAATAACCGCTGCAGGGCGCCTTCGGTGCGCTCGGTGCCCGCGCCCTGGGGCTTGAAATCGTCGCTGCCGCAGGCCGGGCAACGCCGCGGGATCGGGCGCTGGTGGTCGCAGTGATGGCAGTGCAGGTGCGGCGGACTGCGGTGGAGCGTCATGCGGGCATCGCAGCGGTCGCAGCCGATGACGTCGCCGCACTGGTGGCACATCAGCGCCGGCGAAAAACCGCGCCGGTTGATGAAAACCAGAACCTGGTTGCGGTGTGCCAGTTCGCTGCGAATGCGCGTCACCACCGCCTGAGAAAGCCCTTCATCCAGTGGCTGCTGGCGGATGTCCTGCAGCTCGAAACGCGGCGGCCGGGCGTTGCCGGCCCGGGTGGTCAGGCGTGCATGGCGATAGCGGCCACCGAGGGCGTTCTGCAGCGTTTCCAGCGACGGCGTCGCGCTGCCAAGCACCAGCGGGATCTGCTCGGCACGGGCGCGCATCACGGCAAGATCCCGGGCGGAGTAGCGAAACCCTTCCTGCTGCTTGAACGAGGTGTCGTGTTCTTCGTCGACGATAATGATGCCGGGCGAGCGCATAGGCGTGAACAGTGCCGAGCGGGTGCCGATCACGATGCGGGCCTGCCCTTCGCGGGCCTGCCTCCAGGCTTCGAGTCGCTGCAGATCGGTCATGTTGGAATGCAGCGCCTGCACCGGCACCGCGAAGCGGGCGCGAAAACGGCTGACGGTCTGGGGTGTCAGGCCGATTTCGGGAACCAGAACCAGCGCCTGGCCGCCGGTTTCGAGTACCCGGCCGATGGCCTGGAGGTACACCTCGGTCTTGCCTGAGCCGGTAATACCCTGCAGCAGTACCGGGTTGAATCCCCTGGCGGCGCGGATTTCCTCGAGTGCCTGCTGTTGCTCGTCATTGAGCGGCAGGGGCTGCTCCTTGAGTATCTCGGGACTGGAATCAGGTGCAGCCGGCAGGGCTTCGAAGGGTTCGATCAGCTCTTTATCCAGCAGGCCGTTCAGCTGGGCGCTGCCGAAACCCGCTTCGCGTAGTTCTTCCGCGGCGAGCCCGGCGGGCCGGGTCAGCAGCAGTTCCAGCAGTTGTCGCTGGCGCGGCGCCCGGCCGCCGAGGGCCTCCGGGCTGGCGCCTTCCCGGACACGCCAGTGAGTCTGCGGCGCCGCTTCGGTCGTAGCGCCCTTGCGCAGCGCCACCGGCAGGACCTGCTGCAGGACATCGCCGACCGGGTGCTGGTAATAGTCGGCAGCCCAGCAGGCGAGTTCCAGCAGGTGGTGCGGAAGCGGTGGTTCGGTATCCAGCACTTCCAATGCCGGCTTGAGACGTTCTTCCGGCAAGTCCGACGCATCGCTGATTTCGAGCAGCACACCGATCAGTTGCCGGCGGCCAAACGGCACCCGTATCCGCACCCCGGGCACCGGGTGCACGGAGGCGCCGGATGGGGGCAGGTAGTCGAACAGGCGGCGCAGCGGTGTCGGCAGGGCGATGCGGTAGATGGTCATGGTTGCAGGTCCGTTCCGGAAGCGGTTCAGTGTAGGGGCTTTGGCGGCTATAATGAAGGCGTTTTATATTGCGGCGTCCGGCGCGCGCGCGTATAATGCCCGGCCTTGGTTGCAGACCTCGAGCCCAGACGGCCTTTTCGGTTTGTGACGATACTCATAGAACGACAGTGCGGTGCCCGACGACGAGATGATCGGGTGGCGGCACGGATTATCGAGGTTTCCCCATGAAAAATGGTATCCATCCGAAGTACGAAGACGTTACCGTTACCTGCTCCTGCGGTAACGAGATGAAGACCCGTTCCACCATGTGCCAGGATATGCACGTGGACGTCTGCAGCCAGTGTCATCCTTTCTACACCGGCAAGCAGAAGGAAGCGACCAGCGGTGGTCGTATCGATCGCTTCAACAAGCGCTTCGGTGGCCGCAAGATTTCCGGCTGATCGCAGTCAGACGATTCAGATTTCTGAAAAAGGCACTCCTCGCGAGTGCCTTTTTTATTGGCTGGAGGAAGGGGCTGCAGGGCTGTCTGAATCTGGCATTGTGCGCTGCGATAGAGATATTTCGGGTCTGGGGTCGGCTTTGCGGCGCAGGTAATTCGGGTAAACCCTGAGCGGGGTGGGCGTTTTGGCAGGCATCTTCTGCTGCGCTGCAGCATGGCTTGGTGTCACATCAGGTTGGGGTTATTGTGACTATAAGGGCTTTTCTATATGATGCTAGGCCCGCAAATTTACAACCTGTTGGAACCCGCAACCATGTCTGAACAATTCAAAAAAGCCGCGCTCGATTATCACGAGTTCCCGCGACCGGGAAAAATCAGCGTCGAGCTGACGACTCCGGCGGACTCTGCACGTGATCTGGCGCTGGCTTACAGCCCGGGGGTAGCGGAACCCGTACGCGAGATCGCCAAGGACCCGGACAATGCCTATCGTTACACGGCCAAGGGTAATCTGGTCGCCGTTATTTCCAACGGATCCGCGATTCTGGGTCTCGGAGATCTCGGTCCGCTGGCATCCAAGCCGGTTATGGAAGGCAAGTCGCTGCTGTTCAAGAAATTTGCCGGGATCGATTCTGTGGACATCGAGGTCGATGCCGAGAGTCCCCAGGCGTTCATCGACACCGTTGCCCGTATCGCCGAAACCTTCGGCGGCATCAACCTTGAGGATATCAAGGCGCCGGAGTGCTTCGAGATCGAGCGTACCCTGATCGAGCGCTGCAATATTCCGGTATTCCACGACGATCAGCACGGCACCGCCATCGTAACGGCGGCGGGCATGATCAACGCGCTGGAAGTCGCCGGCAAGGCGCTGTCCGACGCCCGTATCGTTTGCCTGGGTGCCGGTGCGGCCGCGTCCGCCTGCATGAAGCTGCTGGTGAACATGGGTGCCAGGGTCGAAAACATCTATATGATCGACCGCAAAGGCGTGATCCACTCCGGTCGTAACGACCTGAGCCCGGAGAAGGCCGCGTTTGCCACAGAGACCGAGCTGCGCACCATGGACGACGCTATCGAAGGCGCGGACGTGTTTGTCGGACTATCGGGTCCTGACCTGCTGTCGCCGGAACAGCTTTCCAAGATGGCGGTGAACCCGATCGTCTTCGCCTGCGCCAACCCCGACCCCGAGATTCGCCCGGAAGTGGCGCACGCCACCCGCAGCGACGTTATCATGGCCACCGGGCGTTCGGACTTCCCGAACCAGGTCAACAACGTGCTTGGTTTCCCGTTCATCTTCCGTGGCGCGCTGGACGTGCGTGCGACCGAGATCAACGAGGCGATGAAGGAAGCGGCCGTTCATGCGATCGCCAATCTGGCGAAGCAGGAAGTGACCCAGGAAGTGCTGAACGCCTACGAGCTCGAGTCGCTGGAGTTCGGTCCGCAGTACATCATTCCGAAGCCGACCGACAGCCGCCTTTTCGGCGCCGTCTCCATGGCAGTGGCGCAGGCTGCGATCGACAGCGGCGTTGCCCGCCTGCCGCTGCCGGCCCACTACCCGCTGACCACGGTCAATGACCTGCATAAGTAAGGTGTGTCTCGAAAAAGCTACAAAAAAACCGGCAGATGCCGGTTTTTTTGTATCTTAACTGGCGTCCGTACTGATTGACGCCTAACGCCTGACGCCTCATGTCAAAAGATATCTTCCGTCGTCAGACCGCGTGAGCGGTCGTTGCCGGCCGTGCCCTGGCTGTATTGGGTCGGTGCGTCTTCGCTGCGGAACACCTCGAAAATCGCGTTTTCCTGACCCGGTCTGGCGAGCAGTCCGCTGGAAGGATCGATCCGGACCCGAACGATGCCGTCAGGCGGGCTCGGGGCCTCTTCGGGCATGCCGTTGAGTGCGGTTTGCATGAAGTCGATCCAGATCGGCAGGGCTGCGGAGCTGCCGAACTCGCGGCGGCCCAGGGGTTTCGGCTGGTCGAAACCGACCCAGGTCGTCGCCACCAGGTTGCGGTTGAATCCGCTGAACCAGGCGTCCTTCTGGTCGTTGGTGGTGCCGGTTTTGCCGGCCAGATCGCTTCGGTCAAGCGACTGGGCCCGGGTGCCGGTGCCCTGGCGAATGACGTCCTGCAGCATGCTGTACATCTGATAGGCGGTGCGTGAGTCCATGATGCGGGGCGCCAGCCGGCTGTCGGTCATGGTCTGCTCGGTGGGGCAGTCGGCGCAGATCTGCGGCACCGTCGCCTGGTGTATCAGGTTGCCTTGGGGGTCGTCGATGCGGCCAATCAGGTAGGGCTCGACGCGGTAGCCGCCGTTGGCCAGCGCCGCATAACCCTGGGCCACTTCCAGCGGGGTGAGGTCGGCGGTGCCGAGCGACAGCGACAGGTTGCGCGGCAGTCGCTCCAGCGGGAACCCGAAGCGGCTGACGTAGTCGATGGTCGTCTTGATGCCGACCGCGCGCAGCAGGCGGATGGATACCAGGTTGCGTGATTTGTAGAGACCTTCGCGCAGCCGGGTCGGGCCGTAGAACCGGCGGCTATAGTTTTCCGGGCGCCAGAGTTTGTCGAGGCTGGTGTCATGGTAAACGATGGGGGCGTCGTTGATCAGGCTGGCCGGGGTGAAGCCGTTTTCGAGCGCGGCGGCATAAATGAAGGGCTTGAAGTTGGAGCCCGGCTGGCGGTACGCCTGGGTGGCGCGGTTGAACTTGTTGAGGCTGAAGTTGAAACCGCCGGTCAGGGCCTGGATGGCGCCGTCTTTCGGGTCGAGCGCGACGAAGGCGCCCTGTACCCGGGGCAGTTGAGTCAGTTCCCATCCGCCCTCTGTTTCGCTCAGTCGAATGACGTCGCCGACGGCGAGGATATCGGCAGCCTTCTTCGGTGCCGGTCCGAGGGAGTTGTGGCTGCGGTAAGGCCTGGCCCATTCCAGTCCGCTCCACTCCACGGTTGCGGTGTCGCCGGACTTCAGTGCCGCCTCTACGCTCTTGTCATGTACCGCGGTCACGATTGCAGGCTGCAGGCCTGAGTAGCTGGTGCTGCCGTCGAGCGTGCTGGCGATCAGTTCGGGGGTGGGTGCGGTATCGAGCTGGGACTCGGGGCCGTGGTAGCCATGACGCTTGCTGTAGGCGAGCAGGCCCTGGCGCAGCGCGCGGTTGGCGGCTTCCTGGCGTTCGCTGGAAATGGTGGTGTAAACGCGGAAGCCGTTGTTGTAGAGGTCGTCGCCGTACTGCTCGAACAGCTGGCTGCGCACCATCTCGGCAATATAGGGTGCATCGAGTTCGATGTCGGCGCCGTGATAGCGGGCGGTGAGCGGGGCGGCCGAGGCTTCCTCGTGGTCCTGGTCCGAAATGTAGCCCAGGCGGTGCATGCGCTGCAGTATCCAGTTGCGGCGCGCCAGAGCCCGGTCCGGATTGCTGATCGGGTTATCCGCCGACGGGGCTTTGGGGAGGCCTGCGATCATCGCCATCTGTGCCAGCGTCAGTTCATTGATGCTGGCGCCGTAATAGACGTTGGCCGCGGCTTCGATGCCGTAGGCGCGTTGCCCGAGGTAAATCTTGTTGATGTAGAGCGCGAAGATTTCCTCCTTGCTCAGCTCGCGCTCGATCCGCAGCGCCAGCAGGATTTCACTGAATTTGCGCTTGAAGGTCCGCTCACGGGTCAGAAAGAAGTTCTTCGCCACCTGCATGGTGATGGTCGAGCCGCCACTCTGAATGTGGCCGCTGGCTGCCAGCTGCACGGCCGCCCGGGCCAGGCCCTTGATGTCGATCCCTATATGTTCGAAGAAGCGGCTGTCTTCTGCGGCTTGAAACGCGTGGATGAAGTCGGTGGGAATGCTTTCGTAGGCGACCGGCGTGCGCCGTTTCTCGCCGAATTCGGCAATCAGTTTCTTGTCGCTGGAATAGATACGCAGCGGCGTTTGATACTGGATTTCACGTAGTGTTTCCACATCCGGGAGATCCGGCTCCAGGGTGTAGTAAACGCCAGCGGCCGCCAGCAGCACCATTACGAGTGCCGCAAGCCCAAGTTTTATCAGAAATTTTACCAGCGAAAGAAACACGCCCATGCTACCTTTGAATGAACCGTTAATGGGTTGCCGTCATTATATCGGTTGCCTGCCCGGCCGCTCTAGCGTTGCACAGTTTTATTTTCCGTGGTTTATAGTTAGAGTTGCGAGAGCGAAATGGATTATCCTGCAGTCTTCAAAGGAATAACGCTGTGTTCAGCTTGCTAGGAAAAAAATCGGGAGCTTGGGTCGGCGTCGATATCGGATCCTCTTCCGTCAAGCTGGTGGCTCTTTCCGGGAACGGATCAGAGTGCACATTGAATGCGTACGCTGTCGTCGCCCTGCCTGCAGCGGCTGTGGTGGACGGGAACGTTCAGCAGGTCACAGAAGTGTCGGGCGCGATCGAAAAGGCGCTGCGCAAAACCGGCATTAAACTCACCTCTGCGGTGACGGCGGTCCCGTCTTCTGCCGTTATCACCAAGAAGCTTCATATCAGCAACGCCTTCACCGACCTCGAGCTCGAGGATCAGGTGCGGGTTGAGGCTGACCAGTTCATCCCCTACCCCCTCGACGAAGTTTCGCTGGATTTTGAAGTGCTCGGTCCGGTGCAGGGGGTCGCGAACCTCAACGAGATTCTGGTTGTGGCCTGCCGTCGCGGCGATGTCGACCAGCGCGAAGAGGCCATCAGCGGTGCCGGTCTCAAGTGCGAGATCATCGACGTCGACACCTACGCCATGGAGCGGGTCTACCCGCTCCTGGCCGGGCCCGACGTCAAGCCCGGCGATCTCGTGGCAATCGCGGACATCGGTGCCTCGACCCTTACGCTCAACGTTTTTCAGGATGGCGGCATCATCTACAGCCGCGAGCAGGCGTTCGGCGGCAACGATCTCATCAATGCCATCCATCAGCAGTACGGCATGAGCGTGGACGAGGCGGAACAGGCGTTGCGTCATAATGAACTGAGCGAAGATATTCGTAGCATGCTGGTCATGCCGTTCAGACAGACTATTGCGCAACAGGTTTCACGCTCGATGCAGTTTTTTTATTCCTCGGGCGCTCAGCAGCAACTCTCGCGGCTGTTCATCTCCGGCGGTACGGCGTCGATCGAGGGAATCTCCGAGGTGATGGAAGCCGAGGTCGGTATACCGGTACAGGTGGCCAACCCCTTCACGACGATGAAAATCAGCAGCAAGCTCAATCAGCAGCGCCTGGCGGTCGATGCACCGTTGCTGCTGAAGGCGTGCGGGCTGGCTATGCGCTCTTTTGATCAGTAGGGACAGCTTATGGCGCGGATAAACCTCAGACCCTGGCGCGAGGAGCGGAATGCCGCCCGGCAGAAGCAATTCGTCACCAATCTGTTGACGACCGCCGTGCTGGCGGGACTGGTGTCTTACGGTATCAGTTATTACTACGACCTCCAGATGGACCGTCAGCGGGCGCGCAACAACTACCTCAAGGCGGAAATCTCCAAACTCGATGAAAAGATCAAGGAGATCAAGGAACTCGAGCGCCAGCGCGAACGCCTGCTCGAGCGTCTGAACGCGATTCAGGAGCTGCAGGGTAACCGGCCGCTGGTGGTGCGTTATTTCGACGAGCTGGTCAGGGTGCTGCCGGATCAGCTGTATTACACCTCGGTGGCACGCAGTGGCGACAAGGTCGCCATCAACGGCCTGGCGGAGGAAAATAAGGATGTCTCCAATCTGATGCGCGCCATGGACGCTTCCATATGGTTCGGTGAGCCGAACCTGTCCCAGGTCCGCGGCGCCGGCGAGGTGCGGCAGTTCAACCTCAGCGTGCCGCTCACGCGGCCCAAAGAAGAAGGAGGGCAGTAACGATGGATGCCCTGAAAAATGCCTTCAAGGGGTTCGATATCAACAACCTCGACGTCAACGAGGCCGGCAACTGGCCAATCGGCGTCAAGGTCATCGTCTACCTGCTGCTGTTCGCCGCGATTCTTGGCGGCGTCATCTACTTCTTCATCAACGATCAGCACATCGCGGTCGAACGGGAAATCGCCAAGGAGCCGCCGCTCAAGACCGAGTTC
>NZ_BMLT01000002.1:446981-669222 GCF_014645375.1 Marinobacterium nitratireducens
GGGCGCTTCGCCGAGCTGCTGACACAGCTGCCAACCGACAAGGAGGTGCCCGGCCTGCTGGAGGATATCTCCGATATCGGTCGCGGTGCCGGACTCAGCATCAACAGCATCGCGCTGCAGGCCGAACGCAAGAGCAAGTTCTATGTCGAGCTGCCGATCAACATCAATGTGGTCGGGAGTTACCACGAACTGGGTCAGTTCGTCAGCGGTGTCGCGGCGATCAAGCGCATCGTGACACTGCACGACTACAGCATTCGGCCGGGCGGAGACCGGCTGTCGATGACAATCCAGGCGAAGACGTACCGCTATGACGACACCAAGTAAGCGTATCGCGGCAATCGGCGGCGGCAGGATCGCGGCGCTGGCTTTGCTGGCGGCTGCGAGCAGCGGCTGCATCTGGGTCGATGACACTTCCGATCTGCGGATGTACGTGCAGCAGACCCAGGCCCGCCCGCCGGGCAAGATCAAGCCTCTGCCCGAGTTCAAACCCTACGAGGCCTTCGTGTATCAGGGCGCGAGCCTGCGGGATCCCTTCCAGGCGCTGATCGAACTGGCGGTGGAGGAAGAGGAAGAGGCCCCGCCGCCGTCGGACCTCAAGCCGGACACCAGCCGGCCCAAAACCTACCTGGAAAGCTTTCCGGTCGATCGGCTGCAGATGGTCGGTACCATCACAGCGCTCGATGGTGGCAACCTCTGGGCGCTGCTCAAGGACCCCAACGGCGAGGTGCACAGGGTGACCAACGGCGATTACCTGGGACTCGACTACGGGCAGGTGGAAGCCGTCTCTGAACAGGGAATCGAACTGGTGGAAATCATTGAAAATGGACGCGGCGGCTGGATGGAGCGCCCGCGCATGATCGCCTTGCCGGAAAAAGAATGATCAAAGGACAGCTCGCGATATGAATACTTACAGCAACTGCAGGGAACACTCCCGTTCATGGAGTCTTGGGTGGCAGCTGATGCTGATGCTGGTCGTAGCATGCTGTCTTGTCACGGTGCAGGCGCAGGCGCAGAACGCGATGCTGAAGGACTCCTCCTTCGTCGCGCTGCCGGGCCACAAGCTCGAGGTGCGGCTGGATTTCGATATGCCGCCGCCGTCGCCGCGCGCCTACTCCATCGACAGTCCGCCGCGCCTGGTGCTGGATCTGTTCGGGGCCAGCAACGATATCGGTCGCCGGCAGCTCGATATCCGTACTGGGGCGGTGGAGAGCCTGAGTCTGGCCGAAACCGAAGGGCGGCTGCGTGTCGTTGCCAATCTCAATGAAATGGTTGGCTACGACGCCTACGCCGAGGGCAACTCGCTGTTCCTGGTCTTCGGCGGCGCGCCGGGCCTGCCGGCGGTCTCCTCCTCTGCACCGGCCAGGGCCGCGCCTGCTCCTGCGCCTGCGGCGCCGGCTCCTGCCGCCGCAAGTACATACGGAACCGGCATGCCGGCCATCCAGGGCACCCGGGTGCAGGGGATCGACTTCGAGCGCCTCGATGGCGGTCACGGTCGGGTGCTGATCAGCATGTCCGATGACAAGGCCGGTCTCGATATCGTCGAGGAAGGCAACAATGTCGTCGTTAACCTGCAGGGCGCAACGCTCTCCGGCTCGCTGAATCAGCGCGTCGATGTTCAGGACTTCGCCACTCCGGTGATGTTCATCGACTCGATGAGCAGCGGCCGCAACACCACCATACTGGTCAAGCCGGGTGCGGCTCCCTACGACTACATGGCCTACCAGACCGGCAATCAGCTGGTGCTGGACTTCAAGCCGATCACCTACGCCGAAGAAGAGCGACGCAAGCAGGACCGCTTCCCCTACACCGGCGAGAAAATCGACCTCAACTTCCAGGATGTCGAAATCCGTTCGGTACTGCAGATCATCGCCGAGGTCGCGGAGATGAACCTGGTGGTTGGCGATGAGGTCGGCGGCAACATCACCCTGCGCCTGAAAAACGTGCCCTGGGATCAGGCGCTCGATCTGGTGCTCAAGACCAACGGGCTGGCCAAGCGCGAAGTGGGCAACGTGATGCTGATCGGTTCCGCCCAGACTATCGCCGAACGTGAGCGCGCCGAACTCGAAGCGCAGAAACAGGTGAAGGAGCTGGCACCGCTGCTGACCGAGTTCATCCAGGTGGACTTCCGCAAGGCCAGTGAAATGAAGGGCCGGGTCGAAGAGGCCAAGCTGGTTTCGGAGCGCGGCTTCATCATGGCCGACGATGAAACCAATGTGCTGATGGTGCGCGAAACCGCCGCTCAGATCGAGGAAATCCGTGATACACTGCGGCGTTTCGACGTAGAAGTGGCTCAGGTCCTGATTGAGGCGCGTATCGTGTCGGCGTCGGCGGACTTCCAGAAGGATCTCGGTATCCGCTGGGGCATGGCCGGTATCGACGAGCGCAAGAACAGCTCCTTCGTGATCGATGGCGGCTCGCCGAGCAACACGCCGCAGTTTGTGCAAGGTTTTCCGGATACCGGCAACTCGAACCTGATGGTCGACCTGGGTGTAACGCCGCAGTCGTCCTTCGTGTTCAGCTACATCCGTGACAACTTCCTGCTGTCGGCCGAACTGTCGGCGCTGCAGACCGAAGGCAAGGCGGAGATCGTGTCGCAGCCGAAGGTGATCACCACCAACGGCAAGCCGGGTCTGATCGAGTCCGGCGTGCAGATCCCGTACCAGACTGTGGAAGATGGCGAGGTCAATATCGAGTTCGAGGATGCGACCCTGAAGCTGGAGGTGACGCCCCAGCTGAACCCGGGCGACCGCATCACCCTGGACCTGGACATCACCCAGGACTCGGTGGGCGCGGTACTGCCCAACGGTGAGGTCAGCATCAACACGAACCAGCTGCAGACCACGGTCAACGTGGCGGATGGCGATACGGTGGTGCTGGGCGGGGTGTTCCGCAATGAGTCGGTCAACAACCTCAGCAAGACACCGTTCTTTGGCGATATTCCGGTAATCAAGAACTTCTTCCGGAAGCGCGAGACCTCGAATACCAAGACGGAGCTGCTGATCTTCATTACGCCGAAACTGATCAGGGAGTCACTGGCGGTTCAGTAATCGGGGTTTGGCACAATTTGAACATCTTTCTTATTGGCCCTATGGGAGCTGGAAAAAGCACCATAGGGCGTCTTCTTTCTCAGGAACTGCATCTGGAGTTTGTCGACAGCGACCGGGAGATCGAATCCCGGGCCGGCGCCAATATCCCCTGGATCTTCGACGTCGAGGGCGAATCCGGCTTCCGGGACCGGGAGCAGAACGTGATCGCCGAGCTTTCCGCGCGCAACAACATCGTGATGGCGACGGGTGGCGGCGCTGTCATTCGGGAAGCCAACCGCAAGGCTCTCCAGAGTAACGGGCTGGTCGTCTACCTTCATACCACAGTCGATCAGCAGCTGGAGCGCACCTCCCGCGACAAGAACCGGCCCTTGCTGCAGACCGAAAACCCCGGCGAAATCCTGCAACAGTTGATGAGTCAGCGCGACCCGCTGTATCGTCAGACCTGCGATATCGTTCTGCACACCGATCGTCGCCACCCCCGGGCAGTGGTAACGGAAATCGTGCGTCAGCTGACACGACGAGGGCTCATCAACTGAGCGCCGGGCCGGTCGCCGGCAGTTTATTTTAAAGAGGAGCAAAGGTCCGATGCGGACGCTGAATGTCGAGCTGGGCGATCGTGCCTACCCCATCCACATTGGTGACGGCCTGTTGCGGCAGTCGCTGCTGCAGCCCTGCATCCGTGGCCGCCAGGTCTGTATCGTCACCAACGAAACGGTGGCCCCGCTGTACCTGGATGCTGTGGAAAGCTGTCTGCACGGCTTCGAGGTGGAGAGGGTGGTGCTGCCGGACGGCGAGCAGTTCAAGACCCTGGATACCGTCAACCGTATTTTCGACCGTCTGCTCGAAACACGGCAAAACCGCACTACGACCCTGATCGCGCTCGGGGGCGGGGTTATCGGTGACATGACCGGCTTTGCCGCTGCCTGCTATCAGCGCGGTGTCGACTTCATCCAGGTGCCGACGACGCTGTTGTCCCAGGTCGACTCTTCGGTGGGTGGCAAGACCGGTGTCAATCATCCCCTGGGCAAGAACATGATCGGTGCCTTCTATCAGCCCCGCTGCGTGCTGGCCGATACCGGGGTGCTAAAGACGCTGCCGCCGCGGGAACTTTCCGCCGGCATCGCCGAGGTGATCAAGTACGGTCTGATCTATGACAGCGACTTCTTCGACTGGCTCGAAGCTCATATCGACAGCCTCGTTGCCGGTGATGATGAAGCTCTGAGCCGGGCCATCTACCGTTCCTGCGAGATCAAGGCCGAGGTCGTGGCGCAGGACGAGAAGGAGTCCGGTATCCGCGCGCTGCTGAATCTCGGGCATACCTTCGGGCACGCGATCGAGGCCCATCAGGGCTACGGTCGCTGGTTGCACGGCGAAGCCGTGGCGGCCGGCACCCTGCTGGCGGCGGATCTGTCCCGCCGCCTGGGCTGGCTTACCGACGAGCAGATGGCTCGCATCGAGGCCATTCACCGCGCGGCGAAACTGCCGGTGCTGCCGCCGCCGGAGATGACGGTCGAGGACTTCCGCTCCCTGATGGCGGTCGACAAAAAGGTGCTGGATGGCCGGATCAGGCTGGTGCTGCTTCGCGGCATCGGCTCGGCGCTGGTGACCTCCGACTTCCCCGCCGAGCTCCTGGACGAAACCCTCGAGACGCGCCTGGGTCTGGCGCGGGCGGGCTAAGCCGATGGGGGCACAGCAGCCGGCGGTGCAGGACGCAACCTCCCGTTCGCCCTTCGTGGCGGATGCCCGGGCGGGCTATTTCGAGCCGCCGTCCCGGCTGCAGTTGCTGGAAAAACTCCAGCATCTCATTCGCTATTCCGATTTTCTGCTGCTGATCGAGGGCGGCAAGGGCAGCGGCAAGAGTACGTTGCTGAAGCAGCTGCGTCTCGAGGGCGAGGGCCGCTGCGCGCGCCTGGCGCTGACGGCCCGTACCGACAGCGCCGAGCTGCTGCGGCAGATCGCCGGGGCATCGGGTCTCGAGCCCGTCGAGGAGGACAGCGCCCGGCTTGAACAACTGCACGCAGAATCCCGCCTGCTGGAGGATACCGGGCAGCGCTGGCTGGTGCTGATCGACGACGCCGACCGTCTGAGCGACGAAGCTCTGCAGCTGCTGATCAATTTTCAGTGCTCCGCATCGCGCACGCTGCGCCTGGTGCTGGCGGCGCCGCGGCTGTCGCCGCGGCTGGATAGCCTGGGTCTGGATGATGTGCTCGATGGCCACAGGCATTGCGAGACATTGCAGCCCTTTACCCGTGAAGAGGCGGAAGAGTATCTGCAGCGGCGCTACCCGGCGCTCGAGGTGCTCGACAGCCGTCGCTTCGACAAGCTGGTGGGGCAGAGCGACCGTCTTCCCGGCAGCCTCGAGGCTCTGGCTGCCAGGGCGCTGCGCCTGGACCGCACAGAACTGCCGACAAGGCGCAGGGCGCCTATGCAGGTGCCGGCGTTGCTGCCCTTCGGCGTTGCCGGGCTGGTGCTGCTGACGCTGGTATCGATGGCCGGCTGGATCTGGTGGCAGCCGCAGGCGGAGGTGGTCCCCGGCGAACGGGTCTCGGTGCCGCTGGCGATGCCGGTACTGCCGGCCACGACCACAGAGCCCGTGGCGGAAATCGAATTGCAGTCGACGCCGCAGGCGTTCGAGGCGGGCCCGCAGATCGCGGACGACCCGCTGGCGCGGGCGGTATTCGCAGCGCCTGCCGCTACCCGGGTGGTGCCGGATGTCGCGGAGGTTACCGAGCCGCCGGCTGTATTCGGGACGGACGTTGTGACGGAAACTGTTGCGCAGCCGCAGCCGCAGCCGCAGCCGCAGCCGCAGCCGCAGCCGCAGCCGCAGCCGCAGCCGCAGCCGCAGCCGCAGCCGCAGCCGCAGCGCGCGCCGGTGCCGCCCGTGGAAGCGCCGGCAGCCGAGGCGCCGGTCGCCTCGGTGCTGGATGTCGCCGCGCCTGATACGGCTGCGATGCCATTGTCATCACAGCCGCCGGCACCGGAAGTGGCTGCCGATGGCGAGGATGCACTGCTACAATGGTCCGACAAGGGGTATACCTTGCAGATGCTGGGCGCCCGTCAGGCCGCCACGGCGAACAAGTTCATCGCCGCTCAGGCCGACCCGGATGCATTCCACTATTTTTCCACCCTGTACAAGGGTGAGCCGTGGCACGTGGTGATCTATGGTCGCTACGACAGCAGGCAGGCGGCGCTGACGGCGGTCTCTCAGTTGCCGCCGGATCTGCGGGATCTCAAGCCCTGGGCGCGCAGTATTCAGAGCGTAAAGGCGGACATTCGCAAGAAAGGCCCCTGACTTCCTATAACAGCCACGTTTCAGTGGCGTCCAATATCGACGGACGGATTCGCGGCGAACCCGCAGGCCGCGTCCTGTGGGCTTTACGGTCGTGTTACCGGCGCGTCGAAAGACCACCCTGGCAGCGATTCGGTGCCGCGTATTGATGTGGGCAAAATTTGTACCATGCCGGGGGCGTGTGTAGAATGGTCGTCCCATTTTTTCAGTATAGTGCGTCTGCGGTATCGAGGTTAGTGGTAACGCATTGATATAAAAGAACATTTTTGTTGAGAGAGATTGGCTATGAGTAAAGGTCTCTATCGTCCTGGCGAGTTCAAGGATAACTGCGGCTTCGGGCTTATGGCCCAGATGCAGGGCAATCCGAGCCATGACCTGCTTGAGAAGGCCATTGAAGCCCTGGCGTGTATGACCCATCGCGGCGGTATCGCTGCCGATGGCAAGACAGGTGACGGTTGCGGCCTGCTGATGCAAAAGCCGGATTCCTTTCTGCGTGCGGTGGCGCGCGAGGAACTGGGTCTGGAGCTGGATGAGCAATATGCGGTCGGTATGGTGTTTTTGCCCCGTACCGCCGCTGAGGCTCAGGCGGCACGCGACATCCTGAACCGCGAGCTCGAAGCCGAGGGCCTCGGCGTGGCCGGTTGGCGTGTGGTGCCGACCGACGAGAGCTGCCTCGGTCCCATCGCCCGGGATACGCTGCCGCTGATCGAGCAGGTGCTGGTGAACGGCAAGGGCAAGAGCGAGCGCGAGCTGGCCATCAGCCTCTTCGTGGCGCGTCGCAAGGCCGAAATTCAGCTGGCCGATGACGAAGACTTCTACATCTGCAGCCTTTCCGACAAGGTCCTCTCTTACAAGGGGCTGACCATGCCGGTCGA
The DNA here is from genome assembly GCF_014645375.1 of Marinobacterium nitratireducens. Classification (GTDB taxonomy): domain Bacteria; phylum Pseudomonadota; class Gammaproteobacteria; order Pseudomonadales; family Balneatricaceae; genus Marinobacterium_A; species Marinobacterium_A nitratireducens. The sequence goes on from NZ_BMLT01000002.1 coordinate 454,193, forward strand.
TCTGCCGGTGTTCTACAAGGACCTGGCTGATCCGCGTCTGGAAACCGCGGTCTGCACCTATCACCAGCGTTTCTCGACCAATACCGCGCCGCGCTGGCAGCTGGCGCAGCCGTTCCGTTTTCTTGCCCACAACGGCGAGATCAACACCATCGAAGGCAACCGCAACTGGGCCCGCGCGCGCGCGCCGAAGTTCGTCACCGAACAGTTGCCGAACCTCGAGGAACTGCAGCCGATCGTCAACACCACCGGTTCCGACTCGTCCAGCATGGACAACATGCTGGAGTTCCTGATGATCGGTGGCATGGACATCTACCGCGCCGTGCGCACCATCGTGCCGCCGGCCTGGCAGAACGTCGAAACCATGGATGCCGAGCTGCGGGCCTTCTACGAATACAACTCCATGCACATGGAAGCCTGGGACGGTCCGGCCGGCATGGTCATGACCGATGGCCGCTACGCTGTGTGCATGCTGGACCGCAACGGCCTGCGCCCGTCGCGCTGGGTGATGACCCGCGACGGCTACATCTGCACCGCTTCCGAGATCGGCGTGTTCGATTACAAGCCCGAGGATATCGTCGCTCAGGGACGTGTGGGGCCGGGCCAGATTCTGGCGATCGACACCAGCAACGGCGACGTGCTGCATACCGAGGACGTCGACAACTACCTCAAGGTGCAGCATCCCTACAAGCAGTGGCTGAAAGAGAATTCGCTGCGTCTCGAAACCACCATGAGCTTCACCGAAGAGTCGCGCTCCTTCCCGGAGATGTCCGCGGACGAAGTGAAGACGCACATGAAGATGTTCCAGGTCTCCTTCGAAGAGCGTGACCAGATCATCCGCCCGCTCGGCGAAACCGGCATGGAAGCGGTCGGCTCCATGGGCGACGACAAGCCGATGGCGGTGCTGTCTTACAATGTGCGTTCGCCCTACGACTATTTCCGTCAGCAGTTCGCCCAGGTGACCAACCCGCCCATCGACCCGCTGCGCGAAGCCATCGTGATGTCGCTGGAGACCTGCCTCGGCGCCGAGCGCAATGTCTTCGAAGATACACCCGAGCACGCCCGTCGTGTCATCCTGAGCACACCGGTGCTGTCGGCGAGCAAGTTCAACCGCATTCGCGACAACAGCGAGCCGGGCTTCGAGGTCGCGCGCCTGGATCTGAACTACGATCCGGCCATCGGTCTGGAGCAGGCCGTTCGCAATCTCTGCGACGCCGCAGAGCAGGCGGTACGTGACGGCAAGGTAGTGCTGGTGCTGTCCGATGCCGGTATCGAGCAGGGCAAGCTGCCGATTCACGCCGCCATGGCGACCGGCGCGGTCAACCATCGCCTGATCGACAGCGGTCTGCGCACCGACGCCAACCTGATCGTCGAGAGCGGTACGGCGCGTGACCCGCACCATTTCGCGGTACTGTTCGGCTTCGGTGCTACCGCGGTGTATCCGTACCTGGCGTACCGTGTGCTGAACGATCTCTGCGCCAGCGGCGAGCTGCAGATGGCGCCGCTCGATGCCCACGAGAACTATCGCAAGGGCATCAACAAGGGGCTGCTGAAGATCCTGTCGAAGATGGGTATCTCCACCATCGCTTCCTACCGTGGCGCTCAGCTGTTCGAAGCCATCGGCCTGAGCTCCGAGGTGGTCGATCTCTGCTTCAAGGGCGTCACCAGCCGCATCGAAGGTGCGCGCTTCGAGGACTTCCAGTTCGAACAGCAGCAGCTGGCGAAGGAAGCCTGGACCGCGCGCAAGCCGATCCAGCCCGGCGGCCTGCTGAAGTACAAGCACGGCGGTGAATATCACGCCTACAACCCGGACGTGGTGCGCGCCATTCACGAGGCGGTCGAGAGCGGCGACTGGAACAAGTACCAGCAGTACGCGGATCTGGTCAACAACCGCGGCATCGCCACGCTGCGCGATATGCTCGCGCTGCGTGACGACGTCAAGGCGATCCCGCTGGACGAGGTCGAGCCGGTCGAGGCGATTTTCCCGCGCTTCGACTCCGCGGCCATGTCGCTGGGTGCACTGTCGCCGGAGGCCCACGAGGCGCTGGCGGTGGCCATGAACGAGCTGGGCGGCCGCTCCAACTCCGGTGAAGGCGGCGAAGATCCGGCGCGTCACGGCACCATCAAGCGCTCCAAGATCAAGCAGGTGGCCTCGGGCCGTTTCGGCGTCACGCCGGAATACCTAATGAGCGCCGATGTCATGCAGATCAAGGTGGCCCAGGGCGCGAAGCCCGGCGAGGGCGGCCAGCTGCCGGGCGGCAAGGTCAACGAACTGATCGCGCGTCTGCGCTACTCGGTACCGGGCGTGACCCTGATCTCGCCGCCGCCGCACCACGATATCTACTCGATCGAGGACCTGGCGCAGCTGATCTTCGACCTCAAGCAGATCAACCCTGAAGGTCTGGTCTCGGTCAAGCTGGTGTCCCGTCCGGGCGTCGGCACCATTGCCTGCGGTGTTGCCAAGGCATACGCCGACCTGATCACCATCTCCGGTTACGACGGCGGCACCGCGGCATCGCCGATGGCGTCGATCCACTATGCCGGTTCTCCGTGGGAGCTGGGCCTGTCCGACGCGCACCAGTCGCTGCGCGGCAACCAGCTGCGCGGCAAGATCCGTCTGCAGACCGATGGCGGTCTCAAGACCGGTCTCGATGTGGTCAAGGCCGCGATGCTGGGCGCCGAGAGCTTCGGCTTCGGCACCATGCCGATGGTGGCGCTGGGCTGCAAGTACCTGCGTATCTGCCACCTCAACAACTGCGCCACCGGCGTCGCGACCCAGAACGACAAGCTGCGTCAGGACCACTTCCGCGGCACTGTCGAAATGGTCAAGAACTACTTCCGCTTCGTCGCCGAGGAAACCCGTCAGTGGATGGCCCAGCTGGGTATCCGCTCGCTGGAGGAACTGGTCGGCCGCGTCGATCTGCTGACCGTGGTGGAAGGCGAAACGCCGCGCCAGCGGGCGCTGGATCTGAGCCCGATCATCAGCGACGGCGGCGTGCCGGCGGAATATCCGCACACCGTTCAGGAGCACCGCAACGAGCCGTTCGACAAGGGCGAGCTGAACAGCGCCATGCTGGAACTGGCGGAAGAGGCCATCGATGCCAAGCGCGGCGGTGACTGGGAGCTGGCCATCTGCAACTGCGACCGTTCGGTCGGTGCCCGTACCTCCGGCGCCATCGCCAAGCGTTACGGCAACGCAGGCATGGCCGAAGAGCCGGTGACCTTCCGCTTCCGCGGCCACGCCGGTCAGTCGTTCGGCGTCTGGAATGCCGGCGGCCAGAACCTGATCCTCGAAGGCGATGCCAACGACTATGTCGGCAAGGGCATGGCTGGCGGCAAGCTGGTGCTGTACCCGTTCAAGGAAGTGACCTTCAGGTCGAACGAAACCTCGATCATGGGCAACACCTGCCTGTACGGCGCCACCGGCGGCAAGCTGTTCGCAGCGGGCCGTGCGGGCGAGCGCTTCGCGGTACGCAACTCCGGCGTCCACGCGGTCGTCGAAGGGGCGGGCGATCACTGCTGCGAATACATGACCGGCGGTCTGGTCACGGTGCTCGGTTCCACCGGTTACAACTTCGGTGCCGGTATGACCGGGGGCTTCGCCTACGTGCTGGATCTGGAAAACAACTTCGTCGACAAGTACAACCATGAACTGGTCGAGATCCATCGTATCCACACCGAGCAGATGGAAGCGTACAAGAACCACCTGCGTTCGGTGATCATCGAGTTTGTCAGGGAAACCGGCAGCGCCTGGGGCCAGGAGATCGTGGATAACTTCTACGACTTCATCGGACGGTTCTGGCTGGTCAAGCCCAAGGCCGCGAGCCTGAACGCACTGCTGGACAATATCCGCCAGCGTCCGGAATAAGTACCGATCAAGCTTAGATGAAGTTAACGAGTGCCCGCCGCGAGGCGGGCGCCCAAAATGAGGTGGGGACTATGTCCAATCGTCCGAACAACCATTTTCAGTTCCTCGATGTGGAACGCGAAGGACCGAGCAAGATCCATGCTGAGGTCCGCAAGCGCGAATTCGCCGAGATCTACGAGCCGTTCAAGCAGGAAGAGGCGGCCGACCAGTCGCATCGCTGCCTGGAGTGCGGCAACCCATACTGTTCCTGGAAGTGCCCGGTGCACAACCATATTCCGAACTGGCTCAAGCTGGTTTCCGAGGGCAACATCCTCGAGGCGGCCGAACTCAGCCACCAGACCAACTCGCTGCCGGAAGTCTGCGGCCGCGTCTGCCCGCAGGACCGTCTGTGCGAGGGGGCCTGTACCCTCAATGACGGTTTCGGAGCGGTGACCATCGGTTCGGTGGAGAAGTACATCACCGACACCGCTTTCGCCATGGGCTGGCGTCCGGACATGTCCAACGTGATCCGCACCGACAAGAAGGTCGCGGTCATCGGCGCAGGCCCCGCGGGCCTTGGCTGTGCCGATATCCTGGTGCGCAACGGCGTCACCCCGGTGGTGTTCGACCGTCACCCGGAAATCGGCGGTCTGCTGACCTTCGGTATCCCGGAGTTCAAGCTGGAGAAGGACGTGGTCAAGCTGCGTCGCCGCATCTTCGAGGAGATGGGTGTCGAATTCCGTCTCAACACCGAGATCGGCAAGGATATCTCGATGCAGCAGCTGCTGGACGAGTACGACGCCGTTTTCCTCGGTATGGGCACCTATACCTACATGAAGGGCGGTTTCCCGGGCGAGGACCTCGACGGCGTGTTCGATGCGCTGCCGTTCCTGATCTCGAACGTCAATCACTGCATGGGCTTCGAGAAGGATGCGTCGGAATACATCGACATGAGCGGCAAGCGCGTCGTCGTGCTCGGCGGCGGCGACACCGCGATGGACTGCAACCGCACCTCCATTCGCCAGGGTGCGACCAGCGTCACCTGCGCCTACCGCCGCGACGAGGCCAACATGCCCGGTTCGCGCAAGGAAGTGGAAAATGCCCGTGAAGAGGGCGTGCAGTTCATGTTCAACCGTCAGCCGGTCGAAATCGTTGGCGAAAACGGCAAGGTCGTCGGCGTCAAGCTGGTGACTACCCGCATGGGCGAGCCGGACGAGAACGGCCGTCGTCGCGCTGAAGTGGTGCCAGGCTCCGAAGAAGTGCTGGACGCCGACGCGGTACTGGTCGCCTTCGGCTTCCGTCCGAGTCCGGCGCCCTGGTTCACCGAACACGGTATCGAGCTGCACCAGGACGGTCGCATCCAGACCGAGGAAGCTCCGCGCGAGCAGGGCCGTTTCCCGTACCAGACCAGCAATGCCAAGGTCTTCGCCGGCGGCGATATGGTGCGCGGTTCCGACCTGGTGGTCACGGCTATCGCCGAAGGTCGCGCCGCGGCCGAAGGCATCCTCGACTATCTCGAGGTGTAAGCGACCACTGCCGTCGTCTCAAGGCCGCCTTCGAGCGGCCTTGTTCGTTTTCGAAGGCACGGATTGGAGGGTGGGTCTAGCGATGCATTGGCACTAGCGTGATGTTATCTGCTTGGTTTGCGCATCGCGTAACCCGCAATATCGATCGTATTGCAGATCGATTGGCTTCAGTCGTCACGGATCAGAAAATGCACTTGTAGGAGCTCGCTCCGCGAGCGAACCGAAGATTGGCAGCGTGCTGCAAGGCTGTTCGCCCACAGAGTGGGCTCCTACGTTCGCTGCGTGGGAGCTGCGCCCTGCGGCGAAGGAGTTTTGAGTTAACAGTTGACAGCTAACAGCCGGCAATAACAGTGATTCACGCCTCACGCCTCACGCCTCACGCCTCACGCCTCACGCCTCACGCCTCCCCTTGCATTGGCTTCTGCAATGCAAGGATTTCCGCCATCCCTGGCGGTCACGCCCTTACGATAGCCAATAACTAACACCACTATACATTCAATATATTTCTCGCTAAAAACGATAACGCCTATCATTTGCATAAATGCAAGCGCAGACATGAGGAGGCGGCCATGTTGAAAACACTGAGTTTCGCACTGATGCACTTCAGCATCGCCTTCGCCGTCGCCTGGTTGCTGACCGGCGATATCCTGATCGGCGGTACCCTCGCGCTGGTGGAACCGGCGGTCAACAGCGTGGCGTATTTCTTCCACGAGAAACTGTGGAGCCGCAAGCGCGTGGCGCAGGCTCCGGATGCAGTGGTTCGGGTCTGACGTAGGGTGCCGGTGAGCAACGAGAACCGCACCGTGTCAAAACCGGTGCGGTTCACTACGTTCACCGGCACCCTACGCCTGACGCCTGACGCCTGACGCCTGACGCCTGACGCCTTTCCGTACATCCTGTACCTAAACCCCGCTCCAGTCGTTTTAGGCTCCGCTGCGTTCTGAAGCACGCCGCTCCTCGGCTTTGGCATCCTGCGTCGCTCTACCTCCTGCGTCCCTGCAGTCGTGCGCATGAAGGCCATGGATGGCCTGAAGCCAGTTATTGCAGCAGCAAATAACTGCCCATGCGCCCGCGGGATGACCGCCAGGGATGGCGGAAACGCCATTTTTGCAGGAGCAAAAAATGGTGACCGTACATCCTGTACATAAACCCCGCTCCAGCACATCCTGTGCTCGCGGGATAAATACGTCCATGTATAAAAAAACAGCCCCGGATGGGGCTGCAAAGGTTGAGAGACAGTCTGTGCCCGGTCCGGTCGGACGGGCGGGATGCGGATGTCAGAGCTTGCTGCGGTAGCTGTCGAAGCGGGCCTGTACGGTGGCGGGCGGGGCCGCAGTCGCCAGGGACGCGATGACGATGGCGATGGTCGCGAAGATCACGCCGGGCACGATTTCGTAGAGGTCGTAGATGCCGCCGGAGACCTGCTTCCACAGCACGACGGTGATGCCGCCGACCAGGATGCCGGCCAGGGCGCCGTTACGGTTCATGCGCTTCCAGTACAGCGCCAGGATCAGGGTCGGGCCGAAGGCGGCGCCGAAGCCGGCCCAGGCGTAGGAGACCAGGCCCAGGACCGTACTGTCGGGATTCATTGCCAGCATCAGTGCGACAATCGAGAGGCCGATGACGGCAATCCGTCCGACCATGACGATTTCCTTCTGCGAGGCGTCTTTGCGCAGCAGCTGACGGTAGAAGTCCTCGGCCAGCGCAGATGAGGATACCAGCAGCTGGGAGTCGGCGGTGCTCATGATAGCGGCGAGAATGGCCGCCAGCAGGATACCGGCGACGATCGGGTTGAACAGGGCGTTGACCAGAACCATGAAGATGGTTTCGCCATCGCCGAGGGAGCCGCCCAGCTTGCTGTCGACATAGATGATGCCGGCCAGGCCCACGAGGAAGGCGCCGGCCATCGACAGGCCAGACCAGATCACCGCGATACGGCGCGCCGTCGGCACGTCATTGTTGCCGCGGATGCCCTTGAAACGCGCCAGAATGTGCGGCTGGCCGAAGTAGCCGAGCCCCCATGCCGCCAGTGAGACGATGGCGATCCAGGTCAGCGGTTGTCCGTTGACATCGCGCCAGATGGTCAGCAGCTCGGGGTTCTTGGCTTCCAGGGCACCGAACAGTTCGCCGATCCCGCCATCGACCTGCATCGCGATGATGGGCACGATGACCAGCGCTGCGGCCATCAGCAGGCCCTGTACCAGGTCCGTCCAGGACACCGCCAGAAAGCCGCCGAACAGGGTGTAGGACACGACCGCCAGGGTGCCGACGATTACGGCTATGCTGTAGTCCAGCCCGAACACGGTCTCGAACAGTTTGCCGCCGGCAACGAGGCCTGAGCTGGTGTAGAACAGGAAAAACAGCAGGATGAAAAAGGCCGAGATCACCTGCAGCAGCTTGCTGGCGTCTTCGAAGCGGTTGGCGAAGAACTCGGGCAGGGTCAGCGAGTTGTCGGCCTCGTAGCTGTAGGTGCGCAGTCGCTTGGCGACCAGCAGCCAGTTGAGCCAGGTGCCGAGCAACAAGCCGCCGCCGAGCCAGATCGCCTCCATGCCGGAGGCGAAGGCGTAGCCGGGCAGGCCCAGTAGCAGCCAGCCGCTCATGTCCGAGGCGCCTGCTGAAAGCGCCGCGGGCCAGGGGCCGAGAGAGCGGCCTCCGAGGAAGTAGTCGGACGAGTTCGAGGTACGCCGGTAGGCGTAGACACCGATCGCCAGCATGACGGCGAGATAGACGATAAAAGTGCCGATTATGGCTGCGGAGTTTTCGATCATAAAGTTGAGCCTCTGTGATTGAGTGCCTTAACAGGCTTTTATTATTTTGGTTTCCGGATTGGCAATGGCGGAAAGGCAGACAGCCCCGTTTCCACGGGGCCGTCGAGGACCGTCATTCGGCCTTGCCACCGAGCTCCAGCAGGGTTGCATTGCCACCTACGGCGGTGGTGTTGGTGGTACGCACGCGTTCGGTGATGAACCTTGCCAGGTAGTGCTCGCTGCCGATCGTCGGCAGCTGCCCGGTATCGGTTTCGGCGATCAGCTGTACCAGAACGCCGTCGCGCTCGCTGAGCTGACGGTTGAGCGCGCGTGCGTTGGCATCGCTGCCGACGAGGGCGAAGGCGGCGATGGACGGGCAGGTCGCGAGTTCTGTCAGGCTGCGGTCCTCGATCAGCTGCACTACCGCCGCCGGGCAGCTGCCGGCGACCAGCAGGCGCACCAGGTAGCGACAGAAGCCGGTATGGGAGGCGGCGGGCGCCAGCAATACCACGTTGCCGCTGATCAGCGCCGCGATCAGCTGACCCAGGATCGCCACTTCAGTGGCGCTCTCTTCGGACGCGGCGATCACCAGGCCGCGACCGGAGGTGAACAGCACGTTTGACTCTCCGGTCGGCCCCGGCAGTTCCAGCTCGTCGCCTAGCAGGCGCAGGGCCTGATCGATCTGCCAGCGCGCGATGCGCGCCTGGTCGTCACTCAACTGGCTGGCGAAATGCCGCAGCAGCGGGGCGCGACCGTCAACGCCAAGAGCGTTCCAGCCTTCCCAGGCATCGAGCGCGGCCTGGACGGGAATGTCGAATGTGTTCGCTTGGGACATGGTATACCTCCGGTCAGATCGTCACTTCATGGGCAAAGCGCGGCAGGTAACGCGGGCCGCCGGCTTTCGGTCCGGTGCCGGACAGGCCCTGGCCGCCGAACGGCTGAACGCCCACTACCGCACCGACCTGGTCGCGGTTGATATAGGTGTTGCCGACCCGCACGCGGCGGGCGATATGGCGGGTGGTCTCCTCGTTGCGGCTGTGGACGCCCAGGGTCAGGCCATAGCCGGTGGCGTTGATGGCATCGATGACCTTGTCCAGTTCGGATGCCTTGTAGCGCACCAGGTGCAGGATGGGGCCGAACTGTTCGCGCTCGAGCTGGGCGATGGAGTCGATCTCGAACGCCGTCGGTGCCACGAAGGTCCCCTCGGAGGCGTCGGGCGGCAGCGGTGTCTGGGCCACGAGGCGGGCACTGCGTTTCATCTTTTCGATATGGTTCAGCAGGCCCTGCTGGGCTTCGCGATCGATCACCGGACCGACGTCGGTGCTGTGCAGACTGGGATCGCCGACCACCTGCTCCTGCATGGCACCGCGCAGCATTTCGACGATGCGATCGGCGACGTCTTCCTGGACGTAGAGCACGCGTAACGCCGAGCAGCGCTGTCCGGCGGAGGCGAAGGCCGAGCGCAGGACGTCGCGCACGACCTGTTCCGGCAGTGAAGTGGAGTCGATGATCATGGCGTTCTGGCCGCCGGTTTCAGCGATCAGCGGCACTATGCCGCTGTCGCGATGGGCCAGTGCGCGGTTGATCAGTTGCGCAGTCTCGGTGGAGCCGGTGAAGGCGACGCCCGCGATCCGGCTGTCGGCGGTCAGCGGTGCGCCGACGGTGGCGCCGTCGCCCGGCAGCAGGGCCAGCGCATTGGCCGGAATACCGGCTTGCAGCGCCAGCTGCACTGCGCGCCAGGCGATCAGACTGGTCTGTTCGGCGGGCTTGGCGATAACGCTGTTGCCGGCGACCAGGGCGGCGCTCACCTGTCCGAGGAAGATCGCCAGCGGGAAGTTCCAGGGACTGATGCAGGCGAAAACGCCGCGGCCTTCCAGACGGTAGCGGCGCTCGGCGCCGTCGAAGCCGGTGCAGAGCTGCACCTGGCCCAGGTTTTCGCAGGCCTGGATGGCGTAGTAACGACAGAAGTCCACAGCTTCACGGACCTCGTCGATGCTGTCCTGAATGGTCTTGCCGGCCTCGAGATGGCAGAGCGCAACCAGCTCCTCGAGGTTTTCCTCCAGCAGGTCCGCCAGGCGCTGCAGGCAGGCGGCGCGTTCTTGCACCGGCGTGGCGTTCCAGCCGGCAAAACCCTCGCCGACCAGGTCCAGCGCTTCGGACACTTCCTCGCGACCGGCCCAGTGCACGCTGCCGGCCCTGATGCTGCGGTTCTGGGGGGCGAGCACGTCGCGGGCGTCGCCGCACCGGCGCTGCCGGCCGCCGATGATGGGGCCGCCGTGCCACTGCTGCTGCATGAAGCCTTCGACAGCGGCATGGAACGGCTGCCACTCGCACTCGATCTCGGTATTGGGAGCGAGAGAGTTGCGGCGCTCGGCGCCGTATATCGCTTCGGGCAGCGGAATATGCGGATTGGACAGCGAGGCGCGGCTCTTCAGGGTCTCGACCGGGTGGTGCACCAGGTCGGCGATAGGGTGACGGGCGTCGACCAGGCGGTGCACGAAGGAACTGTTGGCGCCGTTCTCGAGCAGTCGGCGCACCAGGTACGGCAGCAGGTCCTTGTGGCTGCCGACCGGGGCGTAGATGCGTACGTTCACCGACTGATGCTTCAGCACGGTGTTGTAGAGGGCGTCGCCCATGCCGTGAAGGCGCTGGAACTCGAAACCACTGTGCTGCGCCATCGCCATCACCGCCGCGACGGTGTGGGCGTTGTGGCTGGCGAACTGCGGATAGATCTTGCCGCGCACCGGCTGGCTCAGCAGGAAACGGGCGCAGGCCAGATAGGAGGTGTCGGTTGCCTCCTTGCGGGTGTAGACCGGGTAGCCCCGAAACCCGTGTTGCTGACACAGCTTGATCTCGGCATCCCAGTAGGCGCCCTTGACCAGCCGCACCGGAATGCGGTCGCCCTGCTCGCCGGCCAGTGCCGCGAGCCAGGCCAGTACCGGCAGTGCGCGCTTGGAGTACGCCTGCACCACCAGGCCGAAGTTGCCCCAGCCCTGGCAGGCCGGATCGCGGTAGAGCGCTTCGAACAGTTCCAGCGACAGTTCCAGGCGGTCCGCTTCCTCGGCGTCGACGGTGATACCGACGTCCAGCGCGCGGGCTTTTTCGATCAGCTGCAGCACCCGGTCGCGCAGCTCGGTCAGCACGCGGGCCTTCTGGCCCACTTCGTAGCGCGGGTGCAGCGCGGACAGCTTGATCGAGATGGTGGGCCTGGGGGCCTTGCCGCTGCCGTAGTTGTCCCTGCCGACGGATTCGATGGCGCTCAGGTAGTCGTTGAAGTACTTGTCGGCGTCGCGTGATGTCAACGCGGCTTCGCCCAGCATGTCGAAGGAATAGGTATAGCCGAGGTCGCGGTACTTGCGGCCGCGCTTGAGCGCCTCGCCGATGTTGCGTCCGAGCACGAACTGGTGACCCATGATCTTCATGGCCTGATACATGGCCTTACGGATCACCGGTTCGGAAAACTTGTTGACCAGTCGGTTGATGACGTTGGACGGGGTGCCATCGTCCTTTTCGTCCATGGCGACCACTTTGCCGGTCAGCAGCAGGCCCCAGGTCGAGGCGTTGACGAACAGGGAGTCGGAATTCTTCAGGTGGGTCTTCCAGTCGGCGACGCTGAGCTTGTCGCGGATCAGGGCGTCGGCGGTGTCGGCGTCCGGTATGCGCATCAGCGCCTCGGCCAGGCACATCAGCAGAATGCCTTCGCGGGTATCGAGACTGTACTCCAGCAGCAGCGCGTCGATCATGTGAATGGCGCCGTCGTCGGCGCGTACCTGCTCGATCAGCGTGGTGGCGCTGCGGGTGCTGGTCTTGAGCTCTTCGCTGCCGGGTTCGGCCAGCGGCAGCAGTTCACGCAGCCAACGGTCTTCGTCGATGCTGTAAAGCGGCGATATCTCCGTCCAGATCTCCGCCGGTTTGCGGGAGACGAAGTCCGGGTTTAGCACATCAGTAGCTTTGAACATGTTCAGCGTACCTCTGGATTGAAGGACTTGTCCGTGATGCAGACAGCTTAGTGCATGGCTGAATCACGGACGCCGAAGGCGCTGTTGCCGGCCCCGGCAGCGGCTTGTCTGGATCTTGTCTGGATCGTCCCGATCCGGAAGAAGGTCGTGCGGTGCTGGTGGCCGGATTTGCGCAATCCCCGAAGGGGGTGGCGCCGGTCGTATGCGATGGGGGGACACTTTAGTGACAGTTGTGCTGTCGGTCTTGCGGATAAATCCGGAGTTTTTGTCGAATACTCCGGTCAGGGGCGGGGGGGGGGGGCTCAGCGGCGGTCGGCGTCCAGCGCGGACTGCTGGCGAAAACGCGCCGGGGTGATGTCGAACCGACGGCGGAAGGCGTGGGTGAAGGCGCTCTGGTTGGCGAAGCCGCAGTGGTCGATGACCCGGGCGACGGGGTATCCCTGCTCCAGCAGCGCGCGGGCGCAGGTCAGGCGCTTCTCCAGCAGGTACTGGTGCGGCGTCACGCCGGTCTGGCGCTTGAACAGGTCGTGGAACTGACTGCTGCTGAGGCAGGCGACGCCGGCCAGGTGCGCGACGCTGATCTTGCGCTGCAGATTCAGCTCGATGAACTCGTCGATCAGCGTCATGTCCAGCAGTCCCGGCCTGCGGGCCGGAGTCTTGCGTGACAGGTGGTTTCCCAGCGAGCACAGCAGCAGATTGCTGCAGGAACGGGCCAGCATGGAGTCATCGGGAAACTGGCGGATCTCGCGGCTCACGGCGTTGGCGAGCACCTGCAGGTGGCTGTCCATACTGAAATAGCTGGCCTGGTCGAAGAGGCGGTCAAGACGTTCTCGTTCATCGCGCGAGGCCGCCATGCCGCTGGTCAGGTTGAGCACCAGGATGCTGTTGCGGCCGATACCGCAGAAGGCATGGGCGGTGGAGGCGGGCACCAGGCAGCCATTGCCGGGGCCGACGCGTTGCCCCAGCCCCTCGAGTTCGAAGGCGGTATCACCCTCCAGGCCCAGCACCAGCTGGTGGTGGCTGTGGTCGTGGGTGCTGGCGCTGTCGGGCAGTGTAAGGATATCGGCAGTCTTGAGCATGCAGTCGGGTCGGGTGGGCTCGAGGTGGCCAGGGCTGGTCAACAAACACACTATTATACCGGTGACCCGCCGGCCGACAACTCCCGGACGCGCCGCCGGGGGAGGCGCAATTATGCCGGGAAACGGCTAAAATGGCGCCGAACTTTTCTATGGCTAGGCGATGGCTGACTGATGGCAGAACTGAAGAACGATCGTTTTTTGCGTGCGCTGCTGCGCGAACCGGTGGATGTGACTCCCGTCTGGATGATGCGTCAGGCGGGGCGCTATCTGCCGGAGTACCGTGAAACCCGTGCCCAGGCCGGTGACTTCCTGAGCCTGTGCAAGAACCGGGAGCTGGCTTGCGAAGTCACGCTGCAACCGCTGGAGCGGTTCGAACTGGACGCGGCCATCCTGTTTTCCGATATCCTCACCATCCCCGACGCCATGGGGCTCGGACTCTATTTCGAGACCGGCGAAGGCCCGCGTTTTCGCAAGATCATCCGCACCGAAGCCGATGTCGCCGCGCTACCGGTACCGGACGCTGCCAGCGACCTCGACTATGTGATGGCGGCGGTGAAGGAAATCCGCGGTGCGCTTGCCGGCAGGGTGCCGCTGATCGGTTTCTCGGGCAGCCCCTGGACGCTGGCGACCTATATGGTCGAAGGCGGTTCCAGCAAGGACTTCCGTCATATCAAGCAGATGATGTACGCCACCCCCGAGGTGATGCATGCGCTGCTCGACAAGCTGGCGCAGTCGGTCACGGGCTATCTCAACGAGCAGATCCGGGCCGGCGCCCAGGCGGTCCAGATCTTCGACACCTGGGGCGGCGTGCTGAGCGGGCCCATGTACCGCGAGTTCTCGCTCAAATACATGGCGCAGATCTGCAGCGGCCTGATTCGCGAGCATGAGGGCCGGCGCGTGCCGGTGATCCTGTTCACCAAAAACGGCGGCCAGTGGCTCGAGGCTATCGCCGACGCCGGCGCCGACGCTCTGGGACTCGACTGGACCACCGATATCGGTGATGCCCGCCGCCGCGTCGGCGACCGTGTCGCCCTGCAGGGCAACATGGACCCGTCGGTGCTGTACGCACCGCCGGCCCGTATCCGGGCCGAAGTCGAGACAATCCTGGCGGGATTCGGCGAGGGCAACGGTCACGTTTTCAATCTCGGACACGGCATTCACCAGTTTGCCGACCCGGAGCATGCGAGGGTCTTTGTCGACGCGGTGCACGAACTGAGTGCGCGGTATCATTCGCATAAGGCGTAAGGCGCAAGGCGTGCAGAGAGCTGGCACGCTTAACGCCTCACCACTCACCAATCAGTGATCAGCGGTTAGGAAGATGAAGAAACTACAGAAACTGTTCGAACAGAACCAGGCCTGGTCGGAGCGCATCTCCCGGCTCAATCCGGAGTTCTTTCCGACGCTGGCCAAGCAGCAGGCGCCCGAGTACCTCTGGATCGGCTGCTCCGACAGCCGCGTGCCGGCCAACGAAATCATCGGCCTGCTGCCCGGTGACGTCTTCGTGCATCGCAACGTCTCGAACCTGGTAACCCACACCGACATGAACTGCCTGTCCGTGCTGCAGTACGCGGTGCGGGTGCTGAAGGTCAAGCACGTGATGGTCGTGGGTCACTATGGCTGCGGCGGTGTCAAGGCATCGCTGGGGCCGACCCACCTGGGTCTGATCGACAACTGGCTGCGTCACGTCAAGGACGTCTATATCGAGCATCGCGAAATGCTGTCGCAGTGGGAGGACAACGAGGAGTTCATGCTGGATCGCCTGTGCGAGCTCAATGTCATCGAGCAGGCGGTCAATGTTTGCAACACCACCATGGTGCAGGAGGCCTGGAGCAGCGGTCAGGAGCTGGCCATCCACGGCTGGATCTACGGCCTCGATAACGGCAAGCTGCGCGATCTCAACTTCTGCGTTTGCAGTGCCGACGAAATCGACGAGCAGTACCGCCTGGCGGTCGAAACCATCGCCGCCAAGCAGCCCTGAGTCTTGGGCACCACCCCTGACGTTCGCCAGGGGTGGTGAGGGCCCGCCGGGGTCCTCAGTCCAGCCTTTGCGCCAGCGCCTGTTCGAGGTCGGCGATCAGGTCGTCGACATGCTCGATGCCGACGGAAAGGCGCACCGTTTCCGGTAACACGCCGGCCGCCTTGAGTTCCGCCTCGTTGAGCTGCCGGTGGGTGGTTTCCGCCGGTATCGACGCCAGCGAGCGGCAGTCGCCGATATTCACCAGCCTGACGAAGATGTTCAGTGCGTCGTAGAAGCGCCGGGTCGCCTCGCGACCGCCGTGCAGGCCGAAGCTGAGGATACCCGAGGCGCGTCCCTGCATGTATTTGCGCGCCAGTGCATGATCGCGATGACTTTCCAGGCCCGCGTAGCTGACCCAGCTCACCGCCTCATGCTTGTCCAGATACTGCGCCACTTTCAGGGCGTTGTCGCAGATCCGCTCCATCCGCAGCGCCAGGGTTTCCATGCCCTGGAGCAGCAAAAAGGCATTCATCGGCGACAGCGCCGCGCCCATATTGCGCAGCGGCACCACGCGGCAGCGGCCAATGAAGGCGGCGGGTCCGAAGGCTTCGGTGTAGACCACGCCGTGGTAGGACACGTCGGGCTCGTTGAGCAGCGGGAAGCGGTCCTTGTGGTCCGCCCAGGGGAAGTTGCCGCTGTCGATGACGATGCCGCCGATGCTGTTGCCGTGACCGCCGATGTATTTGGTCGCTGACTGCACGACTATGTCGGCGCCCTGCTCGATCGGCCGCCACAGCACCGGGCTCGGTACCGTGTTGTCGACGATCAGCGGGATGCCGTGGCGGTGGGCCAGTTCCGCGAGCCGTTCAATGTCGGCGATGCTGCCGGAGGGGTTACCGACGCTTTCGCAGTACAGCGCCCGCGTGCGGTCGTCTATGCGCGCCTCCATGGCGGCGAAGTCGTTTTTGTCGACGAAGCGCACCTCGATGCCCTGGCGGGGAAGGGTATGGGCGAAGAGGTTGTAGGTACCGCCGTACAATTCGCTGGTGGAAACGATATTGTCGCCGGTCTGGGCCAGGGTCTGGATCGCATAGGTGATGGCCGCCATGCCCGATGCCACCGCCAGCGCGGCGATGCCGCCTTCCAGCTCGGCCGCGCGTTTTTCCAGTACGTCGGTGGTGGGGTTCATGATGCGGGTGTAGATATTGCCCTGCACCTTGAGGTCGAAAAGGTCGGCGCCGTGCTGGGCGTCGTCGAAAGCATAGGAGGTGGTCTGATAAATCGGCACGGCGACGGCTTTGGTCGTCGGGTCGGGCTGATAGCCGCCATGTACCGCGATGGTCTCCAGTTTCATGCCTTGCGTCCTTGTTTGAGTTGTGTGGTGGCAGATATTCGATTCTAACCGCCCGGCAGCTAAAGGAAAGCGGCACGGGCCGCTTCGGCGGATTTGCGGTCGTCTGTCGAACCTGATGCTGATTGGCTGCGGCCAGGCCCGTCGGACTGCTAGAATGGCCCGCTGAACCGCCGATGCAGAGGATCCTCCCATGGCCAAGGCCAAGACCGCCTATGTGTGCAACGACTGTGGCGCCGATTACAGCAAGTGGCAGGGCCAGTGCAGCGCCTGCGGTTGCTGGAACTCGCTGACCGAGGTGCGGCTGGCGGCGGCCTCCGGAGGCGGGGCGCGCTCGGCGCGTTTCGACGGCTATGCCGGCGCCGCTGCAGGCGCCACGGGCAAGGTGGTCAGCCTGGCCGAGGTGGAGCTTGGTGAGATGCCGCGCTTTTCCACCGGCACCGCGGAGCTGGACCGGGTGCTCGGCGGCGGTCTGGTGCCGGGCTCGGCGATCCTCATCGGCGGCCATCCCGGTGCCGGCAAGAGCACCCTGCTGCTGCAGGTGATGTGTCACCTGGCTGCCGGGAAGCCGGCGCTCTACGTCACCGGGGAGGAGTCGCTGCAGCAGGTGGCCATGCGCGCCCGGCGCCTCGGCCTCGATGCCGGCAGTCTGAAAATGCTGTCCGAAACCTCGGTCGAGTCGATCTGCGCCACGGCGCAGCAGCTGCAGCCGAAGCTGATGGTGATCGACTCCATTCAGGTCATGCATATCGCCGATGTCCAGTCGGCGCCGGGCTCGGTCGCCCAGGTGCGTGAAACCGCCGCCTACCTGACCCGTTTCGCCAAGCAGACCGGCACCGTGTTGCTGCTGGTCGGCCATGTCACCAAGGACGGCTCGCTTGCCGGACCCAAGGTCTTGGAGCATATGATCGATTGCTCGCTGCAGCTCGAAGGCTCGTCGGACAGCCGCTTCCGAACCCTGAGATCCCACAAGAACCGCTTCGGAGCGGTCAACGAGCTCGGTGTCTTCGCGATGCTGGAGAACGGGCTGCGGGAGGTGAAGAACCCGAGTTCCATCTTCCTCAGCCGTGCCGAGGAGCCAAGTCCGGGCAGCGTGGTGATGGTGGTCTGGGAGGGTACCCGGCCGCTGCTGGTGGAGCTGCAGGCGCTGGTGGATCAGAGCCACATGAACAACCCGCGCCGGGTCGCGGTGGGGCTCGAGCATAACCGGCTGGCGATGCTGCTGGCGGTACTGCACCGTCATGGCGGTCTGCATACCGGCGATCAGGATGTCTTCGTCAACGTCGTCGGCGGGGTCAAGGTGCTCGAAACCGGCGCCGACCTGGCGCTGCTGCTGGCGGTGGTATCGAGCTACCGCGACCGGCCGCTGGCGCAGGACCTGATGGCGTTCGGCGAAGTCGGCCTGTCCGGCGAGATCCGTCCGGTGCCCAACGGTCAGGAGCGTATCCGCGAGGCCGCCAAGCATGGCTTCAAGCGCGCCATCGTGCCCAGGGGCAACGTGCCGAAGACGCCGCCCGAGGGCATGGAGGTGATTGGCGTCAATCGCCTGTCAGAGGCCCTCGACGCGCTCTAAGCGAATGTAGGGCGCCCTGAGCGAAGCGAACGGCGCCATAGACTACGGCACGTTTCGCTGCGCTCAAGGTGCCCTACGTATCAGCATGCACCGCTCACCAGCTGATCCAGCTCCCGCTCCAGCAGCGTTTCATCACCGAGGTTGAGTTCTACCAGGCGGCGCAGGTGGCTGACGCTGTCCAGGTCCATGTCGCCGGCGAGAAACCCGTAGCGGGGCGGCTCTGTATGCGCCAGGGTAACCGGCATGCGGATAAGAATGTCGCTGGTGAGGTAGATCTGCAGCTCCGCGGTTTCGCCGGCCGCAAGGGGCAGCGGTGCCTGCGACTCGGCCAGGGCGCCGTGCAGCGAAATGTCCGCAAGTTGCAGAATCGCGCCGGTCCCCGCGGCGGTGCGCATTTCGCACTCGGCATCGAAGGGAATGCGGGTGAAGCGGCGGCGTTCGGCTGGCTTGTCCACTTGGCGGCTCCTTGTAGCAGGTCAGTGGCACGTCGTAAGTGGCGAAAGACTATTCGCCCGGAGACCGGGCTCCTACGACTCACAACATCATTCTTAACCTAAAAAGCCGGCCCTGTTAAGGCCGGCTTCGATCAAGCTGTGCAAAGGCTGACGTCGGTCAGCCGATACGCTTGTACTTGATGCGCTCGGGCTGATGCTCCTTGCCGTAGCGGCGCTTGTAGTCCGCCTGGTACTCGGTGTAGTTGCCCTCGAAGAACTCCACCTTGGATTCGCCTTCGTACGCCAGGATATGGGTACAGATGCGGTCGAGGAACCAGCGGTCGTGGGAAATGACCACGGCGCAACCCGGGAACGCCAGCAGCGCCTCTTCGAGCGCGCGCAGCGTCTCGATATCCAGGTCGTTGGTCGGTTCGTCGAGCAGCAGCACGTTGCCGCCTTCCTTCAACAGCTTGGCCATGTGCAGGCGGTTGCGTTCGCCGCCGGACAGGTCCTTGACGAATTTCTGCTGGTCCGAGCCCTTGAAGTTGAAACGGCCGCAGTAGGCACGGGACGGTGTCTGGTAGTTGCCGACGGTGATGATGTCCTGGCCGTCGGAAATCTCGGCGAAGACGGTCTTGTCGCCGTCCAGGTCGCGGTCCTGATTGACGTACGCCAGCTGCACGGTCGAGCCGATGTCGATACTGCCGGAATCGGGCTGCTCCTGACCGGCAATGATGCGGAACAGGGTCGACTTGCCGGCGCCGTTGCCGCCGATGATGCCGACGATGGCGCCCGGCGGGATCGAGAAGCTGAGGTCTTCGAACAGCACCTTGTCGCCGTAGGCCTTGGAAATGCCGTTGGCCTCGATGACCTTGTCGCCCAGGCGCGGACCCGGCGGGATGTAGATCTCCTGGGTCTCGTTGCGGGTCTGGAACTCGCGCGAGTTCATTTCCTCGAACTGCTTCAGGCGTGCCTTGGATTTGGCCTGACGGCCCTTCTGACCCTGGCGTACCCACTCGAGCTCGGATGCGACGGCCTTGTGGTGCGCCGCTTCCTGCTTGGCTTCCATCTCCAGGCGTTTTTCCTTCTGCTCGAGCCAGGAGGAGTAGTTGCCTTCGTACGGAATGCCGCGGCCGCGGTCCAGCTCCAGGATCCAGCCGGCGGCATTGTCGAGGAAGTAGCGGTCGTGGGTGATCGCCACCACGGTGCCCGGGTATTCCTGCAGAAAACGTTCGATCCAGGCCACGGACTCGGCGTCAAGGTGGTTGGTCGGCTCGTCGAGCAGCAGCATGTCGGGCTTGTCGAGCAGCAGGCGGCACAGCGCCACGCGGCGGCGTTCGCCCCCGGAGAGGTGTTTCACCTGGGCGTCCCAGGGCGGCAGACGCAGGGCATCGGCGGCGCGCTCCAGGGTGTTTTCGAGGTTGTGGCCGTCCTTCGCCTGGATCAGGTTCTCGAACTCGGCCTGCTTCTTGGCCAGCTCGTCGAAGTCGGCGTCGGGTTCGGCGTAGGCGGCATAGACGGCGTCGAGCCCGGCCAGCGCTTCCTTGACGTCGGCAACGGACTCTTCGACGATCTCGCGCACTGTCTTGCTGTCGTCGAGCTGGGGCTCCTGCGGCAGGTAGCCGACGTTGATGCCCGGCATCGGGCGGGCTTCGCCGATGTACTCCTTGTCGACGCCCGCCATGATGCGCAGCAGGCTGGATTTACCGGCGCCGTTGAGGCCCAGCACGCCGATTTTGGCGCCCGGGAAGAAGGACAGCGAGATGTCCTTGAGGATTTCACGCTTCGGCGGCACGACCTTGCCGACGCGATTCATCGAGTAAACGTATTGAGCCATTAATCAGGACCTGTCAGTTCTGGGTTGGCGGCAATTTTAGCCGATTGCGGGGAGCGATGGCCAACTTCCCCTCGTGGCCTCGTTCGCACCGGTTTATTGACCGCGATCAACTTTTGCGCCTCACCGGCGGCAGGGGCCGGACTAAACTTCAGATGAGGCCGGGGAGTTGTCCGGCACGATTCGAATCTTGTATCCATCCTGATCAGGGGAGGGTAACGATGAGCAATCTGACGCGATTCAACAGCCTTTTCAATGACTCCTTCTTCAACGATTTCTTTCGTCCGGCGGTGCGGGGCGGCGGTGAGAAGGTGCCGGCCATCGACGTGCACGAGAGCGACGGCGGCTACAAGGTCAAGGTCGACCTGCCGGGGGTGAAAAAAGAGGATATCAAGGTCAGTCTCGACAACGGCATCCTCAGCATCCGCGCCGAAACCAAATCCGAGGAGAAAGAGGAGAAGGAAGGCAAGCTGATCCGCCAGGAGCGCCACTTCGGTCAATTTCTGCGCCAGCTGTCGGTCGGCTCCGATGTCGATCCCGCAGCCATCAAGGCCCAGTTCGACAACGGCGTGCTGACCCTTGAACTGCCGAAACAGCAGAATCTGCCAGCAGACAAGCGGCACATCAGCATCGAGTAATCCGATAGTCCCGGGCGCCCCGGAGCCGGGGTGCCCGCGTGAATTTCCCTCCACTGTCTCTGAGCGACATTCAAGTGCTTCGCAGCGACCTTTTCGACTATAATGCTGCCCCTTTCCAGTGGGGGTGTCATTCGCGCGCCCCGTAGCTTTGCATCACAGGGGACAGCAATGTTTAGCAAAGAGATGACTATCGCCGAATTCGATCCGGATCTGTGGTCCGCCATGCAGGCAGAGGAACGTCGTCAGGAAGAGCATATCGAACTGATCGCGTCCGAGAACTACACCAGTCCGCGGGTAATGGAAGCCCAGGGATCCGGCCTGACCAACAAGTATGCCGAAGGCTATCCCCACAAGCGCTACTACGGTGGCTGCGAATACGTCGATATCGTCGAGGAGCTGGCGATCGAACGCGCCAAGCAGCTGTTCGGCGCGACCTACGCCAACGTTCAGCCGCACTCCGGCTCCCAGGCCAATGCGGCGGTCTACATGGCCCTGTGCAAACCGGGCGACACCGTGCTGGGCATGAGCCTGGCCCACGGCGGTCACCTGACCCACGGTGCCGCCGTTTCCTTCTCCGGCCGCATTTACAACGCGGTGCAGTACGGCCTGAACCCGGAAACCGGTGAAATCGACTACGCCGAGGTGGAACGTCTGGCGCTGGAGCACAAGCCGAAGATGATCGTCGCCGGCTTCTCCGCCTATTCACGGGTCATCGACTGGCAGCGTTTCCGCGATATCGCCGACAAGGTCGGCGCCTATCTGTTCGTCGATATGGCTCACATCGCGGGCCTGGTCGCCGCCGGCGTCTACCCGAGCCCGCTGGCAATCGCCGACGTCGTCACCACCACCACCCACAAGACCCTGGGCGGTCCGCGCGGCGGCCTGATTCTGTCGGCACGCGCCGACGAAGAGCTGCAGAAGAAGCTCAACTTCGCCGTCTTCCCGGAATCCCAGGGTGGCCCGTTGATGCACATCATCGCCGCCAAGGCCGTGTGCTTCAAGGAAGCGCTTGAGCCGGAGTGGAAGGAATATCAGGCGCAGGTGGTCCGCAACGCCCAGGCCATGGTCAAGGTGTTCCTCGACCGCGGTATCGACATCGTCTCCGGTGGCACCGACGATCACCTGTTCCTGGTCGACCTGATCAAGAAGGACGTTACCGGCAAGGATGCGGATGCGGCCCTCGGCCGTGCCAACATCACGGTCAACAAGAACGCGGTCCCCAACGATCCGCGCTCTCCGTTCGTCACCTCGGGGCTGCGTCTGGGTACCCCCGCCGTTACCCGCCGCGGCTTCAAGGAAGCGGAAGTGACGGAGCTTGCCAACTGGATCTGCGATATCCTCGACGATATCGACAACGAGCAGACCATCGAAACGGTCAAGGCCAAGGTGCTCGATATCTGCGCGCGCTTCCCGGTTTACAAGTAAATCGGTTAGAATCCCCGGGCGGCTCAGGTAGCCGCCTTTTTTATGTACAGGATGTACGGCGCCGCAGGATGCCAAAGCCGTGGAGCGGCGTGTTTCAGGCGGCACCATGTTTTTTGGTTACGCTTGGACAGGTAATGTAATGTGTAGTCCGTGTGTAGGGTGCTGGTAAGCGAAGCGCACCGCACCGTTGCCTGTGGTGCGCTTCGCTACGCTCAGCAGCACCCTACAAATCGATATACTTCATCGGCAGCATACGCATTGTATGCAGCCTCACGCTCTTTACCGGCAGGGTTTTCCTATGCATTGTCCATTCTGCGGCGCCAACGAAACCAAGGTCGTGGACTCCCGCCTGGTTGCCGAGGGCCAGCAGGTCCGGCGCAGGCGCGAATGCATCGGCTGCCACGAGCGATTCACCACCTACGAAGCCGCCGAGCTGCTGATGCCCCGCGTGATCAAGACCGACGGCATGCGCCAGCCGTTCGACGAGGACAAGCTGCGCGCCGGCGTGCAGCGGGCGCTGGAGAAGCGTCCGGTCGGTATCGAGGCGATCGAAGCGGCGATCAACCGTATCAAGCAGCGTCTGCGCGCCACCGGCGAGCGCGAGGTGCCGTCACGGCAGGTCGGCGAAACCGTTATGGCGGAGTTGCGCAAGCTCGATCAGGTGGCCTATGTGCGCTTCGCCTCCGTCTATCGCAGCTTCCAGGATGTCAACGAATTCAAGGAAGAGATCGACCGTCTCTCATCCCAGCCCGAGGAAACGCCATGACGGCCTGGACCCGTGCCGACCATGAATTCATGGCGCGCGCGTTGCGGCTGGCACGTCGCGGCCTCTATACCACCGATCCCAACCCCCGTGTCGGCTGCGTGCTGGTGCAGGGCGATGCGATCGTCGGCGAGGGTTATCACCTTCGCGCCGGCGAGGGGCATGCCGAGGTCAATGCCCTGCGCCAGGCCGGCGAACGGGCCCGCGGCTGCACCGCCTACGTCACCCTCGAGCCCTGCAGCCATCAGGGCCGCACCCCTCCCTGCGCCGACGCCCTGATCCGCGCCGGCGTCGGCCGGGTGGTCGCGGCCATGGTCGACCCCAACCCTCAGGTTGCCGGACGCGGCCTCGCGATGCTGCAGGATGCCGGCATCCCGGCCGACAGCGGACTGCTGGAAAGCGAGGCCCGGGCGCTCAATCCCGGCTTTATCAAACGTATGGAAACCGGGCTGCCGCTGGTGCGTCTGAAGCTGGCGTCCAGCCTCGACGGTCGCACCGCCATGGCCAGCGGCGAGTCGCAGTGGATCACGGGGCCGGCAGCACGAGCTGACGTGCAGCGCCTGCGCGCGCGCAGTTCGGCTATCCTGACCGGGGTGGATTCGATTCTGCTCGACGACTCGGCGCTGACGGTGCGCCCGACCGAGGCCGGGTTCGACGAGTCGCTGCAGCGGCTCGTCGGCGATCGCCAGCCGTTGCGCCTGGTGCTCGACAGCCGGCTGCGAACCCCCGCCGATGCGCGCATTCTGCGCCAGCCGGGGCGAACGGTGGTGGTGACCTGCAGCGACGACGAAGCCCGCGCGTCGGTTCTGCGCGAGGCCGGCGCAGAGGTCCTGAAACTGCCGGCGATCGACGGCCGCGTCGATCTGAAAGCGCTGCTGCGATGGCTCGGGCAGCAACAGTACAACGAGCTGCTGGTCGAGACCGGCGCCACCCTGGCCGGTGCCTTCGTCGCCGCCGGCCTGGTCGACGAACTGCGGCTGTACATGGCGACCAAGCTGCTGGGCTCCTCCGGCCGCCCCCTGCTGGCGCTGCCGTTCGATACCATGGCGCAGCAGGTACCGCTCAGACTTTCGGACCTGCGGCAGCTGGGAGAGGATCTGCGGCTGATACTGCGGCCCGGCGACGAGGAACAGAACTGATGTTTACCGGCATAGTGGAGGCGGTGGGTCGAATCGCCGCCGTGGAAATGACGCAGGGCGATATGCGCCTGCGGGTGCAGGCAGGTACCCTTGATCTGTCGGATGTGAAACTCGGCGACAGCATCGCCACCAATGGCGTCTGCCTGACGGTGACCGGACTGACCGGCGACGGCTTCTGGGCCGATGTCTCGCGCGAGACGCTGGCGCATACGCGCTTCGGGACGCTCAGCGTCGGCGAAGCGGTGAACCTGGAAAAGGCGATGATGCCGACCAGCCGCTTTGGCGGTCATATCGTCACCGGTCACGTCGATGGTATCGGCGAGGTGGTCGAACGCCGGGACGATGCCCGTTCGATCCGCCTGCGCGTGCGTGCGCCGTCGGCGCTGGCGCGCTACATCGCCGGCAAGGGCTCGGTCACCGTCGATGGCGTCAGCCTGACGGTCAATGCCGTCGACGGCGCCGAGTTCGAGTTGAACATAGTGCCGCACACCGCGGCCGAAACCGTTATCGCCGGCTACGGCGCCGGTAGCCCTGTCCACCTGGAAGTGGATATTGTGGCGCGGTATCTGGAGCGGCTGCTGCAGTTCGGCAGCCAGTCGCCGGCGGGCGAAGCGGCCGATGACGGCGGACTGACGCTCGCGAAACTGAATGAATACGGCTTTAGCAGGCGCTAACGAGAGAGCAATAGAATGCAGCTGAACAGCACCGAGGAACTGATCGAGGATATCCGTCAGGGCAAGATGGTCATCCTGATGGACGACGAGGACCGCGAGAACGAGGGCGACCTGGTGATTGCCGCCGAGATGGTGCGGGCGGAGGACATCAACTTCATGGCCACCCACGCCCGCGGCCTGATCTGTCTGACGCTGACCCGCAGCCGCTGCGAGCAGCTCAAGCTGCCGCTGATGGTGCAGAGCAACGGCGCCGCGTTTTCGACCAACTTCACTTTGTCGATCGAGGCGGCGACCGGCGTCACCACCGGTATTTCGGCCGCGGATCGCGCCCATACGGTGCGCGTGGCGGTGAAACACGACGCCAAACCCGAGGATATCGTCCAGCCCGGCCACATCTTCCCGCTGATGGCGCAGCCCGGCGGCGTGCTGAGCCGTGCCGGCCATACCGAAGCCGGTTGCGACCTGCCGCGCCTCGCCGGCCTGTTCCCGGCGTCGGTGATCGTCGAGATCATGAACGAGGACGGCACCATGGCGCGTCGTCCGGACCTCGAGAAGTTCGCCGAGAAGCACGGCCTGAAGATCGGCACCATCGCCGACCTGATCCACTACCGCACCACCAACGAGCACACGGTGGTGCGCGAGAGCGAGGGCGTGCTGCCGACCGAGTTCGGCGACTTCAATTACGTGACCTACCGCGACGAGATCCAGGGTTGCACCCATCTGGCGCTGACCCAGGGCGAGATCGTCAAGGACGAACCGACGCTGGCGCGGGTGCATATCCGCACCGAGGTGCTGCGCGATGTCGTGGGCGCCAACTCCGACGACGCCGTGAAGTGGACCATGCGCCGTGCGCTGCGCCGCGTGGCCGAGGAGGGCAAGGGCGTGGTGGTGCTGCTCGATGTGGCCGGCAAGATCGACCTCGGCGAGGCGCTCGAGGCGATGCTGAGCGGCCCCAAGCGTTCCAAGGTCAATGTCAGTGCCTCCGGCGCCTACCTGACCGTCGGTACCGGTTCGCAGATACTGCGCGACCTCGGTGTCGGCAAAATGCGGCTGCTCAGCTCGCCGATGAAGTTCAATGCGATCTCCGGTTTCGACCTGGAAATCGACGAATACATTCCCTACGAAGACTGATCGGGACTCAAGATGTCTGTAACTACTTATGAAGGTGATTTCGTTAGCGGCGCCGGCAAATACGCCATCGTCGTGGGCCGTTTCAACGCATTCGTCGTCGAGAGCCTGCTCGAAGGCGCGATCGACACCCTGAAGCGCCACGGCGTTCAGGAGTCCGACATCCGCGTGGTGCGGGTGCCGGGCGCATTCGAGATCCCGCTGGCGGTCAAGCGCGTCGCGGCGCAGAAACAGGACGACGCGATCATCGCCCTCGGCGCCGTGATCCGCGGCGGCACGCCGCACTTCGAATACGTCTCCGCCGAGAGCTCCAAGGGCGTGGCCCAGGTGTCGATGGACTACGACATTCCGGTGGCCAACGGCATCCTTACCGTCAACACCATCGAGCAGGCGATCGAACGCGCCGGTACCAAGGCCGGCAACAAGGGCGCCGAGGCGGCCCTGTCGGCGCTGGAAATGGTCAGTCTGCTGCGACAGCTCGAGGTTTAAGCGCACCATGTCCGAGGCACCGACCCCTAACAAGCGCAAGAAGCCGTCCCTGACCGAAAAGCGGCGGGCCGCGCGCAGCTATGCGCTGCAGGCGATCTACCAGTGGCAGCTCGCCGGACAGGCACTGACCGAGATCGACGCCCAGTTCCGTGTCGACAATGACATGCGCGACGTCGACGTGCAGATGTTCTCCGAACTGCTGCATGGCGTGGCGACGCGCAAGAGCGAACTGGATGCGGCCTTCGCGCCCTACCTGGACCGCGCGGTCGAGGATCTCGATCCGATCGAGCTCGCGATCCTGCGCATCGGCGCCTACGAGCTGATGCAGCGCCAGGAAGTGCCCTATCGCGTCGCCATCAACGAAAGCGTAGAGCTGGCCAAGGTGTTCGGTGCCACGGAGAGTCACCGCTACGTCAACGGCATACTCGACAAGCTGGCACAGCGCGTGCGCTACGCCGAGATCCGCGCCAGGAAAGGCTGAGCTTGGACGAGTTCTCCCTGATCGGGCGCTATTTCGCCGGTCTCTGCGAGGCCGACGACAGCATCGCGCTCGGTATCGGCGACGACTGTGCGCAGCTGCGGGTACCACCGGGACAGGACCTGGTGGTGTCGATCGATACGCTGGTCGAGGGCACCCACTTCCTGCCCGGCAGCGATCCCGGACGTCTCGCCAGCCGTCTGCTCGGCGCCGCGGTCAGCGATCTCGCGGCAATGGGCGCCGAGCCGGCCTGGTTCACGCTGGCGCTGACGCTGCCCGAGGCCGATGAAGGCTGGGTTGCGGGCTTCGCTTCGCAGCTTGGGCGCAGCGCGCGCGACTTCGGTATCCGACTGGTCGGCGGCGACACCACCCGCGGCCCCCTGACCCTGACCGTGCAGGTGCACGGCTGGGTGCCGGCCGGGCGCGGCCTGCATCGTCGCGGCGCCGCTGCCGGCGACCTGGTCTGCGTCACCGGAACGCTCGGCGACAGCCGCGGCGGTCTGGAGTGTCAGCTGCACCCCGAGAAGGGTGTCGATGCGGCACTGATGGAGCGCTTTTTCGCGCCGCAGCCGCGGCTCGACTGCGGCCGGCGTATCGCACCCTATGCCAGCGCCTGCATCGATATTTCCGATGGCCTGCTGGCGGATCTCGGGCACGTTCTCGAGGCCAGCGGCGTCGGCGCCCGTATCGAGCGGCGGCAGTTGCCGCTGTCGCCGGCGCTGCTCGCCTTCTGCGGCGAGCAGCAGGCGCGGGACTGGGCGCTGTGCGGCGGGGAGGACTTCGAACTCTGCTTCACAGTGCCGGCCGCACACTGGCCCAAACTGCAGCAGGCGCTGGCCGGTTGTGGCGTTCCGGTGACCCGTATCGGCGAAATTCTGCCCGCCGACGCAGGACTTCAGTTGCTGGATGCGGGCGCACCCTGTGCGCTGCCCGGCACCGGCTACAACCACTTTGTCTCCGCCGGCGGCGGAGCGGACAAGGAATAGCGATGCAACGGCTGGCCGCGCAGGTGCTGCGCAACCCGGTTCATTTTCTCGCCTTCGGTTTCGGCAGCGGTCTGGCGCCGAAAGCGCCGGGCACCTTCGGTACCCTGGCGGCGGTACCGCTGTACCTGCTGCTGGCGCCATTGCCGCTGCCCGGCTATGTGCTGGCGCTGGTGCTGGCGACCCTTCTCGGTATCTGGCTGTGCGATCGCACCGCCCGGGATCTCGGGGTACACGACCACCCGGGGATCGTCTGGGACGAGTTCGTCGGCTTCTGGATCACCATGCTGGCGGTGCCGCTGACCTGGTACTGGGTGCTGGCCGGTTTTCTGCTGTTCCGGCTGTTCGATATATGGAAACCCTGGCCGATCCGCGTTGCCGACCGCCGCGTCGACGGCGGCTTTGGCATCATGCTCGACGATATTCTCGCCGGCGCCTACGCCTGGCTGGTGCTGCAGCTGCTGGTACGCTTCACCTGATTCAGCCTGGTTTCACAGAGGCGCAATACGCTGGTAGCCGTTGCAGCATTTTGCGGGGAATGCGTAACCCATCCTGTGATTTCCATCCACCCTGACTCGGGAGACCCCATGAAGCGAACAACGCTGCTATTGCTGTTCTGCCTGCTTGCCGGCCGGGTGCTGGCCATCGGTGGTGACATCGAGGGCATGACGCAGCTGTCGCTCGAGCGTTGCCGCGAGCTGGTGGACGCCGGTGAAATCCTGTCGATGATGGAGCTGATGGAGCGCGTCGGAGAGCTCTCGGGCGGACAACTGCTCGACAGCATGCTGCTGCAATCCGACAATGACTATATCTACGAACTCGAGGTGGCCGGGATCGACGGCGTGGTGCGGATCTTCTACGTCGATGCCCGTAACGGCGAACTGCTGGAGTTCTGA
Source organism: Marinobacterium nitratireducens (assembly GCF_014645375.1). GTDB lineage: Bacteria > Pseudomonadota > Gammaproteobacteria > Pseudomonadales > Balneatricaceae > Marinobacterium_A > Marinobacterium_A nitratireducens. Next base: position 483,110 of record NZ_BMLT01000002.1, read on the forward strand.
AGCGCCGGCGCGCCGCGCATGCAGTACAGGAAGGTGTCGATGCCGCTGTTCACGGACAGGCGCGAACTGCTGGAGTTTTAACGGAGACCGCAAACCATGCGTGTGCTGCTTGTGGAGGACGACCCGGTACTGGGGCCTGAGCTGAAAACGGAGCTGGCCCGCGGTGGCTATGCGGTCGACCTGGTCGATAACGGCATCGACGCCGAGGCGGCCGGTTACGAAGATATCTACGATCTCGCGGTGCTGGATCTGGGGCTGCCGCAGCGGCCCGGGCTCGAGGTGCTGCAGAACTGGCGGCGTCGTCACAATGCCCTGCCGGTGCTGATTCTGACTGCCCGCTCCGCCTGGCAGGAGCGGGTCGACGGCTTCGAGGCCGGGGCCGATGACTACCTCTGCAAACCTTTCCATACCGAAGAACTGCTGGCGCGAATGAGCGCCCTGCTGCGCCGCGTGCACCAGCGCTCTGGCAGCGCCGGGCTCGAGGTCGAGGGGCTGCGGCTCGACGAGAAAACCCAGTCGGTCATCGCCGATGGCGGTGAGCCCGTGAACCTCACCGGCACCGAGTACCGCTTGCTGCGCTACCTGATGCACAATCCCGGCCGGGTGTTGTCGAAGCTGCAACTGGTCGAGCACCTCTATGACGATGCGGTGGAGAATGACAGCAACGTCATCGAGGCCTACGTCAAGATGCTGCGCAAGAAAATCGGTCGCGAGCGCATCGAAACCCGTCGCGGCCAGGGCTACGTATTCCGGCCGTGAAATCGATCCAGAACCGCCTTAACGGCGCCTTTGTCGTTATAACCCTGGTGCTCTGCGTCATCCTCTGGCTGTCCTACAGCTGGTTCCTGCGTCAGACCGCCTACGACTTCGTCAGCGCCAGTCTCGGCAGCGAGGCGTACGTGCTGCTCAAGTCGGTGGAGATGGACGACGATGGTGGCTGGCGTATCAATCCCCAGTACGTGGCGCCGGTCTACGAGCAGCCGATGTCCGGCCACTACTTCCAGTTCCAGGTCGGCGAAGAATCGAAATGGCACTATTCGCGTTCGCTCTGGGATGAGTCGATTCCGCTCGAGGGCGGCAAGCCCGTCGGTGACGACGGCCTGCGGCTGGTCGACAAGCACGGACGCCCCTGGCTGGTACGTAGCGAGACCTTCACCAAGGACGGCCGGGCGCTGCGCATGCTGCTGGCGGCCGACGTCAGCCATATCGAAGCCGGGCTGAGCCGGCTGCGCTGGACCATGATGGCGGTGGTGGCGTTGTTTCTCGGCGTCATGCTGCTGGCGCAGGTGCTGGTGGTGCGCAGCGGTCTGCAGTCGCTGGTGCGGGTCAGGGGGCAGCTGAACCGCCTCAAGGAGGGCGATATCCGCCAGTTGCCGGACGCCGATACCGCCGAGGTGGAGCCGCTGGTCACCGAGATCAACTACCTGGTGCAAAGCATGGAGATGCGCCTGACCCGCTCGCGCAACGCGCTCGGCAATCTGGCGCATGCCGCCAAAACACCGCTGACGGTACTCGATCGCCAGATAGAAGCCCTGGCGCAGCAGGCGCCGGACAGGGCGGGGCCGCTGCGTGAGCAGTCGCTGCAGCTGCGCGAACTGATGGAACGGGAGTTGCGCCGCGCGCGCATTGCCGGCGCGGCGTTGCCGGGGCAGCGGGTTTTCCTGCAGCAGGAGGTCGACAAGCTGCTGCGCACCCTGCGCGCGATCTACCGCGACCGCGGCCTCGCCATCGAGTCGGATATCGCCAGCGGCAGCTATTTTCCGGGCGAGCGGGACGATCTGGTGGAGCTGCTCGGCAACCTGCTCGATAACGGCTGCAAGTGGGCGCGGCGCCGGGTGAGCATCCGCGGGCGTATGGATGAACGATGCCTGGAATTGTGCGTCGAAGATGATGGGCCCGGCATCGCGCCACAGCTGCGCGAACGTCTGCTGGAACGGGGCGCGCGACTGGACGAGTCCCGTGCCGGTCATGGCCTTGGCATGAGTATTGTCGGTGAGATCGTCGGGCAGTATGGTGGCAGGCTGACGCTGGACGAGGCGGCCGGAGGCGGCCTGAGGGCCTGCGTCATGCTGCCGCGCAGGGCGGGCATCGATCTGTCGGTGCGCCCACCCACCCCTTGAACCTCCGTCAGCCAGGCTCCGCAGTGCCTGGAGGGTAACATCAACAGCCGAAAAGGCTGTACAATACGCGCCTTCGTTTGTGGAGGATTGGTTAAGTGTCAGTCAATTACGTTGCGTCGTCGAAGCTGCCCACTCCCTGGGGAACCTTCACCATGGTCGGCTTCGAGGACGAGACCAGCGGCAAGGAGCACGTGGCGCTGGTGTTTGGCGAAGTGGCGGGGGATACCCCGGTGCTGGCCCGAGTCCACTCCGAGTGTCTGACCGGCGATGCGCTGTTCAGCCTGCGTTGTGACTGCGGCTTCCAGCTGCAGGAGGCGCTCAAGCGCATCAGCGAGCACGGCAAAGGCGTGCTGCTGTACCTGCGCCAGGAAGGCAGGGGCATCGGGCTTTTGAACAAGATTCGCGCCTACCACCTGCAGGACGGCGGTGCCGATACCGTCGAGGCCAACGAACAGCTTGGCTTCGCCGCCGACATGCGCGACTACAGCATGTGCCTGCCGATGCTCGAGCATTTGGGCATCAAGCAGGTGCAGCTGATGACCAACAATCCGCGCAAGGTCAAGGCGCTGGAGCAGTATGGCGTCGCCGTGGCCGAGCGGGTGCCGCTGCAGGTTGGCAAGAACCGCCACAACGAACAGTACCTCGCCACCAAGATGGGCAAGCTGGGTCACATGATGACCGAACATCATTTCCGCGACGAAGAAGAAAGCTAACTCTCAAGCTTTACCCGTGGGAGCGGCGCCCCGCCGCGAACAACCGCTGTGGCCAAAAAAGCTTCGTCGCGGGGCGCGACTCCTGCGACGAACCCGCTGCCGCACTACCCAACCGTAGGAGCGGCGCCCCGACGCGAACAACCGCTGCGGCCAAAAAGCTTCGTCGCGGGGCGCGACTCCTGCGACGAACCCGCTGCCGCACTACCCAATCGTAGGAGCGGCGCCCCGCCGCGAAGAAGTTGGCACTGTTCCGGCCCGGTTCGCCGCGGGGAGGTGCCCGTAAGTTTGGGTACGCGACTACGGTGCAGGCGTAGGATGGGTGGAGCGATGCGGTGGCACCTGTTTTAGGAGTCCCCCGAGTTAAGGGCATCGCGTAACCCATCATGTCGTGCCTGGTTTTAGCGGGCCTGTGATTGTTGGGTCCGCTCCTGCGTCGCTTGACCCAACCTACAAAACCTTATCCCAGCTTTGCCTCGATCGCCTGTCTGATCCGATCCACGCTCAGGCCGCAGTCCTCGAGCTGCTCGTCGCGGCTGCCGTGCTCGATCCAGCGATCGGGGATACCGAGGCAAAGCAGCTCGCCGGCCAGCGTCTCCTCCATCATGAATTCCGCGACCGCGGAGCCGGCACCGCCGGCCAGGGCATGGTCCTCGAGCGTGACCAGCAGCCTGTGACTCCCGCTCAGCTCGCGAATGCGGGCCTCGTCCAGTGGCTTGACGAAACGCATGTCGACCAGCGTCAGGTCCAGCGCCTCGGCCACGGCCCGGGCCCCTGACAGCAGCGGGCCGAAGTTCAGTATCGCCGCCCTCGAACCTTCCCGCAGCGTGCGGCTTCTGCCCAGCGGCAGTGCCTGCAGCCGTTCTCCCGCGTCCAGTCCCGGGCCGCCGCCGCGCGGGTAGCGTACCGCCGCCGGTCCCGGATAGTCGTAGCCTGTCTGCAGCATCGCCCGCAACTCGGGCTCGTCGGCCGGCGTCATGACGACCAGGCCCGGCAGGGTGCGCAGCAGCGCGATGTCGAAGACGCCGGCGTGGGTGGCGCCGTCCTCGCCGACCAGGCCGGCGCGGTCCACCGCCAGCAGCACATCGAGTTCCTGGATGGCGATGTCGTGCACCAGTTGGTCGTAGCCGCGTTGCAGGAAGGTCGAGTAGATCGCCACCACCGGCTTCATGCCGCCGCAGGCGAGCCCGGCGGCCAGGGTCAGGGCATGCTGTTCGGCGATGGCGACGTCGAAGTAGCGGTCGGGAAAGCGTTCGGAGAAGGCGATCAGGTCGGAGCCTTCGCGCATCGCCGGGGTAATCCCGACCACGCGCCTGTCGTCCTCGGCCAGATCGCAGAGCCAGCGACCGAAGATATTGGCGTACTTCGGTTTCGCGGCGGGCTGTGGCGCGCTCGGACGGGGGGATTTGCCGACCGGCTCGATCTTGGTGATGGCGTGGTAGCCGACCGGGTCCGCCTCGGCCGGTGCAAAGCCCTTGCCCTTGCGGGTCACTATATGCAGGAACTGCGGTCCCGGGCTGTTGAGCACGCGCTGAAGGTTTGGCAGCAGCACGTCGAAGTCATGGCCGTCGACAGGGCCGGTGTAGGCAAATTCCAGCGCCTCGAACAGCGGCGCGGCGACCTCGCGATCGGTGCGGCTCTTGAGGTTTTTCGCCAGATAGGTCGCCAGCCCCCCTTCGTTGTGGGAGATCGACATGTCGTTGTCGTTGAGGATAACCAGCAGATTGGCGCCGGTATGGCCGGCATGGTTGAGCGCCTCGAAGGCCATTCCGGCGGTCATGGCGCCGTCCCCGATCACCGCCACCGAACGGCGGTCGAGGCCCTGCAGCCGGTCCGCCAGCGCCATACCCAGTACCGCGCTGATGGATGTGCTTGAATGGCCGGTGCCGAAGTCGTCGAAGCGGCTCTCGGCGCGCTTGGGAAACGGCGCCAGCCCGTGCTGCTGGCGCATGCCCGACATCTGCTCGCGGCGTCCGCACAGGATCTTGTGCGGATAGCACTGGTGACCGACGTCCCAGACCAGGTGATCGTCCGGGGTGTCGAGCAGGTAGTGCAGGGCGATGGTCAGCTCGACCACGCCGAGGCCGGCGCCGAAGTGGCCGCCGGTCTGACCGACGCTGTACAGCAGGAAGGCGCGTAACTGGTGCGCCAGCTCCGGCAGGCGCTCGCGGTCGAGGCGACGCAGGTCGGACGGCTGGTCGATGCTGTCGAGCAGCGGGGTCGAGGGTCGCTGCAGCGGTATCTGACGGAACATCAGTGATCCCGCGCGACGATATAGTCAGCCAGGGCGCGCAGGCTGCCGGCGTGCTCGCCGAAGGGCTCCAGTGCACGCAGCGCATCGGCGTGCAGCGCGCGCAGCCTGGCGCGGGCGCCGTCCAGGCCCAGCAGGGCCGGGAAGGTGGGTTTGTTCTGCGCCAGGTCCGATCCCTGGGGCTTGCCGAGGGTCTGGGTATCGCCCTCGATGTCGAGAATGTCGTCCTGCACCTGGAAGGCCAGACCGATGGCATCGCCGTAACGCCGGAGCGCATCGTAGCGCTCGCCGGCGCTGACGCCGGCGCTGAGAGCGCCGAGTTCGACCGCGGCGGTCAGCAGGGCACCGGTCTTGTGACGGTGCATTCGCTGCAGCTGGTCGAGTTCAAGCGGCCTGCCGACGTGCGCCAGGTCGAAGGCCTGACCGGCGACCATGCCCCGGTCGCCGGCAGCGCGGGCCAGCAGTGCAACGGCGCGCAGGCGGATGTCCGCTGCCAGGGTGCTGGCATCGCCCGCGAGCCACTCGAAGGCGATTGCCTGCAGGGCGTCTCCGGCGAGCACCGCGGTGGGTTCGTCGAAGGCGATATGGCAGGTTGGCTTGCCGCGCCGCAGGTCGTCATCGTCCATCGCCGGCAGGTCGTCGTGAACCAGCGAATAGCTGTGCACCGCTTCGATGGCGCAGGCGGGCAGGTCGGCTTCGACGTTATCACCGTCCAGCAGCTCATTGACGAGGTAGACCAGGCAGGGGCGAATGCGCTTGCCGCCGTTGAACAGGGCGTAGCGCATCGCTTGCTGCAGGCGTGGCTCGATACTGGTGTGCTGCAGGCGCGAGTCCAGCGCAGCTTCAACCCGCAGCACATAGGGCTGCAGCAGGGAACCGATAGTCAAGGCTCAGCTGTCCTCGCGTTCTTGAAAGGGGACCGTCTGCAGTTCGCCGTCCTTCTCGACAAGCTGGCGGACCTTCTGCTCCGCCTGATCGAGGATTGCCTGGCAGTCGCGCGTCAGCGCGATTCCCTGCTCGAATGCCTGCAGAGCGTCAGCCAGCGGCATATCGCCCTGTTCCATGCGGTTGACGAGTTGTTCCAGCTCGCCGAGTGAAGCCTCGAAGTCAGGGTTCTTTTTCGTACGGGGCATGGTGTCACCTGTATTGTGGGGACTTTTGGGCAGCTTTCCCCGGGGCGTCAAAAGTACTAGACGGGACCCGGCGGGTCAATCAGACCTCGGGACGTACAGAGAGTGCCGGAGCGGTCAATTCTGCTATTATCTGGAACCTCATGAATTGTGCGGTTCAGCCGATAACAGGCCTGTTCACTTTCAAGGAGAGTTGCGTGGATATCGCTACACTTGTCGGTCTACTGGGATCGCTGGGTATTATCATCGCCGCGATGGTGCTCGGCGGCGACGTCGGGATCTTCATCAACCCACCGTCGCTGCTGATCGTGGTCGGCGGCACCCTGCTGGTGGTGCTGATGAAGTACACCTTGCCGCAGTTCCTGGCCGCCGGCAAGATCGCCGCCAAGGCCTTCATCTTCAAGAGTGCGCCGCCGGAAGAAATCATCGCCGAAACCGTGGAGCTGGCCGACGTCGCGCGCAAGGGCGGGCTGCTGTCGCTGGAAGAGAAGGAAGTCAGCAGCGCCTTCATGCAGCGCGGCATCCAGTTGCTGGTGGACGGTCATGATCCCGAGGTGGTACGCATGCTGCTGCACAAGGAGCAGCGTCTGACGTCGGAGCGCCACGAATTCGGCAGCAGTATCTTCCGCGCCATGGGCGATGTGGCGCCGGCCATGGGCATGATCGGCACCCTGGTCGGTCTGGTGCAGATGCTGTCCAACATGAGCGACCCCAAGGCCATAGGCCCGGCCATGGCGGTGGCGCTGCTGACTACCCTCTATGGCGCCATGATCGCCAACATGATCGCTTTGCCGATCGCCGACAAGCTGGCGCTGCGCAAGGATCAGGAGGCGCTGAACCAGGCGCTCGTCACCGACGGTCTGCTGGCGATTCAGGCCGGGCAGAACCCGCGCGTGATCGAACAGATGCTGCGCAACTACCTGCCCGAGAAGAAGCGCTCGGTCGAAGTCGAAGCGGCGGGATAAGGATGTGGCCGTATGAGTGACGAGGAGCAGCGGGACTGCAAGTGCCCGCCGGGCCTGCCGGCGTGGATGGCGACCTTTGCCGACCTGATGTCGCTGCTGATGTGTTTCTTCGTGCTGCTGCTGTCGTTCTCCGAGATGGACGTGCTGAAGTTCAAGCAGCTGGCGGGCTCCATGCGCGAGGCCTTCGGCGTGCAGAACCAGATCAAGGTCGACGATATTCCCAAGGGCACCTCGGTTATCGCCCAGGACTTCAGCCCGGGCCGGCCGGAGCCGACACCGTTGAACGAGGTGCGGCAGATGACCGTCAACAACGACCTGAACACCCTGGACGTACGTTCGAGGGCGGGGGATCAGGATATTCAGGGCAGCCTGGAGGCGCTGCAGCGCCAGCTCGAGCAACAGGCCGAAATGGAGGCGGTCGAGTTCGCCGCCAGCCTGTCGAATGAAATCGGCGAGGGGCTGGTGGAGATCGAGACCGACGGCGCCCGCATCATTATCCGCGTCAAGGAAAAGGGCTCCTTCGATTCCGGCTCGTCCGAGCTCAAGTTCGACTCCATCCCGGTGCTCGCCAAGATCCGGGATGTGCTGCTTGGCGTTGACGGTCAGGTTTCCATCCAGGGGCATACCGACAACGTTCCCTATTCCGGTACCCGCTTCGAATCCAACTGGGACCTGTCTGCGGCCCGGGCGCTGGCGGTCGCGCACGAGCTGTTCGCCGACCCGCGCATGGACCAGTCGCGATTCGACGTCAGTGGCTTCGCAGACACCCACGCGCTGGTGCCGAACAACACACCGGAGCACCGCGCCCGCAACAGGCGTGTCGAAATCGTCATTCGCAAGGGCCGGCAGCAGGAATCGCTGGCGCCGATCCAGTCGCGCCCCGAGGGCGACAGTGAAGGGCAGGGACTGGCGCCGGAGGAGATATTCTAGCCATAAAAAAACCGCCGGATTCGGCGGTTTCTTTTGGCACTGCCTGCGGCAGTGATCTGTTACTGCGCAGCGTCCAGCATGTACTGGATGGAGGCTTTGAGCTCGTCGTCGCTGCAGTCCATGCAGGTGCCCATCGGCGGCATGGCGTTGAGGCCGCTCTTGGCGGTGGCGAGCAGCGCGTCCATACCTTTCTCGGCACGCGGCGCCCACTCTTCGGCATTGCCGAATTTCGGTGCGCCGGCGACGCCTGCTGCGTGGCAGACGCTGCACTTGGAGTTGTAGAGTTCTTCGCCACTGCGTTCGGCGTTGGCGGTCAACGGCAGCGCCAGGGCGGCGACAGCGGCAATAGTCAGTACTTTCTTCATTATAGTTCCCTTCATGCTCGTAAGTCGGCTCAGGAAGCCGCCAGGCTGAGTCGGGCAGGGCAGTTTTCCTGACGACTGCTCGGTGGTTCCTTGCGAAAGCCTCCGAAGTTTAGGACCAGATCGTCAACAAAGTAAATAATCTATTGCGCTTGAATCGCGGCTGAACGGGGATCGGTACGGAGTCGGGAGCGGGAGAAGGGCGTTTGACGGGGGAAATGGCGCTCAGTGGCGCCCCAGACCCATTGCGAAGTCGGCCTGGCCGCGCAGGACGCGGGCCTGCTGGCGTTCGAGCCGTTGCTGGTGCTGGTATTCGAGAATGGCCTGCTCGAGCTCGGCGCGCGGGGCGATCACCAGATTGCGGATATCGTCGATCGAATAGCCACTTTTGAGCAGCTGTTTAAGCTGGGTGTTGAGATCCTGATGGTTCATGTTGTTTCCTGCATTATTATTGGTCCGCTCAGACTACAGCGGGATGATTGCGAATTTGTTAAAGGAGGCTGTCGCTCGAAGTCTTGTCCGGCGACAGCCGGAGCTCAGGGGGCGGTAGGGCAGAGAGGTATTGCCTGGCACTGAGTAGAAGAGACCGGCTGCCCGTCGGATAGTTCCCGATGGCTTTGCACAATGGCCGGATTGTCCGGGGCCAGCGTCAGCGCGCAGTCGATGGCCTGACGTGCCGGGCGGTCGCAGCCGCGCGCATCCAGGCTGTAGGCCAGGTTGTTCCAGGCCTCGGCTGCATCCGGCCGGATTTTTAGCGCCCGTTGGTAGGCGGCGCCGGCACCGGTGGGCTGCCCGGCGGCCAGTTCGGCGTTGCCGGCGGCCATCTGCGCCAGGTAATCGTCCGGCCAGCGCCGGGATGCGGCCAGCAGGGTCTGGCGCGCGGCATCGGGATGAGTTTGCTCCAGGTCCAGTGCATCGCGTACCGCCGTTGCCGGTTCGATCTGCAGCGGCAGCTCATTTGGCGGCAACGCCAGCAGCGACCAGCGGCCGCTGCGCTCCCAGGTGCGCTCGAACAGGCCCAGCGGCGTCAGCAGACGCTTCTCGGTGCCGGAGCGCAGTATCAGCATCTGTTCGGCGAGGTCGTAGCCGACGGCCACCGCGTAATGCCACTGCGGCAGCAGCTCGAGACCGAGATTCTGCAGCACGATGACGGGGCGTCCGGCGGCGATTTCTGCCAGCAGGCCGTCGAGGCTGTCGGGTCCTGCGAAGGCCGGCAGACCCTGGCGCCGGGTCGCGACCTTCATTTCGATCTGCAGACTGCCGTGGCGCTCCGGGATGAACAGCTGGGGTACCAGGCTGTCGGGCGTGACGGAACGGTCCCGGTGGACGAGCACAGTCGCCAGTGCGGCAGGCCCGCACTGGTAAAGTTCCTGTGGGTAGAAAGGCACGTCCTTCAACTCGGCAAAGACGGGCAGACTGTCTGCGAGCCGGTCGATTTCGCTGACGGGCAGGCGCGAGGCGCAGCCGCCCAGCCACAGCAGGCAAAGCAAAACCGCCGCGCTGCGCGCGGCGGTTCGGAACAGCTGCATCAGCGGACGGGGTGGACGAAGTTGAATACGTTGGTGGCGCCGATAGCGTCGGTAATGATGAAGACGATGAAGATCACCAGGATGACGCCGAGTACGCCGCTACCGGCCGGCAGGTCGTCGATCTTCTGATTCAGTTCGGCGACTTCCGAGGGGGACATGTCGGCGACCCGCTGCTTGGCGTCCACCGGGTCGACCCCGAGGGCGCTGAGCTGCTCGGCGACATCTTCGCGTTCGATCAACGACAGCAGCTTGTCGCGCTCGGCATCGACGCTGACCGAGGTTTCGCTGGACAGCAGCGATGAGGTGGATACGGGAGCCGCCTGAGCCAGGGTCGGCAACAGCAGCATCATGCCCATCAGCAGGCGGGCGACGAACGAACGAAACATCTTCGAAGAGTGCATGTGCATCTCTGGTCTCCTTGGGACGGAAATATCCTTTTGGAACCTGCGAGCAGGTTCCATTTCTGTCTCTGCGGGTGCCGGTCTTGTGTGCCAACAGGCCGCAGATTCCAACGCTCAGTCTAGACCAAGGGCGTGAATACGGGATGAATCGACAGGGCTCGGGCGTATAGAATAGGCCCCTAATTTTCCGCATCGACGAGTGTACGTGTGACGAATCTGGTACTGGTAACCCTGCTCTGGGCCTTTTCCTTCAGCCTGATCGGCGAATATCTAGCCGGTCGGGTCGACAGCTATTTCGCGGTGACGACCCGTATCCTGCTGGCCGGGCTGATTTTCCTGCCCCTGACACGCTGGCGCGGTGTGCCTGCGGGGCTGCGCTGGGGGACCACCGGTGTCGGGATGCTGCAGTTCGGAATCACCTATCTCTGCCTCTACCGTTCGTTCGAATACCTGAGCGTGCCGGAGGTGCTGCTGTTCACCATTTTCACGCCGCTTTACGTGACCCTGATCGACGACGCCCTGAACCGCCGCTTCTCGGTGGCGCCACTGGCGGGTACGGCACTGGCGGTGGTCGGCGCCGCTATCATCCGTTACGACGGCCTGAGCGGTGACTTCCTGTTCGGCTTCCTGCTGCTGCAGCTGGCCAATGCGGCCTTTGCCGCCGGGCAGGTCGGCTACGCGCACTTGACGCGCCGCTACCCGACCGATCTTCCGGCCTGGCGCAGCTTCGGTTATTTCTTCGCCGGCGCGCTGGTCATCGCGCTGCCGTCGTTCCTGTTGCTGGGCAACCCGGACAAGCTACCAAGCACCGCGCTGCAGTGGGGCGTGCTCGGCTGGCTGGGCATAGTGGCGTCCGGTCTGGGTTTCTACTTCTGGAACCGCGGGGCCTGCCAGGTCGATGCCGGTACTCTCGGGATCATGAACAATGCGCTGATTCCGGCCGGTCTGATCGTCAACCTGGTGATCTGGAACCGCGATGCGGACCTGGTGCGCCTGGCCATCGGGGGCGCGGTGATCGCGCTTTCGCTCTGGGTCAATGCGCGCTGGAATCACTGGTTCGGCACAGCGCGCGCTGTTTGACAGCGCACCGGTCATGCCGCTCACGGCCTATTCGGCATTCGACTGGCTGTCATTGAATTATTTAATTCAAAATTACGATGATCTGCCGTTAAACTGATCGCCTGCGACGGCGAACCTGCGGCGATGCGTTGCCATCGACGACGACACTGCCCGGTAGCCCGGGCAGTGTCGTTCCATTGCCGGCAGCAGGCTCGCAGCCGATCGGCGTCTGTCCGATCCGGCCGCGCGCGTTCTGCAGGGGCCCCTTGCGCCTCTCCCCGATATTACCTTCCTACCCGCGGAGTAACCGGATGCCTAATCATCAGGAATTTCTGCAGCAGGCGCTGCAACTGGCCGAGGACAATCTGGCGGATGGCGGTCAGCCGTTCGGTGCCGTCATTGTACGGGATGGCGAGGTGCTCGCCACTGGCGTCAATGGCACCGTCCGCAACCAGGATCCCACCAGTCATTCCGAAATAGAGGCGATTCGTAGCGCCTGTCGATCGCTGCGCACGCCGCGCCTGGATGGCGCGGTGATCTACGCCAGCGGCTACCCCTGCGCCATGTGCATGAGCGCGATCCTCCTGACCGGAATCGACACGGTCTTTTACGCCTACGGAGAAGAGGACGGGGCCCGCCACGGGCTCGCTACGGAGCCGGTCTACCAGGTGCTGCGACGGTTGCCCGAGAGCGAGGGGCTGACATTGCGGCCGTTGCCGGTGGCGCTGCCGGATGAGCATCTCTATGCCCGCTGGCAGGCGGCTTGCGGGGCATCATGAGCGGTACCTGTGCAAACCGACCGGAGATCGCCGCAACGTCGGATGAGTTCACTCGACTGGCCGGGTGGCTGTTGCTGGTGCTGGTGGGGTTCAATCTGCGGCCTTTTCTGACCGCCCTGAGTCCGGTGTTGCCGCAGGTCCAGGCCGAGACCGGACTGGAAAACGGCACGGCGGCGGTGCTGACGACACTGCCATTCCTGCTGATGGGTGTCATGGCGCTGGCGGGTCCCGGTCTGGCGCGTCGCTACGGTGAGCAGAGGATGCTGCTGGGGGCGCTGGTACTGCTGGCGCTGGGTGCCGGCGGCCGTCTGCTGATCGGTCCGGCCGCGGCATTCGGCCTGGTGCTGACGGCGTTGCTGGCGGGCACCGGGATCGCGCTGGTGCAGGCGTTGTTGCCGGGCGTGGCCAAGCGCTGGTTCGGCGCGCGGGTGCCCCTGGCGATGGGACTCTACTCGGCGGCGCTGGTCGGCGGTGGAGCCCTGGGGGCAATGGTCGCACCGCTGGCCAGCGACATGACCGGCGACTGGCGACCGGGACTGGCGGTATGGGCGTTGCCGGCGCTGCTGGCCTGGCTGCTGTGGCTGTGGCTGGCGCCCGAGGTGGCACACGATACCGCCGTCCCTTCAGTGCGACGCTTCGTGCCGCTTCCCCGCGCCTGGCTGCTGGCAGTATTTTTCGGCCTGGGTAACAGCGGTTACTCGAGCCTGGTGGCCTGGCTGCCGGCGTTCTATCAGGCGAACGGCATGCCGGTGCAGGACAGCGGCGGCCTGCTGGCCTGGATGTCGCTGTTCCAGTCAGCCGCTGCTTTGCTGATGCCGTTGCTGCGCCGGGGGACGCCGGATCTGCGCCTTTGCTTTTATGCTTCGCTGTCGTTGCAGTGCATCGGCTTCTGCGCCTTCGCACTGGCGCCGATGTCGGCGCCTCTGCTCTGGATCGCGATCGCGGGACTCGGGCTCGGCGGTTTCTTCTCGCTGTGCCTCACGCTCTGCCTCGAGCATCTGCTGGATGCACGCGCTGCCGGCAGCCTGGCGGCATTCATGCAGGGGCTGGGCTTTGGACTCACCGCGCTGGGCCCCTGGGCCGTCGGCGCGCTGCTGGATCAGGGCGGCCGCTTCGAATTCGCCTGGGGCTGCCATGCATGCCTGACACTGGTGTTGCTGCTGCTGTCGCGTCGCTTCGATCCTGCGGGCTACGCCCGGGCGTTGGAGCCCGGGCGCAAGACGACCTTCGCCTGAGCGGCCGGGGTCTCAGGCAACGCGTCTGTTCGACAGCCAGACGTACTGATAGGGCATCAGGGTCACCTGGGCGACGCGATTCTCGAACGCCTGTCCGCTGACCAGGTCGATCCATTCGTCGGTCAGGATCAGGTTCAGCTCCGAGAGGTTGAAGGTCTGGGGCTGGTCACTGATGTTGAAGATGGCGAAGATGCTCTGACGCCGGTCGATGCTCTGGCGCCAGAACGAGAACAGCTGCTCGCCGGTGTGCAGGGTGTACATGGTGGCGTTGGGGTGGAAGGCCGGCTGCTCTCGGCGCAGGTTGAGCAGCTTGCGCATCGCCTCGAACACCTGGCGGTGGTGAGTATCGCCGGCAAGTGCCGCCTCGAGGTCGTCTGCCTGCCAGATATGACGGTTGATGGAGCGGAAGCTGCCGGTGTGTTCGACCCGCGCCTCGTCGTTCTCGGTCGCGAACAGGCTGTGGATATAGTATGCCGGTACGCCTTCCAGCGCCGCCATGATGGCGGCGCCGCACATGAAGCGGGCGAACTGCCACTGGTCGGGTCCGTGGCTGGCGGTGCCGCGCATCGAATCCCACAGGCTGATGTTGATTTCATAGGGCTTGGATTCGCCATCGGCGGTGGTGCGCGAGCTGATCCGTCCGCCGAAACGCTGCATCGTCGACAGCAGCGTGTCCAGCTCCCAGTCGCTCAGCAGCCCTTCGGCCGGGCGCAGGCCGATGCCGTCATGGGAGGCGATGAAATTGAGGTAGGCGGTGCCGTACTGTGCCGGCGGCATCGTCATCAGCCAGTTTTTCAGGTGCAGGCAGGAGCCGGTGACGAGGGTGTTGATCAACAGCGGCGGCAACGAGAAGTTGTAGATCAGATGCGCCTCGTTGGCGTTGCCGAAGTAGGTCAGGTTCTCGCGGTTGGGGATATTGGTTTCGGTGATGATCACCGCATCGGGCGAATGGTGCTCGATCAGCAGTCGCAAAAGCCGGATGACCTCGTGGGTTTCCGGCAGGTTGATGCAGGGCGTGCCCGGGATTTTCCACAGGAAGGCGACGGCGTCGAGACGGAACCAGCGGATGCCCTTGTCGAGATAGAGCCGGATGATGCGCAGGAACTCCAGCAGCACCTTGGGGTTGCGGAAATCGAGGTCGACCTGGTCATGGCTGAAGGTGCACCAGACGTGGCGCTCGCCGTCGGGCGTCTGCACCTCCCGCAGCAGCGGCGAGGTGCGGGGTCGCACCACGGCGCTCAGATCCATGTCCGGCGAGGCTTCGGCGAAGTAACCGGCGCCGGGCTCGAGGCCGGCCTTGTAGTTTTCGAACCAGAGGCTGCGGCTGGAGCAGTGGTTGATCACCAGGTCGCCCATGATCTTGAAGTGCCGGCTGATATTGGTGATGTCGTCCCACTGCCCCAGCGACGGGTTGACCGTGGTGTAGTCCATGACGCTGAAGCCGTCGTCCGAGCTGTAGGGGAAAAACGGCAGGATATGCACGGTCGAGATGCAATCGCGCAGATGGGCGTCGAGGAAGCCATACAGACTTCGCAACGGCGCTTCCCGTTCCGAGCGCAGGCTGTCGCCGTAGCTGATCAGCATAACGTCGCTCTGGTCCCAGAGGTTGCGATGCGGCGCTGGCGTTGGTGCGTCCTTCGACAGCCCGAAGTGCGCCAGGCATTCCTGGGCGAACTCGACGGCGTCGAGGTCCGGATAGAGCGGTTGCAGGTGCCCGGCGAGGCGCTGTTCCAGTGGCGTCAGTGTGCTGCGCTCCATTTCGTCGATCTCCAGATACATGGGATTAGCTGTATTCCGCCATGTCCGCCTCGACGGCGTCGAGCAGCAGCTGCTGCACGTCCGGATAGGCGCTGATGACCCGGTTCCAGCTGGAAATAAAGGGCGTTTCCATGGGGTGTTCGAGAAAATGCAGGCCGGCGTTCATGATATTGCGGGCGAACAGCTCGACCGCCTGCTCTTCCTGGTGTACGTCCAGCGTCAGACCGTTGATTTCGGCGTCGTTGCGGTAGGTTTCGACGAAATCCAGCGCAATGCGGAAATAGGTCGCCTTGACGGTGCGGAAGGTCTCCTGGTTGAAGACGATGCCATTGGTCGCCAACTTGCGGAAAATGGCCTTGGTAATGTCGATCGACATCTTGGACAGCCCGGTCTGGTCGTTGTCTAGCGACAGGTCCTGGTGCTTGTGGTCGTAGACGTCGGCGATATCGACCTGACACAGGCGGTTGTTGGAGTAGTTGCGCTTCATCTCGCTGAGCACGCCGATTTCCAGTCCCCAGTCGCTGGGAATGCGGATGTCGCTCATGACGTCGCGGCGGAAGGAAAACTCGCCGGCCAGCGGATAGCGGTAGCTGTCGAGATATTCCAGGTAGTCGAGCGGGCCGAACACCTTTTTCAGCGCCCGCAGCAGCGGCGTGACCAGCAGCCGGCTGACGCGGCCGTTGATCCTGCCCTCGGCAATGCGGGCGTAGAAGCCCTTGCAGAACTCGTAGTTGAAGTTGGGATTGGCCACCGGGTAGATCAGCCGCGCCAGCATTTCGCGGTCGTAAGTGACGATGTCGCAGTCGTGCATGGCGATCGACTCGGCGCGCCCCGATGCCAGCGCATAGCCCATGCAGAACCAGACGTTGCGTCCCTTGCCGGGCTGGTCCGGCGACAACTCCTCGCGCTTGAGCAGTCGGTCGATCTCTCGCAGTCGGGGGCCGTCGTTCCACAGTACCCGGTGCGGCTGCGGCAGCGCGGAGAAAAACTCCAGCGCGTGCCGGTACTGGGCCTCGTTGGCCCGGTCGAGGCCGATGATGATCTCCGACAGGTAAGGCACCTGCTTGAGATGCTCGAGAATATTCGGCATCGCCTCGGTTTCGAGTTCCGAGTAGAGACACGGCAGGATCAGGGCCATCGGGCGTACTTTGGAAAAGGCGAGCAGTTCCTTTTCCAAAGCTTCCAGAGGTCGGTGGGAAAGATTGTGCAGCGTGGTAATGATGCCGTTCTGGTAAAAGTCGCCCATGTTCGGTCCTTTTTATCGTTTGCGCAAAATATTCGGAGCTTGCGTCCCGTCGCCGGTTGGCGGCGGCGGTTACAGGTCCAGCTCTCGCAGCGTCTGTTCGACGGCGTCGTACCAGCCTTCGGGCCCTTGGCGTTCGGTGGTGCGTACGTCATTGCGCCCCGGCACCTCCGGCGGCTCGTGAGCCGGCGAGCGTACCCGTACCGCGATATCGGCCTGCTGCAGCATGCCGACGTCGTTCTCGCCGTCACCCAGCGCCATGACAAGCACTTTCTCGTCCCACAGCGACTGATACTGCCGCGCGATCCAGCGCATTGCCCCGGCCTTGTCGCAGTGACCCATCACATGCACGAAACGGCCGCCGCGCTGTAGTTGCAGCTCGCTTTCGGCAAGCGCCCCGGCGAAACGCGTCAGCGCCTCGTCGCTGTCTTCCCAGATCAGCGGTTCGGTGAACTGACGCTGCAGCGCCAGGGTGGCGGCGGCCGGATCCAGGCCTGTGCAGTCGACCAGCGCCTCGACGTCGAGGTCGGCGAAGCCGCGGAAACGGTACTCGCCGGACAGCTGGCGCAGCCGTTCAAGAATGTCGCTGCGCTCGGGCCCGAAGCACTGGTAGCGATAGCCACCCATCCGTTCGAGCGGCGTCATCGCCCTGCCCAGCGCGGTATCGGCCGGAACGCACACCGCGGCGCCGTTCTCGACAATAAAGGGATCGCTGTGGCCGAGTCGGCGCCGCAAAGGCTCCAGCTCGGCGAAGGTCTTGCTGGTATTGAGAATGCACGGCACCTGCAGCGTCTGAAGTCGCTGCAGCATCGGCTCGGCGGCATCGAAGCTGTAGTCGTGGTGGTCGAGCAGGGTGCCGTCGAGATCGGTGGAAATCAGCAATCGGGTCATGGGTACCTCGCCGTAGTGGTCGGCGTCTTACCTGGTTTAAGCAATTCAGGTGCCATGGTGCCTAAATATCGGACTTTACTTGTGCGAGCCGCTGGTCCCCGCCGCTGCCCGGCGATGATGCACTCCCATGGTGCGATGGTTTTCCCCGTTGTGCACCGGTATGGGGCTTGTGCGTGGCGGCGTCAGGCAAACAACTGTTTGGATTTTGACCGGCCTTTGGCTAGTCTTCGAGGGCCGGCAGCGAGCGCCGTCGCGCGGCTGTACGGCTTCCAGGACAACATCCGCCAGGAGGCGCCCGATGAATGTTCCCGAACAGCGCGACCACAGTTGTGCCAGCATGCAACGCAGCCTGCTGGCCGGTTACCCGGACTGCCCTGACGCCACCAGCACCCTCTTTCTGAATCATCTGGTCAACCGCAACGCCGACGACAGCGAAAGCCATACCCTGGTCGGTGTGCATATCCGCCTGGCGCCGGGTGACGACAACGGACTCTGGACGCAGCTGCACGTGGAGCGTGCGCAGACGCTGGACCCCAGGGCGCCGCGGGTGGCGACATCGCGGCTGCTGATCTGCTGCGACACCCTCGAAGTCTGCGACGAGCTCTCGCTGCCGGAAGCGGAGGTGGTGATCCATGCCAGGCGACTGATCTGGAAGGGCGAGCGGGCGGCGATCAATACCTCGCCGCTGGACTGGGCGCTGGACAGGGCGCCCAAAGCCGTCGGCGGCAAAGCTGGCGAGAACGGCGCCGATGGCCGCCATGCCGGCGATCTGCGGATCTTCGTCCGGGAGCTGGAACCGGCCGCTGATACCCGGCCGCGACTGCTGGCGCGGGGCGGCGCCGGGCAACAGCCGGGCGAGGGCCTGCCCGGCAGTCAGGGCAAGGACCTGCCGGGCTATACCTCGGTCCCGTTCAAGATCGTCGATTCCAAGATCTCCACCAGCAAGGCGACGCTGAAGTTCAAGCCGGCGGCGGTGTATATCGACTACGCCTGGCATTTTACGGCCATCAAGGTCGCCAGTGGCAAGATCGGTATCGACGAATTTCCCGGCAACGGCACCGCGGCGCTGCCGCCCGGTGCGCCCGGGGCGGGGGGGAATGGCGGGCGCCTGTACACCAGCCTGCCGGCACTGGCGCCGCTGCTGCTGAACGATGGTGGCGCGGCGGGCAGCGCGGACCGCAGACGCTATCCCGGCGGCCGTGCCGGCCGGCCGGTCCAGGCGGCGAAGTACCGGGTCAAGCTGTGGGAAAACCTGCTCGGCACCGACAATGCCTCCAACGAAATCAAGAAAACCGCGAGCAATACCAGCAAGGCCGGTGCGAACGCGGCCTACGACGGCAATGACAAGCCCGACGGATCGACGCCCGCAACGCAGCTATTGGACGAGCCCTGCGCCTGGCTGCATCCGCTGGGGGTGCAGAAAACCCTGGAATACGCCCGCGACCTTTACCTTGCCGGCCGCCATCCGCAGGTCGAGAGGCTGTTGCAGCCGTACGAAGCGTCGCTGGCGGGCGAGGCGCCGTCGCTGGACGCCTGGGGCGAGGGCAGCCAGGCGCTGTGGCGCAGTCTGCAGAGCGAGGTGGCGTCGATGCTGCAGCGCCTGCGCGGTCAGCTGGACTACTTCGGCCATGCCGCGGGCTTTACGCCGTTGTTTTCGCTGCAGGGAACGGTGCAGCTGTATCGCGAGGAGACGCGTCGTGCACTGCGCACCCTGCTCCTCGCCGGCTGGGTGCAGCGTCGCGCCGACGAGGCCGGCGCGACGGTAAAGGCGCTGGGCGAGAGTATCGACAGCCTCAATGACGAGAGCCGCCAGGCGGCGCAGCAGGTGCTGAACGCAGAAGCGGAGATCGACGACCTCGGTGGCCGCATATCGGTGCTGGAAGCCGAGCTTGCGACTCTCGGCAACCGGCTCCAGACGCTGCGGAACCGTCTGCTGACCGAGGCGCAGGGCGAACTGGACCGCCAGGCGCAGATCCGCGCCGCGATTCATGTCGCCGCGGCGATCTGTCAGGTGGTGCCCGTGGGTCAGCCGGCGCTGGGCACCGTCGGCTCGCTGGCCGGGGTCGCAGCGGGCCTGGTGGGGGACGATGGCAGCGGCGTACCCGATACCCTCTCGCAGATGGGCGAGGTACTGAGCAAGTCCCGGGAGGCGGCGAAGAAGTCCAAGGGCAGCGGCGCTCAGGCCGCACAGGACAAGGGCGACACCGGCCAGGATGGAGCGGCGGCAAGCCAGCGCGCATCGGCCTGGGCGCAGGTTGGCGATGGCCTGGGGCCGGCGTTGTCCGAGGTGTCGCAGGGGATAAGGGCGCTGCAGGTGCCGGCATCCGAGGTCGAGGCGAAACTGCAGGAACTGCAGTCGGAGAGCGAGGCCTGGCAGGACCTGGTGCGGGATATCCGTGCCCTCAACGAACGCAAGGTGGCGTTGTTCGACAGTCTTGCCAGCGCTTTCCAGACGCTGGGCGCGGGCTACGGTCGAATTACCGGAAATGCCGCGGCGGTGGTCAGTCTGCAGCAGTCGCGCGCCGCCACCGCCGCCCGGCTCGATGCCGAGGCCACCGCCGTGGTGCAGCAGATGGCGCAGCGGGCGAGACTGACGCTGCTGCACTACCTGTACCTGATGGTCCGGGCCTACGAAACCACGGTGCTCAAGCCGATTCGCGTCGACTGGAAGCTGACCGAGGTGGCGGACCGTATAGACGAACTGGTACGGGACGATGACGATGCCGCGGCGCTGCTGGCGCGCGCCGAGGTGCTGGAGCCGCTGTACCGGCAGAACCTCGATCGGGTGCGTCAGCAGCTGCTGGAGGATTTCAGCTTCCAGGAACGCGAGCTGCCGCTGAAGCTCGGGCTCAGCGACAGCCAGACGCCGCAGGCGATCGCGGAACTGAACAGCCGCGGCGAGACGCGGCTGGATCCGCTGGCGCTGGGGCTGGTGGTGCCGGACTATCAGCAGGCTCGCATTGCCGGGGTCGAGCTCAAGGCGCTGGAGCTCGACCCGGACGGGCCGCCGCTGCCGGAGGGGCACAATCTGATCGTTTCGCTGCAGCCGTCCCGGCAGGGAACTCTGCGCCGCGGCGAAGCGCTTTACGCCGTCCACAGCGAGCAGCCGCCGGTCTGGAGCTGGACCCAGCTGAGCGGCGGAGAGCTGCGGCCGGCACGGCCGAGTCAGGGGACGGAGGATATGCTCGAGCTGGTGCTGGGCGACGGCGCGGCGTCGATTCGCCAGAAGGTCGCCCAGGCGCCGGTCTGGTCGGCGCTGCAGGTGCGGGTGCGTTTCTCGCCGGGCTTTGCGGCGGGGCAGTGGCCGCGAATCCGCCGGCTCTATTTCGAGTTGAACTGTGCCGTGACGCCGGCGCCGGAACACCAGTGCGTTTTGCGGGTGCTGCCCCATGGCAACAGCGGCGGCGCCCTGGTGCAATGCACGCCGGACCTGGCCGGGCGCGGCGCCGGCCTCGACCAGCTGGTGCGGATTTACTCACGCGGAGCGGCGGTCAGGCTGGAGGTGCCGGAACTGGACGATTTCGCCCGTTTCGACGGCTGGGACCTGGTGGGGCGTGGTGTCGACCGTGTCGGCGAGCACAGCGCTGCGGTCGAACTCGGTCTCGATGATCACGTACTGGCGGTCTGTCACTGGCAGCCGCCGCTGGGCGAGGCTCCGGCTGTGGTGCTGTCCGAGATGCTGACGTCCGAGGACCTCGGGGAACTCGCCACCGCGGGCGGGGCGGCCATCGGGCCCTTGCTGCAGGCACCGCGGCCGCTGGCCGACGACCGGCTCAGAATCGCCCCCGCCGATGATGCGGCGGTGATCGGCTGGCTGCCATCGCTGGACGACGCAGAGCTGCTGGAACAGCAGGACGACGGCTGGCAGCAACTGAATTACCGCGGTATCACCGGCTGGGTCCGGCTTTTCTAGCGGGCTGCCGCACTCTAACCTGAGAGCCGGTGCCAGGGGCAATAAAGTAGGATGGGTGGAGCCGCATTGGCACACTGTTAACGCATCCAGTGAGGTTGACGCGGCGCAACCCATCAATGAGTCGGTTTGACCATACGCCCATCGGGAAGTTCGTTCGGGCATCGCGGCAAACCGGGAACATGGTGGGTTACGCCGCCGGGACGGTGCTCCGCACTGATAGGGCGTCGCTATGGCGGCTTCAGCCATCCGACGCTGATCCGAACTAGAGCTAAAAAAGAAGGCGTCCATGCCTCAATCAAAAGGGGAGTGTGGAGGGGAAAATCAGAAACGGGGCGGCGCTGAATGCGCCGCCCCGGTGTGCCGGTGTCAGGCCAGCTGAGCGCGAATACGCTTCTTGTCGATCTTGCCGACCGAGGTTTTGGGGATGTCGTCGACGAAGTCGATCTGCTCAGGGATCGCCCACTTGTTGATATGTCCGGATTTGACGTACTGCAACAGGTGGAGTTTGAGGATGTCCGCGGTCAGCTCGTCGTTCCTGGCGATGACCAGCGCGTGCGGGCGCTCGTCCCAGCGCTCGTCTGGCACGCCGACCACGGCAACGCTGTCGACATCCGGGTGACTGCTGATCAGGCTTTCCAGCTCCAGCGATGACAGCCACTCGCCGCCGGTCTTGATCACGTCCTTGATGCGGTCGCGGATTTCGACATAACCGTCGGGGTGAATGGCGGCGACATCGCCGGTGTGCAGCCAGCCGCCTTGCCACAGCTCGTTGCCTTTTTCCGGCTCGTTGAGGTAGCTCTGGGTCATCCAGGGCCCGCGCGTGACGACTTCGCCGGTGGCCACGCCGTCGTGGGGCAGGGGCTTGCCGTCCGGTCCCCAGATCTGAATATCGACCAGGTTGGTCGGCACGCCGGCCTTTTTCCGATAGGCGATCTGCTGTTCGCTGTCCAGCGTACGCACATTGCGATCCAGACGGGTGGTGCTCATCAGCGGGCAGGTTTCCGACATGCCGTAGCCGCTGAAGATTTCGATGCCGAGGTCCGCAGCGGTGCGGGCCAGCCCTTCGGGC
Organism: Marinobacterium nitratireducens; assembly: GCF_014645375.1. GTDB lineage: Bacteria > Pseudomonadota > Gammaproteobacteria > Pseudomonadales > Balneatricaceae > Marinobacterium_A > Marinobacterium_A nitratireducens. The sequence goes on from NZ_BMLT01000002.1 coordinate 505,455, forward strand.
AGCGCGCTGCCACCGATCATCAGGTTCCATTTGGAGAAATCGGTTTTCTTCGCCTCCTCGCTGTGCAGCAGCATCTGCATGATGGTCGGCACGCAGTGGGAGAAGGTGACGCCCTCTTCGCGGATCGTCCGCACCAGACGGTCAGGCTCGTAGCGGCCCGGATAAATCTGCTGGGCGCCGAGCATGGTGGCGGCATAGGGAATGCCCCAGGCGTGCACGTGGAACATCGGCGTCACCGGCATGTAGACGGTGTCGTTGCTCAGCAGCGGCTTGCCATTGATGGTGGTCAGTGCGCTGATCATGTTGAGGGTGTGCAGCACCAGCTGGCGGTGGCTGAAGAACACACCCTTGGGGTTGCCGGTGGTGCCGGAGGTATAGAAGGTGGTGGCGATGGAGTTTTCGTCGAAATCCGGGAAGTCGTAGTGGCTGTCGGCGGCGCGCAGCAGGGCCTCGTACTCGCCGGCGGCGGGCAGGCGGGTGGCGGGCGCGGTATCGCCTTCGCTCAGCAGAATCCAGTTATCCACAGTGGTCAGCTCATTGCTGAAGCCTTCGGCCAGCGGCAGGAAGTCTTCATGCACCAGCACCACTTTGTCTTCGGCGTGGTTCATGGTGTAGACCATCTGCTCGGCGGACAGACGGATATTCACGGTATGCAGTACGGCGCCGATCATCGGCACGGCAAAGAAGCATTCGAGGTAACGGTGGCTGTCCCAGTCCATCACCGCAACGGTATCACCGGCCTTGACGCCGAGCTCGCCGAGCATATTGGCGAGGCGGCACACGCGCTCGTTGAATTCGCGATAGCTGAAACGCTGGCCGTCACGGTAGACGATGCCGTTCTCGCGCTCGTAGCGCTGGTTCGACAGCAGCAGCTGCTTGATGAGCAGGGGAAAATGATAGGCCTCTTCGGCCGGGGGCATGATACGTGTCTGCATGGTTCGGGTCTCGTGGTGTTGTAGTTATGCGAGAAGTTGCTGCGCGGGGATGCCGCCAGACCGGGCCGATCTTGCGCAGCAGATCAGCCTTAGGCTCGACAGACGCCCGGACGCAGTCAATGGTATTAAGATGCCCCCGGTGTTTTGGTGCGACAAGCCAATGGCATCAGGGGACAGCAAGTTGGCGTCTAGGGAATGCACAGGGTGCGGAATCGGGGTAATCTGTTGCCAATCGTGGTGCATTAACAGAACAAGGGCACAGGACGGCAAGAACCAGAATGGGCGAATCAGCGACGACGTTGGGCGGCTGGATACTGGCGATCGCACGGGCGCTGGATAGCTATGGCGTGGACGCCGAGCCGCTGATCCAAAGTGTCGGGATCGACCTCGAGGCGGCGCGTGACCCCAACGTACGTATCGACGTGCGCCGCACCAGCCGGTTGTTCCGGCTCGCCTCCGAAGCCAGCAAAGATCCCTGTTTCGGGCTCACAGTGGCGCGCCACGTCAGGCCACCCACCCTGCATGCCGTGGGCTTTGCGATCTGGGCCAGTGAAGATCTGCGCGCGGCGCTGGACCGCTTCAATCGCTATTTCGACATCCTCACCACCTGCGCCGAAACCGGCCTCGACGATCACGGCGACCGGCTGTGCTTCTGGGGCCGTGCCCGGCCCGGTTTTGCCGATATGCTCACCGATCAGCAGTTCGAGGCCATCATCGCGCTCAGTACCCTGACCTGCCGGCTGCTGGTACCGGGCGAATTCCGGCCGCTACGGGTTGGCCTGACGCGGCCGGAACCCGACGACATCAGCAGTTACCGGCGCATGTTCAAGTGCCCGATCCTGTTCGACCAGGGCTACGCCTGGCTGGAGGTCGACCGCGATACGGCGACGCAGCGATTGCCGACCGCCAACGCGGAACTGGCGCAGGCCAACGACCTGATCTGCGTTGAATACCTGCGGCGACTGCAGCAGGCCGACCTGCCGAAACAGGTCCGGCTTCTGCTGCGCGAGCGTCTTGCCGAGGGCGAGCCGGAAATGGATTTAGTCGCCCGCAGTCTCAACGTCAGCGTGCGAACCCTGCAACGCAAGCTGCAGGACCATGGCCGCAGCTACAAGCAGCTGGTGGACGACGTGCGCCGGGAGGAGGCGCTGCAGCTGATACAGCAGAGTCATATCTCCCTGGGCGAAATCAGTTACCGGCTGGGCTTCTCCCAGTCCAGCAGTTTCTGTCGTGCCTTCAAGCGCTGGACCGGCAAGACGCCGGCCGAATGGCGCAGCTGAAGACGGCGAGCCGCTCCTCCCGAGCGCCAGCATGACCTGCACCCTGATCGTCGAGGAATCCTGAGCCCCGGCCGGGGCTCAGGAACCTCAGAAGGTCCTGTAGGGCAGGAACTTGCCCGACAGCACCACCTTCACGCGGTCGCCCTTGGGATCTTCCTCGCGCTGGATGTCCATCGAGAAGTCGATGGCGCTCATGATGCCGTCGCCGAACTCTTCATGGATCAGTTCCTTGATGGTGCTGCCGTAAACGTTGACCACCTCGTACCAGCGGTAGATCAGCGGGTCGGTGGGCACCGCGGTCGGCAGCGAGCCCTTGTAGGGCGCAATCTGCAGCCAGGCGACCGCCTCGTCCGGCAGCTCGAAAATCCGGCCGGCGATCTCCGCCTGCGCCTTGCTGAAGGTCATCTGCCCCAGGCAGGCGGCGGTGACCCATTCCTTCGACTGGCCGATCTCGGCGGCCACGTCGCTCCATTTGATGCCCTTGCGAACCTTGGCGGCGACGATCATCCGGGTGACGGCTTCACGGCTTTCTATCATGGTGGTTTGCTCCTTTGGGATGGTCCTTTGGCCACTGCCGGTCAGGGCAGCAGCATGAAAACAATGACCAGCACCAGCGACAGCGAGACGCCCTGCCAGAACCGTACCGGATCGCGCTCCATCAACGGCGGTCGCGTGCGGTCGATAAAGGCCTGGCTGGGATGGCGCAGGTCGTAGACGAATTCCGACAGTTCCCCGTAGCGCTTTTGCGGGTCGGGGTGCAGCGCCTTTTTCAGGGTCTCGTCGATCCAGGACGGAATCTCGCGCTCGTCGTCGAGCAGCGGGCGGTACTGCAGGCGGCGCTGCGCGGCGGCGGTCCTGGCTTTGGGCACGTCGGTGCCATAGGGAAAACGGCCGGACAGCATGTGGTAGGCGATCACCGCCAGCGAGTAGAGGTCCGAGCGGGTGCTACCGGGCTCGCCGAGAAAGTACTCCGGCGCCGAGTAAAGCGCGGTGCCCAGCAGGTGCGGCTGCTCGTGCCCCTGGCCCGACTCGAGGATGCCGGCGACGCGGGTCGAGCCGAAATCGATGATCTTCAGGGTGCCCTGTTGGTCGATCATCAGGTTCTCGGGGCGCAGGTCCTGGTGCAGCATTTCCATGCGGTGGAAGGCGTTCAGGCCGAGGGCGATCTGCCCGACGAAGTCGCGCACCTTTTCCAGCCCGGGCTCCGGATTGTCGCGCAGCCACTGTGCCAGGGTGCGGCCCTCGATATATTCGCTGACGGTGTACAGGCAGCTGCGCGGGCGCGTCGCCGGCGCGGCCTTCAGCACGTGGACGCTGTTGATGCGCCGGGCGATCCACTCCTCCAGCATAAAGCGCTCGAGATAGGCCGGGTCCTCGCCAAGATCGATCGACGGGGTTTTCAGCGCCACCCGGGCGCCGCTTTCGAGGTCCTCGGCAAGATGGACGTGGCTGCGGCTACTGGCGTGGATTTCGCGCACAATGCGGTAGCCGTCCAACGGCAGGCCCGCTTGTGGCTGCGGCGGCAAAGGCAGTTCCTCGACCTGCAGCTGAAGCCCCCTGTGTTCGGGGCCCGGGACCTCGTCGACGCAGAGGATCTGCAGGCTGAGGTTGTCGCTGCTGCCGCGCTCCAGTGCGTGCCCGACGATCAGCTGTGCCGCGGCGTCGAGGTCATGCGCCTGGTCGCGCAGGCAGTCGAGCATGAAGCGGGTGTCGGCGTGTTCGTAGACGCCATCGGTGGCGATGAGGAAGGTATCGCCCGGATGCACCGGCAGCGCCTGATAGTCCAGTTCCAGCTGCTCGTCGATACCCAGCGCCCGGCTCAGGTAGCTTTCCTCGGCGGATAGCCACAGCCGGTGGTCCTTGGTCAGCTGCTCCAGGGCCTGGCCCCGGACGCGGTAAATGCGGGTGTCGCCGACGTGAAACAGATGTGCGGTGGCGCCCTTGACCACCAGGGCGCTGAGGGTGCAGACGTAGCCCCGGTCCCTGTCGTAGCGGTATTCGCTGTTGCGGGTCTGGGCATGGAGCCAGGAGTTGGTGGCGGTCAGCACGCGCTCGACGGCGTTGCGCACCGACCAGGCTTCGGAGGTGCAGTAATAGTCGTCGAGAAAGGACTGCACCGCGGTTGCGCTGGCAACCTGGCTGACACTGCTCGAGCTGATGCCGTCTGCCATCGCCAGGGCGGCGCCCTTGAGGCTAAGCTGCGGCTCGCGCGGGATCAGGGCGCCGTGGCAGTCCTGGTTCTGCGGCTTGCGGCCCCTGTCGGAGTGCTGGCCGATGCGAAGCTTGAGTCGGCTGGTCATAGTCTGGCCCGGAGAAGGCCCGGCCAGGAGCTGGCCGGGTAAGACAGGGGAGGGCTCAACAGGTTGTTAAACGGTTGCCACGGAGCCCTTGCCGGCCTGCGGCTTCACGGCACGCTTCTTGGCGGTGCGGACGTGGGTGGTGTAGAGGGTGAGGCCGGTGAAGGCCAGGCCGCCGACCAGGTTGCCGAGCGCGGTCGGGATTTCGTTCCAGACCAGGTAGTCCATGACCGAGAAGTCGCCGCCCATGATCAGCGCGAACGGGAACAGGAACATGTTGACCACGGAGTGCTCGAAGCCCATGAAGAAGAACAGCATGATCGGCATCCACATGGCCAGAATCTTGCCGCTGACGTGGGTGGAGATCATCGCGCCGACGACGCCCATCGACACCATCCAGTTGCAAAGCATGCCGCGGATGAAGATGGTCAGCCAGCCGTCGAAACCATAGGCGGCGTAGCCGACGGTGCGGGCTTCACCGATGCCGGCCACCTTCTCGGCGATGGCGCCGCCGTCGGTGTTGTAGCCGTAGGTGAAGACGAAGGACATCATGAAGGCCACGGTCAGAGCGCCGGCGAAGTTGCCGACGAATACCAGGCCCCAGTTGCGCAGAATCTGCTTTGGCGTCACGCCGGGGCGCTTGTCGAGCCAGGCCAGCGGCGTCAGCATAAAGACTCCGGTCAGCAGATCGAAGCCCATCAGGTAAAGCATGCAGAAGCCGATCGGAAACAGGATGGCGCCGATCAGGAACACGCCGGTCTGCACCGCGACCGTCACCGCGAACACCGCCGCCAGTGCCAGAATTGCGCCGGCCATGTAGGCCCGGATCAGGGTATCGCGGGTGGACATGTAAATCTTCGATTCACCTGCGTCCACCATCTTGGTCACGAACTCGGAGGGAATGAGATATGCCATCTTGGTTGCCTCGCTCAGTGGTAAAAAACCGGGTTGCGCCGATCCGCTCTGCTGCCTGAGCAGCACCGGCCCGATGCACAGATAAAAAAAACGGCGCCCAATGATCGCCCGCCTTTTCAGGAGGGGATTTGGACGCCGTTATCCAGGAAACTCATCAATTGTCGCGGGCCAACGCTGGCCCGACTCTTATCCGGTAAACAGCAATAGCCGTACCAGTTCAAAGGCTCATACTAAAAATCCTTTATATTCAATTGATTGAGCTGTCGGTGATGATGGAATTCGGGGCCGGAGCGAATCCATTTCGTGCGCCCGAGTGGTGCGGCCGCAGCGGGTTTTGCCCCGCAACGGCTCATCGGACGCTATTCGTGGCTGCCCCGGCCGAAATCGTCGATTACCAGCCGGGCGACATCGATCAGGCGCTTGTTGGCGGCCATTGCCGTCTGTTGCAGGGTGCGGTAGGCCTGTTCTTCGCTCAGGCCCTTGCGCTGCATCAACAGTCCCTTGGCGCGTTCGATACGCTTGCGGTCGCGCAGTGCTTCCCGCGCTTCGGTGAGCTCGTCATTGACTGTCTGCAGGCGTTCGGACTGCGCCTTGATCATGTCGTAAAGCGAACGCACCAGCCCGTGCTCCGGGGCCATGCCGGAGGCTGTCGCACTGTCCTCGTCCTCGAGCATCTGGCTCAGCGGCGAGGCGGTGGGGCCGGGCATCGAGGTGAGCAGTTGCAGGTGGTCGTGCTGCTGCTGCAGCTTGTCGCAGGCCTGACGCATCCGGTGACTGCTGAGCTGTGACAGCGACGCCGAGAGCTGGCGTTCCAGCGTCTGCATGGCGTCGATGCGCCGGGTGCAGACGTCGTACCAGACTTCGCTGATATCCGGCGGCAGGCCGGCGCCGGCCTCGACCCGGCTGATCACCTCGCGCAGCCGGGTCAGCTCGCCGGTGGCGTCGCCCTGTTCCAGCGTCTGCCAGCCGGCGACCTGCTCGGGCTCTGCGAACTGAACGAACAGCTCGAAGCAACGACTCTGGGAATCGCGCAAATGCGCCAGCCGTTCCAGCTGCACAGGCTCGAAGCGGCCGGCGGCAAAGCCCATCGCGCCCCAGGCGCGCTCCTGGCCGGCGTATTCCTTGCCCTGCATGAAGTTGAACAGTGCCACCAGCGAGCGGGTGAGCTCGGGGTCGCCGGAAATGTCCGCGGCCTCGAACACGACCGCCAGCAGGCCCGAGACCAGGTCGCTGAGGCTGGCGGTGGACTCCGTTGCGGTCAGGTGCTGGCGGTCCGTCGCCTCGCGCTGTGCCTGCAGCTCGTCGAGGCCGTGCAGTACATAGGCGATATTGTTGAACAGGCGGGCACTGCCCGACAGCGGCCCGGCTTCGGTATCGAGCTTGAGCAGATACTCGCGCAGCTGCTCCTCGGCGCAGCGACTGCGCTCGATCTGCTCGGCGCGTGGCTCACGGCTGCGCTGGCCGCCGGACTGCAGGAACAGGTTCGACAATCCGCGTTCGCGTTGCAGCTCGTGGATCAGGTCGTTGACCCGGGTGACCAGCTCGCAACTGGCGACCAGCTGATTGAGCGATGTGATCTCGGCGCGCTTGGCGGCGAGGAGGAATTCCGCCGTGGCATTTTTCGGTGAGTGCATACACAGTACCTCCCCGGTACTGACTGTGGGTATCCCCTGTCTTTAGCAAACCCTGTGCCAGTCTCCGCCCGTCGCCTTACCCGACGAACAGACGTACCGCGTCGACGTTCATGTCGGTATCCAGAGGGTCGGACGGTGCGACCGACGATTGTGGATATCTATAGTGTATGACCGAATCGGGGGATCGGGGGCGGCACTCGGGTCAGGGAACAAAGTTTCGGGTGGGACCGGTTTTGCTTTCCACCCGGCCATTTGGGTCTAGCCTTAATGGCAGATAGACGCACCGGCAAAGCCTGCGTCTGTATGAATCCGGAACGGGAGTGTGGAACGATGAAGGCAAGATTGGCGAAACGCCCGGGGCTTGCGCTGGTACTGGCGCTTAGTCTTCTTGGCAGTGCATCAACGGCAATCGCCCACGGCACCGGCATGATGTCCGGCTCGATGATGGACGAGGATGGCAAGGGCCGCCACGGCTGGGGCGAACACGGTTATGGTATGGGCTATGGCTGGATGATGGGTCCCGGCATGATGGGGCCGGGAATGATGGGCGGTGCTGGCATGATGGGGCCCGGCATGATGGGCGGTTGCGGACCGATGCACGGGGGCGATGGCATGGCCCAGCTGCTGGGGCTCAGTGACGATCAGCAGCAGCAGATTGCGCAGATTCATCAGGAACTGCGCAAAAAACACTGGGACCGGATGGGCACTATGCACGAGGGGGCCGGTAAACTGCGCCAGCTCTACCTCGCCGACAAGCGGAATCCCGACGCCATCCTCGAGCAGCAGCAGCGCCTGTTCGAATTGCGGCAGGAGATGACCCGGGACTGGCTGGAGGCGCAGAACCGGATCGAAGACCTGCTGACAGCAGAGCAGAAAGAGAAGCTGCAGCAGCACGGCCAGCACGGAATGATGGGCTGGTAGCGGCATTGCCCGGTGGCGTTGTCCGCCGCCGGGTGCCGCCTGAGTTCAGGGGCCGCATCTGGCTGGTGCCCGGAACGGCCTCAGACGTCGGGGCTTTTCACCCCCACGCGGCGCAACCTCAGTCGCAGCCTTATGCGCTGGCCGAAGACGTTGATCATCAGCCCCAGCAAAATCAGGACGATGCCAAACGCCTGGAGCAGGCTCACCCCTTCGCCCAGCACCAGCCAGGCCGTAAGCAGACCTACAACCGGCACCAGCAGGGTGAGTGGCGCCACGGTGGAAGCCGGATAGCGGCTCATCAGGAAGGCCCAGCTGCCATAGCCGAACAGCGACGCCACCAGTGCCAGATAAACCAGGGCTCCCACCGACTTCCAGCCCATGCCGGCCAGGCTTTCGGCGATCAGCGCCGGCCCCTCCAGCCAGAGCGAGAGCAGGAAGAACGGAATCGGCGGAACCAGCGCGCCCCAGACCACCAGGCTCATCAGGTTGAGGTTTCCGAGCTGGGCGATATGGCGGTTGATGATGTTGCCCATACCCCAGCTCGCCGCTGCGGCGACGGTCAGCAGAAAGCCGATCAGCGTCATTTCCGTGGTGGGAGTGGCCTGTGCCAGAAACACAAGACCGGTCACGGCAACCACGAGTGAGATAACCTGCGGCAGCTGCAGCCGCTCCCCCAGAAACAGCAGCGCGAAGAGCATGGTAAACAGCATCTGCGACTGCAGCACCAGCGACGCCAGGCCCGCCGGCATGCCAACATACATGGCGCTGAACAGGAGCGCGAACTGTCCGAGACTGATAAAGCCACCGTAGGCCAGCAGCCACTTGAGCGGCAGTTTCGGAGGTTTGACAAACAGCATCGCCGGAAAGGCGACCAGGGTGAACCGCAGCCCGCCAAGCAGCAGCGGCGGGAGTTCGTCCAGCCCGAAGCGGATAACGACGAAGTTCAGGCCCCATGCCAGCACGATCAGCAGTGCCAGGCCCCAGTGTGCAATGCTCAAGATAGCTCCGAACCGGCCGCTGCCGGAAGTTGCCCGATCGGGTTATCGGGGTGGGGGATAGTGAATCAGGTTGTGGAACACCGCCGGTTCAAGGCCCGGGTTACGATAGCCATGGGGGCGGTCGGCAGCGAAGCGGATGGCGTCTCCGGCCTGCAGCGGCTTCCACTGGCCGTCGATCAGCAGCTCCATCCCGCCACGCAACAGCACCACATGCTCGATCACGCCGGGTGCGTGGGGCTCGGAGCTGCGAGTATAGCCGGGCATCAGTGTCAGCTCGAACATCTCGAAGCCCAGCGCCGCATCATAGGGAAAGAGGGAGGCGACCAGCATCGCGTCGACGGCTGGCCGGTGTCTCAGCTCGTCGGTCTGGCGCACGGCGCTGTCGTCGTCCAGCGCCGGCGGCTCGAGAAAATCGGATAGCGCCGCGCCGAAACCCGTGGCGATTTTCCACAGCGTTGCCACCGTCGGGCTCGACTCGCCGCGCTCGATCTGGCCCAGCATGGCCTTGCTGACCCCCGTATGCCGCGAGGCCTGATCGAGGCTCCATCCTTTGGTCTGGCGTCGCGATCTGAGCGCCTGTGCCAGATACTGACCGGGTTCTTTCATCGGGTTCCCATACGGCAAAATGATTGTGCGTTATAACGCACGGGCGTATCCTTGCGGGTATTGTGCGTTATAACGTCCATCCTTTCCAGGCATGGGGTCGGCAAACGCGAAGCTCCGGTTCAGCAGCAGTGACATCGGCACCTTTATCGGCGGGAAACATTATGCGCTTTTCACCCAGCCTTTCTCATATTTCGGCCGGTTTCGTGGCCGTTCTCGTCGGCTATACCAGCTCTGCCGCGATCATCTTCCAGGCCGCCTCCGCCGCCGGCGCCAGCGCTGCCGAAATCAGCTCCTGGCTGTGGGCGCTGGGAATCGGCATGGCGCTGACCAGCGGCGGCCTCTCGCTGTATTTCCGCACGCCGGTGCTCACCGCCTGGTCGACGCCGGGGGCCGCGCTGCTGGTCACCGGCCTGTCCGGTCTGAGCCTGAACGAGGCGGTGGGGGTGTTCCTGTTCAGTTCGGCACTGATAACCCTCTGCGGCATCACCGGATGGTTCGATCGTTTGATGCAGCAGGTGCCCGCGCCGCTGGCGGCGGCCATGCTGGCCGGGGTTCTGTTTCAGTTCGGGCTGCAGCTGTTCACGGCGATGGAAAGCCAGCTGCTGCTGGTCGGTGCCATGCTGCTGACTTTCCTGCTGGGGCGCCTGCTGCTGCCCCGTTACGTTATCCCGCTGACGCTGGCGGCGGGCCTGTCGGTCTGCGCGCTTCAGGGATTGCTGCAGGTCGGGTCGCTCGGCTGGGAGCTGGCCATACCGATCTGGACCTCGCCGACGTTCTCCGTACCGGCCCTGATCGGTGTCGGCGTGCCGCTGTTCATCGTCACCATGGCCTCGCAGAACGTGCCCGGACTCGCGGTGCTGCGCGCCAACGGTTACGACACCCCGGCATCACCGCTGATCACCAGCACCGGCATCACCGGCCTGCTGCTGGCGCCGTTTGGCGGCTTTGCCTTCAACCTGGCCGCCATCACCGCCGCCATCTGCATGGGCCGGGAAGCGGACCCGGACCCGCAACGACGCTATCTCGCATCCGCCTGGGCCGGCTTTTTCTACCTGCTGACGGGTATCTTCGGCGCCACGGTCGCCGCGCTGTTCGCGGCCTTTCCGTCACAGCTGGTGATGGCCATCGCAGGCCTGGCGCTGCTCGGCACCATCAGCAACAGCCTGGCGGCAGCGCTGAAAGAGGATGCAATCCGGGATGCAGCCTTGCTGACCTTCCTGGTGACCGCCTCGGGCATGGCGCTGGCCGGTGTCGGCAGCGCCTTCTGGGGACTGGTGATCGGCTTGGTTGCTTACCATCTGCCCAGGGTTCTGCAGCGTGAACCGACGTAGGCGCGCTACCCCCTGCAGGAGCCCGCTCCGCGGGCGATGAGTTCGATCTGCCTCAACGGTTTCGGGCAAGGTGCATTACCCCGAGAAAGGAGCACGAAGCTGTGCGACAGGGGAGGGCTGGGCTTACATTTTGTTCCGGCATTTTATCGGTAGGCAAAAAGCAGAACCTGACCCCGTTCATGTACTCTCCCCTCTGAGCGGGATCTCCGCCGGGATCCGTCGGGCCGGCCCCGCGGCGGTCAGGCCGCCGCGGGAACCCGCCGCTCCAGGTCGCCGCCCCGGCGTGCCAGCAGGCGGCGCTGCAGCGTGGCGGCGAGGAGTCCCAGGCCGATGCCGCCGGCGATCGCCAGGGTGTCGACCAACGGGCCCTTTCCGTCGATTCCTGCCATCGGCAGTAGCACTTCGGGGACCAGACGGTGCAGCAAGTAGATCGGGAAGGCCGCCTGGGCGAGCCGCATCAGCGGCCGGACCGCCCGCCGCGGCAGCCGGATGAAGGGCACGAAGCACAGCAGGCCGACCAGCGCCAGCAGGCTCAGGTACTTGATCCAGCTACCGTGCCAGTTGCCGCCGAGGTAGGCCGCCAGCGGCATGATCAGGCAGGCGAGGCCGAACACCCCGAGGCGGCCCCGGGCCGTTACGACGGCGGTGATGCACCAGCCGAGCGCGAACAGGTATAGCACCCAGGGCAGGGTGAACAGCGCCCGGCCGTGCATCGGCCAGATTTCGGGCACGGTCAGGCGCAGCAACAGCGCCAGTGCCAGCAGGCCGAGCCCGAAGCGCAACCGCCGCGAAGCCCGTACCGACGGCGGCCCTTTCAGCCAGCGCCGCAGCGGCGGCAACAGGAACGGCAACGCCAGCAGCAGCGAGATCTGTACGTACGCCTCGACGAACCAGTAAAGGTACGGCAGCATCTGGTGCGTCTCGGGGGTGGTCAGTGCGAAGTTGCCGAGCATCAGCACCGACACCCAGGGTACCTGTTCCCAGGCCAGCGCGTAGCCGGCGAGTACCGCGTAGTAGGGCAGCAACACCCCCGCCATTGGCGCCAGGTAGGACCTGAAGTCGCCGTCGGCCAGCGCATCCCAGCGGTAGGCGGCAACGCTCATGCCCATCAGTATCACCATCGCCGCGGCGCCGCCGTAGACGGGCCAGAGCGTCTGGTGCGTAACCACCACCGCGAGGATCGCCAGCACCCGCGCCAGCAGTTCGGTGGGCACGCCGTGGCGCTGCGCGGGCCTGGCATTCTCGAGTTCGGAGATAGGCATCCGTTCCCAGCCGTTGGGTACGCCGCCGAGGCGTTCCTCCAGCGCCAGCGTCAGCTCCACGTGGCACAGCGAATCGCCGCCCAGCCCGGCGAAGGAATCGTCGGGACGCACCCGGCGTGGCGCGAAGGTAGCGCGAAACGCCGCCAGCACGCTGCCGGTCCCGGCGTTCGCGCCGGGTTCGGCCTTCAGTGCCGGGTAGTCGATCTTGCCATTGGCGCGACGCGGCAGCTCGCTCGGCAACCGGATCTCGAAGTGTCGCTCGCCGATGCCGGCGAGTTCGGCGGCGCGGGAGCGGATCGTCGTGACATCGACGCGGGCGCCGGTAACCGCGATGGCGATACGGCGGTCGTCGCCCCAGACAGCGACCTCGTTCCCGCAGTCCGCCAGCGCCCGCTCCAGGGCGTCGTGGCCAATGCGCAGGCCGGCGATCTTGGACATCCGCGAGAGCCGGCCGGAGATGCGGTATATGCCGTCGCGGTCGCGCCGGGCCAGATCACCGGTTGCGAGTTCACTGAGTTCGGCGCCGCGCATGAGGTCCCTGTGGTCCTCGGCATAGCCGAGCATCAGGTTCGGGCCGCGATAAACCAGCTCGCCCTCCGCCTCGGGTGTCTCGATGAGCAGGCCGTTCGCGTCCCGCAGCAGCAGCTCGCCGCCGGGAATGGCGATGCCGACGGCGTCCGGTTTCTCCGTCGCCAGGGCGGGCGGCAGCCAGGCGATACGCGCGGTGGCCTCTGTCTGCCCGTACATCACCACGAAGTCGCCGTTGCGGGTCGCCATCCGCTGCGCCCATTTGCGCACCTGTGGCGCCGGCATGGCGCCGCCGGCCACCGTCATCAAACGCAGGCGGTCCGGCAGCCGGGCGCCGAGACCGGCGCTCTCGAGCAGACTGTAGTGATGCGGCACGCCGGCGAGGTTGGTGGCCCCGCTTTCTTCAAGCGCGGCCGCGAATCCGGACTCGAGCACCGAATTCGGGTACAGCCAGAGGCTGGCACCGCACAGCAGGTGGGAGTGCAGTACCGACAGACCGTAGGAGTAGTGCAACGGCAGGATCAGCGCTGCGCGATCGTCGGCGCGAAGGCCGAGGTATTCGACGATGGACGCGGCGTTGGCCGCCACAGCCCGGGCGGACAGCCGCACGCCGCGGCCGTGCCCGGTGCTGCCGGAGGTCTGCAGCAGCAGCGCCAGGTCCGGGTGCAGTGGCGCTGCCGGCTCTTCGTGCCATACCAGTTGCCAGTGCCCGTCAATGCGGCGAAAGCTCGCTGCCGGGCGAAAGCGCTGCGCGAGTCGTTCGGCGGTGGCCGTATCGCCCGCCGGCACCGGCATCGCCGCGTGCCCCGCCGCCAGGGTACCGATATAGGCGGCGATGGCGTCCGGCTCCGAGGCCGCTTCTATGGCGATCAGCTGCCGTTCGCCACCGGAGCCCAGCGTCCGGGCGAAGGCTTCGGCGCGGTCGGCAAAACCGGCGTAGTCAAGAACGGTGCCGTCAGCCTCGATGAGGCAGGGACGGTCGCCAAAGGCGCGAAGGCGATCGATATCGAAAATCATTTAGGTTACGACTTGTGAAGCTATTTGCGATTGAGATGGCGACTATTCTAAGCCAGCCGGGCGGCGCTGGCGACAGTGGAGGGGCCTTTGGTAGGGAGTGCAGGCGCAGTTGTGTGGGGCGTCGACGCCAGTATGCGCAAAGTCTCGCTTGAACGAGTCGCCGACATAGATCAGCGTCCAGCTCAATTGTTTTCGCAGTGCGGCACCCAGTCGGTCAGGAGTGGAATCGAGTATACTGTCCCCGGAGCTGCAACCGAAGGGGCTGACCGAGGCGACGATAAATGCAGGCTACCCCTTCCGGTATCGAAAGGTAACGTCATCGTGAGCGACGTCATTCTAGAGTCCGAGTTAACCTGCCCGCATTGCGGGCATACCCACCGGGAAACCATGCCTACGGACGCTTGCCAGTTCTTTTACGAGTGCGGCCATTGTAAGGCGTTGCTGCGCCCCAAACCGGGTGACTGTTGCGTGTTCTGTTCCTTCGGCTCCGTGCCCTGTCCGCCAATCCAGCAGCAATGCGGGTGCTGCCATAAGAAATCCTAGCCGGTTCCAGGGAAGTGAAGCCAGGTCGTGCCGTTTTGCTTGAGCTTTTCAACTCGGTTGCAGGACGTTGATGCCGTTCAGGGAGCAGGGGGCGATGGGTTACGCCGCCGGAGGCCTGGTGCCAGGCGGTGAGCCTGGCACGGTGGCGGCTCCACCCATCCTACGGTGCGAGATTGCCTTCAAAATTGCACAAAAAAGGCCACCTTCGGTGACCTTCTTTTGTGCAATTTGGTGGAGGTGGCGGGTTTCGAACCCGCGTCCGCCAATCCTCTGCCTTAAGCTCTACATGTTTAGGCTTCTCTATTGGATTAACCCGTCACGACCCGAGAGCCAGGGTGTTGTGGGCGAGCCCTTTTAGTTTTAGCCGTTCAGCTTAGGGCAAAGCTTCCGGGCGATTCTGTCTCGTATGACACCGCAAAATCTTTAAGTTACAGACACCTTAAAGCGCGGCGCTGGCTGACTTAAGCAGCCAGAGCGTAGTTATCGTCGTTAGCAACTATAACTAGTGTAGTGACGGATTTACGAGATTCACTACGAACTCGACATGCACCCAAGGGTTCGTAATCGGCGTCGAAGCCAAGTCACCCCCGAATCTGACGGCCATTATACGGCGTTTGCGGCGCGGGTGGTATCCCTCATTTCCCGTGCTGCGAAGCCGATGTTCCCTGGCCTTTCTCTGTGACCGCCGCTTATTGCGGAAAGTTCACAGCATATTGCAAAAAAGATCAAAGGAGCCGTGAGCCGGTGCTTCAGTGCGCCGCCATCACGCGTTGCTTCTGGCGATCCCAGTCCTTCTCCTTCTCGGCGGCACGCTTGTCGTGCAGCTTCTTGCCCTTCACCAGTGCGATTTCGCACTTCACGCGACCCTGTTTCCAGTACAGTGCCAGCGCCACGCAGGTGTAGCCCTTGGCCTGGACGGCAGCAGAGAGTTTGTCGATCTGGCGTCGGTGCAGCAGCAGCTTGCGGTCGCGGCGCGGATCGGCGACGACGTGCGTGCAGGCGCTGATCAGCGGGGTGAAGTGCGCCCCGACGAGCCAGGCCTCATCGTTTTTGAGCACGACGTAGGAGTCGACCAGCTGGGCGCGGCCGTCGCGCAGGCTCTTGACTTCCCAACCGGTGAGCGCGAGTCCTGCCTCGAATTTCTCTTCGATGCTGTATTCGTGCTTCGCCTTCTTGTTGAGACAGATGGTCGAGCCGGTGTTCTTCGGTTTCTTCTTTGCCATGGCGGGCGATTATATCGGTGCGCAGTGTGGCTGGAAAGAGAACTGCTAACCTTTCCGTCATTGTGGGCGGCAATTCGGTGGCGGGACCTAAAAAAGTTGCCTGATCCGCGCGAAATATGAACAATGCCCCGCTTTGCGTTGCATATTTCACATCCGTCAGTCGATGCGTAGCGGTCGACCAACAGACCGGCGCCCCGACGGAGACAGCAACGCGGTTCACGTCACAGGAACAAGAGGCAATAATGCAGGAAAGGCAGTCTATACACGGTACCTGGGCCAGCCGCTGGGTGTTCATCCTGGCCGCGACAGGGTCGGCGGTGGGGCTTGGCAATATCTGGAAGTTCCCCTATATCACCGGTGAGCACGGCGGCGGCGCCTTCGTGCTGGTTTACCTGGTCTGCATCCTGCTGGTGGGCATTCCGATCATGATGGGCGAGGTGCTGGTGGGCCGTCGCGGCCGCTGCAGCCCGATCAACTCGGTCAAGGAAACCGCGCTCGAGTCGGGTCTCTCCAGCCGCTGGCAGCTGCTGGGCTGGATGGGCGCGCTGGCGGGCTTCATGATCTTCACCTTCTATTCGGTCATTGCCGGCTGGGTGCTGCACTACATCGCCGGCATGGCCAACGGTGACTACACCGATATCGGCCGCGACCAGGCCGGCAGCCATTTCGAGGCGCTGCTGGCGGCGCCGCAGACGATGCTGATCTATCACTCGATCTTCGTGGTGCTGGTGATGCTGGTGGTGGTCGGCGGCGTCAACAAGGGCCTGGAGCGCGCCACCCGCATCATGATGCCGGCGCTGTTCGTGCTGCTGCTGTTGCTGCTGGGTTACTCCTTCACCACCGGTTCCTTCGGTGAGGGGCTCTCCTTCCTGTTCAGCTTCTCCCTCGAGGCGCTGACCTGGGACAGCGTGCTGGTCGCGCTGGGGCATTCGTTCTTCACGCTGTCGCTGGGCATGGGCGCGATCCTGGCCTACGGCGCCTATATGCCGAAGAATGCCTCCATCGGCGGTACCGTGCTGACCATCGGTATTCTCGACACCGTAGTGGCGCTGGTCGCCGGCATGGCGATCTTTCCGATCGTGTTCGCCAATGACATGGACCCCGGCGCCGGCCCCGGCTTGATCTTCATTACCCTGCCGGTCGCGTTCGGCCAGATGCCGGGCGGCCAGATCTTTGGCTTCCTGTTCTTCCTGCTGGTGGGCGTCGCGGCCTGGACCTCGGCGATTTCGCTGATGGAGCCGGCCACCGCCTGGTTGGTGGAGCGCTTCGGCCTGGAACGTCTGCCGGCCTGCCTGTTGCTGGGCTTTGCCGGCTGGGCCGTTGGCATTGCCTGCCTGGGATCGTTCAACTTCCTGTCCGACTTCACGCTGCTGGGCATGAATACCTTCGACTTCCTGGACTTCGTGACGGCGAACATCATGCTGCCGCTGGGCGGGTTGCTGCTGGCGATCTACGTCGGCTGGTTCCTCAAGACCCGGGTGGTCGAGAGCGAACTGGCAATTGCCAAACAGCTGCATTTCCGTCTCTGGTATCTGGTGCTGCGCCTGGTGTCGCCGGTTGCCGTGGCGATCATTTTTGCGCTTAACCTATACCAGAAACTGGCCTGATAGCGATGGCGATGACCCGTGTAGAGCGCAGCGCTCTGGTGTTCCACACCGCCGAACAGATGTTCGAGCTGATCAACGACGTCCGGGCGTACCCGCAGTTTCTGCCCTGGTGCGCTTCGGTCGACGTGATCCGCGATACCGATGAGGAACTGGTGGCGCGGCTGCATCTGTCCAAGGCGGGGCTGAAATACAGCTTCGCCACCCGCAACCGGCTCGAGCATCCGGTGAAGATGACCATCGAACTGGTCGAGGGGCCGTTTTCGACGCTCAGCGGTGTCTGGACCTTCAAGCCGCTCAGCGACGAGGCCTGCAAGGTGAGTCTCGATCTGAGCTTCGATTTCACCGGCAAGCTGACCGGGCTCGCCATGGGCAAGGTGTTCAATCAGGTCGCGACGACGCTGGTTGACGCCTTCGTGACCCGGGCCGACCAGATTTACGCTTGAGAGGACTCAGGATGATTACAGTCGAGGTGGCCTACGCGCTGCCGCACGAGCAGAAGATCATTTCGCTGCATGTCGAGGATGACTGCACCGCGCACGAGGCGGTGGTGCGTTCCGGTATCGTCGAACTGTTTCCGGAAATCGACCCGTCGAACGCCCCCATGGGCATCTTCGGCAAGGCGATCGCCAATCCGCGCACCCAGGTGCTGAAAGACGGGCAGCGGGTCGAAATCTATCGGCCCCTGATTGCGGATCCGAAGGAGGCCCGGGCCAAGCGGGCGGCGAAAATGAAGGCGAAGAAGGAAGCCGGGAGCGGCTGAAGCGGGAGTCCGGCGGTGTCAAGGCACCGCCGCTCGGGCACTCTGTGCGGGGAAGGCTTACTGCGCAGCGCCACCCGGGCGGTAGTCGCCGCTGATGCGCTGGAGGCTGTTGTCGCTGAAGAACAGTGAAAGGTTTTTCTGCGTACGTTCCTCGCCGCCTTTCTGCTGGCTGTAGATGTAGTCCCAGCGGTCGGGGCTGAAGGTGTCGGTCACCAGCGGAGTGCCCATGATGTAGCGCACCTGATTGCGGGTCATGCCGGGCTTGAGCTGGTCGACCATCTCCTGGGTCACGACATTGCCCTGGGGAATGTCGATCTTGTGGACGCCGGGGAATGTGCAGCCGGTAATCAAGAGACTGACGGCGATGCTTGCGAGAAACTTTCGCATCTGCTTTAAACTTCCACTTTCGTGCATAAATAAAGATAATGGAGTCTAAGGAGCCGTTCGAAGGGTGTCAATTTGTTCGGCGGTCCGGGACTTAAATACGCGATTAGCATAGAGATTACATTGTATGGCGCTTGAAAATCAGGAACTGCGTAAAGCAGGACTGAAAGTCACCCTGCCGAGGGTAAAGATCTACCAGATTCTGGAACGAGCAGGTGAGGGCGATCACTTCAGTGCCGAAGATATCTACAAACTGCTGATGGAGCAGGGCGAGGACGTTGGGTTGGCTACGGTCTACCGCGTGCTGACCCAGTTCGAGTCGGCAGGCCTTGTGTCCCGGCACCACTTCGAGGGCGGTCATTCGGTGTTCGAGCTGTCCCGCGACGAGCAGCATGACCACGTGGTGTGCGTGAAATGCGGCAAGGTCCGCGAGTTCCACGACCCCGACCTCGTCAAGCGTCAGAACGCCATTGCCGAGGAATTGGGCTTCACCATTACCGACCGTACGCTGTACCTGTACGGCGTCTGCAAGGACGGGTGCGAGAAGAAGTAAAGTACGCGTGAGGGGTTAGGCGTGAGGCGTAAAGGGTGCTGGCTTCGTTGGTTCAGTGCTTTGCCAGGCGGCGAAGTAGCCCCGAAATCAGCATGCTCGTCCGGTTGATCTGCGCTTCCAGATCCTTGTCACGGCTATTGAATCCCAAGTCCGAAGCAATCAAGTACTGCGTTTCCAGTTCGCTCAGAGAGCCACGGGCTATTTTCAGGAAATAACAGAAGGCGCTGGTAGATCCCCTGCCAGCGCCTTCTGCAATGTTAGATGGAATGGATATGGCGGCACGGCGGATCTGAGCCGTGAGGCCGAACCGTTCATCCTCCGGAAATGGCTGGCTCCAGAGATAGATTGATCTTACGAGGGCCATAGCGGCTTGCCAGGCTTCCAGTCTGTAATGTGACTTCATCAGAGCCTCTCTGCTCGAACGACACCACCTGCCCGCGAAGTCTTATTGCCGGGGATTGATCCGTGGTTCAGTACAGCCATACTGATCCACGCCTCACGCCTCACGCCTCACGCCTCACGCCTCACGCCTCACGCCTCACGCCTCACGCCTCACGCCTCACGCCTCACGCCTCACGCCTCACGCCTCACGCCTCACGCCTCACGCCTCACGCCTCACCACATCACCCCAACCCAAGCATTTCCCGTGCGTGCGCCATCGAGCGTTCGGTGATGTCGATGCCGCCGAGCATGCGGGCGACTTCCTGTACACGGTCGTCGCGACCGAGGTTGCGGATGCGGGTCTGGGTACGGGCGGTGCCGTTTTTCTTGCTGACGAACAGGTGCTGGTGGCCCTGGGAGGCGACCTGGGGCTGGTGGGTGACGCAGAGGATCTGGGCGCGCTCACCGAGTTCGCGCAGTTTGCGGCCGACCACTTCGGCGATGGCGCCGCCGATGCCGACGTCGACCTCGTCGAATACCAGCGTCGGGGTCGAGGAGGTTTCGGCGGTGATCACCTGGATCGCCAGGCTGATGCGCGACAGTTCGCCGCCCGAGGCGACCTTGCCCAGCGGACGGGCCGGCTGACCGCGGTTGGCGGTGATCAGGAACTCGACGTCCTCCAGTCCCTGCGGGCCGCGGCGCTCCGCCGGCAGCTCGGTTAGGGCGACCTCGAACTGCGCCACCGGCATGCCCAGCTCGTGCAGCTGGCCGTCGACGGCCCTGGCCAGCTTGCGCGCCGCTTTCTGCCGCGCCTGGCTCAGTTTGGTGGCGTTGTCGAGATAGGCGTCGCGGGCCTTGCCGGCGCGCGCGGCCAGGGCGTCGAGCTCTTCGTCCGAGCGACTCAGGGACTCGAGTTCGCGGCGCAGGCGCTGGTGGAACTCGATCAGCTCTTCGGGCTGGATGCGGTGCTTGCGGGCAAGGTCGTAAATGCCGCTCAGGCGCTCCTCGACCTGCTGCAGCCGGCCGGGGTCGACCTCGACGCGGTCGAGGTAGTGCCGTACTTCCTGGCTCGCCTCTTCGATCTGGATCTGGGCGCTGCTGAGCATTTCGGCGGCCTGCTGCAGTGCCGGTGACTGGCTGTCGAGCGACGCCAAAAGCTGTTCGCAGTGGTTCAGCAGGCCAAGGCAGTTTTCCTGGTCGCTGTCGGCGGTCAGCTGCAGTAACTGGTGTCCGGTATGCAGGATCTGGCCGGCGTTCTCGAGCATTTTCTGCTCTTCTTCCAGCGCTTCGAGCTCGCCCTCGGCAAGGCCCAGCTGGTCGAGTTCCTCGGTCTGATAGCTCAGCAGCTGAATGCGGGCGGTCTGCTCCTCGCTCTGCTCGGTCAGGGTTTTGAGTTCCTGGTCGAGGCGGCGCCATTCCTGGTAGCGCTCGCGTACCTGCTCCGCGCGGCTCATCTGCCCGGCGTACTCGTCGAGCAGGGTGCGGTGATACTCGCGCTTGAGCAGGCGCTGGTGCTCGTGCTGGCCGTGAATGTCGACCAGGTGGCCGGACAGGGCGCGTACCGCGGCAACCGGACAGGGCTGGCCATTGATGTAGGAACGCGAGCGGCCCTCGGCGGTGATCACGCGCCGCAACAGGCACTCGCCGTCCTGATCCAGGTCCTGGGCTTCGAGCCAGGCGGCTGCGGTGGGCAGCTGGCTGAGATCGAAGCGGGCGACGATCTCGGCGCGCTCGGCGCCAACGCGCACCACGCCGCTCTCGGCGCGATCGCCCAGGGCCAGGCCCAGGGCATCGAGCATGATGGATTTGCCGGCGCCGGTTTCGCCGCTGACCACGGTCATGCCGGTTTGAAGTTCAAGGTCCAGACTTTCGACAATGGCGAAGTTGCGAATCGTCAACTGACTGAGCATGATCTGTTCGTACCTGTGTTTTCATACAGTGTTTTCATTGTATAGGTCATTTCCACGGGCGTTGCAATCGGCAAGCGCTCAGGCGTGCAAAAAATTTCCGGGGCGACGGTTGAATCGCCGACGAATAGCCCCATATAGAGCACCAGTATTACTGAGCAATCATCCTTGTGGTGGAGAAAACGCATGGCAGAACAGCAGAAGCATCCGGCGGACGAAACGCTTGAGACCCCGGTAACCGAAGACTCCGCGGCACAGAGCGCCGAAGCGGAAGCCCAGGCCGCCGACAGCGCCTCAGACTCGCCCGAGGCCGATGCCGCCGAGCTGCCCGACGCCGCCACCCTGGCTGCGGACCTGGAGAAAGCCTCCGCCGAGGCGGAAGCGCTGCGCGATCAGATGCTGCGGATCCAGGCGGAAGCCCAGAACGTTCGCCGTCGTGCAGAGCAGGATGTCGAGAAGGCGCACAAGTTCGGTGTCGAGAAGTTCGCCAACGAGATGCTGCCTATCGTCGACAGCCTGGAGCGCGCCATCGAGGCCTGCGGCGACGACGAGGCCAACAAGGCGATTCGCGAAGGTGTCGAGATGACCCTCGGCATGCTGCTGTCGGGTCTTGGCAAGTTCAATGTCGAGCCGGTGGATCCGCAGGGCGAAACCTTCGACCCGGCGCTGCACCAGGCGATGTCGATGGTGCAGGTACCGGACGCCGCACCCAATACCGTGGTGACGGTGGTGCAGAAGGGTTACACCCTGAGCGGCCGTCTGCTGCGTCCGGCGATGGTGATGGTCGCCAAGGGCTAGTTAGGAGCCTGTAAACCAGTCCCAATGAGGCTCTGGTTTTGATCAAAGTTTGCGCGTCCGCCCTTGAAACTGCATCCGGCGGACTCATATAGAGATTCAAGCTGTATTAATCGGATTTCGTGCCGCCCCCCGGGCGGGCACTGCTAAACACTGGAGTGAAGACGAATGGGTAAAATCATCGGTATCGACCTGGGGACCACCAACTCCTGCGTGGCTATCCTCGACGGTGAAAAAACCAAGGTAATCGAGAACGCCGAGGGCGATCGCACCACCCCGTCCATCATCGCCTATACCGATGATGGCGAGACCCTGGTCGGCCAGCCGGCCAAGCGTCAGGCTGTCACCAACCCGGACAACACCCTGTTCGCGATCAAGCGCCTGATCGGTCGCCGCTTCTCCGACGACGTCGTGCAGAAAGACATCAAGATGGTGCCGTACAAGATCGTCGAAGCCGACAACGGCGACGCCTGGGTCGAGGTCAAGGGCAAGAAGATGGCCGCACCGCAGGTTTCCGCCGAAGTGCTGAAGAAGATGAAGAAGACCGCCGAGGACTACCTGGGCGAGCCGGTGACCGAAGCGGTCATCACCGTACCGGCCTACTTCAACGACTCCCAGCGTCAGGCCACCAAGGACGCCGGTCGCATCGCCGGTCTCGAGGTCAAGCGCATCATCAACGAGCCGACCGCCGCCGCACTGGCCTACGGTCTGGACAAGGGCAAGGGTGACCGCACCATCGCCGTATACGACCTCGGTGGCGGTACCTTCGATATCTCCATCATCGAGATCGCGGACGTCGACGGCGAGCATCAGTTCGAGGTACTGGCCACCAACGGCGACACCTTCCTCGGTGGTGAAGACTTCGACCTCAAGCTGATCAACTACCTGGCCGAAGAGTTCAAGAAGGAATCCGGCATCGATCTGCACCACGATCCGCTGGCGCTGCAGCGTCTGAAGGAAGCGGCGGAAAAGGCCAAGGTCGAGCTGTCCTCCGCGCAGCAGACCGACGTCAACCTGCCGTACATCACCGCCGACGCCACCGGTCCCAAGCACCTCAACGTCAAGGTCACCCGCGCCAAGCTGGAGTCCCTGGTCGAGGAACTGGTCAAGCGTTCGCTCGAGCCGTGCCGCATTGCGCTGAAGGACGCCGACCTCGGCGCCTCCGACATCGACGAGATCATCCTGGTCGGCGGTCAGACCCGTATGCCGCTGGTTCAGCGTTCCGTTGCCGAGTTCTTCGGCAAGGACGCGCGCAAGGACGTCAACCCGGATGAAGCCGTCGCCATCGGCGCCGCCATCCAGGGCGCGGTCCTGTCCGGCGACGTCAAAGACGTACTGCTGCTCGACGTGACCCCGCTGACCCTCGGTATCGAAACCATGGGTGGCGTCGCCACGCCGCTGATCGAGAAGAACACCACTATCCCGACCAAGAAGTCGCAGATTTTCTCGACCGCCGACGACAACCAGGGTGCCGTCACCATTCACGTGGTACAGGGCGAGCGCAAGCAGGCGGCGCAGAACAAGTCGCTGGGCCGTTTCGACCTGGCCGACATTCCGCCGGCGCCGCGCGGCGTGCCGCAGATCGAAGTCACCTTCGACCTGGACGCCAACGGTATCCTCAACGTGTCCGCCAAGGACAAGGCGACCGGCAAGCAGCAGTCCATCGTGATCAAGGCCTCGTCCGGCCTGTCCGACGAAGAGATCGATCAGATGGTGCAGGATGCCGAGTCCCACGCCGAAGAGGACCGCAAGTTCGAGGAACTGGCGCAGGCCCGCAACCAGGGCGACGCCATGGTTCACTCCGCGCGCAAAACCCTCGAAGAGGCTGGCGACAAGGCGACCGCCGAAGAGAAGGAGCAGGTCGAGAAAGCCATCACCGAGCTGGAAGAAGCCCTCAAAGGCGACAGCAAGGACGATATCGAGACCAGGACCGCTGCGCTGACCGAAGCCATCTCCGGCATCGCCCAGAAGATGTACGCGGACGCCGCTCAGCAGGCCGAAGCCGGTGAGGCGGGCGCCGAGCAGGCTTCCGGCAAGACCGGCGACGACGCCGTCGATGCGGAGTTCGAAGAGGTCAAGGACGACAAGAAGTAAGTCGTCGAACCTGTGACGCACCGCGCCGGGCAGTCAGTGTCCGCGTGGGCGTCAGGCTCTGAAACGAGGCAGCGCGGGCGACAGCCCGCGTTGTCGTGTCCGGTTCCCGGCGGTCAGACCGCCGAAACATGACAGATCCGCTTATGTCGAAACGAGATTATTACGAAGTGCTGGGGGTGTCGCGCGATACCTCCGACCGCGATATCAAGAAAGCCTACCGGCGCATGGCCATGAAGTTCCACCCGGACCGCAACCCGGGGGACGCCGAGGCCGAGGACAAGTTCAAGGAGGTCAACGAGGCCTACGAGGTGCTGTCCGACGCGCAGAAGAAGGCCGCCTACGACCAGTACGGTCATGCCGGTCTCGAGCAGGGGGCCGGCGGTTTCGGTGGCGGCGGCTTCGATGGCAGCTTCTCCGATATCTTCGGTGACGTCTTCGGCGATATTTTCGGAGGCGGCGGTGGCGGTCGTCGTCGCAGCTCGGTGCAGCGCGGCGCGGATCTGCGCTACAACCTCGACCTGAGCCTCGAAGAGGCGGTTCGCGGCGTCGAAAAATCCATCAAGGTACCGACCCTGGTGCCCTGCGATACCTGTGACGGCTCCGGTGCCAAGCCCGGCACCAGCGCCAAGGCCTGCGGCACCTGCGGTGGCCACGGCCAGGTGCGCATGCAGCAGGGGTTCTTCTCGGTACAGCAGACTTGCCCGACCTGTCGCGGCGAAGGCAAGGTCATTTCCGACCCCTGCGGCAGCTGCCGCGGTCACGGCCGTGTCGAGAAGGTCAAGACGCTGTCGGTCAAGATTCCCCCGGGGGTCGACACCGGCGACCGTATCCGTCTGTCCGGCGAGGGAGAGGCGGGCAGCCACGGCGGGCCGGCGGGCGATCTCTATGTTCAGGTCAACGTGCAGCAGCATCCGATCTTCGAACGTGACGGGCGCAACCTATACTGCGAAGTGCCGATCAGTTTTGTCGACGCTGCACTCGGCGGCGAGCTTGAAGTGCCGACCCTCGATGGCCGGGTCAAGCTGCGGGTGCCGGCCGAGACCCAGACCGGAAAGCTGTTCCGGCTGCGCGGCAAGGGCGTGAGCCCGGTGCGTGGCGGCCCCACCGGCGACCTGCTGGTGCGTGTCGTGATCGAGACGCCGGTGCACCTGACCAGCCGCCAGAAGGAACTGCTCAAGGAGTTTCAGCAGGCGACAGAAGAAGGCAGCGATCACAAGCACAGCCCGAAAAAAACGTCGTTCTTCGATTCCGTGAAGCAGTTCTTCGAGGATATGACCTGATACCGACCCTGAGGGTCGTGACATTCAGTGGGGCGCCCCGGCGCCCCGGCTGCCCAACCAGGGGGAAGCATGAACAGCATTGCCGTGGAGCCCGAAGCGCTCTGGTCACGCATCCAGGATGAGGCGCGTCGGGAAGTGGAGCGCGAGCCCTTTCTCGCCAGCTTCTACCACGCCGCCATCATCAGCCACCAGGATCTGGCGTCCGCGCTGTCGTTTCTGCTGGCGTCGAAGCTGGCCGACGAAGTCATGTCGGCGGTCTCGATGCGTGAGCTGATCGAGAAGGCCTACGCCCAGGATCCCGTGATTATCGAGTGTGCCTGCCAGGACCTTCTGGCCGTTACCACCCGTGACCCGGCGGTCGACAGTCTCTGCACCGTGATGCTCTACCTGAAGGGCTTTCACGCGTTGCAGTCCTACCGTATTGCGCATTACTTCTGGCGCGAGGAGCGCCGCGCGCTGGCGCTGTATATTCAGAGCCGCGTCAGTTCCACGCTGCAGGTCGACATTCATCCGGCGGCCCGTATCGGGCGCGGGGTGATGCTGGACCACGCCACCGGTATCGTCATTGGCGAAACCAGCGTGGTGGAGAACGATGTCTCCATCCTGCAGAACGTCACCCTCGGCGGTACCGGCAAGGAAAGCGGCGACCGCCACCCGAAGATCCGCGAAGGCGTGCTGATCGCCGCCGGCGCCAAGATCTTCGGCAATATCGAGATCGGCGCCGGCGCCAAGGTCGGCGGTGGCAGCGTGGTGCTGGAGAGCGTGCCGCCACATACCACCGTGGTCGGCGTGCCGGCCCGGGTGGTGGGTCACCCCGGCTGCGACAAGCCGGCACTGGACATGAACCAGTCGTTCCCCAAGGACGATAGCTGAGGCAGTCGATGCCTCCCGAACAGTTTTCCGACAGAGATTCTGACACGATGATTCGAGTAGCGGTAACCGGTGCGGCCGGTCGAATGGGCAAGACCAATATCGAGGCGTTGCAGCTGGCCGAAGGCGTGGAGCTGAGCGCTGCCATCGTCGAGCCGGGCAGTTCGCTGATCGGTGCCGATGCCGGCGAGCTGGCGGGCGTCGGCAGGCTGGGCGTGGCACTGGTCGCAGACCTCACCAGCGTGCTGGACGATTTCGACGTGCTGATCGACTTCACCACGCCGCAGGCGACGATGGAAAACGTCGCCCTGTGCGCGCAGCACGGCAAGAAGATCGTGATCGGCACCACCGGTCTGACCGAAAGCCAGAAATCCGAACTCAAGCTGCGTGGCCGGCAGATTCCGATCATGTTCGCGCCCAATATGAGCGTCGGCGTCAACGTCTGCTTCAAGGTGCTGGATCTGATCGCCCGCACCCTCGGCGACGACTACGATATCGAGGTGATCGAGGCGCATCACCGTCACAAGGTGGATTCGCCCTCGGGCACCGCGCTGCGCCTGGGCGAAGTGGTGGCCGATGCGCTGGGACGCGATCTGAAGGAATGCGCGGTTTATGGCCGCGAAGGCCAGATCGGTCCGCGCACCCGCAAGGAGATCGGTTTCGAGACCATCCGTGCCGGCGATGTGGTCGGTGATCACACGGTGTTGTTCGCCACCGAGGGTGAGCGCATCGAGCTGACGCACAAGGCCAGCAGCCGCATGACCTTCGCCAAGGGCGCCGTGCGCGCCGCCCGCTGGCTCGGCGAACAGGAGCCCGGACTCTATGACATGCAGGACGTGCTGGGCCTGCGCTAGGCACGGCTGTTGGGTTACGCACCTTCGGTGCTAGACCCAACCTACCCGACTACGAAGTCGGAACCGGAGGGTGGGTCTAGCGATGCAGTCCAATGAAATTGAACGATTGTTCCGCCTTATGGGCATCGCGTAACCCCCAATATTGATCGCAGTACAGATCGATTGGTGTCAGTTGGCACGGCTGTTGGGTTACGGTCCTTCGGTGCTAGACCCAACCTACGTAAAACCCAGGGAGCATGCCCATGTACAAACTCTGCTTTTTCGTTCCGGATGCCAATCTCGAAGCGGTCAAGCAGGCGGTGTTCGACGCCGGCGCCGGCCGGATTGGCGACTACGACAGCTGCTGCTGGCAGACCCGGGGGACCGGTCAGTTCCGACCGCTCGCCGGCAGCAACCCGCACATTGGCGAACAGGGGGCGCTGGAGCAGCTCGAGGAATGGAAGGTCGAGGTGGTCTGCGCCAATGACCGAATCGACGCGGCGATTGCGGCGCTAAAACTCGCCCACCCCTACGAGGAAGTGGCATACGACGTCTGGCGCCTTGAGGCTCTCTGACGTCCGCCATCCGTTCGGTCCAAGCCGGCAGCTCCGAATAGGGCTGTACATGCCGTTTTCCTGCATCTATTGATCCAGGTCAGCCAAAAGCGCGGCCGCATTTGCAAGGCGATTGCCCCTCTGCTACAAGACGCGGTTTGTCAACTTTAGGCCCCGCTGGGCACGGCGCTGCTGGCACGGATACCGCTGACCTTGGATTATCGAATCAACTCGCAAGCTCTTCCCCGTTACCTGGTCCTGGGCATGGTCGGTACGGTGGCCGTACTGCTGCTGGTCATCATCGGCTATCTGATGGCGGCCAACTACTCGCAGCGCGAAGCGCAGCTCCAGACCCTGGAAGCCGAGTTCGACGCCGCCCTGCACGCACAATTACAGGCCAGTATCGAAACGGTCAGGGAGCAGGCCAGCTTCGTTTTCGACCGCGCCGAATCGATTCTGCGACAAGAGGCCCGGGAGCAGGTGAATCAGGCCCACAGCATTGCCTCTGCGCTTTACAGGCGAGAGCGCTGGCGCCTGCCGGACAGCGAGGTGCAGGCCCTGATTCTTGCCGCGCTGCGTGATCAGCGCTTCTTCAACGGCCGTGGATATTTCTTCGTCGACGACGGCAAGGGCTGGTCGCTGCTGTCCCCGGTCATACCGAGCGTCGAAGGCACCAATCAGCTTGAGCACAGCGACCCGCTGATGCGGCAAAGCACGCGCGCAATCCTCGATACCGTCGCCAATCACGAGGGGGCGGGGTTCGTCAGCTATGACTGGTACGTGCCGGGCGGCGACGGCGCCAAGGCGCAGAAAATCACCTATGTGCGCCGTTTCGATCCCTATGGCTGGATTCTCGGCACCGGCGATTACGTGTTCCGGATTCGCGAGGACCTCAAGGCGCTGGTGCTGGACCGGCTCGATCGGCTGGAACGGGATGGGCAGACCTTTCTGGCGGTGCTGGACGGCCGTGGAAAGGTGGTGCGTTACCCCAGTATCACGCTCCCTGACGGCGGCGTCAGGGCGGTGCAGGCGTTGCAGGACGCAGGTAACCTGCGGCCGCTGCTCGAGCGGTCACAGATGTCGAGCGAAGGCTTCATCGAGACTCGCTGGCGCCATCCGGTTTCGGGCGAGCTGGCGCCGGTGTTGCTGCGGGCGGAAAACCTGCCGATGGCGGACTGGGTACTGGTCTCGGGTATCTTCCCGGAGGATGCAGGCCAGCAGTTGCAGCAGCAATGGACGCAGATGCGGGACGGACTGCGTCAGAACATTTACCGGCTGCTGGTGGCGCTGGGCGTCGCGGCGCTGATCACGCTGCTGCTGTCGCTGGTCTACGCCCGCTGGCTGCGCCGGTTGTTCCGGCAATACCAGTCCAGCATCGATCGCAGTCAGGAGGCGCTGGAGCGCAATTCCCGGCAGTTGCAGCTGTCGGCGCGGGTGTTCGAGGCGGCGCGCGAGGGCATCATCATCTCCGATGCCGGCAACCGCATCCTGGCGGTGAATGGCGCTTACAGCCAGATCACCGGATACGTGGCCGATGAAGCGGTGGGGCGGGACCCGGGCTTCATGGGATCCGGGCGGCACGACAAGGCGTTTTACCAGAAGCTCTGGCAGGAGCTTCACCGCGACGGCCACTGGCAGGGCGAGGTCTGGAACCGGCGCAAGAGCGGCGAAATCTATCCACAGTGGCTGTCGATCAGCGTCTGCCGTAACGCTGCGGGCGATGTCGAGAATTACATTGCCACCCTCAGCGACATCAGTGAACACAAGCGGGTCGAGGAGCGCCTCAGCTATCTGGCCAACTTCGATCCGCTGACCGACCTGCCGAATCGGCGCATGCTGGAAGAGCGGATCTCGCAGGCCGTGGCGCTGTCGCGGCGCCACCCGGAAATCGGCTTTGCGCTGCTGCTGGTTGGCATCGACCGACTCGAATACATCAATGATTCCCTTGGTCACGCTACCGGAGACCGGGTGCTCCAGCAGCTGGCCCAGCGACTAAGGCATCAGGTGCGCGCGGAGGATACGGTATTTCGCCTCGGCGGCGACGTCTTTGCCGTTCTGGTACAGGACGGGCATTCGATGTTCGAGGTCGCGGGGCTGGCCCGCCGGCTGCTCAAGCATCTGTCGGAGCCGCTGCGCCAGAGTGGCGTCGACCTTGTGATGACCCAGAGTATCGGTATCGCCGCCTTCCCGGCGGATGGCGAAAACGTGGAAACGCTGCTGAGCAATGCTGCGGCGGCACTACATCACGCCAAGGCGCAGGGACGAAACCGATCTCAATTCTTCACCCGGGAAATCAACGACAGCCTGGCGCAGCGGCTGCAGATGGAGCAGGCGTTGCGCCAGGCGCTTGCCAACGATGAGCTGAGCCTGAACTACCAGCCCCAGTACCGATTGTCGGACGGCGCCCTGATCGGCTGCGAAGTGTTGCTGCGCTGGCATTCGGCGGAGCTGGGGCCGGTCGGGCCGGACCGCTTTGTTCCGCTGGCCGAGGAAACCGGCATGATAGGGGCTATCGGTCACTGGGTACTGCGCTCGGCGTGCCTGCAGGCGGCGCTCTGGCGGGCGCAGGGGCTGGAGATTCCGGTGGCGGTCAACGTCTCCGCCTGTCAGCTGACACCGGGGCTGGTCAACGAAGTGGCGGGCGCGCTGGCGGAGACTCGGCTACCCGCCGGCCTGCTGACGCTGGAGCTGACCGAAACCGTGCTGATGCAGCGTCAGGACGAAACGCGGGCGCTGCTGCATGAATTGCGGGCACTGGGCGTGGGGCTGGCGATGGACGATTTCGGCACCGGCTATTCCAGTCTCGCCTACCTGAAGCGCTTCCCGATCGACAAGCTGAAGATTGACCGTGCCTTTGTGCATGGCCTGCCAGCCGACGGTGATGGCTGCGCTATCATCCGGGCGGTGCTGGAAGTTGCGCGCCACCTTGGACTGGCGACGGTGGCGGAAGGTATCGAGACCCCCGAGCAGCATGCGTTTCTCAATGGTATCGGTTGCGAAGAGGGACAGGGCTATCTGTTCGCCAGACCGCTGCCGGTGGACGCGATGACCGATCTTCTGCTTGCCGCCCGCGCGCAGGAGGTTGAGCCGGCGTTGTGTCAGGGCTCGTCGCGCTGACGCATCAGCGCCTCGCTCTGCTCGAGCCGTTCGCGCACCTGGACTTCGCTTTGCTGAAGTTTTTCTTCAATTTCCTGCTTATGCATCAGCGTCTGCTGGTTCTGCAGCGAAACGGCGCTGTCGCAGCTTTTCATGCTGACAAAGCCGACTGCAACCACCGCCAGCACCATCATCAACCTCAGCATATTGGGATCTCCCTGTGGCCCTCCCGATGCAGTTTAGCAGGCTGATGAAAATCTATCTGCGTTGTCGAATACTGCGTTAAAAACAGGCTCAAAATGCTGATTTAGTTCACTAAACTGCGTTTTTTCGCCTGTTTTTGCCTTGTCTCGACTGCCTCGATGACGCTTCTCATCAGTCTGCTCGCGGGCTGTTCAGAGGCCGTTGCTTTGCATGAAGCCGTGGATCCCGGTCAGCACGATTTGCGACGCCATCGCCGACAGGATCAGGCCGGTTACCTTGCTGAGGATATTGAGGCCGGTGCGGCCGAGCAGTTTCTCCATCGCGCTGGCGGTATGCAGCAGCGCCAGCAGGCAGCCCAGCGCCAGCATCATGCCGCCGATGCCCCAGACCATGTCCATGCCCCGCATTTCCGCACCGTAGACCAGGATGGCACCGATGGTTGCCGGGCCTATGATGGTGGGCAGCGCCAGCGGCACCACGGCCACATCGTCCCGCTGCTCGTTGGGCACCTCGGCGTTGACGCGTACGCCATCCCTTACCAGGCTCACCCCGGACAGAAACAGCAGGATACCGGCGCCGATGCGAAAGGAGTCCAGGGTGATGCCGAGGGCCTCGAACATCGGTGTGCCGAAAAAGAACAGCACCAGGGAAATGCAGAAAGCGGCGAATACGGCCCGGTTGGCGATCGAGCGTCGTTCAGCGCGGCTCTCGTTGCGGGTCAGGGAGAGAAACATCGAGACCACGAAGAAGGGGGCGAACAGGAAGGAGAACTTGATCCAGGTGGTAACCAGCAGCGTCATGGTGGCGGACTCGCTCGCAAAGCGCGCATTCTAGCACCGGCGCGCTGGACGCCGAAGCAATACGGCACTCTGGCGATAAGTATTGCTAATGCAGATTAAAAATTATTCGCTTCACTTATCCGTTATCGGCGCTAATCTGCCCGGTCCGCCGTTGCACCCGCGACTCCGCCCTATCGAGGACTGGCCCATGAATTCCCGCGCTTTGCCGATGCTCTGTCTGATAGTCGCCATGCTGCTGTGGGGGAGTTCCTTTGTGGTGCTCAAGTACGCTTTTGCCCATTACCATCCGATGGTGGTGCTGACTGGTCGCATGCTGGTCGCGTCCTGCTGTTTTGTCTGGCTGCTGAAGCGCTTTGGCCCCGTCGACTACCGCCCCGGCGACTGGAAACTGCTCGCCGGACTGATGCTGGCGGAGCCCTGTCTCTATTTCCTCTTCGAAGCCAGCGCGCTGCAGTACACCAGCGCCGCCCAGGCCGGCATGATCACGGCGCTGCTGCCGCTGCTGGTGGCGGTCGGGGCCTGGTTCTGGCTGCGCGAGCGCCTGCACCGGCAGGCCTGGGCCGGCTTTGCTCTGGCCGTTGCCGGCGCGGTCTGGCTGAGCCTTGCGGCCGAGGAAAGCGCCGCCGCGCCGAATCCGCTGCTGGGCAACTTTCTCGAATTCTGCGCTATGCTCTGCGCCACCGTTTACACCCTGTGCCTGAAGCGGTTGTCGTCACGCTATTCGCCCTGGCTGCTGACGGCGCTGCAGTCATTCTGTGGCGCGCTGTTTTTCCTGCCGTCGCTGGCGCTGCCGCAGGTCAGCCTGCCCGATGCCTGGATACCGCAAGCCGTGGCGGCGATACTGTTCCTTGGCGTGGCGGTCAATATATTCGCTTACGGCCTCTACAACCTGGGGGTTTCCCGGATGCCGGCCAGCCAGGCATCCGCCTACATCAACCTGATTCCGGTTTTCACCCTGATCCTGGCGTACCTGGTGCTGCGCGAGACCCTGAATTACGAACAGCTGGCTGCCTCGGCGCTGGTGATCGGCGGCGTTGTCCTCAGCCAGTGGCAGCCGTCGCGGCGGTCTGCCGCCCTGGAAGTGGCCTGATCATGCCGTAGCGTGCCCACAGCGAAGCGAACGGCACCGATTTTGCGGCACGTTTCGCTTCGCTCAAGGTGCCCTACGGTTCCTGTGTGTGGGGTGGTTAGGGCCTAGTCTACCGCTGTGCCGGCTGAAACCAATCGATCTGTACTGCGATCGATATTGCGGGTTCCCTGATAACCGCTCCTGCGTAATCAGGATTTCCGCCTTCCCTGGCGGTTTCGCGATGCCTGCGAACCGGTGTGGGCGTGAAGGCCTCTGCGATGCATCGCTCTACCCAGCCTCCGGTCCGTGGTTTCGGCGCGGTTGGGTGTGGTGTTGTACAGGCTCTTCGTCCAACGCACTGCCATCCATAACAAAAAGCCGCCCGAGAGCGGCTTTTTATCACAGCGAGTTATGCGCTGTTAACGCCTAACGCGTCACTCGATCTCGATCAGGACCTCGCCGGGGGTGACGCGGTCGCCCTTGACCACGTGCACTGCGGTCACGGTACCGCCGATCGGCGCCTGCACCTCGGTTTCCATCTTCATCGCTTCGGTCACGAGCACCGCCTTGCCGGCGTCGACCTTGTCGCCCACCGCCACCAGAACGTCGACGATGTTGCCCGGCATCGAGGTGGTGACATGGCCCGGCGCGGAGGCCTTGGCGCGACCGCTGGCGCCGCCCGACACGTAGAGGTTCTTCGGCTCGAACAGCACTTCTTCAGGCATGCCGTCGAGGGTCAGGAAGACGTGGCGCTTGCCGGAGTCGAGGTTGCCGACGCCGGTGATCGAGACCTCGTAGGTCTCGCCGTGCACGTCGATGCTGAACTCGGTCGGCACGCCCTCGTCGACCGGGCGCTGGTCGCTGCCGGCCGGCGGCTGCAGGGCTTCGGGCTGCAGGGTGCCGGCGGCACGCTCGCTGAGGAACTGGCGGCCGATATCCTGGAACATGGCGAAGGTCAGCACGTCCTCGTCGCTCTGCGCCAGTTCGCCGATCTCGGCGCGCAGGCGCGCCATTTCCGGCGGCAACTGGTCGGCCGGGCGACCGTCGATCACCTCGCCGTTGCCGATGGCCTGCTTCTGCAACCCGGCGTTGACCGGCGCCGGCGGCTGGCCGTAGCCGCCCGCGAGGTAGCGCTTCACCTCGTTGGTGATGGTCTTGTAGCGCTCGCCGGCAAGTACGTTGAGTACCGCCTGGGTGCCGACGATCTGGGAGGTCGGCGTGACCAGCGGCGGGAAGCCGAGGTCCTCGCGCACGCGTGGAATTTCGGCGAACACTTCGCGGATCCGGCCCAGCGCATGCTGCTCTTTCAGCTGGTTGGCGAGGTTCGACATCATGCCGCCCGGCACCTGGTTGATCTGTACCGATACGTCCTCGCGGGTAAACTCGCTCTCGAACTGGTGGTACTTCTTGCGTACCTCGCTGAAGTAGTCGGCGATTTCCTGCAGCAGCTCCAGATCCAGTCCGGTGTCGTACTTGGTGCCGCGCAGCGCCGCAACCTGCGACTCGGTGGCCGGGTGGCTGGTGCCGGAGGCGAAGGCGGAGATGGCGGTGTCGATATGCTCGGCGCCGGCCTCGATGGCCTTCAGCTGGCACTGGGCCGCCAGGCCCGCGGTGCTGTGGGAGTGAATGAAGATCGGCAGGTCGACCGCTTCGCGCAGCGCCTTGACCAGATCATAGGTGGCGTAAGGCGTCAGCAGGCCGGCCATGTCCTTGAGCGCCAGGGAGTCGGCGCCCATTTCTTTCAGGGCTTTTGCCTGCGCGACGTAGAGCTCGGTGGTGTGCACAGGGCTGGTGGTGTAGCAGATGGTGCCCTGGGCATGCTTGCCGGCTTTCTTCACCGCGCGGATGGCGGTTTCGAGGTTGCGCAGGTCGTTCAGCGCGTCGAATACGCGGAACACGTCGATGCCGTTGGCCGCCGCCTTTTCGACGAATGCCTCGACGACGTCATCGGCATAGTGGCGGTAGCCGAGCAGGTTCTGACCGCGCAGCAGCATCTGTAGACGGGTGTTCGGCAGCGCTTCGCGCAGTTTGCGCAGGCGCTCCCACGGATCTTCCTTGAGGAAACGGACGCAGGCGTCGAAGGTGGCGCCGCCCCAGACTTCCAGCGACCAGTAGCCAACCTGGTCGAGCTTGTCGCAGATCGGCAGCATGTCTTCGGTGCGCATGCGGGTGGCGATCAGGGACTGATGGGCATCGCGCAGGATGACGTCGGTTACTTTTATCTTGCTCATATTTTACTCCTTCAGTCCCGGGTTAGAGCCCGGCGTGGGCCGCTACCGCGGCGGCGATCGCCAGCGCGAGTTCACTGGGGTGTCGTTTTTCCGAATACTGCAGCAGCTCCGGATGGTTCGGTACGAAGCTGGTATTGAAGACGCCGCTGCGGAATTCCGGGTTCTTGAGGATTTCCTGGTAGTAGGGTGCGGTGGTGCGAATGCCCTGAAGGCGCATGTCCGCCAGCGCTCGGGAGCCGCGATCGAGGGCGTCTTCCCAGTTCAGCGCCCAGACGATGAGCTTGAGGCACATCGAGTCGAAGTAGGGCGGAATGGTGTAGCCGGTGTAGATGGCGGTGTCGGTGCGCACCCCGGGGCCGCCCGGCGCATAGTAGCGTGTCACCTTGCCGAAACTCGGCAGGAAGTTGTTCTTCGGGTCCTCGGCATTGATGCGGAACTGCAGCGCAAAGCCGCGGTGCTGGATATCCTGCTGGCGATACTGCAGCGGCAGTCCGGCGGCGATGCGAATCTGCTCGCGCACGATGTCCACGCCGGTGATCTGCTCGGTGATGGTGTGCTCCACCTGGACCCGGGTGTTCATCTCCATGAAGTAGACTTCATTGTCGGTCTGCAGGAACTCGACGGTGCCGGCGTTTTCGTAGCCGACCGCCTTGGCGGCCTTGACCGCCAGCTCGCCGACGTAGGCACGCTGTTCCGGTGTCAGCTGGGGGCTGGGGGCGATCTCGATCAGCTTCTGGTTGCGGCGCTGGATGGAGCAGTCGCGCTCGAACAGGTGAATGGCGTTGCCCTGGCTGTCGGCGAGAATCTGCACCTCGATGTGTTTCGGGTCGACGATGCACTTCTCCAGGAAGACCTCGGCCGAACCGAACGCCTTGGTGGCCTCGGAGATCACGCGCGGATACTGTGCGCGCAGCTCGTCCGGGCTGTCGCAACGGCGAATGCCGCGGCCGCCGCCGCCGGAGGTGGCCTTGAGCATGACCGGATAGCCGATCTTTTCGGCCACGGTGATGGCTTCGTCGAGGTCGGCGAGGTTGCCTTCGGAGCCGGGGGTGACCGGCACGCCGGCCCTGATCATGCTGTCACGGGCGGCGGTCTTGTCGCCCATGCGGGCGATTACATCGGCGGCAGGGCCGACGAAGGCAATGTTGCGCTCGGCGCAGATGCGCGCGAATTCGGAGTTTTCGGACAGGAAACCGTAGCCGGGGTGGATGGCGTCGCAGCCGGTTTCGGCGGCGAGGTTGACGATACGGCGAGGGTCGAGATAACCGGCCAGCGGATCTTCGCCCACGAAGTGGGCCTCGTCCGCACGCTTGACGTGCAGGGCGTGCCGGTCCGGTTCGGTGTAGATCGCCACCGAGCGGATACCCATTTCGGCGCAGGCACGCACGATGCGCACCGCTATTTCGCCGCGGTTGGCGATCAGTAACTTCTTGAACATGCTGCTCCTCCGTCGGGTGCGGAATCCCTGAGGCTCGGTCACGGGACGCCGCTGAGTCTCTAAATTAGTACAGAGCCAGTCGTCAGTTAAAATTGATATTTTTTTTAATTTGTATAAATTTCTGCTTATGCCTGATTCTGACGTCCTGCTTGCAGCGCGTGCCAGGGGCTGAAACCGAATCTTTGATCGAGGACCTTTTATGGCTTACACGCTGCCGCAGCTGCTGAACCGACTGTCGTTCCGTCAGCTCCAGGTATTCGCTGCGGTCTATCGGCTCAAGGGCTACAGTCGTGCCGCCACCGAGCTTGGTCTGACGCAGCCGGCAATCAGTGCCCAGGTGCGCCAGCTGGAGCAGGCGCTGGGGCAGCCGTTGTTCGACTACGTCGGCAAGAAGCTCTATACCACCGCCGCCGGCGAGCAGGTCGCGCGTTCTGTGCAGCAGGTTTTCGGCGAGCTGGAAAACCTGCAGATGCAGCTGTCCGAGCTGGAAGGAACCGTCTGGGGCACCCTGAACCTGGCCGCGGTGAGTACCGCGCAGTATGTGGTGCCGCATCTGCTGGCGGGCTTTCTCAAGCAGTATCCCAAGGTCGATGTGAAGCTGAAGGTGGTGAATCGCGCCCAGGCGATCGAGCGGCTGGCGGAAAACCACGACGATCTGGTGATCATGGGCATGGTGCCGGAGGATCGCTCCCTGACCTTCATGCCGTTTCTCGACAACGAACTGATCCCGGTGCTGCCCCGCGGACATGCGCTGGCAGGGCGCAAGGATCT
Organism: Marinobacterium nitratireducens; assembly: GCF_014645375.1. Taxonomy (GTDB): domain Bacteria; phylum Pseudomonadota; class Gammaproteobacteria; order Pseudomonadales; family Balneatricaceae; genus Marinobacterium_A; species Marinobacterium_A nitratireducens. The sequence continues at coordinate 542,572 of NZ_BMLT01000002.1, forward strand.
GACGCTGGCGGACTTTCTCGAGTATCCGCTGCTGCTGCGCGAGCAGGGGTCCGGCACCCGCAAGGCGCTGGAGGCCTTCTGCGTCGAGCAGCGGCTGCAACTCAACGGCATCATGGAGCTGGGCTCCAACGCGGCGGTCAAGCACGGTGTGCTGGCAGGGCTGGGGGTGGCGGTGATGCCGCGCCTGAGCGTTCAGCTCGAACTCGAGAACGGGTTGCTGGAGCAGGCCGAGCTGGCGGGATTCCCGCTGCGTCGCTCCTGGTGCACGGTTTACCCGCGCAGCAAACACCTGACGCCGGTGGCGGAGGCGTTTCTGACGTACGTGCAGGACAATCTCAAGCCGATCAAGGCGCAGTTCGAGGACCTGTACAGGCTCGGTTCTGGCGCGAAGTCGGCCTGAGCGGGAGCCGGGTTCAGTCCCGGGTCGGCCGGTCAGTTGTCGATGTACTGACCGGGCCGCGTTTCGAGGTCGATATGGCGCAGCGGGAAGTGCTGCCTGCGCCGGTCCTCGAAGTAGAACCGCAGGGCGTTGCGGATGGTCTGGAAGGCCAGTTCGTCCCAGGGGATTTCATCCTCGCGGAACAGCGCGACCTCGAGGGATTCATCGCCGGGGCCGAACTCCGGTTGCGGCAGCTCCGCCAAGTAGAGCATCTGCACCTGGCCCAGATGAATGATCGAGGTGACGGTGTAGAGATCGCCGATGCGTACCTGAGCGCGGGCTTCCTCGAGGGTTTCCCGGGCCGCGGCCTGCTCGGTGGACTCGCCGTTTTCCATGAAACCTGCCGGCAGCGTCCAGTAACCGCGGCGGGGCTCGATGGCTCGCCGGCACAGCAGCACCCGGTCACCATGGACCGGCAGACAGCCGGCGATGATCTTGGGATTGAGGTAGTGGATGGTGCCACAGTCATCGCAGACGTGGCGCGGACGGTTGTCGCCCTCGGGAATCTTCTTGCTGACGCTCTTTCCGCACTGGCTGCAGTATTTCAAACCCTTTCCTCGATCTGCCGGCAATGGGGTGTCCGGCCAAAGGTCATTCTAATGGCCCTTTTCCGCACATCGCAAGCCGGAGCCTGCGCAGGGGGCCTTCGCCTGCCGGTATTCGTCTTTGCCGCCGGGCCGGGGTATCATGATACTATTATCCTTTGATTGCGTATCCCGATGCTTGAGTTGTTACGTCATCGCCTGACGTCCTACCGACCCCGCCAGCTCGAAACCATGAAGTCCCGGGCAGGCGTCCTGATCGCCCTGACCGACGAGCCGGACCCCCAGGTCATCCTTACCCGGCGCGCCTCGCATCTGTCCACGCACCGCGGGGAAGTCGCCTTTCCCGGCGGCAAGCAGGATGCGACCGATCCGGACCTGCTCTATACCGCGCTGCGGGAGGCGGAGGAAGAGGTGGGGCTGGATCCGGCCCTGGTCGATGTGGTCGGTCCCCTGGGTCAGGTGATGTCGAAGCATCTGATCCAGGTCACGCCCTTTGTCGGTGTGGTGCCGCCGGATGTCGTCCTCAGCCCCAACCCGCATGAACTCGAGAGCCTGTTTCGGGTGCCGTTGAGCTTTTTTCTCGAGGATCGTCGCCAGCGTACCGATGTCGTCGAGTTTCGTGGCAAAACCCATTACGTGCCGGCCTACCGCTTTGGCGATTACATAATCTGGGGGCTGACCGCCTACATGCTGGTGGAGCTGCTCAATGTCGGGTTCGATGCCCGCATTCCGATGAAGCCGCGCCCCGAGCACCAGGAAACCCCCGCTTCCGGCACCCTTCGCTGATCTGAATAGGAACACCATGAGCAATACCGAAACCGAAGCGCCGGTCCGCAGCCCCTGTGTGGGCGTCTGCTGCCCCGGTGATCACGATCTTTGCACCGGCTGTCTGCGCAACGCGATGGAGATCGCCGAGTGGGGCGTGCTGAGCAACGATGAGAAACGCGAGATACTGGCGAAGATTCGCCGCCGCGAGAAAGGGGAGATCTGCTGATGCAGGTGATGATCGATCTGTGCGTGGTGCCGCTGGGTGTCGGCGTCTCGGTTTCGGAATACGTGGCGGCCTGTCAGCGCATCCTGCGCGAGGCCGGGCTCAGCTATCAGATGCACGCCTACGGCACCAATATCGAAGGCGAGTGGGACGAGGTGTTCGCGGCGGTGAAACGCTGCCACGAGGTGCTGCACGACATGGGCGCACCCCGCATCACTTCGTCGCTGCGGGTCGGTACGCGCACCGACCGCGACCAGACCATGACGGATAAAATATCCAGCGTGGAAGAAAAGCTGTCGGGTGATGCGTAAGACGTTAGGCGTTACTTGCAATGACATTGCAACCAGCCGTCCCGAACCCGCGAATCGGAGGGTGGGTCTAGCGATGCAATGGCAAGTGCTTGAACGCTTGGCAGGGATTATGCGCATCGCGTAACCCGTCAAATCGATCGCAGTACAGATCGATTGGTGTCGGCTGGCAGAGCGCATGCGGGGCGCCCCCGTAATGCGTAACGAGTATCCCGTCACCCGTCACCCTTCTCCCGTATTCAGCCTTCCTCGTCCTCATCGCTGATGCTGGGGATATTGCGCAGCACCCGCACCGTTTTGATCAGGTTGTCGCTGATCTGCAGCGTCTCGATGCGGTAGCCGTTCAGGTCGAGGCAGACGTTGGCGTCCGGGATCGACTCCAGGTGCTCGGTGATCAGGCCGTTGAGGGTCTTGGGGCCGTCGGTGGGCAGGTCCCAGCCGAGGTTCTTGTTGATCTCGCGGATGTAGGCGGTGCCTTCGATGAAGTAGCTGCCGTCCTCCTGCGGGTGGATCTCCTGATTGCTGGCCTTGTTGGTGGCGGACAGCTCACCCACGATCTCCTCGAGAATATCCTCCAGCGTGACCACGCCCTGGATGTCGCCGTATTCGTCGACCACCAGGCCGATGCGGCGGCTTTCTTTCTGGAAGTTCAGCAGCTGGGTCTGCAGCGGCGTGCTTTCCGGCACGAAATAGGCTTCGCGTACCACCTGCAGGATCGCGGCCTTGGTGACCTTGCCCTGCTGAATCAGCTGTGCCAGGTTGCGCATGTGCAGGATGCCGACCACCTTGTTGATGTCGCCGTGGTAGACCGGCAGGCGGGTGTGGCTGGTATGTGACAGCTGCTCCAGCAGATGATCGAGGTCGTGATCCAGATCGATCCCCTCGACCTCGTTGCGCGGGATCATGATGTCGTTGACGGTGACTTCGCTCAGTTCCAGTACGCCGAGCAGCATCGACTGGTTGGACTGCGGCAGCAGGGCGCCGGCTTCGTGCACCAGGGTGCGCAGCTCTTCGGTGCTCAGGTGATGGTTGTTGCCGGTGCCGGAGCGGATGCCGAACATCCGCAGGAGGCTGTTGGTGATGCCGTTGACGATCCAGACCAGCGGATAGATCAGCTTCAGCAGCGGCAGTAGTATGTAGGATGCGGGAAAGGCGATGCGTTCCGGAAACATGGCCGCGACCGTCTTGGGAGAGACTTCGGCGAAGATCAGGATCACCAGGGTCAGGCCGGCGGTGGCGATGGCGATGCCGGCGTCGCCCCAGAGTCGAACGGCGATGACGGTGGCGATGGCCGAGGCGAGGATGTTGACGAAATTGTTGCCGATCAGGATGACGCCAATCAGCCGGTCCGGTCGTTCCAGCAGGTGGCTCGCCTTGCGGGCACCGCGATGCTTGTTCTTCACCAGATGACGCAGCCGGTACCGGTTCAGTGACATCATGCCGGTTTCGGAGCTGGAGAAAAATGCGGAACAGAATATAAGGAAGATGAGAATCCCGATCAGGGTACTTATCGATGCGTCTTCCAAGACAGGGGGACCTTAGGATAACCGAGTGGATGTCCATTGTCTGGCCCGCTGTCGGGGCTGTCAAGGACTGCGCCGGCAAATGGGGTTTCGCTGCGGAAACTGCTGATTTTGCAGCTGTTGTCGGGCGGGTTCAGGCTGTTATCAGGAACTCGATCACCAGCTTGGTGCCGAAGAACGCCAGCATCAGCGCGACGAAGCCGCCAATGGTCCAGCGCACCGCCCTGAGGCTGCGCCAGCCCAGCAGCGCATGACCGGCCAGCAGGATGCCGTAGACCAGCCAGGCCAGCAGCGACAGCGTGGTCTTGTGCACCAGATGCTGGGCGAAGAGGTCCTCGACGAAGAGGAAGCCGCTGACCAGCGAGGCGGACAGCAGCAGGAAGCCGGTCCAGAGCATCTCGAACAGCAGTCGTTCCATGGTCTGCAACGGGGGCAGGCTGGCGACCAGCCCGCGGGTGTGGTGCTGTTTCAGTGCGGTATTCTGGCGCCACAGCAGTACCGCCTGCAGGGTCGCGAGGGTGAAGATGCTGTAGGCGAAGATGGACAGCAGAATGTGGGTGATCAGCCCAGGGCCGTAGCTGCGGTGCAGGCTGGTGTCGGGGTCGAGGCTTGCGGTCAGCACGGTGGCGGCGGCCAGTGGAAACACGCCGACGAACAGGTTGTCGATCTGCTGGCGGCAGCTGCTGAGCAGTACCAGCGCCGACAGGATCCAGGCGACCTGGCAGCCGACGCTGAAAAAGCCGAGATTCATGCCCTCGGGCTGGTTCATGACCTGGAAGACGGTGACGCTGTGGGCGATCAGGCCCGCGAGGCCGAGCCCGCGAATCAGGTTGCGCGAAGGCCTGGCCTGGCCCTTGAGGACCCGCCATTGCAGTGCGGTCGCTGCCAGATAGCAGAGCGCGGCAACTAGAATCGATGTCGGCAGCATCCGGGTTCCTCCATGGAAAGGCGCCAGCCCGCGAGTGTCATGAGGGGTTCTGATTCGGGTGATGCCCGGTGCCCGAAGCGGTCGCGGTCATCGCTCCGCCCGCAGGCAGAGTCCGCCGCCCGCAGCTTCGGTCAGGCAAAAAGCCGGCCTAGTTTGTCACAATTTACGCGGCGGTGAAATATGAGGTGCCCCGTGCCTCGGGGGTCCTGTATAATGCCCGACCTTTGCGGCGTCGGAAACTGAATCTTACTGAATCCCCCGAGTCGTCGCCCGCCCATCGCCGGCGTAGAGATACAGAGGCAGGATATGTTCGAGAATCTGACAGAAAGGCTCACGAAAACGCTCAAGGCCGTTACCGGCCAGGCGAAACTCACCGAAGACAATATCAAGGACACGCTGCGCGAAGTGCGCATGGCGCTGCTGGAGGCGGACGTCGCGCTGCCTGTCGTCAAGGAGTTCGTCGCGGGCGTCAAGGAGCGGGCTGTCGGCCAGGAGGTCAGCAAGAGCCTGACGCCGGGACAGGTATTCGTCAAGATCGTCCAGGAAGAGCTGGTCAAGGTCATGGGGGAGGCGAACGAGAAGCTGAACCTGGCCGCCAAGCCTCCGGCCATCGTGCTGGTGGCGGGTCTGCAGGGTGCAGGCAAGACCACCTCCGTCGCCAAGCTGGCGCGCAACCTCAAGGAGCGCGAGAAGAAAAAGGTGCTGGTGGTGTCGGCGGACATCTACCGTCCGGCGGCGATTCGTCAGCTCGAGACCCTCGCCAGCGAGGTGGGCGTCGACTTCTTCCCGTCCAGCGCCGACCAGGATCCGGTGGATATCGCCAATGGCGCCATCGGTCACGCCCGCATTCAGCACCATGATGTGGTGCTGGTGGATACCGCCGGTCGTCTGCATATCGACGGCGACATGATGGACGAGATCAAGCGCCTGCACAGTGCCATCGATCCGGTGGAAACGCTGTTCGTGGTCGACGCCATGACCGGTCAGGACGCGGCCAATACCGCCCGGGCCTTTGGCGAGGCGCTGCCGCTGACCGGCGTGATCCTGACCAAGACCGACGGTGACGCCCGCGGCGGCGCCGCGCTCTCGGTGCGTCATATCACCGGAAAGCCGATCAAGTTCATCGGTGTCGGCGAGAAGATCGACGCCCTGGAAGCCTTCCATCCGGACCGTGTTGCCTCGCGTATCCTCGGCATGGGCGACGTGCTGTCGCTGATCGAGGAAGCCGAGCGCAAGCTCGACAAGGACAAGGCGGAGAAATTCGCCAAGAAGATCAAGAAAGGCAAGGGGTTCGACCTCGAGGATTTCCGCGAGCAGATCCAGCAGATGAAAAAGATGGGCGGCATGATGGGGCTGCTCGACAAGATGCCGGGCATGGGGCAGATGGCGCAGATGGCCGATGCCGCCAAGGCGGAGAAGGGCGTGCATCAGATGGAGGCGATCATCAACTCCATGACGCCGGGCGAGCGCCGCAATCCCGATATCATTTCCGGATCGCGCAAACGCCGTATCGCCATGGGCTCGGGCACCCAGATCCAGGACGTCAACCGGCTTCTGAAACAGCACAAGCAGATGTCCAAGATGATGAAAAAGATGTCGTCCAAGGGCGGAATGGCCAAGATGATGCGCGGCATGAAGGGCATGTTGCCGCCGGGCATGGGCGGCGGTGGCGGTTTCCCGATGTGACCGCCGGCGCTGCAGGTGCGGCGCTGCCTAAAAAATATCCAGAAAATGCTTTTTTCGGGCGGGGGTTTGACGTAGAATCTCCGCCCTGATTTTTATAGGCCCGGTATCCTGGTTGCGGCGCAAGCGGCACCCCGGACCGGAAACCAGAACCGCGGGCGATCTCAAAACTCGCGAAAATAAAGGGACCATTCACATGGTAACAATTCGTCTGGCACGTGGCGGCTCCAAAAAGCGCCCCTTCTACCACCTTACCGTCGCTGACTCTCGCAATGCGCGTGATGGTCGCTTTATTGAGCGCGTCGGTTTCTTCAACCCGGTCGCACGCGGTCAGGAAGAAAGTCTGCGCGTCAACCTGGAGCGAGTCGAGTACTGGCAGGAGCGCGGTGCGACCCTGTCCGAGCGCGTTGCTCAGCTGGTCAAAGAAGCCCGCAAGGCTTCCTAAGCAGACGGGCCGGTTCGCAGGATGTCTCTGGTAACACTTGGCAAGATAACGTCGGTGTATGGTGTCCGGGGGTGGGTCAAGGTGCATTCGAGCACCGAGCCCATGGAAAGCATCCTCGATTACTCGCCATGGCAGCTCAAGATAGGCGGTGAGTGGAAAAACATCGTCGTCGAGAGCGGCAAAGTACATGGCAAGGGCCTGGTCGCCAAGCTGGCCGGTGTCGACGATCGCGAGGTGGCGCGGCTTTACTGCGGTGCCGAGATCGCGGTCGACGAAAGCGCTCTTCCGCAGCTGGAAGAGGGCGAATACTACTGGAGTCAGCTGGAGCAGCTGTTGGTATATACCCTGTCCGGCGAACTGCTTGGGCGGGTGGATCATCTGATGGAAACCGGCGCCAACGATGTCTTGGTGGTGCGGGGTACGGCAGAAAGCATCGATCGCCGCGAGCGGCTGATCCCCTATCTGCCGGATCAGGTGGTCCGTGAAATTGACTTGGAAAAGGGTTGCATTCGGGTCGACTGGGATCCGGAGTTCTGAGCCGTGAGGTTCGGTGTGGTCACCCTGTTCCCGGAAATGCTGGAGGCTGTGACGGCCTATGGCGTTACCGGGCGGGCCGTACGCAACGGGCTGATCGAGGTCGAGTGCTGGAATCCGCGGGATTTTACCCACGACAGGCACCGTACCGTCGATGATCGCCCCTACGGCGGCGGCCCCGGCATGCTGATGAAAGTTCAGCCGCTGAGGGACGCCATAGGTGCGGCCCGGGAAGCGCTGGGTGAGGGTGCGACAACGATTTATCTGTCGCCCCAGGGGCGCAAGCTCGATCATGCCGGCGTGCGGGAACTGGCCTCAAGGCGCAAACTGATACTGGTGGCCGGTCGTTACGAAGGTATCGACGAGCGGTTGCTGGAAACGGAGATCGACGAGGAATGGTCGCTCGGGGACTTTGTCCTGAGCGGGGGCGAGCTGCCCGCCATGACTCTGATCGATGCGGTGTCCAGGCTGGTACCCGGCGTGCTCGGGCATCAGGATTCGGCGGCCGAAGACTCCTTTTGCGAGGGGTTACTGGACTGTCCGCATTTCACCCGGCCGGAACAGTTTGACGGAATGCAAGTACCCGAGGTGCTGCTGGGCGGCAACCACGAGGAAATCAGGCGCTGGCGCCTGAAACAGCAACTGGGACGGACCTGGCAACGACGTCCGGACCTGCTGGAAGGCCTCGAACTGGATCGCGAGCAGCAGACGTTGTTAAACGAATACATCCGTGAGACCCAGGGGTCGGACGGTTGAATACTCTCTCTAGGAGCGAGCGATGAGCAGCAAAAACTCTATCATTCAGCAGATCGAAGCTGAGCAGATGGGTAAGCAGGTACCTGAATTCGGCCCGGGTGACACCGTTGTCGTACAGGTAAAGGTAACTGAAGGCACTCGTACCCGCCTGCAGGCGTTCGAAGGCGTTGTTATCGGCAAGCGTAACCGCGGCCTGAACTCTGCCTTCACCGTACGCAAGATCTCCCACGGCGTGGGCGTTGAGCGTACTTTCCAGACTTTCAGCCCGACCGTCGACAGCATCGACGTCAAGCGTCGCGGCGACGTGCGTCAGGCCAAGCTGTACTACCTGCGCGAGCGCAGCGGCAAGTCTGCACGTATCAAGGAAAAGCTGGGCTGAGTTCCGGTGCATTCCTGAAAAAGGCGGCCTGCGGGTCGCCTTTTTTGTTCGTCATTCCCGTGTATGCGGGGAGCCCTATGACCGGTATTGATGGATTCCTGCGTGCGCGGGGATGACGCTGCCTCACCATTCATGCCTGCCGGTCTACTGTTGTTCCATACCCTTGACAGAGCGATAGCCATTTCCCGGCAACAGTCCTAGAATAGGGGATCAGTAAGCCGGTACTGACGGATCGCAAGGAGCTGTATAGATGGGAAAGCTGGTCAAGGGGCTGGGTGTGCTGCTGGTGCCGGTGGCGGTCGCGGGTGGCGCCTACGGATATTACTGGTATCAGGTCAAGACCAGTGTCGATCAGCTCGCCGAGTCGATGGCGCCTTTCGCCCGTCTCAGCTACGACCGGGTCGTAGCGGGTCTCGATGGTACGGCCGGCGTCAGTGGCGTCAGGCTGGTGCCGGGTGGCAGCAATGATGCCATCAGCATCGGGTCTGTGCTGTTCCACGCCCCCGATCCCCTGTTTTACCTCAACGCCGAGGAGCGCCTGCGCCAGGAGGCCTGGCCGGAGCAGTTGTCGCTTGAACTCAAGGGGCTGCAGCTCGACCTGGGAGCCGACTATCTGGTCCAGTGGGAGCAGATGGCCGAGGCCCTTGAAGCCCAGAGTGGACTGCCCGCCGAAGCCGGCACCAGTTTCGAGGCGCTGGGCTGCGGCGATGTCGAGCGTTTCGATCTCGCAGCGACCCGGGCCATGGGCTATCAGCGTCTGAGTCTGGACGCGCGCCTGGGGATGCAGTTCGTGCCCCGCCAGCAGGTGCTGACACTGCGCAGCGACGCCACTGTCGATGGCATGGCTCAGACCGGCGTTGCCGTCGAGCTTTCAACCGGGACGGCCGTGCTGTCGGCGCAGGCGCTGGCAGCGGCGCAGCCGACTCTCAAGCGTGTCACCTTCGATTACAGCGACCTCGGTTACAACCCGCGGCGCAACAGCTACTGCGCCAAGCAAGCCGATATGGCGCCGGACGACTATCCGCAGTATCACAGCGGCCTGTTGCAGGCGGAACTCAAGCGCCTTGGCTGGTCGGTTCCCGACGAGCTGGTCAATGCCTACGCCGACCTGCAGCGGCCCCGTGCCATCATGCAGCTCTCTGCCGAACCGCCTCCGGGCTTTGGCCCCGAGTCGCTGGGCACCATCAGCTCGCCCGAACAGCTTTTGGACCTGTTCAACCTCAAAGTCTCCGTCAATGGTCGCCGGCAGGATCTGAGCGAGGTTCGCTGGTCGCTGCTCGACGACGAGGCGCTTGCCGCGGCCGCCTCGGGTGCGGACGGCAGCGTCAGCAGCGAAAGTGTCGGCTCCGTCGCCAGCGAAGCCGCGGCCGCGCAGCCCGAGGAACCGGCCGAGCCCGATCTGGTCGTCGAGCTAGAGGCGCCGGCACCCGAACCGCAGCCTCCGGCCGTGACCATCACCGACCCGGACGTGGTCGAGGTGATGCCGGGAATCGTGGTCAAGGCGAAAGAGGCGGAGAAAGGCTTCAAGCCAACGGCGCTCAAGGATGCCCATGCCTACTCCGGCAAACCCGTCCGTCTGCGGACCTACTTCGGCCGCAATATCGAGGGTACGCTGTTGCGGGTCAGCAACGGTACCCTGGAGGTCGAGCAGCGGCTCGATCGTGGCGTGGCGGTGTTTCCGATTGCCGCCGACAAGGTTTCCGAGCTCTCGATCTACCGCTGAGTCGTGACTGAAGCTGCAGTGGTCGATGGTCGCCTGCGGCGCCGTCTGCCCGGCGACGCCGACCAGCGCGATATCGAAGGCTATCTCGACGCGGTCTGGCTCGAAAAGGGACTGAGTCGCAATACCCTGGCGTCGTACCGGCGTGACCTCTCGCACTATGCCTGCTGGCTCAACGGGCATGATGTGTCGCTGCTGCAGGCCGACCAGGCCTGGCTGCGGCGTTATCTGGACTGGCGTTTGCAGGCCCGTCTCAAGGCCAGCTCCACCGCGCGTCAGCTTTCCTGCCTGCGAGGCTTTTACCGCTACTGGTTGCGGGAAGAGCGTATCGCCGCCGACCCCACGCTCAATATCGACAGCCCCCGGCGTGGTCGTCCCTTGCCCAAAACCCTGACCGAAGACGATGTCGACCGCCTGCTCGCCGCGCCATCGCTGGAGGAGCCTCTGGGGTTGCGCGATCGCGCCATGCTCGAGGTGCTGTACGCCACGGGGGTGCGGGTTTCGGAACTGGTGGAGCTGACACGTGGGCAGCTCAACCTGAGGCAGGGGCTGATACGGGTATTCGGCAAGGGCAGCAAGGAACGCCTGGTGCCGCTCGGCGAGGAGGCGGCCGACTGGTTGCAGCGCTATATGAGGGAGGCGCGGCCGGAGCTGGCGCCGCCGGGCTCGGAGGTGCTGTTCCCCAGTCTGCGCGGCCGGCAGATGACGCGCCAGACCTTCTGGCATCGTGTCAAGCGCCATGCCCAGGAGGCCGGCATCGACAAACCGCTGTCACCTCACGTGGTGCGTCATGCCTTCGCGACCCATCTGGTCAATCACGGCGCGGACCTGCGTGTGGTGCAGATGCTGTTGGGGCACAGTGATCTGTCCACCACTCAGATCTATACCCATATCGCGCAGCAGCGCCTGCAGTCGCTGCATCGCGAGCATCATCCGAGGGGGTGATTTTCCTGTAGGAGCTCGCTCTGCGAGCGAACCGGGATTCGCTTCAGGTTATGCAGTCGGTTCGCCCGGAAACCGGTCTCCTACGGCTCTACGGGGGCCGCGTCCTGGTCTTTGCGATATACTCCGGGAACTAGTGCCGCCCCGGCGCGTCTGACCGGACATGGCAAATTTCATCTGATATCGAGGACACTATGCGTAAAACGATCCTGAGCGCCCTGCTGGCGATGAGTGTGAGCGGGGCGCTGCAGGCGGCCGATGTCGACCAGGCCGTGGTCGACACCATCACCGGTCAGTTGATGAAAGTCGATGCCCGTATTCCGGTGGAGTCTGTGCTGCCCTCGCAAATGCCGGGTATTTACGAAGTGGTACTCGGAACCGGTGAGGTGCTGTACGCCGATGAGAAGGGTGAGTACTTCATGCTCGGTCAGCTTTATCGCCTCAACGACGAGCAGGGCTTCGTCAACCTGACCGAAGAAAAACTCAAGGCCAAGCGGCAGGAGTTGATCGCCGGGGTCGCCGCCGAGGATCGTATCTCGTTCAAGCCTGAAGGTGAAGTCAAGGCCACCATTGCGGTGTTCACCGACGTCGATTGCCCCTATTGCCGCAAGCTGCATCAGGAGGTCGACGAACTCAACGCGCTCGGCATCCAGGTCGACTATCTGGCGTTTCCCCGCGGCGGCGAGCGTTCCGGTGCCTACGCCAAGATGCAGTCGATCTGGTGTAACGATCCGGCGCAGCGCCCGGCCGACATGACCCGGGTCAAGAGCGGCGGCTCGATCGAGCCCAAGGACTGCGATTCGCCGGTGATGGAGCAGTTCGCGCTGGGCCAGAAGGTCGGCGTTACCGGCACTCCGGCGCTGGTTTTCCCAGATGGCAGCTTGGTACCCGGTTACGTGCCTGCCGATCGTCTGGCGCAGATGCTGGGCCTGAATGCGGTCGAGTAGGTGGCGAGTCGGAAGTGGTGAGTGCTTAGGCGTTAGGCGTAAAACGTACAGCTGCGACTGCGGTCAATCGGATCCTCGATGGGAGGATGGGTAGAGCGATGCACCGGTATGGGCATGATCGGTAGCAATACCGTTGGGGCATCGCGAACCCCGTTAAATCGATCGCAGTACAGATCGTTTGGCGTCCGTTGGCGCGGACGAGAACAAACGCAGGTAGGAGCTCGCTGCGCGAGCGAACCCTGGCAGCGTGCTGCAAGGCTGTTCGCCCACGGAGTGGGCTCCTACGTCCGCTGCGCGGGAGCTGCGGCGCGCGGCGAACGGGTTTGAGGCAGCGGTCGACAGCTAACGGCCGGCAATCACACTGATTCACGCCTCACGCCTCACGCCTCACGCCTCACGCCTCACGCCTCACGCCTTTCTTTTCGCCCCCTATCCAATCCGGGGCCTTTAACCGCTATAATACTTCCCCTTTTTTGCCGCGGACGCGGTGTGCGTCGTCGGATCCTCCGGCGTGCACGGGCAATCGGATCGACTCCGCAACGAGTGAGGTATTGATTTGAAACCGGTTAAAGTGGGTATCTGTGGGCTGGGTACCGTAGGCAGCGGTACTTTCAACGTACTGAAGCGCAACGAAGACGAAATCAGCCGTCGCGCCGGCCAGCGAATTATTGTCGCTCAGGTGGGCGCGCGTCGCGAGAACCCGAACTGCGATACCAGCGGCATTGACGTCACCTCCGATATTTTTGCGGTGGCCACGAACCCGGAAATCGATATCGTTATCGAACTCATCGGCGGCTACGACGTTGCCCGCAAGCTGGTGCTGACCGCCATCGAGAACGGCAAGCACGTGGTCACCGCCAACAAGGCGCTGATCGCGGTGCACGGCAACGAAATTTTCGAAGCGGCGCAGAAGAACAACGTCATGGTGGCGTTCGAAGCCTCGGTGGCCGGCGGCATTCCGATCATCAAGGCAATCCGCGAGGGCCTGGCGGCCAACCAGATCAACTGGCTGGCCGGCATCATCAACGGCACCGGCAACTTCATCATGACCGAAATGCGCGACAAGGGCCGTGATTTCGCCGACGTTCTGGCGGAAGCTCAGGCGCTTGGTTATGCCGAGGCGGACCCGACCTTCGACGTCGAGGGCATCGACGCCGCGCACAAGCTCACCATCCTGGCGTCACTCGCATTCGGCATCCCGCTGCAGTTCGAGAAAGCCTACACCGAGGGCATCAGCCAGATTACCCAGGACGACGTCAAGTTCGCCGAGGAGCTGGGCTACCGCATCAAGCATCTGGGCATCAGCCGCCGTACGCCGGACGGCGTCGAGCTGCGCGTGCACCCGACGCTGATTCCCAAGCAGCTGCTGCTGGCCAATGTCGAGGGCGTGATGAACGCCGTGATGGTCGACGGCGACGCTGTCGGTCAGACGCTCTATTACGGCGCCGGCGCCGGCGCCGAGCCGACCGCCTCTGCGGTGGTCGCGGACGTCGTCGACGTGGTGCGGACGCTGTCGCTGGAGAACGGCAACCGCGTGCCGCACCTGGCGTTCCAGCCCAGCGCGCTGTCGGACCTGCCGGTACTGCCGGCCGAGGAGATCGAAACCGCGTACTACCTGCGCATTCACGCCATCGAGCGTCCGGGCGTGCTGGCGCACATCACCAAGATCTTCGGTGACAGCGGTATCAATATCGAGGCGATCATCCAGAAGGAAACCACCGCCGAACAGGTGCCTGTGATTATCCTGACCCAGCGGGTGAAGGAACGCGTGATGAACGACGCCATCGCCCAGATCGAGTCGCTGGACGATATTCTCGGCAAAATCACCCGCATCCGCGTCGAGCAGCTGAAGGACTGAGGAGACTAACGTGAAGTACATTTCCACCCGAGGCCAGGCGCCGGCGCTCAACTTCGAAGAAGTTCTGCTGGCGGGCCTTGCCAGCGACGGCGGTCTCTACGTGCCGGAACAGCTGCCTTCCTTCAGCCAGGACGAGATCGCGTCCTGGGCCGGCCTGCCGTACCACGAGCTGGCGTATAAGGTGATTCAGCCGTTCGTTTCCGATTGCATCAGTGATGCCGATCTCAAGCGTATGGTCGACGAGACCTACGCCGGCTTCAAGCATCAGGCGGTCGCGCCGCTGGTGCAGCTCGACGCCAACGAGTGGGTGCTGGAGCTGTTCCACGGCCCGACCCTGGCGTTCAAGGACTTCGCGCTGCAACTGCTCGGTCGTCTGATGGATCACGTCCTGGCCAAGCGCGGTGAGCGGCTGGTGATCATGGGCGCAACCTCCGGTGATACCGGCTCCGCCGCGATCGAAGGCTGTCGCCACAGCGATCATCTGGATATTTTCATCCTGCACCCCTACAAGCGCGTATCCGAGGTGCAGCGCCGCCAGATGACCACGGTAATGGCCGACAACGTCTTCAACATCGCGCTGGAAGGCAACTTCGATGACTGCCAGCAGATGGTCAAGGACAGTTTCGCCGACCAGGGATTCCTCAACGGTCTCAAGCTCGGTGCGGTCAACTCCATCAACTGGGCCCGCATCATGGCCCAGATCGTCTACTACTTCGCCGCCGCGCTGGCGGTGGGCGGCCCACACCGCCCGGTGGCCTTCTCGGTGCCGACCGGCAACTTCGGCGATATCTTCGCCGGTTACCTGGCCAAGCAGATGGGCCTGCCGATCGCGCAGCTGGTGGTCGCCACCAACCGCAACGACATCCTGCACCGCGTCATTTCCGGCAACGACATGAGCCGCGGCGAGCTGGTGCACACCCTGTCGCCGTCGATGGATATCATGGTGTCGTCCAACTTCGAGCGCCTGCTGTTCGACGTTTACGACCGTGACGGTGCCGCGGTATCCGACCTGATGGCACGGTTCCGCAACGAGGCGGTACAGCTGGATCAGACGCGCTGGGACAAGGTGCGCGAGCTGTTCGACAGCTACGCCGTCGACGACGAGACCACCTGTCAGGTGATTCGCCAGGTGCACGACGAGAGTGGCTACCTGCTCGATCCGCACACCGCCATCGGCGTCAAGGCTGCGCGCGAGTGCAACCGCGACAGCAGCGTGCCGATGATCACCCTGGCCACGGCGCACCCGGTGAAGTTTCCGGACCCGGTGGTCAAGGCCGGGCTGGAGTCGCCGCAGTTGCCGGAGCCGATGGCAGACCTGTTCGAACGCGAAGAGCGCTACGAAGTGCTGAGCAACGACCTGTCGGTGGTGCAGCAGTTCATGGCCTCGCACGTTCACAAAGCCTGAGTGCCGAGCGGCCGTTCGGGCCGCTCGACCATAGCCTGTGGAAAACGCGCTCTTTCTGCTGTCCAAGACGGCCTGGCTGCTGCTGCAGCCCGATAACCTGCTGGTATTGCTGCTGCTGGCCGGCGTCGCCGGCCTCTGGCTGGGTCGGCGTGGCGCCCGCGCGTTGCTGACGCTGCTCGCCATTCCGGCTGCGCTGCTGCTGGTGCTGCCGGTCGGCGACCTGCTGTTGCGACCGCTGGAAAGCCGCTTTGCGCAGCCGCCACTGCCCGAGCGGGTAGCGGGCATCCTGGTGCTGGGCGGAAGCGAGGATGCAGAGCTCAGCGCCCGCTTCGGACAGCCGCAGTTCAATATGGCGGCGGAGCGGCTGATGCTGCTGCCGGCGCTGATGCAGCGTTACCCGACGGCGGCTGTTGTGGTCACCGGCGGTTCGGCGTCGGTGCTCCGTCCCGATTATCGCGGTGCCGACGTGGCCGAGGCCTGGCTGCAGGGCCTGCCGCTGCAGAGCGACAGGGTGATCTTCGAGCGCGATGCCCGCAATACCTGGGAAAACGCCCACGCAAGCGCCCGGCGTCTTGGCGGCGTGCCGTCCGAACCCTGGCTGCTGGTGACGTCGGCGTTTCATATGCCGCGCTCGTTCGGTATCTTTCGCCGGCTTGGCTGGCAGGTTATACCCTATCCGGTCGACTACTACGACACCGGCGGACGCTACCGGCCGCAGTTTGCGGTGAATCTGCGTGATCTTGTGACCGCCGTGCGCGAGTGGACCGGATTGCTGATCTATCATCTGCTGGGGCGCACCGATACGCTGTTCCCTGCGCCCAGAACCTGAGGACAGGATGCCGGAAGTACTGATCGAACGCCGACCCGAGCCGGATGCCTCGCTGCCGATATTCCGCGAGACCGATCCGGTGCTGGCGCGTATCTACGCCGCGCGCGGGGTCGACTCCCTCGAACGGCTCGGCCGTACCCTGCACGAGCTGCTGCCCGACTCGGGGCTGCAGGGCCTTGACGCCGCGGTCGTACGCCTGGCGCGCGCGGTCAGGGCCGACGAGCCGGTGCTGGTGGTGGGCGACTTCGATTGCGACGGCGCCACCAGTACCGCGGTGGCTGTGCTGGGCCTGCGCATGATGGGCGCATCCCGGGTCGACTATCTGGTGCCCAACCGTTTCGAGTACGGCTACGGACTCAGCCCCGAAATCGTCGAGGTGGCGGCGCAACAGGCGCCGCAGCTGCTGGTTACCGTCGACAACGGCATTTCCAGTATCGAGGGTGTGGCGCGTGCCAACGCGCTGGGGCTCGACGTTATCGTCACCGATCACCATCTGGCTGGCAGCGAACTGCCGGCGGCCTGCGCCATCGTCAATCCGAACCAGCCGGGCTGCGGTTTCATCGCCAAGTCCACCTGCGGTGTCGGCGTCATCTTCTACGTGCTGATCGCGCTGCGCCGGGCGCTTCAGGCCGACGGCTGGTTCCAGCGGCGCGGTATCGCGGCGCCCAACCTGGCATCGCTGCTGGATCTGGTGGCGCTGGGCACGGTGGCGGATGTGGTGGCGCTGGAGCACAATAACCGGGTGCTGGTGCACCAGGGGCTGCAGCGCATTCGGGCCGGCCAGACCCGGCCCGGCATCCGCGCGCTGATCGAGGTGTCGGGACGCCGTCGGGATCGCCTGGTGGCGAGCGACCTGGGCTTCGCGCTGGCGCCAAGGCTCAACGCCGCCGGGCGCCTCGAGGATATGTCGATCGGCATCGAGTGCCTGCTGTGCGATGATGGCGACAAAGCGCTGGAGCTGGCGCGTACGCTGGACGATCTCAATCGCGAACGCCGCGGTATCGAGCAGGAGATGCAGCAGCAGGCGCTGGACTCGCTGGAGCGGCTGTCACTGAACGAGTCCGAGCTGCCGCTGGGCCTTTGTCTCTACGACGAGAGCTGGCACCAGGGGGTGATCGGCATCCTGGCCTCGCGCATCAAGGAAAGGGTGCACCGGCCGGTGATTGCCTTTGCGCCGGGAGACGGCGGCGAGATCAAGGGCTCGGCGCGCTCGATACCGGGTTTCCATATCCGCGATGGCCTCGATGCCATCGCGGCGAGGCACCCGGGTCTTGTGACCAAGTTCGGAGGACACGCCATGGCGGCCGGGCTGACCCTCGAGGCCGACAGCCTGGAGACCTTTCGCGCGGCCTTCGATGCCGAGGTGCGGCGACAGCTTGACGAGGGCGCGCTGCAGCGGCGGCTGTTGACGGATGGTGCCCTGAGTGCAGCCCAGCTTAACCTGGAGCTCGCCGAACGCCTGCGCGAAGGCGGTCCCTGGGGGCAGCAGTTTCCGGAGCCGCTGTTCGACGGCGAGTTCCGGCTGCTGCAGCAGCGGATCGTCGGTCAGCGTCACTTGAAACTGGTACTGATGGAGCCCGCTTCCGGGCTGGCGGTGGATGCTATCTGGTTCAATGTCGATACCGCCAGCTGGCCCAACGAGTCGGCACAGCGGGTGCGCGTGGTTTACCGGCTCGACGTCAACGAGTTCCGCGGTCAACGCAACTTGCAGTTGATGGTGGAATATCTTGCAATTATTAACATTTGAGTAAGTATCCCTCTGAAGGGAATCCTCTGGAGAAAACCGATGAATGACCTGACCCTCGATGAGCTCAATACTCTGCTGGCCGTATTCGAACGGGCCAATGTGGTCGAAGGCGAAGGCGCCGAGGGCTCCCTGATGGCGCGCCTGCGCGTCAGCCGGGACGAGCGCGCGGAGCTCGAGAGCATGGACTTCGACGACTGTCTGGGTGGAGCCTGCAAGCTCTGATGTGTCGTTGAGCCGGAGTTCAACGTGACGACGAAGCTCAAACCCCGCAACATCGGCGACCGCAACTGCGGTGGCCGGACCTCCAGGCGTCTGCCGTGATCGCGGGACGTCGGTCACAATCCGTGCCGGCTGCTGCCGCGCGGGTCGGCCTGTGCATGACGGCGTTGCTGGTACCGGCGCGGGCCCGGGCCGGCGACTGGTTATGGCAGCCGGACGTCACGCTGCTGATGGTCGGACTGGTGATTCTGTCGACGACGCTGTCGGCGCTTTACTGGTACGTGCACCGGCGCGCGCTGCTGCGCCGGATCGACGGGCTCGAAAACGATATCGGCAACCTGCGTGCGGCCTTCGATGCCATCCCCTATCCGATCACCCTCCAGGGTCCCGACGGACGCTATCGCGACTGCAACGAGTCATTTCGGCAGCTAAGCGGTCTGCCCGCGCAGGCGGTCGTCGGTCAGAACGCCAGCGATATTTTCCCGGCGCCGGTGGCACTGCGCATCATGGCCCAGGATCGCCTGGCGTTAAACGGCGGCAGTCCTCAGTGTGACGAGGATTGGGTCAATTTCGCCGGCCAGCGGCCGCGGCTCTACAGCATCCAGCGTCTGCCCCTCGGCGACGACAGGGGGCTGATGCTGCTGAGCCAGGATGTGACCCGGCAGCGCCAGCAGGAGCTTGGCATACGCCTGCAGAGCATCACCCTGGACTGTCTGTTGCGCGGCGAAGCGCTTAACCGGGTGCTGGATCGCCTGGCGGCCATGGTAGAGGATGCCTATGGCGGTATTGCCTGTTCGGTCATGCTGCTGGACAACGAGGGCAATCTGCGGGTCGCCGCCGCGCCCAGCCTGAGCCCGGCGTTTGTCGCTTCGGTCGATGGGCTGCCGGCGCTCGAGGGGGCCGGTTCCTGTGGCAGTTGTGCGGCGACCGGGCGGCGGGTACTGATCGATGACGTCCAGACCCACCCCTGGTGCGAGGGGATGCGTGAGCTGGCGCTGGATGCCGGGGTCTCGGCCTGCTGGTCGGAGCCCGTGATCGGCAGCCAGGGGGAGGTGCTCGGCACCTTCTGCCTCTACAGCTTCGAGATCGGCCTGCCGACGCCGGCGCAGATCGCGCTGCTCGAACAGGTGGTGCGGCTGGTATGTCTGGCGGTCGAGCGCAGCCGGCAGGAAGAGCAGCTGCGCAAGCTGTCCCGGGCGGTGGAGCAGAGCTCCAGCATGGTCATCATCATGAACGAGCGCGGCGCCATCGAGTATGTCAACGCCGAATTCTGCGAGGTCACCGGCTACCGGCTCGAGGAAGTTCAGGGGCAGGAGCTGCGGCTGCTGCAGGGGGACGAGTCCGACGACGATACCTTCCGGGAAATGTGGGAGCTGCTCAGAAGCGGATGCGACTGGCACGGCGAACTGCGGGCACGCAAGAAATCCGGCGCCCTGTACTGGTCGACGCTGTCGGTTTCGCCGATCGTCGAGGACGATGGCAGCGTCATCCACTTTGTCGGCATCAGCGAGGATATCTCGGCACAGAAGCAGAGTCAGGAGCAGATCGAGCAGCTCGCCTTCTACGATCCGCTGACGCAGCTCGGCAACCGGCGCCTGTTCCGCGAGCAGCTCGACCAGGAGTTGCGCAAGGTGCGGCGCAGCGGCAAGCAACTGGCGCTGTTCTACCTCGATCTCGACAACTTCAAGCAGATCAACGACACCCTGGGGCATGACGTCGGCGACCGGCTGCTGCAGGCCGTGGCGGAACGGTTGCGCCAGACGCTGCGCGAGTCCGATATCATTGCCCGCCTTGGCGGCGACGAGTTCATTATCCTGCTGCCTGAGCTCGAGGGTCTGCAGCAGGCCAAACGGGTGGCGGAAAAACTGCTGTCGGCGCTGCTGACGCCGATCGTTCTGGGCGCCCACGAAGTGCTGATTACTTTCAGCATCGGTATCACTCTGGCACCGGAGGACGGGGATTCCTGGGCGGTGCTGATGAAGAACGCGGATCTGGCGATGTACCGCGCCAAGCGTCAGGGTCGGGACAACTACCAGTTCTTCACGCGCGAAATGAACGAAGAGGTGATGCGCCGCGCCCGTATGGAGGGCGAACTGCGCATGGCGCTGGAGGAAAAACAGTTCCGCCTGCATTATCAGCCGCAGTGGAACCTGCTCGGCGGGTTGCAGCTGGTCGCGGTGGAAGCGCTGATCCGCTGGGACCATGCCGAACGCGGGCCTGTCTCCCCGGCGGAGTTTATCCCGGTGGCTGAGGAGCTAGGGCTGATCGTTCCGCTGGGGCACTGGGTGATCCGCGAGGCCTGCCGCGCCGGCAAGGTATTGTTCGATCAGGGGCACGAGGTGCGTGTGGCGGTCAACCTGTCGTTGCGCCAGTTCCGCGACCCGCTGCTGCTCGATACAGTCCGCAGTGCGCTGGATGACGCCGGCCTGCCGGCGCGTTTCCTGGAGTTCGAGATCACCGAATCGATGATCATGGACGATATTGGCCGGGTGCTCGAGATTCTCGGCGCGCTGAAGGCGCTTGGAGTCACCCTGGCGATCGATGACTTCGGTACCGGCTACTCGTCGTTGAGCTACCTCAAGCGACTGCCGGTGGACCAGCTCAAGGTCGATGCCTCCTTCGTGCGCGACATCCCCCAGGACCGCAACGATATGGAAATTGCCGCCGCGGTTATCGCCATGGCGCACAAACTCGGCCTCAAGGTGGTGGCCGAGGGAATCGAGACGCACGATCAGCTGGCGTTCCTGCGCGACAATCGCTGTGAGATGGGACAGGGCTATCTGCTGGCCCGACCGGCGCCGCTCGACGAGGTGCTGGAGATGCTGGAAGTCGAAATCGCCGACTGAAGCCCGGACTTCGGGCCTGTCACGGGGTTGTCATCAATGGTCGTTAATCTGGCGGCTATTTCCCCCGGTGATGCCACGAAATGCAAGCAACTCTTCGCGCCGAACCGGCGCCGAACCTGACCAGCCTGCTGGACCAGGTGATTCGCAATGAGTCACTGACCCCCGTTTTCCAACCCGTCGTCGATATTCAAAGCGGTGAGGTCATCGGTCACGAGGCGCTGATCCGCGGCCCGGTGAACACTCCGTTGCACATGCCGGGGCCGCTGTTCCAGACGGCGATGGGCGCCGGTCGCCTGTCCGAGCTGGAGCTGCTGTGCCGGCGCCTGGCGTTGCAGCGTTTCGCCGAGCTGAACCCGGCCGGCAAGCTGTTCATCAACGTCAACGCATCGCTGCTGGGGCTGCCGGGACACCCCCAGGGACTGACGCGGGAATGGCTCGAGGAACTCGATATTCCCCAGGAACGCATTGTCATCGAACTGTCGGAAGAGCACCCGTTCGACCATTCCGGCATCACCCGCGCTGCCGTACAGCACTACCGGGAGATGGGATTCTGGATCGCCATCGACGACCTCGGCTCGGGCTATTCGGGACTGCGGCTCTGGTCCGAGCTGGAGCCGGCCTACGTCAAGATCGACAGGCATTTCGTGCAGGGCGTCGACCGCGACAGCGTCAAGCGCGAGTTCGTCAAGTCGATCATCAATATCGGCAACAGCACGGGCTGTCGCATCGTGGCCGAGGGCATCGAAACCCAGGGCGAACTGCATACGCTGCAGCTGCTGGGTGTACGCTATGGACAGGGTTTCCTGCTGGGCAAACCCGAGGCATTGCCGGTCGCCGCCGGCGCCTGTCGCCATATCGCCATGCAGCCGCTGGATCGCACGCCCGGCCGCCAGCATACGGAAACCGCTTCCGTACTGCTGCGCCAGGCGCCGGCCGTGGCGCTTGACGACCCGATTGCGGCCGCTGCCGAGCTGCTGCGCCAGCATCCGGATCTGAGCGTGCTGCCGGTGCTGGAGGACGGACAGCCGGTGGGCGTGATTCGCCGAAACCAGCTTTGGGAACTCTATTCGACGCCCTACGGGCGAGCGCTATACGACCATAAGCCCGTTACCCGGCTGCTTTGCACCGACTTTCTTGCCGTCGATCAGACCATGCCGCTGGAGGAGGTCTCGCGGCGTCTGACCGGGCGCGACAGTCAGGATCTGCAGCAGGATATCCTGATCACTCAGGATGGCGGCTACCTCGGCATGGGCCATCTGCGCGACCTGTTGCGCAGTATTACCGAGCTGAAAATACGCAGCGCGCGCCAGGCAAATCCGCTGACCCAGTTGCCCGGCAATGTGCCGGTGAAGGACGAACTCGACCGGCTGCTCGAGGGGACCTGCGACATTCACGTCGCCTATATCGACCTGAACAACTTCAAGGCCTACAACGACCGCTACGGTTATGCCCGCGGTGATCAGGTCATCCGCCAGCTCGGCGACATGATCGACCGGCATGCCGGCGGGCCCGAGAGCTTCGTCGGTCATATCGGCGGCGACGACTTCGTGGTGATCTTCCGTCACGCTCTCTGGCGCGAGATCTGCGAGCGTATCGTGGAGGTGTTCGAACACTCCGTGAGCGAGTTTTACAATCCCGAGCACCTCGAGGCCGGCGGTATTCACGCCCTCGATCGTCAGGGCAAGCGTCAGTTCCACGGGCTGCTGTCGGTGTCGGTCGGGGTCGTCCACCCGGACCCCTATCGCTGCTCCAGCAGCCAGGAGGTGGCGGAGCTCGCCGCCGGGGCGCGCAAGGCGGCCAAGGGCAGCCTGGGGCCGGTGTACCTGTCCGCGCGCCGGGCGTTGTGATGGTGCATCCTGAGTGGTGAGTCGTTAGTGGTTAGGCGTTAAGCGTAAGGCGTAAGGGGCGGCGGCCGATAGATGTGTAGGAGCTCGCTCCGCGAGCGAACCGAAGATTGGCTGCGTGCTGCAAGGCTGTTCGCCTGTAGGAGCCCGGTCTCCGGGCGAATCCTTTCTGGCACTGCGGTTGTTCGCCCACGGAGTGGGCTCCTACGATTCACCACTAACCACTAACCACTCACCACTCACCACTCACCAATCTTTGCTATAGTGTCGTTTTTTGCGTTGGCAGGACGGCATGGGCAAGGACTGGAAACCCCAATTCGGGCACCGGGATTTTCGCATCGAGCAGGACGAGCCGCTGTATCACGGTTTCTTCCGCCTTGACCGCCTGAGGGTGACCCACCGCTGCTTTCTCGGCGGCGAAGTGACGATTCAGCGGGAACTTTATCGTCGTCGCGATGCCGTTTGTGTGCTGCCTTACGATGCGCAGCTCGACTGCCTGGTGCTGATCGAGCAGTTCCGCGTTGGCACCCTCGATCATCCGGACACGCCCTGGCAGCTCGAGCTGGTGGCGGGGCTGGTGGAGCAGGGGGAAAGCGCCGAGGATGTGGCCTGCCGGGAGGCGGTCGAGGAAGCGGATCTTGCGCTTGGCGAAATCGAGCACATCACCCGTTTCACACCGAGCCCCGGAGCGGCGCGCGAATATATCGACCTGCTCTGCGCCCGGGTCGACGCCCGCGATGCCGGCGGCGTTCATGGCCTTGCCGAGGAAGGTGAGGACATCAAGGTGCACAGGATAGCGAGCGACGCGGCCTTCGCGATGGTACGCAGCGGGCGCATCGATAACGCCCCGGCGATCATTGCGATACAATGGCTGGAAATGAACCGTCCCCGCCTGCGGGCGCGCTGGACGAACGCGGAGAACGAATGAAACGCAAGTACGTCCCCGACCTGACGCGGCAGATGGCCCAGTGCGAGGCCAACTACGCGCGCATGCTGAAACTGCTGCCGGAACTGGATAGCCGCGATAGCCGCGAGTTCCAGGTCTGCTGGCAGCAGCATCAGGTCGTGGTGCGTCTGCAGATCGAGGAGCGTTTCGCCTACACCACCACGGTGCTGGTGCAGCAAAAGCACGAGGGTGTATCGGCCTGGCTCGAGCCGCCGTCGCTGGTGGTGCGTCTCTATCACGATGCGGCGATGGCCGAGGTCATCTGTCTCAAGAGCCGGCGCCAGCTCGCCGGCGTCTACGGTTACCCCAACCGGGACATGCACCACCCTGATGAAAAGGTCCAGCTCAACGAGTACCTGGGCGAGTGGCTGAGCCTATGTCTCAGTCACGGTCACCATAACGAACCCGTCTTTGTGTAAGCGCCTGCATGGGGTTGGTTGCACGCGGCGTCGTCGGCCAGTGAGGCGCTGAGCATGGGGCGACTGCTCGTTCAGATCAGCGACTGTCATCTGCCGGCAGAGGCCGGCGGGCTTTTTCGCGGTACCGATCCACAGCGGCGGCTGCAGGCCGTGGTCGCCGATATCCGCATGCGCTTCCCCGATGTCGACTGCCTGCTGCTGACCGGCGACCTGACACACCACGGCGGCGCCGATGCCTACCACCGGCTGCTGGAGACGGTGGAAGGCCTGGCGCCCGACTGCTACTGGCTGCCGGGCAATCACGATCGCTGCGAGGTGATGCGCGATGTCGCCACCGGGCCGCTGCAGCAAAAGTGCATCGATCTTGTCCGCTGGCGCCTGCTGATGCTGGATTCGACGGCGCAGCCCGACGGGCGCGGCGGCGGCAGCCTGGCGCAGTCGGAGCTGAACTGGCTCGAGGCATCGCTGGCGGCGGCGGGGGAGCGGCCGGTGCTGATTGCACTGCATCACAATCCGGTCGCGGTCGGCAGCGCCTGGCAGGACGAAATCATGCTTGGCAATGCCGCCGACTTCTGGCGTATCGTGGACGCTTATCCACAGGTGCGGGGCGTGATCTTCGGACATGTGCACCAGGCCCATGCGTTGCAGCGAGGCGAGGTGTCGCTGTTTTCGGCGCCCTCGACCGCGGTGCAGTTCCAGGCCCATCAGGCAGAGTTCGCGCTGGAGCCGGATCCGCAGCTGGCGCGGCCCGGCTATCGACTCTACCGGCTGCAGGACGACGGGCGGCTGAAATCCCGCGTGATCCGGGTCGATGAGCTCACCGTGGCCGATCCCGGACAGCGCTGACCTTGCCTATTTGATCGGACTCCCCGAGAATCGGGCGGGTATTTACAAAATCCTTGATTTTCAATGACTCGCATTGGGCCTATCGAGTTTTGCCGGTGCGAGCCCGCGCGGCGGTGTCAGCCAGGTATCCGGCTGACGGGCTATCTTGTTGCGGCCATGCGGTCTTCGGAAGGATGAGAATGACGCAGACGTTAATAATCTATATCCACGGTTTCAACAGCTCGCCGGCGTCGGCCAAGGCGCGACTGCTGCACCGTTACCTCCTGACGCTCGGACTGGCCGAGCACTACCGGGTACCGGCACTGTCGCACTGGCCCGTCGAGGCGATGCAAAAGCTCGAGGCGCTGGTGAGCGCCGAGCCCGAACGCCCGGTGCTGCTGATTGGCAGCTCCCTTGGCGGCTACTACAGCACGGCGCTGGTGGAACGTTACGACAATTGTCGTGCGGTGCTGATCAATCCGGCGGTGGAGCCCGACCGGCTGCTGGCAGGCTGGCTGGGCGTCAACGAGAATATCTATACCCACGAAGCCTATATGCTGACGCCGCAGCATCTCGAACAGTTGCGGGCTCTGGGGCAGGGGCCGTTGCGCGATCCGTCGCGCTACCTGCTGCTGCAGCAGACCGGCGACGAAACGCTGGACTACCGCGAAGCCGTCGAACGCTACCGCGACTGCCCGCAGTTCGTTCAGCCCGGCGGCAGCCACGGCTTCGACCGCTTCGAGGATCTGCTGCCGGCGCTCCTGCCGTTCGCCGAAGGCCGGGTCGAGCTGCCCGAGCCCGTGGCATTGCCTTTTTCCCAGCTTGAGCACTGACAGGATTCGTAGCGATGGCGACACAGTACACAGCCGAGGCGATAGAAGTCCTCAGCGGTCTGGACCCGGTCAAGCGCCGGCCGGGCATGTATACCGAAACCGACCGCCCCAACCACCTGGCCCAGGAGGTGATCGACAACTCCGTCGACGAGGCCCTGGCCGGGCATGCCAGCCAGATCGATATCGTGCTGCACAAGGACGGCTCCATGACGGTCAGCGACGACGGCCGTGGCATGCCGGTGGACATCCACCCCGAGCAGGGCGTCAGCGGCGTCGAGCTGATTCTCACCAAGCTTCATGCCGGCGGCAAGTTCAGCAATGACAACTACCAGTATTCCGGCGGCCTTCACGGCGTTGGCGTATCGGTCGTCAATGCGCTGTCGAAACTGCTGGAGGTACAGGTCAAGCGCGACGGCAACGTTTACCGTATTGGCTTCGCCGACGGCGACAAGGTCTCGGAACTCGAGGTCGTCGACAGCTGCGGCAAGCGCAACACCGGCACCAGCCTGCGCTTTTTGCCGGATCCCAAGTACTTCGACAGCCCGAAGTTCAGCGTTTCGCGCCTCAAGCACGTGCTGCGCGCCAAGGCGGTGCTCTGCCCGGGGCTGCGCGTCACCTTCCACGACCAGAGCGATGCCAAGGCGGAGAAGGAGGAGTGGTACTACGAAGATGGCCTGGTGGCTTATCTCAAGGGCTCGACCCAGGTGTACGAGGCGCTGCCGGCGGAGCCGTTCAGCGGCAGTCTGCAGGGGGACGAGGACGCCGTCGAGTGGGCCGTGCAGTGGCTGGTGGAGGGCGGCGAGCAGATCACCGAGAGTTACGTCAACCTGATACCGACCGCCCAGGGCGGCACCCACGTCAACGGTCTGCGTACCGGTCTGCTGGAGGCGATGCGCGAATTCTGCGAGTTCCGCAATCTGCTGCCGCGTGGCGTCAAGCTGAGCCCGGACGATGTCTGGGAGCGCTGCTGCTACGTGCTGTCGGCCAAGATGCGCGACCCGCAGTTCGCCGGCCAGACCAAGGAGCGGCTGTCGTCACGCCAGATCGCCGCCTTTATCTCCGGTGCCATCAAGGATGCCTTTTCGCTGTGGCTCAACCGCCATGTCGAGGAGGGCGAGCAGCTCGCCGAGCTGGTGATCGCCAACGCCCAGCGCCGCCTTCGCTCCAACAAGAAGGTGGTGCGCAAGAAGGTCACCCAGGGCCCGGCGCTGCCCGGCAAGCTGGCCGACTGCGCCGGTGGCGATACCCAGGCCTCGGAGCTGTTCCTGGTGGAGGGCGACTCTGCGGGCGGCTCCGCCAAGCAGGCGCGGGATCGCGAGTTTCAGGCGATCATGCCGCTGCGCGGCAAGATCCTCAACAGCTGGGAAGTCGAATCCGGCGAGGTGCTCGGTTCCCAGGAGATCCATGATATTTCGGTGGCGATCGGCGTCGAGCCCGGCTCCGACAAGCTCGCGGGGCTGCGGTATGGCAAGGTCTGTATCCTTGCCGATGCCGACTCCGACGGTCTGCACATCGCCACCCTGCTGTGCGCGCTCTTCGTGCGTCATTTCCGCCCGCTGGTCGCTGCCGGCCACGTCTATGTGGCGATGCCGCCGCTGTACCGCATCGATGTCGCCAAGGAAGTGTTCTACGCCCTCGACGACGACGAGAAGAACGGTATCGTCGAGCGCATCCGGGCCGAGCGCAAGAACGCCAAGATCGGCGTCCAGCGCTTCAAGGGACTGGGCGAGATGAACCCGATGCAGCTGCGTGAAACCACCATGTCGCCGGACACCCGCCGGCTGGTGCAGCTGACCATCGAGGATGAAGACGGCACCGACGAGATCATGGACATGCTGCTGGCGAAGAAACGCTCCACCGACCGCCGCAGCTGGCTCGAGGACAAGGGCAATCTCGCTGACACCTCGATTGGTTAATGGATTGAGCAAATGAGTACAGAAACCACTTTCGAGAACGGCGTCGAACGCCTCTCGCTGAAAGATTTTACCGAGAAGGCGTACCTCGACTATTCGATGTACGTCATCCTCGACCGCGCCTTGCCACATATCGGCGACGGCATGAAGCCGGTGCAGCGTCGCATCGTTTACGCCATGTCGGAACTGGGCCTGAAGGCGACCGCCAAGTACAAGAAATCGGCGCGCACCGTCGGTGACGTCCTGGGTAAGTTCCACCCCCATGGTGATTCGGCCTGTTACGAGGCCATGGTGCTGATGGCGCAGCCGTTCAGCTACCGCTATCCGCTGATCGACGGCCAGGGCAACTGGGGCTCGCCGGACGACCCCAAATCCTTCGCCGCCATGCGTTACACCGAATCGCGACTGGCGCCCTACGCCGAGGTGCTGCTGAAGGAACTCGGCCAGGGCACGGTCGAGTGGGCGCCGAACTTCGACGGCACCCTGAATGAGCCGACGGTGCTGCCGGCGCGGCTGCCCAACGTGCTGCTCAACGGTACCACCGGTATCGCCGTGGGTATGGCCACCGACATACCGCCGCACAACCTGCGCGAGGTAACGGCGGCCTGCGTGCACCTGCTGGATCACCCGGAAGCGGACCTCGACCAGCTGTGCGAGTTCATCCCGGGGCCGGACATGCCCACCGAAGCGGAGATCATTTCCTCCCGCGCGGACCTGCGCAAGCTTTACGAGACGGGGCGCGGCTCGGTGCGCATGCGCGCGGTCTATCAGCGCGAGCAGGGCGAGATCATCATTACCGAGCTGCCGCACCAGGTGTCCGGCGCCAAGGTGCTGGAACAGATCGCCGCCCAGATGCAGTCCAAGAAGCTGCCGATGGTGGCGGACCTGCGCGACGAATCGGACCACGAACACCCGACCCGCCTGGTCATCGTGCCGCGTTCCAACCGCGTCGACGTCGAGCAGTTGATGGCGCACCTGTTCGCGTCGACCGATCTCGAGCGCACCTATCGCGTCAACCTCAACATGATCGGTATCGACGGCCGGCCCCAGGTCAAGGATCTGCGCCAGATCCTGACCGAGTGGCTGGTATGGCGTACCCAGGTGGTACGGCGCCGGCTGCAGCACCGTCTCGACAAGGTGCTGGACCGGCTGCATATCCTCGAAGGCCTGATGATCGCCTACCTCAATATCGACGAGGTCATTGCCATCATCCGCTACGAGGATGAGCCAAAGCAGGAGATGATGCGGCGCTTCAACATCAGCGAGCGTCAGGCAGAAGCGATTCTCGAGCTGAAGCTGCGCCACCTGGCCAAGCTTGAAGAGTTCAAGATCCGCGGCGAGCAGGAAGAGCTTGAAGCCGAGCGCAAGCGCCTCGAGGAAATCCTGGGCTCCGACAGCCTGCTGCGCCAGCTGATCAAGGAAGAGCTGGAGGCGGACGCCGAAACCTTTGGCGACGCGCGCCGTTCGCCGATCGTCGAGCGCGGCGAAGCCCAGGCGTTCAGCGAGAAGGACCTGCTCAGCGCCGATCCGGTCACGGTGGTGATCTCGAAGCAGGGCTGGATACGCGCTGCCAAGGGGCATGACATCGACGCCGAGGGGCTCAGCTACAAGTCCGGCGACGGTTTCAAACTGGCCTGTCCCGGCCGCATGAATCAGCCGACACTGCTGATCGACTCCACTGGCCGCAGCTATACCATCGATACCCATACGCTGCCGTCGGCGCGCGGTCAGGGCGAGCCCGTGACCGGCAGCATTTCGCTGCCCAAGGGCGCGACCGTCGAAGGCGCGATTTCCGGGCGCGACGATGACCGGGTGCTGCTGGCGTCCGATGCCGGCTACGGCTTCGTCGCCAGGGTGGCGGATCTGACCAGCAAGACCAAGAACGGCAAAGCCGCGCTGACGCTGCCGCAGAACAGCCAGACGCTGCCGCCGCTGCTGCTGCAGGATCCGGCCCGGGACTGGCTGGCGGCGGTGACCAGCGAGGGTCGCCTGCTGCTGTTTCCGGTCGCCGACCTGCCGGAGCTGGCCCGCGGCAAGGGCAACAAGATCATCAATATCCCGAGTGCCCGCGCCAAGGCGCGGGAGGAGCTGGTGGTGGCGCTGGCGACACTGCCGCCCGACGCCACGCTGCAGGTGCATGCCGGCCGCCAGCATCTCAAGCTCAGGGGCGCGGATCTCGAGCACTACCGCGCCGAGCGCGGCCGCCGCGGCAACAAGCTGCCAAGGGGTTACCAGCGTGTCGACAGGCTTGAAGTGCTGAGCCAGGAATGACACGGGAGGCTGCCGCGGCAGCCAACTAAGGTCTGGCCAAGGGGGGTTACCAGCGCCTGGGTTCGTAGGATGGGTCTAGCGATGCAATGGCAATTGCCTGACCGTCTGGCATGGCTCTCGGGCATCGCGTAACTCATCGTTGCCGCCCGCCAGAGCGATTTGGTGTGGCGGGTGCTGGAAGCGTAGGTCGTAGGATGGGTCTAGCGCTGCAATGGCAATTGCCTGACCGTCTGGCATGGTTCTCGGGCATCGCGTAACCCGTCATATCGTTCGTCGTCCAGATCGATGAGTATCGGACGGCACTTGACCACCCTGAAGCTTCCGTTGTTGGGTTACGCGGCTGCGCCGCTAGACCCAACCTACGAAGCCAGACCCAACAAGATCCGGTGTTGGCTCGGAACAGTCGTAGGAGCGGCGTCTCGCCGCGAATGACCGCGTAGCCGGACCGGTTCGCCGCGAGGAAGTGCCCGTAAGTTTGGGTGCGCGGCTCTACGGCTTGTTGATCAGGTGCTCGGCCTGTTTCTGCAGCAACTCTTCGTAGCCTTCGCTCAGGGTCAGGATCAGCACCTTGTCCTCGCTTTCGCGCCGCACGTCGGCGCCTTCGAGCAGATGCTGCTTGAGCATCGGTGCTTCGGTGAGCGCCGTGTGGCTGATCAGCTCGTTGCTCTGGGTCGAGCGGGTCAGGAACTGGGCCTCGT
This sequence comes from Marinobacterium nitratireducens, assembly GCF_014645375.1. GTDB lineage: Bacteria > Pseudomonadota > Gammaproteobacteria > Pseudomonadales > Balneatricaceae > Marinobacterium_A > Marinobacterium_A nitratireducens. The sequence goes on from NZ_BMLT01000002.1 coordinate 573,365, forward strand.
CGAGAATCCGTTCCCGGCGCTCGCGGTTGCCCCGTACCAGCGCCATGTGCAGGCTCAGCACCGGCTGGAAGTTGCGGATGCGGGACTGATTCCAGGTCCGGTACAGCAGCGTGAACAGCTTGGCCGCGCACAGGGCATTGGCGCCGTGGCCATCCTCTTCGACCGGGTCGCGGAACCAGATGCGGATATCGCCGTTGGCCAGGGGTTCGACTTCGCCGCTGTAGATGCCGGCGATCTGCTCGGCCTGGCGGCGATACTGCTGCAACAGTGCGGTGCGTTCCTCTTCCTCGACAAAGTCGGCGTGGCCGCTGGCGGCGTCGATCAGCAGCAGATACTGGGCGTCTTCCGGCGCCAGTATCAGTTCCAGCTCATGTTCGAAGCTGTAAAGGCCCAGTTGCTCCTCTTCGTCGTCGCGCGCGCGCAGCGGGTTGGCGCGGCGTGGCGCGGGTGCCGGCGGCGGCAGGTCCGGCTCGTCGTCGATATCGACGAACTGCTCGTCGTCCGTGCCCTGGGGCGCCGAGGGCTGGAAACGCGGCATCAGGCGCTCCTTGACCGGGCGCAGCAGGTCCAGCAAACCTTCGAACCCCGGCTCCTGGCGGCCGTTCTCCGGCGCAGGTTCAGGCTCTGCCACTTCTTCGTCCGTCGCGCCGGCTAGCGGCTGTGCCGCGTCGGCAACAGGCTCCTCCGGCTCCTGTTGCGCCTCCGGTACGGGCTGCGGCGGCTCCGTTGCGGGCTCGGGCGCCGTTGCGATCACGACAGGCTTCGGTCGCAGGCTGGTCCAGAGCGTTGCCAGCACCGCCAGCGAAGTCAGCAGCCAGAACAGGCCAAGCGGGTAGAGCTGCGCCAGTTGCCGGCGCTCCAGCGGCGCCGGGTCGAGCCAGAACTGCAGGCGGCCCAGGTTCTGCTGCTCTCGCTCCAGCGTCATCGACTGCTCGATTGGTCCGTCGCCGGCGCCGCTGCGGGCGACCAGCTCGCCGTCGGCGCTATGCAGGGCGATACCGGCGACGTCGGGTCGCTCGCCGAGCTCGTTGACCAGGTAGTTGAGACTGACGCGGTCGTCGGCCAGCAGCAGCGGCTGCAGCAGACGGGCGGCCTGGTGCATCAGGGCATTGCCGGTGTCGACGGTCTGCTGGCGTGCACTGTTGGCGGCGTCGTAACGCAGGTAGCCGACGCACAGCAGCAGCCCCAGGATCAGCACCAGGCCGACCTGGGTCAGGACACGGCGCCGCCGCGGGCGAAATTCGGTTGTCGGAGTGGCTTGGGCAGCGGACATGGGATCTGGATCGGTCTCGTAATCCGGGAACGGGAAAGAAGCCGATCATAGCAGCTATGCGAACAAGTCCCAATCAGGCGATGGCGTCAGGTTCCGCTCGTTGCCGGAGCACGGTTCCAGGGCGTGCAGGCGCCTGCCCGGGAGCCCTGCCCGCGGGGCGGCAGCAGGGCGCTGCGGACCTGCGCTGCGGAGCCGGCCGCTGCGTCGACGGCAAAATTCCAAATCCCTCATGCAATTAGGGAATCCGCGGCGGTATAATGCGCAGGTTTACGACCGGAATCCAAGGGCGGGGAATGAACGTAGAGTCATACATGATCGAACTGGGTCAGCGGGCGAGGGAGGCTTCCCGGCTGATGGCGCGTGCCGATACCGGCAAGAAGAATGCTGCGCTTAAATACATGGCGGAGGCGATCGAGGCCAGTCGCGAACGGCTGGCCGAGGCCAACCGCGAGGATCTCGAACGCGGCCGCGAGAACGGTCTCGATGCGGCCATGCTTGATCGCCTGGAGCTGACGCCGGCCCGGATCGACACCATGATCGAGGGGCTGCGACAGGTTGCCGCCCTGGCCGACCCGATTGGCGGCATCACCGATATGAATTACCGCCCAAGCGGTATCCAGGTCGGCAAGATGCGTGTGCCGCTGGGCGTCATCGGCATCATCTACGAGTCTCGCCCCAACGTCACCGTCGAGGCCGCCAGCCTGTGCCTGAAGTCCGGTAATGCCACCATCCTGCGCGGGGGATCCGAAGCGATCCACTCCAACCAGGCGGTAGCGGCCTGCATCGCCGAAGGTCTCAAGCGCGCCGGTCTGCCGGAAACGGCGGTGCAGGTGGTCGAAACCACCGACCGTGCCGCCGTCGGCCAGCTGATCACCATGCCCGAGTACGTCGACGTCATAGTACCGCGCGGCGGCAAGGGTCTGATCGAGCGCATCAGCCGCGAGGCGCGGGTGCCGGTGATCAAGCACCTCGACGGTATCTGCCATGTCTATCTCGACAGCGAGGCGGACAAGGCCAAGGCGATCAATATCGCGCTCAACGCCAAAACGCACCGTTACGGCACCTGCAACACCATGGAAACCCTGCTGGTCGATAGCGCCGTGGCGGGCGAGCTGCTGCCGGAGCTGGCCGAAGCCTATCGCAAGGCCGGCGTCGAGTTGCGCGGTTGCGAGCGCACCCGTGAGCTGCTGCCGGACGCCAAGGTCGCCACCGAAGAGGACTGGGCCACCGAGTATCTGGCGCCGGTGCTGGCGATCCGGGTGGTGGATGGGCTCGATGCGGCCATCGAGCACATCAACCGCTACAGCTCTCAGCATACCGATGCCATCGTCACCGAGAACTACACCAAGTCGCGACGCTTCCTGCGCGAGGTCGATTCCAGCTCGGTAATGGTCAACGCCTCGACCCGTTTCGCCGACGGTTTCGAGTATGGTCTCGGTGCCGAAATCGGTATCTCGACCGACAAGATTCACGCCCGTGGCCCGGTGGGCCTCGAGGGCCTGACGTCGGAGAAATACGTGGTACTGGGCGATGGTCATATCCGTCAGTAAGCCCGCATGAGCCAGGAGGTACGGGCCGTCGAGGGCGCGAATGCCTCCGGCGCCTACGTCTTCATGGGCGGCACTTTCGACCCCATTCACAACGGGCACCTGCGCACGGCGCTGGAGCTGCAGCAGTGGATGGGGGTCGAGCGTGTCTGTCTGGTGCCGTCCCGCAAACCGGTGCACCGTGAGGCGCCGGGCTCGTCGTCCGAAGCGCGGCTGACGATGGCGCAGCTGGCGGTGGCCGATGAGCCGGCGCTGGATGTCGACGACCGGGAGGTACGCTCCGGCCAGCCTTCCTTCAGCTACCTCACCCTGCGCTCGCTGCGTGCGGAGCTGGGGCCCGAGCGCCCGCTCTGCATGGTGCTGGGGATGGACGCCTACCTGGGCCTGCCAAGCTGGCATCAGTGGCAGGAGCTGATCGAACTTTGCCACATCATCGTGGTCCGTCGTCCCGGTTACATCTACGAGCCGGATCCCGGTATGGCCCGTTTTACGCGGGCCCATGAAACGACGTCTCTGGCGGCGGTGCTCGGTTCGCCCTGCGGCCGGGTGCTGATGCACGAACTGACGCCGCTGAGTATTTCCGCCACCCAGATACGACAACTGGTGGCCAAGGGGCTGTCGCCCCGCTATCTGTGCCCCGACCCTGTCTGGCACTTTATTCAACAACACAGGCTTTACGGTCTTAACGAGGGTAGTTAACCGAAGATGCAGATCGATCAACTGATCAAGGTGGCGCAGCAGGCGCTGGAAGACATGAAGGCCAAGGATGTCGTATTGCTGGATGTACAGGGAAAGTCCAGCGTCACCGACTTCATGCTGATCGCCAGCGGCACCTCCCGCCGGCACGTCAACTCCATCGCCGACGAGGTGGTCGAGAAGGTCAAGGAAGCAGGCCTGCGTCCGCTGGGTACCGAAGGTCAGGAAACCGGTGACTGGATCCTGGTGGATCTGGGCGACCTGGTCGTTCACGTCATGATGCCGGATGCCCGCAGCTTCTACGACCTGGAACGACTCTGGCGCTTCGAAGAGGACACCGCCGAGGCATCGGAGTAGGAAATGAAGGTCCGTCTGATCGCCATCGGCGGCAAGATGCCGCGCTGGGTGACCGAAGGCTACGACGAATACGCCAAACGGCTGCCGCAGGATCTGTCGCTGGAACTGGTCGAGCTGCCGCTCGGCCATCGCGGCAAGGGCGCGGACCTGGCGCGGGCCAAGCGCCAGGAAGGCGATCAGATGCTGGCGGCGATCCCGAAGGGCGATCGGGTGGTGGCGCTGGAGGTCGGTGGCCGTAACTGGTCGACCGAGCAGCTGGCGTCGCAGCTCGAGGACTGGCGCATGGACGGCCGCAACCTGTCGTTGCTGGTGGGGGGGCCGGATGGCCTCGATGCCCGCTGTGTCGCGGCGGCGGACCTCAAGTGGTCGCTGTCGGCGCTGACGTTGCCGCACCCGCTGGTGCGGGTGCTGCTGGCGGAGCAGCTGTACCGCGCCTGCACCATTTTGCAGGGTCATCCCTACCACAAATAGCGATTTCATGGCCTTCGAACGCTTCAAGGATTACAGCCAGGAGAGCCGCACCTTCCGTATTCGGGCGGCGCTCGCCTTCCTGGTGGTGCTGGCGCTGGTCGGGCTGCTGGTGGCCCGGCTCTACTATCTTCAGGTGCTGGAGTACGACCGCTTCGCGGCGATGTCCGAGGACAACCGGGTGCATCTGCAGCCGGTTGCGCCCACACGCGGGCTGATTTACGACCGCAATGGCATCCTGCTGGCGGAGAACCGGCCCAGCTACAGCGTTACGCTGCTGAAGGAGGAGGTGAAAGATCTCGAAGGCACCCTCTCCATGCTGCAGCAGCTGATTCCGATCACCGATCGCGAGCTGGAGCGGTTCCGGCAGCGCTACGCCCAGCGTCGGCGTCCCTTCGAAACGGTGCCGCTGCGCTTTCGTCTGACCGAGGATGAGATTGCCCGCATCGCGGTCAACTATCATCGTCTGCCCGGGGTGCAGGTCGAGGCGGACCTGATCCGTCACTATCCCTTCGGCAAGGCGCTGGTACACGCGCTGGGTTACGTCGGCCGTATCAACGAGGCCGAACTGCAGCGACTGGACCCGAACAACTACGCGGCCACTCACTACATCGGCAAGCTCGGCATCGAGAAATTCTACGAGCCGGTGCTGCACGGCAAGGTCGGCTTCCAGAAGGTCGAGACCAACGCCCGCGGCCGCGTGTTGCGGGTGCTCGAGCGTACCGACCCGGTGCCCGGCGAGGATCTGGTGCTGAGCCTCGACCTGCGGCTGCAGCAGATCACCGAAAAGCTGATCGATGGCCGTCGCGCCTCGGTGGTGGCGATCGACCCCAAGACCGGCGGTATTCTGTCGCTGGTCAGCGAACCGGGTTACGACCCCAACCTCTTCGTCACCGGCATCTCCAGCAAGGACTACAGTGCGCTGCGCGACTCGCCGGACCTGCCGCTGTTCAACCGCGCGCTGCGCGGCGGTTATCCGCCCGGGTCCACCATCAAGCCGGTCATCGCCCTGGCGGCGCTGGACGGGGGGGTCGTCACGGCCAACCATACGGTCTGGGATCCGGGCTTCTTCACCCTGACCCAGGGCGGGCGTCGTTACCGCGACTGGAAGCGCGGCGGTCACGGCCGTGTCGACATGAATCTGGCCCTCGCCCAGTCCTGCGACGTCTGGTTTTACGATGTGGGCTACCGCATGGGTGTCGACCAGATGTCCAGCTACCTCGGTCGTTTCGGCTTCGGTGCGGTGACCAGCCTCGACCTGCCGGAAGCGATTCCGGCGGTACTGCCGTCCAAGGAGTGGAAGCGTGCGGCGCGCAACCGGCCCTGGTATCCCGGTGATTCGGTCAACCTCAGCATCGGCCAGGGCTTCCTGGTGGCCACTCCGTTGCAGCTGGCCACCGCGGCGACGGTGCTGGCGAACCGCGGCGAGTGGGTGCAGCCCAAGCTGCTGCGGGGAGCCCTGCACGAGGATGAAGCCGGCAACCAGGTCATCGAGATGCCGGAACTGGAAGATCCGAGGCCGACGCCACCGGACATCCTTACCCGCAGTCCCGCGTACTGGGATCAGGTGATACAGGGCATGGTGGATGTCATGCACGGCGAGCGCGGTACCGCGCGCAAGGTGGGTCACGATGCGCCCTACACCATCGCCGGCAAGACCGGTACGGCCCAGGTGGTCGGCATCAAGCAGGACGAGCGCTACGACGCCAGCAAGCTCGACGAACGTCACCACGACCACGCGCTGTTCATTGCCTTTGCACCGGTCGAGGATCCGCAGATCGCCGTCGCGGTGGTGGTCGAGAACGGCGGCGGCGGCTCCAGTACCGCGGCCCCCATTGCACGCCAGGTCATGGATGCCTGGCTGCTGGGCGTGGACCCGACCGTCGATCCCATCGACGAGGACGCCGTGCAGGAAATGGAGGTATCCCGATGAACTCGCGAGGTAGGGTGCCGGTGAGCGAAGCGAACCGCAACGCTGTGATCGTATTCTGGCGGGGGGGGATGCGATGAGCCTTCGCGATTTTCAGCGTTCGATGCCCGAGTCCGGACAGCATCTCGCCGCCCGTCCGGGCTGGTGGTCGTACACCCATCTCGACGCCTGGCTGATGCTGTTTCTGCTGATGCTCTGCGGTTTCGGTCTGTTCGTGCTCTACAGTGCGTCGGGGCAGGATATCGACTACGTGACGCGTCAGGCCGTTCGCATGGGCGCCGGATTTGTCGTGATGATCGTGCTGGCGCAGCTGACGCCCCGTTTTCTGTCGCGCTGGTCGCCCTGGCTCTATGCCGTCAGTATCGCGCTGCTGGTGGCGGTTCTGCTGTTCGGCGTCGGCGCCAAGGGCGCGCAGCGCTGGCTGGCGCTGCCGGGTTTCCGCTTCCAGCCGTCGGAGATCACCAAGCTGGTGCTGCCGCTGATGATCGCCTGGTATCTGGCCAGCCGGCCACTGCCACCGCGCATCTGGCATATTCTGCTGTCGCTGGTACTGATCGGCATCCCCACGGTGCTGATCATGAAACAGCCCGACCTTGGCACCTCGCTGCTGATCGCGGCATCCGGCGTTTTCGTGCTGCTGCTGTCGGGCGTCTACTGGCGTTATGTCTTCATCGCGCTGGCGGCCGCCGGTGCCGCGCTGCCGGGCCTGTGGATGGTGATGAAGGAGTATCAGCGCCAGCGCGTGCTCACCTTCCTCGACCCCGAGAGCGATCCGCTGGGGTCGGGCTGGAATATCATCCAGTCCAAGACCGCGATCGGCTCGGGCGGCGTCTGGGGCAAGGGGTATATGGACGGCACCCAGTCGCAGCTGGATTTTCTGCCCGAGTCCCATACCGATTTCATCATTGCGGTGATTGCGGAGGAACTTGGGCTCGTCGGTGTACTCACACTGCTGATCCTCTACCTGCTGGTGATCGGTCGCGGCCTTATCATCGCCAGTCAGGGGCAGGACAGCTTCGGCCGGCTGGCCGCCGGCAGTATCATTCTGACGTTTTTCGTCTATGTGTTCGTGAACATCGGCATGGTCAGCGGACTGCTGCCGGTGGTCGGTGTGCCGCTGCCCTTGATCAGTTACGGCGGTACCTCTATTGTGACGCTGATGGCCGGGTTCGGCATCATGATGTCGATCCATACCCACCGGCAGATGCTGCGTCGATAAACTGCAACGTGCCCACGCCGGTGACAGTACCGGTTTAAAGGATTGAACATGCGTAAAGTACTAGCCCCCGCAATGGTTACACTCGCACTGGTGCTGCAAAGCGGCTGTGCCTCCACGGCGACCGGTATGGGTACCGGCTATGCCAATCACCCCGACGCTCAGCCGCTGATCAACGAGCTGGTTGCCGAGGGCTTCGATCGCCGTTATCTGGAGGATCTGCTGGGCGACGCCAGCCGTCAGGAATCCATCCTCAAGGCAATGTCCCGACCGGCGGAGCGGCGCCTGAACTGGGGCGAATACCGCAAGATATTCATCGAACAGCAACGCATCGATCAGGGCGTTCAATTCTGGCGAGAAAACGCCGCCGCTCTGGCCCGCGCCGAGCGCGAGTACGGCGTGCCGGCCGAGATCATCGTCGCCATCATCGGTGTCGAGACGCGCTATGGCCGTATCACCGGCAGCTATCGCGTGATCGACGCGCTGGCGACACTCGGCTTCGACTATCCCAAGCGCGGCGAGTTTTTCCAGGGCCAGCTGAAGGAATACGTGCGCCTGGTGCAGGAGGAGCAGATCGACCCGCTGTCGCTCAAGGGCTCCTACGCCGGTGCCATGGGCTACGGTCAGTTCATCCCGTCGAGCTACCGCGCCTATGCGGTGGACTTCGACGGCGACCACAAGCGCGACATCTGGAACAACAAGACCGATGCCATCGGCAGCGTCGCCAACTACTTCGCCGAGCACGGCTGGAAGAACGGCGAACCGGTACTCAGCAATGTGGTGATCAACAAACCGGCCGATCCGTCCTGGTTCAATGCCGGCCTGAAGCCGGAAGTGTCGCTGGCGCAGTGGCGCGAACGCGGCATCACCACCCGTCAGGGACTCGATCAGGACCAGTTGGCGACGCTGATGGAGTTCCAGACCGCCGACGGTGAGTTCTATCGCCTGGGACTGCACAATTTCTACGTCATTACCCGCTACAACCACAGCCGTCTCTACGCCATGGCCGTCTACGAGCTCAGCCAGCTGATCCGCGACGCCTACGGTCGGAGCACCCAGGGATGAAGCGGCCGGCGTCGGGGCTGGCCTTGATGCTGGCGTTTGGCCTTCTGGCCGGGTGTGCCGGCAAGGTTAAGGACGAGCAGGCCGGCCAGTCCGGGGAGGCGTCGGCCGGACCCAACGCCGGTCGCTATGCCCTGGAGCACGATGTCGCGCCCAAGGACCCGATCGATGTCTCCCGGGTGCCCGATGCGGTGCCCCGCATCGAGCCGAAAAGCCGGGGCGGCAATCGCAGCCCCTACGAGGTATTCGGCAGGACCTACCATGTCATGAACAGCGCCAGCGGTTACCGCGAGCGCGGTACCGCGTCCTGGTACGGCCGCAAGTTCCATGGCTACGAGACGTCCAACGGCGAGGTGTACGACATGTACAGCATGACCGCTGCGCACAAGTCGTTACCGCTGCCCAGCTACGTGCGGGTGACCAACCTCGACAACGGCCGCCAGGTGGTGGTGCGGGTCAATGATCGCGGACCTTTCCACCAGGGGCGCATCATCGACCTTTCGTACGCTGCCGCGCATCGCCTGGGGATGCTCGGCAAGGGTACCGCCCGGGTCGAGGTGACGGCGCTCGATGCCCGCCAGTCGCTGAGCAGCGGCGAGCTGGTCAAGGCTGGCGCGGCAGCGCTCGAATCGGAGTCCAAGGGCGCGGCGGTATCCCCGCCTGCCGTGAAGCCGCGCGCGCCGGCGCCTGTGTCCGCACAGGGCCGCTATCTGCAGGTCGGGGCCTTTGCCGACGTCTCCGCCGCCGACCGTATCGGCAAGCGTCTGGGACCCCTCTCGCCGGGGCTGGATCTGCGTGTCACACCTGTGCAGCTTGATGGCCGTACGCTTTATCGCGTTCAGCTCGGGCCGGTGCCGGATACCGCGACCGAACAGCGGCTGATGCGCCAGCTGGCGGACGCCGGCTACGGCGCGGCGCGGCCGGTGGACTTGCCCTGAGTGGCTGGGTAGAGTAGAACCTTTGCCCGCCCGGCGCGTCTACCCGACAGCTTTTTCCTTTTAATCTCCAGCAATCACTGACCATGGCATATAGACTGATTTCAAAACCGTTTCTTTACCTGTTTTTGTTCGCATTCGGCCTGGCAGGACAGCTGCAGGCTGCCACCATGATTCCGGCTGCGCCGCAGATCAACGCCACCTCCTATCTGGTGATGGATGCCGATACCGGCGAAGTATTGCTGTCCGATCGTGCCGACGAGCAGTTCGCCCCGGCGAGCCTGACCAAAATGATGACCAGCTATATCGTCGAGTACGAGCTGGCCAAGGGCAACCTGTCCAAGGACGACATGGTGCCGATCAGCGTCAAGGCCTGGCGTACGGAAGGCTCGCGCATGTTCGTGCGCGAGGGGACGTCGGTGAAGCTGATCGACCTGCTCAAGGGCATCATCATCCAGTCGGGCAACGACGCCTCCGTGGCCGTGGCCGAGCATATCGGCGGCAGCGAGTCGGCTTTCGCCGACCTGATGAATCAGCACGCCAGCCGCCTCGGGATGCGCAATACCCACTTCGTCAACGCCACCGGTCTGCCGGCCGACGGACACCTGTCGACGGCGCACGACCTGGCCAAACTGGCGGCTGCCATCATCAAGCAGTTCCCGGAAACCTACCCGATCTACGCCGAAAAGTACTTTACCTACAATGATATTCGCCAGCCCAACCGCAACCGCCTGCTGTGGCGCGACGACTCGGTCGATGGTCTGAAGACCGGTCATACCGAGGAGGCCGGCTACTGTCTGGTGGCCTCGGCCAAGCGCGACGACATGCGTCTGATCACGGTGGTTCTGGGTACCTCCAGCGAGGAAGCGCGTGCTCAGGAAACCCAGAAACTGCTCTCCTATGCCTTCCGCTATTTCCGTACCCACAAGCTGTACGACAGCGGCTCGCCGCTCAATACCGCCAAGGTCTGGGGTGGCAGCAGCGATGAGGTTCACCTGGGACTGACCGAGCCGCTGGCGGTCACAGTGCCCCGCGGCCAGTCCGAGCAGCTCGAAGCGTCGCTGGATATCGACCGGGTGATCGAGGCGCCCATCGCCCTGGGGCAGGAATTCGGCAAGGTCAGGGTGACGCTCAACGGCGAAACCGTACGCGAGGTGCCGCTGGTGGCGCTCGAAGAGGTGCCGGCCGGCGGTCTGCTCAAGCGCATCTGGCACAGTATCCTGCTGTTCTTCTTCAGCCTGATCGGCTAAACCTAGAGCAGGGCTTATCGCAACCGCCCACGGCCCGGCCGTGGGCGGGCGGACCTTGCGTTTGGGGTGAAGATGGATATCGTATATCTCGACGGACACTATATCCCCGCCGGCGAGGCGCGCATCTCGCCGTTCGACCGCGGATTTTTGTTCGGCGACAGCGTCTATGAAGTGATACCCTATTTCCGTGGTACCGGTTTCAGGCTGCGGGAGCACATTGCGCGCCTCGAGCACAGCCTGCGGGCGGTGCGCATTCGCAGCGGGCGCGACTGGTATGCCATCCTCGACCGGCTGGTGGAACTGAACGGCGGAGGCAATCTATCGGTCTATCTTCAGGTGACCCGTGGCGACAGCGGCAGCCGAAGCCATGCCTATGATGCCAGTCTCGAGCCCACCGTCTTTGCCTGCTGCGCGCCGGTGCGCGACTTCGCGTCGGTTGCGGCAAAGGATGTGAAAGGGCTGGCCGCGATCGTCACCGCGGATCTGCGCTGGCATCGCTGCGATATCAAATCCACCTGCCTGCTGCCCAACATCCTGGTGCTGCAGCAGGCAAGAGACCACCAGGCCGACGAGGCGCTTTTGCTGCGTGACGGCCTGGTCACCGAAGGGACTTCGTGCAATATCTTTCTGGTGCGCCAGGGGGTGGTTTACACACCCAAGCGCAGCTCGGAAATACTGGGCGGCATCACGCGCGAACTGGTGCTGGAACTGGCCGACGAGAACGGCATCCAGTATCAGGAAGCGGATATCGACTACGATGCGCTTATGGCGGGCGACGAGGTCTGGATCACCAGTTCGACCCGCGGTGTATTGCCGGTAACCCGCATCGACGGTCAGCCTGTCGGTGACGGCGAGAAAGGGCCGCTCTGGGCCCGGATGTTTGAACTGTTGACCCGTTACCAGCGCAGGCTGATGACGGGGGAGTGACTGATGAGCGAGCAACAACCCCCGAAAATCGAGTTTCCCTGTCCCGACTATCCGATCAAGGTGATCGGTCACAATGCCGACGACTTCCGCGGCTTTGTCATCGAAACGGTGCAGATTCACGCACCGGATCTCGATATCACCCAGGTGACGGTGCAGGACAGCCGTAACGGCCGTTTCCAGTCGGTGCGGTTTACCATCACCGCCACCGGAACCGACCAGCTGAAGGCTCTGCATACCGAATTGATGGCCTCCGGTCGCGTACAGATGGTGATCTGATGGCGCCGGCCGAACAGCAAGGTTCCGCGGCTTTGGCCAGTGCCGCCGATACCCTGTATCTGCGCGAACTCGGACGGGTGCCGTATCTCGACACCTGGCAGCGGATGCAGGATTTTACCCAGAATCGCGACGATACGACCCCGGACGAAATCTGGCTACTCGAGCACGAGCCGGTCTATACCCAGGGGCAGGCCGGCAAAGCCGAGCATGTGCTAAATGCCGGCGATATCCCGGTGGTGCAGGCTGACCGGGGTGGCCAGGTGACCTATCACGGTCCCGGCCAGCTGGTGATCTACCTGCTGCTGAACCTGCGCCGCAGGGGCCTCGGCGTGCGCGAGCTGGTGGATCTGATGGAGCAGTCGGTGGTCGAACTGCTGGCCGGGTACGGCGTCGAGGCCTATCCCAAGCCGGACGCTCCCGGTGTCTACGTTGGCGACGCCAAGATCTGTTCGCTGGGACTGCGGGTGCGCCGCGGCTGCTCCTTTCACGGCCTGGCGCTGAATCTGGACATGGATCTGGAGCCGTTCCTGCGCATCAACCCCTGCGGTTACGCCGGCATGGCGATGACCCAGCTGTCGAGCCTGGTCCCGCAACTCGACAGCGCGGAGGCCAGTCGCCGCCTGGGCGATATTTTGATCAATAAAATCGGGTATACTACTGTTCTTTTCCACGCCAACGGGCGTGATGAAGCAGAGACCCGCGAAAACAGAGTGGATTAGAGCGTTTATATGGCAGAAACCGAAAGCAAGTCCGCGACGCGCGTCGAGCAGGGCGTGAAACTGCGTGGCGCAGAGAAGGTCGCCCGCATTCCGGTCAAGGTCATCCCGACGGAAAAGGACGCAATGCCGCGCAAGCCCGAGTGGCTGCGCGTACGCATGGGTTCGTCGGCTGAGGTCAAACGCATCAAGGACAAGCTGCGCAAGCACAAGCTGGCATCGGTCTGCGAGGAAGCCAGCTGCCCGAACCTGGGCGAGTGCTTCAGCCACGGCACCGCGACCTTCATGATCATGGGCGATATCTGTACCCGTCGCTGCCCCTTCTGCGACGTTGCCCACGGGCGTCCCAACGCCCTCAACCCCGATGAGCCGCGCGAGCTGGCCACCGCGATCGCCGATATGGGGCTGCGTTACGTCGTGATCACCTCGGTCGACCGTGACGACCTGCGTGACGGCGGCGCCCAGCACATCGCCGACTGTGTCCGCGAAACCCGCGAGCGCTGCGAGACGATCCAGGTCGAAACCCTGGTGCCGGACTTCCGCGGTCGTATGGATATCGCGCTGGAGATTCTTGCCGCCACGCCACCGGACGTGTTTAACCATAACCTCGAAACCGTGCCGCGTCTGTACAAGCAGGTACGTCCGGGTGCCGATTACGAGTGGTCGCTGGACCTGCTCGAAGGCTTCAAGCAGCGCCAGCCCGATATCCGCACCAAGTCCGGTCTGATGGTCGGCGTCGGCGAGACCAACGAGGAAATCATCGAGGTCATGCGCGACCTGCGCGAGCACAAGGTCGACATGATCACCATCGGTCAGTACCTGCAGCCGAGCCGCAGCCATCTGCCGGTGGATCGCTTCGTGACGCCGGAGGAGTTCGACGAGTTCGCACGTATCGCCAGGGAGCTGGGCTTCAGCCACGTGGCGTCCGGCCCGCTGGTACGTTCGTCCTACCATGCCGACCTCCAGGCCAAGGGCGAGAAGGTCGGTTAAATCACCGCATCGTCCCGACTTGCAAGGGAGCCTCAGGGCTCCCTTGCTGTATCTGTAGGTTGGGTCTAGCGCCGAAGGCGCGTGACCGCCAAGAAACCAATCGATCTGCACAACGATCGATATGATGGGGGCGCGATGCCCTTACCTCGCAGCAACCGGCATGATAGCGGCACCGCATCGCTTGCCCCATCCTACGACTTGCCGCTTACCGCTTACCGTGGAGCTGTTCGACGAAGCCCGCTTCGTCGCGGATACCGACGCGATTGCCGTCGGGGTCATGGATATTGATCGTCGAGCCCCAGGCGCTGCGCACAATCTCGGCTTCGATATCGAAAAGCCTCAGGCGTGCGAGCATGGCGTCAAGATCATCGACGTTGAAGCGCAGCTTGGTGGCGTTCTGTTCGATCGATTTGCCCGCAGGGTTGGCGACCCCTTCGCTCTCGATCATCAGATAGCTGCCGCCGAACGACAGGCAGCAGAGCCTGAAGTCTCCTTCCGTTTTCGAGAACAGCACGGGCAGATCGAAAAGATCGCGATAGAAGGCGACGCAGTCATCAAAATGTTCGGTATTGAGAATGATGCCGGTGCGGGCAAATTCCATGGCTAAGCTCCCATAAACTGGAAGGCCTATATTCGGTCAATTGTGGGGGCTTGTCACAGGACTGCCCGACCAGGCTGCAAACATCCGCGCCCCGGCGATGCCCTGATAAGGCCGCAGTAAGTTGTAGTGCTACTACATAAAGTGGTGGCCGCGGCGCGGCGCTCCGGGATGGGCGTACCGGCGCCTGTGGGTATCGGAAACACCTCTGTCCTGGCGCCGCCCGGCACCGGTTGGCGTTGCCGAATGCTGACCTGGATCAACGTAAAACGCGATATACGGTCGTTTCGGATCAATATAAAGATGGTGAATGTTAAACATAACACCCATAAATACTATCTCTATAGAGTCTGGAAAAGCCGCTGTAAGCTACGGATTTTCGGGCTTTTACCGGTTTTGTAGTCGATGCCAAAAATAGCCAATTGGTCGTAATGGGGCGCGAATTTGGTTCTGACTACTTAAGTCCTGAGAGCGCTCGTCATACAATAACGGCCGGAAAACGAATCCTTCGGCCCCGGGCCTGCAGGCGGCGACCACAAGTTGCCGCTCGCCGGGGGCGTAGGCACTTTAGCCGCGCAAGACGGCCAGCCGTAAGACTCAGGGGGCACCATGACCGACAAATCCACTATCGTTTATACACTGACCGACGAAGCACCGTCGCTGGCGACCTGCTCGCTGCTGCCGATCGTGCGTACCTTCACCCGCGCCGCCGGTATCGAGGTCACCATCAGCGATATTTCCCTGGCGGGCCGTATCCTGTCTGCATTTCCCGAGCGTCTGAAAGAAGAACAGCGTGTCGTCGACGGTCTGGCCGAGCTGGGCAAGCTGACCCAGGACCCGCACGCCAATATTGTCAAACTGCCGAACATCAGCGCCTCCGTACCGCAGCTGCGCGCCTGCATCGCCGAACTGCAGGGCCAGGGCTACGACGTGCCGGACTATGTCGACGCACCGAAGACCGATGCCGAAAAGGACGCTCGCGAGCGTTACTCGAAAATTCTCGGCAGCGCGGTGAACCCGGTACTGCGCCAGGGCAACTCCGACCGTCGCGCTCCGGCCGCGGTCAAGGCATACGCCCGCAAGTACCCGCATTCCATGGGCGCCTGGAGCAAGGCCTCCCGTACCCACGCCGATTACATGACCGGCGGTGACTTCTTCTCCAGCGAGCAGTCCATCACGTCCGAAAAGGCGCAGGACGTACGCATCGAGTTCGTCTCCAAGTCCGGTCAGGTCGAGCTGAAGAAGACGCTGCCGCTGGAGCAGGGTGAAGTGCTTGACAGCATGTTCATGAGCAGCAAGGCACTGCGCGCCTTCTTCGAACAGACGCTGGAAGATTCCAAGAACACCGGAGTGATGTGGTCCCTGCACGTCAAGGCGACCATGATGAAAGTGTCCCACCCGATCGTCTTCGGTCATGCGGTTTCGGTTTACTACAAGGACCTGTTCGACAAGCACGGCGAATTGTTCAAGGAACTGGGCGTCAACCCGAACAACGGTCTGAGCTCGGTCTACGACAAGATCAAGTCGCTGCCGGACTCCAAGCAGGAAGAAATCCTGCACGATCTGCACGCCTGCTACGAGAACCGCCCGGAGATGGCCATGGTCGACTCTGTCAAGGGCATCACCAACCTGCACATCCCGAGTGACGTAATCGTCGATGCCTCCATGCCGGCGATGATCCGCAACTCCGGCCAGATGTGGGGGCGTGACGGCAAGCAGAAAGACACCAAGGCGGTGATGCCGGAGAGCACCTACGCCCGCATCTACCAGGAAGTGATCAACTTCTGCAAAACCAACGGTGCCTTCGATCCGACCACCATGGGCAGCGTGTCGAACGTCGGTCTGATGGCGATGAAGGCGGAAGAGTACGGCTCCCACGACAAGACCTTCGAAATGACCGAAGACGGCACCATGCGCGTCGTCGACGCTGACGGCAATGTCCTGATGCAGCACGAAGTCGAGAAAGGCGACATCTGGCGCGCCTGCCAGACCAAGGACGCGGCTATTCGTGACTGGGTCAAGCTGGCCGTTACCCGTGCGCGCAACTCCGACACTCCGGCGGTGTTCTGGCTGGACGAGGAGCGCGCCCACGACAACGAACTGCGCAAGAAGGTCGAAGCCTACCTGCAGGAGCATGACCTGGAAGGCCTCGATATCCGCATCATGTCCTACAACGAAGCGATCCGTTTCTCGATGGAGCGGATGAAGCGTGGCAAGGACACCATCTCCGTCACCGGCAACGTCCTGCGCGACTACCTGACCGACCTGTTCCCGATCATGGAACTGGGCACCTCGGCCAAGATGCTGTCCATCGTCCCGATGCTGGCCGGCGGCGGCATGTACGAAACCGGTGCCGGCGGTTCCGCGCCCAAGCACGTGCAGCAGCTGATGGAAGAGAACCATCTGCGCTGGGACTCGCTCGGTGAGTTCCTGGCACTGGCGGTGTCGCTGGAAGAGCTGGGTATCAAGGAGCACAACTCGCGTGCCAAGGTTCTGGCCAAGTGCCTCGACAAGGCGACCGAAAAGCTGCTGGAGAACGGCAAGTCGCCGTCGCGCAAGACCGGCGAGCTGGACAACCGTGGCAGCCATTTCTACCTCGGCCTGTACTGGGCTCAGGAGGTTGCGGCCCAGACCGAAGATGCCGAACTGGCTGCCGAGTTCGCGCCTTTCGCCAAGGCTCTGAGCGACAACGAAGAGCAGATCCTGGCCGAACTGGCTGCGGTGCAGGGCAAGCCGGCCGCTGAAGTCGAAGGCTACTACCACGCTGACCGTGAAGGCGTGAAGAAGGTTATGCGTCCGAGCGCGACCCTCAACGGTATTCTGGCGAGCGCGAACGCCTAAGCGTAGATAACGGTACATCAGTTACCGTTAACAGAAAACGCTACGTCTGCGCATCCATGCGCTGGTAGCATGACCGCCAGGGAGGGCGGGAACACCGATTTTGCAGGAGCCTCAATCGGTGATGGAGTTCCTTGTACAAAGGCCCGGGCTGCTTCGCAGCCCGGGCCTTTTTCGTTGAGGCTGACGGGTTATGACCCGCGTTACCGGCCTTGGTCTGTTTTCATGGCAGATGGAATGCACGAACCGGAGGGTGGGTGGAGCGATGCACGGCAATGATCGTTCCGTTTCCCATGTGATTTGGGCATCGCGAAACCGCCATGGACGGTGGAAATCCCGAAAACGCAGGAGCAGTTTTTCGGGGAACCCGCCATATCGATCGTATTGCAGATCGATTTGCGTCAGGCTGCACAAGCAGTTGTTCCCACTTTCTGTGGAAAACTATCTGAATAACTTATGGGTACCTGGCCCCGGGGCAGCAATGGCGGCGCCAAAGCCCCCGTGGCTACTAAATAATCGGAGAATATCCCCGTTTTTCAGGCATTTGAAGAAGTCAAGCGGCGGTGGATAAGTTGGATTTTTGAGGCCAATGTCAAGTCATCTGCAGGGTCTTTCAGGCCTGTGGAAAATCGTTTTTCCACAAGGCTGCGATTGGCAGTTCAGGCCCCGTAGCAGGCCTTGACCGCGGCCGGTCCCTGTTGTGCCATCGCCTGGTACTTCTTCCAGAATTCGGCGTCGATGGCGCGCAGGTGTTGCTTCGTCGTGTCCTTGCGGTAACGGCTCAGGTGCCCGGGACCGCCGTTGTAGACGGCATAGGTGGCACGGGCGAGGTCGAGTGGATTGCCGGTTATTTGGTGTTCCTTTTTTTTGATCGCGATATCAACCATGTAGTGCACCAGTATCTCGTTGCCGGCACGGGCGTTGTAGCCGATATCCCGGCTCAGGGAATCGATGTTGTAAACCCCGCGCCAGACATGGCGGTTGATCTGCATCAGGCCCAGTGCTCCGCCGGAGGACTGGATTGTTTTGACCTCACTGCCACTCCTGATGAACTGCCGCCAGCAGCTTTCCTGCCAGGCGGTCGTCCGCAACGCGTTGGCGTAGATCTCGAAGTACGCGACCGGAACCTTGGCCTTCTGGCGTTCCGTCGAAATGACCTGGTCGAGCAGCTGCGAAAGGGTGCTCAGATAGGTATCAATCTCCGCCGCCGTCGGAACCCAGCCGGTCAGCTCGGTCACCAGCACAGGGTCGATCGGGCCCGCCTGGGCCACCGGGATCAGCCAGGCAAAAGGGGACAGGGGGGGCTCCGGCTCTTCGCTGAGCTCCGGCTCGAGACCCAGCAGGGTGCGCAGCGCCGGGTCGATCTCGGTACCGTAGCGGAGATTGTCGTCGCTGACACCGGGCACCAGCAGCCGCGCCATGCTGCGCAGGCTGTTACGGTCGAGTACCAGGCCCAGGTGGGGAGCTGCCTGGTCGAGGGCCGCAAGCGCATCGGCTGCGCTGACGAAGGTGGCGAACTGGAGGGCATCCGCGCCGGGTATGTTTAGCCGTCTGTCGTGCAGCAGCGGTGCCAGACGCTCCCAGGTTTTCAGGAACAGGTCGCGCACAGGATCCCGGGTGTGATCCTCGAGTGCCAGGGCATCGCGCAGATCGTAGCGCGCCTCGAGCAGCAAGTCCGCCAGGGCGTTCGCGAGTTCGGGCCCGGCCGACACAGCCATGGTCTTGATCAGCCAGGTGGCGAAGCCGTCCCAGGCCTGCCAGGCGGCATCCCAGCGCGCCAGCTCTTCCTCGGTCAGCGGCATGAGCTCCGGCGGAAACTGATCGGGCACCGGCGGCGGGACCTGCAGCGCGAGCTGCACGCGAAGGCCCCGAGGCGTCGCCTCGACATCCTGGAGGCTGATGGCGACCGGCGATTTTTCCGGCGACACCGCCAGCTGCATCAACTGGTCCAGTCCGGCAAGGGTCGGTGACAGGTCGATACTGACGGTCTCCAGCCGGGGATGGACAATGCCCTTGATCCAGTTCCAGAGCACACCGGGAGGCGTCCGGGTCTGCTCGTCGGCTTTCAGGATATCGGAATCGACGACGCGAAAATCGAGACCCTTGCCGCCGGCGTCGGGATACACCTCCAGCCGGGTGTCGAGCACCGCCTGCCACTGCAGCGGAAAGAGGCACTGCGGGGGCGCGGGCGTACCGATCCGGGCGTCGATATCGCTCAGGATGCGAATGCGGCCGAAGGCATCGGTGTCGATGCGTGGATGGGCGAGCTGCAGACTGTTGCAGCCAGCGGTGTCCGAGTACAGCCTGGCCGACTGTTCGGGTCCCTGAAACAGCTGCTCCGCGAAGGCCTTGGCGAGAATTCGGTAATCGAGGGTAAGGGGAACTGTCAGCTCGTCCGGCCGGGCCTGGGCGGGCAACATCAGCAGCAGTACCAAAGCGACCCGGAGTGCCGCTAGCATGAACGGAACCTCTTTGTAGGTAGATCGAGTTTACACCCTGGTGCCGTCTCGGCGGGAGACTGCTGAAGAAAAAGTTTGCCGGGCAGGCTTCAGTCAGTGCGTTGCAGCCTGGCAAAATCCTCGGCGCCCGGGCCCAGCGGCTGTCCGTAACTGAACTCGACGTAGTTGCCGTTGGGGTCGCGCATGCCGCAGTAATAACCCACGGGGAAGGGCTCGTCGCGCGGGGCCCAGACCAGGCAGCCGGCCTTGTCGGCCCTGTCCGCGATACGGTCCACCGCTTCGCGGCTTTCGAGCGCGAAGCCGAAGTGACGGTAGTCGTTGTCCGGCAGGTCGAGATCCCGGCCGCCGTTCATCAGCACAAAGATGAAGTCGGTCTCCCGGTCGGGCTCGGCCATCCAGGCAATGGTCTGATGGGCGCTGTGCCGCTCGTGGATCACCGCCATGCCGCAGAAATCGCGGTAGAAGGCGATGCAGGCGTCGATATCGCTGACGTGCAGCGCGATATGGGTGATGCGGGGCGTAACGGGCATGGGAAGCTCCGGTTCAATGGCCTTCCTTAAAGCTAGAGGAGAAAGGTGCAGGACGAAAGGGACGCCAACCGAATCCACGACAGGAGTGTCGGTACAGCGACGCATCCGGCGGATTCAACGGGCTCCTCGCCGTGCGGTTATCGCGGAACCGCCAGGGATGGTGGAAATCCTGGCAACGCAGGAGCGGTTGTCAGGGAACCTGCTATATCGATCGCAGGTAGGATGGGACAGGCGATGCGTGAGCACCGGCGCGCCGCCGCCCCGTCGTTCGGGCATCGCGGCCCCATCATATCGATCGCAGTACAGATCGATTGCTATCGGTTGGCACTGTGCCGCCCCAATATCCTCTTGTTGGGTTATGTGGCTCCGCCACTCCAGCCTGCCTGCCCGGCTGGCAGCTTTCCCCCAAATTCTGTGGAAAACATTCTGGATAACTTATGGGTACTTGTCCCCAGGCCTGAAACGGCGCCGCCGGCGCGTTCTTGAACACCGATTGAACGGCCAAAAGCCCGTATTTTCGGGTGATTGAAGAAGTCAAGCAGCGGTGGATAAAGTTATCGAAAGGGCTTGATGTCAAGCTTGAAGCTGAAATTTGTTTGGCTGTGGAAAAGATGTTTTCCACAAAATGCCGGGGTAAGTCTGTGGGTATCATCGGGGTAAGCGTCAGGGTTGCCATTGTTGCAGGACTGCAATCTGCTGGCCAATCGATGTACAGCGGTTATTCGCCGCGACTGTGGAAGCCGCGCCCGCGGCGAATGAGATGCGTCATGGCGCTGGAAATATTCGCCCGGAGACCGGGCTCCTACGGATCAGCCCGGGGCTCTCAGCGGCAGCGGATGGCCCGAGAGATGCAGCACGATGCCAGTGAGGGGAACCCAGGGATCGCCGGCGGCGGCGCCCTTGATCATTCTGTCGACTTCGGCGCACGCCTGCAGCATTTCCTCGAGACTGGCGCGGCTTGTACGCTTGGCGCAGTTGCGCACCAGTTGCTTGCGCTTGCCGAAGATTCGCTGTTGCTGGCACAGGGTGTCGAAGGGCAGACCCTGGCTGAGTCCCGCCTGCACCGCGTACAGGGTGCGAATTTCGCGGGCCAGTGCCCAGAGAAGTACCGGGGCTTCGGTTCCCTCCTGGCGCAGTACCTGGATGATGCGGGTGCAGCGCTGGGGCTGTCCGTCGAGGGCGGCGTCGGTGAGAGCGAAGATATCGAAGCGTGAACTGTCGGAGACGGCGTCCATCACCTCGTCGGCGCCAAGAGTCATGTCCGGATAGAGCAGCTGCAGTTTGCTCATCTCCTGCCGCGCCGCCAGCAGGTTGCCCTCGACCCGTTCGCTCAGCAGCTCAACCGCGCTCTCGTCGAGTGAAAGGCCCATGGCGGCGGCACGCTGGCGGATCCAGCCGGGCAGTTGTGACGGTTCCACCGGCCAGATCTCGACGATGACGCCGGTCTTGTCGAGGGCCTTGAACCAGGCGCTCTTCTTGGCCGAGCCGTCGAGCTTGTCAGCGATGATCAGCAGCACATTGTCCGGGGCCGGATTGGCGAGGTACTGCTGCAGGATTTCGCTGGCATTCTTCTGCAGCTTCTGACTGCCAAGACGCAGCTCTATGATTTTGCGCTCGGCAAAAAGCGACAGCGCGCTGGCGCATTCGAGCAGGTATTCCCACTTGAAGCTGCCGTCGACGTGCAGCACCTCGCGTTCGGTGAACCCCTGTTGCTGGAAGGCCTTGCGCAGGGTATCGACGCTTTCCTCGCACAGCAGCGGCTCGTCGCCGGTTACCAGATAGCCAGGGGCGATGCCCTGTTTCAGGCGCCCGGCGAGCTGTTCGGGCTTGAGTTTCATTGCCCGGCGGACGACTTTCCGGCTGCGGCGACGTAGCGGCGCAGGATCTGTCGGGCGATATCCTGCTGCATTTCGCGGCGCAACAGGTCAGCCTGCTCGTTTTCCGCGGTAATGGCGCCGCTGTCGTAGCTGTAGACCCGTTCGGTACGGGCGACGCTCGGAGGCACCAGCAGTTTCTCGCCCTGGATGACCTGGAAGTGGACTTCGGTTCGCAGTTCGTATTCGTCGACCTTGATTTCCTCGTCCAGGCTGGCGGTACGGCGACCCTGCTTCTCTTCGAGGATTTCCAGCTGCTGCGGTGCCGCGGCGACCAGCTCGATGCCGTTGGCACGGAGGGTACGGGTCAGCTCGGTGCGCAGGGTGCTGCGGCCGGCGGGCATGACCAGTTCCAGTTCGCGCATCGACTCGGGCACGTCTACGTTGCCGCGCAGATGGAAGCCGCAACCGGCGACCGCCAGGGAGGCGAGCGCCAGTATCAGGTATTTCAGTTTCAGTCGCATCGAATCTGTCCATCCTTGCGTGTGCCGGCGCCGGACGGCGGTGACCGCCCGGCGCCGGGAAGGGGCTGTCAGCCCACGACGATATTCACCAGCTTGCCGGGAACGACGATTTTCTTGCGCAACTGCTTGTCGCCCATGTGCTTGCGTACGTTCTCGTCGGCGAGTGCCGTGTGCAGAATGACGTCCTGGTCGGCATCGGCGGCGACGCTGATTTTGGCGCGCACCTTGCCGTTGACCTGTACCACCATCTCGATGGAGCTGCGCTCGAGCGCGGCTTCGTCGACCTGCGGCCAGGCGGCGTCGAGCACGTCGCCGTCGTTGCCCAGCGCCTGCCACAGCACGTGGGTGATGTGCGGCACGATCGGCGACAGCAGCTGAGTCGCGGCCTGCAGCGCCTCGTGGGTCACGGCGCGGCCCTGTTCGCTGACGTCGACGAACTTGCCGACGGCGTTGGACAGCTCCATCACGGCGGCGATGGCGGTGTTGAAGGTCTGACGGCGCTCGATGTCGTCGCTGACCTTGCCGATGGTCTCGTGCACCTTGCGGCGCAGGTCGCGCTGCGCGTCATTGAGCGCGTCCGGCTTCAGAGCCGCCACCTCCGGGCCCTGCTGCAGGTGGTCGTGAACCTGCTTCCACAGTCGCTTGAGGAAGCGGTGCGCGCCCTCGACACCGGAGTCGGACCACTCCAGCGACTGCTCCGGCGGCGCCGCGAACATCATGAACAGGCGCACGGTGTCGGCACCGTAGCGGTCGATCATCAGCTGCGGATCGATGCCGTTGTTCTTCGACTTCGACATCTTCGACATGCCGGCGGGCTCGACCGGCTGGCCGTCCTCGCGGTGGCGGGCGCTGACGATGCGGCCCTTGTCATCGCTTTCGGTGACGACATCGGCCGGCGAGATCCAGTTCTTGCCGCCCTTTTCGTCTTCACGGTAGTAGGTCTCGGCCAGCACCATGCCCTGGCAAAGCAACCGGGTGAAGGGCTCGTCGGAGCCGACCAGGCCCTCGTCGCGCATCAGCTTGTGGAAGAAGCGCGAGTACAGCAGGTGCAGGATGGCGTGCTCGATGCCGCCGATGTACTGGTCGACCGGCAGCCAGTAGTTGGCCTGTTTCGGGTCCAGCATGCCTTCGCCGTTGCGGGCGCAGGCGTAGCGCGCGTAGTACCAGCTCGACTCCATGAAGGTGTCGAAGGTGTCGGTCTCGCGCTCGGCGGCGGCGCCGCACGTCGGGCATTCGCACTGGATGAAGCTGTCCATCTTCTTGATCGGCGAGCCGACGCCGTCGAACTCGACGTCTTCCGGCAGCACCACCGGCAGCTGGTCTTCCGGCACCGGCAGGGCGCCGCAGCTGGGGCAGTTGATAACCGGGATCGGCGCGCCCCAGTAACGCTGACGGGATACGCCCCAGTCGCGCAGGCGGTAGTGAATGGTGGTATGGCCGCGGCGGCGATTGTCGAGTTCCTTGGCGATGGCCTTGAACGCCAGTTCGAATTCCAGGTCGTCGAAGTCGCCGGAGTTGACCAGTACGCCCTTCTCGGTGAAGGCTTCCTTCTCCAGGTCGACCTCGGTGGAAGCGTCGAGCGGCTTGATGACCTGTTTCAGCGCCAGGCCGTACTTGCGGGCGAACTCCCAGTCGCGCTGGTCGTGGGCCGGCACGGCCATGACGGCGCCGGAGCCGTACTCCATCAGCACGAAGTTGGCGGTCCAGACCGGAACCTTCTCGCCGGTCAGCGGGTGCACCGCCTGGAAGCCCAGCGGCATGCCCTTTTTCTCCATGGTCGCCAGATCCGCCTCGGCGACCTTGGTGTGGCGGCACTCCTCGACGAAGGCGGCCAGTTCCGGATTGCCGGCGGCGGCGCGCTGCGCCAGCGGGTGCTGCGGCGCCACCGCGACGTAGGTCACGCCCATCAGGGTGTCCGGACGGGTGGTGAAGACCTCGAGGTCGCCGTCACCCTCGACGTGGAATTTCAGCTCCACGCCCTCGGAGCGCCCGATCCAGTTGCGCTGCATGGTGCGCACCTGCTCGGGCCAGTGTTCCAGCTTGTCGAGGTCGTCGAGCAGCTGGTCGGCGTAATCGGTGATCTTGAGGAACCACTGCGGAATCTTCTTGCGCTCGACCAGAGCGCCGGAACGCCAGCCGCGGCCGTCGATCACCTGCTCGTTGGCCAGTACGGTCTGGTCCACCGGGTCCCAGTTGACCTCGGATTCTTTCTTGTAGACCAGCCCTTTTTTCATCAGCCGGGTGAAGAACCACTGCTCCCAGCGATAGTATTCCGGATGGCAGGTGGCGACTTCGCGGTTCCAGTCGTAACCGAAGCCCATCTGCTGCAGCTGGTTGCGCATGTAGTCGATGTTTTCGTAGGTCCACTTGGCCGGTGCCACGTTGTTCTTGATCGCGGCATTCTCGGCCGGCAGACCGAAGGCGTCCCAACCCATCGGCTGCAGCACGTTCTTGCCCTGCATGCGCTGGTAGCGGGAGATGACATCGCCGATGGTATAGTTTCGCACGTGCCCCATGTGCAGCCGACCGCTGGGGTAGGGGAACATGGACAGGCAGTAGAATTTTTCCCTGGAAGGGTCGTCATCGCAGCGGAAGCTGTCGTTGGCTTCCCAGTGGGCCTGCGTCTGGGGCTCGATCACCCCGGGCTGGTATTGTTCGTTCA
This sequence comes from Marinobacterium nitratireducens, assembly GCF_014645375.1. Lineage (GTDB taxonomy): Bacteria > Pseudomonadota > Gammaproteobacteria > Pseudomonadales > Balneatricaceae > Marinobacterium_A > Marinobacterium_A nitratireducens. The sequence continues at coordinate 598,433 of NZ_BMLT01000002.1, forward strand.
TCGGCTCTCTAAACGCTAAAACCGGCATTCGAGAATGCCGGTCGTCCCGGAGCCTGCCGGCAAGCTGGTGTTCGGCGGGTTCCGTCGGTTCAATGGAAAGTTCACAATATGCGGCATAGCATACAATAGAAGCTACGCCATCAACAGTGGAACGCATTTTATGAGCGATGCCCCGCGCGACCCCAAAGACAAACAGGACAAGGCCACGACTGCCTACGACCGTATCCTCAAGCGCCTGCTCGACGACCTCGAGCATGCCGAAAACCGCTCCTGGGATTACCTGCAGGAGCGTATCGAGGACGCCGCACGGCTCGAGCTGACAGCGGAGGAGATGACCCGCGACGAGATGGACCTGCTGACCGCCTATCTCAAGCGGGATCTGAAGCGGCTCGGCTACTACGCCCACGAGACCGGCGAGGGGATTGCGGCCTGGCTGCACTTCGACCTCAACATCCTGGAGAGCCGCCTGGTGACCCTGCTGCGGGGACTGGCGGACCGTACCCGGATCGACCAGGAAGTGCTGCGCGAACGCCTCGATCACGGCGCAGACGACTATATCGCCGGCGAGATCGCCACCGCCGGAACCCTGGCCTGCCTCAGCTGCGGCGCTACCCAGGAACTGACGGAAACCTCCCGCATCGGGCCCTGCGCCACCTGCGGCAAGGAGTATTTCCGCCGTATCTCCCGTCCCTGGCCCGGGGCCTGAATCGACGCCGGAGGGATGACAGGATGACCGCGATGGATGCGAACAGACTGCTGCGCGAGGATGGCGAAGAACGCCGTCTGGGGATCGAGATCGAGCTTGCGGGTATCGAGCTGGATGATATCGCGGCTTGCATCCGCGATACCTTCGGCGGCCATGTCGAGCGCGTCTCTCCCTGCGAGCAGCGGGTGGTGGGCACGGCGTTCGGCGATTTCAAGCTCGAGCTGGACCTGAGCTACCTCAAGCAGCTCGGTCGCGAGCAGAGTCACGGCCACAGCAGCGAGCTGGAGCAGTTCGCCACCGAGGCGCTGGCCGCGGTGGCGAAGAACCTGGTGCCGTTCGAGGTGGTGGCGCCGCCGGTGGCGATATCGCGACTGGCGGAGCTGGAGCAGCTGACGAAGGCATTGCGCGAAGCCGGCGCGCTGGGCACCCGCAGCGCCGCGCGCTACGCCTTTGGCGTGCACTACAACCCGGAGCTGCCGGCGACCGATATCGCCACCGTGCTGCGCTACTTCAAGGCCTACCTGTGCCTGCACGACTGGCTGGCCGCCCGCGAACGGACCGATCTGGTGCGGCGCCTGAGCACCTTTATCCAGCCGTTCTCGCGTGACTACTGTCGTCACGTCCTCGATCCCGGTTACTGGCCCGATCAGGACGCCTTTATCGACGACTACCTGGCCTGGAATCCGAGCCGCAACCGCTCCCTCGATCTGCTGCCGTTGCTGGCCTGGCTGGATTCCGATCGCGTGCGTGCGGCGCTTCCGGACGAAAAGATCAGCAAACGGCCGACGCTGCACTACCGTTTACCCAACTCCGATATCGACAACCCCGAGTGGTCGCTGCTCGATGCCTGGAACGACTGGCTGCAGGTGGAGTCGCTGGTTGGGGACGCGGAACGGCTCGACGACCTTTGCCGGCGCTATCTGCAGCATTTTTCCCGGCTGGCGCCGCAATTGCTGGCGCCCTGGGCGGAACGGGTGGAACCCTGGTTGTGCGACCCGTCATAGGCGTCACCGGTCCCGACCACCGCTTCGCGCCGGCCTGGTGGGCCACGCGCCTGGCCGTGAGTCTGACCGGAGGCCGGGCACTGCGGCTGACCCCGTTATCCTATCAGCAGCACAGCCACGACAAGCTTCAGGGGCTGATCATCGGTGGCGGCGACGATATCGATCCGAGCCTCTATGGCGGCCAGGACGACGGCAAGGCACCGATCGATCCGGATCGCGACCGCTTCGAGATAGAGATGATCGAGCACGCGCTACAGACCCAGCTACCGCTTATGGGCATCTGTCGCGGCGCCCAGCTGATCAACGTGGTGCTCGGCGGTTCCCTGTTCGGCGACATTCGCGGCATGCGCAGCCGGACCTCCAATTTTCGCACGCCACTGCCACGCAAGACCGCGCTCGGCATCGAGTGCCGGCGGCTGTCACAGATTCTCGGCAGCCGGCGCTGGCGTATCAACAGTCTGCACCATCAGGCGATCGACCGTCTGGGCGACGGTATAGTGGTGGCCGCACGGGATCTCGACGGCTTCGTTCAGGCGGTGGAGTGCGAGCAGGGGCGCGAGATCATCGGCGTGCAGTGGCATCCTGAGTACCTGCCGTACCTGTCGACCCAGCGGCGCCTTTTCCGCCACCTGGTCGACTGCGCCCGCAGGTCCAAGCCGGAGTCGCTGGATGAATAATGCTTGAATATTTTCTTCTATTTGCCGGCGCTTTCGCCGCGGCGACGATTCTGCCTTTCTATTCCGAGGTTTACCTTGCGGCGCTGCTGATGGAACGGCCCGAACAGTGGCCGCTTTTGTGGCTGGTGGCGACGCTGGGCAACACCGGCGGCGCTGTGGTGAACTGGTGGCTGGGCCGGTTTATGCTGCACTATCAGGACCGGCGCTGGTTTCCGGCCAGGAAGCAGGAACTGGAGCGGGCGCAGCGCTGGTTCCAGCGTTTCGGCGTCTGGAGCCTGCTGCTGGCCTGGCTGCCGATCGGTGGCGATGCGCTGACCTTTATCGGGGGGCTGATGAAGGTGCGCCTCGATCTTTTCATCGCCCTCGTCGCCATCGGCAAGGGCCTGCGCTATCTGGTGGTGATCCTGTTCGCCGATGCGCTGCTGTTTTGAGTGATGGGTTACGCGTGACGGGTTACGCGTTACGTGTCACGCATTTTCCAATACGTCATCCACCCAGGACAGGGCCGCCATCACCGCCGGAAAACCGATGGTGCTGACGAGCAATAGCAGTGCATGGCGGATTTCGTCGTCGCTGGCGCCGGCATCGCGGGCGCGGCGGGCGTGGCTGTGCACGGCGCCTTCCGAGCGGGAGCTGGCGGCGGCGGCAAGCTGGATCAGCTGGGCGCTCTTGTCGTCGAGTGGGCCTTCGTCCCGTGCCGCCTGCCCGAGCGCATCGATGGCGCCGGCGAGGTGCTTGTAGCGGCTGCGAAAGCGGACGTAATTCTGCGGAAGCTGCTTTTCGGCCATGGCGGGATCTCGGGTTATCAAGCCATTAAGGCTTATCGCAAGTTAGCGGGAAGAAACCGTAATTTTCGGCGATGATGATGGGTTATGCCGCCGTCGGGGCTCGGTTGCAATTGCGCAGATCGTGCGGATGGCGACGTCACCCATTGTACAGCTTAGCAGCTTTGGCTGGCTGCGCCGGCAACGGCGGCTTTGCGGCGCGGGCGGGCCGCCACAAGGCAGCCGAGCAGCGCCAGACCCAGCACTGGCCAGACGCCCAGACGCTGATAGGGGGTCAGCCCCTGCATGCCCTGAACCTCGCCGGACAGCAGCGCCGGCTGGTAGCGCGCCGCTTGCGCATGGACGCGGCCGTCCGGAGCGACCAGCGCGCTGATGCCGTTATTGGTGGCTCGGATCAGCCAGCGGCCGGTTTCCAGCGCGCGCATCCGGGCGATCTGCAGATGCTGGTCCGGAGCGAAGGAGCGGCCGAACCAGGTATCGTTCGAGACCGTCAGCAGCAGGTCGGCATCGAGACTTTCGCGTCGCACCAGCTCCGGATAGGCGATTTCGTAGCAGATGGCGGCGCCGATGCGGTGATCGCGAAACGGCAACGGTCCCTGTTCTTCGCGGGGCAGGCTGAAGCTCGACATCGGCAGGTCGAAGAAGTCGATCAGTCCGCGCAGCAACCCTTCCAGCGGCACGTATTCACCGAAGGGCACCAGCCGCTGCTTGTGATAAACCGCCGTCTGTGGCGCCAGCAGGGCCAGGCTGTTGTGGAAAATACGTCGCGACGGATCGGACGGGTCCTGCAGGATCGACGGCAGGCCCGCGATCAGGCCGGTATCGCTGTGCTTCAGTTCGCGCAGGAAAGCCGCCAGGTGCGGTTCGGCCTGATCCAGAGTGGTCGGGATCGCGGTTTCCGGCCAGACCAGCAGGTCGACAGGTCCGAACTCGCGGCTGAGTGTTTCGTAACGCAGCAGAATGTCGGGCAGCAGTCCGCGCCGCCATTTCAGCTCCTGCGGGATATCCGCCTGCACCAGGCCGACCCTGAGCGGCTCGCCAACCGGTCGGGTCCAGTGGGATGGCAGCAGCAAAGGCCCGAGCAGCACCAGGCTGATCAGCCCGGCGGGCAGAATACGCTTTTGTGGGAGGCGCGTAGCCAAACTTAGGGGTACTTTTCCACCGCGCGGAGCCCTATCCATTCGCCGCGAGGCGCGGCTCCCACAGGCGCCGGTCCTGCGGGGAGATGGCGGGTTCGATTGCGTTTCGTAGGAGCGACGCCCCGTCGCGAATTCTTGTGCAGCGGTGCCGGATCGCCTCGGGGCGAGGTTCCTGCGGTGCTGCGAGCGCGGTGCCAGCAGCAGCTGGGCGCCGCCGACGCCGATCAGCAGCGCCGCCAGGCTGGCCGCCCAGACGCCGCCCAGCGGCGCCCAGGCCGCCAGCGGGGTATCCAGCAACGGGTATCCGAGGAAGAGCCAGGGAAAGCCGGTCAGCAGCCAGCTGCGTATCCATTCCCAGATGACCCACAGGCCGATGAATCCGAGCCAGTGGCCACTGCGACCGAACAGACGGCCGTAAAGCCAGCTCTGGGCCGCCATGAACAGCGCCATGCCGGCGACGAAGCCCGCCGTCAGCAGGCCCGCCAGCGGCACCGTGGCGTTGCCATAGGTATGGATGCTGACATAGACCCAGGAGGTGCCGACGCCATAGAAGCCAAGGCCGTAGATCCAGCCGAGCCAGCCGCTGCGCGCGGCACTCTGGCCGCGCAGCGTGAGCCAGAACAGCGCCGGCATGACCAGCACCAGCGGCCAGAGACCGAAGGGCGCGAATGCCAGCGGCGTCAGGGCGCCGGCGAGCAGGGCGGCAAGCGCCCGCGGCCAGAAGGACATTGGGCTTGATGTCGCTGTCATATCGCGGGCTTGTCTCAACGGCCTTTGCGGCTGACCTGCAGCAGGCGTATGCGGCGGTTGTCGGCCGCCAGTACCTTGCAGGTGAAGTCGTCGAGCTCGACGCTCTCGTCCTTGCGCGGCAGGTGGCCGAAGCGCTGGGTCACCAGGCCGCCGATGGTGTCGAAGTCGTCATCCGGCAGGCCGACATCGAAGTACTCGTTGAAGTCCTCGATCGGCGTCAGTGCCTTGACGATATAGCCGTTGTCGTCGAACGGACGGATGTTGCCGTCGTCGTCGTCGATATCGGTCTCGTCCTCGATCTCGCCGACGATCTGCTCGAGCACGTCCTCGATGGTGATGAGGCCGGCGACGCCGCCGTACTCGTCGACCACCACCGCCATATGGTTGCGGTTGGCGCGGAATTCCTGCAGCAGGGTGTTGAGACGCTTGGATTCCGGGATCACCGTTACCGGCCGCAGGGCGTTGCGAATGTCGAAGCTGTCGCAGTTGTCCTCCAGGATCAGCGGCAGCAGCTCCTTGGCCAGCAGGATGCCGAGCACATCGTCGGGGCTTTCGCCGATCACCGGGAAACGGGAGTGGGCGCTGGAGATGATCACCGGCAGGAAATCGCGCGGAGACTGTTCCACCTGCACGACCACCATCTGGGATCGGGGGACCATGACGTCGCGCACCTGCATGTCCGACACCTGCATCGCGCCCTCGATGATACCAAGGGCCTCGGAGGTGAGGATGTTGTCTTCGACGGATTCGCGCAGCAGGTACAGCAGGTCGTCACGGGTTCTGGGTTCGTCGGTCAGGGCCTGGGCAAGCCGGCCCAACCAACTTCGGGGTTGGCCTCCCGATTTGTCAACGCTCATCAAGGGTCCTCTGCTAGCGTTCCTGGTAGGGGTCTGGAATGGAAAGGCTTTCGAGGATCCGCCGCTCAAGCGACTCCATCTCCTCGGCGTCCTCATCATTTATATGATCGTAGCCAAGCAGATGCAAGGTTCCGTGGATGACCATGTGGGCCCAGTGGTGTGGCTCGGGTTTATGCTGTTCCACCGCTTCGTCAGCGACCACCTCGGCGCAGATCACCAGATCGCCGAGCAGGTCGAGCGGGACACTCTCGGGCACCTCGAACGGGAAGGAGAGCACGTTGGTGGGCCTGTCCTTGCCGCGATACTGGTGGTTGAGCGCCCGGCTTTCGTCGGCATCGACGATACGGATGCAGATTTCGCCGCCGTCGCGGCGCCCGTCGAGCGCCGCGTCGACCCACTGCTGAAGCTGCGCCTGTGATGGCAGCCCGGGCCTGTCGGTACCGATCTGCAACTCGATATCGGCACTCACGGTCTCGCGGCTCCCATGGCGTTGTTCTGCGACTCTTCTGACAGTTGCTCGAAGCGGTCGTAGGCTTCGACGATGTGCTGCACCAGCGGGTGGCGCACCACGTCCTTGGCCGAGAAGTGGGTAAAGCCGATGCCCTTGACGCCGTCCAGCACGCGCATCGCATGCAGCAGGCCGGACTGGGTATTGCGCGGCAGGTCGACCTGGGTGATGTCACCGGTGATGACCGCGGTGGAGCCGAAGCCGATGCGGGTCAGGAACATCTTCATCTGTTCGCGGGTGGTGTTCTGGCTTTCGTCGAGGATAACGAAGGAGCCGTTGAGCGTGCGGCCGCGCATGTAGGCCAGCGGTGCCACCTCGATGACATTGCGCTCGATCAGCTTGGTCACGCGTTCGAAGCCGAGCATTTCATAGAGCGCGTCGTACAGCGGACGCAGATAGGGATCGACCTTCTGCGCCAGGTCCCCGGGCAGGAAACCGAGCTTCTCGCCGGCCTCCACCGCCGGGCGCACCAGCAGAATGCGGCTGATTTCTTCGCGCTCCAGCGCCTCGACCGCGCAGGCCACCGCCAGATAGGTCTTGCCGGTGCCGGCCGGGCCTATGCCGAAGTTGATATCGTAGTCGCGGATCGCGCGCACATACGCCTGCTGGTTGGCGCCGCGCGGACGGATATGAACCTTCTTGGTGCGGATGCTGACTTCGGCATCGTTCGTTTCGAGACGGTTCTGCAGCTGTTCGACACCGGACTGCTGCAATTGCAGGTGCACCGCATCCGGTGTCAGCTGCACGCCCCTGGTGGCATCCTGGTAAAGACGTTCGAGGATCTCGGCGACGACCTTGACGATCTCCAGATCGCCAATCAGCTGAAAATGATTGCCGCGATTGCGGATCTCGATATGCAGGCGTTGCTCGATCAGCTTGAGGTGTTCGTCGAACTGGCCGCAGAGGTTGGCCAGGTGTTCGGGATTGTCGGGTTCGAGGGTGACTTTAAGCGTTTGCGCAGTGTTCAAGTTCTCTCCTGTCGTCCGGGCGGCCTCGCCGCCCGGTCACGAGTGCGGTGTTCAGTGGGTTTGATCCAGCTCCGAGCTGATCAGTTCCCCGCGCAGCGAGTTGGCATAGGCTTCGACAATACGAACATCCGCGAAGCGACCGATCAGATCGGGATTGTCGCAGCGGAAGTTTACCACCCGGTTATTCTCGGTGCGGCCCGACAGCTCGCCCGGGTCTTTCTTGGAATAACCGTTGACCAGTATACGCTGGTTGCTGCCGACCATGCGACGACTGATCTGCATGGCCTGGGCAATGATGCGGTCCTGCAGAATCTGCAGGCGCTGCTTCTTGGTCTCATCGGAGACGGTATCCGGCAGGTCCGCGGCGGGCGTGCCGGGACGGCGGCTGTAAACGAAGCTGAAGGAGTGGTCGAAGCCGATCTCCTGAATCAGATTCATGGTGGCTTCGAAATCGGCGTCGCTCTCGCCGGGGAAGCCGATGATGAAGTCGGACGAGAAGCTGATGTCCGGGCGCAGCTTGCGAATGCGGCGCAGTTTGGACTTGTACTCCAGCGCGGTATGGCCGCGCTTCATCGCCATCAGAATGCGGTCGGAGCCGCTCTGAACCGGCAGATGCAGGTGGCTGACCAGCTCGGGCACTTCGGCGTAGACGTCGATGAGACTGTCGCTGAACTCCACCGGGTGAGAGGTGGTGAAGCGGATACGGTCGATGCCGTCGATGCCGGCGATCAGGCGGATCAGCTCGGCCAGGTCCGCGGTGTCGCCATCATGGGTGGCGCCGCGATAGGCGTTGACGTTCTGGCCCAGCAGGTTGACCTCGCGCACGCCCTGTTCGGCCAGTTCGACGCATTCGGCGATGACGTCGTCGAGCGGACGGCTGACTTCCTCGCCCCGGGTGTAGGGGACGACGCAGAAAGTACAGTACTTGCTGCAGCCTTCCATCACTGAAACGAAAGCTTCGGCGCCTTCGACCTTCGGCGCCGGGAGGTGGTCGAACTTCTCGATTTCAGGGAAGCTGACGTCGACCACGCCTTTCTGGCCCTGATGTGTCAGGTCGATCATCTCCGGCAGGCGGTGCAGCGTCTGCGGGCCGAAGATCATGTCGACGTAGGGCGCGCGCTGATAAATGGCCTCACCTTCCTGGCTGGCGACACAGCCGCCGACCCCGATCACCAGATCCGGATTGCGTTCCTTGAGCTTGCGCCAGCGGCCCAGCTGATGAAAAACCTTTTCCTGGGCTTTTTCACGGATGGAACAGGTGTTGAGCAGCAGGACATCCGCGTCGTCGGGGTTGTCGGTCAGCTCGAGTTCATGGCTCTCGCCGAGCAGGTCCGCCATGCGGGCGGAATCGTACTCGTTCATCTGGCAGCCATGGGTTTTGATAAACAGCTTTTTCGCCATCTCTCACCTGTATCTGGTTGATCTGTTGCGTCGTCGGCCCGGTGTTGACGGTGCGGCATTTGCGGGCGCAGGCGTCGGGGTTTTGGCCGGCCCGAGACCCGCCCCCCGAAAAGGACCGCGCATTATACTGAAAGCTGAGGGGGCTGGCCAGAATTTGAGCAGCCTTGTAACTTGCCGGGGCGCCCCCATTATGAGTGCATGGAATTCAATGTTTTGAGCGAGATCGATTAGCAATGGCCAGTGACGATCGCATGTACCGGGTCCAGTTCGTCAACCAGGATCAGGTGTACGAACTATACGCCCGGCATGTCTACCAGAGTGAGATGTGGGGCTTTATCGAAGTGGAAGCGTTTGTCTTCGGCAATCGCTCCGAGGTGCTGGTGGACCCGGGCGAGGAGAAGCTGAAAAAGCAGTTTGGCGACGTCAAGCGATCGTTTATCCCGATGCAGGCGATCATCCGCATCGACGAGGTGCAGCACGAGGGCGTGCCGCGGATCAGCGAGGCGAAGGGCACCGTCACCGCCTTTCCGGTGGCGGTGCCGCCGCGCGGCAGCAAGTAGTTCCGGAGCACCTGCGCAGCCGCCTGCAGGCAGCCGGGCAGGCGCCCCGACAGATGATTACTGAGGCTGGCTTTGCTGCTGCGCCACGACGTTTTCGAGGCGGCAGCTGTTGTTCAGCGCCGGATCGATAATGTCGCCGAGGCGGGTTTCGTTGTAGTACTCGTTGGCGCCGTCCATATAGATGATTTCGACGCCCTCGACTTCGAAGCAGGCCAGATCGTTGCTCTGCCAGATCTTGTCCCATTTGTGATCGGTGGCGGGCTTGAACGGCTCGAACGGGCCTGCGACTCTCAGCCAGGCGGTGGGACGGTTGGTTTTCTTGGCGCGCACCACCCGGCCCTTGCTGTCATAGGCCGTGGTCTTGAACATCACGAACTGCAGCCGCTCGGCGGACACGTTGCTGAAGTTGATATGGGCATCGGTCAGGCCGCCGCGGCTCGGCTTGCCCGGCTTGAACCCGTGAACCTGTACCACCGGTTCCTTGAGCTTCTTCACTTTGACCACAGGTTCCGGTTCGGGGACCGGTTCGGGCTTCTTGCTGAACAGACTGTTGCAGCCGGCAATTGCAGTGGAGCAGGTTACAAGCAACAGTAGTTTCCAGGGTTTCATCTGACCAGGCTCCTGTTTACTTCCTGAAACGGTTGTATATCCATACGGAATTATTGTTGATCCTTATATCGGCGTTTGCCGGATCAAGCTGATTGAAATTTATGCAAGTTCCATTCTGCACCAGCTTTGGCCCGATTGTCGCACGATGCGAGCCAGTCTTGAACTGTCGCTTAATGGCGGCAAAAAAATATCATCGTTCGGGCAGGCCCAGCAGGGTTTTGGCCGGACGGCCGGGGATCTCCCGCGCCAGGCGCGGTACCAGGAAGCCCGGCAGTTCGGCCTGCAGCGCCAGCATCAGCCGGCGCGCCTCATCATCCGGTACGTCGAAGTGGGCGGCGCCGGCGACGGCATCCAGCACGAACAGGTAGTAGGGCAGTACGCCGGCCGCGAACAGGCGCTCGCTGAGGTCCTGCTGCGCCGCTACGCTGTCGTTGACGCCGCGCAGCAGCACCGCCTGATTGAGCAGGGTGACGCCGGCGCGGCGCAGACGTTCGAGCGCCTGTTCGACCTCGTCGTCGATCTCGTTGCCGTGATTGACGTGCAACACCATCACCGGTCGCAGCCGGCTGGAGGTGAGGGTATCGACGAGGCTGTCGGTCACGCGCTGCGGAATCACCACCGGCAGACGGCTGTGGATGCGCAGGCGCGTGAGGTGCGGGATCTCGCCGAGGTCGGCGATAAAGCGCGCCAGCCGGCGGTCGCTGGTCGCCAGCGGGTCGCCGCCGGAGAAAATCACTTCGTTGACCTCGGGGTGCGCGCGCAGATAGCCGAGCACCTCGCGCCACTGCTCCGGGCCCAGCCGGTTGTCGTCATAGGGGAAATGGCGGCGAAAGCAGTAGCGGCAGTTGATGGCGCAGGCCCCGCTCAGAATAAGCAGCACCCTTCTTTTGTACTTGTGAATCAGACCGTCACGGCGATTGGCGTTCGCCTCGGCGAGCGGGTCGCTGACGAAACCGGGCACCGGAATGCGTTCGGCGCCGAGCGGCAGTACCTGACGCAGCAGCGGGTCCTCCGGGTCGCCCTTGCGGATGCGCCGCAGGTAGGGTATCGGAATACGCAGCGGAAAATCGCCGGCAGCCTCAAGGGCCGGAGCCAGCAGCTCGTCCGGCAGCGCCAGCTGACGCAGCAGTTCGGCAGGGTCGTCAAGGGTGTGACTGAGCAGCGACTGCCAGTCGTCGAGTTGGGTCAGGGGGAGGTTCAAGGCACGTCCGGACACGGGAATTTGCTCGCATTCTCCTTTCAAGTAGAATAGCTGTCAATTTTCGGGCCCGCGCCCGTATCAATCCATGCTCATCAAGCTCCCGAGTCCTACCGAATATGGCAAATTATTCCGCGAACCAGTTCAAGAATGGCCTGAAAATCATGCTGGACGGTGATCCGTGCACCATGACCGACGTCGAATTCGTCAAGCCCGGCAAGGGGCAGGCGTTCACCCGCGTCAAGATGCGCAACCTGATCACCGGCCGTACCTGGGAGAAGACCTTCAAGTCCAACGAATCGGCCGAAGGCGCCGACGTCATGGATCGGGATATGGAGTTCCTCTACTTCGACGGTGAAATGTGGCACTTCATGGAGCCGGCATCGTTCGAACAGTACGCCGCCGACAAGAATGCCGTGGGCGACAGCCATCAGTGGCTCAAGGAACAGGATCGTTGCATGATCACCCTGTGGAACGACAACCCGATTTCCGTGACGCCGCCGAACTTCGTCGAGCTGGAAGTGACCGAAACCGATCCGGGCCTCAAGGGCGACACCGCCCAGGGCGGCTCCAAACCGGCGACTCTGAGCACCGGCGCCGTGGTCCGCGTGCCGCTGTTCGTCGAGGTGGGAGATGTACTGCGCATCGATACCCGTACCGGCGAATACGTCAGCCGCGCCTGATTTTTCGCGGTACCGCCCCTTCGCAACGGCAGCTTCGGCTGCCGTTGCCCGTTAAGGATGGGCGGTGACCATTTTGCTTTTGCAACAAGGCTGTTTCAGCCATCCCCCGGCGGTCTGCGCCACATGTTCCTGCACTGGCGACATCCAAACGGTAGTAACGATGACTTCAGAACACTGGCGCCCGAGTGCGCCGATCGATAACCTGCGCCGTCGCGCCGAGATTCTTGGCCGCATCCGGAGTTTCTTCGCCCACCGCGATGTGATGGAGGTGGACACCCAGCAGCTGTCGCACCGGGCCGTTAGCGATCCCTTTATCGACTCGATCGAAGCGCAGTTCCGGCCTACGCCGGAATCGCCGGCGCAGAGTCTGTACCTGCAGACTTCGCCGGAGTATGCCATGAAGCGGCTGCTGGCTGCAGGTGCCGGCGCCATCTATCAGCTTGGCAAGGTTTTCCGCAACGGAGAGGTGGGCGGGCGTCACAATCCGGAGTTCACCATGCTGGAGTGGTATCGTCCCGGTCTTGACGACTTCGCCTTGATGGACGAGGTCGAGGCGCTGGTAGCGGCGGTTCTGCCGGGCTTTGCTCCGGAACGCCTCAGCTACCGGACTCTGTTCGAGCGCGAGCTCGGCATCGATCCGCACCGTGCGAGCCTGACGCAGCTGCAGGCCGTTTGCCGCAACCATCTGGATGCGGATTTCGAGGACGACAGCCGGGACACCTGGCTCAATCTGCTGATGTCGCATGTGATCGAACCGCGGCTGGAGGGCGGCGTCTTCGTCCACGATTTCCCGGCGTCGCAGTCGGCGCTGGCGCGGGTGCGTGAGGACGCCACCGGCACCCGTGTCGCAGCCCGTTTCGAACTCTTTATCGATGGCATGGAGATCGCCAACGGCTACCACGAGCTGACCGACAGCGCCGAACAGGCGCGCCGGCTCGAGGCAGACCAGCGCTGCCGCAGTGAACTCGGCCTGCCGCAGCGGCCGCTGGAAACCCGCCTGGTGGCGTCGCTGGAGGCCGGCCTGCCGGAGTGCGCCGGCGTCGCCCTCGGCGTCGACCGACTGGTCATGCTGGCGCTCGGCACCCGTTCGATCCGGGATGTGATCGCCTTTCCGTTCGACCTCGCATAGTTGGTTACGGGTTACGGGTTACGGGTTACGGGTTACGGGTTACGTGGGATCATCAACCTCACGCCACCCCCTGAACCTCCCCGAAGCCACGAACCGGAGGATGGGTCTAGCGATGCAATGGCAGTTTCTCGGCCGGTCAATGATAGGTCAGGGCATCGCGTAACCCGTCAAATCGATCGCAGTACAGATCGATTGGTGTCGGTTGGCAGAGCCTCACCCGAAACCACTCGAATGGCACGTTTCGTTACACTCAAGGTGCCCTACGACTGGCAGCGGGTAGGATGGGACAAGCGATGCATCGGCACAGACGTACCGCTTCCGCGTCGCTCGGGCATCGCGGCCCCATCATATCGATCGCAGGACAGATCGATTGGGGCCGGTTGGCAGAGCGTTGGGCGTCACCCGTTACGCCGGCAGCGAATTGAGCATGGCGCTGCGGATGCGGTGCACCGCTTCTTCCAGCAGCCCGCGCGGGCAGCCGAAGTTGAGGCGCATGTAGCGGTCGTCGCCGAAATCGCGGCCCGGCGACAGGCCGACGCCGGCCTGTTCGAAGAAGTGCGCGGGGTTTTCCAGCTTGGCGGCGGAAATGTCGATCCAGGCCAGGTAGGTGGCCTCGACCGGCTCCATATGCAGCCCCGGTATCTGGTTGATCTCCGACACCAGGTAGTCGCGATTGGCGCGCAGGTACTCGAGTTGGCGCCGGTTCCAGTCATCGCCGTCGCGGTAGGCCGCGAGCGCTGCGGTATAGCCGAGCAGGTTGACACCCGGCACGATGCCCTTGCGCACCCGACGGAAGGCGCGGCGCAGCTCCGGGTCCGGGATGATGGCGAAGGAGCAGCCAAGTCCGGCGATGTTGTAGGTCTTGCTCGGCGCCATCAGTGTAATGGTACGCGCCTCGATGGCAGGTCCGAGGGATGCCAGCGGAACGTGACTGAGTTCTGGCTCCAGAATCAGGTCGCAATGAATCTCGTCGGAGCAGATCACCAGGTCGTGCGCCTCGGCGATCGCCGCCAGACGCGCCAGTTCCTCGCGCCGGTAGACGGCCCCGCCCGGGTTGTGCGGATTGCAGAACAGCAGTAGCCGGCTGTCCGGCTCGATAGCCGCCTCCAGCGCATCGAAGTCGATCAGCCAGCGATGGCCCTGCTGCTGCATCGGCACGGTGATCAGCTGGCGGGAGCTGAACCTCGGGGCCGACATGAAAGGCGGATAGACCGGCTTGGGCACCAGCACGCTGTCGTCATCCCGACCGACGGCGCGGCAACTGAGGTTGAGTCCGCAGACCAGCCCCGGCAGCCAGACCAGCCAGTCCGGCTCGATATGCCATCCGTAAAGCTGCTGCAGCCGCGCGATGACCCGCTCCACCAGTTCATCCGGCGTGTTGGTATAGCCGAAGACGCCGTGATCGATGCGCTGCCGCAGGGCCTCGATGACCGCTGGCGGCGACATGAAGTCGGTGTCTGCCACCCACATTGGCAGGATTTCGGTGTTGCGGTATTTTTCCCATTTCTCGCTGGCGGTATCGCGCCGGTCGATAATACGGTCGAAATTCTCAGGGGCCATGGTACACCCGTCGTTTCTGTTGCATCGAAGGCACCTGTCGAGAGGTCCCTTTGGCATTGTAGCGGCCGCGGGTTGCAAATGGCCAAGGCGGCGTTTAAGTTACCGCCACGAATCCCGCGCGCAGCGCCCGTGCCGGCCCAGGCCGACGTTCTCCTTCCCGCCGGTTTGGCTGTATTCTTAATTCAGGCACGACGTCGGTGGTCGGGCAATCCATTTGGAGCATTTCCGATGAGCGATAACAACAGAGTCATTATTTTCGATACTACCCTGCGCGACGGCGAGCAGAGCCCCGGCGCCTCCATGACCCGGGACGAAAAGCTGCGTATCGCCCGGCAGCTGGAAAAAATGCGCGTCGACGTCATCGAGGCGGGCTTCGCCATCGCCAGCCCCGGCGATTTCGAGGCGGTCAAGGCGATCGCCGATACCGTGAAAGACAGCACCATCTGCTCGCTTTCCCGCGCCCTCGACACCGATATCGACCGGGCCGGCGAGGCGCTGCGCGGGGCCAACAGCGGCCGTATCCATACCTTTATCGCCACTTCGCCGATCCATATGAAGTACAAGCTGCAGATGGAGCCGGATCGCGTGGTGGAGCAGGCGGTACGGGCGGTAACCCGGGCGCGGGGCCTGATCGACGACGTCGAGTTCTCCCTCGAGGACGCCAGCCGTTCCGAGTTCGACTTCATGTGCCGCATCATCGAGCGGGTCATCGATGCCGGCGCGCGCACCATCAATATCCCCGATACCGTCGGTTACGCGGTACCGGAGGAGTTCGCCACCACCATGCGACGCCTGCTCGAGACCATTCCCAACGCCGACAAGGCGGTGTTCTCGGTGCACTGCCACAACGACCTGGGCCTCGCGGTGGCCAACTCCCTGGCGGCGGTTTCCGCCGGGGCGCGTCAGGTGGAGTGTACCGTCAACGGTCTCGGCGAGCGTGCCGGCAACGCCTCCCTCGAGGAAATCGTCATGGCGCTGCGAACCCGCCGCGACTGCCTGGGGCTGGAAACCAATATCGATACCACCCAGATCGTGCCGGCGTCGAAGCTGGTTTCCAGCGTGACCGGTTTCCCGGTGCAGCCGAACAAGGCAATCGTCGGCGCCAACGCTTTCGCCCACGAATCCGGCATCCACCAGGATGGCGTGCTGAAGCACCGCGAGACCTACGAAATCATGACCGCCGAAGACGTCGGCTGGAACACCAACCGCATGGTCCTGGGCAAGCATTCGGGTCGCAACGCCTTCCGCACCCGTCTCGAGGAGCTGGGTACCAGCTTTGCATCCGACGCCGAGCTCAATACCGCCTTCGCGCGTTTCAAGGAGCTGGCGGACAAGAAGCACGAAATCTTCGACGAGGACCTGATGGCGCTGGTGTCCGATGCCCGCGCCATTGCCAACAACGAGAAGTACCAGCTCAGCAGCCTCAGGGTCACTTCCCAGACCGGCGAGGTGCCGGAAGCATTGGTGACGCTGAGCATCGGCGGTGTCGAGAATACCTCGGTGTCCGAGGGCTCGGGGCCGGTCGACGCCACCTTCAAGGCGATCGAGGCAATGGTCCATTCCGGTGCCAGCCTCGAGCTCTACTCCGTCAACGCCATCACCAGCGGCACCGACTCCCAGGGTGAGGTGACGGTTCGCCTCGAGCTGGGCGGCAGGATCGTCAACGGGCTCGGCGCCGACACCGACATCATCATCGCCTCGGCGAAAGCGTATGTGCATGCGCTCAACATGCTCGACGCCAACGTCCAGAAAGCGCATCCGCAGGTCTGAACCGGTCGATGATTCAGGAGCAGCGGCGCCATCAGTATCTCGATGCGCTCGGGGTCACCAGTTGGCTGCCCAGGGCGCCGTTGCCGGGCGCCCGCGCGTCCCGGGACTGGGTCTGGGGGTTTCGTCAGGGCGAGAACTCCGTCGGGGAGGGTGACTTCTTCGACGACGACGTTGCCGAGGCTGCGCAGGAGGCGACGGCGGCCCCGTCCGCTCCGCGACCGCAGCCCAGCGGTGTTGGGCGTGCGGCGCTGCTCGACAGCCTCGGCGCAGACGCCGAGGCGCGACCGGCGGCGCCGAAGCCTGCGCCACAGTCGCAGCCACGGGCGCCTGTCGCGCCCAGCGCCGCCCCGGCCCCCGAATCCGCTGCGGCAGCGGCGCCCGTGCCTCTGCCGCCGCTGGCGCCGCAGGACATTCCGCAGTTCAAGCTGGCCTTCCTGCGCCTCGGGGACGTCCTGCTGATCGATTCGTTGCCGCCCCAGTCCCGTGGAGGCCTGACGCCGGCCCATCAGCGCCTGTCGATGGCGCTGGTACGGGCCCTGGGACTTGCCGTGGAACAGCCGCCGACCGCGCAGATGCTCCCCTGGCCCGCGTTTACCAGTCGTACCCTGGATCAGGGCTGGGAGCAGGCCGAGGCGGCGGTGCAGCGCAAGCTCGAACGCATGCTCGAAAGCACTTCGCCACGCTTTGTGCTCCTGCTTGGCGAGACGGCGGCCAGGCTGGTGCTACGCACCCGCGAGGCCGGGGACGGCGTGCGCGGCGTCGTCTTCCGTCCCCGCAGCGACCTGCCGGCCATTGCCACCGCAAGTCTCAGCGAGATGTTGCAGGTGCCGGGCTGCAAGCGCGAGGTCTGGCGTGACCTGCAGCCGTTGATCGGTCTGTTGGCCGATGGCTGAAGTCCGCGCGCTGTCCGCTGCCCACCTGACGGCGCTGAGCCTGCTGGAGGCGAGCAGCTTCGAGCCGCCCTGGAGCGAAACCCTGCTGCAGCGCCAGCTCGGTCAGCCGGGCGGTTTCAATCTTGGACTGTTCGAGGGCGACGAGTTGCTGGCCTTTGCACTGTGCAGTCGCCTGTTCGATGAAGCGGAGCTGCTGCAGATCGCGGTGCAGCCGGCGCGCCGGCGCGAAGGGCTGGGTCGCCAGCTGCTCGAGGAGGTAATGGCGCGTCTGGCCGGGGACGGATGCGAACGGCTTATGCTCGAAGTGCGGGCATCCAATGCCGCCGGGCTCAGCCTCTACCGCATCCTGGGCTTCGCGGAAGACGGCCGGCGAAAAGGCTATTACGCCAGCGGATCCGGCCGCGAGGACGCGGTGCTGATGAGCCGAATACTGTCCGGAACGCCCTGAACCATGAGTATCTCGCAAGGGTTGCTGAGCCCGCTGCTGGTGTGGATCGCTTCTCCGCTTTTCGCGCTGCTGCTGTTGCTGGCGCTGTGGCGTCTGCCGTGGCGGGTGCTGGCGTCGAACCGGCAGCTCCAGCATCTGTTTTTTGGCGCGACCGTTACGCTGATGCTGCTGTGGGTGCTGCGCGCCGGCATCTCACCGGGGCTCGGCATCCACTTCCTTGGCATGACAACGCTGACGCTGATGTTCGGCTGGGACCTGGCCGTGGTCTCGGCAACGCTGGCGTTGCTGGGGATGACGCTGACGGGCCAGGAGAGCTGGGAGGGCTTCGGGCTCAACGGACTCTGCTCGGTGGTGTTGCCGGCGTGGGTCAGCTATGGCCTGTTGTGGCTGGTGGAAGCGAAGCTGCCGAAGAACTTTTTCGTTTATCTCTTTCTCTGCGCCTTCATTGGCGGCGGACTGGCGGTGGCCGTGTCCGGGCTGTCGACGGTACTGCTGCTGTGGCTGGATGGCGTCTACGACTGGTCGCGGCTGTACCGCGAATACGTCATGCTGCTGCCGCTGATCATGTTTCCCGAAGGGCTGCTCAACGGCATTCTGATGACCGGCATGATGGTTTTCTACCCGGACTGGATCCGCACCTTCAATGCCCGGGCGTATATCGATGAACAATAACGGCGTGACGGGTGACGGGTTACGGGTTACGGGTTACGGGTTACGGGTGACCCGTAACCCGTAACCCGTAACCGAATTACCGCCTCACCGGCCTTTTCAGCAGTTTGCGCTGCAGGGTGCGGCGGTGCATGCCCAGCGCCCGGGCGGTGGCGGAGATATTGCCGTCGTGCTCGCTCAGAACCTTCTGAATATGCTCCCATTCGAGCCGGTCCACGGACATCGGCTGGGCCTCGATCTCGGCTTCGACGCGGGCCTCCTGCTGCGACAGCGCGGCGAGGATCTGGTCGGCATCGGCGGGTTTGGGCAGGTACTGGGTGGCGCCGAGCTTGATGGCGTCGACCGCGGTGGCGATGCTGGCGTAGCCGGTCAGCACCAGAATACCCATCTCGCCGGATGCCGCCCGCAGATCCGGAATCAGCGCCAGGCCCGACGCGCCCTCCATCTTCAGGTCGACGGTTGCCAGCACGGGAACCCACTCGCTCAGCAGACGGCGGGCCTCTTCGACGCTGCGTGCGACCTTGACCGCATAGCCGCGGCGGGTCAGGGCGCGGGACAGCACGCGGGTGAAGGTGGCGTCGTCGTCTACGATCAGAAAGGGTGTCGGGTCGGTCATGGCTGTGCTCGTGGCTGGCGGTCGTCGTTGGCGGTTGCCCGGGGCAGGCGGACCTCGGTCAGGGTGCCGCCCTCCGGATCATTGTAGAGGCGCACCTCGCCGTCGAGGCTGGCCAGGGTGCTGGTGGTGAGGAACAGCCCGATCCCCAGGCCCCGCCCCTTGGTGGTAACGAATGGCTTGCCCAGCTCCTCGCTGCGTTCTAGCGGCAGTCCGGGACCACGGTCGCGGATGCGCAGCCAGCAGTCGCGGGCGTCCCACTCCAGGCGGATGTCGATGTTGTCGGGGCAGGCGTCGGCGGCGTTGTTGAACAGGTTCAGCAGGGCCTGGATCAGGGTCGTCTGGCAACGCAGCCACGGCGAGTCTCCGGACGGCTGGTGGCGCGAGAAACTGACCTCCGGTCGCATCAGCAGCCACTGATCGATGACCTCGTCCAGTATCTCGACGAACGGCCTCAGCGGGGCCTGCAGCGGTTCGTCCTGCACCGAGCGGGCCAGGCTCTGCAGCCGGTCGGAGCAGACTGCCACCTGCTGCTGAAGCAGGTGGATATCCTCCAGCAGTTCGCTGTCGTTCCGGTGCTCGATCTCCATTTCCCTCAGCAGCACGCGCATGGTGCCGAGCGGGGTGCCCAGTTCGTGCGCGGTGCCGGCGGCGCTGTTGGCCAGCGCCAGCAGCTGCTGGTCCTCGATGCGTTTCTGCCGGGCCCGCTCCAGGCGCTGCTGCTGCTGCATCAGGCTTTCGTGCATCCGGGCGACGAACCAGCCGATCATCATTACCGTCAGCAGGAAGCTGAGCCACATGCCGGTGATATGCAGATTGAACAGCTTCGGCAGCTGGTGCTGGTGGATATCGGCCAGGTTCCACAGTGGCATATGATGCAGCAGCAGCGAGCCGTAGATGGCGACCACCAGCGCGGCGGTCAGCCAGGTGTAGCGCCAGGGCAGCGTCGTTGCCGCGATGATCAGCGGGATCAGCAGCATGAAAATGAAAGGGTTGGTGGCGCCACCGGTCTGATAGAAGAGGGCGCCGTAGAGCACGGCGTCGGCGGTCAGCTGGCCGAACAGCTCCGGGTTCGTCACCGGCAGCCGGGAGCCGAGGCGTTTGTAGGTCACCACGTTGACCAGCGCCATCGCCAGCAGCGTGGCGCTGGCGAGCCAGTTGTCGATCTGGGTGCGCAGGCCGTAGACCGCGTACAGCAGCAGCAGGCTGAGCCCGAACAGCGCGAAGGTGCGGATGTAGGTCAGTTGCAGCAGTTGCTGGCGGTTGCCGAACAAGGCCGGATCTCCAGAGTGCGAAAGACGCCCAGTATACCGCGAGGGGAAGAAAGTTCGCCCACGGAGTGGGCTCCTACGAATGCCGGAAGGGTTGTAGGAGCCCGGTCTCCGGGCGAAGCGGTGCTATCAGTCGGCCGTTGCGAGTGCAGGTTCCGACTCGGGTGTCTTCTGTCTGCTGAAGTAGCGCATCACCAGTACGAAGAACAGCGGCACGAAGAAGATCGCCAGCACCGTTGCGCTGATCATGCCGCCCATCACGCCGATGCCGATGGCGTTGCGGCTGCCGGCGCCGGCGCCGCTGCTGATCGCCAGCGGCAGCACGCCGAGGATAAAGGCAAGGGATGTCATCAGGATCGGCCGCAGGCGCAGGCGCGACGCCTCGACCACCGACTCGAACAGCCCCTTGCCCTGGTCATGCAGCTGCTTGGCGAACTCAACGATCAGGATGGCGTTCTTGGCCGACAGGCCGATGGTGGTGAGCAGGCCGACCTGGAAGTAGACGTCGTTCGACAGGCCGAAGAGGCTGGCGGCGACAATGGCGCCGAGCACGCCCAGCGGTACCACCAAGATGACCGCGAAGGGCACCGACCAGCTTTCGTACAGCGCGGCCAGGCAGAGGAACACCACCAGGATCGACAGTGCGTACAGCAGCGGTGCCTGATCGCCGGCCATGCGCTCCTGGAACGACAGCCCGGTCCACTCGATGCCGACGCCGTCCGGCAGCTGATCGACGATGCGCTCGATCGCGGCCATGGCGTCGCCGGTGCTCATGCCGGGAGCGGCCTGGCCGACGATATTGATCGCCGGTATACCGTTGTAGCGTTCCAGACGCGGCGAGCCGAAGCTCCATTCGCTGCGGGCGAAGGCGTCGAAGGGCACCATTTCGCCATTGCTGTTGCGCACGTGCCAGAGCTTGAGGTCTTCGGCGTTCATGCGAAAGGGCGCGTCGGCCTGCAGGTACACCTTCTTGACGCGGCCCCGGTCGATGAAATCGTCGACATAGGCCGAGCCCCAGGCGATCGACAGCGCCGAGTTGATATCGGCGATGCTCAGACCCTGCGCCATGGCGCGGTCGTAGTCGATCTCGATCCGAAGCTGGGGGGTGTCATTGAGACCGTTGGGCCGCACCTGGACCAGCGCCGGATCCTGGGCCGCCATGCCGAGCAGCTGGTTACGGATCTCGGTCATACGCTCGTGGCCCAGATTGCCCCGGTCCTGCAGGTAGAAGTCGAAACCGCTGCCGGTACCGAGCTCCGGAATCGCCGGCACGTTGAAGGCGAAGGCCTGGGCTTCCTTGATCTGCATCAGGAAGCCCATGGTGCGCCCGATAATGGCATTGGCGCTGGCCTGGGGCGTCTTGCGCTCACTCCAGTCCTTCAGCTTGACGAAGGCGATACCGGCATTCTGACCGCTGCCGGCGAAGCTGAAGCCGGATACGGTCAGTACCGATTCGATGTAGTCCGACTCTGCCTCCAGCAGGTGGTCGCGGGCATTCGCCATCACGGCTTCCGTCCGCTCCAGCGACGCCCCTGCCGGCAGCTGCACCAGTGCCAGGAATACGCCCTGATCCTCCTCCGGCAGGAAGGAGCTTGGCAGACGCACGAACAGCAGCGCCAGCACCGCTACCAGCGCCAGGTAGACCGCCGTAACGCGGACCGGGCGGCGTACCAGGCTGCCGACACCGCGCTTGTAGCCTTCGGTACTGCGGTCGAAGTTACGATTGAACCAGCCAAAGAAGCCGCGTTTGCTGCCGTGCTGCCCCGACTTGAGCAGCGTGGCGCACAGCGCCGGTGTCAGAATCAGCGCGACCAGCACCGACAGCGCCATCGCCGAAACGATGGTGACGGAGAACTGGCGATAGATGGCACCGGTGGAGCCGGTGAAGAACGCCATGGGGACGAAAACCGCGGAGAGTACCAGGGCAATGCCGATCAGGGCGCTGGTGATCTGCGACATCGACTTGCGGGTGGCCTCGCGTGGGGACAGTCCCTCTTCGGCCATGATGCGTTCGGCGTTCTCGACCACCACGATGGCGTCGTCGACCAGCAGACCTATCGCCAGCACCATGCCGAACATCGTCAGGGTGTTGATCGAGAAGCCGAGCGCCGCCATGACGCCGAAGGTGCCGAGCAGCACGACCGGCACCGCGATGGTCGGAATCAGGGTGGCGCGGAAGTTCTGCAGGAACAGGTACATGACCAGGAACACCAGCAGAATGGCTTCGAACAGGGTTTGCACCACTTCTTCGATGGATATCTTGATAAAGGGTGTGGTGTCGTACGGGTAAACCACCTCGACGCCGTCCGGGAAGTAGGCGGAAAGTTCCGAGATGCGTTCGCGAACCCGCTCGGAGGTATCCAGTGCATTGGCGCCGGTGGCGAGTTTGATCGCCGCCGCCGCCGTCGGCTGGCCGTTGTAACGCGCGTCGACGCCGTAGCTGTCGGAGCCGAGTTCGATACGCGCCACATCCTTGAGGTACACGCGGGAACCGGCGGGGGTCACGCGCAACACCAGGTTGCGGAACTCCTCGACACTCTGTTTGCGGCTCTGGCCGGTGATGGTGGCGGTGAACTGCTGGCCCTCGACCGCCGGCTGTGCGCCGACCGCGCCGACCGACACCTGGCTGTTCTGGGCCGCAATGGCGGCCTGCACATCCTGCGGTGTCAGGCTGAAGCTGGTGAGCTTGTGCGGATCGAGCCAGATGCGCATCGCGTACTGGCCGCCGAACTGGGTCACGTCACCGACACCGCTGACGCGGCTGAGCGGCTCGCGCAGGTTGGACGCCACATAGTCGCCAAGGTCCTCGCGACTCATGCGCCCGTCGGTGGAAATCAGCGAGACCACCATCAGGAAGCTGCTCGACGACTTGGACACGTCGAGGCCCTGCTGCTGAACCGCGGCCGGAAGCTGGGTGGTGGCGGCCTGGAGCTTGTTCTGGACCTGCACCTGGGCGATGTCCGGATCGGTGCCGGCCGCGAAGGTAAGGGTCACGCTGGCCGCGCCGGTCGAGTCGCTGGTGGAGGACATGTACATCAGGTTGTCGAGCCCGGTCATGTTCTGCTCGATGACCTGGGTGACGGATTCCTCCAGAGCCTTGGCCGATGCACCCGGGTAGGTGGCGGTGATGGTCACTGCAGGCGGCGCGATACTCGGGTACTGAGCCACCGGCAGCTTGAGAATCGAAAGGCCGCCGGCGAGCATGATGACGATGGCGATGACCCAGGCGAAAATGGGTCTGTCGATGAAATACCTGGCCATGGTTTAGCTATCCTGCGGGTTGCTGTTCCGGGTCTGGACGACGTGCTCGGAGGTGCCCGTCTCCATGGGCTTTACGGTCATGCCGGGTCGGACTTTCTGGATACCGGCGACGATCACGCGAACGCCGTCCTCGAGACCGGACTCGACCAGCCAGTTGCCGTCGATGGCGCGGCCCAGCTCTACGGTGCGCTTTTCCACCTTGTTGTCGGCAGTGACGACCAGCACGCTGGCGCCGCCGTTGGGGGTGCGGGTGACACCGGCCTGAGGCACCAGCATGCCTTCGGGGCGCTTGCCTTCGGTCAGTTGGCCGCGCACGAACATGCCCGGCAGCAGCAGCAGGTCGGGATTGGGCACTTCGGCGCGCAGGTTTACCATGCCGGTGCTTTCGTCGACGGTGACGTCCGAGAACTGCAGCGTTCCGGGGGCGTCGTAGCGGGTGCCATCCTCGAGCTGCAGGTGAATCCGGGCGCTTTCGCCCGGGCCCGCGACCAGGCTGCCGTCGGCAAAGGCGCGCTTGAGACGCAGCAGCTCGCTGGTGGACTGACGCATGTCGACGTACAGCGGGTCGAGTTGCTGGATAGTGGTCAGCGGCGCCGCCTGCTCGGCGGTGACCAGGGCGCCTTCGGTGACGCCGGACTTGCCGATGCGGCCGTCGATCGGTGCCTTGACCTCGGTATAGGCAAGATCGATGCGGGCACGCTCCAGTGCGGCCCGGGCCGCGGCGACTTCAGCCTGTGCCTGCTTCCAGGCGGCATGGGCGTCGTCCTGGTCCTGGCGGCTTACCGCCTGTCGCTTGGCCAGTTCCGTATAACGGTCGGCTTTCAGGCGGGCGCTGCGTTCCGCCGCCTGCGCCTTGGCCAGGGAGGCTTCGGCACTGGCGACCTCAGCCTTGTAGATGACCGGGTCGATACGGTACAGCACCTGGCCGGTCTTGACGTCCGAGCCTTCCTCGAAGAGGCGCTCAAGAACGATCCCGGTCACCTGGGGCCGCACTTCGGCAATACGGTGCGCCGCGGTACGCCCGGTGAGCTCGGTTCGCAGGTCAACCGCGCGGCTGTGCACCGTCAGAACATCGACTTCGGGTGCCGGAGCGGCGTGCCCGGCGGTTGCGGTCGGAGCCGAAGTATCACAGCCGGCGAGCAGCAGGCCGGCCACCAGGGCAGCGGAAAGCGATCTAACGAGTGACGTGTGCAGCATGGGAAACTCTTTGAAGTTGGCTCTGTGCGATGCGGTCAGTCCCTGACGAGTGAGCCGCTGGAATTCTAGTCTGTTGTCTATCTTACATACAAACGCGTATGTATGTAAGATAGACGGGCTTGAACTTTAGAATAATTACAGAAGCCGGAGTTACCCCTTGGCCCGTCGTACCAAAGAAGAAGCACTGGAAACCCGAAACTGCCTGCTGGACACGGCGCTGCACCTGTTCTGTGTCAGGGGAATCGTCAACACCACCCTGACCGATATCGCCAGCGAGGCCGGGCTGACCCGTGGCGCCGTTTACTGGCACTTCAAGAACAAGGCCGATATCTTCGCGGCGTTGTGGGCGCGCCTGCGGGAGCCGCTGGATGAGCTGGCCACCATCAGCGAAAGCCCCAGTCAGCCGTACCCGCTGGAACGTTTGCGCGAATTTCTGGTGGCGGTACTGCGTACCATCGTGTTCCAGCCCGAGCACCAGCAGATATTCCGGCTGCTGATCAAAAGGTCCGAACTGGACGGTGAGTTGCAGGGTATCGGTGAGCAGTTGAAGGAAGCCCATGCGGCGTTTCGCGCCCGGATCGAACGCATCCTCTCCAATGCTCTCAATCGCGGCCAGCTTCCCGAGGGCTACCCGCTTGAACTTGGGGCCTTTCTGGTTCATTCGGCACTGGATGGCGTCGTGCTCAACTGGCTCGAGGACGGTCGCAACCGGGATCTGGCGGCCGAGGCGCCGCAAATCGTCGATGCGCTGCTTGTCATGGCACTCCGGGGGCTGTCGACGTCGACATTGCGGGCGGGGTAGGCGGACCGCGCGAACGTGATGCATCGTTGCCGAATCAAAGGGCACGCAGAGTCCAAATGGGACTTGTTCGCAGGTTCCATAATTTATGGCCGATTATAACCGTGAATTATGTCGCTGATACTGCCGTGCCCGACCGGGAATAAATAAGGTGCTGCTTTAATTGATTGTTCGTTCTATTATTTGCGCATGTTTTTGATCGAACGCTTAAAATAATGAGTGTATTCATTCACTGTTTTTCTAATTAGCACTTCCGGTTTTTTCATATCATTTCCGTTAATTCCGCTTTTGTAATTAACCTTGAATTAATAGGGTTTTATAGCGCTTGTTAGCTCGATATTCAGGGGCTAGTATCGGGTGAAAATCTGCTTTTGATATGGATGTTAAAGCTTGCGCTTGTGGCATGGAGGAAAGGTATGCCCGTGTTAATCAAAGTGTCATCCCACGGTGATCTGTCGAACCAGAAGGAAGTGATTCGAAATGCAGATGTTATCGAGTTGACCGAAGCGGGCGATATAACGCTCGATATAGCACCCGATCAGATTGCCTCCTTGTCCCGCAGCGAAGATGACCTGATAATCGAATTGCTGACGGGTGAAACCATCACCTTGGGGAATTTCTTTCTCTACGAATCCGAAAGTCATCTCTATCTGCAGGGTGCCGATTTTGACGGGGAAATATGGCTGGCCGATATCGCAGCCGATCCCGTGCCTGGGCCGTTGCCGGTTGCTTTTAACGCCGTTGCCGATACCTTCGAGGAGCTCGATGGCGGTATGTTCCTTGCCGGTGCAATGGGTGCCGGTCTGGCTGCGCTGGCGGCCAGCGGTGCCAGTGGGGGTGGCGGCTCATCGTCCGGATCCCGCGACGAAACAGCCGAAAACGACGAGCCATCGGACGACAGCGACACAGTCGGCGACGGGGAAGTCGATGACGGGGAAGGCTTGGATACGCTGGCGCCGTCGGTTGGGCTGGATCCCGTTGTCACCAACGATGAAACACCTGCGCTCGGCGGTACCGTCGATGACCCGGATGCCACTGTGGTGGTTACCGTGGACGGCAAGGACTACGAGGCCGTCAACAACGGCGACGGCACCTGGTCGCTGCCGGACGGGGCCCTGGACCCGCTGCCGGAAGGGGATAACGAAATCAGTGTCACGGCGACGGATGGTGCGGGAAACAGTTCGACCGAGACGGAAACCGTAACCGTTGACCAGACCGCCCCCGAGGTGACCTTCGACACTGAAGTCACCAACGACGACACGCCGGCGTTGAGCGGTACCGTCGATGACCCGGATGCCACCGTGGTGGTTACCGTGGACGGCAAGGACTACGAGGCCGTCAATAACGGGGACGGCACCTGGAGCCTGCCGGACGGCGCCCTGGACCCGTTGGCGGAAGGGAACAACGATATCACCGTGACAGCGACGGATGCTGTAGGAAACGAAACCGTTGTCACCGGCACCCTGACAGTCGATACCACGGCGCCGGCGGCGCCGACAATCAATCCGACCGACGGCACTCTGCTGGCCGGCAGCGCCGAGGCGGGCAGCCGCGTCGACATTGACGTCGACGGCGACGGCAGTCCCGACTACAGCGTTATGGCCGACAGTGCCGGCAACTGGTCCGTCGATCTCGACCCCGACCTCGCGGACGGCACCGAGGTCACGGCCACCGCGACCGATGCCGCGGGCAATGAAAGCCCCGAGGCGAGCGCGACCGTCGATATGTCCACGCCCGATATCACCCCCCCGGCGGCCCCGACCATCGGCGGCGCCCTCGATGATGTCGGGACGATCACCGGCTCGCTTTCCAGCGGCGACAGTACCGACGACACCACCCCGACGCTGAGCGGCACCGCCGAGGCGAACAGCACCGTCACGATCTTCCAGGACGGCGGCGAGATCGGCGCAGTTGTCGCCGATGGCAGCGGCAACTGGAGCTATACGCCGGCGGCACTGACCGATGGCAGCTACAGCTTTACGGCCACAGCGACCGATGCCGCCGGCAATGAAAGTGGCCTCAGTGCCGCCTTCGAGCTGAACGTCGACACCAGCGCCCCCGCGGCGCCGACGATCAATCCGACCGACGGCACCCTGCTGGCCGGCAGCGCGGAGGCGGGCAGTACCGTCGAGATAGACGTCGACGGCGACGGCAGTCCCGACTACAGCGTCATGGCCGATAGCGCCGGTAACTGGTCGGTCGACCTCGATCCGGATCTCGCGGACGGCACCGAGGTCACGGCCACGGCAACCGATGCCGCGGGCAATGTCAGCCCCGAGTCGAGCGCGACCGTCGATATGTCCACGCCCGATATCACCCCCCCGGCGGCCCCGACCATCGGCGGCGCCCTCGATGATGTCGGGACGATCACCGGCTCGCTTTCCAGCGGCGACAGTACCGACGACACCACCCCGACGCTGAGCGGCACCGCCGAGGCGAACAGCACCGTCACGATCTTCCAGGACGGCAGCGAGATCGGTACCGCCACAGCGGACGGCAGCGGGAACTGGAGTTTTACGCCGGCGGCGCTGGCTGATGGTTCCTACAGCTATACGGTCACCGCGACCGATGCCGCGGGTAACGAGAGCGGTACCAGCCCGGCCTTCGAGCTGACCATCGACACCACGGCGCCGACTACCGGCGACGGCAGCAACAGCATCGCCTTCGACGACGGTGGCGACGAGCTGCTGAGCGCCACCGAGGCGGGCAGCGTTACCCTGAGCGGTGTCATCGAAGCTGGCGCCACGGTGGACGGCATCAGCATCAGCGACGGTGTCACCACGCTGAACGTCGCCGCGGGTGACATCAGCGTCGACGGCAGCGGCAACGTCTCGGTCGCCGGGCAGGATCTCTCGGGTCTGGCCAACGGCACCCTGACGGTGACGATGACGGTCAGCGATGCCGCCGGCAACAGCGGGGATATCACCGATACCACCACCCTCGATACCACCGGTCCCGCCACCGGCGACGGCAGCAACGCCATTGCCTTCGACGACGGCGGCGACGAGCTGCTGAGCGCGGCGGAAGCCTCCAGCGTGACGCTGAGCGGCACCGTCGAGTCCGGCGCCACGGTGGACGGCATCGCCATCAGCGACGGTGTCACCACCCTCAACGTCGCCGCGGGCGATATCAGCGTCGACGGCAGCGGCAACGTCTCGGTCGCCGGGCAGGATCTCTCAGGTCTGGCCGATGGCACCCTGACGGTGACGATGACGGTCAGCGACGCGGCCGGCAACAGCGGGGATATCACCGATACCACGACGCTGGATACCACCGCACCGGCTGCACCGGTTATCGATCCCACAGATGGCACAGTCATTACCGGTACGGCCGAAGCCAACAGTACGGTGAATATCGATGTCGGCGACGATGGCAGCATCGATTACACGGTGGTGGCCGATGGCAGCGGCAACTGGTCCGTGGATGCCGATCCGGATATCGCTGACGCAACAGTGATTACGGCGACTGCAACCGATGCGGCGGGCAATGTCAGTCCGGAAGGCAGCGTTACGGTCGATGCCGGCCTTGTCGATGTCACCCCGCCGGCACAGCCTGTGATCAGCCATGCCGGGGATGACGTCGCCCCGCTGACCGACGATCTGGCCTCGGGCGACAGCACCAACGACACGACGCCGACCCTGGTGGGTACCGCCGAAGCGGGCAGTACCGTCGAAATTTTCCAGGACGGCGGCAGCGTCGCGACGGTCACCGCCGACGGCAGCGGAAACTGGAGCTACACCTCAGCGGCGCTGGCCGACGCGACCTACGAGTTCACCGTGACGGCGGAGGATGCCGCCGGCAACACCAGTGTGCTCAGCGCGCCGTTCGAGCTGACCATCGACACCACGGCGCCGGCGGCGCCGACAATCGTCAGCGCCGCCGACGATGTCGGAGCCCTGACCGATCCGCTATCCAGCGGTGACAGCACCGACGATACCACCCCGACCCTGACCGGCACCTCCGAAGCGAACAGCACCGTCACGATCTTCCAGGACGGTTCCGAGATCGGCACCGCCACGGCCGACGGCAGCGGTGACTGGACCTTCACGCCGGCGATGCTGGCCGACGGCAGCTACAGCTTTACCGCGACGGCGACCGACGCGGCGGGTAACGACAGTGCGCTCAGCGCCGCCTTTGCGCTGACGATCGATACCGCAATAGACGCGGATGCCGACGGCAGTACCGTCAGCATCGACAGCATCACGGTTGATGACGGCGTGGACAATGCCGACTTCATCACCTCCGATACCAGTCTGCTGATCAACGGCACCCTGGACCTGGACGATGGCACCAGCCTGAGCGTCGAGTTCGACGGCACCACCTATACAGCCGCCGACAGCGAGCTCAGTGTCGACGGCAGCGGCAACTGGACGCTGGATCTGACGGCATCGCCCCTGGCCGAGGGTTCCTATAGCGCTACCGCGACGGCAACCGATGCGGCCGGCAATTCGGTGAGCGATTCCAAAAGTGTGGTGGTGCAGGCGAATGCCGCTCCGGTCGTGACCGCCAGCAGCTCAACCCTGCTCGGGCTTGTGGGTGCCGATGCGCTCGACCTCATCGATCTTAGTACCCAGGCCCTGACCGCCTTCGATCGGGATGGGAATCTGGAGCAGGTGGAAATTGTTTACAACCCACTGCTGGCGGTACTCAACAACGGCTGGAGCTATTCCGCTGATCTTGCGGACGAGCTGGGTATCAGTGTCAATGTCGTCACCAATACCGTCCTTATCACGGGGCTGGTCACCGATTCGACGCTGACGATCACCGCCGCGGGCGGAGGCGTTATCGACAACCTCGCAATAAACGAGCTGCTGGCCTCGGTAACGCTCGATAGCGCCGTGCTCAATGCCGACCTGCTCGCCGCAATCACCATCACCGCGACCGACAGCGACGGCCTTAGCGACTCGGCCGGTGCGGGCAGCTTGGCGGACGCCAACGTGCTGGATACCGGGGATGACGCCCTGATAGAGGGCACGCCCGGGAATGGTGATGAAACCCTTGATGGCACCTCGGCCAGCGACCGCCTGTACGGCTACGATGGCAACGATACCCTCAACGGCAACGGCGGTGACGACCTGCTGCGTGGGGGGGCCGGCGACGACGTCCTCAACGGCGACGGCGGGGACGATCTGCTGATTTACGACGGCCTTGGCAGTGACACCTTCAACGGTGGCGACGGCGAAGACGTGCTGCTGCTGACCGGCGATGGCATTGTACTCGACTTCGTCGATTCAGCCTCCGGCGACTACATCGATCCGACCCGGGTCAACGATATCGAACAGATCTCGCTTGGCGGCAGCGGTGCCAACGACCTGATACTGGACGAGGATGCCATCGTGGCGCTGACCGACGCCGATGACCTGCTTTACGTGACGGGCGACCAGGGCGACAGCGTGCAGCTCGACGGCGCGGTACAGACCGGCACCGGTACCACGGCGGGGGGCAATGACTATGTCGAGTACCAGCTCGGTGTCGCCATCGTTCAGGTCGACGACGACCTGACCGTGATCGGAGCCGTCTGACGGAGCGGGAACGGGGCCGGGACCGGCCCCGTTGTGGAGCTCGCTGCCTGAGCACGAGCGTTGCCGGTGTATTGTTCGTCCAGGGAGCATGAGCGCCTATGGAAGCCAGATTCAGTCCTTCGCTAAGGCCTATCGAGCCGGTCGCCGGGCAGGCCGGTGGCGATGACCCTCTGCTTGCCGCCGTCCGTTGCCTGCTGGCGCGGTACGATCTTCACCTCGACGAGGCGCGGCTCCGTTATGGCGCCGCGCTGGAACAGGGCCCTGTGCGCTGGGAGCAGCTGCCCGGGCTGCTGGCGCATCATCGGGTTGCTGCCCGCTTGCTTGACGCCGAGCCCGGGCAGCTCGGCGAGACGCTGTTGCCCTGCCTGATCGATACCCATGACGGCCAGCCGCTGGTGCTGCTGGCCATCGACGGGCAGGAAAGCAGGTTGCTGAGCCCCGTGACCGGCGGTGAGCTGCGGATGCCGCTGGAGCAGCTGCGGTCGTTGCAGCGCGGGCGGGTGCTGGTGGCTCATCCTGCCGGTCAGGACGACTGGCGCGCAGCCGGTTATGCCCGCGCGGCCTCTGGGCACTGGTTTCGTGATCTGGTGGGGAGGCAGTGGCGTCGCTTCGCCGAGGTGGCGCTGGCGTCCTTGCTGGCGGCGCTGCTGGCGGTGGCATCGGCGCTGTTCGTGATGCAGGTCTATGACCGGGTGCTGCCGACCCGGGCCGACGGCACGCTCTGGGCGCTGGCGCTGGGGGTATTCATCGCCATCGGGCTTGAGTTCCTGTTGCGCGCTTTGCGCTCGGTCGTAATCGAGCAGGGTGGCAAGCGGCTGGATCTTGCGCTGTCCCGCAGTCTGTTTCAGCAGGCTATCAGTCTTCGGCTCGCTTCGCGGCCCGGCTCCACGGGAGCCTTCGCCAGCCAGATGCGCGACTTCGAAATCGTGCGTGAGTTCTTTACCGCCAGTACCCTGGGCGCCTGCGGCGACCTTCCCTTCAGTCTGCTGTTTCTGTGTCTGATCGCCTTTATCGGCGGCCCCGTGGCGCTGGTGCCACTGGCGGCGATTGTGCTGATCGTGCTGCCGAGCCTGCTGTGCCAGCCGCTGATTGCTCGTCTGGCGCGCGAGGGTATGCGTGAGGCGGCGGTGCGCAACGCCCTGTTGCTGGAGTCGGTGGACCATCTGGAAACGTTGAAAACCAACCGCGGCGAGGGCCGGGCACTGGCGACCTGGCAGCGGCTCAGCGCATCGCAAAGCGCCCGGGGACTGAGATCACGCAATCTCAATGCCTGGATCGCGAGCTGGACGACGGCGGCGATGCAGCTGGCCTATGTCGCCAGCGTTATTGCCGGGGTATACCTGGTGTTCGCCGGTGAACTGACCGCTGGCGCGCTGATCGCCTGTTCGCTGCTGACATCGAGGGCGCTGGCGCCTTTTGCGCAGGTCTCGCAGCTGCTGGCGCGCTGGCAGCAGGTGAGGGTTGCGTTCGAGGGGCTGGACGAGCTGATGCAGCGTCCCGTCGAGCGCCCCGAGGGGCGGCGCTTCGCGCGTCTGGCAAGTGTCGACGGCCACTATCGGCTGGAGTCGGTCTGCTGGCGATACGATGCGCAATCCGTGCCGGTGCTGGCGCTGGACCGGCTGGAAATCAGGCCGGGACAACGCTGGGTACTGCTGGGCGGCAACGGCTCGGGCAAGTCGACGCTGCTGCGGTTGCTGGCCGGGCTGTTCGATCCGGCATCGGGCAGCCTGCGGCTGGACGATCGCGAGCTGGCTCAGGTGGATCCGGTCGACCGGCGTCGGCATATCGGCTACATGCCGCAGGATATCGCGCTCTTCCAGGGCACGCTTCGCGACAACCTGTTGCTCGGTGGTGGCGATAGCGGTGACGACCGTCTGGTCGCGGCGCTGGACATGGCCGGGCTCGGCGATTTCGTGCGCCGCCATCCGCTGGGGCTGGATCTGCCCATCGCCGGCAACCAGAGCCTGTCGGGCGGGCAGCGGCAGTCCGTCGGTCTGGCGCGCCTGATCTTGCAGGACCCGCCGGTGGTGCTGATGGATGAACCCACCGCGGCGCTGGATCAGAACACCGAAAACCGGGTGATACGCACTCTGGAGCCCTGGCTTGAGGGCAGGACCCTGGTACTGGCGACCCACAAGCGGGCGTTGTTGGCCTGGGCGGAGTACGCTCTGGTGCTGCAGCAGGGGCAGCGGGCCCTGGATGGCCCCTTGCAGGAGGTGCTGAGCGCAACGGCCAGCGCCGCCCGTCGTGACGGTGCGCGGCAGGAGGCGACCACCGCATGAGTAAGGGTATCGATACGCGGGCGCTGCGGCGCCAGTTGGGGGATCCCGAGGTCTCGCTCGACAGCGCCTGGACCCGGCCTCTGCTCTGGGCCTGCATGCTCAGCGTCTTTTGCCTGCTGGCCTGGGCCGCCTGGGCCCGGGTCGACGAAGTCGCCCGCGGCCAGGGCACGGTGATTCCGACCAGCCGGCAGCAGTCGGTGCAGAGTCTCGAAGGCGGTATCGTGGCGGATATCCTGGTGCAGGAAGGGCAGGTGGTGGAGGCGGGCGAACCGCTTGTGTTGCTCGACCAGACCCGCTTTCACAGCGTCGTTCAGGAGTCCCGCATCAAGCAGCGCGAGCTGAAAGCGGCGATTGCGCGGCTCGAGGCGGAAGTTTTCGACGAGGCGCAGATCGCCTTTCCCGAGGGGCTGGAACAGGAATGGCCGGAGATCGAAAGTGAGCGCCGCCTGTTCGAGGCGCGGCGCACGCGGTTGCAGTCGGCGCTGGGCTCGATTCGTGAAGAGCTGGCCGCGGCGACGCGGCAGGTTGAGGTCGTCGAGGCGCTGGTGAGAAAAAAGGCGGTCAGTGAAATGGAGCTGCTCAAGCTGCGCCGCGAAGTGGCGTCGATGAAGGGCCGTCTGGCGGAACTCAGGAACAGCTTCATGCAGGACGCCTATGCGGAGCTGGTGGCCAGCAGGGCGGAACTTGCGGTACTGGAACAGACGCTGGTTCAGCAGCAGGATCAGCTGGCCCGCACGCGCCTGCTGTCGCCGGTAAAGGGGGTGGTCAACAATATCGCGATCACCACCCGTGGCGGCGTGGTCGCGCCGGGTGAGGAAATCATGCAGATCACGCCGCTGGATGATCAATTATTGATCGAGACCCGGGTGCTGCCGCAGGATGTCGCCTTTATCGCGCCGCAGATGTCGGCGGCGGTGAAAATCAGCGCCTATGACTACTCCGTTTATGGCTGGCTGGAGGGGAAAGTGGTGCAGATTAGTTCCGATACTCTGGAAGAAAGCACGCCCAGAGGCGAGGAGGCCTTTTACCGGGTTCTGGTCAAAACGGACAAAAACTCGCTGCAGCATGGCGGTCAGTCATTACCGATCAAGCCGGGGATGATCGCCGTGGTCGATATTCGCACCCGCGAGCGCTCCGTGCTCAGTTATCTGGTTCGCCCGCTGTCGCGGCTGGAATTCAACTGAAGAGAGCAGACGGGAAAAGGCGCTTACAAGGTCAGGCGCCGATGCTATAGTTGTCTGCCTTTTCATATGTTTTCCCGGTAATTCGACGGGGTTGTAGCGGGTGCTTCTTATTCGCATGCTGCCTGGTCCCGTCGCGTGGCTATTATTTTTTTTTGAAGCGTTTGCCGGCATGGATTATCAAACAGGATTGGTTTTGATGTTTAAAAGAGGTGGGGTTTTCCTTTCCGTTTTATTGGTCTCGGGTTGCAGCTCTCTGGGCTATCAGAATGATGCCGGGAAGGCGTTTGCACCGCAGAAGCGCAGCAGCGAAACCCTGGATACAGCAACAGCCCCCGACCTGCAGCCCACCGTTGCTGCACCCGCATACCGGGGGACACTCGACGGTGCCGACCTGACGGCGGGTGTCGAGCCGGGTCAGTGCTGGGTCTACGCCCAGGTCAAGCCAAGGCCGCTGCGTGAAAGTGTCGAGGTGCTGGTCCAGGACTCCGCCAGCCGGATCACGGTGACGCCGGCCGAGCTGGAGCGAGGCCTCAAGACGGTGGTGACCCGCGAGGGAACCACCACCTACCGGATCCTTCCGGCCAAATACCGACAGGTGGTCGAGGACGTGGTAGTGAGACCGGAAGTCATCCGCTATGAAGTGGAGCCTGCGGTCTACGAGGAAAAGGATGTCACCGTCGTGGTCGAGGAGGCGCGGGCAACCATGGAGCCCTGCCAGAGCGCCGGCACGCGTTTTTCCCGTGGTACTGGCGCCATGGCGTTCTGTACCGGCGAGATTCCGCAGCAGACGCGAACTTTCAAGCGGCGTGAACTGGTGAAGCCGGAAGCGACCCGTGTGATTATCGAACCGGCCCAGACCCGGCAGGTGGCGCGCTGGGTCGTGGCCGAGCCGGCCCGGGCGGTACCGGTCGTCGTCGACGCCGAGACCGACAGCGTCGAAGTCCAGAACCTGGTGCGGGCCGAGACCGTGGATATGGAGCGGATACCGGCGGTAACCGAGGCCCTCACCGTTACCCGCTACGAAGGCCAGCCACGCATCGTCTCGCGTCGGGCCGTCTGTGATGATCAGCTGAGCGAAACCTTCGTCAGGCGCCTGCAGACGCGGCTGCTCGACAGCGGTTTCCATCCCGGCCGGATCGACGGCCTCGTCGGCACCCGCACTGTGGACGCGCTGAGCGCTTACCAGGTCGAGAACGGTCTGGCCGTCGGGGCACTGACGTACGAAAGCCTCGAGCACCTGGGGATCGTACTGGACTGACAGGGGCAACGGATTCTGCATGGCTTACGCAACGGATGCATCTGAGCGCAAAACCGCAGGCAAACGCACGCTGACCGCCGGACTGCTGGCGTTGCTGCTGATCGCGCCGCAGGCCCAGGCGGCGTTCCGACTGGTCGTAGGTGCCGAACAGCATCTGCGTTTCGAAGGTGACCTGCAGCGGGTCGAGATCTCGGATCCTGCGGTCCTCGGCGCGACGGCGCAGGGTGCGGAACTGGAACTGCAGTCGCTCGCGCCCGGACTGGCGCGGGTGTCTTTCGTGCTGGCGGGCGATCCCGCGGTCCGCAGCTTCGAGGTGGTGGTGTCTGCGGCCGGGGAGTCAGCGGACATCGAAGCCGTCGCGCCGCGGACACTGCAGGCTCCCGGGGCTGCGGCGGATACGCCGGCTCCGGCACCGTCCCCTCTGCTGGCGTCCGATGTACACCAGTCCAGGCCCGTCGACCGGCCCGAACCACAGCCGCCGGCCCGGATGGAGACCCGGCTCTGGCCCGAGCCTGTGCAGGAGGGGGCATCGGCTGCGCCAGTGCCTGTTGCCGGCGTCCGGCCCGGCCCTGCTGTGAAGTCTCCGGCCGCGGGGCAGGGACTGCCGGGAGCGGTGGCCCTCAGTATCGCACGGCACCCGGAAATGGCGGCGCGGCGTTATGCCTACGAGCGTGCGCAAACGGAAGTTGCCATTGCCCGGGACGGCTACCTGCCGGCGCTGGAGCTGTCGCTGGGGCAGGACGACAGTTTTTCCGGCGGCGAAGCCGGTTTCGATATTCTGGTCTCGCAGATGCTTTACGACTGGGGGCTCGTCGGCAGTGACGTCGATGCGGCGAAGGCGCGGCAGCGGCAGAAGAACGCCGAGATTCTGGTGGCCCGCAACGATATCGCGCTCGACGTCGCCGGGGTCTATCTCGACGTGCTCTATGCCCGCCAGCGGGTCGAGGCCGTGGAGGCGCTCAAGCGGCGTCTCGGTGAGCTCGACGTGCTGGTTACGCAGCGGGCGCTGGGCGGCTACTCGGACAGCAGCGAACGGGATCGCATGACGCAGGCGAAGGCATTCGCCGACGAGCAGCTCGATCTGCGGCGGGGGGAGCTGGCGCGGGCACGCCGCGACTATCGTTTGCTGGTGGGCACGGAGGCGGGTTCCCTGCCGACGCCGCCCTACCGCAGCAGCGAATACCTGTTCGATTCGGACGCCGCACTCGAGCGCCTTATCGAACGCTCGCCGGTCTACCTCGGGGCTGTCGAGGAGGTGCTGGCGGCCCAGGCCGAGGTCGAGGGCGCCAGCGCGGCGCTCAAGCCCCGGCTGGTGCTGGAAGGCAGCAGCTATCGGCGCCAGGATGGCGGCGATATCGAGGAAGATGCCTATTTCGCACTGCGCGCGCGCATGAACTTTCAGGGGCTCTCGGAATTCCGGCGCGTCAGCGCCGAAACCCAGGGGCTGGAAGCCGCGCGTTTCCAGCAGGCTTCGGCCCGGCGCGACCTGCGTCGCCAGGTACAGGGCTATCTCGAGGAGGAACGTGCGCTGGCGCGGGCGCTGCCGGCGATCGAAACCCAGCTGCGGGAGGTCGGTTCGGTTCGTGAGGCCTACCTGGAGCAGTTTACCGCCGGGTATCGTGATATCGAGGATCTGATCAATATCGAGCGGGAAGGCTTCAACATCGCCCTGCAGTCGCTCGACACGACCTCAAGACTGTATCGTCTGACCTACAGGCTATCGGCGGAGCTCGGTGTGCTCGAAGCCTTTATCGCCGCGGCGGCCGGGGATCCGGTGAAAAAACGCGCAGCATCGGCGCTTTGATTGTTAAACGACCGCGGATCGGGGAAAATAGGCGCCATTCCCGACCATTGTCACGGAGACGCAGCCCCCGAGCACCGCTCGCGGTGGCCCGGGCTGCGCCGTTCCGCGACCGATCAGAAGATTTTCATCAATGTCCAATGCCGCTATTCAGCGCGAAGTCTCGAAACGCCGGACTTTCGCCATCATTTCCCACCCCGACGCCGGTAAGACCACCATTACCGAAAAGCTGCTGCTGCTCGGTCAGCTGATCCAGACCGCCGGTACCGTCAAGGGCAAGAAGAGCGACCGCCACGCCACGTCCGACTGGATGAGCATGGAGCAGGAGCGCGGTATCTCCATCACCTCGTCGGTGATGCAGTTTCCGTACAACGGCCGTACCGTCAACCTGCTCGATACGCCGGGGCACGAGGACTTCTCCGAGGATACCTACCGCACTTTGACGGCGGTCGACTCGGCGCTGATGGTGGTGGACGGCGCCAAGGGTGTCGAGGACCGGACCATCAAGCTGATGGAGGTCTGCCGTCTGCGCGACACGCCGATCTTCTCCTTCGTCAACAAGCTCGACCGCGATATCCGCGATCCCATCGAACTGCTCGACGAGATCGAGGAGGTGCTGAACATCGAGGCGGCGCCGATCAACTGGCCGATCGGTATGGGCAAGCAGTTCAAGGGTGTCTACAACCTCTACAACGACGAGATCCACGTTTTCCAGCCCGGCAAAAACGCGGTGCTGTCCGAGGACATCCGCATCAAGGGCATCGACTCCGACGAGGCCAGGGAGCTGCTCGCAGACGAGTACGACGACTTCGTCGAGGAGATGGAGCTGGTGCGAGGCGCCACCCATCAGTGGGATCAGGAAGCCTTCATGGCCGGCAGGCTGACCCCGGTCTACTTCGGTACTGCGCTGGCGAACTTCGGTGTGCGCGAGATGCTCAACGACTTCGTCGAATGGGCACCGGCGCCCATTGCACGCCAGACCGACCAGCGCCCGGTGGCCGCCGACGAAGAAGCCTTCAGCGGTTTCGTGTTCAAGATTCAGGCGAACATGGATCCCAAGCACCGCGACCGCATAGCCTTCATGCGCATCTGCTCGGGCCGATACGAGCGCGGCATGAAAATGCGCCACACCCGCATCGGCAAGGACGTCAAGATCGCCGATGCGGTGACCTTCCTGGCCGGTGACCGCGAGAACGTCGAGGAAGCCTGGTCCGGCGATATCATCGGTCTCCACAACCACGGCACCATCCAGATCGGCGATACCTTCACCGCCGGCGAGTCGATGAAGTTCACCGGCATTCCGCACTTCGCGCCGGAGATGTTCCGTCGCGTGCGGCCCAAGGACCCGCTGAAAATGAAGCAGCTGCAGAAAGGACTGCAGCAGCTGTCGGAGGAGGGGGCGGTGCAGCTGTTCCAGCCGCTCAAGAACAACGACCTGGTGCTCGGTGCTGTCGGTCAGCTGCAGTTCGACGTCGTCGTCTACCGCCTCAAGGACGAATACAAGGTGGATTGCGTCTACGAGGGCGTCACCGTGCAGACCGCGCGCTGGGTCGAGTGCAGCGATAACAAGATGCTCGAGGACTTCCGCCGCAAGGCCTACGACAACCTCGCCATCGACGGCGGCGGCCTGCTGACCTACCTGGCGCCGACCCGCGTCAACCTGAGCCTGACCGAGGAGCGCTGGCCGGACGTTGCCTTCCGCGCCACGCGGGAGCATTGATTTTTGGGTGACAGGTGACAGGTGACAGGTGACGGGTGACGGGTAGGATGGGACAAGCGATGCATCCGCACCAGCCCCACCGACGTCTCGCGGCTCGGGCATCGCGGCCCCATCATATCGATCGCATTACAGATCGATTGGTCTCGGTTGGCACTGTCTTACCTCGAACCTCCCCCTGTTGGGAATACTTGAATTTGCTCCTGCAATTCAAGTATTCCCGCCGTCCCTGGCGGTCACGCGGCCAGCATTTGCTCCTGCAATGCTGGCATTCCCACGGGGCGGCCTCCCACAGTCCATTGTGGTCGCTTCGCCGCTAGACCCAACCTACAAAGCTGTCACCTGTCACCTGTCACCCGTCACCCGCGTCACCCGCGTCACCCGTCACCCGTCACCTTCCGTGCTAGTCTCTGGATGTTATCCACCACGGTCGCGTTAAAGCCCATGAATGCCATCCCGTCGCTCTTCGACAGCCACTGCCATCTCGATTTTCCGGCCTTCGACGGCTGGCGCGATACCGCGCTGGCCGAAGCCCGGGCTGCCGGCGTCACGGAAATTCTGGTGCCGGGCGTGACCGCTGAGCACTGGGAACGCGTCGAGCGGCTCTGCGCAAGCGACCCGCGGCTTTATCCGGCGCTGGGGCTGCA
This sequence comes from Marinobacterium nitratireducens, assembly GCF_014645375.1. GTDB lineage: Bacteria > Pseudomonadota > Gammaproteobacteria > Pseudomonadales > Balneatricaceae > Marinobacterium_A > Marinobacterium_A nitratireducens. The sequence goes on from NZ_BMLT01000002.1 coordinate 638,299, forward strand.
TCCCTGTTTTCTGTCCGAGCACCGCCCCGAACATCTCGAGCAACTGGCGACGCGGCTGGCCGCAGGCACGGCGCGGGCGGTGGGTGAAATCGGGCTGGATTACTTCATCGACAACGCCGATCGCGATCAGCAGCAGTTCTACCTTGAGGCGCAGCTCGATCTGGCCGCGCGTCATGACCTGCCGGTGCTGCTGCACGTGCGCAAGGCGCACGATCAGATGCTCAAGGCGCTGCGTCGGGCGAAACTGCGAAGGGCGGGTATCGTGCACGCGTTTTCCGGCAGCGAGCAGCAGGCGCAGCAGTATATCGAACTCGGCTTCAAACTGGGGTTCGGTGGCGCCATCAGCTATGACCGTGCGACCAAACTGCGTCGTCTGGCGTCGGCTTTACCGCTCGATGCACTGGTGCTGGAAACCGATGCGCCGGACATGCCGCTGGCTGGCTGGCGCGATGAACCGAACCGCCCGCAGCGGGTGAGGGATACCTTCGACGTACTCTGTGCGCTGCGAGCGGAGCCACCCGGAGAGATCGCGCGCCGCACCACCGCGAACGTTCATCGGCTGCTGGCTATCTGAGACGCCCGTAGCCGCGTACCCAAACTTACGGGCACTTCCCCGCGGCGAAGGGTTCCGTACCGCTCGGATGTTCGCGCCGGGGCGGCGCTCCTACGGGTGTCCGGCGGCGCACCATGGCTTCGACGCGCGCATTCGCTGTACGGCGTCGCTCCCGGATTTCAGTTGCCGACGTCCTCGTACAGCCAGGCGTGCATATCGTCGAGGGTGTCCCAGGCGATGTTGGTTTTGTCGTTGACCGGCAGGGTGTAATAGCGGGAGCTGCCGTCGACCGGCTGGCCGCGGTAGCTTTCGTCGGCCGGGCTCAGCAGGATTCTGGCCAGGCTGAGCGGGTAGTTCGGGCCCTGAATCTGACGCCCGTACGCTTCCTCGATCGGGTCGGCCTTGGTGATCGCGGATGCGACCAGCGACAACTCCAGGCAGTGATTGCTGGTGCCGCGGCACAGCAGCAGGTAGCGGGTGTCGAGGGTGTAGTAATCCTCGTTCTTGAGGTTAGGTGTACCGCAGCCGGCCAGACCGATGGCGGCGGCGACACCGAGGGCGGCCAGTTTCGCAGGGCGTCCGGGCGTCATCAGCACATGTCCTTGTAGGGGTTGTCATCACTCAGCTTGACCGCCTGTGGATAACCCGGCAGGCGGATCTCGTCGGCACTGATCTGCAGGTCGCTGCCCTCGAGTACCGAGTAGTCGTAGCGGTAAATCGGCCGCGTCAGTCCGTTGCTGTTGTCGTCGTCGTAGGCCGCGGCTCTTTCGATAACGCCTGCCTGGCGCGTGCGCCACGCCTTCATTGCCTCGGCGCCGTGGCGGCGTGTCAGCAGCTGTTCGGTTATCTGCGGAGACAGCAGCGGCGCACTGGCATTGTTGCCGCCAAAACCCTTGGAATTGAGCAGCACGGCGTCGATCTGGTCGCTGCCGACCTCGATATGGTCGAGCGCGAAGCGCAGGTTGCTCTGATGAACGTCCCCGGCGACTTCCCTGGTGTTCAGGATGCCCGGGATATAGCCGTACTGCCAGGTGCCGAGCGAGATGGTCAGCTGGTCCCCGGCGGCGGTGCCCTGGGAGTGACCGAGCTGGGCCTTGATGGCCGCCACCGGCCAGGACGGGATATCGAAGGCGCGGGCGATCTCGTTGATGACGTGCGATTCGGTGACCCGGTTCTGCGGCGTGCTGGTACCGTGCGCCTGGACGAAGCTGCGATGGCGCAGGGCGTTGTCGCCGAGCATCGAGCGCACCAGGCCCGCGGCTTTGCCAAGGCAGAGATAGTTGCCGATGCCGGGTGCCGAAATCGACTTCTTGTGGCCGTCGGCGTTGACGAAAACGTCGGGTACCGCGCCGAAGATCTGGGCGCCGAGTTCCAGCGCCAGATCGTCGCTCATCAGCATCACGAACTGGCTCGACTCGCCGATGGTGAAGCCGCAGTTCTCGCCGAACGGGCGGCAGGCCCGGCGGTAGTCGTCGTCGCCAAGCTCGGCGAGACCGTCCAGTGCCCGCAGGTCCTTGTCTTCCGCCAGCGCGCCCATGGAACGGAAACCCTCGATGACCTCGGGGGTGACCGGCGCGTCGCTGCCGCCGACCAGTACCACCTTGCGCAGGCCGGAACGGATATCGTTGACGGCGTTGCGCAGGTTGTAGAGGAAGGTGGCGCAGGCGCCCAGCGAGCCGCCGGTGACGCCGACGTTGCCGAGAATGTAGGCGTTGACGAAGTCGGCCGGCATCTGGGCATAGCCCAGCGGCATCTGCTTGGACGTGGTGCGCTTGCCCAGTGCCGGAAATTTGGTCAGGCCGCCGAAGCCGAAGTCGTCAAGCTGGCCGATGGAATTGCTGGCATAGACGCCGACCTGGTCGGGCCGCACCCGTTCGAGAACGGTTTCGAACGGAATGCCGCTGGAGTAGAGTGCGTCCGATGCGGCGTAAACGGTCATCTGCAGGTTGCGCGGATGGTTGCGGGACTGGTAGAGCTCGCCGGGGGCGAAACCTGTGGGCAGCATGCCGGCGGACTGAACCAGCGCGTCCTTGATGTCCGGGAAGATGACGTCGCAGGGGCCAGCCACGCTGATCTCGAGCTGGTTGGCCGAAAGCTCGCGTATTTCCCAGTTGTCGGGAATCTGGTGCGGCATCTGGCGACGTCGCAGCGTGAAGCGCAGTGTGCCGTCAGGGCCTTCGACTTCCGCGGGGCGGTTGAACATCACCGCGTGGACATCGAACCAGTTCGGATGAATGCGACGCACCAGGGTGTTGTCGAGCACCTGCCGGGCGACCTGTTCCAGCAGACCTTCGAGCGGCAAGCGCTCGCCGGCCGCGGTCAGGTAATTTCCGTCCTCGAAGCTGGCGAGCTTCATCAGCGTGGCCAGGCTCAGCAGCGTTTTGCGGCGGCTGTCTGCGTCGAGCCGGTCGATGATCAGGCGGCGATAGGCGTGGTGTGACGAGGCTCTACCGGCCGGATTGATTCCGCCAAAACCGACAATGACTGGCAGCTGAGACAATGGGCACTCCTCGGATGGAACGGACACTGAATTTAAAAGAGGACTTGCGGGCAAGGCTCCCTTGGGCGGGGACATTTTATCGGTTGTTCGCCGGACTGACTACCATGAATCGGCTTTGCGACGACCCGCAGTGGGCTCGTACCGGGCAGGCAGCCAGGCTGCGCCCGCCGAATAGCACAGGAGTGAGCGGGTTTCATTGCCGGTTAAGGCGGGAGCGTTATAATGCTCTCACTCAGCACCTCCGGTGTGCAGGTTTGCGCCTCAGGCGGGCGAACCGAACAGTTGAAATGGGAATTCAATGATGAAAAAAGCGCTTACTCTTGCAATGGCCATGACTGTACTGGCCGGCTGTACCACCCTGGACCCCTACAGTCGTGAGGAAAAGACCGCCCAGGCGACCAAGGGGGCGGGTATCGGGGCTGTGACCGGTGCGCTGCTGGGGGCGGCGGTGGACCACCATGATCGTGGCCGTGGCGCCCTGGTCGGCGCGCTGGTGGGTGGTGCCGTGGGCGGTGGCGTCGGTCACTACATGGACCAGCAGGAAATGGCGCTGCGTCAGCGTCTGGACGGTACCGGTGTCGGCATCGAGCGCGTCGGCGACGATATCCGTCTGGTGATGCCGGGCAATATTACCTTCGAGACCGGCAGCGCACAGCTGGATTCCGGCTTCTATCCGGTGCTGGACGACGTTGCCCTGGTGCTCAACGAGTTCAACAAGACCGCCGTCGGCGTCAACGGCTTCACCGACAGCACCGGTTCCTTCGAGCTGAACCAGGGATTGTCGGAGCAGCGCGCGGCGAGCGTTGCCCGTTACCTGGTGAGCCGCGGTGTCGCCCAGGGGCGTATCAGCACCCAGGGCTACGGCCCGCGCTATCCGGTTGCAAGCAACGATACCGAGGCCGGGCGCTCGCAGAACCGCCGCGTCGAGGTCTTCATTCGCGGCAGTGCCGGCTGATTCATCGGCCTGAATATACAAGAAGCCCGGCAATTGCCGGGCTTCTTTGATTGGGCAGGGGCTATCGGCCCCTGGATTCACGCTAATCTGCGATGAACCTTTAGCTTTACACTCCCGCGTGATCAGGCGGCGGACTGCTGTTCTTCGTCGTCTTCGAAGCGGGCCAGCAGGCCTTCCAGGCGTCGCAGGGACTCGGCCTTATCCTCTTCCAGCTCTGCCTTGGCGTCACGCAGTTCGGCGACTTCCATGCGCAGCAGCTCGACTTCTTCCAGCATTTCTTCGATCTTGCGCTCCAGCAGCGCGAACATTTCACTTTGTTGCATTGTGTCTGAGACCTTGAATCCTTGGTGGTACGGACGCCGGGGTGGCGAAAGTGATCCAGTATAGGGAAAAAATCCGGCGCTCACTATTGTCGGCGTTACGCGACCCGATAAATTCGTGAGGCGTAACGCTTAACGTTAATGCGCCACCACCAGGTCGCCCTGCTGGATATTGATCTGTCCGCCGTGGCTGGCGAAGGTACCGCTGGAAATGCCGGCCTGAACGTCGTCGACGACCAGGGTCTGGCGGGTATTGTCCAGATTGGGGCCGAAGTCCCGCTGCAGCCGGTACAGGCTGAGCCTGTCGCCGCGGTTGATGCCGTCGCTGCGCCCGGCGCGGAACCATACGCGATCGTTTTCCACCCTCACGATCTCGGCCCGAAATGGCTGACAGGCCAGCTCGGCGCCGACTTCGTCGCTGATCCGTTCGAGCAGCGCGCGGGTCTTGCGGCCGTAATCCTGCTCCCAGAAGGCGGCGCTGCCAAATCCCGTGGCGCGGTTCTGCGGTAGATTCCACAGGCCTTCGGTGCCGTACTGGCGGCGCAGCAGCAGGGCGCCGGTCAGGGCATCGTGAACATAGAGGTCGAGCTCGAGCCTGCGCAGATAGCGTTCGTCCTGCCGGCGGGCACGGTTGTACCAGTGCTGCAGCTGATTCTGCTCTAGATGCACACCTGGGTCTTGCATGGACAGGTCGCGTATCACGCCGGAAATCAGGTACTGCACATCGAGCTGGCGGGCGTTGGGGGTGAAATTGCTCAGGCGGGTGTCGTGCAGCTGGCGGCTGGGGGCCGTCCCGGGATCCTGGATCAGGCTGGAGTGGCTGGCGTCCAGACTGTGCAGCCCGGGGTTCTGGCTCAGTGCCTGGGCCAGCAGGGACGGCAGGGCGCTGTCGATACCGTTGAGCCGGCCCAGGTTCGCCTGCTGCGGATGCAGCAGCGGAAAGGCGGTGACGGCGAGGTGGTTGCGATAGCTGTGTCCTGCGCCGTTGCGACAGCCCTGCTCGGTTTCGATTTCGGCGCGTATACGCACGATAAGCCAGTTGCCCTGACGCTGTTCGCCGATCACCTGGACGTTGCTGACGGTGCCGAGCGCGCCGAGCTGCAGGTTGTCGACCTCGAGGATGCCGTCGGTGACCCGCTGAGTCACGCTGATATAGGCGGCCGCCTGCAGCGACGCCTGCTCGGTGGCATCCTGCACCGCCAGACGGCGGGCCGACATCAGGTCGTCGCCGATAATGGCGGCGCGCCCCTCAGCCTCGATGCTGTGTGCACCTGCGACCTGACTCAGGAGCAGCAGCGAGAGTGCCAAAGCGCGCATCAAGTGGCTAAACATCCGGGCATCCTGACCGATATTAAAAGAGACAAGCGACGCTGGACCTTTCCGCAGAGCAGGGCCGTCATGGGGCTTTGCCGCCTGCCGTTCGCGTCTTCAGGTTCCCGGTAAAGTATGCAATTTGTGCGGTCCTTGCAAATGGCTTGTACCCTGCGGGGGCTTGGCGTAGGCTGGCCGCAAAAGGGATGGATACAGATGAAGAGAGTGTTGGCGGCGGGTTTCGGGTTGTTGCTGGCAGGATGCGCGTCGCAGCAGCCGGTGCCGGTGCAGGTCGAATCCCTCGGGGACGGGGTAGTGCAGCAGCTGCGCGGAGGCGGCGCTTGGGGCGCAGACCCGGCCGCGCCTGCTTCGTCGGGGCTGGCGCTGGTGGCTGCCCGTTCGTCCACCGATCCGATGAGCGAGGCGGTGGCGCAGATGGCGCAGCAACTGTCGGCGGGGCTGCGGGAAAATCGCATCCGTCGTCTGCCGATGGCGGTGCTGCCGTTCGCCGATCTCGACCGCGCCGCAGTGCCGGCCACCAACCCGGTCGGCGAGCGGATCGCCGAGAATTTCATCTACCAGTTGCAGCAGGCGCAGTACAACCTGGTCGACTTTCGTGCCGTCAGTCTGAACACCACCGAAAAGCCGCCACTGTCGCGCCAGTCGCTGTCGCTGCTCAACAGCCACTACCGCATCTATTTCGTCCTCACCGGCACCTATGCCCGGTATCCCGATGGTGTCGTGCTCAATGCCCGGGTGCTCGACACCACCACCCGCCAGGTACTGGCCAGCGCCCAGACCCACGTTCCGGGCGGGCGACTGGAGGGCGCGTTGCCGGGCTATGACCCGCTGACGTCGCGCGAACGTGGCATGATTATCGAGAACCGCAATGGCGAGGTGGCGCCGTGATCATGGGAAAACTGCTGCCGGCGCTGCTGCTGGCGTTGCTGCTGGCCGGGTGCGCCGGTATCAGTGACAACAATGCTGCCGCGCCCGTACCTAAGGTGCCCGATCTGGTAACGGTCACCGGTTACGCGCCGATCAGTCTGCAGCCGGGGAAAACCGAGCAACATCGCATGCTGATGGCCATGCGGGCCTCCAAGCTGCGGGCCTACCAGGAGCTGGCGGCGATGGTCCATGGTCAGTATCTGTACGGCAGCACCCAGGTCAGCGATATGGTGATGCAGAACGACCGTTTCCGCGCCGCCGTGGCCGGTATCGTGCGCGGTGCCCGGGTGGTCAAGACGTTTCCGGTGCAGGACGACACCTACGCCACCACGCTGGAGCTGGACCTCAATCAGGTCCAGCGCGCCTGGATCCTGTCCGATGACAGTGATTACGACGGTTGCGGACGCAGGCGCAGTCCCTGCCAGACGCCCTGAGCGGGCCTGCCTCGCGTAGGTGGGGCCCGTTCCGTAGGCTGTCCGTAGGTTGGGTCTAGTCCGTAGGTTGGGTCTAGCGGCGAAGCGACCACAATGGACAGTGGGAATGCCAGCATTGCAGGAGCAAATGCTGGCCGCGTGACCGCCAGGGACGGCGGGAATACTTGAATTGCAGGAGCAAATTCAAGTAAACCCAACAGGGGAGGTTCTGACCACTACATTCGGTGCGGGACAGTGCCAAGGGACACCAATCGATCTGCAATGCGATCGATATGATGGGGCCGCGATGCCCGAGCCGCGCGGTGTTGCAGGGGCTGGTGTGGATGCATCGCTTGACCCATCCTACCCGTCACCCGTCACCCGTCACCCGTCACCCGTCACCCGTCACCCGTCACCCTTTCCTGTTCTTCGCCTCGAACGCGGCCAGTTGCTCCGGTGTCGCTTCCTGCTGATACTTCTCTTTCCAGTCGGCGTAGGGCTCGCCGTAGACAAGCTCGCGGGCCTGTTCGTAGTCGACGCTTTCGCCGCGTTCGGCCGCGGCGGCAACGTACCATTTCGACAGGCAGTTGCGGCAGAAGCCCGCAAGGTTCATCAGCTCGATGTTCTGCACATCCTTGCGGCTGTCCAGGTGTTCCAGCAGGCGGCGAAAGACCGCCGCTTCGATTTCGGTTTGGGTTTTATTGTCCATGGCATGTCCTTTAAGTGGTGATCAGGGTGGTAATGGTTGCTGTCAACCGTTAGCGGGTCCGCTGTCGACCGAAACCAAGGCGTCTTCGGCGCCTGTGACGGGTTAGGCGGCGCCCGGACCAAGGTGCCAAACGGCGGATTATATCGCCATTGCGCCGCTAACCCATCCTGCGCCCTGCGGTTGGCGTAGGAGCGGCGCCCCGCCGCGAATGGCTTCGGTGCCTACGGACGCTATTCGCCTGCGGTCACGACTCCTGCTGTATATGCTCGTCGAGCTGCTTGCAGATGGTTTCCTGGAGCCGGCGGCAAAGCTCCGGATCGCTGATCGGCTGTTCGTTGGCGTCGGTAATGAAGAAGTAGTCCTCGACGCGTTCGCCGATGCTGGCGATCTTGGCCTTGCGCACCGAGATGCCGAATTCGACGAAAATGCGGCCGATACGCGCCAGCAGGCCGGGGCGGTCGGGGCTGCTGACTTCGAGCACGGTCTGCTGCATCACCGGGTCGTTGCTGATGGTGACCCGGGTCGGCGAGGCGAACAGCTTCAGGGTGCGCGGCACGCGGCGCTGAATGATGTTGGGGAAGTCGTCCGGATCGTCCAGCTCCTCGATCAGGGTCTCGCGTATATTGGCGAGGTAGTCCGGGTTTTCCGACAGCGGCTGGTTGTCTTCGGTCAGCACCGAGTAGGTGTTCAGCGAGCGGCCGTCCTCGGTGAGGATGATGCGCGCGTCCTGGACGCTCAGGTGCAGCTGGTCGAGCGCCGCCACCGTGGCCGGAAACAGGTTGGGCAGGTCGTCACTGTAGATGAAGATTTCGGTGGCGCCTTCACTGATCCGGTACGAGGTCTTGCGTACCAGTACCAGCGGCAGCCTGTCCGCGCCGTGCTCGATGATCGCTTCGGTGTGCCAGGCCACGCTCTGGGCATCTTCGCGCAGGAAGTAATCGTTGCCGATATTGCCCCAGACCGCCAGTGCTGCCGCTTCGCGGATGCCCCGTCGGCGCAGTGCCGCCAGTGCATCTTTCTGCAGCTGCTCGATGCGGTCGTCGATGTTGACCGGATTCTCGAGCCCGCGGCGCAGCGCGCGGCGAGTCTCGGTGTAGAGCTGGCGCAGCAGGGTGGCGCGCCAGCTGTTCCACAAGGTGTGGTTGGTGGCGTTGATGTCGGCCACGGTGAGAACGTAGAGGTAGTCGAGGTGGACGCTGTCGCCGCAGTGCTTGGCGAAGCGGTGGATAACCTCGGGATCGGAAATATCGCGCCGCTGCGCGGTCATCGACATCAGCAGGTGGTTGCGCACCAGCCAGGCTACCAGGTGTGAGTCCCACTTGCCGAGGTGGTGACGGCGGCAGAACTCCAGCACGTCCTCGGCGCCGAGCTCGGAGTGGTCGCCGCCACGGCCCTTGGCGATATCGTGGTAAAGGCCGGCGATATACAGCAGCTCGATCTTGGGCAGCTGATTGACGATGCGGTAGACGATCGGGAACTGTTCGCGGTGCTCGATGTGCCGCAGCTGGCGCATCTTCTGGATCACCTTCAGGGTATGGGCGTCGACCGTATATATATGAAACAGGTCGTGCTGCATCTGGCCGACGATTTCCCCGAACTCGGGCAGATACCGGCCGAGAATGCCGTAGCGGTTCATGCGCTTGAGTTCGGTGGAGACGCCGTCGGGCGAGCGCAGCAGCTCCATGAACAGCGAGGTGTTGCGGATGTCGTTGCGGAAGGCTTCGTCGATCAGGTGGCGGTGATCGCGGATCAGCTTGATCGTTGCGGCGCGAACGCCCTTGATCTCCTGATGCTGCGCCAGCAGTACGAACAGCTCCATCAGCGCGAACGGGTGGTGCTCGAAAATCTGCGAGTGCCGGACCTCGATATAGCCGTTGTGGATCTGAAAGCGCTTGTTGAGCGGCTCGATCACCTGCTGGTCGTCGGCGCGCAGTATGGCCTCGTCGAAGTACTGCAGCAGCATGTCGTTGAATTCCGACATTGACTTGGCGACCCTGTAGTACTTGTTCATGAACTGCTCGACGGCCAGTGCGCCGTGCTGGTCCTTGTAGCCGAAGAATTCCGCCAGGGTGCGCTGGTGATCGAACAGCAGCCGGTCCTCACGCCGTTTGCAATGCATGTGCAGCGCGTAACGCACGGTCCAAAGATAGAGTTCGCCCTTGTTCAGGATGTCGAGCTCGGATTCGGTCAGGAAGCCATGGTCGACCAGGTCGCGGATATAGGTGGCGCCGAAATGGCGCTTGGCGACCCAGCCGATGGTCTGGAGGTCGCGCAGGCCCCCGGGCGAGGTCTTGAGGTTGGGCTCCAGGTTGTACTCGGTGTTGTTGGTGCGCTCGTGGCGGTCGCGCTGCTCGTCGAGCTTGGCGATAAAGAACTCGCGGTCGGTCCAGGCGCCCTCCGAGGTCACCCTGTCGAAAACTCTTTCCTGCAGCACCGGGTTGCCGACCAGGGTGCGTGACTCCAGCAGGTTGGTGGCGATGGTGATATCGTTGCGCGCTTCCTCGTAGCACTCGTCCACTGTGCGTACGCTGGAGCCGATGTCCAGGGACATGTCCCACAGCAGCGTCAGGAAACCGCTGATGCTGTCGCCGGCGGATTCGGCCTCGATGCCGTCGAGCAGGATCAGGATGTCGATGTCGGAGTGGGGGTGCAGCTCGCCGCGACCGTAGCCGCCCACCGCCACCAGAGCGATGTGTTCGCGGGAAGGCCAGTCGAACAGGTCCCAGGCGGCGGCGAGTATCTGGTCGATGAACCAGGCGCGGCCGTAGATCAGTTTGCGGATGTCTTCGCCGTCGCGAAAGCGCTGGTGCATGCGTTCCTGCGCCGCCCGAATGTGCTGCTTGAATACCGGGATCGGTGAACGGGCTTCGGACAGGGCCTGTCGAAGCGCGTCGACGTCCAGCAGTTCGGTGTCATTCGGGGCGGTCAGGGCGGCGGTCATAGGCGATCTCTACTGGAAGGTTTCTTCTGAACGGCGGGTCAGGATCTCGTAGCCGTCAGCGGTCACCAGCACGGTGTGCTCCCACTGCGCGGACAGGCGGCGGTCGACGGTTTCGACGGTCCAGCCGTCCTTCTTGGACAGTTTTACGTGACGCTTGCCGGCGTTGATCATCGGCTCGATGGTGAAGATCATGCCTTCGCGCAGCTCGACGCCGGTGCCCTCGCGGCCGTAGTGAAGCACCTGGGGGTCCTCGTGAAATTCGCGGCCGATGCCGTGGCCGCAGTATTCACGCACCACCGAGTAGTGCTGTGACTCGGCGTATTGCTGGATGACATGGCCGATATCGCCCAGGTGCGCGCCGGGACGAACCAGCTCGATGCCCTTGTACATGCACTCCTGGGTGATCTCGACCAGGCGCTGGGCGTGCGGTGCCGGTTTGCCGACAAAAAACATCTTACTGGTATCGCCGTGGAAGCCGTCCTTGATCACGGTGATGTCGATATTGATGATGTCGCCGTTCTTCAGCGGCTTGTCGTTGGGGATGCCGTGGCAGACCACCTGGTTGATCGAGGTGCAGATCGATTTCGGAAAGCCGTGGTAGTTCAGCGGCGCCGGAATCGCCTTCTGCTCGTTGACGATGTAGTCATGGCAGATCCGGTTCAGTTCGTTGGTGGTGACGCCGGCCTGGACGTGGGGCTCGATCATCTCCAGCACCTCGGCCGCGAGGCGACCGGCGATGCGCATTTTTTCGATCTCTTCCGGGGTCTTGATGTTAATGGTCATGGGATCTCGGTGTGGTCTTTCATTATCTGTGCAGCCGGACGCCGCCCGGCGATGAACCTGAATTGTATCGAATGTTGCTTCCTTAGCGAAGGTGGTGCTTCAAAATGGAGCCTCACTGTGGTATAAATCCGCCTCCCAAAAAGGGAGCCTAAAACAGGCTATACAGACCACACACACGTGTCGACACAGCATTCAGGGTGCCGCTTGCGGTTGGATGCTGGGATGCGTGGAGGTTTAACCCACTTAATATCAGGAAGTTAGATCCATGGCAAAAGTCACCATGCGTGACCTGCTCAAAGCAGGCGTTCATTTCGGTCACCAGTCCCGCTACTGGAACCCGAAAATGTCCAAGTACATCTTCGGTGCCCGTAACAAGATTCATATCATCAACCTCGAGCACACTCTGCCGGCGCTGAACAACGCGCTGGACGTGGTCAAGGGCATGGCGTCCAACAAGAACAAGATTCTGTTCGTTGGCACCAAGCGCGCGGCCAGCAAGATCGTACAGGAAGAAGCCCTGCGTGCCGGCATGCCTTATGTCAACCACCGTTGGCTGGGCGGCATGCTGACCAACTACAAGACTATTCGTCAGTCCATCCGCCGTCTGCGCGAACTCGAAGCTCAGGCCCAGGACGGTACCTTCGAGAAGCTGACCAAGAAAGAAGCGCTGATGCGTCAGCGTGAAATGGACAAGCTCGAGCGTTCCATCGGCGGTATCAAGGACATGGGCGGTCTGCCTGACGCTCTGTTCGTGATCGACGTCGACCACGAGCGCATCGCTGTCAACGAAGCCAACAAGCTGGGCATCCCGGTTATCGGCGTCGTTGATACCAACAGCAACCCGGACGGCATCGACGTCGTCATCCCGGGTAACGACGATGCGCTGCGCGCCATCCAGATCTACGCCAAGTCGGCTGCCGACGCCTGCGTCGAAGGTCAGGAAGCCGCTGCCGGCGACCGGAACGAATTCGTCGAAGTAGAAGAGCCGGCCGGCGAGTAATTCGCCTGTCAAGCGAGCCGGGTAGTCTCTTCATACTTGTGCAAGGGGGAAGCGTGCGCTGCCCCCTTTTTTGAATGTGAATCAATGCGTTAACTAATGGGGTAAATCGACATGGCGAACTTCTCTGCAGCGCTGGTCAAGGAACTGCGCGAGCGTACCGGTCTGGGCATGATGGAGTGCAAAAAAGCACTGTCCGAAGCCGACGGCGACGTCGAAAAGGCGATCGAGGACCTGCGCAAGGCTTCCGGCATGAAGGCTGCCAAGAAGGCAAGCCGTACCGCCGCTGACGGCGTTGTGGCTATCAAGGTCGCTGACGACAACAGCTACGGTGTTGCCGTTGAAGTCAACTCTGAAACCGACTTCGTTGCCCGCGATTCCGGTTTCCTGGCATTTGTCGATCAGGTCGTTGCCAAGGCTTTCGCCGACAAGCAGACCGACGTTGCCGCACTGATGGCAGGCGAGCTGGAAGCTGCCCGCGAAGCCCTGGTGCAGAAGATCGGCGAGAACATTTCCGTTCGTCGCGTGATTCTGGTCGAAGGCCAGACCGTCGGTGCTTACGTTCACAGCACCAACAAGCTGGCTGCGCTGGTCGCCCTGAGCGGCGGCGAAGCTGAACTGGCTAAGGACATCGCGATGCACGTGACCGCCGTCAACCCGCAGGTCGTCCGCAAGGAAGACATGCCGGAAGAGGTGGTCGCCAAGGAGAAGGAAATCATCCTGGCGCAGCCGGACATGGCCAGCAAGCCGGCGGAAATCGCCGAGAAGATGATTGTTGGCCGCATCAACAAGTTCCTGGCCGAAAACAGCCTGGTCGAGCAGCCGTTCGTCAAGAACCCGGACCAGAAGGTCGGTCAGCTGGTCAAGGATGCCGGTTGCGACGTGCTGTCCTTCGTACGCGTCGAGGTTGGCGAAGGTATCGAAGTCGAGAAGACCGACTTCGCCGCCGAAGTGGCCGCTCAGCTGAAAGGCTGATCCTGTCCGACATACAGGCCGCGCCCGTCCGGGCGCGGCCTGCCTTCCTGCTACACTGATCTGACCTCGATGAGCGGAGACTCACTGATGCCTGCCAGCGACAGACAATCCAGGTATAAACGCATTCTTCTCAAGTTGAGCGGCGAAGCGCTGATGGGGGACGATAGTTTCGGTATCGATCCCAAGGTGCTCAACCGCATGGCGCTCGAAATCGGGCAGCTGGTCGGAATCGGCGTCCAGGTCGGCATGGTGATCGGCGGCGGCAACCTGTTCCGCGGTGCGGCTCTGAGCGCCGCCGGCATGGATCGGGTGACCGGCGATCACATGGGAATGCTGGCCACTGTGATGAACGCGCTGGCGATGCGCGACGCGCTGGAGCGCAACAACATCAATACCCGCGTGATGTCGGCGATTCCGATGAGCGGCGTGGTGGATCATTACGATCGCCGCAACGCCATGCGCTACCTGAATCAGGGTGATGTGGTAATCTTCAGCGCCGGTACCGGCAACCCCTTTTTCACCACCGACTCGGCGGCCTGCCTGCGCGGTATCGAGGTTGAAGTCGACGTGGTGCTCAAGGCTACCAAGGTGGACGGCGTCTACACCGCCGATCCGATGAAGGATCCGTCGGCCCGTCGCTATCTGCATCTGAGCTATGACGAATGCCTCGAGAAGCAGCTCGGGGTCATGGATCTGACCGCCATCTGCCTGACGCGGGACCATGACATGCCGGTGCGGGTATTCAACATGAACCGTCCCGGCGCGCTGGTAAACCTGGTCGTGGGCGGCAAGGAAGGCACCCTGATCGATAACGGTGAGACGGTAGGAGAGAAGTATGCTGAATGAAATCGTGAAAGACGCCGAAGGGCGCATGAAGAAGAGCGTTGACGCTCTGGTCGAGAACTTCAAGAAGATTCGTACCGGTCGCGCCCATCCGAGCATTCTGGACTCGCTGATGGTGAGCTACTACGGCTCCGACGTGCCGGTCGGTCAGGTTGCGAACATCACCGTGGAAGATGCCCGGACCCTGGCGATCAACCCCTGGGAAAAGCAGATGGTACCGGTGATCGAGAAGGCGATCATGAAGTCCGATCTCGGTCTGAATCCGGCCACTTCCGGCGATACCATCCGCGTGCCGATGCCGGCGCTGACCGAGGAAACCCGCAAGGGCTACATCCGTCAGGCCCGCCAGGAAGCGGAAAACGGTCGCGTTGCGATCCGTAACGTGCGCCGCGACGCCAACGGCACCATCAAGGACCTGCTCAAGGAAAAGGAAATCACCGAGGACGAAGGTCGTCGTGCCGAGGATCAGGTGCAGAAGCTGACGGACAAGTTTGTCGGTGAAGTCGACAAGCTGCTCGAGCACAAAGAAACCGATCTGATGGAAATCTGATGACGTTACGGGGCGCTTGGCGCCCCGTGCATTTTCTTATGCCGGTAAATAACGATACCAATAACGGCGCGGGCACGGCGCCTCTGCGCCATATTGCCGTCATCATGGATGGCAACAACCGTTGGGCCAAGGTTCGCCGTCTCCCCGGCCTGGCCGGACACAAGGCCGGTGTCGAAAGCGTTCGCCGCCTGATAGAGGGCTGCATGCGCCAGGGTGTCGGGCACCTGACGCTCTTTGCCTTCAGCAGTGAAAACTGGCAGCGTCCGCCGCTCGAAGTGAAGGGGCTGATGGAGCTGTTCATGCTGGCGCTCAAGCGTGAGGCGCGCAAGCTCCTCAAGAACGATATCCGTCTGCGCATCATCGGTGACCGCAGCCGCTTCAGCGAGGCGCTGCAGGAAAAGATCGCCGAGGTCGAGGCGCTGACCGCCGGCTGTACCCGCATGCAGCTCAATATCGCCGCCAATTACGGCGGGCGCTGGGATATCGCCCGGGCCGCATCGCGCATCGCGCAGGACTGCCGCGACGGCCGGCTCGATCCCGACGCCGTCGACGAGACGCTGTTCGGTGACTACATGAGTCTGTCCGATCAGCCGTCGCCGGACCTCTGTATCCGCACCGCCGGGGATCACCGCATCAGCAATTTTCTGCTCTGGCAGATGGCCTATACCGAGTTCTATTTCGCCGATTGCTACTGGCCGGATTTCGGCGAGCAGGAACTGGCAGACGCAATCAGGGACTATTGCGGCCGCCAGCGCCGCTTTGGCAAGACCAGCGAACAGATAGAGGCGGGCGGCAGTGCTTAAACAGCGAATGTTGACGGCTTTGGTGCTGGCGCCGGCGGCGCTGGCGGGTGTTTTTCTGCTGCAGCAGACCTGGTTCGAGGTCTTCGTCGCCGCCGCGATGGTGCTTGGCGCCTGGGAGTGGGGGCGGCTGGCCGGTTTTGGTCAGCGTCGCGCCCGGCTGCTGTTCGCCGCCGGTCTCGGCGTATTGCTGCTGGCCTGTATCTTTGTGCGTCCCTGGGTGCCGGTGCCCGGCCTGATGCTGGTGACGGTACTGTTCTGGCTGCTGGCGCTTTACTGGGTGGTGCGTTTTCCCCGGGTCGGTGCCTGGGAAGGTTCGCTGAGCCGGCTGCTGATCGGTTACCTGGTGCTGACGTCGAGCTGGTTCGCGCTGGTGGAGCTCAAGCAGCTCGAACGCGGCAATCTGATGATCCTGCTGCTGCTGTTGCTGGTGTGGGCGGCGGATGTCGGCGCCTACGTTGCCGGCAAGACCTGGGGGCGCAACAAGCTGGCGCCGGCGGTCAGCCCCGGCAAGACCCGCGAAGGCCTCTTCGGCGGGCTGTTCAGCTGCATACTGGTCGGTGCGCTCTTTGGTGCCTGGCTTGAACTACCGCTGCTGTCGTTGGTCTACCTCGTCGTACTGTCGTTCTGTACCGGCCTGGCGTCGGTGCTGGGAGACCTTTTCGAAAGCATGCTCAAGCGCCATCAGGGTATCAAGGATAGCGGCCGCTTACTGCCGGGGCACGGCGGTGTACTCGACCGCATCGACAGCCTGACTGCGGCAGCGCCGGTGTTCGTGCTGGGCATGTGGCTGATGACGGAGCTGTAATGAGCATACTGACCACAGTGCTGGCGTTTGTCGCTACCCTCGGGGTGCTGGTGACCATCCATGAATGGGGACATTTCTGGGTGGCGCGTCGCTGTGGTGTCAGGGTGCTGCGGTTTTCCGTCGGTTTCGGCAAGCCGCTATGGTCGCGCAAGGGTCGCAACGGCACCGAGTACGTGGTCGCGGCCATTCCCCTGGGCGGTTATGTCAAGATGCTCGACGAGCGCGAGGGCGAGGTGCCCGAAAGCCTTCGTGATCAGGCATTCAACAACAAGCCGCTGTGGGCGCGCAGCGCCATCGTCGCCGCAGGTCCTGTGGTGAATCTGCTGTTCGCGCTGCTGGCGTACTGGTTCATGTTCGTTGCCGGCGTCAATACGGTCGCGCCGGTGATCGGGGAAGTGCGTACCGATACGCCGGCCTGGCAGGCCGGTATCGAACCCGGTGGTGAAGTCGTCGGCCTCGACGGCGACCCGGCGCGCTCCTGGGAAGAGCTCAACCTGCTGCTGGTGTCCCATATCGGTGAAAGTCGCACCCTGTCGCTGCGGGTGCGCTACAACGATTCTGCCACGCCTGTCACCTATCCCATACGGCTCGATGACTGGTCGGTCGATATCGAGCGCGAAAGCCCGCTGCGCGCCCTCGGACTCGTGCCGTACCGGCCGGAGATTCCCCCGGTGCTCGGACAGCTGCTGCCCGACGGCCGCGCGGCGGTCGCGGGCCTGCAGAGCGGTGATCGGGTGCTCAGCATCGACGGCACCGCGGTGCCGGACTGGGGTGCGCTGGTCGAGCGGGTTCGCGCCGCGCCTGACGTGGCGTTGCAGCTCGAGATCGAGCGCGACGGCATCCGTCGCGAGCTGACGCTGACGCCGGCCCGGCGTGACGGCGAAACAGGCGCCATTGGCTATATCGGTGCGGGGGTTCAGGCTGTCGAGTGGCCGCCGGAGTTGCTGCGCACCCTGAGGTACGGTCCGCTGGAGGCCTTCGGCGTCGCCGCCGACAAGACCGGGCAGATGATCGGCCTGACGCTCGAGTCGATCTGGAAAATGCTGGAGGGCGTGATCTCGGTAAAAAACTTGAGCGGCCCGATTACGATTGCTAAAGTGGCGGGGGCTTCGGCGGCCTCCGGTCTTGAGTCCTTTATCAGCTTCCTGGCGTACCTGAGCATCAGTCTCGGTGTATTGAATCTGTTACCCATCCCGATGTTGGATGGCGGTCACCTGTTCTACTACGGTATCGAGGCGCTGCGGGGCCGTCCTGTCAGTGAACGGGTGCAGATGTTCGGGCTGCGGGTCGGAATGGCCGTACTGTTTACCCTGATGGCAGTTGCAATCGTGAATGACCTGATGCGGCTGTAGAAATGGCATGGTTGCCGGTTTTTTCGATGGAATAAGACGTAGTTCATGAAACGCAGACTGGGACTCTTCTTCTCCCTTCTATGTTGGGGAACCCTGGCGAGAGCCGCCATATCACCCTTCACCGTTACCGATATTCGCCTCGAAGGCCTGCAGCGGGTCGATCCCGGCAGCGTGTTTCGCAACTTCCCGATCGCCTCCGGCGACCTCATCACCGAGTACGAGCTGACCCGGGCGACCCGGGAGCTGTTCGAGACCGGCAATTTCGACAATATCGAACTGCTGCGTGACGGCGATGTGCTGATCGTGCGCCTCACCGAGCGTCCTGCCGTCAGTCTGATTCGTCTTGACGGCAACAAGGTCGTCAAGGACGAGGCGCTGATGCAGGGACTCAAGCAGAGCGGTCTCGAGGAGGGCGAGGTGTTCAAGCGCGCCGCGCTCGACCGTATCCAGCTCGAGCTGCAGCGGCTGTATGTCGCCCAGGGGCGCTACGGTGCCGGCGTCGAAACCGAGGTGGAAGAGCTGCCGGGCAACCGCGTCGCGCTGAATATCGATATCACCGAGGGCTCGGTCGCCTCGATCCAGCACATCAATGTGGTCGGCAACAAGGTGTTCAGCGACGAGGAGCTCAAGGAGCTGTTCGAGCTGCAGCTGCCGAACATGTGGAGCTTCATCACCGACAGCGATCGCTATTCCCGCGAAAAGCTCGCCGGCGACCAGGAGCGCCTGCGCTCCTGGTACCTGGACCGCGGCTATATCAACTTCTCCATCGACTCCACCCAGGTGTCGATCTCGCCCGACCGGCAGCACGTCTACATCACCATCAACATCACCGAGGGTGAGCAGTTCAAGATCCGCGAGGTCGATCTGGCCGGTGATCTGGCGGTGCCGGAATCGGACCTGGCGTCGGAGCTGAGCTTCGAGCAGGGCGATGTGTTCTCGCGTCAGGAAATGACCGATATCCAGGAGCGCCTGCAGCGGGTGCTGGGCGATGGCGGCTACATGTTCGCCAACGTCAGCCCGGTGCCGACCCTGCACGAGGAAGACAACACCGTCTCGCTGCGCTATTTCGTTGAGCCGGGCCAGCGTACCTACGTGCGCCGGATTCTGATCAAGGGCAACACCACCACCGCCGACGAGGTGCTGCGTCAGCAGCTGACGCAGATGGAAGCGGCCGTGGCCTCGGCGGAGAAAATCGAGGAGTCCAAGAACAAGCTGTCCCGTACCGGCTACTTCAAGACCGTCGATGTCGAAACCCGCCCGGTGCCGGGAACCAACGATCAGGTCGACGTCGAGTACACCATCGAAGAGCAGCCTTCGGGCCAGTTCACCGCCGCGGTGGGCTTCTCGCAGAGCTCCGGCTTCATCTTCCAGCTCGGGGTGCAGCAGGACAACTTCTTCGGTACCGGCAAGCAGGTCGGGTTCAACTTCTCCAACAGCGACACCCTGACCGAGTACAGCTTCAACTACACCGATCCGTTCTATACGGTCGACGGCGTCAGCCGCGGTTTCAACGTCTTCTATCGCGAGCGTGACTACGACGAAGACGACGTCAGTAACTACACCACCGACGAGTTCGGCGCCGGGGTCAACTTCGGTTACCCGATCAACGAATACCAGCGTCTGAGCTTCGGTCTCGGCTTCGAGAACATTACGCTCGACACTTTCAATTCGACCGCGGACGAAGTGTTCGGCTTCATCGAAGAGGAAGGCGACAGCTATCTCGACTGGCTGTTCAAGACCACCTGGAGCAACAATCACCTGAACCGCGGCCTCTTTCCGACCAGTGGCTGGAATCAGACCCTTTCGGCGGAAATCGCGGTGCCGGGCAGCGATCTGAGTTATTTCCGTTCGCAGTATCGCGCCGAGTACTATCTGCCGCTCAACAGCGACGAGACCTGGGTCGTGTCCGCCTCGGGGCGCCTCGGCTACGGCGACAGCTTCGGCAGCAACAACTATCCGTTCTTCAAGAACTACTACGCCGGCGGCCTGCGCAGCGTCAGGGGCTTCGACAACAACTCCCTGGGTCCGCGCGACTCCAACGACGACGCTTTCGGCGGCAATCTGCAGACCATCGGCTCGCTGGAGCTGATCTTCCCGACGCCGTTCCTGAACGACAATACCAGCTGGCGCACCCTGGCGTTCGTGGACGGCGGCAACGTCTTCACCACCGACTGCCTGGAAGCGGCGAGCGACTGCACCGAAGGTCTCGAACTGGACGAGATCCGTTACTCCGCGGGTGTTGGTCTGAGCTGGCTGACGCCGGTGGGCCCGCTGTCGATCTCGCTGGCGATGCCGCTCAACGACCGCAAAGACGACGAAACCGAGGTGTTCCAGTTCTCCCTTGGTCAGACCTTCTAAGGAGTCAACATGAAGTATATCCAGTCCGCACTGCTCGCCCTGGTCATGATGTTCAGCTTTCAGGCCGCCGCGGCCGACAAGGTGGCCGTGCTGGGTGTCGAGGAAGCGCTGCTCAAATCCGATGCCGCCGCCGACCTGCGGGATCAGCTCAAGCGCGAGTTTTCCGGCGAGGAAAAACAGCTGCTCGAGCTGGAAAAGCAGGCCAAGGCGCTGCAGGAAAAGCTGCGCAAGAATCAGGGGCTTCAGTCCAAGGAAGATGAGCAGAAGCTGCGCCTGCAGTTCCAGAAGGCCTTCGGCCAGTACCAGAAGCAGGGGCAGGAACTGCAGCAGAAGCGCGCCGAACGCGAGCGCGGCTTCCTGGCCGAAATGCGTCCGAAGCTGGACGAGGTCATCCGCGACATCATCAAGAAGGAAAAGTACGACGTCGTGATCGCCAAGCAGGCGACCGTCTATTCCGACAAGAGCGTCGACATCACCCAGACCGTTATCGACGCCCTGAACAAAAAATAGGCCGGCATGACGCGCGCAACCGAATTCAGCCTGCAGGAGGTCGCCGACGTTGTCGGCGGCCGCGTCAGCGGTGATCCGCTGCACCGGATCACAGGTCTTGCAACACTTCAGACAGCTGGCCCCGGCCAGCTGTCGTTTTTTGCCAGCGGACGATACCTGAACCAGCTCAAGGCCAGCCAGGCCGGCGCGGTGCTGGTTGCCGAAGCCCATCTCGATGCGGTCGGCGGACACGCCATCGTCGTCGAGGACCCTTACCTTGCCTTTGCCCGTGTCAGCGAGCTGTTCGACTGGCGCGCACCGGTATCTCCGGGTGTGCACGCCACGGCGGTGATCGCCGAAGACGCCGTGATCGACGCGGCGGCCCAGGTCGGGGCGCATGCGGTGATTGGCGCCGGGTCGAAGATCGCGGCGGGGGCCTGTATCGGTCCCCAGGTCGTGATCGGCGCCCGTTGCAGCATCGGGGTCGACACGCGCCTCGAGGCCGGTGTGGTGCTCTACGACGACGTTCGTGTTGGCGAACGCTGCATTCTGCACTCCGGCGCGGTGCTCGGCGCCGACGGCTTCGGCTTTGCGCCGGAGGCCGGTCGCTGGCGCAAGATCTGCCAGCTCGGTGGCGTCAGTATCGGCAACGACGTCGAAATCGGCGCCGGCACCACCGTCGACCGCGGCGCCCTCGACGACACCCGTATCGACGACGGCGTCAAGCTCGACAATCAGATTCAGGTGGCGCACAACGTCGAGATCGGCCGTGATACGGCCATCGCAGGCTGTACCGCCATCGCCGGAAGCACTAAAATTGGCGAACGCTGCACCATTGCCGGTCTTTCGGGCATTACCGGGCATCTGACGATAGCGCCTGGCACCCACGTTACCGCCATGTCTCTCGTCAGCAAGTCGATTACCGAGGCCGGCGCCTATTCGTCCGGTACGGGACTGCAGCCGCACCGAAACTGGAAGCGCAATGTCGTTCGCTTCCGTCAGCTCGACGAGCTGGCCCGTCGAGTGACGAAACTAGAACAGTTAATCGAGCAAAACTCTACTGAAGGTCATACAGAATGATGGATGTTAAGGAAATCCGCGAGTACCTGCCCCACCGTTACCCGTTTCTACTGGTGGACAGGGTGCTGGAGCTGGAAGTAGGTGAGTCCATCGTCGCGATCAAGAACGTAACCGTCAACGAGCCTTTCTTCAACGGTCACTTCCCGGATCATCCGGTTATGCCGGGCGTGCTGATCGTCGAAGCCATGGCGCAGGCCGCCGGCATCCTCGGCTTCAAGACCATGGACAAGAAGCCGCAGGACGGCTCCATCTATTACTTCGTCGGTGCCGACGACCTGCGCTTCAAGCGTCCGGTGGTACCTGGCGATCAGCTGCGCCTCGAAGCCCGCAAGATCTCCGAGCGTCGCGGTATCTGGAAATTCGACGTCCGGGCCACGGTCGACGGCGACGTGGTCAGCACCGCCACTATCCTTTGTGCAGACAGAAAGGTGTAACCCTTGATCGATTCCCGCGCCATCGTTGATCCCGGTGCCCGTATCGCGCCTGACGTCGAAGTCGGGCCTTTCAGCATTATCGGCCCTGACGTCGAGATCGGCGCCGGAACTGTCATAGGGCCCCACGTGGTGGTGCGGGGACCGACCCGTATCGGCGAGCACAACCGCATCTTCCAGTTCGCCTCGGTGGGCGAAGAGTGCCAGGACAAGAAGTACCGCGGCGAGCCGACCCGGCTCGAGATCGGCGATCACAACGTCATCCGCGAAGGCGTCACCATTCACCGCGGCACGGTGCAGGATCAGGGGCTGACGAAGATCGGCAGCCACAACCTGCTGATGGCCTATGCCCACGTCGCGCATGACTGCATGGTCGGCGATCATATCATCCTGGCCAACAACACGGCGCTTGCCGGCCATGTGCACGTCGACGATCACGCCATACTCGGCGGCTTTACCCTGGTGCATCAGTTCTGCCGTATCGGCGCCCACGTGATGTGCGGCACCGGCACCGTGGTGCTGAAGGACATCCCGGCCTACCTGATGGCGTCCGGCAACACCGCCAAACCCCACGGCCTCAATCTCGAGGGGCTGCGCCGTCGGGGCTTTTCGCCTGAAGCGCTGCGTACCCTGCGTCAGGCGTACAAGACCGTGTTCCGGCAGAAACTGACGCTCGAGCAGGCGCTGGAGCGGCTTGACCCGATGCTGCCTTCCTGCCCCGAGCTCAAGCCTTTCGTCGATTCGCTGCGGGCCTCGACCCGCGGCATCATCCGCTGAGGCCGCCATGGCCCTGCGTATCGGAATCGTTGCCGGTGAGGCTTCGGGGGATATCCTCGGCGCCGGCCTGATCGAGGCGCTCAGGCGCCGTTACCCCGATCTCGAAGTCGAAGGTATCGGCGGCGACCTGATGGTCGCCGCGGGTTGCCGCTCGCTGTATCCGATGGAACGGCTGTCGGTGATGGGCCTGGTCGAAGTGCTCGGGCGGCTGCGGGAGCTGATGGGCATCCGCAAGGCCCTGGCCGAACACTTCGAGGCCGAGCGGCCGCACCTTTTCATCGGCATCGACGCGCCGGATTTCACGCTGAATCTGGAAGGTCGCCTGCGCGAAGCGGGCATACCGACGGTGCACTATGTCAGTCCGTCGGTCTGGGCTTGGCGCCGCAAGCGGGTGTTCAAGATCCTGGGCACCACCGATCTGATGCTGACTCTGTTCCCGTTCGAGGCCCACTTCTACCGCGAGCACGGCCAGCGCGTCGCCTTCGTCGGTCATCCGCTGGCGAGCCGGATTCCGGAGGAGCCGGACAAGGGCGAGGCGCGCCAGGCGCTGGGGCTGCCGGCGGATACCGAAGTGGTGGCGCTGTTGCCGGGCAGTCGCGGTGGCGAGCTCAAGTACCTGGCGCGCCCCTTCCTCGAAACCGCGCGCTGGCTCAGGGCGCGGCGTCCGAATGTGCGTTTCGTGCTTCCGGCCGCGAACGAGGCGAGGCTGCATCAACTGCATGAGCTGGTACAGGGCGAGTTCGCCGATCTCGAGGTCGAGCTGATGCTCAAGCACTCGCGCGAAGCCATGCAGGCGGCCGATGCCATACTGATCGCCTCGGGCACGGCGACGCTCGAAGCAATGCTGCTCAAGCGCCCGATGGTGGTGGCATACCGCATGGCGGGGCTGACCCATTTCATCCTCTCGCGACTGATCAAAAGCCCCTATATCTCGCTGCCGAACCTGCTCGCCGATGCGCCGCTGGTACCGGAAGTGCTGCAGGACGAGGTCCGTCCGGAGGTGCTCGGACCGCTGCTGCTGAAGCAGCTCGAGGATCCGGCCAACGCCCGGCGGCTCAAGACGCGTTTCACCAAGATCCACCGCGAGCTGAATCGCGATGCCGACGAGCGCGCGGCCGATGCGATTGTCGAGCTGCTGCAAAACAGAGAGCGCTGATGCAACCGATGGGATTCGACTTCGCCGCCGGGCAGCGTATCGCCGGTGTCGACGAGGTCGGCCGCGGGCCCCTTGTCGGCAATGTCGTGGCGGCCGCGGTCATTCTGGACCCGGACCGTCCGATCCGGGGGCTGGCCGACTCCAAGGCCCTGAGCGAGAAAAAGCGTCTGGCGCTCTATGACGAAATCCGCGAGCGGGCGCTGGCCTGGTGCGTGGCGTCGGCGAGTCCGTCCGAGATCGATGCTATCAATATCCTGCACGCCAGCATGCTGGCGATGCAGCGGGCGGTCGAGGGGCTGGCGCCGGCGCCGGACTACGCCCTGATCGACGGCAACCGCTGCCCGGTGCTGGCCTGTCCGTCAGAGCCCGTGATCAAGGGCGATGCGAAGGTGCCGGCCATCAGCGCCGCCTCGATACTGGCCAAGGTCGTGCGCGACCGGGAGATGCAGGAACTTCACCTGCGCCATCCCGACTACGGTTTCGCGCAGCACAAGGGCTACCCGACACCCGCCCATCTGGAGGCGCTGCGCCGGCTCGGCCCCCTGCCTGAATATCGCCGCAGCTTTCGCCCGGTGCGAGAGTTGCTGCAACCCGGAGACTGATCTGTCATGGCTACACCTCAATTCGTTCATCTGCGACTGCACACCGAATACTCGCTGGTCGATGGCCTGGTGCGGGTCAAGGAGGCGGTCAATGCCGCCCGGGACGAGGGCATGCCGGCGGTGGCGGTCACCGACCAGAGCAACCTGTTCGCGGTGGTGAAGTTCTACAAGGCGGCGCTGGGCGCCGGCGTCAAACCCATCTGCGGCGCCGATGTGCTGGTGATGAACGAGGCAGAGCCCGAATCCGAGCCCTATCGCATGACACTGCTGGTGCGCAACGGTCAGGGCTACCGCAACCTGATGGAGTTGATCTCCCGGGCCTACGCCGAGGGGCAGAACATCATCGCCGAGAAGGCGCTGGTGAAAAAAGCCTGGATCGAGGAAAAGGCGGAAGGCCTGATCGCGCTTTCGGGCGCGCGCCTGGGCGAGGTCGGTCGGGCGCTTCTGGCGGACAACGGTTCGGCGCAGTTCGTGCTCGAAGAGTGGATGCGCATCTTCCCGGGCAGCTTCTACCTCGAAATCCAGCGTACCGGCCGCAAGAATGACGAGGAACTGGTGCACGCCAGCGTCGCGCTGGCGCACGAAACCGGCTGTCCGCTGGTGGCCACCAACGACGTGATGTTCATCAAGGCCGAGGATTTCGACGCCCACGAGGCGCGGGTCTGCATCAACCTCGGCCGTACCCTGGAAGACGCGCATCGCCCGCGCGATTACAGCGAGCAGCAATACTTCCGTTCCACCGCCGAAATGCTCGAGCTGTTCGCCGATATTCCCGAAGCGCTGGCCAACAGCGTCGAGATCGCCCGGCGCTGCAATATCGAGATTGAGCTCGGTACCTACTACCTGCCGAAGTTCCCGGTGCCGGAAGGCATGCTGATGGACGACTATTTCCGAGAGGTGTCCTACAGGGGCCTCGAGGAGCGTCTCGAAATCCTGCTCGATCGCAACGATCCCGACTATCAGGCCAAGCGCCAGCTCTATGTCGACCGTCTCGAGTTCGAGCTCGATATCATCATCCAGATGGGTTTTCCGGGCTACTTCCTCATCGTCATGGACTTCATCAAGTGGGGCAAGGAGAACGGTGTGCCGGTGGGGCCGGGCCGAGGCTCGGGCGCCGGCTCCCTGGTGGCCTACGCACAGAAGATCACCGATCTGGATCCGCTTGAATACGACCTGCTGTTCGAGCGCTTTCTGAACCCGGAACGTGTCTCCATGCCCGACTTCGATATCGACTTCTGCATGGACAACCGCGACAAGGTGATCGACTACGTGGCGCGCACCTACGGCCGCGACGCTGTCTCCCAGATCGTCACCTTCGGCACCATGGCGGCGAAGGCGGTGGTGCGCGACGTCGCCCGCGTGCAGGGCAAGCCGTTCGGCCTCGCCGACCGGTTGTCGAAGCTGATTCCGTTCGAGGTCGGCATGACCCTCGGCAAGGCCTGGGAAGTGGAGCCTGCGCTGCGCGAATTCGTCGAGGCGAGCGAAGAAGCGCAGGAAATCATGGAAATGGCCTACAAGCTGGAAGGGGTGACCCGCGGCGTCGGCAAGCACGCCGGCGGTGTGGTGATCGCCCCGACCAAGCTGACCGACTTCGCCGCCACCTACTGTGACGAGTTCGGCGAAGGCCTGGTGACCCAGTTCGACAAGAACGACGTCGAGGAAGCAGGGCTGGTGAAGTTCGACTTCCTCGGCCTGCGCACCCTGACCATCATCGACTGGGCGGTGGAAACCATCGACCGCATTCGCGCCAAGGAAGGGCTGGAGCCGCTCGATATCTCGCTGATCGACCTTGAGGACAAGAAGTCCTTCGATCTGCTGCAGGCGGCCGAAACCACCGCGGTGTTCCAGCTCGAATCCAGCGGCATGAAAGACCTGGTACGGCGTCTGAAACCCAGCCGCTTCGAGGACATCGTCGCACTGGTGGCGCTGTTCCGCCCGGGTCCGCTGCAGTCGGGCATGGTGGACGACTTCATCAACCGCAAACACGGCCGCGCGGAACTCGCCTGGCCGCATCCCGACTACCAGCTCGATATTCTGCAGCCGATCCTGGAGCCGACCTACGGCATCATCCTGTACCAGGAGCAGGTCATGCAGATCGCCCAGGTGATGGCCGGCTATACGCTCGGCGGCGCCGATATGCTGCGCCGCGCCATGGGCAAGAAGAAGCCGGAGGAAATGGCCAAGCAGCGCGCGGTCTTCCTCGAGGGTTGCGAAGGGCAGGGGATAGACCGTGATCTTGCGGGCAACATCTTCGATCTGGTGGAGAAGTTCGCCGGTTACGGCTTCAACAAGTCGCACTCGGCCGCCTATGCGCTGGTTTCCTATCAGACCGCCTGGCTGAAAGCTCACTACCCGGCGCCCTTTATGGCGGCGGTTATCTCCTCGGATATGCAGAACACCGACAAGGTGGTGATCTTCATCGAGGAGTGTCGCAAGATGGGGCTGGCGCCGCTGCCGCCCGACGTCAATGGCGGCGAGTACATGTTCACCGTCAACGACGACGGCAAGATCGTCTACGGGCTCGGGGCCATCAAGGGCGTCGGCGAGGGCCCGATCGACGCCATCGTCAAGGCGCGTCAGGACGGTCAGGGCGATTTCAAGGATATCTTCGACTTCTGTCAGCGGGTCGGCGCCAAGAAGCTCAACAAGCGCGTGCTCGAGGCGCTGGTGCGCTCCGGCGCGCTCGACAAGCTGGGGCCGAACCGCGCGGTGCTGTTCGAAGCCATCGCCGACGCGCTCAAGGCGGCCGACCAGAACGCGCGCAACGAAGACGCCGGCATGTTCGATCTGTTCGGCGAGGTCGAGGTGGAGGAGGCGCGCGATCCCTACGCGGACTATATCCGGGTGCGCAACTGGAGCGACAAGGAGCGTCTGACCGGCGAGAAGGACACCCTGGGGCTGTACCTGACCGGGCACCCGATCGACGAGTACGAGCCGGAGCTGAAAAATTTCATCAGCAAGAAGATCGTCGATATCCAGCCGGCCCGCGGACGGGTGCAGAAGATCGCGGGGCTGGTGGTCGACCTGAGGCTGAAGAAAACCAAGCGCGGCGACAACCTCTGTTTCGTTTCTCTGGACGATCGCAGCGCCCGGATAGAGGTCACGCTGTACGGCGAAACCTACGACGAGGCGCGCAACAAGCTGAACAAGGACGCGGTGCTGATCATCGAGGGCGAAGTCGCCCAGGACGACTATAATGGCGGACTCAAGGTCAAGGGCAGCCGGGTGCTGGATATCCCGCAGGCCCGTGCCCAGTACGCCAACTGTCTGGAGATACGCTGTGTCAGCCAGGATATCGCCGGCCGGCGACTGCGCCAGCTGGCCGATATACTGGAAGCCTATCGCGGTGACGCCAGCCTGCCGGTACGGCTGCGCTACCGTCGCGAGGACGCCGAGGCCAGCCTGCCGTTCGGCGAACGCTGGCAGGTCGAGGCCAGCGACGATCTGGTGCTGCGTCTCAAGGACCAGTTCGGCGAAAAGGCGGTGAGTCTGTGTTATTGAAAAGCGGTGACGCGTTACGCGTAAAAGCGGAGTGCCGTAGGGTGCCGCTGAGTGAAACGAAGCGCACCGTCGGTACCGGTGCGGTGCGGTGCGCTGCGCTTACCGGCACCCTACGATTTGCCCATCCTGGGCGTGGGCGTAAGGATGACGCGTAACTCGTCCCCCGTAACCCGTAACCCGTAACCCGTAACCCGTAACCCCGTTTGGGTGGTTATCGCCGGGGGCAACAGGTAGAATTGCCGGTTTTATGATCTTCAAGTAACCGAATTGCAGAGCGGAAGCAGACGCGAAATGAACCCGAATTATCTTGAATTCGAACAGCCTATCGCTGAACTGGAAGCGAAGATCGAAGAATTGCGTCACGTCGGTGACGACTCGGACATCAACCTGTCCGACGAGCTGGGCAAGCTGCAGGAGAAAAGCCGCAGCCTGACCGCGTCGATCTTCTCCAACCTCTCGGCCTGGCAGGTTTCGCAGCTGGCCCGTCACCCGCAGCGGCCCTACACGCTGGACTACGTCGCGCATATCTTCGAGGATTTCGACGAGATTCACGGCGACCGTCATTTCGCCGATGACGCGGCTATCGTCGGCGGCATCGCGCGCCTGGAGGGCAAGCCGGTGGTGGTGATCGGCCATCAGAAGGGGCGTGAAACCAAGGAAAAGGTACGCCGCAACTTCGGCATGCCGCGTCCGGAAGGTTATCGCAAGGCGCTGCGCATCATGGAGATGGGCGAGCGTTTCAAGATGCCGGTGCTGACCTTTATCGATACCCCCGGCGCCTACCCCGGCATCGACGCCGAGGAGCGCGGCCAGTCCGAGGCGATCGCCTTCAACCTGGCGAAAATGTCCCAGCTCAAGACGCCGGTCATTTCCACCGTCGTCGGGGAGGGCGGTTCCGGTGGCGCGCTGGCGATCGGCGTCTGCGACGAGCTGCTGATGCTGCAGTATTCCACCTACTCGGTCATCTCCCCCGAGGGCTGCGCCTCCATTCTCTGGAAAAGCGCGGAGCGCGCTGCCGACGCCGCCAAGGCCATGGGTATCACCTCCGAACGGCTGCACGAGCTGGGTCTGGTCGACAAGGTCGTCAGCGAGCCGCTGGGCGGCGCGCACCGTGACCCGGCGCTGATGGCCGCCAACCTCAAGCTGGAGCTGGTCAGCGCCCTCGACCGTCTGCAGGCGCTCTCCACCGAAGAGCTGCTGGAACGTCGCTACGAGCGCCTGATGGCCTATGGCGTGAACCAGGGCTGAGCCCCTGTTGAGAGTCCTGTCGCATGGGGCCTGACGCGCTGCTGTCCGCGTTCCGGCGGCAGCTCGGGGCCCTGCCTTGCGTCCGCCGCTGGCTGATCGGATTCAGCGGCGGGCTCGACTCCCGCGTGCTGGCGGAACTGGCTGCCCGCACCCTCGATCCCGGCAGCGTGCTGCTGCTGCATGTCAATCATCACCTGCAGGATGGCAGCGATGCCTGGGCGCAACACTGCCGGCAAATCGCCGGCCGTCTCGGTCTTGCCATCCGGGTGCTCGATGTCAGCCCGCGCTCTGCGTCCGAGGATGCCGCCCGCGAGGCGCGCTATGGGGCCTTCGCGAGAGAACTGCTGCCCGGCGACTGTCTGCTGCTCGGGCATCATGCCGACGACCAGGCCGAAACGCTGCTGCTGCGCCTGTTGCGTGGCGCCGGCGTGCGCGGTATGCGCGGTATCCCGCGCCGTCGGCCGCTGGGTGAGGCCGAACTGCTGCGTCCGCTGCTGGACCAGACCCGTGCCGGCCTCGAGGCCTGGGCCCGGGCCCATGAGCTCGACTGGATCGAAGACCCGTCCAACGCCGTTGCCGGCTACGATCGCAACTATCTGCGTCTGACTGTCATGCCCGAGCTCGCCGCGCGCTGGCCCGACGCGGCGCAGCGCATGGCACAGAGTGCCCGCCATCTCGCCGAGGCCGACGAGCTGCTGGCGGAACTGGCCCGCAGCGACCGGCATGGCTGTCGCGGGCGTCACGGCGGCCTGGACACCACTGCGCTGCGGGAATTGAGCCTGGCGCGGCGGCGCAATCTGCTGCGTCACTGGTGCGAGGCCGGGAGCGGGGTGGCGCTGAACGACCGGCTGCTGGCCGCGGTCGATACCGAAGTGCTGGGCGCGGCAGTGGACCGCCAGCCGCAGCTGGCGCTCGGGGATCAGGTCCTGCGCCGCTATCGCGACGAGCTGTTTCTGGTTCCCAAGCGCCAGCCGGCCTCTGCCGGGTCGCTTGCCGATATCGCGCTGGTGCCCGGTGAGATCCGCCTGCTCCAGGGGCGGCTGTCGATTCGGCCGTCGCGCACGGGGGGGCTGCGAACGCTGGACGGACTGTCGCTGCGCTACCGTCGCGAGGGCGAACGCTGCCGGCCCGCAGGTCGTGGCGGATCCCACCCGCTGAAAAAGCTGTTTCAGGAAGCCGCGGTGCCCCCCTGGCTGCGCGAAGGCTGGCCGCTGCTGGTGCGTGGCGACGAGATCGTCGCGGTGCCCGGACTTTTCGTCTGCGAGGGTTGGCAGGTGGGGCCGGATGAAGATGGCTTCGTGCTGGAGTGGTTGCCGGCAGGCACCGCGTCGTAGGTTGGGTCTAGCGGCGAAGCCGCGTAACCCAACACCCGGGGTTTCTGGATGGCACGCTGCCAACCGAGACCAATCGATCTGTACTGCGATCGATATGATGGGTCCACGATGCCCGGGCCGCGAGGCCAGCGATGCAACCCGTGCCATGACATCGCTTGACCCATCCTACCCGGCCGGATGCCTCGGTAGC
>NZ_BMLT01000003.1:0-169971 GCF_014645375.1 Marinobacterium nitratireducens
GCCGGCCGGCGACTGGGCCGCGGGCGAGCGCGGTATCGCCTGCCACCCGGACCGTATCGAGGAGTTCCGCGCCGGCGTCGACCGCGCGATCCGCTACGCCCGCGCCCTCGGCAACGAACAGGTCAACTGCCTGGCCGGCATACAGCCTGAAGGCGTGTCCGACGAGGTGGCCGAAGACACTC
Organism: Marinobacterium nitratireducens; assembly: GCF_014645375.1. GTDB lineage: Bacteria > Pseudomonadota > Gammaproteobacteria > Pseudomonadales > Balneatricaceae > Marinobacterium_A > Marinobacterium_A nitratireducens. The sequence continues at coordinate 183 of NZ_BMLT01000003.1, forward strand.
TCGTCGAAAACCTCAAGTACGCGGCGAAGAAGCTCGAGCAGGCCGGTATCCGGCTGGTGATGGAAGCCATCAACACCCGCGATATCCCGGGCTTCTTCCTCAACAACACCCAGCAGGCACTGCGCATTCGCGACCGGGTCTGCAGCGACAACCTGACGCTGCAGTACGACATCTATCACATGCAGATCATGGAAGGCGATATCTGCCCGACGCTGGAAGCCAATATCGGCGCCATCCGCCACATCCAGCTGGCGGACAACCCGGGCCGGCACGAACCGGGGACCGGCGAGCTCAACTACCGCTTCATCTTCGGTTTCATCGACCGACTCGGCTACGACGGCTGGATCGGCTGCGAGTACAAGCCGGCCACGACCACCGAGGCAGGCCTTGGCTGGATGAAAGACCACAACGTTATCTAACCCAAAATCGTGGGAGCGGCGCCCCGCCGCGAATGGCATCCGACACCTCATTAATTCGCGGCGAGGGCGCCGCTCCTACAAACGGAGGCAAACAATGGCCAACATCGGATTTATCGGCACCGGCATCATGGGTCTGCCCATGGCGCAGAATCTCGCGAACGCCGGCCACCAGCTGTTCGTTTCAACCCAGCGTAGCCCGGTTCCGGCGGAGCTGGCCGACGCCGAGGGCTGCGCCACCCCAAAGGCCGTCGCAGAAGCGGCCGAATTCATCATCCTGATGGTGCCGGATACCCCCCAGGTCGAAGCGGTGCTGTTCGGTGAGAACGGCGTCGCTTCAGGCCTCTCGGAAGGCAAGGTCGTGATCGACATGAGCTCGATCTCGCCGCTGGCCACCAAGGATTTCGCCCGGCGTGTCAACGAACTGGGCGCCGAGTACCTGGACGCGCCGGTCTCCGGCGGCGAGGTCGGCGCCAAGGCCGGCACCCTGTCGATCATGGTCGGCGGCAGCGAGGAGACCTTCGCCCGCGCCAAACCGCTGTTCGACATCATGGGCCAGAACATCACCCTGGTCGGCGGCAACGGCGACGGTCAGACCGCCAAGGTGGCCAACCAGATCATCGTGGCGCTGAACATCGAGGCGGTCTCCGAGGCGCTGCTGTTCGCCTCGAAAGCCGGCGCGGATCCTGCCCGCGTACGCGAGGCGCTGATGGGCGGCTTTGCTTCGTCGAAAATCCTCGAAGTGCACGGCGAGCGCATGGTCAAGGGCACCTTCAACCCGGGCTTTCGCATCGAGCTGCACCAGAAGGACCTCAACCTGGCGCTGACCGGCGCGAAGGAGCTGGCGCTTAACCTGCCCAACACCGCTACCGCTCAGCAGATCTTCAGCACCTGCGTGGCCATCGGCGGCGCCGGCTGGGATCACTCGGGCATGATCAAGGGCCTGGAGCATATGTCCAACCACTCGATTCGCGACGAGTAAGGCGGCCGGTTGGGCAGGCAGAAAGCGGTCCCCGTTCAACATGTTCGAGGGCCTCAGGCACCTGCCCAGCCATCCGATCCGCGACAGCGAACCGCGATTTTCAAGTTTGGGCGCGTCCAGGTAGCTGATGCTCCGGCCATGCCGGGTGTCTTTTGTGCGACTGACGAGGGGCGAAGCGTCGGGGCATTCCGCACCCCGCGCCCAATTATACTGCCGGCAGGCAATCAGGCCCCGTCCTGCTCGCCTGCTTCCCCGCGAAAGCAGGCTCGGGCACCCAAGCCCCGCCGCCGTTAACGGGGTTTCACCGGTGATTCGAAGGTCGGCACCGCCACGACGGTGCCGCCGTTGCGGACCCAAAACCGCAACACAACCGCTCTATCATCGAGACTTCATCAACATTTTGGCCGCCCTTCGGGGCGGTTCTTTACTCAGGATCCGCTGATGAACGACGCCTTCAAGCAACAGGCTCTGGATTACCACGAATTCCCGCAACCCGGAAAGATCGGTGTCTGTCTGACCAAACCCGCCGAGTCCGCCCGTGACCTGGCGCTGGCCTACAGCCCCGGCGTCGCTGAACCGGTGCGCGAGATAGCCCGCGACCCGGCCAATGCCTACCGCTACACCGCCAAGGGCAACCTGGTCGCGGTCATCTCCAACGGCACCGCCATCCTTGGTCTCGGTGACCTCGGCGCGCTGGCCAGCAAGCCGGTCATGGAAGGCAAATCCCTGCTGTTCAAGCGATTTGCCAATATCGACTCCATCGACCTGGAAGTCGATCTGACCGACCCCAAGGCCTTCGTCGACAGCTTCGGCGGCATCAACCTCGAGGACATCAAGGCGCCGGAGTGCTTCGAGATCGAGCGCGCACTGATCGAGCGATGCAGGATTCCGGTGTTCCATGACGATCAGCACGGCACCGCCATCGTCACCGCCGCGGGCCTCCTCAATGCCCTCGAGATCGCCGGCAAGTCGCTGGCACAGGCACGTATCGTCTGTCTGGGCGCCGGCGCCGCCGCCACCGCCTGCATGAACCTGCTGAAGAGCTTCGGCGCCGATGCCGCGAATATCTTCGTGCTCGACCGCAAGGGCGTGATCCACAGCGGCCGTGACGACCTGACGCCCGAGAAAGCCGGCTTCGCCATCGACACCGACGCCCGCACCCTGGACGACGCCATCGACGGCGCGGACGTCTTCGTCGGCCTTTCCGGCGCCAACATGCTGTCGCCGTTGCAGCTGGAAAAAATGGCCGCCAACCCGGTGGTCTTCGCCTGCGCCAACCCGGATCCTGAGATCCGCCCGGAAATCGCGCAGGAAACCCGCCCGGACGTCATCGTCGCCACCGGCCGTTCCGACTATCCGAACCAGGTCAACAACGTGCTGGGCTTCCCCTACATCTTCCGTGGCGCCCTGGATGTCCGCGCCCGCGAGATCAACGAGGAAATGAAGATGGCCGCCGCCCGCGCGATCGCGGATCTGGCGAAAGAGCCGGTCACCGCCGAGGTACTCGGTGCCTATGAACTCGAAAGCCTCGAATTCGGTCGCGACTACATCCTGCCGAAGGCCACCGACGCTCGCCTGCTGACCGTGGTCGCCGAGGCCGTTGCCCGCGCCGCCATCGACTCGGGCGCTGCCAGCCTGCCCTACCCCGAGCATTACCCGCTTAGCTGATCCCGGCGCCGGGCTACCCGACCCAGGGCAGCCCGGCAACCGCCTTTCTGGCCAGCCGGGGCATCGTTTTTCAATGCCACGTCAAAGCCGCTTCGCAGTCCGCCACCGTTGCCAAAACCGGCGGAGCAGCGAACGGACGCCAAATCTCGCCCCCCCTCACCAGCGGTACTGTCAGAGCAGTTAACCACCGCGACAAAAAACCGTAACAGCACCGTAATGGATCCAATTCACAATTAGCGCTCTTAGGGGCGAGCCAGGCTCGCTACCGGATAAACACCTTCGCTTTAGGATTCGCGCAATGAACATCAAGAAGCTCAGCCTTGCAGCTGCAATTTCACTGGCCTGCGCCGCAACCGCCAACGCCGGTCAGAACAATGCTTCCGTTCCCGATTACCAGGCTCAGAACCAGTGGTACCAGGACGCCGTGCAAACGCTGAAACTGAAGCAGGCCAGCGGCTCTCTCGGCGCCAAGAACGTCATTCTGTTCGTGGGTGACGGCATGGGCATTTCCACCGTGACGGCCGCGCGTATCCTCGAAGGTCAGCTTAACGAACTCGATGGCGAGGAAAACAACCTCAGCTTCGACCTCTTCCCCTATACCGGCCTTGCGAAGACCTACAATGTCGACGCCCAGACCCCGGACTCGGCCGGCACCGCGACCGCCATGATGACCGGCGTCAAGACCGATATGGGCGTCCTCGGCGTCGACGAGGACATTGAACGTGGCAACTGCTCCACCGTCGCCGGCAACGAACTGACCACAGCGCTGGAGCTTGCGGAACTTGCCGGCAAGTCGACCGGTCTCGTTTCCACCGCCCGCATCACCCACGCCACCCCGGCGGCGGCCTACGCCAAGTCCGCCGACCGCAACTGGGAAGATATCTCCGATATGCCGGCCGACGCGGTCGCGGAAGGCTGCACCGATATCGCCCTTCAGCTGGTGGAGTTCGAAGATAATCTGGAACAGCGCTACCCGGGCGCCGATGTCGACGGCATCGAAGTCGTGATGGGCGGCGGGCGTCGCCACTTCCTGCCCAAGGACGCAGCCTACAACAGCAGTGATGCCGTCAGCCCCGTCGAGGGCGATCGTACCGACGAGCGCGACCTCACCGCTGAGTGGCAGGCGAACTACCCGAACGGTCAGTACGTTGTCGACCAGGACGGTTTCAACGCCATCGATGCCAACGGCACAGAGCGTGTCTTCGGCCTGTTCAACGAGTCCCACATGCAGTACGAAGCCGACCGTGCCAACGACATTGCCGGCGAGCCCTCGCTGAGCGAGATGACCGAGAAAGCCATCGACGTGCTCGACAACAACGACAAGGGCTTTTTCCTGATGGTGGAATCGGGCCGCATCGACCACGCGCATCACGCCGGCAATGCCTATGGCGCCCTGACCGAAGCGATCGAGCTGTCCAACGCCGTCGAGGCGGCGATGGAAGCCACCGATCCGAAGGACACCCTGATCCTCGTGACCGCCGACCACAGCCACGTCTTCACCATCGCAGGCTACCCCAAGCGCGGCAACCCGATTCTGGGCAAGGTGGTCACTGTTGGTTCCGACGAGCCCTCACTGGCCAGCGACGGTCTGCCCTACACCACCCTGGGCTACACCAATGGTATGGGCTTCCATGACCTGGGCGACGAAACCGACTCCGACGCGGTTTACAGCGAGAGCATCAATGCCGGTCGCCAGGACCTGACCGAAGTCGATACCACCGCTCCGGGCTTCCACCAGGAAGCACTGGTTCCGCTGGGCTCGGAAACCCACGCCGGTGAAGATGTGGCCATCTATGGCTACGGCCCGGGCGCGCAGCTGATCAGCGGCGTCAACGAGCAGAACATTATCTTCCACGCCATGGACGCCACCGCCAAACTGAACGAAAAAGCCAGGTCCGGTCACTGATCCCGACCAACACCCCAGTATCCACCTGCACCGACGGGGAGCCCTGCTCCCCGTCGTCTTGTCAAGAAAGGACAGACTATGAAGTATCTGGCCCCGGCGGTATTGCTAAGCTGCTGCTGCACGCTGGCAACAGCCGCCGACTGCACCGAACAGGCCGACAACCTGACCGCAAACTACCAGGTGACCCGTCAGAGCGCCGATGGCAGCCAGCAGAGTTACAGCATGACGCTCTGGCGCCAGGGCGAACAGGTGGCGCACCAGTACCCGGAGCGGGGTATCACCCAGGTATGGGGCCAGGCCGCCAATGGCAGCCTGCACCTTGGACAGCACTTCGACGAATACCAGAAGGGAATCGAATACCAGCCGCTGGATATCAACCGCGGTCGTGGTGAGAAGGACTGGTCGCTCAGATACCAGCTGGTGTCGGATCAGCTCAAAGCCCGCATGGAACGGGTGGACGAAAAAGGCAACGGCTGCGAAGCAACCCGGCAGTACCGGCTCGACGACGAACGACAGCTGACGCTGAGCTGGCGCGAAGGCCCGCGACTGCTCGAGTCGTTCGAGATCCGCTCGCAGGCCGGCACCACCACCTGGACCCTCACCTCCGTCGACACCGACCAAACCAGGGTGGCACAGTTCTTCGATCGGCATGCGAACTACCAGCTGACCGACTACGCGGATATCGGCGACAACGAATCCGATCCTTTCATTCGCCAGATGATCCATCTCGGATTCATCGACCATGGCGCATCGGGATTCTACGACGCTCAGGGCAACGCCGCGGAACACCATCACTGAAAACCGCTGAATCAGGGATGTTTCGTCACTGCCCCGCCGGGATGCCGCCAGCGGCAGCACTCAGTCCGGCTCGCCGGCGGCCTCGATCGACTGGCGGAACATGGACTCGGCCAGACGCAGCAAGGGGCCCAAGTTGCGCCGGTCGACATAGATACCATCGAGAATCAGACGCGACAGGCCGTGCAGCGTGGCCCAGCTAATCTGCGCCAGCCGCAGGGTATCGACGTTGCTCGGCATCACATCCGCCGCCTGCCAGGACTCGACCGTCCGTACATGCTGCCGGAAGACCCGGTACGCCTCCGTCTTCAGGCTTTCGCTCGGCTCCCCCGACTTCCAGACGCTCTGACCGAACATCAGGTTGTAGGCCTGTGGCTGTTCCAGGGCGAAGTTGACGTAATGCTCGATAAAACCGCTCACCTGGCGCCCGGGGTCACTCTGCTCCGCCAGCAGCCGGTTCACGCCCGCTTCGTAGTGATGAAAGCCGGTTTCGGCGATTGCCGAGAGCAGTTCCTGTTTGTCGGCGAAATGATGGTAGGGCGCGGTACGTGAAACACCGACCCGGTCGGCCAGCTTGCGCATACTCAGCGCCTCGATGCCGCCTTCGGTGATCATGGCGGTGGCCGCCGCAAGCAGCGAGCTGCGCAGATCGCCATGATGATATGAGGATTTCGACTGATTCATTGCTCTATTCTATATGCTGTGGCGCCCGGCTCCAATCTTGACGACGTCAAAATAAATCGCTAACTTGACGCTGTCCAGATAGCAATATCGATTCCGAACCGTGCCTGACGAGGAGACCCCATGTCGACGACTCGCTACCCCAACCTGCTTGCTCCGCTTGATCTTGGCTTCACCACCCTGAAGAACCGCGTGCTGATGGGATCCATGCACACCGGCCTGGAGGAGATGCCCAACGGTTACGAGCGCATGGCCGCTTTCTACGCCGAACGCGCCCGCGGCGGCGTCGGGCTCATCGTGACCGGCGGCATCTCGCCCAACGAGGAAGGCGTCACCATGAAAGGCGCCTCGGTGATGGCATCGGCGGAGGATGCACAGCACCACAGGATCGTCACCGATGCGGTCCACGCTGAAGGCGGCAAGATCTGCATGCAGATCCTGCATACCGGCCGCTACTCGTACAACAAGAAGCTGATCGCGCCCTCCGCCATCCAGGCACCGATCAATGCATTTGTGCCCCACGAGGTGACGGAAGCGGAAATCGAACAGCAGATCGGGGACTTCGTCCGCTGCGCCGCGCTGGCCCGGGAAGCCGGCTACGATGGCGTCGAGATCATGGGCTCCGAAGGGTACTTCATCAACCAGTTCATCGTGACCCGCACCAACAAGCGTGAAGACAGCTGGGGCGGCGATTACGAGAACCGCATCCGCTTCGCCATCGAGGTGGTCAGGCGCGTGCGCGAGGAAGTCGGCGAGAATTTCATTATCATCTATCGTCTGTCGATGCTCGACCTGGTCGAGGAAGGCAGCAGCCTTGAAGAAATCGTCACCCTGGGCCGCGAGATCGAAAAGGCCGGCGCGACCCTGATCAATACCGGCATCGGCTGGCACGAGGCCCGGGTTCCGACCATCGTGACCAAGGTACCGCGCGCCGCCTTCACCTGGGTGACTGCCCGCATCCGCAAGGAGCTGAGCGTACCGGTTATCACCTCGAACCGCATCAACAGCCCCGAGGTGGCGGAAGAAGTGCTTAGCCGCGGCGACGCCGACATGGTCTCCATGGCCCGCCCCTTCCTCGCTGATCCGGAATTCGTGCGCAAGGCCGCCGAGGGCCGCGCCGACGAGATCAACACCTGCATCGGCTGCAACCAGGCCTGTCTCGACCACATCTTTGTCGGCAAGCTCACCAGTTGCCTGGTGAACCCGCGCGCCTGCCACGAAACCGAACTGCTGATCGAACCCGCTGCCGAGCCGAAAAAACTCGCCGTCGTCGGCGCCGGCCCCGCAGGGCTTGCCTTCGCCACCACCGCGGCGCAGCGCGGCCACCAGGTCACGCTGTTCGACAGCCGCGACGAAATCGGCGGCCAGTTCAACATCGCCAAACGCATTCCCGGCAAGGGCGAGTTCTACGAAACGCTGCGCTACTTCAACCGCCAGATCGAACTGACCGGCGTCAAACTGGAGCTTGGCAAACGCGTTACCGCCGAGCAACTCAATGCCGGCGACTTCGACGAGGTGATCATCGCCACCGGCATCGCGCCGCGCACGCCCGGGATCGAGGGCATCGACCACCCCAGCGTACTCAGCTACCTGGATGTAATGCAGGGTGCCGAAGTCGGCTCCAGGGTCGCCGTGATCGGAGCCGGCGGCATTGGCTTCGATATCAGCGAGAAACTGACCCACGGCGACAGCGACCCCAGTGTCGACATCGCCGCTTTCATGGCCTCCTGGGGCGTCGATATGACGCTGCAGCATCGGGGCGGCCTGACCCGGCCGCAGCCGGAACCCTCCCCGCGCGAGGTCTGGCTGCTGCAGCGCAAGACCAGCAAGGTCGGTGCAGGCCTTGGCAAGACATCGGGCTGGGTGCACCGCGCCGGCCTTCTGGCCAAGGGCGTACATATGGTCGCCGGTTGCGAATACGTGCGAATCGACGACCAGGGACTGCACCTGAAAGTCAACGGCGAGTCGCAGGTCCTACCCGTCGACAATGTCATTATCTGTGCCGGCCAGGATCCGCTGCGTGAGCTTCAGACGGGCCTTGAAAAGCCCAGCCGTCTGATCGGCGGCGCCGACGTCGCCGCCGAGCTCGACGCCAAACGCGCCATCGATCAGGGTACGCGACTGGCCGCTGCCATCTAGAACCGCACGCACGTCGGCAGGTACGCCCTCCCCGGGCCGGCCTGCCGGCAATTAAAAAGAGCCGCTTAGCCACAACGTTCTAACGCGCTCGCCGCCCTTCTTTCTCTCCGGACAGCAGAATAAATCGAAAAACCCTTTAACCGTTGGGCACGCGGATGATGCCGCGTCTAGACTTTGCAGAATCCGCAAGATTACGGAAGGAGGTCAAATCCGCGGCGCAATATGTCAATCAAAAGGCGCGTTATGTCAATTGATTTGCGTCTTGTGTCAAGCCGGACGAATACGGAAAAAGTTAAAGTTTCACTCAACGTGACGGAAGCGAATTCGCGGTTAATCAAATAGGCCCGAAAACGCGAATACCGGATAGACGAAGAACGCAAGCCGCCATGGCACTTTGTTTATCGGCGTCCGTTTGCAACGAGAGCACATAAAATAATAAATCGAGTGGCAATACGATGAATAACCGTTTTAACCACAACTCTGACGCAACCTTCACTCAGATCCGTTTCCGCGCAGGAAAGGTTCCCCCTTCACAGTTGTCTGGCCGATCTGGCCCAGAGAGCCGTTGGTGCTCGTCCCGACCTCTCGGAAACTGATTCTAAGCAGTGATAAAAAAAACAAACGAGGATATCAAGGCAATGAACCAAGCCCTCGCAAAACCAGGAAAACTCTGCTCCAAGCGCAAGCCGCTCAGCCTCGGCATTCGCCAGGCCACCATGGCTGCCGTCATGGTTGCAGCCGCCGCGCCCCAGGCCTACGCGCTGAACTTCCAGCTCGACAACGGCATGACCATCGACCTGGACACCACCCTGACCTACGACGCCCAGTGGCGTATGCAGGACCAGTCCAAGGAGATTCTCGAATTCGGCGGCCTCGGCGAACTGACCGATGATGGCAACCGCAACTTCGATGAAGGCGACATGACGCAGAACCGCGTCAGCTTCGGTACCGACTTCGACGCCAACTACGGCGACGGCGGTGTCTTCGTCCGTGCCCGCGGCTGGTACGACGAAATCTACGACGACGGTGACCTGGCCCGCGAATCCTTCCAGCAGGATGGTATCGACGAGCACAAATCCAAGATCGAGTTCCTGGATGCCTTCTGGTACCACAACTTTGCGCTGGGCGACCGCAACCTGAGCCTGCGCGTCGGCGAGCAGGTGGTCAACTGGGGCGAGAGCCTGTTCCTGCAGGGCGGCATCTCCACCGCCATGGGCCCGCTGGACGCCACCAAGGCCAACGCACCGGGCACCGAGCTGAAGGATATCTTCATGCCGATCGGCCAGGTCTATGCTGAAATGACCCTGACCGACAACCTGTCGCTGGGCGCCTACTACCAGTACGACTGGGAAGCCACCCGTATCGACGCCCCGGGCACCTACTTCAACATCCTCGACGGTTTCGGCCAGAAGTCCGTTGGTGACCAGTTCGGCGGGCCCGTTCTTGGCGTAGATCTGCCGGTCACCGAAGACGAGCCGGATGAAGGCCAGTACGGTATCGCGCTGCGCTACCTGGCGGAAAACCTCAACAGCACCGAGTTCGGCTTCTACTACCTGAACTACAACGACTTTACCCCGTCGCTGCAGGTCTTCAGCAACCCGGCGCTGGGCGGCTCCATCGGCATGAACCACGAGTACTTCGAAGATATCGACCTGTATGGTCTGAGCTTCGGCACCGTATTCGGCGACGTCAACGTCAGCGGCGAAATTTCCTACCGCGACGGTTCACCGGTCCAGATTGTCGACACCTTTGGAGGCTTCTTGTTCGCACCGGCCGAAACCGTGCAAACCCAGGTCTCTGCTATTTATATCCTGCCGCAGAACCCGCTGGCCGATAACATGAGCTTCACCGGCGAAATCGGCTACAACCGCGTACTGGATATCGATATGCCGAACGGCCATCCGCGCAATAGCTCGAAGCTCAAAGACCAGATCGCCCGCAAGAACGATATCGGCGCGGCATCTGCCGTGGTCAGCCTGAAAGCCGACTACTTCAACATCATCGGCGGCCTGGACATGTCCGTAACCGGCACCTACCGCAACGACTTCAGCGGCCGTTCGTCGACGTCCTACACCTTCACCGAGGACAACGAACAGTTCGCGCTGAAGACCGACTTCACCTACCTGGGCAAGCACAAGTTCGGCGCCAGCTACGTCTGGTTCCTGGCTAACCCGAAAGACATCATCAAGGACGACGACACACTTGCGTTCGGTAACCTCAACGCCGACCGCGACTACCTGGCCGCGTACTACAAGTACAGCTTCTAACTTCGAGTTTCATAACAACAATCAGGTCAATACCTGAGGAGTCAACAAGATGAGCTTCAAGAGATCGATTCTCGCAGCTACCGTTACCGCGCTGGCGCTGAACGCCGGCATGGCCATTGCCAAGGTTTCCCCGGAAGAAGCCGCCAAGCTGGGTAACGAATTGACCCCGTTCGGCGCCGAGCGCGCAGGCAACGCCGACGGCTCCATCCCCGAGTGGACCGGTGGCCTGACCACCGCCCCGGCCGGCTACACCAAGGGCGGCCAGCTGGTCGACCCGTTCGCCGACGAAAAGCCGCTGTACACCGTGACCTCGCAGAACCTCGCCGAGTACGGTGATATGCTGTCCGACGGTCAGAAGGCGCTGTTCGCCAAGTACCCGGACTTCAAAATGAACGTCTACCCGACCCACCGTACCGCTCCGATTCCGGACTGGGTCGCCGAGAACACCAAAACCAACGCGCTCAACGCCGAGCTGACCCCGAACGGCAACGGTGTGACCAACGCCTACGGTGGTATCCCGTTCCCGATTCCGCAGAACGGTAACGAAGCGATCTGGAACCACACCCTGCGCTGGTACGGCGAAGGCAAGGACGCGACCTACGAGAGCGCCACGATCTACGCCAACGGCTCCCGCGCCGTGACCGCAGGCCACCTGATCGAGACCTACCCGTACTACTACAAGGACGGTGACATCACCAGTTTCAACGGCAACATCATTCAGCTGCTGCTGGAATACTCGCTGCCGACCCGCCGCAAGGGTGAAGTGACTCTGGTCCGTGACCCGGTCAACGCCGCCAAGGAACCGCGTCAGGCATGGCAGTACATCCCGGGCCAGCGTCGCGTGCGTCGCGCGCCGACCATCGCCTTCGATACGCCGGATCCCGGTTCCAACGGTCTGACCACCTATGACCAGGCGTTCATGTTCAACGGCTCGCCGGAACGCTACAACTGGGAACTGATCGGCAAGAAGGAAATGCTGGTGCCGTACAACTCGTACAAGTTCCTGACCGCCCACGACAAGGGCACCTCCTTCGAGGAACTCTGGCCGACCAACTTCACCAACCCGGATTTCGAGCGCTGGGAGAAGCACCGCGTATGGGTCGTCGAGGCCACCCTGCGTGAAGACAGCCGCCACATCTACGGCAAGCGTCGCTTCTACCTGGACGAGGACTCCTGGTTCGTGCTGATGACCGACATGTACGACGGTCGTGGCGAACTGTGGCGCTACGGTCACTCCCATCCGGTGGTGATGTACGGCAACTCCGTAATCGCACGTGCCGTCACCAACTACGACCTGCAGTCCGGTGACTACGCGGTCCAGGAGTACGACACCATTCCGTACACCCAGGAAGCGACCAAAGACGACAACTTCTACACTCCGCAGAACGTTCGTCAGATGGCCCGCCGCTAATCGCGGAAATAAGGAGACCGGCGCGCAAGCGCCGGTCTTTCCTTCCACTATTCCGCCAGTGCGTTTTATCCAAGCGTATTGCCGGAATAGCGCCAAAACTCTGTTGCCAGTATTCCCAAGTGTGAAGTGCCGGGAAGGTTCCGTCCCACGTTAATTTCAAAAAGAAAAATCCTATGAAAATGCGAAATATAGTCCAGTCCGTTATACAACCTCCGCGCCCACCGCGCGCACGCACCAGTCTCAGCATTCTCATGGGACTGGCGCTTTCCGGAAGCGCCCTGGCCGGCGATGCCCTGGAAGAGCCGGCCCTGATGTCGCCGCTGGCCGCTCACAGCCTGCTGCTGGATATCGAGCGGGTCGACGGCAAACTCATTGCCGTCGGCGAGCGCGGCCATATCGTTACCTCCACTGACGAGGGCGGCTCCTGGCAGCAGGCCCCCGTGCCGGTACGCGTGACGCTGACCAACACCTTCTTCGTCGACGACAGCTACGGCTGGACCGTCGGCCACGACGGTGTGGTACTCAAGACCGAGGACGGCGGCAAAAGCTGGCGCAAGCTGCTCGACGGCAACGTCGCCAACCAGATCATGCTGGAACACGCCCAGGCGCGCCTGGCCGACTTCGAAGAAACCTACGATGCGGCACCTGAGGAACAGCGCGAAGAGATGGAAGGCGAGCTGGAAAGCCGCACCTACATGGCTGACGACGCCCAGGCCTTCACCAACGAGGGCCCCAGCCGTCCGTTCCTGGACCTGTGGTTCAAGGACCGCAACGAGGGCATCGTAGTCGGCGCCTTCGGCCTGATACTGCACACCACCGACGGCGGTGAAACCTGGCAGGCCTGGTTCGACCGCATGGAGAACCCCACGCTGTTCCACCTCAACGCCATCAAGCAGATCGGCGATGAACTCTATATCACGGCCGAGGCCGGCACCCTGTTTCGCTCCAGCGACTGGGGCCAGAGCTGGGAAATACTGGACAGCCCCTACGACGGCTCGTTTTTCGGCATCACCGGCAACGACCAGGGCCGGATAATCGCCTATGGTCTGCGTGGCCATGCCTTCCAGTCCGAAGACTGGGGTGACACCTGGGACACCATCGACACCGGCGTGGACGCGAGCTTCTTCAGCGGCACCATGCTTGATGACGGCTCGGTAGTGCTGGTCGGGGCCGGCGGCATCTCCCTGCACCTGGACGCCGACGGAAATGTCATCGGTACCAGCCGGGATTCGTCCCGCCTGCCGTTGAGCAAGGTACTCGAGAGCGAAGACAAGGGTTTGCTGATCGCCGGACCACATGGCGTTCATGCCGTTGCTGTTAGTGAAGGTAAAAAATAATGAAAAAGACGAACAAACCGATGGAAACCGGCCTCTCGGGCGCCGAATCCGTCATCGAACGCATATTCTTCAACCACCGACCGCTGCTGATCGTACTGATGGCGGCACTGACGCTGTTCTTCGGCTATCAGGCCAGCACCATCAAGCCGGAAGCCAGCTTCGAGAAGATGATCCCGGCGTCACACCCCTATATCGCCAACTACATCCAGCACAAGGATGACCTGGCGGGCCTGGGCAACGCCATCCGTATCTCGGTCGAGCACACCGAGGGCGACATCTTCGACAAGGATTTCCAGCAGACGCTGCAGCAGATCCACGACGAAGTGTTCTACATCCCCGGCGTCGACCGTGCCAACCTGATCTCGATCTGGGCATCGGGCGTGCGCTGGAACGAAGTCACCGAGGAAGGTCTGACCGGCGGTCCTGTCATTGCCGATACCTATGACGGCTCCCCGGAAGAGCTTGAAAAGCTCAAGACCAATATCCTGAAGTCGGGTCGTATCGGCTCGCTGGTCGCCAACGACTTCAAGTCCGCCGTTGTCTACGCGCCGCTGCTGGACAAGAACCCGGAAACCGGTCTGCCGATCGACTACCAGGAGTTCTCCAGCCAGCTCGAAGAACTGATCCGCGACAAGTACGAAAGCGACAGCGTCAAGGTCCATATCACCGGCTTCGCCAAGGTCGTCGGCGACCTCATCGACGGCGCCAGCCAGGTGGCGGTGTTCTTCGCCATGGCTCTGGTCATCACTCTGGTGCTGCTGTACGCCTACTCGCGCTGCATGCGCAGCTCGGTGGTACCGCTGCTGTGTTCCGTGATCGCAGTGATCTGGCAGCTGGGCCTGCTGAAAACCCTGGGCTACGGTCTTGACCCCTACTCCATGCTGGTCCCGTTCCTGGTGTTCGCCATCGGCGTCAGCCACGGTGTGCAGATCATCAACGCCATCGGCCACGAAAGCGCCAAGGGCGCGGGCAAGGAACTGGCCGCACGGCTGGCATTCCGCGCGCTGTACGTCCCGGGCATCATCGCCCTGATCAGCGACGGCGTCGGCTTCGCCACCCTGATGGTCATCAACATCGAAGTCATCCAGGACCTGGCCGTTGCCGCCAGCATGGGTGTTGCCGTTATCATCCTCACCAACCTGGTACTGCTGCCGGTTCTGATGTCCTACACCGGCGTCAGCCAGAAGTCGGTCAAGAAGCAGCAGCATATCGAAGAGCACGGCAAGCACCCGATTTGGAACCTGCTGTCGGGCTTCACCCAGCGTCCGCAGGCCGCGCTGCTGATTCTGGTCGCCCTGGGTCTGACCGCCATGGGTCTTTACCAGAGCCAGGACCTGAAGGTCGGCGACCTGGATGCCGGCGCCCCGGAACTGCGTCCGGATTCGCGCTACAACCTGGATAACGCCTTCATCAACGAAAACTACTCCACCAGCACCGACATCTTCGTGGTGATGGTGCAGACCGCCAAGGACAAGTGCTCCAACTACCAGACCCTGGATACCGTCGATCAGCTGCAGTGGCGCCTCAAGCAGCTGCCGGGTGTGCAGTCCGCCAACTCGCTGGTCAACGTGACCAAGCAGACCATGAGCGGCTACAACGAAGGCAACATCAAGTGGCTGGGCCTGAACCGCAACCAGAACCTGCTGAACCAGGCCTCCATCGGCGCGCCGCGCGGCAGCTTCAACGCCGACTGCAGCCTGATGCCGGTGTTCGTGTACCTGAACGACCACAAGGCCGAAACGCTCGACAGCGTGGTTAACGAAGTCGAAGCCTTTGCCGCCCAGTACAACAGCGACGACATCACCATCAAGTTGGCGGCCGGTAACGCCGGTATCGAAGCGGCGACCAACATCGTCATCTCGAAAGCGCAGTACGAAATGCTGATCTGGGTCTACTCGGTAGTCGGTATTCTCTGTCTGATTACCTTCCGCTCGGTACGGACCGTGCTCTGCATCCTGCTGCCGCTGGCACTGACCTCGCTGCTCTGCCAGGCCCTGATGGCGCGCCTCGGCATCGGCGTCAAGGTCGCGACCCTGCCGGTCATCGCGCTGGGTGTCGGTATCGGTGTCGACTACGGTATCTATATCTACAGCAAGCTGGAAACCTACCTGAAGTCCGGCTATAGCTTGAGGGACGCCTATTTCAACACCCTGAAGACCACCGGCAAGGCCGTTGCCTTCACCGGCCTTACCCTGGGCATCGGTGTCGGCACCTGGTACTGGTCGCCGATCAAGTTCCAGGCCGAT
Organism: Marinobacterium nitratireducens; assembly: GCF_014645375.1. Taxonomy (GTDB): domain Bacteria; phylum Pseudomonadota; class Gammaproteobacteria; order Pseudomonadales; family Balneatricaceae; genus Marinobacterium_A; species Marinobacterium_A nitratireducens. Next base: position 16,031 of record NZ_BMLT01000003.1, read on the forward strand.
ATGGGCATCCTGCTGACCTTCATGTTCGTATGGAACATGGTCGGCGCACTGGTCTTCCTGCCGGCGCTGGCGAGCTTCCTGATCAAGCGCAAGCCGGTCGCGTCCGAGAAATCCGACGCAGGCTCCGAAGGTTCCAAGCACAACGACAAAGCAGAAGCGAAGGTATCCCATGCATGAGTTCAGGCATCTGCTGGCGGTACTGAATACCGCCAGCACCCATCAGGTGGCGCTGCAGCGTGCAGCGCGCCTGGCGCGCAAGAATAATGGCAAGGTCACTGCATTGCTCCCGGCCGGCGATACCGCCGCCGGGGTACGCGAAGCCATCGAGGCGCAACTCGAACAGCTGAAATCCGACGGGCTCGAGGCCACACTGGAGGTCAGCAGCGAGAAAGACGTACTGCGCGCGGTACTGCTGACCCAGCACCAGCACGCCTTCGATCTTGCCGTGAAGGAGCCGCAGCCGCACACCCTGGCCGACGAAGTCTTCACCTCGCTCGACTGGAAGCTGCTGCGCAGCACCCGCAGCCCGGTGCTGCTGGTTCGCTCGGACGCCCATGGCGCCAATGCGCCGGTGCTGGCCGCAGTGGAGGCTCACCCCTCCGACGAGGAGCACCGGGAACTGAACCAGGACATTCTCGACGATGCGCAGTGGCTGGCCGCTCGCCTGGAAGCACCGCTGCACCTGTTCAGCGCCCATCCGGCGCCGATGCAGGATCCCATGCATCCGGACCAGGACCTGAACGCGCTGGCCCGTGAATTTCGCGCTGCCTGCCTGGAGCTCGGAGCGGGCCACGGGATCCCCGAATCACAGGTGCACGTCGCCAGCGGCCCTGCCGAACTGCTGATCCCGCAGAGCGCCGACAGCCTCGACGCTCAGCTGGTGGTACTCGGCACCGTGGCACGCACCGGCCTGCGCGGCGTGCTGCTGGGCAACACCGCCGAGCAGGTCCTGGAAAAGGTCCATACCGACGTTCTGGTGATTCCGCCGCGGCGCAGCGCGTAACACGTTTCGCGCAGCGAACAGCGGCCCCGGCTTGAACGGTCCGCTGTTGCTTCTCTGGATTGCCAACGATTCCGGCGCCCGGGTCCCCGACCCTGGCGCCGGAGTCATTTCAGGGCCGAGGATTCATTCCGGGCCACCGCCTTTCGAGCCCGTCGCTCAAAACTTCCGCTGCCTCCCGGGCCGTCCCGCCCCTACTGCTACGCGACATTCCGGCGCCCCGCATCATTCGCAAAATGTCAATTGCCGTTGCATTACTGTCAAGCCGGCGGCCGCTGTAAACGGGATAGTAGCACTATACTCAGTAACAACCTTGGCCACAGTCCGGCAGGCCCGCTGCCCCGGTTCCAACGATAAGAAAAGGTTCGCAATGAAATTAAAAGACGTTTCACTGAACGACAAGTACACCAAGGAGTCAGGTACCGTCTACATGACCGGTAACCAGGCACTGGTGCGCCTGCCGCTGCTGCAGAAGCAGCGCGATGTCGCTGCCGGTATCAATACCGCCGGCTATATCACCGGTTACCGCGGCTCGCCGATCGGCACCTACGATATGGAACTCTCGCGCGCCAAAAAACTGCTCGAGGAACATGACGTCGTATTCCAGCCGGGTGTCAACGAGGAACTCGCGATGACATCCGTCTGGGGCACCCAGCAGATCGAATCCGAGGAGACCAAGAAGTTCGACGGCGTCTTCTCCATCTGGTACGGCAAGGGCCCGGGCGTTTTCCGTGCCGGTGACGCCATCAAGCACGGCAGCTTCTTCGGCGCCTCCCGCCAGGGCGGCGTGCTGATGCTCGCCGGTGACGACCACGTCGCCAAGTCGTCCACCATTGCACACTTCTCCGACCCGGAGATGATGGCCCACGGCTCCCCGATTCTGTATCCGTCGAACATCCAGGAAGTGATCGACTACGGTCTGATCGGCTTCGCGCTGTCGCGTTATTCCGGTGCCTGGGTCACCCTCAAGGTGGTCAACGAAACCGTTGAAGGCACCGCCACCGTCGATCTGGACCCGGCGCTGTCCGTGACCCGCGAGCCCGAAGGGCTGGAAATCCCGCCCGAAGCACACTTCGTGCCGCCGACCGGCGGTCTCGGCCCGGCCGCCACCGCCGAGCGCATGGCTTACAGCGGCCGTATCCCGCTGATCAAGGCCTTCGCTCGCCTGAACAAACTCGACCGCATCACCCTGGAAGCGCCGCAGCGCAAACTCGGCATCGTCACCAGCGGCAAGGTCTACCAGGACCTGCTGCGCGCCATGCAGCTGATGGGCATCGACGAAGACAAGGCCCGTTCCATGGGCATCAGCATCTACAAGGTCGCCATGACCTGGCCGCTCGAAGATCAGGGCATGGCCGAGTTCGCCGAAGGTCAGGACGAGCTGCTGGTACTGGAAGAAAAGCTGCCGCTGCTGGAAAACCAGATCGCCGATCAGCTTTTCAACTGGCCGGCCGAAAAGCGCCCGCGCCTCATCGGCAAGCGCGATGAGCACGGTCTGCAGATCCAGAAGACCTACGGCGCCATCTACCCGGACGAAGTCGTTGTATTGCTGCGCGACCGCCTGGCGGCCCTGGGCATGCTCGACGACGCCACCCGCGACAACGCCGACAAGTATCTCGCCACCATCACCGGCGGCTGCGGCGCCATCATCCCGAGCCTGGTGCGCATTCCGTACTTCTGCTCCGGCTGCCCGCACAACACCTCCACCAAGGTGCCGGAAGGCTCCAAGGCGATGGCCGGTATCGGCTGTCACGCCATGGCGGGATTCATGAACCGCAACACCACCTTCCCCACCCAGATGGGCGGTGAAGGCCACAACTGGGTAGGCCTGTCGCACTTCGTCGGCGACAAGCACCGCTTCCAGAACCTCGGTGACGGTACCTACCACCACTCCGGTCTGCTGGCGATTCATGCGGCGGTTTCGCAAAAAGCCAACATCACCTACAAGATCCTGTACAACGACGCCGTCGCCATGACCGGCGGTCAGGAAGCCGAAGGCCACCTAACGCCGCAGCAGATCAGCGAGCAGGTCACGGCGCTGGGCGCCAAGCGCGTGGTGGTCACCACCGACGATCCGGAACGCTACGAGGATCTGCCGGCGTTTGCCCGCGGTGTCGAGATTTTCCACCGCCGCGAACTCGAGCGCCTGCAGCTCGAACTGCGCGAGACCAAGGGCGTCACCGTCCTGATTCACGATCAGACCTGCGCCGCCGAGAAGCGTCGCCGTCGCAAGCGCGGCAAGTTCCCGGATCCGGACAAGCGCCTGTTCATCAACGACCAGGTCTGCGAAGCCTGCGGCGACTGCTCGGTACAGGCCAACTGCGTGAGCCTGCAGACCCGCAAGACCGAGTTCGGCAACAAGCGCAAGATCGACCAGTCGACCTGTAACAAGGACTACCGCTGCGTCGACGGCTTCTGCCCGTCCTTCGTCACCGTGCTCGGCGGCAAGCTGCGTAAGGCCGAAACCGCAAACCTCGGCAACAGCCTGTTCGAGGGTCTGCCGACGCCTGCACGCGCCGAGTTCGACGACGTCTTCGCCATCATGATCAACGGTATCGGCGGTACCGGCGTCGTCACCATCGGTGCGGTACTGGGTATGGCCGCGCACCTGGAAGACAAGTCGATCTCCATCTACGACCAGACCGGCTTCGCCCAGAAAGGCGGCGCGGTACAGAGCCACCTGCGCATCGGTCACCGTCAGAAGGACATCACCAGCCTGCCGATCGGCCCGGCCGACGCCGACCTGATCATTGGCTGCGACCTGGTGGTCACCGCCAGCGAGAGCTCGATGCGTTCCATCCGCCGCGGCGAAACCAAGGCGGTGGTCAACACCGACCCGGTCGCCACGGCGGCGCTGCAGCTGGTACGCGATTTCGAACTGCCGTCATCGGCGCTGGTCAAGGGTCTTGCCGACGTGCTTGGCGACGACCTGGCTACCATCGATGCGACCAAGATCGCCAACGCCCTCACCGGCAACAGCATTGCCTCCAACATGTTCCTGGTCGGTTTCGCCTTCCAGAAAGGCTGGCTGCCGCTGAGCGAGGAGGCCATCCTCAAGGCGATCGAGATCAACGGCGTGTCGATCCCGTTCAACCAGGGCGCCTTCCAGCTGGGCCGTGTTGCGGCGCATGACATCAACCGCATCACCAAACTGATCGAAGACCAGCTCAACGCCGGCAAGCCGGACGTCGCCGAAACGCCGGCAGCCGCTCTTGCCCGTCGCGTCGAGCACCTGACCGCCTACCAGAACAAGGCCTATGCCGATCGTTACCTGGACCTGGTCAACCGTGTACGCCAGATCGAAGAGCAGAAAATGCCCGGCCAGAGCGCGCTGACCGACGCGGTGACGCGCAACTACTTCAAGCTCATGGCCTACAAGGACGAGTACGAAGTCGCGCGCCTGTACACCGACGGCAAGTTCGTCGAAAGCCTGAAGCAGCAGTTCGATGGCGACTTCAAGCTGAAGTTCAACCTGGCGCCGCCGCTGCTGAGCAAGCGTGACCCCGTCACCGGTCACCTGCGCAAGAAGGAATTCGGCCCCTGGGTCTTCAAGGCCTTCGGCGTCCTGGCCAAGCTCAAGGGCCTGCGCGGCACCGCCTTCGACATCTTCGGCTACACCGATGAGCGCAAGATGGAGCGCCAGCTGATCGTCGACTACCGCGAGACTGTCGAATCGCTGCTGTCGCAGCTGACCGCCGGCAACTACGACCTTGCGGTCAAGATCGCTGAACTGCCGATGGATATCCGCGGCTACGGTCACGTCAAGGAAGCGGCGGTGGAGAAAGCGGCAGCGCAGAAGCAGCAGCTGCTCGATGCCTTCACCAACTCCCGGAACAAGATCGCCTCCGACAAGGGCGAACTGTTCTACGAGGCCAGCTAAGCCGACCGCGCCCGGTGCCATCCTAGATGGCCACCGGGCGTCTGTCCGTTTGTGAAGCACTAAAACCGGAATCGACAACGACCACCTGATCCCGTTGCTACACTTTTTGCCAGGCTCGACAGGCCCTGACTAACCGCAGGGATCTCGATAGCGACGGGCGCCTGCGCTGCAGCCGAGCATGCCTCAGCCAGACAACAGGTGGTCACCCATACCAAGAAGAAAGGAGACTATCGTGGGTATCACTCTTCCCAAAAAGCCGTTCAGGACGCTGGTCCGCGCCGCTTGTGCGGCCGCCCTCGCCTCGGCATCGCTGGCGACCTTCGCCGCCGACAAGCCCAACATCGTCGTGATCTTCGGCGACGATATCGGTTACTGGAACCTCAGCACCTACAGTCAGGGCATGATGGGCTACCAGACGCCGAATATCGACAGCATCGCCAACGATGGCGCCAAGTTCACCGACTACTACGCCCAGCAGAGCTGCACCGCGGGTCGTTCGGCGTTCATCACCGGCCAGATGCCGGTGCGCACAGGCCTGACCAAGGTCGGCCTGCCGGGCTCCAACATCGGTATCAGCGAGAAAGATCCGACCATGGCCACCATGCTCAAGGAGCTTGGCTATGCGACGGCGCAGTTCGGCAAGAACCACCTCGGCGATCGCGACGAATTCCTGCCGACCAACCACGGCTTCGATGAGTTCTTTGGCAACCTCTACCACCTGAACGCCGAAGAAGAGCCGGAAAACGAGGATTACCCGACCGATCCGGAATTCCGCAAGAAGTTCGGCCCCCGCGGCGTGCTGAAATCCTACGCCGACGGTCGTGTCGAAAACACAGGTCCCCTGACCCGCAAGCGCATGGAAACCGTCGACGAAGAGTTTCTTGCTGCGGCCAAGGACTTCATGACCCGCCAGGCCAAGGAAGACGTTCCCTTCTTTACCTGGATCAATACCACCCGCATGCACAACCATACTCACGTGCGTGACGAGAACCGTGGCAAGACCGGGCTTGGCGAATACGCCGACGGCGTGATCGAGCACGACTACCAGATCGGCGAAGTACTGAAAACCATCGACGACCTCGGTATCGAAGACAACACCATCGTTATCTACACCACCGACAACGGCCCGATGATCAACCTGTGGCCGGACGCCGCCATGGCGCCGTTCCGCAGCGAGAAGAACACCGGCTGGGAAGGCGGCTTCCGCGCGCCGGCTATGGTGAAGTGGCCGGGTCATATCGAACCGGGCACCATTATCAACGATATCTTCGCCAGCGAAGACTGGTTCCCGACCCTGCTGGCCGCCGCGGGCAACCCCGACGTCAAGCAGCAACTGCTCGAGGGCACCAGCGCCCAGGGCAAGGACTACAAGGTTCACCTGGACGGCTACGACCAGACCGAGCTGCTGACCGGCAAGGGGCCGAGCAAGCGTGAGAGCTTCTTCTACTGGAGCGACGACGGCGACCTCTTCGCGCTGCGCCACAACCGCTGGAAGTTCCATTTCAACATCCAGACCAACGAGACCGGCCTTGCCATCTGGATGAAGCCGCTGACCAAGATGCGCGTTCCGATGATTTACGATCTGAAGAACGACCCGTTCGAGCGCGGCGACACCGGCATCGGTTACGACCGTTGGTTGTATGACCGTAGCTACCTGCTGATGGGCGTGGCGATTCCGGAAACCGCGAAGATGCTGCAGACCTTCAAGGAATTCCCGCCGCGCTTCAAACCGGCCAGCTTCACCGTCGACGTCAGCCAGTTCATCGAGTAACAGGCTGATAATGCCAGGGGCCGGACAACCGGCCCCTGCTTTCGGCTTTTTCGCAAACCGGCGGGACCGCGCCCGTTTGCAAAAAAGCCGGTAACTCCACTGTAGGATGGGTGGAGCGCCGACAGGCACTGGATTGCGGGATAGCGACCTATTTTCTCGGCGCGTAACCCATCAAGTGCCGTAGGATGGGTGCAGCCCCGCACGGCATTCCGTGTCAGTCGTAGGATGGGTGGAGCGCCGACAGGCACGGAATGTGCCGGATGGGACTTTTTGGCGCGGCGCGCAACCCATCAGGCGCCTGTCGCCTGCTCCGGACATGGAACGGCCGCCGATGGGTTACGCCGCGAAAGCCCTCGGCGTTTCGCGGCTCGCGCAGAGTGCGGCTCCACCCATTCTACGCAGTCAGAAGCTTTAGCCAGACTGCGCTTGATGGGTGGCGGGACCGGTATACTGCACGACGTCGTGACACAGACCCGACACTTTCTAACAATAACCGATTCAGGGCCAGAGCCGTGAACGAATGCCAAAAGGCCATGAACTGGCTGCTCGATAAAATGGACGAATCCGTGGTGGGGCAGCGTCATGTCGCGCGCGCCATCGTGGTTGGCTTTATTACCAACGGTCATGTGCTGCTCGAAGGCCTGCCCGGCACCGCCAAGACACGCTCGATCAAGGCGTTGGCCAACCTGATGAACGCCAGCTTCGGCCGCATCCAGTTCACCCCCGACCTGCTGCCGTCCGATGTCACGGGCTCCGAGACCTACCAGGAAGACGCGGCGGGTAAACCGCACCTGCTGTTCAAGCAGGGACCGGTGTTCAACCATATCCTGCTCGCCGACGAGATCAACCGCGCCCCGGCCAAGGTACAGGCCGCGCTGCTCGAGGGCATGGCCGAGGGTACTGTGACCGTCGCCGGCGTCAGCCACCGTTTGCCGGAACCCTTTATCGTACTGGCCACGCAAAACCCGATCGAGCAGGAAGGCACCTACCCGCTGCCGGAGGCCCAGGTCGACCGTTTCATGCTCAAGGTGTCGGTGGACTACCCCGAGGACGCGGCGGAGATGGACATCATCCGCCTGGTGCGCAGTGAAGAGAAACTGCAGCCGGGCAGTACCGGAGGGCCCGGTGATGCCTGCGAACGTCTGGATCCACAGCTGATACTGGATGCCCGCGCCCAGATCGCCGATGTCGCGGTTTCAGAGCTGGTCGAACGCTACATCGTCAACCTGGTGATGGCGACGCGCCACCCCCAGCGCTACCCCGACACCCGGCTCGGTGACTGGATCGAGGTCGGTTCCAGCCCGCGCGCGTCCATCGCGCTCGACAAGTGCGCGCGTGCCTGCGCCTGGCTCGACGGCCGCGATCACGTGCTTCCCGACGACGTCCGCCTGATGGCCGGCCCCGTGCTCGGGCATCGCCTGAACACCGGCTACAGCGCGGTCGCCGACGGCGTCGGCAAACTCGACGTCATCCAGGTACTGCTCGATAACGTTCCGGTAGGCTGAGGCAGCCAATGGCCAGCCCGACCGATCCCCGCGTCCACTGCAACCAGAGCACGCTGGTCGGCCTGCAGAGTCAGGCCGCGGCGCTCAACGCCCCGTCACTGCTGCGGCTGCACGGCGTGATGGCCGGACAGCGCCTGTCCAGGCTGCGCGGTCGTGGCCTCAACTTCGAGGAGCTGCGCCACTACCGCCAGGGCGACGACGTTCGTCATATCGACTGGCCGGTCACGATGCGCACCCGCAAGCCGCATATCCGGGTCTACAACGAAGAGAAGGATCATCACGTCGTTCTGTGCGTCGATCAGCGCAGCAACATGTTCTTCGCCTCGGTCGACACCATGAAGTCGGTGGTGGCGGCCGAGATTGCCGCCCTCGTAGGCTGGGCGATCCTGCAGAAAAGCGACCGTGTCGGGCTGTCGGTGTTCGGCGACGACCAGATCGTTCACAACCGGCCGACGCGAACCCAGTCCAACTACCTGCATCAGCTGCGCCAACTGGTCGGGATCAACCGGTCCCTGAGCGTCGAGAGCGCCCCCGGGAGCGGTAACCGGCTGGCCGTGATGCTTGACCGCCTGCTCCAGGACCGCGACAAGAACGGGCTGATCCTGATACTCAGCGACTTCTACCAGTGCGATCCGGACTGCATCCGCAAGCTGCAGTATCTGCAACGGCACAACCATCTGCTCTGCGTCGCCATTACCGACCCGCTGGAGGCGAGTTTCGACGCCGACGACTGGACCCTGACCGACGGCGAGCTGCAGATCAGTATCGACAGCAGCGCCAGCCGCGAGGCGATACAGCGCCACCTGCTGGACGCCTACCAACAGCGACAGAACGACCTGACCCGACTGATGGCGGCCTCCGGACTGCCACTGATCGAGCTCGATACCTCGGGACAGCACCTGTCGCAGTTCCAGCGCGCGATCGGGAGGTAGCCATGGCCGAACCGACCCCGCCGCAGTGGTACCTGCTCGACCGAATGGTCGATGTCGCCCCTCCCGCGCAGGTTTCCTGGTGGCCCCAGACCGCAGGCTGGAAGGCGCTCGGACTGGCGCTTATGGTTGTGCTGGCATTATGGCTGTACCACCGTATACGCCTGTTTCGATTCAACCGTTACCGCCGCGAGGCACTGCATGCACTGCTGCAGCTGGAGCAGAACGGCGGCCTCGGCACCGACAGCCTGTTTCGCGTGCTCAAGGCGGTTGCCGTGCACGTCGAACCGGCCCTGGCACCCCGGCTGGATGCGACCCTGCTCGCCTATCTCGACCACAGTGCGCGACTGGACGCGGCCTTCGACTCGGCCCAGGGGCAGCGCTGGCTGGATGCGCTGCTCAACCCGGCGGCACCGCTCTCCCACACGGAGTTACAGCACCTCTGCCATCTCACCCGGCACTGGATCAGGCGCCATCGCAACCCCCGTCAGCCCGCCTTTTCCCTGCGACGTACGCCATGAACATCGAACTTGCACATCCGCTTTTACTGTTGCTCGCACCGCTGCCATTGCTCGTCTACTGGCTGTCGCCCGGATACAAGACCCGCCGCTCCGCCATCAAGGTGCCCTTTTTCACCCTGCTGCTGGAGGTCATGGCGGAGAAAGCTGAAAAAGGCGCCAGTATCCTGCCTGCGGCGATCTGGCAACGAGCCGCACTGATCCTGGCCTGGCTGCTGATGGTGCTGGCTGCGGCCAAGCCGATGTGGCTCGGCGCGCCGCAGCAACTGGAACAGTACGGCCGCGATGTCATGGTGGTCGTAGACCTGTCGGGGTCGATGGAAACCCGCGACTTCACCTCCGAATCCGGCGACCGGATCTCCCGCCTGGAAGCGGTCAAGCAGGTGCTGCACGACTTTTCAGCAAGCCGGGAGAACGACCGGCTCGGGCTGATACTGTTCGCCGATGCGGCCTTCGTCCAGGCCCCCTTCACCGCCGATCACCGAGCCTGGCTGTCGCTGCTCGACGAAGCCCAGGTGCCGATGGCGGGAAAGAGCACCCACCTCGGCGACGCTTTGGGACTGGCGATCAAGGTGCTGCTCGAAAACGATGCCAATCGCGCCGGCGAGGCGCCGGAAAAGCTGGCGATCGTGCTCACCGACGGCAACGACACCGACAGCTATATTCCGCCCGGGGACGCCGCCCAGCTTGCCAGGGCGCGGGGCGTCAAAATGCATATCGTTGCCATGGGCGACCCGGAAACCGTCGGCGAAAACGCCATCGACATGGAAAGCATCAACGAAGTGGCCCGCGCCACCGGCGGCCAGGCCTTCCAGGCGCTGGACAGCGAACAGCTTGGCCAGGCCTACGATGTGATCAACGAACTCGAGCCGACACTTTACAAAAGCATCAGTTACCAGCCGAAAACCTCGTTGCACCCCTACCTGGTGATGGTGGTGGTGCTGCTCTACCTCAGCGCCTTCTCCCTTGCGTTGCTGAGACGGCGCTTTCACGGGGAGCCGCGGCATGATTGATCTGACCGGCCTGCAAAGCTTCGCCCATCAGTTCCATTTTCTGCGACCCTGGTGGCTGCTGGCCCTGCTGCCTTTTGTCTGGCTCTACTATCTGCAGTATCGCAGCAGCGCCCGCGAGTCCGGTTGGCAGGCGAAGCTGCCGGCGCATCTGCGCCGCGCGCTGACCGTGGATGGCAGCGGCTGGAAACGCCGGTTGCCGCTTCACCTGCTGAGTCTCAATACCCTGCTGGTCTGCATCGTCTGCGCGGGCCCGACCTGGAAGCAGGAGCCCTCGCCGTTCAACGAGGACAGGACGCCCCTGATCATTCTGCTCGACAGCAGCGAAGCCATGCTGCAGACCGACGTAGCCCCCGACCGGCTGACCCGCGCCAAGCAAAAGATACTGGACCTGCTGCAACTGCGCACAGGTGGCCAGACCGCGCTGATCGCCTATGCCGGCAGCGCCCACCTGGCGATGCCGCTGACAACCGATACCGCGGTATTCGAACCGATGCTGGAGGCGCTGTCGCCGCAACTGATGCCCAGGGCCGGCAAGAACAGCGCCGATGCCCTGCCCCTGCTAGAGGGCCTGCTCGGTCAGAGCGATGTGCCGGGCACGGTGCTGCTGATCAGCAACGACATCACCAGCGCAAGCCTCGCTCGCTTAGGCGGCTTCTTTGCCGACACACCGCACCAGCTTTTGATTCTGGCGATGGGTGACCGCAACGGTTCCAGCGTGCTGCCGCTGCGCCTTGACCGCCTTGGCGAACTGGCCGATCTCGCCAGCGGACAGCTGCGCCAGGTCAGCATCGACGATGCGGATATCCGCTGGATCAAGCGTCGGGTCGAGTATCACCGTGCGCTGAACCTGGAAAGCGATGTGCCCTGGCAGGACATGGGATACTACCTGCTGTTCCCGATCCTGCTGCTGATGCTGCTCTGGTTCCGTCGCGGCTGGGTGGTGCAGTGGGTACTGTTCGGCCTGACGATTCAGGGCCTCATGCTGCACCCGGTGCCGGCGCTGGCGCAGGACGCCGCGCCGACATCCAGCGCTGCGACGGCTCAGGCGTCGCTGACCGACAGGGCCCGACAGCTCTGGATGGACCTCTGGCTGACACCGGATCAGCAGGGTCAGTGGTACTTCAACCGCGGCGATTACCTGGACGCCGCACGGCACTTCGAAGATCCGCTGCACAAGGGCGTCGCCTTCTACTATGCGGCGCACTACGCCGAGGCACATGCGATCTTCATGCAAAGCGGCGACAGGATCATGGCGTTCAACGCCGCCAACGCGCTTGCTCGTCAGCGCGAGTATCTGGCCGCGCGAACACTGCTGCGGGAACTGGTCGAGCGCTACCCGGATTACGGTGACGCCCGTCATAATCTGGCGCTGATAGAAGCGCTGATCGCGGAAATCAACCGCCTTTCCGAAAGCCAGTCCAAAGGCCCCGACGCCACGATGGAGGGCTCCTTCGAGCTCGGCGACCAGCCGCAGACCGCGGAAGGCGCCGAGGAGCAGGTGGCGGAGGAAAAGATGATCGCCGAGCGCCCCTCGGTCGAGCAGCTGCTCGCCGACCAGGCCCTTGCCGATAAGTGGCTCGAGCGCGTCGAAGTGGATCCCGGCGCCTTCCTCAAATCCAAGTTCGGCATCCAGTATCGCCAGCGGATGGAGCAGTAATGCCGTGAAACCGATCCGTTCTGTACTCTGCGCCCTCGCCCTGCTTCCGGTCATCGCTTTCGGCGCTTCTGCCGCGGAGGACAGTGCCCTGCCATCGATGCGCCTCGAAAGCTGGATCAGCACCGCCAGCGGCAGGAGTCCCGACCGGGTTGCGGTCAACGAGCTGATCACGCTGCATATCGACGTCGCCACCACCAGCTGGTTCTCGGCCGGCGCCCGTATCGGCAAAATCGACAATCCCCAGCTGGTCGCGGTGCAGAACAGCCCCAACGTCTACAACTACAGCGACCGGACCGACGGTCAGTCCTGGTCCCATCAGCGGGTGGAGATTCCGCTGTTCGCGCCGGGCAGCGGGCAGTACTCGATCGCTCCGCTGCCGGTCACCGTGCAGGTCACCGTGGCCCCGGGCGACAACCGGACAATCACCCTGGCAACGCCCGGCATCGATTTCAGCGCGGTTCTGCCCTCGCCGCGTATCAGCACGCAAAGCCTCTGGGTGGCGGCGCCGGAGCTCGAGTTCTCGCAGGACTGGGAACAGAGCCGCGAAACCCTCGAAGCCGGCGACAGCATCAGCCGTACGCTCAGGCTCGAGGCCGAGGGTACCCTCGCCATGCTGCTGCCGAATGCAGCCTCGCCGGTATTGAACGACGCCTACCGGCTCTACGTCGCGCCGAGCCGGTTCGAGGATCGCAACACCCGCGGCACCCGCGAGGCGACGCGCACCGAACGGGAAACCTACATCCTGCAGCAGGGCGGCGACATCGTTTTTCCGGACATCGAATTGCTGTGGTGGGATACCGACGACAATCGTCTGAAGGTGCTCAGCCTTGAAGGCAAGTCACTGTCCGTGCGGCACACCCTCGACTCCTGGCTGCGTCAGCACTGGACCGCCCTGGTGGCCCTGGGTGCCGCCGGGCTGGCGCTTGTCCTGCTCGGTGTCAGGGCCAGAACCTGCCTGCAAAGCCGGCGGCGCTCCGACAGCCTGAGCCTGCTGCTGGCCCGGTGGCGCAGGGACTGGCCCCGTTGCCGCGCCCTGCTCTACCGCCGCCTGCACCGCAACAGTGGCCTGAACAGTTTTCAGCAGCACCCAGAGGCCGAGCATCTGCGCCCCGATGTTATCGGATTGATGTCCGGGCAGCCGCAAAAGGCCGGAGTACTGCGCCTGTGGCGCAGACTGAAACCCGGCAATCGCCGGCAGACCTATCGCTACCGGGCGCTGCCCGAGCTTGCTGCACTCGAGCAGCGTGACGGAATCTCCTAGACGCCGCATCCCGGCATGCATAGGAGACGCGCCCCCGCGGCGAAGCTTTTAGCCCCGGCAGGCTATTCGCGGCGAGGCGCCGCTCCTACGGGTCTCGAACGCCCGGCGCTTTTCGTAGCCGCGCCCCGCGGCGAAGCCTTTGGCCCCGGCAGGCTATTCGCGGCGAGGCGCCGCTCCTACGGGCGAACCAGGCCGGCATTGTGCCATTCCATTCGCGGCGAGGGGGTGCCCGTACTTTGGGTACGCCGCTCCCGCGGCGGGCGATGCGCACCCGGCTCTGCGTAGGAGACGCGCCCCCGCGGCGAAGCTTTTAGCCCCGGCAGGCTATTCGCGGCGAGGCGCCGCTCCTACGGGCGAACCAGGCCGGCATTGTGCCATTCCATTCGCGGCGAGGAGGTGCTCGTACTTTGGGTACGCCGCTCCCGCGGCGGGCGATGCGCACCCGGCTCTGCGTAGGAGCCGCGCCCCGCGGCGAAGCCTTTGGCCCCGGCAGGCTATTCGCGGCGGGGCGCCGCTCCTACGGGTCTCGAGCGCCCGGCGCTTTTCGTAGCCGCGCCCCGCGGCGAGGCTTTTGGCCCCGACAAGCTATTCGCGGCGGGGCGCCGCTCCTACGGGCGAACCAGGCCGGCATTGTGCCATTCCATTCGCGGCGAGGAGGTGCTCGTACTTTGGGTACGCCGCTCCCGCAGCGGGCGATGCGCACCCGGCTCTGCGTAGGAGACGCGCCCCCGCGGCGAAGCTTTTGGCCCCGGCAGGCTATTCGCGGCGGGGCGCCGCTCCTACGGGTGACATTCGCAGGGGCCGCGTACCCAAACTTACGGGCACTTCCCCGCGGCGGACAGACCACCTAGTCCGTGCCGATGAAAAAACCGGTCACCGCCGCTATCAGCGCACAGCCTGAAGGTCCCTGAGCCGGCGGAAACATCCGTTAAGACACTCGATATTGTCATTTTATGTCAAACATGTTGCGCAAAAAATCAAATAGCCGAATGCACTTTTCCCTAACATTGAGGATCGCATAAAAATACAAAACGGATTTTCAGAATGATCAAGCGATCCCTGATCGGCTTTGCCGTGCCCTTCTTTGCCGCGACCCAGGCCGGTGCTGCGCCGACCCAGTTGTACTGGGGAGACACCCACCTGCACAGTTCCTACTCTGCAGATGCCTTCGCCATGGGCAACGAATCGGCCGATCCCGATACCGCCTACCGGTTCGCCAAGGGCCAGCCGGTCATTCACCCTTTCAACCGCGTCCGTGTCCAGCTCGAGCGCCCGCTCGACTTCCTCGTCGTGGCCGATCACGCCGAGTACATGGGTCTTATCCATCAGGTACGTGACAAGAGCCCGCTGCTGCAGGCGTCCGAGAACGGTCGAAAGCTGATGGAACTGTGGGACGGCACCGGGTCGAAAGCGGTCTATCACGACATCGCCGGCAGCGTGGTCCGGGGGCAGCCCTACGCGGACCTCGTCACCGATGCGATCCGCACGCCGATCTGGAACCGCATCATAGACGCGGCCGAAAGCCACAACGAGCCGGGCAAGTTTACCGCCTTTATTGGCTGGGAATGGTCGTCTATCCCCAATGGCGCCAACCTGCACCGGGTCGTCTTTACCGACAAGGGCGGTGAAGAAGCGAAGCGCTATCTGCCCTACTCGTCTATCACCAGCAACCGCCCGGAAGACCTCTGGACCTGGCTCGACGAAACCTCGGAACAAACCGGAGCGGATTTCGTCGCCATTCCGCACAATTCCAACATCAGCTCCGGGCTGATGTTCAACAAGGTCGACAGCGACGGTCTCCCGATCACCGCGGACTATGCGCGCACCCGGATGCGCTGGGAACCGGTTGCCGAAATCACCCAGATCAAGGGCGACTCCGAAACCCACCCGTCGCTCTCGCCGGATGACGAATTTGCCGATTTCGAGACCTTCGAGCACGTTATGACCTTTGGCGCCGAGGCCGCCACCGATGTCGACCAGAACAGCGACTACATCCGCAGCGGCCTCAAACGCGGCCTGGAAATCGAAGCCGAAACCGGCGCCAACCCCTACAAATTCGGCGTCATCGGCTCCACCGATTCCCATACCGGACTGTCCACGGCCAGCGAGCCCAACTTCTGGGGCAAGTTCGGTATCGATTCGATCCCGGAGAACAAGGATCGGGAAACCTCCCCGCACGCCGATGGCTGGAGCATGTCCGCCGCCGGTATGGTGGCCGCCTGGGCCGAGGAAAACACCCGCGAGTCCCTGTTCGCCGCCTTCAAGCGCAAGGAAGTTTATGCCACCACCGGCCCGCGGATGAGCCTGCGGGTATTTGGCGGCTTCGACTTCAACGCCGCAGATGCCAGCAGCACAGAACTGGCTGAAACCGGCTACGGCAAGGGCGTGCCGATGGGCGGCGACCTGAGCCAGGCCCCCGAAGGCAAGGCACCGTCATTCCTGATTCACGCAGTCAAGGACCCTGAAGGCGCCAATCTCGACCGGGTTCAGGTGGTCAAGGGCTGGCTGGACGCCGAGGGCAACAGCCACGAAAAGGTATTCAACGTGGCGCTGTCCGATGGCCGCGAAGACCTGGGCGCCGAGACGCGCCCGGTTGGCAATACCGTCGACCTCGAGACCGGCCATTACAGCAACAGCATCGGCGACGAGGAGTTTGCGACAGCCTGGCAGGACCCGGAGTTCGACGCCGCACAGCGGGCTTTCTACTACGTGCGCGTGCTGCAGATTCCGACACCGCGTCACACCATGCTGGACGCTGTCGCCCTGGGCAAATCACACAGCGAGGTCGACTTCCCTGCCGTGATTCAGGAACGGGCCTACTCCTCGCCTATCTGGTATACGCCCTGAACCCGGCCGCTTAACGCCCCGCAGTGCTTTATAACCGCGACCGGGGGCTCCCGGTTGCGGGCTCAACCCCGGACTCCGAGCAAAAAATGAAAAAAACAACGCTTTCGATTGCCGTTCTTGCCAGCCTTTGCAGCAGTGCGTTTGCCGCCAGCGGCAGTCAGTCATACTCCCCCAAGGCCGGGCAGGACTATCCGCAGCAGGTCTACTGGGGCGATACCCATCTGCACACCTCGTACTCGTTCGACGCCTCGATGATGGGCAACAAACAGCTGGGACCTGCAGACGCCTACCGCTTCGCCCGCGGCGAGGAAGTCGAGGCGCACAACGGCATGGTGGCCAGACTGGACCGGCCGCTGGATTTCCTGATGGTGTCCGATCACTCGGAATATCTGGGCCTGATCCCGATGCTGGGCACCGGCGACCCGGAATTGCTCAACGACCCCGTCGGCAAACGCTGGGCGGTCCTGCTCGGGGGCGACACTGACCAGTCGCTCAAGGCGATGTTCGAGATACACCACGACATCAACACCAACCACAAGAGCCTTGCCAACGCCAAGGTCGAGCGTAGCGCCTGGGACGACATCATCGCCGCCGCGGATCGTTACAACGACCCCGGCAAGTTCACTACCTTTATCGGCTACGAATGGACCACCATGCCCGGCGGCGACAACCTGCACAGGGTCGTGCTGTTCGCCGACGACGCCAGCAAGGCGGGCCAGGTACTGCCATTCTCCTCCTTCGACAGTGAGAACCCTGAAGACCTCTGGCGCTACCTGCAGTCCTACGAGGACAAGACCGGCGGCCGTGTGCTGGCCATCCCGCACAACGGCAATGTCAGCAACGGCCTGATGTTCGCCCTGACCGACCGCGACGGCAACCCGCTCAGCCGTCAGTACGCCGAAACCCGCAGCCGCTGGGAGCCGGTCGCCGAGGTGACCCAGATCAAGGGCGACGGCGAGACCCACCCCAAACTGTCGCCGGAGGATGAGTTTGCCGACTTCGAGACCTGGGACAAGGGCAATCTCACCGCCGATGCGCTCAAGGACGACAGCATGCTGCCTTACGAGTACGCCCGTTCGGCGCTGAGGCTCGGTCTGCAGCAGGAGGCCAAGCTCGGCGTCAACCCGTTCAAGTTCGGCATGATCGGCAGCACCGATGCGCACACCAGCCTCTCCAGCGGCGAGGAAAACAACTTCTGGGGCAAGTTCTCCGTGTACGAACCGAACCCGAGCCGCGCCGGCGAGTACGCCTATACCGAGGGCAGGCAGGGCAAGGTCTTTTCCCTGCGCGGCGAAGAGACGGCCGCCGCCGGCTACGCCGCGGTCTGGGCAACCGAAAACACCCGCGATGCGCTGTTCGATGCCATGAAGCGCCGCGAGACCTATGCCACCACAGGTCCGCGCATGACCGTGCGCTTTTTCGGCGGCTGGGACTTCGACGAGCATGAAGTCGAGCGTCCCGACTATGTGCTTCAGGGCTATCGCAAGGGCGTGCCGATGGGAGGCGACCTGACCGCGGCACCCGCGGACCGTTCGCCGCGCTTCATGGTGTCGGCCACACGCGACCCCGAGGGCGCCAACCTGGATCGGGTACAGATCGTCAAGGGCTGGCTCGAGGCCGACGGCACTACCGAGGAAAAAGTCTACGACGTGGCCTGGAGCGGCGAGCGCACGCCGGACGCCAACGGCAAGTTGGCGCCGGTCGGCGACACCGCCGACAGCCGCAACGCGACCTGGCGCAACAGCATAGGCGCGGCCGAACTGACGTCCGTCTGGACCGATCCGGACTTCGATCGGGCACAGCGCGCCTTCTATTACGTCCGGGTGTTGCAGATTCCGACACCGCGCTGGCCCACCTACGACGAAAAGCATTTCCACTATCAGCTGGAGGACCGTTCCACACCGGAACACATCCAGGAGCGGGCCTACACCTCGCCGATCTGGTACACCCCGGCGCAAGGCACAGAATCATGATCGGCAAACTGATACGGGACCCCCTGCTGCACTTCGTATTCGTGGGCGCGGCGCTGTTCGGCGCCTATGAACGGGTGGGCAGTCCAGAAGATATCGCCAGCGAAAATGTCATCGTCGTCGACCGTGATGCCCTGCTGACCTTTATCCAGTATCGCTCCAAGGCGTTTCAGCCGGAAGCGGCGGCACAGCGCCTGGACGGCATGACCGATGCCGACCGGGAGGCGCTGATTCGCGACTTCGTGCGCGAAGAAGCGCTGTATCGCGAGGCCGAGGCCCTCGGCATGAGCGACAACGACTACATCATCCGTCGCCGCTCGGTACAGAAGCTCGAGTTCATCGCCCAGAGCATGGCCGAGCAGGTGGTGGCGGCGGATGCCGACAAGGTCAGGGATTATTTCGGGTCACACCGTCAGGATTACTACGAGGAGCCGTCCTACACCTTCACCCACGTGTTCCTCAAGGGCGCCGAGGCCGCAGAACGGGCTTCGCAGCTGCGGGAAGAGCTCAACGAGCGCCAGGTCGCGTTCTCCGACGCCGCCCGCTACGGCGAACGCTTTCTGTACCACCGCAACTACGTCGAGCGCACACCGGACTTCATCGCCAGTCATTTTGGCGAAGCCTTCCGCGACCGGCTGTCCCGTCTGGCGCCGGACGCCGGCCTATGGCAGGGACCGCTCGAGTCGGAATACGGCGCCCATCTGATACTCCTCAGCGAGTACCGCCCGGGGCGCGTACCGGAACTGGTCGAGATCGAGACGCGCGTCGAGCAGGATTACCTGCGCTTCGAACAGCAGCAGAGACAAGAGCTGGCCATTCAGCAGATCGTGGAGCAGTACCATGTCGAAAATCGTCTCTAGGGCTTCATTGGGACTTATTCGCCGGCTCCCTGGACTGCTGCTGGCGCTCTTGCTGCTGGCGCCTACCACCCTGCTCGCCCACGAAGCCCGCCCGCTGTATTTGCAGATCGACGAGCTCGACAGCGCGCAGGCGGGTGGCTACAGCTACAGGCTCAAATTCAATCTGCCACCCAGTATTACCGCCGACAACCGGCCCTTCCTGACCCTGCCCGACAGCTGCAAGAGCCAGAGCCTGGGGCTGCTGGTGCAGCTGGACTGCACCGGGTCACTGGACGGTAAGACCATCGGGATTGACTATCCGAAGTACAACCCCTCGGTCTCAGCCCTGGCCAGGATCCGCTACAGCTCCGGCGAAAGTCATCAGGCGCTGCTGTCACCGCAGGACACCCAGTGGCAGCTGCCGCCGCGGGAAAGCGCCTCGGCCATTGTCGGGGAATACACCGCTCTGGGTATCGAGCACATCCTTATTGGCTGGGACCATCTGTTGTTCCTGCTGTGCCTGGTGATGATTTCCGGCTCTTTCAAACGCACCCTGATTACGGTATCCGGCTTTACCCTGTCGCATTCACTGACGCTGGTGCTGACCACCCTGGGGCTGGTGCGCCTCCCCATTGCGCCGGTGGAAGCGGTGATCGCCCTGAGCATTCTGTTCCTCGCCGCCGAGATCGCCCGCGGACAGCGCACCAGCCTGGCCTGGCGCTATCCGGTGGCGGTTTCGACCCTGTTCGGCCTGGTGCACGGTTTCGGTTTCGCATCCGTGTTGCAGGAGATCGGACTGCCCCAGACCGAACTGGCCACCGCCCTGCTGTTCTTCAATCTGGGCGTGGAGATCGGCCAGGTGATCTTCGTGCTGGCCGTGACGACGGTATTTTACCTGCTTGGCAACTGGGCCGCGCCTTCACTTGCGCGACTGCAGCAGGCTCTGCTGTATGGCGCCGGGTCGCTGGCCGCTTTCTGGACACTGCAGCGTATCGCCGGTTTCTGACGGAGCAGCCCCCTGATCCGGATCCCGGCGATGCAGGCTGCTGACTAACATGGCGGATTCATTTGACATTTAACGCCACTAGAACAAATATGAGTGCAAAAATGTATAAGAAAGGTTCGGCTATGTCGCAGCCCAAGAACGTCCCTCAGGTCAAAAGCAGCGCGCTGATGGGGCTATACCCTCTGTGTCGGAAACTCCATGTCAACCCGATCAAGCTACTGACCTCGGAAGGGCTCTCCGGCACCATCCTGCGTTCCGGCGACATCATGATCCCCTATGAAAGCTTTTGCCATGTCCTCAACCGGGGCGCCGATACCGCCGACTTTCCCCTGTTCGGAATAGCCATGTCCTCTTACCAGGGGCTGAAGACCTTCGGCCCGCTCGGTCTGCTTGCAGCCGAAAGCCCCACCGTGGGGGACGCTCTCAACGTGATCGAAAAATATTTCCACTTCCATGCCAGGGGCGCGGCGATCGACCTTCAGGCAAGGGAGAAAGAAACCGATCTGATCCTGACCCTTAATCTCGACCCTTCGGTCAGCATGGAGCAGACCTTCGAACTCAGCCTATGTCTTGGCTACAACGTACTCAAGGAACTGGCGCCGGACTGGATGCCCAGAGTCAAGCTTCTTTTCGCCCACAGCCCGCTGGCCTCGATGGACGAGTATCGGAAATTTACCGATGCAAGGCTGTGTTTCGATCAGGACAAGAACGCCATCGTTTTCCCCACTCAGCTGCTGATGCAAAAGCCCACCCCGGCGTCGGACGAAATACGCAGCTACCTGGAATCCTTTCTGGAAAAGGAGTCCCAGGGGCACGACCAGCCGCTGCAGTACAAGGTATCGAAGCTGATTCTGGAGCTGATACCGACAGGAGAAGCGACGCTTCCGACCATAGCCCCCATGCTCGGAATGAACGTGCGAACACTGCAGCGGGAGCTGCAGCTGGCAGGCACCGAGTTCCGAACCCTTCTCGATGAGGTACGCTACCAGGTCGCCCGCGAAGCGCTGGAACGCAACTACACGCTTACCGAGATCGCGCTCAATCTGGGCTATTCTGAGCTGAGCGCTTTTTCCCGTGCGTTCAAGCGCTGGTCGGGCGTATCGCCCCAGCAGTGGCGACAGTCGTTCTGACCGCTTGTCATCACCCGGTCAGATTCGCTCATTCAGCCCGCCCTGTCGCCTAGTGTCAAATTCAAGGGCAATTTGAGTCAAGTCCGGCAGCCCGTCTGAAGCGACAATAGACCTTTATCCAACTCAACCAGCATCCGTGCACCGGCGCTCCTGCGGTGCGGATATCAACGATAAGAAAAGGTTATAAAATGAGCATGAATCTGATTGCTGAACTCACCGCTATCGTGGGTGACAAGGGCATTCTCACCGGCGAAGACGTCAGCCAGCGACAGGATGGTTGGATCGGCGCACCGGCCTGCTCGGCGCAGGCGATCGTTCGTCCAGCCGATACCGCCGAACTGTCCGCCGTTATGAAACTCTGCTACGAGCAGGATCAGACGATCGTCGTGCACGGCGGCCTTACCGGCCTCGTCAACGGCGCCCGGACGACCAGCAATGATATCGTGATCTCGCTCGAGCGCATGCGCAACATCGTCGAGATCGACGCCCAGAACCGCACCATGACCGTCCAGTCCGGTGTCAACCTTCAGACGGTGCAGGAGAAGGCCGAAGACGAAGGGCTCTACTACCCCGTCGACCTCGGCGCCCGCGGCACCGCCACCATCGGCGGCACCATCGCCACCAACGCCGGCGGCAACCGCGTGCTGCGCTACGGCATGACCCGCGACTCCATCCTCGGCCTGGAAGCCGTTCTTGCCGACGGTACCATCATCTCGTCGATGTCCAAGGTGCTGAAGAACAACACCGGCTACAACCTGCCCCACCTCTTTATCGGCGCCGAGGGCACCCTGGGTATCGTGACCCAGGCCGTACTGCGCCTGCGCGCCAAGCCGCTGGGCGGCGCGACCGCACTGGTCGCCGTCGAGGATTTCGAGAGCCTGAGCAAACTGCTCAACCTGGCCGAATCGGGCCTGGGCGGCGGACTTAGCTCGTTCGAAGTCATGTGGCACAGCTTCTACGACCTGGTCACCGGCACCGAGCGCCACCGCGCGCCCATCCCCGCGCAGTCGGCCTACTACGTTATCATCGAAACCCAGGGCAACAGCAACGAACAGGAACAGGAGCGCCTCGAGATGCTCCTCGGCGACGCCCTGGAGCAGGAGCTGATCAGCGATGCCGTTCTGACCCAGTCGGACAGCGAACGCGAGAAGATCTGGGCCATCCGCGACGATGTCGAGGCCCTGTTCGAACTGGCCCCGATTCACGGCTTCGATGTCAGCCTGCCGATCTCGGCCATGGAATCCTACGTCGAAAAACTGCAGGCGGGTCTCGACGCGCGCTGGCCCGACAACCGCCTGATCGTTTTCGGCCACCTCGGCGACGGCAACCTTCACGTCATCGTCACCCAGGTTCCGGCCAGCGACAAGAAGGGCGTCGAGGAGCTGGTGTACGGCGGCCTCAACGGTCTGGGGGGCTCGATCTCGGCGGAGCACGGCATTGGCCTTGATAAGAAGCCGTATCTGCAGAACAGCCGCTCACCGGCAGAAATCGCACTGATGAAGCAGATCAAGCAGACGATGGACCCGAAAGGCCTGCTCAACCCGGGTAAGGTACTGAGCTAAGTCCCGGGACCGGCCCCGCAAGGAGCCGGTCGTTACCCGAAATAAAAGGTACTTCGCGGCTTAGCGGGAACCCATCAATGAGTCGGCTGGAGGCATAGTGCCGAACCGACGCCCTAGATGGGTTGCACGACGCCCTGGCCGCATCGGTGACGGAGTCGCCGTGCCGAGGCGTCGCTCCACCCATCCTACGATTTACGTTTTCCCGCCAAAGCGCGATGCGCCAATAAAAAGGCGCTCTCCCCGACCCGGGGCGAGCGCCTTTTTAATGATTCTTCACCGAGGCGCCGCTCCACCCATCCTAAGGTTTACGTTTTCCCGCAAACTCGCGATGTCGCCGCTCAAGGCCCTGCGGGTAGTCAGCTGACGCCTAATGTCAACACCAAGACATCTATTGTCAAGATGATCCCTGCCAGCATACCTAAGATGTTGACCATGCAACTTGCTTGAAGAAAGTCGCCAGCGCGTCGCTGCGAAATTGCCAATATTGCCGCGACAGGCACGGGGTCGGTCAGAGCAACCGGCGTCTACGACAGGCGAACTCACCATTAGGCTATAACTAGAACAAGGCTTAGCAATATGGATAACAACGAACGACTTCCGTCCGCCACGCGCAGACTCTTTCTGCAGCGCTCTCTGATTGCCATGGCTGCGGTAGCAGCGGCCCCCGTTATAGGCGCCACGGAGCTAAAAGCCACCGCCTCTGCCGGTGCCACATCCGATCTGAAACTTCTGAGCGCCGCTGAATACCGCGTTCTGTCCGCGGTGACCGACGCCATCATCCCGCAGGGTGGCGCCTTCCCGGTCGGCGCTCTGGATATCGATCTGGCCAAGCGCATCGATCACCATCTGCGCGAAGAAGAGACGGCCCTTATCGAAGGTGTTCGCGGTGCGCTGATGTTCCTTGAGCACAAGGCACCTGCGGCTTTCGCCGGCAAAGAGGTTCGCTTTTCCGAACTGGACGGCCAGGACCGTGAAGCCATCCTGATCGCAATGCGCGAAGCGGGTGGCGTTCCGACCATCATCTTCTCGGCCATGCGCGGACTGAGTATTTTCTACTTCTACACCCACGAGGACACCTGGCCGCACATCGGTTACGACGGTCCCCTGGTAAAGCGTCCGAATCCAGTTCAGCAGATGGGTGTTTGATATGATTATTCAAGGTCAGGAAATTTTCTCTCCGGTCAACCTCAAGACCCAC
Source organism: Marinobacterium nitratireducens (assembly GCF_014645375.1). Classification (GTDB taxonomy): domain Bacteria; phylum Pseudomonadota; class Gammaproteobacteria; order Pseudomonadales; family Balneatricaceae; genus Marinobacterium_A; species Marinobacterium_A nitratireducens. The sequence continues at coordinate 40,117 of NZ_BMLT01000003.1, forward strand.
ACCGTGGTCGTCGGCTCCGGTTCCGGCGGCGGCGTGGCGGCTTACCACATGGCCTCCGCGGGTCTCGACACCATCGTGCTCGAAGAAGGCGGCTACTTTCAGGCCAAGGACTTCAACCAGCGCGAAGAGGACATGATGTCGGTCCTCTACCGCGCCGGCGGCAACCAGACCACCAGCGATGGCATGATCGGCGTATTCCAGGGTTCCGCTTTCGGCGGTTCGACCCTCGTCAACACCGCCGATGCCACCCCGATCGAACACGAGGTGCTGCTCCACTGGCAGCAGCATTTCGGCCTCGACCAGCTCACCGAGGAAGCACTCGCTGCGTCTTACGAGCGCGTCTATGCGATGACCAACGTACATCGCCTCGAGGACAGGATTCTCAATCGCAACAACCTGCTGCTGGTCGAAACCGCCAAGCGCCTGGGTTACAAGGCCGGCGTCTTCGACTCCAACCGCAAGAACTGCATCGGCAGCGGCTACTGCTTCAGCGCCTGTGCCTATGACGCCAAACAGGGCACCAACCTCACTTACCTGCCGAAAGCCTCGGCACTCGGCGCCCGTATCTACACCGACGTACGCGTCGATCGCATCGAGCCGCTGAGCAAAGGCCGCTATCGCGTTCACGCCAGCGTCGTCGAGCGTCGTAACCGCTCCGTGCGACTGCCGATGACCATCGAAGCCGAACGGGTCATTCTGGCCGCCGGGTCCGTGCATACGCCGGCTATCATCAAGCGTTCCGGTCTCGACAAAGGCCTGCCGCAGCTGGGTCAGAACATCTCGCTGCAGCCGCAGATGCTCATGTCCTCCAGCTTCGACGACAAGGTCACCTCCTGGCGCGGCGCACCGCAGTCGACCTACGTCAGCGAGTGGGACGACAACCGTCCTGAATGGGGCCTCGGTGGCTTCCGCCTGGAGGGCGTCGGCGGTCTGGTTGGCCTGCTCGGCCAGTCGACCAAGGCCATCGGCCAGGAACACAAGCGCGTCATGCAGGAGTACGCGAACACTGCCTACACCGCGATTCTGGTCCCGGATCAGCCGTCCGGCACCATGACCTGGTCGTGGAACGAAAACGGCAAGGTCATACCGAAGATCGACTACACCCCGACCGAGGAGTGGAAGCAGCGCCTGCGCACCGGTATGAAGAAAGGCGCCGAGTTCATGTTCGAGGCCGGCGCCAAGCGCGTCGACTTCAACACCCTGGTGCTGCCGTCCTTCACCAGCCCTGACCAGCTGTCCCAGATCGACAACTTCCCGATCGAGCCGGGCCTGCTGAACCTGGTCTCGGCGCACGTTCAGGGTAGCTGCCGTATGGGTCTGAACGCAGACGTCGGTGTGGTCGACCAGAATCACAAGATGCACAACCTGGAAAACATCTACATCGTCGACGGTTCGGTGATGCCGACCACCGCCTCGACGCACACCAACATCCCGATCATGACCCTGTCTGACCGGGCCATGCATAAACTGGCCAACGGCATCTAAGTCTTTATCCCGGGCAGCGGCAACGCCGCTGCCGTCCCAACATCAAATAAGTCAGGATATCGAAATGCTCAACAACGAAACCCGCCAGGCTATCGCCCAGGAAATCTACGACTGCTACAGGAACGGCAAGCAGATTTCCCTGCTGACCAAAACCTACCCCGAAATCGAGCAGGAAGATTCGTACCGCATCCAGGAACAGGTCATCGCCCGCTTCATCGAAGACGGTCGCAAGGTCAAGGGTTACAAAATCGGTCTGACCTCCAAGGCGATGCAGGAAATGGCCGGCACCACCGAGCCCGATTACTCCGTGCTGACCGACGATATGTTCGTCGATGAAGAGGCTCACCTGAACCGCAGCGAAATGGCCGATCCGTTGGTCGAAATCGAAATCGCCTTCGTGATGAAGGAGCGCCTGCAGGGCCCCGGCATCAACGCGGCCGACGTTATCCGCGCCACCGACTTCGTACTGCCGTCCATCGAGGTCGTCGACTTCCGCGTCGCCCGCGCCCCGGGTATGGACGTGCGTGACACCATCGCCGATATGGCAGCGGTGGGCAAGGTCGTGCTGGGCGGCAACCCGGTCAGCCTGAACGACATCGACGTTCGCAAAGTCAAGGGCGAACTGCTGATCAATGACGAAGTCATCGAAACCGGCATGTCCTCCGCGGTACTGGGCAACCCGGTTACCGCCGTCGCCTGGCTGGCGAACAAGCTCGCCGACTTCGGCGTGGCGTTCGAGCCGGGTGACGTCATCTTCTCCGGTTCCTGCGTGCGCGCTCTGCCGGTGCAGGCAGGCGATGTCGTCACCGCCCGTTTCGACAACGGCCTGGGTGACGTCGTCCTCAACTTCGACTGATAAGCCTCAGAAACGCCCCGTCGTTCGAAGCGGGTCGGGACCGGCGCGACAACCGCCGGTCAACGCCCCTTCCTGCGGGAAACGAAGCCGGCATGCCCATGGCATGCCGGCTTCGCTGTTTCTGGCCCCGACCGGCATTCCTCTTCCCGAACGCCAATAAAACCGATGGCGTGCCGGACCCATTCGCGCCGGGGCGGTGCTCCTACGGGTGGAAGCCGCGCCGTGGGCGAACCGACCTGGCACCGCTGGTGATCGTTCCCCCTGTAGCCCACTCCATGGGCGAACCGGACTGGCACGGCGGGTGATCGCTCGCGGAGCGAGCGCCGACAAAAGCATGGCGAAACCCCGGATGGGTTAAACCGCCACCGGCACCCACTTCAAGGTCTGCACATAGCGCGCGGCGGTGAAACCATCATATCGATCGCATTACAGATCGATTGGCGGCAGCGTACGCAATTTGCGGGTTCGCGGCGAGGCGCCGCTCCTACGCGCGCGCCCAGCACGCAGGAGCCACGCCTCACTCTGCACGAACGGTAGGAGCCCACTCCGTGAGCGAACCGACCTGGCACCAGGGTTTATCGCTCGCGGAGCGAACGCCTACAAAAAGCAGCCTGCTTTCTCCAGGTAACCAACAGGCTCCCGGCCAGCCGAAGGCAATCGATCTGCACTACGATCGATATTGCGGGTTAGGCGGCGCCCAAAGCACCGGGGCAGCTGTTAGCCCGTCCCGTTGCACCGCTAGACCCACCCTCCGGTCCGTGCTTTCGATATGCGATATGCCAATTGCCGCTTAATCACACACAAAAAAAAGCCCCGACCAGGGCGGTCGGGGCACGGAAAGTGGAAGTGCAAAGCTGCACGACCAGGGATGACTAAAAGCAGACTCAGCCGTGCAGCTTGCTGTAAGCCGCGCTGCCCTCTTCCTCGCTGATGCGACGGCCGAGGCTGTCGGCTTCGAGGAACGCCTGCTGGATGGACTCGACGCTAAGTGGCTCGATCATGTTGCCGATCAGCGGGAACGCCAGCGTCGCTTCGGCGACGGCCGCAATGTCCTTCTCATCGTCGCGGGACATGCCGATCTGTTCCAGGGTAATCGGCAGACCAATCTGCGCGAACAGGCGCGCGACGCGCTCCAGCTCCGCGGTATCGGCCTCCAGCGCCAGCTGGACGAGAATACCGATGGCGACCATTTCGCCATGGAGGTAGTTCTTGTCGACGTGCTCCAGCACGGTCAGCGCCTGGGCGACACCGTGGGCCGCAGCAAGGCCTGTACACTCGAAACCGAGCCCGCTGAGCAGCGTGTTGGCCTCGACGACGTTTTCCAGCTCCGGCGTCACCTGCTTCGCTTCCACGGCATCGATGGCCGCCAGCGCATCCTTGTAGAGGATATCGGCGCAGGTCTGCGAAATGGCGACACCGGCCAGCGTCGGACGTGCGCCGTAGGCGCTCAAACCGTTCGGGTTGCGATGACAGATACGCGCCTCGTACCAGGTCGCCATTGCATCGCCCATGCCAGCAACCAGGAAGCGGGCCGGAGCTTCGGCGATAATCGCAGTGTCGACCATTACCAGCGCCGGGTTCTGCGGAAACACCTCGAAGGTCTCGGTGACGCCTTCCGGCGTGTAGAGCACGGAAATGGCGGAACAGGGCGCATCGTTGGAGGCCAGCGTCGGGAAAATCACGACCGGCACGTCCAGACGATGGGCGATGCACTTGCCGGCATCCAGCGGCTTGCCGCCACCCAGCGCGATAAGCGCGTCAATCTGACCCTGCTCACGCAGCGCCGCGGTCTGCTTTTCCACTTCCTGCAGCGAGCATTCGCCGCCGAAAGTCGCGATGACCGGCTCGATTCCGGCCTGCTCGAGGCTCGCCAGCAGGCGCTTGCCTTCGTTGCGCTGGCTGCGCGCCGAGCACAGAACCGCACAGCGCTTGACCTGCATCGCCGCGATATGCTCGCCGGCATTATCGATCAGGCCGGCCGCCTGAAGGTAGCGCGGCGTGGAGCGATAAAGACGAAGTGCAGTGGCCGCAGGTGCAACAGTTGCTTGATTATCAGACATGAATATTCTCCCGTGTATCCGGTAAGGTCGGACCTCGCTGCGTCGTGAAACGCCGATAAGGGCCTGTGAATGACTCGCGCTGATGGCGAGCGGGCATTCGCCTGTCCGCCGCCCTCAGCCGGCTACAGGCCCGATACCGTATCCGGGCCTGCAGGACGATCAATGCAACCGGATCAGAGGCGGAACTTGATCATCAGGTTCATCAGCTTTTCGAAACGCGGGCCGTACGGCGGCGCCAGCATCAGGATGCCGGACTGCTTGGCCTGCTTGAAGACCGGACGGATCTTGGAGAATTCAATGAAGCCTTCCTTGCCGTGGTAGTGACCCATGCCGCTGTTGCCGACACCGCCGAACGGCATGTCATGCTGCGCCACGTGCAGCAGGGTGTCGTTGATCGAAACACCACCGGACAGAGTGTTGTAAACCACTTTGTCCTGGAGCTTCTTGTCGTTGGTAAAGAGGTAAAGCGCCAGCGGGCGCTCGCCTGCATTGATGTACTCGATGACATCATCGATGCTGTCGTAGACCTTGATCGGCAGCAGCGGACCAAAGATCTCGTCCTGCATGATCACCATGTCTTCCTTCACGTTCAGCACGACCGACGGCGGGAACTTGCGGGTTTCCGGGTTCGGCGCGCCGTCCTTGACCAGCTGGATCACCTCGGCGCCCTTCTCGGTCGCGTCCTTGACGGTGTAGGAGATGCGCTCGAAGGCCTTGTTATCGATCAGCGAGGTGAGGTCGCCGGAGTCGGAGCTGCCGTAACGCTCGTTGAGAACGTCCTTGGCGTGCTTGACGAACTCGTCGACGGACTCGCGCGGCAGGAACAGGTAGTCCGGCGCGGTGCAGGTCTGGCCGCAGTTGATGAACTTGCCGAACAGCAGACGCTCCGCGGCGGTACGCAGGTTGAAGTCCTTGGCGACGATGGTCGGCGACTTGCCGCCCAGTTCCAGCGTCACCGGAGTCAGGTACTTAGAGGCGGTTTCCATGACCACCTTGCCGGTTGCCGGGGAACCGGTGAAAACGAAGTGGTCCCAGGGACGGTCGGTGAATTCGCCGGCCGAAACGCCCGGAATCACGGCGAACTGGTCTTCGCTGAACTCGGCCGAAACCAGCTTGTCCAGCAGGCGGCACAGATTCTGAGAGTTGGCAGCCATCTTGACGATAACGCGGTTACCGGCAGCCAGCGCCGCGATAGCCGGGCCAATCGCCAGGCCCAGCGGGTAGTTCCACGGGCTGACGACACCTACAACGCCCTTGGGCTGCGGAATAACCTTGTTCTTCGCACCGAGAAACGAAATGCCGACGTGACGCTTTTCCGGGGCCATCCACTTTTTCAGATGCTTTTTGTTGTAAGCAACGGAGCTGAGCATCTGGGAAACTTCCAGCAGGCGGGTTTCCTGGGACGAACGATTGCCGTAGTCAGCATTGACAGCCTCACAGATCGCGTCCTGGTTGTTGATCAGCAGACGGTCGATCTTGTCGAGCGCTTCCAGACGCTCACGCAAAGTCGGATAAGGAGACTTGCGCGAAGCGATGCGCTGCGCGTTGAATACTCTGTCGATTCGGCTGGTTTCGTTCTGAATGTTAACTGCTGCGTTAGTCATTTCGGCCTCGGTTTTATTTTCTCGGTAATCGAATGTTATTGGGGCAATGGCATGAGCCGTAACCTGAATATCGGCGTTATAGCCAGACATTCATACCTTAATGGCCGGTATGAACTGGCGGCCATTTTCATTGGTTCACAGCCTATAAGAGCTCCGAACTGGCGGCTTGACAAAAAACGATCCATATTTGACATAAAGTGCAACCAATCCTGAAACCCCGGACGAACCCACCGTAAAGTGGCCACATTCGGGGTTTAAGGAGAGCTACGAGTTTCAGGCGAAAAAGACCGGGAGGCCGGAAGTCAGCCCATATTCGCATAATGTCAAACCCGGTACGTATAAGGTCAAGCGGCGTGCTGACCATACAAGCAGTATTGGCCCATCACGAATACGAACAATAATAGTCGGGAGCCACACACATCATGAAAGGCCTTAATCTGCCTTTTTGTCCCGGGATGATCCCCTCGGCACGGTCACTGTGCAGTCGCGGTTGCGGCGACAGACCGCTCTCTGGCGGCGCCAGTATCGGCAGGGGAGGATTCTGCAGCGCCGGCACCCTCGTTGCCAACGCCATACCCAATCCGACTCGTCGTTTCGACTGAAACAGTGAGACTGCAGCCGTTGCCATACCAGGCCACAGCGGCTGCAGTTAGCAGCAGTTCACGCTGCACACTACAAAAAGAATCATCAACCACTTGAGGCCCGAAAAATGGCTACCAAAATTCTGAAGTCCGCCGACTCCGCCTACCAGTATCCGCTGCTGATCAAGCAGCTGCTGACCTCCGCCCAGCGTTTCGAAACCGAGAATGCCATAGTTTCCGGCGAGTACCGTTTCAGCTATGCACAGTTCAACGAGCGTGTGCACCGGCTGGCGAACACGCTGAAGGCCGCAGGCATCGGCGAAGGCGACACCGTTGCGGTAATGGACTGGGACAGCCATCGCTACCTCGAGTGCTTTTTCGCCGTGCCGATGATCGGTGCCATTTTGCACACGGTGAACATCCGTCTGTCGCCGAGCCAGATCGAATACACCATGAATCACGCCCAGGACGACCTGGTACTGGTTCACGACGACTTCCTGCCGATCATCGACGATATCCGCGGTGAGCTGAAAACGGTCAAGAACTATATCCGCCTGACCGACGTCGCCGGATCGACCGATGATGCGTTCGAATGCATGGGTGAATACGAAGCCCTGCTTGCCGAAGCCGAAAGCCACTACGACTTCCCGGACTTCGACGAGAACTCGGTTGCGACCGCCTTCTACACCACCGGTACCACTGGCAATCCCAAGGGTGTCTACTTCTCGCACCGTCAGCTGGTGCTGCACACCCTGAATATGGTCAACACCCTCAATACCCGCAGCAACGAGGGCGCGCTGCTCAAGCACGACGGCGCCTACATGCCGATCACCCCGATGTTCCACGTTCACGCCTGGGGCATTCCCTATGCGGCGACCATGATGGGCGTGAAGCAGGTTTACCCGCTGCGTTACGAACCCAACACCCTGGCGCGGCTGATTCGCGAAGAAGGCGTGACCTTCTCGCACTGTGTACCGACCGTTCTGCAAATGGTCATTCAGTCCTCCGAAGCCGCCAACACCAACTTCGACGGCTGGAAGGTCATTATCGGCGGCAGCGCCCTGACGCCGGGTCTCGCAGCCCAGGCCCTCGAGCTGGGTATCGAGCCGTTCAGCGCCTACGGCATGTCCGAGACCTGCCCGCTGATGGCGATGACCCGCTTCACCGCCGCAGATCGCGAGCTGCCCACCGAAGAGCAGCTGAGCCACCGCACCCGCGCCGGCCTTCCGAGCGATCTGGTCGATATTGCGATCTGGGACCCGGCCGGCAACCCCCTGCCCCACGACGGCAAGAGCAGCGGCGAAGTCGTCGTGCGCGCGCCCTGGCTGACCCAGAGCTACCTCCACGAGCCGGAAAAGGGTGACGAACTCTGGCAGGGCGGCTGGCTGCATACCGGCGATGTCGCGGCCATCCTCCCCAACGGCACCGTCGAAATCCGTGACCGCATCAAGGATGTCATCAAGACCGGCGGCGAGTGGATCTCCTCGCTCGACCTCGAGCGTCTGATCAGCCAGCACCCCGGCGTCGATACCGTTGCCGTGATCGGCGTCCCCGACGAGCGCTGGGGCGAGCGCCCCTTCGCGATGATCGTGCCCAAGTCCCAGGACTTCGATGTCGCGTCGGTCGCCACCCACCTGCAGCAGTACGTGGATTCCGGCGCCATCAACAAGTGGGCGATTCCGCGCGAAATCGAACTGGTGAACGACATTCCCAAGACCAGCGTCGGCAAGATCGACAAAAAACTGATTCGCGCCCAGGTAGCCGAGCAGGCCGCCAACTAAGGTCAAAGCGACCTGGCTAAACCTCTGGTGCCCCACCGGCAGGCTGAAAAGCGTCGCTGCTCAGCTTGCCGGAGTTCGGGGCACCGTCCCTTAGCCCCTTTCTGGAGAACAATAAGAGATGGCTTACGCAGGATTAATCGGCAGCGTCGTGCTGCTTATCTGGTTGGCACTTCGCGGGGTGAACATCATCCTGGCGTCGCTCATTAGCGCACTTGTCGTTGTCGTGACCAATGGCTTGCCTCTGGCCGACAGCTTTTCCGAGTACTACGCCTTCGGTCCGCTCGGGGCTTTCACCTTTGCCGGAAAGTTTTTCCTGCTGTTCGCCGCCGGGGCCATTTTCGGCCGCGTCATGGGCGACAGCCATGCGGCATCGAGCATTGCCATGGCACTGGTCCGCAAGCTGGGAGCCCAACGCGCGCTCTGGATCACCACCCTGGCATGCGCCCTGCTGACCTACGGCGGCGTCGTGGCCTTCGTGGTGATTTTCGCCATGTACCCGCTCGGTCTCAAGCTGCTGCAGGAAGCCGACATTCCCAAGCGCCTGTTCTGTGCGGCACTGGCGCTGGGCGCCGGTACCTTTACCCTCACCACGCTGCCCGGCACGCCTTCGATCCATAACGTGATCTCGGCGGTATCCCTCGGTACCGACCTCTTCGCCGGCTTCTGGCTCGCCATGCTCGGGGGCGCACTGATGTTCGCACTCGGCATGTGGTACCTCGAACGGCAGCGGGTTCTTGCGGTCGCCAACGGTGAAGGCTTCAAGCCGGCACCCCACGACCGTATTTCAGCCGTTGACGAAAGTGACTATCCGCACTGGCTGCTGGCCAGCCTGCCGCTGGCGCTGGTACTGGCGTTCATCATTATGCCGCGTGTGATTACCCTTGCCTTCGGCATCGATTCACTGGCCGAAGGCTCTTTGCCGCGCACGGTCCTGGAATTCGCCAATAGCCAGCCGATCATCTGGCCCAGCATCTCGCTGCTCGCAGGTTCGGTCCTGGCAGGCGTCATCTTCCCGGCGATCCGACGCGACTCGATTCATGTCATGGGTCACGGTGCTCAGGACTCGATCATGCCGCTTATCAATACCGCTGCCGTTATCGGGTTCGGCGGCGTCGTGACCCATACCGCGGGCTTCGGCGACTTCACCTCCTTTATGCTGAACTCGGCCTTGCCGCCGCTGCTGTCGATGTTCGCCTCGATCAGCCTGGTCTCCGCCATCACAGGCTCCGCTACCGGCGGCCTGCAGATATTCATGCAGACCCTGGCGCCGTCCTATCTGGAGATGGGTATCGAGCCACAGACGCTGCACCGAATCGCGACCATGGCCAGCGGCGGTTTCGACTCCCTGCCGCATTGCGGCACCATCATCGCCATGCTCACCATCACCGGTCTGACCCACAAGGAAGCCTACCGTGACGTTGGCATCATCACGGTGGTGATCCCGGTCGGCGTAACCCTGGCACTGATCGGACTCGTCGCGCTGATGGGCTGAAGTCCCGAGCCCCTTACTCCGTACGATCAACGATTACTATAAGGAACGAAAAACATGAGCAACGCCATCATCCTCCTGACCCGTCCGCTACCCCAGCCCATGATCGACGCGCTTGGCCAGTTCGGCGAGGTCCGTGTCATGGACGCGAGCGAGAACATCGGCGAAGGCAACATTCTGGTTTCGACACCGCTGGACCCGATCGACGCCGACCTGATCGCGCGCCTGCCCGAGAGCCTTGGCCTGATCGCCAATATCGGTGTCGGCATCGATCATATCGATCTGGCGGCCGCGCGCGCCCGCGGCATCGCCGTGAGCAATACCCCGGTCGTGACCGAAGACACCGCGGATCTGGCCTTTACGCTGATCCTGGCGACCTGCCGCCGGCTCGGCATCGCCGAACGCCACCTGCGCAACGACGACTGGGCCGCCGGCGTCAGCCAGATGGGCCAGCGCGTGCACGGCAAGACCCTGGGTATCGTCGGCTTCGGCGCCATCGGCCAGGCGGTCGCCCGCCGCGCCCGAGGCTTCAACATGAATATTATCTACCACGGTCGCAGCGCCAAGCCGGAAGCGGAAGCCGAAATCGGCGCGCGCTACTGCGAAACGCTGGAAGAACTGCTGGCCGAAGCGGACATCGTCTCGCTCAACTGCGACCTCAATGACAGCACCCGTCATCTGATCAACGCCGACACCCTGGCCAAAATGAAGCCGAATGCGACCCTGATCAACACCGGTCGCGGGCCGCTGATCGACGAAGCGGCACTGGTTGATGCGCTGAAGAACGGCCAGCTCGGCGGCGTCGGCCTCGACGTCTACGAATTCGAGCCCAAGGTCACGCCTGAGCTCAAGGAGTTCGACCGTGTCACCCTGTCCCCGCACATCGGTAGCGCCACCCAGGAGTGCCGTGGTGACATGGCGCGCCGTGTCTGCATGAATATCGCACAGTTCGTTCAGCAGGGCGCCCCGGGCGACTGCTGCAACTGAGTCAGGAAAACGACACCATGAGCATTTTCAACGTAAACCCCGTTACCGTCGACGACTATCGTCGCCTTGCCGAGCGCCGTCTGCCGCGCTTCCTGTTCGACTACCTCGACGGCGGCGCCAACGCCGAGGCAAGCCTCGCCGCCAACGTCAACGATTTCGACAACTACCGCCTGGTGCAGCGCGTGCTGCGCAACGTCGATGGTATCGATACCTCGACCACCATCGCCGGTTTCGACGCCGCGATGCCGGTTACACTGGCTCCGGTCGGCATGGCCGGCATGTACCGTCGCCGTGGCGAAACCCAGGGCGCCCGCGCAGCCGACGCCGTTGGCGTGCCCTACACCGTCTCGACACTGGGCATTTGCCCGGTAGAGGAAATTATCGCCGCCACCGGCAAGCCGATCTGGTTCCAGCTCTACATGCTGCGCGACCGCGATGTGGTACAGTCCCTGCTCGCCCGTGCCCAGGCCGCCGGCTGCACCACCCTGGTGTTCACCGTGGACCTGCCGGTCGCCGGCATGCGCCTGCGCGACTACCGCAACGGCATGATCGGCACCAACCTCGCCAGCAAGCTCTCGAAAGCGGCGCAGCTGGCAACCAGCCCCTGCTGGGCCTACGACGTCGGCATCAAGGGCAAGCCGCACACCATTGGCAACCTGGACAAGGTCGTACCCGACCCCGATGACCTCAACGCCGTCAAGGCCTTCATCGACAGCCAGTTCGATCCCCGCTGCACCTGGGAAGACATCGCCTGGCTGCGTTCGATCTGGTCCGGCAAGATCATTATCAAGGGCCTGATGGAAGTCGACGATGCCAAGGCCGCCGTCGATGTCGGCGCCGATGGCATCGTGGTGTCGAACCACGGCGCCCGTCAGCTCGACTCTGTCGCATCCAGCATCAGCAAGCTGCCGGCAATCGCCAAGGCGGTGGGCAAGCAGACGGAAATTCTGGTCGATGGCGGTATCCGCAGCGGTATCGACGTGGTCAAGGCCGTTGCGCTGGGTGCCAACGGTGTGATGATCGGCCGTCCCTGGGTCTACGCCAATGCCGCGCGTGGTGAGCAGGGCGTCACCGACCTGCTGACCACCTTCCAGAAAGAGATCGCCACCGCGATGGCGCTGATGGGCGTCACCAGCATCGATCAGATCACGTCGGACCTGATCGAGGCATAGTTCTCCCTGGGGTGGGTCAGGTGCGCAAACCGCCTTTTGTGCCGGTCCACAGCGGCTGGCGCGCACCGAACCCCCTCTAGGGACCGCTACCGCATTCGGCAGATGGCGGGTTAGGACTCGCCCGGAACTTGTAAAAACCTGACAGTTCTCCCCCGCGCGTCTAACCCAGCCTGCTCGCTAGCGGGCGCGGTCCGGTCGCGCCCGGCACTCCGGGGGCCGCCAGAGCCCCCGGAAGCGCCGCTTCAGAAGGTCGGTCGACCGCCGTTGTACTGGCGGTACTTCTCCCGGTTTTCCCGGATCCGGGCCTTGATGGTCTCGAGCTTTTCCAACCGACGCTGGCCGATTTCCGCCTTGATGGTGCGCTGCTGCCCGTCGTCATCGAGCAGAATCAGATCACCGGCGGCATCGAACAGATAGACCCCCACCAGATCATCACGCTCGTTGCCGGTCTTGATCTCCGGGATCATGTTGTCGAGCACCAGAGCATGCTGGTGATCGTCGCTGAGCCAGACCAGCACCATGTGGGGTTCACCGGTCGCCCTCACGCGGACATACCCCAGATAAAGATTTTTCTCCGGCACTCCCAGCAACCGCAAACCCACGTACTTGCCGATCGCCATGTCCTCGCAGTCACCGCCGTAGAGCGCGATGGTCTCGATTGGCGTCGCCCAGTAGTCTTCGGCGTGCCACTTGTCACGGTCCGTCACCCATGGAAGCTTGTTGAGGGTGTCGTTGACCACCCTGAGCTTGGTCTCGAGCGGGGCATCGGCCTCGGCGATCAGGGTTTCGTACACCCTGCGCAGGCGGCTGGCGCCGGCAACCCCGTATTCCTTCTGAAACTGCGCGAACAGCTCTTCCGACCAGCGTGCCGGCTCAGCCTGCACCGCCGTAACCGTATAGCCCAGCATCCCCGTGATCATGGCCAGTATCAGCAGCACTCTTTTCATATCCACTCCGCCTGCCCGAATGTGTATTGAAAGGTACGCGTACTTTCTATTTATAGACCAGGGTCAGACAGTCGCCGGCCGCAACAGGCCTTACTGAATCGGCGCCAGCAGATAGGCGCAGCGGCTGACAAGCCGCAGCGGCAATGACCAGTTTTTCACCTCGGCGGTACTGAGCTGCCGGCTCTGAAGAAAATCTTCGCGCAGCATGGCGGCCACCTCGCCGGCAAACTGCCGGTTGCGGTTGAGTATCGAGATCTCGAAGTTGAGCCGGAATGAACGGTTGTCGAGATTGGCGGTTCCGATCGAGGCCAGTTCATCGTCGACCAGCAGAACCTTCTGGTGCAAGAAGCCGTTCTGGTAGCGGTAGAACTTCACCCCGCAGAAGATCGTTTCGCCGATATAGGTGTAGGACGAGAGTTTCATCAGCCGCTTGTCGGCAAGCTCCGGCAGCAGAATACGCACGTCCACGCCGCGCAGCGCCGCCAGCTGAAGCGCCGCCACCACCGCCGCGTCCGGCACGAAATAGGGGCTGACGATCCACAGACGCTGTCGTGCGGTCTGTATCAGGTGCAGGAAATACAGCGCACAGCTTTCCAGCGTATCGGCCGGCCCGCTCGACAGCACGAAGGTTTCGACGCCGCCGGTCGGGACGACCGACGGCACCCAGTTCAGCGATGCCGGTACCCGGTCCGTGGCCCAGTACCAGTCCTCGACGAAGGCAAGCTGCACCGCCTGAACCGCGGGGCCCCGCAGCGCCACGCTGGTATCGCGCCACGGGCTGAGCACCGGATGCTTGTGAACGTATTCGCGCCCGACGTTGACGCCGCCGACGCAGGCGTAGTCGCCGTCGACGACGACGATCTTGCGATGGTTGCGAAAGTTGAGCTGAAACCGGTTGCGCAGCCCCTTGGTGGAATGAAAGGGGCGGATATCCACCCCGGCGTCTGCCAGCGAGCGGAAGAAGCGCCGCGGCGTCTGGAAGGAACCGATCTCGTCGTAGAGGAAGCGAACTCTGACTCCGTCGCGAACCCGGCTGATCAGGAGGTCGCCGAGCGCGCGCCCGAATTCGTCGTCACGCACGATGTAGAACTCCAGCAGCACATAGTGCGTTGCCGTGCGTATCGCCGCGAACATGTCCTCGAAGGCACGGTCGCCATTGATCAGCAGACGCGCCTCGTTGCCACGGGTGAAGGGCATCTTCGCCAGCCGCTCCAGCGCGGTGAACGTCTGGTCCGCCGCCGAGGTACGGGGAATATGGGGCTGGAAGCGCAGATTGAGACTGCGGGCCAGGTTCTGCACTTCCAGTCGCCCACGCCCCCTGCCCTGGGCGTAACCCCGAAAGCGACGCCGGCCGAACACCCAGTACAGCGGTACCATCAGCGGCGGAAAGACCACCAGCAGGATGACCCAGGCGACTGCGCCCTGGGCCGTGCGCGTTGTCATGATCGCGTTGAGGCCGGACACTATGCCCAGCACCAGCATGACGAAGGCCGCAAGCGCCAGTACCACGGGTTCGTGTTCCGGCGGCAGCCCCGTTAAAGTTTCCAAATCGAATCCCTGATATTGAAAAATTTTACTGCAGTATAGGGAAACTCCCAATAAGTCCCAAAGCGCAGGGCACCGCGTCCAGCGACTCCCGGCGGCGGGCAAACTCTATTACCCGCCGCAACAGGCGAGTGCTAGAATAGGGTCCGCAATTCGTTGACATGGAAGCTGTCAGATGCTCGACGTGCTGGAAGCATTGCGTGCCTGGTTCGGGGAAAATCCCTGGCGTTTGCTCTACCTGCTGCCCTACCTGCTGGTGCCCTTTCTGGTGGTGCCGGTCTATGAACTGCTCGACCACATTGTCGCCATGCTGATGTGACACTCAGGACGTCGCAGCCTCAGCGTGGCGCCGCGTCAGACGCGTTCTCCTCGTCGCCTGCGTTGGTATCGGCGTCAGTGGCAATCAGCTCCGCCCCCGGCAGGCGGCTGCACTCCTGCCAGATGCGTTTGGTGCAACCGGCGCAGATCTCGAAATCGAGCTCGGCGATGGCGTCTTCCAGCGCTTCGGCCTTGGAGATATAAACGTTGCCCTCGCCCAGCTCCTCCACCACATGGTAGCGCCGCAGCTGATCCAGCAGCGGCATTGCCAGCGCGATGCGAAAGGAACCGCCACGGGCCCTGGCCGCACGGATTTCGTGGCGCAGAAAGTCGGCGCCGGATAGATCCAGCCGGCCGATGCCCTTGAGGTAGAACAGTATGTGTTTCTGCCCGGGACGCTCCCGTTCCAGCAACCGGAACTGGTGCTCGATATACTCCACCGAACCGAAGAACAGCGGCCCATCGAGACGTATGACCAGAATCTGCGGGCACTCGACCAGGTTGTGCAGCTCGGCGTTGCGAAAGCGCCGCCGCTCACCGCGGCCGGTGGTCGGCGCCGTGACCCGCAAAAGCGGCCGTGAGCTCTTGTAGATAAACACCGCGAAAGAGGCGATCACACCGACATAGATCGAGAAGTCCAGCTTGACCAGCAGCCCGGCGGCCAGCGTCAGCATCAGTATCAGCGTTTCCGGCGGGCTGGTGCGGAAGACGCGGCGGAATTCGGCGATATCGATCAGGCGCCAGGCGACGTAGAGGATCAGACCGGCAATCGCCGGGGTCGGAATCCAGGCCACCAGCGGCGCGACTAGCAGCAGGATCAGCGCCAGTATGACGCAGGAGAACATCGTCGCCAGCGGCGTCCGTGCCCCCGCCTCGGCATTGACGCCGGACTTGGTGAAGGAGCCGGACCCGGCGTAGCACTGGAAGAAACCGCCCACCAGGTTCGACAGCCCCTGACCCAGAATCTCCTGGTTGGCGTCGAAGCGTTCCCCCCGGCGCAGCGCGAAGGAGCGGCCGATCGAAATCGCCTCGAGCAGCCCCACCAGCGCAATGGCCGCGGCACCCGGCGCCAGCAGCCGAATATCCCCCGCCGTCACCTCCGGCAGATGGAATTGCGGAAACACCGCCGGCAGCGTGCCGATCAGTTCGATGCCTCGCCCCCCGGCATCCAGTGCATAGCCCAGCAGGCTGCCCGCCACCAGCGCGATAAGAAAGCCCGGCAGCTTGCGAAAACGCGTTTGCAGCACCGCCACCAGCAGCAGGGTGGTGCCGGAGATCAGCGCCGCCACCGGCTCGATACCGTCAAGGGCGCCGAACACGCGCCAGAGCCGCTCGAAAACGGTGCCGCCCCCCTCCAGCTGCAGCCCCAGCGCCACGCCGATCTGGCTCACCGCGATCAGCAGCGCCGCCGCGGCAGTAAAACCGGTGATGACAGAATGCGAAACGAAAGCCACCAGGCTGCCGAGTCGGGCAAAGCCCGCCGCCAGCTGAAACACGCCGACCAGCAGCGTGACCAGCAGCGCGAACTCGACGTAAACGGCCGTGCCCGGTGGCGCCATATCGTGCAACAGCGCGAAAAGAATCGCCGAGAGCGCGGTGGTCGGCCCCGAAATCATCACCATCGATGAGCCGAAGAAGGCCGCGACGAACGCCGTCACCATGCTCGCGTAGAGCCCGAACTCCGGCGGCAGACCGGCAATGATCGCGAACGCCACCCCCTGGGGCAGCGCCACCGCGGCATTGGTGACGCTCGCCATCAGGTCGGCGCGCAGATTGTCCGGCGTAATGCGCTGACGCCAGTCGAGAATGGGCAGCAGACGGTCGAGCTTCACGGCCATGGCGGGGACGGTCCTGGTCTGATTTCCCTACAGCATAGAGGATCAGTCCAAGGACCGGGCTCTCCCGTCGCCACGCGGGAGCCGAACCGGCGCGCTGGTGCAGGCGGTGCAGGCGGTGAAGGTGTCTGCTGGCGCGGCGCAATGGCCGGAGAACAGGCGGGCAAGCAGGAGTCTTGCCTGCCACAGGGGTCAGGACGCCTTGTCAGCGACGCGCGGGAAGCGCGAGCGGGCCTCGAGATCATCCAGATCGATGGTGTTGCGCATGTACTGCTGGCTGGCATCGACCATCGGCTGGAAGTCCCAGGGCGTGACCTTGCCTTTCATCAGCGAACGGGCCACGAGGCGACGGCGACGCTGACTCCAGAGCACGTCTTGGTGCACCTGGTCGAGGTCCCAGTTCTCGGCGATTTCCCGGCGCAGCGACTCCACCAGCTGCGCATGCTCGGGGCTGCCTGCCAGGTTGGTGAGTTCCTGCGGGTCGCGGTCGAGATCGAACAGCTGGTCCGGATCGCCCGGCGCGTGGGTGAACTTGAAGTTGCCGCGGCGGATCATCAGCATCGGCGCGACCGCGCCCTCGCCCATGTACTCGCCGATCACCTCGTCATGCCCCTGGCCGCCATCGAGGTGCGGCAGCAGGCTGCGCCCTTCGATCGGCGTGACGGTGCCGCCGTGTTCGCCCCCCGTGGCCAGATCGAGGAAAGTCGGCAGCAGATCCATGGTCGAGACACTGGCACTGACACGACGCGGTGCGAAGCGCTCCGGCGCATGCACGATCATCGGCACGCGGACGGACGATTCGAACCAGCTCATCTTGTACCAGAGTCCGCGCTCGCCGAGCATGTCGCCGTGGTCGCCGGAGAATACGATGATGGTATTTTTGTCCAGACCGGTCTCCTTCAGCGCTTTCAGCAGCTCGCCGATCTTGTCATCGACGAAGCTGATATTGCCGTAGTAGGCGCGACGGGCGTTGCGCACCTGCTCGTCGGTCACCGGGGTTTTGTCGGCTTCGTATACGAACTGCAGGCGGCGGGAATGCGGGTCCTGGTCCTCGGGCGCGATCTGCACCGACGGCAGATCGATCTCGACATCCTCGTACCGGTCCCAGTATTCCCGGGTGCAGGCGTAGGGATCGTGCGGGTGGGTCATGGAGACGGTCAGGCAGAACGGGCGCTTATCGCTGCCGCGCACATGGTCGTACATATAGCGCCTGGCGTTGAACACCACCTCGTCGTCGAAATCCAGCTGGTTGCTGCGCACGCAGGTGCCGGCCTGGGTGATCGAGGACATGTTGTGGTAGTAACTCGGGCGCTTTTCGAATTCATCCCAGTTGACGAACCAGCCGAAGTCCGCCGGGTAGATATCGCTGGTCAGGCGCTCCTCGAAGCCGTGCAGCTGGTCCGGCCCGCAGAAGTGCATCTTGCCGGACAGCGCGGTGCGATAGCCGTGATCGCGCAGGTAATGGGCGAAGGTGGGAATATCGGCCGGCAGCTCCGCAGCGTTGTCGTAAGCGCCGATCTTCGACGGCAGACGACCGGTCATCAGCACGAAGCGCGAGGGTGCACAGAGCGGGCTGTTGCAGTAGGCCGAATCGAATACCACGCCATTTTTCGCCAGAGCGTTGAGATTGGGAGTTTTGACGACCGACTTCGGGTTATATATCGGCAGTACGGGAGCTGCCAGCTGGTCGGCCATGATAAAGAGGATATTGGGCTGTTCTGTGCTCATCGCTACTCCTGAAATCTGTTCGCGCTGTTAATTTTGTTAATGTCACCTCGCCACTGGGAGCCGATCTTGCCCGTGGCTCCAACTGCTGTAAACTGACCCAACACTAATGCATCCAATAAAAAATACTAATGGCAGAAAAAATCAGCCTTCCCCCTCTGGCGACGCTGCAGGCTTTCGAGGCTGCCGCCCGGCTGGGTAATTTCACGGCCGCCGCGCGTGAGCTCGACAGCACCCAGTCGGCAATCAGTCAGCATATTCGCCGGCTGGAGCAGGATCTTGGCGTGCCGCTCTTTCACCGCCAGTATCGCGGCGTGCGCCTGACCGAGAGCGGCGGGCGGTTGCTGGAAGATGTGAGCGAAGGGCTGGCCCGGCTCGCCAGCGGCATCGCCAGTGCCCGGCAGCAAAGCAGCCACGACCTGATCAACGTCGGCACGGATTTCGCTCTGGCCGCCTACTGGCTGCTACCCCGGCTCGCCAGGTTTCGCGACGCCCATCCCGAAGTCGAGGTCAGAGTGGTCACCGCGCAGAAGACCATCACGCCGGATGAAGCGAATATCGATATCGCGATTCTGTTCGGCGACGGCCATTTCGATCGCGCCCCATCACGCCTGCTGATGCGCGAATCGGTGGTCCCGGTATGCAGTCCTGCGCTGCTCGAGCGCTACGGACCCATCCAGAGCGTCGAAGACCTCAACCGCCTGCCGCTGCTGCAGCTTGAAGCCGAACATGAAGCCAAGTGGTTCAACTGGTCGCGCCTGTTCGAGCGGCTCGGCATCGCTGCCCGCCCCCGGGAGCCGGCGTTGGTTCTCAACAACTACACCTTGCTGCTGCAGGCGGCGATTGCCGGCCAGGGTGCGGCCATCGGCTGGCGGCCGATGGTCGATTCGATGCTGGAATCCGGCCTGCTGCTACCGGCAATTCCCCAGCACACCCGCTCCGATTGCGGCTACTACCTGGTGCTGCCGTCCACCAAGGCAGTGACACCGATGGTGCAGAAATTCTGCGACTGGCTGATCCACGAAAGCCAGACCGACAGCAACACGAAAGCGACTACCTGACGCCAGCTGTGCCTGTGCCGAAACGAAGCTTCCCGATGGGTTACGCCGCCGTCAAAACTCGCGCAAGCCGGAAGCACGGCGCCATTGGCGGCTAGACCCATCCTACGAAAAACACGGAACGTAGGATGGGTGGAAGGACGCCCGGCACCCTGTATCAGCGCCCCTCCGCCGCCTGAGCGTCTATGGAACCTGCGAACAAGTCCCATTTGGTCTCTGCGGGGCTTTCAGCGCGAACCGGACTCTTTGTTGCCGCTTCTCGACAGGCCACCAGCATGCCTTCGAAACGGCGCCTCGATTCCGGCTCGCGCTGTAAGCCAGAGCCTCATTGGGACTTGTTCGCAGGTTCCCTAACCCATCAATGGCTGCGGCACACAGGATGCTGAACCAGGCCTATGCCATAGCCGGAAACGACAGCTGTGGCATTAGTAACGACATTAGAATTTCTAATCCCAGACATTAGCAGGGTCGCGGTTTACAGCCTCATTACAGCTCGGCATCATCGGGCTCATCTCCACCTCGAATAGGGAACCTGCGAACAAGTCCCATTTGGACTCTGCGGGACTTATTCGCAGGTTCTTAGAAAACTCGACGGAAAAGACCGCCTGTTCAATTCAGGATATTTTCATTGCCAGCTTAAAAAGGTCATGAAAATCAAAAATAACAATGACGATCCAGCATACTCTCACGAGGACAACCCATGCTCTCCAGCGAAAAGATAGACGCTCTTATCGAGCCCAGAGGGGTATTGAAGGGATTAAATTCGACACTTGGCATTACCGCCATCACCATGATCGTGTTTTTCATGCTTTATGCGATACTTCTGGGTAAAACCGCCAACGAACAGTTTCTGGGGCTGAAAACCTGGATCGAAAGCACCCTGGGCTGGTACTACGTCGTGATGATGTTTCTGGCCTTTTTGGTCTGCATGTACGTCACCTTCTCGCGGGTCGGGCGAATCCGTCTCGGGCGCGATGACGACAGGCCCGAGTTCAGCAACTTCGCCTGGTTTTCGATGCTGTTCGGCTGCGGCACCGGCGCCGCCCTGCTGTTTTTCGGCGTTTCCGAGCCGATGATCCACTTCGCCAGTGGCTGGAGCGGCGGCAACCCCTTCCTCAGCCATGAGGTGAAGGCGGCGGTCGCGGCGTTCTTCGAGGCCAAAGAGGCGGCCCTGGCAAGCGGGCTGCTGCCGGGCGATGAAGGCTTTCCGGTACCCAGCGACCTGGTCGCCGAAGCCGCTGCGGGCGGCATCAAGCTGACGATCTTCCACTGGGGCACCATCGCCTGGGCCATGTACGGTATCGTTGGCCTGTCCCTGGCATACTTCGCTTTTCGCAAGGGCCTGCCGCTGTCGATGCGTTCGGCGCTCTATCCGCTGATCGGCAACAGGATCTATGGCCCGATCGGCCACACCGTCGATATCCTCACCGTATTCGGCACCATATTCGGCATCTCCACGACTCTTGGCCTGGGTGTCGAGCAGATCGGCGCCGGTCTCGTCTCGCTTGGGCTGCTGGCGGAAAAAACCCAGACCGTCACCATCGTGTCGATCGTCCTGATCACCATCATAGCCACCGCTTCTGCGACCAGCGGCGTCGCCCGGGGCATCAAGGTGCTGTCGACGCTGAACAGCTGGATCTGCATCGCGATCCTGTCCTACTTCCTGCTGGCCAGCAACGCCAACTACCTGATCGCCAGCTCCGTGACCGCCATGGGCGATTACATCTCCGACGCTATCTCCATGACTCTCTGGACCGCACGCAGCCCCGAGGAACGCGTCTGGCAGGGCGGCTGGACCATTTTCTATTGGGGCTGGTGGATCGCCTGGGCCGGTTTCGTCGGCATGTTCATCGCGCGCATTTCCCGGGGCCGCACCATCCGTGAGTTCATGCTCGGCGTCATGTTCATCCCGTCGATCGTGGCATTGGTCTGGTTCGGCATACTCGGTTCCGCCGGCATCTATGAAGCGATCTACGGCACCGACATGAGCATCTACAATGCCGCCGTGAACAACTGGGACTACGCCGGCGCGTTCTACAACATCTTCGATGTGCTCACCCCGGGCATCATCTCGACGATAGCCAAAGCCGCGGCGCTGGCCGTGGTGGTCATCTTCTTCGTCACCTCCGCCGACTCCGGCACCCTGGTACTGGGTCGTCTGCTGGCGTTCGGTCGCCGCCCGCCGGTGCAGCAGCGCATCATCTGGGGCTCTGTCCTCGGCGCGGTTACCCTGATCCTGCTGGTACTCGGTGGTGACCAGGCGATGAAGTCGCTGCAGGCGGCCTCGATTGCCGGCGCCCTGCCCTTCACCTTCGTGTTGTTGGGGATGATGATCGGATTGCTGAAGTCGCTGCGCCAGGACGGCGAGACCATCGTCGAGAACGAGGCGCACATCAAGCGAATGATCGAGCGGGAGCTGGCCGACCTTTCGTAAATCACACCGCACGCTGTCGGGCAACCCGGCAGCCCCTGAAAGTCCGGAGGGTCGCTCCCGATCCTCCTCCGATGCTCCGCACCATTCCCGCCCAAGGCACGCCCACGAATCCCCGGGACTCGCACTTAAGCCGGCGCGCCGCGGTAGTAGTGCCACAGGAACAGCGAGCCGACGCTGCGCCAGGGTGACCAGGGTTCGACCAACACGCGGGCCTGTTGCGGCGTCGGCCGGCTTTCCAGCCCCTTGAGGCGCCCGAGCGCGACCCGCAACGCCAGATCGTCGGCCGGAAACAGATCCGGCCGCTGCTGCGAGAACATCAGGTAGATTTCGGCGCTCCAGCGCCCGAACCCGCGTAGCGCCGTGATCGCGCCGATGGCCTCGTCATCGCTCATCGTCTCCAGCGCCGCGATATCGAAACGTCCTTCGTCGACGGCCCGCGCCAGCCCCTTGGCATACTCGATCTTGCGCAACGACAGTCCCGCCGCGCGCAGAGCTTCATCCTCGACGCCCAGCAGCCCGCGAGGCGTCGGCTCTCCCATCAGCGCCTGCACCCGCCCCAGAATCGCCTGCGCCGCTTGCGTCGCCAGCTGCTGGCTGACAATGGTCGCCAGGAAGGTCTCGAAACCCACGGGACGCTGCCTCGGCGGCGGCGGGCCGAGCTGTTCGAGTGCGCGTGCGACGTCTTCGTCGCTGGCTGCAATCGCCGCCATTGCGCGGGCGATGGTCTCGTGATCCATGGGCAGTTTCCTTTTCGCAACGCCTGGGATGAAGTTTCAACGACAAAGGCCGGAGAATACATCCGCTTCCTGCCGCGACTGTTCAAGTGGACGACAAGAAACGGATGGCGGCGAAACTCCGTTAAGGATTCTATAGAATAATTCTCCAGTATCCGGAGTCAGCCGATGTTATCCGAACAACAGATGCGCGCCGCCATCGCGGCGCGCGACAGCGCCTACGATGGACGTTTTTTCTATGGCGTCCCTGGCAGCGGCGTATTCTGCAGACCCTCCTGCCCCGCCCGCGCGGCCGGATCCGCAAACCTGCGGTTCTTCGCCAGTGCCGAGGCCGCCGTATTCGCGGGCTTTCGCCCCTGCAGGCGCTGCCGGCCGCTCGATAACGGCCCGGCCGACGAGCGGCTGGTGCGGGTGGCACGGCATCTAGAAGCCAACGCCGAACAACGGCTGACACTTGCCACCCTGGCGTCGCTTGCCGGATTGTCCCCGTCACGACTGCAGCGCCTGTTCAAGGCCGCGTTCGGCGTCTCGCCCAAAGCCTTTCAGGACGCTCTGCGCATGCAACGGTTCAAAGCCGCGCTCAAGGATGGCGAAACGGTAACCGATGCGATATTCGCCTCGGGTTTCGGCTCGTTGAGCCGCGTGTACGGCGAGGCGGCGCGCAATATCGGCATGACACCCAAAGCCTACCGCGCCGGCGGCAGCGGAGAAAGCATCGCCTGGGCCTGTCGCGATACCAGCCTCGGTCCCCTGATGATGGCGGCCACGGACCGTGGTGTCTGCTTCGTGCAGTTCGGCGACGATGAGGCCGCGCTGCTGGCACAGCTGGGAGCGGAATTCCCCGGCGCCTTGCTGACGCCCTCGCCCGCCTGCCAGGCTCCGGAACTGGACGCCTGGATCGGAGCGCTCGAGCAGCATCTGGACGCAGCAGCTCCCTTGCCCGCGCTGCCGCTGGATCTTCGCGGCACCGCCTTTCAGATGAAGGTCTGGCGCTTTCTGCTCGGGATAGAGGAAGGCGAGGTGCTCAGCTACAGCGAGCTGGCCGCGCGAATGAACGCGCCGAGGTCGGTGCGGGCGGTGGCGTCGGCCTGCGCCGCCAACCGTATCGGGGTGCTGGTCCCCTGTCACCGGGTTCTGCGCAGCGACGGCGGCCTTGGCGGCTACCGCTGGGGACTGGAACGCAAGCGCGCCCTGCTCGATACCGAGAGGGCGCGCCGATCCCGCGAAAGCGGGCAGTGAAACCGCAGCAAACGTGCCTGACGGATTAGCCCGGCAGGTCAATCCTCCTGGCGCGGCTTGCTTTCCTTGTCGGCAGGCGCCTCTTCCTGCGGCTTGCGATCAGAGGTCTTGGCGGCGTCGGCCTTGTAATCACCGATAACGCCCTTGAGCGGACAGACCGCATAGGCCGGACAGCCTTTGCAGCCGACGGCGATAGCGATTGGACAGAGTGACATAGGCAGTTCCTCGTTGGTGATCAGTAGCCACCGCGCACGGCCGGCGCGTCTTCCTTGTTCTGACCCTTGGCGGCGGTCATGGCCTGAGCGACGCCCGCACGGATAAAGCTCATGTCGGTGCCGATCGACGCGAAGTCGAAGCCCTGCTTGAGCGAATTGGCCGCCATTTCGCCGCTGAGGCCGAAGATACCGGCGGCCAGACCGTTGGTCTTGCAGGCCTCTAGAATCCGGCCGATCGCGGCGGTGAAGCTCGGGTCGGTAAAGCTGCCCGGCGCGATGCCGAGACCATAACACAGATCCATCGGGCCCACGAAGAGACCATCGACGCCTTCGACCGCGGCGATTTCTTCCAGATTGCGCAGACCTTCCTCGGTTTCGATCATCACCAGACAAGCGACCTGCTCGTTGGCGGTGGCGAGGTAGCCCATCCCCTCCAGCATGGCATCACGCATCGGTCCGCAGGAACGGGTGCCCTGCGGCGGGTAGCGGCAGGCGTCGACGGCGCGCTTGGCGTCGGCGGCGTTGTTGACCATCGGTACGATGACGCCCTGGGCGCCGGCGTCCAGCGCCTTGCCGATCTGGTCCGGCTGGTTGGCCGCGACACGCACCAGCGGAGTGACGGGCACGCCGGTAATGGCCGGCAGCAGTCGGGTCAGGTCGCTATAGTCCATCAGGCCGTGCTGCAGATCGAAACAGATCCAGTCAGCGCCCTGACGGCACAGCATTTCGGCCATGTGGATATCGGGCAGGTTGGACCAGGTACCCAGGCTGGGCTCCTTGGCGCGCCACTTTTGCAATGCAAGATTGATCATCGTTTTAATTCCAGGCTCTGTTGTTATCGTCGAAATCGTTTCGACGCTGCTGCCGCAGCGCGTTGTCATCGGCGCCGGCGTGTCGACCGTCGTGATTGTCAGCCACCGGCCCGAAGACGGCATTACCGTCAAGCATAGCGGATGCCCCGGCCGGAGAATGTCAGATAGCTTACATTTCATGGCGAAAGATCGAGCCGTCGGGGTATGATGCCAGGAAGGGCATCGTCCCTTGCCCGGCAACCGAAAAGCCGACCTTTCCGACATCTTCCGAAGCTGTAACCCCATGCGAACGATTCCGAACCTGCACGACTTTATCTCCCTGCTGCCGACGTCTATACAGGACGAAATCCGCCAGCTGAGCACCGTGCGCAGCCTGCACAAGGGCGAGATCCTGTACTGCAAAGGCGACGCCTCGCTGGAGATGTACCGCCTGATGGACGGCGCGGTGAATCTCTGCAATTACTCCTACAACGGTCGGGAAATCGTGGTGAGCGAGCTGCTGCCGGGCGACTGCTTCGGCGAGGTCGGGCTGGTCGACGGCATGCCGCGCGGGACTCACGCGGTCGCCTCCAGAGACTCGCGGGTCAGCGTGCTGAGCCTGGGCCACTTCGAACGCCTGTGGAACAGCCATCCGGAATTCGGCCGGCAGCTGAGCATGATGCTGTGCCGCAAACTGCGCCTCGCCTTCACCCTGAACGAGGACAATGTTGGCCTCAGACTGCGCGACCGCCTGGCGCGGCTGATTCACCGCCTCGCCTACAGCCACGGCTACAGCGACAACAGCGGCGGAACCTGCATCGAAATATCCCACGACGCTCTGGCCAAGATGCTCGGCGCCTCCCGCCAGACCATCGGCATCGAGCTGAAATCACTCGAGGACGAAGGCAGCATCGCCCGTGGCTACGGCAAGATCCAGGTCCTCGACCTGAACGCCTTCGGCTACAAATACGAAACGGCCGTTGGCATCGAGCAGGTCACGCCGCTGTACCCTAAGCAAGACAACTGATACGGGAAAGGTCATGTTCAAGAGCAGCAATCACTTCAAGGCGGATACGGCCAAGGCCAGTCAAGCTTTCAGGAAGGCTGAAAGCAAAGCACAAGCGTATGCCGGCGATCCGGATAAGCTAAGGAATCTGATTGCCAAAGCGTCCAGGAAAGCCAGCAGCCGGCAGGGGGCGCTCGATGCCGTCTGGCAGCAGCTTATGGCCTGCTTTCGCCTTATCAGGGCCTACGCCAACGGAAGCTACAGGGACATCTCCCGGTCCTCACTGATCACGATAATTGCATCGATTCTTTATTTCGTCGTACCGGTTGACGCCATTCCCGACTTTATCGCGGGCCTGGGATTGATCGACGATGCGGCGCTTCTCGGGTGGGTGGTCAAGACCTTCAGTTCGGAAATCGACGCCTTCGTCGAGTGGGAATCCAGCGAATCGTCAGATCCCCGGTAGAGCCAGGCGCTTCTTGTCCGCCGCCCGCTTCAGGCGCGCAGGATAAAACGGCATCGTTAAGAGCGTCCGGTGGTGCAGCTGCGGTAAAAGCTTCGTCGCGGGGCGCGACTCCTACGATGTTCGTACCCCGTGGGAGCGGTGTACCCAAACCTACGGGCACTTCCCCGCCGCGAATGAATCCGGCACGGCGCCAAACCGCTTCGCCGCGGGGCGCAGCCCCCACGAACAGCACAGTGCCCTGCGCGACTTCGGTGCCACCGTCGCGGGTAATCACGCGACTAGCATTCAGAAGCATCCGCTTCCGGCTGCTTGCGGTATTTGCGGGTAACGGAGAGGTAATCCGCGGCCATCTCGGGCGTCAGCAGCTCGATCATCACCCGGTTCTCGATCCAGAACTCGATCACGTCGAAGCCGCCGCGGGGCAGCTCAACCGCACGCCAGCCCTGCTCCCGCGCCAGCGCGAAGATTTCCTCTCTTGAGCGTGGCACCGAGATCGCCGCGTGAGTCGCGGTGTAGCCGCTGTGCGCCGGGTTGTGTACAAAGCCCGCCTGAGCATCCCCGTCGCCAGGCACCATCTCGGTCCCCGCCGGATAGAGCTCGATTGCCGTACCCGGCTCGTCTCCGAACCAGAGGATCCGCGAGTTCGGATAGGGTCCGAAACGGGTGACAGTGCCGTCCACAAGTCGTGCCAGAACCTCGGAAACGAGGACCGTATCCGCAACAGCAATCGAATAGTGGTGAATCATCGAACCCACTCCGCCGGGTATCTGGAGACACAGGCCGCCGCCGTGACAAGCAGCCTATACATTAGGACCCATCGGGGCCGGACTCAAGCTGCCAAGGGTCACGGCCGCGGGGCGGCAGGCAGGACTGCACCCGGAGACCTGGCGAATTTTTACCGGCATCGCCCTCCCTATGCCCTAACGCCGGAACTTCGTCTCCAGCACCACAGACGAGTTGGTCCTCTCGACACCATCAAGGTTGCCGATATCGTCCAGCACCGCGCTGAGCTCCTCCAGCGACGGCGCCTGCACGATGGCAATCAGATCGTACTCGCCACTGACCGCGAACAACTGCGCCACCTGGCTGATCTGCTCGAGTTCGATGTTGGTTTTCACCGTCAGCTTCTGGTGCACCTTGATCGATACGTGCGCCGCCACCTGCTGACGCGAAAACTCGCCCCCCAGCTCCACCGAATAGCCGCGTATGACACCGGTCGCCTCTAGCCGGTTGATGCGGTTCTGCACCGTCGATCGGGACAGATTCAGCTCCCGCGCCAGCTCCGTCACGCTGACACGGGCATTGCGGCGCAGCAGATGAATCAGGCGCTCGTCCTGCTTACTTATCATTTTGACAAATTCGTTGGTTATTTTAACCAATAATCACATCAATTCGATCGAATTGAAACTGCAATTCAACAGGTACCCGCTTCATACTTTCCGCACAGGGACGGCTTGCGACACGGCCGCATCCCCCGCGAACAAAGGGAAAAATGCATTGCACAGCGTGCAGGCGACTGAAAATAGAGAGGACAGCATGATCATTCGCCCTATCCGCCACGACGACCTGGATGCGCTGTACCGGATCGCGGTCGAATCCGGCCCCGGCTTCAGCTCACTGCCCGATGACCCCGACGTCCTGCGCAACAAGATCCAGCACTCCATCGAGAGCTTCGCGCGCAAGGTGCAGACACCGAATGGCGAAAGCTATCTGTTCGTGCTGCAGGACGCCGACACCGGTGCCGTGATGGGCACCACCGGCATCGAGTCATCGATAGGTCTGCACCAGCCGCTGTACCACTATCATCACAGCCAAGAAGAATACCGTTCGCGGGATCTTGGCATCAGCAGTCACGTCGGCGTGCTCAACCTCGGCAGCCACTACAGCGGCTGCAGCGAAATCTGCACGCTTTATCTGCGTCCGCAGTATCGCCGCCTCCATGCCGGCAAACTGCTCTCGAAGGTCCGTTTTCTATTTATGGCGCAACACCCGCAGCGCTTCGCCGATACCGTCATTGCCGAAATGCGCGGCGTTTCCGACGAGGCCGGGCGCTCACCGTTCTGGGACTGGATGCGCCAGCACTTTCTCGACATGGATTTCGCCACCGTCACGCGACTGGTCGGCTCCGGCAACAACGGTTTCGTATCCGAGCTGATGCCTCGCTACCCACTCTACACCCAGCTGCTGAGCGCCGAGGCCCGGCGGGTAATCGGCGAGGTGCACGACAAGACCCGTCCAGCGCTCAAGCTGCTGCAGGCCGAAGGCTTCGAGCACCGCGGCTTCGTCGACCCCTTCGACGCCGGCCCCACCGTCGAGGCGAAACTCACCCAGATACGCAGCATCGCCACCTCGGTGGCCTGCCGCGTCGAGATCGCTACCGACCAACGACGGCTGGAAACGGAACCGGAGCACCTTTGTATTCTGGCCAATACCTCGGTGGACAGTTTCCGCGCTGGCATCGCCGAACAGATGCACTATCGCGCCGAAGACGGCGTGCTGGAGATTTCCCGGTCACTGGCCGGCGCTCTGAAGCTGAGTGCCGGCGCCCAGGCCCGCTTCGTTCAATTGCCGCTATCCGGATCCCGGGTCGCGGATACCGCCTTCGCAGTGCAAAACAACAAGGAGCCCATTCATGCACGCTGATCGCAATGCCCTCTTCCGCCACCTCTGGGAACAGTATGTCGAAGTTACGCCCTCGGCCCGCAGGGTGCACCGGATTCTCGGCAACACCCAGGACAGCGATATCGTCAACGACCATATCGCGCTACGTACCTTCAATCTGGAAAAGGTGAACCTGGAGAAGCTGGCGGCGCACTTCCTCGCGCTGGGATACCGCGAATGCGGCGACTATCGCTTCGAGACCAAGAAGCTCCGCGCCCGCCACTATGAGCACGAGGACCCAACCGCCCCCAAGGTGTTCATTTCCGAGCTGCTGGTCGAGGATCTGTCGCCAAAGGCCCGATCCATCATTCGCGCGCTGGTCGACCAGGTCGACGCGGAGGCGGTGACCGCCGACAACTTCCTCTACTCCGGCACGCACTGGTCGGTCGACTACGACAGCTACCAGACGCTGCTGGCCGAGAGCGAGTACGCTGCCTGGATGGCGGCCTGGGGCTATCGCGCCAACCACTTCACCGTCAGCGTCAACCACCTGATAGGTTTCGACTCGGTCGAGGCAGTCAACGAGACACTCAAGGCGAAGGGCTTTGCGATCAACAGCTCCGGCGGCGAAATCAAGGGGTCCCCGGCCGAACTGCTGGAGCAGTCGTCGACCCTGGCAGACAAGGCCGAGGTCGCCTTTATCGACCGCACCGTCGCCATTCCGAGCTGCTTCTACGAGTTCGCGCGTCGCTATCCCCAGCCTAGCGGTAAGCTCTACAGCGGCTTTATCGCCGCCTCCGCCGACAAGATATTCGAAAGTACCAACGCTGCCACCGGCGAAATAGCGCAGCACCAGGAGCCGCGCTGAGCCTGATATCTGCCAACCCGGCAGCATTTTATCGAAACTGCCGGGCTTGTCCGAGGCCGGGGTGGATTACGGAGATACTGCAGGAGCCTGATCTGCGGGCGAATCCGGCATCTGCCCAACTTCATTCGCCCGCGGAGCGGGCTCCTCCAGCCAGTCCCTCCGGCAACGACGGCACCTGTCCGGGACTTGTTTGCAAGTTCACTAGCAGCTGCCATCCAAACGATAGTACCCGCCTCTCTCCAGGTACCACCGGGTGAATTCTTTAGCGGGTAGCGGTTTAGAAATCAGGTAGCCTTGCGCCAAATCACACCCTATTTCGGCCAGAAAAGAAAATGCATCAGCTTCTTCGACGCCTTCAGCGATGACATTTTTACCAAGATCGTGCGCCATGTTCACGGCAGCTTTGACGATCAGGGCAGAACTGGAGCTTTCAGACAGCGACCTGATGAAGGATTGATCAATCTTGATAACCGATGCTGGCAGCATATTGAGGTATTTCAACGAGGAGTAGCCTGTCCCAAAATCATCAATCGAGACGACCACGCCGCTGTCAGAGAGCTTCTTTAATTCGACAATAGTGCTGTCGATATCCTGCATGAAGCTAGCTTCTGTTATCTCTAGCTCTAGCCGGGAAGCGACTACCTGATGTTTTTTCAGAAGTTGAAGCACTGTATCGGAAAAAATTGATTTAAGAAGGTTTCGCGTAGAGATATTGACAGCCATGCTGAGTTCTATCCCCTGGTTCCTCCAGAACACATGCTGCGCAAGCGAGGTGTCGATAGCCCATTCTGTTAAGCGGTCAATCATGGTACTGAGTTCCGCTCGCGGTATGAACTTTGACGGGGGTATGAATCCGCGGACTGGATGCTGCCAACGCATCAGCGCCTCTACGGCATGAATTTGTCCGGTGGCGAGCGACACCTTTGGTTGATAATGCAACCTCAGCTGGTCCGACGCTAGCGCAGACTTCAATTCTCCCAAGATTTCAAGGTATTCACGCGTATTCGTATCATCCAGAGTCGGTGTAAATCGCATCCAGTGCTGCGACTTTTCCGATGCATTGCGGAGCGCGGATTCTGCCCTTCGCAAATAATGGTCAGGTGCTTCCTCCAACACCACCAGTTCCGTAAGCCCTATTCGAACGTCGCCATGAATATACACTGCTCCATACTCGAACGGGTCGCCAAACTCATCAACCAGCCCAGCCAAAACACTTTCAATATCTTCATCGTGCGAACAAGTTATCAAGGCCGCCAACTGGTGATTACTGATTCGATATAATGAGGCATCCTGACCCAGCCTGGCTGTCATTCTTCTCGCAAGCTGGGTGATAATCTGATCCGTTACGCCAAGACCATAGACAGCCTCGACCTCAGCTACATTCTCCAACGAAACTACTGCCAGACTTTCAACGTCCTTACTATCGGTGCCGCCCTTGATTTCAGACAGATTTTCTATAAGGCCCATTCGGTTCGTCAAGCCTGTTACAGTATCGTGGCGCATAAACCACTTGTTGTGCGCCACGTACTGTCTGGCGAAATCACTGGCAGCACCACAAATGAAACCCGCCGCTGTAAAGAACCCGGTTCGATACAGCCAGTTGACCGTCTTTTGCATCTCTCCGGTCTCGGTATCGATCGGCATGAACGGTCCGAGGACAACACCGGCAATAATACCAATTGCACTGCCCCCTTTGGTGCCGAAGACAAAGCCACCCAGCAGCACAACCAAGTACATGGAGTGCGAATACACATACTTTATGCCACCCGTGGTGTACACGAGCATGTAAACACCGACCATGAGCAGGAATAGCAAGGGAGCGACGATAGTTCGCAGTGCATGTGGGTATCTGAATGCAAATTCAAACAGTGTCAAACGGCCGAAGCCATCCGATTTCAGCAGGGTGTTCATGACTTGCCTCCGCGTTCGAATGAGATTCCGGTTCTGTTTCGGATACGCGGTCACAGGCTCGGTCTGCGGGGGCCGTCCTCCCCGGTGAAAAATCCTGCTCTAGCCGCCCATCCATGGAAATCCTTCCGGCCATCTAACGTCCAAATGAATATTCGGGATACACCCAAGGGTATCCAGCTACTTGAACCGCTCCCGAGCCGACTTGATGGCATCGGCCATGGAGTCCCAGGCACGATCGGCGCCGGCCTTGAGGTCGTCCCAGGCACTGTTGCTGGCCTCCCGCAGCTCCGTCAGCCTCTGCTGCGCCTGTTGCCGCTGCTTTTTCAGCTCCTCGAGCTGTTTGTGGTATTCGAGCCGGGCATCGGCTTTCGCCACCTCCGCCTGCGCCTTGAGTTTTTGAATCTCGGCATCCCAGACGTCGAGCTGCGCCTGCAGCCGTTTGATGTAGTCGTCCTTCATGCTCATGGAGCACCTCCCTGGAGAATGTTGGGTACGGGCAGATTACAGATCCACTCCGCATCTTGACAAGAAAGGCAAAGTTCACGTTAAACCTGTAAGCAAGTCACGGGATATCCCCGGAGTTGCATAACGCAGCCGGCTTTATCGCTGCGACGGTCCGGGCCGCCCGCTCGACCGCCCGGACACTGCTAAAGCATAGTTCAACGGCGCAGTCCGGGCGGCACGCGGCCCGGCAACGTGACCGGGCGCGATGGCCGATGCTGTACCGGCGGACGGTAATGGCCGGGTGGGCGATGATGACCCGGCGGCCGGTGGTGATGGGGCGGGCCGACCGGCGGGCCGTAGATCGGGCGGCGAACACCGGCATTCCAGTAGAAGCCATCGTAATAGCCGCCGTGGTAGCTGACGCCGATACTTCCGTAGGTGCAGCCCGCCAGCAGCGCCGGAACGGCCAGCCAGCACAGGCCCTTCCGAACCCAGCGGCTCATTGCGCCGCCTCCGAGGCCGCCAGGTCCCAGGTGATCAGCCCGACCGAAGCCCCCGTCGGATCCTCGATCACCGCGATACGACCCGAGAGCACCTCGGGGTCGGGTGCGAACAGCAAACGCCCGCCCAGTGCCTGCGCCTGCACCACCTTGTCGCTCACGCTGGCGACCCGCACGAACCCGAGCCACCCGGGCGAACCGCCGTCGGCCAGCGGATTGATACCCGCGCGCAACTGATCCTGACTGACCATCAGGTAGCGTTCCTCTCCGTTTTCGCGTTTCTCGAGAAGGCAGTCACAGATATCGCGATAGAGGCTGACGGAAGCCTCGCTGTCCGGTGTGAACAGCTCCCACCAGACCCACTCACCGGGGCGCGCTCTGTCATCGGCGGGGTCGCCGGCGCTGGAGCGGATCAGTCCGAGCAACTCGTCGTCGGGGCCGGCGACGATGGAAAAGTCCCCGCGCCGGTCAATGGTGCGGGGCGCCAGAACCTGGGCTCCGCCGCCGGCGACCACCTGGCCGGTGGCCTGCTCCACGTCCGGCACCGACAGATAGTGCACCCAGTGCCCGTAGGGCACGGCGGGGTTGGCGCCCTGATGGAACGAAAGCCCGGCAACGGGTTCGCCATCGAGCAGAAAGATACCGTAGCGCTCCGGCAGACCACCGACCGGCTGCCAGTCGAAGTCGAATAGCTGACGGTAGAAATCCCGGCTGGTGTCGAAATCGCTGCTGAAAAGATCCGCCCAGACAAACTTGCCCGGCAAAGGCCCTGCGTCGGGCAGCGTCGTCAGCGGCGGCAGATCCGGCAGCTCCCGGGCGAAAAGCCCGCCGCTCAGCACAGCAAGCAGCAAACCCGCGAGAAAAACCTGTCGCAGCGATCTGCCCGGCAACATCCTCATTCGCAACACTCCCATGGAACAGCTTTACGTGACCGCCGTGGCCGGCGCGCCCAAGTCCCTGAAAGTGTAGACGGTCGCGATTCCGGCTGCCGATCAGGCCGCGCCCCGGGTCTGGACATCGCGTGGCGATACGCCGAAGAAGCGCTTGAATTCGCGACTGAACTGGGACGGGCTGCCGTAGCCGACCCGGTATGACGCCTCGCTGGCCAACTGGCCGCTGAGCAGTAGCATATGGGCACGGTGCAGCCGCAGGCTCTTGACGAACTGCATCGGCGACAGCGACGTGACCTCCTTGAAGTGCGCGTGCAGCGACGACGCGCTCATGCCCGCCTGCTGGGCGATAGCGTCGATATCGAGCGGCTGTTCGAAGTGTTTCTCGATGAAATGCACCACCGGCGCGATGCGGCTTGCCCCGGCATGACTGGCGACACAGTTGCGCAGTAGATGGCCGTGCGGCCCCTTCAGCACTTCGTAGAAGATTTCCCGCTGGATACCGGGACCGAGAATTTCCAGATCCAGCGGCGACTCCAGCAGTCCGAGCAGGCGAATGAAAGCGTGCTCGAGCGGGCGCGTAATGCCGCTGGCGGCGATAATGTCGGGCAGCTCGGCGGACGCCGGCGGCGCCAGGTGGCGATCCAGTTCCAGCATCAGCTGGCTGACAACCTGGGGATCGACCGCGAGGCTGAGCCCCAGGTAGGGACGACCCGGCGTCACGTCGAGAATTTCGGCCTCGATCGGCAGGGTCAGCGAGTTGATCAGATAGTGTGACGGATCGTAGCTGCAGCTCTTGTCGCCGTAGTGAACCTGCTTGCGTCCCTGGGCGATCAGGCAAATCGTCGGCACGTACACCATGGGGGTGCGCACGACGGTCGTCGCCGAACGATACAGATTGAGCCCCGGCAGCCGGGTGCTCAGGGCGCTGTGCTGCCCCACCGCCCGGGAAATGGCCACCGCCAGATCGGTCATCGATTCCACGCTACCCGCCTCCAACCTTGCTCTGCAATATTGCAGGATTATGGCACCGGAACGGCTTCAGCCTCCAGCTGCAACGCATGCCGTCGGAGTTTTAGGCAAGCACGCGGGACGATCCGGCTAACGCTTCCCGCGCCGCGGGACCATCCTAATACGATCGCCACGCGCCCCTGTGCGTTTCCACCATCTTTATTGAGGAGTCCGCCATGTCCGTCACACTCAAGGTGAACGGTGTCGATCACCCGGTCGATGTGTCGCCCGATACACCGCTGCTGTGGGCCATTCGCGACCACGTCCAGTTGACCGGCACCAAGTTCGGTTGCGGCCTGGCCCAGTGCGGCGCCTGCACCGTCCACGTCGATGGTCAACCGACCCGCTCCTGCGTCACCCCGGTCTCGGCGGTCGAGGGCAAGGCCATAAGCGCGCGCCATGCTGGTCGCCGCCGCAGCCGACGAGTGGCAGGTGCCGGTCGCCGAAATCACTGTCAGCCAGGGCGTGGTTCGCGATGAATCCGCAGGCCGGCAGGCGACCTTCGGCGAACTGGCCGAGGTCGCCGCCCGCCAGCCGGTGCCGGCCGAAGACAGCCTGACGCTCAAATCGCCGCAGGACTTCGTCTATATCGGCAAACGTCGGTTGCCGCGCAAGGATCTCGGCAAGACCGACGGCAGCGCGCTCTTTACCCAGGACATCCAGTTGCCCGGCATGCTGATCGCGGTTGTCGCCCACCCGCCCCTCTTTGGCGCCCGCGCTGCCCGCGTCGATGACGCCGACGCCCGCAAGGTGGCGGGGGTGGTGGACGTGATTCAGATCGAGTCCGGAGTTGCGGTTCTGGCAAACGATACCTGGAGCGCCAAGAGAGGCAGGGATGCCCTGAAGATCGACTGGGACGAGAGCGACGCCTTCAGGGGCAGCTCGCCAGAGATCATGGCAAGCTTTCGCGAGCTGACGCAGACACCGGGACTACCGGCGCGCAATGACGGTGACGCAGCGGCAGCACTGGCTGCCGGCGGCAATGTCATCGAGGCCGATTTCGAGTTTCCCTATCTGGCCCATGCCACCATGGAACCGATGAACTGCGTCGTGCGGGTTGGCGATGGCGAGTGCGAAATCTGGAACGGCGACCAGAGCCAGACGCAGGACCAGGGCAACGTCGCAAAGGAGCTGGGCATGAAGCCAGAACAGGTGAAAATCCATACCCTGTTCGCCGGTGGCAGTTTCGGCCGTCGCGCCAATCCGCATTCCGATTACGTGATGGAAGCCGTGCGCATCGCCAAATCCCGCCCGGGCACCCCGGTCAAGCTGGTCTGGCTGCGCGAGGACGATACCCGCGCCGGCTACTACCGCCCGGCCTACGCGCACAAAATCCGCGCCACGCTCGACGATAACGGCATGCCCGTAGCCTGGGAGCACCGCATCGCCGGCCAGTCGATTCTCAAGGGCACGGCGTTCGAAAGCGGCATGGTCAAGGACGGCATCGATGCCACTTCGGTCGAAGGTGCCACCAACCTGCCCTACCGGATTCCGAATCTGCGGGTCGAGCTGCATACCGTCGAGCAGGGCCCTCCGGTGCTATGGTGGCGTTCGGTCGGCAGCACCCATACCGCCTTCTCGACCGAGGTTTTCATCGACCGGCTGGCCCGCGCCGCCGGCAAGGACCCGGTGGCGTATCGCCTGCAGCTGCTCGAGGGGCACCCGCGCCATCAGGGGGTGCTGAAGCTGGCCGCGGAAAAAGCCGCCTGGGGATCGGCACTGCCGGCGGGACACAGCCGCGGCGTCGCGGTGCACGAGTCCTTCAATACCTATGTCGCCCACGTGGTCGAGGTATCGCTGACGGACGATGGCGGCTTCAGGGTCGAGCGCGTGGTCTGCGCCGTGGACTGCGGTATCGCCGTCAACCCGGACGTGATCGAGGCGCAGATGGAGGGCGGCATCGGCTTCGGCCTCTCGCCGGCGCTGATGAGCGAAATCACCCTGGAGCAGGGCCGCGTGGTGCAGTCCAACTTCCACGACTACCAGGTGCTGCGAATCGGCCAGATGCCCGAGATCGAGGTGCATATCGTGCCGTCGGCCGAGGCCCCGACCGGCGTCGGCGAGCCGGGGACGCCGGTGATCGCACCCGCCCTCGCCAACGCCCTGGAAGCCGCCACCGGTCAGGCGTTTTCGCGCCTGCCGCTGAAACTCGGCTGAAGCCCCGGGACGGCTCCGGCGAACACCGCTGCCGTCCCGGACCGACGCAACGGTGACAACGATGAACAACCAGCTCGTGCATCAGCTGCGCCAGTGGCATCCGCAGCGCAACGCTCGGCAATGGGTGCTCGGCACAGTGTATCGCACCGAGGGGCCCTGCTACCGCAAGGCCGGCGCGATGATGCTCTTCAACGATCTCGGCCAGCAATTCGGCATGCTCAGCGGCGGCTGCCTCGAATCCGATATCCAGCAACAGGCCCGCCGGGTGATGCAAAGCGGCAGGGCCGTCAAGCTTCGCTACGACGGTAGCGACGAGGACGACCTGGCCTTCCGGCTCGGTATCGGCTGCGGCGGCACCGTGCATATCCTGCTGCAGCCGGTCACGCCGGAAAACGGCTTTTTGCAGCTGGACCGGGTGCTGCAGGCCCTCGACCGGCGCGGTAGCGGTGTCTACCGGCAGCGTATCCCGACCGCCCGCGGCGAAGTCGAGTGCCGTTTCGAGGACCTGAATACGGCCGATCGGGCGGTGGGCGACCGCCACAGCGAGCTGTGCGACGAAGGCGACGCCAGCTGGCTCAGGACGGTCATCGTGCCGCCTCCGCACCTGCTGGTGATAGGCGGCGGAATCGATGCCCGGCCGCTGGTCACCCTGGCCCATGAACTGGGCTGGCAGACCAGCCTCTGGGACCCGCGCCCCGCCAACGCGCGCCGCGAGTTTTTCATGACCGCCGACCGGATCATCGACGCTGCCGTCGAAACGCTGCCCGCCTACTGCCGGGAGCAAGCGGTCGACGCCGCGGTGCTGATGAGTCATAACGTCGGCCTCGATGCCGCCGCGCTGCGGGTGCTGCAGGACAGTCCGCTGCGCTACCTTGCGCTGCTGGGTCCGCGCAATCGTCGCGAGCGGGTCTTCGACGAAGCCGGCGTCGCCGATGAACGGCTGACCACGCCGGTATCCGGGCCGGCCGGTCTGGATATCGGCGCCGAGCTGCCGGAAAGCATCGCCCTGGCGATACTGGCCGAATGCCATGCGCGACTGCAGCGCCGCGATGGACGGCCGCTGAGCCTTGGGCCCAGCACCGGCCCTCAGCACTCGACCTCCAGGTCCCCCGTCACCTCGGAGCAGCAGGACAGGACATAGCCCTTGGCAATTTCCTCGTCGCTGATGCCGCCGTTGTGCATCATGTTCACGGACCCGGAAACCAGCTGCACCCGACAGGCGCCGCAGATACCGATGCCGCAGACCTTGGGAATGTGAACGCCGACTTCCAGCGCCGCCTCGTTGAGGTTGCTGCCAAGCGCTACCGACGCGGCGATGCCGGACTCGGCGAAGCGCACCGTTGCCAGCTCGAGCGTCAGGCTCTCGAGATCCTGTGCCGCTTCGTCGGCGTGGCGGCGGCAGCATCCTCGACATCGGGTCCATCGAAGGCATTGGCGCCAACCCATGGCATGCGGCCTACTGCAGCTCCAAGACCGGCGTGCATGGATTTACGCGGGCCATGGCGGCCGATCTCGGGCACGACGGTATCCGCTGCAACGCCATCGCGCCGGGCTGGATCAAGACACACTCATGGCCGAGCAGCGTAAAACTTCCTTCGACGCTGCTGCCCGACTTCCCGCTATTATAAAAACCCGGCCCGATGCCGTGCGCTGTTATAGACTCCATGGCAAGATGCACAGACGGGGTCGGCGGATAACGGTGAATCCGTATCCTGGTGCCACCCTGCCATGGAACACAGGGAACGCAGAAGGAAACGACGAATGACAGGAAGACTGTTCGTGCCGGTGCTGCTCAGTGCCGCTGCCTATACCACGGGATGCGCCACCCAGGCGGCTCAGGAACCCCAGGTCGACCCCGCGACAGCGGGCGTCCTGCTCGAGGCCTGCACCCGTCTGCGCGAAGCGCCGGCGTTCAGCGTGCGCATCGATACCAGCTACGACCTGGTCATGGACAACGGCCGCAAGATACAGCTGAGCCGGCGCGATGATGTCGCGCTGGCGCGCCCCGACCAGCTGAGTGTCCGGGTGACCGACGATATCGGCGAACGCGCCGTCTATTACAGCGGCAGCCTGATCACCGAGGCGCTGCCCGAGCGCGGTATCTATGCCTCCTCTGCAGCGCCGGAGTCGATCGATGCGATGCTCGACAGGGCCGCCGAAGAAGGCGTCGTCATGCCCTTCGAGGACCTTCTGCGTTCCCGCCCGTGCGGCGCCTTCGCCGACGCCATCGAGACCGGTGCCTACCTCGGGCTGCACTACGTCGACGGCGACTGGCGGCATCATCTGCAGCTGACCACCGAAGAAGCCAACTACCAGGTATGGGTTTCGGATCTCGAAGCCCCGACGATCGACAAGGTGGTGGTGGACGTGCCCAAAATGGACGGTGCTCCGCAGCTCACGGCCGTTTTCTCGGACTGGAACTTCGCGCCGGCGTTCGAGCCGGGCAGTTTCCGGTTCACGCCCGACGAAAGCATGCAGCAGGTCGGTTTTCCGATCAGGGTCAACGGCGCGGCCCGTTAACAGCGGCGCGGGTGGCGCCAGGATCAGCGCTCACCCGCCCGTTCCGATACGTGCTAGAACTCGTGTGACAGCACCAGGCTCCAGCCGTCGACGTCGTCGCCGACAATGGTTTTGAGCCCCAGACGCCAGATATCGTTTCGGTGACCGCCGGGCCGCGGGCTGAGTTGCAGCGCCAGGCCCGCTTCACTGAAGTGGGTAAAGCCCAGCGAATCCCGATTCGAGCCGTAGAAGCGGGTATGCCCCAGCAGCAAAACCCAGTCCAGCGGGTGCCCCTGCAGTTCCAGCCCGGTCGCATGCGCGGTGTTGAATTCCACATCCAGCGCCGTGACGCCGCTGCTGAATTCGACGAACTCGCTCGACTCGTTGACTGTCTCGAGGCGGTTGCGCGACACGCTTGCCAGTAGCTCCGTGGTAAAACCGCCGAACTGGCGGCGGTAGTCCATACCAAGCGCCGCGCCATAAACCACGGCGTCTGTCTTCCAGTCGAAAATGATGTTCTTGAAAGCCGGCCGCAGCACCGTTTCCGACAGCAGCCCCGAATAGTCTGCGGTGTTTTCGAGACGGGCGTACCCCAGGCTCAGGGTGGGCAGCAGTATCAGGTTGTCACTGAGCGGCACCTCGAAGCCGCCGTCGATCAGCAGTCCATAGGTTTCCCAGTCGGACCTGATGCTCTCGCCGAAACCGAGATCGAAACGGGAGTAGAGATCCTGGTAGGCAAGCACAGCCTGCACGAAGGGTCTTGGGACATTTTCATCTTCACCGAACACGAAGCGCAGCGGAATACGATAGACATCGAGCTGCGTATCCTCGGCACCGTCGGATTCGGTGTCCGGACGAAACGAGGCGGTACTGATCTGCGGACTCACGGCAAAGCTCACCAGTGCCGCGTAACCTGCGCCAAGGCGCCTGGGGTCGAAACTGTCGATAACGGCCTGCCGCGCCGCGGCGAGTTCATCATCCGATAATGCGGATGCCGCAGGCGCAGCCACAGGACCCAGCAGCGATAGCGCCACAACGAGAGCCTGGACCCACCGGGTACCATCACCGACCCGGCCCGCAGATGGTGCGTTTGGCATCCGTCACTCCTGCAATCCTGTCCGTATCATTACTGTTCGCGCGGCCGGCATTTCATGGTCGGCGCCTCGAACCCCCAGGTGATCATCGCCTCGCCCTGATGTTCCCAGAAGCTTTCGTTACGCCCCTCGTACTTGGCCCCGCTGCCGCTTGGCTGCACGAACATCAGCGATACGCTGTCGCCATACTCGGCGATCAGCGTTGCCGGTTCGGTTTCGAAGTAGGTCACCACCACCTCATTGGCCGGCTGATCATCGCAGACAAAGAAGACAGGCCCGTTACCGGAGACCAGGCGGTAACGCGCCTGCAGCTCGGCAATCCGATGGCGGTACTCGGACTCGACGCAGGCGTGCTTGTCCTCGCGCTTCCAGCACTCGTTGCGACCCTTGATCCAGCCGCGCTGCTCCGCCTTCAGCACCGGCGGCTGCTCGTTGACCGCAATCTCCGCCGCCTGGCCGTAGACCGAGGCAAGCTCCCGGTCCAGCGCGGACAGTTGCGCATCGAGGCATACCAGATCCTCGATACTGCCCGAGGCGACATTGTCGCAGCTGAAAGAAGGCCCTTCGCCGGCGGCCCGGACGAGCCCGGCGGAAAACAGGACCACCCCCAGGACAAATGCTGTCAGCTTCATCGAAACCACCTCCCTTCCCAGATTCCGTTGCGCGCCCCGCCCGCTCCGGGGACAGCCGCCGCGCAGAGTCATTCCCAGAAATGCGGCGTCTCGGGGTCGTCCCGGTGCGCCTGCGCCTGACGACAGAAGCCGGTCTGGTCCAGCGCGCCCTCGGCCATGAACAGCCCCATCACAAGGCCGTAGCTGAACAGCAGGTGCTGCTTGAAGTGCTCGGCTTCGTCAGCGCTGTAGTCATCGGCCTGTGGCGTTAGCTCGTCGAAGGCCTGGACGAATTTCGCCCGGTCGACATCGAAGCTGTCGCACAGGCCATCCACCGCCGTGGCGTAACTCAAATCGTTCAACACCTGCTGCTGTTGCGGAGCGAGAAACCCCTCGAGCAAGTCATCGACCTGGCGCCAGGCCTCCTGCAACTGCTCGTGCGGCGGCGCCCCCCCGCCGGCAGACAGCGCCGTTCCCGGCAGCATCATCGCTGCAACCAGAATCAGGCCAACCGGCATCAAGGTGCGCATGTGCATTGCAAGCTTCCAATCCAGGACTGCATCTGCGTGCAGGTCCGCTGGCGGTGAATCCGCACGCGGGGACTTGCATAACCCATAAGGCGCCGCGCCGGACCATTTCAGTCTAGACAATAAAAACGGCGCCAACTGACCCGCGCCGCTCATCGCTCCAGACTCTCGCCCGCCTCGAAACCGGCCGGGCTCAGCCAGGGTGCTCTGGTGGAAATCGCCTCCAGCAGCGCGGCGGCCTTCGACGCCGATCCCGTTGCCTGGACGGTGCACGAGAATCTTCCGATCCACTGCGCCCCTGACCGCACCGGTGCTGCCGGTATGAAGGTCACCGTCACAATGCGCCGGAACCAGGGTGGCGTCCGTGCAATGCGGAACGCCCGTACCCGGCGCCTCACTTGATTCGCCATGACGAAACTATCAATAATGCTCCGGACAAGCACAATATGGTCAGCCGGAACATGGCGGAACAATTTCCTACCTTCAAGATCAGAAGCGGCGCATTGACCGGCTTCGCCGAGCTCTGTCGCCGCTATCAGCTGAATCCCATCCGGCTGCTGGCGCTGGAGGACCTTTCTCCGACGGTGCTTCGCTCGTACGACATCAGTATTCCTTACGATAGCCTTATCCGCGTGCTTGAACATGCCGCAACCGAGGCCGACGACCCGCTGTTCAGCCTGCGGCTATCTTTACGCCATGGCATCGAAACAATTGGCCCGCTGGGGCTGCTGGCAGGCCAGTGCAATTCGCTTGCCGAAAGCCTGGAGACATTTAAAAAATATGTTCACTTTCATGCACAGGGCATTGAAATCGATGTAAAAACCGAAGGAAACAAAGCCCTCCTGACCTACAGCGCAAACGTGAATACCGAGGTCAACCTTATCCAGCTGGTTCAGCTTGGCGTTGGACGCTGTTTCAATATCCTGCGCGACCTCAGACCCGAGGGGATGCCTGTTTCAGCGGTCCAGTTCCAGCACGCGCAGCAGGCCCCGACGGAAGACTATGAAAAACTGCTCGGGGCCAGGGTGCTCTTCAATCAGCCCCACAATGCCGTCATATTCCCGGCGCGTTACCTGACTGCAACACCCAACCGCACCTCGTCCGAAGTGCGCAGATACTTCGAAACCTATATCGAACGCGCCGGTGGCAAAAGTGAAAAACCCCTGGAGCTACAGGTCACCCAGTTAATCCGCGAACTGATGCCGACAGGCGAGGCAACCGCATCCACCGTGGCGAAACTGCTCGGTATGAATATCCGGGTCCTGCAGCGCGAGCTGCAGGCCATGGACACCAGCTTCAGGTCGCTGCTGGAAACCGTACGCTACGAGCTTGCCCGCGAGTGGATGACCAACAGCGCGACACCGCTGACGGATCTCGCTCTGCAACTGGGCTATTCTGAGCTCAGCGCTTTCTCCCGGGCCTTCAAGCGCTGGAGTGGTTCTTCACCGCAGCAGTGGCAGGAAGAGCAGTGGCGAAAAATCCACGGCAGCCCGTCTTAGAACTCCCCTCAATCGCATCAAAACGCTAGCTCCTATCCGAACGTCTGAACCTCGGCACGAATATCGTCGGTCACCGCACCCATCGGCTCGTCATCAAGCTTACGATGGTTTGCATGGTCTGTTTGCCGCTCTCGTACGTCGCGGCAGGCATCGCCGACTTTCTGGCACAATAAATGTTGAGCCCGGCATGCCGGTGACGGCCCCCTTTTCACAGGGGAAGCTGGCCGGTCACTCGGCCACGATATCTTCTCGGGTGGAGCCGACGATATCCAGCAGCTCCCCGCTTTCGGCCTCAGGAACCTGATGCTTCGCCAGTACCTGCTTGAACAGCTCCACCATTCGATCCCATTCCGACGCTGAGATGTTCAGGTGGGCGTGGGCGGTTTTCATATCGCGCCCCGTATATTGGCAGGGGCCACCGGTCACCTGGCACACCATAGCGGTGACCTGGTACTTGAGGTAGGGAGATGGCACCGACTTGCGCGCCGCGTCGATCGCCGGGTTGGCGTTGAGCGTCTCGTCCGGTACCAGAACATCGATAAAGTCGCTGACGACAACCGATATCGGCGCCAGGCCGCCAAGCCGGTCATACAACGAGGGGGGCGCCACTTCCGTTTGCGCGAGCGCACCAGCGCCCGGTAACAGCAACGCGGCGACAAGGCTGCCACGTCTCAATGCTTCGGATAATCCAGTCATGGTTTATCTCCCACTGGGGTCTTTACGTTTTTACCCGAACAGCGAGCCGACAAGTATTCGGGCACGCAGTCGGCGGGAACCGCCCGCCTCCGTTTAACGTCAGTTTAGTTTGAAGGGCCGGTATCGGCCTGCGATGACGGTTAATCGAAAGCGGCGGTCCAGGGCGGCGCCGCGAAGCGCATGTCGGCGTAGCGCAACGGCCAGACGATCTTCGACTCGCCGTCGAACAGCTGCACCATCGGGAAGTAGAACCCCTCCATGAAGCGCCCGGTCATCACCTCGTTGACGGACACGGCGTGGGCACCCGGCTGGCGCGCATAGCGGTACAGGTTCCAGATGCCCCGGTAGGCAGTGCGGTGGACGGTGCGAATCAGGCGCTCGCGGTCGAGACTGGCAGCGGCGTTGAGCGCCCGGATCGACATACGCATGTAATCGTAGTGCAAGCCGGCGGCAACGATATTGGGATACTGGCCGTACCGGGCCTGGTAACGCCGCACCCACCAGCGCTGCCACAGCGCGATGGGCATCGCCGAGTCCATGCAGATGGCATAGTTCGAGGCCTCGCCGGTGCGGCGATACCAGTCGCTGCTGCCGCGCAGCGAGTCGGCCACCAGCAGTGCCGCGAGCGCCTCCTCTCGAAATTGCCGTACAAAGCTGCTGGCGGCGACATTGCCGGAATTGGTCATCGCCAGGAAGGACACCTCTTGCTGCCGGAAATGGCGCAGTATCCGGCGATAGT
Organism: Marinobacterium nitratireducens; assembly: GCF_014645375.1. Classification (GTDB taxonomy): domain Bacteria; phylum Pseudomonadota; class Gammaproteobacteria; order Pseudomonadales; family Balneatricaceae; genus Marinobacterium_A; species Marinobacterium_A nitratireducens. The sequence goes on from NZ_BMLT01000003.1 coordinate 84,492, forward strand.
CGGTCTGCTCGAGCCCGACCGGGTCGGCGACCTGCACCTCGAAGTCCAGCCGCCGCAGGGTCGCGGCCATCGCTTCGCCCCAGCTCTCGCCCCAGGGCGTATCCTCGACGACGATGGCGGCCCTGAGGCTGGCGGGCCGCCACAGTCCCTGGCGGCGAAAGTGACTCAGCGGCTCGAGATACTGCGGTATCAACCGCGCCGGTGAGGGCCAGCCCTTGAACCAGCCCCCGTAGCGCACCGGATCGGCATTGAGCCGGTCGGCGATCGCCTGCCCCGAGGCCACGTTGCCCAGGTGCACCATGCCAAGATCCGCCTCGACCTCCATGACCGCCAGCGCCACGGCGGTGTGCCAGCCGCCGAACATCAGCTCGACTTCGCCACGCGCGAGAACATCCCCGACCGCGTCGGCGGCAATGACGGGGTCCGAGCGGCTGTCGATCCAGACCGGCTCGATGCGTCGTTGCCGGCCGTCGATCAGCAGCGGCAACTCGCCTTCGGCGCCGGCATCGTCGAGCGCCATCTCGATCCCCTGACGGATGTCGCGCCCGGTGCCACTGGCCGGCCCGCCGAACGGTCCCATAACGCCGATGCGCAGCGCCGTCGGCGCTTCGGCCGTGGCGACCCGCCGGACGCCAGGCAGCAGGGCGCTTGCCACCAGCAACCCGGAACTCGTCAGCAAGCGGCGGCGCCCGGGTGAGCGCGCACCGGCGCAGGATCTGCATTCGACCTCGCCCTTGTTGCCCATCGACTCTCTCCTCAGCGTCGCTGCCCTGCGCGTTGCCGGCAACAGGGCCACCCACGCGAAAAAGCGCTAGGCTCTGAATAGCTGACGACCCGCGACGGGTCCGGACCGCATCCCGGTCGGACGGATGAGGGCAGCACCATGCGCTTTATGAAGAATAGCCTGAAGGCGAGAATGACCGCCTACTTCCTGCTGGTGTCGATGACGGTCGTCATCGGCCTGGCGGCGGCTTCCTACCGGCTGTCCGCAAGCCGGCTCGAAGCCATGGCGATCGCCCGCTTCGAAGTGATCGCCGAATACAAGCAGCAGGAGATCGACGACTTCATCGCCGGTCAGGCGGATACCGTCACCCAGCTCGCAGCCCTCGAGGAGCTGCGCGCGGCAGGGCTGGCGCTGCTGGCCCAGCGGCCCGGCACCGCGCCCTACCAGAGCGCCTACCTGAAGCTGGCCAATACGCTGTTCAATGCCACCTACCGCGGTTCCTGGGCGGTGATGGCGACCGACCTCACCGATATCCTGCTGATCGAGCTGGCCAGCGGACGGGTGTTCTTCTCCACCGATCCCGATGACGAGGGTGATCTGCGGCAGGAAGCGCTACCGGCTCCCGGCGGACGACAGGACACCGAAGTCAGGCCGGTCTACCGCCCCCCGGGCACCGACAAGCCGCGACTGACCATTTCGGCACCGCTGCTCGATCAAGAGGGCGAGCCCTACGCGCTGATGGAGGCCCATATCCGACTGCCGATCCTGGTCGAAATCGTCAGCCGGCGAGCGGGAATGGGCCAGACCGGCGACTCCTATCTCGTCGACAGCGGTCACCGCCTGGTGGCGACCGCGCCCTTCACCCGCAACGATGCGGCCGGCGAAGTGCACAGTGTCGGTATCGACAGCGCCGTCGCCGGTCAGAACGGCGCGCAGCATTACATCGATTACAGCGGCAATCCGGTGATCGGCAGCTATCGCTGGCTGCCCGGGCTCGGCCTTGCGTTGCTGACGGAAATCGGCACCAGCGAGGCGCTGCAACCGGCGACCCGGCTGGGCGGGTCGATTCTGGTGCTGGGCATGGGGTCGGTGCTGCTGCTGGGTATCGGCATCTACCTGATCGCACGCCAGATCGCGCGACCCATACTGGCGATTACGGCCACCGCCCACGAGATCGCCCTGGGCGACCTGAGGCAGCGGGCGCCGGTCCTGGCTCACGACGAAACCGGCGACCTGGCCACCAACTTCAATGAGATGATCGACCGGCTGAGGGATACCCTGGATCTGCTATCCGACGAAAAGCAGAAGTCGGAACAGCTGCTGCTCAACATCCTGCCGGCACCGATCGCCGAGCGACTCAAACGCGGCGAGGGCACCATCGCCGACAGCTTCGCCAATGTCAGCATCATGTTCGCCGATATCGTCAACTTCACGCCGCTGGCATCGTTGCTGCCCCCGACCCGCCTGGTGGAACTGCTCAACGAGATCTTCACCGAATTCGACCGCCTGTGCGAGATCCGCGGGCTGGAAAAGATCAAGACGATCGGCGACGCCTACATGGTCGTGGCGGGCCTCCCCGCGCTACGCGACGATCATGCCCGGGTCGTGGCCGACATGGCACTGGACATGCTCGACGCCATCGAGGACTTCAACCGCCGCCACCAGCTCGAACTGATGCTGCGCATCGGCATCAACAGCGGTCCCGTGGTCGCCGGGGTGATCGGCACCAAGAAGTTCATCTACGACATCTGGGGCGACGCGGTCAACATCGCCTCGCGCATGGAGTCCCAGGGCGTCACCGGCCGCATCCAGGTCTCCGAAGCGACCTATGCCTACCTTGAACCCTTTTACCACTTCGACGATCGCGGCATCATCAGCATCCGCGGCAAGGGCGAGATGCGCACCTGGGTACTTGTCGGACGCAAGCAGCGGCCCGACTGAACGCGGCGGGAGCTGCGTCAAGCTCGACATTGAAGCAACACCATACCGAGCTTCAGCGAAGCGTCAACGGATTGCCGGCGTTTCACCCCGAACGTCGGCTACAGCCCCGTAACTTAGGATCCAGGCCTCCGGGCGAATGCCTGTTACAAGGATCTCTTGCACGCATTTGAAGCGATGGCGCAGTCGTAGACCTGTATCAGGCTAGGAGCTGGGTGCTCTGTCCCCGGAATTACGCTCGGACACGCACGACTCAGAGTCGATTGTCGTCCGTAAGGTGGAGATCAAGCATCTGGTCCCCGCAATGATGGCTGGCAAGCTGCAGCTGACCGATACCCGGGAGCTGTCGGCTGAGCAGATCGCTTAACCTTACAAGTCGCTGGCTGGTATCGAGCCCGGATTCCCGAGCCTGCACGATCGGCAGGTCCGGCAGAGGGAAACCGCTTTTGCGTTACACTTTGTAAGCGCACGGGGCTTCCTTGAATCGACCGGGTCTTGCCGATGACATTTGCCATCGAGTTCAACTTCAACACCAAGCAGGAACGCCCGGTGTCCCTGGACGAGATCGAGGCGACTCCGGCAAGCGGACTTTACTACTGGATCGACCTGAAGGCCGAGCCAAAGGCGACGGTGAGGGCTTTCCTCGAGCGGATGCAGATCGACCGGCTGATCCTGGACCTGCTGCTAGACGATGAGCCCCCGCCAAGACTCAACGTGTTTTCCTCCTGCCTGCACTTCACGCTGCGCGAAGCCCGCGTGGTGAACGACGACTGGCTCACCGTGCCCGTGGAGGTAGTGCTGGGGCCGCATTTCATGCTCACCTCACATCCGGCGCCTGTCGAGTTTCTCGCCGACATCAGGCAAACCTACAGAGAGGACTTTCATGAGCACAGCCACTCCCCCGGCTTCTTGCTGTTCGAGCTGGCGGACCATCTGACACAGGGTTACCGGCTTGCGCTCAACGCCATCAGCGAGATGATCGAAGACATTCAGTCGCAGATTCTCGGTGAAACGGAAGGCAAAATGTTCCGTGAAGTCCACGACCTGCTCCGCTCGCTGCTGGAATTTCGCAAGATCATCATATCCACCCGGGAGATCGTGCACGAACTGGCGACGCGAAAATCACCTTACGTCAGCCCGACCACGCAGCCGTTTCTGGAGAAAAAAGGCGTGCTGCTGGATCGCCTGAGTGCCGATGTCACCACCGAACGCGAGGTCCTCTCCGAAAGCCTGAACCTCTACATGGGCATCGTCAGTCACCGCACCAACCGGATCGTCACCAAGCTGACGATGGTCAGCATGTTCTTTCTGCCGCTTTCCTTCCTCGCGGCCGTCTACGGCATGAACTTCGGCTCGGCCGACTCCACCATGCCGGAAGTCGGCTGGAAATACGGCTATGTGTTCTTCTGGTGCGTCGCCGCCGCCATCGTCGGCTTTCTGGTGTACTGGATGCGGCGCAATAAATGGTTTTGAACAACACATCACTTTAAAACCAACTGCACGAATTCAATTCATTTCAGGCTAACAGCGCAAAGCCTATGGTGATAAGCCGGTAAATGGATATACCGACCCCTGACTGCAAAAACACACGTTACCTGCCCTGCGACCTGCCAATCAACCACCACTTTGGTAGGTTGGGTGCAGACCCGAAGGGTCGGAACCCAACAGCAGGATGGCAAAGGCCAATTTTCGGATTAGAGAAGCATCGGAGAATTTTTGGCGATACTTTAATTCCCGATTCGTCTGCCGGCGATTCATTTCTCTTGAACATGAAAGAAAAGAATGCAAAGGCGCTCTGCAACATGGCGGAGCCTGAAGGCGCCAGTTCGCTGAGTATAACGGTATTATGGCTGTCAGTTTTACGTTGGACCTCCGACAGATATAACCGAAGGATTGCCGAAATATTCGTCAGTCCTTTACCAGCGAAAGCACAACCTCCCGCAGCCAGCCATGGGCCTTGTCCTGGTCGGCGCTGCGATGCCAGTAGAGATGCCATTCGACCGGTTCAACGGCAAAGGGCAGTTCCAGGACTTTGAGGTTTCGGTTCGTTGCCAGCGACAGGGGCACCGTCAAGGCGAGATCGGTTTCTTCGATCAGTTTCGGTGCAACCAGGTGATGCCTGTTGCGCATCTGGATATTGCGCTGAAAGCCAAGACGGCTCAGCGCCAGGTCGACATGCCCCATTCCCTCCCGACGGTTCGAGATATGAAGATGCGAAAGCGCCAGGTACTGTTCCATAGACAGACTGTCGCCAACCGCCGGGTGATCCCGCCTGACGACACAGACATAGGGAATCGAGATGAGCGGACAGTGGCGCAGATCGGAATGGTTGAGCGTCGGCACATCGATCGCCAGATCCAGCTGCCCGGAGGCCAGTTCCTTGGCCAGGTCCTGTCGTCCGACCGGAAAGCTGGAAAGAGATATGCCCGGCGCTTCCTTTTGCAGCAAGGCGAGTAACCGGGGCAGCAGTACCAGCTCGTTCACATCATGCATGCTCAGCTTGAAGCTGCGCTGCGCCACTCCGGGCTCGAAACGGTCACCGAGCTGAACGCTGGTATCCAGCAGGTGCAGCGCCTCGCGCACGTATCCGATCATGGACTCTGCCACAGGCGTTGGCACCATCGCCCTGGGCGTGCGCACGAACAGCGGGTCATCGAGGCTGTCTCGCAGGCGGCCAAGCGCATTGCTGACGGCCGGCTGACTCAGACAAAGTCGTTCGGCAGCGCGCGTCAGGTTCCGTTCGGCATAGATGGCCTCGAACACCGGGAAAAGGTTGAGATCGACTTTCTGCAGGCGCATTTGGCCGCCACCGTCATTTGCCATATGAATAACGAGGCATAATAACAATCAATTTCAGAAATGATCAACAGCCGCTTAACCTTGTTCTGATGCAGCGCGGAATCCGAAAGCGGCCTGCAGCGACCCGGCAGCCAACGGCTGCGGACAGCTTTTCGCCACCCGTTCAGGATGCCGTGTAACGACTTTCTATGAAATCGACAGACCAACACCATCATGGCTGAGCTTTATCTGACCCGACACGGACAGGCCTCGTTCGACGGCGACAACTATGACCAGCTCTCCCCGCTGGGCAGACAGCAGTGTCTCTGGCTCGGCGAGTACTTTCGCAGTCGCGGGATCCGGTTCGAGCGCATCATCTGCGGCGAGATGGCGCGCCACCGGCAATCGGCCGACGCCATCTGCGAGGGCCTCGGTACGGCGTTGCCGTATGAAATACACGCAGGATTCAACGAATTCGACTTCGAAAAACTGCTGAACGGCTTCGGCAATGCCCATCCGGCCGAGGCGATACGTGACCGGCGCGACCGCAAGCAGGTGTATCGCTGCCTGCGTCGGGCGATGCAGGCCTGGTCGCAGGGGCAGCTGGACGACAGCGCGGTACCCGAAACCTGGGAAGCCTTCGAACAGCGGGTGGCGCTGGCGCTGGACTTCGCCTTCAGCGCGACAACGGGCAACACCCTGGTGTGCAGCTCCGGCGGTCCGATCAGCATGGCGCTTAGCCGGCTGATGGGGTTCGGCGCCGAAACGCTGATCAACACCAACCTGCAGATGCGCAATTCCTCGATAACCCACTGCCTGTATACGCCCGGGCGAGCCTGTATCACGGGCTTCAACCACGTGCCCCATCTCGATATACCGGTACGCCGGTCATCGATCAGTTACAGCTAAGGAGCTCTCCCATGGATTTCGAATGCACCCCGAGGATGCGGGAACTGCGCGACAGCCTGCTGGCGTTCATGGATGAACATATCTATCCGAACGAAGCGCTGTGGGAACAACAGGTTAGCGAGGGTGAGCGCTGGGAACCGCCGGCGATCCTGTCCGAGCTCAAGGAGAAGGCCCGCGCCCGAGGGCTCTGGAACCTGTTTCTGCCGCGCGGCTACGGCGAGTTCAGCCCGGGACTCAGCAACCTGGAGTACGCTCCGCTGGCGGAGATCATGGGCCGGGTCTACTGGGCCCCGGAAGTGTTCAACTGCAACGCACCGGACACCGGCAACATGGAGGTACTGGCCAGGTACGGCAGCCCGGCACAGCAGCAGCGCTGGCTCGGGCCCCTGATGAACGGCGAGATCCGCTCGGCCTTCGCCATGACCGAGCCGGAGCTGGCCTCGTCCGACGCCACCAACGTGGCGACCTCGATCGTGCGGGACGGCGACGATTACCTGATCAACGGCCGCAAGTGGTACATCTCCGGTGCGTGCAACAACCACACCGGCGTCTACATCGTCATGGGCAAGACGGATCCCGACAACAGCAACAAGTACCTGCAGCAGTCGATGATTCTGGTGCCGGCCGGCACTGCGGGGGTCAGGGTCGTGCGTCCGATGCAGGTCTTCGGCTACGACGACGCCCCCGAAGGCCACGCCGAACTGGTGTTCGACAACGTCCGCGTACCGGCCGGCAACCTGCTGCTCGGCGAGGGCCGGGGCTTCGAGATCGCCCAGGGGCGGCTGGGCCCCGGCCGTATCCACCACTGCATGCGGAGCATCGGACTCGCCCAGCGCGCGCTCGAGCAGATGTGCGTTCGCGCCGAAACCCGGGTCGCCTTCGGCCAGCCGCTGAGCAAGCAGCAATCGGTGCGCGAGGCGATCGCCCTCTCCGCCTGCGAAGTCGAGCAGGCCCGCCTGCTGACGCTCAAGGCCGCGGCGAAAATGGATCAGGGCGGCAACAAGGCCGCCAAGGACCTGATCGCGATGATCAAGATCGTCGCCCCGAACATGGCCTGCACGGTGATCGACCGGGCGATCCAGATTCACGGCGCCGCCGGCGTCAGCCAGGACAGCTTCCTGGCCCGCGCCTACGCAATCGCCCGCGCCATCCGGCTCGCCGATGGTCCCGATCAGGTCCATATGATGCAACTGGGACGCAACCTGTCCCGCGAGCTCCACGAACGCGCCCAGTAAGGAGAACAAGCATGACCCGCGCCGTCGAAAGCCTCGATCTGACCACGCTTCAGCCTTATCTGGAAGCCCATGTAGAGGGCTTTCAGGGACCGATGCAGGTCGAAAAGTTCTCCGGTGGGCAGTCCAACCCGACCTTCAGGATCGGCGCCCGGTCCGGCACCTATGTGCTGCGCCGCCAGCCCCCGGGAAAACTGCTGAAATCGGCCCACGCCGTGGACCGCGAGTACCGGGTACTGAAAGCGCTCGCCGGCACCGACGTGCCGGTGCCCCGCGTGTACCATCTGTGCGAAGACCCCGCCGTGATCGGATCGATGTTCTACCTCATGGAGTTTGTCGAGGGGCGAATATTCTGGGATGCGGCGCTACCGGAGGTCGGCAGGCAGGACCGTGCCGCGATCTACGACGAGATAAACCGGGTGCTGGCGGCGCTGCACTCGGTGGATATCGACGCCCTGGGGCTCGCCGATTACGGCAGGCCCGGCAACTACTTCCAACGCCAGTTCGATCGCTGGAGCGGCCAGTACCGTGCCTCCGAACTCGAGCGCATCGAGCCGATGGAGCAGCTCATGGCCTGGCTCGAGCGCAACATACCCGAAGACGATGGCCGGGTATCGCTGGTGCACGGCGACTATCGTCTCGACAATCTGATGCTGCACCCGACCGATCCCCGGGCCGTCGCCCTGCTGGACTGGGAGCTTTCCACCCTCGGTCATCCTTTCGCCGACCTCGGCTACCTGTGCATGCTGATGCGCATGCCTGTCATCGGCACCGTCGCCGGACTGCGCGGCAGGGACATAGATGCGCTGGGGATTCCATCCGAACGGGAATACGTCGCAACCTACTGCGCGCGAATGGGCATCGACGGCATCGACAACTTCGGCTTCTACGTCGCCTTCAGCTTCTTCCGCCTCGCCGCCATCATCCAGGGCGTTGCGAAACGTGCTATCGACGGCAATGCCTCCAGCCGAAAAGCCGCCGGGATGGGACAGCACGTCGGCCCCCTGGCCGAGCTCGCTCTGGAAGCGATCGCCGGGCAGCCATGAGCATCAACGCCCTCGCCGTCGCTCCCTAAATCACAGACGTCTTACAGGAGAAGATCCATGAGCACGAACCTTTTCGACCTGAACGGCAAAATCGCGCTGGTCACCGGCGCCAGCCGCGGTATCGGCGAAGCCATCGCCCGCCTGCTGGCAAAGCAAGGCGCCCACGTGATTATTTCGAGCCGCCGGCTCGAGGACTGCCAACAGGTCGCACAGAGTATCCTGGCCGACGGCGACAGCGCCGAAGCACTGGCCTGCCACGTCGGCAGCATGGAGGCGATCGAAACCTGCTTCCGGCAGATCCGCGAGACCCACGGCCGACTCGATATCCTGGTCAACAACGCCGCCACCAATCCCTATTACGGCCACGTGCTGGACACCGACCTCGCCGCCTATCAAAAGACGGTGGACGTGAATCTGCGCGGCTACTTCTTCATGTCCGTCGAGGCCGGCAAAATGATGAAAGCCCAGGGCGGCGGCGCCATCGTCAATGTCGCCTCGGTCAACGCCCTGCAACCCGCCGAGTACCAGGGCATCTACTCCATCACCAAGGCGGCGGTGGTCAACATGACCAAAACCTTCGCCAAGGAGTGCGGCCGCTTCGGCATTCGCGTCAACGCGCTGCTACCGGGCCTGACCCGGACCCGATTCGCCGCCGCCCTGTTCCAGCAGCCGGACCTCTACGAGCAGTGCGTGAGCAACATCCCGCTGCACCGCCACGCGGAACCCGACGAGATGGCCGGCACGGTGCTGTACCTGGTATCCAATGCCGCCAGCTACACCAACGGCGAATGCATCGTCGTCGACGGCGGCCTTACGTTATAGGAATATCTCACAAAAGCGGACCAGGAGATGCGCCATGCTCGCGATCTGCGCGCCCGACAACAGCTACATGACCGGACAGGCGATCGCCCTGGACGGAGGCGTCTCCGCCTACTGACAGTGGAGCCGCGCCTCGCGACGTAGTCACAAAAAAAACCGGCGGACCCGAAGGTACGCCGGCGTTTTGTAGGATGGGTGGAGTGCAACGCAACCCATCAATCATCTGTTGGGTAACGGCCCTGCGGGCCTTCACCCAACCTACAGGTATCGTTAGTCCTGCAGCTGGTCCCAGACTTCCTGGTCGCGCTCGGCGGTCCAGATGCGCGGCCAGTCGATACCTTCGTACTCGTCCCACAGACGCTGCACGTCGAACGGCAGGCAGTGTTCGAAAATCGGCCACTGGCCGAACTTCGGCGCCAGGTGGTCGCGGGTCGCCTCAAAGGCTTCCTTCAGGGTGCCGCCACGCTTGTGGACTTCACCGACCTTTTCCTTCATGCCGTTGAGGAAGCCGCGGGTCTGCTCGATCGCGGCATCGACCGCTTCGCGACCACGGGCCACGGCGCCACGACCGCCGACCAGTACCTCGGCTTCGAAAGCCTTGACCTGATCCAGCGTCTGGGTGGACCAGTCGAAGTGGAAGGCGTCGCCGGTGTAGAGCGCAGCTTCGGCTTCGACCAGGTCGCCGGCGAACAGGACCTTCTGCTTCGGCAGCCAGGCGACGATATCGCCGGCGGTATGACCGCGACCGCAGTACTGCAGCACCAGGTTGCCGCGATCGCCGCCCAGCGGGATTTCCAGACGGTCGTTGAAAACGATGTCCGGATGGGTCAGACCCGGGATGCCTTCCGGTTCGCGGAACAGGCGCGGCATGCGGCCGTATTCGCTGTCCCAGTCCTGCTTGCCGCGTTCCTCGATCAGGAACCTGGTCTTCTCGTGGGCGATGATGCTCTCGGCCTTGAAGGCGGAGGCGCCCAGCACACGCACGGCGTGATAGTGCGACAGCACCAGATACTTCACCGGCTTGTCGGTGTGCTTGCGCAGCATTTCCAGCCAGTCGTTGGCCGCTTTCGGCGTGGCACGGGCCTCGAACGCGATGATGAAGTCTTCCGCCTCGATGGCGCCGACGTTGGGGTCGCCTTCGGCGGTCAGGGCGTAAACGCCGTCGGCCAGGATTTCGAGGGTTTCGGTCTTGTCACCAAGGTCCGCAGAGGACGCAAAGGGTTTCTTAGCCATGTGATTCAGTACCTTTTTCAGCATAGGTCGCGGGGCTCCGCGATCCTGTTTTGTTTGCCACCGGGCGCGTCGGGCGCCCGAATGTCACCCTGCAATCGGACTGACAAATTACCAGCATACGTTCTTATTTGTAACCAACCCATCGAAATGATTGCGATAAGATGGGTCGAAAATCCGGTAATTTGTCCATTTATCCGACAGAAACACGAAACAAGAGCCGTGTTTCCGTCTTTTCTAAAACCATCAGATCTCGCGTTTCAGCTCCGGCGCCGGCGGCAGATGCTCGCGGGCAATGCGCGTCGCCTCTGCCACCACTTCGCTGTCGCCGATATGGTTGGCCAGCAGCAGAATCAGACGGGCATTGACGTCCGCGCTCTGTTCCGGCTCGAGACCACGGTGCAGTTCGGTCAACAGCTCGTAGACGTCATCCGGAGCCGCCATGTTGTTATCGAGAATCAGTTTCGCCATTTTCGCTCTCCTCAGTGTCCGATTGCCTTGCGCTGAATCGCGATAACGCGGTCAGCATCGAAGCGACGCATACGACCGCAGACATGCTGGTCCGGACGCATCAGGTAACAGGTGCCCGGCTGCCCGTCGAAGCGCTCGGCCACCACGCCCAGGCTATCGACCAGCAGCTCGACGCCCTGCGGCAGAGCGATATCCAGCGGCTGCGGCGAGACCAGATAGCTGTAGACGGGCAGCTCGGCCTGCGCCAGCGCCTGCAGCTGCGCCAGATCGGCGTCCGTCGGCAGGTTCTGCGGATCGACGAACAGCAGGGTGCGGAATTCGTTGCCCAGGCTGCTCAGCAGGTAGTCTTCCTGGCCGTTGCGCAGCACCGGGCCATCGGTACTCGGCGCGCCCGGCATCATGCGCCCGGCAAATGCCTCGGTATCCGGCGTATTGAGGCTGGAATCGACGTAGGTCGAGGGCACCGACAGACGACCGGAATTGACCAGACTGCGGGCGAAACCATAGTTGCGCGACAGATTCAGCACCGCGTCGCGGAACTGGTGGCTGGCCTCGTTCTTGGGCGTGATGAAGTCGGTCGAGCGGGTCGAGTTCTTGATGTTTTCATCCGCCGCGTACAGGCGCTCTTCGGTATAGCTGTCCAGCAGCGAAACCGGAGCCTTGCCATCCAGCACCAGCGCCAGTTTCCAGGCCAGGTTGTCGGTGTCCTGGACGCCGGAGTTGGCACCGCGGGCGCCGAAGGGCGACACCTGATGCGCCGAGTCGCCGGCGAACAGCACGCGGCCCTGACGGAAATCGTCCATGCGGCGGCAGCAGAAGGTGTAGACGCTGGCCCACTCCAGCTCGAACTCGACGTCCTCGCCGAGAAAGGCCTTGACGCGCGGAATGATGTTTTCCGGCTTCTTCTCTTCCTCCGGGTCCGCGTCCCAGCCGAGGTCGAAGTCGATGCGCCAGACGTTGTCGGGCTGGCGGTGCAGCAGCGTGGACTGGCCGTCGTGGAACGGCGGATTGAACCAGAACCAGCGCTCCGGCGGGAAGCATTTCGGGTCCATGATGACGTCAGCGATCAGGAAGCGATCCTGGAAAACCTGGCCGCTGGACGTCAGGCCGCACATCGCGCGGATATCGGAGTTGGCGCCGTCGCAGGCGACCAGGTACTCGGCCTCGAGCTCGTACGGGCCGTCCGGCGTCTCGACGGTGAGACGCACGCAATCCTCGGCCTGAGAGAGCGCGGTGATCTTGTTCTTCCAGCGCAGGTCCACTTCGTCCAGCGTCTGGATGCGATCGACCAGGTACTGCTCGATATAGTACTGCTGCAGGTTAATGAAACCCGGGCGACGGTGGTGCTCTTCCGGCAGCATATTGAAGCTGTAGACTTCGCTTTCCTCGAAGAACACCTTGCCGACGTTCCAGGTCACGCCTTTTTGCATCATGCGCTCGCCGACGCCGAGACGATCCATGATCTCGATCAGGCGCTTGGCGTAGCAGACCGCACGGGAGCCAAAGCTGACGGTGTTGTTGTCGTCCAGCACCACAACAGGAACCTTGTGCAGCGCCAGGTCGATGGCCATCGCCATGCCGATAGGGCCGGCACCACCGATTACGACGGGGCGACGCACAGCGGTACCGGCATCCTGATCGGCGCTGCGGATGTAAGGATATTCGGGAAACTCGTAGGTCTTTATCATCGTTCAGGCTCTTGTTCTTCTAAGCAGGTTGTTCCTCGGTATGAAGATTAGCTTACAGAAGAATAGTGGCGGGATAATCGGCCGGTTGCGCACAAGATTATTTCCCCGAGAGAAAGAATACGAGGGAGCGCGAGGCGTTCGCTCGCGGAGCGAGCGCCTACCTGCATTTGTTCTCGAGCGTGCCGATTGAAGCCAGTCGATCCGTAAAATGATCGATATGACGGGTTACGCCGCCTCAATGCCGTGCCACACGGACAACCGTATCTCGCGCGACTTCAGCCATCCTAAGCCTCCACGCCCGCCTCCGGCAGGCGCTGGGGTATATGCTCGGCCAGCCAGCTTTCGAAGAACTCGATAAAGCGGGCAACCTTGAGCGTTGCCGCGTCGCGGGTCGGGTAGAAGGCATAGGCGCTGAGCCGATCCGGTGCCGCACGCGGAAACACCGGCACTATGTCACCGCAGGCAACGTGATCCGCGATCAGGAAGGATGCCAGATTGGCAATTCCGCGCCCCGCCAGCACGGCTTCGCGCACTACCACGCTGTTGTTGGCCTTGAGGTCGCCGTCGACCTCCACCGGATCCGCGCTGGTGCCAGGCTCGGCCACCAGCCACTGATGGGCATTCTCGGCGTGCACGAACACCAGGCAGTTGTGCTGTTTCAGCTCCTCCGGCGACGCGGGCCAGCCGTTCGCGGCCAGGTAGCCCGGCGCTGCGCAGATAAACATCGGCAGGTCACAGAGCTTGCGGGCCACCAGACTCGAATCCGCCAACTGCTGTCCCTTGATCCGGATCATCAGGTCATAACCCTCGCGGACCATGTCCGGCATGCGGTCGTCCAGGGTTACGTCGAGCTGAACATCGGGGTAGCGCGCCATAAAGTCCGGCAGCGCCTTTGCCAGCACCTGCTGGCCAAAGGTCATGTTGCAGGAGATGCGCAGCTGACCGCGCGGCTCACCCTGCAGCCCGGCCACCAGGTTCTCGGCCTCGCTGACTTCGCTCAGTACCCGCTTGCACTGATGGTAGACGGCATCACCGATATCGGTGACGCTGAGACTGCGTGTGGTGCGGTGCAGCAGGCGCGCCTTGAAATGCTGCTCGAGCATGGCGACCTGCTTGCTGACTGCGGAACTCGACACACCCTGCTCCGCCGCCGCGCGGGTAAAGCTCTCCAGCTCGACCACGCGCACAAAAAGATTCATCGCCGACAGTAAATCCATGGTATCCCTGCAGGAGCGGCGTATTCAAAAGCAAGGGCCCTTCCCCGCCGCGAATGGGTTGGCACTGCAGCCGGTTTCGGCTGCGGACAGGGCCAGCCGGAGGCTGCGTCGCCGGTCAAGCAGTAGCCTGCCATATTAGTTCTCATGAGTCAGCAATCAGGCACCACTCAGCATAGACCCAATCCGAGCGACAGCCGTTTCCAAACGAGCCAGATGGCGATCATGGCTACCGGCATCACCATACTGCTGGGCATCCCAGTAAAGATTGACAGCCCCGGCGATCACGCCGCCGCAACCAACCGGCATCGCGACCGCCCCGATCTCGAACGGTCGCGCAAAGGAGTGCTCCCAGACGCCCTGAACCCGGCGACAAAACCCGCGCTGCTTCTCCTGCAGCAGTACCTTGCGCTCGGCCGAAGGGAGCTCCTGCGCGATCGGGCCGCCGACGGCGAATGCCCTGCCGATTGCCGACACCCGCACGTGCGGGCGCAATCCGATCAGACTCGACACGGCCGTTCGGCGCCCGAGCAGGGCAAAGTTGCTTTCCACCACTTCCAGACCGTCGCCCAGGTCCAGCGCCACATCGGAGCTGAATCCCGTTTCCTCGTAAAGCTCGATCAGCAGCGGCGCCAGACGACTGGCAAGACGTGCGCGATGGCCTGCAGCAACGTCCTCGCCCCCCTTGAGCAAGGCGTAGCGGCGATCGCCCAGGCGCCGATGGACCCATTCCAGCTCCACCAGATCGTCCATCAGACGCTTTACCGTCGCCTTCGGCATCTCAGTGAGTATATGAAGCTCTTCGAGCCCCAGCGCACCCTGCTCGCGTAACAGGTCGAGCAGATGCATCGTCTTGCATACGACGTTCGTAGCCATAGAGCCTATCCTCCGGTGAGGTTCTACTATGAGTACTGCAAACGCTGCGCCATATTATGCAGCCGAATGATTGTAACCCTCCGCGGGCATTCAGCTTCGCGACGTATGTATCTTCTTGTAACAGTCTGTAAACCCTTGCGACACTTTCCTTAAGGTTTCACACCGAGGCCATCAGGCAGGGATTCCCCATTCAGGACTGGTACCCGGGTAAAATGTCTCCGGAGGGCATCCGCGGCGAGAAGCCGCCCTCACGACGGGCAGGAAGGCGCTTCGCCGGTCACCCTCCCGCTCAGGATAACCGGCTCAGTGCCTCGCGCAGCCGGGGCACCGCAAAATCCAGAAAACAGCGCATTTTCAGCGGCATGCGCCCGCGCGAGGGGTGTACCAGATTGACAGGACTTGGCAGCGGCTCACAGTCTTCGAGCACGATCTGCAGCTCCTGCCTGGCAACAGCTGCGGCCACCTGGTAGTGCAACAGCCGGGCGATACCGACACCGAGAATGGCGGCCTGTGCCACGGCCTCCGGTGTCGTCACCGACAGACGGGGTTCGACCGGAATATCGCGCCTGGTGCCCGCAGCGCCGAAACGCCAGGCCGGCGAAGGCATGGGCGTATCGACCGTTATGCAGGGAAAGCGAAGGAGGTCATTCGCGCTTCGGGGAATGCCATGAGCGGCAAGGAACGCCGGGCTGGCGCAGCATACGGTACGCATCCCGCCCACGGGTGTCGCGACCATCGAGCTGTCCGCAAGCGTGCCGATTCGCAAGGCCATATCAACCTGTTCGTCGATCAGGTCGGTATTACGGTCCGACAGCTGAAGGCGAATTTTGATCTGCGAGTACTGCGCCAGAAATTCCGCCACCACCGGTAACAGATACAGCCGGCCGAACATGAGCGGGGCAGTGATCACGAGCTCCCCCTTGGGTACACTGAACTCGCCACTGGCCTCACGCTCGGCATCCTCGACCTGTTCGAGGATACGACGCGCTGCCGCGACATAGGCCGTTCCGGCATCCGTCAGCGTGAGCTTGCGCGTGGTGCGAATCAGCAACCGCGCACCCAATAACGCTTCAAGATCCGAGATGCGGCGGCTCAAAGTGGCCAGTGGCACCTTCAACGCTCGGCTGGCGGCCGAAAAGCTGCCCATCTCGGAGATTTTCACGAGCATCGACATCGCTTCCAGACGGTCCATTAATTATTCCATTATTTGGAAATGTAATTCTCGATTCTGCCGGATTATCACCATTACTGAAAGGGAATAGCATTCTCCTTACCGGGCCACCCAAGGCCCATAACCCGCGCAGGAGATCACCATGTCCCGCATTTCCATCCCGTCCGTCGAAACCGCTCCCGAGGCATCCAAGGCGACACTCGATGCGATCCACAAGCAGCTCGGCACAGTCCCCAACCTGTTCCGCCTCATCGCGCTCAGCCCAGCGGCACTGACCGCGTATACGGCCTTCCAGCGCGCCCTTTCCGGCAGTCTGGACGTCAAGACCCGCGAGCGCATCGCGCTGGCGGTCGCCCAGGTGAACGGCTGCGACTACTGCCTGTCCGCTCATACTTACCTGGCCTTGAACCTGGCGAAGATCAGCGAGGAAGAGATCGCACTGAATCGCCAGGGGACGTCAGGCGATGACAAGGCCCAGGCGGCCGTGCGCTTCGCAGCCAAAGTTGCACGCGAGCGCGGGCACCTGAACGACGCCGACATCGCGGCCGTGCGGGATGCCGGCTATACCGATGCCCAGATCGTGGAGATCGTCGGACTTGTCGCCGAGAACAGCTTCACCAACTATCTCAACGAAGTCGCCAGGACTGACATCGACTTCCCCGAAGTTCGTGCGTCCGAAGCCGCCTGAACGAAGCCGGCCCGGGACCTTGCCCCGGGCCGCCAGGACTTCCGCCATGCCCCACCGTTTTCTTCAAATCGCCCTCACACCCTCAGTGCTGGCCGAGCAACAGCGACTGGATGGGGGCGCCCGCGGGCCCCGCCCCGCAAGTTTGCATGAGCGCCACTCATTCGACCGTTTCACCCAAAGCGAGGCCGACTTTATCGCCGCCCGCGACAGCTTCTATCTGTCGACGGTCTCCGAAACCGGGTGGCCCTACATCCAGCACCGGGGTGGGCCGCAAGGATTCCTCAAGGTGCTGGATGAACGCACCCTGGCGTTTGCGGATTACCGCGGCAACCGCCAGTACATCAGCGCCGGCAACGCGACATCCAACAGGCGCGCATGCCTGTTCCTGATGGACTATCCGAACCGCGCGCGGCTGAAGATGTACGTGCATATCGAAACCATCGCGCCCGAATCCGACCCGGACCTGCTGGAGGTCGTCGCGTCAGCGGAGTACAGAGCAAAGATCGAGCGTATTTTCCGCCTGCGCCTCGAAGGCTTCGACTGGAACTGTCCGCAACACATCAGGCCTCGTTTCACCGAGCAGGAAATCGCCGGGCTCGTTCGACCTCTTCAGGAGCGTCTGGCACTTCTCGAATCCGAAAACGTCCGGCTGCGCAGCCGGCTCGAAAATTCCGGAGAGTGACAATGATACAGCGCCCACCCGTGCCACCCTTTACCCGTGAAACAGCGGTGGAGAAAGTCGGGATGGCGGAAGATGCCGGCAATAGCCGTGACCCCGAAAGAGTCGCAAAGGCCTACACCCCCGACAGTTAACGGCGCAACCGTGCCGAATTCGAAGGCGATCGAGGCATTCCTCGACCGCAGGTGGAAGCGAGAACTGGACTCCCGTCTGATAAACGCGACGTTTTTCAGGCTGGTCGGTGATCAGGACCTGTACTTCGGTACCACCCCGTCGGCCGCCAGGCGCGGCCGGTCGGTCTCGACTTCGGTGAGCGGCTCGCAGGCCTCGAGGGACGCCAGGCAGCGTCGGGTCAGCAACTGGTACTCGCTGGTTCCCTTGGACTTCCAGCTCACTTCGTCGTCGCTCAGGGTACGCAGCACCCTGGCCGGTGACCCCACCAGCATCGAACGCGGCGGACATTCGAAACCGGCCTTGACGAAGGCGTTGGCCGCGACGATCGACTCCACACCGATCACGGCGCCGTCCATAACCACCGCATTCATGCCGATCAGGGCGTTGCGCCCGACACGGCAACCATGGAGGATGGCGCCATGACCGACATGCCCGTCCTCCTCGACCACCGTATCGGTGCCCGGAAAACCGTGCATCACGCAGTTGTCCTGCACGTTGCAGCCGGCCTCCAGCACCAGCCGGCCAAAGTCGCCGCGCAGGCTGGCGTTGGGTCCAACGTAACAGCGGGGGCCTACAATAACGTCCCCGATCAGCACCGCCGTCGGGTGGACGAAGGCACTGGGGTCGACAACGGGCGTAAGGCCATCGATTCGGTAAATCGGCATCTTTCTGCCTCCTGATAGGTTCTGCCTGTCCCGGTTTCTGGATTTCGGATGCGCTACCGGGGTTGCGCGTTCCGGCGCAGCGACGGCCCGGCGACCGTCATGCCTGGGGGGCGGCCACTTCGCGGCGACTCTGCACCACGACGAAACGCCGGCTGACGAAGGCACTGTCGGTCAGGCTCGCGTTGGCCGCCGGGTTGCCGCCGGTGGCATGGAAATCGCCGAAGGCCGCCGACTGATTCACCAGAAAACCTCCGGTGAAGTTGCACGACAGCGCCACCCGGGCATCGATCGCCAGCGCCTCCGCCTTGTCCAGCACCGCCTCGTCGGTGGAGTATACGCCCAGGGTAATGGCGCCTTTCCCGGCAATGACCTGTTGCGCAAGCGCAAGGCTGTGGTCAGTGTCGTCGGTCGCGACCAGGAAGCTGATCGGCCCGAAGCGCTCTTCGCCGTAGGCATCGATATCGGCGGCGTCGACCTTGAGCAACAGCGGCGTGCGGATGCGCGCAGCGGGATACTCAGGGTGCACCAGCGCCCTGCTTGGCAGCACGACCTCACCCAGGCTGGCGCTGGCCTCGATGCGAGCCCGGGTCTCTTCGCTCTGGATGGCACCGAGCACATGAACCGCCACCTCGGTATTCGAGGTGAACTTCTCGATACTGCCTGCAAGCTGTTCGGCCACGTCGTCGAAGCCAAGGCGCCCCTCGGCACTGTCGATGCCATCCCGCGGAATATAGATCGCCTGAGGCGTGGTGCACATCTGCCCGGAATACAGGCTCAACGACATCGACAGATTGCGCGCCACGGCCTTCATGCTATCGACGCTGTCGATAATCAGGCAGTTGACGCCGGCCTTCTCGGTAAAGACCTCCGCCTGGGGACAGTTGGCCTCCAGCCAGTCGCCAAAGGCGCTGGAGCCTGTGAAGTCGATCAGCCGCACCGCCGGATGCTGTGCCAGCGACCGGGTCACCGGCTCGGCACGGCTGTCCGGCACCAGAGACACCAGACAGGGGTCGAAACCGGCCTCGGCCAGCACCTGCTGCGCCACCTGCACGCTGATCGCCAGCGGCAGCACGGCCCCCGGATGCGGCTTGACGAGAACCGGATTGCCCGCAACCAGACTGGCGAAAAGTCCCGGATAGGTATTCCAGGTCGGGAAGGTGGCGCAGGCCACGACCAGGCCGATACCCCGCGGCACTATATGGAAACGCTTGTCCAGCGTAATCGGCGGATTCTTGCCCTGCGGCTTGACCCAGCGGGCAGTGTCCGGCACTGCCTTCATCGCGCTCCAGGTCTGCGCAACCGCTTCGAGACCGCGATCCTGCGCATGCGGTCCCCCGGCCTGGAATGCCATGACGAATCCCTGGCCGGTGGTATGCATGACGGCATGGGCCATTTCGAAACTGCGCCGGTTGAGCCTGTGCAGGATTTCCAGGCAAACACCGGCGCGCAGGTCGGGACCGGCCTCCCGCCAGGCCCCCATCGCGTCCTGCATTCGCGTGATCAGCGCCTCGGTATCGGGGCGCTGATAGCGGACACCCAGGTCGATACCGTAAGGCGAAACTTCTTCAGCCACCTCCCCCAGGGCACCGATGCCGGCCAGCTCGAAGGGCTTGCCCAGGTAGCCTTGAAATCGCGACTCTCCGTCGACCGCGGCGTTTTCGCCGTAGACACGACCGCTGGGGGCTTCCGGGTAGGGACTCCAGAACTCGCGGCTGCGGTTTGCGGCGTCCGCCTGCAGCAGGGTTGACTGGTGGGTTTCGAAAAATGCGTGTGCCTGGGACATAGAACCGGTTTCCTGCTTGCCGTCCCGGCGCCGTGCACAGGTCGGCACCTGCAAGGCCGGACGAACGGTAGGGGCACCTGTGCCGCCGACCCCTGTCGACAGCTCATCGCCCGCTGCTCAAAACCTGAATCCTAATTACACGATTTTTTGATGTCAAACACACTTTAGGTAACACTTATGAAGCGACACGGCGCCAACCCTGAGACGCGGCCGCGAAATAAGTGAACAACCATCCGCAACTGAACCCATTAAACACTTATTTATCATGTATTTAAAGTATTATTCATCTTTGTTGCAGCGCAGAAGAATGAACCTGAACAATTTCTCTCGAAGACAAAAACAAACATTTTCCGATACATGGTGTTACATATTGAGATACATAATTTTACTTTAAACATATTTATTTGTATCTCTTTTGGCGTTATCTTGACCCTCATCAATAACAATTCTGCAAAGCCCCGATCCGGAGAGCGCCATGCCGACCTTCCTTCTGACCGAGCCGCTACATAACGGTGTTCTGATCCTGAGACTGAACCGCCCTGACGCTCTCAACGCGCTCAATACCGCTCTGCTGGAAGAACTGGCCGACCTGCTCGACGACGCCGGCCTGAACGACGATGTGCGCAGCGTGGTGATCACCGGCAATGAGCGCGCCTTCGCCGCCGGCGCCGACGTACGTGAAATGGCCGGCCTCGATGCCGTTGGCGTAATGCAGGACCCGCGCCCCCGCTACTGGGCGCGCATTGCCGCCTTCCCCAAGCCGCTGATCGCCGCGGTTAACGGCTACTGTCTCGGCGGCGGCTGCGAACTGATGATGCACGCCGATATCGTCGTCGCCTCCTCCGATGCCCAGTTCGGCCAGCCCGAAATCAACCTTGGCATCATTCCCGGCGCCGGCGGCACCCAGCGCCTGATCCGTGCGGTCGGCAAGGCGCTGGCGTCACAGATGGTGATGACCGGCCAGCCGATCGACGCCGAACGGGCGCTGCAGGCGGGCCTGGTATCGGAGCTGACCGAACCCGAACTGTGCCTCGAACGCGCTATCGATATCGCCCGCCGCATTGCCCGGCAGGCACCGCTGGCGATGCAGCAGGCCAAGGACGTACTGAACCGCGCCCAGGAGTCGCACCTTGCCGCGGGCCTGGCGTACGAGCGCAAGGCGTTCACGCTGCTGGCCGCCACCGAGGATCGCAATGAAGGCATCCGGGCCTTTATCGAAAAACGCCGTCCCGACTACCGCGGCCGCTGAGCCCCTTTTTCATTCAGAACATGACCATGAGGGCATCCGCGGCTGTGCCGGGATCGAAGAACACCGTCCGAGCTGTCGCAGCCGCCGTGCCGCCTTTCCGTTTCAGATGCAGGAGTCCCCTTTTATGAGCTACCAGCACATCGAGTATCGCGTCGACCAGGGCGTGGCCATCCTGACCTTCAATCGTCCGGCAAGCCTCAACAGCTTCAACGCCGAGATGCATGCGGAAGTCCGCGATGCCCTGAAAAGCGCACGCAGGGACGCGGCGGTTCGCTGCCTGATGATCACCGGCAATGGCCGCGGCTTCTGCGCCGGACAGGACCTCTCCGACCGCAACGTGGCGCCGGGGGCGGAACGCCCCGATCTCGGCCAGTCGATAGAGCGCAACTACAACCCGATGATCCGTGCCCTGCGTGACTTCCCGGCCCCGGTGGTCTGCGCCGTCAACGGCGTCGCCGCCGGCGCCGGCGCCAATATCGCGCTGGCGTGCGATATCGTCTTCGCCGCCCGCTCCGCCAGCTTCATCCAGGCATTCTGCAAGATCGGCCTGGTGCCGGACTCCGGCGGTACCTGGACGCTGCCGCGCCTGGTCGGGCACGCCCGTGCCACCGCGCTGAGCATGCTCGGCGACAAGATAGGCGCCGAACAGGCGGCCCAGTGGGGCATGATCTGGTCCTGCGTCGAAGACGACGCCCTGTACGACAGCGCCCTGGCCTGCGCCCGTCAACTGGCGACGCAGCCCACCCGCGGCCTGGCGCTGATCAAGCGGGCGCTCAACGCCAGCAGCACCAACAGCCTGGATCAGCAGCTCGATCTCGAGCGCGACCTGCAGACGCTCGCCGGTCGCACCGACGACTATCGCGAGGGCGTTGCGGCCTTCATGGAAAAACGCCAGCCGCAGTTCCAGGGCAACTAATGGAGGCCAGCATGACCGCACTGAGCAAAGACACCACTGTAGCCGTGATCGGCGCCGGCGCCATGGGCGCGGGCATCGCCCAGGTCGCCGCCACCTACGGCCATTCCGTACTGCTGTTCGATAACGCCCCGGGCGCGGCCGAGAAAGGTATTGCCGGCGTTGCCGCCGGCCTCGACAAGCTGGTTTCCCGCGGAAAAATGGAGCCGTCCGTGCGCGACGCCATCCTTGACCGCCTGACACCGGTCGAGCAACTGGAGGAGCTGGCGGCGGCGAAACTGGTCGTCGAAGCGATCATCGAGAATCCGGAGATCAAGCGGCAGGTGTTCAGCCGCCTGGAGTCGATCTGCGCCGACGACTGCATTCTGGCGAGCAACACCTCATCGATCTCGATCACCTCGCTGGCAACCGCACTGGAGCGGCCGCAGAACTTCGCCGGCCTGCATTTCTTCAACCCGGCGCCGATCATGAAACTGGTCGAAATCGTCTCGGGCCTGGACACCGACCCCGCGGTCGCCGAATGCCTGCACGCCACCGCCAGCGCCTGGGGCAAGCAGGCCGTGCACGCCAAATCGACGCCGGGCTTTATCGTCAACCGTCTGGCGCGCCCCTTCTATGCCGAGGGCCTGCGACTGCTGGAAGAGGGCGCCGCCGACAGCGCCACCCTCGACGCCCTCATGCGCGAGGCCGGCGGCTTTCGCATGGGCCCGTTCGAACTGATGGACCTGATCGGCCACGACGTCAACTACGCCGTTACCCGCTCGGTGTTCGACGCCTACTACGGCGACGGTCGCTTTCTGCCGTCACTGACCCAGCAGGCGCTGGTCGAAGGCGGACGCCTGGGACGCAAGAGTGGTCGCGGCTTCTATGACTACGCCAGCGAGGCGACGCGACCGGAACCGGCAACGCTGGGCGCCGGCGACGTCGCCGCTGCGGCCCGAATCGTGGTCGAGGGTAGCCTCGGTGTCGCCGATGCCCTGGTCACGCGACTGCGCAGCAACGGCATCGAGATCGTCCAGCGCGACGGCGTCGGCCGCATCCGCGTCGACGATACCCTGCTGTGCCTGAGCGATGGCCGCATGGCCAGCGAGCGTGCCGCCGCCGAAGGCTGCCGTAACCTGGTGCTGTTCGATCTGGCGCTCGACTACGCCGGCTGCACGCGCCTGGGCGTCGCCGTCGCCGACCAGGCCGACGAGAACGCGCTGGCGCCGGTGGTCGCGCTGCTCAATGCCGCCGGCATCCAGGTTTCCTTGCTGGACGATGCGCCGGGCCTGACCGTCATGCGCACAGTGGCAATGCTCGCCAACGAGGCTAGCGACGCGGTATTGCAGGGCGTCTGCAGCGCCGCCGACGCCGATACCGCGATGCGCTTCGGCGTCAACTATCCACGCGGTCCGCTGGCCTGGGCCGAAACCATCGGCATCGGCCTGGTTCACCGCACCCTGACCCACCTGCAACAGAGCTACGGCGAAGACCGCTACCGTCCGTCGCGCCTGCTGCGCCGCAAGGCATTTTCCGGGAGCCCGTTCCATGACTGACCTGACACCGCAACAGCTGGCCGAAGCCTGCGCCGAATCGATGTTCGCCAGGGACACCGCCACCCAGGCGCTGGAGATGGAAATCGTCTGCGTCTCGCCGGGGCGCGCTTCGATCGCCATGGCGGTGAGCCCGCGCATGATACAGGGCCACGGCAACTGCCACGGCGGCTACATCTTTACTCTGGCGGACTCGGCCTTCGCCTTTGCCTGCAATACCTACAACGCCGTAACCGTCGGCGCCGGCTGTACCATCGACTACCTGGCACCGGCGAAGCTCGGCGACCGCCTCACCGCCTACGCGGTAGAGCGCTCGCGCAGCGGTCGCACCGGTATCTACGACGTCAGCGTCGAGAACCAGCACGGCACCCCAATCGCCCTGTTCCGCGGCCGCTCGCACCAGGTGCGCGGCACCCTTTTGCCCGAATCCCCTGAAATGGAGGCCTCCGCATGAAAGACGCCCTGATCATCGATGCCATTCGCACGCCCATCGGCCGCTACGCAGGTACCCTCGCCAGCGTTCGCGCCGACGACCTGGGTGCGGTTCCGCTCAAGGCGCTGATGGCGCGCAACCCGAGCGTGGACTGGTCGCAGGTCGACGACGTCATTTACGGCTGCGCCAACCAGGCCGGCGAAGACAACCGCAACGTTGCGCGCATGTCGTCGCTGCTGGCGGGCCTGCCGGTCAGCGTACCCGGAACCACCGTCAACCGCCTTTGCGGCTCCGGCATGGATGCGGTCGGCCTCGCCGCCCGTACCATCAAGGCCGGCGAAGCCGGGCTGATGATCGCCGGTGGCGTCGAGTCGATGTCCCGTGCCCCCTTCGTTATGGGCAAGGCCGAATCCGCCTTCAGCCGCAGCGCGGAAATCTTCGACACCACCATCGGCTGGCGCTTCGTCAATAAAATGATGAAGCAGCAGTTCGGCGTCGATTCGATGCCGGAAACCGCCGAGAATGTCGCCGCCGACTTCGCCATTTCCCGTGAGGACCAGGATGCCTTCGCCGTGCGCAGCCAGCAGCGTACCGCCGCGGCGATCGAGTCCGGCCGCCTGGCGCGCGAGATCGTGCCGGTGACAATTCCGCAGCGCAAGAAGGACCCGGTGATCTTCGACACCGACGAGCATCCGCGGGCCAGTACCGCCGAAGCCCTGGCCAAGCTGCCGACACCCTTCCGCGAAGGCGGCAGCGTCACCGCCGGCAACGCCTCCGGCGTCAACGACGGCGCCTGCGCGCTGCTGCTGGCCAGCCGCGAAGCCGCCGAGCAATACGGCCTCAAGGCGCGCGGCCGCGTAGTCGGCATGGCGACCGCAGGTCTGGAGCCTCGCATCATGGGTTTTGGACCGGCGCCCGCGGTACGCAAGGTGCTGGCGCAGACCGGCCTGTCGCTCGACGACATGGACGTGATCGAACTCAACGAGGCGTTCGCCGCCCAGGCGCTGGCGGTGCTGCGTGATCTCGGCCTGCCGGACGACGCCGAGCATGTGAACCCCAACGGCGGCGCCATCGCCCTCGGCCACCCGCTGGGCATGAGCGGCGCGCGTCTGGTCACCACGGCGCTGAACGAACTGGAACTGCGCGGCGGCCGATACGCCCTGTGCACCATGTGCATCGGGGTCGGCCAGGGTATCGCGATGGTGATAGAGCGAGTGAACAGTTAAGCGCTGACAGCAATAAAACGAGCAAGCAGTTCGAAGTGGACAGTTAACAGGAAAAGCCGGCAGTCTCTTCGTACCGCTCACTGTTTACTGTCAACTGGTTACTCACGACTCGTAGAACACTAATAATTAGAGAGAAGACAAAATGAACATGACGGCCCAACCCATGACCCAACTGCATGATCCGATCGAGAGCGCCAGCATCGACCAACTGCGTCAGACTCAGCTCGAGCGCATGCGCTGGAGTCTGGCACACGCCTATGAGAATGTGCCCTTCTACCGTCAAGCCTTCGACGCGGCCGGCGTGCACCCGAGTGATCTGACCTGCCTCTCGGACCTGGCGAAGTTTCCGTTCACACAGAAAAACGACCTGCGTGACAACTACCCGTTCAACATGTTCGCGGTCCCGATGCACGACATCGTGCGCCTGCACGCCTCGAGCGGTACCACCGGCAAGCCGACCGTGGTCGGTTACACCCAGAAAGACATCGACACCTGGGCCAACGTCGTCGCCCGCTCGCTGCGCGCCGCCGGCGCCCACGCCGGCGACCTGATCCACATTGCCTACGGCTACGGTCTCTTCACCGGCGGTCTGGGCGCGCACTACGGCGCCGAGCGCCTCGGCGCGACGGTGATACCGATGTCCGGCGGACAGACCGAGAAACAGGTGCAGCTGATCCGTGACTTCAATCCCGATGTAATCATGGTAACGCCGTCCTACATGCTGAACCTGGCCGACGAGATGGAGCGCCAGGGCCTCGACCCGCACAAGCTGAACCTGCGCCTGGGCGTTTTCGGCGCCGAGCCCTGGACCGGCACCATGCGCACCGAACTCGAGCAGCGCCTGGGTATCGACGCGATGGACATCTACGGCCTGTCCGAAGTCATGGGACCGGGCGTCGGTATGGAGTGCCTGGAGACCAAGGACGGCCCGACCATCTGGGAAGACCACTTCTATCCCGAGATCATCGACCCGGTCAGCGGCGAGGCGCTGCCGGACGGCGAATACGGCGAGCTAGTGTTCACCTCACTGACCAAGGAAGCGCTGCCGATCATCCGCTACCGCACCCGCGACCTGACCCGCCTGCTGCCGGGCACCGCACGCCCGATGCGCCGTATCGACAAGATCACCGGCCGCAGCGATGACATGCTGATCATTCGCGGCGTCAACGTCTTCCCGACCCAGGTCGAGGAACAGATCCTGCGTGTTGCCGAACTGTCACCTCACTTCGAAATGGTCATCAGCAAGAACGGCAACCTCGACCAGGTCGAGGTCAAGGTCGAGCTCAAGCCCGACGCCGCCGGCATCGGCGAAGACGGCGAAGCGCGCGTGGTCAAGGAGCTGTCGCACCACATCAAGTCGTACATCGGCATCAGCACCCGCATCAGCGTCAACGCGCCCGGCAGCATTGCCCGCTCCGAAGGCAAGGCCAAGCGCGTTACCGATCTGCGCAAGGCCTGAGGCGTCAGGCGTAACAGCGATTCGCGGCGGGGAGTTCAGTGCCCCGTCGCAAGCACCATACCGCATCAAATCTGAAATCCGTCGAAAAACGACAATCCCCCCAAGAGAATCAAAAAATGAGCAAGAAAATCGCATTCGTCACCGGTGGCACCGGCGGCCTGGGCACTCCGATCTGCCGTTCGCTGGCAGACCAGGGTTTCACCGTCGTAGCCGGCTACTTCAGCGGTGGCAAGCACGAGAAAGCGCAGGCCTGGCAGGAAGCCCAGCGTGCGGATGGCTACGCGTTCGAAATCGCTTACGGCGACGTCACCGATGCCGAATCCTGCGCCAAATGCGTCGCCGAGGTGGAAAAGCGACTGGGCGACACCATCGACGTGCTCGTCAACAATGCCGGCATCACCCGTGACGGCCAGTTCAAGAAGATGTCCTGGGAGCAGTGGGACGAAGTGCTGACGGCCAACCTCGATTCGATGTTCCACATGACCCGCCTGGTGATCAACGGCATGCTCGACAAGGGCTGGGGCCGCGTGATCAACATCTCGTCCGTCAACGCCCAGAAAGGCCAGTTCGGGCAGTCCAACTACTCCGCCGCCAAGGCCGGCATCCATGGCTTCACCAAGGCGCTGGCGCAGGAAGTTGCGCGCAAGGGCGTTACCGTCAATACGGTTTCGCCGGGCTACATCAAGACCGACATGGTCGCCAAGATCGCCCAGGATATTCAGGACAAGATCACCGCGACCATTCCGGTCGGCCGCTTTGGCACCCCGGAAGAGATCGGTCGTCTGGTGGCCTTCGTCGCCGACGAGCAGTCCGGCTACATCACCGGCTCCGACCTGTCCATCAACGGCGGTCTGCACATGTACTGATGCCCGCCCCGGGTCCCCTGGCCCGCTCCGAAGGCAAGGCCAGGCACGTCACCGATCGGCACTGATCCTGAAAGCGCAACGCGTTAAAGGTGACGGGTCCGGCGAAAAAGCCGTTCGCGCCGGGGACGTGCCCTTTGGGTAGAGCGCCCTTTGGGTAAAGTGCCCTCCGGGTACGCCGTTCCCACATGCTGAGCTCTGGCCAACCCCGTGGGAGCCGCGCACCCGAAGGGCACTTCCTCGCGGCGAAGAATCTATTCGCGGCGGGGCGCCGCTCCCACAGGGATCGGCACCCGGCCGTTAATCCCGTAGGAGCCCCGCCCCGGGGCTAATACATCCGTGCTCCTGCCGCGATAAGCAATGGCACCCGACTAGGTGCCTCTTCCTGCCAGACTCGCCCCCTTACGCCTTACGCCTTACGCCTTACGCCTTACGCCTTACGCCTTACCTGTCACCTGTCACCTGTCACCCGTCACCCGTCACCCGTCACCCGTCACCCGTCACCCGTCACCCGTCACCCGTCACCCGTCACGGCACTTTGTAACGTCTTTTTACAAAATGACACAACTTTCTATCTTTACTTCTTTTTTATGTGTCATATAATCCTAATCAAACAACAGCAAAGCCTGCATTCGCTCACCACTGAGGAGCCCACCATGTACGCCCAACTCGTAGACACCGGCGTCAAGCGCGTGAAAGGCCTGGACGAAATGTCGCCCGAAGAGCGCAACTTCCAGGAAAAGATCGACGCCGAGATCAAGATCGAACCGAAGAACTGGATGCCGGACGCCTATCGCCGCACCCTGATCCGCCAGATGTCCCAGCACGCCCACTCCGAGATCGTCGGCATGCTGCCGGAAAAGAACTGGCTGACCCGGGCGCCGAACTTCAAGCGCAAGCTCCAGCTGCTGGCCAAGATCCAGGACGAGGCGGGCCACGGTCTCTACCTCTACAGCGCCATGGAAACCCTGGGTGCCGACCGCGACGAGGAAGTCGCCAAGCTGCACAGCGGCGAAGTGAAGTACTCCAGCATCTTCAACTATCCGACCCAGAATTGGGCCGATATGGGTACCGTGGGCTGGCTGGTCGACGGCGCCGCCATCGTCAACCAGGTTGTATTACAGAGAACATCGTACGGACCATATTCTCGTGCCATGATTCGCATCTGCAAGGAAGAAAGTTTCCACCAGCGCCAGGGTTACCAGATCCTGCTGCACATGATGCGCAACGGTACCGAAGAGCAAAAAGCGATGGTTCAGGACTCGATCAACCGCCTCTGGTGGCCGGCCCTGATGATGTTCGGTCCGCACGACAGCGACTCGCCGAACTCGGCCCAGTCGATGCAGTGGAAGATCAAGCGCATGTCCAACGACGACCTGCGCCAGCGCTTCATCGACCAGACCATTCCGCAGCTGGAGCTGCTCGGCTGCACCGTTCCCGACCCTGACCTGAAGTGGAACGAGGAGCGCGGTCACTACGACTTCGGCGAGATCGACTGGAGCGAGTTCTACGCCGTACTCAAGGGCAACGGGCCCTGCAACCGCGACCGGCTGCGCACCCGCCGCAACGCCATCGAGAACGGCGCATGGGTCCGCGAAGCGGCCCGCAAGCATGCCGAAAAACATAACAAGGCCAACGCCGCCTGAGGCAGGAGATTCCCAAGATGTCTGACTGGACCCTTTTCGAAGTATTCGTTCGCAGCAAGCACGGCCTGAACCACAAGCATGTCGGCAGCGTGCACGCCGCGGACGCCGCCATGGCGCTGGAAAACGCCCGCGAACTCTACACCCGCCGCAGCGAAGGCGTGAGCATCTGGGTGGTGCCCTCGAAGCAGATCACCGCCTCGTCCCCGGACGAGAAAGAGCCGCTGTTCGATCCGGCCGACGACAAGGTCTATCGCCACGCGACCTTCTACGATCTGCCGAAAGAAGTCGGCCACATGTAAGGGAGCGGGACCATGACCGAACAACAAGCCCTTTTCGAATACCTGCTGCGCCTCGGCGACAGCGGCACCATCCTGTCCCAGCGCCTGTGCGAGTGGATCGGCAACGCGCCGGCGCTGGAAGAAGAGCTGGCCATCGGCAACGTCGCCCTGGACCTGCTGGGACAGGCCCGCGCCTGGCTGGAGTACGCTGCGGAAGTGGAAGGCGCCGGTCGCGACGCCGACGCCCTGGCCTTCCTGCGCCACGAGCGCGAGTACCGCAACCTGCTGATCGTGGAGCAGGCCAACGGCAACTTCGCCGACACCATGGCGCGCCAGTACCTGTTCGACGCCTGGCACTACTTTATGCTGCAGGCCCTGTGCACCTCGGCCGACGAGCGCATCGCCGCCATCGCCGCCAAGGGGCTCAAGGAGGTGACCTATCATCTGCGCCGTTCCAGCGCCTGGGTCAAGCGCCTGGGTGACGGCACCGAGGAGAGTCACGCCAAAATGCAGGACGCGATCGACGAGATCTGGACCTACAGCGGTGAAATGCTGATCGGCGACGAGGCCGACCAACTGCTGCTGGAAGCCGGCATCGGCGCCGATCTCGAGCAGGTGAAGCAGCAGTGGCAGGCCCATGTCACGGCCACGCTGGCGGAAGCCACGCTGACGCAGCCCGCCGAAGACAGCTACATGCAGACCGGCGGCAAGCAGGGCTACCACACCGAGCAGCTGGGCTTCCTGCTGGCGGAAATGCAGTATCTGCCGCGGGCTTACCCGGGCGCGTCCTGGTAAACGCAGAGGCATTCGAGGTGATTCCGATGGTGCAGCAACACGACAGCAATCTGATCGCGACGGACCGCCGCTGGCCCGAGGGCACACGCCCCTCGACGGACGAAATATGGCACCTGCTCGAAGAGGTACCCGATCCCGAAGTGCCGGTGGTCAACGTGGTCGAACTCGGCATCGTGCGCGAGCTAGCCTGGAACGGCGATATCCTCGAAGTCACGCTGACGCCGACCTACTCCGGCTGCCCGGCGACGCACTTCATCGAGGAGGAGATCGGCGCCGCGCTGAACCGCGCGGGACTTGCCAATCACCGCCTGAAGCAGCGCCTGGCGCCGGCCTGGACCACAGACTGGATCACCGATGCTGCGCGCGAAAAACTGCGTGCCTTCGGCATCGCGCCGCCCCAGGGAAGCGCCAGCAAGCGCAGCCTGCTCGGCGAGGATCCGGAGGTCACCTGCCCGCAGTGCGGTTCCACGCATACCGAGCAGGTCAGCGAGTTCGGTTCCACCGCCTGCAAGGCGCTGTACCGCTGCAAGGAATGCCTCGAGCCGTTTGACTACTTCAAGTGCATCTAGGGGCCTGTTAGCGCGGCTGGCCGGGTGTTGGGTTACGCGGCTACGCCGCTGGACCCAACCTACATATCGACGTTTCGTAGGTTGGGTCTAGGCCCGCAGGGCCGTAACCCAACAGTGGTTACAGCCGACACCGGATTCAAACCAACGACGGACGAACCGGCACCGCGACAGGCCAGGCAAACGCTTTCCGATACCCGAGGGATCGGCAGGCACCAAACAAGAGAGAGAAAAATCATGAGCCGTTTTCATACGCTGGAAGTGGCGGACGTGCGCCAGGAAACCCGCGACGCCGTCTCTATTGCCTTCCATGTTCCGGCCGAGCTGAAGGACAGCTTCCGCTTCAAGCAGGGCCAGCATCTGGTACTGCGCGCCGAGCTGGATAACGAGGAAGTTCGCCGCTCCTACTCGATCTGCGCCGGCGCCAACGACGACGAACTGCGCATCGCGGTGAAACGCGTATCCGGCGGCCTGTTTTCCAACTACCTTAACGACCGCGCCCAAAAGGGCCTCAGAATCGAGGCGATGCCGCCGTCCGGCCACTTCTACACCGAACTCGATGCCGATCGCGAAGGCGCCTATCTCGGCGTTGCCGCCGGCAGTGGCATCACGCCGATCTTCTCGATCATCAAGACCACGCTGGAAAGCGAGCCGAAGAGCCACTTCACCCTGTTCTACGGCAACCGCGCCACCACCAGCACCATATTCCGCGAGCAGCTGGAAGACCTGAAGAACCGCTTTATGGAGCGCCTCAACCTGGTCTACATCATGACCCGCGAGCAGCAGGACATCGAGCTCTACAACGGCCGCATCGACCGCGACAAGTGCAAGGCGCTGTTCGACCGCTGGCTCGACGTGCCCAACCTCACGGCAGCCTTCCTCTGCGGCCCCCAGACCATGACCGAGACGGTGCGCGACGAGTTGCTGGCGCACCAGCTAGACAAGGCCAGGATCCACTTCGAGCTGTTCGCGCCCACCGGCGGCAACCACCGTCAGGCGCGCCGTGAAAAGCTGCCCGAAGCACCGACGGAGATGTGCGACATCACCGTCATCGCCGACGGCCGCAGCCTGGCCTTCGAACTGGCCAAGAATGCCGAAAACATTCTCGACGCCGGCAATGCTCACGGCGCCGACCTGCCCTACTCCTGCAAGGCCGGTGTCTGCTCCACCTGCCGCGCCAAAGTGATCGAGGGCGAGGTGGAGATGGACGCCAATTTCGCCCTGGAGGATTACGAAGTGGAGGCCGGCTACGTGCTCTCCTGCCAGTGCTATCCGGTGACCGACAAGGTCGTCCTCGACTTCGATCAGTAAAAAGGTTCTTTCGACATGAAATTGCAAAGCTACATCGACGGTCAGTGGCGCGAAGGCAATGATGCCGGCACCGACGTGTTCAACGCCCTGAACGGCGAACTAGTCTGCAGCGTCAGCAGCAGCGGCATCGACTTCGCTGCCGCCCTGCGCTACGCGCGCCAGCAGGGCGGACCCGCCTTGCGGAAGCTGACGTTCCATGAACGCGCCAATGCGCTGAAAGCGCTGGCCCAGCATCTGCAGGCCAAAAAGGAAGACTTCTATCGCATCTCCGCCTGGACCGGCGCCACCCGCGCCGACAGCTGGATCGATATCGAGGGCGGCATCAGCACCCTGTTCACCTATTCCAGCCTGGTGCGGCGCGAGCTGCCGAACGAGACCTTCCTGGTCGAGGACGCCGCCATTCGCCTGTCCGCCGACGATTCCTTCAGCGCCCGCCACCTGCTGGTACCCAAGCAGGGTGTCGCGGTGCATATCAACGCCTTCAACTTTCCCTGCTGGGGGATGCTGGAGAAAATCGCGCCGAGCCTTGCCGCCGGCGTGCCGGTGATCGTAAAACCGGCCACCGCTTCAGCCTATCTGACCGAAGCGATGGTGCGCGAAATCATCGACAGCGGTCTGCTGCCCGAGGGTTCGATCCAGCTGATTTCAGGCAGCGTCGGCAACCTGCTCGAGCTGCTCGACGAGCAGGACGTGGTAACGTTCACCGGCTCCGCCAGCACCGGTCAGAAGCTGCGCAGCCACCCCAATATCGTCGCCAGGTCGATCCCCTTCACCATGGAAGCCGATTCGCTCAACTGCTGCATCCTGGGCGAAACCGTCGAGCCCGGCTCTGCAGAGTTCGATCTCTTCGTCAAGGAGGTGGTGCGGGAAATGACCGTCAAGGCGGGCCAGAAGTGCACCGCCATTCGCCGCGCCATCGTGCCCCGCAACCGCGTCGAGGCCGTCGCAGATGCAATCAAGGCCCGTCTCGACAAGATCGTCGTCGGCGACCCGTCGGTCGAGGGCGTGCGCATGGGACCGCTGGTCGGCCGCAGCCAGGTCGACGATGTCTGGAATCGTCTCGACGAGCTGCGCCAGAGCTGCGAGCTGATCTTCGGCGGCGAACGGAACTTCCCGGTGGTCGGCGGCAGCAGCGAGAGCGGAGCCTTCTTCCCGCCGACCCTGCTCTATGCCGACAAGCCGCTCGAGACCGAAGCGCCGCACGCAATCGAGGCCTTCGGCCCGGTTTCCACCCTGATGGCGTACGACGGCATCGATGAGGCCATCGCCATCGCCCGCATGGGCAAGGGTAGCCTCGCCGGTTCCATTGTCACCGCGGACAACCGCGAAGCCCGCGAACTGGTGCTCGGCTGCGCCGCCTGGCACGGCCGCATGCTGGTGCTGAACGCCGACTGCGCCAAGACATCGACCGGCCACGGTTCGCCGCTGCCCACCCTGGTTCACGGCGGCCCCGGTCGCGCCGGCGGCGGCGAGGAACTGGGCGGTCTGCGCGCGGTGAAGCACTACATGCAGCGCACCGCGATCCAGGGCCACCCGACCACGCTGACCGCGATCACCAACGAGTTCAACCCGGGCTCGCAGCAGATCCAGGACCCGGTGCACCCGTTCCGCAAACACTTCGAAGACCTGCAGATCGGTGAAACCCTGATCACCCACCGCCGCACCGTCACCGAAGCGGATATCGTCAACTTCGGCTGCCTGTCGGGCGATCACTTCTACGCCCATTTCGACGAACTGGCGGCGAAGGACTCGCTGTTCGGCAAGCGCGTCGCCCACGGCTACTTCGTGATTTCGGCCGCCGCCGGGATGTTCGTGGAGCCGTCTCCGGGCCCGGTGCTGGCCAACTACGGCATGGAAAACCTGCGCTTCGTGGAGCCTGTCGGTATCGGCGACACCATCCAGGTTCGCCTGACCTGCAAGCAGAAGATCAGGAAAGACCGCCGTTCCGAAGACGAGCAACCCAACGGCGTCGTGGTGTGGGATGTGGAGGTGCGCAATCAGCACGACCAGCCGGTAGCGCTGTACAACATCCTGACGCTGGTCGCCCGCCGCGAAGGCTGATAGCAGCGGACGCCCCCGGTACGCCGGGGGCGTCCGCCGTTGTGACAACGGGCACTAAAACGAAGCCGATAACCATAAGAAAGGACAGGTCCATGATTCTGAAAAAACTCTTGCGCCTCGGCGCGACCCTCGCCGCCTTCAGCGCCCTGCCGGCGCTGGCCCAGACCGAAATGCACGTCGCCAGCTGGCTGCCGCCGACCCATCCGCACAACGCCGTGGTATTGCCCACCTGGGGCCAATGGATCGAAGAAGCCACCGAGGGACGCGTGACCCTCAAGATCGACTACGATCTGGGCCATCCCAAGGACATGTTCACCCTGGTCGAGGATGGCGTCGCCGATGCCGGCTGGTCGTTCCACGGTTATGTGCCGGGCCGCTTCCAGCTGACCCAGATCGTCGAGCAGCCGCTGCTCGGCGCCAATGCCGAGGCCGCATCGGTGGCCTACTGGCGCGTCTACGAAAAATACCTAAAGCCCGCCGAGGAACATATCGGCCTCGAAGTCGTCGGTCTGTTCACCCATGCGCCCGGCCAGATTCAGATGGCCGAGCCGATCCAGAGCCTCGCCGAACTCGCAGGCAAGAAAATCCGCCTTGGCGGCGGGATCCAGAGCGCGCTGGGCGAGCGCATGCAGGTAACGCCGGTCAACGCGCCTGCCACCAAGGTCTACGAAATGATGCAGCAGGGTGTGATCGACGGCGCTTTCATGCCGCTGTGCGAGCAGAAGGTGCTGCGTCTGAGCGAGGTCGCCGATAACCTGACGCTGCTGCCGGGCGGCATGTACCTCGGCAGCTTCGGGATCTTCATCAACCCGGACTTCCTCGAGGACCTGACGGACGAGGATCGCGAGGCGATCCTCAGCGTGTCCGGCGAGAAGCTCTCGCAGCTGGCCGGCAGGGTCTGGGACCAGTGCGGCACCGATGCCCTGGCGGCCAGCCGCGAGGCCGGCGTCAACGTCGTCGAGGTCGCCGAGGGCGAACCGATGGCCGAGGAGTTCCGCCAGCTTGCCGAAGGGCTCGACGAGGCATGGTTCAAGCAGGTCGAGGGCAGCGGCGTCGACACCAAAGCCGCGCTGGCCGAACTGCGCGAAATCGCCCGCAACTACTGACCGGCCCTGCAGCCAGCCGCTCGAAGCCCGGCGGTGCCGGGTCAGCGTTCCGGCCGCCGGGCTCGTTCGGGTCCGGCCGGCCAACTCCATTGATCCTGATTGCGAGGACTACTCCCATGCCTTTCTCTGCCTGGCTGCGTGAGCACTACCGGGAAAAAGGTCCGATGAAACTGCTGGCATTCGCGCTCGAGGCGCTTGCCGCCCTGGCGCTGGCACTGCTGATGCTGCTGACCTGCGCCGATGTCATCGGCCGCTACTTCTTCAGCAATGCGGTCGACGGCGCGGTCGAGATGACCGAAATCGCCATTGCCGTGATCGTCTTTGCCGAG
Source organism: Marinobacterium nitratireducens (assembly GCF_014645375.1). Lineage (GTDB taxonomy): Bacteria > Pseudomonadota > Gammaproteobacteria > Pseudomonadales > Balneatricaceae > Marinobacterium_A > Marinobacterium_A nitratireducens. The sequence continues at coordinate 120,347 of NZ_BMLT01000003.1, forward strand.
ATCCCGGTCATCACCTGGCGCGGCACCCATGTCGTGGTCGACATCATGGACAACGCCTTCGGCCCCACCCTGGTGAGATTCCTGGAAAGCCTGACGAGCCTGATCATCGCCGCGGCGCTGTACTTCCTCGGCAATCGCATTTTCGTCGAGGCGGCGCGCTCGCTGCGCCGCGGCGAAGTCACGGAGCACCTGCAACTGCCCGTCGGCTACGTCATCCAGTATATCGGCGTGATGTGCTGGGTCGCCGCCGCCGGGACCCTGGTGTGGAGCGCCTGCCGGCTCTACGAGCGCCGCCGCACCGCCGCGTCGGCCTGAGCCGCGGCAGCTTCCCAAACCTGACAAGCACAATACGGGTACCCAACTATGACTGTCGCACTCGTCGGCTTCGCACTGCTGCTGTTTCTGATCGTGATGGTACGGATTCCGCTCGCCTTCGCGATGGCCCTGGTGGGCTTTTTCGGCTTCGCCTTCCTGTCGGGCCTCGGCTTCGACAACTTCATGGACTTTCGCTGGACCGCTCCGCTGGCCATGGCCTCTTCACGGGTGGTCTCGACCGCTCAGGAATACAGCCTCTCGGTCATCCCGCTATTCATCCTGATGGGCAACCTGGTGACCCGTTCGGGGCTTTCGCACGAGCTGTACCGCGCCTCCAACGCCTTCCTCGGCCACCTCAAGGGGGGGCTGTCGATGGCCACCGTGGTCGCCTGCGGCGGCTTCTCGGCGATCTGCGGTTCCAGCCTCGCCACCTCGGCGACCATGGCCAAGGTGGCGATGCCGCCGATGCGAAAATACGGCTACGACGACTCGCTCGCCACCGCATCCATCGCCGCCGGTGGCACCCTCGGCATCCTGATCCCGCCAAGCGTGATTCTGGTGATCTACGGCCTGCTCACCGAAACCAGTATCCGCGAACTCTTCGCTGCCGGCTTTCTGCCGGGACTGATCGGTATCCTGCTGTATCTCGGCGCGGTGCGCTACGTGGTCTGGCGCCATCCCGAGAAGGGCCCGGGCGGCGAGCGCCAGAGCTGGCCCGAGCGCCTGGGGGCGCTGAAAGACGTGCGCGATATTCTGCTGCTGTTCGTGCTGGTGATGGGCGGTATCTATTTCGGCATTTTCACGCCGACCGAGGCGGCCGGTATCGGCGCCGGCGGGGCCTTCATCATTGCGCTGATGCGCAAGTCGCTGAACCTGAAATCCCTGTTCGAGCTGCTGACCGACACCGCCCGTACCAGCGCCATGCTGTTCGCGGTGCTGATCGGCGCGCTGATCTTCTCCAACTTCATCAACCGCGCCGGTCTGCCGGACGAATTGCTGGCGTTCGTCACCTCGCTGGACGTGCCGCCGATGGCGGTGATCTTCGTGATCCTGCTGATCTACATGATCCTCGGCATGGTGTTCGAGAGCCTGTCGATGCTGCTGCTGACGGTGCCGATCTTCTTCCCGCTGGTGCAGAGCCTGGGCTTCGACCCGGTCTGGTTCGGTATCGTGGTGGTGATTGTGACCGAGATCAGCCTGATCACACCACCGGTCGGGATGAACGTCTTCGTGCTCAGCGCCGTGCTGCCGGATGTGCGCACCGGGGTCATCTTCCGCGGCATCACGCCCTTCTGGTGCGCCGACATCCTGCGCCTGCTGCTGATCACCCTGGTGAGCTGGTTCTCTCTGGTACTGCCGCAGTTGCTGTATCGGTAGCACCTGGGCACTGGAAGCCGTTACCGCTGATGGGTTACGCCGCCCTGAGCAGCCTGCTAAACGGCAGGACAGCTCCGATGGCGGCGTAGCCCATCCTACAGATCAATGCCTGTTTAGCGCCGGACGCCGGCATTCAGCCGGCGTTCTGTGCGATAACGGAGTCCTCGGCCCGCTCGATTCGGTTGCGGCCCGAACGTTTGGCGCGGTAAAGGGCCTGGTCGGCTCTCTCGAATACCTCGGTGATGGTGGTGTGTCCGCTGAATTCGCAGACGCCGATCGAGGCCGTGACGCGCAGCGTTTCGCCACGGAAATGGAACGGCAGCCCCGCCACATGCTGGCGAATGCGCTCCATCCGTTGCATGGCTGCGTCGACCGGACTTCCGGGCAACAGGATAACGAATTCCTCGCCGCCGTAGCGGGCGATAAAATGCTCGGGCCCCAGCATGCCGGCGGTTTCACGGGCGACCAGCTGGATAGCCTTGTCCCCGGCCAGGTGGCCATAGCGATCATTGATATCTTTTAGCTTGTCGAGGTCGAACACCGCCAGCGAAAGTGGCCCGTCGCCCCGCTTCCAGCGCTGAAATTCCTGCACCACCCGATCGTCGTAGGCCGCGCGGTTGGGCAGTCCGGACAACGGATCGGTGTTCGCGAGCCTTTGCGATTCGGCCACCTGTTGCTGCAACTTGCGGCTATCCGCCTCCAGCTCACGCAGGCGCTCCCTCAACTGATCGGCCTCGGCCACCGCGTCCTGTTCACGCTCCGCTTCGCGAACCATGAAATGGGCGACGGAGTCGAGGATCGATGTCATGCTGGAGTTGATCGAATGCTTGAGGTTCTGCAGGTCCGTCGCACCGCTCAGTGACGCCTGTACCTCGCCGACGTGCCGGCGCATCGCCGCTTCCAGTTCAGTGTTGTTGTCGCGGGCGCGGGACTGCAGGCGCTGGTTGGAGTCGAGCATCTGGTCAACTTCACGCAGCCGGCTGCTGAGCGTTTCCAGAAAGGCCCCGATTTCGGACTTCACCTGGCCGAACGCACCCAGTACCCATTCGGCAAGCGCCTGCAGCCAGTTCACCAGCTGATCCCCATCGCGGCAGGATTCCAGCCCGCTCAACAGCCGGTCGCGCTCCTGCTCGCCAATTTCGGACAACGGAAGCTCGCTGAGCATCCGCTTCAGTTCCCGGGTCAGGCGGTTGAGATTGACGACCGCCCCCGCCTCCTGCTGTTTGACAGCCACGGCCAGAGGCTCGGTTTCCGTCCCGAGCGGGCAGGTCTGCCGCTCCGGTTTAGATGCAGCCCGGTCATCGCCCGCGCCGAAGATACGTTCGAAAAAGCCTCGCCGGGGCGCCGCCACCGGTGCCGGCCGGGCAAGCGCACGCACGGCGCTGCCCTGCAGTTCGCTGTACTGCGCCAGCAGCTCTGGGTAGGCACGAAGATTATCGGACTGCTTTTTGATGTCGTGACTCAACGCCTTGAGGGCATCGAGCTGCTCGGCCGGCAGATCGCAGACGAGCAGCTGGTCGACCAGCTGCGCCATCGCCTCGATAAAGCGTTCGGCCCCGGCGCAGCGTTCGAGATCGAACTGACGGGCGCTTTGTTTCAGCTGCTGGGCAAGCGCCTCGAGGCTGCCCTCATCGGCGTCGTCCTGCCGGATCACCGCCGACAGCTGGCGAAGCTCTGCATCGAGCACATCGTCGCCGCCGCGAGAAGCCAGAATGATGTGATCAACGAGCGACTGTAGCGTTCGTACCTTCTGCCTGAGCCGCGTCTCTTCCTGTTCCGTCACCGCAAGCTGATCAAAGTATTTCTGCCGCCAGCGTTCTGATTCGGACAGCACCGTCATGAGCCTTCCCTTGATCCTTTCGTTATCCCACGCATCTAACCAGCAAACGCGGCGCCGGGCAACAGAGCGCTGCCGGTTTTACCGAGTTTTACCTGGCACCAGCCCACGAGGGCCGTTGCCTGACAGGTCCGCACGACCTGGCCGCCGCCCACAGCTCCTTCAGCGCTGCATGACGCTGATCAGCTCGGATTTACGCGCAACGCCCAGCTTCCTGTAAGCCCGCTTGCGGTACGTCACCACACTGTGTTCGGACAACCCCAGGCGCCTGCCGATGGTCTTGGCCGTGTGCCCCTGCAGCACCATCTCGCATATCTGCGCCTCGCGCTCCGACAGCGAGGCCGACAGCAGTCGCCGCTCGTTCTGTACCCGCCCCTCCTCGCGAAAATGTCGTATAAGCAGCGCACTCAGTAATGCTGCCCCCTGCCCGAGCCTTTGAACCTCGTCGCCGGAAAAGCCGCCATCGCGCCCGGAGCGGTAGAAATTGATGTAGAAGACTTCGCCGCCCTGTTCATCCCGCGCCAGGATCGCGAACTTCTGCGCCAGATCCGGCACATTGAAGAAACGCTTGCGATAGACCGGCGACAGGGTGCCCCGCAGCATCAGTTCGCAGGCAGGCTGGCCGGGGCTTTCAAGCAGTTCCCTGGCCAGGCGGCCGAGCAGCTCGTCATTATGGTAGCTGCCGTCGACGTATTGCGCCGCCAGTTTCAACCCCAGTTCCGGGTTATGGACATTGTGCGCCAGGTAACAGCGCGCCTGCTCGCGATCATCGGAAACGCCGAACACCATGCACTGGTCGATAACGGCCAGCTGGTCCAGCAGCAGGAAGAAGCGTGGGTAGAACCGGCCGCCACCCAGCGCTTCGATACAGGCCGCCACGCGCAGCCCCAATGTATCCAGAGTATCAAGCATGCCACCACCCGCCACGACCCGAGAAGCTGAAAGCCCATCCCTGAAAACCGGGAAGCCTGTCGCTATTTAATGATGACAAGTATAGCCCGGGTCAAGGCTAGACTAGTCGCACAACAACAGCAATCGCATCAGGAGATGCCCCATGCATCAGCCCCGGATGACACCCCGGCCGTCAATCTACTACGACTATCAGGTCTATCCGTTCGAGACCGCACCGGAACAGCGCGGCGAGAAGCACCGCTATCCGGTCGTCGTCGTTGGTGCCGGTCCGATCGGCGTGACCACCGCGCTGGAGCTGGCCCGCCAGGGGATCGCCTCGGTGCTGATCGAGTCCGAGTGCCAGGTCTCCGAAGGCAGCCGCGCCATCGTCTTCACCCGTCGCTCGATGGAGATCCTGCAGCAGGTCGGCGTGACCGAACGGATGCTCGAAACGGCGCTGCCCTGGCGCTACGGCAACTCGATCTATCGCGCAAAGCGGGTTTTCCGGATGGAGGCGCCGTACGACGAAGACGATCGCTTCGAACCGATGAACAATCTGCAGCAGCAGTATCTTGAGCAGTACCTGATCGAGCGCGCTCAGCAGGAGCCCCTGATCGAGATCCGCTGGGGCACCAAGGTTACCGGCCTCGAGAACCGCGACGATGGCGTCAGGCTGGATGTCGACACCCCCGAAGGTCCCTACAGCCTCGAGTGCGACTGGCTGGTCGCCGCCGATGGCGCCCGCTCGGTGGTACGCCAGCTGCTGGGGCTGCGCATGGAAGGCGACAGTTACAGCGGCAATTTCGTCATCGCCGACATTCGCATCGATATCGATCTGCCGACCGAACGCCTGGCCTATTTCGACCCGGACTGGAATCCGGGCAACACCATCCTGATGCACCGGGAGCCCGGCGGTATCTGGCGCCTGGACTACCAGCTGTCGGACGACGAAACCCCGGAACAGGCGCTGGCACCGGAATCGCTGCAACGGAGCATTCAGGCTCAGCTCGACATGATCGGTGTCGACGCGCCCTGGGAACTGGACTGGAGCTCGGTCTATTCGGCGCGCGCGCTGACACTGCCGGATTATGTCAACCGCCGCGTGCTCTTCACCGGCGATGCCGCGCATCTGCTGCCGATTTTCGGCGTACGCGGCGCCAACACCGGATTCCAGGACTGCCAGAACCTGGCGTGGAAACTCGCCTACGTGGCGAACGGTCTGGCCGACCGCCGACTGCTGGACAGCTACTCCCACGAACGGGTGGGCGCGGCGCGGGAAATCGTCGCCGAGGCCGGCAAGAGCACACGTTTCATGACGCCGCCGAGTCGTGGTTTCCGCCTGCTGCGCGACGCCGTGCTGTCGCTCTCGCTGAGTGAGTCCTTCGTCGGCCCGCTGTTCCACTGGCGCACCTCGCGACCGCACGACTATGCCGACAGCCCGCTGAACGCGGCGGCCGACGACAACGTCCGGTTTACTGCGGGACCGGCCAACGGCGCACCGCTGCAGAATATTCGCTTTGGCGATGACGACTACCTGTTCGACCACCTGCCGAAGGGCTTTTGCCTGCTCTATTTCGGCGATGATCCGGCGCAGCCCCAGGCGCTGGCCGCGCAGGCCGAGCGGATGCGTGCGCAGGGTCTGCCGATCTCGGTCCTGACCGTCAGCCGCAGCGGCGAACATCGGCCAGAGCAACAGACACTCGCCGACCCTGTCGGTCACTGCTTCGACCGTTACGGCGCGCGTTCCGGCAGCGCCTATCTGGTGCGACCCGACCAGCATGTCTGCGGCCGCTGGCTACAATTGAATATCGATGAGCTGCCCCGCCTGCTCGACCAGGCGCTACTGATTCAGGAGAAAAGCTGAGATGACAACCGCGACTCTCTCCGTGCAGGACCTCGAACGGGTCTACGATACCCTGGCCGAAAGCATCGACGCCGTCGGTACCGAGCACGAAGCCCTGTTCCTGACCAAGCTGGCGCTTCTCAGCGCCCGCGAAATCGGCGATGCCGAGCGCGTGCAGGCGCTGATCGCAACAGCACTGAAGGACCTTTAAGCCGGAAGGACCGGCAAGAGGAATGCGCGGTCCCGGGCCGGGCCCGGATACCGATCGCGATGATGGGCACCGATCCAAGCTCGATCGGTTCCATCCTTAATAAAAAAAACCTGGAGTACCAATATGAGCCAACGCTTACCGGTATTGACGCTATCGGCATCGATAGCCTTTTCCTGCCTGTACGGTCCGACGGCTAACGCCGCCTCGACAGACCCGTCGAAACCCAACATTCTGCTCATTGTTGCCGATGACATGGGCTTTTCCGACCTTGGCAGCTATGGCGGCGAGATCGAGACCCCCAACCTGGATGCATTGGCCAGCGACGGCATCCGGATGACGGATTTTCAGGTGGCGCCGGCCTGCTCCCCGACCCGCGCCGCGCTGCTCACCGGTGTCGACCCTCACCTGGCCGGGCTGGGTAACATGATCGAGGAGCTCGCACCGAACCAGACCGACAAGCCCGGATACGAGGGCTTCCTGAACTTCGGGGTGGTCAGTCTGGCGACATTGCTGAAAGATGCGGGTTATCACACCTACCTCTCGGGCAAATGGCACCTCGGCATGGCCGAAAATGCCTGGCCCAAAAGCCGCGGGTTCGAACGTTCGTTTTCACTGCTCTCGGGCGGCGCGAGCCATTTCGCCGACATGAAGCCGGCGTATGCCCCCTCACCGGAAATCAAGGCGCCCTATGTCGAAGATGACGAAAAACTGACGCAGCTGCCCGATTCCTTCGCATACTCCTCGCAGTACTATGCCGACAAGATCATCGACTACATCAAGGCGGACAAGGACACCGGGCAGCCCTTCTTCGGCATGCTCAGTTTCACGGCACCGCACTGGCCGTTGCAGGCCCCCGATGCGGCGATCGAGAAATATCGCGGCCGTTACGATGCCGGCTATGATGTCGTCTTCCAGCAGCGCCTCGAAAAACAGAAGGAACTGGGACTGATTCCCAAGGATGCCGAAGGCGCCGAGCGTCCGCCCAAGGGACGCCCCTGGGACAGCCTGAGCGCCGAAGAACAGAAGATCGAAAAGCGGGCCATGGAAATCTACGCCGCCATGGTGGACGAGATGGACGTACACACCGGCCGGGTCTTCGACTATCTGAAGCAGAACGACCTGTACGACAACACCATCATCATGTTCATCTCCGACAACGGTCCGGAGGGTCACGACCTGGATGAAACCTGGCCCGGGGACAAGTTTCCGAAGGTTCGCAAGGTCATCGACGAGTCCAACGATTTCAGCTACGAGCAGATGGGCCGTCCCGGCTCCTACACCTTCTATGGCCCGAACTGGGCCTGGGCCTCGTCACCCGCATTCAGCCTGCACAAGGGCTTTCCGACCGAAGGCGGTACCCGCGCGATCAACATCCTCAAGATTCCCGGTAAAACCGAGGCGGGCACGATCAACAACGAGCTGATCACGGTCAAGGACGTCGCCCCGACCCTGCTGGAACTGGCGGGCGTCAAGCACCCGGGCCAAAGCTACAAGGACCGGGAAGTCCAGCCGATGACCGGCCTGTCCTTCGTGCCTGCGCTCGAGGGCAAGTCGATGCCGTCGCGGGTCCTGGGCGGAGAACTCTTCGGCAAGTATTTCGTCCGCAAGGACGACTGGAAATTCGTGTACATGCCCAAACCCTACAGCGACGGCGACGTACAGCTGTTCAACCTGAGCGAGGACCTTGGTGAGCGTCATGACCTGAGCGAGGAACAACCGGAAAAACTGGCCGAGATGCGCAAGCTTTGGGAACAGTACGTCGAGGAGAACAACGTGATCCTGCCCGACTGGGTGAGCGGCTACTGAGTTAGAGACCGGGCAGCCCCCCTGCCCGGTCTTCCCTGCAAGCAGGGTGCTGAAAAGCGTTTTCGAGGCAGCCTAGGCAAGCGGAACGCCGCCCGACGGAACGCCGCCCGGACCACAACAGGCAAAAAGCGCAGGCGTAGGATGGGTGGAGTCGCGCCGGCACCCCGCATCCCGATAGCGCCGGGCTTGTCGCGACGTAACCCATCACCAACAGCATTCGGCAACGCAGATAGATTTTCAACAGCCTGTCAGGCGGCATTGCCCTGCCGCCTTACCTTACAGGGTGCGATGCCCGTCCGTTAAGGGGCGGCGCGAAAATGCATACTGCCGTCGTCGTCGAGACCAAGGATCAACTCACCGTCCTCGACGCGGAAGCTTTCGACCTTCACCAGCGCCTGGGCATAGGTGGAATCGAGCGATCCCGGCAGGCAGGCCTTGCGCGTCATGGCGATGGGCCCGAACTCGAGCTTGCCTGACGAAATCTCGTAGGCGCCGTTGCCCTGGTTGCAGTCAAAACGGGCATACACCCGACCATCGGGCTGCAACGCAAAGGTGTAGCGCTCCGGCTCCGTCACTTCCAGCCTTTCCTTGTCGGTGGTCTTCGACAGCCACTGCCAGGTGACGCCCTTGACCGCATCCGGATCCTTGGTCGTGCCCATGGTGGTATGCCCCCCCTGACTGGCGCAGCCCGCGCTCAATGCGATCATGGCGGCGAGACTCAATGTCCTGTACATAGCGCTGATTCCCTTGCTTGTAACGCCGGTACACCGGCTTTGCGGAAAACCCGAGCAGCGGCTTCCCGTCCCTATCAGTCCGGCTCGACTCGAATAGGAGTCGTCATCCGTCGATGCCTCGAGGCACCGAGGCACCGATTCGTTGCACCCCCGGCGCCGTCAGCCCGCGAAGCGGGCACGGGCCTGAGTTGCGTGGACAGGATAATAGTACATCCCAACGCTTACGCCGTCAGCCACGGCCCCAGGGCCGCATCGGGCGCAGGCCGGTTCGATTACTGCGGATAGATCTGCCCCCAGTCCGACGCCATGTCGACAACGCTCCAGCCTGAAGCCCGGGCCTCGTCCAGCGCCTTGTCGAGCTGGCCGATATGGGAGTCGCGGTCGTAGGCCCATTCGCGCTCGGCGTCCGTATGATGGACCAGCAGCGCGAAGCGCGGGCCGTCACCGGCCATGGTCCACTGCAGCATCTGGTGGTCACCATCGGAGTTTCCGAACGCTGCGATGGGACGACGGCCGATATGCAGGTTGATGCCGACCGGCTTGCCTTCCTTGTCGTCATAAAAGTTGAGTTCCGGCAAACGCACCAGTACCGGCTTGCCGTCCCTCATTTCGAATTTCGTCCTGATACTCGATCCCACAACCTGCTCCGGCGGAATACCGTATACGTCCTGGACCCAGGCGCGCATGAACTCGATACCGCCTCCCGAGACGATAAAGGTCTTGAAACCGTTGGCGCGCAGGTACTCCAGCAGCTCCAGCATTGGCTGGAACACCATCCGGGTAAAGGGACGACCCGTTTTCGGGTGTCTGGCCGTTGCCACCCAGTCCAAAACAATCCGCCGGAACTCATCCGGCGTCATGCCGGCATGGGTGGTCATCACAAGCTCGACCAGAGCGGCCTGACCGCCTTCCATGACCTTGCTCATATCGCCCTTGAGCACCGATGCGTAGGGCTCGGTGGTCTCCCACTCCGGATGCTCGGGCGCCATCGCCTTGATGCGATCGAGCACGAAGAATGCCTGGAAGTACATCGGCTGTTCGGACCAGAGGGTGCCGTCGTTGTCGAACACAGCGATACGCTCGGCCTGCGGCACGAAGTCCGCAGAGCCTTCAGCCGTGACTTTCGCAACGAAGTCGATGATGGCCTGCTTCGGGGCCCCGTCATTCCAGGAGGGCAGCGGCTCCGCGGCCCGCAGCGGAGTCAGACAGATGAGCGCCAGCAGCACGCCCAGCCACCATGCCCGCGCGCTTTTGACCTTGAGATATCTATTCATGCGAAAACATCCTTGATTTCAGTTTCGGTTGTAGGGGCGCGGGAAGCGACGCTTGATACTGCAGGTCTGCGACACCGCACCACCCGGCCAAGCTGTCGCTCACGACAGGAGAATTCATTAAAGTCCAGTTCGATTGATATTGCTGCCAGAGCGGCCGCTAAGATCCTCGCGGGCTCTCGAAATTCCCGCCGTGAACGGCGAAGGCCGTGGGCTGTGGGCGTCACTGCTCAGCCGCGACGGCAACCGGAGGCAGGTCGAATTCCACCGTGCACCGGACACCGGCCGGCAGGGCCAAATCCGTGTTCGGCAGCTCCAGCCGAACGCCGAAAGTGCGGCTGGCGGCATCGAATACCTGATCGACGACGGCTATGGTCGCTTCGTATTCTCCGCCGATGGGAGCCTCGGGGCGAACGAGTGCGGTCACGCCGGTTGTCACACCGCCGTACGATGCGACGGGCAGGAATGCCTCCACGTAGAGCGGGTCGATCGCCGCAATATTCATCAGAGGTCTTTGTTCGTGCACGTATTCACCGGGCGACATATTCAGGCTGACCACGACCCCGTCCGCCGGCGACCGAATGGTACGGCGCCGGACCAGCGCCTGGGCGCGGTCATGCTCGGCCTGCGCGATCTGGTGTTCCAGCTGCGCCGAATCGACCGAAAGCGCAGCCAGCTTGTGCTCGATTTCCGCCTGCTCGTACACGCTGGTGGAAACAGACTGGTTCTCCAGTAACGCCTTGAGCCGTTTCAGTTCGCGAGCGCGGAAATCGGCCTGGAAGCGACCCGAACGCAAAACGATGTCGGAGTTGGCCTTGAGCCCTGCCAGCCGGGCATTCATCCGCTCCATCTCGCTATCCAGCCTGGCCACCGGCTGCCCCTTAACGACCCGGTCCCCGCGCTTTACCATGACCTCTTCCAGCACCCCGTCCTGCGGAGAGCCCAGCTCAACGGTCGAATTGGGGTTGATAACGCAATCCACTACCTGAGCCCCGCATACCAGCGGAAAAGATGCCCATACCAGTACCGCTGCTGTCAGTCCTTTATTCATTCCGCCCGCCCTGAAAATGCCGTGATGTTCTCCAGTTCGCTGTCGAGTCGAAGCAGGCTGCGCCTCAACTTCGCTTCGGACCTGTAGCGTTGCCGGGCCCGCCGGGAGAGCAACGACCTTCGAGTCCGCTGCGCCAGAGATTGATTGAGCGCCGACGCCAGACCCAGAATGCGTGCGTCGAGCTCGCCGAGCGAAACTTCGTCCTGTGCCGAAACTGACGCGGGCGGCGTCATCTCGAAGCCCGCCAGACCATAGAGACCCCAGAGCTCGTCGCGAACCGGGCGAATATCGTCGCAGACCGCCGCCAGCGCTTCATAGCGCTGGAAGAAGCGCAGGCAGGTCAGCCTGCTGCGAATGAGGGTCCGCCCGGTTACCGGCAGCCGCTCGCGCACCTCGAGCATAAGCCGAACCTCATCACCCTGCCCGCCGCCGGCTGGAAACTCGATCCGCTGCTCCGCTACCCGATAGTGACGACCGGGCTCGAGCCTGAGTGCCTTGAGGGCCAGCGTGACATCGGTATTGCGACGGCTGCTATTACGCCAGGTACCGGTGAGGCTGGCGCAGCGCCGGTCGAGTTCCGCCCGGCCCCGGGAGTTCAGCTCGGCATGACCGCTGGCACCGGTATCGTAATGCACGCCTTCTTCAAGGCAGGAGGCCAGGTCCAGGGCGGTACAGGCCCAGGGTCTGGCACATTCCGGATCGGTGCGCCCGGCAACGACGACCGGCTCGCACGCCTGTGCGATCAGGCTGCGGTTCGCGTCGACAACGATGCCGAACGGCAGACCGCGCATACGGGCCGTCCGCGAAGGATCCTCCCCCAGCAACCGCTCCAGCTTGCGGCCGATTTCGCCCCGGGACTGGCGCATTGCCAGGCGGTCGCCAAGATAGTCGCGCAAGGCTTCGCGGACGCTAAGCACTGTTACCGCCGCCCGATAGGCTTCGCGCCGCTGCGGCAGCGGGCTGTTCGACACAACCGACGCCAGCCTCAGCGCCGACGGTTCCAGCGCCGCCTGCAGCTGAGCATAGACGCAACGGGTGGTGTCGTCGTCCGGCGTCAGTACATGCACCGACCGGCCGCTCAGGGCCATGGTTTCGCAGGCCCGTGCAATGAGCGATGCCCGCAACGCTGGCATATCGCACTGTACGGCCATACCGCGAGTCAGCGCCAGCACCCCCGCCGCCAGCTCGCGCCCGGTCTCGCGCTGGCGCAACCAGGCGTACCAGAGAGGCAGGGTCGCGGAGCTCAGCCCCTTCAGTCGCACCGAGTCTGTCAGGTCCTGCAGCGCTACGCCGTCGCGCCCGAGTCCGGCTTCGAGCCGGGCCAGCTCGCGCCGTAGCAGCAACGAGCGAAAGCGGACAGGCCAGGCCAGCAGCAGGCGCTCGAGGCTCTGACGCCAGCTTATGCCCGAATCCCGGCGTTCGGGATAGGCCGTGGACTCGGGTACGAAAACACTAGACATCGAGCTGCCTCAGCAGTACCCGCCTGACGGAACGGTACAGCCGCCAGCCCACCGGCTCCCAGCCATGGCTGAATTTGACGTATACGCGCATGCCCAGCTTGGATACCGGCCAGGCTTCGAGCGGTACTACCTCTAGGTTGAAGATGCTTTCGAGAACCCTGCGTTGCTGCGGGTCCGCCGCGTCGAGCAGGAATTTCCCGCCTCCACGGGTGCTGAGCGCGGGACTGGGCAGCATATTCGAAAGCGAAGGCACTTCGTGAAGTACCCGGGCCGGCACCACCTCGGCGAAACGTTGCACCAGACGCATCTCCACCGAATCCGTATGATTGCGCACCTGCTCGATCACATCCTGCCCCACCGCGACCCGGACCACCGGGGTATCGAAGCCGGCCACATAGCCGAGAATCTCGCCACGCTGCACGAATTTTCCCGGCAGGTCCGCCGCTCGCGGCAGCACAAGCTCGCCTGACCCTGCGGAAGTGATCTGCAGATTGCGGCGGTAAACCAGCGCCTGCTCGAGATCGGCGCGCGCCTGCCGCAGCTGCTCTTCGACGACGCGCGCCCCTACGCGGTCCAGAACGCTCTGTTCGTCCATGCGCAGTTCCAGCTCCCTGACCCGCGCAAGGTGCACCTCGACCTCGGTGTCCAGGTAAGGATCGTACAGCCGCAACAGCGGCGCCCCGTCGCCAACCCTCTCGCCACGACTGACATAGACTTCCTCGACAACCCCCTGGGATGCGGAGTGAATGGCGCCTTCGCCCGGTGTCCAGACGACGCCCTCCGCCAGGGTGTTGTAGGGTAGCGGTACTGCCAGCAACAGCAGAGCGACCAGCAGCAAAGAGCCGCCCACCGCGGACAGAGCCCGTACACGGCGCCCGCGCAGCGCGCTTGCGCGCAGCAGAAACAGCGCCTGTTTGATAAGAGGCAGACCCAGCATCAGGAAGGAGGCCCAGATGGCCAGCAGCACCCCCACGACGAAATACTGCGACGCGACGAAGAGCACAATGGCCGCGACCACGGTGATCCGGTAGAGGAAGGATGCAATGCCATAGAACAGCATCCAGCGGGCTTCGGTTTTGCTGTGGGCCGGTGACTGCAGGTCCAGGATACCCAGCAGGCGCTTCTTGACCTGGTAGGCAATATAACGGGTCGAGCGACTGCCCAGGTTCGGTATCTCCAGGATGTCCTGCAAAACATAGTAACCGTCATAGCGCAGCAGCGGATTACCGTTGAAAAACAGCGTGGAGACGCCACCGATCAGCATAACGTTGTAGGCGCAGGCCCGGAGGATCCCCTCCTCGACCGTCAGCCACACGAACAGCGCCAGGGAGGCCAGCCACAGTTCCACCAGAATTCCCGCCGCCCCCACCAGCGCACGCTGCCACTTGCCCGAATAGGCGGCGGCCGCCGAGGCGTCCACGTAGGGGACCGGAATGAAGACCAGGAACATGATGCCAATCTCGTGCACCTCTCCGCCCCAGTGCTTTACAACATAGCCGTGGCCAAGTTCATGAATGGCCTTTACGAACGGGAACACGCACAGCATGATCAGCAGATTCTCCGCGACCATGACGCGATCGGTAATATTTTCGGTCAGTTCCTTCCAGTGGGCACCGGCCAGCACCACGGCATAGCCGACGATAAGCAGGTACACCAGCGCGGCCCAGCGCGTGAACAGAAAACGCAGCCACGGCGAGGTCGCGGTCAGAAAATCATCCGGATCCAGCAGCGGTATGCGCACGGCGAGCGGGTTGAGAAAACGAAGAAACCGGTTGCGCCGGCTCTGCCGGTCGCCGCGCTCCGTCAGCTCCAGGGCATCGGCGGGGAGGCTGCCCTGCATCACATCGCTTCTGAACAGCATCGCCAGCAGCTTGGTCACTTCAGACTGATCGATAACCTCGTCCGGGAAGGCCTCGCAGGCCATGTCCCGGATCTGCGCCACCGTGCGCGAGCCGTCCATCAGCGACATCATGTAGTAGGCCGACGGCGAGCAGAGATGGTGACGCCCCGAGGTTCGATCCTGCAGAACGTAGGTCAGGCGGCCACGAAAGCGCTGTCGGTATATCCTGGCATGGCGGCGCAACTCGGGCCTGTAGCCTGCAACCCGGTACCAGATCCCCTGTTCCATGTCAGGGCCACCAGGTCCAGACGAACAGACGCAGCCAGTCGATCAGCTTCTCGCTCCAGATCCGGATCACCAGCCGGTCGTCGACGCGGGTCTTGGCAATGCCCTGCATACCCGGTCTTAGCCGGGGCACATCGTCGCGCAGCACCGCCTCGACGCGAAAGTAGTTGCGTCCCTCCTCCTGCTCCGCAATCGACGTTATCAGGGTGATTTCGTATGCCATCACCCGATCGGCCATCGATGACAGACGCAGGTACCCGGTCTGCCCCGGGTGCAGATCCATGACATCGCCCTCGTCCACCTTCAGAATGACGCGGTGCTCGTCCAGCGGAGCCAGCCGGAACAACTCCTCTCCGCGGCGCACCGCCGCGCCCACCTTCTGACTCAGGTCGCCCGCCACCAGCACGCCAGCAAAGGGCGCCTGAATCCGGCTACGCGCCAGCTGAAGATCCAGCAGCCTGACCTGGGCCTCGGCCTGGTCCCGCTCGGCGCGGATGATGTTGGCTGTCGAGCGCTCCTGACGCGCCAGCGCCTGATCGTATTCGGCCATGCTCTGGCGGGCTTTGGTGTGCCACCGGATACGTTCGAGCGCCAGGTCCTGGTCGTCGAGCGTGGCGATAAGCTCGCCCTCCTGCACCAGGTCGCCGGCCCGCGCCATCTGGCTCTTGATGTAGCCGTCGTACGGGGCAACGATGGCCCGCTGCACCAGCCCCTCGACAATCGCCGGCGACGTCACGCGGTATTCCCCCGTGACGACACTGAACAGGACCACCAGCAATATCAGGGCAAGGGTGGCGATCTTGCGTCCGATATAGTGGGGTCCGAAAAGCCGGACCAGCTGAAGCCTCGCCGCGTCGTACAGCTTGCGCCAGATGGAGGTGTCGTCACGGCGTTGCAGATACAGAATGGGACCGAGGACGCTGACGGCACTGTCCAGCAGCTCGACCTCGTCATCGCTGAAACCCTGGTCGCCACTGCGCTCGAGCGAAATGGCGCCGACCACCTCCTGGCCCATCCGCAGCGGAAGCGTCAGGGCGGCGTTTGCCCGGTGTGTCTCCAGCAGTGCCTCATGCGCCCGTGTGACCCGGTAATCCCAGGTGGGCGGCGGTGGGCAGAGGATGACCGAACGCTGATCCGCGGCTTCCTCCATGGCCGCCTGAACATGCCGCACATAACTCATGCGCTCGCCGAACTGGGTGCTGTGCGACAGTGCCTTGAGCCTGACCTGCCCTTTTTCGATAAAACCGATCGCGACCGGGTCGGCATTCAGCTGCACCGAGAGTTCGCTTGCCAGGGCATTGCAGGCGCTGCTGAAAGAGGGCTGCTCCAGCACCAGACCGATAAAATCGAATGCCAGTACCGTGCGCGCTTTCTGACGCTCGTCCTCCCGTCCCTGCTGCCGCCGCAGCAGCGCTTCGAGCCAGGCGCTGCCCCAGCGCAACCGCCAGAGCAGCGATCGGTTGTCACCGTCTTCGCCCTCCAGCGCGAGGGCGATGGCGCCGCATATCTCGCCGTCCATCTCGAGCGGCAGCGCTAGCTGCCGGGCGGGCCCTTCGCGGGCGATGGGGCGGCGTTCCTGCAGGCACTTTTCGACCGTCGATGAAAGCTCGCGCGCCGGCGGCTCGTCGGCGGGCCAGCTTGCCACCGGCGCGAAGGGCCCGGTGCCGGGCTCGCCGAGCACCACCACAGCTGCGCCTGCACCGGGAATGTAGTGACACTGGAGTGCAAGCCAGCTCCGGACGAAGTCGTCCGGCCCCTCGACCGCTCTGAACTGCTGCCAGAGCGTCTGCTCCAGAAAGGTGACGTTGGCGCTGTCGGCTCGTGTACTTTCGGTCATCCCGTGACTCCGCGAACACGGCTACTGATCGGAAAACGCAGCCGAAGCTCCGTCAGGACTTGCCGCCTGGCTTGCCGGGCGTGATATCGATGGGACCGAAGCGTTTCTCGTACTGCTTGAGCACGGCGCCAAGCAGTATCCAGAGCCGTTTCGCCGCGAAGGGGCTCAACACGATCCGGTTGTTGAGCTTGACGTGAAATTCCTTGGTTTCGGTGGCTTTCCAGGTTTCGTTGGTTCCGAAGAACAGGTTGACCTCTTCACGCGAACTGGTGGCATTGACCACGTTCGCGTGGGAACTCTTCATTTCGGAATCGTCCCAGTCGACGATCGGTGTTGTCGGTTGACCTGCCTGTACTTCAACGTCGTCGGTCTGAGTTTCATCGACCATGGTGTGCTCCGTTCACTGGTTGATAAAGATGTACAAACGATATTTCCACGCTCGTGCCACCTATTTAGCGTAGTCGCAAAGCGCTCTCGGTAAAGCTCACGATGCGATCCCAGCGAACCAGACCGGCCTCACCTTCCTCCGCCTCGACGCCATCCCAGATCAGGTGCTCGTCGGAACCTTCGCCGCGGGCATCGCGGGATATGAACTCACCGGTGCCTTCGTCGAAGACCTGCATCAGGCCAACCCCATCACCGTCACCCTCTTGCGGCGCATCCTGACGCAGGCCCAGCTCGTCGGCAAGGAACGCAAGACCGGGACTGCGCTCGATACCCAGCGCCTGGCCGTACCGATTAAGCAGCAGGCCGAAGAAGTCGATATGCTCGAGACCAGGATGGACACCGGCGAACCAGGGTCCGGTTTCACGATCAGCCGACTGACCGGATTGCGCTTCGGCTTCGAGGCCGGCGAGCGAGAGGTAGGCTTCCGGCACTGCGACGGTATCGGCGCCCGACTGTTCGCCCTCGCCTGCGATACCGACATCGACGGACAGATCGAACCGCTCGCCCACGGCAAGACTGTCGTCCATGAACGCCAGCGCCGAATCGTGATCGAGCCCCGCTGCGTGCCCGTACTCGTGCAACAGCACACTCAGAAGATCGACCCCGTCGACGACAGCGTCATCGCCGGTGTACCAGCCGTATCCGGCGGCATTGTAATCCAGCACGATCTGGTCGCCCCGGTACACCGCCAGATAATCTCCGGGCAGGTCCGCGATATCGATGGTCAGCCCCTGCAGTTGCGTCTCGTCGACCGCCACCCGCGCGGCAAGCAGGCCGATGGCGCTATCGGCTGCCACTTCGATAGTCGCCGCGTCGAGGTCACCATCGGTCAGCCCGGTTCGGGCAGCCCCCTCTACCAGGAGCGGATCGCCAGCGTATGCCGGGTCGTCCCCGCGCACCAGGAAGCTGTCGATGCTGGTATTGCCATCGACGCTGAGCACGCCGTATAGGCCGTCGTTGAGCAGGCTGTTGAAGCTGTGGGTCAGCACCGAGGTACCGTCGACCGTAACGCTGGCGGTAGAGCCGAACAGCGTGAGCATCAGCGAGTAGTCGACGCCGCCTGTCAGCGCCAGGCTGGCGCTGGCGTCGAGACTCCAGTTGCCATCGAGGTAGTGGCCCAGCAGCACTTCGTCGTTCTGCACGTCGAGGGCGACGAACTTGAACTCGTGCTCGCTGTAATAATCGAACACGAAACCGCCCTGGTTGTCGGTGGCGAGGGTGCCGAGCAGCTCGAGCCGGGAGAAGGCCGCGACCTCGACGCTGTCGACCGCCAGAGCCGGCAGCGGACCCTGGCTGCCGCCGTGCAGGCTGCCGCTATCGAGGCTCCAGTCACCGGTAACAAAGGTGAACGGATTGTCGGCCGCGGAGTCGAATCCGGTCTCGTTGACGAAGGTCCAGACCGGCGGCAGCGTCTGAACCTGGAAGTCGTCGAAGCGGGCTATGGCGTTGTCGGTGCCAAGGCCCAGCAGGCCGCCGTCGTTGAGGGGCTCGCCGAAGTCATAGACGACGAACTCGTTCTCGTTGACGTAGACCGTGGCCTGGGTGCCGAACAGCACCACCGTGATGTCGTAGTCGGTATTGGCTTTGAGCTGCACCGGCAGCTGAACGTCGACCACCCAGCCGCTGGCGTCGCGGTGGCCGATCTGCAGCTTGTCGGTGCCCACATCGATGCCGGCGAACTTGAAGTCTTCGGCGCCCATGTAGTCGAACAGTACATAGCCGTTGGACTTGGTGCCGGCCTTGTCCTTGTCGGCGTTGATCGTTACCAGGATCTCGATGTAACTCGGCTGCAGGGTGTCGAGCGGGTACAGGCCGACGACCTCTGCGCCGAGCGCCTCCGGCGCCGCCTGCAGGCTGCCCTGCTGGGTCAGCTCCAGGGTGCCGACATCCGCCGCAAACGGCACGGCGGCACCGGGATCGTTGAACAGTTCGCGACGCATGATTTCGCGCTTACCCTGCAGGTTGCCCGGCTGCGGGTCGTTCGGCGCACCGGTCTGTTCCTGCCAGTCGAAGTCGGTCTGGCGCACCATGCCCAGCTCGCCGTAGGGCTCGAGGGCCCGGGCCGGATCCGGTGCATCGGTACGCACGTCGAGGTTCTTCTGATCGACGTAGAGCTGCGCATCCGGCGCGTTCAGGGAGTTGTCGACGCCGTCGCTGGCCGACAGCGCGTAGAGGAACTCCGGCACCTGCGGCTGCAGCGTGCGGCTGATATGGAAGGCACCGAAGGGACTGAACGGCACGATGTAGCTGTTGTACTCGCCTACCCAGTCGATGGCCCGGTCGGCGCCGGTGTTGAGGATCATCACGTCGCGCCCGGCGCCGGAGTAGACGATATCGGCGTAACTCTGGAATTCGTCCGGATCCTTGTTGTCCAGATCGCTCGGTTCCGGATCGTGCGGACCGACGCGGCCGGTGAAGCCGGAGTCGTGGTCGTCATCCATGTTCAGCAGGTCGTTGCCGCGCCCGCCGTACATATGGTCGCGACCGGTACCGCCGACAATCCAGTCGTTGCCCAGATCGCCGAAGATACGGTCATCGCCGTCGCTGGCCTTGTCCTCGCCGAAACGCAGGTCCAGCTCGCCCTCGGTCTCGTCGAAGTTGAGCAGGAAATCGATCGGGCTGGCGACACCCTCGGTGCTGACCAGGGCCGTGAAATCACCGAGATCTGCCGCACCGAAATTGAAGTCGAAATCGAACACGATCTTGCGGCGCGGGTTGAACTCGTCGTACCAGGCGAACTCGTCACGGGTACGGGCGTTCTGGCCGTTCTCGTCGAGGATCTCCTTGCCCTCGAAGCGCAGGATATCGCCCGGGTTGTAGGGCGCGAAGGCGAACCAGAAGGGGTTGTCCCTGAGCGCAGGACCCGGGTTGAAGGTGGAGTCCTGCATATCCTGCAGGAAGGTATTAACCGATACGAAGTCGGACGCGAACCCATCGTCAGGATCATCGCCCGAATAGTAGATGGGCAACGCCTCGGCGGCCGAAATGGCATCGTCGCCGTCGCCGCCGTGGATAAAGTCGTTGTTGAGGCCGCCGAAGATAATGTCGTTGAAGGCGATGCTTGCGTCGAATTCCCCAACGGTTTCGCCATCCAGGTCATCGGTGCGGAAGGCGAACAACTCGACCGACTTGGTCAGTTCGTTTTCGACATTGATGATCGCGCGCTGGATGTTCCCCGGCGACACGATCTCGGCGTTGAGCGAGTTCGGATCCGCGGTTTCGTTTCTCTTCAGGTTGGTCTGCTCGGGCAGCAGCGCAGATATGCCGAACAGAGACTCACCGTAGTCGTCGCTGTTACGGCTGGTGAGGATAAGGCCGTCATCGCCAAGTATACCGTCGACGCCGGTGCCGCCGACGATCCAGTCGGCGCCGATTTCACCGTAGAGATCGTCGTGCTCGCTGTTGCCGAAGATGACGTCATCGCCGGTCATGCCGTGGATGATATCGTCGCCGCTCTCGCCATAGATCAGATCGCCTTCGCCGCGGGCGGTGTCAAGGAACGTCAGGGTATCGCGATCGGAGCCAGTATCGGCGTAGGCGTAACCGTAATCACCGAGGTCCACCGCGCGCACGCGGATGGTCAGACCGGCATCGCCGTAGCCATCGTCGACGAAGCCGTCGGCGGTGGTGGCATCACGGTCGTAGTTGAACACCGCGTAGCCAATCTGATCGCCCTCGGTTTCCGGATCGGTATCGAGCACGATACGGTAGATCTCGCCGTTGTCGCCGAGGATGGTATCGGCATCGGTGGCGTGGCGCTCGCTTTCGGGAACGATGAGGCTGCCGTCAGAGCTGGCATTGCGCGCCAACAGATTCGGGTTGCCGGCGCCACCGTAGATCAGATCGGCGCCGTCCGGGCGCAGCTCAACGCCGCTCAACACGCCATGGAATGCCGCATCGTCATTACCGAGGCCGAACAGGATCGAGCTGCCGCCGATAATATCGTCCTGACCGAGGTTACCGTAGATACGGTCGTTGCCGCCGTTGCCCTCGATATAGTCATCGCCGTCATCCAGCGCTTCGAAGACATCGAAGCGGACGGTCCAGTCCAGGTCGTTGCCCTCGACGAGGTCCACGCGCTGGATGAAGTTTCGGACATCGAACGACGGATCGGCATCCTGCGCCGGGTCGTAAGGATCGAAGCTGCCTTCCGCGATCTGCTCGATAAGTGTGATAGCGCCATCACCCTGAATCACATCGTCGCCGAGCTGGCCGAAGATTTCGTCGTCCTCGCTGCCACCGGCCATGATATCGTTGCCGAATACGCGCGGATCGTTCGGGCTCGCGGCCGCATCGGTTTCGATCGTCTCGCTGTGATCAAGCAGCGTTACCGTACGTACCAGCGTCATATCCTGGTGCGTCTGGTAAGCGCCGGTGATATTGGCGCTGAAGCCGACGTCGATATCGGCAAGATTATCCAGGGTCTGGCTCTGGATGTTGTACAGCAAGCCGCCATCGGTCATGCGGAAGCGCGGGCTCAGGTTGTCGTCCTGCCGAATGATGATGGCGTTGTCACCGGCCATCACATCGTCGTCGGCGCCGCCGTCCATCAAATCGTTGATATCATTGACGTCGGCGGGGTTCAGGTCCGCCAGCACAGTCGGCGTGATCGCCAGCACGTCCGCCCCGGACATCATATCCAGCTCGTCCATGCCGCCGGCGACGTTGTGGCCGCCAATCATATCGTCGTCGCCGGCGCCGCCGAACATGATGTCGTCGTCCTGGCCGCCGATCATAATATCGTTGGCCGCATTGCCGAACATCAGGTCCTCGAAGTCGTTATGGACGCCGCTGCTATCGTCATCGCCGTCCGCTTCCTGGGTATCGATCGAGAAGAAGTTGTTGTGGACGAAGAAGCCGTCGAAAACCGGATAGTAGGGAAGGTTCGGGTACAGCTTGCCGTGGTCGCCGAACATCACATCGCTGCCGTCGACGCCGTCCGCGCCATTTGGATTGGCATCGCCGCTGTCGCCGTACATATTGTCATTCAGGGTGCCGCCGAACATCACATCGCCGACACCGGCGCTGCTGTTGCCATTGCCGTACATGACATCGTTGCCGCCGTGGGTCGGCGCAATGGTGGTAATACGGTCGAGGGTCGCCCAGCCATCGGCAGGGACTGCGACCGGATCCACGGTAATCAAGGTGCCACCGAACTCGTCGATCACATCCTGTCGACCGAGAATATCGTCATCCGGCAGGGTCCAGTCGAGGCGGCCGTTGTCGCCCAGCATCACATCCTCGCCGGCACGACCGGCCGCAAGTACCAGATGGTCCAGATCCGTCTCGCCGTAGAGCAGGTCGTCGTCGTAGCCACCGATGATGGTGTCGTTGCCGTCATTGCCATGAATTTCGTCCGAGCCGCCCTGGTCGGTCTCGTGGCTGCGCAGCAGGATCACATGGCCGTTCTGGAAGTACTTCTGGCCGCCGTCGCCGAGCAGATCGTCGTTGCCGGGATTGAGCGCCCGTACCAGCCCGCTGTCGCCAAGGTAGAAGTCACCGTGGATCAGGTCGCCGACGGCACCGCCCATGGCGACATCGCCGCCATCGTTGCCGTAGATCTGGTCGCTGCCACCAAGGTCAGCGTTTCCGGTTGCGAAGGTTTCCACCAGATCCAGGGTCAGAGGATCGCCATCGCCCAGGGCAGAGTAACCAGCGGTCACGGAGACTAACGGGTCGCTGTCACTGACATCAAAGCGCATCCGTCCCTGGTCGCCCAGGATGGTGTCGTTACCGGCGTTGACCACCAGATCCGCTACACCTTCGCCGGGTGTGAGGAAGGCTTCGCCATGGAGTTCATCCCCCGCGACGCCGCCAATGATGTAATCGCCGTAGTCGTTGCCCTGGATATGGTCGATACCGCCCTCGCTGCTGTCGAGGTCGGTGCTGGTGATGAAGGTCACCAGATTGTTGACCAGCTCGACCCGGCCCTGGTCGCCGACCAGGATATCGCTGCCGCCCAGGGCGCCGTGCAGGTCGGCATCGCCGGAGCCGTCGACGCTTTCGTCGTTGTCGCCGAAGATGCGATCGCCGCCGCTACCGCCGAAGGCGGTATCGCTGCCGGCATTGCCGAAGATATAGTCGACGCCGCCGCGCACGCCGCCTCCGGCCTGGGCGGTGGTGGCGATCAGGTCGAGGGTATTGCGGTCGGTATCGAAGATGGCATCCCAGGTGTAGTCCAGCAGGCCGTTGTCGCCGAGGAGGGTATCGTCGCCGTCGAGCCCCGGTACCGGCGTCCGGGCATCGCCGTAGAGCTGGTCGATACCGCCATCGTTGACACCGCCGATGATGACATCGGCACCGGCGTTACCGCTCATGATATCGGCGCCGCCGGTACCCTCGGACACATCGGTGGTGGTGATAAAGTCGACCGCCACGCCCTGCACCATACGCAGGCCGACATCGCCTTCGAGGAAGATATCGCCGTTGTCGCCGAGCATGATATCGCCGAGGTCGTCGCTGCCGGAGCTGGCGGTGGCATTGTCGCCGTAGACGAAGTCGCCCTCCTCTCCGCCCATCAGCACGTCGGAACCCTGCTCGCCGGAGACGATATCGATGCCGCCAAGGCCGTCGTGGAAGCTGCGGATCAGGTCGATGGTGCTGGTGTCACCGTCATTGGGTAGATAATCCTCGGTTGCGTAATCCTCGATACTGGGGTCGTTTTCCCAGTCGTAGTAAAAGTGGATCAGGCCGTTGTCGCCGAGGATCACGTCTTCGCCGGTGCTGCCGCTAAGCACGTCGACGCTGCCGTTGACGCCACCGAGGATGATGTCGTTGTCCTCCTCGCCGAAGGCGGTGTCGGCGCCGCCAGTGGCGTTGCTGGTATCGGTGGTCTGGATATAGGCCAGCTGGCCGAAGTTCTCATCGGAAGGACCGACATAGACCAGCTCGCCGTTGTCGCCGATGATGATATCGGCGTCGCTGACCTCGGGATCGGTGGCGCCGCGGCCCGGACCGTGGCCGCCGGTGAGCATAAAGCCGATACCGAGGCTCGGGATGTTCAGGGTCGGGTCGTCGCCGTTGTCATCACCGTCGCTGCCGCGGCCGCCGATAATGATATCGTTGCCGTTGTCGCCGTAGAGGGTATCGCGGTAGCTGATATCGGGATCTCCGGCGAAAACGGAGGCGATTCGCTGCAGCCGGCGCTGGTTGAATTCGACCACGCCGCCGTCGCCGATCAGTACATCGTCGCCGTCCGGCGTCGTAAAGGTCTCGTCGTTGGCGGTGGTTCTGCGCGGGTCGACATCGCCGCCGCCGAGATCGTTGCCGCCGCCGCCGAAGATCAGGTCGCCGCCCTCGCCGCCGGAGAGGATATCGTCACCATCGGTGCTCCTGACGTGGGTCAGGATCAGGTCCAGGCTGCCGATCGATAGATCGGCAGCCGCCTCGTAGGCATCGGCCAGGCTGTGGTCGCCGTCACCGATAATCAGGTCGTCGCCGGATGCGACCGCTGCCGAATCGTCGAACTTAACGACGATGCCATCGTCACCCATGATGATGTCGGCGCCGACGCCACCGATCACGAGGTCATTGTCCTCACCGCCGAACATGATGTCCGGCTCGCCCTCGCCGTGCATCTCGTCGTCGCCTTCGTCGCCGAACATGATGTCACGGCCACGGCTGCCGGCCATGTAGTCGTTGCCCTCATCGCCGTGCAGGAAGTCATCGCCGAAACCGCCGGAGATCACGTCGCTGCCCGCACCGCCATTGATGATATCGTCCTGCTCGTTACCAAACAGTACGTCGTTGCCGTCATCGCCGTTGATCAGATCGAAGCCCGTGCCGCCAACGATATGATCATCGTTGTTGCCGCCGGAGATGGTGTCGTTGGCGGCGCCGCCGAAGATGATATCGTTGCCGTCACCGCCGTCGATAGTGTCGTCGGCACCGCCGCCGAGGTTGGTGCCCGAGAAGATAGCACCGAGCGAGAGCAGGATATTCTGCATCTGCTGCATGGTGCTGACCGCGGGATCCGGGTCCAGCCGGTCGTTGGGGTTGAACTCGTCGATGTCGAAAGCGCTGATATCGATATGACCATCGGTGAGCTGGTAGGAGAAACGGCCGCCGTCACCGATGATGATATCGGCGCCCGCATCGCCGTGGAGGTCATCCTCCCCACCACCGCCGAAGATAATGTCGTCGTCATCGCCGCCGTTGATGGTGTCGTCGCCGTCGAGGACGGACACCAGAACGCCAATGGTCGGCTCGGGCTCGTCCCGCAGTATGGCCTGATCGCCGATCAGGATATCGTAGCCCCGTCCGCCACCGATGGTATCGTTGCCGCGACCGCCGAAGATGCGGTCGTTAAGGTGGCTGCCGATCAGGGTGTCGTTGCCGGTACCGCCGAGAATGACCGCGCCGGCTCCGGTGGCAGGCGTTAGTATTCCCAGGTTTTCGACGAACTGGATGACGTCATCGCCGGCACCGCCCTGCAGGTTGAAGGTGATATTCGACTCGTCGAAACCGGTGAAGGTAATGGAGTCGTTACCCTCCCCGCCAAGGAAAATGATGTGGTCGTAGCCGTTGGAGTATCTCTGCCAGTCATTGACGCCAAGGCTGGAGGATCTGATGAGGATATCGCCGCCGTCGTACTCGACCTCGAACACTTCGTCGCCATCGGAAACATCGCCGTTCAGACGATCGATCGAGTTCGGACCGGCGTTGATGATCAGGACGTCTGCGTCGTCGTTGCCGTCGGTATCGACTTCCGTGGCGAGCACCGGCGAGCGGTTGAAGGTAAATTCGAAGGTAAAGATTTCCTCCGGTCCAAAAATGGTATCGCCGAACTCCAGTTCGGTAATGCCGAGGTTGATCGACAGGTACCAGAACAGTTCCGCCAGAATCGCGCCCTGGAGATCGAAGATCGCCTTGAAGACATCGGTGCCCGCATTGCCGCCATCGCGAAGCTCATTATCGATGGAATTGATCAGCTCGCTGATATGCACCGCGCCGTCGCTGTCCGGGTCGTAAAGATCGAGCCCCAGTCGTGCGGTAATACCGCCGCCGACGCCAGCGGTGGCGATGGCCAGGTTCAGTTCGGCGGCAGCGGTGAGCGTCAGCTCCATGAAGAGCTCTTCGATATCGGCGCCTTCGGTCACGTTTTCCCGGTCGCCGAGGAAGAAGCCGTCGAATATGAGCGCCGGGTTGGTGTAATTGGAGTCGGCAAAGCGCTGGAAGCCGTAGGTGTTGAACCCCAGGCTCAGGTCGGCACCGACGAAGAAGCCGAAGCCGATACTGACCCCCAGCGGTCCGAAGATGGTGACGAACTGGTCATAGTCGAAGCCAACACCCAGCGGCGGCAGATCCACTTCGATCAGGCTGACGTCCTGGCTGAATAGCAGCCCGATCAGTACCGTCGGATCGTCGAGCCATGGCAGCTTGATCAACTCGTCTGCACCGCCGATGGACAGATTGGTGGTATCGGTAAAGGCCGATTTCGACGTGCCGGGCACATCGGAGTTCAGTACCGCGTCGGTAAAGTTGCCGACGAGGTTTTCACCGGTCGACGCCAGGAAGCTGGTGAGGTCGCCGAAGGAGTCTTCCAGCGCCTTGGTGAAATCGAGGTCCGGATCGAACAGGAAGTCGGCAAAGTCCGCATCGGGTATATTATCGGCGTCGAACAGCGAGATGGCGTCGGTGAGCGTGATCATGCCGCTGAGGTCGCCCAGCGTATCGAGAATCGTATCGATCGCATCCAACGCCTCGAACAGGCGGGTGTCGGCAAGGCCCAGCAGCTCGGCAATATCCAGCAACGAGGTCGGACCGAACAGGTCGCTGATAATCGGGATATCGGCGTTGAGGAAATCATTGATTTCCTGCAGCGGGCCGAGGAAGACTTCCAGCTCGCTCAGCACATCGCCGATCAGGCCGCCGAACATGCTGCTCAGATCGATCTGCACCTCACCGAACTCGAGCAGGTTCAGGCCTTCCTGAATGAAGTTGTCGATGCTGTCCTGGGCGACCTCGGCAAGCGACCAGTCCATCACCAGGCTGGTCGCCAGTTTCGGAATGATGAAGTCGGTATCGGTGATACCGACGGTCAGGTCGAAGTCGAGAATATTGTCGTTGCCTTCCAGCGCACCACCGCCGACCATTACCTCGACACCCAGATTGCCGATATCGGCAATCGGCAGCAGGGTGGGATCGGCGGCGCCCTCATTCGACAGGTCCAGCCCGAAATCGAGCTCCATCCCGCTGCCGTTGTTGGTTATCTCGACCTCGAGGAAGCCCAGGGTGCCGCGGAACGGCGTACCCTCCGGCAGATCGATAAAGGCCCTGACCTCCAGCTCGCCCTTGTCGTCTTCGTTGCCGGGCCCGTAGACGTCTTCCAGAATGATGAATGCACCGTCCTGCAGGTTTACCCCGAATCCGATATCCAGCTCCCATTCGATGCCGATTTCGACGGCCACATCGGAGTGGAGATTCAGCAGCGGAATGCCAGCGTCGAAGTCATAGCCGAAGGGCACGCTGTAGGTGTCGCCGAGACTCAGCATCCAGCGAATCTCGTCATCGAACTGATCGCCGATATCCCCTTCCATCAAATCCCCGACGACCTCCACTACATCCAGTCCGATCCCGGCAAAGAAATCATTGATATAGTCGGTGACATCTTCCAGTTCGATGTCGTTGGTGAACTCGACAAGCTGGCGGAACTGATCGATAAACTGATCGCGGAACTGATCGATAAAGCGGGCCCCCTCGGCAAGCTTGTCGCCAATCAGGGGGATGGGAACGGTGGTCGCCTTGTCGAGCAGACCCTGAAGCGTTTCGAAGAACAGATCCGCAGCATCCGTCAGCAGCAACAGGTTTTCCAACGGATCGAAGTCTTCCAGGCTGTCGACGAGATCACCGATGGTGTCTTCCAGTTCATCGAGCGCCGAGGTATCCAGCAGACTGTCCAGCAGATTCGAGGCGTCGTCGATCAGGTCGGTACCGTTGGCGGAAATCTCGCCGAGGAAGCCGGTCAGGCCCGCGCTGATATCGAACAGCGGGATACTGACATCGTAATCCTGGGTCGTAATATTGGGAACGAAGTCGCCGAAGTCGACGTCCGCCAGGGTCTTGATGCCGTCGGTGCCACTGAAGTCCAGCCCGCCGAGATCGAAGTCCAGCTCGATGTCCACCAGCGCGTCCATGACCTGAACGGTGGCCGTACCCACCTGAGCCAGGAACACCAGACCCACGCCCTCGGCGCCTTCGCCGACAATGCTCAGTTGACCGTCGAGGCCGCCCTCGGGGTTGAACAGCTTGAAGTCCGCCGAAACGATATGCTCGGTACCGTCCGCCTCGACGTAGGTCGAGTTGTCCAGCGCGATGCCGACCTTGAATCCCCAGCCCAGGCTACCGTCGGCGCGCAGCACCTTGCCGCTGGTCAGGTTCGGAATATCGGGACCAAGGTCGATATCGAGCCCCAGCGAGGTGCTGACGGTTTCCTCGATGTCGAAATCCAGCGTCAGGTAGGGGGTACCGTCCACGGTCTCGATATCGACCACCAGGCTGACACCGTCGTCAGGTGCCAACCCGAAGGCATCGCGCAGCGCGCCTGCCAGTGACTGCAGAGTGAGCGTCGGTACTTCCTCTCCGGGTACATCCAGCAGATCCTGCTGATTCTCGAGCAGTACTCTGGCCAGCGCCACCGCCCGGTCGACGCCTTCGGTGAGACCCAGCAATTCGCTGACGGTCATGTTCACCACCGGCAGCGTCTGATTCAGTACCGGATAGGCCGCTTCCAGTTCGGCCACCAGTTCACCCAGCTGCTCGAGCGCCGCGATCAGATCGAAGTAGCCGATATCGACGTAGTCGGCGAGGGAGACGAAGTTGCCGTCCACATCGGTGCCGATGGCGGCGAGGCTGGAAACCAGGTCACCGGAATCAATCTGCGGATCGGTATCGGTGTTGGGGTTGCCAAATACCGCAATATTCAGATCGATGGTGCCACCGATGCCGTCCAGCTCTGCAATCTCGGGGCCGTATCCGGTGCCGGTGAAGCCGTCCCGAACCAGAATATCCATCTCCAGCTCGCCGAAGAAGGTCGGGGTAACCAGGCCACCGTCGACATCAGCTTCGCGATCTCCGCCACCTCCGACCACGTCACGAACGTCGATGATATCGTCGTTGTCGTTGAAATCGCCCTGAACGCCGAAGACCGTCAGCGTGCCGGTGCCCGCGAAGAACTCATCGTCCACTGCCAGCACATAGGCGGTTCCGCCACTGCCGGACACTATCCGGCTTCCGGCCACGAAATCCGGATCGAAAATAGTCTGGTCATCGTAATCCAGCGTCTGCAGCTTGCTGACCACTGGATCGGTGACGATCTCCAGGGCTTCCTGCCCGCCGGCATAATCAGAGCCGTCTCCGGGGGTCGGGAATCCGTCCGCCGAATCATCACCTTCGGTGGGGCCAAGGGACGTTTCCTGGATATCCTGCTGAATTGCTTCCAGGGTCACCTGGCTGCCGGCGGCGCCGCCCTCGGCCTTCAGCTGGGCGCTGAACTGGGCGCCGAAGCTGCCATCGATATCGGTGATATCGACCCCGATGATGCCAACCAGCGCCGAAGCCTCGACACCGACATCCGGCAGGGTGGCGATAAAGGCGCCGCCCAGGGTTGCGTCACGGACGAAGAAGCGCTCCTCCAGAAGCCTGTCGGCCTCGCCCTCTTCCGGATCTGGATCCCACTCGGGGTCGATATCGAGCGGTGGCGAGAGGTCGAAGCCATAGGTGGCGGAGAAGGTGGTGCGGGCTTCGATGAGCGCCTGCAGGTTGGCCACGGTAATCGGGTCAGAGCCGCCAAACTGGCTGAGTCCTTCAGGCTTGATCAGGAACTCGGCAAAAGGCGCCAGATCGACATCGAACTCGAAATTGCTGCCGAAAATCTCGCTATCGTCGTCGGGATTGTCGGGATCATCGACGCCGACAGAAACCCGGTCGCTGGAGATCAGGTCCATATCGTAGGTGAGTTCGTTGGTACCGGGGTCATAGGTCGGGTTGATCCCGCCGGTATTCAGCGCAACATCGCCGGAGAACAGCGGCAGCGACAGGATTTCCGCGAGTATTGCCCCCATTTCCTGGGCAGTCGTGAAAGTAGGCAACAACTCGAAGGTGTTGGCCTCGTCATTCTCGCCGTCAGGGATGATGACATCACCCACCGGCGAGCGCACCAGCAGACGTGTGTCCGTACCGTCGTCAACGTACCCTTCGTCGTCGAACTCGTTATCGACACCTTTATCGTAAACCAGGCTGTTGAGTATCATGTCCTCGAAGGCGACCAGATCTCTCAGGGTCGCGTCGACAAACGGGATACCGTAGCCGGCGAACAGCGGGTTCTGCATGATCGAGTCGAGCGCCTGACCGAGCTCACCCAGCATGCCGACAAAACTACCGGGACCTATCTGGTTGAACTGCAGCGCCTCGGCGAAGTTGACCAACTGCAGGGTATTGTCCCCCGGTGGTGCCGGGATTGCGATCGGCGGATCATCGCCGCTTTCCGGTGTGATGTCGAAATCAAGGAAGAAGCGCAAAACCTCCTGGGGGTCGGTTCCCGGGTCTTCATTGTCGGGCTCGTCGACCACGAAACTTGCGATGTCCGAGTCCAGCGGATTGAAGCTGCCGACGATGGCCATGTCCTGGGGATCCCAGTCACTGGTCGTGCCATACTCGCGCAGACCTTCCTTGACCTCGACCGGCAGGGTGAAGGTGAGCTCCGAATCCTCGCCGACCGACGATTCGAAAGTGGCATCCGGTACCGTGCCGTCACCATCCAGCTCTGCACCGCGCACGCCGGCGTCGAAGGTCAGGGTGTGACTGATCTCCAGCGACTCGCCGCCTGCGGCGCTAAGGCGGATATGGCCGCCGCCGTCGTCGGAGGCAGTGATATCGCTGAGGCCGGCGGCGTCGAGGGCATTGTTCAGGTCGTAAAGCAGATCGCTCAGATTGTCGTTTCCGGTCGTCACGGAAAGCGAATAGACAGAGGCGTCATCGGCGGACAGTACAATATGGTTGCTGTCGACAGAGGCAGAAACCGCCAGTCCGGCATTCGACAGCGCCGTATCGATCGCGGCGGCCAGTTCGGCCGCGGTGGAACGGGAATCGTCCGCCGGCACATCGATATCATATTCCGTTTCATTGACCTCGATGGTGAAGCGCGCATCGTCGAAGGTGTTATCGAGGCCGTCGTCGAAGGTGACATCGCCAATATTGCCTGAAGCGGTCAGCGACAGCAGCGTTTGCTGATTCAACTCAAATCCGATGTCGTTCTCTGTTACAGGATCCGTATCCGAGATAACAATCGAGCCCACGGAACCCGATCCTGTCAGGCTTATGACACCTCCCGACTGGCTGGCACTAACCAGGGTGTCGACCCCGGCATCGGCGAGTGCGTCATTGATATCGGCGACGAGGTCGGCAACAGACCCGTTAGGATCTCCCGGAGCATCGCTTTCTTCGACCGAGATGGCTGCGACGGTCACCGTGCCGTCCATCTCTGTGATGGTCAGTTCGAAATTCGCTTCGCTGTCGCCGCCCTCATCTAGGTTACCCGAAGCATTGGCTGAATTATTCGCCATCAGCGGGTTCAGCACCGATATCTCGGTCGCGGCAAAGCCGATATCATCGCGCTCGGAACCCGGTGCTCGCATCGTCACGAGCCGCGGTATCGCGCCGCCGACCGACAGCAGCAGGCTGACATTCTCGAGCGGCTGGAACAGCGGCGGCGTGCCGGCTGCCGTCAGAACGCCACTTTCATTCAGGCTTTCGGCATTGAACCCAAGCGCACCGGCATTGGTGTCCACCAGGCTGAAACGCAGCTCACCGCCACCGCTGAGATCCACCTCGAACAGCCCGCCGAGGCCAGCTGTATCGAGGGCCGCCTCGATCTCGGCGATCAGGGTATTGTTGTCGCCAGCATCGGTATCCTCGACCAGTACATCGGTCGCGATACCGATATTGCCGATGCGCAGCACGAAACCGGCATCATGATCCAGATTGGACGACGGCAGTGCATTGGCCGCGGTCACCACACCACTGGTTTGCTCGACGCCGTACTGGGCACTGTCGAAGCCGAGCACCTCGGGCGAGTCGGGGTCGACGAGGGTGGCAAGAATATCGGCCTGAAAGTCGACGTCACCGCCCACCACCTGGGCGCCGAGGAAGCCGATATTCAGATCGAAATTGAAGTTGTTGTCGCTGGCGGTAACGCTGAACACCATGTCATCCGCGCGTCGGATGAAGAAATCCTCCTGGCCGAGGTCGGCCTCCTCCTGACCACCGGTGTAGACACCGAACTCGATGCCGAAGGTTATCGTCGAGTCTACCGGCAGGGTGACCGGATCCGGATCCAGCGAGTCGCCCTGGAACGCCAGCAGCTTTAGTTCATCCGCCTCGAGCCCGAAATCGACCACGACCTCGGGCCGCATGATGCTGAGACTGAACTGGAAGCTGAAGGCCACCTCGGCATCGGGCTCTTCGGTGAGATCGGTCACGTTAGAGACTTCGAAACCGAGGGTGTAATCTCCCCCAAGGTATAACAGCTCAACGTCGAAGCCCGCTATCAGGAAGCCATCGCCCTCCAGCGCCGTGACGAAATCCGCCGTCTCGTCTCCCACTTCGATGTCGTCGAACACATCCTGCAACGGCTGGAACAGCAAGGCGTCGAGCATTTCTGACGCATCCACAATTCCGTCGGCGATACCGGCATTATCCCATTGCTGCAGCGTAGATTCGTCGTCGTCACTGGTATCGAAGGGAAACAGTGGATTATTGATCTCGCCGTCGCCGTTGGCATCGACCGGAATCTCGAACAGCTGCTCAAAGGTTGGTGCCTCGATGGGCGCATCGTCAGGATCCGGGTTTTCCGTATCGTAGTCCGGATCCTCCAGCAGCAGGAAGGGTACCCGCTCTTCAAGCTCTGCTGCGCCATCGAAGAAGTCCTGCAGTTTGTCCTGCAGGTCGTCAAAACCTTCAGCCATAACGTCGGCGGCGGCGGGCATAAAATCGGCGCTAAGGAGCAGCCGTGGCTCCAGAGCCTCCATCATGCCGGCATCACGGCCCTTCTGGTGGCACTGCCAGCTTGGCACGCGATGGAAAACCGGCCGTTTGCCGACCGACACGGTCTGAGCGGCGACTGACCAGGACAGCGCCCGGCCCCCGTCATTCCCGTGTGCCGAGTTGGCTCTGGCGAGCGCCGTGGATATCAGATTTCGGGGGCCTGGGATTCCATGGCCCGATGTGGAGATAACCGGCATGACCACTCCTCCATCGCGCAGCCTTTGGCTGCTGATCTTGATGGATATTCGAATGGGTACCGCCTGGTTGTATCGCTTCCGCAGATCACGAATACAACGCACCCAACCCGGGCATTGCCCTGCAAGACATACGACCACGCAATAAAAACGACGAATGCCTGACCGGTCAAGATCCGGACAGGCTGCTATCGACGCTCAACATGTCGCCTTATAGCAACACTTACTTTTGGAAATGTTCCCAATTAGAGACGAATAAAAATGGCGACACTTAATTACGCTGTGAGTTCTACCCTCATTAATCAGAGTAGATTGATCTATCCCGATCGCAATAGGAAAAATTCTTAAGTTATTATTCCAGTTTAACGAAACGTATTTAATTTAAAGACTTAGGCATTTGCCTGGATACAAGATTTAAAAAATTCACGATCCGACGAAACAACATGCTGGCGGAGGCTGCTCGTGATCGTTACAGAAGCGCGCGCAGGTGTTCGCCACGACGCCAACCACACACCGACCGCCGTGGTGCTGATACAACTCAGGGTTCAGTCAGTGCAACACTTCGAGCCGGCGCATTGGCCGGAGCAGCGGCCGCCCTCAATCGCCCCGCCCCGGCGCTCCAGCCTCCGCTACCGCGGGCCTGGCTGTTACGCCGACGTAGGCTCCCAGATACGGCGAATAGCGCTCCCTCACCCTCAACGACCGCTTGCAGTTGCGACAGACGACGCCCTGATGGCGGTGGTATTCGGCGCTGGTGTAGCAGTGCGTGCAGAACACGCGATACAGCGCCGACTGCGGCGTATAGATACGTATCTGGGTGTCACTGAACCCCAGCGTGCGCGCCTGGTTCTGCACATCCTCCCGGAAACTCTGACTGCCGGCGACGTATATGGCCGTGTCCAGAGGTGCCTGCAGCAGCACCGCACAGATCTCGGCCGCGGCCTGTCCTTCGCTGCAATAACAGGCGGACTCGATGCCGGCATCGCTCCCCTGCCCGACCACCAGTACGGAACGGTTGGCCGAGGCGGCTTTTGCAATCAGGGTACTGAGCGCCCGCAGCCCTCCCCCCTCACAGATAAAAAGATGATACTGCGCCTGCGGTTGCAGGTCCGCAGAAGTCTGGGACGGTCCCTGGTCGATAGCGGTTGCGGCTTGCATGGTGCTCTCCCCGATAACCAGGGCCAAAGCGTTACTGCGCTCTCTGCCCACTCCCAGCCCTGGTCGATTATTATGCTGGCGTTGTCTTCACCAGCTTTGTCTTTTCATGGGCAACCTCAGTGATGCCATAGCAAAGCAATGCATCAAGTGGGCCAAAAGTGTTAAACATCTGTTTTGGGGAGCTTTCGTTAATTGCCAGGCCCCGGGTGGGACCGATATCGGTGCGCCCGTACGATGCCGTGCGCGATCAGGTGGCGAACTGGCCGCGTCGCTAGACCCAACCGAAAAATTAAAAAAGGGCCCTAGGGGCCCGAAAAGTCACTGGACGGGAAGCCCGAAGGCGTCCCGTCCTGGGGTGATGAATAACCGTCAGCTCTGCGCTCAACCCTTGCTGATG
This sequence comes from Marinobacterium nitratireducens, assembly GCF_014645375.1. GTDB lineage: Bacteria > Pseudomonadota > Gammaproteobacteria > Pseudomonadales > Balneatricaceae > Marinobacterium_A > Marinobacterium_A nitratireducens. The sequence goes on from NZ_BMLT01000003.1 coordinate 155,342, forward strand.
TTGATCAGCTGGTTCTGGGTGTATTCGAGCAGGCCGTCGAGACCGAACTCGGTGCCGATACCGGACATCTTGCAGCCGCCGAACGGGCAGTGCGGCAGCACCTCCGCGTGGTTGTTGATCCAGGCGGTACCGCTTTCCAGACGTGCGGCCACGGCTTTGGCCTTGTCGATATCGGTGCCCCAGACCGAGCCACCGAGACCGTTGGGGTTGTCGTTGGCGCGGCGGATGGCATCTTCCACATCGCTGTAGCGGATCACCGGCAGGGCCGGGCCGAACTGCTCTTCGTCGACCAGACGGGTACCGTCGGTGATATCGGCCACGATGGTCGGCGGGTAGAAGTAACCCCGGTCCCCGAGGCGCTCGCCACCGGTGACGACGCGGGCGCCGTTCTGACGCGCATCCTCCACCAGTTCCGATACCAGCTGGAACTGCTCTGCGTTCTGTACCGGACCGAAGGTGACACCCTCTTCCATACCGGATCCGACTTTCTGCGCCCGCGCCAATTCCGCCAGTTTCTCAACCAGGGCATCGTACTGGGAGTCATGCACGTAGAGACGCTTCAGCGCCGCGCAGGTCTGTCCCATGTTGATGAAAGCGCTCTGGAAGAGACGCGGCGCCAGCTTGCCGATATCGGCGTCCGGCAGCACGATGCCGGCGTCGTTGCCGCCCAGCTCCAGGGTCAGGCGCTTCAGGTTGTCTGCAGCGTTGCGCATGATGGTCTGGCCGGTCGGCGTGGAACCGGTGAAGACGATCTTGCGAATGCCCTCGTGCCGTACCATGCTGCTGCCGATACCGCCCTCGCCGGTGACGATATTGATCACGCCGGCCGGCAGCACTTCGTTCATCAGCTCGACCATGCGCAGCGTGTTGAAGGGCGTCATCGACGACGGCTTCACCACCACGGTATTGCCGGTACGGATCGCCGGCATGACGTGCCAGATCGCGATCATCAGCGGCCAGTTCCACGGCGTAATCGAGCCGACGACACCCAGCGGCTTGCGATGCAGTTCGGCGCGGCGCACGTCACTGTCCTCGATCACCTCGACCGGGATCTCGAGCGACGCGGTGTAGCGGGTCCAGGCGACGGCGCCACCGACCTCGAAGCGCGCCACGTCCAGCGGCTTGCCCTGCTCCAGGGTAATGATTTCGGCCAGCTCCTCGGCGTGCGCCTCGAACTTGTCTGCGATCGCGTTAAGCGCCGCGACACGCTCCTCGTCGGAGCTGTGCTGCCAGGTTTTGAAGGCTTCCCCGGCGGTCTTTACGGCCAGGTCCACCTGCTCGGGAGATGCGAAGGGGCATTCGGCAAGCGTTTCCTCGGTGGCGGGATTCAGCACCTTGAAGGTGCCGCGGTCACCGGCCAGGCTCTGGCCGCCGATGATAAGGGAGAACTGGTCTTTCATTTATGAACTCCTGTTGTCAGGACTCTGGCAATGTAATGGGTCGGCGCAGCCGCATCAGAACGGCACGATGGCAATCAGCTGCGCATAGGTATTAGTATCGTCGCTGCCCAGCTGGGTGCCTCCGTCGGCAGCACTGTTGTCCGGTGTGTAGAAGCCGACCAGCGGACTCAGTATAAGATGTTCCGAGACCACCCATTCGGCGTACAGGTCCCATTCCTGACCATCGAGCGCGCCACTGCCTGCGGCGGTGTCGCTGAAATCGAAGAACAGCGCGCCAATCGACAGCGTCTCGGACGGGCTGGCCTTGATGCCGACGTGCTGCACGGTCGCGTCGCTGTTGAACGGGCCGGCGTAGTTGGCCGCCACCTCACCCTGGAACCAGGTGCCGTAGCCGCGATTGAAGCCGAAGAACAGCGGGTCGAAGCCCTCGTCGAAATCGGCATAGCGGTAGTTCAGGCTCGGTGACCAGGGCAGGTCCGCAAACGTCCAGCCGGCTTCGAGATACCAGGCATCGGCATCGGGACGGCTATCATCGCCCTGCTGCTGGTCGACATACTCGCCGGACAGAAACAGGTTTTCGACGCCGGCGTTGCCCTGGTAGCGCAGGCTCAGGGTCTCCTGACCGTCGCGATGGGTCAGACCCAGCGCATCGGCGTACTTGTCGTCGACATCCAAGCCTTCAATATAGGTCAGGCCGAAGGTACCGGCGACAGCGACATGCTCGACGTTGATGCCGGCCAGTTCCATATCGGCCTGGGCAGGGTTGTCGGACTCGATCCAGAACAGATCCGCACGCAGCCCATCGCTGCCGCCGACACGCGCCACTGCGGTGCGATCGAACGCCTTGCGCGCCGCCAGCCAGTAGGCGCCGCCGCGGTCGAAATCGTAGCCACCGCCGTTGAGCGCATCGCCCAGGTTCAGCGAGTCGCCGTTGATCAGAAAGCCGTCACCGATGCTGAAGTTCTGGCGGCCAAACGAGAATTCCAGACCGTTTTCACCCAGGGCCGGCAGCAGGCTGCCGGAACGCCAGCCCAGGTAGGCATCTTCGAGGTCGGTTTCGCTTTCATCGCCGGACGTGAAACCACCGGCGTCGCCGTCGCCCCAGGTGCCGGACGACAGCAGGTTGAGCCCGCCGAACAGCGACGAGCCCGACGCCAGTGCCTGCGAACCCGAAACCCCGTACTTGATGTAGGCCTCCTGCCAGTCGGCACCACCGCGATCATCGTCGTAGAGGTAATTCTCTTCGCTGCTGAAAATACCGGCCACGGCCTCGATATCGAGATTCAGTTCGCCGCCGTTTTCCGAGTAAAGGTTGTAGGCCGCCGCAGGCCCGGCCAGGGACAGGGTGATCGCGGCAGCAAGGAGGCGACGGGCGTGAGGAATCAACTTGTTGTTCTTCATGAGGTCTCAGTGCATCGGTTCGCAGGCGTGCCTGCGAAAGGTTTATCGATGCCCCAAGCCTAAAGCGCCGCTGTAAACCAGTTACGCGACCGATGTGCTGATTTGTGGCGACTTTGTAACGGGATGTAACGACAGCGTTCGGACCACGGGATTTCGGCGCGGCAGCAGCGGCTCAGCGCCGCCGCTCGGGACCGCGATACGCGGCACGGTCGATCAGCCACTGGCGGGCATTGCCGACGCCGGGCCGGCCACCTTCGGTCAGGTAGCGGGCCAGAAGACCACTGAGGTGGGCGCACCCCATGCTGGCACCGGACGCGCCGAGGCGTCCGTCAAGCGGTCGCACATGACCGCCGAAGTCGGCGAACTCGGTCTCGAGGTGAGACACCTCGTCGCGGTCGCAGCGGGCGTCGCCGGTCATGCGAAAGACGCCAGGATAGGCGGATGGATACACCGGGTCTCCCCGTGCGGGACTCGCCGCGCACAGCAGTACGCCCGCCTTCAGCGCACGCTCGCAGGCGTCGCGCAGCTGCGGCCTGTCCTGGCGCAACCCGAGACTGAGGTTGATTACGGCGACCTGCTGCTCGACCAGCCAGTCGATCGCGGCTGCGACCTGTGCGGTGGTGGTGGAAAAGCGTTCACCGAACACCTGCGCCACGACCAGGCGTGCGTCCGGAGCCTGGGCCCGGATGATATCGGCGATGGCGCTGCCGTGCCCGAGGGCATCGGCGGCCGCCTCGCCCTGCCACAGCTGCCCTTCTTCGATCACGAACGCCGCCTGATCATCGGCCCAGGGCAACTGATCGGCGCGACAGCCACTGTCGACGATGCCGATCCGTACCTCGGTGCGGGCTTCAGCCATCGACCGCCTCGCCGCTGACTTCCGTCAGTCTGCCGTCGGCCATCAGCAGCGTACGATCGGCGCCGGCCAGGGTGCTGCGCCGGTGGCTGATCAGAATCCGGGTACGGCCACCGAACAGGCGGTCGACCGCGCCGATGACCTCGGCCTCGGTCGCCTCGTCCACCGCCGAGGTCGCCTCGTCCAGCACCAGTACCGCCGGCTGCTGCAGCAACGCACGGGCGATGGCGATACGCTGGCGCTGACCGCCGGAAAGCTGCTGACCACGTTCACCCATCAGGGTATCGATCCCCTGCGGCAGTCTTTCGATCATATCGCCAAGACGCGCCTGTCGCGCCGCTTCCAGCACCTGCTCATCGCTGGCCCCGGGCGCCGCGTAGCGAATGTTGTCCGCCAGGGTTCCGCGAAACAGCGTGATCTCCTGACTCACCACCGCCACGGCGCGGCGCAGGTCCGACAGGTGCAGGCGCCGCAGATCGATGCCGTCGAGACGGATGCTGCCGCTGCCCGGATCGAAATGGCGCTGCAGCAGGTCGATCAGCGTCGACTTGCCAACGCCCGAAGCCCCGCTGAGGGCTACCTTCTGGCCCGCCTCGATGCGGCAGTTCACCGCTTCGAACACCGGGGCGTCGCGCCCCGGGTAGGCGAACGACAGGTCGCTGAACTCGAGATCGCCGCGCAGTCTCTCCGGCAGCTCCAGTGGCACACCGGCCGAATCCACGGTTACCGGCGCCTGACGCAGTTCGCTGACGCGGCCAAGGCTCACGCTCATGCGCTGGATGGCGACGTAGAGGCCGAGCAGGCTGTTGACCGGGCCTGTCGCCATACCCAGGTAAGTGGAAAAGGCGATCAGCGAACCGAGCTGCCACTGACCGTTGATCACCCACCAGCCACCGATCAGAAAGGCCGCGGCGCGGGTCATCGACGTCAGCGTGCCGGGAATCGCATGGGTGAAAAACTCGGTGACCTGCAGTTTCAGCAGGTCGCCGAGATAGTTGTCGCTGTGGTGATCGAGGCGGTCACGCTCCCGTCCCTCCTGCCCCACCGACTGGATGAATTTCATCGCCGGCAGGGTTTCGACCAGAAAGCTGGAGACGTCCGCCGAGCGCTCCCTGAGCCGCCGCGCGCGGTGCTCCACCTTGCGCCGCATCCAGCGCAGCCAGAGAATCTCCAGCGGAATCAGCACCAGCACCAGCAGAGAAAGCTGCGGCGACAGCGTCAGCAGCATGAACAGGGCGCCGACCAGCCCGATCACGCTGCTCACCGCCGAAAACAGGCTGTCGACGGCGAAGCGCTGGATCTCGGCGACATCGCCGTCGATACGCGACAGCAGGTCGCCGATACGGCGCTGACCGAAGAAGGCCGGGGACAGTTTCTGCAAATGGGCGTAGAGGTCGCCGCGCAGCGCGAACAGGATCTTGCCCGACAGCCGGGTATGCAGATAACGGTTCACGCCGCCGAGCGCGGTGCCGAGCACCCCGACCAGTATCATCGTCAGAGCCATCGTCACCAGCATGCCGTAGTCGCGGGCCAGCAGCCCATCGTCGATCAGCAGTTTGGTCAGCCAGGGCTGCAGCAGCACCAGTAACGAGCCCAGCAGCGACAGCGCCAGGAGCCCGCCGATAGCACGCCGCTGGGGGCGCACGAAGCCGTAGAGCCACTCGAAGCCCCTCTTCAACTGCTCACGGTTGCCGGCGTGGATCGCACGCACCAGCCAGTCGATCATGCTCGATTCCGAATGTCGAATTGACGGTATCCGCCGCTCAGCGCAGGATCGGCGAAACGGGGAAACCGGGGTTCACAGGATGGGCGGGCCTGTCGCGACCCATTCCAAACCTGAAGCGGACGTTTTTTGTATCACGTTGGCGTGACGAGCGACAGTGCCCCGACTCGATCAGGCACCTTCGCCGCAGGATCCGGGCTGGTTTTCGAGCTGCCGGAGCTTGCGGTACAGGGTGGCGCGGCTGATGCCGAGCGCCGCGGCGGCGGCGGACACATTGCCGCGGTGCTGTTCGAGGGTGGCTCTGATCTGTTCGAGTTCAGCTTCACGCAGACTGCCGGTGTGGTTGCGCGCCGGCGTCAGCAGCTGTTCGAGAAAATCGTCGGTGAGGTGGTCGCTGCCGATGCTGCGCTCGCCGGGCTCGAGCAGCGCAACGGCGGTTTTCAGCACCATTTCCAGCTGGCGGATATTGCCCGGCCAGTCGTAGGACTCGAACAGCCGCAGCACCTCGGCGTCGAGCTCCACGCCATCGGCGCCGAGGCCCGCCAGCAGCTGCGCGGCCAGCGCCGCCAGGTCCTGACGCTCACGCAGCGACAGCAACCGCACGGCGACGCCATTGAGGCGGTAGAACAGGTCCTCGCGAAAGTCACCGGCCTTCACGCGCTGCCGCAGATCGTGATGGGTCGCGCAGATCAGTGCGATATCCAGCGCCACTTCCTCGCCGCCACCGAGTGGCGCCACCACCCGCTCCTGCAACACCCGCAGCAAGCGCGCCTGCAGCGCCAGCGGCATATCGCCGATCTCGTCGAGAAACAGGGTACCGCCATTGGCCTGCTGGAAGCGTCCGACCATGCCACCCTTGCGCGAGCCGGTGAAGGCGCCCTCGCGATAACCGAACAGCTCCGACTCGATCAGGCCTTCCGGAATCGCCGCGCAGTTGACCGCGATGAAGGGCTTGCCGGCGCGGTCGCTGGCATCGTGCAGCGCACGGGCCACCACTTCCTTGCCGGTACCGGTTTCGCCGTTGAGCAGCACCGGTACGTCCGCCGCCAGCGCCCGCGCGCCGATGCGCAGGGACCGCGCCAGACGCTCGTCGCCGCCGGCCAGGCGGCCAAGGTCGGGACAGGGCGGGCGCGCCGGACGTCCGGATCGCGCCGCCGGCACCCGCAGGCCCGGCAGGCTGCGCGGGAACTGCAGCAGTTCGCAGAACAGCTCGCCCCGGCGGGTATGGATGCTGCCGCACCCGTCTTTCAGGCGCAGCGACAGCAGGGTTTCGATCTTTTCGCCCAGCACCTCCTCGACATTGTTGCCGACAACCGACTCGCGGCGCCGCCCCAGCAGCTGGCAGGCCTGCTCGTTCAGGGCCAGCACCCGGCCATCGAGGCCGAGCGCCATCAAACCGTGCCAGACCGAGCCCAGGTACTGCTGCCGGCTGTGGAACGCCAGCACCACCTGGTCCGGGAAGCGATGGGCAAACATGCGGTTTTCGATGCCATGGGCTGCAAGCTGGATTATCCCCAGGCTGTCGCCGGGCTGCACCAGCGGCCCCTCGCGGGTCATGTCGAGCACGCCGATCACACCGCCGTCGGCATCGAAAATCGGCGCCGAGGTGCAGGAAAAACGGGTGACGGGATCGAGAAAATGCTCGGTACAGTTGACCAGCGTCGGACGGGCATCGACGATGGCGGTGCCAAGGGCGTTGGTGCCGCGTGCCTGTTCGCTCCAGCAGGCGCCGGGAATCAGTCCGTAGCGGGAACGCATCGACTTGTCGCGGCAGCCCTCGGTCCCGAGAATGACGGCGTCGGAGTTGGCCAGCACCACCAGACCACTGTCGCCGACCTGACGCGCCAGCTGCTCCATTTCCGGAGCGGCGTGGTGAATCAGGTCGCGGTGTCGATCGAGCAGATCGCGGGTGCCGGCCACCCGGGCACCGGCATCGAAGGCATCGCGCACACTGAGCCCGGCGCAGAGACTGCGGCGCCAGGACGCCTCGATCTCGTCGCGCAGCACCCCCTCGGGGATTTCGCCGCAGGAGCGCAGGCTCTCGCGGGCGCGGCGCACGCTGTTAAGCGGATCGCTTTCGAGTGCCGGATGAAGATTCGGTCGCATCTTGATGCCTCGTCATCGTTGTAATCCCGGCAGAGCGCACAACGGACACTCCATTATTAGGGATAACGCTTATTGTTATCTTCCGAATCTAACACAAGGGAGCCTGCGAACAAGTCCCATTTGGTCTCTACGGGCTCTGAAGCGTGCAGATGCACGGCGCAGTGTGCAGGGAATACCCTAAAGGGCACTTTGGCCGTAGTCCTTTTCAAGCACTGCAACACAGCAGATGCATGCTTCAGAGCCCGCCCTTCGGGGCTTGCAGCGCGAACCGGACTCTTTGTTGCCGCTTCTCGACAGGCCACCAGCATGCCTTCGAAACGGCGCCGCGATTCCGGCCCGCGCTGCAAGCCAGAGCCTCATTGGGACTTGTTCGCAGGTTCCCCGGCCGCCCGGCACGCGAAACGTGCCGGGCGGCCTGAAGGTCGTGCTCAGCGCACGAAGATCTGCGAGGAGGTGATCGCCATATCGCCGCCAGGCAGTTCGATATTGCCGATTTTCTCCAGCGAATCGGCGTCGTAGATCGCCACGTCGTTGAAGGTCCCGGCGAGATAGACCTTGTCGCCGGCGCCGTTGATGGCGATGCAGTAGTAGGAGTGATCGAGCTCGGCGGCCTGAATCAGTTCCTGCTTCTCGACATCGTACTTGGTCAACCGGTTCAGCACGCCGAACATCAGGTTGGGGTCTTTCGGCGAGCGCGTACCGGTGAAGTAGACCTCGGTGATGGGCCCGAAATCACGGGTTTCGGTTTCGCCGGTATCCAGGTTGATATTCATGTAGCCCCACAGCCAGTCGGCGGTTTCGAGGTTCTGCGTCTCGTCCTGGAAACGGGCGGTGGTGTACATGAAGGTGAAATCCCGCGTCGCGGTCTGGATCGGCCAGACGCTCAGCACATCCGGCGGCGTATAGTTCGGTCGCTGCCAGTTGCGGCTCGGGATCGCCACTTCGCGCTCGCCGGTCTCGACGTTCATTTTGTAAACGTCCGGGCCGACCATGTAGAGCGAGCCGTCCGCGCCGGTCTGCATCACCGTCACCTGGCGCGGCGCCTCGAAGGTGCGCACCGGCTTGGCGTCGAGCCCGGCGGCGGTGTCGTACACGGCCAGCCGCGGCGGCTGTACGCGGTAGTGATCGCGGTGCAGTTCGGTCGGGTTCTGCACTGCATATAACTCCTTGCCATCCGGGCTGACGGCGAAGGAGAACAGCGTCTTGGTGCGCTCGTTCGGCGCCTGGGACATCTTCGCGTGGAACACCAGCTCGCAGCTGTCCAGATCGACGCCGTAGATATCCTCGTAGTGGTTGTTGAGGATATAGGCGGTATGCTTGTCCGGCGCCATCTGCAGCGTACCGGGGCCGAAAGCGTCCGGCAGCTGGCAGCTCTTGATCAGCGTATCGCTGTCCAGATCCAGCACGTGCACATTGTTGGGGTAATTGGTAACCGCCATGTACTCCTTGCCGGATTCCAGCGCCGCAGCCTGTACCGGCCCGCTGCCAAGTACGACCGCCGTCATCAGCAGCCCCAGGGGGGCGGCAAAAATCTTGTTCTGTGGTGTCATTGCCATCTCGCTCTGTGCTGTCGTTACTTGTCCTTGGGGAAGACGGTGCCGAGGTTGCGCCAGTCCGCTTCGGAGTTCATCGCATCCTTGTTCCAGTCCGGGTAGGTGTTCATCATGTCCGGCACCTGCGCCGGCCACCAGCAGGGGTCGGCGCAGCCGTACAGGTCGGACTCCATCGGCTGGCACAGCGAGGTGACCGAGCCGAAGGCGTCGATTTCCCAGCCCGGATCCGTGGTCGCGGTGCAGCCGGCCAGCGAGCTCATCGCCACCACCTCTTCGACACTGTCTTCCTGCACGGCGCCGTCCAGCAGCCGCGCCTTCTTGTTGATCGCTTTGAGATGTTTCATGGTCTGTCTCCGTGCACGCCCCGCCGCCTCAGTGGGCCTGGCGCGGTGTGATGTATTGGTCGATGAAGGCGGGGTTTTCGGCCATGATTCGGGTATATACCTCGATACCGAAATCGACCCAGTCCCGCATCAGATCGCAATAGTGATAGGTCGGATGCGCCGGATCGCCGTAGCGCGCGTAGCTCTCGTGATAGCAGCCGCCTGAACAGAGGTTGCGGATCCGGCAGTCGGCACAGCCGGTGTCGGTGCGATCCAGTCGCTGCGACAGGAAGTCGCCAAGCTGTTCGTGCTGCACGCCGCTGCGGACATCACCGAAGGTCGGCAACGAAGAACCGGTGAAGCGGTGGCAGAGATTCAGATCACCTTCGTGATCCACCGCCAGCATCTTGAGACCGGCGCCGCAGGGAAGCGCCTTTTTGTGGCCCTCGTGCAGATCGGTGATCAGCTGGTGCAGGTTGGAAAAACCGATATTACGGTGCTCCAGCGCAGCTTCGAGATAACGCCGCCCGAGCCGTTTCATGCCGGCGAACACCTCGACCAGCTCCTCGCCCGAGAGGTTGAAGCTGCTGATATCGCCGGAGGTCACCGGGGCGAAACCCACCTCGGCGAAGCCGACCTCGTTGAACAGGTGATCCCAGATCCGCTCGATATCGGTGACACCGGTGGTCAGGGTGACGCGCGCGCCTATCGGGCGGGCATGGTAACGCTCCAGCAGCCGGTCCACCTTGCGCCGGACCACGGCATAGGTGCCCTGCCCGCCGACCGTGATGCGGTTCTTGTCGTGAATCGCCTGGGGGCCGTCCATGCTGATCGACAGACCGAAGCGGTGGCGGTTGAGCCAGTCGACGATATCGTCGTTCAGCAGCGTGGCATTGGTGGTCATGATGAACTCGACCTGCTTGCCCAGCGCCGCGAAACGCTCCTCGCAGTAGGTCACGACCTCTTCGATCAGGCGCCGGTTGCTGAGCGGCTCGCCGCCGAAGAAGACGATGCTGTATCGCTTCTCGTTGGGCGACTCGCGCAGCAGCATCTCGACCGAGTCCTTCGCCGTCTCGAAGCTCATGCGCTTGCCCGCCGACGGGGTGTCGAGGTCTTCCTTGTAGCAGTAGGTGCAGCTGAGATTGCAGCCGGTGTTGACATTCAGTACCAGGGTCGTCAGCGGGAAGCTGTCGACCCGCCGGGTACCGATCTCGTCGGTCAGCGGGCTGCCGTCGCTGACCACCTCCAGCGCACGCAGTTCGTTCAGGGTGTCGCGGACATCCTCGAGCGGAAAGTCGCCGGCCATCTGGGCGACGAAATCCTCGATTGCGCGCCCACCGCTGCGCAGGCGGTCGATAATGGTGCCGCTCAGGGGATCCAGCGCGAACAGCGAGCTGCTGGGTATATGAAACAGCATCCGGTCGTCGCCGACCCGAACCTCATGCAGGTTCTTTTCTACAAGATTCAATTGTGCGCCCATGGGTGCATCCTCATCTTGTGGTTATCGTCAGTGCCAGAAATCCAAACCCGACTGCCGATCAGGGAATCGGCGGGTTGTTCCAGCGCTGCACGGTGACGATCATCTGACCGCTGCCGGACAGGGTGCGCTCGCCATCCGCGACCTCGGCGATCACCTTGAGGTTGCCGGCGTTGTTGGTGCTCATGCGGCGCTCCGGGTTGGGGCCGGCCGCGCCGGGGGTGAAGCGTCCGGTGGCCGCATCCATGGTGCCGGCGAAACGCACGTCCTCATCCTCGGCGGCGCGCTCGTCAAACGGCTCGACGCGCCAGGTGGCCGGCACCACGCCGATGCGATAGTCGTCCGCGGTGCCGGTTTCGCCGTCGGCGCCGGCCGACCAGGCTTCGGCATCGAACAGGCCGTACACCTTGGGCGTCGAACTGCCGTTGCCGCCGATGCGCGAAACGCTGTAGTCGGGCACCACGCGGACGCTGTCGATACGGTCGTAGAGACTCAGGGACTGGGTATCCGAATCACCGATGCGCACTTCGCGCACACCGCTGGCACCATCTGCGACCTTAACGCGGACGCGCATTTCGGTGGCGCTGCTCGCGAGCACCTCCTCCACTTCGACGCCGTCGCCGAAATCCGGCTGCCCCCCGAGCCCGGTACCGACCAGGGTCAGTTCGGCGCTTTCGCCGCTCTTGAGGAAGGACGGCTGCAGCGCCAGCAAAGCCTGCTCGCCGCTGTCGATACGCGCACCGGAGATATCGAAACCGACTTCGTCGTGCAGGGTTTCGAACATCCGGCCCTCGAGACGACCGCCGGCAAGCGCGAACACCTGCCGCATCGGAGTGCCGTCAATTTCGAGATCGCCGCGCCACTCGTAGCCGGTATAGACAATCGCCTGTCCCTTGCCGTTGATCGGGGTGCCGTCGGCATAGCGGCCTTCGAAGTTCAGGCTGTAGACATCCTTGCCCTGGGCTTCGACGCTCATCACGCCGCTCATCGAACCGCGTCCCGGCATATGCCCGGCCAAGCGCCACTGGCCGGCCGGCTGCGGTTTGTCGGCCAGCTGCCACTTCGTCCAGGCGTCGGTCTCAAGCGGCAGCTGCGCCGCCAGCTCCGGCACCATTTCGTTCAGTGCCAGCGGTAGCCAGTCGCGGTCGCGGGACAGTGCCTGATATTCGAGGGACGGCCACTGCCCGAGGTGGAAGTGGACCAGGTGTTCCCACTCCTCTGCCGGCCGGCGCTGCAACTCGACCCGCGCGCCGGAGTGACAACGGGCGCAGGTTTCGGTGAACTGCTGGGAATCGAAAGTCTCGAGAGTATTCAGGCGACGCTCGAGGGCGTAGCGGGAGCCTTCGGTTTCATCGGGGGCCAGTCCCTGGCGGTCCGCCAGGTACTTCACCACCGTACGGCGGTCTTCGTCGCTGATCTTGAGACCATGCATCACCTGCATACGGGCGATGGTCATCAGCCAGCCTTCCGGCGTCTTGCGCTGATTGTCGATTCGGGTGTATTGACCCTCTTTATCGCTGCTGTGGCAGGCGGCGCAGGTTTGCGCCATCACGGTTTCGGCGTCGCCCTGCGCCTGCGCATTGACCGAGGCTGCCAGCATCGCGACCGACAGCAGGCTCAGCGCATGGGGCAATCTTCTTCTTTTTAACATTGGACCTCCTTAGTACAACCGGGCTTGGCGGCGGCGGATCCCTGGAACAGATCCACGCGTCCGGGTTCTGACTCACCAAACCTACCCAGCACGCGCCGTGCCAAAGAGCAATATTCATTTTATTTCAATGATTTAGTAACAACAGGCAGGATTGAGCCTCTGTCACGCGGCAATACCAGTGTTCAATTGCGTGACAGCTGTCTGAGACTGATACAGTGAGGCTCCGTCAGGGCACCTGACAGCGGGCGAAATGGAGTGAATCAAATTCTTACAGTCGTCTCAGACTGAAACAGACACTGACCACCACAGCGGGCGCCATGGCAAAGAGGCTTCTCATATATCGTTTATTTTCAGACAGTTACGATAAATATGGAAGTTGGCATATCGATTGCGACAGTTCTGCTGCACTTTTAACAATCAGAGGTTTGAAGCCCATGAATCCGTTTACGCTACGGACCGACACCGCCGAGTTCATTGCCAAGGAACACCGCCTGCTTATCGGCGACGAGCGCCCCGAGGCCCGTGACGGCGAGCGCCTGAAAGTCTACAACCCCGCCACTGCTGAATTGCTGACCTCTGTCGCCTGTGCCGGCAAAGCCGATGTCGACCAGGCGGTGGCCTGTGCCCGCCGCACCTTCGATGACTCGGTATGGAGCCGCATGAAGCCGGTTGAGCGTGAACGCCTGCTGTGGCGCCTGGCCGACCTGGTCGAGGAACGCGCCGACATGCTGGCCGAACTGGAATGCCTCGACAACGGCAAGAGCGCCGGCGTCGCCCGGGCGGTCGATGTGCAGCTTGCTATCAACTTTCTGCGCTACATGGCCGGCTGGGCCACCAAGATCGAGGGCAGCAGTGTCGATGTCTCGGTACCCTTCATGCCCGACGCCCAGTTCCACGGCTACACCAAACGCGAGCCGATCGGCGTGGTCGGCGCCATCGTCGCCTGGAACTTCCCGTTGCTGCTGTCGGTGTGGAAACTGGCGCCGGCGCTGGCAACCGGCTGCACCGTCGTATTGAAGCCCGCCGAAGACACACCGCTGACCGCACTGGCGCTGGGTGAACTGGCGCTCGAAGCCGGCTATCCGCCAGGGGTTGTCAACGTGGTGACGGGTTACGGTCATAATGCCGGCGCTGCACTGTCCAGCCACCCCGACGTCGACAAGCTGACCTTCACCGGTTCCACCCCGGTCGGCAAGATGATCGGCAAGGCGGCAATGGACACCATGACCCGCGTGACCCTCGAGCTTGGCGGCAAGTCGCCGACCATCGTGCTCGACGACGCCGACCTTGGCGTCGCCGCTCAGGGGGCCGCCAACGCCATCTTCTTCAACCATGGCCAGGTCTGCTGCGCCGGTTCCCGCCTGTACGTCCAGCGCAAGCACTACGACAGTCTGGTCGCCGATATCACCTCGATTGCCGAAAAGATCACCCTGGGCAACGGCCTCGACCCCCAGGTGCAGATGGGACCGCTGGTCTCGGCGCGGCAGCAGGAGCGCGTGTTCGGCTACATCGAGCAGGGGCGCGAGGACGGCGCGATCATCACCACCGGCGGCGAAAAAGCCGGTCCCGGTTACTTCGTCAAGCCCACCGTGATAGCCGGCGTCGATCAGCACTCGCCGCTGGTTCAGGAAGAGATCTTCGGCCCGGTACTGGTCGCGATGCCGTTCGACACCCTCGATGACGTGGTGCGCCTGGCCAACGACAGTCCCTACGGTCTCGGCGCCAGCATCTGGTCCAACAACCTCTCCGCCGTGCACAAGCTGATTCCGAAGATCAAATCCGGCAGCGTCTGGGTCAACTGCCATACCGCGCTGGACCCGGCACTGCCGTTCGGCGGCTACAAGCAGTCCGGTCTCGGCCGTGAAATGGGTGCCGAAGTGATCCACCACTACACCGAAGTCAAATCGGTGCTGATCTCCATCTGATCGCCGCCTTCCCTCCCTGCGCGCAGCCTTCGCTGCGCGTCCTTTCCTTTTCCCGCTGATGCCAAACCCACCCTCCGGTTCGTGCTTTCGATGGGCGATGTGCCAGTTCGGAACCCGTAGGTTGGGTGCAGCCCGAAGGGCGTAACCCAACAAACGCCCTGCCAGCCGAAACCAATCGATCTGCACGACGATCGATATTGCGGGTTACGCGGTGC
>NZ_BMLT01000003.1:169982-461142 GCF_014645375.1 Marinobacterium nitratireducens
GCAGCTTTGAGCTGCTCGCCATTGCACCGCTAGACCCACCCTCCGGTTCGTGCTTTCGATGGGCGATGTGCCAGTCCGGCACTCGCAGGTTGGGTGCAGCCCGAAGGGCGTAACCCAACAACCTCCCCGGTCCGTCCGGATAGAAAAAAGAGGCCGCGCAGTGCGCGGCCTCTTCGATATTCTGCGGACAGAGTATTGGTCTAATCGCGGATCGTCGCCACTCGCAGGTCGGAGGTGCTCATGTCACCGCTAAGCTGGATCGAGCCGATCTTCTCCAGCGTATCCGAACTGTGAATGGAGATATCGCTGCTGGTGCCGCCGACATAGATGGTCTTGCCGTCCGCCGAGATGTTCAGGTCATAGTAGGTATGCGGCATCTCGTACAGCGCCAGGGTTTCGCCGGTGGTGATATCGTGCTTCGACAGGGTGTTGAAACTGCCGTAGAAGATATTGGGGTCGCGCGGATCCGAGATGAAGTTGAAGACGATGAACTCGAACGGAATGATTTCCTGACGTACGGCTTCGCCGGTTGCCAGATCCACCCGGCTGATACCCCACCACCATTCGGCCGTCTCCATGTTCATGGTATCGTCCTGAAACTTGGCCGTGACATAGGGCATGATGTACTCGTTGGACTGCTCGCCCTGGGAGTGCATCGCGAAGGCATCGGGCGGCAGCCACTCCGGGCCACGGTCCCAGCTCTGCAGCGCGGTCACCATGCGGACTTCGCCGCTGTTGACATCGATTGCCTTGATATCGGCGCCGCCGAGGATCACCTCACCCTTTTCCGTTGCGGCGATCTTGGTGATACGACGATCCACCGGGAAGGTGCGCACGGGTTTTGCGTCCGTGCCGTCGGCGGTGTTGTAGACCGCCAGCTGCGGTTCCATGACCTCGAAGCGATCAGGCAGGTGACGCACCGGGTTCTGCACCGTGTACAGTTCCTTGCCGTCGGCGCTGACGGTAATCGACTGATGCGTCTTGACCCGGACGTTGCCCTGGGACTGAGCGGCATGGAAGGTGATGTCGCAGGTCTGGATATCGAAACCGTAAACATCCTCGGTCATGTTACTGAGGACATAGGCAATCTTGCCATCCGGCGACGGCGCGATGGAACCGGTGCCGAATTTGCCCGGCACATCGCAGGTACGCACCACTTCGTTGGTGGACATATCGATCACCTGCAAATGGCCCGGGCGGGTGATGGTCAGCAGGTACTCCTGGTCGGCGCTGGCGGGGAGTGCCTGCAACGACAGCAGCGCGGCGCCGGCCAGCGCGGAGGTTTTCATTTTCTTGTTCACTTTCATCTGCACCGCTCTCCGTTACTCGCCGTCCTCGAAAATACCTTCCAGCTTGCGCCAGTCCTTATCGGCCTTGGCCACGCCCTCACCCCAGTCAGGGTAGGTGTTGGCGGTGTCGGGCACCTGCGCCGGCCACCAGCAGGCATCGGCGCAGCCGTAGATATCGGACTCCATCGGCTGGCACAAAGAGCCGAGGCCGCCGAACGGATCGAGCTCCCAGCCCGGGTCGGTGGTGGCGGTACAACCGACCACCGTCTGCATCGCGACTACTTCCTCGACTTCGTCCGGGCTCACCGCCTGGTTGATCAGCTTGGCTTTCTTGTTCAGTGATTTCAGGTGTTTCATTATCAGGCACTCCTCCTCGGAGAGACGTAGGCTTCGAAGAACCCCGGGTTCCCGAGCATGATCCGCGAGTACACTTCCACTCCAAAGTCGATCCAGTCGCGCATCAGATCGCAGTAGTGATAGGAAGGTTTTGTCGGATCCCCATACTTGGCATAGCTTTCGTGGTAGCAGCCCCCCGAACAGAGGTTGCGGATACGGCAGGTCTCGCAGCCGGTGTTGCTGCGGTCCAGACGCTTCTCGACGAATTCGGCGAGGCGCGGCTTGTCGATCCCGGTCTCGACATTGCCGAACAGCGGCATGTCGGAGCCGGTGAAGCGATGGCAGAGGTTGAGTCCGCCGTCCTTGTCGACCGCCAGCAACTGGACGCCAGCACCGCAGGGGATCAGCTTCTTGTTGCCCTCGTACATATCCGTAAGCATCTGGTGCATGTTGCCGAAGCCGAAGTTTTCACCGCGACTGGCCGCCTCGAGGTAACGCCGGCCGAGACGCTTCATGCCTTCGAATACCTCGACCTGCTCCTCGGGCGTCAGGTTGAACTCGGCGATATCACCGGAGGTCACCGGTCCGAAACCGACTTCAGCGAAGCCAAGGTCGAAGTAGAGGTGATCGAAGATCTTCTCGACATCCGTGATGCCACGGGTCAGGGTCACACGGCAGCCCACCGGCCGCGCGGTGTAGCGCGACAGCAGCATTTCCACCTTGCGACGCACCACATCGTAGGTGCCCTGACCGCCAACGGTGATGCGGTTCTTGTCGTGCATCGCCTTGGGACCGTCCATCGAAATGGTCAGACCGAAACGGTGCTCGTTGAACCAGTCCACCAGCTTCTCGTTGAGCAGCGTGGCGTTGGTGGTCAGGGTAAAGCTGACCTGGGCGTCCAGCTCGGCGAAGCGTTTCTCGCAGTAGGCCACCACCTCGCGGATCAGCGGCATATTGCTGAGCGGCTCGCCGCCAAAGAAGACCACGTTGTAGCTCGGCTGGTCCGGCGACTCCTTGAGCAGCATCTCGATCGATTTGATCGCGGTATCGAGCCCCATCAATTCGCCCTTGGAGGGCGTGGTCAGGTCTTCCTTGTAGCAATAGGTGCAGCTGAGGTTGCAACCGGTGTTGACGTTCAGCACCACCGTGGTGAGCGGAAACTTCGTCACCTTCTGCGGCTCCGGATTGAAGCGCCCAACAGCACCTTCGCCGACAATCATTTCCAGCGCCCGGAATTCCGAGATCGCTTCCTCGACGTCGGCGGCGCCGAAGCGGCCGTTCAGGGGCGCCAGCAGCTCTTCGGTCACCTCGCCGTGGCGGTCGAACAGTGACAGCAGTTCACGGCTCAGATCATCCAGCTCGAAGATGCTGCTGCTGGGCACGTGGAACAGCATCTGACGCGCATCGACGTCGATGCGGTGCAGATTCGGTTTTACCAGCGTCATGGCGCCCATAATCACCTCTTGTTGTTATGTTCAGGGGGTATCGGTATCGTCAGTCCAGCACGCGACGGACGAAGTCCTGCGGCGCAACCAGCAGGCTGCCCTCGCCGGTCACATCGTTACCGCCATCGCTGACGCTGCCAACGACCGTCAAGCGGCCGACATTGTTGGCCGACATCTTGCGTTCCGGGTTGGGACCGGCGTCGCCCGGCGTGAAGATGCCGCTCGCGTCGATCGCGCCGGCGTACTTCTCGTCCTTGTCGTGCGCAGCCACTTCATCGGCAGGCGCGATCGACCAGGTGGCCGGCATGTAACCCAGACGCAGATCGTCGTCGGTACCCGGCTGACCGTCGGCGCCTGCGGCGTAACCGACGGCACGGTATACGGTGCGTACCTTCGCCATCTCGCCGCCATTCCCGCCGATGCGGCTGAGCGCATTGGCAGGCGTCACCTCGACCCGGGCCAGGCTGTCGTAGACCGCGAGCGCCTGATCTTTGCTGGCGTCACCCACGCTGACGGTACGGGCGCCGGCGGCACCGCTGGCCTTGGCGAGCACGCGAATGCTGTCGCCGTCGCGCGCGATGACCTTCTCGATTTCGACGCCATCGCCAAGGGAGACATCGCCGTCGAGGTTCTGTCCGACGATCGTCAGCTCGGCGCTCTCGCCCAGCTTCAGATGCGCCGGCAGCACCGCTACCACCGCGGGCTGGCCCTGATCGCGCACCGCCATCAGCTCACCACCGATCTCACGCGCCTCGGTGTTGAACATGCGGCCATCCATCACGGATCCCTCGGCGTCGGCAGCCATGACCTGGCGCATCTTGACACCGTCGATCTCAATTGCCGCACGCCACTCGTAACCGGTGTAGACCCGGGCGCTGCCCTTGCCGCTCAAGGCGCTGCCGTCCGAGTACTGACCTTCAAGCGACAGCTGATAACCGGTTTCCGATTTGGAGGCATCCATCCAGGCGGTGAACTCGCCCTTGCCCGGCACGTAACCGAGTACGCGCCAGCGACCGGTCAGGTCCGCCTTGGGCGCCGCCTTCCAGCTGTTCCACTCCGGCGTGATCAACGGGAATTTATTGCCCAGTTCGACAGCGGTCTGGTTTTGCGCGATGTCGTACCAGGCGCGGTCACGGGCCAGCGAGTGGAGCTCGATGGTCGGGAACTGTCCCATATGGAAGCCAACCAGCCGCTTCCACTCGTCTTCGGTACGGCGCTGCAGCGAGAACCGGGCGGCGGAATGACAGCGGGCACACATCTGCCCCAGGCCTTCATCGACCCCGGACTCGACCAGGTTGGTATCCTGCTCCAGGAGATAGCGGTAGGGCTCTGCCTCGGACGGCGCCAGCCCCTGATGGTCAGCGAGGTACTGGACCAGGGCGCGCTTGTCCTCGGTGGAAATCTGGGCGCCGCGCAGCTCCTGCATGCGGTTGATGGTCATCAGCCAGCCTTCCGGGGTCTTGCGCTGTTCACTGATACGTGAAAACGGCGTCTCGCTGTTCCCGGTATCGCTGTGACAGGCCAGGCAGTTGTTGCGGATCAGCTCCTCGCCAGCCTCGGTAGCCGCCAATGCAGGCGCCGCCATTACCGCCAGCGCCAGAGCCGGCCCCGCCAGGGGCACGCGTTTCTTGTTATGCGTAGTCAAAGCCACTACTCCCTCGCTGTTATGTTCCAGGTTGTTCAGTGTTGCCGGTCAATCTACACCCTGGCTGTAAATGAAGTTCTTCGCCTTTGTGCTAAGTTGTAGACGAATGTAACAAGCTGTAACGAAAGCCGGGTGCCCAAGGCCAAAGTATTGATTCGGCTAAGGCATAGCGCCAGATTTTTTTCATCACCCGGCGCTTTGTCCCGCCCCGGACCGTTGCTAGACTGGGCGGGCCCGTACATCTACCCAAGTGCCCCAGACACGAGAGTCCGCCCCATGCCCGACAGCCCAGCCCGCCCGGCTCGTATCCTGATAATCGAGGACGACTTCGCATCAAGATCGCTACTGGTCAGCTACTTCGAGAAAGAGGGCTATCAGATCAGCGAAGCGGAACAGGCCGACGATCTGCCCAGTCGCGTCGCCCGCGACGGCATCGAGCTGGTGCTGCTGGACATCAATCTGCCGGGCAAGGACGGCCTGACGCTGACGCGGGAGCTGCGCGCCACCTCCGCCGTCGGCATCATACTGGTGACCAGCAAGGGCGATGAAATCGACCGTATCGTCGGCCTCGAGCTCGGCGCCGATGACTATGTCACCAAGCCGTTCAACCCTCGCGAACTGCTGGTAAGGGTGAAGAACCTGCTGTGGCGGGTTCAGGGGTCCGGGCAGAGCGCCGGCGCCCGCGAAAGCCAGTGCCTGCACTTCGAAGGCTGGGCGCTGGATGCCAACAAGCGCCAGCTGGCCGGTCCCGACGGCCAGCTCGAACGCTTGCCGGAGGGCGAGTTCAAGCTGCTGCAGGCGCTGATCAGCCACGCCGGCCAGGTACTGAGCCGTGACTACCTGATGGACGCGATTCACGACCGGGAGTGGACCCCGAACGACCGCTCGATCGACGTTCTGATCGGCCGTCTGCGTCGCAAACTGGGCGACAATCCATCCAACCCCCAGCTGATACTGACCGCCCACGGCGCCGGCTACGTATTCGCCGGCAGCCTGAGCTAGGCCGATGCGATCCGCAACCGCACGACAGCGCCCAGAGCGCGGCCGAACCGGAACCGGACGGTGAACGACGTCGGCGGCTATCGCATACTGGCGGAACTGTATCGAAGTCCGGCCTGCACTCTGAGCCGGGCGCTCCGCCTCGCCGACCAGCAGCCGCTGCTTCTCAAACAGCTGCAACGCCAGCAAAAGGACCCGGAACGGCTCAGCCGTTTCAGACACGAATTCGATATCCTGCAGCATCTGGACATCGCCGGCGTTCCGCAGGCCCTGGATTTGCTGCAGCTCGACGAAGCGCCCACGCTGGTGCTTCCCGACTGCGGCGACTTCACGCTGCGTCAGGCGCTCGAGCGCGGCAATCGCGACTGGAAGTCCTGGCTGCCGGTGGCGCTGCGTCTGGCCGAAATACTGGCGCAACTGCACGAAGCCCGGGTCATTCACAAGCAGATTCGCCCCGAGCACATCCTGCTTAAAGGCGCCACTCTTGAGCCGACGCTGATCGATTTCAGTCACGCCTCCCGACTCGGCCGCGAGCAGGCCATCTGGGGTACCGTGCGGCTGGAAGCCACGGCGCTGCCCTACCTGGCGCCGGAGCAGACCGGGCGCATCAACCGTGCGGTGGACTATCGCACCGACTACTACGGTCTCGGCGTCACGCTGTTCGAAATGATGACCGGCCAGACACCCTTTGCCAGCGACGACGATCTGGAACTGGTGCATAGCCAGATCGCACGACCGCCGCCCTGGCCCGACGCCCTCAATCCCGACCTGCCACGGCCGCTGGCGCGCATCATCCGCAAACTGCTGGCCAAGGACGCCGCCAAACGCTATCAGTCGGGCTTCGGACTGTGCCAGGACCTTCGCCGCTGCCTGGAGCAGTGGCGGCGGGACGGGCGCATCGACGATTTCGAGGCGGGGCTCGAAGACCGCTCCGCGCGACTGCAGCTGCCCCAGGCACTGTACGGACGTGACGATCTGCTGCGCCAGCTGGGCGAGCAGTACGACGCCTGCGCCAGGGGTGGGCAGGAGCTCGTTCTGATCAGCGGTTACGCCGGCATCGGCAAATCCAGTCTGGTCCACGAACTGCGCCAGCACGTCAACGCCCGCAGCGGCCACTTCTGCAGTGGCAAGTTCGACCAGATGCGCCGCAACCGGCCCTATCTCGGTATTCACCTGGCACTGCAGGGGCTGGTACGCCAGTTGCTGACCGAACCGGACGACCATATCGCCCGCTGGCGCGAGAACCTGCAGCAGGCGCTCGGTGCCCAGGCGCAGGTACTGATCAAGCTGGTACCGGAGCTCGAGCTGATCCTCGGCCCCCAGCCCGACGTGCCGCTGCTGCCGGCGGTCGAGGAACAGAACCGTCTGTCGCGGCTGTTCCAGCAGCTGCTGTGCGCGTTGACCGGCGACAGGCATCCGCTGCTGCTGTTCCTCGACGACCTGCAGTGGGCCGACCCGGCGTCGCTGCACCTGCTGGAATCCCTGACCGCCGGCATGCGGGTGCCGCATCTGCTGCTTATCGGCAGCTATCGCGAAGAAGAGATCGGTCCGGGCCACGCGCTGCGTCCCGTACTGGCAAGGCTGCGGGCCTGCGCCCGGCCACCGAGCGAGTACCGGCTCACGCCGCTGAACCTCGAGCAGATCGTACAGCTGCTGAGCGATGCGCTTGGCGACGACCGCGAACGTCTGATGCCACTGGCGCGGCTTTGCCTGGAAAAAACCCAGGGCAACCCCTTTTTCCTCGGCCAGTTTCTCTACCGTCTCGACGAGGACGGTCTGCTGCAGCTGCGCGACCAGACCTGGTACTGGGACGAGGACGCCATACGGGCGCAGGCGCTGAGCGATGACGTACTCGACCTGATGATCAGCAGGATTCAGCGGCTGCCGCCACAAACGCAACGCATCCTGCCACTCGCCGCCTGCATCGGCGGTACCTTTACGCTGCGCAACCTTGCGATCGTCAGCGAGACCGGGCTGTCGGCCCTGGGCATGCTACTCTGGCCGGCCCTGAGCCAGGGCCTGCTGCTGTCTCTGGGCGACGCCTATCAGCTGCTGCAACCCGAAACCGGCGACAGCCGATGTCGCTTCGTTCACGACCGGGTACAGCAGGCGGCCTACTCGCTGATCGACGCAGCCAGCCTCGAACCGCTGCACCTGAAGATCGGCCGGCTGCTGCAGCAAAGCGACGGCACAACCGAGGACCGGATCTTCGAGATCGCCAACCACCTCAACCAGGCCCGCCGGCTGATCACCAGCGCCGATGAACGGCTGGCGCTGGCGCACATCAATCTCGAGGCCGGGCAGCGCGCACGGCAATCCGCCGCCTTCGACAGTGCCCTGGAGTACCTCGAGGCGGGCCTTGACCTGCTGCCGGTCGATACCTGGGACAACCACTATGAGCTGTCGCTGGCGCTGCACCTGGACTGTGCGGAGGCGGCCTATATCCGCGGTGAAACCGATCTGATGGACCGGCTTGTCAGCGTCGTGCAAAGGCGCGGACGCTGCCTGCCAGACCGGGTGCGCGGACAGGAAATCAGCATCCACTCGCAGATCTCGCGCAACCGCTTCCAGGCCGCGCTTGACAGTGCGCTGCGGGTGCTGGCGCAGCTCGGCGTCGCACTGCCGCAACACCCGAGCCGCCGTCACAGTCTGATCGGTCTGCTGCGCGCCGAGTGGCAGCTGCTGCGTCGCAGTCCCGAGCACTTGCTCGACTCGCCAGCGGTGGTTTCACCCGAAACGGAGGCCGCACTGCGGCTGCTTGCCGGCATGTTCGGCATCGTCAAGTTTTCCAGCTCCGGTCTCAGGCCGCTGGTCACCGCCCGCAGTGTCGAGCTGACACTGCGTCACGGCCGCTCACCAGACACTGCGCTGGCGCTGGCGGGTTTCGGCGGCGTGCTCTGCGGCCAGTACGGACTTGTCAGCCAGGGCTACCGGCTGGGCGAGCTGGCGCTGGAGTTCGACCGGCGGGCGCCGACGACATTCAATCATCATCGCACCCTGTATCTGATCAACGCGTACATTCGTCACTACCGGGAACCGCTGGCGCACTGTCGCGACGACCTGTTGCGCGCCCACGAACTGGCGCAGGAGGTCGGCGATGTCGAGTGGTCGGCCTACTCGCTGGGAGCCCAGATCCAGTATGCATTTCCCCTGAGCCGCGACCTTGCGACCTTCGCGCCGCAACTGGCGGAGCAGATCGGAATCTTGCGCCAGTCCGGCCAGCAGCAGTCGCTGCAGTACTCGTTGCAGATTCAGCAGCTGGTCGACAACCTGCGCGGCAACAGCGAAACCCCGGAGCGCCTCGACGGCCGTTTTTACCGCGACCAGGAAATGCTTGCCCGCCACCGCAGGGAAAACCATCTGACAGCGCTGGCGCTGTATCACCAGTATCAGGGCCTGCTGCAGTTTCTGCTCGAGGACTTCGCCAGCGCGCGACTGAGCTTTCGCGACGCCGGCAGGCTTCGCCCCTACATCAGCGGTACCTATTCGGCATCCTGGCTGCTGTTTTACGATTACCTGACACAGCTGGTGCTGCTGCGCGGGCAGTCGCCGGGCGTGCGCTGGCGCGGACTCGCCGCCCTGATGCCGCGCCTGCGGCGGCTGCGTCGCCTGGAGCGCGGCGCCCCGGACAACTTTCGCCATCTGCTGTCGCTGATCAAGGCCGAAAGTTACCGCCTGCGGGGCCGCGCCGGCAGAGCCAGCCGGCATTACCACCGTGCCATCGAGCAGGCGGAGCAGCGGGGGCAGGTTTTCGAGGCCGCACTGGCGACGGAGTTTGCCGGCACCTTCTTCCTCGAAGGCCGCAACAGACCCATCGCACGGGTCTATCTGCAGCAGGCTTACCGCCGCTATGCCGACTGGGGTGCCATCGCCAAGCTGCGGCAGATGGAACGGCGCCATGGCGAGGATCTGGTGCGCACCGAAGAAACGATCAACGAAGACCGCGCCCTGAGCAACCAGGCCTTCGATATCGCCTCGGTCATCCGCGCTTCCCAGGCCATCTCCGACGAAATCCGCCTCGAGCCACTGCTGGGACGCCTGATACGCCTGGCACTGCAGAATGCCGGCGGGCAGCGGGCGCTGCTGGTGCTGGTGCGCGAGCGTCAGTTGCTGCTCGCTGCCGAGGCCGACGCCGCACAGGAGCCGCGGTTCTTCGGCGAGCGCCCGCTGGACGACGCCGAGCGGCTGCTGCCGGTCAGCCTGCTGCACTATGTCGCGCGCACCCGCGAACCGCTGGTGCTCGGACAGGCCACGACCCACCCGGTGTTCGACCAGGACAGTTACATTCGCGAACAGCAGCCGCGCTCGCTGCTGTGCCTGCCGATCCTGTACCACGGCAGCCTGACCGCCCTGCTCTATCTGGAGCACCGCGAAAACCGCGACGTCTTCGACGCCACACGCCTGAAGACGCTGCAGATTCTCATGTCCCAGGCCGCCATCTCGATCGAGACCGCCAAACTCTATTCGAGCCTGCAGCAATCGGAGCGGGAATACCGTTCGCTGTTCGAAAACGCCATCGAGGGTATCTTCCGCATCGAGCCGCCGGGACGCTTCATCTCGGTGAATCCGGCCCTGACACGAATGCTCGGTTACGACACCCCGGACAGCTTCATGCAGGAGGTCGGCAATGCGGCACGGCAGTGCTTCGCCGACGCCGAGACGCTGCACCGCTTTCTGGACATGCTGGAACTCGAGGATCAGGTCCTCAATTTCGAGACGCGCTGGCTGCGGCGCGACGGCAGCAGCCTGCAGGTGTCGATCTCGGCCCGGCGGGTACTGGGCGAACAGGACGAACTGCTGTACTACGAGGGCTCGCTCAACGATATCAGCGAACGCAAGGCCAAGGAGCAGGCGGAGCTTGCGCGGGAAAAGGCGGAAGCGGCAAGCGAGGCGAAAAGTCAGTTCCTGGCCACCATGAGCCACGAAATCCGCACCCCGCTCAACGGCATCCTCGGCATGGCGCAACTGCTGATGCGCTCGGAGCTCAGTGACGAACAGCAGGCGCGGGTGCGGGCGATCTACAGCTCCGGACAGAGTCTGCTGTCGATCCTCAATGACGTGCTGGATTTCAGCAAGGTCGAGGCCGGCCAACTGGAGCTTGAGCGCCGCCCCTTCTCGGTGTCGGAGCTGGTTGCCGAGTTGCAGCCGTTGCTGGATTCAATGGCGAGCGAAAAATCGCTGCGCCTTATCGTGCGCAGCGACAGCCGCTTGCCCGAGGCCGTGCTCGGCGACCGCCGGGCGCTGAATCAGGTACTGCTGAACCTGTGCGTCAACGCCATCAAGTTCACCGAGCATGGCCAGGTGGCACTGCGGGTCCGCTGCCTTTCGCAGAACCCGCAACAGGTGCGGCTACGCTTCGAGGTCGAGGATACCGGCATCGGCATACCGGAGGCGGCCCGGCCGCGCATTTTCACCCACTTCAGCCAGGCCGACAGTTCCATCACTCGCCGCTTCGGCGGTACAGGACTCGGGCTGTCCATCTGCAAGCGCCTGATCGAGCAACAGGGCGGCGAGATCGGCTTCAGCAGCCGCGAAGGCGAAGGCACCCTGTTCTGGTTCGAGCTGGACTACTCGCGCGCGCAGCGCGAGCAACTCGACACGGCACCGCCGGCGCCGATCGAACAACCCCTGGATATCCTGCTGGTCGAGGATACCGAGATCAACCAGGAAGTGACCCGCGGCCTGCTCGAAAGCGAGGGGCACAAGGTCAGCATCGCCGATGACGGCTACACCGCGCTGTCGATGCACAACGACCATGACTACGACCTGGTGCTGATGGATATCCACCTGCCGGACATGGACGGTGTCGAGACCGCGCGGCGCATGCGCCGCCACCGCGATCCGCGCAAATCCGGCGTGCGGATTATCGCCCTCACCGCATCAGTGACCGAAGCCGAAACCCGCTCCTATCTCGACGCCGGCATCGATGCCGTGGTGGGCAAACCACTGCAATTCGCCGAACTGCAGCGACAGCTCCACGGCGAGCCCGCCGCGCCACGTCAGCCAGTCGAGCACCACGATGAGCTGCTCGATACCGGACTGCTGGCTCAGCACCGGAAACTGCTCGGGGAGGAGCGCTTCGCCAGTCTGCAGATTCGCATGCGCCAACAGTGCAAGCAGCTGCTCGAGGCCCTTTCGGAGCCCGGTACCGACCATGGCGAGGCGCTGCACAAGCTCGCCGGCACCTGCGCCAACTTCGGCCTCGCCGCCCTCTGCGCCCGCGTGCGCGAGCTGGAGGAGACGGCGGCGCCCGTCGATGCGGAACAGCTTGGGCAACTGCGCGAGCTGTTTCGGCGCAGCCTCGAGGCGCTCGACTCGAGCGGCTGAGCGCGCGGCAGGCGGACGGGGTAGAGCCGGCCCGGGCGCCGGGTGGCACGGGATGGCACGGGATGGCACGGCGGCGATTTCCGAAACGGTATCCTGATCCGATGGCCGGAACACTGCATTGGTACTAACGTTTCAGGAGCTACTGCGTCCAGCCAAGGGTCGGGAGCGACATGAAATTCTTCAAGATGCTGGCGGAGGTCAGTTGGCTTCTGCGCCACCGCAAGCTCATTTCCTATGAAGCCCTGCGCCAGGAGTATGAACTCGATGACGCGGGACTCGAGGCCCTGCGGATCGAACTCATTCAGGTCGAACGGGTGGCCATCGACCTCGACGGCCGCTTTCTGGCCTGCAGCGACCTGGAGTCGACAAAGCTCCCCGCCGGCCCCGAATGCCAGACCGCGCGTCCCCCGGTGACGGAGGAGAAGGTTGTGGCGCCCGTGACGGACCGGCCGGCGCCGCCCGGCAGCGCCGCCTCTGACGCCGAACGACGTCATCTCACGGTCATGTTCTGCGACCTGGTCGGCTCCACCGAACTCTCGACACGGCTCGACCCCGAGGACCTGCAGGACATCATCCGGGCCTATCAGGAAGCCGCCGCACGCGTGATCCGGGATTTCAGCGGTTTTATCGCCAAGTATATGGGCGATGGCATACTGGTCTACTTCGGCTACCCCCAGGCCTCCGAACGCAGCGCCGAGGCCGCCATCAAGACCGCGCTCGGCATCGTCCAGACCATGCCGCTGCTCAACGACGAGTTCGGTCGCAGCCAGGGAATTGAAATCGCCGTGCGCATCGGCATCGCCACCGGCCTCGTGGTGGTCGGCGAAATCACCGGCGAGGGCGAGGCGCAGGAACGCAGCGTCGTCGGCGAGACCCCCAACCTCGCCGCCCGCCTGCAGGCGCTGGCGCAGAAAAACGGTATCGTCATCAGCAAGGCCTGCAAGGAGCTGGCGGGCGAGCGTTTCGTGTTCCAGGCGCTGGGGGAACAGCGTCTGAAAGGGATCGCCGGAGCAGTCGAAGCCTGGGGGGTAACGGGTGAAAGCGTCGCCGACGTTCAGCCGCAGTCGGCACCGATAAAGCCCAGACTTCCGCTGGTAGGCCGGCAGGAGGAAGTGGGGCTGCTGACCCGTGCCTGGGAAGGCAGCCGCGAGGGACGAGGCCAGGTCGTGCTGATCCAGGGCGAGGCCGGCATCGGCAAGTCGCGGCTGCTGCAAGCCCTGCGCGATCATGCCGGTGGCATCGACTATACCTGGGTGGCCGTGCGTGCATCGCCCTATCATACCGCCAGCACGCTCTACCCGATCATCGAACAGCTGAAACGTGCGATGCGCTGGCAGCCGGACGATAGCGCCCAGACCCGTTTCCAGAAGCTGGAAAAATTTCTGCAAGCGCAGCACAGCTGGCCGCTGGAGGAATCCGTCCCGCTGTTTGCGGCCATGCTGTCGCTACCGCTGATCGATGCCCGGTACGCGCAGCTCCAGATGTCGTCCCAACAGCAACGCGAGGCGACGCTGGACGCCGCCACCGCCTGCTACCTCGAACTGGCGGAGCTCCGACCGATACTGATGGTCTGGGAGGATCTGCACTGGGCCGACCCGACAACGGTGGAGCTGCTCGGTCTGCTGATAGCCCAGGTGCCTACGGTACCGATGCTGCTGGTCGCGACCTACAGACCCGAATTCGTCGCGCCCTGGCCAGTGCGTTCGCATATTACGCCGATCACGCTGAACCGGCTGGCGCGCGCCGAGGTCGAGGCCATCGTCACCCATCTCGCCGGTAACAAGACCATGCCGAAGGAGGTACTCGACCATATTGTCACCAAGGCCGATGGCGTTCCGCTCTATGTCGAGGAACTGACCCATACCATCCTGCAGTCCGAAATCCTGGTCGAGGCGGCCGATCATTATGAACTCAACGGCGTACTGGCCGACATGCACATCCCCGAGACGCTGCAGGATTCGCTGATGGCGCGCCTGGACCGCACCCCCATCGTGCGCGAGATCGCGCAGCTAGCCGCGGTGCTGGGCCGCGAGTTCAGCTACGATATGCTGGCCTCGCTCGCGCCCCACGGGGAACAGGCTCTGCAGCAGGGGCTGGCGCAGCTGGTGGAGAACGACCTGCTGTACCAGCGCGGTCGGGGGCAGCGCGCGCTCTACCAGTTCAAGCACATGCTGATTCAAGAAGCCGCCTATCAGTCACTGCTCAAGCGTTCGCGGCAGAAATACCATCGACAGGCGGCGCAGCTGCTGGAGCAACGGTTCAGGGAGGTGATCGAAGCGCACCCCGAGGTCGCCGCCCATCATCTTACCGAGGCCGGCGATACGCGCCAGGCAATCGGCTACTGGCAGCAGGCCGGCGAAAAGGCGGAACGGATCTCGGCGCACCAGGAAGTCATCAGCCACCTGTCGAAGGCACTGGAACTGCTGCCCCGGCTACCGGACGACCCGGAACGCGCGCGTCTCGAGCTCGACCTGCTCATTTCCATAGGCCCTTCCCTGGGCACCGTCAGGGGTTACGCCGCTTCCGAGTACGGCCGGACCTACAGCCGCGCCCGCGACCTCTGCGCCCGACTGGGCGACAGCGCCCCGATTTCCCCGGTTCTGCGCGCCCTGGCCGTCCATCATCTGGTCAGGGGCGAAACGGACATCGCCGTCGCCACCTCGGATGCGTTTCTCAAGATAGCCGCGCAGCAGCAGGATGAAGCCGCCGAGATGTTCGGCCACTATTCGCTGGGTATTTCACTGCTGTTCACCGGCTCCCTGGCCCCGGCGCGGGCGCAGCTGGTCGAGGCGCTGCAGCGCTACGACCCGGACAGGCACCAGGCGCTGGTGCACACTTACAACATCGACATCGGCGTTGGCGCCCAGGGGTTCGAAGCGCTCGGTCTCTGGCTGCTGGGCTTCGCCGATCAGGCACTCGAAAAGGCCGCGACGGCCCTGGCGCTTGCCCAGCGGCATCAACACCCGTTCAGCCTGGCGTTCGCCTGGCTTTGGAAAGCGAAGGTGCATCAGTATCGCGGCGAGCGCGAGGCAGCGATCGAGCATGCCAAGCGGGGTAGCGAGATTGCGCGGGAGCATGGAATGTCCCTGCTCGCGCACCACGGCAAAACGATTCTGGGCTGGGCCCTGGCCCTGGACGACGCGCCGGCGCAGGGGGCCGAAAAGATCCGCGAAAGCCTGGCTGAAGCCGCCCGCGCCGGCTCGCGGAATTTCGCGGCCTGCGATACGGCGATGCTCGCCGAAGCCCAGATCGCCTGCGGACAGATAACGCTTGCCCGCAAGACCCTGCAAGAGGCACTGGCGCGCGAGACCGAAGAGCAGTTCTGGGTCCCCGAACTGCATCGGCTGCTGGGCGAGCTGGAACTGCGGGCGGGATCGGATCTCGGCCAGGCCGAAGCGGCGCTGCGTCAGGCGCTGCGACTGGCGCAGGCCCAGGGCGCCAGGGCGCTGGAATTGCGGGCCGCGCTTAGCCTTGCCCGCCTGTTGCAGCAGCAGACCAGGCCGGACCAGGCCCGCAAACTGCTGGCGCCGGTATACGACGGCTTCACCGAGGGCTTCGATACGGCCGATCTGAGGGCGGCCCGGGGATTTCTCGATAAGCTGGCAGCCTGTCGATCCTGACCGACAGGCTGCCGGGACAACCCCAAAACGCAAAAAAGCCCGCGCCGGTGAAGGGGGAACCGGGGCGGGCGTGGTGCTGGCGGACCGGGCGATCAGAACGCCTTGGAATACACCAGGTAGAAGCGGTTGGCGTTCTTGCGCTCGAGCTGGGTCGGGCCGATAACATCAACCGTCCGGTCGACGCCGTCGACCTCGCCGGTGCCTCGGTTGACCATCGAGTACCAGATCAGCGACAGACCCTTGAGCTGGTTCTGGAAACCGTAGCGCAGCAAGCTGGAATACTCGTCGCGGCTGAAGTTGTCGTAACCGCGGGCATCGCTGGAGTGCATGACCTTGAGATCCCAGTTCAGTCCCGGTACGCCGTACTGACCAAAGTCGACGCCGAGCGACGCCGTCCAGACCTGTTCGTCCTCCAGGCCAAAGCGGGTCCAGCTGTTGCCGCTGGTTTCCCAGGTGCCGTGATCGCTGGTGAACAGCACGCGGTTGAAGTCGCCGTCACGCGTCACCAGGTAGTTGAGCCCCAGGGTGATGCCGTCGAAACCGTAGCGGATACCGGCGTCGTAGAACTGGACATCGAGGTCGCCCGCCGGCGCGTAACCGCCGAGACCACCGCTTTCGAACAGGTCGCCGGCATCGCGCTGGTCGCCCCATATCAGGCTGAAGCCCAGGCGGTTGCCGCCGTCGAGCGTCAGATCATAGGCGCCCTTGGCATAGCGCTCCTTGAGGTAGTCCTTCGCTTCGAGTTCGGTCAGGTCCAGCTGCAGGCCACCGGTCTTGTAGCGTGCCCCGTAGTAGCGTACCGCGTCGATCTTCTCGCCGGTGAAGGTTTTGAGGCTTTCCCCCCAGGTATTCTCGTTACGCGGGCTGTGCTTGTCGAACTCGGAGTAGTAGAACCGCAACCCGCGGACATTGAGGTCGAGGTCGTAACCCACCGTGGTCGACGGCAGGATACGGGAGTTGGAGTCGTTGTAGAGCAGCTCGGAGCGACGCTTCTTGCCAGCGCCGGCATTGAAGCTCAGGTCGTCATCGCCGAAGCGGGTGCTCAGGTACGCGGTCTGGGTGGAGGCGATACCGTTCGGATCGCTCACATCATCGCGGTTGGCCGGCAGGTTGGTGACGTTTTCGACATCGGAGGCGATGTACAGGGGACCGGCCAGCGCAAAGCCGTAGTCGAGCTTGAGCCAGTCGGCCATGTAGCCGGTGCTGTAGTCGACGATGGCGGCATGCACCCACTCGTCGCGCGCCGGTCCGTGGTAGCGACCGGTGCTGTCATCCCGGGATTCGTTCCAGTAATAGTTCTTGTAAGTCAGGCGCAACTGGTCGCCGTCGATCAAGGTGGATGCGGTTGCAAAAGGCGCGAGCGGCAGCATGCCACCCAGCGCAAGACCGAGCAGAGTTTTTTTCATTATGTTGTTCCAGCGGAGTTTTAACATCTAGAGCGACGAGCACAGGCGCCCGTCGCGATGACCGGCCCTACCGGGGGACATTCCCGGCTGTAGAAGCTCCGCCCCGTCGTGAATAACCTCAGTGCCAATATCGTTCGCCGCGTGGCGTGACTCCTGCAGGGAGATATTCCCGGCCGTAGGAGCGACGCCCCGTCGCGAATAACCTCGGTGCCAATATCATTCGCCGCGGGGCGCGGCTCCTACACGAGGGTCGGTTTTTTCGCGGTCAGCCCCGACGCCTGTTCGTAGGCATGGGCGATCTGCAGCACCTTGAGGTCCTGCTTCGCCGGGCCGATCAACTGAATGCCCATGGGGCGGCCCTTGGCGTCGAAGCCGACCGGCACGTTGGCCACCGGGCAGCCGGACAGGGTGCCGGGGATCACGACTTCCATCCAGCGGTGGTAGGTGTCCATGGACTTGCCGGCGACCTCCTTCGGCCAGTGGGTTTCGGCGTCGAACGGGAATACCTGCGCCGACGGCAGTGCCACCACGTCGTAGGTTTCGAACAGCTTGTTCAGCGCCAGATACCAGCGGGTCCGCGCCTTGGATGCCGCATAGACGTCCGCGCCCGAGAGCGCAAGACCGCCCTCGATCTCCCACAGCGCCTCCGGCTTCATCAGTGCCCGGTTCTCTTCCTTGGCGTAGAGCCCGCTGGCGATACCGGCGATAAGGAAGTGACGCAGCGTCAGCCAGGTCTGCCAGAGCTCGTCCATCGGGTACTGCATATCCACGGCCTCGACGCTGCAACCGATATCGTCGAAGCGGCCGAACGCCGATTCGCACAGCGACAGCACACCGTCTTCCATCGGCAGGTAGCCGTTGAAATCCCCGAGCCAGGCGACCTTCATGCCGCGGGTATTGATATCGAGGGAGCCCGCGAACTGCGCAGGATCCGACTCCAGCGACATCGGCACCCGCGCATCGAAGCCGGCCATGGTCGACAGCAGCTGAGCGGTATCCCGTACATTGCGCCCCATCGGACCTTCGTAGCCGAGCTGCTGGTACCACACCTCGCTGGTCGGCCCGAAGGGTACCCGCCCCTGGGTCGGGCGGAAACCGATCACGTTGTTGTAGGCCGCGGGATTGCGCAG
Source organism: Marinobacterium nitratireducens (assembly GCF_014645375.1). Classification (GTDB taxonomy): domain Bacteria; phylum Pseudomonadota; class Gammaproteobacteria; order Pseudomonadales; family Balneatricaceae; genus Marinobacterium_A; species Marinobacterium_A nitratireducens. Next base: position 188,180 of record NZ_BMLT01000003.1, read on the forward strand.
CGAGCCCATCATGTCGCTGCCATCGGCCACCGGCACCATCGACGCCGCCAGCGCCACCGCGGCGCCGCCGCTGCTGCCGCCGGCACACAGCTTCGAGTCCCAGGCGTTGCGGGTAACGCCGAAGACGGTGTTATAGGACTGGGAACCCAACCCGAACTCGGGGGTGTTGGTCTTGCCGATGATGATGGCGCCGGCGCTGCGCAGGCGCTCGACGAAGATGGCATCGTGCTCGGGCACCCAGTTCTTGAGGATCGGAGAGCCCATGGTGGTGGCGATGCCGCGGGTGGCCGCCAGATCCTTCACCGCGTGCGGAAAGCCGTGCATCCAGCCGCGATACAGGCCCTTGTTGAGCTCGGCGTCGGCCTGCTTCGCTTCGGCCAGCAGCTCCTCGCGCGGACGCAGCGAGACGATGGCGTTGTAGGTCGGATTGTACTTCTCGATCTGATCGAGGTAGCTCTGCATTACCTCGACGCAGCTGACTTTGCCGGCCTTGATCGCCGCCGACAGCTCCAGCGCGGACAGGCCGAGCAGCTGTTCGGGCGAATTGACGGACCCGGCCTTGGCGGCCCAGGCGGGCAGCGCGGATGCGGCCATTGTCAGGGCGCCGAGTCCGGCACTGGTACGAAGAAAATTGCGACGCTGTGGATCGATTATTGTTGTCATTGCCTCTGCCTCGAATGGTCATGAACCTGACAACATCATGACACCCGGGCGCCGCAACACCAGCAAAGCCGGTTCCACTGTGTGGAACCGGATTCGCTTGAAAGCTCAGAGGATAACGGCCGGCGCAGGTGCGCCGACTTCAGGCACAGCGATTCAGCGACTGGCCAGGCTGCGTTTTCGGCAGTATGCGCTCAACCGCCGGCCCTGGCATGACAGGCTCAAGCGACGGCTCACGGGTGCTTCCGCCGACCCTGAACAGGTGCACCAGTGCCGGCAGCAGTACCAGCGCACCCACCATGTTCCAGAGGAACATGAAGATCAGCAGCACGCCCATGTCGGCCTGGAAGCGAATCGGCGAAATGATCCAGGTGGCCACACCGACCGCCAGCGTCACGCCGGTAAAGGATACGGCCCTGCCGGTGGACCGCAGCGTCTTGCGATAGGCCAGGCGCAGCGGCTGCCCCTCGGCCAGGTGAATACGCAGCTGCTCGTAGATGTAGATGCCGTAGTCGACGCCGATACCGACACCCAGCGCAATCACCGGCAACGTTGCCACCTTGACGCCAATACCGAGCAGCGTCATCAGCGCCTGGCAGAGCACCGACGTCAGCGCCAGTGGCAGCAGAATGCAGGCAACCGCCTTCAGCGAACGGAACATCAGCAGACACATCAGCGCGACCACGGCATAGATGTAGGCCAGGGTCTCGTACTGCGCCTTGGCGATCACTTCATTGGTGGCCGCCTCGAAGGCCGCGTTTCCGGACCCCAGGACAATTTCGATGTCGGCATCGTTGTGCTCAAGGGCGAAGTCCCGCACCACTGCGACGACGCCCTGCAGTGTTTCCTGCCGGTGGTCCGCCAGCTCCAGCCGGATAGCCTGGTAGCGGCAGCTCTCGGCGACGAAGTCCAGCGTGACGCTACTACCGCCGACACGCTCGATCGAGCGCGTCAGCACCCGCTCGTCGCGCGGAATGGCGTGTAGTTTGGGATTGCCCTCGTTGCCGATATACCGGCTGAACTTGGCTGTTTCGGCGGCGGAATCGACGGACTGCACGCCCGGCGTGTTGCGCAGTTGCCAGCCCAGCCGATCGACGATATCGATGGTCTTGTAGGTGTCGCACTGGCCCTGCGGCACCCGGGCGAACACCGTCATCAGGTCGGTGCTGGTGCTGTAGTGGTCGGTGATGTAATTGCTGTCCAGGTTGTAGCGCGAGTCGGCTCTGAGCTCCGGGGCTCCCCGGTCCAGGTCGCCGATACGCAGATCCTGACCGATGTAGAAGCCGCCCGCCGCCAGCACCAGGGCTCCGGCCAGCACCAGCTTCGCCGGACGCGGCTCGGCGAAGTGCGCGACAGCGTCCCAGAGCCGGTTGTCAGCCTGCTGCTTGACCAGCGATCGACTGATGCCGACCGGTCCGACGCCGATATAGGACATCAGCAGCGGCAGCAGGATCAGGTTGGTGAAGATCACCAGCGCCACGCCGATACTGGCAACCATCGCCAGGTCCTTGATAGCGCCGATGTCGATCACGAACAGCATGGCAAAACCGATGCCGTCGCTGATCAGCGCCAGCAGACCCGGGCGGTACAGGCGATGAAAGCTGATGCGGGCGGCATCGAGGCTGCTGGCGCCGGCCGCCGCCTCGCGGGCAATGCTGTTGATCATCTGCACGCCGTGGCTGACGGCGATGGCGAACACCAGGAACGGCACCAGCACCGAAAAGACGCCGAGGTTCGCGCCGATCAGATTCAACGCGCCCAGCTGCCAGATCACGGCCACGACCGAGCATAGCAGCGGCACCAGGGTGGCACGCACGCAGCGGGCATAAAAATACAGCAGCGCCGCGGTAATGAGGAATGCGACCAGGAAGAACAGCGCGATCTGGGTGAAGCCGTCGACGAGGTCGGCAACCTTCTTGATGTCGCCGATCACCTGGATTTGCAGGTCGTCGTTCTCGAAGCGCTTGCGGATATCGTCGATCCGATGCGACAGCAGGTTGTAGTCGGTCGCCTGCCCGGTAGCGGCGTTGACCGGCAACACCCGGAAGTCGATCAGCGATGAGTGGCCGTCAATGGATACGTAGCTGCCAACAAGCTCCGCGCGCAGCACATTGTTGCGGATGGCCTCGAGCGACTTCGGGCTGCCGTCGAAGGCATCGCTGCTGATGATGGGCCCGCTTTCGAAGCCTTCCGGCGTGATGGCGAACCACAGCATGCCCGGCGCCCACAGCGAATTGAGACTGCCGGTATCGACCCCGGGCAACAGCGACAGCTCGTCGCTGATCTTCTGCAGCTGCAGCAGGTAGTCGTAATCGTAAATACTGCCCGCCCTGCGGCTTACCGCGACCCGCACCACGGTGCTGCCGCCGGCCGATATCTCGCCCAGGGTGTCCCGGGCATTCTCGACGAACGCGTGGCTGCCGGGGATCAACCGTTCCAGCCGGGTGTCGGGTTCAATAAAGCTGGCCCGCCAGGCCAGAAACAGAGTGGCCAGCAGGCTGAGCACAAGGATCGGCGCCCGTAGCCGGAACAGGGCGTTTTCCAGCCGGGAAAACGTCACCGCTTGATGGCTTTTTATCATTATTTCGCACCTCTGAGAGCAAAGGGATGCAGGCCGCCGAAGCCGACCAGCAAGGCACTGTCGGAATCCAACTGCAGCAACGCACTGAGTGACTCGCCGCCTTCGGTGTACAGCTGCCGGGCCTGCTTCAGATCGGGCGAGAGTTGCACCAGGACACCACCGGCGCCCGCCGCCAGAACGCCGCCATCGTCCAGCCAGGTCACGCCTGCCAGCCCCAGTTCGGTACCGGATTCGACGCCTGTCCAGCTTTCGCCGCTGTCGCCTGAGACGTAGATGACGCCGCCGACGCCCACCAGCACGATACGATCGAGACCATCGGCACCACGCCGCGCCGCTATGGCATGGAAAGTGCCGTAATGGCCTGTTTCGACTGCCTCGAAGTGCTCGCCACCGTCGACGGACCGAAAGATCAGCCCCTTTTCGGAGGCGATATAGACACGATCCCGCTCGGTACCGGTGGCCGCCATCGCCATCAGGTGCCACTCGTCGAGGTTATCGACATGCTCCGACCAGTCGCTCCAGGTTTCGCCGCCGTCCAGGGTATGCAGCATCTTGTTGTAGACGCCAACGACGAACCCTTCGTGCGCATTGCGGAACAGCACATCCAGGTAAGGCCCTTTCTGGTCGTCGTCGCGACCGTCGTGCTGGTGCTGCCAGCTTTGCCCGCCGTCATCGGTACGCAGGATCAGGCCGTCCTCGCCTGTGGCCCAGCCGGTCTTATCGTCGACGAAGATCAGGGCATTGAGCTGCGTGCGCGACGGCACCTCGGCCTGGATCCAGCTGGCGCCGCTGTCCTCGGACAGCAGCACGTGCCCCCGCTCCCCGACGGTTACCAGACGATTGCCGGCACGGGCGACATCCAGCAGCAGCGATCGCTTCGACGCCTCCGTGTGGATCGACGGCAGTTCGATGGCATCCCGGTAGTCGGCCTGGACGAGCGGCGTTACGCTCAGGCACGCGGCGGCCAGCAGCAGCGCGGTGAATCTGTTGCGTTTCATGTTTGATTGCCATTCAACTGGAGAGGCATCCGGGCATTCGAGGCCCCGGATGCGGTGATATTCGGGTGAAGGCTACCGGAGAGCGGAGAACCGCTACCCCGGAGCCTTTGCCTGCGTCAGCGGCCGCGGCGACGCATTGCCGCAGAGCTGTAGTATGACGATTCGGGCGGCTGACCGTCGAAGACCTGAGCGACCTTCTGCCCCTGTACCCCCATCAGCGAGTAATAGGCGCCGACCTTGAGATCATAGTGAACCCAGATGCCACCGGCGGTGACCGGTACCTCCGGCGCGGTGACCGGATAGTGGTAGGCGACACGCCACAGGTTGCCGTTGTTGTCGTACTTGTCGGTGGCCAGGATGGTCCAGGTGTCCTCGTCGACATAGAAAACGCGCTTGGAATAGATATGACGCGCATCCGGCTTGAGGCTTGCCTCCACCACCCAGACACGGTGCAGCTCGTAACGGGTCAGGTCCGAGTTGATCACCGGCAGCTGATAGGTTTCCTCGATGGAATGGGTCGTCTTGTTGAGCTCGTTGTTGTTGTACGGCACGTACATCTCACGCTTGCCGAGCAGTTTGAAGTCGTAGCGCTCGAGCGAGCCGTTGAACATGTCGTAGTCGTCGATGGTGTTGACCGGGCGGTCCGGGGTATCGAAGGCGAAGTTCGGCGCACGACGCACGCGGCGCTCACCGGGATCGTAGGTCCAGGCCTGGCGCGGATTGACGGTCGGGTTCAGGCCCTCGAGCAGCAGGATACCCTCGCCTGAATCGCGCGACGGTGACAGCATGGTGCTGGAATACTTCCACATCATGCCCTGCTCCCGATCCGCGGCCGAGACATTGGGGTCGTAGTAGGTGAAGTGAACCTGGTTGGAGAAGGTCCACTCCAGCCGCTGCCCGTTGTTGTACAGGGTATTCTCGACCGCACTCGGCACCTCGCGGTAGGTGCCGACGAAACGCGTCTGATGGTTGCGGATCACTTCCTTGCCGTTCTGCGGAATCGGGAAGGGCACCGCGCCCCATACGTTTTCCAGCGCATCGCCGTCCGCGGCGAATTTTGCCTGGGTGGCCTGCTGGCGGATATTCTCGTACACGTACTCGGGCCAGGCGGCGGTACGGTGGGTCGGGTAGACCGGGATACGGAATTCCGGGTACTGCTTGAGCATGGCCTTCATGCCTTCGGTGAGCCTGTCGGCGTGCTCGGCCATGTTGTCCGCGGTAATGACCACAGTGGGCTTTTCACCGGCGAAGAAGTCGGGCCGGTCCTCCCCGCGCTGCCAGCCGTCCGGTACCTGGGTAAGACCACCGGTCCACTCCGGAATGGAGCCATCGGCGTTACCGGCACGCTCGGCCCCCACTGGGGTCAGATCCGCGCCCAGGCGCGCCGCCTCTTCTTCGGTGATGGCCGCCTGTGCCGTTTGTGCCAGTGTGGCGGCGAGCGTCATCGAAAGTACGGTCGCGACCGTACGGAGTCCGTTATTCTTTTTCATCTTCTACCTACCTTTCGCGCGGGGCGAATCAGAATTTGTAGTTGACCGACAGGTTCACGACGTCCTGCGTTTCGTAATGGGAGTTGTCCTGACTGACCCATGAATATCCGGCACTGGCCTCGAGGTCGGTACCGATCGCCGCTGTTGCCGTCAGGGCGCCCAGCGTGCGGTCTTCGGCGAAGTTGCCCCAGAAGTGCGAGTTGCCCTTGATGTCGTGCTGCAGATAGAGATCGAGCGAGAGATCGGTGCCCGGATAGACACCCTGCCAGGTGCCGGTCCACTCGAAGGCAACGCCATAGGCAAGATCGTCGACGCTCTCGCTGCCCTTGGTGATCGAGCTGTTCGGCGCCAGATTGGAGAGATCGCCGCCGACGTAGTCCGCACCGACCTGTAACAGCACGACCTGGGAATCGAGGCCCAGGACCGACGGACCACCGAGCCAGATCCCGTGTGCCGATGCACTGACGGTGTCGTGCTCTTCGGCGTTGGTCATGGCGGCGTTGGTGAAGGCGTCCGCTGAACCAAGCGACTGGAACAGCGGCCGGTTCGGACGATAGGCGATCTCGCCGTTGACGGACCAGCTGCCCAGCGTCGTCGCCAGGCTGGCGCCGAACATGTCGATATCTTCGGGCCAGAATTGCGCCAGGCCGAATGCGGAGTTACCCGCCGTGTTGGCGGTCACGAACGGGAAGGTTTCGTGGTAACGCGAGTAGTAGAGGCCCAGCTCCGTGTTGCCCAAGGTGGTGCGTGCCGACAACCCCCACTGGCCGCTGTCGTCCGGTTCCTGATCGGGGTCCCTCAGCGCAATGCCCAGCAGCGGATCGGTCTCGTCACCACCACGGAAAAAGGCGTCGTCACCGTAGAAGGTGCCCTTGGGCGGAAATTCCGTGCGCCGCCAGTTGGTCTGGACATAGGCCTCCAGCGAGGAGGCATCGCCGATACCGAGCTGACCGTAGAGCGACTCGACGCCGATATAGGCCTCCTTGAGTTCGGCTCCCGGCGTCACCAGCTTGTTGATATTCAGGGGTACCTGGGTCGCGACACCGTCGAGAAAGAACAGGCCCTCGCCCCAGTTGATCACCTGCTTGCCGGCACGCAGCTCCAGCGGGCTGGATCCGATGTCGAAACTGCCATAGACATAGGCATCCAGCACCTCGAGATTGTTGCCGGCATAGTCCTCGGCCGCATCGGACCAGGGTGCGGCATCGCCGTTGAAGTCGACGCTGTCGCCATCCATGATCTCGGTGTCGTACTGATAGCTCACCGAGCCGACGAAACCGTAGTTGCGCCATTGCAGCCCCGCTTCGGCAATCACCTTGAATACATTGGAAATACGGTCGCCCGCATCCGGCACCCGCGCGTCGGACAGGTAGTTGGGCGTGGCGTAGCTGCCGAGCAGGTTGTTGGCAGGATCGAGCGCGGACTTGTCCGCATCGGTTGCGCGAAAGGAGGTCGCATAACCAAGGGTAAAATCAAGATTCCCGGTTAACTCGGAATCGTCACCGAAATTCAATTCGACAGCCTGAACCGGCGCCTGATGAAACAAACCGACTGCGGCCGCCAATACGGCCAGATTGATTTTATTGCGGTTAAAAGGAATCGAATATTTCATTTTGTATTGCCTTGCTATTGGGTCTCATATGGAGCGTTATGAGAAATGTTATTTTTTATGGGAAGTAGGCAAACTCAAAATCACTATATCCGAGTCATAAAAGTATTCCGTAGATTCCTGGTGGCCAGCCTAAGGGTTAATTTCGGCCACCACATGGCTAGCAGAGCAAGGAACGAATACTTCTCAGCCGATGGCAAAGGACACAGGTGCCGGCCCGCTGTCCGAAATAAACCCCTTTAAAGGCCCGATCGAACATAACCGGGCCTTTTGCCTTTGTGCCAATAATGAATCCATGCAATCCCACAGTGGGTTGCGGCGCCGCAAGCCCTGTATAAGAATCACAAAAGGCCCGAAGGGCCAGGAGTCCGGTCATGCAAAACACACTGGAGATGAACGTCGCAATCGACGCCAAACAGCTGGAGAATCCTCCTCTGAGTACAACGAGCCTTTGGCGTGCCATCGTCTTCGGCACGGTTGCCATGCTCGTCTTTCTGCTGATGCCAGCCTATGTCGGCGCCCTGGCCACCCTGGGCTTCGATGACAGCCAGCTCGGCAACCTGGCGTCAATGGACCTGGCCGGCATCACCGTTGCCTGCGTTCTGGCGCTGGGCTGGATCAAGCGGGTCGACTGGCGTCTGGCCGGCATGCTCGCGATGGCGAGTCTGGTGGCGGTCAACCTGCTATGCGCCGGTATCTCGGACTACCAGACGCTGATGGGACTGCGCTTCATAGCCGGCCTGGCCGGTGGCAGCGGCATCGTGCTGGCCTACACGATCATTGCAGGCAGCAGCGCGCCGGACCGGTACACGGGACTTTTCGTCACCATCCAGGTACTGGCTCAAAGCCTGGGTTTCGTTGTCGCGCCCTCTCTGATGGAAAATTTCGGCGTCGACAGCTTCTACTATCTGTTCGCGGCACTGGCACTGGCGGCGCTTCCCCTGCTCAAGGCCTTTCCGAAACGCGGCCAGGACAGCCGGAACGCGTCAGCAGGCGGTGAAAGTCAGCGCTCATCACGCCTGGCACTGATGCTGGTACTGCTGTCGATGACCCTGTTCTTTACCGGCCAGGGCGCTATCTGGGCCTTCGGCGAGCGCATCGGGATGGCCGGTGGTCTCGACGCCCAGGCTGTTGCGAATACCCTGGCCCTCACCGCCTTCGCATCGCTGTTCGGCGCCGCACTGTCCGCCTGGATGGACGTGCGATATGGCCGTTTCTGGCCGATTCTGACCGCTATCCTGGTGCAGCTGGTGGCCCTCGCCCTGTTCACAGGCGAAATGAACGCCGTTTACTTTGCCACCCTGTTCTCGATCTTCGCCTTCAGCTGGAACTTCGGCATCGCCTTCCAGGTCGGCGTCGTCGCCAGCATGGATCATGGCGGACGTTTTACCGCTTTGATTCCGGCTTTTCAGGGCGCCGGCCTGGCAATAGGCCCATCGCTTGCCGGCATATTTCTCAACGGCGGCGGATATTTTTCGATTAACCTTGTTTCCGGCGTAGCACTTGTCGCCTACCTGCTGTTTATTCTGCCCTTCGCGATACACAAGAAAAACTGATATCAGCAGACCTTACAACGTAATTGATATATCCAATTACCAGACGAATAGAAAGTTGCAACAGTGATTTTTCACTTTTGAGCGAAGGAAAATAAAAACGCCACAAAACAAGGCACGCACATCCATTCATGCACCATTTTGCAGCGAAATATAAAAAGAAATAAATACATTTACGCCATTAACAATCCACGACCCGTGATTTTAAGTTTGGCGCTTTACAATTTTTACGATGGTATTCACATGGTCAAGACAGTGACAAACGCACCGGTCAACGGTGTTATCGACGAATCCCTGGGAATCTGCAACGCCAACTGGGACCACCCTTCGCACCTGGCCTACAGTCAGCTTCACATGGACCGGATGATGCCAACGGTCCATCTGGAACCCGGTACGCAAAGCATTCCACTGCAGCGTGCCGCCCGTCCGCTGGCGCTCGACAAGATCGCATTCACGGATCCCCTGGGTGGCCGGGCGATTAGTACAGAGCAGTTCCTTGACCGCCGCCTGTACAACGACGCCCTGCTGGTATTCCATCGCGGCGAAGTCGTCCACGAGTCCTACCGCAATGGCATGAGCGCCGACGACCATCACGTACAGCACTCGACGACCAAGTCGCTGGTCGCGATGCTGGTCGGCATCGCCATGGACGAGGGAGTCATGTCCGCCGAGGCTCCCATCGCGAACTACATCCCCGAGCTTGGCGACTATCCGGAATGGGCCGAAGTGCGCCTGCAGCATGTGCTGGACATGGCGCTCGACAGCCCCTACGCCGAGCACTACGACGACCCCGACTGCGGCTATTTCGACTATGCCCGCGCCGTCGGTTACTACCCGGCGGCAGAAGGCCGTACGCCCGCGGGCGCCCGCGCCTGGCTGACCAGCCTGCGGATGCGTCCGCGTGGCACTCCGGGCAGCCGGTTCAATTACACCTCGCCGCTGACCAATGCGCTGATGATCGCCGTTGGCGAAGCCTACGGCGAGTCCGTGCTGTCGCTGCTGGAGTCGCGAATCTACCAGCGCATCGGCGCGGTTTCGCCGGGCTGGTTCAACACCGATCATCTGGGCGTACCGATCGCGGAAGGTCAGTTCAGCCTGCGACTCGAGGACTTTGCCCGCTGGGCGTCGCTGATGATCAACAACGGACGCAACCTGGCCGGCGATCAGGTGGTGCCGCCAGGCTTCGTGGAGGATACCCTGGCGCCACGGGAGTCATCCCGCCAGGCGTTCGCCCGCAGCGAATACGGCGAGGTTCTGCCCGGCGCCCAGTACCGCAACCAGTTCTGGGTCACCCATCCGGAGGCCCGGCAGTGCGCCATGCTCGGTATCCATGGGCAGTTCGCCTGGTTCGATCTGAACCGTGAACTGATGATCTGCGGCTACGGGTCCTATCCGGTACAGGTCGACCCGCTGATGACGGATTGTCTGCAACAGCTGTGGCTGAATGTCGCCTCGGCCTGCGACAGGCGCTGACGGCCACCGAGATGGCCGCTATTGAGCGAACTACTTCGAGGCAGTACACTTCGTCGATCCTGCCTCGAAGTATTATAATCAACGGCAATGCAGCCTCAAAAAAGAAGCGTCGAACACGCCAGCCTGCCGACCCAGGTCGTATCGATTATCGCCGACGTGCTCAAGGAGCACGGCATCAGCGACAACCTGTTACTCGAAGGCACCACGCTGATGCCGTCGGCCCTGCGCCACCAGACCACCTATGTACGCTACGAGCAGCTGCTGCGCATCCTGGAAAACGCGCTGAACCTTTACCCCAAGCCGGGTCTGGGCCTCGAGGTTGGCCGTCGCGAACATGTCGCCAGCTGGGGGCTGCTGGGATTCGCGGTCATGACCGTCGCGGACCTGCGCGCCGTCCTGGAGATCGGCAACCGCTACTATCTCTCGGGACCCGCCCTCTATGATCTTCATTCCTATATCGAGGGCAATGACAGCATCATACAGGTCGTGACGCCACGCCCGATCGGGCGACTGCTGCCCGTCGTCGTCGAGGAACTTTTCGCCACTGTTTGCACCGTATTTCCGGAGCTCATCGGCGAACCCTTCCGCGTAAAGGAACTGCAGGTCACTTACGACCGCCCCGCTTACAGCCATCTCTACGACGAATTTTTCCAGTGTCCTGTCCGGTACAACGCCCCCGCGAACCACCTGGTCTTCGACAGTGCCTACCTGGACAAGCCACTGGTCAATGCCAACCCGGTGAGTGCGCTCCTCAGCCAGCAGCTCTGTGAGCAGGCATTGCAAAATCATGCCCACGAGGCGGACCTCTGTCACACCATCAAACTGATCCTGCTGCGCAAGCCCGACCGCTTTCCCAATATGGAAGCCGTTGCCGATGAGCTTCAGATGAGCCCGCGCACACTGAGGCGAAGACTCTCGGCGGAAGAAACCAGTTACCAGACACTGGTGGACGAAGTACGCCGTGATCTTGCGATCGGCTACCTGCGGGATACCCGCCTGTCGCTGGCGGAGGTCGCCGAGCGCATCGGCTTCACCGAATATGGCAATTTCCGCAAGGCGTTCCGGCGCTGGACCGGCCACGCCCCCAGCCACTACCGCAACGATGATACGGTTGAGGACAGGGGATAAGCCGGTCGTTTGGGTCAGAAGGCCGCAAGACGTTCGAGCAGCCAGAACATCGACACCGCACCGATTGAATAGGGCGCCAGCCGCCAGCCCCAGCCGGTGGCGGGCAGCGGCAGGCGACGAAGCCCCGCCATAAACGACAGTACCACGGCGATAAACGCGAGCTGGCCGAGCTCGACCCCGAGATTGAAGAACAGCAGCGCCAGCGGGATGGCCTGCTGCGGCAGACCGAGATCGGCGAGCGCGCCGGCAAAACCCAGCCCGTGCAGCAGACCGAAGGCGAAGGCTACCAGCCAGGGCGCACGCGCGGTCAGGCCCGGCGCCCCACCCTGCCGCCCGCGAACGATCTCCGCCGCGACAAAGGCAATGCTCAGCGCGATGCAGGCCTCGACCGGCGGGCCCGGTACCTGCAGCAGGCCCAGCGTCGCCGCTACCAGGGTAAGACTGTGCGACAGGGTGAACGCCGTGATGGTGCCCAGCAGGCGCTTCCAGCCCGTGACCAGCAGCACCAGCGTCAACACGAACAGCAGATGGTCGACGCCCAGCAGAATGTGCTCGACGCCGAGCCCGAGATAGCTGCTGGCCACGCCCCAAGCGGATGGTGTCGAGGCCACGACGAACCCGGGGTTATCGGGCAACAGGCGTTCGGTCTGGGTTGCGCCACCCTCGCCGATCACCCGTACCAGGACATCGATACGCGTCGCGGGAAGACCCGCAATACCGACCCGCTGCCCGGCAAGCCCGCCTTCCCGTCTTACCCGCCAGCTCTCGATATAGGCCCCGCCATCGAGCACCGCGGCAGGCTCGGAAACCGCCTCGGTGCCGTCGGGAAACCGGACATAGATCCCCAGGCGCAGGTCATCGCCCCGGGCCGGGACCTTCCAGAGCACATCGTAGGTATCGCCTGCGACCTGTCGCAGTTCGAGATACGCCGGCCGCACCTCGTGGGCCGACGTCACACCCGCCAACAGCAGGCCGCCGAGCAGGACCAGCCAGCAGTAGAGTTTTCTCACTGTTGTTCCCCGTTACGACTGATTTCGATCGCCGGGGCGGCCTGCGGCCAGTCGACCCGGACGTCGTACTTCGACAGCAGCCCGTCCAGCAGGTCGGCATTGGCTCTGCTGCGCCGCTCGGCCATCAGGCTGCGCTCCACCTCGTCCCGGACCTCGGCGAGCTGCGGCAGACTGGCTGCCTGCTTGCGCTCGAGGAATACCAGATGCACGCCGTACCCGGAGGCGACCGGCCCCGACCAGCTCCCCTCCTGCAAGGAGCCCAGCTGCGAGGCAAACGCCTTGCCGAAGGTGTTGGCGACGTCGGTCCGGGAGGCGTCTGCAAAAGCTGCCGGCAGCATCAGGCCGTCGCCAAGCCCAGCGGGATCGGCGCCATCGCGCAACTGGCGGCGCAGGTCGGCGGTGACCTCGGCCAGCGCTGCGCCCTGTTTCCCCGGATCGAGAAACACCTGGCGAAAGCTGAACCGCGGCTCGCGCGCGAATTTCTCCGGATGCGCAGACAGATAGGCGGCCAGCTCGTCATCATCCGGTCGGCTGACGGCGACCAGGCCCTCGGCGACAAACTCCATCTTCTGCTGTAAACGACGCCGGATCACGGTGTCGTTCTGGTCGAGACCGAGCTTGACCGCCTCGCGGCTGAGAATCTCCTCCTTGACGTACTGGTCGACCAGGCCCTTGAGCTCCTGTTCCGACGGCGCTCGCTGCCAGAGTTTGGTGAAGTTCGCGGCCAGACTTTCCACCTGGCCGGCACTGACAACGACAGCGTCGTTTTCGCTTTTCGCATCCTCTCCGCTGAGCACGCCATAGAACCCGAAGATCAGGGTGCCGAGCAGAAGAAAGTGCAGCAGAGGTTCCTGTAACAGTCGTCTCATGGCGTGTACCAGATCGGGGATGTGTAGGCGCGTTCCTGGATCGATACCGGCACCTCGGGCCCGACCGTAATGCCGAAACGCGCGGCGTCATAGGTGGTCCAGCGCGGCGTCGGGATTTCCAGCACGCGGGCGTAGTAGAAAGCGCGCAGTGAGGGATCGAAGTCCGGATCGGTCCAGACGGTAATCAGCTCCGGATCGCCGATGGTATTGGTCCAGGTGGCGTTTGCCGCATCGACGGTGTTGCCGACCGGCGCCAGCTTGCCGTCGTCGCCGATGCTGCGGGAATCGGCATCGCCCCAGACGACATCGTAGATCTTCTCGTGGGTGTCGCCCTTGTCATCGACCCATCCCTTGATTATCTGGATACGATCGAGGTTGCCATACATGGGATCCTTGCGGGCACCGACCAGGAAACTCGGCGCCTTGCCTTCAGGCGCGCGCTGCAGGTCGCCACCCATCGGCACGCCCTTGGCGTAGCCGATATTGGCGGGCTCGCGTGACAGCGCATCATCCGCGGTGAAGTCGAAGCCGCCGAAGAAGCGCACCGTGATCAGCGGACCGGTGGTGCCGTAGGTTTCCTTGCGTGCCATGGCATCCCAGAGCGCCTCGCGGGTGTTTTCCGTGGCCCAGACACCGGTGCGGCCCGACGCGCCCATTTCCCAGTCCTTGACCACCCGGCCTTCGAAAGAGAGCGCATCGTCGTTCCAGCGCTCGCCTTTGGGCTCGGAGGTACCGTACTTGCCGAAGAAGTTGTTTTCCTCGTCGGCGGTGAGCCCGGTGTGCATGTCGGTGCCGCCGGCAATACCGAACTTGAACGGGTTGGTGCCGAGCTTTTCCTCCAGCATCAGTCCGTTCTTCAGCGCCTCGCGGGCGTACTCGGTGGCGATCATACCCTCTTTCTTCGGCAGCAGGTTGAGATTGCCCTTGTCCCAGATCTCGAAGCCGGCGAACTCGTCGTTGGGCGACAGCGTCGGATGCTGCTCGCCGGTGCCCTTGGGCTGGGTGATCTCGTAAAGCGGTTCCCATTTGGCGCGGGCGTCGGCCCAGGCCTTGGTGAGCTCCTTGCCCTCGAAGGTCTTGAGCGAGAACATGCGGCCGTTGGACAGGTTGCCGTTGTGTGGAATGGCCAGCATGCGGCCGCCGGTCTTCTCCTCGTAGGCCGCCATCCACTCCCAGAGTTTTTCCGGGTTGTTGCTGTCGAAGGTGGTCATCGGTGTCGCCTGGTCGGCCCGGCTCTTGTCGTCCCGGTAAATGACGTTGCGATGCAGGTTGTCGCCGCCGCCCGGGTTCGAGCTCCACTCGTAGGCGATAAAGGCGGTGAACTTGCCGGGGTCGTTGTACCTGTCGACGATGGCCGTGTGGCGCTCCCATACCGTCTGCAGGAATTCCGGATCGGTCATCGCCTTGGGCAGGGTGCCGTTGGACTGCATCGAGATCATCTCGGACATCACCGCGGTGGCCGCCGCCCCACCCTGCTGCATTTTCTCGTGCCATTCCTTGATCTTGGGATCCTTGAGCAGCTCCGGGTCGCCGGAGATGATGCCACTGACGACGCCGAGGGCGTCGGAGTGGTCGGTGATGCTGAGCCAGTCGAGCGCGCGACCGAGCTTGACCGGCTGCCCGCTGTTGGACGTCACCTGCTCGCCACGGGCAAAGCGCAGCGCCTCCTCGGGCCCCAGAGTGGTGCCGGACGCGGCCGCATCGCCCGACCAGGCGGTATGCAGATGCTCGTCGCCCCAGTATACCTGGGTCGGGAAGCCGCGGTTGGCGTAAGGCGAATAGGGGCGCCCTTCGGGAAACTGCGCTGGCTTAACCGGCGACTGGGCGAATGTCGTGGTCACGACAGCGGCGCTACAGCATGCCACCGCAAGTGCAACGGGGGTGAGCTTCATGGATCAATTCCTTCTGTCTGGGTTTCCGGCCGATCACGGCTCCGGGACATCTTGGCTGGGTAAGCATAGCTCAGACATGCCGATCGCGGCGTCAGTCGACGCGGCCAAGCGGCGCCATGAAACGGGCCCACCGGCAATAGGCACAACGGGCATATTACGCCATCCCTGGCAGTCAGCCCGCCCTCGCGGGCATCACACCTCGATCAGCTGCCGAGATACGCCAGGGTCGCGGACACCATGGCGCCGATTCCGGCGCGCAACGTCGAATCATGGCCCGGGTTGTAGTACGGCGAATGCGGCATCTCCAGATGCCCCATCTTGGCCGCCACATTCTGTCCCGGTGTGTCGTGCCAGCGCTCCGGCGTCACGGCGCCGAGGAACCAGTAGACGTAGGGGATATCGTCGCCGCCGAAGCCGCCGGCCGCGGCGTTGCCGAAGTACGGGAAATCCTCGCTGCCGTTCAGACGCGGCATCTCGAACAGGCCATCATCGCCGAAGTAGTCGGCATGCGCGCGCCGCACCCGGTCTACGCTGTCCGGGTCGTTGACCAGCGCGATGGTCTCGGTCAGCACCTCGAACTCGGGCGGCTTCGGCGAGCGGCCGGCGTCGCATTCGGCACGGATAATGCGCCGGATCGACTCCAGTACCCGGCCATGCAGTTCGTTGTCGAAGCTGCGCACGTTGATCTCGAGTTCCGCGCTGTGCGGAATGATATTGCCCTGGGTGCCGGCGTGGAGCTTGCCGACGGTGACGACCACAGTCTGATCGGGCGGCACCTCGCGCGAAACGATTGTCTGCAGCCGCGTGACCACGTGCGCCGCGATCACCACCGGATCGACGGTATTGGCGGGCATCGAGCCGTGGCCGCCGGCGCCGTGGATGGTGACGCCGAGCGTGGTGGCCGCGGACATTGCCTGCCCGGCGATATGGCCGACGGTGCCGGCCAGGGCCGGCATATTGTGCTGGCCGAAGATGATATCGGGCCGCGCAAAGCGCCGATAGAGGCCGTCGTCGAGCATCGCCTGGGCGCCGCCGAAGATCTCCTCGGCGGGCTGGCATACCACCATCAGCGTGCCCTGCCAGCGGTCCCTGAGACCGGCCAGTACCGCTGCGGCACCGACCAGGCAATTGCTGTGCAGATCATGGCCGCAGGCGTGCATCACCGGCACACGCTCGCCATGCTCTGTTTCGGCTGTTGCGCAGCTGGCGTAGTCGAGGCCGGTCTGCTCCCTGATCGGCAGCGCGTCCATATCGCCGCGCAGCATCAGCGTCGGCCCCTCTCCGTTGCGCAGCAGCGCCACCACACCGGTACGGCCGACCTCGCGCGTCACCTCGAAACCGTGCGCCTCCAGCGCCCCGGCCAGTTTGCGGCTGGTATTGAATTCCTGGAATGGCAATTCCGGATGCTGATGAATATCCCGATACAGTTCCTGGATACCGGCGTATACCTTATCGATCCCGCCGTCGATACGTTCTCTCAAATGGGTCACTGCGCTGTCACTCACGTTGAAAACTCCTGATTCAGTCATCATCCTGCCGCCTCAGGCGGCGGCCTCGCGGGATACCGGCTTTTTTGCCACGGCCACCTGGAACAGCGCGACCACCGCCACATTCGCCAGCAGGCCCCAGACACCGGCGTGCCAGCCGAACGGCGAGTCGACCAGGAACTGGAACAGCAGGAACAGCAGACTGCCCACCGCCGCACCGGCAAACACGCTGTGGCGCCTGAGCTTGCGGAAGAACAGCGCGCCCAGCGCCATCGGCATCAGCTGCACGATCAGGCCGTAGGCACCCAACAGCAGCATCACCAGCGACGACGGGTTGAACAGCGCAATCAGATAGGCCATCAGGGACACGCCGACCACACTCCAGCGTGTCACTCTCACCGCGGTCTCATCGCTGCAGTTGCGCATGAAGGTGGCGCCGAAGACGTCGCGCACCAGCACAACACCCGCGGTATGGGCCAGGTTGGCACCGGTCGACATTGCCGCCGCCAGCGCACCGGAGAGCATCAGGCCAATGATCCAGGGCGAGAAATCGGCGATCTCGATGACCAGCTTCAGCAGTACGGTGTCGGCACGCTCCAGCGGTGTGTCGGCAAACACCAGGATGCAGGCAACGTAGCCTTCGAGGCCCGAGGCGCTTTGCGAGCGGGCCCGCAAGCCCAGCCAAAGCACCGCGACCAGGTAGACCAGCGTTATACCGGTGACGATAAACGAATCATTCATAGCGGTCACCATGCCGCATTTGGCGGCAAAGCTCTGAAACAACAGTAACTACTCACCATGCATTCGTGGGTGCCGGAAGAAGCAAAACGCAGAGATCATACCGACGGTTATAACACCGTAGCAAAAGAGGGAAACGGCCATTTGCATGCCCCAGTAGTCGGCTATCCACCCAACTCCCAGGATGGGTATCATGCTGCCGAAGTAGCCAACGACAAGATAGGTTGCAAATAACCCCGAGTGATTGTGTGGCTCAGCGATGCGATTCACCATATTCATACCTGCCAGCAGGCTCATCCCGTGACCGATGGCTGTCGCCAGGATACCTAATGCGAGCAGCAGCACAGAGCCAAGCTGGAGATTAACCAACAGAAGAGCGCTGCATAGAGCGAAAGCGGTCAACCCGACAAAGCCACTCCATCGAGTCGGCAGATGCACGAAAAGTAGTTGTACACCCGCCGACATCAGCAATATCACTGCAATCGCGGCCCCGCTGATGAAGGGCCCCTGCCAGTCGATCATCTTTTCCAGAAACAGTGGCGCCATCGACGCATATAAGCCAAACACGCCGAACGCGAGGAACGAACTAATAACCGTCAATAAAAACGCCACCGAGTCAGACGACTGAGGCCAGGTCAGTTTTGGCAACCACTGCTTCCAGTCGCCAGCCCGTGGCTGAGATGAGTCTGTGATGACCTTGGCATCATCGGGAATGGCGATGCGACGCAGTGCATATATTCCCAGACTACCCAATACGATGGTTGGCGCATAGGCCATGACAAGCGGACGGGTTACCCATTGACCAATTACTCCCCCCACCAAGGGGCCAACGCCAAAACCGAGCGCGATCAGCACGGTGGTAATCATGGAAGCCTTGCGTGTGTGGTGTCTGGACAACAGGAGCCTCAAGCCGATAGACGCGCCTGTCGTCATGAGACTGGATGCCACACCGACGATCAGGCGGGCCGCGTTCAGGCTGGTTGTGTTCCAGGCCAACATAGACAGGAGCGTGCCCACAAGGATAAGACTCAATGAAAGCTGCATGACTTTTTGAAAGCCAATTCGGTCGGATAATTGACCCAGGAAAAGCAGGCCAAACAGCGCCCCTGCCATATAAACCACATAGATAACCGATACGTCGCTGGCTTGAAGCTGCCAGGCTTCCTTGTAGAGCCCATAAAGCGGGCTGATCAGCGCGGTGCTCATAACGCCAACACACATCGCGAAGCATACCCATGGAAAGGGTGACCATTTTGCATTCATCTATCTGGACCAGGTGGATAACAGCCATGTCACTGATTTAAGCGAACTGGCCTTGATTGGATACTGTGTAGAGTTTTTCTAAATCCGATACATGCGCCCGCGGGCTCGGCGTAAGGCATGCTTCTGGAAAATAAGGCAACTTGGATTTCATTGTCTAAAGAAGCATTCCGAGATGGACTGACGAATCAGAACTCCTCATATTTAAGTGATTTTCTTTCAGGGCATTAGGGCCTTCCGCTTTCGATGCGACTCGACGCCAGCAAAACGCGGGCGTCGAGTTAGACTTGGTTGCTTTTTAAACGATGCGTCGCCCAGCCACTCCACTGCTGGGTGGCACTGAGAGAATTCATGAAAATTCCTCAGAATTTTATGTCGTAATTAACGTAAATACGGTTCGCATCGTGCTGGGTGATGTTGTATCCGCTGAAGGTCCGGTTCACACCATCGGGGGTACCCTCGGTATCGTGGGTCACGCTCAGCCAGGCCAGGCTGAGGCCGTCGAGCTCGCCACTAAAGCGATACTGCAGGACACTCTGTGCTTCGTAACGGCGAAAACCGTCAAACCCTTCTGCACCGTCGGAATACGCCAGGTGCATATCCCAACGCATACCGGGCAGACCCCAGCGCGCAAAATCAGTGCCGGCCTTGAGCTTCCACATCGCCTCATCCTCGAGCGAGAAAGCGTAGAACAGGTCTGTGCCCCGGTAAGTGGCACCGTAATCCCGGCTGAACAGCGGGCGGTTAAAGTCGGCACCGGTGATCTTCGAGTGCAACAGACCCACGTAGTACCCGTCGCGCGAGTATGTGATACCGGCTTCCCAGTAACGCGCGTCATGGTCGTCGGTCTCAGGAAGAAAGCCGTTTATACCATCGTACTCAAACAGATCACCGTCGTCCTGTTCCCGGGCGCCCAACAGCTCGAGTTTGAGATTACCTTCAGCCACGGGCATTTTGTACTGAGCTTTGGCGACCTGTCGTTTGAGATAGTCTTCAGCGACAGCTTGCTCTGCAGCAAGATAGAGACCATTGTCAAAACTGTAATTGGCACCGTAGACCTGCACCGAGTCGATCTGCTGGCCCAGGAAGTTGGTCAGGTTACGCCCCCAGTAGTCATCATCACGCGGGCTCTGCTTATCGATTTCTGTATAGTAGAACTTCAGCGACCCTACATGAGCATCCAGGTCGTAGCCTACGGTGCCGGAGGGCAATATGCGCGACTGGGAATCCTGGAGGAGCATGCGGTGGCGCTGTTTCTGACCCAAGCTCATGTCCAGACCGATTTTTTCGTCGCCCACTTTGGCTTTAAGGAAAGCCTGGGTGGTGCCGGCCAGGCCGTCCGGATGGGTGGGGTCCGCGGGGTTGTACTTCAGGTTACTGGTGTTGCTGATGTTATCGCCGATATACAGGTCGTCGGCCATACCGAAGCTGTAATCGAAACCGATAAAATCAAAAAGATAGCCCGAGCTGTAATCAGCGCGCAGTGCATGTACCCACTCATCGCGGTCGTTGCCCGCATACCCGGCTTCCCCGGATTCTTTCCAGTAAAACTGGCTGTAGCGGAGCTTAAATTTACTGTCAGTGACCAGACTCTCAATTACGGCGCTTGCCGAATCCTGTACAACACTGCCCAATGGAGCCGCGGCCACCGTACCTGAAAAGATCAGCGGTAGTAATACAGGCAACGAGGACCATACTCGAAACTTCATGCTTTATTAACCTTCAATCTTAGTAATTAGAATAATGAGGGGCAATAAAAGAACAGCGATCCCGAATATAATTATTTTTAAATATTTCCAAATTTCGGAATTTAACTAACGTTCAGGCGCAGGCCAGCTCCAAACAAAAGCTCGGTATATGTAAAAACAGGTTTCTACATTTACTACGGGGTTATTAGGCGTAACGCAGAAGACTGTTCAATACTGTCCTCTTTCCAGCTACCCGTATTTTATTTTGCTCGCAGCGGCCGCTACCCAACAGGTCTTGATTGGAATCGGCGCCCCACAGAAGGAGCGCCGAACCAGAGCTTGGTTAGTCTTTGCCGAGGCTATCGGCAATGCAGCCGCAGGAACCGCCGCCCGCCTGCGCGTAGCGCTGACGAATGATCGGGTGGGCCTCTGCCGTGCACATGCTCTGATAGGGCTTGCCGCCGGTACGTTCCTTGAACTCAGCAGTGGCTGCTTCCAGCAGGTCCGGGTCGGTCAGCAGGTCGAGACCGGTGGCCGCCAGTACCTGAGCCGCTTTGATTGCGGCCTTGTGGCCCAGGGTCGTCCCGTTGGAGGCGGTGGCGCCCCAGTGGTGCGGTTGCACGTGAAGCGGCCAGGACGCGACCAAAACACCCATGGTTGGAGTGATGTAGCTGATATCGCCCACATCGGTTGAACCGCCCATGCTGGCACCACGGAAATCGGGCGCCATATCGGTAGCCATGCCGTCTTCCGGGTAGCCGGCTTCACGCTGCAGGGTACGGGCAAAAGCCTGCTCTTCTTCGGTCCACTCCGGCACCTGGAAACTTTCGAGATGGGCATACACCCGATCAGACAGCACCTGGTTCGGCAGCACGTCGTAGCAGGCCGCCATATCGACGACTTCGACCTCGGTCTGGGTCATCAGTGCAGCCCCTTTGGCGATGTCCCGGATCCAGGCAACGTTCTTCTGCACGTCGGCGGCGTTGGGACCACGGTAGCGGAAGACAATGCTGGCCTTGTCCGGAATCACGTTGACCGCGCTACCACCATTCTCGACGTAGTAGTGCATGCGTGCTTCCGGCACGATGTGCTCGCGCATGGTGTTGATGCCGTGAGCAAAGAGTTCGCTGGCGTGCAGCGCACTGCGCCCTTCCCAGGGGGCGGCGCCGGCGTGGGCGTTTTTGCCCTGCCACTCGAAACGCAGGTCCGCAGAAGCGACGGTGGCGATATTGAAGGTGGAGTTCATGTTCATCGGATGCCAGTGCAGACAGGCGTCGAGATCGTCGAACACGCCGGCCTTGGCCATGTAGTTCTTGCCGGCAAGCAGCTCCTCCGCCGGGCAGCCATAGACGCGCAGGGTCCCGGTGATGCCGGCGTTCTCCATACGGCGCTTCAGCGCTATGGCACCGCCGATGGCACCGGTACCAATCAAATTGTGGCCACAACCATGGCCGCTGGTGGTGCCGTCTTTACGCGGAGTCTGGCTCGGTACTGCCTCGTTGCCGAGGTCAGGCAGAGCATCGTATTCGGTGAGGATGCCGATCACCGGGCTGCCTGAACCAAAGGTGGCGACCCAGGAAGTATCGATTCCGGCAACGTTGCGCTCGGTGATCTCGAAGCCTTCGGATTCGATCCATTCAACCAGAGTGCGACTGCTCTTGAACTCTTCGAAGCCGACTTCGGCGTATTCCCAGACCTTATCGGCGTTACCGGTGATAGCCTCTTTCAGCTGATCGTCCAGTTCATTCCATTGCAGACCAATATTGAGAGTGTTCATTAAAGCTCCGTTTAAATATTGTGGTTGACCCGAACCCGGCGTCTCCGCCGGATTACACGGATCTAAAATCGATGAGTCGTGGTAATACTGTACCGATCAGGACTGCGCTTCTGGCACCTGGATGGGTGCGGAGGCAAATTCAGCAGTTTCCTCGGTTTCCGGCTTTTTTGATGCTGCGATCTGGAATACAGCCAGGATCACTGCGTTGGCTAACAGACCCCAGACTCCCGGATGCCAGCCGAACGGAGAGTCGATCGCAAACTGGAATACCAGGAACACGACACTACCCACTGCTGCGCCGGCCATAGCACTAGTACGCTTGAGGCTCGGGAAGAAGAGTGCGCCCAGAGTCATCGGCACCAGCTGCGCTATCAGGCCGAAGGCGCCCAGCAGCAGCAGCACCAGAGAGGATGGGTTCAGAAGAGCGACCACATAGGCAATTACAGATATTACGACAACGCTCCAGCGAGTGACCTTCACCGCGTCCGTGTCGCTGCTGTTACGCATAATGGTGGGGCCAAACACATCACGTGTCAGTACCACACCCGCAGTATGGGCCAGGTTAGCGCCGGTCGACATCGCCGCCGCCAAGGCACCGGAGAGCATCAGGCCGATAACCCAGGGAGAGAATTCAGCAACCTCGATAACGAGCTTCAGCAGTACTGTATCAGCACGATCCAGCGGAGTGTCGGCAAAGATCAAGATTCCGGCGAAGCCAATGAACATCAGGGGTATCAGCAGAGTGGCGTACAGCGGGTAGATCGCGCTGACACGGCGCAGTGACTTGCCACTGTCGGCGGTATAGAACTTGGTGAACATGTGAGGCCAGGTCCAACCACCGAAGCAGCTGATCAGGATGGCGGTAGTGAAGAAGCCCCAGCCCATGCCATTGGCACCCGGCATCGTCAGGTACTCCGGCGCCTGCTGCTGAATCTGGGTAAACATTTCGCTGACACCGCCGTAGAGACGATCCGGAATGGCAACACCCAGGAACCAGGCGATGGCAATCATCATCACGCCCTGCACCAGGTTGGTCCAGCCGATACCATTCAGGCCGCTGCAGAAGACATAAATCGTGGTCACGACCAGCGCTATAAGCGCGCCAAGCCAGAACGGCACCAGGCCATCGGTGGCAGCCGAAAACAGCAGACCCGCGCCGGCAATCTGAATAGTCAGATAAGGCACCGAAGCAGCTACCCCGACTACGCCCGCGAAAATGCCCAGAGGCTTGCTGGAGTAGTGGTCAGCCAGCATGTCGCCGTGGGTCAGGTATCCCCGCTTAACTCCGAGCTCACGGACACGAGGGCCCACCATCCAAAGCATGATTGGCACCAAGGACAGGTAGGCAAGGATGTAGAACGCCGGTGCGCCGTTTTTATAGGCCCAACCGGGAGCGCCAAGGAAGGCGAAGGCAGAAAATATCTCGGCACCGAGAATAAAGAACAGGACGACAACGCCGACGTGACGTCCACCGGCCGCATAGCCTTCGAGGCTTGAACTTTCCTGTGTGCGGGCCCGCAGACCAACCCAGAGCATGATTGCCATATACACCAGGGTGATGCCGGTGATGATAACCGAATTACTCATCGCGGTTACCTCCGTGGCGCACGTTGTAGGCGATCCAGGTACCGACGAACAGCAGACACATCCAGAGGATGTACCAAGCCATGAAGAAGGGTATGCCAAGTACGGTGGGTTCGATACGGTTTGCGATCAGGGCGCCCGGCCAGATCATGGCCAGGGTACAGACGAGGAAATGCAAACCAACCAAAAGGTTGTAGGTCTTGCTCATGGATCAGCTCCTAGACTCGCTTAAGATGAGGCTTTGGAACCGGCGAACAAGTCACATTGAACTCTGGCTCGCAGCGCGAACCGAAGCCTCACTGCGACTTATTCGCAGGTTCCCGGGTTTGAGTACTGTGCAATGGCAAGAATCAAATCCCGCTGCCGAGAGCGAGTTGCTGTTGTTTTTATTGTTCCGGAACGAGCCGGTTTGTTTTATCGTCCGGCCAACTGTCGGTGAAACAGGTTGTCCGGTGGTGCCGTTTCACTATGGAGTACCCAGGCCCATCGTAAAAATATATAATTTCTATCTTCTCAATACCTTTCCGGTATACCCATGGATTTTCGACAACTGCAGTACTTTGTCGCCGTCGTGGAGGAAGGCTCGGTTTCCGGCGCCAGCCGGCGGGTTCATGTCGCCCAGCCGGCGCTGACCCGCCAGATCAAGCTGCTGGAGGATTCCCTCGGCACGCAGCTGTTCACCCGCCATTCCCAGGGCATGCAGCTCACGATTACCGGACGGGCACTCTACGAGGATGCGCAGGACCTGCTGGATCAACGCCAGCAGGTGATCGCCCGGCTGGCGGCTCTGGACAACGGTCTGAGCGGCAAGCTGAGCCTCGGGATCACCGTGACTCATCTCTGGCTGCCCATGGTCGCAGAACTGCTGGGGGCCTACCGTAAACGCTATAACGGCGTTGCATTCGAGGTATTCCCGCTGCTGTCGGGTCCGCAGCTGGAGCGTTTGCAGCAGGGCAAACTCGACGCCGGCATTCTCTACCTGGACGATGAGGCACCGGCCGGGCTCTCGAGCCGCTTGCTGCACCGGGACAGCCTGATACTGGCCGTGCCGGAGTCATCACCGCTGGCCGAAGCAGCCCCCAACAGCCTCAGCGCACTGAACGACGAGGATTTCGTATGGGGCGCCCGCAGCGCCTCACCGGTCTACTACGACCGCGTTCTCTCACATCTTCATCGCCTGGGTTTCAACCCGCGGCCGGTTCAGTACGGGGCCGACAATATCGCCATTCTCAGCATGGTCGCAGCGGGCCTCGGCATGGCAGTCGTGCCGGCCTCCGCCGGCGAAAGCACGGTCATTCCCGGCGTACGGTACCTGCGCATGAAAGAGCTCGACGAATGCAGTATGCCACTCTGTTTCGCCTGGCGCTCCGATAACGACTCGCCGACCCTCGCCAATATGATCGCGCTGGTCGATGAGACGCTGTCTCTGGAGATGGACCGGAAGTGAAGTCGGTTTAGGAGAAAACGGATTGGAAAGGGGATCGACGGACCCGGACGGGTCCGCCGCAGTGCGACCGGGCAGCCTTTTCAACGTGGCCGGCGATGAGGTAACGGTGTTGGGTTTCGCACCTTCGGTGCTGTACCCAACCTACTTAATAACCGCTGACCTGGTCCGGCAGAATGACGTTGTTGTCGGCGGCGTACTGCTCCCAGAGGCCTTTCATTTCAGCGAGTTTTTCCGGTTCCTCGGCCGCCAGGTCGTGGCGTTCGGCCAGATCGGACTTGAGGTTGTAGAGGTTCCATTCACCCGTGCCCCAGGGCTCGGGCATATGCACCAGCTTCCAGTCGCCGGCACGGACGAAGCGCTTGCCGAACAGCTCGCCGCCAACGACGCGCTCGGGCATCTTGCCGCCCTGCGGCAGGGACGCGAAGGACAGGCCGGTCATGGGTTCGACTTCACGGTCCTTGTAGAGGGACCCCGGATGTTCGACGCCGGCCAGTTCGAGCAGCGTCGGTGTCACGTCGCGCACGGTGACCAGATCGTCGACGATCTCGCCCTTGCGCGCATCGCCCGGCATGCGCAGCATGGCCGGAACCCGGGTGCCGCCTTCGGTCGGGAAGCCTTTGTGCAGACGAAACGCCGGCGACGACACCTGCGCCCAGTTGGGACCGTAGAAGGTGTAGGAGCCAACGCGTCCCATCTGCTCGTAGCTGAAGTCGTGGGTCTCGTCGATCACCTTGCGGATCGCCGGGAACTGGTCGCCCGGCCAGGTTTCGTCGAGATCGTGCCCTTCGGGGCCGTTGTCCGAGATAAACAGCACCACGGTGTTGTCGTAAAGGTCATTGGCCTTGAGGTAGTCGATCAGGCGCCCGGTGTGAACGTCGATCTGATCGACCATCGCCGCGTAGACTTCCATCTGCCGCTTTTCGATTTTCTGCTGCTCGGGCGTCAGCTCGCTCCAGGCCTTGCCCTTGGGCGGCCGTTCGGCCCCTTCGGCGTCGGCCGGTATCAGCCCAAGCGCCTTCTGCTGTTCGAGTCTGCGCTCGAGGATAACATCGTAGCCTTCATCGTAACGGCCCTGGTATTTTTTCAGTGCGGCATCCGGCGCCTGCAGCGGCCAGTGCGGCGCAAAATAGGCCAGGTAGCCGAAGAAGGGCTTGCCGGAGTCCTTGTCGGCCTCGATGTAGTCGATCATCTGATCGACATAGAACTGCGTCGAATACTCGAAGTTATCGGGCAGGGTGTCGAGCAGGGTCATGCCTTCGCGGTACAGCGCCTTGGCATCCGGCGTCGGCGCGTAGGCCGGCTTCATGTCGTCGAAGTGACTGCCGCTGACCAGCAGTGCAAAGGACTTGTCGAAGCCGCGGGCCGCGGGGCTGGTCTCTTCGGTCTTACCGAGGTGCCACTTGCCGCTCAGGTAGGTTTCATAGCCCGAGTCCCTGAGCAGACTGGCAATACTGACCACGCGGTTGTTCAGGTAGCCCTCATAGCCCGGCTTGCCCTGCTGGTTCGGCGCCAGCTCCTCGGCCATGTTGCCAAGCCCGGCTTTGTGGGGATCGACACCGGTCAGCAACGCCGCCCGTGTTGGCGAGCAGGCGGGCTCGGCATGGAAGTTGGCAAAGCGCAAGCCGGCCCCGGCAAGGGCATCCAGATTCGGCGTATCGATCTCGCCGCCAAAGCTGCCGATATCCGCATAGCCCAGGTCGTCGGCTACAACGACCAGGATGTTGGGCCGTTCGGACTGGTCGCGGGTGGCCGCAGCCTGCACGGTCTGGGCGTAGGGAACGGCCAGCGCTATGCCAAGCGCCAGCGTGGAGAGGGGTTTCAGCATCAAGGTCGGATCTCCTGCTCGGCGGCTGAGGACGCCACCGTGTCTTTATTGTTATGCCGGACTGACGCCCTGTCGCAGGCGTCCACTCCGATGGAAGGACCCAGTGTAGCCACCTGACCCGGGCGGATAATGAACGCAGGCGGAACAACTGTATTGCCACACAGGAAGCAATCGAGGTCGAGGCATATTCCGCACCTGCGTGAAGACGGGGCTACACTCAATAAGCCCGCCGGGAAAGCTGTCCGGTCGACAGGCATTTACCCCAAGCAAAAGGAGACGACAGTGGCTTACGAAACAATCGACGGTAGCAAATATGAAAAGGAATTGCTGGACCTGGCGCGCAAGCATACAACCGGCCAGGGCGAGGAAAAGTTATCGAAGGACGAGGTGGCGGATCTGTTCAAATCCGCCCGCGACGGGACCAGCGTGACCGAAATCGAGAAAAACACCCTCGCCTACATTCGTCAGACCTTTACCTTCACAGACGCTGCAGCACGGGATTTCGACGACGCTTTCAGCAAGCTCTGAGCCCGGATCCCTACCGCAGGCGACACCCTTTACTGTCGCCTGCCCCTTTACGGGTTACGGGTTACGGGTTACGCAAGATAACGGTATAAATCAGACCTTCAAACCGCCAAAGCGTTTGTAGAAGGCGGGCGTCGGCTCCGGCAACGGTCCTTCGGCGGTTTCCATGCTTTCGCCGATGTAGACTTCCGAAGGTCCGCACACGAGGCTGTAGAGATTGCGGCAAAGCTGCCGCGCCGCCACCCCGCTCCAGTCCGGCGGCAGCAGCTCCGCCGGCAGCTGCGGATCGCGCAGCAACAGCTTGCGATATTCGTGAATCATCAGTGTGCGGGCAATGAAACACTCCTGCGGATCCAGGCTGTCCTTGTTCTTCAACTCCTGCCAGACGGGCCTGAAGCGGTCGAGGAACTGGCGATAACTGTCGGATATCTGGTCGAGGTTCCAGCATTCGCGCGACTGCTCGCGCAGTGCCCGGGACGAGCTGGTCTCGTTCTGGCGGGTTTCGAACAGGATACTGCCGTCCAGCGCGTCCAGCTCCTGCAGCGTATTGCGCAGCTCCAGCATATCGTAGTTGGGGGCGGCCATCAGCGTCGGCGAAAAGGCGCCAAAGCCCATCCACTGCAACTCGTCCCGCACTTCCTGGCGTTTCTCGGTGGGCAGCTGCGACAGTACCACCAGGCACCAACTGCCGTCCCACTCCGGCAGAACCGGTGCATAGATACGCTTGAACGCCTTGTCGAAACGGCGCCGCCCCTGGGACGTTACACTGTAGTAGGCGCGCCGTCCCACCTGCTCCGCCGACAGCCAGTTCTCTTCCTTGCTGAGACGAAACACCGATGTACGAACCAGCCGCTGATTGAGGCCAAGGGACTCCAGCACCTGGATCAGGCTACCGAGCCAGACCGTTCCGCCGCGGGGCGCGATGGCGTCGCCGAAGATGGTAATGATCAGGGAGCCGGCACGAATCGGCCGTTGCTGGCAAAACTGACGGACAAGCTCGTTCAGATGACTGGAACTGCTCATGGGCGCGGGGAATCCATCCAGATGGAAAGTCTGGCGCTAATTTTATAGAGCCGGTTGTGCGGATGCAAAACAGCGGTTTCCGATACCGGGACGGCGGTCTGTACCTGGGAGCGCCGCCCCGGTTCGAACAGGAATGCTCCGGCGTAGATACTAACGTTTCAGGAAGTAACGGCCGTGCCAACTTTGTTCGCTGCGGGGCGCAGCTCCCACGGGTCAGATCCAGCCCTGGTGCCGAATCCACATCAGCAGTTGCGGTGCCAGTGCCTTTTTCTCGCCCAGCACGGCGGCCAGCAGGTGCTCCGGATTCTCGCCGGGGCGAGCGCTGCGCAGTGCGCGCAGCAGCGGTGCCAGCGGTAGCCCCTGCAGGTGCCAGATGCCGAGCGGCTGGTCGGGTGTCACCACCACCTCGGCCTCGCGAATGAGATCGTTCTCCACCACAGGACGGCGGGCGATGCTGACGTCCCGGGGCTTGACCGCCTGATGAATCGGGGCCTGGTCGGGCCAGTCCCGGCGTCGACGCCAGAACGGCTCCTCTGCGAACAGGGTTTCCTGGGCGTAGAAATCCCGGCCGATGCGGGCGAAGCGGAAAAACAGTTCCTCGATACGGGCGCGATGAAAGGCCCGGGCCAGACCGGCGCGCTGCGGTTGTTGCAAAAGCGTATTGATCACCGCCGGCGCCTGCATTGCGCTCGACAATGACTGGAATATGCCGTTGCCCGACAACGGATCCACCGCCATCGCCGCGTCGCCGACGCGAATCCAGTCTGCCCCCACCGGCTCCCGGCACAGCGTCGGTGTGCTGGTGCGGGCGTGCAGTTCGCCGGTCGGCTCTGCGCCATCGATAAAGGGCGCCGCCATTTCGAGTGGCCGGATACGGCTGTTGCAGTGCTCGACCAGCCGATCCTTCGGCGGCAGGTCGGCACTGGCAACGTCGAGGGTCAGCTGCAGGTAGCGCCGCCCGTCAGCGGTGGCGGCCATCCAGGCCCAGCCATCGGCACAGCTCTGGACCGCGGTGCGCGGCGTCATCTCGGGCCCCGCCCAGTACTGCAGCAGGCTCAGGGTCTCGGGCCCGCGCAGGCGCTCGAGTCCGCTGCCCGGCGCCGCGCGGCCACGCGCCTCGACGAGAAAAATGCCCTGCAAAGTACGACTTCCGCTATCGGCCACGACCTCGACCCGGTAGCCATCGTCACCGCGTGTCACCCCGCGGACACGGCCCGACACCAATTCGACGCCGTTGCGTTCAAGATCGATCAGGACGCCGCGATCGAACTCGCTCCGTATCACCAGCCTTTCGGTATTGGCGGCGCTGCTCTCGCCGCTCCAGTGGACGCTGCGCGGAGTCGGCGCGGGCAGCGATTTCAGCGCGGCGTCGAAGCCGGCTCCGCGCAGACCGTCCACCACCCGCTCTGAAATCCCTTCTACCGCGGCGAAAGGCCGCGGCTCACTGATGACGCACACCGAATAGCCGATGCGACGCAGTCCGAGCGCAACCGCTCCACCGGCGGGTCCAGCGCCCAGCACCAGTATCTTGCCAGCCTGGCTTGTATCCATCCGTCCTCCCGAAACGATTTGCAGTGCCGGTCTAAAAAGGACCACATGGTACTCCTGCCGCTGGCAGGTACAAGGAGCTGCGATGGATTTTATGCTGCAGCGCACAAATCAATCGTTACAACCGGTGCAAACCACATTGTGAAAAGGTCCGTCCATTAAGGAACCGGGGGAGAGCGATAAGTTCCGGGCTGGCATCAACGCCGCTCGGCCAGTTTCCAGACGGCGGCGATATTGCGCGCGCTGCGAAACAGGTTATCGGACGCGGATTCCAGCGCCTCGGGCAGCGTGACGATACCGGGAACGATGCTGAACAGCGCGTCGATACCGAAATCGTGAACGCAGTCGGAGTCGGCCGAGACCGAACCCGCCAGCGCGATCACCGGAATGCCCTGCAGGCGTGCTCGCCGGCTGACGCCAACCGGCGTCTTGCCGCGCACGGTCTGGCTGTCGATCCGGCCCTCACCGGTGATCACCAGGTCGACGCCGTCGAGCTTGCGATCGATATCGACGGCATCGAGCACGATGTCGATACCCGGCTTGAGACGCGCGTCGAAGAAGGCGAGAAAGGCACCGCCCAGCCCGCCGGCCGCGCCGGCCCCGGGGATATCGTTGATCGCCTTGCCATTGGTCTTTTCCACCACGCGGGCGAAATTGGCCAGACAGGCGTCGAGTTTCCTGACCATTTCAGGATCGGCGCCCTTCTGCGGGCCGAATACCGCCGAAGCGCCGTTTTCGCCGGTCAACGGATTGTCGACGTCACAGGCGACTTCGAAACGGGTCTCGGCAAGACGGGGGTCAAGCCCCTCGAGATCGATCCGCGCCAGGCGCTCGAGCCCGCCGCCTCCTTGCGGGATTTCCTGTCCTTCCCCGTCGAGCAGGCGGGCACCCAGCGCCTGCAGCAGGCCAGCTCCGGCGTCGTTGGTGGCGCTGCCCCCGAGGCCAACGATGATATGTCGCGCTCCCTTGTCCAGCGCAGCCCGAATCAGCTCGCCCGTTCCGCGACTGGTCGCCAGCCAGGGGTTACGATCCGCGGCAGGCACGCGGTCCAGGCCGGAGGCTGCCGCCGATTCGATCACCGCGGTTTCACCATCGCCAAGGCGCCCCCAGACGGCGTCGAGCTCGGTTCCCAGGGGCCCGGTCACCCGATCGGTGTAGGACTCGCCTCCGGTGGCCGCCACCAGCGCCTCGGTGGTTCCCTCGCCACCATCCGCGACCGGGACCAGTACCAGCTCGGCGTCCGGGTAGATCGCCTGGAAGCCCTGACCGATGGCGCTGGCGGCCTGCTCGGCGCTCAGGCTTTCCTTGAACGAGTCGGGTGCGATCAGGATTTTCATGGTCGTTTTTCCGTTTTTGTCTGTTTCGGCAATAGTGGCACAGCCCCGGGGTCATCGCTTTATTCCGGGCGACAAATGAGTTTCGGCCGACAGCCAGAAGTTTTGGTCATTTGCACAAAAACATGAAAACTCAGTCGTCCCGCCGGCGCAGACCGTCGAGCCGCTTCGCCACCACCAGCTGCAGCAGGTCATCGGGCCTGTTCAGATCCAGCGCCAGCGCCGTGGCGAGCTTGTCGAGCCGGTAGCGAAGCGTATTGCGGTGAATGTGCAGGCGCTCGCTGGTGCGGCCGAAATCGAGCTGCTCCTCGAGGTAAACATTGAGAGTCTTCTCCAGCACACCCTGGCGGTCCTGACCCCGCAGCCGCTCGAGGACCTGCACCAGCCGGGCGCCCGCCCAGCTGTCTCGCGCCTCGAACAGCAGCAGGTCGAGCGCCATATCGCCGGCCTCGCAATAACGCAGTTCGGGCGATCGCCGCGCGGCCACGTCCAGAGCCCGGACAGCGAGCTGGTAGGAACCCGACAAACCATCGGCACCGGGCAGGTAGTCGCCAACCGCCAGCCGCACGGCGTCGCCGAACGGCCGGCATTCGGACACCAGCAGTCGCCTGAGGCGCTGCCGGTCCCAGCCTGCGCCCTGCTCGAGCCTGACCGGATACAGCAGCACCAGCTGGCGCGCAGACAGCATCGCGCCCAGTACCTCGCCCTGCCCGGCCTCCCGCTCCGCGAGCCAGCGCTGCAACTGCGCCGGTGACTGCGCACCGGCATCAGCGGTCAGCTCCAGCACCACCGCCACCCGAGGTACGCGAAGGTCCAGCCCAAGCCGGGCGACCCGGTCCTCGAACAGCGAATCGCGCCGCCCTCCTTCTATCAACCGCAGAACCACCGCCTCGCGCTGGCGCCTATCCCACTGTACCTGGGCCGTCAGCGCCGCCTGCTCGACCACCAGCTCCGCCGTCATTACCACCAGATCGGCGAACCGGCGCACCTCTTCCGGATCACCGGTAATACCGACCACACCGACGATCTCTCCCTGACTGAAGATCGGCAGATTGACACCGCCGCGTACGCCACGCAGCTTGCCTTCCTGACCGTGTTCAATATCGACTTCGCCATGGCTGCTGAGCACGTTCAGCGCTCCCTCGTGCAACTGCTCCAGACGCGCCGGGTCGCCGGAGCCGATGATCACCCCCTGATGATCCATGACGTTGACGTTGCAGCCGGTGATCTTCATCGCCCGGTCGACGATTTTCTGCGCCATGTGGTGATCGATGTACATCTGCAACTCCTCAGTCGATACAACCCCATCTTGCCGCACGCAGGACTCGCGCGAAAGCCCACTTTTGTACTCCTGCACAAAAAAGAACGGCAACGGAGGCCTATTTTCTGTCCCGGGGCCGAGGCTGCCAAGGGCAGGAAAGCCGATAATCGCCGTATCAATTTTTATCGGACCAGGTGCTGAAATGAGAAGAACCAAGATAGTCGCCACCCTTGGACCCGCCAGCGAAAGCCCGGCGCAGATCGCCCGCCTGATCGAGGCCGGCGTCGACGTCGTGCGACTCAACTTTTCCCACGGCTCGATCGAGGAACACAGCGAGCGCGCCCGCCTCGTTCGCGAAGCCGCCCAGGCCCGGGGACGGCACGTTGCCATCCTCGGCGACCTGCAGGGACCCAAGATCCGTATCGCGCGTTTTCGCGACGGCAAGATCAGGCTCGAGGTTGGCGACCGCTTCATCCTGGATGCCGAACTGCCGCGCGACGAGGGTACGGTCGAGCGGGTCGGTCTCGACTACAAGGCGCTGGCCCGCGACTGCGCGCCCGGCGATATCCTGCTGCTCGATGATGGCCGCATCGTGCTGAAAGTGGACCAAATCCGCGGCGCCGAGGTGTTCTGCACCGTAACGGTGGGCGGCACCCTTTCGAACAACAAGGGCATCAACCGCCAGGGGGGCGGTCTCTCGGCCGACGCCCTGACCGAAAAGGACAAGCGCGATATCGAGGCGGCGCAGCAGATCGACGTCGACTATCTGGCCGTTTCCTTCCCCCGCAGCGGCGACGATATCCGTTACGCCCGGGAACTGCTGACGGCTGCCGGCGGCAAGGCCGGGATCATCGCCAAGATCGAGCGCGCGGAAGCGGTCAGCAGTACCGAAGCGCTGGACGGCATCATCGACGCGTCCGACGGCGTGATGGTCGCGCGCGGCGACCTCGGCGTCGAGATCGGGGACGCCGAGCTGATCGGCGTGCAGAAACAGATCATCGAGCGCGCGCGCAAGCGCAACAAGGTCGTGATCACCGCCACCCAGATGATGGAGTCGATGATCACCAGCCCGATGCCAACCCGCGCCGAGGTCTCCGACGTTGCCAACGCGGTTCTCGACGGTACCGACGCGGTCATGCTGTCGGCCGAAACCGCGGCGGGCGAATATCCGGTCGAAGCGGTCGAAGCCATGGTCCGGGTCATCGGCGGCGCCGAGAAGCATCCTCGCCTGCGCAGCTCGCGTCATCGCATGGACCAGACCTTCAGCCGCATGGACGAAACCATTGGCCTTGCGGCCATGTACGCCGCCAATCACCTCGAGGGCGTCAAGGCGCTGCTCTGCATGACCGAGACCGGCGCCACCCCGCTGCTGATGTCGCGGATGAGCTCGGGTCTGCCGATCTTCGCGCTGAGCCCCTGGACCGACACGCTGAACCGCACGGCACTGTACCGCGGCGTCTGCCCGCTGCAGTTCGACGCCAGCGAAATCCCCAGCCAGACGGTCAACCAGCGCGCAGTGGACCAGCTGCGCGATCTCGGCGAAGTGAAGGACGGTGACCTGGTGGTGATTACCAAGGGCGACTACCTCAATGTGCACGGCGGCACCAATACCCTGAAAATCGTGCGCGTTGGCGATGAGGTACGGTGAGACGTAACAGGTGACGTGCTACGCGTCACGCGTCACGCGAATCCAATAACAAGAGGACGCCTCCATGCAGAAAGATCCCCGCATCAGCCCGGAATCAACACCGCCCGAATGGCCACAGGGCTTCGATATCCGCGCCGAGCACGCCGAACAACAGGAACTTCTTCAGCACCCTGCGCCGACCGGCGCCGGCCGTCCACAATTGACGAGAGGGACAACAGAGCAATGAGCAAGATTCAGGATATCCGCGCCCGTGAAGTGCTCGATTCTCGCGGCAACCCGACCGTCGAAGCCGACGTCATCCTGGCGTCCGGCGTGGTTGGCAGCGCCTGCGCCCCGTCCGGCGCATCGACCGGCTCGCGCGAAGCCCTCGAGCTGCGTGATGGCGACAAGTCCCGCTACCTCGGCAAGGGCGTGCTGAAGGCGGTCGCCGCCGTCAACGGCCCGATCCGCGATGCCCTGGTGGGCATGGACGCCGCCGACCAGCGCGCACTCGACAACAGGATGCTCGAACTCGACGGCACCGAGAACAAGTCCAGCTTCGGCGCCAACGCCATTCTGGCGGTCTCGCTGGCCGCCGCCAAGGCTGCCGCCACCGAGAAGGGTATCCCGCTGTACGCGCATATTGCCGAGCTGAACGGCACCCCGGGTGCGTACTCGATGCCGGTGCCGATGATGAACATCCTCAACGGCGGCGAGCACGCCGACAACAACGTCGACATCCAGGAATTCATGGTGCAGCCGGTCGGTTCACCGTCCTTCAAGGAAGCCCTGCGCTGCGGCGCGCAAGTTTTCCACGCGCTGAAAGCCGTGCTCCAGGCCAAGGGTCTGAACACCGCGGTTGGCGACGAAGGCGGCTTCGCACCGAAC
Source organism: Marinobacterium nitratireducens (assembly GCF_014645375.1). Classification (GTDB taxonomy): domain Bacteria; phylum Pseudomonadota; class Gammaproteobacteria; order Pseudomonadales; family Balneatricaceae; genus Marinobacterium_A; species Marinobacterium_A nitratireducens. The sequence goes on from NZ_BMLT01000003.1 coordinate 223,455, forward strand.
CTGGGTTCCAATGAAGAAGCCCTGGTCGTGATCCGTGAAGCGGTCGAGAAGGCCGGTTACGCCCTCGGTAAAGACGTCACCCTGGCGCTCGACTGCGCGGCGTCCGAGTTCTACAAGGACGGCAAGTACATTCTTTCGGGCGAAGGCAAGGTCTTCGACGCCGAAGGTTTCAGCGACTTCCTGGCACATCTCACCGAAACCTACCCGATCGTGTCCATCGAAGACGGTCTGGACGAGTCCGACTGGGCTGGCTGGGCCTACCTGACCGGCAAGATCGGCAACAGGGTACAGCTGGTCGGCGATGACCTCTTCGTCACCAACACCAGGATCCTGAGCGAAGGTATCGAGAAGGGCATCGGCAACTCCATCCTGATCAAGTTCAACCAGATCGGCTCGCTGTCCGAGACCCTGGATGCGATCAAGATGGCCAAGGATGCCGGCTACACCGCGGTGATCTCGCACCGCTCCGGCGAGACCGAGGACACCACCATCGCGGACCTGGCCGTCGGCACCGCGGCGGGCCAGATCAAGACCGGCTCCCTGTGCCGTTCCGACCGCGTCGCCAAGTACAACCGCCTGCTGCGCATCGAGGAGGAGCTCGGCGACAGGGCCCCCTACCCCGGACTTGCTGCGATCAACGCAACCGCCTGACACGCCTGGCCGCCCCTTTGCGGTGCGGCCATACTCACATGTACAGCGCAGCACTAATGCTGACAGCCGCTCTGTTGGCTACCACGGTCGTGCCGGCCAACGAGCAGGATGCGCCATCCGACTAGCCGCTGGCGCCCAGGACCTGCGAGCCCCTACAACGGAAGTTGTAGGGGCTTTGTCATGCAAAAGCGTTATGATCGAAAGTTCCGGTTTTGTGATGTTCGACCCGCGACCGCCCCGGTAAACCAGAGCAAAGCATCGCCCCCGTAGCTGAACGGTTACGCCTGCGCGAGCCATGCCGGCGCCACCGGATGATCGCCGGCCCAGGCCCGGCAATCATGCGCCCGGGTCGATCGACGTTAGCGAAATGCCGGCTACAAGACTACAACTGGAGATGCGAACCATGAGTCATGACGTCGTTGTATTGAGTGCCGCCCGATCCGCCATCGGAACCTTCGGTGGCGGCCTCAGCCAGATCGAGCCGGCCGAGCTCGCCGGCCAGGTGATGAAAGCCGCCGTCGAACGCTCGACGGTAGACCCGCAGCAGATCAACTACGTGACCGCCGGTCACTGCATTCCCACCGACTCGCGCTACGCCTACGTTGCACGCGTCGCCTCGATCCAGGCCGGCCTGCCGATGGAATCCGTGGCGATGGCGGTCAACCGCCTGTGCAGCTCAGGCCTGCAGGCGATCGTCTCGACTTCACAGTCGATCATGCTCGGCGATTGCGAATACGGCATCGGCGGCGGTGTCGAGGTCATGTCACGCGCAGGGTATCTGTCACCGGCGATGCGTTCCGGCGCACGCATGGGCGACACTTCGATGATCGACATGATGGTCGCGGCCCTCAACGATCCGTTCGGCGTCGGGCACATGGGCATCACCGCCGAGAACCTGGCGGAAAAATGGAACCTGAGCCGCGAGGAACAGGACGCATTCGCCGTCGAATCCCACCGCCGCGCGGCGCTGGCAATCGAAGAGGGTCGCTTCAAGTCGCAGATCGTGCCGGTCACCCTCAAAACCCGCAAGGGCGACGTCACCTTCGAGACCGACGAACACGTCAAACCGGGCACCAGCCTCGGAACCCTGGCGAAGATGCGCCCGGCGTTCAAGAAGGACGGCACCGTGACCGCAGGCAATGCCTCCGGCATCAACGACGGCGCCGCCTTCATGGTGCTGGCCAATGCCGAGACGGCAGCGAAGGCCGGCCAGACCCCTATAGCACGTCTGGTCTCCTACGCCGTCGCCGGCGTGCCCAACCATATCATGGGAGAGGGCCCTATCCCGGCGTCACGCCTGGCGCTGAAAAAGGCCGGTCTCTCGCTGGATCAGATGGACGTGATCGAGTCCAACGAAGCCTTCGCGGCCCAGGCACTGGCAGTGGCCAAAGGACTGGAACTGGATCTCGAGAAAACCAACCCCAACGGCGGCGCCATCGCGCTGGGTCACCCGGTTGGCTGCTCCGGCGCCTTTATAGCGACCAAGGCCATCTACGAGCTGCAGCGCATCAATGGCAAGTACGCGCTGGTCACCATGTGCATCGGCGGTGGACAGGGAATCGCCGTAGTGTTCGAGCGACTCTGACAGCAAGGCACCCGTAGGGTGGGTTAGCGCCGCAAAGGCAGGGGGACCGGACCGGCACCGTGATCATGCGGCGCGTAACCCACCACACAAGTCAAAGGCGTTTTACGATCACGCTGCCGATGGAGTAACCGGCACCGAAGGAACAGATCACGCCGACGTCGCCACTTCTGAGGTCATCATGGTAGCGGTGGAAGGCAATGATCGAGCCGGCGGAACTGGTATTGGCGAACTCATCCAGAATGACCGGCGACTCGCTGGGGCTGAAGTCGCGACCCAGCACACGCTTGGCGATAAGGTCGTTCATGTTGATGTTGGCCTGGTGCAGCCACAAACGCTTGAGGTCTTCGACTTCAAGCCCCTGCGCTTCCCGGTGGCTGTTGATCTGCTCCGCCACCATCGGACAGACTTCCTTGAACACCTTGCGCCCTTCCTGACGGAACAGCTTGTCGCGCTTGCCGATACCGGACTCGTCGCAACGGTTGAGGAAGCCGAAATTGTTACGGATCGCGCTGGAAAAACGGGTTTGCAGACGGGTGCTGAGAATCTCGAAGGCACTGTCCACGCTACAGGTTTCCGGCGTTTCGATCACCACCGCCGTAGCCACGTCGCCAAAGATGAAATGACAGTCCCGGTCGCGCCACTCCAGGTGAGCCGAGGTGATTTCCGGGCTGACGACCACCATACAGCGAGCGGAACCGCTGCGCACGGCATCGGCGGCGGTCTGGATACCGAAGGTCGCCGACGAGCAGGCGACATTCAGGTCATAGGCGAAACCGCCCGCGCCGATGGCCTGCTGGATTTCGATGGCAACCGCCGGATAGGCGCGCTGCATGTTGGAACAGGCCACGATGATGCCGTCGACGTCGGCTGCGGTCTTGCCGGCCTTTTCCAGCGCCTCGCGCACCGCCGCCACACCGATTTCGGCCTGGATGCCCAATTCGTCGTCGGCCCGCTCCGGAATGATCGGTGCCATGCGCTCAGGATCCAGCACACCGCTCTTGTTGATCACATAGCGCGACTTGATACCCGACGCTTTCTCGATGAACTCGACGCTGGAAGGCGCCAGCGGCGACATTTCGCCGGACTCAATGGCTGCGGCGTTCGCCGCGTTGGTACGCTCGACGTACGCATTGAACGATTCGACCAGCTCTTCGTTACTGATGGCTTCCGCTGGGACGAACAACCCCGTGCCACTGATCACAACACGCTGCATAAAAACCTCGAAAAATAGGGGATTTTACCTAAACCTCTGCATTCTAGCAGGATGTTTGCAACAAAGCCCCTGCCGATCCGGAAATCCCCCCAAAGCGCGCCGTTGCCGACCTGGCGTAGCCGGACTGGCATATACCGCTGCGGATTGACGCCAGGTGAAACCTCTAACCATAATGCGCAGCTACATCCGGCCAGCAGTTGCAACTTGCCCATGCAGTCTCACCAATACGGAATCAGAAGCGGCACTCTACTCGGGTTCTCGGAACTCTGCCGCCAACACAAGCTAAACCCCCTGGAACTGCTGGCGCAGGAAGGCCTCTCGCCGGCAGTTCTGCGCTTCCAGGACCTCAAGATATCCCAGGAGCACCTTGCGCGCGTCCTGTCCCGCGCGACCGCCAAATCCGGCAATCCGCTATTTCCTTTGCTGCTGGCGCATGAGAACGCCATCGAAGCCCTGGGGCCGCTGGGTCTGCTGGCCTGTCAGTGCCCGACCATTGGCGACAGCCTGACGGCAATGCAGAAACACATGCATTTTCATGGCCAGGCAAATCAGGTCGAATTCAAGGTGGACGGCGACGAGGTAAAGCTGACGCTCGACATGTCGCTGGACAGCACCATCGATCTGATCCCGCACATCGAGCTGGCGATCGGGCGCGGCGTGAGACTGTTGCAGGCAATGCTGCAGAACAATCAGCCACTGACCTGCGCCTGCTTCAGACACTCGCCCAATACCGCTGTCGAAGAATACGAAAAGCTGCTGGGAGTGCCGGTCCATTTCGATCAGCCTGCCAATGCAATCATGTTTCCGGCCCGGTACCTGGAGCAGCAGCCGGCAGCGGCGTCCGACAGGGCCAGACGATACTTCGAAGCCTATCTGGCCCGCACCGGCCACGGGTACGAAAAGCCCCTCAGCCAACAGGTGCTGAGCCTGGTTCGCGAGCTGATCCCGACCGGCGATGCCTCGGCCACCACGGTGGCCCGGCTGCTGGGCATGCGCCCGCGAAGCCTGCAGCACCAGCTAAAGGCCACGCATTCCAGTTTCAGCAGTATCCTCAACGAGGCGCGATTCGATCTGGCGCGCGATGCCCTGACTCAGAGCGACGTATCGCTGACCGACCTTGCCCTGCAACTGGGATACTCGGAATTGAGCGCTTTTTCGCGCGCCTTCAAGCGCTGGAGCGGCTGCTCGCCACAGCAGTGGCGGGAACGGCAGGAGCGGGTCCCCGAACAGAGTCCCTGAAAGGCCTCTGACACACCCCGGTGAGGTGCCCGGTTGCGGTACAGGCCGGCCGTGCTAGCCGACGCGACTGAGTGCAGCACCAAGACTTCGAAAATAGTCGTAGAAGGCAGCATTGATGCGCTCGCGCTCCCCATCCTGCGGATAGAGGCCGGCGCGCGCCTCTTCGGAGGCGCGGGTGCCCTTGACCAGAAAATTGTTGCGAATACCGGCATCCTGCACGAAGGCTTCGAAAGCTCGGGCGCAGACTTCTTCCGGCTGGCTGTAGTAGAGGGTACCGAGGGATTTGTCCGTTTGCGCCGAGACCCGGAACAGCTCGCTCGGGCCCTCACCGCTGTCGTCGAGCAAAATGGCGCGAAAACAGCGCGACAGGCGATCGTTGAGCGGATGCGGGAGCGGCGTGGCGTCGTGCAGCCAGGCGCGGGAGGCAAAGAGGTTGCGCGGCGCGTCGCTGAAGGCCTTGTCGCACAGATAGTGGTCGAAGGCGTGGAACCATTCGTGGGCGATACTGCCTGGACCCGCGTTCTTGGCCAGCGAAAAACAGCGCTCCCTGGGATCGTAATGCGCCGAAACGCCCGGTCGTCCGCCGGTGCCGTACTGCAGCGACAGGGTACCGCGCAGCGATATCAGCACCTCGGGCCCGCCAAGAATCGTCATCAGATCCGCCAGAGCATCGTAGAACAGCCCGGCCGCCCGCTCCTGCTCCGCTTTCGTCACCCAGCGGCCGATGCGAATCGAGCGGAAATCGAAGCGCCGTCGAATATCGACGAAGCTCACGCCGGCGCCACCGCGATGATCGGGCCCCTGACGATAGAATCGACGATCGGAATCGGACTGGCTCAAGACAGACTCCCACGCGCACAACGAAAACAGCCGCTCGGCATGACCCGTAAGCGGCTGTTATCAGAAATCTGGTAGGACTGACTGGATTCGAACCAGCGACCCCCACCATGTCAAGGTGGTGCTCTAACCAACTGAGCTACAGTCCTGAAGAGCCGCGTATCATACGGATCCTGGGGCGTAATGCAAGTACCCAGGCGCAATTTTTTCGAAGCCCGCCCGGACTGCTCGATCGGCGCCAGCACTGGCAACCTTGAATGCGGGCCAGGGCTCAGCCGCAACACCCCCGCTACACAGCAGCGGCGACAAAGGCGCTGTCGAGCCAGTCCAGGGTACGCTGCCAGGCCAGCCTGGCGCTCTCCGGCTCATAGGCGCCGCGCTGATCGCAGTCGAAACCATGGCCCGCCGGATACAGATGGATCTCGCAGTCGGAACGCTGCTGGCGCACCTGCTCGACATCGGACAGCGGGATGGTGGCGTCCTGTTCGCCAAAGTGCATCAATGTCGGCACTCGGGGCGTCTCGTCGGCAAATTCGACGATACGACGACCGTAGTAGCAGACGGCGGCCGAGAAACGATCCAGACGCGTGGCACCGAGAAATGCCAGCGAACCGCCCATACAGAACCCGATCACCGCAACCGGCCCCGCATCCTGCACAGCGACAGCCGCCGCCTCGATATCGAGCAGCACCGCCGACCAGTCGAGTTCCAGCATCACGCCACGGGCCTTTTCGACATCCTCGGGCGTATAACCGGTTTCGAAATCCCGCACCTGCCGATCGAACAACGCCGGCGCTATGGCCACATAACCCTGCGCCGCGAGGCGGTCGCAGACACCGCGGATATAAGGATTGACCCCGAAGATCTCCTGCAGCACCACCACCGCACCGCGCACCTCTGCGGACGGATCGGCGCGATAGGCACCGAATTCGTGGCCGTCGGCAGCACTCAGCCTGACGTTATTTTCCATGTATGGACCTCCTGAGGATGTTTGCGTCTCGCCCTCAAGGCTGCCACGGCGCCCGCGAGCCCGCAACGGCATCACCACATGAGCCTCCATTTCCGGGCAGGAGTCAGGCTTTCCTGCGAAACCCTCTCCCCCACATGTGACCGCTTCTGAGAGCCGCCCCAGCCCCCATAAAATCATGCCATTGAAATATTATATTGGTAAATTTACGTAAATTTTATTAGATTCAATCGACAGATCACGCAACCCGCTCCACCATCCGCCCAGGAGACATACCATGAGCACAGATCTCGAACGACTCTTCCCGAACGCTTCCGAGATTCCGGACGCCTATCGCCTCGACGGTTCGCTGGAGCAGCGGGAATATCTCATCAACGGCGAACTGGTCGAATGGACCGGCGAGTTAGCACCGGTAAGAAGCCCGGTATGCCTGCGCCGGGACAACGGCGAACTGGAGCAGTGCCTGATTGGCAGCACCCCGCTACTGAACGCCGAAGCCGCACTGGGCGCCCTCGACTCGGCGGTGCGCGCCTATGACCTGGGACAGGGCGCCTGGCCCACGATGACGGTTTCAGAACGCATCCGCCATGTTGAAATATTTCTAAACAAGATGAAGCAACAGCGCGAAGCCGTCGTGCGCCTGCTGATGTGGGAAATCGGCAAGAACCTGCCGGATTCGGAGAAGGAATTCGATCGCACCTGCGACTATATTTCCGACACCATCAACGCCCTCAAGGCACTCGACCGCCGCTCCAGCCGCTTCGAGAACGAACAGGGCACACTTGGCCAGATCCGCCGCGTGCCACTGGGCGTTGCGCTTTGCATGGGCCCTTACAACTATCCGCTGAACGAGACCTTCACCACGCTGATCCCGGCACTGATCATGGGCAACACCGTGGTGTTCAAACCGGCCAAGTTCGGCGTGTTGCTGATCCGCCCGCTGCTCGAAGCTTTCCGCGACAGCTTTCCGCCAGGGGTGATCAACATCATCTACGGCCGCGGCCGCGACACCGTCAGCGCCCTGATGGAAAGCGGCAAGATCGATGTCTTCGCCTTCATTGGCACCAACAAGGGCGCCAGCGATCTGAAAAAACTGCACCCGCGGCCGCACCGCCTGCGCGCGGCTCTGGGCCTCGACGCCAAGAACCCGGGCATCGTGCTACCCGAGGTCGATCTCGACAATGCGGTCGAGGAATGCGTGACCGGCGCCCTGTCGTTCAACGGCCAGCGCTGCACCGCGCTCAAGATCCTGTTCGTTCACCGCAGCCAGGTCGACGACTTCCTCGCGCGCTTCAACGACAAGCTGGCGACGCTGAAAGCCGGCATGCCCTGGGAGCCCGGCGTCAAGCTGACCCCACTGCCGGAGCCCGGCAAGGCCGATTTCCTCACCACCATGGTCGAGGACGCCTGCAGCAAGGGCGCCCGCGTCGTCAACGAGGGCGGAGGCAGTACCGTCGGCACCTTCTTCTACCCGGCCCTGCTCTACCCGGTGAGCTCGCAGATGCGCATCTACAACGAGGAACAGTTCGGCCCCATCATTCCGGTCGTGCCGTATGACGACCTCGATGAAGTCATCGACTACATACGCACATCGGATTTCGGCCAGCAGGCGAGCCTGTTCGGCAGCGATCCGAAGCAGATGGCGCGGATGATCGACGCCTGCGCCAACCAGGTCGGCCGCATCAATCTCAACGCCCAGTGCCAGCGCGGCCCCGACACCTTCCCGTTCACGGGCCGCAAGAACTCGGCCGAGGGCACCCTGTCGGTCCACGACGCACTGCGGGTATTCTCGATCCGCACCCTGGTCGCTACCAAGGACAATGCTGCCAGCAAGGCGCTGGTGGGCAGCATCATTCGCGACCGCGAATCGAGCTTCCTTTCCACCGACTATATCTTCTGACGCCAGAAGCGACCGGCGCCGAGCCGGTCGCCTCCTACCGACCAGATTGCTCGACAGCCGCCAACCACGCCTCTTAAGATACGGACACCACTCCCGGGGACTTGTCGCTGGAGTACGATACCGAAAGCCAGCTCTACCGGGGCAACGCCCGCAGCGAATTCAGGCACCCCGGCTGCGGGGGACGACTGCTCGTTCACCCCAGCGAGGCACGTTTTAATGTACTTATCGAAAAGAGGCGCTACGACCGACACGGCGAACGACTGAGGGAATAACGGAAGACCTGGGCCCGGCCAGCAGCGAAATCGCCGCCCAACAAAAACGGCGGGCCGCTTTCGCTGACCCGCCGTTCCTGTAAGAATTTGGTAGGACTGACTGGATTCGAACCAGCGACCCCCACCATGTCAAGGTGGTGCTCTAACCAACTGAGCTACAGTCCTAAATAGTGCCAGGCATTTCACCTCGCCGCCTCTTCACGGTTGCGACGCTGTTTTGCGCCCCGTCCCGAACAGATGGTGCGTATTATAGAGATCCCGATTTCGAGCGCAACCCTTTTTCACAGTTTTTTTTCGATTTGATTCAGACACTTAGGGGCTGGCTACAACTGTACAGAAACAACGCGAAACGGCACCCGGGATGGAATTCAAGATGACCACAATCTGGCAGCAAGCGGCACGCACCCGCGCGGCGGCAATAGCCTGCGGCGCGCTGAAACCGATCGCGACCGAAAGCCTCGAAATCTGCGAGCACGGCATTCCCTTTGTCATCCGCGTACTCTCGAGCCTGCGCGACAAGTCGCAGGCGCTCGAGCGCTTGCACCAGGCCGCGGACCGGCACCACAACCCCTTTCTGACACCGGAGCCCGAGCTGCTGGTGTCCGAGGTGCCGCCGGCGCATCGCTGCATACTGAACAAGTTCTGCGTCATCGACCGGCACCTGCTGCTGGTCACCCGCGATTTCGAGCCGCAGTCGCGGGTGCTGAACCGGCAGGATTTCGCAGCACTCGCCACCTGCATGAGACAGGGGCCGGCGCTGGCTTTTTTCAACGGCGGACCGGATGCCGGCGCCAGCCAGCCGCACAAGCACCTGCAGATGCTGCCGCTCGACAAAACCGCGGCGCCGCCTTTCGGGCCGCTGCTGGACGACGCCGCGACCCGGGGCCTTGGGCAGGTTCCGCAGTTGCCCTTCCGCCACCGCCTGGTCGCGCTGCCGCAGAAGCTGCTGCAGGACACCACAGCGGCAGCCGAATGGCTGAACGGGCGCTACCGCTCGGCCCTCGACGCGCTGGGCATAGAGGTAAGCGCCGGCAGCGATGTGCGGCAAGCCTACAACCTGCTGCTGACGGCGCGCTGGATGCTGCTGGTACCGCGCCTTGGGGAGAAAAGCGGCGAGGTCTCGGTGAACGCCCTGGGATTCGTCGGCTGGCTGCTGGTGAAGCGGCGCAAACAGGCCGAATGCCTGCAGGCGCAGGGACTGATGGATACCCTGATTGCGGTCAGCGGATCAGGAGCCAACCGCAACGGGTAACCTGTTACGCGTCACCCGTAACACGTCGTCCGTAACACGTCGTCTTTAATCAACAACGAAACTGCCCGGTCATGCCCAGCAGTTCGTCGGAATGGCTGACCACCTGGCCGGAGAAGTTGCGGATCTCGCGCGAGCGCTCGGCATTGCCGCGCACCGTGTCGAGGACGCCGCTCATGCTCGTGGCGATCGACTGGGCGGTGGCCGAGATCTCTTCGATGCTCGCGGCCTGCTGATGGTTGCGGTCGCGCACCTGGGTGAAGAGGTCCCGGATGCGCGACATCTCCCCGGCGGCGTTGTCGCCGAGCGAGCGACTGCCGTCCACCCGCCCCTGGCCGTCGCGCATCGCCTCGAGGATATGTTTCATCTGCGCCTGCATCTCGCCAATGATCTTGTTGATGCTGGCGGTGGCGTTGACCGTCTTCTCCGCCAGCGCCCGCACCTCGTCGGCGACCACCGAGAAGCCGCGACCGGCCTCGCCGGCCCGGGCGGCCTCGATGGCGGCATTGAGCGCCAGCAGGTTGGTCTGTTCCGCCAAGCCGTTGATCATCTCGGTCACACCGTCGACGCGCGAGCTGGCCACGCCGAGCTCGTCCAGCTCGCGGTGCACCTGGTCGAAGATCGCCGCCAGCTGTTCGAGGGAACCGAGCGCGTCGGTGATCACCGCACCGCCCTTCTCGGTAGCTTCGTGAGCACCGAGCGCCAGGTTGTTGGTCTCTTCGCTGGCCAGCGCCATGTCCCGCACCGTCATGCTGATCTGCTCGACCGCCGCCGCGACACTGCCGGTTTCGTCCTCGGTGTGGCCGCTTTCGGCCACCAGCTGTTCCAGGGTGCCGCTGAGTTCGCTGGACATCGACTGCAGTCGGTGACTGCTGCTGACAACCCGGTTGAGCACGCCGCCGAGCTGCTCGGTCAGGCCGTTGACGGCCAGCCCCAGGCGATCGAAGTCGTCATTGCGCTGCGTATCGACGTCGAGCCGCTGCTGCAGATCGCCCTTGGCGATCTTCTCCAGGCTCTCGACGGTACGGCTCAGGGTTCGGGTCGAACTGCGCCACACGGACAGCAGCAGGACGGCACTGACCAGCGCCACGGCGACCGCCGCCGCAAGGATGCTGAAGCTGGCGCGGCTGGTCGTCGCGGCAGCGTCGGCCCGCGCCTGCTGCAGCCGGGAATCGATCAGCTGGATCAGCATGTCGGTGCTGCTGAGCAGGGTTTCCAGCTCGCTGCGCGTCTGGTGCTGTACTGCCGCCTGGTCGCGCAACAGTTTCACCAGCTGGCCTCCGGACGCGGCGACCTGATCGATGCGGTCGGCGAAGGCGTCGATGAAGCCGAGCTCGGTGATCTTGTCCCGAAGCACCTGAATCGACGCCTCGTATCCCTTGATGCTCTCAGGGTCGCGGCGCTCGACCAACTGGGCCAGAGCCTTCTTCACGTCTTCGAGCCAGGGCCGCATGTTAGAGAACATGGCGGCCTCGAAAGCCTGGATCTGCTCATTCAGCGCACCGCGGGCACCGGTTTGATTGCCGTCGCCGATCCGGCTGCCGAGATCGATGACTTCCGTCTGCAGCCGGACCAGCTCGTCCAGCAGGTCGATGATGGCCCCCACGTCGACCCCCTCGGCGCCGAGGCGTTCGAGTTGCGCCCTCTTCTCCTGGCGCAGGGATTCCAGCGCCGCCCGGTCATTGCGATCGCGGGCGGCGACCGCGAGGATATCGATCTTGAACAGGTTAAGTTCGTTCTGCCAGCCGCTGAGCTCGTCCGCGTGACCGGCGGCATCGACTTGGCTGTTCAGTGCCGAAACCGAAAGCCCGCCCAGCACGGCGAAACCCACCAGTGTCACGATTACTACCAGCAGCAGCCGCTGCCGAAATCCCGGATTGAACAGTGTCATCTGCAAGTCCCTGAATGGCTCTCATAGTCGTTGTTGTAATGGGGCCTGGCCTGCGCACCGGGCCAATGAAGGACTATCGGCCGTAAGGTATGGATATTTAGACCTTTTTACCAAAAGTGTTGGCAATGACGGACAGCGCTATACCTGAGGCCAACCTCCGCGCAGGGAAAGGGACGCCCCATGAAACCGAGTCGCCACATCCACCACCCATCGGCGATACCGATCCCGATCCGGCAGGCCGACCACACCGAAGCCCTCAAGCCGAGGGACATCAGCCCGGGCTGCATCGAAAACGTTTTTCAACAGCCTGCCAGGGTGCCGGTGAGCAACGCAAACCGCACCGGTAACGGTGGTGAAGTGCGCTCCGCTTACCGGCACCCTACGGAATTGCGAAATCCCGCGGCGCTCTCAGTTCAGTTGACCGGTTCCAGGTGCTTGAGCTTCTCGAGCTCGTCGCGGTAGTGCGCCGCAAGCTCGAATTCGAGGTTCTTCGCCGCCTCGTACATCTTGTCCTCGAGCTGACTGAGGGTGCGGGCCAGCTCCTTCGACGACATGGTCGCCGGATCCAGCGCATAGTCGGCGGCCTTGTCCGCGACCTTCCTGGCGCTGCGCGCGGCCTTGCGGCCGGGCACCGTCGAGGCCCCTTCCATGATGTCCGCCACGGACTTGCGAATCCCCTTCGGCGTGATACCGTGCTCCCGGTTGTAGGCGATCTGCTTCTCGCGCCGCCGCTCGGTCTCGGCGATCGCCCGCTGCATCGAGCCGGTGATGCGGTCGGCATACAGAATGGCGCGACCGTTGACGTTTCGCGCCGCGCGACCGATGGTCTGGATCATCGAGGTTTCGGAGCGCAGGAAGCCTTCCTTGTCGGCGTCGAGAATCGCCACCAGCGCGACTTCGGGCATATCGATACCCTCGCGCAGCAGGTTGATACCGACCAGCACGTCGAACTGACCGATACGCAGATCGCGGATAATCTCGACCCGCTCGACGGTATCGATATCCGAGTGCAGGTAGCGCACCCGCACGCCGTGCTCCCCGAGAAACTCCGTAAGATCCTCGGCCATGCGCTTGGTGAGCACCGTCACCACCACCCGCTCCTCGCTGACCACCACCCGATTGATCTCGGACAACAGGTCGTCGACCTGGGTCTGCGCCGGGCGCACCTCGACCTGCGGGTCGACCAGGCCGGTCGGTCGCACCAGCTGCTCGGCGACCTGGCCGGCATTGGCCGCTTCGTACTTGCCCGGCGTCGCCGAGACGAAGATCATCTGCGGCGCCAGCGTCTCCCACTCCTCGAACCTCAACGGCCGGTTGTCGAGCGCCGACGGCAGACGGAACCCGTACTCGACCAGAGTTTCCTTGCGCGAACGGTCCCCCTTGTACATGGCACCGAGCTGCGGAATGGTGACGTGTGACTCGTCGATCACCACCAGGGCGTTGTCCGGCAGGTAATCGAACAGCGTCGGCGGAGGCTGACCGGCACCGCGCCCCGACAGATAGCGCGAGTAGTTCTCGATGCCAGAGCAGTAGCCCAGCTCCATGATCATCTCGATATCGTACAGAGTCCGCTGTTCCAGGCGCTGCGCCTCCACCAGCTTGCCGTTGTCACGCAGCTGCTTGAGCCTTAGCTGCAACTCGTCCTTGATATGATCGACCGCCTCCAGCAGCACCTCTCGCGGCGTGACGTAGTGCGTCTTGGGGTAGATGGTGACCCGGGGCACCTTGCGCAGCACCGCGCCGGTCAGGGGGTCGAACCAGCTGATCTGGTCGACCTCGTCGTCGAACAGTTCGATGCGCACCGCGTCCTTCTCGGACTCCGCCGGGAAGATGTCGATGACATCGCCGCGCACCCGGTAGTTGCCGCGGTGCAGCTCGACATCGTTGCGGGTGTACTGCAGCTCCGCCAGGCGCCTGAGAATCTGGCGCTGATCGATTTCCTCGCCCCGGTCCAGGTGCAGCATCATCGACAGGTAGGACTTGGGGTCGCCGAGACCGTAAATCGCCGATACCGTGGCGACGATGATGGCGTCGTCACGCTCGAGCAGGGCCTTGGTCGCCGATAGCCGCATCTGCTCGATATGGTCGTTGATGGAGGCGTCCTTCTCGATGAAGGTGTCGGAGGACGGCACGTAGGCCTCGGGCTGATAGTAGTCGTAATAGGAGACGAAGTACTCGACCGAATTGTCCGGAAAGAACTCGCGAAACTCGCCGTAAAGCTGCGCCGCCAGGGTCTTGTTGTGCGCCAGGATGATGGTCGGGCGCTGCACCCGGGCGATGACGTTGGCAACCGTGAAGGTCTTGCCGGACCCGGTCACACCCAGCAGCGTCTGCGCCAGCAGGCCATCTTCGATGCCTTCGACCAGGGTGTTGATGGCGCTCGGCTGATCCCCCGAAGGCTCGAAACCGGACTGAATTTTGAATCGCTGCTTCATACTGTCACCCCTGTTGCGCAACCGGCCATTATACCGGAATCGAAGCGCCAGGGATAAGGCAGTCCGACGCACGCCTGCGGCAACCGCAGGTTGCCAATTTTTTGGTCGAGGCATTTAGACTGCACTGCGATTCCGCTATTATTAGTCGGCTCTGACCCCATAAAACGCACGAGGGAAACCGGAGCAACGGACCTCCGTACCCCAGGTACGGATCCCGATCGACTAAACGAGAGGATATTTGGCTTGGACGTTCAACTTTCAGACCGCGTAAATAGTATCAAACCGTCCCCCACGCTCGCGGTGACCAACCGCGCAGCCGAACTGCGTGCGGCCGGTAAGAATATTATTGGTCTGGGCGCCGGCGAACCCGACTTCGACACCCCGGATCATATCAAGCAGGCCGCGATCCGCGCCCTGAATGAAGGCTTCACCAAATACACCGCCGTCGACGGCACCCCGGGTCTGAAAAAAGCCATTATTGCCAAGTTCAAGAATGACAACGGTCTGAGCTATGAGCCGAACCAGATACTGGTATCCTGCGGCGGCAAGCAGAGCTTCTTCAACCTGTCGCTGGCGCTGCTGAACGACGGCGACGAGGTGGTCATTCCGGCGCCCTACTGGGTGTCCTACCCGGACATGGTGCTGGTCGCCAACGGCAAGCCGGTGATCGTCACCACCACCCAGGAACAGCGTTTCAAGATGACCGCCGAGCAGCTCGAGGCGGCCATCACCGAACGCACCCGCCTGGTGGTACTGAACAGCCCGTCGAACCCCACCGGCGTCGCCTACAGCCTCGACGAGCTCAAGGCCCTGGGCGAGGTGCTGAAAAAGCACCCCGACGTGCTGATCGCCACCGACGACATGTATGAGCACATCCAGTTCTCGGATCAGCCGTTCTGCAACATCGTCAACGCCTGCCCGGAACTGTACGAGCGCACCATCGTGCTGAACGGCGTATCCAAGGCCTACTCCATGACCGGCTGGCGTATCGGCTACGCCGCAGGTCCGGCCAAGCTGATTGGCGCGATGAAGAAAATTCAGTCCCAGAGCACCTCCAACCCGACCTCGATCGCCCAGGTCGCGGCCCAGGCTGCACTTGAAGGCGACCAGGCCTGCGTGGCCGAGATGGTCAAGGCGTTCAAGCAGCGCCACGAATACGTCGTCGAGGCACTGAACGCAATCAACGGCGTCGAGTGCATCCCGGCCGACGGCACCTTCTACGCCTTCCCGAGCTTCCAGGGCGTGATCGATGCCGACCCGCGCTTCGAGAACGATATCGACCTTGCCGAATTCCTGCTGAGCGACGCCGGCGTGGCGCTGGTACCGGGCTCCGCCTTCGGCGCGCCGGGCAACATGCGCCTGTCCTTCGCCACCAGTCTGGAGACGCTGCAGGACGCCATCGGCCGCATCAAGAAGGCGATCGAGGGCTAACGCCTGAGCAACTTACAGAAAGGGCTCCCACTGGAGCCCTTTTTCGTTGCCGCTCCCGTAGGTTGGGTCTAGCGACGAAGTCGCGTAACCCACCCCCCCGTGCCTACCGCAATCAATCGACCTGTACAACGGTCGATTCGATGGGTCCACGATGCCCTGACCACGCGGAAAACGTTTGAACTCTTACCACCGCATCGCTTGACCCGTCCTACGCCAAGGGTCGCCCGGCGGTTTCAATCACGGTCTGTTAACGATAAACTTGCACTCAATTTTAGAACGACCGGTCTAGATGTTATGACGCGCGGCCGCAGACCCGTACACTGCCGTACACAGCTGCTGGAAAGAGGCATGGAGCTGTTCGATCGTAACGGCTACCACGGCACAGGGCTCAAGGAAATTCTCGATGCCTGCCAGGTTTCCCGCGGCTCGTTCTACAATTTCTTCGGCAGCAAGGAGGAATTCGCCGTTGAAATCATCCGTCACTACCAGGACCTGGGCTTCGCCCACTGGACCCTGCAGCTGGACCCGCATGGCGACTACGCCGCCCAGTTGCGGCGCCAGATCGAAGCCGAAATCGACCAGGACCAGGAGCACTGTTTCCGCATGGGCAGCCTGCTCGTGAACCTGTCCGGCGAGATCGGCTCGGCGTCGGACGCCTTTCGCGGCGCCATTGCCGCCGCCACCGAACGCATGCTCGAGGCCATCGAAACCGATATGCGCATCTGCCAGCAACAGGGCACGGTGCGCCGGGACCTGTCCGCCCGCGCGCTGGCCGAGCTGATCTGGAACAGCTGGCAGGGTGCACTGTTGCGTCGCCAGATCGAAGGCTCGGCAGAGCCCCTGCGCACCATGGTCAGGCTGCTCTGGGACCAGTTGCTGCCGGCCACGCAAGCGAGAACGCCATGACACGCCGATTGCCGATTGCCGCACTGCTCTGCGCGCTGGCCGCGGAGGCCTGGGCCCAGACAGACCAGCCTCCCGGCCTCCCGGCCGAGGTGGTGACGGTCGAAAGCCGTCCGCTCACCGCCAGCATCGCCGCGGTTGGCACTCTGGCCGCGAACGAGCAGATCTGGCTGCGACCGGAACAAAGCGGTCGCGTGCTTGAGATCCGTTTCAGCGAAGGAAAGCCGGTAAGCGCCGGCGAGGTGATGATCGAACTGGATGCCTCGATCTATCGGGCCGAACTGCACAAGGCTCAGGCACAGTTGAACCAGAGCCGCCGGGCATACGATCGCGCCCAGAGCCTGCTGTCGCGCAAAGTCGGCTCGGAAACCGAGCGCGACAGCGCCCTCGCCCGCCTCAAGGTCGATGAGGCCGAGGTGGAGCTGGCGCGCACCCGGCTCGACAAGATGACCCTGCGCGCGCCATTCGCCGGGCTCACCGGACTGCGCCAGATCAGCCCCGGCGACTATGTCGCCATCGGCCAGGATCTGGTGGCGCTGGTCGACAACCGCTCGATGAAGGTCGACTTCAGGATACCGGAGATCTACCTGCCCGCACTGCGACCCGGGCTGCCGGTCAGGATTCAGGTCGATGCCTTCCCCGGCCGCCGCTTCGAAGGCTCGGTCTATGCCATCGCCCCGGGCGCCGACGCCCAGAGCCACAGCCTGCGACTGCGGGCACGCATTGCCAATCCCGAAGGCCTGCTGCGGCCGGGACTCTTCGCCCAGATCCAGTTGCAGGCCGGCGAAACGGCGGCAGCACTGTTCGTGCCGGAACAGGCGATCATCCCCGGCGCCGATGGCTCCAGCGTTCTGCGCGTGAACGCCGAACAACAGGTCGAGCGGGTCGCTGTCGAGCTCGGCCAACGCCGTCCCGGCGAGGTGCAGGTCCTGAGCGGCCTATCGACCGGCGACATCGTGGTCACCGCCGGCCAGCTCAAGCTGCGGCCGGGCATGCCGGTAACCCCGGTGCACGTCGACAACAACCGGGCCCCGACGCCGTGATCCTGCCGGACCTCAGCATTCGCCGACCCGTGCTGGCGACCGTGATGAGCCTGCTGCTGCTGCTGATCGGACTGATCGCCTACGACCGCCTCACCGTGCGCGAGTATCCCAAGATCGACCTGCCGGTGGTGACGGTGGAAACCAGCTACCCCGGCGCCAGCGCCTCCATCATCGAGTCCCAGGTCACCCAGGTGCTCGAAGACTCGCTGGCCGGCATCGAGGGGATCGACTTCATGAGCTCGATCAGCCGCACCGAGCAGAGCCAGATCAGCGTCACCTTCCGCCTCGAGCGCGACCCCGACCAGGCCGCCAACGATGTACGCGACCGGGTCGGGCGGGTGCGATCGCTGCTGCCCGACGAGATCGACGAGCCGGTCATCGCCAAGACCGAAGCCGACGCCCAGCCGATCATCTACCTGGCGTTCGCCTCCGAAGACCAGAACCCGATGGAGATTACCAGCGTCGCCGATCTGCGCGTCAAGGACAGGCTGCAGACGGTACCGGGCGTGGCCAACGTGCAGATCTTCGGCGAACGCCGCTACGCCATGCGCATCTGGCTGGACCCGACGCGCATGGCGACCTACGCGCTGATACCGGAGGACGTCGAGGACGCGCTGCGGGCACAGAATATCGAGATCCCCGCCGGCCGCGTCGAGAGTCTTGACCGCGAGTTCACCATTCTCGCCCGCACCGATCTGAACCGGATCGCGGAGTTCGAGCAGATCATCGTGCGCAATGTCGACGACTACCCGGTGCGCATTCGTGACGTCGCCCGTGTCGAAGTGGCGCCGCAGAGCGAGCGCATCATCACGCGCTTTCGCGGCGAAAGCGCAGTCGCGCTCGGGGTGGTCAAGCAGGCCACGGCCAACCCGCTCGATGTCTCGCGCGGCATCCGCGCGGAACTGGAGAAACTGAGACCGTTGCTGCCGGAGGGCATGCGGGTCGAGATCGCCTACGACTCCTCGGTGTTCATCGACGAGTCGATCCAGTCGGTATACAGAACCCTGCTGCAGGCCGGCGCCCTGGTGGTGCTGGTCATTTTCCTGTTCCTGCGCAATCCCCGCGCCACGCTGATTCCGGTGGTAACCATTCCGCTGTCGCTGATCGGCGCCTTTGCCATGATGTGGCTGTTCGGTTTCAGCATCAACACCCTGACGCTGCTGGCGCTAGTGCTGTCGATCGGCCTGGTGGTGGACGATGCCATCGTCATGCTCGAGAACATTTACCGCCACGTCGAGGCTGGCCTCGACCCGATCCAGGCCGCTTTCAAGGGCAGCCGCGAAATCGCCTTCGCGGTCATAGCCACCACCCTCACGCTGGTCGCGGTATTCGTGCCGCTGTCGTTCAGCGAGGGACGCACCGGCCGCCTGTTCACCGAATTCGCGCTGACGCTGGCAGGCGCCGTGGTGGTTTCGACCTTCGTCGCGCTGACGCTGTCGCCGATGATGGCGTCGCGTACGCTGCACCTGCAAAAGCATCATTCGGCGCTCTACTCCCTCATCGAGCGCTGGCTGCAGGCGCTGATCAGCGGTTACCAGCGCCTGCTCGAGCGGCTGCTGCACTCGCGCCTGCTGGCGCTGTCCATCATGGTCGCCAGCGTCCTCGGCGGCGCCTGGCTGTACGCCCAGCTGCCGGAGGAGCTAGCGCCCTACGAGGACCGCGGCACCATACTCACCTTCAGCATCGCTCCCGAAGGCTCGACACCCGACTACGTCGACCGCTACGTCCGCCAGCTCGAAGCCATCGTGCGCGAGATCCCGGAACAGAACCGCTACTTCACCGTCATCGGTTTCCCCACCGAAACCAACAGCCTGACCTTCGTCGGTCTGAAGCGATGGGAAGACCGGGAACGCCGGCAGCAAACGATCACCGAAGCGCTCTCCGGACGCCTGTATGGAGAAGTCAGCGGCACCCTGTCGTTCGCCATGAACCTGCCGTCGCTGGGCCAGAGCCCGATCTCGCGGCCGGTGGAATTCGTGGTGCGCTCCCACGCCGACTACCGCGAGCTCAAGCGCATCAGCGACGAGCTGATGCAGCGGGTGCGACAGAACCCCGGTTTCGTCCAGCCCGACAGCGACCTCAAGCTCAACAAGCCCGAACTGCAACTCTGGGTCGACCGCGACAAGGCTTCCGATCTGGGTATCGAGATCGACGCCATTGGCCGGGCACTGGAATCCTACATGGCCGGACGCAACGTCACCCGCTTCAAGCGCCAGGGCGAACAGTACGACGTCATCGTCCAGATCGAGGACAACCAGCGACGCACGCCGCAGGATCTGACCGGCATCTACGTGCGCAGCCCCGACGGCGGCATGGTGCAGCTCGCCAATCTGGCGCGGGTCGAGGAGCAGGTGGCGCCCAAGGAGCTCAACCATTTCGACAAGGCACGGGCAGTGACCATCCAGTCGGTACTGGCTCCGGACTACAGCCTCGGCGAGGCCCTGCGTTTCCTCGAGGACAACCTGGCCGAGATCGCCCCCGAGGCGGGCTTCGATTACACCGGCCCGTCGCGGGAGTTCCGCGAGTCCTCCAGCAGCCTGCAGCAGACGTTCGCACTGGCGCTGTGCTTTATCTTTCTGGTGCTGGCCGCCCAGTTCGAGAGCTTTCGCAATCCGCTGATCATACTGCTGTCGGTTCCGCCGGCGCTGTTCGGCGCGATGCTGGCGCTTTATCTGAGTGACGGCAGCCTCAGCGTTTACAGCCAGATCGGCCTGATCACCCTGATCGGCCTGGTCACCAAGCACGGCATCCTGATCGTCGAATTCGCCAACCAGCTGCAGGACCAGGGCCTGGAAATCCGTGATGCCATCCTGCGCTCGGCAAGCCTGCGGCTGCGACCGATCCTGATGACCACCGGCGCCACGGTGCTGGGCGCCCTGCCCCTGGCAATCGCCAGCGGTGCCGGCGCAGAGTCGCGTCAGCAAATCGGCTGGGTTATTGTAGGCGGTATGCTGTTCGGCACGCTGCTGACCCTGTTCGTCATTCCGACCGTGTACAGTTTTTTCGGCAAGCGTACCTTCAAGGACGTCAGACCGGTTCACAATCTTTAACAGAGGACGCTAAGTGTGAAACCACGCACCCCCTTTTACCGACCGGCGTTGCTGGCGCTGGGCATCAGCCTTGGATCGGGCGCCGCCCAGGCCGGCAGTCTGATCGAGCTGTTCGATCTGGCGGTGGCCAACGATCCGCAGATCCGCTCCGCGGCAGCCCAGATGCGCGCCGGGCAGGAAGCTCTGCCCCAGGCCCGCTCGCAGCTGCTGCCCAACCTGCTGCTCGGGGCCGACTCGACCTGGACCGACACCGAGAATGCCGGCAGTTTCAACAGCGAGGGCGTGACTCTGAGTCTCAACCAGTCGGTATTCTCCGCCAGCCGCTGGTACAACCTGCGCCGCGGCGAGGCGCTGTCGCGCCAGGCAGAACTGGTGTTCGACCAGGCGCAGCAAACCCTGATTCTGCGCACCGTCAGCGCCTACCTCGACGTGCTGCGGGCGCTGAACAACCTCGAAAGCGCCCGCGCCGAAGAGCGCGCCATCAAGCGCCAGCTCGATCAGGTCAACGCCCAGTTCGAGGTCGGCCTGATCGCCATCACCGACGTCCAGGAAGCCCAGGCCAGCTACGACAACTCTGTGGTGCGCCGCATCGAAGCCGAAGGCGACCTCGACAACAGCTACGAAGCCCTTGACCGTCTCGCCGGCGAGCCGTTTCGCGACGTGACCAAACTGCAGCCGGACTACCCGATCGAGCCGCCGCAGCCGGCCGAACCCGAGCCCTGGCTGGAAAAGGCCTGGCAGAACAACCTCGGCCTCCAGGTCGCCGACAGCAGCATCGAGGCGGCGCGCCGCTCGGCCCAGTCGGCACGCGCCGGCCACTACCCCACCCTCGACCTCAACGCCAGCTACGACACCGACGGCAGCGGCATCAGCGGCGACGTCGGCGAAACCGGCACCATCGCCCTGGCGCTCAACCTGCCCCTTTACCAGGGCGGACTGACCAGCTCCCAGACCCGTGAGGCCGAAGCGCTTCTGGATCAGGCAATGCAGGACCGTCAGGACACCCTGCTGGCCGTGACCCAGCAGACCCGCAGCCTGCTGCGCAACCTGCGCACCAATGTCCAGAGCGTGAAGGCGCGGGCCCAAAGCATTCGTTCCGGCGAAACCGCGCTCGAAGCGACCCAGGAAGGCTTCAATGTCGGCACACGAAACGTCGTCGACGTGCTGAACGCCGAACGCAACCTCTATGCGGCGCAGCGCGACTACGCCAACGCCCGCCTCGACTACATCGCCAACCTGTTCAGCCTGAAACAGCAGCTGGGCACCCTGAACCCGGGCGACGTTGCGACCCTGGACAAGTGGCTGCTGGAGCAGGAAAGCTGACAGCGGCAAGTGTAACCTCGACTATCGCGCCCGGCCTCGTTTGGGCGCATACTGGGGGCATCGACGGATCCCCCTTTTCGGACCTCAAGGGTAACTTTCAACACCGGGTTCCGGCATCCGGAGGAGTTATATGAGCGAACTGCTGACCCAGATACTGGAAAAAGTGAGGGTCGCCTACGTGCAGGCCATGCAGGAGGGCGACTACCAGCAGCCCTACCTGACGGCGGAACGGCTCTGCCATGAACAGCTGCACATCGACGCAGACGCCCTGTCCCGCATCATCGACGAGGACCCGACGCTGCTCGCGGCCCGCGCCGGTGAACTGGTACAGGACCCGGACGAACTCGACAACCCCTCGGTCGGCGCGATCATCTGCTACAACATCGTCGCCGCGGCGATGGACGGACTGCTGACAGTGGCCGTCGAACACGACTGGCTCGACGTCGACGAGGAAGGCAACGTGCTGGTCGACGATACCGAACTGCACGAAGACCGCCCCGCAATCATGCGCGTCGACTACAGTCGCTCGGCCCAGGCGCTGGAAAATGCCGGCCAGGCGGGCGCCAGCCGGCTGTCGAAGCTGTTTCACGCCGCCGAAGCGCAATACGTCAAGCTGCTGGACAACGAGGTGCACGACGCCTACCAGCTGGCGCTGCGCACCTCGTCCGACTACGCCATTTTCGCCCCCGAGGACATCGCGCCACTGGTGGCGGAAAACCCGCTGCTGCTGGGCCTGCGACCGGACGGTCTGGTCGACCCCGACCTGTTCGAGGGCGATCCGCCCGCCGGCATTATCATCAGCAGCCACCTGACCCACATGCTGCTGCAGCAGCTGCTGGAAATCGCCTCCGAGCGCGGCGCCCTGGCCCGCGACAGCAGTGGGCACCTGATCCTGCCCGCCGAAGACGAGGAATCCAGCCCGCAGCTGCATTGAACGTAGGTTGGGTAGAGGCGCGCAGCGCCGAAACCCAACACAAATCCTCAACCGCAGCAGACCCCGCGAGAACGGGTGTTGGGTTACGCTTCGCTCCGACCAACCTACGTTGCTATCGGCACTCGGCCCGCAGGGGGCCGGAAAGCGAAGCGCACCGCACCGCCCGGCTACAGGGAAACAAAAAAGGTTGATTGCGCTAGCGGGGAAAACGTAAATCGAGGATGGCTGAAAGCGTTAAACCCTGTGCCAATGCGGCTCCATCCATCCGGCTTTTGGCCTATGGATTCCCGCTAATCTGCGAAGAGCCACAAAAAAGGCACGGCCCTCGCGGGCGGTGCCTTTTTTCCGTCTACCGCCAGGAGGGCGGCTCAGTGCATGGTAATGCCGATCGGCGCCACACCGTGCTTGTGGCTGTCGAAGACTTCGCGCAACTCCGCAAGCGGGCGCAGGCCGTAGTCCCGCGGGTCCTTCGGCAGCTCGAGCCAGTCCAGCGTCCAGATGCGGGTCATCAGCTCGTACTCGCCGATCAGGGCATCGAGGAAGATCATCGCCGCCTCGACGCGCGGATCCAGATCCAGCTCGCGCGGTACGTCCTCGAGATAGATTTCCAGCCGCAGCTTGCGGTCGACATCACGCAGCGCGAACCAGAAGTCGCGCAGCTCGCAGAACTCCTCGCCAACGCTGATATGCCGGGGAACCGGATCGTAGCGGTGGTTGAACGCCTTGAACTGGATACCGGTCAGCTGCGGCGCGGCCCCGACCAGGCTGAGCACCGAGCCGATCGACTCGGGATAGCCGTCGCAGCCGAAAATCATCTCGACCGGCCCTTCCTCCTCGTCACGCTCGAAGTGGAACGTCAGATTGCGGTCGATCTGCCGCAGGATGTCATTGTACTGACTCAACAGCGCATCGGCTTCGAACTGGTTGTTCTGCTGACTGTGCAGCAACTGGTCGATGGTCTGCTCGACCTGCTGCCAGAACTCGTTGATCTGTTTGCGATTCTGCTTCATGAACTCTATCAGATGGGCTGCAGCGGCCGGGTCAGGTACGGGGTACCACGACACCGGTCTGTCCCTGGTACTTGCCATTGCGGTCCCGGTACGACGTCTCGCAGACTTCGTCTGCGCCGAGGAACAGCATCTGGGCAACGCCTTCGTTGGCGTAGATTTTCGCAGGCAGCGGGGTGGTGTTGGAAAACTCCAGCGTCACGTGACCTTCCCATTCGGGTTCGAGCGGCGTGACATTGACGATGATGCCGCAGCGGGCATAGGTACTCTTGCCCAGGCAGATCGTCAGGACATCCCGCGGAATGCGGAAATACTCGACGGTGCGGGCCAGCGCGAAGGAGTTCGGCGGAATGATACAGACGTCGGACTTCACATCAACGAAGCTGCCGTCATCGAACGCCTTGGGGTCGACGATGGAGGAGTTGATGTTGGTGAAAATCTTGAATTCGTCGGCACAGCGCACATCGTAACCGTAGCTCGAGGTGCCGTAGGAAACGATCGCGCCCCTGTCGGTGCGACGCACCTGACCCGGCTCGAACGGCGAGATCATCTCGCACTCGGCCGCCAATCGGCGGATCCAGCGATCGGATTTGATTCCCATAGATAGAGAGTCCGTCAGTCGAATAGTCTAAAAAGTCGGCTATTCTACCTTTTTGCAACTGCGGTGTGTAGGGTGCACCGAGCGAAGCAACCGTCATGGACAGCGGAAGGTCGCCCGGCGCGGATAGCGGCACGTACGTAGGAGCCCACTCCGTGGGCGAATAACCGCAGTGCCGGAACGGGTTCGCCCGGGGACCGGGCTCCTACGGGCGAACAACCGCAGTGCAGGAACGGGTTCGCCCGGAGACCGGGCTCCTACGGGCGAACAACCGCAGTGCCAGAACGGGTTCGCCCGGAGACCGGGCTCCTACGGGCGAACAACCGCAGTGCCAGAACGGGTTCGCCCGGGGACCGGGCGCCTACAGCTTCCGCCCGCGTCAATCGTTCTCGACGCTGATGTTCGGCATCGGCCCGGCGGTTTCGTTGCGGCTGGCGATACGCCCGGCGATGCGCCGCGCAATCTCGAGGTACGCCTGTGCCGGCGCCCCGCCGGGATCGGCCGCCGCGGTCGGCCGCCCGGAGTCTGTCTGCTCGCGGATCTGCAGCGACAGCGGCAGCGAGCCGAGCAGTTCGGTATCGTACTGCACCGCGATGCGCTCGCCGCCACCGGCACCGAAGATGTGCTCTTCGTGGCCGCAGTTGCTGCAGATATGGGTGCTCATGTTCTCGACGATGCCCAGCACCGGGATGCCGACCTTGCGGAACATCTCGATCCCCTTGCGGGCGTCGAGCAGGGCAATATCCTGCGGCGTGGTGACGATCACCGAACCCGTCACCGGCACCTTCTGCGACAGCGTCAGCTGCACATCGCCGGTGCCCGGCGGCATGTCGATGAACAGGTAGTCGAGATCGTCCCAGCGGGTCTGGGTCAGCAGCTGCTGCAGCGCACCGCTGACCATCGGGCCTCGCCAGACCATCGGCGTGGTTTCATCGATCAGATAGGCCATCGACATCGTCTGCAGCCCCTGCGCCGGGATCGGCTTGAAGTACTTGCCATCGTCGGATTCCGGGTGGGTACCCGGCGCCACGCCCACCATCAGCCCAAGGCTCGGGCCGTATATGTCGGCATCGAGCACGCCCACCCGGGCGCCGGCGCGGGCCATGGCAAGCGCCAGGTTGATGGTGGTGGTCGACTTCCCGACCCCGCCCTTGCCCGACGCCACCGCGATGATATTGCGCACGCCGGCCAGGTTCGGCAAATTGCCCTGGGCTTCATGGGGCCGGATCTGCTGCCGAATCTCGACCCGCACTTCGCGATCGAGCGCGGCGCCGAGCCTCGCCGAGAGGTCCGCGGCCAGCGCTTCGCGGATATCGGCGCAGGGATAGCCAAGTGTCAGCACCACCAGCACCCGTCCATCCTCCTCCCGCACCTCGGTCAGCGCACCGGCGCTGGCAAGATCCCGACCTAGGACTGCGTCCTGCTGCTGACTCAGGGTGGTTTCGATGCGCTCTCGGTACTGCTGCATATCTGCTTGAGCTCCTGTCGCCTGCCGGCGGCCAAATAGTTTTTCCAACACTGGGAGGAGCCTGCGAATAAGTCCCATTTGGTCTCTGCGGGCCCTGAAGCGTGCAGCTGCAAGGCGCAGTGCGCAGGGAATACCCTAAAGGGCACTTTGGCCGTAGTCCTTTTCAAGCGCTGCAACACAGCAGAAGCATGCTTCAGGGCCCGCCCTTCGGGGCTTGCAGCGCGAACCGGACTCTTTGTTGCCGCTTCTCGACAGGCAACCAGCATGCCTTCAAAGCGGCGCCGCGATTCCAGCCCGCGCTGCAAGCCAGAGCCTCATTGGGACTTGTTCGCAGGCTCCTTAACCTACTTAATTGGTCGGGAATTATTGCTGTTTTAGCGCCGAGCGTCCAGTGCCCGAAGCGACATCCTCGGTGCCGGATGCGCCGGTCGCAGGCGTCCCTGCATTACCGGGGCCTTGGCGCAACCAGAGAAAGCCATCCTGGTCCAGAGTGCCCCGAACGCCGGTGCGGAACCAGCGCAGTCCGTCCCGTTCGATCACCGCACGGGCGGTCGCCCCGGGCTCGCCGAGATAGCCCTGCATGATCTGCGCGCCGCCGATCACCACCTCGCCCGGGACCTGCGGCGGCCGCTCTTCCAGTGATACCGGATCGACGATACGGAAGGTGGTACCGGGTAACGGCAACCCCAGACTACCGGGCCGCGTGCCTTCCTGCAGGGTCCACCACTGGGTATCGAGATAATCGGGCAGGTTTACGCTGGCCACCGGCGTGGTCTCGGTACAGCCGTAACCCGCCAGCACCGGCACTCGGAAACGCGCCTCGAAATCCCGCGCCAGCGCCGGATCGAGTGACTCGCCGCCAACGATTACCGAGCGCAGCGACTGGAACATCAACGGATGCAGCCGCGGCTGCGCCAGATACTGCCGCAACCGGCGCTCGCTGGTACACAGCAGCGTCGCGCGCCGGCGTGCAACCGTTTTGCCAAGCGCCACCGGATCGGCGCCCTCCTGATCGGGGTGACAGATCACCGGCACGCCTTCGACCAGCGGCATCAGGCAGGTGACCGTCAGCCCGGTGGCCTGACTCAACGGCTGAGTGGCGACCCAGACGTCGTTCTCGCGCACGTTGAGCACTTCGCCGATCTGGCGAATGTTGGCGATCAGATTGCGATGACTGAGCATCACGCCCCGAGGCACGCCCTGCGGGCCAGCGTCGAAAACGATGGCCGCGGTCGCATCGAGCCCCCGGTCGTGACACAGCCAACGCTGCAGCAAGGCCAGCGGAATCAGGCGACAAGCCAGGCGAAGCCCCAGCGGCGCCGCAGTGCCGGGAGGCGGAGCAAGATCCTCGAGGCGAAGCACCCGGCATTGCGCCGGCAGCTGCACGCCGGCAGCATCGAGACGCCCCAGCGCATCCCGGGTCGCCAGCAGGGAGCGGACACCGGCCCGCTCGCACATCGCCCGCAGCTCCTGCCCGGTGGCGTCGGGACTCAGATTGACCAGGGTCTTGCCGGCCATCAGCGCCGCCATATTGGCCAGCACCCCCTGGCTGCTGGTCGGTACCATCAGTCCCAGGTTCGCACCCTCGAGCCCGCGCAAACGCCGCGCCAGCTGGGCACAGGCTGCGAGCAGCTCGCGATAGCCCAGCGCCTCGCCGCGGGCATCGCGCAGGATCCAGGCCGAAGGTCCCTGGCGGGCGCTGCGCACAAAGGCACGCGGAACCGTTTCCAGCTGCTCGACGTAGCGGTTCCAGGCATGGATCGACAGCTCGGAAACCCGCTGCTTCACCGTGCTGGCATCACTGTTAATCGGTATCGGCGCACCGAAGGCCACCACCAGATCGCGCCGCAGCCCGAAGCGCCGGCCGGCACGCAGCCTGCGGCCCGAGCGCGAAAAACGGCTCCCCCAGAGACCGCGCAGATAAAACGGCACGATGGTCGCGCCACTGTCCTCGGTCACGGCGACGCAGGCGCGCTCGAAACCGTTGCGAAAACGCCCCAGCTGGCCGGTGTGGCTGATCATCCCCTCGGGGAACAGGCACACCACCTTGCCGGCCTGAAGCAGCTCGCCAATCCGCGCCAGCGCCTCGCGGCTGTGACGCGAAGAGATCGGAATCACGCCAAAACGGTCGAGGAACCAGCGCAGATACCAGCGCTGGTAGATACTGCGCTCCATCACGAAATGGATATGCCGCGGGCAGGCCAGTTGCAGGATGCCCCAGTCGAGCCAGCTGATATGGTTGCCGAGCAGCAGCATACCGCGCCCCTCCTCCTGCAGGTGCTCGAACCCCAGCACCTCCAGTCGGTACTTGCGCCGCAGCACTGCTGTCAGCAACAGACGGATCAGCGCTTCCGGCAGCAGCAGCACCGTGGCCAGCGCCAGCAGCAGGGCCACGGTGGCGAGGGCGTACAGGAGCGTTACCCCCGGCACACCCCGATAGGCGCTGAACACGGTGAGCCCAAGGAAGGCCAGCATGGCAATATTCTGGATAAAATTGTTGCCCGCCAGCACACGGCCACTCTCGCCGCGCTCGGCATTGAACTGGATCAGCGCATTGAGCGGAATCACCATCAGCGCGCCGCAGAAACCGACCAGCAGAAACAGCAGCCCGGCCCGGCCCAGATCTCCTGCGCCGGGCAACAGCAGCAACGCCAGCGCCACCCCGCCGGCCCCGAGCGGGATCAGGCCGAGATTGATATGGTGACGGGACAGGCGCCCCGCCAGCAGCGAGCCGGCCATGATGCCGATGCCCGCCAGCGCCATCGCCCCCTGAATGCGAAAGGTGTTGAGCTCTCCGAGCTGCGACTTGGCGAAGGCCGGGAAAACCGCCAGCATCACCTGGCTCAGCGACCAGAAAAGCGCCAGCCCCAGTATCGACAACCAGATCGGGCGAATCCTAACGAGATGGGCCAGATTTCGCGTCAGCGTGCGCCCGCGGCGGTACGCGCGCCAGTCGAAACGCAGCGCGCTGTCGGTTCGACCCTTTGCCGGCAGGCGATACGCCAGCCAGGTTTCGAAACAGGCGCCGGCGACCAGAAACCAGCCCAGCGGCGCAATGCCGCGCATCAGTTCCGCCGGGCCCGCGCCCTCAACGCCGGCCAGGCGCAGCTCGAACAGCAGCGAGAACACCAGGATACCGGACAGTATCGCCACCATCGTGGCCGCCTGCACCCAGCCGTTGGCCTCACCGAGATTGTCGCTGCCTACGAGTTCGCGGATATAGGCGTATTTGGCCGGCGAGTAGAAGGCGCTTTGCAGCGCCAGCACGAACGTCAGCGCGAACGCCGGCACAAACCAGCCGAGGTAGTAGCAGGCGGTAATCGCCAGCGTCACCAGGATCGCGGCGCAGGCCGACAGCCGCATCACCCTGTACTTGGGGTACTTGTCGGAAACGAAGCCCGCCGGCGTAAACAGCATTATGAACGGCAGCAGGATAAGGCCATTGACCACCGCGGTCAGCAGTATCTGTTCGTTACCGTCGTAACTCTTGAACAGGGTGTTCTGAATAATGATCTTGTGGCCGAGATCGACGAAGGCGTTGATAAAGGCCACCGCCACGAAGGCGGCGAAACCCCGTACTTTCAAAAGTTCTATCATCGCAGCTCTCCCCGGGCGCTCAGCCAGCCGTCGAGATACTGATCCACCAGCGTCGGCAGCATGCGCAGGCTCGCCTGATCACCGGACAGAAACAGCTTGCCCCGCTGCTGCAGTACCGCCAACCCATGCACCGAGCCCCAGAGCGTGCGCGCCTGCAGACGAATATCCGCCTCCGACGCCGCCGGCGCCAGCGCCCGGAGCGGCGCCTCGACCCGTTCGAACAGCCGCTCGATGGATGCGCCGAGCCAGTCCGGGATATCCACCCCGGGCGAGGTGCGGTGTTCGAACAGCAGGCTCCAGCGCTGCGGCTGCGCCCTGGCAAAGGCAACGTAGGCGGCGGCATAGGCGTGCAGCTGCGCCCTGGGCTCAGAGCCACCGACGGCACCGAGCGCTGCGTGCAATTGCCCGAGCGTCTGGGCGTTGAGATGCCAGCACAGATCGTCGAGATTGCGGAAAACCGAGTATAGCGTCGCCGCGGAATAGCCGATCGCGGCGGCGATCCGGCGCGCGCTCAGCGCCTCGATGCCCTGCTCGTCCAATAACCTGCCGGCGGCTGAGAGCGCCAGCTCACGCAATTCTTCGGCGCTGTGTTCACGGGGTCTTGCCATGACGGGTCTCCGCGGTTTCCAAACAGCGTTTAATAACGCTACGCAAAATTACTAAACAGTGTTTACAAAGTAAAGCTCAAAATTCATCCAGACCAGCAATCAAAAGCTGATCTTGTTTTAAACTTCATCTGACTGTAAATTCAGGTTCTCTCCTTCCACACCGTTTCGGCCGCCCCTGGTCGCCGAAATCCATATACAGCCGGTATTTGATGAGCGACGACAAATTAGTCGAGTGGCTGCTGACGTTCAGCATGGAAGAGCTGCTCGACCTCGAAACCCAACTCAAAAAGAAAATCCGGGCCCAGGAGCGGGAACGCGCCCGGGAGGCGGAGCGGCAGGAAAAAGCCGCGCAGGCCGAACGCGCCAGGCTGGAAGCCGAGCGCCGCGCCGCAGACGAGCTACGCCAGAAACGCGAAGCCGAAGAACAGGCGCGTCTCGAAGCCGAGGCTCAGGCACGCAAACGCGAAGAGGACGAGCGCCAGGCCGCGGAAAAAAAGCCGCGCCCGCTGCCGACCAATTTTTACGCCAGCGTGGACCAGCTGGCCGCCAGCCAGGGCCTCGATATCAGTGGCCTGATGTCCGAAATCGCCAAGAAAACCGCGAAAAAGCCACCGCCCCCCGGCAAGGGTGGCAATGGCCGCAGGTGAGTCACCGCCAGGGATGGCGGATGTTCTGGCAACGCAGGAGCAGTTGTCAGTAGCACCGCCAGGCATGGCTGCTGTGCCGGCACTGCAGGAGCAGTTGTCAGTAGCACCGTCAGGCATGGCGGCTGTGCCGGCACTGCAGGAGCAGTGGGCGCTTGGCGAGTGGTGGTAACAGGGTGGCACTCGCGCCGCTCATCACCCCCCTGTTCACTGTCGAGCGATCACTTTCCACTGATCTTCGACTTCAACCGATCTTCGTCAGATAAACGCCGCACTCCAGGTGTTCGGTGTAGGGGAACTGATCGAATATCGCGAAGCGTTCGATGCGGTGGCTGCGGGTCAGCTCTGCCAGATTCTGTTTCAGCGTCTCCGGGTTGCAGGAGATATAGACGATATTCCGGTACTCGCTGACCTGCGCCACGGTATCGGGATCCAGACCGGAGCGCGGCGGATCCACCAGCACGGTGGTGAAGTCGTAGTTCGCCAGATCCAGGTGCGCGGTGCGGCGCGCTTCCCGCTCGCCCTTCAGCACCTGGGAAAACTCCTCCGACGACATCCGGATCACATCGATGTTGTCGATAGCGTTCTCGGCGATGTTGAACTGCGCCGCCCGCACCGACACCTTGGCGATTTCGGTCGCCACCACGCGACGGAAATTCCGCGCCAGCGGCAGCGTGAAGTTGCCGTTACCGCAGTAGAGCTCCACCAGGTCGCCACCGGCATCGCGGGTCACATCCAGCGCCCAGCCGATCATCGAACGACAGACTTCTGCATTGGGCTGAGTGAAACAGTTTTCGACCTGCTTGTAGCGGTACTCGCGACCGTCGATATCGAGCCGTTCGATAACGAAGTCCCGCGAAAGGACGTGTTTGCTCTTGCGCGAGCGGCCGATAATCTCGATATCGAAGCGCTGCGCCAGTTCGCGCGCCTTTTGCTCCCAGGCCTGGTCCAGTGGCCGGTGGTACAGCAGCGTTACCAGCAGCTCGCCCGACAGCGTGCTGAGAAAATCGACCTGGAACAGCCGGAACCGCATCAGCGGGTCCGGACGAATCTCGTCGAGCAGCGCGAACATGACGTCGTGGATGCGGCGCGACACCATCGGGCATTCGCGCAGCGCCACCGGCGCGTGCTTGTTGCCCGGTTCGAACATCACATAATCGAGATCGTCGCCATCGTGCCAGACCCGGAACTCGGCGCGCATGCGGTAGTGCTCGGTCGGCGACGCGAAGACTTCAATGTCCGGCAGCGCGAAAGCCGCAAAGTCCTGCCGTACGGCATCGAGCTTCTCGGCCAGCAACGCCTGATACTGGGTAGGGTCAACCTTGGGTAGGGCCAT
Organism: Marinobacterium nitratireducens; assembly: GCF_014645375.1. GTDB lineage: Bacteria > Pseudomonadota > Gammaproteobacteria > Pseudomonadales > Balneatricaceae > Marinobacterium_A > Marinobacterium_A nitratireducens. The sequence goes on from NZ_BMLT01000003.1 coordinate 255,636, forward strand.
CGTCTGTCGAATCCGGTGTCTGGTTGCGTGCGGGCGGCGCGAACAAAGCCGGGCCCGACGAAAAGCGCGGCATTCTAGCAGGCTGTCGACGATCTATCTACGCGCAGGCGGTTGCCGGAATTCAGGCGCTGCGCGCGCCCTGCAGTTGCAGGCGGTACTCGTTGGCCATGATCTTCCACTGCGGCACGCGGCCCAGCATCTGCAACCGCTCCAGATAGGACTCGCTGAGGCGACAGGACAGGTCCGCGCCAAGACTGTTGGCCAGAGGCGGCAGCAGCGCATCCGCGACATGCACCGCGGTCAGCGGTTCGAAATCAGTGGCGGGGGATGTGACCGGGAAGTGGTGCAGCAACACCGCCTCGACCACCTTGAAGGGCAGGTTCCAGAGCCCGAGCAAAAAGGCCGCGGCCTCGGCATGGGTCAGCCCCAGGCGCATTTTTTCCATGGCATAGACCGGCTGCTTCAGGCGCACCGCCTCCTCCATCAGCGCCTGATAATCGTCCGGATCCCTGTTCGCCAGCACCGCTATGCCGAAATCCAGCAGCAGCCCGGCAAGAAACGCCTGCCCCTGCAGGTTGCGGTCCAGGCCACCATCGGCGGCGATCTTCTGCGCCAGACGCGCCAGCAGCATCGATCGCTGGTGCAGTTTTGAGAAGGAAAAGACATTCCACTGCTCGCGCTGACGATAGCGGCTGAACAGGTGGGTGGCGAGCATCAGGTCGCGGATCATGCGCACGCCAACGATGGTCACCGCCTCGTCGATGCGGCTGACCTGGCGGCGCAGCCCGAACAGCGCCGAGTTCACCAGCTGCATCAGCTTGGCCGCGATGGCGGGATCCTGCTCGATGATGCGGGCGATGTCGGCGGCATCGGAGACGTCGGAATTCAGCGCATCGCTCAGCTGCTGATACACGGTCGGCAGGGTCGGCAGCCTGCCCAGGCCGCTGATGTAGTCGCGGATCGCGGTCTTGTGTACCAGACCCTCGATCTTCATCGCGTATTCGATGGCGGCGATGACCTCGGCGCCGGTGCAGGTATCGGGCAGAATCCGGTGCGCCACTTCCAGCGCCCGCGCCGAACTTGCGGGCGTCATGTAGCCGCTGATCAGGATGCGCACCACGTCCGGTTTTTTTTCCATCACGTTCTGCAGCAAACCCAGTGCGCGATAGGGCTGCTGTTGGGCCACCACGATCAGCACGCGGCAACCGAACTGACGCAGTTGCGGCATGACCTCGTTTTCGTCATCCAGGTTCAGCAGGTCCCATCCGTCCCGCGCGCCGATATCGTAAGCCACCGAGCGATGACTGGCGCGAGTGTCGCAGAACAGTATCCGACAGGGCAGTCCGGCCTTCGATGCCATGCTCATACAACCCCTCTCAAGTCCGTTTTGTCGTACCGAGTTCCGGCAGATGCCGGCGTCGGTTCATAAGACCGCACAAAAGGCGTAGAATTCGTCCACTTTGCCTTCAGTCTATCAGGTTTCATTAGCCGAATTATGACCAACAGTAAGCGTAAGATCCTCGTTACCAGCGCGCTGCCCTATGCCAACGGCCCGATCCACCTGGGCCATCTGGTGGAATACATCCAGACCGACATCTGGGTGCGCTTCCAGAAACAGCGTGGCCATGACTGCACCTACGTCTGCGCCGACGATGCGCACGGCACGCCGATCATGCTCAAGGCGGACCAGATGGGCGTCACGCCCGAGCAGCTGATCGCCCGCGTTAGCGAGGAGCACCAACGGGACTTCGCCGGTTTCATGGTCGGCTTCGACAACTATTACTCCACGCACTCGCCGGAAAACCGCGAGTTCGCCTCGCTGATCTACCGTCGGCTCAACGATGGCGGCCATATTGCCCGCCGCACCATCACCCAGGCGTTCGACCCGGAAAAGCAGATGTTCCTGCCGGACCGCTTCGTCAAGGGCGAGTGTCCCAAGTGCGGCGCCGCCGACCAGTACGGCGACTCCTGCGAAGCCTGTGGCGCCACCTACAGCCCCACCGAGCTGAAGAACGCCTACTCCGCCGTGTCCGGCGCCAAACCGGTCGAGAAGGAATCAGAGCACTTCTTCTTCAAGCTCGGCGACTTCGAACAGTTCCTGCGCAGCTGGGTCGACCAGCACGTGCAGCAGCAGATGATCCACAAGCTCAACGAGTGGTTCGAGGCCGGTCTGCAGCAGTGGGACATCTCCCGTGACGCGCCCTACTGGGGCTTCGAAATTCCCGACGCACCGGGCAAGTATTTCTACGTCTGGCTCGACGCGCCAATCGGCTACATGGCCAGCTTCAAGAACTGGTGCGACAAGAACGACGTCGACTTCGACGAGTACTGGAATGCCGCCTCCGATACCGAGCTGTATCACTTCATCGGCAAGGACATCGCCTACTTCCATACCCTGTTCTGGCCGGCCATGCTCGAGGGCGCAGGCTTCCGCAAGCCCAACGGCGTCTTCTGCCACGGTTTCCTGACCGTCAACGGCCAGAAGATGTCGAAATCCCGCGGCACCTTCATCATGGCGGAGACCTACCTCAAGTACCTGAGGCCCGAGTATCTGCGCTACTACTTCGCCGCCAAACTGGGCTCCGGCATCGACGATATCGACCTGAGCCTCGATGACTTCCGCATGCGCGTGAATGCCGACCTGGTGAACAAGGTCGTCAACATCGCCTCGCGCTGCGCCGGCTTCATCGCCAAGAAATTCGACGGCCAGCTCGCCGAGCGCCTGGTGCAGCCGGAACTCTACGACGAGGCGGTCCGCGCCGGCGCCTCGATCGCCGATGCCTACGAGAAGCGCGAATACGCCCGCGCCATGCGCGAGATCATGCAGGTCGCGGACCGCGCCAACCAGTACATCGACGCCGCCGAACCCTGGGTTCTGGCCAAACAGGAAGGTCGGGAACAGGACGTTCAGGACTGCTGCACCCTGGGCATCAACCTGTTCCGCGTCATTCTCAGCTACCTCGCGCCGGTGCTGCCGCAGGTCGCCGAGGAAGCGGCTCAGTTCCTGAACCTGGCCAGCCTCAATATAGACGGCTTTGCCTGGGATGCCGTCGAAACGCCGCTGCTCGGTCATCGCATCAACAAGTTCAAGCCGCTGATGCAGCGCGTCGAACCCGATGCCATCGACAAGATGATCGAAGACTCCCGGCAGTCGCTGGCCGCTGCAGCCGCCAACCCGGCGCAGAAAGCCGTGCCGGACATGGAGCCGATTGCCGACACCATCGAGTTCCCGGACTTCGCCAAAGTCGACCTCAGGATCGCCAAGATCGCCAGGGCCGAGCACGTCGAAGGCGCCGACAAGCTGCTGCGCCTGACGCTGGATCTCGGCGGCGAGACCCGCAATGTCTTCGCCGGCATCAAGTCGGCCTACCAGCCGGAACAGCTCGAAGGCAAGCTGACCGTCATGGTCGCCAACCTGGCGCCGCGCAAGATGAAGTTCGGCGTGTCCGAAGGCATGGTGCTGGCGGCCGGCCCCGGCGGCAAGGACCTGTGGATTCTGGAACCGCACGAAGGCGCTCAGCCGGGCATGCGGATCAAGTAAGGCGTCAGGCGTCTAGCTGCCGTCGCTACGATGCAACCTGAGGGCAGGCCGCCTGGTCTGCCCTTTTTCGTGGCTCTTCGCAATGTAGGCTGGGTCTAGCGACGAAGTCGCGTAACCCAACAAGCGCTCATCCGCCACGTGACCCAACAAACGCTCTGCCAGCTGAAACCAATCGATCTGTAACGCGATCGATATTGCGGGTTCCCTTGAGGCTGCTCCTGCGCCTTGAGGATTTCCGCCATCTATGGCGGTCACGGCGCGAATATATCCGATACTAACCGGAAAGACCGGCGGGGCTCGCGCCTAGACCCACCCTCCGGTTCGTGCTTTCGATATGCGATATACCCGCCGCCTCACGTCGGGTGTAGGTTGGGTCTAGCGACGAAGTCGCGTAACCCAACAAGCGTTCCGGTCAGCGCCAATCCTCGCATCCCTCCCCGCTTTTATTGCAAACCGCAAAAGGCTGCACCATCTTGAATAGGAGCACCCTCGCCAGCGCCGGAGAATGGTGCACGACAACGGTGCATGAGCTACCTTTAGATCAATTCGGCATAACGACTGTCGCCCCCTGAGGACAGTGAGCGCCGCTCGGGGCACTCCCGTGCTGCAGCGCTTCAGTGCCGATTTGGCAGGATGCAACCTTCAAGGCTTGCTAAGAATAAAAACAGGCACGGCTTTTGCTGTGTCATTCTGGAAGTATCTGCCGGTCGGTGGTACTCGGCCACCGGAAGGCGATCACGAGAGCACAGGACTGATCTCAGGAGGATCACTCGATGATGAAGAAAACGCTAGCAGCCGCGATTCTCGCCACTACCACCCTGTCCGGCACCGCGATGGCCGAAGGCACGCTGGAAGCGGTCAAGGGTCGTGACATGCTGCAGTGCGGCGTGACCAACGGCGTTCCCGGCTTCTCGGTGCCGGACGAGCAGGGTAACTGGCACGGCCTCGATGTTGACGTCTGCAAGGCGGTCGCCGCAGCAGTGCTCGGCGACGCGACCAAGGTCAAGTATATCCCGCTGACCGCCAAGGAACGTTTCACGGCGCTGCAATCCGGCGAGATCGACGTACTGTCCCGTGTCACCACCTGGACCCAGACCCGCGACACCCAGCTCGGTCTCAACTTCACCGGCGTCACCTACTATGACGGCCAGGGCTTCCTGGTGAAGAAGGACCTGGGGCTGAAAAGCGTCAAGGAGCTCGACGGCGCCACCGTCTGCGTCCAGTCCGGCACCACCACCGAGCTGAACCTGGCGGACTACTTCCGCGCCAACGGCCTGAGTTTCACGCCGGTGGTGTTCGACACCAACGAGCAGGCCGCGAGCAGCTTCGACACCGGCCGCTGCGACGCCTTCACCACCGACCTGTCGCAGGCCTACGGGCTGCGTACCCGGATGAGCGACCCGGACGCCGTGGTGGCACTGCCGGAAGTCATATCCAAGGAGCCGCTCGGGCCCGTGGTCCGCCAGGGCGACGACCAGTGGTTCAATGTCGTCAAGTGGTCGCTGTTCGCCATGCTCAACGCCGAAGAGCTGGGCGTCACCTCCGCCAACGTCGACGAGATGAAGGGCAGCGAGAATCCCAATATCAAGCGCCTGCTGGGTATCGACGGTCCCAAGGGCAAGGGGCTCGACATTGCCGATGACTGGTCGTACCAGGTCATCAAACAGGTCGGAAACTACGGCGAAGCCTTCGAGCGCAACGTCGGTATGGGCTCGGCGCTGAAGATCGAGCGCGGCATCAACGCACTCTGGAACCAGGGAGGCTTCCAGTACGCGCCGCCGATGCGCTGAGACATCCGGGTGCACGGCACCCGATTTCGATCCTGCCGGCGGGCCCTCCCCGCCGGCTCACCTGATTCCCAGAGGCCCGCCAGCCGCGCCTCGCTGAGGGAGTGACACCATGTCCGCAGAGAAGCCGAGAGCCCACAAGGCCCACTCCGGGAAAGGCCCCGACAGCGGCACACGCTTCTGGAACGACCCCGGCAAGCGAGCCCTGATCTTCCAGACGCTGCTGCTCGGCGTGCTCGGATTCCTGATTTACAGCGTCGTCGACAATACCCTGCATAACCTCCAGACCCGCGGTATCACCACCGGTTTCGACTTTCTGCACGAGGAGGCCGGCTTCGGCATACCGCTTTCGCTGATCGAGTATACCGAGGCCGACAGCTACGGCCGCACCTTCATCGTCGGGCTGCTCAACACCATCCTGGTATCGGTGCTCGGCATTATCGCCGCCACCCTGCTCGGCTTCGTGCTGGGTGTGGCACGATTATCCGACAACTGGCTGGTTGCCAGGCTGTCGTCACTCTATATCGAGATCTTCCGTAACATTCCGCTGCTGCTGCAGATCTTCTTCTGGTATTTCGCCGTGTTGCGGGCCCTGCCGTCGCCGCGACAGAGCATCGAGATATTCGGCGGCTATCTCAACGTGCGCGGTCTTTCGGTACCAAGCCCTGTACCCGGGGACGGCTTTGGACTGGTGGCCGGCGCCCTGCTGCTCGCCATTGTCGCCAGCGTGATTCTGGTGCGCTGGAATCACCGGCGTCAGGACGCCACCGGTCAGATCTTCCCGGCCGGCTGGATCAGCCTCGGCCTCATCCTTGGCCTGCCGCTGCTGACCTTTTTCGCCACCGGCATGCCGCTGTCCCTGGACCGGCCAGAACTGCGCGGTTTCAACTTCACCGGCGGCATGACGCTGCTGCCGGAACTGGTCGCGCTCTGGCTGGCGCTGACCATCTACACCGCCGCCTTCATCGCCGAAACCGTGCGCGGCGGCATTCTGGCGGTACCCGGAGGCCAGCTAGAGGCGGCTTCGGCGCTGGGCCTGCCGAAACGCCGCACGCTGCGCCTGATCATCATTCCACAGGCGATGCGGGTCATCATCCCGCCGCTCACCAGCCAGTACCTGAACCTGACCAAGAACTCGTCGCTGGCCACCGCCATCGGCTACCCGGACCTGGTCTCGGTATTCGCCGGCACCACGCTTAACCAGACAGGTCAGGCGATCGAGGTGATTTCGATGACCATGGCGGTCTATCTCACGCTGAGTCTGCTGACCTCGCTGTTCATGAACTGGTACAACAAGCGCATGTCGCTGGTGGAAAGGTAGGGAGCCAACCGGATGAAATACGACATTCAACCCACGCTGCCGCCGCCGCCGAACACCGTGGGCGCCATCGGCTGGATGCGCAAGCACCTGTTCCACGGACCGCTGAGTTCGGCGGCGACGGTCATCATCGCCGCGCTCGCCGCCTACCTGCTGATTCCGCTGCTGCAGTGGGCCTTTATCGACGCCGACTGGATCGGCGACAGCCGTGAAGCCTGCACCAGCGGTGGCGCCTGCTGGGTATTCATCAGCAATCGCCTCGGACAGTTCCTCTATGGCTTCTATCCGAGCGACGAAACCTGGCGGCTGAATCTCGCCTTCCTGATACTGGTGGCGCTGATCGCCTGGATGGTGATACCGCGCCTGCCCTTCAAGGGCTGGGTTGGCGCCTTCACCCTGATCATCTACCCCGCCATCGCCTACTTTCTGCTGATCGGCGATGCCTTTGGTCTCGAATACGTCGAGACCCATCGCTGGGGCGGTTTCAGCCTCACCCTGGTGCTGGCTTTCGTCGGCATAGTGGCAGCGCTGCCATTCGGCATCCTGCTGGCACTGGGCCGGCGCTCGGAAATGCCGATCGTGCGTTCGCTGTCGGTGGTTTACATCGAGATCTGGCGCGGCGTTCCGCTGATCACGGTGCTGTTCATGGCGTCCGTGATGCTGCCGCTGTTCTTTCCCGAGGACATCAATTTCGACAAGCTGCTGCGCGCGCTTATCGGCATCATCATGTTCCAGACGGCCTATATGGCCGAGGTGGTCCGCGGCGGCCTCCAGGCGATCCCGAAGGGCCAGTACGAGGCCGCCGACGCCCTCGGGCTGAGCTACTGGAAAAAGATGATCCTGATCATCCTGCCGCAGGCGCTCAAACTGATGATCCCCGGCATCGTCAACACCTTCATCGCGCTGTTCAAGGACACCAGTCTCGTGGTCATCATCGGTCTGTTCGACCTGCTGGCCATCGTCCAGGCCGCCAGCAACGATCCGGAATGGATCGGTTTCGCCACCGAAGGCTATATCTTCGTGGCGCTGATGTTCTGGATCTTCTGTTTCGGCATGTCCCGCTACAGCCAGCACCTCGAGAAGCTGCTGCATACCGGCCACGGCAACCGCGCCTGAATTTAACGGAGTCACCAAGATGGCAGAAGCCAAAACGCAGGATCAACAACTGGCCGTCGAGCTGCGCGGCGTCAACAAGTGGTACGGCGAGTTCCATGTACTGAAGAACATCAACCTGGAGGTGCGCAAGGGCGAGCGAATCGTCATCTGCGGTCCGTCCGGCTCCGGCAAGTCGACCATGATCCGCTGCATCAACCGGCTCGAGGAGCACCAGCAGGGCGACATCATCGTCAACGGTACCTACCTCACCGAAGACCTGAAGAAAATCGAGCAGATCCGCCGCAACGTCGGCATGGTGTTCCAGCATTTCAACCTGTTTCCGCACCTGACGGTGCTGGAGAACTGTGCACTGGCGCCGATCTGGGTCAAGAAGGTGCCGCGCAAGGAAGCCGAGGCCACGGCGATGCGATACCTCGAGCGCGTGCGCATCCCGGAACAGGCGAAAAAGTACCCCGGTCAGTTGTCCGGCGGTCAGCAGCAGCGCGTCGCCATCGCCCGCTCACTGTGCATGAGTCCCGACGTGATGCTGTTCGACGAACCCACCTCGGCGCTGGACCCCGAGATGATCAAGGAGGTCCTCGATGTCATGATCGAGCTTGCCCAGGAGGGCATGACGATGCTCTGCGTGACCCACGAAATGGGCTTCGCCAAGACGGTCGCCAACCGCGTCATCTTCATGGACGCCGGCCAGATCATCGAGGAGAACGAGCCACACGCTTTCTTCAACAATCCCCAGCACGAAAGGACCCAGCTGTTCCTCAGCCAGATACTGCAGCACTGAGTCGTAGGGTGCCGGTGAGCCTGCGAACCGCACCATCGGAGGCGGTGCGGTTCGTTGCACTCACCGGCACCCTAAGTATCAGTGAGTTGACAGTTAACAGTTGGGAGTCGACAGTATCGCCGTCACAGGAAGCCAAGGCTTCCGGCTCTTTTAACTGTTTACTGGATACTTCAAACTATGCTCTTGAACGACTTTCTCGCCCGCATCGGTAACGATGACAGCCTTGACTTCGAGGACACCATGGCCGTCATCGCCGCCCACTACGACTATCGGCCGACCGCATTCGACAACGGCCCGGTGCGCAACGACGCCGGCCAGAACGAGGGCAGCTGCAAGATTTTCGCCTTCGCCCGTCTCAACGACCTCGACCGGGATCGCACCCTCGCCTGCTTCGGCCGCTTCTACCGCGACGTTCTGGCCACCCCGGACGGCAGCGACCACGGCAATATCCGCGCCTTCCTGGAAAACGGCTGGGATGGCATCCGCTTTGACGGAGAGGCGCTAATTGAAAAGGCGTGAGGCGTGAGGCGTGAGGCGTGAGGCGTGAGGCGTGAGGCGTGAGGCGTGAGGCGTGAGGCGTGAGGCGTGAGGCGTGAGGCGTGAGGCAGTATGGTTGCCCGCTTTTCACTGTCCACTCTTTACTGTTAACTGCTTCCTCCAACTGTTAACTGTTTCCGCGAAATCCATTCGCTCGCGGAGCGAGCTCCTACGCATCGTCAGGCGTACTCCCCTTTACGCCTTGCGCCTAACCCTTTACGCTTCACGGAGTCAAAACAACACCAGCTGTTCGGCGCTCGCCTGGTCGTCTATTTCGCGCAACCGGAACCCGACTCCCATCAGCCGCACCGGGCGCTCGCCCCGGTGCCAGGCCTCGCGGGCCAGGCGAGCGAACAGCGCGGCCTCCGCGTTGCTATCGCCCCGCCCGCTCAGCGCCTGTTCGGCGGTGGTCTGAGTGAAGTCGGCGAACTTGATCTTGACCACCGCGCCGCACACCGCAGCGGGGCGTGCCAGACGCCGGTAGCGCCCTTCCAGCTCGTCGATCAACGCCGGCAGCCGTTGCAGACAGGCGGCCAGGTCCGCCAGGTCCTCGGCGTAGGTATGCTCGACGCTCACCGACTTGCGCTCGCGGCTGACCCGCACCGGGCGTTCGTCCCGCCCCCAGGCAAGCTCCCAGAGGCGCTGCCCGAAGCGGCCGAACCGGCTTGCCAGCGCCTCGGCGCCCACGGCACGAAGATCCTCGCAGGTCTTCACCCCCATCCGGTGCAGCCGCTCCGCAGTCTTGGCACCGACGCCATGGAGCTTTTCCACCGGCAGCGCCCGCACGAAGGCTTCGACCTGATCGGGACGAATGACGCAAAGGCCGTCCGGCTTGTTCCAGTCGCTGGCAATTTTGGCAAGAAAACGGTTCGGCGCCACGCCGGCCGAAACGCAGATACCGACCTCCGTCCGTACGCGCTGACGGATCTCTTCGGCAATCCTGGTCGCGCTGCCCTGGCAGCGGCTGCTGGCGGTAACGTCGAGGTAGGCCTCGTCCAGCGAGAGCGGCTCGATCAGCTCGGTGTAGGCGCGATAGATGGCCATGATCTGCCGCGATACCTCGCGGTACTTGGCCATATTGCCGGAGATGACCGTAAGACCGGGACAGAGCTTCTGCGCCCGTGCCGTTGCCATGGCCGAGTGCACGCCGAACGCCCGCGCCTCGTAGTTGCAGGTGGCAATGACACCCCGCCGGTCGGCACGGCCGCCCACCGCCAGCGGAATACCCCGCAACGAGGGGTCGTCGCGCATTTCCACCGCGGCGTAGAAGCAATCGCAGTCGCAATGAATGATTTTCCGCATGAATGCTCAGGTACCGATACAACAGGCGGCCATTGACCCCCATCGCCGTTACAATTGCAACACCAGTTGCTTCCAGATGCTATATTGAGTGCCGTCAGCAGTCCCAGGGAGTTAACAGATGACGGATGATAATAAAGAGTGGAGCGGCATCGAACGACGATCGGGCGAAGACCGACGCAAACAACCGGACCGCCGGGAGGACATCCGCTTCGAGCCGGGCAAGAAGGACCGGCGCAAGAACAAGGGACGTCGCAAGGAAGACCAGGATCCCTGGTCGAAGGGTACGGTCTGAACCTTCCGGACCGGCCTGTCATCAAAGTGTCAGCAAGCATTAAAGCAAGCGTCACAGAGCGTCCATAAAGTTGGAGCCCTCGCAACGAGGACTCCAACCATGCAGCTCAACGTCGAACAAGTCGTCGTCAACAAGTTTCCGGCATTCGCCGCCCAGCCGGCGCCGCTACGCCACTCCACCCTGTTCTGCCTGCGCCGCCTTGTCCGCGAGAACGAGATCAACAGCTTTCTCGGCGACAACGGCGCCTGCACCGGTTTCGAATTCGTCGACCGCGTGCTCGACTACTTCAACTTCAGCTACTCGCTGAGCAACAAGCACCGCCTGAATATTCCGTCGTCGGGCCGGGTGCTGATCGTTGCCAACCACCCGCTCGGGGCACTCGACGGCCTGGCGCTGCTGAAACTGATCGGCGAGATCCGTCGCGATGTACGTATCGTCGCCAATGACCTGCTGATGAGCCTGGAGCCGCTGAGATCACTGCTACTGCCGGTCGACAACCTCGGCAAGTCCACGCGCAAGCGCGATATCGCCCGTATCAGCCAGGCCCTGCAGGACGAGCAGGCGGTGATCGTTTTCCCCGCAGGCGAAGTGTCCCGCGCCGGGCTGACCGGTATCCGCGACGGACGCTGGAGCACCGGTTTCCTGCATTTCGCACGCAAGGCCAATGCGCCGATACTGCCGATTTTCGTCGGCGGCAAGAATTCCTCGCTGTTCTACAGCGTCTCGGCACTGAACCGTTCGCTGTCGACCGTGCTGCTGGCGCGGGAAATGTTCAACAAGCGCTCGGTGACCATTCCGGTTCGCGTCGGCGAGCCGATCCCGTTCAGCCAGATCGATGCCCTGCCGCTGTCCGGCCGCGAGAAGGCCAAGATCATCAAGAAACACCTGTACCGGATCGCCCGCAACCGGTCGCCGCTGTTTATCACCGAGAAAACCATCGACCATCCGCAGGATCGCCAGAGCCTGAAGCAGGAGCTCAGGGCTTCCGAGCTGCTGGGCGAAACCGCCGATGGCAAGAAGATCTACCTGTTCGACTACCGTCCGGATTCGGCGGTCATGCGCGAGGTCGGCCGGCTCCGTGAAATCGCCTTTCGCCGCGTCGGGGAAGGCACCGGAGAGAAGCGCGATCTCGACGACTACGACCGCCATTACCGTCACCTCATCCTGTGGGACGAAGACGATCTCGAGATTGCCGGCGCCTACCGTCTTGGCGAGACAGCAGGCCAGGCGGACCCGAGCGCCGGTCTCTACAGCGCCAGCCTGTTTCGTTACAGCGAGCAGATGGCGCCCTACTTCGCACGCGGCATCGAACTCGGCCGCAGCTTCGTGCAACCGCGCTACTGGGGCAAGCGCAGCCTCGACTACCTCTGGTACGGCATTGGCGCCTACCTGCGTCGCCACCCCGAGGTGCGCTACCTGTTCGGCCCGGTCAGCCTGAGCAACAGTTATCCGAAGGCCGCCCGGGACCTGATCGTCTGGTACTACAGTCACTATTACGCAGACACCGAATACCTCGGACATTCGCTAAGCCCCTACAACCTCGACCAGGAGTGCCGCGAAAACCTCGAACGGCTGTTCGACGGCAACGACTGCAAGGCCGACTTCAAGGTACTGAAGGAACAGCTGGAATTCCTTGGCGCCACGGTCCCGACGCTGTACAAGCAGTACAGTGACGTCTGCGAGCCCGGCGGCGTGCGTTTCCTGGACTTCGGCGTCGATGCCGACTTCAACTACTGCGTCGACGGTCTGGTACTGGTCGATCTCGACTACCTCAAGCCACGCAAGCGCGAGCGATACCTGGGCCAGGCGCTGGCCGAAGCGTCCTGAAGCGATGGGCCAGGGGTTACCGCCAGGGATGGCGGGGGTGCTGGCAACGCAGGAGCAGTTGTCAGTAGGCACGTAACGCGTCACCCGTCATCCGTCACCCGTCACCCGTCACCTGGATTCAACTTTTCCTGTTTTACGGGTTCCAATTTCTATACTTGTTCAAGAGTAATCGAAATCGGGAGCCAACATGGGTGACGAACGCAAGGCGTTGCGGCAACCCTCCAGCCGCCAGGAAGTCGACCAGTTTCTGCACCAGGTGGCGAAGACGCCAACCACCGGCAACGGCGGACGGCTGATTTTCGCCCTGGACGCCACCGCCAGCCGGGAACCGACCTGGGACCACGCCTGCCAGCTGCAGAGCGAAATGTTCGAGCAGACCCGCAGCCTCGGCGGGCTTTCGGTACAACTTTGCTACTACCGCGGTTATCAGGAGTTCTTCGCCTCCGGCTGGCTGCAGAATACCGACCGGCTGCTGCAGCAGATGAATGGCGTAAGATGCCTGGGCGGTCATACCCAGATCGCACGGCTGCTGGCCCATGCACGTGACGAAAGTCGCCGTCAGCGGGTCCAGGCACTGGTGTTCATTGGCGACTGCATGGAAGAGAACGTCGATGACCTGTGCCAGCTGGCCGGCGAACTCGGCCTGCTGTCGGTGCCGGTATTCGTGTTTCAGGAAGGCAGCGATATCGTCGCGGCCCGGGCCTTCAAGCAGATCAGCCGGCTTTCCGGCGGTGCCTACTGCCACTTCGACCGCAACAGTGCCGGACTGCTGCGCGAGCTGCTCGGCGCGGTCGCCGTATACGCCTCGGGCGGACGCAAGGCGCTGGAGCATTACAGCCGCGGCAAACAGGGCGAGGTCCTGCAACTGACGCACCAGTTGCGCTCATAACGTTTAACCCGGCAGCCGATCGCGTTAATCTCGTTTGAAACACCTATACTCCCCGTTTCAGAAAGCAACCTAAGAGGCATGCATTGAATCCCGTCGGTCTGATTCTCATGGGCGCGGTCGCCCTTGCCGGTTATCTATGGATACAGTCGCGCCCGGCATCACAGCGGGGCCGCGCCAAGTGGCAACTGGTGATCCTGATGCTGGCGCTGCTGCTGCTTTACCTGAGCATCAGTGGCCGATTGCACTGGATCGGCGCATTGTTCGCGGCGATGCTTCCGCTTTCACGCTACCTGGTGCCGCTGCTGCGCTACCTGCCGTTCCTCAGGCGGCTGTACAACGGCCAGAGGCAGTCCCGGCAGTCCGGCGGCAACAGCTCCCGTGTTCAGACCGCCGTACTGGAGATGACCCTCGATCATGACAGTGGCGTCATGCACGGCACCGTGCTGCAGGGGCCCCTGAGCGGCCGCAGCCTGGGTGACCTCGGCGAGACCGAATTCATCGAACTCCTGCAATACTGCCGGCGCCAGGACGCCGAATCGGCGCGTCTCCTGGAGGCCTACCTCGACCGGCGCTTCGGTGAGCGCTGGCGCGACGACGACCCCGGCGACGAACAGCAGTCGGCGCCGGCATCCGGCGGCGCCCTTAGTGAGCAGGAAGCCTACGCCATCCTCGGCCTCAAGCCCGGCGCCAGCGATCAGGAGGTCATCGACGCACACCGCCGTCTGATGCAAAAGCTGCACCCGGACCGGGGCGGCAGCGACTACCTGGCAGCACGCATCAACGAGGCCAAGGAGCGCCTGCTTGGCTGAGAAAGGCGGCGAATTTTATTCCATTCGCTCGCCATCTCGACTCTGCAATCTGGTATGATCGCCCTTTCCAGAATCGTGTTTCGGGCACCAGCACACGTTTATGAAAAGGCTTTCGTTTCTTTTGCTCCAGGGACCGGCGACGCCGTTTTTCGCTCGTCTCGCCGATACCCTGCTGGAACAGGGACACCGTGTTTTCAAAGTGAACTTCTGTACCGGCGACACCCTGTTCCGCAACCGTGCCCAGAATATCGTCTTCGACCGCCCCATCGAACACTGGGATGCCTTCCTCGCAGACCTGGTCGAACGCCACGGTATCGACCGGGTGCTGCTGTTCGGCGACTGCCGGCCGCTGCACCGACGCGCCATCGAGCAGCTCAAGGCGCTCGGCATCAAGGTCCATGTTTACGAAGAAGGCTACTTCCGTCCCAACTGGATCACGCTCGAAGCCGGCGGCACCAATGGCTTCTCCAGCCTGCCGAAGGATCCGGAGTGGTACCTGCGCGAAGCGGAGAAGATCGCCCATTACGGCGACGGCGACCTGGTGGGCGGCTCGCTGAAGGTGCGCGCCATTCAGGATATGGCCTATCACATCAGCAACCTGGCAAACCCGGTACTGTATCCCGAATACCGCACCCACCGTCCGCACGCCAGCCACATCGAGTATCTGGGCTGGGCACAGCGTTTTTCGCGCCTGCCCTGGCGCGAGCGCCGGGCCCGTCAGATCTGCCAGCGCCTGACCGCGGAGCAACGCCCCTATTACCTGTTTCCGCTACAGCTGAATTCCGACTATCAGATCAAGGTGCATTCGGATTTCAGCGGTATGCCGGACGCCATCGCTCAGGTGATGCGCTCCTTCGCCGAGCAGGCGCCGCGACGGGCGATGCTGGTGATCAAGAACCATCCGCTGGACAACGGTCTGATCAATTATCGCAGGCTGATTGAACACCTGGCTGGCAAACTCGGTCTGGGCAGGCGCGTGCTCTTTATCGACGGCGGCCATTTACCGACGCTACTGCACAGCGCCAAGGGCGTCGTGACCGTCAACAGTACGGTCGGCCTTTCGGCGCTGTTTCACGGCCGTCCCACCCAGGTGCTTGGCAAGGCCATCTACAATATGCGCGGGCTGACCCATCAGGGATCGCTCGACAGTTTCTGGCGTCAGAAACAGGGGCCGGACAAGCAGCTGTTCCACGCCTTTCGCAACACCATCATCCACCGCACCCAGCTCAACGGCGGCTTCTACAACCAGCGCGGTATCGAGCTTGCGGTTCAGGGCTCGGTGCAGCGCCTGACCCAGGGCGCACCGATTCCGGTTGCAGAACCTGTCGACGACTTCGCCGGTGAGCCCGCATGGGAGAGCTGAAGCTCCCGCGTCACGTGCTGATCACGGGAGCCAGCGGCGGCATCGGCGCGGCCCTGGCCCGCGCCTACGCCCGTGGCGGCGTTCGGCTCAGCCTGTGCGCGCGCAACCCGGACCGCCTCGAAGCGGTTGCCGGCGACTGCCGTGCCCGCGGCGCCCGGGTCGAAGCCAAGGTGCTGGATGTTACCGATATTGCGCGCCTGCAGCAGTGGGTTGCGCAATGTGACGCCGATGAGGCAATCGACCTGGTCATCGCCAATGCCGGTCGCACCCTCAATGTCGGCCCCAACGGCGAAGAGGAAAGCTGGGACGATACCCGCGACCTGCTGGCGATCAACGTCGACAGCGCCCTGGCTACGGTCATTCCGCTGGTCGGCCCGATGCGTCGGCGCGGTCACGGCCAGATCGCGCTGGTCAGTTCGCTCGCCGGCTACCGCGGCATGGCAATTACCCCCGCCTACTGCGCCAGCAAGGCTGCGGTCAAGGCTTACGGCGAGGCGCTGCGCGGTCTCGTTGCCGCCGACGGCGTAGGTGTTTCGGTGATCTGCCCCGGTTTCGTCGAGTCGGAAATGAGCCGCCGCTTTCCCGGCAGCAAACCGTTCCTGGTCAGCAGCGACCAGGCCGCCGCAATCATTCAGCGCGGCCTGGCACGCAACCGGGCGCGCATTTCGTTTCCGTTTCCGCTCAATTTCGGCACCTGGATGCTGACCCTGCTGCCGGCAGGTTGCGCCGATTTCATACTGCAACGCCTGAGCTACGGGCGTAGTCGCTGACAGTTTCGACCGATGACCCTGACAGACGTTATCCTCCTGATCACCTCGCTGCTGCTCTCGTTCAACCTCGGGCGCTTCTGCAATCCGCGACACAGCGCTTTCGCAGCGCCGGGCCTGCATCTGCTGATCATGGCCGCCCTCTTCCTGGTCGCCTACGCGCTAACCCGGCGTTTCTGCTTTTCACTGCTGATCGCCCTCTGCGCCCAGCTGGTGGTACTGATCGTCAATAACGCCAAGTACCGGTTTCTGCGCGAGCCCCTGGTACACGCTGATTTTGCGCTGTACTCGCAGGCCATCCGTTTCCCGCGCCTCTACCTGCCCTTCGTCGGCATAGGCCCGGCGCTGATCGGCACGCTGGCAATATCGGCGACCCTGACCGGCGGGCTGCTGCTCGAAGCGCCAAGCGCCCTGTTGTGGAGTACGGCGCTCACCGACCGCCTGCTCGCGCTGGCAGGGCTGGCAGTGCTGATCCCGCTAATCATTGCCCCGGCGCGGCGCAGGGAAGTCAGCCTGATCCCCGAATCCGACATGCAACGTTACGGCCTGTTGCCGATGCTGGCGATCTACGCCGCCCAGAGCCGAATCGAGCCGGTCGCATCGCAGCCGCCGTTGCCGGTCGCGGACGGACGCCCCAACCTGATCGCTATTCAAAGCGAGTCCTTCTTCGACGCCCGCCGCCTCGACAGCCGCATCCGGCCATCGATCCTCGGCTGTTTCGACCGGCTGAAGCGCGAAGCGGCGGCCTCTGGCCGCCTGAGGGTGCCGGCCTGGGGCGCCTACACCATGCGCAGCGAATTCGCTTTTCTTTCCGGCCGGGCCAACGCCAGTCTCGGCTTCGGCCGCTTCGATCCGCTGCGCTTCTATCGCAACCGGCTTGCCGAGGGCGGTATCGACTCCCTGGCGGCCCAGCTCAGGCGTCAGGGCTATCGCTGCATCTGCATTCACCCCTATCCGGTGAAATTCTTTGCCCGCCACCGCATTTACCCGCAGCTCGGCTTCGACGAATTCATCGATATCCGCAGTTTCAGGGAAGCCCGGCGTTTCGGCCCCTACGTATCCGACGAGGCGGTCTGCGACCGTATCCTCGAGGAACTGTCCACCAGCGACCAACCGCTGTTCATCTTCGCCATCACCATGGAAAACCACGGCCCGCTGCATCTCGAAAGCGTCACGGCGGCCGAGCGCGCGACCTTTTTCAGCACTGAAACCGACGCCTCGGACGACAATCTTGCGATCTACCTGCGCCACCTACGCAACGCCGACCGGATGCTCGAGCGCCTGAGCGACTACCTCGCCGAACGGGACCCGCAAGCGGTGCTGGCCTGGTATGGCGACCACGTACCGGGAATGCCGGATATCTACCAGGCACGCGACTACGACGACCCGACCACCGACTATCTGGTCTGGTCGGCCGGCGCCGATATCGACGAGCGCACCGGGCCTCAGGAGGCCTCGGTCGAGGATCTGCCGGGCATGATGCTGCGGGCCACGCAGCGGCAAAAGGAGCTTTGCGTATGAACCGGGCCGTCAACGGACAACCCCGAAGCGCCGCCCATCAGCGCCTGTTCGACTGGATCAAGGGACTGGAATCGGTGCCGCAGCGCTTCGCCGGCTCTCCGGGCGAGCGCCAGAGCGCCGAGCTGGTTGCCGGCTGGATGCGCGAGCTTGGCCTGCCGCAGGTCGATACCGAGACCTTCAGCCCACCGAAACGTTCGGGCCGCTCCGGCTACCTGCTGGCGCTGCATACCTTCCTGGCCGGTATTGGCTGCCTGCTCGGGGGCTGGCCCGGTACCCTGCTGGTGCTGCTCGCAGCCTGGTCGATCCGCGGCCCGCGCTGGCTCAATATCGGCGCCCTGCTACCCGGCATCCGCTCGGTCAACGCCGTCGGCCGGCGTCCGGCCAGGGGCGAGAACCCGTACCGCATCATTCTCTCGGCCCATATCGACACCAACCAGGCCGGACTGATCTTCCATCCCTGGATGGCCAATACCTTCGCCACCCGCGCCACGGCCAAGAACCGCGGCAAGCCGCCCAGGGGGCCGAACAGCATCCCGGTGCGCCTGGCAATCGTGGCGGTGGTGCTGCTGGCGCTGTCGCTGCTGTTTCCGCAGTCGCTGCCACTGACCATCGCCCGCTGGCTGATGGGTCTGGCGCTGCTGGTCGTATGCGCTCTGGGGCTGCAGTGGGCACTGGCGAAAACCACCCCTGGCGCCAACGACAACGCCTCGGCGGTCGCTGCGATGCTGCAGGCTGCGGAGAAGCTGAACCGGACGCTCCCGGAGGATACCGAACTCTGGGTCGTCGCCACCGGCGCCGAAGAGATCGGCAGCCGCGGTATGCAGGCGTTCATGAACCGGCACCCGGACTGGCCGAAGCAGCGCTGTTACTTCATCAACTTCGAGAGCGTCGGCAGTAGCCACCTGCACTACGCGCTGAACGAAGGCGCCAGCAAGAAGACCCACTACTCCAACGCGTCCAACGCCTTCGCCGCCCGCATTGCCGGGTCCACCGTCCAGGGTCCCATCACGCCGGTCGAACTGATGATCGGCACCGATGCCCGCGTCCCGGCAAGACGGGGCTACGAGGCGCTGTCGCTGGTATCGCTGGAAGCCAACCAGGTGCCGCGCAACTACCACCGCCCCAACGATATCGCCGAGTATATCGAGCTCGACACGGTACAGCGCGCCGGCGACTTCGCGGTGGAAGCGGCTCTCGCCGCAGCGGCGAACAAGGGTATCGACGCCTAATCGCTCCAATTCGCGGTGGGGTTTGCAGCCGGTAGGATGGGTTGAGCCGCCATCGCGACCTGCGCCAACGACAGCACCTGGCGTAAGGCAGTGAACCCATCATATCGATCGTATTGCAGATCGACTGGTTTCGGTTGGCACGGGTCGTTGGGTTAAGGTCTTCGGCCTAGACCGAACCTACGACGCTACATCACGACGGGGCAAAAATGCATCCGACCGGGTAGGATGGGTCAAGCGATGCACTGCCACGGGCTCACCTTATACCTCGCGGGCCAAGCATCGCGGACCCATCATATCGATCGCATTACAGATCGATTGGTTTCAGCAGGCACGGAGTGCCGGTTCGCGGCCGGGCGCCGCTCCTACGAAAACGGTTCGAGCGCCTGATAACACCCATACAAGCCGCGCCTCCCAGCGAACCAAATCGCCTTTCGCGGCGAGGCGCCGCTCCTACGGGCGGCGTACCGTTCTCAGGTAATCCTTAAGGCCCAGCAGGCCGCGCACCCGCGCGGTATCCTCCCGGCCCGGCCAGCCGTCGTAGTTGCCCTCGCCCTGCTGCGCCCTGCCGGTGGCGCCGGCTTCCAATTCGGCTATCGCCTCAACCGCCAGCTCAGCGCCCAGGCGGAAGAGACGGTCGTAACCGGCCATCAGGCTCTCGCCGTGATCCAGCTCGCAGGTACGCTGGCGCAGGATGGGCCCGGTATCGAGCTCGGCATCTAGCCTATGCACCGTCACGCCGCCTTCGGTCTCCCCACGCAGACGGGCGTAGAACAGCGGATCGACGCCGCGGTTGTGCGGCAAAAGTGACGGGTGAATATTGATGCAACCGAGTCGCGGCAACCCCAGTAAAGGCGGTCTGACGATCTGGTTGAAATAGGCCGAGAGGCAGAGGTCGGGCGCGAGTTCGCGGACGAAGTCGAGCCCCTCTGCCGCGTTGATATCAGGGGTGTCGAGGACCGGGACACCCAGAGTCCGGGCACGGGCCTGCAGCCGGCGGCGCGGCGCCAGCAGTTCGTAAGCGGACGTCGCCAGCCACAGATGCAGCGCGTAACGCAGTCCCGAACGCCGCAGCAGGCGGGCGATATCCTGAGCAGGCGCGCCCCGCGCCGTCAGCACCCGGGTCGAGTTGACGATACCGACCAGCTCGACACCGGGCGCCGCCAGCAGCGCTTCGAGCACCCGACTCGAATAGAGGCTCGAGTGGCTGCAGAGAACGACCCGCAAGGTCAGATCTGGTGCTGGGCTTCGACGATCGCCTGCACCGTCGCGTCGATCTGCTCCTCGGTGTGGGCGCAGCTGATAAAGAAGCGCAGGCGCGCCAGCTTTTCCTCGACCGCCGGGTAGACGATGGGCTGCACGTTGATGCCACGCTTGAGCAGCATGTTGGACAGACGCACCGCCTTGATCGAGCTGCCGCACAGGATCGGCACCACCGAATAGCCGGCGCTGCGACCGGTATCCAGCCCCGCTTCACGCGCACGCTCGAGAAAATAGCGGCTGCGCTCGCACAGGCGGGAGACCCGGTCGGGCTCCTCTTCCATGACCCGGATCGCTTCGAGCGACGCCGCCGCCATTGGCGCCGGGATGCCGACGCTGTACAAAAAGCCCGGCGCGGAGAACTTGAGATGATCGATCAGCGCCTGCTCGCCGGCGATGTAGCCACCGCAGCCGGACAAGGACTTGCTGAGGGTACCCATCCAGATATCGACCTCGTCACCGGCAATGCCGTAGTGCTCGGCGATACCATGTCCGCGCGCGCCCATCACGCCGACCGAGTGCGCCTCGTCGACCATCAGGAACGCCTTGTGGCGCTTCTTCAGTTCGATGAAACGCGGCAGGTCCGGATGGTCGCCATCCATGCTGTAGATACCCTCGACCACGATCAGCACACGCTCGAACTCGTGACGGCGCTGCTCCAGCAGCTGCTCCAGCGCCTGCCAGTCGTTGTGCGGGAAGGACAGACGGAAAGCCCCCGACAGCTGGATACCCTGCAGCACGCTGTTGTGAATCAGCGAGTCGTGCAGCACCAGGTCCTTGGGCCCGAACAGGTAGCCGATTGAGGTCACGTTGGTGGCGTGTCCGCTGACGAAGACCACGGCGTCGTCGGTGCCGTGGATCCGCGCCAGCGCCTGCTCGAGATCGCGTTGCACCGGGCGCTCCCCGGACACCGGCCGGCTCGCCGACACCGAGGTGCCGTACTGGTCGATGGCCGCCTTGGCGGCACCGGAGATGCGCGGGTGTCCGCTGAGATCCAGATAGTTGTAGCTGGAGAAGTTGATGCAGGCCTGACCGTTCACCACCGACGTCGCCGAGGCAATGCCGTCGTGCAGACGGAAGAACGGGTTGTCGATCTTCAGCTCGTCCGCCGCCAGCTTCTGCACCAGCAGCTCCTTGTAACCCGGCAGCTTGTCGAAACGGCAGAGGTCGTCGGACACCGACTTGCGAGTGCCAAAAGCCGAGCGGCGCGGCGCCTCGGCCGCGTCGTTTTCGGCGGCACGGGCGCTGCGCTTTTCCAGAGCCTTCTGGATCAGCGATTCCTTGGCCTTGCCACTCAAGCCGAAAAGGCCCTTGTTGAGTTTGTTCATTGTACAAGCCTCACATCGGAAGATCCTTTTTCCAGCGCCGCCGCAATGCGTTGAGCCTCCTCGTCGGAGAAGGTCGACGCATGGCGTTCCTCCATCCGCGCCACCTGACTCGCCGCATCGGCGCCGGAATCGCGACCGCCGGCGTCGTCGTCATGGCACAGCTGCGCCACGATGCGCTCGGTGATGCGGGCGATGGTCGGCCCCTGGGACAGCGCCATCGCCGGCATGCTGACACCGAAGCGGCCTTCGATCGCCAGCGCCAGTTCGACGCCCATCAGCGAATCCATGCCAAGCTCGAGCACTGACTGTTTCAAGTCGATTTTTTCGGCGGGCAGACGCAGGATCTGGGCGATCTCGTCGCACAGCAGCCCGCTGACCAGCTCCGACACCTGCTCCGGCGTCATGCCGACGATCTGACTGCGGATATCGTCGCTGTCCTCGTCGTCCTCGCCGCTGCGCGCGTCCAGACGCCGCAGCAGATCGAACTTCGGCGCCTGCGCCGACGGCATCAGGCGCTGCATATCGCGCCAGCTGAAATCCATCACCGCCGCACCGGCGCAATCCTGCGCCAGCAGCAGCTGCAGCATCTTCAACGCCTCGGCGGAGGTCAGCGCCTCGCTGCCCATGCGCGACTGCAGCGCCTCCTTGATATCCTCGTTGCGGGCTAGGAAGCCGACATCGTCGATCGCGCCCCAGGCCACATAGAGCCCTGGCAGCCCCGCCGCGCGGCGCTTGCGCGCCAGCGCCTCGAGATAGGCGTTGGCGGCAACGTAGTTGGCCTGTCCCGGATTACCGAAATAGGTCGTTACCGAGGAATACAGCACGAAGAAGTCGAGCGCAAGGTCTGCGGTCAGCTCGTGCAGGTGCAGCGCGCCGAGCAGTTTGGGCTCCAGCACCCGGGCAAGGCTCTCCCGGCTCATGTTGCGCAGCAGTCCGTCCTCGAACACCACCGCGGCGTGGATAAGCCCCTTGAGCGGCGGCAGAGTGGCGCCAAAGCGCGCGAACAGCACCTGCAGGGCTGCGCGGTCGGTGACGTCCAGCGCCTCGACCGTCACCTGCACGCCGTCGGCCTCGAGCTTGGCGATCGCCGCCGACGCCTCTTCGGTCCGCATCCCGCTGCGACTCAGCAACACCAGGTGGCGCGCCCCCTGCTCGGCCAGCCAGCAGGCGCTGCGCAGGCCGAAGCCGCTCAGGCCACCGGTGACAAGGTAGCAACCATCGGCATCGAGGCCGAGCGCCGGCAGCTGCCGCTGCGGCTGTTCGGACAGCTGCGGTCGCTCGTCGAAGCCGATGACGATCTTGCCGATCTGCTTCGACTGCTGCATGTAGCGGAAAGCATCGCCCGCGCGTGCGGCCGGGAACACCCGGTGCGGCAGCGGACGCAGGGCGCCCTCGGCAAAGCGTTCCATCACCTCGCGGAAAATCCGCACGCTCAGGTCCGCGCGCTCGATCAGCAGCTGATCGGCGTCGATGCCGAAGTAGGAAATGTTGTTGCGGAACGGACGCAGGCCGATCTTGCTGTTTTCGTAGAAGTCGCGCTTGCCAAGCTCGAGGAAGCGACCGAACGGACGCATGATCGCCAGGTTCTTGGTGATCGCTTCCCCCGCCAGCGAGTTGAGCACCACGTCGATGCCCTCGCCGCCGGTCAGTTCCATGATCCGGTCGGCATAGGCGAGGCTGCGGGAATCGAGTATATGATCGACACCCATCAGGCGCAGGAAGTCGCGCTTCTCGTCCGAGCCCGCGGTGGCAAACACCTCGGCGCCGAGGTAGCGGGCTATCTGGATCGCGGCGATACCGACACCGCCGGCGCCACCGTGGATCAGCACGCGCTCGCCCGGCTGCAGCCGCGCCAGATGATCCAGCGCGTACCAGGCGGTGACGAACACCGTCGGCACCGTGGCGGCCTCGGCGCAGCTCCAGCCTTCCGGCAGCTTCGCCAGCGCCCCGGCCGGCGTCACCACCCGGGTGCTGAAGCAGGCCGAGGCAAAGCCCATGACCTGGTCGCCAGCGCGGAACTCGCTGACACCCTCCCCGACCTCGACCACCTCACCGGCGAACTCCATACCCAGCGTCGGACCGGAGAAGCCGTTTTCCACCGCCTCATCGGACAAAAGCCCCATGGCGTACATGACGTCGCGGAAATTGAGGCCGCTGGCGAGCGGACGCACCGCGACTTCACCGGGCGCCGGCGCCTGACGCGCCATCGGGAACCACTTCAGATGCTTGAGCGGGCCCGGCTCGGCGAAATCGAGTTTCACCTCTTCAATAACGTCCTGATCGGATGCGTTGCCCGGCAACGGCTCGATGCGCAGACAGTAGAGAGCATCGGCACTGAGCAGCAGTTCATCCTCCCGATTTTCGCTCACCAGGGTCTGCGCGAGCGCCGGCATCAAGGCCGCCAGATCGTCGCCGTCGAGATCGACCAGCCGGGCACCCAGTTCCGGATGCTCGTTCATCAGCACCCGACCAAGACCCCAGAGCGGCGCCTGCCCGGCTTTGACCTCGAGCGCACGGACTTCGCCGTCGATATCGTCGCAAAGCGCGGCACCTGCGGTAATCAGCGCCAGATGCGGCGGCTGCGACCAGGACACGCGCTCCAGCGCCTGTAACAGCGACAGCACCGTGCCGCAGCGACGTTGCTGCAGCGCCAGCAGCCGCTCTGGCGGCGCTTCTTCGGCCTGCAGCCCCATCAGTTGCACGACCTGGTCGCAGCCTCCGGTGGCGGCGACGGCGTCGAGCAGTTGCTCGGTACTGTCAACCGACAGCGGGTCGAAGCGGAATTCACCGGCTTCGATGGCGTAACGCTCCCCGGCGCGGGCCAGTATCACCTGCTGCCCGGTTCCGCGCAGAGCCTCGGCCAGGGCCTCGGCAAGACCATTCTCATCGGCCAGCAGCAACCAGCGCTGCGCTTGCGGCTCAGCCGCCGGTTCAGCCTCGCTGTGCTGCAAATTGCCGGCATCCATCGAGCTCGGGCGTTCGGCGAGCAGAACAAAGCCACCATGGCCGTCCGCGGCCGGCTCGTCGAGCACCTGAGAGGGCTCGAAGCCGCTTGCCGCCAGCGCCTTGCGCCACTGACCGGCGCTCATCAGGCGCGAAACCTGCTTGCCGTTCGTCTCTTCATACCACCAGCCCGGCACCAGCCCCTCGGTAAGATCGCTGACACGGGTCGGCGCCTGTTCGGCCAGCAGCAGGCGACCATCGTCTACCAGTAGCGAGCCGAGACCGGCCAGACAGGCAGAGAGGTCATCGGCCTGATGCAGCCCGCCGGTCGCAAGTATCAGGTCAAAACGGCGCGAGGCGACTTCGGCCTGATCGGCCGCAGGCTGGGTCGGGTCGAACAATGCGAAGTCGACGAAGGCATGAGCGCTGAGCTCCGCTTCGGCGCGCGACAGCAGCGATTCGTCGGCATCGGTGAACAGGAATTCGGTACGCTCGGCCGGCAGCAGGGCAACCAGACTGCGCGCCAGTGCGCCGGCACCGCCGCCAACCTGGAGAACGCGCAGTCGCCGGTTGGCAGGCCAGGAGGAAAGCTGCGCCCGTACCGCGGCCAGCACCGTCTGCTGCAGACCGGTGATCGACTGCGCCGAATCGGCCAGATGATCCTGCAGGCTGCTGCCTTTGCTCGGATTCAGCAGCGTGGTTGCATCGCATTCGCCGCGCAATACCTGCGGCAAATGCAGACCGCAGCGCCCCAGCAGCAGCAGTTCCGGCAGGTACGCCGGATAATCGCCGAGCAGCGCCAGCCAAAGCTGTTCCGCCGCCGGCCAGTCATCGTTGTGCTGCAGGCGGTAGTTGCCGTCGACCTGCTCCAGCAGGCCGTCATCTTCGAGCAGTTGCAGGAAATGCTGCAGAGCCGGGCGCTGGGCTTCGGCGATTTCGGCCCGCTGTACCAGACTGTCGAGGGTGAAGGTGTGGTCGAAACCAGCCAGTTGCTGCAGCGCTTCGTAGACATAGGCACTGACCAGAATGGCGAACAGCGGCTCGACCTCGCCGAAATGGCGCTGGCGTCCGCCTGACATCGGCGCCAGTGCAGCGCCGGCTGCGGCGATAATGTCGGACAGCGGCGCCAGTTCCGGATTGGCAAGCGGCTGCAGCAACCGTGCGCTGTAGCGATAGGTCGCCGGCAGGCCATGATCCTGATTGAAATTCACTGCGCGGAAGCGACAGCCTTCAGCCTCTGCCAGCACCTGACCGGCGTCGTCGGTCAGCCTGAAGGTCGTCAGCACCGAGCGCGGGCTCTGCTTGAGCACCTCGGCGCTGAAGTGGCTGATGTTTCGGCAATCACCGTAGACGCGCAACCGGTCGACACGTACCGGAATCAGCGCCGAGTTCAGCCCCGCCTCGTCTTCATTGCTGAAAATACCTACCAGCACCTGGAAGCAGGCGTCGAGGATGCCCGGGTGCAATACATGGCGCTCCAGCTCATCCGCAACAAGGGTCGGCAGTTCCAGGCGCGCTAGCGCGCCGAGCCCCTGGGTCCAGATATCGGCAACGCCCTGGAACTGAGGCCCGTAGGCAAGTCCGACCGCATCGGCCAGACGGTAGTGCTGCTCACCGCTGATGCGACCGCTTGCCTGCGCCTTCAGCGCTGCCAGGTCGAGGCGGGTCTGCGGGTTGTAGGCCGGCGTGCCGGTCAGACGACCGACGGCGTGCAGCGTCCAGGGGTCGTCGCTCAGGCGCACCCGGCTTTGGATGGTGAAGCTGCCGTCCTTGGGATAGAACTCGAAGCGCAGCGCTTTGAGGTGGTCCTGCTCGAATACCAGCGGCGCGCGGATTTCGAGGCCCTCGAGCTCGAAGGCCTCCGCCGGTGCTTCCTCGGTGCTGAACCAGGCGCGACCGGCCGCCAGCGCCATTTCGGCATAGCCGGCGGCGGGCATGACCACGGCGCTGCCGACCACGTGGTCGGCCAGGTAGGGCACCAGGGTGGTATCGAGCACGTTTTCCCACACCGCCTCGCCGCGCTTGATACGAAAGCCCAGCAGCGGATGTTCGAGCTGCCGGTTGATCAGGTCGTAGCCTTCGCCGGTTTCCTCATACCAGTGACGCTCGCGCTGCCACGGATAGGCCGGCGGCCGCACCGGTGTGCCCGGCCGCGGGAAATAGCGCTCCAGATCCATCTCGGCACCGGCGAGCCAGGCACCGAACACGGCGTTGTCGAGGCTGTACAGGTCGTCCTTGGCGCGCCGCTGCAGCGTGGTCACCACGCGGCCGGGAATATCCCGGGCCTTGAGGCACTCGTTGATGTAGCCGCGCATGATCGGATGCGGGCCAACGTCGATGAACAGCTGAATGCCGTCGTCGATCAGCGACTCGACGGCATCGGCAAAGCGCACCGGCTGGCGGATATTGTCCCACCAGTACTCGGCGCCGAGGCACTCGCCCGAAAGCTCCGCACCGGTCACGGTGGAAATGTAGCGCAGCGACGTGGCGCCGGGCTCGAGATTGGCCAGGCGCTCCAGCACCCGGCCGCGCACCGGGTCCATCTGCTTGCTGTGGAAGGCATAATCGAGATCCAGCAGGCGGAAGAACTTGCCCTGCTGCTCGAATACATCCGAAAGCGCCTCGAGCGCAGCCAGGGGACCTGCCAGCGTCACGGCGCCGGGGCTGTTGATGCCGGCAATCTCGACCTTGCCGCCAAGGTCGAGCTCGTCGATCAGCGCCTGCATCTCGTCGGCCGGCATCGAGGCAGCCGCCATACGACCGCGGCCGCGGGTCGTGCCCTGGGCTGCACTGCGTTCGAAGATGACGTGGACGGCGTCCGCCAGGCTCAGCGCGCCACTGGCCCAGGCGGCGGCGATTTCGCCGACACTGTGGCCAAGCACTGCGCTGACACGCACGCCCTTCGCCTGCAGGTAGCGGGTCAGACCGACCTGCAGCGCGAACAGCGCCGGCTGCGCGATCTCTGTTTCGTCGTAGAGATCACCGGCGTCGGACTGGAAAGTCTGGCGAATGCTGAGATCCGTGTAGGCCGAGAGCAGCACGTCGACTTCGTCGACGGCGGCGGCGAACATCGGCTCGCGTTCGAGCAGTTCGCGTCCCATGCCGACCCACTGGGAGCCGTTGCCGGAAAACACCAGCGCTACGGGCAGATCCTGCGACAGGTTGTCGCCGGCGAAAACGCCGGAGGCAGCTTCCCCCGCCGCCAGCTGTTCCAGCGACTGCAGGATCTCATCGACGCTGCTGCCGGCCACAGCGGCGGCCTTGGGCAACAACTGGCGACGACGGGCCTGGGTCCAGGCCAGGTCGTAATAGGAGATCTGCGGCTCGCGCAGGAACTGCGCCAGTTGCGCCGCCTGCTGCGCCAGCGCTTCGTCGTTGCGCGCACTCAGCAGCAGCGGCGGCAATCCTTCGCGGCGGGCCGCCGCTCCTACGATCGGGCTCGCCACTTCGCCGGCAGCCCGATACTCCGCCAGCACCGCATGGGCGTTGGCGCCACCGAAGCCAAAGGAGTTGATACCCATGACCAGACGCTGGTCGCCGGTAATTTCGGTATATTCACGAACCGGTTTCAGGTTCCATTCGTCGAAACGGATCTTCGGGTTCGGGTTATGAAGATGAATGGTCGGCGGCAGCGCGCGGCGCTCGATGCAGTTGATCACCTTGACCATCCCGGCCATGCCGGACGCGGTCTCGAGGTGACCGACGTTGCTCTTGACCGAACCGATCAACAGCGGATTGCCTTCGCCTCGTGCCTTCGCCAGAGCCTCGGACAGCGCACGGGTTTCCAGCGGATCGCCGACCGAGGTGCCGGTACCATGGGCTTCGAGATAGGTGAGTTCCGACGGCGACAGACCGATCTCGCCATAGACACGACGCAGCAGGTCGGCCTGCGCTTCGCTGCTCGGCACCGTGATGCCATTGGTGCGACCGTCGGAGTTGACCCCGGTGTTGAGTATCACCGCATGGATCGGGTCGCCATCGCGTTCGGCATCCTTCAGAGGTTTGAGGTAGAACACCGCACAGCCTTCGGAGCGCACGTAGCCGTTGCCGGTCTCGTCGAAGGTCTTGCAGCGGCCATCCGGCGACAGCATGGAGGCGCGGGAGAAGCCGACGAAGGGGAACGGGTGCAGCAGCAGATTGACGCCACCGACCAGGGCGCTCGAGGCTTCGCCTTCCCAGATCGATCGGCAGGCCTGATGCAGCGCCACCAGCGACGAGGAGCAGGCGGTATCCACCGACATACTCGGACCGTGGAGGTCGAAGACATAGGAAATGCGGTTCGAGGCGATACTGCCGACCGCACCGGTCATGGTGTAGGAATCGGCAAGCGCCGGGTCGTCGATGCGCCGGTTCTGGAAATCGGTGCCGGCCACGCCGACATAAACGGCACAGTCACTGCCGGCCAGACGCGCCGGATTCTGGGCACCGTCTTCCAGTGCCTCCCAGGACAATTCCAGCAGCATGCGCTGCTGCGGGTCCATCTGACTGGCTTCGCGCGGTGAAATACCGAAGAACTCGGCATCGAATTCCTCGATGCGCGACAAAACCCCGGCAGCCCATACATAGCTTTTACCGGATTCGGTCTTGCGCGGATGGTAGTAGGCGGACTTCGACCAGCGACTTTCGTCGATCTCGCCAACCAGATCTCTGCCCTCTTTCAGTGCTTGCCAGAACTCATCCGATCTGGACTGATCTCCGGGAAGTCGGAATGCCATGCCAACGATGGCAATACTTTCCTTACTACGACGCAAAATAAAAATCCCTAACTTATACTAAGCTGACGCCTGCGCCGGACCAGCAGGCTCTATCACAATCGCACCAGGAAAGGGCGGACCAAAACCGCTATGGTAACAACTTAACCCCGTTGTAGGAATGGATTTGCTTGCGACGGCAACGCCCCGGTCACCTGCCCTGGCAACCGGGTGTTTCCTCTCACTGGCGCAGCAATTCGAGGATTTTCGCGGTTTTTTCCTGCATCAAGGATACATCGGCGCGACTCTCGACGTTCAGCCGCACCACCGGCTCGGTATTGGAGCTGCGCAGATTGAAACGCCAGTTCTCGAACTCAAGGCTGATGCCATCGGTATGGTCGACAGAAAGCGCATCGCCGACGAAGGCTTCGCGCACGCGCTCGATCGAAGCGGCAGGGTCTGCCAGCTTGCTGTTGATCTCGCCCGAGCTCGGGAAAGCGGCAATGCGCTCGGCCACCAGCTCCGACAGCGGCTGCCCCTTGAGGCTGACAAGCTCCGCCACCAGCAGCCACGGAATCATGCCGCTGTCGCAGTAAGCGAAGTCGCGAAAATAGTGATGCGCGCTCATCTCGCCACCGTAAACGGCGTCTTCCTGACGCATGCGCTCCTTGATAAAGGCATGGCCGGTTTTCGACTGCACCGGCACCCCGCCGGCGGACTGCACCAGGTCGATGGTATTCCAGGTCAATCGGGGGTCGTGAATGACATGGGCCCCTGACTGCTTCTGCAGGAAGGCCTCGGCCAGCAGGCCGACGATGTAGTACCCCTCGATCATCTGGCCCTTCTCGTCGAACAGGAAGCAGCGGTCGAAATCCCCGTCCCAGGCGATACCCATATCGGCGCCTTGAGAGAGCACCACATCCGCGGTCTGGGCGCGATTCTCCACCAGGATCGGGTTCGGAATGCCGTTGGGGAAGGTCGAGTCCGGCTCGTGGTGCACCTTGACGAACTCGATCGGCGCACCGGCGGCCTGCAGCTTACGTTCGATCGCATCGAGCGCCGGACCCGCCGCGCCGTTGCCGGCGTTGACCACCAGCTTGAGCGGCTTGAGATTGGCAGGGTCGATGTAGGACAGCATCTTGGCCGCGTAGGCATCCTTGAGATCCTGCTGGCTATAGCTGCCGCGATGACCGACCTCGCCCCAGCTCTGCTCTTCGGCCAGCCGCTGCATTTCCTTGAGACCGGTATCGCCGGAAATAGGACGACTGCCCTCGCGCACCAGCTTGAGACCGTTGTAGTCGATCGGGTTGTGCGAGGCGGTCACCTCGATACCGCCATCGACGTCCAGATGCACGGTGGCGAAGTATATCTCCTCGGTACCCACCATGCCGATATCGATCACATCGACGCCACCGTCCTGCAGGCCGCGGGACAGCGCCATTTTCAGCGCTTCGGACGTTTCGCGGATATCGCCGCCGACAACCACGGTTTTCGGCTGCAGCTGCTGCGCATAGGCCCGACCGATACGGTAGGCGATATCCTCGTTCAGCTCGTCGCCGAGACGACCGCGAATATCGTAGGCTTTAAAACAGGTCAGTTTTGTCACTTTTCGAATACGTTTTTCAAAATACGTTACGGGTGACGCGTTAAGGGGTGACGCGTTACCGCTCCATCAAGTACATCAGGCCCGGCCGAAACCACAATGACCAATTCGACCGTACGATTTCACCTGTAGGAGCTCACTCTGTGAGCGAACGACGGGTGGCACATCAACCGCTTCGCCCGCGGAGCGGGCTCCTACCCAAGCGCAGCCAGCAATTCACGCACGGCAGATGCCACAATGACCGACCCGCTCGCACGGCGCGGACTGTAGGAGCTCACTCCGTGAGCGAACAAGGTACGGCACCCGCCCCGATTCGCCCGCGGAGCGGGCTCCTACGCAACCATTACCCAAGGTTTATGCCCGGCCAATGCCGTAATAGGTGAAGCCAAACTCGCGTACGAGGCCCGGATCATAGACGTTACGTCCATCCACGATCACCGACGCCTTCATGCGCTGCGCCAGACGTTCGAAATCCGGCGACCAGTACTCCGGCCACTCCGTTAGCAGCAGCAGTGCATCGGCGCTCTCGACCGCATCGTAGGCATCGCGGCAATAGCTGACACTCTCGTTTGAACCGTAGCGTTTTTCGACCTCCGGCAATGCTTCCGGGTCATGCAGCCGAACCCGGGCGCCCTGCGCCAGCAGCGCGTCGACGCTGCGAAGTGCCGGCGCGTTATCGATGCTGGCGACGCCCGGCTTGAACGCCAGCCCCCAGACCGCAACCGTTTTACCCTTCAGCTCGCAGTCGTAGTGCTGCCAGAGCTTGCGAAACGGCAGCTCCATCTGGCGCAGATTCTCGGCCAGCACCGTTTCCAGCAGGCTCGAGCGGCGTTTTTCGCTCAGCAGCTCAGCAAGCCCCTCGATGTACTGGGTAAAGTGCTGGCCGCCGAAGCCGCAGCCCGGCGCCAGGTAATGGCTACCGATACGCTCGTCGGTCGCCATACCCTGGCGCACCACCTCGATATCGACGCCGAGCAGGTCCGCAAGGTTGGCCAGCTCGTTGATATAGCCAAGCCGCAACGCCAGCATACCGGTCACGGCGAACTTGGTGAACTCCGCCTCGCGCCGCGACATCAGCTGCAACTGGCGTACCGCTCCAGTGAATGGTCTCAGAAGCCCCATTAGCCAGCGCCGGGCCCCCTCGTCCTCGCAGCCCACCAGCAGAGCGTCGGGTTCGCCGAACTGCGCCAGCGCCCGACCCTCCTGCAGCGTATCGGGCAGGCAGACGACAGCCTGCCCGCCGCTCTGATCCAGGCAGGCCTGCAACCGATCACTGGCACCGATACCGAAATTGCTTTGATTGACGACCAGGCACGGCCTAGCACCTGCACCCGCGACCCGCTTGACCAGCTCAAGGGCCTGATCGGCGTGATCGGGCGCCATCGCCAGCCAGTGCACCGGAGCGCCCAGCGCCTCCTCGGCCCCGACGGCACTTAGCCGCCCCGAGGAATAGCCCTCCTCCAGCAACGCCATTAAGCCGGGCTCTGCGCTAATGCTCTTGTGGCTGGGATAGATGCAGTTGTCCGCCTCGCTCCGCCCCCAGACCTCGCCGGCACAAAGCTGCACCTCATTGCCGAATGCGGAAAGCTGAGCCGCAACCACCCAGGCCGCCAGCTCGTCGCCCCAAACCGATATTTTCATCCCTTGTCACCTTTAGAAGCACGAGTGCCATCGCAGCCACGGAGCCTGCGAATCTCGCCCAGCAGGCCGGCCGTGGGCCGATCCATTCCCTGATCGCCATCCGCCTGCCCCAGCGCCTCAAGCATGCGCGTCGCCATTTTCTTGCCGAGCTCCACGCCCCACTGATCGAAGGGGTTGATACCCCAGATCACGGACTGCACGAACACCTTGTGCTCGTAGAGCGCGATCAGCGCGCCGAAGGTTGCCGGCGACAGTTCGTCGAGCAGCAGCACAGTGCTCGGCTGATTGCCGCTGTACTGCTGCCAGGGGGTCGGCGGTTCAGCATCCAGCGCGGCATCGCCGAGCGCCAGTACCCGCGCCTGGGCCAGACAGTTCGCCAGTGCCAGCTGGTGCTGACGCTGCAACGTCTCGCTCTGCGCTTCGTAGCGGCGTACCGGCACGATAAAGTCGCTCATCACCGGCTCCGTGCCCTGGTGCAGCAACTGGTAGAAAGCATGCTGGGCATTGGGCCCGACCTCGCCCCAGAGTACGGGACAGGTGCGCAGTTCGCTGCCTGATCCGTCGCGACGGATGCTTTTTCCGTTGCTCTCCATTTCCAGCTGTTCGAGATAGGCCGGCAGGTGGGCCAGGCGCCCGTCATAAGGCAGAATCGCGTGGGCGTGGTAGTCGAGCAGGTTGATGTTCCAGACTCCGACCATCGCCATCAGCACCGGCAGGTTTTCACCCAGTTCCGCGGTGCGGAAATGCTCGTCCATACCGTGGGCGCCGGCGAGCATCCGGCGAAAATTCTCCATACCGATTTTCAGCGCGATCGGAAAGCCGATCGTGGACCACAGCGAGTAGCGGCCCCCGGTCCAGTCCCAGAAATGCAGCTGATTGTCCTCCGGCACCCCCCAGGCCGCGGCTTTCTCCGGGCTCGCCGTCACCGCAACGAAATGGCGACGCACCAGGACAGCGTCCGCCATGCCACTGGCGTCGGCGAGCCATCGCCTTGCGGTTTCGGCATTCGCCAGCGTGTCGATGGTGGTGAAGGACTTGGATGAAACGATGAACAGCGTGGTCGCCGGATTCAGCCTGTCGAGCAGACCCGCCAGCTGACTGCCGTCCATCGACGAGACGAAGTGAATACTCAGGCCCCGCGCCGCTTCCGGCTGAAAGTCCGCAAGCGCCCGACATGCCATCACCGGACCCAGGTCCGAACCGCCCACACCGATATTGACGACGGTGTCGATGGGCTCGCCGGTGTAACCACGCCACTGCCGCTGATGCAGCTGAGCCACCATCTCCGCCATGCGCGCCAGATTGGCATGCACTTCGGGCACCAGGTCCTGGCCCTCCAACTGCAGTGACGCACTCTCTGGCAGACGCAGGGCGCTATGAAGCGCCGGCCGTTTCTCGGTATCGTTGACCGGCTCGCCGGCAAACAGCGCCGCTATCCATTCAGGCAGTTCGCTCGCCTGCGCCAGCGACATCAGCCGCTCCAGCGTTTCCGGTACGATGCGCTGGCGCGACAGATCCAGCAACAGCCCTTCGTGGCGGAAGCTCAGGGACTGGAAACGGCCGCCATCGGCCATCAGGTCTTTCAGGTGGCGCGGCTTCAGCGCCTCGGCATGGGTGCTGAGCGCCTGCCAGCAGATATCAGTCGTCAAATCATTGCTCCCGCAGGCCATATTCATAATTACGTTCTACGTTTCGCCAGGAAAGCCGCCAGCGCGTCCGCCGTCTCCGGATGCTTCAACCCGAGCGCCACATTGGCCTGAAGAAGGCCGGCCTTGTTACCGCAGTCGTAGATATCGCCGGTCATGCTGTAGGCTTCGAGCGGTGCTTCCTGAATCAGACGGACCAGCGCATCGGTGAGCTGGATCTCATCGCCAGCGCCGGGCTGGGTGTCTTCCAGCAGGCCCATGACCCGTGCCGGCAGAATATAACGCCCGACGATCGCGAGATTCGACGGCGCCTCATCGCGAGCCGGCTTCTCGACCATACCTGTTACGCGCGCTCCCGCTCCGGCCTTCACCGCAGCACCGCCGCAGTCCACGATACCATAACGCTCCACCTGCTCCTGCGGTACCGCCTCGACCATGATCTGACCGGCACCACCGGCACGGTAACGTTCGACCATCGCCTGCATA
Source organism: Marinobacterium nitratireducens (assembly GCF_014645375.1). Classification (GTDB taxonomy): domain Bacteria; phylum Pseudomonadota; class Gammaproteobacteria; order Pseudomonadales; family Balneatricaceae; genus Marinobacterium_A; species Marinobacterium_A nitratireducens. The sequence goes on from NZ_BMLT01000003.1 coordinate 290,310, forward strand.
TCGGCTCCGGCGCGATCGTTGTCGATCAGCATATCCGGCAGCATAACGGCAAAGTCCTCATCGCCGGTCACACCCGCGGCGCAGAGAACCGCATGACCGAGCCCCTTCGCGAAAGGCTGACGGACCGAGATCACTTCAACGCCGGCAGGCAGTATCTCTTTCACCGACGACAGCAGCGCCACCTTCCCCTTGCGGTCAAGCTCGGCCTCGAGCTCGTAGTGGCTGTCGAAATGATCTTCGATCGCCGACTTGCCGCTGCGGGTCACCAAAATAATCTGCCTGAACCCGGCGGCCACCGCCTCTTCGACCACGTGCTGGATCACCGGCTTGTCGACCACCGACAGCATTTCCTTCGGTATCGCCTTACTTGCAGGCAGTACACGGGTGCCGAGGCCGGCAACGGGAATCACGACTTTTGACAGCATTTACAATCCTTTCCTTCAACAAACCTGATAGGCGCAGAAATTCTTTCCATTAATGGCAAGCAAGCATAATGCCAGATTAAGACGCACCACTATAGTGCCCGGATATGATTTGTCCATGACAGCCGGTCGACAGGGCGCCAACCGGCCGGGGGGGAATGAAGCCTGCGAGACTAGCCTGCGGAAAAAGACGACCAGTCCTGCGCACTGTTTCCGTGCACGATAAAGTACGGATTGAGAATCTGCGCCGTATTGGCATAGCTGAGGGGTTCACCGTCAAGCTGAATCACGGAACCGCCCGCCTGCTCGACCACCGCCTGGGCGGCAGCGGTATCCCAGAGTGACGTCGGACCGAGACGCGGGTAGACGTCGGCCGCGCCCTCGGCCACCAGGCAGAGTTTTAGCGAACTGCCCATCGACACCATTTCGTGCTCACCGAGCTTTTCCAGCCAGGCCGCGGTTTCGGCGCCTGCGTGGGAGCGACTGCCCACTACCCGCCAGGTCTCACCGTCCGCATGTTCGGCGACGCGGATCGGGTGTCGCCCTTCAGCGTCAACTTTGAAGGCTCCTGCCCCCTTAAGGCCGAGGTAAGCCACATCCAGCACCGGCGCGTACACCACGCCCAGCACCGCCGTATCATTCTCGATAAGCGCGATATTCACGGTGAATTCGCCATTGCGCTTGATGAATTCCTTGGTGCCATCCAGCGGATCCACCAGCCAGTAGCGACCATCGCCGTCAGGCCCTGCAAAAGCAGCCGTATCCTCTTCCGACAGGATCGGCAGATCCGGCGCCAGCTCCTGCAGACGGGATACGATCAGCTTATGCGCTGCGGCGTCCGCCTCGGTCAGCGGCGACTTGTCTTCCTTTTCCTCGACGCTGAACTCACGCCCGTAAATCTCCATGATTGCGCGTCCTGCATCGCGCGCAATCTGCTCGACGCTATCCAGCAGCGTCTGGTCAATCGCGGTCATTGTCTTTCCTTAAATAACGAACGTTACGGGTGATGCGTGACAGGTTACGCGTGATGATCGGCCACGTAGGGTGCCCTGAGCGGAGCGAACGGCACCTTAATTCGGCACGTATCGCGGCGCTCAAGGTGCCCTACGAGTTCGTAACTTGTTGTCACCTGTCACGGGTTAACCAACCAGCATCCCGCGTTCCTCGAGCACGGCAACGATCAACTCGGCCGCCTCTTCCGGCGTCTGCTCGGTGGTGTCGATATGCACCTCGGGGTTCTCCGGACGCTCGTAGGCAGAGTCGATACCGGTGAAGTTCTTCAGTTCGCCGCGGCGCGCTTTCTTGTACAACCCCTTGGGATCACGGTCTTCGGCGACACTGAGCGGCGTATCGATAAACACTTCGATAAACTCGCCCTCTTGCACCAGGTCCCGCGCCATGGCGCGCTCCGAGCGAAACGGCGAAATAAAGGCGGTCAGGACGATAAGACCGGCATCGACCATCAGCTTGGCCACTTCGGCAACACGACGAATATTCTCGACGCGATCCGCGTCGGTAAAACCAAGGTCGCGGTTAAGGCCGTGACGCACATTATCGCCATCCAGCAGGTAGGTATGCTGGCCGCGGGCGTGCAGCTTTTTCTCCACCAGGTTGGCGATGGTGGACTTGCCGGCGCCGGAAAGGCCGGTCAGCCACAGCAAACAAGGCTTCTGTGCCTTGGCCGCGCTGCGCGCTTCCTTGTCGACATCGACGTGTTGCATATGGATATTCTGGCTGCGGCGCAGCGCGAAATGCAGCATGCCGGCGCCGACGGTGCTGTTGCTCATGCGGTCGATCAGAATAAGACCGCCGGTATCCTGGTTCTGCTCGTAGGCATCGAAGGCGATCGGGCGGTCCAGCGTCAGATTGCAGACGCCGATGGCATTGAGTTCCAGCTTCTTCGCCGCGGTGTGCTCGAGGGTGTTAACGTTGACCTGGTACTTGATTTCCGACACCTGGGCGGTAACCACCTTGGTACCGATTTTCATCAGATAGGGTCGACCCGGCAGCAGCGGCTCTTCGTGCATCCAGACCAGGGTCGCCTCGAACTGATCGGCGGTCTCGGCGGGCGCCGCGTGGGCGGAAATGACATCACCGCGGGAGATATCGATTTCGTCGGCCAGCGTGAGGGTCACTGACTGGCCCGCCACTGCCTGTTCCAGATCGCCGTCATGGGTGACGATACGCGCCACAGTGCTTTCCTTGCCTGACGGCTGCACGCGAATCCGGTCGCCGGGGCGCACCACACCGCTGGCGATCGAGCCCGCAAAGCCGCGGAAGTCCAGATTTGGACGGTTAACCCACTGTACCGGCATACGGAAGGCGCCCTGCTGCAGACGCTCCTCATCCAGCTCGACGGTCTCGAGGTAGCCCATCAGGGTGGTACCGTGGAACCAGGGCATACGCTCGCTGTGACTGGTGATATTGTCGCCCTTGAACGCCGACATCGGAATGAAGGTCACCTCGCCAATACCGACCTGCTTGGCAAAGGCCCGGTAATCCTCGACGATCTGGTTGTAAACCTTCTCGGAGTAGTCGACCAGGTCCATCTTGTTGATCGCAACAACGATATGGCGGATGCCGATCAGCGACATCAGGTAGCTGTGACGACGGGTCTGCGTCAGGATGCCCTTGCGCGCGTCGACCATCAGAATGGCTGCGTCCGCTGTGGAGGCACCGGTCACCATGTTACGGGTGTACTGCTCGTGCCCCGGGGTGTCGGCAACAATGAACTTGCGCCGGTCGGTGGAGAAGAAGCGATAAGCCACGTCGATGGTGATGCCCTGCTCGCGCTCGGCGGCAAGACCGTCCACCAGCAGCGCGAAGTCGATCTCGTCTCCCTGGGTGCCGAACTTTTTCGAGTCTGCCTCGATCGCCGACAGCTGGTCCTCGAACAGCATCTTGGATTCGAACAGCAGGCGCCCGATCAGGGTGCTCTTGCCGTCGTCGACGCTGCCGCAGGTGATGAAACGCAGCAGGCCCTTGCGCTCGTGCGCCTTGAGGTACTGCTCGATATCCGTGGAAATCAGGTCCGATACGTGCGCCATCAGAAATAACCCTCCTGCTTTTTCTTTTCCATCGATGCGGCCGAGTCGTGGTCGATCACGCGCCCCTGGCGCTCGGACGTCTTGGTCAACAGCATTTCCTGAATAATGGCCGGCAGGGTGTCGGCCTCCGACTCCACGGCACCGGTCAGCGGGTAGCAGCCGAGGGTACGGAAACGCACCTTGCGCATCATCGGCACTTCACCGGGCTTGAGCGGCATGCGCTCGTCGTCGACCATGATCAGGGCCCCGTCACGCTCCACCACCGGACGCTCGGCGGCGTAGTACAGCGGCACGATCGGGATATTCTCGAGGTAGATGTACTGCCAGATATCGAGCTCGGTCCAGTTCGACAGCGGGAATACGCGAATGCTCTCGCCCTTGTGCTTGCGGGAGTTGTAGAGCTTCCACAGCTCCGGACGCTGCCCCTTCGGATCCCATCGATGCTGGGCGCTGCGGAAGGAGAAAATACGCTCCTTGGCGCGGGACTTTTCCTCGTCGCGGCGCGCCCCGCCGAAGGCGGCGTCGAAGCCATACTTGTCGAGCGCCTGCTTGAGACCCTCGGTTTTCATGATATCGGTATGAATCGCCGAACCGTGGGTAAAGGGATTGACGTCCTTCTCGACGCCTTCAGGATTGATATGCACCAGCAGGTCCATACCCAGCTTTTCCGCCATCTGGTCGCGGAAACGGTACATCTCGCGGAACTTCCAGCGCGTGTCGACATGCAGCAGCGGGAACGGCGGCACCGAGGGCGCGAAGGCCTTCATCGCCAGGTGCAGCATGACCGCACTGTCCTTGCCGATCGAGTAGAGCATGACCGGGTTTTCGGCCTCCGCCACGACCTCGCGCATGATATGGATACTCTCGGCTTCCAGCCGCTGTAAGTGAGTCAGTGCCATAGTGGTCCTCAACGTTTCTGTAGATCCGGGAGGCATTTGCGCGGCTTCCCGGGAGGCTTTTCTGTGCTGCTTGCGCACCTTGCCGGCTTCTGCAGCTCCCGCGGCCGGCGGAGCCAGCAGCTGCAACTGCCCGGTGTGGGCGTTCAACCAGGTCTGAATCGACGCGTCGCGACTGAAATCCGCGCCGTGAAACACGAGCCCGACAGGGCCCTTGAAATGAGTAAGGAGTCGCTGAAAGAACTCCAGATAAAGCGCTGCAGTTGGCGGTTGCTCGCTCAAGAGCCAGAACTGACGGGCGCGCCCGGCGTGAACATAAAGCTGGTAACAGGGCGACTCATTCAGGGGGCTAGAGAAGTGGCGCAGGCCGCCCCAGAGCAGGGTTCCGCCCTCTTTGCGCACTGCGCCTTGCAACGGGTTGAGTCGGTCTTTGCTCCAGCGCTTAAGCGCTGGGGTTTGCGGCCGCTCGCCGAGGCTCGACTTGAGCTCGGGCGCGCTCAGTTGCCACTGTTGCAGCAGGCGCGTGAGACTGCGTGCCGTGAGCTCAACCCCGAGCTCATCCTTCACCCAATCAAGAATGCCATCAGCCTGCCAGAGACCACCGGACTCGAGACAGGCCTCGCCCGGTGCCGCGAACAGATGGCGCAACAGCGTCTGTTCCTGCCCAGCGTCAAGACTGCGACCCGCGCCCGCCTTGCGCCCCCGCGACCTGACATCCACAGCAGGCCAGCCGCCGGCAACAAAGGCCTTGTAGGCCGCAATGACAGTCGGCGCGCTGAGACCGGTCTGCCGCGCCGTTTCAACCACGGTACAACCATCAATTCGCAGCTGAACCGCTTCGCGGCGGCGTTTGTTTAACGCTTGCGGCGATAAATGTTTTATCGGCTCAGCCATTGTAATCCGTTGAAATCAAAGTATTTTAAAGTTTTTCCGGCAAAATTCTCCCGGCAACCATCGACAGTGTATTAAACATACTCCTACAATGACAACCCGATTGCGCCGAATTGTAGGAGCCCGGTCTCCGGGCGAACCCTTCTCGTCGGCATAAAACATCCTCGTAGGGCGCCTTGAGCCAAGCGAAACGCGCCGACTCCGTCGGCCCGTAACACGTAACACGTAACACGTAACACGTAACACGTAACTAATATTCCGCCGGTCGCGCGGGAACGACCAGGCATTAGGAAGCAGGGACATAAGAGAGTAGATGGAAAGCTGGAGCGTACTGATATCGGTAGGAATACTGCTGGCACTGCTGGCAAGCGGGCGCTTTGCGCCGGCTTTGCTCTTTACAGGCTGGGCCGGTGGTTTCGTGCTGCTGGGTATCGTCGAGAGCGGCGATCTGCTTGCCAGCTTCGCCAATCCTGCACTGGCAACTCTCATCCTGTTGATGCTGGTGTCGCTGGCGCTGGAACGCTCTCACCTGCTGGATCAACTCTCCGAGCGTCTGCTGCGCGGTAGCGAGCGACTGGCACTGCTGCGCCTGATGGGCACCAGCGCGTTATTCTCCGCATTTCTCAACAATACCGCCGTGGTCGCGTCCTTTCTTGGCGCCATCAGCCGCCAGCGACAGGTGACCTCATCGCGCCTGCTGATTCCGCTCTCCTTCGCGTCCATTTTCGGCGGCATCACCACCCTCATCGGCACCTCCACCAACCTCGTCGTCAGCTCCTTTGCTGTAAGCGCGGGCCTGCCGGCACTGGAGATGTTTCAGTTCAGCCTGGTCGGTGTCCCGGTGGCGCTGGTATGCATGCTTGTGCTGCTCTTCAGCGCCCGCCTGCTGCCCTCGCACCGTAACGACGAACAGGAATCCACCCAGGAATACTTCCTCGCGGCACGCGTTACCCGGGACTCCCCGCTGGTTGGCAAAAGCATCGAAGAAAACCGCTTGCGTAGCCTGGATGGGCTCTTTCTGCTGGAAATCGAACGCGAAGGTCACCTGATCAGTCCGGTCGGGCCGGAAGAGATCTTGCACGCTGGGGATCTGCTGGCCTTCACCGGCGAGGTACATAAGGTACAGACGCTTCAGCGCTTTCCGGGCCTTGAGCTGTTCGGCAGCCGCGCGGATGACCTGCTGGCGACCAACTTGGTCGAGGTGGTGGTATCGAATGAGTCGGAACTGGCCGGCCGTACCCTGCAGGAAGTGGATTTTCGTACCATGTTCAATGCGGGCGTAGTCGGTATACGGCGCGGTGAAAAACGCCTTAAGGAGCAGCTCGGACGGATCCCGCTGCGGGTGGGTGACAGCCTGTTGCTTGCCGTCGGCGCGGACTTCATGCAGCACCGCAACCTCGATCGCAACTTCCATGTACTCAGCGGCTCGCTGCAGCGCCCCAAGCTCAGCGACACCCAGAGCGCCCTGGCGCTGTCCGGTTTCGCCGCAGTGGTCGTCGCCGCCACCATCGGGGTACTGCCGCTGTTTCATGGCCTGCTGCTGATGCTGGGGGCGTTGCTTGCCAGCAAGACCCTGACGGTCGGCGAGCTGCGGCGCCGCTTTCCGTTCGAGCTTTTGCTGCTGATCGGCTCGGCCCTGACCATCGCCAAAGGCCTCGAAGACTCGGGCGCTGCGCTGCTGGTATCGAACTTTATCCAAAGCTACGCCAACGGCTTCGGCATCATGGGGGCCTTTATCGGCGTCTACCTGATCACGCTGCTGCTGACCGAAACGGTCACTAACAACGCCGCCGCCGCCCTCGCCTTCCCCATCGCCATCTCTACGGCCCAGGCCTTCGGCGCCGACCCGCTGCCTTTTATCATGGCCGTCGCTTTCGGCGCCAGCGCCTGCTTCCTGATCCCGTTCGGCTACCAAACCCATCTGATGGTCTACTCGCCCGGCCGCTATCGGATGCTGGACTATATCAGGACCGGACTGCCGGTCAGCGTCGCCTACTCCGCAGGCGTGCTGGTGCTGGTACCGCTGGTGTTTCCGTTCTGACAATCGGAGCTCACTCCTTGAGCGAACCCCGCCGAAATGTCCATATCACTGTGCCGGTTCGCCCGGGGACCGGGCTCTTACATTCGCCGGCGGCCGTGCCATGCTTTTGCAGGAGCTCGCTCCGCGAGCGAATAATCTTCTCGATTACCGCTTTAAGATCGCCCAGAGACAGGGCTACAGCAGCCCCACGCTACAATCACAACGAGCCAAATCGACGCTCCAGCGCCATCAAAACCGGTCGCGAGTCAGGCTGAGAAGGGTAACCCCGTCAAGGCAGGTCTCATCCTATCAAACCCAGCGTCTCCCACTCATCGCCCGGCACCCGCAAATCAGGCTGCTGCCACCACTCGGTCAATACCGTTTGATACAGACGCCGGAAATCCGTTGTGAACTGCATATCCCGGTCCGCAAGTTCGACAAGACTGGGGTGATGCCCATAGTGCCCACCCCGTACCCGCCCCCCCAGTACGAAATGCGTTGCCGCGGTGCCATGATCGGTACCGCCCGAGCCATTTTCCGAAGCCCGACGACCAAACTCCGAATAGGTCACAACCAGTACCCTCTCCCAGTGCCCTGAGGTTTTCAGTTCAGAACGCAAAGCCGCCAAACCTCGGGCCAAATGACGCAACAATCGAGCATGCGTCTGTTTCTGGTTTCGATGCGTATCAAAACTGCCCAGCGATAACTTTAGTACCGGCACGCCCAAATCCGCACGAATCACGCTGGCCGCATCCGCCAACTGTCGACCGAACGCCGAGGCAGGATATGGCGATGTACCGCCACTGGCCGCAGGACGCACACCACTGAGCAACTTCTCGCCAGCCTGAATTCTATAACGGGCATCGATAACCCTTCTCATCGCCGGATTGCTGCTATCCGAGACCACCTTTTCAATATTCCGGGATTGAGCCAGGAAGGATTTAAGATTGTCGATTACCAGAAACCGGCAGCCGCCGCCCGCAAAAGCCGCAGCATTGCGTCCAAAAACCAATGCATCCAATTCGCTGGACCCCAGCGTATTCGAGGGTGCTGCCAACCACCCCTCATCGCGGAACTCATCCGCGCCCGAAGCGGTGTCCCAAATTTCGATGGCACGAAAGTGCGAGCGATTCGGTTGTGGATAGCCGAGACCATGCACCAGTGCCAGATTGCCAGCCTCCCAGACCGGGAGCAACGGCTCAAACGCAAGGTTCAGGGCATACTGCTCATCCAAATCGAGCCGCTCGTCCGCATTCAGGCCCAAATTAGGCCGTAAATGCTGATAGGCGGCGAGTTGCTCGAGCGGTACAACGGTATTGAGACTGTCATTGCCGCCATTCAATTCGACAAGCAGCAGCACCGGCGGAGACGATGCCTCCCGACTTGCAGCCGACAGCCCAGCTGGACCAAGAAGCGGCATCAATGTCAGGTACTGGAGTAGCGAACGACGATTCATCTCCCCACTCCTATTTCAGCTGCCAGGCAGGGTCGGTTACCAGTGCTTCGATACGCTGCTGACAATCGGAGTCAGGTTCGGTGGCGACCACCGATGGCACCGCGCCAAAATCAGCCATATCCCGTTCGGCACAGAGATACGCCAGCTGTGGCGCGCTCGCCTCATCACTGAAACCACGCACTAGCCGCTCCCCGGCAACCACCCGAATCAGCATCCGGCTCGGTCCGATCCATTCATCGACAGCCCAACCTTTGACATTAGGCGGATCGAACAGGTCCTGACCCATACGCCGAAGCAGCCCTGGTAGTCCCTTTGATAACATGGTGCCGCTACCGAACAGTCGCACGCTGCCAATCACAAGCTCCACCGGGGACTTGACCATTCGCCCCTGATCACGCCAGAAGGCCTCAGACAAAAGGATTCCACGTACCAGCTGCGCAATATCCCAGTCGTGTTTGAATTCAGAGGCCAGTTGCCGGATTTGCATCTCGTCCGGCTCACTGACGAAGTTCAACCAGAGCTCACGCGTGATGTATTCCGCGGTCGCAGGCTGACGCAGGATCAGATCGACCAGCTGCCGTGAATCATAACGCCCTGCGGACCCGAAAATAGTTTTGACGCCATTATCGTGGCGCTTTCGGTAAAAGCGGGTTGCGCGACTGACCGGATCGACCGCCAGTCCGGTAAGGGCACGCGCCGACTCCCGGATATCCTGCTCGCTGTAATGGCCCTCGCCCATTGTGAACAGCTCCAGCAGCTCCCGAGCCAGGTTCTCGTTCGGCTTACGCTTGCGGTTGTTGACGTTGTCCAGGTAGAGCAGCAAGGCGGGGTCGCGTACGGCGGCTAGCAGAAGCTCGTCAAAATGCCCGAGCGCTCCTTCATACAGCATCCGGTGCTGATTGGCGATCAGCTGGGGGTCACGCACCTTGCGCAATGAAGAGGTGAAATGATTGTGCCAAAACAGCGTCATCTGCTCATGCAGAACGGATTTGCCGACCAGTAAACGTGCCGTGTACCATTCCTTTAGCTTCCCACCGCACTGCCGCTGAACCTTGCGGTAAGCCCGGCGCTCGTCGCGGCTCCATTTGCTGCGCAACTTCTGCGGCACGGCAGGTACCTGCGCACATGCCGGAAACGCCAAAGCGGGAGCGGGTTCCCCAAGCAGGAGCTCGACCGCATCCTGGCGATTCAGGGGCGCGAGCGCCTCGACCATCCGCCTTTCGGGCCCAAATCCCGCGCGCAATAGCAGATGACGTGCTTCCTGAAATTCGAGTGCGAAGGCAGTGGACGCCAGGCCAGTCCCGGCAAGCGCCAGTAAAACGCAGAAGGAAAAGGCCCACAAAGCGCGCACTGACACCTCCCAAGGATGAAGCGCAGCCGACGAACCGAAATGGCATCAGGCAGGACAAAGAATCAGATGAACGAACCTTACTTCATAGCATCGTCGTAAGCACCTGTCCCGGAGCTGAACGTCGTTCAGCTTGCCCGTCGAATCCAGTTGTACAGCCGCCCCTTCAGGCTTCGCCTGTATCCCTTCTCCCGAGCCCTCACCAGCAGCTCGACCGCGGTTTCGGCATTGACCGGGTCGCCGCTTTCCGGATCGACATACACCGGATACAGGATAAGCGTAGCTGCAACCAGCTCGTCCAGCGAGCGGACGCGAGCCCTCCTGGCACAATGCAACCGATCCTCCGTAAGCCCCCAGCCGGCGTAGAATGGCAAGCCGTAGGTGACGACTTTAAGCCCCCGCAACAGCGCCTCGAACCCGGTGAGCGATGTCAGTGTATGGACTTCGTCAACCTGCTCCAGCAGCTCCGGCATCGACATATCGCGCACTTCGAGATCGAACAGAGGTAATTCACCAGCCAGACCGCCGACACGACCGCCGGTCAGCACATCCGGATGGGGCTTGTAGATGATATAGGCATCGGGATTGGCTTCCCGTACCGCACTCAGCAACTCCAGGTTGGATTTCAGTTCAGGCGAGCCTTTGCGAATCGATGCATCCGTTTCCACCTGCCCCGGGATCAGCAGGACCCGACGGCCTTCCGGCAAACTCAGCCTGCCGGTGGTGCCGACGTTGTACTTCGACAATTTCAACGCCACCAACCGATCTCTTAACCGGCCCGCGCGCTCGAGCAAATCCGGTGTGATCTCGACATCGTTCAGCAACGCCTCCAGATCACTGGCACGCGTTGCATCGTAATATATCCCTGTCGAATCCAGCACCAACGACAGGGGATCGACCAGATCCGCGCCAAGCCCCACCGAACGAATAAAGCCATCTTCTATACGCCAGAGGGCTTTATCGACGCTTTCGCATTGGCGCTCCATGTCGTCATCCACTCGAGACGCCCAGGCCAGCACCCGCGAGCCCGGGCCCGAAGCCGCCGCCACAGTCAACTCGCCAGCATCACTCAGGTAATGCATCTGTGCAGCCTGCCCCAGAAAACGCCCGATAAAGCCACGCTTCCATCGCGAAAAACCGACAGCCTGCCAATCGCCACGCCCGCGTTCCAGCACACGTTTCTGATCGGCAATCAGCGCGATGGTATCCTCCAGCTCGCACCGGTCGCCGGTATAGGGGTTGATATAACGGCAATATCGCAGGTACGCCGCCGCAAAGACCTGCTCCAGCGATCGCTCGACTCCACGTCTTTCGCATGTAACTCTGTCCTGCGTAAGCCCCCAGCCGGCATAGAATGGCATACCGAAGCAGTGAACTTCCTTGCCCGCCATCAACGCCTCGAACCCCATCTGACTGGTCACAACATAGACCTTGTCGACAGCATCCAGCAACGCCCAAGGGGAAATATCCTTACCAATTAACGTACAGTTGCGCTCGCGAGCAAGATCGAACAGATAACCTTTTTTCTTGCCGGCAATCACATCGGGGTGAACCTTGACCAGCACCTCGGCACCCGGATTATCGGCAATGGCCGAGTCCAACATTTGCTGAAACTTCCCCTCACCCGCCAGGCCATAAGCGACCGACGCATCGCCCCAGGTCTGATCCACCACCAGAACCCCGCGGGAGCCGCGTACCAAACTCGAGGCATGGCACCCTCGCGGCGACGCCAAAGGCATATCCGGCGCATGGTTGTACTTGGAGAGGCGGTAATGACACAAAAGATCGATGCATCTGCGCGCCCGCTCGAGTTCACCGGCAGCAAAGCCTGCTTCAGCGATGATCCGTTCAAGTTCGCTGGGGTGTGTGGCGTTATAGTAAATTCCGGAGCGGTCAACGATCAGGCTATGGGGCAAGGCGCCTTGAACACCCAGCCCGAGCGAGCGCAGGAAGCCATCTTCGAGGCTGATATAGGGTAAACCAAGGCGCGCAGCAACGCGACGCGCGCTCACCGAAGTCGGCTTCAATCCCCAACCGGCAATCCCGGTCAGCTCGCCCCGAGCCGTACGCCAATACACGCGGCAGGGAGCTTCCAGAAAAACGTCGATATAAGGGATACGCGCGATACCACGCGATAGGACTCCAATCATTTATTTCTTGCGCCTGGCAATAGGCAAAATCAGCCGCAGACCGGGCTTCTGCAGAGCAGCGACGCCAGCCTCGATCGATAATGAAGGTGGTAGGAGCCCGGTCTCCGGGCGAATCAGCTGTATGCCTAATCGCCTAGAGAGTGGGCCCTAAGAAAGCAGCGGCGCCGGCCTTCGTTGATAATCTCGGTAGCAGTATCCCGGCATCCGGGCAAATCAGCACACCTAAACCAAATCAACCAGTCGCTGAGCCTCATCGAGTATCGCCTGAAGGTGTGCTTCATCCTTAAAGCTTTCAGCGTACACCTTGCACAAGGCCTCGGTTCCACTGGGGCGTGCGGCAAACCAACCGTTTTCAGTCACCACCTTGAGGCCGCCGATCGCGGCTCCATTACCCGGTGCTTCAGTAAAACACCCCGCAATCGGGTCTCCTGCAAGCGTAGACGTCTTGATATCAGCCGCGGTCAGGGATTTAAGCCGGGCCTTCTGCTCAACCGTCGCCGGACTGTCAATGCGTTTGTACAGCGGAGCACCATAACGCTTGGTCAACTCGGCATAATACTCTGAAGGTGTTTTTCCGGTTACCGCCAGGATCTCAGCAGCCAGAAGACAAAGAATAATGCCATCTTTGTCGGTACTCCAGGGATTACCATCACGAGTCAGAAAACTTGCCCCCGCGCTCTCTTCGCCACCGAAGGCCAGTTCACCCTTGTGCAGGCCGGGCACGAACCACTTAAAGCCCACTGGCACCTCAAACAACTGATGCCCCCTTCCCTCTACAACCCTGTCGATCATCGACGAGGACACCAGCGTCTTGCCAATCGACAGACCTGATAGCCATTGCGGCCGGTGTGAAACCAGGTAGTCTATGCAGACAGCCAAATAATGATTGGGATTCATCAGGCCACTGGCATCCACTATGCCGTGACGATCGGCATCGGGGTCATTGCCAAATGCCAGGTCGAAGCGCTCACGAATTTCCAGCAGATTGGCCATGGCCGCCGTGCTGGAACAGTCCATACGGATCTTGCCATCATGATCCGGCGGCATGAAGGCGAAATCCGGAGACTGGGCGCGGTTAACCACCTCGATATTCAGGCCAAACTTGTCAGAGATCGCATCCCAGCTTGCGAGCGACGTCCCGCCCATGGGATCAACACCAATATGGATATTGGCAGCCCTGATCGCGTCCATGTCGATCACGGACGACAGGGCCGCAACATATTCGCCCACGAAATCGTATGGCTCGGCCTGCTGACGCGCCTGATCGACAGGCATGCGCTGGACGTTTACGAGACCTGTTTTGAGTAATTCGTTGGCTTGCGTTTCAATCCAGCCGGTTACATTGGCATCTGCAGGCCCGCCGTCCGGCGTGTTGTACTTGATGCCACCGTCTTCGGGCGGGTTATGGGATGGTGTAATGATCAGCCCATCGGCCTGATCGGGACCGCCTTTAGCGTTGCTGGTCAGAATCGCTCTTGATACCAACGGCGTCGGCGTAAAGCCGCCGGCCGCATCGAGCATCACGCGCACCCCATTGGCAACCAGGACTGAAAGGGCAGTTTCAAACGCCGGCCCTGAAAGTGCGTGCGTATCCAGGCCGATAAACAGCGGGCCCGCAATACCCTGCTCGCGACGGTAGTCCACCACCGCCTGAGTGATTGCCAGAATATGGGCTTCGTTGAAGCTTGCACTCAGGGATGAGCCACGGTGTCCCGAGGTGCCGAAACTCACCCGTTGGGAGGCTATACCCGCATCTGGCACCGTTTGATAATAGGCTGAAATCAAAGAGTCAATCGTGTCCATGGTCAAATTCCAGTTGATACCGAACGCCCTGGGCGATACCGCTATCGATCCAGCGAATCTCAGGTGCGTTAGTCATTGAGTCGGAGGGAGCTCTGCTAGAGCCGTGCGCGCTGTCTTTCCCATGCCCAGGCGTGGCTTACAATAGTCTCGAGATCCGCGTACTGCGGCCGCCAACCCAGCTGTTCGCGGGCCAACTGTGCATCGGCGACCAGCACGGCCGGGTCACCGGCGCGGCGTTCGCCCTCATTGACTTTGATCCTATACCCATCTTTAGCGACAACCTGTTGCGCGACCTCGATCACTTGCTTTACGGAAAAGCCCTGGCCATTTCCCAAGTTGAAAGCAAGAGCACCCTGCCCTTTGCCGTTGGCCAGATAATCCAGCGCCTGGGCGTGCGCAGTGCAAAGGTCAAGAATATGAATGTAGTCTCGAATACAGGTGCCATCTTCAGTAGGATAGTCACGGCCAAAGACTGTGATGGCCTCCCTACGTCCCGATGCAGCCTGCAATACAAGCGGGATCAGATGGGTTTCAGGATCATGACACTCGCCCAACTCACCTTCTGGATCGGCGCCACAGGCGTTGAAATAACGCAGGCAAACCGAGTTCAGTCCATAGGCACTGGCGTAATCCTGAAGGATTCGTTCAACCATCAGCTTGCTGGCACCATAGGGGTTAATTGGCTGCTGGGGGTGCGCCTCGTCGATTGGAGTATATTCCGGCTCTCCAAAAGTAGCGGCCGTAGAGGAGAAGATGAAATGCATCACTTTATGGCGCACCATCACATCCAGCAAATTCAGGGTACCCGACACATTATTCCGGTAGTACTTGGACGGATCCTTGACAGATTCCCCCACAAGGCTGTTGGCCGCAAAATGCATGACAGCGTGGAAGTCATTTTCGGCAAACAAAGGTTCCAACAAAGTCACATCGGCCAGCTCTCCTACCACCAGTCGCCCATAGCGGGACAGCTCACGGAAACCAGTGGAAAGGTTATCCAGGACTACAACTTGATGACCAGCTTCAGCCAGCGCCTTAACCATGTGAGAGCCAATATAGCCTGCTCCACCGACAACTAAAATATTGGCCACTTAACACGCCTCCATGGTAACTTTCTTGGCTGCTTTCGAAGCAGCCGGAGATCCGCAAACGAGCTCGACTATAAATTTCTTATCCTGCACAGGAATCTCATAATAGCTACAATGCCGTTCGGTAAGCAGGGCTTCAAGCTGGGTTTTGACAGGAAGGCCAGCCACGCCGGAAAAACTCTCCAATCCCCCCCTCAAACGGTACCTGGGTGCAGAACCGAGTTTATCGCCATTACTTTTGAGATAGACGACGGTAAGATTCTTTTTCCATTTCAATGTATCCAGGCACGCCAGTTGATCGCCGCGCAGCTCTATTATCAGAAGATCCTGATGATTAAGCTTTTTATTCAGCTGCGCGACTTCTGCCAGATAGTAATGCCAGTCGCGTGAATGGTCTCCGGACGGGATGACATCGAATACACCTTTTAGAACAACAAATTCGGCTTGCTGCTGAATAACATTAACAGCTTCCGATGCTAACTGATTATCATCACTGATCAGCAAAACCACATTGGTTTTCAGCTGTTTGATAAACTCCCAATGATCATGACCATCCAAAAGCAACCCATCCCAGCGTTTCTTCTCCTGCTGTCGTTCAAGCTGCCAGCGCATATACTCAATCGAACGGGTCTTGTCGGAACAAAGCTGATCAACCCAACCTTTCAACTCAGACACATCGAGCGTTGTCAACCGACAGTTCCGATCCGCCAGCAAATGAAGCGCCTGACTCTTCAGGTAAAGCTCTTTCAACAATTTCTGGTTCAGTGATTGTTCATGGCATCCATCTACCAGCAAGACATTCAACCCGGGTTTCCAGCGCAACACCTCCAGGTATTGTTTGAAATTCCTGCCCAGTGAAAAAACGATGGTTTTCCCCGGTGACCGATAGGCGATATCACCCAGAACCTGATGCCAGGTATGTTTGACCAGCTTAACCGCATCACGCCCAACCCCAAGATACCCAGTATGATCGTAGCCTTTACCGACTTCAGCAGGATCAAACAGGTCCCCGTAGACGACGGTGTCATCCAAACGATCGATCTGCGCCAGGGCTTGACGCTTGGCGGGAGTATCCTCTCCTACAAGGACGACCATAGGGTTCGGGATAGACTTAATATAGTCGTAGCGATTCTCCTTATGCGACTCCAGACTATGCCAGCGGCTTTCATTGATCTGCTTTTGCAGATCAATCCGTTCCATCAATGCATTGCGCTCAGTCTCACTCTGCTCCAGCAAGTCAGCCATTTCGTTAACTGACATCGACGCAATAGAAGCCAAACGTTCGCGCAGAAACTTCGCCCGATGAGAAACCTTCCGCACAAAAAATCGTGACTCTGCTAACAGCTCGGGGTAGTCATCGTCATAGTAAACCAGCGGTATACCCCAGGAGTTGAATGTATAGCGTGTCAGCAGCTCACTACTGATTTCACTTTTTGGAACCAGGTTCGCCACCAGGGTCTGGAAGAAAAGCTCATCAGGCACCCAGGTCCGCTTATAAAAACGGCGCAACACTGGCTTGCTCTCAATCAAATCCAGAACGGACATCAGGGTCCCGCGCCGTATACACCACCATTGAGATCCCATATGCGCAGTGTGCCCGAGAGGGATCTCTCTTTTGATTTTCAACTTACGCTGAATCTTGAGCGAGGTGTCAAACAGGAATGTCTGATAACGCCAATTGAAAAAGTGGAACTTGCTCCAGCGTTGCTTCTGCAACCCCGCCGTAACCCACTGCTGCTTTTCGGCATTGACGGCTTCAATATGATCCTTACCGGATTGCGCAAGATATTCCTGCAGCAAAGCTACCGGCTTGACGGGCATGCATGAACCCGAGAGCAGCATAAAATAGTCGCTGTCCGTATCGTGCTCACGAATCAACTGCATGCAGTTGAGAGTCGCCTCAACGATCGACCACTCTCCCCAAACGACCTTGACCCGATCAGCCAGATACAGTTTGCCAGGCAGTGCATCCAGCCCCCAGCTTGCCGATGCGGTACGCACGTCACCTGAACTGCTGGCATCATGGTGCATATAAATGTTACTTCCTGCCGCCAACAGCGACTGGATCAGCCCCTTTAGCTGTTCGGGTGCTTCATGTGCCAGCAGAACAAATGAAACTTTCATGTAAACTCCTTACCAGCCACCCAGGTTGATCAACCCGCGCCGCGCTAAATCCTTCCACCCTGTAAACCGGGTCGATACTTGGTCATCAAACAAGACTTCACCTGCCTGAATGACATCGTCATACTGTTTATACTCAGCTGAATCGTTGTAGTGCTGCTTGGCTACCATCTCTTGCTTTACCTTTTCATCCAGCTGACTGATAAATTTGAAATGGAGAAGCGCACCGGTCACCATACGCTCATCAACACAGCGGTTGAGGCGACGGGGCAGCATCATATGCATGGATGAGATGTATGCGTAATTCCACTTCCACTTGACAAGTGGAACCTTATTCAAAGCGGGTGCCGATGCGGGTTCATCTTTGCTGAAGACACGCCTGCGCACTCCACCTTGTAGATACAGATTTCGGAAATTGGGGTTGTGCTGCTTAGAATAACCTGTTCCATCAAAATAGGGACAGGTTTCAACAGGATCCGTTCCCGGCTCATACCAAGACTGTGATACCGGTTTATCACTATACATATCAAGCATGACGGTGAAGAACGAGTCCTGCTTGAGAGACTCCAGGTATTGCGTCAAGTCGCGCAAATCCCGAGTTTCCATGTGCGGGTATACAAAGAACTCGTCGGGGTCACAGGTAAAGCACCAATGGCCACGGCCATACTTGAACAGCAGGTAGTTGAGCCAATGCATCCCAAAATTGGAATCTTTGTAACTCCCTTCGGTATAAAAGTGAGTAACATCCGGCTGTGTCGAAATAAAATCAGCGGTGTTATCCGTCGATCCATTATCAACGATAAAGAAATGATCCACACCTAGCTTTCTGTAATAGTCAAGAAAATACTCCAATCGGTGGCCTTCGTTCTTCATCGTCGAAAATAGAAGGATATCCCCCTTATCTATGCCCTCTTTAGAACCACCCACTCTCTGAAGCTCACAACTAAGCTTATAAGAATTAACAAAAAAAGGACTTAACTCCTTGAGCCACTTATACAACCTATAAAACTTTTCAAATATAGCCATCTATTCCGCACACTATAAAACTTTAAAGTAATCAACCTTCCGCGACCTTCTTTAAAACCATCGGAATATACTTAGTATAAACGTCTTCATCCGACAATTTAAATGGCTTTTCATTTCTATGTCGCAGGGAACCAAAAACCTCACTACCACCAAAGAACTCTTCCGCAAGCATCCTATTAGACGCTTCAAAATATCTATATATCTTTTCAAGATCACCATTACTAAAGACAGCTTTGCTCCCATTATCCCCACCGATATCGATGGATCTAACTGCAGTAATTATTCTATTTCTAACCGCAGGCGACGAACCACTCAAATTGATTCGACGAACAATTTCTAATGAACCAGCAGATAGTGACTCATTGGAGTGTTTATAAGGATGCAAACGCTCTACATCAAGCCCTAAATGAGATATAAAATCTCTAGTCGTATCTTTTACTCGATCTTTTGAAACAACATTAACAATTACTTTTTCTTTACCGACTATATTAACAATCTTACTGAGGGTTGAATAGTAGTCAATCCAGTAAAAATCGGACATATTATCAATAAAAAATCGAGAATCGGCACCAGAAAATTTACTATCCCAAGGCCACTTTATATGCTGATTATACCAAGACTCTAACCAACTCGCCTGCTCTTTCAGATAAAGGATTATTTTCAAATCATAATTATCACTCGCTTCTCTTAAAAAGGAGAAGTCTTCAAGCATACAAAAGTCTTCAGCAGAGAGTACAATCTTTTCAATAAATGACTCATCCTTTTTATCTAATTCTCTCAGAACATCTGAAAATGAAATCTTATTATTCTTCATCCACCAAGGTATTTTAACGTGGTCTGGCAGATCGAATAAAGTTGGATATAATACCCCATGACTCCTTAATATCCCTTTATTCTTTTTCAATACAGACTGGATTGTAGTTGTACCTGTCCGCTGAACACCAAAGTGCAAAACCAACTCTTTCATTAATTACCATCTTCCTGAACAAGCTTTAATTTATAGTAAGCCAGTTTCTTTTTAATGAAGTGCCCACTTGGCTTAATACTGCTAGCTTTCGACATAATTCTATACGCCGACGACAAATCCCCTTCAGACTCACACTCCAAGGCTATATCCCTCAATATATGAGCCAAGTCCTTATCAACCACACTGCGCAGATCAAAATTTTCGTTTACTAAACTTCCTACCATATCCGTAAATGTCTTAACAATATAATCAAGTTCAATGTTGTTATTCTCAATAGTAGGATATTTAGAAAAGTCCTCATCAAATAGAAACTTGTTGTTTGTTATATTATATTCATCATTTAACAGTCGATTCTTTTCTTTGAACTTCTCATAGAACTCTATTGCCGCCGCTCTGGATGGCAACAACTTCTCATCATCGTCGGCGGAGTGATTTACTATATATCGAACCATAAAGTCTTTGACTTTATTTCTTTCTCCGACAAACTGGCGAGATGCGTGTAGAATAATTTGCTTTCGTCTACTGATTGACTCGTTTACTCTGCCTACATCCCTGAATGAGTTATTTTTTTCTATTCCAACCAACCCGCAAAAGTCATCAACAACATCTTCATTCTTAAGCTGACCTTTTTCAAAAGCTCTAAGAATTACATTTTCTTCACCAAATACATCTGCCCAAAGCCTTACCTTGTCATAAAAATCAAGATATCTTTCTGCTCTCGAGGACAACTCACTTGGTAAAGCGCTGATATCGTGACCATATGCCAAGGAACAGTCAATCCATTTAGTACCTTCCTGCTTTTGAGAAACAGCTAGTGAGTCCTGTCTTCTAAGATATAGAACAATCTTTATATCCCTACCAAACCTAGATAGACTTTTCTTTAACAGAGATATATTTCTTAGATCCGATAGCCAAGAATAATTTTCATGAGAAATGATAATGTTATCATGACCTAAGTCATCTATGATATCAAAGCCTTCCGTCTTTATATTATGAGCAAAATCGACTCCATTTGTCTTAATTACCAATGGCCAAGGATTGGGTATTAAGTAGAAAAAACCCTGATCCGATAACGCCTCTGTATTTAAAGACAAAAATCGCTGAATAGAGGTTGTCCCCGTTTTATGGGAGCCAATATGTAAGAATATCTTTTTTCTAATGCTCATTCGACATCTACAATTGTTATCTAAAAAACTGAAATCTATTTCTATATCATTTTCCAGATTCTAATAAAATCAACCTATAGCATAGAAAATAAACCCCACTAATTAGCATACAAAAAACCTACTATAGAATTTAAATTCTCCTATCAGGAAATGAAAAAACACGACTACAGAAGTGTTATAACTAAATATGAGACCGAAATCTACTTCAAACAGTAGTTAATAACCTACCAAGTTTCCACTTAGGTCTTTCCAGTTCCCTTTGATTACATCTTTATTAAAGATATTGACTAGTGCCATGCCCATATCAATACAAGCAACATCGACTTTATTCTTACACATTGAGGATGCTACATACGATGCGACGGGGCCCGCTTCCATCAGCACTACCGAATAACTATACTGACCAACCGCACGCTCAACCAATTCTAGAATTCTTTCAGGGTAATAAAACACTTCCTGATAGTAAGAGTTAGCTGCAGGTATCTCAATTTTCGCAACAGACTCGTCTTCTATACAGTCTAATGTATTCTTTGATGCAACTACTATTTTTTGATGATTATCAATACATTTCACAAAGCGCGTTAACATCGAGTCATTCGTCACTAGCGACTTTGGTATATTAGATGAGACAACTCTAGAAACCCCATGCAAATATGTATTCATTATACACAACGAAAGAATATCCAATCGATCTCGAGCGATTATTCTATCTTTACAAAGAATACTCTCCAATGACTTAATATTCTCCCCAATATCTTGAACCCCGTTATCTAGCCCTACGCCCAAAGACAAATTTCCGGTACAATCTGCATCCAGCACGGCAGCATTTAGCTTCAATGCAAAAGAGCTAGATATGTACTTTGAATAGGCACTAGCGGCTAGCCTAACTTTTTTAGGGTTATTGCTGAGGTACTTCGTACAAAGTTGTCCAAAACGTCCGTTTTCATCCATTAGTGCTGACGAATAAACCAAGTTATTCCAATACCCATGATTGAGCTTGGTATAGTAGAAAGGCTTCTTATCCTCTAAGCTAACCAATAAATTACGATTCACGTCCTCGTTTGAAAGAACATCTTTATTAGCTATAGAATATATAGCCGATGCTCCCATTTCTTTTATATCACTAAATTTAATTGGCGCGATAAACTTATCGACAAAAAGCTTCTGGTTACCTGTGATGCATTTTACTGAATTTCCCACATAATGCACAGGAATAGCATTTTTATCCTTAGCGCTCACTAAATTACCGGCTTTCATATTTCACCTAAAATGAATCGAAAAATTTAATATAGAAATATACTTTAAGGTCATAAAATCGGAGACATATCATCATCTAGAATAGCTACTGATAGACAGTAGCCGTTAGTTAGTCGCTTGACGGTTATATTACTTACAGCAATGCTTATTCCTTACAAGGATGCCCACATAAAGCCGCCGCCTGAGCCTCTGTGTACTCCCCCAGTCTCCAGCCATTAGTACTGGCGAACGATTTCTCTCCAACATAATCTCGTACTTCGTTAGCACATACTCCGTTCTGCTCAACTAGCCGGCGGACAATTTCATTGTAGTAATACTTGGGACGCTGGCAAAAATCTTCATATTGGACCACTAACTTTTTGTGATCAGGCAAAATAGCTATACCCTGCTCGACTGAGCTATTGATTGCAGCTATTTGGCCCGCAACAGATTTCAGTGGATCCAGGTCATTGAGTTGCGGATACTCTTTGATCTTGAACGAGTACCAAGTATTAATATTACCGTACTGGCGCTTTCGAGCCTCCAACGCGGACTGGATGTTGAAGACCGGATCCCGACGGATCCAAATGAACAAAGCTTTGTCGAATTGCTCCGCCAAATCCGGAATATTCTGATTCATGATCATGGCTTTTAGAGCGAACGGCTTATCCAAGATATTTGCCAAAGCGTTAAGCTCATTCCGCAAACCGGGCAAGTTACCTTTTTGCCGTAACTCATTACTTGGCATATAGTCTAACTCGTCGAAAGGCAGGAAACGGCGCCAGAAGTACCAAAACTCATTGGGCGCAAGTGCGCCCTTCGTTT
This sequence comes from Marinobacterium nitratireducens, assembly GCF_014645375.1. GTDB lineage: Bacteria > Pseudomonadota > Gammaproteobacteria > Pseudomonadales > Balneatricaceae > Marinobacterium_A > Marinobacterium_A nitratireducens. Next base: position 312,772 of record NZ_BMLT01000003.1, read on the forward strand.
TTCCATTATCTGAGCTGAAGCCTACTTCAGAGTTAAAGTCCAGTATTTCGTTCCGAAAGTTGTACCGCGGGTCAGTCAATAACTGCTGGATTTTCGCTCCTACCAGCGGTGCACCGTAGAATCGGGATAGAAGGTTAGTTGGATAGGCGGTAAGTCCAGTATTGGCCAGCCATTGTGTGAATAGCGTGGTACCGGAACGAAGCGGCCCCATTACAAAAATTTTTGAGTAATTCTCCGAACAGCTTTCGAGGTATTTTTCATTTGCACCAGCAAGTGCCCCGTTCAGATCACTCAGCAGTACTTCTAGGTCGGATACTCTAGTAAATTGTTTCGTCCGTAGTTCTTGCTCAACCATTTGTATACTCACTACTAAATATTTAATGATGGCTCAATCAAGCTCATACCGACCAAATAAGTATTTTATCTCGTCAGGCGTACAATTCATCAAGACGTCAATAATGGAAAGATTTTGTGTAAACTTTTTTTGGCCTTGAGAATACTCTACTGATAGGGAGTTTATGAATTTTAGATCTATACCCTTCGCAGCAAAATCCGACTTCGCATATAATTTTCTCCCACCTGGCGCATTAATATAACAGCTAGCTTCAAACTTCTGACAAAGCGCTATCAAGCGATCTTGTGCCGACGCAGAACGATCATAATCTAGTTCGCTTGTCTTCTTGATATTTTTTTCGACACAAAGATATTCAAAAATTTCCTCATAACTTTTTTGACAGACTGCAGCGATTGATCGATCTTCCTGCTCTAACGTTTTCTGGACGATTGGAAACACGGATGCGAAATGGGGAGTCTTTGAATAACTTTGTTCAACCGTTCTCAGAGCTTTCTTTACATCAGTGGAGAAGTTGAGGCTTGATATCAACTTGTTTGAAGAAGCTCCCGGTACAGACACAGTGAACCGAACTGGACCATTCGGTGAAAGTATACTGTTCCTGTTGATATAACCTTGCTTTATATAAGCAACGTCATCATAAATCAGGAATAGGTCAGCCGCATACATCAATTGAAAATATCCGATGTAGGGGAAGAGATACGGCTGCATTACTGCCAGCTTCATGCCTCCAACTCCGTCTTGATCAAGTTGATGATGTTCCACTGTTCTGCTCCAGAAAGATGGTCAAACAAAGGCAAGCACAGTATCCGGCTCGATATATTCGTCGAAACGGGGTACTCCGCATTGACTCTTAAGCAGTCCACCGAGTCCAGCGAAGGATAGAAATAGCGCCTTGCAACGACGCCATATTCTTTAAGGGTAGCAGATACATTTACGGTCTGTTCTTCGCTTTCAAAGAGGACCGAAAAATAAGCGTAATTGTAATCAAGCTCTTTAGGTATCGTTTGAACCTTAAGCGACTTTTCGAATGCCTTTTTATATCGGCGCCAAACTGCCGCCCGCGATTGTAGATTACCTTCCATCTCATCTAGGACACATAGTCCCATAGCCGCATTGAATTCATTCATTTTGGCATTAATACCAAGTTCGTTAATACGATCAGGGCCAGAAATACCAAAGTTTATCAACAACTTCGCTTTTTCCAGATCTTCTCTGCGTTTGAAGATAATAGCTCCACCCTCAATGGTGTGGAATACCTTGGTTGCATGAAAGCTCAAAGTGGCTGCATCACCCCATTTGAGTACGCTCTCGCCTTTGTATTTTACACCAAACGCATGCGCTGCATCATAAATCACTTTTAGATTATGCTGATCGGCAATGGCTTGAATAGCTTCAACCTCACAGGGGTTGCCAAACACATGGACGGGTACAAGCGCCCTGGTTTGTGGTGTGATCGCCGCTTCTATGTTTCTCGGATCCATGTTCCAGCTGTCGGAATCAATATCTACAAATACAGGCTCTACACCTTCCCACTTGAGTGAGCTAGCGGTTGCCACAAAGGTAAAAGGCGTAGTAATAGCTTCCGCTGCCTTCCCTTCGACTGATTCAGTCACGCCCAGGGTACGGTATGCAATCTGCAGTGCAAGCGTACCATTGGATACAAGCAAAAGATTTTCAATACCAAGATATTCCTCAAGGCGACGCGTCAGTTCCTGCACCAAAGGACCATTGTTGGTCAGCCAGTTACGCTCATAGATGCCATCAATATAGGCATCTAACTTTTCCCGGCTAGGAAGGTAGGGTTTGGTGACGGGAATCATACTGCGTCCTCAATCAAGCCTAGCAAGTACCTTCCATAGCCATTTTTGCTTAGCGCACGCCCCTGGCTCAGTAGCTGCTCAGCGCTGAGCCAGCCATTATGATATGCGATCTCTTCAAGGCAGGCGATCTTGTAACCTTGGCGTTTTTCAATCGTTTCAACAAAGCTACCGGCTTCCAGCAGGCTTTCATGTGTCCCCGTATCGAGCCAGGCAAAGCCACGGCCCAGCACTTCAACATTCAGGTCCCCACGCTCGAGGTAGGCCTGATTGACCGAAGTGATCTCCAGCTCTCCACGATCAGACGGTTTAACCTTTTTTGCTATTTCTACAACATCGTTATCGTAGAAATAAAGCCCGGTCACCGCGTAATGAGACTTCGGCTTTTCGGGTTTTTCCTCAATGGAAACCGCTTTTCGGTCGGCGTCAAATTCTACAACACCAAAACGCTCAGGATCTTTAACCTGATAACCAAATATCGTTGCCCCAGATGAACGATCAGCGGCCTGCTTTAATTTCGGTGTAAAGCCCTGCCCGTAGAAAATATTATCCCCCAGCACCAGACAGACGCTATCATCCGCGATAAACTCTTCGCCGATAATAAATGCCTGTGCCAGGCCATCGGGGCTGGCCTGCTCGGCATAGCTAAGCTTAATACCAAAGTCACTACCATCACCCAATAGCTTTTCAAAGTTCGGTAGGTCTTCCGGTGTGGATATGATCAGGATTTCACGGAGCCCCGCCAGCATTAATACCGACAGCGGGTAGTAGATCATCGGCTTGTCGTAGATGGGCAGCAGCTGCTTGGAAACACCTTTGGTGATCGGGTACAGACGGGTGCCGGAGCCTCCGGCCAGTATGATGCCTTTCATTGTTTATTCCTTGTCAAATCAGATTTGGCCTAGGCGCTCACGCTGGTAACTGCCATCCTGCACACGGCGGCACCAATCCAGGTTGTCGAGATACCACTGCACGGTTTTTCGAATGCCTGACTCAAATGTTTCTTCCGGCTTCCAGTCCAGCTCGTGGTGGATCTTGCTTGCGTCTATCGCATAACGTCGATCGTGACCAGGCCGGTCCTGGACATGGGTGATTAAACTTTTGTAGTCGCCGACAGCGATAGCCTGCCCTGGCAGTACAAGCTCCTGAAGTATTTCGCAGATGGTGTGTACGACTTCGATGTTACGCTTTTCGTTATGACCACCAATATTGTAGGTTTCGCCCACGTTGCCTTCGGTCACCACTCGGTAGAGTGCACGTGCATGGTCTTCAACGTAGAGCCAGTCACGAATCTGATCGCCCTTACCGTAGACCGGCAGCTTCTTTCCCTCGAGCGCGTTCAGAATTACTAATGGAATCAGCTTTTCCGGAAAGTGGTAAGGACCGTAGTTATTGGAGCAGTTGGTTACGACCACCGGTAGGCCATAGGTTCTCATCCAGGCACGGACCAGATGGTCGGAACTCGCCTTGCTGGCCGAATAGGGACTGCTCGGCGAGTAGGATGTGGTTTCGGTAAATAGCGGCAAGGTGCTATCGGCGGTATTCCCTGCACCTATAACCTCATCAGGGTGCTGCAGGTCACCGTAAACTTCATCGGTTGAGATATGATGGAAACGGAATGCTGCTTTACGTGACTCTTCCAGCTGTTGCCAGTAGTTACGTGCGACCTCCAGCAGTGTGTAGGTACCCACAATATTGGTTTCGATAAAGGCTGCGGGGCCATCGATGGAACGGTCCACGTGGCTCTCTGCCGCGAGATGCATGATGGCATCGGGCTGGTGCTGCTTAAAGACCCGCTCCAACTCGACTCGATCACAGATATCAACCTGTTCGAAGGCATAACGCTCAGAGCTGTCGATTTCGCTCAGGCTTTCAAGGTTGCCTGCATAGGTCAGTTTGTCCACATTCACGACATGGCTACTGGTATGGTTGATAATATGGCGAATAACAGCCGACCCGATAAAACCGGCACCACCGGTTACCAATATTTTCATTAAGCTACCTGCTTAGAATACTTTTCTAACAAAAAAATAATCGTTACCGACTTTCGGCAAACTTTCTTTTTCGAAAATTTCAGGCTGTCCACAATCATCAAAATTGTAGTACGTAAGTGTTTTAACAATCTTATCTCTACTAGCTATATGCTTAAACACCAGAGTTTGGAACATACATTCATCCGGTATCCAGACAGTTTTAAAAAAACGCGTCATTTCCGGAGACTGCAAAATTTCTTCTACTATATTCTGCAATAACTCGAAAGGCAGGCACCACCACTGGCTGCCAAAGCGTATCTCATTGATACCTTTTGGCAGTCTTCGTATCAAGCCCATATCCCGCTGCAACCAATACAGCCTTCGAAACAGCCAAGGATTTCTTCTGAAGTTCAGAAAATGATGATATCGATACCTATCATCACACATCCCATCCTTTATCCAGCTCTTATCCTTACATTCAATAAAGGCGCCTCCCCTGTTTTCAGCCAGGTAGACCTTAAGCTCATGCAAGGGCTTTATGGGATAACAGGTACCGCTCAAAAGGTAGAAGTAATCGCTGGGCTCAGGCAGATTCAGTGCATACTGAATAAGATTAAGAGTGGCCTGTGCAATACTGAATTCACCCCATCCACAGGCTACGCGTTGAGGCTTCGGCAAAATATGTACATTAGTTTTTTTTTCGTTGACTGCAATAAGGCGCTTATATTCGTGACGGGGTGACTTTTGGTCATAATGAATCACGATTTTCGCACTCGGGTCTTCTTCCAGCCTTTCGATCAGCGCCTGTAAACGTGCCGGGTTATCATGGGCGAGTATAAGGTAAGTGATGCTGATATCCCAGTTACTGGCTGTCACTTTCCATTAACCGCTTAAGCTTGGCGAAATTCTTTTTGTGCTGGTAATAGCCCCAGCCTTTGCGTTTGGGGTGGTAGAGGTGAACCAGGGTTACCCCATGCTCCAGTACCTGTTCACCATAGAGTGCGAAGTACGCCCTAAAACCGCGGTAAGCTGTTATCGGGCCGCTGCCTGTGTTCAGGCTATAGTCCTGTGGCTTTTCCCCGATGGGATAGCGTTCCCCCAGCCGGTGCAGCAATTCGAAGTCTTCCGCACCATGGCCATCGTAGGTTTCATCATGCCCGCCGATGGCAATCAGATCATCCCGGTTCATCACGATGCAGGAACTGCCCTTCACAAAGTGCTGTAACAGGCCTGATGAAGCAGGTGTTGCCAGTTCAGAACTCCAGCGGTCAAGTTTTTGATTGCCGGGCAGGTCCTGCAGGAAGCGCTCTGTCGCGTCTTCAGTCAGGAAGCCTATGGGTATACAGAAAAACCGCTCGGGCCGCTTACTCAGCTCACGCAACTGTATCTCTTCCGCAATACGCGCGTACATGGCAGGCATGCCAATAAAGTCCACATCATGAAAAATTACCACCGGTGTACTGGCCAAACGCGCCCCCCGGTTGCGGCTGCGGGCCAGTGAAAACCGACGCCAGCGGGTATTCAAGCGATAAAAGCAGGCATCGGCACGCTGTGCCGTAATGGTCTGAAGCTGGGCGGATACCTTTTTGGGGCTGCCGTCATCGACTACGATAGTTTCGAAGCTAGCGGGTATGGTCTCCAGCAAACGATGAAGCCGCTGCAGGCTGTCATCGGTGACCTTGCGCGCGCGGATCGGAATTACGATACTGGCCTGATGCACCGTTGCTGACGCGTATTCTGGTGTAACGGAGTCTGGTTTTACCTGCTTGTCAGTCTGACCCATCGATCTCTTCCAGCTCTGCTTCAGCCTGCGCCTTGCGCTTTTGCGCCGCCTGCTCGGCCTTTTGTATTACGGATATTTCAGTCTCGGTGAGCTGGCTGGACCCGGCACCAGCGATAACAGAAGCCAGCGCATTCAAGCTGCCTTGCGCCTTACTGACAGCCTGTTTGGCCGCTGTGCGTATGCCATCAGGTGTGTTTTTTAGAATGGCAGCGATCTCATCCACGCGTGACTTGGCCTGTGTATGCAGCCGCTGGAGAACACCGACCTCTTCCCTGGGCCATTTATCACGGCGTGCGGCGGCCACACACAATCGCAGGCCATTGGCTTTTGCCCGCGCCTGCTGCAGTTCCCTACGCAGGGTTTGAATCTGCTCCTTACTGAGCGCGGATGGCTCCAGCGCTGCGAGGCTTTCACCATCCGCGGAGATCAGCTGCGTTTTGTTTTTATCGCTATCCGCATGATAAGCCACGATGGCGTCTGCAATATCGTCGTACCAGTGAGCCTTGCCATCTTTCAGATAAATACCGGCCTGACAAAGGTCGCGTAATATCCCCTCGCCGTGGGACACCATAATCAGCGACGCCTGACCCACCTTGTCTCTGAAGAGCTGCTTTGCTTTATCCTTGAACGCGCGGTCACCAACCGCGGTGGCTTCATCCGAGATATACACATCGAAATTGAACGCGAACGACAGCCCGAATCCCAGGCGCGAGCGCATACCGGAAGAATAGGTTCTGATCGGCTCATCAAAGGCTTCACCGATTTCGGCAAAGTCTTCAACAAAGCGAATAATCCGATGCATTTCTTTTTCGGTACCACCCAGCGCGCGGGCAACGAACTTGACGTTTTGCCGACCGGTCATGCTGCCCTGGAAGCCTCCGGCCAGACCGATCGGCCAGGACACGCGACAGCGACGCAGCACCTCACCTTTGTCCGGGCTGTCCATCCCGGCAATCAGGCGCAGCAGCGTCGACTTGCCCGCACCGTTGGCACCGATCAGCCCCACACTCACGCCTTTGGGAATTGTGAGGTTGATATCCTTCAGTATCCAGTCGGAGCCGTGGTGGTTGTGGTAGCGCTTGTGCAGGTTACGGATTTCTATCATGGGTACGGTATCAACTCATAGCGATGGGGCGTAGCCAGCCATTTTCTAAAACACTAATCGCGGTGATCACGAACAATCAGCACCAGCATCTGCACGATCAGTCCCAGAAAAAGGGCAATAATCGTAAACACCACCAGGTTATACAGCCGTTGTGGCTCCAGCGGGTATTCCGGCAGTGTCGGATTTTGCAACACCGACAACTGCTTGAGTTTGCGCGCCGCTTCTATGCGTGTGTTTTCCAGTGCAACCAAGGCGCCGGAGTAGCTTTGCTGGGCAAACTGAGCACTCAGTTCCAGCGTCTGATACTCCGATGACAATACGTTCAAGGCTCCACCGGCCTGCTGCGCGGTGCGCGCCCGCTCCTGGCTAATCTGCTTGATCAACGCATCGATCTCGGCTTCAACTCGACGAATATCGGCGGAACGCGAACTTTGATAGCTCCGCAAGGCTGTACGTTTTGCTCTGAGATTAGCAAGCTGCGCTTCGAGGCTGGCTACCACCGCATTGATGCTTTCCACTGCTCCCGTGGGGGATGTCAAGCCATTTTCGTTCTGGTATTCGATCAATGCCTTGCGCGACTGATCAAACTTGATTGCCAGCTGATCAACCTGAGTCTCGAGGAAGCGTACCTGCTCTTCTGCCAGCCGCTGCCCCATCTGATTCATATGCTGCTCACCTTCTTCCAGCATCAGGGACACGATTGCATGGGCCATATCGGGCGTAAAGGCCGATACCCTGATGCGTAAGACTCCTGCGTAGTCGTCCAGCTCGACCTCTACATGTTTGAGGTAATACTGATGCAGCTCTTCGGTCGGCACGTCCTTGTCAGATAGTGCCGAGAAAAAATCAATACCGGCCTCTGAGTAGTGCTTTCTGAACCCAAGTTGCGCATCGATGTACTTCAGCATATCAACGGAGAGCAGATAGTCACGCAACAGCAGCATATCGCTGTTGTTACCGCCACCGCTCAACAGCGACTGGAAGTTCAGTGTCGGCGCTGACAACTGGGGACTTTCTAGCACCACATTGGCTTCGGATACATAGCGATCACTGGCCCAGATCAGCTGGTAGAAGCCGACAATGACAATTGCTAGCAGGCAGACGAACCAGTAGGGATAACGCTTGATGAACGGGTACATCATTGTCTCTTGAGTCTCTGTTCAAATCTAAGATGCAGCGCAAGGCCGAGCGCGGTAAAACTCAATATCCAGCACCACAGGTAGACAGCACTGGTACCAGTTACGGGGCGGTACGAATCAAAGAAAGCGCCTCGGAGCAACTCAAGCCCATGCACGATAGGGTTCCACATCAGATATTCAAGTACCGTATGCGGAATGAAATTCAGCGGAAAAATGACACCGGAAATAATCAACAATGGCAGCGATGCCAGACGAATGATTTTACCAATCTCAGGCACCAACCCCGCGATAGCGGAAGCAATCAGCCCAGCACTAGTCCCCAGCAGCCAAAGTGAGAGCCAATAGAACAGCGCATGCAGAGGCTCATCGGGTATAAAGTTAATTTCTAGTAGCACACCAGCCAAGATAAAAAGCAGGAATATGAACGTCCGGAGCATTCCTTCGAGATAACAACGTATGAAAACCGGGTCTATTGGTTTTACCTGCCGATAGGCAAAGAGCGCTGCATTGGCATCCACTGCCCCGATCGGTCGCATCAAATTTTCACGAACCAGGAAGAAGCCAAACAGCCCTGTGATTATCCAAGGAATGTACTCCGCACCATCTATGTGACGCATTCGGCCCATAATGGTCGTGCGAATCAACACCATGATGGTAATCATCGCAATCGGCTCGAACAGCATCCAGAACCAGGCCATGCGGTCTGCCATGGTACGTGCGAGGGCTTCGCGAATAAACATGGCATGCCAGACCGAGCGGGTGACCTGCCAGGAGGTACGGGTGTTCAAGACTTCAAACTCCGTAGGAGGGAGGCGGGGCCCAGACCAGAAAATGACGGTCTGGAACCCGCAAGTACCGCGTTACAGATCAATCGCAACCTTGGTGGCGATGGCGATCTGATAGATGATCTGCGACAGGCTGGTGGCCAGCTGCAGGTTCTTGGTCGGGACCATCGGCAGCACGAGGATTTCGTCGCCGGGGCGCAGTGCGACGTCGTCGGCGTTGCGCACTTCGCCGTTCTGGCGCACGACCAGGATATGCTCATCGTCGGCGTGCTGGGTGAAGCCGCCGGCACCTTCGATATAGTCGCTGACCGAGACGCCCGGGTTGTAGACCACGGACTGCGGTACCAGGACTTCGCCGCTGATCAGCACCGAGTCGCTGTATTCGGGCAGCGTGATGACGTCGCCGTCCTGCAGGCGAATGTCGGTGACGCGGCCTTCCTGGGCGACGACCAGGCGACCGCTGGGCTCCACTTCCTTCGCGCGTTCGACGAACTGAGCGATCAGTTCGGCTTCACGCACGCGAATCTCGGCTTCCTGCGGCGTCGAGGACGAAGCGCCGAGGTAGGTGGTTTCGAGGCGGCGCAGGCTTTCGTCGAGCGAGACCTGCTGGCGCTCGGCGACGCTTTCGCGGCGCAGCGAGATGCTGTGCACGTCGGTCAGGTCGCGCGGCACGGCGATGTTGTCGAGCAGGTCGTGCAGGCGCGCGTCTTTCGGCAGCGCGTAGCGGGACGGGCCGTAGTAGCTGCCCTCGACCTGCACCACTATGGTTTCGTCGCGCATATCGGCGCTGAACAGAACCTCGTCGCCATCCTGCAACTGCTGGGTACGGAACTCGCCGGTGTTGTAGTAGAGCGAGATCGGGCCATCGCTACGGCTGCCGCGCAACAGGACATGGGTGACGTCGGGCTTGAGACGGGCCAGATCCAGCAGCGCGCCGCCGTTCAGGGTCTCCGGCGCCAGTTCGTAGCGGTAGTCACGCTCGACATCGCCGGTGACGGCCACGGCCGGCCCGCGCTCGGAGACGACGATGGTGTCGCCGTCACGGAACTGCGGGCGCGCCAGATCGCCGTTGAGGAGGAAGTCGTAGAGGTCGGCGGTGGCGATGACCTGGTTGTTGCGCAGCACCTTGATCTGGCGGTAGCTGCCGAGCGCATCGTCGATGCCGCCCGCCTGATCGAGGAAGTACAGCAGGGAATCGCTGGGCGTACCGGCGTATCGGCCGGGATTCTGCACGTAGCCGGTGACGAACACCGCGACCGGCTGCACGCCCTGGAGGTTGGTGTAGACCTGGACGTTCTCCGGATACACCGAGCGTACCGCCTGGGTCACGCGGCTGTTGAGTTCGCCATTGCTGAGCCCCTGTACCTTGATGGGGCCAATGGCCGGGATGAAGATATTGCCCTGGGCGTCGACCGGCAGCACGCGCTCGATCTCGACCGCGCCCCAGATGCGCAGCGTGATCTGGTCTCCCGGCACCAGACGGTAGTCCGGGTTCAGGCCGTCGGCGCGCACGCCGCGAAAACCGCCGCTGAACAGGTGCGCGCCGAAGGGACGCAGTGCGTCGGGGTCGTAGGCAGGGACAGGCACCGGCCCGCCGTAGCTGCCGCTGCTCCAGTTGGTCGACATCTGTTCCTGAACGTTGGAAGACATATCCCCGCGCTCGGGAATGGACTGCGCCTGCTGGCTTTCCTGCAGTATGGTCGCCTCGATACCGATGGCGCCCGCCAGCGGCGAGCCCATGCCGAGCGCGGCGGCGAGCAGCGGCGCACCGAGTGTTTTAAAACGTAACGCTAACTTCATGTTTGGACTTCCCTTTGTGCCAGTGACGGCGACAGCCGCCCGCTGCAAGCGGACACCAAGGCGCCTGCGGCGCCTATGATGGATTCCCTTAAAAACCGCTCCTGCGTTTTAAGGATTTCCGCCATCCCTGGCGGTCACACGGCACCCGAACCTGGTGCTTGGCGTCTCGACTAGCCGCCATTGCGCCGTTAACCCATCCTACCCCATCCCACAATTCTGCGGGCGGAGGCCAAGGCGCCTTCGGCGCCTATGACGGGTTACACGGCGCCCGAACGATGTGCAAGACGTCCGAATTGTTCGCCATGCGCCGTTAACCCATCCTACATTTCTTCAGGTTGCGCTGTTTAGCGAGCGACCGCTGAAAGCGAGCGCACCGCGACCCACTGGCCGTTGCCGCCTTCACAGGCAAGCCAGCGTCCGGCCGAGGTGCCGGTCATGCTGCTCACCGACACCTGACGACAGATGCGACCGCTGGCGGCGTAGTAGGTGGCATCGGTGGTCAGTTCGACATTGTCGCCCCAGTAGGTGCTGGCGAAGTAGCGGGTGGACTGCCCACTGCCGGTCGAAAGAAAACCGGAGACTTCCTGCGACAGCGCCTGTCCCTTGGAGACCACAGGCGGCTGCGCCGTGGCGCTGTAGGCGTCCCGGGTCTGATTGCTGCTGCAGCCCGCAAGGACCAGGGCGGCCAGCAGGCTGACGGTCGCTTTGGCGCGACCCGTGCTGATTCGATACATCTGTGACTCAAATCCCTTCAACATGATTGTTCTTCCGCTCACCACTGGGAAGATTGCGTCGGTACTGAACCGCAACCGCGGCGGCCAGTGCGTCCGCCTGCGCCATCACGGCCAGCTCCTGCACCGCGCCCTGCAGATGTGCCGGACACCGTTCGGTATCCAGCGATACCGGCAAGGCCAGGACGTTTTGCCCGACAGAGGCGCTTTCGGCAGAGCCTCCGATGAGCAGCAACGAGGTAACAGGCTTCTGCAAAGCCTGCTGGGCATCAGCCCCTACCACAATAACCAGATCGTCCGACCCCACCGCTGCGCCCGGGCGTCCGTGCAGGTTGCCGGCTTCCACTTCCCGCACCTTGCATCCCGCAGCCGACAGGCTCTTTGCCAGACGGGTCTGTGACACGCCGTTGCCCGCAACGATAATTTCGCCCCGGCAATGGGTCACAAGCCGCACGGCCCGGACAAAGGATTCGTCGATGCTGGCTGCGAGCCGCTCCAGCATCCGCGCCTGCTCCCTGAGGCTGGCGTAGCCGCTCTGCAGTACATCGCCGCCGTTGTCGACCAGCGCCGTAATGGATAATTCCGACATCCCCGCCCTCTCGATCCGGCACTGATGGCGGGATCCTTGCTCGAAAAGTCTGATAACCGGGTGGCCACAACGGGCAGCCAGATTGACCGGTCCTGAAATAACAAATGGATTGTGCAAAGTACCGCGGCGCTGACTATTCTTTCGGGGCGTTTTCAAAAACGGCCCAGAGATCGGCGCCCGCCTGCACTGAGGCCGCGCCTGTTACCTGTCGCGGCGCCAGGCAGCGGAAATATTACTACCTTGTCGCCGGGGGTCACAAGGCGCCAGCGCTTGCGACCCGGCAAAGGCGTTCAGACACGCTACCGCCCGAAGGTTGTTCGTCGGGCAATCCTCAACGCCCCGGGAACGGTTTGTAAGCGGCGAAGACAGCCTCGCCGAAAGCATGCTGCGCCCGCAAAAAGCTCTCAATGATTTCAGACTTTACACGCCGTGACCATAGGAGTTTTTCCTAGTGCGGTGCCGGCGAGGCCCTTTTGACAGAAAATACAGAAAATCCAGAAAGCCCTTATAGATCAATCAATAAGGAAAGCAATTTGCGGGCCATAATGCCACAAGGACTTTAAGACCAAAAGGTTACAGAAATAAGTCTGTAATAGGTGACGGGTGACGGGTGACGGGTGACGGGTGACGGGTGACGGGTGACGGGTGACGGGTGACGGGTGACAACGATTGTTGAGCCTGGAAGCGACGTAGCCAAACTTACGGGCACGCCCCCGGCGCGAATGGACTGTCGGCGCGCTATTCGCGGCGGAGCGCCGCTCCCACGCTATCTATTGCATCTCCTGCGGTATCCATGGCATCCGCCACAGGCGCCAGTCGCAGCCCCCAGGGAGCAAACTCGGGCCCCTCGCCCTCCAGGACCAGAGAGCCGTCAAGACGCCGGCTGAACAGCCGCAGGTATTGCTCGTCGTGACCGTCACGCTGCAGCAGGTGCAACATCAGCTTGCCGCTGGGCATCAGTCGCCAGCGCCCGCTGCGCTCGACGGTGCCGCGCGCATCCGGATAACGCTCGACAAGACTGGCCCATTTGTCGCCATCAAGCGTCAGTTCGACGGTACGACGCGACCCCTGGTCGGTGACCAGGTCGCTGCGGTAGCGCCCGGGCAGCGTCAGGGCAGCCTGGTTGCCGTAACGGACACAGCCGAGGTAACTGTCGCCATTGAGCTTCATCAGCGCTTCGAGCCCGTACCAGATGCCGCTGCGATCCTCGCACTCCCCGTCACGCAGGCCAATCTCGACGCGCTGTTCCGGAATGCCCGGCGCCGTCAGTCGTCCCTGCCAGCGCTGCAGATAGCGCCCTCCTGCCGCCAGCGGCTCGACGTGGAATTTCAGACGCAGCAGCCGCGACTGATCGCGAACCTCCAGCGCCGAATCGCTAAAATCCGCCTCCCAGTCCGGATCGCTGCCTGCCGCACGCCAGTCGATGCCGTTCAGTTCCGCACGACAGGCACTCACGTCGCCACCCGCCACCAGCAGGCGCTGCACCCGGTTTTCTGCGGACACTTCCAGCTCGACAAAAAGCGGCAGACCCGGCAAGGGTACCCGGTCTGTGTAGCGCGGCCCAAGCAGCCCACCGGGGTCCTGCAACAGTACAGATGCACGGGAATAACACGGATCCAGAACCCAGCGGTCGCCGGAAGGCGACAGCATTCCCACCAGGCGCCGGCTGTCGACGGGCTCTGGCAACGGCGCCTGCAATGCTGCACAACCCGGCAGAATTACCGACAGCAGCAAAACCAAAAGCCGTTGATTGTTCATGAGAGTCATCTTATAAATGCACATCTGACTTTATTTATTTTCAGATTTACCAGGACCTGAGTCCCGGCCCGGAGAGGATACACCAATGGCGAGACCGGCAGAATTCGACCGCAACGAGGTGCTGGATATCGCGATGGAAGTGTTCTGGCACCACGGCTACTGCGACACCTCGATCAGTATGCTGGTGCAGGCCACAGGGCTCAAGCCGGGCTCGCTTTACGGTGCCTTCGGCTCCAAGCATGCGCTTTTTCTGGAAGCCCTGGACCTCTATGCCCGCCGGCGGCTGCACTGGATTCATGATATCCTCGCCAGCGCGACCAGGCCGCTGGACGCCATCGGCGAAATGCTGCGCAGCTTGCGCCAGAAGCTCGGAAGCGCGCCCCGGGGCCGGGGCGGAATGCTGACCAAGACCCAGGTCACCATCGGCGCCCACGACGAAGCCATCCGCGACTGCATCTGTCACTATGTCGACCAGATTCAGCAGCTTTTCGAGCAGACACTGGAGCGCGCCCGCCAGTGTGGCGATCTGCCGCAATCCAGCTGCCCACGCTCGCTGGCGCTGCTGATCAGCAACAGTATCGAAGGACTCTGGGTGATGAACAGCCGGCAGGTGGCGCCCGAGGTTTACGACAGCATTCTGCTGCAGCTGCAGCGCGCGATCGCACCGGACTATGCATGGCCGGCGCTGGATGCCGCCTAGCAGCCTTACCCAACAACAAATACCGGAGACACAATGCGCCTGATCACCTTCGAATACCGCAACCAGACCCGCGCCGGCGCCCTGATCGATGACCGCGTCATCGACACGGCGCTCGACCCAGATCTGCCGCAGGACATGATCGGTCTGCTCGCCGCCGGCGAGCCTGCACTCGAGCGCCTGCGCGATCTGGCCGAAAATCCCGAGGCCGGCATCCCGCTTGCCGAGGTGCGCCTGCTGGCGCCGGTGCCGCGCCCCGGCAAATATCTCGCCGTCGGCCTCAACTACGCCGACCACGTCGAGGAAACCGGCCTCGAAACGCCCGAATTCCCAACCTTCTTCAACAAGCAGACCACCTGCGTCACCGGCCCCGAGATGCCGGTGCATCGCCCCCGCATTTCAGACAAACTCGACTACGAAGGTGAACTGGCCATCGTTATCGGCCGCCGCTGCCGCCACGTCACGCCGGAACAGGCGCGCGAGGTCATCGCCGGCTACACCATCGCCAACGATGTCTCGGTGCGGGACTGGCAGATCAAGGCGCCGACCTGGACCCTGGGCAAATCCTTCGACACCCACGGCCCCATCGGCCCCTGGATCGTCACCGCCGACAGCCTGGATCCGCACAACCTGGAACTCAAGACCTGGCTCAATGACGAACTGCGCCAGCACAGCAACACCCGCCACCTGATTTTCGACTGCTACCAGCTGGTGTCGACGCTTTCGACGGTCTGTACCCTGGAGCCCGGCGACATCATCGCCACCGGCACCAGCTCCGGCGTCGGCGTCTCGATGAAACCGCGCGGTTATATGAAAGCCGGTGACCGGGTGCGGGTGGAAATCGAAGGAATCGGGGAATTATGCAACCCCATCGTCGAAGAACCGGACACCGCCTGCTATTAATTAAGGGACCAAAACCCAGCAGGAGGCAATTCCCATGTCCGATCATGTCTATAAGCTGATCGAAGTTGCCGGCTCATCGACCGACGGTTACGACGATGCGGTGAAAAAGGCGGTCACCAAGGCCGCCGCATCCCTGGACCACCTGGACTGGTTCGAGGTCACCGAGATGCGCGGTCATATCCGCGATGGTCAGATCGCGCACTACCAGGTCGTCGTCAAGATCGGCTTCCGCCTGGACTGACGGATACCGATACAGGCTGCAGCCGCAGCCTGTTCCCCTGCCAGCACCAGCGACAATATTCCCGCCCGACTATCCGAGCCGCACTTTGCGCAGGCTGTTGAACATCTCTCTGCGTTGCCAAAGGCGGCGTAAAAACAGGTTTCAGATAGGGTATCAGACCCCGCGCAAATCGTAGGATGGGTGAAACGACGCTCGGTACGGGGTATCCGTTGCCGACTCGGCCCACGTCGTGGAACCCATCGCGTGCTCTCAGAACACCACGACAGCATCGGACGCTGTTGATGGGTTTCCTGTTATGCGCTCCTGCAATATCAGGATTTCCGCCGTCCGTGGCGGTTACGCGGCATCAAACCAGGATGCATCCCGATATGAAGTGCCATCGCGGCTCCACCCATCGACGACTGCGCTTTTTCGCCTGTTCCGGTCCGGGCGGCGTTCGGCACTCCCAGACGGCCTCGCAAACGCTTTTCAACAGCCTGCCAGGCCCGCCATTTAGATTGTTGGCCTGCTATTTGCTTATACCAATCTATCAAGATTGGGACAGCAGCCAAAGGAAAGCCCTATGAACAAATCCGTACTGCTCGGATTGACGACGCTGATCACCATCGCCGCGCTTGCCGCGACCCATCAGGCGATGAAACCCAGCCCCGTTCGCCAGTTGCAACTCGCCCCCCAGGCGATCCAGCCTGACGACAACAGCGAGCGCGGCTAATCCGCCCTCAAGCCACGCTGTCTCTTTTTGGATACATCTTAAGTTGTTGATTTTTATAGACCCGGAACCCACTCAACCCTATCCGTATCCAAAAAGAGACAGATTTCCGGTAGACTTCCGCCGGCTGCATCCGACTCTGCACGGTGACGCTCGCGCACAGAAATCATAAGCCATTGATTTTAAATATAAAAACCCCATCAGGCCCGAAACTTGTAGTAGCAGATCGATTGTCAAACGATTGTGTAGTAGTGACAAGGAGTGCCCGAATGAAACGAGTTGCCGCCGTACTTGGCAGTGCCGCCCTCACCTCTGCTTTCCTGGTACTGGCACAGCCTGCCGCCGAGAACGTACAGGCCGAGTCATTGCCCAACCTGCCACGCCCGGCGTTCAACGAACTGGACCGCAACGGCGATGGCCGGCTGAGCTTTCTGGAAGCCAAGCAGGACGAGCGGCTGATCGGCGAGTTTTACCGCATGGATCTCGATCTCGACGGTTTCCTGAGCCCTGAAGAACTGCGACGTTTCCAGGCCTGAGTCCCGGAACCGCAGGATCCGCAGCGACAGATGGATGTCGCCAGCCAACGACAGTCGAGCTAAGATGGATAATTGAACACTTTCGTCGAGCTTCAATCCCCTCCCATGACCCGGACCCATCGCTGGCGGGCAGGTTCGCTGCGCCAGTTGGTACTACTGGCCTTTCTGCTCGTGGTCACGCCGCTGGGCATATTGCTGTATCAGGCCAGCAATGAACTGGTGTCGCAGGCCCGCCAGGGACGCGAGGGAGCCCGACTGTCGCTGGATATCAGCCGCCGCAATCTGCAGCTGGACGTTCTCGCCGAAGATATCCTGCGCTCGGCAAGTCAGTACGCGATTCTGCAACGAGAGGAGATTCGCCAGCGCCTCCTGCAGCAAATCGGCGACTACCGCAAGCTGCTCGACATTCAGCGTTTCGCGTTCGAAGGCAATGCCGTGATGCCGTCGCTGCACGAAACCCTGGACCAGATCGAGCAGGCCGACAACAGCGAAACCGGCGCTCCGCTGCTGCAACAGCTGGTACTGCTGACCGACGAGCTGATCGCCCAGAGCAGCCGTCAACTGGAACAGCGGCTCGCCGACCTCGACCTGCAGGCGCGCGCCACCCAGCAGAAGCTCTGGACGCAGGCGACCATCCTGATCGCCCTGTCGGCGCTGCTGATACTGTTTTTCAGCGTGCGCATCAGCCAGCCGGTCAGTGTGCTGATCGAACGCATCCGCGCCCTGGGACACGGCCATACCAACACCGACAGACGCCTGCGGGGCCCGCGCGAACTGGTCGACCTCAATGAACAGCTGGACTGGCTGGCCGACCACCTGCGCGAACTCGAGGAGGAAAAACACCGCTTCCTGCGCCATATTTCACATGAGCTGAAAACCCCGCTGACCACACTGCGGGAGGGCTCCGACCTGATGGCCGAAGAGGTCGCCGGCCCGCTGACCGACAACCAGCGCGAGATCGTCGAACTGATCCAGCGCAACAGCTTCGAACTGCAAACCCTGATCGAGCAGCTGCTGGACTACAATCGCCTGCAGCAACCCAACAGCCTGCTCATTCGCAGCACCAGCCTCGACAGCTGCCTCAATGCCGCTCTGCAGCCGCACCGGCTGCTGCTGGAACAGAAACGCATTCGACTCGAGCGCCCCGCGAAGGATGCGCACTGGCCGACCGACCGTCCGATGCTGCATCGAATTCTCAGCAACCTGATCTCGAATGCGATCTACTACGGAGACGAACAAGGAGAGCTCTTCATCCGCTACCAGGCGCTGAACGACCGTATGCAGATCGACGTCGGCAACACGGGACCCACGATTCCCGACAACGAGATCGAGCATATTTTCCAGCCATTCTACCAGGGCCGGAACCGTCGTCGCGGCCCGCTCAAGGGCTCGGGTATCGGCCTCAGCGTTGCCCGCGACGCTGCCAATGCCCTGGGCGCGGAGCTTGCTCTGGTCACCAACAGCGAACACCGGGTGGTGTTCAGAATTCAACTGCCCGCAGTGAGTGACTGAAATGTCAGCAAAGCTGCTTACTCGACAACTGCCCCGGGGACTGGCCCTGCTGGCGCTCATCGCCGGCCTGCTTGGTTGCGGCGCGACCGCTACGCAGCCCACAGCGGATGCAGCGACTTCGCCAAAGGACTCAGGGCCGGCCTGCTACGTCAGTGGCGAGAGCCTGGCTCACCTGCTGCGACTCGAGCACCGCTATCTGCTGGCCGACTCCGACGAGCAACGCATGCGTCAGCTGATGGAGGCGCGGCAGAGCCGCGACAAGGCGCTTGAAGCCCTGCTGCTGATCAGTCCGGCTTCCTCTGCGGAGGACAGCAGACTCGGCGCCGAGCTGCTCGGCAGCCTGCCGCTGTACCCGGACGACAAATGCATCGCCGACCGCTACCTGTTCCTGCACCTGAGCCAGGTCCGGCACGACCTGGCGCGCAGCGACGAGCTCAAGGCCCGCGAAGACGAAATCACCGAACTGAAACGCAAGATAGAAGCGCTGACCGATCTGGAACAGCAGATCACGCGCCAACGCAAGGATTTGTGAGAATGAATACGACTCCACAGCTGCTACTGGTTGACGACGATAGCGCCCTGCTCAAGCTGCTCAAGATGCGCCTGCAGGCCCAGGACTATCGCGTCAGCTGCGCCGAAAGCGGCCAGGAAGCGCTGCAGGTCCTGGCTGCAGAAACGATCGACCTGGTCATCACCGACCTGCGCATGGATCAGATGGACGGCATGGCGCTGTTCGAGCAGATCCAGCAACAACGGCCGGACCTGCCGGTCATCATCATGACCGCCCACGGCTCGATCCCCGAGGCCGTCTCCGCCACCCAGCGCGGCGTCTATGCCTTTCTGACCAAGCCGATCGACCGCGACCAGCTGCTCGACACCGTCCGCGCGGCGCTCAACACCAGCGCCCGGCGTCAGGATCAGGAATGGCGCGCCGGCATCATCGGCGCCAGCCCCGCCATCGAGTCGCTGCTGCAGCAGGCGCAACGCGTCGCCGAATCCGACGTCAGTCTGCTGATCACCGGCCCGAGCGGCAGCGGCAAGGAATGCTTCGCCAAGGCGATCCACAAGGCCAGCCGACGGGCGGGCAAGGCCTTCGTCGCCATCAACTGCGGCGCGCTGCCCGAACAGCTGCTGGAATCGGAGCTGTTCGGCCATACCAAGGGTGCCTTCACCGGCGCCATCACCCAGCACCGAGGCCTCTTTCAGGCTGCGCACGGCGGCACCCTGTTTCTCGACGAAATCGGCGATATGCCGCAGTCGCTGCAGGTCAAGCTGCTGCGGGCGCTGCAGGAGCGCATGATCCGCCCGGTCGGCTCGACGGAGAGCATCCCGATCGACGTCCGTGTCATATCGGCCACCCACCGCGACCTTGAAAAAGCCATCGAGAGCCATGAGTTCCGCGAAGACCTCTACTACCGCCTCAACGTGGTCAACCTGGACCTGCCGCCGCTGCGCGACCGTCCGGAGGACATCCCGCTGCTGACCCGGCACTTCCTCGGCAAGGCCGCGGACCGCCACAATCCGCGGGTGCGCGGGATCTCGCCCGGCGCCATTCACCTGCTGGCCCAGGCCGCCTGGCCCGGCAACGTGCGTCAGCTGGAAAACGTGATCGAACAGGTGGTGGCGCTGAGCAACAGCCCGATCGTGCCGGAAGGCCTGGTCGCCCAGGCGCTGGCGAACCAGGAGAGAGTGGTGCCTTCGTTCAACGAGGCGCGGGCGGATTTCGAGAAGCGCTACCTGATCAAGGTGCTGCGCATCACCGAGGGCAACGTCACCCACGCCGCCCGCATTGCCCAGCGCAACCGCACCGATTTCTACAAGCTGCTCAACCGCCATGGTCTGGAAGCCGCGGAGTTCAAACCCAGCGAAAGCGCCACCACCGCCGCGCTCAAGAGCAGCAGCCAGCAGCGCGTACGCCGCACCGGCTGACACTATTCGCGGCGGGGGCGCCGCTCCCAGGAAGACGGCTCGAGCGCCTGATAACACCTGTAGGAGCCGCGCCTCGCGGCGAACAAAACCAGCACTGTGCCGGAAATTCGTGGCGGGGGCGCCGCTCCCACGAAAACGGCTTTCAGCGCCCTATCGGCGCCATGATCGCGCCGGTCAGGCGAATCAGGTCTTCGGCCGCCATCTCTATCTCGAGCCCGCGCCTGCCGGCGCTCATATACAGCGTCGGGAAATTGCCGGCGCTGCTGTCGAGCGCCATCGGCAGACGTTTCTTCTGCCCCAGCGGACTGATGCCACCGACGACGTAGCCGGTAGCCCGCTCGGCGTCACCAGGATCGGCCATACTGGCCTTCTTGGCCCCTAGAGCCGCGGCGACCGCTTTCAGGTCCAGCTGTCCCGACACCGGCACTATCGCCACACCGAGCCGGCGCGGGTCGCCGTTGAGCGCAACCAGCAGCGTCTTGAATACCCGCTCGGGCGGCTGGCCCAGCGCATCCGCCGCTTCGAGCCCGTAGGAAGCCGCCGCCGGATCATGGGTGTACTCGTGTATCTGGAAAGGAATCCTGGCCTTCCGGGCCACATTGATTGCAGGGGTCATAAAAGTGGACAGTCAACAGTGCCAAGTGAACAGGGGCTAACTGTAAACTGTCCACTCGAAACAGGCCACTACTCGACTACTTGTCCATACGGGTGATTTTGGAGCCTTCCAGCGTCAGGTTCGCCATCAGACCCTTGTTGGAAAAGACAAAACCGATGATCGGCTGCTGCAGCGTATGGGTGTCGATGGTGCCGCCGGTGCCGAGGGTGGCGATGGCGACGCTGCCGTCGACCCCTGCCTCCCAGCCCTTGCTGGTACGGAATTTATCGAGCGCTTCCTGGGTCATGAAGAGTACCACCTGGCTCTTGATCTGGGCGCCGAGCTGCAGCCCGATCGAGGCCGAAGCGGTGCTGTAGTAGTCGACGGTCTGGCCACCGATCCGCAACGCCCCCTCGCCGTACTCGCCGCCGATGCCAACGCCGGCCTTGTACACCTCCGGGAACACCAGTACGCCCTTGGCCTGCAAGGCCAGTTCACGTGCAGCCTGGGATTCCTGATAAAGAGTTTGCAGCGCCTCGTCGGCCTTGGCATCGATTTCTTCCCGCGATGCGGCCTGTACGGTGACGGCGATCATCAGGGCGAACACTGCGAACACGAACTGTCTGAGTCTCATAAGACTGATCTCCTGGAAATGGACCTTCCTGCAGGACGGACCCTGACAACGCGCACCAGGACGACTTGGGTCTCGATCACCGGCTGCAGTATAGTACCGGGTTTACGCCTGTGCCCCCGGGACAGATCACCAACGCCAACCGCCTCCAGCTCTGTCGCTTCAGTACCGATGCAAGACCGAAAAACTCTGCAACAAGCGCTCGTTCTGCTACAACAGGGACGTCTCCAGGACGTCGTCACCCTCTGTCTGCCGATGCTGAAAAGGAACCCCGACCAATTTGCGGCGCAGCACCTGTGCGGCGTCGCACTGCTGCGTCTGGAACAGCTCGACGGCGCCGAAAAACACCTGCGTCACGCCTGTCGTTGCCCGGCACCGGCCACCCAGCTGGCCCAGGCCAGCAATAATCTGGCGCTGTGCCTGCAACACAGAGGCAAGCTTGACGAAGCATCCATGGCCATCGACAACGCACTGCGACACCAGCCGGACGAGGCCGCCTACTGGGTCAATCGCGGCAATATCTGCGAAGCGCAGGGCGACTGGCAGCGGATGAGCACAGCCTTCGAGCGCGCGCTGTCGCTGGCCCCGCAGCTGCCCGAAGCCCGCACCGCACTGGCCGTTGCCTGGCGCCAGCTCGGACGCCGCCGCCAGGCGCTCGGGCTGCTCGAGCAGAGCCCCGAACAGGACTATGACTGGCTGTGCGAGTACGTACTGCTCCTGTTGTTGCAGGGCGCCGGGGACAAGGCGCTGAAACTGCTCGACCAGGTGCCCGACAGCGACAGCCTGCAGGGTGTCGCCGACTACGTCGCGGAGGCCGGCCACGGCGACCTTGCGGCGCCGCTCTACCGGCGCGTTTTGCAGCTGGACCCGGACAACGACACGGCAACCTACCTGCTGGCCTCGCTCAATGGCGAAAGCGCCATAAAGGCCCCGCGGGCCTATGTCGAAGGCCTGTACGACCGCCATGCCGGTCAGTTCGAACAGCGTCTGGTCGGGCGTCTTGGCTACCGGGCTCCGGAACTGCTGGCGCAGGCCCTTGCCACGCGGCTGCCGGACGCGCCCGCCTGCGCGCTGGATCTGGGCTGCGGCAGCGGCCTGCTGGGTCAGTCGCTGCGGCGGCATTTCCCCGGGCTTGCGGTAGACGGTCTCGATGTCTCGGCGCAAATGCTGGCGCAGGCACGCAGCAAGGGCTGTTATCGTGCGTTGCATCACGGTGATGCGATCACGCAACTGGCGCTTTTGCCCGCTGCCCGCTATCCGCTGATCGCCAGTACCGATATGCTGATCTACCTCGGCGACCTCGAACCGCTGTTCGCCGTGGCCGTCCGCTGCCTTGAACCCGGCGGGTTGCTGGCGCTAACGGTCGAGGCCGGCCAAAGCACCGAGCCCGAGCTGCAGCCAAGCGGACGCTTTCGCCACAGCAGAGCCTACCTGGAAGCACTGACCGACCGGCATGAGCTGCAGCTGCGGGTGCTCGAGCCGTTCGACCTGCGTCGGGAAAAGGAGCGGATGCTGGAGGGACTGATGCTGATCGCACAGGCCCCGATAACGGAAACGGAGACACCATGATCAGACTGAGTTCGCTGCATATCTACCCGATCAAGTCCACGGCCGGCATCGGTCTCGAGCGCGCCTTCGTCGAACGCGCGGGCCTTGCCTTCGATCGCCGCTTCGTCCTGACCGACAATGACGGGCAGTTCCTGACCGCGCGCAGGCACCCCCGGCTGCTGCAGGTCAGAGCCACGCCGACCTCTGATGGTCTGGTGCTGAGCGCCACCGGCTGCAGCGACCTGCGACTGCGCTATGACGACTTCCCGGCAGCGTATCGAACCATCAGCGTCTGGAACGACCAAATCGAGGGCCAGCACTGCAGCGACAGCGCAGACCGCTGGTTCAGCGAATGGCTGGGCCTCGAGTGCAGCCTGCGCTACTTCGGCACGCGCTCGAGCCGCCAGACCGACCGCGCGCCCCTCTCACCGGTCGCCTTCGCCGACGGTTATCCGCTGCTGCTGATCGGTGAGGCTTCTCTCGCCGACCTGAATTCACGCCTGCCGGCGCCGGTAGCGATGGCACAGTTTCGCCCCAACCTGGTGATCAGTGGCAGCGATGCCTTCGCCGAGGACAGCTGGCGCCGCATCCGTATCGGTTCCCTCGAGCTGGAACCGGTCAAACCCTGCGCGCGCTGCGTGCTGACGACCATCGACCCGGTAACGGCAGAACGTCACCCGCGCCAGGAGCCGCTGCGCACCCTGACAGGCTACCGACGCGACAGCGAAGGCCAGGTCAACTTCGGCCAGAATCTGGTGCCGCTCGGCGAAGGCGTGCTGGAAGTCGGGATGGAGGTGGAGATTCTGGCGTAGGGTGCCGGTGAGAGAAGCGAACCGCACCAAAACCCATTTCCGCGGGGCGCCGCTTCTCCTGCGACCGAGTGTCGCGCCACCGCAGCAGATAATCGCAGGTGGCGCGCCCCGCGGCGAATCGAATCTGGCACCGTGCCAACCCGTTCGCGGCGGGGGAAGTGACCGTACGTTTGGGTGCGCCACTCCCACGAAACAGCTGTAGGAGCCCGGTCCCCGGGCGAACCGAAGCCAGGCTTCGACGCTCTAACTTTGACGCGCTCCCGAAAAGCTCGCCCGCGGAGCGGGCTCCTACACACGATTCGCAGGCCCTGCCGATCACTCACAGGAGCCGCTCCCACAGGCATACTCCCACAGGCGCAGCGTCTAAGAGGCACTCCCGGTGTCATCGCCCATTGCAGCTTTGGCCGCGCGTGCCTGCGGCACCGACGGGCGGCTCCAGACATAGACCAGTGCGAACAGCACGCAGGCGCCGGCCAGCGCCTTGAGGCGCCAGTCGAATTCACGGAACAGTAGCGGATAGCTGACGAGCGCGAGCATCAGCGTGGTCGACAGGCATTTGATACGCAGCGGAATCACGCCGTAGGCCTCCCAGTCGCGTATCATCGGCCCGAACAGGCGCTGATTGAGCAGCCAGCGGTGCAACCGCTCGGAGCTGCGGGAAAAACAGAAGGCCGCCAGGATCACGAACGGCGTCGTCGGTAGCAACGGCAGCACCACGCCGATGGCACCGAGCAGCAACGCCGTGACGCCGGCAATCCAGTAAAGCAGACGCACCAGTCTAGGTCTCATGGCCCTCCCCACGGCTTTCGAGCAGACGCGCCATGATAGCGCGCAGCGCACGCACCTGGGCGCGGCGACCGCCAGCACTGACCGCGGCAAGACGCTCCCAACTGTGACGCTGCAGCACCACCCGGATAAGCAGTTGCTGCTGCGTCTGATCGAGCCCGGCGCGAATCCAGCTTTCCGGCCCCGCGCTGCACAGCTTCCATAACGCCGGCTCGCAGCTCTCGAAGGCGCGATTGTGATGCGCGAACACCTCGATTTCCATGCGCTCCCCCTGCGACAGGCGTATGGGTTCCGTCGAGGGTAACAGACTCGCCACCAGGCGTGCATCCAGATCCGCCAGCTGTGCCGGTAACTGGTGCAGCAGCCGCAGGCGCAGACGCTCGCGGGCCTCATCAAGTAGCTCCCGGGCCGCAGCACCGAGCGGCGCTAGCAGGATAACCGCGAAGGTGCCGCCGACCGGATCCCGGCCGGCCCCCAGGCGCACCGGCAGATAGTCGTTGCCGGTCCAGAAACTCAGCAGATCCTCAGTAGCGCCGAAACAGGTGCCCAGATAGTCGATATGCCGGGGTCGCGCCCAGTCCGCCAGCGCGCCGAGCAGGCGGCTGGCGATCCCGCGACGCTCCAGCATCGGGTGGGTGGCGATACGCATGATACGCAGCGCGCGCAGATCGCCAGCCTGGCACAGGCCTTCCTGGCCGATCAGCGCCTGCGGGATCAGGTGTCCCGGCGGTCGGCGACGGCCCTGGTAGATGCCCTCGACAAGATCCGCCGGCAAGTCTCCCTCTTCGACCACCAGCATCGCCGCCGCCAGATGACCGTTGCAGCTTGCCGTCCAGACGGCCAGGTTCGGGCTGTCGAGCAGAATGCGCAGATCCCCCGGCGTGGTGCGGTAGTGCGCCAGTACCAGCAGCCCGAAAAGCTCCGACAGCAGGGGCGCGTCGGTGAGCAGGCGGTCACGGTCGAGCCGGCACAGCGACAGGTCGCCGGGTGCGAAACCCTCAAAGGCCCTTGCCGGCGCGGCCTCCGCATCCAGCATCAGCATCCGGAACGACAGCTCCTCGAGCGGATCCCCCTGACACCAGCGCACCGGCTGTTGCATCCGCACCTCGCGCCAGTTGGGCGCGCGACGCTGCAACTCGCGACGAAAGCGCACCGCAAAGCCCCTCCCGGTGCCCTCGTAACCATGAACCGTAGTGGCGAATACGATGCGGGGAAAACGCGCCAGCAGTCCCGACAATACCGGCGCCGGAATGGCCGCTGCTTCATCGACCAGCAGCAGCTCACCCTCGCCTTCGCCGTGCAGCAGGCGCTCGGGAGAAAAGTAACGTACGCGCGGGTGATCGAACGGATCGCCCCGGTGCTCACCTGGCTGGCCGTCGTGCAGCCGCGCGAACAGTTCGGCCGCGGCGGCCCGCGTGGGCGCCGTGACCAGCACGGTGCCCTCGTTGCGCAAAAGCCAGCGCGCCGCCGCCAGCCCCAGCGACGCGCTCTTGCCGCGCCCGCGATCCGCTGTCAGCACCAGCGGAACGGAAACCTCGAGCGCCGCCAGCACGGCATCGACGGCATGACGCTGATCAGCGGTGCGATACGGCGGCTTTGCCGCTGCTGCTGGCACAGGGCTATCGGGCAGCGGCAACGGTGACGCCACCTGCCCCTGAGCCACCGCGATCACGCGACTGTCGGCCTCCAGCGTGGTCACCAGATGCGCCAGAAAACGCCGGCCGACGTCGTCGGCGCTGTAGGGATAGACCGCAATGGCGGCGTGTTCCGGGTCGTCGAAGTCGCGCCAGCTGTCCGCCGGAGGGGTCAACAGCAGCGCCAGAGCGCCGCCACGGAGAGTGCCGACGGCCTGACCGAAGGCGTTGGGGTTGAAGCCACTGAAGGCGTCGAAGACGAGAGCGCCGCACTCGCTGCCGAGCCGGCGCTGTACCTCGGGGGCTGCCAGAGCCTCGATGCCGTCCGGCGCCGCTGCGCCGACCCAGAGCGGCTGCTCGATGACGGCGTCCCGCAGCCAGTCAGCCGCCTGCGTTCGTGCCCAGTCCGCCTCGCCCTGCAGCCAGACCAGCTGCCGGCGTCCGGCGCGGGCATTGATGGCAACGAGGGGCTCGAGAAGATCAAACAGCATCAGGGGGTTCCCGGGAGGCTTGGCAGATGCCGGCCATTGTAGCGTTTTTCATGCAGCCCGGGGCCGGCCCCCGTGCAACACAGGCTCAGACCAGCATCGTCCTGACCGCGGGCGCGGTTTCGATATCGGCTTCGACCCGGTCCCGACCGTTACCCTTGGCACGGTACAGCGCCCGGTCGGCGCGCTCGAGAATAAACTCCGGCTTGAGCGCCGACGAGGGTTGCAGGGTACACAGGCCGACGCTAATGGTCACGATGCTGTCGACTTCGCTGTACTCGTGGGGAATCGCCAGATCGCGGATATGCCGCCGACACCGCTCGGCCAGGTCCTGCGCGTTCTCGTTGGTGGCCGGCAGCAGCAGCGCGAACTCCTCGCCGCCGTAACGCGCCACCAGATCGCCGGGACGCGCCACGGTCTGCCCGAGCGCCCGGGCTATCTGCTGCAGACAACGGTCGCCGGCCGGATGCCCGTAGTGATCGTTGTATGCCTTGAAGCAGTCCACATCCACCATCATCAGTGTCAGCGGCGTGAAATCCCGGATCGATCGCCGGCATTCGCGCTGCAGGCAATCATCGAAATGGCGACGATTGGCAAGGGCCGTCAGATCGTCGGTCGCCGCGAGAGTATTGAGTCGCTCCAGCGCCTGCCCGAGCTCGCGGGTACGTTGCTCGACCAGCCGCTCCACCTCCTGCGAGCGGTGCAACAACTGGCGCAGCCCGACATGGGCCAGCAATGTCAGCGTCAGACCGAACAGCAGCACCAGCAACGGCACCTGATCGTCGTACTGGTCAAGGTAACGTGTCGAGGGGATAGCGGTGACGCTCCAGGAGGACGCCCCCGCGATACTGATCTGACGCTGCAGCGCCAGCTCCGGCCGGATATCCGAAGGATGCGCGCTGGCGTACAGCTGCCTCGCGGGCACTGAGCCATCACTGATCAGTATCTGCAACGCCGGGCCGCCCTCGAGCATCCGCGCGTCGGCGACCAGTGACTCGAGACGGATCCGAGCCGACAGCTCGCCATTCGAGAGGGACGACTGGCCCTGGTCAAGCGGTCGCCGGACCACCAGCGCACCGTCGTCAGGCAACGCCAGCTGAGTCAACCCGATCCTGAAACCCGGCTGGTCAGGTGTCGCGGGGCGCCAACTCAACGCCTCGAGCGCCCTGCGACTCTGACCGAGAACCCGGGCGGAGGTTTCGAACTCTGCGGCGCTCACCTCGGAGGAGCCCTTGAACAGTATCTCTAGCGCCTCCAGCGCCCCAAGGTGCCGCTGCAGCGTCTGCTCCAGGCGCTAGAAGCGTACCGAGATATCGCGATTGAACTGCTCGACCGCCTGCCGCTCCTGCGTCTGCAGTACCGAGTGCCAGGCCAGCAGCGACAGCATCAGCCCCGCTACGATGACAAGACCGCGCCATCGGCGCTGGCGCTTGGCCGCGAAAAAGCCGCTGTTTCGATTATCCTGCGTCAATGCCTGCTACCCCGATGGCGTCCTGCTCCCGGTGCCTGGAGCCGGCACCGGTCAGCCCAGTAAAGCGACAAAGGCCAACTGACGCAACCCGGCGCCCCGTCAAAGTGAAAGCGTCGCGTCCTCGCCGCTATTGCCCCCAGCGACGATGCGACTGGTTCAGATACGCCAGCTCCTCCGGTGTCGATACGCGTTCCAGGGCGTCGTTGCGATGGGGGAAGCGGCCGAAGCGCACAATGAGGTCACGATGCTGGTGTGCGTAGTCGAGCGCGTTATCGATTGTCGCGCGGCGTTGAAAAGGCACTTCCCGGCGCAGCTCCTCGAGCGTTTCGATATGCAGATCCTGCGCCTCGAGCGACTCGGCGTGCTCCAGCGGCATATAGAAAAATAGCCGCTCGGCGAACTCCAGCCCGCGATCGTGGCCAAGCTCGATGCCCCGCTGACAAAGATCCAGCGCCCGGGAATCTCCGGCAAAGGCGTCAGCGCTGCCGCGGTAGATACTGCGGGTAAACTGATCCAGCAGCAGGATCAGTGCCAGGCGCCCGCGCGGGTTGCCGCTCCAGGCTTCGAGCTCGCCGCGCATGGCCTGGCGCACACGGCAACCGAACAGCTCATCGAGTTCGCGATCGACCTCTTCCTGGCCGCCCCACCAAAGCGACTGCTTGGATTCCACCGCAAAACCTTCACACAACGGCCCGAACCAGAACTGAAGAATTTCCTCGAACGCTTCGGTCATAACCCCACTCCACAGACTCCAACGAACCCGACACTGAAGTATAGGAGAACCTCGCCTGTGTGGCAGCGGCGCACCGCCGCGAATGAGCGGCCCCCCGTGCCAGCAAGGTTCGCCCGGGGACCGGGCTCCTACATCCGGAAGCAGCCTCGTGCCTGCGCCTGCAGCAGCTCACTCCGTGAGCGAACCCCGCCGCGCATGAGAGGGCACCGCACCGGCCCGGTTCGCCCGGGGACCGGGCTCCTACACCCGAAAGCGGCCTTGTGCCTGCGCCTGCAGCAGCTCACTCCGTGAGCGAACCCCGCCGCGTATGCGAGGGCACCCTGCCTGCCCGGTTCGCCCGGGGACCGGGCTCCTACACCCGAAAGCGGCCTTGTGCCTGCGCCTGCAGCAGCTCACTCCGTGAGCGAATCCCGCCGCGCATGAGAGGGCACCCTGCCTGCCCGGTTCGCCCGGGGACCGGGCTCCGACATCCGGTAGCGACCTCGTGCCTGCGGTCGCAGGAGCTCACTCCGTGAGCGAACCCCGCCGCGTATGAGACGGCACCCTGCCTGCCCGGTTCGCCCGGGGACCGGGCTCCTACACCCGGAAGCGGCCTCGTGCCTGCGGTCGTAGGAGCTCACTCCGTGAGCGAACCCCGCTGCGCGTGAGAGGGCCCCGTGCCAGCACGGTTCGCCCGGGGACCGGGCTCCTACATCCGGAAGCGGCCTTGTGCCTGCGGTCGCAGGAGCTCACTCCGTGAGCGAACCCCGCCGCGTATGCGAGGGCACCCTGCCAGCCCGGTTCGCCCGGGGACCGGGCTCCTACATCCGGCAGCGACCTCGTACCTGCGGTCGCAGGAGCTCACTCCGTGGCGAACCCCGCCGCGCATCAGAGGGCACCCTGCCTGCCCGGTTCGCCCGGGGACCGGGCTCCTACATCCGGAAGCGACCTTGTGCCTGCGCCTGCAGCAGCTCACTCCGTGAGCGAACCCCCACGAAAAGGATGGCAACTCCTCTGGCAGCCAGGTGCCTAGCGCCGCTTCTGATGCTGCTCCCAGTTGGTCTGGCGTTGCTGGTCACTTTTTTTCAGCATCACGTAGAGGGCACCGAGTCCGCCGTGCTGCGGCTGGGCGGAATGGAAGGCCATCACCTCGGGCAGGTGCGGCAGCCACTGGTTGAGCGCGCTGCGCAGAAGGCTGGCGTCATCGTCCGGATGCCGGCCACGGCCGTGACTGATAATGAACGACCGGATACTGAGCGCCATGCACTCGCGCACGAACGTCAGCAGCTCGTCCCGTGCCTGCGGCAGCGACCGGCGCATCAGCTCGAGCCGGGCATCGAAACTGTAACGCCCCAGGCGCAGGTTGCGGTAGACCCCTTCCTGAACGCCGTCCCGTTTCCACTCCAGCGGGTCGTGCGGACCGATGCGCTCGACGATTTCGAGCCCCAGACCATCCGGTTCGCCCTCGGCGGCCCGGCGCCGAGCCTGAACCGCGGGACCGGCATGGCGTGCATGCGCCGTTTCCGCCCGCTCCTCGCGCCGGATCGGGGCCACGCCTTCCTTGCGCATCAGCGCATTGAAATCAACTGACTGCTCTGACTTGGCCATGATCCACCTCCTTTACATCTGCTCCGGACTGAACGGCGCCGGACCGTCCAGTATACGCATTTTTGCGGGCAGGATGTGGCCCTGCGGCGTGACTGACCGAAACGCCTGCCAGAACGCCGCCGCATCCGCCGGCCCTTTCTTCGACCGGCTTTCTGGTCTACAGTGGGTCGGCCGTCTGGGAACCTGTGACGGCCATGGAAATCCGACTCTTATATCGGGCTGTTACTCATGTCTGACGAAGTATCAGGAGGACCTTCGGATGCAGCGCCTGTTGCTTGTCGTCACCATTGCCCTCGCCGTTGCGGCGGTCTGGCTGTTTCTCGACCCTGGCACCGGTACGTCTCCCGGGACACCGCAGATCAGCGACGAAATGCGCAGTGAAGCCCGCTCCCATATCGACAGCATCACCGCAGACCAGGATCGGGCCATCGGAGTCGGCGAAGCCAACAACTTCGTCACCGCCTCGCAACTGCTGAGGCTGCCGGAAGGGGATGTGCTGTCCGAGGGCGTCGATCTCGAGATGGCGACGGGCCCGGGGATGATCGACGCCGCAGCCGCCACCGCCTATGCCGTCGACATGACGCCGCTGAAATCCGGATCCAGGGCACCGGGCAGCCGCAACGAGGCGATCGGGCACGGAACCCTGCCGCAGCTGGCCGGCCAGATCACCCTGCGCGAGCTGCTGGACAACCC
Organism: Marinobacterium nitratireducens; assembly: GCF_014645375.1. Taxonomy (GTDB): domain Bacteria; phylum Pseudomonadota; class Gammaproteobacteria; order Pseudomonadales; family Balneatricaceae; genus Marinobacterium_A; species Marinobacterium_A nitratireducens. The sequence goes on from NZ_BMLT01000003.1 coordinate 344,112, forward strand.
CGAACAGGCCGACGGCAAAATCTTCTACATCCACGCAGTCAATGAAGGCGACCGCGAAGGCCTCTGGGGCATTCTCAACACCGGCCTGATCAACACCTTCGCCGAGGGCCTGGACCTGCCGCGCAGCGGCGGTCGCGTTCAGGTCGAGATCCCGCACGACGCCGACCAGCGCATGTCCGACAGCAGCAGCTCCTATCTGGGCCGTATTCTCGATGACAAGGTGCGGGAAACCTACATCTACAATTATCGCCAGGGGTTGCTCGGCCAGGACCCGGATCTGATCCAGCCCGGCCAGCAACTGGTGGTCATCAGCTTTTCCGAGGACGAGCTGGTGCAGATCTACAACCACTTCGCCAGTCTCAGGGATTCCCGATGATCGAGCTGCATACCTGGAGCACCCCCAACGGCCGCAAAATATCCATCATGCTGGAAGCGGTTCGCCTGCCCTATCGCGTGATCCCGGTCGATATCACTTCCGGCGACCAGCACCGTGATGAGTTCCTGGAGCTGAGCCCCAACAACAAGATACCAGCGCTCCGGGATCCGGACGGGCCGGACGGCGAACCGATCGAGCTGTTCGAAAGCGGCGCCATCCTGATCTACCTGGCGGAGAAAACCGGACTTTTCCTGCCCCGGGCGCCGCGGGCGCGTTACGAGGTGCTGCAGTGGCTGATGTGGCAGATGGGCAACTTCGGCCCCTTCCTCGGTCAGGCCCATCACTTCAACCGCTTCGCCAAGGAAGAGGTACCCTACGCCATCGAGCGCTACCAGAATGAGGCCAGGCGACTTTGGGGCGTGCTCGACCGCAGGCTCGAGGGCCGCAGCTTCGTGGCGGACGATCTCAGCATCGCCGACTTCGCCATCTATCCCTGGTGCGCACGTTTCGAGTATCAGGAGATCGACCCCGGCCAGTATCCGCGGGTGCACGACTACATGCAGCGCATGGCGCATATCGAGTTCGTGCAGCGCGGCATGCAGGTACCTTAGCAGGGTGTTGAGTTCGCAGGATGGGTGGAGCGACGCTCCGGCACGGTATATCCGCCACTGATGCAGCCAGGGCGTCGTGCAACCCATCTCGGGTTCGGGATCATTGGACCACTACACTTGCATGCAGCCAAGTTCTTGATGGGTTACGCCACCTCAACCTCGCTACCGGCGCCTACCACCATTGCGGCTCCACCCATCCTGCGGTTAGCCCCTGCGCCACCGGTAAACCCTCCTATTGGAATTAGTGCGCTGTCCATTCCTAAACTGTAGGAACGAGCTAACGCGGCTCTGCCGCAGGAGGGTATCGCTATGCTGATCGGGGTCCCGAAGGAGATCAAGAACAACGAGTTCCGTATCGGCATGACGCCGACGGGGGTGCGCGAGCTGGTGCAGGCCGGCCACGAGGTGCTGATCGAACGGGACGGCGGCCTGGCAATCGGGCTCGACGACCAGGCTTATCGGGACGCCGGCGCGCGTATTGCCGACAGTGCACAGGAGGTGTTCGACAGCGCCGAGCTCATCGTCAAGGTCAAGGAGCCTCAACCTGACGAATGCCGCATGCTGCGATCCGGGCAGGTGCTCTTCACCTATCTGCACCTGGCACCGGACCCTGAGCAGACCCGCCTGCTGCTGGCGTCCGATGCGGTCGCCATCGCCTACGAAACCGTTACCAGTCCCCGGGGAGGACTGCCCTTGCTGGCGCCGATGAGCGAAGTCGCCGGCCGCATGTCGATTCAGGCCGGCGCCCATGCGCTGGAGCGCGCTCAGGGCGGCCGCGGCGTTCTGCTGGGCGGTGTGCCCGGCGTAGCGCCGGGGAAGGTGGTGGTGATTGGCGGCGGCGTGGTCGGGGTCAACGCCGCGCGCATGGCCCTGGGGCTCGGCGCCGACGTCACCGTACTGGATCGCTCGCTGCCACGCCTGGCCGAACTCGACAATCTTTACGGCCCGCGCCTCAAGACGCTTTACTCCAGCGCCCAGACCCTCGAGGAGCAGGTGGCCGGCGCGGATCTGGTGGTTGGCGCCGTGCTGATACCCGGTGCCGCGGCGCCGAAACTGGTCAGCCGGACGATGCTCGGTACCATGGCGCGCGGCAGTGTGCTCGTCGATGTCGCCATCGACCAGGGAGGCTGCTTCGAGACGTCCCGCCCCACCACCCATCAGGACCCCATCTTCGAGGTCGACGACATCGTCCACTACTGTGTCGCCAACATGCCGGGCGCGGTCGCCCACACCTCCACCTTCGCGCTGACCAACGCCACCCTGCCCTTCGTGCTGGCGCTGGCCAACAAGGGCTACCGCCAGGCGCTCCAGGAGGATGTTCATCTGCGCAACGGACTCAATATCCACCGCGGCAGCGTCACCTATGCCGCGGTCAGCGAGGCGCTCGGATACGAGTACGTGTCCGCCGAGACAGCGCTCGGCGGAGCCTGATACGGGTGGGAGCGTCGCCTCGCCGCGAATCCAACGCAACGACGCTCACCGGCACCCGACGGGCGTAGGAGCGGCGCCCCGCCGCGAGCGACCGGGGCACGGGCCCAAACCACTTGCCGCGGACGCGGCCGCCGCATTCAGATTTGCCGTATACGCTCGATCGCGGCGTCGATACCGTTCAGGCGATCGCGCTCCAGGATCAGCGTGCGCCCGATGCGCAACGCCAGCGCTTCGGCGCGGGCACGTGCCCTGGGGTCCTCGATCGCCTCCAGATCCAGCACCGGCGCGAGACCGACGGTACGGCGAATAAGCTCGGTACCGGCGAAGCCAAGACTCTGGCTCAGGAGCTCGGCGAGATAGGTCTCCCGGTAGGCCGGGAGTTTCAACGTCGGGTCGGCGGTGCTGCTGCTCATCAGGTCGCCGAAACGCTGCGCGAAGGTGTTCCAGAATTCGCGCACCGCATCCAGCAGCCAGTCCCGGTAAGCGTCGCGCTCCGCCGCCTCACCGGCCAGCTCGGTCTGGCCGGCGTAGTCGAGCAGCAGGTTGCCGATCATGCTGCCGACATCGAAGGCGATCGGGCCGAAAAAGGCGAACTCGGCGTCGATGACCCGCGTGGCCCCGGCGTCGACGAATACGGAACCCGAGTGCAGGTCGCCGTGCAGCAGCGCTTCGGCGCTGGTCAGGAAACGCTGCTTGAGGCGCGCCACCTCGAGCTTGAGCGGCTCGTCATGCCAGAGTCCCTCCGCCTCGTCCCGAAGTTCCGGGTTGATGTTGTTGCGCTCGTGATCGCAGTACGGATCCCAGAAAAACAGGTCTTCGGTGATCTTGCAAAGGTCCGGGTTGATGAAACGCGCCACCATTTCCTTTTTGCGGTGCGCGTCCAGATACAGATCCGAGGTATGGAACAGGGTCTCGGCGCAAAAACGACCCAGATGCGAAGCCAGCTTCGGCAATTCGGCGCGCGCGACCAGTGCGTGGCGCAGGTTCTCCAGCGCTCCGATGTCCTCCATGATGATGGCGCAGCGCTCGGCGTCGAAATGATAGACCTGCGGCACCAGATCCGGGCAGTATTCGCCCTCGAGCATCAGCGCTTCGGCCTCGATGCGAATGCGGTCCTGGGACAGCGGCCAGCCTTCGCCGATAATGCGCACGTACGGCAGCGCCTGCTTGATGATGACGCTGTTGCCGTCGTCGGCGAAGACGCGATAGACGAAATTGATATTGCCGTCGCCGATCTCCTCGACCTGAAGGCGTTCGGCCGGGTCGAACACGCCCGAGTGGCACCGTGCAAAGTCGATCACCTGCGCTTCGTTGGCAAATTTGCAGTCGGTCATGGCTCCTGCCCCGTCTTTTATTGCTGTAGGGTTATGGGTGTAAAGGGCCGATATTCTTGCAAAAATGCCGCGCTTTGGCTTGCGTTTTTTACCCGCAGACGGAGGTTCCAGAGGCACGGCGACTTTGCTATCGTTCACTCCTTCGCAACCGACCCGCCCGAGCACCGATGAACAACCTCATTGCCACCAGTATCAAGTACCAGGACGGCTCTCTGCTGGTGCTGGACCAGTATCAGCTGCCGCACAGAGAGGTCTGGCTGCCCTGCGAATCCGTCGAGGCGATGGTCGCGATGATCCGCAAGCTGCAGATCCGCGGCGCGCCGCTGATCGGTATCGGCGCCAGCCTGCTGCTGGCACGGCTCGCCGAACAGGGGATGGCGTCCGAGGCGCTGGAGCGGGCCGCCGCGACGCTGCGCGAGGCGCGCCCCACCGCGGTCAATCTGATGAACTGCCTGGACCGGATGCTTGCCGCACTGCACGCAGAGGGGCCCGGTGCGCTGCCGGCAACGGTCGAGCGGATCTTCCACGAGGACATCGAGCTGTGCCAGCGCATGGCCATGCACGGCGCCGGCCTGATCGAACCGGGTAGCCGCATCCTCACCCATTGCAATACCGGCAGCCTGGCAACCGCCGGTGTCGGCACTGCCATCGGCGTCATCGGCGAGGCGCACCGTCAGGCCAAGGAGATCCATGTCTATGTCGACGAAACCCGGCCGCTGCTGCAGGGTGGCCGTCTGACGAGCTGGGAGATGCGCAGGCTCGGCGTGCCCTACACCCTGATCTGCGACAATATGGCGGCCATGCTGATGGCCCAGGGAAAGGTGGACTGCATTCTGGTCGGCGCCGACCGCATCGCCGCCAACGGCGACTTCGCCAACAAGGTCGGCACCTATTCGCTGGCGGTCAACGCGCACTACCACGGCGTCCCCTTCTATCTGGTCGCGCCCTATACCACGGTCGACCCGCAGTGCCCAAACGGCAGCGCCATCCCGATCGAGCAGAGACCGGCCGACGAAGTCCGCGGCGTGGGCGGCAGTTTCGGCGAGGTAATCTGGAGCCCGGAAGACGCACCGGTCTTCAATCCGGCCTTCGACGTCACACCGGCCAAACTGGTCACCGGCTGGATACTGGATACCGGCGTTCTGACGCCGGATGCGGTCGGTGCAGGTGCGCTCGCTCGTCTGTAAGCGCCTGTTGCCAACCGGGCTCCTTATCGCCTGAGCGGAGCCCGGCAACAGGCAATCTCACCCCCGTCTCCCGATAGCGACAATATAACTTATTAATAAGAAAGGATTTTTTCGAAAGATCTGCTATCGATGTCGGCAATAGGCAACAAACAAGCCGGGCGCAAGACCCAAAGCCACCGCCCGAGCGCCACCGTACCGGCTCACGATCCCGGTAAGTGATTGATATTGAGTCGTTTATAAAAACTGGCACCGAACCTGCCCGATGACCTGAGGTAACTACCCAGTTGAGTCCAGAGGCCAGGGACGGCCGGGTCAGGGAAGACCCACCCATCCGTGCCCTGGTGGCATCCTCGGCATTCACAACTCGATACTGTCGACCCAGGCCTGCTCGTCGGGCAACAGGTACAGCTGCTCGCGCAGCAGCAGTGCCCAGTCCTCGCGCCCGATAAAGGACTCGAGCAGCGCGACTGCCAGCACGCGGGCCGCCGGGACCTGACTCCAGACCGCCTTGTTGAGACAGCGCCAGTGATTCGGGTCGCGCCGCGCCGGGTTGCGCAGTTGCTTGAGGCAGCTTTCACACAGCATCACGCAGTGGTCGAAGTCCGCTTCGCTGCCGACCGGCGGTACCTCGAATATTTTCAGACTGACGCCCTGGGCATCACAAAGTTCGCAGTGGGCGCCGCAACGACGCACCAGGTCCTTGCCGAATACCGACAGGCCCTGATGACGCTCGTAGTGCCGTTCATACCCCCTGGCCATGACTGGGGCTCTCCGGTTGTTGAAGTGCCCTAAGCATAGACTACGGAGGCTGTTGGAGCCCGGTCTCCGGGCGAACCTGGTGACCGCCCGACGCAATTCGCCCGCAGAGCGGGCTCCCACAAAGCCCAGTCACAGCCCTTTTGCCGACGAGGTGCTTCGTCTGGGATCCGCGCCGCCGTAAAGGGTGCCATCCTCGGCCACCATGATCGACTGGATCGCGCCCATCGCCGGCTTCTGCACCACCTTGTGCCCCATGCCTTCGAGCAGTGCGATGGTGTCCGGACTGATCCCCTGCTCGATGCGCAACTCGTCCGGCAGCCACTGGTGGTGAATCCGCGGCGCATTCACCGCCGCCTGGATATTGAGGTTGTGATCGATGACGTTCATCAGTACCTGCAGCGTGGTGGTGATGATGCGCGAACCGCCGGGGCTGCCGGTGACAAGGAAATTGCGACCGTCCTTCTTGACGATGGTCGGCGACATCGAGCTGAGCATGCGTTTGCCGGGCTCGATCCTGTTAGCCTCGCCACCGATCAGGCCATAGGCGTTGGGCACGCCGGGCTTGGCGCTGAAGTCATCCATTTCATTGTTGAGCAGAAAGCCGGCGCCGTCGACGACGATATGGGAGCCGTAGCTGAAGTTGATGGTGTAGGTGTTGGACACCGCATTGCCGTACTGATCGACGATGGAAAAGTGGGTGGTTTCGTTGCTCTCGTAGGGCACCGGATCCGCGGGCCGGATGCTCTCGCTCGGTGTGGCCCGGTCGGGGTCGATACCTTCGCGCAGACTGGCGGCATAGTCCTTGGAGGTAAGACCGGACAGCGGCACCTCGACGAAGTCGGTGTCACCGAGGTACTGGGACCTGTCGGCATAAGCGCGCTTCATGGCTTCGGCCATCAGGTGAATGCTGCGGGCCGAGTTGGGGCCGCTGTCCGCGATCGGATAGCCCTCGAGGATGTTCAGGATCTGCACCACATGGGTACCGCCGGAACTGGGCGGGCTCATGGAGTAGACATCGTAACCGCGGTAGGAGCCGTGCACCGGCTTGCGCACCGAAGGCTCGTAGTTCTTCAGATCATCGTGGGTGATCAGACCGCCGCCGCGCTGCATCTCGGCAACGATCAGATCGGCGGTCTCGCCTTCATAGAAGCCCTTGACGCCCTGCTCCGCGATGCGCCGGAGGGTTGCCGCCAGCTCCTTCTGCACGAACAGCTCGCCCGGCTCGTAGAAACTGCCATCCGGCTTGAAGAAGACCTTGCGACTCGACTCGAACTGCTTGAGCCGCTCGGCGCTGCTGCGGATGCCGTCGCTGAAGCGCGGGGGGATCACGAAGCCCTCTTCCGCCAGCCGGATCGCCGGCGCCAGCGCATCGGCCAGCGACAAAGTACCGTAGCGTTCAAGCGCCAGCGCCAGACCCGCCACCGTCCCCGGTACGCCGGCGGCGCGGTGGGAATAGCGACTGAGGTCGCTGTCGGCGTTGCCCTCGCTATCGAGGAACATGTCGCGGCTGGCCGCCGCCGGCGCCTTCTCGCGGTAGTCGATGGCGACGACATCATCCTTTTTCCCGGACGACACCAGCATGAAGCCGCCACCGCCGATATTGCCCGAACGCGGCTGCGTCACCGCCAGCGCAAAGGCCGCGGTCACCGCGGCGTCTATGGCATTGCCGCCCTGCTCCAGGACCTTCAGCGCCTCGTCCGTCGCCAGATAGTGACTGGTGACCACCATCCCCTTGCGCGCCTCGGCCGGCACGCTGCGATCGCCCTCGAGGATCGGTTGGGCCGACAATGGCAGAGTAATCAGAAACGAACAGCAAAACGACAGGGATTTGAACAGACGGGACGAACCTGGACGCATACCGATCTCCTTTTCCGCAGGTGCAAGACCCTAGAGTCTAGACCGGAAAAGCAGGTAGGGCAGACTTTCAAGACGCCTCCTAGGTCGTGAAGCAAGCCATTGACGTCGTCAAGGTGCGGTGCGCTTCGCTTACCAGCACCCTACGTCCGAAGCCGTCGTAGGGTGCAGTTGAACGGAGTGAAGCGCACCGAGTATTCGGTTTCGGTGATCGACGCCGCGTTAACCGAACTTGGGGAAACGCTCGGCGATATCGCTGCCGGTGAAGTTCGCCACCCAGCCCTCGGGGTTGTTGAACAGACGGATCGCGGTGAAGCGCGGCGCCGGTCCCATGTCGAACCAGTGGGTAATATTCGCCGGCACCGAGATCAGGTCATCGCGGCAGCACCGGACCTGGAACACCTTGCCGTCCTGGTGCAGGCAGAACAGGCCCTCGCCCTCGACGAAGAAGCGCACCTCGTCCTCGCTGTGGGTGTGCTCGGCAAGAAACTTCTGACGAAACTCGTCCTTCTGCGGATGATCCGGCAGCATGCCGATCACATCAACGGTGACGTAGCCTTCGTCACGTTTCAGGCGCTCGATTTCGCCCGCATAGGCCGCCAGTATTTCGTCCGGACTCATCTGCGGCGTGATCTCGCATTCGGCCTTCCAGCGCTCGAAGCGCACGCCGATCTCGGCCAGCGCCGCGGCGATCTCGTCACCTGCCGCGGTCTCGAGCAGAACCTGTTGCGGGTTGTCGTCGGCATAGATTGTCAGTGCACTCATGGGCTAGCTCCTCGGTTCAAACTGAAATTTCGTCAAAGGTCGCGGCTACCGGGTGGCCCGGCTCTTCGGGTTTTTCGTCTCTGGCCAGCAGGCAGGTGCGCAGGCCGGCCTCGCGGGCGGCGTCGAGTTCCTCGACGACATCGGACAGGAACAGAATCTCGTTGGCCGGACAGCCGATCGTCGCGACGATCTGGCGATAGGCGTCGGCATCGCGCTTGGGTCCGGTTGTCGTATCGAAATAGCCACTGAACCAGGGCGTCAGGTCGCCGAAGTCGCTGTAGCCGAAGAGCAGCTTCTGGGCCCGAACCGAACCGGACGAAAACACGTAGAGTCCGATCCCGTCGCGGTGCCAGCGCTCGAGGTGGCGGTAGGCGTCCTCGTAAAGGTGGCCCTTGAAGTCCTCCTGGCTGTAGCCCTGAACCCAGATCAGCCCCTGTAGCGTTTTCAGCGGCGTGACCTTGCGGTCCTGCTCGATCCAGTGACGAAACGCCGTGATCAGGGTTTCGAGATCGGCGTCAGGGTCGCCCAGTTCTTCCCGCGCCTGCTCCAGGATCGGCGCCAGTGGCGGTGTCTGTGCATGTTCGCGTACAAAGTCCGCAAGCTTTTCGTAGGCGTAGGGAAACAGCACCCGGTGCACGAATTGGATGTCGGTGGTGGTGCCTTCGATATCGGTAACGATGGCCGTGGTCTTCATATCCGGGCTCCCAGGCGTTTCATGTCCATGATGCAGGCAAACAGGAACTCCAGTGCCTCGAGATGACGTCGCGCTTCGCTCATATCCCGCCCCCAGGCATAGAGGCCGTGCCCGCGCACCAGCAGTCCCCAGCTCAGCGGCGCCTGACTCCAGCGCGCCTGAACCTCTGCAGCCAGCGCCTGCATATCCTGGGTATTGTCGAACAGCGCAATGTCGATGGCTTCATCGTGGGTATGATTGCCGCGAAGCGCCTTCTGCATCTCGAACCCCTCTATCTGCAGCGAGTCTCCCGCCGTGAGCCGCGACAGCACGGTACTGTTCACCGAGTGGGTATGGAGGACAGCACCGATCTGCGCATCGAGGCGATACAGGCAACAGTGCAGCAGGGTTTCGGCGGACGGCGTCAGGTCGCTGCCGAGGACACGGCCGTCGAGGTCGACCCTTAGCAGATCCGCGGCCTCGAGCCGCCCCTTGTGCCGGCCGGAGGCGGTAATCCGCGCTTCGTTGGAGCCGACACGTTCTGAAAAGTTGCCGCCGGTGGCCGGGCACCAGCCCTGGGCATCGATCCAGCGACCGGCTTCGAGAATGTTCTGGACGGGGGCGTTGCTCATCGCTCTCCTGCATGTACGTCTGACGAGTCGGCCCCGCAGCGGGGCCTCGTGGGCAGGTAGTGTAAGGGATTTGGGCGGTCGGGCGAAGAGCATTTAAAAGGGGCAGCCTCGCGGCTTGCCCCTGAAAACCGGAACGATTCCGGCAGAAAGCCCATTACAGGCAAAAGGTATTGGTGTTTCCGGGCGGGCCGGCGAAGTGTTGCGGACTCAATGCCAATAGGAGATTGTTCTGGCAGGCCCGCAGTCCTTGACCGGACCGCTGCACCGGTAGCCGAAAGGATGTCGAGACTTGGTCGGTCTAGCGATGCGTTCTCAGTATAGCGCCCACCTTTGGGCGCATTCTTGAAACATTTTCAAAACCCGCCGGCCAGCGGTGGCACGCACAATGCTCACGCATGATCTCTTTTTTTGCCGGATCGATAACCCCGACAGCGACGTCTCAGGGGGTCTACAGGGCCGGGATAACGAAATCGTCGGCGTCCTGCCAGGCCGGAAACACCTCGCGAAAGCGGATCAGTTGCGCCGCGCTCAGCGTCCCCGTCTCGACAAAAGCCTCTCCGGCGGCGCGGTCGACCAGGGCCTGCCCCTTGAAATCGACCAGCATGGAATCACCGCTGTAATCGAGGCCATTGGCATCGGGGCCGACGCGATTGACGCCGGCGACGTAGCAGAGGTTTTCGACCGCCCTCGCCTGCAGCAGCACGCGCCAGGGGTGGCGCCGCGGCGCCGGCCAGTTGGCGACGCACAGCAGCAGGTCGTAGTCGTTGCGGTTGCGCAGAAACACCGGGAAACGCAGGTCGTAGCAGACCGAGGGCAGGATACGCCAGCCGCGGTAACGGATCAGCGTGCGTGCCTCGCCTGCAGCGTAGTGCTGGTGCTCGCCGGCCATGCGAAACAGGTGACGCTTGTCGTAGTGATGACGCTCCCCCTGCGGCGTGACGAACAGCAGGCGATTGACATAACCGCGAGCGGTTTCGGTGACCACACTGCCGCAGATGGCGGCGCCCAGCTCCCGGGCCCTATCACGCATCCAGTCAGACGTCGGCCCGTCCTCGGGCTCGGCCAGCCCCTCCGGCTTCATGGTGAAGCCGGTGGTGAACATCTCCGGCAGCACCACCAGATCGGTGGTACCGGCCAGCGGACGCAGCAGCGTGTCGAACTGCTCGCGGTTGACCCCGGCGTCCTGCCAGTGCAATGGCGACTGCACCAGCGTCAGGCGCAGATCCTCGTTCGGTGTCAGATGCTGCATAGACGTTGCGCCGCCTCCCTCAGGGTGGCTTCGCCCTTGGCGAAGCAGAAACGCACCAGCCGGCGCTTAAGCGGCTGCTCGCAGAACACCGAAACCGGAATCGCGGCGACCTTGGCCTCACGGGTCAGCCAGCGGGCGAACTCGGTATCCGGCAGGTCGCTGATGGCACTGTAGTCCAGCAACTGAAAATAGGTGCCGGGTGCCGGGGAAAAGCGAAAACGGCCTGGCGACAGCAGCTCGCAGAACAGGTCACGCTTGGCCTGGTAGAAATCCGGCAGCTCGAGATAGTGCTCGGGCGCCGCGGCGAGAAAGTCCGCCAGCGCCAGCTGCACCGGCGTAACGGTGCTGAAGGTCAGGTACTGGTGTACCTTGCGAAACTCCGCCGAGAGCGGGGCCGGAGCGATGCAGTAGCCGACCTTCCAGCCGGTGCAGTGGTAAGTCTTGCCGAAGGACGACACCACGAAGCTGCGCTGCGCCAGCTCGTCATGGCACAGCAGACTGTGGTGGCGACGGCCGTCGTAGACGATATGCTCGTACACCTCGTCACCTACCAGCAGGATATCGGTATCGCGCACCAGCTCCGCCAGCCGCTGCAGATCGTCCGCCGACAGCACCGTGCCGGTCGGGTTATGCGGCGTGTTGACCACGATCATGCGGGTGCACGGGCCGATGGCGTCCGCCAGGCGCTGCCAGTCGATGCCGAAGTCGACGGGGTCGAGCGGCAGCCGCACCGGGCGCCCGCCGTTGAGCTCGATCGCCGGCTCGTAACTGTCGTAGCAGGGATCGAACAGTATGACTTCGTCGCCCTGACGCACCACCGCAGCGAACGCCGCGAACAACGCCTCGGTGGCGCCGGAGGTCACGGTGACCTCGGTATCGGCACAGGGCTTTCGGCCGTACAGGCGCTGGCACTTGGTCGCGATGGCCTCGCGCAGGGCCGGCACGCCGGTCATGGGCGCGTACTGGTTGGCGCCCTCGCCGATATGGTGGGCGACGCGCGCACGCAGCGCCTCGGGGGCATCGAAGTCGGGAAAGCCCTGCGACAGGTTGATCGCCCCTTCGCTGGCCGCCAGCTGGGACATCTCGGTGAAAATCGTCGTGCCGACGCGGGGCAGTTTGGTTGCGGGATATCGCATCGCGTTCGCTCTTTGAATCCTGAAAAATGCGTCCAGTGTACAACCATCGTTGAAGGGGTGGAACGACGCCTGGGCACGGGGCACGGCCTATATGTGGCCCGGGCGTCACTGACCCCTCAAGCGCCGCCGATGATGGGTTACGCCGCGCGAGACGCAGTGCAAACTGTCTACCCCCGAGATGGCGGCTCCACCCATCCTACCGTCTACCCACTCACGAATTTCAAAATATCAGCAGGTGCAGTACGCCGCGCAGCAGCATGCCGGCGATCGCGCCCAGCACCGCGGCCCGTGCAATGGCGCCGACGCGCTTGCCGGCCGCCGCGAAAATCGCCACGCCGGCAAGATCCAGCGGGTTGGTGACGAAGCCGGCCATGCGGTTGAGATCGGCGGCACTGATCTGGCCCTGGTTCATCAGGTCCAGAGTCACCCCCATAAAGGCGGTGCCGCCAGCGATGAACTTGGTCACGATGGGCAGTACGGCGGCATCGGGCAATCCCAGCATCCCCAGCAGCGGCGCCAGCAGGGTACTGATCAGGCCGATCGCGCCGGTCGCCTCGAGGGCGCCGACGAAACACAGCGCCAGCAGCAGCATCGGCAGCGATGCCAGGGCGATTTTCATCCCCTCCTGCCCGCCCTCGGCCAGCACTTGCATTGTGGCGCGGCGCTCGCCCGGCGCCTGTACGGGCCCCACTGCCGTGGCGGCCTCCTGGCCGTCTTCACGCACCAGCAGATAGTAGGTCAGCGCGGCGGAGAAGAGCCCGCCTATTATCGAGGTCGCCATTATGACCGGCAGGTTGAGGCCGACCGCGACCATCGGAAACACCACATTGGCCTGGGACATGGTCATGACCATCGCCAGGGTCGCGGCGATATGGCGCAGCGAAGTGCCGTTGCGGTCCATCAGCGCCAGCGTCGCGACCGGCGCCGAGAAGCTGACCAGCAGCAGCTTGACCATGGCGAAGATACCAAGCCCCGGCAGGCCGAAAATACCGAGCACCGGCGCCAGCCGGTTCGCGATCCAGGCCATCAGCCCCCAGGACTCGAGCAGCTTCATCAGCGCCAGCATCACCACCAGTATCGGCAGCAGTATATAGAGCGCAAGATCGATCGCGGTGCGACCCGATTCCAGTATCACGCTGACAATGGCGTCCATTCCCGCTCCCCGCAACCGTCAAAGCACTGCATCTACATCAGGCGTTACACGTCACCCGTCACTCCTCATACGGCTCGATACGATAGGCGTCGAGTCGATAGCCGGCCGAGGCCAGCTCATGACTGAAAGTCTCGACCCGCAGCACTCCGGTCACCCAGACCGCATCGTAGAGGTTCTGAAGCTCGGTGCCGGGTTCGAAGTGGGCGTAGACGATCTGGTTCGACGGCGGCGGCGGCGTATGGATGCAGGCCCCGAACCAGGGCACCAGAAAGAAGCTGGTAACCCTTTGCCCTTCACCCTCCACCGGTACCACGAATCCTGGCAGTCTGACCATCCGCCCATCCAGGGAGGCCACCACAGGCGCGGAGCTGAGCGCCTGCATCATCTCATCGAGCTTGCGCTGCGCCGCCGGATCGAAATCATCGAGACTGCTCAGGTCGTCGCTGCCGTAAACCTGATCGAAGCTGAAGTTCGGGGGCATCAGCGCTTCCCAGTCGATGGTCTCGACCGCGCGGCCGTTCAGCACGTCGGCGGCGTTCAGGAAAGGCGTCCAGCACAGGGCCAGCAGGCAGAGTGAAGCCAGCAATCGTTTCATTCGCAATCCGTCATAGTCTTATGGTCATGCCTTCGGCCAGCGAATAGCGATAGGCGCGCCAGCCAGGAACAAGGCCGATCAGTATACCCGCGCCCTGCACCAGCGCCAGCAACAGCCACTGATGCGCGTTCGGCGCCAGAAGCTCCAGCCGCAGGCCGCTCCACTGCTCAACCAGCGGCCGGGCGGCCCAGAGCCCGCTGTACATCAGCGCCATACCCGCAAGACAGCCACACAGCGTCAGCAGTGCCGCCTCGCTGGTCAGCAACGACAGCAACTGCCAGGGACGGGCGCCGACCGAGCGCAGGATGGCGATCTCGCGCCGCCGCTCGCGCAGACCGGCCAGCAGTACCGTCAGCATGCCGGCGAGGCCGCTGAAAACCACGCACGCCGATACCAGCAGCAGCGCACGCTCCGCCACGCTCATCAGGCTCCAGAGTTCGGCCAGGGCCACGCCCGGCAGTATCGCCAGCAAGGGCTCCTTGCGGTAGTCGTTGATGGCCCGCTGCAGGCGGAAAGTGGCCACCTTGGACTTGAGCCCGACCAGAAAGGCCGTGATCTGCTTGGGGGTCAGATCCTCTGCCGCCGGTGCCGGCCGGCCGGGCAGCCGCGTGCCGCTCGCCCAGCCTGCGTGGATCGCCTCGATCGCCTCCAGGCTCACCAGCACGCTGCGGTCCAGCGGCGTGCCGGTGCGCTCGAGCACCCCGACGACACGAAACGGCTGGTCGTCATGGTTCGCGAAGCTGGTGCTGCCAAGGCCATGGGCGATAACCATCGTCTGCCCGAGACCGTAACCCAGGCGTTCGGCCACCTCGGCGCCGATCACCGCATCGTGCAATCCGGCAAAGGCGCCGCCATGGCGGAACCCGGGCCGCTGGCCACGGCCATAACGGTAATGCTCGAAGAAGGCGTCACTGGTGCCAACCACGCGGAAACCGCGATGCGAGTCCCCCAGCGACAGCGGGATGGTCCAGTCGACCTGCGGGTGCGCGGCGATCTCGCGATAACTCTGCCAGTCGACGTTGTTGGTGGCGTTGCCGATATGAAATACCGAGTACAGCAGCAGTTGGGTCTGACCGCTACGGGCGCCGACGATCAGGTCGGTGCCGGAAACCGTACTGGTGAAGCTGTCCCGCACCTGGCTGCGGATCTGGTCGACGCCCAGTAGCAGCATCACGCTGATGGCGATGCTCAGTATCGTCAGCGCCGCGCTGCCGCGGCGATTGAGCAGGCTTTTCCAGGCCAGTCGCACGATTTCCATCAGCCCGCCCTCGTCACTCGGTTGATCTGCGCCAGATCGAGCTGACGGTCGAAGTCTCGCGCCAGTGCGGCGTCATGGCTGACGAACAGCAGGCTGCTGCCGACGCGGGCGGCCTCGGCGCACAGCAGCGCGATGAAGGCATCGCGGGCGTCGGTATCGAGCGCCGAGGTCGGCTCATCGGCGATCAGGATTTCGGGCGCGCCAATCAGCGCCCGCGCGGCGGCGACCCTCTGCTGCTGCCCGACCGACAGTTCCGACACCGGGCGGCTCAGTATCAGCGGATCACCGAGCCCCAGATGCTCCAGCAGCCGGCGCCCCTCTGTCTCGGGACTTCCGGTGTTTTCAATCGTGCGACGGCGACGGCGTCCGGAGAAGTGGCAGGGGAGCACCACGTTCTCCAGCACCGACAGGTACGGCAGCAGATTGAAGAGCTGAAAGATCACGCCGAGGTGGTCAGCGCGAAAGCGGTCCCGCGCCGCCCCCGCAAGGCTGCCGAGCTCCTGACCGAGCACGCGGATGCGACCGCCATCGGGCGTCACCACCGCCCCGATCAGGCTTAGCAGGGTGCTCTTGCCGCTGCCGGAGGGACCGCGCAGAAACAGGGACTCGCCTGTCTCGACCCTGAGCGACGCTATATTCAGCACCTCTGCGCCCGGCCGCCATCCAAAGCGCAAATCCGTTATCTCTATTGCCGCCTGCCTGCTGTTCAGAAATCCATCTCCCGGTTGTCGGCGTCAAGCACGCGTGCCCGCTGCCCCGACGGTATGATCATGCGAACCTCGAGCTTCTCAAGACCCGGAAAGTGGCTGAAGAGTTCCACCGAAACCCGATCGAGCCGCTCGGGGCTTGCGCAACGAAAGCGATAGCTCACCTCGAAGTCGCTGTGCCCGGAAACATCCTCTGCGCCGACTGCTTCGTCGCCATGTTCATGCTCCGCATGATGACCATGCTCCTCGTGATGATCATGCGCCTTTTCATGGCGGTGGTCATGGTCATGGTCATGGTCATGGTCATGGTCATGGTCATGGTCATGGTCATCAGTACGTTCATGCCGATCCGCGCTGCTGCCGGCCAGCAGTTGCTGCTGCACCCTTACCTCGTCCAGCAGACAGGCGGCGGCGGCCGGCAGCCTCAGCACTTCGTAGCCCTGCTCGAGCGTTGCCACCGCCGCCTCGACTTTTTGCCGCTGCAGAGGCTCGACGGCCGGATGTTCGAAGCCGACGAGATTCACGGCCGGCGACGTCAGCTGAATCTCCAGCACGGGTGCTTCGAGCACCAGGTCGAGCTGCCCGACGCCGTGGGCGTGACTGCCGTGCTGGCGCTCGAAATCTTCGGCTTGAACCAGACCGCTCAGGGTCGCCAGCATAGCCAGGGTTACGACTTTCATCCTTATCCTCTTGCACCTGTCGAACGATAAAGTGTGATAATATAACATCCTACTACCCTCATCCAGCGGCTTGACTCTGTACGCCCTCTGCCAAGGGTGGCAGTATGGAGAGCGATCGTGGCTCCCAGGGATGAACCGACAAGATGGCAAACGCCTTTCTCGACCGCTCCCGCGCGGCTTCCGGGCGGCTGGCCCGCGATATCGGCATACAGATCGACCGACTGCGCGACCGCCGCCTCTGCCTCGGCGTCACCGGCCTCAGCCGCAGCGGCAAATCGACCTTTATCACCAGCCTGATCAACCAGTTGCTGCAGCACAAAAAATCCAGCCTGCCGGGCTTTTCGCCGGTACTGAGCGGCCGGCTGCTCGATGTACGCCTGCATCCGCTGGAAGACCCGCAGTTGCCGCCCTTCCCGTACCAGCAAGCCTGGCGACAGTTGTCAGGCCAGCCGCCGGCCTGGCCCGAGCCGACCCGGGACGCCAGCGGTTGCCTGCTGGAGCTGCGTCTGGGGCGCAAGCCCGGGTCCCTCAACCCCTTCGCACGGGATCATTTTTCCCTCTGGCTGGAAATCCGCGACTACCCCGGCGAGTGGCTGCTCGACCTGCCACTTCGCGACACCAGCTTTCGCGACTGGAGCCTGGAGTGCGGCAATCGCTTCGCCCGCGCACCGCATGCGGAGCTGGCGCCGCAGCTGATGGCAAGCCTGGCGGCGATCGACCCGCTCGCCGAGGTCGACAACGAGGAACTCGCCCGACTGCAGCAGGCATTTCGAGACTTCCTTGCCGCCTGCAAGGAGCAGGGCCTGAGCCAGATTCAACCGGGACGCTTCCTGCTGCCCGGCCACAACGACGACGAAGCTCTGATGCAGTTCGTTCCCCTGCCGGGCCTGGCACAGCAGGATCCGGCCGCGCTCGAGGGCGCTGCCGAGAACAGCTGGTACGGTACCTGCCGGGCACGCTATCAGGCCTACGTGCGCAATCTGGTGGAACCCTTTTACCGGCATTTTTTCAGCCGCATCGACCGGCAGCTGGTACTGGTGGACGTGGTCAGCGCGCTCAACGGCGGCCCGGCGCTGATCGACGATATGCGCGAGGCGCTGACACGCATTACGGACAGTTTCCATTACGGCCGGCAGAACCGCCTGTTGCAGCTGATCCGCCCCCGGATCGACCGGGTACTCTACGCCGCCACCAAGATCGACCAGGTGGTGTCCGACGATCACGAAGCGGTGCGCGCCTTTCTCGCGGGTCTGGTCGCCGACGCCTACCGCCACGCCGAATACGAGGGCATACAGCCGGCCTGCGAGGCCACCTCGGCGGTACGCTGCTCCCGCGAACTCGAGGACGACGGAGAAAGAGCCCTGTCCGGCTTCGACAGCGAAGGGCGACCGGTCGGTTACGTGCACCCGCGCTTTCCGTCCCGCCTGCCCGACAGCGAACACTGGCAGCGGCTGATGGACTGGGATATTCCGCCGCTGCGCCCGCCTGCGGGGATGTCATCCCGCAACGCCGACGCCATCCCCCACATCCGCCTGGACACCGTACTCAACCTGCTGCTGGGAGACAAATGCGTATGACCTCCGACCCGGATGCCTCCGAACGCAGCGGCCGGCGCTTCACGCCACCGCCGCCCGCAAGCGCCGAGACCGAAACGGAACGCCCCCGACGCGCACGCCGGTTCGTGCCGACAACGGAAGATCAGCTGATCGCGGTGCCGGAGCCGGTCACCGCCGCAGAACCCCAGCCAGGCCGGCCCGACCCCGGCGCGCTGAAGCTCGAGCGCCTTCCGGTACGGGGGCTGGGCACCCTGGGAGCCGGCCTGCTGGTGCTGCTGACGGTCATCGCGGTTGCGGAGCTGGTACGACTGTTCAATGCCGCGCTCAGTCTGCACTGGAGCGCGGCGGCGGTCGTGGCGGCGCTGTTCGGTGCTGTCGCCCTGCTGGCAACGCGCTCTCTGCTGTCGTTTCTGCGGGCGCGGCGCAGCCTCGACCGGCTCGGCCGGCTGCGCCTTGGCGCCGAGCGCCAGCTCGGGCGGCATACCGCCGGCCGCAGCCGTGCCCTGCTCGAGGCCATGAAGGCCTTTTACGCCGACAAGCCCCAGGCGCCGCTGCTGGACCGTGCGCTGGAGCAACTGCCCGATTACAGCGATGACAACGAAACCCTGGGACACCTGGACCGGCACTTCGTCGCGCAACTGGACACCCAGGCCATGCAACTGGTGTCGCGTTACAGCGCCCAGACCGGCGTGGCGGTGGCGTTCAGCCCCTGGGCTGCACTGGACATGCTGCTGGCGCTTTGGCGCAGCCTGCAGATGATCGATGAGATCGGCCAGGTCTACGGCGTCGCGCCGTCCTGGCCAACCCGCATGCGGCTGTTGCGCAAGGTGCTGGCGCAACTGACCTTCGTTGGCGCCAGCGAAGTGGCGATCGACCAACTGTCGGACGACCTCGGCAGCGCGGCGCTGGCCGGCACGCTCAGCGCACGCGCCGGCCAGGGCCTGGGCGCCGGCATCCTCAGCGCACGCATTGGCCTTGCGGCGATGCGCGTGCTGCGCCCGCTGCCATTTGCCCAGGGTCGCGAGCCCGGCATTCGTGCGCTGATCTCGCCGCTGCTGGAGAAACTGAAAAAGCGGCTGTCGCGTCAGAAGAAATAAAGCGATTCGCCGCTGGCCGGCATTTCGAAACGTAGGAGCCCACTCCGTGGGCGATCCGGTTCTGTGCCTGGTTCGAAGGTTCGCTCGCGGAGCGAGCTCCTACAAAAGCTGCCGGGTAGCCGATACAGTGGGAGCGGCGCCCCGCCGCGAAGTTTCTGGCCCGATGCGACCCCATTCGCCGCGGGGCGCCGTTTCGAAACGTAGGAGCCCACTCCGTGGGCGATCCGGTTCTGTGCCCAGTTCGAAGGTTCGATCGCGGAGCGAGCTCCTACAACCGTCAGGCGGTTGCAAGGCCGGCGATCAGCGCCAGCTTGCGCTTGCGCGTCAGGCGCTTGATTTCGATTTCGCGACGCAGCGCATCCGCCCGCCGTGGCTGGCGTTCGTGCCAGGCCAGGGTCACAGGCCGTCTCACTCGGGTGTATTTCGCCGCCAGACGGTTATCCTCGTTGTGCTCGCGCAGCCGCCGCTCGGGATCCGTGGTGACGCCGGTGTAGAGGCTGCCGTCGGCACAGCTGAGTATGTAGACGTACCAGTACTGCTCGGCCAATTGTCTTTCCCATCATAGCTAAACCGCACGCAGCCTACCGCGCTGCCCGCCAGCTGTCGACGGCACAGCTGTCAGCGGTGCGCCGTTCCATTATCATAGCCGCCATCGCACCAACGCCCCGGTGAATCCACCATGCCCCGACATCGCAACAGTTACTTCCAGTGCCGCCAGTTTCGCATCGAGCAGGGGAGCTGCGCCATGAAGGTCACCACCGATGCCAGCCTGCTCGGCGCCTGGGCCCCGGTCGAAGACGCCCGACGGATCCTCGATATCGGCACCGGCACCGGGTTGCTGGCGCTGTTCGCGGCGCAACGCAGCAGCGCCCGCATAGACGCGGTCGAGGTGGACGCTGACGCCGCCGCCCAGGCCAGACAGAATTTCGCCGCCAGCCCCTGGGCCGACCGCCTGAGCCTGATCGAGGCGGATGTGCGCGAACTGACCCCGGACGGGGAAGGCTACGATGGCATTCTGTGCAACCCGCCGTTCTTCACCGCCTCGACGCCCAATCGCTGCGACCGGCAGGCCCTGGCTCGCCACAACGACGCTTTGCCGCTGACGGACCTGCTGGCGGCGATCTCGCGCCTGCTCTGCGATAACGGCCGCGCCTGGCTGCTGCTGCCTGTGCCGGAAGCCGGGAGCGTACGGGCGCGCAGTCCCGCCGCGGGACTCTGGGTGCGCCACGAGCTGCATCTGCGCAACGACCGCCAGAGTCCCCCGCACCGCCTGGTTCTGCAGCTCGAACGCCGTCCCGGCGACTGCACCCGCTCGGATATCAGTCTGTACGAACGCCACCCCTATCACACCCAAGCCGCGGCCGATCTGTTTCGTCCTTACTACACCCGGCTCAGGGTCGGACCGGCGCCCGACTGCGAATAACCACCAAAACGTAGCGATATCCTGCGCACACGGCATAAATTCTGGTGATTTTCTGCGCCCATCCCTAAACTTACGCCAACACCACCGTTTTCAGGGAACCCAATGACCGGCCACAAGCTCGATCGCATCGATCGCCGCATCCTCGAATTGCTGCAGCAGGACGCCAGGTTGTCCGTGGCCGATATCGCCGACCGGGTGGGTCTCTCCGCAACGCCGTGCAGCCGGCGCATCAAGCGGCTGGAAGAAGAGGGCTTCGTCGCCCGTCAGGTGGTGATTCTGGATCCGGCCCGGATCGGCCTGCCCATGACGGTACTGGTGCATATCTCGCTGGAAGCCCAGACCCAGGAGCGCCTGAGCAGTTTCGAACGCACCATCGGCGAAATGCCGGAAGTGATGGAATGCTACCTGATCACCGGCAGTACCGCCGACTACGTGCTCAAGGTGGTGGTGCCGGACCTGGATCATTACCAGCAACTGCTGCTCAACCGCCTTACCAGCATCGACGGCGTGCGCTCGATCATTTCCAACTTCGTGCTGCGACAGCCGATCAACCGCACCGACTACGCACTGGATCATCTGGCCTGAAAGGCTGCAAATCCACGCCCAATGCAGGCACAACGAACTTGTCTATACTGAGGACAAGCGCAGGATTACGACAACGAAAAGGTGCGATTGCTTCCACTCACCGGCCAACTACCCCAGGCCCCTCAGGCACTCCGAGTCTTCATCCCCGACACCGGTCACGGGGGAACCCTGCGAATTGTGCGGTCCGGCCGCCCATCGACAAGCCGGCCGTGAAGCTTATTCTCTTGTTGATTGGGCCTCTATATGGAATGCAAAATCTCCGGCTTGACCGCGGATACGATATTGCGAACCCTGGAAACCTACCCGGGCGCCGAGTGGGTTCCGATTCCCTATCGCTGCCCCTGGGAAAAAACCGTCACCCGCCACCCGCTGATTTCCGATCGCATGGCCGAACGCATCCGCTTCCGGCTCCCCTTCCCCGCCAGTACACTTGAAATCCGCATCCTCGCCGCCCTGTCCGGCGGTAAACTGTTCGAGGACGATCTGGTGACCCTGCTGGGCGGCGACGAGGAAGACAACCTGGAAGCCATAGAAGCACTGCATCAGCGTGGCCAGATCGCGCTGTGCGAGAGCCATAACGTCCGCCACTGGCTGCTGACGGATGCCGACCTGGACAGTCTGATGAAACGGGAGCTGCAACGGGTCTAGCGCCTGGCGGTCTGGCACCGCGGGGCGGGCCCCTCGATTCCCTACAAATGCCCGAGGGAGAACCGCTCCCCAAGGCTGTACACCACCAGCTCATCGCCGCCGCCGGCAGCAGGCTCGGTGGCGGCCATGTCCACCAACTGGTAGAAGAGGTTGCGGTGTATGCGCCCCGACATGCCAAAACGCACCTCGATCTCGGGTGCGGGCTCGCCGGTTTGCGGATCCTGCGTCACCCGGATGCGGTGTTCGGGACCTGCGACGATATGATCGTCGGTGGTGGTGGTGAAATGCAGCTCCTGACCAAACGGGCCCTCGCGAAGCTCGAGATTGACGACCTGAAACGGCAGATCATCGACGCGAATGCCAACCTTTTCCACCGGGGTCTTGAGAAAATAGCTGCCCGCTTCCGGCCAGAGCACCCGCGAGAACATGCGCACCATGGCCTTGCGGCCGATCGGGCTGCCGCAGTAGTACCAGGTCCCATCGCGGGCGATCCGCATATCGATGTCGCCGCAGAAGTCGGGATTCCATCGCTCGAGCGGCGGAATGCCGTCGCCGTGCTGCTCCAGTTGCCGCTGGGTTTCACCGAGATCGAACTGGCTCATGATGGGTTACCTCCGGGCCCTGGGGCGCCAACTTTAGAATCCCTCAACTTTACTGAAAAAGATTTCAACTTATAACCCAATTACATGAAAAACGTTCACTGTTAGACTATTCGGAACTTAGACAAGACGAACAGAGCCCGAGCAGCCATGACTACTCCCCTGGAACAGAAATTTTCCGACCCGAACCGCGGTGTCTATTTTGTCGGCACCACCCCGCCGCGCGACAACACCGAGCCGGAAAAGGTCTCGGAAATCGCCGACAAGCTGCTCGCCCGTCTGAGCCAGATCGACTATGACGGCCTCATCGTTTACGACATCCAGGATGAAAGCAGCCGGATCAGCAAACCCCGGCCCTTCCCCTACATGCAGACGCTCGATCCGAGGGAGTATTCGGCGCTGCTGCGCGAGAAAAGCGCCCATCCGGTGATCACCTACAAAAGCGTAGCACAGCGCGATCGCGCCGACTTCGAGCGCTGGCTGGAGCAGTCGCGGACCGAATTCAACGTCCGTGACCTGGTCCTGGTGGGCAGCCCCTCGTCCGACGGCAGCATCCGGCTGTCACTGCCCGAAGCCTATCGCAGCCTCGCCCAGCATCCGCTGGACTACCACCTGGGCGGTGTCACCATCGCCGAGCGCCACGCGGTCAAGGGCAACGAGCACCTGCGCCTGATCGAAAAAAGCGCCCAGGGCTGCAGCTACTTCGTCTCGCAGGCCGTCTACAACGCCCAGGCGACCATCGACCTGCTGAGCAGTTACGCCCGCGAATGCCGGGCCCGCGGCGTCGAACCGCAGCGCATCATCCTGACTTTCACGCCCTGCGGCAGCGCCAAAACCCTGGAATTCATGGAGTGGCTGGGAATTTCGGTGCCGGAAGCGACCCGCTGGCGCATCCTCGATGCCCGCAACCCGTTGTCCGAATCCATTCGCGTCTGCCGCAGCAACCTCGAGCAGATTCTCGAAGCCGTGGCGCCGCTGGGCATTCCGCTGGGCCTCAACATCGAAAGCCTGACCAACCGCAAGGACGAAATCGACGCCTCCATCCGGCTGTTCAAGCTGCTCAAGGCGACTCTGGACCTCAAGCTGGCCGAGCAGCAGCTGTAGAAAAGGTTTATCGATCCGCCGCCGGCGGGTCCTGCGGCTGAACGGCATCGGGCTGATCCAGCGCCTGCAGCAGCGACTGCAGCTCGGTGTAACGCTCCGGCTCCCAGAGGATCAGCTGGCGCTGGTAGTCGATGCGGTAATTGGCGTTCATCAGGAAATCCATCCCCAGCAAGCCGTCATTACCCGCCGAAGGGCCCTGATGATCGATGACGAAGGCGCGCACATGGGAAACCTTGTAGGGACCGATCTCGATACGGTCGAAGTCGACGGTTTCGGTCTGAATGGTCCCGCCGCCGGCGACCCGGGCGTGGCCGGCGGCGCGCGAGACGAAAGGCAGGCCTTGCAGAGCGTCCTTGTGAAACACCGTACTGGTGGCGCCGGTATCGAGCACCATTCGGGTCTGGGCGCTGCGACCTCCATAGACCACCTTGACCGGCACCAGCACCCGGTTGTTGGTGATCTTCACCGCCGTTTCCATATCGCGCAGCAGCTGCTCGAGCTTGCGCCGCTGCTGCGTCTGGGCCTGCGAACGCTGCAGATCGGCGCGTTCGCTGCGCTCCAGCGATAGCGCTTCGGGGCTCAGGCGCTCGGAATACTCTTCCCGACTTTCCAGCTGGTCGCGAAACTGCTGCGGGACCTTGCTGAGGCTGTCGACAAATACCTGCCGCCCGCGCTCGTCGACGTATTTGTAGATACGCGCCTGCGCCGGTACCGCCAGCATTGCCGCCAGCAGCACAGCGGCCATCGCCGCGCTCGGTATCGGTGTCGCCATTGCTCGTTCCTCCGCGCCGTCCATGGCCGTTACACGGGACGCGCTCAGCCTCCGGACAGCTTGACGCGAAAGCCGTCCTGCTCGAGCGCCTGCTTGATCCGTTCGCGATGATCACCCTGGATTTCGATAACGCCGTCCTTGAGCGCGCCGCCGGTCCCGCACAGTTTCTTCAGCTTCTTGCCGAGCGCCTTGAGCTCCGCTTCCGGGACGGGCACGCCGCTGATGGTGGTCACGCCCTTGCCCTTGCGCCCGGAAGTTTCCCGGCGAATGCGCACGATACCGTCCAGGGCGCCGAGCCGCGCCTCGTCCGCCAGCTCGGCACAGCGGCACTCGGCCACGGCCTCGCCGCACTGCGGGCACATATCGCCCTTCTCGGTAGAATAGACCAGCCCGCGCAGCTGATCCTGTAATGAAGCCATCGATTTCCTCCCATCACGGCGCACGCCGCCTGTTACCACTTACCACTTAGCTACTGACAACCGCTCCTGCCTTGCCAGCACAGCCACCATCCCCGGCGGTAACTTACCACTTACCGCCAATTGTAACCGTTTCAGGGGCTCAGCCCACCAATCTGCCGCGCCAGGTACGTGGCGTAGGTGTCCGTCATGCCGCCGATAAAATCGAGCGCCCGGCGATACGCCTGATACAGCGGTACATCCGGCGCCGGCGCATGGATACCCATCAGACTGAGGATCTTGCCGCTGCGATAGCCCAGCCGGTGGGGTCCCTTGAAGTGCTGATCACAAACCGCCCGGCAAAATGCCTCCAGCAGCGTGCCGAGACTGCTGTAGGCGCCTACCTCGAGCTCGGTCTTGCGGGTATCGGGGAACACCCTCTCCTGCGCCAGTCGCTTGGCACGGGCCAGCCCCTCGCGCACATTCGGATCGCCATCGGCCAGCAGCTCGCCGCTATACTCGCCGGCCATGATGGCGTCGTAATGATGCCGGAAGGCCAAGAGCGCCGACTCGATCATGTTCTCCATCGCGGTGCCGCGCAGCGCCGATATCTTGCGTCGCGCCGATGCTTGGGTCGAAAAGATGGCATCGTCGTATCGCAGCTCGCCGCAGAGCTGCAGCAGTATGGGGCGGATATCGTCGAAGCTGAGGATGTTCAGCTCGACGGCATCCTCGAGATCGAGAATCGCATAGCAGATGTCGTCCGCCGCCTCCATCAGCCAGGTCAGCGGATGCCGGCTCCACCAGTGCTCGCCGAGCCGGATCAGCCCCAGCGACTCGCCCAGGCTCTCAAGAATGTCGATCTCGCTGCGAAAACAGCTGAACTTGCCGCGGTCCGTTGCGCGCTCGACGGTCCAGGGATATTTCAGCAGCGTGCCCAGGGTGGGATAGGTGAGACGCAGGCCACCATTGAAAAGGTGGTTCTCGATCCGGGTCACCACGCGGAATCCCTGCGCATTGCCCTCGAAGGTTTCGAGGTCTGCCTGCTCGATCTCGCTCAGGCTCGCCAGCAGTGCCGTGCCGGCGTCGCGCTGGAACCAGTCCCGGATGGCGTATTCGCCGGCATGGCCGAAGGGGGGGTTGCCGATATCGTGGGCCAGGCAGGCGGACTGCACCACGGTGCCAAGGTCCTGAGGGCCAACCCAGGGCGGCAACTGATCGGCAATCAGCTCGCCGACCCGTATGCCCAGCGTACGCCCGAGGCTGCCGACTTCGATCGAGTGGGTCAGGCGGGTATGTATATGATCGTTCAGCGCCAGCGGATGCACCTGCGTCTTACGGCCCAGACGCCGGAAGGCACTGGAGAAAACGATGCGGTCATGGTCCTTGTGAAAATGACTGCGGCCCACCTCCCCCGGGCCCAGATGTTCATGCCCGTATCGCCGGGTTGTCAGTAAGCTGTTCCATTGCATCGCCATTGTCGCGTCTCCCGCCAGCAGGGCATCCTTCGTCAGCGCAATCATTATACCTCAGCGACTGCCGGCCTTGGGCGGCACGGCAGCGGGATACAGACCGCCGCAATCTCAATTTTCACGTTGGCACCGGAACTAACCGTCGCCCGCGGTTTCAAACTCTGGATAGGAAATGAATGGCAATAACCGTGCAAATTGGACAACACTTGTTTGCACAAGGCTGCTAAACTGAATTGTTCCGGCAACCTGCGAATACATCAAAGGAAAAGGAAAACGGATGAATAAGAGCTACAACAAGCCATTCGTTGCGACGCGGAAGCCAGGTTAGGCAGGCACTTGGGACACTGCCACCATGAGTGACTACATCCACTGGAGCCTGGCAGGCACCGGACTCAGCCTGCGCGGCTGCAATGTCGACGAGATCCTGAGCGAACGTCCGGATGTGCGCTGGTTCGAAGCGCTGGTCGACGCCCATATCGTGGACGGCGGAGAAAGGTTGCACAACCTGGAACGCATTCGCGAGCATTATCCGGTCACACTGCACGGACTGGGGCTTGCGCTCGGCTCCACCTCGCCGCTGGATACCGGCTACCTGGTACGTATTCGCGCCCTTGCCGACCGTATCGACGCCAGCTGGATTTCCGACCACATCTGCTTCACTAGTCTCGGCAATTGCTTTAGCCACGAGGTGCTGCCACTACCCTACACCGAAGAAGCGCTGGACCACATCGCGTCCCGCATCATGCAGGTGCAGGACTTTCTTGGCCGTCGCATACTGCTGGAAAACCCCGCCCGCTACCTCGGCTACAACCACTCGACGCTGAGCGAAGGCGAATTCATGGCCGAGATGGCCGAAAGGGCCGACTGCTACCTGCTGCTGGACGTCAACAACAGCTACGTCACCCAGCACAACCTCGGCGCCGACGCCCTCGACACCATCGACTGCCTGCCACCGCAGCGCGTACGGGAGATCCACCTCGCCGGCTACGATGAGCGTGACGGTTGCATGCTCGGCGGCCACAACAATCCGGTTCGCGAGCCGGTCTGGGCCCTCTACGAAGCCGCCCAGAAACGTTTTACCGGAACCCCCACACTGATCGAATGGGAGCATGACATACCGGATCTGAAGGACGCTCTGAGAGACGTCCGGCGCGCCAAACGCGTCATGCATCGGGCACAAAACGGCCTCAGGAAGCCCGCCGGTGTGCCAGCACAGGGTGTCCGGAGCCCTGGCTGATGCGCCTGGCCGAACTCCAGTCCGCGCTCGATGCGGCTCTGGCCGGCAAGGAATGCCCCGAACTCCATAGACTGGTGGTCAGCCTGAAGCAGTCCCCGGAGGACTGCCTTGCACTGTATCGCCAGTTGCTGCGCCGTGCCCACGTCAACGCGCTGCAGCAACTCTTTCCCGCCTGCGCACGGCTGCTCGGCCAAGACCACTTCCAGCTGCTTGCCGAGTTCTACAGCGCCCAGATCGCCGCCGGCGCCGGATTCGACCCCTTCGGCGCCCAGTTCCCGGGGCTGATGGAATCCTATCGTTCCAGCCATGCGGAACTCGAACCGCTGGTCTTTCTGGCGGACCTCGCAACGCTCGAATGGCACCTGCAGGAGGCGCGCAGCGCCCGCGACGACCCCGCTCTCGACCTCGAAAGCTGGGCCAGCCTGCCCCGACGGCAACAGCACAGGATGCAGGCCGTTGTCAGCTACAGCCTGGGCCTGCAATACAGCCGCTGGCCACTGGCCGAGATTCGCGATGCGGTGATAACGGATCGTCCCTGGCAGGAGCTCCTGGCGGGGAAAGGCGGATGGCTGTGCATCCATCGCCACCTGGACAGGCTCTGCATCGAACCGATCAGCGAAACCCAGGCCAGGATGCTCAACGGTATACGCCAGGGGCTCAGTTTCGACAGCCTGGGTTACGATTTGAACCTGGTGCAGCAACTGCTGCCGCTGATGATCGCCCGCGGCTGGATCTGCAGACTGAGGATGCCGTCAGACCAGGAGCCCGCGCCAGAATCCTGACCGCCTTAACAGGCGGTCGCACAACGTTTTCAAGGCCGCCGAGGCAAGCGGAACGCCACCCGGCGGAGTGCCGCCCAGACCCAAACAGGCGAAAAAGCGCAGTATTAGGATCGGTGAAACGACGCTTGGTACGGGCCACCCGTTGCTGACTCGACCCAGAGCGTCGTGGAACCCATCGCGTGCTCTCAGAACACCACGGGAGCATCGGACGCTGTTGATGGGTTGCGCCGCTTCAAACCAGGAGCATCCCGATATGAAGTGCCACCGCGGCTCCACCCATCTACGATGTGCCCTGGGCGTTATACGCTGCCTGAAACCTGTTTTTGACGCAGCATTCGGCGACGCAGATAGATTTTCAACAACCTGTTAACAGGCGGTAGCAACTCGCAGGATCGGTAAAACGACACGCCAGCACTGGGCGCACGACGCTGTTGCAGCCGTTATCCCGCGTTCTGATAGGCCTCTAACGCTTCGCGACGCGCGCGGGCATAGTCAATCACCGGCTTGAGTCCACGCGCCGCTGCAGCCCGTTCGGGGTCACGGCGTTCCCTGGCGGACAACGACGCCAGCTCCGGCAACCAGTGGCAGACGAAATCGTCGTTCGGGTCGAAGCGCTCCGCCTGCCGCGCCGGATTGAAGATACGGAAATAGGGTGCGGCATCGGCGCCGACGGAGGCGCTCCACTGCCAGCCACCAAGGTTCGAGGCGAAGTCGCCATCGATCAGCCTGGACATGAAAAAGTCACAGCCCAGACGCCAGTCCACGCCCAGCAGCTTGGTCAGGAAGGATGCGGTGAGCATACGCAGCCGGTTGTGCATCCAGCCGGTCTTCAGCAACTGGTGCATGGCCGCGTCGACGATGGCGAAACCGGTCTCGCCCCGGCACCAGGCATCGAACAATTCCGGACGATGGTGCCAGCGGATCTTCGCTTCCACCTCGGGTCTGAATGGCTGGTAACGACACTGCCCGGGAAAGGCGACCAGCAGGTGGCGATAGAATTCTCGCCATATCAGTTCCGTCACCCAGACGCTTTCTAGCCAGTCCGCCCCCAGCCCCAGGCGCGCAGCGCTCAGGCACTGGCGTGCCGACAGCTGCCCGGTCGCAAGATAGGGGGACAAGCCCGAGGTGCCGTCGATGGCCGGATAGTCACGGTCATTACCATAGCTTTCCAGCCCCGCGCCGACGAACCGCTGCAGCCGCGCGGCAGCCGCCTGCTCGCCGGCGGGCCAGAGCGCGGCATCGTATCCCTCGCCCAGCGCGGGAACGCTGTCCCGACGGAGCTCGCACCGCGCCTGACGGCCCGGAGCCGGCAGGCAACTGAAATCGGTGCGCAGCAACTCTCTGCGCCAGGCCCGGCTGAAAGGTGTGAACACCCGAAACGGCTCGCCCTTGCCACTGAGCACCGATCCGGGCGGCAGAATCAGGTCGCCGTGAAAGCCTTCCACCACTATGCCCTCGGCACGCAGGCGCTGCTTGACGCCGATATCACGGCGACGCTCATTGAGCGGGTACTCGAAATTGAAAAACACACGTCTGGCGCCGAGCGAACGGCACAGATCGAGCAGTGCATCGGGGCAGTCATCGAAGGTCGCCAGCTCCAGCACCCGCAGCGGTATGCCGAGCGACTCCAGGTCCTCACCCAGGCTGAGCAGCGCGTCGCGCCAGAAGGCCAGCTTGCGCGGCGCCTCAGAGTGCGCCTGCCATTGTTGTGGCGTCAGCACCGCGACCGCCAGTACAGGCCCCCCGGCGGCACAGGCCTGGTGCAGCGCCGGATTGTCGCTCAGCCGCAAATCGTTGCGGAACCAGACCAGATTCATATGTAGTTGCGCAATCCCAGCTGATAGGGGTGGGGATCCAGGTACGACTGCGAGCGAATATAGTCGTTGCCGAAACGGTTGAGATAGTGCTGCAGCAGAGTGAGCGGCACCACCAGGTTGACCTCGGAACGACGGTAGCGCTCTATCACCTCGAGCAGCTCACGCTTGCAGTCACCATCGATCGACTTCTTCAGATATCCCAGCACATGCATCAGCACGTTGACATGGCTCTTGCGACTTGCGCGGCGGGCCATGTGCGCCATAAAGCGCCCGATATAGGTCGACATCGCCTCCTCCAGCGGCAACGCGTGGGCTTCGGCGAGAAAGCGCCCCAGCTCCCGGTAGCCCTGATAGCTGTGAGCCATCAGCAGGTACTTGCTGCGACTGTGGTACTGAATCAGGGCATGGTAGCTGGGATCGGTCTCGACCTCCTGCTTCCAGCGCTGGAGGGCGAACACCCGGGTAATGAAGTTCTCCCGCAGTACGGCGTCGTGCAGGCGTCCCTCCTCTTCCACCGGCAGCAAGGGGTTGGCGTCCATCAGCGCGGCGGCGAAGATTCCCCGCCCGGCGGCATTGGGGATACCGTTCTCGTGGTAGATCTTCACCCGCTCCATGCCGCAGCTTGGCGACCCCTTGATCAGAATGTAGCCGCAAAGGTCCTGCATCCGGGTCGCCACCATGCGCCCCTTCTCCGCCAGCGCTTCGGTGACGTCGAGATTTTCATTTTCCGAACCCCGCGCCCTCGGCGCTTCGGGATCCCCCACCAGCCGGATGGGTTCGCGCGGCACGCCCAACCCGACCGCCAGCTCCGGGCAGAACGGCCTGAACACGAAACACTCGGCCAGCACATCGAGGCAGTATCGCGAGCGCTTGTGACCGCCGTTGTAGCGGACCTCTTCGCCCATCAGGCAGGCACTGATACCAACCGGAATCCGTTCTTCCGGCTGCATGATAGGGGTGTGCTCCATGAATTCGCTCCGGGTCACATGCCGATGAAGGGCTGCACCAGCCGCCCCATAAGACCGCTGAACCGTAGCGGCGCATCGGTGGCGATCAGGCAGATGCAGTCTTCGTTCGCGTCATTTAAGGGCTGATGCGCGACCTGATCGTCGAGGTCGGCGACATCGCCGGCGCAAAAGCGTCCTACCTCGTCATTGTAGGATCCGCGCAGCACCAGCGTCAGTTCGTTGCCACGATGACTGTGGTGCGGCACCGACACGCCCGGGGCGAAGCGCAGCAGCCGGGTCGCGCCGGCACCTCCCGGATGCAGGTCGATCTGCTTGACGCCGGGCGCCAGCGAGCGCCACTCCAGCGCATCGAAATCGCGCCCGTCGAGGTGCTGCGCCAGCACCTTAGGCATCGCCGGGCCGCCCGCGCGCGCGCCAGACAGGGGCGCTGGCGCGGCTGCAGCCGGCGGCTCGCTGTCGAGCAGGCCGAGCACGCTTGCCAGGGCATTATCGCTGTCGAGGGCCACCGGCGGCAGCTCTTCCAGTAGCGCTCCACCGACCGCCTCGGCCTGCGCCAGGCGATCGCGACAGTCCGCGCAGCTTTCCAGGTGACAGGCCACCAGCAGCGCCATGCCCGGCACCAGGGTACCGGCGGCGTATGCCATCAGGGTTGCATCGTCGAGATGATGTCGAATGTTCACGATGACTCCCCCCACATCGCTTTCAGTTTGTCGAATGCCAGCCGCAGACGGCTCTTGACGCTGCCCAGGGGAATGCCGAGCACTTCGGCAATTTCGGAGTGGCTGCGCCCGTCGTAGTAGGACATGTACAGCACCTGCGCCTGCGCCTCCGGCAGGCGCCGGATGCAGGCCGCCAGCCGATCGCTGATCACCGCGCCCTCCCCGGCGTCCCGGTCGTCACCGTCGGGCATGTCCGCATCCAGTTCATAGCAGGGCATTTTCTCCCGGCGCAGACGATCGATGCACAGATTTCGCGCCAGGGTAAATATCCAGGTGCTGGCGTTGGCCTTGCCGGGATTGAAAAGATGCGCCTTGCGCCAGACCGACAGCATCGCTTCCTGCGCCAGCTCGTCTGCCTGCGCCGGCGCCATGCCAAGCCGAATCAGATATGCCTTGACCCTGGGAGCGAAATGCTCGAACAGCCGGGCGAACAGTGCCCGATCGCGGGTCTCGGCCATCCGTGCCAGACAGGCTGTCCATTCTTCCCGCATTGGCGGAGCCTCTTTGAATAACGGAGTGACAGTGGCCACATCGCCTCCACACAGTTGAGCCCTCTTGTGACCCTGTGTACGCTGGACGAGCCCGGTTGGATCAACCTCCCGATCCGCTCGGGCAGCGACAGGGAAATGACGCACCGAGCGGTGATCCGGCCAAGCCCGCATCTTCGTACAGGGCGGCAAAAGATGCAAAGGATTCACACCCATGAAGGTTCAGGCGATCCGCCCGCTGAAAGTTGCCGTCATCGGCTCGGGCATATCCGGGCTGTCTTGCGCCTGGCTGTTAAGCCAGCAGCACCAGGTGACGCTGTTCGAGAAGGACGACAGGCTCGGCGGCCACTCCAATACCGTGCAACTGAAACTCGGCAATGACAGTACCGCCGTCGACACCGGCTTTATCGTCTACAACCCGGTCAACTATCCCAACCTGGTGCGCTTTTTCGACACCCTTGGCATCGAGAGTCGCGCCACCGAGATGTCCTTTTCGGTGTCGCTCGATGGCGGCCGGCTCGAGTACAGCGGTACCGGGCTCAGTGGGCTGCTGGCGCAACGGCGTAACCTTGTCCGGCCACAGTTCTGGTCGCTGATCCGCAACCTGCTTCGCTTTTACCGCGAGTCCAGCGGCTACTGCCGCAACCCGGACCTTGCCGAGCTGACGCTCGGCGACCTGCTGAAGCAGGAAAAGTACAGCCGCGCCTTCATCGACGACCATCTGCTGCCGATGGGAGCCGCTATCTGGTCGACGCCGGTCGATCAGATGCTCGACTACCCGGCGCAAGCGTTCCTGCGATTTTGCCAGAACCACGGTCTGGTGCAGCTCAGCGACCGACCCGAGTGGCGCACCGTAACGGGCGGCAGCCGGCAGTACGTCGACCGCGTCGGCGCCATCCTGCGCCAGCGCGGAGATATCCGTCTGAACAGCCGCATCCACCGCATCGTGCGACGACTGGGCCGCGTCGAACTGGAGTTCCTGCACGGCGAACGGGAAGTCTACGACGAGGTGGTGCTGGCCTGCCACGCCGACCAGGCGCTGGCACTGCTGCACCAGCCCACCAGCGACGAACAGCAGCTGCTCGGCGCCTTCGAATACCAGCGCAACACGGCAGTGCTGCACAGCGACCCCGCCCTGATGCCCGCGAGACCCGGCGCCTGGGCCAGCTGGAACTATCTTGCGGAAGGCACCCAGCCGCGCAGCCGGGCGCTATCGGTGACCTACTGGATGAACCGGCTGCAGCACCTGCCCGAGAGCCTGCCGCTGTTCGTGACGCTGAATCCCCTGCGCGAGCCCGCCGAAGGCAGCATCCATCGCAGCTTCCTTTACCAGCACCCGGTCTTCAACCTCGGCGCCCTCGCCGCGCAGCAGCGGCTGTGGCAACTTCAGGGTCATCGCAACACCTGGTTCTGCGGCGCCTACTTCGGCTACGGCTTCCACGAGGACGGCCTGCAGTCGGGGCTTGCGGTCGCCGAAGCCCTCGGCGGCGTTCCCCGTCCCTGGACGCTGGAGGCGCCCAACGATCGCATTCATGTCGACAATCCGCTGCCGCGGAGATCGGTGGCATGAGCGGCTCCGCACTTTACGTAGGGCGGGTCATGCACCACCGCCTGAAACCGCGGCAGCACCGCTTTCGCTACCGGGTTTTTTCGCTGCTGCTGGACCTCGACGAGCTCGATGCGCTGCACCGGCGCCTGCGGCTGTTTTCCCACAACCGTTTCAATCTCTTCTCCTTTCACGACCGGGATTACGGCGACGGCAGCGGCCGGCTGAAAACCTGCATCGAGGCGCGGCTGACAGCGGCCGGAGTCGACCTTGCCGGCGGCCGCATCCGCCTCTTGTGCTATCCGCGCCTGCTCGGTTACGTGTTCAACCCCTTGAGCGTTTACTACTGCGAAGACCGCACCGGAGCCTTGCGGGCCATTCTCTGTGAGGTCAGCAACACTTTCGGGCAGCGCCACAGCTATCTGCTGCCGGTATCATCCGACCCTTCGGCGGCCCGGCCCAGCGTGGACAAATGCTTCTACGTCTCGCCGTTCATGCCAATGGACTGCCGCTACGCCTTTCGCATGCCGGTACCTGGCGAGCGCATCGGTGTCCATATCGACCAGCGCCAGGCCGGCGAGCGCCTGTTCGTTGCCAGTTTCAGCGGTCGCCGGGCAGCCCTGACCGACACCGGTCTGCTTAAAACCTGGCTGACCCACCCGCTGATGACGCTGAAGGTGATCGCCGGCATTCACTGGGAAGCACTGCGGCTCTGGCTAAAGGGACTGAAACTGCAGCCTAGGCCGGAGCCCCCTGCCCGCCCCCTGACTTTCGGCGTCGTTGCTACGACGCCTGTGTTGAACCCCGACCGCGGAGACGGCATCGATGAAAACCACTGACCTTGCGACCGACCTGTCGATTCAGACCGACCGCAGTGCCAGCGGCTGGCTCAACCGACTGTGCCTGCGCAGTCTCGACCCTTTGCTCAGGGAAATTCGCCACGGGCAGCTTAGATTGTGGCTGCCCAGCGGACAGGCCCTGCAGGCCGGCCAGGGACAGGGGCCGCACGCCGAAGTGCGGCTGAACAACTGGCGGCCAATCCGGCGTTTCCTCGCAGGCGGCGAGCTGGGCTGGGCCGAAAGCTATCTTGATGGCGACTGGGACACACCGGACCTGCTCGCGCTGATGCAATGGGCCCTGGCCAACGAGGATTCGCTGCGCCCTGCCGCTGCAGGCTCCGTTGTCAGCCGTATGCTGCACCGGCTGTTCCACCGCTCCCGCCGCAACAGCCGCCGCGGCAGCCGCCGCAACATTGCCTTCCACTACGACCTTGGCAACGACTTCTACCGCCGCTGGCTGGACCCGACGATGACTTACTCCAGTGCGCTGTTCGCTCACCCGCAGCAAACACTGGAGGCGGCGCAGCTCAACAAGTACCGTCGCATCTGCGAACTGCTGGAGCTGCATCCGGGGCAGCGGGTGCTGGAAATCGGCTGTGGCTGGGGCGGCTTCGCCGAAACCGCCGCGGGCGAGTACGGCGTTACCGTCGACGGCATCACCCTGTCGCGCGAGCAGCTGGCCTGGGCGCGCGAGCGCGTTGCCGACAGCCCGCTGGCCGCAAGGTGCCGTTTTTCCCTCACCGACTACCGCGACCTCGACCAGCGCTACGACCGGATTGCCTCGATCGAAATGTTCGAGGCGGTCGGCGAAGAGCACTGGCCGCGCTATTTCGACCAGCTCAAGCGATGCCTGAAACCCGGCGGGCTGGCGGTACTCCAGGTCATCAGCATTGCCAGCGACCGCTTCGAAGACTACCGCCGCGGCACCGACTTCATCCAGCGCTACGTGTTCCCGGGCGGCATGCTGCCGAGTCCCGACCGGCTGGCGGCACAGATCGAATCCGCCGGATTGCAGCTGAGCCATGCCGAGCACTTCGGCGCCGACTACGCCCGCACCCTGCAGCACTGGCGCCGGGCCTTCGATGACAGCTGGCCCGAGATCCAGCCCCTGGGGTTCGACGACCGCTTCCGACGCCTCTGGCACTATTACCTGGCCTACTGCGAGTGCGGTTTCAACCGGGGCTGTATCGATGTCGGACTCTATCTGCTTCGTGCGCCCTGAACGGCCGCTGAACCAGCCTCTGCCTGCGGCCTCCCTGTGGCGCTATGCCGCTCCGGGGCTGCCGCTGGCAATGCCCACCGTCGCCGTCTACGTGCTGCTGCCGACCTGGTATGCCGAACAGTTCGCCCTGCCGCTGGCACTGATCGGCGCTATCCTGCTGCTGACCCGGCTGTTCGACGTCGTCACCGACCCGCTGATCGGACTGCTGCTCGACCGCAGGCCCTTACAGAGCCCACGCAGCCCCATGCTCGCCGGCGCGCTGCTGTGCACACCGGCATTGATACTGCTGGTTAACCCGCCTGAGTCGCTGGCAGCGGCGGCCCTGGTGTCCGGGCTGCTGATGCTGTACCTGGGCTGGACCCTGATCCAGATACCTTACCTCGCCTGGCTGACACAGCTGCACGACGACAGCCTGCAGCGCAATCGTGCAGCCGGCGCACGCGAAGCGCTGACCCTCGCCGGCCTGCTGATTTCCGCGGCCTTTCCCGCGCTGTCGGCGCTGGCGGAACTGCCACTGCACACCGGGCTCAACCTGCTTGTGCTGACCACTCTACTGGTCGGTGTAGCCGCGTTCCGGGCGCTGTGGCGACTGCCCGCAGGGCGCATCGACGCGGGAGAACTCCAGCGTCCGCAGCTGAGCCTGCTGCGTGAAAACCGGCTGGCGATGCGGCTGCTGTCGGGCTGGTTTCTCAACGGTCTGGCCAACGGACTGCCGGCGGTGCTGTTCCCGCTGTTCGTGTCGGCTTTCCTTGGCGGCGACGAAGCGGACCGGGGGCGCTTCATCCTGCTCTATTTCGCCTCGGCGGTGCTGTCGTTGCCAGTCTGGCTGTGGCTGTCCCGGTACATCTCCCGCTCCCGGCTCTGGTGCCTGGCGATGCTGCTGGCGATCATGGCGTTCGCACCGGCGCCGCTGCTCGACCCGAGCCGCATCGACTGGTTCGTGCCGATCTGCGTGATCACCGGCGCCGCGCTCGGTGCCGACCTGACCCTGCCCCACGTGATTCAGGCCGAGGTGGCGGACTGGGACCGCTATCGCTTTCGCGCAGCCCGCACCGGTCTGCTGTTCGCCTGCTGGAACATGGCCACCAAGCTGGCGCTGGCGCTGTCGGCCGGCTGTGCCTTCATGCTGCTCGGCGCCAGCGGCTTCGCCGCCAGCGCACCGGAGCCGCTGTGGCTGCTCGCCGTGATCTATGCCCTGCTCCCCTGCGTATTCAAGGCCATGGCCATCGGCCTGCTATGGCGTTTTCCGCTGCAGCAAGGTCATCACCGGGCTATACGGCGGCGCCTGGCCCGACGCCACCCAAAGGAGCGAGGCGATGCGAACACTGCTGACGATGATGGCGATCACCCTACTGGCCGGATGCAGCGATATGAGAATTGAACAGTTCCGGGACGCCCGACCGCAGCTCCGGCTGGAGCAGTATTTCGATGGCCGGGTGCTCGCCTGGGGCTGGTTCGAGGACCGCTTCGGTCAGGTGCGGCGGCAATTCTTCGTCGAAATCGACGGCCAGTGGGACGGCCGGGAACTGGTGCTGGACGAAGCTTTCAGCTACAGCGACGGCGAAACCGACCGCCGCGTCTGGATCATCACCCCCGACGGCGCGGGCGGTTACAGCGGTCGCGCCGAAGACATTGTCGGCACCGCCCGCAGCGAAACAGCCGGCAACGCGCTCAACTGGCGCTATCGCATGGACCTCAAGGTAGGCGACAGCCACTGGCGCGTCAGCTTCGACGACTGGATGCTGCTGCAGGGCGACGGCGTGCTGCTCAACCGCGCACGGGTCAGCAAATGGGGGCTGACCGTCGGTGAGGTCAATCTTTTCTTCCTCAAGCCCGGGGACGCCGCTGAACGCATCCGCTTTTAGCATCGGGCCGGGCACCCTCTGGCGCTACCGCAGGTGCGCGCCTGAAGCGTTTCAGCAATGCGACCAGGCAGGCCGTCAACAGCGTGCCGGCGCCGATCGCCAGCAGATAGAAGGGCCACTGGCGCACCAGGGGAATAACGAAAATGCCACCATGGGGCGCGAGCAACTGGCAGCCGAGCGCCATCGACAAAGCTCCGGACAGCATCGCGCCGGCGATACAGGCCGGCAGCACCCGCAACGGGTCAGCCACCGCGTAAGGAATCGCGCCTTCGGTGATGAACGAAGCCCCCATCACCAGGCAGGCCCGACCGGACTCGCGTTCGAGTCGGGTGAACACGGCGGGGAACAGCACCGTCGCCAGACCCAACCCCAGCGGCGGGACCATTCCGCCGGCCATCACGGCGGCCTGCGGAAAATAGTTACCCGCTTCGATGGCCGCCAACCCGAACGTATAAGCGGCCTTGTTTACCGGCCCTCCCATATCCACGGCCATCAGACCGGCCAGTAGAGCGCCCAGAACCACACGGTTACCGACATCGAGTCCCTTTAGCCAGTCGACCAGCATTCCATTCAGCGCCGTCATCGGCTCGATCAGCAGCATGACCAGACTGCCGCACAACAGCAGACCCAACACCGGGTAGATAAGTATGGTGCGAATAGCGTCAAGCGCATCGGGCAGCGGCCGGCACAGCCGAATGATCAGCAGCACCCCGTAACCGCCGATCAGGCCGGCCACCATGCCGCCCAGAAAGCCGGCGCCGGCCTGGGCGGCGATGTAGCCGCCGACCATCGCCGGCATCAGCCCCGGACGATCGGCTATGCTGCGGCCGATGAAAGCCGCCAGCACCGGCACCATCAGACCGAAGGCCCCCTGGGTTCCTCCCAGCGCGACCAGCAGCTGCGCCAGCGGATGGAATTCCGGCGACTCGGGACTGGCGGCATCGACACCGAACAGAAAGGAAAGCGTGATCAAAATGCCCCCGCCGACAACGAACGGCAGCATGCTGGACACACCGCTCATCAGGTGACGGTAAAGCCCCCAGCCTTCAACGGCCTCTGCGTGCGTTATGGGTTGCACGCTCTGCCCGGTCTGCACGGGCTGGCGCAGCGCGCGCAGCAACAGCCGCCGCGGATCCCGAATGGCATCGGTGACCGCCACCTGAAGTACCGGCTTGCCGGCAAAGCGCTCGCGGCTTATCTCGCGGTCCACCGCCAGGATCACCGCGTCCGCCTGCTGCACCTCCTCAGCGCTCAGTCGGTCCCGAACCCCGGCGGCGCCATGGGTTTCGACTTTCAGATCCAGGTGCAGCTCGCGAGCCGCTTCGCGCAGCCGCTCGGCCGCCATATAGGTATGGGCAATGCCCGCGGGACAGGAGGTGACGGCCACCAGGTGCGCCTCCACCGCGACCGCTGGCGGTAGCGTCACGCCTTCAGCTTCGGCAAACAGCTGCTGTACCTCCCGCGGCTTCGCGGCCTGCAGCAGCCGTTCACGAAACGCGGGATCGACCAGGAGACAGGAAGCCGAGGCCAGAATCTCCAGATGCTGACTGTCGGCGTCGACGGGCTCCGCTATCAGCAGGAAAAAGCGCGCCGGCTGACCGTCGAGAGACCCGAACTCGACCCCGTCCGGTGCCAGCCCCAGCGCCACAGCCGGTCTGCGCACCGCATCGGAACGGGCATGGGGAACCGCGATGCCCTGCTCGAGCCCGGTACTGCCGGTGGCTTCCCGCTCCAGCACCGCATCGAGGAAGGCGTCGGCATCGGCCAGGGCACCCTCTTGATCGAGCAGACCCACCAGCTCGGCGAGCAAGGACCGCTTGTCGCGGCTTCGCAGATTCAGCGCGATACTATCCTCGGTCAGCAGGTCAACCAGAGCCATGGCTTTATCCTTATTCGGTTCTACGCCAGGGAGTCGTAGTCAAACCATAGCTGTTATCGCGCCCGATGCAGCGAGTTTGAGATCTCGGCTTTCGCTGCTCAACTCACCTGAAACGCCACCTCAGCCTTTCGCCGCCAGACGGCGGCGCAGGCGCCCGATCAACCAGCCCAGCAACGGGATCCGGGCGTACAGCAGACCCGCGTCCCAGTAATCGAGATGCGCGCAGACCTTCCCTCCCCGATCGAAGTGCAGCAGCGACACGCCCTCGACACTCCAGTCACCCAGCACCGGTACCCGCGCACTGAATCGCCAGTTCAGATAGGCACGCTCGCCATCGATACAATAATGCGTGACCGAAAACGCCGGGTTCTCGGTGCGCTCGAACATATCCTCCAGCACCCTGAGCATGGCCGGCACGCCGTGAACGTCGTTGAACGGGTCGCGAAAGCGCACATCCTGGCTCAGCAGGGCGGCCAGGTCGCCGAGCCGGTCCGGCGTCAGGTTTTCGAACAGTTCGATATAGCGATTACAGCATTCGTCTACGGTCACGTACGGGTCATCCTTGTCACCAGCGGAAAATACAGTCGGTAGGGTAGCAGCCGCATCAGCTTGAGCCAGAACACGAAGCGCCACGGAAAGGCGATTTCGAAGCGATTTTTCTCCAGCCCGCGCACGATGCGCCGCGCCGCGTCGTCTGCCTCGAGCAGGAAGGGCATCGGAAAGTCGTTGCGGTCGGTCAGCGGCGTACGCACGAATCCCGGATTGACCAGGCTCAGTGCCAGCCCCTGCTGGCGAAATTCCGGCTGCAGCGCTTCGGCGAAATTGATCAGCGCCGCCTTGCTGGCGCCATAGGCCGATGCCGTCGGCAGACCACGGTAGCCCGCCACTGAAGCCACGATGGCCAGATGGCCGGTGCCGCGGGCGCGCCACTGCGGCAACAGCGCGGCGACGCCGTTGACGACGCCGAAATAGTTGAGCTGCATCAGCTCGAGATAGGGAGCGGGCGAGAATTCCGCAAGCGTGACGGGCCGGTGAGTACCGGCATTGAGCAGCGCAAGATCGATCGCCCCAAGCTCGGTCTCTATGGCGGTGACCGCTTCCCGGCAGGCAGCGGCATCGGTCACGTCCAGCGCAAAGGGCACCAGCTTCCCGGGCAGACCAAGGCTTTGCGCCTGCTCCGCCAGCTGCTGCAGATCGTCGGCGCTGCGGGCGCTGATCGCCACCGTACAGCCCCGGGAGGCGAACTCCAGCGCCAGTGCCGCGCCGATGCCACGGGAAGCGCCGGTTATCCAGACCGTTGACCAGGCCGACATAGCGGATTCCTGTTCCAGGGAGATTGCGAGAATGCGAGGCTGTCGCCCTGACGCGGCTTCAGCCGAACCCGGGAGCCGTCCCGCGCGCTGAACTCGAGACCACGCCAGCCACCACTGCCGTCGTACCAGACGACGGTATCCTCGAGGTCTCCGCCCAGACGATAACGCCGGACATCCAATTCAGCCTCGCCAAACGGCAGACGATCCGCCCCAAGGTACTGGCTGTCGATCCTGCTGGCACGGCCGGTCAGCGTATTGAGCAACTCGCCTTGCTCCAGCGCCGCAGGATTCCAGTGATTGCTGGTCAGCAAGTTGCCCGGCAGGCGCCAGGTTCCGCCAGGCGCTTCGACTTCGAGTGCACCGGCGCGGCGCCGCGCCTCTATTCGCCGTTGCTTCGAACCATCCTCGATACGCACGTCCAGTGCCGCCAGACGACCATCCTGCCAGCGCTCCAGGGCACGATAGCGATAGCGGTAGTCGAACCACAGCGGCAACTGGACCTGCAGCTCCATCCCTACCTCGACTTCGAGCTGATCGCCCTGACGAGTGAATTTCAGACAGTGCGAACCAACGCTTTCCCCGTCGCGGTGAACCTCGAAAAACAGCTGTGACGGTGACTCTCCGCCCTGCGCCAGCGCAGCGGCAAAGAGTCCGGCCAACAGGATGATAGGTCGTTTCATTGCCGTTCCTCCTGCGCTCTTTTACGCAGGTGCGGCGCAGATGGATCTGGCGCATGCGCGAACAGCAACAGGTTCAACCTGACCTCTGTCAGGGCATCGGGACTTCCAGCGCCTGTCCGGGGTCTATTCGCGGATTCCTCTTGCTACTATAGATCTACAGCATTCCCGGGCTTTAGATGCCCGCCTGGCCATCGAGGCTGCACTGGCGCACCCGCAGGCTCCAATGGCTGCCAGCCCCGGCCAGGCAGGGAACGGGCGCTCACCCCGCCGGTCAAAGCGAATCCAGACCACCAAGGAAAACGACATGATGAAACGCTTTTTTTGCCAAGCCGCCACCGCCTGTGTTCTGAGCCTCGGTGCCGTTCTGCCACTGCAGGCCGGAACCCTGGTGGCAATGGAAACCAGCGCCGGCACACTGCAGCTCGAGCTGTTCGATGAGCAGGCGCCGGCGACAGTGGCCAATTTCCTGCGCTATGTCGATCAGGGCTTTTACAGCGGCACCCTGTTCCATCGCGTGATTCCCGGTTTCATGATTCAGGGCGGGGGCTTCACGGAAGACCTCGAGCGCAAGGATACCCTGGCACCGGTGGTCAACGAGTCCGGCAACGGCCTGAGCAACCTGCGCGGCACCATTGCAATGGCCCGCACCCGGGATCCGGACAGCGCCACCTCCCAGTTCTTTATCAACAGCGTCGACAATGCCCGGCTCGACGCCCAGGGCGCCCAGCCGGGCTACACCGTTTTCGGACGTGTCACCGAAGGCATGGATGTCGTCAATGCAATTTCGGCGGTACCGACCACCATCGTCGGGCCACACCGCAATGTGCCTCAAACACCGGTGGTCATCACGCAGATCAGCCGCGTGGAAAGCGCGGCGACGCCTGAGCAGTGAAAACAGACCGGGGGAATGGACCTGCATGTTCCATCGGCAGTCCCCCGGGCCACCCACGGATTGACGCCTGTCATGGCACGGTTACCGTTGACTGTGTACTGTAGCGTTTCATCCTTTGAACCGCTGTAGCAAAGAGAGCCCTATGGATACCGAACTCAAGGACGCGCCCACGACACGGGACAGTGACCGCAGCCGCCATCCCGTGCCGACAGGAGTGCCGGCACCGCTGTCGCCGCTGCTCGACGACGGGCCCCTGTCCTATCGCTCCTACGGCACCCGGGCATTCGATCACGCCTTTCGTGCCGGAATCGGGCGTTTCAGCCTGGGGTTGAGCCCGGCGGGCCTGGCGGCGCTCCAGTTCGACTGGCTGTCGCACCTGGCCATGTCCCCGGGCAAGCAGCTGGCGCTGCTGGAAAAAGCCGGACGCAAGTGGACACGACTGCTGAACTACATGCAGCAGCAGGTGGCCAATCCCGACTGTTCGGGCTGCATCGAGCCCCTGCCCCAGGACCGGCGCTTTGCCGGCGACGCCTGGCAGCAGTGGCCCTGGAACCTGATGCAGCAGGCCTTCCTGCTGCATCAGCAGTGGTGGCACAACGCCACCACCGAGGTCGACGGTCTGTCGCCGCAGCGTCAGCAGGTGCTGTCCTTCGTGTTTCGCCAGATGCTGGACCATTTCGCACCGTCGAACTTCCCCTGGAGCAACCCGGAAATTCTCCAGGCTACCCTGGCTCAAGGCGGTGTTAACCTCTGGCGCGGCATGCAGAACTTCAGCGACGACTGGCAGCGGATGCTGGCCGGCAAGCGCCCGGTCGGGGCAGACGATTATGTGGTCGGCGAGAATATCGCCGTAACCCCCGGCAAGGTGGTATTCCGCAACCGCCTGATCGAGCTGATCCAGTACAGCCCGACCACGGACCAGGTGCACCCGGAACCGGTTCTGATCGTGCCGGCCTGGATCATGAAGTACTACATTCTGGATCTTTCGCCGCACAACTCGCTGGTCCGCTACCTGGTCGACCAGGGCCACACTGTCTTCATGATCTCGTGGCGCAATCCGAGCTCCGACGACCGCGAACTGGGCATGGACGACTACCGTCGCCTCGGGGTGATGGACGCCATCGACGCCGTCGCCGCCATCAACCCCGACCAGCGTATCCACGCCATGGGCTACTGCCTCGGCGGCACCCTGTTGAATATTGCCGCCGCCACCATGGCACGGGACGGCGACGACCGGCTGGCAAGCATGACCACCCTCGCCACCCAGGTCGACTTCAGCGAGGCCGGCGAGTTGATGCTGTTCATTGGCGAAAGCGAGGTCTCTTTCCTCGAGAGCATGATGTGGGAACAGGGTTATCTCGATGGCTACCAGATGGCCGGGGCCTTCCAGCTGCTGCGTTCCAACGACCTGATCTGGTCCCGGATGGTGCGCGACTACTTCCTCGGCGAACGCCAGCCGATGAACGACCTGATGGCCTGGAACGCCGACCTGACCCGCATGCCCTATCGCATGCATTCGCAGTATCTGCGCGGACTCTTTCTCAACAACGACCTCACGGGCGGTCGCTTTATCGTCGACA
This sequence comes from Marinobacterium nitratireducens, assembly GCF_014645375.1. Lineage (GTDB taxonomy): Bacteria > Pseudomonadota > Gammaproteobacteria > Pseudomonadales > Balneatricaceae > Marinobacterium_A > Marinobacterium_A nitratireducens. The sequence continues at coordinate 387,990 of NZ_BMLT01000003.1, forward strand.
ACAGGCCAATCAACCTCGCCGACCTGCGCACGCCGGTATTCGCCGTCGGCACCACGTCCGACCATGTCGCGCCCTGGAAGTCGGTCTACAAGATCACCACGCACCCGGCGATAGACGTCACCTTTCTGCTGACCAATGGCGGCCACAACGCCGGAATCGTCAGCCCGCCCGGCCACGATCACCGCCGCTACCAGGTATCGACCCACCACGCCGGGGACCGCTTCGTCGACCCGGACACCTGGCAGTCGGTAACACCGACACAGGACGGCTCCTGGTGGCCGGAATGGCTGCGCTGGCTCAAGGCCCACTCCGGGGAGATGGTCGATCCGCCCGCCATGGGAGCGGCCGACAGGGGCTACGTGCCGCTGATGAACGCACCGGGCAGCTATGTGTTGCAGAGGTGAGCGGTGATGGGTGATGGGTGATGGGTGATGGGTAGGGCACCTTGAGCGCAGCAACCGCCATGGATGGCGGAAAGTCTGGCATTGCAGGAGCAAATGCCAGCGAAACGTGCCGATATTCAGCGGCGCCATTCGCTTCGCTCAGGGACGCCCTACCTGCTGTTAACCGTTCACTCGCTTTATCGCGACATAACGCCCCTGCATCCGCATCGCGACCCTGCCGCCCTGGCGCACTTCGATGCACAGCGGCAGGGGGGCGCGGCCGCGATCATGCAGGCGCTTGAAAAAGGCGTCGACGGCCTGGCTGTCGGGCAACTCGGTGCAGGCACAGAAATCACCGTCGACCGGCGCGCGGTAGTCGAGCTGGCTGTCGGCAATCACCAGATCGCATTCCAACCCCTGCTCGCGCAGCAGCAGCGTGATCAGGGACCAGCCACAGATCGTTGCCAGCGTCGCCTGGGAGCCGCCGAAGCCGGTGCCCTTGTCATTGACGTTGGGCGCCAGCAGCGCCGGAATCTCGAGCCTGCGGCCATCCCAGACGAAGTCGCCAAGGCCCATATGCCCCAGTAACGGAATCTGGCCCAACAGCCAGCTGCGAAACTCGGCGATATCGACCCGGCTCACTTCAGTCACCGTCCCAGCGGCTGACGAAGTCCTCGATCTCGGGCTCCGGCGCACTGCGACCACGGCTCGGAGTGCCGAGGTAGATAAAACCGACCAGTTCGTCGTCCTCGCCCAGTCCAAGCCCCTGTCTGACCACCGGATCGTAGGCCGGACCGCCGGTGCGCCACATCGCGCCAAGCCCCTGGGCATGGGCGGCCAGCAGGATGCTGTGCGCGGCACAACCGGCGGAGACGACCTGCTCCACCTTCGGCGCCTTCGGGTGCTTGCGTGTGGCGGCGATCACCACCACCAGCGTCGGCGCGCGCAGCGGTGCCTTGAGCAGCTTCTGGCGTTTCTCCTCCGGCAACTCGGGATCCTCGGCCAGCGCACCCTTGAGCAGCAGTTCGCCGAGTCGCTCGCGTGCTTCGCCTTCGATCACCAGAAAGCGCCACGGCCGCACGGCGCCGTGATCCGGCGCACGCAGCGCGGCGCGAAACATCAGCGCCAGCTCGTCCTGGCTCGGGCCCGGCGCCTCCAGCAGCGGGATCGAAACGCGGTTGATCAATGCATTGAGTGCATCCATGAAAAACTCCTTGCAGGGCGCGGGCCGCCAGTCTGTGGCGACCCGCGTATTGATTACTGGCGGTTCAGGCGCAGATTCGGCGCCCGTTCCGTCAGGCTGCTGCGCCAGGGATTAATATCCAGGCCGCCGCGGCGAAGGTAGCGGGCATATACGCTCAGGTTCTCGGGCTGGCAACGCTGCCAGATATCCATGAAGATGTTTTCCACGCACTGTTCGTGAAAATCGCCGTGCTCGCGGTAGGAAATCAGATACCGCAGCAGTCCCTCATGGTCGATGCGCGGGCCGCGATACACGACCTGGACACTGGCCCAGTCGGGCTGGCCGGTGACCGGACAGTTGGACTTCAGCAGATGGCTGTAGAGACGCTCCTCGACCACCTCGCCGTCGGCGCTCAGCAACCCGGGTTCCGGCTGGTAATGGCTGATCTCGACATCCAGATCGTCGAGACAGACGCCGTCGAAGCGCTCGACCGGCAGCGCCGTATCGGGCTCGATCAGGCGCACGACGACATCGCCTCCGGCGGCGGCGCTGAGGTCCCGGGTCATCAGCTCGAGCACCTTCGCCTCGCTGTCGAAACGACTCAGGTTGAAGGAGTTCAGGTACAGCTTGAACGACTTGGACTCGATGATATGACTGGAGCTTGCCGGAATGCGAAACTCCGCCAGCCGTACCACGGGCTTGCCGCGGGCGTTGAGCCAGGACACCTCGTAGGCGTTCCAGATATCCTCGCCGACGAACGGCAGGCTGGCGCGCTCGACGCCCTGTTTCGCCCAGTTGAGACTGCGTTCGATCGGGTACAGCTGTCCCGGATCGTAAGTGTTGACGTACTGAGTGTCCTGCCCCAGCGGCGACTGGTGCAGAACCGGATCTTCATGACTCAAGCGCGAATCCCCTTGCCTTTTTGCAGCAGAAACAGTGAGTAGCTGAACAGCGCGACGATAAAGCAAAGCAGCATGCCGAACGCGAAAACGATACTGATATCGCTGACACCCAGAATACCGTAGCGGAAGGTGTTGACCATATAGAGTATCGGGTTGAGCATCGACACGCCCTGCCAGAAATCGGGCAGCAGTTCGATCGAGTAGAAGACCCCGCCGAGATAGGTCAGCGGCGTCAGCACGAAGGTCGGCACGATCGAGATATCATCGAACGAATTGGCGAAAACCGCGTTGATGAAGCCACCGAGCGAGAACAGGATCGATGTCAGCAGGACCGTGAAAACGGTCACGAACAGATGGTGTACCTGAAGATCGGTGAAGAACAGCGACAGCAGCGTCACGATCAGACCGACGCCGAGACCGCGGGCCACACCACCGATGACGTAACCGCTCAGAATCACCCAGTTGGGTATCGGCGAGACCAGCATCTCCTCGACGTGGCGCTGGAACTTGGTGCCGTAGAAGGACGACACCACGTTGCCGTAGGAGTTGGTGATCACCGACATCATGATCAGGCCGGGCACGATGTACTCCATGTAGTCGAAGCCACCCATTTCGCCGATGCGGCTGCCGATCAGGTTGCCGAATATGATGAAATAGAGCGTCATGGTGATAGCCGGCGGCAGCAGCGTCTGCGGCCAGATACGGGTGAAGCGACGCACTTCCTTGACCACGATGGTCCAGAACGCGATGAAGAGTTCCCTCGAGTTCATACAATCTCCTGTCAGGCTTGGCATCCGGCCAAGGGGCGGGCAAAAGGGGTCAAATCAGCGGGTCGCCTCGCCGGCGAGGTTCTTGTCGACCAGGCTGACGAAGAGTTCCTCCAGGCGGTTGGCCTTGTTGCGCATCGAGCGCACTTCGATGCGCTGCTCGGCCAGTTCCCGGAACAGCCGGCTCAGGCCCTGGTTCTTCTCGACCTCGACCACCAGGGTATGGTCGTCGTCGAGCTTCGCCGGATAGCCATTCAGCGCCGGGACGCCCTGCTGCGGCGGGTCTATGTCGAGGATGAAGGTCTCGGTGTTGAGCTGCTGCAGCAGCGCACGCACGCTGGTGTTCTGGATGATGCGACCGTGGTCGATAATGGCGATATTGCGGCAGAGGCTTTCGGCCTCCTCCAGGTAGTGGGTCGTCAGGATGATGGTCGTACCGGCCGCGTTGATCTCGCGCAGGAAACTCCACATCGAGCGGCGCAGCTCGATATCGACGCCCGCGGTGGGTTCGTCGAGAATCAGCACCCGGGGTTCGTGCACCAGCGCGCGGGCAATCATCAGGCGGCGCTTCATGCCGCCGGACAGCATCCGCGAGACCTGATTGCGCTTGTCCCAGAGCCCCAGTTTCTTGAGATAGAATTCCGCACGTTCACGCGCCACGGCCTGCGGGATTCCGTAATACCCGGCCTGGGTGATGACGATATCGGCAACCTTCTCGAACTGGTTGAAGTTGAACTCCTGGGGCACCACGCCGAGGCACATCTTCGCCTGGGCCTTGTCCCTGTCGAGACTGTGGCCGAACACCTCGACCTCGCCGGCCGACTTGTTGACCAGCGACGAAACAATGCCGAGAGTTGTCGACTTGCCGGCGCCGTTGGGCCCGAGCAGCGCGAAGAAATCCCCCTGCTCGACTTCGAGCGAAATCCCCTTCAGGGCCTCGAAGCCGTTGTCGTAGGTTTTGCTGAGGTTGCGAATCGATAGCGCTGCTGTCATCAGTCCTTCCTGTATTGCTGGCACCGGGCCTGGGGTAGATGGGGACCCGATCGCCATATTTCAACCGGCTGCCGAAGAGATTGACAGGCTACGGGCTCGGGGGTTTGATAGAATGGCCGCCGAAGTCACTCAGGAAATCCACGATGATCAGCGACTATCACCCCTTCCACCTCAACCTGCTCAAGGTGGCCTACAACAACCTGCTGCGCCATGATCCCTTCGACCAGAACCAGCTGTCGGAAAACGACGCCGAGTTCCGCCACCAGCTGGACGCGCTGGTCGATGCGATGGAGCAGCAGCGCGGGGATTATATCGAATCCGGTCAGGAAATTCTGTCCCGGCTGGTGCGCCACTACCCGGAACTGGTTCCACTGGTCCCCCGGGACCTGTTCTGGTACTTCGGTGGCGAGTGCCTGCACTACATGCCGGACGACGAAATCGAGATCTTCCAGCAGCTCGACGAAGAGCGCCATGCCGCCGAAAGCGAAAACCGGCCGTTCAATTACGAAGAGACCCGGGCGCGGATACTGGGTCTGCATTGACCCTGGGACCCTGCGGGACCGGGAATGACCCCGGTGCCAAACGGCTTCGCGGCGAGGCGCCGCTCCTACGCATCAAGGCACCTTTATCCCCCCTGTGGGACCGGCGCCCCGCCGGGAATAACCTGCCTGGGATAAAAGCTTCGCTGCGGGGAAGTGCCCCCGAGTTTGGGTACCCGGCTCCTGCGCGCTGCCTATCAGCCAGACTCCGCACGCTCGACGACGCTCTGAACGTTCTGCGACCAGCTGCGGTTCTCTTTCGAAATCAGCGCCTCGATACGATTGACGAACAGCGAAAAGGCGGCGTCGCTGCCGTAAGGCTCGGCGCCGGTCAGGAACAGGAACTTCTCGTGCTTGAGCGATTCGGCGCAGGTTCGGTATTCGATCCAGTTTTCCTGGTACTGATTAAGGCTCACCAGCGCCGAAGCCAGGGCGATAAGCGCACCCAGCACTGCCACCACGATATCCACCGGAAGCACGTCACGCCCGAACCCCGCCAGCAGCGGAATCGACGCCGCCGCCGCGATCTCGAATCCGCGCAGCCACTTGAAACGCAGCTGCGCCTGACGGCTGCGACTGCTGTACCAGCTGATCTGACTGTCCACCCGCTCCGCGATGTATTCCTCTGAGTTCATGACTGGCGCCCTCCCGTTACTGCCAGTATAGGAATCAAACATTCGTTTGTTACGACGCCCCGGCTAACTGGGTCGACTGCTAAGCTGATAGGGCCCCGGGTCGAGCGGTCTTGCGGGGCATTCCAGGGATCACGGAGAACGCCATGGCGGCGATCTTTATCAGCCACAGCAGCGCCGACAACGAGGCCGCCACCGAACTCGCGGAGCGTCTCAGGGCACGGGGTTTCCATTCGCTGTTTCTCGACTTCGACCCCGAGCAGGGCATTCCCGGCGGTCGCAGCTGGGAGCGGGAACTGTACAGCCGCCTGCGCAGCGCCCAGGCGGTCCTGGTGCTGTGCAGTCCGGAATCGATGGCGTCCAACTGGGTGTTCGCCGAAATCACCCATGCCCGCGCACTCGGCAAGCCGGTTGTACCGCTGCGGCTCGCCCACTGTGAACTGCACTCGATTTTGCGCGACGTGCAGCGCATCGACTTCGCGGCGGACCGCGAGGCGGGCTTCGCGCGTCTGTGGCGCGCCCTGGGCGAAGCCGGACTCGACCCCAGCGACCCGCAAAGCTGGCAGGCCGACCGGCCGCCCTACCCGGGCCTTGCGGCATTCGACGAAGACGACAGCGCGGTGTTCTTCGGCCGCGACGACGATATCCGAGCCGGCATCGAGACCCTCAATCGCATCCGCCGCTTCGGCGGTGCCCCGCTACTGCTCTTCCTCGGGCCCTCCGGCAGCGGCAAGTCCTCCCTCGTACGGGCCGGCATTCTGCCGCGCCTGAGGCGCAACCCCGGCTGGCGCGTGCTCGAGCCGATTCGCCCAAGGTCCCGGGCGCTGGCAACACTGGCCGCAGGTCTTGCGCCCGCTGACCATGACGGCGCCTGTCGCCGCCTCGCCGACGGCGACCCCCAGGGCCTGCCCGGCTGCCTGGAGGCCTTCTTCGACAACAGCGATTCGGCGGATACCTGGCTGGTGCTGGTGATCGACCAGCTCGAGGAGCTGTTCGACCCCGAGAACCGCGACGCCGACCGACTGGTCGAGCTGATCCGGCTGCTCGACCAGGGACCCGCCCGCCGGCTGATCCTGGTCGGGGTGATGCGTTCGGACTTTCTGGATGATTTTCAGTCCCACCCGGTACTCAAGGCGCTGCCGTTTCAGGATCAGTCGGTTCGGCCGCTGGCGCTGTCCGACCTGCACCAGGTCATCGCCGAGCCTGCGCGACTGGCCGGCATCGAACTCGAACCAGGCCTGGTCGAGCGCATGATCGACGACACCGGCAGCAGCGATGCCCTGCCCCTGCTGGCGTTCGCGCTGCGCGAGCTGTGGGAAAACTGCGGCCGCAAGGGGCGTATCGGGCTGACCGACTACGAAACCGAACTGGGCGGTATTTCAGGCTCGATTCGACGCGCCGCCGACGGCGTGCTCGCCGCAGCCGGTCCGGACAGCGACGCCCTCGACGCCCTCCATGCCGCCTTCCGTCGGCTGGTGCGCATCAACGAAGAGGGCCAGTACGCGCGCCGGGTCGCGCGCCTCGAGGAACTGCCAAAGCCCGGCCGGCCGCTGCTCGAGCGCTTTGTCGAGGCCCGCCTGCTGATCGCCGGCAAGGACGGCGATCAGCTCGAGGTGGCTCACGAAGCACTGTTTCGCGTCTGGCCGACGCTGCGCGCCTGGCTCGACCAGGACCGTGAGTTCCTGCTCTGGCGGCGGCGCCTGCAGCCTGCGGTCGAGCAATGGACGCGGTCATCGACGGTGCTGCGCGACGCTCCACTCGACGAGGCCGAACGCTGGTACCGACGACGGCGCGACGACCTTGGCGCCACCGAGCTTGAGCTGATCGAGCAGAGTCTCGACCTGCGCCAGCGCACGCGGCGCAGCCGCAGGCGGCGCCAACGGGCTTTCGTCGGCGGCCTGACCGGCATTACCCTGGTGGTCAGCGCACTGCTGGCCTTTGCGCTGCTGCAATGGCAGGCCGCCACCGAGAGCGAAGCGCAAGCACGCGCGCGTCTGGCCCGCACCCACTGGCTCAGTGGTGTCAGCTTTCGTGACGACCGGGAGGATACGGTGCGCGCCGCCCACCATTTCGCCCGCAGCGCGACCCTGCTGCCGGATACGCCCAGAGGCAGCGCCGCCCGCCAGGCGCTGGCGTTTCTCGACTCGGGCAGCTGCCTGCGCCAGGTCATCGCCCCGCCGCAACCGCTTTCGGGCGCGGCGCTGTCGCCGGATCTTGGGCGCGTCCTGACCTGGACCGCCAGCGACAGCATACAGCTCTGGGACGCCGCCGGCGGGCTGCTCGGCGAGCCCGGACACGCCGGCATTCGAGGCGCGTCCTTTTCCGCGCGGGGACGGCTGCTGACCTGGGGGGGCAGCGGCGGAGTTCGACTCTGGGACAGTGACAGCGGGCAGCTCCTGGCGCGTCTGGGCGACGACGCCGGCAGCCGCGGCGCGGAGTTTTCCGCCGACGGTCAGACAATTCTCGCCTGGTTCGACGACGGCCGCGTGGGTCTGTGGGATGAGCAGCTGCGGGCGCTGAACGCCAGCCGCCATGCCGACAGGGTGTTGCAGGCCGCCTTCACGCTCGATGGCCGCCGGGCCCTGAGCCTTGGGCGCGACAACGTTATTCGGCTGATCGCGGCCGAAAGCCCGGCCGCGTCGCAGCCGTTGCAGCTGCAACACCCCACTCAGGTCGTTGGCATGGCCCCGGGTCAGGGCTCGCTGCTGAGCTGGGACGCCGAAGGTCGGGTCTACCTCTGGGATCTGGCGCAAGGTTCGCTGCAGCGCCGCTGGCTCGACAGCGACGGCGGCCCGTTCAACGGCGCCGCCTTCGTACATCCGGACAGGTCGCTGCTGCTGTGGAACCGCGAAGGCCTGATGCAGCTGCGCCGCCTGGACGACGCCGCGCCGCCGACGGAGTTTCGCCATACCCAGCCGCTGGCGGGCGTGCGGGTCAGCCCGGACGGTCGCCGCATCGCCGGCTGGGATGTCGGGGGCGAAATCGGCATCTGGTCGGATGACGGCCGCCGGTTGCAAAGGCTCGTGCATCAGGATGCCGTAATCGGCGTGCGCTTCATTGCCGACGGCCGTCGCCTGCTGAGCTGGAGCCGGGACCGCAGCGTGCGTCTCTGGGATCTTAGCAGCGGCCGGGAGCTCGGCTACCCTATCCATCTCAGGTCCGCTGCGGCTGCCGCGAGCTTCGATCGCGACAACAACGCCATTGCCGGCTGGAGCCGGCAGGGCGATGTGCGCCTCTGGGGACTGGCGCCGCTGGCGGCGCTACCAGAATCCGCAGATCCGCTACTCGATGTACGCCCTGCAGCTGACGGCCAGTCGCTGCTGAGCATCGATCTTGGCGGCGCCCTGCAGGCCTGGTCGCCGACCGGCGCCGTCTCCGAAGGCACCGGGCGCTCGCGCTTGGAACCGCTGCAGCAGGGTCGCCTGTCCGCGGACGGACGCTGGCTGCTCGATGTCGGCCGCGACCGGCTGCGGCTCTGGCCTGTCGCAACCGACACCGCGCCTGTGTCCGTCGAGGAACTGCCACCGGGGCTGCGCGAAGCACGACTGAGCGGCGATGACAGCATCCTGATGGCCTGGGGTTCCGGCGACTTCGCCAGGCTCTGGCGTGTTGCGGACGGTCATTATCTGGGACAGCTCCCCCACGACCGCCCCCTGCTGGACGCCGCTGTCGACGTCAGGGGCCAGTATGCCATCACCAGTGACGCCGGGTTCTCCGCCTATCTGTGGGATCTTCGTGAACAGCGACAGCTACTGAAGTTCCGTTTCGAGCAGGGGGCGCTGGGTCGGGTTGCGCTGTCCGGCGATGGCCGGCGGGCGCTGGCGCTCAGCCTCGACGGCGAAATTCGCGTCTGGAACAGCACGGACGGCAAGCTCCTGACCCGCCTGGACAAACACCCGGCGGCCGGGGACGCCCTGTTCAGCGCCAACGGTGAACGCATCCTGAGCTGGGACAGGTCAGGCCTGATCCGGCAATGGCACAGCGCCGACGGCACCGAGGCGGGACCCTCGATGCGCCATATACCGGCCAGTCCGGACGCCGCGCTGAAGGGGCTTGCAACCGACCCTGACGGCCACCTGCTGCTGAGCTGGGACAGCCAGGGCAGCCTTCGGATCTGGGATCTCGCCACCGGCCTTGCGGTCTCGCCGAGGTACCGCCTCGGCGAGCCGGTAGGCGGCGCCGGCTTCTGGCGGAGCGTGCCGCCCGCGATCTATGCCTGGGGTGAGCGCCGCATCAGGCTCTGGCCGTTACCGCAACCGGCGGACGGCAACCCGGAACAACGGCAGGCCCTGCTGACCGGTACCCGGCTCAGTGACGACGGCGAACTCGAGGTGCTGGACAGCATCGACTGGCACGCCCGCCGCGCGGCCTGGCCGGGTGAAGGGGCACCCTGCGCTTACTGAAGCACGTTGACGAAGCTGTCTGACCAGGCGCACACCCAGTCACCGTCGGCATCCCAGGCCCGGACCTGCAAGCGGTGCCGGCCCAGCGACGTTTGTTGCGCCGTGCCGCGGCCGTCCCAGCGGCGTTCTTCGTCGAGGCCGACCCAGTGATTGGGCCGCACGCCCCCGGGCAGCAGCTGCTGATCGACGAACTCGTGCCGGCTGCCGTCACCGGACTCCGACACCCGGAAGAACTCCACCGACAGGCTGTCGAAATCCGAGCGCGAGAAGAAACGGTAGCGCGCATCCTCATGCTCGCTGACGCGGATACCCGGAGGTCCGAAACCGAGACGATCGATGGCCACCGAGCCGACCGCCTCGGGACCTGCGCCAAGCCCATAGATGCGAAAATCGGGCAATGTCTGCGTGCCGTCCGGCCCGCCCCTTGCCGTTACGGCGATGATGGCGTCGCCGACATCGTCGCCCAGCCAGGGGGGCAGCTGAAAGCGGACAATATGCCTGCCACCGTCGAGTCGCGGCAACGGAAAGGTCAGCACCTCGCCGCTGCCACGCTTGCTGATCTGCACCTCGACCTGCCCGGGTCCGCCATGGGCATAGTCGATCACCAGCGGCCAGCCGCCGCGAACGGCCGCGCGCATGGCAAAGGCGCTGCTATTGAACAGCGGCGCCAGCTCGGGACCGCCCGTTGCCCAGTCGCTCTCCATCGGCTGGTCCGCTTCGGCTGCGGCCCGGTTATGCGCGATCAGAGCGGCAATTGCGGTCAGCGCGGCAACGCCGGCGAGAACCGCAGGCATATTGGAGCCGCCGTTGTCGCCACGGGGTTCGCCATAATCGGGGTATTTCGGATCCAGAACGTCGTCGGGCGCAGCGAAGACGCAGCTGCTGCACAAAGCCGCGAGCAACAGCAGTCGCCGTGCCGAACGGCCGTTCATCCAGGCATTCATCGCCGCCGCACCTCAGGCCGAAATCTGCCAGGGGGCTTCGTCACTGGAGCGACAGGCGGTGGCGTCGATCACCTCGGGCCTGCCATCGATGATCACCTCCTGCTTGAAGTTCCGGCACTGCTTGCCACCCTCGTCATGCACGGCACTGGTCGGCGTGATGACATATTCATTGCCGGATTCCTCGTTGCGCCAGCGCCGGGTCTCTCCACTGTCCGCTTCGTTCAGGGTCTCGGCCAGCTTGCGGCGATCGGCCTCATCCATTTGATAGCCGATCATACGCCCCAGCGCAGCCCCCGCGAGCGTACCGAGCAATATTCCCGCACTGCCGCCGTCGTCGACCTGGTGCCCGATAATGCCGCCAAGCAGTCCCCCTAGCAGAGTGCCGGTATCCTGCTTGCTGGCACCGGCGCAGGCCAGCAGCGTGGCCGTCAGGCCGAGCAGCGCGAGCGAACGCGCGACTTTCCCCATCGCAGCCCCCTTGTCTGTGGTGGTTGGCGGGCACGGACAGCCGCAACGCTTTGCGGGATATCCGCACCTGCTTTCAGAGTAGCGTATCAAACGCACGTTTACCCCCCGGCAACCCCATGAACAAGCCCCGACCGGGGGGGACGGGGCTCATTGGACTCGACTTGGAGCCCTGCAATGGGCTCGAGGTCATCGATCAGCACGCGAGGACAGTCCGCCGCAGGGGAAAGCTCAGGCGGCCAGCAGGCGCCAGAGGCGCTCGTCATCGAGGTGTTCGGCAGCCATCGCATCGAAGCCGACATCCTGCCGGGTACGGCGATCAAGACGGACGGGCCTGCAAACGGCACGGCGACTCACAAGGCGACGGATCAGTTTGTACAGTTTCATGGTGGAATCCTCCGTTTAGGGCCCGGCGTCAGAACGCCTGTCCCGGCGGCTGCTGTTCCATGGCCAGGTATCCGGTGAACAGGTGCTGGCGTTTTTCCTGCAGTGGATGGAAGTGCGACGCCTGGCTGTCCCGGAACAGCGCTTCAATGCCGTTGCCGCACATGAAGCCTCGACCGCCGCTGGCCTCGAGCGCCTTGGAGGCGGTCAGCTTGCACGCCTCGGCGGCAATGGTCTTGCGCTTGACGATCTCGTTGACCGTTTCCAGGCAGGCCTCGAAGCGGAAATCGTCGACCAGCTCGATCATGCTGGCATGGGCCAGCTCCGCCGTGGTCAGGGCATTCTCCATCTCGCCAAGCAGGTACGGCGTTACCGGATCCCGGCTGCTCTTGCACAGCGACCTTGCCCGCGCCGCGGCCTCGCGGGCGACTCCGCAATAGACCGACAGGATAAGTGGCAGCGCCACCGGCAGTACCACCGCCCAGATGCTGTGAAAGTCGCCGCGTGGCCGGCGCAGGGCGATGCTGGCGTCCGGTATGAAGACGTTTTCCAGCTTCACACTGTTGGAACCGGAGCCGCGCATACCCAGCGGATACCAGTCGTCCAGTAGCGACACGCCTTCCGCCTTCAGCGATACCGGGAAGTGCAGCACCTGCCAGCCCGCGTCCGGATCCTCCCAGGGCGCCGAGGTGACCAGCACATCCCCGGCGGGCGAGCCGCTGGCAAAGCGCTTGACGCCGCTCAGGCTGAAGCCGCCTTCGACCCGCTTCATGCAGCCGTTGGATGCCAGCCAGTCGCCGGCGCCGGTACTCACCAGCACCAGTTCGCAGGCACCGACCTTTTCCAGCAGTGCCCGGCCCGGACGACCGTGCAGGTCGTTGTAGCGATTGGCCGCGACGATGTGCGTATGCATCGAACAGGACAGCGCTGTCGACGGATGCAGTGCGGCGAGCGCGCCGAGAAAGCCACAGAGCTCCCGGTACCTGAAACCGCCGCCGCCACAGTCCTCGGGCACCAGTGCAGAAAAGATCTTCGCCTCTTTCAGCAGCCGGTAGTTGTCAGTTGAAAAATGTCCGTCCCGGTCGGCCGCAGCTCCGTTTTCCCTGATCTGATCGCCAACGCACTCCAGGATGCCGGCCAGCTTTTCGTTCAGTGCCAAAGTTTTCATTGGGTTAGCCTCACAATATTGTTGTTATCAACTTGCAGAAATCGGCGCTTGGGCGGCGCCCCCGACAACAGCCGTCGACACCAGTGCACCGCGGGAAAAAACCAGAGGAGAGCAGCCGCCTGCTGCAAAGTCCTGCACCTCACCGACCAGCATCAGGTGATCACCAAGGGGAATGCACCGGTACAGCCGACAGCGGATCCAGGCGATGGCACCGGGGATTCTTGGAACCGACCCGGCGGCACCCTTCTCCTCGATCTCCTCGATGTCCGCGAACTTGTCGGCACCGCGAGTCGCGAAGCGGCGGGCCAGATCGGCCTGGTCGTGACCGAGAACCGAAATTAAAAAGTCGCTGCAGCGGGAAAAGACATCGAAGCTTGCCGAGCGGCGATCGATGCACCAGCCGAGCAACGGTGGGTCCAGCGAAATCGACACTAGGCTGTTAATGGTCATGCCAACCGGACTGCCATCTGCCCCCCGGGTGGAGGCAACGGCGACGCCGGTCGTCCACACGCCGAGCGTTTTACGCAATTCGGCGATATCGATGGTTGTTTTGATTGACTGACACATTCCGAACCTCCCGAAAAAATCACCCTGACCACGAGATTCAGGTTACGCCTGGAGGCCGTTGCCTTTTACTTCACAAACTGGAGAAACCCACTACAGTTTTTGTAGTAACGCACTACTGGAAAAGTAGTTTCCTACCCCCGAAGGCGGAGCCCTGTCATGAGCTACCAACAGTTCTGCCCGATCGCCAAGGCCATGGAGGTGCTGGGCGAACGCTGGACCCTATTGCTGGTAAGGGAATTGTTGATGGGCGCTACCCGCTTCAGCGAGTTTCAGCGCGGCCTCGGTCAGATGTCGCCGAGCCTGCTGACCAAGCGCCTGACAAGCCTGGAGCAGGACGGTCTGCTGGTGCGCAAACGGATTCCGGGACAGCGCGGCTACGAGTACTTTCCGACCGATGCCTGCCGCGACCTCATGCCGGTGGTCGAGCAGATGGGGCACTGGGGCATGCGCTGGGCCAGGGATCGTCTGACCGAGGACGACTATGACCTGGAGCTGCTGATGCTCTACCTCGAGCGCAGCATCTGCCCCGACAAGCTCATCGGCCAGGAAACCGTCATCCGCTTCAACTTCAACGATATCGGCGAATACCCGAACTGGTGGATCGTGGTCAGCGGGGGTGATGTCGATGTCTGCGTCCACGACCCCGGAAAGGAGGTCGACGTCTACTTCACCGTCTGCCTCAAGGTCATGTGCCAGCTGTGGATGGGCGATATCAGCTACCGCAAGGCCATCGCCGACGGCACGCTCAAGCTGATCGGACCGCCGGACCTGACCCGGCATGTGGAGCGCTGGCTCAAACCCAGCATCTTCGCCGGCATTCCGCCGGCGCGCGCTATCGTGGAGCCGGCGTGATAGAGGATGGAACCCCCGGCCTGGCAGACTGTTGAAAATCTATCTGCGTTGCCGAATGCTGTGTTAAAAGGCAGGGGATCACGCCCAGGGTAAATCCTAGGATGGGTGAAACGACGCTTGGTACGGGGCATCCGTTGCCGACTCGGCCCAGGCGTCGTGGAACCCATCAGGGTGGCGGACCTGCAGGAGCGCGCACAGGGCGCGAGCCCCAGGGCTGCAGTTTCGCAGGGGATTGGACCTCTGAAATTGATCGAAAATGACAGCGCACCATGGCACGCCGGACACCGTCATAGCCGCGGCGTGGCGCGCTGAACGATAGCCTCGACATCGACGCCGCGAGGCAGATTGCCGTAGACCAGGCCGCTGACCTCGGGGTTGAGGCGCGAAGCGCAGAACGCATCGGCCACGGCGCTGTCACCGAAACGCACCAGCAGCGAACCCTGCATTGCCAACGCCATTTTCTCCACCAGGCTGCGGGCCCGCAGTTCGAAATCGTCCCGGTCGGCGAGCTCGGCCTGAAGCTTTGCCATGAACAGGTCCAGATGGCGATTGCCGCCCGCGGCGTGCCGGATCTCCGCGGCAAAGGCCTCAAGGATGCCGGGGTCGCGCCCCATGGCCCGCAGTACGTCCAGACACTGAACGTTGCCACTGCCCTCCCAGATCGAGTTCACCGGAGACTCGCGCAGCAGCCGCGGCATGATGCAGTCCTCCATCAGCCCCATGCCGCCGATACACTCCATCGCCTCGTAGGCGTGGCCCGGCGTGCGCTTGCAGATCCAGTACTTGCCAACGGCGGTGCCAAGACGGACCAGCTGCTTCTCGTGCTCGTCCGCGGCCTGGCCGTCGAGCGCGCGGGCGATGCGCATGGTCATCATCAGCGCCGCCTCGTGCTCGATCGCCAGATCCGCCAGCACGTTGCGCATCAGCGGCTGATCCGCAAGGCGCTTGCCGAAAGCCGACCGGTGGGCCGCATGGTGCGTCGCCTGAGCAACCGCCTGACGCATGCCGGCGGAGGATCCGATCATGCAGTCGAAACGGGTCATCGCCACCATCTCGATGATGGTCGGTACGCCGCGCCCTTCCTCGCCGATCATCAGCGCCCAGGCGCCGCGCAGTTCGGTTTCGCTGGAGGCGTTGGCAACGTTGCCCATCTTGTTCTTGAGACGCTGGATCTGCAGCGGATTCTTGCTGCCATCGGGCCGCCAGCGCGGCAGCAGGAAGCAGGACAGACCGCCCGGCGCCTGGGCCAGTACCAGGTAGGCATCGCTCATCGGCGCGGATACGAAATACTTGTGCCCCACCAGCTCGTAGGCCTGCCCCGGACCGCCAGTGTCCAGCGGATAGGCCCGGGTGGTATTGGCGCGCACATCCGAACCGCCCTGCTTCTCCGTCATCGCCATGCCGATGGTGAGCCCGGGCTTCTGCGCATCCGGGACGTTGCGGGAATCATACTCCCGCGCCATGATTTTCGGTGCCCACTGCTCGAAAACCTCCGGCTGCCTGCGCAGCGCCGGAATCGCCGCCGAGGTCATGCTGATCGGGCACAGGTGCCCGGCCTCGACCTGGGTCATCAGGTAGAACTTCGCCGCACGCTCGACCTGGGCGCCGGGCCCCGGGTGACGCCAGTGGGAAGCATGCAGGCCGTGCTCGATCGACGCCTTCATCAACTGATGATAGGCCGGGTGAAAGCGCACCTCGTCGCGGCGATTGCCGCGAATATCGTGGGTATGCAGCACCGGCTTGTTTTCATTGGCCTGGAAGCCCCACTCGATCCACTGCGACGAGCCGGCGAGAGCGCCGAAAGCGCTCAGGGCGTCGGACGCCCGGCCCGCGCCCTCACGCGCCACGGCCTCGACCAGCGCCCGGTCCTGCCGGTAGAGGTTATAATCGGTCAGAATCGGCGCCTGATTGAGCACTTCATGGGTTTCGGCGAGGTAGCGGCTATCGGTCATCAGCACTGATCTCCGGACGTGTCCAGGATACCGCACCAAACTGTGGACCGGCACCCCAAAAAAAGTGAATAGCAGTTCACTCCTTTACGAGTGAACCACCATTCACCTTATTAATCAACCTGCCAGAGCTCCGCCGCCAGGGCAATCGCACTATCACGAGTCGATGACAAGATCGGCAGGGTCGATGTGGTCGGGCCTGTCTGACACGCCGTGAACTCGTCCCTGAGGGCTCGGCTGCCGCCGTCCTGGCGGCAGACGGTCAGCCAGACCCGACCACATCAGCCTCGGAGAGCCCGGTGCCGGTACGAAAACTGCTTAATTTCGGCATTTGTAGAAACTGGACGGCAAAACTATCCGCCGCTCCCACCGTCGTTCAGCAGCTCGTGCACTGCGCCAGCTTCATGCCTGGTACTGTGAGGCTCGCCTGCCGGCTTGCCAGGCCACTGTCGGGTAGCGAACCGGGTTCGGTGCGTCTGTCGGTTGGCACCGCATTGTCGAGGGGTGGGGGTACCGCTTCAGGGCGACCGTCTGCCGCCATGGACGGCGGCAGTCGAGCGGTCAGGGACGACGTAAAGCGTGTCGCCCGGAAACGGTACCGCCGGCCCGGACTGGCACTCACAGTCGTCAGGTAGTGGATTGCCCTGGTTCCGCCGCCAGGCCTCGGTGTCGATCCGGTCCCGGGCATTCAGCCAGGGTGTCGAAGAACGCCACGACCGCAAATCATCAACACGCCATCAAACCCGTCCGGCATAGGCCTTGGCCTTGTCGGCAACCGAGGCCTTCGGGCCCGGCACACTGGCACCGGTCTGCGGCGTGACCGGGAAAATGGCGTTGATCTGACCGGTACCCGAGCTGCCGAAATAGGGAGTGACGATCTCGGCGCCTCGGTCGTACTCGGACCAGCCCAGTGCGCCCAGCAGCATGGCGGTATCGTGCATGAAGCCCTCGCCGTGCCCCTTGACCGCGTACTCGGGCAGCATTTGGCAGAAGGCGTCCCATTCACCGCGCTTCCACATCTCGACGACTTCGTGATCGAGCATCTCGAGGAAGGGGCTCCAGATCCGGTTGAGGTAATCCGGCGCCTGGCCGTTCTGGGCGAAGCGGTGCGACAGCGAGCCGCTGGCGAGGATTGCCACCGTGCCGTCGTAGTGCTGCTCGATTGCCTCGCGCATGGCCCAGCCAAGGCGC
Source organism: Marinobacterium nitratireducens (assembly GCF_014645375.1). Lineage (GTDB taxonomy): Bacteria > Pseudomonadota > Gammaproteobacteria > Pseudomonadales > Balneatricaceae > Marinobacterium_A > Marinobacterium_A nitratireducens. The sequence goes on from NZ_BMLT01000003.1 coordinate 405,312, forward strand.
GCGCTGTCGTCCAGGTAGTGCGCCATGCACATGGCCGAAACCGAGATCACCTTGAAGTGCCGGTCTTGGTTCATGTAGCGCATCGGTACCAGGGTGCCGTATTCCGGGTCCAGCGAGGTGGCATCGTGTGCCAGCGTCTCGACGCCGTGCCCGTTGCAGGCCTTGGCCAGAATGCGTCCGAGTTCGGGGTTGCCGTCGAAGCCGAACTCCATATTGGAGATGAAGTGCGGCAGCTCGTTGCTGGTATAGGTGCCCGCAAAATGCGGTGCGCAGTTGATGTGGTAGGCGGCATTGACCAGCCAGTGGGTATCGAACACCACTATGGTATCCACGCCCAGCTCCCGGCAGCGACGACCGATTTCAAGATGGCCGTCGATGGCGGACTGGCGGCAGCCCTTCTGCGGCCCGTCCAGTTCCGACAGATACATCGACGGCACATGCGTGATCTTGGCGGCTAACGCGAGTTTGCCCATGCTATTACCCTTTTGTTGTTGGCTACGGGTGCTGCCCTGCAGCGACCCGGCAATTTCAGTTTGGCGTAAAAGTCGTGACGGTGACTGCGATCTGGTATCAGTTCGGGTCGCGCACCACCAGCAACCGCAGTTCGGTCATATCCTCGATGGCGTAGCGCACGCCTTCGCGGCCCAGACCACTGTCCTTCACGCCACCGTAGGGCATGTGGTCGACGCGCCAGGACGGCACATCGCCGATCACCACCCCGCCGACTTCCAGCTCATCCCAGGCTTTCTGAATCTTGTAGATATCGCGGGTGAAGATGCCGGCCTGCAGGCCAAAATCGGAGTTGTTCACCTCGGCCAGCGCCGCGTCGAAATCGCTGAAACGCGACAGGATAGCTACCGGGCCGAACGCCTCCTGGGTGTTGACGTCGAGCTCCGCAGAGACGTTCTCCAGCAGCGTCGCCTGCAGCATGGCGCCGTCGCGCTCGCCGCCGGCCAGCAGGGTGGCGCCCTGCTCCAGCGCATCGGTAACCCAGCCGTGCAGACGCGCGGCTTCCTTCTCGGAAATCATCGGCCCGATGAAAGTGGACTCGTCGTGCGGGTCGCCGGATTTCAGTGACCTGACCGCGTCGGTCAGACGCTCGCGCACGGCGTCATAGAGCGACTCGTGCACCAGTATCCGCTGCACGCTGATGCAGCTCTGGCCCGACTGATAGTAAGCGCCGAAGACGATTCGCTCGACGGCGTCTTCGATATCTGTGCCCTCGTCCACAACGCAGGCGGCGTTGCCGCCAAGCTCCAGCACCACCGGCTTTTTCCCGGCCCTGGCCTTGAGCTGCCAGCCCACTTCCGGGGAACCCGTGAAGCTCAGCAGCTTGAGGCGCTCATCGGTGGTGAAGAGATCGGCACCGTCACGGTGACAGGGCAGAATCGAGAAAGCGCCTTTGGGCAGATCGGTCTCCGCCAGTATCTCACCGATGATCAGCGCACCGATCGGCGTGAGGCTCGCGGGTTTGAGCACGAAGGGACAGCCCGCGGCCAGTGCCGGCGCGACCTTGTGCGCCGCCAGGTTGAGCGGAAAGTTGAACGGCGAAATAAAGGAGCAGGGTCCGATCGGTACCCGTTTCCACATCCCAGTGTAACCTTCCGCGCGGGGGCTGATGTCCATCGGCACCACCTCACCGCCGATGCGCACCGACTCTTCGGCAGCGATACGGAAGGTATCGATCAGCCGGGTCACCTCGCCGCGGGCGTCCTTGATCGGCTTGCCCGCCTCGACACAGAGCGCTTCGGCCAGCTCGTCGAAGCGCTCCTCGAAACGCTTCACGCAATGGTTCAGAATCGCCTGGCGCCTGTAAGCCGGAAGCTTGCGCATCGGTTCCGTCGCCTCGACCGCTGCCGCGATGGCGCGATCGATCGCCTCGACGTTGGCCAGGGCGACGCGGGTCGCGACCTCACCGCTGTACTTGTCGACAACCGCCAGGTCCTGGTTGGGCGCCTCGGCAACGTTGGCTAGGAAGTAGGGATAGCTGGATTTCAGCATTGAAGTCGGTCTCCGTCTGTGGGTCCGGGATGCACCAGGCGTCCGCTGCACCCGATACCGATCACGAATTAATTAATATATTAATTATATACCTGTAACGACACCGCCGGGATGACCTGTCCCCCGCCGGAGCGCTTCAGCGCCTCAATTTCAGGGCTTGATCTTGCAGAGCTTGCTCAGCAACCCTTTGAGCAGCTCCATCTCCTGCGGCGAGAACTGCCTGGCAAGCTCGCGGTAGCGGGCTTCCATGCCGGGACTGACGCGCTCGAACATCTCGCGGGCCTGATCGGTCAGACTGAGCAGCGTACGGCGCTGATCCTCCTCGGACTTGCGTCGCCGTATGTAGCCCTGCTGCTCGAGCCGGTTGATGATCCCGGTCAGGCTGGGGCTCAGAATACAGCACAGATCGGCGAGCTGCTTCGACTCCAGCTCCTGGTGCTCGTTGAGCGCCCGGATGACCCGCCATTGCTGCTCGGTCATCGGGATCTCCTGCAGCAACGGCCGGAAGAACCCCATGGTCGCTTCGCGGGCTTTCAGCAGCTGCAGCGGTATGGAGTCGTCAAATTTTCGCATGGGTACGGAAGTTCCTGTCTCACTACAAGCGGGTGTCGCCTGAATTATCGGACAACTGCCGCCGTCGACAAAGCCATTCCTGTCATTCATCGCTCACCGCCGGCAAAGAGCGGATGAATGTTGTTCTTGTTGAACTTGAGTACCGGATCGAGCTCCGTCATCTCGAAGGAAATCTGGCAGTAGCCGTTATCGGTAACCGGCTTCATCCAGTCGCAGAGAATCTCGAATACCCTGCCGGCGACCCGTTGCTTGAGTTCCATATCGCGCCCGTGACCGATTTTCAGGTTGAGATTCAGGAACGCGAATCCCTCGCGCCCGTCCGCAACCCGGAAGTCGTCACAGCGGATAGCGCGGCTGCGCACCCCCCCAATCGGGAAGGCGCCGGTAGACACCACGTACTCGTGCAGCGCCTTGAACAGTGACTGGAACTCCAGCTTCTGGTGCAGGTTACCCGAGTACTCAACAATAAAGTGCGGCATACCACTGCCCTCTCTTTCGTACAGGAACGCTGCTCGTCGCGATGCCTGCGTTAAATTTCACTAACAGCCAATTTAGTTAATATATTAAGTTGTGTCAAGCGGCAGCGTCGCTCGGCCTGGTCTCATCTACCTGATGCCCCCCAGTCAGCGATCGCTTCAGTATGCAGCTGTGATAGGGACAGAGCCCGCACGCAGGGGCCTTCAGGCCAGAAACCACCGCCAGTCCATCGTACGGACGCCGATATCGAAGCGGCCTTGACGCTCTACGTCGACAGAAAAGCTTTGACAAACTTAACATATTAACTATTATGATTGTTATCACGATCAAGCAGACAGCGCTTCGCAGAATTTTAGTTAATATATTAACATTAAAGGCGGCGCCGGAACTGCAGGATCCTGCCCCAAGGCTCCTGCGAACAGGCTACCGAGCCCCGGGCAGCCGGTCGCAACTCAACAACGACGGACAAGATCATGCTAAATAAAGAACAAATCGCCATCGCGGCCGACCGTCTGTACGCGGCCGAAACCGGCCGCCAGCAGATCCCGGCCCTTACGCTCGACTACCCGCAGATGGACATGGCCGACGCCTACGCCATCCAGAAACAGTGGGTCGACCGCAAGGTCGACGAGGGCCGTGTCGTCAAAGGCTACAAGATCGGTCTCACCTCCCGTGCAATGCAGATGGCCGTGAATATCGACGAGCCCGATTACGGTGTACTGCTCGACGACATGTTCTTCGAGGACGGCGCCACCCTGAACGCCGCAGACTTTCTCGATCCGCGAATCGAGGTCGAACTGGCCTTCGTGCTGAAAAAGCCGCTGTTCGGCGAAAACGTCTCGGTCATCGACGTCCTCAACGCCACCGACTATGTGATGCCCGCACTCGAGCTGATCGCCGCGCGCTGCCAGCGCACCCATCCGGAAACCGGCTACACCCGCAAGGTGTTCGACACCATCGCCGATAACGCCGCCAACGCCGGCGTCATCCTGGGCGGACGCCCAATACGGCCGACCGATATCGACCTGCGCTGGGCCGGCGCCCTGCTATACCTAAACGGCCAGATCGAGGAGACGGGCATCGCCGCCGGCGTGCTCGGCCATCCGGCCAAGGGTATCAGCTGGGTCTGCAAGCGCTTTGCACCGCACGGCATTGGTCTGGAGCCGGGCCAGGTCATCCTGGCGGGATCCTTCACCCGTCCCGTTCCGGTCAAGGCCGGCGATACCGTGCACGCCGATTACGGTCCGCTCGGCGGCATCGCGATCAACTTCGCCTGAGTCAGACAGCGAATACAGGAGAAACCTTGATGGAACTGCCCAAGAACCGCTTCAAGCAGGGCCAGGCCAGCGGCCGTCCCCAGTACGGTCTCTGGCTCGGTCTGCCCGACAACAGCGCCGCCGAGATCGCTGCCGTCGCCGGCTTCGACTGGCTGCTGATCGATTCCGAGCACGCGCCTTTCGATCTGCGCAGCATCATGGCTCATCTGCAGGCAATGGCGCCGTACGACGTGGCGCCCATCGTTCGGCCGGTCGAGGGCGACACCGCGCTGATCAAGCAGCTGCTCGATATTGGCGCCCAGACGCTGCTGGTACCGATGGTCGATACCGCCGAACAGGCCCGCCAGCTGGTGCAGGCGGTGCGCTATCCGCCGCAGGGCATCCGCGGCCTCGGCACCTCGCTGGCCCGTGCCGCACGCTGGAACCAGGTGCCGGGATACCTGCACAAAGCCAACGATGAAATCTGCCTGCTGGTACAGGTCGAGACCGCCACCGCACTGGAGAACCTCGACGAGATTCTCGCGGTCGAGGGGGTCGATGGCGTCTTTATCGGCCCGTCCGATCTGTCCGCCTCCATGGGCTACGTCGGCGATGCCGGCAACCCCACGGTGGTCGCGGCGATCGAAGCAGGAATCGGCAAGATCCGCGCCGCCGGCAAGTATGCCGGGCTCCTGTGCCTCGATCCGGCGCTGGTTACGCAATACGTGCAGCAGGGCGCAAGCTTCGTCGGCGTCGGCGTCGACACCCTGATCCTGGCCCAGGGCACCCGCAAACTGGCGCAGCAGTTCAAGAGCGACGTGCCGGTTGCGGACGACAAGCCCCAGGCCGGCTACTGAATCGAGGAGCCCGTAAGGCCCCAATGACTTACTTCAAGAGTGAATGACATGACTGCAGAAACTCTGGTCAACAGCAAACTGGTCTGCGTCGCACTGAACGACAAGGAGCAACTGGCCACGCTGGAGGCGACCTTCAACGAAGCGCCGTACAAGAAGCCGCCGACCCAGCCGGTGCTCTACTACAAGCCGCGCAACACCTGGAACCGCAACGGCGCCGAGATCGAGTGGGCGAAGGACTTCGACGGTAGCGACGTGCCGGCCATGGCGGTCGGTACCAGCCTCGGCGTGGTAATCGGCAAGGAAACCTGCCGTGTCAGTGCTGAAGAAGCACTCGACTATGTCGGCGGCTACACCATCGTCAGCGACTTCTCGCTGCCGGAGCAGAACTACTACCGCCCCGACATCAAGGGCAAGTGCCTCGACACCACAGCACCTGTAGGTCCTGAGATCGTTACGGCGGACAAGATCACCAACCCGGAAACCCTGAGCGTCAGTATTAGCGTCAATGGCGAACAGAAAAGCGTCGTTGAACTGGCCAACATGGAGCGCAGCGTTGCCGAGCTGATCAGCATCATCTCGCGCATCATGACGCTGCAGGCGGGCGAGATCATCGCCGTCGGCTTCGCCGGCAACCGTGTGCCGGTCGCCAAGGGCGACAAGGTCGAATCAAGCATCGAGGGTATCGGTACCCTGAGCAACACTCTGGGAGGCGCCTGAGCCATGAGACACGCACGCATCATCCTCGACGGCCGCGAACTCGATATCCAGATCGACGCCAACGACCGCCTCACCACCACTGACGGCGAGGCACTCATCGTAGATCTGGATTCCGACCAGATTACCTGGCTGCCGCCGGTCAAAGAGCCGGGCACCATTTTCGCGCTGGGCATCAACTATGCCGATCACGCCTCTGAGCTGGCGTTCGAGCCACCGAAAGAGCCGCTGGTCTTTATCAAGCACGCGAACACGCTGACCGGTCACAAGCAGGTGAGCTACCGTCCTGACAACATCGACTATCAGCACTACGAGTGCGAACTGGTTGCTGTGATCGGCAAAACCGGTAAGAACATCAAGCGTGAAGATGCTCTGGATTACGTAGCCGGCTACACCGTCTGCAATGACTTCGCGATCCGCGACTACCTGGAAAACTACTACCGCCCCAACCTGCGGGTCAAAAGCCGCGATTCGCTGCTGCCAATGGGCCCCTGGATCGTCGATACGGCGGACATCCCCGATGCCAACGCGCTGAAACTGACCACTACGGTGAACGGCAAGGTGACTCAGGACGGTACCACCAGGGACATGATCTTTGACGTACCTTTCGTGATCGAATACCTCAGCAAGATCATGACCCTGAACCCGGGCGACATGATCTGCACCGGCACCCCCCACGGTATCGTTGACTGCCAGCCCGGCGACACCGTCGTCTGCACCATTGAAGATATCTGCTCACTCGAGACACGCATGGTCAGCGAGCAGGAATACTACGGCGACAAATACTGAGAACAAGACCCGTCCCGGGCGCCAGGCCAAGGCCTTGCCGGGATCAGACAGAACGGGAGACACACAATGAGCGATACACTGGATACCAACCTGACACGCGCCCAGCAGTACCTGGAGCGCTTCAAGAGCAACACCACCGGTCACTACATCAACGGTGAATTCACCTTAGGTGCCGGCGGCAGCGAATACGACAACGTCACCCCGACCGATAACAGCTCCATCGGCAAGGTGATGGCGGGCTCCGTTGCCGACATGGATGCCGCCTGCCAGGCTGCCGAAGATGCCTTCGTCGAGTGGTCTGCGATGCCGGGTGCCGAGCGCAAGCGTCTGCTGAACAAGTTCGCCGACCGCCTGGTCGAGCGTGCCGACGAAATCGCCCTGGTCGAGTCCATGGACTGCGGTCAGGCGATCCGCTTCATGAAACAGGCCGCGGTGCGCGGCGCCGCCAACTTCCGCTTCTTCGCCGACAAGGCGCCGGAAGCGCAGAACGGTCTTGCACTGCACCAGGACGAGCACACCAACTACACCGTACGCAAGGCGATCGGTCCGGTGGGCATCATCACGCCCTGGAACACGCCGTTCATGCTGTCCACCTGGAAAATCGCACCGGCACTGGCTGCCGGCTGCACCGTGGTGCACAAACCGGCCGAACTGACCCCGCTGAGCGCCTACATCCTCGCTGAAATCGCCGATGAAGTGCTGCCCAAGGGCGTCTGGAACATGGTGAACGGTTTCGGCGAAACCGCTGGCAAGCGCATGACCGAGCACCCGGCGATCAAAGCCGTTGCCCTGGTCGGTGAATCCGCCACCGGTTCCCACATCATGCGCCAGGGCGCCGATACCCTCAAGCGCATGCACTTCGAGCTGGGCGGCAAGAACCCGGTTATCGTCTTCGACGACGCCGACTTCGAACGCGCGCTGGATGCCGTCGTGTTCATGATCTACAGCCTCAACGGCCAGCGCTGCACCTCGTCGAGCCGTCTGCTGATCCAGAGCGGTATCCGCGACCGCTTTCTGGCCGCTCTGGAGCAGCGTGTACGTAACCTGAAGGTCGGTCACTCTCTGGATCCGAACACCGAAGTGGGCCCACTGGTTGCGACCGAGCACTACAACAAGGTACTCAGCTACTTCGATATCGCCAAGGAGGACGGCGCCACTATTGCAGTGGGTGGCAAGCGTATCGAAGAAGCCCGTGGCAACATCGACCCGGCCGGCAACTACCTGGAGCCGACCCTGTTCACCGGCGCCAACAACCGCATGCGCATCGCCCAGGAAGAGATCTTCGGCCCGGTGCTGACCGCTATCTCCTTCGACACCGAAGAAGAGGCAGTCGCCATCGCCAACGATACCCAGTACGGCCTCTCCGGTTACATCTGGACCGAAAACACCGGCCGCGCCATGCGCATGGCCAAGCACGTCGAGGCCGGCATGCTGTGGGTGAACTCCGAGAACAACCGCAACCTGCCGTCGCCGTTCGGCGGTATCAAGATGTCCGGCATCGGCCGCGACGGCGGCGACTGGAGCTTCGACTTCTACATGGAAACCAAGAACGTCTGCATCGCTCACGGCACCCACAAGGTGCCGCAGCTCGGCAAAGGCTGAGGCGCAAGGACGCTCCGAAGAACCGATAACGCCTCCCGATCAAGGCCATTCGCTTGCGAATGGCCTACGCTTTTTCTGGCGACAACAACAAAAAGGTAACAGCATGCGCAAACTCGCCTCCCTGCCCGCCTTCGCGCTCTCGGCCACACTGCTGGCCGGCGGCGCCCAGGCAGCCGAATACAACCTGCGTTTCGCCCACTTCTGGCCCGCGACCTCCGGCATGCACCAGGCCTTCGAGAGCTGGGCGCAGGCGCTGGAAGAAGACTCCGACGGCCGAATCGAAGTGGAGTTTTACCCGTCCCAGACGCTGGCCAAGGCGCCGCAGAGCTACGATGCGGTGAAAAACCGCATTGCCGACCTCACCGCCACCGTCCTGGGTTACAGCGCCAACCGTTTCCCGCTGACCCAGGTGGTCGAGCTGCCGGGCCTGGTCAAGACCGCCACCCAGGGCTCCTGCATGGTGCAGTCGCTGTATGACGAGGGACTGATCAGCGCCGAGTTCGAGGACACCCATCCCATTTACCTGTTCACCCACGGCCCCGGTCACCTGCATACCAAGGAAAAGGCTATCCACGAACCCGAAGACCTGGCCGGTCTGAAGATCCGTCGCCCCACCACCGTGGTGGCCGAGCTGCTGGAGGGTCTCGCTGCCCAGCCGGTCGGCATGCCCGCGCCGGAAGCCTATCCGTCGCTGCAGCGCGGCGTGATCGACGGCGTTTCGTTTCCCTGGGAGGGCATGAAGAGCTTCCGGCTCAACGAGGAGGCCAGTCACCATACCGAAATCGGCCTCTACACCGTCTCCTTTATCATCACGATGAACAAGGGCATCTACGACGGCATGCCGGATGACCTCAAGCAGATCGTCGACGCGCACTCCGGCCAGGCATGGGCGGCCAAGGCCGGCGCGGCCTTCGATGAGCTCGACAACCTCGGGCGCCAGGAGGCCGTCGACGCAGGGCACGAAATCATCACGCTGGAAGGCGGCGCCGAGAACCCGGCCTGGAAACCGGTGCTCGATGCGGCCACCGAGAAGTACCTCGGCGGACTCGAGGACAAGGGACTCCCGGCTCGAAAGGTTTACGCCAGGGCGAAAGAGCTGAGCGAGAGCTGCGGCTGATCAAATACCACGAGGTCAGGGACGTCGCGAAACCGCCAACCGAATGCAGTCGAGCTGCAAGACGATTGATTTGACGGGTTTCGCGATGCCCGAAAAGAGGTGTAAAACCTGCAGGCTAAAAGGGATGCATCACTCTACCCATCCTACCCGGCCGGCGCTCCGGTCGTGGCCCCAACCTATAAAAAACGGGTCGCCCGAGGTATCAGCGCTGAATTGATGTATAGAAAGGAGATAATTGGAGCGGTAAGAAAATTCGAGTGCAACGGCGCTATCACTGAGCCCCGCCACCATCACTGTGCCAACCGACACCAATCGATCTGCAATACGATCGATTCGACGGGTTTCGTGATGCCCGAATGGCGTGGAAAACCTGCAGGCTCAAAGGATGCATCACTCAAGCCGTCCTACCCGGCCGGCGCTCCGGTCGTGACACCGACATGTAAAAAGAGGGGTCGCCCTGAAGATAGGTACTGAGTGGAGGTATCTTGAGGGGATGTATTGGAGCGGGAAACGAGACGCAACCGGCCGGCGTCCCGGTCGTGGCCCCGACGTATAAATAGCGGGGTCGCCTTTCAGACGGGCAGGGATTTTAAGTAACAAAATAAGGAAAATTTGGAGCGGGAAACGAGACGCAACCGGCCGGCGTCCCGGTCGTGACACCGACATGTAAAAAGCGGGGTCGCCCTAGAGATTGGCGCGGACGTTATTACTTGGAACCAAGAATGATTGGAGCGGGAAACGAGACTCGAACTCGCGACCCCGACCTTGGCAAGGTCGTGCTCTACCAACTGAGCTATTCCCGCAATGGCATCCCGTAGGGGGTTCGAACCCCTGTTACCGCCGTGAAAGGGCGGTGTCCTAGACCACTAGACGAACGGGACACTGTGACCTCCTCATCAGAGGAGGCGCGTATTTTATGTACCTTTCCGAACGCTGTAAAGAGCCCGGACCCACTTTTTCAGTGATCGATTGCGGGCCGGTTCCGTCAGGGTTGCCTGACCGCCGGTTTTGCCACCCTACCCCCGCCATTCAGCACCCGATAGCAACCAAACCCGATCACAACACCCCAGAATGCGGATGACAGCCCGAACAGCGAGAGCCCGGATGCCGTTGCGATAAAGGTGATCAGCGAGGCTTCGCGATGGCTGGCATCCTCCAGCGCCGCGGACAGGTTGCCGGCGATGGCACCGAGCAGGGCAAGGCCCGCCAGTACTGCGACGAAAGCCGCCGGAAGCGATGTGAAAAGACCGACGATCGTACCGGCAAAGAGCCCGCCAACCAGATAGAAAACACCGTTGAAGACACCGGCCACGTAACGGCGGGACGGATCTTCATGGGCATCCCTGCCGGTACAGATGGCGGCGGTGATCGCGGCCACGACCGTGGTGATGCCGCCACAGAACGCCATGGGCAGCGACACCAGGCTGGTCACGGCTATGATCGGTTTCGCTTTCACCCTGTAGCCCGCACTGTGCAGTATCGCCATGCCTGGCAGGAACTGTCCGGTCAGACTGACGAGCACCAGCGGTATGGCAAGGCTGAGGGTGGAGCCGAACGTCCACTGCGGCGCGATAAAGTCAGGGATTGCGACCTCCCAGGTCACGCCCGAGAGGGAGGCGCCCTCCAGCAACACGGCAAGTGCGACACCCGCAACCAGCAGCAGCACCAGCGTGTATTTGGGAACGAAGCGTCTGAAGATCAGGTAGGAGACCAGCATTCCGATCGCCAGCGCAGGTGTATCTTCTATCGCGCCGAAGGCGCCAACACCGAACTGGAACAGTATGCCGGCCATCATGCCGGCAGCAATGCCCTTCGGAATCAGCCTGACAATGGCATCGAAAGTGCCGGTGACACCGATAACGAAGATGATCAGGGCCGCGGTGATATAGGCCCCCACCGCCTCGTGCAGCGAAAGCTGTGGAAACAGCGATACCAGCAGGGCGGTACCCGGCGCCGACCAGGCCGTGACAATCGGCGCCCTGAGCCAGAGCGACAGCAGGATGCCGGATACCGCGGCGCCGATGGAGATGGCCCAGACCCAGGAGGTCATCATCTCTTCGGAGATACCGGCTTTGGCACCGGCCTGAAAGAAAATGGCCAGAGGACCCGAGTAGGAAATCAGCACCGCGAGGAAGCCCGCCACCATGGCAGGGACGGACAGATCTTGCAGCAATCGCCTCATGGGTTGTTCCTTGTCGTTTTCGGTTATCGAGCGCCGGGGCGCTTCGTTTCACTCAGCGGCACCCTACATGATCTTCCCACCAAAGCGCGGTCAAGCATAAGAAAGGTTCATCGCGCCTAAGCTGGAAAAACGTAAATCGTAGGATGGGTGGAGCGACGCATCGGTACGGCGTTTCCGTCACTGATGCGGCCCGGGCGTCGTGCAACCCATCTTGGGCGTCGGTTCGGCACCATGCATGTAGCCGACTACTTGATGGGTTCCCTGATATTTGCTCCTGCAATATCAGGATTCCCACAGTCCCTAGTAGTTGCGCCGCGTCAACCTCGCTTTAAGCGTCAAGCAGGGAGCCATTGCGGCTCCATCCATCCTACTTTTGGCCCCTGGTTTCACGCTAATCAACCATAACTAAGCCCCGCACAATGAAGTGCGGGGCGGGCAGAGGGACCGAAGGACGGTCCCTCGAAACGGTTTCGACGCGCCGCAGCCTATCCGTTGTTCGCTTCCAGCCCGACAGCGCTTTCCACCGGCACCGCTTTCATGCCGAGGCGGCGCCCCACCAGCGCGACCGCGACGGTTGCGATGGCGCCGGGAATGGCCAGTGCCAGGAAGTTCAGATGATGAGGCAGTGCCAGCGCCAGCAGAGTACCGCCGAGCATGGGGCCGACGATAGCGCCGTTACGGCCGATTCCGGAGGCCCAGCCCAGCCCCGTCGAGCGGATGTTGGTGGGGTAATACTGCGCCACGTAGGCATATAGCAGGATCTGGGAGCCAATAGTCGTGGCGCCGGCGATGCCCATCAGGGTGTACAGCAGCCACATCGGATTCTCGTAACCCAGCATGGTCAGCGATGCCGATCCCAGGATAAAGAAGACCACCAATACCGAGCGCAGAGAGAACCGGTCGGCCAGCCAGCCGCCGCCGACCGCGCCGATGATCGCGCCGATATTCAGCACCATCAGGAACATCAGGCTGGAGCTCAGGGCGTATCCGGCCATCGACATCAGCTTCGGCAGCCAGGAGCCCAGCGCGTATACCATCAGCAGGCAGCAGAAGAAGGCGACCCAGAACATCGCGGTGCTGAAGGCGCGCCCGCCACGGAAAAGCTCCAGTACCGAAGCCTTGCTCTCGGTCGTTACCGGCACCACCAGGCGATCCTGCGCATCGATTCCGCGATCCGGGGCAACCTTCTGCAGGATGCTACGGGCTTCCTGTTCGCGCTTCTGGGCCATCAGGAAGGCTACGGACTCGGGCAGGAACTTCAGCATCAGCGGCAGCAGCAGCATCGGCACGATCGCCAGATAGAACATGATCTCCCAGCCGTAGTTCGGCACGATCCAGATACCAAGACCCGCGGACATCATGCCGCCCACCGCATAACCGGAAAACATCAGCGCGACCAGGGTGCTGCGGCTTCTCTTCGGCGAGTACTCGCTCATCAGCGAGACGACGTTGGGCATGACCCCGCCGATCCCGAGCCCGGCGATAAAGCGCAGTATTCCGAACTGCCAGGGCGTGGTGGCGAAGCCATTGATCACGGTGGTGACGCTGAACAGCACCACGCACATCAGAATGGTTTTCTTGCGCCCGAGCTTGTCGGAGAGCATGCCAAACCCCATGGCGCCGAACATCATGCCAAAGAGGGCGCTGCTGCCCAGCAAGCCGGCCACATAGGGATTCAGCTCCCACTGATCCATCAGCAGCGGCAGCACCACGCCGTAAATCACCAGGTCATAGCCATCGAAGACAATGATCAGGGTGCACCAGAAGAGCACCTTCCAGTGGAAGGCAGTGAACCTCGAATTATCGATTACGTCGTTAACGTCAATGTTACGCATGTTGTGTTACCCCTGTTGTTGTATTTCTCGGAGGTTTCGCTGGCAGAGAGGTTTTCGGCCTCTGTTTACCCCGTATCGCCGCCGGCGACGGGCAGAACGGTTCCGGTCAGGTAGCTGGCGGCATCCGAGGCCAGGAACAGAATCGGTTCGGCCTGCTCGTCCAGCGTGCCGTAGCGATGCATGAAGGAGGTGGCGCGGGTCTGGTCGATCAGGGACTGGTACCAGGCCTTCTCGCGTTCGCCCTGTTCTTCGGTGTTGCGCGGGGTCAGCCGCGCGGGCGCTTCGGTGCCACCCGGTGCGGTGGCATTGACGCGGATGCCGTGCTCGGCGTACTCGAACGCCAGATTCACGGTCAGGGCGTTGACCCCGCCTTTGGCCGCGCCGTAGGGCACCCGCATCAGCCCCCGGGTCGCGACGGAGGAAACGTTGACGATAACCCCGCCCTTCTGCTCGATCATGTAAGGCAGCACCGCACGGCAACACCAGAGCGTCGGGAACAGCGAACGCTGGATTTCCTTCTGGATCTGCTCAGGTCCGTAGTGCTCGAAGGGCTGCGCCCAGATGGTGCCGCCGACGTTGTTGATCAGGATATCGATGCGACCGTACCGCTCCTGCGCCCTGGCCATCACCGTTTCCGCGCCTTCCCAGGTCTCCAGGTCCGCCTGCACCGCCAGGGCTTCCACGCCCCGGTCGCGCAGCTCGGCCGCCAGCCCCAGCACGTAGTCGGCGATATCCACCAGCACCAGGCGGGCGCCTTCGCCAGCGGCGAGTTCGGCGACCCGCTTGCCGATGCCCTGGGCGGCTCCGGTCACGACCATCACCCTGTCGGTGAAGCGGGCCTTCATGCCACCTTCTCCACTTTGACGCTGGGCGTGAACTTCTCGTAGTGGAAGGACTTCGGTTCGATGCCCTGCTCGCGGAAGTAACCCAGCACCGCGTCCACCATCGGCGGCGGCCCGCACAGGTAGACGTCGACGTCGCCATCGTTGATCGGCGCGTCTTCCATGTGGTTGGTCACGTAGCCCTTGTGCGGATGCTGGCTGGCGTCGCTGGCGACGACGGTCTTGAAGCTGAAGTTCTCGATCTGCTGCGCGAAAGCCTCCAGCGCCGCCACGCACACCAGGTCATCGTCGTTGGTGACGCCGTAGATCAGGTGCGTCGGCTGATCGCAGCCCTTCTCTTTCAGGGCTTCCAGCATGGCCAGGAACGGCGCCAGCCCGGTGCCGCCGGCCAGCATCAGAACCGGACGCTCGACTGCACGCTGATAAAACACCCCCATGGGACCGGTCATCGAGACCTTGTCGCCGCTGCGGGCCTTGCCCACCAGCCAGGAGCTCATCAGGCCACCCGGCACGTTGCGGATCAGGAAGCTCAGCTGGCGGCTGCCGGGGCGGGAGCTGAACGAGTAGGCGCGGGTTTCGTCGGTGCCCGGCACCTGGATGTTGACGTACTGACCGGGCAGAAAGCCGATGTCGGCATCCGCGATGATCTTCAGCTCGATGGCGGTCGGCGACACCAGGTTGACCTCGTCCACGGTGCCGTCCACGGCCGCGTTCCCGGCCTTGCTGCAGACCGAAAATGCCGCCGGAATCTCTACCACACAGTCGCTGGAGGGCACCATCTGACAGGTCAGGACCATGCCCTGCTCGGCTTCCTCGTCGGACAGCGCCTCATCGATGTATTCCTCTCCGAGGTCGAACCGGCCCTGGCTGCAGGTTCCCTTGCAGGTGCCGCAGACACCGTCGGAACAGTCCATCGGCAGGTTGAGCTGCGAGCGGTAGGCGGCGTCGAGTACGGTTTCACCCTCGTTGCAGGTGATCATCCGGGTGACGCCATCTTCAAAATTCAGCGCGATGTTATAAGTCATGATGCTGCTCTCCCCATCAATTACAGGTGATAGATGTCGATCACCTGGTTGATGTAATCGTTTTTCAGAATCACTTTCTTGTTGGTGATCAGCGGCTGCTCGCCACTGCAATCCAGGGTGTAGAACGACGTACCGAAGAAGCTCTGCGTCTTGTGATAGCGGTAGCTGTTGGTCTGCCAGTTGAAGCGCAGTTTCAGGCTGTCACCGTCCCGCTCCAGGATTTCCACGTTGCTGGTCAGGTGCACGGTACGCGGCTCCGGCAGGGAGCTGGCACCGGAGCGCTCCGTCTTGAGCCGGTGGACGCGGTCCTCGAGACCGTCCCGGTTCGGGTAGTAGATCAGCGAGATCTCGGTCTGCGGATCCTCGGTCAGCTCATCGTCGTCGGCCCAGGCCGGCATCCAGTAGGTGACCTCCGGGTGGTAGCACTTGAGCCACTCGTCCCATTCGCGGTCGTCCAAAAGCCTTGCCTCACGGAAAACGAAGGCCTGAACCTGTTCGAAGCTGATGCTCATTTGGACGTCTCCTCTGACAGGGAAATCAGGCGTGCGCGCTCGGTCTCGACCGCTTTGGTCATTTCGGATACCCAGTGCTGGTGGTGCGTCACGTAAAGCCCCTCATCCTCCGGGCGGGCGCCGCTGAGGATCGGCTTCATGTCGATGCGTTTGGCCCAGTCGTCGGCGCCTTCGATCCAGTGCTGGGCGCCCCGGCTCATGTCGTTCCACTTCAGGCCGCTGGCGAGGTAACCCTCCTGACAGCTGCGGAACTCCTCGAGGTCGTCCGGTGTACCCATGCCCGAGACATTGAAGAAATCCTCGTACTGACGCAGGCGTTTGGCCCGGTTTTCGGCCGATTCGCCCTTGGGCGCCCAGCAGTAGATGGTGATTTCGGTCTTGTCGACGTCGATCGGGCGCAACACGCGGATCTGGGTGGAGAACTGGTCCATCAGATAGACGTTCGGGTACAGGCACAGATTTTTGGTGGTGCGCACGATGAAGTCGGCACGGGGCTCCCCGAGTTCCTTTTCCAGACGCTCGAGGTGGCTGTATACCGGACGCACTTCCGGGTTGGTCAGGCGGGTCCAGAGCATCATGTGGCCGTTTTCGAAGGAGTAGAAACCGCCTTCGTTGGACCAGCTCTTGGCGTCGACCGCCTCGGTGCCGCCCTTCTCGTAGTTGCGCTGTCCCATGGTGGACAGGTAGTTCCAGTGCACGGTGCTGACGTGGTAACCGTCGGCGCCGTTCTCGGCGGTCAGCTTCCAGTTGCCCTCGTAGGTGTAAGTGGAAGCGCCACGCA
Source organism: Marinobacterium nitratireducens (assembly GCF_014645375.1). Lineage (GTDB taxonomy): Bacteria > Pseudomonadota > Gammaproteobacteria > Pseudomonadales > Balneatricaceae > Marinobacterium_A > Marinobacterium_A nitratireducens. Next base: position 421,875 of record NZ_BMLT01000003.1, read on the forward strand.
GGATCTCGATCCCGTCCTCGGCCTGGTCGACGATGGCGTCGATCACCTTGGTGGTCTCGCCCAGGTACTCCTCCAGCGGCAGCACATCGCTGTTCAGGCTGCCGAACAGGAAACCGCGGTAGTTGCCGAAGCGCGGCAGCTGCTTGAGATCGTGGGAGCCGTCGGTATTGAAGCTGTCCGGGTAGGCCCCCTTCTTCTGGTCCTTGGCCTTCAGCAGCCGGCCATCGTTCTTGAAGGTCCAGCCGTGGAACGGGCAGGTGAAGGAGCTTTTGTTGCCGCGCTTCTTGCGGCACAGGGTCGCGCCACGGTGCGAGCAGGTGTTCAGCACCGCCTTGAGTTCACCCTCTTGGGTACGGGTGATCATCACCGGCTGGCGACCGGCATAGGTGGTGTAGTAGTCGCCCGGGTTTTCGACCTGGCTCTCGTGCGCCAGGAACACCCAGTTGCCTTCGAAGATATGCTTCATCTCCAGCTCGAACAGTTCCCTGTCGGTGAAGATGCCGCGGTCACAGCGGTAGTGGCCGCTCTGCTCGTCGGCTTCGACGGCGTTGCGGATTTTCTTTTCAAGTTGGTCGAGTTGGCGACTCATGATCGTCACTCCAGTTTGTTGTTGTGCGTCGTCGCGATCGAAAACCGGGCGCAGAGGCGCCCGACCGGCCTGCCCTTCCAGGCCGGTTGGATCACACGAATGACGGGATTAAGCGTTTGGCCCGGGCGGGTTCTAGGCCGGTTCGCCTTCCAGCGCCCGCTTGCGCTCGTGGCGGGACTGCAGCTCGGACTTGTCGGTACGCACCAGCTGGATGTTGAACTCGACCTTGGTGAACGGCTTGTTCAGACCGTAGGCTTCGGCCTCGGCGTGATCCTCGATGCGGTTGGCGTCGACCACCAGCTCATCGCGGGTGGCGAAGGCGAAGTCGTCGTAGGTGTAGGCATCACCCGCCAGGTTGATCTGGGTGGTCAGGTGCTTGAAGCCCGGCTTGGAAATGAAGAAGTGGATATGCGCAGGACGATTGCCGTGACGTCCGAGCAGGTTCAGCAGCTGCTGGGTGGAGCCTTCCGGCGGACAGCCGTAGCCGGACGGGATGATCGAACGGGCGGTGTAGCGACCGTTTTCGTCGGTGACGATGCGGCGGCGCAGGTTGTACTCGCTCTGGGACTGATCGAAGTAGGAGTAGGCGCCCTTGCGGTCGGCGTGCCACACATCCACCACGGCATTGGCCAGCGGCTGACCGTTTTCGTCGGTGACCTGACCGGTGAGAATCATGATCTCGGCGGTTTCATCGCTGCCGTCGTCCATGCGGGCAAAGGCTTCGCTCTGCGGCGCGCCGGCTACATACAGCGGGCCTTCGATGGTACGCGGCGTACCGCCACTAAGGCCGGCCTGCTCGTCTTCCGCGTCGAGACGGATGTCCAGGTACTTGTCCATTCCCAGCCCCGGTGCCAGCAGCGCGGCTTCACCGTTCTGACCCAGCTCGTTGACGTAGTAGACGGCCTGCCAGAACTCGTCGGGCGTGACGTCGAGGTCTTCGATGATCTGGAAAACATCGTGCATCAGGCGGTGAACGATGGTCTTCACACGCTCGTTGCCGCCTTCCTTGTTGAAGCCGGCCACTTTCTCCAGCAGATCCTGTACTTCCGCGGTTTGCATCGTCTTGACTGTCATGTCGGTCTCCTTGGTGCTCTTGTTGTTATCGCCCTGAACCAGTTGTCAGTTGGCAATGGTGTTGTTATCGACTAACGGTCGTCCTCGTGAATCGAGGACGGGTGCCGGCACAGCGGCGCGACACTGATATCCATGTAGGGGAACAGCGGCAGGTTGCTGATCAGCTCCTGCAGTTCGGCGTTGTCTTCCACGTCGAAGATGCTGACGTTTGCGTAGCTGCCGGCCACCCGCCAAAGATGGCGCCACTTGCCCTGCTCCTGCAGTGCCTGGGCGTAGGCTTTCTCCCGCGCCTTGATGTCCGCGGCAACCTCTGCCGGCATGTCGTGCGGAATATTGACCTTCATCTCGACCTTGAACAGCATCTGCTTTCCTCCGTTTGAAATGGTTGGGTGCCTCAGCCTTTGCGGCGGTAAACGGCAAGCTTGTCTTCGTCGATCTCGATACCCAGACCCGGGCCCTGCGGCAGGTCCACGCCGTTGTCATGGAAGTTGAGCGGTTTGACGACGATGTCGTCCTTCATCAGCAGCGGGCCGAACATCTCCGTTCCCCAGTGCAGCGTTTCCCGGGTTGACCAGGCGTGCAGGGAGGCTGCGGTGCCGATGGTGCCTTCCAGCATGGTGCCGCCATACAGGCCGATACCGGCGGCGGAGGCCACCGCCGCCTGTTCCAGCACCTGCGCCGGGCCGCCCGCCTTGGCGATCTTCATGGCGACGGCGCCGGAGAAGCCCGCGGCCGCGAGGTTGTACAGATCCTTGGCATCGGCCACGGCTTCGTCGGCGAGAATCGGCAGGTGAAATTTCTCGGACAGTCGCACCAGGCTGGCGAAGTCCTTCATCGGCGTGGGCTGCTCGACCAGGTCGATACCGGCGGCCTGCAGCTCGGCCATACCTTTGGCGGCGGTGGACTCATCCCAGGCCTGGTTCACGTCGACGCGAACACTGGCGCTTTCACCCACCGCTTCCTTGATCGCCGCCACGTGGCGCACGTCGTCCATCAGGGCGCGGGAGCCGATCTTGAGCTTGAAGTCGCAGTGGCGGCGGGTTTCGATCAGCCCCAGCGCCTCGTGAATATCCTTTTCGGTATCGCCGCTGGCCAGGGTCCAGAGCACCGGCAGGTGCCGATGGACGGCGCCGCCGAGCAGCTCGCTGACCGGACGGCCCAGGCGCTTGCCCTGCAGGTCCAGCAGTGCGGTTTCGATGGCGGACTTGGCCAGGTTGTTGCCGCGGGTCGAGCGGCCTAGCATTACCTTAAGGGTATTGATATTGTCCGCTGCCTGGCCGATCAGCTGCGGGCTGAAGTAGGTATCGACGGTAAGCTTGATGCTTTCCGGGCTTTCCGGACCGTAAGACAGACCGCCGATGGTGGTGGCCTCGCCCAGCCCTTCGAGCCCGTCAGAGTCCTTGATCCGCACGATCACCATGCTCTGGACGCCCATGGTTGTCATGGAAAGCTTGTGAGGGCGAATGGTCGGGATGTCGACCAGAATCGCTTCGATGGAGTGAATGGTTGCGGACATGGGCTCTCCGAATCGCAATGTGTAAAACCTGTGATTCGAAAAGTACGGGGTTTCGCTGGCCGGAACCAATATTGATTAAGTAGCAACCAATACCCAGGAGGTATGGATGGAGCTGAGGCACCTGCGATACTTCATCGCGGCGGCGGAAGAGCGCAACCTGACCCGGGCCGCGGAAAAGCTGTTCATCGCCCAGCCGCCTCTGACAAGGCAGATCAAGCAGCTGGAGGAGGAACTGGGCGTGGAGCTGTTTGTGCGCAAGCCGCGGGGACTCGAGCTCACGCCCGGCGGAGAGTATTTCCTCGGTCAGGCCCGCCAGCTTCTGGACAAGCTTTCGGCAACGATCGATGAAACCCGGCGCATTGCCCAGCACCGCAAAACGGTTTTTTCCATCGGCTTCGTGCCGTCGGTCTTCTACGGCCAGCTACCGAAAATGATTCGACGCCTGCGCCAGAACAAGAACCTGGAGATCCTGCTGTACGAGCTGAAAACACAGGAACAGGTGGAAGCGCTGAAAACCGGCAAGATCGATATCGGCTTTGGACGGGTCAACATCGAGGATCCGGACGTGGAACAGGAGCTACTGTTCGCCGAGCCCATCATTGCCGCGGTGCCGGCCGGTCATGAGCTCGGCCGGCACCCTCCGACGATGCAGGAATTGTCGGAATGGCCACTGGTGGCCTTCCCGTCGGGCCCGGGGCCGAACTTTGCCGATATCACCCAGGCGCTGTTTCACAGCCGGGGTCTGAAGATACGTGTCAGCCAGCAGGTCAACGACCTTCAGACCGCGCTGTCTCTGGTGGCGTCCGATATGGGTTTCACCCTGGTGCCGGAGCAGGTCTGCAAGCTCAATCGCGAAGGCGTCGAGTTCGTCTCCCTGGGCGAGCCCGGTATCACCATCCCGGTGATCGCCTCGCGCAGACGGGGCGAGAATCCGAACGCCGTGATGCGACTGGTCAACAGCATTCTCCACGAGCTGGTCGAAAACCGGCTAAGCGGACGATACCCCTAACACGCGCTCCGCCTCACCAGCTTCGACGTGATGTATTCGAGGTACTGTGAATCACGGCCCGGTACTGTTCCGACTAGTGAGCATCCGCCAATTGAAGCGCTCGCGGTATGAGTTCGAAACTCCTCTCCTTCCATCTCCTCGCCGCGCTTCATTGAAATTCCAACATGCGGAACAGCCCAGAGCAAAAATTGACTGACAAGCAGAATAAATTCAAATGTATCCGTACAAACTAATGCAAAAAGCACATCAGTAAGAATACGTCCTATTCTCCCTGAAAGAGGCTGGAATCTAGCATGATAATAAAAAAACATATTTTGCAGTATGGAAAGACGACCTTATTTCTACGCCAAGGACTTTTTATATTTGTCGCCTCACTGCTGGTCGCGGGAACCCTCTATACTGCCCGCTTCGGTATATATGACGACACCTTGGTACGTGTCGGTGGACTTGCGCTGGGCGTCCTGCTCCTGCTGATTCGCCCCTCCTCCACCGCCAGCTCGTCGCGACTGCTCCTGGACCTCGGACTCTGTGGCCTGTTAATCGCCGCCCTGGTGCGTTACGCCATAATCGCCGACCAACTGGAAACCGGTTTGTACTTTCTTGAACCCATCGACGTCGTCCTTGGTGTAGGGGCTCTGATCGTACTGCTGGAAATGGCACGGCGCATGGTCGGACTGCCCTTGGTGCTGGTATGCCTCGCCGGCATAATCTACGGACTTCTCGGCGACCGGCTCGGCGGCATGCTAAGCCATGCCGGAATGACCCTTCCCGATATGATTTTTACCCTGTGGTACAGCTTCGATGGTGTGTTTGGCCGCCCGCTCGCCGTCGTGGTGAGCACCATCGTCATTTTCATCATCTTCGGCGCCCTGTTGGAGGTACTGGGAGCCGGCGAAGTATTGTTAAAACTGGCAATGCGCAGCCTTGGCTGGCTGCGTGGCGGCGCGGCCCATGCCGCGGTACTGGCAAGCGCTCTCTTCGGTTCAGTGTCGGGCAGCGCCGTCGCAAACGTCGTCGGAACCGGAGTCGTCACCATTCCCATGATAAAGCGAAGCGGCTTCTCTGCACGCTTCGCCGGCGCCGTCGAAACCGCAGCCTCAAGCGGTGGTCAGATCATGCCGCCGATCATGGGTGCCGTAGCCTTCATCATGGCAGACCTAACGGGCATTCCCTACCTCTACATCTGTCTCGCAGCGCTCGTTCCGGCTCTGCTTTACTATGGCAGCCTGCTTGCCTGCATTTCCGCCGAGGCACGCCGTATCGGCATAGAACGCCCAGATCCGGCCACCCTTCCCCGCCTCAATGGCCGTGACTGGCTGATGCTGTCGGTATTTGCCGTTCCGCTGGGACTAATCATACTGCTATTGGTAGGAGGCAAGTCGCCCGCACTGGCCGGTTTCTGGGCCACAGTTACCGCTTTGATACTGGGCCTGTTGTTCAACCCCGAGACCCGCTCACTTACCAAACTGAAAGAGCTGGTAACAACCGCCGCTTCCGCCAGCGCGACAATACTGGTAGCCGTCGGCGCCGTCGGCATTATCGTTGGCATCATGAACCTTACCGGCCTTGGATTGCGCTTCGCTACAGCGGCTCAGATGCTCTCCGACGGCTCACTTCTGATGTCACTGGTATTGATGGCGCTTGCTTGCCTGGTGCTCGGCATGGGGATGCCGACGGTACCCGCCTACCTGATCATCATCCTGATAATGGGCCCTGCAGTGGAAGCGCTCGGCCTACCCACCGTCGCCGCACATCTGTTCGTGGTCTATTTTGCAGTGATGTCGGCAGTTACGCCCCCAGTCGCACTTGCGGCGTTCGCGGCGGCATCCATCGCCCAGGCCAACCCCATTGGCATAAGTGTGACGGCGGTACGCCTCGCCCTGATAGGCTTCCTGGTACCTTTCGCTTTCGCCTTTAACCCATCCTTGTTGCTGATCACCGACTTCTCAATCACCGAATTCTGCTGGGTTTTGTTGCGGCTAGCAGTGGCTATCTGGTGTCTCGCGGTATTCCCCGCGCGCGGAATGGTCTGGACACTGGCATCCGTCGCCGCGGCCGTCTGTCTGGTTCTACCATCAATCCCCCTGCAATTGGCAGCGATGGTGCTGACATCTGCTGCCGAGCTGACCTCCCGAAGATTCGGCACTGTCACCTACCGAAGCGACTCACCGAAAAGCAGTTGCTGACTAAAAATTCATTGAACAGAGCCAGGCCCAAGTACTGCTCTAACGTTGCCAAATATCGTCCTAAAACAAAAAATGGAGAGTATCATGATCCGCCAACTTCATAGGAAAGCCCTCGGCCTGATAGCGGCAGCCGCTCTATCGGCAATGACAGTGGTACCGGCTTCCGCGACAGAAAACTTTCGCCTGTCTACATTGGGGCCCGGTACTTCTCCTTATGTCGTAATGAACACTTTCGCCAATATCGTCAACGAAAAGCTTCCCGAATACAGCATCGAGGTGAATGCAACGGGAGCGGCGACCCGGCACGCAATCGAAACAGCCATGGGGCGTTCACAGTTTTTTATGTCCTCACCGAACCTGTATCACTTGATGGAGACAGAGTCCGGTCCTTTCGCCAAGTCAAAAGGGGCTGCAAAACAGGCAGAAAAGTTAAGAGCACTGTTCAATTTTCCATTGGGGTACTATCACATTGCCACCTTCGCCGACTCTGGCATTGAGACTTTCGAAGACTTCAGGGGCAAACGGCTGTTTCTGGGCCCTCCGGGGGGAGCGGCCAATGAAGCGATGCGAATACTGATTGAGGCAGTTACCGGCTATAAGGCGAAAGAAGACTACGATGTTGTCAGCCTGGGCTGGGATGCCGCTGCGCAGGGCTTTCAGGACGGCCATATCGATGTGTACTTTAACCCGACCTTACCGCCAAGCCCTATCATGACCCAGGTTGCTATGACCAACAAAATCAGATTGCTTGGCATACCAAATGAGAAGCTGCAACGCCCGGAAGTTCAAAAACTACTGGAGCGACCGGGTTTCTTCCTGGGTTCTATTCCGGCCGGAATATATGGTGACAATCAAGTCACTAAAGGTGACGTTCTGACAATCGGTGCTACCGTTGGAATCATTACCAACCAGTCAGTGCCTGAAGAAACTATTTACAAAATAACCAAAATATTCTGGGAAAACATCGACGGCCGCGCGAGGCAAACAGAACTTCTTAAGAATGTTCAGTTTCAAAGAGCATTTGATCAACTCAACATTGTACTTCACCCTGGCGCCGCTAGATATTATCGAGAGAAGGGCCTTGAGATTCCAGAAAATCTAACCGGACTGTAACGCTAAGCAGCAGTAGAGATTGGGAGAATGCGGTTTGAATAAGCCTCTAATAGTGGAATACCTTTCTGCATCTTCCATCTTTAACCCCACTTGTGATTAGGATTAAAATCTGTTTAGAAAAACGGGCTTCAGATCATATAAAAATATCGACTTCAGACTCTCGCCTCCCTGTTACTCCGCCTCCATCCCAGGCTCGGCTATGACCCGGGCCAATCAGCCGTAATGAAACTTCAAACGTGACTAGCCTTCACGACAGCCATTCCAGTCCGTGTTGCGAAACGGCGTATCTATGATCCTAAAAAGCAGATGTTAACTTATTGTTTTTATTGTATTTTTTATTTAAACAGCTATAGATAAATAAATAGCCTGACCAGACATCAATACACGACGACCAAGACCGTTTCGCATCGCGGAACGCCATGATGACGCTTTTGACACTTCCACTGCCTCCGTAAAAAATGGGCACATATCAATAAATATAACCGGAGCCCATTATGCGCATTACGATAAAAAAACTGCTTTCTGCAACCGCTCTTAGCCTTTGTTTCTCCGCAGCGGCCTCAGCAGATGAAAGCACGACCATCATTTTCAACTCCTTTTTCCCACCGCAGAACTTTATCAATACTAAAGTTCTCCCCAAGTGGATTCGTGAAATAGATAAAGCCACCGACGGACGTGTGAAAATTATCGTACCGCCAAAAACGGTTTCACCGCCGCAACAACTGTGGGAAGCCATTTCAACAGGCCTTGCCGACGCCGGCTATCTCTATAATGGTTTTCTACCGTCCAACGTCAGCCTACCACTAATCGCTCATCTACCGGGCCTGACTTCTGAATCGTCAGAAGCCATGTCCGTATCCTTATGGAAAACGTATCAGCAGTATTTTAAGGATGCGAACGAATTCAGCAGCGATTTCGAACTACTTTCTCTATTCGTCGCTTCGCCTGCTGAATTTTACTCGATATCGGATACTAATTTCTCTAGTTCAGAGCAGTTGAAGAAGGCAAAAATTTGGGCATTACCAGGCACAACTGCAAGCATCATGAAAAATACCGATATTTCGGTAGTAAGCGGACCCGCCGCACAAATCCATGAGTTCGTATCCCATGGCGTCGTGGATGCTTTTGTCGGGATTCCATACATTGATGCAGAGGCATTTAAAGCCTCAAACTACATCAAGTCAGTCACAAACTTTAAGCGAAATATATTTGCACCAAGCTTTTCTGTCTTAATTTCCAATAAAAAATGGCTGGAAATTTCAGAAACAGACAGAGAAGCAATCAAAAACATTTCCGGTGAATACTTTTCTCATCTTATCGGAAAAGAATTTGACAAGAACAATATAAAAGCCAAGAAAAAGATCGAAAAGAAAGGCATATCCTATGTCGATGCCGGCGATGATCTTGAAGCCGTTATAAAAGCCGCATCTGATCCTTTGTATTTTCAGTGGAAAGAAACCGCCAAAGCAAAAGGTGTAGATGGAGAAGCTGCAATTAATTACTACAACTCAAACTTTAGTAATTAGGATCACAACTTACACATAACAATAGGTCTTTTTATGAACAGGGCAGAAAGAGCAGCATGTACGTTCAGTGAGTATAGTGCCGCATTATTACTAGCGACAATTTCTATATTTACATTTTCAGACGTATTGCTTAGATATTTATTTTCATCATCGATTATTGGCTCGAATGAAATCGTTCAATTATTAATGACGGGCTTCATAGCGTCTGGAATTGTCATTACAACAAACAGCAACAAACATATCTGCGTGTCCATCTTTGAAGACGCATTCAGTAAAAGCATCAAGACTCTGTTCAATACTTTTTCGAAAATAACATGCGGAGTGGTTTTCACGTTTATGACTTTCGCCGTAATCAGGACGTTCACAAGTGAATTTAAACTGGGGCGAAGCAGCGAACTAGTCAATATCCCTTACTGGGCCTACTCTGCAGTCGTTGCGGCATTTTTATTGATCATCACACTGCTAACCATAATCAAAATAGTCCAGCCAGGTAAAACAAAATGACTATTGCACTTGTGGGGTTCGCACTACTACTTTTATTAGCGTTTACAGGAATACCTCTCGGAGTCGTTTCAATTGTCGTAGGTGTTTTGGGTTTTGCCTATTACCGCGGTTGGGATGCTGCGATGACTATGGCGTCACAACAATTTCTGGAAACAGCTGGTAATCAAAGTCTGGTTGTCATACCTCTGTTTATTTTAATGGGGATTTTTATCTGGCGAGCCAATATATCTGACGACATCTATGCAGCAGGCTACAGCTGGTTTGGGCGCCGCAAAGGTGGTGTAGCGATGTCCACCGTTGCAGCATCGGGCCTTTTCTCCGCGGTCTGCGGAAGTTCTCTCGCCACAGCGGCAACGATGTCCAAGGTCGCGATGCCCGCACTCAGAAAGTATCGATACAGCGATAGCATTTCTTCTGGAACCATAGCCGCTGGTGGAACGTTAGGGATTATGATCCCCCCCAGCGTACCGATGGTTATTTATGCCATAGTCGCGCAGGAAGATGTTGGCCTTCTTTTTATATCGGGCATAGTGCCTGGAATATTGTTGATTCTCTCCTTTATACTCGCGATCTACATCGTTGCAACGGTTTATCCGACCCTCGCTCCACGTGGAGAGAAAACAGGCTGGGTGGAAAAATTCAAAAGCTTAAACAAAGTTTCACCTATCATTGGTATATTCGCCACCATTCTTGGAGGAATTTATACAGGAGTATTCACACCAACGGAAGCGGCTACCATAGGCGTCATCTTATCCTTACTCTATTCAGTTATTAGCGGAAGGATCAGATCGAAAAGAGTGATCTTCGATTGCCTCTCAGAAGCGACGATCGCAAGCGCCAGTATATTTATGATCATAATTGGATCAATGATCTTTGCCAGCTTCATCAATATGACAGGATTACCCTACGATATACTCGATTTTGTAGAGTCTCTTGAGCTAGGACCCACTGCTTTTGTAATTGCTGTCTGTCTCGTCTTTACGGTCCTGGGAATGTTTTTTGAAACTATCGGCATTTTGGTACTAGCACTTCCTGTATTTTTGCCGACCTTGTACGCCATGGATATAAATCTAATTTGGTTTGGAATACTTACAATTATCGTCATTGAACTAGGGCTAATAACCCCACCTATTGGGATGAATGTATTTGTTGTCAAGTCATCCATACCAGACATAAATATAAACAAAATTTTTGCCGGCGTTATTCCTTTCCTAATTGCCGACCTTATGGTGTTGGTGGCGGTGTTTTATTTTCCATCGATCGCCACATTATTTACATCATAATCGATAACTTAAGGTACTATCATGAAAAAGCAAAAGAACATACTTTTCGTTATGTGCGATCAATTGCGGCAGGACTACCTGTCCTGCTATGGTCATGAAACTCTGAAAACACCGAATATAGACGCTCTTGCAAACATGGGCGTAACTTTCGACAATGCCTTTATCCAGTCACCATTATGTGGTCCGTCCCGAGCATCGTTCTATACCGGACGCTATATGTTCAGCCACGGCTCAAACTGGAATAATTTTCCGCTACGCGTCGATGAAAAAACCATTGGCGACTACCTGTCTAATTTCAATGTACGCACGGCATTGGTTGGCAAGACGCATATGCTAGTGGACCCCAAAGAGATCCAACGGCTTAAAATATTTTCTGATGCTGAATTGGGCATTCATTTAAGAGAATGCGGTTTTGAGCCCTATACCAGGGATGATGGCCTGCATCCAGACCCGATTGTCGACCCTGACCTTGAATATAACAAGTACCTCAGCTCCAAGGGTTATAATGACAGCCATAATCCGTGGAATTATGCAGCGAATGCCATAGAAGTCGAAGGAAAGATAAGTAGCGGTTGGCTTATGCGTCATTGCAGCAAGCCCGCTCGGGTTGCAGATGAGCACTCTGAAACAGCCTATATGACAGACAAAGCCATAGAATTCATCAACGACGCAGGTAAAAATTCTTGGTGCCTGCATCTAAGTTATATAAAACCGCACTGGCCTTATATCGTATCCTCACCCTATCACGATATGTACTCAAAGGAGGACATCAAGCCAGTCGTTCGGTCAAGCGCTGAGCTGACGGATGCACACCCTGTCCACAAAGGGTTCATGGACGTTTCCTATTCCAAGGTATTCTCCGATGATAAAGTCAGAGATACGGTCATACCGGCCTACATGGGCCTCATAAAACAAGTCGACGACCACTTTGGGCGCCTGATGCGCTTTCTGAGTGAAAACGAATATTTGGAAAATACTCTGATCGTATTTACTAGTGACCATGGTGACTACCTTGGGGACCACTGGCTCGGCGAGAAGGACCTTTATCACAACCCAAGTATAAAGATTCCATTGATTATATATGATCCGTGCCGAGAAGCAGATGGAACAAGAGGATCAAGAAACGCCTCACTCGTGGAGTCAATAGACCTTCTTCCAACATTCATTAGATTCCATTCACAGGAGTCAATGCCCTATCGGCTGGAAGGTACCTCACTCCTGGATACACTCAGGACTGGCAAAGAGCTCTCACGAAAAGGGGCAATAACCGAGTTAGATTACTCTTGCAGAGAAGAAGCACGTCGAGCCCTGGAGATAGAACCCGAGCAATGCCGGGGCTTTGTGTACACAACGAAATGCTGGAAGTACGTGATGCTTGAAGGCTATGATGCGGTTTTGTTCAACCTGATCGACGATCCGGATGAACTCATCAACGTTGTCGATGATCCAAACAATCGTGACATCGTGCAGGAGTGTCGTGAAGGTATTTTTGAATGGCTTAGAAAGCGGCGAACACGCAACCAAAGCGAAGAAGAAATCAAGTCCTTACCTAGGGACTTCGAAAAACGCGCCGGTATTATGATAGGTGTATGGTAACCCATGTTGATAAACGCATAAATGCATGTTAAAAGTAATCATAATGCTTGTATTTTAAGATACCGCCAGGCATCCTAAAATTACGAAACCAGCATAAGTCAAAAGGCATCTACAAGATGCCTTTTTATATGCTCAAACATTTAAAACAAAGCAGAACCAAAACCATTATCAGCCACCTTAAATAATAATATTACCGCAGGTGCATCATGCAGAACAAAGATATTATCAAGTCACTTGTGAAGTCTATTCGGGTTCTTGAAATTATCAACAGTAACGATGGTTGTACATTAAGTAAGATTCATAATCTGACGTCTATTCCAAAACCGACACTGATAAGGATTCTCAACACCCTTGAGTATTGTCATGTCATTAGAAAAAATCTTATTGATAATCAGTACAGATCAAACTTTATATTTAGTGGAGACCGCTTTAGAGAGCGCATCATTGGCGTTCTTACAGCAGTGTCCGGGAAGGTGCTAGATCGCCTATGTAGCGATATTATTTGGCCCTCCGACCTGCTTATCCGCAATGGAATTTATATGGAAGTTGTTGAAACCACACGAAAGCACACTCCCCTTAGTGTCAACCGAAATAAAATCGGTGACAAGGTAGATATGCTTTCTTCCGCTGTTGGAAGCGCTTATATCTCCTTCTGTTCTGAGAGCGAACGGAACGATCTAGTCAATGACTTAAAGAAATCCAGTGACTACAATCTTTTGTGGACTAAAAGCGATACCTGGCTGAGATCGATAATCGAAAGTACCCTAGCGGCGGGTTACGGCAGCAGAGATATTGATTTTCACGGCGCCCACAAGGGCGAAAAGCCAAAAAATGATGGTCTTTCCGCCATTGCTGTCCCCGTGTACGTAAAGGGCGATATCGTGGGCTGTATTAATTTACTCTGGCCATCTAGGCTCTTTACGCCACAGGAATTTGCAAAAGGCCATCTTCAACAACTTAAGCAAGCCTCAATGGAAATCACGAGGCAAGTCGATAAAATTCTTGTCGAGCCACAGTATAACGAAAGCTAAATGGCGAACAAAAGTCGGCTGATAACTCGACTTCGAAGTGCAATACTGGCATACGCCGACATTTTATAAAACGGCCTTCTAGCAATATAAGCGAATAAGCTTCAGCAGGAAGACTTGGGTCTTATGGAGTTAAAACGTAAGCGTCCGGCGATCACACCTTTTCGGCGGCCGCCGGTTTCCAGTTGTGCGGTAGCAACTCATCGATGGCGCTGGCCTTTTGCGTCGGTAGCCGTGCCAGCACATCTTTTAGATAGGCATAGGGCTCATGCTTGTTCAACTTGGCGGACTGGATCAGGCTCATGATCGCGGTGGCACGCCGGCCACTGCGCAGGAAGCCGGCGAACAGCCAGTTTTTCCGGCCGAGCGCCCAATCTCCACCCGGTTGTTGTCGATCGGGGTTGCGCCGTCATCCAGATAACGCGTTAACGCCGCCTAGCGTTTGAGGCTGTAGTCCAGGGCGTTGGCGATGGCCGTGCCGTCCGGCACTTTTAGCCGCTGCGCTTGCATCCACGCATGTAGCGCCTCCGTGATCGGCTTAGAGTGATCTTGCCGAAGCCGTTGTCGCTCATCGGGTGCTAGGTCTCGGGCGTCATGTTCAACCTTGTAGAGCTGTTTGATGTACTCGACCGCCTGGCCGGCGATCTGGCTCTTGCCCGTCACATGCAGTTCGACGAACTTCCGTCGAGCATGCGCCATGCAACCGATCTCGGTGATCCCGTTTGCGAAGCTGGCCCGGTAACCGGCGTAATCATCGCAGACCAGTTGTCCCTGCCAGTCGCCGAGGAAGTCGCTGTCATGCCGGCCGCCGCGACGGGTGTGAAGTCATAGACGACAGCCTTCAGGCCGGAGAACGGCGTGCTGGCATAGGCCCAGATATAGGCCTTTTGAGTTTTCTTCTTGCCTGGCGCCAGCATCGGCACTGGCGTCTCGTCCGAGTGCAGCACCGCTTCGCTCAGCAGCCGGTCACGCAGCGCGTGGACTAGGGGCTGCACCTGTACACCGCAGACGCCGATCCACTCGGCCAGCGTCGAACGCGAGATCGCGGCGCCGGCGCGGGCAAAGATCTGTTCCTGCCGGTACAGCGGCAGGTGGTCGGCGTACTTGGTAATCAGCAGATGGGCCAGCAAGCCGGTGGTCGGGATACCCTTGTCGAGGATATGGGGTGGCATCGGTGCCTGTGTCAGCGACTCGCATGTGTCGCAGACCCACTTGCCACGGATATGTCGCTCGACGGTGAACACACCGGGCGTATAGTCGAGTTTCTCGCTGATGTCCTCGCCGATGCGCTTCAACCGGCAGCCGCAGGTACAGTGCTCGGACGCCGGCTCATGATGGATCTCGGTCCGAGGCAGCTGCGGCGGCAGCGGTGCGCGCTTGGGCTGGCGCTTATCCGATGCCGCAGGTGTGGTTTTCAGCTGCTCGAGCTCCACCTCGATGGCGGCGATATCGGTATCGATCACTTCCTCGAGCAAGCTGATCTGAAGCACGTTGAGCTGCTCGCTGCGCTGGCCGTACTTGTGGCGCTTGAGCAGCGCCAGCTCATGGGTCAGCTGTTGGTTGCGTTGCTCACTATGCCGGAGGGCCTGATCGCGCTGCTGTATCACCTGATCTTGCTGCTCGACACGCGTCATCAGCTCGGCCGCCAACTGTCGCAGCTGTTCGGGTGAGAGTTGGGAGAGATCAGGCAACGTGGTCATGTTCGGCAGTGTGCCAGAGCCGACAGGATCTGGCGATGCCCATAACCGCTTATAGTCTTGCGCCGGCGGTTGTGTTGCGGAGCTAAAGCACGCTGATCACGCCGGCGGGGCCGAAGCGCTGCCAGGGGAGTCCCTGTACCAGGGCCTGGAGCTGTTCCGGGTGCAGCTCCACCCGGTCACCACGCCAAGCCTCGGGCCATTTGAACTTGCCCTGATGCAGGCGACGCGCCGCCAGCCAGACGCCCAGGCCGTCATGCACCAGCACCTTCATGCGAGTGGCGCGGCGGTTGGCGAACAGATAAGCGCAGTGCGGCTTCGCCGCACCGAACACCGCCACCACCCGCGCCAGCGCCGTATCGGGCCCGGCGCGCATATCCAGCGGTTCGGTCGCCAGCCAGATCTCGTCGATGCGGATCATCGCAGCAGATCCTGCAACCAGCGCAGACAACGGTCGCCGTCAGCCAGGGGCCAGTTCACGACCAGACTGCCGTCGGCACGTGGGATCTCGATCCGGATACTCTCGCCAGAACCCGCCGCCTGCGGTTGGGCTGATGGGGTTGGCAATGAGATAGTCAGAAAAGGTGGTGACGTCGACATGACATCCTGCTGCCGGGCGGCACGGATCCATTTATGGACCAGGTTGGCGTTGAGCCCATGATCCAGGGCAATCCGGGCGACCGACGCCCCTGGTTGCTGGCAGTCGGCCACGATCCTGACCTTGAACTCGGCAGTGAAGCGGCGACGCTTAATGGGGGCTTCCGATACGCTTAGCAGGGTCATAACAGGTGTCCACTTATAAATAGGTGGACACTATCGCCAGTATACAGCCGAGCGCTCAAGACGGTTTCGCCGGACGCTTACGTTAAAACCGAATGGAAACCCGGCTGGTTAATACATGAAGAAGGGATGCTTCATCATTGGCCGCAGGCCAATACGCGCACCACAGAAACCAGCATATCCACGCATCTGAGCCCGTTTCTGTGATAGGACTTACAAATACAATTTATAAGCCAGGTTAATAAAATATTCTGGATAGGCCCGCCTATATATAAACGTAATTCATTCCATCCTTGCAATGTAAACCTGACCATCATGAGTCTCGACAGGAATCGCTTCCAGCCTGAGCCCTTCACAAGGGCCTTCCGTACAGGCTCCGTCCGCAAACTCGAACTTCGCATAGTGAATCGTACACATGAATTGCCGTTTGTCCGTCGTGAACAGGTTCGAAGCCTCCAGGCCCAAGGGTACCTGGAAATGAGGACAGACATTCCGATAGGCCCTATAGACTCCCTGATCATTATAAAGAATCATACGAAATTTAAATTTCGCTTCTTCGCCAAAGGAGAATAGCCTGGCCTTGCCCACACTAACGTCGTTGGTATCGCACAATACAGCCCCTGCCTCAGGTGCATAACGCTCGTCATACCACTTTTTCATCTTGTTGCACCTCTATTCTGCCCAGGCTCCAGTCCCAGGGACAGATCTCTAGACAACCGAACAGGCCGGCCTTATGATAGGGATCGTCTGCCACAAAGCGTTGTACCTCCAGCAAGGTCTCGGCTTCGATCACAAGCAGCGTCCCGTTCATACTCTCCGCCGTTGCATCCAGCGTTGGCCCCCCAAGCACGACGTTTAGATCATAAATGTGTTCTCGCAGGTATTTTCGGTGTTCGGGACGCACTTGAGCCCGGATGGCCCCCATACCGGGCTTGTCTCTGGCAAAAACTGCAAAATACATAATCAACCCGCATCGTTCAGAACGAAATCGTATTCGAGAAACCAGGCACCTAGACTGACACCAAAGTCCCTGGCCAGGCCAGCATCCTCTATACGGTGGAAATCCTTTACCAACGACTCCTTGACTCCGAATACAGCATCCGAGTCGATGTAAGGATCCTGACGGTCATAAATCTGGGTCACGACCGGCTCGAATCCTTCGGCACTGACGATGAAGTGAATATGCGCCGGGCGATAATTGTGCCGTCCAACCGCGCTTAGCATTTCGCCGACAGGACCGTCGCCCGGAATCGGGTAGTATTTGGGTTTCACGGTCCTGAAGCTGTAGAAACCGTCTTCGTCGCTGAGAAAACAACCACGCAGGTTCATTTCTGGCTGAGATTCGTCCTGCTGCTCATACAACCCGTTGTCGGCAGCCTGCCAGACGTCGATCAGGGCGCCGGCAACCGGTTTCCCAGCAGCAGTCATGACCCGGCCCCGAACGAGACACTCCTCGCCATCGGCCGTTCCCCGGGAAATATTGCTCCCCAGAGGCAACAACTGCGCACCGTCTCGATAAAAGGGCCCCAGCACCGCAACTTCGGTCACACCCTCTGGTTTGCGGTTGGCGATACAGTCTTTCAATGCGGTTACACCGAGCGTATCGGATAGCAGGATATACTCTTGTCGCACGGTATCGCACTTCTGTCCCACGCGGGTCAGAAACTCTATGCCACTGATCCACTCTTCATCTGTAGGCTCGACTTCCCGGATAAAGGCGTGCAAGTGCCTGACCAGGCATGACATAACGTCGTTGAGTCTGGCATTTTCCGAATTAAGTGTACCGATAACGACATCGGTAATGTTTTCTTCGCTGATCCCCATGCTCTTTTCCTTTATTATTTCGATGGATTCAGGCACTCCGTTCGGACTTGATACCGGTCGCACCCATGGCGGAGCCGCACACAGATGTACTGGTCGTTACCAAGCCCGACATCATGAGCGGTCGTCAAATTGCGGCTGCGCTCGGCCGAATGCCGTCGTAAGCTTGGTGCAGCAGCGCCAGAACATCATCGCGGATTACCGGCCGGGGATTGTAATAGGGGTTGGTTGTGGCGATACCGGCGGCCTTTTCCAAATCCGATTCCTTCATGCCAATGTCTTTCAATGCCACCGGAGCGCCCAGCGAGAGCGCCAAGTCGAAGAGGGCCGGGGCGGCATCTTCGGCTTTGACACCCAGTGCGCGCCCTATTGCAGCCATGGCCTTGGGGGCATGGGCCTGGTTGAACGCGGTCGCCTGCGGTATGACAACCGTATGCACCTCGGCATGAGGCAGGTTAAAACTGCCGCCCAGCGTATGGCAGAGCTTGTGATGAATGGCCATACCAACAGTGCCAAGCACCGTGCCAGCCAGCCAGGCTCCATACAATGCCTGCGCCCGCGCCTCGATGTCACCCGGCGTTCTGACAACCACCGGCAGACTTTGCGCCAGCGCCCGGATACCCTCTTCTGCCATCAGCGATGTAACAGGGTTCTGGCTTTGCGAGTAAAGCCCCTCCACGCAGTGGGCGATTGCGTTCATACCGCTTGGGCCGGAAATGAAGTCGGGCAGCTCCAGCGTCAGTTCCGGATCATAGATAACAGTCTTTGGCAGCACCCGCGTGTCGCGCCCCGTTGTCTTGAGACCATCACGCGTCAACCCCCAGACTGGAGTCATCTCGGAACCGGCATAGGTGGTCGGTATCGCGAGAATCGGCAAGTCTGTTTCGAGAGCGATCGCCTTGGCGAGACCGATGGTGGAACCACCGCCAATGGCCGCGCAACCATCAACCTCGAACTTTCGAGCCACCCCCATCACATCGGCGACGGTTTCGACCGGCACGTGCATGACGGCTTGATCGTAGATACCAACCGCAATATCGCCGAGCCGGGCGGCCAGATCCTCTGCTAAAGGTCGCTGCTGCGGCGTGCTCAACACCAACACGCGACGCATGCCCAGCGCTTCGGCCTCGGCTTTTGCCTGGGCCAGCTTGCCCGCACCGAATATGATGCGACCGGGGTTTATCTGGTAGTGGAAGTCGATCATCTTTCTGCTCCTGTGTGCGCACGTCCGGCGTTGAGGTCGCACAGGACATCAAGCTTCTCGGCCGAAGGTACCCGGATGGTTGACCGCATCGCTGCTACTCTCCTCTTACCGTTTGTAGAAGGGCGGAATCTGCGCGTCGACGTTAACCCAGACGGATTTCACCTGGGTGTATTCACGCATTACCTCGAATCCCATCTCACGGCCGTAGCCCGATTTGCCGACGCCGCCGAACGGGCTAGCCGGATTGACTCGCTTGTAGCTGTTGATCCAGACCATTCCGGCATGCAACTCGCGGGCGAACAGGTGCGCTCGCTCTAGATCCCGGGTCCAGAGACCAGCGCCCAAGCCGTAGTCCGTGCCGTTGGCTATGGCCAAGGCTTCGGCATCATCTTTAAAGGTCATGACGGTAACAAAGGGCCCGAAAACTTCCTCCTGCGCTATTCGATCGCCCGGCTTGGCGCGAACAATGGTTGGCTGTACGTAGCAACCACCGGCCAGTTCCGGCGATTCGGGCGCTGTGCCGCCGAGCAGGATTTCCCCGCCCTCCTGCTTTGCGATCTGGCAATAGCTGAGGACGCGGTCCTGATGGAGTTTCGACGTCAAAGGCCCCATCTCGGTGTCCGGATCCCGAGGCTCCCCCAATCGGATCGAACGGGCCAACCCGACAAACCGGTCCAGAAACTCATCGGCGATGCGCTCGTGCAGCAGGATGCGTGAACCGGCGATACAGGCTTGCCCCTGGTTATGGAAGATAGCAAAAGCAGCTCCGCCAACGGCCTTCTTCAAATCGGCGTCCTCGAAGACGATGTTCGCACCCTTGCCGCCCAACTCAAGCTGAACCTTCTTCAGGTTACCGGCAGAGGCCTTTACGATGCGCTGCCCAGTCTCTGTCGAGCCGGTAAAAGCGATCTTGCCGACATCTTCGTGCTCCGCCAGGCGCGCACCAGCGCTGTGGCCATAACCTACGACGACATTGACCACCCCCGGGGGAAAGCCGACTTCCTGCATCAGCTCCGCAATACGCAGGGTTGTCAGCGGCGTCAGTTCTGCCGGTTTCAACACAACCGTATTGCCCGCAGCCAGTGCCGGTGCCATCTTCCAGCTGGTGAACATTAGCGGAAAGTTCCAGGGCACGATCTGGCCGACAACGCCGATCGGCTCCCGCTGGGTATAGTTGAGAAAACCGCTTTCTACCGGGATGACACTGCCTTCGACCTTATCCGCCATGCCGCCGAAGTAACGGAAGGTATAGGCGGTACGCGGCACGTCCAGGTTGCGCGTATCACGAATCGGGTGACCGGTGTCGAGGGACTCCAGCTGAGCCAACTCCTCGGCGCAGTCTTCAATCCTGTCGGCCAGCTTCAGCAGCAGGCGCCCGCGTTCCGATGCCTGCATTGCCGACCAGGCCGGGAAGGCGGCCTTGGCTGCCGCCACCGCACGATCGACATCCTCCGCTTTTGCCTCGGCAACCCGGGTAATCACGGAGCCGTCGTGAGGATTGAGCACGTCGATGGTGCCGCCGTCCCTGGCCTCGCACCATTCCCCTCCGATCAGCATATTGTTCTGGATATTCATCGGCCTTTGTCCCCCTCGACTAAAAGGTCACCGGTACCATCGGTACGGTACCGTTCTTGATCATTTCCTGGATTTCCGGCGAGCCGTTTTCCCACACCAGCAGCAACGAGCGTTTCGGGGACAGACCCTTGTGGCGGATATCACCCGGCATCGCGGCCACATCGCCGGCCCGCATGGTCACGGTCGCTGTCGGCGCACTGGTATGCTTGTCCTCGATATTCCAGATAATATGGTCCGAGAGCTGCACGAACCATTCGACCCGATCGTTGCCGTGGGCAATCGGCAGTACAAACTCTTCGGTCGTGGGGCAGAACAAGCTCTGTCGAACGACAGAAGCGACGGACGGGTTCCAGGTAACGTCGGAGCGGGACAGGTATCCAAACAGATTGAACGCATACAGCTGGTCTTCGAAGCCGGGTTCAGCTTCGATCACAGGCTGCTCCTGATCAACGTCAAGGAAGGCCCGGTTGACCGGATAGCCATTTTCATCAGTTCGCAGCGGAGCATCCCCCGGAATGCCAACCATACGCTTGGCGACTTCGCGCTTACGTTCAATCAAAGCATCTTCGTTACCCTGCTTGCGCCCCCAGGCATTGCCCGTTTCCTGCGGCGCGGCGAACGGATCGAAACCTTCATTGGTCCAGTCAGAGATCATCGCCTTGAATACAGCCATCAATTCATCGGAGCGAAAATTCTCCGAGTAGGTCCTTTCGGCTTTCACCCACTCTTCGTTGAAAGTCCCCAGAAACATATCAACGTTACCGTAATGGTTGGTGGTGCCAAAGACATCATCGAATGCCACTGTGCCGTAGAAAAAGCCCCAGGCAATATCACGCATGAGAGCCTTGAGAAAAGCATCGATCGGCATAACATGTTCGCCGACCGGTGAGTCGATATAGGCAAAGTATTCACAGCGGCTGAACGCGAAGCTCCCAGCACGAAAAGTCTCGTAACCTGTGACGCTGTTATCGGGGATACATTTCAAGCTGACATTCATAGCAGATACCTCAGTGGTTAAGTTTTTTCTTATGAAGATTGAATCCAACAGGAGGGCGTATTTACTTGATGCAGATATCACCCCACTTTTCGACGGACTCCTGACCAATGAGCGTCTGAAGCATCAGTGTCGCAGGGGCTGAAGCTTGAAAACGGTAAGCGACTTTTTCCGGCAGCAGCGCCTGATGACCTCGCTTCATCAGAATCCGGCCCATTTTTCTCCCATCAGGATGCCCCTGGAGCTTTACCGCTCCATCCTGGTTCTCATCGACGACCTTCTCATCGTCCAGCTTGACGAAATGTACTTCGACGTCGTAATCCATCGCGACGACAAATTCGTCGTGAGAGCAGACATACCAGTCCGAGGTATTCTCTGCACGCGACACCTCGATGGTGTAATCAAGATTCTTGGCTACCACGACACGCTCGTAAGGTGCACTGGTCGCCGCAACTTCATAAAGATTAGAAAATACAAAACGCTTGGGATCTTCATTAAGGATCTGGATCCCGCCCTTGGTATAGTCATCAATAGACGCAAACTTGGTTTTATACTCTGCCATCATGACTGATTCCTCTCAGGATTGACCTATACTATTCAATCAAAAAGGACAAACGTAATTTCGTCGTAAACAGCCACCTCAGCATATTCCGATATTAATACGCAATCGAGGCATCGACGCTGCTTGTCCATACCAGTTATTAGTATCATCCAACCGGGAAACTGGAAAAATCTGAGCGGATGCGTTTCGCAATGCGAAATTATTTATTGGCTTCCTAAAAAACCAGACACTAGCTCCAGTAGAGTCAGTACCGGAAAGAGGGATCAGGGCTTATTGAAACTGTTCAAAGGTCAGCGATTGTTGGTGTGTGCCGCTTACGGCAGGAAGCCTGCAGCAGCGCAACCGCCAGGGTCGGAGAACACCCCTGTAATGCAGGAGCCAATCTCGGGGAACACTTCAACTGAGCCTGATACCAGCGTGGTGCCTGAAAGCACGAGGTGGGTTACACGACGCCCAGAGCAAAGTCAGCAGCGAATACCTCGCACCAAGCGTCGTTTCAGCCATCCAGTTACTCTGCTTTGCAGGCTCCTCAGCGCGTGGTCTGCCGCACCTGCTCCGCCACGGCCTGCAGGCGCGGCAAATACCGCCCCTTCAGGGTCTCCATATCGACCCGGGCGGCATTGGTGCTGATGTTGATCGCCCCCAGCAGCTCGCCGCTTCCTGCGAATACCGGCACCGCCACCGAGCGCAGCGCCGAATCCAGCTCCTGATCGACAATCGAATAACCCTGCTCCCTGACCTTGCGAATCTCGGCCTCCAGCGCATCCCGCGTGGTCAGCGACGAAGCCGTAAAGGCGGACAGCTCCACCCGCTCCAGAAATCCCTGCAGCTCCGGCTCGGCCAGCTGCGCGAGCAGCACCCGCCCCATGGAGGTATAGGCAGCCGGCAGTCGGGTACCGACGGACAGCGTAATGGCCATCAGGCGGTGCCGGGCGGCGGACCGCACCACGTAGACCACATCGTCGCCATCCAGTACCGCCAGCGATGACGACTCGCCAAGCTCGGCGGTGATGTCTTCGAGGTACTGCTGGATCACGGCGCGGTACTGGTTCGACGCCTGATACGCATACCCCAGCTGCAGCACCCGCGGCGTGAGCTCGAACTGACGACCGCTGCGCTTTACAAAACCCAGCGCATGCAGGGTCAGCAGGAAACGGCGCGCCTTGGCACGGTCCATCTCCGTTCGCGCCGCCACCTCGCTCAGCGTCATGCGCGGATGCTCGGCATCGAAGCACTGCAGCACATCCAGGCCTGCAGCGAGCGCCCCCACGTAATCCCGGTCCCCGGGCTCCAGCGTCTTGTCGTCCATTTTGGCTCCTTCAAACCCAATCGAAAGTCAGTATCAACGCATCCTAGCAGCAAGTTCGCATTACGAACATAAGTGCAAATTTGATGACTGGTGAAAATTTGTACTTGACGCCATCCATCCGATCACGCCATGATGTTCGCATTACAAATTAGTGTTCGCATTGCGAACTTATTAAGAAACACACAGGAGGTACTGCGATGGCTGAATTTCTCTCCCTCCAGGATGCGGTGAGCCGACACGTCAACAACGGCGATATCGTCGCGATGGAAGGCTTCACTCACCTGATCCCGTTTGCCGCGGGCCACGAAATCATTCGCCAGGAAAAGCGCGATCTGACCCTGATCCGCATGACGCCTGACCTGATCTATGACCAGCTGATCGGCGCCGGTTGCGCCAGCAAGCTGATCTTCTCCTGGGGCGGCAACCCGGGCGTAGGCTCCCTGCATCGCCTGCGGGACGCGGTGGAAAAAGGCTGGCCCAAGCCCCTCGAGATCCTGGAGCACAGCCACGCGGCGATGGCCTGCGCCTATGAGGCCGGCGCCGCCGGCCTGCCGCTGGCGGTGCTGCGCGGCTATGTCGGCAGTGATCTGCCGAAGGTGAACGATCAGATCAGGTTCATCGAATGCCCCTTCAGCGGTGAAAAGCTGGCGGCGGTGCCGTCCATCCGTCCCGATGTGGCGATCATTCATGCCCAGCGCGCCGACCGCCAGGGCAACGTGCTGATCGAAGGCATTGTGGGCATTCAGAAAGAAGTCGTGCTGGCCGCCAAACGCAGCATCGTCACCGTCGAGGAAATCGTCGATGACCTCGGCGCGTCCGTGAATGCCTGCGTGCTGCCCGCCTGGGCGGTCAGCGCCATTGCCGAAGTCCCCAAAGGCGCGAAACCCTCCTACGCCCTCGGCTATTACGAGCGCGACAACGCCTTTTACAAGCAATGGGACGGAATCGCCCGGGATCGCGAAAGCTTCCAGGCCTGGCTGCAAGAGAACGTTTTCGAGAAAGGAGCTGCGTGAGATGAGCCTTGAATTTACCGCATCGGAAATGATGAGCGTCACTGCCGCGCGGGCGCTGACCAACGACATGACCTGCTTCGTGGGCATCGGCCTTCCGAGCGAGGCTGCGAACCTGGCTCGCCTGACCCACGCGCCGGATGTCACCCTGATCTACGAATCCGGCACCCTGCAGACCCGACCCGATATTCTGCCGCTGTCCATCGGCGACGGGGAGCTTTGCGAATCGGCCCTGACCACCGTATCGGTACCGGAAATGTTCCGTTACTGGCTGCAGGGCGGCCACATCAGCGTCGGTTTCCTGGGCACCGCCCAGATCGACCGCTACGCCAACCTGAACACCACCCTGATCGGTGACTACCGCAACCCCAAGGTCCGCCTGCCGGGCGGCGGCGGCGCGCCGGAAATCGCCGCCAACGCCAAGGAAGTGTTCATTACCGTCAAACACTCGAAGCGCACCTTCGTCAGGGACGTCGACTTCGTGACCACGGTGGGCTTCGGTCGCGACGGCAAGGCACGGGATAACGTACCCAATATCGGCCGCGGTCCCAGCGTGGTGATCACCGACCTGTGCATCCTAAAGCCGGATCCCGAAACCCGGGAGCTTGTGGTCACGTCGCTGCATCCGAACGTCACCCGCGAGGATGTTATCGACGCCACCGGCTGGGAGATCCGCTTCGCCGACCGGCTGGAAACCACCCCGGCCCCCACCGCCGGCGAGCTGGAAGTCCTGCGCAGCCTGAAAGCACGCACCCACGCCCACCATTCCGGCCAGCACTGAGGTAACCCAGATGACCGACGTATTTCTCTGCCACCCCCGCCGCTCGGCCATCGGCCGCATCGGCGGCAGTCTCGCCAGCGTGCGCCCGGACGACCTGGCGGCGCATATTTTCAAAGCCGTGCTGGAACAGGCCCCCAACCTGGATCCGGCCGCCATCGACGAAGTCATGATGGGCTCGGCCAACCAGGCCGGCGAAGACAACCGCAACGTCGCCCGCATGTCCGCACTGCTGGCGGGCCTGCCGACGTCAGTGCCGGGCACCACGCTCAACCGCCTGTGCGGCTCCGGCATGGATGCCGTCGGCACCGCCTTTCGCGCCATCCGCGCCGGTGAGATGGACCTGGTTCTGGCCGGCGGCGTGGAGTCCATGTCCCGCGCACCCTATGTCATGGGCAAGGCCGACAGCGCCTTTTCACGCGGCCAGAAAATCGAGGACACCACCATCGGCTGGCGCTTCGTGAACCCGCTGATGAAGCAGCAGTACGGTGTCGACTCGATGCCGGAAACCGCGGAAAATGTCGCCGAGCAGTTCCGGGTGTCGCGCGAGGATCAGGATCTGTTCGCGTTTCGTTCGCAGCAGAAAGCCGCTCGGGCGCAAGAGGACGGAATTTTTGCCGAGGAAATCGTGCCGGTCTCCATTGCGCGCCGCAAGCAGGAGCCGCTGCTGTTCGACCGCGACGAGCACCCGCGCAGCACCACCCTGGAAAAGCTCGCGTCACTGCCGGCGCCGTTTCGTGAAGGCGGCAGCGTCACCGCCGGCAATGCCTCCGGAGTGAACGACGGCGCGGCCGCCATGCTGGTTGCCAGCGAAGCCGCGGTAAAGCAGCACCGCCTGCAGCCGATGGCAAAAATCCTCGGCATGGCCACCGCCGGCGTGGAACCCCGCATCATGGGCATCGGCCCCGCGCCCGCGGTGCGCAAACTGCTGGAAAAGCAGGGCCTCAGCATCGCCGACATCGACGTCATCGAGCTCAACGAGGCCTTTGCCGCCCAGGGCCTGGCCGTGATGCGGGAGCTCGGCATCGCCGATGACGATCACCGGGTCAACCCGAACGGCGGCGCCATCGCCCTCGGCCACCCGCTGGGCATGTCCGGCGCGCGCCTGCTGATGACCGCGGCCCACCAGCTGCAGCGCAGCGGTGGCCGCTATGCCCTCTGCACCATGTGTGTCGGCGTCGGCCAGGGCATTGCTACACTGATCGAACGCGCTTGAGTGAAGGAGCTTTCATGGCATTCTTGAACCACCGGGGCCGCACCCTCTGCTACCGCCTGCTGGGCGATGCAAGCAGGCCCCTGCTGATACTTGCGCATCCACTGGGGATGAGCCAGGGCGTATGGGACGATATGCTGCCGGCGCTGCTCGCCAGGTTCCGGGTGCTGACCTGGGACCTGGCGGGCCACGGCGCCAGCAGCGCCTGGCCTGAGGACAGCGCGACCATCACACCGGACGATCTGGCCCGGGAAGCACTGGCCCTGGCCGACACCGCAGGCGCCGACGCCTTCCATTTTGCCGGCACCTCCATCGGCGGCGTGATCGGTCAGCAGCTGATCGCCGAACAGGGCGACCGGCTGCTCTCGGCCACCCTCACCAACACCGGCGCCGTGATCGGCACGCCCGACGCCTGGCACCTGCGCGCTGCCAACGTGCGCGAAAAGGGCCTTGCCGTTATGGCAGAGGACATAGTGCCGCGCTGGTTCGGCGCCAGGGCTTGCGAGGAGCAGCCGGCCCTGCTTGACGGCTGGAGGGTCATCATGGGCCGCGGTGACGACAACAGCTATGCCCTGCTGTGCGAGATGCTGGCCAATACCGATTTTCGGGAAAAACTCGACAATCGGAAGGTACCGCTGCAACTGATCGGCGGCGCCAACGATGTCGCCACGCCGCCGGAATCCCTGGCAGCGCTGGCGCAATGCTGCAACGCAGCCGATCCCGTCATACTGGAGCAGGTCGGCCACGTCCCGTCTGTGGAATGTCCGGACCGCTTTGCCGGTCTGCTAATCGAAAACCTGCTTTAATCCGCTTGATCGGGGCAGCGCCTGAAGGCGCTGCCCCTTTCCACTGCCTGACCTTACAGCCCGTAGAAGAGCTATGTAACTTGCGAATAGGTTGCAGATACCGCAGCTATAGCTGACCTTTTGAAAACTTGGCCGCAGCTTCCCTAAGCTACTCCTTTCAGGAAGTACTTCTATTTCGCGATACTGAGGGTAAGCTCGCCCACACCCTCGACAAAGCCGGTGATCCGGTCGCCCGCCACCACGGCGCCGACGCCTTCGGGTGTGCCGGTATAGATCAGGTCGCCAGGCTGCAGGTGGTAGAACTTCGACAGGTGGGCAATGATCTCGCGCACGTTCCAGATCAACTTGGTCAGCTCGGATTTCTGGCGGGTCTCGCCATTGACGGCCAACTCGATCGCGCCCGAATCGACAATGCCGGTCTGGGTTTTCGGCACGATCGGGGAGATCACCGCCGACTCCTCGAAATCCTTGCCCAAATCCCAGGGGCGGCCGGTTTCACGCGCCTTGAGCTGCAGATCGCGACGGGTCATGTCCAGGCCGGCGGCGTAGCCAAAGATCAGGTCCTCCGCATCGGCTTCGGCGACCTCGAAGCCTTCCTTGCCGATGGCGACCACAAACTCCATCTCGTAGTGGTAGTTGCCGGTTTGCGGCGGATAACTAATCTCGGCGCCGGCCGGAATCAACGCGCTCGGATGCTTGGTGAAGTAGAACGGCTCCTGCGTCGTCTTGTCGACGCTGGTGCCCATTTCGGCAGCGTGGGCGTGGTAGTTGCGGCCGACGCAGAAAATGCGGTGAACCGGAAACAGTGCATCGGTACCGGCGATGGCAGTCAGGGTCTGGGGTTTGGCAGGGAAAATCAGTTTGTCGCTCATAATCGGGGGCTCTCTGTCGTTGACTAATCAATGGTAATCGGCGGCATCCGACTAACGTAGGGTGCACTGAGCGCAGCGAACTGCACCGCTCATTGGCTCCTGGGGTGACTCGAAGCACGACGCGGCACGTTTCGCTACGCTCAAGGTGCCCTACGGGTTGCGAACGGAACCGCCAATCACTAATAAATGCCGAGGTAGCGGTGCAGTGGCGCTTCGTCGGCGGTGATCAGGAATGCAGGCGCGTCTTCGGAGTCGTTGCTGAAAACGATATCGGTGTAGCCCGGCGCGGACAGGGTGTCCTTCGCGTTCCAGGCAAGCGGTTCGCCGCCGTCGACGCCCATGCGTCCACTGCCCTCCACTGCATGGAAGACGCAGGCGGTGGTACGTTTCGGCAGCACGACGGTTTCACCGGGGCGCAGCATGATGGCGCCGAAGCCTATGCTCGGGAACAGGCTAGCGCCGGTCTCGGGATTGACGTAATCAATCCGCAGCAGCTCTTCGCGGTAGTGTTCCGCCATCTCGATCAGGCATTTGCGCGTCCGGGTCCAAGGATAACGCAGCATCGGCGCGGCTTCCTGGGCGCGCTTGAAATTGACGTTCGGCACGACGCCCGCGGCACTGTACTCGGCGAAGGATTTGTCCCGCGCCCGCCTGGTCGGCTGCGGTTCGCCCTCCATCGCCCAGGAGCCTTCGAGCTGATACATCAGCGGCAGGTCGAGCACGTCGAGCCAGACGATCGGCCCATCGCCTTCGTGATGGTGCTCATGCCATTTGCCGGCCGGCGTCAGGATCAGGTCGCCCCGCTCCATGCGGCAGGGTTCGCCGTCGACGGTGGTGTAGGCGCCCTCACCTTCGACAATGATGCGTACGGCATTCGGTGTATGCCTGTGGTTCGGCGCCGTCTCGCCCGGCAGGATCAGCTGCAGGCCCATGTAGATACTTGGCGTTGCCTGCATGTTGTTGAGACCATGCCCCGGATTGGCCAACACCAGCACGCGGCGCTCGGCCTTTTCCATCGGCGTCAGTTCGCCGGCCTGTAACAGCAGCGGGCGCACCGCCTCGTATTTCCAGTTCAGGGTTTGTGTCCTGCGGCTGGGGACGTTCGGCGGCAATACCGCGCGCATATTGGGCCACAGCGGTACCAGATTCTCGCCGGTCAGCTGATCGCGATAAGACTGGGGCAGCTCTTCGAGTGTGCCAAGTGCGTGCATATACCACTCCTCTTATTGTTTATCCCGGAGCCAGGCCCCTGCGTTTGTCTGGATTCTGTACACTGGCAGTTGTGCCAGCCGGCAATACTCAGGCGGCAAAATCAGGTTGCCGCGAAGGCTCGGCCTGCTGGAATGCGGCTTGGCGGCAGCAGTGCTCGTATACCGCCATGATTCGCGGGTAGGCCGATAGATCGCAGCCGAAGCGCTGGGCGTTGGCGACCTGGGGGACCAGGCAGACGTCGGCCAGCGTCGGGGTCTCGCCAAAGCAGAAGTCGCCGTAACCGTGACGGGCCAGCCTCTCTTCAAGCGCCGTGAAGCCTTCCGCGACCCAGTGGCGGTACCAGTCGCGTTTCTGTTCGTCACTGACGTCCAGTTCCTTGGTCAGGTAACCGAGTACGCGCAGGTTGTTGATCGGGTGCATATCGGCGGCTATTGCACTGGCCACTTCCAGCACGCGGGCTTTCAGCTTCGGCTCTGCCGGCACCAGACGCGGTTCCGGACAGATATCGTCGAGGTAGCTGATAATGGCCAGCGACTGGCTCAGCGAAAAGCCGTCGTCGCCCTCGAGCACCGGCACCCCCTTGGACGGGTTCAGTTCGCTGTAGTGATGGCTGCGCTGTTCACCGACCCGGATATTGATACCCTGGTAGTCGTATTCCAGTCCCTTCAGCGCCAGAGCAATGCGGACGCGGTAGGACGTGGAGCTGTTGAAAAAGCTGTAAAGTTTCATCGGGTCTCCCTCGTATCGCCGGCGCCAGCAGCCTGTCGGCTCGCAGTGAGAGCGCCGCCCGGTGTGAAACTGATTATTCACGGGACACCCCATAGCGAATAATGATATTTTTGGATACACCCATACTTTATTTCGTATACCTATGGACTGGACACGCCGCCTTCGCTTCCGTCATCTGCAACTGCTGATCAGCCTCGCCGAAACCGGCAGCCTCAGCGATACAGCCCGCCAGGCGCATACCACCCAGCCGGGACTGTCAAAGTGGCTTAAGGAGCTGGAGGAGGACGCGGGGGCCTCGCTGTTCGAGCGCCATGCCCGGGGTCTCACGCCGACCCCGACGGGGGAGCTACTGGTCAGCCATGCGCGGCGGATCCAGACCGAAATGGAGCGCGCGCAACTCAATCTTGAAGCACTGCAGGAAGGCAGCAACCGTACCTTCGCGGTCGGCACCTCGCCCGCTGCCGCGCCGAGCTTCGTCCCCGCCGCCATGATGAAATTTCTAAGACAGCACCCAAAGACACGGCTGCAGCTGCAGGAAAACACCATGAACGCCATGCTCGAGCAACTGGAGCATGGCAGCCTCGATGTCGTTGTCGGCCGGCTGGACAACTTCGAGCCGCGTCCGAGCCTGCGCACCGAAGCGCTGTACGACGAGCCGCTCAGGATCATCGCGCGGGTCGAACATCCGCTGTCCTACGAACGCAATATCAGCTGGGATCAGGTGCTGAAATACGACTGGGTTGTCTGGCCACGCGGCACACCGATACGCAGCCGGCTCGAAAATGCACTGACCGCCGCGGGCCTGCATAGGCCTCATTACCGGATAGAATCGACGTCCCAGGTCGGCAATCTCTGGCTGCTGCAGTACAGCGACATGCTCTCGGTCGCATCGGAGCGGATCGCGCGGCACTTTACCGACCGCGGCCTGGTGGTCCCCCTCGATATCGAGCTCGGCAGCGAAGGCGGCTTCGTCGGCATGTGCTGGCGCGACGAGGCGAACCCCGACGCGGCACTGCAGGACCTGCTGGACTGTTTTCGCCAGGCAGTATCCCTGATGTTCGATTGAGTGCCGCGCACAGGGCCCTGGCCGCTGTTTTCATACCGCCTTAAGCGAGCTAGCTTTAACACCGAAGAAACCGACCCAAATGGACATCCCCAGAGTGGAAGCCTGATGTACGACCGTATCACTCAGCGGCAACTGCTGCTGTTCGTTGAAATCATCAAGCAGGGCAGCGTCGCCGGCGCGGCGGACGCCCTGTCGATCACCCAGTCGGCGGCCTCCAAAAGCCTGGGTCAGCTGGAACAGGTGGTCGGGGAGCGGCTGCTGGAGCGCAACCGCGCCGGTATCCTGCTGACCCCGGCCGGCGAGATATTCCACCGCTACGCCAGTGCCAGCCTGACAGCCGTTCGCCAGGGCATGGAGCTGATCGCACAGAGCCGCAAGGATGCCCGCCACGCGGTGCTGCTCGGCTCCCTGCCCAACGTCGCTTCGGAAGTCCTGCCGGCCGCGGTCGCGGCGTTCAAGACCCGGCATCAGGATGTACCGGTGAAAATCATCACCGACACCAACCGTAATCTGCTAACCCTGCTGAGAACCGCCGAGGTGGACTTCGTGGTCGGCCGTTTCGCCGAACCCGCCGACATGATGGGGCTGCACTTCGAGCGCCTCTATTACGAAACCCTGGCACTGGTCGCCCGGCCCGGCCATCCGCTGCTGTCACCAGCGCCGCTGTCGCTGCGCGATATCACCGATTATGCGGTGATCCTGCCACCGCCCGGAACCGTTATACGTCCGGAGATCGACCGCTTTTTTCTGAGTCGCGGCCTGATCGAGCTGCCGAACACCATCGAGACGCTGTCGGTCGAGTTCGGGCGGCATTACGCGCTGCAGAACGATGCACTCTGGATAACCGCCCGCGGCATACTGAGGCCGGACATCGAAGCCGGCGTGCTGCAGGAGCTTGCGGTCGACCTCACCGCCACCGAGAGCGCAGTGGGCATATCGACCCGCGCCGAGGCTGGCCTGACCCGGCTCAGCGCCGAGCTGATCGAACAGTTGCGCATTGCCAGCCGCCTGATCAAACCCTGATACAAGGAAAAAAAGTCATATGAACGGACAAGAATTCGCTTTAGCGCGCATTATATTCCGTTAAAAATGATCTACATCAAGATCAGCGGTACCCTGGGCGACCTGGGGCACCGCCATAACAATAACTTGGAGTAGATCATGACGAAGCGATTTTCCCGACTGGTCCTGAGCACGATTCTCGCCTCTACCCTTGCCGTTCTGCCGTTTACCACCCAGGCCCGCACCCTCAGCATCGGCAC
Organism: Marinobacterium nitratireducens; assembly: GCF_014645375.1. GTDB lineage: Bacteria > Pseudomonadota > Gammaproteobacteria > Pseudomonadales > Balneatricaceae > Marinobacterium_A > Marinobacterium_A nitratireducens. The sequence goes on from NZ_BMLT01000003.1 coordinate 454,189, forward strand.
CAATCCCCAGGGTTCCGTCGCCTATGCCTCGGGTTCTGCTATCGCCGACGTGGTGGGCGATGCCATCGGTACCCCCTTTACCGTTATCCCGCAGGGCGGCCCCACCGCGATTATCCCCGCGATGACCGCGGGCGAGTTCGACTTCGCCTTCGCCAATGTCGTCGCCGCGGCGACCGCCCTGGACGGCAAGGGCCCGTTCAAGGGTCGCAAATTCGAGTCACTGCGCGTCGCCGCGGTGGTTTATCCGCTGCACCTGGGTGTTTACGTCAAGAAGGATTCGCCGATTAAGTCGTTTGGCGACCTGCGCGGACAGCGCGTCGCGTCGGCATTCAAGTCTCAGTCCAACCTCGCCGGTTTCATGACCTCGGCGCTGGCGATGTCCGGCATGAGCTACGATGACGTCACCGCGGTCCCGGTCCAGAACGGTGTTCAGGCGATGGACGAACTGATCGACGGCGGCCTGGACGCGACGATTTTCAGTACCAAGGCCGGCGTGGTGCAGAAAGCCGACGCCGTGGTCGGCGTTCGCGCACTGTCGGTGGACAGCTCCGACAGTGCCAGCGCAACCCTGGCCGAGCGCTCTCCGGGCGCCTACGTTGCCGAAGTCGCGGCCGGCTCCGTGCCGGGCGTTGCAGCGCCCACCAACGTGATCGAGGCTCCCTTCGTCGTGCTGACCGACAGCCAGGTCGACGAGGAAACCGTCTACCAGGTCGTCAAAGCCCTGGCGGAGAACAAGGACAAGCTTGCCGTCGCCGCCAGCGACTTCGAAGCACTGGACCTCAACACCATGGGACAAAGCAAGCTTCCGGTGCCCTACCACCCCGGCGCCATCCGCTTTTACCAGGAAAAAGGGGTATGGCAGTAATCTGACTGCCCACCCGCCCCCCGGGCGGCGCCCTTCAAACGACCGGTGCCGCCCCCACCCCCCTGATTCAAAGTGACCTCCATGAAAAAAATTGCCATCAACACGCTCGGGGTGATCCTCGTCGTGCTCGCAGTTCTGTGGGCGTTCGATATCCAGCGCCTCGTCGGGCTCAACCTTTACAAGGGACAGTACCTCTACGTACTTGTCGCCCTTGCGGTACTGGTTGTCTTTATCTCGCACCCGCTGGTCCGTACCCGTCCGGGGCTGTCGCTGCTGCTTGATATGCCCGTCGCTTTGCTGGGGTGTCTGGCATCGCTGTATATCGCCTTCGATTTCGAGACCCTGCTCGACCAGGCCAACCTCTACGATTTCCAGGTTTCCGGGCAGGTTCTCTCGGCGGTCATGATCCTGGTGCTGATCGAGGGCATACGGCGCGCCGCCGGTCTGTCGCTCGCAATCATCATCGCCGGCTCGCTGATGCTTGCGTACTTCTCGGCCGATTTGCCAGAAGTCCTGTCGGGACGCCCGTTCCGGATGGATTCCTTCCTTTACAAAATGGCCTACCTCGACGGCAACATCCTGGGGGCGCCCCTGGCCACCGTCGGCAGCGTCGTCATCACCTTCGTGTTGATGGGGTCGGTGCTGCTCTGCACCGGTGGTGGCCGGTTCTTCTCGAACATTTCCGCTGCCCTGTTCGGCGGCGCCCGCGGCGGCTCGGCCAAGATCGCGGTAACCGCGTCCGGCCTGTTCGGCTCAATCTCGGGCTCCGCCGTGGCCAACGTCATTTCGACCGGCATGATCACCATCCCGATGATGCGCAAGGCAGGCTACAAGGCGGAAACAGCTGCCGGCCTCGAAGCCGTCGCCTCCACCGGCGGCCAGCTGGTACCGCCGGTGATGGGCGCCGCCGCCTTTCTGATGGCGGTCACCATTCAAACCGATTACTCTGCCGTGGTCCTTGCGGCGCTAGTTCCCGCCTTTCTGTATTACCTAGCGCTTTTCCTGCAGATCGACCTGATCGCGGCCCGCGACGGCATTCGCGGGCTGCCCCGCGAGGAGCGCCCCAGAGCGCGGGATGAGCTTCGCTACGGCTGGCTGTTCATCATGCCGTTCGTCGTGCTGATCACCGGTCTGTTCGTTTTCGCCTGGCGTCCCGAGTACGCGGCGCTGATCTCCACCGGCGCCCTGATCGTCGCGCTCTATGTCTTCGGTGTGAACGGCAAGCGTCCGTCGCTGACGACCTGGTTCGAGGCGATCCGCGATACCGCCTCAGCCGCGGTCGGCATCGTCCTGATCGCCGCCGGTGCCGGCATCGTCATCGGCGCGCTCAACAACTCCGGCATCCTGTTCAAAATCACCGAAACCATCATCGACCTGGGCAACGGCAACCTGGTCGGTCTGCTGCTGCTGGCAGCGATGATCTGCATCGTGCTGGGCATGGGCATGCCGACCGTCGGCGTCTACGCGCTGCTGTCGACGCTGGTCGCGGCACCCCTGGTCGAGCTCGGGATCGACAAGATGGCGGCTCACCTCTTCGTGCTCTACTTCGGCATGATGTCGCTGATTACACCACCGGTGGCGATCGCCTCCTTTGCCGCGGCGAGTCTCGCCAAAACCCCGGCGATGCGTACCGGTTTCGAGGCCACGCGCCTGGCATGGTCAGCCTACGTCATCCCGTTCGTGTTCGTGGTCAACCCGGCACTGATCTTCAGTGGTGACGCCATCGACATCGCGCTTGCCATCGTTCGCGCCACCGCCGGCGTCTGGCTGGTGACCGCCTGCATCGTAGGCTACCTCGGCGGTCCGCTCAGCCCGATGCGGCGCCTGACCTATCTGACGCTTGGCTGCCTGTTGCTGCTGCCCAAGGCAGCCTACCCCGAAAACATCGAACTGACCGCTGCGCTCGTCACCCTGCTACTGGGCGCGCTGGTTCTGGCTTCCGAACACTTCGTACAGAAAAAGAGACAGGTAGCGCTGTGATGACCCAGAAACGCACCAACTTTATCCTCTTCATGACCGATCAGCACCGTGCCGACCATCTCGGCTGCTATGGCCACAGGGTGCTGCGTACGCCACACATCGACAGTCTGGCCGCGGCCGGAACCCTGTTCGAGGAGTTCTATGTCGCCAGCCCCGTCTGCATGCCGAACCGCTCCAGCCTGATGACGGGCCGGATGCCGTCGGTTCACGGCGTGCGGGCCAACGGCATTCCGCTGTCCACCGACAATGTCACCTTCGTCGAACTGTTGCGCGAAGCCGGTTACGCCACCGCCCTGGTCGGCAAGAGTCACCTGCAGAACTTCGTCGGTACGCCGTCGGTGCTGGAACAGGACGAGCCGCCGGCCGATTACCGTCAGCCTTCCGAGGCGCTGAGTCAGGCCACGCGGGATCACCGCAAGGATGACCGCTACCGCAACGAGGAACCGGATTTCTGGTCCCGCGAGGGCGCCCGCGTCTCGACGCCCTTCTACGGCTTCGACCATGTCGAGCTGGTGACAGGCCACGGCGACGCTGTCGGCGGCGACTTCAAGCAGTGGCTGCTGCAGCGCGAACCGGACGCTGCCAGCCTGCTCGGGCCGGATAACCAGTTGCCACACGACTACAGTTGCCCCCAGGCGGTGCGTACCGCCGTGCCGGAGGAACTCTACTCGACCACGTTCATTGCCGAGCGTGCAGAAGCCTGGCTGCAGGAAAACGCCAATGGCGAGGACCCCTTCTTCATGATGGTCTCCTTCCCGGACCCGCATCACCCGTTCAACCCGCCCGGCAAGTACTGGGACATGTACAGCCCGGACGACATGGATGTGCCCGAGGCGTTCCGACGCACCGACTGGGAGGTACCGCCGCACGTGCAGGCGCTGTACGAGCAGCGGCGAACCGGTCGTGCAGCCCTGCACGGCATGAACAGCATCGGCAGCGAACTGGACGAGGCGCTCGAGGCGCGGGCGCTGACCTGCGGCATGATCAGCATGATCGACGATGCCGTCGGCCGCATACTGGCCGCGCTCGATGCCAGCGGCGAGCGGGAGAACACCGTGCTGCTGTTCACGTCGGATCACGGCGATCATCTAGGCGACCACCGACTGCTGTTCAAGGGGGCGGAACAGTACCGCGACATCACCCGTGTGCCCTTCATCTGGTGTGATCCGGCCAGCGCCACCCGCGGGCAGCGGCTGAAGGCACTCGGCTCGACCATCGATATCCCGGCCACGATCCTGGACCGCGCCCGGATCAACCCGTTCGCCGGCATCCAGGGCCGGACGCTGTTGCCGGTGATCGACGGCGACAACCGCCACCAGCGGGATGTCGTCTTTATGCAGTACGACCACCAGCGCACCCACCCGGGCCTGGACGGCCCGCCGCGGGTTCATTCGATCTTCGATGGACGCTGGCGTATCAGCCTGTTCGAGGGCGTCGAGTGGGGCGAACTCTACGATCTGGAAACGGATCCGGGCGAATTCGTCAATCGCTGGGACGACCCGGACGCGGCGACCGAAAAGTACCGACTGATCGAGCGCCTGGCGCGCGCCGAGATCGAGCATATCGACCGCGCACCGCTGCCCACCAGCCTGGCATGAGTGACGGTTCAAGCAAAATCTTTCACGAGGGCTGGCCCGGAAATTCAATCCGGGCTCAGCCTAAATTTTCAAGAATGCATTAAGCATCCTTGCTTCATATATCAGCACGCCAGGTATCGAAGCGCGATCCATCACTAGTGTAGGCTCCAGTGGACTGAGCGGGCATTGTGATGAACGGTAGCGAACGCCAACACCTCGCTGATTGAATTTAGTTAATATATTAATTATATTAACAAACCTCAACGACGACTCGGAATTTTCCCCCTATGTTATCCACTTCAACGATCCCGGCCTTCATCCCGCGATTCCTGGATCGTTGCTCCGGGCCCCTGATGTTCAGCGCCATGCTGCTCGGCCTTGCCGATACCTTCGACCTCATCGAGGCCAGCCATATCGCCACCCTGCTGGCCTGGTCGTTCGTACTGCTGGAGCTGCGCAATCTGAGCGGCAAACAACGGCGCCTGATCCTGATTCTGGGCACGGCGGGGGCGCTCTTCACCTGCTGGGCCTGGATCAGGGGCAGCCAGATCGGGCTACTGGATATCCTCGGCGAGCACCTTAAGCTGGCCATGCTGCTGGCGGCCGTCAACTTCATTCGTCTGGTATCGAGGCTCGAGCCCGCAGCGGATTGCAAGGGAATGTGCAGTTTCCTGACCACCCTGGGCGGCATGCACTTTTTTTCCTCGGTGGCGAATTTCTCCTCGGTCCTGATGGTCGGCGACCAGCTCTATCGCTCCGAGCGCCTGTCCGCGCTGTCGCAGATCATTCTCGCGCGGGGATTCAGTCTCGCGGTGCTCTGGTCACCCTTTCTCAGCATCCTGCCGATGATCCTCGACAAGGTGCCGGGCACCGATATCTATGAGATCTACCCTTTCACGCTTTCACTGGCGCTGCTGGGTCTGTTACTGACACTGCTCGAATGCCGGTTCAGGCGCGCTGACGCGATGCGTGAATACGCGGGTTACCCGATCAAGCGCTCCACGCTGCTGCTCCCGGCACTGCTGATTTCCAGCGTGCTGCTGATTACCTGGCAGGCGCCCACCCTGCCCACCACCGGTCTGGTCGCCACCCTGGCAATACTGGTCCCATTTTTCATCCTGAGCCGGAAAAAAGGGGCAAGCACGGCAATCCGCACAACCGCCAGCCACATTGTCGAGCGCCTGCCGGACGCCCGCGGCGAAATATCGCTGTTTCTCGTCGCGGGCCTGCTCGCCGCCGGGGTCAAGGGCTGCATTGCACTGGGGCTGGTCGACCTGCCGTTCGATGAGACCAATGCGGACATCGCCAGCCTGGTCCTCGTTTCCATCGTCGTCTTCTCCGCCCTGGGGGTGCACCAGTTCGCGCTGGTCGCAATCTTCATGGGCTTCTTCGCCGACATCACCACCACACCAACGCTGATGGCCATCGCCTACGTGGTGGGGACGGCGCTGTCGATGTCCGGCAGCATTTTCAGCGGTTTGAACTTCATCCTTCAGGCCCGCTTTCGCTGCACCGCTCGCGAGATACTGGCCAACAATACCCTTTACACCCTGGTAATGCTGGCGGTAACGCTCTGCACGCTCCAGGTGCTGGAATACTGCGGGGTGAGGTAACTAGGCGCCCCCGCGCTCCCCAGTCAGGGCAGGCGCGGGAGGACAGAAAAAACGGAGTGCCAGCCGACATCAATCGATCTGCAATACAATCGATTTGATGGGGTTCGCGATGCCCGAAAGACGTGCCAGACGTTCAGGATAGTCGGGATGCATCACTCAGCCCATCCTACACGACCGGCATTCCGGTCGTGGCCCCGACAAGTAAAAAGCGGGGTCGCCCTGAAGATAGGTACTGAGTGGCTGTATCTTGAGGATATGTATTGGAGCGGGAAACGAGACGCAACCGGCCGGCGTCCCGGTCGAGGCCCCGACGTATAAATAGCGGGGTCGCCTTTCAGACGGGCAGGGATTTTAAGTAACAAAATAAAGAAAATTTGGAGCGGGAAACGAGACGCAACCGGCCGGCGCTCCGGTCGTGACCCCTACGAATAAAAAGCGGGTCGCCCTAGAGATTGGCGCGGACGTTATTACTTGGAACCAAGAATGATTGGAGCGGGAAACGAGACTCGAACTCGCGACCCCGACCTTGGCAAGGTCGTGCTCTACCAACTGAGCTATTCCCGCTGATGGCATCCCGTAGGGGGTTCGAACCCCTGTTACCGCCGTGAAAGGGCGGTGTCCTAGACCACTAGACGAACGGGACACATATTGGGGTTACAAGTGACGCGTGACGCGTGACTACCAACCCTGAAACTCAGGCCTCTATTGCAAAATCCCAAGTTTCCGAAAGCCAGCCGTCCTGAACGGCACTTGCTTTCGACGCGTAACGCGCAACCTGTCACGCGTTACCTTCAAGCATTGGAGCGGGAAACGAGACTCGAACTCGCGACCCCGACCTTGGCAAGGTCGTGCTCTACCAACTGAGCTATTCCCGCTGATGGCATCCCGTAGGGGGTTCGAACCCCTGTTACCGCCGTGA
>NZ_BMLT01000003.1:461149-568704 GCF_014645375.1 Marinobacterium nitratireducens
GACCTTGGCAAGGTCGTGCTCTACCAACTGAGCTATTCCCGCAATGGCATCCCGTAGGGGGTTCGAACCCCTGTTACCGCCGTGAAAGGGCGGTGTCCTAGACCACTAGACGAACGGGACACACTGTCCGCAATTGGCTCAGCGCCAAATGCGGGGCGTATATTAGGGCTGACCGCCCTTGTACGTCAAGGGTTTTTTTAGGTTTTTTTCCTATAAAATCAACAGCTTCATTTTTCACCAGCGGATTCAGGAGCAGCCGTGAGCCCCACTGAAACCGGATTGCTGATACTCGCCGGGGTGCTGGCGCTGGCCGTCGCGGCCTATGTCGCACAGCAGATCGAGAACCAGCGGCAGGCGCGTCGACTGCAGCTGATGGCACTCAGGGAGAATATCAGACGCGCCAGCTACCTGCTGGAGAGCCTGCCGCCGCAGTTCCAGACCAGTGAGATCCGCCAGGTCATCGGCGCCACCATCAACAGTTTCTGGGATCGCCTGCTGAAGCTGGAAAACAAGGCCGAGAACCGTGCTCAGCAGGAAGCGTTCAAGCAGCAACTGGCACAGCCTTTGCCGGCGACGCCCTTCCCCGCCGGTTCGCTGACCCTGATGCCGGACCGCGACAGCGCCCGACGCGCCCGCGCGCAACTACGCGAACTCGGTCAGTTCATCAAACAGCAGCATGACAGGGGGGAACTGTCCGCTCAGGCGGCAAGCCTGACAATACGACAGGTGAAGAGCGGCTATCACCGCGTGACGGTGGATCTGTCGATCCTGGATGCTATCGAGATCGAAACGGGGCGCGGCCCCCAGGTCGCGGTGCATCAGTACCGCAACTGCCTCGGCAAACTGCGCTCGATCAAGGGCGGGCATACCGAACAGCAGATCGCCAACCTGCAAGCCCGCCTGGCAACTGTCGAAGCCCAGATCGAGCGCGCCGAGCGCGACGATCCGGCAGCCGGCGATCAGGACGATTCACCGGCGCCTTGACTCAGCGCTGAAGCCGGCAGTTCTCGCCGTCGAGACGCCACAGCTCCTTGTCGATATCCAGTTCCCTGCGCGCCTGGCGCAACTCTTCCTTGTAATGCTGCTTGAATTTGCGCCGCATCTTGCCTTCGAGGAAGCGTTTGATTTCGGCGTCGTCTTCCAGGATCAGACCCGGTACCGGCGCCGGCTTGCGGGTCTTCTCGTCGACCGCCACCATGGTGAAGTAGGAGGTATTGGTTTCCTTGACGATACCCTGGTGGAAATCCTCGGACACCACCTTGATGCCGATTTCCATCGACGACTTGCCGACGTAATTCACGGACGCGTACAGCGTCAGCAGTTCCCCGACCTCCACCGGGTTGAGAAAATCCACCGAGTCGATCGACGCCGTGACGCAGTAGCAGCGGGCATGGGTCGCCGCGCAGGTGTAGGCGATCTTGTCCATCAGCGAAAGAATCTGCCCACCGTGCACCTTGCCGCCAAAGTTCGCGTATGACGGCACCATCAGCTCCTTGAGCACTTGCTGTGAGGCCTTGACCGTTCTGAATTCATGCTCCGACATCTGCTGATCCTTGAAAGCACTGTTTGGGAAGTGCTTTACGATAACACAGCGCACGCACGAAAAAAGACGGCCCCGATGCCGGAGCCGAAAGGGCCGAGGTCGACTCAGAAGTTCTGTTTCAGCATCTTCTGGAACTGCCCCACGATGCCGCTGCGAAACGCCAGTACGCAGACCACGAAGATGGCGCCGAGGATGATGTGAATGTAGTTGCCGAGCTCGCCGCCCGAAAGATAGTTCTGGATGGTCACGATGGCGCCAGCGCCAACCAGCGGCCCCAGCAGCGTGCCCATACCGCCGACCAGCGTCATCAGCACCACTTCGCCGGACAGGTGCCAGTGCACGTCGTTGAGCGACGCCAGCTGAAACACCAGCGTCTTGGTGGAACCGGCGAGCCCCGCCAGCGCCGACGAGATCACGAAGGCCAGCCACTTGTAGTCGTTGACGTTGTAGCCCAGCGAGATAGCGCGCGGCTCGTTCTCGCGAATGGCCTTGAGCACCTGGCCGAACGGCGAGTGCACCGTGCGCCGGATCAGCCAGAAGCCGAAAACGAAGATCGCCAGCACGAAGTAGTACATCGCCAGATTGTTCGACAGGTCGATAAAGCCGAACAGCTCGCCGCGCGGCACGCCCTGCAGGCCATCCTCGCCGCCGGTAAACGGCGCCTGCAGATAGAAGAAGAATGCCAGCTGAGCCAGCGCCAGTGTCACCATGGCGAAGTAGATACCCTCGCGACGCACCGCGAGCTTGCCGTAAACGGCGCCGAGCAACCCGGCGGCCAGGGTTCCGGCAAGAATACCGAGCTCCGGGGTAAGCCCCGCGTTGATCATCAGGTATCCGGTGACATAGCCGCCGGTCCCGAGGAAGGCGGCGTGCCCGAAGGACAGGAGGCCCGCGAACCCCAGCAGCAGGTTGAAAGCACAGGCAAAGAGCGCGAAGCACAGCACCTTCATCAGGAACACCGGGTACAGTACCGCCGGGGCGGCCAGCGCCAGGATAAAGAGTGCCAGGTAAAGTTTTTTGTCGTTCATGGTCCCGTCTCCCGTCAGGCTTCCTTGCCGAAAAGACCGGCCGGCTTTAGCAGCAGCACGATCACCATCACCAGGAAGATCACCGTGGTGGACGCTTCCGGATAGAAATATTTGGTCAGCCCCTCGACGATGCCCATACCGAGCCCGGTCAGGATGGCGCCGCCGATCGAGCCCATGCCGCCGATGACGACAATGGCGAACACGACGATCAGCAGATTGGAGCCCATTTCCGGCGACACCGAGTAGACCGGCGCGGCCATAACGCCGGCAAAGCCCGCCAGCGCGACGCCGAAGCCGAAGGTCAGGGTCACCATCAGGGGTACGTTGATGCCGAAGGCCTGCATCAGCTGCGGATTCTCGGTGCCGGCGCGCAGGTAGGCGCCGAGGCGCGTTTTCTCGATCATCCACCAGGTCCCCCCGCAGACCACAGCCGAAGCCACTATGATCCAGGCGCGGTAGTCCGGCAGGTACATGAAGGGCAACCGGGTGCCGCCCTTGAGCTCGTCCGGAATCGCGTAGGGCATACCCGAGGAGCCAAACAGGTGGGTAAAGAGCCCCTGCAGCATCAGCGCGATGCCGAATGTCAGCAGCAGACTGTAAAGGTGATCCTCATGAGCGATGGGCCGCACCAGCACCCGCTCGAGCAGAATCCCGATGGCCCCCACCGCCAGCGGCACCAGGACCAGCGCCGCCCAGTAGTTGATCCCCAGATGATTCAGCGCCAGCCAGGCGCCGAAGGCGCCGAGCATGTACATCGCGCCCTGGGCGAAGTTGATGATCTTCAGGAGGCCGAAGATGATCGCCAGCCCCAGGCTCAGCAGCGCGTAGAAAGAACCGTTGATCAGCCCGACCAGCAGCTGACCGAACAGGCCGAACAGATTGATACCGAGAAAAGTCGCCATAGCACTCCCCAACAGACAGACACGCCGTACCGGCCCCGGCACCCACCGGGGCCCGGCTCACTTCATGACTTGGCGAAATTGCATTCCGGCAGCATCGGCTCGTAAACCTGATCGCCGGCGAGGACGTCCACCACCTTGAAGATATCGTCGCCGTCGCGGCGCTCATCCGGATTCTTGATCTTGACGGTATACATGTCGTGCACCATACGACCGTCGGCGCGCAGCGTGGCGTTGCGGGCGAAGAAATCGTCCGGCTTCATTTCCTTCATCTTTGCCATCACGGCGTCGGAGTCGTCGGTCCCGGCCGCCTCGACCGCTTTGAGGTAGTGCATCGTCATCGAGTAGGCGCCGGCATGGCCCATCGCCGGAATGGCGCCGTGGCGTTCCTTGAAGCGTGCGCTCCAGGCCCGGGTGGCGTCATCGTAATCCCAGTAGAAGCCGGTGGTCAGGGTCATGCCGCCGGCGGTCGACGGATCCATCGCCTGGGCGTTGGGCGTGAACACCAGCAGGCCCGCCACATCGGCGGTCTGGGTCAGGCCGAACTCGGCCGCGGTCTTAAGCGAGTTCACGGTATCCGCACCGGCGTTGGCCAGCGCCACCACGTCGGCGCCGGAAGCCTGCGCCTGCAGTACGTAGGACGAAAAGTCAGTGGTGCCGAGCGGTGCCCGCACCGCGCCGACCACTTCACCCTGATTCTGCTCGACCACGTCGGTGGCGACCTTCTCAAGCGCGTGGCCGAAGGCATAGTCGGCGGTGATGAAGAACCACTTCTTCTTGCCCGCCTGCACCATCGGCTTGACGGTGCCGTTGGCGACGGCGGTCACGTTGTAGGTCCAGTGGACGTTGTACGGCGAGCAGGAGGAGGTGGTAAAGGCATTGGACGCGGCGGTGGAGATCAGCGCGATCTTCTTGTTGTCGGTCAGCACCTTGGTGGCGGCGCCAACCACGGCGGAGGAAACCAGCCCGGCCACGGTGTCGACCTGCTCGCTTTCGATCCACTGACGGACCTTGGCCGAGCCCACGTCGGGCTTGAGCTGGTCATCGGCGCTGATCACCTCGATCGGTTTGCCGAGCACGCTGCCGCCGAAATCCTCCACCGCCATCTCGACCGCGGTGACGCAGCCCGGGCCGCAGATATCCGCATAGACGCCGCCCATATCGGCGAGCACGCCGATCTTGACCTTGTCGTCGCTTATCCCTTCGGCCTGCGCCGCGCCGGACAGTGCGGTGGCGGCAACGACGGCGGCGGTCATCAGGGACTTTTGCATTGCTTTCATGGTGTAACTCCGATTTGTTTTTGTTGTGTTGTTGGAGCGGCGTACCCAAACTTACGGGCACTTCCTCGCCGCGAAGTCTTTTGTGTGGGGGAGCGGCGTACCCTAAGGGCACTTCCCTCGCCGCGAATTACCCCAGTACCGGATTTTTTCGCCGCGAGGCGCGGCTCCCACATGAGACGCTAAACCCCCAGGTAGGTATTGAGCAGCTCGGTCTTGGCCTCGAGCTCGTTGGCCGCGACCTCCTCGACGATATGGCCGTGCTCCATCACGTAATGGCGGTCGGCGATCGGCGCGGCGAAGCGGAAGTTCTGCTCCACCAGCAGGATGGTGAGCCCGCGCTGCTTGAGCCTGACCAACACCTCGCCGAGCTTCTGCACGATGACCGGCGCCAGCCCTTCGGTGATTTCGTCGAGCAGCAGGATATTGGCGCCGGTACGCAGGATCCTGGCCAGCGCCAGCATCTGCTGCTCGCCGCCCGACAGCCGCGTGCCCTGGCTGTAACGGCGCTCATGGAGGTTCGGGAACATCTCGTAGAGCTCCTCGACGCTCATGCCGTCGGAACGGACCTGCGGCGGCAGCAGCAGGTTTTCCTCGACGTTGAGACTCGAGAAAATGCCCCGCTCTTCCGGGCAGTAGCCCAGGCCAAGGTGGGCGATGCGATGCGGCGGCAGACCGATCGTCTCGGTGCCGTTGACGACGATGCTGCCGCTGCGCCGTCCGACCATGTTCATGATGGCGCGCAGGGTGGTGGAGCGTCCCGAGCCGTTGCGCCCGAGCAGCGTGACGAGTTCGCCCTGCTGCACCCTAAGATCGATGCCGTGGAGTATGTGGGACTCGCCGTAAAAGGCGTGCAGGTCGCTGATGCGTATCTTTTCGCGATGGGACTTCCGGCCACCGGTGGCCACGCCCTGCTGGTCAAAATGGGGTTTGAGACTGGTCATGCGCGGGCCTCCGGGGCAAGGGCTTCAACACTGGCGGGACGACTCTGTGGCGCGGCCGGCTCGTCAGCGGCGACACCGAGATAGGCTTCACGCACCCGTGGATCGGCGGACACCGTGGCGTAATCGCCCTCGGTCAGCACCGCGCCGCGCTGCAGCACGGTAATCCGGTCCGCCAGCCGGGACACGACCTGGAGATTGTGCTCGACCATCAGGATGGTGCGCCCGGCCGACACCCGCTTGATCAGATCGGCCACCACCTCGACATCCTCGTGCCCCATGCCCTGAGTCGGCTCGTCGAGCAGCATCAGTTCCGGTTCCAGTGCCAGAGTGGTGGCGATTTCCAGTGCCCGTTTGCGCCCGTAGGGCAGATCCAGGGTGCGGGCCGAGGCGAAATCGGCGAGCCCGACGTCCGCCAGCAATTCCATCGCCCGGTCGTTGAGCCGGTCGAGCACCTTCACCGGCTTCCAGAAGTGGAAACTGTTGCCCTCGCGGCTCTGCAACGCCACGCGCACGTTTTCCAGCACGCTCAGATGCGGAAATACGGCGGAGATCTGAAAGGAACGGACAATGCCGGCCCGGGCGATGGCGGCGGGCTTCATCGCGGTGATATCACGGCCGTTATATAGCAGCGAGCCGTCGGTTGGGGTGAGATACTTGGTCAGCAGGTTGAAGACCGTCGTCTTGCCGGCACCGTTGGGACCGATCAGCGCGTGGATGGCGCCGCGCTCGATCTTCAGGTTGACGTCGTCCACGGCGGTGAAGCCCTTGAACGCCTTGACGAGGTTTCTCGTCTCGAGAATGAAGTCCTGGCTCATGCTGGTTCCCGGTGGGTTTATTGTTGTTCTCGGAACCAAGGTAAGGGACGACTGTTGCCCGACTTTGTCGCAAATCTAACGAATTGTAACGGGGCGAGGTTTTTTTACGCCGGTTGCGGTATAAAGAGGGCTACGGGATATCCCCTATAACAACAAAATCCGCTGCCGACCATGCTACCCGCCTCGAAACTCACGCGCCGCTTCTTCGCCGTGATCGCCATGATCATCGCGGCGATTTTCGTCGCCTTCTACAGCTACTCGGTGCCGCTGATCCAGCAGAAAGTGTTCGAGATCGAACGCAACAACAGCCGCATCACGCTGAACAACGTTTTCGAGCTTGCCAACCAGATGCACTTCAATGTCGAGGACTCGCGGGCAAGGGCGCTGGAATCCCACCGCCAGCGGCTGCAGGCGGTGGTCGAACTCACGGCGATGCACGTCGCCGAAAAGTTCCGCGAGGTCGAACTGGGCCGAATCGACGAAGCGCAGGCCAGGGCCGAACTGTTCGAGCGCCTGCGCAACTTCACCTACGGCGCCGACGACTATGTCTGGATCGCCGACTACGATGCCGTGCTGCTGTCCCACCCGGATCCTGCACTGCACGGCAGCGATTCGTCCGGCGTACGGGATCGCGACGGCAACGCCATCATTCCGCCTATCCTGGAACTCGCCATCCGCGAAGGCGAGGGCTTTTACCGCTACAAGTGGCATCGCCTGGGCGGCGGCGAGGCGATCGACAAGTTTTCCTACGTGCGCAACTACCCCGAGTGGGGCTTCGTGATCGGCTCCGGCGTTTACCTCGACGACGTCGACGCCGAGGTCCGGGCGCAGACGCAGAAAGCGCTGCAGCAGCTGCGCGAAGGTCTTTTGGAGCTGCGCATCGCCGAGACCGGCTACCTCTACATCTTCGACGGCGACGGCAACATGCTGGTGCACCCGAACCCGAACCTCGACGGCAGCAACTTCCTCGAGCTGCGCAATCCGGTGACGCAAGGCTCGATCGCACGCGAACTGATGGCGGTTGCAGATACCGGCGAGGAGCTGTTCTACAAGTGGGACAAGCCCGCAGACCCCGGCAACTACAGCTACGACAAGCTGTCGCTGGTGCGCTACCTGCCCGGCTTCGACTGGTATATCGGCTCCTCGGTGTACGTCGACGAGCTCAAGAGCAGCTCCACCATGCTCACCGACCGTATCCTGACCATGGCCACCCTGGCGCTGCTGGCGGCGATCGTGCTGACCTTTATTTTCGTGCACTGGATCACGCGCCCGGTCCGGCGCCTGTCGGAAACCGCCGAGCGGGTCAGCCACGGTGAACTCGATGCCAAGAGCGGCATCCGCCGCGACGACGAGCTAGGTGTACTGGCGCGCGCCTTCGACCGCATGGTGGAGCAGCTGCGCGGCAACATCCACACCCTGGATGCCAAGGTCCAGGCCCGCACCCGCGCGCTTGAGACCTCCAATGCCCGGCTGCTCGAGGCGGTCGATTCACTGCAGCTGACACAGCAGGAACTGCGTCTGCACGAGGAACGTCAGCGGCTGATTCTCGACGCCCTGCCCGCTCAGGTCGCCTACCTCGACGGCAACCTGCGCTACCTCTTCGTCAACCAGGGCTACGCCGACGCCTTCGGGCGCAGCAAGGAGGCCATCGTAGGGCGCCACCCCTCCGAGATTCTGGGCGAGCGGATGTACGCCGATATCAGTGACCAGATCCGGCGCACCCTCGGCGGCGAAAAGACCGTTTACGAGTACCGTTTTCAGCGCGACGGCCGGGAGATCATCACCAAGCGCATCCTGATTCCCTTCCACTCCTGCGGCGAGGCGGTCAATGGTCTGCTGAACCTGTCGCTGGACATCACCGCCGAGAAGGAAGCCGAACGCCGTCTCAGCGAGGCGCAACGCATGGGCGCCGTCGGGCAGCTCGCCGGCGGCCTGGCTCACGATTTCAACAACCTGCTGTCGATACTGCTCGGCAATCTGGTGGCGCTGCGCGACAACCCGGCCCTCGACGAGGCGCTGCTGCGCTACCTCAACCCGGCGATACGCGCCACCCGGCGCGGCGCCGATATCACCAGCCGGCTGCTGGCCTTCTCCCGACGCCAGCCGCTCAAGCCCTCCAGCGTCGACCCGCAGCAGCTGCTGACCGAGGTCGTCGAGTTGCTGGCAGGCCCGATGCCCAATGGCATCGACATCGAGTACCGCTGCGAGGACGGCGCGCCCCGCCCCTTCGTCGACGCCGGGCAGCTCGAGGATGCGCTGGTCAACCTGGCGCTCAACGCCCGCGACGCCATGCCGGATGGCGGTACCCTGAGCCTTGAAGCGACGGGGCGCCGTGTCACGAAAGCGCTCGACTACGACGAGCCGGTAGCGCCCGGGGACTATGTCGAGATCCGGGTCACCGACAGCGGCTGCGGCTTTTCGCCGGAAGCGGCGCAGCAGGCGTTCGAGCCGTTCTTTACCACCAAGACCGGCGGCGCGGGCTCGGGCCTCGGCCTCAGCATGGTCTATGGCTTCGTCAAGCAGTCCTGCGGCTATATCCGCATCGACAGCACGCCGGGACAGGGCTCGTCGGTGTCGCTGCTGCTGCCTGCCTCGACCGCAACGCAACTGCCAGACCGGACGCCCTCTCCCGCCGAATCACAAAGCGGCGACAAAGAACTGATGCTGCTGGTCGACGACGACCCGGACGTACGTGCGGTGGTTCGCGAACAGCTGGTCGAGCTGGGTTACAGCGTGATCGAGGCCGCGAGTCCTGACGAGGCCCTGCAGCTGATCGATGGCCTCGACAGCCTGTATGGCATGGTGTCGGACATCGTCATGCCGGGCCGGTACAACGGCTTCGACCTGGCGCGCAGGCTGCGTGAACGCAGCCCCGCGGCGCGTATCGTGCTGATCAGCGGCTACAGCTATGAACAGGCTGCGAACGATGACGATACCAGCGACTTTACTCTGCTGCGCAAGCCGTTCGAAAAGGAGGCGTTGCGGGCGGTGCTCTAGGTATCATCGAACGGTTCGCTCGCGGAGCGAGCTCCTACGTGAGCCAAGCACCATCCGTAGGGGCCCACTCTGTGGGCGAACCCTGGGGCGCAGAAGAACAACAAGAGGACGCGGTACGAAGTGAAACACAACCGATTGATCTACGTGATCGACGACGAAGCCGATATCTGCACGCTGGTCTGCGACGAGCTGCGCCGTTTCGGTTTCGAGACCCGCTCGTTCACCAACGGCAACCAGGCGGCGCGCGCCATCCGGGAACGTCTGCCTGACCTGTGCATCGTCGATCTCGGCCTGCCCGACATGGACGGTATGGAACTGGTACGCCAGATCTGCGCCCATCAGGGTATCGGCATCATGATACTGTCCGGACGGGACAGCACGCCTGATCGCGTGCTCGGCCTGGAACTCGGCGCCGACGATTACATCACCAAGCCGTTCGAGCCGCGGGAACTCGTGGCCCGGGCCAACAGCCTGCTGCGCCGGCTGTCGCCGGGCGATACCAGTGCCCCGGACACCCCGCGCCAGGCCTCCTTCGCCGGCTGGACCTTCAACCCCGCCACCCTGACGCTGACCCGCCAGGACGGCGAGCCCGAAGTGCTCAGCACCTCCGAAGCCCGGCTGCTGTCGAGCCTGCTGCGGGCACCGAAGCAGATCCTCTCACGCGAACAACTGCTGGGCGACCACGTCGACCCGTTCGACCGCAGCATCGACGTACGCATGTCCCGCATCCGCAAGAAGATCGAACAGAACCCGAAGAACCCCTGCATCATCAAGACGATCTACGGCGCCGGGTACATGCTCGCCGCCGACGTAAGCTGGAGCTGATCAAGGGTGACGGGTGACACCCAAAGGCCCCGCCCCCCAACCCTCCCGAAACCACGAACCGGAGGGTGGGGAGAGCGATGCATCGCAACGGCTTTCACGCCGGCACCGGTTTCAGGGCATCGCGAAACCCGCGATATCGATCGCAGTACAGATCGATTGCTGTCGGCCGGCAGTGCGCTTGGCAAAACTCACGTGAAACGGTGCGCTTCGCTGCGCTCAACTGCAGCCTGCGTGACGTACCGATTACCACTTACCGATTACCGGTTACTTTTTGTCCAGGCTTTTGGCACAATGGCCCGATGATCAAGCGTCCAAGTAAAGCCGAACAGCATCGCGAGCTGGAACGTCTGACCGCCGAATACCTCAACAAGGGCGGCACCATCACCCGTGTCGAACAGGGCGAGACCGGTCTGGTCAACGGCGCTTTCGGCAAACAGGCGTTCACGCTGAGCGAACCGAAACAGACCCGTACCGCCGTGCCCGAGGTACTGGCCGCTATCGACGCGCGCCGCAAGGCGAAGACGTCGCGCGCGCAGGCTTCGGCACAGGGTCGCCGACGCAGGCCGAAGAAGCAGGTGATCTACGACGATTTCGGCGAGCCGCTGCGCGTCGTCTGGATCGACAAGTAACGCCCTTTCCTTCAGTCCGACCCGGAGTCGCGATTGATACCGTAGCCGCGCAGGTCTTCCGGCTCTTCGCAGCCGTAACCGTGCACGCGCAATCCTTCTTCCAGATAGTCCGCCACCAGCGGCGTCGACAGCAGATACTCGGCGGTATGCGGCGAGCGCTCATCCAGCGCCGTCATCAGCGCTTCTTTCCAGTCATCGTCGCCGAAATCCCCGCGCCCGAGCCACATCAGAGCCACCAGCGTCACCTGCTGATCCAGTTCGAGTTCCGCGATCAGGTCCCGGGTGAACTGGTAGCTCAAATCGCCGCTGTGATCGGCCAGTACCTGCAGGCCCCAGTCGTCGGCCGGGCTGTCCGGTGTCTCCGGGATCACAACCTCTTCCTTGGCGTGGAATTCTCGTGCCAGTTGTATGATCTGGCACACGGTTTCCGGGTTGATGTTCAGCATGACAGGCCACCTCCCAAGCGGATGTGCACTGCCCAAAGTATAGGCATTACCGGGTGACGGGTGACGGGTGACGGGTGACGGGTGACGGGTGACGGGTGACGGGATACTGGAAGCTTCTTCGGGAGGTTATCAATCGTAGGATGGGTGGAGCGACGCCTCGGTACGGCGTATAAGACTCTGATGCGGCAAGGGCGTCGTGCAACCCATCTTGGGCGTCGGTTCGGCACTATGCAGGTCGCCAACTCATTGATGGGTTGCGCCGCGTCAGCCTCGCTGAAAGCGCTAAAAAGTGTGCCAATGCGGCCCCACCCATACTACCTTTGGCCCCTGGATTCAGGCTAATCTGCGAAGAACAAAAAAAACCAGCCGGCGGAATCCGTCCGGCTGGTATCGACTAAGGACAAGGGTCGGAGTAATGTCTGTTGGCGGGTGTCCGGGCGAGACGCCGCTACCACAAAAAAAAATCGGTTTAAAACTGCATTTCCGGTACGTGATCGGGCACGATCAGCTTGCCGGCGGTCTTGGAGACGATTTCCTCGACCGAAACACCCGGCGCGCGCTCGCGCAGGATGAAAGCGCCATCTTCGATCTCAAGCCACGCCAGATCGGTCAGTACCTTCTTGATGCAGCCGGCACCGGTCAGCGGCAGCGAGCAGCGCTCGAGCAATTTGGATTCGCCGTGCTTGGAGGCATGGGTCATGGTGACGATGATATTGTCCGCACCGGCCACCAGGTCCATGGCACCGCCCATACCCTTGATCAGCTTGCCCGGAATCATCCAGGAAGCGATATTGCCCTGCACGTCCACCTCGAAGGCGCCAAGCACGGTCAGGTCGACGTGGCCGCCGCGGATCATCGCGAAGGATTCGGCGGACGAGAAGATCGAGGCCCCGGCAATGGTGGTCACGGTCTGCTTGCCGGCATTGATCAGGTCGGCATCGATTTCGTCTTCGGTCGGGAAGGCGCCCATGCCCAGCAGGCCGTTTTCGGACTGCAGCATGACCTCCATGCCTTCGGGTACGTAGTTGGCCACCAGCGTCGGGATGCCGATACCGAGGTTGACGTAGAAACCGTCCTTGAGTTCGCGCGCTACGCGCATTGCAATCTGTTCGCGGGAAAGTGCCATGATTCTGCCTCTGTTCCGGTGCGAAAGCCCTCGGGCGTTCGCTGAATAGTTTTCAACCTGTGCGCTTAGACCGTACGTACGGTGCGCTGCTCGATGCGCTTTTCGAAGCTGCCGAGGATAAGACGGTCGACGTAGATACCCGGGGTGTGAATCTGGGTCGGATCCAGTTCGCCGGGCTCGACGATTTCCTCGACTTCGACCACGGTGATCTTGCCGGCGGTCGCCGCCATCGGGTTGAAGTTCTGGGCAGTGTGACGATAGATGACATTGCCGTAACGGTCGGCTTTCCAGCCCTTGACGATGGCAAAGTCACCGGTGATGGATTCTTCCAGAATGTAGGAGCGGCCGTTGAACTCGCGAACGTCCTTGCCTTCGGCAATCGGCGTGCCGAAGCCGGTGGCCGTGAAGAAGGCCGGGATGCCGGCACCGCCAGCGCGCATTTTTTCGGCCAGGGTACCCTGTGGGGTCAGCTCGACTTCCAGCTCGCCATCGAGCAGTTGCTTTTCGAACAGGGCGTTTTCACCAACGTAGGACGAAACCATCTTGCGGATCTGCTTGTCCTCCAGCAGGATACCGAGACCGAAGCCATCGACGCCGCAGTTGTTCGACACCACGGTCAGGTCCTTGACGCCCATGCGCTTGATCTGCGCGATCAGGTTTTCCGGAATACCACAAAGGCCGAAGCCTCCGGCGATTACCGTCATACCGTCTTCGAGGCCTGCCATCGCCTCTTCGTAACTGCTCACGACTTTGTCGAAACCAGACATCTCGCCACTCCTCGTTATTATCTTGAAACCCGTGTTGGAAAGTATGCACCAGAGGGATATATTTATTAAGTTTGTTTAATTTATAGATTAATTACTTATTTAAAAATATGACCGTCAAGCAGCTGCGCGCCTTTCTTGCCGTCGCCCGGACCCTGAGCTTTGCCGAAGCCAGCAACCTGATTCACCTGTCGCAGCCCGCGCTGAGCCTGGCAATCAAGAAGCTGGAGGAGTCCCTGGGCGGACGCCTGTTCACCCGCACCACCCGCACCATCGCGCTAACGCCCGAAGGCGAGGCATTGCTGCCGATCGCGCAGCGGCTGCTGGCTGAGTGGGACAATGCCGAGGAGCAGTTGCAGCAGCGTTTCGCGCTGCAGCTGGGCAAGATCGCCGTGGCGGCGATGCCCTCCTTCGCCGCCTCGCTGCTGCCGCTGGGCCTGCTGCGCTACCGGGAGCGCTACCCGCGCATCAATATCGAGGTGCACGACGTCATCAACGAGGCGGTGGTCGAGATGGTGCGGCAGAACCGCGTAGAGGTCGGCATCAACTTCGACCCGGGGGTCAGCGACGATCTGCAGTTCCGGCCGCTGTTCGACGACGAGTTCGTCGCGGTGCTGCCGCCGGGTCACCCCCTGTGCAATGCCGACCAGATCGAGTGGCGCAGCCTGCTGGCCGAGGATTTCATTACTCTGCAACGCCCCTCGAGCCTGCGCCTGATGCTCGAAAAGCAGCTGAACGAAGCAGGCCTGACGCCACGCATCGCTTTCGATGCCCATCAGCTCGCCACCGTCGGAAGAATGGTCGCGACAGGCCTTGGCGTCAGCGCGGTACCGGGCCTGTGTCGCCAGCAGATGCAGGAATCCGGCGCCTGCTGCGTACCGCTCGCCGCGCCCATCATTTCACGCAGCGTCGGCATCCTTACGCGCAGACGCCACGAGCTGTCCGTCGCCGCCCAGGCGATGGTCGAGGTACTGACGGAAACCTTCAGCCAGTGAACGCAATCGCCCAGGGGACTGCGTCCCTACGACGAGATGAACCTCGCAGGTGCTAGAAACTGTAGGAGCTCACTCCGTGAGCGAACCCTGCGATCGGGAAAATCGAAAAGGAAATGGTGCCGACAAGAGGATTCGAACCCTGTTTCAAAACTTTGGAGTCCCCTCTAGTCCCCAGAATTCGTGGGCTTCCCAGATTGCTGGCCGGACTGGAAGGGACCTTTAAGTACTCAATTTGGTC
Source organism: Marinobacterium nitratireducens (assembly GCF_014645375.1). GTDB lineage: Bacteria > Pseudomonadota > Gammaproteobacteria > Pseudomonadales > Balneatricaceae > Marinobacterium_A > Marinobacterium_A nitratireducens. Next base: position 475,676 of record NZ_BMLT01000003.1, read on the forward strand.
CCAAAATGGTCCCAAGCTGCTGGTCAGCCACGAACCGATTTTTAGTTCCCTGGATCATTTCGATTCGACGCGCCCTCTCCTGCTCCCATTTATCAATTGGGTCCTGCCTTGCCCAAGCCTCGAACAGTTGCCGCTGCTTTCTACCGATCTTCAAACCGTACTGATCGGCCATGTAGAAATAGGTTCGGGCAATGTCACCACGGTCATGCTCAGCAGGCTCTGCCACCCGAGCTTTGAAATCCACCTCGAAGTCACACTGACCGTAAGCCCGCGGCTCCCCCGCGATCATCCCATAGCGGTAGTTGGTGCGATCCCCGTTAAGCTCCCCAACCGCCGGGACTAGGTTGTAGAGATCGGCCTCCATTGCTCGGAATGTAGGATCCTTCTTGCAGGCCTTACGCCCTCCATCCTGCCAGCACTGCATCTGATGACCGAACTCCCAAGCTGGTACAACGTGCTCCCACTCGATCCGACCGGACCGGTTCGGCTGCTTCCGTGGCGCCAAACCACAACTCGAAGCATCAGGCGTAAGACGCGTCCGATTCTTCTTGCAGGGAGTGGGCGCCTCACTGTAGCTGCAGCCGCAGTAGAAGGTCACAGGGTTGTCTGCGTATATCTCGTTCTCCAGAATGCGCTTGGCCTGTGAGAATGAGGTGAGTGGCTCAGCAGAAACAACAGCGGGGATAACAGCGAAGACGAGGCAGGCTAGTCTGTTCAAGGCTCAGATCCTTTGATAATGCGTCGAGGCCGGTACTCATTACCACAGCAGGCTTCATGCACGATATCAACCCTGATCCAGACTTAGTCAGAATATCGGCAGTTTGGCCTAGTACCTATCTTGATAACCACCCAAGCAAACGACCAAAACAAGAATCAACAACACGGACAAGTAAAATGGCTTCGAAACTATTCCTAAAAACGCTCCTTATCTTCACCGTCCTGGTCGCCGGCTGCGCCAGCGGCCCCTTGATAGCAGACATCGGACATAAGTCCTACTGGATATAGCCACTCGCAGCAGATGGAATAACAACACAAGCAGCCGGCGGCAAGCCTACTGAAATATTAAATTAGATCATACGCCCTTCCTACTTTAGAAAAGCCAATAATACTAAAGATTTTAGAACGTTAAGCACCATCATTAGCTGTTTCAGGCGGGCCGAGAGAGTGAAAACTAATCAAGATAATTTTCATTATATTACCTATAATTTTCTTAAGGATAACTATCGTCTCAGGCTGATACAAGGAAGGCGCATGGAATCAACGTCGGTATCTGGTGAGCACAGCCAACTCGATCAAGCAGCTAGCCCCTCAGCCACAGGAGATACTAGTAGATGGCAGCAAAGGCTTCTGCCATTGATGACGAGGATGATAGTCGCCCTTACACTGTTCTTTTTTCTCGTAACGCTAGCACAACTCAGTTATCTATATTACGAACTGCGTCAAGCTCCATCCAGCATAGTGCCGAGTTTGGTGACTGAGCTTCTTGCCAAGAATAGCACGATAGATCCAGAACGTGATCCCGCTCAAAACCAATTAGCTTTAGCCGCTGTGCTTGAGAGTGAAACTGCTATACGCCGGTACCACTTGGCAAGCACAACTCTAATGGCACATCTGTGGATTCGCTATCTTGGTTTCATCACAGGTATGATTATGGCTGTACTCGGATCAGTGTTTATTCTTGGTAAATTGCGTGATTCTGAAGCTTCTAAACTGGGTGCTGAAACTAGTGCCCTAAAGGTATCGCTCACGAGTGCCTCTCCTGGCGCTCTACTCGCTGTACTTGGATCAGCCATGATGGTAACAACCATTATCGCCCAGCAAGAAACGAATGTTCGTGACTTATCCCTTTATCGTCCATTCGCAGCTGAATACAAACTTGTTTCCGAAGATAATAAAAGCCTTCCGAAGGTATTCGAAGAGAATTATAAAACACCAGCCCCGGTTACTGAAAAATGAACGCGTTCTACTTAAAGTACATTTACACGTTTATCCTGCTACTCGCGTACTCCTTCGATACTTCTGCCCAGCAGGCTATGACCAATGACGAATTATTTTCGGCAGCACAGAAACGTGGTAGAGTTGGCGACTGGGTTCAAGCCCATGGCTACCTCATGGCTTACTTTTACCGCAATCCCCCGGAGCTAAGCGACGAAACATTTCGCCGGGATATTCTCCAGGCCATTGGTGTAATGGAACAAAATGCTCGCGCTGTCGTGGTCGTATCTACAGGCACAGCCGGCACTGACTCAAGAGGAGATGATCCTACAGAGACCGCCCGCAATCGCACTCAATATCAGCCAGTTTCTATACCTAACCCGCCGCAGCCACCTCGATCCTATAGACTAAACTGCAGAGGCGGAGGTAACATGTCTGCAAATTACTATCCATCAGGCAGTGATCATCGACTTCAAATTCACTTTAACAAATCGCCTTATGCTTCGCGAAACCGCCCCCCAAAAAAAGGTGAATGCGCCTGGACCGAAAGGCCGCTAAATGAAAAAGAACCGTTTTGGATTGAGTGGATATTCTCCGCCGAAGAGTCCCGCATCAAGCGTATAAATTTTCGCAGCAGAGATCAAACAAACAACGACAAAACCATTCAGGCAAAAATTTTTGAGATCAATGGCACTCACCTTCAAAACTTGATGAACGCGGTAGCATCAGGAAGAGATTTCTCTGTAGATTGCTACAACAATCAAAAAGGCCGCCTAATAATAACCCGAGTTGTCAATACAAATAAAACCATCTATAAACCAGATGCTCCTATTGTAAAATAGACATACAAATAAATCATGACCCAATAAAAATTTTGAATTTCGAGCAAGCCCTATCGTGATACTAAACTTCACGTCTAGCTTGTGCTGCCTTACGGGGAGCGACGCAAGCAGACGCACCGCTAAACCACGCTGATCTAGCCCTGTACTTTCTATGGGGTAGTGACTTTGCCCAGGGCAGAAGACAACCTTAATTTACTGTACGTTATTAGTTGACCAGCACCCCCATCTCCCTGGCGGCCCTTCGCAATACTTCAATCACGTTCTGGTTTTCCCGCGCAAATAGAAACTGAAGGTTGTCTGAGCTTACGGTAGACTCAAGCGACCTCGAATCTCCTGTCCTTAGAGCCTCCTCGACCGCATCCTCGTGACGCAGTACTGCATGGTCAATATCTAGCCCGACATCCACACCAATTCCGTTCAAGTCAATTCCGCGGATGCTAAAGGAGTTGCGGCCCCTTCCCGGCCGCCGCCTGAACGTGATACCGAAATGCGTCACAAGGTCATCAATCAGCGATTGATCTCGCGAAACCTTCGTAAGAAAACGCCTTCGCCACAGGCTGAACAGGGCCCTACGTCCCCACTGGTTTATAGTACCCTTGAAACTTCCAGGGACCAGACTCTGCATTCGCCTAAGAACCGACAGGGCTGCATCTGCGGATGATCCAACGCCGCGAGGCAGAGCTTCATCCCAGTGACGCTTCAACCGTTGAATGGTCGCGTTAGCGACCGTAGGTTCCGTCGCGTCGCCCCAAACCGTTGCCAAAAGATCCCCTAGTTTGCTCCGCTGGTCAGGAGTGATATCGATTCGGCTAAGCGGTGGGCTTACGGTTGGAACGAAGGGGCCATGACGCATCTCGTCAAACATCTGATCAAACCACTCCAGTTCATCGTCGTCAACGACCTCTTCTACCGATCTCTCTGTATGAGACGCACCACTATCGCTGTGCCGCTCGGCTCGCGGAGAGATGCCGCGTTCTTGGTCACTGGGTCTCCCAGTGGATCGGTCAGGGCGGGACAAACCTCTCGATTCTGCAAGACTTCCACGTTCGCTTCTTCCTATGGTGCTTGAAGTACCTGACCGTGGAGTCCGCACCATATGGCTTGAACTTTGAGTCGCGCCAGGGAGGTCTGGCAGGCCTGGAATATCTAGTCGACTAATCAAGCTGGAACGGTAGGATCTGATTCCCTCTGCGATCGCTGGAGGTATTAGTAGTAGGGACAGCAAACCGATGGCAACCAGCTCAGTTACATCCTCCTGTTTGGCCGCCACTTCGAGCGTATGGTCCAGTATGCTGTGCCTGTTGGCCAGAGCCCGTCTCTCGTTCTCAGCCACAAGCGAGGTTATCTCGACTACGGATGCCGCAACATCCAGCGCGACCGCCCCAGCTTCCAATGCGGCAACAACTACCGGGGTACTAATCCCCAGCGTTACCAGCTCAATAGCAAGCGACGCAAGAAACGCTGTGGCAACGATTTTATCAGACAAAGTCCAGCCAACAATTGGTCCAATCAACTCCTGACACAACTCGTGCAACTTAGCATCAGATCCAACTTTAGATCCGTCATCTCGGGTCTGGACGTCTGGAAATAACGTCTCTACAGCACTATCGAGCAACGGACGGAGGGTCCCCCAGTCTCTATCTGCAAAGCTCAGCTCAAACTGTCTCTCGCCGCGGAGAAGGAATTGCTCTATCTCTCTGATCAAGTCCCGGACTTGAGGATTTCTCTGGCTCTTGGGCTGGCGCAGCATCAAGTAGATGACAGCAGGTGATCGAAACTTTGGAATCAACATGATTATGTCGTGGCCGCCGACCTTCGGGTCTAGGACGCACTCTTTTATGTATTGATGGTCCTCACTACCGCCAAACATGTAGCTAGCAAACCGACGATCATTATTGCTTACGCTACCCCACTCTTGCCAAGCGTCAGGCAGGTCTAATCCGCCTTCGTGTCCTATAGAAGACGCCTCGCTAGTGCTGGGTGCTTGAGGCATTCCCGCGTCCAGAGAGTCGACAAATGGTACCCCTCCAGGTAACGTGTTTCGTCTCGGCTCACGAGGAACATCTAAGGGCAATTGCTGCCAAAAAGGTAGCTCGTCGGCCAGTGCAGGGAAGGGAGAGCGCGTTGTGTAAACCAACCAGACAGCTAGTTTGCGCGAGAAATCAGTGAGTATCGGCGCCTCGTCTGCGCGTTCGCCAGAGGCCGGATGCAGATACCTATTCCAGATGTTCCGTCTAATGCTGCGCATCCTCTGGAGTGCGCCATCACCAAGCTCTACCGCTGACTGCTCCAATACGTGCCGGAGCAGCAATCGGTCACTCTGATACTGATCAAATACAAGTTCTTGGGCACGGGCTTGGTCCGGTTCCTCAATCGCGTAAACCTCGCGGAGAGAGGCCAGTGCATCTTCGTGGCGCCGAGCGAAGTCCGGACGCCCCGAAACCCTTCTAGTTGGCGACAACGAGCCTACTGCGGGGTACGCCCTGCGAAGCCTATCAAACGCCTCTTCAACAGCGGCAACGTTTGCCATAATCGAGTAAGCAGTCAGGAGCCATCGCCAGGGACGTCGTCATGGCTTCCTGGATCATCCGTTAACCCGTCCAGCGCGGCTAAGCCTGCTGCGTTCGAAGCCGCCGCGACAACAGTAACCTTCTCCACATCAGGATCCCCTAATAGGTCAGAGTCCACTCTGGCCTGATACCGGCGGTTTTCAATCAGCTTCTTCTCCATGTCCGCAGCTGCGGACAGGACGTCCAAGTATCTATGGAGGGACTTGAATGGCTCAATTGAGGTAGCCGGATCAACCGCCCTAGAAAGCAGCACATTGTTCGTTTCCAATAGAAAGCGCCTTGTATGTGCCTTTCTTACCAGATAATCCGGCAACCGTTCTCTCACCAGGTTCCGAACACTCTCATCCAGTTCCTCCCAGCTGGAAGGAGGCATCTCGAGCCGCCCTATGGCTCGCCTTACGGCGGGAAAGTATTCGTCGAACTCCGACAGTACCTCAGGAGAATAGAACTCTGCCTCTTGGTCTGAAGACATCGAACTCTGTGAAAACCGAATCGAACGAACCTCAGGATCTTCGAGACGAGGGTGCACGAAAACCTCTACCCTGAACCGATCCCCTGCGCTCAACAGCGAGCCTTCCGCGACGCTCAAAACTACCCGAAGACCATGGAAGCGTACAGTCGCCCCAACGCCATCGATAGGAATCGAAGAAAGCGTGTCGTAGTAGACGTCAGTGGAAGCGACGCCCGATGAATCTACGTCCACCGATAGTGTGTCTAACATGCTGATATTGCAGACGAGACCGCCACTCCCATCAGAGGCCACCTCAAGAATATATTCGCCAGCCCCAAGACGGTTGGGCGAAACGGTGACCACGACTGACACCGTCGGATCCGCGGATGAGATAACCCTCCCCACCGCCGTGTGGTCCGTGTAGGGCAACCGAAGGTAGCCGACCGCATCGTCAATTTCCGGGTAGCGACCATTTTGTTTTAGGTAGTAAACAGCATAGTTCCCCGCAAAGCCGATAGGACCTGCAGGGTTGATCAGGTCGGAGAGCTTCGCTAAACCTCCGACGGAAGGCGCCCAAACGCCCACGTACACACCCTCAGCGCTAGGCCTGCCGATGAACGACCATTGACTTGCGACAGAGATTTTAGAGAAACGCAGAAGCCTCTGCTGAGGGTCCTCTGCCGACCATATTGCTCGACAGTAGTGGAGAATATTGTCAAAAATGTGCCGTCGAAGTCTCCTGCGACAACGAAGATATTGGTTACGAGCAGTTCGGCGAGCGCGAGCCCTTTCCACTTCGCGTTCATACGCGTTCTGAGGAGTCGCATATACGTCCGGCGGACTTCCAGGCACTGAAGCATGTGACGGGATACCGGTCGAAATTGTCTCCATCAAAGCGTTGATCTGTCCATCAACGCCATCCGTACCTTCATCCGAGTCAGAGTAGTATCCAATCAAGGTCTCCAGATCACCTCGGAATGACTCGTCAAGGAGTGACCGTGATAGAATCCAGTCATACGTACGTATCCACTGATCATCGATCTCCGCTGGGGTTGGCACCCGCTCTGCTACAAACACGCAAGCGTTAGCCTCTGCAAGCTCCGTCCAGATTTCGTACTGGCGCTGCAATCTGCTGAAGATATACGTAACCGCAATCTCGTCGTTTGGATTGCTGATCTCGGATTCACGACTAGACTCCCGTGTCTCCTCAACTTCGGTAGAGACGACAATCTTCGTGTCCTGGCGCATCTTCGAAGCAGTCTTCGACATGGCCTCATTTAAAGTTGACTTAGCTTCCTTGGATGACGACGCAGACTCTTCTCCGACTCCCGCCGAAAGGCTAGCAGACCCAAAGCCAAAGGACGCCGAGGCAGAAGCCTCGACGTTCCAGTTGAAGCTATTCGATGCCTCGCTTACTACCTCTGAGGAGTCTTTCGTAGCCGTTGACGACTCGGATAGTGTTTCGACGGAAGTGGCCAACTCGGTCTGATGTGAGACCTTACTCCGCCTCGTCGCTTTGACAGTTACCTTCTCGCTTTGCCTAGGTCCAAGAGGAACAGTTCTTAGTATCTCTCCCTCTTGGTAACCAAGTGGAGTCCAATGCTGTCGGTACACCAACTGAAGGCCTAGGTTCACGGTCCCAGGTGCGTAAGGAATGAAGGGATAAGAGGAAGGAATCTCAGGCTCCCGCATGCCATCGGTAGCGGTGACGGTAGGCTCACTTCGCCTTTCGCGCTCCGTTAATAACGTTTCCCGAAATATAGGTAACCGAGAACTCCAGAAAACAGGTCGACACATCTCATCGATCACGGACATGTGCATAACATCGCTTGACGACAGTCTGCCCACCCGAGTTAGAGCTATCTCATCGTCAATCTCACTGATCAGCTCTGGGTTCGAGGAGCGCCGACGATACTCAGCCACCAGGTAATCTGATATTAACTGATCGACCACCGGCCAGTACCATCTCGGACGCCGCAATTCGTTCCATAACGCGATCAACCCATCTGATGTGGCAATCAAACCGGGTGAGATTCCCAATCGAACGACCAAGCCTGCTAATTGTCTCTCACTGTAACCTTTGCTTAAGCGCAACGAGATACCGCTTGTAGACTCATATACGTAGTCTGGTAGAGGTATGCCAAGCAGGGCTAACTCAATAACATCCAAGAAACCCTCTACCGTATCGTCATCCTCAGGTGTTGAGCCCGCTAGTACCTCCCCTATCGCCCCCGTATGCTCAAAACCAAACTCAGTGCCACCGAACGAGACTTCGAACTCACTCGGAGAGGAGTCGATTCCTGTACGCTCGATTAGACCCGGCCCCAAATCGACATAATGTCCTGTGACGGGCGCCAGAAAACGGTATTGGGAAAAATCGTGAACCGCAGTCGCCGAAATTTTGGCCCTGTTAATGCCCAACGCATCGTCTTCTGGAGCAAACTCCTGAATAAGTCGGCGCAATTTATCTTGTAGCTCACGATCCTCAAGAATGCCGGCCATACTGAACTTCCTCCTGGCTCAAGAGCGAAGCGATGCGATCAAAGAGTTGACCACTGCCAACGCTGATTCTCGTTCCTCTATGCTCAACACGTCGCCTTGAACATAACGAGCTAGGTAAGGCTGGAGTGCGCGAGCATGCCTCGCTATCAGCGAAGCTTTGAATGACGGGACAGTCTCTTCCACGAGGTCATTCTGAGGTATATCCTCTGCGGACCTTCTCAGGAAGGTTGACTGGGGTGGAGTCGATGGAAGCGGGATCCCGGGAAAGCGCGCCGAAACTTCCGGTCGCCATGGTGCAGCCCTGTCAAGCAGCTCAGTGAGGTTAATTTGGGGGGGGAGGGATCTGAGGTCACCACGCGCCCATAGAATGCGCATCTTCCTTTTTCTCTTCAATAACAAAGCCCCCACGTGCTCCAAGTGGTCTGTTCCCCGCCGGTCAGGCAAAGGCCATAGAACCAGTGAGTTTGCTGAGCTAAGCCTATCGAGGGCTGCAGCTGAAGGTGGAAAGAATGGTCCAGTTATCGATCCAACGACGGGCAAGCCGCAAGATCGAAGTCGTTCCGTTGCCCAGACTCCCTCCGTGAGTACCACCGTAGAATCATTTGGTGTTAACTCCTCAGCTCCGAACAACGGCAATAGAGCCAACGGCAAGTCCCATCTCCTCCCGCCGTCGACTTCGAGATAAACCTCACGGAGACGTATTCCTTCGAGTTCGCGAATTACTCGCATAAGCCGGGCCCGCCTCCCATCCATAAGCGTCATCGGCACTGACATCTCTGATATATCTTGATTCGTTGCGCTAGCGCCAACTGAACGCCAAGGGTCCAACCGACCGACCATCCAGACTGGCAGCGCAGCAGAAGGAGGGGGAAGTCTGTTAACCAAGAATTGTATAGCAAAGGTCTTCATCAACGGATCGTTAGCGAGTATCTCTATAGCTCGTGCCTTACGGCCAAGCTGAGCCCGCCTTCGCAATTCATCTCGATTCGGTCCCTCAATACGAGCCGCGGTGTATTCAGAGCACTGCGAACAGTCTTCACTTAGCTGCTTGTCTGACATGCTTTTTTCTCCGATTAACGCGACGACCGCTCGGCACTATTTCGCCTGCGCTATCCGTAAAGCCCAGAGAATCCCCAATGAGACTTCGGCCACCTACGTACATTGCGGCGCAGGAGGTGGCATTTGTTTACTGTGAGGAGAGCCTACAACGAAGCTGCCGGTGACGTTGGGGTCACGCACCCCATGTCCAGCCTCGTCCTAGGAAATGAGGCTCTCCACCACCCGAGCAGGGTCAAAAAACCATTGCGCTCGGCACCGCAAAGGGCATCACAGCACGCAAGCCGACGGTCTAGGCTACACGGCTCCAGAACCCGAGGCTGAAGCGGTTGCGGGTTCAAATCTAGCTATTAACCTGGCGTACAAATAGGTTTCCCTACCAATTTGTACGTCGCGCCACGGAAACAGGCGCAGGTGCGCGGACATGCTGGTTTCTGTGTCGCTCGCGTTGGCCTGCGGCCAATGGTGAAACATCCCTGTTTCACCTATTAACCCGCCGGGTTGATAACGCGCCAGCCGTAAGACTCGCCTCCCAGATCGAGTTCGATGAGGCAGGCGGCGGCAATATCCTCCTCCGCAACCAGCGCCGTGCGCCCATGATCAGCTGGGGTCTAAACAAATCCTCGACATTTACAGTTACTTACACTGACCGTGAACGCTCCTGTACTTTTCCGGCCAGGCTCGTTAAGTTAAATAACCTCCTGACCTGATTTTCTATCAGTTAGAGGATTGAAAGAGACACCAATACCCTTCTCATCCATTAGCACATCGGCGACTTGTTTCTCTGCAAGTCCTTGACTGCAAGGTCGGTCTAATTCGCAGAGGTGCAAGCATCTACTACTGGTTCGATGCTCCAATGATGAACTCCCTCCTGTCCCATGCTAAAAATGGAATTTTTATGTCATTAAGACGCTACGGCCGCACGTCAAAGTTAAAAAAGTCCAGTCGATGAGCGCTGTATCACTATCCAATCAAATTAACTTATAGGCCCTTAATTGTGCAAAATCAAAATAAATACAGTGATGTTTATACCGAAATCACATAATAATATTAGAGATCAATCTGTATTTTCGTATTTATCATATTTTATGCCGATATTTCCGATTACCCTGTCACAACAAATTCACAATCCAAGTTATCTAGCCATGCAAAGAGTCAACATTTCGAATCCCTACCTGTAGCAAGCAAAAATAACGATCAAAGGAGCGATCATCCGTTTATCTAGTTTTTAAGGTAGCCTCAAGGTCTAACCGGACAATGACTTACCATCTCGGCTATTTGAGGTTTTTGGCGTGATCAATCAATAGGATATGCCATCCCTCCGATATCCGGTACACGAAAATCACCTTAGCTCTGCCGGGACTGGTGAAGGGAGATGCAGGGTTCTGGAAGTGGTGGTCGAGCCTACTCGGCAAGTAGACTAACCCTACTCTGCGTTCCTCTGCTGTGCGTGCCTCTTCCCGACACCAGTCTCCAACGAGACTAATCACAACCCAGTCTCGAGTATGCCGCCTGGCTATCGCTCAATACCGGTATGATAAAACTAACCTTCGACTGAATTGTGGCGAGCGTCGCTTTCTTGCTGCAGTGGTCGTCGTGTAGGCTCGAACTCTGATTCATAACAAAGCCAGCGGCATTACCTGACCTGTCGTAGATGATCTTAAAGTACCCACTGGGCACAACTGCGATTTCGTCTGCGCCAACCAGCCCAGGCATGGCACTTTCGTATAGAGTACCTGTGATGACGAAGAGCGACTGCCCGTAGCTCACCCCGGCGCGGACCGCATCTTCGAGATCAGCCCACGGGCCTTGGTTCAGATCCTTATCCTGCGGCGTGATGTTGCTGAGATAGTTCAGTTCAGGCCAGTATCGCGAGCCTGCAAACGATGCGAGCGGCGCTTGGTGCCCCCTATTAGCTTCGAGTGCGCTTGAGAAGGCGCCGCTGTAATCCCCCGTCTCCAAGGTTTCATTGTCATCAAGCAGTGGATCTGACTTCCATTCACGCCCCGGAGATATACCGAAATTGACCACGTCTACCTCGTAAGCAACCCAATCAGCAAACTTCGTCGTCGGGTTGTTGGACAGAGCGTAGACGTGTGCAAACACGAGATCGTTGCCGGCAGGGTTTGACGGGCAGCCAAGCGGACAATGGACAGATAGGATATCTGCCGATGCAACCGCAGGTATAAGCACAAGGAAAGCAGTTATTGTTCTATTCATAATCAGCTCCGTCGATAGAGAGCTCCCTAACAACAAACGCTAGCACAGTCCTGTAACGGACGACGAAACGCATCCGAGCCAGCCAGTATCAGCTATCCTTACCCTGTCACGGACTGACAACCACATCGCACAGGAGGTGCACTATGTCCCCCGAGAAGCTGCTCGAGATTGCTGAGCACGTGGAAGCGCGAATCTATCCTGAGTTCAACACAACGAAAGATCCAGCCAGGTGGGCCTACTGCAGTGATCAGATCGATCGCGCCTGCGTGCTACGGATCTGTAGCCATCTAAAGCGCCAAGGCCTACCACTACCTAGCATACGACGACGGACGGGGGTAGAACCCATTATAGAAAGCGGGGTCGAGACAGGATTAGTTAGTTAACTAACCTAATACACCTCGGCCCGGTTAGTTAACAACAGTTACGCTACGCGTCCATATCAGGACGTTCAAACATGTGTAGTGATGTCATCGACAATGACTGTGATCTGAGAATAGTTTGCCATCATCTAACATCAATACTTATCACTCCACCAAGTAAGCACAATTATCATAAACAAAAGAACAACTACCAACCGAAGAAAGCCGAAAAATCGATCCAGAAAGAAATTCCAACCACTGCTTTTATCTATCACTAGCTCAGCATCTGGATCACCGGAGCGCTTCAACCGCCATTTCGAAAGCAAGTCCTGAACTTTCTTAAGGACCAGCCATGCCAAGAACAGAATAATTAAGACTTTCAAAATCAGCCAATTCACGGAAGCTAGCCTCCATCATCAGGCTTCTCATCTCGACCTAAGCGTAAAATAACTTTCTCGATCATTTTCGCTTCATCTTCGGTAAATATTGCTTCCTCACCATCAGGAGTCGTAATTAACTTATGCCTAAGCTTATAGAGTTTGTACCCGATATACGTACAACCAAGGGCTGCAGTACCGCCGGCAATAGGTACCCACACAGGTGTTGATGAAAGGAGTCCGGCTGACATCAACGCCCCTGTAATACCCGTCGCACCTATCGTCGTCCCGAAAATACCAGCACTTCCTACTATTCCTGTTGTAGCGCCAGTGAGGTACAGCGCACCTGCGCCAAATGTTGCAGATGCCGTAGCCAGCAGTCCATTGACTGCAGCGGTACTTAGAAACGTCCCCGCGACATAACCACCGGAAGCTGTCACGATCAGTCCCCCTGCTGCGTGAGGTACCAGAGTACCTCCCGAGGCTAACGCCGAAATGATTGGAATTAGCGCTATAGGCATAAGAGTCGCTCCTCTAACGTGCAAACTTGCCTAAAGAACGCACAGGGCACGATACAACTAGATGCCTCTTTGTGGGCTCCCTAGTACGTCCGATCGACGCGAGCATCGGTACAGCTAGAAGCATAGTTGAGCTTTTCAGGTAGGTCAGCTAAACGATTACATGAAGTCACTCGATCCAGATACATCGTTGGCACTGTCCTGCCCCTCCACTTAAGTCATTGAAACCATTTTATTTCTGACTTTTCCGAGTTGTCGAACAACATTCAGCATTTGTTCACACAAAGCATGTGCAACAAAGCTAAAGCTGCATTAGAATCCCGCCTCCAGAGCCGGTTGGGAAGACGTAAGAAGCTCTGCAAACACCATGGAGAACGACTCTTGAAAGCAAAAGGTATTGCTACAGCCATTATGGCGGCCACTATTGTGATGACCACTGGATGTGCGTCTATCGTGGGTGAGCCGACACAAATGCTTAGTATCAATTCATCCCCCGACGGTGCGAAGATTGCGATCACTGATGAAAAAGGCATCAGTGTATTCAAAGGTACTACGCCCACGACCGTCACTCTTCAGAAGGCAGATGGCAGCTACTTCGGTGGTAAGACCTATGCGCTGACCATCTCCAAAGAAGGTTTTGAGAGCCAGGTCATCACGATAGATTCCAACCCGAACGGCTGGTTCATCGGTGGTAATCTGTTGTTTGGGGGCCTTATAGGCTGGCTGATCGTAGACCCGCTGACCGGATCTATGTACACACTGTCACCGGATGTGATCAACGGCAGCCTGTCCCCGCAGCAGGTGTCTACTAGTGATGATGGTAAATCGTTGAATGTGGTCCTGCTCGAAGACCTGCCCTCTGAAGCCTACGATCACCTCACACGTATTATTTAATACGAGTTGGGTAAGGCGGGCCTAAAAGCCCGCCTTTATGACCAATTTAGGGCAGCAGGATGTTGATAAACTGGCTCTGTCATACCTAATCGCATAGCTACCTCTTCTACGCAACAGCCCCGCCACAGCCTTTACCCTGTTGGCCGCAGTTCCTACACATATTACTGTTTGATATCAGCTAGATCTCATAGCCAGCTCTTCGTAACTACTATAGCGAAACATTTTACCGTATAAATTCTCATACTCTATTATCACATCAATTCTTTTTAGCTTTTCGCGCATGGCCTCTTCGTCTGGAGCATTACAATCGAGAAACCTTATATCAATCATTCGCCTTTTTTCACCAACACCTAAGGCATAGCCACTTCCGACATAGGAGAAATACTCTTTGCGGCGAAGTCCATGAAGTATAACCTCAATTACCTCTTCCAATGGATCGTAACCGTAGCCGGAAACAACAGCACCATCCAGCTTCACTGTAAAACTTTTAATAAATGCAGGTCCAACACCATTATTTTCCAGCACTACTCTCCATGTACTTTCATCCCAATCAACATCCTCCCAACACGTTAAGTGTGGTCGGCACGATAACTTATTGTGCTTACGTGTACTCCAGCCCTGCCATACCGATATCCACAATGCACATAAGGCTATGACAGAACTCGCTATCCCAGTGACCATCTGCCAGTCCCAAACACATTTCACCTCGTCCATGAACCGCCACCCTTTTCATCAGTAAGCTCATGAGCCGTTAAAAATTTCGGTTACGCATAATTCTCATAGCATCAAAAATCACCTACTCACCTAGTCCAACGAGCAACAGTGATTACTACGAGTGATGTTACATCGCTCACCGGCCTCACTCGCTACGGAGACTGCTACCATGCATGTAACTCGCCCGGTGACGCTTGGAAAGCACCCCGGCAGCCCATGCACATGTCGCCGAACCAGCAAGCCCCGTTCCGAACGTCGACGCGATGTTTATCAAGTTATCGCGATCAGGGCCATCAATGAGCCATAAAACTGAGAAGGTCAGTAACAGCCCCGATGCTGTTCTCAGAACACCCAGCGCCGCCCCTGGTAACTCCGACAGTACCCCACCCCACCGTTTTCTCCGGTCACGGTCACTATCACGAGCCAGAAAGGTATGTGCATGATACTGGATTACGCCCCATGCGATCAGACCTGCAACGAACTGGTATGCCAATAACGGCCGCGCTGGTGATAACCCTCTCATTATTTCGAGCAATAACTCCTGATCACCAAAGAGATGAACCAGAAGAATGGGTAAGCCTCCAAGGAGGAAGCCTAGTATCAGCTCATAGAGGAAGTCATTGTACAGCCAGGCAAGGGATTTCTGGATCATAATCAGCAATCACCGGAGACATCGCTCCCACAGGGAAGCGAAAATAGAGGCTAATCCCAGAGCTGTAGACAGAAACTACTTCAGTTACAGAGCCAACCTCCCGCCCAGGCAACACTAACGAAGATCAGCGAGATACCCATTAAGCTGCATAGCACGCGCCTTGGTGATGTCCATGACATTGCCAGCATAGACCACTATATACATAGACCCTTGAGTGTGGGAATAGATGTTGTCCATGTTGGTGATCTCCGAGTCCCTGAACTTGATCCATGCGCGCTGTGCGTCTCTAAGCTTCTGCTGACCGTCTTCATCGAGCACAGTCATAAGCTCCCGATACGCCTGGTTCAGAAGGTTATCCCAACGCTGGTGAAACTCATTCGCACACCGCTCCATACCATACGTGGTCGAGTCTTGGGACAGACAGGCATCAAACTCACGCTCGACCTCGTTAGCATCGAAGGCACTGACACCTCCAGAAACCGACAAGATCGATGCGAATACATAAGTAGAAAGGCTCTTCATGTATTACTCCATCAACACACTGAATGAGAGGTGGCAGATCCCGAACACCATCCTTGTTAGCCACCCAATATAGAAGTGATGAATGGAGCTCGCAAGACCCGCTGCCCGTAAGCTTCAGATCAGCCGATGTAGATCACTCGGATGCCATTTCCCCTGCCTGAGCCGGTTCGACACGAGCGCACGATAAGCACCTGGCTCTGGCGCCGAACGTCGGGCATGGCGCTGGCCATTACAGAACCTGCAGGCAGCAACGATATTCGTGCCCGCGTTGCTGCCACCATCCTGGCGAGCAACCAGGTGCTCAGCCGTACACTGAAACCGCAGCGCCTGCCTTTGGGTGATGCCGTGACGTTTGCCGAATTGCTCAGGATTAGATAACCACATTAACGCCCTGCAGTAGTAGCAGCGACCGTTCTGTCGACGGAAAGCAGATAGTCTTTTGGAAGCGATAGAACTCGGCATGCGAGCCTCCTTTCATTGATAAAGGGAGACCCCGCTTGCCTAGCGCAGCGATAACGGGGAGCCAGCCGAAGACTTCGGATCTGGCACAAGAACTGCCCACGTGCGGGTCAGAACCACGATCAACACTAGTTCAAAATATCGCTGTAAGCCACCCTGACTCGATCTTGATTCGGCCCGGAACAAGGTAGGATTCAGCCGCAAAGATTCTAACCAGACCCACGAGAACGCAAAGAACCAGCACGGTTGCACACGCGAGAACCTTCTGAGCTGCCTGTGCGGCAGTAAACGCGGAGAAGCGAGGCTGTGATGCTTGCCGGCATTTCTAAGCTGCCTGTGCGGCAGTGAACTTCGCCACCCCGGAGCCGGTCGCGCTGAAAATTTTCTCAGCTGCCTGTGCGGCAGTGAACGTCTACGAGGGCGACATTCTCGAAACGCACATTTTCTCAGCTGCCTGTGCGGCAGTGAACGCGGTGGAGACACCGCCGTTGCTGTTGACCCATTTCTAAGCTGCCTGTGCGGCAGTGAACATCCAAAAACGCCATTTGGGCGCCGTCCGAGATTTCTAAGCTGCCTGTGCGGCAGTGAACCACTTCGACAAAGCGGCGGCCGGTCTTCTGATTTTCTAAGCTGCCTGTGCGGCAGTGAACAACTTGAGCCGCTCGTTCTCGGATTGGTACCATTTCTAAGCTGCCTGTGCGGCAGTGAACCAGACGGCAACCCCTACAGCATCGGCCTGTAATTTCTAAGCTGCCTGTGCGGCAGTGAACGACGGGTCCGCCAGTTCCTCACAAATGATGTATTTCTAAGCTGCCTGTGCGGCAGTGAACTTCGACTAGCTGAGATAGATGCGCCTGAATCTGTTTCTAAGCTGCCTGTGCGGCAGTGAACGCCTGCTGGTGCAGTCAGAGTTCTTTCTAGTTTTTCTAAGCTGCCTGTGCGGCAGTGAACTGTTACACATTACGACCAACCTACTGATTGTTAAAGAGCACTCTGCTATTCGGTTAAAAAAGCTTATTTTCCGGAAAAAGCAGAAAGCCCTTGCAAAGCAAGGGCTTGTATAGGCCTTCCCTAAAAGGGTTAGAACCAGGGGATAGTTGCCGTTGCGCTCAATCCATAGGTACTCATACATCCCGACTGGGGCGCATCTTGTAACGGCCCGTGCTCTATATAAATCCGCATTGGGTTTCCGTTTGAGAGGCTCCGAAGTTGGATATAGGGTAGCGTCAACTTCTTTTGCTGAGTATCAGGGATACGTTTCAGCGCCTCCGCTTCACTCAGCCACCCCTTCGTGATCGAGCGCTTGCGCTTGTTATAAGCACTTTTCGCCTGCACCCGCCGCACCGCTCGGTACTGCACCTGCGCAGGTATTGGTAGCAATTCGCCGATCGCACAATAGTCTCGCATCCCCTGGATCCAGTTGAGTGCCATAAACTGATCCAGTCGCTGTGCTGTTCCGTGCAACCTCAGTCGGCTGCCCAGACGAGCTCCGTGGTCCGGGAAGCTAACACCAACTTCGCCATCACCATGTTGACCCAACGCTCGGTGCAACTTGGCAAACAGAGCATTCAGCAGTTGTTGCTCAGCAAATTCCGGATCAGGCAGAACTTTAAGATCAAGGTAGTGATCCATAACCTCTCCTAGTCTGCCTTTTCGCCGAAGACTCCGCCCCTAATCAGAGTCGCGATCACGAAGTGTTGATCACCCAACTCTGGCACCTGATTCTTGAGCACCCAGTTATCAAGCAAACTATAGAAATCAACCTTCTGCTTGGGCTGACGGTACGCGGTACCCCGGCTCGTCACTGAACCATAGGGCTCCACCGAAATCGGCCCCAACTCCTCTGCCCCGGGGTACCATGTATCGACGGTACGGATGGCGTTACCGATCTTCTGGGAGTGCATCGCGGCAACGCCATCTACTTGATAGAGATACTTGCTCTTGCTGCCATCACGGCCACCATCAAGCACGAGTTCCTGAGACGGAAAAACTTCCTGTCCCTCACCAAGGCGGACGAAGGCGTCTACCTGGAGCAGAGCGAATGACTCTCCCAGAAGACCCAGGCGGATCACTTCAGCTAATGAGGCAATCGCTTCCGGTTGCTTACCAAAGCGACGCAGATCGAACGAGTGCGCATCGAACACCCAACTCTGCTGAACAGCACCATCAATCAGCTGACTGACTCGCACCTCGATCGCCTCAGCACCGACTCGGTTGCGCCACAGGAACCGTCCGTTAGCCAGATTTTCCGCATACCGCAACGACAGTTCCCTAAACTCTTCGCGCTGCGCGTATTCTTTGATGACAGAGCCCAAAGCGGCCTGATACGCCGGATCGTTACAAGCGGACGGCGTGGACAGATTACCCAGTACCCTCAAAGTGAAGCTGAGCTTCAGCGTATTGGCCGTAAAGGGCAGCGCGGCTGTATCAACCCTCTGCAGATTCGGCTTTTGGATTTCGGCATCCAGCTTCAGAGGGTCGTTAGCGATCGTCCCCTTCAGCCTATTGGAGATGGTACCGCGTACATCCTTACTTTGGATGATCACCGGTTGCCAGGCCTCCAGCTGGTCCCGCGCATCCCAGTTACCGGAATACAGCAGTGCACCGGAGTTAGCATGTTTACGTTCAAAAGCCAGTACAGAAGCGGTTTTCAGTTGATCCTTAGCCATAGTGTCGGCCCTTCTTAAAAGTTGAATTCGAAAACTTCGGTTTCGGTCGGTGCACTGCCATTACGGCAAAGGTAGAGATCGTCAACGTGGTCATACCGCCATAACATCTCGTCAAGCCGACGGATCCGGTGAGGACTTCGCCATTCGCCCAGGGTGTAGATACTCTCCACGAATCGGAACGGAGTATCTGGATCGCGACTTCTCGCAACCTCTCCCCGATCATAGATTGAAGAGATACCCTGGTAACCGACGGAAATAGGAACCAGATAGCCGGACGCAGGCTTTGGTAAAATCGACCACGTCACCGCTTCGTTGTCACTCCCCTCTGCGGGCTCCACAGCTTGGTACTGCAGGGCGACGAAATCCAGCAGACTGTCGAGCAACTCAGCGGACGCATTCTGGCTTTGTCTATGTTGATGGTGGCTGACCAATACATCATGACGACAAATCAGAGCATACCCGGGCAGCAGGCTAAGCATCAGGTGCCGAGTTCGCTTTTCGCCAGCTTCACTATCAGGGTTTAATTCGAGCCACTCCACCCCCTCGATCTCTAAAACCGTGCCTCCCGCCAACCGCTGCCGCATGGCCTGTTCCATGACCATACGCTTGAACTGCACTATGGCACTCTCTGGAGTACTACCCTCGCTCAGCAGTTCATCGGCGGTAAAATCACACTCAATCAACAAGCTGGCGCGGAAGTTCATCCTCCCTTCCTCGTTAAAGGGGGCTGTTTTCCCCTCCCGAGTCAAAGGATTACGCGTCAGAGAAAATTTCCACTCCCAGCCACCAGGCTGATGAGCATGAACCTGGTGCCGATGGCAAATCAGGCCGCAACCACCTAACTTCAGCCCACGTTGAGTATCAAGGTAACGTGAGAGCGCATGGACATAACCGAGGAAGTTGGAGATACCCGGGAACCCCCAAGTAATCCCAGATATGGCATTGGCGTTCTCTACGGTGATATTGCGCAGCAACAAAAGAGATTTCATGACAGCGCCTCCAGATCCGCTTGCAGCCGTGTGAGTTCTGGAGTCATCAGGTCAACCCAATAGCTGTGCTCGGTATCCGACATCAGCCACTGCTTCGACCGGAGTGATCGGTTGAGTTCGTCCGCACATCGCTGCGCTACAGAACGCTGCCAGGAGTTATCTGCGCGGTAGCTCAGCAAGACTTCATCAGCACGCTTAGGATCCAGCAGGCAGGCCTCCACCTGATCCAGTTCGGTTGCCCGACTCCAGCCTGCGGGGAGTGAATGGAACCGCAGGGCGTACTGCAGAAATTCGTCTACGATTCCCGCAGCCAATGCGCGACGACGGTTGCGGATACGTACATTGGAATCCTGATCATGAACCGCAACCAGAAAACGCTGAAGCTCCCTGACCTGCGTCGCGACCTCTCGACGGAACCCCCGCCAGAACGATGCTGAGTCCTTGGGGGCTGCCAATCGATCACGCCACGATGGTGGCTGGCAATTTATCAGAAACGCCTTACCTCCTCGCTGGCTATTTTTTAGGGAAATATTCTGAGGTTTCGTCCCCCCAAAAGCCTGGACAGCCAGATCCAGAAACATGATGTCTTTACGAGAGTGGTACTCTTTCTTCTTGCGAGCCTCTCGTGCGGCTTTCGCTTCCACACCGAAACGAGCATCCATAACTTTCTGGTGTATTGCCTGCGTGAGTGCTGAGGATGCGAGAGGGGCCAACAAGTGGTACTCACCATCGGTAACCGGAAAGTAGACCTGCTTAGCTAGGGTATGACTACTAGGAGAACCAGAGGACAAGGCCATCGCAAACCCTTCCAGCCAAGTCGATACTTGGTCACCATCCCCGCTGAAGGGGTTCAAAGGGGCGGTATCACGCGCAACGATATAATCCAGCAGGCGGACCGAATCATGTTCCAGTAATAACAGGTTGGCTACGTCCAGCGCGGCAGCATTACCCACCACATCAGCTGTCAAATCGGCCAGCTGGGAGGAACTGAGATAGCCTTTGCTATTGGGATCCGCATTCGCCAGCAGCACACCACTGCCTTTAGCGTCACTATGGGTAAACTTGAGCGCATGGGTGACCAGGTTGATCTGTTTTGCCCGATTGGCCGCGTCGCTCAACCAGCTGACCGGATTGTACCTCTCTACCTCCTCCTGCCGCTTTACGGCGTAGTCACGATCAAACGCGGCCAGTGCTTCCTGATCTTCAACGAACTGCTTGCGAGCCTTATCAGCCTCCTTATCCAGTTTTTCAAGCCGGTCGGTCTGACGCTTACTGATGTACTCTCGAATTTTCTCAGCCAGTACGGCGCTACTCATCACGCCCCCCTCTTTTGATACAAGGATGCTTAGCAGAATACGTTCATTAACCTAGTTTTTGGTTTTTAAAACTGAAAACTAACTGCTAGTCTAGGCCACGTTTGTGATGTCTGCACAAAATTTGTACACTTAATTCACTGTCGAGCAGACAGCTCAGGAATAGTTCTTGGTTTTTAAAACCTTAATCTGCCGTACAGGCAGCACACGCTCACCCTTTGGGTAGCTCGAACACCCCAAACCAAGGGTGGTAGCACCACCGCTCTTCTTTCTTTCTCAGTCGCAGCTCACCGTGTCTTTGGCTCACTTGGTCGACTGTTAGATCAAGAGCGTCCGCATAGAGAGCAAACAGCGATCCAGGTTCCTGTTCGATCCAAGTACTCACCTGACTATTCGCTTCGATTTCCACCCGTTGAAAGCGACGTTCGGCTTTGCCTAATAACCCCTTGTCGTTCACTTCAAAAAAGACAGGGGGTTCGACCTCGTCTTCCTGATGAAGCAGAAACCGCTCCTCCTGTACCGACGCTCTGAAAGGCGTCCTGCGCTGCATTTCACCGTTCCAACTGAGGGGGAAACGTGGGTCATGACACCACCAAAGTCCCGCAGGCACACCCACTTTTAACTTGAAGACGGGGTGCCCCTCCAGGGCAAAGCGAAGATGCACATGCTCAAGATCGACCAGGCTCGTTGTGGGTCGCAGATTCTTGCTTTCCTGGATCCGTGGGGCGGCACTAATCCGGGCGAACTGCTCCAGCTTCAACACGTCATTCAGGTCTTTCGATTCAAGCTTCAGAGGCTGCTTACTGCCTTGGATCTCGACTTCAAAGCCAGGCCGGCAGTAAGCGTACTCATGCCCGTGAAGTGCCCGGTAATTGCGAGACATAATCAACAGATTGGGTTGTTCCGGTTGCTGTTTTCGATGACGCTGGAGACGCCCAGCCAACTGGATCAAAGACCGTATGGAGCTAGGCTCGGCAATAGCCCAGTCGTAATCGTGATCCCTTCCCACTTCGCATACGGGCGAACCCAAAACCACAAAGACATGATCTTGTTCAGGATGCTGATCCAGAGCCTGGCGAATCTCCGCTACCTGCCAGAGTGCTTCTACATTATGGCGGTCTAACGCGGTATCTAGACGTGCTTCAATGTGAGAGCGAACCAACATGGGGTACTGGCTATGATAGACACACAGATGGAGTCGACTGTCTTCTGGTAACGGACTCGTCGCCAACGCACGAGCCACCGCCACTAAGGGATTGATGTTGGCCATGCGCACAAGGCCAAGCGAGACCCGTTTGCCCGTGACCGGATCAGTTTGATGATGCAACTGGTGAAGACGAATCACACCCGTCGCAACTGCTTCGACTATGCCCCTAACAACACCTTCGTGACTTTTGTCGTATGGCTCGACAGTGATCAACTCCGCCAACTGTATCGGCAACTGCTGATTGAGCTTGGTAATTCGACGACCGACAAACTCCTGATGGAGGTTCGCGAAGCCTTTGAGATCACCTATATCGCTGAAGTAGGACTCAAACTCATCGAACCAGGCACAGCAGATCGACTGCTCTCGACTACCCGCCCGACAGACCCGGTTGTACTGGGTTCGACCTACCCTATATGCGTCGAACAACGCACTCACCAGTGCCGGAGGTAAAGTCGCGGACGACAGTAATACCCGACTACCTAACAGACCGGCCCAATTCACCAACCGACACAAAGCCGGTAGGTCTGCCACATCGAAATCGTCCGGTTCGTCCAGAACCAGATCAGACGTCAGCAACCGCAGCATAGGGGCTATTTGGCGGCCACCTCTTACACCCTCCGTAGCGGGGATCAAATGGTCAATCGTGCTTACCAGCACCGGCGCACTGACTAGCTGGTTAACCTTGTGATCCTTGCCCAGCCAACGGCTTAGCGGACCATCTGACAAGCTACCTTCAAAGGTAATGTGCAGGCTCTCATCAACCAATGCTTCAGCTGACTCACTACCAGAGCCGCCGGTCTTATCATGAGTTTGTCTCTCACCATTACGTAGCTCGTGCAACTCTTTAACGGCTTGCGAACCGATCAATACTGCCAACTCGTCGTTGTCTAACCGAAGCCGAGCCCGTAGGGCGTCTCCTGTCTGAAGCGTTAAGGTGCGCAGCCCAAGAGCAACACTGAATCGACACCCTCGTCGCTCATCTGAGAGGCCGTACATAATGCGAGCATTCGCAAAGGTCTTGCCCTTACCGGTCGATGCAAGGTTGATACCAAAGAAACCGCACTGCTGAGATCGCTCAGCCAACCCCTGCGCCATCTCAAACGCTTTGTTCTGCCAGCGAAAATCCGCGACCTGCGTACGCTGACGCAATGCCCGATGGCGACTGATCGCAGGAAGCGTTTGACTTAATTGGGGCAAACGTCGAGCCAACAACAACGCACTCTGACCAACGCCGACATTATGTTCATCCAAGCGCTGCTTCAGTACACGTTCCCTGCGATCGTCAAATCCGGTATTGGCGTAAACCCGATACCCGTCGTCCCACCAGTGAGTTCGAGCCGAACCAGCTGAATAACTGTGATCCGCGAGCATCAAACTCAGCCGTGCCAAGTGGCTGGTGAAGTCATCCTCCAGTAACCAGTCCCGATCTAGCAGCGCCCTGTGCTGAAGCGCTCTGCGGGCAATTTCCCGAGCCTTCCTGCACCAACTGGTACTCGCAATAGGCGACCCATCTTTCAAAGTAAATAGGTCTTGCCAGTCCTGAGTGGTCCAGTCCCGATTGATTATCTGAGGCGAGTTCCAGGAAGGGGTAAGAAGCCGATAACTCGGTTCTAGCGCTTCGAGCCGTGGTTCTTCTACACCAATTTGACTACCGTATCGCGAGTCGAAACGGGGCAATCGATGATGGCTGAGGACCAACCATCCCACGGTACGAGCCAGTGGAGGTAATCCAACAAGCGGATTGCTTTTGGCTCGATTCAAGTCCTGCTGACAGGCGCTCATCTCCTCCATCAGCAACGTATCCATTTCTGGCAGAATCTCAGCCAAACGCTGAAGCCAGTCAGCATCACTGACCGCTGTGGATGCACCGCCCATGACAAAGGCCCGAAACAGCAGCAGTGACACCCATTCGTGGCGCAGCGGTTCAGTCCGCAGAGCCCCCTCGCTTAGCTTCTTCTGGAACAGCTGGTTAGCCTTGCCGAAATCGTGGAAGAGCCCCGCAATCCCCGCCAGCACCGCTATTGATTCAGCGGTACTCCACTGGCTTTCCGACTGTTCGCGTAACACATTGCGACCGGTACGGTTTGTAGGGGTTTTACCGTTGAAATCGAAGCGACGAGGATTACCTACAACCCATTCAAGCTCGACTCGACTAGTTCCCCTTACACGATGGCAAGCAACCGCAGTGTTTCGCCGGGCACTTTTACGTAGCAGCTTACGCAGGGTATTCAACCCCTCCAGAGTCACGGAGCAGATCCAGGTACGGTCACCACTGCGTTCGGCAAACTGATCCAGTATTCGGCGAGTTTCCGGCAGGGCACGCTTGCTGCACTGTGAGATCAAGACCACGATCATGCAGAAGTACCGGCCTGCTCTAATGTAGTGGCTTTCAAACCATCGATCATCAAGTCGAGGGCCTCATATTTCTGGAACTGGTTAATCAGCCTTTGTCTGAATGCCTGTTCGTCGTCCCCTTCTACAGCAGCAACAAAGGCCAGCGGAAGCACCAAGGCATCCTTCACCAAATCGGCAACGTCGAATACCAGTCCTCCTCTTCGGGTCTTACCATGGAGAACTGCTAGGCCGTGAGGCAGCCCCAGTACCCAGCATGCAGTAGCCGCCAGGCCATACGCGAGGTAGTTACCATGATCGAGGAAGCGGTTAGCTGGATCATTGCCACGCCCCTGCTTCACCCGGACAAACTCTTCGTATCCGGTCGCCCGAGCAACCAGCCTATAAAGGCGCTTGGTCATTGCTGCCTCCTTCGCCAAGATGTCAGCGGTCGAATTACAGCTCCCAAGTTCGCTCTCAAATCGCTCCAGCACCTCGTCGAGCGATTCTGCTACAACGGGCAGTACAGCATCGCGACTGGAGGCCAACGCCTTCCATATACGGCGGACATTATCGATTCGAAGTTGTTGAAACCGCACCGCTGCGACCATCCGCCGATTGTCATCGAACCAGAAACTGCACCAGGCTTGAAGGTACTCAGTTGGACGGTACTCACTCTGGGAGCAGAGCCACTCAACATCCGCCGCCACTTCACTAGCAGCAAACAGCGGTGTACCACCACCGCCACAGAAGCCAACCAACACGCCCGCTTTCGCAAACTCTCGAACTGCGGCCTGCGTGATGGAAGTGCCAGTACCCAACAAGATAACGGTGGTGTTGGCGATCGGGATGTTCCAGTAGAGAGACTCTTTGCCCTCGTCGGTTACGTACTCGACCCGACCACCATTGACCAGCACACGACAATGCTGAAGGTAGTACATGTTCGCACGCTTGGAGTGCAGGATCGCTTTCAAATCGGAAGGGGCTAAAACATCCATATAAGCCTCTGACTCTCATCCATGAGTTGTGACAATAGCACTCAGGTGCCTAATGTTTACATCACTGCTGGGTCTGTTTTTTATCAATCCAGTTTTGAACTGCTCGTAAGTCGATCAGACCTGTACGCAACATTTCGTTCAATGAGTCGCAAGTGGCATCCATTTCCCAATGCTCACCGTTCCAATGAGCCAGACACTCCTCCCCCTGGATCTTGACGATCTGGTAGAACTGCAAGAGCTGAAGTGGGTCTACTGCTGTTTCTACTTCAGCTTCTGCTTCTGGCTCGGCTTCTTCTGAATTGGTCGATAAGCTCAGGGAGTCTCTAGCTAGCTCATTATTAATATTTTCTACTGACACTCCTGCGCGTTCCAGCACGTTTTGCACAGAAGCATTTCCGCGTAAGTATTGGTCACAGTCGTGACGGTACCCTCCGTAAATAGCCCAAGCCAGCGCGTTCGGCCAGTCTAAGGATGAATAATCACCGCCCGAGCTTTGAAGGTACTCGGCTGCTTTTTTAACCTCATCCATATAGTTTAAGACGGAGTGCCTATAGTATGCAGGCGGTACGCCTAAGGTGTTGACTGCGATATCTCGAACCTGCTTGCCAGTCTCCCGGTTACGCTTGAGCTTGACACCTCTGAAAACACCCGTAGCAATAGCAAAAACAACCCAGGCGACAACAGCCATTCCAATGATTTCGAGCATTGATACATCGTCCTTGAAATTTCAATTACTAAGCATATCAATCACTACCTACAACACGCATATAGCCCTTCGTCGTAGTAGTAATAAAGCCGGATCGAGAATTGAGCCACAGCCCAGCTACGAGCTTGCCAAAACTCATGAATGCTCGCCATCGCAGTACCCTAACGTACTGCAGCCCTAATGCCGGAGTATCCATCAATTAGAACCTAAAGTGAAATCGCCCTAAAAATCAGAAAATTACGCAATTTCGGTCGCCGACATGGAACCCACCTAGTCGTCATTCATCGGTCCGCTATCCACTCCTGCACTCTCAACGTTGCCCAATTGTGCACTTCACAATTTACACAACCATTTTCGGTGTCCCACGTTGGCTTTGTCGTTCAGGGAAACGCACTCGACCCAGATGCTCTGCGGAGGTAGCTGAAGATAAATCCGACGTGCCAGCACGCATGTCAAAAAGCGATCGTGCGTATTCCGGTGAAGGTGAACACCGATTCCGGACGAACGTGAACACCTGATTCCGGGAAGATGAACACCTGATTCCGGGAAGATGAACAGTGATTCCGGCGTCGTGAACGGCGATTCCGGAAATCCAGCGAAAGTGTTCATCTTGGGCCGGAATGGGTGTTCACGTTGAATCAGAATAGGTGTTCACGTTCCGGCGGAATGACTGTTCACGATGGGCCGGAATATGCAGATCGGTGAACAGAGGTGGATACGGTGAAAGCGGGTTGAAGGATGCCGAAGTGTCAGAAATGCTAGCAGTTAGCCTCGGTGTACGCTCAGGCGAGAATATCGCCCCTACCTACTTGTCTTCATAGATCGCCCCCTAATTATGCCTGGCTCGCTCTATGAGAGACTTTCCACGTTGGTGCGACCCTCTCGGTACCTTTACCGAATCAAACGTTCTCAGAGGCTCCCAGGCGGACTGAGCAATATGAGCCAGTAAGCAAAGCAATAGCACCGCTGAGCCAGGAAGATCGATCAGGATCTGTACAAAGGAAGCGGCTCTGTTGAGCCAGGAACAGAAAGAGAGGGCTCCCGATCGAGCCCTTTCTTACCATCTCCAAATCAGTAGCCGCTGCGTCGCTGATCAATCCAGCCCTGAATTGCATAAACATCCAGCATACCGATGCAGAGCATCTCATTCACCGCATCACAAGTCGCATCCATCTCCCAATGCTCCCCATTCCAGTGAGACAGGCATTGTTCTCCCTGGATCGTGACTACCTGATAGAACGCGGGCTTTGCTGCTTCGAGTAAAGCGAGATCCATTAGTCGATATCCTCACCATCAACCTTTGAGTCATCTCTTTCTAGTCCAGGTACCTGCCAAGCTCAAAAATGCTGAGGCAGTAGTTCTGTTACTGCTTTTAACAGTTCCAACCCGCTCAAACCTTTATTCTTCAGGGACGCTCGTTCCGCCATCGCCTCTGTGCCCTCTGCGCCGTCAGGACCATCTACGCGCCACTGCTGCGCTTTGCGCGCAGCGTCGCGGATCTGGCCTGACTTGCTCGGGGCACACGGCTCAGCGTTCACTCCCTGAAGGGTCCTTTAAAAGACAAACGCAGGAATACCTCCAGCTGCGTGAATACGTCTTCCTATTCACTACTTGTACAAAATACACAAAGGGCTTTTGGAGGGATCAGGACCTCCGCCCGCAGGCGACGGGCTTAGCCCGCCAGTCGGACGAACGGAGCGGAGTGAGTCACACGATAGCGAGGCGGTGGCCCAGGCGCCAAGGCCGGAGGAGGACCCTGTATAAAATCTATAGGGAGAGACGGTATCCGTCCGCTCATGTGAAGAAGGTGACAGAGCTATAGAGCTATAGAGCTATAGAGCTATAGAGCTATAGGACTATAGAGCTATAGGGCTATAGGGCTAGAAGCAACAGGCGGGCATCCGCCCGCTGGCTTGGATATATACTTTTAAGATGGAAAAAGTTCTTTATAAACAATGACTTACATGATTTTTAGTAACTAATCCAGTTACTTTTTTAATAAATAGTAACTGAATCCGTTTCTTTTTAAGGGGTCTGAGGGTAGGATAGCGAACGGTATTGCCGTACCCGTCCACATTACCGAGCAAGAACAAACAATGAGCGATCAACCTACCTCAACTGGCTCAGCGGAGCAAGCGCTTCAAGAGGTCTGCGCAACACTCAGGCACGTAAACGATACGATGGATACTCGGGCGTATATTCATGTGCCTGCAGGCCACCGAGCCAGTGTTGTTCAAACACCTAAATCAGACTGGAAAGGCTTCCAAGCCATAGGTCTTATGAGAGATAACGCTATGAGAGCTGAAATGGATATCTTTGATAGGCTGGAGCAGGTATCCAATAAAGCGATCCATTACTTCAATCAGATCAAGGTTCACTACGACCGCGAGACTGGGTTGGCCCGTCTCCCGAAGCCTTACGAGAATAAGAACCAGCAGGTGGTGTTCAGCCGCCACCTCAAAGAACTAATCGAACAACAGATCCTCAAGAAAGTCCCCAGTCACCTAGTTCACAGGAAGCGCGGAGAACTGGTCTTTATCATCAATCCTGAGTTCATCAAGTGCTTCCAGTATGCTCAGGCCAAGATGCTTTGGAAGACCCTTCCTTGAGTGCCCCTAACAAAGACCATTACGCCAAATTCTTCGCTCGAGCCAGGGAACTGAGACCTTACTCCTTCTGGCTCACCGTCAGGAACGAAGGGTGACCCATCCGCCAAGTGGAATATTCTTCTACTCCGCTAACAAGTAGCCACTCTAGATCAAACCGTAGGTAAGATAAGTACCACTTGAGCAAGGAGAGACTAATGGACTTCAAGGATACCCGAATCGGGATCAATGACGCTGCCCGACTGCTGAACGTCCGGGCTTCAGAACTCAAGGCTGCGATCCAGAAAGGTGAGCCGCTCCGAGGCATCGAGCCGCCGAAGCCTCTACGCAAGCAAGGTGACCATGGCTGGGTATTTATAGCCGGTGATGTCATGAATGCTGCGGCCCTGATGAAGTAACCCTCTCCAATCATAAGGGGCGCATCCGCGCCCTGTACGCGGGTTGGTATCATTAAGACTCATGCAGTGACTTCAGGCCGTAGTTGATTCCACCTGGCTCAGCATCCGCAGGGTTGGGCGAAATATCATAACTGGGTACGACCGCATTACTGCAGGTTTTAAAGACTGCTGGAGACCTCCCCCCCCCCGGGGTCTTCAGTCTATTTTACCTGTAGCGGCTCAATAATCCTCAACACCATCTCACTAAGAATCATTAGCCGATTCAACGACCCTATCTAGCATCACTGGCTCGGCACCTACAGGCTATAAAGCCAGAACCCACTCCAGCATAGGCTCAAGTAACATGAGTGAATTCGGTGTAATAACCGAACCCGATACACACCCGATATATCAACCTAATCTGTTACCAGCACCTGGGCAGAACCAAACTGAACACCACACAGACAAGATAGACATAGCAGACTGAATGGCTTGACCACAAACCATCTACTAAGACCTTGGCGAACCTAAATTAAATCCTGAATAAACTGAACACATCACTAAGGAATAGCGCGGCATCCGCCGCGTGGCATGGTTATAAAAAAGACCGTGCCTAAATAGTTAACTAGACGCTTCCATACCATACCCAACCGATATTCTATCGATCATTATTCCTAACATTTAAACTATATAGAGCCGATAGACTAAATCACTTCTGCGGACCAATAGAACCAACCGAAAAAGGAGATAGACCATGAGCGAATAGAGATAGACTGGCAACCCGCACAGCCTGGTAGATCAATGAACCAGGAGTATTACTTACTGGCTCAGGGCTCCAGCTTCTCAGGCCCGAGCAGCCGCCTCACACACCCCTAATCCATACACGCCCTCATCCATCGCACATACCGACAGGACTGCTATCTCGCAGGCCCTGCACCGGTAGGCAGCAAGCGACGAAGCACCTTTAATCCCCAGGAGTTATCTATGACCCCTACCGCCTACGAACAGCTCGAACGTAAGAAGGTATTGATATATCCGACCTACGACAGCCTTCCGGAAGCAATCATGGCAGCACAGATCCACTTGCAGATACATCGCAACGAACTGCTGCCTGTGCTCTATGGCTATCACAACACCTTGATCCAGGATCTCCAGAAGATCATTGGTCGCAGATAGCCTCAGCCCCTAATTTCAACTAACCAGTTAAGGAGGTAACAATTTTATGGCCGACAAGCTTCTGAATCTCAAGCAAGTTGAGGATCTGATCGGTTTTAAACGAACCTGGATCTACGAGCAGGTAAGAAGTGGAACCTTCCCCTCGCCCATTCGGATCAACTCTAGGTCTCGTTGGTCTCATAGGGATGTCCAGAAATGGATTACTAAACAGAAGCAGCGGAATCACCGTACCAGCTTCTGGAGTAGGAACTTCCTTCGCCCGTTTAATCAGTCGCGGCAGGTAAAGCCCCTCTTCTAATCCATAACCCGAGTCCACTTTGCACCGGACTCGAGACTCCATCCAACTAACCTCTGCCGAGTTGACCACCAGAAACCAACTCTCATCGTCCACTGTTGGTTACTCGGCCTATCTCTTATTTCATTGATCCAGGAGGATTAATTTCAATGACTCAAAAAATCGTAACACTGCCTGGCCGCTGGATTCGCAGCAACCTGACGACTGCCACTTGGGGTATCAGTGCTGACTGTGCTCGGAAATACCGTGAACGGGGTATCTGGCTCGAAGGCAAGCACTGGAAGTACGACCCCATCGGCAAGGTTGTCTACAATCGGGAAGAAGTCGATAACTGGTTTGAGGAGCCGAGGGTCGCATGAGCAATCTACCGAAAGGTGTGGATCAGCTCCCGAAAGGGATCCAGATACACGGTAATCAGATCCGAATAGACTTCCGCTATCGAGGTGAACGCTGTCGAGAAGCACTGGAGCAAGTGGCCAGGATCACTAAGTCCTCCATCAGCTATGCGCAGAACAAACGCAACGTGATCCTTACCGAGATCAAAGAGGGTCGGTTCGACTACGCAGCCCACTTCCCCAACTCACCGAAAGCGCATCTCTACTCAGGCTATGGTGGGGATGTTACCCGTCGTACCGTGGAGGAAGGCACAACGAAGTGGCTTGAGGTGCAGAAAGCCAAGCGAGCCCACAGCACCTACAAGAACTACAAACACAAAGCCGATTACGTCAGTAAGAAGTGGGGATCTCGGCGCATTGCTGAGATACCCAAGTCCGACATTGAGCTGTTTCAGTCGGAACTACTGGCCCAAGGGCTTAAGCCCAAGACGGTCAACGATATCTTCACTGCAGTACGGGGCATCTGGAGCGATGCCTTCCAGGACGGTGTGATCAAACACAATCCCCTGGATCGTATCCAGAACCTCGAACGAGATGATGACGATGAGGGTTCGGCAGACCCGTTCTCCCGAGAAGAACTGGACCGGCTCGCGAACATCCTGACCAATCGGCCGATGGACATCAACATGTTCATGTTCACGGCCTGGTCTGGCCTATCACTTTCAGAGGTCATGGCACTGGCCTGGGAAGATATCGATACCGAAACATGGACGTTGAAGGTTCAGCGTGCTCGAGTGTACACCCAGTACAAGGTACCGAAGGAACGTAGCAGGGTTCGTGTTGTTGAACTCATCGATCCGGCTATCGACTGGCTCAAACGCCAGGAGCCTTTTACCAAGATGCTACCTCCCCAGGAGGTCGAGGTAATACAGCGGAACAACGTCACCACTCGTAAGGATGAGGTACGCTTTGTTTTCCTCAACGCACCGGATCGGGCACCTGAGAAGATTTCAGACAGCACCCCATGGTATGTGTCTTCCCTGGTTCGTCGTCATCGAAGTGCACTGCAGAAAGCCAAGCTAAGGGCTCGAGGCGCGAACCAGTACAGACACACTTTCGCCAGTCAGCTTCTGTCGAACTACATCCCGCTCGAATGGGTGGCACGTCAGTTGGGGCATGCCGATACGACTATGGTGAAACGCCATTATGGGTGTTGGATTCCGAACGACACTCGCTCGATGGCCGGGATGATTTCGCAGATGATGGGGTTCCGCAAGGACTCAGGCGGACAGGAAACCGGCGATTTGGTCCCAAAATGGTCCCAAGGAGGTAATTAAAAGAGAGAATAGCTTTAAAAATCAGACGCTTAAAATGGTGCCGACAAGAGGATTCGAACCTCCGACCTGTCCATTACGAGTGGACTGCTCTACCAGCTGAGCTATGTCGGCACAGGAAGGGCCTGACGACGCCAAGCCCTTGAACGATAACGGATATTAAATCTTCTATGCCGGCACGGCAAGTGCCGTCCCGCGATCGAATCAGAGCGCGTTCATCCTGAAGCGGTACTCCTGCTTGGACAGGATCACCCCCCTCGGAATGATGGCCACCAGCCGCACGTCTTGGGTGATTATCTGACCTTCTCTCAGCATACGCTCCCCGACCTTGACCCGCCGCGACGCCGGATCGTCGGAATAGATATGCACGCTGAACTTGAGCTCCGGCAGGCTGCGCTGAACCTCGACCGGCAGCTGACGCCAGTAAGGCACATCGTCGTAAGGACTAGCCGGGGCGGCCGGCGTCTCGGCCACTGCGGTATCCGTTTCCGCTGCCGCCGGCTGTTGCTGTGCCGGCGCAGGCCTCTCGCTCGGCCGCGACGGCGGGGTTCTCACCACCGCGGTCGTGGCAGGCGCCGGCACCGGCTCTTGCACCTGAATCCGCACGCCGCGCAAATCATCGGCACTGGCGGCATCCGGGGCGATCGCGGCAACATCGCGCGGCGTCGGTGCGGCCGCAGACGGCTGTGATTCGGCCGGCGCGACCGTTGCCGCTTTTTCAACAGGCACGACCACTCCGGTTTCCGGACCCGGCTGCATGGTGCGCTGCCACCAGACCAGCACGGCCATGATGGCCAGCAACGGTAACAGCCATTTCATGCGCCCACCCGGGCGGGTTTGCCGGCGTGGCCTGGCGATGACCGCCGCGCCCTCCGGGTTCGGTGGTGGCTCTGCTTTCCTTTTGGATTCCGACTGCTTCAGTGCATCAAGAATATAGGACATCGCTTACAACTCTTCCGACGACAGCAGCGGCAGGTCCTGACGGGTCCGGGTGTTGAGATGGATGGCCGTTTTCGGACCTACCACCCCATCGACCGTCAGTCCCTGACGCATCTGAAAGTACCTTACCTGCTGGACCATGCGGGTATCGTAGGTGTTATGGGCCATGAGCTGCACGCCACCCTCGAGCTGCGCCATGGTCTGGCTGAGCCACTCCACCGCAGCGCCGGACGAACCCGGCCAGATCGGCGCCTGGTACCCCGGCGGCAGACGCCAGAACAGGGTGTAAGAGCCCGGCCAGGCCTGTTCCAGCTCCCGATACGGGACCGCCACGCTCTTGCCGTCGATCATCAGCAGCGCCTGCTCATCGTTGACCGACATCACCGCCGCCTGAACGGTCTCTCCGGCGCCGGTTCTGAGACTGACAACCGCCGGTCGGTTAAGTGCCTGCAGCGATACCAGGTCTCCGGTGGAGAACAGACAACCCAGCCCATGGCTCTCGGCGAAGCGGCAGACGACCGGATTCTGGCGCGGATCGTACTCGACGTGCCAGGCCGCAAACATCGACCGGTACGCATAAACCATACCCAGGTCACTGTCCGACTGTTGCGGCCAGCTGAACGGACCGGGGATGTCGTTTGCGGCTGCCGGCGCCATCTCTGAGCCGGTCGTCAGCAGCGCCAGCTCCAGGGCACCGGCGCTGGCGGGCTCCTCGACCGGCAAACTGTCCGTGACATTGGCCGGCTCGGAGCGCTCGGGCATGGCTGCAGCGCTTGCCAGCGCAGACTGTTCCGGCACAGCAGGCTCGACTTCCGGCATCGCGGTCTGATCTGGCGGAGCCTCATCCGTACTCAGCAGGCTGAATTCCTTCAGCGCATCGAAGCGCGATTCGTCGGAAACCCAGGCCGCCACACCAAAGCCGATCACCCAGGCCAGCAGACCGGCAGCAACCGACAACCCCAGAATCCAGCGCCGGTTGTCGCCACCGGACAGCCGCACCGCGGCCTCGTCGCCGAACACCTCCCGCGCGGCCTTGATCAGCGTCGCCACTTCGACGCGGTTATCCCGCTGCACGAAGGTACCGAGCAGCGCGCGATCGCAAAGAATATTCACCACCCGGGGAATACCGCCTGACAGCTTGTACAGGCGCTTGAGCGTTCTGGCCGGGAAAATGGGCCTGTCCAGGCCCGCCACCGACAGCCGGTGCACGATATAGGCCTCGAGGTCCTTCTTCGGCAGCGCACCAAGATGGTAGCGGGCCGTAATGCGCTGGGACAGCTGGCGCAGCTCCGGACGCGCCAGCAGCTCCAGCAGCTCCGGCTGCCCCACCAACACCATCTGCAGCAGCTTGCACTCGTTGGTCTCGAGGTTGGTCAGCAGACGAATCTGCTCGAGCAGTGTGGCGCCAAGGTTCTGCGCCTCATCGATGATCAGGACGGTATTGCGGCCGCGGGCATGGGTTTCCAGCAGGTGGCGGTTGATCAGATCGATGTAGGTTTTGCTGCGAACCTGTTCACCCTGCGGGTACTCGATACCCAGTTCGTCGCACAGGGCGGCAAGCAGCTCTTCGACGGTCGCTTTCGGATTCAGAATAACGGCGACATCGGTGTTGTCGGGCAACTGCTCGAGCAGGCACCGGCAAACCGTGGTCTTGCCGGTACCGACTTCCCCGGTCAGCAGAACGAAGCCGCCATTGCTGCTGATCCCGTACATCAGGTGCGCCAGAGCCTCCTGATGCTGTTCGCTCTGATAGAGATAGCGGGGATTCGGTGCTATCGAAAACGGGGACTCGGTCAACCCGAAGTAACTGTTATACATCTCGGATACCACTCGAGGGTTCAGTATGGAGTAACTATAGATGTTGCCATGCGCTTTTACTCCTCGCGGCAGGAAGCGTTCAACGGACCTCAATGTACCGCCGAAACCTGCTGGCCTGCACCCGATAATGCCCGTCAACTGTATCAATATGAATACAAAGCAAGATGCGACAACCACCATTGCATCATTATCCGGTTGTATTCCGGGCACACAACTATACTTGTTACACAAACAGAACAAAAAAGTGTCGCTCTCCAGCAACCCATCCCCCGGATGCCATCGAGGAGCCATGATCATTCGAAGTCAGGTGCCAGCGACCCGCCACTTCGGAAGAACGAAAAAGCCAAAAACACAGCCGCTTCTCGAAGTGCCTCAGGCCAGGGGTTTCTGAACTCTGGGAACCTTCCGGCCATCCGGGCCCAAACAGTCCGTAAACACCATGCAAATAGCCAACAAGGAGCAGGGACGGGATACAGACAGTTCGGGCATGGCCGCCCGCAAGGCGCTCTTTCTCGATGTATCGGACCGAAAGCGTCCTTCGAACTTCGAGCTCAACCTACAGGGCTGGCAACTGGACCGGGTGACCGATCTCGACAGCGCTCGCGAACTCCTGCGCGATCAGGATTACTACGTCGGCCTGGTCAAACTCGACTGGCCGTCGATCAACGACCGCGATGAAATCGAAGACTTCTTCCATCAGGACCAGTTTACCGCCTGGATTGCTCTGACGACCCCGGAGGTCATGCGCGACCACGCCTTCAGGCGCATGCTGTATGAAAATTTCTACGACTACTTCACCCTGCCGTTGGAGAACAACGAGAGTTACCTGCGTGCGACCCTCGGTCACGCCTACGGTATCAGTCGTCTGCGCAAGCTCGAGGACAAGCAGCTGTCCCATCTCGACGAGTTCCACATGGTCGGGGCAAGCCCGAGCATCATGGAAATCTTCAAGCAGATTCGCAAGGTCTCCACAGCCGAAGCGCCGGTGCTGATTACCGGCGAAAGCGGTACCGGCAAGGAGCTGATAGCGCGCGCCATCCACCAGCGATCGTCGCGCCACAAAGGGCCTTTCATTGCGGTCAACTGCGGCTCACTGCCGGATACGCTGGTCGCCTCGGAGCTGTTCGGCTACGAAAAGGGCGCCTTTACCGGTGCCTACAAGCGCAAGATCGGCCGTCTGGAAGCGGCCAATGAAGGCACCATCTTTCTCGACGAGATCGGCGATCTGCCGCTGGACATGCAGGTGCACCTGCTGCGCTTTCTGCAGGAGCAGACGCTGGAGCGGCTCGGCAGCAACTCCAGCATTCGCGTCAACTCCCGTGTCATCGCCGCCACCAATATCGATCTGGAGCAGGCGGTAGAAAATGGCGATTTTCGCGAGGATCTATACTACCGCCTCAACGTGCTGACCATAAGAGTGCCTGCACTGCGCGAGCGTGACGGCGATATCGAACTGCTGGCACGCTTCTTCTTCCAGAAATTCCGCAGCGAACAGGGCTGCCATGTACGCGGCTTCACCCAGCAGGCGTTGGCCGCCATGGCCATCTACGACTGGCCCGGCAATGTGCGGGAACTGATCAACCGCGTACGTCGCGCCATGGTCATGAGCGACAACCGCCTGATCACCCCGGCCGACCTCGGGCTGGACGACAACCTGTACAGCAGCGGTCAGCAGATCACCCTGGAAGATGCCCGCAACAGCGCCGAGAAGCAGGCCATCCGACAGGGCCTTGAACTCAGTCACGACAACGTCTCCAAGGCAGCCCGCATGCTCGGTGTATCCCGGGTAACGCTCTACCGCCTGATGGACAAATACCATATCCGCTGAAAGATATTCGCCGCGGGGCAGTGCCCGTAAGTTTGGGTACGCGGCCCCCGTAGGAGCTCACTCCGTGAGTGATCTTGTTTCCCCTCTCAAAGCGGCCCTGCGCCGCGGAAACCGGCCCCGCAGCTGCCCACTCCGTCCTGATTCCACCGCCCCCGAACGCTTCGCTCGCGGAGCGAGCTCCTACCTGGCACCACACCCGCCGTAGGAGCTCACTCCGTGAGCGATTTTTTTTTAATTTTCCCAAACCGCAAGGCCCCCAAGCCCCCCTCGATGCCGCGCAAAACTACCCACCCTGCAACTTAAACGAAACAGCGAAAACCCGGTTTTGTTAAGAAAAGGAAACAAATCGACCCACCGAACGGTCACCAAAAGTTAAAAAGCCCATAAAATCAGCTACTTAATTAAGTGGCTTGATACTTGCGTAATATTATTCAAAGAGTAAAAAAGCTGGCACCCGTCACGCCAAGAGCCAGCCCGGGAAAAGGGACCTTTTTGCCAGCAGGAGGACTCCAACAGCAGGTAGACCATAATCCAGATCGCCGCCCAGTACGTACAAACTGTCGGTTACAGCGCAGATTACCGGCAAGCGAGAGGTGCGGTCTGATGAAATCGGGCAACAAGATGACCATCTCCAAGAGTCACTACCATCGCAACCGACTGCTGCGTGACAGAATCCGCAGGGGTGACTCTCAGACCAAAAGCAACGCCTCTGCCACCTCACAACGATCCGACACCCCACCCGACGATCTCGATCTGCCCGACTACTTCCGCGACGCCGCGAACCCCTCGTACGAAGACGCCCCCGCTCCCATCGTTATCCTCTGGGACGAAGTTGCCTGAAGCTGTTCCAGCTATGAAACAGGTTTGGCGCTCTACTCAAAAACCTGCGACCAAACTTGGCTGCCACCAGGCGGCTATTGTTAACAAACCAATACATATCGCGGCCCGCCGAAACCCCACTGTATCCATATAGCAACACTTCTAGCGAAACTCTAGTTATTACTGTTGCACCTGTCTCAGCCTTATTACACAACCGTATAAATTTCGATCAGCCTGGCATGTTAAGGTACGGCTCAGATTCAAACAGACGTAAAGATCCTCTCCCGACAAAGGCAAAGCCCGGGTAACCGGGCGGCGCAAAGTTACGGGTCCTTGTTGAGCCTGGTTTACAACAAGGATCGCCGGACCGCCGAAGGAGAGTTACCTCATCACGGACAGGCCGCCAGAGGATCTTTTGATGCCATATCAGGAGAACCCTCATGCAGCGCTTCCGCTATTTTCGTGCGCATCATTCCGCACGGACCCTTTCACTTATTGCCCCGCTCGGCCTCGCACTCTGCCTGAGCGGCACCGCGCTCGCCGGGAAACCGACATCGGCGAAAGGTAACAGACAGGGCGCGGATAACGGCGTCTCGACGCCCCTGGCACTGTCCCGGGAAACCTACCAGTTTCGAAATCTCTCCGGCGACAACAGCTGTCTGGGTGAAGACGATCATCTGATCTGGGAAGCCATCGGCGATCTCGCACCCGGCGAGAGTTTCACCTTCACGCCTAAATACCCCGCCTGCAACTACCACCCGGCAGCCATCTCGGTACAGCTTTCCTGGGCAGGGTCTGAACTGGAACTGTCGAGCACCGTTCCCTACGACGACTTTTCCAGCTCAAACTCCGACCAGACCGGCATGGACATCGTTGCGACCCGTGTCGGCAACAGCGCCCAGCTGTGCATGTTCCCGAATTACAAGGAAGCAGGTATTTACTATTCGGTAACCCTGACCAATACCGGTGACACCCTGGCCGAAAACATCGTGGTCGACGGGCGCAGCGAAAACGACTGGGCGGTGTTCTATTACAACCGCTGCATGAACGCAGACGGCGATGCTGACGGCTGGAACGACAGCCTGGAGCACACCATGGCAAACCTGGTGCGTTACGTGACCTCCAGTGGCGGCGAATCGGCGATGAATACGGTTTGGGGGCCTAATTACCTGAAATCGCAGCCCTCTACCATGAGCGCAAACGACGAAATCGACAGCTATCCGGCGGATGTCAACGACGATGGCCAGGTGGATCAGCTCGATATCGACAGAATCAGCCAGTATCTCGGTCAGGGCAACGGCATTCCGCTCGCCGCCATCAGCGCAAACCCCGGCGATCCCGGGTACCTTTACCTGAATACCCACAAGTGGCGGCGCTTCGACCTCGATGCTGACGGCTATGTATCTCAGACAGATGTCGATATCGTCGCCAGTCTCATGGGCTACCCGATGCCGATGACAGAAGACATCATCGCTCCCACCGCCCGGATACTGTCACCGGCAAATGGATCGATCATCGCGCGTGGCGGTCTGATTCAGATCGAAGGCCATGCCTGGGACAATGCCGCCATTGCGCGCGTTGACTATATCGCTGACGGGCAGGTCATTTGCTCTGCAACCGAGCCATCGCCAGTATGGGGCGCGACGTCGCCGTTCCACAATTGCTGGTGGGACGTGCCCAAGAAGCAGGGCGATCACATAATCGAGATTCAGGTATTCGACGCTGCGGGCAATATGAGCACAAGCGAAAGCGTTCAGGTGCTGGCGCAGTAAGCCCTTCAGCTACACCAACGCCAAAAGGCGGTATTCCCGAGGGAATACCGCCTTTTTCAATGACGGGACTATGGGTCCTACCCTTTACGGATCGACAACCACCGTACAGGTATAGGTTCCCGGAAGCAGATCGACCGACGTCTCGGACGTATCGTCAAAGGCTGCCGGAGTATTGTCGACCGGGTTATCGGCCAGTCCGCAACTAATCGTTGCAGCAGTACCGCCCGGCACCTGTGAGTTGAAGGACACCGTAATGTCGGACAGCGGCGTGTTGCTGAACGACACTTGCTCGCCCACATAGGGATCGTCGCTGCACGTGGCCACCGTATCGACGGTAACGGTCTTGGTCAGGTCCCCGTCGGCTGCGTAGCCTGTCGGCAGCGTTTCCGTTACGCTGTAATCACCGCCGAAGAACTCGCTGAACAGCAAACCGTCGACACAGATCTCGCCGTCCGAATCGGTGCTCCGGACAACCGGCGCATCCAGCCCTCCTCCCGATATCGTGAACTCGACACCGACATGCGGATGGTCTCCCGGGCCATCGGCGGCATGCTTGCGGGTCTTGGTGATCAGGATGGCGCCACGTTT
The DNA here is from genome assembly GCF_014645375.1 of Marinobacterium nitratireducens. Taxonomy (GTDB): domain Bacteria; phylum Pseudomonadota; class Gammaproteobacteria; order Pseudomonadales; family Balneatricaceae; genus Marinobacterium_A; species Marinobacterium_A nitratireducens. The sequence continues at coordinate 515,847 of NZ_BMLT01000003.1, forward strand.
GCGCGGGTCTACGAAATCGAGATTGACGGTTTCGTTCAGACTCAGATTTTCGCATTGCGGCGGAGCGGTTTCATAGCCGTCCGGGGTCACCGTTTCAACCAGGCAGTAATCTCCTGGCGGTAGGATATTATCGATAGTACAGGTACCGTCAGCCCCGGTGGTACAGGTCTTGCCGGTACTGGTATCGACACCATCATCATAAGTTCCGACTGTACCGATATCGCTATACAGGGTGAATTCGGCCCCCTCCAGCAGATTATCGGCATCGTCCTTCTTCAAAATGTTGACGGTCGCCGGTTGCCGAGGATCGATGAACTCGAGGTTCAGCGTCTCGTTCAGACTCAGATTCTCGCACTGCGGAGCCGCCGTGTCATAGCCGGTCGGCGTAATGGTCTCGACAAGACAGTAGTCACCCGGCGGCAAAATGTCGGTAATCGAGCAGGTACCGGATACATCGGTTGTGCAGCTCTTGCCGGTATTCACGTCGCCCGGGTCATAAGAATCGATGGCACCGGATGCGCCGGAGGCAATATCGGTGAACAGTGTAAACTCGGCGCCCGAGAGCAGATTCGCCGGTTCGGCATCGTCTTTCTTGAGGATATTGACGGTCGCCGGCTGCCGCGGGTCGATAAACTCGAGGTTCACCGTCTCGTTCAGGCTCAGATCCTCGCACTGGGGATCCGCCGTGTCGTAACCCGTCGGTGTAATGGTCTCAACGATGCAGTATTTGCCTGGCGGCAGAATATCCGTGATCGAACAGGTACCGGTCGCATCGGTGGTACAGGTCTTGCCCGTATCCAGATCGCCCGGATCGTAAGAGCCGATCGCACCGGAGGCGCCGGAGGCAATGTCGGTGAACAGTGTAAACTCGGCGCCCGATAGCAGATTCGCCGGATCATCATCGTCCTTCTTGAGAATATTGACGGTCGCCGGCTGTCTCGGGTCCACAAAGGTCATTTCGAAGGTTTCGTCGAGGCTCAGATTTGTACACTGCGGATCCGCGGTATCGTGACCGACTGGCGTAACCGTTTCGACAACGCAGTAATCGCCCGGTGGAAGGATATTCGAGATCGAACAGAGACCCGAGGAGTTTGTGGTGCAACCAAGCCCGGTATCCAGATCGCCCGGGTCATAGGAGCCGATGGCGCCGGATGCGCCGGAGGCGATATCGGTGAACAGCGTGAACTCGGCACCGGCAAGCGGATTGGGCGGGGTCGCATCGTCGGTCTTGATGATATCGATACGCGCAGGGAGCCGCGGGTTGGTAAACATCACATCGAAATCGCTGTCGGCTGACACGGTGCCGCAATCAAAGTAATCCGGATAGGGCGGCAGCGAGTGTCCGGCAGGCGGTGTGATCTCGACGACACAGTAGTTACCGGCAAAGACGTTTAACCAGGTGCACTTTCCGGTTGCATCCGTTTCGCAATCGGCGAAAAAGACCGGCGGATCCGATTCCGGAACCGTTGTCCGGGTATCCGGATCGGCTGACGAAGCAGCGGAGTCGAAGATACCCAGGTTTTCACCATCGTCGTTGTAGAGTCGGAAGATGGCGCCGGAAACTACATTAGCCGGATTATCGTCGTCGGTTTTCAGGATATTGATATTGGCGCAGTTACTGATATTCACCGGCGCCGGCGCGATCAGGTCCTTCATCTGAGCGGTAAACGAATCCGACGAGCGGCTCTTCAGTGATGCGTACCCGAATGAAACACACTCGCCTTCCGGAAACAGTGCGCCGATATCGATGCTTGCCTCGCCGAAGGTATAGGGGTCGAACATTCCAAGACCCAGGGCACTCCCGTCCGCGACCGACGTATTGATCGAGCCAACGGCAATACCAGCCTCGGTGAGGTCCTGACGATTACCCCAGCAGGGATAGCTGTTGCTGGCTTCACAGGTGCCTGGCTGGTCCGCCGACTCGAGCCAGAAATAGAGGAACAGCTGTGGTGTCGTGCCCCCCTGCGCCAGCTTGTATTCGACCAGCACATCGCCCGCTTCACGCACCGGAAACTGAATACCCTCGTCAGTTGCCGGATACAGACTGTTACCGGCATTGAACTCGAAGTCCATCAGGGTGGTACCGGACGGATCCTGTACCCGAGTCCAGAGCAGATGCAGGTAGTCGCTCGAGTCGGTGGTCTCCTGATAAACACCGAAGTTCAGCAGGTCGCTCTTGTTATTCGGAATGCTACCGGTCGTGGTATCGGGATTGAGCGTATCCTCCTTGGTGCCGCCCTTGAAAGAATCATCGTCATTGCCCGTCGGTTCATCATCCACGACCATCGCCGCGGATGCCACCGATGCCGTGGCCCAGTCGATATGCGCCACGTCGTCTACGACAAAGTTGGCGTCGAGGTCGATCTCGAATTCGCTGTCCCCCACCGCCAGATGGACTGCGGCGGCGGTTATCGGCACCGCCCCCAGGACGGCGCCGAGAATACAGGCACCTATCCTTCTTCCCCAAGTCTTGCATTTCATCTTCAGCCCCTCCCATTTCAAGGCTGCTTGTTCGAAATCCGGTCAGGTCCAGTGTCCCGAACCGGATGCGCAGGCCGCTTTCATACTTCAATATTGCTTCCCCTCCTGTTCCCTGTAGAAAGACCAGAGTGTGTTGACTGCCCGTTCCAGCTCGCGGCGAGCCGCCGGACTATCGGTTTCATCGATCAAGGTTTCGATCAGGTCCAGTCGCGCATCCGCACTATCCGGCGAAAGCACCGGTGATGCCGACTCGAGGCCGTAGAGTGTCTGTCCGCCGCCGGGCGTGCGGGCCGAGTAGGTCCGGGTTCTCAGAACCCGTCCCCGTGCGGCATCCGGCGCCAGGCCCGTAAAGCCATGGGCCGGAGGCTCCAGCTGAATACGATAAGTGCCCGCCAGCAGGCGGGCGAGTTCCGGCCAGCGCGAGTCCGGAATCAATCCGACCCGGGAGCTTTCGAGCAGCGCCTTGCGGGCATCGGGATACTGCGCGGACTGCGCCAGAATATTCAGCGCGAAGGCGGCGCTGACATTCCCTGGCGAAGCCCCCTCGACCCAGCGGGCAAGATTCGGGATCCCGACGCCATCGGGCAGGCTGGCGAGGGCTACCGCGGCATACTGTCCCCAATGCAGCTGAGAGACCTGACCCAGATCGTTGGCAAGCTCCGCGCCGCCGAAGTCTTTCAATACCCGAAACAACGGGCCGGTATCCTGCCCGTTTATTCCGTCGTCGCTGGCCAGTGCCAGGGTGTCCCGGGCTACCGTTACGATATTGCGCTGGTAAAGACCAGGAGAGCTCGCATCCAGATAACGGGCCAGGGTCTCGATTTCACGCGGGGATTCCGACACCTCGAGCTCGTCGTACAAAACGGCTTCGGCCCGGGCACCACCAATTTTCTGCAGTACATCGAATAGCGCCAGCCTGAGACTGCCATAACCGGCTTTCGCTATTGCATCGTCTGCCAAGGTGCTCCCGCGAGCATTCCTGAGAAAATCGCGGATTGCCGAAACCGCCGGATCCCCCTGCGAAACCAGCGTATCGATATCGTCCCGCACAGACGCAATGTCCTCGGGCAGAATCGCCCATCCGGGCTTCTGTGCGAACTGCTGCAGGCGTAACAGCAGGTCGCTGGGGCCGTGACCATCCCGGACGTAACTATCGGCAACCTGCGGCTCCGGCCAATACTTCAACCGCTCGTCAACAGCAAAGCGCTCGGACTTCGCGACTCCCTCAGCTACAGGGTTCTCAGAGATTATCGCGCTGGAGGGCTCGCTCCGTGCCGCAGGTGTCTCGGCTTCCGGCCACAGCTGCATTACGAGGAGGCCAATCACCAGCAATCCCCCGAGCAGATCCCAGAGATCGACCCGGTACCCGGCTCGGCCCGAATGGTTCAAGCCACCCGTCGAATGACTGTTTGCCTGCATACCCCTTATCCTCAGGCCTTGCGGCCATCCACAACCGTCGCCGAACAAGCTCTATCCAGTGCTCATGGCACCATGCCCGGTATCCGAGCATCATCGCGCTATCGCCAACAAAGAAAGCAAGCAACGGGCCATCAATGTAATTCATTGAAATATAAGAATATTTTATAAGAACCTGGATATCGGGGCTGCCATGACTGTTAATCAGCTGGAACAGCCCTGGCACCGAGAACCGTTAATTTCTTGATTTTCCGAATTTTTTTGGCCGAGGAACTGTTACTTTGAAGAGACAGTTATGCCGACAGCGCTTCTCTACAGACGCACAGCCCTTCGAGCTGTATACCTGCACCCGCACTCCGCATCGCCCGCCCTTTCCTTGTATCGATCAGAACGCGTCTGTACCGGATTCTTTACGATTATTTTTTAACCACCCAACCAGCGTCTCTTTTTAGAAACACTTTTCCAAGCTCCTACACCTCGCCGATACAGGTAGTAAACGGTATATTCCACATCTGTATAAAACCTGTACATTTCAAGATGTTATAGTTTCATCAACTGGCGCGCCGGAAGCGCTGAATCCGCAAAACTGAGTCGAAATTGATACAGGGGCCGACCCGCTCGGGCCAAACAGGGACGCTCGCAATGAAAAATGGAACTGGCTGGATCACCCCTACGGATGTTGCACCGGCAAGCCAAACCCGCAGAACAACAACACTGCGGCAACAGTTTGATACACAAAGATCCTCTCCCGACAAAGGCAAAGCCCGGGTAACCGGGCGGCGCAAAGTTACGGGTCCTTGATGGGCATTAAGCTCAGTTGACACAAGGATCGCCGGACCGCCGAAGGAGAGTTACCTCATTACGGACAGGCCGCCAGAGGATCTTTTGAAACCTTTTCAGGAGAGCCTTGATGCGCAGTTCCGTGCCATTTTGCGGCCGACTGATGGCCACGATTGGTCTAGCCACCACCGTTGCCCTTGTCAGCCTGCCCGCCACCGCCTCGCCGGCGAGCGCCACCCAGCCTACACAGGTAAGCGCCGCTGCCGATGTTGCCCAGGCTCGCCTGCAGGCGACCCAGCAGACACAGGCACTGATGGCGTTGCAGAAGCAGTGGCTAAACGCCAAGGGCTCCGAAAAATCGCGTGCACTGGATATGCTGGTAACCAAGGCTCAGGAACGCCGGGCGCTGCTGCTTGATCTGGCCGCCCGGGATCCCGCCACGGTGCTGAAAGTCGCGATCCCCGACCAGCAGCAGCTGGGAATGCCCGCCGAGGTCATCGCGTTGCTGGAGCAGAAGGTCGAGTTGTCCGGGAAGTCCGAGGTGTTCTACGAGGACTATGAAGACGGTTCGCACAAGCTGCGTCGTTTCCTCAAAACCCCATTCGGGGAGCGCTTCGAGTTGCAGATAGCAGAACCTGTTCTCGAGCTGCACTACGGTGACGAGGTGACCGTGGAAGGCGTACTGCTGGCGCAGGCCGACAACGACGGCGACGGCTCCCTGGTTGCAGCCGAGGAAGGCATCGTCACCGCACAATGCTGCACCGCAGAAGGTACCTCAAGCGCCATCCCGCCGGCCGGCGCCTATACCTTCGGAGAGCAGAAGACGCTGGTGATGCTTGTGAACTTCGAAGACAAGCAGGAACAGCCCTGGACCCTGGATCAGGTACGGGATGTGATCTTCGGCACCGTTAACGACTTTTATCTTGAAAACTCAGGTGGACGGACCTGGTTCAATGGTGATGTCAAAGGCTGGTTTACGTTGCCCATGAGTAGTACGGTTTGCGACTATTATGGTTTGGATACACTCGCAACTGAAGCCGCCAGCGCCGCCGGAATAGATACTTCTGCCTATCAGCGGATCGTCTATGCCTTTCCGAAAAATGCCTGTGGCTGGAGCGGTCTTGGTAGGGTTGGCGGCTATAATACTCGTGCATGGCTAAACGGTTATGTTACTCCCTATGTAGCCGGCCATGAGCTGGGCCATAATTTCGGTCTGGGCCACTCGGCAGGCCTGGAATGCGGAAGCGAAATTATTGAAGGTGCCGGGTCTTGCTATAGCAACAACTACGGTAACAGGCTCGATATCATGGGCGCTCCCTATACCGGCCATTTCAACGCTTTCCAAAAAGAACGGCTGGGATGGCTGGACCAAGGGCTGATTACAGCCACAGGCAGCGGTTCTTATACACTTGAACCCTATAGCAGTGCCACAAGCACAACCAGGGCAATCAAAGTGCCCCAAGGTACGGACGGTACTTCAGCGTATTATATCGAGTTCCGCCAACCGCTTGGGTTCGATAGTTTTATCACCAATTCGACCAGTAAGAACCCCATCGATGCCAGCAATGTCATGAATGGGGTTGTTATCAATCGCGGCAACTCTTCAGACTATAACAGTAGCCGGCTCTTGGATATGACTCCCGGCTCTTCGGCGAACATTGACTACGACTTCAATGATCCTGCGCTGGTAGTGGGACAGACCTTTTACGACGCCAACTCAGGTATCGAAATCACAACGAACTGGGTGAGCGGAGATCAGATCAATGTTTCCATCACCACAGCTTCGGCGGACTGCACCCCGGCAGCCCCGGCACTGATGCTAACGCCCCAAACCGGCGACTGGGTAACGGCCGGCACCACCGTCGAGTATGTCGTCAGTGTTGTCAATAACGATAGTCAGGCCTGCGCTCCCGCTGTCTATGAGTTAAGCAGCACCGTACCTGGCGGATGGGATTTCAGCTACACCAGTCCGTCCGTTTCCCTGGCTCCCGGCGAATCAGCCAGCAGCAGCCTTTTTGTGACCTCGTCCGCGACCACAGCCGATGGGTTTTACGATATTCCAATCACCCTGTCCGGTGTTACCGCTCAGGTATCGGATCATGTGACCTATGTCGTAGACAGCCCCGCAGTCAACAACGCGCCTGTCGCTCAAAACGATAACGCCAGTACCGATCATGATAAGGCTGTCACCATTGCTGTATTGAGTAACGATTCCGACCCTGATGGCGACGCCCTGTCGGTAACGCTTGTAAGCAACGTCAACGGTAGTATTTTAATGAACGCTGACGACACCATTACCTTTACCCCGGTAAAGGGGTTTAGCGGAACCGCAACCTTCGATTACTCGATTTCCGACGGCCATGGCGGCAGTGCCAGCGCTACGGTCAGCGTACAGGTATCGGCTGCACCCGAAATCATAAATAATGCTCCCGTAGCCCGGCCCGACAATGCCGCAACTGACAAGCGTACGCCGATAACGATTGCGGTACTCACAAACGACTCCGATGTGGATGGCGATACCTTGCAGCTGGTCTCGGTTACACAGGGAACCCTGGGTGATATCTCGATAAACGACGACGGGACGCTAACCTATTTCCCGGCCAAGAACTTCAGGGATGGCGACAGCTTTACCTATACGATCAGCGATGGTGCTCTTTTCGCCAGCGCGACCGTCACCATCTCTGATAGCAGCAGCACTACGGACGCAACCGGAGGCGGCGGTAAAGGCAAGGGGCCCAACAAGTAACCCGAGGTTGTGAAAGGGGCGCGCTGTGCCCCTTTCACTTTCAGTTAGCCGCCTGGCTGTTATCAGTATCCAGATAGGAATCAATCGATCGCTTGAACGCGTCAAACGAATGGGCTCCATACAGATACTTTTCTACGGTTACTTGTCCGGGCTCCTCTTGATTAAACGGGCCGATGAAAAAGAAAGGTGTTCCTCGGACCTCGGCCGATACCCCCAGATCGAAATCCGCCCGTATCTGATGCGCATACTCCCCCTGCTCCAAGCACTGGCGAAAACGAACCGTGTCGATGCTCAGTGACCGCGCAAGGCCTTCCAGGTCTTCAATACTGGTCCGTCGCTGGTTCTGGAACAGTAAGTCATGCATCGCCCAGTACTGCCCCTGGCCACCCGCACACTGCGCTGCCATCGCTACCCGGGGTGCAACAGGATGCAGTTTTTGAATGGGAAACTCCTTTAAAACAATTTTCAGCTTTCCTGTCTCGACAAACTCCTTCACCAGACGAGGATAGGTTTGCTCGAAATGTCGTCGACAGAAGGGGCATTGATAATCGGTAAACTCTATCAGGACGACCGGGGCATCTTCCTTCCCAAGAAAAGGAGAACTTGATATATCCATGGTTATAGGTAGCAGTGGCTTATCAGGTAATTTCTTTGCAGTTTCCACCTTGATACTATCGTTTTCTTCGGCACTAATTTCATCTAACAACCGTTTAATTTCCAAGAGATCCTGCTTGATAGCCGACTGCTCTTTTCGCAACTCTTGTACATCAGCCATTAGTGTTTGTAATTCTCCCTCCTCATCTGCAGAAATAAAATCAGGAGACGCAAGAAAAAGCCCAACCAAAACTACCGCTACGCACCCTTTCTTTACAAACCTGTTCACCCTTCTACTGCTGTCCATTTTAATTCTCTCTAAGCCTTTAAATGAAAAGCCCTTTCAAACTTGCTAAGTTTAGCTCAATTTCCACAAGAGTGAATTATTCACACATGCAAAAAGCGGCGACCGATTTCGGTCGCCGCTCATCGATACTCAGAATGTCACTATTCCTGTATCAGTTTGATCCAGGTGAACATGCCCCAGCGACTGGTGCCGCATTGGTTACTGTACACTGAACCTCTTCACCGGGTCTCAACTGGTCTATCGTGAAGCTTTCACCAGTTCCTCTTACAGGACCAAGACTATTGTTGCAGTCCCATGTGGGTGCATAGCCATTGACCCCATCCAGTGTTGTATTAGCGTCAGAGTTAGCAGCCTCTTCACCCAAAACAACCGGACCGTACAGCGTATTTTCACCAACGCCAGAGTCGATGGTCATGATTACGACTTCACCTGTCGACTCACCATTGCCTTTATCCGTGGCCTCATAATCAAAGCCATCACCACCATCGTCGACCAACAAGTCCCATTTAGACGAGTCAAACACCAACTTGGTTACTTGAATAGTAGGCCGTCGGATGTTTGTGATCGTGCAGTCCTTATCATCGCCAGCCGCCAAGGAAACAGACGCCGACGCGGCATTCGTTGTTGTACCATTGCAGGTGATATAGGTATCGTAGCTTGTGAGGGCTGTCGATGCACCCGCCTGCTCACTGACTTCATAGGTTCCGGGCGAGAGGCTGTCCTCAGCAAAGGAAGCACCATCGCCGCCGGTAGCTTTGAGATCGGTGTCCAAATACAGCTTGAACTCCCCATCATCGTCCTCACAGGCGTTGACCACATCTTTGACAACCGCGATCGCTGATCGCGCTGTATTGGTGTAGGTACAGTCAAGTATATCGGAGGATCCAATATCGAAGGTCACCGTTCCTGTCGCCAGGCTGGCAGCTGTCGGAACGACATTACCGGCAGTGCAATCAATGCCTGTAAGGTCATAGCCGGCGCTCGGAGTCTCGGTTACAGTCAGGCCCGAGTCGGGAAGGACATCAAAGATGGTTTTAACCCCATCATCCTTGAGCGTGAAGTTGGGTACCGCACCGCTATTGGTCATCACACTCGTCGAGAATGTGAAATCGGTACTATTGGGGTCTTCGTCCGGCACCGTTTGCTTGCGCACAATCACCGTACCGCAATTTGCGAGCGTAAAGTTGCCCGGTCCCACCAGGTCCTTCATCTGCGCCTGACCGGAGTTACCGGAGCTGCGACTAACAGCAAACGCCCTACCAAAGCTCTGGCAGGTGTTTTGCGGGAATACGCCAGCAGCGGTCAGGTCAATACCCGCCTCACCGAACTGTACGCTACCGAGATCTTCCGGGCCGTTTGGCGCAAGCTCATCGAAGACCGTAGAGCCCACGTCGTTAACATCGGCCTCTGCAAATCCCAGCGCAGTCAGGTCCACCGCATCACCCCAGCATGGCGGGGAATTGGAATCGATATCACACGGGCTTGCCATATCTGTCCAGAATGCTACTGGATTGTCGCCAAGTCCGTTCTGTTTTTCATCTGTCAGATAGTTTTCGTCTATCCAGCGACGCAGGGTCAGGACGACAGGTTCATTACCACCTTCGAAGTCGTATACGAACAGTACGTCACCGACTTCACGCTTGGTGAGGGTAGGGTCGTCGTCGCACGGCATCGAGCCTTTTTTAAACTCGAACCCCACATGTGCCGACGCGGTGTCGGAGTTCTGCGGGATTCGGGCCCAGGCAAGGTTCAGGAGGGTGTGACCATCAACGGTTTTACTGGAAAGATAGACGCGAGACAAATCATCCTTGTTCGGCGCCTTGCCGTTCTTCAGCTTCGGACAGTTATCGTCCTGCTTGACGCCGCCGGCAAAGGCGGTATCCGAGTTCGATACTTCATCGTCTTCTTTACCGGCAAAGAACCAGCCCTTGGCCGATGAAGTCGTCGTTCGATAAGGCGCAGGAAAATCTTCGGTACTCCAGGTCACGGGAGCAAACTCATTCCAGTCCATATCGGCATCACCTTCCCCGACACAGGTTCCCTGGAGATCGAGATCACCGTCGTCGTCCTCGAACATCGATGCGACAGTGCCTGAAGCGGTAGCGTTACAAATAGCCTGTGCTTGACCGGAATAAAACCCCATAACAAGCATCAGTGGTAAACATAACGTTAAAAATGACATCACCCGCCTGAGTGGCGTCTTTTGAAGTTTCATGTCCCACCTCCATGGGCACGGCGGTTTTCAACTCCGAACCGCAGGCCCAGAAACGGGGCCGCGCCACTTGCCAAAGGCCTGGCGAAGGCACCCTGTGGTTTTCCAGCTATCCCTGTATCCGGTGACTTCGACAGGTCCCCTTACCCTCGTACGCTGCCCGTCGCATGACACTCCCTCGACCATGCAGTGACCAGAGCAGAAGCCACCTCAAGCGGGAACACGCAAACTGCTGACTGCTTCGACGGCACTTAGGAGCTCCCCTCCAGCCTCGAGCACGGACCAAGCCGCACCTGAACCGGTTGCCAGTATTCGAAGCAAAGGCTGCGCCAAACAAGTAAGTCTTTGAAAACAATAGAATTAGGAACGACTGATCAAGAATTGACGGTTCGGTTTCGTTAACGAGGTCTTACACTAACGAGCCAATTTACCCCAAGCTATTGAAAAAACTGATTTTTTTTATAGACAATAGCTGTCAGTAATCTGAAACAGCCTGCGAACACCGCCGGCTACAGGCCGGAATAGCGTGGCTGACATCACAAAAGAAAGTCCGGGCTGGAGCTACTTCTAACAGCCGTTAACAGCTTCCCAGACCATGCTAAACACCTCGCTGTTTCCTTTGGTTTACAACCAACAGATACTGATTGCATCACTGTCGCCCAATGCATACAGTCTTCCCTGGCAGCTGTCGTCGTCGGTACAGCTCCCTGCCCCGATATTCCACATCTGTATAAATCCCGAACAATTCAGCATGTTATAGTGGTTTCACCAACTACAGCCACGGCGTATAGCCCTGTGGCTGTACAGAATTGAAACAGATCTCAGCCACCCAGGCAGTGAGTCGACAGGGACAGATCAGGATGATGCGGGCGACAGCAAACGGACGCGACCGACAGGGGGCTGGGATCTTTGTTTTACCCGCGGATGGACACCTCCGCGGCAACAACTTGACGCTACAAGATCCTCTCCCGATAAAGGCAAAGTCCGGGCAACCGGGCGGCGCAAAGTTACGGGTCCTTCAGCTGCAGTATCAATAGCCGCTGGGGGATCGCCGGACCGCCGAAGGAGAGAAGTTCTACGGATTGGTCGCTAGAGGATCTTTGCTGAATTTTATTTTCAGGAGAGACCTCTATGCGCCTGTCCCGGCCTCCGTTTGCCCGTTCTTTGGCTAAGACTGCCTTTGCAGCCATCCTCGGCTCCGCTACCCTGCCCGCGTTTGCGGTCGGTGCCCATGATCACGACCACGCTACCACACCCGTTGCAGCCGTGCAGGCCCGCCAGCAGGCTGCCGAACACACCCAGGCCTTGATGGCGCTGCAGAAGCGCTGGGAAAAAGCCCAGGGCGCCGAGAAATCCCGAGTTCGGGAGCAGATGGTCGCCAAGGCCGAGGAACGCCGTGCCTTCCTGCTGGAACTGATGAAATCCAACCCGGCAGAAGTGCTGAACGTCATCATTCCGGAAGAGAAGCAGCTTGGCATGCCGGCCGAGGTGGTCGAGAAACTGGAGCAGAGGCTGGAACTCGAGGGCGAGCTGGAATCCACCTACCTGGACAACTTCGAAAACCCCGCACTGTCACGCCAACGACACGAACTTAAAACGCCGTTCGGTGAACGATTTGAACTTCACTTCGCCGACAAGGCCCCCGACCTGCCATTCGGCGCACCTGTCAGGGCCTATGGTGTGCTGATTGGCGGTGATGGAGAGACCACTGGCGACGGGGCCGTCGTTGTTGGCGGCGAAGACAACGAAGAATATCCGATCGCCTATGCAGGTGCCGACGGCAGCAGTAATACCAGCCTGGAAACCATCGCCAACGACACCTTCGGCGCGGTCAGGACTCTGGTACTGCTGGTCAACTTCAAGGACAAGCAGGAACAACCCTATACCCAGGCGTTCGCGAAGGACATGGTGTTCAACCAGGTCAGCGACTATTTTCGCGAAAACTCATACGGTCAGAGCTGGCTCACCGGAGATGTGACGCCCTGGATGACGCTGCCGATCAACTCGACCGACAGCATGACCTGCTACGGCACCTATCTCTGGGACAATGCCGATGTCGTTGCTCAGAACGCCGGCTACGACCTGAGTCAGTACGACCGCCTGCTGTACGTGACCCCCAATGCCGGCTGCAGCTGGGGCGGTGCCGGCCAGATCGGCGGTAGCCGTACCACCATCGACGGATCCCTGACTTTCCAGGTCACGGCGCACGAACTCGGTCACAACTACGGTCTGCAGCACTCACATTCACTGGCGTGCACCGATGGCAGCAGCATCGGCACTGGTACCCCGGCGCTGGGGACTACCGTGCCCTGGTCCAACTGCAGGGAACGTGAATATGGCGACCTGGTCGACGTGATGGGCGACAGCCGTTCCGCACATTTTCACGCCAACCAGAAAGAATTGCTGGGCTGGCTCGAGTACGGCAACTCGCCCGATATTACCGAGATAACCCAGAGCGGTCGCTACGAAATCGACGTCATGGCGTCGCAGACCACCAGCAGCCGTCCCAAAGCTCTCAAGGTACTCAAAGCGATCAACCCGGATACCGGTTACAAGTCCTGGTACTACCTCGAACTGCGACAGCCCGTTGGCTACGACAGCATCGTCGGCGCCAGCATGTTTACCAGCGGCCTGGATCCAAGCAACGTCACCAACGGCGTTCTGTTGCACGCCACCTACGGCTCCGGCAGAAACTACCAGTGGCTGCTGGACATGACCCCCGGCTCCGCCAGTGACATGCGCGACCCGGCGCTGGAAGTTGGCGAAACCTTCTTCAGCCCCGATGGAGACCTGAGCATTACCACCGAGTCGGTCGACGGCACCAGGGCCGTAGTCAATATCAGCTACGACGGCGCGCCGGTACCGGTCTGCAGCCGCGCCAATCCCAGCCTGTCGTTCACGCCGAGCCAGGGTCCCTGGGTCGCGGCCGGCACCGCCGTCAGCTATACGGTGACGCTCAAGAACAACGACAGCAGCGACTGCAGCAACAGCAGTTTCAGCCTCGGTGCCAGCAAGCCCAGCGGCTGGTCGGCAGTATTCGGTACCAGCACTTTGAGCCTGGCGCCAGGGGCCAGCAAGTCGACGACGCTGACGGTAACCTCTGCGGGTAGCGCGACCGACGGTTTCTACAACATCGGCCTGTCGGCAGCAGGCGGCGGCTACGGTACGACCGGCAATGTAACCTACGTCGTCGACAACCCCGTCAGCAGCAATACAGCGCCGGTGGCGAAAAACGACAGCGCGTCCACCACGGCAGGCACCGCGGTGACCATCAACGTGTTGGCGAACGACTCCGACCCGGACGGCGATACGCTGACCGTAAGCTCGACCAGCGGGGTCAATGGCACGGCGAAGATCAACGCCAACGGCAGCATCACCTTCACCCCGGCCAGCGGCTTCAGCGGTACCGAAACCTTCAACTACTCCATCAGCGATGGCAGAGGCGGCAACGCCAGCGCGAGCGTCAGTGTCAGCGTCGCACCGGCCAGCCCCAACAAGGCGCCGGTTGCGGTCGACGACCATGCCTCGACGACCCAGGGCAGCGCCGTGACCATCGCAGTGCTTGGCAACGACTACGATCCGGACGGTGACAAGCTGACCGTTACCGGCGTGACCCAGGGTTCGAAAGGATCGGTCCGTATCAATGCCGACGGCAGCCTGACCTTCAGCCCGGCCAAGAACTTCAAGAATGGCGACAGCTTCGGCTATACCATCAGCGACGGAAAAAGCAGCGCGTCGGCGACCGTAAGCGTCTCCGTCACGGCGAGCAGCGGCGGTGGTACCGGTGGCCCCGGAAACGGCAAGGGCCCTAACAAGTAACGCAAACGCAGGGGTTTCAGGAATACAGGGACATCAGGATACAGCCAGGCATGGCCTCGGAGTGATAACGGAACTTAAGGGAGCGCAGAGGACGGCGCAGAAAAAGGCGATGGGCCAGACCCATCGCCTTTTTTCATTCCCTGATATAGCTGTGACGTTTCAGTGACGCTGCCGCATCCCTTCAGCAGCCGACAGACCGCTTAGTTCAGCGGGCAGTCGTGGGTGCCCTCGTTGTTGATGATGCCATTGTTGGCGTCATCCAGGACAGTCGCCAGCGCCAGCATGGTGGCACGATCGCCACTTAGCAGCGCAGCGTTGACATCGCTGATGATATCACCCAGATCCAGCGGGAAGCTGACATCCGGATGAGCCGCATTCAGCACCGAGGCAACAGCGGCACGCAGCAGTATCTGCGCGGCACCGCCGGCACCCGTGCCGCCCATGTAGTTCAGGGCCTGCAGCATGGTGTCGTTGGCTAGCGAGGCTACCGGTCCGCCGCCAGCCGGGAAGGTGAAGACGCTATTCAGCTTCTGATCCGTGGTGTAACCCACCCAGGAATCATGATGCTGCGGTACCTTCCAGTACCCCGGTGTGCAACCCTGCTGTTCGGCGATTTCGGCCTTGACCGGTTCGCAACGGCTGTCACCAGCCGCGGCGTAGGTACCATCCAGACCCAGATAGCGGGCCTTGAACGAGTACTCGTCACCGGACTGCAGCTCGATGCTGTAGCCGACATCCGTGGTCTCGGCGTAGGCAACACCGTCATCGGTGACGTCATCCGCCAGGGCTACGTTGAAGATCGCCATGGCTTCGCCTTCGCAGACAAGGCCGGTCCAGACGCTGAACTCGACATCGCCGGTCGGGTCGATACCCAGGCCGCCGGCAGTACCGCCACCGGTCACCTCGGCCCAGTCATGAATGACGGTGCCGATCGGCACTTCCGTGCTGGTAACGTCGTAGCTGACCACCGTATGAGAGGCGTCGTGGACTTGCGTGACGACACTCGACGGGTTCAGCTCGATATACAGCGGTTCGCAGGTACCGGTGGACGAGAGGTAGATATCCGGGTCGTCATCACCCAGATAGCTCGCCAGGTAGGCCAGGTTGCCGCCGGTATCGCCTGCCGGCAGAGGTTCTACCTGATAGGCCAGCGGCGTTTCGGCCAGGCCACCGCTCAGACTTGCCTGCTGGGTATTGACAGGTCCCGGTCCCACCGGAGTCTCTGCCAGGGCGCCCTCGCAATCCGCGATGGACGCGAAGCGACCGAACAGCACCGTACCTTCAGGTACCGGCCCGGTATCCTGCGGGCTGACCTTGGCCATGTCGTGAATGGTGGTACCGACCTGAACCGTATTGCCCTGGATATCGGGCGTCCCTTCGGTGTGGGTCGGATCCGGATCGCCGGCATGGATGAAGGTCACGGTGGTCGACGGAATCGCCTGACCGGTGAGTGCTTCGCAGACAGGCTCGGCCACGTCATCACCGTAGAAGTTGCCGTCGCCGAGATAGGTAGCCTTCCAGGCCCTCGTGGCCGACGGGATCTTGAACGGCGTGGTTTCGACTTCGCCCTGGGCATCGAGATCCAGCTCAAGCGGGTAGGATTCGATCAGAACGTTGTCCACATCCCTCAGTTCCGTCAGTTCCGAAATATCCGCGCAATCGGTCGACGAGTACAGCTGGAAGCGGACCTTGCCGCTCGGGATCATGGTGTTACCCAGTCCGCTGTCGTCCGTTACCTTGGCGAAATCGTGGACGAAGGTCATGACATCGACCTGACCGCCGGTGACATCCGTATGCGGTGAATCTGCCGCGCCGATATCCGCATGCACCTCCGTTACCAGCCTGGAGTCGCGCTTGATAACCGGACAGCTCACATCGGAGGTTTTCTCCACGGTATTTTCAAAGCTGGCTTCGCCCACGCTGGCAATGCCATAGACCGCAGTGATGGAGTTATCAATGGCTCCGGCCGCGGCATCGTCGGCATCCGGCGTGTAAGCCACCGTGAAGTCCACGCTTTCGTCGGCAATGAGCACATCGGCACCCTGGGCTTCGGCAGCGGCCTTGACCACCGCATCGCCTAGCACAGCATCGGTAAGCGATGACAGCATCAGGTCCGGACTGTTGGCGTCGCTGGTGTTGGTGATATTGAAACGGAAGCTCCGCTCTTCACCGACGATCCAGGGATTCTGCTCATCCACGCCTTCCGGGCACAGTTTGGTCAGGGTGAAGTCCGGTTCGAACAGCGGCAGACTGTGGTCGTCCGAATCGCTTACCGCCTGGCCCAAGAAGGCAGTGCCGCCAAGGAACACAGGCCGATATACAGCCGTCACTTCGTTTTCCAGCGGGTTCGGATCTCCCTCCTGAACCATGTAGCTGGCCGTAATGGTGCAGCTGTCCGTTGCCGCCAGCGGAGCGCCCGGTGCGTTGCCGCAATCGGAGGTATCGTAGTTGGCGCTGTTCAACAGATCGCCAAGCCCCGACCAGCCATCGCCGACATCGGTGATGCTCTGTGCGAACAGGCCCAGCACGCCATCGTTTTCAATGGTGATGGTGTACTTGGCTTCATCGCCGACCTTGGCAAGTTCGTCACCGTCTTTGGTTACCTTGATGCTGCAGAAGTCGAGTTCACCCATCATCAGGTCTTCGAAAATGGAGCGAACCGAGGAGCCCGACGAGCGGGTATTGAAGACGACGGTGGAATAGCAGCCTTCCAGGCCCACCGCGCTGAAGTTGATACCACCCTCGAAGACGGTCGTCGGTACATGGTCATTGAACTGGATACCGTCGGTGCCCGGAGGTCTCGGTGTCGGATCAGGATCCGGCTGGGCATTGCTCTTGCCGGTATAGCCCCATGAATCGATCGATTCGGTAGCGCTGACGTTGGTGGTGGCACAGGCGAACGGCGAGAATACCTCGGAACCCGTACTGTTACAGCGCGCTTCCGCTTTCGCCACGAAGGCTACGGTGCCGTTACCCGGCGAGGTGACCGGCTTACAGTAATCCGGCTCTGACCCACCGGAAATATCGTTGCTGTTGGCGAGACAGTAGACCGACTTGCCTCCTACCAGAGGCGGATTTTCGCCAACCCACATGTAAATACTGACAATCGGGATGCCGCCGCCGCCGACGAACTCCATATTGGCGGTGATATCGCCGAGTTCGTGGGTTGCTGGCCCCAGTACCGTACCGTCCTCGTCAACCTCATTGAAGATGCCGGAACCGTCGGTGGATTTGGCCAGTCGCTGCTTGACGAACCAGATACCGATCTTGGCAACACCGTTGTCGGCAAAGAGGTTCGCGGTGAAATAGGTCAGCAGATCGTCCTTTTTGATCCAATCGTACTCATCACCATCGTAGAGATACACCGCGACGGCGCCCTGCCCCATATCGGTCTTGTCCGAAGACGGAGTCGCGAGCTTGAAGCGCCAGCTGGAAATGTCCTCGTCGTCCTTGGAACCGCCCTTGTCGAAGATATCGTCGGGGTTGTTGAAGTCCGAAAGCCATACGTGGCGCACGGAATTCCCGCCAGTGTGACCATCGACACCCGGGTGCGGGTGGTCGGAGCTATCGGCCGGGGGGCCTGCTACATACCCGCAGGTGTTATCCAGCGGATCTATGCAGTTGTTCCCGGTACCGTCAATGGCATCGCCGTCAGTGATACCCCAGTCGTCACCCGGCAGGTTTTGCGCCTGCGTGGTGATCATATCGGCGTTCTGTTCGAGTTCGAACACGCCGATATTGTCCACGGCCCGAACCGCGAACGTCGTCAGCAGGCCCGCAGCGAGCACGCAGCCTGCCAGCAATGACGTCACTCGAAAGAATGGCGTTTTTAAGCGTGATAAGAAGGACCTGTTCATGTCCAACCTCCCAAGGTCTTGGCCCCGACATCGTTAGGGGCGCCGACCAAAACAAGTTTCGCCTCCGG
Source organism: Marinobacterium nitratireducens (assembly GCF_014645375.1). Classification (GTDB taxonomy): domain Bacteria; phylum Pseudomonadota; class Gammaproteobacteria; order Pseudomonadales; family Balneatricaceae; genus Marinobacterium_A; species Marinobacterium_A nitratireducens. Next base: position 534,127 of record NZ_BMLT01000003.1, read on the forward strand.
TCACGGCTCGCTGCAGGCGGAGCGGCTTTGGCTCAGTCGAAGATCTCCTGTCGTTTTACCTGCTACGGGCGGGGGACAACTGCATGACGATTGCTGGACGGGCAGAATCCATTGCCGGACCACGTCTGTCCCGCAACGCGAACGGTCGACGTAAAGCGCATGCTCAGACCGAATACCGTGGTCCTTAGGTGCCCGGCTCGCCGGCAGATATGCTTCGCCGGCCCACCGGGCACTGCATGCGTTCGCCAAAGCCGTTGGGTAACTCACTTAATACAAGTTACGTGCCGAGTCGCTAGTTGCTTGTAATGAAAGGATTAATTCAGATGGCAAAAAATAAGCGGGCGAAAACTGTAAGGCGGGAATAACAAAAAAACAGAATGATTTTCTAACTATTTGATTTTAAATAAGTAATTATCGATTATCGTTGTAAACCCCGTTTAACGGTCGTCAACCCTGTTGGCTTTTCAGCATATTCGGTGCTTTTTTTAGGCGCGCAAGCGATTCACCTGGGGTGCAGCGATAACACCGAAAGAATTCGCCCACGGAGTGGGCTCCTACGGATGGTACCAGTGCTTCTTGGTAGGCGCTCGCTCCACGAGCGAGCTGGCCGGGTTGCAGCGGTAACACCAAAGTGATTCGCCCACGGAGTGGGCTCCTACAGGGGGACTGGAAAGTACGTAGGAGCCCGGTCTCCGGGCGAATCGTTCATGCATCAATAGCTGCGGCCGGCCGAGCTCCTCCGGATGGACGGCAGATCCAGGCCACGCAGCTTGTTCTGGTACTCGCGGGTCACTTCGCGGGCGTCGGCGGTGTCGGTCACCGCGGTCGGCGTGATCATGACCACGAGCTCGGTGCGCTGCACGCTCTTGCCGCGGCTGCCGAAGGCCCAGCCCAGCACCGGGACGTGTCTCAGGTACGGAACACCCTCGTTGTCCTTGGTGTTGTTTTCCTTGATCAGACCGCCCAGCACCAGGGTCTCGCCGCTCTGCACCGCCACGCTGGTGTTTACGCGGCGCTGGATGATGGTCGGCGAGTCGATACCGGAACTGGTGGTCTGGTCGACGTCGTTGACCTCCTGGGTGATATCCAGCACCACCATGCCGCCGGCATTGACCCGCGGCGTGACCTCGAGCAGCACGCCGGTGTCGCGGTACTGGATGGTACTGGTGACGTTGCCGGTATCGCTGCTGGTGTTGGTGGTGGTGGAGGTCTGAATCGGGACCTGATCACCGACCCGGATTTCGGCGGTGTGGTTGTCCAGCACCATCAGCGTCGGCGACGACACCACGTTCAGCCGCGAGTCCCGCGCCAGCAGATTGAGCAGCCCGCGCGTCTCGCCGCCGCTGAGCACCTCGTAGCTCGAGGAGCCGAACAGGTCGGACGCCGACGGAATCGGGCTGTTGCCGATGGTGCCGATACCGGTCTTGCTGCCGCCGTCCAGGCTGTTCTTGAAGAACCACTGCAGGCCGTACTGCAGCTCGTCTTCGAGCGACACCTCGACGATGGTCGCCTCGACCAGTACCTGCAACGGCAGGACATCGAGCTTCTGGATCGCCTTGTAGACCTTGTCGTAGTCGCTCGGCGAGGCCATGATCAGCAGCGCGTTGTTTTCCTCGTCGGCGATGATGCTGACCTCGCCGACCTCGACACTGGTGCCGCCCACGCTGGCCTCGGCCCGGGTAAGCGTCCTTTCCTCGCCCCCGACCGGCTCATCCCCGCCCTCGGTGGTGGCGCTGCGCGGCCGGCGGGCATTCTCGGACTGCCTGGCCTGGCGCTCGCGGCGCTGCCCCTCGAACAACTGTCCCAGCATATCGGCCATGTTCTCGGCGCGACCGTTCTGCACGTAGTAGACATACATGCCCAGGCCCTGAGCGCCTTCGCTGCGATCCAGGCGCATGATCCAGGCCCGGGCGTCGGTGAGGTACTTGCGCTGCGGCGTGATGACCAGAATGCCGTTCAGCCGCTCGATGGGCATGAAACGAACCATGCCGGCCAGCGGACCCTCGGCCGAATCGCCGAAGATGGTCTCGAGCTCCGAGACCAGGGTTTCGGGGTCGACCGAGTTGAGCCGGAACAGGCCCACCGACATGCCCTGCAGCTGATCGACGTCGAAGGTCTTGATGGTCTCGCGCAGGTTGACCAGCTCCGCCTGGGTGCCGGCCAGCATCAGCAGGTTGCGCCGTTCGTCCGCCTCCATCATGCCCTGACGGGGCTTGAGCGGCTCCAGAATCTTGAGCATTTCCTGGGCGCCGATGTAGCGCAGCGGCACCACCAGCATCTGGTAGCCGCGGTCGGCGCCGAGGTTGCCGAGCACGCTGATGGCCCCACCGTCGACACTGTCGAGCGGGACCACTTCGTAGAAGTCGTAATGATCGATCAGTGCCGCGCCGTTGACCTGCAGCAGTTTTTCCAGCGTCGGCACCAGTGCCTCACGGCTGATCGGCCGGCTGGTCTGCATGTTGACGGCGCCGCGAACCCTGTCGTCGAGGATGTAGTTCGCCCCCAGAATGTCGCCAAGAATGGTTTTCACCACCTCGCTGATCTCGGCTCCCTGGAAGTTGAAGGTGATATCGCCTTCGGCCGCAGTCTTGGCCGGTTCCCGCCGGGCATCGAAAAAGACGCCGTTGCCGCCATAGAACTCGGCCCGTGGCGTCTGCGGTGCCTGTGCCAGGCCGGCTTCGGAGGCGAAGCGGGGCTCTTCCGCCATCTGCTTCGCTGCACGGGCGTCGGTACTCAGCCCGCGGCTGGCGACGCCCGCGGCGATCACGCCCTGTTCATCCGGCTCCAGCCGGGGCTGCTCCTGCCGCCAGGGGCTGTCCATGGCGTTGCGACTCTGCATGTCGTGCGACATGCAGGCGCTCAGCAGCACGCTGGAGACGAACAACATTGATAGTTTCCAGGCCTTACTCATCGGGTATCTCCTTGGCGGCATCGGCATCCTCTTCCAGCTGACGGGAAGCTTCGCGTGTTCGTTCGTCCACCGAACCGGGCTCATCGTCCGGCGCATCCTCGCCGTTCTCTTTTGCAGTTTCAACAGGCGCCGTATCACGGGGCTCCAGTAATTCCAGCGTGACCTGCTCCTCGCCGGAGCCAAGGATCACGGTTTCCATGTTGATTTCGTCCAGCACCCAGTTCGCATCCAGCGGCATACCGGCACCGAGTGTCAGGCGTCGTTCACCGTTGCGTTCCTGAAACATCGCCTTGATTTCATCGCCGACCACGATCACGCCGGTCAGCTTCCAGGTCTCGCGCAGCTCCTGCGCCGAACCGCCATCACCCGAGTCCTCGACCTGGGGGCGCCTGCTGGAGTGAAAAAGCGGCCGCTGCAGCATCTCGTCGAAGTCGCTGCGCGGCGGGAAGTCGGACAGTGAACGCGGCTGTGCCGGTGCCGGCGCGACGGCCTCATCGTCAGCCGCTTCCAGCGGTGGCGGGGTATCCTCGACGAGCGCTTCGTCCTGCGCCAGCCCCGGTTGCGTCCAGATCAGCAGTGAGCACAGCGCCCAGCGGTTCCACAACGGCTTCATGGCGTCTTCTCCTTGCCCGCGTAGCCGGTCAGGTCGAAGCGGATATCGAGCGCGGGAACGGAGCGGCCGATCTCGACCCGACGGCCGGCCCGACGCACCACCCGGGTCTGCCGGCGCGGGTTGGCGAGCACCGTGACATTGTCGGTAAACAGGGCAGGTTTGCCGGATTCGAGACTGTAGAACAGATCGACCAGATCCTCGATCTCGCCACGCATGTGGACCTGTATACTGATCGGTTGCAGCGGTCCGTCCTCGTCGCTGCTGATGATCTGGGTGCTGATTACCTGTCCGCCCTGCCGGCCGATCTGCCGATGCAGGAACTGTTGCAGCTGTGCCGCGGCAAGCGCCGGCTTGTTCTCGGGCAGGTACTGATCCGTTACGGGCTCTGCAGCCTTGAGCTCGCTCAGCCGGGCCTCGTCCTGTTCCAGCCCCTGCGCCAGCCGCTGGTAGATCTGCAGCTGGTTCTCGAGCGTCTCGATACGCTCGCCATAGGCCAGGAAGTTGGAAACCAGCGGCCGAATCACAAACGAGATCAACAGCAGCAGCACTATGATCAGCAAACCCAGGGCGAGAAACCGGCTTCGGGCCGGTGTCATCGGCTTCATGGCGCTCCCTCCCCGGAGGCTTGCGGCAACGGCTCCAGACGCGCCTCGATACTGAAACGCTCACGCCGGCTGCGCGGATTGATGGTCACCGGCGAGGTGAAGTCGACCGACATGAACATGGGGGAATCTTCCAGCAGCGCAATCAGCGACGAGGCGCTGCCGGACTCACCCTGTACGCGCAGGTTCTGGCCATCGAGCTCGAAGCGATTGAGCCAGGTGTTGTCGGGCAGCAGCCGGGTCAGCTCGTCGAGCACGAAGATTACCGGCAGCTGCTCGGCCTTGAGCCGGCTAAGGTACTGACGACCATCCACCAAGGCCTCGATTTCCGCCCGCACCCGCTGGGCCTGTTCCGCCGCGGCACGCGGCTCGGCCAGCGCGGCTTCCAGCGCCTCGACCCGCTCTGCCCTTTTGTAGAGCGGAAAGGCCACCAGCATCGCCAGCAGCAGGCCGCCGACAATCACCTTGTTGCGCATCGACCGCTGCCGTTCCCGCCCCTGTCCCTGGCGCATCGCGCGGGGCAGCAGATTCAGGGTCTTTTGTTCGGCGGAGGTTCTGGCCTCGGCCGGCAGCACCGCTGTCGGCACCAGGCCAAAGGCCCGCACCTGCTTCAGCAAATCGTCGAGTCGCTTGCGCGGCATCAGGTAAAGATCGACCAGAATGCGCTGCCCGGGCACGTCCCGGCGGTCGACGCGGTAGCCGAAATAGACATCCTCGGCCTTGAACGGCGTATGTCGGTCCATCTCGAAGCCCAGCACCGACTCCAGTCGCGACTCGGTCACCGCCGGCAATGGAAGGCGCTTGTGCAGCAGTTTTCGGGGATCGACCTGCAGCACCGTGCGTCCGGCCTGGGCCGACAGCTGCTGCAGTTGCTGCACGAGCTGCGGCGGCGGCGCAACCGACAGCGGCATCCGGTAAAGCTCCTCGCTGCCGTCGGTCACCACCAGCAGGCTTTCCTGCCCCGGCTCCACCCTGGCGACGAGCGCCTGCCCCCGCAGGCGGCGACGCCATTCGGCCGGTAACAGACCAACGAGCTCACCGCTCCACCACTGCCAGAAACCGGACAGCGGCTGCGACACTTCCCGTCGCCAGCGGCTGAATCTGCTCTCGGTAGCCTCGATCAACCCCTTCCCCTTTTCATGACAATTCCATTAGTTGAGACTAGTTCATATTACTGCAGGGGCCCACTGCACGGGCGCTTTCGCTGCAATCCGCCGCTTCGCTCGCGGAGCGAGCTCCTACAGACGTAACCCTCCGGCGGTTCCGCCAAGCACCCGAGCCATTCGCTCGCGGCGCGAGCTCCTACAAAAGCGCATCGGTGCCACCCGTAGGAGCCCACTCCGTGGGCGAACCCCGGCGGTTGTGCCAAGCTCCCGAGCCGGTTCGCTCGCAGAGCGAGCTCCTACAGACGAAACCCTCCGGCGGTTCCGCCAAACGCCCGAGCCATTCGCTCGCGGCGCGAGCTCCTACAAAAAGCGCATCGGTACCAACTGTAGGAGCCCACTCCGTGGGCGAACCCCGGCGGTTTTGCCAAGCTCCCGAGCCGCTTCGCTCGCAGAGCGAGCTCCTACAGAAGAAACCCTCCGGCGGTTCCGCCAAGCACCCGAGCCATTCGCTCGCGGAGCGAGCTCCTACAAAAAGCGCATCGGTACCAACTGTAGGAGCCCACTCCGTGGGCGAACCCCGGCGGTTTTGCCAAGCTCCCGAGCCGGTTCGCTCGCAGAGCGAGCTCCTACAGACGAAACCCTCCGGCGGTTCCGCCAAACGCCCGAGCCACTTCGCTCGCGGAGCGAGCTCCTACAAAAAGCGCATCGGTGCCACGCGTAGGAGCCCACTCCGTGGGCAAACCCCGGCGGTTTTGCCAAGCTCCCGCGCCGGTTCGCTCGCAGAGCGAGCTCCTACGGACGAAACCCTCCGGCGGTTCCGCCAAACGCCCGAGCCATTCGCTCGCGGAGCGAGCTCCTACAAAAAGCGCATCGGTGCCACCCGTAGGAGCCCACTCCGTGGGCGAACCCCGGCGGATTCGCCAAGCACCCGAGCCTGTTCGCTCGCAGAGCGAGCTCCTACAGACGAAACCCTTCGGCGGTTCCGCCAAACGCCCGAGCCATTCGCTCGCGGAGCGAACGCCCGGGACGCGTCTTAGAGCCAAATCGCGTCCCACAAACCGTAATTCCGTACCGAGCGAACCAGCCCGGCACGCAGCGGATTCGCGACCACATAACGCGCCATCGCGACCAGGTCGTCCTCCTGACGCAATTGACGATCGTAAAAACCTCGCTGCCAGACCGGCATCGCTCCGGGATTCTCCGACCGGATGCGTCGGGTCGCGATGACCTTCATCAGGCGTACCGTAGCGGATAGCTCCGCCCCCTGTTTCAGCTGCAGCAACCAGTGCAGATGATCCGGCATTACCACAAAGCAAAGCGTTGCCGCCGATGGCTCGACATCGCGCATCGCCCTTACGACCGCGCGTGCGTGCGCAAAATCGGTAAACAGCCTCCGGCGTTGCCAGCAAACGGCTGTTACCAGATAAACCTGCCCTTCGGTAGAATATCGGCCTGTTCTCAGCCGATGCCCTTTTGCCATGGCGTTCCCTGCCCTGGTCTTAGGTTAATTGTTCGCTCGCGGAGCGAGCTCCTACAGACGAAACGCTCCGGCGGTTCCCCCGAACATCCGAGCCATTCGCTCGCAGAGCGAGCTCCTACAGACGAAACCGCTCCGGCGGTTCCCCCGAGCATCCGAGCCATTCGCTCGCGGAGCGAGCTCCTACAAAAAGCGCATCGGTGCCACGCGTAGGAGCCCACTCTGTGGGCGAACCCCGGCGGTTGTACCAAGCTCCCGAGCCGGTTCGCTCGCGGAGCGAGTTCCTACAGACGAAACCCTCCGGCCGTTCCGACAAGCTCCCGCGGAACTCCTACGAAGACACCCTATCCAGCGGTGCCTAGCGCTCCTCGATTTCGAACAGAGGCTGCATTTCGCGTCTGATTTCCGTCAGCGTCAGGCCGCCGCGCTGACCGCCGCCGCGGCGCCCCATGCGGGCGCTGTAGCGCGTGCGAACCACCTTGCCGACCCGGGACTCGGCAAGCACCGTGTAATTGATGCCGGAACGGCCCTGGGACACATACTGGGAATCCGGCAGCGGCAGTTCGGGCGGCGGCAGGCCGTCGAGACGGTTGCGCCGCCGCTGCTCGATGTACTGATCCACCGTGCCTTCGTCCGCGCCCGGCAGCGACAGCAGCGCAAGCCGCGGCGCGTACAGCGGGTTGATGCCCGCCTGGCCGTTCAATACCGTAACGCTGCTGCGGACCTGCCGGTACAGCGCCGGGGTCACGCCCAGCACCAGCTGCAGCTCCTCGACCTTGTCGAAACGCGCATCCTTGGCCCCGTCCTCGCGACCCACGGCAAGGTAGTCGTCATCTTCGGCGCCGTTGAGTCGCCTCAGGTCGTCCTCGTCGCGATAGTCGAGGATGGCATCGGCCAGCGCCTCAGCCTGGGGACCCGCGGCGCCGGCGGCCAGAAACAGACCGGTCAACAGCTCGACCGGCGCCGCGTTGAGGTCGATCTTGCCGCTTTCGTCCTGCAGCGCCACCCAGACATCGATATCGTCGAACTCCAGCAACTGCGGGCCGCCGTCGGCAAGCCACTGGTTCTCCTCCGGCTGCTGCAGGTTCCACAGCGCCCACTGCATACCCGCCTCGCTGGCGTACTTGCCGCGGGTGGCATCGACCAGGTTGAGCGTCAGCTGGCCGTTGCTGCGACTGCCCTGGGACAGGTTCGCCGCCAGCAGCGACAGCAGTATCAGTACCCAGAGAACGGCAACCAGTGCCAGCCCCCGTTGCCGATGCGATCGGTTCTGTGATGGGTTGGCGGCGCATCCGCACCCGTCTCGACCTGTGCACAGTTGTTTGCGCGTCGCGTAACCCATCTTATAAGAGCGTTTTGCCGGCATAGCGATAATCCGTCGGTGACACCAGCATCTCGGGCCAGAAGGCGGTATCTTCCTCCCCCGCAAAGCCGTCCTCGTCGACCGGCAGCGCCTTGAAGCGGATCAGGTACGGCAGGACCGTTTCTTCCGTCCACTCCCGGCGCCAGTCCGGCTGATCGTATTCGTCGTAGTAGAGGTACTCCAGCTCCAGTTCCGCGACGCCCTCGAGCAGCACCCGCTCCTCCGGCTCGATGTATACCGTCTCCTCGGCATTTGCGCCCTCGCCGGTCGGCTCGAACGGTGCCCGCCAGTCGATGATCTCACCCTCCGTGTAAGGCCGGGTGATCATAATCATTTGTTTTTGTTGCGTTTCTGTTTCCCTTACCTTCAACTGACACCAGAACAGCTTGGCCACCCCGTCGCGGGTCGGCAGTTCCGTGACGAAAGTCAGTTGACGCTCGTCGCCCTGCATCGCGACCGACAGTCGCGCATCGATGTCCCTCAACCGGATGGACTGGGCATTCTCGAGCAGCCGCCGCACGAATGTCTGCACGATATAGCGTTCATGCACCCGCTCCTGCTGGCCGATCACCCGCTCCCAGCTGGCGGTGGCGATGCGAAAGGCACCGAATACCAGCATGGCCACCATGCCGGTGAGCAGTAACGCGATCATCAGCTCCACCAGCGTGAAGCCCGCGCAGCGCCTGGCGGCTGCGCGACTCATCGCTCGTTCACCAGCCGCAGGGTGCTGAGTGTCAGCTCCTGGTTGCGGTCCCACTCCACGGTGACGTCGATCCTGTAAGGCACCAGAAAGGTCTCGAAGTCCACCTGCTGGTCCGGAAACTCGTAGCGTTCGATATGGGAAACCCAGCTGAAGCGATCGTCGAAGCGGCCCTCGTCACGCCCGGATCCGATTTCCTGCATCGACGTCAGCTCCGCCATCCGCGACTCCGCCAGCAGCAGCGCCTGCTGCTTCGCCGTCGCGCTGCCGGTGGTGCGCATCGCCAGCGAAAAGATCTGCAGAATCACCCCCAGCGCCAGCGACAGGATCAGAAAGGCCACCAGCACTTCCAGCAGCGTGAAGCCCTCCTGCCTCTCTCGCCTACTCATCGACCGCCGCCTCGTCCGCGTTGTCGCCGTCGTCGATGCTGACCTGCCCGGTCAGCCAGTCGACCCGGATCGCGTATCCGCCACCAGCGGAGGTCAGCGTCAGATCGCCGCCACTGGAGCTGCCATCCGGGTAGAAGCGGATACTCGGCAGGGCTTCCGAAACGCCGAAAGACTCGGGCAGCACGATCTCGTTGCCAAGCGCCAGGCTGCCATCGTCATTCAGCGTCAGACTGATGTCCTCAGGAACCGCTATCGGCGCATCGAGTCCGCTTACGCGTATCTGATGCGCCTCGGAGTCCAGGCTCAGCGCCACCAGGCGACTTTCCGCCATCGCCTGCGATCTGAGCTTACGCAGCAGGGCGGCGGTTTTCTGGGTATAGCTCTTGAGCTCGACCCCGGGCAGCACAGCGGCGAAACGCGGCACCACCAGGCTCAGCATCAGCGACGCCATGACCAGCACCACCATCAGTTCCAGCAGGGTAAAACCGGCCTGGCGCGGCGATTTCATGCCCGCGACTCCTGCCGGTTACTCCCAGCTGCGGACATCCTGGTTCTCGCCGTCACCGCCGTCCTTGTTATCCGCACCCAGCGAGTAGAGATCGAAATCTCCGTGCTGGCCCGGATAGTTGTAGACGTAGTCAAAGCCCCAGGGGTCCTTGCGCACCACCTTCTTCTTCAGGTAGGGGCCGTTCCAGTTCGGCGCATTGGACGGCTTTTCGATCAGCGCATCCAGGCCCTCATTGGTGCTGGGGTAGCGGCCGACCTCGAGCCGGTACAGATCCAGCGCCGCGCTGAGTTCCTCGATCTGCAGCGCAGCGGTCTTGGTTTTGGATGTGCCCAGGTGACGGAGCACCTGGGGGCCGACCAGGCTTGCGAGCAGCCCCAGAATGACCAGCACCACCAGCAGTTCCAGCAGGGTAAAGCCGCGTTGCCCGCGGCGGGCGAAGACGGAATTTCGTTTGGTGGAATGCAGACTCACGATAAAAATTCCTCAGTAGTCAGATTGGCAATTCGTTGATGGACATGATCGCGACCAGGATCGACAGTATGATGCCCGCGATCATCAGTCCGAGTCCGACGATCAGCACAGGTTCCAGGATCGTCAGCATCCGTTGCACCGCGTTGGCCACCTCGCGGTCGTAGACATCGGCGACCTTGAGCAGCATCTCGTCGAGCTGCCCGGTCTCCTCGCCGACCTGGATCATCTGCAGCGCCAGTGTCGGGAAGACCCCGGTCGCCTGCAACGGCTCGGCCAGCCGACGCCCCTCCTTGAGGCTCGCGGCGGCGGTGTCGGCACCCTCGGCCATGGTCTGGTTGACCAGGGTCTCACGGGCGATCTGCAGCGCGGTCAGCAACGGCACGCCACCGCGCACCAGGGTACCCAGACTGCGGCTGAAACGGGCGGTATCGAGACGTTGCAGCAAACCGCCCGCCAGCGGCAGGCGCAACAGCCAGGCGTCCCAGCGCAGGCGTACCTCCGGATCCTGCAGCCGGCGCCGGAACCAGAGCGCCGCCACGATCACCGCCAGCAGCAGCCAGGGGCCGACGTCGCGGATAAATTCGGCGATACCGATGACGATGCTGGTCGACAACGGCAGCGCCCGGCCCATGTCGTCGAACAGCTGCTGGAACTGCGGCACCACATAGGTGAGGATGATCAGCAGCGACAGACCTGCCACGACCAGCAGGATCAGCGGGTACAGCAGGGCCGACAGCGTCTTCTCCCGCAACTCCCGGCTGCGTTCCATATAGTGGGCCAGGTCGGTCAGACCATCGCCCAGACTGCCGGACATCTCGGCGGCGTGAACCATGCTGATGTAGAAGCGGGAGAAGTCGCCCCCCTGCTCCTTCAGCACCGCCGACAGCGCCTGACCCTTGCGCACGCCTTCCTGGATGTGCGCCAGCATCGACTGCGAACCCTCATCTCCGGCCACCCGGCGCATGATCTCCAGCGCCCGATCCAGCGAGACGCCGGCGCGCATCAGCGTCGCCAGATCCAGGGTAAACTGCAGCACCCGCCGCTGCGAGGCGCCGCCAAGCTGCAGTTTGAGCTGCAGCAGGTTCGGCAGGCCGGCCGCACCGCCCTCTTCGACCGAAATCGGAATCAGGCCCGAACGCTGCAGCTGCAACACCGCGGCGCCCTGATCACCGGCTTCCAGGGCCCCGCTGCGTTCTTCGCCCTCCGGCGTCACGGCCCGGTACTGAAACTGCGGCATAGATCAGGTCTCCTGGGTGACGCGTATGACTTCTTCAAGATTGGTGACACCCGCCAGCGCCTTCATACAGCCGTCCTCGTACATGGTGCGCATACCGGCGGCCCTGGCGGCTTTCTGAATCTGCCCCGCGTCCGCATGCTGCAAAGCCAGACGGCGAATTTCATCGTTCATCTGCAGCAGCTCGTGTATCACCACCCGGCCCAGGAATCCGGTTCCGCCGCACGCGCTGCAGCCGACAGCCCGATACAGCTGCACCGGTTTGCCGCCGCTGTACTTTTCAAGGCCGAGTTCCGCCACCACCTCCGGTAGCGGCGTATAGGCTTCCTTGCAGTGCCTGCAGAGTACCCGCACCAGGCGCTGCCCGATGACCGCGTTCAGCGTCGAGGTCAGCAGATAGTCTTCGACCCCCATCTCCAGCAGCCGGGTCACGCTGCTGGCCGCATCGTTGGTGTGCAGGGTCGAGAGCACCAGGTGACCGGTCAATGCCGACTGGATGCAGATACGCGCGGTTTCCAGGTCGCGCATCTCGCCCACCATGATGACGTCCGGGTCCTGCCGCACGATCGAGCGCAGGGCGTTGGCAAAGTTGAGGCCGATGGCTGACTTGGTCTGGATCTGGTTGATGCCCTCGAGCTGGTACTCCACCGGGTCTTCGACGGTAATCAGCTTGCGTTCGGGGGTATTGAGGCGATGCAGCGCCGTATAGAGCGTCGTGGTCTTGCCGCTACCGGTCGGTCCCGTGCAGAGAATCATGCCGTTGGGAATATTGAGCAATTCCTCCAGCGCTTCGCGGGTATCGTCCGCGAACCCCAGCGAGGTGAAGTCCAGAGACACGTTTTCCCTGTTCAGCAGGCGCATCACCACGCTTTCGCCGTACATCGTCGGCACCGTCGAGACACGCACGTCGAGGTCCTGACCCTGCACCCGCAGCTCGATACGCCCGTCCTGCGGCAGGCGACGTTCGGCGATGTTGAGGCGTGCCATGATCTTGATACGGGAAATCACCGCCGGCGCCATCTTCACCGGCGGCGCCTCGCCTTCCTTGAGCACGCCGTCGATGCGATAGCGCACCTTGAGGCTGTTCTCGAACGGCTCGATGTGAATATCGGAGGCGCGGGCATCGACCGCCCGCTGAATGATGAGGTTGACCAGACGGATGACCGGCGCACCGCTGGCCATGTCCATCAGCAGCTCGACGCTCTCCTCGCTGTCCTCGCCCGGCGCCACCTCGGAGAGGATATCGCCCATCTGGCTCTGGCCTTCGCCGAACATCCGCTCCAGCGCGGAGTCTATCTCGGACCCCACGCCCACCACCGGTTCGACCTCGCAGTCGGTGGCCAGCGCCACGGCCTCGGCGGCAAAACTGTCCTGGGGGTTGGCCATGGCCAGCAGCAGTCGCTCGCCGTCGCGGCGCAGCGGTACCAGTTGCGCTTCCTTGAGGAACCGGTACGAAAGTTCCCCCTCCAGCACCGGGGCCTCCGGGTAGTCGGCGGCCGCCACCAGCGGCAGCTTCAGCAGTTCGGCGAGGCTCGCGGCCATGTTGCGCTCCGACACCAGGCCAAGTTTCACCAGCAGCAGCGACAGCGGCGCTTCGTCCGCCTGACTGCTGCGCATGCGCTCGACCCGTGCCAGGTCGGTCTCGGTCAACCGGCCGGACTGCACCAGCGCCTGCCCCAGCGCCCGGTCATCCAGTGCCGCACCCCGGGTATCTTCAGCCACGTCCATCAGGTACTCCTCTTAACCGCACTCCCTCCGTGGAATCCCCCAGCATACACCAGCCATTGTGACAAAATGACGGTTTTGTAACGGAATCTGCCCTGCACCACCTTCTGCTCAACTATAGTCGATGATCTACCCGGCCAATGCCGCGAGATTTTGTCTAATCTACATGCAGCCCTTGCTCTGTCTTCGTTCTCGAGGTAGCTGCAACCATGCACCCAGGGCCCGCTCTCAGTTCCCTGTTCTGGCTCCTGCCGGCCGTGGCGACCTCGGCAGGCTCTGTGCCGCAAACCTTTCCATGGCACAGCGATGCCGTGATCCGCACTCAGGTGGTCAATTCGCTCGCAGACACCGGTCCCGGCAGCCTGCGCGAAGCGATCCTTCAGGCCAATGCCCTGCCGGGACCGGACCTCATACGGTTTGCCAGCGATGGCGACCTGTTTCGACAGCCCCAGACCATTGTGCTCAACTCGCCTCTGCCCGAAATTCGCGACGCTCTTGTAATCGATGGCTATATCGACGACATGCTTTGGCAGGCAAGTGGCGTTACATTGGACGGGCAGACGCGTTACCGCATTCTCAGCGTCGCGCCCGGCATCCACGCCCGAATCAGCTATCTGACGCTGACCCGTGGCAGCGCCGATAAGGGGGGGGCACTTTTTAACGCCGGGATCTCGGTTCTCTCAGGCGTATTGCTCGACAACAACCGGGCCTCGGACAACGGCGGCGCACTATACAACGCAGGCAGCCTCTTCCTGATAAATTCCACTCTGCATGGCAACAGCGCGCATCGCGCCGGTGGCGCCCTGTACCACGCGGGCACAGCGCTGACCGTGACCCACTCCACCTTCGACGACAACGCCGCGCCCCAGGGTGGAGCTATCTACAGCACGGGCCCGGCACTGATGAATAACAGCATCGTCGCCAACAGCCGTTCCCCGCTCGACTGCCTCGCCGAAGTGGATTTCGCGGCCCAAAGCCGCGCCAACATCATCGAGAAATCCAGTGGCTGTACCGGCATTTTTTCCCGGGAAGACCCGGGGCTGGGAAAGCTGGGACGCTACAACGGCCCTACCCGGACTATTCCAATAAACTCGCGCAGTCCCGCATTCAACAGGGCCGACAACGCAGCCTCCCTGGACGAGGCAGGACAACCGTTGACCTGGGATCAGCGCGGCAACGGCGATCCACGTTTTGCCGTTGGAATTGCCGATATCGGGGCCTTTGAAGTACAGCCGCAGGTGCTGTTCGAGGTCGACACCAGGAGTGACGAAGATATTCGTGGCTGCACGCGGAGCAAGAACGACTGCTCGCTCAGGGGCGCGCTGACGTTACTGAATCAGAGCAGGCGCCATCAGGTTCTGAAGTTCGACCAGGAAGTGTTCCGGCAAGGTGTCGATATACACTTTCGCGCGCCGCTACCGCCAGTCACCCGGGATCTGACGATCGACGCCTCTGAGGTCGGGACGGTCAGACTTGGCGGTAACCACGCCCTGCGCGCTAACCCCGGTATCGTGCTGGAGACGATCAATGTCCGGCTGCAGTGAGGCGCAGGCTCGCCCGGAGTCACTGTATCCGATGACAAAAACTTGACCCCACAGCCTTCGACGTATGCAATACAGTGACAAGAGCAACAGCGACGCAGCCCCCTGGCGCCGCCGCAGAAAAAACACAACAAGGACTCAACCTTGAAAACAAGGGACAAAATACTGTTCTGTGGCCTGGAGCAGTTCGCCGAGCATGGCATCGCCAAGGTCTCGACCAACCATATCGCCGACTGTCTCGATATCAGCCCGGGCAACCTCTATCACCACTTTCGCAACAAGCAGGCGATTCTGCGCGAACTCTACCAGTGGTTCGTCGCCGACTTCATGCGCTTCCTGCGCGCCGATGAGCAGCAATCGGTCGCTTCGCGGGAGTTCTGGACTTCCCTGGAACTCTGCTTTCAGCTGGTGCACCGTTACTGCTTTATCTTTCGCGACGCGGCTTTCGTCATCCAGAAATACCCCGAGCTCGAGCCGGACTTTCGCGAAGTGGTGCGCCAGACCGACAAGGCTGGGCGCAATTTCTGCCATCTGGCGGTCAGCAACGGTGTACTTGTGGTCGAAGAGGAAGACATGCACAGACTTGCGACCAACGTTCACTTCATCTTCACCCAGTGGGGCGGCTACGGCACGATGCGCGCGGCCAGCCTGCCCAACAACCGGGAAAGACCTCAGGAAAGCGATCCCTACAATCTGAAAATGGGCTTCGTTCAGATCCTGAGCATGTTCAAGCCCTACATCAGCGAGCGCGACCGGGACGAGTTCATCGAGATCATGCACAGCCACCGCTGAAACGGCGGGAGGCGACCTAGTTTTTTTACTCTAATTCTTTTCTCTACGATAACCCTCAATAACACGAACAATCAGGCCCGCAACCGACATCATCGCTTGTGGGCAGACGCCATTAGAGGGGATCAGAGACATGCAACTCGACTTTATCGGAAGCGGGAATCTCACGCACCTTGGCCAGCAGCTGCTGGAATCCAACCTGGAGCTCGCGGGCTCCGCGCTCAACAGCACCCGGGACATCCTGGACCGCAGCCTGGAGCTCAACCGCGACTTGATGCTCGCCGGCCTCGGTCTGGCCGCCAAGGCCCGACAGCAGGCCGAGCAGCTGCAGGGCACCGTTTCGGAGCAGGGCGCCGGGGCCGAACAGGGTCTGCAGCAACTGGTCGAGAACGGAACCCAGCTGGTCAAAGCCCAGCTGCAGGACGTCAGCAACGGACTTCACGCCCAGCGCGTCAAGCTCGGCACCCACGACATTCAGTCCCTGGACGAGCCGATTCGCGCCACCCAGGAGCTGGGTTTCAAGCTGCTCTCCATCCACGGCAGGCTGATCAACCAGGCGCGCAGCGAACTCAACGCCGTCAGCCGCCCGCAGGCAGATGAATCGCCGGCAGCGGAAGCCGACGCCAGCTAAACTGTTTGCGTGACTCAGCACTCCTGATCGAAGGCTTCGGGTCGAAACCACCGCGCCACCGACACCCAAGCCTTCGCCGAAGTTCCCATGTTCCGAGAAAAGGAATTTAGGATGACCAACTCTCTGATGCCTAGTGCACTGAGTGCCCTGACCGACCCTCTCGCGCCGTCGGACTCCCAGTCGGCAGCGACCTTTGTGCTGATCTATGACCAGCGCCCGCTACCCGAGGGACACCTGCGTTTCAAGCAGGTCCTTGGCCGCGTGCGTACCCGGCTGCAACACTTTCCGCAGTTCCAGCGTCTGCTGCGCTCCCCCAGTCTTCTGGGCAAGCCGCAATGGGCCCTGGACAACCGTTTCGATGTTGAATTCCACGTGCGTCACCTGGCGCTGCCCAAGCCCGGTGACTGGCGCCAGTTCTGCATTCAGGTGGCCCGTATTCACTCCCGCCCCCTGGACATGAGTCGTCCGCCCTGGGAAATCAACGTGGTCGAAGGCCTGGACAACATCCCCTGGCTCGGCGAAGGTCACTTCGCCATGATCTGCAAGGTGCACCAAGGTCTGATGGACCCGCAGCAGGCGATGGACCTGATCTGGTCTTTGCACGATGAAATCAGCCCGGCACCCAGTAACAGCACCCGCCGGCCGGTCGCCATGCTACCGGTCACCGCGATGCTCGGCAGCGGTCTAAACTTTGCGCTTCGCCCGGTCGAAGAGGCCGCGGCGCAGACCCGCAACGCCCTGCGCCGAACCAGCGAGAGCCTAAGCCCGATCATGCGCTTCTACCACGGTGTCCTGACCGGCGGCGTGCGGGTTCCCTATACCCGTTTCAATACCGACGTTTCGAACTACCGCGTCTGGCAGAGTTACTCGATGGCGCTGGACAAGCTTGGTCGTCTGAGGAAGGCCGTTGCCGACGCCGAAGAGAGCGACATCCTGCTGGCTGTCATTTCCGGCGCCCTGAGACTCTATTTCGAGGACAAAACCGAGATGGCGCCCCGGGAGCTGCGGGCGCTGATGCCGAGCTTCACTGCTACGGGCGAGCCTGCACCGCTGCAGGCATCTCGGGACATCGTAGACCTGGCACTGCATACCGACGACCCCGTCGAACGTCTGCAGCAACTGATTCGCAACCGCGCACAGGCTCGTACCGGGTCGCCGGTCACGCCGCCGGATACGCGCTCGCCAACCCGCAGCATGACCGATGCCATCCGTCTGACCCTGGAGGCGCAGCGCGCCAAGGCTGGCAT
This sequence comes from Marinobacterium nitratireducens, assembly GCF_014645375.1. Taxonomy (GTDB): domain Bacteria; phylum Pseudomonadota; class Gammaproteobacteria; order Pseudomonadales; family Balneatricaceae; genus Marinobacterium_A; species Marinobacterium_A nitratireducens. The sequence continues at coordinate 551,434 of NZ_BMLT01000003.1, forward strand.
GCCACTGGCCAATACCGCGCTGATCGACCTCGGCGGCGACGCGCAGGACCTCCACCTGATGGACGCTCCGCTGGTGTACTTCTCGGGCGTATCGGAGATCACCAACGGCCTGGGGCTGGTCCATGTTGCCAGCCGGCACAACCGTTACCTCAACCTGTCGGTCACATCCTGCCGCGAGATGCTGCCGGATCCGGACTTCTATTACGAATGTCTCGAGCGCAGCTTCGAGGAGTTGCTGAGTGCCGTAGCCAAACCACAGAATCGAAAAAAGAAAGACAATGTCTAACCCGATACCGCACGTTGCCGAAAAAGACCGCAAGCGACCGGCGCTGATTCACTCCCTGCTCGAGGCGCGGGTTCCGCTGGAAATCGCCGGCCTGCTGCTGTCGCTGCCTCTGCTGCCGAACACGCCCCGCGGCGATGGTCATCCGGTGCTCGTTCTGCCGGGTCTGACCGCCGGTGACGAGGGCACCTTCCTGCTGCGCCAGTATCTCGCCAGCCTCGGCTATTCCTGTCATGCCTGGCATATGGGCCGGAATATAGGCCCGCTGGCGGGCAACCAGGACCGCCTCACCAGCCGGGTTCGCCTGCTGGCCGAGCAGTACCAGCAGCCCGTATCGTTGATCGGCTGGAGTATGGGCGGGCTGTTCGCGCGCTATGTTGCCCACGAAGTTCCGGAACTGGTGCGCTCCGTTACGTCCCTCGGCTCGCCCATCAACCTGCACGAGGAAGCCGACAACATCGCCACCCTCGTCGCGCGTATGGGATCGAACATCGCGCTGGAAGACTACACCAGTCTGGTCAACGAAAAGAGCTGGCATCACTGGCGCACGACACCACCGGTGCCGACCACCGCCATCTACTCCCGCAGCGACGGCGCCTGCTACTGGTCCACCACCCGGGACCCGCTGCAGCACGATCGCGCCGAGAACGTTCGCGTGCCCGGCAGCCACTCGGGCATGACCCACAACGCTTTCGTGTTCGCGGTGCTGGCCGACCGGCTGGCGCAACGGCCGGAGTCCTGGAAGCCGTACCGGCGTCAGGGCTTTGCCGGTCTGCTGCTGTCGATGAGCAAGCCGCTGGAACGGGTCTGGTAGCGTCCGATGAGTGTTCAGAACTTCCTGCTCAAACAGTACCTGCGCCGGCACTACAAGCCGCGGCTAAACGCGCACCTGACGCTCGAGGAGGCCCGGCACGAGCTGGACAGCGTGGTCGAGCGCTTTCTGCCGCTGGCGTCGATCGGTGTCAACATCGAGCACAGCAATGTCGCCGGCGTCGAGTGCGAGTTCCTGACCGCGCCGCACAGAACGCCCAAGGGCGTGCTGCTCTATCTGCACGGCGGCATGTTCTCGATGGCCTCGCCGCAGAGCCATCGCGGCGCGACCCAGGTACTGGCGAAGCGACTCAAGCTGCAGGTGGTGACACCGCGCTACCGACTGGCGCCGGAACATGCCTTCCCCGCCGCCCTCGACGACGTGATTGCGGTGTACGAGGCGCTGCAGCACGACATCGAACCCGGCACCCCATTTTACGTTGCCGGCGACCAGGCCGGCGCCTGCCTGGGCTTTCAGCTGGTGCAGCGCCAGCTGGCGGACGGCGGACTCGGACCCGACGCCCTGATCGGCATCTCCGGTCTCTACGACCTGACGCTGTCGGGGCCGTCGATGGAATCGAATGCCGAAGCCGACTGCTTTGCCACCCGCTTGGCATTCGAACGGGCCATGGACTTCTACCTGGGCCCGGAGGACGAACGCGACCGCCGCGCGGTTTCGCCGCTGTTCGGCGAACTGCATGGCCTGCCCCCGGTACTGCTGCAGGTCTCGGACAGCGAAATGCTGCTCGACGACAGCCGCCGCATGGCTGCAGCGCTGGAAGATGCGGGCGTCGAGGTGGAGCTCGACATCTGGAAGGACATGCCGTCCTGCTGGCACCTCGGCGCCGTGGCGCTGCCGGAAGGGCGCGAAGCCATCGACCGCATGGCCCGGTTCCTGAAACGAATCAAAAGTTAAGCGTTAACCGATTTTTTGTAATGAAACGGGGCAACGACCCCGAAAGAGAGCTAGGAGTTACACTGAAATGAAACGTCAATTGCACAGCATGGACAGTCTATATCTGTACCTGGATGCGGAAAATGCACAGATCTGCATCACGCCGGTCTTTTTCTACGACCCGTCCACCGCCAAGGGCGGCGAGCTGACCCACGCACAGCTGCTCGATCAACTGCGCAGGAGCATCAAGGTGCTGCCGGTGATGCGTTCGCGTCTGGAACGTCTGCCACTTGATGTTGACAACCCCTACCTGGCCGAAGACCCGAACTTTCGCCTGGAAAACCATGTCCGCGAAGTGACGCTGCCGGCACCCGGCAACTGGCAAGCACTGCGCCAGGCACTGGGGGACTTTCAGGCCAGCAAGCTCGACACCAGCGTTCCGCTGTGGGAGATGGTCGTATTCCGCGGTCTGTCCGGTATCGACTGGCTGCCAAAAGGCGCTTTTGCAATAGCGATGAAATTCCACCACGTGGTCGTTGACGGCCACAGCCTGATCGAGATCGTCGGCCACATGCACGACGAAGGTCAGACCATCGCCGCCAAGAATCCGGAACTGGCGCAGCGACGCTACGAAGCGCCGCCGCTGCTCGACCGCATGACCCAGGCCGTCTCCAACAACCTGCTCGGCGCCATTAACATGGTGTCGCCGCTGCTGAGCGCCGCCCCCGGCATCACCAAAACCCTGGTGGGCGAGATCAGCCGTAACGCCACCAGCATGCCGCAGTTGCCGGTGAAGACGCGCTTCAATGCGCCTGTGAGCGCCAAGCGCGTCTGGGACCTGGCCAGCTTCGACCTGCCGACCATCAAGCAGATCGCCAAGCAGCAGCCCGGCGCCACCATCAACGACGTGGTACTGACCATCGTCGGTGGCGGACTGCGCACTTACCTGCAGAGCAAGGGCGACTCGGTCAACCAGGTGCTGCGCGCGGTGGCGCCGATGAACGTGCGCCACGAGTCGGAATACAACCAGGGCGGCACCGAAATCTCGTACTTCTTCCCGGACCTCCCGGTGCACCTGGAAGACCCCAGGGCACAGCTGCAACATGCCGCCACCTCTGCCCGCAAGGCCAAGGAAGTCGCCAACGGCCTCGGCGGCCGGCAGATGAACGACTTCTCCAAGAACATCCCGGCGGCATACTTCTCGTCGCTGAACTTGACCGGCATGCTCGGCAAGGCGGCCAGTACGCTGCTGAACATGAACGGCAACACCGTGGTCACGAACGTTCCGGGACCTGCGACCCAGCTGCATCTGGGCGGCGCGACCCTGGTCAACCTGAGCGGCATCATGCTGATCGGCGACGGCATGGGCATGAACCACTGCGTCAACAGTTACGATGGAAAGCTCAACATTTCCGTTGTCTCCTGCCCTGAGCTGATGCCGGATCCCGAGTTCTACGTCGAGTGCCTGCTCGGCACCTACGAAGCGCTGAAGCAAGCCTTCGGTATCGAAACCCCAAATCCGGACGCCGGCAGCAAGCAGACCACGGCAAAGGCCGCGACCGCCCAACCGGAAGCTGCCGAAACCGCTGCCAAAGCAGCCAAGCCGGCGACGCGTACGCGCAAGGCCAGCAGCGCCCGCAAGCCGTCTACCCGCAGCAAGACCGGCACCGCCAAGGCACCGGCTGCGGCATCGGGCAAGTCCGCGGACTGAGGCCCGGGCTCGCGCAGGGGCCGCATCGATGATCGCGGCCCCTTAGTTCCTGCGCGCAGCGGATATTCGTCACCCAAGGAGTACAGCGGATGAATGATCAGGAAAGCCCGGCGTCCATGCTGGGATCGCGTGACTACACCACCGGCCCCTTCGTCAACCACCGTGTCAGCTGGCGCGCCCGCCTGTTGAACCGGGCGCTGCGTACGTTCGTCAAGAGCCGGATGAGCGGACCGCCGGAAATTCCGGCACTGCGCCGTTTTATGCTCAAGACGGACGGAAGGCTGGCATTATCTGTCGGTCAGAACATTGAAGTTCAGTCGCTGAAGGTCAGCGGCGTCCCCTGTCACAGCCTGACCCGCCAGCAGCCGAGCAGCCGGACCCTGCTCTATCTGCACGGCGGCGGTTTCTGTGCCCATACGCCCAAGACCTACGACGGCTTTGCCGCGCGGCTGTGCGAGGCCTTCGACGCCAACGCGCTGCTGCCTGATTACCGCCTCGCGCCGGAGCACCCCTTCCCGGCTGCCATCGACGACTCGCTCGCCGCCTACCGCTACCTGCTCGACCAGGATATCGATCCCGGCCGCATCGTCGTTGCCGGCGATTCCGCCGGTGGCTGCCTGGCGCTGGCGCTGATGATGAGGCTGCGCAGAGAGGGGCTGCCGATGCCCGGTTGCGTGGTGACGATGTCGCCCGCGACCGATCACCCGGACAACGAGCCCGATCTCGAAGCAGCCACGCAGCATGATCCGATGTTCAGTCCCGAAGTCCTGAGGCTGTTCGCCTCGAGCTATGTGCCGCGCGCGGAAGACCGGAGCAACCCCGAGGCGCTGCCCCTGCACGGCAGTTACGAGGGATTGCCGCCACTACAGATTCACGTCGGCAGTACCGAAGCCCTGTTGAGCCACTCGACCCGGGCGGCCGCCAAGGCGAAAGCGGCAGGCGTGGAGGTCTCCCTCAACGTATGGGACAGCATGCCCCACGTGCATCCGATCTTCCACCTGATTCCCGAAAGCCGTCAGGCAATCGACATGATGGCCGCGTTCGTGCGCCGCCACCTGCCCTGACCTCCGGCCCCGACCGCGCACTGTCCCGGCCAGACTCTGCCGGGGCGGTGCCGCTTCCGTTTCTCACCGCTCGCCCACCAGCGGTGATGTTCCTTTCCTTAGCATCACCCCCTGAACTTCCATCGGCTGGCTGACTGCCGTTCACCTTCTGCCCGCCACAAAGCGTTCCAGTCTGTGCCCGGTTGCGCACCGAAGTGTCGCACCCAGTAGTTTTTTTACTCTAATTTTTTCCACTAGCATCCCCCTCAACGTCACCTCGCCGACCCCAGCGGACAATATCCGGACCTGGTCGGAATCAACGGGCCCCCACTCCCACCAGAGGTGCCACAATTAGAAGCCGAAGGGTTACGGCCCCAGGCAAAACGCTTTGTAAGAACGATTCTATTTGGGCCAAGCGCCGGGAGAGCTAATGCTTAGGCAACTTCACACGATGGACAGCCTGTTTCTGTACGTTGAAAAGGCTGGATATCAGATCGACATCACCCCCGTATTCTTTTACGACCCTGCCGGGAGCAAAGACGGCGAGCTGACCCACGAGCAGCTGCTCGAACGGTTCCACGACACCGTCGAAGCGGTACCAGCGCTGCGCTCCCGCCTGGAGCGCGTGCCGTTCGACCTCGACAACCCCTATCTCGCGGAAGACCGGAATTTCAGGATCGAAAATCACTTCAGCGAAGTGAATCTGCCGGCGCCCGGCGATGCCGAGACCCTGCGTGCGGTACTGGCCGACTTCCAGACTCGCCCACTGGATATGGATCGTCCGCTCTGGGAGGTACTGATCGTACGCGGTCTGGACAACGTCGAGGGCATGCCGGCCGGAGCAATCGCTGTGGCACTTAAGGTCCATCACGTCATCGCCGATGGCCATACCGTGGTCGAAATCATTTCCAGGCTGCATGACGAGGGCCAGAGCCAGGCCGATGACAAGGCGCAGAAACCTCGCGTGGAATTCAGGGCGCCGAACTACTACGATCGCCTCGGCCAGGTGCTTTCCAACAACCTGATCGGCGCGCTGGGCATGATGAATCCGCTGCTCAACTCACTGCCGCGCATTGGCAAGACGCTGCTCGAAACCGTCAGCAAGGACAGCGACAAGCTGACGCGACCACCGGTTTCGACACGCTTCAATCGCAAGCCCGAAAGCAAGGAATTTGTCTGGAATTTCGCCTCGCTGGACCTCGCCACGGCCAAGCGCATCAGCAAACAGGAAACCGGCGCCACCATCAACGACGTGGTGCTGACGGTCATCGCCGGCGCCATGCGCGACTACATGCAGGCCAAGGGCGACCGCACCGATGACTGCCTGCGCGCCATGGCACCGGTCAATATCCGCCAGGAGTCGCAGCGCAACGCCGGGGGCAACGAAGTTTCCTTCATTCTGCCCGATCTGCCGGTACAGCTTGCCGACCCCAGGGAGCGTCTGCAGGCCGTGATGCGCTCGACCGGCCATAACAAGAAGGTTGCCAAGGACATCGACAGCCGCGAAGTCAGCAACCTGATGAAGAGCGTTCCGCCGGCCTGGATGGCCTCGATGCGTCTGATGGGCATTATCGAAAGCACCTCGCACCCGCTAATGCAGCTGGTCGGCAACGCACTCGCCACCAACGTGCCCGGCCCCGCGGTACCGCTGCACCTGAAGGGCGCGCGGTTGCTCAACCTCGCCGGCATGATCGTACCGACAGCGGGCCTGGGACTGCACCACGTGATCGTCAGTTACGCCGGCAAGCTCAACATCTCGATGACGGCACACCGCGACATTCTTCCGGATCCGGACTTCTACCGCGAGTGCCTGGAGCGCAGCTTCGAGCAACTGCTGGAAGCCTATCCCGACGCGGCTGCCTGAGCCGGACGGCCCGCCCCGCCTTCACAACGGTGAACGCGGGGCGCCGGCCGCCTCTGCGCACACCATATCGCGCCGCCCCGACGCCAATCAGCGCTGCAATGGCACCGACAGCAGTGCCTCCACCAGCAACTGGGCGTCGGCCAGCGGCGCGCTGCCAGCCGATACCAGCGGCCGCTCCAGCACCTCGACGCCGAGCGCTTTCAGCGCCGATGCATCGATACCGCCGTTGTAACGACCGCGCCGGCTGTCCAGCACGACGTGGCTCAACAGCCGGCTATTCGGCGTTCCGCTCCCGCAATCCTCACGCAGCACACCCAGCAGACGCTCGACCGATTCGGTCAGAGTCAGCCCCGCCTGTTCCGGGTCGCCGCCCAGGCTCGGTACGAACACCTTGGGTACCTGCGTCGCTGCAATGGCGCGCCCTGCGCCCCGCGGCAACAGATTCGCCAGCACGCTGGTATAGAAGCTGCCCGGCGGAAAGCAGATCATCTGCGCCGCCGCAATCATTTGGCGCCGCGATTCCGGCAGCAGCGACGTCACCGGATGATAATCCTCCTGCGACTGGCTGAGCCCGAACCGCTCGATACGCAGCCCCCGCCGCGCCAGATCCAGGCCGGTTATCCGGTGCTCGCCGAGTACCCGGCTGCCGTCGCTCAGCTGTGCCATCAGATGGTAATTGTCGTTGGTGACCGTATGCACCTCCCCCAGCACCGCCGCGTACTGAGCGAATTCGGCGATCGCCGAATCGAGGTCGCGCGCGTTACGCAGCCAGGTACCGGTCAGCACCAGGTTGCCGATACTGGCCCCGCGCAGATCGAAGTCCTCCGGCATGGCTTCGCGAAAGGCAGCCAGCTGCACGCAGATAAGGTTGCGATTGTGCAGATCGACCGCCTTCACCAGTGCATGCTCGCCGCGGACAATGCTGTCGAGTTCAACTCTGAGCGCCGAACTCGCGGCGTCTGTCGGCAGCCGGTGGGCAAACAGCTTTACCCCCTCCGGATGACCGGTCGCCCGGTCGTCCGCCAGCGACATCAGGCGGCTGCGCAGATCGCCGATGGCCGGCATGCCGAAGGCCTGACGCAGGATCGCCGAGCTGCCGCCGGAATCGTAGGGGGTCACCAGATGCACCGAGTTGTGCGTGTAGTGCTTGAGCGCCCGGCTGGCGCTGTCCAGCGCCGAACCGCCGGTGAAGAACAGCATCCGGCGCCCGAGCCCGGCGGCGTCCTGCGCCGGCCGCTCGGACAGCCGCCGAAGCACCGGCGACTCGGAATCGGGGAGAGGATTAAGGGGTGCGGGATCCTTTGGCACGGAGCTTACCTGATACTAAACAGCCGCCATTATCCCCCATTGCACTGCTGCGAAAAAGCCACCGGTGCACCGGACGCACCACTGGCACAGGGATTGCTGTGATCAGGCATCCTGTCGTGAGAAAGTATAATGAAAGAGACACTGTTTCCCTGGTTCCAGCCGGTTATCGAAATTGCCAGCGGCCGTATCGCCGGCTACGAAGCCCTGGCTCGCCGCCGCACGACCGACGGCAAGGTCGAATCGGCCGCCAATGTCTTCACCAATCCCGACTACAGCGCCGCGCAACGCCTCGAAGCCGACCGCAGCCTGCGCTACCAGGCGCTGGAGCGCTTTGCCGCCGAAGCCGCCTCGGGCGGCCTCTGCCTGAATCTCTCGCCCGAGTGGATCGACCAGCTGGAAAACCTCGATACGCTGCCCACCCTCGAGATGATTCACAAGGTCGGGCTGGACCCGTCACGGGTGGTGCTGGAAATCACCGAGCGGGCCGGCGATCTGGAGTCGATCCGCGAACTGGCCGAAGCCTACCGTGCCGCCGGGGTACGGATCGCCTACGACGACTTCGGCAGCGGCTTTCAGCAACTCGACCGACTCATCGCCTTTACCCCCGACCTGCTCAAGCTGGATCTGCGAATGTTCCACAATGGTGCACACCATGCACAGAAGCGGGCCATTCTGCAGATGATCGGACAAATGGGCGCTCAGCTTGGCAGCAAGATCGTGTGCGAGGGGGTGGAAACCCCCGAGGACTTCTTCCTTGCCCTGCACTGCAACGCCAGCTACGTACAGGGGTTCCTGTTCCAGGGGGCCCAGGCCGATTTTGCCGCGCCCGATTCGATGCGAGAACGGGTGCAGTCGCTGCTCGAACAGCACCTGGATATCAGCGTGGAAGCGACCGCCCGCCGCCAGTGGCAGACCGAGGGTCTGCACAGCAATCTGATGGCCCTGCGTGACCTGCTGCGGGTGGAACAGGGCCTCGAGGCGCTGGCGAACTACCATCCGGCACGGGGCATGCTGCGCTTTTTCATCTGCAACCGCCAGGGCGAGCAAATCTCGCCCAACTACCGCTTCGAAGACGGTCACTGGCGGGGCGACGAAAGCGTCACGGGCAACAACTGGAGCTGGCGCCCCTACTTCTACCAACTGCTGGGCGCGGCCGACTACGACCGTCGCATCCTGCGCTCGACACCCTACCTCGACATCGTGACCGGCCAGCCCTGCGAGACCCTGAGTCTGGCGCTGGATGATCACCGTGTGATGCTGGTCGACGTCGAGGCGCCGGAGCAGTCCGGCATCGGCACCAGTTACAGCGACCTGATGCCGGCGTTGCGCTAGGGACCGCCTTTCGATCGCCCGGGGGACCGGGCTCCTACAGCTGTTTCGTGGGCGCGGCGCACCCGAACGTACGGGCACTTCCCCCGCCGCGAACGGGTTGGGCACGGTGCCCAATTCGATTCGCCGCGAGGCGCGGCTCCCACGGTTCGGCAGGGCTTGCGGGTCTGGTGTAGGAGCCCGCTCCGCGGGCGATCTTTTTGGGGGCGCGGCAGCCCCCGAGCGTCGAAGCCCGGCCCGGGTTCGCCCGGGGACCGGGCTCCTACAGGGGTTTTTCCCGGGAGCGGCTTACCCGAAGGGCACTTCCCCCGCCGCGAACGGGTTGGGCACGGTGCCCAATTCGATTCGCCGCGAGGCGCGGCTCCCACGGTTCGGCAGGGCCTGCGAATCGGGTGTAGGAGCCCGCTCCGCGGGCGATCTTTTCGGGGGCGAGGCACATCCGGGTCGTCGAAGCCTGGCCCGGGTTCGCCCGGGGACCGGGCTCCTACAGCTGTTTCGTGGGAGCGGCGCACCCAAACGTACGGGCACTTCCCCCGCCGCGAACGGGTTGGGCACGGTGCCCGATTCGATTCGCCGCGAGGCGCGGCTCCCACGGTTCGGCAGGGCCTGCGAACCGGATGTAGGAGCCCGCTCCGCGGGCGATCTTTTCGGGGGCGCGGCAGATCCCAGGCGTCGAAGCCTGGCCCGGGTTCGCCCGCGGAGCGGGCTCCTACAATTGAATTCCCCCCATCCGGCGACTAGCTTTCTATAGCGAAACGGACTTTGGGCGGAACATGACAGAAATCGAACAGGCATCCTCGGCTGCCGACAGGGAAGCAGAAAACGACGCTGCGGCCTCTGCATCCGCCCCGTCCCTATGGCGGCAGCTGGACCAAGCCGACAGCCTGGAATCGCTGCTGCCTGTCTGGCTGTCGCTGCAGAGCGAGCTGATCGGCGAGGTGCAGTACGCCCTCGCCGCATTCGACCCTGACGTCAGCGGCGATTTCGCTGTCCAGGCCACCTGGCCGCCGGCCTCCCGGTTACCTCCACGGCTGTTGCAGAGTGCCCGGCGCGCGCTTTCCGAACAAAAGGGCATCGTACAGCAATGGTCCGATGACGCCGACTCCCGCACTGCGCTGGCCTATCCGGTGCGGCTGCAGGGTGCTCGCGAAGGCGTCGTCGCAGTGCTGTTGCAACAGCCAGAACCGCGCCTCAACCGTGCGATGCGGGAACTGCAGTGGGGCGTCGCGCGGCTGCGGGAGCAATGCCTGCGGGACGGCGTGGAGCACAGCGACCGCCAGGCCGAACGCAGCCGCCAAGCTCTCGACCTGCTGGCAGCGGCACTGCAGCACGAGCGCTTCGACGCCATGTGCCACGCCTGTGCCACGGAGCTTGCGCTGCTTGCCGACTGCGAGCGGGTGTCCCTCGGCTTCCTCAGGGGCGATCACGCCCGGCTGCAATGCGTTTCCCACAGCGCCCAGTTCGGCCAGCGCATGAACCTGAACCGGCTGCTGGAACACGCAATCGACGAAGCGATCGGCCAGCACAGTCTCCTGATCTACCCAGCGCCGGCTTCCGGACCGCCACTGACGCTGCAGGCCCAGGCCGAGCTGTCTGCCGCCTCGGGCAACGTCCGCCTGCTGACCGTACCCCTGCTGGCCCGCGAGCAGCCGGTCGGCGCACTGGTGTTCGAGCGTCCGGCCAACCGCCCGTTCGATCAGGACAGCATCGACATCCTTGCCGCCTGCGCCGCGTTGCTGGGCCCGGTGCTAGAGGAAAAGCGCCAGAACGACCGCTGGCTGGCGGTCAAGGCGGTCGAGGCTCTGCGACGCCAACTCCAGCATCTGTTCGGCCCCCGGCACACGCTCAAGAAACTGCTGGTCGGCGGCAGTCTCGCGTTTCTGGCGCTTTCGCTGCTGCTGACCGGTCCCTACCGGGTGACGGCTGAGTCGACCACCGAGGGCTCGCAGCAGCGCGCCGTGATCGCCGCCTTCGATGGCTATATCCGCGAGGCGCCGGTACGGGCCGGTGACCGGGTCGAGGCCGGCCAGCTGATGGCGGCCATCGACGATCGCGAGATCGCCCTCGACCGCTTGCGCCTGCTGGCCGAGAAGCAGGAAAAGCAGTTTGCCCGTGAACGCGCGCTGAGCGAGCGCAAGCTCGCCGAAGTCAACATCGTCAGCGCACAGATCGAAAAGGTCGACGCCCAGCTCAGGCAGACCGACGAACTGCTCGCCCGGGCCCGCATCATCGCCCCCTTCGACGGTCTGGTCGTGTCCGGCGATCTGCAGCAGTCGATCGGCGCGGCGGTAAGACGGGGCGATGTCCTGTTCGAAGTTACGCCGCAGGACGAGTTTCGCGTGGTGCTGCAGGTACCGGACAGCCAGATCGCCGATATCGAGGTCGGCCAGACAGGTCAGTTGCTCAACAGCGCCCTGCCGGAACGCCCCTTCGATATCGAGATCCGCCGGATTACTCCGGTTGCGGAGGCGCGCAACGGCCGCAACACCTTCCGCGTCGAAGCCGGTCTGATCTCGCCGGAAACCGGCCTGCGCCCGGGCATGGAGGGCGTGGCCAAGGTCGAGGCCGGCGAGCGACGCCTGCTGTGGATCTGGACCCGGCCGCTGCTCGAGAGCGCCCGTATCGCCATCTGGCGCTGGCTGAGGTAATCCGCAGGCATGAGCGACAATTACTTCGACAGCGCCTGGTACCGCGTCCGCCACCTGCGGCTGCAGCTGCGCAGCCACGCCCGCACGCACCGCCAGGTTTACCGCGGCCAGACCTGGTTCGTGGTCCAGGATCCGCAGTCCGGCCAGTTTCACCGTCTCTCCCCCAGCGCCAACCTTTTCGTATCACTGCTCGACGGCGAACGCAGCGTTGACGACGCCTGGCAGGAGCTGGGCAAAAGGCTGGGCAACGAGCAGCCCGGCCAGGCCGAGGTGATTCGCCTGCTGTCGCAGCTGCATCGCGCCGACCTGCTGATCGGCGACCGGCTGCCGGACCTCGACGAAACCGGCCGGCGTGCGCGCCGGTTGCGCCGCAGCCGCCTCGGGCAACGCCTGCGAAATCCGCTGGCGGTACGTCTGCCACTGCTCGACCCGGACGCCTTTCTGCGCCGCACCGCGCCACTGGTGCGCTGGATCTTCGGCCCGCCGGGCATTGTGCTCTGGTGTCTGCTGGTGCCGGGAGCGGCGCTGCTGGCACTGCTCAACTGGAGCGAACTGACGCACAACGTCGTCGATCGAGTGCTATCCGCCGGCAACATTCTGCTGATGATCGCCGCCTATCTGGTGGTGAAAACACTGCATGAACTCGGGCATGGCTATGCGGTGCGGCGCTGGGGCGGCGAAGTGCACGAAATCGGCCTGATGTTCCTGGTGTTCATGCCGGTGCCCTACGTCGACGCCTCGGCGTCGTCCGCGTTTCGCTCCAAATGGCAGCGCGCGGCGGTCGCCAGTGCCGGCATCATCGTCGAGCTGTTCCTGGCTGCACTGGCGACCCTGGCCTGGGTCCTGATGGAACCGGGGCTGGCCCGCGCCTTCGCCTTCAACGTTATGGCCATCGCCGGCGTTTCCACCTTCCTGTTCAACGGCAATCCGCTGCTGCGTTTCGACGGCTATTATGTGCTCAGCGACCTGATCGAGATACCGAATCTCGGCAAACGTGCCAACGAGTACTTCTTCTACCTGCTCAAAACCCGACTGCTCGGCCTGAACGGCCAGCGCTCGCCGGTGCAGGCCCCGGGCGAAGCCCGCTGGCTGCTTGGCTACAGCATCTCGTCCTTCTGCTACCGGCTCATGCTGATGGCCTGGATCGCCTGGTTCCTGCTCACCAAGGTGCCGGTGGCGGGGGTTCTGCTTGCCGCCTACATGCTGTTCAACAGTCTGCTGCTGCCACTGGCGCGGGGCCTGAAGTTTCTGCTGATGAGCCCTTCGCTGCAGGGCCGACGGCGCTACAGCCTGCTGCTGAGCGGATCGCTGGCCGCCGCACTTGCCCTGCTGCTCGGCGTCGTGCCGCTGCCTTATTCAACGCTGGTGGTGGGCGTGGTCTGGGTGCCCGAGGAAGCCTCGCTGCGCACCGAAACCGACGGCACCGTGGCCGAGGTATTGGCCGCGCCTAACAGCTTCGTGCGCAGCGGCACACCGCTGATCCGGCTTGAGGATCCGCTGTTGCACACCGATATCCGCATTCTCGAGGCTGAGCGGCGTGAACTCGAGGCTCGCCTGCAGGCGGCGCGCCAGAACGACCAGGTACAGGTGCGGATGATTCAGGAGCAGCTGCGCCGCACCGCCGCCGCGCTCGAGCTGTTGCAGGAACGCGCGGCGCGACTTGTACTTGTCGCGCGCAACGACGGTATCTTCACGGTACAGGCCCCGGAAGATCTGCCGGGACGGTACTTCCCCCGAGGTACCCCGCTGGCTCACGTCATCGGCGAGCGCCAGACGCTGATTCAGACCCTCATCGATCAGAGCGCCATCGAGCTGGTCCGCGACCACACCCGGCAGGTCGACGTGCGCTTCGTCCAGCACATCGAAACCGCACTGCCGGCGCAGGTCACCCGGGACACCCCGGCGGCCGTCGACAATGTGCCGCCCCAGGCGCTGGCACTGGTCGACGGCGGCCGTATCGCACTGGATCCGGAGGATCCGCAGCGCAAGCGTCTGCTTGAGCGTATGTTCAGGCTCGAGCTGAAGCTGCAGCAGTCACCGCCGGACGGCGTCATCGGCGAACGTGTGCATATCCGTTTCGACCATGGCGCCCAACCATTGCTGCCGCGGCTGGTACGCAGCCTGCGTCAGCTGTTCCTGGCCCGTATCAATGCCTGAGCTGGCCGCCCCGTCCATCCGCATCCCGGCCATCGACGCCTATCGCGACGTGCGGGCCGAGCGCGAAAGCACCGCGGACCGGCTCGGCCGTGCCGCCGGCGCCTGGTGGGTTCGAGGCGGCAACCGGCGACGCTTGCGCAGGCTCAGGTCTCTGGTGCGCCAGGCGGCCCTGCACGAGGAACGCCTCGGCGCGGCCACCCATGCGGAACTGACCGCGGAGTTCGCTTCGCTGGCGCCGCGTCTGCGCCGCACCGGGGGCTTTCCGCTGGCGGAGACGGGGCTGGCCTTCGCCATCCTGCGCGAGGCCGCGGACCGGGTGCTTCAGCAGCGTCCCTACGAGGTCCAGCTGGCCGGGGCCTTCAGCCTGCTCAGTGGTAACATCGCCGAAATGCAGACCGGCGAGGGCAAGACCCTGACCGCCGCGCTGGCCGCGGCCACCGCGGCGCTGGCCGGCCAGCCGGTGCACCTGGTGACGGTCAACGACTACCTGGCGCAGCGGGATGCGCAGACGCTCGGCCCGCTGTACCGTTTCCTGGGACTCTCGGTGGGCCTGGCGCTGGCCAGTCAGACACCGGACGAGCGCCGCCAGGCTTACCGCGCCGACATCGCCTACTGCACCAACAAGACCCTGACCTTCGACTACCTGCGCGACCAGATCAGGCTCAAGTTTCAGGCCAACCCGCTCAAACAGCGTCTCGACGGTCTCTACGGCGAACAGGGCATCAGTTCGCAGCTGCTGCTGCGCGGCCTGCACTTCGCCATCATCGACGAAGCCGACAGCATTCTGGTCGACGAAGCCCGCACACCGCTGCTGATTTCGGAACCCGTGGCGCGCGCCTTCGACCCCGACAGCCTCGAAGCGGCGCTGCATATCGCCCGGCTGCTGCAACCGAGGCGGGATTATCGGCTGATGCCGGAGCTGCGCCGGCTCGAGCTGACGCCCGACGGCGAACTGCAGCTCGAGCGTCTGGCGACGGGGCGGGACGGTAACTGGGCCATCGCGGCCTGGCGCCGGGAACTGGTGCTGACCGCCCTTTCGGCGCTCAAGCTGTTCCATCGCGACGAGCATTACCTGGTCGACGACGACAGTGTGCATATCGTCGACGAGTCCACCGGGCGCGTCATGGCTGACCGCTTCTGGCACGAGCCGCTGCATCAGCTGATCGAGCTCAAGGAGGGCTGCCCGCCGTCCGACGGGCGCGTCACCGTCGCACGCATGAGTTACCAGAAGTTCTTTCGCCGCTACGCCCGCCTGGCCGGAATGACCGGTACCGCGCGCGATGTCGAGCTGGAGTTATGGCGCGTCTACGGTCTGGCGGTGACGCGGCTGCCGACCCACCGCCCGTGCCAGCGCCGAGACCTTGGCGAACGCCTGTACCCTGGCGAAGACGAAAAATGGTCGGCAATCGCCGAGCGCGCGGCGCAACTGCAGCGCCAGGGCCGTGCCATACTGATTGGCACCCGCACCGTCAGCGCCTCGCGGCGAGCCGCCGACCACCTGGACCGGCTGGGCCTCGACTATCGGCTGCTGAACGCCTCCCAGGACCGCGAGGAAGCCATGATTATCGCCCAAGCGGGACAACCCGGACGCATTACGCTGGCCACCAACATGGCCGGACGCGGCACCGATATCGTGCCGGACGCTTCGGTGCTGGCGCAGGGCGGACTGCATATCATCCTCTCGGAGCGGCATGAATCCGCGCGCATCGACAAGCAGCTGCAGGGGCGCAGTGCCCGTCAGGGGCAACCCGGCAGTTTCGAGGCCATGCTGTCACTGGACGACGCCCTGCTCGGCCAGGGTGCCGCTGCCGGCTGGCTGCGACGCGGTCCGCCCTGGATTCGCGACTGCCTTGGCGGCCGGCTGATGAAAATGGCGCAACGGCAGACGGAACGGCGCCACAGCCGCATGCGCTGGCAGGTACTGCGTGCCGACGATGAACTCGATGACCTGCTGGCCTTCGCCGGCCGGCCCGAATGACGGAGCCCCCAAAATGTACTTACGCTGTCTCGCGCTATCCTTTGCCAGCCTGATGCTTCAGGTCACCGAGGCCTCGGCCGCGGCCTACGACTGCGTCATCGATCCGTCGAAGGAAATCCGCATCGCAAGTCCCGTAAGAGGCATTCTCGACGAGGTGCTGGTCGACCGGGGCGAAAAGGTAGAGAAAGGCCAGGTAATTGCCCGGCTGAAATCCTCGGTGGAGTCGACCACCGTGGACCTGCTCAAGCTGCGCGCCGAGAACTCGGCACTGATCGACGTCGAGCGCGAACAGGTGGCGCTCAGCGGCAAGAGCCTCCAGCGCGCCCAGCGGCTGCGGCAGACCAACGCCATCTCCCAGCAGCAGCTCGACGAACTGGACGCCGATCACCGTATCCAGCAGCGGGAACTGGCCCAGGTCAGACAGAACCAGCGCGTGACCGAAATGGAGCTGGCACGGGCAAAGGCCGAACTGGACCTGCGCACCATTCGCAGCCCCAACGACGGTATCATCGTCGAACGCGCGCTCTCCGGCGGCGAGTTCGTCAACGAGGACGCCCACATAGTGGTATTGGTGACGCTGGATCCGCTCTACGTCGAAACCTTCGTGCCGGTCGGCATGTACCGCAGCCTGCACACAGGCCAGTCCGCGACGGTCGAACCGGTTGCACCGTTCGAAGGCCGGTATCCGGCGCAGGTCAAGGTGGTCGACTCGGTATTCGACGCGGCCAGCGGCACCGTCGGCGTGCGCCTTGAAATGCCCAACCAGGACCACAAGCTGCCGGGCGGCCTGCGCTGCAAGGTCACCTTCGAGGAAAGCCTCGCCGCGGGCAGCGAAACAGCCGGTAAATAACGGCTCGTAGGAGCCCGGTCCCCGGGCGAACCGGGGCCGGGCTTCGACGCTCGGGGTCTGCCCCGCCCCCAAAAAGATCGCCCGCGGAGCGGGCTCCTACACCCGATTCGCAGGTCCTGCCGAACCGTGGGAGCCGCGCCCCGCGGCGAATCGAATCGGGCATCGTGCCAAAGCGTTCGCGGCGGGGAAGTGCCCGTACGTTTGGGTGCGCCGCTCCCACGAAACAGCTGTAGGAGCCCGGTCCCCGGGCGAACCGATACCGGGCTTCGACGACCTGGATGTGCCCCGCTCGCGAAAAGATCGCCTGCGGAGCGGGCTCCTACACCCGATTCGCAGGTCCTGCCGAACCGTGGGAGCCGCGTCCCGCGGCGAATCGAATCGGGCACCGAGCCCAA
>NZ_BMLT01000003.1:568789-631498 GCF_014645375.1 Marinobacterium nitratireducens
TGCCGAACCGTGGGAGCCGCGCCTCGCGGCGAATCGAATCGGGCACCGTGCCCAACCCGTTCGGGGCGGGGAAGTGCCCTTCGGGTAAGCCGCTCCCGGGAAAAACCCCTGTAGGAGCCCGGTCCCCGGGCAAACCGGTGCCGGGCTTCGACGGCCTGGATGTGCCGCGCTCGCGAAAAGATCGCCCGCGGAGCGGGCTCTACACCCGATTCGCAGGTTCTGCCGAACCGTGGGAGCCGCGCCCCGCGGCGAATCCAAGGCGAATCGAAACGGTCAATCGCGGTAGATTTTCCAGTCCTCCGCCAGTCCCTCGTCCAGGGATCCACGGCGCGAGGGTTCTGTCCGTGGCGGCTCGACGCCGAGCAGCAGCCAGTCGTCGACCTCCACCGCCCCGTCGCTCTGCGACAACGGTGCCTGCGGCTCGAGTGCCGGCAACTCGGCCCTTGCCGTGAGCGCCGCACCGACGCTGAAGGCCCCGGCGTCCGGCTGTACCCTGGCGCTGCCCGCATCCACGTTCAGGGTATCGTTCGCCATTTCAGGCCCGGACGCCACGCTTCCGGATGTCCCCTGTGCTCCGGAGCCGAACGATTTTCCCGCGACAGGGGCCAGTCTGGCTTCGTCATTCTCCTTTGCGGCCGGTTGCGCCAGCGACAGCGTCAGGGCGGTCGTGGGGTCGTCGCCAACAGCGGCGGCAAGCAGACTGCCGCCACTGACATTGCCGTGCTGATCGACGTTGGCGCCGGCGTTGTTGTAGTCGTCGAGGCGGTTTTTCAGCAGGTTGATCTCTTCGCTGTCGCCGCCGGCGAGCGCGGCATTGGTCTGATCGACCACCTCTGTCGCGGTCAGCGGATAGGCGATCTCCGGATGGGTGGCGTTGAGCAATGCGGCCACGGCATGGCGCAGCAGCGCGTTGACGCCGCCACCCTTGAGACCCAGCGCCGCCTCGAGCGTGATGTCGTCATAGCCGAGTTCATCCGGCAGGTCGAAGACGCTTTCGAGCGTCTGCTGCGGATCGAAAACCAGCGCGCCCGAGGTATCCCGCGGCCAGGCGACCGCTCCCCAGTTGCCCGCGTTGTTCTTCCAGAAGCCCGGGGTCAGACCCTCGCTGCCACCGATATAACCGCGATGATGGTTGGCGTCGACGTCCGTCGCCTCGACGCCCAGCAGCAGGTCCTGCGCGCGAACCTCCACCAGGTTGGCGTAGCCGCCAGGCTGCACCCGATAGTCGTATACCCCTTCCGAGGTGAAGAGCCAGGTCTCGCCGATATCCAGCACGCCGTTGTCGTTGTCGTCGCCCGACAGATATCGCGGTGTGAAGTCGTCGGTCGGATCCTCCGGCGTACCGGCATCATCCACCAGCGCCAAGATTTCGAGCGCGACGTTGCCGGTATTGCTCACCCGATAGGTCCAGACCGGCGCCGTGCCAATCACCAGTTCCGGCCCGCCCGGCAGGTCCGCATCCTCGATCGAGGTTGGGTCGAGCCGGTCGAACGCGTTGATCGCCTTCTCGACATCGACCCGGGCCAGTACGCCGAAGTGGTGGTTGGCATCGTCGTCGGCGACGGTATCTCCGGTTTCGTCGGTCGCCATCACCAGAACATGGTTGGCATAGTCGCCGGGCTGTACGCTGTAGTTACCGGAGGTGAAGCGCCAGACCTCATCCGGATCGAGCAGACCGTTGCCGTTCGTATCGCCGTCGACATAAACGGGGGCGAAGTCGTCCGTGGCGTCGCCCGGGGTACCGGCATCGTCGACCAGCGTGGTCAGCGCCAGCGCCCCGTCACCCTCGTTGTGCACCTCGTAGTGCCATATCACCTCGGTGCCGGCCTGCAGGTAGGCCCGATCTTCGGGGGTGTCGGCATCCACCTCGACATAGCCGCCGCCGGTCAGGGTTTTCTCGATGCGAATCAGCGCCTCGGAGCCGAAGTGGTGGTTGTAGTCGGCGTCGCTGACCTGCGCGCCGCTGTCGACGCCGACGGCGGTCACGGTGGCGAGATTGCCGTACTGCCCGGCCCCGACCGTAACGGTGGCGCGGAACAGCCAGACCTCGCCGACATCCAGCAGGCCATTCTGATTGGCATCGCCCTCGACATAGAACGGCACGAAGTCGTCCGCCGGTGTCTCGCTGCCGGCGTCGTCGACCAGCCCGGTAAGCTGCAGGCTCTCGGCGCCGGTGTTACGCACCAGATAGGTCCAGACCGCGGTATCGCCGACCTTGAGGACAGGTCCTGTCGGCAGATCCGCATCCTCGTAGTCGGTCGGGTCGAACACCTTCACCGCGTTGATCGCTTTCTCGATATCGATCGCGGCGGTGGTGCCGTAGTGATGGTTCCAGTCCTCATCCCGGACCTGCAATCCCAGCGCCACGTCCGTCGCCGTAACCGTCGCCAGGTTGGCATACTGACCGGCAACGACGGCGTAATCGATCACGCCGGCGGATGTGTAGACCCAGACCTCGCCGACATCGAGCAGTCCGTTGCCATCGAGATCGCCCTCGACATAGACCGGCACGAAGTCGTCATCGGTACTGGCAGTGCCGAAATCATCCACCAGCGCATCGATCGCGAGCGCCACGTTACCGGTATTGCGCAGCTCGTAACGCCAGCTGGCGGCGCTGTCGACGGCCACTACGGGCCCGGTCGGGGTATCGGCATCGTACCAGGTCACCCCGTCGAAGCTGATCAGCTTTTCGAGGTCGATCCCGGTCAGCACGCCGAAATGGTGGTTCGGATCGCGATCGATGCCGTACTCGCCGGTATCGGGGTTGGTCGCCAGCACCCCGGCATGATTGACATAGGCGCCGGGCGCTACGGTCTGACTCTGCACGCCCTCGGAGGTAAAGACCCAAACCTCGTTGCCGTCGAGCAGGCCGTCGCCGTTGCGGTCGCCGCTGACGTAGACCGGCACGAAGTCGTCGCTGGGATCGTCCGGCGTACCGGCGTCGTCCCACAGATCCAGGATCTGCAGCGGATCGCGACCGTCGTTGTAGACGCGGTAGGTCCAGAACAGCTCGGAGCCGACCGCCAGCATCGGACCCGTTTGCGCGCTGTCGGCATCCTGCGCCGCACTGACCCGGGTGACGCTGGTATCGGTATTGATTGCCTTCTCGACGCGGATCTCGAGATCGCCGATACCGAAGTGATTGTTGTCGTCCTGGTCCCCGGCAACGCGGCCGCGTACGTCTTCCACCTCGACGCTGACGGTATTGGTGTACTGCCCGGCCTGAACCTGATAGTCGATCACGCCTGCCGAGCTGAACAGCCAGACCTCGTCGGGATCGACCCAGCCATCGAGATCCAGGTCGCCGATATTGTGGATACCGTCTGCCGCGTAGACATAGCCGGGGGTAAAATCGTCGCTGCTGTCATCCGGCGTGCCGGCATCATCGACGATCAGTGTCGGGCGCACCGCAACGTCGCTGTCGTTGAACAGCTGGTAGGTCCAGACCACCGATGTCCCGGTTTCGAGCAGCGGTCCAATTGGCTGGCCATCCATCGCCATCGGCGGCGTATCGGCATCCTCGAGCGGCGATGGATCGGATGCATCCCCGGCATTGATCGCCTTCTCGATCCGCACCTCGAGCGGACGCAGTACGCCACGGTGGTGGTTCTCGTCGACATCGAACACCAGGCTGCCGCTGAGCGGGTCATCGGCCACTGCCAACGCGATATTGGCGTAGTCGCCCTCGATCACCTGGTAGTCGAGCACGCCGTCGGAGGTAAAGCGCCAGACCTCGCCGGGATCGAGCAGAAGATTGTGGTTCAGGTCGCCAACGTTGTAGGCACCGTCCGTTACCGGCGTGGCGACGAAATCATCGCCGTTATCGTTCGGCGTACCGTTATCGTCCACCACGCCCAGAACATCCAGCGCCACGGTGCCGAGATTGCGCAGCTCGTAGGTCCAGACCACCTGATCGCCGACGAACAGATCGACGCCCGGCGCCTGATCGGCGTCGGCCTCGACCGTATCCCCGGCGCTGATGAGTTTTTCGAGCTGTAGCGGCGTCGTGAAGCCCAGATGGTGGTTGGCGTCGCGGTCGATACCGCTCTGGCCGGTGGCCGGGTTCGACGCCACGACGGTCGCGACGTTGCGGTAGGCCCCCTCGACGACCTGGTAGTCGCGCACGCCCTCGGAGCTGAACCACCAGGATTCACCGCCGTCGACCAGGCCATTCCGGTTGCTGTCGCCGATATTGAAGCCATCCTGTGTGATCGCCTGCGGGGCGAAATCGTCGCCGGCGAATTCCGGCGTGCCGGCATCGTCACTCAGTGAATCGACGCGCAACGCCTCGTCGCCGGCGTTGGTCAGCCGGTAGGTCCAGATCACGTCGGTGCCGACGTAGAAACCGGGTCCCGGTGCGGCATCGGCATCCAGCTCGACAACATTGGCGGCACTGATGTACTTGTCGAGACGAATCCGCACCTCGTCGTCGCCGACGCGATGATAGTTGGCGTCGCTGTCCGAGGCTTCCCTGCGCACGCCGCCGATCTGCGCCGCGGCGGTCACCGTTGCCACATTGACGAAGTCATCGGCGCGCACCCCGGCCTCGAAATCGACCACAGCCTCGGACGTATAGCGCCAGGTTTCGCCGGGGTCGAGCAGTTCGTTGCCGTTGCTGTCGCCCTCGACATAGCGCGGCACGAAGTCGTCCGAGGTATCCTGCGCCGTGCCGGCATCGTCGCTGATGGTCAGATCATCGACCGCGACTGCAACGGTGCCGGTGTTGCGCACCAGGTAGCTCCAGACCAGGGTTTCGCCGTCGTCGGCATCGTAGGCCGTGGCCGGGGTATCGGCGTCCTCGAACAGCGACGGCTGCCAGACGTTTTCGGCGTTCACCGCCTTTTCGATATCGATCGACAGGACCTCGACCAGCAGGTCCGGACAGTGCTCGGTTTCCGGCGCGCCGCGGGTGTCGATCGCCACGCCGCCGATATTGCCCGGCTGCGGATCGCGCGGCGCGCCGCTCTGATCCTGCCAGCCCTCGTCCTGCTGGGTGATGATATTGAGTTCGCCGTCAGGCTCGATGCGCGTCGGGTCGGAGCCGCTGCCCACCCCCAGCGCCGCAACGAAGTCCACCACCTGGGGTGTCGGCAAGCGGTTGACGGTGGGGTAGCCGAACTGGCTGAACGGCACGATGAAGCTGTTGAACTCGCCGACCCAGTCGAACAGCCGGTCGGAGCCGGTATTGGCGATCAGTACATCGCGCCCGCCACCGCCAAAGGCAAAATCGCCGGCGCTGCCGTCGGGCCGGTCGTTGAGTCCGCCATTGGTTTCGAGGTTGTCGTCGGCGTTGATCAGGTCATCGCCGGCACCGCCGAACATGCGGTCGCAGGCGGTGCCGCCCACCAGCCAGTCGTTGCCGAGATCCCCGAACAGATGGTCGCTGCCATCGTTGATCAGGTCGAAGTTGAGCAGGAAGCCCTCGATCTTCAGACGCGGGTTGTCGGCATCGTAGAGCGCGAACTTGGTGGTCGCGGGATCGTACTGAAGCGGATTGGCAAGGTCGAAACCACCGAGCGAGCCACCGGATTGCGGCGCCTCACTGTAGAACGGCAGCTGCGCCTCGGCGCCGGAAATGGCGTCGTCGCCGGCGCCACCGTGCAGGTAGTCGTCACCCAGGCCACCGAACAGGATATCGTTGCCGCCGCTCTCCCAGGCGTGCAGCACCACCGTCTTGTGCAGATAGCCCTCGTAATAGAGCCCGGCGCCGATATAAGGCCCCGGGGTGGCAATATGGACTTGCGCGTTGGCGCGATCGAGCCGGTTCAGCGGTTCGGCGACGCCGTTACGGCTGGTGAGAATACGGCCGTCGTCGCCGAGGACACCGTCCACGCCGGTACCGCCGTAGATACGGTCGTAGCCGCTGCCGCCGTAAATGTCGTCATCCTGGCCTTCGCCGAAGGCGATATCGTTACCGGTCATCAGGTGGATGCTGTCGTCGCCTCCCTCGCCGTGCACCAGGTCGTCGCCGCCGATATCGCCGGCGGCGCCACCCGGCGTGTAATCCAGCAGCTCGAAGGCACGCGGAATGATACGCAGCGCGCCGGCGTAGTCGTCGTAGTTGAAGGTCAGGAAGGCCGGCGCCGGTGCCGCACTGCCGTTGAGGCCGACCAGGCGGTATAGGTTGCCGTTGTCGCCCAGTATCCAGTCGGCATCGCGGGCGTGGCCGTCGGCGGTCAGGTCGCCGAAGTCATTGCGGGCGATACGCACCCCTGCACCGCCGAACAGCACATCGGCACCGTCCGGCCGCATCTGTGCACCGCTCAGGCCGAACAGCGACGAGCTGCCGCCGATGATATCGTCCTGGCCGAGGTTGCCGAATATCAGGTCGTCGCCGCCGTTGCCCTCGATGTAATCGTCGCCGTCGGAGCCGCGGCCGTAGTAGTCCTCGACCGAGAGCCGGGTTGCGCGGGCCTGAACGGTCAGGCGCCCGTCTTCGTCGATCACCGAACCGTCGCCCTGGATGGCGTCGTTGCCGAGCTGCCCGAATATCAGGTCGTCACCGGCGCCGCCGGCGATATCGTCGTGCCCCCAGAGACCGGTGGCGGTACCGGCGGCATGGTCGAGCAGCGTTACCACGCGGGTTTCGACGCCGGTCGGATTGAGCTGCGCCGGGTCGGTGATCAGCGCGCGGCCGTCGTCGGCGTAGATCAGGCTGCCCTCGAGTGACCGCATGCGCGGACTCAGGGCGCTGCCGGTGCGCAGGATAACGGCGTTGTCGCCGGCGATGACGTCGTGATCCAGACCGCCGTCGATCAGGTCGTCGCCGTCGAGACCGTTGGCGACGTTGTGACCGCCGATGAGGTCGTCGTCGCCGGCGCCGCCGCTGATACGGTCACCGCCCTGGCCACCGAGGATGATATCGGCGCCATCGTTGCCACGCAGCAGATCCGCGGCGCCGGCGCCATGGCGCGTGTAGATGGAGGTGAAGGTGAACGGATGCTCGGCAGGCGCCAGACTCAGCGGCAGCAGGCTCTGGTCGATATCGCCCCGGACACGGCCGAAGTCGCCGAATATCAGATCATTGCCGCTATCGCCCGAGACCGTATCGCCGGCGATGCCGGCAATGACGATATCGTTGTCGTCGCCGGCACGGATTTCATCGGCACCACCCAGTGCCGGGTCTGTCGCGACTATCAGATCGGCGCGGCTGCGGTCACCGTCCAGCACGACATAGTCGATGCGGCCGTGATCGCCGAACAGCACGTCCTCTCCGCTGCCGCCGGCGATGAGATCCGAGCCGTTGCCGCCGAGAATGCGGTCGGAACCTAGGTTGCCGTAGAGGATATCGGCGGCACCGTTGGCCGGCGCCCGGGTGCCGATGCGCTCGATGAAGCCGGTGGTCAGTATCCTCAGCGTACCCGGCGTCTGGGTGACGAAGCCGTGGTCGCCGAAGATAACGTCATCGTCCTCGTTGCCGCGTATCAGGTCACGACCGGCGCCGAGGGCGTCGCTGGTATCGATGACGGTGCCGGGCAGCCACTCGATGGATATGACCCGGGTGATGGGGTCGACGTTAAAGCCCGAGTCGCCGTAGATATGATCGACACCGCCCTGCCCCTCGATCAGGTCGTCGCCGGAGCCACCGGCGAGATGATCCCCCGCCTGGCTGCCGTAAATGCGGTCGTTGCCGCGGCCGCCGTATACCGTCAGGCCGACGCTGACCGCGGTATCGAAGCTGAGATTGCGGGCATCGATGATATCGTCGCCATGAAAATCGAACGGCACCGCATCATCCGACGCCACACCGGGCGTGCCGTTGTAGCGCTGTCCATCCTGGGCGGTGTCACCGTAGATCACCAGCGGCGAGTCGGGGCCGGCGCCGCCGTTGACGATGAAGAGGTCACTGCCGCCGCCACCGTGCAGCAACGTCAGGCCGCCGTGGTCGGCCTCGGTCAGCAGGGTGCTTTCGACGGTCAGCTGATCGTCGCCGCTGCCCAGCAGCACCTCGAGGATTTCCATATCGCCGTAGGTGATACCGCCGGCAAAGGTGACGAAGTCCGGCTCGTCCGCGGTGCCGCGGTTCAGGGTCAGATCCGGCGCCAGCCCGAGCCCGGAGAGGTTGGTCGAGGTCAGCACGCCGATATCCCCGGAGGGGTCCGCCCCCTGAATGCGGGTGATGCTGGAATCGTTGTGCACATTGACCCGGTCGATCTGCTGGCTTTCGTCGATCGGCACCTCGATATCGATCGGCGGCGGGTTGGTTTCGCCGGGCAGTACCACCGCAACGTTGATCGAACGTCCCGGCCCCTGGCCGACGCCGCCTTCCAGGTACAAAGGGCCGAGCAGCTGATTCAGCGTATGCGGCTGGATCGGGAACTCGCGGGTCTGGGCGTCGCGTTCGGTCGGGGTGTAGCTGCTGTCGGCCGAGACGTTGATCACCACGTCCTGATACCAGTTGTTCTGATCGAAGGTCAGGGTCGCCGGATTCGTGCCGCTGGCCGGCGTAAAGCGCGCACCGATGCTGCTGGAAAGGATCGTCTGACCGTCGCCGTAGAAGCTGATGGTGACCGGACCCTCCGGGCGATGAGTCAGGCGGATGCTGTAGCTGTCGCCGGCGCCGCCCTTGACCAGGTGGGTCGAACCGTCGGTCTGGCGGACCAGCACGCCGGCCGAATCGTTGTCGACGACGTCGACCGCCAGCCGCACCGGCACCTGCACGACGAACCCGGGATCGGTGCTGCTGACGCCGTGGACGATCGGCGAGATCATGCGGTTTTCGGCATCGCCATCGTCGACCGCGGTGACCAGCAGTTCCACCGGCGTGTTCCAGTTGCTGCTGTCGAAGGTCAGGGTACGGGTGGCGGCGTCGTAGCGCGTTTCGCCGGCCGCCGCCGCAAGGCTGATCTGGGCATCGAACTCGAGCGTCACCGTGACGGTGGTGCCGGCTGCCGGTGCGCGGGTCAGCGACAGCCGGTAGCTGTCACTGATGCCGGTGGTCACGGAGCCTTCGAGCACCAGGGTATCGGTGCCGGTTTCCTCGATGATCAGGCCCGCGCGATCGTCATCGATCACGCTGACCTCGACATTGCGCACCCCGGCATGCTGGAAGCGGTCGTGATCGCTGAGCACGCTGTGGCTGATGGCCAGGGTACGCGGTCCCTCTTCCAGCGAATCGGCGACCGCTTTGACCCTGACGGTCTGATCGGTCTTCCAGTTGTCCGGCGTGAACACCAGTACCAGCGCTTCGTCAAAGGCACCGCTGGCGCCGGATACCAGCACGCCGGCACCGCCGAGGGCCCGCTCCTGCTGGTTCGACAGCGCCGCCGATACCGTGACATAGACATTGGAGGTGGGCGCGGCCGACAGACGGATGCTGTAGCTGTCGATGCTGCCGCCATTGTGCTCACGCACCTCGGTGAAGCCGTTGCTTTCGGTGATCACCAGCTGACCGATGCGCTCGGCGTCGGCGACGCTGAGGCCAATGCCCTCGGCCAGCACCTTGTCGTACTCGATGTCGGTCGCCGACGAAACCGCATGGTTGATGACGCCGCTGAGGCCTTCGAGGTCGACGCTGACGACCTCCCCGGTGACGTCCCCGGTCACATCGAAGGTATCGCTGCCCTTGCCGCCGATGACCCGGGTCACCATGCCGTAGGCGGTACTCTGGATAAAGAAGTGGTCGTCGCCCTCGAGACCGTCGACCTCGAGGCTTTCCTCGCTGTTGCTGAAGCGCACGTTGAGACCGGCGCCGAAGACGCCGTCCTTGGTGATGACGAAGTTGTCGTCCTTCTCGGTGCCGAGCACGATGATGCTGTCGTAACCCTCGCCGCCGTCGATCGATACCGGGGCGTTGATGTTGTACTGCACCAGGTCGTCGCCGTCGCCCGCGTTGAGCTCGGTCTTGCCCTCGGTGGACTGGCTGCCGTCGGCCAGCGCGAAGGCCCGGACGATAAACTCGTCGTTGCCGCTTTCGCCCTCGAGTCGCAGCTCGGCCTTGTTGCTGTAAACGCTGAACTGATCGTTGCCGGTGCCGCCCTGCACCACCGTCGAGAAGCTGATGCCGCGGCTGAGGTAGCCGCGGGTGGTCTCGATCGCCCGGGCGCCGGCCGGAAACTCGTTCTCGGCCAGCACTTCGCCGTCGGCGCGGTCGGTACCGAATATCTGGCCGATCTGGAAGCTGTCGTTGCCTTCGCCGCCGTCCAGTGTGGTGATGGCGGCGTTGTCGTCGACCGCGAAGTGATCGCTGCCGGCAAAACCCAGCACGCTGAGGCGGGCGTTGATGTTCTCGTCGTAGTTGATGCGCTCGACCTGCTGCGGCCGGGTGCTGTCGTTGCTGCGGATCTGGTCCAGGGTGCCGTGCAGCAGCGCGACGAAGGCGGGCGTGTCGGCGGTGGCGCCACTGGCCATGCGCGAGGCGATCTCGTTGACGCGGCGCAGCAGGAAGATATCGTCGTCGGCGGTGCCGAGAATGCTGAGGCGGTCGATACCGTCCTGGCGATGGCCGCTGTCGAGCACGCTGATGACGTAGTCGGCGGCGGCGCTGCTCTGGCTGCCGCGGGTCTGGACGATATAGGTGTCGCTGTCGGACTGACCGTCGAGGTACAGGGTATCGCGGATTGGATTGCCGTCGCCGTCGCTGCCGCGATAGGTGTCCATGGTCTGCAGCCGGTACACCTCGAACAGGTCCAGACCGTCGTTCTCGCCGGAGGTGGCGCTTGCGTTCATGTCGGCGCTGCCGAAGACATGGGTCTGGCCGCCAAGCTTCGTTTCGAGGAACTGGAAGCGATCGTTGTCGACGTTGCCGAAAATCGCCGTGTAGTGGCTCAGGCCGCTTCCCGGGGTGATCTCGCCGCGCAGCCACATGCGGGTGCCGGCGGCATCGAGGTCACCGTGGTCGCCGCGGATGATGACCCGGCGCCCGGCCTTGATCAGGCTGTTGCTGCGGGTGGTGACGTTGTCGCCCACCAGCAGGAATACCGAACCCGACGCCAGCACCCGGGCGCTGGAAACCGCCTGATCCAGCAGGGTGGTACCGCTGGTTTCGAGGTTCAGGTCCTCGCCGATCACCGTGCCGGCGGCGTTGGTCACCGCTGCGGTTTCGCGTACCCAGAGCTGGAGGTCGCCGGCCTTCGCCTCGGCGCGAAGCACGTTGAGTTCCTGGCGCACCTCGGTCAGGCCGATATTGCGATCGGCGACCAGGTAGACGCGGCCCTTCTGATAGCCGTTTTCCGTGCGCGAGGAGTCGATCTCGAGATTGTCGTCGAAGCTCACCGCGCCGCTGACCGTCGACTGCAGACCGATACTGCCGCCATGGGCGATGAGGTCGATGTCGACGGCGGTGATATTGGTGCTGCCGTCGCGGCGACCGTCCAGAATGGAGCCGGCGCGGCTTTCGAGGCGTACGTCGGCGCTGCGCGACACCACCGTATCGAGCCGCAGGTCGCCGGCGGTTTCCTCGATGAACAGGCTGGCGTAGCCTTGTGCGCTCAGCATGCCCGATTTGGCGCCGGCGCGGCTGCCGCTGGCGACGCTGTCGAGCAGATCGGTCTGCAGGAAGTTGGCCGCGCTGCCGATACCGCCGTTCAGCGCCCGCAGCCAGATGTTGATGCCCAGCACATCGGCGGCGCTGTCGTCGAGCGCATCGACGATCGATTGCGGCGCGAACAGGTAGACGTTGTCGGCGGTGGACTGAATACGACCGATACGCAGGTCGTTGCCGTCGCTGCCATCGACCGCAACGATCTCCGCGATGGGCGCCGCAAGGGTGCCGATAAAGCCGTTGCTGGTGATATCGATATGGCCGCTGCCCCGGATATTGGTCTTGGCGAGCACATTGATCACAGCGATATTGCTGGCAAGCGTGCTGCCGACCGCCGGCGGACTGGTGTTGGCGGCGCGGACGATGATATTGCCGCCGGCTTCGACCAGGCCGAAGTCATAGGTGCTTTCGATCTCGGTGGCGTTGGTGCCGTTGCCGAAAGCGCCCCAGACCACAGAGGCGCCGGTTGGATCGGCGCTGCTGTTATTGGGGCGGAAGAAATCATTGAAGCTGAGGAAACGCGGGGAATAGGAGCCGCTTTCCGGATCGAAACTGCGATATCCGTCTTCGTTGGGCACCCGTACCAGCACGCTGCCGAGGCTGCCGGCAGCGACTTCACGGGTGCTTTCCTCCAGCACCACATTGGCATTCGCGCCCGCAGCCACATGGTCGAGGTCGACGCTGAAGATCGTGCCGCTGGCGAGGCTGTCGCGCAGCAGCCCCTTGAGGCTCAGGTACAGCGACTGTCCGGCGACGGCGTACAGCTCCTCGTTGCGTCCGGCGCTCTGCACCAGCTCCACGTGCAGCCGCTTGTCGGAGGCGCCGACAGTGCCGGTACTTGCCTCCAGGCCGTGGAACAGGGTCAGGCTGACATCGTTCTGCTGCCCGGACTTGGCAAGGCTTGCCAGGGTATTGAGGGTGAGCCTGGCGTCGCTGATCGCCGCAATCTGGTAGACGCCGTCGTTGCCGTCGCTGCCCTGCACCTTGATCAGGTCGCCGACGGCAAAGCCGTAGGCGCTCCAGCCGAGGCCGTCGTCACGGACGATGGCGGCCGCGGCCGACGCGGTCTGACGGGTAAAGGTGAGCCCGCCGCTGTACTGCCCGGCACTGCGGAACTCGAACTCGCGGCTGCCCCACTCGGTACCCGCCGCGCCGAGGGTGTGGGTGCGGATCACCATGGCATCGCTGGCGGAGAGAATATCGCCGCCGGTATTGAGAATGCGGGTCTCGCCGATCGGATTGTTGATGGCGGCGGCGTTGGCGAACTGGCTGAGTCCGGTGCCCTTGAAGATGATGTCCGAACTGCTGAGGTTCTGGATATCGAGCAGCGCACCGTCGACGGTGCGGATCAGATCGAAGTCCATCGTCACGGTGTCGCGTTCCGGCCGGCCTCCGGTAGCACCGGTGCTGGTGCGCAGCTCGACACGCGGCTGGCCGGTGCTGTTGACCAGGTCGATATTGTTGATGATCAGGTTCAGCGCCGACTGATTGACGATGCGCACGCCCGAGAAGCTGTCGCGGAACACGAAGGTGCCGAAACTGCTGCTGGTCTGGTTGACGATGGTGCCGGACAGCGCCTCGAAGACGATATCGCCGCTGTCGTCGTCGTTGTAGATGTCGTTGACCTCGATCGAGCCCGGCGTGCTGCCGCTGGCGGCGGTCTTGGTATAGGTGACGTTCACCGCCCGCACCACCTTGCCGTCCTTGTCGATGATCAGCTCGGGGGCAGGACCGGCCGAGATCACCACATCGGCATCCCACTCGATCAGGCGCGTAATGTTCTGGGATTCGTACTTGTTGCCACCGTCGAAGTACTGGTCGGTGTGGATGGTCTTGCTGTAGCCATTGTTCTCCGGCTTGCCGCGTTTGGCGCTGTAGCTCTGGATATCCGCTTCGACGAACAGCGCCAGGTTGTCGAAACTCGAGCGGCCGTCGGTGGCGGTGAGCGAGCCGGGCCTGAGCAGCGGCGTGTCCGAGGCGCGCGGGCCGGCGTAGATGATCGCGGTGCGGTCGGCGTCGACCTTGCTGGTGATGGTGTCGTTGCCGATGGTGTCGGTGCCCTGGGGCGGCACCACCGCGACGGCCAGGCGACCGGCCAGGCGTTTGGTGGTAACGGAATCGTGGCGGGCGCGCACATCCACACCGCGGCTGCCGGTGATCTCGGCGCCGGCCTTGATCTTGACTTCGGCGGTGGAGGTCAGCGCGATATCGGCGTCGGCATGGGCCGAAGCGACGCCGAACAGCACCGGGTTGATGGCGACGGCTTCCGCCACCGCGTTGGCCTTGATGGTCGAGACCCTGGCCGTCAGATCAACGGTTTCGGCCAGCAGCAGCGCATTGGCATCGACCACCACCTTCGAGCTGCCGTTGATGATCAGGCCGCGTTTGACGTCGTCGCGGTTCTCGGTATCGTCGGCATCGGCGCCGGCGCCGGCGCCCACCGCCAGTGCGCTGGCGCGCACGGTGCCGTCGATATCGGCGTCGGAATGGGCTTTTAGATTGTGCGCCTCGACACGGCCGCTGCTGCCGAACTCGGCGCGGTTATCGAAGTACAGCTCTGCACGCGGGTCGGCGATATTGGCCGAAATAAAGCCACCACCATGGGCCAGGGAGTAGGCGTAAATGGTGAGCTTGGAGTTCTCGCCGGCACTCAGGGTGAGATCGCCGTCGGCCAGCAGGGTCATACCCGACGCGCTGATGGTGCCATCGCTCGCCTTGTCACCGAAATAGGCCAGCGCCGTGGCCTTGCCATAGGCCCTGGCTTCGACGCCCGTGCCCTGGAACGCCAGTCCGCCGGAGCGCATGTCCGCTTTGCTTTCGATGTTCAGGCTGGCATCAGCGGTGATGTCGACGTCACCGCCGGCGGACAGCCACTTCGACGCGATCCAGGCCTCGACCGCGGTGGTAACGTCGAGATCGGCGTAGAAGACACTGACGGTCCCGACGCCGCCGCTGCCACCGAACGCCCTCGAAGTCGACTTGCCGTCGCCCGGAAGCTCGATGCTGTTGGCCAGGGTATCGCCGTTGGCGGCCAGCAACCTGTGGGTGCCGCTGCCGCTGCCGATATCGAAGCGCAGCTGGAACACCGGTGTGCCCGCGCTCAGGGCGCCGAAATCGACCCCTTCCACGGCCACGGAGTGCATCGTGCCGCTGAGCAGGCCGGCCTGGCTCAGGGAGATGGCGTCGCCGCCGCTTTCCGTGGCCAGCTGGAAGCCGGTCGCGGTGCGGTTGACGACATAGTAGGTACGGCCGTCATCGAGCCCGCCGAGCGGCAAAGATGCGACCCGCAGCAGACTGTGCTCCGAGTCGGTATCGGTACGGTCCGGCGTCAGCTCGACCACAGGCCCCCTAACCAGCACGTCAGTCTCGTTGGCACTGGTAAAGGCGTTCTTGCTGGTCAGGCGTATCTGGTTGTCGACGATTTCGGCAATTTCGTAGGAACCGTCGCGACTGCCCGCACCACTGATGCTGATGACATCGCCAACCGCGAAGCCGTCGTCGGCCCAGTTGCCGGTGCGGCTCAGCACATCGCCGCTGGCGCGCAGGCCCGAAGCGTCCGCGTCGTAGGCGAGAAAACTCAGTGACGCAAGATTGGCATAGCCGTGTGTCAGCTTGACGCTGTAGGCGTCCTGACGGAACACGTAGTAAACGCTGGTCTCGTCGAGGCCGCCGATTGCGGTGCCGGTGGTGCGATACACCACCTGCTCGCCGTCGACCAGGCCATGACCGCGGATCGACTGACCGTCATCTCCGAGCACGGCAATGTAGATATTGTCGTTGTCCGGAGCATCGATCACATTGCCGCTGCTGTCGGTTTTCGGCACCGGCTGGCTGCTGCCGTCGGGGCCCGTCACGTTGACGATATCGACATCGACCTGGCCGCTGCTGAACAGGCGGTCGTAGTCGTCCGGCGCGCGATAGGTCACGGCATCGCCATTGCTGAAACTGTTGTTGCGGTTGATGGTCTTGCCATCACTGCCGATCAGGCTCGACCCGGTGGTCAGCTGAACCGACGGCAGCGTTCCGGCGTCGGGGTCGACCAGCTTGATCGAGCGGGCATCGACTACCCTGACGGTATAATCGGCGCCCTGGGTCAGCCCTCCGATGCTGGCGCCGTCGACACCCCGGAAGACGATACTGTCGCCGTCCTTGAAGCCGTGGTCGGCTTTGAAGCGAATCACATCATAGACCGCATCGAAGGCCTCGCCGAGCACCACCTCGCCAAAGGCCAGCACGCCCTCGGAGTCCTGAATCACGCTGTAGAGACGGCCATCCTCGAGCCCCGGCAGCGCACTGCCGCCATCCGGTTTGGCGTAGATGACCTGATCGCCGGTGCGCAGCGGAAACTCGAAGAGGATGATATTGCTGCCGTCGTCGACGTCGGTGGCGGCGTCGAAGGTATCGGACGGGTTCGACAGTTTCTCGGCCCTGGCCTCGGCCCTGACCTCGACGTTGCCGCCGACATCGAGCACCGAACCGGTATCGAGATAGGCGAAGACATCCGGCGCGCTGTCCACGTCGGCCGTGCCACCATTGCCGGACAGCACACCACCACCCGACGCCTGCACGCTGGCGTCGGCCTCGGCGGCCGGCATGCTGGCCTCGGCAATCAGGTCGCCGCTGGTAAAGAGCGTGGCATTCTTGCCAAGAAAAGCGGTCACCTTGACGACCGGATCGGTGTCGCCGGAGTCGTTGTCGTTATCGTCGCCAAGATTGGTATGCGCCTCCATGCCGTTGCCGGAAATCAACCCGCCACCGGCCGCCAGCCCCTTGGCGCTGGCGACATGGGTGCCACTGGCGCTGAGCTTGAGACGCCCGGCCCGGGCGTCGGCGGCACCGACGGTAGCGTTATCGCCGACGGATGCCTCGGTAATGCCGCCGAGATTGGCCTCGACGTAGCCGCCGGCGCCCTGCAGCGCGCCGCCCGAGCCCGCGACGATGTCCGCCAGCGCGTAGGCCGTGTTCTGGGCCGTGAAATCGGCATTGCCGCGGACATCGAGCACGACCTTGTCGCCGGCGGTCGCTTTGGTATTGCCGTCGACCCTGACCACCAGCTTGCCCCCGGCGCCGCCGAGCGCAATGCCACCGCCGCCGATTCGGATATCGCCCTCGGCATCGCGGTCGGCGCGTGCGTCGACCAGCAGGTTGCCGCTGGCGTGGATCTCGACGTCATCTTCGATGGTCGCCAAAACGTGCCCCTTGACCTGGGCCAGGGTCTCGCTGCCGGCGCCGCCGCCTGCGATGCTGACCGACACCACCAGGGAATCGACCTTCGCCTTGCGCTGAATGGCATCGGCCTTGACGCTGACGCTGGCGGCCTTGATGACGGATCCTTTCTTGATCGTGGCGAGGGTATCGCCCGATATTTTGGCTTCCGGCAGGAACACCGAGACCGACAGCACGCTGCCGCTGCCGCCGTAGAACTTGACCTCGGCGAAGTGATCGCTGCTGGCCTTGACCGCGACCTCGCCCTTGAGCGCCGTGATCGTCGAGTCCGTGCCGATATAAGCCTGCACCTTGCCACCGATGCTGGCCTTGACGATACCGCCGTTGCCGCCGCCGCCGACGCCGAAGGCCACCGCGGCCAGTGTCGACTCGGTTTTGCGGATCTTGGCGATCGACTCCGCGGTAACGCTGATGCCCCCGCCGCTGCTAATCGCATTGCTGTCGATGTAAGCGGTGACGTTGCGATCGATTTCGGACTCGACGCTGACGACGCCGACGGTCAGCACCGTCACACTCACCGATACCGCGACCTGGGTGATCTCGGTCCTGACGACCTCGCTGTCGTCCTTTGCCTTGACGCCGATATCGCCGCTGGCGGTCACGCTGCCGCCGCTGATGTAGGCGCTGGTGACGGGCTGGCGGCTGGTGTTGTCCGGGTCCGCCGCCACCAGATTGGTCGCCCGCGTATAGGCCCCGGCACCGGCAAATGAAATCGGTTTTTCCGAAATCTGCAGCGCGAAACTGACGGTGATATAGGTCGAGCCGGCCTCGAGTGTATTGTCGGAGATGGCGTTGACGCTCAGAGCCCCGCCAGAACTGGCATCGACCCCGCTGATATAAGCCTGCACCCTGTCCGTCACGCGGTTTTCGGACACGATGACCCCGACACCCACCGACGCGGCGCCGCCCTGACCAACCCCGATGGAAACCGACAGCACCCCGCCCGAGGCTTCGCTGTCGATCTTGGCGGTATCGAGCGCCTCGACACTCAGGCCGCCGGCACCGGCCGCGATCGCCGCTGGATTCGCAGGATCCCCGTCCGGAACCGCCGGGGTGCGCGCATTGCTGATATAGGCCGTCACCGTATTGTCGATATTGTTGTACGCCAGCCCGCCGCCAACCGCGGCGCCAAGCGAAACGCCGGTTCCCAGGCTGAGAGAGAACTGCGCCGTCACGCCGACCCCCAGGACATCGATGGAGGCGTTTTCTTCGGCCCGCACCACCAGTGCGCTCTGCGCCTTGACCCTGGAGCCGGTGATATAGGCGCTGACGGTATTGCCGATCTGGTTGTCGGCGTAGAAACCGCCGACCCCGATGCCGATGGCGGAGGAGCCGGGCGTCACCGAGAAACCAACCGCAACCGCAATCGCCTCGCTGTGGATCAGCGAGCCGTCCTGCGCCAGCACCTGCACATCGCCGCTTTCGGCCTCGACACCATAGTAGTGATCGGTATCGCCCCTGCTACCGGCAATGTAGGCTTTGACGGTATTGCCGATATCGTTCACCGCGCCGGCACCGGCCAGGCTGACATCGACCCCGGCCCCTGAGTTGCCGACCGTCACCGCGCCACTCAGCGACCCGGCCAGCGCGAACACGTCGATACGGGCGTCGCTGGCGGCGACCACCGCCACGCTTCCCGCTTCGACGCGGGCGCTGTCGATACGGGCCTCGACGGTATTGGTAATATCGTTGAGCGCCGCGGAGATACCGACGGATATACCGACATTGGTACCCTGCCCGATCACCAGACTGACCGCGACGCCGCCGGCGTCGGCGACGATGCTCGAGGCATCGACCGCCATGACCGATACAGCGCCTCCGGCATCGACGACGCTGGAGGCGTCGACCCAGGCCTTGATGCCGTTCTCGACATGGTTGCCGGAACCCGCGCCGGCGCCGCTGAAGTCGACGGAAAAGCCGCTGCTGCTGCCGCTGAAGACGCTGACGCCAAGTGCCCCGGCAATGGTCAGCGCATCCACCATCGCCGCCGATGTCGACATGACCTCGACCTTGCCCTTGGCGTTCACCTTGGCCTTGTCGGTGACATAGGCATGGATATCGCTGTCGATATGGTTGATCGCCACCGATATGCCGATGGTGCCGTTGATGTTGCTGCTGCCGGTGGAGGCGATCCGCAGCGTCACCCCGACACCGCCGGCATCGGCGACAATGCGGCTCGGCGACATCACCTCCAGCACACCGTCGCGCTCGACGATCAGGTAGCGATCGTTGCCATCCTCGAGCAGCCAGCGTTTGCCCTTGGCCAGCAACTTCAATGTCGCATCCGACGACACTTCTATCGCTTTGGCGCTGTTTTTGAACAGGGTCTTCAGCGCGCTGGAGACTTCCTCTTTGTCCAGCGAGCCGATCAGCGACGTCGCCTGGGCCTTGCTGGAACTGAACAGTTCGCGGGCATCCTGGGAGCGCACCACCACGTTCCCGGCACTCGAGGTGACCGAGCCGCCGTCAACGAAAGCCTTGATGCTGTTCTCGATGCGGTTGCCGGACCCGGCGCCCGCGCCGCTGAGATTGAGTCCGAAGCCGCTGCTGCTGCCGGCGATATCGGCAGCGCCCGCGCCGGCGATGGTGAGCACATCGACGGTGGAGGCGGACGAGGCCTCGATGGCGATATCGCCGCTGGCGGACAGCGTCGAATCGATCGAGGCTGCACGCACGTCGTTGGCGATGGCATTGATCGACGCCGAAACGCCGACGGTGAGATTGAGCGTGCTGCCGCCGCTGGTGGCGATGCGCAGCAGGATGGCGACGCCACCTGCGTCGGCGATGATGGTGCCGTCATCGCTGGCCTCGACACTGATATCGCCTGCGCTCGACGTCAGCTTCGAGTCGGTGACACTGGCCTCGGTAATGGTGGCGATCGCGTTGCCGGAACCCGCCCCGGCGCCGAAAAAGTTGAGGCCGAAGCCGCTGCCGCTGTTGGCGATGGAACCGCCCCCGGCACCGGCGATGGTCAGGGTATCGATCTTATGGTCGCTGGTGGCCGTGATGTCGATATCACCGGTGGCCAGCAGGGTCGAATTGCTGACCTGGGCACGCACGCCCTCCTTGTCGCTGCGGGTGTCGGTTCGCTTGCCGATCTCGTTGACCGCCACCGAAACCCCGACCGCCAGCGTCACCTGGTTGCTGCCGCTGGCGCCGAACAGCAGCGCCAGCGCAATGGCGGCGGCATCGGCGGTGATTTCCGACTCGTCGCTCGCCGTCACCTCGATGGCGCCGCTGGTGGCCTGCACCTTGGGCGCATCGGCGACCAGCGCCTCGACCTGGGCGTGGATGTAGTTGCCCGACCCCGTGCCGCCGATGGAGCCCGTGGCCAGCTCGCCGCTCCAGGTCAGCGCCTCGATCCGGGCCTTGACGCCGGCATCGAGGTCGACGCTCTGACCGACAACGCTCGAAGTATCGATGCGCGCGGTGGTGCGGGTACGGATCTCGTTGCGCGCCGCCGAAATCCCCACGGCGGCGTTGATCGCCTGGTTGCCGGCGTTGGAGAGCAGCGATATCGAAAGTCCAACCGCGCCGGCGTCGGCGCGAATCCAGGCTGCTTTCTCGTTGCCGCCGGCCGACGTGTAGTAATCGCGCGCCGTCAGCGTCACGGCGCCGCTGAGCGCATTGACCGTGGCGTTGTCGATAAAGGCGCGGGCACCACCGCCGACGTTGTTGCCGGAACCCGAGCCCGCGCCGCTGATGGAAATCTGGCTGCTGACGCTGCTGGCCGGATTGGAGAAGGCGCCGGCCAGGGCGATGGTCACCGCATGAATCCGCGGCACCGCGATGGCACTGATATCGACGTCGCCTCCGGTAGCGGTGACGCTGGCGCTGTCGATACCGGCGGTGGCCTGATTGACGCTGTCGTTGATGGCGATGGCGCCACCGATCGACAGTCCCTTGGCCTCGAGTTCGAGCGCCAGTGCGCCGGAAACCGCCAGTATGCTCGACTCGTCCTGTGCCGAGAGCGACAGACTCGACGCCCGCACCGTACCCTTGTCGTTGATGTAGGCGGCGGTGGTGCTGTCGATCAGGTTGACGCTGACGGCGCCGGCGCCGGCAATGGCGAAGCTGTTGCCATTGCTGTTATTGGAGCTGAGGTTGGTCGACGGTGGCGACGACACCAGACCGTCCTTCACCACCGTGCCGGCCAGCGCGAAGCTGTAGAGATTGCCGCCGGAATAGGCATCCATCGACAGGTCGCCGCCGATATTGACGCTGGTCTGGGCATTGCCGGGAACGTTGTTCTCGTCCAGCAGGGCGTTGCCGATATAGGCCTGGGTATCCCGGCCGATCAGGTTGACGCTGACCGAAATGCCGATGCCGATACTCTCGCCAAGCTGTGCGGCGCCGGCGATGACGACGTAGGTATTGAGGTCTTCCGCGTTCAGCGACAGGTCGCCGCCGGTGATGCGCGCCCCAGGTTCGATCACTGCGTGGGTGGTGCCGTCGTGGTCGACCACCGAGACGCTGCCGCTGAGGCCGAACTCTCCGGCCTCGCCGCCGGACTGGGCGAAGGCGAACGAGAAGATTTCCTCGCGGCTGCTCAGAGACAGGCCGCGATTGCTGCCGCTGTGAATGCGCGCACCGGCCTCGATCCGGGCATAGGTGTTGTTTTCGAACAACTGCACGATAGCCGAGCCGCCGAGGCCGACCTTGCCGGACTTGGTGCCGAAAATGGAGAAGGCCTTGCCCGGACTGCCCGTCTGGATTGCCTGGCGGATACCGGCCTCGTTGATCTTGAGGTGGGCGATACCGGCGACATTGACCAACTGCATCATGGTTTCGGCGCTGATATCCACCGCCTGATCGGCGGTTCTGAAGCCGACATCCTGATTGATGCGGGCGCCGTCGCGCACTACCGCGCTGACGTTATTGGTGTAGTCCGCCACGCCGATGGAGCCGTTGGCGGTGAACTTGGTTTCCGGCGCATTGCCCTCGCTCTGCGCCCAGACGTTGACGATGCGGTCGAGGCCGAGCTTGCCGTTGAGCAGACTGGCGATATCGCCAAAGACGTTGGCGTTGGTGGCGTCGCTGACGACGTTGTTGTCCTCGTCGGTGGTATAGAAACTGCTGAACGGCAGCAGCTCCAGCGGCTCCACCGGCAGCTTGTAGGTCAGAGAGGCGCCGATCGACAGCGTGCCCTTGGCATCGAGGCGGGCATAGTCGGCACTGGTGCTGTCGACGATGGCGTCCACCTTGTTGTCGTAGAAGCCCAGCGACAGCGCCACCGAAACGACGAAGTTCTTCTTGCTGTCCGGCTGCGAAATGACGTTGCCGACGGTGCTGATCTTGGTCTGCTGCTCGACCCCGGCGAAAATCCCGATATCGGACGCCGAGCGAAGCTGCGCGGTTTTGCCGACCTGCGCCAGAACGTCATGGTCGAACCAGTTGACCGAGAAAGACCCCGCCGCGCTGAAAGCGTCGTTGGGCGTGCCGCCGGTGCCCTTGAGCGCATTGCCGATCTCGCCGGTGAGAATTTTCTTCTGCATCGACGAGGCTTCGAAGAACTTGCCGCCGCTGACCTTGTAGAAGGGGTTGACGCCCGGGTTCTGCAGTTCGCCCTTGGTGAGCAGATCGGTAATGGTCGGCGCGCTGCCAAGGCCGACGCCCGATGTCGCCGAGTTGCCGGCCGCCAGCTGTGCCTGAACACGTATACCGGCGAATTCCTGGAACGTGTGCCGGGTACCGCCGGCCTGCGACGGATCGAGATCGATAGGTGCCGCCGCCAGCGCATCCTGGTAGGACTCCGACAGCCGGATGGTATTGGCATCGACCACGGTGACGAAGTAGTAGGTATCGTTTTCGAGCCCGTGGATCGGACGGTCGCCAACGGTTGCC
The DNA here is from genome assembly GCF_014645375.1 of Marinobacterium nitratireducens. GTDB lineage: Bacteria > Pseudomonadota > Gammaproteobacteria > Pseudomonadales > Balneatricaceae > Marinobacterium_A > Marinobacterium_A nitratireducens. The sequence goes on from NZ_BMLT01000003.1 coordinate 591,342, forward strand.
AGCGACTCGCGCTCCAACCCGTGTACGCTGCCAGTGCCGCGACTGTTCAGGTCGACCTGCTGCCCCGCCTGTGCCCGGGCCGCGCTCGTGGCCAGTTTCAGGTGATTGGCGTCGACGCTGATCACGAAGTAGGTATCGCCCTCGGTCAGGCCGCCGATGGCCGTACCGCCGCCGCCGAGATAGGTGACGGCGTCCCCGGTCGCGAAGCCGTGGGACGCAAGCGTCAGGGTGTCACCGGCCAGGTCTAGCGGGTCGTCGAGCAGCGGGTTGAATTTCAGCAGGGCGCCGCTGCTCACCGCTTCCAGCGCATGCAGATCCGTACCGATGGTGGCGCCTGCCGTAAGGTCGATGGCAACGCCGTTGCCGGCGTTCTGCGCGCTGGTCGCCAGTTTTACATGATCGGCATCTGTGCGGATAACGTAGTAGGTGGCGCTATCGGAGAGGTTGCCGACGGCGCTGCCGCCGCTGCTGAAGTAGCGCACTTCGTCGCCGGTCGAGAGGCCGTGACCGCTCAGTTCGATGCGATTGCCGGCAAGGTCGACCACGGGCGCGGTGCGGCTGGGGTCGAAGGTCGAGACGAAGCTGGTGCTGAAGAGGTTATGGATACCGCTGGCGCCGGCATCGCTTAGCGCAACGGCCGTGCCCGCAGAGGCATGCGCCAGGCTCGACGCCAGTTTCAGCCGGTTACCGTCGACGCGAATGACGTAATACTCGGTTTGGTGATCCAGGCCGCCAACGTCCTCGATACCATCCCGGTAGTACACCACCTTCTGCCCGGTTTCGAGCTGGTGGTTGTAGGCAAAGATCTGGTTACGGGCGGTATCGACCGCGCTGTAGCTGAAAGCGTGACCGTCCCCGCTGCCGTTGGCGGTCAGGTTGATGGCGGTACCGGCCAGCGCGTTGCTGTAGCTCGTCGCCAGCTTCACCCGGCCGTCCTGGCCAACGATGACGTAGTAGTCGCTGTTGCCCGCAAGACCGCCGATCGCGGTATCGCCGCTGGCGACGCTGTAGCGCAGCTTCTGTCCCGTCACCAGCCCGCGCTCGCCGAAGTAGAGGTTGTCGCCGGCAAGGTCGACGACGTCGTCGCCTGCGGCGTTGGCCGTATCGACATCCAGCGTCAGACTGCCGCTGACCTCGAAGCTCGACTGCCGGGCAATCGTTTCCTGGGACGATATCGTCGGATCGGTGCGGTACAGCAGCGCATCGCCGGTGGTGAAGCCATGATTGGCCAGGGCGATGCTGTGCTGGTCGTTGTCGACCGCGGACTGCGGGCTGAAACTGACCGGCGCGCCACTGTAGGCGAGTATCTGCTTGCCGCTGCCCCGGGACGTCAGGTCAATGGCCGTCCCTGCCGTGGCATTGGCCTCACTCGCCGCCAGCCGGAAGCTGTTGGCGCTGTCGCGTATGACGTAGTAGACGCCCTCGTTCGACAGACCGCCGATTTCGTTCTGAGCGGGGTCGCCAAGGTAGTACTCCACCTTCTGGCCGGTGGTCAGGCCGTGGCTGGTCAGGCTGATGCTGTTGCTGCCGGGACTGACGCCACTATTGGCATCGAAGGTCGCCAGCAGCCGCGGGCTCAGGCTGTGCGTGGCACCGGCGTTGGTGGCGCGGGCGTCGATCGCCAGCGACGCGGTCCGCGTCAGCTGAATGCGGTAGTCGTCGATCACCAGCACCCGATAACGCATGCCGTCGGTCAGGCCGCCGATGGCGACGTTGTCGTTGCCGTCGGTCTGGCCGCTGTCGTAGATCAGCTGCTCGCCGGTGGTCAGGCCGTGGGGCGTCGAGAAACGGATGGTATCCGCGGTGCCGCTGACATTGGCGAGACTGAAGCTCCTGTCGGGCCCCGATACGGCGGTCTCTTTCGCAATCAGCTTGCCGTCGACGACCGCCTGGATATCGGAACGATCGAACGCCAGCGAGATACCGAGCCCGCCGAGTCCGTCGACATAAACCGACACCGTGCTCGAAGCGCTTGTCGATACCCCGCCCAGCGCCTGAACGTCGATGGAATCGCCGGCCTCGATCGAGACGTTCTCGCCCACCTTGGCGTGGGATATCGCCTCCAGGCTGCTGATGGCGAAAGACAGCCCGACCGCCTTGGTATCGGCCGGCGAGTCGAGGTCGACATTGCGCGTGGTACGGGCCGTCGCGGCGGCGGTGACACCGGCATCGGACTTGATGCTGACATCGCCGCCGGCGTTGATCACCGAACGGCCCTTGAGATCGACCTTGGCTTCGCCGTAGGCACGGCTGAACGCAAGACTAAGCGTATTGAGCTTCTTTTCCAGGCTGCCGCTGGACTGGGAAACGGTGGCATCCTTGACCGCCAGCGCCGCCACCGAGGCATCGACACCGGTTGTTGCCTCGATGGCGACATCGCCGCTGGTGTTGATATCGGTGCCGTCCAGCGTCACCTTGGCGATGGCGCTGCGCACCATGGTCGCCAGCGGGATCGGCGGCAGAATGCCGTCGAACACGATCGAGATCAGCGGGTTTATGAAATTGTTGTTGGCCCAGCCCGGCAGCTCGCCGAGCAGGCTGTTATCCGTAACGCCGGAGGTGATCTCGACGCTGCTGCCGCTGATATCGGAGCGGGTCACCTCGATGACCGCCTCCTTGACGACAACGCCGAACGGACGCAACGGACTGAAAATCTGGCTGGTCTGAGCCGCACCTATGCTGATCCCGCCACCGCGCACATCGGCGTCGGTCAGCTTGATCCAACTCTTGCCGGGCCAGACCACGATCGGCGAGTTCGAGGCAAACTCCTCGCTGGCCGACTCGATCTTGACGTCGGCGGCATCGAAGCTGCTGCCGTTTTCGACGTGGGCGAACAGGCGCGTATCGGTCAGATCGACATTGGCACGGTTGGCCTTGCTTTCGTTCGCCTCCAGCGTGATGGCCCCGGAGTCACCGGTCGAGGCCCCCGTCGCCTGATCCGCACCGGCAGCCGTCTGGCGGGTGGACACCGTAACGGTACCGCCGCTGCTGTCGCTGCTGACCCGAGCCGAGGCCACCGACAGGTCGCCACCGCCGGTATTCAGAGCCCCGGCAAAGACAACCTCGTCCGTATCGGCTTCGCCGTCGATGATCAGATTCGCGCCGTTGAGATCGACATCCCCGATGGTCAGTTTGTCATTGCCGGTCTGCAGCCTGATGGTCAGCGATGTGGAGGGGGTGTTGAAAAGGTGGCTTTCCATGGTGCCGTTGAGGCTGCGGATCAGCAACTGACCGCTACCGCTGTTCTCGAGCACCAGATCATCGGCGCCGAGAGTACCGTAAATCAGCACTTCATCGGCGTTGCTGTCGTCCACCACCGGCTCCAGACCCTGATAACGGAGGCGTTCGCCATCGAGGATGACGGAACCGGAATCCGGCCCCGTGGGCTGATAGGCCACGAGTCTGAAGTCGCCGTCGGCGATCTCCAGGGTATCGAAACCACGGTCGCCGCCATCCATGATGCCATCGAGGGACGCGCCGGCAGAAACGACGAACAGGTCCTCATTGTCGGCGGCGCCGCGCAGGTTCTCGACATTTTCGAACTGAACCAGGTCCAGATTGCCTCTGTTGTCGCCGTCGACCTGCCAACGACTGTCGGCCTCGGGTCCGTGCAGACTGTCGCTCCCCGCCCCGCCATCGAAGCGCACCACCAGCGAGCCCGTGTCGATACCGGCGTCCAGCTCCAGCTGCAGACGGTCGTCGAGATCCGAGCCGGTAATGGAAATATCGCTGGCCCGTGCCAGCTCGCGTTCGTAGATCAGCTGCTCGGTGACACTGTCATTATCGAGCAGCTGTACCACCTCGGTACCGCCCGACTCGGTGACCCTGAGCGTCAGGTCCGTAGCGGTGTCGGCGGCGGCAACATAGGTGAAGGGATCGGCGGAGAGGAGCAGGCGCGGCTCGAGAGTTTCGAGCCTGAAGTCAGGCGTCGCCGCAGGCGCGCGACGGGCAGAGCGCAGGCGTTTCAGGGCGCGGGCAACCGAGCGCGACAGCCCGCTGAGCGGCTGCGACAGGCGCGCCGACAACGAGCGGCTGCGAGTGGAAGTCTGACCTGGCGACAGGTTGAACGGATAAGACACGGTCTTTCTCCAGTGACGGGTGCCCGCTCTGCGCCCTCTCTGGCACGGCCACGGCACCTTCGTCCATCAAGTGTCTCTTTGAATCACTCCATTCAAAGTACTGCCTCACTGTTGATTAATGAAAAGCCCGCCCTGCGGGCTAACACAGATCACCAAGCCATTGGAAACTTCGCGCCACCTGCGATGGGTTACGCCGCCCCGGGCAACCTGCTACAGGGCAAAACAATACCGCTGGCGGCTTCACCCATCCTACGCATTGCCGAAAATCCCGCTCTGCGGGCTTTCCGATTTATCCCGACTCAATGCGTCACGTTTTCCGACTCGGTGCTGTCGATTTCGACCTTGGGCGCGTCCGGGGCCTTGACCCGCTCAGCCATGGTCGTGAAACTACGCAGCGACAGAAGATGCGTGTAGATCAGCTCCATCTCGTCTCGTTTGACCAGTTCTTCCAGGGTTTCGGCCGGCAGCGCCTTGAGCTTTTCACGGCTGACAGCCTGGAAGCCGGTCAGTGAAAGCTGTTCGCCACCGGGCAGGCGCAGCTGCGCCTGCATCGACTCGAGCAGGCCGAGCTCCTTGAGCTTGCTGCAGAACGCCTGGGTCCGGTTGAACTGTACCTGGTACTCCTGCACGAAATTCAGCACATTACCCAGGTACTGGGTGCGCTCACCGGCGGAGTCGAACAGGCGCTCGCCCCTGCCCTCGGTATTGCAGCCGGCGTATTCCTCGTCGACGCAGAGATAGAAGCGGTCACCGTCCTCGCTCTTGGAGAAAACGAACGGGTAGCGGCGCACGAAGGCCGGTATATAGTGCCCGAGCCAGGCGCCGGACGAGTCGACGAACAGGTTGTGCTCGGCCTTGACGCCCAGCATCGCCACCGGCAGTACCGTATCGCCGCTTTCCGCGAACACGATCGGATACTCGAGGGCCGCCGCGGTGAACTCAACCACGGTAATCGGCACCGAATTGGATTCAGCGGTAAAGGAATAATCACCGGTGGCCTTGATGTACCAACCGCCATGACGCTCGAACGAAACCGGCACCACTTTTCCGTAGTACAGCAATTGTTTGCTCATTACTTTCCCCATCTGGTCCTTTTCACGACATCGACAGTCCCGGTCCTTGCGCGGCACCCGACTGACCCCACCCCGGCACGACGCACCGGAGTCTCGCCGATACCTCACGAAGAGTGCATCCCACCAACTATAGAACAACTGCGGGAAAAGGGACGTAATTCAGACGAGCGTTTGAGCCGCGTTTATGTTGCGGGGCACAAAAGACTCAGGCGGCCCTGAACCAGAAGCCAAGCAGGATATAGAGCCCGAGGTAAAGCGCCGGATAGATCAGCAGCAGCGACCAGAGCAGCGCAGCCCGAAGCCCCTGCCGAAGGTCCGCTTCGCGGATACGCCCCACCAGCGCCCGCGACAGCCACAGGGCCAGCAGCAGTGCCGGAACCAGTACCGACCAGAACACCGGCAGCGACAGCTGCGCCAGCCAGCGACCGTCGAACGGCTCGGGAAAATACTCGAAGGGCACCAGCAGGGTCGAAGGAACGCGCCAGCTTCCGGAACCCGCAAACGACATCACCAGCGGCACACAGAGCAGCATCGCCAGCAGGTGCAGCAACCAGACCGCACGGCTCGGCCGGCTGTCGACCGGACGGCGCTCTACGGCTTCGAGCTGCCGCTGCCAGAGGCCGTAGTGATAATCGTTGAGGCGTTCCATATAGGGCTCGAGCGCCGGACAACGCCCGGCGTTGTCTCGCACCCAGAGCAGCGCATCCTCGCCACTGACGAACTGTCTGCGATAGCGGAGGCCAAAACGCTTCTGCTCGCAGTAGAACAGATTCCGTCGAGGGTCGTAATGTACCGGATTGGCAATCTGTTCGCGCATGGTGTCTTTGCAACTCCTCGTTTTTACAAGAGCTTAGCAGCCGGTTAGAACCTTTGGTGCATTGTCGTGCCCTTCTTATTCCATTTAAACTGTACGCTCTTTCGGCTGGCCATAAGGACCGTCTTTCGATGCCTCATCGCGCCCATCTGTTCCGTCTCCGGCCCGCCATCGCCCTCCAGGAAAGCTGCCTCGAGGAACCCTACGGTCACCGACGCTTTGGCAAAGACCTGATGGCCGGGATCACGGTCGGCATCATCGCCATTCCGCTGGCCATGGCGCTGGCGATCGCCAGCGGTGTGGCACCGCAGTATGGTCTCTACTCGGCGATGATCGCCGGCTTCATCATCGCCCTGACCGGCGGCTCGCGCTACAGCATCTCCGGGCCGACCGCCGCCTTCGTCGTGATCCTCTATCCGGTGGCGCAACAGTTCGGCCTTGCGGGTCTGCTGCTGGCAACCCTGATGGCCGGCCTGATCCTGGTGGCAATGGCGCTGGCCCGTCTCGGGCGGCTGATCGAGTATATTCCGGAACCGGTGACACTGGGATTCACCTCCGGCATTGCCATCGTCATCGCCACGCTGCAGGTACGGGACTTTTTCGGCCTGCCGCTTGCCGAACTGCCCGAGTCCTGGCTCGGCAAAGTCGAAGCGCTGGTGCTGGCACTGCCGCAGCTCGATATCGCCAGCCTGCTGATTGCCAGCCTCACCCTGGGGCTGATGATTCTCTGGCCACGGCTGAAAACGCCGGTGCCGGGCCACCTGCCGGCGCTGCTGGCGGGAGTCGCACTGTCGCTGGCGCTCGGCGCCCAGGGTTTCGACGTCGAGACCATCGGCTCGCGCTTCAGCTATCTGCTGCCGGATGGCGGTATCGGCCAGGGCATTCCCCCGATGCTGCCGCACTTCGAGTGGCCCTGGCAGCGCAGCGGCCCCGACGGCGCCGCGCTCGAGCTTTCGCTCGAAACGCTGCGCGCCCTGCTGCCGGCAGCCTTCACCATCGCCATGCTCGGGGCCATCGAGTCGCTGTTGTGCGCGGTGGTGCTGGATGGCATGACCGGCCGGCGTCACAGTGCCAACAGCGAACTGCTGGGACAGGGGCTTGGCAACCTGATCGCGCCCTTCTTCGGCGGCATCACCGCCACGGCCGCGATTGCACGTTCCGCCGCCAACTACCGCGCCGGCGCCGAGTCGCCGGTCGCGGCGATGATTCATGCCCTGGTGGTGATGGTCGCGCTGCTGGCGGTCGCGCCGTTGCTGTCGTACCTGCCGATGGCCTCGATGGCCGCGATGCTGCTGATGGTGGCCTGGAACATGAGCGAGGCGCACAAGGTGCTGGCACTGGTGCGAAAGGCGCCGGCCGGCGACATTCTGGTGCTCGCTGTCTGCCTGTCGCTGACGGTGCTGTTCGATATGGTGATCGCCATCGGGACCGGGATCGTGCTGGCCTCGCTGCTGTTCGTGCGCGACCTCGGTGCCATGACCCGGGTCTCCGATATCGGCGCCAACCGACGGCTGGTGCCGCAACCGCTGCCGCCCGGCTGGTCGCTTTACAAGATCAACGGACCGCTGTTCTTCGCCGCCGCCGACCGGGTGTTCTCGGAGCTCGAGCTGCTCAGCCGCGACAGCCGCGGCGTTGCGCTTTACCTCGATGGCGTGCCGATGCTGGATGCCGGCGGTCTGGCGGCACTGGAGAAATACATCGCCAGCTGCCGTGAACGCAATATCGAGCTGCTCATCGCCGATCTGCAGTTTCAGCCGCTGCGGGCGCTGGCCCGCGCAGGGATCAGGCCCGTCGAAGGCGAGCTGTCTTTTGCGCCGACCCTGGCCGAAGCGCTGGAGCGCCTGCACCAGTTTTCGACACCCGCCTGATCACCCGGGCGCCTGGCGGACTTGTCAGGCTTCTAGTGTACTGTTTCACCCTAATAGATACTTATAGAGCCCGCCAATTCGTGTCCAGCAAGGCGCCGTTCGCCGGGAATAGTGGGGCTCTTGCCAAGAACGGCAACGCAGTTGGGCGCGAATTGGCGAGCTCCCCTTGGCGGCTCGCTATAAGTGCCTTTAAGGATGAAACAGTACACTAGTCGCTCACCAACATGCGCTGCTCGAGCTGTCCCTGCAGCTCGATGTTGAAGTGCTCCGCCGAGCGCATATGCTCCTGCATCAGGGTCCGTGCACGCTCCGCGTCGCGATCGCGGAAGGCCGCCATCAACTGCTGGTGATACTCGAGGTTGGCACAGGAAAACTCGCGCTGCTCCGGCAGCTGCGCCTTCTTGAAGATCACCAGATCGCGAATGAGATCGTTGAGAAAGCGGCCGATGAAGGCCAGCAGCGGATTGCCGCAGCGCTCGGCCAGCACCACGTGAAACTCCAGTTCCGCGATACGCTGGTCGATGCGCTCGTCGAAATCTGCCGCCGGGTGCTCGCAGCGCTCGACCAGCGCCTGGAGCCTGGCCAGATCCCCGGCCGTCAGCAGCGGCGTCACCTGCGCCGCGATCTCCGGCTCCACCAGGGTGCGCAGGGCATAGATATCGGGACCACCGGGCTGCTCGAAATGCAGGAAGTTGCGCAGCAGCTGGCTGGCCCGCTCGTACGGCACCCGCTCCAGCACCGCCCCGCCATTGGGACCGGTGCGGATACTGACCAGCCCCTGCACTTCGAGTGACTTCAGCGCTTCGCGCACCGTGCCCTTGGCGCAGTCGAACTGCTCCATCAGCTCGCGTTCGTTGGGCAGCCGGTCACCGGGCTGACGCCCGTTCACCACCACCCAGCGTTTGATCGAGTCGACGATCTGATCGGCACGTTTGATTCGTTTTGTCGGACGAAATCCGGCGTTCTCGTTACTCATGACCTTGCCTGAAATAGGGGCCGTCCATTCTGCCATGAACGCAGGCCGATGGGCACAGGGTTGATTTAATCTATTTATTATAATAAATATACCAAAAAGACAAACCCGAGGAGATCGACGATGGCCACCCGCTTCAACTGGGAAGACCCCTTCCTGCTGGATCAGCAACTGAGCGAAGAAGAACGACAGATCCGCGACATGGCAAACGCCTTCTGCCAGGAACGTCTGCAGCCTCGCGTGCTGGAAGCCTTTCGCAACGAGCACTTCGACCGCGAGATCATGCTGGAGCTGGGGGAACTTGGCCTGCTGGGCGCCACGGTCGATCCGGAATACGGCGGCAGCGGTATCAGCCAGGTTGGCTACGGTCTGATCGCCCGCGAAGTCGAACGGGTCGACTCCGGCTACCGCTCGGCGATGAGCGTGCAGTCGTCGCTGGTGATGTACCCGATCGAGGCCTATGGCTCGGAAGAACAGAAACACAAGTATCTGCCGAAACTGGCGAAGGGCGAACTGGTCGGCTGCTTCGGACTTACCGAACCGAACCACGGCTCCGATCCCGGCGGGATGATCACCCGGGCACGCAAGGTGGACGGCGGCTACCGCCTGAGCGGCCAGAAAATGTGGATCACCAACAGTCCTATTGCCGACCTTGCGGTGGTCTGGGCGAAGTCCGACGCCCACGACGGCAAGATCCGAGGCTTCATCGTCGAGCGCGGCAGCGACGGCTTCAGCACGCCCAGGATCGAGGGCAAGGTGAGCCTGCGGGCATCGGTCACCGGTGAAATCGTGCTCGACGACGCCTTCGTGCCGGACGAGAACCTGCTGCCGGGTGCCTCGGGTCTCGGCGGTCCCTTCGGCTGCCTCAACAAGGCCCGCTACGGTATCGCCTGGGGCGCGATGGGCGCCGCCGAATTCTGCTGGCACGCCGCGCGCCAGTACACCCTGGACCGCCAGCAGTTCGGCCGTCCGCTGGCGGCGAACCAGCTGATCCAGCTCAAGCTCGCCAACATGCAGACCGAGATCGCCCTGGGCCTCCAGGCGGCACTGCAGGTCGGTCGTCTGATGGATGCCGGCAACTGGGCACCGGAGATGATCTCGCTGATCAAGCGCAACAACTGCGGCAAGGCGCTCGATATCGCTCGCCAGTCCCGGGACATGCATGGCGGCAACGGCATCTCCGACGAGTTCGGTGTTATCCGCCACATGGTCAACCTCGAGTCGGTCAATACCTACGAGGGCACCCATGACGTCCATGCGCTGATCCTCGGCCGCGCTCAGACCGGTATCCAGGCATTCTGCTGAGCCATTCCGGTAGAAGACGGTGCGCATCGCTTCGAGGCTGTGAAAGTATTCGATATCTTGCGAACCGGCCTCACCCTGTCCGGCGCCGCGAGCTCTCGGGCTGCGTAGGAGCGGCGCCCTCGCCGCGAATTGGTTAGGCGCCGGTGCTTCCATTGTTGCACCGGCAGTCATGGATCGTCTCAGAAGGCATTGCGAAACGTGCCGGTATTGCTGGTGAAGTGGAGCAAAACATGCCGAATCAAGGAGTAACGAAATGAGCGCCCAACCCCTCAAGGGCATCCGGGTTCTGGACCTGTCCCGGGTACTGGCCGGGCCCTGGTGCGGTCAGCAGCTGGCCGACCTCGGCGCCGAGGTGATCAAGATCGAGCGCCCCGGACGCGGCGACGATACCCGCGCATGGGGGCCGCCCTGGCTGGCCGGCACGGAAGAGTCCGCCTACTACCTCAGTGCCAACCGCGGCAAGGCCTCGGTGGCAATCGATATCGCCGCCCCGGAAGGCCAGCGCCTGGTGCGGGAGCTGGCGCAACACTGCGACGTGGTACTGGAGAATTTCAAGGTTGGCGGGTTGAAGCGTTACGGACTCGACTACGAAAGCCTCAGCGCCGACAAGCCCGACCTGATCTACTGCTCGATCACCGGTTTCGGTCAGGATGGACCCTACGCCCATCGCGCCGGCTACGATTTCATGATCCAGGGCATGGGCGGTCTGATGAGCCTGACCGGCCAGCCCGACGACGTCCCCGGCGGCGGCCCGGTCAAGGTGGGTGTCGCCTTCGCTGACATCTTCACCGGCATGTACGCCGCCAATGCCATTCTCGCGGCGCTTTTACAGCGCGCGCGTACCGGCGAAGGCGCCCACATCGACCTGGCGCTGCTCGACGTTCAGGTATCGGTGCTGGCCAACCAGGCGATGAACTATCTCTGCTCCGGACAGGCACCGCAACGCCTCGGCAATGCCCATCCCAATATCGTGCCTTACCAGGCATTCGCGACGGCCGACGGCCATCTGATACTGGCGGTCGGCAATGACGCCCAGTTCCAGCGCTTTTGCGAAGTCGCCGGCTGTACGGCGCTGGCCCGCGATGCGCGCTTCGCCACCAATGCCGCGCGCGTGAAGCATCGCGAGGCGCTGATACCGGAACTCGAGGCGATTTTCAGTACCCGCGGCAGCGCCGACTGGCTTGCGGCGCTGGAGGCGGTCGGCGTACCCTGTGGTCCGATCAACAACCTGCAGCAGGTCTTCGACGACCCCCAGGTGCGCGACCGCGGTCTGCAGCTGCACCGCCCTCACCCGCAGGCAGGTTCGGTTGCGCTGGTCGGCAACCCCATCCGCTTCGATGGCCAAGCGCTGAATGCTCCCACGGCCCCGCCGACGCTCGGCGAGCAGACCGACCCCGTACTCAAGCGTCTGCTGGGGCTGTCGGAGGCGGAACGGCAACAGCTGCGTAAAATCGGCGTTACCGCCTGACATCACGACGTTGTGCCCTTATGATTCCCAGGGTAAGTCCGATTGTAGCAACTGATAAAAACAACAGAGTCCACCCGGACAGCCTGCAAAAGGGAGAACCCTATGGATCTGCATATTGGGGGCCGCCACGCCATCGTCTGTGGCGCATCGAAAGGACTGGGCCGCGCCTGCGCCGAAGCGTTGGCCGCCGAAGGCGTACATCTGGTGATCAATGCCCGTGGCCGCGACGCGCTGGAACAGGTGGCCGCCCAGATCAGCATGCGTCACAGCGTGACCGTGACCGCCGTCGCCGCCGATATCACCACCGCCGAAGGGCGTGAGGCCGTGCTGTCGGCAGGACGCGCCCCCGACATCCTCGTCAACAACGCCGGCGGCCCGCCCCCCGGGGACTTTCGCGACTGGAGCGATGACGACTGGCATCAGGCGCTGCAGAACAACATGGTGGCGCCGATCCAGATGATAAAAGCGGTGGTCGACGGCATGATCGAACGGCGCTTCGGCCGCATCGTCAATATCACCTCCGGCGCCGTCAAGGCGCCGATCCCGGCGCTGGGGCTGTCCAATGGCGCCCGCACCGGACTCACCGGATTCGTTGCCGGCCTGGCACGACAGGTCGCCGAGCACAATGTCACCATCAACAACCTGCTCCCCGGTCCCTTCGAGACCGACCGCCTGAACAACACTCTGGCAGGGGAAGCGAAAATGCTCGGTATCACACCGGAAGAAGCGGCAAACCGTCGCAGGCAAACCAACCCCGGGAAGCGCTTCGGCAACCCGACCGAGTTCGGCCAGGCCTGCGCCTTCCTGTGCGGCAGCAACGCCGGCTATATCGTCGGCCAGAACATCCTGCTGGACGGCGGCGCCTATCCCGGCACGCTGTAGGAACGGCGCGAGGGCGCGGCACGGTGCCGCGCAGGTTCGCCCACGGAGTGGGCTCCTACAGCAAGCGGCAGATGCGGACGGCACCCCGTGATGCGGTGACTCCTCGACACCTGTAGGAGCCCGGTCTCCGGGCAACGCCCTCTGCTCCGTAGCGGTTCGCCCACGGAGTGGGCTCCTACAACAAGCGGCAGATGCGGTCGGCACCCGTGATGCGGTGACTCCTCGACACCCGTAGGAGCCCGGTCTCCGGGCGAACGCCCTCTGCTCCGTAGCGGTTCGCCCACGGAGTGGGCTCCTACAACAAGCGGCAGATGTGGCCGGCACCCCGTGATGCGGTGACTCCTCGACACCTGTAGGAGCGGCGCCCCCGCCGCGAACAACCGCCTCGACCAAAAGCTTCGCCGCGGGGAAGTGCCCGTAGGTTTGGGTACGCGCTACGATGAGGGGCCGATGTCAGTGCGGTTGCTACGCTCACCGGCACCCTACGCGAGCAGCGACACGCCGAACAGCAGGCCGTGGCCGAACAGCAGCGCGCCAAAGGCAATCAGGCCAACGATCAACGCCAGCAGGTCGTATAGCAACTGCGGTTTGGGATGCGGTATCAGGGTCTTTCGTGGTCTGCTGAACGCCATATCGAGGAGCGCATAGACAAGAAAGGGGGCGAAAATCAGCGTCGATGCCAGATCGCCATTGGCCAGCAGATGTACCGACGCCCAGAGACCCACCCCGATCAGCATCGGGTGTCGCAGATAGCGCCGGGTCAGGGTCGGCAGATAGGCGGCGACCACCAGGATCAGCGCCAGCGGCATCAGGGCCTGGGCCAGGGAACGCCCGAACGACAGCGGTGACCAGAGGATCCGATTGTCGATCAGGGCATAACCCTCGATCATCAACCAGAGCCCGACCAGCGAGCCGAGCGAGAACAGCGCCAGATAACCAGGCCGTCCGAAGGTATCGATCAGTCGCTGACGCACACCGCCGAGCAGCGGTAACGCATGCACGCCGAAAAACAGCAACAACCCCAGCAGCATCCGGTCCATATCCGTCCCCGCACCTTGAGCCTCAAATGACCTTCGCCTTACGCCTTACGCCTTACGCCTTACGCCTTACGCCTATCAGTATAGAAAAAACGGCCGCCCGAGTTGGCGGCCGAACGAGGAATTCAGAGGCTGGGATAGGTGGTATAGCCCTGAGCCCCCGAAGCATAGAAGGTTCCGGAATCAGGCGTGTTCAAGGGCGCTTGCCGACGCAGTCGCTCCGGCAGGTCCGGGTTGGCGATAAAGGGCACGCCGAAAGCCACAGCATCGACCCGGCCATCCTCTATCCAGGCATTGGCGGTCTCCCCGGTGAACTTCTCGTTGGCAATGAAAGCACCGTCGAACAGCGCCCGCAGTTCCGGCACCAGGCTGTCCTCAGCCTCCGCTTCGCGGGCGCAGATAAAGGCGATATGGCGGCTGTTCAGTTCGCGAACCACATGACTGAAGGTCGCGCGCGGGTCGGAATCGCCGACATCGTGCGCATCGCAGCGCGGCGACAGGTGAACGCCCACACGGGCGCTGCCCCAAACGCCCACCGCCGCATCGGTGATGTCCAGCAACAGCCGGGCCCGGTTCGCGATAGATCCGCCGTAGGCATCCTGGCGCTGGTTACTGCTGTCCTGCAGGAACTGATCGATCAGGTAACCGTTGGCGGCGTGGATTTCGACGCCATCGAAACCTGCGGCCAGCGCATTTTCAGCCCCCCGACGATAGGCTTCGACGATCCCGGGAATCTCCGCGGTTTCCAGCGCCCGCGGGCGGGTATAGGGACGCTGCGGGCGAACCAGACTGACATGACCGGCCGGGGTGATCGCACTGGGAGCGACTGGCAGCTCGCCATCCAGGTAGATCGGGTCCGAAATCCGGCCCACATGCCACAGTTGCATGACGATACGGCCCCCCTTCGCATGGACGGCTTCGGTGATCCGCCGCCAGCCGGCGACCTGCGCATCGTTCCAGATCCCCGGCGTATCCGGGTAACCCACCCCCATGGGAGTGACGGCCGTCGCTTCGGTAATGATCAGGCCAGCCGAGGCCCGCTGGCTGTAGTACTCCAGCATCAGATCGCCGGGGACGCGACCCTCTTCGGCACGACAGCGGGTAAGCGGCGCCATCACGATGCGATTGGACATCTCGATTGCGCCGATACGAACGGGGTCGAACAAAGTTGCCATGGGTTGCACGCTCCTTAAGAGGATTAAACGGACGGGGTTGCTAGGGTTTCAGGAAGCCTCGTACCAGGGGTCTTTTACGGGCCGGTGATCTGGCCTCGGCCCGGCCCCACTACCGTAGCGAAGCGCCAGCGGATCCTGTCCTATATCGCGCAGGGTCTGGCCGCTGATTCGCTCCGGCCGCGCCGGCGCCTTTACCAGAAGCCGGCCAAGACGTTGCAAAAGATTCACTGTCAGTCCTCCCGACAAAACAAACCAACCGGTATGTTGAGCGAATTTAAACATACCAACCGGTATGTAATCAATAACAATTTCCGTAGTGGACCCAGGCACTACAATCAAAATCAGAACTGCCCCTCGGGCAAGTGAACGGAGTGCGGCGTTAACGGACTAATACGGAAACGAGCCTGAAACGGACTCGGACGGACTCGCCCCTTTGCGGGCTGCCATGGTCAGGGCTGCGCCGGAGCTCCAGGCTGAATGAACGCAGACAAGACACCGGCTTCGCCCGGGCGTCGAGGAGACTGTTATGCTGGACGGACTCATTTCCCTGCCCTGGTGGGGCTATCTGCTGGTATTGCTGGCGCTGACCCACGGCACCATAGTGTCGGTCACCATCTACCTGCACCGCGCCCAGGCGCACCGCTCGCTGCAACTGCACCCGGCACTGGGCCACCTGTTCCGTTTCTGGCTCTGGCTCACCACCGGCATGGTCACCCGTGAATGGATTGCGATTCATCGAAAGCATCATGCCCACTGTGACAGCGACGGTGATCCCCACAGCCCGCAGCTACTCGGAATATCCCAGGTGCTCTGGCAGGGAGCGGAGCTTTACCGTCAGGCATCTCAGGACCAGGATCTGCTGCAGCGCTTCGGTCAGGGTGCCCCCGATGACTGGATCGAGCGGCATCTGTACAGCCGACACCCGTCACTCGGCATCGTGCTGATGCTGGCCATCGACCTGCTGTGCTTCGGCGCGATCGGCCTGACGCTCTGGGCGCTGCAGATGATCTGGATACCGTTTTTCGCCGCCGGCGTGATCAATGGCGTTGGCCACTGGTGCGGATACCGCAACTTCGAAATCGCCGATGCCTCGCGCAACCTGGTGCCGTTCGCGGTACTGATCGGCGGCGAGGAGCTGCACAATAACCATCATGCCGCTCCCACCTCCCCCCGCCTGTCCTGTCGCTGGTACGAACTCGATATCGGCTGGTGTTACATCAGGCTGCTGGCCTGGCTGCGGCTGGTACGTATCCGCCAGGCCGGCCTGCTGCCGCGCCTGGCGCAGGGCCTGGACCCACAGACCTGGTCCAGCCGTCTGCACGTACTCAGCGTTTACGGCCGTGAGGTGGTGCTGCCGACCGTGCGCCAGGAATGCCAGGGCGCCACCCGTGCCCACCGAAGACTTCTGAGACGCGCGCGCTGGCTGCTGCTGCGGGAGAAACGCAAGATGAGCGAGGTGCAGCGCCGCTGCCTCGAGCGCTCGCTGTCACTGAGCGAGCGCCTGGCCACCACCTACGAGTACCAGCTGCGTCTGCGCGCGCTCTGGCAGCTGCCGGGGCGGTCATCGGACCGGCTTCGCCAGGCGATGCACGACTGGTGCCAGGACGCTCGCCAGTCCGGCGTCGAAGCGCTGGCGGAATTCGCCGAGCAACTGCAGCGGGCGCAACAGCGGCAGCCGCTTCAAGCGCCTGTCCGCTGAATACCCGCTCTGTCAATATCGCCATGGGTTTGCAAGTCAGCTGCGCAATATCCTTGGTGCCACGGCATTACCCGAAAAAGGCTCGCCCGCGGAGCGGGCTCCTGCAGGATAAGCATGTTGCGTAAGGCACGATACGCCGTGATCGGACTATCGTAGGAGCCCACTCCGTGGGCGAATCAGCCCGCGCATTCCCCCGCCAATCTGCCACAAGCTCAAAAAAGGCGCCGCCCCCATCGGGATGCGGCGCCTTTGCCTTTTGTGGATCTCCCGTCGCTCAGGGCGGCCCTGCCGTCAGCTCCTTCGTTGACAGGACTCCCGGCACTTAAATCCCTTTCAGGCGACATCGCGCCCTTTCATCGCGAAATACCAGGGTGCCTCCTCTACCTCGACCAGCATGCCGGTCTCCTCATCGAAGACCAGGGTGCCCTGTGCCGAGCGACGCTTGGGCTGTTCCGGAACAGTCGCTTTTGCGCTCGATCCGGGCTCATGGACAACCGAATCGGTCGCCGGATCGGACTCATTCCAACCCAATGCGGGCTGAGTCAGGGCCTCACTCCCACCGGCGGTCCCGGGGGACGGAGCCCCATCCCCGTCGTCAAACAACGAGTATTGCTCAGTAGACGGCTCGCTGGGTTCAAGGATCACGGCCTCGCGGTCACCCTCGATCTCGAGACGGGTCCCCGCCTCGAGAGAGTCGGACATAACCGCCAGCCCGTCATGGTCGTAGCCTAGCAGATGTCCAAGTTCATGACGCAGCACGGTCAACAGATCCATCATGCCCGATGCGGAACCGTCCGCGGTATCGAACTCGCTGTCGTCGTCCGGGGTACTGTCGATGAACCAGCCCCAGCCTGCGGCGTCGATATCGACCAGGATGACGTTGCCGTCGACCTCGGCCAGGGCATCGCCTTCCAGATCGACGACATGGATCTCGACATCGCCAAGCGCCGACAGATCCGCTTCGGTCACCAGCCCGCTGTCGAGCCAGTCCTGGTAGGCCGCATCGAGCAACATCCCGGCATCGTCTTCCTCGAGCTTCGGTACCGTCACCACACTGGAAGCTGCCTGGGCTGCCAGCATCTGCAGGCCTTCGAACCTAGGATCGTTGGTCGCGAAGCGGAAGTCCTCGAACTCGGCTCCGGAATCGCTGACCATCAAACCAAAGCGGCCATCCACGACGCCGGCGTTGAAACCATAGGTCGCGACGAAGCTGCCGTTGAGCGTGATATTGACGGAAGCGCCGACAAAACTCAGTTTCAGGTGGTGGTCGACATCGTCCGCCAACGCAATATTGAGCGTCATGTCGATCGCCAGACCCCGTTTCGGATCGACATGACCGATCAGCAGGCTGTCGTTCGCCGCGTCGATCGCGATGAACTTGAAGTCGTCCTCGGCGTAGTAGTCAAAGGCGATCCCCCCCACTCCTGTACTGACCACAGTCGCTTCCAGCTCGAGATAGGCGTCGGCACGCAGCGGCTCGCCCAGGTCGACCAGGCTGACGGCGTAACCGGTGGTATCGGCTACCCCTGTGTAGGTGCCGTTGTCCACTGCCCAGTCACCACTGACGGACTCCAGCACCGTGTCGCTGCTGTCGAAGCTGTCTTCGACTTCCAGCGTGATCTCCGGCGGCAGAATCTGGACTTTGAAGTTGTCCACGGTGCCCGAACCGCCATCCATGCCGACACCGACATAGCCCTTGTTGAGCGGGATCGGATTGCCGTACTGATCCAGCAGCGGCTCAAAGGTGTAGGAGAACCAGTTCACGCCTTCAATAATCAGCGTCACGTTGGTGCCGTTAACGGCAATCAATACCTCGTATTGTTCTCCCGGCTTGATCCGAACCGGCTTGTTCGACTGAACCACCTCGTGCCAGCCGCTGGCATCGCGATAGCCCATCTCGATCTTGTTGGTCGAGATATTGATACCGGCGTACTTGAAGTCGATATCCGACTTGTAGTCGAAGATGATGTAGCCGTTGGCCTTGGCGCCGCCTGTCGGCTTGTCGACCTGGATCAGCGCGCTGACCTCGTAGTAGATCGGCAGGTAGTCATCGAGGTTGTAGAACGCAGACGCCTGCTCACCGCTCGCCGCCGAAATCTGCAGGCGGCCGCCGCTGACCGAGAAGTTGCCGGTATCGCGTACGAACAGATCCATCGAGGCGTTGTTGAAGTCGGAGGTGCGCAGCACGTCGCGGCGACCGCCCGGTACGTTGCCGGCCTGAGGATCGGTCGGACCGCCGGTCTGATCCTGCCAGTAGCCGTGATCCTGCTGGGTTACGAGACCCATCTCGCCGTTGATGCCGCCCTGCAGCTTGGCCACATTGGAGTAGCGGTCGTTGTGGTTGCGCTGACCGGTGTCGGCGGTGCGGGTAACGTCCACACCATCGCTGAAGGCCTGGGCGAAGAGGAAGTCGAACAGATGCGGCGGTACCTGCCGGCTCACGGTGGCGATACCGAAGGGTGCGAACGGCACGATAAAGCTGTTGAACTCACCGACCCAGTCGATCAGGCGGTCGCCCTTGGTGTTGCCGATCAGGATATCGAGGCCGGCGCCGCCGAAGACCCGGTCCTCGTACACCAGGTGCGTATCCGGTGTCTCGTCGGTGCCGCCGAGCGGCAGCTGTCCCGGCGAGTTGTGCGGCGGGTAGTCGGGGTTGACGGTGCCGAGGACATCGTCGGCGTTCATCAGGTCGTTGCCGAAGCCGCCGTAAATATGGTCGCGGCCGGTGCCGCCGACGATCCAGTCGTTGCCCAGATCCCCGAAGATGACATCGTCGCCGTCGCTCTGGCGGTACTGCTCGGGCACATCCGGATCCGGTGTCCGGCCGTCCGGCTTGAAGGCCACGTAACCCAGTACGCTGACGCCCTCGTCGCTGTTCCAGTTGAGGAAGTACTGAAGCAAATGCTCGCCACCGGTGAGACCGTCGCTTTCAAGATCCGGCAATGAGCCGTCAGCCTTTAGATCCCCTTTCCAGACGGAACCCGCGTCGGTATCGAACAGGATCACGCGGCGCGGCTCGTACTCGTCGTAGAGGAAGAACTCGCCGAGCCGGCTCTGCACCGGTTTTGGCGAGTTCCAGGCATCGTAGTCGTCGCCGAAGTGCAGGATATCGCTGGGGTTGTAGGGCCGCGAGAAGTCGGTGCGGATCAGCCCGATGAACTCGCCGGCCGAGTTGAAGCGCGGCGCGTAGGATTCCTCCAGTGCCTCGGCGCCGCTGATGGCGTCGTCACCCGAGCCGCCGTGGATGAAATCCTTGCCCAAGCCGCCGAAGATGACGTCGTCGGCGAACATTTGGTTCGACAGCCGCGGATCGGCGGCGCCGAGCTCTTCCGGCGTCAGATTGTACGGTGTCAGGTCGACCGATTTCTTCAGCTCGCCGGCGACGTTGATCAACTCGCTCTGGACGTTACCTGGAGTGCGGATCAGTTCGTTGAGCACGTTGCCCTGACTGGTGCGGGTATCGGGGTCGGTCGCAAGCAGCGCCCCGATCCCGTACAGGCTTTCGGCCAGCAGCGGGCTGGCGGTATTGCGGCTGGTAAAGATACGGCCGTCGTCGCCCAGGATTCCGTCGATACCGGTGCCGCCGGAGATCCAGTCGTGGCCCCAGCCGCCAATGATATCGTCGTCGTCGGCATCGCCGAAGCCGATATCGAAGCCGCCGCCAAGGTAGATGAAGTCGTCGCCGGTCTCGCCGTGAACCTCGTCGTTACCGCCGATATCGTAGCGGGTCCAGATGCCCTGGTCCGGATCGCAGTCGAGGCTGAACATCGGCCGCATGCCTTCGGCCTCTTCGAGCGAGAAGCTGTCCGGATCGTAGTCCGGGCCGCCCGGGGTGTAATCCAGCAGGCGGATACCGCGCACGACGATCTTCTCGGTACCGTAGTCGTCGTAGTTGAAGGTGACGTAGTTCTGAGCCAGCGGGTTGGTCTCTGGGTGCGGGTTCACGTCGTCGCCGTTGATACCGACTATACGGATAATATCGCCGTTATCGCCGACAATCGCATCCGAATCGCGCGCGTGTTTGTCCTGGTAGTCCGTATCGACGGTTACCACGATATCGGCGCCGAATTGATCCACATTCGGAGCCTCGCCGGCGTCCGGGTCGAAACCGTTATTACGGTTGATCTGGGTGCCGGCGCCGCCGAACAGCCAGTCGCTGCTGTCCGGTCGTAGATCCGCACCAGTCCAGTCCGGATTCAACAGCTGTGCATGATAGCCATCCAGGCTGAAGAAGCTCGAGGAGCCACCGACGATATCGTCCTGACCGAGGCCGCCGAAGATCACGTCTTTGCCGCCGCCGCCCTCGATATAGTCCTCACCGTCCGAAGCCGCCTCGAAGCTGGCGACCACGAACAGTTCCCCGACCGGGTCGTCGATGCCGCTATCTTCCGGATCGACCCGCACCGGCTTGCGGGCGGCGCCGACATGGGCAATGCCGGCCACCGCACTGTCGATGGAACCGTCACCCTGGATCACGTCGTTGCCGAGCTGACCAAAGATGGTGTCGTTGCCGGCACCGCCCGCCAGGTAGTCGTTGCCGAAGCTGCCGACGCCCGCCAGGCCATCATTAATTGCGAAGGTGTGGTAGACGGCGTAGTCGATCTCGTACTCGGCCCACCACTGGGGTCCGTTCGGATCGCGGTAGTTGCGCGCAATGCCGTCGGTCAGCAGACGTCCCGAGTTGTACTCGTTGAGCGAACCCGGACCGCTGGCGGCGTAGGCATAGAGCGGATCCATGGCGGCGAGGCCCATCTGCTCGGCCGTCAGGTCAGTGCGCGAGTAAAGCACTGCGCCGGCCAGGGCCTGGAAGCGGGCGTTCTTGATATCGTCGAGCAGGTCACCGTCGTCACCGCCCATACGGCTCAGGAAGACGTTGTCGCCGAAGATCAGATCGTCGCCCTCGCGGCCGTCGATCATATCGTTGCCGCCGCCGCCGATCAGCAGGTCGGCGATGGCGGTGCCGAAGATAATATCGTCGGCGCCGTTCTGCGGCTCGAGCGAGTTGATCTCGAGCACCGTATCGAGGGAGGTGGTCTGGATCTTCTGCAGCAGTACCGGGGGCAGGTTCGGATCGGCCACCAGCTGCACCACCTCGCCGTGATCGCCGAAGATAATATTCTGCAGATCGGCGATACCTGCATCGATACCGCCTACCCGGCCGTCACCTTCGAGGAAATCGCGGCCGGCGGTCAGGTTGTCGGCCACCGGGTACGGCACCGGCACCGGCGCGAAGGTCTGGTCGCTGGCGCCGAGGCTCGGGTCGATGGTCGGCGCCGGGCTGTTGTTGTGGGTCGCGATATGGAGCGCGCGGGTCAGGATATCGACGTTGATACCGCTGTCGCCGTAGATATGATCCACGCCGCGCTGGCCGAGGATCACATCGTCGCCGGAGCCGCCGGCCAGGTGATCGCCGGCCTGGCTGCCAATGATCAGGTCGTTGCCGGCGCCGCCGTAGGCGGTGATACCGACGGTGATGAACTGCGCTTCGAGCTCCTCGTTGGTCCAGCCCGCGAACAGGCCGGAGGCGTCGATGATATCGTTACCGGCGAAGCGGAACGGGTTGGCCAGCGGGAAGACCCATTCGTTGTCCTCGTTCTCGGCATCGCTCAGCCAGGGGAACGGATCGAACGGTTTCTCGCCGAACTCCTGACCGAGGCGGTCGTAGCTGTGGCCGGAGTACCAGGCGCCGTCCTGGCTGGTGTCGCCGTAGATCACCAGCGGGCTCAGCGGGCCGCCGACCAGGGCGCCGTTCGCGTTGTTGACGATGACGAAGTGGTCGCCGCCGATCGCAGCACCCGCATCTTTGGTGATATCGGTACGGGTAATGGTGACCGTCGAGGTCTCGATAATGCAGTCGTGCAGCGCGGCCCCCGCCAGCACCAGCTCGGTTTCGTTGACCTCCTTGATGGTGAAGCCGCCGGGGATACCGTCGATATAGATGATCTGTCCGACTTCGAAACCGTCGGTCAGCCAGTTTCCGCCATCGTCGCGAATCAACGTATCGACCACCAATGTGACCAGGGAGACCTCGGTGACCGTGGTTTCTGGTACGGACAGATGGACATCGACATCATTGATCAGGCCGCCGCCGAAGCCTGCGCCACCCAGAATCAGCGTTGAGCCTTTACCCCAAGTTGCGAACTCTCCATCCGGTTTCAGAGCCGGGTTGGCATCGACAATGGCGAGAATTTCGCGGGTTTCACCTTCGCCACCTACCTGAATCAGCTGGCCAACCTCGTAGCCGTCATCCCGCCAGTTGCGTCCGTCCATACGGGTCAGCAGGTTATCGCTATCAACCGTGGTAGCGTCATAGTCACCCAAGGTCTGTACGAAGAGATTTCCGCCGCCGTGCAGCGTGGTCAGGCCGCCGTGCGGGCCCTGGACCCAGAACATCTCGGTGCCGGCCGTCAGGTCTGTATCGCCAAGCAGCGTCATCTTGTTGCCGTCGATCTCCAGCACACGGTACTGCACCGCGTCGTCGTAGCCGCCGACCGAAACCAGATGGCCCTCAAGGAAGCCAAGCGTTTCCCAGTCATCGCCGTTATCCGTGCGGGTGACGATTACGCCTCCTTCCGTTGGCGCAACCGAGAACCCCACCTCGTCGATCACCAGCGGATCGATCGCGGTGATCAGGACATCGCTAAGGCCGTCGAGGCTAAGCGCCGGGCCCGAAAGCACCAGGATCGAGTTGTCACTGGGGTCGCGCATGGGCTCGAGGCCGCTGACATCGACCACGACACCGTCCTTGTCGACATAGGCGTCGAGCGTATCGTC
The DNA here is from genome assembly GCF_014645375.1 of Marinobacterium nitratireducens. Classification (GTDB taxonomy): domain Bacteria; phylum Pseudomonadota; class Gammaproteobacteria; order Pseudomonadales; family Balneatricaceae; genus Marinobacterium_A; species Marinobacterium_A nitratireducens. Next base: position 614,489 of record NZ_BMLT01000003.1, read on the forward strand.
GTAATAAACCGCATCGCCATTGCCGTCGACATAGATAGTGCGACCGTCAGCATCGAGATAGATGCGATCTTCGACCGATACCACGGTCCAGCTGCCGACCTTGCCTTCGATATAGACGGTCTGGCCGGGCAGGAAGCCCTGCGCCTTCCAGTCGTAGCCTTCGAGGGTAATGGCGACGGTACCGGCTGCTGCACTTGGCAGAACCGGCACAGAGGTGGTCTCGAAGGCATTTTCGGCCGAAACAAACGGTGCCGGATTCAGGGTGCCGCTGACATCGAGGTAGTCATTGCCCTCGCCGAGCATCAGGTTGAATACCTCGATGCTGCTCTCGACACCATTGGTATCGTAACCGGACGAGCCCAGGTTGATCTTGCCGAAGCTGATACCGCCCAGCACCACTATATTGCCGCCGTCACCCTCGCCGAAGGTCGGGCCGCTGACCGGACCGAAGTCGAGATCATCCGACATGCCGAAGCCGCGCAGCGTGGTTTCGGTCATGCTGCCCGTACCGTCCGCCTGGCTGGAGTCGTTGAAGATGTTCAGCACGTCGATCTGCTGGCTTTCCGGCGGCTGGGCGCCGATGGCGATCAGGAAGGCGTCCTTCTCGCCCGGCAGCTTGACGCCCGCGGTCAGCGAGCGGTCGGCGCCGCCCGGACCGCCTTCGACGGCCAAAGGTCCGCGCAGCTTGGACAGCAGGTGGGTGGAAACCGGGAAGATCTTCACGCCCTCGCGGGTCGGCGGCACGATGTAGTTCTCGTCCGCCTTGAGCTCGATCGCCTGCAGTTGATGGTAGTTGGCTGCAGTGAAGACGGCGGTCGGTGCGATCCTCACCACTCGTACGCTATCGGCAACACCATCGCCAAGCCAGGTGTCTTTCAGATCGTAGAGCGTATCGTTGATTTGCACGTTAATGAGCTGCAGCTTGGCATCCTGGCTGTCATTGTCGCCACGGATCAGCTGGATCTTGGCTTCCACTGCCGGGTTGCCATCGCCGCTCAGGTCGATGATCCGCACCCACATACCCTCGAGGAAGCCCTCGGAGAGCCAGCCCTGTGCAGCGCCGGAGAGATCGCGGTCGAGGAACTGACCCGGGAAGGCATCGGCGCCCAGCTCCTCTCCGAAGCCAACGTCACCTTCAAAGAAAAACATCGAGGCGAGATTCGACAGTGTGACCGGGGCAGCGGACTCGCCGGAGAACTGCGACGGAGCCGCGTCGGTCGCCAGCAGGGTCAGCGTCTTGCCATCCAGCGAGATCGACAGCACCTCATAGTCGCCGTCGTTGGCGCCGCTGCCGTCGATACGGATCGTCTGGCCAGCGTAAATGCCGTCATCGGTGAAGTCGCCAAGGTCGGAGCCTGTGCCACGGGTCAGCGTCAGGTTGCCGGCACCGCTGCCGTAGACCAGCTTGCCGTTGTAGACCTGGGTCGGTATCAAGCCGCCAACAGACTCGTAGTCCTCCGGTGTCACTGCACTGCCGTCAATAGAGACCACATCGGCCAGGCCGTCGGTCAGCACCGCCACCTTCACGTTTTCTTCCGGCGCCTTGGTCAGGCGCAGCTCGTAGGTATCGTTGCGACCACTGCCAAGCGGGTTATCGTAGATCAGCTGTGTCGAGCCGCCGCTCTCGAGCACCACTGCACCGGCGGTCTCGTTGTCGTAGACCTCGACATCGAGCAGCTGCAGGCCGGAGCGCAGGTTCGGGAAGATGTAGTCGGCATCGGTGGTGCCTGCACCACGCTGGAAGTCGATCACTGCGATCTGCAGGTCTTCGCGGACATAGTCGTCGCGCGCTTCTACCTGTATCGAAATGGCGTCATTCCAGTTTGGATCCGAGACACCATCGACGTAGGTGAACGTGGCCCTGGCCACGACGAACTTGTCGTCGGACGTATCGTCCGGCGTATCCATGCCGGCGATTTGCTCGGGCGTTGCGAGCACGACCAGACGCGCATCGGAACTGCTGAGCCTGATTGCCTTGTCGGCGGCATCGTTCAGGACAACGTCGACCACAACGGTGCTGTTGTCCGAAGGCGCCATCGCCAGCTGCAACTCGATCTCGTCGGTCAGTCTGGTCGTCGCATCGCCCTCGATGACGATGGTCTGGCCGTCGTTGTCGCCATTCGCGTCGACCTCGGTGACATAGACCCCCGGGGTGTCGTTGTCGAACACCTGGACCTCGACGTTGCGCACGTCGGCGGCATCATACTCTTCGACGTTGGAGATCACCGAGTGTTGGATCACCACGACGCGGTCGCCTTCAGCACGGAAATCGTCCGGTGCAAAGACATAAACGGGGACTTTCTCATCCCACTTGTAACTGTCGCCTGCGCCATCGGCGGTGAACTTAAGCACCAGGGCGCGATCCGGAATCCAGAATGTCTGGCCATCGATCACCACCTGATGCATGAAGGCATCGTCGGCGGTCGTTTCGAGGCCGGCGTAGGTATTGGTGAAAAAGCCGGACATGGGGTCGGTGGACAGCCAGATGCTGTCGCCGGCGCCATCGCTCAGCGGTGCCGGGTTGTTCAGCAGGTCGTCGCGCTCTTCCTGCGGCGAACGGGCCGCCGAGACGGTGACATAGACCACATCACCCAGCTCGAGCTCCTGCGACAGGCGCAGGGTGTAGAAGTCGGCGAACTGATCCAGCTGCTCCGACTCCTCGCGCACGATGGTACTGCCGTTGTTGGTCGCCTCTTCATTGATCACCACCAGGCCCTCGAGCGCGGTGGAAACGTTGTAGTCGAAGCCGTCGACCACCAGGCCGTTGTAGAGCACGTCGTCCGAAGTCACCAGGTGATCGACGGCGCCGGAAACGCCCTCGAGTTCGCGGGTGATGATGTCCTCGGTGACGTCACCGGTGACGTTGATGGTGTCGGAGCCGAGGCCACCGATCACGCGGTAGGCGACGCCGAAGGCCGTGGACTGGACGAAGAACTCGTCGTCGCCCTCGAGACCGTCGACCTCGACCACCTCGATGGTGGCGTAGCGCACGTTCAGGCCGGCGCCGAAGATGCCGTCCTTGGTAATGACGATATCGTCGGCGAACTCGGTGCCGAGGATCACCAGCTTGTCGAATCCGGCGCCACCCTCGACCGATACCGGCGCGTTAATGTTGTAGCGCACTTCGTCCTGACCGCCGCCGGCGCGGATATCCGGCGCCTGGGCGACCGAGAAGCCAAGGCCAATCTGCGGCGTGGCGACGCCGTTGTCGTCGAGGACGATGACATCGTCTGTGGTCTCCGGCGTCAGCAGCAGATCAAGGTAGTTGATACCGCCGTCGCCGTTGGTGTCGGCGGACAGGTCGCCGTTTTCAAACGCTTCCTGCAGGATCGCCACGCCGGCATCCAGGTCCGCCTTGTTGATCTTGCCGTCGCCGTTCCAGTCGAAGTCGGTGGTGGCGGCCAGGGCGAAGGCGCGGACGATAAAGAGGTCGTTGTCGTCGTCACCCTCGAGCCGCAGCTCGGCCTGGTTGGAGTAGACGCGGAACTCGTCGTTGCCGCTGCCGCCCTGGGCGACCAGTGGCGCCGAGATGCCGGGCGAGAGCCAGCCGCGGGTGGTGGCGACCAGATCGGGGAAAATATCCTGCGGCAGCAGGTTGCCCATCGTCTCGTTTCGGTTGGCACCGAAGATCTGGCCGATCTGGAACTGGTCGTCGCCGGCGCCACCGTCCAGGGTCACGATCACCGAGGTGTCGTCGGTGAAGAAGGCGTCGTTGCCGGCCCGCCCTTCGACCGTCAGGCGGCCGTTGAGACCGGTATCGTAGTTGATGCGCTGGACTTCGTTGCTGTCCTCGTTGTTCTGCACCACGTCCTGGTACTCGTCGAGGTTGCCGTGCAGCAGCGCGACGTATCCCGGGCGGTCCGAGGTCTCGTTGGGCAGGAAGGCCGCGGTACGCAGCAGGAAGATATCGTCGCCGTCACTGCCGCTGCTGTCACGGCCGATAATCGTCGCTTCGTCGACGCCGTCGTCCGCCTCGCCGGTATCGAGGATATTGATGACGTAATTGCGCTGATCGGGACCATTCGAGCCCAGGGTATAGACGGCGTAGTAATCGGTATCGGCCTGACCGTCCAGCGTCAGGGTATGCTCGGCCGCAGTGGTCATGTTCGGGCCGGTCTGGGCGTTGGCGTCTTGCAGGTAATAGACGATAAAGCGGTCTTCACCGTCGTCGCCGGTCGAGTCGGTCGCGTTCTGGCTGCCGTATACGCGAGTCTTGGCGCCGATAAAGATGTAGCCCGACTCATCGGGGTTTGTGCCCCCCCCGACCCCGGAGGCGTCGCCGAACTGGAAGATGTCGGCGTCATCGTTACCGAAGATAGTAGTCACGAACTGCGGGGACTCTATATAGGGAACAGCGACGCCGACCGGGTTGTCGCTGTCGTCGTTGGCTGCAACCGTGCCCTTCTTCGTGCCGGGCGTTGTGAGGACGGCGCCCGCGATAAGGGCGCCGCGCAGGATGATCTCGGTGCCGAAGGTCGGGTCGGCATCGAGGGCCGACAGCAGGCCGTCCAGGGCGTTCGCATCGCCGAGGATGCTGATGCTCGCGTCGTTCGCCGGGGTGCCATCGTTGGCATAGGTGGTGGCGGCGATGATCCGGGCGTTCTCGTCCGTCGCGATGTCGTCGCCCACCCAGAGGGTCACCGAGCCAAGCTCGGCAAAGATCGTCCCCTGACTGATGGTGCGCGGATCGTCGTTGTGTAGCTGACGGGCTTTGCTTTCGGCAAAGTTCGCGAAGCCACTGTCGATCAGCAGGAGGTTCGAGGTTTCGTCCGTCGCGCCACTGGCTTCCCACACCGTCAGGCGGATGTCACCCGTGTAGGTATGGGCCAGGACGAGGCGCAGTTCGTCAGCGACTTCCGCAAGGTAGATGTCGTCGGTCGCCTCGAGCGCCACATCGTCGCCGCCCGCGCCGAGCCCCGCCGCGGTCGAGCCGCGCCGCGAGTCGATCTCGAGATCGTTGAGCAACTGGCCGATATCGGACCCGGTGCCGTTGGCATCGAGGTCGATCGCCTTGCCCATCACGTCCGCGGTCTGCAGCAGGATACCGGAGAGGAAGTTCGTCTCGTAGGCCTCGTCGCCAGTCAGGTCCACGACGCCATTGGCGAGCAGCCGTGCGCTGGATTCGTGATCGAAGATCGATCCGTCGACCGTGCGCAGGGCCACGTGACCGCGGCTGAAGACCGTGCCGACCTGGAGGTCGCCGAAGAGCTCGTCGATGAAGATGCCCCGATTGGCAAATGTAGTATCGAAGGCGTAGAGCGCGCCGGTGCCATCGTCGGCGACTCGGTCGACGTTGATTTCGAGCCAGTTGCCCAGCGTCCCTATACCGCTGTTCGACACGGGCGTGGTGAAATCGGGTGTCGAGGCGTTGACGCCGGTCGACATCAGGATATTGACGCCGCTGACATCCACGCTTGGCGTGCCGTCGGCGTCGAGGATGCGGGCACCGGAGCGCAGTTCGACGTCGGCACCGGTGGAGTTGATATGGCCGACCAGCATATCGCCGGTAATTTCCTTGGCCAGGATCGAACCGTTGGTGGTCAGGAAGATCTGCGGCGTGCCGTCCGGCGGGTTGCCGTCATCCCAGGCGACATCGGTATTGATATCGAAGTTGACCGTGGTATCAGGTACATCATTGACGACACTGGCACCGTAAGGCGCGCCGCCGATCGATGTCGTCGCATAAGTGCGGTTTTCCGCGCCGGCATAGACATCGGTGCCATTGACATGGCCGATATCGATATCGTCCCCTGCCCGCGCCTCCAGGAAGAAATAGGTGCTGTCGACTTCGTCATATTCAGTGCCGAGGCTGCGGCGAATGAAGTTATACAAGGATTCGCCCGTCACATCCGGGCTGAAATGATCGAAGTATTCGCCGGTCCGGTTCGGTGAATTGGTGGTGATGCCAAGACCGCTGATATCCAGCGGCAACGGCAGGGTAACGCCCCCGGGAAGCGGCGGCTCCAGCGTCCGCACGGTCAGGCCGTCGATATCGGACAGAACGTCGCCGGCCCGGGAGTCGTTGATCACCACATCGATATCATCACCGGCCGTGATGCGTTCAATGATCACCTCCAGGGACTCCTCGGCCGGATCGACCGAACGGTCGTGCAGGGTGATATCCAGCACCGTATCGCCGTCGGCATCCGCTTCCAGGTGGACCTCGCTCAAGGTCGGGGTGTCACCTCGCTCGACCGCATGGGTGATACGCATCAGTTCGACCATCAGCGCGCTGCGGCCACCCTGCGCGCTCTGATTGCCGATGTCGCCGCTGGCGTCCACATCCAGCACATTGGTGCGGATCAGGCCTTCGTCGAAGATCGCCGGAATCATGGCGTCTTGCTCGGCCACCAGATCGCGTTCGTCGACGCGGATATTGCCGCGCTGGTTCTCGATAATGGTCGTGCCGATGGTGTTTTCGATACCGCCGAGCAGGATGATGTCGCTGTCGTCGTTTTCGCCGGCGATAAGATTGCGGATCTCGACGATCGATTGCGGATACCGGAGATTGACGTCGAACTCGAAGGTATCGCCGATCACCTCGGGATTCAGCGACACATTATTGGTCGAGGCTGCGTTGAACTTGATATCGTCGACGATGATATCGACCACCGATGAGCTGTCGATGGCGTCGATATGGTTGATGACCAGATCGAACTCGGAATAGTTGATGATCTTGACGTAGTCCCAGGAACGCTGGCTCTCGACCAGACCATGGTTGCCCCAGATCACACCTTGCGGACTGCCGGAGACATCGTTGGCGTAGAAGGTCAGCTTGCCGGCTTCGTCATAGATGATGTCATCGAGAATGACCTGCTTGTCGCCGTTGTAGTCATCCAGCGTATTGCCGACTTTCTTGCCGGCATTCTCGCCCAGGAATTCGATATTGGTCAGCGTGGTGATCACGCCATTTTCGTCGACCACCAGTTCCGGATTCGGCTCGCCCAGCAGCGCGACGTGGGATTCCCAGAAGATCTGCCGCGCCACTGTCTTCGAAGCACTGCCCTTCTCGCTGCCATTCACATTGAGGAAGTTGAAGCAGACCTTGGCATCGCCGGCGCCGATGCAGATTCTCAGATCCGGCAGGTTGGTTTCGCGGTCGGCATCGCGGGTCACCGAGGCGTTGCTGTCCGCCAGGACGAAAACATCGGACGCCTTGAGGAAGGAGCCGTAGCGGCCGCTGACCCGGGTCAGATCGTTATAGGTCGACGAGGCCGTCGGTTCCACCAGTACCGGGATCGGGTTCAGGACCTCGAGAACCGCCGAAATGGCATTCGCCAGGGCATTGTCGTAATCGTTGTATTTCGAGACCGCATGCGCGAACACCGAGGTGTTCCGGTGCTTCGACTGCACGGTGATATCCTCGTTCGAGACGATCGAGGACCCATCGTGCAGGATGGTTTCCACCATATCCCAGCCATTGGCATAGGCATCTGCGGTCGAGTCGGCCACCGGGAAGGCCTTGGTGTCCGACAGCGCATAGGCATTGGCGTTCCATTGCGTGACCGGGCCGCTGTTGTCGGTGACGACCGAACCATCGCTGGAGTCGACCTTGAGCTGGGTCCCGGCCTGGGCCGATACCACCACGGTGTTACCGGTCAGGTCGGCGCCACCTTCGAGCACGGTCTGAGTCACCGACCGGTCGTTGCTGGCACCGATATTGATGGTGCCGTCCGCATCGGCAAAGCCGGCGATCGCGGTGGCGTTGGCCCGCACGTCCAGATCGGCATCGACATCGCTGCGCGCTTCTATCAGGATCGTACGCAACGCTGAAACCGAGCCGTTGACCCTGGTGATGACATCGTAGTCGACGTCGACATAGGCATTGGCATCGGCATCGCTGACCCCGCTGAAGGAGCCGTTGGTAGCGGACACCGAATTGGCCTTGATCGCGCCGGTCGCAAAGATCTCGACATCGCGTTGAGCCGTGATGCTGCCGCCATGAATATGGGTTTCCACCTGATGGCGCGCATAGGTATTGGCATGGGTGGTGCCGACCGTGATCGCCCCGCCGCTGGTATGGGAGGCATTGGCGAGTGCATCGACGTCGGAAATGCCCTCCAGGGTAACGTCCCGCCCGCGCAGGCTGCCGCCAAGAATATCGGCATCGACAAAGATCGAGGTCGCCGTGGCGTTGGCCCTCAGCGAGTTGACGGTTATACCGCCAACGCCGCTGCCCGAGCCGCGCGCCACAACGTCGGTATTCTGATAGCCGCGCACCAGAATATCGCGGGTGACGAAGACATCGGAGCCGCTGGCGCCGATATCGACACTGAGATCGGAATGCGCGGTAGCGTTGGCGTTACCGCCCGAAACCTGGATGGCGCCACCGCTGACCGAGGTCATCTTGCCAGTGGCCTGAACCAGCGCCTCGGCCTTGAGCGTAAAGTCTCGGACGCTGGTACTGCTGCCGTTACCGACATCGCCATAGAACTTGACGGTGGTCGAGCCGTCCGCCACCGGTCGGACATTACCGGTGGTCACCGCCACCAGGCCAAAACCCTTGCTGCTCAGGGCCCCGACGGCGGTATTCGCATGCAGCCCCTTGATAATGACATCGCCGCCGCCGGTGTTGAAACGGGTATCCTTGCCGACTTCGATCTCGACCGAGGAGTTGGCATCGACATTGACATTGGCCGTGGTAACCGACGCCAGACCGACGGCGATATTGTTGGCTGAGCCAATAGCGCCCTTGTCCGAGGTCAGGTAGTTGCTGCCGTTATGGTTGACCCTAGCGGTCAGACGCACATCGCCGGTCGAGGACGAGGCATCGATATTGCCGTCTTCACCGACCGTCAGTTTCGCCCTGGCGTCGAAATCGACATCCGCGGTGGACGAGGTAATGGCGCCAAAGCCACCGGCCGTTGCCGTTGCCGCCCCTTTGGCAAGGCCGATCACCTCGACCAGCATATCGAAATCGCCGGCCAGCACATCAAGATCGACCCAGCCACCGATGCGCCCGGTCGCCTGCGCGGCGTTATAGGCCGTGGCCTTGACCACACCGGCACCGACCAGGCCGAAGTTGTTCGCTTCCGGTTCCGCAATCACGGTGCTGTCCATGATGGCGTCGGCATCGATCCCGAGGGAGCTGGTGGTGGTGATATGGGTGCGGTCGGACGAGCTGCCGGCCCCGGTGGAACCGATGCGCACATTGACGGTACCGGTGTCCTTGGCCACTGCATCCAGGCTCGCAATCGACAGAATGCCGGCAATCCCCAGGGATTCGATATTGGCCTGAGCGTCATGGGTCGCTTTCGCCCACAACTTCACCCAGGTCGCATTGACGTCGGTGCCGTCGCCGATCCAGGCGCTGGTGTCGCTGTCAATCAGGGTAGTGACATCGGTATCGCCGAAATCGACGCCGAAACTGCCGCCGGCGCGATTGGCCGAGGGCGTTGCCGTTGTCTCTGCATCGGCGGTCACCTTCAACCAGCCGGTCAGGTTGAGATCACCATCGTTGCCAACATAGGCCTCGGTATCGTGAGCCGCTGTGCCGATCACATTGGTCAGGGTAACGTTGGCGATGCCGCCGATGGTGACCGGTGCGTCCACTTCGGCATCCGCCGAGGTGTTCGCATCCGCATCCAGGGTCAGGTTCACCGCATCCAGCTCGACATGATTGCCGACGTAGGCGCGCGTTGCCGACGCCTGGCTCGATGCATCCTCGGCATCCACCAGACCCACCCGGGCCGATGCGTCCATCAGGGAAATGTTGGCAAGACCGGCGCCACTGCCGGAATTGATTTCGGCATTGGCCAGGTCCGACCCTGTATTGGTATTGGCGCGTAAGCTGATGGAATGGCCGGTCAGGTCGATATCGGCATAGTTGCCGATAAAGGCTTCGGTCTCGCGACTCGCCGCCGCCTCAACCTTGATATCCGAGACGGTGACGACCAGAGCCGCCGCCGCGCCGTCCATCCGGGCGGTGGAAACCGCCTTGATTTCGTCAGCCAGGATATCGACGGTGCCGGCGGTCAGGTCGACCCGCTTACCGATGTAGGCCCGGGTCGCGCCCAACAGGTCCGAATCGGCGCGAATCAGGGACACCGAGGCACCACCGGCGAAGTTGAAGCTGGTGGCGACCGCCAGGGCTTCGCTGCTGCCCTTGGCATCGATATCGATATCGCCCCGGCCGCTGCCACCGGCTCCCTTGATCAGAACCGTAATCTGGCTGTTTTGCGCCGCATCGACGTTCCGGCCGACATAGGCCTCGACGACATTGGTGGTCTGCGCAACCGGGCTCAGGCCCCCGACCGACGCGCCGCCCGCAATGGCGATATTGAGCAAGGTGGCATCCGACTTCGCATCGCCGTCGGCCAGCAGGGTCAGGCCGTCGCCGCCGACCCACAATTCGGCGCCGTCGCCGACGAAGGCGCGGGTAGTGCCACCGGCAACCGCCGTCGGTTTGTAGAGTGCGACGGATACGCCTACCCCACCGCCACCGCCTTCGGTTTTGGCGATGGCATCGATATCCGATTTCGCGGTCACGATCACCGGCGTGGTCAGATCGCTGACATCCAGTTTCGCCCCGGCCTGGCCACCGCCGGTGCGCGCATCCGGCGCGCCAAGATAGGCTTCCACGGTACCGCTGACCGTGGCGAAAGCGGCCAGATCCTGAACCGTGCCGCCAAAGGAGATATTGACCGTAACGGAAGTCGCCTCGGCCTTGTAGGTCACCCGGTCGGCGGCGCCATTGCCGGCCCGCACCTGCAGACTGCCGGCATCCATATTGACGCCATCGCGCACATAGGCGCTGGTGGATCCGGATACCAGGGCCGTGGGTTTGAACGAACTGATCGAAGCAAGGCCTGAGAAGCCGCCGCCATCGGTTTTAGCCCTGGCGTACATGTAAGCATCGGCGAACACCCTGATGTCGCCGGAATTGACGTCGACGTCGGTGGTAGCATCAGCTGCATCGCGGGTGGCGTAGGCGCCAATAAAGGCGTCCACCTTGCCGGATACCGTGGAGGTCGCCTCGACGATGGAAGCGGCCACCAGACCGGCAATATTGACCGCGACGGATTGCGTATCGGCCATCATCTGCGTTGCATCGGCCAGGATCGCGACGTTGCCGGCATCGACGTCCACACCCTCGCCGATATAGGCCAGGACATTACCGGTCACCTCGCCCAGCAATTCGTAATTGCCGATATATACGCCACCGGCCAGACCGATGCCGGTCAGTTCCGGTTTCGCCAGCATGTCGGCAACAGCATTGATCGCCACGCTGCCGCCCTGCACATCCACAAAGCCGAGATTGTTGCTGGCCGCAGTTTCTGCTGCGGCGCCGACGTGGGCATCGACACTGCCGCTGACCACCGCGTAGGAATCATGATCCGCACCGCCGCCGGCCACGCTGGCGCCGACGATCAGCGCCTTGGCCGAGGCGTCGTAATCGCCATCCGCATCGATATCCAGACCGCTGAAGCCATCGAGGTCGAGGTCGTTGTTATGGGTCAGGATATTCGCGCCCTGCCCCACATATGCCCGGGTATCGCCGGCCACATCGGCATCAGTCGACACCAGTGACAGGGTAATGCCCAGGGAGACATTGCCGTTGTCGACCCGCGCGACCGCATCCATATCCGAGGCGGCCAGTATACGGACACTGTCCTGGACATCGACCTGACCGCTAAGGCCGGCCGGCACGCTTTGCCCTATCGGAGTGCCGACAAACGCCTCGACCGCGCCGTCGACCGTCGCCGAGGCGTCGATCAGACTGACGCCCGCCAAGCCCGAGAAGCCGACGGTAAAGCTGGTCGCGGTGGCGAGGTAGCGGACCCGGCTGTCGGGGTCCGCGCTCAGATTGCCGGCTTCGACCAGCAGACTATCGGAGGTGAGGTCGCTACCTTCGCGCACATAGGCGCGGGTGCTGCCGGAAACCTTGGCGGTCGGCTTCGTCAGATCGACGCTGATCCCCAGGGTACCGGTGCCGCCCTTCACATCGGCGGTCGCCGCCATTTCCGCATCCGCATGCACCTTGATATCGCCGTCCGAGGCCTGGGTGCCCGAGATATTCAGTACCGGCGTTGCCGCATCTGTCGCCAGCTGCCGGGCCTGTACGCCGATAAAGGCCTCGACCTCGCCTTCGACCGAAGCCAGGGACTCCAGATACGCCAGGTTCAGGAAACCGGCCAGACCGATGGAGAAAACCGTGGCATTGGCGGTCATGCCGACCATCGCCGGATCCGGCGCGCCGGCAATGGCATCGGCCGTGACGGTCAGGTCGTCTGCGGTAACGTTCGAGCCCTCACCGACATAAGCAAGCACGCTGCCGGCGGCGATCGCGGTCGGTTTGTAGACATCGACATTGACGCCCAGACTGCCGGAAACGCCACTGGCGCTTGCTGTTGCCGCGCGCGAGCCATCTGCGTCGATCACCAGAGTGCCGTCGCCGTTGCCTGCATCGGTCAGGGTGATAACAGTCGAACCGGCCTGCGGCACGACCTTCTGCCACTGTCCGGCATCGCCGTAGTTCTCCGCACCGAGCGCATAGTCGGCCAGGGCATTGAACGGATCCAGACGGTCAGGGCCGATATATTCGTACACCTCACCGGCTTTGGCGCCGCCGATATCGCTGGCCAGCAGCACCCGCTCGCCGGTAAGCAGTTCATTGACCGTATCGTCGCTGGAGTAATGCGCCCCGGCCCGGGCGCCGGTGAAGGCCTCGGTCGCGCTCTCGATCACAGCCCGGGCATCGGAAACTGTGACATCGACTACACCGCCGAAGGAACCGGTGACGTTATTCGCCGAGGCCTCCTCGATGCTGCGGGCGACGAGATCCAGCTCCCCGGCCAGCACCGTGGTGTTTTCGCCGACATAGGCCAGGGTCGCGCCACTGATATTGGCAGTGGAATAGGTCACCCCCGCCGCCCCGTAGAGGCCGAACGCTATATTCAGGGGCGAGGCATTCGCGGTAAGCGTCGACTTGGCACGCACCAGCAGATCGTCCGTGCCCAGCAACAGCGTCGTTGTCGCAGTCGGTGTCGTCCAGTAGGGCGTGCCGACATAGGCTTCCGTCACCCGATCGACATCGGCATCGATCATGGCGATGGCGCCGCCGATCAGGCCTACCGCCACGGAATCCGCATCCGGCAGTGCCTCGGCGATGGAATCGGCGGTGATTTCGGCTCTCGTGTTGACGTTGATCGTGGTCGTGCCGTCGGCATAGGCGCGCGTCTCGCCGCCGACCGAGGCTTCGCTGATCATCGTCGAAACGGCAAAGCCAACGGCGGCGCCGAAGCCAAAGGTCTTGGCCCGCGCCTTGTGATCGCTGTCGGCGTCGATGAACAGATTGCCGCTGGCCGTCAGGCTGGCGTTATGGGCAAAGGCCTCGACGGTCGAATCCAGATGCGTTTGAGCGTGACCACCGGCGGCCGCGGCACCGGCAAGGGTGGCGGTCACCGCGACCACGCTGGCGTCGGCGTTGACGTCCTGTGTCGCATCCGCATCGATACGGATAAACCCGCCCTCCGCATGCACCGAGCTGTCAGACACATGGGCCGCGGTCGTCGACGTCAGGAAGTTGCTGGCCAGCCCCACTCCGGCTGCCACGCCGGCAAAGCCGGCACTGACCGCAACGGAGTCGACCTTGGCTATGGCATCGGAATTGTCGTGAGCGGCCACGATCACCGATGCCGATGCCGTGACATCAGAGTTGTCGACGATAAAGGCTTCGATTGCCCGGGTCACCCGGTTGGTGGCGTTTGCGCCCGATCCTGTGCCGGAGAGGCCAAAGCCAGCCTGCACTGAAACGGCTATGGCGTCCGGAGTCGATTGCACCAGGCTTTCGGACGTGGCCTCGATCTTCACATTACCGCCATTGGCATCGACAAGGCTGTTGCGAACGCCTGCCCGCGTGACTCCGGCCAGGTTGGTGCTGGCCAGCGCCGCCGCTATGGTAATGCCGAAGGATGCCGGCGCGACGGTGAAGTCTACCGCTGCCGCCAGTGCATCGAGGAACACGTCGAGGCTGTCCTTGGCCGTCACATCCACCTTGCCACCGGCCACCACCGACTGCCCGTCGGCCATGTCGCTGTCGACGATCAGCGACTCGACCGTCTGGCCGATAAATCCGGTCACATCAGAGCCGGAGCCCGCACCCGATATACCGATGTTCGCCGCCGCGGTAACGCTCACCGCGATGCCCTTGCCGGTCACTTCGATGACGCCGTCCGCCATGGCATCCAGCGTCACATCGCCGCTGGCGTTGACGTCGCTGTTGTCGACCTTGGTGCGTGCGGTGCCAGAGAGCTGCGTCTCGGCGCTGGCGAAGGCCACGGACACATTGACGGTGACGGAGCTGACGCTGGCGCTGACCGATATGCCCAGCACGTCCAGGTCGAGCGAGGTCGAGTCGGTAGCACTCAGGCTCACCGCACCACCGAGCGCATCGACGTCCGCGCCACCGGAGATCACGGCTTCGGTGATATTGGTCGAAACGCTGCGGGCGACAGAGCCTGCGACGGAGCCGGATACCGACCCGCCACCGGAGCCTCCGGCCGCCACACCGACGCCGATGCCATATACCTTGACGGAGCCATCCGACAAAGCGGTGAGCGACACGCCACCACTGGAAGTGACAGCGGAGGCGTCGATGGCCGCCCGGGTAAGGGTGCCAAAATAGACTTCTGCCGTGGACACCGCCACCGACAGGGTCACCGAAACGCCGCCGGCGCCGCCGGTCGCGATGGAGGCGGCGACCAGGGTGGCTTCGATGGTCGCCCCGTCATGGGCCGACAGGAACACATCCCCCCCGGCATCGATATCGCTGCCGCCGGTGACGGAAGCCACGACGGTATTGGTCGTGGTGATACTCGAGTCGACACCGGTCCCCGAGCCATTGACGGACACGCCCCCCGAGCCGCCGATGGTGACGGCTGCGGCCACGCCTGTCGCCGTGATGCTCATGCGGTCGGCCAGGCCCAGGTCGTAGGTGGAGGCGGATATGTTGAGATTCCCGGCAGTGTCGAGATCGGTATCGTCGATATTCGCCAGCAGCGTACTGCCAATACTGTTTTCGGCCAGGGTCAGTGCAAATGACAGATTGGAGGACAGTCCACCGGCACCGCCCACCGATATGCTTGCCGCCGTAAGTACCGAGACGATGTCGGAGAGGTCCCGGGCGCTGAGGGTGACCGCGCCGTTGGTCACATCGTTGGCATCGATGTCGCTGCCCCTGATGCTCGCTTCCACCGAATTGGTCGTGGTGTTGGCAGCGACAACGGCGGCAAAGGCAATGTTGAAGGACACGAATCCGGCACCGCCGAGCGATACGCCAACCGCCTGGCCATAGGACTCGAGCCTGTTGTCTGAGAAGGCGTCGACGGTAATCGCGCCACCGGTGCTGGCGACGGTCGCATCGTCGATGGTCGCCAACAGGCTGCCGCCGAGCGTGTTTTCCGCGGAGGTCGCGGAGACCGCGATATTGATGGACCCGCCACCTGCGCCCCCCGGCGACAGCGATGCGGCCAGCAGTTCCGCCAGGATGTGCGCCTGGTCCTCGACATGAACGTCGACATCGTCGGCCGCACTGACCGTACTGCCGATGATGCTGGCTTCGATGGCATTGTTGATCTGGTTGAAAGCGACCACGCCGGCGCCGGAAATATTGACAGAGACGGCCCCGGCGCCGCCGCCACCTATCCCCAGAGCGATACCATAAGCCTCAAGTGACATGGCATCGGCGCTGTCGGCATCGTAGGTGGATGCCGAGACGGTCACAGTGCCGCCGGTATCCACTTGCGAATTGGAAATGGTGGCCGTCTGGGTGTTGCCGATGGAGACATCGTCGAGCGGGTCGACTGTGGTCAGCAGGTCGAGGAAGCTGATGCCGCCGTCGCCATTGATGTCGAAGCTCGAACCGATCCGGCTCTTGAGCGCCGCTTTGTATGCTGCATCCGGCTGGCCGTCGGCGAAGACGTCCATGCCAGTGAGGGCATCGATGGCCTGGTCCGTGGTCAGGTCATCCATCACGTCGTCGCCGGTCCCGGGCTCTCCGTCGTTGCCCGGCTGGACGCCGAGGGCGCCATCCTCGCCAGCCTGCAGGTCCTGCAGTCTGTTGAGAATCACCAGCCCGGCATGGATGTCGTCGACGTCGATGACGCCGTCGCCGTTCCAGTCGAAATCGGTGCTCACCGACATCGCGTTACTGGCATAGACGAAGGCGCCTGCCACGTTGAACGACGCGGCGCCTGCGCCGCCGGCGGAAATCGAGGCCGATGTCAGGGCTGCCGTAATACCCGATACATCCGTGGCGCTGACCGCGACGGCGCCATTGGTCGGATCGTTGGCGTCGACATCGCTGCCTCCCTTGATGCTGGCTTCAATTGTATTACCGCTGATGTTGGTCGCCGCGACGACACTCAGTGCGACGTTGATAGAAACGCCGCCGGCACCGCCGGGCGATACGCCGACGGACTGGGCATAAGCCTCGACGCTGGCATTGGCGAAGGCATCGACCGTCACCTCGCCGCCGCTGCTGTTCACCGTAGACGCGTCGATGGTCGCCAGCAGCCCGCCGCCCAGGATGTTTTCGGCGTAGGTGGCTGCGACGGAAACATTGATGGAACCGGCCCCCGCACCGCCGGCCGCCAGCGAGACCGCACCGAGTTCGGCAAGGATTCCGGCCCGGTTCTCCGCCGTAACGCTGACATCGCCGCCCGACAGTACCGAAGCCCCCTCGATGCTGGCTTCGATGGCATGGGTGATGGTGTTGAAGGCGACCACGCCTGCAATGGCGATATTCACCGACACGCCACCCGCGCCACCGCCGGAGACACCGATGGCCACACCAACCGAGGTGATGCTCATGCCGTCCGTCGCATCGTCATCGTAGTTGACGGCCGAAACGCTGACCGCGCCCGCGGTGTCGACACTGGAACCCTCGATGCTCGCCAGCAGCGATCCGCCGATGCTGTTGTTGGCGTAGACGCCGGCGCCCGTCAGGTTGAGCGAGAAGGCACCGGCGCCGCCGCCGGCGATCGACGCCGCCACCAGGACCGCGAAGAT
>NZ_BMLT01000004.1:0-370733 GCF_014645375.1 Marinobacterium nitratireducens
TTCATCCAGCACCAGCGCATCCAGCGCAGCCTGGCCGTCCACGCGCGCATCGGGACCGTCGTCCTCGATGCTGAACACGCCGGCGCCGAGGTTGATCTCCGCACTGTCAGTGTCTTGATCCGCATCCCACACCGTCTGCACGAGCTTGAGCAGGTTGGCGCTGGACAATGTCAGCGTCGAAGTGTCGTCATCGCTGCCCGTGTTGGCGTGGAAGATGTTCTCCAGCTGTGTGAATGTCACCTGGCCGGCACTGTCGACGCTGATCGTAAAGTAATCGACACCATCTGCCGATCCGGTAATGACGTTGGTGCTATTCACCGGGCCCCCGATGGGGACAGTGCCGGTCTGGTTTAGCACGATCTCGGTGCCGGCCGCACCACCGACACCCAATGCAAACAGGCCAGACGCCACATTGGTGCCGGTCAGAACCAGGCTGTAGACGACCGGGTCTGGGCTGACGCTCGGTCCGTCCGTACCGTAGTCGATCGTGGTGACGAAATTATCCGAAAAGTCGGCGGTCACGGAATTGCGACCCACCGGATCGCTGTCGCCGTCGGTCTCTTCCCCGACCGGGCTTTCGTCCAGCACCAGCGCATCCAGTGCGGCGTCGGCATTCACGCGCGCATCGGGACCGTCGTCCTCGATGCTGAACACGCCGGCGCCCAGATTGACCTCCGCACTGTCAGTGTCGCCGTCCGCATCCGTGACCGTTTGCACGAGCTTGAGCAGGTTGGCGCTGGACAATGTCAGCGTCGCGGTGTCGTCATCGTTGCCGAAATCGGAGTGGTGGATGTTCTTCAGCTGCGTGAATGTTACCTCGCCCGTACCGCTGTCGACGCTGATGGTAAAGTAATCGGCGCCATCCGCCGAGCCGGTGATGACATTGCCGGACTGGTTCAGCACGATCTCGGTGCCGGCCCCACCAGCAATACCCAGCAATGTATACAGTCCAGTGCCCACATCGGTGCCCGTCAGGACCAGACTGTAGCTGACGCTGCCCGCGCCGTCCGTACCGTAGTCGATCGTGGTGACGAAGTTGTCCGAGAAGTCGGCGGTCACGGTATTGCGACCCACCGGATCGCTGTCGCCGTCGGTCTCTTCTCCGACCGGACTTTCATCCAGCACCAGCGCATCCAGCGCGGCGTCGGCATTCACGCGCGCATCGGGACCATCGTCCGAAATACTGAACACCCCGGCGCCCAGGTTGACGTCCGCGGTGTCGGTGTCGCCGTCGGCGTCGGTGATGGTGGCGCGGATCAGCAGATCCCCCGCCGAGCCGGTGGTCAGGGTCTCGACATCGTCAGCATCGGCGCTGTCGCTGTGCCAGATCGCTTCCAGCTGGTCGAAGCTGACCAGGCCGGTGTCCGGGTTCACCGTAATGGTGAAGTAGTCGGTACCGCCGGCGCTGCCGGTGATGACGTTGCCCGACTGGTTCAGCAGGATCTCGGCGCCCTGGCCATAGCCGTCGCCGTCCAGCGCATCGGTATCGGTGTTGTCGACCGCGTACAGACCCGAGCCGACGTCACTGCCGTTCAGCACCAGGCTGTAAACGAGACTACCGGCGCCGTCCGCGCCGTAGTCGATCGAGGCGGCGAAATTGCCGGCAAAGCTGGCGCTGTCATCGCTTGCCAGGTCGGTCTCGTCGACCTGCAGGAAGCCGCCCTCGTCATTCAGTTCTGCGGAAACCGACGGCACATCATCGCGAATATCGATGAAAATCGTACCGGTACCGGTATTGCCGTTGCTGTCCGTGACCTTGAAGCCGAAGCTGTCGGCATTCAGCTCGACATTGGTGCCATCATCGGCACTCGGCGTGCTGTTGACGGGCGCACTCAGGGTGTACTTATAGGTACCATCGGCATTGATCTGGATGGTGCCGTACGCGCCATTGGCGCTGCCGACCAGCTCGAAGGTGTAGGGCCCGGTACCGCCGGAGACGTTATCCGCCAGGTTGCCGCTGGTGTTGGTTTCTGCGGTGCTGTCCGGGTCGCTGCCGGTGACCGTACCTGCCACCAGGTCCGCGCCATCCTGGTTGAGATCCAGCGCGGCCTCGTCCACCAGCAGTTCGTCGTCGTTGTCGACCTGCAGACCGGTGTTGGCGACGTTGATGGTCAGGGTGGTGGTGGAAGTGTCGCCGTCGGCGTCGAGCAGGGTGTATACGAACACATCCTGGGCATCGGCGCTGATGACGTTCGGGTCCGACACATACGTATAGCTGCCGTCGGCTTTCAGCGTCAGGGTACCGTACTGACCGGCGATTGAGGCGCCGATACCACCGCTAACATCGGTGGTGGTATCGCCGTTGGCCGCACGCACGCCCTGAAGACTGGCGCCATCCGCACCATCGATATCGTTGGTCAGAACGCCGTCGGCTGCGACGTTGAGCGTGTCGCCCTCATCCACATTGCCACTGTCGGCGAGCGCCGTCGCAACATCATCGACAATGCGCACATCGAGGCTGGCGTCGTCGGTGCTGCCGTCCTCGTCGGTAACCTTCACCGCGAAGCTGTCGGTGTAGCCGCTGCCATTGGCACCGGCCTGGCTGTCGTTGTCGACGTTGTCCTTGAGCTCATAGCTGTAGCTCAGGGTGCCGCCGAACTTGTCACCGCTGTAACCGGTCAGGGTCAGGGTGCCGTAGGGGCTGTCGACGCTCTGCGGCGTGCTGCCCAGCGCCTGCAGCGCCGCCAGACTCAGGGTCAGGCCACCGACCTGCAGCGACGCGATGCCGTCATCGCCGCTGAAGCTGAAGGAGCCGGTCTGAGTCAGCGCCGCGGCGTTCGGGCTGCTGCCGTCGGCCAGGTCATTCTCGAACACCGTCTCTTCGGCACCCTCGCCGTCGAGCCCGTTGATGACGACACCGTCATTGGTGCCCCTGATGGTGATGGTCAGGGTCGCGGTATCAGTGTCGCCGTCCGCATCCTTCATGGTGTAAGTGAAGGTTTCGGTCAGCGTCTGGCCGACACTCAAATCCTTGACCGCGTCCAGGCTGCTGTTCAGCGTGTAGCTGTAGGTGCCGTTGCCGGTATCGGTGAAGGTGCCGTAGGTCGCCGCGGTGCTGTCCCAGGCCACGAAGCTGACCGGGGTATCGGCGCCGGTCGGCGCGTCGTTGGTCAGTACATTGCCGGTCACCGGCGCCGGTGCGTCTTCGTTGATGCTGGCGCTGTCGTCGACCGCATTGGTCACGTCATCGACGATGCGCACATCCAGGCTGGCGTTGTCGGTGCTGCCGTCCTCATCGGTGACCTTCACCGCGAAGCTGTCGGTGTAGCCGCTGCCATCGGCACCGGGCTGGCTGTCGTTGTCGACATTGTCCTTGAGCGTGTAGCTGTAGCTCAGGGTGCCGCCGAACTTGTCACCGCTGTAACCGGTCAGGGTCAGGGTGCCGTAGGGGCTGCTCACGCTCTGCGGCGTACCGGCCAGCGCCTGCAGCGCGGACAGGCTCAGCGTGAGGCCACCGACCTGAAGCGAAGCGATGCCGTCGTCGCCGCTGAAGCTGAAGGAACCGGTCTGGGTCAGCGCCGCGGCGTTCGGGCTGCTGCCGTCGGCCAGATCGTTTTCGAACACCCTCTCTTCGGCGCCTTCGCCGTCGAGTCCGGTGATCACGACACCGTCGTCGGTGCCCTCGATGGTGATGGTCAGGGTGGCGGTGTCGGTATCACCGTCCGCATCCTGCATGGTGTAGGTGAAGGTTTCAGTCAGGGTTTCGCCAACGCTCAGGTCCTTGACCGCATCCAGGCTGCTGTTCAGGGCGTAGCTGTAGCCGCCATTACCATTGTCGGTGAAGGTACCGTAGGTCGCCGCAGTGCTATCCCAGGCGACGAAGGACGCGGGCTGATCCGCGTTAGCATCGTCGTTCGTCAGAACGTTGCCGGTAACCGCGCTCGGGCTGTCTTCGGCAATCGGAACCGGGCCGTCGTCCTGCGCGGCCGGGTTGTCATCGATAATCCGTATGACCAGATTACCGCCGGCGCTGCTGCCGCCGATACCGTTGATGACGCCGGCAACGCTGTCATTGAAGAACTCGCCGGTACGGGTTTCGTTGGGGCCCGTCGGCTGGCTGTCGTTGTCGATCGTTTCCGACAGCGTGTAACTGTAGGTCACGACACCCTCGTACTGGTTGCCGGTATAACCGGTGAAGGTCAGAGTGCCTTCGCCGGTATCGATGCTCTGGGTGCCGTCGAATGCCTGCATTTCGGCAAAGGTGAAGGTGCGGCCACCGGCGACGATGTTCAGAATGCCATCGGTAGCGGATACGGCGAAGCCACCGGTGGCGGTTTCGCCATCACCCTCAGCCGCGCTGCCATCCGGAAGACCGGCTTCGAACACGGTTGCGCCGGAGCGCCCGCCCAGAATGGAGGCAGAGTCGCCGGTGCCGGTAATATTGATGGTCAGCGAACTGCTCTGCTCGCCGTTATAGCCATCGGTAATGTTGTAATCGAAAACTTCCGTCAGCGGCTCGCTGTCTTCGTTCAGCGACTGCACCGCCGCACTTCCGTTGGCGGTCAGCTCATAGCTGTAACTGCCGTCAGCATGGATGGTCAGGGTACCGTATTTGCCATCGATCTGGGTTTCACCGCCGGCTGCAACCGCCTTCTCGGTGCCACCGAAACCAATGGAGGTCACCGTCGGCACATCGCCATCGGCATCGGTATCCGCGCGGTCCCCGGACGAGGCACCCGCGCCGCCGATAACGTTACCGGAGGTGGTCAGCTGGACATCCTCCTGCACCGAATTGACATCGGGGTTTGGAACCGGCGTGGTGTCATCGTCGAAAATGGTAACGTTTGCGGTGGCGTTGCCGATGGTGGCGTTGTCGGCGCTGATCAGCACGATCTGGAAGGTTTCATTGCCCTCGTCCAGATGGTCCATGACGATAAACACCGGCACTTCGATAAACTGCTCGCCGGCCGGGATCACGACCGTATTGACCAGACCACCATCGAACCAGTCGGCCGGGTAGCTGGCGCTGCCGGGACGCAGTTCGTAAGTGACGGTGACGTCCTGAGTGGCAACCTCGTCCAGCGTCAGCAGGAACACCACGCTGCGGGCTTCGCCGCCATTGGTCCCCTCCAGCACGGACGCAGAATTGCCCTTGACGATGATGGGCTCCTCCCCGGTCGGCACATCCGGCGGCGGGGTATCGGGGTCGTCGTCCTTGACCGTGACGCTGACCACAGGCCCGCCACCCAGCAGCTGGTCCTCGGTTTGCGGCGTATTGAAGCTCCGGTTCAGGCCGGAGGTCGCATAACCGGCTTCGGGCGTGACTTCACCGCCGGTGCGGTCGATCTTGACGAAGGTCGAGCCGGAATCGCCCGGGCCGCCCGCCGGAGTCGCGGCCGGAGCCTGGCCGCCGGCTGCGGTGGCCTCGGCGACGGCGGTCGGGTCCTCACCGGCAAGAATGGCGGCCTGAATGGCATCGAGCTCGCCGCTCTGCCCCAGCGCCTGCTGCGCGCTGTCGGCGGAGGCGACGGACTCGGACGAGTCGAACTGACCCGCCTCCGTGTAAAATTCCGGCGTGATCAGCGCTTCCTGGCCGGACGCCAGGGTTACGGTGGAGCCCGATGCACTGGTGAGCACCAGGGACCCGCCAATAGCGACCCGGATGGTCTCGCCTTCGAAAACCTGATCGCCGACCGCCAGCACACGCTCGCTGCCGTCAGCGGCGACCGCCACCGCCTCGCCCGACAGGGACGTTACCGTGCCGGCAACCGGCTGAGCATCGCTGGGCAAATCGGAGGTGTCGGCTCCGGCGGTCATGGTCGCTTCCTGCCCGGATACCAGGGCCAGAACCTCGCCTTCGCCGTTGGCGATTTCAACCCGCCCGCCTTCGGCGACCCGAATTACGTCGCCTTCGTAGACAACGTCACCCAGCGCCAGCGTGCGCTCGGTGCCGTCGGGGCTGACTGCCACCACTGTACCAGTGACAAAACTGACGCTTCCTGCAACGTCCCCGATAGCCATGACTCACCTCCTGATGAATGGTCGAACCTTTTTTAGGTTGATTCCAACCATAGAAACAGTTGTCGATGAGCGCTACTGTACCGTGGTACAGGTGGCAAAATACTGTCCTTCGTCAATAGGCGGGATGTTGCCCGGAAGCCGCCCGGGCGCAGCAGCCGCAAGTGAAACTGTGATCAGGCCCGGCCCGGAAGACCGGCGGCCTTGCACTGCTGCAGCCGCCGGTATACGTCCAGCAGCTGCCGGTGCGGCCTCAGACCTTCGAGGTCTTCGCCCAGAGGCGGCAGGTCGGCGAATACATCCTGGCCGTCCAGCATGCCCTGCACCCGCCGCAACAGCGTTTCACCATGAATCTGCTTCAACAGATACTCGAAGTGGGCCGTGTGCCGGTCGGGATCGAGGCGGAACAAAAGCATCTGATTCAGGCAGCGGAACAGTCGCATCCAGGACTCGGAAGCGGAGGGGTTCTGCAGCACCCACTCGCTCCACTCCAGCGCCAGCTGCAGATCTCCGGCCTTCAGCGCCAGCAGGCAACGCAACTCGCCCACGCGCAACCGCCCCCAGGCCGACTCCGGATCGGCGCAGAAACCCGCAAGCTCCGCAACGCTGTAGCCATCGGTAACCCGGACCTCACCCAGCTGCCGCTGCAACTCGACCGCCCCCTCGGCCGTCATCGATCCCAGCGCCATCAGCGCCGGGCGCATCGCGATTGCACGATTGTTGTTGCGATGGATCAGGTAATCGACCGGATACAGATCCGCCATGCCAGGCACCACGATCTGACAGCAGTACAGGCCCAGGTACTCGTGATCCGCGATGTAGATATCCATGTCGACGCGGTGAATCAGATAGCACAGATGCTCGAACTCCGTCTGGCTGTCGCCTTCGATATTCCATTCGGTGAAGTCGTAATCGGGCTCGCGCGACAGCAGATCCCAGGACACCACGCCACTGGAATCGATGAAATGGGCTTCGATATTGGGTTGTTCGGCCACCTTTTTCAGGTCGAAACAGGGCTGCGGAAAGCCGGTCAGCCCATCGAGCTCTCGCTCCTGCAACACACCCGTCAGGGTACGCTGCAGCGCCAGTTCGAATTTCGGATGGGCACCGAAGGCCGCGCAACAGCCGCCGTCTACCGGGTTGATCAGGGTAATATTGACCAGCGGGAACTTGCCCCCGAGCGAGGCGTCCTGCACCACCACCACCAGACCTGCGCGCCGCAGCGCCGCAACCGATTCGCAAAAATTCGGGTAGCGCGCCAGCACCTCGTCGGGGATGAATGGCAGACTGATCCCGGCCGTCAGGATGGTGTTCTTGATATGACGTTCGAAGATCTCGGACAACGCCTGGGTTCTCGCCTCCCAGCGCGAGTTCCCCGCCGCCATGCCGTTGCTGGTATAGAGGTTGTTGAGGATATTGACCGGCAGCCAGACCTGCTCGTCGGTGCGCTGGCGGGTAAAGGGTATCGCGCAGATACCACGCTTGGGGTCACCCGCATTGGTGTCCACCAGCATGCCGGCACGCAACTGGCTGTGCAGATCGAAATGATCGCGGGTCGCCGCATCCATAAGGCCGTCCGGCAGCCCCTGGGGCGTGAGCGGAAACCAGCGCTCACAGGGGTAATGCACGAAGCTGCCCGCAGCGAGAGACTTGCCAAGATAATAGTTGGCGAAAAAGCGGTTGCAGGCGAGGCATTCGTAGAACTCCCCCAGCGCACTGGCAAGCGCGGCCTCGCGACTGAAACCGCGACCGCTGCTGCTGAGCGTGGCGCAGTGCCGATCCCTCAGACGAACCGACCAGACATTCGGCACAGGGTTGAACCAGCGCTCTTCCTCGAGCGAGAAGCCCAGTCGCTGCAGCCCTTCGCTCATTGCCCGGATACTGTCGCCCAGAGGTGCGTCCTTGCCCGTTACTGCGTTATAGCCCTCTGCCATGTGCCCTCTCTTCTTCCAACGCCATTACCCGAAGATCATGACCCCGATTATAACGATTTTCAGGCCCTTTACCTGCCACCGCAAAAAAACAAAAAAACTTTTCACACCAAGGGGTTGACGCACCCCCGACGGCTCACTAATATACGCCGCCACGGTTGAGGTGTTCCTCGATAGCTCAGTTGGTAGAGCAGTAGACTGTTAATCTATTGGTCGCTGGTTCGAGTCCAGCTCGAGGAGCCAACCGCTGGTAGCACTATAGATGTTCCCCGATAGCTCAGTTGGTAGAGCAGTAGACTGTTAATCTATTGGTCGCTGGTTCGAGTCCAGCTCGGGGAGCCACTACCGGCAACACCCAACCTCCTTTTTCGGAGCATAGCGCAGTCTGGTAGCGCATCTGGTTTGGGACCAGAGGGTCGGGGGTTCGAATCCCTCTGCTCCGACCATCGTAATTATCCCTACAATGCTTATATCCACCTGCAAAGATATTATGTACCGCATGGTCTCACGCAGAGGGATGAGAACACCCGCAGGGGGTTCGACCAAAACGCCGGGAGCGTTTTGGGACTGCCGCAGGCAGGGCCCGAAGGGCCGAGGGCAGGATAGCCCGAGCAATCACCACTGCTTCAGCCACTCCGAAAGCCCCACGATAAGCATTTACACCGCGATTTTCCGCCCCCTATCCCGGCAAACACCGCTATGAATCTGCTCGCCATCGGCTACGTCTGGCCGGAACCCGCTTCCAGCGCCGCGGGCTATCGTATGCTCGCCCTGCTCGACTGCTTTCGCCGGCACCACTGGAACGTAACCGTCACCAGCCCCGCCGAGAAAAGCATTCACCGCGCCGACCTTCCCGCTCGCGGCATCCGCGAACAGAGCATCGCGCTGAACTGCTCCAGTTTCGATTCCTTTGTCCGGGAGGCGCAGCCGGATGTCGTGCTGTTCGATCGCTTTATGATGGAGGAGCAGTTCGGTTGGCGGGTCGAGAAACACTGCCCGCTGGCGTTGCGGATTCTGGATACCGAAGACCTGTCCTGCCTGCGCCACGCACGCCATGCCGCAGCCAAACTGAGCGGCGAGGTCACCACCGACGTGGCGCCCGAGCGGCTGTTTTCGGATCACGCCAAGCGGGAAGTCGCCGCCATCCTGCGCAGCGACCTGACGCTGATGATCTCCCGGGCCGAGATCGAGCTGCTGACATCCACCTTCAAGGTCGATCCCAGTCTGCTACATTACACGCCCTTCATGCTGGAGCCGGTCGATACCGAACAGCAGACGCAACTGCCGCAACGGGATCAGCGCAACCACTTTATCGCCATCGGCAATTTCCGCCATGCGCCGAACTGGGACGCCGTCCTCTGGCTGCAGCAGGCCATCTGGCCACTGATACGACGCCAGCTTCCCGAGGCCGAGCTGCATATCTACGGCGCCTACCCGCCGCCCAAGGCAACCGCCATCGATACCCCCAGACAGGGTTTCCGGATCAAAGGCTGGGCCGAGAGTGCGAGCGAGGTAATGAAACAGGCACGGGTGAACCTGGCGCCGCTGCGTTTCGGGGCTGGCCTCAAGGGAAAACTGGTCGACGCCCTGGCCTGCGGCACCCCCTCCGTTACCACAAGCATTGGCGCAGAAGGCATGAACGACGAACACTGCACCTGGCCGGGACCGATAGCCGACACGCCCGAAGCCTTCGCGGACGCCGCCGCAGAGCTGTATCAGGACCCGGAGCTATGGCTGCAATGCCAGCAGCAGGGTTTTCGCCTGCACAACCGCCATTTTGCATTCGAGTCCCACGCCGACGCACTGACGGCGCGAGTGGCAACCCTCAGGCAAACGCTAAGTCAGCACCGCCTGAACAACTTCACCGGCGCCATGCTGCGTCACCACACGATGAAAAGCACGCAGTACATGGCCCAGTGGATCGAGGCGAAGAACAGGCATAAAAACGATTAAGCCGGAACGGGCCGAGCAAACCAGAAGCTACTCACGAATTTCTCAAGACTTGGAAAACGTCCATTCGGAGTAGATGCACTTGCTGCTAGGGAACCTATGAACAAGTCCCAGTTGTCCTCTGCGGGTCCTGAAGCGTGCAGCTGCTAGGCGCAGTACGCAGGCAATGGCCTTAGTCCTTGTCAAGCACTGCAACAACGCAGATGCATGCTTCAGGGCCCGCCCTGCGGGGCTTTCAGCGCGAACCGGACTCATTGTTGCAGCTTCTCGACAGGCCACCAGCATGCCTTCAAAGCTGCGCCTCGATTCCGGCTCGCGCTGAAAGCCAGAGACTCATTGGGACTTATTCATAGGTTCCCTAGCCTTTTCGCGACGAAAACCAAGCGGCCATCAGTGAAAAAGCCAGCGAAATACTCAGCGCCCAGACAGCGACAGACTGGAAATCTTTGTACCCTTGCGGAGTGATTGAACGGCCATCAAAAAAGATCGCAATCAGCAAACTGAGCACTGCGGTACCCAGCAGCTGCCCACACTGGCGCGCCAGATTCAGGGTAGCCGTCGCTATCCCCAACTTCGCCGCTGCAACTGTTCCGATTGCAGTCGAGTTGTTTGGTGTCGAGAACAGGCCGTGCCCCAAACCGATCGCCATCATCGATCCGGCGATGACTACCAGTGGCATCCTATCGTTAACCTGCACCAGTATTCCCAGACCTGTAGCGATAATCAGACAGCCGACAGTGGCAAGAACCCGACTTCCCCAGAGATCGGACAACCGGCCTGCAATCGGTGCACAGATTGTCATCATCACCGCCTGAAGCATCATAATCTGCCCAGCTTCGGTAGGTGTCATCCCCCGGTTGTACTGAAGATAGAGGACCATCAAAACAACGATTCCGTACTGGCTTGAATACATGAACAGCGCTGCCAGAATGGACCTCAAAAAGGTTTTGTTCTGCGTTATCATATCTATTCGGATCAACGGGTATGCCGCTTTCGAACAACGTCTCAAAAACAGATACATAACCCCCACACCAGTGACGGCTAGCAGAAGCCCCGACAATTCAATCAGATGAGTACTGCCAAAGAACAACGCCCCGAGAGCAACTGCCGATAACGATACTCCAATCCAGTCAACCAAATGTCTGTCTGCACTATTCCACTCGCCCCGAATTTTTGTCGATGCGCCTATTACTGCTAAAAGAGAAATTGGAACCGGCGCCCAGAAAACAGCTCGCCAGCCAAACTCATCTACCAGCCATCCCCCTACTAAAGGGCCAGCAGTCATTCCCATATAGATAGATGACGTCATCCACCCCAGAGCAGCACCACGTCCACCTCCCTGATAGATAGAAGACAGAATCGCCATTCCTGAACTGGTTCCAATTGCGCCCCCAATACCCTGTATAACTCGCGAAAAAAGAAGAAATTCGATATTGGGAGCGATAGCACCCAACACGCCGCCGAAAGCAAAAAGTGCAAAGCCAACGACAAAAATCCTTTTACGCCCGTAGAGGTCAGCCAATCTGCCACCCGGGAGCTGGGCTATGAGACTACTTAAAACAAAGGTTGCTGGTATCCAGCTAACCAACACCGCATTAGCGTTAAGTTCATCAGAAATCGCGGGCACGGCGATCAGGGAAGCCGAGATCGCCAAGGGAAGAAGAAAACAACCCAGACTGACAATCAGGAGTGAAATCAAGCGGGCGTTAGCATAACGCTGGTAATAACGAGTCAGGGACGCTTCTGTCAAAAAGGTATCCTCTAACGAAATGGGTGGCCGGGCCCAGGTGATCTTACCTGCGTCTGTGTGTCCGGGAAACTATAGCCACTTCAATTACAAGGCAAGGATAGTTCAGACTTCCAGGTCAAAGACCGCCAGCGCCACAGCCTCCACGAACCAGACATATATACACTCGACGGATAAAAGCCGCGACCTCACCGTACTGCTGCGCATGCTCTTCGGAGCACCGATGATCGGCCTCTGCGCCTTCGTCTTGGTCCTGACTGCCAAACCTGCAATTTAGTTGACACAGTCAATCTTTAGGCTTAAGGTTGACACTATCAACTTACAGACAGGCCACGCCATGCAAAACGACATCCCCATTGGCGAAGCCCTCCACCGGCTGCTGCATGCGTACCGGCGGGCAATGCGCCAGTCCTATCGGGCCGCCGGCATTGAGCTTGCCGTTTCGCATATCCGCTCCCTCAAGGTGATCCGTCACCACCAGCAGCGACTGCTGCAACCCTGCACCGCCCAGGCCATCGCCGCCGATATCGAACGCGACAAGGCCCAGATCGCACGGGTGGTCAGAGATCTGCTGGAAAAAGCGCTGATCGAAAAGCGCCCGAACCCCGAAGACGGGCGCAGCCAGATTCTGCAGCTGACGAGCGCTGGAGAGGCGATGCTCGAACGTATCGGCAACGCCGAGCACCAGGCGAGCCTGCGTATGGCACAGGGCCTGAGCCCGGATGAATTGACCGCTTTCATTCGACTGGCCAGCGCCATGACCGACAACCTCAGCCCCGCAACCTGACAACCCACGACTTTGAAGGAGACGCCATGTCCCGTCCAGCCCCACGCGAGCTGACGGTGCTGCGCAGGCACCAGCTCACCACCAACATGCTGCGACTGACGCTTGGCGGCCCGGGCATGGAAAGCTTTCCGGCCGACCAGGCCAGCGCCTACATCAAGCTCATGCTCCCGGCACAGGGGCAATCACGCCCTGTCGTGCGCACCTATACCGTACGCGCACAGCGAGACCAGGAGATCGACGTCGATTTCGTCACTCACGCAGATGCAGGTCCCGCCTCGTCCTGGGCAATGCAAGCCCGTGTCGGCGACCGCATTCTGGTAGGTGGACCGGGCCCGAAGAAGATGATCGATCACTCGGCCGACTGGTTTCTACTGGTCGGCGACATGACCGCCCTGCCCGCCATCAGCGCCAATCTGGAGCAGCTCCCCCAGGATGCCAGCGGGCATGCGATTATCGAGGTTATCGACCGGACCGACATCCAGGAACTGAGTGCCCCCGATAATCTCAAGATCCACTGGCTGCTCAACCCGCACCCGGGATGCGCACCCGAATTGCTGCTGAACCGGGTGCGGGAGCTGGACTGGCCGGGCCGACGCCCCGCGGTCTGGTGCGCCTGCGAATTCAGCGCCATGCGCAACCTGCGCGATCATTTTCGCAGCAGGCAGGATCTGGACAGAAGCAACCTGTACATTTCCAGCTACTGGAAGCTCGGCGCGATCGAAGAAGAGCACAAGGCACTGAAAGCCGCCGTTGCCTGAGCGGTCACCTTGGAGCGAGCGCACTCAAAACCCCGACGGGCGTGCCGCCACATCTCCCTGAGCTCCTCAGCGCTCACCCAGCAAATACGCCACCGCCTGAGCGACAAACTCCGAGATTTCGGGCCCGGACATCGCCGGGCTCAGCCCCAGTATTTGCTGGCGCTGCTGACCCACGATGATCAGGCGCAGCAACCGCACCAGCACCGCAGGATCTTTGCCCGGCGCCAGGCGACCGGCCAGTAATGCTCCCGCATGCTCATCGAAGGCGTCGGTGACGCGACGCGAGTTGCGATGATAGACCGCAGCCAGATCCGGGAAACGCCCCTGCTCGGCCAGCAGGATTTTCGCCGTTATGCAGGCCTCGTGACTCAACACCAGCTGCGCAAAAGCGCAGGCCAGCCTGCGCAGCTGGTGCTCGACGGATTCCGGGCCGGACGACCGCTGACCGAAGTCCGACACGATTGCGGCAATACGTCGCTCGACGGCCTCACGGAACAACTCTTCCTTTCCCGAGGCCAGCTTGTACAGCGTCCTGGTCGAAACCCCGGCCCGCCTGGCAATCCGTGCCATACTGGCCTGAGCGAAGCCGACCTCAGCGAACTCGCCGGCGGCGGCATCGATCAACAACTGCCGGGTCTCCTCCGGCGCCCGCTGGACCGGCCGCCCGACCGCGCGCTTCACCGGCACCGTCTCCTTTTGTGCCGGTTCCGGATGCCGGGCCGATGCCGGAAATTCGATTTCCATTTCTCTGCTCACCCGATTAATATTTAGGAAAATTTATATTTTACATATTAGCACAGACGCTACCACGCCCAGAACGGCAGAAGGTTTCCCAGCATGTCTACACGCACGCTTTTCGGCGCCCTGGTCATAACAGCGGCCGCCGCCGGTGGCTATGCCCTCTGGGCGATCTCCAACCCCGCATCGCTGGTTGTACAGGGCGAAGTCGAGGCGACCCGTATCGATCTGGCGGCGCGGGTCTCGGGACGCGTCACCGAGGTACCGGTGGATTTTGGCGACCGCGTAACGAAGGGGCAGCTCGTCGTCGTGCTGGAAAGCCCGCAGCTGGATGCCGGACT
Organism: Marinobacterium nitratireducens; assembly: GCF_014645375.1. GTDB lineage: Bacteria > Pseudomonadota > Gammaproteobacteria > Pseudomonadales > Balneatricaceae > Marinobacterium_A > Marinobacterium_A nitratireducens. The sequence goes on from NZ_BMLT01000004.1 coordinate 14,211, forward strand.
CGTAACGGCCCGTGCCGCGCTCGCCGTTGCCGAAGCCAATCGCGACCTGACCTTTGCCACGCGCCCGGAAACCATCGCTGCACGCCAGGCGGAACTGGAAAAAGCCCGGGCGGATGTCGTCCTGGCCCGCAAAATCCATGACCGCATCGCACGCCTGCGCGGAACGGCGATCACCTCGGCACAGAGCCTCGACGAGGCGTCCAATTCGCTCGACTCCGCACTGCGCGCCCAGGAGGCTGCCGAGGCCAACCTGCTGCTGGCCAGCAATGGCAGCAGCCCCGAGGAAAAATCCGTCGCCCAGGCACAGGTCGAGGAAGCCAGAGCCCAGGTCCTGCAAAAGGAAACCGATATCGCCGAACTGAAGGTACGGGCGCCCATTGACGGACAGGTGACCGCCCGCATGGCCGAACCCGGCAAAAATTTTTCGGAAGGATCGCCACTGCTCTCGCTGGTCGATATCGACAATGCCTGGTTTACCTTCCACCTGCGCGAAGACCTGTTAAGCGGACTGGGCATCGGCGACGAGCTGAGCATCCGGGTTCCCGCGCTGGACGACAAAACCGTCACGGCCAGGGTGACGGCAATCAATGCCCAGGGCAACTACGCCAATTGGCGGGCTACCAAGGCAACGGGGGACTTTGATCTGCGCACCTTTGCGATCCGCGCCACGCCGGTACAGCGCGACCCCCAGCTGCGCCCCGGCATGAGCGCGCTCATCGACTTCGGGCAGCGCTGACCGATGCCCGGACACCCGTCCGCCGGGGTTCGGCGCCTGTTTCGCCGTGAACTGCGCCGCATCCTGGCACGCCCGGCGCTGGCCCTGATGCTGGCATCCTATCCGCTGCTGCTGTTCGTGCTGATGAGCTCGATCTTCTACCGCAGTCTGCCGACCGGGCTGCCCGTCGCCCTGGTCGACCTGGACGGCAGCCCGGTTTCGCGGCAGATCGCCCGCATGGTGGACCAGACGCCGGAACTCGACATCAGCACCCGACTTCCAAGCCTGAACGAGGCCAAGCAGGCGCTGCTGACCGGCCATGTCTACGGCATTATTCTGATTCCCGAGAATAGCGAACGTGACCTGCTGTCCGGTGCCAGGCCCGAGATCGTCACCTTCTACAACAACCAGATGCTGACGGTCGGCAGCATCGTTGAGCGCGCCGCCGGCAGAGCCATCCGTACCTATTCGGCCGGCGTCTCGGTGAAAGTGCGGGAAAACCTGGGGCAACCGGCCGACCAGGCCCTGGCTGCCGTCAACCCGATTCCGATCCAGCAAAGCCCACTGTTCAACCCGGCGCTGGACTATACCCAGTTTCTGCTGGCTGCCGTCATGCCCGCCGTGCTGCAAATCTTTATCTGCGCCGGCGCGGTGATCGCCCTCTCGCGCGAACGCCACGGCAGTGCAAGCATCGCGCGCCTGGTCCGACTCGGCGGCTCGCCGCTTAGCACCCTGACCGGTAAGCTGGCGCCCTACGGTATCATCTGCCTGACGTCACTCTGGCTGGCGGACGCGATCATATTCGGCTATTTCGACGCCCCCTTTCGCGGCAACCCCACCCTGCACCTGGTGTACAGCGCGCTGTTCGTTCTCACCTGCCTCGCACTGGGGGCTTTCATTGCAATGACAGCCAGGGACACCGTTGCCGCTCTCGGCATCGCCGGCCTGCTGACCGCACCGGCATTCGGGTTCGCGGGCATCAGCTTTCCGCGCATGATGATGAACGATTTTTCGCTCGTCTGGGGGTCCATGCTGCCGCTGACGCCCTATCTCCAGCTGCGCAACGATCAGGCCGTGCGCGGCGCCGATATCGCCCTGTCGATGGCGCCCCTGGCCTGGCTGGCGCTGCTGCTGCTCATCTTCGCAGCGCTGGCGCTGCTGCAAACGAACCGGCAGGCACGGGCGGGCGGCAGAATGCAGGCGGAGGATGGCGCATGAGGGAGCTGTTCCGCGCCATGCAAGCGGCACTTGGCAGACTGTTCTCGGACCCCGCGTCCCGGGCGACAATGGTGATGTCCATCATCATCTACGCGATCATCTACCCCCAGCCCTACTCCGCCGAGGTCATTCGCGATGTACCGGTCGCCGTGGTGGATCAGGACGGTTCGAACGCCAGCCGCGAGCTTATCAGGCGTATCGACGCCGCGGAAGGCGCGCGCGTGCTGGCCACCGTCGACGGACTGCCACAGGCGGAATCGCTGTTCTACGCACGCAGGATCACCGGACTGGTCATCGTGCCGGCCAACTTCGAACGGGATCTGCTCAACGGCGACCCCGCACCGATTGCAGCCTACGGGGACGCGGGCTACTTCCTGATCTACAACGCCATGATGGGCGCGGTTAACAACGCCGCGCAAAGCCTCGGCCATGAAATTCGCTACGGCCGCCTGACCGGCGCCGGTATCGCCCCCGACACCGCACAGGCGCTGATCGCTCCTCTGAGCGTCACCTCGGTCGCGCTCTTCAACCCCCAGGGGGGATACGCCAGCTACGTGGTGCCGGCGGCGTTCGTGCTCATCGTACAGCAAACCCTGCTGATGGGGATCGGCATACTGCACGCCGGTCGAAAGCCGACGCAGGGAGTCAGGATGGCCGCCGCCCCGCTGGTCTACGTGCTGTTCTACTGCCTGTGGATCGCGGTCACCCAGCTGCTGCTGCCGGAGGTCTACGGCATTCCGCGACTGGGTACCTGGTGGCACCTTTACGTCGTCGCGATCCCGTTCCTGATGGCCGTTTGCGCCCTGGGCTTCGTGCTCGCGCAGCTGATCCGCTCGCGCGAGGGGGTCATCTTCGTGCTGGTCGTGATGGGTATTCCGCTGTTTTTCCTGTCGGGCGTATCCTGGCCCATCCAGAGCGTACCGGCGCCGATTCAAACCCTTGCCCTGCTGATCCCCTCCACCACCGCCCTCACGGCTTTCGTGCAGGTCGACCAGATGGGCGCAGACCTCGGCGCGGTGGCGGACAAGGTAATCTGGGAACTGACACTTGCCGCGGCCTACACGCTGATCGCGCTGCTGCTGAACTTCTACCATACAAGGCGCCAGCCCGCGGAACAGGCAAGGCCTCCCGCCTCCTGAGCGCCGCGACGCCGCCGCGACAGGACATCGCGCCGAACCCGGGCGTAGCATCACCCGACCGGGCACGGCGTGCGCCTACCCCAGCGACTCCAGCAGCCCCGCAATCTCGTTGCATACAAACTCCTCCGGCAGACAGTGCTCGACACGGGCGCAGGCGAACTGCAGGAAGCCGCGCGCCGCATGCGGCAGACGACGGTCACGGCGCACAATGAAGTGCCAGTGGCTGTCGATGGGAAATTCCCGCACCGGCAGCACCACCAGCCCGGAATGGACGGCCGGCAGCACGTGCTGCGACAGAACGGCCAGCCCCATCCCGGATGCCACACCCACGCGTATCGCTTCGTTGCTGGCCATCTGCAAGGCACCGGAGAGCTGCATGCCCTGCCCCTGCAGCCAGCTTTCGAACAGCATCCGGGTCGCCGATCCGGGTTCACGCAGCAGGAATCGTTCGGCGGACAGATCGGCGCTGCGAACCTCATCGAGTGACGCCAGCGCATGGGACTCGGGCGCGATCATTACCAGCGGGTTGCGCAAAAAGCGCGCCGCCAGCGCATGCTCCAAGGAAGGCGGGTGGCTGAAGACATAGATATCGTCCAGCTGGCGTTCGAAACGACTCAACAATTGCTGTCGGTTACCGATTTGTACCGTCACGTCGACGTCGGGAAAATCCCGGCTGTAGGGTCCGAGCAGACACGGCAGCACGTATTGAGCGGTATTCACCAGGGCGATGCTGAAGCGCCCGCGCTGACCGCCGCGCAGTTCCGCCAGATAGTCCTGAAAATCATCGAAGCGCCCGGTCACGTCCAGGGCGGCGCGGTAGAGTTCACTTCCGGCCTCGGTCGGCTCGAGGCCGGCTACCCCCGGCTGCAACAGCGGCTCCCCCACCGCCTCCGCCAGCCGCTTGAGCTGCTGCGACACCGTCGGCTGCGTCAGATGCAACTGACGCGCTGCCGCCGTGACCGATCCGGTACGAACCGTCGCCACAAAAACCTCGAGCAGACGAAAGGTGAGATGACGGAGGTTCATGGGCCTGCCTGCATAGATATTTATCTATGCATATAAGCCAAATAATTAATTAGATGCAATGCCAATTTGTCGGCAAAATCCGCGCCAACTCATCGAATGGAGACCGGATGATGCCGGATATTGTCGTTATGTTTTTCCTGCTCGGGCTGGTTGCGGGCCTGCTGAGATCGGACCTCAACATACCCAAGGCCGCCTATGACACCCTGAGTCTGCTGCTGATGCTGACGATCGGCCTCAAGGGCGGAATGGGACTTCACGGCCAGCTCAGCCTCGCACTGGTCCCCGAGTTGCTGACCATCACCTTGCTCGGCGCCCTGATACCGCTGCTGGTATTTCCGCTTCTGCGGACCATCGTCAGGCTGTCGCTGGCCGACAGCGCCAGCATCAGCGCGCATTACGGCTCGGTCAGCGCCGGTACCTTCGCGGTAGCCCTGGCCTACGTCGAAAGCCAGAATCTGGTCACGGGCCCGCAGGCAACGCTCTACCTGGTGCTGCTGGAGTTGCCCGCGATCATGGTGGGACTGGCCCTCTTTCGGCGCTTCAACAGCGACGATTCCGGCAAACACTCCAAAACCAGCCTGCTGCATGAAACCCTGACCAACCGGGGCGTGGTTTTGCTGACAGGCGGCGTACTGATCGGTTACCTCTACGGCCCGCTCGAGGGTGCCGCGGTCACCGATCTCTTTACCGGCGCCTTCAAGGCCGTGCTGGCGATATTTCTGCTGGAGATGGGACTCGTCGCCGCCGAAACGCTGCGCCCACTCCCGCTGGCCCGGTGGCGACTGCTGATCTTCGCGTTGGTGGCGCCGACCGCACTTTCGCTGTTCGGACTGGGCGCCGCACTGCTGCTGGCCCTGCCGGTCGGCACGGCGCTGATACTGGCCAGCCTCACTGCCAGCGCCTCCTATATCGCCGCCCCCGCAGCGATCCGCGCCGCCATCCCGAGCGCCGATATTGGCATGGCCATGCTGGCGTCGCTCGGGATCACCTTCCCGTTCAACGTCATCATCGGCATCCCGCTGTATCATCAGCTGATCACGCACCTCGCCTGAACGCGGGGTGCGACAGGCGACATTGGCGCAGAGCCGGCGAAGGCCAGCCGGCTATACGGCTGCGAGGCCACCAGCCAATCAATGAACTCAGCTTTACAAACCCACCCTGACACAAAAGCCGGCCAATTGCCGGCTCCACGCTGCATTACCACAGCTCACGGGCAATCCAGGGCATGGGTAATTAGTGAATATAATTCATCGAAACACTGAAAAAGCCTCGTTTGAACGGAGCCCTTGCAGCCGGTACTCTTGCGTCCAACTTAAAATGTATACAACCCAGGCGATCTGCGAAGACATGATCGCCGAGGAGGACACCATGGACTTCAATTACCTGCCATTCGATTTTGCTACCCGCACCAATCCGAACCGTCGCGAAACCGAGCGCGAATACTTCATGCGCCTGCTGCGCGAGCAGCAGGCCGAGCGCGCACTGGCCCGACGCCAGGAAAGAACCCGTAAAATCAAGTCCTTCGTGAGCAAGACCTTCGTCATGAAGCGTACCGAAACCCTCGAGACGCTGTTCAGCCGCTAAGCGCACGAGCGGCGGCGCAAGGGCTCCCCTCCGTCCCGAAGCGCCGCCCCTGCAGCCGGGGCCTGCTTGTCAGCCCCGGCGCTCCGACCCGACCGACCCTCCCCCGCCCTTCACCCAACGACTGGCGCCAGGCCCATACCGGCCTGCGGTGAAGCATGAAGCATCCCTGCTTCAGGCATCAACCCTCCTGATCCATCCCCAGCTCAGGCTCGGCGAAGAAGCGCTGCAACACCCGCGTCAGATCCCACGCATCCCGGGTACCGGCCATTTCCCTGATCGAATGCATGGCAAACTGGGGCACACCGATATCCAGCGTCCGCACCCCGATTTCCGCCGCGGTGATGGGGCCGATGGTGCTTCCGCACGCCATATCGCTGCGCACCACGAATGCCTGCACCGGAACCTCTTCCTGCGCCGCCAGATGCCGGTAGATGGCGCTGGTTTCGCTGCTCGTGGCGTAGCGCTGGTTGGCATTGATCTTGATAACCGGACCGCCATTGATGGAAGGTCCGTGGTTGGCGTCGTGGCGATCGGCAAAGTTCGGGTGCACGGCATGGGCGTTATCGGCCGAAATCAGCATCGACCGGGCGATCATCCGGTGACGCGCCTGCGGCTCGGGCAACAGCCGCTCAAGCAACTGCTGCAGCATGGGCCCCTGGGCGCCCACCGCGCTCATGCTGCCGACTTCCTCGTGGTCGTTGCAGACCAGCAGCGCCCCTTCGTCGGCCCCGGCACCGATCAGCGCCTGCAGGCCGATAAAGCAGCTGAGCAGGTTGTCGAGGCGCGCTGACAGCAGAAACTCCCCGTCAAGCCCGACCAGTGCCGGCGCCTGGGTATCGTAGAGCGACAGATCGAAGTCCAGCACTTCGGCAACGTTTGCCACCCCCTGCTGCGCCAGCTGCTGGCATAGCAGTTCACGAAAATCCCCCGTCTTGTCGGCCTGACCGATAATCGCCGGCAGAAAGGTCTGGGCATTGATGGCACGCCCGTTGTTCTGCTCGCGGTCCAGGTGGATGGCCAGATTCGGGATCACCGCGACCGGCCGCTCGAAATCGATCAGCGACTGCCCCAGGCTGCCGTCGTCACGCCTGTAGTTGACCCTTCCCGCTATCGACAGGTCGCGATCGAACCAGGGATTGAGCAGTACGCCGCCATATACCTCCAGCCCGAGCTGCAGATAGCCCTGACGGTGCAGCGAGGGATTGGGCTTGACCTTCAGGCACGGCGAGTCGGTGTGGGCGCCAACCATCCGCAACCCGGACTCGGCCAGCGAGCGCGCCGCCGGCATGCGCCAGGCGATGATCGACGAACCGTTACGGGTGGAGTAGTAACGCCCTCCCGGCTGCAGCGACCAGTCGTCGGCCTCGCGCAGTCGCTCGAAGCCCTGCGCCTCCAGACGGCGCGCCATTTCGGCTACGGCATGGTACGGCGTCGGCGACGCCGCGAGATATGCCATCAGCTCCTGATTGAATTGTTGCATCTTAAAGCTCCCGATTACTGCGTCATGACGTCCAGCAGTTCAACCTTGAAAACCAGAGTGGAGTTCGCCGGAATATCGGGCGATGGACTGGTGGCCCCGTATGCCAGCTCCGGCGGAACGTACAGCATCCATTCGCCGCCTTCCCGCATCAGCGACATCCCTTCCCGCCAGCCGGGAATCACCTGGCGCAGCGAAAGCTCGACGGGCTCGCCGTCGCTGTACGAACTCTCGAAAACGGTGCCGTCGACAAGGCGCCCCTCGTAGTGAACGCGCACCTTGCCGCCCGCTTCAGGGCTGCGGCCCACCCCTTCGCGCAAAACCCGGTATTGCAGGCCGGACGGCAGCGTTACCACACCCTCGACGGCGGCGTTCTGCGTCATGAAAGCGTCGCCGGCACGCCGGTTGTCGTCGTTGAGCGCCTTGTCTTTCAACGACTGCCGAAAGGCCGCCTCCTCGGGATCTTCACCGCAACCGGCCAGCACCGCAACCGACAGCGCAAGCGCCATCGCCAACCCGCCCGACTTCATCACATTCCTCCAAAACTCCGGCATAAACGCTTGATTTTACATCAGGTCGAGCGATGGCTACACTCAGAGACTGCTCTGGTTGAACTTGCCGGCTTTCTCGCCTGTCTCAAGTTTCACCCACCCTGGCCAAACTGGGACGCACCGAACTGATGCTCAACCGAATCCAATCCCTGCTCAGCCCCCTGATTCTGACCCTGTCGCTGCAGACCGCATTCGCCGCGAGCACCGCGCCTGCCGCACTGGAACCGGAGCCCATTCACCAGCAGACGATGACGGAAATCCTGGACTCGCTTGACCGCGAGCACTACAAGGACATCAGCATCGACGACCGCTTCTCGGGCTGGCTGCTCGACCAGTACCTCGAGGACCTGGACCCCAGCAGAAGCTACTTCTACGCCAGCGACATCGCCGAGTTCGAACCGCTGCGGACGACGCTCGACGACAGCCTCAGGAGCGGCGACCTGGAAGACGCCTACCGTATCTTCAATCGCTATCAGGAAAGAGTGTACGAGCGCCTGAACTTTATGATCGGGCAGCTCGAGGACGGCGTCGACGACCTGCGCTTCGACGTCGACGAAGCGCTGGACAGCGACCGCTCGGAAGCCCCCTGGATCAGCAGCCGCGAACAGATGGACCAGCTCTGGCTCAAGCGTCTGAAAAGCGCCGCACTGAGTCTGAAACTGGCCGACCAGACACCGGAACAGATCAGCGAAACCCTGCTCAAGCGCTATCGCTACCAGCTGCACCGCAGCGAACAGCTGAAAAGCGAGGACGTGTTCCAGACCTACGCCAACGCGCTGTCGAAGGGCTACGACCCGCACACCCAGTACTTTTCGCCGCGCAATTCGGAGAACTTCCAGATCAACATGAGCCTGTCGCTCGAAGGCATCGGGGCGGTGCTGCAGAACGACGACGAATACACCAAGATCGTGCGCCTGGTCCCCGCAGGCCCCGCCGAAAAGACCGGCCAGCTCAAGCCGGCCGACAAAATCGTTGCGGTCGCCCAGGGAGATGACGGCGAGATGGTCGACATCATCGGCTGGCGCCTCGACGACGTCGTCGACAAGATCCGCGGCCCGGCCGATACCGTGGTACGCCTTCAGGTGATTCCAGCCGACAGCAAGGACCGGCAGAAGCGCAAGGAAGTCCGCATCGTGCGCAGCAAGGTCAAGCTGGAAGAACAGGCCGCGCACAAGCGCGTACTGGATCTCGACTACAACGGCCAGAACTATCGCCTGGGCGTGATCCAGATTCCGGCCTTCTACATCGATTTCGCCGCACTGCAGAGCGGCGACCCCAATTACAAGAGCACCACCCGCGACGTGGAGCGTCTGATCCAGGAACTGCTCAAGGAAGACATCCAGGGACTGGTTATCGACCTTCGGGACAATGGGGGCGGTTCGCTGCGCGAAGCCAACGAGCTGATCGGCCTGTTTATCAGCCGCGGCCCCACCGTGCAGATTCGCGACCCCAACGGCCGCATCGACATTCTTGGCGACTTCGACGCCGACGTTGCCTACAGCGGCCCGCTCGCGGTGCTGGTCAACCGCCTGAGTGCGTCCGCCTCGGAGATCTTCGCCGGCGCCATCCAGGATTACCGTCGCGGCGTCGTCGTCGGCAGCCAGACCTTCGGCAAAGGCACCGTTCAGTCGCTGCACGGGCTGCGTCACGGCCAGCTGAAAATGACCCATGCCAAGTTCTACCGCATCTCCGGCGACAGCACCCAGAACAAGGGCGTGGTGCCGGACATTCTGCTGCCAAGCCTCTACAACGAGCTGGATATCGGCGAAAGCGCGCTTGAAGGCGCCCTGCCCTGGGACCAGGTGCGCGCAGTCCGCCACGGCAAGTTCCTGGGGGTCGAGAATTTCCTCGACAAGCTCACCGCACGACACCAGGCGCGGGTCGCGACGGACCCGGACTTCATGTTCATGCGCGAGCAGGTGGAGCACCTCAAGGAGGCCGGCGAGGACGCCCTCATTCCCCTCAACGAAGCGGCTCTGCGCAAGGAACGCGACGAGGCCGACCAGTGGCAGCTCGACGCCCAGAACCGCAGGCGCGCACTGAAACAGGAACCGCCCCTGTCGTCGCTGTCAGAGCTCGACGACGAACTGGAAAAGGACGAACTGGGACGCCCCATCAGCCCGGAATCCGAGGCGCAGCTGGCCGAAACAGGCCGCATCCTTCTCGACATGGTCGACCTGACCTTCAGCTTCTCCGCGACCGCCAAGCAGTAAGGGAGCCTCGATGCCCTCGAGCAAGAAAAACCTGAAACTGCTCGGCGCCGCGATTCTGGCCGCAGCCCTCGGCACCGGGGGCTACATCGCCTACAGCAGCATGCAGACGCAACACCGGGACAACCTCGAAGATCTCGAGCAGTTCGGCTTCGGCATGTCATCGCACTCCCCGTACAGCGAGTCGGTCGGAGAGCTGGGGGCGCTGCAACTGCCGGCGACCTTTGCCGATGACGAACTGACGCCGACGCAAAGGGTGATCTACGGCCTGATGCAGGACAAGGATCGGCTGATAGAAGAGAACCGCGCGCTGAAAGAGGATCTGGAAAAGCTGCGGCAACAGGTCGCCGAGCTCCAGGAGTACCGCCAGACCAACGAGCGCTTCGCACCGGAAACCTTCGACGAGGAAGTCCGGCGGGTCGAGACCGACCTCAGGACCTACCTCGGCCGCCTGCCCGAAGCCGAACGCTTTTCCAACCTGCGGATAGAGATCATGGCGGCCGCATCGGCGGAAGAATACCGTCGATTCGTGCGACAGCACCGACTGATGGTGGATAGCGTCGATCGCGACGTCATCGTCAACAGACAGCTACCCGGGTTCGCGTTCTGTGTCGGCGACGCAGCCGAAATCGCCACCAATTCGGCTAGCGAAGAGCGGATGGTTGCGCAATACCTGCGCGCGGGCGACAGCAGTCTGCTGACCGCACCACTGCGACGCGACCTTGAAACCGTACTGGAACCCTGCCAGCTGGCGCTGCGCAAGGCCCTGGAGTCAACGCTCTAGCATATCCGCCTGGCTGACGGCCGCGCACAGCGCCGTTCGGCCGGCCCTCAGCCGGGCTTTTTCGCAGCCAGACGCGCCAGCGCTTCGGCCTTCCTGGCTTCGGCACGGGCTTTCTTGGCAGCGGCCTTGGCTTCACGCTTGCGCGCCAGCTCGGCCTTCTGCTCTTCCTGGATACGGTTGATTTCTTCCTGACGCTGCTGTTCACGCTCCTGTTTCAGGCGTGCTTTCTCACGCAGATCAGATACGAATTCTTCGGACTTGCGGTCGCGTTCGGCTGCGAGTTCTTCGATTCGCTCACGCTTGCTGGCTTCGATATTGGCTTCAAGTTGCTGCAGCTTGGCTATCTGAGCCTCGAGATCGGTGTTGGTCATCTACTTCGGGTACACACTCTGCTTTGTTGATTCAGGTGCCAATTATAACGACATCTGACCTCGGAACGCTATCTTCACCTTGTCATTAGCTGTATAATACGCCTCCCTTATTGCGATGACCGGCCGCCCGTCAGCCATGGTTGCCAGCATCGCCAAAGTGTTAAACCTGACCCTATACAGCTGACGGTATAGAAAGCTCGAGCAGCCCCGATCAATGAAAGGGCCGCCGACTTACCATAGGACGATTTCATGAGCGAAAGCTTTGCTGAACTATTTGAAGAATCCCTGCAGAACGTAGACATGACCCCCGGCACCCTGGTCATGGGTGAAGTTGTCGACATCGACAGCGACTGGGTCACCGTGAATGCAGGCCTCAAATCCGAAGCCATCATCCCCCGCGCGCAGTTCCTGAACGACGCCAACGAACTGGAAATCCAGGTCGGCGATACCGTCAAGGTTGCCCTGGAAGCGGTCGAGGACGGTTTCGGCGAAACCCGCCTGTCCCGCGAAAAGGCCAAGCGCGCCGAAGCCTGGGAAGTACTGCAGACCAAATTCGAAGCCGAAGAGACCGTCAAGGGTTACATCAGCGGCAAGGTCAAGGGCGGCTTCACCGTCAGCATCAACAACATCCAGGGCTTCCTGCCGGGCTCCCTGGTTGACGTGCGCCCGGTTCGCGACGTCGACCACCTGGAAGGCAAGGAACTGGAATTCAAACTGATCAAGCTGGATCCGAAGCGCAACAACATCGTTGTGTCGCGCCGCGCGGTTCTGCAGGAAGCCAACAGCGCTCAGCGTGAAGAGCTGCTGGCTACTCTGGAAGAAGGCCAGGTCGCCAAGGGTTACGTCAAGAACCTGACCAACTACGGCGCCTTCATCGACCTGGGTGGCGTCGACGGCCTGCTGCACATCACCGACATGGCCTGGAAGCGCATCTCCCACCCGAGCGAAATGCTGACCCCGGGCGACGAGATCTCCGTCAAGATCATCAAGTTCGACAAGGAAACCGGCCGCATCTCCCTGGGCCTGAAGCAGCTGAGCGAAGATCCGTGGGAAGCGATCAAGTCCCGCTACCCGGCTGGCAGCAAGGTACCGGCTCGCGTCACCAACCTGACCGACTACGGCTGCTTCGCTTCCATCGAAGACGGTGTCGAAGGTCTGGTTCACGTGTCCGAAATGTCCTGGACCAACAAGAACATCCATCCGTCGAAGGTCGTTCAGATCGGCGACGAGATCGAAGTGATGATCCTGGACGTCGACGAAGAGCGTCGCCGCATCTCCCTGGGCATCAAGCAGTGCACCGAAAACCCGTGGATCTCCTTCGCTGAGCAGTACGCTGCTGGCGATCGCGTTTCCGGCACCATCAAGACCATCACCGATTTCGGTATCTTCGTGGGCCTGGACAACGATCTCGACGGCCTGGTGCACATGTCCGACATCACCTGGGAAGCCGACGCCGAAGGCGCTCTGCGTCAGTTCAAGAAGGGCGAGGAAGTCGACGCTGTCATCCTGTCCATCGACGCCGAGAAAGAACGCATCTCCCTGGGCATCAAGCAGCTCGAGAGCGATCCGTTCAGCGAGTACGTCCTGGCGAACGACAAGGGCACCATCGTTACCGGTACCGTCAAGTCCGTCGAGCCGAAAGCTGCCATCATCGAACTGGCTGAAGGCATCGAAGGCACTCTGAAGGCTTCCGAGCTGGCCGCCGAGCGCATCGACGACGCCACCACCTTCCTGAAGGTCGGTGAAACCGTCGAAGCCAAGATCACCAACGTTGATCGTCGCAACCGCAACATCAACCTGTCGATCCGCGCCAAAGATCAGGCTGAAGAGAAAGAAGCTCTGAAAGCCGTTCGCAACCAGGAAGTCGAGACCGCAGGTCCGACCACCATCGGCGAACTGATCAAGCAGCAGATGCTGAAAAACAACTAAGAACCCCTGCCTTCCGGGCAGAGACTCTTGGTCACAAAAAGGAGCGCTTCGGCGCTCCTTTTTTGTGCCGTCATTCCGGCGCAAGCGGGGAAGCAGTCGCTCCCGGGTGTATGGATTCCCGCGTTCGCGGGAATGACGGCGCTCAGGCGGGAATGACGGTGCTTACGTGGGAATGACGATGTGTTTGCGGGAATGACGATGAGTGTGCGGGAATGACGATGCGTTCGTGGGTATGCCGATGAATGATGGCAAGCAGACCGGCAATTCCCGGGTCACCACCAGCCTTTCGGCTCGCTGTAGGTTGGGGTCTAGCGCCGAAGGCGCGTAACCCAACACCGAGGGGGCCGGGAACGTACCTCGCCAACCGACGCCAATCGATCTCTACCGCGACCAACTTGACGGGTTACGCTCTTGTAGGTTGGGTCTAGCGCCGAAGGCGCGTAACCCAACACCGATCGATCTGTACTGCTATCGACTTGACGGGTTACGCGATGCCCACGAACAGCGCCAAAGGTTCAGACAGACGCCCTTGCACTGCCGGCGCCCATCCTCCGATCGCGGATCCGGTCAAGCACAGATAAAACCTAACGACTCAGGACTTACCCACTTCCCGGTCGTCCAGGATCACGTAATCGATCAGGTCTTCGTCGGTGATTTCGTTGTCACGGACCTCGTACCAGTCCTGCACCGACGCGTGCGCCTCGCGCACGCTTTCCGCACGACCACTGATCAGCGGATGCCACTCGGGCAGATCCTTGCCCTCATACACCAGACGGTAGGCGCAGGTGCGCGGCAGCCAGTGAAACTCGGCGACATCCTCGGGCCGCAGTTTGACGCAGGATGGCACCAGCGTGCAGCGGTTCTCGTACTCGGTGCAGCGGCAATTGTCGAGATCGAGCAGGTGACAGACCGCCGTGGTGTAGAACACCTCCGAGGTGTCTTCATCTTCCACCTTGTGCAGACAGCAGAGTGCACAGCCGTCGCAGAGCGACTCCCACTCCTGCGCCGACATTTCTTCCAGCGCCTTGCTGCGCCAGAACACCTCCTGCGCCACCTTCAACGCACCCCGGTTACGGGGCGATCCCGGAACAGGTCCAGCAGATACTCCTCCTTGGGGGGCGGCATCTGCAGGTAATACCCCTTCTCGTCGATCCCCGCCAGCACCTTTTCGACGTCGACACGCGCCAGCTTGCGCGAAGCGGTAACCGGCATATCCATCACATGCTCGGCACGGCCGAACATCTCGAGCAACGCCTCGGGCACCCGCTTCAGCTGATCGCGCTTGTCGACGTAAAGGTACATTTCATCCTTGCGCGAACTTTTGAAAATACTGCAAATCTTCATCGTTAATTACCGCTACTCACCCGCCCTGCGGGTGTCGTGACACGATGTCTTTCCATTGCCAAAGACCCGTGCCGGATTACCTGGCGTTAATGCATCCCATGCATCACACCCTAACAAACTCCTCAGGGCAGCGTAGGCACCCATGATGGGTTGCGCCGCGATACCATCACTGCACAACGGTAGCAGGTACCAGCGCGGCTCCACCCACCCTACTGTTCGAACTGACGCAACTGCGCCAGCAGGCGCTCAGCCACCACCTCGCGGCGCCAGCCCTGCAAACCCTCCGGCAGGTGGTAGTCGCCAGCTTCGTCCCGCGAACGCACCAGCGCCTCCAGGTCGCGCTTGCGCAGCAGCACTTCCGGCGCCATATCGAGCTGCTGCGCGCATTCGCGCGCAATCGCCTTGAGCCGCTTGAGGCGCTTGTTCCAGATCACGTGCAAGGGCTTCGGGATCGGTTCGACCGGCCGCTGCCCCTGCTCCAGCACGGCGCGCTGCAGCACTTCGAGAATGGCCTGACCGTCCTCGCGCACCACCCGCCGCTTGAGTTCGGGCACCCGGGTCAGCTCATCCAGATTGCGCGGCCAGCGATTGATGATCTCGAGCAACTGCTGGTTGCGCAACACCCGGTTGCGCGGCACATCCCGCTCCCGGCAGACCTGCTCACGCCAGGCTGCCAGGTCGCGCAGCGCCGCCATTTTGTGCGGCGGCACTGCGGCCATCTGACTGAAACGCAGATAATAGCGCCAGCCTTCCGGATCCCGGTCGACAGCGTTGTCGAGCAGCGCCTCCATCTCCTCGGCCAGCCAGGCGGTCATACCCCGGCGTTCCAGCTCCTGCCGCTGCTGCAGGCAGACCGCCGGAAGATAGGCCACATCCAGCGCCGCATAGCGCTCCTGCTCCTGCGTCAACGGTCGCTGCAACCAGTCGGAGGTCGTCTCCGCCTTGCCCATCTGCACCCCCAGCGCGTGCTCCAGCATGCGCTGCAGCCCCATGGTAAAGCCCCAGCCGACATAGGCTCCGGCCACCTGGGTGTCGAACAGCGGCCGCGGCAGTACACCAAGGCTGTGCAGAAAGAGCTCGAGGTCCTCGGAACTCGCATGCAGCACTTTCAACACCGACTCGTCGGTGAAAAGCGCCGCCAGCGGCGCGAAATCCCCGATCGAAAGCGGATCGATCAGGTAGCAGCGCTTGTCGTCCGCCAGCTGAATCAGCCCCGGAATCGGGTAGAAAGTATCGACCCGCTGAAACTCCGTATCCAGCGCCACCATCGGCAGCGTGCGCCAGTACTGGCAGAGCCGCGCCAGGTCGCCATCGGTATCGACCCGCACCGGTTGCTGTGCGGCCCGCTCCAGAAGCTGCCAGTCGTATCCATTCGTTTCGGTCATGCCTACCTCAGATCAGGCTGCGCCGTCCGGCCAGCGCGTGGGCCAGGGTACCGCCGTCGATAAACTCGAGCTCACCACCCACCGGCACGCCATGGGCAATCCGACTGACACGGATACCCATCTCCCGCACCTGCTCGGCGATATAGTGCGCCGTGGCCTCCCCTTCGACGGTGGGATTGGTCGCCAGGATCACCTCCTTGACCTCGCCGACGTCGAGACGGTCGAGCAGCCGGTCGATGCCCAGATCTTCCGGACCGACACCATCGATCGGCGAGAGATGCCCCTTGAGCACGAAGTAATAGCCGCCAAAGCCTCCGGTCTGCTCGATGGCCAGCATGTCGACAGGCGACTCCAGCACGCACAGCAGCGAAGGGTCGCGGCTTTTAGATGCACAGACGGCGCACAGCGGATCCTCCGACAGGGTGCGGCAGCGTTCGCATTCGCCGACTTTTTCGACCGCCTCGCGCAGCGCGCCGGCGAGCTCCAGCGCCGCCTCGCGATCGTGCTCCAGCAGATGCAGCGCCATGCGCTGCGCCGACTTGGGCCCGACACCGGGCAGACAGCGCAGCGCCTTGATCAACTGCTGAATCAGGGGACTGAAGGACATGGCGTCAGAACGGCATGTTGAAACCCGGCGGCAATTGCATGCCGGAGGTTACCTTGGCCATCTTTTCCTTGGTGCTGGTTTCGACCTTGCGCACCGCATCGTTGACGGCGGCTGCCACCAGGTCCTCGAGAATTTCCTTGTCCTCTCCCATCAGGCTGTCGTCGAGGGAGATGCGCTTGACGTCGTGACGACCGTTCATCACCACCTGCACGAGACCGGCGCCGGACTCGCCGGTCACTTCGGCACGCGCAATCTCTTCCTGCACCCGCTGCATATCTTCCTGCATTTTCTGGGCCTGCTTCATCAGGTTGCCCATGCCTTTCATCATTTCACTTTCCTCTCACTATTGATCTGCTTCGACCGGGATAACGCTTTCCAGGTCGATACTGGCGTCGAACTGAGACAGCACCGCCTGCACCAACGGGTCCTGCTCGATAGCGCGAACCGCCTGCGCCTGACGTTCCTGACGCTTGCGCAGCTGGTACTGGTGCGGCGTTTCGAAGCGCTGGACGCCAACCTCGAATTCTACCTCAACTGAGGGATCAAAATAATCGCGCAGCGCCTGACGGATACGATCCCGCTGCGTTTCGCTCAGCAGCGCTTCCTGCTGCGCCGTATAGTGGAAGCGCAACACCCCGCCCTGCACCGAGTCGAGCGAAAGGTTCGCCACCAGGCTTGCGGTCATGCCGCTAAGGCCCAGGCCGTGACATAGCGCGACCCAATCCTCGGCACGCAGCCGCTCCAGCACCAGCCGCTCCGACTGCGGCGCAGGATCAGGGGCGTCGACAGCAGGCCCCGCGGGCGCCGGCGCAGTCTCGACTTGCGCCGGTGGCGCTGCGGCGGCAGGCACCCCGGGCACCGCATCAGGCCGGCGCGCCTCGGTTACAGGCGCAGACGGAGGCGGTTCAGGCTTTTTTCCGCCAGCCACTCCCGGGGCTTCGCCCTCATCATAAGCCGGGATATCAGCTTCGTCATACTCAGGTGGCGCCGGCGGCAGATCAGGAACAGATTGCGCCCCTGGGCCGCTATCCAGCTCCCAGGGCGGCGGATCGGAATCCGGGATTGCGGGCGCCGGCACTTCAGGCGCCGCTTCAGCCCTGCCTTCGGACGCAGGCTGACGGGGCGGATGCATCGGTACAGGCTTCGATAGACCGACGTCCGGCGCAGGCTGCTGCGCCGCGGGCGCCGGCTTCGATAGACCGGCAGCGGGCGCAGACGCCTGCGCGACAGGGGCAGGCTTCGCCTCCGGCGTCACGGACGCCGACAGCGCAGGCGCGCCCCCGGGCTCTGCGTCCGCGGGACGAAACGCCAGCATGCGCAGCAGCACCATTTCCAGCCCCTCGCGACCATCCGGCACGAAAGGCAGATCACGCCGCCCCATCAGCGCGATCTGGTAATAAAGCTGCACATCCTCGGCCGTCAGCGACTGCGCCAGCGCCAGTACCTGCTCAAGATCCCCAAGGCTGTTGTCAGCCGCGTCGGGAAGCACCTGGGCAATGGCAATGCGGTGCAGCAGACTGATCAGATCGCCGAGCACGCTGGCGTAATCCGGTGAGAAGCGAGCCAGTTCCTCGACCGCCGCCAGCAGCGTCTTCGGGTCCTGGGCCGCCAGGCTTTCCACCAGCCGGTACACCAGCCGCTGATCGATGGTACCCAGCATCGCCTGAACATCGGCGGCGGTGACCTGCCCTGCGCCGAACGCGATCGCCTGATCGGTCAGGCTCATGGCGTCGCGCATCGAACCGTCCGCCGAGCGCGCCAGCTGCCACAGCGCCGGCTCCTCGTAGGCAATATTCTCCTGCCCGAGGACAAACTGCAGATGCTCGACGATCCGCTCGGGAATAAGGTTCTTGAGGTTGAACTGCAGACAGCGGGACAGGATCGTCACCGGCAGCTTCTGCGGGTCGGTGGTCGCCAACAGGAACTTGACGTGCGGCGGCGGCTCCTCCAGCGTCTTCAGCAGCGCATTGAAGGAATGCGTGGACAGCATGTGCACCTCGTCTATCAGGTACACCTTGTAGCGGCCATGGGTCGGCGCGTACTGGACATTTTCCAGCAGCTCCCGCGTATCCTCCACCTTGGTGCGGGATGCGGCGTCCACCTCGATCAGATCGACGAAGCGCCCCTCGGCAATTTCACGGCAGGCGCTACACTGGCCGCAGGGGTCTGACGACACGCCGGTTTCGCAGTTGAGCGATTTGGCGAACAGCCGGGCAATGGACGTCTTGCCCACGCCACGCGTGCCGGTAAAGAGATAGGCATGATGCAGGCGGTCGTCGTCCAGCGCGTTCACCAGCGCCTTCAGCACGTGCTCCTGCCCCACCATCTCCTGGAATCGTTTCGGGCGCCATTTCCGCGCCAGAACCTGATAGCTCATCGTAGCCCTGATACCGACTTCTGTAGATTGGCGCCTATGCTACCGGCTGGGACGCCGCCATGCCAGCGAATAACGGCGCCGCAGGCGCGTATAGCCCGCCGCGGGGTTGAGATTTAGCAAGCCAAACATATAATAAGCATAGCTTACTAAATTTCACGGACCCGACATGCCTCCAAAGAACCCGGCCAGCAGCAACCTGGGCTTCCTGCTTGCCGACACCACCCGACTTATGCGCCGGCGTTTTCAGGAATGCGACAGCAAGAGCGGGCTGACCTATGCCCAGGCCCGGGCGCTGGTTTACATCGCCCGTTTCGAGGGGCGTCGCCAGGTCGAGCTGGCGGAAGGCCTGGAGATCCAGCCCATGACACTGGCCCGGCTGGTCGATCAGCTGCAGGCGCAGTCTCTGGTCGAACGCCGGCCCGACCCCCAGGACAGACGCGCCCACCGCCTCTATATCACAGAGGCGGCGCAGGAACCTTTGAGAGAAATACGCAAGCTAGGACAGCAGGTCTACGACCGGATGCTGGCGGGGCTGGACCAGGCGCAGCAGGACGCACTGCTATCGGCGCTGGAGCTGATGCGCAGCAACCTTATCAACGACTGAAACGACAGACACGAACAGGGAGCCGATCCCGTGAGCGATATCCAAGAATCAATCCCCACCTCCGACCCGGAAGCCGTGGACCGCAAACGGTTTCGCGGTCGCATCGCGCTGATGCTGGCGATTCCGCTGTTGGTAGTGAGTGTGGCAGTGGCGTTCTACCTGTCAGGCGGGCGCTTCGTCGAGACCGACAACGCCTACCTGAAAGCCAACAAGGCGCCGATCAGCAGTGAAGTCAGCGGCCGCGTCCAGGAAGTGCTGGTCAGGGACAACGACAGTGTCGAGCGCGGCGATGTGCTGTTTCGCATCGACCCCGCCGCTTTCGAAACCGCCCTGCAGCGCGCCGATGCCCGTCTTGCCGGCGTGCGCACGGAACTCGAGGCGCTGCAGGAAAGCTATCGCCAGAAACAGGCCGAGATCGGCGAGGCCGATACCGACCTCGGTTTCTGGCAGCGCGAAGCCGGACGCCAGGAGCAGCTGGCGCGCAAGGGCGCGGTATCCCAGTCGCAGCTGGATGAATCCCGCCACAATGCCGATATGGCGCGACAGAAGAAGGCCACGCTGGAACTCGAACTCAGACGCCTGGCCGCAGAACTCGCCGGCGGCCCGGGCCGGCCGCTGGAGCAGCACCCGGATTACCGTGTTGCCAGCGCCGAACTGGAGCAGGCACGCCTGGACCTTGCGCGTACCGAAGTGCGGGCGCCGTTCAGCGGCCATGTCAGCCAGCTGCCCGAGCCCGGCGAGTACATCACCCAGGGCAAAGCCGCCGCGGTCCTGATCGGTGACGACATCTGGGTCGAAGCGAACTTCATCGAAGCCGACCTCACCCACGTCAGCGAAGGCCAGCCGGTCAACATTCGCCTGGACATCTTTCCCGACCATCACTGGGCCGGAACCGTCGAGAGTCTGAGCCCGGCCACCGGCGCCGAATTCGCGGTAATCCCAGCCCAGAACGCCACCGGCAACTGGGTCAAGATTCCGCAGCGCGTCACGGTGCGCATCCGCCTGGACAAGGAGTCGGCCGGACCACAGCTGCGCGCCGGTCTCAGCGCGCTGGTCGAAGTCGACACCGGCGCACGCTGCCGGCTGCCCAGCCTGTGCTCGTGATGACGGAGCGTAAACGCCTGCTGATCACCGTCACGGTGATGCTCTCCACCATCATGCAGGCGCTGGATACCACCATCGCCAACGTCGCCCTGCCCAACATGCAGGGCAGCCTGTCGGCCACTCAGGACCAGATCTCCTGGGTGCTGACCTCCTATATCGTCGGCGCGGCCATCTTCATGCCGC
Source organism: Marinobacterium nitratireducens (assembly GCF_014645375.1). Taxonomy (GTDB): domain Bacteria; phylum Pseudomonadota; class Gammaproteobacteria; order Pseudomonadales; family Balneatricaceae; genus Marinobacterium_A; species Marinobacterium_A nitratireducens. Next base: position 34,819 of record NZ_BMLT01000004.1, read on the forward strand.
TGACCGGTTTCCTCGCCGCCCGCTTCGGCCGCAAGCGCCTGTTCCTGGTTTCGGTCATCGGCTTTACCGTCACGTCGATGCTCTGCGGCGCCGCCCAGTCACTGGAGCAGATGGTGCTGTTTCGCCTGCTGCAGGGCGTGTTCGGCGCCGCACTGGTGCCGCTGTCCCAGGCCGTGCTGCTGGACAGCAATCCGCCGGAAAAGCACGGCTCGGCGATGGCGCTCTGGGGCGTCGGCGTGATGGTCGGCCCCATTCTGGGCCCGACGCTCGGCGGCTACCTGACGGAATACTACAATTGGCGCTGGGTCTTCTATATCAATCTGCCGTTCGGCATTCTCGCCTGGCTCGGGCTCTGGCTGTTCGTCGACGAAACGCCCATCGACCGCGAACGCCGCTTCGACCTGCTCGGCTTCGGCTTCCTGGCACTGGCGATCGGCTCGCTGCAGATGGCGCTGGACCGCGGCGAACTGCTGGGCTGGCTGGACTCGACCGAGGTCATCGTGGAGCTGTCTCTGGCAGCGCTGTGCGCCTATCTTTTCCTGGCGCACAGCCTCACGCACAAGCACCCTTTCATCAATCCGGCCATTTTTCGCGATCGCAACTTCAGCCTCGGGCTGGTAACGATTTTCGCCGTCGGCATCATACTGCTGGCGACCATGGCCCTGATGCCGCCCTACCTGCAGCACCTGGCCAACTATCCGGTGATGGCCACCGGCCTGGTGCTCGCCCCGCGCGGCATCGGCACCATGGTGGCCATGATGATCGCCGGGCGCCTGGGGCAGCGGGTCGACAGCCGCTACATCATCGGCACGGGCCTGCTAATGGTGGCGTTTTCGCTGTGGGAAATGACCTTTTTCACGCCGGATGTGAGCCAGGCGGCGCTGGTGCGCACGGGCCTGGTGCAGGGATTCGGCCTGGGACTGGTGTTCGTGCCGCTGAGCACCCTGGCGTTCGTCACCCTGGCAAGGGAGTATCGCAACGAGGGCACCGCGCTGTTCAGCCTGATGCGCAATATCGGCAGCAGCATCGGCATCGCCTGGATGATATCGCTGCTGTCGCACAACACCCAGGCCAACCATGCTGCATTCGCAACCTACATCACCGACTTCAGCCTGCCGCTTCGCCAGGCCGTCGAAGCCGGCGTCTGGGACCTGGGAAGCGCCGCAGGCCTGACGGCACTGAACGAGGAAGTCACGCGCCAGGCACAGTCGCTGGCCTATCTGCAGGATTTTCGCCTGATGATCTGGGTGACGCTCTCGGGCCTCCTGCTACTGCCGCTGATGCAGTCGCAGAAGCGCGCTGTGCGTGAGGCGTGAAGCGTGAAGCGTTTGTAGGGTGCCGGTGAGCGAAGCGAACCGCACCATCAGGGTGATGGCGCGATAAGCGTAGAAAGGTGCTTAGCCATCGCCAAGCAGCGCGCGCAGACGCTCCAGGTCTTCCGGCGTGTCGACGCCGGGCGGCGGCAGCTCCAGCGCCTCGGCGACGTGGATGCGGGCCCCGTTCCAGAGCGCACGCAGCTGTTCCAGACACTCGGTGGACTCGATCGCTGCCGGCGGCCACTGCACGAAATCATTCAGCAGCTGCACACGGTAGCCGTAGATGCCGATATGACGCTGCCAGGCGAAGCCTTCCGGCAGCTGATCGCGCGCCTGACCCGCGGCAAAGGCGTCCCGCGGCCAGGGGATGGTCGCGCGACTGAAATACAGCGCCATGCCGAAGCGGTCCGTCACCACCTTGACGATATTCGGGTTCAGCATGCCCTCCACGTCCTCGATCGGCTCCGACAGCGTGGCGATACCGGCCTGAGGATTGGCGGCGAGGTTGGCCGCCACCTGATTGATGATCGACGGCGGTACCAGCGGCTCGTCGCCCTGTACGTTGACGACGATCTCATCGCTGGCAAATCCCAGCCGGCTCACCACTTCCTGCAGACGGTCGGTGCCGGACGGATGATCGGCCGAGGTCATGCACACCTCGGCGCCGAAGCCGCGCGCAGCCTCCGCGATACGGTCGTCGTCGGTCGCCACCAGCACCCGGCCGGCATCGCTCTGGCAGGCACGCTCGTAGACGTGCTGCACCATGGGTTTGCCGGCGATCTCCGCCAGCGGCTTGCCGGGAAAACGGCTGGACCCGTAACGGGCCGGAATAATGACGCTGAAACTCATTTTCGGGCCTGCTTTCTCAGGTATTCACGCTCGTCTTCGGTCAGCTTGCGCGCCTCGGTCTCCAGCATCACCGGGATATCGTCCCGGATCGGATAGGCAAGACCGCTGGCGCTGCAGAACAGCTCGTTCGTTTCCCGGTGATAGTGCAGCGGCGCCTTGGACACCGGGCACACCAGTATATCGAGCAGTTTCTTGTCCATGTTCAACTCTCAGTTGGTACAAATATCAGTATTTAACTTCGATGCCAGCGCCGATTCAAATTCCGGCGTCAGCTTCGCTTCGACCGGCAGGTACCAGCTGTCCGGCGGCGCCAGGTGACGACACTTCACCGCGTCCTTCTCGGTCATGATCAGCGGCAGCCGCTCGTCGAACACCAGATCCTGCTCGCCGAAGGCGTGGTGATCGGCAAAGCTGTGCGGCACCGGATCGAATCCCAGTTGACGCAGGGTTTCGAAAAAACGTTGCGGATTGCCGATTCCGGCCACGGCGTGCACGCGACGCCCGCCCGTCCAGTCGACAGCCGCGCAGCGCTTGCCGTCCCGCAGCGAGACCAGTTCCGATGGCGTCAGCTGCATCCGGTGCGCGCCGTCGGGGCAGAATTCGCCACCGCCGTTCACCACCACCAGATCGACCTCGCCGATGCGCTGCGGCGGCTCCCGCAACGGCCCCTCCGGCAGGCAGCGGCCATTGCCCAGCCCTCTCTCGCTGTCGAGCACCAGGATCTCGACGTCGCGGCCAAGCGCGTAGTGCTGCAGGCCGTCGTCGCTTATGATCAGATCGCAGTCGAAATGCTCGAGCAGAAAGCGCGCCGCCGCGGCACGGTCCGGATCGATCACCAGCGGACAGTTGCTGCGTCCGGCAATCAGCAGCGGCTCATCGCCGCACTCGCCGGCATCGCCGTCCGGGCGCACGACAAAGGGACGGGTCGGCGGCCTCGCGCCGTAACCGCGACTGACCACGCCGGGCCGCAGGCCGCGGCGCCTTGCCCAGTCGACGAGATACAGCACCAGTGGCGTTTTGCCGGTACCGCCAACGGTGATATTGCCGACCACGATCAGCGGCACCGGCGGCTGCCAGACGCGCTCCGGATGCTGTTCGAAGCCGCGGCGCCGGCGCCTGGCAAGCGCACGAAACAGCCACTCCAGCGGCCTCAGCAGGCGCAGCCAGGCGCTGCCCCGGTACCAGGCCCTGACCAGCACTAGTCGGCCGGCTCCTGGGTTGTGATGCTGAGATGAACGAAGCCCAGCTGACCGGCCACATCCATGACGGTGACCACCGACTGGTGCGGCGTGGCGCCATCGGCGGTGATCAGCAGCGGCTGATCGCGATCGCTGCCGGCCTCCTGCTGCAGCGCCTTGCGCAGCGTATCCGGTTCGCTGTTGACCAGCGGCTTGCCGTTGATGCTGTACTGCCCCTGCGCATTCACCAGCACCTCGAGCAGATCACGCGATGCCTCGCCGGGCTCGGCACTGGCCTCCGGCAGATCGACCTCGAGATGGGTCTCGCGGGTGAAGGTGGTCGAGACCATGAAGAAGATCAGCAGCAGGAATACGACGTCGATCAGCGGCGTCAGATTGACGCTGACCTCTTCCTGTCGGCGGCGTTCGAACTTCACAGCACGAGGCCTGCAGCGTAATCAGACATAATCGACCTCGCGCTCGCCGTGAACGACCTCGACCAGCTTGACCGCCTCCTGCTCCATTTCCTTGACCAGCGAATCGACATGACGCTGGAAGTAACGATGGAAGATCAGCGTCGGGATAGCCACGGCAAGACCCGCGGCGGTGGTCAGCAGCGCCTCGGAGATACCACCGGCCAGCACCGATGCATTGCCGGTACCCTGCGCCATGATCTCGGTGAACACCTTGATCATGCCGATAACGGTACCCAGCAGCCCCAGCAGCGGCGTGATCGCGGCAATGGTGCCCAGGGCATTGAGAAAACGCTCGAGCTCGTGGATCACCTGGCTGGCGGCCTCGAGAATGCTTTCCTTCATCACCTCGCGACCGTGACGGGCATTGTTGAGCCCCGCCACCATGATGCGCCCAAGCGGGCTCTGATCGCGGATCTCGCGCATTTCCGCTGCGGTGAGCGCCTTGCCCTGCATGCGCGACCAGATGTCGGCCAGCAGCCCGCGGGGCGCAACGCGCGAGGTGCGCAGCACCCAGAAGCGTTCAAGGCAGATCGCCAGTGACAGTACAGAGCAGGCTGCAATGGGGACCATCAGCCAGCCGCCGGCTTTGAGAAGTTCGAACACCCTAAATCCTCTTCAACTTGACCGACAATGGCGCATGCCCGGTCATCCCTGGTGCCGGGTACTCTACCACAGGGAAGCCGGGAGACTGAATATGGGCGTGAGGCGCGACCATTTCATGCTGGGCACAGCTCCCACACAGCGGACGTAGGAGCCCACTCTGTGGGCGAACAGCCTTGCAGCATGCTGCCAATCTTCGGTTCGCTCGCGGAGCGAGCTCCTACATGTCTGTCGGACGACGCCCCTTACGCCTAACGCCTCACCACTAACCACTAACCACTCACCATCCTGACCAATACCGCTTCCTCGCCTGCCTCCAGGTCCGCGCGCGACACTCGCCGTCTTCAACGGTCAGCTCGATGGCGCCGGTGTGTGCGGTTGTCAGTAGCCGGCTGCCCTCCCGTTCGAAGCGCCTGACCACCTCCGGCGCCGGATGGCCGTAGGGATTGAGATAGCCGGCGCTGAACAGCACCGCCTCTGGCCGGGTTGCCGCCACGAAGGTCTCGGTCGACGAGCTGCGGCTGCCGTGATGGGAGGCGAGCAGCCAGGTGACGGTCGGCAGGCCCGCCGCCACCAGGCCCCGCTCGACGCCGGCGCCGATATCGCCGGTCAGCAGCAGGCGGCAGCCTTCGGACTCGATCAGCAGCACGCAGGAGCTGTCGTTTTCATCGCCGCCACCGCCACCGTGCAGATAGTGAAACTGCGTATCGCCCCAGCGCCAGCGCTCCCCTGCCCGGCAGGCGTCATAGCCTTCCCGGGCCTGCAGTCTGGCGCTGCCGGACTGGCGCCGAACCACATTCAGCCGACGCAACAGGTACCGGCGCCCGCCGGCATGATCGTTGTCGGCATGGCTGACCACCAGCCGCTCCAGGCGGCGCACGCCGTCGCGGCGCAGCAGCGGGAGCACCGAGCGCTCGAGCGCGGTGGACCCACTGAGATAACCGGGCCCGGTGTCGTATAGCAGCCGACGGCCATCACTTTCCACCAGCACCGCGGTCCCCTGACCGACGTCGAACACCCATGCCCGCAGACCGCCCCGCTCGCCCTTAACCGGCGGCACCGCAAACAGCGCCAGCCCCCAGATCGAAAGCGTCAGCAGCCTGACCGGATAGGACAACGGCAGCGTCAGAACGGCCGCCGCCAGCAGCGCCAGCGCCAGCAGCAGCCCGTGCGGCATCGCCAGCGACAGCGCCGCACCCGGCCATGAGGCCAGCGCCCCGAGCCCACTCCAGAGCCAGCCCACCAGCCACTCGTATCCGATCACCGGCCAGGCGATGCCCGCCCATAAAGCCAGCAGCAGCGGCCCCAACGCCAGAATCAGCAGCGGCAACAGCGGAATCGCCACCAGATTGATGACAGGCCCGATCAGCGACAGCTCACCGAAAACCCCCAGCAGCAGCGGCGCCATCAGGCAGAAGATCGCCAGCTGGGCGCGCAGCAGTCGACGCCAGAGCGGCTGTCTGCCACGCTCCCCTGCCAGCAGCAACAGCACCGCCACCGCACCGAAAGACAGCCAGAGACCGGCGTCGAGCACCGCCAGCGGCTGCAGCGTCAGCACCAGGGCAAGCGCCAGCCACCAGCGCCTCCAGGCCGACAGCGGCCACAACCAGAACGCCGATAGCAACAGCGCAGCCGCCATGATCCAGGCTCGCTGCGTCGCCAGCCCCGCGCCGGCCAGCAGCACGTAGCCGCCGCTGAACAGCAATGCCAGCACCACCGGCAACAGGCGCGAACCCAGGCCGCCGAGCCAGCGGTTGGGACAAAGCCAGCAAAGCCCACGTCCGAGCAGCCAGCCGACGCCCAGGATGATGCCGATATGCAGGCCGCTGACCACCAGCAGGTGGACGGTGCCGGTGCGCCGCAGCCGGCGCCAGTCCGGCTCTTCGAGTCCGCGCCGGTCGCCCAGCAACAGCGCCCGCGCAAGCGCCGCGACTGCGGCGTCGGCGAACCCGGCGTCGAGTCTCGCGGCAAGCGCAGCACGCAGGCGGTCGACGCCTGGCGCGGCGTTCAGACGCACCAACTCGCCGCGAACGTAACCGGTGGCGTCGATGCCCCGCGCCAGCGCCCAGCGCTCGTAGTCGAACGCCGCCGGATTCCAGAGCCCCCGGGGCGGCTTGAGACGCGCCCTAAGCCGCACCCGGTCGCCCGGGCGCAGCCTGTCGGTACCGTCATACCAGCCCAGGCGCACGCGACGTACGCGGCTGCCACCGGCATCCAGCACCTTCAGCTCGAAACGCTGCACGCCACCGGTCTCGGTCGGCAGCCCCGAGACGATACCGGTCAGGTGATGATCGCGTCCCTGGGTTTGCGGATCGAGCCGGTGCCAAAGCTGCCAGTGACCGTAACTGATGGCCAGCAGCAACCCGAGCCAGAATGCGGTGCCCTGGCGATGCCAGGGCCCGAAGAGAAGCAGCGGCGCAGCCGCGAGCCAGAGCCAGCCCTGCGGCAGCTCGGGCAAAAAGGCGCCGGCCAGAATGCCGGCGGTGTAGAAGATCATCCCTGACCTCCTGTGATTCCATTCCGGGAGATCCCGACAGCGGCGAGAGCCAATCCCGGCTCCGACGGGCCTGCCACGCTGCCAGAGCGCCGCTCAGCAAAACGCATCCGCTCCCGGATGCGCGGCAAAGCACCGCCACGGGGAGGGGCAATCGCAGGTTCCCTTCATCGCTGCCTCTGGCATAATATAGCGCGTCTAGCGCGTCGAGCTCCGGCTCCCTGCGCGTCACTCCAGTCCAGCAAGCCGAATTCATGCCCCGAAAGCTGATCAAGAAGTACATGCCAGACGCGCACCGGGTGCGTTCACATCGGCACCTGAGCTGGCTCGGTGATCATCTCCACGACCCCAATCTGTTTCACCTCACCCGTAAATCGGTTTCCCGGGCGGCCCTGGTCGGCATCTTCTGCGCCTTCCTGCCGATACCGCTGCAGATGCTGGTAGCCGCGATCATCGCGGTCGCGGCGCGCTCGAACCTGCCGATTTCGGTCGGCCTGGTGTGGCTGACCAATCCGCTGACCATGCCACCGATCTTCTACTTCACCTATTCCCTGGGCACCTTCCTGCTCGGCGCACCCGTCGAGCACGTCGAGTTCGAGCTCTCGCTGTCGACAGTCGGCGCGGAAATCGCCGCGGTCTGGTGGCCGCTGCTGCTGGGTTCGGTCATCTGCGGGATCTTTTTCGCGGCGCTCGGCTACGCCACGGTGCAGCTGTTCTGGATCTGGCACGTCAACCGCAGCTGGAAACGGCGCGCGGAAGCCAGGAAGAAGAAAGACGAAAGGTAGTTAACAGCCGCGTAGGGTGCTGCTGAGCGAAGCGATGCGCACCGATCGATACCGGCCGATACCGACTTAATGGTGCGGTGCGCTCCGCTTACCGACACCCTACGCGGTGATGGGAAAGAGCTTGCCGTCGCGCAGTTCGAGCTGGCGATCCATCCGCGCCGCAAGGTCGGTATCGTGGGTGACGACGATAAAGGACACGCCGGTGCGTGTATTGAGATCGTCCATCAGCGCCTGCACTTCTGCGGCGGTGTGCCGATCGAGATTACCGGTGGGTTCATCCATCAGCACGCAGGCAGGCTCCGTCACCAGCGCACGCGCAATCGCCACACGCTGACGCTCACCACCGCTGAGCTGCGGCGGCTTGTGCCTGATGCGCGCGCCAAGCCCAACCGCCTCGAGCATACCGGCCGCCAGGGCCCGCGCCTCGGCGACCCGGGTGCCACGTATCAGCAGCGGCATGGCAACGTTCTCCAGCGCGGTGAACTCCGGTAGCAGATGGTGAAACTGATACACGAAGCCGAGCACCCGGTTGCGAATCTCGCAGCGCTTGCGCTCGGAAACGGCATACAGGTCTTCGCCGCCGACCTTAACCTGCCCGGTGGAAGGCTTGTCCAGCCCGCCCAGGATGTTCATCAGGGTGCTCTTGCCGGAGCCGGAACTGCCGATAATCGCCACCCGCTCGCCGGGCGCCACCTCGAACCGGACCTGATCGAGCACCTGCAGCTGACTGCCGCCCTCGCGATAGACCTTGTCGACGCCCTGCGCCAGCATTACGAGATCACTCATATCGCAGCGCCTCCGCCGGCTGGGTACGCGACGCCCGCCACGCCGGATACAGGGTTGCAAGGAAACTGATCGACAGCGCCGCACCGCAGATAAGATAGACATCCGGCCACTGCAGCTGCGACGGCAGATAACTGATGAAATAGACGTCCGCCGACAGGAACTGAATTCCCAGCGCCCGCTCGAGCCAGGCCACGGCATCGGTTACCGTCAGCGCCAGCAACACCCCGAGACCGGTACCGAGCAGCGTGCCGACGACGCCGATCAGCGAGCCCTGAACCATGAAGACGCGCATGATGCGTCCCGGCGTCGCGCCAAGGGTACGCAGAATGGCGATGTCGGCCTTCTTGTCCGTCACCACCATCACCAGCGTCGACACGATATTGAAGGCCGCGACGAAAACGATCAGGAACAGCAGCAGACCGATCATCCGCTTCTCCATCTGGATCGCCTGGAACAGGTTGCCATGACTGCGCGTCCAGTCGTTCACCAGGTAGCTGCCGCCAAGATCGGCGGCGATGTGCCGGACTTCCCCCGGGGCCTCGAACAGGTCGGCAAAGCGCAGCCGGATACCGTCCACGGCGTCGCCCTGGCGCTTGATCACGGCGGCGTCGTGAATATTGATATAGGCGAGTCCCGCATCGAGTTCGGCACCCACCTCGAACACGCCGACGACGCTGAAGCGCTTGAGCCGCGGCACCACGCCGGCGACGCTCACCGAGGCCTCCGGCAGCACCAGTGTCACCTTGTCGCCGACAGAAACGCCCAGCGAGCGTGCCAGCAAAGCGCCAAGGACGATGCCGAAGCGCTCCTCACCGAGCGCAGCCAGGCTGCCCTGGCGCATATGCTGGCCGATAATCGAGACGTTGGGCTCGCGCGCCGGGTCGATACCGTAGACCAGCACGCCGTGCACCCGCCCGCCCTGGGTCAGCATCGCCTGGGCCTGAATGTACGGCGCAGTTCCCAGCACCTTGGGGTTCTTGCCGATGCGAAACGCCAGCTCGTGCCAGTTCTGCAGCGGTTCGCCGTAACCGGAAATGGTGGCGTGCGGGACCATGCCCAGGATGCGTTCCTTGAGCTCGCGATCGAAGCCGTTCATCACCGACAGCACGACGATCAGCGCCGCCACGCCGAGCATAAGCCCGAGCATCGACACCAGGGAGATGAACGAGATGAAGTGGTTGCTGCGCTTGGCACCGGTGTAGCGCAACCCCACGTACAGGGAAAGTGGTCTGAACATTCGCCGGATTAAACCACAGGCGCCGGGATAACTCTAACGAAATCAGGCAAATAATTCGTTATACTCAGCAGGAATCGGGCCCCTTCGAGAGCATGCAGATGAGCCAGGACCGTCGTCAGTTCTACCGAATCGATCACAAGGTCGCGCTGGAGTATCGGGTGGTACCCGAATCCGACGTCATGACCAGCGCACGCCCCTATCACTTCGACGTTTCGCCCCACTTCCTGCTGCTTGGCGAGCTGCAGGCGCTGGACAGCGAAACCAGCCACCTGCTGCGCAAGATCGGCGAGTCTCAGCCGGACATCGCCGGCTACCTCAAGCTGATCAACACCAAGATCGACATGATCGCCAACAGCCTGGTGTCGCAGGAGCTGACCGACACCTCGGGCCTGCGCCTCAAGTCCATCAACCTCAGTGAGGGCGGACTGTCGTTCGACAGCAACCAGGCGCTGCGCCAGGGCGACTATCTGGCGCTGAAACTGGTGTTCCCGGAAAGCCACCTCGGCATGCTGCTGTACGCCCGCGTTCAGCGCTGCGCCCCGATCCAGGACGGCTTCCATATCGCCATCGAGTTCTTCAAGCTCACCGAAAGCTGCCGCACCCTGATCGCGCGCTACATTCTCGAAGCCCAGGCGCGGGAGCGACAGCGCCAGCTCGGCCGGCATGACCGATAACCACCCGGCGCTCGCCAGCGAACTGCTGGAGGCCTTCGATGCCCTGAGCCAGGCACTCGCCCGCTTCAGCGCCCTGCTGCGCGACAGCGACCGGCCCCTGTGGCTGCCGCTGCACGACAGCGAAGCCGGCCTGGGCGAAAAAGCCACGGCCATTTCGCTGATTGCCGACATCTGGTATCGCGATGGCCAGGACGGGCGACGCACCCGCAGCCGCCACGGCCTGATCGGCGCCGGCCCCGAGCTGCTCGAGGCCACCCTGGCGCTGAACGCCCGCAAGGCCGATTTCCAGCAGGCCGCCACCAGCCTCAACGCCGACCATCTGCGCCAGCTACCGGAACGTCTGGCACATCGCGCAGGACAGCTGGCCGAACTGCTGAACCTGCACGGCCTTGGCCGCATCCATCTTAAACAGTGCTACCGCCAGGTACCCGTACTGGACCGGACACCGACCCGGGTCGGTTTCAACTGGTACAGCAGCGGGCGCAGCATTCGCCGCCTCAGCGCCGCCGAAGCCCTGAAGATGCTGCTGCGGCTCGACCAGAGCCAGCCCCACGTGCAGGTGCAACTGGCGAAGCTCTCGCCGCTGCCGGAACACACGCCGCTGGCCCAACTGCAGACTCAGGTGCCGGTGATGCGCGCCAATATCGGCTGGAAAACCGACGCCGGATGGGAGCGCCAGGCGCGCAACTGTCCGCTGCCGCTGGTATTTCCGCTGGCCCAGGGCCAGGCCCTTCCGGAGCACAACAGGCCCGAGCTGATACCGCCAACCGGACGCCAGCGCGCCGAGCGCTCCGACGCCCGTATCGACCCCGAACCCTTTTTGCCGAGCCTTCGCATCCACCGATATATGAACTGATGACAAACACCAAACTGCTGCACCATATCGCCACCGCCGTCGGGCTGCTCTTTCTCGGCGCCTGGTTTCTGCTGTTCAAAACGCTTGGCGTGCTGGACTGGATTACCGCGCTGGTGCCCGAAAGCCATGCCGGCGCCGGCCTGATGCTCGCCATTGCCCTGGTGATGCTGCCGGCGTTCTTTATCTGGAAACTCTACAACCGCTGGGTCGAGCGCCGCCTCGATATCCGCGGCATCTACTACGAAGATCACTACTACGGCAGGGATGGCACTACCGAGGACGGCAAGAAGGACGACCGCGACGCGCCGTAGGTTGGGTGGAGGCCGGAACGGCCGTAACCCAACAGCCGCCCTGCCACCTGAGACCAATCGATCTGCACTACGATCGATATGACGGGTTACGGCGCTGTTTTGATCCGCGGCAAGCGGAAAGACTTGCCGCGGATCGCGCCTTCACCCATCCTCCGATCCGCGCCTTCGATCCAGCTCCTGTCCCGCCTTACCTGAACAGCTTTTTGAACGGCCCCAGCTCGAGGAAGGAGGTCTCGCCGGACCAGTCGTCGACACCGTCGTTGTCGGTAACGACGAATGCCTTGCCGTTTTCGGTGATGGCGACGCCCTCCGGCTTGTCACTGATCCAGCCGCGGCTTTCCTGCATCGCCGGCAGCAGATTGTAGACCTGCTTTTCGTCCGCCGTGACGATACCGTCCTCCAGCGCCGAAGGCTCCACCCGTACCAGCGTCTTCAGCTGCGCAAAGTCGCCGGTGCGGTTGTCACGCTCGATCACCACCAGCGAGCCGTCCGGCGCGCGGGTGACTTCCGACAGCCCGACCCAGGATGCGTTCTCCGGCAGCGCGGCCAGTTCCCAGGCGATATGTCCCCAGTCGCCGGACTGCGGGTCATAGGTCCACAGGCGGGTACGGTTCGGCTGACCGTTCGCGTTCAGGCCACCGGCGTCATCGTCCAGAGCATCGCATGCGGCAGTGGTGTAGTCCCAGCCGCGCTGCTGCGCCACCAGCAGGCTGTAGTCACCGTCGTTGCCGGGTACCACGGCGACGCCCTCGAAGCCCGAGCCCAGGGTACCGGTTTCGCCGGAGGCGGCGCGGCAGTCCAGAATCTCCTGCGGCAGACCGATCTCGCTCAGCACCGCGCCATTTTCATCCAGGTGCAGCAGGCGGTTCGGGCGCGAATCGCTGGCATTGCCTTCGCTTGCGACCCAGCGGCTGCCGTCGGGCGCGATGGCGATGCCTTCGGGATCATAATTGCCGGTGCCGCCACTGATCGTGGTTGCGCCGGTGATCAGCGCCGGCTGCGCCGAGGTATCGATGCTGAAGATCCGGCTCTCGGAGTAGTAGGAATCCCAGACCGCCAGCAGGCTGTTCTTCTCGCCCGGCACCGCGGTCATGCCGGACAGCGCCGACCAGCCGATCGGCTTGCCGTCGACATCGGCGGAAACAATCTGCGAATAGGCCGGCGCGCCCTTTTTCAGCTCGTAAACCATGATGCTCGAGCGCACGCCGAAGCTGGGATCGTCTTCCTCGCCCGAGGCGATCAGCAGATTGCGCTGCGGAATGGCCAGCACGCCCTCCGGTCCGAACGGTGCCGGCAGCAGTTGTGAAAACTCGGGCTCGCCAGCCTCCATCCGGTAAACGGCGACGAAGCTGCCGCGCTCGGATCCGACGAAGAGGTAGTCATCGTCGCCGAAGGTGCCCTGCTCGATGGCTTCGGGTTCCGAGCCCTTGTTCTCGGAACGGCTTTCCGGGTAGTGGCCGTGACGAACCGCGATTTCCTCGAAGCTGCTGCCACTGTCGAACAGCAGGTCACCATTCTGGGTGAAGATCGAGAAGCCGCGGCTGCCGCCGAACAGATCCCCCTCGTTGGCGGTGGCGATCACCCACTCGCCCTGCTTGCCCTTCAGCCAGGCGATGGCGTCGGGCTCGCGGGGAACGGCTGCGAGGTCGTCGCCAAGGGAGATGATGTCATCCTCATGGGCGTCGACGCCCTCGAGATCCACCGTTCCCAGGTCGAAGTGACTGCGCACCTCGCCGCTTTTCAGGTCGACGATCGCCAGATGGTTGTTCTCCTGCAGCGATACGGCGGCCAGGTTGTCGCGGTTGACGTCGACGAATTCCGGCTCCGGATCGTCGCCACCGTAGGCCGCGAGGCCGCTCAGATCCACGTCCCGGCGGCTCCAGTCAGCCGGAGAGTCGCCGACGATATCGACGATCGCGAGATACCCGGCCGGAAACTGCGGCAGTCCGCCTTCGATATCGTTGACCTCGATATCCTCGTCACGCTCGTTTTCGATGGCAATGGCGACGTAACGGCCATCGGGGCTGACCTTGATGGAGTCGGGCTGACCGCCCAGATCCAGCGTCGCGGCCACCGCCTGGCTGGCGATGTCGACAACCACCAGTTCGCCGCTGACGTTGACGTAGTCGGCGCTGGTATTGACGGCCACCAGGGCATACTCCTTCTTATCGCGGCCCTGACCCACGGTGACCACGTCCACCGAGGTGGGCTCGCCATTGAGCGCCAGGGTCCCGGCCGGTTGCGGCATGGCAGGATCGGTGATATCGACGAAGCCGATCTGCTCGAGCGGGCTGTCGGTATAAACCACTGTCATGCCGTCGCGGGTTGCCGCGACGATTTCCGACACCGTCTCCTGATCGATCGCCTCGCCGTTGTTGAGGTAATTCGCCAGCGTCGAGACGCGCTGGAAGCTCATGTCGCCGTGGTCCTTGGCCACCGCAAGCCCCGCGCCCCCGGCACCGGTTGTCAGCAGCAGTCCGGCAATGATCGTGCTTAGCTTGTTTCTGGTCATGCGCAACTCTCCAGATCCTTTTTCAGACAGCGCAACCGGCAACTCGCACTGCGTGCGACCGGCGACGAATCAATGGCGGCGACTGCTTTCCCTCGAACCGCTTCGGGACATCCGCCGAGCCGGAAAATTCTAGAAGCCCTTGATGAAGCTCCGATGACGGCGCTGTGTCAGGCGGTCTTTCCTGCGTGGAACCGGCTGCGCCGCGCGTCCCTCGCACGGCCTGCTAAACTTTTCGGGTGCAGTTTTCCGGGCTGGAGTGTTTCTCAGTTCGCCAGGGAGCTCAGGGATGAAGAACAAGGTACCGATATTCGAGCGACGCGGCAGCTCCCGGGAGCTGGTGGTACTGCTCCATGCCTATACCCAGTCGAGGCAGCACCTGCGCACGCTACGGGACCGGGTCGCGGCGGCGAAACCCAATGCCGACATCCTGGTTCCCGACCTGCCGCTCGGGCTCTTCTCCTTCGCCGACTGCAACGACGTCGTCGCCGACCTGCTGCGCCGGATCGACCATTGCTGGGCCGAGCAGGGCCCCTACAGCTCCGTGGTGCTAATCGGCCACAGCATGGGCGCGCTGCTGGCGCGCAAGCTTTACGTCTGCGCCTGCGGGGAGAACCCCGAGGCACCGTTCGACCCGCGCCTCGGCGCCGGCGAACCCAGGGCCTGGGCCGGCCACGTCAAACGCGTCATCCTGCTGGCGGGCATGAACCGGGGCTGGGCGATCAACCATCACCTGTCGCTGCTCAACGCCGTGCTATGGACCCTCGGTATCCTGATCGGACGCGCGCTGTCGCTGTTCCGACCCGGTCGCCAGCCGATCATCCTGTCGATTCAGCGCGGAGCGGTGTTCATCGCCGAGCTGCGCCTGCAATGGCTGCTGATGCGACAGCGCGCCAACGATCAGCCCCCCGACCAAGAGCGCCCCGGCGATGCGCTCACCATCCAGCTGCTCGGCTCGATCGACGACATGGTGTCACCGGGCGACAATATCGACCTTATTTCCGGCCGCGATTTCGTCTACCTCGACGTCCCCCACTCCGGCCACGCCAACGTCATCGAAATGGACGACTCCGCCAAAGGACGCGAGCGCGCTGCCGTTTTCACCAGGGCCCTGACGGCGCCGCGCGAAACCCTGGAAGCGGAGCAGACGCTGCCGGCGGACAGCGCCTTCGGCGAGCCGCGTCCCGAGGTCACCGACGTCATTTTCGTGATACACGGCATCCGCGACGCCGGCTACTGGACCCACAAGGTAGCGCGACGGGTGCGGGAAAAAGGCAAGCGGCTGGGCCGTATCGTCGCCACCGAAACCTCCAGCTACGGCTATTTTCCGATGCTGCGATTTATCCTGCCGGGCGAGCGCCGGACCAAGACGCAGTGGTTTATGGACCAGTATGTCGAGGCCTGCGCGCTTTATCCCAGGGCGCGCTTCTCGTTCATCGGCCACAGCAACGGCACCTACCTGCTGGCCAGCGCGCTGCGCGACTACCGCTGCTGCCGCTTCGACCGCGTGGTGTTCGCCGGCAGCGTGGTACGCCGCCAGTACGACTGGGACCGCTACATCGCCAGCGGCCAGGTCCGTCGCGTCGCCAACTACGTCGCCAGCGCCGACTGGGTGGTGGCCTTCTTCCCCAAGGCCATGCAGACGCTGCGGTGGCAGGATCTCGGCAGCGCCGGCCACGACGGCTTTGTCTCGCCGTCCGTAAGCCAGGTGACCTACGTGCGCGGCGCCCACAGCGCCGCGCTCAACGAGGACAACTGGAACGCCATCGCCGACTTCATCCTGGGCGAGGAAGGCAACGAGGCCCACGCCAGCCCGCAGCTGATCCGCAGGCACCGCAACCTGCTGGTCTGGCTGCCGGGGTTGCTGGCCCCGCTGATCTGGGTCCTGATCGCCACGCTGCTGATCGCCATCGGCTACGCCATCCTCCGAACCCACACCAACCTTGGCTGGGCGCAGTGGCAGACGACCGTGCTTATGGTGGGCTACGTGATGGCGGTCTGGACGGTTTTGACGAAGCTGTAAAAGGAGACATCGATGAAGTCGATCACCCGGCAAAATCCGTCAGCCGTTTGGCTGATGCTGTTGCTATTCGCAGTCACGGGTTGTTCCACGCTTATAGGCAGCTACGACAAAACGGCTTATCAAAACGCCACTTCCATCAAAGTGGATTCACTGGCGCTGATGGACAAGGCAACCAGCCCTTACGCCGATCACCGGGAGGCGGCCGAACAGCTCAGGATAGAACTCGACAAGGCCTATGAGTACGCCCATGGCCGCCCGAAAAACGAGATCGTCACGAAGCAGTGGGCAATCATGAAGGATCCCTCCAGGCACCTTCTGGGTGGCTTCCTGGTCCGCTGGAAAGAAAAAGGCTTCTTAACGCAGGTTTTTGTGACCGAAGCGAAGAAAAACGTAGCCATGGGGTTTGACCAGATAATCGGGCTTGAAAGCGGAAAAATAAAACCGCGGGACATTCAGTAAAGGGTCATTTCTATGGCAAATTTCGATGATTTCACGCAAGCGGTTGAAGACGGCGTCAAAGAGCTGGCGAAGCGAACGCTAAAAGGCTTCAGAGACGAAGCGCTCAAGGACGCCGACAGCTTTTTGCAAACCTCCCGAGACGACCTGCAACGCTGGACCCGGCTGCTCGCCGGCGGCGAACTGTCACAGGACGACTTCGAATGGCTGGTGATGGGGAAAAAAGATGTCGCAGAACTGCATTCTTTGAAGCAGTCGGGGCTTGCCCTTATCAGGCTGGATCGCTTCAGGAACGCTTTGATCGACCTGGTTATCGATACGGCGTTCGACGTCTTTCTATAACACACAGAGCGGACCCTGTACCCAGCTCCGGAATATGGCCCCCACCGGGGTTCGCCCGTGGGAGTGGCGCCTCGCCGCGAATGGCGGGAACGGCATACCGGACTGCGAGAGCTCCCTGAATAACGGCGCGCTTCGCTCAGCAGCCCCCAGGTCCTCGTTTCTGACTCAATGGCTTGGGTCCAGTGCCGCAAGGGACCGGCTCTGGCATACTGGGTTTTCCCGAGAACTGAACGGATCGACTGGGCGTGGCCACGACCGAATTCCAACTGGTACTGCCGCTGTTCCAGCAGATGAGCGTCTATCTGCTGATCGCCTATCTGTTTTCGAAGACCCCGCTGTTTCGCCCCCTCGCCAACCTGTCGAGCTGGCCCGCCCACAAACTGATGGTGTACGCGATTTTTTCCGGCTTCTGCATCATGGGCACCTATTTCGGCCAGCAGACGCAGGATGCGATCGCCAACACCCGCGCCATCGGCGCCATCCTCGGCGGCCTGCTCGGCGGGCCCCTGGTCGGTACCGCGGTGGGCCTGACCGGCGGCCTGCACCGCTATTCGCTGGGCGGCTTCACCGATGTCGCCTGCGCCATCTCCACCACCTGGGAGGGTCTGATGGCGGGCCTGGTGCACGCCTTCTGGCAGCGCCGCGGCCAGACCGAACGCATTTTCAACCCGCTGCAGGCGCTGCTGCTCGGCATCCTTGCCGAAGGCTTCCAGATGGCGATCATCCTGATGGTGGCGCGCCCGTTCGAGCAGGCGGTAACCCTGGTGCAGGCCATTGCCCTGCCGATGATGCTGGCCAACGCCTTCGGCGCGGCGCTGTTCATGGGCTTTATCCGCGACGCCAAGTTTCGCGCCGACGAGCTGTCCGCGCGCATTTCCGACCGCGCGCTGCGCATCGCCCGCCGCTGCGTCGGGCTGCTGGACGACGGCTTCAATACCCGCTCGGCGCAGGCCATCGCCGACGTGGTGAAGGATGAAACCGGGGTCGCCGCCGTTGCCATCACCGATCGCGACTGCATCCTGGGGTTCACGGGCATGGGCGCCGACCATCATCAGGTCGGGCGCCCCATTTCCTCCGCCATTACCCTGGAAGCGATACGCGACAACCGCGTGGTGTTCGCCGACGGCCTGACCACGCCCTATCAGTGTTCGATCGCCCCCAACTGCGGTCTCGGCTCCTCCCTGGTAGTGCCGCTGATGGGCGAAAAGGAAGTCATCGGCACCATCAAACTGTACGAACCCAAGCACAAGCTGTTCCGCAACCTCAACCGCAGCCTGGGCGTCGGTATCGCGGGCGTCCTGTCCAACCAGCTCCTGCACAGCCAGCTGCAGGCCAGCCGCGCACTGCTGGCCGAAGCGGAGCTGCGGGCACTGGAAGCCAAGGTCAATCCACACTTTCTGTTCAACAGCCTCAACACCGTTGCCGCGGTGCTGCGCCGCTCTCCGCAGGATGCGCGGGCGCTGATCGTGCATCTGGCCACCTTCCTGCGCGGCAACCTCGGCCGTACCAGCGTCACGGTATCGCTGGCGCAGGAGTTCGCCCATGTCGGCCACTACCTGGCGATCGAAAAGGCGCGTTTCGGCGAACGTCTGTGCTTCGCCGAAGAGCTGGACGAGGCGCTGAGGGACGAAAAGGTCCCGGCACTGGCGATCCAGACACTGGTCGAGAACGCCGTCAAGCACGGTATCAGCCGTGCCGAGGCCGGCGGCGCGGTGCGCCTTCACGCCTGGGCCGATGGCGACAGTGTCCGCATTCGGGTCGAGGACAGCGCCGCCCAGGCGCCGCAGCAGACCGACGGTCTGGGTCTTACGCTTGTGCGCGAGCGCTTTGCCGCCCTTGGCGTCTGCTGTACACTCGAGCTCCACCATCAGCCCGGACAGTACACCCGGGCCGAACTGAGCTGGCCCCGAGGCACCCTGCCATGATCCGCGCCCTGATCGTCGACGACGAACCCCTCGCCCGCGAAGAGCTGGCGGCGCTGCTGGACGAAGCCGGCACTGTCGAGGTGGTCGGCGAAGCCGGCAACGGCAAGGAAGCGCTGCTGCAGGCCCGCGACCTGCGGCCCGACGTGATCTTTCTCGATATCGACATGCCGGGACTCTCCGGTGTCGATGTCAGCAGCCTGCTGCCCGAGCCGCGCCCGCTGCTGGTGTTCGTGACCGCACACCAGCAATACGCGCTGGACGCCTTCGACGAGGCCGCGCTGGATTACCTGCTAAAACCGGTCGACCCCGAACGCCTGGCCCGCACCCTGTCGCGTATCGAGGCCCTTAGCCCCGGCGAGGCGGAGCCGCCCCTGGAACGCCTGGCCTGCTACCAGGGTAACCGGGTACGGCTGGTATCCCCGGCGGATATCGACTGCGCCTATGTCGACCTGACCGGCACCCAGGTACGAGCGCTCGGCGAAGAGCTGCACTGCCAGTTTCCGCTCAAGACACTGGAAGCGCGTCTGCCATTGTTGCGTGTGCACCGCCAGTATCTGGTCAATCCCGACGCCATCAAGGCCATTTCCCCGAAAGACGGCGGCGCCGAGATCGAAACCCGCCATGGCGCCCTCGTGCCGGTGTCCCGCCGGTATCTCAAGCAACTGCGCGAACGCTACCAGCTGCCGTTCTGAGATGATCGGAGTTTCATCGCGCAAAAGCAGGAAAAAGGATCGATTCGCAGGATGGGTGAAACGGCGCATACTCGCGTGAGATCAGCCCCTCAGAGAATCTGGGCGTCGTGTATCCCATCATTGAGATCCTCGGATGGGTGAAGCCGCAATGGCATTCTGTTGTTAATTCCCAGACCTGTAGGATGGGTCTAGCCGCCATCGACAGGATACCAATGTTTTGCACAGTCCCTGACGGCGGCGTAACCCATCGGTGCCTTTGGGTTCTCCGGCGCTTAACTGTTACTCATCGATGGGTTACACGACGCCCTACCCGCCTAAGTGGCGGATAACGCCTGGCCATGCGTCGCTCCACCCATCCTACTGAACGCGCTGTGCCGATTTTGTCCTGCCGCTTCCTGCAGGCTCGCTGACCGCTCAGCCATCGAATACGACCGCTCAGGCATTTAGCGGATGCCGCTCAGCGGCCGCACCCCTATGCTCGCCCCCGTACCAACCACTAAAAACACAACAAGGGGGTAAGCGATGCTGTGGTTCCTGCTCGGAGTGACGCTGCTGATCGGCGGCTACTTCATCTACGGCAAGCTCATCGAACGCATCTTCGGCATCCGGCCGGAGCGCCAGACACCTGCCATTGCCAACAACGACGGCGTTGACTACGTGCCCATGTCCACCAAGAAGGTGTACCTGGTGCAGCTGCTCAACATCGCCGGCCTCGGCCCCATCTTCGGCCCGATTCTCGGCGCCCTGTACGGCCCCACCGCCCTGCTCTGGATCGTCTTCGGCTCGATCTTCGCCGGCGCCGTGCACGACTACTTCTCCGGCATGCTGTCGGTTCGCGCAGGTGGCGCGTCGGTGCCGACCGTGGTCGGCCGCGAGCTCGGCGGCATCGCCAAGCAGTTCATGAACGGCTTTGCCGTGCTGCTGCTGCTGCTGGTCGGCGTGGTCTTCACCCTGGGCCCGGCCAAGCTGCTGGGCAACCTCTCCGGCACCTCGGTTCCGGTCTGGGTGGCGATCATCTTCGGCTACTACATGGTCGCCACCATCGTACCGATCGACAAGATCATCGGCCGCTTCTATCCGTTCTTCGGCGCGCTGCTGGTCTTCATGTCCGTCGGCCTGCTGATCGGCCTGGCCTTCAGCGACAAGCCGTTCTACGCCGCCGGCGTCACCCTGGACAACCTGCACCCGCAGGATCTGCCGCTGTGGCCGCTGCTGTTCATCACCATCGCCTGCGGTGCCCTGTCCGGCTTCCATGCCACCCAGTCACCGTTGATGGCGCGCTGCATGGAAAACGAGCGCAACGGCCGCTTCGTGTTCTACGGCGCCATGATCGGCGAAGGCGTGATCGCGCTGATCTGGGCCACCCTGGGCATGTCCTTCTACGACAGCCCGGAAGCCCTCAACGCCACCCTGGCGCAGGGCGGACCGGCCGCCGTGGTCAACGATGTCGCGACTTCGCTGCTCGGCGCCGTCGGCGGACTGCTGGCGATCCTCGGCGTGGTGGTGCTGCCGATCACCTCCGGCGACACCTCCTTCCGCGCCGCGCGACTGATTCTGTCGGACTTCCTCAGGTTCGACCAGAAGCCGGTCGCCAAGCGACTGATGGTGGCACTGCCGCTGTTCGCCGTCGGCTTCCTGATCAGCCAGATGGACTTCAACGTGATCTAGCGCTACTTCGGCTGGGCCAACCAGATGACCGCGGTGATCATGCTCTGGGCCGCCGCCGCCTGGCTCAAGCGCCACGACAAGTTCCACTGGGTCTGCACCGTGCCGGCGACCTTTATGACCGGTGTCGTCAACGCCTACCTGCTGTCGGCGGAAATCGGCTTCGGCCTGTCGCTCGATATCGCGGGCCCGGTCGGCATTGCCTCCTCCGTCCTCGTACTGGGCTGGCTGCTGCTGCGTGGCCGCCGCGAGCAGGACCAGGACGACGCCTCGTCGGCACTGGCCATCGAGCGGACCTGACCTGAGCGGGCACCGAAAGGGCCCGCCGGACAAAGCACCGGTACGCCGCCTGGAACCCAGTTCCAGGCGGCGTTTTTTTGGGTTCATCGCAGATAAGCGGGAAAGTGATGAGTGACTGGCCGGTCTGCTTGCCACCATTCGATGACTACATTACCTCAGTGCCACCGCCCTTCCCGCGAACTCACCGTCATTCCCGCGAACTCAACGTCATTCCCGCGAACGCGGGAATCCATAAACTCCGGGAACTGCTGGCTCCCCGCTTACGCGGGAATGACGGCCCCAAGAAAGATTTTGCCGGCACCTGGGCCTGCAATTCGAGCCAATAGCACCGATAATGGAGCAGCCTTTACAGAGCCAGGGAGATTGGGCGTGAGATTTAAGGTATGCCGGACAGAAGCCACCGCCTGCAACGGAGTGGCAGCCGCATGAAACCGATCAAGATCGCCTTTGCCGCGACGCTGTTGCTCGTCACCGCCCTATGGCTGCTGGCGGACGGCCCCCTGCCCGAGCAACTGAACTATTTTTCCTTCCGTCATCTCTATGTCCAGTTCACCGGTATTCTCGCCATTGCCCTGATGAGCGTCGCCATGCTGCTGGCGCTGCGCCTGCCACGGCTCGAGCAGGCACTGAAGGGGCTCGACAAGGTTTACCGCCTGCATAAGTGGCTCGGTATCGCGGCGCTGGGGCTGGCCGTGGTGCACTGGTGGCTGGCGCAGGGCACCAAATGGATGGTCGGCTGGGGCTGGCTGAGCCGGCCGCAGAGGGGCGGCGGGCATCAGGGTCCCGAGCTTTCCGGCGTCGAACAATGGATTCGCGGACAGCGGGGGCTCGCGGAGTCGCTAGGCGAATGGGCCTTTTACGCAACGGCAATTTTGATCACGCTGGCGCTGGTCAAGGCCTTTCCGTACCGCTGGTTTCGCAAGACCCATACCTGGCTGGCGCCGGCCTACCTGGTGCTGGTCTACCACAGCCTGATATTGACCGAAACCGACTACTGGTCGCAGCCGGTCGGATGGCTGCTGGCCGCGTTGCTGCTCGGCGGGACCCTAGCGGGCCTGCTGGTACTGAGCGGGCGTGTCGGGCGCCGGCGCCAGGTGGCGGGCGCCATGCGCTCGGTCAAATGGTATCCGGGTGTGCGGGTCGTGGAGGGCTGTATCGATCTGGAGCCCGGCTGGCCAGGTCACAGGCCAGGCCAGTTCGCCTTCGTCACCTCGAAAAGCTCCGAGGGCGCGCACCCCTATACCATCGCCTCTGCCTGGAACGACGAGGACCCGAGCCTGACCTTTATCGTCAAGTCCCTGGGCGACTGGACCGGCCAGCTCAACGACTGGCTCAAGCCCGGCCTGCCGGTCACCGTCGAGGGCCCCTATGGCAGCTTCGACTTCGAGGATGACCGCCCGCATCAGATCTGGATCGGCGCCGGCATCGGCATCACCCCATTCATCGCCATGCTCAAACACCTCAAACGCCACCCGGACGGACGGCCGATCGACCTTTTCCACAGCACCGCCGATGTCGACCAGTCGGCGCTGGACAAGCTCACCGCCGATATCAGTGCCGCCGGCGTACGGCTGCACCTGACGATCACCCCGGAAGACGGTTACCTGACCGCCGAACAGATTCGCGCCGCCGTGCCCGAGTGGCGGCAGGCGAGCCTGTGGTTCTGCGGTCCGGCCGAGTTCGGTGCCGCACTGCGCAAGGACTTCATCAACGCGGGAATGCCCGCCGAGCACTTTCATCAGGAGCTGTTCGAGATGCGCTAGGGAACCCGCAATTCAGTCGCCAAAATCGAACGGCGACGGATCGCCGGGCTCTATACGGGAGAAGTAATCGGCCGCCGCGTCGATCTGGGCGTCATCCAGGTAAGCCGCGACCTTGTCCATGGTACTGTCCGGTATCAGGCGGTCTCGGTGCCCGCGCAGGATCTCGACAATCGCGGACCGCTCCATACCGGCCAGACGCGGCCACCCTGGCATACCCGGAAGCCCCTGCGCCTGGTGGCACTCGACGCAGCCCGCAACCGCCGCGGGCACCTCGTCCCGCCCCTGCGCCCACACCGGCAGCGCCAGGCACAGCACCGCGACTACAGCTCGCCTCATCCGTTTCGCTCCATACAACCACTCTCCGCCAACCAGGCGTTGCACGCCTGACGCCTCACCACCAGGCCCCAGTATAGCCGCCCGACCTTTCAACAACGTCGCTAGTTCGCGACTTAGCGGCTAGACTCTGGACTCGACAATTAAATCCTTTCTCACCGGCTCAAAGAGACCGGCCCCTGCGGTAGCCGGGACGTTTGGGATATTCGGTAATTTCGGAAATATTTTAAGATAGCAAACCTGCTTGTGGCGGCGGTGACGATAAGAAGGGACAGTTGATAGGTTAGCATCTTGTCCCTGGCTCGGGCCTGGCGCTATATACCATTTGGTAACCGGGAAATGGGGGCAAGATACCTTTTGAGTTTCGATCAAAGCTTGAGCAACAAAAAAGTTATTTAAATACAATGAGTTGTAATACGCGAAAACTTCACATGATCTATAAAAAGGTATACTTTCTAATAATTATTATGAGGCCGGAGGCCTCATTAACAGACTGTTAAATTTTAGAGGCATCCTGCGTGATTTATGAGGCATCAAAGAAAGGCGTAGCTTTATTAGCTGCGATTACTCCAAATACACTTATCCCTAAACTTGGTGAAAAAGTCACTTCTGAGAAGGTTGAGTTCTATATATGGGCTGAGATATACCTAACGTTACGTTTGATTTTTTCAGTTGTTGCGGTTTGCTTCCTGCCAAAATTGTTGGCCGTAGGAATAGTTATCGGAGTAATTCAAGCAGGGTCTTTAATATACCTACTTAAGATAGTCTTTCCTGAAGAAAAGCGAGGGTTAAGAGACCCTGCTAGATCCTTATTTTTTGCTCTTGGCCACTATTTAGAAATAGGCTTTTCTATGGCTTATATATATTGGTCCTGGGGTGAGTTTTCGAGAGATATTATTGGTCGGATAGATAGTGTTTATTATAGCTTTGTTACCATGACGACACTTGGATACGGAGATATTTACCCTAAGTCAGACCTAACCAAAATACTTGCCACGGGACAAACTTTGGTAGGTATGTTTATGTTTGCAATAGTAATCGGGCTATTTTTGTCAAGGTCTAGCCAAGAACATTAAAAATTTAACAAGCAAAGGCAGCGGATGCTACGCACCGCTGCTTTGAGCGCTATGTGTAAAAAGATGATGAGAAATTTTAGCAAATTAGAAAAACAAATTATCTTAAGAATGATTGAGCTTGATGGAATTTCAGGGCCACTCAATGTTCTTAGTAATATTTATCATTCATTTCCACAAGAGTTGAACATTCCTAATTATTGTTACATAGATGTAAAATCTGAATCCGACGTAACATTAAAGTTAAAGTCTGATCTATTTAATAGTGGATCGATAGATCTTAATTCAATTGATGAAAAAATTTCTAAAATGATGCTTTCAGCTGTTATGTTATTTGAGCATCTTGAAAGCGAAGGATTGGCATACTTTGTTGGTGACATTGGAATTAGTAGCATAGGTGAGATCTGTTCGGATGAGCAATATATAACTTTTGATTCCTTAGAAAAAGAAATTAAAATACTAATTTATAAATACACTAGGAAAAGAATATTTGTTACCGAGTCTCTTAAAGTTCTTTCGGAGAGTGGTTCTAAATCTGAAGAAGTAATAAGACATGAGATTGCCCAAGCGTCAACAAAAAAACAGTTAAAATATACGCAATTTGCTTTAGCTTTTACATTTTTAGGTTTACTTGTTTCTATATTTTTACCAATGTATTCAGTTTCAGATATTAATATTAAAAATACTCCGATTAAGATGAGCTTGGATGAATCACGCCTGAATATCATAAAAAACGATTTAGATGAACTGTTAACTCAAAT
The DNA here is from genome assembly GCF_014645375.1 of Marinobacterium nitratireducens. Lineage (GTDB taxonomy): Bacteria > Pseudomonadota > Gammaproteobacteria > Pseudomonadales > Balneatricaceae > Marinobacterium_A > Marinobacterium_A nitratireducens. Next base: position 60,223 of record NZ_BMLT01000004.1, read on the forward strand.
AAAAGAAACTCGGGATCTCATTGATATAGAAAAAAATAAAAATAATACTATGGATGAAAAGATTATGGAAACATCTAAAATGACCGATTTTCTAGTAGAAAAAATTGATGCTTTAAATTATAGATTATCGAAGATTCAAAGTGCACATAACAAGTCAATACAACCGACCGCTAACGCGTCGGCTGATTGAGGCGTTATGGTTTATAAGCATGAACTTAGATAATTTACCAACCGATAATTTATATAAGTTTGTTTCACTTGGCGGCCTCGTGTTGGTGTTGTTCTCACTTGTATATCTTAGGCCGCTAGTATGGGAGCAAAAAATAGAAGTGGCTAAACTAGCTGCTGAGGTAAAATTTTATAGATCACAAGAAGCAAAAGAAGAAATGGATGTTGAAAAGCTAGTTGGGTTCGAGATTAAACTAGCCGAATTAAGAGAGAAGAATTTGCAGATAAAAGATCTTCTGTTAGATGCTAGAGTGCTTTTATATCTCGGTGGTTTCTTAACACTCTTTGGCTTTAATCTGTGGTACATCAGAGTACAAAGACCCAACGATAAGATATTGTCAAATGAAGCTAATAAATAACCATAACAATTTGCTGTTGTCGCCGCTTCGCGGCTGGGACCTCCGTTGCGCTGCGCTTCACTCCGGCCCCAAAGCAAGGCGTTAGCCAGATGAAGCATCGATGAAAAAATTTGATACTGTTGCACAACTAGACGAATGGGGTTGCGGTGTTGCGTGCGTTGCATCTCTTCTTGGAATTTCTTACAGGGAAGCCTATTGGTATCTTAGAGAAGAAAAAGGTGAAGCCATAAATCGCGGAACTCCTGGTTTAGAGCCGCACCACATAGCCTTGGCGCTACAAAAGTGGAAAGTTAAGGTTGTTATGGATTGGGAAGAGTCCAATGACTTTCCTAACGGAACTATAGTGTGCGTTGAAGGTTCTGAGCCGTATGATGGCTGCCATTACATACTCCGTACGCCTTATGGGTGGACGGACCCATGGGTTAACATGGATACCCCAAACGAAGCTAGACGTGCTGAACATATTGAATCATACCCGGAAGGTACTTGGTTTTTATTTGCTCTCATCCCAATAACGGGCTAACAGGAAAAATCAGGCGGACGCGTAAACGCGCCGCTTTTTTAAGCGTTAGCGCTTATACGAAACGCTACTGTTGATATCACGGGAACAACCTATCCGAATGGAAAAACCAGACGACATTCATAGCCTATCGCCTTTTGAGCGGCGCGCTGTTGCGGAAAGCTACAAACTGCTAGCTGAGGCACAAGAAATTGAAGATAGGCGTAACAGATCTTGGTATAAAGATCATGGCGTATTTAGGGCGGTTATCGCTGGCATCATTGCAGCAGGCTTATTGTCTGCATGGGCAGTAGAGTACTTTTCGCCAATTTTAGAAACAAGAACTAGAATCGCAGAGCTAAACGCAATTGACCTAAATAGTAAGTATACTCAATTAAAAAGTGATTTTATAAAAGTAAGTAGTGAGCGAGATAGCGCATTATCGCTACAGAAAAACGAGATAATGCAGCAGCTCACTATAAGGAGCAATGTCGAACTGCTTACAAAGAACTTGAATTCTGCCTTATTGGAAATGGATCAGCTTCGTAGGGAAATACCGCACAACTCGAACTCCGATCCGCTTTTTCTAGAGAAGTTAAATAACTTTTCAGTACGTCTAGAGGAAATTTCGCAATCCGTCCAGTCAAATAGAAAAGAGATTGCGAGGGTTTCCGTGTTTTCGGAAACCACTGAGTTAGCAAATCTAGATTCGAATCAAGAAACTAATGGTACAACATCAACCTATGTGCCGATTGATCAGAACACATATATAGAAGATGAAAAGTTATTTTTTAGTTTTTTCTGCGCTGAGTGTCTACTTAATTTCGAGACAGATTATTTTTCTCAAAACAAGCAGAAAATCTTAGCCTATGCTGAAAAAAGCATGAAGGGTGACACGGGGAAGCTAGTTGCTGAGATTGGAAATTTGCTTTCGAATGAAGAAAAGTACTCCATAGATGAAAAGTTAAATCACGTAAACGAATTGTGGAATACTTTGCGCATTGTGCCAGACGAAGATATTGATAAGTGGTACGATCCGATAGACATGATATACAGAGGTGGCGGGGATTGCGAGGATTTTGCCTTGGCGAAATATGTCACGTTAAGAGCTTTAGGAGTCGAAAATGATTATCTTCTAATAGCATACATGAAAGACACGAAAATAAATGAAGCTGTAATGGTTTTATTGTACTCAAAAAGCAAGTTCACGAATGGTGACTATGAAGTATTAGATGGAAGATCGAACAGCATTGAAGCATTGACGGACAGACAGGATTTAACTCCGGTATATATGTTTAATTCGGAATACTTGTATCTTGCCGCAGGGAAACAATCAATTAGAAAAGTCGGGTCTTCTGGTCAGATATCAAAATGGACTGAATACTTATCCGCTAGAGCGACGTATTATAAAAACGATACGCTAACAAAGCCGTAAACTCGGACGCATTTTTCGTTCGCTACACTCACTACAAATGCGCCGGTTACGGCAAGCGTTATGTATCTGGAAAAGGGAGAAAGGTATGACGGAATATCAAGTCAGAGCAACCGGGATTGCCTGGTACAGGCGAGAAGACTATGCGCGTCTAAAGAAGATGTTTAAAGACGGCAGGAAGCTGCCCGATACATTTGATAAATGGTTGAAAGATGCTCAGGGAATTTATGACAAGCTTCAGTCAGAAGGTGCTATTGTCGAAAAAGCATATATTGACCCGGAGACGTTCCCAGAGTGGTGCAAGAAAAATGGGCACCAATTGGATGCTGCGGCACGAATGGAATATGCCAATCGGTATGTAGCTGAGAAGTATCAAACCCATTGATACATAACAATAAATTAAAGTCGCCCGCAAGCGGGCTGGGACCTCAAAAGCTTCGCTTTTTCGGCCCCTTAATTGAGCGTTAGCATTACCAAGGAGGCCACACAGTGAAGTGGGCATTTATTGATTACGAAAACATCGGATGTCTCAGCAAGGTCGATCTTGGAGCGTATAGAAAAGTTGTTCTTTTTCTCGGAGCGAAGCAACCCAAAATAGATCTTGGCGATAAAAAATATGACTCTCCAGTTGACCTGGTGCTAGTTCAGCTGAAAGCAACTCAATCCAACAATTTAGACTTCCACCTTTCATATTACCTTGGGAAGTTTGATAGCGAAGCTCCAACAGACGTCTCCTTTGAAATTATTAGCAACGATAATGGGTTCTCTCCACTTATTGCTCACATCAAAGTAAACGGCAGACCTTGTAAGCAAGTGAAAGTGCAGCCTGCTACTGATATTAAAAATAAATTAATAACCTTCATAACATCTACGCCGAAAGAAAAGCGTCCGAAGAAAGTGAATGGCCTTCGAAATTGCATTGCTACACACTTAGGTATTAACGGGAATGAAGTGGCAATTCAAAACAATTTCAATCAGTTGGTAAACCAGAAAATCATCAAGATTTCTGGTGATGAGGTTGAATATAAATGCTAACAAGGTGCTGTTGTCGGACCGGTTTTCGCTGCGCTCAAACCAGTCGCAAAGCACGGCGTTATGTTTTACGGAGTACTAGATGTACACTGTCAGATGTAGCATCTTATGCAACGATAGGTGCATTTCTTGTTGCTGTTGGTTCACTTGCATTTTCAGCGAGACGCTACATTGCTATAACCGAAAAAACACAAGAGTCTGAACGTTTTGAGATTTACCATAAGCTAATCAAAGCTGGCAGAAGGTCTCGGGGTCAGGTCTTGCCTTTTGCCCTTGTCTATCAGCTTGGTACTCTTCTCCTTCGTATGAATTCTATAATCATATAATCACCACCCGGTAAGGAGCCAAGGATGGCCAGACCGTTACGATTGGAGTTTGCAGGTGCGCTGTATCATGTGACCTCGCGAGGCAACAGACGCGAGTCAATTTACGAAACGGATGATGACAGGCGCCTGTTCCTTGATGTGCTAGACGACGTCTGTGAGACGTTCAACTGGGTATGCCATGCGTACTGCTTGATGGAGAATCATTACCATCCGCTGATCGAAACGCCGGAAGGCAATCTGTGCCACGGTATGCGGCAGCTCAACGGTGTCTACACACAAAGGTTCAACCGGCAGCATGACCGGGTGGGTCATCTTTTGCAGGGGCGCTACAAGGCTATTTTGGTTGAGAAAGAAGCGTACCTGCTGGAGCTGGCCCGTTATATCGTGCTCAATCCCGTGCGAGCCGAGATGGTGCGCTCCGCCGTCGAATGGCCCTGGAGCAGTTATCGGGCAACGGTTGGCTACGAGCCTGACTCGAATGCGCTTTTCACAGATAGCATTCTTCTGGCGTTTGACAATCAGCGTGGCCGGGCCACCGAGTGCTATGAGCGATTTGTAGCCGAGGGCAAGCATCAACCCTCGCCATGGAACCGGCTACGCAATCAGATCTACCTTGGCAGCGAACAGTTTGTCGATGAGATGCAAAAGCGAATTGAAAATGCAGACCGATCGCTCGAAGTTCCACTGGCTCAGCGGCGGCCACTTGCCAAACCTCTGGACTACTACGTCAAGACGACTTCATCGCGCAACGAAGCGATTGTCAAAGCCTATGCCAGTGGCGGCTATAGTATGAAGGCATTAGGCGAGTTCTTCGGTCTACACTATTCGCGGGTAAGTCGTATTATCAGTGAAGCAAAAGGCAAGACCTGACCCCGTACAGTGCTTTCTCCCTACTTTCTCCCTATTACGAATTTCCAAAAAATTTAAGAGAACCCGCCGGTTAAAACTTACCTAGGGAGCACGAAATGGCGAAAGTGAACTCTGAAGAAAAGAACTGCAACGCGGCGGCTGATTTTCTGCGCCGCTTAACCAATGGCCAAATTCTCGCAATAGGCCTTATTTTCATGTTTTTAGGAATTGCATTTGCGGTAGGCGTAGAAAAGCCTTCCTTAACCGTCAAGCTATTAATTGCGGTCGTGACAGAGGTTGGATTTGCCTTCTTCATCGCTTGGGTAATTATAAGTACGGTCGACGAAAGAGAGAAGAGGAATCTTTCAGAAAAGATCGCCCGCAGTGAAGAGCGACTCAATTCAAAACTATATATATCGGCGATTCTAGATCTCGACCTCCCTTCCAAAGTATCCGACGAGCTTTTCAACTATGTTGTAAAGTCTCGGTTTCTTAAGGAGTATCAGAAATGTCGATTCAAGCTAGAACCTATCGGAAGCTACGTGAAGATGACTCAAGTTTTCGAAGCAGTATTTAGGAATGTAGATCATGTTTCAAACGTATTTTCGCCACCATTCGAGAGCTACGACAATCGTATTTCTGAAGTCGAAAGTGAGTATAAAGACAATTGGGGATTGAGAAAGATGACGGTTAGGTTTCAAGGTCCGGAGCAAGAAGAGTGGCACGATGAGTATGAAGTTTCAAGAGTTAACATTAATAATGAAACACTTGCAGACAGAAGATCTAAAGAGATACTGCCAGGTGGACGGGTTAAAGTTACCATCGAGAACCTTTGCTCGAAATATGCTTCTGATAATGAGATATTCACAAACAATTCGCTCACTGAAGTTTTATCTTTTGAGGTGCAATATGATAGCGATATTTTTGAAGTGTCATATAGGTCTATTCATCCAAGCGAAAGGATAGACGGTATTCTTGAGCATACAACTGATGGTGACTCGGTGCAGTTCACGCACCCATTTTTACCTAGTCATGGATTCATCATCTGGTGGCGCCGAAAAGACCTTTCAACACCCCAGGACGAGCCGGTAGATACCTAATGGAATTCCGGTGACAGTATACCTAATCCAATAAACCCGCTAACGCAATATTGGAGCATTATCGAGTTAGCCAAGCTTAAATCGATAATGCAATAGTATAATTAAGTATACTGTCCCCAGAACTCCCAGAACTCTTCCAGCGGATCAGTTAACCGGACTGAAAAAACTCCGTTTCACATCAGGTCTTGCCTTTTGTCTATTTAATAGGAGAAAAATACAATACCTAATCCCGTACTCGTAAAGATCAGGTATCACGAAACTCAAGGGCAAGAGACTTAATCAACTTGTATTTAAATAGATATACAAGGAAAATGTTTCCCTATCCAATCATAATCAATAAAATATCAGGAGACAGCATGACTAGAACTTATTTCAGTAAACTGGTCTTAGTTTTCTCTCTAACAATACTAGGTTTAGCGGGTACCTCAACGGTGCAGGCCGGTGAGTGCAAAACTGACCAGTACAAACACCCCAACAATATTTGTTATCGACCAGCAACCTGGATGAGAGACTTATCGCCTATAATCGGCGATCGTAGACTCACTGACATTCGTATCCCTGGTAGTCATGACGCAGGCACTTTTGATATGCCATGGGGTTCGATACCGAAGACACAGAGTCATAATTTCTTTGACCAACTGTCGGTTGGAGCGCGTTTTTTTGATATTCGACCATATTACAAAAATATTGATGAAGGATTTGTTATCCATCATGGTATCGCTGTTGCTTGGGCTACGCCCCTTAATTCGATCCTGGCAGATATCAAACGCTTCGTTTCAATGCCCGAACACCAGAGAGAGCTCGTCATACTTCAGGTCGATACTCCCCCCGATGCAAATGATCCCATGATCATTCGACTGCATCAGGACTTGGCGAAAGCCTTCGGAGAAAGGTTGTTAATAACTAACAAAGACATGGCTGAAGCGCTTATGCCCGATGGCTCCAGAAAGTTTTACGGATGCAACAAGTCCTATCCTGTCGAAACCCCTAGTGCCTGTTCCTATAATCAACTAATCGCTAAAGGCAATATCCTGATCTTCATTCCCGATTGGAAACAAAAGAACACCGCAATTAAGGGTGCATTAGTCCATACACCAGGAATTTGGAGTAAGGACAGAGCGTTTTCCCGACGTATATACACTGAGACCTCTAATCATAACGAACATTTCAAGAAGCTAGACGAGGCTGTTTCCGGACTGGTGCGTCAAGCTACGGATAAGTTGAGGGTCGTATACACACAGCGTATGCCGGCATTCGGCACGAAGAATCCTGAAGGCATGGCCAAAGATGACAACCAAATTATTGCCGATCGTATATACAGCGCCAAATGGAGATCTAGAGCAATCAATATTGTGGCTTCAGATTTTGTTAATGGCTTGCCTAATTACTCTTATAACGTAATGCAGCCCGTTATCGAAATGAACAGAAAATAAGTCGTGATGAGAAATGCGAAAAAATCAGGACTTACCTTTTTACTCTACCTCCGACCTGAAAAAATTCCCTTTTATTTCTATCAGCGCCCCGATTAGGGAACCTGCGAACAAGCCCCATTTAGTCTCTGCGGGTCCTGAAGCCTGCAGATGCAAGTGGTGCGGCATTCCGGCGCAGTGCTCAGGGAATACCAAACTCACGGGCACTTTGGCCGTAGTCCTTTTCAAGCGCTGCAACACAGCAGATGCATACTTCAGAGCCCGCCCTTCCGGGCTTATTCGCAGGCTCCTTAGCCACCATCCACTCACCACTTCCAACCAGTCTCAACGGGCCCTCGCCAATCAGCGCTCCCCCGCCAACGGCAGCGGCGCTCCGGTCTTGACCGCGCGCAGCGCGAAGTTGCTCTCGATTTCCCGCACCATCGCCAGGGCCTGCATGCCCCGGACCCAGTCGTCGTAGTCGGCGAGGTCCGCCACCACCACTTCCAGCAGGTAATCCGCCGAGCCCGACACGGTGCTGGCGTTGATCACCGCCGGCATCTGCAGCAGCGCCTGCTCGAAGCCGTCCACCGAGCGCGCGCTGTGATCCTGCAGCTTCACCTGCACGAACACCGTCATACCGAGCCCGATCGCGCAGCGGTCCAGCTGCGGCCGATAGCCCCTGATCACACCCTCGGCTTCCAGCCGGCGCAGACGCCGCAGGCAGGGCGACGGAGACAGCGCCACCGCCTCGGCGATATCGGCGTTGCTCAGGCGGCCATCGCGCTGCAGGGCACCAAGAATCTTGCGGTCGGTGGAATCGATACTGGGGACTTTTACCATCTTGATACATTCTGCCAATCGAAAATAACTTTGAGCAATTATCGACCCCAAGTAACGCCATTCACAAGCCACAAAGCAAGAATCGCCCTGCTGCCCTGGCGGATAATAGCGTCATCAAGCGGCTGACGAGGCACGGCGACATGGAAACCTACCGGGGCGAACCGGCTTTCAACCTCAAGGGACTGGCGGCGATGGCCGCGACCCTGCTGATCTGGACCGGCTTTCTGCTGTCGCTGCGCAGCGGCAGCCAGTCGGTACTGACCACAACCGACCTGGCACTGATGCGCTTCGGCCTGCCGGCGCTGCTGTTTATGCCGCTGTTGCTGCTGCGCTGGCCACGGATCAGGCGTATCCGGCTGCGCCACGCTCTGCTGCTGATGCTCGGCGGCCTGCCGTTTTTCTACCTCATCGCCCTCGGCAGCCACTATGCGCCGGCCGCCCATGCCGGCGCCCTGGTACCGGGAACCGCGCCGCTGTTCGTCACCGGCCTCGCCGTAGTGGTGTTCGGCGAGCCGCTGCCGCGGCAACGCTTGGTCGGGCTTGGGGTGATCGTCGCCGGTGTCGGGGTGCTGCTCGGCAGCGGTCTTGTGGATCTCGCCAGCGGTTACTGGCGTGGCCACCTGGCGTTTCTCGGCGCGAGCCTGCTTTGGGCCTGCTACACGGTCGCGCTGAGGATACTGGGCATCGGCGCGCTTGAGGCCACCGCCCTGCTCTGCGCCGGCTCGCTGGCCGGACTGCTGCTGTTGCTCGCCGGTGGCCAGGTCGATTCGAATCTCGCCACGGCGGGATGGCCGCTACTCTGGCCCTACCTGCTGACACAGGGGCTCGGCGCCGGCATCGTCGGCGGCTTCACCTACGGCGTCGCCATCGGCGCGCTCGGTGCCGAGAAGACCGCCGCCCTCGGCTCCATCACCCCGGCACTGGCGGCGGTCGCCGCGCTTTTCCTGCTCGGGGAGCCGCTGAGCGCCGGAGGCCTGGCGGGCGTGCTGACCATTACCCTGGGCGTGCTGCTGGCCAGCGGCCTGCGCTGGCCACGCCGCGAGGTACAACCTGCGCCGGCCCGGGAGCCCGACTGAAAAAGACCGTCGCAGCGTATGCCATCGCGTGCGCATCAGGCGCTACGGCTATAGGGAATAACGAAAATGCAGGCTGCGGGTGTTCAGACTGCATAACAATTTAGCCGCCAAATGTCGGAATCGTTTCGGGGACTTAACAAACTCAAACCTGGATGGTCGTGAAACCAGACCATAATGGTTTGTTTTAATTAACAAAAGTCATTCTGGAATCAATCATGCATTACATAAGACGATCATAATAAACCCACACAGGCGAAACCCGGCTGCAGGGAGAGTCGCCACGCTTTTCGCCCCGAAACCCGGAGGGCAAGCGCCATGAAACGTCGCGACTTTCTGACGCTAAGTATCCGGTCGGCCATGGCTGCCGGCCTGACCGCCAGCATCCCCGCCGCACTGTTGCGCGCGCATAGCAGTCACGCAGCCATCCTGGCTGCCGGCCTCTCGGACCCGGCGATGCAACCTCTGTTCAAGCAACAGGCACCCAATGCGCTCGCTCCCGGCTTCAAGTACATGCCGGAAGCCGGCCGGCTGCGCATCCGGGCGGCCCGGGCCGTACAAATGACAGGCTTGATCGGAGCTGATGGAAAAAAGCGAGAGACGCCAATCTGGGGCTACGGTGCCCACAACGGCCCCGTAACCTGGCCAGGACGCACCCTCGAGTTGACCGTTGGCCCCTTTAGTGAGTCGCTGGAGATCAGTTGGGAGAATGACCTCATCGAGGGCTCGACCCTCCTCAATCATCTGCTGCCGGTTGATACCAGCCTGCACTGGGCGTACTCACTGCCAGGCTACGAATCTTACAACATCGCAATCGACGGTGTACCGATCGTCACCCATGTCCATGGCGGGCTGAATGACAGCGCTTTCGATGGCAACCCCGAATACTTTTTCACGCCCCGCTTCAGGATCAAGGGCCCCCGCTGGGAGGCACGCTACTATCGCTACGGCGGTCCGGAGTGGAATGACGTCGCCGGCACCTGCTGGTACCACGACCATGCGCTGGGGATCACCCGGCTCAACGTCTATGCCGGACTGGCGGGATTCTTTATCCTGCGGGACGAGCACGATACCGGTACAGCGGATAACCCGCTGGGCCTTCCGGCTGCGCCCTACGAGTTGGGCTTTGCCGTACAGGACCGGATGTTCCGCGATACCGGCGAGCTGTTCTATCCTGCCTTCCCGGGCGACCCCTTCTACAGCGATTTTATCGACGACGAAGGAGCCGACCTGCCGGCGGAGATCTTCCCGAACGGTGGTCCGACCGCACTGGCGGAGTTCTTTGGTGACCATATGCTGGTCAACGGCGTGATCTGGCCGAACTACAGGGTCGAGCGACGCCAGTACCGGGTGCGGCTGCTGAACGGCTGCGACAGCCGCTTTATGCGCCTGCGCCTGAAAGCAGTGCCCGGCGGGGCTCCAGAAGACGACTACTGGGCCGACGGTGCGACCGACCCGGCACTCGGCGATCCGATCCCCTTCTATGTCATCGGCTCAGACCAGAGCCTGCGCGCAACGGCCGCAGAAGTCCATGAGGTCAACTTTGCGCCGGGTGAGCGCCTGGATCTGGTGATCGACTTTAAAGCCGTTGAAAACGGTGATCGCGTCATTATCGAAAACCTGCTGGGCGATGCGCCCTTTGGCGGCAACCTGCCGAAAAGAGGCGATCTCTTTCCGGACCGGCGCACCGATCGGATCATGGCGTTCGACGTTGTCCTCGAAACATCGTCCGTTCCGGATACCGCAATCAGCGAGTCGACTTACCTGAGTGACGGCGTCGCGATTCCGGGCCCCGTAGCGAAGACACGCAAACTGGCACTATTCGAAGGCACGGACCGGTTCGGCCGCCTGAAGCCCCTGCTGGGGACCGCGGAGCCGGTGTTAGATGTCGCCGGAAATTGGGTCAATGGCACCCTGGACTGGGACAGCCCCATTACCGAAAACCCGGCTCTCGGCGATATCGAAATCTGGGAAATCTACAACGCCACCGGCGACGCACATCCAATCCATGTGCATCTGGTGCATTTCGAAATTCTCGATCGCCAGCCCTTCAGCGCCCGGCTGATCGAGAAGTCGACAGAGCTTGGCGAGGGGGGCGAGGATGACCAGGGCGGTGAGGGCTACCGTCTGGAAAACCTCAGGGTTGTCGGTCAGGCACGCGGACCTGAGCCGCAGGAGCAGACGCGCCGCGATATGGTAATGGCGCTGCCCGGCGAGGTGACCCGGATCAAGATGCGCTTCGACAAGCCCGGGCGCTTCGTCTGGCACTGCCATATCCTTTCCCACGAGGATCACGAGATGATGCGCCCCTACCATGTCGGAGAGCCTTAAAAGCTCTTCACGGATCAGAGGGAATTAACGGTTACGTCGAAGATGGGTTACACGACGCCCTGGTTACTTGAGGGGCGAATACCCCCTGGCCATGCGTCCTTTCACCCATCCTGCGAATCTCGAAAGCTTGAATAGTCGAAAGACAGGGGCGCGGCGGATGCCGCGCCCTTTGGGGGGATGAGAATCAGCCCCAGTCGCCCATATCGGCCGCAGCGGACGCCTTGGCGTCTTCGGGCAGGTCGGCGACCATGGCTTCGGTGGTCAGCAACAGTCCCGCAATGGAGCCGGCGTTCTGCAGCGCAGAGCGGGTGACCTTGGCCGGGTCGATGATGCCCATTTCCAGCATGTCGCCGTAGGCGTCGGTCTGGGCATTGTAGCCGAAACTGCCTTCGCCCTGGCGCACCGCATCGGCCACCACACTGGGCTCGCCGCCGGCGTTGGCGACGATCTGGCGCAGCGGTTCTTCCATCGCGCGCAGAGCAATGCGCACGCCGACCTCCTGATCGCGGTTGGCAGCGGCGAGCGCAGAGCCGGCCAGCTTGGCGGCGGTGCGTACCAGCGCCACGCCACCGCCGGCGACGATCCCTTCTTCCACCGCCGCACGGGTGGCGTGCAGGGCGTCGTCGACCAGGTCCTTCTTCTCCTTCATCTCCACTTCGGTGGCGGCGCCAACCCTGATCACCGCAACACCGCCGGCCAGCTTGGCCACGCGCTCCTGCAGCTTCTCGCGATCGTAGTCGGACGAGGTGGTCTCGATCTGCGAACGGATCTGCTCGATGCGTCCCCGGATCGCTTCCTGGCTGCCGGCACCATTGACGATAATGGTGTTGTCCTTGGTGATGACCACGCGCTGGGCGGTACCGAGCTGATCCAGGTTCACCTTGTCCAGCGACAGACCGACCTCTTCCGAGATCAGGCTGGCGCCGGTCAGGATGGCGATATCTTCCAGCATCGCCTTGCGGCGGTCGCCGAAGCCCGGCGCCTTGACCGCCGCGGCCTTGAGAATGCCGCGCAGGTTGTTGACGACCAGCGTCGCCAGCGCCTCGCCCTCGATGTCCTCGGCCACGATCAGCAGCGGCTTGCCGGCCTTGGCCACCGCCTCGAGCGCCGGCAGCAGGTCGCGGATGCTGCCGATCTTCTTGTCGAACAGCAGGATGTAGGGGCTTTCCAGCTCGGCCTGCATCTTTTCCTGGTTGGTGACGAAGTACGGCGACAGGTAACCGCGGTCGAACTGCATACCCTCGACGATCTCGAGTTCGTTCTGCAGCGACTTGCCCTCCTCGACGGTAATGACGCCGTCACGCCCGACACGGTCCATGGCGCGGGCCAGGATTTCGCCGATATCCTCGTTCCAGTTCGCCGACACCGTGCCGACCTGCCCGATCGACTTGCTGTCTGCGCAGGGCGTCGCCAGCGCGCCCAGCTCTTCGATGGCCGCTTTCACCGCCAGGTCGATGCCGCGCTTGAGGTCCATCGGGTTCATGCCGGCGGCAATCGCCTTGTGACCTTCGCGGATCATGGCGTGCGCCAGCACGGTCGCGGTGGTGGTGCCGTCACCGGCAACGTCTGCGGTCTTGGAAGCCACTTCCTTGACCATCTGCGCGCCCATGTTCTCGAACTTGTCCTTGAGCGTGATCTCCTTGGCCACAGACACGCCGTCCTTGGTCACGCGGGGGGCGCCGAAGCTCTTGTCGAGCACCACGTTGCGTCCCTTGGGACCCAGGGTCACCTTGACGGCATCGGCCAGTACGGTCACGCCGCGCAGCATGCGAGCGCGGGCGCTATTCGAAAAAACCACTGATTTGGCGCTCATGCCACTTTCTCCTCGCTACCTGCATTCTCGATAACCGCCAGCACGTCGGACTCACGCATGATCAGCAGGGTCTCGCCGTCCAGCTTCACTTCGCTGCCCGAAAATTTGCCGAACAGCACCCGGTCGCCGGTCCTCAGGAGCAGCGGACGCAACTCGCCGTTGTCGAGCGTAACGCCGTCGCCGACGGCGATGACTTCGCCCTGACTCGGCTTTTCCTGGGCATTCCCGGGCAGCAGAATTCCGCCCTTGCTGGTGGTTTCGGCCTCGAGTCGGCGTACCACGAGACGGTCGTGGAGAGGTCGAATGCTCATACCAAAAAATTCTCCATAAGTTATTGATAGTCATGACATAAACAGACGACATAGAGCACTGCGAGCAGCACTCTCAAAACCGATATAGGAGCGGGCAGAAGGCTTTTCAAGTGGGCGTATGAATATTTTCTCAACCCCATATGCTGCAGCGCACAACTGGCGCAACTTATCCCCTCGGGCTAGATTGAAAAAAGCGTGTTTCAACGAAGGAGGCAGTCATGCAGACGGAATGCACCCGACCCCTGTCCCACGCCAGCCTGGCCGATTACTTCCGCGACCAGATCCGCCAGATCGATAACAGGTCGCTGCAGGAAGACACCTGCTGGTACCTCGGCAACCTGCTGGATCGCTTCAGCCGGGACGATGCCCTGTTCAGCTACCAGGACGGCCAGCGCAGCATCCGGCCACTGGCGTTGCTGTACGGCGACGCCCTGGAGGCTGCCGACGGCCGCGAGCGCTGTCTGATCCTGCGCCACCTCGGCGACATGGCGCTGTTTCTCGGCGCCCTGTTTCCGGAACACTACGCGCGTCGCGGCATACAGCGCGACTACTTCATCGGCATGGGCAGTGGCGCCTACGACTTTCTTGCCGACAACGCCGCACACCACCGCCACGTGTTCGCCGAACTGGCCGGCGGTTTCGGCCGCATGCTGGAACTGGTGGCCCGCACCTGCCGCCGCTATCGCCGTTACAGCGACAGCGAAATCATGGCGATCTATCAACGCTGGCAACAGAGCGGCAACCCGGCGGAAGCGGATGTGCTGAGGCGCCTCGGCTTCTCCCTCGACCCGTATCGAAGCCGCCATTGAGGAAGGGGGAAAGCCGGAAGCTTTGCCCAATCCGACCTGACATTCGCCGCTGATCATCTACACTGCCCGGTGACCGGCGTCATTAACGTCGCACGCGCCCACTACAAACCCGTCCGCCTGAATGAGGATGGAGATGCAATCTTCCACCCCGCCCGAAGCACAAAAAAGTCGGGAGACGCGGCTGCTGGTATTCCTGCTCGTGTTTCTGTTTCCGATGCTCGCGGTCGCCATCGTCGGCGGCTACGGTTTTATCGTCTGGATACTGCAAATGTTACTGGGGCCGCCCGGCCCGCCGGCCTGAGCCCGGTTGCCGCGCGCACCGCATTTACCCGTCAAAGGAGATCGAAGGGTGCTGTCCAGAAGAGCCTTTCTGCGGGGCCAGACGCAGAACCACAATCCCATGGCGCCGCCCTGGAGCGGTGACGACTTCACCGACCTCTGTACCCGCTGCGACGCCTGTATCGAGGCCTGCCCCGAGGGTGTGCTGCTGCGCGGCGATGGCGGCTTTCCCTGGCTCGACTTCTCGCATGCCGGCTGCAGCCTGTGCGGCGACTGCGCCCGCGTCTGCCCGCAACCGGTGTTCGATCTGAGCCGTCCGGCACTGGACCGGGTGGCGCGCATCGGTGATCAGTGTCTGGCGCAGGCCGAGATTCACTGCCGCAGCTGCGAGGATGGCTGCGAGGCCCGGGCCATTCGTTTTTCACTGCAACGCGGGGCACCGCCGCTGCCGGACATCGACGAAGACGCCTGTACCGGCTGCGGCGGTTGCCTGCCCGCCTGCGCCAACGGCGCCCTGACACTGGAGCCCAGGCATGGATGAACGCCTTCACATCGCCAGTCTTATCGTCTATCTGCGTACCCGCCACCTTGCCGGATTCCGCCGCTGGGTCACCGGCTTCGGTAACCTGGAAATAGCCATGGAAAGCCCCGAGGGCAAGCTGGTTCTGGTTGCCGAACTGCCCAGCCACGGCGCGATCAATGCGCTGCTCGAGCAGCTGCAGGAACGCCCCGGCGTGTTGAATGCCGTGCTGGTCTATCACGAGGAGCTGGACGCGTCCCGCTGCGAAGAGCCGCTGCCGCAGCCCGCCACGGCCACTGATGTCGTCAGAATCGCTGGAGAGAGCTGAACATGTCGATCACACGCCGAGATTTTGCCAAGGCCAGCGCCGTCGCCGCTGCGGCCTCCGCGGCCGGTCTGCCCATTCCGGCCAGCGCCCAGCGGCTGATTGCCGGGGGCGACGCCAACGAGCTGCAGTGGAGCAAGGCGCCCTGCCGCTTCTGTGGTACCGGCTGCAGCGTCATGGTGGCGACGCGAGACAACCGCGTGGTCGCCACCCACGGCGACATCAAGGCGGAGGTCAACCGCGGCATCAACTGCGTCAAGGGCTACTTCCTGTCCAAGATCATGTACGGCGCCGACCGCCTGACCCGACCGCTGCTGCGCATGAAGGACGGCCAGTACCACAAGGACGGCGAGTTCGCGCCGGTCTCCTGGGAGCAGGCTTTCGACATCATGGCGCAAAAGTACCGCGACGCCATCGCCAGCCACGGCCCCGAGTCGGTGGGCATGTTCGGCTCCGGCCAGTGGACCGTCTGGGAGGGTTACGCCGCCAGCAAGCTGATGAAGGCGGGTCTTCGCAGCAACAACATCGATCCCAATGCGCGCCACTGCATGGCATCGGCGGTGGCCGGCTTCATGCGCACCTTCGGCATCGACGAGCCGATGGGCTGCTACGACGATTTCGAGGCCGCCGACGCCTTCGTGCTCTGGGGCTCCAACATGGCGGAAATGCACCCGGTGCTCTGGTCCCGGGTGACCGACCGGCGGCTGTCCCATCCCGGCTGCCAGGTGGCGGTGCTGTCGACCTACCGGCACCGCAGCTTCGAGCTCGCCGACATCCCGATCGTATTCACGCCGCACAGCGACCTGGTGATCCTCAATTTCATCGCCAACTACATCATCGAGCAGGGCCGGGTAAACCGCGACTTCGTCGACAGCCATACCCGCTTCGCCCTGGGCCAGACCGATATCGGCTACGGCCTGCGGGACGAGGACCCGCGGGAAGCGTCCGCCGCCGGCCGCGACAAGGCCAACGACAGTACGCCGATCACCCTCGAGGAGTACGCCGAGTTCGTGAAGCCCTATACCCTTGAGCGAGCGGTGGAAGCCTCCGGCGCGTCCGAGGAACAGCTGCTGGCGCTGGCGGAACTCTACGCCGACCCCGAGCGCAGGGTGATGTCGCTCTGGACCATGGGTTTCAACCAGCATACCCGCGGCGTCTGGTGCAACAACCTGGTCTACAACTTGCACCTTCTCACCGGCAAGATATCGAGTCCCGGCAACAGTCCCTTTTCGCTGACCGGCCAGCCCTCGGCCTGCGGCACGGCGCGGGAAGTCGGCACCTTTTCGCATCGCCTTCCGGCGGACATGGTGGTCGCCAACCCGGAGCACCGTGCCACGGCCGAGAAGATCTGGAAGTTGCCGGCGGGCACCATTCCGGCGAAGCCCGGCTACCATGCGGTGGCGCAGAGCCGCGCGCTCAAGGACGGCAAGCTGCGGGTTTACTGGACCCAGGTCAGCAACAACGCCCAGGCCGGCCCCAACCTGATGCAGGAACTGCTGCCCGGGTGGCGCAACCCGGATGTCTTCGTCATCGTGTCGGATGCCTACCCGACCACCTCGGCCCAGGCGGCTGACCTGATCCTGCCGGCCGCGATGTGGGTCGAAAAGGAAGGCGCCTACGGCAACGCCGAGCGGCGAACCCAGTTCTGGCACCAGCTGGTGCAGGCGCCCGGCGAGGCGAAATCCGACCTGTGGCAATTGGTGGAGTTCTCCAAGCGCCTGACCACCGACGAGGTGTGGCCCGCTGAGCTGCTCGACGAAAACCCGGATTACCGCGACAGGACCCTGTACGAGGTGCTCTTTGCCAACGGCAACGTCGACGCTTTCGACAACAGCGAGCGCGACCCCGCCTATGCAAACCAGGAAGCCGACGCCTTCGGCTTCTATATCCAGAAAGGACTGTTCGAGGAATACGCCCGCTTCGGCCGCGGCCACGGCCACGACCTGGCGCCCTTCGAACGCTATCACCAGGAGCGTGGCCTGCGCTGGCCGGTGGTCGATGGCCGGGAAACCCGCTGGCGCTTCCGCGAAGGGGAAGACCCCTACGTCGAGGCCGGCAGCGGCGTACAGTTTTACGGTCACAAGGACAAACGCGCGGTGATCTACGCGCTGCCGTACGAGCCCCCTGCCGAGTCACCCGACGAGGAATACCCGTTCTGGCTCTGCACCGGCCGCGTTCTGGAACACTGGCATACCGGCTCGATGACGCAGCGGGTACCCGAGCTGCATCGGGCGGTTCCCTATGGCCTGCTGTACATGCACCCGGATGATGCCCGCGATCAGGGCATGCGACGCGGCAGCGAGGTCAAGGTGGTGAGCCGTCGCGGCGAGCTGCTGGTGCGGGTCGAAACCCGCGGCCGGGTGGAGGTACCCCGCGGGCTGGTGTACATCCCCTTCTTCGATGCCCAGCGACTGGTCAACAAGCTGACACTGGACGCCACCGACCCCATCTCCAAGCAGACCGATTTCAAGAAGTGCGCGGTCCGCCTTGAACTCCAGTCCCTGGCGTAAGGAGACGACCATGAACCGCAAGCCCTTCATCCCGGTCGTCAGCGCTGTGCTGGCGACGCTGATTCTGAGCCTGTCCGTGCATGCCGAGCCTTATCCCCCGACGCCGGGACCTGACGGCGTCCGCCCGGGCGGCACCCTGTTCGAATCGCTGCCCGCGCCCGAGATCAAGGACCCGGTCGACTCCGACACCCGGCGCGTTCGTGCCTACCCTGAGCAGCCGCCCACCATTCCGCACACCGTGCGCGACTATCAGGTCGATACCAACAGCAACCGCTGCCTCGACTGCCACACCCGTATCCAGACCGGCGTCAGCGGCGCCCCCATGATCAGCATCACGCACTTCATGGACCGCGACTTTCAGGTACTGGCCACCGTGGCGCCGCGCCGCTATTTCTGCATGCAATGCCATGTACCCCAGTCGGATGCGCCCCTCAGCGTTCAGAACACCTTCAAGGACGTGGATATCCTGCTGCGCGGTACGGACGATGCTGAGGGTGAGGCGCAATGAAAGACTGGTTGAAAGGCTACTGGGCGCTCCTGAGAAAGCCATCGGCCTGCTACAGCCTTGGCTTTCTGGTGCTGAGCGGTTTTGTCGGCGGCATCATTTTCTGGGGCGGCTTCAACACCGCGCTGGAAGCGACCAACACCGAAACCTTCTGCGTGGGCTGCCATGAAATGCGCGACAACGTCTTCGAGGAAATGAAGACCACCATCCACTACAGCAACCGCTCCGGCGTGCGCGCGACCTGTCCGGACTGCCACGTACCGCATGACTGGACCGACAAGATCGCCCGCAAGATGCAGGCCTCGAAGGAAGTCTGGGGCAAGATCTTCGGCACCATCAGCACCCGGGAGAAGTTCCTCGAGAAGCGCCTGGAGCTGGCCAAACACGAATGGGCCAGGCTGAAGTCCAACGACTCGCTGGAGTGCCGCAACTGCCACGATTTCGACTACATGGATTTTACCGAACAGGCGCCGCGGGCGCGGGAGATGCACTCCACTGCCCTGGCCAGGGGCGAAGCCACCTGTATCGACTGCCACCGCGGCATCGCGCACCAGCTGCCGGACATGAGCGACGAAGATCCCTGGGGGCCGGCCAACCCGCTGTTCGACCAGGCCGCGTTCAAGCCGTCCACAGGTCCCGGCCAGGGGAGTTCCCCGGAAAGGGCATATTAAGCAGCCATGGCGGACGAACCGACACTGTTGCCGCCGCATATGCCAGGCTCCCCGCCACCGCCCGGAGCCGTGCTCGCCGATCGCGACAAGCTGTCCCATATCAACACCTACGGCGACCTTCCGCGCTGGTATCGCGACTACGCTTTCAATTGCATCGACTGCGGCATTGCACAGCTTTGGACCGCCGAACAACAGAAGTGGTATTACGAGGAGGCGAAAGGTCATATCTGGGCGGTCGCGGTTCGTTGCCGGGCTTGTCGAAAGCGACGCAAGGCGGGTGGCACTTCAAGCTCAGCCGACCCTAAAGAGGCGTCACCATGAACGAACATGAAAAGCTCAATTACGTCGAGTACCCGGCTACTGACTTGCCCTCGACCAAGGCGTTCTTCGAAACGGCCTTCGGCTGGTCCTTCACGGACTACGGCCCCGACTACACGGCATTTGCCGGACAGGGCCTCGACGGCGGCTTCTTCAGCGCCGATATGCACTCCAGCACGGCCAATGGCGCCGCACTGCTGGTGTTCTACAGCAGCAATCTCGAGGCGACGCTCACGAAGGTCCGTGACGCAGGCGGCCTTATCGTCAAACCCATCTTCAGCTTCCCCGGGGGCCGGCGTTTTCATTTCACCGAACCGAGCGGCAACGAGTTTGCGGTCTGGTCCGACAGGGCGGGAGACTGAGTTTGAACTTCCGGCATAAAACGGATGTCGGCGCACGGGTCCGCTGCCATGGGAAAGCTGGCCGAGGCGTTCGCCCGTTCCCTGCGTCACGGCTCGATTCAACCTCCAAATAGATTTTCGATATCACCCTGGCGGATGCAATTGACGCACGGTCGAAGTGATCAGACAGGAGTGAAGATGTCATCGATTGCCAAAACACCCAAACCACCCTACTACGCCGTGATCTTCACCTCGCTTCGGACCGAGGTCGACGAGGGTTACGCGGAAATGGCGGAGCGGATGGAGGCGCTCGCCTCGGAGCAGCCCGGGTTCCTCGGGGTCGAATCGGCCAGGGAAGCGGTCGGCATCACCGTTTCGTACTGGTCGGATCTCGAGTCGATAAAAAGATGGAAGGCCGATCTCGACCACCGGGAAGCCCAAAGGCTCGGGCGCGAACAGTGGTACTCGTCCTTCAAGACACGGATTTCCAGGGTCGAGCGCGATTACGGATTTTGATCACCGATAATTTTTAAACAGTATCGATTAGCATCAGGCCTTACCTTGGCGGGAAGAAGGCATCATTCGTAGGATGGGTGGAGCCGCAATGGCACTCCGCTGTCGGTACGCAGCGCAGTGGCGGCGGCGCAACCCATCAATGGCTTCAGCGGTGCTGACTCCCGCCGCAAGATGGGTTACACGACGCCCTGGCTACATTGGGACGCGGATATCCAGATCCCCCGCGTCGTTTCACCCATCCTACGATAGTGTCGTCTGGTTTCCCTTCAAACGTCGAAGATTTTTTCCTGCCGTTGTCGATTGCCCCTCGCCACGTTCGACTACCCTTTGAAGCCACAAGATAAAGGAGAATGTCATGACAGATGCAACGGGTACCGTTCGGCTGCACCGGGTGCTGCGGGCGCCGGCCGAACGCGTCTACAAGGCGTTTATCGATAAAAGCGCGCTGGAGCGCTGGCTTCCGCCGTACGGCTATACCGGCACGGTGCACGAAATCGATGTCCGGGTCGGCGGCGGCTACCGGATGTCGTTCACCAATTTCGGAACCGGCCACAGCCATTCGTTCCGGGTGGAATATCTCGAGCTGGTGCCCAATCAGCGTATCCGGCATAGCGACCGCTTCGACGACGCGAACCTTCCGGGCGAAATGCTCGTGACGATCGAGCTGAAAGCGGTGCTCTGCGGAACCGAGATCAGTATCGTCCAGGCAGGCATTCCCGCGGTGATTCCGGTCGAGATGTGCTACCTGGGCTGGCAGGAGTCTCTCGCGCAGCTGACCCGGCTGGTCGAGCCGGAGATTCCCGACCAGGGATAGACAAGAGCCTTGCGAACGGCCACACCTTGCCCCCTTTAATTAAAGCTCAAGGAGCCAGAGGATTGAAAAGCCAGCAGGAGTTTTGGGACAAATCGGCGTCCCGTTACGCCAGGAGTCCAATCAGGGACGAGCAACGCTACCAACAGAAACTGGCAGTTACCCAGGGCTACTTCCGGCCGGACTGGTCCGTGCTGGAGTTCGGCTGCGGCACCGGCGGCACTGCGCTGATCCACGCCCCCTTCGTCCGACATATCCTCGCAACCGATATCTCGCCCCGGATGCTGGAGATCGCCGAATCCAAGGCACGGGAGGCCGGGGTCGACAACGTCAGCTTCCGCCAGGGCACCCTGGACAGCCTGCCGCTGGAACCGGAGAGCTTCGATGCCGTGCTGGGGCTCAATATCCTGCACCTGCTGGACGACGTGGAAGCGACGATCGCCAGGATCTACCGCCTGCTGAAGCCCGGCGGGATCTTCGTATCCAGCACCGCCCTGGTCGGCAGCCTGCCGATCTACTGGCGCGTGCTGATCCCGGTGATGCAGGTGCTGGGCCTGGCACCCCACGTGAGTCGTTTAGACAAAGAAATGCTGGTGTCGATGCTGACCGCCGCCGGCTTCGGCATCGACTACCAGTGGCAACCGGCGAAGGAATCGGTATTCATCGTGGCGAAGAAAGGTAACTGAAGGAATGAAACTGAAAATACCGCCGCTCGCGCTGGTCGTGCTGGTCGGGCTCGCCATGGTCCTGGCGTCCCGCCTGGTCCCGGGAATCGATATCGGCGCCATGCCGGGCGCCCTGCTGGCGCTGCTGCTGGCCGGCGCCGGATGCTACTTCTGCGTCTTCGGCGTGCTCGAGTTCCGCCGTCACCAGACGACGGTCGACCCGCGCTACCCCGACAAGTCGAGCGCCCTGGTCAGCAGCGGCGTCTACGCCCTGTCCCGCAACCCCATGTACGTCGGGTTCGCGCTCTGGCTCTGTGCCCTGGTCGCCTTCCTGCAGTCACCCTGGCTGCTGATCGGCGTCCTGTTCTTCGTCTGGTATATCGACAGGTTCCAGATCCGTCCCGAAGAAGCCGCGCTGTCGCAGCACTTTGGCGAGCAGTTCAGCGAATACAGGGCCCGGGTACGGCGGTGGATCTGACAGGAGCTCGGTGGAACCGCCCGGCTCTGGCACTACGGTGCCGCGGCAACCGTCATTCGCCCGGAGACCGGGCTCCTACGAAAAAGCCGCTTCCCGGGGGATGCGGCTTTTGGTTTTAGGCGGCGACGCTTCACTCTCTAAGGCCCTTACGCCTTAGACAGCTGCCGGTGCGCTTCACTTCGTTCAGCAGTACCCTACCCACTCACCACTTACAGATTTTCGATCCGGTTAAGGCCCGAGATCGCCGCGACACGGTAGGCTTCCGCCATGGTCGGGTAATTGAAGGTGGTGTTGATGAAGTATTTCAGGGTATTCGCCTCGCCCGGCTGGGTCATGATCGCCTGGCCGATGTGCACGATCTCGGAGGCCTGGTCGCCGAAGCAGTGAATACCCAGAATCTCCAGGGTTTCACGGTGGAACAGCAGCTTGAGCATGCCGACCGGCTGACCGGAAATCTGCGCGCGGGCCGTATCCTTGAAGAAGGCCTGCCCGACTTCATAGGGTATGCACTCGGCGGTGAGTTCCTCCTCGGTCTTGCCCAGCGAGCTGATCTCCGGAATGGTGTAGATGCCGGTCGGAACCTCGTTGATATAGCGGAAGTCGTCGCCGCTGAGCAGATCGGCCGCGGCCGCGCGGCCCTGGTCCAGCGCCGCCGACGCCAGGCTCGGCCAGCCGATGACATCGCCTGCCGCGTAAATGCCCTCACAGGCCGTGCGGTAATGCTCGTCGACTTCGAGCTGACCGCGGCCGTTGGCCGTCAGCCCGATGTTCTCTAGCCCTAAGTGATCGGTGTTGCCGGTACGGCCGTTGCACCAGAGGAAGGCATCGGCACGGATGCGTTTGCCGGATTTCAGCGTCAGCGTCACGCCGCCCTGATCGCCGGTCACCGACTCGTACTCCTCGTTGTGGCGAATCTTCACCGCGTGGTTGCGCAGGTGGTAGCTGAGCGCGTCGGAGATCTCCTTGTCGAGGAAAGACAGCAGACGGTCACGGTTGTCGATCAGGTCGACCTTGACCCCGAGGCCCGCAAAGATCGACGCGTATTCGCTGCCGATGACGCCGGCGCCGTAGATGATCAGCGTGCGCGGCGTATGCCCGAGCTTGAGGATGGTGTCGGAGTTGTAGATACGCGGGTGATTGAAGTCCACGTCTGCCGGGGTATAGGGGCGCGAGCCGGTAGCGATGACGATGTTCTTCGCACGCAGGGTCTCGTCGCCCTTGGCGGTACCGCGCACCAAGATGGTGTTCCTGTCGGTGAATTCGGCACGGCCGAAGAAGACATCGACGCGGTTACGGGCGTAGAAATTGGTACGCAGCATCACCTGGCTGGCGATGACCTTCTCGGCGCGATTCAGTACATGGGGAAAGGAGAACCAGCGTGGCTCACCGATATCGCGGAACATCGGGTTGGTGTTGAACTCGATGATCTGCTTGACCGAGTGACGCAGCGCCTTGGACGGGATGGTGCCCTTGTGGGTACAGTTGCCCCCGACCAGGTCCTGCTCCTCGATCACGGCGACACGGCGCCCCTTTTTGACCGAATTCATCGCCGCGCCTTCCCCGGCCGGACCCGAGCCGATCACGATGACATCGTAGTCATATACTGCCATTCATTTCCCCTTCACTCTGTCCAGTTCGCCCTGTTTCCGGGCGTTATAATCTTCCATTACCGCGGTTGCGCAAATATGTACGGGTACCCGTAGGATGGGTGAAGCCGCCATCAGCACGAAATTGTCGGCTGGCGCCAAGTCACAACGGCGGCGCAACCCATCATAGGCGCGAAGGCGCCTTCGTTTCGGCTGGCACAGAGCTGCAGATACCGGCGTCAAAACAGCCTGTAACAGTAAGTTCGCTGTGGCCGGAGAAAGCCTCCGTGGCTGCCGATGCCAATCGATCTGTACAGCGATCGATATGATGGGTTACACGATGCCCACACCGCCGGGTAAATATTGAAGCAAAGGTAATCGCATCGCTCCACCCATCCTACGGATCGGCCATTGCCTCAGGCGCCGCTCTTGACCTCGTAGGCGAGATCCTGCGACTCACCTTCACGACTGGTCGCTTTCTTGGTTTCTTCTTCGCACTTGTTGGGGTTGCCGCCGCAGATATCGCAGACGGTGTCCATGCCGAGGGCACTCATGCCGCCGCAGGACCCCTTGATCGGTTTGCCGCCGAGCAGCACGCCGATGGACATCGCCAGGATGACGACGCCGAGGACCACAAAGGTCAGAATCATTACGTCCACTTGGGTTCACCTCATTCGGTCAGGTAGGGCTCGAATGCCGGCGTCATGCGCTCGACGAAGCCCTCGTCCGATTTGACGATAAAAAATGCCGCCACTCCGTTGTCGACCGCATACTGAAAACCGCGTTCCGCTCCCATCACCGTGAACATCGTCGCCAGACCGTCGGCTTCGGCGCAGGTCGGGCTCAGCACAGTGACCGACGCCAGCTTGTGGCTGATCGGGCGCCCGGTCGCCGGGTCGATGGTATGGGAGAAACGGATGCCATTTTCCTCGAAATAGTTGCGATAGTCACCCGAGGTGGCCACGCCTATCTCGTGTACCTCGATAATGCGCTGCACGTCGCGCTCACCCGCCACCGGGCTTTCGATGGCGATACGCCAGGGACTGCCGTCGGGCTTGGTGCCGCGGGCACGCAGTTCGCCCCCGACCTCGACCAGATAGCTGTCGACGCCCTCACCCTCCAGTACCCGGGCCAGCTCGTCGACCCCATAACCCTTGGCGATTCCGGAAAGATCGACGTAAAGCGCGGCATCGCGGGTCACCTTGCGCCCGTTCGGGTCCAGGTGCAGCTTGCGATAGCCGGTATGCGCCCGAATGCGATCGATCTCTGCCTGCTCCGGCGCATGGGTAATGCGGCCGTCGGGTCCGAAGCCCCAGAGGTTGACCAGCGGGCCGACCGTCACGTCAAAGGCGCCGTCGCTGCTTTCGCTGATCCGCTGCGACAGGCTGAGCACCTGAAACAGCCCTTCGGATACCTCGGTGACGGAGCCGGCCGGCTCGCGGTTGAGAACGGAGAGCTCCGAGTCCTCCATATAGGTGGACATCGACTGGTTCACAGCCGCCAGGGACTGCTCCAGCTTCGGCGCGATCCGCTCGACACTGCCGGGATCGTTCGACACCCACTTGACGCTGAACGTCGTGCCCATGGTCGGGCCGCTAACGCTTACGACCTGGGGACTCGAGTCACAGCCGCTGAGTAGTGCAAGCGCTACAAACAAAGTGGCCAGCAGCGAAGCTGCTGGCCACCCGGATGTCAGCTTCGGCGAGGAAGCCTGCATCATTTAGCCACCGAAGTCGTCGAGGAAGATGTTTTCCCGCTCGACGCCAAGGTCAAGCAGCATCTGGATGACGGCGGCGTTCATCATGGGCGGTCCGCACATGTAGTACTCGCAGTCTTCCGGCGCCTCGTGGTCCTTCAGATAATGCTCGTACAGCACGTTGTGGATGAAGCCGGTGTAACCGGTCCAGTTGTCTTCCGGCAGCGGATCGGAGAGCGCCAGGTGCCACTGGAAGTTGTCGTTCTCCGCGGCCAGCTGATCGTACTCTTCGCCGTAGAAGGCCTCGCGCATCGAGCGCGCGCCGTACCAGAAGCTGATCTTGCGCTTGGAGTTCAGGCGCTTGAGCTGGTCGAAGATGTGCGAACGCATCGGTGCCATACCGGCGCCACCGCCGATGAAGACCATTTCGTTGTCGGTATCCTTGGCGAAGAACTCGCCGAAGGGTCCGTAAACGGTGATCTTGTCACCCGGCTTGAGGCTGAAGACGTACGAGGACATCTGGCCCGGCGGGTGGTTGGTGCCCGGAGGCGGCGACGCGATACGGATGTTGAACTTGACGATGCCCTTCTCTTCCGGGTAGTTCGCCATCGAGTAGGCACGGATCACGGTCTCGTCGACCTTGGACACGTACTGCCAGATGTTGAACTTGTCCCAGTCCGGATGGTATTCCTCTTCGATGTCGAAGTCCTTGTAATGCACTTCGTGCGGCGGCGCTTCGAGCTGGACGTAACCGCCGGCGCGGAAGTCGACGTTCTCGCCCTCCGGCAACCGCAGCGTCAGTTCCTTGATGAAGGTCGCGACGTTGGGGTTGGACTCGACGGTGCACTCCCACTTCTTGACGCCGAAGACGTCATCTTCGAGTTCGATCTTCATGTCCTGCTTGACCGCGACCTGGCAGGACAGACGCCAGCCATCTTTCGCTTCACGCAGGTTGAAGTGCGACTCCTCGGTCGGCAGCATGGAGCCGCCGCCTTCTTCGACGATGCACTTGCACTGGGCGCAGGTACCGCCGCCGCCGCAGGCGGAGGGCACGAAGATACCGGCGTTGGCCAGGGTGCTCAGCAGCTTGCCGCCGGCCGGCACGGTGATGCTCTTGTCAGGATCGCCGTTGATTTCGATATGAACGTTGCCGGAGCTAACCAGCCTGGAACGGGCTGCCAGGATAACCGCGACCAGTGCAAGCACCACCGCGGTAAACATGACAACGCCGAGAATGATTTCAGCATTCATGAGCTTGAACCTTCCTTCTGTTGATCATGTTCCTTACAGCTGTACGCCGGAGAAGGACATAAACCCTAAGGACATCAGACCTACGGTAATGAAGGTGATGCCCAGGCCACGCAGTCCAGCCGGCACGTCGCTGTACTTGAGCTTTTCGCGAATACCCGCCAGTGCGGTAATCGCCAGCGCCCAGCCGGTACCGGCTCCGACGCCATAGACCACACTTTCACCGAAGGTGTAGTCACGCTCGACCATGAACAGTGCGGCACCCATGATGGCGCAGTTCACGGTGATCAGCGGCAGGAACACGCCCAGCGCGTTGTAGAGCGCCGGAACGAACTTGTCGAGGAACATCTCGAGGATCTGCACGATCGCCGCGATAACGCCGATGTACGAGATATACCCGAGGAAGCTCAGGTCGACGTCGGGGTAACCGGCCCAGGCTAGCGCCCCTTCGCGCAACAGATGGTTGAAGATGAGGTTGTTGACCGGCGTGGTGATCGCCAGAACGACGATAACGGCAATACCGAGGCCAATCGCGGTCTGCACCTTCTTCGAGATGGCGAGGAAGGTACACATCCCCAGGAAGAAGGCCAGCGCCATGTTTTCGACGAAGACGGCCTTAACGAAAAGGCTGATCAGCTGTTCCATTTACACAGCCTCCTTCTTGCTGTTCGGGGCCAGCACGTACTCCGGTTCTTCGATCTGCTCCTTCTTCCAGGAACGGACGATCCAGATGAACATGCCGATGATGAAGAACGCGCTCGGCGGCAGCAGCAACAGGCCGTTGCCCTGATACCAGCCACCGTCGTTGATCAGCGGCAGGATCTCGATACCGAACAGGGAACCGGCGCCGAACAGTTCGCGCACGAAGCCGACGAACATCAGTACCGCGCCGTAGCCCAGGCCATTGCCGATACCGTCCAGGAAGGAGATTCCCGGCGGATTCTTCATGGCGAAGGCTTCGGCACGACCCATCACGATACAGTTGGTGATGATCAGGCCGACGAAGACCGACAGCTGCTTGGAGATCTCGTAGGCGTAGGCCTTGAGAATCTGGTCAACCACGATTACCAGCGACGCGATAATGGTCATCTGGCAGATAATGCGGATGTTGCCCGGAATATGGTTGCGGATCAGCGAGACGAACAGGTTCGAAAACGCCGTTACCGCGATAACCGCCAGGGTCATCACCAGCGCGGTGTTGAGGTTCGTCGTAACCGCCAGCGCCGAGCAGATGCCGAGGATCTGCAGCGCGATCGGGTTGTTCGCGAAGATCGGTTTTACCAGGACGTCCTTGGATGCAGACATGCTTTATACCTCCCCTGCTTTCAGGTTGGCCAGGAACGGCGCGTAACCGTTCTCGCCGAGCCAGAACTGGACCAGGTTGGTCACGCCATTGCTGGTCAGGGTCGCGCCGGACAGGCCGTCGACCTGGTGCTGCGCGGTCGGCGAAGCGGGATCGACGTTGCCCTTGATCAGGTGCAGCTTCGGATCCATGGAGCCTTCGTCATAGACCTTCTTGCCAGGCCACAGCGCTTTCCACGCGGGGTTGTCGACTTCGCCGCCAAGACCCGGAGTCTCGGCGTGGGAGTAGAAGCCCAGACCGATCACGGTGTTCAGGTCGCCCTCCAGCGCCAGAAAACCATAAAGGGTAGACCAGAGGCCGTAACCGTGCACCGGCAGGATGACCTTCTCGATCTGGTCGCCGTCCTGCACCAGGTAAACCGGCATGTACTTGGCCTGACGCTTGATCGAGGCGATGTCCTCGCCACGGTCCAGCTTGACCGACAGCGCCGGGTCCTTGGCCGCCTTGGTGGCATCGTAGGTCGCCGGGTCCACCTCGTCGGTGAACTTGCCGGTCTCGAGGTCGACCATCCTGGTGGTGATCTGGGCGAACAGCTCGTCGACCGACTTGGACGGGTCGCTGATGCCGGCAGCCGCCAGAATGTTGGACTTGCGGTCCAGCTCCTTGTTGGAGACCTGCTGCGGTTTCAGCAGGACGGCTGCAGCGGACACCACGACGGAGCAGATGACACACAGCAGAATGGTGACGGTAAGCGTCTTACCGATGGTATCGTTGTTAGCCGCCATTGCGCTTCATCCTCCGCTTGATGTTCGCCTGCACCACGAAGTTGTCGATCAGCGGTGCAAAGAGGTTGCCGAACAGAATCGCCAGCATCATGCCTTCCGGGAACGCCGGGTTGACGACACGGATCAGCACGACCATGACGCCGATCAGCGCGCCAAACCACCACTTGCCGATGTTGGTCATCGACGCCGATACCGGGTCCGTGGCCATGAAGAACAGACCGAAGGCGTAACCGCCGAGTACCAGGTGCCAGTAGAACGGCATGCTGAACATCGGATTGGTCTCGGAGCCGATCAGGTTCAGCAGCACGGTGGTGGCGATGGTGCCCACCAGGACGCCGGCGACGATGCGCCAGGCCGCGACCTTGGCGAACAGCAGCACCAGGCCGCCGACCATGATGGCGAAGGCGGAGGTTTCACCGACCGAGCCCTGGATGTTGCCGATGAAGGCATCGAACCAGGTGATGTTCTGCGCCAGGATGGCGTCGACACCGCCGAGAGCCGCCAGGCCCAGCGGGGTAGCGCCGGAGAAGCCGTCGACCGCGGTCCAGATGGCGTCACCGGACATCTGCGCCGGATAGGCGAAGAACAGGAAGGCACGGCCGGTCAGCGCCGGGTTGAGGAAGTTCTTGCCGGTACCGCCGAACACTTCCTTGCCGATCACCACGCCGAAGCTGATACCCAGCGCGACCTGCCACAGCGGGACGGTCGGCGGCAGAATCAGCGAGAACAGGATGGAGGTGACGAAGAAGCCTTCGTTGACTTCGTGGCCACGCTTCATCGCGAACAGCACTTCCCAGAAACCACCGACCACGAAGGTCACGGCGTAGATCGGGAGCCAGTAGGCGGCACCGTGAATGATGTTGTCCCAGAGGCTGTCCGGGTTGAACGAGGTCAGCGCACCGGCGATCGAACCCTGCCAGGTGTTGGACTCGGTCAGTCCGAGCGACGCCATGGCGGTGTTGGCCTGAAAGCCGACGTTGTACAGGCCGAACAGCACGGCCGGGAAGGTGCACATCCACACCAGGATCATCATGCGCTTGAGGTCGACGCCGTCACGAACGTGCGCCGCACTCTTGGTCACCTGACCCGGGGTATAGAAGATGGTATCGACCGCTTCGTAAAGCGCGTACCAGTTTTCATACTTGCCGCCCTTGTGGAAGTGCGGCTCCATTTTGTCCAGAACGTTTCTCAGGCTCATGGATCAGGCCTCCTTCTCGATACGCAGCAGGTTGTCGCGCAGGATGGGACCGTACTCGTACTTGCCGGTACAGGCGAAAGTACAGAGCGCGAGGTCTTCCTCATCCAGCTCGAGGCAGCCCAGCTGCATCGCGGTCACGATATCGCCGGTGACCAGCGCGCGCAGCAGCTGGGTCGGCAGGATATCCAGGGGCATCAGCTCTTCGAACTGCCCCACCGGCACCATGGCACGCTCGGAACCGTTGGTGGTGGTGGTGAAGTTGAACTTTTTGCCCGCCGACAGTACCGAGGTGAACATGTTCAGCACCGAGAATTTATTGGAACCGGGGGTGACCCAGCCCATGAATTCCCGCTTGCTGCCCTCTTCCAGCACGCTCACCTGGGTGGCGTAGCGGCCCAGGTAGGCCAGCGGACCGGAGGCGGTGCGGCCGTTCCAGACCGAGCCGCTGATCATGCGGTTTTCACCGGCCTTCAGACGTCCCTTGCACAGATCCTCGAGGCTGGCGCCGACACGCGTGCGCAGCAGCGTCGGCTTCTCCACCTGGGGACCGGCCAGCGCCACGACGCGCTCGGTCGGCAGGCGCCCTTCGGTGAACAGCTTGCCGAAGGCGATGACGTCCTGGTAGCCGATGGTCCAGACGAACTTGTTGCGGCTGACCGGATCCAGGAAGTGGATATGGGTACCGGCGTTGCCGGCCGGGTGTCGGCCGTCGAACTCGGCGATCTGCACGCCGTCGACGGCGGGCAGCTTGGAACCAGCACCGGCAGCCTGGCACAGATAGACCTTGGTCTTGGAAAGACGGGTCAGCAACTTGAGGCCATTGACGAAGGCTTCAGGCTGTTCGGCAATGATGACCTGGGGGTCGGCCGCCAGCGGGTTGGTGTCGATAGCGGTGACGAAAATTGAATTCGGTTCGGTGCCCGGCTGGGGTACACGGCTGAAGGGCCGGGTACGGAACGCGGTCCAGAGACCGGAGTCGACCAGGTTCTGCTCGACCTGTTCGCGACTCAGACCGGCGAGCTGGCCGGCATTGTACTTGGCGAACTCGACCGCTTCCTCGTTGTCATCCAGTTCGATGACGACGGTTTGCAGCACTCGGCGCTCACCACGGTTGATGTCCTTGACGACGCCTGCACCCGGGGCCGTAAAGACTACACCTTCTGTTTTCTTGTCTGAAAAGATCACTTGACCGAGTTTCACCCGGTCACCCACCTTGACGGCCATCGTGGGCTTCATGCCCACATAGTCAGGACCCGTCACGGCGACGGTACGCACCTTGGGAGCATCGCTGATAGCCTGCTCCGGCGCGCCCGCAATCGGTAGATCCAGACCCTTATTGATCTTGATCATACGCCTCACCCATCACGTTGAAATTTGTTTCGGGTCTTTGCCTCGAAACCACCATCGCCGCTGTCACCTGTCCACGGCGACGGCAGGAATGTCGTTATTGTCGCTCCAAGGAAAAGAGAAACCCCACCCAAAAAACCGCGACATTATAACTGAGCGCCGCTGTCTTTATCTACAAAGCCGGGCGCTAATGGCCCTCATTCCCGTATACAAATTTTGTGAATTTTCAACGACCTTTGCATATCTGTACGAAAAACAGACAGAAAAGGATCGGTGAGTGGACAGGGATGAGACGCAGGGTGCCCTGAGTGTAACGAAGCGCACCACCGGGCGGCATGACGGGTGTCGGGTGTCGGGTGTCGGGTGTCGGGTGTCGGGTGTCGGGTGTCGGGTGTCGGGTGTCGGGGAATTGTAGGAGCCCACTCCGTGGGCGAACAACCTCCCTGCCGGAATAATTTGCCCGCGGAGCGGGCTCCTACGGACGAATAGCCCCCGCGGCGAAAAGCTTCGCCGCGGGGCGCGGCTCCCACGATGGGTGCAGGTCACGCGTAATGCGCAACCCGCCACCCAACTATCAGATATCTTTCGGCGGGAAGGCCGGCAGGGTGCAGTGCGCCATGGCCTGCATCATGCGGAACACCTGGCAGCTGTAACCGAACTCGTTATCGTACCAGACGTACAGCACGCAACGGTTGCCGTCGACGATGGTCGCCAGACCATCGACAACGCCGGCCGCACGCGAGCCAACGAAGTCGGTCGAAACCGCTTCCGGCGAGCTGCTGTAGTCGATCTGCTTCTGCAGTTCGGAGAACAGCGCCGCATTGCGCAGGAAGTCGTTCAGCTCATCCTTGGTGGTGGCCTTCTCCAGGTTCAGGTTCAGGATCGCCATGGAGACGTTCGGGGTCGGTACGCGGATGGCGTTGCCGGTCAGCTTGCCTTCCAGTTCCGGCAGCGCCTTGGCGACGGCCTTGGCGGCACCGGTTTCGGTGATGACCATGTTCAGACCGGCGGCACGACCGCGACGGTCGCCCTTGTGGTAGTTATCGATCAGGTTCTGGTCATTGGTGTAGGAGTGAACGGTCTCGACGTGGCCGTTGATCACGCCGTACTCGTCGTTGACCATTTTCAGCACCGGAACGATGGCGTTGGTGGTGCAGGATGCCGCGGACAGAATGCGGTCTTCGTCGACGATATCGCCGTCGTTGACGCCCATGACGATGTTCTTGACGCCCTTGCCCGGCGCGGTCAGCAGCACGCGGGCTACGCCGTTGGCGCGCAGGTGCAGGCTGAGGCCGTCGGCATCGCGCCATTTGCCGGTGTTATCGATCACCAGCGCATTGCTGATGCCGTAGTCGGTGTAGTCGATGGTGTCCGGCGCGTCGGCGAAGATAACCTTGATGACGTTGCCGTTGGCGATGATCGCCTGGTTTTCCTCGTCGACCTTGATGGTGCCCTTGAAGGAACCGTGTACCGAGTCGCGGCGCAGCAGGCTGGCGCGCTTCTCCAGGTCGTTGTCGGCACTGCCCTTGCGCACAACGATGGCGCGCAGACGCAGAGACTGGCCGCCGCCGGTGCGCTCGATGAGCAGACGGGCGAGCAGACGGCCGATGCGACCGAAGCCGTACAGGACGACGTCGGTCGCTTCACGCTCAGGCGCACCGATAACGGACTCGAGCTCTTTCTTCACGAACGCTTCGAGATCGCCGTTGCCTTCGTGGCGGAATTTGATGTATAGCTTGCCAACGTCCACGTGGGCATTGGCGACACCGAGTTTGTCGACAGCTTCGAGAACCGGATAGGTATCGTGAACGCTGAGTTCTTCCTGATCCTTCATCATCTGCCGGGCAAAACGATGCGCCTTCAGAATGTCGGTTACGGAACGCTTGTGGATCAGGCGTCCGAATACAGACGTCTCGACGTTGCGGTCGCGGTACAGACGGCCGATCAGCGGCACCATGTCTTCTGCACACGCCTCACGCGCTTTCCAGTCTGCGAAAACTTGTTCTTGGCTCACGGGGTCACTCCAAAAAACTTCTGGGCTTAAAATTGGCTGCGCGCGCATTATCCTAGATTACCCTCACCGGGGCAAATAACAGCTTTTGCTGCTTTGGTACTAATGCCGGATCATCCCCGAAAGTCCCCGATCCTCTGCCCTTTTGCAGTGACAAAAGGTACCATAAGCGCCTTTTTACAGGCCGGTTTTCACCCCCCGGACAAGGGATCGGCTCAACGGCTCAGTGCCAGCCATTCGTACCAACATCTCAGTGCCAAGGAGTCAGCAGTGTTCGAACTGGACCACCCGATGCCGGCGGGCGCGGGCGACATCAAGCGCATCGGCCGCCTGAAAGGCTGCGCGCCGGGAGTGCTCATCGCCACGGCCGCGCGGCGTCACGACGGCATCACCCTGGTGGTCGCCGCATCCAGCGACGAGGCCGCCCGACTGGCCACCGAAACCGCCTTTTTCGACCCCGAAGCCGAACTGCTGACCTTTCCGGACTGGGAAACCCTGCCATACGACAATTTTTCCCCGCATCAGGATATCGTTTCCGAACGTATCCACAGCCTCTATCGCCTGCCGCAGCTGCGACAGGGCATCCTGATCGTTCCGGCGGCGACGCTGATGCAACGCCTGGCTCCGCGCAGTTTTATCGGCGGCAGCAGCCTGCTGCTGGACGTCGGCCAGAAGCTCGACCCGGAAGCGATGCGGCGCACCCTCAGCGACGCCGGCTACCGCTCGGTCGAAACCGTTTACGAGCATGGCGAATTCGCCCAGCGTGGCTCCATCCTCGATATTTACCCGATGGGCAGCCGTCTGCCGTACCGCATCGATCTGTTCGACGACGAGATCGAGACGCTGCGCAGCTTCGATCCCGAAACCCAGCGTTCGATCGACCAGGTGGAGCAGATCCGGCTGCTGCCGGCACAGGAATTCCCCTTTCACGCCAACGCCATCGCCGGCTTTCGCCAGCGCTGGCGCGAGCGTTTCGACGTCGACCCGCGCCGCTGCCCGCTGTATCAGGACGTCAGCGAGGGCCTGGTGCCCGCCGGCATCGAATACTACATGCCGCTGTTCTTCGACGAATGCGCCACCCTGTTCGACTACCTGCCCGACTCCAGCCTGGTGATCTGCACGCCGGAGCTCGAGAATTCGGCGGCACAATTCTGGCATGAGGTCGAGGCCCGCTACGAGGACCGGCGCCACGACGTCGAGCGGCCGCTGCTCCCCCCCGCCGAGGTATTCACCCGTGTCGACGAGCTCTTCGCCGCGCTCAAGCGCCTGCCGCGCCTGATACTGCAGCAGGATGACACCGGCAACGCGGCCGGCAGCCAGGACAGCCCCTTCGCAGAGCCCCCAGAGCTGCCGGTCAATGCCCAGGCAAGCCAGCCGCTGGCCGCCCTGCTCGAATTCCTCGACACGCGCAATGAGCCGGTACTGTTCTGCGCCGAGTCGGCGGGCCGCCGCGAATCGCTGCTGGAGCTGTTCGCCCGCGCCGGCCTGCAGCCGGAAACGGTCGACAACTGGGCCGACTTCATCGAGCACCGGCCACGGCATGCGATCTGCGTCTACCCGCTGGAGCGGGGCCTCGACCTGCCGGGCCAGTATCAGCTGATCACCGAAACCCAGCTGTTCGGGCAGCAGGTGTTCCAGCGCCGGCGGCGCAGCCGCGACCAGGAACAGGCCGACCAGGTCATCAAGAACCTGTCGGAGCTGCGAGTCGGCGCACCGGTGGTGCACCTCGATCACGGCGTCGGACGCTATCTCGGCCTGCAGTGCATCGAGCTGGACGGACAGCAGAACGAGTTCCTGACGCTGGAATACGCCGAGGGCGCCAAGCTATATGTCCCGGTCAGCGCACTGCACCTGATCAGCCGCTACAGCGGCAGCAGCGACGAGACCGCCCCGCTGCACCGTCTCGGCACCGAGCAGTGGAGCCGCGCCAGACGCAAGGCCGCGGAAAAGGTGCGCGATACCGCCGCCGAGCTGCTCGATATCTACGCCCGGCGCGGCGCGCGCAAGGGCTTCAGCTTCACCTCGCCGGACGAGGACTACCGCCGCTTCGCCGCCAGTTTCCCGTTCGAGGAGACCCCGGACCAGGCGCTGGCGATCGAGGCGGTGGTGCGCGACATGACCGCTCCCCAGCCGATGGACCGCCTGGTCTGCGGCGATGTCGGCTTCGGCAAGACAGAAGTGGCGATGCGCGCCGCCTTCCTTGCCGTACAGAACAGCAAGCAGGTCGTGATTCTGGTGCCGACCACACTGCTGGCGCAGCAGCACTACGACAACTTCCGCGACCGCTTCGCCGACTGGCCGGTCAATGTCGAGCTGATCTCGCGCTTTCGCAGCGCCAAACAGCAGCAGCAGGCGCAGGCGAAACTCGCCTGCGGTGAAATCGACATCATTGTCGGCACCCACAAGCTGCTGCAGGGCAACATGGAATTCAAAGACCTCGGTCTCGTCATCATCGACGAGGAGCACCGTTTCGGCGTGCAACAGAAGGAGCGCCTGAAGTCGCTGCGCGCCCAGGTCGATATCCTGACGCTGACCGCGACCCCGATTCCGCGAACCCTGAACATGGCGATGTCCGGCATGCGCGACCTGTCGATCATCGCCACGCCCCCGGCGCGGCGCCTGTCGGTCAAGACCTTCGTACGCCAGAGCGACAAGCCGATGATCAAGGAGGCGATCCTGCGCGAGCTGCTGCGCGGCGGCCAGGTCTACTACCTGCACAACGAGGTCAAGAGCATCGAGCGCACCGCCGAGGAGCTCAAGGCGCTGGTACCGGAGGCCCGCATCGGTATCGGCCACGGCCAGATGCGCGAGCGCGAGCTCGAGCGGGTGATGTCCGACTTCTACCACAAGCGGCACAATCTGCTGGTCTGCACCACCATTATCGAAACCGGCATCGACATCCCCAACGCCAATACCATCATCATCGACCGTGCCGACAAGTTCGGTCTGGCCCAGCTGCACCAGCTGCGCGGACGCGTCGGCCGATCGCACCACCAGGCCTACGCCTACCTGCTGACGCCGCCGCCCCAGGGCATGACGACCGATGCCGGCAAGCGCCTGGAGGCCATCGCCCAGGCCGACGCCCTCGGCGCCGGCTTCACCCTGGCCACCCACGACCTCGAGATTCGCGGCGCCGGCGAACTGCTCGGCGAGGAGCAGAGCGGGCAGATCCAGAGCATCGGCTTCTCGCTGTACATGGAAATGCTGGAACAGGCGATCGAAGCGATTCGCGAAGGCCGCACGCCGAATCCCGACGCACCGCTGCAGCACGGTCCGGAGATCAACCTGCGCATGCCGACGCTGATCCCCGAGGACTATCTTCCGGACGTTCACAACCGCCTGATCCTGTACAAGCGCATCGCCAACGGCAAAACCGACGCTGAGCTGCATGAACTGCAGGTCGAGATGATCGACCGCTTCGGGCTGCTGCCGGAGCCGGTCAAGAGCCTGTTCCGTATCACTGCGCTGAAGCTGCGCGCCGACAGGCTCGGCATCACCAAGATCGACGCCGCCGACAAGGGCGGCCGGCTGGAATTCGGGGCCGACACCCGCGTCGACCCGATGAAGCTGGTCACCCTGGTGCAGACCCGGCCGCGACAGTACCGGCTTGAAGGCGCCAGCCAGCTGCGTTTCATTTTCGATATGCCGACCACCGACGATCGCTTCCGGACGGTGGAAGGCCTGCTTGACGAGCTTTCCGACCGATGAGACTCAACCCCGTGCAATGGTTCGCCCGCAACGCGGGCTTCTCCAGGCCCCTCTTTGCTCTGCTGACGATGCTCTTCCTGAGCCTGCCGGCCGACGCCGAAGAGCCCTGGTACAAGATCGAGATACTGGTGTTCGCCCACAGCTCGCCCGCCATCGACGAGCAGACCTGGGGAAACGCACAAATCCCCCGCCGCGCCGATGCCCTGGAGCTTGGCAACAACGGCAACGGCGCCTATCAGCGCCTGCCGGCGAACAATCTGGTGCTGACCGCAGAGAAAAACCGGCTCAGCGAACAGGCCGACTACCGTACCCTGTTTCACGGCGCCTGGTACCAGCCGGTCAGCACCTCCGACGGCGCCAAGCCGGTGCGGATACGCGGCGGCAAGCTGATGCCCAATAACGCCTATGAACTCGACGGCTACGTCACCCTGGATCTGGACGAATTCCTCAGCATCCGCCCGGACCTCTACTACAGCTTCGACGCCCCCAACGACGCCGGCCGGACGCTTACCGCCAACCTCAAAGCCAGCCGTCAGGTCGAGATCGACGAGATTCACTATATCGACCACCCGCTGTTCGGCATGCTGGTGGTGATTCAGAGGTAAGTGGTGAGCCGTAGGGTGCCCTGAGTGTAACGAAGCGCACCTGACAGGTGACGGGTGACGGGTGACGGGTGACGGGTGACGGGTGTAGGGTACTGCTGAGCGAAGCGAAGCGCACCGTCCCGTGCCGGCAAAGGTTACGCCTGACGGGTCAGGCGTAAAGGCCCGGGCGCCGGATCTTCTTTTGGCAGGAGCCCGTTCCGCGAGCGAATGGCCGCCGGTGCCGGGCCGGTTCGCCCACAGAGTGGGCTCCTACTGATCATCGTCGTCTTCATACTGCCACTCTCGGCTCTCATCCCGAAGTTCGCGCGAATATTCGCCGAGACTGCGTCCCTCCCTGTCGAGCAGGAAAGCAAAATCCGCCGCTCGGTAACAGATCTGCGTCACCAGCTCCTCGATATCCCGGTCTGAATTCAGGCCACCGTCAGCGAGCGCATCTTGGATCGACCGACGAACCCCGCAACGGAACGACTCGGCGGCATTCTCGGCATCGACGATCTCGGCGGCATCCTTGAATGCCGACAGAAGATCCGCGGCCTGATCCTCGTTCCTCTCCAGCCGCTTGGCCAATTTGGCGATATCCCAGTGTTCTGCAACCGCCTTCTCGAGAGTTGCAATAACCTGGGGCATATAACGATCGAAGCGGGGGTTGATGCCCAGGCGATCGGCATAGTGCTCGTAGCTGTATCCAAAAACTTCGGACGCCAGCAGATGCTTGCGCTTCATTTCAAACCGGGACATGAAAATGACCTCCATACGGCAATTGCCTCATAGAACGAAGCCGGCATGGCGCCAGACCCAATTAGCGGCGAGGAAGTGCCCGCAAGTTTGGGTGCGCCGCTCCCACGAATAACCAGGCGGCGTGACGGGGCACGGGTGACAGGTGACCGAACCGTCGCGCCGCTTCGTAGGAGTCGCGCCCCGCGACGAAGCTTTTATACCTCGGCCGAGCATTCGCGGCGAGGAAGTACCCGCAAGTTTGGGAGCGCCGCTCCCACGAATAACCAGACGCCGTCAGGATTTCGCCGCCGCCGGCTCCGGCTGCACCGCCGGCGCCGCGCCCTCGGGCATCGAGGCCAGGTGCAACGTCCGGGTCGGGTAGGCGATCTCGGCGCCATGGGCGTCGATAATATCGGCAACTTTCAGCAGCACGTCCTGCTTGACCTTGTGGAAGTGCTCCCAGTTGACCGTCCTGGTAAAGGTATAGAGGAAAAAGTCCAGCGAAGAGGGCCCAAAGGCGTTGAAGTTCACCATCAGCGTCTGCGTCTGATCGATCTCCGGATGCCCGGCCAGCATCTGCCGGACGTCATCGATAATCCGCTCGACCTTCTGGATGTCGTCGTAACGCACACCAACGGTCTCGTAGATTCGCCGGTGGGTCATGCGGGACGGGTTCTCCACCGAGATACTGGCGAAGGTCGCATTGGGCACGTACAGCGGGCGCTTGTCGAAGGTGCGGATACGGGTCTGGCGCCAGCCGATATCCTCGACGGTACCTTCGATATTCTGGTCCGGCGAACGGATCCAGTCGCCGACCTTGAAAGGACGGTCGAGGTAGATCATCAGACCGCCAAAGAAGTTCGACAGCAAGTCCTTGGCGGCGAAGCCCACCGCAATGCCGCCGATACCGCCGAACGCCAGCACGCCGGAGATGCTGTAGCCGAAGCTCTGCAGCACCACCAGCACCGCGGTGATGATCACCGACAGCCGCAACAGCTTGCCGATCGCCGATGCCGTGGTCAGATCCATCGGCGCCTTGACCTTCTCCGGCGACACCAGCGCCTGCTCGGCGCCCTTGATCAGGCGTACCAGGAACCAGGTAATCAGCAGGATCACAGCCATCCGCCGCAACGGTTCGGCCACGTCCATCAGATGGGTACCGGTGCGTCGGTCAATCACCTCGAGCGCCCAGCCGGCACCGAACACCCAGACCAGGGCCGCCACCGGGCGCCGCGCCGAGTCGAGCAACAGATCGTCCCAGATATTGCGGGTACGGGCGAGCTTGTCGTGCAGCTTGCCGAACATCCGGTTCGAGAGGTAGTTCGTCAGCATGGTCAGAAAGACGATCAGAAAAACCGGTATGACCCAGCGGGTCTCGGGTCCGAACGGCCAGTACAGCAGCAGCTGATCAATGAATTCCTGCCACATGGATCAGCCCTCCCGCAGCCGCGCCGCCAGCGCGCGGGCCCGCTCCAGCCGCCCCGGATCGGGCTGCGCCACCGCGCGGTGACGCAGCCGCCGCGCGTCGCGCCCCGCCGCCACCGGGTGGGCGTCGAGCCAGTCCAGCACCTCGCAGGCGCCCCTGGGGTCGTTGCAGACCAGCAGCATGTCGCAGCCCGCCTCGAGTGCGCTTGCGGCACGGGCGCTGTAGCCGCCGGCAAAACCCGCCCCCTCCATGCTCAGGTCGTCGCTGAAGATGATGCCGTCGAAGCCAAGGTCGCCACGCAGCACCTGCTGCAGCCAGTGGCGCGAAAAGCCCGCCGGCCGGTCATCGATCCGGCTGTAGATCACATGGGCCGGCATGATGCCGTCGAGCCCCGCACGAATCAGCGCGGCGAACGGCTGCATGTCGGCCGCCTCGATGGCCGCGTAGGGCCGCTCGTCGACGGGGATCTCGAGATGGGAGTCAGCCTCGGCCCAGCCATGACCCGGGAAGTGCTTGCCGGTCGCCGCCATGCCCGCCTCGCGCATGCCCTCGACGAAAGCCCCCGCCAGCGCAGTCACCGCCGCGGCCTCCGCCCCGAAGGCGCGATCACCGATCACCCGGCTGCGGCCGTAGTCCAGATCCAGCACCGGCGCGAAGCTCAGGTCGATGTCCAGGCTCACCAGCTCGCTCGCCATCAGCCAGCCAAGCTCCCGTGCCTCCGCCCGCGCAGCGGCAGGGTCGGCCGTATGGCGCGACGCCAGCGCGCCCATCGCCGGCAGGTGCGTGAAGCCGTCGCGAAAGCGCTGCACGCGGCCGCCCTCGTGATCCACCGCGATCAGCACATCGGGGGCCTGCGCACGCACGTCGGCCACCAGCTGTCGCAACTGTTCGGGATTCTGGTAATTACGGCTGAACAGGATCACCCCGCCCACACCGGGCCGGGTCAGGCGCTCGGCCTCCATGGCGGAAAGCCGGGTACCTTCGAGGTCCAGCATCAGTACCGGAGCTGTCATCGAAATTCCTTTGTGTTTGGCGTCTGAATTTGGTTTGGACACTGAACTGCCGGGTGTCAGTCGTCGATCTGAAGCTCGGTGCCGACCGGCGTAAGCCCGAACAGGTCCAGCAGGTCGGTATTGCGCATGCGCACGCAACCGTGTGAAAGCGGAATGCCCATAGGCTCGGTATCGGGCGTACCGTGAATGTAGATATAGCGCCGCATGGTATCCACCTGTCCCAGCCGGTTGCGTCCCGGCTCGAGCCCGCAGAGCCAGAGAATGCGAGTCAGGATCCAGTCGCGGCCGGGATGGGCCGCGGCCAGCGCCGCATTATAGATTTCACCGGTAAAACGGCGACCGACGAAAACCGCATTCGGCGGCAGCCCCTCGCCGATCCGCGCGCGGATGTAGTGACGCCCCCGGGGGGTGCAGCCACTGCCTTCGCGCTCCCCGGGCCCGTTGAGCGCGGTCGAAACCGGATAGCTGCGCAGCGGCCGGTCGTCTTCGAACAACACCAGCCGCTGCTGCGACAGCGAAAGCTTCAGGCTGATCATAACCAGCAAAACTGCGTCGTTTCGGCCCGCGCCTGCAGGCCCGCCGCCAGTACCGGAACCATCCGATGCAGGGTCCGCTCCAGCTGCGCCCCGGCGTCGTTGGCCTGCTGATCGATCACCGCCAGCGTCTGGAAGTTGGACAGCGTGAACACCA
Source organism: Marinobacterium nitratireducens (assembly GCF_014645375.1). Classification (GTDB taxonomy): domain Bacteria; phylum Pseudomonadota; class Gammaproteobacteria; order Pseudomonadales; family Balneatricaceae; genus Marinobacterium_A; species Marinobacterium_A nitratireducens. The sequence continues at coordinate 101,909 of NZ_BMLT01000004.1, forward strand.
CCGAGCCCAGCAGAAAATGCAGGCGCCAGAAGAATTCATCGTCGGCCATCGGCGCCGAGTCGGCCCGCAGCTGCATCAGATAGGGCTGCAGCCGCCGGCTGTAGCGCTCGGAAAGGAAGTCCCGCAGCTCCCGCTGCGACGGCATGTAGGCGAGTTCCAGCAGGCGCGTGAACACCGCCAGCGCGTCCGGCGTCACGCCATCCACGCTGAGCAGGGCCCGCATCAGCATCTCCACCAGTTCCTCGAGGGCGATGGTCTGATCACCCAGCGACTGGCGCTCCTCCAGGCGCTGCTCGAGGTCGTCGAGCAGCGGCACGATATAGGCCTCGGCCACCGCCAGAATCAGCCGCTCCTTGGAACCGAAGTGGTAGTTGACCGCGGCCAGGTTGACGCCGGCCTTGGCCGTAATCTGGCGCATGGTGGTTTCGGCAAATCCCTGCTCGGCGAACAGCCCCGCGGCCACCTGCAGTATCTTGCCCGCGGTATCGGATTGCTGCATCTAAAACCCTCCCTGTCAGCGCCCCCTCGGGACCGGGCTGTGAACAACAGGCTCAGCGGGACAGCAAGCGACTCTTGTAGAGCCGGTCCCACCAGCGCAACATCAGGCGGTCGCCGGTGCTGACCGCAAAATCGCTGAGCCGCTCCTGCAGACTCTTTTTCTCTTCGTAGCGCACGCTGAATACATCGGCATCCTTCGAGGCCTTCATCAGATAGTCGTCACTGGTACAGATCTCGTCGACCAGCTTCTCTTCGAGAGCGCGTTTGCCGAACCAGATTTCGCCGGTCGCGACCTTGCGGATATCCAGTTGCGGACGGTAGCTGGAGACGAACTCCTTGAACAGCTCGTGGGTATCCTCGAGCTCCTCGATGAACTTTTCCCGCCCCTTGTCGGTATTCTCGCCGAACATCGTCAGGGTGCGCTTGAACTCGCCGGCCGTCAGCACCTCGTAGTCGATATCGTGCTTCTTCAGCAGCTTGTGGAAATTCGGCATCTGCGCCACCACGCCGATGGAGCCGAGCACCGCGAACGGCGCGGCCAGCAGCCGGTCGGCCAGGCAGGCCATCATATAGCCACCGCTCGCAGCGACCCGGTCGACGCACACCGTCAGCGGTATGTTCTGGGCGCGGAAACGCTCCAGCTGAGAGGCCGCCAGGCCGTAGGTATGGACCAGGCCACCCGCACTTTCCAGGCGCATCACGACCTCGTCTTCCGGCGTCGCCAGGGTGAGCACGGCACTGATCTCCTCGCGCAACGGCTCGACTTCGCTGGCGCGAATATCGCCGTCGAAATCGAGCACGAAAACACGCCGGCGCTTCTCGTTCTCGCCTTCGCCCTCTTCTTCGGAGCCGCCCTTCTTCTTCAGCGCCTTGCGGCGCGCCTTGGCCTCGGCCTTTTCCTTCTTGTGTTCTTCCTTGAGCAGCGCCTTGTAGCTTTCCTTGTCCATGATCGCCGACTCGAGGCTATGCTGCATATCCTCGAGGCGCTCGTTGAGGCTGGTCACGCTGATCTCGCCGGGCGCACTGCTGCGCCGGTTGCGCGACGCAATCAGGGCGATGCCGCCCACCAGCAGCAGCAGCGCCAGCACGATGGTAAGGGTCTTGGCCACAAAGAGGCCGTAGTCCGACAGAAACGAGAGCACTGAGTTCTCCAGAAAAAGTTATAACCCCAAGGCTCGCTAATGTACCATAAAAGCCTGATTTCCATAGCCGTTGTTATAGACAGGTACCATGACCAGCGAACAGCCCAGCGTCGAACGCGTAATCGAGAAACTGCCGTCGCGCTTTCGCGCCGACCAGGCAAAGAACGTCACCTGCGTGTACCAGTTCATCCTGGATGAGCGGGATGTCTTTTATATCGATATACGCAACCAGGAGTGCCGCGTGATCCGCGAGCGCCACTCGGACCCCGACATCACCCTGATTCTGAACTCGGTAACCTTTATTCGCGTGGTCACCGGCGAGCAGGACGGCATGGGCGCCTTCCTCAAGGGCCACCTGCGCGCCGAGGGCAACGTCATGCTTGCGACCCGTCTCACCAAGCTGTTCAGAAAATAGGTTCAGGTGTTACGGGTTACGGGTTACGGGTTACGGGTTACGGGTTACGGGTTACGGGTTACGGGTTACGGGTTACGGGTGGCAGGTTACGCGCCACAGCTCGAGTGAGATCACTAACCGGCTTCGCCGCGGCGCCAGGCGTCGATCAGCATCGCGGAAATGGCGAAGGACGGCGGCAGGTCCGGCAATTCGTCGCGACTGAACCAGCGTGCATCGAGAATCTCGATGCCGTCCGGCGTAAGCTCTCCGGCCTCGTACTCGGCGAAGAAGCCGAGCATCAGGGCATGGGGAAATGGCCAGGACTGGCTCCGGAAATAGCGCACCCTGCCGACCTCGATGCCGACTTCCTCGCGGATTTCCCGCGCCACCGCCGCCTCGGCGGTTTCGCCGGCCTCGATAAATCCGGCCAGAGTACTGTAACGCCCGGCCGGGTAATGCGGAGCGTGGGCCAGCAGGCAGCGGTCGCCGCGGGTCACCAGCACGATAATGCACGGCGAGATCCGCGGATACTGGCTCAGGCCGCAGGGGGCGCACTGCTTGGCAAGATCGCGGTCATGCTGCGCCAGCGGGCCGCCGCAACGTCCGCAAAAGCGGTGCTGCTCGTGCCATACCGCCAGCTGCGCGGCGCGGGACAGGCGCACGTACTCGAGCTCGCTCGTCGCCGAAGCCAGCAGCGTGCGCAACGGCGCGCCTTCCAGCGAGGCGACCAGGGCACTGTCGGCGGCTAGCACCAGCAGAGTACCGTCGGCAATCGAGCCCAGCGGATAGCGCGCCTCGACGTCGTCTCTCCCCGATTGCCCCAGGACCGCCGCACCGAACACGAAGCTCCCGTCTTCCCCCTGCAGCAGCCGACCGCCGGCCGCCAGCAAATACCCCTCGTTTCCTGCCTGCGTCATCCGCAGCCTCCCTGTCCTGCTTGATTCGGGTCACAGCAGCCGAACCCGGCGGCTTTTTACCCCGCAATGCCGGGTTCCGGGGCCGGATATAAGCCTCTCCCCCGACTTGTGACCTATTTTTATCCGTGCCGGCTGCTGTTAGTCTAGGCGCCGTTTTGCCGACAGCCGACGGGGTTCCAGACCGCTCAGGCCCGGCACCTGGCGCAAAAGACCATAACCATAACAGACTCAGCCGCTATAGGAACAACAGCGATGACGCACACTCTTCCCCAGGCGCTGGCGCGCAATTTTCTGGGAAATTCTCCGGTCTGGTACAAGCAGGCGATTATCGGCTTTCTGCTTCTGAACCCGGTCGTTCTTTACGTCGCAGGCCCCGTTGTGACCGGCTGGCTGCTGATTTTCGAGTTCATCTTCACGCTGGCGCTGGCGCTCAAGTGCTATCCGCTGCAGCCGGGCGGCCTGCTGGCGATCGAGGCCATCGTTATCGGACTGGCGAGTCCCGACGCCGTTTACCAGGAGGTCGAATCGAACCTCGAGGTGATCCTGCTGCTGATGTTCATGGTGGCCGGCATCTACTTCATGAAAGGGATGCTGTTGTGGCTGTTTACCAAGATTCTGCTGCGGGTCCGCTCGAAATCCACCCTGGCGCTGCTGTTTTCGCTGTCTGCCGCGACGCTGTCGGCCTTTCTCGACGCCCTCACCGTGACCGCGGTACTGATCAGCGTCGGCGTCGGCTTCTACGCTGTCTACCACAGGGTCGCGTCCGGCAAGCCTTTCCAGTCCGAACACGATCATTCCGATGACCAGGGGCTCGACGAGCAATACCGCACCCAGCTCGAACAGTTCCGCGCCTTTCTGCGCAGCCTGCTGATGCACGGTGCCGTCGGCACCGCCCTCGGCGGCGTCTGCACCCTGGTCGGCGAGCCGCAGAACCTGCTCATTGCGCAGAAGGCGAACTGGGACTTCGTACAGTTTTTCCTGCTGATGGCGCCGATCACCATGCCGGTGCTGGCGGCAGGCCTGGTCACCTGCGTACTGCTCGAGAAGTCGCGCCTGTTCGGCTACGGCGCCCGTCTGCCGCGCAATGTGCGCCGGATACTGGAGGATTTCGCCGCCGAAGAGGAGCGCAAACGCACTCCGCGGGACCGCGTCATGCTCTCGGTACAGATGCTGGTGGCGGTGTTTCTGGTCGTCGCCCTGGCCTTCCATCTCGCCGAAGTGGGTTTGATCGGTCTGTGCGTGATCATTCTGCTGACCGCCTTCAACGGCGTCGTCGAAGAACATCAGATCGGCAAGGCTTTCGAGGAGGCGCTTCCCTTCACCGCACTGCTGGTGGTGTTTTTCTCCATCGTCTCGATCATCCACGAGCAGCACCTGTTCCAGCCCATCATCCACGCGGTACTGTCGCTCGAACCCGATGCCCAGCCGGCGGTTTTCTTCCTCGCCAACGGCGCCCTTTCGGCTATCAGCGACAACGTTTTCGTCGCCACGGTTTATATCAACGAAGTGCTGGACGCGCTGCACAACGGCGAAATCAGTCGCGAGCAATTCGACAAGCTGGCGGTGGCGATCAACACCGGCACCAATATCCCGAGCGTCGCCACGCCCAACGGACAGGCCGCCTTCCTGTTCCTGCTGACCTCTGCCCTGGCTCCCCTGATCCGGCTGTCGTACGGACGCATGGTGCTGATGGCCCTGCCCTACACCATCGTGATGAGCGGTGTGGGCTTTATCATGGTATCCACGTCGCTGTGACGGGTTACGGGTTACGGGGTTACGGGTGACGGGTGACGGGTGACGGGTGACGGGTGACGGGTGACGGGAAAATGTAGGAGCCCACGCTGTGGGCGAATAGCCTTCGCACCCAAGCTGGTTCGCTCGCGGAGCGAGCTCCTACGCCTCGGTGAAACCCTTTCCGGCGTCCGCCTTACGCCTTGCCCTCATCCTCGACCTGCTCCCAGACCGAGGGGCCGCCGCTTTTCTTCGCCAGCAGCGACAGGAAGGCCTGATGCGCCTTCAGTTCTTCGTCATTGGCGGCAACCACGCGGAGGCTGTAACGGCCGGGCTCGATGCGGCGGATCCGGCTTTCGCCCGTGTCGTCGCTATCCGCGTCCTCGCCGGTATCCAGCTTGAGCTGGCCGCCGGTCAGCGCCAGGTAGACATCGGCCAGTATTTCCGAGTCCAGCAGCGCGCCGTGCAGCTCGCGGTGCGAGTTGTCGATGCCGTAACGCTTGCACAGCGCATCGAGGTTGTTCTTCTGCCCGGGGTGCTTGCGACGGGCCAGCATCAGGGAGTCGGTGACCCGGCATATCTGCCGGGTCCGCTCGGGGCGGCCGTTGCGCTCGAACTCGGTATCCATGAAGCCGACGTCGAACGCCGCGTTGTGGATGATCAGCTCGGCTCCGTCGATGAAGTCGATGAACTCCTGCGCAATCTCGGCGAACCTGGGCTTGTCAGCGAGGAATTCGTTGGTGATACCGTGCACCTCGATGGCTTCCTGATCCACCTCGCGGTCCGGCTTGATATAGCGGTGATAGGTGCGGCCGGTCAGCTTGCGCCCGACCATCTCGACACAGCCGATCTCGATGATATTGTGCCCCTCGGCCGGTTCCAGGCCGGTGGTCTCGGTATCCATGATGATCTGACGCATCTAGTTGACCTGCTTCGACAGTGCCTCGACGCCCTTGTTGGCCAGCGCGTCGGCGAGTTCGTTTTCCGGATGACCGCTGTGCCCCTTGACCCAGTGCCACTGCACCTCGTGCCGGGCCACCTGTTCATCCAGCCGCTGCCAGAGATCGGCATTCTTGACCGGCTGCTTGGAGGCCGTCTTCCAGCCATTGCGCTTCCAGTTGCGCAGCCACTCGGTAATCCCCTTGCGCACGTACTGGGAATCGGTGGTCAGGTGCACCTTGCAGGGGCGCGTCAGCGCCGCCAGCGCCTCGATGGCGGCCATCAGCTCCATGCGGTTATTGGTGGTGGCGGGCTCGCCACCGAACAGCTGCTTTTCCTGTTCGCCGTAGCGCAGCACTGCGCCCCAGCCACCGGGGCCGGGATTCCCCTTGCAGGCGCCATCGGTGTAGATTTCAACGGTTTTCACGACAGGTTTTTCCTCGTGCCGTCGCCTCCGGCAGAGGCAGACTGATAAGCTTGCGGCGGCGCCACTCGGGCTGGATCGGCGTCATGCCGGCCACATCCTTGCGCGCCACCAGAAGAATGAAGGCGCCATGATTACTGCGCCCATGCCGCCCGAAGCGCTCCAGGCCGCGGAAGCGATGGCGCCACTTCTGCCCTTCGAAGGGTGGCCTGAAGTATCCGGTCATCTGCTTCACCTCCGCCAGCTCGACCAGGCTAAGCCAGTCGCTGAGACGCCCCTGGCTGATGAAATGCCCGCACCAGGGCACGTCACTGCGGTGACGGCCGATACGGTGGCACAGCCCCCAGAGACTCAGCGGATTGAAGCCCAGCACCAGCAGATGACCGCCCGGGCGCAGCACCCGTGCCGCTTCGCGCAGCACCTGGTGCGGACTCTGGGCAAAATCCAGCGCATGATGCAGCAGCACCACGTCCAGACTGTTCCGCTCGATCGGCAGCTCCTCGTTGGCGGCGATGATGCTGTTTTGCCCAAGACCGAGCTCGAGCGCCGGAGCGACAATGAACTTGTGCGAGACCGGACTGCTGTCGAACATGCAGATCTGGCTGTCGATGCCCAGCTGCAGCAGATGGTAGCCGAACAGCGTCGGCAGCAACCTCGCCACCATTTCCTGCTCGGCAGCCAGCAGCTCCTGCCCCAGCTCGGTGTTGAACCAGGCTCGCAGCGCAGGTATCAGCTTGTGCAGCGGAGGTTGAGGACGGAATTTCATCGGGCAAGGGAGCTCAGCGGGCTTCGGGCCTTAAAGTGTAATATCGATCAACTGCCGGCAACACCGCCCGTACCGACATCGGACGCGGCGCCATGTTAACAGCCACTGCCGGTTAAGGTAACCTGTAGCGCAATCAATAAAGCGAGGTCAGGCATGTTTCAGGTAACCCCCATCCCGGCATTCAACGACAACTACATCTGGACCCTTGCCGACCCGGCGGGGCCGCGCGTCGCCGTCGTCGACCCCGGCGACGCCGCTCCGGTGCGCCGCTACCTGGAACAGCGCGGCCTCACCCTTGCCGCGATCCTGGTCACGCATCACCATCCCGACCACACCGGCGGCGTCACCGAGCTGGCCCGGGAGTTCGCGGCACCGGTTTACGGTCCGGCGCAGTCGCCTTTTAAAGGCGTCGACCGTCCCCTGAACGATGGCGACAGCTTCGAGCTTTTCGGGCAGACCCTCGCGGTGCGGGAAGTGCCGGCCCACACCCTGGACCACATCAGTTACTTCAACGCCGGCGAGCCCTCTCAGCTGTTCTGCGGCGACACTCTGTTTCTCGCCGGCTGCGGACGCCTGTTCGAGGGCACGGCGGCACAGATGCAGCGGGCCATGGACTACTTCCGCACCCTTCCGGACGATACAGAAATTTACTGCACTCACGAATATTCCCTATCAAATCTTGCCTTTGCCGCCGCGGTGGAGCCGGAAAATGACGCCATCCGCGACGCATTAGAACGCTGCCGTAACCTGCGCGACCAGCACCTGCCGACGCTGCCAAGCCACATCGGCAGCGAAAAACAGATCAATCCGTTCATGCGTACCCACCTCGATAGCGTGCGCGAAAGCGCCAGCCGCCATGCGTCTAAAGCACTTTCCGGGCCAGTCGAAACCCTGGCCGCGATTCGCGAATGGAAGAACCAATATTGATCAAAGCTTGACCAATTCAGCCGTGATACATAGAATGTTGAAAAATTTTTAAGCGAATCAGAACCTTGAACAATGAACCCAACGCGCAACTGGATTGCGGTCGCAGCGGCAGGCTTGCTGCTGTCCGGCTGTAATACTCTGACCCCGAAACCGGGCGCAGGCGGCGAAGTCGTCGGCACCCCGTCACCCCATGCAAGTGCAGTGCAGGACTGGCACGAACGCAACCGTGTCGACACGGTTCTGTCCCGCACAGCCGAAGCCCCGGAGGATCTCTGGGAGCTCAGCCGTGAGCACTTCATGCTCGATCTGACACAATCCAACGGACGGATCGAAAAACAGGTCAAATATTACAGCAAGCACCAGGATTATCTGGACCGCGTAACAGACCGGGCCGAGCGCTACTATCAGTACGTTCTCGAACAGATTATCGAGCGCGACATGCCGGCGGAACTCGCGCTGCTGCCCATCGTTGAAAGCGCGTACGATCCCTTTGCCTACTCCCACGCCCACGCTTCGGGCCCGTGGCAGTTCATCCCCGGCACCGCCCGTCATTTCGGCCTGCGCACCAGCTGGTGGTATGACGGCCGTCGCGATATCGTCGCCTCGACCGACGCCGCCCTGACCTACCTCGAGCAGCTCAACAAGCGCTTCGACGGCGACTGGCTGCTGGCGCTGGCGGCGTACAATGCCGGCGGTGGCACCGTGTCCAAGGCCATCAAGCGCAACCGCAAGAAAGGCAAGCCCACCGACTACTGGTCGCTGGACCTGCCGCGGGAAACCGAGGCCTACGTACCCAAGCTGCTGGCGCTGGCCAAGCTGGTCGAAAAGCCGGAGCAGCATGGCATCAGCCTCAAGCCGCTGTCGCTGGAACCCTACTTCGCCATCATCGACATCGACGGCCAGATCGACCTCAAGCAGGCGGCGAAGCTTGCCGGTACCGATATCGACGAGATCAAGATGCTCAACCCCGGCTTCAGCCGCTGGGCGACCGACCCCGAAGGCCCGCACCGGCTGCTGATCCCGGTCGAGAGCGCAGAGTCCTTCCGCACCCAGCTGGCGGCACTGCCGGCCTCGGAACGGGTTCGCTGGAACCATTACCGCATCAAGCGCGGCGACACGCTCTCGGTGATCGCGGCACGCTTCAATACCACCTCCGACGCCCTGCGCCGCGCCAACAAGCTCAAGGGCAATACCATCGTCGCCGGCAGAACGCTGCTGATACCCCAGGGTGAAGGCGCGGTGCTGGCAGACGCCGGCAACGCGACCGGCAACCAGCGCAAGCTGGCCTACCGCGTGCGCTCCGGCGACAGCTTCTGGAAAATCGCCCGCCTCCACGGCGTCGATGTCAAGGAACTGGCGCGCTGGAACAAGATGGCGCCGCGCGATCCGCTCAAGATCGGCCAGCAGCTGACCCTCTATGTTGGCGGCGTCGAGTCCAGCGACTCCTGAGCGCAATGGACCCGACCGCCTACCTGATAATCGCCGTGGCAACCGCCACGGCGATTGCATTCAAGTGGTATCTCTACCGGCGGATTCGCGCCTGGGTCGAACGCGACCTGATTCGCGGACTCGCCAACGGAGATTCCGGCCTCCAGATGCAGCTCGAGCGGGAATATGCCAGCCTGCGTCAACAGGGACTGTCACGGCGCGACGCCCAGGCCCGCCTGCAGCAACGGGCCGGGGCCCACGACCCCGGGCAATAACAATCGCGGGAATGATTTCCCCACAGCGTGGTCATAGACGGTTCCATAAGCGGCAAGTGACTGATATAACAGTTATATTCTGCTGGAGGTGACGGAGCACTATGATCGCTACACGCAAGCCCTTCCGACTGCTCGCGGCGGCAGTCCTGAATGCCTGCCTGTTCCTGCACAGCTACGCAGCGGCAGCCGGCAGCGACACACCGACGCCGAGCCACGGCATCGCCATGCACGGCGATCTGAAATACCCCCCTGATTTCAGTCACTTCGACTACACCAATCCCAATGCCCCCAAGGGCGGAACCCTGAAGCGCTGGAGCCTCGGCACCTTCGACAGCTTCAACCCCTTCATCATCAAGGGTACGCCGGAAGACAGCATTGGCCTGATCTACGACAGCCTGATGGCCAAGTCCGACGATGAGCCTTTTTCCGAGTACGGATTGCTGGCGGAGTCCGTCACGGTACCGGACGACCGGCGCTGGGTAACCTTTAGCCTGCGCCCCGAAGCCCGCTTCAGCGACGGCGAACCGGTGACTCCCGAAGATGTGGTCTTTACCTTCGAAACGCTGCGCACCCAGGGCAGCCCCTTCTACGCTGCCTACTACGCCGGCATCGAAAAAATCGAGGCCATCGACGAGCATACCGTCAAATTCAGTTTCGGCGACAGCGACAATCGCGAGCTGCCGCTGATCGTCGGCCAGGTCGGCATTCTGCCGAAACACTACTGGGAGGGGCGCGACTTCCAGAGCCCGTCGCTCGATATTCCGGTAGGCTCCGGGCCCTACCGCCTCGCGACTTTCGAGGCTGGCCGCTCGGCCACCTATGAGCTGCGCGATGATTACTGGGGCAAGGATCTGCCGGTCAATCGCGGCCGCCACAACTTCGCCCGCATCCGCTTCGACTATTACCGCGACTCAACGGTGGCGCTCGAGGCCTTCAAGGCCGGCGAGTACGACTTCCGCCTCGAGACGTCGTCCAAGGAGTGGGCCACCGGCTACACCGGCCCCGCCTTCGACGACGGCCGCATCAGCAAGCAGGAAGTGCACAACGGCAACCCGACCGGCATGCAGGCGTTCATCTTCAACACCCGGCATGCCAAATTCGCCGACCCCAGGGTGCGCCAGGCGCTGGCCTACGCCTTCGACTTCGAGTGGACCAATCACAACATCTTCTACGACGCCTATACCCGCACCCACAGCTATTTCTCCAACTCGGAAATGGCCGCCGACAAGCTGCCGGATGCCGACGAGCTGAAGTTGCTGGAGCCGCTGCGCGACCAGGTTCCGCCCGAAGTCTTCAGCGAGGTCTATCGCGCGCCCACCACCGACGGCAGCGGCAACATCCGCGGCCAGCTGCGCAAGGGCATGCGCCTGCTGCAGCAGGCCGGCTGGACCTTTCGCGACAACAAGCTGGTCAACGGCGAGACCGGCGAACCCTTCCGCTTCGAAATCCTGCTGGTGCAGAAGGAATTCGAACGCGTGGTGGCGCCCTTCATTCGCAACCTCGAGCGCATGGGCGTCGGCGTCGACATTCGTATCGTCGACGTCTCCCAGTACATCAACCGGCTGCGCAGCTTCGACTTCGACATGGTGGTCGGGTCCTTCCCCCAGTCCAGCTCGCCGGGCAACGAGCAGCGCGACTTCTGGGGCTCGGCCCTGGCGGACCTGCCGGGTACCCGCAATCTTGCCGGCATCAAGAATCCCGCAGTCGACGCCCTGGTCGAAAAGCTGATTGCGGCACCGGACCGGCACAGCCTGGTGGTGGCGGCACGGGCACTGGACCGGGTGCTGCAGTGGAACCACTACGTGATTCCCCAGTACCACATTGCCACCTGGCGCATCGCCTACTGGAACAAGTTCGGCATGCCAGAAACCCGCGCTCCCTATGACCTCGGGCTGGATACCTGGTGGACCCTCGACGCTGCCGAGCAGGAGCGCGCGCGCTGATGGGCGCCTACATACTGCGCCGACTGCTGCTGATCATTCCAACCCTGCTGGGCATCCTGACGATCAACTTCATCATCATCCAGGCCGCCCCCGGCGGCCCGGTGGAACAGACCATCGCCCAGCTGGAGGGTATTGGCGTCGGCGCCACCAGCCGGATCGGCAGCGGTATCCAGAGCGACGTGGTACAAAGCAACGGCGACAGCCGTTATCGCGGCGCCCAGGGACTGGACCCGGCCAAGGTCGCCGAAATCGAGAAACTCTACGGTTTCGACAAGCCGGCACACGAGCGCTTCTGGCAGATGCTCAAGAGCTACCTGGTGTTCGACTTCGGCCGCAGCTTCTACAGCGACAAGCCGGTGACCGAACTTATCGTCGAAAAAATGCCGGTGTCGATATCGCTGGGACTCTGGACCACGCTGCTCACCTACCTGATTTCGGTTCCGCTGGGCATCAAGAAGGCCGTGCGCGACGGTACGCCTTTCGATGTCTGGACCAGCAGCGCCATCATCGTCGGTTACGCTATTCCGAACTTTCTGTTCGCCATCCTGCTGATCGTACTGTTCGCCGGCGGCACCTACTTCAACTGGTTTCCGCTGCGCGGCCTGACGTCGCCGAATTTCGACGAACTGTCGCTGCTCGGCAAGGTCGCCGACTACTTCTGGCATATCAGTCTGCCGGTACTGGCCTCGGTGATCGGCAGCTTCGCCACCCTGACGATGCTGACCAAGAACTCCTTTCTCGACGAGATCAACAAGCAGTACGTACTCACGGCCCGCGCCAAGGGACTCAACGAGAACCAGGTGCTCTATGGCCACGTGTTCCGCAACGCCATGCTGCTGATCATTGCCGGCATGCCGGCGGCACTGGTCGGCATCTTCTTTACCGGCTCCATGCTGATCGAGGTGATTTTTTCCCTCGACGGCCTGGGACTGCTCGGTTATGAAGCCGTCATCAACCGTGACTATCCGGTGATCTTCGGCACCCTCTACATCTTCACGCTGATCGGCCTGCTGCTGAAACTGGTCAGCGATATCACCTATGTCATCGTCGACCCCCGTATTGATTTCGAGAGCAGGGAGAGCTGATGCGACTCGATCCGATCAACCGCCGCCGGCTCGACAACTTCCGCGCCAACCGCCGCGGTTACTGGGCGCTATGGCTGTTCCTGGCGCTGTTTCTGGTCAGCCTGTTCGCCGAGCTGATCGCCAATGACCGGCCCCTGCTGGTGCAGTACCAGGGCGATTACTACTGGCCCGTTCTCGAGGACTACAGCGAAACCCGTTTCGGCGGCGAGTTCGAAACCCTGGCCGACTTCAAGGACCCCTATATCCAGGAGCTGATCGAAAATGAGGGCCAGGGCTGGATTCTCTGGCCCCCGATCCGCTACAGCTACGACACCATCAACTATGATCTTGCGGTGCCGGCGCCCTCCCCGCCCTCCGGCGAGAACTGGCTGGGCACGGATGATCAGGGTCGAGACGTTCTGGCCCGGGTCATCTACGGCTTTCGCATTTCGGTGCTCTTCGCCATCGTGCTGACGCTGGCAAGTTCGGTGATCGGCGTCGCCGCCGGTGCGGTACAGGGATACTACGGCGGCAAGACCGACCTGCTGTTCCAGCGCTTTATCGAAATCTGGTCGGGCCTGCCGGTGCTGTTTCTGCTGATCATCCTGTCGAGCCTGGTGCAGCCCAACTTCTGGTGGCTGTTCGGCATCATGCTGCTGTTCTCCTGGATGCAGCTGGTGGATGTGGTGCGCGCGGAGTTCCTGCGCGGCCGCAACCTCGAATATGTCCGGGCCGCACGCGCCCTGGGGCTCTCGAGCCGGCTGATCATGTTCCGCCACATTCTGCCCAACGCCATGGTCGCGACGCTGACCTTCATGCCCTTTATCTTCAACGGCTCGCTGGTCACGCTGACCGCCCTCGACTTTCTCGGCTTCGGTCTGCCGCCGGGATCCCCGTCGCTCGGCGAACTGGTCGCACAGGGCAAGGCCAACCTGCACGCCCCCTGGCTCGGCATCACCGCCTTCTGCGCGCTGGCGCTGATGCTGACACTGCTGATTTTCATCGGCGAAGCCGTGCGCGATGCCTTCGATCCGCGGAAGATCCAATCATGAGCAAGACAACCACCGGCACCGCCCTGGTCAGCTTCGAGAATCTCTCGGTACGTTTCGAGCAGGAGGGCAACGCGGTCGACGCGGTACGCAATATCAGTTTCGACATCCCCGAAGGGCAGACCCTGGCGCTGGTCGGCGAATCCGGCTCCGGCAAGTCGGTCACGGCGCTGTCGCTGCTGCGGTTGCTGCCCTATCCCCGCGCCAGCCACCCGAGCGGCCGTATCCTCTATCGCAACGAGGACCTGCTGCAGGCCGAGGAGCCGCGACTGCGCGCCATTCGCGGCGACCGCATCGGCGTTATCTTTCAGGAGCCGATGACTTCCCTGAACCCGCTGCATACCATCGAAAAGCAGATCGGCGAAACCCTGCTGCTGCACAAGGGTCTCAAGGGTCCGGAGGCACGGCGCCGCATCCTGGAGCTGCTGACCCTGGTGGGAATTCCGCAACCGGCGTCGCGACTGGGCAGCTATCCGCACGAGCTCTCGGGTGGCCAGCGACAGCGTGTGATGATCGCCATGGCGCTGGCCAACGAACCCGAACTGCTGGTCGCCGATGAGCCCACCACCGCGCTGGACGTCACCATCCAGGAACAGATTCTCGAGCTGCTGGCACGCCTGCAGAAACAGCTCGGCATGGCAATCCTGCTGATCACCCACGACCTCAACATCGTGCGCCGCCACGCCCACCGGGTCTGCGTCATGTATCGCGGCGAAATCGTCGAGCAGGCGGATACCGCGCAGCTGTTCGCCTCACCGCAGCACGACTACACTCAAAGGCTGCTTGACGCCGAGCCCTCGGGCGAGCCGGTCCAGGCTACGGAGCGGGCACCGGCGATCGTCGAAACCGACGACCTCAGAGTATGGTTTCCGATTCGCCGCGGCCTGCTCAAACGCGTGCACGGCTATATCAAGGCGGTCGACGGCGTCAGCCTGCAGCTGCCCCGCGGCCAGACCCTCGGGGTGGTCGGGGAATCCGGCAGCGGCAAGACCACTCTCGGCATGGCGCTGCTGCGCCTGATCCAGAGCCGTGGCCGGATAGAGTTCGACGGCCAGCCCATCGACGGTCTAAACCAGAAGGCGGTGAAGCCGCTGCGGCGCCAGATGCAGGTCGTGTTCCAGGATCCGTACGGCAGCCTGAGTCCCCGCATGCCGGTGGCCGCCATTATCGCCGAAGGACTGCAGGTACATGGCATAGGCCGCGACGCCGCCGAGCGCGACAGCCTGATCGTCACAGCCCTGAAGGAAGTGGGCCTGGACCCCGACAGCCGCCACCGCTATCCACACGAGTTTTCCGGCGGGCAGCGTCAGCGTATCGCCATCGCCCGCGCACTGGTGTTAAAGCCCCGACTGATCATTCTCGACGAGCCGACCTCGGCTCTCGACCGCACCGTGCAGAAACAGATCGTTGAACTGCTGCGCGACCTGCAGCGCCGCCACGACCTGAGCTACATTTTCATCAGCCACGATCTCGCCGTGGTCCGGGCACTGAGCCATCAACTGCTGGTGATGAAACAGGGCGAGATCGTCGAGCAGGGCCATGCCCGGGAGATCTTCGCAAACCCCAAGAACCGCTATACCCAGGAGCTGCTGGCGGCAGCCTTCGGGTGAGGCGTTAAGCGGTGCCGTTCGCTGCGCTCAGGGCCCCCTACAGGATCGAATAGAACGTAGGGCACCTTGACCATAACAAAGGCCGGTGCGCTTCGCTGCGCTCAGGGCCCCCTACAGGACCGAATAGAACGTAGGACACTTGAGCGCAGCAACCGCTATGGATGGCGGGAAGCTCGGTATTGCAGGAGCCAATACCGACGAAACGTGCCATAACAAAAAAGGCGACCCCGAAGGATCGCCTTTTTTTGTTTTGGCCCGAAGGCCGCCGGCCAGCGTCAGTTTATCTCGATCTCGGCGGCGTTCTTGAGTGCACGCACCAGGTCCTGGTAATCCTGCTGCCCCTGACGGCTGGCCAGGAAGCCTCGCATGGCGCGCTTTTCGTCGTCCCCAAGAGCTTCGGCTTCAGGCTCGCTAACGGCTGTCAGCGCCATGATGGCCCGACCGCCACTCGCCAGCTCCACGGCACCGAAGCTCGCTGCGGCGTCCTGCGGACGCGGCAGGCGGAACAATTCCGACCGGATTGCCGGCGCAAGATCCTGGCTGTTGCGGTTGACACCCGCCTGCTCGACCAGCGCCTGTCCCTGCTCCTGTGCCAAAGTGTCGATCGATTCACCCTGGCGCAGACGACCAAGCAGTTCGGTTGCCTGCTCGTCGAGTCGTTGCGCGGTCTTTTCCTCGATCAGCTCCTGACGGATTTCCTCGGCCACCTCGTCGAGTTCAAGCTGACGCGGCTCAAGGTGCTCCTTCACCCGGATCACCACACTGCGCCCGGCATCGAGCTCGATCGGCAGACTGTTGACCCCATCGCGGATCAGTTCGTCGGAAAAGGCCGCATCGATAACACGGCTATTGGCGGTCACCACATCGCTGCCGCCTGCACGGGAGAATGGCTCGCTGGTCTGGATGCTCAGCTGCAGCGCCTCCGCGGGCTCGTCCAGATTGCCGGACGAGAACGACAGATCGGCCAGCTGCTCCAGAAGTTCGACATAACGGCCCTCAGCCTGCTGATCGACCACCTGCTGACGCAACTCCGGTTTCGACTCCTCGAAGGACGGCGGCTCGGTGGTCTCGACGCGCTCCAGCTTGATCAGGTGGTAACCGAACTCGGTTTTCACCGGCACCGAGACCTCGCCCTCGTTGAGCGAGAACAGAGCGTCCTCGAACGGCGCCACGAATACGCCGCGACCGTTGAGACCCAGTTCGCCGCCGGCCGGCGCGGAACCCGGATCTTCGGAGTGCTCACGGGCAAGCTCGGCAAAGTCGGCACCCTCGTCCAGCTGCTGCTTGAGCGCACGGGCCTCGTTCAAAGCCGCCTCGGCATCGCGGTCATCGTTGATTTCGATGAGGATATGGGCGGCCTGACGCTGCTCCTGCGCTTCGAACCCGGCCAGCGTCTGCTGATACTGCCCCTGCAATTCGTCATCCGTCACTTCGATATCGCGGGCAAGTTCCGACCTGTCCAGCATGACGTACTCGATCTTGACCTGCTCTTCGGTACGGTAGATCGACTTCTCGCTCTCGTAGCGCTGCGAGACTTCATCACGGCTGACCTCTACCCCTGCGCGAACCGCCGCCGCCGGCAGCTCGAAATAGCTCAGGTCGCGGGTCTGGCGGTCGAGTTTCATCAGAGCCTCGAGCTGACTGTCGGTGACGAAGGCGGACAGGCTGTAACCCGTGCGTTCCTGCTGGATCAGCGTCTCCTTGCGCAGGTAGTCACGATAGGTCAGCGGCGTGAGCCCGACGGTACGCAGCACCGCCTCGAACTGGCTGCGATCGAAGCTGCCGTCGATCTGGAACTCCGGCGTCGTCACGATCGAACGGTCGATCATCTGCGGCGACACGGCCATGCCCTGCTCGCGCGCGGATTGAACCAGCACCGACTGCTCGACCAGATTGTCGAGCACCATCGAGCGGATCATGTTGTCGTCCAGCGAGGCGGGGTCCGCATTCTCGCCCATCTGGGACAGAATCTGACGCCGCTGCAACTCGACCGCACGGAACAGCTCCTGTTCACCGATATCCTCGCCGTTCACACTGGCAGGCGCCTTGCTTCCGCTGGCCAGGCCAATCAGCGACTCGACACCAAAGAGCGCGAAGGTGACGATTATCAGACCCACGATTATTTTTGCGACAATACTTTGGGAATTATCCCGGATGGACTGCAACATGCTGAATCCAAATTTCTAATAGACCGTTTTTAAAAAAAAAGCGCATTCTGCCGAATGCGCTTTTTGTATATGTTCGACTCGAATCAACCTTGCGACTTTTGAGTCGATCTACAGAACACTACTGGTTAATAATCAACCGCCATATCCTGTAATAACCTTCAACCGAAGCACTCCCATGGAGTTTCCGGTTTAGCACAAAGATCGAACAGTCGGCATTTTACCGTTCGACCTTCTGCTTAAAATATATCCACTTCAATTGAAGCGGCGGAACGCACGAACCAGTCGCACCGTACTCCGGTGAGGAGATGACAGCCGGGTGATCCGACCTTTCACTCCTCAGACTTCTCACCTTCAAAAAGCCACCTGAAAAAGGTGGCGGAACGGACGGGACTCGAACCCGCGACCCCCTGCGTGACAGGCAGGTATTCTAACCAACTGAACTACCGCTCCCCGTGCTCTCTACCCGCGGTAACTTACTTGTTGACCGCGTCTTTCAGCGCCTTGCCCGGCTTGAACGTCGGCAGAGTGGCGGCTGCAATGTCGATCGGCTTGCCGGTCTGCGGGTTGCGACCGGTACGCGCTGCACGCTCTTTGACACCGAAGGTGCCGAAGCCCACCAGAGCGACCGACTCGCCCTTCTGCAGAGCAGAGGTGATGCTTTCCAGCGCAGAGTCCAGTGCACGGCCAGCAGCTGCCTTCGGAATATCAGCGGAAGCTGCAATAGCATCAATCAGTTCAGACTTATTCACGATGTTCCCCTTGAATCCAATCGTTAGTTCTTATCTACCGAAACCCATGCCCAGCAAGATGATCAGGCACTTTATACCAACTGGCCGAAACCGCTGTCAAGCAGACACCACGCGGTTTCGGCGGGTATAGACCCTTAGTGGGTTTTAATTTGACCAGGCTCCTCCTTGGCCGATTTTTTCTCCGTAGAAACGCTTTCTTTCAGGTCATTTTCACGAGGCTTCGGCTGATATTTGAGCGCGACTTCAAGCACTTCGTCGATCCATTTAACCGGCTTGATCGCCAGATCCGCCTTGATATTGTCCGGAATTTCCTTCAGGTCACGCTCGTTTTCCTGCGGAATGATGACCGTACGGATGCCGCCACGGTGCGCCGCCAGCAGCTTTTCCTTGAGTCCGCCGATCGGCAACACCTGCCCGCGCAGCGTAATCTCGCCGGTCATGGCGACGTCGGCGCGCACCGGGATCCCGGTCAACACTGACACCAGCGCAGTGCACATGCCGATACCGGCGCTGGGCCCGTCCTTCGGCGTGGCGCCTTCCGGCACATGGATATGAATATCCTGTTTTTCGTGGAAATCCGGCGCAATTCCGAGACTTTCAGCACGGTTTCTCACTACGGTCAGCGCCGCCTGGATGGACTCCTTCATCACGTCGCCAAGGCTGCCGGTCGTCACCTGACGCCCCTTGCCGGCCACCACCGCGGCTTCGATATTGAGGATGTCCCCACCCACCGATGTCCAGGCCAGGCCGGTGACATGACCGATCTGATCCTGCTCCTCGGCGACGCCGAAGTTGTACTTGCGCACGCCGCTGAAGTGCTCGAGTTCGGCACCGGTGATGATCAGTTTCTCGTCCTTGTGCTCACCCAGCGACAATTCCTTGACCACCTTGCGGCAGATTTTGGCGATTTCGCGCTCGAGGCCACGCACGCCCGCCTCGCGAGTATAGTAGCGAATCAGGTGCACGATCGCCTCGTCGGCGATTTCGACCTCGGTTTTCTTCAGCCCGTTCTGCTTCATCTGCTTGGTGATCAGATACTTGCGGGCGATATTGAGTTTTTCGTCTTCGGTGTAACCCGGCAGCCGGATGATCTCCATGCGATCCAGCAGCGGCCCCGGAATGTTCATCGAGTTCGAAGTGCAGACGAACATCACATCGGACAGGTCGTAGTCGACTTCGAGGTAATGGTCGTTGAACGTGCTGTTCTGCTCCGGATCCAGGACCTCGAGCAGCGCCGACGCGGGGTCGCCGCGCTGATCCATGCCCATCTTGTCGACCTCGTCGAGCAGGAACAGCGGATTTCTGACACCGACCTTGCACATCTTCTGCAACAGTTTGCCCGGCATGGAGCCGATGTAGGTACGACGATGTCCGCGGATTTCGGCCTCGTCACGAACGCCGCCAAGCGCCATACGCACGTATTCGCGGTTGGTGGCACGGGCGATGGAGCGGCCGAGGGAGGTCTTGCCCACCCCGGGCGGCCCGACCAGACAGAGGATCGGCCCCTTGAGCTTGCGCACACGCTTCTGCACCGCGAGATATTCGAGAATACGGTCCTTGACCTCCTCGAGACCGTAGTGGTCCTCGTTGAGGATCTTTTCCGCGCGCTTCATGTCATGGCGGACCTTGGAACGCTTCGCCCAGGGAATCTGCAGCATCCAGTCGATATAGCCGCGCACCACCGTCGCCTCGGCGGACATCGGCGACATCATCTTCAGCTTGTTGTATTCGCCAAGGGTCTTGTCATACGCTTCCTTGGGCATACCGGCGGCATCGATACGGCGCTTGAGCTCCTCCATATCGTTGGTGCCGGATTCGTCCAGATCCCCGAGCTCCTTCTGAATGGCTTTCATCTGCTCGTTCAGATAGTACTCGCGCTGGCTCTTTTCCATCTGCTTTTTGACGCGGCCGCGGATGCGCTTCTCGACCTCGACCAGGTCGATCTCCGACTCCATCAGCGCCATCAGGTGCTCGAGGCGCTGGTGATTGTCGAGCATCTCCAGAATGCGCTGTTTCTCTTCGAGCTTCAGCGACATATGAGCGGCGATGGTATCGGCCAGACGGCCGATATCGTCGATATTCTGCAACGAGGTCAGCACCTCGGACGGAATCTTCTTGTTGACCTGAATGAAGCGTTCGAACTGATCCAGCGCGGTGCGCTTGTAGATCTCGGCCTCCGGCGCCTTCATTTCCTCGACCTGCAGCACCCGGACCTGGGCCGTGAAGCGGTCTTCATACTGCTCGAGCTGCTCGATACGGGCACGATAGTCCCCTTCGACCAGCACCTTGATGGTGCCATCGGGAAGTTTCAGCATCTGCAGCACGGACGCAACG
This sequence comes from Marinobacterium nitratireducens, assembly GCF_014645375.1. Taxonomy (GTDB): domain Bacteria; phylum Pseudomonadota; class Gammaproteobacteria; order Pseudomonadales; family Balneatricaceae; genus Marinobacterium_A; species Marinobacterium_A nitratireducens. The sequence continues at coordinate 122,267 of NZ_BMLT01000004.1, forward strand.
GTACCGATCTGGAACAGATCCTCGGCGGTGGGCTCGTCATCGGATGCATTTTTCTGCGCCACCAGCAGAATTTCCTTGTTGTTCTCCATGGCCGCTTCGAGCGCCTGGATCGACTTTTCGCGACCAACGAACAACGGAATAACCATATGCGGATATACAACGACGTCTCGCAGTGGCAAAACCGGAAGCTCAATGGTTACAGCATCCTCTTTTGCTTCAAACTGATCCATGATGGATGTTGCCTCTCTGCAGAGCATTCCCCCATGCAACCGGGGAGTGCAATAAAACCTTTTGAATAGCGGTAATACAAATCAATGGGGCCCCTGCCGGAAAAAACAAGCGAGGCACTGAAAAAAACCGCATACCGAGCCGGTGGCCAGTACTGGCTGGCCAATGCGGCCATAAGAATTCCGCCGAAGGCTGGACACTGATTTCGTTATATCAGCATCCCGGTGGCAGAACAATGAGGGATTCGGGGGCCTGGCAAGGCGCCATGGGCCTCTGGCCAGCAGAGATCGGACGCTACTCGCGCGCAGGCATCGGCGGGCGGGACAGTAGCCTGCCCCGCCCGTGTAGCTGATTGCCCGTAGACTTACTTGTAGTAAGCCTGGTCGGTGACGCTGTGGTCGGTAACGTCGCGAACACCGGCGAGTCCCTGGACCCGCTCGACCAGCGTACGCTCCACACCGTCCTTGAGCGTCATGTCGACCGCGCTGCAGCCCTGGCAGCCGCCGCCGAATCGCAGAATCGCGATATGGCCGTTTTCCTCTTCCACCAGCTCCACCAGCTTGACCTCGCCGCCGTGGGACGCCAGTCCCGGGTTGATGTCGGAATAGAGGATGTAGTTGATCTGCTCCTCCATCGGGCTGTCGGGTGACACCTTGGGCACCTTGGCGTTGGGTGCCTTGATAGTCAGCTGACCGCCCATACGGTCTTCGGCGAAATCCACCATCGCCTCATCCAGGTACGGCAGGCTGTTGCGCTCCAGGTAAAAGCGCACCAGTTCCTTGTCCAGCACCTCGTCATCGGCGATCACTTCATCCGGCCGGCAGTAGGCCAGGCAGGTTTCGGCGTATGGCGTGCCCGGCTGGGTCACGAACATACGAACCGCTATGCCCTCGACGTTCTGTTTCGCCAGCAGGTCGGCCAGGTACTTCTCTGCACTTTCGGTTACCGTCATATTCATGGAAATACAGAACTCCTACTTCACAAACTTTAGCCGCAAGAATACACCCATTACAATTCCGAGTAAATTGATAGGTTATTAGCAAACCCGCTAAATTTAGTCGATCCGGAATCGGTCCGCAGACTCCCCGGCCACCCCGCTGCCGGTTTTTCTGGTAGACTTGCCGCTTTCGTTCGCCACCCCTGCTTCTGCCCACCTCGATGCACCGACAGGAACGCTTCCGAACCATACTGACCCTGGGACTGCCGATCATTGGCGGCATGCTCTCGCAAAGCCTGCTGAACCTGGTCGACGCGGCCATGGTCGGCCGTCTCGGGGAAAAGGCACTGGCCGGTGTCGGTATCGCAGGCTACGCCAACTTCATCGCCATCAGCTTCGTGATCGGGCTCTCCTCGGCGGTGCAGTCGATGGTCGCACGGCGCTGCGGCGAAGGCCGGCACGAAGAATCCGCCCGTCCGGTCAACTGGGGCCTGATTCTGGCGTTTGTCATCGCCCTGCCGCTGAGCTGGCTGTTCGGCAGCCATTCCGAGTTTCTGCTCGGCCTGCTCAGCCGGGATCCCGAGGTGCTGGCAATCGCCAATGGCTATTTCGACTACCGCATCGCCGGGATGCTGGCGGTCGGGATCAACTTCTCGCTGCGAGGCTGGTGGAACGGTACCCGGCGCCCGCTGATGCATGTCCGCCTGCTGCTGATGATGCACCTGCTGAACGTGATCCTGAGCTTCGGCCTGATCTTCGGCCACTTCGGTCTGCCGGCCCTGGGCGCGGCGGGCGCGGGCCTCGGCACCAGCCTGGCGCTGTTCGCCGGCTGCGCTCTCAATGCCGTACTGGTATGGCGCGACGCCCGCGAACACGGCTTCCTGCGCTGGCGCCGGGGTATCAGCTCGCTCGGCACCATGCTGCGCCTGGCGGTACCGCACTCGCTGCAACAGCTTTTCTTTTCGCTGGCGGTCTTCGTGCTGTTCTGGATCATCGGCCAGATCGGCACCCAGGAACAGGCCATCGCCCACGTGCTGATCAATCTGGCGCTGTTCCTGATACTGCCGGGCGTTGGTCTGGGAATGGCGTCGACCTCGCTGGTCAGCCACGCGCTCGGCCGCAACCGTCCGGGTGAGGCGCAGCAATGGGGCTGGGACGTGATCAAGGCGGCCCTGGCGATCATCTGCCTGCTGAGCCTGCCGATCTGGCTGATACCCGACCTGATTCTGGGGCTCTTCCTGCAGGACCCGCAGCTGGTGGCGCAGGCGCGTCTGCCGCTGCAGATCACGGGGCTTGCCATCTGCCTCGATGCCGCAACGCTGGTCCTGACCCAGGCGCTGCTGGGCGCCGGCGCCAACCGCCAGGTCATGCTGGTGTCGGTCGGCGGCCAGTGGTTCTTTTACCTGCCACTGGCCTGGCTCGTCGGCCCGACGCTCGGTTTCGGCCTCACCGGCATCTGGCTGGTGCAGCTGATACACCGCAGTCTGTCGTCTCTGGTGTTCATCGGTATCTGGCGCCGGCGCCAGTGGGCCGATATACGACTGGGATAGCGCAGCAGTCCCCGCCGACTTTGTTACACTGAAACCAGTACAGGGTCCGGACGGTGTTATGGTGGAGCACAGCGTTGTTTTCTCGTTTTTTCTGATCTTCACCGGTGCCGCCGTGCTCGCATCGGTGGCGCTCTACACACGCCAGCCCCTGCTGGTCGCCTATATCGTGCTGGGTGCGGCGCTCGGCCCCTATGGCTGGGCGCTGGTGTCCGATACCAGCCTGCTCGCCGATATCTCGCACATCGGCATCATCTTTCTGCTGTTCCTGCTGGGGCTGGACATGCAGCCCAGCCACCTGCTGCACATGCTGAAAAAGGCGACGCTGGTCGCCATCGTCAGCTCCTTGCTGTTCATGGCCACCGGCTACGGTGTCGGACGGTTGTTCGGGTTCACCCAGACAGAAGCCCTGATCATCGGCGCCGCGCTGATGTTTTCCAGCACCATCATCGGCATCAAGCTGCTGCCGACCACGGTTCTGCACCACCGCCATACCGGCGAACTGGTGGTCGGTCTGCTGCTGCTGCAGGACGTCGTTGCGATTCTGGTGCTGCTGCTGCTCTACAGCGGCCCCGGCGGCGATACCGGCGTCATGGACTTCGTCAAGGCGGTGGCGGCGCTGCCGCTGCTGACGCTGGGCGCCGTGATCTTTGTCCGCTACGTGCTGCTGCGGCTGCTGCAAACCTTCGATCGTTTTCACGAGTACATTTTTCTGGTGGCGATCGGCTGGTGTCTGGGCATGGCGGAGCTGGCGCTGGCGGTAGGGCTGTCGGCCGAGATGGGCGCCTTCGTCGCCGGCGTTACCCTGGCGACCAGTCCGATATCGCTCTATATCGCTTCAAGCCTGAAGCCGCTGCGGGACTTTTTTCTGGTGCTGTTCTTTTTCTCGATCGGCGCCAGTTTCAACCTGTCGCTTATCGAGTTGATTCTGCTGCCATCATTGCTGCTGACGGCACTGGTGCTGGTGATCAAGCCGGTGGCATTTCGCTTTCTGCTGCAGCGGATCAGCGAGAGCAACAAGCTGGCCTGGGAAATCGGCTTCAGGCTCGGCCAGACCAGCGAGTTCTCGCTGCTGATCGCCTACCTCGCGACCAGCATGTCACTGATCGGGCAGGAAGCCTCGCACGTGATCCAGGCGACGACCATCCTGACCTTCCTGCTGTCGTCCTATCTGGTGATCTTCAACTTTCCGTCGCCGATCGCGGTCTCGGACCGCCTGCGGCGGGATTGAACGGGCAGGTGACGTGAAAGAAGCGCCACCAAGCCCCCCGAATCTCCGGACCGGAGGGTGGGTGGAGCGATGCAATGCAGCGGCTTTCCCGTTTATGACGGACATCGGGCATCGTGCAACCCGCCATATCGATTGCATTACAAATCGATGGGTATCGGTTGACACTCGTCTATCCCGAAACCTCCCCTGTTGGGTTACGGGGCTTCGCCCCTCCACCCAACGTAACTGGATGGTGAGTGGTATGCGTAGGAGCTCGCTCCGCGAGCGAAGAGGGCCGTAAAGCGCAGAAGCGAAGGCAGGGAACGAAGAAGGGTACGCGGCAGGGAATATATCCGCCATCCCTGGCGGTTGGAGCGATCAAGCCGATCGAGGCTTAACCCCAGCGGCGAACCGGGCCGACATCGACGTGGATGAAGTTGCTTTTGGCGTAGTAACCGACACCGCCGGACTTCAGCGACAGCGCCTTGTGCTGCAGGTCACGCAACGGCACGCCCGGCACACGGATATCGAGCGCCTTGCCGAGCATATGATAGCTCTTCTTGGCAACGCCGCTGCTCTGCTGGCGCAGCTTGGCATTGGTTTCCGGGGAGCGGTAGCCGGATATGATCTGGAACTCCTTATGCAGACCGATATCCCGCTGCAGCATGTACAGCAGATCGAACAGCTGGCGATCCATTTCGATGGAAGTGCCTGAGCGGTGGTCACGCAGAACGTGGTCGATCTCCTTGAGCGCCTCGAGCTGATAGTCGCCCCCCGCCCAGTAAACGGCGGTGAGCTTTTCACCGGTATGCAGGTTGTTCAACGTCAGCTTGCGCTCGAGTGCCGGGTTCTTGACCAGGGGCGCACCGATCGCACTGGTGCCCGCAAGGCCCATGGCTGTGCCGGCCAGGGTCTTTAGGAATGTACGACGATTCTGAATGATCCGCTGTGGCATGATCGATATTACCTGTCTATAACGTTACAACTGATTGAATTTTGACAGCTATTATCCATATATCGGCACCAGCTGTATATTTTTTAGACGAATATTATTCATCGGTACCGGTTCCGGTCCCGTGCCTGCCACAGTTCGCGGGCCAGCACGACCGCCTCCGCCGGCGCCGCGGCGCGCCCCATCAGCTTCATCAGCGCCGCCAGCGTATTGACCACCGCGCCCTCGCCGTAGGCGTGCTCGATGTCTCCCCGCCAGAGTTTCAACAGGTCCTGCGGGTCCAGATCATCATCCCGCACCACACGTTGCGGCAGCAGCCGCGGCCAGCTCTCGCTGTGGGTCTCGCCGCCGAGGATCCACTGCAGTTCGCTTTCGGAGTCGGGCTTGAGTTCCGCCTCGCCGCCGTCGCCCTTGACCGTAAGACCGTGACGGACCCCGAGCAGCACGCCGGTCTGCTGATGCATGGGCCCGTAGGGCGGATGGAAAACGCCGTCGATTCCGTACTCCGCACCCAGCGGATTGAGCAGGCGGCACAGGGTGTGCACCGGCGAGCGCAGCCCCAGTATCGAGCGCAGCTGGATGATATCACCCAGTACCGGCGACAAACGGTCGATCGACATGAAGGCGAAGTTGTCCCTCGCCAGATCCGACTCCACCTGCTGCCAGTCTTCACAGGCGCGCAGACCGAACTGCTGCAGCATGTCCTCGGTATAAATCCGGCCGGGCATATGACCCCGGGCACCGTGCATAAAGATCCGCACCCCGGACTGCGCCAGCGCCAGTGCCGCCAGCAGGAACCAGGGCAGCCGCCGTTTCTTGCCGGCATAGCTGGACCAGTCCAGGTCGGCGTGCAGCTGCTGCGGCACCTGCATCCGTTCACGGGCCGCCAGCACAAAGCCCGACAGCTCCTCCGGCGCTTCCTCCTTGACCCGAAGCAGCATCAGGAAAGCCCCCAGCTGCTCGGGACGAACCTCGCCGTCGAGAATCATGCCCATTGCCGTGCGGGCCTCCTCGGCCGTCAGTGATCGCGAGCCCTTCTTGCCCTTGCCCAGAATGCGAACGAAGGGTGCAAAGGGATGTTCCGGCCTGCTCATGGACCTGCTGCCTCCATTACTCTAAAGTGACCGACCATTATACAGATCTTGTGCCCCGGCACCTGCCGGACCCTAGCCACTTACGACAATACCGAACCTGATCCGATGGAAGCTTTGACACGCGAACTCCACCTTTTCTTCAATGCCCTCACCTTCTTCACCCGGATCCCGCCGCCCGCCTGGGTGCGCTTCAGCGACGAACGGCTGAACCAGTCGAGCCGGTACTTTCCGCTGGTCGGGCTGCTGGTCGGCGCCGCAACCGCACTGCTCTTCTGGCTGCTGCAGTCGCTGCTGCCGCTGCCGGTGGCGGTCCTGCTGTCCATCGCCGCCGGCGTGCTGCTGACCGGCGGCTTTCACGAGGACGGTCTGGCAGATGTCTGCGACGGTTTCGGCGGCGGCTCGACCGCCGCCAAGACGCTGCGCATCATGAAGGACTCCCGCCTTGGCAGCTATGGCGCCCTGGGGCTGCTGCTGGTCATGGCGCTGAAGCTGACCTCGCTGCTGTACGTCGCCAACGTCCTGGTCGCCCTGCTGGTCGGCCACAGCCTGAGCCGCTTCGTCGCCCTGAGCCTGATTCGCACCGAGGCGTACGTGCGCGAGGACCTGCTCAGCAAGTCGCGCCCTCTGGCCCGGCGCATCAGCGACAGCGAGCTGCTGATCGCGGCACTGCCTGTGCTGGTCTGCCTGCTACTGCTGCCGCCCGCCGCCTGGATAGTTCTGCTGCTGACGCAGCTGGCACTGCGCGCCGGCCTGGTCTGGCTGTTCCGTCGCAAGATCGGCGGTTACACTGGCGACTGCCTCGGCGCCACCCAGCAGCTCAGTGAAGTGCTGGTGTATATCGTGCTGTGCCTGCCGCTGGGTGGACTGCCGGCGCTCATCCACTGACCCGGCACCGGCCGCCGGCCCGGCATCGGGGTTATTCCCGTCCTGCCCCGGCGGGCCCTGGCGCTGCGGATCTGCAAACGCCGCGCGCTCTGGTAGAATGCCCGCCATTCAACAGCGAGTATGTCCATGAGCCGCAGACCGATACGTTTCGGAGGCCCCGCCCGGGCCTCTTCCCGCCGCCAGAACGCCACCCCCGACCTCGAGGAGCTGCAGATCGAACGTCTGAGCCACGAAGGACGGGGGGTCGCGCGAGCCGCCGGCAAGACGGTTTTCGTCGCCGGAGCCCTGCCGGGCGAGCGGGTTCGGGCACGGCTGCTGGCCGACCGCAGCCGTTACTGCGAGGCCGAGATGCTGGAAGTGCTCGAGGCCAGTCCCGACCGCACCGAGCCCGGCTGCAGCCACTACCGACAGTGCGGCGGCTGCGACCTCCAGCATCTGCGGCCGCAGCGTCAGATCGCCTTCAAGCAAGAACAGGCGCTCGACCAGCTGAGCCGGTTGGGCAAGCTGGCACCCGAACACGTCGAAGCACCGCTGGTTTCGCTGCCCTGGCATTACCGCCGCAGCGCCCGTATCGGCATCAACCAGCTGCAGCGCAACGCGGAACCGCTGGTGGGTTTTCGCCGTCGCGCCAGCAACAAGCTGCTGGCGATCGAACAGTGCGAGGTGCTCGACCCGCGGGCGCAGACGCTTTTCGTACAGCTGCGCCAGGCGCTTGCCGAGTGTGGAGACATCAAGCAGATCACCCACGCCCAGGTGCAGTACGGTGATCAGGCCGGGGCCCTGACGCTGCGCGTGAAGAAAGCACTCGACGACAGCACGCGCACACGGCTGCAGGCCTGCGCCGAGGCGCTGGAGCTTGAGCTCTATATCGAGAGCGACGCCGGCATCCGCTATGCCGGTAAGGGCACGCCGGCCCCGCTGCAGTATTCGCTGCCGGCCTATGATGTCGTACTGGACTTCGCACCCGGCGATTTCCTGCAGGTCAATGCCGACCTCAACCGCCAGATGGTGTCGCGGGCGCTCGACTGGCTTGCGCCGACCGCGCAGGACCGGGTGCTGGACCTGTTTTGCGGACTCGGCAACTTCACGCTGCCGCTGGCGCGCCACAGCGCCGAAGTGGTCGGTATCGAAGGCAGCGCCGAGATGGTCGAGCGCGCCACCGCCAATGCCCGTCGCAACGGCCTTGGCAATGTGCGCATCTATCGCCAGGATCTGAGCCAGGATTTCCGCCATCAGGGCTGGTACCGTGGCGGCTTCGATCTGATCCTGCTGGATCCGCCCCGCACCGGCGCGCGCGAAGCGGTGCAACAGCTGACACAGTACCGCGCCCGGCGGGTGCTTTACGTTGCCTGCAACCCGGCGGCACTGGCGCGTGACGGCGCCGAACTCGCGGCAGCCGGCTACCGCCTGAGCCGCTTCTGCGTCATGGACATGTTCCCTCACACCGCCCATGTCGAGGCGCTGGCGCTGTTCGAGCTGGCGCCATGAGCGTCGCGATCGAATACCGGGACGATGAGCTGGTCGTGGCCGTGAAGCCGGCCGGTCTGCTGTCGGTCCCGGGTCGCGGCCCGGACAAGCAGGACTGCCTCTGGCGCCGCGTGCAGCAGGAGTTCCCCACCGCGCGCATCGTCCACCGGCTCGACTGCGCCACCTCGGGGCTGATGGTGCTGGCGCTGAGCGCCGATGTTCACCGCGAGCTGAGCCGCCAGTTTCACGACCGGCAAACCCGCAAGGCCTATACCGCGATCGTCGCGGGCCGCCCCGCGCAGGACAGCGGCACCGTCGAGCTGCCGCTGCGCTGCGACTGGGAGCGCCGGCCGCTGCAGATCGTCGACCCCGTCGATGGCAAGACCGCACGCACCGACTGGCAACTGCTCGACAGCGACGGCGACACCAGCCGGATCCGGCTCTACCCGATCACCGGGCGATCGCATCAGCTGCGTGTTCACATGCAGGCGCTGGGGCATCCAATCCTGGGCGATGCCTTCTATGCCCCGCCGGCGATCCGGGCTCTCAGCCCCCGGCTGATGCTGCATGCCCAAGAGCTGGGTTTCCGGCATCCGGTGAGCGGCGAGGCCATGGATTTCGTCTCGCCGGCACCGTTCTGAATACCCGCAGCCGCGGCGAAGCTTTTATCCACTGCAGCGGATTCGCGGCGGGGCGCCGCTCCTGCGAATCGCGGCACCTGGCTCCCGCCGTGGGAGCCGCGCCCCGCGGCGAAGCTTTTATCCACTGCAGCTGATTCGCGGCGGGGCACCGCTCCTGCGAATCGCGGCAGCTGGCTCCCGCCGTGGGAGCTGCGCCCCGCGGCGAAGCTTGTATCTACTGCAACTGATTCGCGACAGGGCGCCGCTCCTGCGAATCGCGGCACCTGGCTCCCGCCGTGGGAGCCGCGCCCCGCGGCGAAGCTTTTATCCACTGCAGCGGATTCGCGGCGGGGCGCCGCTCCTGCGAATCGCGGCACGTGACTCCCGCCGTGGCAACCGCGCCCCGCGGCGAAGCTTTTATCCACCGCAGCGGATTCGCGGCGGGGCGCCGCTCCTGCGAATCGCGGCACCTGGCTCCCACCGTGGGAGCCGCGCCCTGCGGCGAAGCTTTTATCCACTGCAGCTGATTCGCGGCGGGGCGCCGCTCCTGCGAATCGCGGCACCTGGCTCCCGCCGTGGCAACCGCGCCCCGCGGCGAAGCTTTTATCTACTGCAGTTGATCCGCGGCGGGGCGCCGCTCCTGCGAATCGCGGCACCTGGCTCCCGCCGTGGGAGCCGCGCCCCGCGGCGAAGCTTTTATCCACTGCAGTCGATCCGCGGCGGGGCGCCACTCCTGCGAATCGCGGCACCTGGCTCCCACCGCGGGAGCCGCGCCCCGCGGCGAAGCTTTTATCCACTGCAGTGGATCCGCGGCGGGGCGCCGCTCCTGCGAATCGCGGCACCTGGCTCCCACCGTGGCAACCGCGCCCGCGGCGAAGCTTTTATCCACTGCAGTGGATCCGCGGCGAGGCGCCGCTCCTGCGAATCGCGGCACCTGGCTCCCGCCGTGGGAGCCGCGCCCACAGGTCCTGAGGACACAGCCGGCTGGCGTGCGCTGGCAATCCCATCCATCCTGCCCATCGTTCGTCAAACCACCCTTCGCAGTGACTCACCGCACAGGAAGGCGTCGATGTTCTCAGCGGTCTGGTCGATGATGCGCTGGCGCGCTTCCAGGCTGCCCCAGGCGCAGTGCGGGGTCACGATCAGATTGGGAATGTCGTCCGCCAGCAGCGGATTGCCGTCCTTCGGCGGCTCGACGCTGAGCACGTCGGTCGCGGCGCCGGCAAGCCGGCCGGCGCGCAGCGCCTCGGCCAGTGCGGTTTCATCGACAATACCGCCACGCGCCGCATTGATCAGGAAGGCCCCGGGCTTCATGCGCGCCAGCGCATCGGCATCGATGATGTTGTGCGTCTGCTCGCTCAGCGGGCAGTGCAGCGTCAGCACGTCCAGCTGCGGCAGCAGTTCGTCGAGCGGCACCCGTCCGGGCTGGGGGTCTGCACCGGGCCGCTGCGCCACCAGCACCCGCATGCCGAACGCCTCGGCGATCCGCGCCACGCCCTGTCCCAAGTTGCCGTAACCCAGGATCCCCAGCGTCTTGCCCGCCATCTCGCGAATCGGAAAATCAAGGAAACAGAACTGGGTCGCCTGCTGCCAGCGGCCGGCCCGCACCGCCCGGTTATAGTCGATCAGCCGGGTGTGAAGCGCCAGCATCAGCGAAAAGACATGCTGTATCACGGCATCGTTGCCGTAGGCCCTGCAGTTGCACACCGCGATGCCGGCACGACGGGCCGCGTCGAGATCGACATTGTTGGTACCGGTCGCCACCACCGCGATCAGCTTCAGCCCCGAGGCCCGGGCCAGCACTCCGGCGTCGAGCCGGACCTTGTTGACCAAAACGACTTCGGCTCCGGCAATGCGCTCCTCGACCTGCCCTGGCTCTGTCGACATATAGGTCTCGAAATCCTCGAACAGCTTGGTCAGCCCACCCAGCTCCAGGTCGTCGAGACTTTCGAGATCAAGAAATACCGCCTTTTTCATCGTCATTCCCTCCAGACGCGACGAAGGGGCCCAGGGCCCCTTCGTCGTTCACGCGTGGTCAGCTCAGAACTCGATGCCCAGACGGCGGCCGACCTCTTCGTAGGCCTCGACCACACCACCGAGCCCCTGGCGGAAACGGTCCTTGTCCAGCTTGTCGCGGGTTGCCTTGTCCCAGAGACGGCAGCCATCCGGCGAAAACTCGTCGCCCAGCACCACTTCGCCCTTGAACAGGCCGAACTCCAGCTTGTAGTCGACCAGCAGGATACCGGCGTCGTCGAACAGCTTCTTGAGCACCTCATTGACCTTGAAGGTCAGCTCGCGGGCACGCTCGAGCTGCTCCTTCGTGGCCCAGCCGAAGGTTTCGACCAGCGACTCGTTGACCATGGGGTCGTGCAGCGCATCGTTCTTCAGGAACAGCTCGAAGGTCGGCGGATTCAGCTCCTGGCCTTCGGTCACGCCCAGGCGACGGACCAGTGACCCGGCGGCGATGTTGCGCACCACGCACTCGACCGGCAGCATTTCCATGCGCTTGACCAGGCTTTCCTGGTCGGACAGCAGGCGCTCGAAGTGGGTCGGAACACCCGCTTCCTTCAGCTTGGTCATGATGAAGGCATTGAACTTGTTGTTGACCATGCCCTTGCGTTCCAGCTGGTCGACCTTCTCGCCGTCGAACGCAGAGGTGTCGTTGCGAAACTCGAGAATCAGCAGGTCCCGATCGTCGGTCTCGTAAACGGATTTGGCTTTGCCGGAATAGAGCTCTGCGCGCTTTTCCATCGAAATCTCCAGTCAGAAGCGGTTGCCAGGACTTAAGCCCTGGCAGGTGGTAAATAACGGCGGCCCGGACAGGGCCGGGCCGAAGCTGTTGTATTGGCTGCGCGCACGAGGCGTCAGCCCGAGGGCAACTGGTCCTTGACGCTCCAGAGTATCTCCTCGGCGACCAGCGCCGGCGCATTCAGCCCCTCTTCGGTCATTACCGTGAGATAGCTGCCACCGCGGGTCCGGTTCATGCGCAGCTGGTAGCGGCCAACGTACTCGTAGTTGCCGGTGTCCTGGTTCAGCTGCGCCGAGTTTTCGTCGGAGCCGAAGACATAGATCACCTTGCCGGCGAACCAGATCTTGTAACCCTCGCGGTTGGCCGGGTTGTTGGGGTCGGCCAGATCGCTGGCATCGAGTTCGTCCGGGTTGAGCGGTTCGACATCCGTGGAGCTGTAGCGGATCGTCTCGACCGGCGCGTCGCTGCCGGCATCGAAGCCGAACAGATCGGCGTTGAGCTTGATGTCCCCGCGATCACCGTGCAGCCACTCGAAGAAGCCAACCTCGTCGACCTCGTCGGCCGGCGTGGTGGTCGTATAGGTAATGTAGAAGATGCCGTGCGCCTGATCACGGGTACCGACGTCGATTCCCCCCTGATCGAGAGCATCGCTGACCTGGTCCCAGGCGGTATCGATCGGCGCGTCGATCTTCAGCGTCGGGTTACCGCGCGAATCCCTGCCCAGCAGAGGTCGGGACCTGCGCTGCTGCTGCATCGCCGACAGGGTCTGCTCGGAGTTCTCCGGCGCCGCCTTGCTCAGGTAGCGCAGCATCTCGTACATCATGTCGCTCTTGTAGCCAACATCCTGCGAGTCGTTGCTCCAGTCGACGTTGGCGACATCCTGATCCCAGGGATAGGCGGCATGGTCCACGCGAATCGAGGTGCGCTGATAGTCTTCCGGGTCCGGTCGTACGCTGATGCGCAGCTTGTTACGGGTCGGGCCGTCGATGTCCTGGAAGGTCAGTTTCTTGATCCACAGATCGGCGAAGTTGTAGTCCTTGCCGTCGACGCGGATCCAGTCGGTCTCCATCACGCCCTGGCGCGGGTCGCTTTTGGCCATCTCGACGCCGTTGAAATGCCAGAACCCCTGCAGCTTGCCCCAGACGCTGTCGATCGGCTCGTCGACCACGATCACCTTTTCGTCCCCGAGCCGGGACAGGTTCACGCTGTCGGAGCCGGTGTCGGCGTAGAAGAATTCGGGACGCGGCGCGACGAAATCGTCGGCACGCTCGGTTGCCGTCGTGCCGATCTCCGGCACCACCAGCTGCTCGGCCATCTGACGGGTTCGCAGGTGCGGCGGAATCTCCAGCCGCGCGCGCGACTGCGCCTTTTCGTAGTCCTGGCTGCGATCGCGCACCAGCCCGTCCTCGCCTCCGTAGAGGGAGTTCTCCGGCAGCATGCCGCAGCCGGAGAGTCCGGCGCAGGCGGCCAGCGCCGCTGTAATCAGAAGTTTGCGGTTCATGATCGAATCAGCCCTGCAGCACACCGGTATCCAGCAGCGCCTGACGCACCACCGGCTGAGCCTTTTCCGACAGCAGCGTCAACGGCAGGCGTATACCCGGACCGATGCGTCCCATCTCGAACAGCGCCCACTTGACCGGGATCGGGTTCGCCTCGACGAACAGCTTGGTATGCAGCGGCATCAGCTTCTGCTGCAGGGCGCGTGCGCCCTCGGCGTCTCCGGCCAGGCCAAGGCGGCACAGCTCGGCCATTTCGACCGGCGCGACATTGGCGGTAACGGAAATGTTGCCGTGGCCGCCGGCCAGAATCAGCTCGATGGCGGTGGCGTCATCGCCGGAGTAGATGGCGAAACCTTCCGGCGCCCGCTCCGCCAGCTCGCGCCCGCGCTCGACATCGCCGGTGGCATCCTTGATGCCGATGATGTTGTCGAGCTCGGCCAGGCGCAGCGTGGTTTCGTTCTGCATATCGCAGGCGGTCCGGCCCGGCACGTTGTACAGAATCTGCGGTACGTCGACCGACTCGGCCACTGCACGGAAATGCTGGTAGAGGCCTTCCTGGGTCGGCTTGTTGTAGTAAGGCGTCACCAGCAGACAGGCGTCGGCGCCAAGGTCTGCCGCCTTGCGGGTGAGCATGACCGCCTCGCGGGTCGAGTTGGCGCCGGTACCGGCGATGATCGGCATGCGGCCCTGGACGCGATCGATGATGCGTTTGATCACCAGGCAGTGCTCATCGTAGTCGAGGGTCGCAGACTCCCCGGAGGTGCCGACCGCCACGATCGAGCTGGTGCCGCTCTCGAGATGCCAGTCGACCAGCTTGTCGAGGGAGTCCCAGTCGACATTGCCATCGGCGTGCATCGGGGTAACGAGCGCAACAATACTGCCAGTAATCATTACTATCTCCATCTGACAATTTTGCGACCATGGTACCGATTCGGTTCAGGGTCGCACAACTTCGCCTTCCCCGGCCTGCCGTTGTCTTTAAGGCCCGGGACTCTGTTCGATTTCGCCGGTCAGGCCGACGCCGAGATATCATCGCGCCGCTGCTGCTCCAGGCGGGCTTTGATCTCGTAGAAAGGCCCAGTATTCTATACGAATTGCGCGACGGAAGCGTACCCGTTTTTGCCACAGAAAGGATCCCCGATGAGCCAAGTAAGCCTCGACCAGCCCGTTCCCGACTTCACCGCCCAGGCCACCAGCGACACCACCGTCGACTCCGCAGCCCTGCGCGGGCGCAACCTGGTGATCTATTTCTATCCCAAGGACAGTACCCCCGGCTGCACCACCGAGGGACAGAACTTCCGCGACCTTTATGAACAGTTCCAGGCGCTGGATACCGAAATCTTCGGCGTTTCCCGCGACGGACTGCGCGCCCACACCAACTTCAAGACCAAGCAGTCGTTCCCGTTCGAGCTGATCAGCGACCCGGACGAAACCCTGTGCAAGCTGTTCGATGTCATCAAGCTGAAGAAGATGTACGGCAAGGAACACTTGGGGGTAGAGCGCAGCACCTTCCTGATCGACAAGGAAGGCGTGCTGCGCCGCGAATGGCGCAAGGTCAAGGTGGCCGGTCACGCCGAAGAAGTGCTGGAGGCGGTCAAGGCTCTCTGATCGCCCGTTCGAGCCCCTGCCGGGCGTAGGAGCCTGCCGGACTTAACACTGATCTACTGCGGAAAAGCCGATTCTGGCCATTTTTTGAGCTCTTCGTTGTTAAATAGAACCACTATTCGTCGCAAAAGAGCTCAAAAACTGACTCAGAACGGTCTTCCCCTCGCGACGACCGGCTAAGCCCGACAGGCTCCCAGGGTGCCGGTAAGCGACGCGACCGCCATGGACGGCGGGAAGACTGGTCTTGCAGGTGCAAATACCAGTGCACCGCACCGCGGTCTAAAACGCGCGGTTCACAGACGCATCGGCACCCAGCCCCCCCGCTCAGGCTCAGGCCTTGTCGGGCAACGCCGCCTGCTCGTGCCTGGGCCAGGCATTGGCGATAGCCTTGACCAGGGTCGCCAGCGGTATCGCGAAGAACAGGCCCCAGAACCCCCACAGACTGCCGAACACCAGCACCGCCACGATGATCGACACCGGGTGCAGATTCACCGCTTCCGAAAACAGCAGCGGCACCAGCACGTTGCCGTCCAGCGCCTGGATGATGCCATAGGCGATCATCAGCCACATGAACTCCCCGCCCCAGCCCCACTGGAAGAAGGCGATCAGCGCCACCGGCAGCGTAACCAGCGCCGCGCCGATATAGGGAATCAGCACCGACAGGCCAACCATGATTCCCAGCAGCGCCGCGTAGTTGATGCCCAGCAGCGCGAAGGCCACGAACGTGACACTGCCGACAATCACGATTTCCAGCGCCTTGCCGCGAATATAGTTGGCGATCTGCACATCCATCTCGTGCCAGACCCGGGTCATCATCTCGCGCCGTTCCGGCAGAAAAGAGGCCCACCAGCGTGCCAGTACGCGTCCGTCCTTGAGAAACAGGAACACCAGGATCGGCACCAGCACCAGATACACCAGCAGCGCCATCAGGTTGCCGATGGAGTTCAGCGAGAAGGTCAGCACCCACTGCCCCGCCCGGCTCAGCTCGGCGGTGGCCAGCTGGATCAGTTCACGCACCTGGGATTCGGAAAAGACGTCGGGGTATTTCTGCGGCAGCAGCAACAGCAGCGCCTGCACCTGGCTCACCATGCGCGGCAGTTCGTTGAACAGATTGACCAGCTGGGTCCAGGCCTTGGGCATCACGAACAGCAGCATCCCGAGAAACAGGCCGATGAAGGCGACGAAGACCAGCGACACCGCCAGCAGGTGCGGCACCCCCCTGCTCTCGAGCCAGTCGACCGGCCCCTGCATCAGGAAAGCCAGGATGATGCCGGCGAACACCGGCCCCAGCGGCTGTCCCAGCATCAGAATGACGGCAAGCCCCAGCGCCAGCAGCAGCGCCAGCAGAATGGCCTCTTCGTCGGAAAAATACTGATCGATCCACTTACCGAAAATCTTGCGCATGTACCTGTCCCTGAAATCGAACTCGGGGCGGGCCGGGTTCAGCCGCGCCGAATAACATAGATGTAGCGTCCGTCTTCGCTGAACGATTGCAGCAACTCATGGTCAGACTGGTCGGTATAGGCCTTGAAGTCCCGTACCGACCCCGCATCGGTCGCGATCACCTGCAAGCGCTCGCCTCGCGTCATCCGGCTCAGGGCCTGCTTGGCTTTGAGCAGGGGCAAGGGGCAACTCAGCCCGCTGGCATCTAGCAGTTGATCGTACTCAATCTGGGACATCGCACTCTCCGGACGGGGTCAAAACTGGTAGCAGGAATATACAGGTCTTTGGTGTCGAAACACCACATTACGCAATTCCGGCGCCAACGCAAATGGCGGGCCGGTGTTTGCCGTCACCGGCCGCGGCCGGCAGCATTGCGAGCCGGTCCCAGGCGGGGTTTTTCGCGCCTCTCTTGAAATGCGCGATGAATTCTGCGAAATGTCATGGCTTTCACCGCCTGGCGACCGGTCCAGACGACCCGAGCCGCGAAACCCAATTCGACAACAGGGAACTCCATGTCCGCCATCCTTCCATTGCGCCCCCTGCTGCTGAGCCTGGCACTGGCGCTCCCGAGCGCCGCCGCAGCGACCCAGAATCTGCCGAGCCTTGGCGACAGTACTTCGGGGATCATTTCGCTGCAGCAGGAAGCGCGTCTGGGCGACACCTGGGCGCGGGTGCTTCGCGGCCAGGCCAAATTGCTGGAAGATCCGGTGGTCTACGACTATCTGCAGGACCTGCTCTGGTCCCTGGCCGCCAACAGCCAGCTGAGCCGCGCAGACCTCGAACTGATCACGCTCGACAACCCGACACTCAACGCCTTTGCGGTGCCCGGCGGCGTCATCGGCGTGCATGGCGGCCTGCTGCTGGCCGCGGAGGCGGAAGACGAGCTGGCCTCGGTGCTGGCGCACGAGATCGCCCACCTCAGCCAGCGCCATTTCGCCATGCAGCTGGCCGAAGAGCGCCGCAACCGCCCCTTCATGCTCGCCGCCCTGCTGGGCAGCTTCCTGGTGGCCGCAACGACCGACGGCCAGGCCGGTGCCGCAGCCATCACCTCGACCATTGGCGCCAGTGAAATGGCGCGGCTTTCGTTCAGTCGCCAGAACGAGCAGGAGGCGGACCGCATCGGCATGAGCACCCTGGCCGCCACCGATTTCGACCCGGGAGCGATGCCGCGGATGTTCGAGCGTCTGCAGCGCTCCAAGCGCTTCTACGGCGACCGGCCACCGGAGTTTTTGCTCACCCACCCGGTCACCCAGTCCCGCATCGCCGATTCCCTCAACCGCGCCGCGCAACTGCCCAAAGGCAGCCGCCAACACAGCAGTCGCGCCTTTGGTATCGCCCGCACCCGCCTGCAGGTGCGCTACAGCGACCACCCGGAAGACCTGATCATTGCCTTCGAAAGCGCCATCAAAAACCATCAGGACCCCACCGCCCGTTACGGCCTGGCGCTTGCCGCCGCCGCCGCCGGGCAGTATGACCGGGCGCTGAAGAACCTCGACGCGCTCGATCGGGACTGGCGTGACAATATTTACATCCGCCTCAGCCGCGCCGAAATTCTGCAGCAGGCCGGCCGCAGCGACGAAGCCCTGGCGCTGGCGGGCACTTTGGAACGGCTCTACCCGGGCACCTATGCGGTGCGCAGAACCTATGCAAAACTGGCTCAGAGTGCCGGCCAGAACGGCCGCGCGATCGATCTCTACGAGAAGCTGCGTCAGGACTACCCGCACGATACCGGCATACTGTTCAATCTGGCCGAGTGCTACGGACTGGAGCACCGCATCCTGAAAGTGCACGAGACCCGCATCGAATACTTCCTGCGCACCGCCCAGCCGGACCGGGCCATGCAGCAGATCGACTTCGCGCTGCGGGAAAACAGTCTCAGCGAATCGGATCGCCTGCGCGTCGAAGCCTATCGCGAGGACGCCAGGCAGCTGCGCAAGAATCTGGAAATGGATTTTTGAGTAGAGAAAGGTGATTGTAACGCCCGTAGGAGCCGCGCCTCGCGGCGAACCAGGCCAGGATCGTACCACCCCATTTGCGGCGGGTAAGTGCCCGTAAGTTTGGGTACGCCGCTCCCACAGGATCGCCCGCGGAGCGGGCTCCTAACAGGTCGAATCGACACTTCGTGTCTTGTAGGGTGCTGGTGAGCCCGCGAACCGCACCACGACGGCGTAGCGGGCGCCTTGGACGGAACCGGCTAGCCGGATTCAGCGATTCAGCTCTGCGGAGAAGT
The DNA here is from genome assembly GCF_014645375.1 of Marinobacterium nitratireducens. Taxonomy (GTDB): domain Bacteria; phylum Pseudomonadota; class Gammaproteobacteria; order Pseudomonadales; family Balneatricaceae; genus Marinobacterium_A; species Marinobacterium_A nitratireducens. The sequence goes on from NZ_BMLT01000004.1 coordinate 140,733, forward strand.
CCAGCATACGCTGCAGCGGCTTGCGTGCGCGCACGCGCAGCGCCTCGTCGACGAATACCTCGTCTCGCCCCTCTTCCAGCGCCTGAACGATGTTGTCGAGGCCGTTCATGGCCATCCAGGGACAATGGGCGCAGCTGCGGCAGGTGGCGCCGCTGCCACCGGTGGGCGCTTCGATGAACATCTTATCCGGCGCCGCCTGCTGCATCTTGTAGAAGATGCCGCGGTCGGTGGCCACGATCAGCTCGCGGTTCGGCAGATCCCGGGCCGCCTTGATCAGCTGCGAGGTCGATCCCACCGCATCGGCGATCTCCACCACCGAATCCGGAGACTCCGGGTGCACCAGCACCGCGGCGTCGGGATAGACACGCTTGAGATCCTGAATCCCCTTGGCCTTGAACTCTTCGTGGACGATGCAGGCGCCGTCCCACATCAGCATATCGATGCCGGTCTGCTTCTGGACGTAGGCGCCCAGATGCTTGTCGGGCGCCCAGATGATCTTCTTGCCCTCGTCCGCCAGGTGCTCCACCACCTGCAGCGCGATGCTCGACGTCACCACCCAGTCGGCACGGGCTTTGACCGCCGCCGACGTATTGGCGTAGACCACCACCTCGTAATCCGGATGGGCGTCGCAGAACGCCGAAAAGTCGTCAATCGGGCAGCCGATATCGAGCGAACAGGTCGCCTCCAGCGTCGGCATGAGGATGCGTTTCTCGGGACTGAGAATCTTGGCGGTCTCGCCCATGAAGCGCACGCCCGCCACCACCAGCGTGGTTTCCGGACGCTCGCTGCCAAAACGGGCCATTTCCAGGGAGTCGGCGACGCAGCCACCGGTTTCCTCCGCCAGCTCCTGAATCAGCGGATCGGTGTAGTAATGCGCCACCAGGCAGGCGTTCTTTTCCTTCAGCAGCGTCTTGATGCGCGCCTTGTAGCGCTCGATATCCTCGCGGCTGAGGTCACCGGGCAGGTGTTCCTTGGCGAAGTGCTCCTGCACCAGAATGCGATCGGAAATGTCCTGTTTGCTCAACATAGTTGTCATGTCTGTCTGTCAGAATGTGGGCAACTTGCCCGAATGGCTTCGGGGGCGCCCGATGATAGCACAGTTCTGCTGGCCGGGCGCTCAAAGTACCTTGAGCGCGGGAACCTGCGAAGGGTCCCTCGGTGTCTGATATTGTGCCGTCAAGCGCGATTTTCAATGGCCGGACACAGCGCTCGCCGAGGCGTCGTACTGCAGATGCGAAAAAGGGAGCCGAGAGGGCTCCCTTTTTCTGAATTTGGTGGGTCGTATAGGACTCGAACCTATGACCAATTGGTTAAAAGCCAACTGCTCTACCAACTGAGCTAACGACCCGATGGGCTGCGCATTTTAAGGACTTTCAGGATCATTGCAAGCCCTTGACGAAAAAAATTCGATATTTACCCGAAGGATCGGCGCTGCGAACGTGCATGTCCCTGCCGCGAATGCTCTCCCGAACCTCAAAGTTTCGCCGCGAGGAAGTGCCCGTAAGTTTGGCTACGCAGCGCCTACGCGGTAGCCGACCCTGGCAACGAAGCGCCTACGGGCGGCCCGGTCGATAGCGGGTCGGATCCGCCACACCAGCATCCTCGAAGCCCCTGGCGCGCAGGCGGCAGCTGTCGCAGACCCCGCAGGCCCGCCCCTCGTCATCCGCCTGGTAGCAGGACACCGTCAGCGCGTAATCCAAACCAAGGCGGCGACCTTCCCTGATGATTTCCGCCTTGCTTAGGTTCATCAGCGGCGTTTCGATGCGAATGGGCTGACCGCTGACGCCGGCACGGGTGGCGAGGTTGGCCATGGTCTCGAATGCCGCGATAAATTCGGGCCGGCAGTCCGGATACCCTGAATAGTCCACCGCATTGACGCCGATAAAAATGGCCGACGCCTCGATCACCTCAGCAAGACCCAGCGCGATCGACAGGAACACGGTATTGCGCGCCGGTACATAGGTCACCGGAATGCCCTCGACCTCGCCCTCCGGCACATCGATCGAGGCATCGGTCAGCGCCGAGCCGCCGATATCCTCCAGGCTCAGACGCACCACTCGGTGGTCGCGGGCACCCAATGCATCGGCGACGGCCCGGGCCGCGTTGAGTTCGGTAAGGGAGCGCTGACCGTAGTCGAAGCTGAGTACGTGGCACTCGTATCCCTGATCGATGGCCATTGCCAGCACCGTGGCCGAATCAAGGCCGCCCGAAAGCAGGACAACGGCCTTCCTGGTGGTTTCAGTCATGCAAAGCTGTTCCGATTAGATCCTGTTGGCCAAGGCACAGAGCCTCAGCGCTTGTAGTTTTGAGCCAGCCGGGCGGCCGAAGTATTGGGATACTCCCGAATCACCTGCTCCATGTAATGCGCCGACTGCTCACCGTTGCCGAGCTGATCCTGCAACACCCCGAGCTTGTAAAGCGCATCGGGCACCTTGGGGTTGCCGGCGTAATGCTCGACCACCTGCAGGAAGGCCTTCTGCGAGGCTTCGAGTTTCTGCTGGGCCAGGTAGATTTCGCCGAGCCAGTAATGGGCGTTGGGCACCCGTGAACTGGCCGGGTAATCCAGCACGAAGCGCTCGAACGCGGCCGCGGCCTGATCGAACTGGCGCTCGCGCACCAGACCGAATGCCGCCTGGTAGGCAGCGTCGGCCCCTTCCGCTGACGCATTATCCGTCGTCACACCGGTATTGGGGGCCGACGGCACTGACGGCGCCGGCAAGGCGGCCTGAGTGCTGTCCGGCAGGCCCGGGGCACCCAACTCGGTGTCGCCACCCGGAGCCGCAGACGCCACACCACCGCCGGTGATCAGCAGACTCATGCGACGGTCGAGATCGCGGTAACGCTCATCCTGCGCGTTTTTCATGCGGTCGAGCTCATAGCGCTGCGATTCCACCTGACCGCGCAGCATCCGCACCTCGTCCTGCAGCTGTTGCACCATCAGCAGCAGCTGCGCCTCCTGGGATCCGGCCGCGGCGCCGTAAGTCGCGGAAGACGGGTTCTGGCCCGGTCCCGGCGCGATTTCGATAATCGGTACTTCGTCCGCCGGAGCGACTGCCGGCAAGGCTGCCAGCAGTCCCCCGAGCATCAGCTTTCTGAGCTTAGGCATCGGTCATCAGTTATCAGTTGACGTATTTCAGCTCGACGCGGCGATTCTCGGACCAGGAGCTGTTGTCGTGACCCATGATCGCCGGCTTCTCCTCGCCGTAGCTCACCACCTCGACCTGACCGCTGGAGACACCGTTGACCATCAGGAAGCGGGAGACGGCATTGCCGCGGCGCTCGCCCAGAGCCATGTTGTACTCGCGGGTACCGCGCTCGTCGGCATGTCCTTCAAGACGGACCTGGGCCTGGGGATTGCTGGCCAGGTAGCGGGCATGAGCTTCCAGATCGGCGATGGAATCGGAGCGCACGGTGGACTGGTCGAAGTCGAAGTAGAAAACGGTCTGCAGGTTGGCGACGGCGCCCGGCAGCGAAGAGCCACTCAGGCTGCCGCTGTCGCCCATGCCGGACGTCATTGCACCGTCGGTACCGCCCATGCCACCGGACAGGTCGCTGGAATCCGTCTGGGTGCTGGTCGAGCTACAGCCCGCCATCCAGGCAAACGTCAGCGCCAGTGCCGCAACCTTGGTAACTTTCAACGCACGCATTTGGTATTGCTCCTTCAAAGCGACCACTGTGGTCGCAAACCTTTGGATAAGTTAGTGTTCGCCCGATTCTATTGCAAGTAAGGGGACCAGGCCGGCTCCCTGACGTCGCCCGACGCCGCCGGCATGCGAAAACGCACCCGGCCGTCGAGCGAGACCGCCGCCAGGACTCCGCGATTACCCTCCTGGGTGGCGTAGAGCACTACGCTGCCATTGGGCGCGATAGTCGGCGACTCGTCCAGGCGGGTCTGGGTCAGAACATCCAGACGCCCGGTTTTGAGGTCCTGCACCGCAATATTGAAAGCGGCGCCGGCACCTGCGCTGCGGTGTACCATGGCCAGGAAGCGTCCGTCCTGGGTCAGCTTGCCGCTGCTGTTGTAGTTACCCTCGAAGGTGACCCGCTCGATGCGCCGGTCCGCCAGATACACGCGATAGATCTGCGGCTGCCCGCCACGGTCCGAGGTGAACAGGATCGAGCGCCCGTCAGGGGCCCAGGTCGGCTCGGTGTCGATGCCATAGTGGTGGGTCAGCCGGGTCAGCTGGCGCTGCCCGAGATCCAGCACATAGACTTCCGGGTTGCCGTCCTTGGACAGCGTCAATGCCAGACGCTGGCCATCCGGCGCCCAGGCCGGCGCGCCGTTGAGCCCCGGAAAGGACTGCACCTTTTCCCGCTTGCCGGTCGCCAGGTGCTGGACGTAGATACCGGGCCGCGAGCTCTCGAAAGAGACATAGGCCAGCTTGCTGCCGTCACGGGACCAGGCCGGTGACAGGATAGGCTCGCGCGACTCGAGGATGGTGCGCGCCCGGGCGCCGTCCGAGTCCGCCAGCTGCAGGGTGTAGCGATGCTGACCGTTGCCGCCCGATTCGGCCGTGACATAGGCGATGCGGGTCGAAAACGCGCCCTTGAGGCCGGTCAGCTTTTCGAACACCTGATCGGCGATATAGTGCGCGATATCACGCATATTGCCGGTACTGCCCGAGACCTGCTCGCCGAATACCCGCTGCTCCTTGAGTACGTCGTAGAGCTCGTAGGCCACCTCGAGCTGCCCGCCACCGCTGGAGGCGATGCGACCGATCAACAGATAGTTCTGCCCGGACACCCGCCAGTCGCGGAAAAACACCTGGTCCTGACGCGTCGGGAAGCTGAGCATGTCGGCTCGCTTCATGGTGGCGAAAAAGCCGCTGCGCGCAAGATCCGTCGACACGATGGCGGCAATATCCTCGGGCAGTCCCGTGGCGCCGCCGGCACCGAAGGGCACCACCGCGACCGGGGTCGGTGCGTCCACGCCCTGGGTCACTTCCACCACCAGCTCGGCGCGCGCGCCGAACGACAGCATCGCCATCAGCACCAGACAGCAGGCCAGCAATTTATCCTTCATCGTTTCACCACCTCAATCCTTCCGGCCGGAAATTCACTCGAAATCGGCGCAGGCTGCGCTCAAACGTCAGCGGGTCGACCTCAGCCACCCGCGGGAAGCGATCCGCCCGCAGCACCGCCTTGACGGCGGAATCGTCGAACCCTGGGTCGCCACTGCTCTTCACCAGGCTGGCGCTGTCCACCTCGCCGGAGGGAAACAGCCTCACCTCGACGACGGCGACCATGCCGTTACGGGCCGTCGTGGGGATATTCCAGCTCCGTTGCAGCAGCACGTTGATGTAGTCGCCGATCTGCGCCACCTGCTGCTGCGCCGCCCGCTCCGCCGCAACCCGCTCTTCCGCGGCAATCGCCCGGGCCAGCTCCTCGGCCTCGCGACGCTTGCGCTCCGCCTCGGCCTGCTGCCGTTTCTGCTCCTCGAGACGCTTTTGCTCCTCGCGCTTTTTCGCCTCGGCGACACGACGGGCCTCTTCCTCCGCCTTGCGCTTGGCCTCGGCGACGCGTTTCGCTTCTGCTTCGGCCTTGCGTTTGGCTTCGAGTTCCGCTTGTTTTTTCTTCTCGGCAGCGATGCGCGCCTGCTCCTGACGCTTGGCCTCTTCCTGGCGCGCGACCTCCTGCTGGCGCTTGCGCTCGGCGGCTTCCCGGGCAGCCTTTTCCTGCGCGGCCTTTTTCTCGGCAGCTTCACGCGCGGCGACGTCCTGCTGGCGTTTCTGCTCCTGCTGGCGCTGCTGCTCCTGCTGACGCTTCTCTTCCGTCAGACGCTGCTCTTGCGCCCGGCGCTGCTCGGCCTCGAGCCGCTCCTGTTCGCGCCGGCGGGCGTCATCGGCCTTGCGCTGATCGTCCTTCTGCTTTTCCTGTGCCTGGCTTATGGCCCCAAGGTCCACCATCTGCGCGGTGATATGGCGCGGCCGCAGCTCACGCGGGTCGGCATGGTCGAACCAGTGACCGGCCAGTAACAGCAGTACCAGCACATGCACCAGCAATGCCAGCAGCGCCGGCACCAGATAACTGCGCATATCCACGATTCGCGCCCTACTCCGTTACCAGACCGACGCTGGGTGCGCCGGCCTGCTGCAGCAGCACCATCAGCCGCACGACCTTGTCGTAGTCGACGTGTCTGTCGCCCTTGACCAGCAGCAGCTTCTGCGGATTCGCGGCCAGCACCTTGCGTACCCGGTCGCCGACTTCCTCGGCCTCGACCGGCGCCTGCTCGTCGCCACCGATATTGATGTAATACAGCCCCTGCGCATCGACGGTCACGATCATCGGCTCCGCATCCTCGGTATCGACCGGGTCGGCCGAAGCCTTCGGCAGTTCGACGTCCACCCCCTGGGTGAGCATCGGCGCCGTAACCATGAAAATCACCAGCAGCACCATCATCACGTCGATATAGGGAACGACGTTGATCTCGGAGTTGAGCTTGCGCTTGTGTCTTTGTCGCCTGATCATCAGCGCCTCCGATCAGTCCGAAGAGTGGATGCGACGGTGCAGTATGCTGGAGAACTCGTCGGCAAAGGTTTCATAGCGGCTCAGCAGGCCTTCGGACTTGGCCGAGAAGCGGTTGAAGGCGATAACCGCTGGAATGGCCGCGAACAGGCCGATGGCGGTCGCCACCAGCGCCTCGGAGATCCCCGGCGCCACCGATGCCAGCGTTGCCTGGTGCATGTTGGCCAGACCCCGGAACGAATTCATGATGCCCCAGACGGTGCCGAACAGGCCGATGTAAGGGCTGGTCGAACCGACGGTCGCCAGGAACGGCAGATGACGCTCGAGCTTTTCCTCCTCGCGTGCCAGCGCCACGCGCATGCTGCGCTGAATGCCGTCCATCACCGCGTCGCGATCGTAGTTGCGCTGCTGCGTCAGCCGGGTGAACTCCTTGATGCCGGAGCGAAAGATGTTCTCGGCGCCGTTGGTCGGATCCGGCGACTGGTTGACCTCGCGAAACAGCTGCCCGAGATCGACGCCGGACCAGAAGCGCTCTTCGAACGCGCTCAGAGCATGGCGCGCCCTTTTGAGCACGAAATGACGCTGGAAGATCATGATCCAGGACAGGAAGGAGGCCAGCAGCAACACCAGCATTACCAGCTGTACAACGAGACTTGCATTGAGTACCAGACTCCAGATCGACATTTCCTCGACCACAGCGAATTCCTCTCAGGTGCCGGTGCGCGAGCCGGCAGATTCAGTTATAGGGGTGATGAATAGGAGCCCTGATCCGCTCCCGCTGCTCGATACGAACGATGCTTCTACCGTCCCCGGGCCGGGCAACGGTTTGTTTGATGGCGACCCGCGGACAGAGTTCACCTGCAATGCCCTCTCACCGGCCCCCGGCAATGGCATGCAATGATAAGAACTCCGAGCTTGCTCTATGATGAACGGCTTTCACGGGCGCTGCGATTGCCGCGCCGAGAGGGCGCCCGCAGACCGCTAAGCGGCCTTCACGCAACCGCGCTCCGGATGGGATTGCGCCGCGACCGGACAACGGGCCCACAATAACAGGCGGCCAAATTTATACAAGCAGCCAACCCCCGGAGCGGAAAAAATAGTTTGAGCACACGTATCCGACGGGTATGAAAACACCACTTGTTATTCCCGATTGTGCGGATACCGGCGTGACTGCGCCGTTATTCGGTTCATCGCGCCTTAAGCGGGAAAAACGTAGGATGGGTGGAGCGGCGCCTAGGTAAGGCTTATCCATCTCTACTGCAGTCAGGTCGCCGTGCAACCCATCTTGGGCGCCGGTTCGGCACTATGCATGTATCCGACCATTGATGGGTTGCGCCACGCCACCGTCGCTGAAAGCGTTATATCGTGTGCCTATGCGGCTCCACCCATCCTACTTTTGCCTCCTGGATCGACACTAAACTGCGAAGAACCCTTTATTCGCGCTCATGCCGGCGCTGCGGCGCCGTACGGCACGACAGGCAGAGGGTTTCGGTGGGTGACGCCACGAGGCGGTTGAGCTCGATGAACTCGCCGCATACCGAACAGACGCCGAAGACACCGGCATCGAGGCGCGCCAGCGCATTGCGGCACGCCTCGCCGCCGGGAGCGCCGGGCGCCGGCGCCTCGGCCAGCAACTCTTCGAGCTCGACTCTGAACGAGCGCAGTTGGCGGGGTGATAGACTTTGGCTCATGTTCGGCGCTTCCGGATAGTCATACGGCTATCCTAACCGCCCGCGCCACGCAGCGAATTGACGCGAATCAGCCTTTTGGCGAAGGCCGCGCCGGTTGACGTGCGCCGTCGTACCTCAGTCCCGCCCGGGCACCACAAGCCCGAAGTGCAGGTAGGCCTGATCGGTGACGACCCGTCCCCTTGGCGTACGCATCATGTAGCCTTGCTGAATCAGGTAGGGTTCCAGCACATCCTCGATGGTATCGCGCTCTTCCGAAATCGCCGCCGCCAGACTGTCGACGCCGACCGGACCGCCGCCGAACTTTTCGATCATCGCCAGCAGCAGGCGCCGGTCCATATGGTCGAAGCCGCGCTCGTCGACACTGAGCATGTTCAGTGCCCGGTCGGCGATCAGCCGGTCGATCTCGCCATTGCCCTTGACCTCGGCGTAGTCGCGGGCGCGCCGCAGCAACCGGTTGGCGATACGCGGCGTCCCCCTGGAGCGCTTGGCGACCTCCACAGCCCCTTCCGGAGCGATACGACTGCCCGAGAGCTCGGCGGACCGCTGCACGATATGCGAAAGATCCTCGACACTGTAGAACTCCAGGCGCTGCACGATACCGAAGCGGTCCCGCAGCGGCGACGTCAGCAGCCCTGCCCGGGTGGTGGCGCCGACCAGCGTAAAGGGCGGCAGCTCGATCTTGATCGACCGCGCCGCCGGCCCCTCGCCGATCATGATATCGAGCTGGTAATCCTCCATCGCGGGGTAGAGAATTTCCTCGACGCTGGCGCTGAGGCGGTGGATCTCATCGATGAACAGCACATCGCCCGGCTCGAGACTGGTCAGCAGCGCGGCGACATCGCCGGCCTTTTCCAGCACCGGCCCCGATGTGGTCTTGATCTGCCCCCCCATCTCGTTGGCGATGATATTGGCCAGCGTCGTCTTGCCAAGTCCGGGCGGTCCGAAAATGAGGGTGTGGTCGAGCGCCTCGCCGCGTTTGCGCGCCGCCTCGATGAAAATCTCCATCTGCTCGCGCACCTGCGGCTGACCCTGATAATCCGCCAGGGTCTTGGGCCGGATGGCACGATCAAGCGCCTCCTCGGCGGGGCTGGCCGCCGGTGAGATAAAACGGTCCGCTTCTATCATCGTTCAGATACTCCAGCGCGCTCTGCTGATACACCGGTATGCAATACCGCTCACTATTCCATGTCGCCTGGGCGCATCAGCACACCAGGGATGTCGCAAAATCATACCCTTTTGCCGACTGCGACCCAGGCGACGGGCAGGGATGCCCGTTGCATTAACGGGTCAGAGACCGCCAACCATGGATTTCAGGGCCTGACGAATCAGCGCCTCGCTGCTGGCCGATGCGCCGAGCTCACGGGCCGCCTTGCTGACCGAGCGACTCGCCTCCGCCGGCTTGTAGCCCAGTGCCACCAGCGCGCTCTCGGCCTCCGCCACCAGATCGGATGCGGAAGGACCCTCTGCCGCGGCCGGGCTCGCCAGCTGAAAGCCGCCGCTGTCGGTCACCTGCAGTTCCTTGAGGCGGTCCTTCATTTCCACGATCAGGCGCTCGGCGGTCTTCTTGCCGACGCCGGGCAGCCGCACCAGCGAGGCGGTGTCGCCCTGATTCACCACGGCGATGAAGGTTTCGGTATCGATGCCGGAGAGGATCGTCAGTGCCAGCTTGGGACCGACGCCATTGACCTTGATCAGCGCCCGAAACAGGCTGCGCTCGTCGCGGTCGGCGAAACCGTACAGCAACTGCGCGTCTTCGCGCACGACGAAATGGGTGTAGAGCACGACCTGCTTGCCGCGCTCCGGCAGCCGGTAGAAGGTATTCATCGAGGCTTCCAGCTCGTAGCCAACGCCGTTGACGTCAACCAGCAGCTGCGGCGGCTGCTTTTCCAGCAACTCGCCTCTAAGGCGTCCTATCACGGGTCCTTTTTCTCCAGATTGCGCGCCTCTTCGGGCGATTCCAGTTTGTGGCCGGCAACGATGAACTCCGGCAGCCTCAGCTTGGCGACCAGCGCCGCCATGCGAAATACGAGGACGATGGTCATGGCGCTCAGATCCAGCCAGTAGGCCGGCTCCGCCATAACCTGGCTGAAAAACACGAACACTCCGGCGCCGACCAGGGCGCAGGTGGCGTACATCTCGCCGTTCCATTGCAGGATCAGGGGCACCTGCCCGGTGAGCAGATCACGTATCATGCCGCCCGCCACGCCGGTCACCACCCCCATCATCACCGCGATGGTATCGGGCATGCCGAACGCCATTGCCTTCTGGGCACCGAGAACGGCGAACAGCGACAGCCCCAGCGCATCGAGCAACAGCAGCATGCGGCGCGGGTACTGAATGTAGCGGCAGAGGATGAAGGCCAGAACCGAGCTCAGGATCGCCACCCAGAGGTACAGCGGATCGGCGATCCAGACCAGCGGGTGGGCATCGAGCGCAATGTCCCGCAGGGAACCGCCGCCAAGCGCAGTGACGATGCCCAGAATCACCACGCCGAAGATATCCAGCCGCTTGCCCTGCGCGGCCAGGGCGCCGGTCGTGGCGAATACCGCGACACCGGCCAGGTCGGCAAGGTAGATGAACTCGCCGTACGTCATCGACGCCAGCTGCCGTTGCGGGAGCCGACGGCGCCGAGCCCGCGCACCAGGCTGCTACGGGTATGGGCGTGACAGAGCGCGATCGCCAGCGCGTCGGCGGCGTCGGCCTGCGGCAGGCCCGGCAGCTTGAGCAGGTGCGCGACCATGTGCTGCACCTGCACCTTGTCGGCGCCGCCGTTGCCGACCACCGACTGCTTGACCTTGCGCGCGGCGTACTCGTAGACCGGCAGCTCGCGGTTGCTGCCGGCGACGATCGCCACGCCGCGGGCCTGGCCGAGCTTGAGCGCCGAATCGGCATTGCGGGCCATGAACACCTGCTCGATGGCCATTTCCTGCGGGCAGTAGGTTTCGATGATCTCGCTGACGCCGGCGTAAACCTGCTGCAGCCGCGCCGCGAGCTCGTCTCCGCGTATGCGGATGCAGCCACTGGCGACGTAGTCATTGCGACCGCCGACCTGGTTGATCACCCCGTAACCGGTGACCCGCGAGCCGGGGTCGATACCGAGAATCAGCATGGCGGCGGTGACATCCTTTCGCTAATGAACTTTGGGAGCTGTGGAGCGGCACAGTCTCAGTTCGCGGCGGGGCGCCGCTCCTGCACACCCGAGCCCTAAAGGCGCCTTCGCTTTTACGCGTAACGCGTCACCGGTCACGCGTAACCGTTGCGCGCCTCAGTCTTCCATCGCCTCTTCGGGGATATCGGCGTTGTGGTAGACGTTCTGGGAGTCGTCCAGGTCTTCGAGCGCGTCGATCAGCTTGAGCGCCTTGCGGCCGGTTTCGACATCGAGCTCGACGGTGGTGGACGGAATCATCGCCACTTCCGAGAACTCCGGCTGGAAACCGGCGTCGAGCAGCGCCTGCTTCACGGTCATGAAATCGCCGGGCTCGGTGAACACATCGACGGAGCCGTCGTCGTTGCCGACCACGTCCTCGGCGCCCACTTCCAGCGCCACCTCCATGATGGCGTCCTCGTCAGCGCCCTCACCGAAAGTGATCTGCCCCTTCTTGTCGAACAGGTAGGAGACCGAACCGTTGGTGCCGAGGTTGCCGCCGTACTTGTTGAATGCGGCGCGAACCTGGGACACGGTGCGATTGACGTTGTCGGTCATGCACTCGACCAGAATCGCCACGCCGTTGACGCCGTAGCCCTCGTAGGTCAGCTCGTCGTAGTTTTCGCCCTCACCGCCACCGGCACCGCGCGCGATCGCCTTGTCGACGGTGTCGCGCTTCATGTTGGCGCCGAGCGCCTTGTCGACCGCAGCACGCAGACGCGGATTGTCTTCCGGGTTACCGCCGCCCTCTTTGGCCGCAACCGTGAGCTCGCGGATCAGCTTGGTGAATATCTTGCCTCGTTTGGCATCCTGGGCCGCCTTGCGGTGCTTGATATTGGCCCATTTGGAATGACCTGCCATCGGAATACCTCAATCGTTCGGGCCGCCCGCTGGCGGCCCGTCATTGCATTTTTCTAACAGCTTGCAGCCTGTCGCCTGCAGCTTTCTCTTCAGGGCGTCTTGCGCAGACGGATGTTCAGCTCGTGCAGCTGGGTCGTGCTCACCTCCCCCGGCGCGTCGGTCAGCATGCAGGACGCGCTCTGGGTTTTCGGGAAAGCGATGACTTCGCGAATCGAGTCGGATCCGGTCATCAGCATGATCAGACGGTCGAGGCCGAAGGCCAGGCCACCGTGGGGCGGCGCACCGTATTTCAGCGCGTTGAGCAGGAAGCCGAACTTCTCTTCCGCCTCGGCAGAGCCGATGCCAAGAATGTGGAATACTGCTTTCTGCATCGCCTGGTCGTGGATACGGACGGAACCGCCGCCAAGCTCGGTACCGTTGAGCACCATGTCGTAGGCGCGCGACAGTGCCGCTTCCGGGTTTGCCTTGAGCTCCTCCGGCGAGCACTTGGGTGCCGTGAACGGGTGGTGCAAGGCGGTCAGTTTGCCATTGTCGGCTTCCTCGAACATCGGGAAGTCGACCACCCACAGCGGCGCCCATTCGCGCTCGACCATCCCCAGGTCTTCGCCGGCCCTGATACGCAGCGCACCGATGGCCTCGCTGACGATCTTCGCCTTGTCGGCGCCGAAGAAGACGATATCGCCGTCCTTCGCCTCGAGACGCTGCATGATCTTCAACGCGACTTCTTCGCCCAGGAACTTGACGATCGGTGACTGCAGGCCTTCAGCGCCCTGCTCCAGCGAGTTGACCTTGATCCAGGCCAGCCCCTTGGCGCCGTAGATACCAACGAATTTGGTGTAGTCGTCGATCTGCTTGCGGGTCAGCTCGGCGCCACCGGGCACCTTCAGCGCTGCGACACGGCCTTTCGGATCCTTGGCGGGACCGGCGAAAACCTTGAAGTCGACTTCGGCCACGAGGTCGGCGACGTCGACCAGTTCCATCGGGATGCGCAGGTCCGGCTTGTCGGAACCGAAACGACGCATTGCCTCTTCGTACGGCATGCGCGGAAACTCGCCCAGATCCACGCCCAGCAGCTTCTGGAAGGTTTCGCGGATCATGCCCTCGGCCATGCCCATGATCTCCTCCTCGTCCATGAAGGAGGTCTCGATGTCCACCTGGGTGAACTCGGGCTGACGGTCTGCGCGCAGGTCCTCGTCACGGAAGCACTTGGCGATCTGGTAGTAGCGGTCGAAGCCGGACACCATCAGCAGCTGCTTGAACAGCTGCGGCGACTGCGGCAGTGCGAAGAAGCACCCCTCGTGGGTACGGCTCGGCACCAGGTAGTCGCGGGCGCCTTCCGGCGTCGCCCGGGTCAGAATCGGCGTCTCGATATCGAGAAAATCGTGCTCGTCGAGATAGTTGCGCAGTGCGCTGGTCACCTTGGAGCGGAAACGCAGCTTTTTCTGCATATCGGGACGACGAAGGTCGATATAGCGATGACGCAGGCGCACGTCCTCACCGACCTGCTGGTGCTCGTCCAGCTGGAACGGAGGCGTCTCGGCCTTGTTGAGGATGGTCAGCTCCTTGCCCAGCACCTCGATGGCACCGGTCGCCATGTCCGGATTGTCGGTGCCTTCGGGACGGCCGCGGACAGTGCCGCGCAGCTCGATCACGAATTCGCTGCGTACGCTGTCGGCAAGCTTGAAGCTCTCTTCGCGATCCGGATCGAAGACCACCTGAGCGATGCCCTCGCGATCGCGAACGTCGAGAAAAATCACGCCACCGTGGTCACGACGACGGTGAACCCAACCCATCAGGGTCACATCTTCGCCAATATGCTCTTTTCTAAGATCGCCGCAATAATGGCTGCGCATAGTCTGTATCCAGTTCCTGTCGATTAACCTGTAAGGACGCCTGCGAGCGTCGGAAAGCGGCGAATTATACTCTAATTGAGTGAACAGTTCACAGTGACCAGTTGCCAGCGGCGTGTTGGATGCGGCTTACTGTCAACGGTACGCTGTTCCACTGTTAACGGTTCGCTGCCCTTGACTGTCAGCTGCTCTTCGAAGTCATCTCGCTTGCCATCAGCACTTCGAGCTTTTGCCGGATCTCCTCGATCTCGCTTTCGCTGTAGGCCCGCGCCGGATGCTTGCCCCAGACCGGGCCCGGCCAGGCCAGATCGGACTCGTAGCGAACAATGTGATGCAGGTGCAACTGTGGCACCATATTGCCCAGGGAGGCGACGTTCATCTTGCGCGCAGCGAAGGTGTCTGCCAGATTCTCCGCCAGGATGCTGGATTCGCGCATCAGCGCCACCTGCTCCTCAGCCGAGAGGTGGTAAATTTCGCTGACGCCGGCACGTCGCGGCACCAGTATGAACCAGGGATAGTTGGCGTCGTTCATCAACAGCAGCCGGCAGAGCGGGAAGTCGCCCAGCACTATGCAGTCCTGCGCCAGTTGCGGGTGCAGTTCGAATTCGAGCTCCAGCTCATCCATCGGAAGGACTCCTTTTCTTGTGGGTTGATCCATTCTGCACTCAGCGACCGACGGAAGTACAGGCAGGCATGACCGAACTGAAAATCTACCACCGCATCGCCGATATCGGGCGCGACGACTGGGACCGCCTTTGCGGCACCGACTACCCCTTCCTGCGTCACGACTTCCTCGATGCGCTGGAGCGAAGCGGCAGCGTGGCGCCCGAAACCGGCTGGCAGCCGCTGCACCTGATCGGACGGGATGAGCACGGCGCCGGCGCGGCCATGCCGCTCTACCTGAAGTCGCACTCCTGGGGCGAGTACGTATTCGACTGGTCCTGGGCCGATGCCTATCGCCGACACGGGCTGGACTACTATCCCAAGCTGCTCACCGCCATTCCTTTCACGCCCGCCTGGGGGCCACGCATCGGCTGCAAGTATGACGACAGCGCGCGCTGGCTGCCGGCGATGCTGGAGGCCGTGCGCCAGCTGGCGCAGCGTTTCGACGCCTCGTCCTGGCACGGGCTTTTCGTCGACCCGGCGCTGCGCCGGGCGATGGCACAGACGGACATGACACTGCGCCTGGGCTGCCAGTATCACTGGTTCAACGAGAACTATCGCGACTTCGACGATTTTCTCTCACGTTTTGCCTCGCGCAAGCGCAAGAATATCCGCCGCGAACGTCAGAAGGTCATCGACCAGGGCATCCAGCTGCGCCGCATCGAGGGGCCCGAGATCCGCGAGGACCAGCTGGCCGCCTTTTACGACTTTTACCAGGCCACCTACCTCAAACGCGGCCGCCAGGGCTATCTCAACTCCGATTTCTTCCGCCTGCTGCGCGAGCGCATGCCCGAGCAGCTACTGCTGGTCCTGGCCGAGCGCGAAGGCGAGCCGGTTGCCGCCGCCCTGTCGCTGAAAAGCTCGACGACTCTGTACGGACGCTACTGGGGCTGCCTGGAAGAGTACGACATGCTGCACTTCGAAACCTGTTACTACCAGGGCATCGAGTACTGCATCGAGCAGCGACTCGAACGCTTCGATCCCGGCGCCCAGGGCGAGCACAAGATTCAGCGAGGATTCCGGCCGGTCGAAACCTGGTCCGGGCACTGGATTCGGCACCCGGATTTCGCCGCAGCCATCGGGCGCGCACTCAGGGAAGAGCATGACCTGATGCGCGAACAGATCAGCGAGCTGACCGGCTGGCTGCCGTTTCGTCGCGACTAACCAAGGGACCTTCGAACAAGCCCCTTTGGGTCTCTGCGGGGCTTGCAGCCAAAGCCTCATTGGGACTTATTCGCTGGCTCCCAAGGCGGCCACAACCGCAACATGAATGCCCCTGCTACCCGAAGGGACAAATCTGAAAAAAAATACCACGCGATAAGTTAGAAGAAGCCATCAGGCTCCACTAAACTCAGAAGCGTCCCACGAGGACCCGTACCCTGCCACCCAAATGCTATATATAGTTAGAACCCAAAGGAGTTATCACTATATGTTGACCTATGAAGAGTGCCTGGCAATGTGCGACCTGACAGAAGGTGAAATCGAAGCCATTGCCGAACATGAGCACATGGACCCCATGATCGCGCTCGCACTTGGTCAGTACCTGATCTCCCACGAGGGCGATCAGCGGATCAAAAGCATCATTCTCGACGACATCCGCCATGCAGAGCGCAGCCGCAACCTGCGACATGCCGAGGTTCTGCGCAAAGTCCTGCAACACTTTCTCGCCACCCATCCGGCTCGAGACGAGTTTGCGGCAGCCTGAAAGCCATCGACAGACGCCCAGAGCAGCCGGGCGCAACCCTGTTACCACCGGGTGGGGATACTCCCCTTCTCTCCCCGCCCTATTCGGGCGGGTGACGGCTTCGACGAACCCGTCACTCCGCCCGCGCTTTTTTACCGCGCCTGCCTGTCAGGCAAGGTTGTGGCCAATCACCCAAACCGCCCCGTAACCGACGCTGTACGCCAGAAACAGGCGCGGCAGGTAGCGCATGTAGCTGATGAAGCTCAGCGCATCGATCTTGCTCATGGCGATGACACCCGCGGCTGAGCCGATGATCAGCAGCGAGCCGCCGACACCGGTCGCATAGGTCAGGCACATCCAGTCGGCGGTCGACATTTCCACGCCCGATTTCAGGATGGCGGCGGTCAGCGGCACGTTGTCGACCAGCGCCGAGAGCATGCCGACCACGAAATTGGCAGCCGCCACCGGCATCATTTCGTACAGCCGCGGCAACTGGTCGAGCACCGACAGCTCCTTGAGCATGCCGACCAGCAACAGCACGCCGAGGAAAAACAGCAGCGTATCGAACTCGATCTCGCGCATGTATTCGAGCACGCTCTGACGCTTGGGCTTGTCGCGATTGAGGTATTGATAGGCCAGGAACATGACCGACAGTCCGAACAGGAAGGTCAGCACCGGCGGGATGGTGAAGAACACGCTCAGCAGCAGCGTCGCCAGGATGGTCGACACGAACAATAACGCGATCACCTTGTCACGCCCGGCGATCGGGCGGCGGAATTGTGGAACTTCCACCTCCGAATTCCCTCCGGTCATCAGAGTCGCGAGCAGCACCAGCACCCCGGCGAAAGCCGCCGGTATCAGCATGAACAGATCGCCGATCGAAACCTTACCGGCCAGGAAGATCATCAGAGTGGTGACGTCACCGGTGATCAGCGACACCCCTCCGGAGTTCACCGCAAACACCACCAGCGCGGAGTACTTGACCATCGAGCGCGGCTTGAGCTTGAGCGATGACAGCAACGACAGCATGATCAGCGACGCGGTGATGTTGTCCGCCAG
This sequence comes from Marinobacterium nitratireducens, assembly GCF_014645375.1. GTDB lineage: Bacteria > Pseudomonadota > Gammaproteobacteria > Pseudomonadales > Balneatricaceae > Marinobacterium_A > Marinobacterium_A nitratireducens. The sequence continues at coordinate 158,151 of NZ_BMLT01000004.1, forward strand.
CGACGAGAATACCAGCGCCAGTACCGCCATCATCAGCATCAGCTGGCGCTGGCCGAGCTTCGCCGGCAGAGCCCGGTAGACCAGCTGGGTGATCAGCCCCTGCTGGTTGAGATAGGCGACGAAGGTCATCGCCGCCATCAGGAACAGCCAGAGGGTGGCGATCTCAAGCAGGTTTTCGTTGAGCTGCCCCTGTATCAGGGTGGCGTCGGCGCCATGCTGCGGGAACATGAAAGCCAGCAGCCAGACCAGGGTTCCGAGGAACAGGGTCGTCTTGGCCTTGTTGATATGGACAACGTCCTCGATCACGATGAGGACGAACGCGAGCACTATCAGGCTGAGCAATATCCAGTGCATGGATGCTGCGCTCCTATGAAGGTCATTTCCACGCGGGAAAGAGATGGGCGATTCGCCTGCCCTGCAATACAGGCCGGCTCGCCACGGGCATGGGGGCGCAGGGAGGGACGGGGCCGCACCGGCAATTCGCGGCGCAGACCCCGAATCGCAGTGCGGCACACAGCACAACACTTTCGAATAGTTCAGGAGCCCGACAGGCTCATGGCCACTATCCGAAAACGCTGTCAATGGCAAATTCGGGCATGAAGTGAAGGACAGGCACCTCAAAGCGCGCTAAATATGCCTCTTTGCGACGCCGAGGTCGAGACCTTCCGGACAAAAAACCGAGTGAATGCGGATTCACTTCGAATGCTGGCTGTCGGGGGCGTCGAACTCCACCGTACCGCCCGCCGCATCCAGCAATCGAATACGCCCCGGCACACCCTCTTCGTCGAGTTCGACCAGCCCGATAGCGGACTGATTGACCAGCCGGTGCCAGCGACCCTGCCCTGTCGGACGTCGCGGCGTGACTCGCATCGCACGCCGGCGGGTGAACCAGTTGAGCGGTGAACGCGGTGCATAGAGCCAGCGATTGAGGCCGTCGAGCGCATCGAGCAGGCGGTGTGGGAACTCGTTCTTGATACCGCTGCAGGTAATCTGCCAGATCTGCGGACTGTTCTTGCGAAAGCGGATCAGCACATCGTAGACGAAGGAGTAATGCACGTCGCCCGACAGGATCACGAAGTGGCGTGGCGTTTTCGGGTGGCGGAAGATATTGAGAATGACATTGGCCGCCCCGGGGTGCGCCATCCAGTTCTCGGCATCGACCGCCAGCGCCTTGCCGAAGAAGGTGAAAACCTGCTGGATCGCCTCGATCAGCTTGACCCCGAAAATCGGCGCCGCCGATACCAGTACCACCGCCTCGCGCCCGAGCAGGCGCTGCTGCAGCTCGGTCAGCGCTTCCCAGTCCATCAGCCCCGAGGGCCTGCCGGGGCTTCGCTCCGACCACCAGCGCTGGGTGCGGGTATCGAGCACCACCAGCGGCGGCTCGGTCGGCAGCGCATACGACCAGCTCTCCCGCTCCAGCAGCCGATCGATCAGCTGATCCTGCCGCTCGCCCCCCGGCGCATCGCTCCAGGCCTCGAGCTGCGCCAGCAGGTCCGGCCCGAAACTGTCGGGATCATTGCCCCAGCCCTGGCACAGCCAGTAGCCCAGCACCGCATTGCCGATAATGCGGCGTGAGAACGGGTGCCCATACGCCGCCTGCTCCCAGCCCGCCGTCAGGTTCCAGTCGTCGGTAACGTCGTGGTCGTCGAAAATCATGCTGACCGGCACCTGCGCCATCAGACGCTGCACCGCCGGCAAACCCGCCGCAAAGGCCTCGATCGCCGCGCGCTCGCGTTCGAAAGTCGCGTTCTGCGCGCCGCCGGCAAGCTCAGAGTCGAGCCTGACCCGCTGCCACAGTTGCGGTGACCAGACCAGCAGGTACTGGGCCAGCACCTCCGCCAGAGAGATCAGATGGTTGCCGATCGCGTGACCGGTGAAAATCGGCCGCTGCATACCAACGCGAAAAAGGTCGCCCAAACCCCGTTGCGGGCGGGTCTTGGGCAGCAGCCGTTCGCGCCGATAATAGCCGTCGGGATGGGAATAGAGTTCGGCGCTGGTGCCGACCGGCGCCGCGTCGAAGCCTTCGTCGAACAGCCCGAGCAGCTCGATCACCTGATGAATCGCCTGCAGCATGGGCCCTGCGACATCGTCGACGTAGATCTGGTCTCCCGACAGCATCAGCAGCGCCGGACGCTCCTGCGTATCGCAAAGATGCTCCCCGAGCCAGCCATCGGCCCGCACCAGCGCATCCGGGCCCGAAAAGTGGGGCTTGCGGCAGGAACCGTGCAGCAGCCTGTCGAGACGGGACTTGAGCATCAACGACGGCCGCTCGCGCCCCGGATAGCAGAGCCCGGGAATCTGCCGGGTGACGGGCTCGCCGTCGAGATCCAGCTCGTACTCGAGTTCCCGGTCGGGCGGCAGCGGGCGGGGCGGGCGCAGATCCAGCAGATGGATCCAGGCCCGCTCGCCGATACGCACACGCTGCAGCGATTCGCCCGGAACCGGCACCGCCTGCCACAGACAGTCACCGCTTTGGCGATCGAACAGGCTCAGTTTCGGCGTCAGCCTGGCGGTTCCCACCAGCCAGAACACCAGACGCTCCGACTCCAGGCGACGCAGCAGCGGACCGGCAACAACCTTTGGCAATTCCTCCGGGGGCAATCGACTTTCTCCATTGTCAGATTGAACGTTCAGCTTATCCTAAAGACGGCAGTCTTTGCAGAAGCTGAATGCAACTACCCTGCCAGAGCGGTCGAATCCGCCGCAAGGTGTCACCAGACCCGCCAAAGGGCACCAAAGGACAGTGGCACGCTCATCCCGCCAGCCACTAAGCTCTGATCGTGCAATGCAGACAAACCGGACAGGAACATGGACAGCTTGAAACCCGGCACCCGGGCGGGCCTGACCGCCCTCGCCCTGCTCGCCTTTGCCGCCAATTCGATCTTTTGCCGCCTCGGCCTGCACGCCGGCGCCATAGACGCCGCCAGCTTCACCGCCATCCGGCTGCTGAGCGGCGCACTGATGCTGCTGTTGCTGCTGTCGCTGCGCCAGCGCAGGCGCAGCGCCCGCCTGTCGCTTGCCTGGCACCCCGTTGCGGCCTTTTGCCTGTTCGCCTATGCAATCCTGTTCTCTCTCGCCTATCTGCAACTGGCGACCGGGACCGGCGCACTGATCCTGTTCGGCGCGGTTCAGTTGACGATGATCGGCTGGGGAATGCTCCGCGGCAGCCGACCCTCGCGGCCGGAGTGGCTCGGCATCGCGCTGGCCGCAGCGGGGCTGCTTTACCTGCTGCTGCCCGGCGCCACCGCTCCGCCGCTGCTGCCGGCCGGCGCCATGGCGCTGGCCGGGGTCGCCTGGGGCGCCTACACCCTGCTCGGTCGCGGCACCCGGGATGCCCTGGCCGGCACCACCGCCAACTTCGTGCTGGCCCTGCCGCCGGGGCTGCTGGCACTGTGGCTGATGGTCGACGACGCGCACCTCGCGCCCGCCGGCGTCGCCTATGCCGTGGCATCCGGCGCTTTCGCCTCCGGCTGCGGCTACGCCATCTGGTATCGGGTGTTGCCTGCGCTCGCGCCCACCGCCGCCGCGACCCTGCAACTGTCGGTCCCGGTGCTGGCGGCGCTGGGCGGCGTGGCGCTGCTGGCCGAACCGCTGCACCTGAGACTGGTGCTGGCCGGCACCCTGGTCCTCGGCGGCATCGCGCTGGTGATACGCGCCGGCGCCCGCCGCGCGGCGTAGAAACGGTTGCGGGTTACGGGTTACGGGTTACGGGTTACGGGTTACGGGTGACAGGTTAAGCGTCACCGCCCGGGCGATCCGCCCGCCGCCTGTAGGAGCTCGCTCTGCGAGCGAAACTGTTGCAGCCGGCTCAGGTATTGGTTCGCCCGCGGAGGTTCCGCCCGCCCTAGCCAGAAAGCTGACCAGGATCCCGCTCGCCGCCTGTAGGAGCCCGGCCCCCGGGCGAGCCTGCACGACAGCATGCCATCTCTTCGCGGCGGGGCGCCGCTCCTACGTGCGGTGCCATCGCATCCACCTGTAGGAGCTCGCTCTGCGAGCGAAACTGTTGCAGCCGGCTCAGGTATTGGTTCGCCCGCGGAGGTTCCGCCCGCCCTAGCCAGAAAGCTGACCAGGATCCCGCCCGCCGTCTGCAGGAGCCCGCCCCCCGGGCGAGCCTGCACGACAGCATGCCATCTCTTCGCGGCGGGGCGCCGCTCCTACGTGCGGTGCCATCGCATCCGCCTGTAGGAGCTCGCTCTGCGAGCGAAACTGTTGCAGCCGGCTCAGGTATTGGTTCGCCCGCGGAGCGGGCTCCTACAACGTACCCGTCGCGGCCGGCTTAGGCATCTATTCGCCCGCGGAGCGGGCTCCTACAACGACCCCGTCGCGGCCGGCTTAGGCATTGGTTCGCCCGCCGAGCGGGGTCCTGCGTTCATAACGCGTCACCCGTCAGCCAGTCACGCATCAGGCCAAAAAACAAACAGGGCCACCCGAAGGTGGCCCTGTTCGCGATCGGAGGTCCGCAGTAGGACCGATGCTCAGTGCAGCGCGTCGTACTTTCTCTGAATCGCCGCCAGTTTGGGTTGAATATCCAACGGTGCATACCGCATTGCCTGCTCGAACAACTCCTTGTTGTCGTCGGACAGGCGCTCTTCCTCGGTCATGGCCGAGAGCTTGCGCATCGCCTCGATAAACTTCGGATGGGCTTTGACTTTCGATTGCATGTGTTTCCCCCCGTACTGGATGGCTTGCATTGTGCAGCTGGTGCACAAAAGATCAAGAAGTAATGACCCTCCTCCTGTGCGTTGCTTCGAAATCCGCTGTCCGCGCCTTAGAGAAAGCGCGGCGACTCCAGTATCGTCAGCGCCGCCTGCGCGTGCTCCGCCGCCTCGCGACCGAGGTCGGTCAGGTAACCGCCGTCGACCTGCGTGATCAACCCCTTGTCGAACAGCCTTCGGGTTGCCGCCACGACCGCGGGATCGGCATCGTGGTGCACCTTAAGCCCCTGCTGCGTCGTCATCAGATTGAAACGGTTCAGCATGCTCAGTTCGTCGATCATCTCGGGGGTATAGGGCATGGCGCAGCTCACTCCTGGCTCGATATGTGCTTCAGAATAGAACGGATTCGGGGGCGTCGTACAGCAGTTTTGACATCATTTTACCCTCATCCGCACCGCAATCGCGCAGGGTACGGATTAACGCCGTCGAGCCGCAAGGCTATACTGTGCATCCCAAGCAATCGACAGCAGTCAGGGAGAGAGACCATTCGTCGCCTGCCCCCCCTCAACGCCTTGCGCAGCTTCGAAGCGGCCGCCCGACACGGCAGCTTCAACAAGGCTGCCGACGAACTCTTCGTGACCCCGTCGGCGGTCAGTCACCAGGTCAAGACACTGGAAGACTTTCTCGACGTGCGCCTCTTCCTGCGGGAAAAGCGCCGCGTCAGCCTGACCACCGCCGGCGAGCGTTACCTGGCCTCCATCCAGCTGGCGCTCGACGAGATCGACAGCGCCACACGCCGGCTGATGGCCTCGCCCAGTTCGGTCGCGGTGACCATCAGCGTGGCGCCGGCGTTCATGACGCGCTGGCTGGTACCGCGTATCGGCCAGTTTCAGGCCGAGCATCCGGATGTCGAGCTGCGACTGAGCACGCTGTCGGGCGAAATCGACTTCGATCACAGCGACACCGACATGGCGGTCTATTTCGGTCGCGGACACTGGCGCAACCTGGAGATGGATCACCTGCTGAACATCCGTCTGGTGCCGGTGTGCAGCCCCCGGCTACTGGAAGGCGACAAGCCGCTGAACAGCCCGGCGGACCTCAAGCACCACACCCTGATCCGCGTCGCCGACCGCCCCGACGAGTGGCCCCGCATTCTGCGTCAGGCAGGCGTCAGCGTCTCCGACATTGGCCGGGTCATGTCCTTTTCCAGTACCTCGCTGGCCATGTCGGCGGCAATGGAAGGCGTCGGCATCGCGCTCGGCGACGAGAAACTGGTGGAGCGGGAAGTTCGTTACGGCCAGCTGGTGCAGCTGTTCGATATGGTGCTGGACAGCGGCAATGCCTTCTACCTGGTCTATCCCAAGGGGCGCCAGCTGAGCTACGGCATGAAGGCATTTCGCGATTGGGTGCTGGACGCGCTGCAGCACGATGCCCCGGTGTCGGGCATCAGCGTCTGAGAGGCCGGCTCAGCCGGGGCCTGCGCCGTCGAGCGCGGCCAGCCGGCTGACCTCTCTCTCGTTGCGGGACTCCAGCAGCAGCTGCTGTGCGTCGCGCTCCAGACTCAGCGCCCCTTTCAAGACGCGCAGCAATGACTGCTCGTGGGCCATAATGGCGGGAAAGCAGATCTTTTGCGTGGTCACCAGCTCTTCTACGCTGAACTGCCGACCGTCAAGGCGGTAGCGGCCACTGTAGCGGTTACACCCGGCCATGCCCGAGATGTGGCCGTCGTCGCCGAACACCAGGGTCGATTCGATGGTCTCGGGCAGCGGCTTGCCGGCAATGGTTTCGATACGCCAGCGCGAGCCCTCAAGATGTAACGGATCGTTCGAGGCACCGCCCCCGGTCGAAGGCGGCACCACAGCGTAGCAACCGCCCAGCCACAGGCACGTGGCCAGCATTGACATCCTTTTCATGCGTTTACAATCCCTGTTTATGGACGCTGTCAGTCAGCGTAGCAGGCGTACCCCGGATCTGGCCAGCTGAAGCTCTCTCCCTGCTCCAGCCCCGGCACCGGGTTCATATGCAAAAACGGCGACCCGAGGGTCGCCGTTTTCATACCGATCAGATGTCGATGACGTCGAACTCGACCAGCGGATCGACGTCTGCGTCGTAGTCGACCCCGTCGACACCGAAGCCGAACAGCTTGAGGAATTCGGCCTTGTAGCCGGCGTAGTCGGTCAGCTCGAACAGATTCTCGCTGGTGACCTGCGGCCAGAGTTCGCGACACTGGGTCTGGATATCGTCGCGCAGTTCCCAGTCATCGAGACGGAAACGGTTGCCGTTGTCGATTTCGGCGCCACTGCCGTAAAGGCCGGTGGCAAACAGGCGGTGCACCTGCTCCATGCAACCTTCATGCAGCCCATGCTCCTTCATGATCCGGAATACCATGGACAGGTAAAGCGGCATCACCGGAATGGCCGAGCTGGCCTGGGTAACGACGGACTTGAGCACCGCAACGTTGGCCTGACCGCCCTTGCTCTGCAGGCGGCTGTTGAGTTCACCCGCGGTACGGTCGAGGTCCTGCTTCGCCTTGCCCAGGGCGCCTTCCCAGTATATCGGCCAGGTGATATCGGTACCGATGTAGCTGTAGGCCACCGACTTGCAGCCTTCCGCCAACACACCGGCATCGTCCAGCGCGTTCAGCCACAGTTCCCAGTCCTCGCCGCCCATGACCTTGACGGTGTCGGCCACTTCCTGCTCGGTCGCGGGTTCCACCTCGGCTTCGATGATGACATCGCGGTTGGTATCGATGGCGGTGGAGCGGTAGGGTTCGCCGATCGGCTTGAGCGCCGAGCGCACCACTTCGCCGGTATCCGGCATCTTGCGGACCGGAGAGGCCAGCGAGTAGACGACCAGATCGATCTGGCCGAGGTCTTCCCGGATCAGGTCGATGACCTTCTGCTTGGCCTCGTGGGAAAAGGCGTCACCGTTCAGGCTCTTGGCGTAAAGCCCGGCTTCGCGCGCTTCGCGCTGGAAGGCCGCGGCATTGTACCAGCCGGCCGTTCCGGGCTTGCGCTCGGTGGCGGGCTTTTCGAAGAACACGCCGATGGTGGCCGCGCCGCAACCGAAGGCGGCGGCGATCCGCGAAGACAGTCCGTAACCGCTGGAGGCCCCGATCACCAGCACGCGCTTGGGCCCGTTCTCGATCGCCCCCTGCTGGCGGGTGTATTCGATCTGCTCACGCACGTTCCGGGCGCAGCCGGTCGGATGAGTGGTCGTGCAGATGAAGCCGCGGATTTTCGGTTGAATGATCATGCGTTATTCAGTCTCGGTCCATTCAGTTCGATGCACAAAGTGTGCGGCAACGATACCGGAATTTCCAGCCTGATAACAGCATGCCGCGGGGCGGCCGGCGCCCCGCCCCGTCACCCGGACACTCAGCGGGTTTTCTGACGCATGGTGACGAACTCCTCGGCCGCGCTCGGATGAATGCCGATGGTGGCGTCGAAGACTGCCTTGGTCGCGCCGGCCTTGAGCGCCACCGCAATGCCCTGGATGATCTCGCCGGCCTCGGCGCCGACCATGTGCACCCCGAGCACGCGATCCGTGACCGGGTCGACGATCATCTTCATCAGCGTGCGTTCGTCACTGCCGCTGAGGGTATGCTTGAGCGCCCTGAAATTGGAGACGTAGACATCGACCTCGCCATGGCGCTCCCGGGCCTGCTCCTCGGTCAGTCCGACGGTACCGATATTGGGCTGACAGAACACCGCGGTGGGAATCAGTTCGTAGTCCACCTTCGCCGAGCCCTCGCCGTAGAGACTGCGCACCAGCGCCATGCCCTCCGCCAGCGCCACCGGCGTCAGCTGAACCCGGTCGATGACGTCGCCGATGGCGTAGACCGAGGGCTCGTCCGTCTGCAGCTGATCGTTGACGATCAGCGCGCCGTTGTCGCGCTGACGCACCGCGAGATTCTCGAGCCCCAGGCCCTCGACATTCGGTACCCGCCCGGTGGCGTAGAGCACGCAGTCGGCCTCCAGCACCCCGCCGTCCTCGAGGTGCACCGCCAGGCTGCCGTCGCCACGCTTTTCGATGCGCTCGACGTCGCTGTTGAAACGCAGGTCGACCTCCTTCTTGCGCATTTCCTCGGCGACGAACTCGCGCACCTCCCGGTCGAAGCCACGCAGGAACAGATCCCGCCGGTAGAGCTGGTGGGTGGTGGCGCCGAGGCCTGCGAAAATACCGGCGAACTCGACCGCGATATAACCACCGCCAACCACCACGACCCGCTGCGGGAAGGTTTCGAGATCGAAAACCTCGTTGGAGGTGATGACGTGCTCGCGACCCGGGAAGTCCGGCACGAAAGGCCAGCCGCCGGTGGCGACAAGAATGCGTTCGCTGCGGTAGCGCTTGCCGGCGACCTCGACGGTGTGAGCATCGACAATCCGCGCCCGGCCGTCGATCAGGGTACAGCCCGCGTTCACCAGCAGATTGCGATAAATACCGTTGAGGCGCGAAATCTCGGTGGTCTTGTTGTCGCGCAGCGTCGCCCAGTCGAACTCAGGACGCCCGCTCTGCCAGCCAAAGCCCCGCGCATCGTTGAAATCGTCAGCGTAATGGGAGGCGTAGACGTACAGTTTCTTCGGCACACAGCCGACGTTGACGCAGGTACCGCCGAGATAACGGTCTTCGGCTACCGCCACCCGCACCCCCATTGCCGCAGCCATCCGGCCGGCGCGCACGCCGCCGGAGCCGGCGCCGATCACAAAAAGATCAAAATCAAACTCAGCCACCACGACCTCCCGTCGAATTCGTCAGCCAAAGATATGCCGCCGTACTCTAAAGCCTTAACGCCTGCTTGACCAATAGCGCGCGGCTAACGAACACATTGCAACGGGCTATCGTAACAGGGCCGCCCCGGCTGAATCCGGCCGGGGCTGGGGCGCGGGCACGGTCGCCGCCCCGGCGCCATCGAGCACGATGCAGCGGTGTGCGGTACGCGCGATCAGCTCAGGGTCGTGGCTTACGATCATTACCGCGCAACCCTCGCCCGCCAGCTCCCGCAGCAGCCCGATCACCTCCTGCTGGGTAAGGGGGTCCAGGCGCGACGTCGGCTCGTCGGCGAACAGGAATACCGGATCCAGCAGCATCGCCCGGAGCAGCGCCAACCGCTGCAGCTCGCCACCGGAAACCTCCCCGGGCCTGCGCGCGAGCAGTTCAGGGCGCAACCGCAGACGCTGCATCAGCGGCTCTACCCTCGACCCGTCGAGGCGCTGGCGCCGCACCAGGTCGGCGATCGCCTGCCCCAGCGCCAGGGTACGCGCAAAGGCGCTGGGCGGATCCTGGAACACCTTCTGGTAGGCCTGCGGACGCGCCACCGAGCGCACCACCGTACCGGCATGCGGTGGATGCAACCCGAGGAGCGCATCGCCCAGTGACGACTTGCCGCAGCCGCTCGGCCCGCTGATGCCGAGTATCTCGCCGGCGCCCAGGCGCAGCGACAACCCCTCGACGAGCACCCGTCCGCCCCGCGAAACCCCGAGATCCCGCGCCTGCAGTACCGTGGGGCCCCCCGCAGGTACCGGCGGCGTCCGCTGCCAGCAGCGTGGATCGGCCGCCAGCAGCCGGCGGGTATAAGCGTTCCGCGGCGCCTCGAATATGGCACGGCTATCACCGCGCTCGACCAGCGCACCGCGCCGGACCACGAGCACCTCGCCGCCGAGCAGACGCGCCAGCGCCAGATCGTGGGTCACCACCATCAGCGATCCGCCAGCCGCGACCTCGCGCATCAGCAAGGCCGCCACCTCGTCCCGCCGCGCCGCATCCAGCCCCTTGGTCGGCTCGTCGGCGATCAGTATTCGGGCGCCGCCGGCCCTTGCCGCGGCGAAGGCGACCCGCTGCGCCATGCCACCGGACAGCTGGTGCGGGTAGCGCCGCAGCGCTCCGGCCAGCCCCAGGGCTTCGAGTTCTTCGCCCGCGACGGAGATAGCGGCCCGGGGCGCCAGTCCCCGCACCAACCGGTGCGATTCCGCCACCTGCTGCTGCGCCCGCATCAGCGGGTCGAGCGACAGCCAGGGCTCCTGCGGCAGTACGGCGACCTCGCGCCCCCAAAGCCTGCGATAATCCGCCGGCTGCGCGGCATCAAGATGGCTGCCGCCGAGACAGACGCGTCCGGAAGCCGCAAGGCCGGCAGGCAGGGTGCCGATCAGCGCCTGACTGAGCAGGCTCTTGCCCGAACCGGTCTCGCCAAGCACCACCAGCGGCCGGCCCGGTTCGAGCTGCAGGCTGACCGGCTCGAGCAGCCGCTCTCCCCGCTGGTCGTAAACGCCTATATCGGTCGCGATGAGCGTAGCGGTCATATCGTGCGGCCTCCGGCCATGAGGTTGAGCCCCAGCAGGACCAGAAAGATCGCGAACACCGGCTGCAGCAACGCCAGCGGTGCCTCGCGCCAGTATGGCATGAGCTCGACCATCATCAGGCCCAACTCCGGCGTCGGAGCCTGCATGCCGACGCTGACGAAACCCAGCGACGCGACCGTCATGATCGCGGTGGCGGCACCGAAGGCGGCCGTCGTCAGCAGCAGCGGCGCGACTTCCGGCCAGAGATGACGACGAAACACATAGATAGAGCCGAAGCCGAGCAGCCGCGACGCCTGCACGCCGGGGCTCGTCAGCAGGCCCCGGCAGGTGGCGCGCGTCAGCCGGAAGAACTCGATCCAGAGCACCAGCGCGAGGCCTGCGGCGAACGCCAGGGCTTTGTCCGGTACCACCGCGGCAAGGATCAACACCAGCAACAGCCCCGGCAGCGCCAGCAGGCTGTCCGACAGCAGCACCAGAACGCGGTCGAGCCGGCCGCCGCGAGCGGCCGCCAGCAGGCCGAGTGTCACCCCGAAGATCGCCGCAGCCGCGACCGCGAAAAAGGCGATCAGCAATGACAGGCGCAGCGCCGCACCGAGCCGCTGTATCATCGAACGCCCGAGGTGGTCGTAACCAAAGGGTGCCGCCGCGTCCGGCGGGCCGAGCGCCTTGAGCAGCGCCTGTCCGAAGGGATCTCCCGGCGCCAGCCAGGGCGCCAGCCAGGCGAACAGCACCACCGTCAGCACCAGCACCGCTCCGAAGCGCCGCGACCGACGCCGTCCCCGCTCCGATAATAAACCCTCAGTCACTAACTTCATCCCGCTGCTCCGCGCGGATCGAGCCGGCGCACGGCGGCGTCGATCAGGGCGTTCACCAATACGAATGCCAGCCCCATGACCAGCGCGGTGCCCTGCACCATCGGCACGTCCCGGCCGAAGATGGCATGCACCAGCCCGTGACCGATTCCGGGCCAGCCGAACACGCTTTCGACCACCACGACACCTTCGACCAGGGTCACGAACTGAAGCCCGAGGCAGGTCAGCAACGGCACCGAGACATTGCGAAGACCGTGACGCCAGAACACCTGGGAGTCGCCGAGCCCCTTCTGGCGCGCGAATGCGTAGTACGGCGAGGCGGCGACGGCGGCTGTCGCATCCCGCGCGATCCGAGCCGACAATGCCGCGAGGCCGAGAGCGAGGGTCAGCGCCGGCAGCACGAAATGCGCGCCCGTACCGTAGCCCGCGGCGGGCAGCCAGCCCAGCTCCACCGAGACCAGCAGAATCAGCACCAGACCGAGCAGAAACTGCGGCAGCGCCCGCAGCCCCGTCGACAGCAGCAGCAAGCCGCGATCGAGCGAGCCGCCGGGCCTCAGGCCCGCCGTGATACCGAGCGGCGGCCCCAGCAGCAGCGACAGCAACAGCGCCACTGCTGCCAGCTGCAGGCTCGCGCCGAGCTGATGGCTGATCTCGTCCACAACCGGCGCGCCGCTGACGAGGGAGGTGCCGAACTCGAGCCGCACCATATCCCCGAGCCATTGCAGCAACGCCGGCAATGCCGGCCCCCCGAGGGCGAGTTCTTCGCGCACCAGCCGCACGGCATCGGCGTCGACCAGGTCGTAACCGTAGCGATGCGCCGCGATCCGCCAGGCCATGTCCCCGGGCAGCGAGCGCATCATCACGAAGGTCGTCACCCCAACAAAGAGCGCGACCAGCAGTGCCTGCAGCAGGCGGAATACGGCTGCCGTCATCTTTCGTCCTTCCAGCGGAGGGAATCGAGGCCGAAATCCCGCTCGAACGGGTCGAGCCGGGCGCCGCTCAGCCGATTCGAGACCGCGGCGGTCTGCCGATACCAGGCCACCGGAATGACCGGCAGCTCCCGCTGCAGGATCCTCAGCGACTCGAGCCGCGCCTCGGCACCACCGTCACCGCGAGCCAGCCCACGGATCAGGGATTCGAATCGGTCGTGACGCCAGCCCATGGCGCCCCAGTCGCCGGTCGGTGCGTAGTCCTGCAGCAAAGTGCCGACCGGGTCCGGAACCAGCGCGAAGTTGCGGGCGAACAGCGCCAACTCCAGGGTACCGTTCTGATGCCCCTCCGGTATCGCGGACGAGTTGGTCGAGTGGATCTTCACCTCGACGCCGACCTGACGCCACAGCTGCTCGAGAACCGCCGCCACCAGCGGCAGCTCGGGCCGGTCCGGGTAGGTGGTGAGCTCGAGCGAGAAACGTTCCCCATCGCGGGTCAGGATGCCGTCCTCGCCCGCTTTCCAGCCCAGCTCCTCGAGCAGCGCCCTGGCCGCCTTCGGGTCGTGGGCAGGCGCGGCGGCATCGGCATCGTGCCAGAGCGGCACGCTCGGCGGCAGCAGCTGATTCGCCGTGGCTTCGTAGCGCAGCACCGCAGCCGACAGACCGTCGCGGTCAATGGCCAGGCTCAGAGCCTGCCGGGCCCGGCTGTCGGCCAGATAGGGATGGGCGGCGTTCAGCTTGACGATCAGCGAACGCGGTATCGGCGCCGACAGCACCTCGACGGCGGTGCCGGCGGCGAGTCGCGCACTGCTGGCCGGATCGAGATTGAAGACAAGATCCGCATCACCGCTCTCGGCCAGCAGCGCCCGGCTCTCGGCGCGCCCCACCGCCCGGTAGCTGGCACGGCCGATACGGGCCGGCGCGCCCCAGTAGCCGTCGAAGCGCTCGACTTCGAGGCTCAACGGCGGTGTCAGCGACGTCAGACGATAGGGGCCGGTGCCGATCAGCTCCCGCACCCGGCCGTCATCGTCGTAGGACGCCGGTGCCAGTATCTGCGCGCGATACTCCGACAGGAACGCCGGCAGTACCGCCAGCGGCTCGAAAAGACGCACCACCACCGCACCGCCGGCAGCTTCGATCGACCGGATCGGCGCCTTTTCGAGCAAGCCGGGCTTGGTTCGTGCCACACGCAGTGCCCTCACCGCGGCTTCGGCGGTCAGAGCGCTGCCGTCGTGAAAGCGTACATCCGGACGGATCGGGAAGGTCCAGACCAGGCCGTCCGCCGAGACCGTCCAGTTCAAAGCCAGCCCCGGCCGCAAACGGCCGTCGAGGCCGGCGTCGATCAGGGTTTCCGCGACTCCCATGCGCTGAAACACCGTACCGGACAATACCGGATCCGGTCCCTTGATCTCGAAAGGCGCCACCACTGCAAGCCTGCGTTCAGAGGCCTGTGCAGCGCCGGCCAACACCAGACAGGCAGCGAGCGCTGCAACTAACTTTTTCATCAACTGTGTCCCGGTTCATGATGTTATGTCATAACAATCTCAATAGATTATATGTAATAACATAACACTTCAAGCCGCTCGGCAGGCCGCAATAACCGACCGCGGGCACGTACGATAGCCCTGCGGTTCCAGCCGGCTCCGTTACGGCGTCATCGCGGCCCTGCGAAACGACAGCAACCGAAAGCGCGTGCTACACTCCCGGCCTTTGTCAGCAGGAGAGAATCGGGAAAATGAAACTGGTCTCGTTCAACACCAACGGAATACGTGCCCGTCTGCACCAGCTCGAGGCGCTGATCGCGACTCAGCAGCCGGACGTCATCGGCATCCAGGAGACCAAGGTCAGCGACGGCGAGTTTCCCGTCGAGGCTATCGAGGCGATGGGCTACCACGTCGAGTATCACGGCCAGAAGGGTCATTACGGCGTCTGCCTGATGTCGAAGCAACCGCCCTCGATGCTGCAAAAGGGCTTTGCCGACGATGACGACGACGCCCAGAAGCGCCTGATCATCGGCCGCTACCCGACCGCCGACGGCCGCCAGATCACCGTCATCAACGGCTACTTCCCGCAGGGCGAGAATATCACCCACCCGACCAAGTTCCCGGCCAAGCGCAAGTTCTACGCCGACCTGCTGACCCACCTGCAGACCCGGTGCGATCCGACGGACCTGCTGGTGGTGATGGGCGACCTGAACATCTCGCCGGAAGATATCGATATCGGCATCGGCGAGCCCAACCGCAAGCGCTGGCTGCGCGACGGCAAGACCAGCTTCCAGCCCGAGGAGCGCGAATGGCTGCAGCGCCTCAAGGACTGGGGCCTGCAGGACAGCTACCGGGTACTGCGGCCGAACGACGACGAACACTTCAGCTGGTTCGACTACCGCAGCCGCGGCTTCGAGCGCGAACCCAAGCGCGGCCTGCGCATCGACACCATCCTCGCCACGGCCCCGCTGTGCGAGCTGTGCTCCGACGTCGGCATCGACTACGACGTCCGCGGCATGGAAAAACCGTCGGACCACGCGCCGGTCTGGGCGACGTTCGACGTTTGAGGTCACGGCTGAGGGGTAACGCTCTTGCAGGTTGGTCTAGCGCCGAAGGCGCGTAACCCAACACCGAAGGGGATTCGGGAACGTACATCGGCAACCGATACCCATCGATCTGAACTGCGATCGATATGATGGGGCCGCGATGCCCGAACGCCGCGTAGGCGGTTTGCCCGTGCCGCTGCATCGCTTGTCCCATCCTACCTGCGATCGATTTGACGGGTTACGCGATGCCCATGAACGGTGCCAAAGGTTCCGGCAAGAGCCATTGCATCGCTAGACCCATCCTCCAGTCATGGATACGGTCAAGGGCAGTTGCCGCGTGACAACTCACCCCTTCACCGGGCTGACGAAGCCCGGCGGCTTGACCACCAGCACGTCGCAGGCGATTTCGTCCAGCACCCGCTCGACGGTACTGCCGAGCAGCAGGCGATCGACGAAGCCCCGCGCCACTGACCCCATTACCATGACGTCGATCCCGTGCTCTTCGGCAAAGCGCGGCAGCGTCTGATGACTTTCGCCCTTGAGCAGGTGCACCTGCTCGCCTTCGGGATCCAGGACAGGCCCCAGCAGCCGGTTCAGCGCTTCGGTATGCTGTTGCGTCACCTTCTGCTTCAGCGCTTCGAAGTCGGTGACCACATGCTCGTCGAAGATCGCCGACTGCGGCAGCGTGTGATAACTGTGCACCGCGTGCAGCCGTCCGTCGGTCAGCTCGCGCAGCCAGGCGGCATGCTTGAGCAGTTCACGATCCAATTCGCCCGGCGCCTCGCCATCGTGGAAGGGGTCAACGCAGGCGGCGATGCGCGGCTGCTCATGCCACCGGTGCGCCTTGACCAGCAGTAACGGAAAGCCGCAGTCGCGCAGCAGCTGCCAGTCGTGATGCGCCAGCAGGTAGTGCCCCAGGCGACTGTGCCGGCCGACCTGATGTATCACCAGATCCGGCTCGTAGCGGATTGCCTTGCGAATGACCCCTTCGGCGTGATGCCGTTCCCAGGCCACATCGACCCCGACCTCGAATCCGCGCCCGACCAGCGTCTCGGCAATGGTGTCCAGCCGCGCCTCGATATGACGCAGGTATGCATGCTGGGCGTGCAGGCCGGCCTCGTGGTCGAACAGCCAGGCATTGCGCAGCGTCAGATTGAAACAGCAGCAGAACAGCTCGACCGCGGCGCCCGTGCGTTCGGCCAGCCAGGATGCCTTCTCCAGCGCCTGGTCGTTGCCGTGCTCCTCTTCGAGGTTGACAAGAATCTTGCGTAGCGGCTTCATACTGTCTCCACTGAGCTACAGTTGTTCCCGGTTTAGTGCCGCCTGCAGCGGCGGCGGGCCCCTCCGGCAGAACAGCTTCTCCGGCAGGAACGCCAAGTTCAGCAGGCTACCTGAGCGGGCCTGGGGCGGCGAAATACCCGGCTTTATAGATTATAAATAACCGGTTCGAACCGGTTTTGAGCGCCGCCCCAGCATCGCAGGCATAACCCCGACAGCCCGTTTAAGGATAGAACGCCCGTGCCCATAGATCTTGTTCGAATACTGATCGCGCCGCTGCTGCTGCTCGCCGGCGCCGGCCTGGTATTCGGACGCCTGACGACCCTGGCTCCCGACCTGCAGCTGCTGCTGGCGGCGTTGCCCTATCTGCTCGGCGCAACCAACCTGCTGCTGGCGTACCTGTACAACCAGAGCCGGGCCATGCTGTCGGCGCTCAACCTGCTGGCGGGCTATGCACTGATACAGCAATGCCTGCAGAGCCCGCTGGCGGAGCCGGACAACTTCGTGCTGTTCAGCCTGCTGTCGCTGCTGCTGCCATTCAACCAGCTGCTGTTCTGTCTCGCGCCCGAACGCGGGCTGCGTAACCGCCGGGCGCTGGCGATGAAGTTACTGCCCCTCGCGCCGTTCGCGCTTCTCGGGCTGCTGTGGCAGCAGCACTGGCTGGCGCCCTGGCTGTACCAGCTGCCGGCCCCCCTGCACGAACTTGCCGTCGAGGCGCGCTACCTGAGCACCGCAAGCGCCTGGTTTTGCGCCGTCGCGCTGCTGCTTGGCGCCCTGGTACTGCACTTTCGCCGCACCCATGCCGACGGCGCTATGCTCGGCGTCCTGCTGACGCTGCCGGCGCTGTTTTTCTGGTTCGACCAGCCACTGATATCACCACTGCTGTTCAGCACGATGCAGCTGGTGCTGGTGCAGGCGCTGGTGTTTCACTCCCACCAGCTCGCCTTCGTCGACGAGCTCACCGGCATCCCGGCGCGGCGCGCCCTGCAGGAACAGCTGCGCAGTCTGGGAAGGCGCTACACTATCGCGATGATGGATATCGACCACTTCAAGCGCTTCAACGACCGTTACGGCCACGACGCCGGCGATCAGGTGCTGCGTCTCGTCGCCTCGAAACTGCGCGAGGTCAGTGGCGGCGGCAGGGTCTTCCGCTACGGCGGCGAAGAGTTCACGGTGCTGTTCCGGGGCAAAAGCGAGGAAGACGCCCTGCCCCACCTCGAGCAGTTGCGCGAGGCGATCGCCGGCTATCCGCTGCAGATTCGCAGGAGCGACCGCCCCGACGATGTCGACGCGGGCCGCAGGCAACGCAGCTCCGGAGCCTCCGGCAAACCCGTGCAGGTGACGATCAGCATAGGGCTGTGCGAGCGCGGCCCGACGCACTCCGACCCCGATGCGGTTCTGCAGCAGGCAGACAAGGCGCTTTACGCCGCCAAGAAAGCCGGCCGCAACCGCACCGTGCCCAGCCGCCGGCTGCGCCAGCGCAGCCGGCGGGGCCAGTCCGACTTCGCATGAACAAAATTCACTCAACGGTTGTTTCCGGCAGCCGCTAAACTGTTGTCCGCCTTTACGGAGAGCAGCCCATGGAAATCAAGCCCAATTTCGGCCAGCAAGTCTCTGAGCTGGCGCGTTCGGACCGCAACGGCGGCATCGGCAAGACCGTATCGGCTGCGGCCCGCGACGGCAAAGTCCTGAAGGACAAGGCCATTCTCGATGCTTCCCTGAACGTCAGCATCAGCACCGGCAACCGTTCCCTCGAACTGGTCTACCGCGCCGCGGTCGACAAGCTCAACGAGCTGCTGGCCGACGACCTCGGGCCCGATGCGCTGCAATATGCCATCGACAATGGCCTCGACGTCAGCCCCGAAGCCACCGCCGGTCGCATTCTGTCGATGTCCACCGCCTTCCTGCCGGCGTATCTGGAACAGCACCCGGAGCTCGGCGAAGACGAGGGCCGCGCCCGCTTCATCGACCTGATTCGCGGCGGAATCGAGCAGGGCTTCTCGGAGGCACGCGATATTCTGCAGGGTCTTGGCGTGCTCGAAGGCGACATCGCCGCCAATATCGACACCACCTGGGAGCTGGTGCAGCAGGGACTCGACGACTATCTCGGCCACGCCGATGAGGCTTCGGACCCGTTCTGAAACAAGCGCAAATTGCGGGCGGCGGCGCCCTGCTTTAGAATCGGGATATACCCCCACGCTTTAGCAGGAGACTCCCTTGTCGCAACAGGCGTCCGCCCAGGAGCAGTCGACACCGTCGCTGGCCGAGATGAAAAGCAATGCCGCAGAAGCCGCCAGGCTGATGCGCGCCCTGAGCAACGAGAACCGGCTGCTGATTCTGTGCTACCTGCAGGGTCAGGAAATGTCGGTGGGAGAACTGAACCGCAGCCTCGATCTGAGCCAGTCGGCGCTGTCGCAGCACCTGGCGGTCCTGCGTAATGACGGCCTGGTGCAGACCCGTCGCGAGTCCCAGACCATCTTCTATTCGCTGCGCGGCGACCGCGCCACCCGAGTCATTGAAACTCTGCACTCGCTGTATTGCCCCGACGCCTGACATCGTGATCCGCCAGGCGGCGACCCAATCGAGGCGGCATAATCCTGGCGCCAGCGCCGCTTGCGGCGGCTACCCCTGCCAGCCGAAACGCGTCAGCGGTATTCGTCCCCGCACGAAGCCGATGCCTTCGTCCTCCAGACGCTCGCGCTGCATTTGCGCGCCCGGCGAGTCCGCCGGCAGCGACAGCTCGCCACGGGCATTGACGACCCGGTGCCAGGGCAGACGCGAGCCCTCCGGGAGCCGGCTCAGCACCCGCCCCACCATCCGCGCCCGGCGCGGCAGTCCGGCAAGTTCCGCCACCGTGCCGTAAGTGCACACCCGCCCCGGCGGGATCCCCGCGACCACCTGCCAGATCCGCTCGGCGTCGGACAGCTGCGCGGGTTCCGCTGTCACGAAACCCGGTCGTCCAGTTGCAGTGGCGCCGGCGCCTGCACAGGCCTCAGCATATCGATATGCAGGATACCGTCCTCGTCATAAGGCTCGGACTCGGCAATGAAGCCGTGCTGACCATAGAAGCGCTCGAGGTGCGCCTGTGCCGCCAGCGCCAGCGGTACGCCGGGCCAGTGGCAGCGACAGAAGCGCAGAATCTCCTCCACCAGGCGGTGGCCGGCACCGTCGCCGCGGGCCGAAGCCTCGACCAGAATGCGCCCGACCCGGATACGCCCCTGCTGAGGCGGAAACACCCTCGCGCAGGCCACCAGCCCGTCTTCTCCCCACCCCAGCAGATGATGCGCCTGAGGATCCAGGCCGTCGACGTCGGCATAGGCGCACTCCTGTTCCACCACGAATACCTGGGCACGCAGGCGCAGCAGCGCGTAAAGGGCGTCCACGCCCAGGTGTTCGAACGGGTACCATTCAAGTCTCATTGCGGCCTCACTGCTGCAGGCGGTACATCTGCCATTCTTCGGTCGGTTCATTGAGCATCATTTTCATGTCGACGACGTCTTCCTCCGGGTTGTAGGCGGTCTTGAATCCAAGCTTACGCGCCAGTGCCTGCATGCCTCTGTTGCTGGACAGGGTCGAGCCGTACAACTGCAGAGTGCCACGCTTGCGGCAATAGTCAACGATGCGCTGCATCAGGATGACCCCCAGCCCCTCCCCCTGCAGGTCGTCGCGAATCACGATCGAGAATTCGCTGCGCACGTTATCCGGGTCCGTGACCGCACGCACGACGCCCAAGGTTTCGTCTCCGGGCAGGCCATCGAGCCTCGGCGCCGAAACGATAAAGGCCATTTCGCGGTCGTAGTCGATCTGGGTCCAGGTGGCCAGTTCCTGATGCGTCGGCACGCCGCGGCTGTAGAAGTAGCGCAGGCGGATGGAATCGGGACTGAGGTGCTGATACAGGTCCAGGTGCGCCGGCTCGTCCTCGCCGCGGATCGGCCTGACCACCGCCGGCCGGCCGGAACCTTTCAACCGGATCGATTCGGTAAGATAGGCCGGATAGGGCGATATCGACAGACTCACCGGCGCTCCGAGCGATACCGACACATCGACCGCCAGCAGCCCCCGCTTGTTGAGCAGCAGCGGATTGATTTCCAGACAGGCCAGTTCCGGCAGATCCACCACCATCTCCGACAGGCGGATCAGCAGCTCGCACAGCTGATCGACGTCGCGTTCCACCTGGTAGCTGTTTTCGCGAATGATGTCGTAGACCCGGGAGCGCCGCACCAGGGCCTGCGCCAGCGCCAGATTCAGCGGCGGCAGCATCAGCTGACGGTCCGCCAACATGTCGACGGCATAGCCGCCGGCACCGAACAGCAGCAGCGGGCCGAACGTCGGGTCGCGGGTCACGCCGACATTGATCTGCAGCGACTGAAATCCGCGTTTCATCTGCTGCACGACAAACCCCAGCACCTCGTCGTCGCTGAAGCGCTCCCGCACCCGGTATTCGAGGCGGGTGGTGGCGTGCTTGACCTCGTTGATGGAGTACAGGTCCAGTGCAAGGTCACGCCAGCGCTGACGCACCTTGTCGTCGTAGCTGAACGGGTAAACGTTCTCGCAATGCAGCGCCCGAACCGCCACCGAGCCACCAAGGCGTTTGGCGATATCCACCACCCCCTCGACGGTATCGGCATAGTAGGAATGGGCAACCGGAATATCGTACAGATCCAGTAACTCGCAGGCCTCGGCATGATAGAGAAAATTGCGCCCCTCGCCGCGTGCCGTCGCCACAAGCTCCCGGGCCCGAACGTGATTCTGGCTGTTCTGCTCCATGTAGGGGGCCGGCGTCTGGCGCATCACCTCCTGATTGCGGCGGTACTCCACCATCTGCATGAAAGCGTCGACGGCCTCCTCCGGGGTGACGAAAGTCGCGATCCCGGCGGCGTTGAAGCGGTTGCGCGCCTCGATGGCGGTAGCCCGCCCCATCCAGCTGGTGAGCACATTGCGCGCGGTACGGCGCGCGACCTCGATTACCGCCTCCGCGGTCTCGGCACCGAACGCCATCTGCGTGGGCGCGTGTATCACCAGTACCGCATCGACGCCCGGGTCCTTGGACACCAGACTCAGCGCCTCGGCAAAGCGCTCCGGCGTGGCATCGGCATTCAGATCCACGGGATTACGCTGGTTCCAGTAGCCCGGCAACAGAGACAGCAGGGCTTCCCGTGTCGCGTCACTGAATTCGGCCAGTTGCCCCTGACGTTTGAGCAGGCGGTCGGTCGCCAGGGCATTGGGACCCATGCCGTTGCACAGGATCGCCAGCCGCTCTCCCCGCAACGGTTTCATTCGCGACAGGGTTTCCAGGGCGTTGTACAGCTCGTCGGAGGTTTCAACCCTCAGCACGCCGGCACGACGCAGCGCAGCGTCATAGACCCTGTCCTCGTCATCGACGCCGGGGGCCAGCTGCAGCTTGTGCTGGTCGTCCTGGACGATGTCGGACTTGAGCACCAGCACCAGCTTGTTGCGCGACGCCGCCCGCACTGCCGAGAGAAAGTCCCGCGCCCGCCCGGTCATGCGATCCATCTGCAACAGGATGGCATGGGTATAGGGGTCCTGGGCCAGGTAGTCGATGACCGCCGGAATCCCGACGTCGACACTGTCGCCCAGGGTCAGGAAGTGCGAAAAACCGATCTCCTGCCCATTGGCCCAGTCGATCATGGCGGTCCCGATCAGCCCCGACTGACCAATGTAAGCGACCTTGCCCTTGCGGATATTGACGTGCGCGTAGCTGGCATTCATGCGCGAGCCCGGCACCAGCAGGCCCATGCAGTCCGGACCGAGGATACGAATGCCGTAGGGGCGGGCTGCATCGAGCACTTCTTCGTGCAGCGAGCGCTCTTCCCTGCTGTTGCGGATCGACAGACCGCCGGTCAGTATCAGCGCCGCCTTGACCATGTTGGCCCCCAGCTTGCGGATGATATCGGCCACACTGCCGGGCGGCGAACAGATGATCGCGAGGTCGGGCATCTGCGGCAACTCGCTCACGCTCTTGACGCAGGGTACGCCCCGCACCTGGCCATACCCCTGGGAGTTGACGGCGATCAGCTGCCCCTCGAATCCGCCTTCCCGCAGATTCTGCAGCACCGCGCCCCCCATGCTGTCGGCACGGTCGGACGCGCCGAAGACGGCGATGGACGCAGGTTTGAAAAAACGCCTCAGGTATTTTGTCGACACTCGGCAATCCTGTTGTGTTTGAAGCCGATAACGCAGCCAGTCCCGCTGGCTGGCTAACAGTCTAGGCGATTTCGCAGCTGCGTCATTGTTTTGCGTCAGTGACTCAACTTGCGTGGTCTCTTCCCCTACAATGCCGGCAAAGAGGGATATTTCACAATCACCAAAAGGATCCAAGCATGCGCCTGCCCATCGTACTGATTCTGTTTGCCCTGCTGGCCGGCTGTGCCGGCGCTCCGCCACCGGCGCCCGTTCCGGAGCCGGTCAAGCCGACGCCCCCGGCGCCGTCGGAGCCGGTCGAGACCCGCGAAACCCGGGTCATCCCCGAGCCTGCCAACCCGACGTTGCCGTCGACCGTGGCGGACGATGCAACCCTGGCCAACGCCTTTCTCCAGACCTACCGTGAACAGTCGCTTTACAATGGCCGCCACCCGCTGCAGCTGAGCTACGACTATCGTTTCGTCGAGAACCGCTGGTCGCCCCGCCAGGACCGCCTGATAATGCTGTTCGAAAACGCCCAAGGCGACAGCGGATTCGTCGCCTGGAGCCTCAACGGCGACGCCTCCGCCACCTCATTGCGACTGGAAGACTCGCAGCTTGGCCGCCGCTTCGCGCTGATTCTGCGCCCGGCGCGACTCTGCTTCGCCGTCGACGCGGCCCGGGCACCGGCCTGGATCGGCGGCCGCTGGGTGTACGATCAGCAGCGCCCCGGCACCTTCGAGTGCAACGGCCTGACCAACCGGTCGGCATTCAAACCGGGGACGCGCCTGCCGGGGCTGATGGGCGTCTACTTCCGCGAGGGCGATGTGGTGCTGCTCTACGACACCCGCGAACAGCGCGACCTGGCCGCAGGCATACTGGCCCAGCTGTTCCCCAATCTGGTGTTCAATCCCTGAACGAAGATTTTTCAGTTTGACGGCCCGCGACGCTGTCCCGGTTCTGTTAAAGCGGCAAGAATCGGGAACTGAACCATAATAGGGAAGGAATCGGGATGAAGACCCCGGCGGGGTCTCACCCGGGACGCCGTTGCGGTGCCCGCTGCAACCCGCACGGGCCTGCGCTTGAGTGGAACTTCAGCTGTGTCGAGATCACTGTCATGAGCAAAAAACATAACAGCCAGGACCTGACCGACGATGACGACGTACTGGACTGGGACTCTGAACCGGCCGTCGAAGACGACGACAGCCCGCCCCAGCAGGAAATTCATCCGGCCGCCCGCAGGCGCATCGAGCGCCTGATGGAGGAACGGGCGCTCAGGCGTCAGATCGAGGATGTCTTCGACGACGACTACCTGGACTACTGACCCGCCCTCGCTGTCGCAGGGCTCCACACTCCGGGTCGCTCAGGCCGGTCTTTGCCAGGTCTGGGCGGCGCGGGCCTTCCTGGCGGCATCGCCCTTCAGCAGATAGATATGTTCGGCGGTGAACTCGAAACAGCAGTCGCATGCCTGGCAGACATAGAGCTCACCTTCGGCGCCATGGCCTGTGCTGACAAGATTGTGATGTGGCCTGGTGACGAAGGCCGAGCCGATCAGCTCCCGGCAATGCTTGCAAATCCCTTCCAAAACCCTGCTCCAACGTACGGCAAAAACCGCAAATTCTATCCCGACGAAGGCAATCCCCAAAGCCGCTTAAGCAGAAAAATTTTCATACCCGGCCGGCGCCTTCGAAAATATCGTCGAAGACCTGAAAATTCACTTTACCGCAGACAAAAAGCTGCTATATATTCGCCGAAAAGCGGCGTTGCCGGGCTGTCAAGTCCTTTTCACCCGCACTGTTTTCGACCGGCAGCCTGTCCCCGGCTGCCAGATGACACAACCCGAGATGTGAGAAAAGAGCCGATGGGCACCAAGATTCGTGTCGATCAAGTCCCGATGGACGATATCGAGAACTGGGACGAAGATTACGAGGAGCAGGACGCCAGCCCCCGTGGCAAGAAGGCCAGCTACAACAGCAAGAAAAGACGCCAGATAGAAGAGCGCATGGAAGAACGCCTGCTGGCGCGCCAGCTCAGCAGCGGCTACGACGACAACTGGTTCGACTGAGGCCGGCGGCCGGGCGCCGGCCGGGCGCCCGTCTGTAAAGCACGTGGCAAAAGCGGCACATAAACAGCATTTTTTCTCCCCGCTGCTGCACAACCGGCCGGCTGCGGCTACTATTGGAAGGCACGATCGCAGTTCGCGGCGCAATCGGGTCTCTCTCCAGCACATGCCCTTCAACTGTGCCGCGAAGATCGTGCTGCCCCCCCCCCGCCCGGCCGCGGACTCGCACCGTTCCCCCGCTTGACGTAGAATCCGCTCTCTTCAAATCGCTTCCGGAAGTGCCATGGAACTGAAACAGATCGAGATCCGTGCCATCAGCCGCGCCGCAGGCGACCGTCGCCAGCTGGACCCGACCGACGCCGCCGCCCAGCAGCTGTTCGAAGCCGTCAGCGGCAGCTTTGGGCGACGTTCCGCCCTCACCCACGGCGCCTTCAGCGAAGATACCCTGCAGGAGCATCCCTTCGCCGGTGCCCTGCTGGCGCTGACCGGCGATATCGACAACGCCGATCTCACAGGACTCGCCGACGCGGCGCTTGCCAGCCTGCTTAACGCCGCAGAGCCGGAACAGCCCGCCGACGAGCATGACAGCCAGCTGGTGTGCCTGCTGTATCAGAGCGACCGCTATCACTACCTGCTGCTGGCGCTGCTGGAGCACGAGCCCAGGCTGGCGCTGGACGAGTCGCTGCAACCGGTGGAAACGCGGGTACTGGCGGCGGAGCGTCTGGTGCAGGCGCTACGGGTCAACCTGACGCGCCTCGAACGCGGCCAGGACAGCTATCTCAGCTTCGTCCCGGGCAAGCGCGGCGGCAGCCCGGGCCAGGACTTCCCCGGCGCTTTCGGCTGCAGCGAGGCCGTGCCGGCCAGCCACTGTACCCGCGAACTGATCCGCGCGACCCGCGACTTCTGCAATCAGCACGCCATCCAGGAACGCAAGGATGAAGTGGTCGAGGATGTGGTCAGCTACCTCGAACGCAAGCGCGAGGACAAGCAGCACGCCTCACTTAACGAGATCGAGCGACTCTTCGACGCCTATATCCCGCCGCCGCAGGCCGAAACCGAGGGCGCGACCTTCGGCCAGTTCGCCAACACCGAGCCCTACCAGGTGACCCAGGAGTTCCAGCCCCACAGCGGCACCCTGCGCGCCCTGGCCAAGGTCAAGACCAAGTCCGACAACTGGCAGCTGGACTTTGCCCGCCGATCCCTCGGCACCAAGGACTCGGACCGGGACATCCTGTTTGACGAGGACGGCCAGACCCTGACCCTGCGCCGCCTGCCGACCCGCGTCATCCAGACCATCCGCGACGCCCTCGAGCAGGACTGAGCCTTCCGCTCGTCTGCCAGCCGATGCGGTCGCCGGCGGTTTGCGCCGGCGACCGCCTTTTGCGCAACACCTTTCCCCGCCGATAGACCCAAAGGGACCTGTTCGCAGGTTCCCTGATCGTTTTTACCTCAAAGCAATATTTTGCCTTTGGTAACAACAACTTCACGAAAAACTGGCAAAAACGGCAGCACCCGGTGCTTTTGCGCGCTGAATTTCGCTATGTTATTTTGAACACGAAATAAAAACGACCTGGACGAACGCAGTGGAATCCGATTGCGGCAACCTCCAACAACCCGCCAGGAAGGCGCCCCCTCTTTCCTCGACGCCCGTCTGGGTACCCTTCTAATCAAATCGACGAGAACCGATCCCAATGTGTGGTATCTGCGGTGAAATCCGTTTTGACCGAACTCCGGCCGATTTGACGGCCGTCTCCCGAATGAACGACAGCCTGGCCCCGCGTGGCCCCGATGGCACCGGCCTGTTCCAGATGAACAACCTGGCCGTCGGCCACCGGCGCCTCAAGATCATCGATCTCAGCGAGCACGCGCAGCAGCCGATGGTGGACAACGACCTCGAGCTCGGCATCGTGTTCAACGGCTGCATTTACAACTACCGTGCGCTGCGCAGCGAACTCGAAGGGCTCGGCTACCGCTTTTTCTCCCACGGTGACACCGAGGTCATACTCAAGGCCTTCCACGCCTGGGACAGCGACTGCGTGCACCGTCTCCAGGGCATGTTCGCCTTCACCGTCTGGCATCGCGACAGCGGCCGCGTGGTCATGGCCCGCGACCGCCTCGGGATCAAGCCGCTGTACTACAGCGAACAGGGACCGCGCCTGCGTTTCGCCTCGACTCTCCCGGCACTGCTCGCCGGCGGCGATGTCGACAAGACCCTGGACCCGGTGGCGCTTCACCACTACTTCAGCTTCCACGCCGTGGTGCCGGCCCCCCACACCATCCTTGCCGGTGTGCGCAAACTGGCCCCTGCGAGCATCCGCGAATATGACGCCCAGGGCCGCGCCAGCGAACGACGTTACTGGCAGCCCGATTACAGCCGCCGGGACGAAGACCGGAACCTCGGCTTCGAGGACTGGAAAGAACGCGTGCTCGACCAGCTGCGACTGTCGGTGAAGCGCCGTCTCGAGGCCGACGTTCCGGTCGGCGTACTGCTCTCCGGCGGGCTCGACTCCAGCCTCATCGTCGGTCTGCTCGCCGAGCAGGGCCAGAAGGGACTCAACACCTTTTCGGTCGGCTTCGAAACCGTCGGCGCCGAGATCGGCGACGAGTTCAAGTATTCCGATCTGATCGCCGAACACTTCGCCACCGAGCACCACCAGTTGTTCGTCGACAGCGCCCGTCTGCTGCCGTCGCTGCAGGACTGCGTCCGCAGCATGAGCGAGCCGATGGTCAGCCACGACGTCATCGGTTTCTACCTGCTGTCGCAGAAAGTCGCCGAGCACGTCAAGGTGGTGCAGAGCGGCCAGGGCGCCGACGAGGTATTCGGCGGCTATCACTGGTATCCGCCGCTGGCGCAGAGTCAGGATCCGGTGTCCGATTACGCACGCGTGTTCTGCGACCGCGACCACGCGGAGATGGCCAGACTGCTGGCGCCCGAGTGGCTCGGCGAAGACTACAGCCGCGCGCTGATCGAGGCCCACTTCGCGCAACCCGGCGCCGACACCCCGATCGACAAGGCGTTGCGGCTCGACAGCCACATCATGCTGGTCGACGACCCGGTCAAACGGGTCGACAACATGACCATGTCCTGGGGACTGGAAGCCCGCGTGCCCTTCCTCGATCATGAACTTGTAGAGCTCGCCGCGCGCATCCCGCCCGAGCACAAGGTCCGGGAAGACGGCAAGTACGTGCTCAAGGAGGCCGCACGCGCGGTCATCCCGAACGGGGTTATCGACCGTCCCAAGGGCTATTTCCCGGTACCGGCGCTAAAGTATATCCGCGGCGAGTATCTCGAGTTCGTGCAACAGATCCTCGGCCAGGGCGCTGCCCGCGACCGCGGCCTGGTCAGGCCCGAGTACCTGCAGACGCTGCTCAAGGCACCGGAAGACCATATCACGCCGCTGCGAGGCTCGAAGCTCTGGCAGGTGTCGCTGCTCGAGTTCTGGCTGCAGACCCACGGCATCTGAGGCAAACGCCCATGACCCAGGAACACCCACACCCCATGACGCTGGACAAGACCGATCCCGTCCGCGACGCCGTGCCCCACGACAATGTCGCCATCGACTGCGGCTGGGGGCGCCTGCTGTTCGCGCACACCTTCGAAACCGCCGATCAGCTGCTCGAGGCCATGCGCCAGGAGGCGCCGGGCAAGCGCGATATCGCCATGTACGTCACCGATCCCCATATCATGATGGCGCTGGCGCCCCAGGAGCTGTTCCTCGACCCGTCCCATGCCTTCCGCCTCGATCTCGACCGCTACCGGCCGGCGTCATCGGCTCACCCGGGATTCGTGACCCGCAAGGTCGCCAGCGCCGAGGACGCCGAAGAGGTGCACAACCTGTACCGACGCCGGCAGATGGTGCCGCCGTCACCGGAGTTCGTGCTGGCGAGCCTCGAGCGCGAGGATATCTGCTACTTCGTCGCCGAAGACGAGCACTCCGGTCGCATTATCGGCGCCGTCACCGGCGTCGATCACGTACCCGCTTTCGACGACCCCGCCAGAGGTTCCAGCCTGTGGGCGCTGGCGGTCGACGCCCAGGCCGAGTATCCCGGCGTGGGCGAGACGCTGACGCGCCAGCTGGCCGAGCACTTTCGCGCCCTGGGGCGCCACTACCTCGATCTCTCGGTGATGCACGACAACGGCAACGCCATACGCCTTTACAAGAAACTCGGCTTTCGCCGCATCGACACCTTCGCCATCAAGTACAAGAACGCCTTCAACGAGCCGCTGTTCATCGGCGAGCCGCCGGAAGAGGCGCTCAATCCCTATGCCAAGCTGATCGTGCGCGAAGCCCAGCGGCGCGGCATCGGCGTGCGGGTGATCGATGCCGCCGAGGGCTATTTCGAACTGCACCTGGGGGGACGCAGCCTGGTGTGCCGCGAGTCGCTGAGTCAGCTGACCCATGCGGTGGCGATGAGCCGCTGCGACAACAAGACCGTAACCCACCGCATCCTGCGACAGGCAGGCCTCAGGGTACCGGATCAGCTGCTGCTCAAAGCCGGGGACGAGGCGCCCGCCGACGACTTTCTGACCCGCTACGGCTCGGTGGTGGTGAAGCCGGTGCGCGGTGAACAGGGCCAGGGCATCAGCGTCGATATCCGCCAGCACCAGGCGTTGCACGATGCCATCGCGGCGGCGCGCCACTACTGCGACGATGTCATTCTGGAACAGTTCGTCGACGGCCAGGACCTGCGCATCATCGTCATCGACTTCAAGGTGGTCGCGGCGGCGGTACGCCGTCCCCCGGTGGTGACCGGCACCGGCGCCGACAGCATCCGTGCGCTGATCGACAAACAGAGTCGCCGGCGCCAGGCCGCCACCGGCGGCGAAAGCCGGATTCCGCTGGACGGCGAAACCCTGCGCTGTATCGAGGAAGCCGGCTACGGCCTCGACGACATCCTGCCCTATGGCGAGAAACTGCAGGTTCGGCGCACCGCCAACCTGCATACCGGCGGCACCATCCACGACGTTACCGCGAAGCTGCACCCCGAATTGCGCGAGGCCGCGGTGCGTGCCGCCGAAGCGATCGACATTCCGGTCACCGGGCTGGACTTCCTGGTACCGGACGTCACCGCGCCCGACTACGTCATCATCGAAGCCAACGAGCGGCCGGGGCTCGCCAACCACGAGCCGCAGCCCACCGCCGAGCGCTTCATCGACCTGTTGTTTCCGCAAACCGCTGCGAGGTCTTGAAATGGAACCATTGAAGATCGATCAGGAATACGTACTGGAAGTACTGCTGCGCCTGCTGCACACCCCGTCTCCCAGCGGCTATACCGACCGCGCCGTTCACCTGGTGTGCGAAGAGCTGGAAAAAATGGGGGTGGAGATGGAGATCACCCGACGCGGCGCCATTCGCGCATCGCTGCCGGGCGAAGCCAAGAGCCCGGACCGGGCGCTGGTGGCCCATATCGACACCCTGGGCGCCATGGTCAAGGGTCTCAAGACAAACGGCCGTCTCGAGGTGGTGCCGGTCGGGCACTGGAATGCCCGCTTCGCCGAAGGCGCCCGCTGCACCATCTTTTCCGACGACCGGCAGTTCCGTGGCACCCTGCTGCCGCTCAAGGCCTCCGGGCACACCTTCGGACCCGAGATCGACAGCCAGCCCTGCAGCTGGGACCACATCGAGGTGCGCCTCGACGAGATCTCCTATCGCCTCGACGATCTGCTCCATCTCGGTATCCACGTCGGCGACTTCATTGCCATCGACTCCGGTACCGAGATCACACCGAACGGCTTCATCAACTCGCGCCACCTCGACGACAAGGCCGGTGCAGCGGTGCTGCTGGGCGCCATCCGCGCAATCAAGCAGAGCGGCGTCACCCTGCCGGTGGATGTGCACCCGCTATTCACCATATCCGAGGAAATCGGCAGCGGCGCCTCGGCGGCGCTGCACCAGGACGTCGCCGAGATGCTCACCATCGATAACGGCACCACGGCACCGGGCCAGAATTCAAGCGAGTTCGGCGTCACCATCGCCATGGCGGACATGGTCGGTCCCTTCGACTACCACCTGACCCACCGCCTGATCCAGCTGTGCAAGGAGTTCGGCATCCCGCACCAGCGCGACATCTTCCGCTATTACCGCTCCGACAGTGCCGCCGCCATCGAGGCCGGCAATGACCTGCGGACCTCGCTGGTCACCTTTGGGATAGACGCCTCGCATGGCTGGGAACGCATCCACTGGGACGCCCTGGAATCCCTCGGCAGTCTGCTGACGGTGTACATGCAGAGCCCGCCGCTGTTCCCGCGTGACCGCCAGGACATGGGCCCGCGCACCGGCTTCCCGACCCTGCCGGCCTGAGCCCCGACGGACAACACCGAAAGGCCCGGCGCAGGGTACCGGTAAGCGCAGCGCACCAATATTCCGGTGCGCTTCGCTTCGTAGGGCAACCTGAGCGCAGCGAAGCGTGCCGCGATAGCCAATCCGGTGCAGCTCGCTCCGCTCGGTGCACCCTACGGTCGGAATCGCGGCCCGGTTGGTTATTGCAGAGGTGTCGGCGGGTCCGAAGGCACCCCGGGCACCAGCATCGGCGCGGCATCGAGGCCTTCCGCATCCATCATCTCGGCGATACGCTGCAGTGACGACAGCAGCATCAGCTGCTCCCAGCGCTGCAGCCGGGCGAAACGCTCGACGAAGGTGTCCTGCAACAGCGGCGGTGCGGTCGAGAGTATCGCCACCGCATCGTGGGTTGCCCGCACATTGACGCGACGGCGGTCGTTATCGCAACGCTCGCGAAGCACCAGCCCGCGCTGCTCCAGCCGCTTGAGAATATCGGTAATGGTGGCCTGGCTGAGGCTGACCCGGCGCGCCAGGGCGCCGGCGGTGAGCCCGTTGGACTCGATCACCGCCTTGAGCACCTGCGCCTGGGGACCGGTGAGGCCGTATTCGCTGGCGAGGCGCCGCGAGTGCATGTCGACGGCCCGGATAATCCGGCGCAACGCCACCAGCACCTCGTCGTTATGATCTGATTTTCGACTCATGGGGCTCGCATCTTTCCGGTTGCGTAACCGCTTCGCTGTCGGTTTGCGCTGAACAGGGAGTGAAGTCCGGGAGCCAAGGCACCCTACGCACTATATTAGTGCATTTTCAGGCTCCGTTCGACAGCGCCCGCTGTCGCAGGCGGCGTATCCTGGAGGCCGTCGGCGGATGACTGCGCAACAGCGCCGGAGCTGTCCCGAAGTCGTTCCGCGGCACCAGGAAGGCCCACCAGCGCCGCCCGGAGCCTTCGAGCTTCTGCAGCGCCCGGGCCAGGGCTTCGGGGTCGCCGGTCAGCTCGCTGGCATCGAGGTCGGCGCGATACTCGCGCGAGCGCGACAGCGCAAGCTGCAACAGGAAGCTGAACAGCGGCGCCATGATCAGCAGCGCAACGCCGACAAAGGAGATCGACACCAGGCCGAACAGCCAAAGCGGTATACACAATAAGAGCGCCAGCTGCGCCGACAGCGCAACGAGCTGGGTCAGGCGCGTGAAGGTATCGGCCAAGGCCATCAGGCGGACGTCCTGGTTGCGGATATGACTGACCTCGTGGGCCAGCACCCCGGAGAGTTCCGGATAATCGAGCAGACGAAACAGCCCGTCGCTCAGGGCGATCGACGCGGGTTCGCCTTCACCGCCGACGGTAAAGGCATTGGGCGCGGGATCCGGCAGCCAATACAGCCGCGGCGCCTCCGGCAAGCCGGCCCGCTCGGCCAGCCGGGCCACCAGCAGGTTCAGCTCCGGCGCCGAGCCCGGATGCAACGGTCGCGCGCCCGCGCCTTTCAAAACCCAGGCGGACGGTACCCGGGGGGCAAAGGCAAGCACCAGCAGTACCGAGAGCAGGGTCAGCCACCAGGCCGCCTCGCCCAGCAGCAACCAGGCGCAGAGCGCCAGAATCAACGACATTCCCAGCAGCAGTACCAGCGTTTGCAGCCGGTTGTGCCAGCGTTGTAATTTCAGGCTTCGGCAGGACACGCAACACTCCGCTTTGGGTCACAGAACTTCCTTCTATGACTGCAGCGGAGCCCGGGGGTTGCATCCGACTGGCGATACCGCCCTATTTGCCTGCCGAACGCTCGACCTGCAACTCGCGCTGGCGCTGCTTCATCGCCTTGCGCTCGATGATGGCTTTGGCGGCATCGTTTCCGAGGTGCGCCTCGCCCCTTTCGCGCGCCAGGCGAACCTGCAGTTCGCGCTGCTCGAAACGCTGACGTTGCTCCTCGGTGAGCTTGTCGAAGCAGTGCGGGCAACTGACGCCCTGCATGTACTTATCGCTCGCCTTGTCGTCTTCGGTGATCGGCATGCGGCAGGCGTGGCACTGATCGTAGCTGCCCTTCTCGAGCGCATGATTGACCGAAACGCGGTTGTCGAACACGAAGCACTCGCCCTGCCACAGGGACTCTTCCTGCGGCACCTCCTCGAGGTATTTGAGAATGCCGCCTTCGAGGTGGTAGACCTCGTCGAAGCCCTGCTCCTTGAGGTAGGCGGTCGACTTTTCGCAGCGAATGCCGCCGGTGCAGAACATCGCCACCTTGCGGTGCCGGGCCGGATCGAGCTGCTCCTTTACATAGTCCGGGAACTCGCGGAAGGTCTCGGTTTGCGGGTTGACCGCGTTCCTGAAGGTACCGATCTGCACCTCGTAATCGTTACGGGTATCGACCAGCAGCACCTCGGGATCCGAGATCAGATCGTTCCAGTCACGGGGCTTGACGTAGGTGCCGACCACCTGGCGCGGGTCGATGCCCTCGACGCCCATGGTGACAATCTCCTTCTTGAGCTTCACCTTGGTGCGGTAGAACGGCATCTCGTCGGTGAGGGACTCCTTCCAGGACAGCTCCGCCAGCCGGCTGTCGGAGCGTAGCCACGCCAGCAGGCGGTCGATCGCTTCGCGGCTGCCGGCCACGGTGCCATTGATGCCCTCGCGGGCCAGCAGCAGGGTGCCGCGCACGCCCTCGGCTTCCATCAACTCGAGCAGCGGCTGGCGAATCGCCTCGAAGTCGTCGAGGCTGACAAACTTGTACAGTGCACAAACAACGGTCTGGGTCATTTCGAATCCAATTTGCGGTCCGGGTCGCAAACCCGGAGCAGGTTGAACGGGCCGCGGATTATAGCAGAAAGAGTCCGGCGTGGGTTTAGCGGGCAAGGAACGTGATTGTCTCCCCAAAGCGGTGAACTTTTGTACGCCGATGCAATCTACCAATACGGATCAGCAATATCCTGGCGAGGGCGTTGCTGGTTCGGCCCAGCCGACGCCCCCGGTGCCTGTGGGACGTCGGCTGCCCTTCCCAGCCACGATCACTCCAAAGCCCCCCGCTTCTTCGATGCGCCCCAAATGATAACGGTATAATACCGGTCTCTGGTCGCCCGTGCCGCCGATCTGCTATGCTTGCTTGCTTTCTTCAACCCTTATTGATCGATGCCGCCGCCATGAGCAAGTACTGGAGCGATGCCATCCGGGAACTGGTTCCCTACGTCCCGGGTGAACAGCCAAAGGATCAGCAGTTTATCAAACTGAACACCAACGAAAGCCCCTACCCGCCGTCGCCCAAGGCGGTCGAGGCGCTGCAGGGCTTCGATACCGACCGGCTGCGGCTGTACCCGGATCCGGACGCCAGCAGGCTCAAGCAGGCGCTGGCGGACTACTACGGCGTCGAGCGCAACTGCGTGTTCGTCGGCAACGGTTCCGACGAAGTGCTGGCGCACACCTTCATGGCCTTCTTCCGCCAGCCGCAGCCGCTGCTGATGCCCGAGATCAGCTACAGCTTCTATGACGTCTACTGCAACCTCTACGCCGTGGAGCCCCGCCATATTCCGCTGCGCGAGGATTTTCGCATCGCGCTCGAGGATTACGCCCAGCCCAACGGCGGCATCATTTTCGCGAACCCCAACGCCCCCACCGGCCGCGCGGTTTCACTGCAGGAGATCGAGCAGCTGCTGCAGCGCAATACCGAATCGCTGGTCGTGGTCGACGAAGCCTATGTCGACTTCGGCGCCGAGAGCGCGGTCGCGCTCACCAGCACCTACGACAATGTCCTGGTGGTGCAGACCTTCTCCAAGTCCCGCTCCCTGGCCGGACTGCGCATCGGTTTCGCCATCGGCCACCCCGACCTGATCGAGGGGCTGGAACGGGTCAAGAACAGCTTCAACTCCTACCCGCTCGACATGCTGGCCATCAGCGCGGGCGTTGCGGCGATTGAGGACGACGTCTATTTCCGCGAAACCCGTGACCGCATCGTCGCCACCCGCGAGTGGACAGCCGGCGAGCTGGCGGCTCTGGGATTCCGCGTGCTGCCGTCCTGCACCAACTTCCTGTTCGCCAGCCATCGCTATATCGAGGCGGCTGAGCTGATGGGCTACCTGCGCACCCGAGGCCTGCTGGTGCGGCACTTCAGCCGGCCGCAGATCGACAACTATCTGCGTATCAGCATCGGTACCGATGACGAAATGCGCCGGCTGGTCGAGACTCTCGAAGAGCATCCGGAGATCGTCCGGCTCTGAGACGACGCATTGACCGCTCAGTCATACGGCGGGCCTGTGCGTTGCAGGCCGCCGTCACGCCCGAGCTCGAAACGATCGAAGTCCGCAGCCAGGTACAGCGTACCCTCATAAACGTCGCGGGCTTCGCGCTCCAGGCATTCCAGGGGTAGTCCGCGCCGCCCGCCGTGCTGGTAGCGCGGGCTGAAGTGGGTCAGGATCAGGTTGGGAACCTCGGCGGCCGCGGCAAATCCGGCCACTGCCCGGGCGCTGCTGTGCATCGGTTCCGGGCCGATACGGGCCAGGGTGTCGGCGTCGTAGGTCGCTTCGTGTACCAGCAGGTCGGCCCCGCGACAGGCCCCGGCCAGCAGTTCGGGCCGGTCGTTGTCGCCGCCGACGACCAGGCACCGCGCCCGCCACGACGGCTCGGTGTAATCCGCCGCGACGGCCCGGCTGCCGTCCGGGAGCGTCACCGCCTCACCACGCTGCAAAGCGCCCCACAGGGGTCCACGCGGTATGCCATCACGCTCCAGCCGCTGCTGGAGCAGATGTCGCGGCACGCCGCGCTCGAGGAAGCGAAAGCCGTAACTCGGCACGCGGTGAGACAGCGGCCAGGGAGTCGCGCTGGGTCCGGGAAGAGCCGCGCTCGGACTGCGCCGCGTCCTGCTCCCGCATCACCAGCAACCAGCCGGGCGCCGCGGCCGCGACGCGCAATTCGACTGTACGGGCTTGCCGCAGACCCAGCGGGCGCCACGCCGGCAGCCGCTCCGGCTGCAGTTCCAGCAACAGCGTCTGGGGTTTCGACTCGGTCTGGGCGCGATCCATGGCCACGCCGATCGCGCGGGCCATATCCGCCGGGAAAAGCCCCGACAGTGCCTGACCGGTCAGCCCCTCCGGCTGCAACCAGCCGAGTGCACCGCGGGTGCAGCGCAGGATGTGCTGCTGCGCGTTGACGAACAATACCGCCTGATCAAGGGTTGCCAGCAGTGCGTTTAGCTGAAGTGAGTCCTGCCCGTGCCGTTCCGTCATCAATCGCTCCTGTTTCCGGCAGCCCGCCGGTGATAGACACATCGACGGCCTATAGTAACCCCAAGGGTTGAATGGTGAAACAGCGATGTCTCACCATTGGCGACGGACCGTTGCGCCTTCGCGCCTCCCTTCCGGGCAGAACTGAAAGCCGTCAGACCACGTAGTACTTCAGCGGCGGAAAGCCGTTGAACTCGATGGAGCTGTAGCTGGTGGTGTAGGCGCCGGTCGAGAACCAGTAGAGACGGTCGCCGCTTTGCAGCGACAGCGGCAGGCTGTAGCGATAGTTCTCGTACATGATATCGACGCTGTCGCAGGTCGGCCCGGCCAGTATCACCTCCTCGCGGTCGGTATCATCGTCACGGTCGGTGGCCAGCGGATACTTGATCGCCTCGTCGAGGGTTTCGATCAGCCCGTTGAACTTGCCGACATCGCTGTAGACCCAGCGCTCCAGCGCCGACGACGACTTGCGCGAGATCAGCACCACTTCCGACACCAGCACGCCGGCATCCCCCACCAGCGAGCGTCCCGGCTCGAGAATGATTTCCAGCGCTTCGTCCCCGAAGTCCTCATGCAGGAAGCGGGTGATTTCCTCGACGTAGGTTTCGAACTCGTTGGTCTTCTGCAGGTAGCTGGCCGGGAAGCCGCCGCCCATGTTGATCATCCTCATGCGGATACCGAACTCCTGCTGCAGACGGTCGAAGATCACCTTGACCTTGGCGATGGCACCGTCCCAGACATCGATATCGCGCTGCTGGGAACCGACATGGAAGGAAATCCCGTAAGGCTCGAGCCCCAGCTCCCGGGCCAGCACCGCCAGCTCCACCGCCATTTCAGGATTGCAGCCGAACTTGCGCGACAGCGGCCAGTCCGCCCCCTCCGACCCTTCGGTCAGCACCCGGATATAGATCCGCGCTCCCGGTGCCTCGGCGGCAATGTTGCGAAGATCGGCCTCGGAGTCGGTGGCGAACAGCGTGACCCCCTTGTCGTGAAAGTAGCGGATGTCACGCGCCTTCTTGATGGTGTTGCCGAAGCTGATACGATCGCTGCCGACGCCGTGTCGCAGTACCTTGTCCAGCTCGTAGGTCGAGGCGATGTCGAATTTCGAGCCGAGCTCTGCCAGCAGCGCAATGACCTCGTCCGCCGGGTTCGCCTTGACGGCGTAATACACCTGGGCATAGGTGAAGCCCTGAACCAGCTGCAGGTACTTCTGGCGGATATTCTCGAGGTCGATGACGAGAAACGGCGTATCCTGGGTGTCGGCCAGCTTCTTC
Organism: Marinobacterium nitratireducens; assembly: GCF_014645375.1. Classification (GTDB taxonomy): domain Bacteria; phylum Pseudomonadota; class Gammaproteobacteria; order Pseudomonadales; family Balneatricaceae; genus Marinobacterium_A; species Marinobacterium_A nitratireducens. Next base: position 195,608 of record NZ_BMLT01000004.1, read on the forward strand.
ACCCGCTGCCACTGTTCGGGAGAGATATGTTCAGGGAGTTTCATTGCGTGCGGCACCTCGTAAAAATCGGAGGGTTGGTATGCAGGAAGCGCACTCGGGGGTGCGCTATAGCGAAGAACCCGCAGTGATCGGCTCAGTGCGGGTTCTTCAGCGAAATTGGCGCGGAGTATAGAGCAATGAGGTCAGGGCGCAATGCTTTTCGTCCCGAGATGAAAATGTTCGCTGCGATCCCCGGCACCCTCAGAGTTCGCCGCCATGGGCGACGATTTTTTCGATTTCCGCGAAGGTCTTGGCTTCGTACATGACCTCGAAACTGACCTTCAGCAGACGCGAGATGTCGCTTGCCGAAATCACGCCACGCACCCGCTTGACGCCCGCGTAGCTCTCGTCGATCACCACCACGTGCTGTTCGCCGGAGCCCTGCATGGTCAGCATCACATCGCCGATGGTGGCATTGGCCACCTGGTCGTACGTCAACGCCTGAATCCCGGCTCGCGCGGTCATGATGTGGCGCACCTGCACGTCAGCCCTGCCGATACCCTGCTGCTGGGCACAGGCCAGCACTTTGGCCCCGGCGATATCCCGGGCCGTGATGACGCCGGAGAAATGGCCCTGATCGTCGACGACGAACAGCATCCGCACGTGCTGGCTTTTCATCCACTCGAGGGCGGTGTCGACCTGCCAGCCCTGCGGCACCGTCACCGGCGCCGATTCGGTGAAGTCGGTCATCACCGTCAGCGCCGGACTGCGCAGCGTAGCCGGCGGCCTGACCTGGGATGGCGCCAGCAGGTGATCGACCCCGGCGACCTCCTGCAAATGCAGGTGACGAAATTCTTGAAACATGGGTGCTCTCTCTTTCTTTTATCGTTCTTAGCCTCCAAGGATAACGGCTTTGCAACGGGATTTCAGCCCGGCGCCGGCGACCACTGCGGCAGCATAAAACGCCCCTGACTCAGCAACCGTGCCTGGCCCTCGACCTCGACGTATTCGACACCTCCTTCCCCGATCCGGACTTCCGTCTCGATCAGGCTGGGCCGGCCCATTTCCACCCCCTGCTCGATCCGCATCCGGTAGCGCCCCTGCGCGGCGGCATCGAGCGCCAGCATGCCGGCCAGCGCCGATGCCGCCGCGCCCGTCGCCGGGTCCTCGGGAATACCGAAGCCGGGTCCGAACATCCGCGCCCGCACCCGACCGTCCGCGGGAGTGCGGCAGTACAGGTAAAGGTCCTGCGCCGCCTCGCCTGCGAGCTTCTGACGCCAGAGTGATGCATCAAGCCGGGCGTGGGCGAGGCTCTCCAGATCCACCACCTCCAGCATTTGAAACGGCGTGCCGCAGGAGGCGACGCGCGGAGCACCCGTCAGCTGTGAGGTCGCCAGCCCGACCAGGGCTGCGGCCTGGTCCTGACCGAGCGAGCTGGCGCTGACCTGTGGCGGACGCGCGGTGCGAAAGCGGGCGGCGGCTTCATCGCCCTCACCCCGCAGGGTCACGGCCACGTCCCCGACCCGCTGCGTCAGTATCAGTTCGCTGGCTACCGGCGGCTGCAGGCGGCCCAGATGCTTGAGCAACAGTGCGGTTCCGACCGTCGGATGGCCGGCAAAGGGTATTTCGCCGGCAGGCGTGAAGATGCGTACATCGAAGCGGTTGTCCTGCCCCGCTCCGGTAACGAACACCGTTTCCGACAGGTTCAGTTCGCGGGCCAGCTGCGCCATCAGCGCCTCCGGCACTGCGGCGGCATCGGGAAACACCGCCAGAGGATTGCCGGCGAACGGCCTGTCGGTAAAAACGTCCAGCGTGTAGTAATCGAGCGTGGGCATAACACCTCCCCGGCGGGGCCGCGACGCCGCCCCGCGCTACCGGTTTGCTTTCAGAGCCGCCAGAAAGGCTTGTCGCCTTCACGAATCGCATCGGCGCGGCTGATGCCGATGTCCTTGAGCATGTGATCGTCCAGCGTCAGCAGATCCAGGCGTGAGCGGCGTCGCGCAAGGGCACGGCGCAGCGCATCACGGAAACGGCGTAACAATTCGATTATCAGCATGACATCATCCTCCCAGGGTTGATGCCTGTCAGATTACGCCCGCCTGAAAAACCGCTACAGATTCAAATTGAAATATTTTTACCATGACAGATTTGCCATTTCGACAACTGTACTGCCAAAATTAACCTAATCTGTACTGAATCCTGAAACTGTATTGGATATCTGTAATGAAACTCTATGAGCAGGTCGCCGACGAGCTGCGTCAGCGCATCGACCGGGGCTACTATCGCTGCGGCGATCGCCTGCCGTCGATCCGGTCACTGAGCCGCGAGCACGGAATCAGCATCGCCACGGTGCAGGAAGCCTACCGGCTGCTGGAGGACCAGGGACTGGCCGAAGCAAGGCCAAAGTCCGGCTACTACGTCAGGCCGCGCCCGGCAACGCCGGCCATGCCGGCGATCAGCCGGCCGGCGCAACGGCCGCTGGAGGTCTCGCAGTGGGAACAGGTGCTGGACCTGCTGTGCGCCAGCGAGCAACCCGGTATTCTGGCCCTGGGACGCGGCATGCCGGATATCGACGCACCGTCGCTCAAGCCGCTTCAGCGCGCCCTCGCCAGCGGCCCGGGCACAAGCGGTCACCGTGGCCTGGCCTACGACAGCCTGCGCGGCTCGCAGGAGCTGCGTCAGCAGGTCGCACGCCTGGGCGTCGATTCGGGCTGCCGGCTGCACCCGGATGACATTGTCGTCACCACCGGCTGCCAGGAGGCGCTGTCGATCAGCCTGCGCGCCGTCACCCGTCCCGGAGACGTGGTCGCGGTCGACTCGCCGAGCTTCTACGGTACCATGCAGGCGATCAAGGCGTTCGGGCTCAAGGCCATGGAAATCCCGACCGACCCGGTGACGGGTATCAGCCTGGACGCGCTGGAGCTGGCGCTGGAGAAATGGCCGATCCGGGTGATCCAGATAACGCCGACCTGCAACAACCCGCTCGGTTACACCATGCCCGACGACCACCGCAGGCAGCTGCTGTCACTGGCGCAGCGCTTCGACGTCGCCATCATCGAGGACGATATCTACGGCGATCTCAGCTATGCATTCCCGCGCCCGCGCACCATCAAGTCGTTCGACAGCGACGGCCGGGTACTGCTGTGCAGCTCCTTTTCCAAGACCCTGGCGCCGGGCCTTCGGGTCGGCTGGGTCGCGCCGGGGCGCTACGGCGAGCAGGTGCTGCACATGAAATACGTCGGCACCGCCGCCTGCGCCACCCTGCCGCAGCTGGCGGTGGCGGACTTCATCGCCGAGGGGCACTACGAGCGCCACCTGCGCCGCATGCGCGCCCAGTACCAGCAGTCCCGTGACCAGATGATTGCCTGGGTCGAGCGCCACTTTCCCGCCGGGACCCGCATCAGCTACCCCCAGGGCGGCTTCCTGCTGTGGGCCGAACTGCCGGGCGACGCCGACAGCATTCGTCTCAACGAGCGTTTGCTGGCGCAGGGCATCAGAATCGGTCCGGGACCGCTGTTCTCGGCCTCGGGCAAGTACCGCAACTGCCTGCGCCTGAATTATTCGGACAAGCCGGACGCACGCATCGAGGCGGCGGTGCGAAAAGTCGGCGAAGAAGCCACCCGCATGCTACTCGAACTCAACCGGGTGGCGTAAAAGCAGATACCCGTGAACAGTTCACTGTGGAGCCATTACGGGTTACGGGTTACGGGTTACGGGTTACGGGTTACGGGTTACGGGTTACGGGTTACGGGTAGAATTGTAGGATGGGTCAAGCGATGCTATGGCACGGGGTATACCGGCTATCCCGGCGCCCGGGCATCGTGGACCCATCATATCGATCGTAGTGCAGATCGATTGGTCTCGGTTGGCAACGTGCCGCTTGGTTGAGGTTGGCGCAGACCGTATTCGGAGCTGTGCGGACCCTGGTGAAGCGATAATGATGTACCGAGGAAGCCGAAGCTGCTGATGGGTTACGCCGCCGTTGCAGGTTGCTCCAGCCGTTAGCTTTGTGCTTTTGGCGGCTAGACCCATCCTACGGGCCTAGCCACTGATCATATGCGTCAGCAGCGCGCGCAGCTTGCCGGGGCGCACCGGCTTGGCCAGTACCGGCAGACCGCGATCGCGAAACCTTCGCAGCGTTTCGGCGGAGCGGTCGGCGGTGATCATCGCCGCCGCCAGACCCTCTCCATAGCGCTGGCGCAGCGCCTCCACCACCTCGAGCCCGGAGCGATCCCAGTCGAGCTGATAGTCCGCCAGCACCAGATCGGGCGGGTCACCGTCCCCGGCGGCCACGGCAAGGGCGCCGCCCAGATCCCGCGCCACCCGCGCCTCGCAGCCCCACTGCTGCAGCAGGGCCTGCATGCTGATCAGTACGCTCTCGTCGTTATCGACCACCAGCACCCGGCAGCCGCAGAGTTCGTCGCCGGCCACGACAGGCGCCGGCGCGGCGGCTTCAACGCTTTCCCCACGCCCCGCCAGCGGCACCTCGACCGCGAACATGGAGCCCCTGCCCGGCCGCGATGCCACCGTCACCGGATGCTCGAGCACCCGCGCGATGCGGTCGACGATAGCAAGCCCGAGCCCCACGCCGCGGCGCTCGCCCGGGTGGTGATCCGGCAGCTGGCGGAACTCCTGAAAGATTTCTTCGAGCTTGTCCTCGGCGATGCCGTCGCCGCTGTCCCAGACCTGCAGGCTGAGGCGTTCGCCGCGACGGCGCACGCCCAGCAGCACGCCGCCCGAGCGGGTGTAACGCAGCGCATTGCTCAACAGGTTGCGCAACAGCCGCGTCAGCAGTCGGCTGTCGCTGCGAATCAGCAGCCCGGCCGGGCAGTAAAGACGCAGCCGCAGCCCCTCGCTGGCTGCCACCGGCTGCAGCTCGTCGGCAAGCGGCGCCAGTACCGCCTGCAAGCCGAATACCGACAGGTCCGGTCGCACCGCGTTCTGATCCAGCTTGGAGATGTCCAGCAGGTCGGTGAGCAGCTCTTCGGCGCCCTCGAGCGCGAGGTGAATGCGATCGGCCAGATAGCCATCCCGCCCCGGCAGCTGGCGCTCGCGCAGTGTCGACACCAGCAGCCGCGCCGCATTCAGCGGCTGTAGCAGGTCGTGGCTGGCGGCGGCCAGATACTTGTCCTTGCTGCGATTGGCCGCCTCGGCCGCGTCGCGGGCATCGCGCAGCTGGGCGTTGAGTTCGAGCAACTCTTCGGTGCGCTGCGCCACGCGCTGCTCGAGCTCGGCATTGAGCCGCTGCAGGTGCTCGCGGGCGCGCTTGCGTTCGGTCACGTCGGCGACGAAAACCTCGACCAGTTCACGATCCGACTCGCACTTGAGCAGCATCGACATTGCCACATCGACCGCGCCGCCGTCCCGGCGTCTGAGGCGGGTTTCGAAGGCGGTCAGCTGGCGCCGCTCGCGCAGCCGCTGCCGGACGTGCTCGAAGTCGTCCGGGTCGATGAACAGATCCCGCAGCGAACTGAGCCGGTCGAGGCACTCGGCCGGACCGTCATAGCCGAGAATGGCGGCGATGGCGGGATTGGCGGCGAGAATGCCGCCGTCGAGATCGGCCTGAAAAATGCCGTGCAGGGCATTCTCGAACAGCCATTTGTAGCGGTTGCGCTCCTCCTCGAGTTCGGCGACCTTGCGTTCCAGTTCCGGGTAGTAGCTCTTGCGGGCCGACTGACGGCCCAGCCCGATCAGATCCTCGAAGGTCGCCGCCGACTGCTCAGAGGGCTTCTTCATACATGACCTCGACGTCCCGCTTCGACGACTTGCGCGGGTTGGTGAGGATACAGGGGTCCTTGATCGCTTTTTCCGACAGCGACGGGATATCGGTACGGTGAACGCCGAACATGCCCAGCGACTCCTTCAGCCCCACCTCCTGCTTGAGCCCGACCACGCGCTGCATCAGGCGCTTGCGGATCTCGCTGCTGTTCAGGCCGCGCACGTCGATGCCGAGGGTTTCCGCGACCACCTTGAACTTGTCGCTGGTCTCGCGGTAATTGAAGTCGATGACGTGCTCCAGCAGCATGGCGTTGCAGAGCCCGTGGGGCAAATCGAGATAACCGCCCAGGCTGTGGGACATGGCGTGCACCGCGCCGAGGATGGCGTTGGAGAACGCCAGCCCCGCCTTCATGCTGCCGAGCATGACCTGCTCGCGCAACTGCAGGTCGTCCGGGTGCCGGATCAGGTCGGCGAGGTTGCCGTTGATCAGCCGGATGGCATCGAGGGCGTGCATGTCGGTCATGGGCCCGGAGCCGGTGGAGACGAAGGCCTCGATCGCATGCACCAGGGCGTCGACGCCGGTACAGGCGGTGAGGAAGTTGTCCATGGTGCTGGTGGTTTCGGGATCGATCAGCGAAACGTCCGGCACCACCGACTTGCTGACGATGGAAATCTTCACCCGCTCGCTTTCGTCGTTGATGATCGCGAACTGGGACACGTCGGCCGAGGTGCCGGCCGTGGTCGGGATCAGGATCAGCGGAGGAATGGGCAGCTGCAGGGTATCGACACCCTCGAACTCGAGTATGTGACGCCCGTGAGTGCTGACGATGCCGATGCCCTTGGCGCAGTCCATCGGGCTGCCCCCGCCGACCGCGACGATCAGGTTGCAGCCTTCGGCCGCGTAGAGCTCGGCGCCTTTCATCACCTGGGCCGCGCGCGGGTTGGGCGATACGTCGGTGAAGACCACGTAGTCGATCTGCGCCTCGCGCAGACTCTGTTCGACGTCGGCCACCCAGCCGGCGCGCTGTACCCCGGGATCCGAGACCAGCAGCACCTTGCGGGCGCCGAAGGTGCGGGCATAGTTGGCGACCGCCTTGCGGGCACCGCTGCCGAACAGTATTTCCGGCGCAACGAACTTGCGCAGATTGGACAGCTCGTGACTCATGGACCTTCCTTCTTATTATGACGTCCGTAGCGGCCGGCACTCCCGCCAGCGGAAGCACTGGCGGCGACGGCCTGACAGGAGCCATTATAACCGGGCGGCCACGGCCGCACAGTATGGCAGGGAAGGTATCCTACGAAGGTATTACTGTGGCTTGCGCGCAGCGACCGGGTGACGGCGTCGCCCGGTTAGCGGCTTTCCTGCTTCTGCTGGCAGCTCAGGCACAGGGGGGATTCGGGACGCACGCGCAGCCGCGCGAACGGAATCTCGGCGTCGCAGCTGCTGCAGTAGCCGAAGTCCTCGTCACCCTCGGCAATCCGGCGCAAGGCGATATGCACCTGCCGCAGGCGCCGTTCGCAGGCGGAGAGGTTGGCCTTGGCCATGCTGTTCTGCTGCAGCGCATCGCTGCGCTCGCTGGTGTCGTACTGCTTGCGCTCGCCGCTGCCGGACTCCAGCACTTCGCGCAGTCCTTCGATTTCTTCGTTCAGATCACGCTGAAGCTTGCGCAGAGCCTGCTCGACCTGCTGCAGATGTTCGTCCTGTAGGTTCTGTTCCATGGTGAAACTCTCTGTTGCGTAACGGGTGCCACCCGCCGTATTCGAAAAAAAACAAAAAAAAGGCGGGCCCGTCGGGCCCGCCTGGTGATGTCACAGTCGTGGCTTAACGGTCTGTCCGCCCGAGCGTCTGCTCTGAGGTGATACCCTCCTGCCGTGCCGGAGCGAACGCAGCGAAGGGGCGCTGCGCTCGGCCACACAGTTGCAGTCGGGACGCGTTGATGGTTCGTTGGATACCGGACATCATTGTCAAAATCATCGGGAATGTTGAGGTGTTACTCTGGCGAGTGTCACCCATTTCTCGCCCAATTACCAGATACCCGCAGCAAAGATTTTTCATAACGATCGCCGCACCCGAGGATCTCCGGCAAGGCCGTTTCCAGACCTGCCGCGCAGATCGAAAAAGCCGCGGACGGCGAACCGTCCGCGGCTTGTCGGGCGAAGCCGGTAACGCGATTACTGGCTGAGTTCGAGCAGCAGCTTGTTGAGGCGCGCCACATAGGCGGCCGGATCGTCGAGCTGCCCGCCAGCGGAAAGGCCCGCCTGATCGAAGATCACCAGCGCCAGCTCACCGAAACGATCCTCGTCGACTTCGTTGTCGAGCTTGCGGATCAGCGGGTGCTGCGGATTGATCTCGAACGTCGGCTTGGACTCCGGCACCGGCTGACCGGCCGCTTCCATGATGCGACGCATCTGCGCGCCCATATCGTAGCTGCCCAGCACCAGGCAGGCCGGGGAATCGGTCAGGCGGTGGGTGATGCGCACATCCGATACCTTGTCGCCCAGCGTGGTCTTGAGACGCTCGACCAGGCCCTCGAATTCCTTCGCGGTCTCTTCCTGGGCTTTCTTTTCCTCTTCGTTCTCGACCTCGCCGAGGTCCAGCTCGCCCTTGGTCACATCCTGGAACGACTTGCCGTCGTAGTCGAACAGGTGGCTCATCATCCACTCGTCGACGCGATCGGTCAGCAGCAGCACCTCGATGCCCTTCTTGCGGAAGATTTCCAGGTGCGGGCTGTTCTTGGCGGTGTTGTAGGAATCGGCGACGACGTAGTAGATCTTGCCCTGGCCTTCCTGCATGCGACCGATATAGTCGTCCAGGCTGACGGTCTGCTCGGCGTTGCCGGTGTGGGTCGAGGCGAAACGCAGCAGCTTGAGCACCTTTTCACGGTTGCCCTGATCTTCCGCCGGGCCTTCCTTGAGCACCTCGCCGAATTCCTTCCACACCGCCTGGTATTTCTCGGCGTCGTTCTTGGCCAGCTTGGTGAGCATGTCGAGGGCGCGCTTGGTCAGGGCCGCGCGCAGCTTGTCGACCTGCGGATCCTTCTGCAGGATCTCGCGCGAGACGTTCAGCGACAGGTTGTTGGAATCGACCACGCCCTTGATGAAGCGCAGGTACAGCGGCAGGAATTCGTCCGCCTGATCCATGATGAAGACACGCTGGATGTAGAGTTTCAGGCCCCGCGGCGCTTCGCGGTTCCACAGATCGAACGGTGCTTTCTCCGGCAGATACAGCAGCGAGGTGTATTCGAGGTTGCCCTCGACCTTGCTGTGGTTCCAGCTCAGCGGATCGCTGAAGTCGTGCGAGATGTGCTTGTAGAACTCGCGGTACTCGTCATCGCTGATTTCGTTCTTGGCGCGGCTCCAGAGCGCGGTGGCGCTGTTGACGGTCTCGTCCTGCGGCTCCGCCTTGGCCTTCTCCTCGCCCTCTTCGCCTTCGAACTCTTCCGCGTCTTTCTGCATGACCACCGGCAGCGCGATATGGTCGGAATACTTGCGCACCAGCGAACGCAGGCGCCAGCCGTTGGCGAACTCCTCTTCACCTTCTTTCAGGTGCAGCACGATACGGGTGCCGCGCTCGGGCTTGTCCAGGGTGGCGATGGTGAATTCCCCCTCGCCCGCCGAGGACCAGTGCACACCCTCGGCCGCCGGCAGGCCGGCACGACGGGTGAAGACATCGACCCGGTCGGCGACGATGAACGCCGAGTAGAAACCGACGCCGAACTGACCGATCAGCTGGCTGTCCTTCTGCTGATCGCCGGTCAGCTGCGACAGGAAGCTGGAGGTGCCGGACTTGGCGATGGTGCCCAGGTGGTCGACGACATCCTGGCGGCTCATGCCGATGCCGTTGTCTTCGATGGTGACGGTCTTCGCTTCTTCGTCGAAGCTGACGCGGATCTTGAGATCACCGTCGTTCTCGTAGAGGTCGGCGTGGGACAGCGCCTCGAAACGCAGCTTTTCCGCCGCATCGGAGGCGTTGGAAATCAGCTCGCGCAGGAAGATTTCCTTGTTCGAATACAGAGAGTGAATCATCAGGTGCAGCAGCTGCTTCACCTCTGTCTGAAAACCGAGAGTCTCTTTCTGGGTTTCGATGCTCATGGATTGCTAGGCCCTTGTTCTGCAACAGTTTCGGGGTAAAAAAAGCGTTGAAACAGAAGATGGGGCCGGCGTCGGGGAATTCAACCCCCCGACAACAGGAACCTGAAATCAGTGCGCGTCGTCAGCCTCGGCGCTCAGCATCAGCGAGTTGAGGGTCGAGGATGAAAACTCGCGCCGGTACAGCACGTAGACCACGGTGGTCGAGGCCAGCATGAACAGCCCGGGATGGATGAACCAGCCCAGCACCGCGAGACAGAAATAATAGGTGCGCAGACCGATATTGAAGTTGTTGGCCGCCAGTGAGGTCATCTTGGCGATACGGGCGGCGTGCGCCTCGAGGCGCTGGTCGGAAAAGGCCTCGCCCGGCAGCGGCGCACCGCCGACCATCACCGAGACGAAGCCGTACTGGCGCAGGCTCCAGGTGAACTTGAAGAAGGCATAGACGAACAGCACCAGCAGCAGCAGCAGCTTGAATTCCCACTCCCCCGCCCCGGTGGGATAGGCGAAGGGAATTTCGGACACGATGCTGATCGCCTTGTCCTTGGCGCTGAGCAGCGTCATCAGACCGGCCAGAATCAGCATGGTGGTGGAAGCGAAAAAGGCCACGGTGCGCTCGAGGTTGGCGATGGCGCTGGTGTCCGGAATGCGGTTCTCGCGCATCAGCATGTGTCGCATCCATTCCAGCCGGTACAGGTGCATCACGCTGGCAAGACAGGCGGTGGTCTTGCTCTTGACCCGCGAGTAGTACATGTAGCCGCGAAAACAGACCACGAACCAAACCATCGCCACCAGATGCGGCCAGTGGTCCATGACGAATCCCTGTACCATCGATTGCGTCCCTCTAGACCGGAAAGGCCGCTATTGTAGTGGAGATGAGCCGTAGGAGCGACGCCCCGTCGCGAATGCCGAAGGTGCCAACCCTATTCGCCGCGAGGCACGGCTCCTCCGCGTTTCAGGACGAACAGGTCAGACAGATGGCGCCGGCCCAGTCCGGCGGCTCGCCGGCGAAGCGCTCGAACTCCGGCAGCTCGTCAAAGGGCCGGCGCAGCAGCGTCAGCAGCGCGTTGACCGGCGAGAAGTCGCCCTGATGCGCGGCACGTATCGCCTCCTCGGCCATATAGTTGCGCAGCAGGTACTTCGGGTTGACGCCGCGCATCCGCGCCCGACGCTGCGCGAAGTCGACAGTTTCCCGTGAAAGCCGCTCGCGGTACTGCAGCAGCCAGTCGGTAAGGCGCGACGGATCCGGCCACAGCTCCATCAGCACGGCGATCGAGGCATCACCGCCGTCGAAGTCGCACAGGCGACGGAAAAAGCGCGTCATATCGATGCGCTGCTCGGCGAGCAGGGATTTGAGACTGTCCACCAGCGCGGCATCCCCTGCCTCGACCTGTGCCAGGCCTAGACGGTCGCGAAAGCGTGCCAGCTCATGGCTTTCGTAGAGCGAGGTGAAACGCTGCAGCTCGGCCTCCAGCGCTTCACGCTCGACCAGCGGCAGCAGCGCCTGGCCGAGGCACGCCAGATTCCAGAGAACGACCCCGGGCTGGCCTCGGAAGACATAGCGCCCTTCGTGGTCGTTCTGATTGCTGACATAGTCCGGGCGGTACTGGTCGAGGAAGGTGTAGGGACCGTAGTCGAAGGTTTCCCCGAGCAGCGACATGTTGTCGGTGTTCAGCACGCCATGCACGAAGCCGTAGGCCTGCCACCGCGCCACCAGTGCGGCGGTGGTGTCGATCACCCGGGCGAACATCGCCCGGTAGGGGTTCTCTTCGCCGGCCAGATCCGGAAAGTAACGCTCGATGCAGTAGTCCGCCAGCAGCCTTAGGTCGTCATGCATGTTGCGATAGTAGAAGTGCTCGAAATGGCCGAAGCGAATATGACAGCGACTGACCCGCAGCAGCATGGCGCAGGGCTCCATGCCCTCGCGCATGGTGTAGTCGTCGCTGCCCACCAGGCAGAGACCGCGGGTGGTGGCGATTCCCAGCCCGTGCATCGCCTCTCCGGCCAGGTACTCCCGAATACTGGAGCGCAGTACCGCGCGACCGTCGCCGAAGCGGGAAAAGGCAGTTTTGCCGGCCCCCTTCAGATGCAGATCCCAGCGCTCGCCGGCATCGTTCACCACCTCTCCGAGCAGCAGCCCGCGGCCGTCGCCTAGGGCCGGATTGTAGACGCCGAACTGGTGCCCGGTGTATTTCATCGCCAGCGGCTCGCTTCCGGGCAGCAGCTCACTGCCGCCGAAGTAGCGCGCCAGCGCCTCGGGCTGCACGGCGCAGGGATCGAGGTCGAGCAGCGCCGCCACCTCCGGATTGAAGCTGATCAGGTGCGCCCCTTTCAGCGCGCGGGGCTCGACCCGCTGGTAGAAATGCTCCGGCAGACGGGTATAGCTGTTGTCGAAGTTGAGGGATTCCAGGGTACGCATGGGAGACTCGCTCGGGTACGGGTTGAACAACCCCTATACCCTAGCATTTTAATCAACTATAGACAGCAGTCTGCAGTGGTAAGTGGTAAGTCACCGCCAGGGATGGTGGCTGTGCTGGCAACGCAGGAGCGGTTGTCAGTAGGTAAGTGGTAAGTGGTAAGTGGTAAGTGGTAAGTGGTAAGTGGTAAACGATATGATAGCCGGCTTACGACTCACGACTTACCACTTACCCATGTACTTCGACCTCAAGGATCTTTTTTGGCTCAGCCTGATCGTGCTGATCGGGCTGCACTGGTGGCAGGGACAGCGGGTCAAGGAAGTCGCGCTGCGCGCTACCCGCCGCCACTGCGAGGAACTGGACCTGCAGCTGCTCGACGACAGCATCGGCCTGCGTGCCATCTGGCTGAAGCGGGACGCCTCCGGCCGCCTGCGCTGGTGGCGGTCGTACAACTTCGAGTTCACCTCCAGCGGCGACGACCGCTACCGTGGCCGTGTCGTCACGCTCGGCGATCGGGTAGAATCCATACTGGTACCACCGCACCGCATCTGACCTCACTTCCGTTACGGTTTCAGTCCTCACCATGCAGATTTCCGAGCCCGGCCAGCGCCAGTACGGCGATGGCGACACATCATTTCTCGCCGCCGGCGGCGAGGCCGGCATCGCCCGTCTGGCGGATGCCTTTTACGACCAGATGGAGCGTTTGCCGGAGGCAGCGGCCATTCGCGCCATGCACCCGGAGGACCTCAGCGAGTCCCGCGACAAGCTGAGCCGCTTTCTCTGCGGCTGGCTCGGGGGCCCGCGCCGCTATCGCGAAAAATACGGGCCGATCAGCATTCCGGCGGCCCACGCCCATCTGGCCATCGGCAGCAGCGAGCGCGACGCCTGGCTGCTGTGCATGCGCAGGGCCCTCGAGCAGCAGCCCTGGCCCCAGGACTTCAGGGATTACCTGCTGCGGGCGCTCAGCGTCCCGGCCGAGCGGTGCCGCAATCGTGAATGAAACGACCGCCGGCCGCCGCGGACCGTCGCTGCGCCGGCACTGGCCGACCGGCAGCCTCGCCGGATGGCTGTTACTGTTCACCGCTCTTTTTTCACTGCTCAGTGCCCTGACCGGCCTGGTGCCGGCGCTCGTGCCCGGCGTGCTGGCCTGGGCTGCCGGAGCGCTGCTGTTTCGCCGCATATCCAGACTGCAGCGGGTACAGGTCGGCGTGATGCTTGCCGTCGGCCTCAGCGGCCTTATGGCCGCCGGATTCGAGGGAGATGGTCAGAATTTCGTCCTGAACGCCGTCGGCGGCAGCCAGAACCTGATTGCGATGCTGGTCGCGGTGGGTTTCCTGCGTCTGATCGCCGAAGCCGACAACAGCCTGACGCGCGCGTTGCCCCGGGGCCGCAGGGCGCTGTGGCAAACCCTGCTGGGTACCCATCTGTTCGGCGCCGCCATCAACTTTTCCGCGCTGACCATTATCGGCGACCGGCTGCACGCCGCACGCCCACTGCAGCAGGCGCAGGCGCTGGTGCTGTCGCGCGGATTCGGGCTGGCCTCGCTCTGGTCACCGATGTTCATCGCCATGGGTCTGGCGCTGACGCTCGCCCCCAGCGCCGGCCTGTTGCCGGTCAGCCTCGGCGGCCTTGCAGTGGCCGTGCCGGCCGTACTGCTGACGGGCCTGTTACTCGGACATAACGGCAAGAGCGATACCTTCGCCGGCTACCCGATGCGTAGCGATGCCCTGAAGCTGCCGCTACTGCTGGTAGCAATCGTGCTGACCGGGCATTTGCTGGCCCCGGGGCTTGCGATCACGACGCTGATTACCCTGAGTGCGCTTTCGCTGCCACTGCTGGCGCTGTCAAAACGCCAGGGCGTCGAAGCGGCCGGGAACCGCTACCGCCGGCATATCGAGCTCGCGTTGCCCGGGATGGCCGGCGAACTGCTGCTGTTCCTCGCGGCCGGCGTGCTCACCGCCGGCATCGCGGCCTGGGTCGAGATCAGTGGATTCGAGTTGCACCTGGCGCACTTCGGCGCCACCGAGGCGGCGGGGCTGGTCGCGCTGAGCGGCATCGCCGCCGTCATAGGCGTGCACCCGCTGATTACGCTCAGCAGCTGCGCCGGCATGCTGCTGCCGGTCGCCGACAGCCCGGAGCTGCTGGCGCTGGCCTGCCTGATGAGCTGGTCGCTCGGCGTGATCGTATCGCCCTGCTCCGGCATGCACCTGGCCATGCAGGGACGTTTCAGTATCAGCGGCTATCGGTTGATGGCGTGGAACTGGCGCTTCTGCCTGCTGCTGTTCGTGCTCGACGTCGCGGTACTGCAGCTGTTCGAGCGCTTGCTGTAACGGAGCGCCTCAGTCGTCCCAGTCGATAGAGTCGTTTATCAGCTGCAGGCGCCTGCCGGGATCTTCGCAGGCCAGCAGCTCCTGCTTGTCGTCGGCGCTGAATGGCAGCCAGTCGGCAAGGCGGAAGCCCAGGCTGACCGCGTTGCAGATTTCCTCTTCGCCGGCCAGCGGCTTGAGCGCCGGATGCTTGAGCATCTCGCGCAGCAGCATCTGCAGCGGCTCGAAACGCGGCGGCACCGCTTCGGCCTGCTCGTCCGCCAGCCAGTCGCAGCGCCCCATCAGCAGGTTGTCCGCCTCGGCCTGCACCTCGCCGATCCGCACTCTGCGCAACCCCTGCACCACGATCCCGAGCCGGTCGTTGGGCAGCGGACTGAAGTCGACGATTTCGCCGTAACCGCCGACATCGTAAAACGGTGTCTGACCGTCGACGGCCTCTTCATCCTGCCGGGTCTGCACGATCACGAAACCCTGTCCCTGCTTGAAGGCATCGGAGACCATGCGCAGATAGCGTGGCTCGAATATCTGCAGCGGCATGCGGGTGCCGGGGAAAAGCACAACAGGCAGCGGAAACAGTGGCAGGCTGACCATGGGGTTCTCCGAATAGGCCGGGACGTCAACTATCAACATAGCGCAGCCAGATCCGGCTGCAATTGCGCGCAAAGCGCACGCGGACACTGACCCGGTACGCAGCAGGGGCAGGAACGGTTCGCTACCCCTGTGACCTGGTGTACCGACAGACGGTACAAGCGGAGAAACCATCAGCCCGTTATGAAGCGCGATGCATTGGCACTTCACCACCCAGCAGGCTGACATTGATCCTGTCGATGATGTCGTCGCTGTGCTGGTTGATAAAGAAATGCCCGCCGTCGTAAAGACGAATCCCGTCAGTTTCCACAAAGAGCTCGCGCCAGGCCAGCAGCTCGTCCCGCGTGACCAGGGTGTCCGCGTTCCCACCGAGAATCAGCAGACGCGACGAGAGTGGCGACTCGAACCTGCCTGCATAGCTCTCGACCAGTTTGAAGTCGGCCTTGAGGATCGGCAGAACAAAGGCCATCAGCTCCTCGTTCTCCAGCACCTGCCGGGGCACCCCGGACAGCTCGCGGATCTTCTCTTTGAAGAGAGCATCCGGCAGCCTGTGAACGGGAGCACCGCGCCGCGGCAGGCAGGGCGAGCCGCTGCCGGAGGCGACAAACAGCTCCGGCAGCGGCAACTGTTCGCGCTGCAGTCGCTTCGCCAGCTCGTAGGCGATCTTGCCGCCCATGCTGTGGCCAAAGAACGCGAACGGCTTGTCGAGCCGGGAGAGCATGTTGCCGAACAGCTCGTCCACCAGCAGGTCCATCCGGGCAAAGGGCCGCTCCCGGGCACGCTGACCGCGCCCCGGAAGCTGCACGATGACCAGCTCCAGCTGCGGATCCAGCCGGGACAGCCAGGGCAGATAGGCATTGATATCCCCGCCGGCGAAGGGGAAGCAGATCAAGCGGGCCCTCGCGGCCGGTCGGGCCTCGGGCGTGACGAAGAGCGAAGCGCTGCTCATGTTACTGCGCCTCCATTGCCACTGCGCCACGACCTTGCTGGCGGGGCTTCAGCAGCAACAGAATCGCGGGCATGAAGAAGAGATCGAACAGCAGGGCAACGAAAATCGTCAGCGCCGCCATCGTGCCCATCCACGCATTGATCTGGAAACCGGAGAACGCCAGGCACAGGAAACCGGCCGCCAGCGACAGCGTCATCGTCACCAGGCCCGGCCCGACCGATTCGAAGGTGGCGCGCACCGCCTCTGCGCTGCTCGCCCCCCTGTCCCGCCGCATGCGCACGAAACCGCAGAGCATGTGGATGGTCGCATCCACCACGACACCGAAGGTCACGGAGGCCACCGTCGCCACCGCCATGCCCACTTCGCCGTTGATCAGCGCCCAGATGCCGAGCGTTGCCAGACAGGGAATGAAGTTGGCGAAAGTGCCGATCAGGCTCAGCGCCAGCGAACGGAAAGCGACCAGGAAAATGACCCAGACCACCAGCACGCCCATGGCGATGCCCTGCAGCATTTCCTGAATATTGCGGTTGCCGATATGGGCGAAGAGCAGCGATGTTCCGGTGGCCCTGGCCGATGCGGCGACCAGCGTCGTATTGTCCGCCGCCCAGGCTTCGGCGCGCGCCTGCAGATCGGTCATGTCCCGGGTGGAGATATCGTTGAGGCTGACCGAAAGCCGACTGTAGCGCTTGTCGGCCGTGAGCTGATTGCGCAGGTCCGTACCGAACGGCAGCGACATCTCGTACAGGGCCAGGTACTGCGCCGCCAGATCGCGATTGCCCGGCAAGGCATAGGCATTGGCGTCGCCGCCCTGCATGGCCCGGTTTACCGTTTTCATGATGTCGGGCAGCCCGTGCACATGCGTCACGCCCGGCTGCTGCCGCAGCCAGCCTGCGAAGGCGTCCACCTCCTGCAGGTACTGCGGCGTCGCGATGCCGCCCTCCTCGCGGGAGTCGAGCGAAAACTCGAGGATATAAAAGCCGCCAAGATCTTCGTTCATGCGGTCTGTGGCTTCCCGAAAGCTGAAACTCTGATCGAAGTAACGCACGTAACGGTCATCCAGCACATTGGTGAATGCCAGCGAGCAGAGCACGACGGCGACGGCGCTGATGCCGGCCAGCAGGCGCCGCGGATTCGCCAGCACGATGCGGGCCACAGCGCCACTGAAGCGCTCTGCCGGCACGGAGCTGTCCTTGCCGCGCCAGGGCAGCACACAGAGCAGCGCAGGAAAGAAGCTCACGGACAGGAACCAGGCCATGAGCGAACCGATCGCAACGATGATACCGAGGTGGGCGAAAGGCGGTACGGCGCTGAAGGAGAGCGTCAGGAAGCCGATCGACGTGGTAAGGGTGGTCAAGGTGACCGGCCACCAGCATTCGAGCAGCGCCATTTTGACGGCCTCCGGCCGGCCGAGGCCACTGCGGCGGTGACGCATCATGCCGGCACAGATATGGATACAATCACAGGTCGCCAGGGTGAGAATGATATTGGGTGCGATAACGCTCGGCGAGGACAACGGGATTCCCAGCATCGCGGAGAGACCGAGCGCGCACAGCGTGCTCAGCATGATCACCAGGAAGGTCGCAACCGCACCGACGACCGAGCGCAACGCCACCACGATGATCAGCAGCAGTATCACCAGCATAATGGGCAGCAACACCGAGCTGTCGTAGGTGCTCGCCTCGACAAAGGCGTGATCCAGCGCCACCGAGCCCGACAGCCCCAGCTCCAGGTCCGGGTACTGCAGCGCAAACCGATCGAGAGTTTTCTGACCCGCCGCCATGGCCACTTCAGACTGAGCCGAAGCGGTATCGGCCTGGAAGCTGAACTGCACCACCACCAGACCCAGAGTGCCATCCCGCGACAGCAGGCGGTCGATCAACAGCGGCTCCAGTACCGAGTCCGCTTTCAGCTGGCGCGCCTGCGCCGCCGTCAGGGAATCGCCGGAGCGTGCCAGGTGGTCGATCTCGATGTCGTCGCCAACCGCGCGGACCCGCTGAAAGTTGGTCACCGAGTCGACTCGTTTGACATCCGGCAGCGCCCAGGCGGCGTCGGTGATTTCATTGATCGCGTTCAGGCGTTCGGGGGTAAACAGATCCCCCTCCCGGGCCTTGACCACGTAGATCAGGTTGTCATCCCGGCCGTATAGCTGTTCAAACCTCTCCAGTTGCTGCAGCTCGGGATTGTCGTCGGCGAAGAACACCCGGTTGTCGCTGCGAAATGTCAGCTGCGACATGCCGGCCATAAGCAGAGCCGCCAACACCATGGAACCGATCAGCACCTTGACCGGATTCGCGGTGACAAAGGTGAGGTACCGCTCGACAAACCCTTTCACCGCTCCCAAACCGCAACGCTCCCGGCGGCCCGTGCGCAAACTACCCATCGCAAAATCTCCCTGACTGATCAGGCCGCTTGGCAGGCTCCGGATGAGCGCGTCAGCTGTTGTATTCAGCCAACGGTATCGCCCGGGCGTCCGCGCGACCCGCCTTTTTCACTTACGCCTGCCGGAAAGCCGGCTCAAAAATACCAGGCCCAACTGAGCCTGGCGCGCTGATCGTTTTCGTAACCCTGCAATGCCCTGTCCCCGTCGACGGACAGCGGCGCCAGCAGCTGCAGCTCGAGGGTCTGCTGCCGCCCGATTCGTCGCGACGCGCGAATATCGACCAGATTGGAATGAAACTCCAGGTCATGGGTCAGGCGCACGTCGAGCAAAGAGTCATAGACATCGTTGCGGTTATATCGGGCGCCGATATAGATATCCCGTTGAAACGGCGTCAACGCAGCCTGATCGCCGCGCCCGTCGTAATACCCCTCCAGGTACAGCGTGATCGAGTCGAAGCCGTCGGTCAGCTGATTGAAGGTCGTCTCGGAGCCAATGCCGGCGCCGGCGAAATCGTCCGAGTCGGCACTGCGATAGATCACCTCGCCCTTGAGCACGCTGTCGCCGATCACGTACGACAATTCAACGCCCGTCTGAGCGATGCGCTCGTACACCTCATCGAAGCCGACCAGCCCCTCCGGGCCGGTGACCGGCCGGTATATGGGCTCCCTGGCATGGCCATCGAAGTAGGACAGCGCCAGGTCGAAGTCGCCCAACCGGTGCTGCCCCCTCAACGCGACGCCGCTGCGACCCTGCCCTGCCTCGAACTCGGTGTCCCGGACCGGGACGGGCAGGTTTCGCAGGCGGTCTTCACCCTCGGCAATGCGCCGCTCGCGGCTGTAGGGCAGCA
Source organism: Marinobacterium nitratireducens (assembly GCF_014645375.1). Lineage (GTDB taxonomy): Bacteria > Pseudomonadota > Gammaproteobacteria > Pseudomonadales > Balneatricaceae > Marinobacterium_A > Marinobacterium_A nitratireducens. The sequence goes on from NZ_BMLT01000004.1 coordinate 214,902, forward strand.
CCAAAGCGGACAGCACCCAGTCGCTGTAGCGGGTCGTGGCGGTCACGCCCGGCTGCCCCAGCTTGGCGTCACCCTGGTAGTCCTCCACCAGATCACGCTGGTTGACGATATCCACCGGGTTCCAGGCCTCGAGCACACTCCAGTTTTCCTGCACCACGCCGGCCTTGAAGTCGGTACCGGCCACCCGGAAGCGCAGCAGGCTTTCCCTGATATCGCCGAACAGCCGGTCTCGCGCGTAGGGATTGACCCGGCCGTTGGCGCTAAAATCGAACCGCAGGTCCCTGGACAGGCGGGCTGTCCAGTCGATACTGGCCGACAGGCTCGGCTGCAGCCGACTGTCGTTCTGATCGCCGAACAGCGGAGCGTCCGGGTAGGCAGCGACATCCAGCGCCAGGTTCCCTCGAGGCCCGCCCGCGCCGGCATTCATCGAGAGCAACAGTGCTGCGGTCTGCAGCACTGTTGCGGCAACGCCTAATCTCATCGAGACCAGTACTCCAGGCGGGTATCGGTCAGATCAGCTTCGCTCAGGCCCGTTTTGAAGCGGTAATCTTCCCAGACGATTTCCGAGTGCGAGCCGTCTCGCATATTGGTCATGACCATGCGGCCCGGACGCCAATGCTTGTTTTCGTACTCTTCGTAATCGAAAAACTCGAGTTTTTTCAGCTCGCGGCCCTGGCGGTCAAAGTAGACGATTCGCACCGGCTGCCAGATGCGCGGATCGATGGTCTCGACGAGCTTCTGATAACCCGAGTGTTCGTATTTGGGAATGTTGGCGATGGTGTGGCAGGTGGTTGCCGGCTCGCCGCAGGGCTCATCCTGGATGAACTTGTAGTCGTAGTTGGAGAGTTCCCAGGTGGCGATATCCTCGTAGGAGAACTCGGACCCTGCAAAGGAGCCAGTTTTGTCCCGCGAGGCCAGCCGCTTGGAGCGATTGGTCGCCGGCAGGTAGATCCACTGATCGTCCGGCGCGTTGGGGTGGGTGTAGGTCAGGGATACGAAGCCGGCCAGGTCGCGCGGCTGTGAAAATACCACCAGACGCTTGTCGCCATCGTCTCGCAGCTCCAGGGTGTTCATCTCGAACACCCGCGAGGCGCTCACGCCACCGGGGCGGTTGACGGTCATTTTCCCGACCACGACATAGTCTTCAAAACCCGCGTCATTGCGATCGACGCTCTGGGCGATTTCGCGACCGCGCTCATCGGAGACCATGGCCGGCGTATTGGCCAGGGCGATATTCGCGGCCATCAGCGAGACAACCGTCAGGGGAAGATACCGGGCTTTTAACATGTCGATCTCCTTAATTGGTTTTATCTGAACCGGCGATTTCAGTGGCAATGAGCCGTAACATTCGGGCCATCATCTCCTGCGTGTGATCGGCACTGATAAAGCAGCGCAGGCGGGCCGCCTCGCGCGGCACCACCGGGTGCATGACGGCATGGGAGATAAAGCGCTGCTCGAGCAGCGAGGACATCAGATGCAGCGCCTTGTCGTCGTCGATCATCAGCGGCACGATGGGTACGCCGGGCACGCTGGTGCGGCAATCCAGGCCCTCGGCCTCGGCCAGCTGCTTGAAGGTGCGCGCATTGTTCTGCAGACGCTGGACGCGCTCGGGCTCGGCTCTGGCAATTTCCACAGCGGCCAGCGCCGCCGCGGTGTTCGCCGGGCTGATCCCGGTGCTGTAGAGCAGCAGACCGGGACAGAAGTGATGCAGCAATTCGATCAATTCCCGGGAGCCGGCCAGAAAGCCCCCGCAACTGGCAAAACTTTTCGACAACGTGCCAACGATGAGCTCCACCTCGGAGGTGGGCACGCCAAAATGCTCGCAGACGCCACGACCGGTTGCGCCAACGGTGCCGCAGGAGTGGGCTTCGTCGATCATCAGCCAGGCGCCGAACTCCTTTTTCAGCTCGATCAGGCGAGGCAGGTCGACCAGGTCGCCATCCATGCTGTAGGCGCCCTCGACCAGGATGACCGTCTTGCGATGCTGCTTGCGATTCTCGCCGAGCAGGCGCTTGAGCGCGCCCATATCATTGTGCGGGAATGCGATGCGCCGCGCCCCTGACATGACGGCCCCCATGACACCACTGTTGTGCATGTACTCGTCGTGCAGGATCAGGTCGCGCTTGTCGAGCAGATAGCCCACCGCGGAGACGTTGGTGCTGTACCCCCCCACCCCGACCGTGGCGGCTTCAAAGCCGGTGAAATCAGCCAGCGCACGCTCGAGCTCCCGGTGCAGCTCGCACTCCCCGCCCACCATGCGGGCGGCGCCGGCATGGGTACCGTACCGATGAATGGCGGCGCATGCCGCCTCTTTAACGCGTTCGTCGTTGGAAAGGCCGAGATAGTTGTAGTTGGAGAAGGTGACATACTCCTCCTGTTCGATCTCCAGCACCCCGGAGACGGTGCCGCTGCGGGGTAGAAAGTAGGGGTTACGCAGCGTCGAACCGTTGCCGTAGAGCGAGTGAATGCGCTCGAGCATTGCATGCTCGGGGTAATCCCGGGCCTGCAACGGCGCGTGCTCCTGGGCCGGCGAGGCATCGGGAGTCTGAATTTTTGCCCGGATCTGGTTGAGCAAACTGTCCATGGATGACATCTGTGTGGTCACGGGAATAAGGTCCATTTAAACGATGAATCAAGGCGCTGCGAGTCCCGGTTTTCGCAAGGTCCGGCGATGGCGGTCCCGGTCGGTGCAGCTGGGCACCGACCGGAACCCGGCAGGCAGCGGATACGCTTGTTGATGCTGTGAACTGGGTTCGGGCTAGGCTGCGGTGATCTCGGCAAAGGCCTTGTCGACCAGAGCGTTGATCGTCGCGTGCCCCAGCAGCTCGACAACCGAGTAGCCGATGCCGATGGCCTGATCGAGATTGATCTGGATCTCGGTGGACATCAGCGAGTCGACGCCGAACGCATCGAACGCGAGGTCCGGCTTGAGCCGCTCGGGCGAAGTTTTCAGAACCATGGCGATCACGTCCGCGATCAGGTTCTGCAACACCGCCCTGCCCTCCGCCTCGGAGCTGGATTTCACCGCCTGGTGCAGCTGCGCGACCAGCGAAGCGTCGCCATTAGCGGCATCGCGGCTCTCAGCCACCAGCTTGCTGAATGCCGGCGAGTCGCCGCCCACGGTTTCGTACGCGGCCCAGCGTTCCCAGGCGATCTGCTCGGCGATGGCCACCTGTGTCTGGCCCTGCACCAGGGCTCGCCCCAGGCCCCGCAGTGCGGTGCCGACGTGCAGTGGCGCCAGACCGATCTGCGTCAGATGCTGACCGATACGGGCGTCCTCTTCGAGCATGCCAACAGCGGCAATGGCGCCAAAGTTCACGCTCAGCGCCGGCAGCCCCCGGGTCCGCCGCAGGTGCGCCAGACCATCCAGGAAGCCGTTGGCGGCGCAGTAGTTGGCCTGGCGGCTGTTGCCCACCAGGTTGGCGATGGACGAGAACAGCACGAAATGCTCCAGCTCCACCGACAGCGATTCCAGCGCCCGGTGCAGGCTAAGCGCACCGCCCGCTTTCACCGCCATCACTCGCGCCAGCGACTCGGGCGGCATATCCACCAGCAGCTGATCGTCCAGCACCCCGGCGGCGTGGAATACGCCCTTCAGCGGCGCGGCGTCACGACAGAGGGACCGAATAAGCTCCGCCACCGCATCGGCCCGGGCCATATCGACCGCGTGGGTGCTGACGCTGGCGCCGGCCTGCTCCAGGTCGCGAATCAACAGGTCGGCACCGGGCGTAGCGCCGCCGCGGCGGCTCACCAGCGCGATATGGCCCGCGCCATGCGCTGCCAGCCAGCGCGCCACCTCGGCGCCCAGGCCGCCAAAGCCGCCGGTAATCAGGTAGCTGCCATCGGCCGAAAAAGCCGGCAAATCCGGCCCCATGGCCGAGAAAGGCGCCTGCCCGGCGCAGAGCAGCAGTTCCTGCCACCCACCCGGGTCCGACTCTGCCGCGCCCTGCTCGAGCAGCGCCTGCAGGCCCCACTCGGTGGTCTTCGGCAGCCGGCCCTCGCTCGCCTCTCGGATAATGTCCTCCAGAGCCCTGGCATAGGCTTGCGACTTCCTGAGGCCGGACAAGTCGGTGACCGCCCTGACCAGGCCGCCACAGTGCGACGGCAGGGCGAATGGCTGCGGCTCCGGGCTCAGGTCGACCAGTTGCCCTTCGTGCGCCAGGCTGCTGAAACCGAGGCTTCGGCTCCACTGAGCCAGCGGACCTGCGATCAGATCGAAGCGCTGCGCGGCGGCGGCATCGAACTGATCGAATCGGGTTACGCGCGCCCCGGCCCGCTCGAAGCGCCGGCCGAGCGCGCCGCCCAGGGCGCTGTCATCCACCAGCACCTCGGCGCCTGCCATCGCGGCACAGGCGTGCTCGAGCAGCAACGCCTGTACCTCGACGATGGCGTGGCTGGCCTGAAGGGCCTCCGGAGCGGCCGCGGCTGCCGACACCAGCAGCGCCTCGGACTCCGATACCACCTGCCGGGAGTCGAGACGGTAAGGCAGAACCCCTGCGACGCGCTCGCCGACGCTGAACCGGGTCGCGCCGGCGCCACACTCGAGCACGGTCGCGCAAACGGCCATCATCGTCTCGTTGCCGTGCTGGCGGGCCAGCCGGTCGATGCGGATGCGGTATTCGCTCACACCCAGGCGCGGGCTGGCCGTCATCACACGGGCGCTGATTTCGTTGCCCGCAACCGCCAGGCTGACCGGGGTCGCAGAGACGTCGTCGACCAGCACCGTGCTGGCGGACTCGAGCACCTTGGACCGGACCAGCTCGACCGCATAGCGGCGGCTGTCGCGAATGGCGACCTCATCGATCCTGGCCGCATTGATGATCTCGACGAACAGGCTTTGCGCCTGGGCCATGGTCTCGTCGGCCGAGACCCGGTCGATATCGATAATGACGATATCCTGCGCCTCCAGCTCGTTGCGGGCGACACGGGCGAAGCCGGCGATGGCGGTTTGCCCGGGTATGACCTGATCGCCTTCGACCACCGTCGACGACAACCGCGTGACCACGCGCAGCTTGCCGTTGCAGCCGGCGCCATTGAGGCCCTGCAGCAGCGTCAGCAGTTCAGCGGCGTTGCCCTGCCCGGTCGGGTCCCAGTCAGGCTCGAGGCCCGACCACGCGATGTAGGCGATATGCGAGGCCGACGCCAGTACCGAAGGATCCTGCAGGTCCTCCATGGCGTAGCGCTGACACGGAATGCCGACCGAAGCGCCTACCTCGAGCAGGACATCGGCCAGCGGCTCCATCGGGCCTGCGATGATGGCCAGGGCGGTCACATTCGGGTCGACGCTTTCAAGCGCCGGCTGCTCGTTCCAGCGTCGCTGGTAGTCGCCCTTCGGGAAACGGTCGGGTTCGCAGGCGCCGCGTAACGCCGCATAGGTAAGGCGCTTCACCATCGCGAACACCGCACCGCTCTCGTCGGCCAGTTCAAAATCGACCACGATCTGCGCCGCGCTCTTTTCCACGATACTGACCTTGCAGAGCATCCGTTCGGGTGCGGTATCGAATACCTGCAGTGCGTCGATCGACACCGGCAGGTAAGCGCCGTCGGCGGGCTCCAGCAACGCGATCGCCGACTGGAAGCAGCCATCCAGCAGCGACGGATGCAGGACATACATCGAGCTGTCCTCGCCCGCCGTCTCGGGACGCTCCAGCAGCACCAGCGCTTCGCCCTGCGCCCGGTCGCGCTTGAGGCCGACGATCGACTGGAAGGCAGGGCCGTATTGCAGCGACAGCTCACCCAGTTCCCGGTACAGCCGGGCGGCATCGACCGCTTCGCCGTCGAAGTCCTCGAAAGCGCGCTCACCGAGCTGCGCAACCGCCTTGATCCTTAGCGGAAACAGCTGCGCCCGCGCATGCACCACCGCGTCGCGCTCCGACAGGCTGTCGCTGGCCAGCAGTTTGGCCTCGCTGGTGAATTCGTCGAAGATGACGTTGAGGTTTAGCGCGCGCTCCCGGTCGAGAATCAGCGCCTCCAGAATGTCGATATTGCGCAGGCTCCAGCCACTGCGTGCATCCAGTTGCGGCCAGCGTTCCCGCGCCGACTCGCACAAGGCCTCGAGAAAGCCTGCAGCCGGCATGATGGCGACACCGTCCACCTTGTGGTCGTCGAGGTAGTTGAGCCGGCTCAGATTGAGATCGGCACCGTCGTGGCCGTACAGCGGATCGAGCTGCTCGCGAGTCCGGTCGCTCGCCTGCCACAGGGACTCGCGCCACAAGGGCTTGCGCTGCCACGGGTATGCGGGCAGATTGACCAGGCGACCGCCGCCTTCGCGGCTCTGCCAGTCGAGGCCGCCGCCCGCCGTATAGATATCGGCCACCGCCTGCTGCACCGAGAGGCCTTCGGGCTTGTTCATCCAGAGCGTGGCGACTTCCCGTGCATCGGCGCCCTCCTCCTGGAACACCTCCTCGATTGCGCGGCGCAGTACCGGGTGCGGGCCGATCTCGACAAAGGTCGTGTAGCCGTCGGCCAGCATGCTGCGAATCGCCGCGGCGAAATGGACAGGCTCGCGCACGTTGTCGCACCAGTATTCGGCATCGAAGCGACGGGCCTCTGCCGCGTCACCCACAGTGCCGCCGGTCACGGTCGAATACAGCGCAGTGCGGGCACACGCCGGGGCCAGCATCGCCAGCTGCCTGCGCAGTTCGGGCTTGAGCTGTTCCATTACCGGGCTGTGATAGGGCACCGCCACATCGAGCATACGGGCAAAGAGGCTTTGCTCGGTTGCGGACGCCAGGATAGCGTCCAGGCAGGCGGCATCGCCGGCAACGGTGACACTGGCCGGCGAATTGATTGCCGCCAGCGAAACCTTGCCCGCGTAAGGCGCGATCAGCTCGGTGGCAGCGGCCTCCCCGACGCCCAGCGCCAGCATTTTGCCCTGCCCGGCCGTGGTCGCCTGAATACGGCTGCGCTGGCAGCTCACCAGCAGGGTTTCTTCAAGGGTCAGCATGCCCGACGCCCAGGCCGAGGCCACCTCGCCAACCGAGTGACCGACCACCGCATCGGGGGTTACCCCTTCGGCCGCCAGCACCGCGGTCAGGCCCAGCTGGACCATCAGGTTGGCCGGCTGAGCATACTCGGTACGCTTGATTTCGGAGTGTTCCTCGTCCTTGAGCATTTCCTCGAGGATGGAGAATCCGGCGATTTTGCTGAATACCGCGTCAGCGTCCTGCAGCGTGCGGCGAAAGACCTCATTGTGCTCGTAGAGCTCGCGCCCCATTCCGTGCCACTGCGGCCCCATTCCGGTGTAAACGAAGGCAATACGCTTGTCGGCGGAGCTCGCGCGCACGTTCTGGGAAGCCCCCGGCGGCAGCTCGCCATCGAGGTACTGCTGCAACGCCGCTCGCAGCGACTGCCTGGAATCACCCCAGACCGCCAGGCGGTGCGACAGCTGGGCACGCCTGTTAGAGGCGGTGAAGAGAACGTCGTCCAGCGCAACCTCGTCCGAGGCCAGCAGAGCCACGAACTGCGAGGCCCGGGCCCGCAAGGCGTCGGCATCGCGCGCGGAAACCGGCAGCAACCGCTGGCCTTCGCGCAGGACGCCCTTCTCACCGTCGCGGGTGTTAAATTCAGGCCGACCGGACAGGATGAGGTGCGCATTGGTGCCGCCATAGCCAAAGGAGTTGATGGCGATCCTGGCCGACTGACCGTCGGCCACCAGGGGCACCGGCGAGCGCGGCAGGAAAATACGTTCCGGTATCGCGGGGTTGACGGTTTCCAGCCCCGCGACCGGCGGTACCCTATTGTTGCGCAACATCATCACGGACTTGATGACACTGGCAATGCCGGCGGCGGCTTCGAGGTGCCCGATACTGGCCTTGACCGAACCGACACAGCAGTCGTTGTCACGCCCGTAAACCTCGGCGATCGCCCTGGTCTCGAGCGGATCGCCCACCCCTGTACCGGTGCCATGCGCCTCGACATAGTTGACCTCGGCAGCATCGCAGCCACTGGTCGACAACACCTTTTTCATGAGGTCGCGCTGTGCGCTGGGATTAGGCACGGTGATGCCGCTGGTGCGACCATCCTGATTGACGCCGACGCCCTCCACCACCGCCAGAACGGAATCGCCGTCACGCTCCGCGGCGGCCAGGCTCTTCAGCACCACTACACCGCCGCCTTCGCCGCGACCGTAGCCGTCGGCACGGGAGTCGAAACTCTTGGAGCGGCCATCTTTGGCCAGGAAGCGGCCTTTCGACATGGCGATGGTGTACTCAGGACGCAGCATGAAATTGACACCACCCACCAGCGCCGCTTCACACTGGCCGGATTCAATCGACGAGACCGCCTGAGCAAAGGCCACCAGCGATGAGGAGCAGGCGGTATCCAGCGAGAAGCTGGGGCCATGGAAGTCGAATGCGTAGGAAATTCGGTTGGACAGCATGGTGAGAGTGGCGCCGGCAGCGCTATGGGAAGCAATGGTGTCCCTGGCGCCCGCACCCAGTTGGTTGAGCAGATGGTCGACGGTGAAACCGCCGACAAAGACCCCGGTATCAGAACCGGCCATCTGCTCCGGATCGAGCCCGGCGGACTCCAGCGCCTCCCAGCTCAGCTCCAGGAGCATCCGTTGCTGCGGGTCGAGGAATTCCACTTCACGTGGCGAAAGGTTGAAGAATTCAGCATCGAAGCCACGGTAGTCGTAGTCGTGCAGGAAGTGGCCAGACTCGACATACGCCTTGCCCGCGGAGTCGCTGGCGTTGCTGAATTTTTCCAGAGACCAGCGATCCATGGGGACCTTGCTGGCATAGTTTCTCCCGGAAAGGAGGTTTTTAAAGAACAGCTCTGGATTGTTAGATCCGCCTGGAAATTTACACGCAGCGCCAACAACCGCGACTTTGACTTGCTCATAATCGCTAGTAGCGCCATCAGCATTTTCCATGACCGAACTCCTTTCACCTAAAGTTTTTATCCATAGAGGCCGCCACTTCTGACGGCCAATTCTGAGCGCAACAACTCAACCCGACAGCTGTCATCGGGGAGCCAAAAGGATCCCCCGCGACGGCCGGAATGGAAGCGCTTATTGCATAGCTGAATATTACCGAAATGCCCGAAAGGCATTATTCAGACACACAGGAAAACGGCAAAAAGCGTATAGCCGTCAGTCGATATCAAGACAGCGCAACATTAAATCGCCAGACAAGAACGCCCACACACGCTTTAGATGACCTATAGCGATAGCTTGAATTCCTGCTGCACGATAACGTTCACATATTGCGCTTTGGTGACATGAAAATCGAAATTTTCATTCTGATTGATACCTTCCCTGGTTATTCTTCTATTACACAAAAATTACATAAAGCTCCGTCTTATGCTGTTCCGCAACCCGCATGTAGCGCTAGTCCACAGCCCTCTAAAGGGCGCATTTCGCAATTTTCCGAAACAGCACAGAAGCCTGCGTATTATTCAAACCCCGGGGAATCTATCGCATCCACAAACATCTTTCAAACATTTGTTTTATATTAAGCATCCCTAATCAAGTGCGCCCAACGGACCTATAATCCAATGGGCGCCAGGCTATCACTTTAAATGTCTCCACACAGCGACAATTAAGAGAATGCGAATATTATTGAGCCGCGCCGACCGATAGAACATCCGGTGGAAGGTTTTCAAGGAGTATCCTGGTTGGCCCGGTACCAGTCGAGGGTTTCCCTGATCGCTATTTCATGGGGTGTGCTATCGTTGCCGAATCGGTCTTCGTATTTGCTGTGATCGACGATGTACTGCTGATCCCACTCGTACATCATCTCCTTCATCTCTTTCAGCATGGGATTGAACAGCCCCAGGAAGGAGACCATATGCTTTCCCGCAGCCCGCACCCTGACCGGCCTCTGCAGCTGCTCTTCGACAAGTGAAACCAGCTGCCGCGTGCTGACAGTCGGCGGGTTGGCGACATGCCACACCTGGCCAAAGGCATCGTCCTGGTCGCTCAGCCTGACCAATGCTCTGGCAAAGTCCTTTATGTAGGTATAGGTATGCGGCAGATCAACATTGCCCAGCAAATTAGCCGGCTTACCGGACAGCGCTGCCTTGAAAAACATATCGCCAAAGGCGGAATTGGTGACCAGTGGACCATAAAAATCAGATCCCCTTGCAATTACGACCTTCAAGTCGGCCTCGCTCAACAGCATCTCTGCCATTCTCGCCCGCACTTTTCCCTTGCGGGCTGTCGCTCTGCTGGGAAGCGACTCTGTTATCGGCAAGCCACCGGTATCACCATAACCATAGAGATTATCGGCATAAACCAATTTGCAGCCTGCCCGTTTCGCTCCCTCCAGAATTCCTCTGGTCAGTGACGGAAATTTCTCAGGCCACTGCGTATAAGGTGGCATTGCACAATGAAACACGACATCCGCGCCTTTGCAGATCTGATAAACCTTTTCGGAATCGCTGGCATCTGCGGCCATGAACTCGACCTGACCTGAAATCTCATGGGCAATTTTTCCGCTGCGACTCACGACCGCGACCTGCTTGCTTTGCTCAACCAGCATTTGAGCAACCCATAGTCCTAGTGGACCTGCACCGAAAACGATATTTCTTTGATTTTTCATGGATATCCTTGTAGTTGAAACCAGAGAAGCACTATCAGGCAAAGACCCTTTAAAGTAAGCGCGAGTCAATAAAGAATACAGAAGGTGACAGCCGCCATTATTTCAGCATCGCTAAAAAATCGAAAGTCGGCTATATCCCGAAAACGCGATTTTTCCGATGCAGCACACCGGAATCCTGGCACAGGATCGCCGATGAACTCGCGGTAAGCGTTCGTTTCATAATGATAGGAGCAGTTTTATGAAAGCGGACTATCGCGCCGCCGACCGGTAGAATCACCTGCCGCCGACGCGGGCCTACGACAGGCCTGCAAACGCAGGCCCCGGCCCGACAAGCGCCCTCAGGCTTCCAGCCATTTATACATGACCAGGGCGTCGACATAGCCCCTGGCGGGATGACGGAAGGCCTTCGGCAGCCGGCCGACGGTGGCGAATCCAAGCCGTGACCAGAGCCGCACCGCGCCCTCGTTGCTCGACGCCACGAAGTTGAACTGCATGGCCTTGTAACCGAGATCACGGGCGACCTGCTGCGAGTGTTCGCACATCGCGCTGGCAAGCCCCCTTCCTCTGGCCGATGACGCCACCATGTAGCCGCAATTGCAGACATGATCGCCCGGGCCTGCCTGATTGGTCTTGATGTAATAGGTGCCGAGAATCTGACCGCCCTCTTCGGCCACGAAGGTCTTTCGGGGCGACTCGATCCAGAGCGCCCGGGCGGCCTCCTTCCCGATATCGCGCGGGTAGGCGTAGGTATCGCCGGCTCTGGCAATCTCGTGAAAGATCGGCCAGATGCGGTCGAAGTCTTTCGGCGTGGCTTCGCGAATATTCATGGCATCCGGTAAGCGTAAGTTGGATGGGGGAAACATCGCGAGTTTAGTACAGGGAGAGGGCCTGACTGAAGAGAACCGGGCAATGCCCGCGTGTACGGAGCGCGGCGACGCCGGCCGCTGTCGCCGGCGCGTTTTCGCCCCTTGCATGTCGGAACCAGACAATTCCGGGGATCAAACCGGCCCTAGAATAGCGGACCTTTTAAGCTGATTATCTGGAGCTGACATGTCCGATTTCATCACCGTTCTGCGCGAAACCTGCCCGACTCCGGTCGTAGACGCCACCAAGTGGACGCGCATCGGCGGCGACCCGCACACCGTGAACCTCAACGCCTACGTTTCCAACGACGGCAGCAAGATCATGGGTACCTGGATCTGCACTCCCGGGAAGTTCGAAGTGAACTACGACAAGTGGGAATTCTGCCACTTCCTCGATGGCTACTGCATCATCACCCCGGAAGGCGAGGAACCCAAGCACCTGAAAGCCGGTGATGTCTTCGTGATCGAGCCCGGCATGAAAGGCACCTGGGAAGTGGTCGAGACCGTACGCAAATATTTCGTATTCGCCTGATTCCCAATCCCGGCAGGTTGGGCCTCCCCGGGGCCCGACCGCTTCAACAACCGGATGAAGATATTTAATAACCTGCCGATTGATCAGCAGGTATTTCCTGCTGATCTACGAAAATCAGCTCAGAGGTATCAAAGCCAAGCTCGGACGAAACCCGCTTGAACCTTTCGATCACGTCGTCATCCAGCCTGGGGGTTCGCGAAAGCAGCCACAGGTAGCTCGTATCCGGACCTGAAACGAATGCATACTCGTAGCCGGTCTGCTCCAGCTCAAAAACCACATAGGACCCATAAAACGGACCGAAGAAGGAAACCTTGAGATAGCCTTTATCCGAACCCTCGACAAAGTATGCTTTTCCCTGCGCCACTTTCCATGCCTCGTCCTCGGTGGAGTAGCCTCGATTGACCACCGCAACGCCACCATCATCACGCATCGAATATTCCGCAGTCACTCGTTCCAGGCCCCTTTCGAAGGAGTGATCCAGACGCGCGATTTCGTACCATTTCCCCAGGTAGCGATCCAGCTCGAAGTTATCCACCGGCGTGACCTTGTCCGGCATTCCAACACAACCCGTCAAAAGCAGAATGAATACAATATAACCAACTCTCATCGTCATACCTTCTGTGCTCGTCCAGGTTAGCCAGCCACCCTATTGCGACCGCTTCTCTTTGCCTTGTACAGCATACTGTCGGACAAACCTATGAGAACGCGCTCATCCTGGGCGATGTCCGGAATCACCGTTGACAAGCCAATGCTGGCCGTGACATGACCTCCCAAAGACGAGTGCTTGTTCTCAATTTTCAATCCCTCGATCTTCTTGAGTAACTTATCCGCAAGTAACCGGCTTTGCTCCCGGGTGGTATCCCCCCAAACCAGAGCAAATTCTTCACCGCCATACCGGGCACAGATATCTCCTGGTCTGGCCGCGAGCTCCTTAAGCACACCGGCAACCTTTACCAGGCATTCGTCCCCAGCCTGGTGGCCGTACGTATCGTTTAGTAACTTAAAATAATCCAGATCGACCATCGCCAGGCTGATCGGCTTTTTGAGCCTGCGGCATCGTCGCCACTCCAGGCTAAGAAACTCATCGAAAGCACGACGATTGTAAATCTGCGTAAGACCGTCTCTTCTGGCCAGGTTTTCAACCTCCTTCTCAGCCAGTTTTCTCTCGGTTATATTCTGATGCGATATTACAAAAAACTCATCTCCGTCTGACTCGAATGCTGTGACACGCATCATAAACCAGCGCTTTTCATCGAGGCTATGACAGGGGTACTCGAAGTAGAATTCCTCTCTTCGGTGATCCATCACCTCTCTTATACCGCTTCCAGCACAAGCACCAAATTCATCACCCATAGACGCTGCTTTGTCGCACTCAGCCAGATAATTTACTCCAATCCAGTCATCACCCAGCAGACAGGCATTTTTATTACCGAAATACGACCAGCTCCTATTGGCAAACCGTATGGCGCCTGTCGTATCAATTACCACCAAATGCTCGGTTATTGAGTCAAGCGTTCTTTTCAGAAACTCAATTGAGTTTTTCATTCAATAAAACCTTAAATTTCATACCGCGCCCCTTGTTATGGTTATTGACGTCGCCAAAGGCTTCAGTATCGCCCAGCCCCAAGGGGTTTCAAGTAACCGCCTGAAAAACTGAAGGCACTTCTACGTCAACCGCCATGCCGGTGCTTGTGGTGAGCGCCATGTCCCCCGTCACGGTATCCTCTCAGGGCCACGTACCTGTTGATCTGGTGTTTGTCGAAAAGCGTCTGGGTGTCGGCTCGCTGCACGCTGCACGCTGCTGAGACCCAGCTCGGCGGCAAGTTCAAACCTTCCTTTATATCTCTTCGAAAGGGGCCCGCCAGGCACTTCCCAGCTCCTCCTTCATGGTTATCGTGAGGCGATACGCCGGTTGCTGCAGGAATTCGAGCGGCAGCATATCTTGGGATATGGCTTCACCGGGAATAAGGCTGGAGAACTCTATCATTGCCTTCTTCACGGAATCACCTTCTACAAGGCTCAAGCGTCCAAAGAACAATTCCTGATAGCGGGTTCTGGCTTTATAAAAATCCTCGATGGATTCCGTAGTCGCCATGGTGGACGCAGCTGCAGAGGTTTCCAGAAACATCTGCAGCTTGGTATTCCAGAAGGTGGTGTAGAACTCTTTCTCTTTGGTATCGGTATAGGTGTGATATGCCCAAATCGCCGCAATCAATGCACCGACCAGCGTAAGCCCCTTGATCGACAGATCCATTGTCTTGTAGGGGTCCGATTTCATTTCGTGTTTCTCCATGACCGCAATCTGTTATCTCGGGGCATCTTCGGGAAATCGCTGCAAACAGACTCTGACACCGCAGAGCCCACAAAAAACTTCAGTATAAGAGCCAGCGGGCACTTCAGCGAGCCGACTGATGACATCGGCTTCCCTATTCTCACCAAAGTTCGCCGAAACGGTCGCGATGACACAGGTAAAGTCGCAGATCGAATTCCAGCTGATGGTAGTCCGGTTCCATGTAACAGCAGAGCTTGTAAAAAGCCTTGTCGTGATTCTTCTCGCGTAAATGAGCCAGTTCGTGAACCAGGATCATTCGCAGAAAGGGTTCCGGCACCCTGCGAAACAGCGACGAGATCCGGATCTCGTTTTTCGCTTTCAGCTTGCTCCCCTGCACCCGCGAGACATAGGTATGCAGCCCCAGCGCATTGTTGATGACATGAATCCTGTCGTCGTAGACCACCTTGCTGATCGGCGATGAACTGCGCATAAAGCAGCTTTTGATCTGCTGGGCGCAATCGTACAAGGCCCGCTCCGACCCCAGCCCATGCACCTGCGGATACTTCTTCAACAGCCAGGCACCGGACTTTTCGCTATCCAGCAGCCGCTGCGCCTGCTGCTGGATCTCCGGACTGTAACAGCTGAGGTAGTTGGACGTTTTGGACGAGCTCATGGCGGGCAAGGAACCGTAATGAAAGAAATTACGGGGACAGTATACCGGTTTCCGGCTGCCATCTCGCACTGCCGACAAAACAGCAAAGCTGCCGCCCGAAGCAGGTCTCGTGAAACGCCCCCGGCAACCGTTGCGACTCATCCACTGCCTGGTTCAGCCTGCGCAGCCGGGAAAGCTTAATACCGCATAACTCGACCAGCTCCCGGGTCAGCCCTAAACCACCCGGATGAAGGCTGTCGAGCGGCAGCACTCCCGATTCGACCAGGGCCTCGAGGGAAGGCTTGTCAGTCAGGTTCATGAGCATCGTATAGGTGGAAATTCAGGCTCCCTTGGAAAGCGATTATCATCTGGCTAGTCCCGGATCCTGACGTACCAGACGCCCCCAGGCGTCGAAGACCGGACATGAACAGCTTGCACCTGCCGGCAATACCTGTCCCAGGCGACAGACGCCAAAACCGGTTTGGCAAGCATAGGCCGGAGGAGGCTGAGATATGCGAGGCTGACGCTCTGTGAAATCAAACCTGCTAGACCAATTACCGCCACAGTTTGTAAAACCTGTTCGAACCGCATGGTGGCGCTGTTGCCATCCCGGGTGGGTGGGTGCGGGATATGCCGCGATAGCACGCAGGGAATTTTCGATCTGTTGGGTACTTCCCCCTACTCTTGCCAATGCACAGCCTGCCCACGCATCCGCCTTCAGCTCACGCGACCAGGAATTGTTCATCCAGGCTGGCGTCGAATGAAAGTCTATATGGTGACCGAACTCATGGGCGAGGATTCCGAAAGTCGCTCCACCGCCATAGCGGTTAGCAATATCATTCATAAAATCGGGGTTGTAGGCGATTTTTGATTCTCCCGGCGCAATTGCCTGTGCCATTGCATTTGGGGTGCTATGATTACTTGTCAGGAAGTACCTGCCGCAACCTGTTGGACACAGAGCCCGGTATATTGTATCCAGCTCAGAAGAAGCTCTCTGACCTGGCCGCTGGTCATAGTTTGGATTGTACTGCTGGCCGGGTGAGACGCCGAGGCTACACATAAGCCGGGCATTGGCATCAACGACAAAAAAGACCCCGAAAATAAAAACCAGCGCTTTGGCAAACGAGCTCATAGACCTTTCCTCTGTCTTTTACAGGCCTTTAGTGGGTACCTGGCAGTCGAGTGGCCGCATCCCACCCCGAGCAACCAGTCCGACAGAGATCACTTGTCTCCCTCGCGCATTCTGACCGGATATCGAATATCTGTACTCAGGCCAGATCGCGGATCTCGTTCAAGACCTTGGTAAGTGAAGGCTCCATCAGCGGTAAGTCTAGGCGTTTTAACCGGCAGCATTTCTTTCCCTTGCCACAAACCGGGTTCGGCACTGCCCCACACCGTTGAGATAGGGTTTCAGCTTTCAACGTGCCGTCCTCAAGAGCTGAAGGCGGAGCATGGAGCATACCAGGCCTTAATCGCCAGCCCTGCCCGGCGCTTGTGTCACCGGTGGTCGGGTAAACGACCACTTCGCAAGCTTCCAGAATGCCAGTGCGATCGCGACAGGGAAGAGAAAAGTGCTCAAAAAGAACACGACAATCAGTTCAATCGTGTCTTTTGCCGTCTCTTTCAGCGCCTCCGAGTAGCGTTCGATATCAACAGCCGACGCGGCCCTGTTCCTGGCATCGCCAGCCCAGCTCTTTACAGCGTTCCAGGCACCCTCGTCCGATTCGTCCGAGAGGCTCACCCCTCTTTCCTCGTTAATTGACTGAACACTCTGTGATGCCTGGGTAATGCCCTTCTCGGCCTCGATATGACGGGACTGCAGGAAGCCGGAATACATCCACTCCGAACCCACAAGGGCAACGGGCAGAAGAAAACGCAGGATTGCCAGCATCCAAAAGGCTTTCCAGAGATACTGCTTCCAGTACCCAGGCACGGCTCCCGGCATCATCCTGGAAGCAACGGCAGCAAGACCGATGGCCACGAGGAAAACCGAGTACGGCAGCCAGCTTGAGATCTCCAGCAGAACCTTCTGCGTGCCCAGCGCCACCGAGCTGACCAGCATGAACCCGGAGAATCGCTCCACCAGATCGTTGAGGGGATCGAGGACCTCTCCGGGAGCCAGCGTAACGCCCATACCCATTGGGGTAACACTGACTTCCGTTCCCTGAGCGACCGAAATAACCGCGTTGAGACTCCTCGCGACACCAAAAGTCACGAGTGAGCGCTTCAGCGCTGCCTCCACGGACTCTTCGGCATCGGCGTCGAATACGCCGGAGAACGCCCCAACCGCAATGATCAGGGTGACCAGTAACGGCCCGACGACTTTCTTGAGCAGGCTTTTACTCATAAGATCCCCACGACTCCACCAACCCTCTACCACCTCAGGTCTATCCTGCTGTCCGGCCGATACCCCTGTGTGCCCGGATCATCCGCTACGTAATTCGAAGAACCTCTCGCCACATTCAGACAACTTCAAGAATGCTGTCAATAACGCTGCTGGTTCGGCCATCCATTTTGACGGTCGATGGCAGACAGACGCAAAGCTCCTCCTCCAGACGCCTGCCTTTCAGCGGGGTAAACGCCAGCAATCCGTCGTTCACCTCACGTTCGATGTCATACCAGGTCATGAAACTCACACCGACGCCCTCCAGAACCAGCTTTCTCAGCAAGTCGAATGAATTACTGCTAGCAACAATTTCAAAACTGCTTTTCTGCCGGAGAATTTCAGAATATAGACGGGTATGAACGGAAAGATCAATATCCGGAATACAGAGCGGCCATTTCAAACAATCATGCAGTTCTATGGATTGAGTGTCTTTATCCAGCAATCCCGGAAGATGGACCAGGCCTATTTTACTTTTTTCGCGAGCCACAAAGCGGATTTTTTCATCTCTTGCGACATTAAAGGCAATGATAAAGTCAAGCTGATTTTCCAGCAGCAGATCCGTCAGTGTCTGGGTATCACCGATTTTAAAGTCGATCCGTATATTTCCAAATCGTGATGAGAGTTTTTTGTACAGTCGCGGAAGAACACTGCTGCTCAGGCACTCGACCGCACCTATCCGCAACTGAACCAGATGCTGCCCGTGTTCTTCCTTGATGCTTCTGCGAAAACGGTTCTCTTCCGCGATCCACAGCCGCGCCTGCCTGTACAGCGCCTCGCCCTGCTCCGTAAGCTCAATTCCCCTGGGCAATCGCAAAAACAGCTGTGTGCCGAAATCTTCTTCGAGAATACTCATCTGCCGACTGAGTGCCGATGCCGCAATATGCATCTTATCAGCGGCTTTACGAAGGGACTTCTCACTCGCGATAACGACAAATGATCGAATTTCTTTGGTTAGAGCGGACATACCCAACGCCTGCAAATGACATTGTTCTAATTTTTAGCACACAGCTAACTAAACGTTCTAATTTAAACATGGCTGGCGCTTTTTTATAGTGGCCTCAAGGTAGCCATCATCCACGGATACAGACAGCAGGAGTTGCCGGTGAACAACGACATCAATCACCTGAAGACCACGATCGAACTGGCCAAGACAAGCGTGAAGGACGGCAACCATCCTTTCGGCGCCATGCTGGTTGGCCCGGACGGCGACATTCTGATCACGTCCGGCAATAGCTACAGGGAAGACAAAGGTGTTGGCCATGCAGAAGCCAACGTCGCCCGTCTCGCATCCCGCAAATACGACCCGGAATTCCTGGCGCAATGCACCCTGGTCACGTCCGTCGAGCCGTGCTGCATGTGCGCCGGTTCCGTTTACTGGGCCGGTATTGGCAGCGTCGTCTTTGGTCTGACCGAAAAGCGCCTGGCCGAACTGACCGGTGACAATCCGGAAAACCTGACGCTGGATCTGGCCTGCCGTGAGGTTTTCGCAGCCGGTCAGCGCAAGGTCGAAGTGCGCGGTCCCTACAGCGAACTGGAAGACGCCATTGCCGCTGACCACATTGGATTCTGGTAAGCCCTAATTGCTGAACGGGCTGGACAGGAAGCTCGAGCTTTAAGTCCGCTCTGCAAAGTACGCTTCAAGGCCGGCCAGTCCGGTCTTGTTGGTACAGGAACACGGTTAACGTGCGAGCACAGTATGTACACCGTGCACAACCGGACCGGGGCAAAGTCAAGGCTTTGCCCCGGTCTCCAGTTATCCGCGTTTACAGGAACCACAGCCCGGCAAGAGTCTGTCCGTAGAGGACAACTCCGGTCATTCCGTGGGCGTAAACCAGATCGGTGAAGTCCAGGCGCGCTCCTGAATACTCACCGGCAGATCCTCCGGCCGCTTCAGATTGTTGCGCGCCGCATCGTAGGTGGACCAGCGCGGTGTCGGAATCTGCAGTACGCGTGCGTAATACACCGCAGGTTGCGTCGCATCGAAATCGGGATCGGTCCAGGTGACCATCAGCTGAGGGTCGCCGATGCTGTTGGTATAGGTGGCATCCTGCTCGTTCACCGTATCTCCGACCGGCGGGATCTTGCCGTCCGCGCCGGGCTTGCGGTCGCCGGACAGGGCAACATCGTAGATATGGGACTGCTGCTCGCCGTTGGCATCCACCCAGCCTTTCACGATCTGAATGCGGTCAAGGTTGGCGCCGTCGGCTTCCTTCATGGCATGCACGATAAAGGTCGGTGCCTTGTCACCGGCCGCCGGCAGGTCGCCGCCCATGGGAACGCCGTTAGCATAGGCCTGGGTCAGGCCGTCTTCCGAGCCAAGGGACACGCCGCCGAGGTCATAGCCGCCAAAGAAGCGCACCTTCAGACGCGGGCCGGAGGTGGCATAGGTCTCCTTGCGCCTAATCGCATCGAAAATGCCGTCTCGGGTATTGGCATGCGCCCAGACCGCGGCGACACCGCCGCTGCTGAAGCTGCGGACCTGCTTCGCCCCTGCAGCGTCAACGCCCGGAGGGCCCTCGAGCCTGTGCTTGGGGTCTATCTCGAAGCCGAACTTGCCGGTGTAGTTGTCTTCCTCGATCGCCGCTGCACCGTTGTGGGTGTCGGAATCGCCGATGAAGCCGTACTTGAAGGGGTTGCCGTTACCTTCGCTCTCGAGTTTCAAGCCGCGGATGAGGGCCTCGCGTACGTAGCCGCCTTTCTTGTGTTCGGGCGGCGTCGCGGTGGGAGCCAGGGTGTAGTCCCAGAGCTCGAAACCGCCGAACTCATCGTTCGGGAACAGCTCGGGATGGGTCTCGGACGTGCCCTTGATCTGGGTGATTTCATACACCGGTTCGTTGCGCATGCGCGTTTCGGCATATTTGCTGTCCAGCGGATTGCCGCGAAAGGATTCCCCGACCGGGAACATGATGCCGTCACTGGCATTGCCGTTGTGCGGCACCGCGAGCAAGTCGTTGCCGGAGTCGCGCTGGGCGTCCATCCACTTCCACAGGTCTTCCGGTGCGCTGGAATCCAGCGCCGAGAAAGGCGCGTCGGGGACCTTTGCGCTATCGCGGAAGATCACGATCCTGTGTATGTTTCGCCAGTCCGGGGCCGATGTCCATTCGTAGCCCGGCATGGTGGTGAATTTGCCCGGCTCGTAATGCCGGTCTGCAATTTCCACTGCCCGGGACCACACCGACCTTGCCAGATCCTTGTCGCCAAGCATCGGGTCCACGTCCGGCGGGTCGGAATACATGCCATCGCTGATCTTGCCGTAGGCATCGAAGGATTTCTTGGGATCGTCCCCTGTGATGTCGGCGGCGAGCGGGTGCTTGCTGATCGGGCTGTCCGGGTCTTCCATCAAAGGCAGTGCACCGAGGTATTCCGCATGATCCGACACGATGTACCAGTCCAGCGGAGTGCCGATCTTGAGAGCCACGCCCTGTTCGCCACCGGGGATCTCCTCCCCTTTGGCCCAGCGGTAGGCACCGTCTGGATCAACCCAGGCGCTATTGATGTAGGCATCAAAAGACCAGCGGGTATGCACGTGCAGATTACCGAAATACACATCGCGGTTGGGGTTCGATGGTACCGCGTCACCGGCCTTTGCTGCCTGGGGCTCGCTGGCGCCGTCCGCAGCCTTGTCATCCGCGTATATAGCGTTGGCGGATAGCAGTGTCGTCAGCAACAGAGGAAAGCAGGCTGAACGCATGAGTCGGCCCTCTTCTAATGGGTGAATTGTGTCGGGGATACAGCGCCCATATGAGGATAGCCGACAGGACGCCGGTTTGCGTTCGGTCGGCACCGGCAGGAATATACTTCAGCCCCTGCCTGCACCGCCTGCGGAGGCAGATTCGTCCAACCGTTACAGCCTGTTCAGATTTCGATGCTGCCGGTACAGCAGATACCCACCCCAGCAGAAGCTCAGCAGCATCAATACCACCCCGGTACCGAAGGAAAGCCCTGCGTACAGGCCCGCCCTGTGCAAGCTGCCGGTCATCGCCAGCAGATTGCCCCAGTCATGGGCATCCTCCCCCATGCCCATAATCAGCGGCAGCGCACGGTAAGGCGCATCGGCGATATAGGGGGACACATCGATGAAGTTCTGGCCGGACCACCACAGCATGATCGAGGCGGCAAAGGTGTCGCGCCGCTGGAGGATAAACGCCAGCATCAGCCCCAGCGGCATCATTACCTGGAACAGGCTGCCGCCCAGTATCGTCATGAAGCGGCCAAGGGGCCGGAACAGCACATGGCCGAACTCGTGAAAAGGCAGATTTGCGTTGTGCAGGAAGGAACCGCCGATCGAACGCCAGTCGATACCGCCGAGGATAAAGGACCAGCCCCAGATGAAGAATGCGATAAACAGCGCCACCCGGCCCCAGAACGCCATCGAGTCCACCGTGTCCGGCACTTCGAGCAGCCGGTACAGAACGCGCTTGGACAAGGGCTCCAGTGGTTCGATACTGAAATTCTCGGGTTCGGACGGCGGCGACCGTTCCTGCGCCGAGACCGGGCTCTTTTTCCATTTCGAGTAGGCGATACCGCATTGCGGGCAGATGCCCGCCATCACATGGCTGTCCTGTTCTTGGCGCTGATAGCCGCAATTCGGACACTTCAAGGGGGTTTCTCCCGTAACGGCATTCTTGCGGAGCGCCCGATCAGGAAAAGCGCCCCCGAAAGTACCAGGCCGCTATTCAATAGCGGCCCATGCCATGGAACATCCCGCCAAATATGCCCATGAACACACTGAATATTACGGAAATGATGATGAACGCCGGTATGGATGCGATAGCAAACTTCACCATAAATACCACCATGGACATAAATGGCATTTTGATATCGACAACCGTTACTTCCTGTTTTCCATTTTCATCTGGCATAAGGGACACTCCTACTATTAACCTGGCATGCAAATAGGCTCCCCTGTCTATTTGCATGTTACGCCGAAACTCAGACCAGACGGCGGGTCTCGTCCAGAACCTTTGCGTACGCATCGGCCTGGCCGGGCTCGGCGATCATCGCCCGCAGGCAGGCCGCAGTCGCGGCCAGTTGCAGCGTGCGCATCGCGTCCTGATGACTGGCCGTGCTGATCTCGTCGAGCGTAGCCTGCATCGCCCCGGCAGCGTTGCGTACCGCGAAGGTGAAATCGCCGGCACTGTCGAGCACGCTGCGCAGGTTCAACTTCACCGCGTCGAACACCTGCTGACCTGCCCCTGCGGACTCGCGGACGGTAGCGCGGCAGCACTGGCGTTGAACTGGTCATCCCCCCCGATAACCACTGGCGCCACCGGTTCCTGGCGAAGTGCAAGGAGGCTGCATCTATACTGTGGTTTATTTAGGGACTTTAACCGGGAGGTTAAACTATGAGCACCGGCCTATCCGATGCCCTGCGCATTCTGATCCAGTGGCAGTGCACGCCCAACCAGGCGCTCGCTATCCTCAAGCTCGACCCTGACCAGCCCTTTCCCGAGGTGCTCAGTGACGAGCAGTGCGAGCGCGTGACCTTCGTTCTCAATATCCATTCGGATCTCGGCACCGTCTTCGACGACCCCGAGGACGTCTACGGTTACATGTCACGCCCTCATGACGACCCCTATTACGAAGGGAAATCGCCCCTGGAACTGATCAGTACCGGGGATGTAACCCTGTTCGAACGCGTCTGCTGGCATATCGATTCGATGAGAGTACTGTGAAGGTACCGGCGAGAGTCTGATCTAACGGGATTACTCCAGCGGGATCAGGGTCCGGCATGGCAGGGGCCCGCCCCCGGTATAGGCGGCATTCAGGTCAAGAGCGATTAGTTATCGTTTGAAATAATTTGATTGACGACCTCATCCATTGAATTCCCGAATATTTCAGGCTTTTTGTACAGTGGATTGTAAGGCGCACCCGAGCGATCGATATAGGCGGCCTTCAAACCGGCACAAAGGGCACCATGCGTATCCCAATCATGGGCTGCAACCAATCTGAGTTGACCTGATGGTTTACCGAGCTTCGCTGATACAAACTGATAAGCTCTCTCGCTTGGTTTGAACGTACCGGCCTCTTCGACCGAAACAATGTCGGAAAAGTAGTCATTTAAACCAGCATTTTTTATCTGCTCTGCAATTAATCCAAGTGACGAATTTGAAAAGGCCACTGTACGAAAACCCTGCTCTCGTAGTTTCGAAAGCGCAGGCTTTATATCGGAGTGAGCAGGAAGGCTGGAAAACCCACCGAGTACATCAGCCACTTGAACGTCGGACAGTTTAATTTTATAACGAGCAGCCAGGGCTTGAAGGGTGATTTTAGCCAGAGTAGCAAAATCTGTTTTAACGCCGGTGGTCATCGATACCGTAGAGGCATGAAGCAACATGGAAAACCAGGTATCGGTGTAGAATTCATCGCCGAACAACGATGCGAATTTCGGTCTCAAGACGCTCAAACTCAAAACCGTTTCGTTTATATCGAACAATATCACGCTGTTCTTCAAGACAATTCCTCCAGCTTAGCGAAACTGAACATCCTGACAAAGCCAGGTCTTGCTTTTTGCCTTTCTTGCGAGAGACAAGAGCAAAAGGCAAGACCTGCCCCCAACTCGCGACAAAAAGAAGACCCCTGGCGGAGCCTTCTTTATTAGACTTAATCGAGCCGCTTAGATTAGAACCTGGTCAATACACCGATGGAAAACAGATCAACGTCATTGTCAATATCATACCACTCCCACTCACCGACAATGCCGAACTGGTCAGTGAACATGTATTGAGCACCGATGCCATATATAAGGTCGGTACCATCGTCGTCAATGCCGGAAGCAGCACCGCCCCCTTCGACATCCCACATGATCATGCCGAGCTTGCCGAAGACGTCGAACTGCTGGTTGAGCGGCAGCATGCCCTTCCCAGCGAGTGTCCACCCGTCTGTTTCGGCGCTGACTGCCGAACCGCCTATGGTTCCACTGATCTCACCCAAATCCACCCAAGCGGCCTCGATGGCGATATTTCGATTCAGCTCCCAACCGCCGAAGATCTTCCAGCTGGTGTCGTCATCATCGCAACTGGTGACACCGTCGCACGCATCAATGGTAGCCTGCCCGATGCTCGCACCCGCATAGAAGCCATTCTGTGCGAGGGCAGTACCCGTCATACCCAACGTCAACAAAATTGCACCAATAAGTTTCGTTTTATTCATGATCTGCTCCTGCCTGATAGTAACCCTACGAGAACACTCCGGACGAACTTTCTATACCTTCACCTTCCGTTGCACCGGTACTGCGAGTATCGGCACCCTCTGGCCGCCGGGCACCTGACCCCGTTAGCCCCTAAAAATCAACGACTTGTATTCTTTTAGGGTCAACTTGTTAATCCTTGGCGAATAACTTTTGGAACAGCCGCTCTGACTCCTTTAGACCGTTCTCAGTGAAAAGGACAGACTTTGCCTTACCAACCGGACTCCCAATGAGACCCTTTTCATGTAGTCTGTTCATGGCTTCCCAATCAAAGGATTTCCACGCCCGGGCGCCATCATGCAAAGTCAGATACAGCAAAGCCAGAACGGCCTCGTCGATCTTATCTTCATCAATGTCCATGGTTAATCCTCTGAATTGCTAGCCCTCGTATCGCCTGAAGTCCCTTACTGAATCATATCTTGCCTTTTGCATTCTAGAGCAAAAGGCAAGACATAACCCGGTTAGCCCTCGCGTTAACCCTGGCGCTTATCCGCATCCGACGTAGCGCCTTGCTAGATCCCAATGCCTTCACTCCGCCTTGGCGTCGGTCCCATGCTCAGACAGCTGAGCTCCGAACCAGCGATGAATAGCTGTAATCAAATGAAGATCACTGGTTTCAAACGTGATTTCAGCGCCCGCCGGGAGCGCCGCATACGAAACCTTAATGTCTGAGGAGCCTGCTTGAAGAGCCCTGAGTCCGGGCATATCTGCGCCATGTAGCGTCGCAGGATCCGAATAATCGCCATGCTGAAACCGCTGGGCCTCATGCCTGAGATGCTGTTGAATGAGTGCAATCTGATCTTGGGCATCTGCGTCTTTCGCAATGACCCGTTGCACGCCTCCCGACTGGGTCATTTTGAAAATATGTAGAGTCTTTTTAATGTCAAAGGGCATCACACTATGTGCCATCTGATGCACATGTTCTTGTTTGGATTGGGAAAATACCGTCGAGCTGCCAACCAGCAGGAGGATGCCGACCACCTTGGAAAACCAGAATACGCCAGGCCTGTACAGGTTCATGAAATCACCCCTCTATTCCGGGGACAGTATACTTAACTCCAGCTAGACCTTTGCCCTCGGCCCGGGTCGTCCCGGGACCAGCACCTTATCGGTAATAGCTTCCAGGTGCCTAACGAAGCCGTCACCTCCCAAAGGTCTACCGGTTCTCGTATGCTGCTGTATCGCCTGCGTTTCTTCGACATTTCCAGAAGAGAGATAAGTGCCCCAATCACTCACCCGATCCAACATCGGCCTTACCCGTACCAGACCGTCATCTTGAGTCACGGACGGGGTCAGGTCTTGCCTTTTGCCTTACTGATAATCCGGCTTATCCGCGAGTAGTGCAGACCGAAATACTCGCCGAGTTCTTTCATACTGTACCGCCACTGGCATGCGCTTTTACTATCGCTTCATTCCGCGACGAAGTCATCTGGACGTAGTCATCGAGAGGTTTGGAAAGTGGCCGCCGCTGGGCCGATGGGATTTCGAGCAAGCGGTCTGCATCGTCAACTCGCTTTTGCATCTCATCGACAAACTGCTCGCTGCCAAGGTATACCTGATTGCGAAGCCGGCTCCAGGGCGAGGGTTGATGCTTGCCCTCTGCGACGAAACGCTCATAGCACGCTATCGCCCGGCCACGCTGATTGTCGAATACCAGTAGAATCCCATCAGTGAAAAGCGCGTTCAGGTCAGGTTCGCAGCCGACTGTTGCCCGATAACTGCTCCAGGGCCATTCGACGGCACTGCGGACCATCTCAGCCCGAACAGGATTGAGCACGATATAGCGGGCCAGCTCCAGCAGATACGCTTCTTTCTCAACCAGAATCGCCTTGTAGCGCCCCTGTAAAAGATGACCTACCCGGCCATGCCGCCGGTTGAAGCTTTGTGTATAGACCCCATTGAGCTGCCGCATCCCGTGGCACAGATTGCCTTCCGGCGTCTCGATCAACAGATGGTAATGATTGCCCATCAGGCAATAGGCATGGCATATCCAGTTGAACGTCTCACAGACGTCGTCAAGCACGCCGAGGAACAGCCGCCTGTCATCATCGCTCTCATAGATCGCTTCGCGCCTGTTACCCCGAGAGGTCACGTGGTACAGCGCACCCGCGAACTCCAATCGTAACGGTCTGGCCATCCTTGGCTCCTTACCGGGTCAAGACTAACGAGTATAGGACTCAAACGAATGCTCAGAGCACCGAGCCGATAAACTGGGGGCAAAAGGCAAGACCTGACCCCGTTGGGTCCTGTAAAAGATGACCTACCCGGCCATGCCGCCGGTTGAAGCTTTGTGTATAGACCCCATTGAGCTGCCGCATCCCGTGGCACAGATTGCCTTCCGGCGTCTCGATCAACAGATGGTAATGATTGCCCATCAGGCAATAGGCATGGCATATCCAGTTGAACGTCTCACAGACGTCGTCTAGCACACCAAGGAACAGCCGCCTGTCGTCATCGCTCTCATAGATCGATTCGCGCCTGTTACCCCGAGAGGTCACGTGGTACAGCGCACCCGCGAACTCCAACCGTAACGGTCTGGCCATCCTTGGCTCCTTACCGGGAATTGATTATCGAGTATAAGATTCATACGAAGCCTCAGCGAATCGAGCCGACAGGCTGGGGGGCAAAAGGCAAGACCTGACCCCTTTAGCCTGCGGCAGTGATAATCATTAAAAAAATAGTAGGAATATGAATGGTCATATGGCCGCCATAGTGAATTGAATAGGGTATAATACTTCACGCTTGAATACTTCAATTCGTCTAAACTTCATATGATTAACTTAAGTTAATCTTGCAAAAGTCGGCAATGGGTTAGCCCTTAAATTCAGTTCAATTGCTTATTTATTCGCCGCTATATTGATTAAAGCATAACGTTGCCAACAGCGGCCGAGCGTAGCGAGGTCCAGCGCACGAAGTGCGCGATGCTGCTTGGCCTTGTTAGTGATCATACATCCACACCTAAAAAGTCCTTGAACGCTATTTCCCCCTCGGTAATATAATCTTTATCTTTCATTTCTCTGAACCAATTTAACAGCGCTTGGTTTTGAATAGACTGAGGCTGATTCTTTACAGGGAGCATATGCTTTATCCAAAGCGAAATATGCTCTTCGACACAATTCTGCTTTCTTGAGAATATATCAGCTGTTCTTAGTATCCCCGCAGCAAGGTCTTTATCTACTACTTCTTCGGGGGAAGACCAGTGGGCAGAACCCAAACAGTCTGTATATAGCGCCACCTGCTTCAATTGATCCAAGATCGTTGGATGATCTTGGATCAGCAACCTTTGAAAGATCGCTTAAACTCTTAGCCCCTTCAAGCATCATATCGACTGCAATCCAATGCGTATTCTTGTCTTTATGGGATCTGTACTTTCTCCAGCCCTCCTTGAGTTCTTTGCCATCATGTGCTAATGAAAGTGACCGAAGGATAAAGGCCTTTCCTGACTCCTCAATCGAAAGAATCGCCAGGGCAAGAGCGCTTGGATATCTAGCGCTTTCGAAAAGCATCTTGGCATCCTCGTAGAGCCTTCTAGAGTTCTTAATGGCAACATTAATTCCAGATGCAACTTGGGATGCATTTAATCTGCCTTTGTATTGCTTTAAACCTTTGGTCATTTTTATTCTCAAGCTTGGACACTAACGCCTAATTTAGGGGCCTGAGCTGCGTAGCAGTGAAGGCCCAGCCCGCTTGCGGGCGACTACAATCTCTTGTTATGGGCATATTATTTGATACATACCTGTTTTTTCTAAAAAACCAGTTCCTATCAGGTATGGCCTATGATACCCAGCTTTGGAATTTTCTTCTTTGTTTGGATCTATAAGCATTATGCACTTATGGGCAGGATGCTCACCGCGATTAAAAAGGAGGTCTGCATGTGCCTCCGCAGTACAATCTAAAATTGTACCATCAGTCAGTGTTAACCAAACATGGGCTTTAATATCTCCACCCATGCTCGGATTTTTAAGCTCTCTCTCAATAGAATCTTTAGACATTTCACAGTAAACGTAATCATCCCAAAATCGATCACCAACCGTAATGAAACTATCAAGATTCATGTCATTCTTCAGATGATGCTGTAGAATCAAATGAACAGGCGTACATTTACTAGCCAGATCGGATGATGTTTGATAGCCATAATGATATAACGCATCACCACATAATTGAAAAATATCCTGCATCATTCTACTTTCAATTTTATCACCTAGAGGCAATGGGCATTTTTCAATTTCCAGACCCAAACTAAGGGTATAATTAACCGCTTCTGTCAATCTATCTTTATAACTCAATTTTTAAATTCTTTTTCTTAGGGCAACATTCTGAAATCAAAAACCTATAACGTCCGCGTAATGGGCTGGTTTGGAGCGCCAGCGGAAAACCAGTCCCAATGGATGCGCTTGTTAAATTTCTGCGATTTGTATAAAAACCAAACATCATTAAACGTTAGTTTCCAATGCTTTTCCTATTACACATTAATTCTATCCAGGTAGACTCGTGACTCTGACGTAGTCAATATTGAGATAATCCCAGCCTTCTTCAATCAACTCACGAAGTGCGTGCAGATATACGTCAGCCAAATCATGACCGCCAAAATGTTGGTGAGGCGTTTCTAGGTCTAATGCAGCGCTATCTGGAACCAAGTGGAAAAATTCACGCCTGGGATTTACTCGGTGCCCTCTCATGACTTCATGAGCCGCGTCTTCTGCCAACTTCATATTTGGCACATGCCACACATATTGAAAGTACATGGGCATTGCGGTACCTGATGAGTGTAATTGTTTTACCCTTGCGACAGGGTTGACCGAAAGCCCTATCTTAATTTCATTCGGGTTTGTGCTATTAACAAGAATGTAAATATACCCCGGCCCTTTAGGTGACTTTCCAGCCATAAAATCAAACCTCTATATATGTGCCATTAAAAGCATATGGGATTTAAAAACATCCCTCTATCGATGCTGATTGAAATTGAACGCCGCGTTAATGGGCCAAAAAAAGCCGCAGGCTTTTGGAGGTCCGAGCCAGCTTGCTGGCTGAAGTTGAACGATTTGTTAGCGGTTTTGACGTAATTCATAGTATTCTTCATCTGATATTTCTTTATCGTCATACTCGAATTGGTCGTTTACAACGATTTTAGGCAATACGCTTTCAACTCTATGTTTGGGGGCAACCAACAATGAGTTCGGAATGAAAATGTGCTTTATAAGGGGCTTTTCTTCCCACTCTTTTTTGATGTACATCTCACCAGGAATGCAGAAGTACCATGGTTGAGTGCCGAAAGCTGCAAACTGAATATTTACTATATCTTGAATTAAATGAATAGCTTCGAGAGCAAGATCCTTGTCGTTATGATCTGTTTCTGGGTTGAAATGAATAGCATGATTTCTTTTTTCGTTTAGATCTCTAAATTTATCTGCCGCTTCAGGTAGCAACTCTCCCCAAGACTCTAATGCGTCAATAGCCAAGGGCCAATAGTCAAACGATTGCTTGCGATACAGCTTTTTATATTCAGGTGCGTCTTTATGGTAGTCGCGGAGAAGTTACACCATATGATTTAATATCCGCTCTCCTAGAGCGCACGCTCCAGTTAATGCGGGATAGTAGCTTCCTACCACATAAGAATTTCTGATTTGCTCTAGGAACTTATTGTGGAAGGCTGCCACCGAAAAAGGTTTGAACTTGAGGTCAACAAAGTTATTTACTTTTATATCAAGGTTTTGCTCACCGAATTGGGCTGCAAGTCCCTTGATGGTATTTTCCCTATTTTGGGCATGCAACTCTTTAACTTTATCTTCCCATTGCTCTTGTATGGGCTCTAAGCTGCTTGCTCGAGAATCGAAGTCAAACGAAAAAATTCGGTATCGCTTCATAGCTTCCTTGTACCGCTAACGTGGCGTTAAAGGGCCGAAAAAGCGTAGCTTTTAAGGTCCCAGTGAGCAAAGCGAACGGTTTTGAACGCTTTGTTAGAAACTCACTTCTCAAACTGCCTAAAGCAAAGGTTTTTGCTACGTTCGCACATAAACCAATTTATTGACTTTCCAGATATACGAAGATCGAATTTCTGACCGTTTTGTCTAATATCTAATTTGTCTTTGTTTTCAATTAGATACGCACGAGGCACACGGATATAGTGGAAATCTTCAGCTTTATCCTTGTTCTGTAGCAAAAAGGCTATGGTCCTACCTTTATCGCCATCAAGATAGCTAATAGGACAAGTAAAATACCATATATCACAATCATAAAAGTATTTCGATGATTTTATATAGTCATGCCTGTCTTCAGGATAATTCTTCTTGAGCCAATTCAGTGCCAAATTTCTAGTGTCAGACATATGATTAATCCATAATTTCTAACAGTCTGTTAATGAGGCCTTCGGCCTCATAATAATTATTAGAAGGTATACCTTTTACGTCACTTACGCTAAACGTTAGCGATATGTAACGTATTGACTATAATTAGAAAAACAAACCAGCCCCGAATTCGAATGCGTATTAGAAGGTACTTTACCTCGACGCCGTCCCAACCAAAGGCTATAAGTATAGATTCTTCTGAACATTTCACGGACGAGGTGTTGAAGATGGCGAAGTATCCCTTCACCGTCACAAGAGACAGAAATGGCAAACAAATCACTAAGCCTTTTTACTTATTCACCCACTATACCCAAACACCGCCTCGGCCCCATTTTCAATAATCTTATTGATAATACCCTTGGTCGCTTCCGTATCGTTTACCTGCGGAAAATCCGTATCAGGCACAGGCATCTCCAGGAACTCACAAAGAGGCCCCCAGCCGTCCTTCACCTCAAACACCAGCAGCCTCGATGCCGGAATGGATGCCCGCACTTCCGCAATATGCTCGTTGAAGCGGCGGATCAGGTGCTCCTTATCGTGCATTCGGTCCTGAAGGTAATCGTTGATGGTCGCCTGGATGAACTCGCCCATCTCGACGGTCCTTAGGTACTCGATCCAATGGGGCGCAAAGATCGTTTCCTGGGTGGACTCGAACCAGCGCTCGGGATCGCGGACGGTCAGGACGACCTTGGCATCGGGGTAGTAGTCCGCGAGCGCCTTGTAGCTGGTGCTGGCCGGAAAGTCGACGGTGGACGCGAAGCCGTCGAAGATCGAGTCCCAGTCGGGATGACCCTTGGCCGCATCGGTCCACTTCTGCCAGTGCTCGGGCCCTCGCGGCAGGCACTCGACCATATGGTAGCAGGGGCCCAGGCCCAGCTGCTCCAGTGCGGCCTTCATGCTCATGGTTCCCGTACGTCCGAAACCTGCACCTATCACCTTTAGTGTCATTGTTATCTCCTAACAGGTTCTTGAAAACCTATCTGCGTTGCCGAATGCTGCGTCAAGAACAGGCTCAAAATGCTCATTTAGTGTACTAAACTGCGCGTTTTCGCCTGTTTTTTCCTTGCCTCGACGGCCTCGAAAACGCTTTTCAACATCCTGTTAAGGTCGTATTTGACCAAAGCGCTTGATTAAGGCTGCAACGCATTTATCTGGCATGCCGCGACCTACAGGCGGAAAGCCCGGCGCCAAGATTGAGCGTAGTGCGTGAAACGGGCTTTCGCTTCGCCCGCGGAGCGGGCTCCTACAGGAATCCGGACCGGTGTCTGCACCCGATCACCGGAACCAGGCACGCTACCGCCCATCCGTGCGGTCCTGCGGAAAGCCGATAACAAAGGATAGCGTTCAGGAATGACTATGGAGGCAAAGAAGGCGCCCGCCCTGCCCTGTCAGGGCCGATGGACGAAAAGGACGGAAAGAACGACGGGCAGCTTTATGTTCGACAAACATCAGGTCGACACTGCGGTTCCGGTCCTTGGTGGGGGATGCATTCCTTGCACGATAGCCGCTGCCGGAAAGAGTAACGGCGATTGGCTGCGGGGTAAACCTTTATGGGGGATGAATGGAAGCGGTTAGGCGTGAGGGGTAAGGCGTTAGGTATTTATCATCAGTGTCCGAAACACTTCCAGAGCATATAAGCCGGCACCGGGATCCCTTTAGTCGCCGACGAGCACTGGGAGTCTTTTTCGAAG
Organism: Marinobacterium nitratireducens; assembly: GCF_014645375.1. Taxonomy (GTDB): domain Bacteria; phylum Pseudomonadota; class Gammaproteobacteria; order Pseudomonadales; family Balneatricaceae; genus Marinobacterium_A; species Marinobacterium_A nitratireducens. The sequence continues at coordinate 247,375 of NZ_BMLT01000004.1, forward strand.
AGGCCCGTCAGGGGCGAGGCATGGATGCCGAGCCGCAGATCCGGCACAGGGACGTGCCGTGAGCTGCGCCCGGAAAAGACTTCCAGCGCGCAGTGAAGCCGAAGGCCGGGATCTTAGGGCGTCGTCTTGTTGTAGAGAGCCTTTGCTTACTTTTCTTTTCACGCAAAAGAAAAGTAAGTCGCCGAGAGGCGAAAAAGAAGCGATCCGGTTAGCACTCTGTGGACGGAAACCAATCGATCTGCAATACGATCGATATTGCGGGTTGCGGCGCATTTCAGTCCGTGCGTTCGATCAGCGATGACAGTGATTACACCGCGTATTCGGTCGGGTCATTGAATTCCCGTTTGTGTCCCTCGAAGGCGTCGAAGAGCCGGCGGTGTGCGCGAAGGCCGTATTCGTCATCGCGCGTTTCGTAGGTACTTACCCAGTTGATGAGATTTTCGAGATGCTCATCCTGCGCCGCACTGGAGGCGAATTTCTCGGGTTCCCAGGGGCGAGCGCGGCAGTGAGCGACGCAGGTTTCGACACCGGGGTTGAGGAATACCAGCTCGTCGCACAGCGGCAGCACCGGTTCGAGAATATCCGCGTAGCAGCCTTCGATGATCCCGTGCCCGTTTGCCGCAATAAACCGCCGCACGTCCGCGACGCTGTCGTGCAGCGGGCGCCGCTCGATACCGCCGTCGAACGCGACCTCGTCCAGGGACAGGCGCGCCGCGGGATGGCGGGCGAGCAACCGGCGGGTGTAGGTGGTCTTGCCGGAACCGGCGTTGCCGAGAATGATGAGTTTCATGGATACCCGTTTTGTTATTTTGGGTTCGGTTGGGCCGGCAGAATATTCAAGGCCGTAGAAAAGCCCCGGAAAGGATAGCAGAGGGTTTGGGAATATCGGGGCGGGCTCGCTCGCAGTCAGGATCACGGATCCTCTGAAGGCTTGCCACAAAGCCGTCCGTAGCATTTCCAGAGCGCTTAAACAGCCACCCGGGTCCCGTTGGATGCCGACGAGCACTGGCAGTCTTATTTTGAACAGGCTAGCCAGCGGGCCCGACAGAGGCGAGGCATGGATGCCGAGCCTCAGATCCGGCACAGGGACGTGCCGTGAGCTGTGCCCGGAAAAGGCTACCAGCGCACAATGAAGCCGAAGGCCGGCATCTTAGGGCGTCGTCTTGTTGTAGAGAGCCTTTGCTTATTTTTCCTTTCACGCAAAAGAAATGTAAGTCGCCAAGAGGCGAAAAAGAAGCGATCCGGTTAGCACTCTGTGGACGGAAACCAATCGATCTGCAATACGATCGATATTGCGGGTTGCGGCGCATCTGAGCCCGCGTAGATCGTGAAGGTCGGTGGCATTGCGCCTCCACCACCCTCCCCTTCGTGCATTCGATCATCGGCATAGGGTCGGAGGGTGGTTTGTATCCACCTACGTGCCCGCCGAATTCGCCCGGAGACCGGGCTCCTACGGGACAGCGGTATCGATCAGGCATGCGATTGGCGTTGCGGGTTACGGCGTGGTTTGGGTCTGCGGTAAACGTAAAGATCGTTGCAATTGCGCCTTCATCCACCCTCCGGTTCGTGCGTTCGATCAGCAGCCGAGGGGCGATTGAGTTTTATATCAGCAACGTGCAGGCCACATTCGCCCCGGGGACGGCGCTCCCACAAGAGCAACAGCCCCTCCCCTCACGCCTACGCGTCACCCGTCACCCGTCACAACGTAACCCCCAACAACGAAAAAAGGCAGCCGAGGCTGCCTTTTCGATTACCCGAAAAAAATCGGGCGATATTACTTCACTTCCCAGCCGGTCAGTTCGGCCAGTGCCTTGCCGATGTCGGCCAGGGAGCGGACGGTCTTGACGCCTGCGTCTTCCAGGGCTGCGAATTTCTCGGCAGCGGTGCCTTTACCGCCGGAGATGATCGCGCCTGCGTGACCCATGCGCTTGCCAGCCGGAGCGGTGACGCCTGCGATGTAGGAGACGACCGGCTTGGTGACGTTGGCCTTGATGTAGGCAGCCGCTTCTTCCTCGGCGGAGCCGCCGATTTCACCGATCATGACGATGGCTTCGGTCTGCGGGTCCTTCTCGAACATCTCCAGGATGTCGATGAAGTTGGAGCCCGGGATCGGGTCGCCGCCGATGCCGACGCAGGTGGACTGGCCGAAGCCGGCGTCGGTGGTCTGCTTGACCGCTTCGTAGGTCAGGGTACCGGAACGGGATACGATACCGACCTTGCCCGGCAGGTGGATGTGACCCGGCATGATGCCGATCTTGCACTCGCCCGGAGTGATGACGCCCGGGCAGTTCGGGCCGATCAGGCGCACGCCCAGCTCGTCGCACTTCACCTTGCACTGCAGCATGTCCATCACCGGGATGTGCTCGGTGATGCAGACGATCAGCTTGATGCCGGCGTTGGCGGCTTCCAGGATGGAGTCCTTGCAGAACGGAGCCGGAACGTAGATCACGGACGCTTCCGCGCCGGTGGCTTCCACGGCTTCCTTGACGGTGTTGAACACCGGCAGGCCCAGGTGCTCGGTACCGCCCTTGCCCGGCGTGACACCGCCGACCATCTTGGTGCCGTACGCGATCGCCTGTTCGGAGTGGAAGGTACCCTGACCACCGGTGAAACCCTGGCAGATAACCTTGGTGTCTTTGTTGATCAGAATCGACATTATTTACCCTCCGCTGCCTTGACTGCCTGCTGGGCGCCGTCGGTCAGGCTCTTAGCTGCAATGATATCCAGGCCGGATTCGGCCAGACGCTGAGCACCCAGCTCTGCGTTGTTGCCTTCCAGACGCACCACGACCGGTACGTCGACGCCAACTTCCTTAACGGCACCGATGATGCCGTCGGCGATCAGGTCGCAGCGAACGATGCCGCCGAAGATGTTGACGAAAACGGCCTTGACGGCAGAATCGGAGAGGATGATCTTGAACGCTTCGGTGACGCGCTCTTTGGTCGCGCCACCGCCTACGTCGAGGAAGTTGGCCGGCTGGCCGCCGTGCAGCTTGACGATGTCCATGGTGCCCATGGCCAGGCCTGCGCCGTTGACCATGCAGCCGATGTTGCCGTCCAGCGCGACGTAGTTCAGGTCCCACTCGGCCGCCCGGGCTTCACGGGCGTCGTCCTGGGACGGATCGTGCATTTCCTGCAGATCCTTGTGACGGTACAGGGCGTTGCTATCCAGTACCACCTTGGCGTCCAGGCAGTGCAGGTTGCCGGCGTCGGTGATGACCAGCGGGTTGATTTCCAGCAGCGCCAGGTCCTTCTCTTCGAACATCTTGGCAAGGCCGAGGAAGATGTTGACGAACTGCTTGATCTGGTCGCCCTGCAGGCCCAGCTGGAACGCCAGCTCGCGGCCCTGGTACGGCTGTGCGCCGGTCAGCGGGTCGATGGTGGCCTTGAGGATTTTTTCCGGAGTCTCTTCGGCAACCTTCTCGATCTCGACGCCACCTTCGGTGGACGCCATGAACACGATACGACGGGAAGAGCGATCGACGACCGCGCCCAGGTACAGTTCCTGAGCGATATCGGTGCAGGTCTCAACCAGGATCTTGGAAACCGGCTGACCGTTCTCGTCTGTCTGGTAGGTCACCAGGTTCTTGCCCAGCCACTGCTCGGCGAAAGCCTTGGCTTCGTCCGGAGAGGAGATCAGCTTGACGCCACCCGCCTTGCCGCGGCCGCCGGCGTGAACCTGGGCCTTGACGACCCACTGGCTTCCGCCGATCTTCTTCGCCGCTTCAGCAGCTTCTTCCGGAGTATCTACCGCGAATCCCTTGGATACCGGCAGACCATAGGCGGCAAACAGCTGTTTGCCCTGGTACTCGTGAAGGTTCATGCTCTTGTCCGTTGTCTCATCAATGTTGGATTCTGTGCCCGATTAGCGAGCATACAGAAAGCCTTGTGACGCTGTAATTCGACAAGCGTCTAATGTGGGTGACCGGATCTGTGCCCGGTCACCCGAAAGCCGGGATCGCCGGCTTACCTTTTTTTACGGTTGGCAATGTGGATCGCGTGGTTGTCGACCGCGAGCGCCGCTTCGTGCACGGCTTCACTGACGGTCGGGTGCGCGAACATGGTCATCTGCAGGTCTTCGGCGCTGGAGCAGAACTCCATCGCGATGACGCCCTGGGCGATCAGCTCGGAGGCGATGCCGCCGACCATGTGCACACCCAGGATGCGATCGGTTTCTTCATCGGCAATGACCTTGACGAAGCCGTCGGTGTCGTTGGACGCCATGGCACGACCGGAGGCCGCGAACGGGAACTTGCCGGTCTTGTACTTGACGCCGGCGTTCTTCAGTTCCTGCTCGGTCTTGCCGACCCAGGCCAGTTCCGGATGGGTGTAGATGATGTTCGGCACCACATCGTAGTTCACCTGGGCCTTGTGGCCGGCGATGATGTCGGCAACCATGATGCCCTCTTCCGAGGCCTTGTGCGCCAGCATCGGGCCGCGTACCGAGTCGCCGATGGCGAATACGCCCGGCATGTCGGTGCGGCACTGCTCGTCGACCTTGATGAAGCCGCGCTCGTCCAGCTCGACGCCGCTGTCGCCGGCCAGCAGGCCGTTGGTCAGCGGACGACGGCCAACGGCCACGATCAGCTTGTCGACGACGATTTCTTTCTCGCCTTCGGAATCGCTAAACTGGACCTTCACTTCCTTGCCGTCGATCACTTCGGTGCCGGTGACGCGGGCGCCCAGACGGATGTCCAGGTTCTGCTTCTTGAACAGCTTGGCGGCTTCCTTGGCGACGTCCTGGTCGGCCAGGGCCAGGAAGCTGTCCATGGCTTCGAGCACGGTGACTTCGGAGCCCAGACGCGCCCAGACGGAGCCCATCTCGAGGCCGATGACGCCGGCGCCGATGACGCCCAGACGCTTCGGCGTCTCGTCGATGTTCAGCGCACCGGCGTTGTCCAGGATCAGGCCTTCGGTCAGCGGCGCCGGCGGGATTTCGACCGGCACGGAGCCGGACGCCAGGATGACGTTCTCGGCGGCGTGGACGCTGACGGAACCGTCGGCAGCGGTCACTTCGACCTGCTTGCCGGACAGCAGCTTGCCGGCGCCCTGCAGCAGGGTCACGCCGTTGGCCTTGAACAGACCGCCGATGCCGCCGGTCAGGTTTTTGACGATGGTGTCCTTGCGGGCGACCATCTTCTTGACGTCCATCTGGACGTCAGCCGCAGCGATGCCGTGATCCTTGGCGTGGGCTTTCATGTCGTGGAACTTGTGAGTGGACTCCAGCAGCGCCTTGGAGGGGATGCAGCCCACGTTGAGGCAGGTGCCGCCCAGTACCGGCGCGCCCTTGCCGTCTACCCACTTCTCGACACAGGCGGTTTTCAGACCCAGCTGCGCAGCACGAATCGCCGCCACGTAGCCGCCGGGGCCGGCACCAATCACTATCACGTCAAATTTGTCAGACATCGATTTTCCTATCCTTTAATGCACTCGTCGAATTGCAGTGGGCTGCTTTATTACACATCCAGGAGCATACGGGCCGGATCTTCCAGCAACTCCTTGATGGTGACCAGGAACTGTACAGCCTCTTTGCCATCGATCATACGATGGTCGTATGACAGGGCGAGGTACATCATCGGCAGGATCACCACCTCGCCGTTGACCGCCATCGGGCGTTCCTGGATTTTGTGCATACCGAGAATGGCGGTCTGCGGCGGGTTCAGGATCGGCGTCGACATCAGCGAGCCGAACACACCGCCGTTGGTTATGGTGAAGGTGCCGCCCTGCATGTCTTCCATGCCCAGCTTGCCGTCACGGCCACGCTTGCCGAAGTCGGCGATGGTGGACTCGACGTCCGCCAGGCTCATGGCGTCGGTGTCACGCAGTACCGGCACCATCAGACCACGGTCGGTGGAAACGGCAACGCCGATATCCTGGTAGCCGTGGTAGACCATGTCGTTGCCGTCGATGGAGGCGTTCACCGCCGGGAAACGCTTCAGCGCTTCGGTCGCGGCCTTGACGAAGAAGGACATGAACCCCAGGCGGGTGCCGCCGTGCACCTTCTCGAACAGGTCCTTGTACTGCTTGCGCAGCTCCATGACCGGCTTCATGTTGACTTCGTTGTAGGTGGTCAGCATCGCCGCGTTCTGCTGCGCCTCGACCAGACGCTTGGCGATGGTGGCGCGCAGACGGGTCATCGGCACGCGCTTCTCGGTGCGCTCGCCGGCCGGAACGTTGACGGCGGCAGCCGCCGGTGCCGGAGCCGGAGCGGCCTTGGCTGCGGCGGGCGCCGGAGCCGGTGCCTGGGCGCCGGACTTGAGGAAGTTCTGCACGTCTTCCTTGGTGATGCCACCGCCCTTGCCGGTGCCCGGGATCTTGCTGGCGTCGAGGTTGTTTTCCTCGATCAGCTTGCGCGCGGCCGGGCCGACCTTGTCGGCGTCGCCGGCCGGTGCGGCTTCAGCGCTGGCAGCCGGTGCTTCGGCTGCGGTGCCGGCGGCGCCCTGCTCGAAGTGCGCGATGACCTCGTCGCTGAGGACGGTTTCGCCCTCGCCCTTGAGGATTTCCTTGATGACACCGTCGGCCGGTGCGACGACTTCCAGCACCACCTTGTCGGTTTCGATATCCACGATCAGCTCGTCAGCGGCGCAGGCCTCGCCCGGCTGCTTGTGCCAGGTGGTGACAGTACCGTCCGCGACGGATTCCGGAAAAGTCGGGGCTTTGATTTCGATGGACATGTGTTTTCCTTTGTGCTCCGCAAAGGCCGTATCCCGCGATACGGCCTCGTCATTAACCGTTGAGTGCTTCGTTGACCAGCGCTTCTTGCTGCTCGAGGTGTACCGAGATGTAACCGACCGCCGGCGCCGCTGCGTGCGGACGTCCGATGCCGTGCAGGTGCAGCGCCGGGTTATGGCGGTGCAGCACGTTGCGCATATGGTGCTGGCTGCAGTACCAGGCACCCTGGTTCATCGGCTCTTCCTGACACCAGACCACGGATTCGAGGTTGGTGTACTGGGCGATGGTCTCTTCGAGGATCGCCTCCGGGAAGGGGTACAGCTGCTCGATGCGCACGATGGCGACATTTTCCAGGCCGAGCTCGGCGCGACGGTTGTACAGGTCGTAGTAGACCTTGCCGCCACAGAGCACCAGGCGATTGACCTTGCCCGGATCGAGCTGATCGACTTCCGGGATGACCGGCTGGAACGAACCCTGCGCCAGTTCCTCGAGGGTCGAGGTCGCCTGCTTGTGACGCAGCAGACTCTTCGGCGACATCACCACCAGCGGCTTACGCAGCGGGCGGGCCACCTGACGGCGCAGCAGGTGGAAGATCTGGGCCGGGGTGGTCGGCGTGCAGACCTGGATGTTGTGCTCGGCGCAGAGCTGCAGGAAGCGTTCGAGACGGGCGGAGGAGTGCTCCGGGCCCTGGCCTTCGAAGCCGTGCGGCAGCAGCATGGTCAGGCCGCACAGACGGCCCCACTTCTGCTCGCCGCTGGTAATGAACTGGTCGATCACCACCTGGGCGCCGTTGGCGAAATCGCCGAACTGGGCTTCCCAGATCACCAGCGCATTCGGGATGGTGGTGGCATAGCCGTATTCGAACGCCAGTACCGCCTCTTCCGAGAGGTAGGAGTCGAAGATGGTCATGCGCGGCTGATCGTCTGCCAGATTCTGCAGCGGCACGTAGCAGCGAGCGGTTTTCTGGTCGTGCAGCACCGCGTGACGGTGGGAGAAGGTGCCGCGGCCGACGTCCTGACCGGTCAGACGCACCGGGTAGCCTTCGGCCAGCAGCGTGGCGTAGGCCATGGTTTCGGCGAAGCCCCAGTTGACCTCCATGGCGCCGGCGGCCATGCGGCGACGGTCTTCGTAGATCTTCTGCACCTGGCGCTGAACGGCGAAACCTTCAGGCACCTCGTTGACCTTGACCGCCAGCTCCTGCAGCAGCTTGAGATCGACACCGGTATCGCACTCGAACGACCACTCGTGGCCCAGGTACGGGCGCCAGTCGACGAACAGTTCGGTGTTGGGCTCGCGCACCAGCGACTTGGCAACGTGCTCGCCGCTTTCCAGCGCCGCACGGTACTCTTTCTCCATCTCCTTGCTCTGGGCTTCGGTGATGACCGATGCCTCGACCAGGCGCTTGGCGTAGAGCTCGCGGGTGGACTTCTGTTTCTTGATCTGGGCGTACATCAGCGGCTGGGTGCCGGACGGTTCGTCGGCTTCGTTATGGCCCCGGCGACGGTAACACACCAGGTCGATAACGACGTCTTTCTTGAACTCGTTGCGGTAGTCCAGCGCGACCTGGGTCACGAAACGAACCGCTTCGGGATCGTCCCCGTTGACGTGCAGGATCGGCGCCTGAACCATTTTCGCCACATCGGTGCAGTACTCGGAGGAACGCGAGTCTTCCTTGCGGGAAGTCGTGAAGCCTACCTGGTTGTTGATCACGATGTGGATGGTGCCGCCGGTCTTGTAAGCCCGGGTCTGGGACATCTGGAAGGTTTCCATCACCACGCCCTGCCCCGCGAAGGCGGCGTCGCCGTGGATGGAGACCGGTACGACGGTGCTGCCGACCGGGTCTTCGCGGCGGTCCTGGCGGGCGCGTACCGAGCCCTCGACCACCGGCGAAACGATTTCCAGGTGAGACGGGTTGAACGCCATCGCCAGGTGGACTTCGCCGCCGGCGGTCATGACGTTGGACGAGAAGCCCTGGTGATATTTGACGTCACCGGAGGACTCGATCAGTTTCTTGCCCTCGAACTCGCCGAACAGCTCGGCGGGATTCTTGCCGAAGATGTTGACCAGCACGTTCAGGCGGCCGCGGTGCGCCATGCCGATGACCACTTCCCTGGCACCGTCGCGACCGGCGCGCTGGATCAGTTCGTCCATCAGCGGAATCAGGGACTCGCCGCCCTCGAGGCCGAAGCGCTTGGCGCCGGCATAGCGGGATCCCAGGTATTTCTCCAGACCTTCGGCCGCGGTCAGACGTTCGAGGATGTGACTGCGTTCCTCGGCGCCCAGTACCGGATGGCAGCGCACCGGCTCCAGGCGCGACTGGAGCCAGCGCTTTTCCTGGGTGTCGACGATGTGCATATATTCGGCACCGACGGTGCTGCAGTAAGTCTGCTTGAGATCCTCGACGATCTCTTTCAGCGGTGCCTCTTCCGGTCCGAAGAACAGCGAGCCCAGCTGGAACACCGTGTCGTTGTCGGCCTCGGAGAGACCGTGGAAACGCAGGTCCAGGTCAGGTACCGGCTCGCGCTTGAGCAGATTCAGCGGGTCGATGTCGGCGACCTGATGTCCACGCACGCGATAGGCGTTGATCATGCGGAGCACGAGCACCTGCTTTTTCTCGTGCTCGGACGAGACGCTGGAGACTTCTACCGGACGGGAGCGGTTCTGGTTCTTGGAGAGATAGCGGAAGTGTTCACGGATCGTGGAGTGGGGGATATCCTGGGATATCTGTTCACCGACCTTGGGCAGCCGGTCGAATTCGTCGCGCCATTCCTCGGGAACGGCATTCGGATCCATGAGGTAAGTTTCGTAAAGTTGTTCAACGTATGAAAGATTCCCCCCGTATAGGTGGGCGTTCTTCCATAACTGCTCCATTACGCCTTCTTGCATTCTATTGATCACCCTGGCTCAAGAGGTTAACCAGCACGAAAGGATGCACCAATTCCTTTCGTAACACCCGCTGGGTGTCCTCTCTTTGTTACCGTTTTGTGTGGCCACGCACTTCACGGACAAAGCACGCAAACGCGGGCCACATTGTACGCCTTTTGTCACGGGCTTTACACAGTCCTTCGTTCCGTCCGTAACAAAATCAGGCGTGTTTTCGATGTAAAAAATTCGCCCTATTGATTAGATGAGCTCATCTATAAGGGTCAGGTTACGCAGCTATAAGGGCCAGGTTACGCATGACGCGTTACAGCTGAGACCTTACCGCCGCCGGCAACCCTGCCGGCTTCCCTCTCCTGCCTCGACATTCCGCGCCAACCTGTCCCCTGCCTCGACGCAGGGCACCTGGAGCGTAGCGAAAAGTGCCGCGCTCATGGGTTCCCGCGTTCGCGGGAATGACGCCGTACATCCTGTACATAACCCTGCTCCTCGGCTCTGGCATCCTGCTTCGCGCTAACTCCTGCATCCCTGCAGTCGTGCGCATCCATGCGCTCGAAGGATAAGCACATCCCTGTGCAGCACCTCTCCTGCGCATCCCTGCGCCCGCGGCATACTGTACATCCTGTACATAAAAAAACGGCACCGAAGGTGCCGTTTTCTGTTTCGCCGTCAGGTCGCCTGCGAGAGCAGCATGTTGCGGATCTTGCCGATCGCCTTGGTGGGGTTGAGCCCCTTGGGACAGACATTGACGCAGTTCATGATGCCGTGGCAGCGGAAGACGCTGAACGGGTCGTCGAGTTCCGCCAGACGTTCGCGGGTCGCGGTGTCGCGGCTGTCCGCCAGGAAGCGGTAGGCCTGCAGCAGGCCGGACGGGCCGACGAACTTGTCCGGGTTCCACCAGAACGACGGGCAGGCAGTCGAACAGCAGGCGCAGAGAATACACTCGTACAGACCGTCGAGCTCGGCGCGGTCTTCCGGCGACTGCAGTCGCTCGATAGCCGGCGCCGGCGTGTCGTTGATCAGGTACGGCTTGATCTTCTCGTACTGCTTGTAGAACTGGGTCATGTCGACCACCAGGTCACGGATGACCGGCAGGCCCGGCAGCGGGCGCAGCACCAGCTTGTCCTTCTCGACCACCGCCGACAGCGGGGTGATGCAGGCCAGGCCGTTGGTGCCGTTCATGTTCATGCCGTCGGAACCGCACACGCCTTCGCGGCAGGAGCGACGGTAGCCCAGCGACGGATCCTTGTCCTTCAGCAGCTGGAGCAGGTCCAGCACCATGATGTCCTTGCCGCCCGGGATATCGATGTGGATATCCTGCATGTACGGGGCGTCGTCGGTTTCGGGATTGTAGCGATATACACTTACCAGCATCGTAACGGCCCCTTAGTAGGTACGAATTTTCGGCGGGAAGGCATCGACCGTCTTCGGTGCGAAGTTGACCGCACGCTTGGTGATGCGCTTCTCTCCCGGAATGAACAGGGAGTGGCACAGCCAGTTTTCGTCGTCACGCTCGGTGAAGTCGTTACGGGCGTGAGCACCGCGGGACTCCTTGCGCACCTCGGCCGCGATAGCGGTGGCTTCGGCAACCTCCATGAGGTTCTCCAGCTCCAGCGCTTCGATACGGGCAGTGTTGAACGCCTTGGACTTGTCTTCCAGGTGCAGATTTTCGATCTTGCCGCGCAGTTCCTTGAGCAGACCCAGACCCTTCTGCATGCTTTCGCCGTCACGGAATACGCCGAAGTACAGCTGCATGGTGCTCTGCAGCTCCTTGCGCACCTCGGAAACCCGCTCGCCACCGGTGCTGTCGTTGAGGCGGTTGAGACGCGCCATGGCGGCATCGAGGTCGGACTCGGTCGCGTCCTGGCACTCGTAGCCTTCCTTGAGCTGCTTCTCGATGTGCAGACCGGCGGCGCGGCCGAATACCACCAGGTCGAGCAGCGAGTTGCCACCCAGACGGTTGGCGCCGTGTACGGATACGCAGGCAACCTCGCCGCAGGCGAACAGGCCGTCGATGATCTGGTCGTTGCCCTGGGCATCCAGGCCGATAGCCTGACCGCCGATGTTGGTGGCGACACCACCCATCATGTAGTGACAGGTCGGTACGACCGGGATCGGCTCCTTGACCGGGTCCGTGGCGGCGAAGGTCTTCGCCAGCTCGCAGATACCCGGCAGACGGGAGTGCAGCACTTCCTCGCCCAGGTGGTCGAGCTTCAGGAAGACGTGATCGCCTTCCGGACCGCAGCCGCGGCCATCGAGGATCTCGAGAATCATGGAGCGTGCGACGACGTCACGACCGGCAAGGTCCTTGGCGTTCGGCGCGTAACGCTCCATGAAGCGCTCGCCGTCCTTGTTGACCAGGTAGCCACCCTCGCCACGGCAGCCCTCGGTCACGAGAACGCCGGCGCCGGCGATGCCGGTCGGGTGGAACTGCCACATTTCCATGTCCTGAGCCGGAACGCCGGCACGCATGGCCATGCCCATGCCGTCGCCGGTGTTGATCAGGGCGTTAGTGGTGGACGCGTAGATACGGCCGGCACCGCCGGTCGCCAGTACGGTGGCCTTGGCCTTGATGTAGACGGTCTCGCCGGTCTCGATGCAGATGGCGATACAGCCGACGATGGCGCCCTGGGCGTTCTTGACCAGGTCCACGGCGTACCATTCGTTGAGGAAGGTGGTACCGGCTTTCAGGTTGCCCTGATACAGGGTGTGCAGCAGCGCGTGACCGGTACGGTCGGCTGCGGCGCAGGTACGGGCAGCCTGACCGCCCTCACCGAAGTTCTTGGACTGACCGCCGAACGGGCGCTGGTAGATGCGGCCGGTTTCGGTACGGGAGAACGGCAGACCCATGTGGTCCAGCTCGAACACGGCCTGCGGACCGACCGAGCACATGTACTCGATAGCGTCCTGGTCACCGATGTAATCGGAGCCCTTGACGGTATCGTACATGTGCCAGCGCCAGTCATCGTTCGGATCGGCACTGGCGATGGCGCAGGTGATACCGCCCTGAGCGGACACGGTGTGTGAACGTGTCGGGAAGACCTTGGTGACGCAAGCGGTGTTCAAACCGGACTGGGCCAGCTGCAGCGCGGCGCGCATACCGGCACCGCCGCCACCGACCACGATAGCGTCGAAAGAAAGCGTGCGCAGTTTAGACATTGATTAGATACCCCACAGAATCTGAATGCCCCAGACGACATAGATGAAGGTCAGCAGACCGCAAACGGACTGGAACACGAAACGCGCGCCAGTGGGCTTGATGTAGTCGGTCGATACGGACCAGAGGCCGATCCAGGCGTGCGCTGCCATCGACAGCAGAGCCAGCAGGGTGAAAATGCGCATCGCCGTACCTTCGAACAGGCCTTTCCACTGTTCGTAGGTCGGCACGTCGCCGAAGGCGAGATAACAGACCATAAAGACGGTGTAGGCAACCAGAACGAGAGCGGTTACCCGCTGAATCATCCAGTCGTACAGACCGCTACGGCCAAAGCTAGTGATACTGGTTACCATACCCATACTCCCGCAAGAAGGACTGCCACAGCGCCGGCTATCAGAGTCACTTTCGCCGCCAAACGACCGGTCTCCAGTTCCTCACAGTAGCCCGCATCCATTACCAGGTGCTTGATACCGGCCAGGCAGTGGTAGCCCAGCGCGGAGATCAGTCCCCAGGCAATCAGCTTTGCAAAGAAGCTACCTTCGAACATGGCAACTGCTTCGTTAAATCCAGCCTCGGATTCCAGAGACAGGCCCAATGCATAAAGCATAAAGATAGCGCCGAAGAACAACGCTACACCTGTTATGCGATGCAAAATGGACGAAATCGCCGGAAGGGGCTGTTTTATAGTTCGCAGATCTAGGTTTACAGGTCTTTTTTTGTTCACGGCTCTTGTTCACACTTTGCTGTCCTATTGCAGGACAGGGTTGCTAGGAAGTGCGCAGAGAGTAAATACCCCTGTCGTCGCAGTTGCGAAAACGGCCGATTAATCATCGGCAGCCCCCGCCACTTCGGTGCGAGAGTATAAGCACTTGGTCTACATATTACAATCAAGGCCCAGTGGCCAGACACCGCAAGAATAAAGGATTTCCCGCAAAAATTGCGCGTTATACGACTAATGATCTAGAAACGGATCTAACCGGAATTTGACATAACAGCGCTTTGCTGCACTGCAATGAACGGGCCTTCCATCCAATTGACAATCCTGCTCCAATCTCTATATTGGGTGGGTCCTAATTGGGGCCCAAACATTACAGTTACGACACGCCACGAGCGTGTTGCGCCAATCCCTACGACAAAGATAGGAGCCGCTAATGGCTGACAAGAAAGCACGGTTGACAGTCGACGGTCTGGATGAAGCTATCGAGCTACCCGTTTATTCCGGCACTGAAGGCCCTGACGTGATCGACGTTCGCCCGCTGACCGGCAAAGGCCTGTTCACGTACGATCCCGGCTTCGTCTCCACAGCTGCCTGCGAGTCGAAAATCACCTATATCGACGGCGAAAAGGGCATCCTACTGCACGGGGGCTACCCGATCGAACAACTGGCAGAGCACTCCGACTACCTGGAGACCTGCTACCTGCTGCTCAACGGCGAACTGCCAAACGCGGAAGAAAAGGAAAAGTTCGTCAGCATCGTCAAGAACCACACCATGGTTCACGAGCAGATGAGCCACTTCTTCAACGGTTTCCGCCGCGACGCTCACCCGATGGCCATCATGGTCGCCTGCGTCGGCGCCCTGTCCGCGTTCTACCACGACTCGCTGGACATCAACGATGCCCACCATCGTGAAGTCTGCGCCTTCCGCCTGATCGCAAAAATGCCCACCCTGGCAGCCATGTGCTACAAGTACTCGATCGGCCAGCCGTTCATGTACCCGCGCAACGAACTGGGCTACGCTGAGAACTTCCTGCACATGATGTTCGGCACCCCGTGCGAAGAGTACAAGCCGAGCCCGGTTCTGGCCAAGGCAATGGACCGCATCTTCCTGCTGCACGCCGACCACGAGCAGAACGCCTCCACCTCCACGGTACGCCTGGCGGGCTCCTCCGGTGCCAACCCCTTCGCCTGTATTTCCTCCGGCATTGCTGCCCTCTGGGGACCGGCACACGGCGGCGCCAACGAAGCGGTACTGACCATGCTCGAGGAGATCGGCGACGAAGCCAACATCCCCGAGTTCATCGAACGCGCCAAGGATCCGGAAGACCCCTTCCGCCTGATGGGCTTCGGCCACCGCGTCTACCGCAACTTCGACCCGCGCGCCAAGGTCATGAAGGCCACCTGCGACCAGGTACTGGCCGAGCTCGGCGTCGAGGACGAGCCGCTGCTGAAGATCGCCAAGCGTCTGGAGCAGATCGCGCTGGAAGACGAATACTTCGTCGAGCGCAAGCTGTACCCGAACGTCGACTTCTACTCCGGCATCATCCTCAAGGCCATCGGCATTCCGACCAGCATGTTCACCGTGATCTTCGCGCTGTCGCGCACCATCGGCTGGATCTCACACTGGAACGAATTCCACAGCAGCCCGAACCGCATCGGCCGTCCGCGCCAGCTCTACACCGGTCCGCAGAAACGCGATTATCCGGCTTAAGCCAGGCAACGAACCGCAGGCAACAAAAAGGGCGTCCCTCTCGGGCGCCCTTTTTTGTTGCTCGCACTGTCGTTAAGTTAATGTGTAGGGTGCCGGTAAGCGAAGCGCACCGAACCGAACCGAACCGTCGAGAATGGTGCGCATCGCTGCGCTCAGCAGCACCCTACGCGAAGCGAACTGCGCCGAATGGCACGGCACGTTTCGCTGCGCTCAAGGTGCCCTACGCGAACTGCGCCAAGCTTCGCGGCGGGGCGCCGCTCCTACGGGTGTGTCGGGGCCCGGTGGCGTTCGTAGTCGCGCACCCAAACTTACGGGCACTGCCCCGCGACGAACAACCTGCCGCGAATGCCCCGTCGCGAGTTACTCGATAGAGGTGGCTTCGATGCGGTGGATGCTGAGGTCGGCGCCGTTGAATTCCTCTTCCTGGCTCAGGCGCAGGCCGGCCAGCACCTTGATACCGCCGTACACGACCAGACCGCCAATCAACGCCACCAGAATCCCCGCCAGGGTGCCGATCAGCTGCGAGGTCAGGCTGACGCCGCCGAGACCGCCGAGCGCCTCGCTGCCGAAGATACCGGCGGCGATACCGCCCCAGGCACCACAGACGCCGTGCAACGGCCAGACACCCAGCACATCGTCGATCTTCCAGCGATTCTGCATCAGCGTGAACAGCCAGACGAAAATGGCGCCGGCGATACCGCCTACCGCCAATGCACCGATCGGGTGCAGCACATCGGAGCCCGCGCAGACGGCGACCAGCCCGGCCAGCGGACCGTTATGGATAAAGCCGGGGTCGTTACGGCCCAGAACCAGCGCGACAACGATCCCCCCCACCATCGCCATCAGGCTGTTGACCGCGACCAGACCGGAAATGCCGTCCAGTGTCTGCGCCGACATGACGTTGAAGCCGAACCAGCCGATACAGAGCACCCAGGCGCCCAGGGCCAGAAACGGAATGTTCGACGGCGGAAAAGCCACCAACCGGTCACCGCGATAGCGACCGTTGCGGTTGCCGAGCAGCAGAACCGCCACCAGCGCGATCCAGCCGCCGACACCGTGCACCACGACGGAACCGGCAAAATCGTGAAAACCGGCGCCGAAACTCGACTCCAGCCAGGACTGGAAGCCGAAATTGCCGTTCCAGATCAAGCCTTCGAAAAACGGGTATACCAGCGCCACGCAGAGTGCCGAGGCGCTAAGCATCGGCCAGAAGCGCGCGCGCTCGGCGATGCCGCCGGAGATGATCGCCGGAATGGCCGCGGCAAAGGTCATCAGGAAGAAGAACTTCACCAGCGCGTAGCCGTTGTTGGCCGCGAGCGTCGCGGCATCGTCGAAAAAGGTGATGCCGTAGGCGATCCAGTAGCCGACGAAGAAATAGGCCACCGCCGAGAAACCGAAGTCGGTCATGATCTTGACCAGGGCATTGACCTGATTCTTGTGCCGGACGGTACCGACCTCGAGAAAGGCAAAACCCGCGTGCATGGCAAAGACCATGATCGCACCCAGCAATATAAATAGCGTATTCGAACTCTGTACCAGAGTTTCCACTGCGCTGTTGACTGCTTCCACAGACCCTCTCCTTCAATGGCTCTTACTGCACACTAACAGTGCATTTTATTATTCAGAGTTTCATTCTGGTGCATTTTTGGCCAGTACGCACAAGCGAAGCCGCCCCGATTCAAGACAGGCCCGATCGGTCCGGAACACCAACGTGATACTGGCTTCGGCGCTCGATACTGCAACAGTCACAGCACCTGTTTGGCGCACACCAGCCACTAAGACCCCAAGTTAGTGCAGAATCCGTGCCATTTATTGAGGCACAGCCGCAACTGGCAGTGCCTGAGGAGGGAAGCAGAACGACCGCCGGCGTTATCCAGCCGGCGGGCGACTACATGAAGCAGAGGTGCTTGAGCATTGACCGCAGGACAATGCGAGCTCCACAGAAGCCCGCACATCCATGCACTTGCGCCCGCTGTTGCGGGGGACTGGCAAACAGGCAGGGAACCTGTTTGCCAGCCAGGTCAAAACGTGGGCGCACCCGCTCAACCGCGGTGGCGAATCTCGAAGCAGACGTGAATACCGCTGCTGCGCTTGAAGTCCGGGTCCAGGGTTTGGGCGGTGATATCGCGAATATCGAACTCGGCCAGGGCCTCGTAATCGAGACTGAAGCGACGGTAATTATTGGAAAAGATCAGCAGGCCGCCGGGGCGCAGCCGCGCCATGGCCCCTCGCACCAGAGCAACGTGGTCGCGCTGAATATCCAGCACATCCGCCATGCGCTTGGAGTTGGAGAAGGTCGGCGGATCCATGAAAATCAGGTCATAGCGCTGCGGGTGTCGCTCCTGCAGCCAGCGCGTGCAGTCTGCCTGGATAAAGTGATGCGGCCCGCCGCCAAAGCCGTTCAGCGACATGTTCTTCATCGCCCAGGCCAGATAGGTCGCAGACATGTCGACACTGGTGGTGGAGGCGGCGCCGCCTACCGCCGCGTGCACTGTCGCGGCGCCGGTGTAGCAGAACAGATTCAGCACGTCCTTGCCCGAGGCCTGCGCCTGTATCATGCGCCGCACCGGGCGGTGATCCAGAAACAGGCCGGTATCGAGATAGTCGTGCAGGTTCACACGCAGCCGGCAGCCGTGTTCCTGCACCTCGAAGAAGTAGTCGCTCTGCCCCTGGCGCTCGTACTGACTGCTGCCCTGCTGGCGCTTGCGCTGCTTGAGCACCACCCGCTCCGGCGGCACTTCCAGCACCTGCGACACCGCCGCGACCGCGTCCTGCAGCCGGTCGAAGGCCTTCAGCGGATCGACCGAGCGCGGCGGCGCGTATTCCTGCACCTGCACCCAGTCGCCGTAACGGTCCACCGCCACCGCGTACTCCGGCATATCGGCATCGTACAGGCGATAGCACTCGATACCTTCGCGCCGCACCCACTTCGACAGCGCCTTGATGTTCTTCTTGAGCCGGTTGGCGAACATCTGCGCCTGCTCGTTCAGCTGGACAACGCCCTCCTCCGGCAGCGGACGGTCGCGCTCGGCATAAAGGGTGTAGAGGAACAGGCGACACTCGATGGCGCCGTTGTACAGCTTGTACTGACGATCTGCCTTGAGACCGATGGCGCGACACTGATCCGGATTGCCGCTGAACACCGCCACCTGCCAGCCGCCGAAGCTGCGCTTGAGCCGCTCGCCCATCTGGCGATACATGAACATCAGCTCGGAGTGCTCGCCGATACGCTCGGCGTACGGAGGGTTGGTCACCAGCAGCCCCGGACCCTCGAGCGGCGGCGACAGCTCCACCATATCCTGCTCGCGCCAGTCGATCAGCTCTCCGATACCCGCGCGTGCGGCATTGTCCTGCGCCCGCTGCAACACTTCCGGATCGCGATCGCGGCCGAAGAACTTCACCTGCAACGCCTCGAGTCCCCTTTCACGCCGCTCCCCGGCCTCCTGCAGCAGCGGTTTCCAGATCGACTTGTCGTGACCGAGCCAGCGGCTGAAGCCGAAGCGCTGACGCAGCAGCCCCGGGGCGATGTCGGCCGCCATCAGTACCGCCTCTATCAGCAGCGTGCCGGAGCCGCACATGGGATCGAGCAGCTGCGGATGGCTCTGCGCCAGCTGCGGCCAGCCGGCCCGGTACAGTACCGCTGCCGCCAGGTTCTCCTTCATCGGCGCCAGCCCCGCCTGCTTGCGATAGCCGCGCCGGTGCAGGCTTTCGCCCGACAGGTCCAGCGCGACGCTGAGTTTGCCCCGGCCCAAGTGCACGCTGATGCGCAGGTCGGGCTGACGCCGGTCGACTGCCGGCCGGCTGCCGGTCTTTTCCCGCACCTGGTCGACGATGGCGTCCTTGACGCGCTGCGCACCGAAGTGGGTGTTGACGATTTTGCTCGAGCGGCCGGTGAAGTCCACCATCAGCGTGCCCGCCGGACGCAGGTGCTCCAGCCAGTCGACCTGCTGCACCGCCCGATAGAGGTCGTCGGCACTGTCGACATCGGCCTCCGCCAGCGGCAGCAGCACCCGGTTCGCCAGCCGCGACCAGAGGCAGATGCGATAGGCATCCTCCAGGCCGCCTTCGACCGACACCCCAGCCGGCGTTTCCTTGGTCACCGCGACGCCCAGCGCCGACAATTCCTCCCGAAGCAGGCCTTCGATGCCCTTCGGGCAGGTTACAAACAGATTCATCCGTTTCGCTCTTGAGTTGACGTCAGACCGCCGCTGCGCGGGCGCCGGCCTTTAACAATAGTTTCATTCAAAGGTAACTGTTTTTTAATGAAAACTTTTCAGCCACCGCCTGCTGCTTGCGACACCGTTATAAGCCTTTGATTAAATAGCGCTTTCTGTTTCTTATAACCGAAAGCTCTATGGCAGCCCGGCAGTCAATAGCTTTTTTGGATCGTAAGCGCGCCCGATTTCCGATATCAATGAAGACTGTGGTTGCCGAAAGGCAGTCCACGGCTTCGGGGGTCGGCTCGAGAGCACCGGCCCCGAAAGAGAATTATAGAGAGGCGTACTATGAGAAGACAGAAACGCGACAAAACCTCTACTCTGTTCAATCGCGGTTTCCAGGCTGGTTTGGAAGGAAAGTCCATGAGTAGTTGTCCTGTCAGCGAAACTGACATGCGCAGCCACTGGATGAGCGGATGGCGCGAGGGACGGGATGCCCACTGGAGCGGCCAATCCGGCGTCTCGGCCATACAGGCCAATCCCTCCTTTCACTGACTCTCGACCCGGTCTCACACCCTGACCGGTTAAGGCAAGGCTCCCAAAAGGGAGCCTTTTGCGTTTCAGGGCTAGGCGTCAGGGTCCGGTGCGCTGCCTCAGCGCCCCTGCGTTTTCATCTGACGAATCGCTTCCACCGACTCGGCCACCAGCTCCGGCCCACGGTAGATGAAGCCGGTGTAGATCTGCACCAGACTCGCCCCCGCCTCGATCTTCTCCGCCGCATCGAAGCCCTCGGTGATGCCGCCAACGCCGATGATCGGCAGGGCACCGTCAAGCTCGCTCGCCAGCTGGCGGATGGTGCGGGTGGAACGGTTGCGTACCGGCGCACCGCTCAGCCCCCCCTCCTCGCGCCGCAGCGGCGAGTCCTCGACCCCGTCCCGGGACAGGGTGGTGTTGGTGGCGATCACGGCGTCCATCTCGTAGGTCTTGAGCGCCTTGGCCACCATCGCGATCTCTTCTTCGTTCATGTCCGGCGCGATCTTGACCGCTATCGGCACGTATTTGTCGTGCAGACGCGCAAGCCTCGCCTGCTCGCCCTTGAGCCGGTTGAGCAGACTGTTGAGCGAATCGCCAAACTGCAGACTGCGCAGACCGGGGGTATTGGGCGAGGAAATATTGACGGTGATGTAGCTGGCGCGGGGATAGACCTTGCGCATGCAGTAGACGTAATCCTCGTCGGCCTTCTCGTTGGGGGTATCCTTGTTCTTGCCGATATTGATACCCAGCACTCCGGTATAGCGGGTGCGCTCGAGATTTTTCAGCAGCTGATCGACGCCCTGGTTATTGAACCCCATACGGTTGATGATCGCCGAGTGCTCCGGGATACGGAACAGGCGGGGTTTGGGGTTGCCCGTTTGTGGCCGCGGCGTGACGGTGCCCACCTCGATGAAACCGAAGCCCATCGCCGCGAGTCCGTCGATGGCGCTGCCGTTCTTGTCCAGGCCCGCCGCCAGTCCGACCGGGTTGGGAAAGCGAATACCCATGACCTCCACCGGAAAGCTCTCGGCGCGAGCGCCGAACATGCGGTGCAGTCCCAGGTTCGCCACCAGGTTCATGCCGCCGAGCGCCAGCTCGTGCGACAGCTCCGGTTCCAGTCTGAACATCGAGTAACGTGCGAGCTGATACAACATCGATTATCCATAGGGTTGCAGAAATAAGGCGGCATTATAGGCGACGTAACAGTATCTGAACACCCGAAGACAGCCGTCTTAACGCAGTTGCACAATATGCCGGAAACGCCCCTGGTCGTCGAAGTCGATCCTAAAACGGCCGTGAACGCCCTGGTGCAGCACGAATGGCTGCAGGATTCGGGCCGGAAAGCGCACACGGCGCCCGTCGCTGGCCACCGCCAGTACCTGGGTTTCGCGGCCGTTGCGGTAATACTGCAGATAGCGTTCCCGGTCGATGTTCAGCTCGACCACTATGCTTTGCGTCATCGGAATCCGGTCTGTATTCAGGCCCCGCTGTAACTGCTGTTCCGGGCCAGGTCGAAGAGCTCGCGAATCGCCACCGTGTACATCGAGTACTCGGTCCGCCCGGCACTGCGCAGTTCGGTCAGCAGGTAACGCCAGCGCTCGACCTGGGCGCGGTTTCGCTCCAGCCAGTCCGCCAGCAGCTTCGCCATCGGCTGGCCGGGCCGGGAGCCCGCCAGCAGCGACGATACCAGCGCCCGGTGCTGCCAGTCCAGATCGTCCCGAAACGCCTCCCGCGCCAGCGCCTGCCAGTAATTTTCGACACTCAGGCCCTCGAGCAGCCCGGCGAACCAGTGCAGCTCCAGCTCCTGACCCAGGGCATAGTAGGCGCGCACCACCCTGCCCATCTTGAGCCCGTGCTCGCCCGCCACCTCGGTCAATCCCAGTATGGCGGAAAGACTGCGGCTGGCGGCGATGAGCGACGCCAGCCGCACCGGTACGCCGGCATCCGTGTAATGCACCCGGGCCGCTTCCCAGGCCTCGCGCGGAGGGCCCACCATCAGATCGCCGAGCTTGGTCGCGGTGCGCATCACCTGGTTGCCGAAGGCTCCGGCTTCGCTGGCGCAGTCCAGGGTGCCGCGGCGGTTGCGAACGAACCAGCGGGTCGCGCGCCGCGCCAGATGCTGCAGGTCATGCATCATGGCGATCTGGACATCTCCGCTGACCTGGTGGTCGAGTGCCTCGATCTGCTGCCACAGGCTCTCCAGATCGTATAGTTTGCGCACCAGAACATAGGCTCGCGCGATGGTCTCGACATCGGCGCCGGTGGACGCCTGCAGGCGATCGACGAAGTTGACCCCCATCAGGTTGACCACCTGATTGGCCAGCTGAGTGGCGATGATTTCACGCCGCAGCCGGTGCAGCCGGTACAGCGGTCCCCTGAAACGCCGCACCAGCCGGTCGGGAAAGGCGGTTTCCAGCTCGGGCTGCATAAAAGGGTCGTCCGGCAACGTCGAGCCGAGCAACCGCTCCTGCAGTTCCGACTTGCTGTAGGACACCAGCAGCGACAGCTCGGGCCGGGTCAGCCCCTGCCCGGCGCTGTGACGCTCGGCGAGCGCCTCGTCGTCCGGCAGGAACTCCAGCCGGCGATCGAGGCGGTGACTGCTTTCCAGGTACGTCATAAAGCGCCGGAACTCGGCCATCGACTCGGCCGAACGTACCTCCATCAGACTGATCGACTGCACCTGGCGGTAGTTGTTCTGCAGTACCCGGGCCGCGACTTCGGCGGTCATGCCCTTTAGCAGCCGGTTGCGATGCTTCAGGGTCAGATCCCCGGACGTCACCAGCTCGTTCAGCAGTATCTTGATATTGACCTCGTGGTCGGAACAGTCGACGCCGCCGGCGTTATCGATGAAATCGGTATTGAGCCTGCCGCCGCCGAGCGCGTATTCGACCCGGGCCCGCTGGGTCAGTCCCAGGTTGCCGCCCTCGCCAATCACACGGCAACGCAGTTCGCAGGCATCGACACGCAGCGCATCGTTGGCCTTGTCGCCGACCTCCAGGTGCGTTTCGTCGCTGGCCTTGACGTAGGTGCCGATACCGCCGTTCCAGAGCAGGTCGACCTCGGCCTTCAAAAGCTCCGAAATCAGCTCCGCCGGGGTCAGTCGCTCGCGCCCGCAGCCCAGAAGGCTCTGTATCTGCGGACTCAGGTGCACGGATTTGGCACTGCGGTCGAAGACCCCGCCCCCCGGGGAGATCAGCGCGCTGTCATAGTCGCGCCAGCTCGAGCGCGGCAGCGCGAACAGCCGCTCGCGCTCTTTGAAGCTGGCGACCGGATCCGGCTCCGGATCGATGAAGATGTGCAGATGGTTGAACGCCGCGACCAGCATCAGGTTCTGCGACAGCAGCATGCCATTGCCGAACACATCTCCGGACATGTCGCCGATGCCCAGCACCCGGATCGGCTCGCGCTCGATATTTCGCCCCATCTCGCGAAAATGACGCTCCACCGAGACCCAGGCGCCGCGCGCGGTAATGCCCATTTTCTTGTGATCGTACCCCTGACTGCCGCCGGATGCGAAGGCATCGCCCAGCCAGTAACCGTAGGACGCGGCAATCTCGTTGGCGATATCGGAGAAGCTGGCGGTGCCCTTGTCGGCCGCCACCACCAGATAGCTGTCGGCGTCATCGTGGCAACGGACCTGCGGCGGCGCCACCGGGCGGCCCCCGACGAGGTTGTCGGTGAGATCGAGCAGGCCGCTGACGAACTGGCGATAGCAGGCAACGCCTTCGGCAAAGCGCTGCTCGCGGTCCATGTCCCCGTGAAGGCGCCTGGCGACGAAGCCACCTTTGGCACCGACCGGCACGATGACCGCGTTCTTCACCTGCTGAGCCTTGACCAGACCGAGCACCTCGGTGCGGTAGTCCTCGGGTCGCTCCGACCAGCGCAGCCCGCCACGCGCGACCTTGCCAAGGCGCAGGTGCACCCCCTCGACCCGCGGCGAATGGACGAAGATCTCGTACAGCGGGCGCGGCAGCGGCGTCTGCGGAATTTCCCGCGGCGACAGCTTCAGCGCCAGGTAGGGCCTGGCGGCGGCACCGCTGCTGTAGAAATTGACCCGTTGCGTCGCCCGGATCAGCGCCAGGTATTGCCGGATAACCCGGTCTTCGGTCAGGCTGGGCACCTGCTCGAGCCCTTCCTCTATGGACTGGATCAGAGTCGCGCCCCCGTCGCCTGCCGTGCGGGCGGGATCGAAGCGGGCGTGGAACAGCTGCACCAGCCGGCTGCACAGTTCCACCTGGTGACAGAAGGTGGCACTGATCGCATCCGCGCCGATGTTGTAATTGAGCTGTTTCAGGTAAGCGGCGTAGGCGCGCAGCACCGCCACTTCGCGATACTTGAGCTGTGCCGCCAGCACCAGACGGTTGAAGTCGTCATTTTCGGCGCGCCCGTCCCAGATCGCCAGGAAGGCATCCTGAAAATCCTCCTGCAGGTCGGGCAGACTCACCACGCGGCAGCCGACGAGCTCGAGACTGAAATCGTGTATCCAGGTGGAATCGCCGTCCAGCCGCACCTCGTAGGGGCGCTCGCCAATCACCCTCAGCCCCAGGTTTTCCAGCACCGGCAACACGTTGGACAGCGGCAGCGACTGGTGCAGATGGAACAGCTTGAAGCTGAGCGTTTCCCCCTCGCTTTCGAGGTCACGGTAAAAGCCCAGGGTCAGCGGCCGGTCATCGCCCAGCGTCATCATGTGCTGTATATCGGCAACGGCGGTACGGGCGCGAAAATCGGCGCGATAGCCCGCGGGAAAGCCCCTGCCGTATCGGCCGAACGCGCGCGTGCCCCCCTCCTCGCCGAGGGTTTCGATCAGCGCATCGTAGAGATCGTCGGTCCAGGAGCGGGCTGCCTGACACACCGCCGCCTCGACTGCCTCGACATCATAGCTATCGGTGACAAAACCGGACGCAGGACGCAGCAAGAACTGCGTTCGCGCCAGCACCGACTCGGAGAAACGGGTGTTGAAGTCGGAGCGGGTACAGCCGAGCTCGCGCAGCAGCACCGCCTCCACCCGCAGGCGATAGTCGGTACTGTAGATATCCCGCGGTGAATACACGAGGCAGGAGAAAAAGCGCCCGCAGCTGTCGCGGCGCACAAAGACGCGAATCTGACGTCGCTCCTGCATCTGCAGAATGGCGATCGCGGTACGGCACAGCTCATCCTGGCCGATCTGGAAGAGCTCGTCGCGCGGGTAGGTTTCGAGAATCTGCAACAGGGCTTTCCAGTCGTGTCCGCGGGGCAGCAGACGCGAGTGCTGCAGCACCGCCTCCACCTTGCGCCGCACCAGCGGTATTCGCCGCACACTCTGGATATAGACCGAGGAGGTATAAAGGCCGAGAAAGTGCACCTCGCCGGTCAGCTGCCCGCCGGCATCGAACTGGCGCACGCCGATAATATCCGGGAAACCGGGGCGATGTATCAACGACTCGACCAGCGCTTTCGAAATCGAAAGCGGGCCCGGATCCCGACCCGGCACCACAGGCGTCTGCCCGCCGGCCAAACCCTGAGCGGCACCTTCGCGGTAAAGCCCCAGACCGCTGGCGGCAACGGCCTCGAGCCGGGCTTCGCCGGCCTCGGCGCGCAGACGATATTCCCGGTAGCCGAGCAAGACGAAATGACGCTTGAGCCAATGGAGGAATTCGGCCGCTTCCTGTTCCTCTGCCGCGCTCTTGTCCTGCGCCGCCAGGCGTTCGCGCTGGCGTTCGACAGCAGCCTGCATGGCGTCGAAGTCGTCGACCAGGGTACGAATCTGCCCCATCAGTCCGACCAGCGCCCGTTCCAGCCGCTTCAGCCGCTGCGTATCGCTGTGCCGGTCCACCTCGAGAATCACCAGCGTTTCGCGGCGCCGTCCGCGTGCTCTGGTGTCGGGAGCGAACAGTCGCTGCAGGCGATGCTCGCCATCACGCCGAATCGACAGCACCGCGTTGTGAATCGCCTTGATGGTGAGCCCGTCCCGGTCGAGCAGCATTCTCACCGAGTCGACGATAAACGGCATATCGTCGCTCAGCAGCGCAATCACCGTATGGGGCGACTGCCAGCCATGCTCCTCGACGGTGGGATTGAAGGCCCTGACTTTGGCCTCCCCGCCCGGATAATCCTGCAGAAAACGCCAGCAGGCGACGGTAGCGCCGTAAAGGTCGTCCAGACGCCATTCCCTGAGATCGGTCTGGGATGCCGAGGCATAGAAAAGCTGTGCGAATTCCACCAGCCGGGAGCGGGCTGACGCCGGCTGACGGCTGCGCAGCGTCTGGTACAGCAACGACAACTGGCGTTCAGAATCATCGCTCATGCGGTTCCCCGGGCCGGAATTGGACATTCTCGAGTCGTTTCAGGAGTATAGCAACGCGGTACGATACAGACGGGGTTAGCAACCTGTTGCCTTGAAGCGACGCCCCTCGTCGGCCTAAACTGTTTTCACTGGCACCGTTGACGTGCAACAAGTCATTGATATGGCATGGGTGTTACCCGATAATGGCCGGATACGCGAACCCTTTAGGTGTACTTACGGGCGACCGGAACCGCCGTGAAGGCCATTTCGCTCGCGGCCCGGACCGGGCCTTCCACAGCCGGCTGAACTCAGGGCGATATGCGAAAGCTGCCGTTACTATTGAACCTGATCTGTCTGCCCGTCTTCGCTGACGTGACGGCTTCACTTGATCGCCGCACGATAACCGTTCAGGATCGCGTGCGCCTGACCCTCGAAACCGACGAACGCGCCCCGCAATCCCTCGACTTCTCGCCGCTGTATCAGGATTTCCAGTTTCTCGGCAGCAGGCAGCTCAGACTGTCGAGCCATGCCAGCGGCGACAGCCGCTACCGCACCCGCTGGGAGATTCTGCTGCGCCCAAAGTCCCCGGGGGACATCGAAGTCCCGCGCCTGCAGGTCGGCACGCAGTCCAGCCGCCCGCTAAGCCTGCACGTTCTGCCGTCGGAAGCCAGCAACAGCGGCACGGAAGGCGAGCCGTTGTTCATCGAGGCCGAGCTTGACCGCCGGGAAGCCTACGTCGACAGCCAGCTGATCTACAGCGTACGCCTGTACCACGCACAGGAGCTGGCCCCCGGATCGCAGTTGAGTCCGCCACACCTGAACGGCGGCCTGATCAAGCCGCTCGGCGAGCAGCAACGCTATAACCGCCAGGTCAGCGGTCGGCAATACGAGGTCATCGAGCAACGCTTCGCCATTTTCCCGTCCAAAAGCGGTGAGCAGAGCCTCGAAGGTCCCATCTTCGAAGGCCGCAGCGCGCTCGACGGACGCCGTCTGGAACTACAGGCGCCGGCCCGGGAAATCAGCATTGCCGAGCCGGCCTACCGGAGCGCCCGCGGCTACTGGCTGCCGGCCCGCGCCGTCACGCTCGAGGACAGCGACATCCCCGAGGCGGTGATCGAGCCCAACCAGCCACTCGCCTACAGCATTACGCTGACCGCCACCGGGCTGCCCGCCGTTCGGCTACCCGACCTGGCCCCGCCGGGCACTGCGGCACTGGACGTGCAGGTCGACAGCATCGAGCTCGACGAGGAGGTCGGCGACCAGGGGCTGGTGAGCCGTCGCACCGAGCACCTGAGCCTTATTCCCCGCAGTACCGGCACCCTGGAACTGCCGCCGGTGGATCTCACCTGGTGGGACCTCTCTGCCGGGCAGGCCCGCAACGTCAGTCTGCCGGGTCGCCAGCTCCTGGTCCGCAGCGCCGGCAGCGAGCCCCCCCGGCAGGCATTCTCGGGACTTGGCTTCGAACAGGCCAGCCTGGGGCCGGGGCTGCAACAGGCACTGGACAAGAGCCGCCTGCTGATCGCACTGCTGACCCTGACCAGCCTGGTATCGTCACTGGGCTGGCTCTATACCTTCAACCATCTGCGTCTGTTGCGCCGCGAAAGCCGCCGGCAGGCACAGGAAGAAGAATTGCGCCGCCACCGCAAGCTGCTGATGGCACACCAGATGGCGGAAAAGAACACCTTTCAGGCCCTGGCGATGGCCTGCCAGCAAAACAACCCCGAGGTGGCCAAGCTGCGTCTGATCGAATGGGCGCAGAACTTCTGGCCCGACCAGCAGATTTTCAGCGGCGAGGACATCAGCGACGCGGCCCGCAGCCAGGCTCTGGATTTCCTGATTCTTGACCTCGAGCAGCACCTCTATCTCGAGGACGACATGTGGCACGGCGACCTTTTGCTCGAGGCCATCGGCAAACTCCGCGCCCGCCGGCCAGAGGGCTATGAAGACCGCCCCGCGGTCGAACTGCCCTTCGCCTCCTGAGTAGAGAGAAACCAGCCGATGACCAGAAAAGCCCACCACAGACTGGTCCGCACCCTAGGGCTCGGCGGCGTCGACCCACAGGAAAACAGCGCTGCCAGAAAGCTGGGGGCCTGGCTCGAGTGGCCGATGATTCTGGCGGCGCTGTGGATACTGGTCGACTGGTATCTGGCCAGCCAGCGCGGCAGCAGCGGCACTTACAGCCGCTATACCGATCCGCTGGTGTGGAGCTTCTTTCTGGTGGAACTGGTGTCCCTGACGCTGCTGGTCGACGACAGGCGCCGTCACCTGCGCCGCAACTGGCTCAATGTGCTGATCGTACTGGGCGGCATACCCGTCCTTATGGGGGTCGACGTCTTCTATGCCGGTCTGCTGCGCTCGCTGCGACTACTGCTGATGCTGGGTATCTTCGTGCGCGTATCGGACGACGTATACGCTATCCTCAACCGCCACAACCTCGGCACCACCCTGGCGATCGGCTTTGTCCTGCTGCTCATCGCCGGCGTGCTGATTTCCGGTATAGACCCGGCGTTCAAATCGCCGCTGGACGGTATCTGGTGGGCCTGGGTCACGGTCACCACCGTGGGCTACGGCGACCTGGTACCCACCACGACCGAAGGGCGTATCTTCGGGGCGCTGCTGATCCTGATGGGGATCGGACTGTTCTCGATGCTCACCGCCAGCTTTTCGGCCTTCTTCATCGAGCAGGACGAGAAGGCCCTCAGCCGTCGCGAGGCCGAGAACATCAAGCGCATCAGTGGCCTGGAAAACCGCCTCGAACATATCGAAAAGCAACTCGAGCACGCGGTCGCCGCACTCGAACGGATCGAGAACCGAAGCCCAAGCGACGACAACCGGAACGGGGATAAATAAGATTCATCGCGCCTTAGCGGTAAAAAGCGTCATCGAATGGGTGGAACGGCGCCTGGGCACGGTATTTCGGAATCTGACACGGTTGGGGCGCCGTGCAACCCATCTTGAAGTGTTGAGGCATTACCTCGGAAACCTGAGTGATTGATGGGTTACGCCGCCACAGCAAAGGCTGCCAAACGCAAATGCAGAGTCGCCGGCGGCTCCACCCATCCTCCTACAACAGCCCCACGCTACAGGCTTGCGCGCAGCGCCTGTTCGAGCTCGGTGTAGCGGAACTGGTACCCGGCGTCGAGCAGCCGGCGGGGATAGGCGCGCTGCCCCGAGACCAGCAATTCGCTGGCCTCGCCGAGCAGCAGCTTCATGGCGATCTCGGGCACACGCATGAAGGCGGGACGCTTCAGAACCTTCGCCAGCGCCCGGGTGAACTCGGCGTTGGTTGCCGCTTCCGGTGCACAGGCGTTGAAGGCGCCCCGCAACGTCTTCTGCTCGATCAGATAGCGAATGATGCCGACCTCGTCGGCCAGCTGCACCCAGGCCATCCACTGACGGCCGCTGGCGATCGGTCCGCCCATGCCAAGACGAAATGCCGGCAGCATCTTCGCCAGGGCACCCCCCTTCCCCAGCACGATTCCGGTTCGCAGCAGGCAGACCCGCACACCCAGCTTCTCCGCCTGCAGGGCCGCCGCCTCCCAGTCCGCGCACAGCTGATGGGGGAAACCGGGCACGAAGTCGTCGGACTCTTCGGTCAGCAGATGGTCGTTGTCCTGACTGCCGTAGTAACCCACGGCGGATCCGCTGACCAGGACCTCGGGACGCCGGTCCAGCCGCTCGATCAGCCGTAACAGATCCTGTGTCGTGTCGAGCCTGCTTGAGCGCAGCAGCCGCTTGCGCGAGTCCGTCCAGCGCCGGTCGACAATCGGCGCCCCAGCCAGGTTGACGATGGCGTCGATGCTCTCGTCCCTGGAAATCGCGCCGAGCCCCTCGATCGGCCGCACAGGACCGCCCAGTTTGGCCGCGGCGCGGCTGACCGAGCGGGTCAGCACGAGCACCTCGCACCCGTCCTCGAGCAGCGAACGGCAGAGCGCCTGGCCGATAAACCCGGTACCGCCGGTTATCAGTACTTTCATCCCATCTCCTTCATTGACACCCCTGGCGCGTCTCCTTAACCTTGGGCACCGATCCTCTTGGCAGAAGTGAAATCCCATGTTTACCGGTATTGTCCAGGGCAAGGCCCGGGTCCTTGACCTGGAACGTCACCCACAGTTTATGCGACTCACCGTGGAATTGCCGCCCGCACGCGCGGAGCGACTGGAACAGGGTGCCAGCATCGCCCTCAACGGCACCTGCCTCACCGTCACCGGCTTCACCGGCAACCGCGTCAGCTTCGACCTCATCGTCGAAACGCTCAGGGTCACCAACCTTGGCGACCTGAAGGTGGGGGATGAAGTGAATTTCGAGCGCGCCGCTCGCTTCGGGGATGAAATCGGCGGCCACAGCCTCTCAGGCCACGTGCACGCCACGGTCGAGATCCTGGACATCGAGCGCAGCGAGCACAACTGCGTGGTCTGGTTCGCGCTGCCGGACGAGCAGGGCAAATACATTCTGCCCAAGGGCTTTGTCGCGCTGAACGGTTGCAGCCTCACCATCGGCGAAGTGCGACAGGACCGCTTCAACGTCTACCTGATTCCGGAAACCCTTGCGGTCACGGGCTTCGGTACGGCCGCAGTCGGCGAGCGGATCAATCTCGAGGTCGACTCTCAGACCCAGGCAACGGTGGATACCGTGGAACGCCTGCTGCAGCAGCGCGGACTGGTCTGACAGCCGTAACATCGACGCAGGCATTCTCGCCGACCATTCGCAGGAGCGGCGTACCCAAACTTACGGGCACTTCCCCGCCGCGAACCATGGCCAGGCTTCAGAAAAGTATTCCCGGCGGGCGCCGGTCCTACGGGTTTGAGGCGCCCGGCCGCTTTTGTAGGAGCCGCGCCCCGCGGCGAACAGGGTAGGCTCTACGTCGGGTTCTGCGCGGCGGGGCAAGACCGGTGCAAATCGACTGAACAGCGCCCGCGGCGGACTAGGCTTTCATATCCCGAACCAGCTCGCGGTAGAGATCGAGATACTCTTCGGAACGGTTTTCGCCGAAAAGCGGGTCCTCGTTTTTCGGCAGCTGCTCGTCCAGTTCTTCCCAGTCACCCGGCTGCGCCGCACGTTCGAGCGCGGGAAAGACTTCCGCCTCCTCGAAGTCCAGATGCCCTTTCTGCTCGCCGATATAGGCTTCCAGCCGGTCGATGAACTCGTTCATGGGCATCGGCGTGTCGTTGAGAATGCTGTCGATGGCGTCGCTCAGCTCGTGCGATGCCGCATGCAGCCGGCGGTGCTGCGCCGAACACTTCTCCATCAGCGCGTCGAGCCCGGGATCGCGCTCCTTGAAGAAAGCGAACATCTGATCTTCGATCGGATGGTGGTGACGGTCGGCGTAGTCGCTGACGTAATCCACGGCGTCCGCGAGCAGCCTGAAATTCGGCCGGGTACCGGCCCGGAGCTTGCCAACCTTGGCGCGCAGTATGTCCAGCAGCCGCGTCAGGTTGATATGGTCCTTGTGAAGTTCGGCCAGAATCGCCATCTTGAGCCTCCGCGAGCAATGAATGCGAATGGACCCCGAAAGAGGTCCCGGTTGTCATTACTATAGACAACCGATTGGGAGGTCTGTTGATATCGATCAATCGCAGCTGTTTCAGCCCGTCTCCAGCAGACGATGCAGCTCGGCAAGACTTTGCACTCGCAGGTCGGTCAGCTCCGGCCAGTCACGGTCGGGCCGGGCATCGACATGCACCGTGCCGGTGCCGGCATTGCGGCCAGCCTCGAGATCGTAGCGGAAGTCGCCCACCATCAGCGCTTCGTCGGGCCGCGCGCGCCAGAGCGAAAGTAGCCGCTGCAGGCCACCGGGATCGGGCTTGGGTCGCGCCTCGTCACGACCCAGCACGAAGTCGGGATCGAAATACTCCGCCGCGCCGATCGCCTTCAGCGACAGCAGCGCCAGCTCTCGGGTATTGCGCGTCAGAATGCCGCAGCGGCAGCCGCGTCGTGACAGGCCCTGCAACAGCGCGTGCACGCCTTCCGCAGGCCGGGCGTGGCCGGCGTAGTGCCGCTCCAGCGCGTCCAGGCGCAGGTGCCGTTCGGAGCGCAGCGGTTCGGGCATCGCCGCCAGCGCATCGAGAATATCGTCCTGCGGCGCGATGCCGAGCTCGCGCCGGATATGGGCAAAGTCGTGCACCGGCAGCGTCAGGGTGCCATCGAGATCGAATACCCAGTAGCGACGCGCGCCCAGCCCGCCCCGTTCAACCTTCACCACCGCTCTCTCCGCCTATGTTTTCGAGCATGCCCGCCAGCTTGTCTTCGATTTCCTTGAGCAGACGCTGGTAGCGCCGACTGCCTGCGCCCTCGCCGAGCAGACGCTCGAGATTGCCGATGCTTTCCTGGCTGTCACGCACCGCCTGCAGCATATTGCGCGAACGCTTCTTGTTGCTGTCGGTAAGCTGGTCTATACGGCCCAGAGTACGCTTGAGCTGATCGTCCAGATCATGGATATGCTCGCTGACATGGAGCAGCCCGTCGCTGAGCGAGTGACTGATACCGCCGATCTGGTGCTCGAGCCGATACACTGCATTGCGAAAACGGGACAGAAACTGCTCGCCTTCGCGGTCCATGAAAATCGACAGCAGCTCTTCGGGGTAGAGCGCGCGGTTGCGGCCATCGGCCCGCATCATGTACTGCCCGCTCTGGGTGCAGTAGGGCTTGGAGTGCCCCGAGGGTATTTCGATGCGCAGTATGGGTTTGGCGGCGAGGTTCTCGATGTAGATCTCGACATCGATATTGGGATAGCAGCCGGTGGCCTTGTTGACCAGACTGAGGCGGGCGCTGTCGTCGACATCGCAGCCGACCACCCGCCCGCGCTGCACGCCATCGGCGCTGGTGTATTCGTCAATGCCGATCAGCAGCGTGCCGCCGGTGGCGGTATTGGCAAACGCCACAAGATCACCGGCGTGGACCGCCGAGGTCTCGCGCTTGAAGTCGACATTGACGCCTTCCGGCATTTCCAGCAGACGGCGGGTGCGCTCGGTGATCCGCCGATATTCGCGTTTCATCGCTCACCCCGCCTCTGCGGCATTGCGCCGGCGTCAGCCGTAGATGGCGTCGTCGAACGGATCGAGCGGGTGCTCCAGCATCTTGTCGTCGCGGAAATACAGGATCCGGCCCTCGAACTTGAGGCCCTTGGAGGCAAACCAGCGGTCGGTGTCCTCGCAGCCCTCTTCCGCCTTGCCGCTTTGCATGCGAGCCACGGCGAGACGATAAAAATACATACCGAACAGTGCGGCGGCGGCGCCGAGGAAAAAGTCGGACGCCAGCGCGAACAGCAGTGCCACCAGCCCCGCAACCCAGACCCGGCTGGCCTTGGCGTTCTGCATGTCGCGCACCGCCTCCTCCTGCTGGTCGCGGAATTTAAGGTAGCGACGGTAGTTCTGCTGCAGATCGAACTTGTCGTGGCTTGAAAGCAATGTCTCCATCGAATGCATCCCTGTAGGTATTTCTGTTTCTGTCACGGTCGATGCCCACTCAGAGGCAGTATAACCAAAGTTGTGTTGCGAGGTCCCCTCCCGCGGAGGGGACCTCGTCGGTCAGGCCAGGCTTTTGCTGACGACCTCGTAAACGTCCTTCGAAAGCTCGCCGCTGTCGAGTATCCGCCGTAGCTGAGACTGCATCAGCGCCTGGCGTGCGGCATCGTATTTGCGCCAGCGGGTCAGCGGCGTCAGCAGGCGCGACGCCATCTGCGGGTTGCGGCGGTTCATATCGATGATGCGTTCGGCGAGGAAATCGTAGCCGCTGCCGTCGGCGGCATGGAAGTTCACCGCATTGAGATTGCAGAACACCGAAATCAGCGAACGCACCTTGTTGGGGTTTCGCAGATCGAAGGCTTCGTGCTGCATCAGCTCCTTTACACGATCGAGCGCGCCGGGCCGCGGGTCGCCGGCCTGCACCGACAGCCACTGATTGACCACCAGAGTCTGGTCGGCATAGCGGCGGTAAAAATCGTCCAGCACCGCAGCGGCAGCATCGGTTGCCCCGGAGTGGGCGATCAGGCTCAGCGCACTCTGACGGTCGGTCATGTTGTCGGCCGAATCGTACTGCGCCTGCGCCAAGGCCAGATACTCGGGGGTTTCCAGCGCCACCAGGTAGGACAGGCAGAGATTGCGCAGGCTGCGACGCGCCACCTGGGCTGCGTCCGGCGCATAAGCCTGCTGCGGCGCCAGCGCCCGGTAGCGCCGTTCGAAGCGTTCGGCCAGCGCCTGCGCCAGAGCCTTTTTGGCGAACTGCCGTGCCGCGTGAATGGCGTCGACATCGATGCAGTCGGCCAGTTCGCTCAGGTAGGCTTCTGAAGGCAGCGTCAGCACCTTGGCCACCATCGCCGGATCCAGCGATTCGTCGTCCAGCACCGCGGCAAAGGCATCGGTCAGGGCCGCATCCAGGCGCATCGGTTCGCCGGCATTGTGCTGCGCCATCAGCTCGCCGATCACGTCGATCGCCAGCCGCTGCCCCGCATCCCAGCGGTTGAAACCGTCGCTGTCGTGGCTCATCAGGAACACCAGGGTCTGGCGGTCCAGCGGATACTGCAGTTTCACCGGCGCCGAGAAGCCGCGCAGCAGCGACGGCACCGGCCGTGCCGCGATACCCTCGAAGGTGAAGGTCTGGCTGCTGTCGGTCAGCTCCAGCACGCAGCTGGTATCGCCGTTGTCGAGTATCAGGTCCCTGCCGTCCGGCCCCAGCAGGCCCAGGGTGACAGGGATGTGAAACGGCAGCTTCTGCTCCTGACCCGGCGTCGCCGGACAGCTCTGCGCCAGGTGCAGCCGGTAGCGACCGCTGTCGGCATCGTAGTCGTCGCTGACCTCGAGCCGCGGCGTGCCGGCCTGATCGTACCAGCGCCGGAACTGGGTCAGGTCGCGCCCGGACACCTCCTCCATGGCGCGAACGAAGTCGTCGGTGGTCACCGCCTGGCCGTCATGGCGCTCGAAGTACAGGTCCGAGCCCTTGCGGAACAGCTCCGGCCCCAGCAGCGTATGGATCATGCGCACCACTTCCGCGCCCTTCTCGTAAACGGTCAGGGTGTAGAAGTTGGAGATCTCGATGAACGACGCCGGGCGCACCGGATGGGCCATGGGGCCCGCGTCCTCGGCGAACTGGGCCGTGCGCAGCAGGGTCACGTCCTCGACGCGCTTGACCGTACGCGAGTTCATGTCGGCGGAGAACTCGGCGTCGCGGAACACGGTGAAGCCTTCCTTGAGGCTGAGCTGGAACCAGTCACGGCAGGTGACGCGGTTGCCCGACCAGTTATGGAAATACTCGTGCGCGACCACGCCCTCGACACGCTGAAAGGCCCCGTCGGTGGTGGTTTCGGGGCTGGCCAGCACGCAGGAGGTGTTGAAGATATTGAGCCCCTTGTTCTCCATCGCCCCCATGTTGAAGAAGTCGACCGCGACGATCATGTAGATATCGAGATCGTACTCGCGACCGTACACCTCCTCGTCCCAGCGCATCGCCTTGACCAGGGAGTCCATGGCATGATCGAGCTTGTCGAGATCCTTGCGCTCGGCGTAAATGCGCAGCATCACCTCGCGTCCAGAGGCAGTGCTGTAGGGCCGTTCGATATGGGCGAGATCACCGGCCACCAGCGCGAACAGATACGCCGGTTTCGGGAACGGGTCCTGCCAGGTCACCCAATGACGCCCCTTATCCTCGTCGCTGCCGCGCGCCACCGGGTTGCCGTTGGACAGCAGTACCGGATACCTGGCGGCATCCGCCTCGACGGTGGTGGTGAAGACCGACATCACATCGGGGCGGTCGAGGTAGAAGGTAATGCGGCGAAAGCCCTCGGCTTCGCACTGGGTGCAGTACATGCCGTCGGACAGATAGAGTCCTTCCAGCGCCGTGTTGTCCCGGGGACGAATACGGGTCAGGCATTCGAGGGTGAACGCCTCCGGAACCTGATCGATGCCGAGGGTCTCGTCCTCACGGCGGTAGTCGCCGGCCCCGAGTTCGCGGCCGTCGATCGCCAGACGGCACAACTCCAGGCTCTCGTGGCCGTGAAGCTCGAGCGCGGCACTGGACGCGGTCGATTCCGGATTGCGGCGCATTTTCAGCACCGAGCGGACCTCGGTATGGTCCTCGCCGAGGCTGAAGTGCAGCTCGGTTTCGTCGATCAGGTACGCCGGTACCTGGTAGTCCTTCAAATAGATCGCCTGGGGTTGTTCGGCCATTGATGCTTCACCTTATTCGGTACTGAATTCCACCTGGTAGGCGGTAAACTTGCGCAGGTTGATCACCCCGCCGTCGAGTATCAGATACTGCCCCTTGATGCCCTGGAGCTCGCCTTCGACTTCGGGCTGCTTGTCCAGATTGAAAGAGCTGACTTTGAGCGGAAAGTTCAGTACCGGATACTCGATTCGCACCTCTTCGGCGTCGATGCGCTGGATCGCCTGCAGGCCGAACTCGCGCTCGACCTCGGCCAGCGGGCCGGCGATGGCGTCGAGCAGACGGTCCCGCTCGGCCCGCAGGTCGAGTACGTCAACGTCATTCTTGAGCATCCGGCGCCAGTTGGTCTTGTCCGCCACCTCGGCCTTGAACAGATGCTCCACGAGCCCCGACTGGTAGCGTGAGTCGACCCGCAGGATCGGCAACGCCTGCACCGCGCCCTGATCGATCCAGCGCGTCGGCACCTGTGTGCCGCGGGTGATGCCGACCTTGAGGCCGGAGGAGTTGGCGAGGTAGACGATATGGGACTGGAAACAGTACTGCTCGCCCCAGGCCGGATCACGGCAGGTGCCGAGGTGAAAATGGCACTTTTCCGGACTGACGATGCAGCTGTCGCATTCCGCCAGCTTGGTGAAACAGGGATAGCAGTAGCCCTGATTGAAGCTCTTTTTGGTCTTGCGGCCACAGTGCACGCAGTTGATCTCGCCCAGATAGCGCAGTTTGATCCGGCTACCGAGGAGGTCATTCATCGGCAGCTCGTTGTCGCCGCAACGCAATCGGTATCGTGCGCTGGAACCCTCGAGATCCACCGCCATCTTGCGCAGAGCGCCTTCCAGTCGTACCTGCATGGATCAACCCCGATCGAGTATTTTCAGGGTTTGAGGCGCCAGCGGGTCCTGGCCATGCTGTGTGCCGTCGGGGCGCGTCCGGTCGATAAAGCCGGTACGCTCGGCCTCCGGAAGGCGCTGGTCATAGGTGATCACGGCCCGCAGACAAATGCTGCGCTGTTCTTCGCTCAACCGCTCGCCGTTGGGCCACTTGCCAAGTTCCACCGCACGCTTGAGTGCACGGTGCATATCGGGCGTCATGGCCTCGATCAGCTGTTCGTACGTCATCTTGCTCTCTTCAGTTCGACTACGCGGCGGGCCGGCACGGCACCGGCCATTCCAGGCTCGCAGTGTACCAGACTCTTTTGCGACGGCCGAACTTCAAGCAGGCAAGAACGGTCAGCGACGCACCCTGCCGCGCCACAGAAACGCCCAGACCAGACCGGCGCCAAGGCCCGCCAGATGAGCGGTGTTGGCGATGGAGCCAAACCCTAAGGATTCCAGCACACCGGTGAAACCCAGCGCCAGCCAGAGCAGCATCAGGCCCATCAGCGCCGGCGGCAGTCCTATCGCCGGGCGTCCCCCGCGACGATCCCACAGCCAGGCATAGCCGAGCAGTGCGAAGACCACGCCCGACATGCCCCCGAACATTGGCCCGCTGACCCAGAACTGCGCCAGATTCGACACCACCGCCGACAGCACCACCAGGCCGACCAGTGCCCAGCGCCCGTGTAGCGCCTCGATCGCACGGCCGGCGACCCAGACCCAGAGCAGGTTGAACAGCAGGTGCGGCATGTTGAAGTGCATGAACGCCGGCGTCAGGAACCGCCACCACTGACCATCGGCCAGGGTCTGCCCGAGGCTGGCGTAGTAGACATGATCGCCGCGCAGCTGGAACTCGACGATGGAAAACCGCCGCATCCAGTCCAGATTCTCGCCGAAACCCATCAGCAGCGAGACCAGCACGCTGAAGCCGATCAGCAGCAGACTCAGCCAGGTACGGCGCAACACCGCCGGCGCAAAGGGGCCACCGCCGGAAGCCCTGGCGCGCCGCAGACCACTGATATCGCCTCCGGCACGCCAATGCTGGTAAAGCGCCAGCACCTGCTCGGCGTCGACCTGAGGCGCGACCCAGAGCTCCTGGGTGGTTTCCCTCTCCACTACCCGGTGCGGCACCTGCTGCTGCCAGAGCACGTCGGTGAAGCCACTGAGATCCTCCGTCAGCGGGACTTCCAGCACCTTGATCATGAAGGTCCACCGCTATAGGACACCGGCACCTCGCGGGCCACGTCGACCCAGACGAACTTGGCCGGATCGATGATCTTTTCATGGTCGAAACGGTAGGCCACCAGCTTGCCCCACTTCACGGCGCTGTAGTCGAGGCAGGCGATGTTGTCGGTAATCGGGCCAGGCTTGCCTTCGCGCCAGTAGTGACCGATGAAGAGCGGCTTCTCGTCCGGTCCATAGCGCAGCAGGGCGGCGCGGTCACCGGGCCGCAAACGCCGACGCGCGACATGCTCCGGCAACGGGTCCGGCTGGAACACCACATCGGCGTAATACTCCGGTCGCTCGGCCCAGAACTTGGTGCGAAAGAAACGCCGGCGAAAACCGTCCTTGCTGATGATTTCCTCGCCATCCGGCAGCTTGAGATGGGTGCCTCGCAGAGCCCTGTCCATCAACTCGAATTCGAACGAGCCGGTCTCGACCGAACGGTGAAGAAAGTCGGCATCGATGCGGTTGCCGCCGTATTCGGCACGAAAACGATCGATCAGCGCCTGCGGCCAGCAGGCGTGAATCACGCGAAAGTCGTCCAGCTCCAGAAACAGCGGCATCTGCAGGATCCAGTCGAGCACCTCCTGACGTTCCTGCGGATGATTCTCGTACTCGCCGAGGGTTTCCCTGATGATGCGATGGTGCCGTGGCGTATGACTGCGCAGATAGTCCATGCCAGAACCCGGCCGGCCCGGCGTACAGTAACACAGCAGGTTGTATTCGTGATTTCCCATAACGATCCGGGCAGCCCCGGCGTCTTCCATATCCCGCACCAGCTGCACCGCCTCGCGGATACGCGGGCCCCGGTCAACGATATCGCCGACGAAAATAGCCTGGCGGGACGGATGGCGGTAAACGCCGCCCTGACGCCGGTAACCCAGCCTGTCCAGCAGCATGCGCAGACTGACCGCACAACCATGTACGTCGCCGATCAGGTCGTATCCCTCGAACGCAGCTACAGTCAAATCACTCTCCCAACTTGGTGCCCCAGCCCAGCTTCTCGCGGCAGGTGCGGTAAAAGTCGTAATTCAGCGGGTGCAGCAGCTTCAGCTTGTGCGGCTTCTTGTGTATGCGAATGATATCGCCGGGCGCCAGGCCGATGCTGAGCTGCCCGTCACATGAGACCGTCGGAT
The DNA here is from genome assembly GCF_014645375.1 of Marinobacterium nitratireducens. Classification (GTDB taxonomy): domain Bacteria; phylum Pseudomonadota; class Gammaproteobacteria; order Pseudomonadales; family Balneatricaceae; genus Marinobacterium_A; species Marinobacterium_A nitratireducens. Next base: position 286,852 of record NZ_BMLT01000004.1, read on the forward strand.
AGGTCTTGTTGTTCTCACTGATCACCAGCTTGAGCTCGCTGTTGCCATCGACGACGATAGGCCGACTCGACAGCGTATGGGGGAACATCGGCACCAGAACCAGCGCATCCAGCTTCGGCGACATGATAGGACCGCCCCCCGACAACGAATAGGCCGTGGAGCCGGTGGGCGTCGATACAATCAGCCCGTCGGAACGCTGGGTATAGACGAACTGCCCCTCGATATAGAGTTCGAACTGGATCATCTGGATCGCCTTACCGGGATGCAGCACGATGTCGTTGAGCGCAGTCCCCTCGGCAATCACCTCGCCCTCGCGCGTCACCACCAGATCCAGCAGAAAGCGGCTCTCGACCATATATTTGCCGTCGAGCACCTCGGCGACCTTTTCCTCTATCTCGGCCGGCGAGATGTCGGTGAGAAAGCCCAGACTGCCGCGATTGACGCCCAGTACCGGCACATGGGACGGAGACAGCGCGCGCGCCGCCCCCAGCAGACTACCGTCACCGCCGACCACTATCACCAGGTCGCAGATTTCGCCCATCATCTTCTGCTTGCAGGTCTGCAGACCGTGACCCGGCATCATGTCGGAGATTCGTTCGTCGAGAACCGTTGTCAGCCCCTTCTCGTTAAGGAAGCGAATCAGCTGTTTCAGTGAGTCGATAACGGTTTTACTGCCCAGGCGCCCGATCAATCCTATGTGTCGAAAATAATCCATCTATGTTTCCTGTGTGAAATAACCGGGTCCTGTCCGAATATCCGCGACATTCGATACCGATCAGAGCGGTAAGGCTCCGCGAAAAGCCGAGCGTCGATCGTACAACGTTTTTGCCATTCCTCTAAGCCCCTGCAGCCCGCCGGTATGAATCAGCACAACACGGGTTCCGGCGGCAATGCCCCCGGATACCACCAGACGATTAAACCCAAGCAGCAATTTGCCGGTATAGACGGGATCAAGGCAAATGCCTGTTTCCTGCTCGAAAGCATGCAGAAAAGCCGCCAACTGCAGCGAAACGCGACCGTAACCGCCCTCGTGCGCGTCGAGCTGCAGCTGCCAGCCCGCGCTATCGGCAAGCCCGGCCTCCCGCAGCTGAGAGGCAATATCGCGATACAGAAAATCACCGCCCCGAAGGACCGGAAAGCCCAGCAATCTGCAGTGTTCGGGCCGCGCCGCGACAAGACCGGCCAGGGTGCTGCCGGTACCGACGGCAAGACCAACCAAGCCGGTGCCAGCCAGAGCGCCGGCTGGAAAAGCGTCGAAGATTTCGCCGCAACCCTGCAATGCCGGCGGACCTGCGCCGCCCTCGGCGATGATATAGCAATCGCCGAAGCGATCCCGAAGCCGGTCCGCAACTTCAGGAGTCTGTTTGCAGCGGTAGGTTCGGCGGTCGACAAAATGCAGGCGCATGCCCCAGTCCGCGGCATCCCGCAGGGTGGGATTATCCGCATACCCGGGTTCGCCGCGGACGACACCGATGGTCTCAAGACCCATGACGCGGCCGGCAAACGCCAGCGCATGCAGGTGGTTGGAAAAAGCGCCGCCGAAGCTGATCACCCTGCGGTAGCCGGCAGACATCGCCTGCTCCAGGTGGTATTTGAGCTTGAAGAGCTTGTTGCCGCTAACCTGGGAATGCAGCTCATCCAGACGCAGCAGCGACACCTCGATACCGGCCTGCCGGTACAACGGCAAAAGCAGGGGCTGCAGTCTCGCCGGAGCGCCCGAAACACCCGGCCACGGAATATTGATCATGGCGGCATAAGCTACCAGATGAGGCCCGATATGCATACGCGAATAACCGCGACGCAGGCACCATGGACTATGCTAATAACACGGCGACGCAGCGGGCAAAAACACCTGCCAGTGCCGCCTGGCTGAGGAAGCCGTCGACGCCACAGCGACGCCGGCCCTTCCAAAGAGCGAATCGGCCATGGTCCGGTGATGCACCTTCGGCACACCGCCGGTTCCTGTGCCCTTCGCACCGTTCGACCAACGCCGCATATACGCCTGCGGCAACCCGAGTCCGACTTTTCGGGGGAGGTTAGCACTATGTCCATTGCACCGACCGTGCAGACGTTCCTGGATCGCCAGCATGTGCCCTACCGCCTGCTGCATCATACCTATGCGGAAACCATGATGAGCTCGGCCATCGCCGCACAATTGCCGGCACGCCAGGTGGCCAAGGGGGTCGTACTCAAGGATGAAGAAGGATTCGTGATGGCAGTGGTTCCTTCGGACCGGATGGTGGATATCGACGCCATCAACCGCAGCATGAACCGACTGCTCGAACCCGCCTCACAACAGGATGTGAAGATCCTCTTTCGCGACTGCGACCACGGCGCAGTTCCCTCACTGGGCCAGGCCTACAACATGCCCGTGATCTGGGAAGACGCCCTGGCATCGGAAGAAGACTGCTATTTCGAGTGCGGCGATCATACCGATCTCATCCGCCTCGACCGCAGCTCTTTCCAGCATCTCATGCACGACTACCCGCACGGAGCCATCAGCCATTAGGCGAGGGAATGTTCCCGATATGGAATCAACATGCAAAACGGCGTCGAATCGGCGCCGTTTCTGTATGGGCGCGGATGAATGTGACGGGTGACGGGTGACGGGTGACGGGTGAAAGATACCGTCTGTTGCGACTCTTCGGTACCCTGAAGAACCATCATCGTTGGGTTACGCGACTACGTCGCTAGACCCAACCTACGAAGAGATGGCAGGCAGGTATTCTGGCCTTTTCATCCTTCCAAGTTGTTGGCGGAACGGACGGGACTCAAACCCGCGACCGTACCCTGTGGAGAGATGACAGGCAGGTATTCTAACCTCTCTCTTCACAGATGTTGGCGGAACGGACGGGACTCGAACCCGCGACCGTACCCTGTGGAGAGATGACAGGCAGGTATTCTAACCGCTCTCCTCGCAGATGTTGGCGGAACGGACGGGGTTTGACCCGAGACCGTACCCTGTGGAGAGATGACAGGCAGGTATTCTGGCCTTTCTCTTCACAGATGTTGGCGGAACGGACGGGACTCGAACCCGCGACCCCCTGCGTGACAGGCAGGTATTCTAACCAACTGAACTACCGCTCCGCGTTCTGGTGGGCGAAGAGGGGTTCGAACCCCCGACCCTCTGCTTGTAAGGCAGATGCTCTCCCAACTGAGCTATTCGCCCAGAACGTTTGTGGCCTTATACGACTCTTCGGCACCTTGAAGAACCGGTGTTGGGTTACGCGACTTCGTCGCTAGACCCAACCTACGAAGAGATGACAGGCAGGTATTCTAACCTCTCTCTTCACAGATGTTGGCGGAACGGACGGGACTCGAACCCGCGACCCCCTGCGTGACAGGCAGGTATTCTAACCAACTGAACTACCGCTCCGCGTTCTGGTGGGCGAAGAGGGGTTCGAACCCCCGACCCTCTGCTTGTAAGGCAGATGCTCTCCCAACTGAGCTATTCGCCCAGAACGTTTGTGGCCGTATACGACTCTTCGGCACCTTGAAGAACCGGTGTTGGGTTACGCGACTTCGTCGCTAGACCCAACCTACGAAGAAATGACAGGCAGGTATTCTGGCCTTTTCATCCTTCCAAGTTGCTGGCGGAACGGACGGGGTTTGACCCGAGACCGTACCCTGTGGAGAGATAACAGGCAGGTATTCTAGCCTTTCTCTTCACAGATGTTGGCGGAACGGACGGGACTCGAACCCGCGACCCCCTGCGTGACAGGCAGGTATTCTAACCAACTGAACTACCGCTCCGCGTTCTGGTGGGCGAAGAGGGGTTCGAACCCCCGACCCTCTGCTTGTAAGGCAGATGCTCTCCCAACTGAGCTATTCGCCCAGAACGTTTATGGCCTTATACGATTCTTCGGCACCTTGAAGAACCGGTGTTGGGTTACGCGACTTCGTCGCTAGACCCAACCTACGAAGAGATGACAGGCAGTTATTCTGACCTTTCTCTTCAGCGTTTTACTTCCGAAGAAGTTGGCGGAACGGACGGGGTTTGACCCGGGACCGTACCCTGTGGAGAGATGACAGGCAGGTATTCTGGCCCTTCTCTTCACAGATGTTGGCGGAACGGACGGGACTCGAACCCGCGACCCCCTGCGTGACAGGCAGGTATTCTAACCAACTGAACTACCGCTCCTTTTTACCGCCCGGTGGCACAGGCATTACCCCGCGCCGTACCGGCCGCCCTGTTGCATATCGCCCCAGAACGGAGTGCGAATTCTAATGATTTTATGAGCGCTGTCAAACGTTTAGCGCAATTTTTTTTAGCGCAGTTCAGGCGCCTGTTTTTTGTACAGAACGCTAAACCCTGCCGATCCCGCCGAACCTCTTCGCATTCCGCGCCAGCGTCAAGCGGCGTGCTTGTACAAGCAATTTGTTAGCCGCTAGAGTAAGGCCAACTCAGCGACAACCGGAACGACATGTCCACAACGACAAACGTCGAGCAAGCGCTCGACCGATTCATTGAACGCGCCCTGTCTGTACAGATGGAACAAAGCGGCCGCCTGCCCCATCAGCCCTACGACCCCGAGTGGCCGTCGGACTGCTACCAGGCACCTGCTACGCCGGGACAGCAGACGGCATGGCGGCCGGTACGCCAGTGCACGGCGTCCGACCTTTTCGAGCGCATCGGAGCGGCACTTGATCAGGACATCCACCCGGATATCGTCAGCTTCTACAACCGCTACTGGTCGGACCCGCTGCCGGCAAGGCGCAGTGAAGGCATGCTCAGCCTGCTGCAACTCTGGAATCCCGAAGACGGCGAGCGACTGCGCGCCAACCTGATCGGCCACGCGCTGAATCAACGCCGCCGCAAGCGTCCGTTATCGCTGTTCTTCGCCTGCGTCGAGGAGGACGAAGACCTGTTCATCAGTCTCGACAACTGTAACGGTTCTATCTGGCTGGAGTCCGTGCGCCGCGGCCCGCTGCGCCAGCTCGACTCGAGCCTGGCCGCATTCATCGACAGCCTCGAACCCGTAGCGACCCCCGACCAGGAGTAACATCATGCGCCGCCTGAAACGGACCGCAGGCCTCGTGTTTCTTGCACTGCTAATGAGCGCCTGCACCAGCCTCAGCCCTCAGCAGGTCGAACTGCAGCCGCTGGTCGACACCCGCCAGCGACTGCCCGGCGGACTCTCGGTGGCCCTGGAGGCCAAGGACCTGCGCCCGACACCGGTGATCGGCTACCGCGTTTCACGCTTCGAACAGAACGCTTTCATCACCCTGGCCCGGGACGCCCGCTACACGCTCCTCAGCACTGCCCAGCAGGCGCTGCGACAGATGGGCGCCTACCGCTTCGCTCCTTCCGTCAGCGGCGCTAACGGCCTCAAGATAAGCCTGCTGCTCGACCGTCTGAGCTACGATGCCAGCCAGCACAGCGTGCGCCAGGAGGTGCGGCTGGATATGGCGCTACGCCTGGTGGCCGAATATCGGGGACGTGCGTTCACCGGCCAGTATCAGTCGCAAAAGACTCACAGCTCGCCGCTGCCGCCATCGGAAGCCAAGAACCAGGAACTGCTCAACGACCTGGCCAGCGAAACCCTGACCCGGGCTTTCAACGACCCGAAGCTGATCGAATTCCTGCGCCGGGGCGGATAACGACAGCCGTTACCAGCCCACCGTCATCGACAGCAACCGACTGATCTGGCACAGCGGGCGTCCCGATTCCTGCTGCCACTGATTGAACGCCTCCTGCACCTTTTTCAGATCGCGCTGCGCAGTCGGCTTTTTGTCGACCACGCCCTGGGCCTTCAACGCGGCAACCACGTCATCGGTCAGAATAAAGGTATCCTTACCGACCATGCGCAGGAAGTAAGGCCCGGAGTTGCCGCCGAGCTGGGATCCGCGTTTCTTCAGAAACGCCCAGAGGCCGATGATGTCGTCCGTTGGCCACTGTGCGAGAAAACGCCCGAAACTGCCCGCTTGTGCTGCGCACTCGTTCACCATCAGCGCATTGGCGCGCACTGACTTGATCTTGCCGAAATGACGGATCAGCCGCTCGTTCTGCATCAGGCCCTCGAGCTGCTCGTCCGACATCAGCACCACCTTGCGCGGATCGAAGCCGAAGAAGGCCTCCTCGAACGCCGGCCATTTGGCATCGACCAGGGAGTGCTTGAGCCCGGCGCGAAAGACCCGCCGCGCCAGATCGGACAACAGCCTGTCATCCCCGGCCTCAGCCAGTTGTGTATCGTTCAGGGGCTGCGGAAGCAGCGCTTCGATATCCTCGCCGGCGCGGTGTGCACAAACGTGTTCGTGGATCCACTGGAAGCTTTTCATCCCTCGCTCCTGACTGACTGCAGCCGGGCTGCGGCGGCAGCCCGGATATTCTTTTGCCGCGTAAATCGGCGTATGATGATCGCCTTTTTCGCCGCTAAAAGGCCTTACCGGCCGAATCCGCCACCGGGGGCGCGGCGAGTGCGCTCATGCAATGGAGTTCAGGGTTGCAACCATGCCAGTTATCCGAAAATCGAACAAGCTGATAAACGTCTGCTACGACATCCGCGGTCCGGTACTGCAGGAAGCGAAGCGGCTCGAGGAAGAAGGTCATCGCATTCTCAAACTGAACATCGGCAACCCGGCGCCCTGGGGCTTCGAAGCCCCGGAAGAAATCGTTCAGGACGTGATTCTCAACCTGCCCTCGGCACAGGGATACTGCGATTCCAAGGGGCTGTTCTCGGCGCGCAAGGCGGTGATGCAGGAAACCCAGCGCAAAGGCATCCGCAACGTCACCATCGAGGACATCTACATCGGCAACGGCGTCTCCGAACTGATCGTGATGGCAATGCAGGGTCTGCTCAACGACAATGACGAGATGCTGATCCCGGCGCCGGATTATCCGCTATGGACAGCGGCGGTCAGCCTCGCCGGCGGCAACCCCGTGCACTACGTCTGCGACGAGCAGTCGGACTGGTTCCCCGACATCGACGATATTCGCAGCAAGATCACCGATCGCACCAAGGGCCTGGTCATCATCAACCCGAACAACCCCACCGGTGCACTCTACCCGCCCGAGCTGCTGCAACAGATCGTAGACCTGGCACGGGAACACAAACTGATACTGTTCGCCGACGAGATTTACGACAAGATCCTCTATGACGGCGCCGAGCACACCTCCCTGGCCTCGCTGGCAGACGACGTGCTCTGCATTACCTTCAACGGCCTGTCGAAAACCTATCGCGCGGCAGGATTCCGGTCCGGCTGGCTGATCGTCAGCGGCCCCAAGCATCAGGCCCGCGACTACATCGAAGGGCTGGATATGCTGGCGAGCATGCGGCTGTGCGCCAACGTGCCGGCACAGCACGCGATCCAGACAGCCCTCGGCGGCTACCAGAGCATCAATGAGCTGATCGTGCCCGGCGGCCGGCTGTACGACCAGATGGACAGCGCCTGGCGCCAGATCAACGAGATACCCGGGGTTTCCTGTGTACGCCCCAAGGCCGCCATGTACCTGTTCCCGAAACTCGACCCGGCGATGTATCCGATCAAGAACGACGAGAAGATGGTGCTGGACCTGCTGCAGCAGCAGAAGGTCCTGGTCGTTCAGGGCAGCGGTTTCAACATGCCCGACACCCAGCATTTCCGCGTCGTGTTTCTGCCCAGAAAGGACGACCTCCACGACGCCATCGGCCGACTGGCCGACTTCCTGCGCCACTACCAGCAGTAAGCCCCCGGCCTGCCCGATCGTCGGGCGGGCCGACTCTCTTGCGAGAGACATCCGCCTGAGCTGACAGGTTCCCTTGTCAGCTTCCGGGGATTAGACTCAAGCAATTGAATTCATTGCATAAGGTCCAGCCAGCCATGAATGCTTCGCTCGTCCGCCCCCTGCTGATCCTGCTGCTGATGCTGCTGCCGCTGGCCGCTCCCCAGGCGGCCGAGCCGCCGACCGGCCAGACCAGCGCCGAACGGGTCGCCGGGATGACCGACGCTGAGGTGCGCGCCGCGCTGAGGCAGCAGCTGGAACAGGAATCCATACGCGATCGTCAAAACCCCTACGACGTCCTCAATACCATGCAGGTCTCGACCCGGGACTTCGAAAGCCGGCTGCCGCAGGTTCGCCAGAGCCTGGCGCGCTGGCCGGAGCAGTGGCATCGCTTCTGGCTGTCGCTGACCGACCAGCGCGGCGGGCCCGGCGCGCTGGACCTGATGCTGGGCTTCGCCATGATGCTGCTGGCGGGCCTCGCCGTGGAAAACCTCGCGGGCTGGAAGCTGCGCCAGCTGTCGGCCGACATTTCCTCCCGCACCTCATGCAATCTCTCCACCAGCATCGGCTACCTGGCGATACAGACGCTGGTCAACCTGGTGCGACTGGGGGCCTTTTTCCTCGGCGCACTGCTGGTGCCGCTGCTGCGTCATGCTCCCGACAGCAGCCCGCGCACCACCCTGATCATGCTGCTGATCACGGTCACCCTGGTGCGCCTGGCCTCGATACTGTCGCGCAGCCTGCTGGCGCCCTACGCCCGCGGCATCCGCCCCTTTCACATGGAGTGCGAGGATGCGCGCAACACCCACTTCTGGTTCATGGCCTTCGCCACCGTCTACGCGCTTGAACAGCTTGGCAACGAACTGCTGTACCACCACGGTATCGAGCCGGTGCTCAAGGCCCTGACCATACCGGTTGGCGGCCTGCTCCTGACCCTGATCGTGCTGGCCTATCTGTGGCGACACCGCAACACCATCACCCAGCTTTTCACCGAGTCGGAGCCCGGCACGGAGCCGGCGGCCCCGGGCTTTCTGCAGCAGTACTGGCCCATTCTCGCCACCACCTGGCTACTGCTGATCTGGGGCCTGTGGTCCTACTTCAACTTCGTCGGCGATGTCGAGTCGGCCAGCGCCCTGACCCCGGCCTGGTGGCTGACGCTCGGCTTCGTGCTGATCGACCGCCTGCTGCACGCCCTGCTAGGGGCCCTGTGCCGGGCGCCCTGGCTGCAAAGCTACAGCTTCGATCAGCGCTCCCGGCGCTTCCGGCAGGTGATACAGAACGGCAGCCGGCTGCTGCTGCTCGGCGCCGCCCTGTTCTTCATCAGCGAAGCGCTGGGATTCAATTCGATGTCGATGTTCGAAGCCTCGCTGGCGGAAAGGGCCCTGAGCGGTGCCATCAATATCCTGATACTGCTGCTGCTGGCCTACACCAGCTGGCAGCTGATTCTGTCCGCCATCGAGCGCCGCCTGCCGGAACCGAGAGAGAACGAGGCCATCGCCAGCCTCGACGGCGAAGGCGGCGGCAGCGGCGCGACCCGTGTCGAGACCCTGCTGCCGATGGTGCGCAGTTTCGCCTACGCCATCCTGATCATCATCGTGGTGCTGACCACGCTGAGCATCCTCGGGGTCGAGATAGGTCCGCTGCTCGCCGGCGCCGGCGTGGCCGGCATCGCCATCGGCTTCGGCGCGCAGAAGCTGGTGCAGGATATCCTGTCCGGCATCTTTTTCCTGCTCGACGACGCTTTCAGGCGCGGCGAGTATATCGAGGCGGCCAACATGCGCGGCACGGTGGAGCAGATTTCGTTGCGCTCGATGCGCCTGCGCCATCACCTCGGCGCGGTCCAGACCATCCCCTACGGCGAAATACAGACCGTCAAGAACCTGTCCCGCGACTGGGTGACCATGAAGCTGGAATTCCGCCTGCCCTACGACACCGATATCGAAAAGGTGCGCAAGATCATCAAGAAAGTGGGGCAGGAGATGCTCAACGACCCGGAAATGGGCCCCAACTTCCTGCTTCCCCTGAAATCGCAGGGCGTGATGCGCGTCGAGGAGTCGGCGCTGATCTTCCGCATGAAGTTCACCTGCAAACCCGGCGAGCAGTGGGTCATCCGCCGTGAAGCCTACCGCCGCGTGAAGGACGCGCTCGCCGAACAGGGCATCAACTTTGCCCACCGGGCCGTCCATGTTCTGCTGCCCGACACCCTCGCACATGAGCTGCATGACTCTAGCCCAGAAGTGCGCAGCGCCGTAACCCAGTCCATTGGCAGTGCAGTCGCCCAGGCCGAGGAGGTGCCGCCGATGCTCAAGCGCGACAACCGGATCGACGACGAAGACAGCTGATGGCGCAGCCGGTCCGGCGGGCATTTTCGCGCCGGGCCGATATACAACGACAAAGCCGGTGCTTTACTATGAACCCCGGCAACGGCGACATACCCGGACAGCCGAGCCCCGAGGCCCGGCAACCGGTGCGGAACGACGCCGATACGAACGGATTCAGAGACAAAAGGCCTGCTTTTGAAAACCCGACGCTTGCTGATATACAGCCACGATTCCTTCGGACTCGGTCACCTGCGCCGCTGTCGCACCCTGGCCCACGCTCTGGTCGATGCCTACAAGGACCTGACGGTTCTGATACTTACCGGTTCGCCCATCATCGGGCGCTTCGATTTCAAGGCAAGGGTCGATTTCGTCCGCATCCCCGGGGTCATCAAGTTGCACAACGGCGACTATACCTCGCTGGCGCTGCACATCGACCTGGCCGATACCCTGGCGCTGCGCGAATCCATCATTCTGCATACCACCAAGGTCTTCGCACCCGACCTGTTTCTGGTCGACAAGGAACCCCTGGGCCTCAAAGGCGAGGTGCACGCGACCCTGCGCATGCTACGTGACAAACCCACCCGCACCGTACTGGGGCTGCGCGACGTCATGGATGCCCCCGAATTGCTGGCCGACGAATGGCGCGCCAAGGGCGTATTCGGCGAACTGGAAGCCTTGTACGACGAGTACTGGGTCTACGGCCCCAGGGCCATGGGCAACCCGCTGCGGGACCTGCCGCTCGATCCGTCGGTCGAGGAGCGCATGCGCTTTACCGGCTACCTGCGCCGCGACATCCCCGCCGTCGCCAACGCGGTCGACTATCCGCCACCGGAGCGGCCCTACCTACTGGTCACTCCCGGCGGCGGCGGCGACGGCATCGAGATGATCGATTGGGTGCTGCGGGCCTACGAATCCGGGGCCACCCTGCCCTGGCGCGGCCTGTTCGTGCTCGGCCCCTTCATGCCCCAGGCCGAACGGGCGCAGTTCATGCAACGCGCCGAGAAGCTCGACCAGGTCGACATGATCACCTTCGACGCCCAGCTCGAGCGCCTGATGGCCAATGCCAGCGGCGTCGTCGCCATGGGCGGCTACAACACCTTCTGCGAAATCCTGTCACTGAACCGTCCGGCGCTGATACTGCCGCGCAGTCATCCGCGGCGCGAACAGCTGATCCGGGCGCGCAACGCCGCCCGCCTCGACCTGGTTTCCATACTGGACAGCGATGGCCCCCGCTCCACGGAGGATATGGTCGCGGCGCTGCAGCGACTGCCGCAACAGCCGCCGCCTTCGGTCCATGAGCAGCCGGGTTGGCTGGACGGCCTCGACCAGGTGATCCGCCGCGTCGGCCAGCTGTTCGGAGAAATCTCGCCATGAGCGACGGGCGCGGAACGGCGCGCATCCTGTTTTACGTTCAGCACCTGCTTGGCATCGGCCATCTCAGGCGCGCCGCGCTGATCAGCGACGCCCTGGTGGCACGGGGATTCGAGGTTCACCTGGCACTTGGCGGCGAACCGGTGCCGGCGATCCCCTTCAACGGCGCCCGCTGCCACTATCTGCCCGCGGTAAAGACCGACGCCGCCTTCAGCGGCCTGACCGACGCTGCCGGAGAGCCCATCGACGACGCCTTTCGCCAGCTCCGGTGCGAGCGCCTGCTGGCACTCGCGAACGACGTCCAACCGGCGGCCATCATCACCGAGCTTTACCCTTTCGGTCGCCGGCAGATGCGCTTCGAGCTGCGCCCCCTGCTGCAATGGGCCGAACGTCAGCCAAAGCGGCCGTTGCTGATCTGTTCGCTGCGCGACATCCTGCAGCGCCGCCGCGCCGAACGGGAGCAGGAAACGCTGGCTCTGGTACAGCACCACTATGACCGCATCTGGGTCCACGGCGACAGCAGACTGAGCCCGCTCGCCGCCAGCTTCGGTCCCGCCGCCGCCATCGCCGAGCGCACCTTCTACACCGGCTACGTCGCGCCCGCCGCGCCCTGCATGCGTGCGCGCAGCGGCGTGGTGGTCTCGGCAGGAGGCGGTGCCGTCGGGCGGCAGCTTTTGCACGCCGCGCTCGATGCCCACCGGGCGGGACTGCTCGACGACCGCCCCTGGACACTGATTGCCGGGCCCGGCCTGCCCGAGGCCGACTACGCAAGACTCGGCGCTGAGGCCGAACGTCCCGGCATGGAGCTGATCCGTTTCTGCGAGCGCTTCATCGAGCGCCTGGCCGGCGCCGAGCTGTCGATCTCCCAGGCCGGTTACAACACCGTAATGGACCTCATTGTCAGCGGCGTGCCAGCGGTGCTGGTCCCCTTCGCCGGCGACGGCGAGACCGAGCAGCTGGAGCGCGCCCGGGCGCTGGAGGCCGGCGGTCGCGCCAGCCTGGTAACGGAGGCAAACCTCGACGCGGCCAGCCTCGCACAGGCGGCGCAGCGCGCGCTGGGCCAGTCCCACAGCCTGCCGCCGCTGCCGCTCGAGGGTGCCGCCTGCGCCGCCGAGGACCTGGCGCTGCTGCTGCGACAACCAGGGGGACTGGCATGAACCCCTGGCAGGCACTGGAGAGGGAACTGGATCTTTGGCCCGCGCCACCGACGATGTGGTGGCGCGACGATGACGCGATTGCACCGACGGCAGCCCTCGAGCGGCTGCTGACCATCACCGCGGACGCCTCCATCGCGCTGCAACTGGCGGTGATCCCTGCCCTCTGCACCACTGCACTGGCGCAGCGGCTGGCCGACGAGACCGATGTCTGGGTACTGCAACACGGCTGGGACCACCGCGGCTATGCCGCGCCCGGCGAGCGCAAGCGCGAGCTCGGCGGCCCGCGCCCGCGCAACGAGATCCTGCAGCAGCTCAAGCGCGGCCGGGCGCTGCTGGCGCAGCAGTTCGCAGACCGGGCGCTGGACATCCTGGTGCCGCCGTGGAACCGCATCGACGCCGACCTGCTGCCCGCATTGCCGCAACTGGGCTACCGACGCCTGTCGGTGCTGGGACCGCGCCCGGCGGAACCGACGGACATTGGCCGGATCAATGTACATATCGATATCATCGACTGGAAAAGCCGCCGTTTCGCCGGCGAAGCGAGCATCCTGCAACGCCTGACCGGGCATCTGGAGGCGCGCCGCCTCGGTACCGTTGACGCCAGCGAACCCACCGGGGTGATGACCCACCACCTGGACCAGGACGAGGACTGCTGGCGCTTTCTCGCCGCCCTGACCGACAGGCTGTCCGGGCGTGTACGCTGGATCGGCGGGCCGGAGCTGCTCGAGGCATGAGCACCGCCCCGCCGCCCTCGCGGGCGACCCTTGTGCCCCGGCAACTCTGCCAGACCGATATATGACCAGGAGTTTTAGTTGAGCCGACAGATCACCCTCGTACTCAAAGGCTACCCGCGGCTGTCGGAAACCTTTATCGCCCAGGAAATCCGGGCGCTGGAGCGACGCGGACTGCAGATCACCCTGGCTTCGCTGCGCCATCCCACCGATGTGGCGCGGCACCCGATCCATGGCGAGATCGAGGCCGAGGTCATCTATCTTCCGGAATACCTGCATCAGGAGCCCCGGCGGGTACTGAAGGCCTGGTGGCGGGCCCGGCGCCTGCCCGGCTACCGCGACTGCATGCGCAAATGGATGCTCGACTGGCGCCGCGACCGCAGCCGCAACCGGCTTCGCCGCCTGGGGCAGGCACTGGTGCTGGCAACCGAGCTGCCGCCCGGCACCGAGCAGCTGTATGCCCACTTTCTGCACACGCCTGCCTCGGTCACCCGCTACTGCGCCCTGCTGACAGGTCTGCCGTGGAGCGCCTCGGCCCACGCCAAGGATATCTGGACCAGCGAGGCCTGGGAGCTGCGCGAAAAGCTCGCCGAGCTATGCTGGCTAGCCACCTGCACAGAGGCCAACCACCGCTACCTCAGCGAACTGAGCGACGACCCCAAACGGGTGCACCTGATCTACCATGGCCTGGACTTTCGCCGTTTTTCGGCGCCGGACTCCCACGAGCAGCACCGCGACGGCCGCGACGCCGATAACCCGGTCAGGCTGATCTCGGTCGGCCGCGCCGTCGCCAAAAAGGGCTATGACGACCTTCTGGAAGCACTGGCGGCGCTGCCGCGCACGCTGCACTGGCAACTGACCCATATCGGCGGCGGCCCGCTGCTCGAGTCCCTGCGCCAGCGCGCCCGCGAACTCGGCATCGCCGACCGCATCGAGTGGAAAGGCGCACTTCCCCAGCGCGAGGTGCTGGAGGCCTACCGCCAGGCCGACCTGTTCGTGCTGGCCAGCAAGATCGTCGAGGACGGCGACCGCGATGGCCTGCCGAACGTGCTGATGGAGGCGCAGAGCCAGGGCCTGGCCTGCCTCTCGACCCGCATCTCGGGCATCCCCGAGCTGATTCGCGACCGCCAGTCCGGCTGGCTGGTCGATCCGGGCGATCCCGCGGGCCTCGGCAGCGCCCTCGGGACACTGATCGGCGACCCGGCGCTGCGCCAGCGGCTGGGCCTTAGCGGACAGGCGCGGGTGCGTGACACCTTCGACATGGAGCAAGGCATCGATGCGCTGGCGAAGCTGTTCGGCCTGGCCGCCGCGCCCGCACAGGAGCCGCGCACCGAACGCCCCGTCGATGCCTGCTGCGACAGCCGATGACCACGCCGCTTGCCTTCTATGCCCCGCTCAAGCCGCCGGACCACCCCAATCCCTCCGGCGACCGGCTGCTGGCGCAACTGCTGATGAGCGCCCTCGACAGAGCGGGCTTCGATGTCCGCCTTGCCAGCCGTCTGCGCAGCCGTGACGGCACCGGGCAGTTGTCGCGCCAGCAGCGCCTCGAAGCGCTTGGCGAACGACTGGCACAGCGTCTGTTGCGACACTGGCAACGGCAGGGCTGGCGGCCCCGGCTCTGGTTCACCTACCACCTCTACTACAAGGCGCCGGACTGGATAGGGCCTGCGGTCTGCCGCGCACTGGGCATCCCCTATGTCGTCGCCGAGGCCTCCTGGGCCGCAAAGCGCGCGCAGGGCCCCTGGGCTTACTCGCAGCACCAGCTCAAAGCCAGCCTGGCGCTGGCGCAATGCATCTTCACCTTCAACCCGGCGGATGCCCCGGGCCTGCGCCAGCTGCTCGGAAACACGGCCCCCATCGTCGAACTGCCGCCCTTTCTGCAACTGCCGCCCCGGGCGAACGACGAGCGCAGAACACTGGCGCACCAGTACAACCTCGACGCCGCCAGACCATGGCTGATCAGCGTGGCGATGATGCGGCCCGGCGACAAGCTTGCCTCGTACCGCCAGCTGGCACAGGCGCTGAGGCTTGTGCAGGCTGACTGTCAGCTGCTGCTGGTCGGCGACGGCAGCGCAAGGGCGAGCGTGGCCCGGGCTTTTGCCGACGACCGCCGCGTGCGCTTTACCGGGCAACTCGCCACCGACCAGCTGCTGCCGCTGCTCGGCGCCTGCGACCTGATGGTATGGCCCGCCGTCAACGAAGCGTTCGGCATGGCGCTGCTCGAAGCCCAGGCACTGGGCGTGCCGGCGATAGCCGGCGACTACGGCGGCGTCGGCGGTATCGTCAGCGATGGCGAGACCGGCCGCCTCACCCCCCGGGACAGGCCGGAACTGCTGGCCGCGGCCATCGACGACACCCTGGCGCATCCGACACGGCTGGCGCGGTGGCGCCGGGCCTGCCGCCCCCGGGCCGAGGCGCGACACTCGCTGGACGCCGCGGCCCGATTGCTGCGCCGGGAACTGGAGCCCCTGTGCCATGACTGAACCGCCATGCTCGAACTGATTTGTCTGCGCCACTGGCCAACCGACTGGAATCGGGAGAAGCGCCTGCAGGGGCGGCGTGACCGGCCACTCGCCGACAGCTCGAGGCGCGAACTCGAGGCTCTGGCCATGCCACCCGAACTGCTGCAACTGCCATGGTTCTGCAGCCCGCTGCGCCGGGCGCAACAGACAGCGGCCGCGCTGGGCATAGACTTCGAAGTGGCGGCGGCACTGACGGAAATGGACTGGGGCGCCTGGGAAGGACAGCGTATCGAGGACCTGCGCCGGGACGATCCCGCCGGCATGGCGGCGGCGGAAAGTCGCGGGCTGGCGCTCAGGCCGCCCGGCGGCGAGTCGCCGGACGAGGTCCGGCGGCGGCTCGACATCTGGGCCGAAACCCTGCGACAACAGGGCTACCGGCGGGCCGGCGCGGTCTGTCACAAGGGCGTTATGCGCGCGCTGCTGGCCGCCGCCTGCGACTGGGATATGCGCGGCAAGGCGCCATTCAGGCTAGACTACCGACGGCTGCAGAGCTTTTGCTGGGATGGCGAGCGCTGGCAACCGGGGAGACTCAACCGCCCGCTTATCGGCAGCTGAAACAGGCCGCAGCGGACGGATTCCACAACGACAAGGAGACGTGCAAGATGTTTATCAAGATCAAGAAAAACAGCGGCATTCACATGGAGCACAACGGACTGGAGAAACAGCACCTGGTGCCGGTGACATCGAACTTTCTGCTCAACCTCAACCAGGTCGCCGAAGTTTCGTTCTACAGCATCAAGGAAACCAAGACCCGCTACGACCTCGAACACCACGCCGTCCAGGTGCCGCCACACACCCGCGTCATCCATCTGCAGATGAGCTACCCCTATGGCAGCCGCGATGAACACAGCGGCGTCGACAAGGGCGTGCTGATCGAACGCTGCTACTACAAGCTCTATTTCATGCCGGAAGAAACCGGTCAGTACGACGTCATTCGTGGACAGATCGAGGCGCTGATCCTCAACGACGACTGAAACGCTGCCCGCTATTCCGGAACGGCAAAGGCGTATTCGAGCGCCTCGATCAGATCACCGACATCGTCCAGCGCGCGATGTCGGCGCTGCTGCGACGCGATTCTGTCGAGAAAACGCTGCAACCGCTCCCCCGCCAGCAGCGACTCGAGCCCCTGCAACCGAAACAACGGACGCATGCCCGCGGCCTCGTAAAGACGACGCAGCCAGAACACATCGAACTCGAGGGCGTCGCAGTACACGCAACGCCCTTCGAGCGCCCGATTGAGACGCCGGCACGCCTGCTGCGCCCCGACACCCTCGGCTTCGAGCTGGGCGCGGCTGATGCCGTGGATATTCTCGGCACTTTCGCTCCAGTCGTCCCACCCCGGCACGCCCTGGGGGCTGACGAGAAAACTGTCGTGCTCACCGCTGGCGGCATCCTGCCAGGCTACCTCGATCGGATAGGAGCGCGGTCCCAGACCGCTGGCCTCGAAATCCAGACAAATCAGATCCATCTCAAGCCTCTTGTTCGAACAGCATGACCTTGAGCCCATGCCCGGCATCACGTTCGGGAAAGTCGTCCGGGTTCGGCAGTTGCTGCCGGAAGCGAAACTGCGGACAGGCATCGGCCATCAGGTCACGGACAAAAACCGTATCATGCATCGGGTCATTGTGACAGGCCAGGATCCGCGCACCCGGCGCCGCGAGCCCCGGCAAACGCCTCAGTACCCTGGCGTAGTCGCGCTCGGCGATGAAGCTGCCCGGCTGAAAGCTCGGCGGGTCGAGCAGGATCAGGTCATAGGGGCCGAGCTTGCGCAGCTTGCCCCAGGACTTCATCAGGTCGTGGGCCAGGTAGCGCACCTGTGCCTCCTGCTGCCCGTTGAGGCGATGATTGTCGCGCCCCTGCTCCAGCGCCCCGCGACTCATGTCCAGGTTGACCACAGAGCGCGCCCCGCCGGCCACCGCCGCCACCGAAAAGGCGCAGGTGTAGGCGAACAGGTTCAGCACCCGGGCACCCCCGGCATGATCACGCACCCAGCGCCGACCCTCGCGCATATCCAGAAACAGACCGCTGTTCTGGTTCTGCAGCGGCCGGACCTGGAAGCGCAATCCCAGCTCCGACGTCTCCAGCCGCTGTGGCACCTCGCCAAACAGCACCCGCTGCTGCGCTTCACGTCCGCGGCCACGCTGCTGCACCACCAGCGCCCCGATCTCGGGCTGATGCTCCAGCGCCCTGCAAAGCTGATCGAGCCAATCAGGCTCGACATCGGCGTACAGCCGCACCACCGCCACCGGCGGAAACCAGTCGACCACCAGGTGCTCGAGCCCCGGATAGCAGCGCCCGCGGCCGTGGAACAGCCTGCGCGATTCGCCCCGGGCCTGCGTCAGTTGTTGCTCAATGGTTGCGATCACCTGATCCATTGGCCGCTCCAGTCGCTGAAAAAGGCGGGCGATTATACCCGCCCACCCCGGTTCCAGCCAGATAGAATAATGCTGCAAAGCCTTGAAACTTTACGCTCGAGGCCTTATCTAATTCGCAACTTTATAGCCTGGGAAACGCACCACCATGATGAGGATCGTCCTGTTTCTAGCCACCAATATCGCGGTACTGATCGTCGCCAGCATTACGCTGAACCTGCTGGGTGTCGAACATTACCTTAGCGGCAGCGGTCTCAACCTCGGCTCGCTGCTGGTGTTCTGTGCAGTCTTCGGCTTCGCCGGATCGCTGATCTCGCTGTTTCTTTCGAAGACGATGGCGAAGATGTCCACCGGCACCCGCATCATCGAGCAACCCGGCAACGATGCCGAGCGCTGGCTGATCGATACGGTCGCGGAGCTGTCGCAGAAAGCCGGTATCGAGATGCCGCAGGTCGGCATTTTCCCGGCGCAGCAGGCCAACGCCTTCGCCACCGGCTGGAACAAGAACGCCTCGCTGGTCGCTGTCAGCCAGGGCCTGCTCGAGCGCTTCAGACCCGAGGAAATCCGCGCGGTGCTGGCGCATGAGATCGGCCACGTCGCCAACGGCGATATGGTCACTCTGGCGCTGATCCAGGGCGTGGTGAACACCTTCGTGATGTTCTTCGCCCGCATCGCCGCCTACGCGGTCGACTCTTTCCTGCGCCGTGACGGCGAAGAAAGCGGCCCGGGCATCGGCTACTACATCACCACCTTCGTGTTCGAGATATTGTTCGGCATCATCGCCTCGATCATCGTCGCCTGGTTCTCGCGCCGCCGCGAGTACCGCGCCGACCACGCCGGCGCCACCCTGGCGAGCCCACACGCCATGGTCGGCGCTCTGCAACGCCTCAAGGCGGAGTACGGTGTGCCGGACCAGCTGCCGGGTCAGTTCCAGGCCTTCGGCATCAGCAGCCATATGAAACAGGGCCTGATGGAGCTGTTCTCTTCGCACCCGCCGCTCGACGACCGCATCGCGGCGCTGCAGAATCAGCGCTGAAGCCAAACGGAAACGGGCGCCGAGGCGCCCGTTCTTTTTGGTTTATCGATACGGCAAGACAGGGCGCTCCGTAGGATAGGTGGAGCCGCCACTGCCACATTCTTTCCGGGTGGCACCGGATTTATGGCGGCGTAACCCATCACAGTTCCTGCGGGCGCCTTGAATGCGGCCGGTGCGGATACATCCGGGCAATTCCTATTTAAGAACTGTGCTGCCCTTGATGGTGTGATGAGGTACCGCGGACGCCGAAGCTTTTGATGGGTTACGCCGCCCCAGACTTCGTGCTATCGGACAAGACCGCCGCGATGGCGGCTCCACCCATCCTACCGCTGTTGACTGCTCTCAGTGCCAGTTGCCCTCGTCGAGCACGCAGAAAGACAGGCAGGTGCTGAACAGCGCCACCGCCATCATCAGCGGCGGCTGCGCCAGCCAGAGCATGAACAGACCGGACAGTATCCAGATATCCCGAACCAGCGCCCGGCGCGATCGTACCTGCCAATCACCGAGCCCCAACCATAGCAGCAAGAACCTGAGCAGACCTGGAAGCATGGACCTCTCCTGAGCCACCCCGCCTGACAGAACACGCCCGAATGCGAACCGGCCCGGCCCTGCGCCCGCCAGCCCCTGAGGTCGACGGTAGAAGCGCACGGCTTTCTGACAGATTAGAAGCTGCGTCAGATATCCGCCACCCGATACAACACCGCATCGTGGTATCCGGTGGTGACACGAATCACCCCGGCCAGCGAGCGATCGAGCTCCGGGTCGCCGCTATCCACGATCAGCGGCCGGCCTTCCAGCTCCTTGAGCTTGGTCTTGGTCGCCAGTACCCGAATATGCTCCCGCCCGATACGCCGCAGCAGCTCTGCAGACAGCTGCTGATTGCCGCGGCCGATGATATGGCCCTGCCCGCCGATCACCGTGATCACCAGGCGCACCTCCCTGTCCTGCGTCAGCTCCAGCAACTGCGCCGCGGTGCAGTCACTGGCGACAAGCCGGCCGTCCTCCACCAGATCGACCCCGAGCAGGGTATTGGCCAGCCGCAGCTCGTCCATCACCGCCTGCACCGTCGTGCCGGATCCCATGATGTAGCACACGCCGGGCTCCATGGCCTCGACCACGTCGGCGGCGATGTCGGCCTGCACCAGCTCCTCGGATTCGCGCGCGCCATTCTTGACGTGCTGCAGGTAGCGATGCTCCTGGGGCACCAGCAGTTCGCCGTAGTAGCGCGCACGCACGCGCCCCTGACGGAACTGCTCCTCGTCGATATCGCGCACTTCCTGATCGCCCAGCGTCACCAGCTCGCCGCGTATCAGCATCGCGACGATCTCGCCGGCGGCGCGGGGCGTTACCGCATAGACTCCGGAGTGGATCTTGACACCGGCGGGAACGCCCAGCACCGGCATCCGGTCCGACAGCACATTGCAGATATTGCGCGCGGTTCCGTCCCCGCCGGCGAACAGCAGAAGGTCGACACCGGCATCGGCCAGCGCATGGGCGGCGCGCTCGGTATCCTCGGGCCCGGTGTGACCGGAGTCGATCGCTCCCAGCACCCTGGGCTCGAAACCCGCCTCGCGCGCGACCTGCTCGCCCATCTCCCCCGGCCAGGTCAGAATCTCCACCGGCAGCCCGCGCAGCACTTCCAGTGCCTGCAGCGTGCGCTCTCCGGCGCGCGGCCTGGCACCCAGCTCCAGAGCCCGCCGGGTGGTCTCGGCGCCATCGCTTCCCTTGAGCGCGACAGAGCCACCGAGGCCCGCCAGAGGGTTGACTATCAGTCCGAGTCTGAACATGGACACTTCCTATATCTCGTCAATGTAGCCGGCTTCGGCCAGAAAGCGCTGGTAAACGAAGGCCGCCAGCATCAGCCGCGCCTCTTCCTCGAGCTCCTGGAACTCGACGCCATAGCGATAGCGCAGCATCTCCGGCGCCCCCTCCTGCTGCTGGCTGCGTATGATCGCGGGCGCCAGCAGCACCTGATCGATGCCGGCGACCCAGAGCCTCAGCGTCAGATAAACCGGATCCCCGCTCATCCCCACCGGTTGCGAGGTTTCGACACAGGCGCCACCGAGACTGATGTCTCTGCAGATGGCGGCACAGGGCAGGCTGGCACCACCGAGGTACTCGTCTTCCTGCCGGTCGACGGCCACCTTGAGCCGCACCGGCACCCGCGTACTGGCCCGGATACGCTTGACCTCGAGCGCGCGCGGATACTCCAGATGCCAGTAGCCGTATGGCGCTGACGCCGCCGACAGCAGTCGCGTGGTAAAGGCGCAGATATGATTGCCGGCCATCAGTCGCACCGTCAACGTGGCGCCCTCGCCGATCCGCGCCGCCTGAGAGCCGGCCCGGGGCGCGCTGATCAGTAAGCTGGCGCCGTCGCGGTAGCCGATCAGTTCCGCCGTGAAACGACTGCGCGGGCTACGGCACTCGACGCGCAGGCGCTCGCCGGGGCGCGGCTGCAGATCAGCAAGTCCGGGCGTTTCGCCCTGTTGCAGGAGTTTCGGCATCGATACACAGGTGGCTGTTGGCAAACCCGGTAGCTTACGCCAATTCGACACTGAAACCGAGTGCGGCCAGCTCCCGGGCCCGGGATTCATCCAGATCACCGCGCACTTTCAACGTGGCGAACTCCCGCCGCACCGGATAGTTCTTGCGCAGCCGGTCGAAAGCCTGGCCCCGCTCCGCTTCCGGCAGCCCCAGCGTCGCCCGCAGCTCCCGGTCATCCCGAAAGGGGTCGTAAAGCAGACGCATCAGCTCGAGCGGCTCCACCTGCGCCGAGACATCGACCATACGGATCGTCGCCTCGGGCACGCAGGACTCGAAGGCAACGGCGTCACCGATACCGAACAGACGCCGGACCGCCTGATACAGCATGTAGGTGCCGCGAATCTTGCCATCGAGGCTGTACCCGGCGATATGCGGCGAGCAGAAACGAACCCGCTGTGCCAGCTCTGGGTCGACGACCGGCTCGTGCTCCCACACGTCCAGCACCAGCGTCAGGTCCTGCCGACGGCGCGCAACATCGAGCAGCGCCCGGTTATCGATCGCCCCGCCGCGACCGGCATTGAGCAATATCGCGCCGCGCTTCAGCTGCGCCAGTTGCAAGGATCCCAGCAGATGACGGGTCGGGTAAGGGCCGTCGCTGATCAGCGGCGTGTGCATCGAAACGATGTCGGCCTGCGACAGCAGTTCGTCGAGGGTAACGAAACCCTCCGGCGACGCAGCGGCACGCGGCGGATCGTTCAGCAACAGCCGCACGCCAAGCCGCTCCAGCCGTTGCTGCAAACGCCCACCGACATTGCCGACACCGATGATGCCCAGGGTCTTGTCCCGCAGCGAAAATCCCTGCTCGGACGCAAGCTGATAGAGCACCGTCAGCACGAACTCGACTACCGCATCGGCATTGCAGCCCGGCGCGCTGCTGAAGGCGATGCCGCGTCCGGCGAGATAGTCCAGATCGACATGGTCGGTACCGATGGTTGCGGTACCAACGAAGCGCACCCGGGAGCCCTCCAGCAGTGCGCGATCGACCCGGGTAATGGAACGCACCAGCAACAGATCGGCATCGACTAGGGCATCCGGGCTCATATCACGCCCCGGGAGCCTGCGGATGCTTCCCAGCGGACCGAACAGCGCCTCCAGTTGCGGTATGTTCTCGTCCGCCACTATATTCAGGGTCCTGTGCTTCAAACTGGCCTCCGGGGCTTTACAATTGCGGGGGTTTCGGGCTCAATGCGCCGTTACGCCCGCCGGAAATCCGCGAAATTCGCCGGCAGGATACGCGACATACGGCAAACAGGCCGCAAACGAACACTATTCTCCCCCCGATAGAGTTAGGGTAAAAGCCCCTTGATAGTACGCTGGCGCAAAGATCAGGAATACTTCATCGTCCGTCTGTATCAGGACCTTGTGGGTGACTGGATACTGAGCCAGAGCTGGGGCGACTGCCTGAGCGACGAATCCGGCATCAGCCATACCGTACTGCCGTCCTATCAGGAAGCGCGGCGCCTGCTGCGCACCATCGCCCGCGAACAGCGCCTGCGCGGCTACCGCCACGAAGACCGCAGCGAGGTGCAGCTGGGATTCGATTTCGGCTGAAATTCGCAGGGCGCTGTATTCAGAAAGGGTCATCGCACCCGGGTCAAACAAGGTGGATGGGAAAAATCCGGCCCCGAAAGGGGCCGGCCTGCACACTGCAAGGTGATAAGAGCCTAAAGCTTGCAAAATGAGGTGAGGCCCGCCCCGCCAAAGGCGGGCCCCGTTGCCCGGCAGCGCGTCTGTTAGGTGAGGTCCGAACGCCGCCGGTCACTTACGAGCGGGATCCATACTATTACCATTGATAATCATTCGCAATAGCGTTTGCATATAAATTCCGTGTTTTTTTAACAAGCCGGTGGCACTGCGGGCCGGCTTCGGGACATTCCGAACCCAGGCAGCAGCACCCAAGGACCAGCAAAACCGGCACCTGCCTCGCGTGCCTTGTGCCCGGCGCCGGAATTTGCCAATTTTTTGAGCAACAGATCCTTTATTCCACGCTACCAGTTGCACTACAATCAGCACACAATCCGGGGCGGAGGAACCGAGCGTCAAGCAGCTCTTCAGCAGAGTCCTTCCCCTGCCCCAGCCCGAACCCTACACCGCGCCCGAGAGGCGCGTTATTTTTTGGAGGTCCCGCCGTTGACACCCAGTGGCAAAATCAAACTGCAGGGTTTTAACAACCTCACCAAGAGCCTGAGCTTCTGCATCTACGATATCTGCTACACCCGTACGCCGGAGCAGAAGGCCGAATACATCGAGTATATCGACGAGCAGTACAACGCCGACCGTCTGACGGAAATCCTGACCGAGGTCTGCGAGATCATCGGCGCCAACGTGCTGAACATCGCCCGTCAGGACTACGAGCCCCAGGGGGCGAGCGTTACCATTCTGGTTTCCGAAGAGCCGCTTAAAGATTCCCAGATGGTGGACAAATCGGAGAAGCCGGGACCGCTGCAGCCGGACTACGTGGTCGCTCACCTCGACAAGAGCCACATCTGCGTGCATACCTATCCGGAGAGCCATCCGGACAACGGCATCTGCACCTTCCGGGCAGATATCGAGGTTTCCACCTGTGGCGTCATTTCACCGCTGAAAGCGCTGAACTACCTGATTCACAAGCTCGAGTCGGACATCGTCACCATCGACTACCGGGTACGCGGATTCACCCGCGATGTGCACGGCGTCAAGCACTATATCGACCACGATATCCACTCGATCCAGAACTTCATCAGCCAGGATATTCGTGACCAGTACCAGATGCTGGACGTCAACGTCTATCAGGAAAACATCTTCCACACCAAGATGATGCTGAACGACTTCGACCTGAACCAGTACCTGTTCGGCACCACCACCCGGGACCTGAGCGAAGACGAGATCAACCACATTACCGAGAACCTGTTCCGGGAAATGCGCGAGATCTTCTACGCCCGCAACCTGCCGGAAATGTCATCCGAATAAGCGCCCGGGCAAGATGAGAAAAGGCGCCTGCGGGCGCCTTTTTCAATGGTTTCTCAGAGTGCCGCGAGCCGCTCCCAGAGCGCCGCCCCCCAGACCAGGGCGGCGATCATCAGGGTGACGAAGACCGCCGCCGAGCCCAGGTCCTTGGCCCGGCCGGCCAGCTCGTTGAACTCCAGTCCGGCCCGATCGACCACCGCCTCGATCGCCGAGTTGATCAGCTCCGCCATCAGCACCAGCAGGCAGCTGACGAGCAACAGCGCCAGCTTGAACACCGAGTCTGCAAGCCAGAACGAGAACGGCAGCATCAGCAGCACCGCGTAAAGCTCGTATCGAAAGGCAGGCTCGTGAACGAAAGCCGCGCGCATTCCCTTGAACGAGTAACAGGTCGCATAGTAGAAGCGCGCCGGCCCCGTCACTTTGTCATTCGGCATTATCCTCTCCAGGTAGCTGCAGACGGCGCTCGAAAAGGCGTCGATAGCGCTCGTCGAGCTGATCGTAACGAACCAGCGTCTCGCCGTCACTCAGTTTGACATTGCCACGCTCGAAGTCGATCTCGAAGATCGACTGGTCCGGAAACACCAGCGCAGCGCGGGGATCCTTGTGCAGCGTGATCATGAATGCCGTCACGATTCGCAACCGGTTGCGGTCGACCGGTTGCAGCAAGCTGACGCCATCCAGCTCAGTGACCGGAACAACGCCCATCAGTTCCAGCGCCGTGGGCACAATATCGGCATGGGTGACTGGCGCATCCAGATTCACCCTGACCGCCTCGCCCCGCCCCTGCGGCGGAAAGATCAGCAGCGGATTGCGAATGACCTCCGGGCGAAAGTCGTGATGGAACTGACTTTTCTCCCCCGCCACGTGCTCGCCGTGATCGCTGGAATAGAAAACCCAGGTATTGGCATCGGCGGCACGGGCCTCGGCCACCAGGCGCGCCAGGTAGCGATCGGTATAGCGGACGGTATTGTCGTAGGCATTGACGCTGTTGGGTCCCTCTTCCGGCAGGTATACCTTGCTGGCCGCCGGCACCTGACGACTGAACGGCGTATGGCTGCCACTCATCTGCGCCACCAGCAGGTAGGGTTTCCCGGTCGCCGCCGCCTCGGCGATGAAAGGCAGCAGACCGCGTTCGAGTACCTGCTGATCGTCCGCGCCGATGGAAACCGACACATCCGCGCTGAAGTCCACGCCCTGACGGAAGTGATCGAGATCCTTGTCCACCAGCATCTGGTCGAGCCCGCGCCAGCGAAAGTCCTGCGCCGTCACCAGCCCCGTCCTGTAGCCGGCACTCTTGGCGTAGTTGAACAGGGTCGGCACTCGAAACACGGCTCCGTGCGGATCGATCCCTTCGAGCCCGGTCAGCATATAGGGAACCGACGTCAGGGTACGCGGCGAAACGCTCACGGCGTTGCGCATCGCCAGCAACTCACCCCGCGCCTGCAGGGCGGAGAGACCCGGCGTGGTATCGCGCGCGTAGCCATACACCCCAAGATGATCCCGGTTCAGCGACTCGCCGATAACGAAAATAATGTTGGGCGCCCCTGCCCTTGCGTGCCGGGGCGCGAGCGCGGGGCGCTGCGGGCCTGCCAGCTCGCCCAGCTGCAGGTCCACCGCCCCCGCCAGACTGGAGTAATACGCCACCGGCGCCACCTGAAAATAGGGGGCCCCGTACCAGTTGAGCGACACCAGCCCGAACAGCCCGGCCGCCAGCAGGCCGCTGCCCCAG
This sequence comes from Marinobacterium nitratireducens, assembly GCF_014645375.1. Lineage (GTDB taxonomy): Bacteria > Pseudomonadota > Gammaproteobacteria > Pseudomonadales > Balneatricaceae > Marinobacterium_A > Marinobacterium_A nitratireducens. The sequence goes on from NZ_BMLT01000004.1 coordinate 313,283, forward strand.
CGCCCCCAGCCGCGGGGCCGATACTCCACCGACATCACCAGAACCAGCACCAGCATGGCCAGCAGCGTCGTCAGCAGTGGCACCAGTAGACCGACGTGCTCGCGCCACAGCGCCAGCGACAGCAGCGGGTCCGAAAAAAAGAAGCGCACATCGAAGGTGGTGATGAACTTGCGGTAGATCTCGAAATAGGACGTCTGCGCCAGATAAGCCACCAGGAACAGCGACAAAAGCGTGAGCGCAATGCGCCGCCGCCGCAGCAGCAGGCCGCGAATATTGAACAGCAGCCCCCAGTATGCCAGCCCGCTGAGAATGAAATTGACCACGAAGCGCGTGCCGGTAATGTTCTCGCGCGTCCATTCGATATCCCGGACCAGGAGCAGATCGATCAGCAGCAGCATCGACCAGCACAGCATCAGACCGGTTCCCGGGTGGTCGCGACAGAAACGACGCATCGACGACCAGACGGAAGGCAGCAGAAACATTGAGCAGCAATCCTCGCCTGTTGACATCGAGCGCCCCTGACCGGACCTGTGCAGGGGCCCGGACGCCATCGGCGCTCGCCGAAAAACGACAATCATATCGGCTTTTAACCGCCCCCGCAGCCGCCGTGTCGCCACTTCGCGCGGCACCCGCCCTCCGGGGTGAAGCCAGAGACGGTCTGGGATACAATGAGCAGCAACCGCCCCGGGGCGTACTGTCGCATTCCTGCCCCGCCCAGGCCGGAGCATTGCAGCTCACCACCCGGCCAGCACTGGATTTTATAGTGGATTCGCATTACTCGAATCCGCTTCAACGGCAACAGATCTCCGATATGCAGCACACAGAAACAGCCGACACCACCGCCAGCCTCAACACCGGCCCCGCACTTCGCGAGCACAGCGTCAATCGCCGCTTCTCCGTGGCGCCGATGATGGACTGGACGGACCGCCATTGCCGCTATTTTCACCGACTGCTGAGCAATGACGCGCTGCTGTATACCGAGATGGTTACCACAGGCGCGCTGCTGCACGGCGACAGCGAGCGCTTCCTGCGCTACGACGCTACCGAACACCCGATCGCGCTTCAGCTTGGCGGCAGCGACCCCGAAGCCCTCGCCCGCTGCACGCGCATGGCGGAGGAGCACGGCTACGATGAGGTCAACCTCAATGTCGGCTGTCCCAGCGACCGGGTACAGAACAACATGATCGGCGCCTGCCTGATGGCCCATCCACAGCTCGTGGCCGACTGCCTCGCGCGCATGCAGGACGCGGTGCGGATTCCGGTAACGGTCAAACACCGCCTCGGCATCGACGATATGGACAGCTACGAGGAGCTGCACCGTTTCGTCGATATTGTCCGCCAGTCGGGCTGCCGCACGTTCATCATCCATGCCCGCAAGGCGATTCTCGCCGGCCTGAGCCCGAAGGAGAACCGCGAGATCCCGCCGCTCAAATACGACTGGGTGTACCGCATCAAGCGGGATTTCCCGGAACTCGAGATCATCGTCAATGGCGGCATCAAGACGCTGGAGGACTGCGAGGAACACCTCCGCTCCGTTGACGGCGTGATGATCGGACGTGAAGCCTACCAGAACCCGTACGGCATGCTCGCCGGTGTCGATCAACGCCTGTACGGTCAGGCAGCCCCGGCGCCATCCCGCCGGGATGTCGCCGAGCGGATGCTCGACTACACCGCCCGGGAACTGGCCGCCGGCGCCAGTCTTGGCCATATCACCCGCCACATACTCGGTCTTTTCCATGCCCAGCGCGGCGGCCGGCAGTTCCGCCGCCACCTGAGCGAAAACGCCCATCGCCCCGGCGCCGGCGTCGAGGTACTGAAGGCCGCCCTGGAACGGATTCCCGACTAACCCCGCACTCAACCCGTTTGAATACCCTGCAGTAACATCTTTCAAAGGAAAAGCGCCCATGCAAAGCCAGTTGCAACAACTGAAGTCGATGACCACCGTCGTCGCCGATACCGGCGATATCGACGCCATACGCCAGTTCGCTCCGGTGGACGCGACAACCAACCCCTCGCTGCTGCTCAAGGCCAGCCAGCAGGAGCGTTACCGCCCGCTGCTGCTCGAGGCCAGCGAGTGGGCCCGCAGCCGCGGCGGCGACGACCAGACCCGGCTCGACAACATGACCGACAAGCTCGCGGTGCTGATCGGCAAGGAAATTCTGCAGATCGTTCCGGGCCGCGTCTCGACCGAAGTCGACGCGCGACTGTCATTCGATACCGAGGCAACCATCGCCCGCGCCCGCAAGCTTATCGCACTGTATGACGAGGCCGGCATCTCCCAGGACCGCATCCTGATCAAGATCGCGTCGACCTGGGAAGGCATACGCGCAGCCGAAGTGCTGGAGCGCGAAGGTATTCACTGCAATCTGACCCTGCTGTTCGGTTTCGCCCAGGCCAAAGCCTGCGCCGATGCCGGTGTCTATCTGATATCGCCGTTCGTCGGTCGTATTCTCGACTGGCACAGGGCCCACGAGGCGGACGCCGACTTCAGCGGCGATCGCGACCCGGGGGTCCGCTCGGTCAGCCGCATCTACCAGTACTACAAACAACATCATTACGACACTGTCGTGATGGGCGCAAGCTTTCGCAATATCGGCGAAATTCAGTCGCTGGCAGGCTGCGACCGCCTCACCATCAGCCCTGCACTGATGCAGGAACTCGAGCAATCGACCACCCCTCTGGAGCGCCGGCTGAATCCGGACAACGCCGTCAGCGATGACGCCAGAGCCAGCCTGGACGAGACCGCTTTCCGCTGGGCGATGAACGAGGATGCGATGGCAACCGAAAAGCTCGCAGAAGGAATTCGCAATTTTGCGGCAGACCAGCTGCGGCTGGAAAAGCTGCTGGCGGAGATTCAGTGATGAATGGTAAGTGGTAAGTGGTAAGTGGTCAGTGGTAAGTGGTAAGTGGTAAGTGGTCAGATAACAGAAGGCCCGCGACTGCGGGCCTAATTTTCAATGCGGCTATTTATGCTACCTGGCTTTGCTCGATGAACTTAGCAAGCGTGCCGCTCTGAAATACCTGTAAAAGCCGCCCGGCGAGAGGTATTCACGAAAATACCAATATTCGCCCGAGGGCCGGGCTCCTGCGAAAAGCCGGATCTACCCCGGAGCCCTGTACGCAGATAAAACAAAGGGCCCTCAAGCATCCTGCCATCGAGCCCTTATTCCAGCTTCCGTGCCGGTCATTGCGCCAATCCCTGGGCAATGAAAGAACGAATCGCTTCCTGCGGAAGCACCTTCACATCCTTGTGCGTTCGCTCTACAGGTAAACAGTTTAGCGATCCTCGCCGGCGTTACCATAGGAAGAATTCCTAAAACGCGATCTGGCGATGAAAAAGATTTTCAGGGATAGCATTCGAGCGCTGAAACCAGATCGACAAAGGCTTCGCGATTGGACTCATTGAGATTCATCAGCACCTTGTGGGCATCGATAATGCGTTCGCGCACTGCGGCTTCCGATTCCTGCACGAAAGGCACGCGCTGCAGATCCACAAGACTGGTCGGCAGGCTTTCCAGCAGCAGGAAGATACGGTCGAAGCCCATGGTGAGCAGTATGCGGGTGATGTCCTCGTTGGTTGAAACCAGGGTCGGCTGCTCCAGCGAGAGACGCCGGGCAAAAACCGCGAGCTTCGCGATCAGACCCAGCGTGGTACTGTCGATGGTATCGGTCTCGGTCAGGTCCACCAGTATATGCTCGATGTCGCCAACCGCCAGCATCTGCTCCAGATGGCGGTCAAGACTGGCGCACAGGGTGAGTCGCACCTCGCCGACGAACTTGAGTACGTAACTGCCGCCCTCCCGGGCGAAGAAAATCGATCCTTCACGCATGGGCGGCGCCCCGACACAGTGTCATGATTGCGATATCGTCCGGACAGTCGGCATCCCCGAGCAGACGCTCACGCAGCCGCTGCGGCTGAGTCAGACCCGACGCAATCAGCTCTTTCAACTGCTCTTCGCGCTGCACCAGGGAGTCGCCGGGCATGACTTCGAAAACACCATCGGAGAAGAGCGTAAGCGAAAAGTCCGGCGCCAGCTCGACGTCCTGCTCGTCGAAAAAGGGCTCGTCGAAAAGCCCCACCGGCATCCCGCGCCCCTCGAGGAACACCACCTCGCCGCCCTGCCTGAGCAGCGGCATCGGGTGATGACCGCCGACGGCATATTTCAGACGCGAGGTACGAGCGTCCAGCACGCCGGCGAAAATCGTGAAATGCTTGCCGAGACCGGTATCGAGCAGTTCCCTGTTAAGCAGGTGCAGCGCCGCAGCAGGGGACAGATCCGCCAATTCGACGTTTTCCCGGTGCGCGCGCTGCACGCGACTGGTCATATTCTTCAACAGTACCGTCACCAGAGCCGACGAAGCACCATGCCCGGACACATCGGCGAGATAGAACAGCGTCAGATTGTTGTCCAGCGGTGCGACATCGACAAAGTCGCCACTGAGCACCAGCGAAGGCGTCAGCTCGTAGTCGAAGCGTATGTCGCCAACCGTCTGGGATAGCGGCGGCAACAGGTTCTGCTGCACCTGCTGCGCCGCCAGCTGGTCGGAGCGCAGCTCTTCGAGACTGCGCTCGAGGGTTTCGCGATAGCGCGGCACCGCTTCCAGCTGCGCAGCCCGGCTCAACAGCCGCGACAGGGCCGCCACGAACGCCTGAGCCTCCCCGGCGAGACAGCGGTAACTGAATATATCGCTGGCCCCGGCCCGCAAACCCGACAACAACGCAGCGGCATCCAGATCCGGCACCAGTAACAGCACCGGCTTGGGATGAACGCGAATGCACAGATCGGTGAGGCTGGTCCCGGTCGGCAATCGCTGGACGTTGATCACGACCAGCGAAAAGTCGAAATGATCGAGCATATCGGCCAGCCGCTCGTAATCAGCCGCCAGCAGTATCTGCAACCGGAACGCGTCGACCTGTTCGCTGAGCTCGAATACCTGATCGACGATAGCGGTCTCCGATTCCACCAGCAGAATGCGGTGACAGGAGTGACTCATAGAGCAGCCTGCAGAAGAGATAGCCACATATTCATGAGCTTGCACACTACGCCCATTACCGGGAAGTTTCAATGTAACAATCAGAAGTCGTCAGCATCGAATTCATTGTCAATTCGACCATCGTTGACCATATATTCACGACGCTGCAGATAGGCATCGCGAATAAACAGATAACGGTCACCGCTTACCAGCGCTTCGGCTTTCAACAGACCTGCGCGGGTATCCAGTACACGTGCGCCGTAAAGGCTGTTGCGGGTCGGTACGTGGTCGACTTCGCCGACCGGGTCCAGATAGGAATCCGGCACCAGAGCAATGCCGTCACGCAGCGTACTGGGACCGAAAAACGGCAGCACCAGATAATTGCCCGCCGGCACACCCCAGTATCCCAGCGTCTGACCGAAGTCCTCGTCATGCTTTGCCAGTCCGAACGGCGTGGCGATATCCACCACCCCGCCAAGACCGAAGAAGGTATTCATGGTGATGCGCGCGGTGTCACTAGCCGCATCATGCAGCTTGAACTGCAGCAGGTTGTTGGCCAGGGTGCGAACGTCCTGCAGATTGTCGAAAAAGTTGGACACGCCCCGCTCCACCAGATCCGGTGTCACGTAGCGGTAGCCCTGCGCCGCCGGCTTGAGCGCATAACGATCCAGGTAATCGTTGAACTGAAACATGGCGCGGTTGAACCCCTCCCAGGGATCCGGGTCGGACGGTACTTCGTCCGCGGCCACCGACAACGACGCGGACAGCAGCACCGCACCCAACGCAGCCGAGCTGCACAACTTTAACATCTCGTATCCTTGCCCTAGTCACAAACCCACAGATGCTGCTTACTTTATAGCATGTTGCACCTGCGTAAAACAGCCGACGACCCAGAACGCCGACCTACTACCACCTGCCCTGGCGCCAAAACGCCAGCAAAGCGAGTCTTCCACAAACACAAAAAGGGCCCCGAAGGGGGCCCTTTCCGATACCAATCGCGAGGCGATTAGAAGGAGACGTTGTAACCCAGGACGAACTTGTCGAAGTCGTCGTTTTCCAGGCTGTTGCCGTCTACGTCAGCAGAGGTGTACTGAGCCTTGACGGAAGCCTTGCGGCCCAGCGCGTAGGAAGCGTATACGCCCCACTCGTCGGACTCGACGCCAGAGTCGTCGTACTCGAAGTCCATGTAGGTCGCACCGATGGTAGCGTCACCCAGCGCGTAGGCAGCGCCCAGGCCCCACATGTCCGACTCTTCGCCAGTCTCGTTGTCTTCGGTCGCTTCGTAGGTTGCATCCAGCTGCAGACCAGCGATCGCCCAGCCCAGGCCCACACCGTAGACTTCCATGGTGTCAGCGTTCATCTGGTCCATTTCAGAGTAGGCAGCAGCCAGGTCGAAACCGCCCAGGCTGTAGTTGAAGCCGACGATACCGCCGTCGACGTCGTCACGGTCTTCGTCGCCTTCGCCGTCGACTACGATCTGGCCGTAAGCTTCGAAACCGCCGAAGTTCGGGGTCACGTAGCTGGCAGCGTTACCGACACGGTCGTTGAACGCGAAGTACTGGTTGGTGGAGAAAGACTCGGCGTATTTATCCATACGCTCAACGGATTCAGCCAGGATGTTCTGGCGACCGAAGATCAGGGTACCGAAACCGCCGTCCAGACCGACCAGCGCCTTACGGGTGGCAACCTCACCGGTGTCGGTGGAGCTATCGAAATTTTTGTTAGATGCGAACTCGACTTCCAGCTGGTAGAAAGCTTCGACACCGCTCAGGTTTTCCAGCTCGGAAGAGCCCTTGACACCCAGAATGGTATCGTCAACCTGAAGATCAGCATCGGAAGCGCCAGTGTAACCGGCGTCCGCATCGGTAGCAGCAGTCAGGTCAACACCTGTGTCGTCACCCATGATCAGCTCGACTTCGACGTTACCGTACAGGGTAGCGTCAGCCTGAGCGACGATCGGAGCAGTCATGGCGCCAGCAACAGCCAGTGCAATCAGTGACTTTTTCATCAACATTCCCCTTCAATGATTCAACTTACTAGTAGTGAATTCTAGTTTTTTCTTAGTGCACGCAGGTGCTACTAGGAAAATACTATAAATCCAAATTATTTCAAACCAGTGAAAGCACTTTTTTCCTTCACCCGGGATTCCTTTTATTGCCGGTCGTAATAATAACCGCCAACCATTAAGTTTCCCTGAATACTGCCCCGGACTTGGGCGGCTGGTCGAGTTTATCCCTGAAACCGGACCGCCTGCTGCCTGGCTATCCGGCGCTTTCCCAAGCCGGACAGAAATGACAGTCAAATCGAGTGCATTACAGCATACCGTCTGTAGCCACGCAAGCCTCGCCAACGCTCCACCCGGCCTGTAGACAGCCGCCGGGAACATTAACTCTTTATTGTCGCCCAACAGCTACAATTAAGGTTTACAGCTGCCTACTAATTATCCTGTTATTATTTATCGGCCATCATCGGGATTATCGCTGCAGCTCGCGCCAGAGCTGCTGGATACGCTTGTCCGATACCGTTACCCGCGTACCGAGCGTCTGGGCAAAAAGCGAAACCCGGTATTCTTCGAGCATCCAGCGGAAGTCTTCGAGCGCCGGGTCAAACACCCCCTGACTGCGATTCTTGTCCGACTGCTTCTTATACAGTGACCAATAGTGCTGCAACTGATCAGATAACAACCGCTCGCGCTGGAGGTCACGCTGATATTTTTCCAAACGCTTTTCAATTGCCGCCAGATAACGTGGAAAATGCTGCAAGCGCGATCCGCTGTTTTTGATCAGATATTCAGGATCGATCAGCTCGCCAAGCTGGGTTTTAATATCGTTGAGTACCGTTGCCGCCTGCAGCGGTATGCGACCGCCCAGGCTTTTGCGGATACGGTGCGCCGATCTGTGGCACTCGTACACGAAAGCCGCCAGTTCCATCACTTTGTCCCAGAGCCCTGCCCTGGCCCCATTCAGACGTTCGCGAAAGCTCTGCTCATCGCGCGGGAGCGACTCGTCCAGTGCCAGCAGCTGCATCATCGCCTGCTGCAGAATCGCATCGGACAGTTTCGCCTTGTCGAACAGGCTTCCTATATATAGAAGAGACTCGTTAAGGTTCGGAATATCCCGCCGCACCTGACGCACCAGCCCGGCAAGCTCGAGCTGCGCCAGCCGCGCAATCCCCAGACGGGACTCCTGCTGCGCCTGCCCCGGTGAGGCGCAAACGTGGAGCTCGACGCAGTCACCGCAGTCGCGCAGTGCGGGATAGGCATCGACCTTGATGCCGCCGGCCTGACGCAGCGAGACCGTCTCGGGCAGCTCGCCGAAATCCCAGCACAGAATACCGCTGCGCCCCCACTGATCGCCGGGGCCCGCACGCAGCGCCGCTTCCGCCGCCTTGCCGAAGCGCCGCGTGAGATCTGCAAGATCGCGCCCTTCTCCCAGCCGCTTGCCGTGCTCGTCCAGCAGGCGCAGGTTCATGCGATGATGGCTGTCGAGCGGCACGTCCCGCAGCGCGGCGGGCTCCACCAGTACACCGTTCATGCGCCGCAGATGATGACTGAGCGCCTCGTAGAGATCGCCGTCGGCAAAAACCGCCCGTTCGACAAAGGCTCTGACGTAGTCCGGGATCGGCACAAAATGCTTGCGTTGCTGTTTCGGCAAACCCTTGAGGATGGCGATGCACTTTTCTTCCAGCATGCCGGGCACCAGCCAGTCCAGACGCCGCTCCGACAGTCCGTTGAGCAGCGCCAGCGGAAGGTCCAGAGTCACGCCGTCGTCCGGCGCACCGGGCTCGAAGTGGTAGTGCAGCCGCAACTCGACACTGTCCAGCCGCAGCCGCTCCGGGTAGTCCCTGGCGGTGACGTGCCCGGCCGAACGCTGCAACACGTCGTCCTCGGTCATGAACAGCATCCGGGGGTTGTCCTGCTCGACGGCCTTGCGCCAGTGCTCGAACCCCGCGCCGTTGACGACGCCCGCCCCGCCCGCCTGCTCCATACGCTCGAAATAGAAGTCGTACAGGCTGTCTTCGTCCACCAGCAGATCCCGGCGGCGCGACTTGGCTTCGAGATCCTCGACTCCCGCCAGCAGACGACGGTTGTGCGCGAAAAACTCGCCCTTGGTGCTGAAAGCCCCCTCCACCAGCGCGGAGCGAATGAAAATCTCGTGGGATACTTCAGGGTCGATCTTGCCGTAATGCACCTTGCGCTTGGGCACCACGATGAGGCCGTACAGCGTGACCTGCTCGCTGGCGACCACCTGGGCCCGCTTTTTCTCCCAGTGCGGCTCGAGATAGGTACGCTTGACCAGATGCCCCGCCAGCGGCTCGACCCATTCGGGCTTGATGGCGGCATTCATGCGCGCATACAGCTTCGAAGTTTCGACCAGTTCTGCCGACATCACCCACTTGGGTGCTTTCTTGAACAGCGTCGAGGCCGGAAAAAGGTAGAAGCGCCGATTGCGCGCGCCCAGGTACTCCCTGTTCTCCTGTCGCATGCCGATCTGACTCAGAAGCCCGGCCAGGAGCGAGCGGTGCAGCGCCTCGGCGGTTGCCGGCTCGCGATTTTCCGCAAGGTCCAGCTGCCGGGCAATCAGGTGCAGCTGGCGATGCACATCACGCCACTCGCGCATGCGCAGGAACGACAGGAAGTGCTTCTGGCAGTATTTGCGCAGCTGGTTCTGGCTCAGCTCCTGGCGCTGCTCCTCGTAGAGGGTCCAGAGATTGAGCAGCGTCACGAAGTCCGACTCGTCGTCGGCATATTGCCTGTGCTTCTCGTCGGCGGCCTGCTGCTTGTCCAGCGGACGCTCGCGCGGATCCTGACTGCTCAGCGCGCTGGCAACGATCAACACTTCGCGCAGGGCGCCCTGAGTGGCGCCCTCGAGCACCATGCGGCCAATGCGCGGATCCACCGGCAGCTTCGACAGCTGCCGCCCGAGCCCGGTGATGCGTCGCCTGTCATCGACCGCCCCGAGCTCCTCCAGCAGCTTGTAGCCGTCGTTGACGAAGCGGCTGTCCGGCGGGTCGATAAAGGGAAAGTCCGCAATATCGCCAAGCCTCAGGCTCAGCATCTGAAGAATGACCGCCGCCAGATTGGTACGCCGGATTTCGGCGTCGGTGAATTCGCTGCGGCCGGCGAAATCCTCCTCGGAATAGAGTCGGATGCAGATCCCTTCCGCCACGCGTCCGCAGCGTCCGGCACGCTGGTTGGCGCTGGCCCGGGAAACCGGCTCGATCGGCAGGCGCTGGACCTTGGCGCGGTAGCTGTAGCGGGAGATCCGCGCCTGACCCGGATCGATGACATAGCGGATGCCCGGCACCGTGACCGAGGTTTCGGCAACGTTGGTGGCGAGGACGATGCGCCGTCCGGCGCGGCGCCCGCCCTCGAACACCCGGTTCTGCTCGGCCAGACTCAGGCGCGCGTATAGCGGCATCACCTCGGTATCGCGCAGCTGGGCACGACGCAGGGTTTCCGCCGTCTCGCGGATTTCCCGCTCGCCGCTGAGAAACACCAGAATATCCCCCGGCGCTTTTTTCTGCTGCCGCTCCAGGGTACCGATCTCGTCAACGGCCTCGAGAATCGCCTGCTGCTGGTCGATGTCCCGCTCGTCCTCACCGCGGTCCGTCAACGGCCGGTACAGCACCTCCACCGGATAGGTGCGCCCCGAAACTTCGATGATCGGCGCATCGTCGAAGTGTTGCGAAAAGCGCTCCAGGTCGATGGTCGCCGAGGTGATGATCAGCTTGAGGTCGGGACGGCGCGGCAGCAGCCGCTTGAGGTAGCCGAGCAGGAAATCGATATTGAGGCTGCGCTCGTGCGCCTCGTCGACGATGATGACCTCGTAGCGCTCCAGCAGCGGGTCACGCTGGGTCTCGGCCAGCAGGATTCCGTCGGTCATCAGCTTCAACAGGCTCTGCTCGGATACCTGCTCGGTGAAGCGAACCTGGTAGCCGACGATATCGCCCAGCGGGCTGTGCAGCTCCTCGGCGATGCGGTTGGCCACGGTCCTGGCCGCCAGGCGGCGGGGCTGGGTGTGACCGATCAGTCCACGGCGCCCGAGCCCGAGATCGAGACAGATCTTGGGCAGCTGGGTGGTTTTGCCGGAGCCGGTCTCGCCCGCCACGACGACCACCTGGTTGTCGGCAATCAGCCGCGCAATCTCATCACGCCGCGCCGATACCGGCAACTCCGGGAAGTCGATGCGGGTCAGGCGCCGTGCGCGCTCCTCGACCCGCGCCACCGAGTCCTGCATCGCCGCCGCGAGCTGGCCTGCCATGCGATCGGCGGGCTGGCGGTTGCGCAGACGCTGTTCGAGTTTCTGGAGTCGACGCTCAAAGGCGGCACGGTCGCGGCACTGGCAAAGCGGCAACTGGCGGTAAAATTGCTGGGTATCGATAGTCACGTACTGGCGTTTGGGGAGTTGGCGTTAAATAAGGGCGCTTATTATAGAGGAGGCACGAAGGGGTTGGACAGGCGTATACGTAGGTTAGGGCGCCGAAGGCGCGCAACCCAAAATCGACGCCAGCCGGCAGGTTATACCGCAGCCCCCGGCGGCGACCGGCGCGCGACCTCGAGGCCGTTCTCGAATACGATCAGCTCGCCGGTCCCGAGCCGTTCCCAGCGTTCGTTGTCGGTGAGCGGCTCGGTGGCGATCACGGTAACGATATCGTTTGGCGTGGTTTCGTGACAGAAGTCCACCGTCAGCTCGTAGTCCTTGAGACGGGCCTCGCCAAAGGGCGCTCGCCGCGTAATCCAGGCCAGTTTGGTGGTGCAGTAGCAGAACAGGTAGTGCGACTCGGACAGCAGCATGTTGAAGACACCGAACGCCCGCAGCCGGTCGCACAGGTCCGCAATATAAGCGCTCAGCTCGGCGATATCCCCGGGCGGGCTGGGGAACCGCTGGCGTACCTGACCCAGCAGCCAGCAGAAGGCGTACTCGCTGTCGGTGGTCCCGACCGGATGATAGAAGGTCAGCGGCAGCTCGTAGAGACGCTCGTCAAGCTGGCCGTTGTGGGCATAGGACCAGCTCAGTCCCCACAGTTCCCGGGAGAACGGATGGGTGTTTTCCAGGCAGACCTTGCCGACGTTGGCCTGGCGGATATGGCTGATAACGACATGGCTCTTGAGCGGATGGCTGCGAATAAGCCTGGCGATGGCCGACTCTACGCTCGGCGCGGGATCGTGAAAGAAGCGCACGCCCCGCCCCTCATAGAAGGCAATGCCCCAGCCGTCCCGGTGCGGTCCCGTTCCACCGCCGCGCTGCATCAGCCCGCTGAAGCTGAAGCAGATATCCGTCGGCACGTTGGCGCTCATACCCAGCAATTCACACATCGGCACTGATCCTTCTGTGTTACGCCTTGCCCGGATCCCTGCTCAGGGTGATCCGGTCGGGCAGGCTGTCGATCGCATCGACACCGAACTCCATCGTGGCGGCCCTGCGGGGCGCCTGCTCCGGCTCGGCTCCTGTGTCCGGCTCGGGCATCGTCTCCAGCACCAGCGGTTCCGGTGCAGGCGAGCGGCGCTCGCCCTGAAAGCAGCCTCGCGGGTCGACCGCCAGCGTCTGGCTCAGGACCCGCGCGCGCACCTTGCCGCCGGCCTCGACATGCAGAGCGTCGCAGACCACCTCGCCCTCGAGCTGTCCGCTGACATGCAGCTCGCGCGCGCGCACATGGCCCTTGATCCAGCCTTTGCGCCCGATGGAAATATCATCGCTGGAATCGATCTTGCCCTCGACGGCGCCGTCGACATGAAGCCTTCCCTGAATACGAAGGTCTCCCGACACCCGGTTGCCATGGGCGATTATGGTCACGGCTCCTCGGGGCGGGTTGGCGGCGGATTTTTTCTTCAGAATGCCCATCGGGTGTTCGGCCTTAATATTGCGGGTTCAGCGGCCGCAGGAAAAAGCCGCGGCGACCGGAAAATTCTAAACCCATTGCGGTTTCACTGCACCCGCTCGCGGGAACTCGCCGTGCCATCCCGGGCAAGCTGCGCCAGCTCCTCGCTCTGGCCGCGCTCGCGGCAGTTGGCGGCGGCATGGAACTGCCCCTTGCAGATCACATCGAACAGCGCGGCCCACTCGACCTCGTCGACCTTCTCGAACAGGTCGTCGAAGCTGGCGATATTCCAGTTCAGAAAAGGTTCCGGATCGATCGCCGAATACAGACGCCGCACCTCGTAGTGCAGATGCGGCCCGGTCGAGCGGCCGCTGTTGCCACTATGGGCGATCAGGTCACCCTTGGCCACCAGCTGACCGGCCTTGACGTCGAGCTTGTCGAGGTGAGCGTAATAGGTCTTGAAACCGAAATTGTGCTGCAGGATGACCAGCCTGCCGAAGCCGCTCTGGCGCCCGCTGAACTCAACGATACCGTCCGCCGTGGCATAGACCGGCGTACCGCGCCCGGCGGCGAAGTCGATGCCGTTGTGCATGCTTTTCTTGCGTGTCACCGGGTTGACCCGCATGCCGTAACGATCGCTGATGCTCTGTCCCTGCAGCGGCACGCCGTTGGGTATGCTGTGCAGCAGGAACAGGCGCTGGGCGGCGGTGGCTTTGAGCACTTCGGCCTGCTGCGGCGAGTAGGTCTCGCTCACCGGCAGGCCCAGCATGGACTCGAGTCCGCTAAGGGTCTGGTCGAGGCTGGCGTTGACCTCGCCCATGCGCAGATTTTCCTCCTGCAGCGTCTCGAGGGTGGAGCCCAGCTGGTTCAGCTCCGACACGTACAGCTGCTGGGTACCGAGAATGCTCTCGTACTGGTCCGCCAGCGCCTGGTGATCCTCCTCCAACACCGCAAGATCGTCGCTGGTCTTCACCAGCAGCGCGTTGGAAATGAAGAAGCTGACGACCGCCATCAGCAGGAAGGCGGGCACCAGTACGCGGGCAACCTGATTAAGGGTGTACTGACGGGAACCACGAACGGTGGTCAGGGTGACGACCAGCTTGTTTCTCAAATTATGACCCTGCTGCTCTCGGGGGTGTTGACGGGAGAGCCGGCCGAACCCGCAGGCCCCAGGCCGGATGACTGCTGACAACCTGCGAAGGCCTCTCCCGGACCTTTTCGCAGGTTGCTAAATATACCCATAATTTAGAGGGTTGTCATAAATCGGCGACATCTTGGGACCCTGCGAACAGGTCCCATTTGGTCTCTGCGGGACTTATTCGCCGGTTCCTCAGGCCGCGCTGTGCTCGATACCGCTGAGCCGATAGCAGGGCACATAGTCCTGATAGTCGAGCTTCATGCGTCGCTGCTGCACGAAGGATGCCAGCAGTTCATCCAGCGGGTCCACCAGCGCCTTTTCGCCGCAAAGCTCGAAGGGACCGTGTTCCTCGATGGCACGCACGCCCGGCTCCTTGACATTGCCGGCGACGATGCCGGACAGGGCCCGACGCAGGTTCGACGCCAGATCGCAGGTGGTCTGATCCCTGAACAGCCGCAGCTGCGCCATATTGTCATGGGTCGGTTCGAACGGCTGCTGAAACATCAGTGGCACGCTGATCTGCCAGTTGAAGTGGAAGGACTCGCTGGTCGCCTTGCGGTACTCGGTAACGTTGTGCAGCCCTTCCTGCATGCGCAGCGCCACGCGCTGGGGATCGCCGACGATGATCTCATAACGCTTGGCCGCGGCGTCGCCCAGGGTATGACGGATAAAACGATCGACAGTCTCGAAATAGGCCTCGCTGCCTGTCGGGCCGGTGAAGATCAGCGGGAACGGCAGATTGTTGTTCTTCTCGTGCAGCAGGACTCCGAGGATATAGAGGATTTCCTCCGCGGTGCCGGCGCCGCCCGGGAACACGACAATACCGTGCCCCAGACGCACGAAGGCCTCGAGGCGCTTCTCGATATCCGGCATCACCAGCAGCTCGTTGACGATCGGGTTCGGCGACTCGGCGGCGATGATGCCCGGCTCCGAAATCCCGACATAGCGCGCGTCCCGGATGCGCTGTTTGGCGTGCGCGATGGCGGCGCCCTTCATCGGCCCCTTCATCGCGCCGGGACCGCAGCCGGTACAGATGTTGAGTCGCCGCAGCCCCAGCTCGTAGCCGACCTTTTTGGTGTACTCGTACTCCTCGTGCCCGATCGAGTGGCCGCCCCAGCACACCACCAGGTTGGGCTTGACGTGGGGGCGGAACATGTCGGCATGGCGCAGGATCTGGAAAACGGTATTGGTAATGGCGCCGGTCTCGTCGAGCCCGTGGCAGACATCGTCCAGCTCGTCGCCGACGTAGAGCAGGTCGCGCAGCACCGAGAACAGGTGCTCGCGAATACCCTGGATGATCTCGCCGTCGACAAAGGCGCTGGCCGGGGCATTGATCAGTTCCAGCTGCAGGCCACGGTGCTTCTGGCTGATGCGAATATCGAAATCCCTGTAGCGCTCGAGCACCTGCTTGGTGCTGTCGAGCTCGCTGCCACAGTTGAGCACCGCCAGACTGCACTGGCGGAAAAGGCGGTAGAGGCCGCCCTGGCTGGCGTCCTGCAGACGCGCCACTTCGAGCGGGGAAAGAGTTGCGAGATTGTCGAGCGGTGTCACGCTGGCGGTCACGAAAGCTTCGGTGCTCATAGAGTCACCTCCCTTCAGCATCGATTTCCTGAAAATGGAGCCTGCCTCGTCCAGCGGGCCGGAGGCTTGAACAGGTCTTGGGACTAGTCTGACCGGCCCGCTTACCGGGAGTTCACTTCCCTCAATATAGGGAATTTAATTGCACATCACCATAACCCCTTGATTACTGCGGCAAATAAATTTTCCGCATTGCAGCAATCGCCTCAGCCTCCGAGCAGCTGCTCTACCAGCAGCGGCACCTGCTCGCTGGCCGGACCGTAGCGCCCTTCCTCGAAGACACTGCCAAGACGCGACGCCTCGAGGTTCAGCTCCAGGGTCCGGGCCCCGGCGCCGGCCGCCACCTCGACGAACCCCGCCGCCGGATAGACATGCCCCGATGTGCCAATGGCGACGAACAGCTCACAGGCCTCCAGCGCCTCGTAGATGGTATCCATCTGCAGCGGCATTTCGCCGAACCAGACGATATCCGGCCGCAGCCGGCCCTCGGCCTCGCAGCATTCGCAACGCTGCGAGACAGAGCAGTCACCCTCGACCGGATAACGGCGACCGGTGCGGGTGCAGCGCACGAACAACAGTTCGCCGTGCATATGGATCAGGCGCCGGCTGCCCGCACGCTCGTGCAGATCGTCGATATTCTGCGTCACCACCAGCACCTCGCCGGGATAGTCCCGCTCGAGTCGCGCCAGCGCCCGGTGCGCCGGGTTCGGTTCCACGCCCCCCAGCAGCTGGCGGCGGCGTGCATTGTAGAATCGGTGCACCAGCACCGGATCACGCTCGAAAGCCTCGGGGGTTGCGACGTCCTCGACGCGATGATCCTCCCAGAGACCGTCCGCGGCGCGAAAGGTTCTGAGGCCCGATTCGGCCGAAATCCCCGCGCCGGTCAACACCACTATGGATCCGTATTTCACCCTGTCCTCCGAAGCCGTCGCCAGCCTGAAATTCCCGCAAGCGACTGAGCTGCCTGAAAATTTTTCCATGTTGCCGCGTCGCGCCTGTATTCAGGCGCTTCAGTGTTTTATTGTAGGGGAAAGGGCCCTGCAGTACCCAAGGCCCAGCAGCCCGTCCGAGTTGACGCCGATCTACTGCGCAAAGACCGACAGGCTGCTGACTCGTGGTATGCAGTGGTCCTATATCCAGCAGGCTGCTGAAGGAAAAGCCGATGAGTGCATCGAAACTCTATATACTCGACACCAACGTACTGCTGCACGATCCCAAATGCCTGTTCGAGTTCAAGGAGCAGGACATCGCCATCCCGATGACGGTTCTCGAGGAACTGGACGACATCAAGGACCGCAAGAAAACCGTGGCGCAGGAGGCCCGGTACGCGATCCGGGCCATCGACAACATACTGAGCGCAGCCACCAGCCCCGAGCAGATCCTGCGGGGCGTGCAGATCCATCACCCGGCCGAGTCAGAGGAGCGCCGTCTCGGCAAGCTGAGCATTTTCCCCGACCACGAACTCGCCACCCAGAAAGGCTTCCTGCCGGCCGACAAGAGCAAGGACAACCAGATCATCAACTGCGCCCTGCACCTGCAGGCGACCAACCCGCACCGCGACATCGTGCTGGTCACCAAGGACATCAACATGCGGCTCAAGGCGCTCGGCGCCGGCTTGCTGAAGGTCGAGGACTACCGCACCGACCAGCTGATATCCGACCTCGAACTGCTGCCCGCCGGCCATCAGCGCATCGAAGGCAGCTTCTGGGACCGCGTCGAGCAGGTCGACAGCTATCAGGATGGCGACCGGACCTACCACCGCGTCAGCCGCGATATGCTGCCGGATACCTACCCCAACGAGTATATCTTCGACGACAGCGAAGACTTCGCCGCCCGCACCATCTCCATCGAGGACGACAGCATCGTGCTGCTGGACCTCGGGCGAGACCGCCTGATGCAGCAGAACTGCTGGGGCATCGAACCGATTACCGTCTATCAGGCCTTTGCCATGCAGTCGCTGCTCGACCCGACCATCGACCTGTGCCTGCTCAACGGCGCCGCCGGTTCCGGCAAGACCCTGATCGCGCTGGCCTGCGCCCTGGAAATGGTGATCGAGCAGAAACGCTTCAACAAGATCATCGTCACCCGCTCGACGCCACCGGTAGCCGAGGACATCGGCTTCCTGCCCGGCACCGAGGAAGAAAAGATGACGCCCTGGCTCAGCTCCATACACGACAACCTGGAAGCCATGCACGAACATGACGAACGACCACAGAGCAGCGTCAAGTACGCCATCGAAAAGGCCAACATCCAGTTCAAGTCGCTGAACTTCATCCGCGGCCGCAGCATCCAGGATGCGGTGGTCATCGTCGACGAAGCGCAGAACCTGACGCCGCAGCAGCTCAAGACCATCATCACCCGCTGCGGCAAGGGCACCAAGATGATCTGCCTTGGCAACCTGGCGCAGATCGATTCCAACTATCTGACCGCGCTGACCTCGGGCCTGACCTATATCGTCGAGCGTTTCCGTGGCTTCGAGGGCTCGGCCAATATCCATTTCGAAGGTATTTTCCGCTCCCGCCTGGCGCAGTACGCCGAAGAACATCTCTGATCGTTCGCCCCTCCCCGGCGATGCCGCAGGTGCGGCATCGCCAGCCTCCGACCAAAGTATGAACCCTCGCTGCAGGCCGCGGAATCAAAGGCGCAAAGCCCGCCATTCCGCCGTCTTATACCAGCTATAAGGGATTTGAAGTTCCCTTCTGTCGCTCCCAGCTTATAATTCGTCGCAACTGCGAAATAGAAAATTAACCGGCTGTTCATGTAACCGTAACCTTGGCACCGGCCAGTATCGCAGACAGAATTCCCGGCTGTTTTCCGGACCTTGCAAACCAGATCCGGACAGCCAACCTGGTAATAAAAAGGTAAGAGAACGCGGGATGCGCGGCAGCGCCGCAAGTGCCACAAGCATTCAATCCCGACGTCATCTCACCCCCATGAGCAACTAACATGGCGGAGTTAACATGACCACGAAAACGGTAGATGTACTTCTTGTCGGCGCCGGTGCCATGAGCACCACCCTGGGTATGCTGCTCAAGCAACTCGACCCGACGCTGAAAATCACCCTGGTTGAACGTCTCGACCATGTTGCCCACGAAAGCACCGACGGCTGGAACAACGCCGGCACCGGTCACGCGGCCTACTGCGAACTGAACTACACCCCGCAGAAGCCCGACGGCAGCATCGACACCGCCAAAGCGTTCGCGATCAACTCCGCCTTCGAAGTCAGCCTGCAGTTCTGGTCCTACCTGGTCGGACAGAACATCCTCCCGGAACCGAAAAGCTTCATCAACCCGACCCCGCACCAGAGCTTCGTCTGGGGTAAGGAGAACGTCAGCTTCCTGCGCAAGCGCTTCGAGGCCCTCAGCGCCCATCCGGCCTTCGCCGACATGGAGTACAGCGAGGATCCCGAGGTCCTGCGCGAGTGGATGCCGCTGGTGATGCAGAACCGCAGCGCCGATGAAGCGGTCGCCGGTACCCGCGTGCGTTACGGCTCCGATGTCGACTTCGGCTCCCTGGCACGCTGCATGGCCAGCCACCTGGAAACCCAGCCCGGCTTCGAGATGCTGCTCAGCCGTACCGTCCGTGACCTCAAGCGCAAGTCCGACGGCCGCTGGCGCGTCAAGATCAAGAACAACCAGACCGGCGAGCGCGAAAAGCTCTACGCCCGCTTCGTCTTTCTCGGCGCCGGCGGCGGCGCGCTGCCGCTTTTGCAGATGTCAGGCATCCCGGAAGGCAACGGCTACGGCGGCTTCCCGGTCAGCGGCCAGTGGCTGGTGTGCAAGAAGCCCGAGATCGTCGAGCAGCACTTGGCCAAGGTCTACGGCAAGGCCCCGATCGGCGCGCCGCCGATGTCCGTGCCGCACCTGGACACGCGCATCATCAACGGCGAGAAGGCGCTGCTGTTCGGTCCTTTTGCCGGCTTCACCACCAAGTTCCTGAAGAAAGGCTCGAAGCTGGACCTGCCCAAGAGCATCAAGGCCAACAACCTCAAGTCGATGATGTCCGTGGGCATGAACAACATGGACCTGACCCGCTACCTGATCAGCGAGGTGATGCAGTCCCACGACTCCCGCATCGACGCTCTGCGCCGCTTCTTCCCGGAAGCACGCAGCGAGGACTGGAGCCTGTCGTATGCCGGCCAGCGGGTACAGATCATCAAGAAGGACAAGAGCAACGGCGGCGGCAAGCTGGAGTTCGGCACCGAGGTGATCACCTCGGAAGACGGTTCGCTCGCGGCCCTGCTCGGTGCATCCCCCGGCGCCTCGACCGCGGTCAACACCATGATCAACATCATCGAGCGCTGCTTCCCGGAGCAGATGGCGGGCGAGGCCTGGCAGCAACAGATGAAGGCGATGGTGCCCTCCTACGGTCAGTCGCTGACCGAGGACCCTGTACTGCTGAAACAGGTACGCCAGCACACCCTTTCGACCCTCGAGCTCGACCAGCTGGACGCCTCCAGCCCAAAGCTGTCCGCCGCGGCTGAGCCGGCCGAATCGCGGCACAACCTGGCCAGCTGATTCCTGCAGCGCGCCGCCCTGCCGCGGCGCGCCCTTTCCCCCGCCGGCCAGCTGCAGTATGCTGGCGAGGAATACCTGAACGCCTTCACCCCGCCGCCATGCGCCTATTACTCATTGCCCTGATCCGTGGCTACCAGCTGTTTATCAGCCCACTGCTCGGTCCGCGTTGCCGTTTTTATCCGAGCTGTTCGCAGTACGGAATCGAAGCGATACGCAGCCATGGCCCGTTCAAGGGCGGCTGGCTGACGCTCAAGCGCCTGCTCAAGTGTCACCCGGGCCACCCCGGGGGGTTCGACCCGGTGCCCGGGCACTGCGACTGCGGCAATGACAACGTTAATGAGAACGAACGGGCTCAGCCGAAAAAGTCGTAGAAGGTCCGCATCAGGGCGCTGGCCTCCTCGACGTCGATGGCTTCGAAATGCACCTCGGTCCCCGGACGCATCTGCGCCAGCCTGAACAGATCCAGCGGCAACAGGGTTCCCAGAACCGGGTAGCCGCCGATGGTCTGGCGATCGTTGAGCAGCACTATGGGCTGCCCGTCCGGCGGCACCTGCACCGCGCCCAGGGCAATTCCCTGGGACAGAATTCCGCCCTGCGACCAGCCCAGCGCGGGACCCGCAAGCCGGATACCCATGCGGTCGCTGTCGCTGCTGATCCTGTAGCCTTCGTCGAAAAAACGTCGCCGCTCGGCCTCGCCGAACTCCTGATACTGGTAGCAGCGCAGCACCCGGAGCGCATCCCCGCTCTCCCCGCTCGTACAGTAGCGCGGCGGAACCCTTCGCAGCAGCGCTCCCGGGCTCTGGTCCGGCAGGCACTCGAGCCGGTCGCCTGCGGCCAGCGCACGCCCCATGCCCTCGCGCACCACCGTCGCCCGGCTGCCGAAACGGCAGCGGCCGGTAAAGCCTCCGGCCACCGCCAGATAGGCGCGCAACCCGCTGCGGGCATAGCCAAAGCGCAGGTGATCGCCGGCACGAACAGAGTAGGACTGCCAGGGCTGACAGGGTTTGCCGTTGATCTCGAACCCGAGATCGGCACCGGCAAGCGCAACGCGTGTATCGAGCCCGGCCAGCAGTTCGAGCCGGCCAAGGCTGATTTCCAGCAGCGCCGCATTCTGATCGTTGTCGAGCAAGCGGTTGGCCCAGCGCGCCGCCCGCTCGTCGAGGGCCCCGCCGGTGGTCAGTCCCAGGTGCTGGTAGCCGCGCCGTCCCAGGTCCTGGAGCAGTGCCAGGGCTCCCGGCTTGAGCACTTGGAAGCCGCTCATGCCGGCAGCTCCAGCAGGCGACGGTAGTCGCGCTCGGAAACCGGCTCGAAACGTACCCGGTCGCCGACGCCGATGCGCAGATGCGGCGGCACCTCGGGGTCGAACATCGCCAGCGGGCAGCGCCCCAGCAGGTGCCAGCCGCCGGGCGACGCCTGCGGATAGACCGCGGTCTGGCGCTCGGCCAGCGCCACGGAACCGGCTGGGACCCGGGTGCGCGGCGTGTCACGTCGCGGCGTGGCAATACGGGCATCGACTTCGCCGAGATAGCCGAAGCCGGGACTGAAACCGATAGCGAATACGCGATACTCCGGCGAGGCATGCAGATCGATCAGCTTGCCCACCGTCATCCCATGACGCTCGGCGAGTGCCTCGAGGTCTGGCCCCACCCGAGGGTCGTACCAGACCGGCAGCGTCACCAGCCGGCCGGCTTCGGTCGCGGCGGCGCCCTCCAGATCGTCGAGCAGCGACTCGAGGCGCTGGCCAAGCGCCGTCGCGGTGTCTCGTCTGAGGTCGAAGCTGAGCAGGATAGAGGCGTAGGACGGTACCAGGTCGGTCACCACCGGGGCCAGTTCCTGACGAATAAGCGCCGCGGCCGCCGCCACCCGCGCCGAGGTCGCGGCGTCGGCCCGCTCCCCCAGCAGGATCAGCAGGCTGTCGACCGACGCCAGACGGATCTCAGGTTTCATCGATCAGCCTGCGAATCTGACGAAGCACACCGATTCCGGCCTCGTTGTCGCCGTGAACGCAGAGGGTGTCGGGGGCCAGCGGCAGCGGCTTGCCATCGACCGACAGCAGCACACCGTCCCCCGCCAGCCTGCGCACCTGCTCGAGCACCGCGTCCGGGTCGTGCAGCACGGCGCCGGCCTGCGAGCGCGGCAGCAGCAGGCCGTCGCGGTCGTAGGCGCGGTCGGCGAACGCCTCGAACAGCAGCTCCACGCCGACAGCGGCAGCCATGTCCTGATAGTGCGCGTTGCGCGCCGTGGCCTGAATCATCAGCGGCAGTCCGCCGCAGACACCCTTTGCCGCCTCCATCAGCGCCCGCATCAGCCGGTCGTCCCGCATCATGTCGTTGTACAGGGCACCGTGCGGCTTGACATAGCCGACACGGCTGTCGCGGGACTCCGCAATCGCCTGCAGCGCACCGACCTGATACTGCAGCATGCAGGCAGCCTCCTCGGGACTGCAGGCTATGCTGCGCCGGCCGAACCCTACCAGATCCGGATACCCGGGATGGGCGCCCACCTGCACCGAGTGCGACCGTGCCAGCTCGACGGTACGCGCCATGGTCAAGGGGTCGGAGGCATGAAAGCCGCAGGCGATATTGGCCATGTCGACCAGCGGCATGGCCTCGGCATCGAAGCCCATGGTCCAGCTGCCGAAGCTCTCACCCATATCACAGTTGAGTTTCACGATCAGCTCCCAGTCGTCGATTGAAGGTTTGGGTCGTGAGTCCTAGCTGCACATCGCTCACCACTTACCATTAACCGCCATTGTATCCCCTGCAACCACTTTGACGCCCAAAATGCGCTTTCGTCTCAAATGGATAGCCATAATCGACCGTACATTGACCACCCTTTCCCCAGCGACTATTTACTTAAGGCATCACTTTTGCGCAACCTCGGGCCCCTGCCGACATGTTCTCACCCCTGACGGTCACCCTCGTCGTCCTGTCATACATGGCCATTCTGTTCGCCACCGCCCAGTACGCCGAAAAAAAGGCCGAGCTGCGGGGTCCCAAGGCGCACGGCCGCTGGATCTATTCGCTGTCGCTGGCGGTCTATGCCACCTCCTGGACCTTCTACGGCAGCGTGGGCCTGGCCAGCCAGTCCGGGATGCTGTTCTTCGGCGTCTACATCGGCGCTCTGCTGGCGGTGGCATGCTGGTGGGTCATTCTGCGGCCCATGGTCGCGGCCAAGGAAACCTTCCATATCACCAGCATCGCCGACTTCATCTCCACCCGTTACAACCGATCGCAGGCCATTGCCGCGGTGGTGACGCTGATCGCACTGATCGGCAGCCTGCCTTACATCGCCCTGCAGCTGGAGGCCGTGATCAGCTCGTTCAACCTGATCACCACCGGCGGCAGCGACGCCGGCATCGGCGGCTTGACCGGACTGCTGGTGACCCTGCTGATGGCGGTGTTCACCATACTGTTCGGCGCGCGCCGGCTGGACCCCACCGAGCGCCACCCGGGCATGGTCACGGTACTGGCCATCGAGTGCCTGGTGAAACTGCTGGCCCTGACCGCCATCGGCCTGTTCGTCACGCTGTCGATCTTCGGCGGGTTCGGCGAACTCAGCGAGCGACTTCTGTCCGGCGATCTGCAACATCTTACCCGCTTCCAGAGCGACCGCGGCGACGGTTTCACCTGGCTCACCTTCATCGTGCTCAGCTTCGTCGGCGTCCAGCTATTGCCCCGGCAGTTTCACGTTGCAGTGGTGGAAAACCCGGATCAGGGCTACATCAAGACCGCCATGTGGCTGTTTCCCACCTACCTGATACTGATCAACCTCTTCGTTCTACCGATTGCAGGCGCGGGACTGATCAGCGAAATCCCACCGCAGCTTGCGGACTTCTACGTACTGCTGGTCCCGCAACAGGCCGGCGAGCGCATGCTGACGATGCTGACCTTCCTCGGAGGCTATTCGGCGGCCACCGCCATGGTGCTGGTCACCACCATGACGCTGGCAACCATGGCGTCGAACCATTTACTGCTGCCGCTACTCGAACGCACCCCCGGTCTGCGCCGGGCAAGGGGTTCGCTGCTGCAGGTGCGCTGGATCCTGATTGTGCTGATCCTGCTTGCCGCTTACGGGTTCGCGGCGGAGTTCGGCGACGCCTACCTGCTGGTCACCATCGGCCTGTTGTCCTTCGCCGCCGTGCTGCAGTTCGCACCGGCAATGTTCGGCGGCATGTTCTGGAGCCGTGGCAACAGCGCCGGCGCCCTGGCAGGATTGTGCGGCGGCTTCTCGATCTGGATTTACACCCTGGCCCTGCCCACCTTCGTCCGCCAGGGCTGGATCGACACCTCGTTTCTGAACCAGGGCCCGCTGGGACTGCACTGGCTGCGCCCCGAGGCCCTGTTCGGCCTGGAGGGGTTGCCGGGCCTGAGTCACAGCGTATTCTGGTCATTGCTGGTCAATATCGGACTCTATGTACTGGCATCGCTTCTGTACGAACCGCACAAGAGCGAACGCACCCTGACCAACGAGTTTCTGGCGTCGATGCGCCCCAACCTGCAACGTTACCGCGCCCGCTCCACAGGTCTCGAGGCCTATATCGAGCTGGCGCCGAAACTGGCGGAAGCACAATCCCTGCTCGGCAAGTACTTCAGTTCCGACAAGGCGGAGCTGGCCATCCACGGCCTGTCGCAGGAGCTTGGCATTGCCGGCAAGAGCGAAATCACCGTCATCGAGCTGATCGAATTCCACCGCATGCTCGAACACGTGCTGTCCGGCGCGATCGGCGCGGCCAGCGCCCACCACGCCATCGAAACCTCGATCCGCTACAGTGACCGGGAGGCGTCCGACCTGAAGGCGCTATACAGCCACCTCGTCAGCGAACTGCAGGGACAGCAACTGGCCTCACAGGACACCGGCAGCAGCGGCAGGGATCATGCGTCGCGGACGGATCAGTACGGCATGGTCGGCGACCTTCAGAGCACCATCGAGCAGCTGGAGCGCCGACTGGCGGAGCAGCAGGAACAGATCGCAGGACTGGAAGCCAAGGTCGAGGAACGCTACGAGGAAGTCTTCCGTTACCGGCTCGAAGCGCAGAAACTGCAGCAGGAAAACGACCTGCTGCGACGTGAACTCGGCGCCCTGGGGGCGCCGGTAAGCGGCGAGGATGGCCCGCCCTAGCAGCTAGCGAGCCGCTAAAGCGGGTCATCGGCGCCCGATACCGGGCGCCGATTACCACTCACGAGATCAGCCTTCGTCCTTGTGCAGATGTACGTCCATCTGCGGGAACGGGATGCTGATGCCTTCCTCGTCGAAGCGCAGCTTCACCTTTTCATTGGTATCCCAGAGCACGTTCCAGTACTCGGCGCTGTTGACCCAGGGACGGACATTGAAGTTGACGCTGCTGTCCGCCAGCGCCGCCACCGCGACGACCGGCGCCGGATCCTTCAGCACCCGCTCGTCCTGATCGAGGATCTCGAGCAGGATGGCCTTGGCCTTGCGCAGGTCAGCGTCGTAACCGATACCGAACACCATGTCGACACGTCGCGTGGCACGCTTGGAATAATTGGTGATCACGCCGCTGTAGATGCCGCCGTTGGGCACGATGACCTCACGGTTGTCGCCGGTCCGCATCACGGTGTTGAAGATCGAGATATGCTCGACGATGCCGGCAACGCCGCCGGCCTCGACGAAATCGCCTTCACGAAACGGCCGGAATACGATCAGCATGACCCCGGCGGCAAAGTTCTTCAGCGAATCCTGCAATGCCAGGCCGACCGCGAGGCCGGCGGCACCGACCACCGCGATCAGCGATGTCGTATCGACCCCCAGCTGATCCAGCGACGCCACGATCACGACCAGCAGCAGCAACACATTGACGATGGAGCTGATGAAGTTGATCAGCATCTTGTCGAGCTTGGCCTTGGCCAGTACCCGGCCCAGCACACTGACGACGATCTTGATGACGATGCGACCGACGATGAAGATGGCCAGCGCCAGCACGATATTGATCGCCCAGGGGATCGCATAGGCGTCAACGTAATCGGCGTAGAAATTTTCCATACTCTTACCTCTTGCTAAAGGATTCTCTACAGAATCACCACCGGGCCTTCCTTGGGGAGGCGCTGGACAGCACTCTGTCGCGCATGAGCGACGAAACAGGCGATTTCATGCCTGAATAGACGCACATGAGCGACATAGAATAATAAAAGACCGCAGCTTGGCAACTGTCGGGGTTTCAAGAATTTTCTGGGGAACTATAATCGGGGACCTCGGACAAACCAGGCTGCAGGTTTCAGGTGACTGATTCACAGGTTCCAGCGCAGTTCTGCCGTTTCAGCGGAGCCTCCGACCTTCCCGCTCGCAGGGACAGCGACCGGTCCGAGCCTCCTAAAGGCCCGCTATTGAGGTGGGTATCAGGTAACTCAAGCATTAAGACCCTTCGATCCCATGACTAGAATTCTGGACTTCCGCGGCCTCAAGTATCTGGCCGCCAGCCTCACTCTCGTGGCCGCCCTGCCGGCCAGCGCCCAGACCGGGCACATCGCCGACGACGTCTATACCTATTATCACAGCGGCCCGAGCAACCAGTACCGCATCACCGGCCGTATCCGCAGCGGCGAGCCGGTGGAAATCCTCAAGCGCAACAGCGACACCGACTACGTGCAGATCCGCATGGAGAACGGCAAAACCGGCTGGCTGCCGGGCGAGCATGTCGCCGAGGGTCCCAGCACCCTGGCACGCCTGCCGCAACTGGAGGAGGCCCTGAGCGAGAAACAGGCCACCGCCAGCGAACAGGAGCGGGAAATCGATACCCTGCGCGCGGAACTGAACCAGCTGCGCAGCGAAACCCAGACCTACTCCAGCGAGCGCCAGGCTCTGAACAGCCAGATCGAGGACCTCAACCGCCAGATTCAGAACATGGACGAGGGCAACCTGATGCGCTGGTTCACCCACGGCGGCCTGGTGGCGCTCGGCGGCGTACTGCTCGGCCTGCTGGTTCCGTATTTTCCGAAAAAGCGCAAGCGCCGCGACGACTGGTTCTGATCGCGTCGCACCGCCTCGGAGCAAGGAGGGGAGTTTGAATAATTGTTCACAAACCCTAAATTGCATGCCAGAATCCGGTTATCACCCACAATAACCAGGGTCTTGGTGCGTAATGCAGCTCAATAAGCAAACCGACTACGCGGTTCGAGTGCTGGTCTACCTCGGGAGTGCGGCAGACTCGGAACGCTGCACCGTTTCGGAAATGTCGGAAACGCTCGGCGTGTCCGCCAACAACCTGGCCAAGATCGTCAACCGGTTCGCCAACCAGGGACTGATCACCACGGTACGCGGACGCAACGGCGGTATCCAGATCAAGCGTGAGACGCTGGACTACCCCCTTGGCGAACTGGTGTCCATGTTCGAACCGGACTGCGAGCTGGCCGACTGCGACCATGCCAACTGCAACCTGGTCGAGCAGTGCGGCTGGCGCGACGTGCTGGCGGGCTCGCGCGAGGCGATGATCGCGCACATGAACCGATACCGGGTGCGTGACCTGCTCAAGGACCGCGCCTGGCTTAACCGGGTGCTGCGTCCCGGGCAGTCTTCAGCTTCCCCCTCCTGACCCGATCAGTGTCCGATAGCAGTTGCCAATGGACACCATTGCTACTGCCAATTGGCGCGACCCTGTGCGCTCTGGTGAAATACTCTCCATCGATTCAGGGCGCCATCGTCGCGCCAGCATCCAACAGGAGTCCCCGAATGGAGCGCATCACTATCTTTGGCCGCGCCGGTTGCGGTTACTGCACCCGCGCCGTTGAGCTGTGCGAACGACAGGCGCTGAACTACCGCTACGTCGACATCCACGCCGAAGGCATCAGCAAGCAGGATCTGGAAAAGACCATCGGCAAGCCGGTGATGACGGTGCCGCAGATTTTCAGCGGCGAGCGACATATCGGCGGCTACACTGAATTCGCCCGGGAAGTTGCCCAAGGCACGCATTGAGGGCTAGTCTTTAAGCGACCCGCCGCTTTCAGCGGGCGCCAACGAGGGAGGACCCCAGCCATGATCACCATCGCTATAGCAGCACTGGCAGCAGGCGCTCTGATACTGGTGCTCGCCCAGCGCAATCGCCCGGAGCCACGCCGCGTTCGCGTTCGCGTTCGCGATCAGGAACCCATGGATCGCAGATAGATAAGGTAACCAGTTTACAGATGACAGTTAACAGTCCTAGCAGGCCCCGACTGTTAGCTGTTAGCTGTTAGCTGTTCACTTTCCCCCCCAAAGCCGGGCGGCGAGGCCGCTGGCCCGCTCGGTCCTCCTTGTAATCATCTGCTTGAGCTGCGCCTCGCGGGCGTACAGCTCGAAACCCTTGCGCGCCCGGGTGATACCGGTATAGAGCAGCTCGCGCGTCAACACCGGCGCATCCTCCGGCGGCAGCAGCAACAGGACCTGATCGAACTCGGAGCCCTGGCTCTTGTGCACCGTCATGGCGTAGACGGTTTCATGCTCGGGCATGCGGCTCGGCAGCACCGGCCGCGGAGCGCCGCCCTGATCGAACCAGACCCTGAGCTCGCCGTCGGCGTTGGGCATGGCGATGCCAATATCGCCGTTGAACAACTCCAGCGCGCGGTCGTTGCGCGTCACGATAACCGGCCGCCCCGGGTACCAGACGCCTGCCGGACGAATCAGTCCGGCATCGGCCAGCCCGCGCTCGATGCGCTCGTTGAGACCGCTGACACCATAGCGGCCCTGACGCAGCGCACTGAGCAGCTGAAAACGCCCGAATGCCCCGAGCACCGTCGCTGGCGACTGCCCCGCCGCCAGCGACGCCAGGTAGTCGCGATAGCCGGCCACGCAGCGATCGATCAGCGCCTGATAGTGCCCCTCGCCCAGGCGATGCCATACGACATCGCCGAAGCCGCCGGCCCAGACCCTGGCGCTGCCGGAAACATCGCCGGCATTGACCGCCCGCGCCAGCCGGCCGATGCCGCTATCGGCGCCAAAGCGGTAGCTGGTGCGCAGCTGCGCCAGGGCGTCCGCGATCGGCGGCGCCCCGGCATCCGCCAGCGCAGCGGCGTTCAGCGCGCAGACCTCCTGCAGATACTCCGACTGGGCGACGCCGTAGCGCAGCTCACCGGACCAGCTGCAGATATCGCCGAGCACGCTGCCAGCCTCCACCGACGCCAGCTGATCCCGGTCGCCGATCAAAATCAGCCGGGCGTGCTCCGGCAATGCCGCCATCAGCCGGGCCATCAGCGGCAAATCCACCATCGACGCCTCGTCGACCACCAGCAGATCCAGGTGCAGCGGATTGGCACTGTCGTGCCTGAAGCGCCGGCTACCCGGCACCACCCCCAGCAGACGGTGCAATGTCGAGGCTTCATCCGGAATCTGCGCCGCCACCTCCGGCGCCAGCTCGAGCCGGCCGCGCGCCGCGGCGATCGACTCGGCCATCCGCGCCGCCGCCTTGCCGGTCGGCGCCGCCAGGCGGATACGGGGCCGACGGCCGTCGGCGAGCTGCTGCTCGATATGCAGCGCCAGCAGCTTGATCACCGTGGTCGTCTTGCCGGTGCCGGGACCGCCACTGATGACCGCGAAACGGCGGCTGACGGCGACTGCCGCCGCCACCTGCTGCCAGTCCGGCTCATCACCGGTCACTGGAAACAGACGTGCCAGAGAATTGCGCACGGGGTCGCGCTGCAGCGGCACCGGCTCGCAACGCTGCAGCAGAAAGGCCGCCAGGTCGCACTCGAAGCGCCAGTAGCGATAGAGGTACAGCCGCTCCCTGTCCAGCACCAGCGGGGTTTCGGCCTCACCGCAACCGAGCACGACGCCATCGGCGGAACAGGCGTCCAGGCCGTCGCGCGCAAGCCAGGGACGCAGCCGGTCCGCCGCTTCCGGCGGCAGCCCCTCGATCAGATCCGTTACCGACGACAGCGGCAGACAAACATTGCCGCGCCCAAGTTCGAAACTGGTCAGCGCCGCCAGCAGCAATACCCGCGCATCCCGGCAACCGCCCGAGTGGTGCAGAAACCGGGCGAACTGAACGTCGAGCGACCGCAGGCCGCCGGGCACCACCGCCTGGCGAAGTTGTGTCAGAATTTCCATCAGGCAGCCTCCCCGTCTGCACCCGAGAAGAGCGCGTCGAGCGCCTCGATCAGCTCCCGTTGCGGACGACACTGGAAAACGCCCCGGCCGGTCGCGTCATCGGCGCGCATACCGCGCAGAAACAGGTAGAAAACGCCACCAAAATGACGTTCGTAGTCGTAGTCCGGCAACCGCTGGCGCAACAGCCGGTGCAGCGCCAGGGTGTAGAGCTGATACTGCAGGTCGTAACGGTGCGCGCGCATCGCCGCCGTCAGCGACTCGCCGTCGTAATCGCTGCCGTCATCCCCCAGGTGATTGGACTTGTAGTCGAGAATGTAATACCGGCCACCGGCGCGAAACACCAGGTCGATAAAGCCCTTGAGCATGCCCCGTACCCGCTCGAACTGCAGCGCTCCGGCATCACGCGACAGCGGATCGCCCTGTGCCAGCAGCCGGTTCAGCCGCGCCGCATCGAGGCCGGCCACCGGCAGCATGAACTCGAGCTCGATCAGCCGGTCGTCACGCCCGATATCGCGCAATTTCAGCCCCTGGCCGGTCAGGGGCGCGTCCAGCACATCGGCGACCAGAGACTCCAGCACCGCCTCCCAGTCCTCATCGAAGCCTTCGAGCTGCAGACGCTGCCGAATCAGCGCCTGCAGCGGTTCGCCGCGCGCGGCGGGAAAGTCGAGCTGTTCGAACAGCCCGTGCAGGAAGGTACCGGCACGGGCGCCCCGGGGAAAGGTGAAGATGCTGCGCTCTGAAGTCTGCGCCGGCGCCGTCGCCTCCGCGGCCACCTCCAGATCCAGCCCCGGCAGCTCCTGCAGATCGCGGCTGCTGCCGTGACTGCTGAGCAGGGTATAGCTGGCGATGCGCCAGTCGCGCATCAGCGGGCCCGGAAAGTGCCGGGCCTCGAGCTGTAACGCCGGCGCCTCGCGCTGGCTCAGCTCGCTGTCGTCCGCCGGCGGCGGGCACAGCCGGATACCCGGGTGCAGCGACAGCTCCTCGAGTACGCCCGGTAGCTCGTCGGCGGCCTTGCCCGCCAGCAGCAGGTAGCCGAGCGCGCTTTTGGCCAGTACGCTGGCGCGCCCGGAGCCGATGCGCAGGTCGCTGATGCCCAGGTAACAGGCGTGCACGGAACGCGTCAGGGCCACATACAGAAGCCTGAGGTCCTCCGCCAGCCGTTCCCGCTCCGCCTTTTCCTTCGCTTCCTCGCTGCCGGCCAGGTCGAACACCGGGGCTGTTGTGACGTCGTCGTGATAGAGCGCGCGGCTGGCGCTGCGGTGATTGACCGGGAAGGGCAGCAGCACCACCGGATACTCCAGGCCCTTGGACTTGTGGATGGTGATGATGGTGACCCGGTTGCGGTCGCTTTCCAGGCGCAGCTGCTGGGCATCGCCGCCGCCGGACGGGTCCAGCAGCTGCTCGCGGAAGCGGCGCATCAGCCCGGGCATGCCCTCGACCTCCTGGCTCGCTTCCTGCAGCAGCTCGGCCAGGTGCAGGAGATCCGTCAGTCGCCGCTCGCCATCGGGGCCGGCCAGCAGTCCGGCCGCCAGGTCGCGCCGCTCCAGCAGCAGGTGCACGCAGGCCAGCACACCGTAGCGACTCCAGCGCTCGTGATAGTCGATGAACTCCGCCACCAGTGCTTCCCACAGCGACTCGTCGTCGTTCAGGGCCTGCAGCGCCGCGGCATCCTGCAGCAGCAGCCCGGTCGCCAGCGCCGCCCTCAGGTAACGTTCCTGCTGCGGCTCCTGCACCGCCTGCAGGATGCGATACAGATCGAGCGCCTCCTGCGTCACGAAGACGCTGTCGCGGCCGGACTGGTACACCGATGCCACCTGACGGCGGCGCAGCGACTGCTGCACCGCTGCCGCCTCGAAGCGGTCCCGCACCAGCACCGCCAGGTCATGCGCCTCGAGCGCCCGGTCGCCGATGCGGGCATCACCATTGAGCAGGCCGACCACCTGGCTGGCGCACGCCTCGGCGAAACAGCGCAGGTAATCGTTCTTCGCCACAGGTTCCCCGGGCGCGTGCCAGAGCGTCAGCGCCGGCACCGGCTCGCCACCGAAGGTCAGGGGCTTGCCGTCCGCCTTCCCAGCCGCCTCGACCGGCAGGAAAGGAATATCCTGATCGTAGATGAAAGGCGCGTCGTGGCGCGCGAAAAGCCGGTTCACCGCGCCGATCATGGCGCTGCTCGAGCGCCAGTTGGTGCCGAGGGTATAGTGGTCCGTGACGGCGCGCCGCGCCTGAATATAGGTAAAGATATCGGCGCCACGGAAGGCGTAGATCGCCTGCTTGGGATCGCCGATCATGAACAGACCGCATTCGGGCCGGTCGCCGTAGAGGGTGCTGAAGATCCGGTACTGCAGCGGGTCCGTATCCTGGAACTCGTCGATCAGCGCCACCGGGAACTGCTCACGGATGGCCGCGGCCAGCCGGGCTCCGGCGGACGACTCCAGCGCACGCCCCAATCCCGACAGCAGGTCGTCGAAGCCAAGCAGGCGCAGCTGCTGCTTGTGCAGCGCCAGGCGCCGCCTGACCTCGCGCAGGGCTTCGCCCAGCACCAGCTCGCGCAGCGGCATCCAGCTGTCGCACAGCTGCTCGATCTCGTCGAACAGCGGATGCTGCGGCGTCACCCCTCCCTTCTTGGTTTTCTCCCGCAGTCGCCGCTGGGTGAACTTTTCCAGCACCGCGGCGAGATCGGCGTCCGGCATCACCTGCGGCGAGGCGACGTAGGCATCGATCGACGCCAGCCAGCCGGGCACCGAGGCCTTGCGATAGCTGTTGCCGTTGAGCCCGCCCGCCTGCAACAGCGCCAGCAGATCCTCCTCGCAGTCGCGCCAGGCTTGCTTGAAAGCCTCGACCCGCTGCTGCTGGCGCTGCCATTCGTCGGCCAGATCGCAGCCGGCGTAGTCGGGCTCCAGCCGCAGGCCGTCGGTGCCGAGCAGCCCGTCGACCTCGGCCAGCAAGCGTCCCGGCTCCGGCCACAGCCGCAGCACCGCCTCGGCCAGCGCCGGCGGCAGGTCGTAGATACGGCTGCGCCAGTAGTCGAGCATCGCCTCGCGCCGCAGCGGCGCCTCGTCCTGGGTCAGCTCGGTATCGAACAGGCTGCCGCTTTCGAACGCGTGCTGGCGCAGCATGCGCTGACAGAAGCCGTGGATGGTGAATATCGCCGCCTGATCCATATTGCGCGCCGCCGCCGCAAGGGTACGGGCAGCATCGGCATGATCCGGCACCGAGGCCAGCAAAGCGGCGAGCAGCGGATCCCGGGTGTCGTTGCGCACGAAGGCCTGGCGCGCCTCCTGAATACGGCGCCGGATACGGTCGCGCAGCTCTTCGGTCGCAGCCTCGGTGAAGGTCACCACCAGAATCTGATCGACATCCAGCCCACGGGGGTGACGGCTGTTCTCGTCGCCGTGTCCGAGCAGCAGACGCAGATAGAGCGCGGCGATGGTGAAGGTCTTGCCGGTACCGGCGCTGGCCTCGATCAGGCGCATGCCGTGCAGCGGGAAGGTCCCGGCGTCGAGTATCTTGGCCCGGGTCATGCCTGAACCTCCGTTTCCAGGTGATCGAGCAGCGGCGCGAACAGTGTCTCGGTCAGCACCAGCATGCGATCGCGTATGCTGTCGAAGTCGCCGTAGGCCCGGGCGATATAAGGATCGTCCCCCTCCCCCGGCTGATTGTAGCCACTGCTGAAGACGCCTTCGGCATCGCGCAGCGCCCGCTCCTTGTCGGGCTGTTTCAGCCAGGCCCAGGCACTGTTCGGCGCGAACGGCAGCGGCTCGCACAGACCCTCGCGGTAGGCCTCGAGCAACTTTGCCAGCTCCGCCTGCGCGGCTACCGGCGACAGCCGCCGGAACCCTGCGTACTGCACGCCCTTCTTGGGTTCGACGCCAAAGTAGCCGAGCTCCGCGGTGCCGGCACCGGCGCAACCGGCCAGATGCTCGATCCAGCCGAGAAAGTGGTCCCGCCCCTTGAGACCACCGGGCCGATAGCGCAGCAACCGGCTACCGCGAATGCCGTCGAGCCAGCCGGTCAGCCGCGTGCCGTCGATCTCCAGGTCCAGTTCCGCGCGCAGGGCCGGGCCCTGCAGTTGCGGAATCAGCGCCTGCGCCAGCGGTGCCACCTCGGCGCTGAGCTGGCGATACAGCCGGTCTCCGGCGGTGCCGACCGGCAAGCCACCTTCGGCGCGCAACCGCGCGGCCAGCGCTTCGGGGTCGCGGCCATCCAGCTGCGCCGCCAGTATGCGCGCCCGCAGGCCGAAGCTTTCCAGGTTGTCGAGCACGAACGGCTCCTCGTCGAGGGCATCGGCGGCCAGGTCGCGAAAACTGACCCGCAAGCGGCGCTGGAAAAAGTGCCGGCTGGGATTGCGGAAAAACGCCAGCAGCTCTTCGAGCTCCAGTGTCGCGACGGTTTCCGGCGCCAGCGGTGCGGCGCAGAAAGGCCGTTCCCCGGCCGCGGCGGCACCGGCGGCGGGCAGCCACTGCGCGGCGTAACTGAACAGCTGCGGCGTACGGCCGTCGAAATAGCGTTCGCTGTAGGCGGTCAGCGGATGCTCCACGGTCAGCCGCGCGCGCAGGCTGTCGGCGCTTTGATCGGGGGGCAGCGTCTCGTCGCCGGGGATGACGAACCCCTGGGTGCAGTATTCCAGCAGTTCGCTGACCAGCACCGAAGGAACACGCTCGCGATTGTCCTGGATGGAGCGGCCGACAAAACTGATATAGAGCAGTTCCCGCGCCGACAGCAGCGCCTCGAGAAACAGGTAGCGGTCGTCGTCGCGCCGCGAGCGGTCGCCACGACGGGGATGGCGGGCAATCAGATCGAAACCCATCGGCGGCAGCGTGCGCGGATAGACGCCATCGTTCATGCCCAGCAGGCAGACGACGCGAAACGGAATCGAACGCATCGGCATCAGGGTGCAGAAATTCAGCGCGCCTATCATGAACCGCTGACCGCTGAGCTCGCCCGACAGCGCCTGGCTCAGGTAGTCCACCAGAATCTCGGCGTGCAGCGGCTCGTCGCGACCGGCATCCGCAAGTTCCAGCGCCAGCGACTCCAGTACCCGCCGCACCTGCGACAGCGCCACCTCATCCTGCTCGTCGGGCTCGTAGCAGCACGCCAGAAGGCGGTTGATTTCGATGACCCAGTCGGCCACCCGGCGCTCGCCGCGGAACAGTACACAGGCCTCTTCGAGCAGATCGATGAAGTCGGCCAGCGCACCCAGCAGTGTCGCATCCAGCCCCTCGATTTCGCTGTACGGCGCCAGTTGCTGCCACAACCCTTCGCCGTCGCCGAGAGCGAAGCCCGCCAGCATGCGGCGCAGGCCAAAGCGCCAACTGTTCTGCTCGAACGGCGGCAACCCGAGGGATTCGCGCTGTCCGGCATCGAGCCCCCAGCGCACGCCCGCCTGCTCGATCCAGCCGCGCAGGCGCTCGAAAGCCGCTTCGTCGAGCCCGAACCGTCGCAGCGTTGCCGGAACTTCCAGCAGGTCCAGCACATCGGCCACCCGCAGCCGGCTCTGAGGCAACTGCAGCAGCGTCAGGAAGCCCTGCAGCAGCGGGCTCTCCTGCTCCAGCGAGCGGTCCGAAATCGAGTACGGAATGCGCCGCCCGGGCGGCGCGCTGCCGAACACCGCCTCGATATGGGGCGCGTATGCAGCCACGTCCGGCATCATCACGATGATGTCCCGTGGCGTCAGCTGCGGATCGGCATCGAGCAGCGCCAGCAAGCGATCGTGCAGTACTTCGAGCTCGCGCAGAGGACTGTGACAGCTGTGCAGCTGCAGCGAGTGGTCGCCCTCTTGGAGCGGCGTTTTCCAGCTCGAGTCCCGGGCACCATCGGGCTCGAGGCTGCGGTCCTCGAGCTCGAGAATATCGCGCTGGATCCGCCCCAGCAGGCTGTCCGGCTCGCCCAGGACCTCGCCCGGCAACTCGAAAAAGTCGAATCCCGGCAGATCCATGTCCTGCAGCTGATGCAGATAGTCGCGACCGAGCTTGCCCATCGACGCCAGCAGCGGATTGCCGCTCTCGAGATAGTCTGCGGCCCCGGGCTCGCGTACGCCGAACAGACGTCGGCTGAGTTTTGCAAGGTAGGCCGGATCGACGATATCGCCCCAGTAGTGGCGGCAGGGGTTGAGGATCATCAGATGAACCTCGATGCGTTGCCCGAGCGCCTTCAGCGCCTGCAGATAGGTCTGCGGCAAGGCCGAGATGCCGAACACGAACAGCCGCTCGGGCAGCTTGCCGGCGGGCGCCTGGTGCAACGCCGCCACGAAGGCGTCCATCATATTGGCGCGGTGCCAGCCCGGCTGGCCAAGCGCATCGGTGCGCGACTGCAGCGCCCGCCACAGCAGCGGCTGCCAGGCCTGATCGCCAAGCGCCGGGGCGATGGCGTCGCCACGGCTCCAGGCATCGATCCAGTCGGGTCGGTAAACCAGGTACTGGTCGAAGATATCGGCGATCTTGCCGCACAGCTGATAGCGCTTGAAGCCGGTTTCGTCCTGCTCCAGGTAGTGGCGCAGCGGCGCGAACTCCGGCTCGTGCAGCATCCGGGGCAAAAGCCCCATCAGCTTCCAGGTCATTGCCTCCTTGCGATACGCCGAACGCTCCGGCACCTCGGGCAGTAGCCGGGCGAAGCTGTCCCACAGAAAGGTCGCGGGCAACGGAAACTCAAGGCTCGAGGCGATGCCGAGCCCCGCCGCCAGTTCGAGCTTGAGCCACTGCGCCATGCCGGGGCTCTGCACCAGAATCTGCTCGTCGCGAAACGGATCCGGCAGCGGATCGCGCTCAATCAGCAGAACCAGCAGATCCTTGAGGTTGGTCAGCGAGTGGGAATGGTAAATGTTGAGCATGTCCTGTCCCTGGGCTATCACCCGGATGAAGTCATCCGGCTGTCGCAATCGGGTGCTAGATTATCGGCCTCACCTTTACGGAGGATCTTGTCATGCATCCGCAAATTGTTACCTCGACGCCGCACCAGCCGCTGCACGGCCTGTCAGGCGAACGCCGGCGCCGTCGCATCCGCCTGCTGGAGAAGGCCCGCCAGCTGCGTCGTCTCGCACGCACCGAGGCCGACCTCTGGCTGGCGGAGCAGTATGAAGCCGCGGCGGCCCTCCTCTAGGAGCCGCCTCCGGGCCCGGCGCCCGAGGCTCCGTCATCGTCAGCAAGGTCTGCCGGCTTGACCGGAACGAACTCGCCGAAACCGGCTTCAAGTGTCCAGAGCGTGCGCCCCTGCTCCACCTTGATCACGCCATCGAACCGCTGGCGCAGATAATCGACCGCCTCCTCGAAGGTTTCGATATCGCACAGGATCACCCCGCCACGACCGTTTTCGGTACTGAACAGATAACTTTTCATCAGGTCCTCCTAGGCCCGGCATCATCGCACAAAGCCAGCGGCGGTTTAACCCGAAAATCACCCGCCAAGGTCCGGTATTCGCATCGCCGGGGGACAGGGTGGACTTCCTGCCTCTGCGTCGTTAGACTGACGCAATGCAAACGATTGCACCAACCGAATACCGAGCAATCCGACGACCCAAAGGCATTCCGACGGAACCCCCGTCGCGACCGCCGTTTCGTTGAAGCGACATTATTTTTGTGAAATTTACGAAAATAAGCTTTCGACAGGTTAAGCATCCGACAGGTTGTTGCTATTCTAGCCAGCAATTCGCCCTATACGGTCGCCCTGCAGCCCTCCTCACGACTCGCTGCTGCCAATTTGCGACCGACTGCGGCTCCAGATTTCTGCAACTGCACGTTTGAGGTAAAACATGAACAAGAAAGTCGTCATCGTCGGCGGTGGTGCGGGAGGCCTGGAACTGGCCACCCGCCTCGGCCGCCGCCATGGCCGCAAGGGACTCGAGGTCACGCTCGTCGACCGCAACCAGACACACCTGTGGAAGCCGCTGCTGCACGAGGTCGCCACCGGCTCGCTGGACGCCGGTATCGATGAACTCAGCTATCGCGCCCAGGCCAGTAACAATCACTTCCAGTTTCGCACCGGAACCTTGCAGGGCCTCGACCGCGAACGCCGCCAGGTATACCTGGCGCCGGTGACCGATGCCGAAGGCAACGAGATCCTGCCGCGCCGCGCGCTGGACTACGACCTGCTGGTGCTGAGCATCGGCAGTGTCACCAACGACTTCGGCACGCCCGGCGCCGCCGAGCACTGCGTCTTCCTCGACAGCCGCCATCAGGCGGAGCACTTCCGCCAGCAGCTGCTGCAGGCCTATCTGCGCTCCAGCAGCAGTCCCACGCCGCTGAGAATCGCCATCGTCGGGGCCGGTGCTACCGGCGTCGAGCTGTCGGCGGAGCTGTTCAACACCGCCCGCGAACTCACCAGCTACGGCTTCGAGAACGCCGATATCCACCCGCTGGAGGTTTCGCTGATCGAAGCCGGGCCGCGCATTCTGCCGGCGCTGCCGGAGCGTATCGCCGGCGCCGCGCGCCATGAGCTGGAACAACTCGGTGTAAGCGTGCGTTCGGCGACCCGCATCCGCGAAGTCACCGCCGAGGGCCTGATCACCGCTGAAGACGAACTGATCGAAGCGGATCTGATGGTCTGGGCCGCCGGTATCAAGGCACCACCGGTCACCCGCGAACTCGACGGTCTGGAGATCAACGGCCGCAACCAGCTGGTGGTGACGCCGAGCCTGCGCACCACTTTGGACGCGAACATCTTCGCCCTGGGCGACTGCGCCGCCTGCCCGATGGCGGACGGCGGCAACGTGCCGCCCCGCGCCCAGTCGGCCCACCAGATGGCGTCGCATCTGTACAAGCATATCCGCGCCATGCTCGACGGCCAGGAGATTCCGGCCTACGAGTACCGCGACCACGGCTCGCTGGTGTCGCTGAGCCGCTTCAGCACCGTCGGCAGCCTGATGGGCAACCTGACCCGCGGCAGCATGATGATCGAGGGCCGCCTGGCCAGGCTGGTCTACATTTCGCTTTACCGCATGCACCAGATGGCGCTCTACGGCGTGACCAAGACCGTACTGGTGACGCTGGTCGATCGCATCAACCGGGTCATTCGCCCGCGCCTCAAGCTGCACTGAACAGTGCGGCGTTTCGCCCTGACCGGCACCTCCGGGTGCCTTTCGGGGCGAAACCTCACACCAGGCCGCCGCCCTCGTGGCTGCGCCCGCCCGCCAATTGCGCCGCTTCCAACCTTGTGCGAGTATCGGGAACAGGCCCACCGATGATTTCCTCGAGGCGCCGAGCGGATCCGACCGGCCGTTGCGGCCGCTCAGGTGACCCGTCAACTCCCCGCAACAAGGACTCCGGAGTTCGACCATGTTCCAATCGCTATCGACGCTGACGTCGCTGGTACAGGAAATATCCCGCGCCGAGAATGCGATCGCGGCGATGCATCAGATCGTCATCAAGCTCACCGAGATTTTCGAGGTGCCGGTGTGCAGCCTGTACCTCAAGTCGGCATCGCAGCAACGGCTGGTTCTGGCCGCCACCGAGGGGCTGGCGCCGGACTCGGTCGGCCGTGTCAGCCTGGCGTTGAACGAGGGTCTGGTCGGCAAGATCGGCCGCACGCTGCACCCGCTCAACCTTGCCGACGCCCCGACGCACGACAAGTTCGTCTATATCCCGGAAACGCACGAGGCGCCTTATCATCAGTTCATGGGCGTGCCACTGATACACCTGCGCGAGCTGATCGGCGTACTGGTGATCCAGGGTACGGTGCAGGAAAAGTTCAGCCGTGAGGCCGAAGCCTTCATGGTGACCATCGCCAGCCAGCTGGCAGGCACACTGCAGTCGATTCAGCGCTCCGGCGACTGGCTGCCGCAGGGACCGACGGCATTCGAGCACAACCGTCATGCCGGCGTACGCGCAGCCCCGGGGATTGCCTGCGGCCATCTCGAGGTGTTGCACCTCAATCTCAGCCTGCAGGACATTACCGAGGAGCGCAGTACCGACGCCGAGGCGGAACTCGCGCGCTTCGATACCGCCGTCGAACGGCTGGAAGAGGAACTGACCCTGGGCGCGTCACGCCTGGGCGACAATCTGCCGTCCGACGTGTCGAACCTGTTCGCGGTCTACCTGATGATGCTGCAGAGCCCGGAGCTGCGCGATGCCGTGGTTCGGCACATCCGCCTGGGCTCCACCGCTCCCTGGGCGCTGCGCGAGAGCAGCCGGGAGCTGGCCGCGCATTTCGACAACGCCGAAGACCCCTACATACGCGCCCGCGGCGAGGATATCCGCAATATCGGCAACCGCCTGCTGCGGCACATGCTGAGCAAAAAGCCCCTCGGCAACGGCAATGAACGTCGCGACCTGCTGCTGGCCGGCGACCTGATCAGCATCGCCGACCTTTCGGTCTACCATCCCGAGCAGATCAAGGGCATCATCTGCACCGGCGGGTCGGCGCTGTCGCACACCGGCATCGTCGCCAACGCCCTCGGCATTCCGGCGGTGATGGGCGTTACCGGGCTGGACCTGAAAAATCACGACGGCCAGCTGGCGATCATCGACGGCTATCGCGGCGAATGCATCACCACGCCGTCCGACGCCATGATCAACGAGTATCGCCGCCTGCAGAGCGCCGACGAGCAGTTCATCGACCAGCTCGCGAGCCTGCGCGATCTGCCCGCCGAAACCCTCGACGGCGTGCGCGTCCAGCTGCTGACCAACACCGGCCTGCTGGCCGACGTCACCCCCGGACGCAAGAACGGCGCCGAAGGCGTCGGCCTCTACCGCTCGGAAATCCCCTTCATGCTGCACGAGAGCTTCCCCACCGAAGACGAGCAGTACGAGGTCTACCGCCAGGTGCTGGACGCCTACGCGCCGCTGCCGGTATCGATGCGCACCCTCGATATCGGCGGCGACAAACAGCTGCCCTATTTCGAAATCCGCGAGGAAAACCCCTTTCTCGGCTGGCGCGGCATCCGCTTCACCTTGGACAACACCTCGCTGCTGGTGACGCAGCTGCGCGCCATGCTGCGGGCCAACGCCGAAATCGGCAACCTGCGACTGCTGATTCCGATGGTCAGCCGGGTCGACGAACTGCAGACCTTCATGCATATCGTCGAGGACACCCTGGAGGAGCTGGCGTCGGAAGACTGTCCGGTCGCACGCCCGCCGATCGGCATGATGGTGGAGGTCCCCTCGGCGCTGCTGCTGCTGCCACGCATGCTGCCGCTGGTGGACTTCGTGTCGATCGGCTCCAACGACCTGACCCAGTACCTGCTGGCGGTCGATCGCAACAACCCCAAGGTCGCGGCACTGTTCGACAACCTCAACCCGGCGATGCTGGTGGCGCTCGAGCAGATCGTCAGCCACTGCGAGGCCAGCGGCACCCCGCTGTCGCTGTGCGGCGAGATGGCGGCCGACCCGGCGGCGGTCCTGCTGCTGGTGGGACTGGGACTGCGCACCCTAAGCCTCAGCGCGCACAGTATTCCCAAGATCAAGTGGCTGATACGGTCGATCGAGAGCAGCTCCGCCCGCAATCTGCTGCAGCGGGCGCTGCAGTTCAACAACGAGGCCGAGATCCGCGAACTGCTCGGCGCCGAACTCAGGCGCCTGGGTTTGAAGAACCTCACAGGACCCGAGCCGGGCTAGCGACTGAGGCGTTTTCGCAATCGCTGAAGTCGCGCCCACTGGCATGCGCACGTGCCAATGAATGCTGTACAGACGGTGTAAAAGCACCGACACTTTCGCAAGGAACCTGCGAACAGATCCCATCGGGTCTCTTCGCGCCCATCAGGCCTCATTGCGGGCACGTTCGCAGGCTCCCCAATACCCGTCAGTGTACCGGAGCCATGGATGCAGACCCTGACCGAAAACCAGATTCTCGAACGTATTCACAGTCGCACTCCGTTCAACGCCCGTCTTCGCGATGGTTCGCTCTGCATCCGCGTCGACGAATATCTGCCGCTGATCTGCACCGCCTTCCACGCCGGCACCCGGCTGCAGGCCGACAGCCAGGCGCGCCTGGCCATCGATGACAGCCAGCGCATGCAGCTCGAGGACCGCGGCAGCGACTGGCTCATCGAGCTGATGCCGATCACCCTGTGCGCCCAGGATTCCCGCCTCGAGTACGACCTCGGCCAGCCGCTGAAAAAATCCCTGCGCAGCGAGATCAGCGGGCTGCCGCTATGGCAGCGTCCGCCAACCAAGACCATGCATCGGCGCGGCGAGGAGCGGCACCAGCGCATCTACCGCATTCTCGACGCACTGCTATGGGCGCTGGAAGAGGATCATCGCCACGTGGTGCTGTTCGATATCCACAGCTGCCCGTTCGAGGAGATGCGCGATGGCCAGAACAAGATCAACATCGCCGTCGACGATATCGAGGGCGATCAGTGGCAACCGCTGCTCAAGCGCCTGCAGCGACGCCTTGGCGAGATCGAACTGCCGAACCTCGCCAATCGCGTCAGCTTCGGCGAACGCCAGCACGGCGGCGGTTACACCGCCAGCCATGTCAGCGAACATCACGGCAGCGCCCTGACCATACCGATCGAGATCCAGAAAGTGTTTCTCGACCCCGGCAGCGGCCAGCCCTACCCGATGGTCGTCAATGCCCTGCAGCACGGGCTGCACGAGGTGCTGTTCGAAACCACCGCCGACGCCAGCCGCACCTTTCCCGGCCGCTCGCTCAGACGCAACGATCTGTTGCCGGCGGAACTGCCGCCCGAGGTGCTGCTGGTCGACCGCGAACTCAAGAAGCTCGCCCGCGGACTGGAAACGCTGCTCTACATCAACCCGATCAACATGCCCGGCGAGCAGCGCCGCTTTCTCAAATCCCAGGGGCGCCAGGCGCCGCGCTTTCGCTACCGGCAGCTGCGCATCGACCCCTACGCCCACCGCGAAAAACTCTACCGCCTGCCGGTCGACGCCATCCGCGATCCCTCGCTGCGCCAGCTCTACCGCCAGGTCATCGACGCCCTCGCCGAGCGCATCGACCTGCTGGTGAGCATCGGCACCGACAGTTTTCTCTACAACTCACTGCGCTATTACGGCGAACCGACGCCGGGCGAACTGGCCAACGCCCGCTTCCTGCTGCACGCCGCCGACCGCCCCGAGGAGCTCAACGGCGAGGAACTCAACTCCAAGGAGATGGTGCCCCGCTTCCAGCAGCTGGCCAACGACTGGGGGCTGAAGTGCAAGGTCGAGCTGTCCGACCGCCTGGTCGCCGCGGCGATGGTGAACAACGGCCGCAAGGCACTGCTGGTACGCCGCTCCGCGAAGGTCTCGCCGGTGGAGCTTCACGCCCTGGCGCATCACGAGCTGGGGGTGCACATGACCACCTCGCTCAACGCCAAGCTGCAACCGCTGGAGGTATTTTCCCTGGGACTGCCCGGCGCCACCCATACCCAGGAGGGGCTGGCGATCTTCAGCGAGTACCTGTCCGGCAACCTCACGCTCAAGCGTCTGCAGAGCCTGGCGTTACGGGTGATCTCCGTCGACCTGATGATCCGCTATGGCGATTTCTGCCGCACCTGGCGCACCCTGGTGGAGGACTACGACGTCGACCGGGAGGAAGCCTTCCGCATCTGCACCCGCGTCCATCGCGGCGGCGGGTTCACCAAGGAC
Organism: Marinobacterium nitratireducens; assembly: GCF_014645375.1. Classification (GTDB taxonomy): domain Bacteria; phylum Pseudomonadota; class Gammaproteobacteria; order Pseudomonadales; family Balneatricaceae; genus Marinobacterium_A; species Marinobacterium_A nitratireducens. Next base: position 356,862 of record NZ_BMLT01000004.1, read on the forward strand.
CATCTCTATCTCAGCGGTTTCCGCGACGCCCTGCAGCTTTATCGCAGCCGCGATATCCGCGGCCTGTTCATCGGCAAGACCGGCTTCGAGTTCATCGACCTGATCGACGACCTGCTGGCCCGGGAACTGCTGACGCCGCCGAAGCACCTGCCGATCTGCCTCGAGCAGCCGGGCCAGTCCGCGCCGGAACTCGATTACCTGGTGTCCTGCATACGCTGACTTCGACGGTCGGTGAGGCGGATGGAGCACGCGATGCAGGAGCGGACCCAACATCCGTGCCCACCGAATCCAATCAACCTGCAGCGCATAGTCATGCTTTTGTAGGTTGGGTCCAGCGACGAAGTCGCGTAACCCAACGCCCGCTCTGCCACCTGAAACGAATCGATCTGCTATACGATCGATATGATGGGGTGCGCATAGTCATGCTTTTGTAGGTTGGGTCCAGCGACGAAGTCGCGTAACCCAACGCCCGCTCTGCCACCTGAAACGAATCGATCTGCTATACGATCGATATGACGGGGTGCGCATAGTCATGCTTATGTAGGTTGGGTCCAGCGACGAAGTCGCGTAACCCAACGCCCGCTCTGCCACCTGAAACGAATCGATCTGCGATACGATCGATATGACGGGGTGCGCATAGTCATGCTTTTGTAGGTTGGGTCCAGCGACGAAGTCGCGTAACCCAACGCCCGCTCCGCCACCTGAACCGAATCGATCTGCAATACGATCGATATGACGGGGCCGCGATGCCCGCGCCGCGAGGCCAATCTTCACCCGCCTGCCATGCATCGCTTGTCCCATCCTACAACCCGTCTTCGATCTGACTCCAGAGTATGACCGGCGGCACCCGCTCGAGGATCTCGGCGCCGCGTATCATCAGCACCTCGCCGGGCTCGATCGGCTGCCAGTCACCGCTGCGCTGCGGCCGCGAGGCCACGCGCAGCTCCCCTGCCCCCGCACTGACGAATAGCCCCGACAAGTCGGTATCGTCGGCGCGGTGATGGCCGTGGACGAACAGCAGTTCACTGTCACAGTAGAGGAAATTGGCAAGCCCGAGCGGGCGCATGCGTGCGGCAAAGTCGGTGACCACCGCCAGCCTCACCTCGGGCAGCGGCTTGCCGTCCTGCCAGAGGGCACGCATGCGCGCCATCAGCACGCAGAAGGCGCGTTCGGCGACCGTATCCCCGATCGGGGCATAGGGCGAGGTCGGGTACTTGCGTCCGTCGTCCAGCCCGGCGAGGCTGCCTTCGAAAACGAACAGATGGCTGCGTCCCTCCAGCTCCCGGGCGAACGGCTGACTGTCCGCCAGCTCAGCATCGGCTGCGGGCAGGCTGCGGCGCAGCAACAGCAGGCGGCAGTCGCGCCGGTAACGCTGGAGAAAGTGCTCGATCAGCCCGGCACTGTGCACATCCCGTATCAGCAGGGCATCGGCACCGTCGTAGCATGCCAGCCCCTGGGCCGGCATGTCCCCGACCGGGCCTGAAATGGACTCGGGACCAACGGGGGCCGCCAGATCCCTGGACAAGGCGAATAAAGTAGACATAGAGGCCAGTCAGCAGTGTGAGATCGACAGTATAAGGCAAGTCAACCGAGGGAAGTTGACAGTATACAGAAGCGCCCGCGAAGCAAGCGCACCCTTAGCGGTAAACTCAACCCTGTTAACTCATAACTGTTAACTATCTTTACTCTTGCTGATCACCCGCAGCTGGCAGAACTGGTGAAAACCTTCCACCGATCCGTGATAACCGTAACCGCTCTGCCGGGCGCCGACCCAGGGGCACTCGACAGTGCCGAAACAGCTCTTGTTGACACCGATCATACCGGCACCCAGGTGTCGCGCCACCTGCCAGGCCTGCTCTTCGTCCTCGCCGAACACCACCGCACCCAGGCCGTAGTCGGTATCATTCGCCAGTCGCAACGCCTCGTCGATGCCATCAAAGGCCTGAATGCACATCACCGGCCCAAAGGTCTCGTCGCGCATGATCGCCATGTCCGGGGTGCAGTCTGCAAGAATGGTCGGCTTTATATACCGCGGGGGATGATCGTCATCACCGTAGAGCCGGCGTGCACCGGCCGCGAGCGCGGCGGCGATCTGGTCGAGTACGTGCTGGCGCTGACGCTCGTGGATCATGGGCCCGAGGCGCGCCCGGGCATCGTGCCAGGGCCCCAGGCTGTAGCCGTCCGCCAGCCGGACCACGCGCTGCTCGAAGCAGGTCGCGACCTGGCGGTCGACATAAACCCGTTCGGTGGAGACGCAGGCCTGACCCGAGTTTTCGAAACTGCTGGCGCAGGCGAATTCCGCCGCGGCGTCGAGATCCGCATCATCCAGCACCAGCAGCGGATCCTTGCCGCCCAATTCCAGCATCAGGCGCTTGAGGCCCGGCGCCGACCTCGCCATGATGTCCCGTCCGGCCTCCCTGGAGCCGGTAAAGGCCACCATGTTGATATCGGCCTCGACCAGCGACCGCCCCTGTTGTTCCGCGCCCTGCACCACCTGCAGTACATTGCGCGGCAAAAAGCGGTTTAGCAGCTCAGCGTAAGCCTGGCCGGTCAGGGGCGTTTCCTCGGACGGCTTGAACAGCACGGTGTTGCCGCACAAAAGCGCCGGCAACAGCATCCACTGCGGCATCGACATCGGATAATTCCAGGGACTTATCACCGCGCAAACGCCCAGGGGATCGTAATACACCGTCGAGGCCGTATCCTCGTCAGCGCTCAGGCGAGGCTGCAGCGCCGCCAGCGCCTGCTTGACCCTGGGCGCTATCGACGCGGCACAGAAGCGGACTTCGCCGATCCCCTTGCGCAACGGCTTGCCCATTTCCTGACTGAGCAGCTCGCCCAGTTCCGGAGCCTCGTCCTCCAGCGCCCGGGCCGCCTGAAGCAGGCAGTGACCGCGCTCCTCTACGCTCAGGTGGCTCCACTCGACCTGCGCGTCGCGCGCCGCACAGACCATGGCGGGTATCGCCTCGAGTGGCGTGGTGGGTACTTCCCCTACCGGCTCGCCGGTGGCCGGATTGAGGGAGATCAGATAGCTCATAGCAGCACCTCCGTCAGCCTGACCTTCAGGATAGTTGCTGCCCGTCGGGCTCGCGACTCTTCACCGACGCTTCACGCGGCAGGCGCTAGGCTGGCCTCGCGATCATGTTCCACCCAGAGGGAGAGACATCGAGTTGACGACATCCGCAGAATCCGCCTCAGTGGCGCTGCCGCGCCCCCAGATAGCTGAAACGAAACACTTCTGGCTGTGGCACGGCCTGCTGCCGCTGCTGGCCTTTGTTGTGCTGCAGGAGCTGGTGCGGCACTTCGATCTCGACCTGCGCCTGGCGGACGGCTGGTTCCGCCTCCAGGGCAATGCCTGGGCCCTGCGCGACAACTGGCTCACATCGGATCTGCTGCATAGCGGCGGCCGCGGGTTCAGCCAGCTGCTGCTGGTGCTGGTACTGGTGCTGCTGGGTCTGACCTGGCCGGTGCGCCGTCTGGCGGGCTGGCGCCGCGGTCTGGGATACCTCGCCACCGCCGCGCTGACCGGCGTCACCCTGGTCAGCCTCGGCAAGCATTTCAGCGCCCAGGACTGCCCCTGGAGCCTGACTCGCTACGGCGGCGACCGGCCCTATCATCCGCTGTTCGATGCCATTTCCGGCGACGGCGGTGGTGGCTGCTTTCCCGCGGGCCACGCCAGTGCCGGCTATGCCTGGCTGGCGCTGTATTTCGTCTGCCTGCACTACTGGCCTGCGCGAGCCCGCCTGGCGCTGCTGCCGGGGCTTGCGCTCGGATTGGCCTTCGGCGCCGCCCAGCAGTTGCGCGGCGCCCATTTTCTGTCACACGACCTCTGGACCCTGGCGATCTGCTGGTTCAGTTCGCTGTTGTTGTACCGCTGGATGCTGATGCCGCATAATCGCGGAATCACCCCGGGTTGATCACTCCGGGCCCGCAGTCGCAGGGAGAGCAGTGACGCCGTTATGAAAGTGCTGGTCGCCGACGATGATGCCAATATCCTGGCAGGCATCGCCGATTTTCTGGAATGGCGGGGCATCGAGACCGACTGCGCCACAAACGGCAACCAGGTGCTGGAGCTGTGCCGGCAAAACCGCTATGACGTCCTGATCCTCGACGTGATGATGCCCCGGCTGGACGGCCTCTCGGCCTGCGAGCGCCTGCGCAGCGAGGGCTGCAGTACACCGATACTGTTTCTGACCGCGCTCGACACCCTCGACGATAAAATCAGGGGATTTCGCGCCGGCGCCGACGACTACCTGGTCAAGCCCTTCGCGATGGCGGAGCTGGTGTGCCGCGTCGAGGCGCTGAGCCACAGGATCTCGCGCCAGAAGCTTCGCCAGCTTTCGTTCGGCCCGCTCGAGCTCGATGTCGAGCAGGGCACCGCGACCCGCGACGGCGCCCCCCTGGCACTGACGCCACTGACCTTCAGGATTCTCAAGCTACTGGTGGCCCGCGCGCCGGCCATGGTCACGCGCGAAGAACTCGAGCATGAGCTCTGGGGCTCCGAGCCCCCCGGCAGCGACGCGCTTCGCTCGCACCTCTATCAGCTGCGCATGCAGCTGGACAAACCCTTCTCCCAACCCATGCTCGAAACCCGACGCGGTGTCGGTTTTCGCCTGGTTGAACCGATGCCGCCCCCGGGCTAACGATGAAGCAGACCCTCCGATACAAGATCATTCTGACCGCCGGCCTTTCGACCTTCCTGCTGATGAGCCTTTACTGGCTGGCAGGCTGGCACCTGATCGAAAGCATCGAGCACCAGAGCCGGCAACAGTTCGTCGACTATATCGGCTCCCGCGTCGATCAGGCCCTGGCCGGCAAAGTACCCGCTCAGGCACTGGAACTGTTCGACATGATGACGTTGTACCGGGAAAATGACGACGTCCCGGTTGCCTGGCGCGCCTTAACGCCACCGGCAACCGAGGCGCTGCCGAACGAGGATCTGCTGGTCGTACGGCGGCACCCGCAAACAGGTCAGCCCTACTATCTGGTCATGCACAACGTCGAAGAGGTCCTGGAAAGCGGCAAGCAGGAGGAAGCGGAAATACTGCTGGTACTCGGCGGCATCGCGCTGATCACGTTCGGCGCCATGGGCCTGACGCTGTTGATTACCTGGCAGCTGACACAGCCGATCCGGCAGCTGACCCGGCAGCTGGAGCATATAGACCCGGCTCGGCCGGTGCTCGAGCCGCTGGAACGCAATGACGAAATCGGATTCATGAGTCGCCAGTTCGCATCGCTGCTGCAACGCACCGCGGCATTCATCAACCGCGAGCGCAACTTCACCCGGTTCGCCAGCCACGAGCTGCGATCGCCGATCATGGTGGTGCGCAGTTCCCTCGACCTGCTGCGCGAGACAGTACCGCCGTCCGAGATCAATTCAAGAGCACTGAAGCGCATCGACGACGCCAGTAGCCGCATGATCAAGCTGATCGAGGCGTTTCTCTGGCTCGGCCGGGAAACCAAACCGGCGCCCGAAGGCTGCGTCGACCGGACGGGGCTGGAACACATTCTGGAGGAGCTCTTCGCCAGCCACCCGGCACTCCAGAGCAGGCAACTGGAAGTCACGCTTGACGACTGTCACTGGCAGGTCCACCCCTTCGTGCTGTCGGTGGTCATCGACAACCTGCTGCGCAACGCCCTGATCCACGGCGACGGCCATATCCGCATCGGCAACGATACCGATACGCTGACCATCAGCAACGATATCGGCGACGGCGACCATGCCGATGCACAAAGCCACGGCTACGGCCTGCTCATCGCCAGCCAGCTATGCCAGGATGCCGGTATCGGGCTCGAGCTGACGCAGGAGCCCCGACGTTATAGCGCGCAGCTGCACTTCGCGGCTCAGGCCGGTCCCTGAGCCTGGTGCTGCTCCTCGCCGGCAAGCGCCGAGCCGCCTTGCCGGCAACCGCGAAATATATCCAGTGACGCGTCGTACACCGTCGTCCTGACGTTCATCAGCCCCAGCACCGAGTGCGCCAGGTTGTCATGACTCAGGCTCTGCTCCCGTTCGGCACCGAGGCATTCGGTATCGATGCCGTCGCTGCCGGCCAGACCGCTGGACAGCCACACCACGAAGGGTATGTGGGTCTGCTCGGAGGGCGCCAGCACGTAGGGCATGCCGTGCAGGTAGATGTTGCCCTCCCCCAGCGATTCGCCATGATCCGACATGTACAGCATGGCGCTGTCGAAGCGATCCTGACGCGCCTTGAGGAAGCCGATCACCTGACCCAGAAAATGATCCGTGTACAGGATGGTGTTGTCGTAGGCATTGCGGATCGCCTGCTCGCTGCAGGCCTGCAACTGGTTGCTGTCGCATACCGGCGTGAAGCGCTGGAACGACTGCGGGTAGCGCAGGTAGTAGGCCGGACCGTGGCTGCCCTTCTGGTGCAGCACCACCACCTTGTCGCCGCTGCCGGACTGCAGATAGTCATCCAGCGCCGTCAGCAGGGTTTCGTCGTAGCATTCATCCTCGCCACAGAACTGTGCCGAGTCGAACAGGCTGGCAGGTTGCTGATCGACCCGGTCACATACACCCTTGCAACCGGAGTTGTTGTCGCGCCAGAGGACGTCCACGCCGGCGTGCTGCAGCACGTCCAGCACGTTTTCGCGATGGCTTTCCTCTTCCCGGCTGTAGTCATGGCGACCGTTGAGCGAGAACATGCATGGCAGCGACTCGGCGGTACTGGTACCGCAGGAACTGGCCTGGTCGAAATAGATGACCGCCTCCTGGCTCAGGCGCGGGTTGGTATCGCGCCCGTAACCATTGAGGGAAAAATTATCGGCCCGCGCCGTTTCACCCACCACCACCACCAGCAGCCGGGGGTGTTTGGCAGCGGCGCCAGCATCGACGATATGGGCGTCCTCGCCCAGGCGTTGCAGCGGTTTGGAACTGGCGTCGTAGGCGCCGGCCAGATAGCGGCTGCCGTAGTAGAGATAGTTCGACGGCACGGCCAGGTTGCGGATCTGGCGGTTATTGCGAAACAGCGACGAATAATCCTTGAACAGTACGGCGGCGTTGAGGCCCACCACCACCATGCACATCAACACCGATGCCAGCGCCGCCTGGAACTCGCGCCCCGGCCCGCGCCGACGCACCCGTAGCGCCAGCACCAGCAGAGACGGCAGCAAGCCGTACAGCGTCAGGTGCCACAACAACGGCAGACTGAACAGCTCGCCGGCTTCGGCGACATCGGTCTCGAACAGGTTCTGCACCATGGTCTTGTCGATGACGATGCCGTAGGCATCCATGAACCAGGACACCATGGCGGCACTGAAGAACAGCAGTATCGCCAGCGGCTTGAGAATGATGCGAAACCCGACCAGGGTCAGGAACAACAGATAGAGCGCGACCATCAGGGTGAAAAAGGCCCCGACGAACAGCAGGTGCGACAACGGGCCATTCGAAGGCTGGCTCGATACCAGCTGCCACAGCGGCCCGTTGTAGAAAAGCACCAGCAGCGACACGATCAGCAGACGAAACTGGCTGGTCGAGAGAGTTGGACGCAGACGTTGCCAGCCTGCAGACAGAGCGAGGGTCATGGAGCAAGATTCCTGCTACGGATTTTATTGCCCTTACCCTAACGGTACCTGCGTGAGAACAACGTGAAGTCGCACAGGTGAGCCGGTCAGGTCGGCTGACCCGGCGCGTCCTCCGGAGCCGGCCACTGGGTCAGCGCCACCACCAGCAGCATGGCAAAAAGCACCACCGGCAGCATCAGCCAGTTCATGTTCAGCCAGCCAACGGTCGCTTCCAGCCAGCCCGCGAGCAGCGCCGACAGGCTGACGCAGCTGAAAACCAGAAACTCGTTGGCTGCCTGGGTGCGCGCCTTTTCCTCGGGCCGGTAGGCCCGGGTCAGATAGGAGGTGGCGCTGACGAACATGAAACACCAGCCGATCCCCAGCAGCACCAGCGCCAGCCAGAAATGCCACTCGCTCTGTCCCTGCAGGTTGACGAAGATGCACAGCAGCATCAGCGCGCCACCGGCCAGCATTATGGGCGGCGCGCCGAAGCGGTCCACCAGCCGGCCGGTGAAGAACGCCGGTACGAACATCCCCAGTACATGCCACTGGATCACGTGCGCGGCGTCGTCGAAAGCGAAACCGCAGCGGTCCATCGCCAGCGGCGTGGCCGTCATCAGCAGGTTCATCACGGTATAGCTGGTGACCCCTGCGACTACCGAGATCAGGAATACGGGCTGCAGGGCAATATGACGCAACGAACGTCCGCGATCAGCGCTCAGGTGCGATGCCGGCTGCGGCAGGCGCACCCGGCTCAGCAGCACCAGCGCCAGTCCGTACAGACCGAGCAATCCCACGAAGGCGCCGCTGAAGGGCGTCGAGCCGACCCAGCCGCGGCTGAAGATGGCGAGATTGGGGCCCAGCACCGCGGCTATGACACCACCGGCCATCACCAGCGATATGGCATGGCTATGCTGCCCCTCGGGCGCGGCTTCGACCGCCGCGAAGCGGTACAGCATGCCAAAGCCGATACCGATACCGAGCAGAAAGGTGCCGGTGCAAAACAGCGTAAAATGCGACCACTCAAGCGCCGCGATACAGCAGAGGGCGCCGCCAAGCCCGACCAGGTTGCCGAGCACGAAACCGTTGCGGCGACCGATGCGCTGCATGATCAGCGATGCCGGTATGGTCGCGGTCATCAGGCCGAGAAACTGCAGCGCCATCGGCAGCGTGATCAATGCCACCGACGGCGCCAGTTCGCGGCCGATCAGCGCATTGACCGATACCAGCAGGATAGTACCGGTATTGAGCAGCGCCTGGCACAGCGACAGCAGCACCACGTTGCGGTTGAAGGCGCTGACAGGGAGATCGGTTGTTGGGGCTTTCATGGTGACAAGTGATACAGGGTCAGTGGTGAGTGGTCGGCGCGATTCGCTGCGCTCATGGCGCCCTACGGGTCACTATGCAGCCCGCCGGGAATCCGCGCAACAGCGTTATGGCGCTATTCCCGGATATCGCAGAGGTACGGCCATTACCGACTCGCCACATGCCCCTTACCTCTTACCACTCACTATTTGCCATTTATCCACCGCTCTCCATACTTGAAGGTGACATGACCACCATCGATCCCAAAGGCGCTCCTCTGTTTCACCCCCACTCGCCGGGGCAGGTGCGCCTGCTCTCGCTCAACATCCAGGTGGGTTTGCAGACCTCGAGCTACATGCACTACGTTACCCGGGCCTGGAAACACCTGGTGCCGACCCGCGGGGCACGGGACAATCTCGACCGGATCGCGGAACTGGCCTCCCACTTCGATATCGTGGCATTGCAGGAATGCGACGCCGGCAGCCTGCGTACCCGACGTCTGAACCAGGTGGCGCACCTGGCCGAACGCGCCGGGCTGCCGCACTGGGAAGCCTCGGTCACGCGGGACCTGGCGCCCTTCGCCAGACATTGCATCGGTTGCCTGTCACGCTGGCCACTGCGGCAGGTGCGCTCCCATACCCTGCCCGGCCGGGTACCCGGCCGCGGTGCACTGGAAGTGGAGATACGGCCACCGGGATACGAGCCGTTGCGCCTGATCATCGCCCACCTGGCGCTGAGCCGACAGGCGCGCGCCCGCCAGTTGCATTTCCTCGCCGAGCTGGTCGATGACCGCACCGACACCCTGGTCGTCGGCGATTTCAACTGCGACCTGCCGGAACTGAACAACCACCGGGGGCTGCAGCAGGCGAGTCTGGCGGCGCTGCATGGCGACTCGACCTTTCCAAGCTGGCGCCCGAAGCGCGCCATCGACCATATCCTGGCGACGCCGACCGTCGAGGTACTGGATGCGCGGGCGCTGGACACACGGATCTCGGACCACCTGCCGGTTGCCACCCAGATCCGCCTGAAACTGGAAAGCCGGGACAGCTGAACTCCGGCCTTGCGCGGTTGAGCCTGTCCGGCCTCCCGCGCGCCGCCTTCAGTTGCCGTGGATACGGGCCACCGCCCGGGTCCAGCCGGCGTAGAGACGATCGCGATCCGGTTTGTCCATTCTCGGCTCGAAACGCCGCTCCCGCTGCCAGAACGCTTCCAGCGTCGCGGTCGAGTCGTAGAGTCCTGACCTGAGCCCGGCCAGATAGGCGGCGCCGAGTGCAGTGGTCTCGATGATCGCGGGCCGGTCGACCGTCGCGCCGAGAATATCGGCGAGAAACTGCAGCAGCCAGTTGTTGGCCACCATGCCGCCGTCGACCCGCAAAGCGACCGGGCGCTCACCGTCGCTCTCCATGGCCTTTTGCAGATCCTTGGTCTGATAGCACACCGACTGCAGGCCGGCGGTGACGATTTCGCCGATGCCGGTGTCCCGTGTCAGACCGAAGATCGCGCCGCGGGCGTCGGGATCCCAGTAAGGCGCCCCGAGCCCGGTAAAGGCCGGCACCAGATAAACCCCGTGATCCGGCGCCGTGCGCTGCGCCAGGGGCTCGCTTTCCCCCGCCGCGGCAATCAGGTGCAGGCCGTCGCGCAGCCACTGGATGGCCGCCCCGGCAACGAAAATGCTGCCCTCGAGCGCGTAGGTCACTTCGCCGTCGAGGCGATAGGCGACGGTGGTCAGCAGGCGGTGCTGCGACTGCAGCGCCCGTTTGCCGGTATTGAGCATAAGGAAACAGCCGGTGCCATAGGTGCTTTTGGCCATGCCCTCGTGAAAGCAGGCCTGACCGAACAGTGCCGCCTGCTGGTCGCCGGCGATACCGCAGACCGGGATCGCCGCGCCCAGCAAGTCCCGCCTGGTGGCGCCGAAGTCCGCGGCCGAGTCCATCACCTGCGGCAGCATCGAGGCGGGAATGTCGAACAGCGCCAGCAGTTCGGGATCCCAGCATTGTTCATGAATATCGAACAGCAGCGTACGCGAGGCGTTGGTGGCATCGGTGCGGTGCTCGCGTCCCCCGGTCAGCTGCCACAGCAGGAAGCTGTCGACGGTGCCGAACGCCAGCTCGCCCCGCTCGGCTCGCGCACGCGCATCCGGCACCTCGTCCAGGATCCAGCGGATCTTGGTGGCGGAAAAGTAGGGATCGATGAGCAGCCCCGTCCTGGCGCTGATCATGTCTTCCAGTCCCCGCTCCCTGAGCGACTGGCAGAAAGCGGCGGTGCGACGGTCCTGCCAGACGATCGCCGGATATACCGGCTCGCCGGATGCCCGGTCCCAGACCAGCGTGGTTTCGCGCTGGTTGGTAATGCCGAGCGCCGCAATATCCGACGGCGCGAGCCCGGCATCACTGATCGCACGGCGACAGACCGAGAGCACCCCCTGCCAGATCTCCGCGGGGTCGTGCTCGACCCAGCCATCGCGGGGAAAGTGCTGGCGAAAATCCTGCTGCGCCGACGCCAGTTGCCGGCCATCCGCGGAGAACAGCATGGCCCTGGAACTGGTGGTTCCCTGATCGATCGCAAGTATTGCCCGCATCCGAAACGCCCCCGGCCGTCAGTGGTGGAATACGAATACTATAGTAAGGGGCGATGCATGAGGTGGACGGAGCATGCCGGCAGCAGCGGATATTCAGGATCTGATCGTCATCGGCGGCGGCATCAATGGCGTCGGCATCGCGCTGGACGCGGCCGGTCGCGGACTGAGCGTGCTGCTGTGCGAGAGCGGCGACCTCGGCGGCGCCACTTCATCACGCAGCAGCAAGCTGGCCCACGGCGGTCTGCGCTATCTCGAGCAGGGCGCCTTCCGGCTGGTGCGCGAAGCCCTCGACGAGCGCGAGATCCTGCTGCGCAATGCGCCCCATATCAGCCATCCGCTGCGCTTTCGCCTGCCGCTGAATCCGAACCTGCGTCCGGCCTGGCAGGTCCGCGCCGGACTCTTTCTCTACGACCACCTGGCCCGGCGCCACAGCTTGCCGCCGTCCCACGCCGTGCGCTTCGGGCCCGATGACCCGCTCAGCCCGGACTTCGTGCGCGGCTTCGAATACTCCGACGGCTGGATCGACGACGCCCGCCTGGTGGTGCTGGTCGCGATGGCCGCTCGTGAGCGCAGCGCCGAGATCCTGCCACGCACAGGCTGTGTGGCGGCCCGTCGCGAGGACGGCATCTGGCGTTTGACGCTGGAGCGCAGCGGGCGGCGTTTCGAGCACCGCGCCCGGGCGCTGGTGAACGCCACCGGCCCCTGGGCAAGCCGGCTGTTTGCCGACGTGCTTGGCCGGTCAGCGCCACAGCAGCTGCGACTGGTCAAGGGCAGCCATATCGTCGTGCCGCGTATTTACAGCGGTAGCGAGGCCTACATTCTGCAACACCAGGACGGGCGCATCGTCTTCGTCATTCCCTATGAGGAGCGTTACTCGCTGATTGGCACCACCGACGTCGACTATCACGGCGACCCGGCGCACGCGGAGATCTCGGCGGCGGAGATCGATTACCTGCTCAACGTCGTCAACCGCCACTTCCGCCGCCAGACGCAGGCGGAGGATCTGGTGTGGCACTATGCCGGCGTCAGAGCACTGGCATCGCAGGGCAGCGGCAGCGCCCAGCGGGCATCCCGGGACTACAGTCTGGAACTCGATGCACCGCAAGGCGATGCACCACTGCTGTCGGTGTTCGGCGGCAAGCTCACGACCTATCGACGCCTGGCGGAAACGGCCTGCAACCGCCTAGCCCCCTTTTTCCCGGCGGCAGGTTCCGCCTGGACCCGTGACGCCCCTCTGCCCGGGGGCGATATGGACGATCCGGCGACGCTGGCGCAGTCGCTGCTCCGGGACTGCCGCTGGCTGCCCCCCAGGCTGGCGGACCGCTTCGCGCACAGCTACGGCACGCTGAGCTGGCGGATACTCGAGGGCTGCAACAGCATCGGCGATCTCGGCGCTCACCTCGGCGCGGATCTTTATGCCAGGGAAGCACACTATCTCGTTCGGCACGAGTGGGCGCAAAGCACCGAGGACATCCTGTGGCGCCGCAGCAAACTCGGTCTGCGTTTCGCACCCGCCGATGTCGCGCGACTCGAGTCCTGGCTCCTTGATGCCTTGGCCGGCGAGACTTGATTCTTGCCACCACCATCCCTATAAAGGGCGCAACCCTTCAGCCTGCCAATACCATGGACACCCCGACCTCCATCGATAATGCCCGTTTTCGACACCTGCCGGATTTCGGCGGCCTCGACCTGCTGCACTACCGCTACAACGGTGCCGTCTACAGTCGTCACGTCCATGAGGGCTACGCTATCCATGTCATCGACAGCGGTGCCGAACGCTTCCACTGCATGGGCGCGAGCCACGTGGCCGGCCCCGACGATATCGTACTGGTGAATCCGGATACGGTACATGACGGTCAGGAGGCCGATGCCGGTTGCCGCTACCGGGGATTTTATCCGTCGCCGGAGCTGATGATCAGTCTGGCCCAGTCCTTCGAGGGCAGCGGGCTGCCCTGGTTCGCCAGTCCGGTGATCCGTGATGTGCCGCTGGCACAGCGTCTGCGCCAGCTGATCGAGGTGCTTGAACGCAGCGACAACAGGCTGCTCTGCGACAGCGCCTGGCTCGGGGTCATGGGCGAACTGAACCGCCGTCATGGCCGCCAGCGGCTGACATCGGCGCCGCCCGGCAACGAGCGCGATGCCGTACGACGGGTACGGGAGTACCTCGACGCATACAGCCACGAAAACCCGTCACTGGCCGACCTTGCGGCGCTGTGCGGCCTGAGCCCGCACTACCTGAACCGGCTGTTCCAGCGCGACGTCGGTCTGCCACCGCACGCCTACCTGGTTCAGCGCCGCCTGATCCAGGCCCGACGGCTGCTGCGCGCGGGACTCGCTCCGGCCGACGCGGCGCTGACCGCGGGATTCAGCGACCAGAGTCACCTCAACCGGCATTTCAAGCGCGCCCTTGGTATCACGCCGGGACAATACAGGAACGGTATCCTCAGGGGTTGAGACGCTGGTTGCAA
>NZ_BMLT01000004.1:370772-486061 GCF_014645375.1 Marinobacterium nitratireducens
CGGCGACAGCATCACCCGAACCGGCATTTCAAACGGCCATCAGCAAACCCACCTCTGGCATCACGCCGGGACAATACAGGAACGGTATCCTCAGGGGTTGAGACGCCTGCGCAAGATCGTCCAAGCCCGCAGCCTCCCCGGCTCCTATACTGGATTGCGCATTCAACTTTGACGGAACCCCATGACACCCGCACGACTCTTCCTGACCGGTGCCCGAGACACCTTGCCCCTTATTCTCGCGGCGATTCCCTTCGGCATCGTTTACGGCGCCCTGGCCATGAACAACGGTCTGTCCGAATGGGCGACGCTGGCGATTTCGCTGTTCGTTTTCGCAGGCTCCGCGCAGTTCATCGCCGTCACCCTGGTCGCCAGCGCCGCCGCCCTGCCGGTGATACTGCTGACCGTTTTCGTCGTCAACCTGCGGCACATGCTCTACGCCGCCAGCCTGATGCCCTGGGTCAGCGGCCTGCCGCAGCGGCTGCGGGCACAGATGGCCTTCTGGCTGACCGACGAAACCTACGCGGTGGTCACCAACCGCATCGGCCAGGACCCGGAGCTGAAAGGCCTGCCCTGGTATTACTGCGGCTCGGGGCTGGCGATGTACGGCAACTGGGTATTCTGCACCTGGCTCGGCATCAGCCTTGGGCAGCAGATTCCGAACCTGACCGACTGGGGGCTGGACGTCGCCATGGTGGTCGCGTTCATCGGCATCGTGGTGCCGGCGCTGCAGAGTCGTGCCCAGTGGGCCTGCGCCCTCTGCGCCGGCGTCTGCGCACTGCTGACCCATGACTGGCCGCACCAGAGCGGTCTGTTGTTCACCGCCCTGGTGGCCATCACCATCGGCGTGGTGCTGGAGCGCCGGGCGGCCAGCAATACACGGGAGACGTCGTATGAATGAAGCACTGCTGATCGCGGGTATGGCGCTGCTCACTTTCGGTCCGCGATACCTGCCGCTGGCGCTGGCGGGACGGGTGAGGATTCCACCGCTGCTGGAACAGGCGCTGCGCTTCGTGCCGATTGCGGTTCTCAGCGCCATCATCGCCCAGACCACGCTGGTGCGGAACGGTGAGATCGACGCCAGCCCCGGCAATCCCTATTTGCTCGCGGCCGTCGCAGCCGGCGTAACCGCGTATTTCAGCCGACAGCTGTTCGCCACCGTGGCGGTGGGACTGCTGGTGTACGCAGCTGCACGCTGGCTGCTGTAAGCCCGGTTATCCACTATCCTCGTCGGCCTCATCTGCAGAACGGGGATACGATTCGGCACCCTGGAACCCGGTGGCGTTCGCTGCGCTCAGGCCACCCTACGACAGCAGCTTCGCAATTCGCAGCGAGGCGCCGCTCCCACGTTTTCTGTCTGCGCCTCACGAAGCGTCTCAGTGCAGCCGCAGGGTCAGGGTATCGCCGCGCTGCACCAGCTCCAGATCCTTGATGAAGCTCATTCCCAGCAGCACCATATCCCCGGGCATGCCCGGGTTGATGTTACCCGGCACATCGTGCAACCGAATGGAGCCCAGACGCACTTCGCTAAGGCGGGTATCGAAAACCGTGGCAACGCCATTGGCGGTGGTGACGCGGGACGCGAAACCCGGCTTCAGTCCCAGCCGCTGTGCCAGACCTTCCGGTACGCTGATACGGGTCGCGCCGGTATCGACCAGAAACTGAACCGGCTGACCGTTGATCAGTCCCGGCGCGATGTAGTGACCTGCGCGATTACGCTGCAGCACCACCTCGGCCGGCCCTTCGCTGCTGATCGCGGCGAGCTCGCTATTGGGGTTGTACTGGCGCTCCAGCCAGAACTCGAAGCCTAGCACCAGCACGCCGAGCAACGACAACCAGGCGGCAAACCACATCAGGCGTCCGGCCCTGCGCGGACGATTGTCGGGAATATTCATGCCAGTAGAGGCAACTGAGCGCGGCAAAAGTTCAGCCCGGACCATTCGGCACCCCAAGGGCCTGACAAACAGCGAATTAAGCAAGGAACAGTCCAGAAGGGACGCCGGCACGATAAAAGCTGAAGCAATCTAATAAAGTCTGTTGAGAGCGATTCGTAGAAACGCTCAGTTTACAGGCCCAAACCCTCTAAATGCGGGCATATATCCCATACAGGATCGAAGGCCGCATGCCTCACGCCGAATTATTGATGAATATTTCTAATCTATTTGCTGAAAAACTGTCGCTTGAGTCAACTCAGTGCTGTCCGTAAGATGGCGTCCATCAAATGATTGCTGAGCTCTTAGGAGCCGATGGTTTGGGGACCACGTCGAATTTGCAGGCAATCGAAACCGTGACACCGAGGCACAAAGTAATGTTTCACGAATATCAGATTCAGCATTTCGCATCTGTTGGCGAAGTTAACGTGGAAAACCTGATCGCGGCCGCACGCTCCGAACGTGCCAAGATCGTACGCGCTTTTCTGTCCAGGATTTTCCGCCGTCAGGCTCAGCCGGCATTCACCCAGCCGGCATTCACCCAGCCGGCACTGCAGGCCAGCTAAGACGCTGCCCGAACCTCTTTATCGATTGACTTGTTGTTCTTGTGAACTTCGGCCGGCCCCGGAAACGGGTGTCCGGCCTTTTTTGTCGTCATCCCCGCGTAAGCGGGCAGCCAGCAGTTCCCGGTGTTTATGGATTTCCGCGTTCGCGGGAAAGACGTGCTTCTAAGGTGATCGAATTTCGAATGATGGCCGGCCGGTAACTTTCACTGCACTTTCCCGCTAATCCGCGATGAACCTTTTTATTTGGCGAACTAACAGTTGTGAGTTCCCGGTGGACAGTTAAAGCGAGCCACCGGCACCCACTCGCCACTCGCCACTTGCCGGTGTCATTCCTCACGATAGAGGTTCAGCACGCTGGAGAAGTCCAGAGCGCCATTGCCCTTGGCCTTGTGCAGACTGAACAGCGCGCGGGCCGCTGAGCCCATCGGTATCGGCGAGGCGCTCTGCTGGCTCAGTTCCATCGCCAGCCCCAGGTCCTTGAACATGAGGTTGGTCTGGAATCCGCCCTCGTAGTCACGCGACGCCGGCGCGCTTTCCATGACACCGGGCCAGGGGTTGTAGACGTTCAGCGCCCAGTTGCCGCCGGAACTCTGCTTCATGATTTCGGACAGCACGGCCGGGTCCAGGCCGTTCTTGACCCCCATGTTCAGCGCCTCGCAGGTACCGGTCATCAGAATCGCCAGCATCATGTTGTTGCAGGCCTTGGCGATCTGACCGGCGCCGTGATCGCCGGCATGGAAGATATTCTTGCCCATTTTTTCCAGCACCGGCCGGGCACGCCCGAACTGCTCGTCGGACGCGCCAACCATAAAGCTCAGGGTGCCGGCCTGGGCGCCGCCCACACCGCCGGATACCGGCGCGTCGATAAAGTCGAGACCGCGGTCGGCGGCGGTTTTCGCCACCCGCTTGGCCACTTCCGCCTCGATGGTCGAGCAGTCGATGATCAGCGCGCGGGGGTCGATGGCGTCGAGCAGCGGCTCGGCGCCGGATACGTAAAGGCTTTCGACATGCACCCCGGCCGGCAGCATGGAGATGACGAATTCCGCCTCTCTGACGGCGTCGACAGCGCTGGCCGCCTGCACGCAGCCTTCTTCGACGGCATGGGCAAGCGCCTGCTCCGACAGGTCGAAGGCCTGTACCCGATGCCCGGCCGCGGCCAGGTTGTGGGCCATGGGGCCACCCATGTTGCCCAGTCCGATAAATGCGATCGTAGCCATGATTATTATCCTTCTTGTTCGCGGAGCCCAACGTCTGACAGCGCCGGGCGCCGGTTGATGTTTAGCAGGCTGTTACGGCTTCACAGATCCGCCAGCGGGTTGTCGTCCCATGGGCTGGCGAACAGCCCGGCAAGAACGTTTTCATCGACCTCGCCCACCGACTTGAAAGTCCAGTCCGGGTTGTTGTCCTTGTCGATCAGGAGCGCGCGCACGCCTTCGCGCACTTCCCGGTAACGGCAGCACTGTACCGACAGCTCGAATTCCCGCTGAAACACCTCGCGCAGCGACAGATGACGGCAGCGCCCGAGCTGCTCGGCGATCAGCCTGAGCGACAGCGGACTGCCGTTGCGTACCGCCTTCTGCGCGCGCCTGACCCACTTGTCCTCGGTATCGAGGGCCAGCAGCGCCGCGACCACGTCCTCCACGCTGTCGTGATCGGTCAGGGTGCGAACCAGGTCGAAGTGATCGCGAATCGGCGACGCCATCCCGGCAAACGCCGGCCGCGACTCGCTCTCGAGTTCGCGCAGGACCCGGCTGACGGTACCGCCGGCATCGCGGGACCAGTCCTCGGCGGCCAGCCGGCCCACCAGACCGTCGCGCAGATCGGCGCGCACCGCCCGGTCGGCAAGCCCCAGGAACAGCGCATCGCGGGCATTGACCGGATTGCCGGTGAGGCCGAGGAACAAACCAGTGCCGCCGGGCATGCGGTTGAGGAACCAGCTGCCGCCGACATCCGGGTAAAGGCCGATGGTCACCTCAGGCATCGCCAGGTGGGAGGTTTCGGTGACCACCCGGTGGCTGCAGCCGTTCATCAACCCCATGCCACCGCCCATGACGATACCGCTGCCCCAGCAGATGACCGGCTTGGCATAGGTGTGCAGGCAGTAATCCAGCCGGTACTCGCGGCCGAAGAACTGCTCGAGAAAATCCGCGTCACCGCCGGACATTGCCTTGTACAGATTGACGATATCGCCGCCGGCACAGAACGCCTTGCTGCCCTCGCTGTCGAGCAGCACCGCCACCACGCGCTTATCATCACGCCAGCGGTCGAGCTGCGGCTGGATCAGGTCGATCATCTCCAGCGTCAGCGAATTGAGCGAACGTTCGGCGTTAAGGCGGATCTCGCCGATCAGGTGACCGTCGGCGGTCGGATGTTCGGTAAAAAGTACGGCGCTCATCATGCCTCCTCAGCGGTTTTTCCATTCGGGCTTGCGCTTTTCGAGGAAGGCGTTGACCCCTTCGCGCTGATCCTCGCTGTGGAACAGGTCGACAAACAGCTCGCGCTCGAGAATGTAGCCCTGATCCAGCGGACGGCTGCGGCTCGACTGTACCAGTGTTTTACAGGCCGCCACCGCCACGGGGCTCTGCGCAGCGACCTGCTCCGCCAGCTGCAGCGCGCGCTCCAGCGCCTGTCCCTGTGGGACCACCTCCTCCACCAGGCCGATCTTCTCGGCGCAGGCGGCATCGATACGCTCGCCGCAGAGGATCATGCGCTTGGCCCAGCCTTCTCCCACCAGCAGCGCCAGGTTCTGGGTGCCGCCGGCGCAGGGCAGCAGGCCGACCTTGGCTTCCGGCAGTGCCATCTGCGCCTGCGCTTCGGCGATGCGGATATCGCAGGCCAGCGCGACCTCGAGACCGCCACCCATGGCGAAACCGTTGATCGCCGCGATCGAGACGCCGCGAAACCGGCTCAGGGTTTCGAAGGCTTCTCCGAAGCGGCGCGCCATATCGCGCGCCACGGCGAGATCGCCGTCGGCGAACAGCTTGAGATCGGCGCCGGCGGAAAAGAACTTCTCCCCCTGCCCGGTCAGCACCAGCGCGTAGATATCGCGGTCGGCGTTCAGTGCTTCCACCAGCGCCTTCAGCTCGCCGAGGCTCGCCGCAGTCCAGGTGTTGGCCGGCGGGTTGTTCATGGTCACCAGCGCCACATGGCCCCGACGATCGCAAATCAAAGCGTCACTCATCCTGTCTCTCCTGTTAATCTCGCGTGCAACCAGGCTCCCTACCTATATGCACGTCGCGTCAAAGAAACGGGCGCAGGTGCGCGTACATATTGGTTTCTGTGACGCTCGCATTGTCCTGCGGCCGGTGATGAAGCCTCTTTGCTTCATGAATTAATCCTCCGGATTAATACCGCTGCATTCAAAGCAGTTCGGCCGCGCCTTCGCTCAGCAGCCGGCGCGAGATGATCAGTCGCATCACTTCGTTGGTGCCTTCGAGTATGCGGTGCACACGGCTGTCGCGCAGATAGCGCTCCAGCGGATACTCCTTGATATAGCCGTTACCGCCGAACAGCTGCAGCGCCTCGTCGCAGACCCGGTAACCGACGTCGGTGGCGAATCGCTTGGCCATGGCGCAGTAGGTGGTGGCATCGCCGTGCCCGTTGTCGAGCTTGCTGGCGGCAAGACGCACCATCTGGCGCGCGGCGACGAGTTCGGTCGCCATATCGGCGAGCTTGAACTGCAGCGCCTGAAAATCCGCCAGCCGCTTGCCGAACTGGCGACGCTCGAGCATGTAATCGCGCGCCTCGTTAAGCGCCTGCTGGGCGGTGCCGAGCGAACAGGTGGCGATGTTCAGACGACCGCCGTCGAGCCCCTTCATCGCCAGCTTGAAGCCCTCGCCTTCGCTGGCGAGCAGATTGCCCACCGGGACTTTCACGTCCTCGAAGGTAATCATGCGCGTCGGCTGACAGTTCCAGCCCAGCTTGTCTTCCTTGCGACCGTAGGAAATACCGGCGCTGTCGGCGTCGATCACCAGCGCCGAGATGCCCGACGCACCCTCGCCGCCGGTCCGGGCCATCACCACCAGCACATCGGTACTGCCGGCGCCGGAGATGAAACACTTGCTGCCGTTGACGATGTAGTGGTCGCCATCGCGGCGGGCGCTGGTTTTCAGCGAGGCGGCATCGGAGCCGGCATTGGGCTCGGTGAGGCAGTAGGAGCCGAGCTTGACGCCGCTGGCCAGCTCACCGGCATAGCGGTCGCGAACCAGGTCGCTGCCGAAAGTCGCCACCATCCAGGTCACCATATTGTGGATCGTCAGATAGGCGGTGGTGGAGGTACAGCCCATGGCCAGCTGCTCGAAAATGATATGGGAGTCGAGCCGGCTCAGACCCATGCCGCCATGCTCCTGCGCGGTATACAGGCTGCAGAAGCCGAGCTCGCCGGCCTTCTTCAGCACATCTACCGGAAAGTGCGCCTGCTGGTCCCATTCGGCGGCATGGGGTGCCAGTTCGTTTTCGGCGAAAGCCCGCGCCATGTCGGCGAAGGCCACCTGATCTTCATTCAGTTCAAAGTCCATAGCTATTACCCCGGTCCGAATAGCGGGGGAAGGCGATACCCTCCCCCGTACTCTAGTGTATTACTTCAGCGCGATGGTCATGTTCGGACCCGAGGCGATATCGTCCTCGAACCAGCGCGCGGTCACGGTCTTGGTCTCGGTATAGAATTTGACCGCCTGCTTGCCGTAGGCGTGCTGGTCACCGTAGAAGGACTTGCGCCAGCCGGTGAAGGAGAAGAACGGCAGCGGCACCGGCACCGGCACGTTGATGCCGACCTGACCGACCTGGATCTCGTGCTGATACTTGCGCGCGGCGGCACCGGAGGCGGTGAAGATAGAGGTGCCGTTGCCGTAAGGGTTCTCGTTGATCAGCCTGATTGCCTCGTCGAGGGTCTCGGCTTCGATGGCGACCAGCACCGGACCGAAGATTTCCTCGCGGTATATCGACATCTCGGGCGTGACCCTGGTGAACAGCGTCGGCCCGACCCAGTTGCCGTCCGGCGCGTCCGGTACCACGCACTCACTGCCATCGAGCAGGCACTCGGCGCCGGCTTCCTTGCCTTCCTGGATAAACCGCAGCACGCGCTCCTTGGCCTGGGGGTTGATCAGCGGACCGTAGCCGGCTTCCGGATCGTTCCACAGTCCCGGGCGCACCTGGGCCATCGCCTCGCGCAGTTCCGGAATCCACTTGCGCGACTCGCCAACGAACACCGCGACCGAGATCGCCATGCAACGCTGGCCGCCGGCGCCGACCGAAGCGCCGACCAGGTTGTTGATCACCTGCTGCTTCTGGGCGTCGGGCATGATCACCATATGATTCTTGGCGCCGGCAAAAGCCTGAACGCGCTTCATGTTGTCGGTGCCGGTACGGTAGATATGCTCACCGACTGCGACGGAGCCGACGAAGGAGATCGCCGGAATATCCGGATGGTGCAGCAGCTGATCGACCTGCTCCTTGCCGCCGTGAATCACCTGCAGCAGACCGTCCGGCGCGCCGGCTTCCCGGAACAGCTCGGCCAGACGCATCGGCGTCAGCGGATCCTGCTCCGACGGCTTCAGCACGAAGGTGTTGCCGCAGGCAATCGCCATCGGAAACATCCACAGCGGAATCATGGCCGGGAAGTTGAACGGTGTGATGCCGGCGCAAACGCCGAGCGGCTGGGTGTAGCTGTAGCAGTCGATCTTGCGGGCGACGTTCTCGACCGTTTCGCCCATCGACAGCGAGGCGATATTGCAGGCGTGCTCGACGACCTCGATACCGCGCCAGACATCCCCCCTGGCGTCTTCGAAGGTCTTGCCGGTCTCTTTCGCCAGGATGGTGGCGATCTCGTCGTGGTTGTCCTTCAGCAGTGCCTGGTAGCGCAGCATCAGGCGGGCGCGCTCGGAGACCGGCGTTTCCTTCCAGCTCTCGAACGCCGCCTTGGCGCTGGCCACGGCGCGATCGACCTCGGCTTCGGTGGCGCAGGGGACCTGCGCGATTACCGCCTGGGTCGCCGGATCGGTCACCGGAATCAGATTCCGGCTTTCGCTCTGGATCATCTCGCCGCCGATCAGAAGGGGGACAGTCTGTGTCATTGCTCGTCACCTGCTTATCATTGTTTTTGGGGTTGCTGAATTTGTAACACAGCCCCGGACCGGCACGGATTGATAATCTTGCGCACTTGATGGACTATATTGCTGAAGAGTACAGGATTACCCCTAGGCATGCAGCATGAGCCAACCATCGAGCTGGCCGTTATCGGTCGAGAGTATCCGTTTCGTGATGCCGCGGCGCATCGTCAAGGCGCTTTCGGAGCATCCGCTGAGCGCCGAGCTCTACCCCCTCGGCATCGGCTACTATCAGCATGCACGGGGCCACCGGATGCACCGTGCGCAGCACGATGATCACCTGCTGATCTACTGTCTGGAAGGCCGCGGCCAGCTCGAAACCGACGGCAAATCCCGTACCGTTCGCGCAGGCGACCTGGTACTGCTGCCCCGCGGACGCAGCCATCGCTACCATACCGACGAGGCCGCGCCCTGGAGCATCTACTGGATACACTTCGATGGCCCGCAGGCGGACAACTTCATCGCCGCACTCGACCCGGACCCGCAGTCGCCACTTATTCCGCTGGGCCTGCACTCCCGGCTGGTGGCCGATTTCGAAGCCCTGCTGGATGCCCGTCAGGCCAGTCATCAGCTCGACGCCTTCGTCCACTGCGCCAATCAACTGCGACAGCTCCTGACACATATTGCGCTGTTACGCCCGCTTGCCAGGCGCCAGGCGGACGACAGCCTCGATCTCGAGCGGGTACATAGTCTGATGCAGGCGCGACTGCACGAGCAGCTCGACGTCGAAACCCTGGCCGCCGCCGTCAGCCTGTCCAAGTACCACTTCATCAAGAAGTACAAGGCACTGACCGGCACCACCCCCATCAGCCACTTCATCCATCTCAAGATCGAGCGCGCCTGCCATTTGCTGGACGTCACGACCAAAGGCGTGAACGAGATCGCCTGGGCGGTGGGCTACGAGGATGCCTATTACTTCTCGCGCATCTTCAAGAAATCCATGGGCATCTCGCCGACCGAATACCGTCGCCTGCGGGTCGGGGACCTGGGGTACAAAGGCTGATCGAGGAACCCCCGCCGCCGGCGCTGGCCTAAGCTTGATGTAGAGGGCTGAAGAGGAGTGTTGCAGATGGGCAAGGGCAGCAAGTATGTCTCCCACAAGCCGGGACCCGATGGCCACATCGAATGGAGCGCAGAGGAAAACGCCATCTGGCGCATCCTTATCGAGCGCCAGCTGAAGGCTATCGAAGGCAAGGCATGCGACGAGTACCTGGCCGGCCTGGAACGGCTAGACCTGCCGCGACGTCGAATTCCGCAGCTCGAAGCGGTCAGCGCCAGACTTCGCGCCGCCACCGGCTGGTCGCTGAAAGCGGTACCGGCACTGATCAGCTTCGATTCCTTTTTCCAGGCGCTGGCAAACCGGCAGTTTCCGGTCGCCACCTTCATCCGCCGCCGCGACGAGCTCGACTATCTACAGGAGCCCGATATCTTTCACGAGATCTTCGGCCACTGCCCGCTGCTGACCAACCCCGCTTTCGCCCATTTCACCCATACCTACGGACGTCTGGGCTACGCGGCCGGCAAGGAGGAACGGGTCTTTCTGGCCCGGCTGTACTGGATGACCGTCGAGTTCGGGCTGCTGAACACCCCACAGGGACTTCGGATCTACGGTGGCGGAATCCTTTCGTCCCCCGGCGAGACCGAATACGCGGTCAACAGCCCGCTGCCGGAGCGCAAGCCTTTCGACATCCTCGAGGTGATGCGCACGCCCTATCGTATCGATATCATGCAGCCAATCTACTTCGTCATCGACGATATTGCCGAGCTGTACGAAATCGCCGAAATGGACCTGATGGCCGTGGTGCAGCAGGCCCGGGCACTGGGACTGCGCCCGCCCCGGTTCGATACCGACGACAAGCGCGCCGGGTGATCAGCAGTACAACCAACTGCCGCGCCAGCCCCCTTCGCCGCGGGGAAGTACCCGTAAGTTTGGGTACGCGGCTCCCACATGGCAACACCCGATCGTGGGAGCGGCGCCTCGCCGCGAAGGCCCTGAGCAACAACAAAAGCTTCGCCGCGGGGGCGCGGCTCCCACGATATGGAGACTCCGCCTGACCCGTGGGAGCGGCGCCTCGCCGCGAATAAGCCGGTGCGATGTTCAACAAACTTCGCCGCAGGGACGCGGCTCCCACCAGGGTGGCTAAAGCAACTCCACCGCCACCGCGGTCGCTTCACCGCCGCCGATACAGAGCGAGGCCACGCCTTTTTTCAGTCCGCGCTGCTTGAGGGCATGCAGCAGCGTCACGATAATGCGTGAACCGCTCGAGCCGATCGGGTGACCCAGGGCGCAGGCGCCACCGTTGACGTTGACCCGGGCATGATCGAGCTCCAGCTCGCGCATCGCCAGCATGGTGACGACCGCGAAGGCTTCGTTGATCTCGTAAAGATCGACCTCCTCGCGCGTCCAGCCTGCCTTGTCCAGCACCTTCTCGATGGCGCCGATCGGCGCGATGGTGAACTCCTCCGGCAACTGGGCGTGGGTGGAGTGGGCAAGGATCCGCGCCATCGGCGCAAGTCCGCGCTGCCGTGCTTCGGCTTCTGCCATCAATACCAGCGCCGAGCCGCCGTCGGAGATCGAGCTGGAATTGGCCGCGGTTACCGTTCCGTCCTTGGCGAAGGCGGGTCTCAGGCCGCGAATCTTGTCCGGCCGGGCGTTGGCGGGTTGCTCGTCGGTTTCGACCCGGGTTTCGCCGGCGCGGCTCGTTACCGTCACAGGCTCGATCTCATCGACAAAGGCGCCGGATTCGATGGCATGCCGCGCCCGCTCCAGCGATGCGATGGCAAAGTCGTCCATGGCCTCGCGGCTGACTTCGAAGCGGTCGGCCGATTGCTGCGCGAAGGTGCCCATAAGCCCTCCCTTGTAGGCATCCTCAAGACCATCGCAGAACATATGATCGATGACCTTGCCGTGCCCCATACGCATGCCTTCGCGCGCTTTCGGCAACAGATAGGGCGCCTGGCTCATGTTTTCCATGCCGCCGGCCACCATCACCTGTGCGGAGCCGGCACGGATCTGGTCGTGCGCCAGCATTACAGCCTTCATGCCGGAGCCGCACATCTTGTTAACCGTGGTGCAGCCCGCCGACACCGGAATTCCGGCGCCCAGCGACGCCTGGCGCGCCGGCGCCTGCCCCAGCCCCGCAGGCAGCACGCAGCCCATCACGACCTCGTCGACGTCGGCAGGCTCAAGGCCCGCGCGCTCGAGCGCCCCCCTGATGGCGACGGCGCCCAGCTCTGGCGAACGCACCGAAGACAGACTGCCCATCATTCCTCCCATCGGGGTACGGGCAGCACCGACAATCACGACCGAATCCTGGCTCATAGCAGCACCTCAGTTTACGTAAACGTCAATTATTATGATTTGAAGCATAGCACAGGCCAAATCCGCCAGGCTACCGCTTCCGCCGCATCCACAGTCCGGCATCACCCGCTCGGGCAGACGCAGGTTCGAAACACAGACGACTTCCATTGCTCCGGTAACGCATCGAGGCCGGACCACGAACACCCGTCCCCCGCCGCTGCGGATCGGCAAAGCCCACCAATACAGACATACCCTTACGACCTTAGTTTGAGCATCACTTCCGGCGCTTGCGCTGCATTCAAGCGAAAATTTATATATTTCAGATAGTTAAAAAAAAGATGTCGGGCAGGTTAAAATTTCAGCTATTGTTAGATACATATTTACGTTTACGTAAACATACATTAATCTCGGAGCTCAGATGCATGACTGACGAAACAACCTACTCCATCAGCGATTTGTCGCAGGAGTTCGATATCACCACCCGAAGCATCCGCTTCTACGAAGATCAGGGCCTGCTGTCGCCGCAGCGTCGCGGCCAGACCCGGATCTACAGCCGCCAGGACAGGGTTCGCCTGAAACTGATCCTGAGGGGCAAGCGGCTCGGGTTTTCGCTTAACGAGTGCCGTGAGCTACTGGAGCTCTACGATCACACGACCAGCGGAAGCGAGATGCAGCTGCAGCTACTGCTGACCCGGATTACCGAGCGGCGCGCGGTGCTGGAGCAACAACTGAAGGATATCGAACTGATGCAACGCGAGCTGGACAGCGTGGAACAACGCTGCCGCGAGGAGCTGCAGGAACGGCACGGCCAGGCCACAAAAGACTCGGTCGCCTGAGCGCAGATTGCCTGATGGAAAACAAAAACAAAGGGCTCCCCCAGCGACAGGGCCCACCATCAGGAAGGCACAACCCATGGCGCAGACCGGAAATAGCGGTACCAACAGCGATCTGACGGCGCTCGACCTCGTCGTTCCGCCGCGGCAGACACTGCCGGAGCATCTGCAGCGCTACTTCGACAAATGCGAGGAGAAACTCGGCCTCGTTCCCAACGTACTGACCGCCTACAGCCACAACCCCGGCCAGCTCGAAGCCTTTTCCCGCTTCTACAACGAACTGATGCTGGGCGACGGCGGGCTGAGCCCGCTGGAGCGCGAAATGATCGCGGTCGCGGTGTCGGCCGTGAACCGCTGCTACTACTGCCTGACCGCCCACGGCGCGGCGGTACGCGAGTACTCGGGAAATCCAGAGCTCGGCGAGCAGCTGATGATGAACTACCGCGTCGCCGACCTTGGTCCGCGGCAGCGAGCCATGCTCGACTTCGCCGTGCACCTGACCGAACACCCCGATCGCGTCGGCGAAGCCGAACGCCAGCAACTGCGCGATGCCGGCTTCAGCGACGCCGAGATCTGGGACATCGCCAGCCTCACCGGCTTTTACAACATGACCAACCGCCTGGCGGGCGCGGTCGAGATGCAACCCAATTCCGAATACCACGCCCGCCATCGCGGGCGCCATGGCACCTGAATCACCACCATAAACGTCTTGGGCATAACAACAAGAGGTCTCCTCGATGACTAATGCGCTTCCCAGCTATAGCAGTGGCACCAGCAACAAACCCCTGATCGGCATGACGATCGGCGACAAGTTCGATCAGATCGCCGCGACCTACCCGGACAATGACGCCCTGATCGTGCGTCACCAGGGCATTCGCTGGAGCTATCGCGAATTTCAGCAACAGGTCAACCGCTGCGCCAGAGCGCTGCTGGCGGTCGGTATCCGCAAGGGAGACCGCGTCGGTATCTGGTCGCCGAACAATGCGCAGTGGACCACACTGCAGTTCGCCACCGCCAAGGTCGGCGCCATCCTGGTGAATATCAACCCGGCCTACCGCCTGCATGAGCTCGAATACGCGCTGAACCACTCCGAAGCCCGGATGCTGGTAATCGCCGAACGTTTCAAGAGTTCCGATTACACCCAGATGCTGTACGAGCTGGCGCCGGAGCTGAAAGCGGCTGCGCCGGGAGAGCTCAAGGCCGCCAAGCTGTCGCACCTCGAGATTCTGGTGAATCTGGCGGAGCAGCCCTATGACGGCATGTGGCGTTGGGACGACCTGATCGAGCAGGCCGACGGCACCGACGAAGCACGCCTGGCAGAAGCGCAGTCAGGCCTGCAGTTCGACGACCCGATCAACATCCAGTACACCTCGGGCACCACCGGCTTCCCGAAAGGCGCTACCCTCACCCACCACAACATTCTCAACAACGGCTATTTCGTCGCCGAAAGCATGAAGCTCACCGACCAGGACCGGCTGGTGATCCCGGTCCCGCTGTACCACTGCTTCGGCATGGTCATGGGCAACCTCGGCTGCATGACCCATGGCGCCACCATGATCTACCCAGGCGAAGGCTTCGAGCCGAAATCGGTGCTGGACGCGGTGGCCGAAGAGCGCGCCACCGCGCTGTACGGGGTTCCCACCATGTTCATCGCCGAGCTCGAACATCCGGACTTCGCGCAGTACGATCTGAGCTCTCTGCGCACCGGCATCATGGCGGGGTCGCTCTGTCCGTCCGAAGTGATGAAGGCGGTCAACTCGAAGATGCATATGCAGGAAGTCCAGATCGCCTACGGCATGACCGAAACCAGCCCGGTTTCGACCCAGACCGCCGCCGACGACCCGTTCGACAAACGCGTCACGACGGTCGGCCGCACACAGCCTCACCTGGAGTCCAAGGTCATCGACCCGGCAACCGGCGGCGTGGTGCCCCGTGGCGAGATCGGCGAGCTTTGCACCCGTGGCTACAGCGTCATGCTGAAGTACTGGAACAACGAAGAGGCGACCCGCGACGCCATCGACGAAAACGGCTGGATGCACACCGGCGACCTGGCGACGATGGACGAAGAGGGTTACATCCAGATCGTCGGTCGTATCAAGGACATGGTGATCCGCGGCGGCGAGAACGTCTACCCGAAGGAAGTCGAGGAGTTTCTCTACAGCCACCCGGCGGTATCGGATGTCCAGGTCACCGGCGTGCCCGACAAGAAGTACGGCGAGGAGCTGATCGCCTGGGTCAAGCTGCGCACCGACGCCGACCCGGTAACGGAGGACGAACTGCGGGCATTCTGCAAGGGCCAGATCACGCACTTCAAGATTCCGCGCTATTTCAAGTTCGTCGAGGAATTTCCGATGACCGTGACCGGCAAGATCCAGAAGTTCAAGATGCGCGAAATCTCCATCAAGGAACTCGGACTCGACGACTGACGGCATCGGGCATGGAGCACTACCATCGCCACCTGAGTATCGACACCCTGCTTGAGCGACTTCGCAACGCCTATCCGCAGGGTGCCGACGCCTGGCAACTGGCACCGGTCGATCAGCTTCATACCGGCGGCATCCGGGCATCGCTCAGTCTGTGCGAGCGGGTGCAGCGGCTCGGAAGCCGCTGCATTCTCGACATTGGCGCCGGTAGCGGCGGCCTGCTGCACCTGCTGGCGCAATTGCCCGATACCCGGGTCGTCGGCATCGACCTGTGCCATGCCTACAACCGCCTGAACCGCGGCCTTGGCGATATTCGCCGGCAATCACGGGCGCCGGCGCTCTGCACCGGCGACGCGGCAGCCCTGCCCTTCGCCGACCAGGCTTTCGATACCCTGGTGATGCAGCACAGCCTGCTCAACATGCCCGACAGCGCCGGCGTTCTGCGCGAATGTGCACGGGTCCTTGAGCCCGGCGGTCATCTGTTGCTGCACGAACTGGTGCAGGGTCGCTCCCCCGGCCCGCTGCACTACCCCGTCCCCTGGGCTGACAGCCCCCGCGACTCCCATCTCGAAGACAGCAGCCGCCTGCAGCAGCGCCTGCTCTGTGCGGGCTTCGAAATCATCGAGTGCCGCGACCTCACAGCCAATACGCTCGACTGGCGCCAGCGTCAGCAAACCAAGGAACGCGATCCGGCCCGAGCGGCGAAGGCCCCGGTTTCGCCGCGCTGGATACTGGGCCCGGACTTTCCGCAACGCGCCGACAACCTGCTGCGAAACCTTTGCGATGGTCGGGTTGCCGCCATCGAACTGCTGGCCCGGCTGCCGGCATAATCCGGATTCCGCCCGGCCCCGTTTGCGCGCAGACTTCAGGGCGGATGTCTATACTCAAGCCCTGAATGGAGAAACCGGCCCCAGTGTACTGCTTCCCCCTCAGCGATACCTGCGGCGAGATACCGGCTATCGGGTCGCGCAGTACAGGACGGCCGGAACACAAAGGAGAGACGACATGGCGCTCATGTTGTCGTACAGGCAAACGATCGGCGGCCAGGATCGCATCAGCCGGCCGGGACGGATCGCATGGCCCTGAACAGCCGCCGCCGGCGGGCTGCGCGCCTGCTTCTTGCATTACTGGGCACCATTGCGCTGCTCGCGATTCTGCTCATCTGGATCACCCTGCTGATCCAGTCGGGCACGCGCGCCTTCAGCAGCGGCGAAAACCTCTGGTCCCGCGGCTATCAGAACGCCCTTTTCTTCGCTGACCGCTACGCCGAAGCCGGCGCCCCCGAGGACCTTCGCCAGGCACTGCGGTTTCTGTCGGTACCCCTCGGCCACTACCAGGGCCGGCGAGCACTGGAACAGAACCCGCCGGATCTCGAGCGGGCCCGGCAGTCATTGCAGGCAGGCGGCATTTCAGAAAGCGATATCGAGCTCCTGATCTGGACCCATCGCTATTTCAGCCGCCTGCCCTTCATTTCCGAGACCCTGCGCAACTGGCGTGCCAGCGACACGCGACTGATGCAGTTGCAGCAGCTGATAGAAGACGTGGTGCACGCCCGCGGCCAGACCGAACTCGACGCCGAGCTGATTGCGCGTCAGCGCGCCGAGTTGCGTACGATCAGCGAGTCCCTGGGGCCGGCTCCGTCGCCCTTTGCCGGTTCGCTGCGCCAGGGTGAACGGGCGCTGCGCAGCGCGCTGATCGCCGCCAGCACCCTGGCGATGCTGATGCTGGTGCTGCTCAGCTGGCGTCTCAGCCGGCGCCTGCTGGAGGCGCTGCACGCAGCGGAAGGCAAGTTCCATACGGCATTCGAACAGGCCGCCATCGGCATGGCCGAAGTCGGCCCGGACGGCCATTTCATCGAGGTCAACGAGGCCCTTTGCCGTATGCTGCGGTATGACCGGGAGGACCTTCTCGGCACCCCACTGCAACGTTACACCCACGCCGAGGATATCGACAGCAGCAACCAAGCGCTGAAGCGGCTGACATCCGGCGTCTCCCGCTCCGAAACCTACGACAAGCGCTACATCAGCCGCGATGGCGAGACCCTCTGGACGCGGCTCACGGTATCGTCGGTGCGCGACGGCGACGGGGACCGGCTGCGGCTGTTTTCCATCGTCGAAGACATCACCCATGCCCGCAAGCTATCGGACGAACTGAGCTATCGCGCCAGCCACGACGGCCTGACCGGGCTCTGGAACCGGCAGGAATTCGAACTCCGGTTGCAACAGGCGGTGCAGGATGCCCGCACCAATGACAGCCAGCATACCCTGGCCTTCATCGACCTGGATCAGTTCAAGGTCGTCAACGACACCTGCGGCCATATCGCCGGCGACCATATGCTGTGCCAGGTGGCCCAGGTACTTCGAAACCATCTGCGCGATCATGATCTGCTGGCACGGCTCGGGGGTGACGAATTTGCCGTGCTGCTGCACGATACCACGGGCGATGGCGCCAGGCTTGCCGCGGGCAAGCTGCATCAGGCAATAAAGGACTACTGTTTCCACTGGCAAGGGCGCAACTTCAGCCTCTCGAGCAGCATCGGGCTCGCCACCATCAACGGCAACAGCCATGACAGCACCTCGGTGCTGCAGGCGGCCGATACCGCCTGCAACATGGCCAAGGACAGTGGCCGCTCACGCATCCATTTCTACCTCGAGCGCGACAGCGCCACCGAACACCGGCGCCGCGAGATGGAGTGGGTCAGCGGCATCCGCGATGCGCTGGACAACGCCCGCCTGAGTCTGTTCGCACAACGTATCCGGGCGCTGGATGGCGACCGGCCCGAGCGCTTCGAGGTGCTGGTTCGCCTGACCGACGCCGAGGGTATCGAGCACCCTCCCGGCGCCTTTATGCCCGCCGCCGAGCGTTACAACCTGATCGGGGAAATCGACCGTTTCGTACTGACGCGCACGCTGCAGTTGCTGGCCCGCCAACAGGACCGGCTCGCGCGGATCGACGCCTGCCATATCAACGTCTCGGCCCGCTCCATCGCCTGTCCCGAATTTCGCGCAGAAGTGACCCGAACACTGCGACAGTCCGCCCTCAAAGGCCCCAGGATCTGCTTCGAGATCACCGAAACCGCGGCGGTCACGAGTCTGCACGACGCCCTCGAATTCATCGCCAGCGTACGCGAGTTGGGGTGTCAGGTTTCGCTGGACGATTTCGGCAGCGGCCTGTCGTCTTTCGGCTATCTCAAGAACCTTCCGGTGGATCTGCTCAAGATCGACGGCAACTTCGTGCGCAGGGTGCACGAAAGCCCGGAGGACAAGGCCATCGTGCAGGCGATCAACCATGCCGCCCAAGCCCTGCAAAAGGCCACCGTCGCCGAGTTCGTC
Source organism: Marinobacterium nitratireducens (assembly GCF_014645375.1). Classification (GTDB taxonomy): domain Bacteria; phylum Pseudomonadota; class Gammaproteobacteria; order Pseudomonadales; family Balneatricaceae; genus Marinobacterium_A; species Marinobacterium_A nitratireducens. The sequence continues at coordinate 389,260 of NZ_BMLT01000004.1, forward strand.
GAGCACGGCGATGCCATCGAAGTGTTGCGCGAGATCGGCGTCGACTACGTTCAGGGCTATGCCGTGCATCGCCCCGAACCCCTGGAGCAGCTGCTGGCCCGCAGTGGCAGTGGTGCAATGCCGCCTTCCAGCGACCGGCTGGCGACCACCAGCGGGCACTGACCCCCACGAATTGCCGCGCAGGCAACGCCTGTGCCGCCCAATCCAGACCCGTTTCGACTCGGACGCTGCATCCCACTGATTCAGGAGACGACTTGGTGGGCGAGATTGCGCTGGTTCGCCCGCAGAGCGGGCTCCTACAGGCGAAACGGCCCGGCGCCAATCCCCTCTCGTCGCAGCGATAGGTCTGCGGCGCCTGATGCATCGATAATCCTGCGCCTCTCTTGGTAAACTAGCGATATTGTATACAGAAACAGCAGAAGAGCACTGGCATGCCCACAGCACGAGAGCAGGCGCTGGAGTCGGAACTGGCAAGCTGCCGGCGCGAAGCCGATCGCTACCGCCTGCTGGCGGAGCAGTCGACGGATATGATCTCGCGACACCGGCCGACGCCGGACTGGACCTACGTCGATGTCAGCCCCGCGGTCGAAAAGCTGCTGGGATATCGCGTCGAGGAAATGATCGGCACCCGCGGCTACGATCTGTTCCATCCCGATGACGCCGATAACCTGATCAAGCGGACCGCCTCGGTCAGCTACCGCGGCGGCCTCTATACCAATGTATTTCGCTACCGCCACAAGAAAGGCCACTACATCTGGCTCGAGACCACCAGCCGGACCATCCGCGACGAGCAGGGGCAGCCGCTCGAGATCATCTGCGTTTCTCGCGACGTCAGCGCTCGCGAGCAGGCGCAGCTCGCGACCCGGCGCCTGGCCCGCGTGGTCGAGGCCTGCTCCGACATGGTGATGTTCTGCGCCGCCGACAGTCTGCAGCTGACCTACCTGAACGAGGCGGCCTCGACCACGCTCGGCAGCCACCTGAGCGGAGCGACAGCGCTCGGCCTGCAGCAGCTGTTCAGCGACGAGAGCTACGAACAGCTGCTGCGACCGGCACTGGAGCATGCCGCCCGTCATGGCATCTGGCACGGCAGTATCGCAATGCAGCTACCCGCGGATGCAGCTCCGCGCATCGCCGAGATTCACGAGCTGATCGCGCATCGCAACCCCGGCAGCCTGGGCGGTATCGAGTACTACTCGGTCATCGGCCGGGATATCACCCAGAGGCGCCAGGCGGAAGAGTCCGCCAAGCGCCAGCAGCAGGAGATGGCGCACATGTCGCGCCTGCTCTCGGTCGGCGAAATGGCCACGGGCCTCGCCCACGAGATCAATCAGCCACTGGCGGCCATTCTGAACTACTGCCGCGGCACCCTGCGCCGCGTCGAAGAGGAGCAGAAACTGGCGCCGGAGCTGGCGCTGCAGACCATGGAGCGGATCACCGGTCAGGCCCGCCGCGCCGCCGAGATCGTCAAGCGCCTGCGCAGTTTCGTGCGCCGCACCGAATATCAGCGCATCGAGTTCTCCATCAATGACAGCTGCCGCGAAGTGGCCGGCTTCCTCAACCAGGAAGCGAGTGACAACGGTATCGATTTCGAGTTCGAGCTCGCCCCGGAGGATCCGAAGGTCTGCGCCGACCGCATCCAGATCGAGCAGGTGCTGCTCAACCTGATGCGCAATGCAATCGAGGCCTATGCGGATTGTGACAGGACCCGGCGACCGGTTACCATTGCAACCCGCAGCGACAACGGCCGTATCGACGTGATCGTCAGCGACCGGGCCGGGGGAATCGATGCCGACACCCTGCAACGGCTGTTCGACGCTTTCTACACGTCGAAGCCGGGCGGCCTCGGGATGGGTCTGCAGATCTCCCGCACCATTATCGAAACCCACGGCGGTCAGCTCTGGGCCGAGAGCGACGGCTGTGACGGCACCCAGTTTCAGTTCCAATTGCCGGCCGATCGGCGGCAACTGTCACGACATCAGGATGGCAAATGACACAGCAACCGGATGCAACGGTTTTTATCGTTGACGATGACGACGACTTCCGCGACTCGATGCAGTGGCTGCTCGAATCCGATGGCCTCGGAGTACGGAGCTTCGCCTCGGCCGAGTCCTTTCTTGAACACTACACAGGTGCGCCCGGCTGCATGCTGCTGGACGTGCGCATGCCGACGCTGAACGGGCTGGCGCTGCAGCAGATCATGCAGGAAAGGGGCATCGCCCTGCCCCTGATCGTGATCAGCGGGCACGGCGACATTCCGATGGCGGTCACCGCGATCAAGAACGGCGCCATGGACTTCCTCGAAAAGCCGTTCGACGACGCGACCCTGCTCCACCGGGTACGCGAGGGCCTGGCGCAGGCCCAGAGCCTGCAACAGCAACAAAAGCAACTGACGGAGCTGCGCAGCCGTCACGAGACCCTGAGCCGGCGCGAAAAGCAGGTGATGGAACTCGTGGTCGCCGGTATGGCCAATCGCGAAATCGCCGAGGACCTGGGCATCAGCCCGAAAACGGTTGAGGTTCACCGCTCCCGCGTGATGAGCAAGATGCAGGCCGACAGCCTGCCGGAGCTTGTCAATATGGCAGGCCGGCTCGACGGGTAACGGGTTACGGGTTACGGGTTACGGGTTACGGGTTACGGGTTACGGGTTACGGGTTACGGGTTACGGGTTACGGGTTACGGGTTACGGGAAATTGTCACGTGTCACTTGTCACCTGTCACCTGTCACCTGTCACCTGTCACCTGTCATCCACGATGCTGCCGACAAAATCCGTAATTGCCGTCAGCGCCGCCTCCGGGGCCTCCAGGTGCGGAATATGGCCGCAGCCGGGCAACATCAGGCCTCGCGCCCGGTTGCCGATTCCCTCGCAGATATCCTCGACCTGCGCCGGAAGGCCGTAGTGATCCTCCTCGCCCTGCATGATCAGCGACGGGCAGAGAATATCACCCAGCCAGGGACGCAGATCGAAGCCCTCGTATCCCGGCCGGGTCCAGGTCTCGTGCCAGGCCCGGAACAGCAGGTCGGTGCGCTCGCCATGGTAGCGGGCAAGCCGCTGCGGCAGGTCGCTGCCCGGAGCCTGATAGCGACGAACCGCGTCGTTGATGCCGGCAGTCGTCAGCACATCGACATAGATATGCGCCGCCATCGTCACCACCCCGGCCACCTTTTCGCCCAGCACCGCCGCGCCGATCAGCGCAATCGAGCCGCCATCGCTATGCCCGACCAGCACCACCGGGCCGAGCCCGGCGGCGTCCAGCACCCGCGGCAACCAGACCCTGCCTTCCTGCTCCAGGTAGTCGTCCGGCCGCGGCAGCTCGATCGGGCTGGAGCCACCGTAGCCGCGCCGTTCGTAAACGAAGACATCGCAACCGGTACGCCCCGCCAGCTGCTGCGGCACGGTTTTCCACATATCGATACAGCCCAGCGCCTCATGCAACAGCACCAGTGTCGGCCGGCCCCTTTCGCCGCCGCTTTGGATGCCGTGCAACGCCCGGATACTGACATCGTCACCAAGCTCCAGCTGGCGCGTCGTCCATTCAATCGTCATCGATATGCCTTTCGTTACGGGTTACGGGTTACGGGTTACGGGTTACGGGTTACGGGTTACGGGTTACGGGTTACGGGTTACGGGTTACGGGTTACGGGTTACGGGTTACGGGTTACGGGTTACGGGTTACGGGTTACGGGAAATTGTCACCTGTCACCTGTCACCTGTCACCTGTCACCTATCAACTGTCACCGCGGTATCGCATAGGTGATGGTCGCCTGCGCCACCGGCTCTGCCCCGTCGCCGGAATAGACGTACACCTCGCCAACGCCGAGAGAACGGCCGACCTTGAGCATGCGCGCCTCTGCCACCAGATCGGCACAGGCCTTGGGTTTGCGCAGAAAGCTGATATTGAGATTGCTGGTCACCGCCAGCGGCACAGCGCCGATCCTGGTCAGCAGCGCGGCGTATACCGCCACGTCCGCCAGCCCCATCATCACAGGTCCCGACACGGTGCCGCCCGGGCGCAGATGCTGGTCCGAGACCGACAGCCGCATGCGCGCGCTGCCCGGCCCGACCTCCTCGAGCACACCATACTGATCCCCCTGGGGAAAATGCTCGCTCAAAAAGCTGTTCAGCTGCTCCAGCGACAAAACCGGCATCCGCCACTCCTCCAGTCAAATAGATGTCCAGCGGGGGCGGCGGGCCGCCCCTTTCGTCAAACCGCGAGCGCTTCGCTCTCCTCTCTCGCCTGATTGCGCAGCACGAAACGCTGGATCTTGCCGCTCGGCGTCTTCGGCAGCGCCTCGACAAACTCGATCTCACGCGGGAAGGCGTGCGTCGAAAGACGGGAGCGTACCAGCTGCTTGAGGTCGTCCGCCAGCTCTTCGCCGGCATCGTACTGGGGCTTGATCACCACGTAGGCCTTGATGATGGCGCCGCGGCTCGGATCCGGTTTGCCGACCACGCCGCTCTCGGCCACCGCCGGATGCTCGAGCAGCGCGCTTTCGACATCGGCGGGGCCCACCCGGTAGCCGGCGGTGGTGATGATATCGTCATCGCGGCCGGTATAGGTAAAGCTGCCGTCACCGTGGCTCATCACCACGTCACCGGTGAGATAGTAGCGGCCCTGGAACGGCGACTTCTCGCCCCAGGTGTAACCCTGGAAAATGAACAGCGGCGACCGTTCGGTATCCACCGCCAGCTCGCCCACCTCGCCATCGGCGATCTCCCGGCCTTCGGTGTCGAGCGCCACCACCCGGATGCCCGGCAGCGAATAGCCCATGGAACCGGCGCGTACCGGGTGCTCGAGCGCATGGTGATTGCAGCAGGTCATGCCGGTTTCGGTCTGGCCGTAATGATCCATGACGGTACAGCCCAGACGCTTCTTCACCCAGCTGATGACCTCGGGATTCAGCGCCTCGCCGGCACTGCTGGCCACCCGCAGGCCCAGAGGTTCACCACCTTCGCCGTCGTCGGCGGCCTTGAGCATGCGATAGGCGGTGGGCGCCGCCGCCAGGTTGCTGATGCGGTACTTGCGCAGCATTGCGTAGGTGCTGTCGGCGGTGAAGGCATTCTCGTTGAAATGAGTGGCGCAACCGAGCAGCAACGGACCGATCACAGCGTAGTAGAGCCCGTAGGCCCAGCCCGGGTCGGCGACATTCCAGTAACGGTCTTCGGGACGAAGGTCGATGGCATAGCGCATGTAGGCGTAGAAGGCGAGCAGCGCCCGTGCCGGAACGGCAACGCCCTTGGCCTTGCCGGTGGTGCCGGAGGTGAACATCTGCAGGATGGGCTCGTCGGCGCCGATCCGCACCGGAGTGAAGTCGTCGCTCTGCGCCGCCAACGCGGTCGCGAAGTTCGCATCGCCATCGTTGTCCGCATTGACCAGCAACACCGGCGGGCAGTCCCGAACCTCGTCGAGCTTGCCGCGGTTGGCCATATCCGTTACCACCAGGCGGGTGCCCGCACGACCGAGACGGTATTCGATGGCGCCCGAGCCGAAGGCGGTGAACAGCGGCTGGTAGACCGCGCCGGCGCGCAGAGTGCCGAGTATGACCACCAGCAGCTCCGGGGTTCTTGGCAGCAGACCGGCGACCCGGTCGCCCCGGCCTACGCCGATGGACTGCAGATAGTTGGCGAAACGCGCCGCCTGCGCCTGCAGTTCGGCGAAGCTGTGCTGGCTGGCGGGCCTTTCGACCCCCTCGTAATAGAGACCGATCCGATCGCCATCGGCCCAGCGGTCGCAGATCTCCTCGCAGACGTTGACCCCCTGATCGAGACTGCCGATCAGTTGCCGCTCGATCGTAGCCGCGGTGAAATCTCCATAAAAACCTTCGTACGCTTGCATGCTCATCACTTGCCCCTGCTTGTTTTTTTGATATCGGGCCGGAGCCAACCGGCACCTAGGGATTACCCCAATTCATACATAGCTTTGACGTAAACGTAAAGTATCGAAATGTAACAACCCGGGCTTCACCGTGCTCGCTCGAAGGCGCCCGAACATCTCCATACGTTTACGTATAGTTGAGTTCTGAGATAAGCTATGCGAACGCGAATCCAGGAAAACCGCATGAACATCAAGCTCAGTCGCCATCAGTGGATCACCGAAGCATTTGCGGTCCTCGCCGAAGCCGGCGTCGATGGCATCAAGATCGAGGGGCTCGCCAAACGACTGCGCGTCACCAAGGGCGGGTTCTACTGGCACTTTCGCAACCGTGAAGATCTGCTGCTGCACATGCTCGAACAATGGCGCGTCGGCCGTATCGAAACCATACACGAGCAGACCCGCGACGAAGACCACGCCGCCGATACTCTCAAGTATCTGATACGCCTCTATACCGACAGCACCAACCTGCGCGGCAACGCGATCGAACTGGCGGTACGCGACTGGGCGCGCAGCGACAGCCGCGCCGCCGAGGCCGTCGAAGCCGTGGACCGGGAGCGCCTGGACTGCGTCTCCAGCCTGTTCGCGCAGCTGGATCTCTCCCCCGACGACGCCTACTCCCGCGCCTACCTGTTCTACTCCTTCATCTTCGGCCAGAGCCTGCTCAACGACGACAGCTGCCGGCTGGAGCCCAAGAAGATCAAGCAGTTCTGCACCCGGTTTCTGGTCTCGTAGGTTGGGTCTAGCGCCGCAGGGACCACAATGGACTGTGGAAATGCCAGCATTGCAGGAGCATATGCTGGCCGCGTAACCCAACACCGGACGGCGGGTTCGGGATAGGGTCACGCCAACCGAGACCAATCGATCTGTACTGCGATCGATATTGCGGGTTCCGCGATGCCCGAACCCAGGGGTCATCGTTGGACCCTATACGGATGCATCGCTGCACCCACCCTCCGGTCCGTAGTTCCTCACCAATACGTAGGTTGGGTCTAGCGCCGCAGGGACCACAATGGACTGTGGAAATGCCAGCATTGCAGGAGCAAATGCTGGCCGCGTAACCCAACACCGGACGGCGGGTTCGGGAATCGGTCATGCCAACCGAGACCAATCGATCTGTACCGCGATCGATATTGCGGGTTACGCGATGCCCGAACCCAGGGGTCATCGTTGGACCCTATACGGATGCATCGCTGTACCCACCTTCCGGTCCGTAGTTCCTCACCAATACGTAGGTTGGGTCTAGCGCCGAAGGCGCGTAACCCAACACCGGACGGCGGGTTCGGGAAAGGGTCACGACAACCGAGACCAATCGATCTGTACTGCGATCGATTTGACGGGTTACGCGATGCTCAAGCTCCGCGCGAGGCTGTCGATTCACTGCCAATTCATCGCTAACCCATCCTCCGATTCGTGCGACCGATCACCATCGAGTAAAACCCTTTCAGCCTACCGTCGCCAAACACCTTACGTATACGTCAATTAAATATACGCATCCGTATTGACGTTAACGTAAAGATTGCCATACGATAGCGTATAGTCAAAACAAACAGGGGTGATCCCCCAATCCCACGAGAGGGCCGGCACGATGATTTCACAGTACTCCGAACTGAATTTTGGTCTGGGCGAAACGCTGGATATGTTGCGCGAGCAGGTCAACGCCTTCGCGACGGACGAGATTGCGCCGCTGGCCGAGGCGACGGACCGCGAAAACGCCTTCCCGAACCAGCTGTGGCGCAAGTTCGGTGAGATGGGTCTGCTCGGCATCACCGTCAAGGAAGAGTTCGGCGGCGTCGACATGGGCTACCTGGCCCACGTCATCGCGATGGAGGAGATCAGCCGGGCCTCGGCCTCGATCGGCCTGTCCTACGGTGCCCACTCCAACCTCTGCGTCAACCAGATCCACCGCAACGGCAGCCAGGAGCAGAAAGAGAAGTACCTGCCGAAGCTGGTCAGCGGCGAGCACATCGGCGCGCTGGCGATGTCCGAACCGAACGCCGGCTCCGACGTGGTATCGATGAAACTGACAGCCCGCGACAACGGCGACCACTACCTGCTCAACGGCAACAAGATGTGGATCACCAACGGTCCGGACGCCAACGTCTACGTCATCTACGCCAAGACCGACCACAGCAAGGGCCCGCACGGCATCACCGCCTTTATCGTCGAGCGCGACTTCCCCGGTTTCTCCCGTGCCCAGAAACTCGACAAGCTCGGCATGCGCGGCTCCAACACCTGCGAACTGGTATTCCAGGATTGCGTGGTGCCGAAGGAAAACATCCTCGGTGAGCTGAACGGCGGCGTGAAGGTGCTGATGAGCGGCCTCGACTACGAGCGCCTGGTACTGTCCGGCGGTCCGCTGGGCATCATGCAGGCGGCAATGGACGTCGTGGTTCCCTACATCCGCGAGCGCACCCAGTTCGGCAAGGCGATCGGCGAGTTCCAGCTGGTACAGGGCAAGGTGGCCGACATGTACACCCTGATGAACGCTGCCAAGTCCTACGTCTACACCGTGGCACGTTCCGCCGAGCGCGGTGAAACCACCCGCAAGGACGCCGCCGGCGCTATCCTGTATTCGGCCGAAAACGCCACCAAACTGGCCCTGGATGCCATCCAGCTGCTCGGCGGTAACGGCTACATCAACGAATTCCCGACCGGCCGTCTGCTGCGCGACGCCAAGCTGTACGAAATCGGCGCCGGCACCTCGGAAATCCGCCGCATGCTGATCGGCCGGGAGCTGTTCCAGAACAACTAAGGATCGCCGCAACCCGGCGGGGAAAACGTAGGATGGGTGGAACGGCGCCCGAGCACGGAGTATCCGGTACCTGTGCAGACAGAGCGCCGTGCAACCCATCTTGATGCGCCAGTTAAGCACCGTGACATGATGGGTTACGCCGCTCAATCGCTTGGCAGACCTGAAACCGGGTGCCATTGCGGCTCCACCCATCCTACAAACTGCGTACCAGATTCGCCAAGCCGGCACAGAATCAGCGATGAATTACCCCCGCCGGAATGTCGAGGAGTATGAAATGACGGTTTTACAGAGCAAGATCAATCCGCGCAGCGACGAGTTCCGCGCCAACTTCGAAGCCATGAGCAAGGCGGTCGGCGATCTGCGCGAAAAGGTCGCCGCCATCGAGCTCGGCGGCGGCCCCGAATACCAGGCCCGCCACACCGCCCGCGGCAAGCTGCTGCCGCGCGAGCGCATCAACCGGCTGCTGGACGAGGGCTCGCCCTTTCTCGAGCTGTCCCAACTGGCGGCCTTCGGCGTCTACGACGAGGATGTACCGGCTGCCGGCGTCATCGCCGGTATCGGCCGGGTGTCCGGCACCGAGTGCATGATCGTCGCCAACGACGCCACCGTCAAAGGCGGCAGCTACTACCCGCTGACGGTGAAGAAGCACCTGCGTGCGCAGGAGATCGCCGAGCGCAACCACCTGCCCTGCATCTACCTGGTCGACTCCGGCGGCGCCAACCTGCCGCGCCAGGACGATGTCTTCCCGGACCGCGATCACTTCGGCCGCATTTTTTACAACCAGGCGCGCATGTCCGCCAAGGGCATCGCCCAGATCGCCGTGGTCATGGGACTGTGCACCGCCGGCGGTGCCTACGTACCGGCGATGGCGGACGAATCGATCATCGTGCGCGAACAGGGCACCATCTTCCTGGCCGGCCCGCCGCTGGTGAAGGCTGCAACCGGCGAGGTGGTCTCGGCCGAGGACCTCGGTGGCGCCGACGTACACTGCAAGACGTCCGGTGTGGCGGACCACTACGCCGAAAACGATGTGCATGCACTGCAGATCGCCCGCAGCTGCATCGCCAACCTCAACCGTCGCAAGCCGCTGGAGCTGGCGACCCAGCCGCCCCGCGCGCCGCTGTTCGATCCCGAAGAGCTGTACGGCATCGTCGGCACGGACCTGAAAAAGCCCTTCGACGTTCGCGAAGTGATCGCACGCCTCGTGGACGGATCCGAATTCGACGAGTTCAAGAAACTCTACGGCACCACCCTGGTCACCGGTTTTGCCCATATCCACGGCTACCCGGTGGGTATCGTCGCCAACAACGGCATTCTGTTCGGCGAGTCGGCGCAAAAAGGCGCGCACTTTATCGAGCTGTGCTGTCAGCGCCGCATCCCGCTTTTGTTCCTGCAGAACATCACCGGCTTCATGGTCGGTCAGAAGGCCGAGTCCGAGGGTATCGCCAAGCACGGCGCCAAGATGGTCACCGCGGTGGCCTGCGCCGACGTGCCCAAGTTCACGGTGCTGATCGGCGGCAGCTTCGGCGCCGGCAACTACGGCATGTGCGGCCGCGCCTACAGCCCCAACATGCTCTGGATGTGGCCCAACGCGCGCATCTCGGTCATGGGCGGTGAGCAGGCTGCGGGCGTGCTGGCAACCGTCAAGCGCGACGGTCTCGAGCGCAAGGGCGAAAGCTGGTCGGCAGAAGACGAACAGGCCTTCAAGCAGCCGATCATCGACACCTACGAAGCCCAGGGGCATCCCTACTACGCCAGCGCGCGCTTGTGGGACGACGGCGTCATCGACCCGGCCCAGACCCGCGACGTCATCGGCATGGGACTGTCGGCGGCGCTCAACAAGCCGATCGGCGAGACCAGATTCGGCGTCTTCCGTATGTGACGTCCGGACCTGACGGAGAGAGTCATGAGCAACGAAACCGTACTGCTGAACATCGACGATCGCGGCGTGGCCCGGGTAACGCTGAACCGGCCCGAGATCCACAACGCCTTCGACGATGCCATCATCGCCCGGCTCACCGAGATCATCGGCGAGCTCGACCGCGACCCGAACGTCCGGGTACTGGTGCTGGCCTCCAACGGCCGGAACTTTTCCGCCGGCGCCGACTTCAACTGGATGAAGCGCATGGCGGCCAACAGCCGCGACGAGAACTTCACCGATGCGCTGGGGCTGGCCGGCCTGATGTCCACGCTCAACGGCACCACCAAGCCGACCGTCGCGCTGATTCAGGGCGCGGCCTTCGGCGGCGCCGTGGGCCTTGCCGCCTGCTGCGATATCGTCATCGCCACCGAAGCCAGCCGCTTCGCGCTGTCCGAAGTGCGCATCGGTCTGACGCCGGCGACCATCAGTCCCTATGTGGTACGCGCCATCGGTGAGCGCCAGGCGCGACGCTACTTCCAGACCGGCGAAGCCTTCGACGCCACCCAGGCCCAGGCCTTCGGGCTGGTGCACGAAGTCGTCAGCGACGACGAGGCCCTGGAGACCCGGCTCGACGAACTGCTGCAGACCCTGCGCCGCAACGGTCCCTGTGCCATGCAGGCCGCCAAGGACCTGGTATTCGCCGTCAGCGGCAAACCGGTCGATCGCGCCCTGATCGACGAAACCGCCCGTCGCATCGCCGATATCCGTGTCAGCGACGAGGGCCAGGAGGGTCTTTCCGCCTTTCTGGAAAAACGCGCGCCGAACTGGATCGAGGAATAAGAAGCCATGTTCAACAAAATTCTGATCGCAAACCGTGGTGACCGCGCCCTTCAGGGCGCAGCGGCGAAGCCAAATTGCATGCCCTGCACAGCAGGCGCAGGCGATCTCGACACGGAGGCACACGATGTTTAATAAAATTCTGATCGCAAACCGTGGCGAGATCGCCTGCCGCGTAATCAAAACCGCGCACCGTCTCGGTATCCGCTGCGTCGCGGTCTATTCCGAGGCCGACGCCAACGCCCGCCACGTGGCCATGGCCGACGAGGCCTTCCTGCTCGGCCCCGCGCCGACCAGCGAGAGCTACCTGCGCGCCGACAAGATCATCGAGATCGCCAGGAACACCGGCGCCCAGGCGATCCACCCGGGCTACGGTTTCCTGTCCGAGAACACCGACTTCGCCAAGGCCTGCGAGGACAACGGCATCGCCTTCATCGGCCCGCCGGCCTCGGCAATCGCCGCCATGGGCTCCAAGTCCGCCGCCAAAGCGATCATGCAGGACGCCGGCGTGCCGCTGGTGCCGGGCTATCACGGCGCCGACCAGTCCCCCGCCCTGCTCAAGCAGGAAGCGGAAAAATGCGGCTTCCCACTGCTGCTCAAGGCGGTCGCCGGCGGCGGCGGCAAGGGCATGCGCGTGGTGGAATCGATGGCCGAATTCGACGAGGCGCTGACGTCCGCCTGCCGCGAGGCTAAGAACGCCTTCGGCAACCCGGACATGCTGATCGAGAAATACCTGACCCAGCCGCGCCACGTCGAGATCCAGGTGTTCTGCGATCAGGCAGGCAACGGTGTTTACCTGGCCGAGCGCGACTGCTCGGTGCAGCGCCGTCACCAGAAGGTGATCGAGGAGGCGCCGGCGCCGGGGCTGTCCGACGAGACCCGCAGGGCCATGGGCGAAGCCGCCGTGCGCGCGGCCCAGGCGATCGACTACGTCGGCGCCGGCACCGTGGAGTTTCTCTACGACGTCGACGGTTCCTTCTACTTCATGGAAATGAACACCCGACTGCAGGTCGAGCACCCGGTCACCGAAATGATCACCGGCCAGGACCTGGTCGAGTGGCAGCTGCGGGTCGCCGCCGGCCAGCCGCTACCGCTGGCGCAGGACGAAATCCGCATCGACGGCCACGCCTTCGAGGCGCGTATTTACGCCGAGGATCCCGATCACGACTTCCTGCCCGCCACCGGCACCCTGCGCTACCTGCGCACGCCGTCGGAGAACCGTCATGTACGGGTGGATACCGGCGTGATCGAGGGCGACGAAGTCAGCGTCTACTACGACCCGATGATCGCGAAGCTGATCGTCTGGGACGACAATCGCGAGCGGGCGCTGTCCCGCATCGCCCAGGCGCTGGAGGAGTACCGCATCGCCGGCCTCAAGACCAACGTGCGCTTTTTGCGCAACCTGGCTCTGGCCGAGCCGTTCCGCGCCGCCGATCTCGATACCGGCTTTATCGAGAAGCACCGGTCGCTGCTGTTCCCGCAGTCGAAGCTCGATCGCGATTACTGCCTGGTCATGGCCGCCGCCTTCTTCCTGGAAAGCGGCCGCGAGGGTCGCATCAACGAGGCCGACCCCTGGTCGCCGTTCGGCCGTCAGAACGCCTGGCGCCTGAACTCCCGCTATGCCCGCCCGCTGCAGCTGGCGGTGGGCGACGAGATCCATGACCTGCGGGTGCTGGATCTCGACAACGGTTACGAGATCAGTGTCGGCGACGCCAGTTACCGCGTGCGCGCCGGCCTCGCTGACGACGCCCTGGAACTGACCATCAACGGTCACCGCCTGACGGTGCACGGCCATCTCGATGGCGACGATCTGACGCTGTTCGACCAGGGTGAGCAGTTCGCCTGCCGCCTGCACCGCGAAACCTTCGGCGAGTCCGACCATCAGGGCGACGCCTCCCTGAGCGCGCCGATGAACGGCGCCGTGGTCGCGGTGCTGGTCAGCGCCGGCCAGCAGGTTGCCCGGGGCGAAACCCTGGTGATCATGGAAGCGATGAAAATGGAGCACTCGATCAAGGCGCCGGTCAATGGCGTGGTCTCAGAGGTGTTCTTCGCCGAGGGCGAGCTGGTATCGGAAGGCGCCGAGCTGGTGGCACTGGAAAGCACGGTCGAGGAGGCCTCCTGATGGCGCTGCCAAAACAGGTACGGCTGGTCGACGTCGGCCCCCGCGACGGTCTGCAGAACGAACCCGGCGTGATCGAGACTGCGGTCAAGCTCGAACTGATCGACCGCCTCGGCGCCGCCGGCGTGCGGCACATCGAGGCGGCCAGCTTCGTCTCGCCCAAATGGGTGCCGCAGATGGGCGACGCCGCGGCGGTCATGGCCGGACTCGAGCGACGTTCCGACGTGGTCTACGCTGCCCTGACTCCGAACCTGAAAGGCTTCGAAGGTGCGCTGGCCGGCAAGGCGGACGAGGTGGCGGTCTTCACCGCTGCCTCCGAGGCGTTCACGCAGAAGAACATCAACTGCTCCATCGCCGAGAGTCTGGACCGATTCGCACCGGTGATCGGTGCGGCCAGGGAGGCCGGCATCCGCGTGCGCGGCTATGTTTCCACCGTACTCGGCTGCCCCTACGCCGGTGAAATCGAGCCTGCACAGGTGGCGGCGGTAGCGCGCGAGCTGCTGGACATGGGCTGCTACGAAATCTCGCTCGGCGACACCATCGGCGTCGGTACGCCGGTAAAAGCCAAGCGGATGCTGGAGGCGGTCACCAAAGAGGTGCCGCTGGAGCAGCTGGCCGCCCACTTCCACGACACCTACGGCCAGGCGCTGGCGAACCTCTACGCGGTGCTCGAGGAGGGCCTGGCGGTCATCGACAGCTCGGTCGCGGGACTCGGCGGCTGCCCTTATGCCAAGGGGGCTTCGGGCAATGTCGCCAGCGAGGACGTCGTCTACCTGTTGCAGGGACTCGGCGTCGAAACCGGTATCGACCTGCAGCAGCTGGTCGCTACCGGCCACTGGATCGCCGGCAAGCTCGGCCGCAGCACCGGTTCCAAAGTCGGCCTGGCGCTGGGCTGCAGCGACTGACCGCCGCTACCTTTGGTAGGAGCTCGCTCTGCGAGCGAATTGCTGCACGCGTCCGGTTCGCCCGGAGACCGGGCTCCTACAACCGCCACCCTTCCATCCCTCGACAGCCTCAGCGGTTCAGGGAAGCTGCCAGCTGGGTCGGCCTGGCCATGGGCTGCGGCCGTTAACCGACGGCGCTTTTCGCAGGAGCCCGCTCCGCGGGCGAATCACCATCGTCGTCCGGTTCGCCCGGAGACCGGGCTCCTACAACCGCCACCCTTCCATCCCTCGACAGCCTCAGCAGTTCAGGGAAGCTGCCAGCAGGGTCGGCCTGGCGCTGGGCTGCAGCGGCTGACCGCCGCTACCTTTCGTAGGAGCTCGCTCTGCGAGCGAATTACTGCACGCGTCCGGTTCGCCCGGAGACCGGGCTCCTACAACCGCCTCCCTTCCATCCCTCGACAGCCTCAGCGGTTTAGGGAAGCTGCCAGCTGGGTCGGCCTGGCCATGGGCTGCAGCCGTTAACCGACGGCGCTTTTCGTAGGAGCCCGCTCCGCGGGCGAATCACCATCGCCGTCCGGTTCGCCCGGAGACCGGGCTCCTACAACCGCCACCCTTCCATCCCTCGACAGCCGCAGCGGTTCAAGGAAGCTGCCAGCTGGGTCGGCCTGGCCATGGGCTGCAGCGGCTGACCGCCGCTACCTTTCGTAGGAGCTCGCTCTGCGAGCGAATTACTGCACGCGTCCGGTTCGCCCGGAGACCGGGCTCCTACAACCGCCTCCCTTCCATCCCTCGACAGCCTCAGCGGTTCAGGGAAGCTGCCAGCAGCTCGTAGCTGCGCAGACGGTCCTCGAAATCGTGGGTGACGGCGACGATGCCGATCTCGTCGGTGCCGTAGCGCTCAGCGATGGCGCCCAGCTGGTCACGGCACTCGGCAGGCGACACGCACACCACCGATGCCAGAGTGGCATCGAAATAGGCCCGATCCGACGGACCCAGTTTTGCCTTCAGATCGATCGCCTCCCGGGGCGACAGAATGGGCGCACGCGCGCCGTGGCGAAAGGCTCTCACCTTCCAGTAAACCTGGGACGACGCCAGGAACTCCGCCTCCTCGCGGCTTGCGGCACAGATCGCCGACACCGCGATCAGCACCTGCGGCTCACCGGCATGGCCGGCCTCGCGCCAGGCCGCACGATATTCCTCGACGATAGTGACCGGCCGATCTTCCGGACCGATAAACAGCGCCAGCGCCATATTCATGCCGATCTGCCCGGCAAGCGCCGCGCTGCCACCGCTCGACCCCAGCATCCAGAGCTCCGGACAGGGGCTGTCATCCGGCATTACCCGCAGCTCGTGATAGGGATGATGATCCGGTATGCCGCCTTCGAGAAAGCCCTTGAGCAGCATCGCCTGCTGCGGATAGAAGTCCTCGCGGGCCTGGGCATAGGGGTAGGCCAGCGCATGACTCGCAAGCCCGTCACCGCCGGGGGCCCGGCCGATCCCCAGGTCGATGCGCCCCGGGAACAGGGTTTCGAGCAGGCGGAACTGCTCGGCCACCTTGTAGGGGCTGTAGTGCGGCAGCATCACGCCGCCGCTGCCGACCCGGATGGACTCGGTCACGCTGGCGATATGGCTGATCAGCACTTCCGGGGAGGGGCCTGCGAAGTTGATGCTGTTGTGGTGCTCGGCGACCCAGTAGCGGTGATAGCCGGCGCGCTCGCAGGCCTGGGCCAGTCGCGCGGACAGCGCAGGTGGCGACAGCTCCTGCTGCTTGCCGGGAACGGGCGACTGGTCGACGACGGTCAGTTTCAGGGACATAGGATTCGACTTGGCAGTGGAAATAAACCGCCCAGTATAAGGTGTCGATGCGGTCCGCGCGACGCAACAGTCCGTTGACGCAGGCGCCCTCAGTCACCGCCACCGCCGCAGCCGCCGCCACAGCACGAAAACAACCAGCAGGACGCCGAAAGCGGCAACCGATTTTTCCATCGCCGGCGAAATCCTTTCAGTAGACGGGACTTCACAGCTTACCATCCGGGCCGGCCGCCCGCTTGCCGGCGGCGACCGGGTACAGGCCGATCAGAAGCCGCAACGGCGACGCAATAAGCTGCATGCGCGCTGCGCTTCCGGCCCGTATCGGTGACCCAAGGACCGGGCCCCGGGGACCTATGCGGGTTTCTTCGACTGCTCGGCCATTTTACGCAGCAGCATTTTCAGCATATGGCGCCTGGAAATCACCCCGATAACCTTGTTGTGCCGATCCACGACGGGATAGTTCTTCGGTTTGGGTGTCTTGCTGAGCATCTGTTGCGCAAGTTCCAGGGGATGGTCGTTCGGCGACACCGTCAGCACATCGGTGCGCATAACATCCCGAACCGTGGCCACCCGCTGGTTGTAATAGACCACCTGGATCGTGATATGCAGGCACTCCTGCTCCGAAATCCAGCCCACCAGCCTGCCCGCGTCGTCGACGACGGGCCCGCCCAGCATCTCCTTCTGGATCAGCTTTGCGGATGCGACATCCACCGGCATATCCGGCGTGATGACGGCAAACTCGGTACTCATGTAGTCGGCGATAGCCCCTGGTTCCATTATCGTGCCCCCCCATTTGGCTCGTGCGGTAAGTATAAGCACTGAATGGACAGAACTGCGCAATTCAGGCCAACCCGCGCGCCAGCAGTCTACACTCATGCTGACACCGGCAGCAGGACGCAGGCGTGGCACCGATCATTACCATCAACAATCTCAGCAAAACCTACGCCAGCGGCTTTACCGCCCTTCGGCACGTGCAACTCGATATCGAGCCAGGCGAGATCCTTGCACTGCTGGGCCCCAACGGCGCCGGCAAGACGACTCTGATCAGCATTATCTGCGGCATCGTCAACGCCAGTGCCGGCAGCGTCAAGGTCGCTGGCCACGATATCCGTGACGACTACCGCGATGCCCGCAGCCTGATCGGCCTGGTTCCGCAGGAGCTCGCGACGGACAGTTTCGAAAGCGTCTGGGCCACCGTCAACTTCAGCCGCGGCCTGTTCGGCAAGGCGCCGAATCCAGCGTACCTCGAGAAGCTGCTGCATCAGCTTTCGCTCTGGGACAAGCGCGACAGCCGGATCATGGCGCTCTCCGGCGGCATGAAACGCCGGGTGATGATCGCCAAGGCGCTGTCCCACGAGCCCCGTATCCTGTTTCTCGACGAACCCACGGCCGGTGTCGACGTCGAGCTGCGCCGGGATATGTGGGATATGGTCCGCGACCTGCGCCAGGATGGCGTCACCATCATCCTCACCACCCACTACATCGAGGAAGCGGAGGAGATGGCCGACCGGATCGGCGTGATCAACCGCGGCGAACTGGTCCTGGTGGACGACAAGGTCTCGCTGATGCAAAAGCTCGGCACCAAGGAACTGCGGTTGCAGCTGCAGGCACCGCTGCAGCATCTCCCGCAAGCGCTGGAGCCGTACCGGCTGGAACTGAGCGACGACGGCCTGGAACTCACCTACCGCTTCGACGCCCAGCACGAGAACACCGGTATCGCCGACCTGCTGCGCAGCCTCAGCCAGCAGGGTGTGGATTTCAAGGATCTCCACTCGAAGCAGAGTTCGCTGGAGGAGATCTTCGTCGACCTGGTGAGGCGCAAGGCGTGAAGGGCAAGGCGTTCAGATTAGGTGTCGACTTTAGACACTGCCGTCCGACATCAATCGATCTGTACTGCGATCGATATCGATATGGTGGGGCCGCGATGCCCGGGCGCTGCGGTGACGGGAACATCCTGCCGTTGCATCGCTTGTCCCACCCTACCCACTCACCACTCACCACTCACTACTAACATGAATATTCACGGCATCAAGGCAATCTACCGCTTCGAAATGGCCCGTACCGGGCGCACGCTGATGCAGAGCATCGCCTCGCCGGTGCTCTCCACATCGCTTTATTTCATCGTTTTCGGCACCGCCATCGGCTCGCGCATGGGCGAGATCGACGGGGTCGGTTATGGCGCCTTCATAATCCCGGGCCTGCTGATGCTGTCGCTGCTGAGCGAGAGCATTTCCAACGCCTCGTTCGGCATCTTCTTCCCGAAGTTCTCGGGTACCATCTACGAGGTGCTGTCGGCGCCGGTATCGCCGCTGGAGATCGTCACCGGCTATGTCGGCGCGGCAGCCACGAAATCGGTGATTCTCGGGCTGCTGATCCTGGCGACGGCCAGGCTGTTCGTCGACTACAGCATTCTGCACCCGGTCTGGATGGTCGGCTTCCTGCTGCTGACCGCCATCACCTTCAGCCTGTTCGGCTTCATCATCGGGATCTGGGCCGACGACTTTCAGAAGCTGCAGGTGATCCCGCTGATGGTGATCACGCCCCTCACCTTCCTCGGCGGCGCCTTCTACTCGATCGAGATGCTGCCGGAGCCCTGGCGTTCGCTGACGCTGTTCAACCCGGTGGTCTACCTGATCAGCGGTTTCCGCTGGGCCTTCTACGGCACTTCCGACGTCAACGTCGCCGTCAGTCTCGGCATGACGCTGGTCTTCCTGCTGCTGTGCCTGCTGCTGATCCGCTGGATGTTCCGCAGCGGCTATCGCATCCGCAACTGAGCCAAAACGTCAGCAAAGCCACTACGCGGATTCTGCGCCGCAGCATAAAAATCCATCAACAAAAGCCCTTTGCCCAGCAGCAACAAACACTAGCGACAAAGGTCACGAAACAGTGTTATCTTCCAGCTTATGCCGATACTCGACCGTCAACGAGCGAGATAAAATAATAAAACAAACGTATGAAAAACCACTACGTCCAGCCAGGCAGGTCTACACTGTTGTTGCATTTGCGTAATAAAGTTCCGGCCGTTTGACCGCAATCCTTGCCAACACAACAGGTGGTTTCCATGAAACACTTCGATCGACTGCTGCGCCTCCGGCTGCTGTCGCTGCTCGTACTGATTCTCGCCGTCATGCCTCCGGCCGAGGCCGCAAGGCTTCCCGGGTTCGGCGCCGACATCAGCAAAACATCGGTGTCGGGACTGTCGTCCGGTGCCTTCATGACGTCACAGATCTACGTCGCCTTTTCCGACATTATGGTCGGCGCCGGCATCGTGGCGGGCGGGCCCTACCTCTGCGCCAAATCCTGGGCCGGCAACAGCCTGCTGACCAACGCCACAACCGCCTGCATGAACCCGCTGACACCGAGCGTCGGCCCCAACACACCGCACCTGGTGGCGCTTACGCGGGATCTGGCCTCGTCGGGCGCGATCGACCCGATCGAGAACCTCGCGGACGACCACCTGTACATTTTCAGCGGCAAGAGCGACACCACCGTCACCACCGCGGTCGTGGATCAGACCGCCGCCTACTACGAAGCCCTCGGCGTGCCGGCATCCTCCATCCGCTACGACACCAGCGTCAACGCCGGCCATGCGATCATCACCGACGAAAACGATGACACCGACTGCTCCAAAACCAAGGAACCCTATGTCAACGACTGCGGTTTCGAACAGTCCAACATTATTCTGAACCAGATCTACGGCTCCCTGAACCCGCCGGCAGATACGCTAAGCAGCGAGATCATGGCGTTCGATCAATCTGAATTCATCGATGCAGCCAACACCAGCATGAGTGATACCGCCTACGCCTATGTCCCGGCGGTCTGCAAAACCCACCGCAGTTGCCCTGTGCATGTGGTTCTGCACGGCTGCGAACAGGGTGCTGCGGTCATCGACCCCAGCAACAAGTACTACGCCCAAACCGGCTACAACCAGATGGCCGAAGCCAACGACATCATCATGCTCTATCCCCAGGTTCAGCCCTCCAACGCCGCACCGGTCAACCCCAAGGGTTGCTGGGACTTCTGGGGATATTCGTCGCCACAAAGCGCCGATCCCGACTACTTCACCCAAAACGCCCCGCAATTGCGTGCGATACGCAGCATGATCGACCGCCTGGCGGAGCCCGTTACCACAATCTCCTCAACCGACACGGAGTAAAATAATGAATCAATCCGTTACCGAACTTTTCGATACCAGCCTTCTGGATGCCGTCGAGCAGTGGAACGACTACGCCAACGATAACGCCCAGACCGAACGGGTTCTCTGGGGACTCTTCACCCCGGTAAAGGACTCGCTGCAGATCGCGCAGCAGGTAATGGAGGCCGTTCAGGCCGGAAACTGGACGCTGCCTGCGTCACTGCCCGACCCCGAGGTCCTCGGCGGCATTACCAGCGAGCTTGGCGATATCCAGGCGGCGGCGTTCCAGAAGATGCTCGATGAGGTCGGCCGCTACCAGAACACCGGGGCCGAAGCCGGCAAGCTGCTCAGCGAAGCGCTGGAAACCAGCGGCGAACCGCAAAAGCAGCTGGCGTCCTGGCTGGAAGCGAGCCTGAAGGTGACCAAGGCCTACCAGGAGGATTTCAACCAGCAACTGGCGGACCTCGGCGCCATCCAGTCCGCCTACACCGCCTGGTGGCAGAAAAGCGTCGAAAGCCTGTTTGCCGGCAAAGCCTGAGCCCGGACAACAGTAACACCGAGCCCCGCCGAGCTTCGAAAGCCTGCGGGGCTTTCTTTTGGCTCTTCGCGCTTTAGCATGAATCCACGGGCTAAAAGTCGGATGGGTGGAGCCGCATTGGCACACTGCTTAACGCTTTCAGCGAAGTTGACGCGGCGCAACCCATCAATGAGTCGACGCCCAAGATGGGTTGCACAACGCCCTGGCCGTATCAGTGACGGATACGCCGTACCGAGGCGTCGCTCCACCCATCCTACGATTTAGGTTTTTCCCGCTAAAGCGCGATGAGCCTTTCTTGTGGTCGCACGCAGAACCGGGGAGTCGGGCGCGAAGCCAAAAGTGCAAAAGATGCCGGGCAGGGCCCGGCAAAATGAACAACAACAGGTTCATCTCTAAGCCACGCCAAATGGCGCGCCTGCCACCACGATCGACAGCCCTGCCGTACGCGTTCGTCACGTATCGGCAGATCCCGTGTCAGCGGGTGGGAACTTGTGAAGTCCGGTTCTCCTTTCAGTCCTGAAGTATAGCCCGTACGCGGCATTCCTCCGCGGTCGCCATGGCCGGGGCACGGTTTCGGTCTATAGTGCAGGCAACCTATCACCTCGACCCGGGAGCCAAATGTTTCTCGACCTTGGTCTGACAGCCAACCTCGCACTCTTCATGTCTGCCGCCGCGGTGGTCGGCGTTTGCGGTGTACAGCTGACGGAGAAGGCCGAGATCCTGGCCCGCATCACCGGCCTCGGGCAAGCGATCCTCGGTGCCGTGCTGCTGGGCGCCCTGACTTCCCTGGCCGGCACCATTACCTCCGTCACCTCGGCCTGGTCCGGCGCCGCGGAACTCGCGTTCGGCAATGCCATCGGTGGCATCGCCGCCCAGACGACCTTCCTGGTGATCGCCGACGCCCTCTATCGCAAGGCCAACCTGGAACACGCCGCCGCCTCGGAAGAAAATCTGATGCAGGGCGTACTGCTGGTGGCGCTGCTGGCGATCCCGCTGATCGGCATTGCCGGCCCGGGGCTTACCATCTGGGCCGTCGATCTGACGTCGCTGGCGATCCTTGCGGCCTACCTGTTTGGAATACGCCTGCTGGCCCATGCCCACCGGGTGCCGATGTGGTATCCGCGCCCAACCAGCGCAACCGCGGAGCCGGAGGCGCAACCAGCGGAAACCCGCCTGTTCCGAACACGCGAAATCTGGTTGAAATTTCTGCTGCTCGCCGCCGCCGTCGCGCTCAGCGGCTGGGTGATTGCCCAGACCGGTATCGCGCTGACCCGGCAGACCGGCCTGTCCGAAACCCTGGTCGGCACCCTGTTCACGTCGGTCGTCACCTCGATTCCGGAGCTGGTCATCGCCATCACCGCAGTCAAGCGGGGCGCGCTGACCCTGGCGGTCGGCGATATTCTCGGCGGCAACACCTTCGACGTGCTCTTTCTCGTGCTCTCCGATGTCGCCTATCGCGCCGGCTCCCTCTACCAGGCGGTGTCGACGAGCATGGTGTTCTGGCTCGCGCTCAACATCCTGCTGACAGCCATTCTGCTGACAGGCATGCTGCGGCGCGAGCGGCAGGGACCTTTCAATATAGGTTTCGAGGGACTGCTGGTACTGGTGGTCTATTTGTCCGCCGTGATCCTGCTCTTTGTGCAATAAGACCGCAGCCGGCGGTTAGCGGGCCTGATTCGAAGCCCCCGAACGGCGCGAGGCCGGCCCTGCGGTGGACAGCCGTCACGCCACGACGAGCCGTTTGCCGGAAACAGCAGACACCGGCTCTGCAACCTGCCGCCATCCCCGGCCTTCCCGGCACCGACTCAGGAATCGGCGAGCCCGTATTTGCGGATCTTGCGGTGCAGCGTCGAGCGGCTGATACCCAGTGCCTCGGCGGCACGAACCACTACCCAGCGATGCTGTTGCAGGGCGCTCAGAATTCGTTGCCGCTCGTCGCTATCCGGCGCCCGGGCGCCCAGCGATACCAGCCGGTCGGGCGGCATCGGCGAAGTTTCAGACGGGGTATGCGCCGAACGCTCACCGGGCGCCGGCGGAAAGACCTCGTCTGGAAGGTCGGTCAGCCGGATGCTTGCGCCATCGGACATGCACAGCGCGAACTCCAGTACGTTCTTGAGCTGGCGTATATTGCCCGGCCAGTGGTATTCAGCGAGCACACGCCGTGCCTGGGCGTCGATCTCCCCCGCCTCTCCGTCCGGCAGACCGGCCAGAACGAGGTCGATCAGCGCGTGCAGGTCCTGGCGTTCACGCAGTGCCGGAAGAGCGACACGTACACCGCTGATACGATAGTAGAGGTCTTCGCGAAATCCTCCCTGCTCGACGATACTCGCGAGATCGCGATGCGTGGCGCAAATCACATGCAGATCCACCGGAACCGGTTTTATCTGGCCAAGCGGCGTGATCTCCCGTTCCGCCAGCACCCTCAGCAGCCGCGCCTGCAACGCCAGCGGCATATCGCCGATCTCGTCAAGGAACAGGGTGCCGCCGTTGCTGGCCTCGATCTTGCCGGTCTTGCCCCCCTTCAGACCACCGGTAAAGGTGCCGGCCCCGTAGCCGAAAAGTTCACTCTCGATCAGGGATTCCGGAATCGCAGCACAGTTGAGAGTGACGAACGGCTTGTCCCGCCGGGCGCTGCTGTCGTGGATGGCGCGCGCCCAGACCTCCTTGCCGGTGCCGGTCTCGCCCTGCAGCAGAATACTGATATTGCGATCCATGACGCGGTGGCAGATGTCGGCGTTGCGCTGCAGACGGCTGTCGCCGCCGGCGACACGGTACAGCGGCGAGTCCAGCGGTTTGCGCGGGGTCGGCGCAGGACTCGCCGCCACGGGGTTGCGGGCCGGCAGATGCCCGGCCAGACGCATCAGCCAGCCGGCCGCGGATGGCAAGGCGACGGGGGCACGGTGCACATCCTCCAGGTTGGCGCCGGTAAGTGCCGCAAGTCCCTGACCGACAATCAGCGCGCGCTCGGCGATGCCCAGCAGCAGCAGCGCCGGCGAGGTCGCACCGAGAATCCAGCCCGCATCGTTGACCGCCAGCAGCGCCGACGACAATGCCGGATCGGCGACCGGCGAGCTGACCAGCGCCAGCAGGTGGTGACGGGCGAAGGCATGGCGGAACATCGACGCCTCGATCTGATCCGCGGTATCGCAGACCAGGTTCAGCGCCAGCCCCTGCCCCACCTTGTCACCCCTGGCATAGGTGGAGATATCCAGCGCGCCGATCACGTCACCGTCCGGCGCAATCAGCGGCGCAGTCGAGCAGGTGAAACGCTGCAACTCGCGACCGAAGTGCTCGTCGGCGTATACGGTGAGCGCCTCCCCGGTGGCGAGGCAGGTTCCCAGTCCGTTGGTGCCCACCAGGTTCTCGCTCCAGACGGTACCGAGACTGAGCCCCTTGTCGGCCAGCTCCCGCCCCCTGCTGGAATCGATGTAATCGCGCAGCACGATACCGCTGGCATCGGTGACCAGCACGCAGTAGCCGGAATTGCCGCCGAGGTAGCGCAGCCGGTCGAACACCGGTTCCGCCGAGTGCAGCAGACTGTCGAGCTGATCGCGGGCGTAGCGGATTTCGGACTCGCTCAGACGCGGTGCACGCAGATCGCGGCCGGGCTCGAGCTTGTACTCTTCGATACAGCGACGCCAGGACCCCTGAATTTCGGGAGCGCGTTTGCCGTCGGGCAGCAGCCCTTGTCGATTGGGATTGCGAATGCTCATGGCAACGTCGGGAAAATTCGCCCATCTGGTTTTTATTATGTAGGACCATCATAGGCCCCGCGTCGCATCGATGTCTATGCAGGGGGCACTGAGCGAAGCGAACTGCGCCGCAGCAATGTCGGTTGGGCGCAGCGGCGTCCCCCAACACCGGAGGTTTCGATACCGCCCGATGCCGACCGATGCCAATCGATCGGTACGGCGATCGATATGATGGGTTCACGATGCCCAAAAAACGTCGGTGGCGTCCAATAAGTCGGGATGCATCGCTTAACCCATCCTACATCCCGCCACAGTGTGTGCAGGTGCCGCTACAGTCTGTCGCAACCGCTGCGACAGTCCGTGCCGGACAACTGGAACACAGCCACCCCAAAAAACAAAATAATCCTTTTATTTCAGTTATTTAAAAAACTGGCACAGGCTTTGCCCTATTCAAGACGAGCGTCAGAAGCGGCGCCTGCTGCGCCTTACGAATATCAAGAATAAAAGGAGTGGTTTCCATGAAGCCAAGCAAAGAACAGCAACTCTGGATGTATGAGCAGATGCTCGTCAGCCGCTACTTCGAGGAATCCATCGAAAAGATCTACATGGAGGGCAAGTCCCCCGCCTTCAATATGGCCAACGGCCCCATTCCCGGCGAAATGCACCTGTCCAACGGCCAGGAACCCTGCGCCGTCGGCGTCTGCGCCCACCTCGAGCCTTCCGATATCGTCACCTCGACCCACCGCCCCCACCACGTCGCCATCGCCAAGGGCGTCGATCTCGATCGCATGGCCGCCGAGATCTTCGGCAAGAAGACCGGTCTCTCCGGCGGCCGTGGTGGCCATATGCATATCTTCGACCCGAAGGTGAATTTCTCCTGCTCCGGCATCATCGCCCAGGGCATGGGACCGGCCGTGGGCGCCGCGCTGTCGCGCCAGATGCAGCGCAAAGCCGGCATCGCCGTCGCCTTCCTCGGCGAGGGTGCCGCCAACCAGGGCGCCTTCCACGAATCGCTGAACCTTGCCGCGGTCTGGAAACTGCCGGTGGTTTTCGTGATCGAGGACAACGCCTGGGGCATATCGGTGGCCAAGAGCGCCTCCACCGCCATCGAACGCAACGACCAGCGCGCCGCCGCCTATGGCATGCCCGGCCATTTTGTCCCGGGTAACGACCCGCTGGCGATCTACGAGGTGGCCGGCGAAGCCATACAGAGAGCCCGCCGGGGCGAAGGGCCGACGCTGATCGAAATCGAAACCTACCGCCTGGCCGGGCACTTCATGGGCGACGCCGAAGGCTACCGCCCGCAGGGGGAGAAGGACGCCCTCTTCGCCCGGGATCCGATTCCGAAGCTGCGCGAGCACCTCAAGGCCAGCGAAGGCTGGAGCGACGCCGAGGATGCAGCGCTGGTCGAGCGCAGCCGCGCCCGGGTCGATGCCGCTATCGCCTTCGCCCGCGACAGTGCCTACCCGGATCCGGAAGAAGCCCTCGACAAAGTGTTCGTCTGATAACAAAAATGAAAGGAGCAACGTCATGACGGTTGCAACCAAAGAAAGAAAACTGACCATCGCCCGCGCCATGGCCGAGGCGATCGCCCAGGAAATGCGCATCGACGAGCGGGTGTTCGTAATGGGCGAGGATATCGGACCGCTCGGCGGCGTGTTCGGCAACACCCGCGGCCTGTACGACGAGTTCGGCGCCGAACGGGTTCGCGACACCCCGATCTCCGAGACCGCCTTCATGGGCGCCGCGGTCGGCGCTGCCAGCGACGGCATGCGCCCGATCGTCGAGCTGATGTTCGTCGACTTCTTCGGCGTCTGCTTCGACGCCATCTACAACCTGATGGCCAAGAACACCTACTTCTCCGGCGGCGAGGTGAAGGTACCGGTGGTGCTGATGACCTCGACCGGCGGCGGCTACAGCGACGCCGGCCAGCACTCCCAGTGCCTGCACGCCACCTTCGCGCACCTGCCCGGCATGAAGGTGGTGGCGCCGTCCAACGCCTACGACGCCAAGGGCCTGATGACCGCGGCGATCCGCGACGACAACCCGGTGATCTTCATGTTCCACAAGGCGCTGCAGGGCATGGGCTGGCTCGGCACCGAGAAGGACGCCATCGTCCAGGTGCCGGAACAGGCCTACGAGGTGCCGATCGGCAAAGCGGCGGTGGTGCGCGAGGGCAGCGACGTCACCATCGTCGGCATCACCTCGGGCGTGCACCACGGCCTCAAGGCCGCCCGGCAGCTGGCCGAGCGCGGCGTCAGCGCCGAAGTGCTGGACCTGAGATCCCTGGTGCCGCTGGACCGCGAGGCCATCATCGCCTCGGTACGCAAGACCGGGCGCCTGATCGTGGTCGACGAGGACTACCACAGCTATGGCATGAGCGGCGAGATCATCAGCTCGGTGGTCGAACAGGGCGTGCCGCTGAAAGCGGCACCACAGCGGGTGGCCTACCCCGATATCCCGATTCCCTTTACCCGGCCGATGGAGCAGTGGGCACTGCCCAGCGCGGACAAGATCATCGCAGCCTTTGAGAAAATGGAGAGCAACTGAGATGTCTATAGAAGTACGAGTTCCCGAAACCCTCTGGGAAGAAGACAGCGAAGCGGTGATCACCACCTGGCTGGCCAGCGACGGCGGCGCCGTGGAACAGGGCGAAGTGATCGCCGAGCTGATGGTGCAGAAAATCCAGTACGAGCTGGAAGCACCGGCCAGCGGCAGCCTGCAGATTCTCAAGGACGTCGACGACGTCGTCGCCAAGGGCGACCTGATCGGCCATATCGGCTGACCGTGCCCCGCAACGGAGAATAACAATGACAACGATGAAAACCGAAACGGCCGACGCGACCCGCGTGATCCCGCTCAAGGGCGTGCGCGGCATGATCGCCGACAATATGCGCAAGAGCCTGGACCCGAGTGTAGACGGGGCCAGCTGACCATCCCGGCAGCCATGGGGAAACCACCATGACAATAATGAAAACAGATACTGATAGTCACTGCCGGGTCATTCCACTGCGCGGCGTGCGCGGCATGATCGCGGATAATATGCGCAAGAGCCTGGACGAGGCCGCCCAGCTGACGCACCACGCCGACTGCGACGCCAGCGCTCTGCTTGCGACCAAGGCGCGGCTGGGCGACCAGGGGGTGAAGGTCTCGATGGAGGATCTGATCGCCCACGCCGTGGTCGCGGTGCTGGGCCGCCACCCGGACCTCAACGGCCGGGTCGAGGCGCGCGAGATCCGCCTGAACCCGCAGATCCACCTGAGCATGGCGATGGCGCTGCCGGGCAACACCCTGGTCGCGCCGGCGATCTTCGATGCCGGCAACCTGTCGCTGATGGATCGCAGCGCCGCCCGCAAGGCACTTCAGCAACGCGCCCGCAGTGGCAAGCTGACCGTGCCGGAGATGACCGGCGGCACCTTCACGATCAGCAACCTCGGGCTGTCCCGGGTGCGCCACTTCACGCCGATCGTGAACCTGCCGCAGATCGCCATCCTCGGCATCGGCGAAACCCGGCAAAGGCCCTGGGTGAGCGAGGACGGCGAACTGGCCGTGCGGCCGGTCATGGGTCTGTCGCTGAGCTTCGATCACCGCGCGCTGGACGGCGCGCCGGCGGCGGATTTCCTCAGCGACCTGTGCCGCCAGATCGAGCGGGGGTAACCAGCATGGCCACCCACCGCGATCCGGCACTGGCGATACTCGATCCACACGAAGGGCTGCGCCGTGAAATGGCACTGCTGCAGTCCGTCGTCGACGGCGATCGGCAGGCAGGCCTGCTGCTCTGGCGCTGTGCGCCGTCCATCGTGGTGCCACGACGCCTGACCCACAAGCCGGGCTTCGACCGGGCCTGCGAGGCGATGGCGGGCCGCGGCTGGCCGGTCATCGTCCGTGATACCGGCGGCGACCTGACGCCGCAGTCGCCGGGCCTGATCAACGTCGCGCTGGCGTTTCGCCAGCGCCGGGCCGACGGGGGAATCCGCGACAGCTACCTGAAACTGTGCAATCCGCTGATCGACTGCCTGCGCGGGCTCGGCATCGAGGCCTACTGCGCCTCGGTCGAGGGGGCCTTCTGCGACGGCGACTACAACCTGGTGGTCGGGGGGCGCAAGCTCGCCGGTACCGCCCAGCGCTGGCGCAAGCTGGCACCGGCGACCGGAGCCGCAGACGATATGTTCGCGGTGCTGGCCCATGCAGTGATCCTGGTCGACGAGGATCTCGACACCCTGTGGCACGTCGGCAACGCCTTCTACCGTCACTGTGGCCTGGAGGCGCGGATCGACGAGCGTCTGCACGTATCCCTCGCCGAGCTGCTGCCGGATGCCGGCCCCGCCCTGTTGGAACAGAGCCTGGAACGCTTCCGGGCCTGCTTCGACGACTGTCTGCAGTCCCCATGCGATACGTCGGACCAATGAGAACAGGCGCCCGGGCAGTCCGCCCGGGCGCATGAGAGAGGAAATCGAGATGAAGAATAACAAACCCGATCTCGGCCGCCGCCGCTTTCTGGCGCGCAGCGGCATCACCGTCGCCGGTGTCGGCATCGTCAGCGCCGGCCTGCTCAGCGCCACGGCCTGGGCCGCCAGGGCCGTCGGCGAGCAGGGCAGCGCCACCCTGATGCGCATGGCCCGCGACATCTACCCCCACGACAGGCTCGAGGACAAATACTACGCCGCGGTACTGACCCCGCTGGCGCAGCAGGCCGAAGCCGATGCCGACCTGCGCACGCTGCTGCAGGAGGGCGTCGCCGAGCTCGACCGCCGCAGCCGGGAACGCTTCGGCAAGCCCTTCCTCGACATCGCCGCCGAAGGCGACCGCGTCCAGATCCTGCGGGCGATGGAGGACGGCGCCTTCTTCCAGCGCCTCCGGGGCGACCTGATGATGGGTATCTACAACAACCCCGAACTCTGGCCCCGCTTCGGATACGGCGGCTCCGCCTGGCAGCACGGCGGCTATATCAACCGCGGCTATAACGAAATCGACTGGCTGGTGCTGAGTTGACAGCAACGAGTTGACAGTGGCCGCTCCCCGCACGGCGGCCAACCGGTAGCGATCTGTTAACTGTTTTCTGTCCACTGTTTACTCATCTGGAGATTAACAATGACAACAAAATTCGATCTCAACGACGACAGCCTGGTCGTCATCATCGGCTCCGGTGCCGGCGGCGGCACCCTGGCCAACGAACTGGCACAGAAGGGCATCCGATCCGTGGTGCTGGAAGCCGGCAAGCGCTTCACGCTGGACGACATCGAGAACGACGAGTGGAAGATGTTCGGCAAGATTTCCTGGCTCGACAAGCGTTATGTCGAGGGACCGGCACGGCTGGCCAAGGATTTTCCGAACCTGCCGGCCTGGATCGTCAAGGGCGTCGGTGGCGCCACCATGCACTGGGCCGGCGTGGCGATGCGCTTCCAGGAACACGAGTTCAAGATGAAGAGCACCAACGGCGTTGTGCCCGGCGCCAACGTGCTCGACTGGCCGATCACGCTCAAGGAACTCGAGCCCTACTACGTCAAGGCCGAGAAGAAGATGGGGGTGTGCGGCACCGAGGCCACCGGCATGCCCTTCCACGGCCAGAGCAGCCACTACAAGGTGGTCGCCGAGGGCGCGCGGCGCATTGGCGCCAAGTGCGACCAGGCCACCCTGGCGATCAACACCCAGGTCCGCGACGGCCGCCCGTCCTGCCAGGTCAACGGCTTCTGCATGCAGGGCTGCAAGATCGGCGCGAAGTGGTCGACGATGTACACCGAGATCCCGAAGGCCGAGGCCACCGGCAACGTCGAGGTGCGACCGCAGTCGATGGTACTGCGCATCGAACACGACAAGAGCGGCAAGGTCACCGGCGTGCTGTATGCCGACAAGGATGGCAACCAGCAGCTGCAGAAAGCCCGTGTCGTCGCGGTCGCCGGAAACTCGATCGAATCGCCGCGCATGCTGCTCAACTCCGCCTCGTCGATGTTCCCGGACGGCCTCGCCAACTCCTCCGGCCAGGTCGGTCAGAACTACATGACCCACACCACCGGCGGCGTCTACGCCGAGTTCGAGAAGCCGGTGCACATGTACAAGAGCACCGTGGTGCCCGGCATAGTCCACGAGTGGAAGGACAACGACGCCAGCCGCGGCCACCTGGCCGGCTACGAGCTGGAGATCCTGCACCTGGGCCTGCCCTTCATGTCGGCCTTCCTCAATCCCGGCAAGAGCGGCTGGGGCCGCGAGCTGGCGGACTCGCTCGCCAACTACGACAAGATGGCCGGCTTCTGGATCTGCGGCGAGGACATGCCGGTCGAATCCAACAACATCACCCTGCACCCGACCGAAAAGGACCAGTACGGCCTGCCGGTGCCGGTGGTGTACAAGACCGACCATATCAACGACACCCGGATGCGCAACCACGCCTATGACCGCTCCACCGAGCTGTTCGAGTCGATCGGCGCCACCAAGGTCAATTACCTGCCGCCCTACCCGGCCAGCCACAACATGGGCACCAACCGGATGAGCGAGAAGGCCCGCGACGGCGTCGTCAACAAGTGGGGCCAGAGCCACGATATCAGCAACCTGTTCGTTTCCGACGGCAGCCAGTTCACCACCAGCGGCACCGAAAATCCGACCCTCACCATCGTCGCGCTGGCCATCCGCCAGGCCGACTACATCGCCGACCAGATGCAGCGCCGCGAGATCTGATCGCCGGCCCGCGCAATCTCCCGATTCTCAGCCCGCCTGACTTGGCGCGTCCCCGGACGCGCCTTTTTTATACGGGTGACGGGTGACGGGTGACGGGTAGAAATCGTAGGATGGGTGGAGGCGCCAACGCAGCGCGTCATCCGTTTGGCAAAGAGGTCCGGTGGCGGCGCAACCCATCAGTGACTCCACCTCCCTGATGCTGAACCGCCACTCCAAGATGGGTTACACGACGCCCGGGCTGCATCAGATTCGAATACTCCATGCACAAGCGTCGTTTCACCCATCCTACGAATCCGGCGTCTATTTCAGGGTCGGATAGCCTTCGATAAAGACCCAGTCGGTCTGCTGCGCCGGCACGTGACAGCCCCTGCAGGTTTCCTCGAAGCTTTTCGAGACATTGGTCGCCGGGTCCTTTGCCTCGTATAGCGCCCAGCCCCAACCTTCGCCCCAGTGCGGACCGTCGAAACGCCCTTGCGCGTCCTTCACCATGACGAACCACACCGCCGGTGCGCCGGCCCACTGTGCCTGGCCCGTGGTCTTCTCGCCCGACTCCAGCGTGCGGATCTCCTTGACCAGCACGGCACCGTCCGGGAAGGCCCCGGTTTCCCGGTACGCGGCCGCCGCCTCGGGCTGGGTATAGACGTCGTGAAAGCCGGCACCGGGCGCCGCCGGGTCGGCCACCACCCAGGAACCAAGGTGGGTCCAGTGCCGTCGGAAACCGTCCGGCAGCGTTATGGCGCCGTCGGCCCCGACCAGGGTGCCGTAGGTCTGGTCCGCCAGGGTATCCGCCATCAGCGGGACGGCGGTCGCCAGCAGCAGCGCCGCCAGCGGCATCTTCAGCAAGGTCTTCATGGTTCAGCTCCGGGTTGGTTGTTTCAGACTTTCCAAGGATGGCGGAGAAGTCGATACTTTTGATATTCAAAAGTCCATAGTTATTATCCAGGAGTCTCGAATATGGATAGGCTCGCCGCTCTGCTGGAACATGTCCATCTTCACGCCCGGGTGTTCAACAGCGGCCCGCTCTGCGACAGCGCCCGCTACGAGGGGCAGGCGGGGCTCGGCCATATCCACCTGCTGAAAGCCGGCAGTCTGCGCCTCGTCACCGAAGGCGAACCGGAGCGCCGGCTGGACGAACCGAGCCTGATCTTCTTTCTGCGGCCCCGGAGCCACAGCCTGATTCCGGGCCCGGGTGGCGCCGAAACGGTCTGCGGCGACTTCAGTTTCGGCTCGGCCCGCAATCCCCTGTCGATGGCGCTGGCACGCCCGCTGATCCTGCCGCTCGACAGCCTGGCGCCGCTGTCCAGGACCCTGGAACTGCTGTTCGACGAGGCGCTGGTCGAGCGTTGCGGCCGCCAGGCCGCGCTCGACCGTCTCTGCGAACTGCTCATCATCCAGCTGCTCCGCCACCTGATGGACAGGGACGAGATCGACGTCGGCCTGCTGGCGGGACTCGCAGACCCGCGCCTGGCGCGGGCGCTGATCGCCATCCACGAAGACCCCGCCGCCCCCTGGACCCTCGCGCAGCTCGCCTCGACGGCCGGCATGTCCCGCGCCCGCTTCGCCCTCGCTTTCCGCGAAACCCTAGGCCAGACCGCGGGCGACTACCTGGCGCAGTGGCGCCTCTGCCTGGCCCAGACGCTGCTGCGCGAGGGCCGGCCCATCGACTGGGTCGCCAACCGGGTGGGCTACAGCGGCGCGCCGGCCCTGGCCAAACGATTCCGCCAGTCGTGCGGGCTGTCGCCGACGCAGTGGCTAAAACAGTCGTAGGAGCGCGGCCTCCGTGTGAGCCGTATCGTGACGGCGGTTGTTCGCACCGGGGCGGCGCTCCTACGTAAACACCCGACCTCCCCCTCTTCCGTAGGAACGCGGCCTCCGTGCGATTGCATGCGAAGCACTGGCACAGACTGTCGCAGCTGTCGCCGCGACAGTCTGTGCCGCGGCACCCCGGACGCCCGGCGCCGAGCGCACCGGCTCCTCCGCAGGCCCCGTCATCCGCGGATTCGGGCCTATCGCGCCCCGCCCCTTTTTCTGGCATCGGATTTGCTCTGTACAGCGGGACAATCGATAACCATAAAAAGGATGATGCAATGCTTCGAATTTACGCCTTCGCCGTTTCGCTCCTGCTCTGCGCAGGCCTCGCCAATGCCGCCACGCCCGGCATGCGCGGCACCGACCATTTCGGCTTCACGGTACCCGACGCCGAGCAGGCGGTGGATTTCCTGGTCGATGTCATGGGCTGCGAGGCCTTTTTCACCATCGGTCCCTTCGGCCCGTTCGAAGATGACTGGATGAAAGAGAATCTCGACGTGAACCCGCGCGCCTCGATCCCGGTCGCGCACCTGGTGCGCTGCGGCAATGGCACCAATTTCGAGATTTTCGACTACGACTCGCCCGATCAGCGCGCCGAGAAGCCGAAGAACAGCGATATCGGCGGCCACCATATCGCCTTCTACGTCGATGACCTCGACGCCTCCATCGCCTATATGAAGGCGCGCGGCGTGCGCTTCCTTGGCGAGCCCCACCCGTTCACCGACGGCCCGCTCGAAGGCCTTACCTGGATCTACTTCATGGCGCCCTGGGGCATGCAGATGGAGCTGGTCTCGGCGCCCGACGGCAAGGCTTACGAAAAAACCACCGACGCCCGTCTCTGGGATCCGCGCGGCTCTTTACCCAGCAATTAAACAGGCCTCCCTGCCTGTTTAATTGGCGCCCTGAAAAGCCGGGCGGAATTTTGCGAAACCCCTTGGTTTTCAAGGCCAAGGATGGCGGAAGGCCGCCCCGCCATGTATGCAAAAAATGCAGGAGCAATTTTCTGTCCGGAGCTCGCATTGGCCTGCGGCCAATGGCGGTGCATCCATGCACCGCCCCCAGCTCTGCTTTTTATCAACAGCAGCGGCGGCTCTGCCGTCGCTGCAGGTAATTCGCCATGCCCACGAAACCCAGTCACCTGCTCCACGGGCTTGTATTCGTCGTCGCGATGCTCGCAGCAGGCCCTTCCAGCGCCCACTTCCAGAACTTTCTCGGACGCATTGTCCATCTGACACCCGTTGATGGCGGCATTCGCCTCTATGCCCGCCTGCCACTTGCCGCGGTCCTGCTGCCGGGCGACTGGCAACCCGGTGATTCCGTCCCCTACAGCCGGGAAGCTCCCGGTAGCGACCGGCCCGACGCCCTGCTGCTCGATACCGCCACTGTCGAATCGGAACCGGGGCCTTTACAGGAACGGCTGCGCGATGCGCTGCTGATCGAACCCTCGGTGTCAACGCAGCGCATCGAAGCAATCCGTATCGAGGCGATTGGCGAGCGCAGCCCCTTCAGCCAGCTGGCGCAGATTCGCGGTCAGCTGAACGAGCCGCTGCTTTTGCCGAAGGCGCCGCTTCCGCTGGCCGACGCCGTCATCGACTTCAGCGCTTTTTACCCTGGCCTTGCGCTTGCCGATATCAAGACGCTTTCCAGCAACCCGGGAGAGTGGCCCGATATCGCCGCCAGGACGATCAATATCCTGACGCTCTACCTCCCGGACGGCGCCACGCGGCTGACCTCGCAGGGCCCGCTGCATGCCAGGCTTCAAGCCGAAGACGGGGGAGTAACGCTGCTGACGCAGGTACGGTCGGGCTATCACCATGTGATGATCGGCCTCGATCACCTGCTCTTCATGCTGATCCTGATACTGGCAGCACGGCAATGGCGCGGCTTTCTGCGCATCTCCGCGGCTTTCACGCTGGGCCACTCGATCACGCTGGGGCTGGGCGCGGCCGGCTGGCTCGGCGCGCCAGCCTGGTTCGTGCCACTGATCGAAACCGCGATTGCACTGACCATCGTTTACAGCGGCGCCTGCCTGCTGCTAGGCCGTGGCGACCGACTGCTCGCCGGGCGGGTCTTCGCCATCGGACTGCTGCACGGTCTCGGCTTTGCGTTCGTACTGCAGCAGGCCAGCGGCAGCGCGCCCGGCGACCTGCTGCGGGCCTGGTTCGGCTTCAACCTCGGCATCGAGCTGGGGCAGCTGTCGGTCTACCTTGTCGCCGCGCCGCTGTTGTGGCTGCTGAAACGCTACTGGCCGCCCGTGTGTCTGCAGCCGCAGCACGCCCTTGGGCTGCCCTGCCTGCTGGTCGCATCGGCCTGGACGCTGCAGCGCGGACTCGAGCTGGCCGGCTCAGTTGGCTTTTTGGGGACATAAACGGGTGTTGGGTTCCGCGGCTGCGCCGCTCCACCCAACCTACAAACATCGCCGCCCATATAGGCTGGGTGCAGGTCCGAAGGGCCGGAACCCAACACTTCCGGTAAAGGCCAGACGGACATCCCCGGTCGGTGATTGCAAATTCGGTTACCATACCTGCTTATGAATGACCGCCTTTGCCACACAGCTCAAAAGAGAGTCGACTACGTCATGTCCGCGCCCGTCTTCCGCCCCGCCAACGCATCTGATGTATCCCGCTGCTTCGAGATTGAAACCCTTGCCTACGAGGGCGACGAGGCGGCGACACGGGAGAAAATCGCCACCCGGATATCGGTTTACCCACAGGGCTTTCTGGTGCTGGAACTGGAGGGACAGGTCATCGGATTCATCAACAGCGGCTGCGCCAATGAGGTGGTGATGTCGGATGAGTCCTTCAAGGAACTGGTGGGCCACGACCCCGATGCACCCAATGTCGTGATCATGTCGGTGGTGGTCGATCCTGCGTTTCAGGGCAAAGGCTACGCCGGGCTGCTGATGGATACCTTCGTCGCCAACATGAAGCAGCTGGGCAAAAGGTCCATCCACCTGATGTGCAGGGATCAGCATGTCGCGCTGTACCGCAGGTTCGGCTACCGCTACACCGGGCCGTCCGCGTCCGACCACGGCGGCATGTCGTGGCACGAGATGGTTATGGAGCTGTAAGACGACGACGCCCGGACAAGGTCCGGGCGTCGATGGATAGATAGGGCGTGTAGTCAGTTGGGTGGAGCACGCAGGGCGCAACCCAACACAGCTCGCTCAGAGCATAATGCCCAGCATCAGGAAGCCGATTGCCGAAATCACGCCACCAATCAGCGCATAAGGCAACTGGGTGATGGCGTGGCTCATCGGGCTGATGCCACAGGCCTTGGCGGACAGGACGGTCGAGTCGCCGTAGAAGCAGGCATGTGAGCCAAAGGCGGAGGCCGAAATCATGGCGCCGACGACCAGCGGGATGTTGGCATCGACCGCCACCGCCAGCGGCAGGATGATCGGCATGCCGACGACGAAGATACCCCAGAAGGACGCCGTGGCAAACGCCAGCGCCGCCATCACCACAAAGGCCACCATCGGCAGCATGTCCGCGGTCATGAAACCCGTGGTCGCGTTGATCACGTACTCGGTGGTGCCGAGGGCGTTGTTGACCTCCGCCAGCATAAAGCCGCAGAACAGTGTGCCCAGCGGCATGATCATGCCGACGAAGCCCTTGAGGATGCCATCGAACATCTGGCCCATGCTCATCAGTCGCTGCAGGCCGAAAAATGCCAGGGTCACGAAAATCGACGCCATGGCACCGGACATGATGTCGATGTCGAAGTACCAGGTGAAGAAGATCAGCGAAAGGATCGGCACGAAGAAGTTCAGCATGTTGGACTTCTCGACACCGCCCTCCAGTTCGGTGTTGTATACGGCGTCGGCATCGCTGACCAGTTTGCCGCTAGCAGCGCGCTTCTCGGCGTCCTTCATCTTGCCCAGCAGCGGCAGCTTGCCGGAAATGGCCAGCACTACCACGACCAGGCAGACCCAGGCGTAAAGCATGTACGGGATGGAATCGATGAACAGGTCGATACCGGCGCCCTTCGCGGCGACCTCGTTGTCTTCCAGCAGGCCGGCGAAGAAAACGGCCCACGTCGAGAACGGCAGGATGATGCAGACCGGCGCGGCGGTGGAGTCGACAACGTAGGCGAGAAATTCGCGGGACACCTTCTTTTTATCGGTTGCCTTGCGCATCGAGGAGCCGATGGTCAGGGCGTTGAGGTAGTCGTCGATGAAAATCGCAAGGCCCAGCGCCATGGTCGAAAACAGCGTGCCCTTGCGGCTGTGCACCCGGGTGGTCAGCCAACGGCCGAAGGCTTCGGCGCCGCCACCGATGGTCACCAGCGAGATCATCGAGCCCATCAGGCCGCACGCGATGAAGATCCAGGCCACGGTGTCATTCATGAAGACATCGAGAAAGGTGGTGCCGAGCTGGGGAATGAAATCGGCCGGAGAGTTGGTCATCAGCAGACCGACAAGGACACCGATGAAGAGGGACTCTATGGTTCTTTTGGTGTAGAGCGCGGTGAATATCACCACGGCGGTGGGCAGCAGGCTCAGCAGCCCGAAGTCAGCCGCCTCGCCAAAAGCCTGAAAACAATAAAGTGCAAAGCCGACCACCGCAACTGCCAGCACGGTCACTGCGATCGTTTGACTGGGATGGGTTTGATTCGAAGTCATGCAAGTGTCTGTCGAAGTAGACATCTTTGTTCCTCTTTTATAGTTGTTTTGCCCGGCAACAGGAACACCGGGCCTGTCACGGAGCGGCAGCCGCCGCCCCGTGCAGGTATCAATACATTGCGCCGTCGCTATTGAGCGAGGGAGAGGTCAGGCGGTGGGCATCTGCTGCGTAATGCAGTGAATATTGCCGCCGCCCAGCAGGATCTCGCGGGCATCGACACCGATGATTTCCCGCTCAGGAAACAGTTCCTGGAGTATCGCCTGAGCCTCCCCATCCCTCGCGGGATCGAGCAGCGGGAACACGACGACACTGTTGCCGATATAGAAATTGATGTAGGAGCCCGCCATCCGCTCACCCTCGGTTCGCGGGTGGCTGTCGGACGCCAGGTCGATACCGCCGGCTTCCTCGGCGCTGATGAACAGCGGTCCCGGATGCGGCAGCTTGACGACTTCGAGCTTGCGGCCCCGGGCATCAGTGGCGTGGCTCAGTACTTCGTAGGCCTCGCGGGCGATCGCGTACTGCGGGTCTTCCGGGTTGTCGCACCAGTGCAGCGCTACAACGCCGGGCTTGACGAAGCAGGCGATATTGTCGATGTGACCGTTGGTTTCGTCATTGAAGGTGCCATGCGGCAACCAGATCACCTTGGAGATATCGAGATAGTCGGCCAGACAGGCCTCGATCTCCTCGCGCGCCAGATGCGGGTTGCGGTTGGCGTTGAGCAGGCACTCCTCGGTGGTCAGCAGGGTGCCTTCGCCGTCGACGTGGATGGCGCCGCCTTCCAGCACGATGGGCGCGCGGAAGCGACGGTCACCGGTGATCTCGCAGACCTTGCGGGCAACACGGTCATCCTTGTCCCAGGGGAAATAGAGACCGCCGTCGAGGCCGCCCCAGGCATTGAATATCCAGTCGACGCCGGCACGCTCGCCCTTGCCGTTGACGACGAAGGTCGGCCCCATGTCGCGCATCCAGCTGTCGTTGGAGCTGATTTCCACCACGCGCACCTGCGGCGGCAACATGGCGCGGGCGTTTTCGTACTGCTCGTCGCTGACGCCAACGTAGACCGTCTCGCTGCGCGAAATCGCCTCGGCGACCGCCACGAAGGCGCGCTGGGCAGGCTTGGCGCCGAGACGCCAAACATCGCCGCGCTGCGGCCACAGCATCCAGCAGGCCTCATGGGGTTCGAACTCGCCCGGCATCCGGAAACCGGCGGCTTTCGGGCTATGACTGTTATTGTCGATCATTGCTTGGACCCTGTTCGTCACTTTCACTATAGATGCAGGCGCTGGCGACCGGGTGATCATTGCCCAGCCGCCGACCGCCCAGGCCCTCATGCCTGGGGCTGGTAAAGTCCGTCTTCGATCAGCGACTCGACGGTGGCCAGGATGCTCTGGCGCAGGATGCCGACCACCTGGTCGACGGTCTCGCGAGTCCAGATCAGCGGCGGCGACAGCACGTTCAGGTGTGCGATCGGGCGCACGATCAGACCACGCTTCTGGCACTGCTCGGCGATACGCTTGCCGACGTTGGCCTCGAGCGGAAGCAGTTCCTTGGTGTCCTTGTCGGCAACGCTCTCGATGCACATCATGAAGTGGCTGCCGCGCACATCACCGACGATCGGCAAATCCTTCAGCGTGGCCAGCTGCTGCTCGAGGTAGGGACCGACGTCGCGCACGTTCTGGCAGATGCCTTCACGCTCCATGATCTCGATATTCTTCAGGGCGGCTGCGCAGGCGACCGGGTGACCGGAGTAGGTGAAACCGGTGCTGAAGACAGCGCCTTCACGCTGAGGCTTGCTGATCACTTCATAGATCTCGTCGCTCAGCAGGGTAGCGCCCAGCGGGATATAGCCCGATGTCAGACCCTTGGCGCAGTTGATGATGTCCGGCTGCACGCCGAAGACATCCTCGGACGCGAAGAAATGACCGAGGCGACCGAAGGCGGTGACGACCTCGTCGGAGATGAACAGCATGCCGTACTTCTTGCAGACCTCGTACATGCGGCGGTGGTAGCCTTCCGGCGCCACCAGCACGCCACCGGCCCCCATGATCGGCTCGGCGATAAAGGCGGCGACCTTCTCTTCGCCACCCAGCTCGCTGATGCTGTTTTCGAAATCTTCGACCAGGTAATCGCAGTACTCGGCTTCGGTCATGCCGGCCGGACGACGGTAGCAGTTGGCTTCCTTGACGTGGTGCACGAACTGATGCGCGGTATCGAAGCCCCAGTTGTTGCTCTCGATGCCGGTCAGGGTCGCGGACACGTAGGTGGTGCCGTGGTAACCGTTGTTACGCGAGATGATGATCTTCTTGTCCTGCTTGCCCAGCTGGTTGAAGTAGTAGTGGACAATACGGATGGTGGTGTCATTGGCCACCGAACCGCCGCAGCTGTAAAAGACGTGATTCAGGTTGGACGGGGCCAGCTCCGCCAGCTTGGCGGCGAGCTGAGTTGCCGGCACGTTGGACAGGTTGTTGAACGGCGAGTAGTAGGCCATCTTTTCGGCCTGCTCGGCCATGACCTGCCCCATTTCCTTGCGGCCGTGGCCGATATTCACACACCAGAGTCCGGCGATGCCGTCGAGATATTTATTGCCCTTGCCATCGAAAACATATTCGCCGTTGCTTTCGGTGATAATGTCGCAGCCCTCTTCCTGAAAGACCGAGAAATCGGTAAAGGGATGAACGAAATGAGCTTTATCCTGTTCCCAGAGCTTGTTGATATCCCAAGACATAATGTGCCTCTCCGGTTGTGCGTTATTAGGGTGATTCCGATCCGGCGCCGCCGTCGGCGACACCCCGTTTCATGTCACCTAAAGTACTACCGGGGTCGAAAACCCATCTATACCCCCGAAGGGATAGCAACTGGATTTTTTTGGCATTTCTTGGAAATACATTAATAAATATCTAATATTCAATAAGTTAGGACAAAGACTCCAGCCCGATATGTGCTAAGGTTAAGGAACCTTAAAATAGTTTCCGTCCCAGAACCTCGACGAAGACTCACATATGAACAAAGTCGGCCTCGGCATTTCACCCTCGGAGAGCTGGCACAGGGACCTTGCCAAGCTGATCGAACATATCCGGATGCGGAACTTTCCGGATATTCTCAACGAAACCCTCAGACATCTTACGAGTTTCAATACCAGTCTCATTGCCACCTACAAACACAGCTACAAGCCGATCGTGGTACTCAGTACACACTCCCAGCGGCTCGGCCCGACGCTGACGAAATACATCAACGAGGTATACATTCTCGATCCGCTGTTCAACGCCATCCAGCAGGGTCTTGGCGCCGGCGTGCACCGGCTGCGCGAGATCGCGCCGGACTCCTTCGAGAGCACCGAGTACTATCGCTCCTGCTATCACGAGTTCGACCTGGTGGACGAGATTATCCTGGTGATTCCGCTCGACAACGACGTCGTGTTCACCATCTCGCTCGGACGCAAGTCCAATCTCGGCACCATCACGCGCGCCGAGCGCAATACGCTCAACAGCGTGTTCCCGGTCATCAGCGCGCTGGTGCACCAGTTCTGGCTCGCCCAGTCCTCCGAATACGTCCACGACGAGCAGGCCCACAACTCGATGGAGCACGCGCTTTCGACCTTCGGCAGCGGCGTCCTGACCAGGCGCGAACAGGAGATCACCGGCCTGATCCTGCAGGGCCACTCGTCGAAGTCGATCGCTCAGTTGCTGGATATCAGCGCCGGTACCGTCAAGGTGCACCGCAAGAACATCCACGCCCGGCTCAACACCTCGACCCAGTCAGAGCTGTTTTCGATGTTTCTCAATCACCTCAACAATCTGGCGAGCGGTTGAGCGCCGGACGGGTGACGGGTCACCGCCAGGGATGGCGGCAGTGCTGGCAACGCAGGAGCAGTTGTCAGTGGACGGGTGACGGGTGACGGGTGACGGGTGACGGGTGACGGGTGACGGGTGACGGGTGACGGGTGACGGGGAATTGTAGGAGCCCACTGCGTGGGCGCAAACCCCGTGCCAACGAGATTCGCCCACAGAGTGAGCTCCTACGAAAAGCACAAAATAGGGCGCTGCCACCGGCAGCGCCCTATTTTACGTGCAGGGAATGTCGGTGATTACAACCGGAACCAGATGGTCTTGAGCTCGGTGTATTTTTCGAGCGCGTGCAGCGACTTGTCGCGGCCGTTGCCGGAGCCCTTGACGCCGCCGAAGGCTACGGTCTGATCACCGTCACCCCAACCGTTGACCCACACCATTCCGCTCTGGATCTTGCGGCTGACGCGGTGTGCGCGTTTCAGGTTGGAGGTCCAGACACTGGCACCGAGGCCATACTTGCTGTCGTTGGCCAGGCGGATCGCTTCCTCTTCGGTCTCGAACTCGCAGACCGCCAGCACCGGACCGAAGATCTCCTCGCGCACCATCGTCATGTCGTTATTGGCGCCGGTGATGATGGTCGGCTGGGCGAAATAGCCCTCACCTTCGCGGTGCTGCCTCACGCCCCCGATGAGCAGCTCGCCACCCTCGTCGAGGCCGGACTGTACGTATCGGTTGACGGTATCGAGCTGAGTGCCGTCCACCATCGGTCCCATGGTCGTCGCCGGATCGAGCGGATCGCCGGGCTGGAATGCCTTCGCCGCC
Source organism: Marinobacterium nitratireducens (assembly GCF_014645375.1). GTDB lineage: Bacteria > Pseudomonadota > Gammaproteobacteria > Pseudomonadales > Balneatricaceae > Marinobacterium_A > Marinobacterium_A nitratireducens. The sequence continues at coordinate 431,477 of NZ_BMLT01000004.1, forward strand.
TCGGCAAGCGCCGCCAGAAACTCGTCCTTGATGCCCTTTTGCAGATACAGGCGCGATGCCGCGATACAGACCTCGCCCTGATTGCCGAAGATCGCCACCGCCGCGTTGGCCGCCGCTTCCTTGATATCGTCGCAGTCATCGAACACGATGTTCGGCGACTTGCCGCCCGCCTCGAGCCAGACCCGCTTGAGATTGGACTGACCGGCGTATTCCATCAGCATACCGGCGACACGGGTGGACCCTGTGAACACCAGCACGTCCACATCCATGTGCAGCGCCAGCGCCTTGCCAGCGGTGTGACCGAAGCCCGGCAGCACGTTGAGGACACCATCCGGCAGACCGGCCTGCTGCGCAAGCTCCGCCAGGCGCAATGCGCTCAGCGGCGACTTCTCGGACGGCTTCAGTACCACCGAGTTACCGGCAGCCAGCGCCGGCGCCAGCTTCCAGGTCGCCATCATCAGCGGGTAGTTCCAGGGCACGATGGCGCCGATCACGCCGATCGGCTCGCGCGTCATCAGTGCCAGCGCGTCGTTACCGGTCGGTGCGATCTCGCCGTAGACCTTGTCCACCGCTTCGGCGGTCCAGCGCCAGCAGCCGATGCTCGAGGGGATATCGAGGCCGCTGGTTTCGCTGATCGACTTGCCCATATCCAGGGTATCGAGCAGCGCGAACTCGTCCTGGTGCTGCTCCAGCAGTTCAGCCAGCTTCAACAGTACCTGCTTGCGCTCTGCCGGCGAGCGTTCGGACCAGACGCCACTGTCGAAGGTCTGGCGAGCACTGGCGACCGCAATATCGACATCGGCGCTATCGCATGACGCCACCTCAGCCAGCGTCGCTTCGGTGGCCGGATTGACACAGACAAAGGTTTCCCCACTCTGAGCGTCCTGGAAGCGGCCATTGATCCAGGCCTGGTTACGGAACGTCAGCGCCCCCGCCAGGGCCTTCCAGTCGTCGTAGTTATGCTTCGCCATAGTCGTTTCCTGTTCGGATTACCAGTGATTCACTACCAGTCTACGCCTTGCACCCGGCGTGCTGTATATCCCGCAAGAGGTATTTTTACCGGCTGTTGCTTGCGAGCCGGGCGCGGCCTACTCCCACGGGTATATGGTGCAAACACCGATCTGACCCGACAATTTTCTGCGCTTTTTTGCATTCCACTCAGATGGCTCGCCGCCCCGAAAAGGGCGGCTTTTTTTATGGACGTTGCGCTGAAAAGGCCGCAGATCTATAACCAAGGTCTGGGCAAAAGGGCGACCGTATAAAAGGGATTCGAGTTATCGAAGCTATCCCCTTGAGGGTATATCGACCGCCGACCGGGCCTTTTATATTGATCGAAAACCACAGCGACCGACCCGCTGATAAGACAGAATCCGAGCGAGGAGACGCCATGCCTGTAAAAAACATCAATGCCCAGCGTATCTGGAATACCCTGATGGAGATGGGTGAAATCGGCGCCACCGAAGCCGGCGGCAGCTGCCGGCTGGCATTGACCGAACTGGACCGCCAGGGGCGCGACCTGTTCGTGCAGTGGTGCCGCGATGCCGGCTGCGAAATCGGCATCGACCGGATCGGTAACATCTACGCGCGCCGTCCCGGTACCGACCCGGACGCGCTGCCGATCAGCACCGGCAGCCACCTCGACACCCAGCCCACCGGCGGCAAATTCGACGGCATTTACGGCTGCCTCGCGGGCCTTGAAGTCATTCGCACCCTAAACGATGAAGGCATCGAGACCCGCCGTCCGGTCGAGGTTGTGATCTGGACCAACGAGGAAGGCTCCCGTTTCGCACCGGCCATGGTCGCCTCCGGCGTCTACAGCGGTAAGTTCACACTGGACTACGCACTCAACCAGACCGACGCCCAGGGCATCCGTCTTGGCGACGCCCTCAAGACCATTGGCTATGATGGCGACATCGAAGTGGGCGCACGCAGGTTCGCCAAGTTTTTCGAACTGCATATCGAGCAGGGACCGGTGCTGGAGCGCGAAGACGAGGAAGTGGGTGTGGTCACCGGCGTGCTGGGCATGCGCTGGTACGACGTCAAGGTCAAGGGCGTTTCCGCCCATGCAGGCCCGACCCCGATGAGCTACCGCAAGGACGCCCTCGGCGCCGCAGCGCGTATGATTACCGCCATGATCGACCTGGCGTCCGAGCGCGCCGACGAGGACGGTCGCTGCACCGTGGGAGAACTGCATATCCCGAAAGGCTCGCGCAACGTCATCCCCGGCGATCTCAACTTCACCCTGGATCTGCGTAACGCTACCCTCGACGGTCTCGAAGCGATCGAGCGTGACGCCATGGCACTGATCGACCGCATCGCCGCCGAAACCGGCGTCGAAGTCGCCGTCGAACGCATCTGGGACTCCCCGCCGATCGCCTTTGACGCCGAGTGCGTCGCGGCCGTCGAGAAAGTCGTCGCCAAAAGCGGTTACAGCTATCGCCGCATGACCAGTGGCGCCGGCCACGATGCCGTCAACATATCCCAGGTCGCCCCGACCTCGATGATTTTCGTACCATCCGTCGGCGGCATCAGCCACAACGAGGCCGAGTACTCGACCCCGGAACAGATCGCCGCCGGCGCGCAGATTCTGTTCGAAGTGATGCGCGACGAGGCACTTGCCTGATCCACACCAGTAGGAGCGGCGCCCCGCCGCGAACCGCTCCGGCATGGCGTCAAACCGATTCGGCGCGAGGCGCGACGCCTGCGGGTTCTCATTGCCTGCAGTCAGTGCCGGGGTTAGGCTATCGCCGCCCACGCCACCGTCTCACGCAAGGATGCCGCCATGTCTGTTCTCGACTATGCCCTGCTGATCGTCGCCGGTTATCTCGCAGGTGTGCTTAATACCATCGCCGGCGGAGGCAGCTTTCTCACCTTCCCGGCGCTGGTTTATGCGGGGATTCCACCGATTGCCGCCAACGCCACCAGCGCCGTAGCCGTGCTGCCGGGCTATCTTAGCGGCGCTCTGGGATTTCGCCGTGAAATCGCGACCCAGGGCCGCGCTGAACTGCTGCGCTACAGCCTTATCGGGCTGGCCGGGGGCGTCCTCGGCGCGCTGCTGCTGCTGGTGACGCCGGCGGACGTTTTCGACGCCGTGGTTCCGCTATTGCTGCTGGGAGCAACGCTGCTGTTCGCCTTCGGCAACCGGCTGATTTCGGCTCTGCGCCGCGCAGGCCATCCCCTCCCGATGGCGCCGGGCCTGATGGCGGTCGCGGTTTACGGCGGCTACTTCAACGGCGGACTCGGTATCATGCTGCTGGCGCAGTTCTCCGCCGCCGGCATGCAGCAGCTGAACCTGATGAACGGCCTGAAAAACCTGCTGTCGTTCGTGCTGTCGTCGATATCCGTCGCCACCTTTGCCTTCGCCGGAATCGTCGAATGGAACGAAGCCCTGGTGATGATGGTGGCGGCAACCGCCGGCGGTTACAGCGGTGCCGCAATCGCCCGCGCACTTCCCGCACGCGTGGTACGCGCTATCGTGATCGCCGTGGGCCTGATCATGACGCTGGTCTTTCTGCTTCGGTAGCAGGCCAATCGATGCAGCGCTAAGGCTGGTCTACGTCGGCCAATAACTGCCGGATCCTGTCCATCAGCTCGGGATCGTCAGGCTCGGTGCGGCTGCCGAAAGCCGCGACGAAATTTCCGTCACGGTCGATCAGGTACTTGTAGAAGTTCCATCGCGGCGGGCTGTCGCTGGCCGCCACCAGATCGCGCCAGAAGGGCGAAATCTCCTCGCCGCGCACCACCGTCTTGGCGAACATCGGAAACTGCACGCTGTAGGTCGAGCGGCAGAAATCCTTGATCTCGGCCTCGGTTCCCGGCTCCTGACCGGCGAAGTCATTGGATGGAAAGCCCAGCACCACCAGCCCGCTCGTCCCGTATTCATCGTAGAGTGCTTCGAGGCCTTCGTACTGATCGGTAAAGCCGCACTTGCTGGCGGTGTTGACCACCAGCAGCACCTTACCGCTGTAGGCCTCGCAAAGGTTGACGGTCTCTTCCCCCGCAAGCTTTCGCAGATCGTGATCGAGCAGCGCCGGGCATCCGGCCATCAGCGGCCCGCTGATCAGTCCCATCAGCAAGCCCGTAAAGAGTGCATGCATTATCCAACCCCCCGGTTAGCCTCAATTCACGTACGCCAGTTTACTGCAGTTTGGACCATTTTGACGCCGCACCGGACGATCGGGATAATCAAGCGAACCTCAGCGCAAGAGCAGAACATGGTCCGATATTCCAAACAGCAGTCCCCTTCCGCGGAAACCCAGGACGAGGCGATGAAAATCGCGCGGGCCAACCAGCGTCCGGGGCAGACCAAGGAACAGACAAAGCTCATCGCCCAGGGCATACAGAAGGGCATCGCCGAGTACAAGAAGCAGCAGAAAGCCAAGTCCCGCGAGGCAGACAAGCAGCGCAAACAGGCCGCACGGCACGACAGTGACGACGCGGCCCCGGATGCACTGGAAGCACCGCAGTTGCGGCCGAGCCCCCTGCCCTGGATCCTGCTTATCCTGTCCTGGCTGCTGTTCGGAGCTTATTTTATTGTCCGGCCGTTCTGACCCGGCTGCGGTGAATCGATCCAGGATCAGGGATTGTTCGCAGGGAGGTCCCGCTCCTACGCAAGCCGCCGGTGCCAAAACGGTTCGCCTGTAGGAGCCCGCTCCGCGGGCGAACATTCTCCGGTGCCTCACGGGTTCGCCCACGGAGTGGGCTCCTACCAAAGAAAAGAAGCCGCGCTGCCCGGGTTAGTCCAACCCCAGCAACCGGTCGATGGCGGCCAGGTCCAGGTGCTGCTCCAGGGTATCCGCCAGGCGATCGATACCCGCCTCCCGCAGTGCGTCGTAGTCCGGCGTTGCGGCATCCATCAGCCCCGCCCAGCACAGCAGGCTGTCGCAGGCGACACTGCTGTCGAACAGGCCGTGCAGATACGTCCCCATCACCTGGCCATCCTCACTGACGGCACCATCGGGCCCCTGCTCCAGCTTCAGCGCGGGGCGCGTCAGGGCTGCCCCCTCGGTGACACCTGCGTGGATCTCGTATCCCCTGACCGGCGTCCCGTCCAACGCCAGCACACCCGCGACGTTGCGCAGCTGCTTGTGCGGCTCCAGCCGGGTTTCCAGTGCCAGCAGTCCCAGCCCGTCGCAGCTGCCTGGCGCGCCTTCGACGCCGTGCGGGTCGTGCAGCCGGTTGCCCAGCATCTGGTAACCGCCGCAGACACCGATGAGTTTGCCGCCATAGCGCAGATGGCGACGGATATGTGCCTCCCAGCCCTGATCGCGCAGCCAGGCCAGATCGCTGCGCACAGACTTCGACCCCGGCAGCACGATCAGATCGGCAGGCCCGGGGGTGGCGCCGGGTCCGATGTATTCGAACTCGATCCTGGGATGCAGGCGCAGCGGGTCGAAGTCGGTGTGGTTGCTGATATGGGGCAGCGCCGGTACCTGCACGCGGAAAGATGCCGCGGGCTTCGGTTGCGCCTCGCGCGGCAGCGCGTCTTCGGCTTCGAGGTGCAGCCCGTGCAGATAGGGCAGCACGCCGAGCACCGGCTTGCCGGTGCGGGCCTCGAGCCAGTCGAGGCCGGACTGCAGCAGCGCGATATCGCCGCGAAAGCGATTGATAACGAACCCCGCGACCCGATCACGCTCGGACTCGCTCAGCAGCTCCAGGGTACCGACCAGATGCGCGAAGACACCGCCACGGTCGATATCGGCGATCAGGATCACCGGGCAGTCGACCGCCTCGGCAAACCCCATATTGGCGATATCGCGATCGCGCAGGTTAATTTCCGCCGGCGAGCCCGCGCCCTCGACGATCACCGCCTGGTATTGCCGACACAGGCGCGCGTGGGACTCGAGCACCGCCGTCATCGCCACCCGCTTGTAGTCGTGATAGAAAGCCGCTTCCATATTGGCCACCGCCCGGCCATGAATGATGACCTGGGCGCCGGTATCGCTGTTGGGTTTCAGCAACACCGGATTCATGTCGGTATGGGGCGCCAGTCCGCAGGCCTGCGCCTGCACAGCCTGGGCCCGCCCGATTTCGCCACCATCGACCGTGACGGCGCTGTTGAGCGCCATGTTCTGCGGCTTGAACGGCGCCACCTGCAGGCCGCGCCGCGCCAGCACCCGGCACAGTCCTGCGACCAGGGTGCTTTTGCCGGCGTCGGAGGTGGTGCCCTGCACCATCAGGGTGGTTGCTGTCATCCTGCTATATTCCTCAGTGCGTTTTGCAGCCGGCACCAGCCGGTCTCGTCGGGCGGCAGACCGAAGCGCAGGCTCGCAGGCCTGTCGAACAGGCGGGTCAGGATGGCCCTGACCGCCAGCTGCTCGTGAATTGCGGCGGCATCCGCGTGCCGGACCCATTGAAAGAGACTGCAACCGCCGGCCGGGGCCAGCCCGTTTTCGGTCAACAGGCGCCGCAGTCGCCCGCCCTCGACGACAAGGCGCTCGCGGGTCTGTCGCTGCCAGTCAAGATCGGCAAGCGCCATACGCGCCGCTTCACGCCCGGGGCCCGAAACCGCCCAGGGCCCAAGCCGTTCCTTCAGGGCCTCGAGCAAAGAAAGGTCGGACAGTACGAAACCGACTCGAATGCCGGCCAGTCCGAAAAACTTGCCGACCGATCGCAGCACGATCAGCCCTGGCCTGCCGGTCGCTGCCGCCAGGCTCAGCCCGGGCTCGGTGTCGATAAAGGCTTCGTCGACCACCAGCCAGCCGCCACGCCCGGCCAATACGCCATGCCAGTCGAGCAGCTCGTCACGGCCGAAGCGGCTGCCGTCCGGATTCCCCGGATGAATCAGCACCAGCACGTCGCTGTCCGGCAGCCGCCGGCGAAGCTCCGCCACAGAGACGCCCTCGACCTCATGGCCGGCGCGCCGCCAGCTCTCGAAATGCTCCCGGTACCCCGGCTCCATCACGGATACCCTCGAGCGCGACCTCAGCCAGGGCAGCATCTGTATCGCCGACTGCGACCCCGCGACCGGCAACAGGGCGTCGCAACCGTAGTAGTCCCGCGCAACATCTTCGAGGCCGTCGTCCGGTTCGGGCAACCGCGCCCAGCTCGCCGGCGGCAGCGCCGCTACCGGATAGCCGTGTGGATTGAGCCCGGTGGACAGATCCAGCCAGTCCGCCGCTACACCGCCGTAACGCGCCACCGCCTGACGCAGCCGGCCGCCGTGCTCAAGCATGGGTACTCCAAGTCATATAACCGGCCAGCACCAGGCCGACACTGAGCCACAGCAACAGCGCATTGCGCACCAGCTTCAACGCACGCTCGATATCCTCCGCCTGCGGCGCGGCTCCGTTCCCCAGCCAGGGCTTGGCCTTGAGTATCCCGTGGTAGCAGGCCGGCCCGCCGAGGCGCAACTCCAGGGCACCGGCCCCCGACGCCATAACGGGCCCGCCGTTGGGGCTCTCGCAGCCCGGCGCCTGCTGCCGCCAGCAGCGAAGCGCCGTTCCGGTCGAGCCGAGCAGAGCATAACTCAGTGCCGTCAGCCGCGCCGGCACCCAGTTGAGCAGATCATCGATACGGGCCGCGCACCAGCCGAAGTATCGGTACCTTGGCGTTCGATATCCCCAGCGTGCATCCAGGGTATTCGCCAGGCGGTACAGCACGACACCGGGCAACCCGGCAACGACGAACCAGAACAAGGCACCGAATACGGCATCGAGACCGTTCTCCAGAATCGACTCAATCGTCGAGGCCTCAATATTCATTTGTGAAGCATCTCGACTAACTATAAGCGATGCACGATCCCTAGCCATCGTCTCATTACCACTTTTCAAAGCAGCAATTACGGGTTGTGCATGTTCATGCAAACTGCGAAAACCCAGCGCCCAATAGAGCCCCAGCACCGACGCCGGCAGGTACAGCGCCGGCCAGCGCAGCAGCAGCGCCGCGAGCAACGTCCAGGGGGCGACCAGCAGCAGCCAGCCGAGAAAACCGGCGAGCGTCTGCCGCCAGGGCCCCTGTGCCGGTCGCAGCAGCAGCGCTTCGACCCGGTCGACGAGGCGCCCGAACGCCACCAGCGGATGCCAGCGCAATGCAGGCTCGCCAAGCCGCCAGTCCAGCGCACAGCCGACCAGCATCAGCAGTACGGTCATCGCCCCCAGCCATCGGTGAACAGCAGTTCTTCCAGCGGACGTGGCTCGGCCCATCCCTCCTCGACCAGCATGGGCCGGGTGTAGAAGGCATCCACATGGCCAAGACAGAGCAACGCCACCGGCTGGCTGCCCGGGGGCATTTCCAGCAACGCCGCCAGGGCCTCGGGATCGAACAGCGAAACCCAGCCCATGCCGAGGCCCTCGGCGCGGGCGGCAAGCCAGAGGTTCTGAATGGCACAGGCCACCGAGGCCAGATCCATTTCCGGCAGGGTACGGCGACCGAATACATGACCTTCGCGCCCGTCCATCAAGGCGGCCACCAGCAGCTCACCGCATTCGCGCACGCCCTCGACCTTGAGGCGCAGGAACTCTTCCTCCCGCTCGCCGAGTGCCCGGGCGGTGCACTGCCGTTCCAGATCCACCAGCTCGGCCAGCTGCTGGCGCAGCTCCGCATCGCGGATACGGATAAAGCGCCAGGGCTGCATCAGCCCGACACTCGGCGCACAGTGCGCGGCCTCGAGCAGACGCGCCAGCACGGCGGGCTCGACCGGATCCGGCTTGAAGTGCCGCATATCCCGGCGTTCGCGGATCGCGCGGTAAATGGCGTCACGCTCGTCCTGTGTGAAGGCGGTATCGTCGCAGGTCATGCCGGAGTCGTCCTTGTGCGTCGCCGTTCGGCAGGCGATGGGTTCGCCATACCCTCAGAGCTCGATGCCCGGCTGAGCCGCGACCCCGGCGCGAAAGGCATGCTTGACATCGCCCATCTCGGTCACGGTGTCGGCCAGTTCGATCAGTTCGGCGGGCGCGCCGCGACCGGTGATCACCACGTTCTGATGCGCAGGTCTCGCCTGGAGCGCGGCAATCAGGGCGTCGATTTCAAGGTAGCGGTATTTCAGCGCTATGTTGAGTTCATCCAGCACCACCAGGTTGATGGCAGGGTCGCGCATCAGCTCACAGGCCGTCGCGAACGCCGCCTGGGCTGCCTGCACGTCACGCTCGCGGTCCTGGGTTTCCCAGGTGAAGCCCTCACCCATCACGTGGTAGCGTACAGCCGGCAGGCGGCGAAAGAACGCCTCCTCCCCGGTGCTGAAAGCCCCCTTGATGAACTGCACCACCCCGACCTGCTGATCGTGCCCGAGCGCCCTGGCCACCATGCCGAAGGCGGAGCTGCTCTTGCCCTTGCCGTTGCCGGTCAGCACCAGCACGATACCCCTTATCTCATCGGCGCGGGCGATGGCCGCATCGACCACCGCTTTCTTGCGCTGCATCCGTGACTTGTGCTTTTCAGTTTCGCTCATGCGTCGGACTCCCGGCGTGCATTGGGCGCCCCGCTACCCGTCGCCGCGAGTACGGCGGCGTGGAGCAGCGCGGCGGTACCGATATAGAACCCCATCGACGCCAGACTGCGGGGGCCGTAACGCAGCAGTCGCTGCCCGAGCTCCGCCAGCGTCGGGTCGGCGAAGCGCCCCGAAAAGAAGTAAAAGGAGCCGCTGGAGATCAGCTGACACAGGCTGGACGCCACCAGCACCGAGAGGACCAGCGGCAGCAGCGCAGACAGCTGCGGCCGGTATTGGCCGGCAAACCAGCGACCGCCGAGAAACAGGGCACCGTAGGCCGGCAGCAGCATCGGGTAAGCGGCGCTGACGCAGAAGTCGGAGACACCCTGGAATCCGACGGCCACAACGTCGAGCAGTACAGCCTCGACCATTAGCGCCAGGAAGGCCCATTTCGAGCGCAGGTAGAAACCGGCGAGAAAGAACACCGACCAGGACGCGCTGGGCAGATTTTCCAGGCTGGCGAAGTGATGCCCGCGGGTCGCGAGCATCAGCAACGCCAGCCCCAGGCCCAGACCTAAGCGGGCGCGGGAACTGAGTTGCAGCATGGGAACCGTCCTTTATCGGGGCGCGTAGCCGAGGGTGACGTAGTAGGCGCGATCGTCCTGGTTATACCCGGCAGCGGTCTCGTAGTCCTTGTCGAACAGGTTCGCTACCCTGGCACCGAAGGTCCAGTCGGCCGCCAGGCGGTAGTTCGCGCGCAGATCGAAGGTGCCATAGCCTGCGAGGGTGACGCTGCCATCCGGGCGCCGGCTCTCGGCATGAAAGACACCGCCGACCGTCAGGTCGCCGAAGCGGCGGTCCAGATCGACGTTCAGCACCCGTCGGGCGCGCCGGCGCAGCTGCGAGCCGTCGTCACGGTCCTCGGGGTCGCTGAGCAGCAGGTTGGCGCTCAGGCTCCAGCTTTGGTACGCGACCGCATACACCGCCTCCAGGCCGCGAATACGGGCGGAATCGATGCTCGCCGCACGATAGCTGTAGGTCGCCGGATCGACCAGCACCGAGCTGATCAGGTTGTCGATATCGTTCTGAAACAGCGACAGAGACCAGGAGCCATAGGCATGACGCCCCTGCAGGCCGACCTCGAGGTTCTCCGACTCCTCCGGCGGCAGGTCCGGCGTACCGTAGTTGGGGAAGTAGAGCTCGTTGAAGCTCGGCGCTCTGAAGGCGGTACCGTAGCTGGCGACCAGTCGCAGCGACCGGTCCAGGTCGTATCCCCAGCCCAGGCTGCCGGTGCTCTGGTGGCCGAACTGCTCGTTGTCGTCGTACCTCAGCGCAGCGATCAGTTCGTGAGCGCCAAGGTCGAACTGGTACTGACCGAAGGCGCCGCGGTTATCGCGCTCGCGGGTATCGTAGGCTTCGCTGCTGTCGAGCTCGTCGTTCTGGTAGTCCAGCCCCAGGGTCAGCAGATCGTCGCCAACGGCGATGTCGTTCTGCCAGCTGGCGCTGTCGCGGCGCGTGTCGTAGCGCGACATGAAGACGCCATCGCTGAAATTGTCCGACTCGTCCCAGCTGCGCCCCAGTTGCAACGTCGAGTCCCAGCGCTCGCTGAGCATCGTTTTGAGGCGCGCGCCCAGCACCTGCTGCTCGGATTCGGACTCGTTGTAGAAGCCATCGTATTCGACGTCCGCTTCGGTACGAAGCCAGTTCATCTCGACCTCGGTGCGCTCGCCGAGCGTGCGTCCGGCCCGCAGCGATACCGACTGGTTGCGGTAGCCATCGTCGTCGGGTTCGGCATCGCGCCTGGCGTCGAAGCCGTCGGTGTCGAGACCGCCGAGGCCAAGGTTGAACCAGCCCGCATCGCTGCCGCCGGACAGTCCCAGGCTGCCTTCAAGAGTGTCGTGCGAGCCCAGTGTCAGGCTTGCGCGCGGCTTGAGATCACCGCCGCCCCTGCGTGTGAAGATCTGAATCACGCCGCCGATCGCTTCGGAGCCGTAGAGGCTCGAGCGCGGACCACGTACGAGCTCGATGCGCTCGACCTGGCTCAGCGGCAGATCCTGGATCGCCACCTTGCCGGTGGTGACAGAACCGACCTTGATGCCGTCGATCAGCACCAGTACGTGATTGGAGTTGGTGCCGCGCAGGAAAATGGACGTTTCCTTGCCCGGACCACCGGTGTTGCTCAGCGTCAGACCGGGTACGCCTCGCAGAACCTCCGGCAGCATCTGCGCCGAACTGCGTTCGATTTCCTCACGGGTGATGACGGTGACCGGCGCCAGGGTCGCGTCGGCGGTCTGGGCGGTTCGGGTGGCGGTCACGACGACCGGAGCGAGGGCGGTACCGGTATCGGCAAAAACGCCGCTGGAGCCAAGCAGCAGCACCGCCGGCAGCGAAAGTTGTTTCATCTGGAGGTTTCCTTTCCGTGCTCACCCGCACGGCATGCATAGAAGATCCGGCGGCGGAAAGGACAGACGCGGGCACGCGGACACCGAAAGCGCCGCGCGTCGCAGGCAGCCCTCCGCTGCGCCGACAGTGCTTGTGGCCGGTCTCCGGACTTGCGAACGACCCCAGGGGATCCCTTGGGCCCGGAACCGCGCCTTCCCATGCACAGGAGCACAGTGGCATATCACGGTTCCTGAAAGCGGCTAGCTTTCGGTTCGCCTACCGTTGCGGGGGCAGTGCCGGCTTTGTCATACGTGGCAAAAGACACGACAGACGCACCGGCTTCCCGATTAAACCCTTATCGCAAGCGACAGGGGTACCAGAAGCAGGGGCGCATTGTAGAGAGGGCCGGGCTCGAAAGCAAAGGGGACTGACTGGTGAGTGGTGAGTGGGCGGGTTACGGGTTGTGGGTTACGGGTTACGGGTTACGGGTTACGGGTTACGGGTTACGGGTTACGGGTTACGGGTTACGGGTTACGGGTTACGGGTCACCCGTAACCCGTAACCCCAGACCGGATCACCCGAAGAAGCGTTCTCCCTTCGCGGCCTTTTCACGCAGACCGTCGGTGACACGGTACAGCGGACCGCTGCCGGCGTGGCGCTCGACCAGGTCGCAGAAGTTCTGCAGACCCAGGCTGTCGACGTAGCGCAGCGCACCGCCACGGAAGCGCGGGAAGCCCAGGCCAAGAATCAGACCCATGTCGACTTCGGCCGCGGTATCGGCGATGCCGTCCTCGAGGCAGCGAACCGCCTCCATGCACATCGGGATCATCATGCGGTCGATGATGTCCTGGTCGCTCAACTCGACGACCGGCCCCTTGGCGGCATCGATCAGCTGCTGGGCGCGGTCCGACGGCTCGCGGGTACGGCGGCCGTTCTCGTCGGTGCCGTAGGTGTAGAAGCCGCTGCCGCTCTTCTGACCGAGATCGCCGCCCTCGACCAGCTGCTCGCAGATCACGGCGCCGTCGTGACCCATGCGCTCCGGGAAGCCCTCGATCATCACCTCGTCGGCGTGGACGCAGGTGTCCAGACCGATCACGTCCATCAGGTACGCCGGTCCCATCGGCCAGCCGAAGGCCTCCATGACCCGGTCGATACGCTGGAAGTCGACGCCGTCGAGCAGCAGACGGTTGAAGCCGTTCAGGTAAGGGAACAGGATACGGTTGACGAGGAAGCCCGGGCAGTCATTGACCACGATCGGCGTCTTGCCCATCGCTACCGCGTAAGCAACGGTGGTGGCCAGCGTCTGCTCGCTGGTATCGCGGCCGCGAATCACTTCGACCAGCTGCATCAGGTGTACCGGATTGAAGAAGTGCATGCCGCAGAACTGCTGCGGACGCTGCAGCGACTCGGCCAGGCGGTTGATCGAGATGGTCGAGGTATTGGAGGTCAGAATGGCGTCGGCGGCCAGCGCGTTTTCCACTTCGGACAGCACCGCGGCCTTGATTTTCGGGTTCTCGACCACCGCCTCGACCACCAGGTCGACGTTGTCGAAACCGCTGTACTCTAGCGTCGGCTCGATCGCGGCCAGTACCTTTGCCTTGCCCGCCTCGTCCAGACGCCCCTTCTCGACCTGCCGGTCGAGCAGCTTGCCCGCGGTGCGCATGCCAAGATCCAGCGCCTCGTCGCGGATATCCTTCATCAGCGCCGGAGTGCCGGTGCTGGCGGACTGGAAGGCTATGCCACCGCCCATGATACCGGCGCCCAGCACGCCCGCCCTGGCGACGGTCGAGGCCTTTTTCTGCGCCTGCCTGGCCTTGCGTTTGAGCACCTGGTCGTTCAGGAACAGACCGATGAGCGCCTGGGCCGAATCGCTCTGCAGCAGCTCGAGGAAGGCATCGCGTTCAGCGGTCAGCGCTTCGGCGAACGGCAGCGCCAGATGACGCTGCACCAGCGCCAGCGCGGTCGGGGCGGCAGGATATCTCGGGTCCAGCTTGGCGCCGAGACTCTCGCCAAGCGCCGCGTCCAGGTCCCTGGGCTCCTGCTTGCGCGCCCGCACCGGCGCCAGGTCGACAGCGCCGGCGATCTTTTCGCGCAACAACTCCAGCGCACGCCCGATGAGCGCCTGCGGTTCGGCAACGGCGTCCACCGCGCCCTGCTGTCGCGCACTTTCCGCCTTCTGCGGGCGGCCACCGAGAATCCAGGACAGTGCAGGCTCGGCGCCGATCAGACGGCTCAGGCGCACGGTACCGCCCCAGCCCGGGAACAGTCCCAGATTGACTTCGGGCAGACCGACACGGCCGTCGGCGGCCAGCACGCGAAAATCCGCCGCCAGCGCCACCTCGAAGCCGCCGCCGAGCGCCAGACCGTTCATGGCTGCCACGGTCGGGTACGGCAGGCTCTCGATATCACAGAGTATCCGGTGCACCTCGTCCATCCAGGGCTTCAGCGCGGCGCTGCCCTGCCGGGCACGGCCGGCGAGCTCCGGGATATCCGCACCGACAATGAAGTTGGATTTTTCGCTGCGGATCAGCAGGCCCTGGATACCGCTGGCGCCCTTGAGCTGCTCGAGCGCAGCCGCGACCTCCTCGAACACCTCGCTGGTGAGGGAATTGACAGACGCACCCTGGGCGTCGAATACGAGTTCGGCAATACCGGCTTCGGCGATTTGCAGGCTTACCGCCCGTCCTTGATACATCATGATGCTCTCCACCCTTCTTGTTAACCAGGCAATCAAACAGCCGTCCCTGCCTGTTTATACGGAACAAAAACCAGATTCGAGTCTGCCCCAGGGTTAAGGAAGCAACAATGACAAACAAAGCCGATTAGTTAACATATACGGACACAGCGATTAAACTTGGCTGCAGGAAACGCCCTCGAAAATCACTACAGATACCCGATACGGACATGAGCTTTTCCCGTTATTCAATTTCGATCCATTATGCCCGCACCTTTCTCTCTGCGCTGGAGCGTCAGGGCTATGATGGCGAAACGGTGCTGGCGCAGGCCAACCTGTCCCGCGACCTGCTGCATAACGAGCAAGTGCGTATCACCCCCCATCAGCTGGCGGCACTGGTCCAGGGATTGTGGCGCCTGGGCGATGACGAGTTCCTGCACCTGACCCGACGCCGCAGCCGCTTCGGCACCTTCGCGCTGATGGCCAGCCACGCCCTCGGCGGAACCAGTCTGAGATCGGTCTACCACCGCAGCAGCCACTTCTACAACCTGATCAACGAGAGTGTGCGTTTCCAGTTCGAGGAACGGGAAGACCGGGTGCGCTTCAGTCTCGAGCTGGCCGCGCCGGAACTGGACCGGGACCATACCCTGACCGAATTCCTGCTGATGATCTGGCACCGCTTTCCGAGCTGGATGATAGGCAGGCGCATACCGCTGCAGCGGGTCTGTTTCAGCTTTTCACAGCCGGCCCATGCCGCCGAGTATCGCCTGATGTACCCGGCTCCCGTGTTCCATAACCAGACCTTCAACGGCTTCGAATTCGACAAGGAATATCTCGACTCACCGGTGGTTCAGACCATCGCCAACCTGCGCAGCTACCTGCAGCGCGCGCCGCTGGACTGGTTCAGCCGGCAGGCGTACTACCCTACCTGCACGCGGCGGGTGCTGGGGCTGCTGGAGGAATCCGAATCCCTCGGCACGGCCACCATGGACGAGATCGCCGACGCCATGCATACCACCACCCGAACCCTGCGCCGCAAACTGACCGAGGAAGAAACCAGCTTCCAGGAGATCAAGGACAGCCTGCGCCGCGACACCGCCATCCACCTGCTCAGCCAGCCCAACGAACCGGTTGCCAGTATCGCGCGCCAACTGGGCTTCTCCGAGCCTTCGGCATTCACCCGCGCCTTCAAGCACTGGACCGGCGTCGCCCCCAGCGCTTACCGCAAGCAGGGCGAGGACTGAACGCAATATAACGTCATCGAAGCGCCAAAATCTAATTGATAACGATTTGCATTAGTTTTAGACTGCTGATCACCTTTACGGACTGCAGGAGATTTTCAGCATGCTCAAGCGCACCCTCGTCGCAGTGGCGGTCGGCCTGACCACCCTGTCCCAGGTTCAGGCGGCGGACACCGTTGCCGCCAACGCCGTGGTGAAAAACTACGCCGACATCGCCCTGGCCGGCTACGAAGACAGTTTGACCCGCGCGCGCGCACTGCTGGAAAAGATCGATGCCCTGCTGGCCGAACCGACCGATGCCAACCTCAAGGCCGCCCGCGACGCCTGGATCGCGGCACGCGTACCCTACCAGCAAACCGAGGTTTACCGCTTCGGCAACGCCATCGTCGACGACTGGGAGGGCAAAGTGAACGCCTGGCCGCTGGACGAAGGCCTGATCGACTACGTCGCCACTGACCGTTACGGTGAGGAATCCGACGAAAACCCGCTGTACACCGCCAACATCATCGCAAACCCGACGCTGACCCTGAACGGCGAGTCCGTCGATGCCGCCGAAATCACCAAGCAACTGCTGCAGCAGCTGCACGAGGCCGAAGAAGTCGAGGCCAATGTCGCCACCGGCTACCACGCCATCGAATTCCTGCTCTGGGGGCAGGACCTGAACGGCACCAATCCCGGAGCCGGCAACCGCCCCGCCAGCGACTTCGACCACGCCAACTGCAGCGGCGGCAACTGCGAGCGTCGCGGCCAGTACCTGAGAGTCGCCACCGAACTGCTGATCGACGATCTCGCCGACATGACCACCGCCTGGAGCGCCGACGGCGACGCCCGCAAGGCCCTGCTCGAGAAAGGCGAAGCCGGTGGCCTGTCGACGATGCTGACCGGCATGGGCTCGCTCTCCTACGGCGAACTGGCCGGCGAGCGCACCAAGCTCGGCCTGATGCTGCACGACCCGGAAGAGGAGCACGACTGCTTCTCCGACAATACCCACTGGTCGCACTTCTACGATGCCAAGGGCATCCAGAACGTGTACCGCGGCGAGTACAGCCGCATCGACGGCAGCAAGATCGAAGGCGCCAGCCTGTCGGACCTGATCCGCTCCGCCGATCCCGAGCTCGATCGCGAGATCATCGCCAACCTGGAGGCCACCCAGCAGGCCGCCCAGGCCATGGTCGACGCCGCCGGCAAGGGCCAGACCTTCGACGTGCTGATTGCGGCCGGCAACGACAGCGGCAACCAGCTGGTGCAGAATTTCGTCGACGGGCTCACCAACCAGACCCGCTCGCTGGAAAAGGCCGTCAAGGCCATCGGCAGCGGCGAGATCAGCATCGAAGGCTCCGACAGCCTGGACAACCCGTCCGCTGTCCAGTAAGCCCGTTCCGCAACCTCAGCACGCCCGGGCGCCGGTTTTTCCGGCCCCCGGGCGACGCTTTTTCGCTCCCGGCCCATGACGCGACCGTTATCCCGCAGCTCCCGCCTGTGCCTCGCCAGGATCAGCCCCTGGCTGCTGGCGCCGCTACTGCTGAGCACGCCCTTAGCCCTGGCCCTGCCGCCGGCGCCCGCAGCGGGCGAGGAACAGCCCGGCGGCACCACCAGCCAGCCGGTGACCAGCATCCGCGCGGCGTTTTCCAACCCTTCCGCCACTCTGTCGCTGGAGCAGAAGCTGGATTTTCTCGTCGGCCAAAGCCTGTTCGAGAAGCTCTGGATCGCCTCGCCCTCCTCGACCACCGCGAGTGACGGCCTCGGCCCGCTGTTCAACGCCCGCGCCTGCAGCGCCTGTCATGTGCGCAACGGACGCGGCCACCCCCCGAAAAACCCGGACGACCCCGCCGTCTCCCTTTTTCTGCGTCTTGGCCGTACGCCCGATGCCGAACAGCGCCGACAGATGGAAGCCGGCCTCCTCGCCGCCGTTCCCGACCCCAATTACGGCCGGCAGCTGCAGACATTCAGCGTGCAGACAGTGCCGCCGGAGGGACGCCTGGGTATCGCCTACCGCGACTTCAGCCTGCGGCTCGCGGACGGCACCGAGGTGGCGATGCGCCGCCCCTCCTACCGCATCCTCGACCCCGCATACGGCGCACCGGCGCCGGATCTGCAGCTGTCACCGCGACTGGCACCGCCGATGATCGGGCTGGGTCTTCTGGAAGCGGTGCCGCAGGCCGCGCTCGATGCGCTGGCGGACCCGGATGATCGCGACGGCGACGGCATTTCCGGACGGCAAAACCTCGTCTGGAGCACTCGCGAGCAGGCCGTTCTGCCGGGACGCTTCGGCTGGAAGGCCGGCAACGCCACCCTCGCCGATCAGAACGACAGTGCGCTGGCCGGGGACATCGGCATCGGCAACGCCCTCTTCCCGTCGCCCTGGGGCGACTGCACCGAGGCGCAGCGCCCGTGCCGCGAAGCCCCCCACGGCAATACCGACGCCCAGCAGGGTCTGGAAGCCGCCGCCACCGTCACCGACCTGATACTCTTTTACAGCCGCCACCTGGCGCCGCCGGTGCGCAACGACGCCGCGGATCCGCAGGTGCTGGCCGGCAAGGCCCTGTTCCACCGGGCCGGCTGCGCCGCCTGTCACCAGCCCAGCCTGCATACGGCCGAAGACGCGCCCCAGGGACTGGGCGGCCAGCGTATCTGGCCCTACAGCGACCTGCTGCTGCACGATATGGGCCCACAGCTGGCAGACGGCTTCGGGGAATACGGCGCCAGCGGCAGCGAATGGCGCACGCCGCCGCTCTGGGGGCTGGGCCTGGCGCAACGCCTGGATCCGCGCGCGGGCTACCTCCATGATGGCCGCGCACGCACCCTGCTGGAGGCGATTCTCTGGCACGGCGGCGAAGCCGACGCCGCCAGGCAAAAGGTCGTGAATCTCGGCGCCGATGAGCGCCGGCAGTTAATTCGATTTCTGGAGTCACTATGACAATCAAAGGTTTGCTGACGGGCGCCTCGCTCTCGCTGCTCATGTTCGGTGCGGTAAACGCCGCGGCGTCGGTCGACCCGGAACGCGAACGCGTGCTCAGCACGGATCTCGCCCGGCAGCTGATACAACCGGCCTACCAGCGCTTTTCAGGCGACAGCGAAACCCTTGCCGCCAACCTGAACGCCTACTGCAGCGGCGGTGACGCCAGCACGCTCGACGGCGTGCGCGACGCCTACCGCCGGACGCTGCACGACTGGATGTTCCTGCAGCCGATCAACTGGGGGCCTGCGGCCGAACAGAACCGCCATCCGGCGCTGTACTACTGGCCCGACAAGAAAGACATCGGCTCACGCCAGCTGCGGGCACTGATTGCCGATGCCGACCCCGCGACACTGGAGCCGGCCTACTTCGCCGACGCCAGCATCGCCGTCAGCGGTCTCAGCGCGCTGGAGCGACTGCTGTTCGACGATACGCCGCCGGCGCCCGGCAGCTATCGCTGCGATCTGGCTGCCGCGATCGCCGGCAACAGCCACCGCATCGCCGCCGAACTGGCGGCACTATGGCCGGCATTCGCCGACCAGTGGCGGCTGGCGCTGGACCCGCGCGGCGGCATCAAGCTGATGATCAAATCCATGGACGAGATCGCTCAGATCATCAGCCAGCAGAAAATCGGCATGCCGCTGGGTTCGGATATCGATCACGCCCGCGACCGTCGCGCCGAATCCTGGCGCAGCGCCCGCTCGCTGGACAACATCCGCGCCAATCTCGACTTTATCGCCACGCTGCTGCACGGCAACGACGGCCAGCCCGGCCTGCTGTCGCTGATCGCCGAACAGGACGGCGACCTTGCACTGATCCTCGAAACCCAGCTGCAAACCACCCGCGAAATGCTCGCCAGCATCGAGCAGCCGCTGGAAAGCGCCATCGCAGAGCCGTCGGCCCGCAACCGCCTGATCATGCTGCAGGCCAATACCGACACCCTGCAGACGCTGCTCGCCGGCGATGTCAGCGCCGCGCTCGGCATCAGCCTCGGCTTCAACAGCCGCGACGGCGACTGACCGCCCCGGCGCTAACGGAGGATACGAACCGCATGCTGACCAGACGCGACTTTTTGGCCCGAACCCTGATGCTGGGCGCGGGTCTCGCCCTGACACCCGTCGTCGGGGCTGGCAACAGAAGCCCGCTGCTGCTGTCCGCCAGTGACGACGGCAACGGCGGCCACTTTTTCAGTGCCATCGACGAGATGGGGGCGCCGCGCTTCAGCCACCCGCTGCCCGACCGCGCCCACGGTATCGCACTGCATCCCGCCCGGACCCGGTGCGCCGTGGTGGCCCGCAGGCCCGGCACTTTCGTCGACCTGTACAGCCTGCCCGACGGCAGGCAGCTGCAGCGCCTGCACAACCCCGACGGGCGTCGCTTCTGCGGTCACGCGGCCTTCAGCGCCGATGGCCGCACCCTGTACACCACGGAGAACGACTTTGACGGCAGGCGCGGCGTCATCGGCGTCTGGCGCCTGCGGGACGGCCTGATGGTAAGGGAGACAGAATGGGCCTCGGGCGGCGTCGGTCCCCATGAGGTGCTGCTGCACCCCAACGGCTCCCTGGTGGTGGCCAACGGCGGTATCCTGACCCACCCCGACCGCGGCCGCGACAAGCTCAACCTCGACAGCATGCAGGCGAATCTGACCTACCTCGACAGCGAAACCGGTGCGATTCTGGGCAGCTACGGGGTAGCGGCCGAACTGCATCAGCTCAGCATCCGGCACCTGTCGATCAGCCCCGACGGGCGGGTCGCAAGCGTGCTTCAGTACCAGGGCCCCGAAACCGAGGAAGTCCCACTGCTGGTGCTGCACAGCCCGGGCGACGGGGCGCTGCAGCTGCTGAGGCTGCCCGAGGGGCCGGAGCGGCATCGCAACTATCTCGGCAGCGTCGCCTGGGATCTGGATGGCCGCTGGCTCGCCATGAGCGCGCCCCGGGGCAGCCGGATCTATTTCTACCACCGGGACAGCGCTGCCTGGGCGGATCCCGTCACCTACAGCGACGGTTGCGGCCTCTATCGCGACAGCCTGCCGGCCACCTTCCTGATCAGTTCGGGCGCAGGCGGTGTTACCAGCTACTGTCCGGAAGACGGCAGCTGGCAGCCGATGCCGGACCGCTACGCCAGTCGGCAGCACTGGGACAACCATATGGTGGTTGGTTAATTCCGGCCTCCGGCCCGCACTGCAAGCCAGAGCCTCATTGTGACTTATTCGCAGGCTCCCTAGGGGTGAAGACCCCGGTTTCGCCGGGCACGTAGTCGGCGAACTTCTGTTGGGCGCCGAAGACGTCGAAATTGCGTTCGCCGTCCTTCACCTTGAGTACGCCTCTGAGTTTGCGATAGCGGACGAACAGCATCCCTTCCCGACCCAGCCCGGTCATCACCCCCTTGGCCCCCAGATCGATCTTGTCACTGCTGGCGAAGGCATAGGGAATCGCAACAGTGTCGCCGGCGGCTCTCAGCTGTGCCCGGCCCGCGATGCTCCCGGTCGTCAGCAGCTTCTCGATCCAGCCATACCTGCCGCGCTGATTGGCCAGCAGCGCGACGATCGGCCGGGAATCCTGCAGGCTGATGCGACCATCGGCATCGAGCCGCACTGGCTCTTTCCACACCACCTGTCCACGGTCGAGATCGAAACGGGCCGCCCAGCCGACCTCATCGAAGCGCTGCTCCTCCCCGGCGACACGGAAATCATCGAGCTGCAGCGAAGAACCCGAAATATCGAACGCCATGTTCGCCGGAGCGCCTCCGGCGAGATTGACGTCAAGGGTCAGCTCACCCGATATCGACTGATCGTCGAGCCGGCTCTGCAACCCTTCGGTCACCAACCGGACGTAGCCGCTCGCCGCCTCCCGCTCGAGGCGGATATCCGCGCTCAGCTGCGCCTCACCCGCCGACAGGCGCAGCGGCACGGCCTCCGGGATATAACGGTTGTAGACGGTCATGTCGCTGACGCGAGCAGACGGAATCCGCACGTCGATCGCGGACAGCCGGGCCTCGCTCCCCAGACTGACGCTCTGGGCCCTGCCCCTGAGTTCCAGCTCCACCTGCTCGATGACCGCCTGCGTTTCGTTGCGCCGGCGCAACCGGCTGTCCATTAACACGGCCTCGAGTGCCAGGTCGGGTGTTTCGCCTCCGCGTTCCACCGCAAGCGTCACGGAGCCCTCGCCCTCTGCAACATAGTCGAGCAACTGCACCTGCAACGCCCGCGGCCGTATCGCCACCCGGGTTCCCTTGGCCAGCCAGCCGGAACGCATGCGCAGCTGCGCCTGGGCTTCGCCGGCACCGGACACCTCGAGCCCGAGTGGATTTCGAAACAGCAGGTTCAGCCACCCCAGATCGGAAACATCCAGGTTCACCTCCAGCTCGGCATCCGAATCCGCCAATACATCCCGAAGCTGGCGTCCTTTCAGCTCTCGCGCCAGGTCAGCGAAGCGCTGCTGCCCCGCCCCGGTAGCGTCCATCGAAATGCCCAGCACGCCCCTCGGGATGCTCAGGGACGCATTCCAGGCCGAATATTCCTGCCGTGCCGGTACGGGCAAAGCCGCCGTCTTCGCAGGCTCCCGTACCAGCCGCGCGTCGTCGAGCCGCAGATAGGAGCCCGACAGGTCGATACTGGCCGTTTGCGAAGCCCCGGCGCGCGCCCGGACGCCCAGATCGAGGGTGGTAGCGAAGCGATAGTCGCTCAGAGCCACATCCGCGTCATGGGACAACAGTCGCAGGTCGGCGCTGAACTGCGTGGCAGAGAACGTCGCCTCTGCCGCCAACTCGCCACTGCCGCCGTTGAGCCGCGCCGGCCAGCGCGTCGGGAGCAGATACTGAAATGCGTTCAGATCCGGAACCGTCACGCTGGGGATCCGCACGGTGACCCGTTCATGCCCGGAGCGCCACTGCTGATCCGGCAGAATCCTGTTATCGCCACGAATCTCGATGGCCAGATTCTGTCCGCTGAACAGCGGCGTTCGGGTACCGCCGTGGAAGGTGCTCAGGTCCCCGAACAGGATACCGACCGACAGAGACGCCGGATCATCCTGCGCCGATCCGAAACGGATCTGCCCGCTGCCCGCAACCCGGTAGGGTGAGGCGTTGAGGTCCAGCTCGGACGCCGACACCGTCATTGCCGTCCCGTCCAGCAGTTCGCCCTGGCCGTAACGCAACCGGCCGCGCCAGTTGCCCCTGCCATCCAGTTCCATGCCGTTGAAGCGGCGCAGGTAAGTATCCAGAAAGTCCAGGCTTTCGACCTCGAGATCAACGTCGGCATCGACGTTCAGAAAGGCCAGCCACTTCGCACCGCGATTCTGCGACGGTACGAAAGGCGCCATCTCGAAGCTTCCACGCACGGTCCCCCCCCGGGAGACGGCTGGCTGGCCGTTGATCGACAGCGAGCTCAGTCCAATATCGGCGGCACCATGCGCCAGCGAAAACGGACCGCCGCGAAAGCGGTAGTTCGGCTTCGCGGACAGCACACCGCTCAGCTCGCCCTGCACCTGACGGATCCAGAGCCGGTGATCGCCATTGGCACGCAAGTCCTCCACCACAAGGTTCCAGCCGGGCCCCGGTTTGCGCACCCGGGGGACCGCGAGCAGGTCCGGATCCCACCCCGGGATCGTTGGATAGAACGCCCGCACCGCCGAGTCGTCCCTGTCAGGTCTGAGTCTTGGGCGAAGGCGGAAATCGACGTCCTCTACCTGCGCCGCGCTGATGCGCAGGGTTCGCCGCAACAGGGAGACGGCCGATACCGATGCGCAAGCTTTGCTGACCTCTATCTGCCACTGTTGGGACGAGGTCTGCCCGCCGGCGACAATGCCGCGGGCATAAACCCTGAAGGGATACCAGGTCCAGGCCCGCTCCCACTGCACCCGGTACTTGTCCGGCCGGTGCTGGTTCAACAGCGCCTGGGTCAGGGGCAGATTCAGGGCGAGGTTTGCCAGCACCAGGTAGGCGACCTCGACAAGCACCAGGACTCGCAGAATTCGCAGCGCTCTATGCTTCATGGTCGATTGCAAGCTTCCTCCTTGGGAAGAAAAGGTTCCTTCAGACGCCTCGGAATCGGTCAGCCGGCGCGAAAAGCCCCGGCAAAAGGGGCCCGCTCGGCCGTCCGGCCCCATCAGCAGCAGCCGAATACTCGCCGGCCAATCATTAGCCGCAGTGTACCTGCCTGCAAAGGCGGGTACACTGTTGGCCCCGTACACGGCCGGCGAAACCGACAGGAGGCAGCCAAATGTTCGACAAGCAGGACCTGCTGGATATCGCCCGCACCGAAATGCCGTTCGGCAAGTATGCCGGGCGCGCCCTGATCGACCTGCCGGAGCCCTATCTGCTGTGGTTCCGCCAAAAGGGCTTTCCGCCGGGCCGCCTCGGCCAGTTGCTGGCACTGACGCTGGAAATCCGGATCGAGGGGCTCGAGAGCGTAATCCGGCCACTCAAGCGTTGATCACGACCCCATGCCGCACGCCGGCGTGCCTATACTCCGATACTGAAAACAGCCCTGCAGGGAGGCGCACATGTCATCGCTCGTTTACTGTACTGCCCAGTTCAAACCCCGCCCCGGACGGGAGCGGGAACTCTTTGCGACTCTTCAGTCCCTCGAACCCAATACCTTGCGCGAGGACGGCTGTATTCAGTACCGGGTGACGCGCAAGATCGACAGCGCCTTTGCCGCCGGCCAGAGCTTCCCCATCGTCTTTCACGAAATCTGGCGCGACATGACGGCCTTCGAACAGCACTGCCAGCGCGACGAGATCGTCGACTTCTTTCAGCGTTGCTGCGAGGCGCCGGACGGCCTGGCCGAGGACTGGAACGTCTGCGTCTACAGCGACGAGCCCGAAGGCGGTATCTGAACGCCCGGCAGGGATTCGCGAATCGACAGGAAACGACGATGAAATGTCAGACCATTCCGGTGTTCCGGATCTTCGACGAAACCAGAGCCCGGGAGTTCTATCTCGGTTTTCTCGGCATGCAGGTCGACTGGGAGCATCGCTTCGACGACCAGGCCCCGCTGTACATGCAGGTATCCAGGGGCGAACTGGTCCTGCACCTGAGCGAGCACCACGGCGACGGCACACCCGGCAGTCGGCTGTTCGTCAATGTCGACGATCTCGACGGCCTGTTCCGGAACGTCGGCGCCCGAAATTATCGCTATAGCAGGCCCGCCATCGAACGCGCGCCCTGGGGCGACCGCTGTTTCGAGGTAACCGACCCCTTCGCCAACCGCATCCTGTTCAACGAAGTCAGACCGGACTAGCCGCCAACAATCGACGCCCGTAGAATGCGGCCACAAGGAGTACTCAGACCGCCATGCCATCCAGGGAGGGCATTGCCTTGAAACCCACCGCCGCGGAGGTGGACGCCGGCCAGGCCGTCTACACCCGCAATATTCTCTCGGCCTACGACCTGCTGGTACTGGGCATTTCCAACCGCTGGATCTGGAAATGTCCGACGCCCCGTATCGAGGCCCACTACAATAGTCAGCTGTCAGCCAATCACCTCGATGTCGGCGTCGGCACCGGCTACTTTCTCGACCGTTGCCGGTTTCCAGGCGCAAGCCCCCGGATCGCGCTGATGGACCTCAACGACAACTCGCTCGCCTTTGCCGCCAACCGCATCGCGCGCTACCGGCCCGAAGTCTGGCGGCAGAACGTGCTGGAACCGATCCAGGCGCAGATACGGCCTTTCGACTCCATCGGCATCAACTATCTGCTGCACTGCCTGCCCGGCACCATCGCCGAAAAGGCCGTGGTATTCGATCACCTGCAGCCGCTATTGAAGCCCGGCGCCCGACTGTTCGGCTCGACGATCCTGAGGCAAGGCGTAGAGCCCGGAGCGACGGCGCGCGCACTGATGTCGATCTACAATCGCAAGGGTATCTTCAGCAATGAAGCCGATGCCCTCAACGACCTTCGCGGCGCACTGGAGAAACGTTTCGCCCGGGTCAGTATCGAGGTGATCGGCTGCGTCGCGCTCTTCTCGGCGCAGAACTGACGCCGCACCGGAACGACCCGGGGCGCAGATTCACCAACCCATAAAGGGCCAATCCGATCATGGACGGGAAATACCGCTAACCCACGGCCTGGCGGAAACACGACCGGTCTAAGGCGAGACCGGAGCAATGGAGCGACGATGAACAGAATCCTGCCTCTGATATTCGCGCTGGCAGCCGCCTCCGCCTCTCTGGCCGACGAAAGCCACCCTCTCGATCGCCGGCTCGACGACTGCCTGTCGCTGGAAGAGAACGCGTCGACGGCCGGTATGCTCGACTGCATCGACGACGCGGCCCGACGCTGGGATACCGAGCTGAACAACAACTACCGACGACTGTTGAGTCAGTTGACCCCGTCCCGGCAGGAGAGGCTCAGAGCCTCGCAGCGCGCCTGGCTGCAGTACCGTGACCGGGAACGGGATGCCGCCGACGCCATCTACGGCGGCCTGGAAGGCACAATGTACCTGCCAATGCACGCGATGCGTGTGCTGCGTATCACCAGCACCCGGGCGCTGGAGCTCGACGACTACCTGTCACTGCTGCAGGGACGCTGACAACCGCTGCGGGGTATATACTGCAAAACGATGCGGATATGCATTCGAACTGTAAGCCGGGCAAGGAGAGCAGCCCCGTGACTCTGGCAAGGACCCTATCAAAGAGGCGCAAAGCTCGGCGACTGGCGACGATTACCGGCGCAGGCGCGGGGTTCCCCGCTCGCCTTCTCACCCGGCGGCAGCCGGCCTGACAGGTGCTGAAAACCATGCAGGTCAGCCGCAGCAGGAAGTACTGGCTATCGCTTGTCAGCGTGGGGCTGGTGCTGTCATTCAGCGTGGTGCTTGCGATCCAGTTCCGCCAGACCCGGCTGCTGGAAAACGCCATCGAGCTGAGCGAGAGCGAGGTGAGCTGGGGCGTATTCCAGCTCGAACGCGAGGCGCAGAACTTCCAACTTGGACTGAAAACAGCCCTCGCCACGCCGGATGACGAACAACAGTCCCAACTGCATCTGCGTTACGATATTTTCTGGAGCCGGTTCGATGTGATCGTAATGCGGCCGCAGGCGCAGCAGCTGCTTGCCAGCGCGGAGTACGACCGCACAATCGAACAACTGGCGCGCTTCTTCGAGCGCACCGAGCAATACTTCCCCCCCGCCGCTTCCCCGCGACTGACCCGCGACGAGCTCAAGGGCATCAGCGTAGCTCTGGACCCCGTGCTGTTGCAGATCCATGCGCTGGCCAACCTG
This sequence comes from Marinobacterium nitratireducens, assembly GCF_014645375.1. Classification (GTDB taxonomy): domain Bacteria; phylum Pseudomonadota; class Gammaproteobacteria; order Pseudomonadales; family Balneatricaceae; genus Marinobacterium_A; species Marinobacterium_A nitratireducens. The sequence goes on from NZ_BMLT01000004.1 coordinate 458,313, forward strand.
TCGATACACCGCGCGGTGGGGGTATCGGAGCAGCGCAACCTCCAAATCCGCGACCAGATTCGCATCAGCACTCTGCTCGTGCTGTTCCAGCTCGTGCTGACCCTGACATTCTTCGCCATGACCATCCGCCTGGTGCGAAAGCTGCAGGCCTCCCATGACGATCTCACCCATATGGCCACCTTCGACCAGCTCAGCGGCCTGCCCAACCGCCGGCTATTCTACGACCGGCTGGAAAGGGAGATTCGCGTGTGTGAGCGCAGCGGCAAACGCCTTGCCCTGATGTATATCGATCTCGACAACTTCAAGGACATCAACGATACCCAGGGGCATGATGTCGGCGACGCACTGCTCAAGGAGGCCGCGCAGCGCCTGTTGCGCTCGGTACGCAGATCCGATACCGTCGCCCGCCTCGGCGGCGACGAATTCACCGTCATACTGCCCGGACTCGAAAGTACGTCCGCCGTGGCGCGGATCGCCGAAGCCGTACTGACGGCACTGCGGGAACCCTTTCCCGCCCGTGGCCGCAGCAACTTCGTCAGTGCCAGTATTGGAATCACCGTCTTTCCCGACGATGCACAGGACGTGCACGACCTGCTCAGGCAAGCCGACCAGGCCATGTACGAGGCCAAGAAATTCGGACGTAACCGCTATCACTACTTCACACCCGACATGCAGGCCCAGGCCCAGGCGCGCATGCAGCGCATCGGCGACCTGCGCCTGGCGCTTTCCCGCCGGGAACTCTGCCTGCGCTACCAGCCCATTGTCGACCTCAGGTCGGGCAAAATACGCAAGGCCGAAGCGCTGGTTCGCTGGCAGCACCCGAGCCTTGGCTTGCTGAGCCCCCAGGAATTCATCCCGCTGGCCGAGGAAACCGGACTGATCGTGGAGCTGGGCAACTGGATTTGCGAGCAGGCGCTGGAGCAAACGGCCAGCTGGCGCCGGACGCTGGACCCGGCGTTTCAGATCAGCATCAACACCTCGCCGGTACAGCTGTGCGACAACGGTACCCGGCTGGATGCCTGGCTGACCTGGCTGGACCGACTGCAACTGCCGGGCAGCGCCCTGGCACTGGAAATCACTGAAAGCATTCTGATGAGCGAGGCCGCCTCGGAACGCCTGCTGGCGATTCAGTCCATGGGGCTGGAGGTTTCGCTGGACGATTTCGGTACCGGCTATTCGACCCTTTCGTATCTAAAGAAATTCGACATCGACTACCTTAAGATCGACCGATCCTTCGTGCAGTCGTTAAGCCCCGGGTCGAGCGATTTCGTGCTATGCGAAGCCATTATCCTGATGGCGCACAAACTGGGCATTCAGGTGGTCGCCGAAGGCATCGAAACCGACACACAGCACCGCTACCTGGTCGAAATGGGCTGCGATTACGGCCAGGGCTACCGCTACTCGAAACCGGTCAGCGCCGATGAATTCGAGCGTCTGGTCGCCGGCATCCATCGTGCCGGCAACGGTAACTGATGCGATAGCGGCTAAGGGCAGCCTGCCATCGAGGGCGCCGTCCTGCCGGTCCCGAAATGGCATGATCTCCCCACTACCGCCGAAAAAGTCGCCAATAGCAGACATATTTTTCTGGTACTTCCGACTGCGGTCGATATCGCCAAAAGCGGCCAGACCGCCGTCGTCTACCAGCCGGCGGATGTTTCCAGCTCCCACCAGGACATCGCGACCTGGGCGCTCTGGTTCTCCTCGCTGCCGCTGTAACGGGGACCGAGAAGCCCGCAGGCCTTTACGGGCGATTCGAGGCCGGCATGGATCGGTGCGCAGCACCTGTGGCCTCGGGCTTCACGCAGGGGTATAGTCGAAACATGCCCGCCTGAATGCAGTCTGGGCGACCTCGCGCAACGGACAGCGGAATCGGTATGACCGGCACTCCTCCTCTTGTATGGGTCCACAAAACTCCCCGCAGGCCATCCACCTCCTCACCCCGGCGCCGCTTCTGCGACGCAGATAACAGCGCCGGGGAGACCTGATGCATTCGACCTATTGCCACTCCAGTGCCGAAGCGGCCGACTTCACCCTCAATCAGCTGCTGGATCTGATAAGCGAAGGCAGCTGGGACTGGGACGGCCATACCGGAAAGGTGCGTCGAAGTCCGGGCTGGTACCGCATGCTGGGATACCAGCCCGGAGCGTTTCGCGAGGATGTTTTTACCTGGGAGAACCTGATCCACCCGGATGACTACTCCGCCGTAATGCAGCACATAGACGCCTTCATCAAGGGCGAGCGTCCCGACTACCGCATCGAGTACCGCTGCCGCCGCGCCACTGGCGACTTCATCTGGATCCTCGACCGGGCCAGGATCGTCGAGCATGATCCGGACGGCCGCGCCGCCCGCATTATCGGTGTTCACCTCGACATTCAGCGCGAAAAGCAACTGCAGCAGGAACTGGAGCAGAAGGTTCAGCTGCTGCAACGCGGCAAGGTCCGACTGGAACAGCTGGTTAACGAGAAGACCCTGGAACTGGAGTCCCGAAACGAGGAGCTGCACCGCCGCATCGCCGAGATCGAGTATTATTCCAATACCGATACCCTGACCGGCATCGCCAACCGCAAGCGCTTCGAAGAGGCCCTCACCAACGAGATCTCCCGCGCACGCCGCTACCAGCACGCGCTCAGCCTGGTGATGTTCGACCTCGACTTTTTCAAGCAGATCAACGACTCCCGCGGGCACTCCGCCGGCGATCGCGTACTGCGGGAAATGGCGGGCCTGGTCAGGGCCAACCTGCGGGATATCGACATCTTCGCACGCTGGGGTGGCGAGGAGTTCACCCTGGTCCTGCCCGACCTCGAGCTCGAAAACGCCTTCCGTGTCGCAGAAAAGCTGCGCCAGCTGATCCAGGACGCAACCTTCGGCGACGGCATCAAGATCACCGCCAGTTTCGGCGTCACCGAATTCGACGAAGACGAAATCGACGAAATACTGCGGCGCGCCGATATCGCGCTTTACCAGGCCAAGCAACGGGGCCGCAACAGAGTAGAACAGAAAACCAAAAGCGGTCTTGCGGTCCAGAGCTGAACGTCATTCGTTTCATCCCGGCGCGCCACTGGCATCGCCAGCGGCGGTCGCCGTGATGATCAGAGCGGGCATCGCAAGGTGGCGGCAGTGGCGGCCGCTGTGGGCTACGATTCGGAAGCGGCCTTCAGCCGTGCGTTCCGAAAATTCGCCGGTCGGTCGCCGGTCCAGTGGCGCCAGGAGAATTGAGTGACGCCACTTCGCCGGGGATCATGAACACTGAAGGAGTCTCTGGCCATGCCAACCTCGCACCCAGCCCCGGTCTTTCGTCCGGCCCGAAAGTCCGACTGTGCCGAAATCGCCGCGCTCTACGCCATCTCGTCCGACGGCGTCGCCAACTATGTATGGACGAAACTCGCCGCGGACGGCGAGGATATCCTCGATGTCGGCCGGCGCCGCTACGAGAACGAACAGTCGCTCTTCAGCTACCGCAGCTGCACCATTGTCGAGCTGGACGGGCGCATTGCCGGCATGCTGGTCGCCTTCCCGATGCACGTCGACCCGGCAGCGACCGAAGCCGATCCGGTCCTGGCTCCCTACAGCAGGCTGGAAGAAGACAACAGCTATTACATCTGCGGCATGGCGCTGTTTCCCAAGTACCGCGGGCGCGGCATCGGCAGCGAGCTGCTGGCTCTGGCCGAGCGCCAGGCGCGCGCCCAGGGATTCGACAAGACCAGCCTGATCGTATTCGAGCAGAACGAAGGGGCGTACCGGCTGTATCAACGCAGCGGCTACCGGGAGGTGAGCCGGGCGGCGGTGGTCCCCCATCCGCTGATCCACTACAGCGGTGACGCCATCCTGATGGTGAAAACGTTGCAGTAACGGAGGCCGGGACGATGCCTCGCGTGGCCATGGCTTCCCGGGCCCGTCCCGCCTGATAGGGTACCGCCGGCAAACGTTATTCTTCGTCGCCGATCCGCACCATGATGTGTGCGTAAGGCGTGTCTTTCCACATCACATACACCGGATCCCTGGGATCGGTCGACAGCCCTTCCAGCAGCGCGGGATCAGGCAGGATGATCATCAGGTGCGGACCTTCCTTCACCCAGTCGTCCGCCGTCTGATCCGTGGCATAAGGGTCGCTGTTACTGACCCCGGGGGCGGTACCCTCGCCCGCCAGCATATAGGACACTCCGAGCTTGCCGGGAGAATACTCCTGCTTCGCCATCAGCGCACCGATCATCGCCTCCCACTCTGCATCGTTGCACATGGGGCCAGTCGTCGGCATCTGCGGGTGACAGGTATAACCGTTGCTGCCCTCCTGCAACACCGAGCCGTCGAGCGCCACTATGGTGGCGTTCGCGGTAACGGAGCCGGGTGCCGCGCTTTTGGCATTGGCGATCGTTTCTTCGGGGGACTGGGCCTGGGCTGCGCCGGACAAAATGAAACCAAGGCTGGCACAGGCCAGCGCGTATCTGCTATTCATCGTCTTACCTCGTTCGCGTTCTCGGAATTGAGCGCTCAAGGTGCTCAGCCAGAGTATAGGCCGCATTGCCCGGGCACCGGGAAAGCCGACGACCTGGCCGACCCGGAATATACCCCGAGGATTACCAGTATCGCCTGAATCGGAACGCCCGGTTGCGCGCCGGGCGAATAGTTGCGCAACGGACCTTCTCCCCTACACTGAAGCTATCCGAATTGCAGGGAGCGCAACCATGGGGCGAACGTCTGGCCTGATCCTTGCGGCGTGGTGCATTGCATCGGTCGTCGCAGTGCCCGTACAGGCCGCGGATGACCGTCTTGCAACCACGCCTTCCAGGAGCTCGGATGCCGTTACCGCACATCAGGCACGGGGGGTTTTACGCGCCCGTGACAAGGCCGTTCTATCCAGCGAACAGGCGGGGCGGATCCTTGCCATGCCGTTCGGCGATGGCCAGCCGTTCGACGAGGGGCAGGTCCTGGTCAGCTTCGACTGCAGCGCCTACCGGGCCCGGCTCAAAGCCGCGCAGGCGTCGGTCAGAGTCGCACAGGAAGAACTCGGCCATGCACGGCAACTGGCCTCGCTCAACTCCGTCGGGCGCTTCGAAGTCACGCTGGCCGAAGCCCGGCAAGCCCAGGCTCGGGCTGAAGCCGAAATTTACGCGGTTCAGGTCGAGCGCTGCGAAATCAAGGCGCCCTTCAAAGGCCGGGTGGTGGAGCGCCTGGTGCAGCCACACGAAAGCGTGGCCGCCGGTGCGCCTTTGCTGGAGATCGTCGACAATACGAGTCTTGAAGTACAACTGCTGGTCCCTTCGGGCTGGCTGGGCTGGCTCAGGCCCGGACAGTCCTTCCGCTTCGTGCCGGACGAGACCCGCCGCCCCCTGCAGGCGCGGGTCGAGCGCCTTGGCGCCGCCATCGACGAAGGCAGCCAGACGCTGCTGCTGATTGGCACCCTGCCCGCAGATGCGTCCGGTCTGCTGGCCGGCATGAGCGGAAACGCCGAGTTCGGAGATACCCCATGACGGTGCAGGTGCCGGGACCGGCGGAGCGCCTGTTTGCCCAGATGCTTTCACTGCAACGCAAGGCCCGGGCCGCCGGGGATGCCGGCAGCCTCGCCTATGCGCTGGTCAACGATGCCCAGCCACTGTTCGACTACCGTCACGCCGCGCTTGTGATCGACGGTCGTGTCCGGGCCGTCACAGGAATCAGCCAGGTCGAACCCAACGCCCCCTTCGTCGCCTTCATCGAAAATGCCGCACGTCAGTGGCTGGCCTGCGGTCCGTCAGCGACACCCGGCCGCGTCGATGCCGAGGCGCTGCGCCCGGACACCGTCGCCGACTGGCGGCAGCTTTCCGCCGGGGACGCATTCTGGCTGCCTTTCCTCGACCGCCGGCGGTTGCCGATCGGCGGCCTCTGGATCGCGCGCGACCGCCCCTGGACGGACTCCGAGGGGGCACTGCTCAGCGAGCTTGGAGACTGCTACAGCCACGCCTGGCAGGCGTTGCACCCCCGCAGCGGCAGGCGTCTTGGGAGCCGGCGCTGGACGCTGCCGGTTGCAGCCGCCCTCGCTTCCCTGTTGCTGCTGGTGCCAGTCCGTCAATCGGTACTGGCGCCGGCCGAAGTGATACCGCTGAACGGTCAGGTGGTCACCGCGCCGCTGGACGGTGTCATCGCCGGATTCGAGGTCAAACCCAATCAGCCGGTACAACGCGGCGATACGCTGCTGCGTTTCGACTCCACCAGCCTTGAAGCCCGTGCCGCTGTCGCCGAGCGCAGCCTGGATGTCGCCCGGGCCGAACTGCGCAGCAACACCCAGCGCGCCTTTTCCGATACCGAGGCCAAATCCAGGCTGGATCTGCTTGCGGCCCGGGTGGAACAGAAACGCGCCGAGCGGGACTATGCGCTCGAGCTGCTCGCCCGCACCGAACTGCTCGCCGATCGCGACGGCATCGCCGTATTCGCCGACGCCGACCGCCTGACCGGCAAACCGGTGCAGACCGGCGAGCGCCTGCTGGCAATAGCAGCGCCCGACCGGGCCCAGTTGCGAATCGACCTGGCGGTGGGCGATGCGATCGAACTTGCGCCCGGTGCCAAGGTCACGCTGTTTCTGGACAGCGACCCGCTGACCCGCCATGGAGCCAGACTCGAGCGCCTTGCCTATGAAGCCGAACGTACGCCGACCGGACAGCTCGCGTATCGGCTCGACGCCCGCTTCGACGCCGCCCCGCCCCGCATCGGTCTGCGCGGTACCGCCAAGCTCTATGGCGAATCCGTGCCCCTCGCCCTCTATCTGCTGCGGCGGCCGCTATCGGCACTGCGCCAGGGGCTGGGCATCTAGATGCGGCTACCGGCACTGCGTTCCGACCTGCAGCTTTCACCGACCGCCGCGGCGCTGGACGGATCGCCGCAATGGACGCTCGCCGATCCGATACGGGGTCGCTACTTCAAACTGGGCGAAACCGCACTGCGGCTTCTGCGCCACTGGTCTCTGGGCGATCCGCAGCGGGTGCTGGCCGCCGCCAACGCGGAACCGGGCGCCACCGTCAATGAAACGGAACTCGCCCGCCTGCTGCAGTTTCTTCGCAACCATGACCTGATCGGCGCAGCTGACGACGAACAACGCGCCAGTTACGGCATCAAGGCCGCAGCCAGACGCAGAACCCTGTGGCAGGTGCTGCTGCAGCAGTACCTGTTCTTCCGCATACCCCTGTGGCGCCCCGATACCTTTCTCAACCGTACCTGGCCCGGCCTTGAACGCTACGGCGCGCGGTTGCTCAAGACCGGTTTGCCCCTGGTGCTGGCACTGGGTCTTTTTCTGGCGCTGCGCGACTGGGAGCGTTTTCTCGCCACCTTCCCGTACCTTTTCAGCCTTGGCGGCGCCCTGGCGTTCGGGGCGGCATTGCTGTTCGCCAAGCTTTGCCACGAATTCGGCCACGCTTACATGGCCAAGCGAGCCGGCTGCCGGGTCCAGAGCATGGGCGTGGCCTTTGTCGTGCTGTTTCCGCTGTTCTATACCGACGTCAGCGATGCCTGGCGGGTCACAGACCGGCGCACGCGACTGCTGATCGGCGCAGGCGGGATCCTTGCCGAACTGCTGCTGGCAGCCGTGGCTCTGCTGGCATGGTCACTGTTGCCGGACGGTCCCTGGCGCACAGCGGCCTTCATGCTTGCCAGCGCCACCTGGCTAACCACGCTGGCGGTCAACCTCAACCCTTTTCTGCGTTTCGATGGCTACTACCTGCTTGCCGACCTCTGGCGTGTGGAGAACCTGCACGAACGCGCCTTTGCATTGTGCCGATGGCGCCTGCGCGAGGCGCTGTTCGGTTATGGCAACCCGATGCCCGAGCCCTGGTCGCCGCCGCTGTATCGGCGGCTGCTGACCTGGGGCTATTGCGCCTGGCTGTGGCGCGCCGCGCTGTTCCTGACCATCGCGCTGCTGGTCTATCACCTTTTCTTCAAACTGCTGGGAACTGTACTGATGGTTGTCGAGCTTAGCTGGTTCATCGGTCGACCGGTGACGCAGGAGATGCGCGAATGGTGGCGCGGCCGAAGCCGGGCAAGCCCGGTTCGAATGCTGCTGACCGCGTTGGCGCTGACCGGCGGCCTGATACTGCTGGTCGTCCCCTGGCGCAGCGATGTCGACATCCCGGCGCGCCTCGCCGCCGTTCATGCCAGCGCACTGCATGCCCCGATGCCTGCCCGCCTGCAGAAGCTTTTTGTCGAGGACGGCCAGGCCGTCAGGTCGGGCGATCCGTTGCTGCAGCTCGAGTCCCCGGACCTGGATGCGCAACAATTAATCGTCGACAGCCGGATCCGCATTCTCAGACTGCAGTTGCGACGTCAGGCGGCGAGGCCACAGACAGCGGCGGACGCCGGTATTCTGGAACGGCAGCTGGCCGAGGCCCTGGCCGAATCCGACGGACTGGCGGCACAGCGCGCGCGGCTGCTGGTTCGCGCGCCCCATGACGGCGTAGTACGGGACCTGATGGACGGCCTGGCGCCCGGCCGCTGGCTGGAGCCGCAATCAGGGTTGTTGCGCGTGGTGGGGCAACAGCTTCGCCTGCGCGGCTACCTGCCCGAACAGGCCCTGTGGCGTGTCGAAGCCGGTGCGCCCGGCCTTTTCATCGCCGACGATCCTCTTGAGCCTGCGCTTTCGGTACGCCTCGACGACATCAGCACAACCGGAGTCGCTTATCTGGACATCGAATCGCTGGCGTCGGACCGCGGCGGCCCGCTGGCGGTTCGCCGCGACAAACAGGACCGGGCCAACCCCATTCAGGCACAGTACGCCGTCAACCTGACACTGCTCGAGCCTATCCCGGTGCCTGCGCAGACAAGGCGGGGGCTGGTGGTTGTACAGGGCCGCCAGGAATCGATCATTGGCGGGCTGATTCGCCGCGTGGCTGCACTGGGCATCCGGGAAAGCGGGTTCTGAGCCGGCGCCGGGGCAAGACCCAGATACGCGAAACAGCGGGTCCCGGTAGCGGGCGGTGGACTCGAGCGAAATTATGGGCCAGATTTTCAAACGCCTGTTGGTGCGTTTGACAACCACCTGCCATGGGCTAGTCTGACTCCATGCGGTGGATGTCGTTGGCCACTGACCTCCAGCCTTTTATCGCAAGGAAGCCTATAGGTGACGCCCATCGACTGTGACCTTCGCCGTCAGCAGGATGCCGACTACCCCTTTATCGAACGCCTCTATGCCTCCACCCGCGCAGCGGAAATGGCCTCCTGTGGCTGGCCCCCGGTTGCCGTCGCGGAGTTTCTCCGCCATCAGTGCCAGTTGCAGTACCTTCACTATCGCGATCATTTTCCCGACGCCGAATTCTGGATTGTCGAACGCCAGGGTACGGCGATCGGCCGTCTGTACCTGTCCTGGGGCGACACCACTTTGCAGCTGATCGATATCGCCCTCCTGCCCGAGCACCGCGGCAAGGGGATTGGCAGCGCACTGCTCGACATGCTGCTGACCCGCGCGGATAAGCATCAGCTAGCGGTGGGGCTTCACGTCGAAATCGACAACCCGGCCCGCCTGCTTTACCTGCGTCTGGGGTTCGAGACCCTGAACGACGAGGGCCTGTATCTCAGGATGCAGCGTGCAGCCGCATCTCGAGGCTGTAATACATCGCGCGATTCAGGAACCCGCACAGCAACAGAACAGGGTCGCCACCGAGGCGCCCGCTAGAAGCGATAACGACAAGGAGAAAGATCATGAGCGAACCCTTTATCGGCGAAATACGCATGGTGGGTTTCAACTTCGCCCCGCGAGGCTGGGCCTTCTGTCAGGGACAGCTGCTGCCGATTGCCCAGAATCAGGCGCTGTTTTCCCTGCTAGGCACGACCTATGGCGGTGACGGACGCTCCACCTTCGCGCTGCCGGACCTGCGTGGCCGCAGCCCGGTCGGTCAGGGGCATGGCCCAGGCCTCAGCGACATCCGTATCGGCGAACAGGCCGGCACCGAGTCCGTGACTCTGACCCAGGCGCAGATGCCATCGCATAGTCACAGCGCCGAGGCCAGCGTCGCCATACCGGCCAACAGCAGCAGTACTGATACCAATCCGGCGCCAGCCAGCAATACCGTGCTCGGCCCCGCCAGCAACAGTGGTCGCGCCGGCGCCCTCTATACCACTGATGCGGCTAACACCACCCTCGCTCCGTTCAATAATCCGGTCAACGTCCAGCCCGCGGGCGGCAACCAGTCCGTCGGTATTCGCAATCCCATGCTCGGTATGAATTTCATAATCGCTCTGGAGGGTATTTTCCCTCCCCGCAACTAACGCTGGAGGCCGCCGCTGCCTGGCAGTTTAACGGTGGCGCCATGTAACCCGCCCTTCCCGAGCCGGCTGTACCAACCGCCGCTCGGGCAGGCCCGGAGGTCACTTATGAAGTGGTTCCGCCGCGCAGCAAAACATCAGACCAGAGCTCCTGCGGTATCGGAGGCTAAACCACCCTTGGCGCTGGCGCTGGAGCCGCGCATGATGTTCGACGGCGCGGTCGCCGCTACGACCGCCGAAACCCTTGTCGACACCCAGAACGCCGCTCCGGATAACACCAGTACACCCGATGCGGACGCAGCGCCTGCAACGGCCACCATCGACAACCGCCAGGAAGTGGTCTTCGTCGACAGTCAGGTTCGCGATTATCAGCAACTGCTGGCACAGCTGCCGCAAAACGCCGAGGTGGTTGTCTTCGATGCCGGCGACGATGGCCTTCAGGTGATCGCCGATACGCTGGGCGGCCGCCATGATATCGACGCCATCCACGTACTGAGCCATGGCGATATGGGCCAGCTGCAGCTGGGCAGTGACTGGTTGGACAGCAGCGAGATCACCGCCCGCAGCGACCTGCTCACTGCCATCGGCCAGTCGCTCGGCAAGGACGGCGATATTCTGCTGTACGGCTGCAGCGTGGGTGCCGATGGCGCCGGCTTCGATTTTGTTCGTTCGCTGGCGAGCGCGACGGGCGCCGATATTGCCGCCTCCAGCGATCTCACGGGCGCGGCAAACCTGGGTGGGGACTGGGAGCTGGAAGTGGCATCGGGCACTATCGAAGCGGCCGCGCTCGAACTGGGAGATTACGCGGGCCTGCTCACCGCCTTTACCGACCCGCTGAATACCGATATCAGCCCGGGACTTGGCGGAGTCACAACCTTTACCAGTAACCTGGGCGGCATCTCCTTCACCTATACCTTTACCGGTGACGGTGACGGCGGCGATATGACCTGGGAAAGCCAGTTCGGCGACGGCGATTCGGCATCGGTCAACCTGCTGTCCGGCACTTTCGATACCGGCACCACCGAACGCGTGACCATCGCCCGCACCGATGCCGCCGACTTCACCTTCAGCAGCCTCTATATCAACAATACCGCCGGGCAAACCGTGACCGTTCAGGGCTACCTCGATGGCACCCCGACTGGAAGCAGTCAGACAATGGGAACTGCGGTATCTGGGACGCTGAACTTTGGCGCGCTCCAGGTGGATGAAGTCCGCCTCACCAGCACTGATTTTATCAACACCAATATCGACAGTTTCAGCGGCAATACCGATCCGCCGGCGCCTCCTGCGCCCACCATCACCAGCGCCACCTACAATGCCGCGACCGGCGTCCTGATCGTGACCGGCACCGATTTGTCGGCCCTGGCCGGCGCCGCCAACGATATCGACGCCAGCCGGCTCACCCTGACCGGCGAAGGCGGCTCGACCTACACCCTGACCGATACCAGCGATGTCGAGATCAGCTCCAGCACCAGCTTCTCCCTGACCCTGAGCGCCACCGACCAGGCCGCCATAAATCCGATTTTCAACAAGAACGGCACCAGCTCGACCGGAGCCACCACCTACAACCTGGCGGCAGCCGATGACTGGAACGCTGCCGTTACCAGTGGCGATACCTCGGACAGCGCCAACGCCGTAACGGTCAGCAATGTAGCCGCACCGACCATCACGAGCGCCACTTACGATGCTTCAACCGGCGTGCTGGCCGTGACCGGCACAGGCATGCTGAAACTGGCTGGCGCCAACAACGATATCGACGCCAGCCAGCTCACCTTCACCGGTGAAGGGGGTAGCACCTACACCCTGACCAATACCAGCGATGTCGAAATCACCTCGGGTACCAGCTTTACCCTGGGCCTGAGCGCCCTCGACAAGGCTGCACTGCAGGCAATCCTCAACAACAATGGCACCAGCTCGGCAGGCGGCACCCTCTATAATCTTGCCGCTGCTGATGACTGGAACACCGGCGCCGATTCGACGGTTGTGATTGCGGATACCTCTGGCAACACCATAACCGTCAGCAATTTCAATGCAGCACCCGTCATCAGCAACCTGAACGGCGACAGCGCCAGTTATTTGGAAGGGGCCTCCGCCGTACTCCTGGATAACGGCGGCGATGCAACGCTCACCGATGCGGACTCCGCCGATTTCAACGGCGGCAACCTGTCAGTTGCCATTACCTCTGGCGAAGATGCGGCGGAAGACCTGCTCGGCATCGACACTTCGGGTACGGTCTCGCTCGCCGGCACCTCAGCAGGCAGTAACCTAAGTGTTGGCGGTACAGTCATCGGAACCCTGGGCAACAACATCACCGCCGGAAATGATCTGCTGGTCAACTTTAACGCCAATGCCACGCTGAGTAGGGTACAAACTCTGGTGCGGGCGCTCACCTATCAGAACAGCGATACTGCCGAGCCAACGACCGGTGCCCGCAACGTCAGAGTCACCGTCAACGACGGAGATGGTGGCACCAGTGCCAACGCCGACATCACGGTCAGCGTCACCGCTGTCAACGACGAGCCGACGCTTACGGCCACCGGCAGCAACCCCACCTTTACCGAGGGCGGTGCCGCGGCCAGCCTGTTCAACGGCACCTCGATCTCCACCGTCGAGGCCGGTCAGACGCTCACGGGCTTCAACTTTACTGTCACCAACGTCAGCAACGGTACTGACGAAGTTATCAATCTCGACGGCACGGTGATCGTACTGACCGACGGCGCCAGCGGTACCACCGCGGGCAACAGCCTCACCTTCGGCGTCGCGGTTAGCGGCACCAACGCCACGATATCGCTGACCGGCGGCACGATGACGACCGCGACCGCCCAGACGCTCATCGACAACATCAGCTACCAGAACAACAGCAACACCCCGAGCACCAGCAACCGGGTGGTAACGATCACGAGCTTGCGGGACAGCGGCGGCACTGCCAACGGCGGCGTCGATACCGCCAGCCTGTCGGTCGCCTCCACCGTGACGGTGGTCGGCGTCAACGACGCGCCGACCCTGACCGCCACCGGCAGCAACCCGACCTTTACCGAGGGTGGCGCCGCGGCCAGTCTATTCAGCGGGGTCTCGGTCAGCACCGTCGAACCCGGCCAGTCGATTACCGCGCTGACGCTGACGGTAAGCAATCTCGCCAACGGCAGCGATGAAATCCTCGATATCGACGGTACCCAGGTCGCGCTGACCCATGGCAGCAACGGCACCACGGCCACCAACGCGCTAAGCTACAGCGTCAGCGTCGTTGGCACCACCGCCACCGTCTCACTGAGCGGCGGCAGCCTGTCGACGGCGGCAGCCCAGACGCTGGTCGACAACCTCGGTTACCTGAACAACAGCGAGGATCCCGGTGCCGCCAACCGGGTCGTCACCCTCACCAGCCTGACCGACAGCGGCGGCACCGCCAACGGCGGCGACGATACCGCCAGCCCCGCCATTGCCTCGACGGTGTCCATCAGCGCGCTCAACGATGCACCGACCCTGTCCGGCGGCCCCTTGGTGCTGACGGGTACCGATGAGGACAGCACCGGCAGCGGCACTCTGGTCTCCACCATTCTCGCCGGGCTGTCCCACGGCGATGTCGACAACGGAGCCCTTTCAGGTATCGCTATCCGGGATTCCAGCGGCAATGGCACCTGGCAGTACTCCACCGACGGCATCGGCTGGAACGCGGTCGGCAGCGTGAGCGATGGCGCAGCCCTGCTGCTCTCCTCGAGCACCCAGCTGCGCTACATACCGGACGGCATCGATGGCGAAAGCGCTACCCTGAGCTTCCGCGCCTGGGATCAGACCAGCGGCACCGCCTCCACCAATGCCTTGCGCAGCACGGCCGATACCACCACCAACGGCGGCACCACAGCGTTTTCATCCGGTACCGCTCAGGCGAGCCTGGCGGTTACGGCGATCAACGACGCGCCAACGCTTACGGCAACCGGCATCAACCCAACCTATATCGAAGGCGACAGCGCCACCGACCTGTTCAGCGGGGTCGCGGTCGACAGCATCGAGCCCGGCCAGAACATCTTCGAAGTGACGCTGACGGTGTCCAGCCTGGCCGATGGTGCAGACGAAATCCTGCGGGCCGATGGCAGCGATATCGCGCTTATCGACGGCAACACCGGCGCCACCGCCGGTACCAGTACCTTTTACAGCGTCAGCGTCACCGGGACGACCGCGACGGTCGAGCTGCGCAAGCTCGGCGGTATCGACTCCTCGACGGCAGCGACGCTGATCGACGGCCTCGGTTACCGTAACAACAGCGAAACTCCCTCGACTGGCGGCCGGACCGTGACGCTAACCGGCATTACCGACGTCGGCGGCACGACGAACGGAGGCAACGACTCGACCGCCCTCGCCATCGCCTCGACGGTAACGGTAACCGCGGTCAACGACGCGCCGACCCTGGCCGCGACCGGCACCAACCCCACCTTTATCGAAGGCGGTTCCGCGGTCGATCTTTTCAGCGGGGTCTCGGTCAGCACCGTCGAGGCCGGGCAAACCCTCAGCGGACTGACGCTGACGCTGACCAACCTCGCCAACGGCAGCGATGAGATTCTCGATATCGACGGCACCCAGGTCGCGCTGACCCATGGCAGCGCCGGCACCACGGCCACCAACGCGCTGAGCTACAGCGTCAGCGTCGTTGGCACCACCGCCACCGTCTCACTGAGCGGCGGCAGCCTGTCGACGGCGGCGGCTCAGACGCTGGTCGACAGCATCGGTTACCTGAACAACAGCCAGGATCCCGATACCAGCAACCGCACAGTTACGCTCACCAGTATCAGCGACAGCGGCGGCACCGCCAACGGCGGCGACGATACCGCCAGCCTCGCCATTGCCTCGACGGTGTCCATCACCGCGCTCAACGATGCACCGACCCTGTCCGGCGGCCCCTTGGTGCTGACGGGTACCGATGAGGACAGCACCGGCAGCGGCACTCTGGTCTCCACCATACTCGCCGGGCTGTCCCACGGCGATGTCGACGGCGGCGCGCTTTCGGGGATTGCCGTCAGCGCCTCGAGCGGCAATGGTACCTGGCAGTACTCCACCGACGGCATCGGCTGGAACGCGGTCGGCAGCATCACCGAAAGTGCAGCCCTGCTGCTCTCCTCGAGCACCCAGCTGCGCTATGTACCGGACGGCATCGACGGCGAAACCGCTACCCTGAGTTTCCGTGCCTGGGATCAGACCAGCGGCACCGCCTCCACCAATGCCACCCGCAGCACGGCCGATACCACCACCAACGGCGGCACCACAGCGTTTTCATCGGGCACCGCCCAGGCGAGCCTGGCGGTTACGGCGATCAACGACGTACCGACCCTGGCCGCGACCGGCACCAACCCCACCTTTATCGAGGGCGATTCCGCGGTCGATCTTTTCAGCGGGGTCTCGATCAGCACCGTCGAGGCTGGTCAAACCCTCAGCGGTCTGACGCTGACGGTGAGCAATCTCGCCAACGGCAGCGATGAAATTCTCGATATCGACGGCACCCAGGTCGCGCTGACCCATGGCAGCGCCGGCACCACGGCCACCAACGCGCTGAGCTACAGTGTCTCGGTTGCCGGCACCACCGCCACCGTCTCACTGAGCGGCGGCAGCCTGTCGACGGCGGCGGCCCAGACGCTGGTCGACAACCTCGGTTACCTGAACAACAGCGAGGATCCCGGTGCCGCCAACCGGGTCGTCACCCTCACCAGCCTGACCGACAGCGGCGGCACCGCCAACGGCGGCGACGATACCGCCAGCCTCGCCATTGCCTCGACGGCGTCCATCAGCGCGCTCAACGATGCACCGACCCTGTCCGGCGGCCCCTTGGTGCTGACGGGTACCGATGAGGACAGCACCAGCAGCGGCACTCTGGTCTCCACCATACTCGCCGGGCTGTCCCACGGCGATGTCGACAACGGAGCCCTTTCAGGTATCGCTATCCGGGATTCCAGCGGCAATGGCACCTGGCAGTACTCCACCGACGGCATCGGCTGGAACGCGGTCGGCAGCGTGAGCGATGGCGCAGCCCTGCTGCTCTCCTCGAGCACCCAGCTGCGCTACATACCGGACGGCATCGACGGCGAAACCGCTACCCTGAGTTTCCGTGCCTGGGATCAGACCAGCGGCACCGCCTCCAGCAATGCCTTGCGCAGCACGGCCGATACCACCACCAACGGCGGCACCACAGCGTTTTCATCGGGCACCGCCCAGGCCTTTCTCAATGTGGCCGCGGTCAACGATGCCCCGGTCAACACCGTACCCGGGGCGCAGGCCACGCTTCAAAACCAGGACCTGGTGTTCGACGATGTCCACGACAACCGGATCTCGATAGCGGATGTCGATGCCGGCGGCGGCCCGATCCAGGTGACGCTCACAGCCAGCGCAGGGCTGGTGTCGCTCTCCGCAACAACCGGTCTCGCTTTCAGCAGCGGCGACGGCCGTGACGACAGCAGCATGACTTTCAGTGGCACCCTTGGCGATATCAATGCCGCGCTGGACGGGCTGACGTTCATGCCCACCCCCGGTTTTTCCGGCGCCGCGTCGTTGCAAATCACGACGGATGACCTCGGACGATCGGGAAGCGGCGGCTCCCGCAGCGACAGCGACACTGTCGCTATCACGGTCTTCGATGACGTGGCGCCGGATGCGGAAAGCCTGGCCTCCATAGACAGTTCGCCTGTAGCGGGCGGCGATGTGCACTTTGACCTCAGGTTCAGCGAGCCGGTAACCGGCCTCGACAGTGGCGACTTTTCCCTGGTGACCACCGGCAACGCCACCGGAGAACTGTCGACGATCACGGCGCTGGACGAGCGCAGCTACCGCATCACCGTTTCGAATGTCTCCGGCGGTGGCACCCTGGGCATAAGGCTGAACGCAGCCGGCAGCGGCATCAGCGACGCGGCAGGCAACCCGCTGTCGAACGGACTGACCAGCGCCAGCTACCAGATTGCCGGTAATGCCGGCGATCCCGAATTCAGGGCATACACCGGCACTCCCCCTGTGGGGACGCCGGCGCCGCTGCGGGTTCCCATCCCCCCGCCGGAGCCGCCATCGGATCGGGAGTCGCCATTATTGCCACCGGCACTGTTCGATGAGCCGACGCTGGGTAGCGGCGTACCCACACTCGGCGCCTTTTTCGATGCCGGCGGCACTCCCACGCCCAGTGTCATTGCCCAGGTGTTTGCCGGCCGTTACACGGGCTTCGGCGACGGCAGCGGTCGTGGCTTCCTCGGTTTTGGCGGTGGCGACGCCGGCGTTTTCGGCGTAAGTGGACTGTCGGAGGTATTCCAGCAAGGCGATGAGCCGGAATACCCGCCGATCGATGCCTTTGGCAGCGACGGCGGCGACCAGTCTCCGCCGATTCTCGGGGTCAGCGGTGCACCTACGCTCGAGCAGCAGCTATCCGGGCTGCAAAGTGCAGAAGACCGGGCTATCGGTCTGCTTGCGGAGGCCCTGGAGCAATTCCGGCCGGCGGATCCGAAAGCCTGATCGACGCCAGGCCCGCCGAAGCAAACTGCCGCTGGTGCCGGGACACAGCATCCACTGCCCGGCCCGGGCCGGTTCGAGCCCCTGAAAATCAAGGGGATACAGATTACCCGATATTCGGACCCGTCAGGCGGGGTGCCTGCGGGATCAACCAGTCAGGCGTGACAAGGGGACGTCCCAGGCATGAACAACAGTCGGAAACTTTTCAGCATCAGTCTGCTGACACTTGCGGTCAGCGGCTGCGCCGTCACCAGCGAACCGATCGACCTTGGCGTGAGCGAGCAACGCGCCAAAAGCGACCTGGTGAACATGTTCAGGGATCAGCAGCCACTCAGCGGTCCCCTGACGCTGCATGAGGCGATGGCACGGGCCATCAAGTACAACCTGGAGGGACGCCTCAAGATCATGGAGGAGGCACTGGCACGCCGGCAGCTGGACCTTGCCAGCTTCGATATGCTGCCGCGGATGGCACTGGAGGCCGGCTACGTCGGACGGGACAACGTCAGCGCATCCAGCAGCGAGAGCATCAGGACCGGAACCGAGTCGCTGGAGCCCTCCACCTCACAGGACCGGGATCGCGATGTGGCGGACCTGACCATGGTCTGGAACGTGCTGGATTTCGGCGTCAGTTACGTCAGTGCCAAACAGCAGGCGGACCAGCGACTGATCGTTCAGGAACGTCGACGCAAGGTGGTCCATACCATCGTGCAGGACGTGCGCTCCGCCTACTGGCGCGCCCTGGCCGCGGACCGCCTGCTGCAACAGATCGACAACCTGATGGCCCGCGTCGACAAGGCCCGCGCCGACAGTCAGCAGCTGAGCAGCCGGCGGATCGGCGATCCGGTCGAAGCGCTCGGCTATCAACGCGCACTGATCGAAGCCACGCGCCAGCTCGAAGCCCAGCGGCGCGCCCTGTCACTGGCCAAAACCGAGCTGGCGACGCTGATCAACCTGCCCATCGGCACGGACTTCAGCCTCGCCGCCAGCGAGGGCTATGCAGTCCCGCAGCTGAATATCGAACTGGGGCAACTGGAAGAAGTGGCGCTGAGCCACCGGCCGGAGCTGCGGGAGCAGGACTACCAGGCCCGCATCAGCGCTGCGGAAACCCGAAAGGCCATGCTGCGTCTGCTGCCGGGGCTCGAGTTTTCCGCTGGCGGTCATTACGACAGCAACTCTTTTCTGGTCAACCAGAGCTGGGCCGACTACGGCGTCAAGGTCACCTGGAACCTGTTCAACGTCATGTCGGGTCCTGCCGCCATCGATGTCGCCAGGGCCGGCGAAGCCGTCGCGGATGCGCGCCGACAGGCGATGTCGATGGCCATCCTGGCCCAGGTTCACGTCGCCAACGCCAACTTCAACGAGGCGGCCCGACAGTTCGAAACCAGTCAGCAGCTGTCACGTATCGATACACAGATCGCCGAACAGATGCGCAACCGCCACCGCGCCCAGGCGATCGGCGAGATCGAACTGATCCAGGCCGAACTGAATGCGCTGCAGGCGGATCTGCGCCGGGACCTTGCCTACGCCGAGCTGCGCAACAGCTACGGTCAGCTCTTTGCCAGTACCGGTCTTGACCCGCTGCCGGAGACCCTGCCCTCGACCGACCTCGACAGCATCGCCGAGGCGCTGGCCGATACCGAAGCACAGTGGCAGCAGGGTCGGCTGACTCCCGATTCCTGATCGCCGGGAACGAAACGGCCGGGGACGCGATTGATGTCTCAACCACCGCTTCGCAACAGCGCCGCAGGACTCAGTTTGATACGTCGCAGCAGGTAGCGTACCCCAAGGCTCAGGCAGCAGGCGCTGGCAACGAGCGCGGTCAGCGCGCCGGCCCAGAGCAGATCGGAGGCCGGCAGTTTGATGCGATACTCCAGCAGCGGCAGCGCCAGCGCCGCCCCCAGCAGTAGCGCCAGCGTCGAGCTGATCAGCCCGAGCAGCAGGAATTCCAGCAGCAGGCTGCGGCGTATCACCGCCAGCCGCACACCGAGGGTATGCATCAGCGTCGCAATGTAGACCTGGCGCGCCTGCGCCGTGGCCACCAGACTGACCAGCACCAGCAGGCTGGCGCCGAGGCTGATGGCGGCGACCAGCGACAGCCCTGCCGCGGCCTTGCCCAGCAGTGCCCGGGCCTCGGTCAGAATCGCCTCGGTGCGAACGGTCACGACGTTGGGCGCGATCGCGGCGATGCGGTTCTGCGTGGCGATCGCTTCGCCGTGATCCAGGTAAGCGGCGCCGACATAACGACTGATATAGGGGTCCAGCGCCCCCTCCGCCAGGATTGCCTCGAACCAGAACCGGGTTTGCATGCCTTTCTGTCGATAGATGCCGGTCAGCTCCGCCTCCAGCGGCTCGCCGCCGAACATGAAGGTCAGGCGGTCGCCCAGCCCGAGTGCCAGTTGATCGGCTTCCCGATCCTCCATCACCACGGCCGGCAGTCCGCCGTCACCACGCGAACGCCATTCCCCCCGCTCCAGTACCACCGCATCGATATTGTTGGCCCGATGGCTGAACTTGTGCTCGTCCCGCGCTTCGAGCGCCCGTTTGCGATCGCTACTGTCTTCCAGCCGCTCGCCGTTGACCGCGACCAGACGTCCGAGTACCAGCGGCGCCAGGTCGAGCCGCTCCAGGCTTCTGGCCTGCTCGATCGCCTCGACGACCGCTGCGCGCTGGTCGGTCGCGATATCATAGAACACCATCGCCGGAGCCTCCTCCGGCAGGGTGTCGTTCAGCGCCCGCATCAATGCGACCACCACCAGCGTGCACGCCACCAGCAGCGTCAGCGCCGAGCCCAGCGACAGCAGCATGGCGCGCAGCGGCGACCCGGGACGGCGCAGGCTGGCCAGCGCCAGCCGCAGCGCCAGGCGCCCCACCAGCAGCCGATGGTCGTCCAGACGCCCGGCCAGCTTTCGCAGCAGCAGGACCAGGCCGTCGAACAGCGCCGGCAGAATCAGCACCGCCAATACGAATCCCAGCCCGAACAGGGGATCCGGCAGCGTCAGGAGCACCAGCGCCAACACCAGCGTCGCCCCGACTCCGGCAGCCACCCAGTAGCCGGGAGGCGTGGCAGTGACTGCACCGGCGATACCGCGAAACAGCGTGGCGGGCGGCACCGACAGCGCTCGTCCCACGGCCGGGAGAGCGAAGGTGAAGGCTGTCAGCAGACCGAACAGGCCAGCCGTGGCCAGTGGCGCCGTCAGGTCGCCGACGCTGGCGGCCAGTTGCAGCCGCTGAGCGACGAGAGCGCTACCGGTCATCGCCAACGCACCCCCGACCAGCATTCCGGCCAGACTGGCGACACCGCCAAGCAGACCGACCTGCAGCAGATACACCGTTGCCAGCCGGCGATTGCGCAGGCCAAGGGCGCGTAAGGTGGCGATGGTCGGCAGCTTGCCCTGAAGATAGGCCTGGATGCTGTTGAACACGCCAAGACCGCCGATAAAGAGCGCGCTGAAGCCGATCAGCAGCAGTCCGGATGCGATCTGACCCAGCACTTCCGCCAGCCGTTCGCTGCGATCGCTGAAGGTATGGATTTCCCAGTCGCTGTCGGGAAAGGCATCGACGAAAGCGTCGCGCCACGCCGCAGGCGACAGATCGGTCCGAATGCGATACTCGTACTCGAGCCGGCTTCCGGGCCCGATCAGCCCCGAGGCGTTCAGCGCCGGTGCCGCCAGCAACACCGGTGGACCGCGCCAGTCGGCGCTGAGTCTGCGGTCCGGCTGGCGTCGGATCAGCGCGCGCACCTCAAGTGTCAGGGCACCGACCTCGACACTGTCACCGACTCCCAGCCCCAGCCGCTGCGCCAGCACCGGATCCAGCGCCACGCCCCAGCGACCATCCCGCAGCCCGGTGGCCGTCACCAGATCCTGCGCCGGCTCCAGCAGCAGTTCCCCGTAAAGCGGGTACTGGCGGTCGGCGCTCTGCAGCTCCACCAGCTGATAGTCCCCGTCCGAGTTACCGAGCATGGTACGCACTTCGATGAGCAGCGACAGGCTGCCACGGGCGCGAATCCAGTCGAGCACCTCGGGCGCCAGCGCCTCACGGCTCTCGACCTCGAGATCGCCGCCGAACAGCGCCCGGCTATCCGCCAGCAGACTGGCCTCAACCTGCCGGTAAAGACCGCCGGTTGCGGCGATCAGGGTAACACCGAGCATCAGGCACAGGCAGAATACCCACAGCGAGCGCCCGCTTTCGCGCAGATCGCGCCAGGCCAGTTCAGCGAGAAACCGCATCGTCCACTCCCGCATCGCTCAACTGCCCATCGCGCAAACGCAGTATCCGGTCGCAGCGCCGGGCAATGCTGTCGTCGTGGGTAACCAGTACCAGGGTGGTGCCAATCCGGGACTGGAGATCGAACAGCAGCCGGCTGATGCGCTCGCCGGTATGGGAGTCGAGATTGCCGGTGGGCTCGTCAGCGAGCAAAAGCGCGGGTTCGTGCACCATCGCCCGGGCAAGTGCGACCCGCTGCTGCTCCCCGCCGGAGAGCTGCGAAGGATAATGACGGGCCCGCGCCTCGAGCCCCACCTCCGCCAGCATCGTGCGCGCACGCAGGCGCGCATCGGACCGGCCGGCGATTTCCAGTGGCAAGGCAACGTTATCCAAAGCGGTCAGACTGGGCACCAGGTGAAAGGACTGGAACACGATACCGATCTGGTCCCGGCGCAGATCGGCAAGCCCGTCGGCATCGAGATGGTCCAGCGCGACGCCGTTGATACGAATGTCGCCCCGCTGGCGGGTTTCGAGACCAGCGAGCAACAGCAGCAGCGTGGTCTTGCCCGACCCGGACGGACCGACAATCGCCACCCGCTCGCCGGCACCGATCGAGAGGTTCAGATCATCGAGTACCCTGACGCTTTCGTCGCCGATGCCATAGGCCATCGACAGCCTGGAAAGTTCGATCATGCCCTGCCTGACTCCTTCTCAGAATGTTCGCGTCGAATCCAAACCGCGCGCCTTGCCGTAGGTAACACGGTGGCAGAATCACCAATATCAAATACGCTTACGTTAGCGGCTGCGGATTGGAGCCCCAAACGACAGGCCAGCCAAAATGCAACGCTCAGCTCCCCGGCAGGAAGCGACAGGACCCCATGACCGAAGACAACGATCACCACGAACTGATCCACGAGGAGCTGCCCGAAGAGCACTCGGACCCGCTGATCCGGTTCCTCCACCGTATCATCCGCGTCGCTATCAAGGTGCTCGCCGTGTTGATGGTGATGGTCATCATCTGGGGCATCGGTGATGTCATCTATGTACTCTATCAGCGCCTGAGTACGCCCCCTCACTTTTTGCTCAACATCAACGATATTTTCCAGACCTTCGGCGCCTTCATGGCGGTTCTGATCGCGGTCGAGATTTTTATCAACATCAGGCTTTACCTGGGCACCGATGTCCTGCCGATACGGCTGGTGACCGCCACCGCGCTGATGGCCATTGCACGAAAGGTCATAGTGCTGGATCTGGACAAGACCAGCGCCGATTACATCCTGGCGATCGCGGCGGTGACGCTGGCGCTGGGTATTACCCACTGGCTGATTTCGAAGAAGAGTTGAACGGACGGCGATGAACGATCTGATCTCCCAGTTCGTCCTGCTGTGGGCCGTAATCGACCCGATCGGCACCCTGCCGGTCTACATCGCCGTGACAGCGGCCATGCATGACCCCCTGTTGCGCCGAAAGATCGCCGTGCAGGCGACTCTGGTCGCGGCGGGCGTATTGCTGTTTTTCGTGGTCGCCGGCGAGTTTCTGCTCGGGGCCATGCGGATACCGCTTTCCGCCTTTCAGGTCGCCGGCGGCCTGGTACTGTTCCTGTTCGCCCTCAATATGATCTTCGGTGAAAGCAAGCCGGAGGGCGAACTGCATTTGATACGTCCGGGCGTCAACGGCGCCGTCTTTCCGCTGGCGATGCCATCCATCGCGTCGCCCGGCGCGATGATGGCGGCCATCCTGCTGACCGACAAGAACCGCTTCTCGCTGATCGACCAGGCCATTACCAGCCTGCTGATGCTGACAATACTGGCTCTGACGCTGGGACTGATGCTGCTCGCCGCACCGATGCAGAAACTCATCGGCGCAAGCGGCGCCAATATCATCAGCCGGGTGATGGGCTTGATACTGGCGGCCGTTGCCGTCAATGCCGTGCTCACCGGTATCGCGGACTATTTCGGCATCCGGGTCACGCCCTGAGTACCGCGACCGCCGCTAGTCGACACCGCCGGCAGCCACTCGACAGGCCCCGTTACTTCGACTGTTCGCGGCTCTCCAGCAACGGCTCGTATCGCCTGTCGGTAAGGGTGTCGAGGAAGGCGACCAGCGCGTCGATGCGGTGATCGTCGAGCGCCGGCCCGTGCTCCAGATCGGCCAGGGACAGGTTTTCCGCCACCTCCGGTTCTCCCCAGGGGTGCCCGGTTTCCGGGTTGATCTGGTTCTTGTCGCTTTTGCTGTTGTAGCGGTTATAGAAGCGAACCACTGTCTCCAGGTCACGGAAAACGCCGTTGTGCATATAGGGGCCGGTCACAGCCACGTTGCGCAGCGTCGGCACCTTGTAGCGCCCGCGCGCCTCCCAGTCGACGATATTCGGATTGTTCAGCAACCCGGGATCGACAAGGTCCGGGGCACTGCCGTTTTCGGCGCGCACTCGCTCGTTCACCGGCACGCCGATATTGTGGTAGCGGTAGTTGCTGAAGGTTTCACGCTCGGCCAGCGGCGAGCTTTCCAGCTGATGGCAGCGGTTGCAGTTGGTGAACTGCTGCGAGAAGAACAGGGTCCGGCCCAGCTCCTCCTGCTCGGTCATCTGATACTCACCGCGCAGATAGCGGTCATATTTGGAGTCGAACGGCGATACCGCCGCGGTGCGCTCGTAGGCGGCGATGCTCTCGGCCATGGCGCGATAGGCACCAGCTGCATCCTCAAGTGCCTCTTCGCCGAACAGTTCACGCAGACGGGTGACGTAGCCGGGGTTTTCCAGCAGCCGCTGACGCACCGTCTCCATATCGGGCATGCCCATCTCCCCCGGATTCAGCGGTGGCCCCATCGCCTGATCGGCAAGCGTTCTGGCACGGCCGTCCCAGAACAGGCCGCCCACGAACTGACCGTCCTGATCCCGGTGAAAGTCGGGCGCGAAGGCGGCATAGGCGACGCTCGGCGCATTGCGATCGCCCAGCGAGCGGCCGTCATCGCCGAGCGAGACCGCCCCGCCGGTGCTGTTCGTGCCAGGATCGGCAAAGCCCTTCGCCGGATCATGGCAACTGGCGCAGGACTGGCTGCGGTTGCGCGACAGGTTGGGATCGAAGAACAGCGCCTGGCCAAGCTGTTCCAGCGCCTGCTGGCGATCTGCCGTAGCGCCATGCCCAAGGGGAGCGACACCAAGCGCCACCAGCAATATCAACGAACGACCGGGTTTGAACCGCAACATCTACCCCTCTCACGCCAACTCGGTAAATTTTCCGCAACTGATAATTGTTTTTATTTACGCTTCTGTCAACAGCCTCGCGCGGTGCCGTAACCGGCAAACGGTCTTGCCAGCGGCCTGGCGTGCAGTAAGTCTGAGGTACGCGGGCATAACAAATCGAGCGGCATAAAAATAAATCTACATGAGAACGCTTTGCATTCGTCTTTGTGCTCTCGTAATATCACTGCCGCTCAATAATACAATAAGGTCCCGGCGTAGATACGATGTCCACCCCCTACCCCACCCAGTCACTCGATTCTTCACAGTATTTCGATACATTTGGCGACCTGCTGGGACGCCCCTGGCGGGGCGGGCTAAGGCTTCGCGACCACAAGCACCTGTCAAGCGGAAACGCCATTCGCCCCTTTCCGTCAGGGGCCACTGCCCTGGCAATCCCGCTGGAACAGGGCCGCAGTCGCGCACGTCCCTGTGTGGAACCGGGACAGCGGGTGCTGAAGGGCGAGGTGATTGGCGTCGGCGACGAACGCAACCTCTGGGTTCATGCCAGTTCGTCCGGAATCGTGAAGGCGATCGCGCCGGTAACAGTCGCTGACAGAGATGCGCCGGTCCAGGCGGTGCACATCGCGACGGATGGGCGCGACGAATGGATTGCGCGTCCAACGCCCGGCCAACCCCGAACGCTGGCGGAGCTGGCCGATTTTTCCATGCGCATGGGTCTGGCGGGACTCGGTGGGGCCGGCTTTCCCACCGGCGTGAAACTGGCGGGCGCCGGCCTGACCGACTTTCTCCTGATCAACGGAGCCGAGTGCGAACCCTTTATCACCTGCGATGATGCCCTGATGCGTGAACGCGCCGACATGATCGTCCGGGCAGCCGATTTCCTTGCCGACCTGCTCGGCGCAGGGCGGACGCTGATCGGGGTAGAAGGCAACAAGCCCGAAGCCGTCCGTGCCGTGAAACAGTCCATCACCCGGGCCGGCAGCCGGCTGAAGGTCCGGCGCCTGCCCGAACGCTATCCGGCCGGCGGCCAGCCCATGCTCATCCGGGCGCTCTGCGGTCGCCGCCTCGCCCCGGGGCAGCTGCCCGCCGCAATCGGGGTCCAGGTACTGAATGTCGCTTCGCTGCACGCCCTGGGGCGCGCTGTCTTTGCCGGCGAGCCCCTGATCAACCGCATCCTCACC
The DNA here is from genome assembly GCF_014645375.1 of Marinobacterium nitratireducens. Classification (GTDB taxonomy): domain Bacteria; phylum Pseudomonadota; class Gammaproteobacteria; order Pseudomonadales; family Balneatricaceae; genus Marinobacterium_A; species Marinobacterium_A nitratireducens. Next base: position 484,597 of record NZ_BMLT01000004.1, read on the forward strand.
TTGACCGGCAGCTGCGCACACCCCGGCAATATCGAGGCCCCCATCGGGCTTGCCGTACGCGACCTCGCAAGATTCGCAGGCGCCGAGACAACGGATATACATGTGGGTGGCCCCATGATGGGACGCGCGCTCGACGACGCCAGAGCGGTGATCGGCAAGACCACCGGCTGCCTGATCTACGGTGCGCGCGACTGGCTGCCTCAGCCGGAACCGGCAGGCGATTGCATTCGCTGCAACCGTTGCGTCGATGTCTGCCCGATGGCACTGCAGCCGATGTCGCTCTACGCCGCTGTCCAGGACGGCCAGCACCGGGCCCTGAAAACGCTGAATCTCGACGCCTGTATCGAATGCGGCGCCTGCAGCCTTTCCTGTCCGGCCCGACTGCCATTGCGCGACAGCTTTCGCCAGGGCAAACGGGATCTGCAATCATGAGACTGGTCAGAAGCCGGCGTCCCGACAGCGTCCGCGGCATCATGGCCACGATCAGTCTGGCATTGATCCCCGGCACACTGCTGCACGCCATGCAGTTCGGCGCCATCGTCTGGCTGCAGACGGGCTGGTGCCTGCTGCTTGCACTGCTGACCGAGGCCCTGTGCCTGCGGTTGCGCAACCGGCCCCTGCTGCTGGGACTCGGCGACCTCAGCTGGCTCGTCTGCGGTTTGTTGCTGGCGCGGGCGTTGCCGCTGCTGGTGCCGGTGTGGATGATGGCGCTGGCGATGCTGACGGCACTGGGCCTGGCCAAGCACAGCGGCGGCGGCCTGGGACGCAACCGCCTCAATCCGGCCATGGCGGGCCTCGCCGTCGTGGCGATCTGTTTCCATCAGTTGCTGTACCCGGCGCCCGACCCGCAGTTTCCCTGGACCGCCGAATTAACGTTAGAGGAACTGCTGTTGCTCGAGTGGCAACTGGCAGCGCGACTGGAGATCGACGCGCTGAGCGGCGCAACGCCACTGAAGACCGGGCTGCTGGATACCGCCGCCCCCTACCTGTCGTGGATAGGCTACCTCGCCGGTGGTCTGATGCTGACGCTGCTTCGGCTGATCCGCATCGAAATACCGCTGGCAATGATGGCCAGCTCCGTAAGCCTGTGTATGCTGGCCGGCCATACGCTGAACGAAAGCCTGCACAGCCTGAGCCTCGGCGGCTACCTGCTGACCGCCTTCTTCATCGCCACGGATCCGGTCACAAGCCCCGACAACCGCAGCGCCCGGATCCTGTTCGGCATCACCGTCGGTGCCGTAACCGAGCTGATCCGGGAATTCGGCCTCTATGCCGACGGGCTCTGCTTCGCGGTGCTGACCGCCAACCTGCTGGTACCGCACTTCAACCGCCTCGGCGCGCGGTTTCACCGCCCCTGGTATCAGACGGCGTGAGGCGTGAGGCGTGAGGCGTGAGGCGTGAGGCGTGAAGCGTGAAGCGTGAAGCGTGAAGCGTGAAGCGTGAAGCGTGAAGCGTGAAGCGTGAA
>NZ_BMLT01000005.1 GCF_014645375.1 Marinobacterium nitratireducens
AATATCCAGCAATTACGCGGATTTCGGCCGATTTTTAAGACACTATGAACCAGTTCGGTTAATGCTTTACGCCTGATCACACTTTAGATCAGCTTCCCATCGGGGCGGTACGCAGGTACCGCCCCTTTTTTGTGGTTCTTCGCGCTTCAACGGGAAATGCATGTCGCCAACTCATTGATGGGTTACGCCGCGTCAATCTCCTGAAAGCGTTAAACAGTGTGCCAATGCGGCTCCACCCATCCTACTTTTTGGCCCCTGGATTCACGCTAATCTGCGAAGCACCCTTTTTATTCCCCCGCGCGTCATCAGACGCTTGGCCTGCACCAGCCCCCGTCGCCCGAAGGTGTCGCAAACTATCAAATCAAATTCATATGGGGTCAAACACGGCCGCCCCGAATTTCGTACTGTGAGGATTGTCAGTCAGCGCCGCACGCCGTTCGATCTGCCGATGCGAAGCGTTGTCGGGCAGAGTTTCGCCACAACTAAAAGGAAAACCAGATGGCTGCTTACGTTATCTTCGATGTCGAAATCTATGACCCCAAGCGCTACCAGGACTTTATGATCCAGGTAAAACCGGTACTGGAAGCGGCCGGCGGCAAGTACCTCGCTCGAGGCGGGGAGCACAAAGTAATCGAGGGTGACTGGGAACCGCGGCGGATCGTGCTGTTCGAATTCCCGTCGATGGAGGCGGCTGACCAGTTTTACTACAGCGACGTATACCAGGGGCTGAAGTCGATTCGGGACGAGTGCAGCTCTGGCCGCGTTGTTGCCGTTGAAGGGATTTGACGACTCTTCAGAGCCCGCACCGGTTTCGGGCGCGCGTTGAGCGCGCCCTTGCCGCAAGCGCCCTCAGGCGCTATGCCCACCCATCCAACAGCACAAAGATAAACTTCCTATGAATCTGAATTTGAACGGCCGCAAGGCCATCGTCTGCGGCGCCTCCAAAGGGCTTGGCTTCGCCAGCGCAATGGCGCTTGCCGAAGAAGGCGTGGACCTGGTCATCAACGCCCGTAACGCCGAGGCGCTGGAAGAAGCCGCCGCTGCGATACGCGCCCAGACCGGCGTCAAGGTGCAGGCAGTCGCCGCCGATATCACCACCGAAGCGGGGCGTGACCAGGTACTGGCCGCCTGCCCCGATCCCGATATCCTGGTCACCAACGCCGGCGGTCCGCCTCCGGGGGATTTCCGTAACTGGGATCAGGAGGCATGGTATGCCGCCGTGGACGCCAACATGCTGACGCCGATCTTTCTGATCAAGGCAGTGGTGGACGGCATGCTCGAGCGCGGCTTTGGCCGTATCGTCAACATCACCTCCTCGGCCGTGAAAGCGCCGATCTCGATCCTCGGCCTGTCCAACGGCGCCCGCAGCGGCCTGACCGGTTTCGTCGCCGGGCTGGCACGCGAGACCGTGGCGAAGAACGTCACCATCAACAACCTGCTGCCGGGCTCGTTCGAAACCGATCGCCTGAAGTCCACCGTCGAGTCCTACGCGAAGAAGCTGGGCGTCAGCGCGGATCAGGTTCGCGAACAGCAGATGCAGGCAAGCCCGGCCAAACGCTTCGGCGACCCGGCCGAATTCGGCGCCATGTGCGCCTTCCTCTGCAGCAGCCAGGCCGGCTTTATGACCGGCCAGAACGTGCTGCTGGATGGCGGCGCCTACCCGGGCACTTTCTAGCGCCCGGCACGCCAGCTGTTCGGAAACAAAAAAACGCGGCCCCCGGATTCAGGGGGCCGCGTTTTTTGTACCCAGCCGTAGAGCCGTAGGATGGGTCTAACCGCCAAGGGCACAAAGCTGAAGTCTGGAATACCCTTCAACGGCGGCGTAACCCATCAGAAACTTCAACCTGCACGGCATACGAAGGGCCGTTCGGATCTGAATTACGATTGGCTCGACAGGGTCTGGGTGAGCGCACTATCGATCATCGACGAGGCCTTTTTCATCCAGACCCTGGCCCGCTGACGCTCCATGATGCCCAGATGGGGCATGTTGCTCTGGCTGTTGTTCGCAGCCGCCCAGAAACTGAAATTCAGCTTGTCGATCTTGCGCATCGTCTCCGCATGCAGGGCCGGCAATGTCACCTGCCGCCGCTTGCTCCCGTCGCGCTCCTCGCCAGTAGCCGCAATGGCATCGACCTCGGAAAAATCACTGCCCCGTCCCAGGTTCTTGACCACCACGGTGTTCAGAGTACCGTCGTATTTCTTCAGAAACGCCTCCAGCAGCTGAGCGGAATCGCGCCCGTCATCGACGACATACCAGTAGACGACAGCAACCTGCATCTCGTCGCAGAGCCCCAGAACGTCGTTTTCGTCTATCCAGCGGTCGAGAAAACGCTCGCTTTGCGCCGGCAGATCGACCAGTACCTGCTGATCGCCTTCGAGCGCCAGCTCCATGATCGCATCGGTGCTTTCAAAAGAATCCAGGTTTATCGGGCGGGTAAAATCCTGGTAGTAGCGCGTCAGCGTCGTGTGAGACTGATCGGCATCGAGCCCGACATAGGGCAGTGATTGATCGAGGAAGTACTGGGAAAGCAGTCTGGATACGACGGATTTACCGACACCGCCTTTTTCACCGCCAACAAAATGAATAACGTTCATCAATCAGGATTCCGTAAGCATGAAAATCGTTTTGATTATCTGAGGGTTGAGCACCGCAAGGCAGGAGCTCCCCGAGGCAGACCTCAAGTACTGCCCGGCAGGGTATGCAGAACATGTGACAATTCAGCAACACCATGCAAAGAACAGCTTACTCCAGCCCCATCCGGGAACAAAAAAAAACGTCTGTGACCACCGAAAACCGGCCGCCACAGACGCCATTGCCAACGGGTTGATTGACCGGTCACGGCTCGCAGCCGACGCGGGATCAGCGCCTGTCAGCTCCGGCTGACAACATGCACGACCAATCGCTCCACTGGAAAGGCAAACCCCATGCCAAAAACGAAAAACCACACCCGGTCGCGGATTTTCCCTGCTTCGCGCCAGCACAACCCGCCGCCATTCAAAAACGCCCTGCGCCAAAAACGCGCACCCACGCGCCGATAACACCCACTTCGGCACAACAACGAAGCGCCCCGTCCGCTCGAAGGTCGGAACCGGTTACGGGAAGGCGCTCAAAACAGATTCAGGTACTGGGCCAGCTCCAGCCAGTCCTTGCTGCGTTTTCCTGGCGGTCAGCGCGCCTGGCCGGCATGAATCCACTGATAGAGTCGGCGTCATCGGACCTTGGGGCGAACGGATGGCAGACCTTCCGACGCGTCACCCTGCCGCTTATCCTGCCCGGTGTCGTTGGCGGCGCGCTGTTGAGCTTTATCATCTCGATGGACGATCTGGTGATTACCTATTTCATCAGCGGCGTCGACGCGACCACACTCCCCGTCTTTATCATGAGCATGATCCGACGCGGCGTTAAACCGGAAATCAACGCCCAGCATGTTACCGAGGCCAGCGCCCTGGCGGCGCTGGAGCGCTGTGAAGGCGGAGCTATCGCCGAGGGCGATGTCGCGGAGGAAACGGCAAAGTACAGCCGTGGTCGCCCGGGCCGATAGTTTACCGCCGGCGGCCCGGCAGCCGAGCTACGGGCAGGAGGAGCGGCACGGCTTCCTCCCTGCTACGGTCACTGTTTGCGTCCAGGTATGGGCTGGATATCCGGCTCCAGATATTCCGCCCGCGCCCTGTCGGAAAACAGCCGCTCTGCCGAATAGTGCGTCAGCAGGATATTCGAATCCCGCAACACCGGATTCTTCGCGATAAAGTCCGCAAAGCAGGCGCAGGCCGGCGTCCTGTCCATGAAGTGGGCGACTGCATCGATCCAGGCGCCGGTCATCGTTTCATTGTATTTCGCCCGCCCGCCCCCGAGGTGATCGAGGAAGGCGAGCAAAGCACTTTTCATCCGCCAGGCTGCCAGATCCCGGTCATCCCGGCACAGATAAACGTAGGCAAGGCGCAGGTGGGCTTCGTGGCTGAAGTCATCGGGCAGCACCGCGAAGGCCTCGAATGCACGCCTGAAAGCCTCGTCTTCAGCCGATGCCTGATGCTGCATCTCGAATCCCCCTGCTATCCCGAGCTATCTGTTTGCCGCACCGCTGCAGTAACAGGTTTATCAAAGTAGACATGCTGTCTCCGAAATTCACCACCTGAAACAGGTGAAGTCGTAGGGTGCCACTGAGCGAGCGAAGCGCACCGTCGCCCGGGCATCACTGATTGCGATAATCAGTGAGACCTGCAGACCGCTAAAAATACCCCACTTAACGTAGTGGTACACGGACCGCCATGGACGGTGGCAGGTCACCCCGTGGAAATACTGTAAACGCAGGAGCGGTTTACAGTAGAGCGAAGCGAACGACACCGTTCTAACTCGTGTCGGATAACGGCACAATGCAGCGGACATTGGCAAGCTGGGAAATAGGTATACTGCCCCCCGAAACTCTGTTACTCGCTGGCAAGTGCAGAAAACTGCTCAAGCGCTTCAATAGCATGCGTTGCGTAGACCACGCTGGTCCCCCCACCCATAAGGATGGCGACACCCAATGCATCCGCAAATTCTTCCTGGGTAGCGCCAGCTTCAAGCGCATCATAAGTATGGTGCGCAATGCAGTCGTCGCAGCGTGTAACAACACTGATTGCCAGGGCAATCAGCTCCTTCGTTTTCGTGTCGAGAGCACCATCAGCCACAGCCGTTGTGTGAAGCCCCCAAAAAGCCTTCATTACAGCAGGCTGAGCGGAAGATAGGTCGCGAGAAGTCTTCTCGAAGTTCCGCAGCCTGTCCGGATAGACTGTGGTGTGTGGGATTGTGTCGCTCATGTTTTTTGTCCTCTTTGTGCATCTGAGTTGGATCATGTCGACGGGTTCAGGACTTCTTCAAAAGCATTGATAAAAGACCGCATCTGTTCGTCAGACATGCCAACGGAGCGCCTTTTTGAACTATCTAATTTATATTTAAGCTCCTGATCTGTAAGGATAAAATACAACCTTAAACATTTACAGCTTATATAAGCTATAACTTTTAAAACTTAACCGGATAAAAAGTTATAGCAAATAAAAGTTGCATATGCTTTTCTACCAATTTGAGTCTCGTACAAATGTGAGGCAATTGCCAATATTGGTGGGGAAGGGCCGCAGATCTTGGCCGCTTTCGGCACCAAGCGGACATTAGTGCTCAAAGCAGCGGTGCGAAGCATCCGCTGCCTTTGCTTGTTAGATGTAGCACCTTCTGTCAATCGCACTAACCGTATTTTTCACACTTTCATATAGGTTCTGGAGCGCCAGATTCACTATTCCATCTCCATTCAACGGTTAAATAATTCCCATCAGATACATCTTTGGATGAGTGAAAAGTAACTTTTGAATTATCTTATAAGGAAACCATTCCTTTATCTAAAGGAATAAAATTTCCATTTTCATCATGGGCGTGCGGAACGGAAACGCCTAGTCCACACTGAGAGAGTTCCTTAATTATTTCCTTGACTCTAGGCTGATTAATGTTATTGGTAGCTTCTTCAGCCTCATGGTGAATTTTAGTATTTATGATAAACCTCTATATAAAAAGTATCGCTGGCCTTAATAATAGGTGTGATGGCGATACATGTATCACATCTAACGCTTGTGATGTGGAATTCGCGTTTACGGGTGTCCACTGGTATCCCCTATTTTTTACGGACGCTCTAGAAGGTCTCCCGAACCAGAACACCTCCTTAATATGGGCTCTCTAGTGAATAAATGATAAAACTCTGATATTGAGACTTCGACTGGTTGTAGAAACCTGCAACGACGGTCTTTGTCAAGCCATTAGCATCGACCACACCATAATTATTCTCGCTCAATACTTTACTACTGTCGGTATTTCTTATTTCGAACTTGATTCCGACTATCACCTTTCTGGAAAAGAAGGCCTCTCGTGACGGCACTTTCACTCCATAAAGTCGACCGGTGGGTTTGTCGCCAAACCCATTAGCATAGACGCGACCTTCAATCTTCCAATTCCCCCTTTTACTCCAGTAATCCCCGTCGGTGTAGCTCCATGAGTACGCCGCCTTCTCTCGCTCGCCGACCCCAGTTGATTCCGCTTCCCCGAAAACCATTGCCCCATATACATCGTCATCTGCAGGATACCGCACAATATTTACCTGCGCGTAATAACTTGTAGGTTGATCACGACCATCGCGATAAGTACCTATGTCACGGAAGACCTGCACCTTATCTAATCCTTCAGAATTTGTTGTTAGATCTGCTATTTGGTATTGCGGTAAATTCAAGACCAGCCCAATTTCAGGCTGAAATACAGTCAACCCAAATTCAGAAGCAGCTTCATTCAATATTGTTACTGGAACGCCATTTACATATAGGAGAAGACTTCCTAGCGTGATACTTCCCGCCCCGACCTCGAAATCCGCACGGATTCGAACATACCTCAAAAGACCAACCTTTATCGAAGCAGGTAAATCCTCCTTTTTCCAGCTTTCATTGATTGATTGGACCCCCGCAGAGATTGAGAACTGAGCCAAGCATTCCGGATTCTCGCGACCAGCCCATATACCTTCTATGTATATTGTTGCAGAAGTGGATACCTCAGCGAAGAAAGCTGTAAAACGCAAATTCTCAAGAGCATCCTCCGGGCGCAAGACGATGCCTATACCATCACTAGATGGCAAAAGTGGAACGATGCGCCTAGAGCGCCTCAAGTCCTCCTTTGGATTGTCAGTGACCATAATTGGCGGTGGCGGAGGGGGAGCAGGAACTGTGTTATCTGGCGATACAGGTATCTCCACCGAGCATAAAAGCAAGTTGGTAAAATAATCGACGTATGTCGCCATTGCATGATGTAAAGATATTGCACCATGAAATTTGTTGATAGTGTAGGATAATGGTGAGAACTCATAGTCAAATAATCTCTTTAGAACACTATTAAGTGCAAAAATTCGATCCAACGAAACTATTCCAAGTATTTCGTCCCGTGCTTCATATACTCCACCTGTAATCCCTTGATGCGCATAGTTAGACTGCCACTCCTCATCCCCAACTAAGGGTGATGAAAAAGTTGTTACATACTTCCCTTTCACACCGACGAAGCTATCAGTTACCGCAAGCTGGGAAAGCGCGCCTCCCAGGCTATGCCCGGTAAAGAACAGCACATACTCATAGTTTGGGTTCTCTTTGATAATAGAATTGATAACACTCTTTACTGGTATTTCGAGCGCCAGCCAAGCGGATGAAAAGCCATCATGTACTTTGCCCTTCAAGGCATTGCCACCACCCCATTTAGGCTTAACCTTGGATAGCTGAAGATTATTCTTATACCAATCGTAGCTAAAATCGTCAGTCCCCCTAAACGCGACAACGATCTCAAGCGTGCCTGATTGATTTGACCATGCAATAAAGCAAAACTGGTTCTCCTCATTCACAGCTTTTATATCTATGGTCTTCCAAGACCCTAGAGGCCCAGACCTTACGTCCAGAAATTCTTTGATCTTCTCTACTTCATCCTCGTATGCGGCAATAGCGCAACGCGCCATGAAGAGATCACCCCATATACCCCGAACTTCGTAAGATTCTTGGTCAGACATACCAACCTCCAAAAATTTCATAATCACCACAAGGACGACAGAAATAACTCCTCAAACTTTTTTGCTTCTAGTATTTTAAAGCTACACATGCTTGCTTCCGCTCAGCTCAACATACTGTAAAAAGGCTAAGTTACTGAACAGAAAGGATAATCGAAGTGCCACAGCCATTTATCCTCCGTTGAAAACGCCATGCTGGCTTTTCTGCGAGCCTTTGTGCAACATCGATAGCAATTAACCCATAGTGCCTGAATGATATTGGCGCACTATAGTTCATCTTGCCAGTATTAAATGAGCACTTTTTTGTAAAGATTTGCAGAAGCGGGCGATGGAATTTTATAACGCACTGTATATAAAGAGTTTTTGGTGGTGAGTTATTCACGGCAAGACTAGATATGGGCAGACGCCTGCTTTGGTTTGCTTGCGCTCTTCTTACCTTTAATTATTGAAATTCTGCCTTGCTGTATTTTTCGAATATTCTGACATTACTTAAATTTAGGTCCGCTTTGGGTCGTTTTCAGCCATCTAATTTGAATCTTTCCAATTACTGTTTTTTCCGAACTTTATAAGGTTTCTTAATATTTTTCTGATTTATCCCCTTCTATCACCTGTCCCGGGCGCTACGGGTTACGGCGTGTCGCCTCCCACCGGGCGACATCGGTCGTCGGATGACGTATACCCAGGCTCCACAATCTCGCGATCACTGCGCATCCTGGGTGTTGGGGTTCTAATATTGAAAGATATCAGCAAGATCAGAAATCCGGACGGGCCTTTGGGCAACACCAGGACTCAGATTTGCAATCGAAAAGGGATATGACGATGTCGACGAATGGCGAAACAGCGCATGGTACCGAAGACCCGTTGCGTCCGGTCACCAGGGAGGAAAAATCCTGGGGATGGTTCGCCATCTTCAACATCTGGGCCAACGATATCCAGTCGCTGTTCGGCTATTCGCTGGTGGCGTCGCTTTTCATCTCCTACGGAGTAAGCGGCTGGACGGCGTTTGCCGCGCTCATCAGCGCCGGCCTGATGGTCATGGTACTGGTCAATCTTTCCGGCGCTGCCGGGGAGCGCTACGGCATTCCCTACCCGGTTCTCGCCCGGGCCAGCATGGGCACGGCCGGGGCCAGGCTACCTGCGGTTCTGCGCGCGACGGTCGCGGTCTTCTGGTACGGCGTTCAGGTGTACTTCGCCTCGACGGCGCTGGCGCTATTGATACGCTCTGTGAGCGGCGTCGCAGAAGGGGCGGAAATGCTCGGCCTCGACAGCATCGACTGGCTATCCTTCGTCATCGTCTGGGCGTTCCATATTTTCATCTTCTGGCGCGGCATGGACTGGGTTGAGACTTTTCTGAATATCGCGGGCCCGTTCGTGTACGCAGTGATGATCGGTCTGGTGATCGTACTGTGGAACAAGTCGGAAGGTCAGCTGCTGTCCCAGGCGCAAACGATTTTTGCCAATCCCGACGGAACCTGGAGCTCGGAGTTCAGGGGCTTTATCGCGATCGTAGGCACCATGGTGGCCTACTTCGCTGCTGTGATGATCAATTTCAGCGACTTCTCGCGCTACGCCCGGGACAAGAATGCCATGATCAGGGGGAACCTTGCCGGACTGCCCTTCAACATGATTCTGTTTTCGGCGCTGGCGTTGCTCACGACAGCCGGCGCCGCTGTTGTCTATGGCGAGAAGATCATCAATCCGACCGAGATCGTCGGCCGCACCGATAGCGTGATCCTCGGCGTGATCGCCGCCATTACGTTCTTTGCCGCGACGGTGGGGATCAATCTGGTCGCGAACTTCGTTCCGGCAGTCAACGGTATCGCCAACCTGGCGCCGCACAGGATCAGCTTCCGCAAGGCCGGCATGATCACGTCGTTGTTCGCGCTTCTGATCGGCGGATTGTGGACGAGCTTCATCAGCCAGTTCGGCATCAGCGGATTCGTCAACACGCTCGGCGCAACGCTGGCTCCGCTCTACGGCATCATGATCGTCGATTATTACATCCTGCGGAAGCAGGTGCTCAAGCGCGACGACCTCTATGACCTGAAAGGTGGTACCTATCACTTTGGCAACGGTTGGAACGACAATGCGCTACTCGCTTTCGCCATTGCAGGGGCGTTTTCGGTCGCCACGGTCTGGGTCCCGTTTCTGGGGCAGCTCACCGGTTATGCCTGGATCATCGGCGCTATCCTGGGTGGGGTGATCTACTACGTCCGATGCAATAAATCGCATCCGCTGTAAAAGAATCAGAGCAACGGCGACAGTTTTTTTGCGCTGCATCAATCGGCCGTTTCGATCCATGTTCTATGCTGGTTCAGGTATCGCGCAACCGGCAGTCGTCCATGCACAACACCGCAACCGAGCAATCGACTCTTATCGGCACCATCACCGAAGTGCACGGCCCGGTCGTGGTCATTCGCTGCGACCGCCTGCCGCCGCTGCACCAGGCGCTGCGCGGGTATTTCGACCACGATTCCTGTCTGTTCGAGGTCCACCAGCATCTGGATCAGCGTCATATCCGTGCCATTACGCTGCATGGCACCGGCGGCCTGTACCGCGGCATGCAGGTGCACGATACCGGCGCGCCGCTGCACGTGCCGGTCACGCCGGACTGTCTGGGCCGCCTGCTGAACATCTTCGGCGAGCCGCTGGACGGCGGCGAGCCACTCGAGACCGACGAATTCCGCAATATCCACGGCGATCCGGTACCGCTCTGGGATGCGGTCGGCACCGGCGCCATTCTCGAGACCGGCATCAAGGTGATCGACCTGCTCTGCCCCTTTATCCGCGGCGGCAAGACCGGACTGTTCGGCGGCGCCGGGGTCGGCAAGACGGTGCTGGTGATGGAGTTCATGCAGGCGGTGGCGTCGCTGCACAGCGGCGTGTCGGTGTTTGCCGGGGTCGGTGAGCGCATTCGCGAGGCGCACGAACTCTGGCACGAGATAAGCGAAGCCGGCGTGCTGCCCCAGACGCTGCTGATGTATGGCCAGATGGACGAGTCGCCCGGGGTGCGATTCCGTATCGGGCTCGCCGCGCTCAGCTATGCCGAGTATCTGCGTGACAGTCTGCACAAGGAGGTGCTGTTCGTCATGGACAACATCTTCCGTTTCGTTCAGGCCGGCAGCGAGATCTCCAGCCTGCTCGGGCGCATGCCGGCAACGGTCGGCTACCAGCCGACGCTGATCAGCGAGGTCGCCGAGCTGCAGGACAGGATCCTGTCGACGCGCGAAGGCGCCATCACCTCGGTACAGGCGGTCTACGTGCCGGCGGACGACATGACGGACCCCGCGGTCAGCGCCATTCTCAGCCATCTGGACTCCAAGGTCGTGCTGTCCCGCGCCCAGGCCGGCAAGGGCATCTATCCGGCGGTGGAGCCGCTGCAGTCCGGCAGCCGCATGATGGATCGGCATACCCTGGGAGACCGGCACTACAGCGTCGCCGAAGGCGTGCGCGAACACCTGGCCCGCTACCAGGAACTCGAGGACGTCATCGCCATGCTCGGTGTCGAGGAACTGTCGCAGCAGGACCGGCAGATCGTGATGCGGGCCCGCAAGCTGCAGAAGTACCTCACCCAGCCGTTCCGCGCTACCGCCTCCCATACCGGCATTGCCGGCGTCTCGGTGCCGCTCTCGACCACGCTGACCGACTGCGAGGCGTTCCTGCGCGGTGACTACGACGAGACCCCGGAAGACCACTGCTACATGCGCGGCAGCATGCAGGGGGTCCGGGTATGAGCGGATTTACGCTGCACCTGTGCGCCAGCGACAGGCAGGCGCGCGTGGATGGTGTGACCAGTTTCGTCGGCGAGGATGCCTCCGGCAGCTTCGGCGTTCTGGCCGGGCGTGCACGGCTGATTACCCCGCTGCTGTTCGGCCTGGCATGGTTTCGCCGTGGCGATGCGCCCTGGCAGTATCTGGCGCTGCCCGGCGGCCTGCTCCACTTCGCTGACAACGAACTGCATATCTATACCCGCCGCTACCTGCTGGATCAGGATTACGAACGCATATCGGAGCAGCTTCAGCGTCAGTTGCTGTCGGAGGAAGACAAGCTGCAGTCGATGAAGCAGAGCCTGCAGCGGATGGAAAACGAGGTCATACGCCGGCTCACGGAACTTGGCCAGGACCAGGCCTCGCGCCTGTACGGGGGCGGCTGATGGAACCCAACCGCAACCGGCGTCTGCAGCAGCGCCTCGAACGCCAGGCGAGGCGCCTGAAGCAGGCCGAGCGCGAACGCTCGACGCTGCTGGCGCAGACCATCTACCTCGGCACTCTGGGGCTGGTGATGGTACTGCCGGTCGTCGCCGGCGCCTACATCGGGCACTGGCTCGACAGTCTCGCGGATGGCTATTCGACACGCTGGACCCTGAGCCTGATCTTGCTCGGGGTCATGGTCGGCGCCTTCAACGTCTACGCGCTGATAAAGGAGTAGGCCATGGCCGGTCTCGACATGTTCCCCAGTACCCTTTTCAGCATCGGCCCGGTCGCTATCAGCGGGTCGCTGGTCACATCGGTCGCCATCACGGTCGTCCTGGGGTTCTCGGCCCTGGTGCTGTCCCGACGCCTCAAACCGGATCCGGGCCCCTTGCAGCTGCTGGCCGAAGGCATAGTGACGGCGATCGAGGATGCGATACGGGCGGTGGCGCCGGATCATGTGCGGCAGTTGCTGCCGCTGATCGCCACCCTGTGGATTTTTCTCGTGGTCGCCAACCTGGTGGGGCTGATTCCGGGCATGCACTCGCCCACGCGCGATCTCTCGGCGACCTCGGCGCTGGCCATACTGGTGTTCCTGTCGGTGCATATTTACGGCATCCGAAGCCAGGGTATCAAAGCCTACCTTCGTCACTACCTGGCGCCGACTCCGGTGATGCTGCCGTTCCATATTCTCAGCGAAATCACTCGCACCATCGCCCTGGCGGTGCGACTGTTCGGCAACATCATGAGCCTGGAGACTGCAGCGCTGCTGATTCTGCTGGTTGCCGGCTTCCTGGCGCCGATCCCGATTCTGATGCTGCACATTATCGAGGCGCTGGTGCAGGCCTATATTTTCGGCATGCTGGCGCTGATTTACGTCGCCAGCGCACTGCAGTCGCAACAGTCAATTGGAAGCCGCCATGAATAACCTCGAAAACGCAAGCATGCAGAGAGCAGTAGGATGGGTGGAGCCGCAGTGGCACGTTCCGTATCGGAGCTTCCCGAATTCGATGCGGCGCAACCCATCGAGTTGTCGTCCCGGTGATGTGAGGAACTGAACGCATGCGATGGGTTGCACGACACCCTTATCTGGTCAGCAATGGATTCCCCGCAGATAGCGTCGTTTCACCCATCCTACGGTTTGGATAAGAGCCCCTCCGGACTCTGGGCCCAGTATTCGGCAACGCAGTTAGGTTTCAATATCCTGTCAGGAGAGACGAGATGACCGATATTTCATGGATCACCCTGGCCACGACCGCCGCCACAGTGCTGGCCATCGGCATCGGCGTGCTGGGGCCGGCACTGGCGATGGGACGAGCCATCAGCAGCGCCCTCGAAGCGATCGCACGTCAGCCCGAGGCGGAAAAATCGATTATGCGCACCCTGTTCATTGGCCTGGCGATGATCGAATCGCTGGCGATTTACGTGCTGGTCATCGTGCTGATCGTGCTGTTCCGCAACCCGCTGCTCGAGTACGTGCTGCAGGCGGTGTCATGAGCAACGGGTATCCGGAGGCTTATGCATGGAACTGAGCGGTTCGACATTCGTACTGGAGATCATCAACTTCCTGGTGCTGATCTGGCTGCTGCAGCGGTTCTTCTACAAGCCGCTGCAGGCCGTCATCGCCCGCCGCCGCGCCGGTATCGATCAGCAGCTGGCCGACGCCACGGACATGCGGGCCCAGGCGCAGGAGCTGCAATCGCAGTACGAAAACCGGCTGAGTCACTGGGAAGCCGAACGCCAGCGCGCCCGTGAAGCCCTGCAGCAGGAGATCGAGCGCGAACGGACACGGCAGCACGAAGGCCTGCGCGCGGAGCTCGACAAAGAACGCAGGAAAGCCGAGGTCAGCCAGCAGCACCAGCTACTGGAACGGCAGCAGCACCTCGAACGCCTGGCACTGGAGCAGGGCAGCCGCTTCGCCACCCGACTGCTGGAACTGTGCGCCGGCCCCGAGCTCGAGACGCGGCTGCTGGAGATGCTGCTGAATGCCCTGCCGGGACTGCCGACGGAGCAGTTGCAGTCGCTGCGCGAACACGCGGCCGAGCACCCCGAAGCCATCGAGATCACCAGCGCCTTCGAACTGCCGCCCGGAGACCGCAGCCGCCTGCAGCAACGAATCGATGGGCTGCTCGCCACCAAGGCAGAATACCGCTACCTGAAGGACCCGGAGCTGCTGGCCGGCCTGCGCCTGTCGATAGGGCCCTGGGTATTTCGCGCCAGCGTGCGCGATGAACTCAAGGGGTTTGCCGACCTGGTGCAGAGCAATGGCAATACCCGTCTGCCCTGCGCACAGGCGCTGCAGCCCGCGCAGACGGAGCAGGATCATGGATGAGTACAAGCTGCCGGACGGGCCGTTGACGCGGCAGGCCGAATGGCTCCACGACTACCGACCCGAAGTCCGGATCGGCGAGCAGGGGCGCGTGGTCTCGGTCGGCGACGGCATCGCCTGGGTCGCAGGGCTGCCAACCGCCGCCATCGACGATGTACTGGACTTCGCAGATGGCAGCCAGGGCTTGGTGTTCGACCTCAACGTCGAATTGATCGGCGCCATCCTGCTGCATGCCACCGGGCAGCTGACCGCCGGCACCACGGTGACACTCAGTCCCAACCCGCTCAGTCTTCCCGTCGGTGACGACCTGCTGGGCCGGGTGATCGACCCGCTCGGCAACCCGCTCGACGGCGGCCCGGCACCTGACAGCAACCGACGCCGCCGTCTCCAGGGCGCCTCGCCCCTCATCGTCGAACGCGACTTCGTGCACCAGCCGCTCTATACCGGCGTCAAGGTCATCGACACCCTCATCCCGATCGGACGCGGCCAGCGGCAGTTGCTGGTCGGCGACGAGGGGCTCGGGCGCAGCTCGCTGGCGCTGGATACCGTCATCAATCAGCGTGGTCAGGACATCCTCTGCGTTTATGTGCTGATCGGCCAGAAAAGGTCCACCGTGGTCGATACCATCTCGCTGCTGCGCGACAAAGGCGCCCTGGAGTTCAGCACCGTGGTCGTTGCCGAAGCCAGCGCGCTGCCGGGTCTTCAGCACCTGGCGCCATTCGCCGGCTGCGCCCTGGCCGAATGCTGGATGCGCGCTGGCCGTCACGCCCTGGTGGTGTACGACGACCTTTCGACCCATGCCAAGACCTATCGCGAGCTGTCATTGCTGCTGCGCCGCCCGCCCGGCCGCGAAGCCTATCCCGGGGATATTTTCTCGGTACACGCAGGACTGCTGGAGCGTGCCACCTGCCTCGAAGCCGGGCTTGGCGGCGGCAGCCTGACCGCACTGCCGATCGTCGAAACCCGCCTGGGCGAAATTGCCGCCTATATCCCGACCAACCTGATCTCGATCACCGATGGCCAGATTTATCTCGATGCCGAGCTGTTCAGCGCCGGCTTCCGGCCGGCGATCGACATCGGCAAGTCCGTCTCCCGCATCGGCGGCCGGGCCCAGCACGCCCATATCAAGCAGGAAGCCGGGCGCATGAAGCTCGACTACCTGCAGTTCCTGGAGCTTGAGCTCTTTACCCGCTTCGGTGCCCGACTCGAAGCGGAGATGGAAAAGAGCATCAGGCGCGGCCGGGTACTGCGGGAGATTCTGAAACAGGACCGGCTGTCGCCGGTGTCGATCGAATTCGAGATGGCCTGGATGGTCGCTTTCAACGACGGTCTTTTGGACGACCTGGCGCCGGCGGACGTCAACGCCACCCTCGAGGACCTGGCGCAGTACACCCGAAGCTCGGGCCTGACACTGGACGAGCCGCACGAGCGCTGGTCGCAGATGCTGAAACACTGGCGCGACAACGAAGCGGGTCCGGCATGAGTCGCCAGCAACTCGAACACCATCTGCGCAAACTGAGCGAAGCCCGCGAGATCATGAACGCGATGAAGTCGCTCGCCTTCATGGAAACCCGGCGCCTGAGCCAGCGCATAGAAGTGCAGCGAACCATGCTCGAGGGCATCGAGAGCGCCGCTTCAGAGTTTCTGGCAGCCTATTCCGGGTTTCGGCCGCCGCAAAGCGACGACCCGCCCGTCACGCTGCTGTATGGCTCGGAACGCGGATTCTGCGGCGCCTTCAACGAGCGCCTGCTGCAGGCGCTGCCGGCGGACATCAACGCGCCCGCTTCGCTCATCGCCACCGGTCGCAAGCTGTGCAGCCGACTGGAGGGGGATCCCAGGCTCTGTCATGCGCTCGACGGCGCCTCGGTACTCGACGAAGTCGGCGATACCCTGAACCGGCTGAGCGACCTGGTGGGCGAACTGGCAAGCGGCAACAGCCGGTTCAACCTCTGGGTGCTGTACCATGACCCGGATGCCCAGGAGGTCGTGCGCCGTCCGCTGCTGCCGCCGTTCCAGTCGTTGCCGCAAACCGGCCCCAGGCACCCGGAACCCGACCTCAACCTGCCGCCGTCGCAGTGCTATGCCGGGCTGGTCGAGCACTACCTGTTCGCCGAACTCCATGCCATCGCCTATCTCTCGCTGATGGCGGAAAACCAGCAACGCATGCAACACCTCGACGGCGCCGTGCGCTACCTCGACGATCGCCTCGAGGCGCTGGCGCAAAAAGGCCGCGAAATCCGTCAGGAGGAAATTACCGAGGAGATCGAGGTCATCCTGCTCAATGCCGACAATAACGACGATTCGTCGATGTCGCGGTGACCTGCGAAGAATTCGCTTGCTATTTTAGACAAACCTAATACAAATAGAGCAATATGAACCTTCGTTCTGGTCGGGGAGAAACAGGATGGCTGCGTCCACCAATATCGACACTCTGGTATTCCGTTTTGCCGGGCTCTTTATCCTGCTGTCATTGCTGCTGTCGCAGCTGCACTCGATTCAGTGGCTCTGGGTGACCGCCTTCGTCGGCGCCAATATGGTACAGGCCTCCTTCACCGGCTTCTGTCCGCTGGCCAAAATCCTGGCGAGGATGGGCATCGGCGCCGGTTCCGCCTTTCCCGGCAAGGCGCATTGAGGGCCAAGCCAAGGGGTCCGAAATCAATACCGGCTTCAATAATCGAACGGGACTTTTGACTGATCGATCTGCGCACGAAATTCATCGGACAGACGATACCAGTCCAGCACATCCACTCGTATCGACAATTCGGACTCTTCCAGCGCGTCCTGCAAACGATAGTAATCTGCCGTAGGCATCGCGTTTTCACCCTCGATCACCAGGTCGATATCGGACCAGGGACGGGCGGTACCTTTGACCCGGGATCCGAAAGCCCAAACCTTTTCACCATTCGCCAGGAACTCCTTGAGAATGGCACTTAGCGTTTGACGATCGGAGGTTGAAAGATCAATCATTTTTGGCACTTATCGCACTCAGCAGCGCACGGGCCGCAGGTAGAAACTCCACAGCAATCTCGTACACTTCCGTGGCCACTTTCGGATCGTAGATATGCGACGTCTGATTACGGGCACGGTGATACAGCATCCACTCGTCGACCGAATCGATCAGACGGCTCTGATGCGCCAGGCGGAACAGCTCACGGCGGGACACCCCTTCGACGTAACTGCTGCCCAGGTTATGATCCAGCCAGCGCTTCATGAACTTCCAGCACAATTCATAGGTGAACTCGAAATTCTGAATGGCGCCGGCGATGAAGGCATTGCGCTGCACTTCGGTCAGTGCATCCATAAACGGCTTTTTCTGGGTCTCGGCGATCACCGCATCCAGCGACGACAAAGCCCGTTCCAGCCCGGAAAGATCCAGCATGTTCAACTCTCTAAACTTTAGTTCAGTGCATGATAGCGCGCACACACCGCCGCGACACGCCCTGTCTCCGTAGGACGCCATGAGCGCAGTGAATCGCGCCGCAGGGCAGCGGTTGCCAGCGCCGCCTGAAAGGGTAAGCTATCGGCATTGAATCAGTACCGGATGCTCTCCTTGACCGCCCTGCCCGACCGCCCCGAAGCCGCCACGCTCGACAACCCGCTGTACTACCTGGAGAACTTTCGCACGGTACTGCTCTGGGTCGGGGCACGCCATGCCGATCTGCTGCTCGAGTGCGAACGGCAACGACTCGACGCCTTCTGGCACCTGCCCGAGCCCTCCCAGGCACTGCTGGTACGGATGGTGATGCGCAAGGGCGAGCGTTTTCGCCTCGGCAAGCTCGTGTATGCCGAAATCGGTTCCAGCGAAGCCGCCCTGCAAGCTCTCGTCGAAGGCGACTGGATAGACCCCGATCCGCAGCTGTCGCTGGACGAGCTGTTCGCGCTGCTGACGCGACCGGAACTCGGACTCGCGCTTGGCGAGCGGATCGCCGACGCCGGCCTGAAAAAATCCCTGACCAAGCAGGCACTGTACGAAGCGCTGTCGCACGACGCGCCCGAGCCCGCGCCGCTGTCGCAGTGGTGGCCCGACAGCGGCGACCGGGTGCTGGCACTGAACGATATGGCGCTGTTCGAGCGTCTCCGGCTGATGTTTTTCGGCAACCTGCGCCAGGGCTGGTCCGAATTCGTGCTCGAGCAGCTGGGGCATCAGCGCTACGAGCAGGTGCCGCTCTCGAGCGACTCGCGGGCATTTCAGCAGCGTACCGACGTCGACGCCTACCTGCATCTGCATCAGTGTCGCGAGCGCCTGGACGGCGACGAGCCCCCATCCGCGGTCTGGACGGATATCCCGCGCGAAGCCAACGCCAACCCCTGGCTAGAATCCCGCCGCGGCCGGCTGCTGTACGCGCTGGGACGCATGGCCGAGCGCGCCGGTGAACCGCTGCTGGCGCTCGAAGCCTGGGGCGCAAGCTGCCACCCCGAAGCGCGGCTGAAACAGCTGCGCCTGATGGAGCGGCGCGGTGAAGATGCAAACGCCTGGCCCCTGCTGCAGGCCGCGCTACCGGAGCCGCGCAATGCCGCCGAGCAGCAAGGGCTGGAGCGGCTGCGCAAGCGCCTCGGCAAGCGCCTTGGGCATCCCGTTCCGCCGTCACCCCGTGCGCGCGCCATCGAGACCATCGAGATCGCCTTGCCTCAGCCCGGCCACGGCTCGGTGGAGCTTGCGGTCGCCGAACACTTCAGCGACGACAGCTGCGAGCTCTACTACGTCGAGAACTGGCTGTTCAACGGTCTGCTGGCGCTGCTCTGCTGGCCGGCGTTCTATACGCCACTGCCCGGCGCCTTCTTCCACCCGTTTCAGGGCGGGCCGGCGGATCTCTACCGCGGCGACTTCCTCGAGCGGCGCCGCGCGCTGTTCGACGATAGCCTCAAGCTGCTGGACTCAGGCGAGTACCGGCAGCAGATACTCGACACCTGGACGCGCAAAGCGGGCATCAGCAACCCCATGCTGTACTGGCCACTGCTGCCCCGCGAGTTGATCGAGCGCGCGCTGGACTGCATTCCGCCGCACCACCTGAGAGCGGTTTTCGAGCGCATGCTCACGGACCTGCGCGAATACCGCTCCGGCCTTCCGGACCTGATCCAGCTCTGGCCCGACGAGCGACGCTACCGTCTCATCGAGGTCAAGGGCCCCGGCGACCGGCTGCAGGACCACCAGCGCCGCTGGCTGGGCTTTATGCGCGAACAGCAGATGGACGTCGCCGTCTGCCACGTGAAATGGTCTGACTGATGCGCATTGCCGTCCGGACCCTGTGTGAATTCGCCGCCCGGACGGGCAGCCTCGACCACCGCTATACGCCATCGCCAACCGCCGAGGAAGGCATCGAGGGCCACGCCCGGGTGCAGGCGAGCCGCGGCGACGGCTACCAGGCCGAGCTGCCGCTATCGGGCGAATGCCGGGGCCTGTTGCTGAGCGGGCGCGCCGACGGCTACGACCCCGCGCGCAACAGGCTAGAGGAGATCAAGACCCACCGCGGCGACCTGTCGCGGCTGTCCGAAGCGCAGCAGGCACTGCACCGGGCGCAGCTTCGCGTCTACGGTGCCCTGCTCTGCGCCCGCGACGGCCTGGAGTCGCTGGAGCTGGCGCTGATCTACTACGACATCGGCAAAGACCGCGAAACCGAGCGCAGCGAGCAGCAAAGCGCCGCGCAGCTGCAGGGTTTTCTCGACGAGCTCTGCCTGGCCTACCGCGACTGGGCTGAAGCGGAAAGCGCCCATCGCGCCGCGCGCGATGCCGCGCTGCAGAAACTGCGTTTTCCCTACCGGGAATTTCGCCACGGCCAGCGGCAACTGTCGGAAAGCGTATACAAGGCCGCCAGTACCGGCCGGGCGCTGATGCTGCAGGCCCCGACCGGAATCGGCAAGACCCTTGGCACCCTCTACCCGACGCTGATGGCGTTGCCGCGCCGCTCGATCGACCGGGTGTTCTATCTCACCGCGCGCAATACCGGCCGCCAGCTGGCGCTCGATGCGATCCTGCAGCTAGCCGGTACGCAGCCTGAGCCGGTACCGCTGCGGGTGCTGGAGCTGAGCGCCCGCGAACACGCCTGCGAACACCCGGACCTCGCCTGCCACGGCGACTCCTGCCCGCTGGCCCAGGGCTTCTTCGACCGCTTGCCGGCGGCACGACAGGAAGCGGCCGGCGCCAGGGAACCGCTGGACCGGGGGCGCCTTCGCGAACTGGCGCTCAAGCACGACATCTGCCCCTATTTTCTGGGCCAGGAAATGGCGCGCTGGTCCGACCTGGTGGTTGCTGACCTGAACCACTTTTTCGACCGTCAGGCGCTGCTGCACGCGCTGACCAAGCAGAACGACTGGAAGGCCGCACTGCTGATCGACGAGGCGCACAACCTGATCGACCGCGCCCGCGGCATGTACAGTACGGAACTCGATCAGCAGCGCTTGCTGCAGCTGAAAAGAACCGCCCCGGCGGCGCTGAAGAAGCCGCTGGATTCGCTGGCACGACAGTGGAACGCGCTGCTGCGCGAACACGGCATGAACGACGAAACCGGTGCGACGAAGCAGTTGGCGGAATTGCCGAAAGAACTCAACGGCGCGCTGCAGGGTCTGGTCTCCGCCATCGGCGACTATCTCGCCGAACACCCGGCCGACGCGGCGCTGCAGGAACTGCTGTTCGAGGCGGTCGGATACCTGCGCCTGGCCGAGCGTTTCGGCGACCACTCGCTGGCACAACTGAGCCGTGCCGGTCGCGGCAAAGCACGGCTTTCGATCCGCAACCTGGTGCCGGCGGACTTCCTGGCCGAGCGTTTCGCCGCGGCGCACTCCAGTACCCTGTTCTCGGCAACGCTGTCGCCGCCGTTCTATCACCGCGACCTACTTGGACTGCCTGCCGACACCGTCTGGCAGGAAGTCGAAAGTCCTTTCGCCGCGGATCAGCTCGAGGCGCGCTTCGAAACCGCCGTCAGCACCCGCTTTCGCGATCGCCAGGCGTCGATCGAACCGATCGCACGCATTCTCGACGCGCAATTCCGGGCGCAACCGGGCAACTACCTCGCCTATTTCAGCAGCTTCGCCTACCTCGACGCCGTGTACGAACGCCTGCAGCAGGACGCGCCGGAACTGCCGCTCTGGCGCCAGTCCTCGGGTATGTCGCAGCAGGCGCGGCAAGACTTCCTCGACCGTTTCGACGACAGCGGCCAGGGGATTGGCTTTGCCGTGCTCGGCGGCGCTTTCGCCGAGGGCATCGACCTGCCGGGCGAGCGCCTGATCGGCGCCTTCGTTGCAACGCTGGGCCTGCCGCCGTTCGACGACTGGCACGAGGAGCTGCGCGCGCGCCTGCAGCGCCGCTTCGGCCGCGGTTACGACTACGCCTACCTCTATCCGGGCATGCAGAAGGTGGTTCAGGCCGCCGGGCGCGTGATCCGCACCCCCGAGGACCGGGGCACCGTGATCCTCATCGACGACCGCTTCGCCCGGCCTGAGGTGCGCAGCCTGCTGCCTGCCTGGTGGCAGATCCCGGCACGACTTGTAGGAGCCCACTCCGTGGGCGATCCGTTCCGGCACCGCGGGTGATCGCTCGCGGAGCGAGCTCCTACAAAAGTCGGGCCCCGCACGACTTGTAGGAGCCCACTCCGTGGGCGAACCCGTCCGGCACCGCGGGTGATCGCTCGCGGAGCGAGCTCCTACAAAAGCCGGATCCCGCACGACCTGTAAGAGCCCACTCCGTGGGCGAACCGGTCCGGCACCGCGGGTCATCGCTCGCAGAGCGAGCTCCTACAAAAGCCGGGCCCCGCACGACTTGTAGGCGGAGCCCACTCCGTGGGCGAACCGGTCCGGCACCGCGGGTGATCGCCCGCGGAGCGGGCTCCTACAAAAGTCGGGCCCCGCACGACTTGTAGGAGCCCACTCCGTGGGCGAACCGTTCCGGCACCGCGGGTGATCGCTCGCGGAGCGAGCTCCTACAAAAGCCGGGCCCCACACGACCTGTAGGAGCCCACTCCGTGGGCGAACCGGTCCGGCACCGCGGGTGATCGCCCGCGGAGCGAGCTCCTACAAAAGCGGGCCGCCGCACAATCTGTAGGAGCCCACTCCGTGGGCGAACCGTTCCGGCACCGCGGGTGATCGCCCGCGGAGCGAGCTCCTACAAAAGCCGGGCCCCGCACGACCTGTAGGAGCCCACTCCGTGGGCGATCCGTTCCGGCACCGCGGGTGATCGCTCGCGGAGCGAGCTCCTACAAAAGCCGGATCCCACACGACCTGTAGGAGCCCACTCGGTGGGCGAACCCGTCCGGCACCGCGGATGATCGCTCGCGGAGCGAGCTCCTACAAAAGCGGGCCGCCGCACAGTCTGTAGGAGCCCACTCCGTGGGCGAACCGGTCCGGCACCGCGGGTGATCGCTCGCGGAGCGAGCTCCTACAAAAGCCGAGTTCCGCACGCCCCGTAGGAGCTGCGCCCCGCGGCGAACCGATCTTGATTGATAGCGGATTCGCAAAACCTGCCAAGATGCGCCAGCGATCGCCTTCAGCCAAGCTGCGCGAGCAGCGCCCTGGCCGATGCCAGCACGGAGGATTCGTCGCTGGCGCCGGCACGGCCGCACAGCTGCGTCAGGAGCTGTCTGGCCTCGTGCCGCTCGCCCAGCTGCAGTTGATGGTGTGCCAGCGACAACATCGCCTGCCGTTCCAGGAGGTGGGCGCCCTGCCCCTTGGCGACCTCGATCGCCTTGCGGTAACAGGCCTTCGGCGTATAGGCATAGGGCGCCCGGGCGCCTGGCGGAAGCGCCTGCAGGGCGCTGCCCCGCAGGCGGTGGAGCTCCGCCTCGTAAAAGTGCTCCTGCATCTTTTGCACGAGCAGCAGCGCCTCTTCCAGCACCGTCAGCGCCTCCCCGAACCGGCCGGCGCGCATGAGGGCATCGGCAAGCAGTCCCAGAAAATAGGTGACGAACATCTCCGAACCGGTCGCCCGGTAGGCCGTCACCCCCTCGCGGATCATGGCGATACCCTGGTCGGTACTTCCCTCCTGCGCCAGTTCCCAGCCGAGCAGGATACGGCCGTTGGCCAGGCAGGAGCGAAACCCCTGCTCCATCGACAATTCGATCGCCGCTTCTGCCGGGGCGCGCACCCGGTCTTCGTGCTGCAACAGCTGTTCTGTCTGGGCGGCCATCAGCAGGGCGAACGCGAGGCTGAGCGGATGTGCCAGCTGCTGCGCCAGGGACAGGGATTTCCGGCTGAGTTCATCTGCGGGCTCTGCGCACAGCGCCTGCGTCAGCGCGAGGTAGGACAGGCACAGCACGCCCGGATCCAGCCCGTAAATAAAGGCATGGGCCCGGTGCTGAGAGGGTTCGTACAGCGCGAAGCCCTGCTCCAGCTGCTCCCGGGCGGGCTCCAGCTCGCCCAGCGGCTGCAACACCGCGCCCAGGGCACCCCTGGCTTCGAGCAGGAAGTCGGTATCGCCGGCCTCCAGCGCCAGATCGAGCAGCTGTTCCGCGATTCTCCGGCCGGCCTCGAGTTCGCCACATACCACGTAGTAGGCATCCAGCCCGATCAGTGCGGTAAAGTGCTCCTGCACTGTCCCCACCTGGCTGCATAGCTCCAGCGCGCACCGGTAGGTGGTTTCCACTTCGCGGGCGGCGTACCCCCGCAGCGCCATCCAGGCAGGGCCCAGCGTCAGCAACACAGCCAGGTCCCGCCGTGCCCGTTCCGGCGTTTCGGGCAACCGCCCCAGCAGCTCGAGGGCCTGCTGCAGATGACCCACCGCCTCGGCGTTGGCCGAGCGATGCAGCGCCTGCTCGCCGGCGCGACGCAGGTACTCCACCGCCTTGAGTACGTTGCCGCTGCAGCCATAGTGGTGGGCCAGTTCATTGCAGCGGTCTTCCAACTGGTCCGGAAACAACGTCTCGATCGCCCGGGCGGTTCGTTCGTGCAGTTCACTGCGCCGCCCCATCGGCAGCGAAGCGTACGCAACCTCCTGGGTCAGGGCGTGCTTGAAGGTATATTCCACCTCGGGGAAAGCGGGGCGCTCGTAGAGGAACTCGCCGGCCTGCAGGCGGGACAACAGGAGCCGAAGCCCGGCCTCGGTCATGTCCACCACCTGGAGCATCAGACTCCAGGGAAACGCCTTGCCGATGACCGCCAGCGTCTGCAGCAACACCTTCTCGTCCGCATTCAGCCGGTCGATGCGGGCGGTCAGGACGCCCTGCACCGTGGTCGGAATCTGCAGCAACTCGGGCGCCTGCTCGAGCCGGTAACGTCCGGGCTCGCCGATGAGTACCTGCTCTTCGACCAGAGCCTGCACCACCTCTTCGAGAAAGAAGGGGTTGCCCTCGGTCTGGGACATCACCAGGGGCTTCAGGGATGCCAGCGACGCATCCTCGCCCAGCAGCGAATCCAGCAGCTCCTGCGCCTCGTCCTGTCCCAGCGGGTCGAGCCGCAACTGGGTGAAAAAGCGCCGCTCGCCCCACTGCGGCCGATATTCGGGCCGATAGTTCACCAACAGCAGCAACCGGGCACTGGCGAGATTGGCGATCAGGTGCTCGAGAAACAACCCGGTTTCGCTGTCCAGCCACTGCAGGTCTTCGAACACGACCACCAGCGGCTGATTCAGGCTCTCGCGCAGCAGCAGCCGGCAGATCGCCTCGAAGGTCCGCTGTCGCCGCAGCATGGCATCCATCTGAGCCAGCGGCGTCTCGGGCTCGGAAACCCCCAGCAGGAAAAACAGAAAGGGCAGACAGTCTTCCAGATCGCGGTCCAGCGTCAGTACCTTGCCGGTTACCTTCTCACGCCGCACGCGCTCGTCATCCTGCGGTCCGATCTGCAGGTAATCCTTCAGCAGCTCGATCAGCGGCAGGAATGCGAACGCCTTGCCATGGGAAACCGAAAAGGTTTCCAGCACCAGGCAGTCCGACCGGGCGATGGCCTGGAATTCGTAGAACAGTCGCGACTTGCCGACGCCCGGCTCCCCGACCACCCCCAACACCTGCCCGTGCGAGCGGCGTGATCTGGCCAGTGCCCGGGAAAGCGCCTCGAGCTCCGGCTGACGTCCGACAAAGGGCGCGAGGCCGCGCTGGGCCGAGACCTGCAGCCGGGTTCGCAGCGGACCGACGCCGGTCACCTCGTAGACCTCCAGCGGCTGGGCGACGCCCTTGACCGGTATGGCACCCAGTGTCTTGAATTCGAAGTAGCCTTCGGCCAGTCGGTAGGTCGCCTCGCTGACGACGATGGAGCCCGGAGTCGCAATCCCTTCCATTCGCGAGGCCAGGTGGATGCTCTGCCCGATCGGCTCGTAGTCGGCCCGCAGGTCGCAGGTCTCGATCGAGCGCACCAGCACCTCACCGGTATGAATACCGACACGGATCTGCAGCGGTATCTCTTTCTCGAGACGCACGCGATCGGCATAGAGGCGCATCGCCTCCTGCATCCGAAGCGCCGCATAGAGCGCCCGTTGCGGGTGGTCTTCATGGGCGATAGGGGCACCGAACAGCGCCAGGATGCCGTCGCCGAGGGACTTGGCGACATAGCCCTCGTAGTGGTGCACCGCCTCCATCATCAGCGTCAGTACAGGATCGATCAGGCTGCGGACTTCTTCAGGATCCAGATTCTGGACCAGCGCGGTGGAGCCCGCCATATCGGCGAAAAGCGCGGTCACGATCTTGCGCTCGCCCGCGCTGCGTCCGCGGGTGCCGATCACCGATTGAGAGGCCAGGATGCGTTCGGTCAGGTGACGGGGGGGGTAGTGAATCGGTTCCAGGACTGCGCCGGATTCGCCGGCGTCAGCCTCCGGCGCCTGCGCTGCGCCGCACTCGTCGCAGAACTTGGCCGCAGGACGCAGATTGTGACCACAACGGGAACAGGTCTGCGCCAGGGCGCCACCGCAATGTTTGCAGAATCGGACACCCCGGGGATTTTCGAACCCGCAGCCAGCACAACGCATCGGGAACCTCGAGCTATTTACCGCCAACCTGCCCGCAGTGCGCGACCGGGTCTTTACGCGGCTTCCAACAAAGCTTAGCCGTTCAGGTACCGGTCGGACCACTTGAGCGTCGCATCACCGGCTCAGTTGCGAGCAGGAACACCATCCCCGCCAGACTCATCAAAACTGCATCGCGCGGTGCGATGCCAGGCTCGGGCGTGCCTCCGACAGGAGAAGCGGACTCATGAAACTAACAGGTAAGCTGCTGATACCGGGCTGTAGGCTGCCGTCCCCGGGCTTGGATCTCGCGGCCGTAACCGCCGACAGTATCCATCACAACGGCACTATCCTGACCATCACCGACGCCACGCCCACGGCGCAAGCCGCAGGCGGTGCAAAAAGTGGGCTGGATTGCCGGGTTCGGCCTATCGGCTCAGGCTCTGCGCCGCCTGCTGCAGGCTCTGCTGCAAGTCCATCATCGCCTGCTGGCTGACATGGATGAATCCGACCGCCGAGGGCCGGTCCAGGTCAACGACCACGGTCAGCAACGCCGAGAATGCCAGCACCGCCGGTATCACCTGCATCAGACGGCGGGTTCTGACCAGCCCGGTCTGCGACCCCATCGTCACCATCGACAAGGCGATGATCGCGGCCAGCGTGACCCAGATACTGCCGGGAATCCGGTTTCGGATCGCCGCATTGACCCTTTTTTCCTGCAGATCGATCATTTCGTTCAGCGACTGCAACAACAGCGAATTCAGGACCACCGGCTCCTCTTTGGCTACCGAAACCGCCAGGGTCCAGATGCTTTGCTGCAACCCGGCCGATCGCCGGATAGCGTCGTCAATATTGTCGTTCTGGCTGACCTCGACACGGATATCCACATACTGGCGCAGCAAGTCCTTCAACTCGGACTTCTGAGGTTCCGCAAGCAGGTCGGCTCGCAGATAGGTCGTCCCTATTGCGTTGACTTCTTCGATAACGAATTGCTTGCGACTGTCGAATCTCGAGGCCGCCATGTTGAAGGTCAGCGCGAGAATGAAGGCCAGCATCGTCAGAACGCCCGCGACCATCGGACCCGGGCTGGTATCGGAATGCTTTTCCGAGTGCGCTCGCGCGTAATTGCCGATCTGGTAACCCAGTTCAAAGGTGAAGACCGTAAACAGCACGATACCCGCAAACACCAGCGCTATGGGTATCGAATCCCAAAAACCCACGTCCATAATTGTTCATCCAAGGCCGGAAAGTCATAACCGGTATGCTGTCGCAAACACCAGCATCGCTCGGCGCCGCCTCGCTTGAGGATCAGGCGAATTACTGAGGTTCCATGACCGGTTGCCTCTCGCGAAAACGGGGTATTCAGGATGGGGGGCCGGCGCTGACGCCGGTCGACGTTCAGATATTGGCGCATCTTCGCGTATCCCGCCAGTCAAACTGAGGCACCAGGTCGCGAAGCGCCCGGCGGGTGATGGCAGACGCCCGGAAAGCGCATTTTGATGAGCTGCATTGGCTTTTTGAGTCCACTGCGACGACGTGAAACGGTTACAATTTCCGGGACCTATCCTGGCGAGGAAGTGCTAAAGCATGGTGTACCGGAGAACCGAGAAAGTCGAAGCGCGACAGGCCCAGCTGCGGCAAACGCTGCTGAACTCGGCCCTGCAACTGGTCGCCGAGGGCGGCTTCGGCGCCCTGACGATCGTCGAACTGGCGCAGCGCGCCGGGATTGCCACCGGTACGGTGTACAAGTATTTCGACTCCAAGGCGCAGCTCTGCGCCGAGGTCTTCACCCTGGGAACCGAGAAGGAGCTTGCGCGGGTACGGGAAAAGGCGCTGGCCGAAGGGCCCGCCTCGCAGCGCCTGCTGAACGCGGTCGAATCTTTTGCGGTGCGCGCCATTCGCGGCCGGCGCCTGGCCTATGCACTGATCGCCGAGCCGGTGGATCCACAGGTCGACACCCAGCGCTTGAAATACCGCCAGGCCTACGCGCAAATTTTTCAGCAACTGGTCGAGGACGGAATCCGCCGCGGCGAATTCCCGCCACAGGAGGCCGCGGTGAGCGCGGCAGCGCTGGTCGGGGTCATCGCCGAAGCGCTGGTCGGTCCCCTGACCTGGCCGCTAGACGGCTCCGACGCGGTGATCGACCAGCCCCGCCTGATCGAGGCTATCCAGACGTTCTGCCTGCGCGCCGTCGCCGGCAGCAATGCCCCGGCAGGGGCTCCCCGGCCAGGGCAGCGAATGCCCTGAGCTGCGACCGCCCTTTTGGCCGGTGGCAGCTCAGACGTTGTTCAGCATCTCCAGTGCTTCGACATGGAGCCTGGGGTTGGCCGCGGCGATGATATTCCCGCCGGACAGCGCCGGCTTGCCGTCCCAGTCTGTGACGACGCCGCCGGCGGCTTCGATCAGCGGAATCAGCGGGATGATGTCGTAGGGCTGCAGGCCGCCTTCGATGACCAGGTCGATCTGCCCCTGCGCCAGCAGACAGTAGGAGTAGCAGTCACCGCCGAACCGGTACAGCCGGCTGGCCTCGGCCACGCGGTAAAAGGCGGCGAGATCCGCCTCGGTCTCGAAATGTTTCGGGTGCGTGCAGTAGAGAATGGCGTCGGACAGCTGCGCGCCGGCGCGGGCCTTCAGCGCGACGTGTTCGCCACGGTGATGCAGCATGGCGCCGGCGGCACTGCCGATGAAGGTCTCGCCGATATAGGGCTGATGCATCAGCCCGCCGACGCAGCGGGCTCCGTCCATCAAGCCGACCAGAGTGCCCCAGGCGGGCACACCGCTGATGAAGGCGCGGGTGCCGTCGATCGGGTCTATGACCCAGGCCACCCCGCTGCTGCCGGCGGACGTGCCCTCCTCCTCACCGATGATGCTGTCGTCGGGATAGGCGCCGCCCAACTGATGCCGGATGCGCGCCTCGACTTCCCGGTCGGCACGGGTCACGGGGTCGAACTCCGCCCCGGCGAGTTTGTTTTCCACTTCGATCGGCTGACGGAAATAGCGCAGCGCAATCTCCCCCGCGTCCTCGACGACCGTTCGGGCGAAGGCCAGACGTTCTTCGATCTCCTCATGCGACAACATCGGGCGGTCCTCCTGTTTCACTGGGTCTGGTTTCTGAGCTTGGCGATCACCTGGCTCACCTGTGGGTTCGCACCGTGCTCCGACTGCCAGCGCTCGAGGTAGCGCAGCGCCTGCGCCACCTCTCCCTGCTGTTCCAGCGCCAGCGCGTAGGTGTAGGCATAGCGCGCATCCGAGGGTGCAAGCTCGGCCGCCTTCTGCAACGACGCCACCGCGGCATCGGTCTGCTTCTGGCGAATATGGTAGAGCCCCAGCGCATAGTGCCCGTTTGCCGATCCCGGCGCCACTTCCACGGCCTGCTGCAGCAGCGGCAGCGCCTTGTCGTCGCGGCCGGTCTGGCGGTAAAAGTCGGCAAAGTTCAGCAGCACGCCCTGGTGCTTCGGCGCCAGTTTCAGCGCCTGCCGGTAGGCCGTTTCGGCCGCGCCGAACTGCCCCAGGTCGGCATAGAAACGGCCCAGCTGGCTCTGCTGCTCGGGCATGTCGGCGTTGAAATCCCCGGCGGCGACGTACTCGCGAAACAGCGCCCGCAGCTGCTGCGCCTGTTCGGCGGGAACCTGGTCCGGCGGCACGCCGGCCAGCATGCGCGCCATCTCGATCCGTACCGACGCCACCTCTTCGTCGAGCCGCGGCGCCAGCAACTGGTAGCGCACATGCAGCGGCAGACTCTGCAGGGAGGCGACCGCGCCCAGGCGCACCAGCGGCTTGGGATCCCTGAGCAGTTGATGAACCTCCGCAACGCTCTGAGGGTTGTGCCAGGGGCCGAAGCGCTGAATGGCGCTGCCGCGCACGATGGCCGGCAGACTGCCATCCATCGCCAGTTTCAGCAGTTGCGGCGCGACGTCGGCCTGGCCCTGGTCGGCGGCATGGAAGGCATCGGCGAAGGGATGACGGCCCAGGCTTTTGCCGCTGCCTTCGAGCCACTGCTCGATGGCGCTTTGCGCCCAGGCCGGCGAGCGGTCCTCGTGGCAGCGGGTGCAGGCATCGGGCGCGCCAACGTCGGCCTCCTGCTGCGGGCGCGGGATACGCAGGCTGTGATCGCGACGCGCGTCCACACCCATATAGGTGGTCGTCGGCATGTGACAGTTGGCGCACTGGGCACCGGCGCTATCCGCCGGATGGTGATGATGGGATTCGCTGTCGAATACCTCGGCGCTGTGGCACTGGGTACAGACGCCGTTGCCCTCGGCTTTCAGCTTGAGGCTGTGGGGATTGTGGCAGTTGCTGCAGGTCACGCCCTCGCCGTGCATCTTGCTCTGCAGGAAGGAGCCCCAGACGTATACCTCGTCGCGTACCTGGCCATCGGCATAATAGAGCGGCGACTCCAGCAACTGCAGCCGGTGGGTATCGTAGAAATCCTTGCGCGGATCGGCGAAACCAAGCTCGGCGCGGCGCGAGTGACAGCTGGCGCAGACGCGCTTCTGGGTATCCGCCAGGGCCCCGCTGCGCTTGAGCGTCGGCCGCTTTTCGACACCGGCCACCGCGTCTATCGCCGCCCAGATGCCCGGATCCGCCAGCGACATGGCAAAGCCCGAGTGCGCGCCGCTATCGCCGCCGTTGCGCGCCCATTCGAGATGGCGCTGCGCCGGGCCGTGACAGGCCTCGCAGCCTACGCTGATCTCAGACCAGGTCGTGTCGTAACTGTTGTCGGCAGGCTTGTAGCCGCGCTCGAGCTCGGTGGAGTGGCAACTGGCGCAGCGGCTGTTCCAGTTGAAATAGCTGCCGGTCCAGTGCAGCGGGTCTTCGCTGTCGACCGGGTCCAGCGGCGGTTCGCCGTGGGCCAGGCTCTGGTGCTCGGGATAGAGGTGATACCAGCGCTGACCGCCCTCCTCCTTCGACCGGGTATCCCAGATGATGCTCAACACCTGCTTGCGACCGTCGGGGAAGTCGATCATGTACTGCTGCAACGGGTAGACGCCGAAGGTATAGCCGATTTCGAACTCTTCGAGTTCGCCGTCGGCGTTTTCTGTGGTCACGAAAAAACGCCCGTCGCGCTTGTAGAAACGCGAGGTGATGCCGTTATAGGTGAATTCGGTGTCGTTGAAGTCGGCGAGCACCGTTTCGTCGCTGGCCACCGCCATGGCCTGCTGATGATGACTGCCGAGCCAGTCATTGTACTCGCTGCTGTGGCAGTCGATGCAGGCCTCGCTGCCGACGTAGGCCGCATTCGCGCTCAGGGACTGCAGGCACAGCAGCACGGCGGTCAGCAATAGGCCGGGCAGGCCGGTATGGGGGGCGCGTCTGTCCATGTATCCTCGATCGTCCGATGCCTTCGGGTGAGCCGGCCCATGGCCAGCCGAAACCCCGATTATACGCACTGCCGATGCCGATTTCCGGGTCTTTTCATCATATTGCTCTAAGCTTTCGTGACGGCCGAAAGCCGAGCAAATAGAAGATTCGATCGCTCACTGAAGTGCCCCTGGCGCTGTCTTCGGTGGCTAGCCGTCAACGGAGCAAGCATGAAGACAATCAAACCGACGCTGATCGCCAGCGCCATTATCGCCGCCCAGCAAAGCATAGCTGCAGTTCCCGTGGACACCGAAGCCTTTCGGGCGGCCATTACGCTCGAAGGCATACGCATACACCAGCTGGCATTTCAGGAGATTGCCGACGCCAACGGCGGCAACCGGGCAGCCGCAACCGCCGGTTACGATGCGTCGCTCGAGTATGTCAGTGAACTGGTCGAAACGGCCGGCTACGAGGTGACGGTGCAGCCGTTCGATTTCCCCTATTTCGAGGAGCTGCAAGCGGCCGAGCTCGAACAGCTTTCACCGGCGCCGATGGTATACGGCTACTTCAGCAACGACGGCTTTGCCACCATGGACTATTCCGGTAGCGGCGACGTCACGGCAACCGCGCAAGCCGTCGATCTTCAGCTGCCGCCGGGGGCGACAGCCAACAGCTCCACCAGCGGCTGCGAGCCCGAAGACTTCGACAGCTTTACGCCCGGCAATATCGCCGTTATCCAGCGTGGCAGCTGCTCCTTTGTGCTGAAAGCCGGAAACGCCGAAGCGGCCGGAGCGGCCGGCGTGATCATCTTAAATGAAGGCCAGGAGGGGCGCACCGATGCCTTTCTCGGCACCCTGTCGAGCCCCGAGGTCAGCATCCCGGTGGTGGGTGCAGCCTTTGACGTGGGCGTGGAACTGGGCGCCGGAGATGTCACCGTGCGACTGCTCGTCGATGCCATCTCCGAAACCCGCGCGACCTCCAACCTGATAGCCGAGACCCCGGCGGGACGCGATGACCGGGTCGTCGTCATCGGCGCTCATCTCGACTCGGTTGCCGAGGGCCCCGGCATCAATGACAACGGCAGCGGCTCCGCCGCGATCCTGGAGATGGCGCTACAACTGGCCGCATCGGGCGTCGAGCCCCGTAACAAGGTCCGGTTCGCTTGGTGGGGCGCCGAGGAAGCGGGGCTTGTCGGCGCGCAGTTCTACGTCGACAACCTCAGCAAACGGGATATCAAGAACATTGCCCTGAACCTGAACTTCGACATGATCGGCTCGCCGAACTACGTCCGCTTCGTCTACGACGGCGACGGCTCGGCCACCGGCATCGCCGGCCCCAACGGTTCGGCCAATATCGAGAAGGTGTTCGAGGACTACTTCGCCAGTGCGGGAATGCCGGTCGAACCCACCGCTTTTGACGGCCGCTCCGATTACGGCCCCTTCATCGCGCTCGGCATTCCGGCCGGTGGGCTCTTTACCGGTGCCGAGGGCATCAAGTCCGAAGAGGAAGCCCTGGTGTATGGCGGCACCGCCGGCGATCAGTACGATCCCTGCTACCACCTTGCCTGCGACACCTATGACAACAACAGCGACGCGGGTCTGAGCGAAATGTCAGGGGCCGCGGCCCATGCCCTTTACACCTTTGCCATGACCACCTCGGCGGTAAATGGCACCGACAAAGCCTCGGACAAGGCGAAGAAGGCGGCGGAAGAAATGGAGTACCAGGGCAACAAACTGCGCCGTTGACCTGAGCGGCTACTACGAGACCCCGAACCCTGGAAGCCGCAGGAGAGGCGCCTCGCCGCGCACAACCCCGGCGCAACGCCAACCGCTTCGCCGCGGGGAAGTGCCCGTATGTTTGGGTACGCGGCTACGACGGATTGCCGATTTCCGGGTCCTTTTCGCCGGCACGACGGCGGATCTCGCAGCATGGGTTCGCCCGGGGACCGGGCTCCTACCAACGGTGCGACCACCACGGATCGTAGGAGCTCGCTCCGCGAGCGAACAGAGGTTCGGCAGGCGACCGGCCGGTCCGGTACGCTATAGCCATCCGCATTCGCCCGGGGACCGGGCTCCTACCAGCGGCGCGACCACCACGGATCGTAGGAGCTCGCTCCGCGAGCGAACAGAGGTTCGGCAGGCGACCGGCCGGTCCGGTACGCTATAGCCATCCGCATTCGCCCGGGGACCGGGCTCCTACCAACGGTGCGGCCACCACGGATCGTAGGAGCTCGCTCCGCGAGCGAACAGAGGTTCGGCAGGTGCCCGGCCGGTCCGGTACGCTATAGCCATCCGCATTCGCCCGGGGACCGGGCTCCTACCAGCGGCGCGACCACCACGGATCGTAGGAGCTCGCTCCGCGAGCGAACAGAGGTTGGGCAGGTGCCCGGGTCAATCGATCAGCTTGAGCCCGGTCGGCAGCTTTTCGCCGAACAGCAGCTGGTTCTCGTCGTCGCTGAGTTCCCGCGCTTCCGATACCAGCTCGACCCAGAGCGGCGGCAGCCGGGCATCCTCCAGCTTGGCGATAACCTTGTTGCGGTCGGCGGCCTCGAGGTCGAGGCTGCGGTCGCCACTCATG
Source organism: Marinobacterium nitratireducens (assembly GCF_014645375.1). Taxonomy (GTDB): domain Bacteria; phylum Pseudomonadota; class Gammaproteobacteria; order Pseudomonadales; family Balneatricaceae; genus Marinobacterium_A; species Marinobacterium_A nitratireducens. Next base: position 33,808 of record NZ_BMLT01000005.1, read on the forward strand.
CGCGCCAGCATCACCGCGGCGAACGCGATCTGCTGGTTCTTCTTCCAGTCCTGCGCCAGCAGCTTCTGCAGCCACCGGGTCGCCACTTCCACCGGCACCACGTTGTGGGCGCTGCGATGGAACAGCACCCGGGCGCCGATACGGCCAACCGCCCACCAGGAGGTCTGGGTCTCGCTTTTTTTCTCCAGCCGCTTGAGCAGCCAGTCACCGACCTTGACCTTGGTCTCCACCGGCAGACGTTCGAGGCCCGCCACCAGCTGCACCATATCGTCGTAGGCCTTATCCTGCAGATCCGCCATCAGCTTGCGGTTGCGCAGCGCTACCGGGTCGAGGTATTTGCCGACCGCCTTGAACAGCTCCTGCTGCTGGCCGGCATCGAGACCGCCCGCGGCGCGGCGCCAGAACACCCACCAGTTGCTCCAGGCGGGGTTGCCCTTGTCGAACTGCAGCCCCTGGCGGTACAGCGGCCAGATCTGTTGCAGACGCCAGTCATCGAGGGGATAGCCAAAGCCCGGCCGCAGGCAGTAACCGGCCAGGTTGAACCAGACGCGCTCGTGGTGCTCTGATCGGCGACGCTTGTGCCTGCCTTCGAGGAACTCGTCGAACAGCGCGCGCAGCAGCGGGGTTTCCCAGCTCTCGCGTTTGCCGAGTATCTTCTCGAGGTCGTTGCGCAACCGCTTGACCGCCTTGGGATCGAACTCCTTTTTGCTCTGGCCGAAGACATCGTCGATCAGCGCCTGCGCCTCGTCGAAGCGCGGCGGCAATGCCGCGGTGCGGGACTGACCCTGACGATGTCGGGCCAGATCGCGGCGTACCTGGAATTCGACCGCCCAGCGTTTGGCGCTGTCCGCGAGACTGACGCACTCGATCTTCAGGGTGCCGACTTCGGTCAGGGTGGTGACCAGCTCGACCTCGACTTCGGCCGAATCGCCATCGTCGCCTTCGAGCGCGGCAAACAGCGGCGGCAGATCGACGAAGTTCTCGGGGTCGATCGCGACCAGCTCGCCCGGCGCGTAGCGGGTATCGGCACTGGTCGAGAGCAGGTGGAAACCCACCGGCTGCCCGAGGCGCAGCGCGAAGCGCCGATCCGACAGACGCACCTCGTCGCCCTCTTCGCTGCCGCGCGGCAACAGGCAGACCCCCTGCCGGCCCTCTTCGCCACCAGCGTCGATCTGCAGGAAGAAGCTGCGCGCCGAGCCGCCGCCGATTTTCAGCGCCGCGCCGCGGCGCGCCAGGCCGTAAGCCACGGCGCCGTAGGCCACCGCCAGGTCAGGGTGGCGATTCTCCAGCGCCCTGACCGGTGCGCCGCGCCACTGGCCCAGAATATCGAGCAGGCGGGCACTGACCGTGGCGCTGTTGAAGACGCCACCGTTGAACAGCACCGCGTCGGGTACCGCAGGCTCTGTCGCGTCCTCATCGAGCTGCAGCGCTTCGCGGCAGGCATTGCGGTGGCGCCCGAGAAACTCCGCCAGGTGCTTGCTGATGGCCGGATCCGCCGCGTACGGCAAACCGAACTCGACCACCGCACCGCGGCGCCGCTGCGGGCGCGTGTCGAGGCTGACCTCGGGAAAGAAGCCATCGAGCGCCAGCGCCTTGACCTCGTCACGGGACAGCTCGCAGCTCCTGGCGCCGCCAATCAGCGAACGCCCGGCCCCGAGCAGCGTAACCCTGGCCGTCTCCGGCGCGTCTTCGGCCAGCAGCTGTTCCTTGGCCTTGCGTGTCTGCTGAATCAGCTGCGCCAGGCTCGCGGCCCGCAGTTTGCCGTCGCCGGACAGTAAACGCTGTTCGGCGCGATGCGCCAGCGCCAGGTCGATATTGTCGCCGCCGAGCATCAGGTGATCACCGACACCGACACGGCTCAGCGACAGGCCGTTCTCATCCGTTGCCACCCGGATCAGGCTGAGGTCAGTGGTGCCGCCACCGACATCACAGACCAGCAGCAGGCGCACGTCCGCCAGCTGCTCGGCGGCACTGTCGCGGTTGCGGGCATACCAGTCATAGCAGGCGGCCTGGGGCTCTTCGACCAGCAGGATGTCCGGCAGGCCCGCCATCGCGGCGGCTTCGACCGTCAGCGAGCGCGCCGCCTCATCGAACGAGGCCGGTACCGTGACGATCACCTGCTGGGCTTCGAGCGGTGCTTCGGGGTGCTCCAGGTTCCAGGCCGAGCGCACATGGCTGAGGTAGCTGGCGCTGGCCAGCACCGGCGACACCCTGGCGACATCCTCGGCCGCGGCCCAGGGCAGGATCGCCGCGGTCTGATCGACCTGGGTGTGCGACAGCCAGCTCTTGGCACTGGCGACCTGGCGCCCTTCGGAACGGGAACCGAGCTCCCGTGCCCACTCGCCCACCACCCGCTGCTCCAGCTCGTCGGGCAGATCCGGATTCGGCCAGGGCAGCTGCAGGTCCTCGGGGACCAGCTCGCCTTCGGTGGGATGGTAGCGGAACGACGGCAGCAACGGTTTTTTCGCCACCTCGCCGGGGGCGATCAGCTGCTCGATCTCGAACAGCTGCGGCTGCCCCGGCGCCCCGTCGCCGATATCGGCGTAGGCGACCGCGGTATGGGTGGTACCGAGGTCGATACCGACGATGTAGCGGGCTCTGGGCATCGCTTATTGTTCCCTTACATCCAGTTCGACCTGCCAGCGCTGCGCGCCGTCGCGGGGAATGGCTTCCAGACGCAGCGTGCCGACCTCGGTGACCCGGGACGCCAGTCGTACCGGCACCACTTCGCCCGGGGTACGCCCCTCGACGGGCAGCGTCGCCTGAATCTCCGGCAGTTCCTCGATCTCATCCGGCTCCCAGAAATCGAGCAGGGTGCCGGCCTCGTCTTCGCGGCGGATAGTCGAACCGAAGAAGCGGAAACGCACGGGCTCGCCGACCACCAGGCCGAATTCGCGCCCCGGCACTTGCGTCTCGGAGCCCTCTTCCATACCGAACGGCGCCACGCACAGCGCCTCCACCGGCGGCTCCATGCCCGGGATCGCCGGCATGGCGCTCTCGATACCGACGTAGTAAGCGCTGGCGATGCCGCCGCGAATACGCACGCCCTGCCCCTGACGCACCGCGCCGTAGTAAGCCGAACCCCGCGCCACCGCCAGGTCCAGATCGAGTCCGGACAGCAGTGTCGCCTCGGGCGCGCCGGCGGCGTCGAGCCAGCCGTTGATGATGCCCAGGGTCCGCTCGGACAGCGCCGGTGCCTTGAGCACGCCGCCGTTGAACAGCACCCGGGTCGGCTTGATGAAATCGCCGCCGGACTCGCCCAGCAGCTCGTCCGCGGCGCCGTGCTGGCGGCTCAGGAAGGCGGCCAGGTGACGGGAAATCGCCGCATCCTGGGCGTAGGGTAGGCCCATCTGGGTCAGGGCACCGCGCGCCTGCACCGCCGGATGCTCGTCGATGCCGACCTGCGGGAAGAAGCCCTCGACCAGCGCCTCGCGCACTTCGTCGCGGGTCAGCTCGGTACGCAGGGTGCCACCGAGCAGCTTGGAGCCGCGGCTCGGCACCACGATCGGCACCGATTCGACCTCTGGGTCGGCCAGCAGCTTTTCCTTGGCGTCGCGGCAGGCGTGGACGATACCCATGACCTGCCAGGGCTGCAAATTGGTGCCCTGCTGCGCCAGCTTGGCCTTGAGCCGGTATGCCAGCGCCAGATCCATGTTGTCGCCGCCAAGCAGGATATGGTCGCCGACCGCGACGCGGTTCAGTTGCAGGTTGCCGTCGTCCTCGGTCACCGCCACCAGCGAGAAGTCGGAGGTGCCGCCGCCGATATCGACCACCAGAATGATGTCGCCGACGCCGACTTCGTCGCGCCAGGCGTCCTGGCTCGCCTCGATCCAGCTGTAGACCGCCGCCTGGGGCTCCTCCAGCAGCGTCAGGTGGCGGAATCCGATGTCGCGGGCCACATCGGCGGTCAGCTCGCGCGCGGCCGGGTCGAACGAGGCCGGCACCGTGATGGTGACGTCCTGGTCCAGCAGCGGCGCGTCCGGGTGCCAGTAGTCCCAGGCGCGGCGCAGGTGCTCGAGGTACTGGCCGGTGGCATCGAGCGGCGACAGTTTCGGCACTTCTTCCGGGCTGTTGAGCGGCAGGAACGCCGAGTGGCGGTCGACGCCGCCGTGGCAAAGCCAGCTCTTGGCGCTGGCCACCAGACGGATCGGCGTCTTGCTGCCAAGCTCGCGCGCCAGGGTCCCGACCACCGCCGGCGCCTGTTCCCAGGGCAGGCCCAGATCGCCGTCCGAGAGTTCGGACTCGTGGGGCTGGTACACGAAGGACGGCAGCTGCCACTTTTCCTCGACGCTGCCGGGGGCGGTCAGCTGCGGCACCGGCATGACTTCGAGCACCGCGTCGTCGCCGGCCTCGAGATCGACGTAGGACAGCACGCAGTGGGTGGTGCCCAGGTCGATACCGACGGCGTAACGTGCGGAGTTCTGTTCGTCGCTCACAGCTCCACCTCCGCCGGCGCGATCACGCGGGTGTTATGACCTTCTGCCAGCTTCGGCAGCTTCACCTCGGTCACCTTCCAGCCCCGGTGCACCAGGGTACCGGTGAACGGCGCCTTGCCGACCACATTGCCGGTCAGGCGCACTTCATGGGCGTCGAAGCCTTCCTGCAGGGTGACGCGGCTTTCCTCGTCCTCGCTGCGCACCGGCTCGAAGCGGAAATACTCGTCCAGCGCCTTGCGGCTGCCTTCGTGGACCACGCGCGCCGCGGCGCCGATGTCGGCGTCGGAGAAACCGGCCAGGTCTTCGCGCACGAAATCGACGAAGCGCGCCTCCTGCTGTAACAGCGACAGCAGCTGCAGCGCCGCATCCGGGGTCGCCTCCTTCAGCTTCGGCACCGGCTTGGGTTCCGGTTTAGGCTCCGGCTTGGGCTCAGGCACAGGTTCGGGCTTCACCTGCGGCGCAGGCGCCTGCTGCGCGGAAGATCCCTTGGACAGATACATCACCAGAAACAGCATGGCCAGTACCGCCAGCCCCAGATGTCCTGCATCGAGGGTGGTCGGCAGCGCCGTAAAATCGAAATTCATGCGTTTACTCCTGACTATTAACGAGGGCAACGAGGACCTGGCCCCAAAAAAGCGCCCATTGTACCCAAATCGTGATGCGAATGCCGGGGCAAGCCAGCCGTGATTACAGCAGCGCGTGGCTGTAATTGAGGATCAGACGGTTCTCATCCGAATTGTAGGTTTCGGTGGAGCGGACCGAGGAATTGCGCCAGCGCAGTGACAGCCCCTCGACGGCGGGGAACTGGTACTGCAGCTCGACGTTACGCTCCCACTCCTTGCCGTCGTGGCCGCCGCCGCTGCGAATGCCGTCACCGCTGGTGTAGCGGGTCATGAAGGTCAGACCCGGCATCGATGCGAAGGCGTAGTCGAAGCGTGCCTGCCAGGAGTCCTCATCGGCGCGGTCGAAGTCCAGACGCTGAACCGAGTTCCAGGTGACCAGGCCGTTGTCGTCGTGGTTGAAGCCGTCCCAGGACTCCTCGTACTCGTCGCCGTCGACAGTCTGGTAGGACAGAGTGACCTTCGCCGCCCCCATGCGCAGCTGCGCGGCGATATTGGTCAGGTTGCTGTCATAATCCCGGCCGACTGAATCCAGCGCGCCGTTGCCGTCGGCATCACCGATATAGTGATGCAGGTCGAGCAGCAGTTCGCGGCCCTGCCCCAGCGCCAGCGGATAACTGGCGTTGAAGTAGGTCTGGCGCAGCACGTTGTCCGCTTCGCCGTACGCCGCGGCCAGGCTCAGGCCGTTGCCGAAGCGGTAGCCGCCACCGATCACGCCGACTTCGTAGTCGTTGCCCCGGTTGTCGGTGTAGGACTCGAAGTCGTCCTCGGTCTTGGCACTGGCCTTGTCGGACCAGATGCCATAGAGCTCGAGCGCATCCCAGCTGCCGGCCAGCATCGCCGCCTGGGTCGCGCTCGGCGTGGAACGGGAGTCGGAATCGTTGAACAGCGGAGTGTCCAGCACCATGCGCCCGCCGCGCAGCTCTGCCGCCTGTCCGAGCCTGAGCTTGGCGTACGCCTGGCCGAATTTGGTGTAGCCGCCCTGGGAGCCGTCGCCCTCGTCCTGCAGGATGCCGGTACCGCCCTCGCCGCGGTCACCGGCGAGCTTGCCCACGGTGAACAGCGAGGCGTCGAAGCCGAGCAGGCCGCCGGCGTAGCCTGAGACGTAGTCCAGACGCAGCGCCTGGGACAGGGCCTCGGAGTCGTTGAGTCCCTGATCCTTGTCGCGGTTGAAGTAGAAGGTACGGAATTTTGCCGTCAGCCGGTGGGCATCGTCGGCCACCGCCGCGGGACTCTGGACTGCTGCAATGGCCAGGGCAACGCCCGCCAGGGCCGAGACTCGGTTATCCATAGAGTTTCAATCTCCGTTTGCTGTTCTCGATACGGCACCGCTGGTGCCGAACCAATAGGTTAAGGCGCCTGCCTTGTGAGCCGGGTTCGTCGGGTTCGCCGGCGACAAGGGTAACGATTTGGGATTGCGGAAAAAAGACGCGCTCAGCGTCCGGACAACCGTGCCAGCCCTTCCTGCGCGCTGCTTGCCACCAGCACCCCGTCGCGACTGTAGAAGCTGCCGCGCCCGAAATAGCGGCCATGGGCCGAGCGCGGGCTTTCCATGTGGTAATAGAGCCACTCGTCGACCCGGAAGTCGGCGTGGAACCAGAGCGCATGATCAAGGCTCGCCAGCTGAATGCCGGGGGTCAGCATGTTCAGCCCGTGCGGGCGCAGGCCGGTCAGCATCAGCTCCTTGTCCGATATATAGGTCAGCAGCATGCGATGCAGGGCCGGCTCATCCGGCAGCCGCCCGATAAAGCGGAACCAGAAGCCGTTCACCGGCTCCTGCTGTCCGGGATCGAAGGGGTCGGCCTGGTCCTCGGCGCGAATGTCCACCGCTTCCAGCGGAAACTCGAACAGCAGCGGATGACTGCGATTGACCTGCAGCAGCTGCTCGATGCGCTCGATATTGCGCTCCAGCGTTTCCGGCATGCGGATACCGGCCGGCATTTCGACCTGATGCTCGGGCCCTTCCTCCGCGCGATGAAAGGAAATCGCGCAGTTGAAGATCGCCTTGCCATCCTGCTTGGCCACCACCCGCCGCGTGGCGAAGCTGCCACCGTCCCGGATCGGGTCGACATCGAAGATCACCGGCCGTTCGGCGTTGCCCGGGCGCAGGAAATAGGCGTGCATCGAGTGGGCATGGCGATCCTCGGCCACCGTGCGTTCGGCCGCGTTCAGCGCCTGCGCCAGCACCTGTCCGCCAAAGATCTTCGGAAACGGCAGCGGCAGCGAGTCGCCCCGGAACAGGAAACGGTCAAGCTGCTCGACCTGGAGGTTGTCCAGCAGCTCATCGATATCAAACATGGGGTATCTCCGAAACTCGAACACCGGAGGGATCCGGCGCACCTGCCTATTTTATGCAAGTTTGGGCCCAGCACCAGCGATGGCTTGCCCGATGCTTCATCCCCTCACCGCGGCCCCGTTCAGGCGCGCAGGTAGGCCCAGCCTGCCCCCTGTTGTTGCGCGATGTGGAGTACCGCCGCCGGAACGGTGCGCACGCTCGCGGGCGCCGCGAGATTCTGGTTGACGAGACTGTTGCGACAGAGCACCAGCAACGGCAGCACGGCTTCGTCGTCGATCTTCACCGCCGCGGCCGCCGCCGGGCCATTGACGACGATCTCGACCTGGGCGTCCGGCTCGAGTTTGAGCAGGTTGCGGGCATTGGACTGGGCGCGTGCAAGCGCAGCCTCGGTCGGCGCGTGTATCATCAGTTGAATCATGATCGGAACTCCTTGTCCCGCAGCCTTAGAGCGCCGCGGCTATTTCATGGGCGATTGATTGCAGGTCTTCGGCGTTGCGGCCCCGGGGACGCGGCAGGTCGATGCGGCGGTCGACACTGACCTGACCCGGACTTCCGGCCAGCACGATAACACGATCCGCGAGGTAAACCGCCTCTTCGATATCGTGGGTGATGAACATCACCGCCGCGCCGGTCTTCTGCCAGATCCCGAGCAGCTCGTCCTGCAGGTGCTGCCGGGTGATGGCATCGACCGCGCTGAACGGCTCGTCCATCAGCAGCAGGTCCGGGTGTACCGCCAGCGCACGGGCGATACCGGCGCGCTGTACCTGACCGCCGGAAAGCTGATGCGGCCAGCGGTCCGCCAGGTGCGACAGGAGCGTAAGCCCCAATACCTCGTCGATACGCGCCGCCTTCTCCTCGGCACTGAGCGCCAGCCCCTGCAGGCCGTAGGCGATATTGCTGCGCAGCCGACGCCAGGGCAGCAGGCGGCCGTCCTGGAACACGGTACCGCGACTGCGGCTGCCCGGCTTGCCCGGCACGTCCAGCACGATCTCACCTGCGCTCGGGCTCGCCAGCCCGGCGACGCAGCGCAGCAGCGTCGACTTGCCGACGCCGGAGCCGCCGACCACCGCGACGAACTCGCCGGCACCGATGTGAAGGTCAAGCCCCTCGAACACCGGATGATCGGCGTTTCGGTAGTGGTAGGTCAGACGGTCGATGGTCAGGATGGACGCCATTGCAGTGCTCGTTTCTCGATCTGGGCAAAAAGTGTGTCGCTGAGGGTGTAAACCAGCGAGATGATCAGCATGTAAACCACCACCGCCTCGTAGGCGCCGACACCGGCGGCGGCGTTCATCTCCTGTCCCATGCCGGGCACGCCGAGCAGCTCGGCGGCAATCAGCGTCATCCAGGCCTGGCCGATGCCGGTGCGCATGCCGGAAAAGATCCCGGGCGCCGCGGCCGGCAGCGTAACGTTGAATGCCTGGTTGAGGTGCCCGTGCTGGCCGAAGGCGCGCGCCAGTTCATAGTACTTGGGGTCGATGTTGCGCACCGCCGAGTAAGTGGCGAAATAATTGACCCAGAACACGCCGATGGCGATGACGAAAGCGGCGCCGGCGTGGCTGACCTTGAACCAGGCAATGGCGAACACTACCCAGGCCAGCGGCGGAATCGGGCGCAGAATTCGCGCCAGCCAGGCGTGCAGGGCGTCGACCGAGTGCGACGAAGCCGCCGTTGCGCCGACCAGGAAACCGAGCAGCGTGCCCATCCCCAGCCCCCAGACGTAGTGCACCAGGCTCGACAGAATCGATGGCAGCAAGCGGCCCGAAGACCACTCGTCGGCCAGCGCTGCCGGCAGCCGGAAAGGGTCCGGGATGGTTCCGGGCGGCGCCCAGCCCGTGACCTGGGCGAACTTCCAGACAGCGACGAACAGCACCACGCCACCCAAACCCAGCAGCGCCCGCCCCGTCGCGGAGCGGGTGAAGGAGTTGCCGGGGTGTGACATCAGTTCGCCGGCGCCAGTTGATCGTAAAAGCGGGTGTCGAACAGTTCATCCAGCATGACATCGGCCTTGAGGGTGCCGAGCTCGGCCTGGAAGTCGCGCATTTCGCGGGTACCGTCGACGATGGCGTTGGGGTCGGCCTCGAAGTTATCGGCGGAGTTGCGCAGCGCCAGCTCCACCACATCCGCCGACAGACGGCCGCCACCGACGTACTTGCCGACCGCCGCCACTGTGCTGGCCGGATCCGATTTCAGCTGCTCGGTCGCTTCGACATGGGCCCTTACCAGCGCCTGCACCAGCTCGGGCTGCTCGTTGATCAGCGCTTCGCGAACCGCCAGAACGGCGCCGGGCTGATGCGGGAACATCTCGGAGCCACGGGCAACGACTCGGGCATCCTCACGACGCTGGGTCACGATGCTGACCACCGGCTCCAGAATCGCGGCGCCATCGACCGCACCGGTCATCAGCGACTGCTGCACCTGGGCCGCCCCCTGATAAACGATGTCCACGCTGGCCGGATCGATGCCGAGCTGACGGCGCATCCAGTACTGCAGCACGGTTTCGGGCACCGAGCCGACCGGGAAGGTGGCGATCACGGGCTTGCGGCCCTTGTCGGCAGCAAACCGCTCGAAGGCGGTTTTGGCATCGCCGTCGAAGTACGGCGCCAGCTCGCCCAGCGCCAGCATACTGATCTGCTCGACAATGTTCGACGCCACCACCTTGATATCGGCGCCCTTGGCGCGGGCGACCATCGCCGGCCCGATGCCGAGATAAGCCACATCGAGCTGACCGGCCAGCAGCGCCTGCACGATCGCCGGGCCGTTCTGGAACTGAACCAGTTTCGGATCGGATACCCCCGCCTGACCCAGGGCACCGTTTTCCAGTACGACGAACGCCTGCGAAACCGGAATGATCGGCATGTAGCCGATTTCGAGCGGCTCAGCCGCCCGAGAAGTGCTGGTTAAGGTCACCAGACATGTCAACAGCAGCGCCAGAACTCCACGCATGATCGGCCTCCTTGAATGCGGTTAGAGTGGCGTCATGCTATATAAATGAATCTGCATTTTACAGCTGGCACTAAGCACTTTTAGCTATATGATTAGTTTCGAATTTACCGATTAACCCGCCGAACCGGCATGTCCTGCACCGGTGCTCCGGTTCAGCCGTCGACCAGGCGGTGCGCAATGCAGAACTGCCGGTGATCGCCGACCACACAGTCGGCATAGGCGAAGGCCATGCTGCCGAGCAAATCGATGAAAGCATCGAAGCGGCCAAGCGCCGGTGCGCTTACGGCATCGGCGAAAATTGCCTCGCGCCCGGAGCCAAGGGCCCGGGCACCGCGCAGATGCGACGCCGCCAGTATAGCGCCCCAGTTCTGCGCCAGTTCGCGCCATGCCTTGCCTTTGGTCAGCTTGTGGGTCGGGTAGTCGGCCTTGAACGGCGAGCGTTCCCGCACCGAAAACCACTGCCCGTCCAGCTCCAGCCAGCCGACGTAGGGATCGGGGTGACGCGCCAGTGCCTGGAAAGCCCGCGCGTGCCGCTCGCCCTCATGCCCGAACAGCCGGCTGTACTCCTCGCGTTCGCGGCGGTTCATCACCTGCCAGGCGGCCGGCGGTTGCTGCGCCTTGATATCGAGGATCACATCGTCGTGATCTCCCTCCGCCTGGCCCTCGATCAGCGCATAGAAGCGATCGCTGCCGAGCGAGCCGGTGCCCGCCGCCAGCCGGCGTGCCACATCCTTGACCCGAAAGTGCTGTTGACTGTGCCCCGGCACCTCGTCGTCGAGGCTGTCCTGATAAGCTTCCAGCGCATCGATCAGGGAGCCGCGCTGGACCTGCGGCAACTCGCCGAGCTTGGCATGACCGGCCTGGAAGCGACGCTCGTCGTCGTTGCCGCAGGTCCACTTGTCGAGCATCGCCTGCCGGCTCTTCCTTGCTGCCGTCCTGACGAGGAACTTCTGTAACCGGCCATCGCTGCTGTCGGGCATCGCCACCCAGTCGATGAGCGTCCGCCAGTTCGCCAGGCCCTCGAGATAACTGCGCGCCAGCTCCCTCAGCGCCTTGCGGATGGCCTTGTCGCCGCAATCGGGCATTTCCCGCATCGCCAGCACCAGACTGACCGCCAGCCGCCACAGGTCGTACTGATAGTCGCCGATCAGAGCATCGTCGAAGTCGTCGAGCCCGAAACGCACCTGGTTGTCGTGGCTGCCATAGGCGCCGAAGTTGTGCAGATGGGCATCGCCCTGCAGCCAGGTCTGGGTCTCGCTCAAACCGCCGAACAGCGAAAAGTGCCAGTCCCGATACAGATCCGACCAGTAAAGATGATTGCTGCCGCGGTAGAAGGTGAAGGGCGATACCGCCATGCGATGGTATTTCTGAGCCCGCAGCTCCGGCGTCAGCCCGGCGTTGGTGGTGTCGAGCTCCGCCAGCATGCTCTCGCTGCGGTTATGCGCGGTGGTGGTCATATCAAGACATCCCTTTTGAATATTGCAGTGTCAGACGAACGGCGTCGGATTTCCACCGTCCGGGGCATGCCAGCATGACCCTCAGCTGGCTGCCGAAACGGTGTTCCATACATCGCCGACGGCGATTCAGCCCAAAGGTGCCCGATACCAGTGCAATGCAGGCAATAATATTCGCGTGTTATTCATCCTCGCCCAATACTGAAGCCAGTATGGAATACTGTCACCGCCAGTCACGCCCGGGCATCCCGGATGACGACCGCAGCCGGAGTCCCGGATACGCAGAACAACAAAGGAAGAAACGGACAATGCCATTCGATTTCAGCACCGCGGTGAACATCATGGGTCTTAGCGCGGTGGCGGTGTTCGCAATCTCGGGTGCCCTCGATGCGGCGCGGCACAAGATGGACCTGCTGGGCTTCATGCTGATCGGCACGGTAACGGGGATCGGCGGCGGCACCGTACGCGACCTGCTGCTGGGCCAGCTCCCGGTGTTCTGGATTCGCGAGCCGATATGGGTTTCGGTGTGCCTGTTAGCTTCGTTCGCGACCTATTTCATCGCGCCCAGACTCAGTTCCCGGAGCCGCGCACTGGTCTGGATGGACGCGGTGGGCCTGGCACTGTTCGCCGTGACCGGCACCGAGATCGCGATCACTCTGGGCGTCTCGCCCCTGATTGCCGTCTGCATGGGGGTCATGACCGCCACCTTCGGCGGCATCGCCCGCGATGTGCTTTGCGGCAGCAACCTGACCCTGATGAACGAGGAACTCTACATCACCACCGCGCTGGCCGGCGCGATCGCCTACCTCTGCCTCGGCGCTCTGAACCTGCCCACCAACTACGATCTGATCGGCGGCTTCCTCGTGGGCTTCATTCTGAGAGCCCTGGCGATCAAGTTCCGCATCAAGCTGCCCAATCCGTATAAAGCGAAGTAGCCCGAACGCTGGCCAGGCGAACGGGCCCGGCGCCGGACCATCGGCTATAATGGCGCGCACCTTCGAAGCGACCGTTCCCCATGAGTAAAACCGACGCCCTGCGCAATGCCAAGTCCGAACTCCATCCCCGCAACCGCCATCAGGCACGCTACGACTTTGTCGCGCTGACCGGATCCAGCCCCGAACTGAAGCCGTTCGTCAGGCCCAACCGCTTTGGCAACGACTCCATCGACTTTAGCGATCCCGAGGCGCTGAAAGCGCTCAACGCCGCCCTGCTGAAATATTTCTACGGGGTCGCGTTCTGGGATCTGCCGCCGGGATTTCTCTGCCCGCCGATTCCGGGCCGGGCGGATTACGTTCACTACCTGGCGGACCTGCTGGCCGAGTCGAACGGTGGCATCATCCCCCGCGGCCGCTCGGTCAGGGCGCTGGATATCGGCATCGGCGCCAACTGCATCTACCCCATCGTCGGCACCCGGGAGTACGGCTGGCGCTTCGTCGGTTCCGATATCAACCCGGTGGCGATCGCCACGGCGCAGACGATCATCGCTGCCAACACCTGCCTCTCGGGCAATATCGAAGCCCGACTGCAGAAACAGCCGCAGCATATCTTCGAGGGAATCTGGCGCGCCCACGAGCGCTTCGATATCACCCTGTGCAACCCGCCCTTCCATGCTTCCGAAGAGGCCATGGCCGCCGAGGCGAACCGCAAGTGGCAGGGCCTGAAGAAACGCAGGACTGCGGCGAGCCCCCGGCTCAACTTCGGCGGTCAGGCCAATGAGCTCTGGTGCGATGGCGGCGAAGAGGAATTCGTTTGCCGCATGGTGCGCGAGAGCCGCACCTTCGGCGAGCGCTGCTGCTGGTTCACCTCTCTGGTGGCGAAACAGGCAAGTCTCAAGGCTATTCATGACGAGCTGAAAAAGGCCGGTGCCGTGCAGGTACGCACCATCAAAATGGCGCAGGGTCAGAAGATCAGCCGCTTCGTCGCCTGGAGCTTCCTGACAGCCGAACAGCAGGCCGGGTGGCGGGCGGCGTGACCGCACCCACTCCGCAATGTAGCGACCGACCATCCCCATGCGCATTCTGTTACTTTCCGCCTACGACGCCGCCAGCCACCGCTCCTGGCACCTGGGCCTGAAGGCCCGCTTTCCCCGGTACGACTGGACGGTGCTGACCCTGCCGGCCCGTTACTTCGCCTGGCGCTTGCGCGGCAACAGCCTGAGCTGGGCCTTTGGTGAGCGGGAGACCCTGTCGCGCCCGTACGACCTGGTGATCGCCACCTCGATGACCGACCTGTCCGCGTTACGCGGCCTGGTGCCCAATCTCGCCGGTATCCCGACACTGGTGTATTTCCATGAGAATCAGTTCGCCTATCCGCGCTCCGGACGGGAAACCAACACGGTGGAGCCGCAGGTACTCAACCTCTACACCGCACTGTGCGCCGACCGGATCCTGTTCAACAGCGCCTACAACCGCGACAGCCTGATCGAAGGCGCACGGCGTCTGCTGAAAAGGCTGCCCGACCGGGTTCCGCCCGGTCTGCCGGAGCACCTGGCCGGGCGCGCCGAGGTGTTGCCGGTGCCGCTGGCGGACGAACACTTCCTGGCGCCCGCGGGGTTCGACCCGCGACATCCCTGGCGTGCCGGCAACGCGCACGGGCCCATCCGTATCGTCTGGGCGTCGCGCTGGGAATTCGACAAGGGACCGGACCGTCTGCTGGCGATTCTGCGGGAACTGGAGCGACGCGGACTGGATTACCGCCTGGCACTGCTCGGCGAGCGCTTCCGGCATACGCCGGAGCAATTCGATACCATCGGCACCGAATTCGCCCACCGGCTGGATCAGTTCGGCTATGCCGCCAGCCCCGAGGAATACCGTGGCTGGCTGCAGGGCGCCGACCTGGTGCTGTCCACCGCGATCCACGAGTTTCAGGGACTGTCGGTACTCGAGGCGGTGGCCGCCGGCTGTATCCCGGTATTGCCCGACCGGCAGGCGTACCCGGAACTGTTCGGTGCACAATACCTGTACCGGGACTGCGGCGCGGATATCGAACAGGAAGCCCGCTGCGCCGCGGATGCTCTGATCAGCCAGGCGCAAAAACTGCGAGACAGCGGCGCCTGCGTCCCATCCGTCGAACGCTTCAGCTGGGCAACCCTGGGGAAGGAGTATGGACGCCTGATCGAGCAGCTGACCGGCGCCGGTCACCTGCTATGACGGGTTACGCCATCGCACAGGTCGCAGGATGGGTGAAACCGCACTCCGCCGGGCGGCGTAACGCTTGCCTCGGCTGCCTCGAAAACGCTTTTCAACAGCCTGCTAGGGAAGTTGATGCGACCAGTAGAACATCCCGGATTTCTTGTTCAGGATCGTTGCACTCTGGTGCTCGTCACAGGCCCTTCCCGCCATTCCGTAACACAGATGCAGCGGTAGCAAATGTTCCTCCCGGGGATGGCAGAAACGGGCATGGGGCGCATCCTGCCAGTGGATAAGACGGCGGCTGCGTTCCGCTTCATCCAGCGCCGGATTGGCGCAGGTATCCAGCAGCCAGTCCTCGAACGCCTGGTTTCTGGCGCGGATCTGCGGTGTATCCGGCGCAAAGAAGGCCTGCATGTTGTGAAACGAAAAGCCGGAGCCGATCACCAGCAGGTTGTCGCAGTCCAGCCCCCGCAGTGCGCGACCGACCGCCAGATGCGCCTCTGCGTTCAGGTCGCTCATCAGTGACAGCTGCACGCAGGGGATATCGGCATCCGGGTACATCAGCTTGAGCGGCACGAACATGCCGTGGTCGAACCCGCGCCGCTCATCCAGCTGCGCGGAAATCCCGGCTTCGCTCAGTACCCGGAATACCTGCTGCGCCAGCGCCGGATCACCCGGACAGGGGTATTGAATCTCGTAGGATTCGGGCGGGAAACCGTAGTAGTCGTAAATCAGTCCGGGATTCGCGCCCGCGGTAATGGTCGGCACCGGCGCTTCCCAGTGCGCGCTGATCAGCAGGATCGCCGAAGGTTTGCGCAGCCTGCGCGCAAACATCTCGAGGCTGTCCACCATTTCCCGGTGGCCCGGGTCACCCAGCAGCGGCATGGGGCCACCACCGTGCGAGAGAAAGAGAATATCGGCGCTTTTGCGGTTCATAGATGCCTGTCCACGTATCTGATGACCTGATAACCAGCGTGCGCCCGGTCTGCGACCGGGCTTAGGGAACCTTGCCATCAGACGGTCGCGCTGCGAACGCCCGAACGCTGTGCCTCATCGGCGTCGGTGAAGCGCGCCAGCAGCAGGTTGTCGAGCGCGAAGCGCCCCGGACCCTGAATCGCCAGCACCAGCGTAATGGCAAACAGACTCAGCGCGAACTCGTAGCCGTTATTGGCCATGAACAGACCATTGCTGAAGTGCACGCTGAAGATCGCTACCAGCATAGTAAAGGCTGAAACGATCGCTGCAGGTCGGGTCAGCAGTCCCAGCAGCAGTGCGATACCGCCGAAAAACTCTGCACTGCCCGCGAGCAGCGCCATCAGGTAGCCGGGCTCCAGACCGATGCTCGCCATCCACTGCCCGGTACCCTCGAGGCCGTAACCGCCAAACCAGCCAAACAGCTTCTGGGCGCCATGGGCCGTCAGAATCACCCCGATCGGTATACGCAGGGCCAGGGCTGCGTAGCCGGCAGTGGAACGGAACAGTGCGTGTGCGAAACGGTTATTCATAGGTCTTTCCTCGCTCGTTGGGCCTTTGGGTTCCCCGACGTCTCTGCGTCAGGTGATGAGGCCACTTTACTATCCACGATTCGAAAGACTAAGACGGAGTCTATTGCAATATTATCAACATGCCATTGATAATCATGAAGCTATGCTCCCGGCATAAGCGACCTGTCGCGGCAAAGGTGATTACGTTGGACCGTTTTGATGCCATGCGCGCTTTCGTCACGGTGGTGACCGAAGGCTCATTTACCCGGGCGGCCGAGCGCCTCGAGAAATCGCCGCAGCTGATCAGCAAGTATGTCTCGGCGCTGGAGCAACACCTGGACGTCCGCCTGCTCAATCGCACGACCCGTAAAGTGCGCCTGACCGAAGCAGGCACCCGCTACTATCAGCGCGCGCAGACGTTGCTGGATGAAATCGACGACCTGGAAA
This sequence comes from Marinobacterium nitratireducens, assembly GCF_014645375.1. Classification (GTDB taxonomy): domain Bacteria; phylum Pseudomonadota; class Gammaproteobacteria; order Pseudomonadales; family Balneatricaceae; genus Marinobacterium_A; species Marinobacterium_A nitratireducens. The sequence goes on from NZ_BMLT01000005.1 coordinate 50,622, forward strand.
GCCAGCTCGGTGATCTGCATGCCCAGGTACAGGGCCAGCTGCGCATCAGCGCCCCGGTTTCCTTTGCCATGCATCACCTGGCGGCCCCGATCTGCGCGTTCCAGCGAGACCACCCGGCGGTGGACATCGACCTGCAGCTGAACGACCGCAAGGTCGATATCGTCGAGGAAGGCTTCGATATCGCCCTGCGCATCGGGCACCTCAAAAGCTCCTCGCTGGTGGCCAAACGCATCGCCCCGGTGCGGCTGGTGATGTGTGCGTCGCCCGATTACCTGGCCCGCCACGGCACGCCGGTCCGCCCCGAGCAGCTGAAGCAGCACCGCTATCTGCGTTACAGCTTTGTCGAAAACGACGGCAGCCTGGCGATGCACCGCTGGCTGCAGGATGGGGAACGGGACACGGCGGCTGACCTGGTCAGCAACAACGGCGACCTGCTGGTTCGGGCGGCGATCGAAGGCGCCGGCATCGCCATTCAGCCAACCTTTATCTCGGGTACGGCCATTGCCAACGGACAACTCAGGGTGATTATGCAGGAATACGAACCCGAACCGATGGGCCTGTACGCCGTCTATGCCCACCGACAGCTGCTGCCGGGCAAGGTGCGCACTTTCATCGACTTTCTGGATGGGTATTTCGGCGACCCGCCGTACTGGGATGCCTTAGACGCTGGCACCGATACATGACCGCTGGCCACCTGATGGGTACCAGCAGGCCGAAACCTGCGCCCCTCACCATCGCCGATGGCACCCTGGAAGCCCTGAAATGGCTTGCACTGCTGCTGATGACCGGCGATCACGTCAACCGCTACCTGTTCGATGCCACCCTGCCGCTGCTGTTCGAGCTGGGTCGGCTGGCATTACCGATTTTCGTCGTCGTCCTTGCGGTCAACCTGTCCCGGCCGGGTACGCTCCGGCGCGGCGTTTACCCGCGCACGCTCAAACGCCTGGGCCTGACGGGAACCATCGCATCGGTGCCCTTTGTCGCGCTGAACACGGCCCTCGGCTCCGGCTGGCTGCCGCTGAACGTGCTGTTCACCCTGCTGGTGCTGACCGCCACGCTGTACCTGATCGAGCGCGGCGAGCTGGCCGCCGCGGGCGTCGTCCTGCTGGTTGGCGGCAACCTGGTCGAGTACTGGTGGTTCGGCCTCGCACTCGGCGTGGCGACCTGGCGTTATTGCCGGCAGCCCTCGATCCCGGCAGCCGTGGCAGCACTGCTGGCATGCGCCGGCCTCGGATTCATCAACGGCAACGGCTGGGCCCTGGCGGCCGTGCCGCTGATTCTATGCGCCACCCGCGTACGGTTGTCCTTCCCCCGCCTGCGGTGGATGTTCTACGCCTACTATCCGTTGCATCTGGCTGCGATCTGGCTGATCCGAATGAGCCCACTTTTCTGATTCGTTGCGTCGCTGTTATCGCTCGACGCAGGCGCATCTGCGGACGGGGTAATGGGACGAATGGATTCCGAAGCTCAAGAGTGCTTCAGACTATCCTGGACGATAGCTGGCGCGCGGCCTGGACCAGATTTTTCGAGTAGGTCCGGGCATCCTGCGCGTTCAGAAACTCGCCATTGATGGCCGCGCTGATGGCCGCCACCGGCTCGTTGCGCAAATTCAGAATCGGCGCAGCAATGCAGCTGACCTGGCTATCGATCTCTCCGTGGGTGACCGCGTAGCCGAGGCGCTTGGCACGGGACAGGTCCTCGGCGATCTCCTCCAGACTGCCGCCGATTGCGGGACTGGACTTCTCCTCCCCCTTGAAATAGCTGCGCTGAAAATCGTCGGATCGCATCGACAGGATTGCCTTGCCCGAAGCGGATTGGTGCATCGCCATGGTCTGACCGATATGAATGTTGAAAGCGCTGCCCATGGAGGACTCCACTTTCGAAACCACAACAACCTTATTGCCCACCGGCACACTGAGAAAGATCGTTTTGTGGATCTCGTTCTTCAGTATCTCCGCGATCGGGTAGAAGAACGGAATGATGCTCTGCTTGTTGTAGATGGTGGAGGCAATTTGAAAAATCCTGGAGCCAATGCAATAGGACTTCTTACGGCTCGGGTCCAGCGCCACCAACTGATGATCAAGCAGCGCATTGATAATGCGATGGCCGCTGGCTGCGGCGATACCGGTCTGTTCGCAAATTTCGGAAAGCGTCAGCGGGTAAGCTGAAGCAGCAAGCAGGTCCAGAATCAATACGCTGCTGTCCACCGCCGGCGCCTTGGATTTCTCTTTAACTTCCACGACTTACGCCCAATATTTTATATACGGAAATATTATTTACATATCGCCATTTTTCAGCCCTTAACAGCCAGACATCCGCCGTTGCTGAGGCACTCCAGCACTTCAAAGTGCCGGGAACAGGCCACGAGCAGGCCGTTACAGCCCGTTAACGCTTGTATCGGCTGTATCTGATTCCGTGAACACTACATGAAAAACCCGTCCCGATTCAAATACCTCGACGACGATGCCGGGGGACAAGAGTCGTCTGACCCCGTCTCTGCGGCAACCAGCGTACAAAACACAGACTATTTTCCATATATGAAATTGAAATTTCTTCTATGGAATTTTATTGACAGCCTAATGGCAGGCTTCTAGGATGCGCTCATCAACTTCAAGGAATCTGTCATGCGTATCGACAAGAACTTTGTGAACAACGAATTTGTAAGCTCCACCAAGGGGACCATGATTTCTGTATACAACCCGGCAACTGAAGCGGTCATCGGACAGGTTCAGGCCGCAACTGCAGAAGAGGCTCTCGAAGCGGTGGCGATTGCCGCCGAAGCACAGAAGGGTTGGCGTCAATTGACCAGCATCGAGCGTGCCGGTTACATGCACAAACTTGCGGACGCCCTGCTGGCCCGTAAAGACGCGATCGGCCAGGCCCTGGCCGAAGAGTCCGGAAAAAGCCTGGAAGACGCCACCAACGAAGCGGTCTACGCGGCCGACATCACTCGCTACCACGCAGAATGGGCCCGCCGTATCGAAGGCGAGATCATCCCCAGCGACACCCCCTCGGAAAGCCTGCTGCTGCAGCGCGAACCGATCGGCGTGGTCGCCTGCCTGATTCCGTTCAACTACCCGGTTTACACTCTGCTTCGCAAAATCGCCCCGGCGCTGATTACCGGTAATACGGTGGTGGTGCGCCCGAGCAACAATACCCCGTGCTCTGCGTTCGAAATTGCCAAAGCCGTTCAGGATGCAGGACTTCCCGCCGGCGTTGTGAACATCCTGACCATGGATCATGCCACAGCGGAAAGTGTGTGCACCCACCCGAAAGTCGGCATGATTACCCTGACAGGCAGCGTGGGTGCCGGGCGCAAGGTTCTGGAGTACTCCCAGGTCAATATCGCCAAATCATCATTGGAGCTCGGTGGCAAATCCCCCGCTATCGTGGAAGCCGATGCCGACCTGGAAAAAGCCGCACGCGACATCGTTGCGTCCAAAACGACCAATTGCGGCCAGCTTTGCACGGCCATCGAACGCGTCTACGTGCATGAGGCGGTTTACGAGCAGTTTGTCGGGTTGCTGCGCTCCAATCTTGCCGAACGCCAGTATGGCGACCGGGCGGCCAATCCGAGTTTCATGGGCCCGCTGATCAACGAAAACGCCCGTCTCAACATTCACCAGATGGTGGAACGTGCAATCGACGACGGTGCCACACTGGAAGTGGGCGGTTACATCCCCGAAGGACCGGGGCACTTCTATCCGCCCACCCTGTTGACCAGCTGTCGGCAGGATATGGAGATCGTGCAGGAAGAGATCTTCGGCCCGGTACTGCCGGTACTCAAGTACAGCGATGCCGATGAAGCCCTGGCGCTGGCCAACGATCATCAGTTTGGCCTGGCCTCGGTGATCTACACCGAGAACTATCGTACGGCGATGAAGGTGGCCAACAACATCGAAGCCGGTGAGATTTATATCAATCGCACCCCTTCCGATCCGTACCAGGGTTACCACGCTGGCTGGAAACGTTCCGGCCTCGGTGGCGACGACGGTAAGCACGGCATGCTGGAGTTTACCCAAACCCGGCTGGTAGTTCTGAACTACTAAAAACCTGCGAAAAAATACCAGTTGTGTTGGCCCTGCCAATGCCCGCATTCATCTTCGGGTGCGGGTATAGAAGCATGGACATAATAAATACCTAAAAACTGTGCAACAGGAATAAAAATCAGATGGACAATACCATTGCCAAGCCACCTGCTTCCGTCGGAAGTAAAATCGACCTGAAGCGCTACTTTCAATTCAGTCTGTTGTTGCTGGCGGCGGGGGCGATTTTCCCCCTGATGTACCTGCGTCAAAACTTTGAAACCTCGATTCTGGAAACCTTCCAGATTACAGCCGGTGACTTGGGTAATTACTACTCCATGCTGGGTGTGATGTATTTCGTCTGCTATGTGCCTAGCGGCTGGCTGGCGGATCGGCTATCACCCCGGCTGCTGGTCACTTTCTCAATGGTTGCGACGGGGGTCCTGGGGCTGTGGTTTGCTTCGGTTCCATCGAAGGACGTACTGGTTTACATCTTCTTGGGCTGGGGCTTTGCTGCTGGCCTGACGTTCTGGGCATCGATGCTCAAAGGGGTCAAAATGCTGGCCCACAAAGATGAGCAGGGGCGTTTTTTCGGCATCCTTGACGGCGGTCGCGGCCTTGTCGAGGCGGTTCTGGCAACAATTGCAATAGCGATCTTCGCCTACGCCGTTGACACGGCAGGTCTTAGCAATGCGCTCGCACTGAAACAGGTGATCTATATGTACTCCTTCACCTGTATCGCGATCGGTGTCCTGACCTTCCTGTTTTTCCGCGGCGGCAATGCCGCAGAAGAGAACTCCAGCAAAAACGGCTCGGGCAACCTGATTCGCGATCTAAGGTTCCTTGCGTCCATTCCTGAACTCTGGATGGTTGCCGTCATTATCTTCTGTGGCTATCAACTATTCTGGGCGACTTACTCTTTCTCTGCATTCATGCAGGAAGGCTACCAGATGACTGCCGTCACGGCGGGCTTCATTACCGTTGCCAAGCTGTGGATGCGACCGATAGGCGGCATTGGTGCCGGTATTCTCGGCGACAAGTACGGCAAAGAGAACATTCTGGCTATCTCCCTTCTGGGAGCCACGCTGGGACTGGTTTCACTGATTCTGTTCCCCAAAGTGAACACCGTATACCTGTTGCTAGCGGTTGTATTGCTGATTGGCGTGCTGACCTACGCCATCCGCGGACTCTATTGGGCGATTCTGGACGACTGTGATATTCCCATGCAGGTTACCGGCCTGGCGATAGGCGTGATTTCCCTCATCGCTTACACGCCGGATATCTTCCTGCCGCAGATCAACGGCTACATCGCTGCCCGTTATGAGGGCATCACCGTCTACAACCTTTACTTTGGCTACATAGCAGCAATGGGCGCAATCGGCACCCTGGCTGCCCTGAAACTCAAGACAATGACCTCCAAGAAAAGGGCATTACGATGAAAGTTGTATCTTGTGAAACCTATATTGTCGCAACACCACCGCCTCACGTCGGAGGCATGTACTGGATCTTCGTCAGCCTGAAAACGGACTGCGGAATAGAAGGCATTGGTGAAGTATACGCGGCGACCTTTCATCCCAAGGTGATGGTGCCCGCCATCGATGACGTCTTTGAGCGCTGTCTGCAGGGCAAGGATCCTCACCACGTCGAACGCTTCTTCCGTGAGGCCTACTCCAGCGGCTTCACCCAGCGGCCGGACCTGACCATGATGGGGATCGTCAGCGGTCTTGAAATGGCCTGCTGGGATATCATCGGCAAAGCCGCCGGCAAGCCCGTTTACGAACTGATTGGCGGTAAGGTCAACAGCCGACTGCGCTCCTACACCTACCTATACCCGAAGGACAGGAACGGCGACTACGACTACGACAACGTCGAACTGGCAGTTGAATGTGCGCTGGAGAACAAGGAACGCGGCTTCACGGCACTGAAATTCGACCCGGCCGGTCCGTACAGCGCCTACTCCGGTCATATGCTGTCACTGGAAGCGATGGACAAGAGCGCGACGTTTTGCCGACGCATCCGCGAAGCGGTCGGCAACAGCTGCGACCTGCTGTTCGGTACCCATGGTCAGATGACGCCGGCCTCCGCTCTCCGTCTCGCACAACGGCTGGAACCTTTCGACCCGATGTGGTTCGAGGAGCCGGTGCCGCCGGGCCAGAGCGAAGCAATGTCCCGCGTGGCACAGAATACCCGCATCCCGGTGGCCACTGGCGAGCGCCTGACCACCAAGTACGAGTTCCATGATCTGCTGAAGAACGGAGCGGCTTCCATTCTGCAGATGAATCTGGGCCGGGTTGGCGGCATTCTGGAAGGCAAGAAAATCGCGGCCATTGCCGAGGCCTACTACGCTCAGATCGCGCCGCATCTGTATAACGGCCCGGTCGGTGCAGCCGCCAGCATCCAGTTGGCCGCAGCCACGCCCAACTTCCTGATTCAGGAGAGCATTGGTACCTGGGACGGTTTCCACGCCGAGGTCCTGCAGGAAAAGATCGAGTGGCAGGACGGCTATATCATTCCGTCCGACAAGCCCGGACTGGGCATTGAGCTGAACATGGAAGTGGTGAAAGCAAACTCGCCGTACACCGGCAAGGCTCTGCACCTGAGCATGGACCCCAGACCTTACGACTATAAAGAACAGTCCTCCACTCTCTGGAAAGCCCAGCCGGAGCGCTAACTATGCAATATGATTTCATTGTCGTGGGCGCCGGCTCTGCCGGCTGCATACTGGCACACCGCCTCACTGAAACGGGGCAGTACAAGGTACTGCTGCTGGAGGCGGGCGGAAAAGACAGCTCGCCCTGGATCAAGCTGCCGGTCGGCTTCGCCAAGACCTACTACAACCCGCAGTACAACTACATGTACTACAGCGAGGAAGAAAATGGCATGGCCGGACGCAAGCTCTACGCCCCCCGGGGCAAGGTGCAGGGCGGTTCCGGTTCGATCAATGCCATGATCTACGTTCGAGGTCAGAAAGCGGACTTCGATGACTGGGCGGCCGCTGGCAACGAGGGATGGTCCTACCAGGATGTCCTGCCCTATTTCAAGAAGCTGGAACAGCACCCGGCCGGCGACACGGAATACCACTCCGGCAAGGGGCTGATCGGGATAACGCCGATGAAGGACGGCGCACACCCGATCTGCCAACACTACCTGAAAGGCGCAGAGCAGCTGGGCTACCACGTAAATGAGGACTTCAATGGCGAAACCATAGAGGGTGCCGGCATCTACGAGGCCAACATTCGCAACGGCCAGCGGGACTCCAGCAACACCGCTTACCTGAAGCCCGCGTTGAAGCGCCCCAACCTGCATATCCGGCGGGTAACCATGGCGGAAAAAATCCTGCTGGATGACAACGACCGCGCCATTGGCGTACAGGTACGCAGTGGCGACACTGTCGAGACGATAACGGCCAGGCGGGAAGTCATTCTGGCGGCAGGCGCGGTGGACTCGCCGAAGCTGCTGCAGTTATCCGGCATCGGCGACAAGGCCCTGCTGGACAAGCACCGGATTCCATTGCGCAAGCACTTGCCCGCCGTGGGTCAAAATCTGCAGGATCATCTCTGCGTCAGTTATTACTATCGTGCCAACATGAAAACCCTCAATGACGAGTTTCTTTCGTACTGGGGACAGGCGAAGGCAGGGCTTCAGTATTTGATCAATCGTACCGGACCACTGAGCATGAGCGTCAATCAGGCCGGGGGGTTCTTCAGGGGCGATGAGGACGAACAGCTGCCAAACATTCAGCTGTACTTCAACCCGATGTCGTACCAGATTCCGAAGGACCCGAACGCCAAAATGATGCCAGAGCCCTATTCAGGATTCCTGGTGGCATTCAACTCGTGCCGCCCCAGCAGTAAGGGCCGTATCGAAATTGCGTCGAACAATCCGCAGGATGCCGCACAGATCCGGCCGAATTACCTTTCCACCGAGAAAGATGTGCGCGAAGTGCTTCAGGGCAGCAAACTGATACGTAAAATCATGAGTGCTCCGGCCCTGCAGGCCATCACCGTGGAAGAAGTGCTTCCCGGCAACACCGTGCACGACGAAGAGACGATGTTGCAGTACTTCCGCGAGAACGGCGGCTCGATCTATCACCTGTGCGGCTCCTGCGCGATGGGACCCAGCGCCGAAACCGCAGTGGTGGACAGTCGCCTGCGGGTTCACGGCATCAACGGATTGCGAGTGATCGACGCTTCGGTCTTCCCCAACATCACCTCCGGCAATCTCAATGCGCCGACCATGATGGTGGCGGAAAAGGGCGCCGAAATGGTTTTACAGGACAATCAAGGCTGATTGACCCGCCCCCATCGCAGTTCGCCGACAGTTTAATCGCCTTGCCGATTAAACTGTCGTCCCCTTAGCTCTTGCCCCTGAATTGCAGCGATATCCGCAGCTGGCGCCTCGATAGGCCCCCGGCGGGCGCTCACCGACGCTTTATAACGCTGCTGCAGACGTGTTTTCCGGAGGTTTAGCAACTAGGCTGCAGGGGTTTGGCCGCCGGGCGAAGCCTCCATAACCATTCCCGAAGGATTCGCCCGCGGAGCGAGCTCCTACAACAGCCCGACGGTTCGCAGGCCCGTAGGAGCCCACTCTGTGGGCGAATCTATCTATCCTGCCGTCAGGAATCGGCGCCGGACTGGAGCCCCGAGAGCGAGGGGCCGCCCCCGTGACGGCGATCACGCAGCTGCGGCTGCAGCCCGGTCTCCCGGCGAATGCTCCTGTAGCTGCGAACCAGCAGAAGCAACAAGGCAGCCGCATGGACCGCAACGATAAAACAATAAAGCGCGACGACACCGTAGCGGTGCATCAGGAAGCCGGCTATCAGCGGCCCCAGTATGCCGCCGACACCCAGCAGCACCTTGAGGGTAGCGGTCGCGGGCAAAGCCTCCCCTGCACCGATCCGGTCGAACACCTGGGTCACGGCGAGCGGAAACAGCGCCGCCCCGGCACCGCCGGACAGTATGAACAGCGCCACCAGTGCGATCTGCGGCAGACTGTAATAGGCGTCTAAAACGATCAGCGCATTGCCTAGCATGCCCAGCAGCATCAGCCCGATGGCCACCGCCCCCTTATCGAAGCGGTCGGCAAGCCAGCCCGACGGAAGCTGGGTCACCAGAACCCCCAGTTGGTAGGACCCCAGCACGATCGCCAGCCAGATGCCGACCAGCCCTTTCTCGAAGGCATAGAGCGACACCAGCGAAATACTCGCGGCGCCGACCAGCCCTGCGCAGAATCCGGTAATCATCCCCTCAGGCGAACAGGCCCAGAGCCTGCGCAGGGACATAACGCAGGCGCTTGCCGGGATTTCAGGCGCCGGCAACCGGGTCATCGACATGGCCACGAGCGCAAAACTCAGCAGCACCGAGACAATGCCGAAGATGCGCACGTCGTAGCCGCCGGCGACGTTCAGGAACAGTGGCGCCGTACCGAACCCCAGCGAAAAGCAGATCTGGCTGAGGCCAAAGATCCGTCCGCGGGTACGCCGGTCGCACAGCACGCTCAACCAGCTCTCCAGGATGATCAGGCTCGCGTATAAACAGAAGCCGGCAAGCAACCGCAGCAAGGCGGTCACCCAGACGTCATCCAGGTAACTGTGCGCGATCGCGATGCTGGACAGGGTCGCCGACGTGGTGACGAAGGCCCGTACATGACCGACCCTGATCACGATCCTGGATGCCCACAGACCGGCCAGGATATTGCCGACGGCGAACAGGCTCATGGCAAAGCCGATCATCGACTCATCCACGCCGGACTGCTTCAGCCGCACCGGCAGGAGAACGAAAAACAGGTTATGACCTGCGCCCAACATCAAGACCGAAAACAGGATGGGGCGAACGCGAAACAGGATACTGGATGACATGGTGGCCGGGTCCTTTACCTGCGGTTCAGATCGTCACGGCGGACGCATCATCCCGGGGCGCCCCGTCGAACCTCGTCGCCGCCTGCTCCAGCAGGTACTGGCTGAGCAGCGGTACGCAGCGTCCGGTCGCCCCCTTCTCCTTGCCGCTGTTGCGGGCGACGCCCGCGATATCCAGGTGCGCCCAGCGAAAGGCTCCGGCAAAGCGGGACAGGAAGCAGGCGGCGGTGATGGTGCCGGCCGCCGGGCCGCCCAGGTTGGCGATATCGGCGAAGTTGGAATCCAGCTGCTCCTGGTACTCGTCCCACAGCGGCAGACGCCAGGCACGGTCGGCAGCGAAGCTACCGGCACTCAGCAGATCGCCGGCGAGAGCGTCGTCATTGGCCAGCAGCCCGCAGGCATGACTGCCGAGGGCGATGGAGCAGGCGCCGGTCAGAGTGGCGATATCGACCACCGTCTTGGGCTTGAAACGCCCGGCATAAGTCAGGGCGTCGCACAGGACCAGGCGGCCCTCGGCGTCGGTGTTGAGGACTTCGACGGTCTGCCCGGACAGGGTGGTGACGACGTCGCCGGGCTTGAGCGCGCGACTGCCCGGCATGTTCTCCGCGGCGGCCACGATGCCGACGACATTGATCGGCAGCGCCATTTCGGCCACGGCGTTGAGGGTACCCAGTACGCTGGCGGCGCCACACATGTCGAACTTCATTTCGTCCATCGCGGCGCCCGGCTTCAGGCTGATGCCGCCGGTGTCGAAGGTGATGCCCTTGCCGACCAGCACGTGCGGTTGCGCATCCGGATCGTCGCTGCCGTTGTACTGAATGACTATGAGTTTCGACGGCTGGTCGGAACCGTTACCCACCGCCAGCAGTGAGCCCATGCCGAGTGCCGCCATATCGCGCTCGTCGAGGACACTGGTGCTGACACGGTCGCACTCCTGCGCCAGCCGAACTGCCTGCTCTGCCAGATAGCTCGGCGTGCAGACGTTGCCCGGCAGGTTGCCGAGGTCGCGCGCCAGCGCGACGCCATTGGCGATGGCGGCACCGTCGGCCAGCGCCTGCCTGCCCGCTTCGGCAGCATTCTCCGGCAACAGAATCCGAACCTGTGCCAGGGCCTGCGGCTCGGCCTTGCCGCTCTTGGTCTGATCGTATCGATACAGCTCGGCACAACCCCACTCGATCAGCAGACGGGACTGACGGTACATATCCGTAGCCGCGATGCAGGGAACGTCGAGCGCGAACAGCACGTCGCGGGCGCGGATTTTCCTGATGGCGTCGAAGGCAGCCCTGACCTGCTTGCGATAGTTGCGGTCGTTGCGCTCGCAGTCCTGGCCGAGACCGAGCAGCAGCACGCGCCGGGCCCTGACGCCGGGTACGTGGTGTAAAAGCAGGCTTTCGGCGACCGCGCCGCGTATATCGCCGCTCCCGACGATGTCCGAGAGATAGCCGCCGCTGGCCGTGTCGAGATTCCGGGCCGCGGGGGTCAGAACTCCGCCGGCTTCGATACCGACGACAAGCAGTTCCGTTTCCAGCCCCTCGATGGCGCCGCTGAGTATTTCAAAATCCATGGTCGCTCCAGACAAAGACTCGTTGTGTTTTCAGGATTGCTGCATTGCCTCGGCCCGGTCAGCCGCACCTCACAGAGCAAAGTGGATGCGAAAGACTTGACGTTGGCGGCAATATTGTTGCATATTTTAGAACCTTGTTCCGATATTTAACAACAATAAACGGAGTCCACTATGCTTAAAACGTATCGATCATGGATACGCTCGCCGGGAGGATCCAACTGCATGAGCTACGACGACACACTGGCGGCGCCCGAGGGCACCGCGCAGAATGGCAGTCATCCTCGCGCGCTCGCCCTCAACAACCTTGTGCTGACCGTGATGCTCAGCATTGCCGGCGCCATCATCGGCATTCAGCTGCTGGCAAGCCTGGGGATCACCCCCAGCACCTCGCTGATCGGTGCGCTCGCCGCAATGGCGCTGGCACGCATTCCGCTGAGCATCTTCCGTGGCTATCGCTCGATACACGCGCAGAACCTGGCGCAGACCAGTATCTCGTCCGCCACCTTCGGCGCGGCCAATACGCTGTTCCTGCCAATAGGCATTCCCTACCTGTTCGGTATGCCCGAGATGGTTCAGCCCATGCTGGTTGGCGTGGCGATGGCGCTGCTGCTGGACGCCTGGCTGCTCTACCGCATGTTCGACACACCGGCCTTCCCGGCCAAAAACCCCTGGCCTCCGGGCGTGGCGTCGGCCATGGCGATCAGGGCGGGTGACACCGGCGGCAGGCAGGCCAGGATCCTGCTGGGCGGGCTCGCGGTCGGCGTGGCAGGGGCGGTGTTCAAGCTGCCGATGTCCGCCTTTGGCGTGGCCCTGCTGGCCGGGCTCAGTTCGATGATTGCCTTTGCCACCGGCCTGATGATCCGCGGTTATTCGCTGCCGCTGCTGGATCTGGATATTGCCGCCATGTATATCCCGCATGGCATGATGATCGGCGCGGGCCTGGTGGCCCTGGCGCAGGTCGGCCGCGTGATTCTGAAACGCCAGCGCGAAGCCAGAGCCGCGGACACACCGACAGAAGCGGCCGGCGCCAGACGGCTCGGTCGCGCGCTCGGCGCCGGCGGTATCGGCTACCTGGTGATCTCGCTGTTCCTGGCCGTGGGCACGGGTATCTATACCGAGATGTCCATTGGTATGCTGCTGGCGTTCGTGCTGTTCGCGACTGCCGCCGCCTTCGTGCACGAACTGATCGTCGGCATCGCCGCCATGCACTCCGGCTGGTTCCCCGCCTTTGCGGTAGCGCTGATTACCCTGATCCTCGGCATCATTATCGGCTTTCCGCCCGAGGCACTGGTGGTCATCGCGGGCTTCTCGGCAGCCACCGGCCCCGCTTTCGCCGATATGGGTTATGACCTCAAGACCGGCTACATGCTGCGCGGTGAAGGCGCGGATCCCGCCTTCGAGCTGGAAGGCCGCCGTCAACAGCTGATCGCCGGCATGATCGGTTTCGTCTGCGCCATCGCGGTCGTCCTGCTGTCCTACCAGACTTTCTTCGACAGAGGGCAGACGGCGCCGATCAACGCCGCCTACGTCGCAGCCATCAACGCCGGCATGTCGATGGACACCGCGATCAACCTGGCGCTCTGGGCCATTCCCGGTGCGCTGCTGCAGTTAATCGGCGGCTCGGGCCGGCAGCTCGGCATACTGTTCGCGACCGGTCTGCTGATCAATTTCCCACCGGCCGGCTGGATGGTCGCGCTGGGCGTCATCTGCCGTCTGGTTTTCCTGCGGGTGACAGGCACGGATACACGCGACCGCCTGGAGGTCTTTGCCGGCGGCGTGATCGCCGGCGACGCGCTCTACTCCTTCTTCTCGAGCGGCTTCAGATCCCTGAGCAAATAGACAACCTGCGAATATTTCCGATTGCGGCTCTGGTCTGCCACGCAGGCCAAATGGAACCTGCTCGCAGGTTCCACCGAGCCGCCCATTATTTTTGGAGACAGTACTGATGAAACGCGAATTAACGGCCAATGATCTGGAAGCTGCAGTTCTGGGTGGGGCAATACTCGGCGGCGGAGGCGGCGGCTTTATCGACGCGGGCATGCGTGAAGCGCAGCTGGCCCTGCAGGTGGGCACGCCGCAGCTCTGGAGCGTCGACGAGTTCGATCCACAGGATCTCTCGGTGACCGTCGCGCTGGTCGGCGCTCCGGCTGCCCCCTTCCCCTTCCTGCAGCCGCGACACCACCTCCGCACGCTGGAGCTGTTGCAGCGCGAACTGCCGCAGGGCCAGCGGCTTGCCGCGATCAACACCAATGAGAACGGCGCCCAGACAACGATCAATGGCTGGTTCCATTCGGCGCTGAGCGGACTCCCGGTGATCGATCTCGCCTGCAACGGGCGCGCCCACCCGTCCAGCCTGATGGGTGCCCTTGGTTTGCATACGGAACCCGACTATCGCTCCCTGCAGGGGTATGCCGGTGGAGCATCCGAACGCTATGTCGAAGGCGTGACCAGCGGCCGTCTCGCGGCCACTTCGGGCGTGGTGCGCCGTGCCTCGATCGACGCCGGCGGCCTGGTGGCGGTGGCGCGCAACCCGGTGACCGTGGAGTACGCGCAGAATCACGGCGCGCCGGGCGCTATCAGTTTCGCCATCGAGTTGGGGCAGCGCTATCTGGAGGGCGGTATGCACGCCGCGGCGCGCCAGCTGAACGGCGAGATCATTGCGACCGGCACAGTACGTCGCTATCGCTGCGAGCAGCGCGACGGCCTCGATGTCGGCCTGGTCGAACTCGATGACGCCGCCGGCACCGTCCTGCACTTCGTCAACGAATACATGGTGACCGAACAGCAGGGTAAGCAGGTCAACCGCTTCCCCGACCTGATCATGACCTTCGACGAGAACGAGCGTCCGCTGGTGTCGGCGCATGTCCGCGAGGGTGACAGGATCAGCGTGCTGCACGCGCAGGGATCCGCCCTGCAGTTGTCCCGCACCATGTTCATGCCGGACCTGTACCAGCCGCTGGAGCAGGCCATCGGGCGACAGTTCGCCCCGGAACAGCCCTTTACGTCGCCCCCAAGTGCAACGCACCGGGCTGTTGCGAGCGCCATCGGCCGGTAACCGGACTCAAGCTGCCCAGGCCATGCGGTTGAACACCGGCCGGTGTTCAACCTCGCCTGCGGCGACAGTGACTTTCCACAGCCCGCCCCGCAACGAATCCTTTTGCTATACGAGCCCCGCAATGCCGAACATCGACTCGAGACACCTGGTGTTTCTGACCATCGGCCAGGCGCCGCGCCACGACATGTCGCAAGCGATAGAACGCGAACTGCCGCCTGATCTGGTAATACAGCATGCAGGCGTGCTGGACGGCCTGGACCGTGCCGCCATCAGCCGGCGATTTGCCTCATCCGAAGGACGCCCCTGGCTGATCAGCCAGTTGGCAGACGGCGAGACCGTCACGCTCGATGCCGAAGCCATCGAACGGCAGTTGCAGCAGTGCATCGACGCCATCGATCACGCAGGAACAGATGTCATCGTGCTGCTGTGCACCGGTGAGTTTCCCGCCCTGCGGACGAAGCGTGCCTGGCTGGTCGAGCCCGATGCCGTCGTCTGCAGCTCGGTCGCAGGTCTGCTGAACGGGACTCAGGCCGGGATAATCGTGCCGTTACCGCAGCAGGTGGCAGAGGCGCGGGCAAAGTGGCAGCGACTTGAAACACCGCCTCATTTTGCAACCGCTTCCCCCTATTCAGAGGAACCGGACGAACTGCTCGACGCCGCTGCCAGCCTGCAGCGCCAGGGCGCGCAGGCACTGGTGCTCGACTGCATGGGCTACAGCCCAAGGCACAAGCAGATACTCAAGGACGCTGGCTGCCCGTTACCCGTGCTGGTGGCCTCAAGCGTCGTGGCCGGCGCCCTGAACGCCTTCCTTTAGCCTGCTAAGGCGCGTCGGCAAAATCCAGCCAATACGCATCACCGATGCGCCTGCCAACCTTGAGGGCCGAGGCACGGACCCGGTGCCCGAACTGGGTGGCCAGCTCGTCGGTCAGGTCCTGTAACGGCAGGGCGATCCCGATACCGTAGATCTGGCGATTACCGCTATCGACGACCGCCGCTGAAATGCCGGCGACCTGGGGCACGAACTCGCCGCGTGACTGTGCCCAGCCCTGCGCTCTGATCGTTGCGAGGCGCGCCAGCAGGTCCTCCCGCGAGCGCGGCGCGTTGCCGTAATCAGCATCGAACCTGGCGTCGACGATCTGCATCACCTCCCGGTCGGTCAGACGGGCCAGAATTGCACGTCCCATTGAACTTGCGTAGGCCGGCGCCCTTGTACCGACAGGCGAATAAGCCTGCAACACGCGCCCGGTTCCTATGCGCATCTGCACGACCATGGACTCCGCCCCGTCGAGGACGTTGATATAGCTGGCATAACCGGTTTCCGTCACCAGCGCCTCCAGCTCGTCCTCCAGCAGTGACGCAGCACTGCGCGATGCCCGCAGATAATAGGATGCATCCATGATTACCTCGCCGGGCCGATAGGCGCGGGTAACCGGGTCACGCTCCAGAAAACCGAATTCCGCCATCTTGCTGAGGGTCCGCGAGACCGAACTTTTGGGCCATTCAAGCTCGGTAACGACGTCGGTAACGGTGATGTCGCGCTGCAGGCGCGCCACCAGCTTCAGGACATCCATGGCGTTTTCGAGTGTACTCATCGTTCTTGTTGCATCCTGTTCTCTTGAATCCCGAAGCTCAATCGCCAGCCGACAGGCGGCAGACGCCAACCCGGTAGCCGAATGTTCCGTCTCATAGGACAGCGATCCAGTATTTAACCATAAAAACAGGCACCTGCGGCGCAACGACGCCACTGGCTTCCGAGCTTCTCGACCTACAGGGGCAAAAGTTCGGGCCGCCAGGCCCGGTCATAGCGTCCCTCACCGGAATGCCCGTCCGCTCATCCTTCACCGATATGCACCGAAAGCACGTCGTAACGCTTGACGCCTGCGCAATACATGTTGCATATTGTGCAACACGGTTCCACTTAATGATAACAGCAAACAGGATCCACCATGCACAAGGCACTACTACTCCGGAGTCAACGCGGTCGTGGCGGTCTAGGTATCGACGGGTGGATGCCCGAGGGCATGCGTTAACGAAAATATCCACAATCTTTGAAAACATAATCAAGGCCCATTATCAGGCCTTTTATGCTTTGAATATTCAGCACCTTTGATATGGATACAGCCAAAACGAATACGGGAAGTATTCCCGATTAATATTCGTCAGGGCTTTGTCTATTCCTCAAAGGCGCTGCTGCTAGAGCTTTTTATCTCATGTGCTCACCGGCGCTATAAAAAGCTTCAATTCACTCACTATAAAACTAAATATACAAGGGAACTCCCAATGAAAAAGGCACTCATCACTCTCGCAGTCACAGGCGCAATGGCGGCATCCATTCCCGCACAGGCCGATGCCACTCTTTACGGCCAGGTGGAAACCCGGCTCCAGTTTGCAGACGACCAGGATGCGAACCTCTACGTCGACAAGGCCGAAATGGGAGTCAAGGGCGCGGATGCGCTGGAAAACCTGGACGGCGTCGAGGCCCGCTTCCAGATCGAGTGGAGGTTCGACGGCAATGGGACCGATGCGGATGCCGCTTTTCAAAATTCGGCCGTGGGCGACGTGCAATTGCGCAAGGCCAACGTCAGCCTGGAAGGCGACTTCGGCATACTCGCCTTGGGCCGGCAGAACAACCTTGGTGCGGCCATCAAGAAGGCCGATATCTTCATGTCATCCAAGGCAAAAAGCTACACCAACGACCGCTTCGGCAATGCGGCCTACTACGTAACGCCCAAAATGAGTGGCTTCGAGGGATACGCGGGTCTCGTGGTCGATGCCGCGGGGAGTGACAGGGAAAGCGATATCGATGCCTGGCAGCTGGGCTTCAACTACCGCCTGTCTGCACTGGACCTGTCCGTCGCCTACACCGAAGTGGACGGCAACTACACCAACGGCGCTGTCGACCACTCGGCTGGCGAGGACATCGAACTCTGGGGCCTCGGCGTCGCCTACGCCATTGCCGACCTCACGCTTGCCGGTTCGTACGAACACCGGGAACAGGGCAGCAGCGAAGATGAAACGCTCTTTATGACGGGAACCTACGCCATCGGAAACTCCGCAATCAAGGCCGGCTACAGCAAGAACTACGTCGCAGGCGGTGGCAACAACGATTTCGACACCTACGTTTTCCAGCTCTCGCACGCCCTTGGCAAAAAGGCTGCGGTCAAAGCCGAGTACTCCGTAAAGGATCCGGACAGCTCCATTATGGATAAGACTGACTACATTACGCTGAGCTATGGCGTCGCATTCTGATTTTTATCCGAACATCCACTCCCGGCCAGTGCAAAAAATCCGATATTCCCCGGCGGTATAAAAACTAAAGACAGCGATCTTCTTTATGAAGCACTGCCTCTTTTAAAGTTGAGAGAATATATCTCAACCCAGGGCCCTTTTGCGCTTGAAAAACAGCCCTTTCATTTATTGGAAAGGGTGCTGCAAGCAATAGCCCCTTCCCTTCACAGCGACGGCGGAAAGCCGCCGTCGCTGTTCTTTTCCAGCATCCGCAGAGTCCAGATGGGACTTTTTGGCAGCGTCCCTTCAGGCGCTGGAGCAGCACGTCAGCACCGCAGTTGTGCGTGCTATGTCAAACCTGGCCACATTTGATAAGTAATTGTCTGGATTGCATATTCAAGCAGCCGGCTCTGCTCCGTATGCTGATCGGAACAGCCCTGTTGCCGCGGGCACTGCGCATCGCCACGGCAACAGCACGGGCTACTTCGCTTCTTACAAATGAAACAGGATCAGCCCGATGACGGACACGGTAATCAAGGCCGAAGGCATTTATTTCGGCGAAGGCCCACGCTGGCACGATGGCCGGCTATGGTTCAGCGACTACTACGACCACGCCATCAAGTCCATGGACGCCGACGGAGACGTTCGGGTCGAACACCTTATCGATGACGAGCCCTCGGGTCTTGGCTGGTTGCCGGATGGGCGCCTGTTGGTGGTCTCCATGAGCAAGCTCAGTGTCCTGCGGCAGGAAGGCCGCGGCTTCGTAACCCACGCCGATGTCGCCGCCCACAGCGTTCACCGCTGCAACGATATGTGTGTCGACGCCAGCGGACGCGCCTGGGTCGGCAATTTCGGTTTCGATCTGGACGCCAGTGTCGAAGCCTATGGTCCCGAAAAGGTCCTGGCCGATCATCCGACCGCCAACCTGGTGCGGATTGACCCGAACGGCAAGGCAGAGGTCGCAGCCACCGACATGCACTTCCCCAACGGGGCGGTGGTCACGCCGGACGGACGCACGCTGATCGTCGCCGAAACCCTGGCCATGCGTCTGACCGCATTCGATATCGAGACGGACGGCACGCTGAGCAACCGCCGCGTCTGGGCGGACCTCGCCAATCGCGTTGCACCGGACGGCATCTGCCTGAACGCCGATGGCAATGCCTGGGTCGCCAACCCCCTTGCTGCAGAATGCCTGCTGGTCGCCCCCGGCGGAGAGATTCTCGAATCCATCACCACGACGCAAAAGTGCTTTGCCTGCGCCTTGGGAGGCGACGACGGTCGCGAGCTGTTCATGTTGACCGCCGAGAACAACGACCACCGGATCGCCTCCAGCCGCCGCACAGGCCGTGTCGAAGCTGTGCGCATCGCCGTCGGCGCGGCACGCTGAAGACCAAAGCCGCCGCTGCGATACGGTGACTCCGCGATCCCCCGTAGGACCCCGGTCTCCGGGCGAAGCCGCCCGGCGCCATGCCAAACCCATTTCGCGGCGGGGCGCCGCTCCTACGCTACGGTGATTCCGCGATCCCCGTAGGAGCCCGGTCTCCGGGCGAAGCCGCCCGGCGCCATACCAAACCCATTTCGCGGCGAGGCGCCGCTCCTACGCTACGGTGGCTCCGCGGTCCCCGTAGGAGCCCGGTCTCCGGGCGAATGCTTGGTGCACCGTGCCGTATCGCCCACGGAGTGGGCTCCTACAACGTACAGAAAATTTCGCGGCGAGGAAGTGCACGTACGATCGGGCACGCCGCTTCTCCTACAATGCGGCGTTTCCCCGGTCTCCGGGCGAAGCCGCCCGGCACCATGCCAAACCCATTTCGCGGCGGGGCGCCGCTCCTACGCTACGGTGATTCCGCGATCCCCGTAGGAGCCCGGTCTCCGGGCGAAGCCTCCCGGCGCCATGCCGAACCCATTTCGCGGCGGGGCGCCGCTCCTACGCTACGGTGGCTCCGCGGTCTCCGGGCGAATGCTTTGTGCACCGTGCCGTATCGCCCACGGAGTGGGCTCCTACAAAGTACAGAAAATTTCGCGGCGAGGAAGTGCACGTACGATCGGGCACGCCGCTTCTCCTACAATGCGGCGTTCCCCCGGTCTCCGGGCGAAGCCTCCCGGCACCATGCCAAACCCATTTCGCGGCGGGGCGCCGCTCCTACGCTACGGTGGCTCCGCGGTCCGCGTAGGAGCCCGGTCTCCGGGCGAAGCCTCCCGGCGCCATGCCAAACCCATTTCGCGGCGGGGCGCCGCTCCTACGCTACGGTGATTCAGCGCTCTCCGTAGGAGCCCGGTCTCCGGGCGATGCCTCCCGGCGCCATGCCAAACCCATTTCGCGGCGGGGCGCTGCTCCTACGCTACGGTGATTCCGCGTTCCCCGTAGGAGCCCGGTCTCCGGGCGAATGCTTTGTGCACCGTGCCATATCGCCCACGGAGTGGGCTCCTACAAAGTACAGAAAACTTCGCGGCGAGGAAGTGCCCGTACGATTGGGTACGCTTCTTCTACGAGAAGCGGTCAATGCCGGCGGTCACCCCGCTGCACCGGCCGCGGCGTCGCGCAGTCGCGGCAGCCCGAGGGAGATCAGTACGGTCAACACCAGCATAACCGTGGAGATCCAGAGACAGGCTTGGAGCCCGGCGCTGCCCATGCCCGCAAGCTGGAAAACCCAGCCGGATAGCAGGGTACCGGCCAGGCGGCCCATGGCGTTGGCCATGTAGTAGAAGCCGACATCCAGCGACACGCCGTCATGGCCGGCATAGCTGACGATCAGGTAACTGTGCAGCGAGGAGTTGATTGCGAACACTGCCCCGAACAGCAGCAGGCCGGTTACCAGCACCGTCGACGACGCGGCACCGGCCATCAGTGCCAGCGCGATCAGCCCCGGCAGCAGCGCCAGCAACGCGGCCCAACCGGTGGCGGCGCGACCGTCCGGCACCCTGCCGGACACCCTGGTGATCCTCGGCGCCAGCGCCTGCACCATGCCGTAACCGATGATCCAGAGCGCCAGAAAGCCGCCGGTCTGGCTGTGGTTCCAGCCCAGCGTCTGCGACAGGAAGACCGGCAGCGCTACCACGAACCAGACATCGCGCGCGCCGAACAGGAACATCCGCGCCGCCGACAGAATATTGATCGCCCGGCTCTTGGAGAAGATGTCACGAAACTTCGGCTTGTTCTTCGCCCTGCCAAGATCCTGCTTCAGCAGCTTAAGGCTCAGCAGCCAGACCAGCGTCAGTGCGACGGCCATGGCCGCGACGGCGCCGCTAAAGCCCAGCCACATCAGCAGAGCCCCGCCAAGGAAGAAGCCGGCCCCCTTGAGCGCGTTCTTGGAGCCGGTGAGGATCGCCACCCACTTGTACAGGGTCCCCTCGGCATCGCCGGGCACCAGCAGCTTGATCGAGCTCTTGGCGCTCATCTTGTTGAGGTCCTTGGCGATGCCCGACAACGCCTGGGCGGCCATCACCCAGGGCACCGTGAGCCAGACCGCCGGCACCAGCAGCATCGACAGGGCGACGACCTGCAGCAACAGCCCGATATGCATGGTGCGGTTGAGACCTAAGTGCGCGCCGAGCCAGCCACCCACCAGGTTGGTGATCACGCCGAAGATCTCGTAGAACAGGAACAGAAGCGCGATCTCCAGCGGCGAATAACCAAGACTGTGAAAGTGCAGCACCACCAGCATGCGCAGGGCGCCGTCGGTGAGCGTAAAGGCCCAGTAGTTGCCGGTGACCACCAGATACTGGCGGATGGCGGGCGAGAGCTGGCTCAACATAGCGTATGTTCATCCTCGACAGGCTGGGGTGCCTATTTTCTGGTTCATCGCAGATTAGCGTGAAAGCAGGGGCCAAAAGTAGGATGGGTGGAGCCGCACCGGCATCCTGTTTAACGCTTTCAGCGAGGTTGACGCGGCGTAACCCATCAGCATAGTGCCGAACCGACACCCAAGATGGGTTGCACGACGACCTGACCGCATCAGTAACAAATACGCAGTACCAAAGCGTCGCTCCCCCATCCTACGAAATTACGTTTTTCCCGCTGAAGCGCGATGAACCTATTTATGGTCCGTCACTCCCGCGTAAGCGGGAAACCAGAGCACCCGATGTTTATGGACTCCCGCATTAGCGGGAATGACGGTGGTTACCAGCGCCCCACTTTCAGCGCCAGTTCCGCGGTGCGGTTGGCATAGCCCCACTCGTTGTCGTACCAGGCGTAGATCTTGACCTGGGTACCGTTGACCACCAGGGTCGAGAGCGCATCGATGATGCTGGAGCGCGGGTCGGTCCGGTAGTCGATGGACACCAGCGGCCGCTCCTCGTACCCGAGAATGCCCGCGAGCGCCCCCTCGGCCGCCGCCTTCAGCATCGCGTTCACTTCCTCGGCGCTGGTTTCACGCGCTACTTCGAACACGCAGTCGGTGATCGAGGCGTTGGCCAGCGGCACGCGGATGGCGTGACCGTTCAGCTTGCCCTTCAGCTCCGGAAAGATATGGGTGATGGCGGTGGCGGACCCTGTAGTGGTCGGAATCAGGCTCATGCCGCAGGCGCGGGCGCGGCGCAGGTCCTTGTGCGGCGCATCCAGGATGGTCTGGGTGTTGGTGATATCGTGAATGGTGGTCATGGAGCCGTGCCGGATGCCCAGTTGCTCGTGCAGCACCTTCACCACCGGCGCCAGGCAGTTGGTGGTGCAGGACGCCGCCGTGACGATCGGGTGCAGGGCCGGATCGTAGAGATCGTCGTTCACGCCCATGACGACATTGAGCACGCCCTCCTCCTTCACCGGCGCGGTCACCACCACCCGCTTCACGCCCTGGTCCAGGTAGGCCTGCAGCAGCGCTTTGGTTTTCATCTTGCCGGAGGCCTCGATCACCAGGTCGCAGCCGGACCAGTCGGTCTCGCCGATCGTCCTGTTGTAGCTGACTGCGATACGCTGCCCGTCGATGACCATGACATCGCCTTCAGCGGCGGCTTCGTGCAGCCAGCGCCCGTGCACCGAGTCGAAATTGAGCAGGTGCGCCAGCGTCGCCGCATCACCGGCCGGGTCGTTGATCTGAACGATCTCGACATCCGCCTGATCAAAAATCGCGCGCATCGTCAGCCGACCCATGCGACCAAATCCGTTGATACCCAGCTTGATAGACATAAAAGTGCGCCTCGTAAACGATGATCGAAAAAGATTGGCAGGAATCCCGGTTAAGGGAACCAGTGCCGGGTACGGTTGGCGAACGCCACCAGCGACAGCATCACCGGGACCTCCACCAGCACGCCCACCACCGTGGCCAGCGCCGCCCCCGAATGCAGGCCGAACAGTGAAATGGCCACCGCCACTGCCAGCTCGAAAAAGTTGGAGGTTCCGATCATACAGGCCGGCGCCGCCACCCGGTGCGGCAGGCCTAACCGGTACGCCAGGCCATAGGCCAGGATGAAAATGCCGTAGGTCTGGATCAGCAGCGGCAGCGCGATCAGCGCAATGGTCTGCGGCTGGGCGAGAATGGTTTGCGCCTGGAAGCCGAACAGCAGCACCACTGTCGCCAGCAGGCCCAGGATCGACCAGGGCTTGAGCGTATGCAGAAAGGTCTCCAGCCGCCGGCCGCCGCCGTTGCGCTCCAGCCGGTGACGGGTCCAGACACCGGCGCCGAGCGGCAGCACCACGTAAAGCACCACCGACAGCAACAGGGTTTCCCAGGGCACATGGATATCGCTGACACCCAGCAGGAAGGCCGCGATCGGCGCAAAGGCGAAGATCATGATGATGTCGTTGACCGA
The DNA here is from genome assembly GCF_014645375.1 of Marinobacterium nitratireducens. Taxonomy (GTDB): domain Bacteria; phylum Pseudomonadota; class Gammaproteobacteria; order Pseudomonadales; family Balneatricaceae; genus Marinobacterium_A; species Marinobacterium_A nitratireducens. The sequence continues at coordinate 74,093 of NZ_BMLT01000005.1, forward strand.
CACCTGCACCAGGGTGTAATTCGGATCCCCCTTGGTGAGCTGGCTCCAGACGAACACCATCGCCGTGCAGGGCGCCACGCCAAGCAGGATCATGCCGGCGATGTACTCGCCCGCGCTTTGCGGATCGACCCAGTCGGCGAACAGCACGCGGAAGAACAGCCAGCCCAGCGCCGCCATGGTAAAGGGCTTGATCAGCCAGTTGATCACCAGCGTCAGCACCAGCCCTTTGGGCTTGTTGCCCACATCACGGACGGCGCTGAAGTCGATCTGCACCATCATCGGGTAGATCATCACCCAGATGAACAGCGCCACCACCAGGTTGACGTGAGCGAACTCCAGCTCGGCCACAGCGCCGAACAGGCCCGGCGCCAGGTTCCCCAGCATCACGCCGGCCAGTATGCAGAGCGCGACCCAGAGGGTCAGGTAACGTTCGAATATTCCCATGTTCCTTTTCCGTCCCTCGCTGCTCAGCCGTTGCAGATAACGCCATCGGTATCCAGACGCGCGCAGGCGTCGCTGAGAAAATCCCTGTTGTGATCGCGCGTCGTGGCGATCACCTCACGCATCCAGTCGCTCATCAACGGATGCAGGCGGTAGTAGACCCACTGCCCCTGCCGCCGGTCCAGCAGCAGCCCCGACTTGCGCAGCTGCGCAAGATTACGGGATATCTTGGGCTGCGGCTGCTGCAACGCCTCGACCAGCTCGCAGACGCAGAGCTCCCGGTCCAGCAGCAGCAACAGGCATTTCAGCCGAATCTCATCCGCCAGCGCCTTGTAAAAGTCGACCGGTGACAGGCTGCTGTAAAGGGAATCCGTGGCTTTACTGTTCACTTCGATAAACAGCTGGATCCGCCGGCCAATCGCCTGCAGCGTTTTACCAAAGGCCTCCGGCTCGTCGCTGCTTGCCGGATCAGCAAAATCCCAGGCCAGCACCACGCCGCCCGCGGGCCAGCGGCTGCATTCCCGATGCGCCTTGCTGCACAGCGTGATGACAAAATCGAAAGACTGGTCCGCAAACTCATCGACCGACTTCGAATACAGACCCGCGGTATCGATACCGACCGCCTGCAGCACGGCCAGCGCACGGGGATCCGGCGCAGCCGGCTCGGTGCCCGCACTGAACACCTCGAACCGATCGCCGGCATGGTGACGCAGCAGCGCCTCCGCCATCTGGGAGCGCGCCGAGTTTGCCGTACAGAGGAACAGGACTCTTTTCATACAGTACCCCCAGAATGCATGCCGGCGATAATACATGCGAAATATTACATATTCAATATTTCGCATATCCACAATATCATCACCCTTGGGGGGCGTTCACAGGCTGTTGAAAAGAAGGGAACGTCGCCCTGCGGAGCGCCAACCGGACCAAAACAGACGAGACCGCGTTAAATGAACCCGTTTGGCCCTGAAGATAAAATGCAATGAAGGGAAGTTAACAGTATTTATAGGATCCCGGCACAGAGCGGCCAGGTGAATATTTTAAAAACATTCAACCCTGAAAATTTCACCTGAAAAATATAAGCTCCGGCTCAATGTAAACTGAGTGAACCTGAGCCAAGATGGAGAGGTTGAACCAGTATTCTCAGCCTGACACGAAAGCCGATGAACATAACATCTATACATCAGGTGCCGTGTTTTCCTCCAGCAACCACTCACGAAACTCTCTGGCGATCGGGCGTTCTATGTTCAAACCGGCACTGACCACATAATACGCCTGATCGCATTTAAGCGGACGATCCACCACCACTTCCAACTTGTCCGTATCCAGCTCCGTGAGCAGCAGCTCTTTGGAACCCAATATGACCCCCTGCCCGGAAACGGCGGCTTCCAGCGCCAGCAGGCCATTACCAAACTGCAGCGCCTTAATGGACTTCAAATCTTCACAGCCCTGCTGTCGAAACCACTCTCGCCACCCACAAAGATCGTCAAAGCGAGCCAGGGTACGATCGAATAATAGCGATTTCGTACTCAATAATTCCTTGGAATCCGAAACTGAAACCAGGCCCGGCTTACACATGGGAACAAGATCGAGGTCCATCAATCGATGTAGCTCCAGATCCTCATAGTCGCCATAACCCAATCGCACCGAAACATCGATTCCTGCCCGTTTCAGCTGCGACACACCGAATGCACTTCCACGAGCCTGATCGACTGAATGCAGGCTTGCCTGGAGCCGCACTTCGGCTTCCGGATATCGGGCATAAAAACGATGCAGGCGCGGGACGATCCATTTGGTGGCGAACAGGGGTTCCGCACAGACCGTGATGACTTTCCGCTCTTCGCCGTACAGACGGATCTTGTCGACGGCATCAGTCAAGATTTGGAAGCCTTCATGCAACTCTGGCAAAGATGCGCGCGCAGCTGGCGTAAGGCTGACGCGACGATGATGACGAACGAACAGCTCAACCCCCAGATACTCCTCAAGCGCTTTGACCTGGTGACTGATTGCGGCCGGGGTGACGTTCAGTTCCTTCGCTGCCTTGGCGAAGCTTTTGGTTCGGGCGGCAACCTCGAAATACGAGAGTGCGATCAGAGGGGGGAGTCGTGACATACCAAGTACTCTCAAGAGTGACTGCACGTATGCGAATGCGCACCGTCGATACCATACGACTTGCCACTATAGCATACCGGCTGCTTGCTCCTGCTGAGGTGCAAATAGGTTCCCCTGCCTATTTGCACCTTTTACGGTGACCTCTGTTGCTCCTGAACAAAGGGTATTTCCATTTTACCTGGCGGTCATGCCGGGTATGCAGGGGGCCATGGCCGCGACCCATGATGAAACATCCCTGCTTCATGTACTCCCCTGCCGGGCGGATTTAGCCGGCTACCGCTGAAGCAAGTTGCTGTCGCAGTACGAACTTCTGTACTTTTCCTGTCGAGGTCGTCGGTATACGCTCGAAGATAATTTTCTTCGGCGCCTTGAAGCGGCTCATGTTTTCCCGACAGAACTCGATCAGCGCCAGCTCCGTCAGTTCGCTACCGTTACGCAGCTGCACGAATGCTGCAGGGACCTCTCCCCACTTTTCATCTGCCAGAGGGACGACCGCGGCGAGCTCTACATCCGGGTGCCGCTGGATGACATCCTCGACCTCCAGAGACGAGATATTCTCTCCGCCCGAAATGATGACATCTTTCGAGCGGTCGGAAATCTTGATATACCCATCCGGGTGAACGACCGCCAGGTCTCCGGTATGGAACCAGCCTCCGTCAAATGCCTCTTCGGTTGCCGACTCGTTACGCAGGTATCCCTTCATAACGATGTTGCCCCGGAACATAATCTCACCGACCGTCTTGCCATCGGCGGGAACCGGTTCCAGCGTTTTCGGATCCAGCACCACGACCTCTTCCTGAAGCGGATAGGTCACCCCCTGCCGTCCGTTGAGCTGTACCCTTTCTTCCAGGGTACGACCCGCCCAGTCATCCTGCTTGACACATACGGTAGCAGGGCCATAGGTCTCAGTCAGACCATAGACATGGGTGAGCTCGACACCTATTCGCTCCATTTTCTCCAGCACCGCCGCAGGTGGTGCCGCTCCGGCAATCAGCCCGGATACCTTGTGCTCAATCGGCGAAGACTGGACCGACGCTGCCTCGGCGATCATCGAATGTACAATCGGGGCGCCGCAATAGTGAGTAACACCATGCTGTTTGATCAATTGCAGAATCAGTACCGGATCAACCTTACGCAAACAGATGTTCGTTCCGCCAATCGCCGCCATCGTCCAGGGGAAGCACCAGCCATTGCAATGGAACATTGGCAGGGTCCACAGATAGATGACATTAGACGCCAGTCCCCACGACAGTACGTTGCTTACCGAATTCAGATAGGCGCCACGATGGTGTGTGACGACTCCCTTGGGATTACCTGTTGTCCCCGAGGTGTACCCTAATGCAATTGCATCCCATTCATCGATCGGTAATTGCCAATCAGCCAATTCCAGCTGCGCGGCAAGCAACCCTTCATATTCGAGATCGCCAATAGATGAGCCTTCGCCGTAACTCGGATCGGAAACGTTGATTACGATAGGAGCCGCACAATCCAGCATCGACAGCGCCTTATCGACGACATCGGCATACTCCGTATCCACCAGCAAAAGCCGGGTACGACTGTGACCGAGAATAAAGGCTACGGCTTCGGCATCCAGCCGAGTATTAATCGAATTGAGCACCGCCCCGGTCATGGGCACGCCGAAATGCGCCTCGTACATTGCGGGTACATTTGGCAGCATAACCGAGACAGTATCTCCCCGGGAAATACCATACCCTTTTAAAACAGAGGCCAACTGGCGGCAACGCCGATAGGTTTGGCTCCAGGTGTAGACTGTGTCTCCATAGACTAACGCTGCCTTGTCAGAGTAAACTGACGCAGCCCGCTTTATAAAGCTAAGTGGAGACAGCGCCACATAGTTGGCTGGCGTTTTTTCGAGCACCTGATTAAAATCGCATAACCCGTTCATAGTATTTTTACTCTTATATTGTAATGATGAAAACAGATAAAAATTATTTCAGGCTACGCCTTTTTTCCCAACTACGGACAAACTCTCCTGCTCGTTAACGCGTCGGTTGCTCCCAGGTCGGCTTCCGCTTCTCCAGGAAAGCATCAATGCCTTCTCCCGCATCGTGGCTCATCATGTTCTCCGCCATCACATTGCCTGCAAAGTCATAGGCGTCAGACAGCGACATCTGTCTTTGCGGGTTAAACATGGATTTACCATATCGAATGGCGGAAGGACTTTTGCTCAGAATCTTCTCCACTTTGGCAGCAACTGCATCGTTCAGTTCAACGTCGTCCACTACACTGCTGATCAACCCCCAATCCAGCGCCGTTTCTGCATCAATAACATCACCGGTCACCAGCATATCAAAGGCCCGTTTGGCCGAGATACTTCTTGAAAGAGCAACAGCAGGCGTTGAACAGAACAAGCCAACGTTGATTCCCGGTACGGCGAAGCGAGCGGACCTGGCCGCGATAACCAGATCACAGCTGGCGACCAACTGACAGCCGGCGGCAGCCGCTATACCGCCAACTTTTGCGATAACAGGAACGGGCAGCTCTACGATACTCTGCATCATTTTGCCGCAACGCTTGAACAGTGCCTGATAATACTCCCGCTCAGGATTCGAACGCATTTCCTGAAGATCATGGCCTGCGCAGAAGCCGCGACCTTCAGCGCTGATAACCACACAACGAACACTGGGATCCTGCGCGATATCGTCCAGCTGGTCTTGCAGAGCAGCCAGCATCGCTTCAGACAGCGTGTTTAATTTATCCGGCCGATTAAGAGAAATAAAGACCGCACCATTAGTGTCGATTCTAAGAAGAATATCGTCTTTTGGTGAATCAATAGTCATACTTTCTCTCCTCGAAATTTCAAATTTATGAATGATTAATTTCGACAGTAGCCGTTATTGAGTTTCTGATAAAACAGTTTTTGTGTGCACTGTCGTGAATTTTTGAAATTGCGGCCTGGTCAGGAATCTTATCACCGCCGAATACGATTTTCGGTGTTAGAATGACACGTGTAACTTCCATGCCACCCTTCGAGCTTTTCTCCAGAAACCCCTGCGGGTTGTCCTGATAGGACTCTACGCAAAAACCCTGAAATTCCGCAATCGCCAAAAAAAACAACATATGGCAACTGGAGACGGCGCTCACGAGCATCTGCTCCGGATCAGCGCAATGGGAATCACCCTTGAAGTCTACAGACGCAGAAACATCAACCTTCTGATTACCACTTAAAGTAACCACGTGGTTGCGCGAGTATGTTCTGGAATCTGAGGTGTGCGGTTGCCGGCACCAGTTAATTTCGGCTTCATGAACAGACATTTTTATTAGACCTCTTTTATACCTTTCCGATTGCCAGCAATCCTAACAAAGCCAATTCTTTACTGTAAACTGATGCTTCCTAAGCACATAGTTAACGAAAGCTAATCCAAGAAAAAATCGTCAACCTTTTCTCCCACGCCCGCACCTGCGACCCAGGCCCAGGGGCCTGTCCCCGCCCCGAGTCTCTGGCTTCGACAGTGATGACCGAGAGTCATGTCATAGTCTAGATGGCTCAGCGGATCTGCGGGGCCGGGCTTGCGGCTTCCAGTCTCCTGGGGACTGGATGCGTGTATCTGCCGTGTCGCGGCGCGGGAGACGCATCCTCAGGGTATCGAGTGCCACATCACTGGCCGCCACGGGCTGCGGGGCCCACTGAAGACAGATCGGACTTAAAAACACCGGCGACAACCGCCGTAGCATTACGATTTCTAACGATTGCAATTAGGAAGCATCGTTTTACGGACAGCGCCCACCCCGGTAATCTGAGCCTACGTCAATAGCATGAATATCCCCAGGCATGGGTGACCTAAATTGATAGCATTGACACCGACTATGTAAGCGAAGGCTGTTAGACGTCGAACACGAAGCGACTTAATGCCAGCATTTCACCCTTAGGGTGATAACTCGAGCCAACGGAGCAAGCCCAAAAATGAAAACCATCGACGTCGAGTATGCAATTATCGGAGCGGGAACAGCCGGGTTGGGCGCTTACTCCAGAATAAGTCGCAATACGGATAGCCTGGTTATGATTCAGGACGGCCCCTACGGCACCACCTGCGCGCGGGTCGGTTGCATGCCCAGCAAGCTGCTGATTACTGCCGCTGAGCATGCGCATCATATTGAAACCAGTGAGTTTTTTGGTGTCAACAGTCAGGGCTCAGTGGATGGCGGCAAAGTGCTTGAACGTTTGCGCAGGGAACGGGACCATCGGTTTGTAGCACGCAATCTGGAGTATGTGGAGAAGATACCCGAGCACCAGAAAATCGAAGGCCGCGCCCGCTTTATCGCACCAGGGCACCTGCGTGTTGGCGAAGACGTCGAAGTCAAGGCAAAGAAAATCATTCTTGCCTGTGGCTCGCGCCCCGAAGTCGGCGAAGTATTCGAGCCTGTTTTGTCCCGCGTCCTCACCAGCGATACGGTATTCGAGATAACAGATCTGCCCCGCTCCGTTGCGGTAATCGGCCTGGGGGTCATCGCTCTGGAACTGGGGCAGGCACTGCATCGCCTGGGTGTCGACACGACGCTGTACGGTCGCTCCGGACGCATAGGCGGCCTTACCCACCCGGACATGCAGCAGGAAACGCTCAAGATCCTCAGCAAGGAACTGGAGATCTATCCCAGCGGGACCGTGGAGAAAACCTGGGAAAACGAGGGCGCGTGGATCCAATACCAGCAATCAAACGGCGAGCGGGTCACCAAGGTTTTTGACAAGGTCCTGGTTGCAACAGGCAGGGTGTCAAACGTCGATCGTCTGGACCTCGGGGCCGCGGGCGTCGACCCGGATCCGTACGACGGTTTTTCCTTCGACCCGAAAACATTGTCGTACCCCGGCCACCCGATTTTCATCGCCGGCGACGCAACCGACGTACTACCGGTCTGGCACGAAGCCTTCGACGAGGGTCGTATCGCAGCGGACAACGCACTCAACTACCCGCATGCAGTGGACGCCAAACGTCGAACGCCGCTTATGATCTATTTTACCGACCCGCAAATGGCGATCGTTGGTCAAACCTACCAGGAACTGCAGAACCAGGAAATTATCGTTGGTGAACTGCCATTCGATAGCCCACGGCACATCGTTTGGAACAAGGTTGATGGCCGAATTCAAGTGTACCTGGACGCCATCAGCGGCAAAATTCTGGGCGCAGAGCTACTTGGCTACCAGGCCGAACACCTGGCCCACATACTGGCACTGGCCATCACGCACGGGATGACGGCCGCGCAGGTGCTCGAGATGCCCATTTACCATCCGAGTGCCGAAGAGCTCCTGCGGGACGTGCTGCTAAACGCCGAGCGCAATAGATAGAGCTGCGCCTCCTCGGCCCTTCGCGACCCTTGGCGTTAGAAAAAGGGATTTCACAACGCCCCGGCCGACGTTCAAGGTCGAGCAGAGAAACAGGCAGGGATGCCTGTTCCATTGACAGGTTTATACCAGGGAGACGCGCCTCTGGCAGACTGTTGAAAACCTGGCTCAAGTCAACAGTGCTCCCTGTTTTTTATTGCGGCTGCGATTGACCGGTCCTACGGTCGCGCATTGCAATGCTTTTCGATACATCCAGTGTATTCAGGGCCTCGCAGCAGACTACGTCTGGGGGCCCTCATGCGGACCAGGGAAATATTCGGAAGATGATAATCAAGCGATAGCAGAACTAATCAACCCACTTAGAAAACGTCAATTTACAGCACGACCGGCTCCCCTTAGGATAGCAACTCGAAGTTATTCCGGCACCGTGATAATAAAAAACAATAGACAGGAATTTCTAAATGAACCAACCAGTTCAAAGCACAATAGTTCAAAGCCCCACCCTCTCAAACGAATATGATACAGACTATAAACTAGGGCAGGATAACGTACAGATTATGGGCATGGACATCCATAATCCTGTTTTTGGCATCAGTGCCGGCCTGATTCTGCTTTTCATTATCGGAACCCTGTTATTTCCCGCCGACGCCAAGGTTGCCCTGACAGGCGCCCGCAGCTGGTCGATCGAAAACTTCGACTGGCTTTTCATGATTGGCTGTAATGCCTTCGTTATTTTCTGCCTCGCCATGATCGTCCTACCGGTTGGCCGGATCCGTCTCGGCGGCATTGACGCCCGACCGGAATTCTCCACTGTTTCCTGGTTTTCCATGCTGTTTGCCGCTGGCATGGGCATAGGCCTGATGTTCTGGAGTGTGGCAGAACCCGTTGCCTATTACACCGACTGGTACGGCACGCCGCTGAACGCCGCCGCCAAGACACCGGAAGGGGCGTCTATGGCGTTGGGTGCCACGATGTTCCACTGGGGTCTGCATCCCTGGGCGATCTACGGTGTCGTTGCACTGGCACTGGCCTTCTTCTGCTACAACAAGGGCCTGCCGATGACCATTCGTTCGGCCTTCTATCCGCTACTGGGTGAACGCTGCTGGGGACCGATCGGTCACGTCATCGACATCCTGGCGGTACTGGCCACCATCTTCGGTCTGGCGACTTCTCTCGGCCTAGGCGCACAACAGGCCGCCGGCGGCCTGAACTACCTGTTTGGCATTGAAAACAATATCAGCACCCAGATCGCCGTGATCGTCGGCGTGACCTGCGTGGCTCTGCTTTCCGTGGCGCGCGGTCTCGATGGTGGCGTCAAGCTGCTCAGCAACATCAATATGATCATCGCCGCCGGCCTGGTCGCTTTGGTCATTGTTCTCGGCCCGACGCTGGAGATCTTTCGCTCCATGGGGACTATCCTGGGCAGCTATGCCGAAAACATCGTGCCGCTGAGCAACTGGGTCGGTCGTGAAGACGGTACCTGGTACCACGGCTGGACCGTATTCTACTGGGCCTGGTGGGTGTCCTGGTCGCCGTTCGTCGGCATGTTTATCGCCCGTGTTTCCAAAGGCCGCACCGTCCGCGAGTTCATGACCGCCGTGTTGCTGGTACCGACCCTGGTAACCGTGATCTGGATGGGCGTGTTCGGTGGTACTGCGCTGGAGCAGGCCCAGGCTGGCGTTGGCGCTCTGGCGGGCGGCATCTCCGATGTATCGCTGGCAATGTTCCAGATGTTCGAGAACCTGCCGCTGACCATGCTGATGTCCTTCGTCGCCGTCATGCTGGTTCTGGTGTTCTTCATCACCTCGGCCGACTCCGGTTCCCTGGTGATCGACAGCATCACCTCCGGCGGCAAGACCGACGCGCCCATGCTGCAGCGTCTGTTCTGGGCCACTCTGGTGGGTATCATCGCCGGCGTACTGCTGATCGGTGGCGGTTCCGAAGCCCTGACGGCGCTGCAGGCCGGTGCGATAACGACCGGACTGCCATTCACCCTGGTGCTGATGCTAATGTGCGTGAGCCTCTATAAAGGTCTCAGATCAGAAGCAAGGTAAAACGACTCTAGAAAAAACCGGCCTTGCGCCCAATGCCAGTCAGTTACGCCAGCTGACTGGCATTTTTGTTTTTAACGGGGATAGCGTCAACGCCCAATCCGGCATCCAGGGAACCTATGAACAAGTCCCATTTGGTCTCTGCGGGTCCTGAAGCGTGCAGCTGCAATGGTGCGGCACTCCGACGCAGTGCGCAGGCAATACCCTACAGGTTTTCACGACTCTTAATTTCCATGAGCTTCGACAAGCTTATTGACGTTGATTTCACCTCCTTGGTTACTACATAAATATAATAGCGATCTATTCCGATTTCCTCGTCAAGCAGCTGCTCTATTAAGGTCTGAAATTCATACAGACTGACCGTTATGACTTTGAGCACATAGTCACAGCCACCACCTGTTGCGCAACACTCCACAACCTCATCGATTCCCTGAATACGCTTTTCAAACCGATCAAAATCTGACTTTTTATGCGCTTTCAGAGAAACCGTCACAAAAACCTTGGTTAGGTCGATAATTTTATCGAGCGCGACCATACCCCGATAACCGGTAATAAGACCAGAATTTTTTAGCTTTGTGAGACGAAGCCAGCAAGGGGTTGCCGAAAGATTGACCAATTCGGCAAGCCGGTTTTTACTTATTTGCCCATACTGCTGGACGGCACTCAAAATCCGGATATCAACAGCATCTAGTGCGAATTTCTTCATATTATTAACGCTACAAATAGCACCCTGTAGAAACGAGTTTAGTCACCCGTGTAAAGATCTTCAATCTTTACGCAACTACGGAAAACAGGTGAGCTGCAACCACAGCGAGGTTATTAACGAGCCAATCTCGCATCCTTTTTCGATTCTTCCACCACCGCTCCGGGGTATCGCCAGGCAAGGTGAACCTGCAACCAGGCCCCGGCATGCCTTCGAAACTGCGCCGCGATTCCGGCCCGCGCTGAAAGCCAGAGCCACATTGGGACTTATTCATAGGTTCCCAAGGAATCAGGAATGACAGGTTACTACACCCACTTTCCGGCATCGCACCCGTCATGGCAGAGGATGAGCGAAGCCGAGTATAGCGCCAGAGGAGACCGCCGAACAGGAGGATGATCACCGGCATGGCCAGTAAGATCGAACCAGCGAACGCTGCAGTTCTGCGGCACGGAGCCATGATAATGAAGGGAAAAGAGCGAAGCGGACGACAGCTTTCACCGACTCCTGAACCGTGCAGAATATCAAGCCGCCAAGACAGGCCGGGCCTGCCCGGGACAGGTCTTCCGGAAGCATGGTAATTCGGATACGACTGATTAAAACCGGAAATCGAAGGACAGTGAAATGGAAGACCCGGGACACCGGGCACCCCCAAGAACGGGAGGAGAGAAACAGACGTCTGAAGCAGGGTTTCGAGCGATCGCAATCCGGCCGGCCGCGTGCTTCAGAGTTATCGAAAAAACGCTGAAAGCGGACGATCGACCTGAGTCGATCGCCCGCTTCCGGTGCCTGACCTCTGGGTTCGGCAGACCTGCCGGACGATGGGATTGGTTCTTAGGCGGTCAGGCCTTTCGGTTCAGGGATGGCATTCGCACGACAACATGCGGTCACTGTATTAGCCAGTAGACAAGCAATCGTCATCGGGCCTACACCGCCGGGCACCGGCGTGATCGCGCCTGCGACCTCTTTGGCGGTATCGTAATCGACATCGCCGACCAGCCGTGTGGAGCCATCCTCCTGGTCAATGCGGTTGATGCCCACGTCAATCACTGTTGCACCCGGTTTGAGCCATTCTCCCTGCACGAATAGCGGCTGACCAACAGCGGCCACGACGATATCTGCCTTCGCCAGAATATCCGGCAGGTTCCGCGTACGCGAATGGGCCACGGTTACTGTGCAACTCTCTCTCAGCAACAGCTGTGCCATGGGTTTACCGACGATGTTCGAGCGCCCGATCACAACCGCATTCAATCCTGAAAGGTTGCCACTATACTCGCGAAGCATCATGAGGCATCCCAAAGGAGTGCAGGGCACCATAGCCTTCTGCCCGGTGGCCAGCAGGCCCGCATTGGATATATGAAACCCATCCACATCCTTGGCCGGATCAATCGCATTGATCACCATCGCTTCGTCGAGATGTTCCGGCAAGGGCAGTTGCACGAGGATGCCATGCACCGATGGATCCATATTGAGCTGCTCAACCAGCGCCAAAAGCTCGCCTTCAGAGGTATCTGCGGGCAACTTGTGCTCGTAGGAGTGCATGCCGACCTCGACGGTCTGCTTTCCCTTCGACCGGACATAGACCTGGGATGCCGGATCATCTCCGACCAGCACAACCGCCAGGCCAGGCGTTATTCCGTGTGTCTTTTTGAGGTGTGAAACATGCTCAGCCACACTTTCACGTAGTATAGCTGCGAATGCCTTACCATCGATGATCCGAGCAGTCATGCCTGTCTCCTTCTCAATTCGCACGCGGTCTGAATAGACAAACAACCGTAAGGTCGACGCGTTTATATTCGTTGTTGTTGTATTAACACGGCGGATCCACACATGAAGCAAGGATGCTTCATTATTGATCGCAGGCCAATTAGAACGCCACAAGTTCCAGCATGTCAGTGCACTTGCACCCGCTTTTGAACTGAGTTTGAAAAGAGAATCTAGTTAGCCAAGCAGGACGGCGCCGCAAATATCCGATTGCCCGGCCACAGCAAAGATCTGATATCCGTTCGAACTTTTACTTCTTCCCTTTTTTAATTAGCCAGTGCAGGCCGGCCTGAAACTCCACCGTTTTCACTAATCCAGTCTGCATTGGCTTTAATACCGCCGAGCGGGAAGAAATGCACCTGCTCAACGCCGAAGCCTGGGTTTCGCTCTTTGTAATTAGCGAGTTCTAGCAGTATATCGGTAGGCTCGTAGGGCATGATCAACTTGGATACATCCTTGGCCCGGCGTTGTAACACCCGCATACTGGGCCCCACGCCGCAAGACATGGCATATTTCATCAGAGTCTGGAGCTTGGCCGGTCCTGCCAGGCCCATATGGATTGGCAGATCAATCCCCTCCTCCGCCAGCCGGTTGGCCCAGGAGATCACCGGTGCGGCTTCGAAACAGAACTGAGTCGTAATCGCCAGCTTCGCATCGGTCCGCTGGGAAAAAGCACGCTTCCACCTCAAGGCCTGCATTACCAAACGGTCAGAACCATCCGGATCGATGTCGCGGTTTCCCTCGGGATGGCCAGCGACGTGCAGACGTTCGAAGTCATTGAAAAGTCCAGTCTCGATGAGCTGGATGGAGCTATCGAATTCACCAGCCGGAGTGTTGAGGCCGCCGCCCAGTAGCAGTCCCTGTTTGACTCCCGCCTCACCCTGGTATTGTGCGATCCAGTTGGCCAGTTCAGCACGGTTCTTGATGACCCGGGCAGGAAAATGCGGCATCACCGGAAATCCCTCATCGGCCAGGCGACGAGCGGTTCGAACCATATCCTCGATCGGTGTTCCGTCGATATGCGCTATATAGACGCGGGTACCGGCAGGCAGGATGTCGCGAAAGCTCTCCACCTTCTCGGCAGTCCGCGGCATGACTTCGATCGAATAGCCGCGAAGGATGTTCTCCAGTAGACGGGGGGCATCCCCCTCTTTGCTGGCGTCCGTGGATTTAGTAAGAAAAGAGAACAACCCCATAAAATCTCTCCTGTCAGCTGGCAGTCGGCCAAGCTCTGTTTTTATAATTTCTATCGGCATCCGTTGGCTCAACGGGGTGCTCTCTTGTCGTTAGACAGGGTGCCACCCCGTGTTTCACCTTATTGACGGCTCTGACCGAAGCCTGCTGGAGCCTGCGGTGATAGCGGGCTATCACCGTGCCTTTTACAAACGACGGTCAAGCCGCCGCGAGTTTCTTGTTAGGATCAAAGAACGGCCTTTCGACAACAGTCGCCGCTCTTTTACCATCCGGCATTTCAACTTCGAAAGTCGTTCCAAGGTCCGCAAATTCCGCGCTTACCATCGCCAGCGCAATGTTCTTTTCCAGACGCGGAGAGAACACTGCAGAAGTGACCCTGCCCACGCACTCACCGTCTTTTTCCAGCGCCCAGAATCTGGTGTTGGGGCCCGTCAGCGCAGGGCCGTCGATCACAATACCGATCTGCTTGCGGGACACGCCTTCTTCGCGGATACGCTTGAGTGCAGCCTTGCCAATGAAGTCCGCCTCCATATCCAGCTCCACCAGCCGGTCGAGGCCCAGCTCATAGGGGTTGGTGTTGATATCCATATCGGCGTGGTAGGACAGCATTCCGCCTTCGATACGGCGGATTGACGACGTATGACCGGGCTTAAGACCATAGGGAGCACCTGCTGCCATGATCTTTTCCCACAGCTCGTCACCCTTGGAAGCATCCTGCAGATAGAGCTCGTAGCCCAGCTCGCTGGACCAGCCGGTCCGGGAGACGATCAGCGGAATACCGTCCAGGTCGTACTCGCGCAGCCAGTAGTAGCGCAGATCGGTGATGCTGTCACCGAACAGTGCCTTCATGATGTCGCCGGACTTCGGTCCCTGCAGCTGAAGCGGAGAGACGTCCGGTTCGCGAATCTGCACGTCCAGTCCGGAGTGGACAGCGACACCCTGCGCCCACAGCAAAATATCGCTATCCGCCAGGGAGATCCAGAAGCGGTTCTCTTCGAGACGAAGCAGGATCGGATCGTTCAGGATACCGCCTTCGGCATTGGTGATCAGTACATATTTACACTGACCGACCGCACATTTTGACAGGTCCCGGGGCGTAAGCATCTGAACAAATTTTGCGGCATCAGGGCCGGTAATCTCGACCTGGCGCTCGACCGCGACATCGCAGAGAATCGCGTCATTGACCAGGTTCCAGAAATTCTGCTCCGGGCTACCGAAATCGCGGGGGATATACATGTGGTTGTAGACGGAAAAGCCGGTGGCGCCCCAGCGCACGGTAGCGTCGAAATACGGAGACTTGCGGATCTGAGTCCCGAAGCCGAATTCTTTTTGTTCTTGCTTGCTCATTCATTCATCCTCTTATTGTGCGGTCGCGCCCCCGGTCGTAAGTCTTCACTCGACTGGAAGCGCCTGAACAAGAGAATGATATGAGGAACGAGCCAACGGCGGGGGCTAAAGGAAGGCGACAAAGATGGAAAACAGGACTATTTTTTACAGCCCTTTGGACCATTTAGACTATCCACCTTCACCCGATCCGCAACCCTTTGATTTTGCTAGTGAATCACTATTGTTCTCAGAGGTTGAGCCACTGCGTTATGACACCTGACGCCCCCGGAATTGTGCGGATTCGCCACCGTATGGCGTTCAGGAGGAGGATCCTGGAACCGCAACGGGACATGCGCAGGCTACGCCTGGAGGAGGGCTGTTGGCCCGGCCGACAAATGCATCAGCCATCGGGATGGAGTACGGAGATTTCGCAGGAGACCGGTCTGCGGGCGAGCCGGTGGCAGCATTCGCCCGCGGAGCGGGCTTCTGCAGCCGTTACCGCACGCAACCTGCGACGACAGCGGTTTCCCGCTGTTTTGCGAAAACAAAAAAGGCTCATCGCGCTTTAGCGGGAAAAACGTAAATCGTAGGATGGGTGGAGCGACGCCTCGGTACGGCGTATCCGTCTGCGAAGAACAAAAAAAAGCGGATCGCTCCGGTTACCGGAGCGATCCGCTTTCAGATTCAGAACAATACGGTACTAGTGCCCCGGGAAGACAATCGTTTTATTGCCGTTGAGGAAACAACGTCGCTCAACATGCATCTTAATCGCCTTTGCAAGTGCGAGGCGCTCGGTATCACGTCCCTTTGCCACCAGGCGGTCCGGCGTATAGGTATGATCCACAGGCTCCACACCCTGGGTGATGATCGGACCTTCGTCCAGATCTTTACTGACGTAATGCGCAGTAGCTCCTACCAGCTTGACTCCTTTTTCATAGGCCTGATGATAAGGCTTTGCGCCTTTGAAGCCCGGCAGAAGCGAGTGGTGGATATTGATGGCACGTCCGTGCAACTTTTTGCACATATCGTCCGAAAGCACCTGCATATAGCGCGCCAAAACAACCAAATCTGCATCGACTTTCTGGATGATACTCCAGATCTCAGCTTCCTGCTGCGGTTTGGTGTCCGCAGTAATGGGCAGATGGAAATACGGAATATTATACCACTGAGCCAGCCTTTCAAGGTCCGGATGGTTCGATATGATAGCCGGGATATCGATATTGAGCGCACCGATACTGTGGCGGTGCAGAATATCCTGAAGGCAGTGATCATACTTCGATACCAGAATCACCACTTTGTCCGGAGTCGATGAATCCCGCAGGTCCCATACCGCGTCAAAGGCTTCAGCCCGGTCACCAAACTGGCTCCGCAGACTTTCTTCCGCGAATTCGCCACCACCTACGTAGCGGAACTCCACACGGAAGAAAAAGCGTTCGACGTCGTTATCGTCAAAAGTGTGTATCTCATACGCATAGCACTCGTGCTTGTACAGGCACCCGATGATCAGGTCGAGCACGCCCAGCTTGCTAGCCGAGCTTCCGCTAAGAATATAGGTTTTTTCAATTGCGTTCATAAGACCGGTCCTTTAACTAATATATTCGCCAGCTTAAACCTCAGAAGATATCGGCAATAAAAACCACCAAGCTCAAATATCTTCTGATAGGTCTTAGACTGAAAGCTTTCTGATAATCGCGTTCTTAAATACTAAGACTAAGCTGCCGCGAGTTTCTTGTTAGGATCGAAGAACGGCCTTTCGACAACAGTCGCTGCTCTTTTACCATTCGGCATATCAACTTCCAGGTTCATCCCAAGGCCTGCAAAATCCGCCTTGACCATGGCCAGCGCGATATTTTTCTCCAGCCGCGGAGAGTAAATGGCAGAGGTGACCTTACCCACGCACTCACCGTCCTTTTCCAGCACCCAGAATTTGGTGTTGGGGCCCGTCAGCGCAGGGCCGTCGATCACAATACCGATCTGCTTGCGGGACACGCCTTCTTCGCGGATACGCTTGAGTGCAGCCTTGCCAATGAAGTCCGCCTCCATATCCAGCTCCACCAGCCGGTCAAGGCCCAGCTCATAGGGGTTGGTGTTGATATCCATATCGGCGTGGTAGGACAGCATTCCGCCTTCGATACGGCGGATTGACGACGTATGACCGGGCTTAAGACCATAGGGAGCACCTGCAGCCATGATCTTTTCCCACAGCTCGTCACCCTTGGAAGCATCCTGCAGATAGAGCTCGTAGCCCAGCTCGCTGGACCAGCCGGTACGGGAGATGATCAGCGGAATACCGTCCAGGTCGTACTCGCGCAGCCAGTAGTAGCGCAGATCGGTGATGCTGTCACCGAACAGTGCCTTCATGATGTCGCCGGACTTCGGTCCCTGCAGCTGAAGCGGAGAGACGTCCGGTTCGCGAATCTGCACGTCCAGTCCGGAGTGGACAGCGACACCCTGCGCCCACAGCAAAATATCGCTATCCGCCAGGGAGATCCAGAAGCGGTTCTCTTCGAGACGAAGCAGGATCGGATCGTTCAGGATGCCGCCTTCGGCATTGGTGATCAGTACATATTTACACTGACCGACCGCACATTTTGACAGGTCCCGGGGCGTAAGCATCTGAACAAATTTTGCGGCGTCAGGGCCGGTAATCTCGACCTGGCGCTCGACCGCGACATCGCAGAGAATCGCGTCATTGACCAGGTTCCAGAAATTCTGCTCCGGGCTACCGAAATCGCGGGGGATATACATGTGGTTGTAGACGGAAAAGCCGGTGGCGCCCCAGCGCACGGTAGCGTCGAAATACGGAGACTTGCGGATCTGAGTCCCGAAGCCGAATTCTTTTTGTTCTTGCTTGCTCATCTATTA
Organism: Marinobacterium nitratireducens; assembly: GCF_014645375.1. Taxonomy (GTDB): domain Bacteria; phylum Pseudomonadota; class Gammaproteobacteria; order Pseudomonadales; family Balneatricaceae; genus Marinobacterium_A; species Marinobacterium_A nitratireducens. The sequence goes on from NZ_BMLT01000005.1 coordinate 91,842, forward strand.
TTCCTCTTATTGTGCGGTCACGTCCCCGGTCGTAAGTCTTCACTCGACTGGAATCGCTTGAACAAGGGAATGATATGGGGAACGAGCCAACGGCGGGGGCTAAAGGATGGCGGTAAAAGCGGGAAACAGGACTATTTTTCTGGCCCCTTTTGGACCGTTTAGACTACGGCCGGATATGGGACCGGATGGACCTTTCAAAAGCAGTCACAGATGCCCTCCTCCTTACCCACTCCGGCGTCACGCAACACCGGTGACTGGATGGAAGAACAGGTGCCCATACGCCCTGCGCCTGCCGCCGCAACTCACGCCGTCGCCTCACCGCAGGCGCGCTTCAGCCGGACTCCGGCAGTCCGGACAGTAAGGTTGACGCTCTTCTAAGATCAGCGGTTTCCAGCCCTTCGCCGAAGTCTCGCAACACCGGCTCCAGCAACTGCCTGGCGTCGGAGGATTTTCCCTGCTCCCGCAGCAGGTCGGCCAGGCAGGTGGCCGCTCTCAGCTCGAGCGACCGGGCCCCCTGACCGCGGGCAATGGCGATGGCCTTTTCGAAGCATGCCTGCGCCGCTGCCGCGTCCTCCCCCTGCCTCAGTAGCAGCATCCCCTCCAGCCGATACAGCTCGGACTCGTAAAGGTGGCCTTCCGTCGCATCCAGGGAGGCATGTGCCTCGCTGAGGCAGTCCCGGGCTTCATCCAGCCTGCCGGCGAGGCACAGCACCTCGAGCAGCAGCGAAAGAAAATAGGGACGCCAGAGTTCAGCACCGGCCGCCCTGTCGGCTGCCAGTCCCTGGCGGATCTCCGCAATGCCGGCGTCCTGTTCGCCCTGCTGTGCCAATGCCCATCCCCGCAGCACCCGCCCCCAGAGGCTCCAGATTGGGAAGCCGTGTTCCTGCGCCTGGGCGATTGCTTCCTCGGCCCGTTCCTGGGTCTGACGCAGGTCCCGGCGCAGCAGATGGGTTTCGGCATCGAATACCAGCGCCACCACCCTTATAAAGGGGTAATCGAGCGTCTCGGCCAGCGCCAGCCCTTCGCCGCTTTTGGCCAGCGCCTGCTCAGGATAGCCCTGATACCAGAGCACCCAGGCCATGTAGAACAGGCTGAAAACGCCGGAATCGACACCGTAGTAGAACACATGGCGCTGCGAGTGCTGGCAGTCGTAAAACGCCAATGCCTGAGCCAGCTCGCGACGGGCCCGATCCAGCTCACCCAGGCTGAACAATACCGTACCCAGCGCCCGATGTGCCTCGAGCTGACGTTCGCTGTCGTCCGCTTCGCTGGCCAGGCGCACCAGCTGCTCACTCAGTTCTCGTGCAACCGGCAGCTGGCCCCGTACATGGTAGAAGGTCCGCAGACCCAGCAGCGCCGGAAACAGCTGAAGGTTCGCCCCCACCTGGCGGCACAGCTGCAGAGCCCCGCTGTAGGTGCTTTCGACTTCGGGGGCCGCATACCCCCGGGACGCCATCAGGGCAGGGCCCAACGTGAGCCTGGCCGCCAGTTCGAGGCGGTCGCGCTCGGACGACTCCGGCAGCGATCCAATCAACTCGATGGCTTTGGACAACTGCGTGATCGCTTCGCTGTTGGCATATCGCTGGACGGCCTGCCGACCGGCCAGCTGCAGATATTCGATGGCCTTGGCGGTATCGCCGCTGCGACTGTAGTGGTGAGCGAGTTCGCCATAGTGCTCATCCAGGCGCTCCCGGTACAGGCTTTCTATGGCCCGGGCGGTGCGCTCATGCAATTCGCTGCGCCGCTCGCTGAGCAGGGAACGGTAGGCCACTTCCATCGTCAGCGCATGCTTGAACGCGAACTCCTGTTCCGGATAGGCCGGAACCGAATAGATGAAGTCGGCGCCCTGAAGCCGGGCCAGCAACAGCATCAGATCATCGGGGTTTGTGCCGCTCACCTGACGCACCAGACCGAAGGGCAGTGCCTTGCCAATCACCGCCAGTAGCTGCAACAGCGCCTTGCTTTCAGAGGCTAGGCGGTCGATGCGTGCCGCCAGTACCCCCTGCACCGTCATCGGCAGCTGCAGGTCATCCGCGGGACCGCCGAGTCGGTACTGACCCCTCTCGCCCAGCAGCACCTGCTCTTCGACCAGCGCCTGAACCACCTCCTCGATGAAAAACGGATTCCCCTCGGTCTTGTCGAGGATACGGCGCGCGACCGGTTTCAGTTCCGGCGCCTCACCCAGCAGTGACCGCAGCAGGCCACCGGCATCCGACAGCGCAAGGGGATCGAGCTGCAACCGGGTGCCCCCCCTTTCTTCCAGCCAATGATCCCGGTATTCCGGCCGGTAGTTCATCAGCAGCATCAGCCGGTGACCTTCCAGCGCATCGGCGAGGCGTTCGAGAAACGCCTGGGTTTCGCTGTCGAGCCATTGCAGGTCTTCGAAGATCAGCAGCAGTGGTTCCTGTCTGCTTTGCGCCAGCAATAGTTGCTCGATCGCCCCGAACGTCCTTTCACGCCGCGTCTGTGGATCCAGATGAAAAAGCGGCGAGTGTTCCTCCACTCCCCCCAGCAGGTACAGCAGGTACGGCAAGCACGTCTCCCGAGAGACGTCGAGTGCCGCCACCCTGGCGCTTATCTTGTCGCGCCGACTGCATGCATCGTCTTCCGGGCCAAGATCGAAATACTGTTTCAGCAGACCGATGAGGGGCCAATAGGCAAAGGCCCGGGTATGGCACACCGAGAAGGTTTCAAGCACCAGACAGTCGTCCTTTACGCTGCGCTTGAATTCGAGAAAGAGCCGTGACTTGCCGACGCCCGGCTCGCCCCTCGCCGCAACCAGCTGGCCGCGGCCTGCCCGGGCCCGCGCCAGCAGCGCGCGCAGGCGCTCGAGCTCCGGCTTACGGCCGACAAAGGGAACCAGGCCGCGATGGGCCGAGACCTCCAGCCGTGTACGCAAGGGTCCTGCCGCCAGCAGCTCGTAGATCTGGATGGGTTCGGCCACCCCCTTGACCCGGGTCGGTCCCAGGGCACGGAATTCGAAAAAACCCCGGGTCAACCGGTAACTGCTTTCGCTGACGACGGTTCCGCCCGGCGGGGCCACGGATTCCATCCGGGACGCGATGTGAATGGAGCGGCCGACAGGATCGTAATCGGTATGCAGATCCTCGGTATGGATCGACCGCACCACCACCTCACCACTGTGGATACCGACCCGCAGCAACAGCTGAAGGCCCTTTCTCCGCTCGATATCGCCGGCCAGCGCCTCCATTCTGTGCTGCATTCGCAGTGCCGCATAGAGCGCCCGCCGGGCGTGGTCTTCATGGGCAATGGGGGCGCCGAACAGCGCCAGAATACCGTCGCCGAGGGATTTGGCGACGTAACCTTCGTAGTGGTGAACCGCCTCCATCATCAGCTGAAGCACCGGGTCGATCAACTGCTGCGCTTCCTCGGCATCCAGATGCTGAATAAGCTCGGTCGAGTTGGCCAGGTCCGCGAACAGCATCGTGATGGTCTTGCGCTCGCCGCCGCCGCCGCTTCGCCCCTGCATGGCGTTTTTTTCAGCTCTTATCCGTTCGGCCAGATACTCGGGCGTATATTGAACCGGCGCCACCACCTTCGTCGCGCCATCGGCTGCCAGTGGCGTACCACATTCACTGCAGAACTTTGCATCCGCCGCGCATTCATGACCGCAGTTTCGACAGCGCCGAATCTTCTCGGCACCACAGGCTGGACAGGCTTTCAGGCTTGCGGGGATCTCGGTCCCACATCGGTGGCAGGGCATATCATCTCAATGTCGGGTAGCCGGCACGCCCTCCGATAGGTTCGATCGTCCAACCGGACGGCAGATACGACCAGAACTCGGGGACAACGCCTGTGTCGGTGAAGGTTGTTATACAGTATAGCGATAACCGCGCTGCCGCCGTTGTGCGGCTAAGGAACCTGCCGGTTCGAAAACATCCTGCAGGAGTACGCTACCGCCCGCCCTGCGGACTCAGACAGAACGCCCGACTGGGGCGCAAAGGCGAAAATCATGACGATGTCGTTCACCGACACCTGTACCCGGGTGTCATTGGGATCCCCGTAGGTTGAGAAAATTGCGGCTCGAACGTTCAGGGTCACGGGTTGCGGCTTTGATGAACCTGGCCGAATCCTGGTTTATGGGCCCGAAACCTGGATCTGCACCTCGAAGTCGAGCCTGCTGTGCGCGCCACCACCGATGAAAACACCACTGACGGGCAGCGTATCCCGTGCATGCGCCGCCGCGGCGATAGTCACATGTGTATCGGCGACCGGGTAACCGTGGGTCGGGTCGAATCCGCGCCAGCCGGCCCCCGGCAGGTACACCTCCGGCCAGGCATGCAGATCCCGACGATCGCTCTGCAGGTTGCCTTTCTGATAGCCACTGGCAAAGCGCGCCGCTATGCCCTCGGCCCGACAGCAGTCGACAAACAGGACCGCAAGATCGCGACAGGCACCGTGGCGCGTCTGCAAGGTAAAAGCCGGCGCCTGTGGTGGGCCCGAGTGACGATGGACCTGGGAAAAATCAGCGTGCAGTTGCCGGTTGAGGCGATCGAGAAAGCGCAGAGTATCGCGATTGACGCCAAGGCTAAGTTCCGCCGCAAATACGGTTACCGCGTCGTCCGCGCAACTGCGCTCCAGATAAGCCCTGGCACAGATTGAGTCTTGCTCGTGGTTAATCGGCAACAGCATGGATTGCGGCGCCAGCATGAAATCGAAGGCGTTGTGCCGCAGAGTTTCGACCTGCATGTCGACCTCGATCTGAAAATGTCGGGTTTCACCCTCGAACCAGACCTGGGTGACGCGATTGCCTTCCAGGTCGAGGTGTTCATTCTGCCCCTGAGGTGCAGGACTGATGTTGAGCTGATGAGCGACGACGCGCTGCGAGCCGTCGCAGCGCGGGTAAAAGCGCAGCTGCTGAGGGCTCAGCCGAACGGGTTGAGAATAGTCGTAGCGGGTACGATGTCGAATAGTGAACAGCACGCAGGCGATCCTCGTCGGCAGTGACTGAAGGCCTCCTGATCAGGGCTCAGGGTCAGTCGTGGAGACGTTCGACCCGCACCGCCTGCGCCGTGGCAAAAGAGGGGGGGCCGAACTGATTGAACACGGCGACGTCGGCGGCGTCGCGCCCGTAGCCAAGCGCCACATACCCGCCTCTTAGCGCAGGCTGCGTGGCATCGAAGGTATACCAACGGCCGCCGACATAGGCTTCGAACCAGGCATGCAGATCCATGGGGTCCAGCTGATGCAGATAACCCACCACCATACGCGCCGGAATGCTGAGACTGCGGCACAGGGCGATGCCAAGATGCGCCAGGTCACGGCATATGCCCACTTGCCTGGCGTTCACTTCCACCGCGGAAAGAGTGGCGCTGGTGCTGCCCGGTACATAACTGAACGCGCCGCGCAACCAGGCCTCGATCGCCGACACCTGATCGTATCCCAACAGCTGCCCCGAGGTGATCTCGGTGGCCATCTCGTTGAAGTGGTCGGACTCGCAGTAACGGCTCGGCAAGAGGTAACAGAGCACGCTATCCGGCAGATTTTGCACCTCAACGAAGGGGGCACCGGGCGCTCTGTCGACGCCATCAGCAACCATCATGTCCGCCTGGGTGTGTACCGAAAACCTTCCCGGCGGAGCGACCAGCCGCTGACACAGGTTGCCGTAGCCATCGGTGAACTCGAAAACCGGCACGACGGGTTCGATCTTGTACTCTTCACGCGAAACCCATTGGTTCGCCCCGCTGCGCGGCCGCAACATAAGAATAAACGGGGTCGCTACCGTGATATCGAACGTCAAGTCACAACTGGCACGTAACCACATATCATCTCTCCATATCGCGCACCAACGCCCGCGGTCTCGCTGGTAGTAGGACTCGAACACCAACGGGCCGATACTCTGCGATGCCTGGCCTGAACTGAGCAGAGCGCACCGGGTGCCATCACCGTGATCGGGTCGATGAGAAAATACACAGGGCGCAGGGTATCGCCGGATTCGTCCAGGCTTACCCCGCAATAGGGGATCAATCAGGGACCGGGATCAGCGACGCCCATGTATTCGCTGGCAAGGCGCCCAGCAGCTGTTGTGCTCTGGCCTGGGTCCGCCGATCCTGATGTGCTGCTCGGGACTCCCAGCAAAACGCCCCGAACCTGCTTGTCTCACTATAGCACGCTCTGGCCACACCCCCCGCCAACGGACAGCTCTTTCGCTGTTGATCGGGGGCTGCTGCGAATCAATCGACTGTGAAAGCCCGGCCACAGACAGGGCCACTGCCCGGCCGCTGTGCCTGCCAGCGGCCGGACAACGAACGAATCTGTCTCGGAATCGATATCAAGGGGGCACTGCAGACGGCCCGAAGTGTCCAAAGCGTGAAAGCGGTGCGCAATGGCGGCGAATCAAGCCACAACCATGCAAGGTCATTGATCCAGGTGCTGCCTCACGAATCGCACAACGGGAGAGAAAGGCAGATGCTGTATTTCGCTGTTCTATTTTTTATCGTCGCCGTGGTCGCAGGGCTACTGGGCTTCACCGGTGTCGCGGCGGGCGCCGTCGAGATCATCAGAATCCTGTTCGTCGTCTTTGTCGTACTGTTTTTCGTCTCGCTGATCAAGGGGCTGAAACACCGCAGATGACGTCCGCCCCGCGCAACTACCGGCAGGGATGAGCCACCCACGCCAAAGGATTGCCGCCATTTCAGCATCCTGACCCGCCCGCGCATGACTCCCGACGAGGCTCCGGCTGCAGAGGTCGTTGGGACCTGTTCGACAGCCCCAGATCAAAGTCCCGCCAAAACCGAAAAAATCCGGAGCCAGGCCTTTGACAGGCAACCGGCTCGATCGATGGCACTTCGGCCAAAATCGCTTTGGTCGGCCATGATGGCATCATCGGAATTGCCCTCACACGGCCGCGATACGGGCGCCGACCGGCTCACGGCCGCCGGATGACAGCCCCGGTGCGCTGGTATAGACTGAAAGCGAGTCATCGTGAAACAGCATTACAGCCTGACTTAACGACCCTCCCACTTCTCCCGCGTGTCGATGGGAACCTCGTCTTCTTGCCGCGCCGACCGCACCTTTGAGCTGCCCATCGCTGTTCGAGCAGGTTTCGAGCACGCCGCCCCTGGAGGGGAACATGATTCGAGAACCGGCATCACGTTCGTCCGTGCTACCGACGACCCGCTTTGATGCCATCGTCCAGAGTCTCGGGGATGCCCCGAATCTCGACAGCGCCCTGTACGGTATCGCCAAAGACGTGCGCAATGTCTTTCGGGTCGATATTTGCCTGCTCTATCTCTCGGACCCCGCGCAGCAGGGTCTGCAACGGCTGATGGCCAGCGACGGACTCGACGCCCATGCCGGCCCTCCGCTGCCACACGCCTTCGCCGACGCGCTGGCCAACCTGGTGGCGGAGCGCTCGGAACCGGTCAACCTCTGCGATAGCCAGGCCCTGCCCGCTCACAGGAGCGGCAACTGTCAGGGCTACCTCGGCGTTCCCGTGATGCATCAGAGCGCCCTGCTCGGCGTACTGGTCGTGCAGAAAAAGGCGAAATACCGCTTCAGCGAATCGGAGCTGGCATCGCTGGCCACCCTGGCCGCGCAGATCGCGGGCGGCATAAAACTGGCTGAAGCCCGCAGCAGCATCAGCGCCAGCGCTGCCGGCGACCAGGCCGCAGCCCCTTTTTTCGAGGGCGTTATCGGTGCACCGGGTATTGCCAACGGCACCGGGCATGTCGTCTACAGCAGGGAAAAACTCGAACAGGTTCCGGACCGCCCGGTCACCGATATCGAGGCCGAGATCGCAGACTTTCAGGCAGCCGTCGGACAGGTGGCTCAGGAACTTGACCGGATAGCCGAGGAACAGGGCGCGGGACTGATGCCCGAAGACCGGACACTGTTTCGGGCCTACGCCATGATAGCCCGCAGCGACGAACTGAAAACGAGCACACTGGCCGGCATCCGCAACGGCAACTGGGCAGCCGGGGCTCTGCGCGACAGTATTCGGGAACACGCCCGCTACTTCGAAGCCATGAACGACCCCTATTTACGGGAACGGGCCGATGACATTCGCGATATCGGTCGCGCCCTGCTCAACGCGCTGAAGGCGCGGGACCCGGTCGAGGAGCGGTATCCCGCACGTACCATCCTCGTTGGAGAGGACCTCAGTGCCCTGGACCTGGCCGCCGTCAAGGGCGGGCGCCTGGTGGCGGTGATCTCGGGGCACGGATCGAGGCTTTCCCACCTGGCAATTCTGGCCCGCTCCATGGGTATTCCGGCGATCATGGGGCTGGCCGACACCCTGCCCCTTGCCAGCCTCGACGGCAAGTCGCTGATCGTCGACGGCTATCGGGGCCGGCTCTACGTCGAGCCCGACGCCAGCCTGCAGCGGGAGTTCCGCAACCTCGCCGCGCGCGAGCGCCGGCTGTCGAAAAAGCTACGTCACCTGCGCGAGCAGACCGCGCAAACCTCCGATGGCTTCAGGGTCCCGCTATACACCAACGCGGGCCTGCTGTCTGATCTCAATCCATCGCTCGCCGCCGGCTCCGAAGGCATCGGCCTCTACCGCACCGAATTTCCCTTCATGGTTCGCGACAGCTTTCCGACAGAAGAGGAGCAGTACCTCCTGTACCGTCAGGTGCTCGAAACCTTTCACCCCCGACCGGTGACGCTGCGCACACTGGATATCGGCGGCGACAAGCCGCTGAGCTACTTTCCGGTAAAGGAAACGAATCCCTTCCTCGGCTGGCGCGGTATCCGCATTTCGCTCGATCATCCCGAGATGTTTCTGACACAGATCCGGGCCATGCTCAGAGCCAATCGCGGGTTGAACAACCTGAACCTGCTTTTGCCGATGATCAGCCGGGTCGAAGACCTGGACGAAGCACTGGTACTGATTCAGCGGGCGCAGCAGCAGCTGGAGCAGGAAGGCCTGTCGATCACCCGCCCGCTTGTGGGCGCGATGATCGAGGTGCCATCCGCCGTCTACGTGGTAGAGGCACTGGCCAGGCGGGTGGACTTCCTGTCGGTCGGCACCAATGATCTGATTCAGTACCTGCTCGCGGTCGACCGCAACAACGAGCGCGTCGCCCGTTGGTTCGATGCCCTCCACCCCGCCGTGATTCAGGCGCTGCTTCGCATCATCCGGGCAGGCAGGCGCAGCGGCACACCGGTCAGCGTCTGCGGTGAGGCGGCTGGCGATCCCGCCGTGGCGCTGCTGTTGATCGGCATGGGCGTCAGCAGCCTCAGCCTGAGCGCCGGCGACCTGCCGCGGATCAAGTGGGCTATCCACTCCTTCAGCCGGCAACGGGCCAGACACCTGCTGCGCCAGTCACTGAAACTCGAGCAGGCCAGCGCCATACGCGCCCTGCTGACCCAGGCCCTCCGCGACGCCGGCCTCAACGCCCTGGTGCATCCGGGGAACCGCGGCTGATGCACGCGCGGGGCATGCACAGTGCGCAGAGCCACTACTGGGTCCAAGGTGCCGAACCGGCTTGCAGAGACGGTGCCCGCCCTGCCACGCGAACCTGACAACTGACCGGTTGTCCGAACGACCGGGCGTGGCCGGGACCGCTCAGAGATAGCGATCGAGCGAACACTCCCAGCCGACCGAGCGGGCGCCAATCCATTTCACCACTGGAAGAGGCGCACAGCTCTGAACATTGTCGCCTTACCAGATCCCGAACAGGTAGCCGCGTTTATGTGCCGAGCCGGTGGCCGCCGAAACCTGGCTGTTTCTGACGGTGATGCGCGATTTGCGCTCGCGGCACCACTGATACAGGGCCTCTTCCATTGCCCGGCATATTGTTCGGTGCTCCTCGTCGTTCCCCAGATCATTCAGCTCGTCCGGGTCATGCGCCAGATCGAACAACTGCGGCTGAAAGTGCTCGTAATGGACGTATTTCCAGCGCCCGTCGGTCACCATCCAGGCGTTGGCCTGATCGGGTGCGAGGCCCAGCTCGAGACGCGCCGGCCGCCAGGCGTAGTCGCATTCGCTGAATGCATAACGGCGCCACTCGGTCGGCGACGCCCCCTCGATCACCGATTTCAGGGACCGCCCCTCGAGAATATGATCGAATTCGCCACCCCCGGCATAGTCGACGAAGGTGGGTACAAGATCGATCGCCTCGACCAGCCGCTCCGACCGCTGTCCCCGGGTGGCATCCGCCGTGGTCGAGGGGTCGACGACGATCATTGGCACAGCGACGCTGGCTTCGTGGAACAGTTCCTTTTCCCCCAGCCAGTGGTCGCCGAGGTAATCGCCATGGTCGGAGGTCAATACGACCAGCGTATTGTCCAGCTCACCACGTGCCTCGAGGAACGCCATCAGCCGGCCGATATGATCGTCGAGCTGCGTGATCAGCCCCATATAGGCCGGTATCACCCGTTCCCGGACCTCATCGCGGGCGAAGGATTCCGATTCCGGATGTTTCATGAAGGCGCCGACAACCGGGTGCGGCTGTTCGAGCTCCTGCTTCGACCGGGCCGCCGGCAGTACATCGTCCACGCCATAGAGCTCGTGATAGGGTGCCGGCGCCATATAGGGCCAGTGCGGCTTGATATAGCTCAGGTGCAAGCACCAGGGCTCGCCCTCTGACTCGGAGATAAAATCCATCGCCCGGCGGGTGGTATAGGCGGTCTCGGAATCCTCCTCGCGCACGCGTGCCGGCAGATGGCAGTTGCGCATGCTCCAGCCGCTGAGCACCTCGCCATCGTCGCCTTCAGCGGAATTGGCAAAGTCATGCCATGGGTTGTGGCTTTCATAGCCCTGGCTACGCAAATACTCGTTGTAGCGCAGGTCGGGATTGACGGACTGATCGGGGTGCAGACCGTCATCGCGTTCGTAGGGCTCAAAGCCGCATTCGCTGATCAGCACGCCGCGCGACGAGTCGGGATCGACACCCAGCCGCTGCATCCCCTCGACATCACGTCGCATATGGGTCTTGCCCACCAGTGCCACGCGATACCCCTCGGGACGCAGATAGTCGCCCAGGGTTCTTTCATCGACACGCAACGGCACATTGTTGTAGCTCGCTCCGTGGCTGGACGCATAGCGGCCGGTGTAAAAGGACATCCTGGAGGGGCCGCACACAGGCGCCTGACAGTAGGCGCGCGTAAAGTTGACGCCACGTGCAGCCAAGGCATCGATATTCGGCGTGCGGATGGTCGGATGGCCGTTGCAGCCGAGATAGTCGGCCCGCAACTGATCAGCCATTATGAAGAGGATATTGGGTTTCTTCGCCATGTTGGAACCTGGTAAGCCATTAACTTCGACGCAGATCACTTTCTATTGACAGAGGCGGCGGCACAACCGAGCATTTCACTCAGTGAAAATAAAAAGGCAAGCACACCATGGTCAAACCGATACAAGCACTCGCCAGGGGATTGACGGTCGTCAATGCGATCAACAATGCGGCGGGACCGGTCAGCCTGGCTGATCTGCATCGGGTCACCGGCATCGATCGCGCCACCCTGCTGCGGATTCTGACCACCCTTGGACAGGAAGGTTGGGTTTACCGCGGTATGGGCGACCGCCTCTACCGTCTCACCTACAAGCTTCACGAACTCGGTGGCCAGGTGCAGATCAGGGACGCCATGGCCCAGGTGGCCGCGCCGGTGCTCGAGCGGCTGCAGCAACAGTTGCACTGGCCCTGCGATATATCGGTATTCGACGGCGACAGCATGGCCATTATCGAAACGTCGCGCTCGCGCAGCCCCTTCGTCCTGAACCGGGAGGTGATCGACTATCGCCCCAGCATGCTGAAATCTGCAATCGGACGCGCCTACCTCGCCTACTGCGATGACCGCCTGCGCACCACCATCCTTCGACGACTGAGCGAGCAGGGGGGCGAAGAGGGTCGGTTGGCAAAGGATAGCGTTTATATCGAACGGATGCTGAGTGAGGTTCGAGAGCGTGGTTATGGCGTTCGGGACCCCAGCATCAAATCTTTGCCGTCCGATACCGAGGAGGAGTTCCGCGCCATTGCCCTGCCGATTCTGGTAAAGGGAGAAGTCCAGGCCTGCCTGAGCTTTGTCTGGATGAAATCCGCCTATCCGGATCCCGACATCGATCAGGTTTTCTACGCGAAACTGCGCCCCGGCGCCGAAGAACTGGCACAGCTGTTCGAGCAGCACCAGTTATACTGATCGGGCCCTGCCTGAGCGGCACGCGATGGAGTATTCACCAGGTGAAAAGCCTGTTGGGCATTTCGACCGGGAAAACCTACAGTCAGCTCACAAGCTGTTCGTTTCCATCCGACCGTTCAAAAGACTGGGGTCAAAATGATAATAAAGACCGACAATTCGCTCATCGCACAGGTTGCACAGCATCTACGCCAAGGTCTTTTTCTACTCTTTGCCGCGTTGCTGGTAGTTGGAACCCTTTATACTGCCCGCTTCGGCATCTATGACGACGCCCTGGTGCGCGTCGGTGGCCTGGCGCTGGGCATCCTGCTCCTGTTGAGCCGCCCCTCTGCCAAGGCCGGCGTGGCCCGCGTGATACTGGATCTTGGGCTCTGCGTCCTGTTGATCGCGGCGCTGGTTCGCTACGCGATGATCGCAGAGGCGCTTGAAACCGGCCTTTACTTCCTCGAACCCATCGACGTCGCACTCGGCGTCGGCGCTCTGATCGTATTGCTCGAGATGGCGCGCCGCATGGTGGGGTTACCGCTGGTGCTGGTGTGCGCCGTTGGCATCGTCTACGGTCTCTTCGGGGACCAGCTCGGTGGCATGCTCAGCCACTCCGGGCTCACCCTGCCCGATATGACCTTTACCCTCTGGTACAGTTTCGACGGCGTATTTGGCCGCCCGCTGGCGGTTGTGGTCAGCACCATCATCATCTTCATCATCTTCGGTGCCCTGCTTGAAGTGCTGGGGGCCGGCGACGTCCTGCTGAAACTGGCCATGCGCAGTCTCGGCTGGTTGCGCGGCGGTGCGGCCCATGCCGCCGTAATGGCCAGCGCGCTGTTCGGCTCGGTCTCGGGCAGCGCCGTCGCCAACGTCGTCGGTACCGGCGTCGTCACTATTCCGATGATCAAGCGCAGCGGCTTTTCCGCCCGTTTCGCCGGCGCCGTCGAGACGGCGGCGTCCAGCGGTGGCCAGATCATGCCGCCGATCATGGGCGCCGTGGCCTTCATCATGGCCGACCTGACCGGCATCCCCTATCTCTATATCTGCCTCGCCGCCCTGGTGCCGGCAATCCTGTATTACGGCAGTCTCTTCGCCTGTATCTCCGCCGAGGCGCGTCGCGCCGACATCGAACGGCCGGACCCGGCGACCATCCCGCGCTTTGGCGGACGTGACTGGCTGATGCTGTCGGTCTTCGTCGTGCCTTTGGGACTGATCATAGTGCTGCTGATCGGCGGCAAGTCACCCGCTCTGGCCGGTTTCTGGGCCACCGTTGCCGCGCTGGTACTGGGCCTGGCACTCAACCCCAAGACCCGTTCACTCAAGGCGCTGCATCAGACCCTGTCCAGCGCTGCATCGGCCAGCGCCACCATTCTGGTCGCGGTAGGCGCCGTCGGCATCATCGTTGGCATCATGAACCTGACCGGCCTGGGGCTGCGTTTTGCCACCGCCGCGCAGGCACTGTCAGACGGCTCTCTGCTGATGTCGCTGCTGCTGATGGCCCTGGCCTGCCTGGTCCTCGGTATGGGCATGCCGACGGTACCGGCCTACCTGATCATCATCCTGGTCATGGGTCCGGCCGTGGAAGCACTGGGCGTGCCGACTATCGCGGCGCACCTGTTCGTGGTCTATTTCGCGGTCATGTCGGCGGTGACGCCCCCGGTGGCGCTGGCAGCATTCGCGGCGGCATCCATCGCCCAGGCCAACCCGATTGGAATCAGTGTGACGGCTGTACGGCTCGCCCTGATAGGCTTCCTGGTTCCCTTCGCCTTCGCCTTCAACCCGTCGCTGCTGCTTATCGCCGACTTCTCGCTCAGCGAGTTCTGCTGGATCCTGTTGCGACTCGCCGTGGCGATCTGGTGTCTCGCGATTTTCGCCCCGCGTGGCGTGGTCTGGACACTGGCAGCGGTTCTCGCCGCAATCTGCCTGATCCTGCCATCGCTACCGCTTCAAGTGGCGTCTCTGCTGCTGATAGTCGCCGCCGAGCTGGTCTACCGCAGTCGCCGCAAGACGGCACGCTGCGCCAGCTCGCCGAAAAGCAGCGCCTGAATGACAGCTCCAATGCAATCCAAAACCGCCCGACAACAATAAGGAGAACAGTATGTTCCAACAACTGCATAAGAAAGCCCTGGGCCTGGCCGCAGCGGCCGCGGTGGCGGCCTTCACGGCGATGCCGATCGCCGCTGCCGAGAATATGCGTCTTTCGACACTGGGACCCGGTACATCACCCTATGTCGTCATGAATACCTTCGCCAATATCATCAACGAGCAACTCCCCGAGTACAGCATCGAGGTGAATGCGACCGGTGCCGCGACCCGGCACTCGATCGAGACCGCCATGGGGCGCTCGCAGTTCTTCATGTCTTCCCCCAACCTGCACCACCTGATGCAAACCGAAGCAGGTCCCTATGCCAAGGTCAAAGGGGCCGCCAAGCAATCGGAAAAACTGCGGGCCCTGTTCAACTTCCCGATGGGCTACTACCACGTCGCGACTTTTGCCGACTCCGGCATCGAGAGCTTCGAGGATTTCAAGGGCAAACGTATTTTCCTGGGCCCCCCGGGTGGCGTCGCCTACCAGACGTCCCAGCTATTGATCGAAGCAATGACCGGATACAAGGCGGAAGAAGACTATGATGTCGTCACCCTGGGCTGGGACGCAGCCTCGCAAAGCTTCCAGGACGGTCATATCGATGTTTACTTCAACCCCACTCTGCCTCCGAGCCCGATCATGACCCAGGTCGTCATGACCAATAAAATCCGACTGCTGGGCGTGCCGGAAGAGCAGCTGGAGAACCCGAAGCTCGCGCAACTCCTGCAGAGACCGGGCTATCAACTGGGCGCTATCCCGGCAAACGTATATGGCGAAAATCAGGTTACCCAGGGCGACGTCCGCACCATCAGTGTCACCGTGGGTATCGTCACCAACGCGTCTGTAGCGGATGAGACCATCTACAAGATGACCAAGGCGTTCTGGGAGAATATCGACGAACGCGCGCAACAGACCCGTTTGTTGAGCAATATTCAGTTGGAACGTGCGTTTGAACAGCTGAACATTCCGCTTCACCCTGGCGCAGTGCAGTACTACCGAGAGCGCGGGCTGGATATCCCGCAGAATCTGACGATCCAGTAAAAATGCAAAAAGTGCTCTTTTGCCTGTTGAAGCCCATTTTCAGGGTCCAGCGATTATCAAGCTGACATGAAAATGCCGCTCAATCGTTCCGATTGACGGAGGCATCGACGGTAATCGAGCACTCAGAAACCTGCGCATATCGTTTAATTCCAGGAGTATTGAATAATCCCACCCGCTATTAAACGATAAAAATCAAAGAGGCAGGGATGCCTTATGGATTGCCCAGGAACCTTCGAATAATTCCCAATAAGGCTCTGGCCTAGACGGCATCGAGACGCCGTTTCGACGGCACCCCGGCGGCCTGTCGAGAAGCTGCAACAATGAGTCCGGCTCGCGCTGAAAGCCCCACAGGCCGGGCCCTGAAGCATGCCTATGCGTTGCTGCAGTGCTTGACAAGGAGCAGGGCCAAAGTGCCCGTGAGTTCGGGTGTTGCCTGCACGCTTCAGGACCCGCAGAGACCAAATGGGACTTGCTCTCAGGTTCCCTGGTTAATATTAAGGAGACCGATAAACACCTTTACGATCTACTTGAAACAGGCGCCTCCATTATCCCCTCAAGCCCATATGTCTTGAGTGCCAAAATTTTATTCGAAAGGCGAAAACCTGAAATCAGGTTAGAAGCCGCGCAATTAAAAACCCATACATTCTGAACACCAAAACAGAAGAAGGTCACACAATGAAAATAAACAAAGCCACCGGGCTTATTGTCTCTGCATGCCTTTTTTCAATTGCGATGGAATCCGTGGCCAGTACGGAGCCCAAGGTATTCGGTATGATCAGCGTCGGCGCCGTCGATGACGAAAAGGACTTCGAAGCCGAAGCCTACGAGCTCGAGTTTGGCATTAAGGGCGTCTACGAGCTCGAAGGGTTCAAAGCCGCTTATCAGCTTCTGGTCGACGTGTCTGATGCCGCCAATGCCGACGAGGATACCGATGGCGAGGATGAAATCCATGTGCGCCAGGCTTCGGTCGCCTTCCCAACCCGCTACGGCAGCTTCGTGATCGCGCCCCGTTCCGTCAGCGGACAGTTCCGCAATATCTACGGCGGCCTGCGTAAGTTCGAATACAATGAACCCCACGCCAACACCCCGGCCGCCGGCGGCAAGATCTTCGAGCAGCCCGACGAGGGACAGAATGTACTGGCCTACGTCAGCCCGAACTGGAACGGCTTTCAGGTCGTTGGCGCCTCGCTGCAGATCAACGAGGACAACGGCGAGGATCACGACGTCATCTCGGTTCGCGCACTGTACTGGGGCGACAACTGGAACGTCGGTATAGGCCGCGTCAGCGTCGACCAGGAAGTTGGCCCACCTGGAGCCGACCACAACTACAACCGCGACTCCATCGGTTTTGCCTACAACCTCGACAAGCTGGAACTTGGTGGCGTCTACGAGCTCAACAGTGACCGATTCGGCGGCGACGATTCCAAAGTCCTCGGTGTCGCAGCCAAATACCACTTCAGTCAGGGCTGGTCGTCATCGCTGGGCTACTTCGACAAAGACTACGATGACGACGACACCGGTACCGACGATAGCCTGCTGGTGCTGAACTTGAAAAAGCAGCTGGAGAAAAACGTCAGCCTTTGGGCCGAAATCGGCGAGTACGACGAAGCCGAGGACAATATCGCCGTGGGCGTGAACATCGCATTCTAACCGCCGTCTCCCCGGATTCAATGCTTGCCCCGCTTAGGCGGGGCTTTTTGGGTTCATTGAGCTTTACTGTCGAAAAACGTTTTCAAGGCCGCAGAGGCAAGCGCAGCGCCGCCCGGCGAAGTGCCGCCCAGACCGAAACAGGCGAAAAGCAGCAGCAGGATGGCTGAGGCCGCGCTGGCATCGGGCTTCCGGTCAGCTGCTTGTATGTCGCGGCGCAACCCATCAACACGCAGCAATGAGCTCAAGAGCGCACCGAAGCCCGTTGGCGGGCCCGGATCATACTGCCGTGCAGGCCCAAACCCATTCCGGATTGCCGGGTTGGCTTTTAACCTGTACCGACACGACAACGCTCACAGATAGCGTTTCTTACTGCCGGTCGGGGCTATCGAAGGCACGGCGCCATTCCTCCAGTATCAGCTCTCGCTTCATCTCGTCAGTCTGCACCAAAAGCGGCACTCCCAGCGGAATGGGTCGCAACGGGCTGTTGAAGGTGAGCCGTAGCCGGCTGGCGCCGGTTTCGCCGACGATATCGCCGCGCACCGGATAGAGACTGGCCTCGTCGGCCAGCACCTGCTGACCCTCGTCCGACAGCAGGAAGTCGAGAAAGCGACGCGCATCCTGCGGGTTACGGGCCATTTTCGGCACGAAGGCGGTGCGCATGATGACGGTGGTGTAGTCCTCGGCCAGCACCACCGTGAGTAGCGGGTGGCGCTTGGCCCAGGCATGGGCGTAGGAGCCGAGCACGTTGTAGGCGATGACGATATCCCCCCGCACCAGCGCCCGGAGCATCGCCGCGCTGCTGGTGAACAACCGCGCCTCCTGCGTCGCAAACAGCTCCAGCAGCCGGCCGTTGCTGGCGGTTCTCTGGTTGTCGTGAGACCAGACCAGGTAGCCGATGCCGACCCGTTCGATATCGAAGGTGCCGATGCGCCCGCGCACCTGGTCGCCCTTGCGCCGGATCAGGTCGATCAGCTCGGCACGGCTGGCAGGCACGGACTCGTTGTCGAGAAAGCCGGTATTGAGCACGAAGACCGCGGGCTCGTAGGTGATGCCGAAGATCTCGTCGCGCCAGCGCGCCCACTCGGGCAGACGGCCGGTTTCGGCCGAGCGGTAGGGGTGGGCATAGCCGTCGTTGACCAGTTTCACCTGCAGGTCCATCGCCGAACTCATCACCAGATCGGGCGTCTGCGGGTAGCGTTCGAGAAAGGCGTGATAGAGCTCGAGGGTGCCGAATTCGTGATAGCGCAGGCGAATGCCCGGGTACCGGCGCTGAAACGCCGCGAGCACCGGCTTGATGGCAGCGAAGTCGGCGCCGGCATGGACCTCCAGCACCGCGGTTTCCCGGCCCGCCGCCGGCAGATCGTGAAGCTCCTCGGCATCGACCGAACAGCTGACAAAGGTCGCCAACAGGCACAGCAGTGCAGCACCGATCAGCTTCATGACAGCCTCCCTGACGGAAAATGGACCTCGACAATGAGGCCTTGCGGCGTGTTGTCCTTCAGGCGCAGGCTGGCCCTGTGGTGCCCGGCGACTTCCTGAACGATGGCCAGCCCGAGACCGGAACCGGAGCGGCTGTTGCCGGGACTGCGGTAGAAGCGCTCGAACACCAGCGGTTTCTCGGCATCAGGAATACCCGGGCCCCGGTCGGTGACGCTGAGCAGCACCCCGCTCCCGTCCCGCTGCAACTTCACCTGTACGTCGCTGCCCGGCTCGCTGTAGCGGATGGCATTCTCGACCAGGTTCTGGAGCATTTGCCTGAGGGCGAAGCGGTTACCCCTGAGCTCGATCCCCGCTGTGCCGTCGTATGCCAGCTCGACATCACGTTCCAGCGCCGGCACCGCCAGATCACGGCACACGTCCAGCACCAGCTCATCGAGCGCCAGCCGCTCGTCCTGCTCGCTGCGCAGCCGGTGCGTCAGCACCGCCTGCTTGAGCAGCTGATCGACGGTGTCGCTGAGCCGGTCGGCAGACTCTATGACCTGTCCGAGCTGACGCCACCGTAACGTCTCGTCTTCCTCGGCGCGCGCATTCTGAGCCTGAGAGCGCAGCCCGGCCAAGGGCGTGCGGATCTGGTGTGCCGCTTCGCTGGTGAAGCGCTGCAACCGGTTCAAGGTACCGCCGAGCTGCAGCATCAGGTGATTGAGGGTCTGCACCAGCCGCGAGATCTCCCGCGGCACCGCCACGTCCAGTGGACTCAGATCCACCGGGGACCTTTGCGCCAGCGCCCGGTTCAGCCGCTCGAGCGGCCGCAGCGTCATCCAGATACCGGCCGACACCAGCAACAGGGCAATCAGGAACAGCACCGCAACCAACTGCACGGCGCGCAGGCTGATCTCGCCGGCCAGAGCCTGCCGGGCTCGCGTTGTCTGGCCCAGCTGGATGCGAATGGTGCCGCTGAAGTCGGTCTCGGTCAGCAGCCGGCTGAGCACCAGAAAGCGCACCGGCTCGCCGCCATAGGCGGCATCGAAGAAATACTGGCGGAAGGCGTCGCCGGAATGACGCACATCGGTTTCGACCGCCGGCAACGGCAGGTCGGCATATCCGGTGATATGGGCGTCGCCCGGTCCGAGCACCCGATAGAAGACACGGTCTTCGGGCGCCAGCGCCAGCGTCTCGAAGGCGGCACGCGGCAGATCCACCACCACACGGCCGTCATGCAGGCCGATGTGTTCGGCGATCTGCAGCGCCGCACCGGTCAACAGCCGGTCATACGAAAGCCCGGCGGCGCGCTGGCTGTAGCTCTGGGCAGCCCGCAGCGCGAAAATGGAAATGACACCCAGCAGCATCAGTGTCAGCAGCAGAAGCTTGCGGCGGATCGACCAGCGCGCCGGCTCAGGACGACGGAGTCTTAACCACATAGCCAAGGCCCCGCAGGGTGCAGATCTGCACTGAACTGTGCTCCATTTTCTTGCGCAGGCGGCCGACATACAGCTCGATCGCGTTGGCCCCGGGCGTCTCGTCGAAGCCGTAGAGGTGGTCGATCAACTCCGTCTTGCTCAACACCCGACCGGTGTGGCTCATGAACACTTCCAGCAGCCGCAGCTCCCGCGGCGCCAGCTCGACGAGTCGACCATCGATCCGCACCTCGCAGGCCCTGCGATCGAGCTCGGTATTGCCCAGCGTCAGCAGATCCCGCGCCTGCCCCTGACTGCGACGCAGCAGCGCCCGGCAACGGGCGTCGAGTTCGCCGAAGTCGAATGGTTTGGTGAGGTAGTCATCGGCGCCAAGGTTCAACAGTGCGATGCGGTCCTCGACCTGCCCGCGCGCCGTCAGTATCAGTACCGGCGCGGGATCATCGCGGCGCCGCAGCTTTTCCAGCACCCGCTCGCCGCCAAGCCCCGGCAGGTTCAGATCCAGTATGATCAGATCGAACGACTGTTGCGCCAGCACCCGGTCCGCCAGGGCCCCATCGGCGACCCAGTCGACGGCTTGCCCCTGCTTCTGCAAGTGCCGGCTGATGGCTTCTCCGAGGGTGCTGTCATCCTCGACGATCAGAACTCTCATCGCGGTCTCCACCCATCTCCGCCTTGATCCAGCGTACGAAGCGCTGAATGTCCGGCCGGTTGAAGGTATTGCGTGTGCATATCAGATAGTAGTTGTGTTTGGCCCGAACGCTGATCTCGAACAAGCGAACCAGGCGCCCGGCTCGCAGGTCGTCGGCCGCCAGCACGCTGCTGCCAAGGGCAATTCCCTGCCCGTCCATCGCCGCCTGCAATACCATGCTCGACATGCTGAAACGCGGCCCGTTGACCACCTCGACTCCCGCGACACCGGCCGCTGACAGCCACTGATTCCAGCCCGGAAAGTCGCGGTCATCGGCACGCCCCTCGAAATGCAGCAGCGTCTGGCCGGCCAGGTCCGACGGGTGCGCGAAGCGATGGCCGCGCTCCAGCAGCCGCGGGCTGCAGACCGGGAAGAGTTCCTCGTCGGTCAGCAGCTCAAGATGCAGCCCGCGCTCCTTCGGGGGGCCGTAGCGGATCGCCAGGTCCACGTCCTCGAGGGAAAAGTCCACCAGCCGCGTCGACGCATCGACCCGCAGGTCGATGTCGGGATGGCCGCGGCGGAACAACTCGAGTCGGGGCAGCAGCCATTTGGCGCCGAACGACGGCGCCACGCTCACCGTAATGAGCTTCTGGTTGCCGAACTCCTGCGCCTTGATCACGGCCTGGTTCAGCAGTTCGAACGCCTCCTCGACGAATGGCAGAGCCTCGCGTCCGGCTTCAGTCAACCGCACGGACTTGTTCATACGCTTGAACAGATCGACGCCGATGAATTCCTCCAGCAACTTGATCTGCTGGCTCACGGCGCCGGTCGTCACATGCAGCTCGTCGGCCGCCTTCTTCAGGCTCTCGAGCCGGCCGGCGGCCTCGAAGGTCCGCAACGCCTTTAGCGGCGGCATCCGTCTCATCACCCGCTCCTCAATATAGAAAATATAAACAACTTTAACACCAGGCGCTTCGGTGACACCCAAGTCCAGGAAGCCGAAGTCCGTCTTCGCACGATGATTTTATATTTAGCTATTCTAGTCCTACTCGCACCAAACCTCTACCCAGGCCCGACCGCACCCCTGCGAAGACGAAAACTTGAGCCCGCATCGAGGCGCCGCTCCGACATCTTTCACTGCGCTGAATCATGACGAATGATAACTACTATATAATTGTTTTTATTGAAGAAATTATCTATCGATCTGCATCTACGAATACCTTATCAAGTCTACTCAAGCCTTTATATTTGCTCTTGATTTTCAGACCGATCTACTAAGGATCGAAATGTCAGTTTATTTTTTCTATACCAAAAATAAAAAATATATGGTTTGTCCGGTTTTTGAGGCAGGCGTATCTTGGTTATCAGCAGGGCTTAGGGACAAAGCCAGCACCGCTCTAGAGCTAGAAATTTTAAACCACAGCGGACCGCTCAACCGAGACCAAGACCATGCAGACAGCCATTCCCTGCACCATGATGAGAGGCGGCACTTCCCGTGGCCCCTATTTCCTCGCCACCGACCTGCCGGCCGACTGGGCCACTCAGGAGCAGGTACTGCTCGCCGCGATGGGCTCGCCCAACCGTCAGCAGATCGACGGTATCGGCGGCGGCACTTCGCTCACCAGCAAGGCCGCTATCCTGTCCCGCTCCAGCCATCCGCAAGCCGATGTCGACTACCTGTTCGCCCAGGTCGGCATCGACAGGCTGTACGTCGATATCGCCCCGTCCTGCGGCAACATCCTCGCCGGCGTCGGCCCCTTCGCCATCGATGCAGGCCTGGTGAAGCCGGTCGGCGACGAAACCGTCGTGCGGGTGCGCAACGTCAACACAGACAAGCTGATCGAGGTCCGCGTAAAGACGCCCGATGGTCAGGTCGAATACGAGGGCGACACCCGCATCGATGGCGTCGAAGGCACTGCCGCGCCGGTGCTGCTGAACTTTCTCGACGTCGCCGGCAGCAAGACCGGCAGACTGTTACCCACCGGCAACGTCTGGGACCTCATCGAGGGCGTGCCGGTCACCTGCATCGACGCCGCGGTGCCGATGGTAATCATCGCCGCTCACTCGCTCGGCAAGACCGGCGCCGAATCCAAGGCCGAGCTCGACAGCGACAGCGAACTGCTGGCGCGGATCGAGAAAATCCGCCTGGCCGCCTCCTGGAAAATGGGCCTCGGCGATGCCAGCGGCAAGGTGGTGCCGAAGGTCGCACTGGTCAGCGCGCCGCGCAACGGCGGCACCCTGACGTCGCGTTACTTTGTCCCGGACAACTGCCATGCCAGCCACGCCGTGACCGGCGCCATCTGTGTCAGCGCCTCGGCATTGCTGCCCGACTCGGTCTCGGCCCCGCTGGCCGCGCCGGTGGCCGCCGACGGGCAGGTTCGACTGGAACATCCGAGTGGCCAGATCGATATCGTGCTCGACAGCGCGCTGACGGCCAACGGTATCGAGATCCGCCGCGCCGGCGTCGTGCGCACGGCCCGCCGACTGTTTCGCGGCGAGCTCTATGTGCCGGGTTCTATCTGGGCCGGCAACCATTGCGAAGCCTCCTGAGCCGAAAATTTCACACCCGGTATCCGATTGACAGCTTGATGACAGCTTCAGGGGATACCGTAAAGCCATGCCGGACGCTCGACCTCATACCTGATCCGGCCAAAACAATAAGAGATCCGAACGATGAATAACTCGAAAACGACTTTCATTGCCAACGTCACCCGCTCACTCCGCACGTCAATTGCCGCCGTTACCCTCGGCGCCGGCGCCCTGACGCTGTCATCCGCCGCCCTGGCCGTCGACTTCGACGGTGATCGCATCGAAATGGTCATGCCCTTCAAGGAAGGCGGCGGTTCCGACACCTGGGGCCGTTTCTACGCTCCGCTGGTTGCAGAGCAGCTGCCGGGCAGCCCGGTGATGGTGGTCAAGAACATTCCGGGCGGCGGCTCCACCAGCGGCGCCAACCAGTTCCAGCTGCGCGCCAAGCCGGATGGCCGCGATGTCCTGGCTTCCTCGGCATCGACCATGTTCCCGTACATCCTTGGCGACAGCCGCGTGCGCTACGACTACAAGGACTGGGCCGCGGTGCTGGCATCGCCCACCGGCGGCGTCGTCTACGTCAGCGCGGACCTGGGTATCGACTCGGTCGCGGATATCGCCAAGCTCAAGGGCCAGGATATGAAGTTCGCCAGCCAGGGCGCCACCAGCATGGACCTGGTGACACTGCTCGCGCTCGACCTGCTGGACATGGACGTTAAGGCCGTCTTCGGCATGAAGGGCCGCGGCGAAGGCCGACTGGCATTCGAGCGTGGCGAAGTCAACATCGACGCCCAGACCACCTCGGCCTTCATCAAGAAGGTCCAGCCACTGGTTGACGAAGGCAAGGCCATCCCGCTGTTCAGCTACGGCGTGCTGGGCAAGGACGGCAAGATCAAGCGCGACCCGAACTTCCCGGACCTGCCGCATTTCGTCGAAGCCTACGAGATGGTGCATGGCCAGGCGCCGGACAGTGAAGCTTTCCGCGCCTGGAAATCCTTCTTCATCGCCGGCTATGCGGCCCAGAAAGGCCTCTTCCTGCCCAAGGGCACGCCCGAAGACGTCGTGCAGGCCTACAGCGAAGCCGTGGCGAAAGTCATAGCCAAGCCTGGCTTCGAGACCGAGGCCGAAGACGTGCTCGGCAACTACGAGCAGGCCGTCGGCAGCGATGCCCAGATGATGTTTGCCGAAGCGCTGAAGATCGACGACGCCGCCAAGGCCTGGATCATCGACTGGCTGAACAGCCGCTACAGCGCCGGTCTCTGATCGAGCGCCAACTGATTCCTACAGGCACCTCAGCGGGCTGCGACCGACAGGGTCCAGCCCGCTCCTTCCCAAGGTGATTCCCATGATTGAGACTATTGCTTCCTCGCTGCTGACCGTACTCAGCATCGAGCATATCGCCTATCTCGCCGGCGGTGTCTTTCTTGGCCTGATGATCGGTATCTTCCCGGGACTCGGCGGTATCGCCGGCCTCTCGCTGCTGCTACCGTTCCTCTATGGCATGGAACCCATCTCCGCACTGGCGATGCTGATCGGCCTGGTTGCGGTGATTCCGACTTCCGATACCTTCACGTCGGTGTTGATGGGCATTCCCGGCTCCAGCGCCTCCCAGGCCACCGTGCTGGACGGCTTCCCGATGGCCAAGCAGGGCCACGCGGCCCGCGCCCTGGGCGCCGCCTTCAGCGCCTCGCTGCTGGGTGGCCTGCTAGGCGCCCTGCTCCTGACGGCCTTCGTTCTGATCGCCCGCCCGCTGATCCTGGCATTCGGCTCCGCCGAGCTGTTCATGCTCACTTTGCTGGGACTCAGCATGGTCGGCGTACTCGCCGGCAACAGCCTGGTAAAAGGCATCAGCGCCTGCGGTATCGGCGTGCTGCTGGGCAGCCTCGGCGCCGCCCCCGCCACCGGCGAATACCGCATGTCCTTCGACAACATCTACCTGATGGACGGCATTCCGCTCGTCGTCGTCGGCCTTGGTATCTTCGCGATTCCTGAAATCATCGACCTGCTGCGCCAGAATCGCGCCATCAACGAAGCCTCGGAACTCGGCAGCGGCTGGTTCGATGGCCTCAGGGACGTCATCCGCAACAAATGGCTGGCAATCCGCTGCGCCGTAATCGGCACGCTCGTCGGCGCCCTGCCGGGCCTCGGCGGCAGCGTCGTCGACTGGATCGCCTACGGCCATGCCGTTCAGACCACCAAAGACAAGCCCGACTTCGGTAACGGCGACGTGCGCGGCGTGATCGCGCCCGAATCCGCCAACAACGCCAAGGAGGGCGGCGGCCTGGTGCCGACGCTGCTGTTCGGCATCCCCGGTTCTGGCAGCATGGCAGTGTTCCTCGGCGGCATGGTGCTGATCGGCCTCGAACCCGGCCCCGCCATGGTCGGTGCGGAGCTCGGCACCACCTACACCATCGTCTGGTCGCTGGCTCTGGCCAACGTCATCGGCGCCGGTTCCTGCCTGTTCCTGTCTAAGTGGGTCTCGCGCCTGACGCTGATTCCCTACGCGCTGATGGCGCCCTTCATGCTGATGGTGATCTGCTTCGCCGCTTTTCAGGCCACCCGCAGCCTCGGCGATCTGGTCGCGCTGCTGGCGATCGGCGTGCTCGGCGTGCTGATGAAACGCTTCGACTGGCCCCGCCCGGCCTTCCTGATCGGCTTCGTACTGGCCGGCGGCATGGAGACCTATCTGTACCAGGCGATTCAGTTCGACGGCTGGTCCTTCCTGACCAAACCCGGCGTGATGATCATTGCCTTCATCACCGTACTGTCGGTCTACTTCGCCGTCCGCGCCAAGCGCAACAGCGGTGACGACAGCACCGAAGCGCCGGCCGCCGCTGAACCGCCGCGCCGTCGTGCCCGCAACCTGAAACCGCAGGTCATCTTTGCCGCGGCGGTGGTCGCCTTCTTCGGCTTCGCGCTCTACGACGCTTTCCAGCATTCGTTCCTCGGCGGCGTCTTCACCGCCGGCATCAGCGGCCTGATGCTGATACTGTCGCTGACGGTACTGGTCAAGCTGCTGCGCGGCCAGGTTGACGACCCGGTCAACTTCGATAACGAGGTCGAAGCAGGATACGACAGCGACAGCACCGTGGCTCGCCTGCCGCACTACCTGTACTGGCTCACGGCACTGATTCTCGGCTGTTACCTGTTCGGTTACCTGATCGCCATTGGCCTGTTCTTCGTTGTATTCCTGATGACCAAGGCGCGCACCTCGCTGCTCAGGACCCTGTCGTTGACCGGTGCCGCGCTCGGGTTCCTCATCACCCTGGCCCATCTGATGGTGCTGGACCTTCCCCGCGGCCTGCTGCAGGACCTGGTGCAGATGCCCTGGCCCCTGAGCTGATCTGAAAACCCGATCGGCTTTTGCCGGAGTGTCATTCGACATCTCCGGCAGCAGCCCTGTATCAAGAGCCGCAAAGGCGATTCCCCGTTGTAAGAGGATCCATCAATGCTAAAAAAAATCTACAAATCAGCTGGAACTCTGGTAGTCATGGCCACTCTGGGCGCGATTGCCTCTAATAGTGCAAGCGCTGAAAACCTGTGGGCAGGAGAGGAGATAATTGAAGCCAGAGGCTACCCTGCTATCACAAAATTCATTAAGGGAGATTCCAGCGAGCCCCTGATCGTTTTCATACCCGGCGCCCATCATAGCGCACGTATCTCATATGGGGGCCACACCGGAAGTGAAGAAGACAACTTTCTTTCTTACTGGCTTAACAAGAAGGGCTATAACTTCTTGGGGATATCATACCCGATAGAGACCAAAAGCGGGGCCATGGATAATGCTTATCCTAACTTCACCATTCGAGACTGGGGCGCTCAGGCAGCTGAAATATCACTTCGAACAATAAAAGAGAACAACCTTAAAAACCAGGTAATCATACTGGGCTGGAGCATGGCCGGAAAAATAGTCCAGGCATACTCTGAAGCTGCAAATGAAATCGAACTAAAAATCGATTTTTACACGTCTCTTGCTGCCACTCCACCGCTTCCCGGCATCATCACGATGAACAAGTCAGTGAACATGACTTCTACCGGCTTAGCAGATCGTTCTCAGGACATCCCGAAGTGGTTCAAACAAATCGATGCAAACACCCTGGCTAATGGCGGCGATGCCATTATTCCATGGGAGATTTATGAGACAGAATATACGGGAAATATTTCGATCCAACAGCAGGGATATGGCCTTCGATATCGCGAAGGTCAAAATCAGTTCGTACGTGATCACTGGGAAGATATTCAAGACGCAAAAGGCTACGAATACGGCAGCATGCCTCTAGTTGCAATGATCACTCCAAGCTCCGAAGCAGACATACGTCATACATTGACTGATACTTCCACCTGGAGTCTCTACAACGCCAACAAAATTCTAAGCCTATACAAGGAAGTAAATAAATCCAACACCATCTCAGAAACAGACGTCGCCTCGCTCAAAGATATAACTCAAAAATCTTCGACCACCTTGGCGAGAGAAGTAAAAGGAAATCATTTTTTCTTTGTTGGGAGGCACGGTGCCAAAGAGACAGCAGACGCAATTAGTGAACTCGATGAGCGCGTAGAGAAATTCAAAACCGAATTGGCGGTGATACTAGGTGGTAACGACGTAACTCAAGCTAAAAACTGAGTCAAAATCATCAGCATCGTTTGCATAAGAAGTCAGAGTATAGATGGGTAAGACCTCAATCTAATATTCGCAACAAACTTTACGCAGGAGCCAGTTGGCAGCAACCCTTCCCCGCGGCCTGCTGCAGGACCTGGTGCAGATGCCCTGGCCCCTGAGCTGACGAGAGTAACGTATGAACACGCCAAAAATATTGTTGATGCCGCTGTCGAGCAGCGGCGAGGCTTCCGAACGACTGCAGGGAGCGCTGGCGGTGGCAAAGTACTTCGGCGCCCAACTGCAGGTGCTGCATGCCAGCGCCCATCCCAGCCGCTTCGTACCCCACGAAATCGCAGGACTGTCACGCCAGTTCATGCAGGAGCTCGAGCGGATCGCCGATACCCAGTCGCGCCAGGACGCCGAACAGCTGCGCGAGCTGTTTAAGCAGCTGGCCGATCAGGGGGGCGTCACGATCAGCGAAGAGTGCCTGCCGGACAGCGCTTGCGCCTGCTGGCATGAAGTCGAGGGGCTGCGCAGCGAACTGGTCGCACGCCGCGGCAGAGTCGCCGACCTGCTGATCATTCCCCAGGGCAGGAGCGGCGCAATCAGTGCGACACTGGAGGCCGCGATCCTGCAGAGCGGCAGCCCGGTGCTGGTCATGCCACGGACGCAGACCGGCTTCGACCCGCAGCGCATCGCCATTGCCTGGAACGGCAGCCCCGAGGCGTCACGGGCGGTGCGCAGTGCCCTGCCACTGCTGCGTGGTTGCGGCGACGTGCGGATACTGACCCATGAAACCACCTCCGACCGGGTTCCCGGTTCGGAGGCGCTGCAAGCCTATCTGCAAAGCCACGGCATCGACGCGAAAACGCAGCGAGTCGAACACCGTCACCGCAGCGATGGCGCCGACCTGCTCGAGGCAGCCCAAGGCGAGGACTGCGACCTTATCGTGATGGGTGCCTACAGCCACCACCGCCTGCAACAGCAGGCATTCGGTGGCGTTACCCGCCACCTGCTGCAGCACAGTCCCATACCGCTGCTGCTGAGTCACTGAAACCATTCCACACTGTCCGGTCACAGCAATCAGCCACCGCCGGGCAGTGACCCACCACAGTGCAACCAGGGGAGGAGCGATGATCGGATAACGCTGAGACAAAGTACTACAGGTTGTGAAAACCTTGGGATAATCACATTAAACCTGTTGATTGGCACCAGCCCTGCATTGCAGGGCTATCCCGGCACATTGTAGACACACCGAACCATCGCAACACAGGCGTCGCCTCCCCTCAGCTGAAGTTGCGATCAGCAATTCATGAACGCCCTGCCCCGCCGGCACCACCTGGCCGGAACGCCAGTTTCCCGGATTGAACCCGACGCCGAACAGCGGTGCTATCGCTCCGCGCATGAACGGTCCACCGACAAACAACTCCAGCGGATCGACAACACTCCTGAACCTCGCAAAAGTCGCCGTTTGCCGGACTCAGGCGACGTTAGCTTGCGCTTCGCGCAGCACCTGCTTGGCAATGTTCAACTGGTGGATCTGGCTGGTACCTTCATAAAGGCGAAACAGCCTGATATCGCGGTAGAAACGCTCGATGCAGCTGTAGTCAACCACGTAACCCGAGCCGCCGAACAGCTGCACCGCGCGATCGGCGACGCGGCCGCACATTTCCGACGCGTAGTACTTGCACATCGACGCAGCCTTGGTGACGTCTTCGCCGAGGTCGCGCTTGCGTGCAGTGTCCAGGACCAGTGCCCGCGCCGCACTGATCTCGGTTTCGCAATCGGCGATCATCGCCTGCACCAGCTGGAAGTCGGCCAACGGCTGACCGAACTGACGGCGCGCCATGACATGCCGGACGGCATCTTCGAGCATGCGGATAGCGGGCCCGGTGCAGAGCGCCGACAGGTGCAGCCGCTGCTTGTTCAACACCTTCATCGCGGTGCGGAACCCCTGGCCCTCGACGCCGCCGATCAGGTTCGCCGCAGGCACGCGGCAGTCCTCGAAATAGACCTCGGATACCGGCGAGCCGGATTGCCCCATCATTCGATAGGGCTCTCCGGTGCGCAGCCCCGGCATGGTCCGCTCGACGAGAAAGGCGCTGATACCAAGATGGCCCGGCTCGTTGGGGTCGGTACGGGCAAGCACTGTGAACAGGTCGGCGATCGGCGCGTTAGTGATAAAGCACTTGGCGCCGTTCAACACGTAGCTGTTGCCGTCGCGCACCGCCGTGGTCGCCAGCGCGGTAGCATCGGAGCCCGCCTCCTTTTCGGTCAGCGCAAAACAGCCGGTCCACTCGCCCGACGCCAGCTTGGGCAGATAGTGGCGCTTCTGCTCTTCGATGCCGTCGGCCACCAGCGCCTCGGAGCCGATTCCGGTATTGGTGCCGACCCGCGCGCGAAACGCCACCGAACACTGCGACAGCTCCATTGCGGCCTGCACCAGCTCCTCGGTCGTCAGCCCAAGGCCGCCATAGGCTTGCGGGATGCTCCAGCCGAAGAAGCCACGCTCGCGCAGATCCGCGACCAGGTCCTCGGGTACGACGCCATCCTGCTCCACCCGATTCTCGTTGGGGATGGCGACCGTCCGGACCCAGGTCCGGATTTCGTCGAGCAACTGGGACTGACGTTGCTGATCACGAATCATCTTATTGTTCTCCGATAGAATATTTTTCGTTCGACTAGGCGCCAGGGCAGACCGCCTGCCGGATCGCTGCTGCGTGCAGCGCATCGGCATACCGAAGCGGCTGCAAGCAGGTCGCTTGCGACCTGCCGTCACCCTGTATCAGCCGCCTAATTGGGGAATTGCCAGGAGGATTGCCGAATGTTTGGATTGAGGGCCTTGTAATTAAACGCTCGTGGATGCTTTCAAATCCTTGAGCAGCCCCTTGGCAATGGTGTTGCGTTGGATTTCGCTGGTGCCGGTGACGATGCGATACATGCGCAGCGCACGGAAAATCCACTCAACCTTGCTCCCCTTCATCAAGCCAGCACCACCGTGTATCTGGACGGCTCGATCAGCAATCTGAAAGGCTCGCTCCGAGGAGTAAAGCTTGCACATCGATGAAGCTTCACGGGTATCTTCCCCGCGATCCAATCGGGCCGCGACGTCGAACATCATACTGCGCGCCGCATGCAGCTCCGTCGCCATGTCGGCCAGCATGTGCTGGATGGCCTGGAAGCTGGCGATTGGAGTGCCAAATTGCTCACGTCTGGACGCATAGGTCACGGCCTCCATCAAGGCCTGCCGGGCAAGACCCAGCATAGTGGGGCAGTGAAGCAAGCGGTTGACGTTGATGCGCGACATGCCCAGCAGGAAGCCACGACCCAGTCCACCGATAATATGACTTGCAGGTATCCGGACATTATCCAGGTGGATATCAGCGTGACTTCGTTGCCCGGATATCGGCATGTAGTCACTGTTCAGTGAGACTCCCGGCATATCGAAATCCACCAGAAAGGCCGTAACCCCCTTGGCGCCAGCATCCGGGTCCGTCACAGCCATTAAAATCGCAAAATCCGAATAGGGAGCGCCGGAGATGTAACGCTTTTGTCCGTTCAGTACGAAGTGGTCACCGTCCTTCACGGCCCTGGTTTCCAGCCGGCTCGCGTCGGACCCGGCATTGGGTTCGGTCAGCGCAAAACAGCAGGTACGCTCGGCGCGGACGACGGGCAAGAAGTGCGAGTGCAGCTGCTCTTCAGTGGCGAATTTAAACAGGTGGCCCACCCTCGGAGGACCGCCGAGTTCCCCCAGTACATGGGATCCGAGTTTCGCGCCGGCGGATACAATGTCCTCCTTAAGGAGGCAATAATCGTAAACGCTCAGTCCCCGGCCGCCGAGTTCCTCCGGCAGCTGGGCTCCGTAAAGCCCCGCTTCACGCGAGGCTTTCCACACTTGCCGCAAGAGCTCGATGGGCACCACGCTTTCGTAGGTAATTCCGTGCTCCTGCTCGAGAGGTTTGAGGTAGCTCTCGATGAACTCTTGCGCTTCACGGCGTACCTGCTCGCCGGTTTCCGATCCTGTAAATATCTCAAACATGGTGACGTCCCCTCATGTTAACCGACCTTCCGGTCCTGCTGCTGCCAGAATTTTTCCCGTACCAGTCGGCGAGCGACCTTGCCGTTGGGGTTTTTGGGCAACTCCTCGGTGAACTGGAAGGTTCTCGGTTTCTTGAAACGGGCCAGACGGGCGGTACAAAATGCCGCGAGCTCGGCTTCCGAAACCGATGCGCCTGGCTTGGGCACGACCAGGGCCGTAATGCTCTCGCCCCATTCCTTGTCCGGCACCCCGACAACGCAGCATTCTGAAATGGCGGGATGGTTGAAGAGAACCGACTCAACCTCGGCCGGATACACATTGAAACCGCCGGAAATGATCATGTCCTTCTTGCGATCGATAATGAAAAAGAAGCCTTCCTCATCAACTGTGGCGACATCGCCGGTGTGGTACCAGCCATCCTTCAGTACTTCCGCAGTCAGGTCCGGTGCACGCCAGTAGCCCTGCATCACGTCGGGACCGCGCACAAGGATTTCGCCCGGCTCGCCGCTGGCCACCGGGTTTCCGTCGTCATCGGCGATCATGACCTCAGATTCTCCGAAGGCGCGGCCACAGGACGCCAACAGTTCCGGCTTGTCTGCCAGGCCGCGGACGTGATCCGATGCCAGAAGAGACGTGATGGTGGACGTTGTCTCACCTGCACCGTACCCCTGTGTGAAAATCGGACCGAATGTCTCGATGGCTTCGCGCAGGCGTGGTGGTGCCATTGGAGCCGCACCATAAGTTATGCGGTTAAGGCTGGACAGATCGTACTTACCTCCCTGATGCGCATCCAGCAGACGGTAGATCATCGTTGGGACGGCAAAAAAGCGGGTAATTTTTTCACGTTCAATTGTGGCAAGCAGAGATTCGATATCGAACTGGTCGATCAGGTAGTGGCATCCGCCATTCAGCAACACCGGCATGATCTGCATACCACTGGCATGAGTGACCGGTCCGACATGGGCCATTTTTTCGGTGACCTTACTCCTTGACTCAGGAATCATGAACGATTTTCGTATCAGCGCCATACGATTTCCGTAGGTCTGCACGGCCGCTTTCAGGCGCCCTGAAGATCCCGAAGTATAATGCAGCACAGCGGGAGCCTCGGGGTCGAGGTCAAAATCAGGAGACGCTGACGCGCCCTTGAAGAGCAGTCCTTCATAGTGGTCTTCGCCCGATTTGCCGATCACCACGATGTGCTCAATCGAAGGCAGGTCACGCTGCCGATCAAGGACTTGCTCGGCGTGTTCCGGGCCGACAATCAGCACCCGTGGATCGGCATCCTCGATGACGTGAATTGCTTCATCCAGAGACAGTCGAGCATTCAAAGGCGCCTTTACCAAACCGGCCTTGTAAAGCGCCACTTCTATCTCCACCAGCTCTGTGCGGTTTAGCGAATACATCGCCACACGATCACCCGGCTCGAGGCCGAGGCCCAGAAGGGCATTTGCCAGGCGGCTGGAGCGCTGGTCCAATTCCGCGTAGGTGATAGAGCCCCTTTTATCGGCAACGGCAGGTGCACCTGACCAATAACGGGCGCTGCGACTGATAAATCGACCGAGATTCATTTTTATCTCCTTTTATTCGGCATATTACAGAGTCGTATTCAAATAATGCCGACATAAACAGACCAATAAAAATATTATTTTTATTGCTCAGGTATTATCAAAAAAAATACCTACCGTGAAACCTAAAACGGAAAAACACGATAAAAATCCGAAGAAATCTTCTTCAGAATCGAGTGAGTAATTTGATGGTGTAATTTCTGTCGACAAGATGATCAAGCTATCAAGAAGACCGGATATTGCGCCCACTCAACGGGGCGCAATATACAAAGAACCTCACAGACAAATCGACCTGTTGTATTCTTCCGATTAACGATTACATGGACAGCTGCGGAGCTCCCAACTTCCGACGTTTCCCCAACCTCCAGGCGATATACAGCGCCATCAGGATAAATCCGCAGGCGATCGGACGCGTGAGCAAAAACCCAATATTGCCATCAGACAGAAGAATAGTCTGACGAATATTCAGCTCAAACATCGGACCCAGCACGAAACCGATAATGAAGGTAACAAAAGAGAAGTTTAGGATTCGCATCAAGAACCCCATTAGCGCAAACCCCACCAGCAACCAGGCACCAAAAAGATTTGACGCAACAATGATTCCCGTGACGCACAATAACACCACGCAAGGAAGCACCAACACCAAGGGCAGTTGAATCAACTTTGAGAAAAGCCTCATGCTGAACAGGCCGATGAAAAGGTTACAGAAGGTCCCGATCATCATGGCCCCGAAAAGCGCGTAAACCAGCCTGGATTGTTCAGCGAATAACTGTGGACCTGGTGAAATACCGTGAATTATGAAGGCGCCAAGAATGAGAGCGGCCGCTACATTTCCTGGAATCCCCAAGGACAATAATGGAATAAAGTTTGCTCCGACAACCGCTGAGTTGGCAGCTTCTGTAGCAGCCACGCCACGAATATCACCTTTGCCGAATGACTCCGGGTCCTGAGCCGCTCGTTTGGCTGAACTGTACCCCAGGAATGCCGCTGCGGTGGACCCGAGCCCTGGGATGGCTCCGATAATGGTACCGATAGCCGATGATCTGAATATTGTCGGTGCCACAGAGCGATAATCCCGCCAGCGAAAGCGATTGGCTTCCCGGCTTCCGAGTTCGGCAGCCTGGGCAGAACCGTTCGCTTCATCCCCGTGGAAAACCATCTGCCGGAATATCTCACCCAGCGCCAGAACCCCAATGCCGACGGCACTGATGGAAAGACCATCCATCAGTTCGGGAATGCCAAATGTAAAGCGACCACCTGCGGTTTCAGGGTCGGTACCCACCAGGCTGAACAGCACGCCCAGAAAGGCCGCAATCAGCCCCTTTACAATGGAGTTCCCGACAAGCCCCCCAACCACGACCAGCGCCACCAAAACCACTGCCGCCATCTCGGCAGGCCCCATCTGGAGCGCTAGAATCGACAGCGGTGCCGCGACCAGGAAAAGCACCATGTCGCTGATGGCATCACCCGTCACCGAGGAAAAATGAGCGGTTCTCAACGCTTTAAGCGCCTGGCCCTTTTTTGCCATCGGGTAACCATCGAATGCGGTTGCCGTCGCCTCCGGTGACCCCGGTGTATTCATGAGGATGGATGAGACAGCCCCACCGAGTGTCCCTCCCTTGTTGATACCCACCAGGAACCCGATCGCAGTAACGGGGTTCAAATAGAAGGTAAACGGAACAGCAATGGTGACAGCGGTCAGCGCTCCAACCCCGGGGGCTGCCGCAAACACCTGTCCTATCAGCACTCCCGCCGCAATATAGAGGAAATTTGTTAACGTCAGCGCGTCAGATAAACCTAATAGAATGTCGTTTAACATAGCGATTTAACCCGGCAAAGGAGTCTCGAGAAGTTTTTCAAAAAGCAGCCATAGAAACAGAGGCCAGCCAACAGCCGTGGGAATGATCCAGGATAGACGTTTTTCTCCTAATGCAATCATGAATGCTGCAACCAGAAACATCCCACCGGGGAGATAACCCCAGATATTCATTACCAGAAGACCCAACGCCAACAGGCCCGCCAAGAGTACAAGGCGACCTGAAACTTTGATTGTCAGTAGCGAACGGACCTCCCCCTCTTCTTTCCCAAACACCCTGAAAAACACCAGGAAAGCGCCCAGAGCTGTAATTGCTACGGAACAGATGTAAGGAAAGAATCTAGGCGACAAGCCGAAACCAAATCCACTATCCACATGAAACGGGATTACATATAAGGTAACGAAAAGACCTGCAATTACAATAACCACACCAGCCCAGAAGTCGACTTTATCTTCTGTCATGGTTTTTCAACTCCAACAAGACAAGGAATGACGATATCACTTACGGTATGCTTCTCGATAATAATCCGAGTTATTGAGGACGAAGCTTTTCAGTGCTTCAGGTTCAAGCACCACGTTGGGAAACGCCATACGATCTTCTGCAAGCTCGGCTACGGCCGGGGAAGCACTGGCCTTTCGCAGAGCATCAGTCAACTTATTTAAAATAGCTTCAGGTATGCCCTTTGGGGCTGAAAACATGAAATAAGTTGTATAAGACTTGTCATAACCCAGCTCGCGCACGGTCGGCTTTTCCGGCGAGGTGCTCAACCGCTCATCATTCAGCGCAGCGAGAACCTGCAACTTCCCATCTGATAAATAGGCCTGGTGAACACCTGCACTCCATGCAATATCGACATGCCCTCCAATCAGGCTATTCATTATTTCCAACCCACCCCGCATTGGAACGATGCGGATTTTGACACCTTCTTTTTCAGCCACCAGATTTATAAATCTGCGAGTAATAGGCGAGATAGAAGCGAAAGTCAAACCACTACTTCTACCGTATTCAATCATTTCATCCCAAGAGTTAAATGGTGCATCGCCACTGGCCACTATGGCATTTTGCAGTTGTGTGACGGTCGTGAGGTAATCGAAGTCATCAGCCTTGTATTCAAGCTCTGCAAACCAAGGCATGCTATCGAAGGAGGAGTTGGAAGCCAGGCCGAACGTATATCCGTCAGGCTCTGAGTTTTTCAGCTTTGTGGCCATTACAACTCCCCCCCCGCCTGCTACATTCTTTACAACCACCGGTTGCCCTATTTCCTTTTCCAGCTCACGCGCCACCAACCGGGAGAGCGTGTCGGCTCCCCCGCCGGCACCAAAGCCTACCAGCAGGGTAAGGGGTTTGGCCGGCCACGCCTCTGCGAAGGACAAACCGGAAAAGGAAAGAAGAAGTGAAACGGAGAAAGCTCCGGCGAGGATGCGTGCGGAGATTCCGCTCAGGGTGAGGAATAGCATAACGAGGCACCTTGTTGTCGTATTATTGTTAGTTTCAGAACCACCTTATCTGGCTCCGAATACAAAATAAAAAACTATTTCATGATCACTCGTATCATTTATTATGATACCTATAATCAACACACTCATCAGACCATGGGGCCTGGCCCGCATATTTAATCAAGACGAACTTTTCCCACAATAAGTCATTTATATTCAATCACTTATGTTAGACTTCCGCCAACATAAGCAGCGCTACAGATTGTCCTGCTCGGGTGCTCGCACCCCGTTCAAGGGAAACCCACGGTCAATAAAAGCCGCAATATTCGCCTTCAGGCTTAGCGCGGTGTCCCGCGCCGCCAAGGGGATATTGCTCACCTTGATGCCGCGGGCCCTCGCTGCCTCGAGATCGACATGAGCGGTTTCGCTACCGGCGATGGCTATGAGCTCGAGTGACGATGGCAGCCTGCTGATTAGGTTCTCATCGACCAGGTCTTCTGCGGTACAGGCATAAACACGTGTACCATTGGTGACTTCCCGGCACGCAACAGTCAGGTGTCCCAACATCGCCAGAGGGCCGGCAAACTCAGGTGGCAAAGTAGGGCTTAATGCAATATGGGTTTGCTGATGCATTATTTTGTCTCCGATATTC
This sequence comes from Marinobacterium nitratireducens, assembly GCF_014645375.1. Lineage (GTDB taxonomy): Bacteria > Pseudomonadota > Gammaproteobacteria > Pseudomonadales > Balneatricaceae > Marinobacterium_A > Marinobacterium_A nitratireducens. Next base: position 128,824 of record NZ_BMLT01000005.1, read on the forward strand.
CGCTATGGCTTTTAGGCAGTTGATCGGCCACACCAGCACAAAAGACGCGCGGGTGGATTAACAGAAGAAGAGAAGCAGAAAGATTGCCGGGATTCGAGCGGATCACTCATTGCGGTAAATGGGTTGCACGATCCGAGGGCCATTTAGGCTATTATCTTTGCTTTGAAAGCCACCTTACCTGTACAACAAAACAAAATAAAATTTTAATTCGCAGTACCTGCAATCATATTTCTTGATATCACCGATCTGTCACGATCAGTTCTCCTTCCCAGTCGCCCAGGCGAATGGCATTCTGCATGATTTCCATAAGGACATCACGTACACAGGCGGCGGGGCGAGATAGCGAGCGGCTGCGGGGCCAGGCCAGGGAAATCGTGCGAGTCACTTCCGGACTGACGATCCTGCGGACGAAATAGTCACGGGACATGCTCTGCCGCCCGCCGGCCCTGACCAAATTGGAAATGGTACATGCCATGCCATAATCAACCAGGCCGCTCAGCGTGCGCGGCGAATTCTGACTCATGCGCAGGTTGAGTGAAGCGCCAATGGCGAGCACCTGCTCGTCCAGGACACGTCGCATGCTCAACTGCCTGTCTCCCAGAACCAAAGGTGCCTTGACTGCGTCAGAGAGGGTCACCGGTTCCTTCGAGTCTTCCGGACGCCCCCGGAGACCGATAAGGCAGAAGTGCTCCTGAAGCACGGGAATGGCGTCAGCATTTTCAAGCTCGGCCGCGTTGGGAACCACGCCAATCTCCGCTTTCCCGGTATCTATGACACTACCGGTTTCCGAGCTCACGCCCTCGACAACCTGAATGCTAATGCGGGGAAACGACTCCTCGACCGCACAAATCAATCGTGGTGCTAGGTAATGCGCCATGGTGAACGGCAACGCCACAACCACCTCGCCGACCGGCTCATCGCACAGCGATGCTTTGATGTCGTTTCTGGCAATCTCCGCATTTTTGAGAATCAGCAACGCGTGGCTTAGCAGACGCTTCCCCGTCGGCGTAATTTCCACCCCCCTGCGCGTGCGCTTGAACAGCTCCGCCTCAAATTCACGCTCAAGAGCAATAATGTGTTGGCTCAGTGCCGGCTGAACGATGTTAAGCTTTGCCGCAGCAGCGGAAAAACTACCCTCTTCCCAAACGGCCACCAGTGACCGAAGATGCTTGAAGTTCATTACGCTCACTCATCTTGAAACAGCTCTGCTACGTCACTGCCCAATGATACGGGTCGGTTCCGGCAAAACCGCAGCTTATAGCGATATTGAATCGTCCCGCTAACCATCCAGCTTATGAAAACCGGGGCTCCCCTAAAATGACGAGCCGGCAATCCATCGGAGTCTGGAGCGGGCACTGCGCACTGTTCGCTACAGTGCGACGGCCTGGATTTCCCGCGCCAGGTGAATTAGCTGGTGGCACAGCTGATCTTCGATCATTTGCTGCGATACCAGGTAGGAGGGCCCCCCGCAGCCCAGCGCCATCAGCGTACCGTCCTGCAGCTGCAGCGGTACGGCGACCGCATTGACGCTGCGATCCCAGTCGCCGATCGAAACACAGTAGCCCTTTTCCGTGTAATCCTTCAGAGCCTGATCGATACCCTTTCGGATAACCGGCCATTCGTCACCGGCCCTCTCCTCGAGGAATTGCAACAGAAAGTCACGGTCATTCTCCGGCAAGGCAGCCAGATAGGCACGTCCAGAAGCAGAGGTCGCTAATGGCACACGGCTGCCGACATCCAGGCGTAGCGTCGTTGTCTCTTCGTCTCGTACGGTTTCGACACTGATCATGCTGAGCCGGTCACGGCAGTTTAGGGTAATCGCAGTCTTGGTACGTTTGGCCATTAATTCCATCAACGGCTTGGCGACCTGGCGTACCCGGAGATTGGAAAGGAAGGAATATCCCAGCGCTAGGACGCCGACATCCAGCTGGTATTTTTCCAGTTGCGGTGAATAGCTCAGGTAGCCCAGCTTGGTGAGCGTATACGTCAGACGGGATACCGTGGGCTTTGGCAGCCCGGTTCGACTGGCAATCTCCTGGTTTCCAAGCAGGCCCGATCCGGGCCCGAAAGCACGTAAAACGTCGAGGCCTCTGGCCAGGGCCTCGATGAATTTGCGATCGTCGCTGTCTTTCTCTCGCGGGAAGTCTAGGATCGGCTGCATGAGAACCTTTTCTGCGGTTAGCTTTTCCGAAAACGGTAGTATACAACCTTTATTAAACGTAATATCCGCCAACTTGTTCCGCATTTCGAAAGTTGTGCATCGCAACGCCCGCCAGAAACGGTCAGAACGAGATTGGCTGTGCCTGGCTGCTGCGAGCGATACACGTTAGGGAAAGCGCATTTTGTTCTCCGCCGGCAGTCGCACGGCAAGCGACTGACCGATAGCCAGCGCGGTGGTATGAGCGTCCTCTTCGACCACAAGGTGCAAGATTCCGAACTCCTGCGCGTCGTCCGCGCAGATCGAACGCCCCACCAACCCGGCGTCAATTGGCCTGCACAAGCACTTCGCCATACGCGTCACCGCAGCTCTGGCCCAAGGAAGGACGATCTGGGTATTGCGATTGGCGATTCGATACTGACACGCCAGCGCGATGTCCAGGCCAATACCGGAGGCTTTGCCTTGAACCGCGCATATCAGGGGCTTGTCGCAGCGTTCGAAAGCAGTGACGACCGACTGCAGTGATGAGAACTGCGTCAGCGTATCCAACTCTGGCCCGTTCGACTCTGAAATGAAGGTATCTCCTTCACAAAGCAGCACGACGGCGCCTATTTCGCTGGTCTGGCCGGCCAGTTCTATCGCTTCAAGCAGTCCCGCCCGGACAGGCTGGGACAGCATGTTGCCCTGAGGATTGTCAACACGGATAACGCCAATGTTTCCGCTAAGTTCCAGACTGACAAGTGCTCTCATTATCCTGCGTTTCCTCATCCCCCATGTCGTGACCGGGAATCGATGGCAATGCAGTCAGTCACGAGGACGGGACTTCAGCGACATGACAGGCATCTGCATAAGAAAAATCGACATTTCTTTAAAAAGCCGTTTTCCCGCTGAAAGCCGGAAAACGGCAAGGACAATAAAGGGTGGATAAGTAGAATCAACTATAGCCTTAGAAGCCAATTCTCACGCCAGCATATGCGATGTTTATATCATCGTAATCGCGCCCGTCTCTATCAAGAGATTGCACTGTGTAGGCACCATAAAGTTGCAGCCACTTGGCAGCGCCATAAAGGTAACCGACGCCTGCGTAGGTTGCATCATCACCTTCCTTACCTTGATCAGAACCCTGTCCGTAAATCGCAGCAACTGCGTGCCTGCCTTTCTTGTAGCCAATTTTTACCGATCGATAATCTGCATCAGGATTTGATTCGTCATCATCGACCTTTCGCGTTGCCGTTAAAGATACGTTAAATCCATTGCTTGACAACCAGGATACAGAGCCACCATAAGTCTCTTCCTTGTCTGCAACACCATCTTTCATTTCGGCGGAATAACCTAGCCCAGCGCTTAACCGGCTACCACCTTCGAACTTGTGCTTGATCTTGGACCCAATCTCGTATACGTCATTGTCGTCTTTAATACCTGTACTGGCCGAAATGACTGCTCCGCCAATTTCTGGTGTGTCATATCTGATCAGATCGTACCGGCTTTCAAAATCCTGGTGGTTCAAAACTAAAGCGACTGGTGGCCCATACATTCCATCATCTTGAAACTGCAATCGAGCACCGATACCTACTGGACTCTGCAACAGAGCGAGCGTAGTGCCCGAGAGATCAGACTCTGCATTTCCATTGTTCGCGCCATCCGTCCGACCTAAAGTTAATTTACCGAAATCACCACCAATATGTAGATTGATTTGGCGTGCTTTAAATTCTGCATCAATGGTGCGAGCTTCCATTGTGACCATGTTTGATGGGTTTTGTGCATAGCCTGCTTCCAGGCGAGCACCTATTTCAAACCCTTCTGGGGTATCAACTTTACCGATTACCCCAAGACGAGATGCACTGTTGGAGTTGTCCGAAATAAACTGTTCGCTCTTTTCCCCATCATCGGCAAACATCAGAATCTGATTTATTTGACCGTAAAGCCGATATTCAAATGACTCTGGCACATCAATGGCGTAGGCATTCGAACAGAAACTAAATCCTACTACAGGCAATGTCAACAGTAAGTTTTTTTTATTTTCTTTTAACATTTTTCTATCCATCCATCAATTTAAAAAAATATTTTTAAAAACAAATCATGCACCAAACTTGAAATTTAATTAGAGATACAAAGTCCCAACCAAAGAGAACCTTGATTATTAAGGCGCAATACAAAAAATCACCTTTATATAAACGCCAAGCATTCGGTCAAACTCTCTAAGGAAGAGTTCTTAAAGGAATTACCACTGTGTGGGATAGGCTTTAGAACCTCGGTATTCAGCCCCCCTTACCTGGGCCAGGATGTAATTTTCAGTCAGCGCCCCCATCGACATGAGTGTGTTACTCGGAGTCCTTGAATTCAGGACAATCGACGGCGATTACCGAGTAACCGCCGCGCGACTGCCGCATTACCGGTCGGCGAGGCGTCAGACTGTTACCTCGCCAAACAGTTGAGCCTCAAGCCGCCTGGGCTTTGAAGACCAAGCGCTGCAGGTGCTCGTCCTGGGAACCGAACAGCGTATTGATCATGGTCAGACGCTTGAAGAAGTGACCGACATCCAGCTCATCGGTAACCCCCATGCCGCCGTGCAACTGCACCGCCTGCTGGCCTACCAGACGCCCGGCACTACCGATCTTGACCTTGAGCAGTGCTGCCGCGCGCGCGGCTTCCTCGCCGCCGGCCGCTGCGGTAATCGCGCCGAAATACAGCATCGAGCGGGCCTGCTGGCACTCGATGAACATCTCAGCCATGCGATGCTGCAGCACCTGGAAGTTACCGATCGGCTGATCGAACTGCTTGCGCACCTTGCAGTACTCAACGGTGGCTTCGAGCAGCCTGTCCATGATGCCGACGGCTTCAGCGCTGAGCGCCACGATCGCATGATTGAAAGTCGCCTCGAGCGCGGGGAAGGCGTTGTCCTTATCACCCAGCAGGGCACCTGCGGAAACGCGCACCCGGTTCAGACGCACCTCTGCAGCACGCCCACCATCGTTGGTTGGATAATTAAAAAGCTCCACACCGGCCTGATTCGGATCGACCAGGAACAGGGTGATACCGTCCCGGTCCCCCGCCACCCCTCCGGTACGGGCGACAACGATCAACATGTCGGCGCTATGGGCATCCAGCACCACGCACTTGTGCCCATTCAGGAGGTAACCGTCGCCATCGGCTACCGCAGTGGTCGCGACGTCCTCGACACGAGTCTGAGCCTGCGGCTCTGCACTGGCCAGGGCCAGTTTGAGCTCCCCGGCGAGGACCTTCTCGATCAGCTCGCCCTTCTGAGCATCGCTGCCATGACGTTGGATAAGACCGCCACACAGAATCACCGTGGACAGGAAAGGCTCTACCACCAGCCCACGACCGAGTTCGGTCTGCAGCACCACGAGGTCGCTCAGGTCGCCCCCCATACCTCCGAACTCTTCGGCGAACGGAAGTGCCAGCCAGCCCAGCTCGGCGAACAGCTGCCAGTTGCTTTGACTGTAGCCAAGCTCGCTTTCGGTCAGCGCACGACGGGTCTCGAAGTCATAGTCGTTCTTTATGAACTTCGCAGCGCTGTCCTGCAGCATCTGCTGGATGTCGTTCAGTGCAAAATCCATTGTTGTCTCCCTCAGAGCCCCAGCACCGCCTTGGCGATGATGTTCTTTTGAATTTCGTTGGTGCCGCCGTAAATGGTGACCTTGCGGTTGTTGTAGTAGTGCGGTGCGACATCGGGTGCGAAATGTGGCTCGATGCGCACTCCGTCATAGCCGTCCTCGTACTGCCCCGGGACAAACGGGAGCGCGTAGTAGCCCGCCACTTCGAGGTAGAGTTCGTCGATCATCTGCTGCACTTCGGTACCCTTGATCTTGAGGATCGACGATTCGGGTCCCGGGGCCTTGCCGGTCGACACGGCGGAGAGCACGCGCAGTTCGGTGAATTCCAGCGCTTTCAGTTCCACCTCTGCCTGTATTACGCGTGCCATAAACAGGCTGTTCTGGCGCAGGTTACCCATGCCCGCCGGAGGGTTGTCGAGGAGCTTGCGCAACGTGCTCAGGCGATGCTTGGACGGGGCCACGCCCGCTATATTGGTTCGTTCGTGGGTCAACAGGACCTTGGCGTAGGTCCAGCCCTTGCCTTCCTCGCCGATCAGGTTTTCGACCGGGACACGCACGTCCTCGAAGAAGACCTCGTTGACCTCGCGACGACCGTCCAGAGTAATGATCGGCTTGACGGTGACGCCCGGCGTTTTCATGTCGATCAGCAGAAAGGAGATTCCTTCCTGCTTGCGACCGGTATCGCTGGTGCGCACCAGACAGAAAATCCAGTCGGCATAGTGGCCGAGGGTGGTCCAGGTCTTGGTGCCGTTGACGATGTAATGATCGCCGTCCCGTACAGCCTTGGTTTTCAGGCCCGCCAGGTCGGAGCCCGCATTGGGCTCGGAATAACCCTGACACCACCAGACGTTGCTGGCTAGGATGTCCGGCAGAAAACGCTGTTTCTGCTCCTCGCTGCCGAAGGTGTAGATGACCGGCGCCACCATCGACAGGCCGAAGGGAATGATCCTTGGCGCCGCGGCCTCGGCAGCCTCATTGAAGAAGATGTACTTCTGCGCGGAGCTCCAGCCGGTACCGCCGTACTCGACCGGCCAGTTGACCCCGGCCCACCCCTTCGCATGCAGTGCCTTCTGGTAGGCGACCTGGTCATCCCGACTGATACGCAGCCCGTTGTCAATCTTGTACCTTACCTGCTCCGGCAACTCCTCACGGAAAAAGGCGCGCACCTCTTCCCGGAAGGCCAGTTCTTGTTCTGTGAAATCGATATTCATCTCGTTAACCAACCCGTCTTAACCAACGTCAGGGCAAGGTAACACCAACAAAATATCAAATCAACAAGCGAACTGTAATTTCACATAGCGAAACTAATAAATCATATTGCCAGCAAGTACCTCCTGCCGATCTCGCCCAGGGGAACTCACAAAAGACGGATGTAGATCCCACGGAATGCCTCCTCTTCATACCGGCAGCCAACAACCCCAGCTTCCACCGAACGATCAGAAAAGACACTGAAAACAGCATTATTAGGCGATAATCACCCGATAAACCCTGTTCACAACACCAAAAACCGTACCCGCTTCACGACTTTCCAAGTCGAATCGGGTGAACCATCGCCGGTGCTGGCGTCTCTGTCCGGCATCGCAACCATGACGCTTTGGCAAAACCATACACAGAAAGATGATCCGCTGTGCGAAATCATATTTTACATTAACAGTATCGAATTGTAGTATCGGGACCAGTCGTTAGTGGCCGCCTGACAGTTGCTGTCAGAAAGGCCCATCAACCAACAGCCGACTGAGAGATCACCATGAGCGAAACAGTTAAGTACGAAACACAAGACGGGATCGCCCTGATCAGCGTGAACAACCCACCGGTCAATTCGCTGTCGCACCCGGTCCGTTCAGGTCTCGCCGAAGCCTTTAGCGCCGCGGACCGGGACACCGAGGTCGAGGCAATCGTACTCAGATGTGAAGGCCGCACCTTTATAGCCGGCGCTGACATCACCGAATTCGGCAAGCCGATGAAGGCCCCCTCGCTGCCGGACGTCCTGAGTCTCATGGACTCGGTCGGCAAGCCCATCGTCGCGGCCCTGCACGGCACCGCGCTCGGTGGCGGCCTGGAAACGGCGCTCAGTTGCCACTACCGCATCGCCGCACCAGCGGCCCGGGTCGGCCTGCCGGAAGTCAGACTCGGCCTGCTGCCCGGTGCCGGCGGCACCCAGCGTCTGCCGCGCGTAATCGGTGTCGAGAAAGCCCTCGACATGATCGTCTCCGGCCGCCAGGTCAAGGCCGCCGAGGCGCTGGAAATCGGCCTGGTCGACCGCATCGCCGTCACCGACCTGACCGAAGAGGCGATCGCTTTTGCGCGTGAGCTGGCCGACTCCGGCGCCGCGCCAAGACGTTGCAGCGAACAGGCGGTCGACAGCGGTGCACTGGATGCCGGCTTCTTTGACCGCTACCGCCAGGCGACAGCGAAAAGGCAGCGCGGCTTCGAAGCGCCGCAGGCCTGCATCGATGCGGTGGAAAGCGCCACCCGACTCCCCTTCACCGAGGGGCTTGAGGCCGAGCGTGAACTGTTCGTAAAGCTGATCAGCTCGCCGCAGTCGAAAGCACAGCGCCACCTGTTCTTTGCAGACCGCGAAGCCTCGAACGTTGCTGGTCTGCCGAAAGAGACACCGATACGCGAAATCGGTAGCGTCGGCGTCATCGGTGCAGGCACCATGGGGGCTGGCATCGCCATCAATTTCCTCAATGCCGGTATTCCGGTGACGCTGCTGGAGGTGCAGCAGGAGGCACTGGATCGCGGGCTTGCCACCATCCGCAACTACTACCAGGACCGCAGGAAGAAAGGACGTCTGACGGCGGAACAGGCCGACGCCTGCGCCGCGCTGGTCACCGGCACCCTCGACTATGCCGACTTTGCCGGTGTGGATCTGGTGATCGAAGCCGTGTTTGAAAGCATGGAGATCAAACACCAGGTCTTCAAGCGACTGGACGAAGTCTGCAGGCCCGGCGCCATCCTGGCGACCAACACCTCGACTCTGAACGTTGACGAGATCGCCGCGGTTACCGGCCGCCCCGAAGACGTCGTCGGCCTGCACTTCTTCAGCCCTGCGCAGGTGATGCGTCTGCTCGAGGTTGTGCGGGGCGCCAAGACCTGCGACGAGGTGCTCGCCACCTCGATGAAACTTGCCGGCCGTATCGGCAAGGTGGGCGTGGTCGCAGGTGTCTGCGACGGTTTCATCGGTAACCGGATGCTCAAGGGCTACGGTCGCGAAGCCGGCACCCTGCTGCTGGAAGGCGCATCGCCGGTCCAGATCGACAAGGCCGTCCACCAGTTCGGCATGGCGATGGGACCGATAGCGATGAGCGACCTGGCAGGCCTCGACGTCGGTTATCGCATACGTCAGCAGCGGCGCGAGCGCGGCGACAATATACCGGCCTCGGAAGGCGCCGTCGCCGACCGGCTGGTCGAGCTCGGCCGCCTGGGCCAGAAATCCGGCAAGGGCTATTACCGCTACGACGCCGGTTCGCGCGCGCCGATTCCCGATCCGGAAGTCGACGACGTGATCCGTGAAGCCGCCGCAGAGCTGGGCATCGAACGCAGCCAGATCACCGACGACGAGATCGTGCAACGCCTGATCTATCCGCTGGTCAACGAGGCCGCACTGATTCTCGAAGAGGGTATTGCCCAGCGTCCGGGCGACATCGACGTGGTCTGGGTCAACGGCTATGGCTTCCCGGTCTACCGCGGCGGCCCGATGTGCTACGCCGACGAGATCGGGTTACCGGCAGTACTCGACAAGATCCGCGAATTCCAGTCCCGTTACGGCGACATCTGGAAGCCGGCACCGCTACTCGAGCGACTGGTCGCCGAGAACAAATCCTTCGCCGATCTCTGATTCCCTTTTGCCTTCAGGAGCCAATAACAATGAAAGAAGCTGTCATCGTTTCAACCGCCCGTACGCCGATTGGCAAGGCCTACCGCGGCACACTCAACAACACCCATGGCGCCCGGCTGGCCGGGCACGCAATCCGCCACGCAGTCGAGCGCGCCGGCATTGCGCCGGATGAAGTCGAAGACGTGATCCTCGGGTGTGGTCTGCCGGAAGGCGCCACCGGCGGCAATATTGCCCGCCAGGCCGCGCTCGCTGCCGGCCTGCCGGTGAGTGCCAGTGGCGTTACCGTCAACCGCTTTTGCTCCTCCGGTCTGCAGGCGATCTCGATGGCTGCGCAACGGGTACTGGTGGACCAGGTGCCGGTGATGGTCGCCGGCGGCCTCGACTCGATCAGCCTGGTGCAAAACGAGCATGCCAACCGCTTCCGGTATCAGGACGAGGCGCTCAAGGCCGCCTATCCGGGCATCTACTATCCGATGCTGCAGACCGCCGAAATCGTCGCCAGGCGCTATGGTATCGGCCGCGAAGCGATGGACGCATACTCGTTGCAGAGCCAGTTGCGCACCGCCGCCGCCCAGGAAGCGGGCCGCTACGATGCCGAGATCGTCCCCATGGAGGCGACTCAGGCGCTGGTCGACAAGGAGACCAAGCAGATTTCCTACCGTGACGTCCTGATCGACAAGGATGAGTGCAACCGCCCCGAGACCACCCTTGAAGGTCTGGCCAGCCTCAAGCCGGTCGTTGGCGAGGAAGGTGTGATCACCGCCGGCAACGCGAGCCAGCTGTCCGACGGCGCCTCGGCCTGCGTCGTCATGGACAGCAAGCTGGCGGAGCAACGCGGTATCGAGCCGCTCGGCATTTACCGCGGCATGGTCGTCGCCGGCTGCGAACCGGACGAAATGGGTATCGGCCCTGTCTACGCGGTACCCAAGCTGCTCAAGCGCCACGGTCTGTCGATCAACGACGTCGACCTCTGGGAGCTGAATGAAGCCTTCGCGGTCCAGGTGCTCTACTGCCGCGACAAGCTGGAAATCGACAACGACAAGCTGAACGTCAATGGCGGCGCCATCTCCATCGGCCACCCCTACGGCATGAGCGGAGCCCGGATGACCGGCCACGCGCTGATCGAAGGCAAGCGCCGCGGCGCCCGCTACGTCGTCACGACCATGTGCATCGGCGGCGGTATGGGCATGGCAGCCCTGTTCGAAATCGCATGACCCCGGCTCGATAGCTCTCCCTTCTCTTTTGGTTCGCCCACCTTTTGGGGTTGCCTTATGGCAACCCCTCTTTTTTCGGTTCGTCGCACCCAGAAAGGTTTGCGGCATCGAAAGCGTTGAATGGCAGGGCACCGGATCGATCCGGTGCTCAGACGGGAGGCGGTGCTCAGGCTATAGCGCGATCGACTGAATTTCCCGCGCCAGGTGCACCAGCTGATGGCAGAGCTGTTCTTCGACCATCTGTTGCGACACCAGGTAGGAGGGGCCGCCACAGGCCAATGCCATCAGGGTACCGTCGTGCAGATGCAGCGGTACCGCAACGGAATTAATGCTGCGGTCCCAATCCCCCAGCGCAACGCAGTAGCCCTTTTCGGCATAGTCCCTTACGGCCTTTTCGATGCCCTGTCGGACCTGCGGCCAGTCATCCCCGGCCTTTTCCTCGAGAAACCTCATCAGAAAGTTGCGATCGTCTTCCGGCAACGCGGCTAAATAGGCCCTTCCGGGCGCCGTCGTCGCCAGCGGCAGCCGGTTGCCGATCTCCACCCGCAGCATGGTGGCCTCCTCGTCGCGCACGTTTTCGACGTAGATCATGCTGAGCCGGTCCCGGCAGCTAAGGGTAATGGCCGTCTTGGTCCGCTTGGCCATCAGTTCCATCAGCGGCCTGGCGACCTGGCGCACCCGCAGGTTGGCCAGGTAAGCGTAACCCAGCGCCAGCACGCCGACATCGAGTTGATATTTCTCCAGTTGCGGCGAATAGCTCAGGTAACCGAGTTTGGTGAGTGTGTAGGTGAGACGAGAGACCGTGGCCTTGGGCAGCCCGGTACGGTTGGCGATCTCCTGATTACCGAGCAGTCCGGCACCCGGTCCGAATGCCCTGAGAACATCGAGGCCCCGTGCCAGGGCCTCGATGAATTTGCGATCGCTGCTGTCCTTTTCCCGAGGGAAGCTCATGATCTGCTGCATCGAAATCCCATTACGGTCAATTGTTATGAGTCGAGGAGTGTACAACCCATTCACACTCCCCACCATCGGCTGCCGTGATATCGGCCTCGAAACGCTTGCCCTGCACTCACGGGCCAGGTCGCAGTATCAGCGCCCGGCGATCTCCGGCCCCGAATCCGGCGTTACCATCGGTACCCCCAGCCGTGCGCGGCGGGTTAACCAGACACTGGGACGGTAGCGGGGGTCGCCATAACAGGCCTGGAGATTTTCCAGCACCTGCAGGATACGCCTTGCGCCCAGGTCGTCGGCGAATGCCAGCGGACCATGCGGATAGCCCAACCCCAGTGTTACCGCAGCATCGATGTCTTCGGGGGTTGCGATGCGCTGCTGCGCGATTTCGCAGGCGGTATTGATCACCATCGCGACCATCCGCTGGCTGACGAACCCCGCGCTGTCGCGGATCAGGCTCACCGGTGTGCCATCCTCGGCCAACAGCCCCATTGCCAGCTCACAGGTTTCGGCCGTCGTCGTGACGGTCGGCATCAGCGTGCGGCGGCCGTCAAGACCAAACAGCGTATCCACCGCCAGGGTGCGACGCGGATCCAGCCCCTGGACCAGGGCGGCACCGGTCGCGTCCTGTCCCAGAGGGGTCACCAGGCAGATTGCCCGGTCGCTCGGGCGTTCGCCCTCTTCCAGGCGTGCACTGCCATGGCTCAGCGCCCGCAGCAGCTCGGCGCTCCCTTCCGGCACCGCCGGGCTGACCCAGACAGGGACCGGGCGCGCGGGCGGCATCGGCGCCTCCGCGTTGCGCTGCGCTTTGCCGTCCTGATAACGATAAAAACCCTCGCCATTCTTGCGCCCGTACAGACCGGCGCGCACCCGCTGCGCGGCGATTGGGCTCGGACGATAGCGCGGATCCTGGTAAAACTGATCGAAGACCGACTCCATCACCTTGTGAGAGACGTCGAGACCGGTCAGGTCGAACAGCTCGAAAGGGCCCATCCGGAAACCCGCGCTCTCGCGCATGATGCGGTCGACGGTCTCGACATCCGTCACACCCTCACCGATTACGCGCAGCGCCTCGGTGCTGTAGCCGCGGCCGGCGTGATTGACCAGGAAGCCGGGCATATCGGCCGCCAGCACCGGCCGGTGGCCAAAACGATACGCCAGTTCGACCAGTACCTGCACGGTCTCCTCAGAGGTCCGCACACCACGGATTACTTCGACCACTCTCATCAGCGGTACCGGATTGAAAAAATGATATCCCGCGACACGCTGGGGCGCTTCGCAGGCCGAGGCAATCTCGGTGATCGACAGCGAGGAGGTGTTGGATGCCAGGATGCAGTGTGACGGCACGATGCGCTCGAGACGCTGGAACAACCGCTGCTTGATATCGATGTTCTCGACGATGGCCTCAACCACCAGGTCGCAACCGGCAAAAGCGCGGTCGTCGTCAAGCGCCACCGGGATGCAGGCGTCCCGGGCCCACACCAGGCGATTGGCGTCGAGACGCCCCTTCTCGGCCTGCCGTGACAGCATCTTCAGCACGAAGCTGCGGGCTTCGACTGCTGTGTCCTCGACGACATCCGCCAGCATGACACTGACACCGGCGGCCAGCGCCAGCTGTGCGATACCGCGCCCCATGGTACCGGCGCCGATGACGGCCAGCGTCAGGCCCGGTTTGTTGATATCCAGCATCCTCGTCAATCCTCTTTGGCCAGACTTGCCGCCCGGTCGGCACTGGATTGCACTGCGGCTTCTGCGCCCCGAAAGTCGGGACGCCGTCGTTCCCTAATCGCCCGTCGCGCCTCCACAGCCTCGGCGGAGTGCAGCAGCCGGGAAAAGTGCTCGGCCTCGATACGCATCTGCGTCACCACTGTCTCGGCGTCGGGCTGGCGGATCAGTTGTTTGGCCTGCTGCAGCGCCCGGCGCGGCAGGTCCGCCAACCGTCGCGCCTGGTGCAGCGCATGGGGCAACAGCGCGTCGTCGTCGAGACAGGCGTTGATCAGACCGAGGTCCGCGGCATACTCGGCGCCCAGCTTTTCGCCCAGTAAAAGCAGCTCGGCGGCACGCGGCCGCCCCAGCAGCCGCGGCAACAGCAGGCTCGACGCCGCTTCCGGCACCAGGCCGAGATCGACGAAGGGGAAGCGCAGCCAGGCGCCACGGGCGGCGTAGATCAGGTCACAGTGCAGCAGCAGGGTGGCGCCGATGCCGACACCGAGGCCGTTCACCGCCACCACCACCGGCGTACGCGTCGCCGCCAGCACTTCGAGAAAGGCGATCCCCGGCGAGGGTTCCCCCTTCTTGCGCCGCTCGAAATCGCCCAGATCGTTGCCGCTGCAGAAACTGTCGCCGCTGCCACTGAGCAGCACGCAGCGGATGGTGTCGTCCACATCGGCCTGCTGCAGCCAATGGCTCAGCTCCTGATACATCGCCGTCGTCAGGGCGTTCTTCTTCGCCGGCCGGTTGAGCGTCAGCAACAACACCCCGCCGTCGCGGCGTACCAGAATATCCGGTGTCACCTCAGCCATGGACCACCTCCGACAGAACACCCGCAACCGCGAAGCCGTCGGCCGCCAGCGCACCGCAGCCGTCGCGGTATTCGCCGATCAGGCGTGCCGCCAGCGATGCGACGCCGGGCACGTCGCCGATGCCGCCGACCCCCTGCCCCGCTGACCAGATGTGCTTCCAGGCCTTTTTCTTCTCGGTGCCGAAGTCCAACTGATTGCGGCCGGCCAGGTTGTCAGGGTCAAGGCCTGCCCGCACGATGCTCTGACGAATGAAGTTGCCGGGCACACCGGACACCTCCGTCGTATAGAGAATATCGGCCGCCTCGGCATCGACGATCATCTGCTGCAGGTCGCCGTCCGCCTGGCTCTCGGCGGTATTGATAAAGCGCGTACCCATGTAGGCGAGGTCCGCACCGAGCAGCCGGGCCGCCGCGATCTGGCGGCCGTCGTTGATGCAGCCGGACAGCAGCAGGGTACCATCGAAGAAGCCCCGGATCTCCGACAGCAGCGCGAAGGGATTGAGGGTACCCGCATGGCCGCCGGCACCGTTGCAGACCGCAATCAGGCCATCGACTCCCGCTGCTACTGTCTTGCGGGCATGACGCATATTGGTGACATCGTGGAACACCAGACCGCCGTAGCCGTGCACCCTGTCCACCAGGTCGGAGACCGCGCCGAGGGAGGTGATAACCAGCGGTACCCGGTACCTGACGCACAGCTCGAGGTCCGCCTCCCAACGCGCGTTGGTCTTGTGCACGATCAGATTAACGCCAAAGGGCGCCGGCGTTTTTCCGGCTTCCCGCTCATGTGCTTGCAGGCGCTCCTGAATTTCGATCAGCCATTGCTCGAATGCTTCGCTGCTGCGACAGTTCAGCGCCGGAAAGGTCCCGACCAGTCCCGCCTTGCAGCACTCAACGACCAGGTCCGGCCCCGATATCAGGAACATCGGCGCGACCACGGCGGGCAACCGCAGCCGGCCCTTGAAGGATTCAGGTAAAGCCATCAACTCACTCCCGTTGCTGCGGTGTCAGCCGCCAGGCCATTTGCAGACCGGCCAAATACAAACAACCGGTCCGTAAACCACGGAAAACCGAACACCAAAGAGACCAAAAATGAAACAAAACTTTAAATAAAAAGACAAAAATACTACTATAATTTCGCATAGTAAAACTTCATTTCTATATTTAAATAATCAAAGCTTGTTTTCAACTTGATGCTCGGAACCGCGTTAAAGGCAGCTCTCGAGACCGAGCCGGATCTAGGACAGGAACACGCACATGAATACCAAGCCCGTTTCCCCCGTACAGCCCGAACTGGAAGAGCAGGTCGGTTTCCAGCAGCTGATAGGCGTACGTCTCGTCGAGTGGGAGCCCGATTATGCGGTGCTCGTACTGGACCTCGATCCGAGACACCTCAACCGCAGCGGTGTACCGCACGGTGGGTTGTTGTGCACCTTGCTCGACGCAGTCTGCGGATATTCGGGACTCTACAGCCCGTTGAAAACCTGGAATCGCAAGGCTGTCACCCTATCGCTCAGCACCAACTTTCTGGCCCAGTCGAGGGGAAGTCAGCTGCGGGCAGTTGGGCGGCGCATCAGCGGAGGTCAGCGCATTTTCAATACGACGGGCGAAATTTACGATGAACACGGCGTGCTGATTGCCACAGCCCAGGGTACCCATCGTTATCGTACCGGCAGCTCGCCGGCGGACCGGCCGCTCTAAGCCGCCTCCAACCCAATCAAGCCATGCGCCCGGCAGCCAGCCGCCGGGCCGTCAGTAGACAATTTGGCGCCAACGGCACAGCAGACTCGGATACGGCGGCGCCAGGCTGCAGCGCTACTGATGCGCGACTGCATCTATGTGCCGACAACCTGGGGCATTAACCTGGCCAGGGCAATGACGAATGATAACGTCGCTGGAATTCCGGCCCCGCAGCCGCGACTGCTCGCGACTGCGGGGCAGATGCGTCAGATGCGCTCCAGCAGTATCGCGATCCCCTGCCCCACCCCGATGCACATGGCGCAGAGCGCATAGCGCTCGCCGGTGCGTTGTAGCTGGTAGCTGGCGGTGGTCAGCAGGCGGGCACCGCTCATGCCCAGCGGATGACCCAGCGCGATGGCGCCGCCATAGGGATTTACGCGTGGATCGTCGTCGGCGAGTCCTAGGTCGCGGGTGCACGCCAGCGCCTGGGCGGCGAAGGCCTCGTTCAGCTCGATGATGCCGATTTGATCCAGCGACACGCCGGTGCGCTGCAGCAACTTGCGAGTCGCCGGCGCGGGTCCGAACCCCATGATGCGCGGTTCGACACCGGCAGTCGCCATGCCGACGATCCGCGCCCGCGGCGTCAGTTGGTGGCGCCGGGCCGCCGCGTCGGAGGCGATGATCATGGCGCAGGCACCGTCGTTGACACCCGAGGCGTTGCCCGCCGTCACGGAGCCGCCGGCGCGGAACGGCGCCTTCAGTCCCGCCAGGGTTTCCCGCGTGGTGTCGGCGCGGGGGTGTTCGTCGCGTTCCACCCTCAATGTACCGCGGCGCCCCTGGGGCACCTCTACCGCCACGATCTCGTCGGCGAAGCGTCCCTCGGCCTGCGCCCTAGACGCCTTCTGCTGGCTGCGCAGGGCGAACAGGTCCTGGTCCTCACGCGCAATCCCGAACTGTTCGGCGACGTTCTCCGCGGTTTCCGGCATGGAATCGACGCCGTACTGGCGCTCCAACAGCGGGTTGATGAAGCGCCAGCCGATGGTGGTGTCGTAGAGCCCGTTCGGCGTACGGCTGAAGGCCTGCTCGGCCTTGCCCATCACGAAGGGCGCGCGCGACATCGACTCGACGCCACCGGCGATCAGCAGCTCTGCCTCGCCGGCCTTGATGGCTCGCGCCGCGATGCCGGCAGCATCCATACCGGAACCGCACAGACGGTTGACTGTCGTGGCTGCCACTTCCACCGGCAGGCCAGCCAACAGAAGCGACATGCGCGCGACGTTGCGGTTATCCTCCCCCGCCTGGTTGGCACAACCCAACACGACCTCTTCGATCAGTGCAGGATCGAGCCCGGGATTGCGAGAAAGAAGTGCTCGTAGCGGAACCGCGCCAAGGTCATCGGCACGAACCCCGGAAAGGGCACCGCCATAGCGGCCGATGGGCGTGCGAACCGCATCGCAGACAAACGCATTTTTCATGGTGATATTCCTGCAGGGCTATTGTTGTTGAAGTGGGTATCGCTGGTCCTTCGAGGAGCTGTCCTGGGACGCTTCACGCATCTGCATCAACGCCTAAACGGTCTCCAGCCGCGGCGCCGCCACGCCAGGGATGCGCGCCTTGCGTACCGTAAGGGCTACCGATGGCCCCGCTTCCGGCCACCGGGATTCGCACGGACGCATGTTCACTCAGGTTCGACCACCTCTACGGCGGTCATTGATTTGCTGACACTCTGGGTGCCACGATGCATCAACCACAAGGGATACAGGGCCGCCAGAAACAGCAGCAGCAGCATTAGAAAGGCATTCTGGAAACCGGCTACGATGGCCTGTGGGTCCGTATAATCCAGCAGATCCGAACTGGCGCTCAGTTCCAGCATCAACGCCGCCAGATTGACCCCCAGCACGCCGCCGATCTGTCGCGCGCAGTTCACCACGCCAGTCCCCTGCGTGAGTAGCGCAGGCTCCAGCAACCTGAGTGAACCGGCTGTCACCGGCGGCATCATCACGCCCAGGCCAATGCGGCCGATCAACAGCCATAGCATCAGCATGAACATCGGGGTTTCCTGATTCGCACCCAGCATCGGCGCCAAGCCGCAAATCATGAGCAACAGGCCGACAAGTGCAAGTTTCGGAGCAGGAAAGCGGTCGGCCAGTCGTCCGGAAAACGGGAAAACTGCCGCCATCACCAATCCTGCAGGCATTAACAGGGCCCCGGCCGCGCTCGGCGACCGTCCCTGCACGTCCTGCACGAACAACGGCACCAGATAGGTGATTGCGAACAGGCTGGCACCGATTGTCACCGCCACCAGGACACTGCCCGCAAACCCGGCAGAACGAAATACCCGGATGTCGAGCAAGGGCTCACGACAGTACAACTGGCGCAGCACGAAGCCGGTAAGCAGGCCTAGCGATGTCGCCAGCCAGACCAGGGATTGGCCCCAGCCTTCCCATTGGCCGATGGACAACCCCCAGAACAGGGTGGCCAGAGTCGCGGCCAGCAGCACCAGTCCCGGTAGGTCCAGCCGGGGGCGCTTTTCGATCCCGCTCCGGCTGCGCAGAAATGGCCAGGCCATCGCCAATCCGACAAGACCGAAGGGAATGGTGATGAAGAACACCGCGCGCCAGGACAGCAGATCCACCAGCAGGCCACCCAGAGCCGGCCCAAGCGCCGGACCGAGAATGACCCCGAACCCATAGATGCCGATACCTCTTCCCCGTTGCTCCAGCGGAAAGACCTCGGAGATGACCACCAGCGCCAGTGGCTGGATGAAACCGGCCATAAATCCCTGCAGCACCCGTGACAGCACCATCCAGTTGTAGTCGGGGCTGAGCGCACCCTGCAGACTTGCCAGCAAGAAGACACTCATGCAGACGATATAGGTGGCACGGGGACCGAAGGCCTTTACACACCATGCATTGGTCAACATGCCAAGGGTCATCGCCCCCATGAACCCCGTCACCAGCCATTGGGCCTGGACCTGGTTGATATCAAACGCCTGCCGGATGCTCGGGATCGCCACATTGATGATGGTCGACGCCAGGACCATGGACATGGTGCCAATCATAACGGTTGCGGTCGCCAGCCAGCGGTATCGGGCACCGTGGCGCTCGAACAGGCTCTCAGTGGTACGCATCGATCCTCACTCTTTTCGATCGGTATACGCCAGGGAGGCGAACGGCTTTTTGGCCGACGCGAAACCGGCCCGTATGGCAATAACGCCAGGAAAATCGACACCCTGTGATATCGAGGGGCTTGATGTCAGGTTGCATTGAGCTGCGCACCCTGCACAGGTGCGCGCTTTACGGAAACCTTTGGCGGCGTCCGGGTTCGATCGGTTGTCTCGAACATCCTCTGCTCCCAGCTAGCGGGTCGGCTCCCTCGCAGGACCCACAGGGTGATGGAGCATGGATGACCCCTAATCGCCTTGACCTCTCAAATATTTCAAAATCAACTTATCACATTAAAACCATAACAATCAATTTTGAGGAATTTAATTTTACTATGCGAAATTAAGATTAACTGTTCATCCATTTCGAATCAGCAAACTACGGCTTTGAAGGCAGGAAACATCGCGGCATCGAGAGGTAACCGGAACTCAGGCCCGTCATAGCGGATCGACACACGTCAGAAGCCGGATTGCCCAGCAGGGCCCTTTTCGCCGGTTTGCCGGACAGGCAAGCGGGAGGGAGACGGAAGCATGGTGGTGGGCACGTTGATGGGCTATGGACTTGCAACCTCGGGGGACTGGGACAGCAACGCCAGACACCAGAGCGCGAGGGAGCGGATAATTGAAAACCTGTCCCGCACCATCGATATCGGTGAGCATGCCCCGATAGTCGCCAGTGCAGAGGCGCCTGATGCTGTGGTCTGCGATATTGGCGGGGCCGACGTTCTGCAGCAGCGGGCGTTCGCGATCAGACCACCGCTTTCTGCAGGCGGCGCAGCAGCAGCGGAATCAGCAGGCTCATCGCGATCATGCGGAAGATCTGGTGCGATGCGACGAACACCGCATCGACCTGCTGGTTCATGGCAATGGCGATCATCACCTCGATGCCGCCGGGGGCGTAGGCCAGCATCGCCTGGATCCAGGAAACACCGAGGAAATACCACAGCCCCCAGGCGAAGACGCCGCAGATCGAGAGCGTGATCAGCAGCCCTCCCAGCGCCGCCCGCAGCTCCGGCAGCACCTCAGACAGCCTTACCGCATTGAAGCGGGCGCCGATGGCACTGCCCAGCACAACGAGCAGGCCGACCATCAGGCTGTCGGGCAGACCATGCTCCCAGCCCAGTAACTGCTTCACCGCGAGCGCCGCGGCGAAACCGCCGAACAGCATGGCGGCCGGCACCCTTAAACGGGACAGCAAGGTCCCGATCGCAAGGCCCAGCAAGAGTACCAGCAGCAGGCGCTCGGGATGAGTGATCTGAATGGCGGCGATGCCCAGTTGGCGCTCGGCGATGGGAAAGAAAAGCGGCAGCAGGGTCACCAGGAAACAGACCCTGATGCTGTGCACCAGCGCGACCCGGCGCAGGTCGGCCGAGGTGTCTGCCGCGAGGCTGAGCATGATGGCCAGATTGCCGGGCACCGAGCAGAACAGCGCCTCGATGCTCTGCCAGCCCGGCTGGCGGGAATAGTAGCGGAACAGCAGGGTCAGCAGCAGCGCCAGCATCAGGCACAGCAGCAGCACACTGAGCTTCCAGTGTCCGAGCTGCTGCAACAGGCCGGCATCGAGATTGAGGGCAACGGAAATGCCCAGGAAGAGACTGACCGCCGAGGTGGTGGCCTTGGGCATGCCCACCGGCAGCCCGAGGAGGGCCGCCAGGGTCACGCAGATGACGGGCCCCAGCAGCCAGGCGGACGGGACACCCAGCCAGTGCGCGGCGAGTGCCCCGATGATGCCGACAAGCAGCGTGCGTCCCGTCAGCATCATGGTACGTGCTTATTCCTCTTCAACCAGTTTCCGGCCAACGGCGCCATCGGTACCGCGCCCCTTTTTCCACAGGCGCCAGAGACCCGGTGCCAGCAGTGCGACCAGCGTTGCCGCGGCCAGGGTATAGGTCATGGGCCCATTGAGCAGGATCGACCAGTCGCCGCCGCTGATCGACAGCGCCCGACGCAGGTTCTCCTCCAGCACCTCACCCAGCACCAGACCCAGTATGACCGGGGCCAGCGAGAAGTGGAGCTTGCGCAGCAGAAAGCCGAAGATGCCCAGCAGTACCATGAAGTAAAGGTCGAAGCTGTCGCCGTGGATCGAGTAGATTCCGACGAAGGTCAGCATCACGATCACCGGCACCAGATACGCCTGGCGAATCGACAGCAGCCGGACGAAAAGCCCGATCAGCGGCAGGTTCATCACCAGCAGCGCCAGGTTGCCGACGAACATCGAGGCGATAAGGCCCCAGGCGATCTGCGGCTGCTGCTCGAACAGCAGCGGACCCGGCGTGATGTTGAACATCAGCAGCGCCCCCAGCAGGATCGCGGTGGTACCGCTGCCGGGAATGCCCAGCGTCAGCATCGGCACCATGGAGCCGGCAGCCGAGGCATTGTTGGCCGCTTCCGGTGCCGCCAGGCCACGGATATCGCCGTTGCCGAACTGGCTGTCGTCGCCCTCGGCAAACCGCTTTTCGGTGCCATAGGCAACCGCGCTGGCAATCGACGCGCCGGTGCCCGGTAGCACGCCGATCAGGAAGCCAATGACGGTCGAGCGCAGCACGACCCACTTCACCTTCATCAGATCGGCGAAACTGACGAAGCTGCGGCCCACCGGCGTGATCGACAGATCGTTACGGGCCCAGTGTTCCAGCAGCGCCAGCACTTCGCTGATGGCGAACATGCCGATCACCACCACCAGGAAGTCGACGCCGTCGAAGAAGTTGGGAATGCCCATGGTAAAGCGCAGCACCCCGGTGCCGGAATCCACCCCGACGGTGGCCAGCAGCAGCCCGATCAGGACCCCTACCAGGGTTTTTACCGGCCGGCTGCCGACCATGGTCGCCAGGCAGGTGAAGGCAAAGATCATCAGCAGCACGTATTCGGACGGCCCGAACTGGATCGCCAGCTGGCTCAGCAGCGGCGCCGATATCACCATCAGCAGCAGCGCACCGATGCTGCCGGCGAAGGACGAGACCGCCGACAGCGCCAGCGCCCGCCCGCCTTCACCGCGCTTGGACATCGGGTAGCCGTCGAGCGTGGTCATGATGGCACCGGCATCGCCGGGTACATTGAGCAGAATGCTGGAAATGCGGCCGCCGTATTCGGCGCCGTAGTAGACCCCGGCCAGCAGGATCAACGCCGACTCCGGCGGAAAACCCATGGCGTACGCCAGCGGCAGCAGAATCGCCACGCCATTGATCGGGCCGATACCCGGCAGGGATCCGATCAGCGTACCGACGAAACAGCCCACCAGCACCAGCACCAGGTTCATCGGGGCCAGGGCAACCGAGAATCCGGTCGCCAGATGATTGAAAATCTCCATCGCTCAACCTCCCAGTAACGCGCCGGCGGGCACGTTCAGTTGCAGCAGGTCCTTCAGCAGGAAGTACCCGCACAGGCTCAGCGCCAGGGAATAGGCCGCGGCGCGCCAGGGCTTTTCGCCGAACAGCCAGCTGAAAACGGTGCCAACCAGGAAGGTCGCCACGATAAAGCCCGCGGACTCGAACAAAACGGCGTACAACGTCATCGTCGCGAGCCCTGCGAGCAGCTTCATCAGGACCGATCGATCCGGGTGCCAGTCGTTACGGCTGGGTTTGACCAGCAACCAGCCCGCAGTCAGTGCCAGCAGTATCGAAAGAATGACCGGGAAGGCCTTGGGCCCGAGCGGCTCGTATTGAAAGGGTACGTCGAAGCCGACTGCTGTCCAGGCGATCAGCCCGGACAGCAGCAGCAGGGTACCCGCAAAGATGCGGTCATACATGGCGGGGCCTCAGTCGATCAGGCCGGCTTCGCGAGCCAGATTGCGCATGTAGCCAACGCGCTCCTTGACGTACTGGTCGAACTCCTGGCCCTGCATCTTGAACGGCATCAGCCCCTTGTCGGCGACCGTCTGCATGAAGGCCGGGCTCTGGTAGGCCTTGCTGAACTGACCGGACCAGTATGCGTAGGCATCGTCGGACACCTTCGGCCCCAGGTAGTAGCCGCGCAGAATGGTCCACTCGGCGTCGAAGCCCTGCTCCTTGGCCGTCGGAATCCCGGCGAACTCGCCGTCCAGGCGCTCCGGCGACATCACCGCCAGCATTTTCACCTTGCCGGCTTCGAGCTGGCCCTTCATTTCGCCGACATCGCCCGGATACACCTGGATATGACCGCCCATCAGCGCGGCCAGGGCTTCACCGCCCCCTTCGTAGGCGACATAGCGCATCGACTTGGGATCGACCGACGAAGACTTCATCAGAATCGCGGCCTTCATCCAGTCCTGGCTGCCCACGCCGCCGCCGGCACCCAGTACATACTTGGTCGGATCCTTCTGCAGATCGGCCACCAGCTCGCCGAGGGTGCTCCAGGGGGCATCGGCCTTGACGATCACGGCACCGTAGTCGACCCCGGCCGCACCGACCCAGCGGGCATCCGACTCGTCCAGATCCTTGCCGAACTTGCCCTGGGCGATGTTCAGCAGCGATCCGGAGCTGAAGGCGACCAATGCATCGCCGTCGTCCGGACGGCTGGCGTTGATATGGTTGTAGGCCACGGCACCAACGCCGCCCGGCATGAAGGTGACGGCCATCGGCGTCGCGAGCAGGCCGGCATCGGCAAAACCGTTCGATATAACGCGGCAGGTCAGGTCGAAGCCACCACCGGGCTTGGCCGGTGCGATACATTCGGGCTTGGAGGGTTCGAACGCCATGGCATTTGCAGCCAGGGCCAGACCGCCGGTCAGCAACAGGGCACCGAATTTGATAGTCATCTTTTGTCTCCGCTTATACTTTTTCTAATTGGCTGCGTCTTGGCAGCTCTGCAAGACGGACTCTAAGCGTTCAAACTGACACCAGCCTGACAGCGCGCAACAAAAAGAGCGTTGCCGGACGGCAACAACAGGGAGACAATTGCAGCCCTTATGCGCATGCTGCTGATAGAAGACAACCAGGCCCTCGCCGACGCGACCCGCGAGTACTTCCTCAACCTCGGCCACCCGCTGGACTGGGCAGGTTCGGTCGAACACGCCGAGCGCAGTCTCTCGTTCGACGACTTCGACCTGCTCATTCTCGATATCAACCTGCCGGGGCGCAGCGGTTATCAACTGCTGCAAAGCCTGAGAGCGGCCGGCAAACGGATTCCGGTGCTGATACTGACGGCCCGGGCCGAAATCGACGATCGCGTCAGCGCGCTGGACCTGGGCGCCGACGATTACCTGGTCAAGCCGTTCGATTTCCGCGAGCTGGCGGCCCGCTGCCGCGCGCTGATACGGCGCGAGCGCGGCGATGCCAGCAACGAGCTGCAGTTCGGCAACCTGACCTTCAATCTGGCGACCCAGAGTGCCAGCGTCGACGGCCGGCCGATCGAACTGCGGCCGCGGGAGGTGCAGCTGCTGGAGCTGTTCCTGAAGAACCTCGATCGCGTCCTGACCAAGGACGATATCGCCAACCGGCTCTATACCTTCGACGAGGCCTACACGCCCAACGCGATCGAACAGGCGCTGACACGCCTGCGCCGGCAGCTCGCCGACTCGTCGCTGATCATCAAGACCATCCGTGGTCTTGGCTATCTGGCCCATGTCGACGACTAAACGCGGCTACTCGCTGCGGCGACGGCTGCTGTCCCGCACGGCCCTGCTTTTGGTGGCAGTGCTGCTGTTGCTGAGCCTCGGCGCCTGGCGCTATGCCCGCCAGGCAGCGGACTACTCCTACGACCGGCTGCTGAACAGTGCCAGCCTCTCGATCATGGAGGGGCTGCTGGTCCGTAACGGCCGCGTCGATCTCGACCTGCCCTATGCGGCGCTGGAAATGATGCAGCTGGCGCCGGATGACAAGGTGTTTTACCAGGTGCGGAATCCGCAGGGAGAATGGATCACCGGTTACGACGACCTGCCGCAGCCGGAGACATTCGAGCCGTCGGACAAGCCCTTTTTCTACGATGCCCGTTACCGCGGCGAACCCCTGCGCTTCGTCATCCAGAGCAAGCGTCTCACCGAGCCCGCGGTCTCCGGCTGGGTCCAGGTCACCCTCGGGCAGACGCTCAATGCCCGTCGCGAGCTGATGGTCGATATTCTCTACAAGGCACTGCTGGCGCTGCTGGGCCTGATGCTGCTCGCGCTGGCGGCGCTCTGGTTCGGCATCAACCGGGCGCTGGACCCGCTCAGCCTGATATCACGCACCCTGAAGCAGCGCTCGGCCGGCGATACCGAGCCACTGGCACAAACGCCGATCCAGGAAGTGTCGCCCCTGGTGGACGCCATCAACAGCTATCACCGCAGGCTGCTCGACAACCTCGAGGCCATGAAGACGTTCATCGCCGATGCCAGTCACCAGATCCGCACGGCCCAGAGCGCAACCCAGGCGCAGCTGGACATCGCCAGCCAGACCAATGACCCGGCCACCCTGCCCCAGCGTCTGGATACCATCCGCCAGCAACACCTGCAACTGACACGCCTGACCAACCAGCTGCTGGCCCATGCCATGGTCGTCCACCGCAGCGACACCCAAAGCCTGGAACCGATCGATATCGACGCCCTGCTGAAACAGCTGCTGACGGAGTGCGTGCGGGATCACGCCCACCGGGATATCGACTTCGCCTACCACTGCGACCTGCCGCACTGCAGCCTTCCCGCCGACCGCGTGAGTCTGCGCGAAGCCGTGCGCAACCTGCTCGACAATGCCGTGCGCTACGGACCGGACGACAACCAGATCGATCTGCAGCTGGTCGCCGCTGCAAACGGCGGGCTCGATATCATCGTCGACGACCGCGGCACCGGCATTGCGCCCCACCTGCGCCGCCAGGCGCTGCAGCGTTTCTCGCGCCTGGCGACAGAGGCATCGGGCTCGGGCCTGGGACTGTCCATCGTGCAAAGTGTCGCCGAAGCCCACGGCGGTGATCTGTTTCTCGAAAACAGCCCGCTTGGCGGCCTGCGGGCGCGGCTGCATCTGCCGGGAGGCTCAACATGAAAAAGCGCCTGTGCAGCCTGCTGCTCATGCTGATAATCCTGGTGGCTCCGGCACTGGCGGAGACCGACGAGGGGGACCCGGTACTGATTTACAGCGCCACCGATGCCCCGGCGATACAGCCGGTGCTCGAGGCCTTTCGGGCTGCCAATCCCGACCTCGCGGCGGAGTATCGCGAGTTCAACACCATGGAGCTGCATGAGCGGATAAAGTCGCTCGAGGACGAAGGCTATCCCGACCTGGTGATCAGTTCGGCAATGGATCTTCAGGTGCGGCTGGTGAACGACGGCTTCGCCCGCCCCTTCGACGATCCGGTACTCGATGAACTGCCGGCCTGGGCGAACTGGCGCAACGAGGCCTTCGGTTTCAGCTACGAGCCGGTGGTCTTCGTCTACAACAAGGCCGCATTCGCCGGCCGCCCGCTGCCGACCACCCACGAAGACCTGGCCACGGCTCTGCGCAGCGATGGCGCTTTCTTCCAGCACCGGGTCGGCTCCTACGATGTCCGCACATCCGGTGTCGGCTACCTGGTGGCCACCCAGGACGAGGTCACCTCGAGCCTCAGCGGCCGCCTGAAGGAAAGCCTGGGCCGTGCCTTCACCCAGGTTTACTGCTGCACCTCGCAGCTGCTCGACGCCATCGCCGAAGGCGATCTGGTGCTCGGCTACAACCTGCTCGGTTCCTACGCCCTGGCCCGCGCCCAGCGCGACCCGCGCATCGGCGTGATCGTGCCGGAGGACTATGCGCTGGTCGTCAGCCGGGTCGCCTTCATCACGAAAAAAGCCCCGAATCCAGGGGGCGCCGAACGCTTTCTGCGCTTCCTGCTGTCGTTCCAGGGGCAGCAGGTCATCGCCGACAATGGCGAGCTGATCGCCCTGCATCCCCGCGCCACCGGCCCCTTTTCGATCGATGCGTTGACTGGCGAACAGCTGCCCAACTTTCACCCGATCGTCCTGGGCCCGGCCCTGATGGTCTACCTGGACCAGTCGAAGCGACGCCGCTTCATCAGCGAATGGCAGAACGCACTGCTCTATGATCCGGTCGCGCCTTAGGGGCTCTCTCCCGGTCCTCAGTATCAGCGAGTAGTAGGATGGGTGGAGCCGCGCTGGCACCAGGCTTCCAGTTAGCTCCATGGTTGTCGCGGCGCAACCCATCAAGAGAATCAACAGTCGCAGCAAAGAACTGAAGTTTCAGGTTGGTCCCCGCGACGTCGTGGACAAGCCCGCGACTACGCTTCATACGAGGCGTCGTTTAACCCACCCGACTTTGAGCCTGTTTTTAACGCAGTAGTAGGATGGGTGGAGCCGCGTTGGCACCAGGCTTCCGGTTAGCGCCATGTATGTCGCGGCGCAACCCATCAACAGAATTAATAGACGCAGCAAGGAACTGAAGTGACAGGTTTCAACGCGGCTTTCGGCTATGCAGAGAGATTTTCAAAAGCCTACTCACCGTAATTCCCACTCGATGCTCATCGGCGCGCTGCCGCTGTGGCGGACATAGCGGACCGGTCCGTAATAACGGAACGGCGCCGCCTTACCATTGAGCAGTTTGTGATCGCGCACGAACAGATGCACCTGAAGGCCGAGTTGCTCATGATGGATCAGCTCCCGTCCCCGCTTGCTTTCCGGCGTGGTCGAGTTCTGCGACTGCCAGTGGAAATGGTGTGGATCGATGAAGTAGTCGTGGTAACGGTGATCCTGGCTCTTGCCCTGCTTGTTCAGCGTTACCAGCAATACATGCACGCCCTGCTCCGCCAGCACCACGTGGCCGGACTGCCAGTTTCCCGGATTGAACTCGACGCCGAACAGCGGAGGTATCTCTTCGCGCATGAACGACCGGCCAACGAACAGCTCCCGCGGATCCACAATTCCCTTGAAGCGCGCGAAGGTGGCCATCTCCTCGGACGCCTGCAGGTCGGCATACTCGGGGTTGTTGGCGCGCAGGATGTATTGGCCGCGGTCGTCCTTGAGCACCTTGCGCAGCAGATACTGATTGTCGCCGCCGGCATCCTGACGCTCGATCGCCACGATATCGCCGGTGATGCTGCCAGCACTCGACGAGGTAATCTGCTCCAACAGCAGATAGTCACCGTCCTGGATGGGATTTCGGCCGCCATTCATGGAGTTGCCGGACGCCCGGGCGATAAAGTGACGGTCCTGACTGAGCGCACCGAAGCCCGTAGGCATGCTTACCAGCTCTTCGGCATCTGCGCTGCCGGTTTTGAAATGCCCGCAGGCGATGCGAATATTGGGAAAGAATGGCAGCTGGGCTTCCTCGGCGGACGCCTCATGGTTGTCCGCTATAGCCGTAACGTCGACGAGGGACAATTGCGGCAGTCGGTCAGCCGCGTACTGCGCGAAGCGCCAGTCCAGAATTTCCTGCGTCATCCGAGTGAACGTCTCCGCGATGTCAACCGCAATGCTCTGCTGGAACGAGAAGTTCATGCCATCGAGCCCGAACCAGCTAATCCCGGACGCCTCCGGCGTGCACCAATATTTGATCGGCATATCTCGCCACTGTGAACGCCACTTAGCCTCTGTGACATTCGCAAGCGGCCGCATGCTGTCTGGCAGGTCGGCTTGCCAGTCCTCTTTTTCGGAAAACCAGTCATACGACCATTCGCCAAGTTGCTGGACCGCTACCTGACTCTGTATCGCGTTCCGTTCGAGCAGGGTCTTCAACAACACCAATTTGTAGCTTTTATTGACCTTCGTGGTCGTCAGGTCCCGAAACCACTGGCCGTAGAGTTCGATCGCACCCGCCTCGTCCGGCGTCGTTTCGCCAAGCTCGTCGAGGAATTCCCACCAACTGCCGTACTGCTGGCGCAGCTTGAGCAAGCTGCTGCCGCTGCGCCACATTTCGGTCAGCGTTGGCCTGCGCTGCAAGTTGTCCCGCAGCTTGAAGTAATCCTCGGTCAGGTTGTTGGCTGCCATCGACTTGAGGAAATCGACGAACTGCAGGTCGTAATTGACGAAACAGCCATCGGGCAGCAACGATGCGCTCTCCTCCACCGCTTTGATCAACTCACGACGATTCGGCGTATGGCCCAACAACGGACCCAGCAGCAACTCCGGTCGGTTAAGGAAACTGTGGTGGTTTCCGACGAAATCCAGCACCACCAGGTGCGACTTGCCGGCATCGGTGCGAAGCCCGCGACCCAACTGCTGCAGGAACAGAATCTTGGACTCGGTCGGGCGCAGCATCATCACCGTATCGATGCTGGGAACGTCCACGCCTTCGTTGAACAGATCGACCGAGAACAGCACCTCGATGGCACCACTCGCCAGTTTCTCGAGTGCCTCACTGCGAGTCGCCTCCGATTCGGCATGCACACTCAGCGCGGCGATCCCCGCCTTGCGGAACTGCTCCGCCATAAAATCAGCGTGGTTACGGGAGGCGCAAAACGCCAGCGTTCGGGAGCCGGCACGCTTGCGCCACTCCTGCTGCGCATGCCTGGCGCGACCGAGCGTCGCCAGCTTGTTAGACAGTTTCTCAGGGTCGAAGCGGCCATTGCGCCAGGGAATGTGCTCGTAGTCCACTTCGGCATCGTAGATGCCGAAATAATGGAACGGACACAAATGCCCTGACGAAATACCGTCGAACAGATCGAGCCGGAACACCAGGTTGTGATCGCATAGCTGGACGATCTCGGAGCGGTCGCTGCGCTCGGGCGTCGCCGTCAGCCCCAGCAGGAAACGCGGTCGAAAATACTCCAGCAAGCGCTGGTAACCAGCCGCCGCAGCGTGGTGAAACTCGTCGACGACGGTGTAATCGAAGTAGTCCGGTTGGAAACGATTCAAGTGCCGATCGCGACCTAGTGTCTGCACCGACGCGAACAGCACGTCAAACTCGGTGTCCTTCTGCTTGCCGGTGTAGCGACCGATCCGAAGCTTTGGCAGCACCGCTAGAAAACTTTGCTCAGCCTGCAGCAGAATCTCTTCGCGGTGCGCGACAAAGAGACCACGGCGAGCGCCGAACGCCTTGAAATCGAACGCGGCCAGGTAGGTTTTGCCCATACCGGTCGCCAGCACCACCAGGCCTCGACGAGCGTCCCGTTGCCGCAGTTGCTCCAATGCCTCGAGCGCACTCTGCTGGTGCTCGCGCGGTGCTGGGATCGGCGGCTCGGGCTCATCCGAACCCGGCGCAACCCTCGGGAAAGGTGTTACCTTGCGGGTCGCCCGGTAACGGACTTCGTACTTTTCGATCCAGTCGTAACTAAGCGAACTCACCTGCGGCAACTGCAACAACTGGCGAAACCGATCCCGGATCTCATCGATGCGCATGGCGGCATGCCGATCCGCATCGTTGGGAAAATCGATATGGTAATTCCACTCGAGGCCGTCGGTCAGGGCAATGCGGCTGATATTGCTCGAACCGATAAAGGCATCGGCGCTGACCAAATCCCCCTCTTGCGAACGCACGAATATGTAGGCCTTGAGGTGGAAGCTATCGCCCTTGCCCGCTTCGAAGACCCGGATATCCGCGCCGCGCTCCGCCAGCAGCATCAACTGACGCAGTGCACGGGGGTCCGTCACGTCCAGGTAATCACTGGTGAGGATGGTCAGACGAATATCGCGGTCGGATAGTAACGCGACCTCGAGGTCATCGAAGATCAGGTCCAGTCCGCTGACCTTGATAAAGGAAACCGCGATCTCGATCTCAGTCGCATGAGCGATGGCATGACGCAACGCCGCCAGCAGGGGGCGGTCAGTACCGCCGGTAAGAAGCCGGGCGTTGCTCATGCTTACGTCTCCCCACCGCGATGCCGAATCAGCACCGTCTGCCAGCGGACCTCTCGGCGCCCCAGAAAATCCTCCGAGCCGGACTCCTCCGTCGTAAGGCTCAGGCCCAATGGCGCAGCCAGCGTTTTTAGCTCACTGACACTGACCTCGTACATCGGGCGCGCCGGATCGGAAGGCCCGAAGCGCAGCGTTATCACCATCAGGCCACCGGGAGCAAGTAGGCCAGCCAGCACCTCGAGCGCACGTCGACGC
Source organism: Marinobacterium nitratireducens (assembly GCF_014645375.1). Lineage (GTDB taxonomy): Bacteria > Pseudomonadota > Gammaproteobacteria > Pseudomonadales > Balneatricaceae > Marinobacterium_A > Marinobacterium_A nitratireducens. Next base: position 159,844 of record NZ_BMLT01000005.1, read on the forward strand.
TGTTCCGGAAGCAGGTGCATCCAGACGGCCGACAGCAAAATCAGCTCGAAGGTCTGCTCCGCTGCCGTAACCCGCCCAAGCTCAGGCAATCTATCCTCGACCCACTCGACGGAAGCCGGCGTACTCCTCTGCGCAGTCGTACGCAGCGCTTGTGCAGGCTCGACCGCCGTAACCTTCCACCCCATCGCATCGAGCCAGCGCGCATCCCGGCCGCTGCCAGCCCCCACGTCCAACGCGCGACCAGCCGGCATACTCTGAAGCACAGTTAGCCACTCACCATGAACCTGCTCGGCCGGCACAGAGTCGTACTGATCCGCAAATCCCTGTGCCTGTCGGTGGTAGGTATCGATCGTTTTATTGGTCAACCCGGACTCCTTTCCTGCAGTGACATTGCGCGACTTTTAGCGTGAAGAAGAACTAATAATAAGAAGCCGATAAGCTGAATACCATACAGGAATGACGGCGACACGACCCGAGTTCAGGATCGCTATGGATCCTGGTTAAGAATCTCAATGTAGTCGCTATAGGCGTAGATCCGGTTACGCTTTTGTCCTGTCATTTCACGAACCATCCCCAACGCTTCCAGTCTCTCCAGGACTCTGGCGATGGTGGCCGGCGTCAACTGAGTGCTCTGCACCAGCCTAGCGATACTGGCGATCGGGTGCTCGAAAAATGCATCCAGGATCAAACCCGCGGAGCCCGACATCCTGCCGAGCCCTTGTATTGTCATCTTATGCGCGGCACGCAGCTGGTTTAGCTTTTGCGCTGTGCTCACGGCCTGCGCTGCGGTCGCCGAAACGGCATCGACAAAAAACAGTAGCCAGTTTTCCCAGTCTCCGGATGTTCGCACTTGCTGCAAGCGATCGTAATAGGTTTGCCGGTACTTCTTGAAGAACAGCGACAGATAGAGAAGCGGTTGATGCAGTACACCTGCTTCAACCAGTATCAGAGGAATCAGCAGGCGGCCGAGACGACCATTGCCGTCCATGAATGGATGGATGGTTTCGAATTGAACGTGCACCAGAGCCGCCTTGATCAACGGATCAGTGGCTTCAGGTACATCGTTAATGAATTTTTCGAGCTCTCCCCAACAATCCGCAAGCTGATCCGCCGTTGGAGGCACAAAGGTTGCCTCGTCTGGGCGGTGCCCGCCAATCCACACCTGATTTTTACGAAATTCACCGGGCCCTCGACTGATACCACGACCCGAGGTCATCAGGGCCTGATGAAGCTCGGTTAACAGGCGATACGTTATCGGATGCCCTTCGCCGATACGCTGTAATCCCAATGACAAGGCGCCAACATAGCAGGACACTTCCTGAACGTCATCGAGCGGCACCCCAGGCTGCCCTTCCATTTCGTACAGCATCAGATCACTGAGCGACGACTGGGTACCTTCGATCTGCGAGGACATCACCGCTTCCTTGCGAACATAGCTGTACAGGAAGAGGTGAGCATCGGGGAGCAGTGTACTGATGGCATCCAGGCGACCAAGCGCCAGCATAGCTTCGTTGATACGACGCTGCAGCTTGGAATCGATCTGCAGCGGCGGATCCGGCGGCAAGGGGTTCGGTATGAAGGCCTGACATTCCACACCGCCCGCGATACTGCTGACAAACCGCCCTGATACGCCTCTCTCCACAGAACCCTCGCTAAAGTTAAAATAAACCAAACCGTTATTTTACTTTAGACATTAATTTAAAATAACGGGGAATGCTATTTTAAGCTACTGCTGAAATTCTGCTTATGGTCGGCCGGCCAGAACAGGTGATGGGTTACGCGACGCCCGAAAATCCAGTCGCGCTGATACCGAAACGCAGTTGCGTCGCTAACCCATCCTACGGATGCGCCGGATTCGCGGAATAACGAAAGGACAAGTCTCGAACAAATGACTAACTGCAAGCGTGCATCGATGCCAAGTCGGCATTAGTTTTACAGGAGATTGCAGAAGAAACGGATGACCGACGGAATACGACTCTTGGAGTGGATACTACGAATCGTTTAATTAATGGTCGGGACGGCAGGATTTGAACCTGCGACCCCTTGCACCCCATGCTAGTTTTTTAGCATCTCACACTGTCATTTACGTCTCTCATGCGCTCACCACAAACCACATAACCAACTGTTTTAAATGTACTTTTATGTAGATATTGTTCTATATTGTCTCACGCAGTGTCAGGACCACTTTTCCTGCACCAGTCCTGCACCAGAATCGAGACAACATCATGGCAGCCAAGAACGACATCCCCGCCACTAACCCCGATAGCTTCTGCAAGAGCATCAAGGCAACTCAGAAGACCCAGTACTTCAAAGACAGCAAGATGCCAGGCCTGCGTCTTCGAGTAACCCCGGCCGGGGGTAAGTTTTGGGTGTTTGGCTATTCCGCCAAGATAGCACCTGCTCCGATCAAGAAGCCCAAAGACAACTACGTCAACCGCTCCATGAGCCTGGGGCCCTTCAATTATGGTAAGGGCGCTCCAGTAGACTCGCTAACGGTCAAGGAGGCTCGCGACCTGGCGGCGGAGCACAAGGCGCGAGCCAAGCGTGGTGAGGACCCCGCAGCTGACAAGAAGCGCACGGAGCTCGACAGGATCAGCCGTGAAGCAGCGAGAGTCTCAGTCCGCGACGTGTTCGAGCAGTGGTGTTCGGACGATCTTGTTCGTCGCAAGGACGGTGGAGCAGAAGCGCGGCGGATGATGGAGAAAGACGTACTCCCCGTGATCGGCGAACTTGGCATTGAGGATGTACGCAAACTCCACATCAGTACGATCAACAGCACCGTCAAGAAGCGTGGACTTCGAATCGCCACAGCAGTCTTTTCGTTGATGCGTCAGCTTTTCGGCTACGCCGTCGAGCGTGACTTTATTGAACAGGACCCGACCGCCAGCATCAAGAAGTCGAAAGTGGGCAGCTCCGGCGAGATCCGCGAGCGCGTCCTGAATGAGAAGGAAATCCGGGAGCTATTCCAAAAGCTGCCCAGCGCGGGCCTCGTCGGCACAAACGAGCTTGCGCTGCCAATCCAGTTTGCTACGTGCTGCCGCATTGGGGAGCTACTCAAGGCCCGCTGGGGGCATGTTGACCTTGAAGCCCGGATCTGGCGCATCCCGTCCGAGAATAGCAAGAACGGCAAGGCGCACGAAATCTACCTGTCGGACTTTGCACTCGACTACTTCCAGCGCTTGCACCAGCTAACGTCCGGAACTGCATGGCTGTTTCCGGCCGCTCGCTCTGACGGCCATATCAACGAGAAGGCGATTACTAAACAGGTGGCCGACCGGCAGCGCGCTCCTGAGAAGGTATTGAATGGGCGAACTGCCAAGCACGCAGAAGCTCTAATGCTAACCTCTGGAACCGGGGAGCAGTGGCGCCCGCATGACCTCCGCCGCACCGGAGCGTCGCTGATGGTGGAGCTGGGCGTCCTGCCCGAGGTTGCGGAGCGCTGCTTAAACCACACCGAGCAGAGCAAGGTCAAGCGGACCTACCAACAGTTCAGCTACTGGCCGCAGATGCGCGAAGCATGGAGCAAGCTTGGCGATCGCCTGGAGCTGCTGAGCAGAGAGCCAAGCACAACGGTTGTCGTGGCCAACTTTAGGCAGCGCCAGATCTGAAGCCACCTGCTTGTCATGTTACTGCGCGTAAGAAGCACCTGCGCGAATTCCAACACACTACGACGAACTCGGTCTGCCGAAGCAGTAGACCGAGTAACCGCTCAAAGCATTCCGCCACTCCAAGTAAGCCAGGTTGCTGACCATCTAGCCTGGCGAGCACTGTCATTCCTCATAGCCCCTTCCCCAATCCGCAAGACACTTGCCGTCAGCCCCGAAGTTAATAAAAACTCTAACACAGTTCGGTTAAACGAAATGGATTCAAATGCACGCGCACGCCTTTCCTTTAACGTATTGACTTTGTCACACAAATAAGCACTCACAACAATTTCAGCTTGCAATTTAAAAATAACAACCATGACAAAAATTATTATATAAAAACACCCATATCGCACCTTGACGCTTTAAAACAAAACGATATCTTACGCACATTAACGAGACACCAGCCGACGGAGTGAAGTAACCCGAGCTACAACTACGGGCATATGGATAACTTTCCACGCCCCTCCGGTTCGCAATGCAGCCCTGAACCAAAACGCAAACCAGGAGGCGTGCACGGAGCTGCATAGGTGTTGCAAAACCAAGCTGGCGCATCCTTAGGAAGCCACAAAGAGCGCGCCCTACGGCATGCGCAGACCGCTTTACAGTAATGGAGCGAGCCTACGACGAAGGAGTCAGCTTCGCCGATGCCCACTAATGAATCCAATTTCAGAAACCACCGAGGAGAGCTATGAATCATCCACCACTTTTCAAGCGTAAGGACCCTTCCAACAGATAAAAAACCTTAAAAAATCGAAAAAACTTCAAAAAAACTGAAAACCTAAAAATTACTCGAAAGCCTGTTAGCTCACAGCGATCGAAAACATTCATCACACCAAAACCAGCACTAGCCATAAAGCATTAGTATTTAATGAAGCTCGCGAAGAACTCTAAAGAATGCCGATGCCATTCGAGCAACCCCCTCCCCCTGGGCTTGAACATTCATAAAGCGCCGGTTGGTCCACCGTCGCCTTGTTGTTTCCGTTCGTCTTTAGCCAACTAATTTTCAACAGGAACAGCCTAATGCACAAAAGCCAGATCCTTCGCCCAACCCACGCCGCCAACTTCATCAGCGTCAGCCGCGCCACCCTGTACCGCATTGCCAAGAACGACCCGACCTTCCCGCGCAAGATCCGCATCGGTGAGCGCTGTGTTGGTTACCGAGAGTCCGACCTGTCGAAGTGGCTCGAAGCACGGGAGGTGGCAGCGTAATGGCGGCAGTAACCCTCATTCTTGGCACCACCAGCCTTGGCTCTGTCAACGTCAAGAAAAATACCCCGAGCACCTACATGCAATCGACGACTTCGTTCTTGCCGCAACCGGTTCCGCCAAAAGACGTCGTCACCGTGCCTGTCGAGGCTGTAGCAAAAACATGCCGACAGTCTCACAAGAAGGTCATGGCGCTCGTCAACTCGCTGATCGAAGATCGATTCATCGGCGCGCATGAGTATGCTACGGCGTACTCGGCCAACGCCTGTACCGCACCGAGCGACTATCACCTGGACGAGTCTGCGGTTCTGAAGATCCTTCCGTTTATTTGCGGACGTACGCCCCACCCCGAACTGCTGAAGCTCATCAAGCGCCTTTTCCGCAAGGCGGGCAAGCACTGGGAACTGGACGAGGTCTGCCGGACGCCCGACTGGCAGAAAAATCGATCCGCAGGCAAGATCGCTCGCAAGGATCTCAGCCAGGTGGTCGATGAGTTCAGAAAATACTCCATCGAGCAGGGCAGCAAAAACGCCGTGCGTCAGCACGGGAACATTACCAGAGCTATTTACAAGGCGCTGTTCCCGACCAGAAGCCCCAAAGACTGCAAAGGACTGCGCGACCGACTCACTGATCACGAACTGGCTCTCCTGGCCACCGCCGAGATCATCGCGAAGTGCGCGCTGACCTCGGGGATGGCACAAAACCGCCACTACAAAGCTATCTATGAAGAGGTTAAGGAGCGGCTGCACGCCTTTGCCTGCTTGCTCTCCGAGAATGATCTGACCGGCGGCTCTGAGGAGCTGCCGAACAAGGAGGCCGCATAATGAACCTGGCGAATCAGCATAGCGCTGTTGATTTCGCCATGATCAACAGCCTGCTCACCCCTTCTCGACTCGTGCCGGAGTGGCTGCCGGACGGCAAGGCTGAAGGCCGCGAGTGGGTTGCACTCAATCCCACACGCCACGACCGGAAACCCGGCTCGTTCCGGGTAAACCTCGACTCCGGAAAGTGGGCCGACTTCTCGACCAGCGACTGTGGCGGCGATCTGATCAGCCTCTGGGCCTACCTGAATAACTTTAGTGATCAGAAGACCGCCGCGCTGGACCTGATGAATCGCCACCAGCTCAGCGCAATGCGTGCGGCGGCAAATGATGCACACCACCAGCCAACCGGCTCCGGGGAGCAGATCCTGCTCCCGGCTCCGGCCACTGCACCGATGCCGCCGAAAACCCATTTCAAATTCGGCGAGGCGACCAGCTCGTGGACATACCGTGACAACAAGGGCCAGGTGCTCTTTTACGTCTGCCGCTTCGATCCGGTCAGCGAACGCAAGCAGGTTCTGCCCTTGACCTACTGGCAGGACAGCCAGGGCAGTGGCTGGCGCTGGAAAGGCCTGGCCAGCCGCTCCCTCCGCCCGCTGTATGGCCTGGACCGACTGGCACACCAACCCGATGCCAAGGTCTTGGTCTGCGAGGGCGAGAAGGCCGCTGATGCGGCACAACAGCTGTTCCCGGAGCTGGTGGCGGTGTCCTGGATGGGTGGCACCAACGCAGTCTCCAAAGCCAACTGGGAGCCGCTGAAGGGCCGCAAAGTTGTGATCTGGCCGGACAACGACGAGCCGGGCTGCAAAGCTGCGGCGGTGATCATCGAACAGCTCAAGGGCCTGACGTCCGAACTGCTATTGATCGCCCCCCAGGCACTCCCGGATAAGGCTGATGCAGCCGATGTGACCCCGGACCAGGCGCGGGAGCTTCTCGACCAAGCGCGGGCGGTCAATGTGGCACAGACTCGAACGCAGCCGGTACCGCTGCCCAATAGCCTGCCGCCGGTGGAGCCCTTCGATCCAGCACTGCTGCCTGAAGTGATCCGCAGCTATGTCATGGACGTCGCCAATCGCCAGCAGTGTGCGCCCGACTTCTGTGCCGTCGCGGCACTGGTTAGCCTGGCAGGTGTACTCGGCCGCAAGGTACTGATCCGCCCGAAGCAGAACGACGACTGGACCATCACACCGAACCTCTGGGGTGCGATGATCGGCGGACCCTCGGCGATGAAGTCGCCGTCGCTGAGCGCTATGCGCTTCCCTCTCGACTTGATCGAACGCGAGATGAAGGAAGCGCACAAGGCTCAACTGGCGGAGTCGGTAATAGATGCCGAGCTGCTCGAACTGGAGCGCAAGGCAGCCAAGCAGCGGGCCAAAAAGCTCGCCGACCAGGGAGACCGCGACGGCGCCAAGGCACAGCTGGCTCTGCTCGAGTCTTCCGTCGCCGTACCGGAGGCGCCGCCCCGCTTGATCGTCAACGACGCGACCGTAGAGGCACTCGGCGAACGCTTGAATGAAAACCCGAACGGGCTGGTCCTGGTACGCGATGAGCTGGCGGGCTGGCTCTCGAAGATGCAGCAAGATGAGTACGCCGCCGACCGAGCCTTCTACCTGGAGTGCTTCAATGGAGACGGCCGCTACACCTATGACCGCATTGGACGGGGCACGGTGTCCATCGAGCACTGTAACCTCTCCATCATCGGAGGTATCCAGCCGGCGAAAATTGCGCCGCTGGTACGGGGCGCAACGCGCGGCACCGATGACGATGGCCTGATCCAGCGCTTCCAGCTTGCCGTCTGGCCGGATCCGGTACGTAACTGGGCCTGGAACGACCGTGCTCCGGACGCGAGAGCCAAGGAGCTGTACAAGCAGACCTTCTATCGGCTCCAGGCTTTGAGCTTCGAGCTGAACGAGGGGCAGCCGCCGTACTGGCGTTTCACTCCGGATGCCCAGCAGGTTTTCATCGAGTGGATGACCGAGCTTCAAGCGGAAGCCAGGAGTGGGGAGCTGTTGCCGGCACTCGAAGCGCACCTGCTGAAGATGCCGAAAACCATTTGCTCCCTGGCACTGCTGTTCGCGGTGATTGACGGCCAGCGCGGTGAAGTAGACCACGACTCCACTTGCCGTGCACTTGGCTGGGCGCGCTACCTGCGCAGCCATGCTGAACGGCTGTATAGCGCCGCCGGAAACCGGGACATCAATGGGGCCAAGACGATCGTCGCGAAACAGGACCAGCTGCCCAATCCTTTCAGCAGTCGCGATATCCAGCGCAAGGGCTGGGCTGGGCTGGATAGTGCCGACGCGGTCCGGGAGGCCCTGGAGCTGCTTGTTGATCACCACTACCTGCTGGTGGAGGAAACGCAGACCACAGGGCGACCCAAGACCGCTTATTTCTGGCAAACGTTCGAGGATGCAGCATGAACCCTTGGCTGCAGAAAATCGGGCAACGCACCCAACACGGCACCGACAAAACCGACATTACCCCTTTTGTCAGTTTTGTCGACCAGTCACCGGGGGCTTTTAGTGAAAATTGGAGGTTGTCTGAGCCATACGAAGATGCACCCGGACACTACAGACTGGTAGAGCCTGGCGCGGATGAAACCCAACCGCGCTTGCTCTTCGCCGAGGACCTGCAGGACTTGCCGTTGCTCAAGGACGACCGCGACTTCGTCAACCGCCTGTTGGGGCGCTGCTCGATGAATCAGAGGCACGACCGGCTCAGCCACTATCACGACCTCTGGGTCAAGGCACACGCACAGGAGCCTCTGGCCCACCGTCGTGAGAACGCGGGCCGATACGCGGCCAACAGCTGGCTGCTAACCCAGGCGAAGTAGCCACCAGAACAGACACAAGAAGGGCAACCTCGACACCCGTTGGGCTGCCCTTTATCTTTCCCATAGCCCCCCCACCGTGCCACCCGGTCGTACCGAACCTCACAAAACCTCACTTCTGATCGGCTGCTGCCAGCACTGTACACCCTCCACCAGCCCCGTACCACAACCGAACGGCATACTGGACGTTTACGTTCATTTCAGCGCCAGCCTGGTATAGCATGGAGGGTTATTTTCATAATGGACCGGCGGCCGCGTGAAGCGGGTTCGATAGCGCCGCCCTCCCCGACTATTTGGCAGCAAGGACGCTCGCATGTTGTTTCAGTCTAGCATCAGGCGACTACCCGACCAGTGCCACCCACCTCACAAAACTTCTTTATTTGCTCACCAACGGCACCACTTAGAGATAGCTACGTAAACTCCGACTTGTTGGCGCTAGCTTTCGAGCGACGCGCTAATTCCAAGAAGACATCCACCATGCAGTCGCACACGGCACAAATCGGCCACAGCTGCAGCACGCTAATGGGCCCCGGGACTTCATAACCGGAAGTAAATGGCTTCGTTCTCAGTCGTGCCCGCTCTCGGCTTCTCCAACAATCCAGGCACGGAATGTTTCGGCGTGGGGGTGCACATACTGATGTTCAGGATAAGTCAGATAAAAGGCTTCCTGGGTCTCAACTTGCTGGGGAAAGGGGGCTACCAGTCGCCCGTCGGCAAGCATGTCCGATACCAACGAGGTTCGTCCCAGAGCGATACCATGTCCCTGCGTTGCCATTTCCAACGCCGAGATCAGGGTATCGAACCGTATGCCCGGTGATGTTTCGAGATGGGCAAAGCCGGTTTGACCCAACCAGTAACTCCATCCCTCTTTGTAACCTATCACATGGAGCAGCGTCTGACCGACCAACTCCTCTGGTGATGTCGGCAGCGAACCGCCCCCGACAAGCGTCGGACTGCAGACGGGCAGCAGCTTGTCCCAGGTCAGCCGCTCCGCCTTCAGACCCGGCCAGGCGCCCAGACCATAGCGTATTTCGAGGTCGGCATCCCACTTTCGTTCGTCGACCCATATATTGCTGGTAAAGCGCAGTCCCACCTCAGGGTGCAGAGCACGGAACTGTTCCAGGCGGGGCACAAGCCAACGAGTAAAAAACACCAGGTTGACCTTGATGGTCAACGCCTTGGTGAATCCCTGGCCGAAGAGTTCATCGGTTACCGCCACCAGGCTTTCGACGGCATCGCGCACCGGCGGCAGATAAGCCTTGCCGGCATCGGTCAGTTCGAGCCCGCGCGGCAGGCGCTTGAATAGAGGGGTTCCCAGCTGGGTTTCCAGCCCCTTGACCTGCTGGCTGATCGCGGCTTGCGTCAGATTGAGCTCCGTCGCAGCCTGGGTGAAATTGAGATGACGGGCGGAGACTTCAAAGGACCTCAGCCAGTTCAGGGGGGGCAGGCGCTTCTTGTTCATGGGCGTAGGGTTGCTCCGACGGTTCTATTGCAACGAGTGTCACCGATCGGCGACCCGAGCGCCAGCCTGAAGCCACCGTGCAGGTGCGATCGGGATACGGCCCGTGTAACGGCAGGCGTCCACTTTCGGACGGACGCCTGCAGGCACAAACGACTATTTCAGCGTTGGCATAGAGAACTCGACCCCTTCACGCACCCCGGCACTCGGCCAGCGCTGGGTGATGGTTTTGCGTCGGGTGTAGAAGCGTACCGCGTCTGGCCCGTAGGCATGCAGGTCGCCAAACAGCGAACGCTTCCAGCCGCCAAAGCTATGATAGGCCACTGGCACCGGAAGCGGCACGTTAATACCGACCATGCCAACCTGAATATGGGTGCTGAAGTAGCGCGCCGCTTCGCCGTCACGGGTAAAGATGCAGGTTCCGTTGCCATACTCGTGGGCGTTGATCAGTTCCATTGCCTGCTGCATGGTCTGGACTCGCACCACCTGCAGCACCGGCCCGAAGATCTCCTCCTGGTAGCTGACCATCTCGGGGGTGACGTGGTCGATCAGCGTACCGCCGACGAAGAAGCCGTTTTCGTGCCCGGGCACGCTGACCTGACGTCCATCGACGACAACAGAGGCCCCTTGCGCTTCGGCGCTGTTGATATAACCGAGTACCTTTTCCTGGTGCTGGCGGGTGATCACCGGGCCGAAATCATTGCTGCTGTCAGTACAGGCGCCCACCTTGAGGCCGGCCATGGCTGCGCTCATCTTGCCGACAAGCGCATCGGCCGCGGCATCGCCCACCGCGACCGCCACCGACAGTGCCATGCAGCGCTCGCCGGACGAGCCGAAGGCCGCGCCCAGCAGTTGGTTGACGGCATTGTCCATATCGGCGTCGGGCATCACGATGGCGTGGTTCTTGGCGCCTCCGAGCGCCTGACAACGTTTGCCGTTGGCGGTGGCCGTTGAATAGATGTACTCGGCAATCGGCGTCGAGCCGACGAAACTGACGGCCTGCACCCGCTCGTCGTGCAGCAGGGTATCGACCGCCTCCTTGTCGCCGTTGACGACGCTCATGACGCCATCCGGCAATCCCGCTTCCTGCAGTAGCTGGGCGATGAACAGCGTGGATGAGGGATCCCGCTCCGACGGCTTGAGCACAAAGCAGTTTCCGCACACCAGTGCCATCGGGAACATCCACAGCGGCACCATCACCGGGAAGTTGAACGGTGTGATGCCCGCCACGACGCCCAGCGGCTGGAACTCGCTCCAGGAATCGATATTGGGGCCGACGTTCCGGCTGTGCTCGCCCTTGAGCAGCTCCGGCGCGCCGCAGGCATATTCGACGTTTTCGATGCCGCGCTGCAGCTCGCCGAGCGCATCGTGGGCGATCTTGCCGTGCTCTTCGCCAATCAGCGCGGCAATCTTGTCGGCGTTCTGCTCCAGAAGCTCTTTGAAACGGAACATGATACGTGCCCGCTTGATCGGTGGCGTGTCGCGCCAGGCAGGGAAGGCCTCGTGGGCCGCCGCGATCGCCTGCTCGACCGTTTCCCGCGATGCCAGCGCCAGCTGCTTGCTGACGGCGCCGGTAGCCGGATTGAATACGTCCTGGCGGCGCGTGCCCTCTACCAGCATCTGGCCGTTGATCAGGTGTCCCAGTGTTTCCATTGTGTTGTCCTCAAGGTTGGTTCGGGCCATCAGCAGACAGCCCCGGGTTACGTCGGTTTACCAGAGCTGCCGGTACAGCTCGATGATGGCGTTAACGTCGGGTACACGCGGGTTGTTGCCCGGCGAGCCGGACGCCAGCGCCTGCTCCGCCATTACCGGCAACAGCTCGACGAAGCGCTGGCGTTCGATGCCAAACAACTCGGGACTCGGCACCTGCAGTTCGTCGTTAAGCGCCCGCAGCTCGTCGAGCAACTTGCGGTTGGATGTGTCGGTATCGTCCTGTTCGCTTGCGATACCCATGGCCCGGGCGCAATCGGCGTAGCGTTCGGGCGCCGCCGGAATCGACCAGGCAGTGACGGTCGGCAGCAGCATGGCGTTGGATAGGCCATGGGGCACATGGAAAAAGGCGCCGATCGGCCGACTCATGCCATGTACCAGCGCCACCGAGGCATTGGAAAAGGCCACCCCAGCCAGGGTCGAGCCGAGCATCATGGCTTCACGCGCGACCTTGTCCGAGCCATCCTGGTAAGCCCGGCGCAGGTTCGGGGCGATCAGGCGCATCGCCGCCAGCGCCTGGGCATCGCTGTAGAGGTTGGCCTTCCTGCTGACATAAGCCTCGATCGCATGGGTCAAGGCATCGATACCGGTGTCCGCGGTAATGCGCGGCGGCAGGCTCAGTGTCAGCTCGTAGTCGACCAGCGCCGCCACCGGCATGAAGCCGAGACCGACACAGAGCATTTTCTCGTCACTGGTCTCGTCTGTGATGATGGTGACGCGCGTCACTTCGGACCCAGTGCCGGCCGTGGTCGGTACGGCGATGACCGGAAGTCCTCCTTCCAGCACGATGCGGGGGAACTTGTAATCGCGCATCTGACCGCCATGTTTGGTCAGTACCGCAATCGCCTTAGCGCTGTCGATGGGGCTGCCGCCGCCGAGTGCAATCAGGCAGTCATAGTCGCCCGAGCGGGCTTGCTCGACACCCGCCTGAATAGAGCCGACTGTCGGCTCCGGCACTGTGGCATCGAAGATGTCCGGAAAGATCATATGCTGCTCCAGACAGCGCTGAATCCGCGCCGCGTAGCCAAGCTCAACCATCATTTTGTCGGTGACGATCAGGGGCCGGCGGCAGTGCAGACTGGCCAGAACGTTGGGAATTTCCTGACTAGCACCCGCGCCCGTCTGCAATATGCGAGGAAGAACGATTTGTGTGGACATAACAACTCCAGAATTTGTGGTTGCCGAGTCCAAAGGGCCCGGCTTTGCTGGCAGTTCTCGTGGTAGCGACCGGCATCGTCACCCGACAGTGCCGGTCGCGATCAATTGGTGGAGGTCACGGAAACCGCCTTTGCCGTGGCCGGTTCGATCGAACGCCTGGACAGGTCGGCGTCTTTCGCGGCCCGCACGTCGGTCAGCTCCGCGCGCAACGACTTCAACAAGCCGTAGATGGCCAGGATCACCACCACCGAGAATGGCAGGGCCGCCACAATCGACGCCGTTTGCAGCGCCTTAAGCCCGCCGGCGAACAGCAGCACCGCGGCGACGGCCCCGATGGCCATGCCCCAGAACACCCGATAGCGGGATGGCGGATGGTCGTTGCCCATGCAGACCAGGGTGCAGATCACTAGGGTCGCGGAATCGGCCGAGGTGACGAAGTAGGTCACCAGCATAAGGGTGCAGATCGTCGCCATCGCCAGGGTCACGACGCGCCCCATGTCCATGAGCTCGAGCGTCTTGAACAGCGACATCGTGACATCCTCGTTGACGGCGGCGACGACACCGCCGTTGCCGAACAGTTCGATATACATGGCGGTATTACCGAACACCGTGATCCAGAACGCCGCCAGCAGGGTCGGGGCAATCAGCACGCCCAGCACAAATTCACGCAGGGTCCGTCCCTTCGAGATACGGGCGATGAAAATGCCGCAGAACGGTGCCCAGGCGATCCACCAGCCCCAGTAGAAAATCGTCCACCAGCCCTGCCACTGCCCCTGAGGATCCGGATCCACCCAGAACCCGAGCGCGACGGCATGGACGAAATAGTCACCCAGGTTGGTAATGAAGGCGCCGAGAACGTAGGCGGTCGGGCCGAAGACGACGAAGCATCCCAGAATCAGGACGGTGAGGTGCATATTCCATTCGCTGAGTATACGGATGCCACGGTTAACGCCGGACAGCACGGAAGCGGTGGCAATCACCGAGATCACGGCGATCAGAATCACCTGATTGGTGGTGGAGACCTCGATCCCGAGAAGATGGGACAGCCCCGCATTCATCTGCTGAGCGCCCAGCCCGAGCGAGGTGGCGATGCCGAACACCGTTCCGAACACCGCTAGCAGGTCGGCGGCATGACCGATGGGCCCGTAGATACGCTCGCCGAACACCGGATAGAGACAGGAGCGGATTGATAGTGGCAGCCCCTTGCGATAGGCGAAATAGGCCAGCGCCAAACCGATAACGGCGAACAGCCCCCAGCCATGTAAGCCCCAGTGAAAGATGGCCACGCGCATCGCAATCTGCGCCGCTTCCACGGTCCCTTTCTGATCGTCCGCGAAGAAGGGCGTGCCCTGAAGGTGGTAGATCGGTTCGGCAATGCTCCAGAACAGAATGCCGATACCGATGCCCGCACCGAACAGCATCGAGAACCAGGAAAAGTTGCTGAACTCCGGCCGGTCGCTGTCCTGGCCCAGGCGAATGTCGCCATAGCGGCTGAAGATCAGCCAGACCGCCAGAAAGAGACTGAAACTCACCAGAGCGATGTAATACCAGGCCAGATCCGACGCAATATAGTTTTTTGCCGCCGCGTAGAGGGCACTCGCTGCATCGGCATTCAGGACAGTGAATAGTACGAAGACCATTACCAGTAGGCCGGAGCCGATCACCATCACCGGATTGCCGGCGACAGCTCCGCCCGCGGGCCCCATTGCACTCGGGCGACCGCTCATGACCGCACCTCCCCTGCTGCCATGGCGCACGCAGCCCGAGTGCCACCTTGAGGGGTCCGCTGTGGCCGGGCCGGTTCAAGGAAGTTTTCGGGCATCAGCCCGGTCTTGTAATTATTATTCATAGTGAAGGCCTTGATTCTAAGTGATCCAACATCGGGATCAGGATTGATTAATATGACAGCCGATCAAACCAAACAGGATTTTCAATCAGCACAACCAGGCAAGTCGTGAACAACTGATACAAGCCTGCCAGTCGCCCACCAATTGACAAATAGCAACGTCAGATAAAAAAGCGTTCGGACGAACCGCTGCCACCACCAACACGGGATCCATTCTTGTAATTAATTCGCGGATTGGGAAGCAATAATATAATGACCTTAGACCCAAATTTATTTATACCTGAGCGCGACACCCCATCCGCCGCCTCACCGCCACACCTCCAGTGCGGCGACTCTATGGACACAGGGACTGTCACCCAGGGCCGCCAGCTCTCAGCCATAATTAAAATCAGGCCTAAGGCATATTTTTTATTGCTGGCGCCCCTGGGCCAGCGTTTTTAATATCGCTCTGTCTTTCGAGAAACCCTCGAATGCTGGCAAATTAAAACGGGCTCTTATTAGAGCCACGTCAGCACTTCGCTTAAAGAGCCGTCCGAAAAACCAGCGTACAGCATCAATGCATTTAATCGCAGGAAACTGCATCAACAGCGAGAAGGAATAATTGACATGCAGAATAACAATCAATTGCCTTTGTCCGGCATCCGAGTTGTTGACTTCGGCCAACAAATCGCCGGGCCGGCGGTCGCCATGGTGCTGGCGGATCTCGGCGCAACCGTCGTGCATATCGATCCACCGACTGGCCCGCAGTGGGACCATCCAGCCAATGCGATTCTAAACCGCAACAAGAGCTGCCTGCGGCTGGATCTGAAAACCGATACCGGTCTCGAGCAGGCCCTGACACTGATCGGCCAGGCCGACGTCGTCATCGAAAGCTTTCGCCCCGGCGTGATGCAGCGCTTGGGCGTCGACTTTGCCCGGCTGCGCGAGGCGCGCCCGGCGCTGATCACCCTGTCGGTGCCGGGTTTCGCCAGCAACGATGAGCTGCGCCGGGAATGGAAAGCCACCGAAGCCATCGTCGCCGCGACCTCCGGCGCCTTCACCGATATGGGTTTCAACCGGGTGCTGATGGGCCTCAACCCCAGCTTCTCGCCGCTGCCGCTGGGGTCCTCCTACGCCACCTCGCTGGCGGCCGGCGCTGTGGTCATGGCGCTGCTGGAACGGGAAAAGAGCGGCCATGGCGACAGCATCGAGGTGCCGGTCACCGCCGCGCTGATGGAGGGACTATCCTACAACTCTATTGTCATCGACGGCCTGCCGGAGCGCTACAAGACCATGCGCGAGCAGGAGATCGAGTATCGCAAGGCCAACGGCATCGAGATGGACCTGAGCTATGACGCGTTGCAGGAATATCTCGACCCCTTCTATCGCACCTACGAATGCGCCGACGGCCGCATGTTCTACTGTGTCTGCCCGTCGCACCGCAACCATGCCAAACGCTGCCTGCAGGTACTGGGCATCTACGACGAACTGGTGGCCGAAGGGCTGCCGGACGTGAAAAACTTGCACCTGCCGATCAGCGAGTGGGACGGCGAAACCTCGATCGGCGTGTACCCCCTGCCGAAGAAATGGGCCGATATCATCTCGGCCAAGATGAAGAAGGCCTTCCTCACCAAGACCTCCGAGGAGTGGGGCCGCATTTTCGGCGAAGGCCACATCCCCGGTGCGCCGCATCGCACAACGCAGGAATGGGTCAACAGCGAGCACACCAACGCCGCCGGCCTGATCGTCGAAGTGGACGATCCGGAATACGGCCGGATGAAACAGCCCGGTCCGATCGCCTGGCTCGAAGGCCTCGCCGAGCCGATGCTGCACCCGCGCCCGCGCCGCAATGTCGACTTCGATGAAGCGCTGGCGGTGCTGCGAGCCGGCTCTCCGGAGGCGGCCACCGATTACGCCGCGCTGCAGGCCAAGTCACCCGCCAGCCGGGGCGGCTGGCTCGACGGCCTGCGCGTGCTCGACCTGACCAACGTCATCGCCGGCCCGCACTCCGCCGCTTTCCTGACCCGCTTCGGCGCCCAGGTCACCAAGCTGGATCCGGTGACGCCGCTGTATGATCCGCTGATCGGCACGCTGTTCACCTTTCAGTGCGGCATGGGCAAGCAGAGCGCCCTGGTCGATATCACCACCGAAGAAGGACGGGAGGCCTTCAACCGCCTGGTGCGCGCCGTCGACCTGGTGGTGATCAACGCCCCCGACCGGCAAATGAAGCCGCTGGGCCTGGATCACGACAGCCTGCAGGCCATCAACCCGGGCGTGCTGTTCTGTCGTCTGGACTGCCTCGGCGGCCCGCGTGTCGGCCCCAAGAGCAACTACATCGGCTACGACGACATCATCCAGGCTCACAGCGGCATCATGAGCCGCTTCGGCGGACCCGCGACGCCGGAGGAGCACGCCCACCTGGGCACCCTGGACGTCAACTGCGGCTTCGCTGCCGGCCTAGGCATGGCGGTCGCGCTGTACCACAAGCTGAAAACCGGCCAGGCGACCCGGGCCCGGACCTCGCTGTCCGCCGTCACCAACATCGCTCAGCTGCCGTTCGCCTTCGACTACGCCGGACGCGCGCCTTTCGACGAGCCCTCAGGCCGCGAAGCCCTGGGCAACCACGCGCTGTCGCACTTCTACCGGACCGAAGACGGCTGGATCTTCCTCGATGCCAGCCCGGCCGAACTCGACAAGCTGGACGCCATCGAGGGGCTGGCAGGCATCGGCCAAGCCGAGGACCGGGCCGCCTGCCTGCGCACCGCCTTCGCGCAGGCGCCCTCGGCCTATTGGATCGAAGTGCTGCACGAGGCGGACATCGCAGCCGCTGAACCGCTGGCCATCGAGACCCTGCGCGAGCTGTACAGCCGTGAAGCCGACGGCAGCGTCGGCATCGACCGCGGCAGCTATGCCTTCTCGATCTACCACGATCACCCCAGCGGCCACTGCATCACCCAGATCGACCATTACGCGATCCGGCCGCAGGAAGCCGCCATCAAGGCGGTCACGCCGACCGAGCGCTTCGGCCACTCGACCCGGCAGATTCTCGAGGGTGCGGGTTACCGCGCCGACGAGATCGAGTCGATGATCGAGCGCGGCATTGCCGGCACCGGCTGGGGCCGCGAGTTCCTGCCGAGCTGACCCTATAGGCGGGCATTCGCCCGCCTGATTTTTACCACGCCTGTTCATGAACACAACCCGGTACCACCGGGGGTGTTTAGATCCGGTAAAAGTCGCCGTACGATCAAACTGTGCGATTGGTTTGCCTGTGATTGTCCCGCTTGAACAGCGTCGGTTTCCCTTAGCAGCTCCTCCCTGTGCATATCGGAGAATTCAATTGTGCATCACAAAACAAGTATTGCGTTGAGCCCCTCCCTTCCTTCTGAACTGACGGACCCGCTAAAAGCGTTGGGAAGCCTCGCGACCGCCCGTGGGAAAGTGTCAAGCGGCGCGCGCATTTATATCTGCGGTGAAAAGGATTCAATGGACGCGAGCCTGATCATCCAGCTACCTACCTCGCTCGAACTCATTGCAATCGCAGGAAGCCAAACTGACCGTATCGATATCGAAGCCGCCCGAGCCCGCGGGATCAAGGTCAGTAATATCCCGGAGCACTGTCGCAGTGTCTCGCTCGGCCTGAAAGCTAATATTGCGGCTTTTCTCGACCGCGGACTGCCGCTAAACCGAGTCAGTACAGGCTAAATAATCCTGGATGACAATTGCCGCGCAGCCTTAACCAGACTCTTCGAGTAGGTGCTTGCATCCTTTGCATTCATGAGTTTATCGTTGACGGCGGCACTGATATCCGCTAACGACTCACTGCGAATATTCAGGATCGGCGCGGCAATACAGTTGACCTGACTGTCGCCCTCTCAGTTGGTTACGGCATAGCCGAGACGCTTGGCACCAGACGGTTCCTCTGCGACCTGCTCCATACTTTCCCGGAACGCCGGGTTGGATTTCTATCCCTACCTGAAATAGCTGCGCTGAAACTGGAGCGCTACTATCGGCACTTATGCAAAGTTTGCCTTCTCAGCTACTAGGGACGCGTGTAACCAACTTCGAAAAGCTGTGAGTTTCCTGCACCAGCCTAGTTTACGGGAATAATTTCCTGCACCAGTCCTGCACCAGCAAAAACACACTAGGCACTAAGAACTAAAGCGCTCAGGATAAGCTTTTGATATTTTGAGGATTTTAATGGTCGGGACGGCAGGATTTGAACCTGCGACCCCTTGCACCCCATGCAAGTGCGCTACCAGACTGCGCTACGCCCCGACTGTAAGAACGAACCGACGATCGTCGCTTCGAAGTGGTGGGTAATATACCCTAAGGTTTTGTTTCTGTGAAGTTTTTTCTTCAAAAACTTTTCAGGTTGGCGAGGATGTCCTCGAGTTCGGTGATGGTCTGCCGGACCAGCTGCTTGTAGCGGGCCGAGTCGTCGCCGGCCTGCTCTCCAGAGAGCCACTGGCGGGCGCCGCTGATGGTGTAGCCCTGCTCGTGCAGCAGACTGCGGATCTGGCGGATGACCAGTACGTCCTGGCGCTGGTAGTAGCGCCGATTGGAGCGCTTGACCGGGGCGATCTGGTCGAACTCCTGTTCCCAATAGCGCAGCACGTGGGTCTTGAGGTCGCACAGCCTGGCGACTTCGCCGATCGTGAAATACCGCTTGTTGGGGATGGGTTCGAGCCGGTCGTGGTTATTCTGACCGGTTTCCGGCATAGGCTTCTACCCGATCCTTGAGCTTCTGGCCTGGACGGAAGGTCACCACGCGGCGTGCGCAGATGGGGACCTCCTCACCGGTTTTGGGGTTGCGGCCGGGGCGCTGGCGCTTGTCGCGCAGGTCGAAGTTGCCGAATCCCGACAACTTCACCTGTTCGTTCGCCGCCAGGCTGGCACGGATCTCGTCGAAAAAGGATTCAACCATTTCCTTGGCCTCGCGCTTGTTGAGGCCAAGTTCTTCGTTGAGGCGTTCCGCCATTTCCGCTTTCGTCAACGAGGTCATGCCGTTCTCCCCTGTCATCACTCCCGCAATGTCGCGCCGAACTCCGACTTCAGCGCGGCGACAACCGCCTGGATGGTTCCGTTGATCTCTTCGTCATTAAGAGTGCGCGATGGATGCTGCCAGGTCAAGCCGACGGCCAGACTTTTTCGTCCTGCTTCAATACCTTGGCCCTGATAGACGTCGAACAGACGGACCGATTTCAGGTACTCGCCGCCCTCTTTCTGCGCCACCTGACGGAGGTCTTCGAAGGCGATTTTCTCATCCACGATCAGCGCCAGGTCGCGACGCGACTCGGGGAATTTCGACAGTTCCGAGAAGCGCGGCAGGCGTCCGCGGGCGACTTCCTCGAGGCTGATCTCGAACAGGAACACCGGAGCGTCCAGGTCCAGCGACTTGACCAGGCTCGGGTGCAGCGCGCCCATGTAGCCGATCACCTTGCCGTCGCGCTCGATGGCGGCGCTCTGGCCCGGGTGCAGCGCGCCGTGGCTGGCGGCCCTGAAGCTGAACTGTTCGGCGGCGCCGCCCAGCGACAGCAGCGACTCGACATGGCCCTTGAGGTCGTAGAAGTCGACCTTCTGCGCCTTGCCGGTGGTCCAGCCTTCCGGCTCGCGGCTGCCGGCGATCAGGCCGGCGATAACGTTTTCCTGCACCAGTTCCGCGTCCTGGGTCAGGAAGCGTTGGCCGGTTTCGAACAGGCGCACGCGATCCTGCTGGCGGTTCTGGTTGTACTGCAGCGCCTTGGCCAGGCCCGGCCACAGGCTGGTGCGCATCACCGCCATTTCGGCCGAGATCGGGTTGGCCAGCGCGACGCCTTCGTACTGGTCGTCGAACTGCTTCTGCAGGCCCGCTTCGATGAAGCTGTAGGTGATCGCCTCCTGGTAGCCCAGCGCGATCAGGTGACGGCGCATCTGGCGCGTCTCGACACGGGATTCCTGGTGCGGCGTGAACGGCAGCTCGGCGGTCGGGGTCTTGACCGGTAGGTTGTTGTAGCCGTAGACGCGCGCCAGCTCCTCGATCAGATCGACCTCGATGTCGATGTCGAAGCGGTACGACGGCACGGCGACGTCCCAGACGCCGGTTTCGACCTGGCTCAGACGCATGCCCAGACGCTCGAGGATCTCTTCGATCTCGATCGCCGGCATCTCGAACGCCAGCAGCTGGTTGACGCGGGCATGACGCAGACGCACGGTGGCGGCCGCCGGCAGGTGCTCGGCGCTCTTGACCTCGGTCACCGGGCCCGGCTGGCCGCCGACAATTTCGAGCAGCAGCGCGGTGGCGCGCTCGATCGCCTTGCGCTGCAGCTGCCAGTCGACGCCGCGCTCGAAGCGGTGCGACGAGTCGGTGTGCAGGCCGTAGGAACGGGCACGACCGGCGATTGCCAGCGGCGCGAAGAAGGCGCTCTCGAGGAAGATGTCGCGGGTCTCGGCGGTCACGCCGCTGTGCTCGCCGCCCATCACGCCGGCCATCGCCAGCGGGCCTTTCTCGTCGGCGATCAGCAGGGTGCCTTCGGTCAGCTCGACCTCCTGGCCGTCCAGCAGGGTCAGCTTCTCGCGTGCCCCGGCCGGGCGCACGACGATATTGCCGTGAAGCTGGTTCAGGTCGAAGGCGTGCATCGGCTGGCCGAGTTCGATCATCACGTAGTTGGTGACGTCGACCACCGGATCGATGGAGCGGATGCCGGCACGGCGCAGCTTCTCGACCATCCACAGCGGCGACTGCACACCTGCGTCGATGCCGCGGATAACGCGACCGACATAGCGCGGGCAGCCGGCCTTGTCCTCGACCTCGACCGGGAAAGCGTCCTTGATGCGGGCTTCCACCGGCTCGGCGTCGACAAACCGGACCTTCGCCTTGTTGAGCACGCCGACTTCGCGCGCAAGGCCGGTGATGCTGAGGCAGTCGCCGCGGTTCGGCGTCAGGTCGACGTCGACGATCTGGTCGTTGAGACCGAGGTAGTCGCGCAGGCAGTGGCCCACCGGCGCATCGGCCGCCAGCTCCATGATGCCGCCGTGATCCTCGGACAGGCCCAGCTCGTCCTCGGCGCAGAGCATGCCGAAGGACTCGACCTGGCGCAGCTTGGCCTTCTTGATCTTGAAGTCGCCCGGCAGCACCGCGCCGACCTTGGCGAAGGAGGTTTTCAGGCCCGCGCGCGCGTTGGGCGCACCGCAGACCACCTGGAATTCTTCATGGCCGTCGCTGACCTTGCATACCTGCAGCTTGTCGGCGTTGGGATGCGGTTCGGCGCTGAGGATCTCGCCGACCACGACGCCGGAGAACTTGCCGGCCACCGGCACCACTTCGTCGACCTCAAGGCCAGCCATGGTGATCTGCGCCACCAGGGCGTCGCTGTCGATCGCCGGGTTGACCAGTTCGCGCAACCACTGTTCACTGAATTTCATTCTGCTGTCCTGCTTAAACTATTAACTCGCTTGATTCCACTTGTTCCGTTTCAGCTGATCGGCGATCAGCTGAACTGGCGCAGGAAGCGAAGATCGTTCTCGAAGAAAAGGCGCAGGTCATTGACGCCGTAACGCAGCATGGCCAGGCGCTCGACGCCCATGCCGAAGGCGAAGCCGGTGTACTCTTCCGGGTCGATACCGACGTATTCGAACACCTTCGGGCTTGCCGTCGCCACGGTCGATGTCGACCTCGATCGAGGGCTCGGTGAACGGGAAGTAGGACGGGCGGAAGCGCACCTTGACGTCCTCTTCGAAGAACTCGCGCAGGAACTGCTCGAGGGTGCCCTTGAGGTCGGCGAAGCTGATGTTCTTGTCGACCAGCAGGCCCTCGACCTGGTGGAACATGGGCGAGTGGGTCTGGTCGTAGTCGCAGCGGTAGACGCGACCCGGGCAGATGATGCGCACCGGCGGCTTCTGCTCTTCCATGGTACGGATCTGCACCGGCGAGGTGTGGGTCCGCAGCAGGGTGTTGGCGTTGAAGTAGAAGGTGTCGTGCATCGCACGCGCCGGGTGGTGCTCGGGAATGTTGAGCGCCTCGAAGTTGTGGTAGTCGTCCTCGATCTCCGGGCCCTCGGCAACGCTGTAGCCGATGCCGGCGAAGAACGCCTCGATGCGCTCCAGGGTCTTGGTGACCGGATGCAGACCGCCCAGCTCCTGGCCGCGGCCCGGCAGGGTCACGTCGATGGTTTCGGCCGCCAACTTGGCGTTCAGAGCCTCGGACTCGAGCGCATCCTTGCGGATGTTGAGCTGGGCCTGCAGCGCCTGCTTGGCCTCGTTGATGCGCGCACCCGCCTGCGGACGCTCTTCTGCGGACAACTGTCCCAGCCCTTTCAGCAGCTGAGTAAGATGACCTTTCTTACCGAGATACTGAACACGGACCTGGTCCAGATCCTGGGTGCTCGTGGCCTGTTCGACGGCTTCGATGCCTTGCGTCAACAGGGACTCAATGTTTTCCATTACCGGCTCCAAAGATAAAGGTACTTCGCGCTTCAGCATGAAGAAGGCGCAATTCGTAGGATGGGTGGAACGACGCCCGGGCAAGGGCTTTCCGAGCCCAATGCAGACAGGGCGTCGTGTAACCGCCACGGACGGTGGAAATCCCGAAAACGCAGGAGCAGTTTTTCGGGAAACCCATCTTGGGCAGCTGATTCGAGGCCGTGGACACCTGGGACAGTGATGGGTTGCGCCGCTCAATCCCCGCTGCGTTCTGAAATCGCAGCGCCATTGCGGCTCCACCCATCCTACATGCCATCAGCTGCCCCGGCTCCACCCATCCTACGGTTTCATCGCCTGATTTCTGTCATCTGCGAAGAACCAAAAAAACAGGGGAAGAGCTTGCACCCTTCCCCTGTTCGATTCGATCAATTACCTACAAGAGGCGGGTGTGCCTTACGCCAGGGCAGCTTTCGCTTTCTCGACGACAGCGGCAAACGCAGCCTGCTCGTGAACGGCCAGATCGGCCAGGACCTTGCGGTCGATCTCGATGCTGGCTTTTTTCAGGCCGGCGATCAGACGGCTGTAGGACAGACCGTTGGTGCGGGCACCGGCGTTGATACGGGCGATCCACAGGGCACGGAACTGACGCTTACGCTGACGACGGTCGCGGTAAGCGTACTGACCGGCCTTGATGACGGCCTGTTTAGCAACGCGGAATACACGGCTACGGGCACCGTAGTAACCCTTGGCCTGCTTCAATACTTTCTTGTGACGACGACGTGCGATAACACCACGTTTTACGCGAGCCATTGCAATACCTTCCTAAAGCTGAGTTCTGTTGATACCAAGAGTGACTTAGATGTACGGCAGCATGCGCTTGATCAGCGCCTGGTCCGCTGCATGAACCTGCAGCATCGGACGCAGCTGACGCTTACGCTTGGTGCTCTTCTTGGTCAGAATGTGGCTTTTGAAAGCCTGCTTGTGCTTGAAGCCGTTCGCAGTTTTCTTGAAGCGCTTGGCGGCGCCGCGGTTTGATTTGATCTTGGGCATTTCAATACATCTCCACGCATTCGTTAAGTTGTGTTCACCCGGACAACAACAAAACCCGCAGCCGTATCCCGAAGGAAACAGTTACGGGTTGTGCGCCGAACGGGTTACTTTTTCTTCTTCGGAGCGATGACCATGGTCATCTGACGGCCTTCCATCTTCGGACGCTGTTCAACGGTACCCAGCTCTTCCAGGTCTTTTTCAACCCGGTTCAACAGCTGCATACCCAACTCCTGGTGGGCCATCTCACGACCTCGGAACCGCAGGGTTACCTTGGCCTTGTCTCCATCTTCAAGGAAACGTACCAGGTTGCGCAGTTTTACCTGGTAATCCCCTTCTTCCGTCCCGGGACGGAATTTCACTTCCTTGACCTGCATCTGAACCTGCTTTTTCTTCGCCAGGTTCGCCTGCTTCTTCGCTTCGTACAGATGCTTGCCGTAGTCCATCACCTTGCAGACGATGGGGTCGGATTCTGCGATCTGTACCAGGTCAAGGCCCGCTTCCTGAGCTGCCTCAAGAGCGTCTCGAATCGATACTATTCCAATCTGGCTGCCGTCCGGACCGATCAGTCGACATTCGCGTGCTTTGATATTGTCGTTGATCGCTGGGCGTTTTTCGCCGCGTCTGTTATCGCGCCTGATGGTACTATCTCCTGCTCAGATTAGTGCTTGCGACCTTTCTGGCCAACGTCTTTCGCCAGAAGTGCCACGAATTCTTCTATGGACAAGGTGCCCAGGTCTTCGCCGGTGCGGGTACGCACGGCCACCGAGCCGGATTCCACTTCCTTGTCCCCCACTACCAGAAGGTAGGGGACCTTCTGCAGTGTACGCTCGCGGATTTTAAAGCCGATCTTCTCGTTTCTCAAGTCCGCTTGTGCACGGAACCCCTTATCTTCAAGAAGTTGCGCCACTTTTTTACAATATTCACCCTGCTTGTCGGTGATATTGAGTACCGCCACCTGCTGAGGTGCCAGCCAGGTCGGCAGGGCACCGGCATAGTTTTCGATCAGAATGCCGATGAAACGCTCGAAGGAACCAAGGATCGCGCGGTGCAGCATGACCGGCGTCTCGCGCTCGCCCTCTTCGTTGACGAACTGGGCGCCGAGACGGCCCGGCATCGAGAAGTCGACCTGAATGGTACCACACTGCCAGACCCGACCGAGACAATCCTTCAGCGAGAATTCGATCTTAGGCCCGTAGAAGGCGCCCTCGCCCGGCAGCAGGTCCCATTTCAGGCCGGCGGCGTCGAGCGCATCGCCCAGGGCCTTCTCGGCCTTGTCCCAGCTCTCGTCGGAACCGACACGCTTCTCCGGACGGGTCGAGAGCTTGTACAGCACCTCGGTAAAGCCGAAGTCTTCGTAAACCTCGTGCAGGAAGTCGATAAAGCTCGCCACTTCCGGCTGGATATCGGCTTCGGCACAGAAAATGTGGGCATCGTCCTGAACGAAGCCGCGCACGCGCATCAGACCGTGCAGCGCACCGGACGGCTCGTTGCGGTGACAGGAACCGAATTCGGCCAGGCGCAGCGGCATCTCGCGGTAGGAGCGCAGGCCCTGGTTGAACACCTGCACGTGGCAGGGGCAGTTCATCGGCTTGATGGCGAAATCACGGTGCTCGGAATGGGTGGTGAACATCTCTTCCGAGAACTTGTCCCAGTGACCCGACTTTTCCCACAGGGTACGCTCGACCACCTGCGGCGTCTTGATCTCCTGGTAGTCGTGCCGGCGCAGCTTGGCGCGCATGTACTGCTCGATTTCCTGGTACAGGGTCCAGCCGGCCGGGTGCCAGAACACCATGCCCGGCGCTTCTTCCTGCATATGGAACAGGTTGAGCTGCTTGCCCAGCTTGCGGTGGTCGCGCTTCTCGGCCTCTTCCAGACGGAACAGGTAGGCCTTGAGTTCCTTCTTGTCGCCCCAGGCGGTGCCGTAGATGCGCTGCAGCATCTCGTTGTTCGAGTCGCCGCGCCAGTAGGCACCGGCGACCTTCATCAGCTTGAACGCCTTGATATGGCCGGTGGACGGCACGTGCGGACCGCGGCACAGGTCGATGAAATCGCCCTGGGAGTAGAACGACAGTTCCTCGTTGCCCGGGATGTCCTTGATGATCTCGACCTTGTACTTCTCGCCCATCTCGTCGAACATCGCCACCGCCTCGTCGCGGCTCATCAGCGAGCGGGACACCGCCAGGTTTTCCTTGGACAGCTCCAGCATGCGCTTCTCGATCTTCTCCAGATCTTCCGGCGTGAACGGACGCTCGTAGGCGAAATCGTAGTAAAAGCCGTTGTCGATGACCGGGCCAATGGTGACCTGAGCCCCCGGGAACAGCTCCTGCACCGCCATCGCCATCAGGTGGGCGCAGGAGTGACGGATAACGTCGACGCCTTCTTCATCGCGCGCGGTGACAATCGCCAGGTCGCAGTCTTCGGTGATGGTGTAGCTGGTATCCACCAGGGTGCCGTTGACCTTGCCGGCGAGCGCCGCCTTGGCAAGACCGGTACCGATGGACGCCGCGACGTCATGAACGCTGACCGGGTTGTCGAATTCGCGTTTGCTGGAATCAGGAAGCGTAATAACAGGCATGTATATCCCTTTTGGCTCAGTGGTGACCCCCACGACAGGTCACTTAAGGCGTTTGGCCGGTAAATCTTGTTAATGCCGTACAGACGAGGTACGGACTCAAGGGCGGAAAAGTATACAGGAAGCGCCGCGGCGCGGCCACCTCGGGAACACCTCAATTGTAGGATGGGTGGAGCCGCCATTGCCATGCACGGGCCGGATAGCACCTTGTTCGTGGCGGCGTAACCCATCATTGCCTCCGGCTCCTCGGTGCCGAACCGATACCTCATGATGGGTTACACGACGCCCAAACTACATCAGAGCCGGATATGCCGTGCCGAAGCGTCGTTTCACCCATTCTACGGCTGGATATTCAGAATCGTAGGATGGGTGGAGCGCCATTGCCATGCACGGGCCGGATAGCACCTTGTTCGTGGCGGCGTAACCCATCATTGCCTCCGGCTCCTCGGTGCCGAACCGAAACCTCTTGATGGGTTACACGATGCCCAAACTACATCAGAGCCGGATATGCCGTGCCGAAGCGTCGTTTCACCCATCCTACGGCTGGATATTCAGAATCGTAGGATGGGTGGAGCCGCCATTGCCATGCACGGGCCGGATAGCACCTTGTTCGTGGCGGCGTAACCCATCATTGCCTCCGGCTCCTCGGTGCCGAACCGATACCTCATGATGGGTTACACGACGCCCAAACTACATCAGAGCCGGATATGCCGTGCCGAAGCGTCGTTTCACCCATCCTACGGCTGGATATTCAGAATCGTAGGATGGGTGGAGCGCCATTGCCATGCACTGACCGGATAGCACCTTGTTCGTGGCGGCGTAACCCATCATTACCTCCGGCTCCTCGGTGCCGAACCGATACCTCATGATGGGTTACACGACGCCCAAACTACATCAGAGCCGGATATGCCGTGCCTAAGCGTCGTTTCACCCATCCTACGGCTGGATATTCAGAATCGTAGGATGGGTGGAGCCGCCATTGCCATGCACGGGCCGGATAGCACCTTGTTCGTGGCGGCGTAACCCATCAAGCGGTTTCAGTTCGGTGCAGTGAGGCCCGCAAGCAATGATGGGTTACACGATGCCCGGACCGCGGCAAAGTCGGATACTCCGCTGCCCGGCAGCGTTTCACCCATCCTACCCGGGCGCTCCGGATTGCAGCGAGGGCCCTCCCCCGCCGATAATGAAAAAACATTGATTAGAACAATAAACGACGATGGCCCGACTCAAGATCAGCACCCGGCTGATGATCATGATGTGCCTGCTGGTGCTGCTGCAGGCGGCGCTGCTCGGCGGCTTCGCACTGCGCTACCTGAGCTCCTCGCTGGAGGACCAGATCGGCCTGCGCGCGCTGCAGCTGGCCTCGATGATCGCCCAGACCCCGGCGGTGCGCGAAGCCGCCCGTACCCGCGACAGCCACAGCATGCAGATGCTGGCCGAGGAACTGCGCGAGGCCACCGATGCGACCTTCATTTCGATCGGCGACAGCGAGGGCATCCGCCTGGCCCACCCGCTGCCGGAGCGCATCGGCAAGCCGATGGTCGGCGGCGACAACGAACGCGCGCTGAAACTCGGCCAGAGCTACATTTCCCGCGCCACCGGCAGCCTCGGCCCGTCGGTGCGTGGCAAGGCGCCGATCTTCTCCGAACAGGGCGATATTCTCGGCGTGGTGTCGGTCGGCTACCTGACCACCAGCCTCGAGCACATCATCCTGCGCTACCAGAGCATCGTCATCAGCGTGACCCTGGGGCTGCTGCTGCTGTCGATATTGCTGGCGGTGTGGATATCACGCCGCTTCCGGGCCGCGATCTACGGTCTGGAGCCGCACCAGATCGCGCGCCTGTTCGAGGAGCGCAACGCCACCCTCGAGTCGGTGCGCGAAGGCATCATCGCGGTCAACGCCGAGGGACAGATCACCACCTTCAACCAGGCCGCGGCGAAAACGCTGGGGCTGCCCGCGGCCGAGCCGATCCGCGGCCGGCCGATCCAGGAGGTGCTGCCGGACAGCCGGCTGCCGGACCTGCTGCAGTCCGGGCAGCCCGAATTCGACCGCGAGCTCGCCGTCGAGGGGCAGACCCTGATCGTCAACCGCATTCCGATCCGGGACGGCGACCGCATTATCGGCGGCGTCGCCAGTTTCCGCCGCAAGGACGAGCTCGACCAGGTCAGCCGCCAGCTGACCCAGATCCGGCAGTACGCCGAAACCCTGCGCAGCCAGGCCCACGAATACGCCAACAAGCTGCACACCATCGCCGGCCTGATCCAGATCGGTGCCAGCGACCGGGCGCTCGAGATCATCGGCCAGGAAACCCGGGAACATCAGGCGCTGCTGCGCTGGCTGTCCGAATCCGTCGGCGAACCGGTACTGTCCGGCTGTCTGCTCGGCAAGTACAATCGCGCCCATGAACTCGGGCTGCAGCTGGAGATCGACCCGGACAGTCACATGGGCGCGCTGCCCGAGGGCATAACGCCGGAGCAGATCGTCACCCTGCTCGGCAACCTGCTCGACAACGCCTTCGAGGCGACCCTCGCCGCCGGCGGCAGGCAGGTCCGGCTGTCGATGACCGACCTCGGCCGCGAGCTGATTTTCGAGATCGAGGACGAAGGGGCGGGTGTGCCGATGGCCGAACGCGAGAAGATTTTCCAGCGCGGACACAGCAGCAAGTCGACCGGCCGCGGCATCGGTCTGCACCTGGTACGCCAGACGCTGACGCAGCTCGGGGGCGAGATCACGGTGTCCGACGGCAGCAACGGCGGCGCCCGCTTTACCGCATATATTCCGAAGGAGGTGGAGGCTGGATGATATCCCCTGATGCAAGCATCGATGCAGGCCGCTTTACCGCGCTCTCTAATCCTGCCTGCGGGCCCAAGGAGGTGGACGCTTGAGTGCCGCAATCAGCGTGGTAATCGCCGAGGATGACCCACAGATCGCCGAGATTCAGCGACGCTTTATCGAACGCGTCGAAGGATTCGAAGTGCGCGGCATTGCCCACAATACCCGGGACGCCACCGATCTCGTCGACGTCATGCGACCCGACCTGCTGCTGCTCGACATCCAGTTCCCGGACGGCAGCGGACTCGAACTGCTGCGCCGGCTGCGCACCGACAACAGCGCCACCGACGTGGTGATGATCACCGCCGCCAAGGAGGTCGACACCCTGACCGAAGCGCTGCGCTGGGGCGTGTTCGACTATATCCTCAAGCCGGTGGTGTTCGACCGCCTGCAGCAGGCGCTCGGCAACTACCGCGCCCACCGGCAGCGCCTGCTGCAGATGCAGAGCCTGTCGCAACAGGAAGTGGATGGCCTGTTGCCGCGAAGTGGCAGTGGCGGTGGCGCAACCAGGACGGCGCCGGCAGCCGAGCCCCTGCCCAAGGGCATCGACACCCTGACGCTGGAGAAAGTGCGCAGGGTGTTCAGGGCCAAACCCTCGGCCAGCCTCAGCGCCGAACAGGTCGGCGAGCAGATCGGCTCCAGCCGCACCACTGCCCGCCGCTACCTCGAGTACCTCGTCGGCACCCGGGAACTCAGCGCCGACGTCGCCTACGGCAGCGTCGGCCGCCCCGAACGGCAGTATCGGTTACCGCGGTAAAGCAGCTTCGCCGCGGGACGCGGCTCCCACAACGGGTGACGGGTGACGGGTGACGGGTGACGGGTGAACCGTAGGATGCGGTGAAGCGATGCACCGGCACGAAATTTAACGTTACCGCTGTCGTTTGGGCATCGCGCAACCCATCAAACTGACCGTATTGCAGGTCGATATATATCGGTTGGCACCGCGGTGAGAAATGTTGGGTTGCGGCCCTCCGGGCCTTCACCCAACCTACGAAAAGCGCGTTTTCCGTAGGATGGGTGAAGCGGCTTGCCGCCTAACCCATCGATCCGCCCCCCGTTTCGTGCGTCATTCGCCGGCATCAAAATCATCCGGCTCATCGCTCCAGTCGAGGCTGTAATACCCCTGTTTCACAAACCGGTGAAAGCTGGAGTACGGCCACTCCCGTGCCTGCGAAACCAGCCCATGCTTGACCGGATTGTAATGGATGTAGTCGAGGTGACGGTGCAGGTCGCGCTCGTTGCGGATCAGGTGTTCCCAGTAACGGCGTTGCCAGATGCCACGCTCGCCCTTTTTGACCCTGCTCGCCGAGTGAGCATCCAGCCTGGGAAGCTTCCTGGAAAAAGTGCCCTTGATATAACGCCAGCGGCGCGGAAAATCAGCATCGTTGGCCGGCAGCGTCCAGATACAGTGAAGATGCTCCGGAAGCACCACGGCCGCCTCAAGCGTGAATGGCATCGCCGCCCTTGTCTGACGAAATGCTTGCCTCAAGGTCTCGATATGATCGGTCAGCAGAGTCGAGGAGCGATCCTCCAGCACGACCGTAAAGAAATAGGTGCCGCCTGGCTCCCGTATGCGTCGGTAATCCATCGTACCCGTCCCTGGTTACGTTGATTTGACCGATTAATTGTAGGATGGGTGGAGCGATGCAATGGTACAAGAATCAATTTTACCGCTGTCGTTCGGGCATCGCGCAACCCATCACTCGGGCGAAGCCCGCTGCCTGAAACGGATGCCGCGCCTGTTGGGTTACACGGCCGGCATTTTGCTCCTGCAATACCGGCATTTCTGCAGTCCATTGCAGTCGCTGCGCCGCTAGACCCAACCTACAAATCCTGATCAGACCCCGCTGCCGACGGACACGCGCCGCTCCTCGGCTTTGGCATCCTGCGTCGCCCTACCTCCTGCATCCATGCAGTCGTCGGCTTTGGCATCCTGCGTCGCCCTACCTCCTGCATCCATGCAGTCGTCGGCTTTGGCATCCTGCGTCGCTCTACCTCCTGCATCCATGCAGTCGTGCGCATGAAGGTCATGGATGACCTGAAGCCAGTTATTGCAGGAGCAAATAACTGCCCATGCGCACGCGGCATACCGTACATCCTGTACATAAACCCCGCTCCTGCGCATCCATGCACTCGCAGGATAAGTACATCCATGTACAAAAAAGCCGCCCGGAGGCGGCTGAATGACGGGGCGGCCCTACACTACCCCGCCAGGTTGGGATGCAACCCGGGATCAATCGACGACGCTGTGCGATTTCTCGGCCTGGGCGGCCATGCGGCGGCGCAGGATCGGGCCGATGAGGTACGGCAGTACCAGGCCGGCTATGGCGACCACCCAGATGCCGACTGCCAGACCGCTGCCCCAGAGGATGCTCCAGTCGCCGTCGGAAATGGTCAGGGCGTGACGCAGGCTCTTCTCCATTTCCGGCCCCAGCAGCATGCCGAGAATGATCGGCACCAGCGGGATGTGCAGCTTGCGCAGCACGTAGCCCAGCAGGCCGAAACCGATCATGAAGTACAGGTCCAACGCGCTGTTGCTGATGGCGAAAATGCCCACCGACGCGACCAGCGTCACCACCGGCATCAGGTACTTCGGCGGAATGCTCAGCAGCTTGACGAACACGCCGACCATCGGGATGTTCAGCAGCAGCAGGATCAGGTTGCCGATGAAAAGCGCCGCGATCACACCCCAGACCAGGTCCGCGTTCTGGGTGAACAGCATCGGACCCGGCTGGATGTTCAGCGACACCAGCATCGCCAGCAGCACCGCGGTGGTGCCGCTGCCCGGCACGCCCAGCGTCAGCATCGGCACCAGGGCGCCGTTGGCAGCGGCGTTGTTGCCGGCCTCGGGCGCCGCGACACCGCGCGGATCGCCCTCGCCGAAGCTGCCCTTGTGTCCGACCAGACGCTTCTCCAGGGTGTAGCTGATAAAGCTGCCCAGCGAGGCGCCCGCACCCGGCAGCACGCCGGAGATAAAGCCCAGTACCGAGCCGCGCAGGCTGGTCGGCAGCACACCGATGATGTCGGCCATGCTTAGCTTGAGCTTGTTCAGCGTCACCTTTTTAAGGCCCTCGCCGGCGTGCATCTCGATAAAGAACAGCAGCTCGCTGATGGCGAACAGACCGACGATGGCGATGATGAAGTCGACGCCCTCGTACAGCTCGAGGATGTTGTAGGTGTAACGCTGGTTGCCGGTGGAGATATCCACACCGACGGTGGCGATCATCAATCCCAGGCAGGCCGCGATCACGGTCTTGAACTGGTTCTTGCCGGTGATGCCGCCAAGCGTCGCGAACGCCAGCGTGAACAGCGCGAAATACTCGGCCGGGCCGAACCGCAGCGCGAACTTCGCCAGCCAGGGCGCCAGAATCACCAGGCCGACGGTGGCCAGCAGGCTGCCGATGAACGATGCGATGGCGGAGATCGCCAGCGCTTCGGCGGCCTTGCCCTTGAGCGCCATCGGATAGCCGTCGAGGCAGGTCATCATCGCCGGCTCGTCGCCCGGAATGTTGAGCAGAATACTGGAGATACGGCCGCCGTACATGGCGCCGGCATACACGGACGTCAGCAGAATCAGCGACGACTCGGCCGGCAGCCCGAGGCTGAACGCCAGTGGAATCAGGATCGCCACGCCGTTGGCCGGGCCAAGACCGGGCAGCGCGCCGATCAGGGTGCCCAGAATCGCGCCAACGGCCGCGAACATCAGGTTATCGAGGGTCAGCGCGACGGCGAACCCCTGCAACAGGTAGTTCAAGGTTTCCATCAGCTCAGCCTCCGTTGAGATCCAGGAGCCCCGCTGGCAGGTGCAGCTCGAGCATAAAGTTGAACAGCACGAATACCACCACCGCGCTACCGATACCGGTCAGAAAAGCCGGCAGCGGCCTGGCACCCATGCGCCAGCAGAGCACGCCGACCATCAGCGTGGTGGCCGGGATAAAGCCGACCGGCTGCAGCATGGTGGCGAAGATCGCCAGTATCACCAGCACGAACGCCAGTTCACCCAGCATGGCCAGGTGCGGCCAGGGTTCGTCCGCATCGGGGCGAACGATCAGGTACAGACTGCTCAGTCCCAGAATGATCGACAGCATGATCGGAAAGGTTTCCGGCCCGACGGCCTCGGCACCGCCAAAGGGCTCGGGAAAGTGTGCAGCCTCCCAGCCGTACGCGACGGCCAGGAGGAGCAGCAGTACACCGAGGATGCGATCCCCGATCATTTAATCAGCCCGATTTCGGTGGAGATATCCTTGATGCTCTTGACCTGCTGCTGCACGAAATCGTGGAAGTCGGCACCGGATTTGTGGAACGGCATCAGGCCGTTCTTGGTCATCACGTCCTGCCACTCCTGGCTGCCGTAGACCTTGTCCATGGTATCGACCCACCACTGGTAGGCATCGTCGGACACATCCTTCGGCACGTAGAAGCCACGCCAGTTCGGCGCCACGGCATCGATGTCCTGCTCACGGGCGGTGGGAATGCCATCCAGCGGTGCCGGCAGGCGCTCTTCGGAAAGTACCGCCAGCACGCGCAGGTCGCCGGACTCCATGAAGCCCTGGGCCTCGGAGATGTCACCGGTGAATGCCTCGATATGTCCGCCGACCACCTGGGTGATGGCCTCGGCGCCACCGTTGAACGCCAGGTACTTGATCTTCGGCAGGCTGCTCTTCTCGATACCGGCGGCACTGCCGGCGATCAGCACCTTGAGATGGTCCCAGCCGCCCGCGGCGCTGCCACCACCGAACTTGGCCGAGTTCGGGTCTTCCTTGAGCGCGCTCATCAGGTCGCTCAGAGTCTGGTACGGAGAATCCTTGCTCACCGCGATGACGCCGTAGTCCGCACCGAGGGCGCCCACCCAGCGGACCATTTCCTGATCCATGCCGGCGAACTGACCCTGGGCCAGGCGGGTGGTGGTGGCGGTGCTGGCCGCGACGATCAGGGCGCTGTCGTCACCGCGCTTGGATACGGTGTGGGCGAAGGCGACACCACCGCCGGCACCCGGCATGTTCACGGTCTGGACGTTGCCTTCGATAAGGCCGATATCGGTGAGTACCTTGCCCACGCTGCGGCAGGTGAAGTCCCAGCCGCCGCCGGGGTTGGCCGGTGCGATGCACTCGGCGGTACGGGACTGTTCGAAAGCGCCGGCCTGGGAGGCGGCCAAGGCAAGCGTCGCAGAGGCAATCAGGGTCTTGATCGAGGAAGATTTCATTCAAGCTACTCCGTCATTTTTGTTGTCGTCAGCAGCGCAGAGATACGCCGCTGCGTGAATACGGTCGCCGAAGCAATTGGCGGGCACTTTCAAGGTGCAGTCCGCCTCTTGCTGGTGCAGACGCTTGAACCTTAGTCCCGTGCCACCGAAACGACCAGTTTGCGGACATAAGGGCTGTTCAGTGCATATCGGGTATTAAATTCATAAAGTTCATGGAGTGGTGAGTGGTAAGTGGTGAATCGTAGGAGCCCACTCCGTGGGCGAACAACCGCGGTGCCAGAAAGGCTTCGCCGCGGGGCGCGGCTCCCACGAGAGCTGCCGAGTTCCGAGAACCCGTGGGAGCGGCGCCCCGCCGCGAATGACCTGCCGCGACCAAAAGGCTTCGCCGCGGGGGCGCGGCTCCCACGAGAGCTTCCGAGTTCCGAGAACCCGTAGGAGCGGCGCCCCGCCGCGAATGACCTGCCGAGGTCAAAAGGCTTCGCCGCGGGGGCGCGGCTCCCACGAGAGCTTCCGAGTTCCGAGAACCCGTGGGAGCGGCGCCCCGCCGCGAATGACCTGCCGAAGGCCAAAAGGCTTCGCCGCGGGGGCGCGGCTCCCACGAGAGCTGCCGAACTCCGAAAACCCGTGGGAGCGGCGCCCCGCCGCGAATGACCTGCCGAGGCCAAAAGGCTTCGCCGCGGGGGCGCGGCTCCCACGAGAGCTTCCGAGTTCCGAGAACCCGTGGGAGCGGCGCCCCGCCGCGAATGACCTGCCGAGGCCAAAACGCTTCGCCGCGGGGGCGCGGCTCCCACGAGAGCTTCCGAGTTCCGAGAACCCGTAGGAGCGGCGCCCCGCCGCGAATGACCTGCCGAGGTCAAAAGGCTTCGCCGCGGGGGCGCGGCTCCCACGAGAGCTTCCGAGTTCCGAGAACCCGTGGGAGCGGCGCCTCGCCGCGAATGACCTGCCGCGACCAAAAGCTTCGCCGCGAGGAAGTGCCCGTAAGTTTGGGTACGCGGCGCCTACGCGTCAGCCGTCGCAGGATTCGAGCAGGCTGCGGGTAAAGAGAATATGCTCGGTGGCGCGTTGGCGTGCGGCCTCGGCGTCACGCTCCATCAGCGCCTGATGAATGGCGGCGTGCTGGGCGCGGATACCGTCGGGATAGCGCCCGTACTGCCTGAGGGTACGGTCGAGCACACCGTAGATGGCATTGAAGTAGCGGCTGTAGAACAGCTGGGTGAAGGAAATCAGCAGCAGGTTGTGGCTCGCCCCGGCGATCATCTGATGAAAGGTCAGGTCGGCCTTGGCCTTGGCCAGAGTGGTGATGCCCTCGCTGCGCAGGGACATGCGCCGGTACTCCTCGTCGATGCGCGCCAGTTCCCCATCGCTGGCACGAGTCGCGCAGTACCAGGCCGCCTCGCCCTCGAGCGTGGCCCGCACCTCCATCACCTGCAACTGCAGCGCCAGACTGTCGGCCGCCCCAGCCGGCATTTGGAACTGCGACTCGAGCAGGTTTCGCGCCCGGGTGCCGTCGCCCTGGCGTGTCTCGACCAGCCCCTGCAGCGCCAGCGTCCTCAGCGCCTGGCGCACCGTGGCTCGCGAAAGACCATGCTCCGCCGCCAGCTGCCGCTCGGACGGCAGCAGTGCGCCGGGCGCGATGCTGCCATCCAGCACCCGGGCGCTGAGACGCGCCGCCAGCTCTCCCGCCTTGTCTTGCCGTTCCATATCACCTCTTGGTCAGACCAGTGCGCAGTCTAGCATTTCTTTTTACCCGACCGGCTTCTATTGTTCTCCAGGTTAGAAACACAAGAAACAGGAATCCCCGATGCACACTCCTTCTTCGCCCCGGGTCGCGCTCTTCGTCACCTGCCTGGTCGATCTGTACCGCCCCGAGATCGGTTTCGCTACCGTCAAGCTGCTGGAGCAGGCCGGCTGCGACGTCGAGGTGCCGGAAACCCAAACCTGCTGCGGCCAGCCGGCCTTCAATTCCGGCGACAACCGCAGCGCCCGGGATATCGCCATCCGCACCATCGAGGCCTTCGACGGCTATGAGTACGTGGTCGGCCCCTCGGGTTCCTGCATCGGCATGCTGCACCACTACCCGGAACTGTTCGAGACATCCGATCCCTGGCACCGGCGCGCCCAGGACCTGAAAGCGCGCGCCTTCGAGATCAGCAGTTTCCTGGTCGACGTGGTTGGCCTGGACAACCTCGCCGCCAGTTTCCACGGCAGCGTGACCTACCATGATTCCTGTTCGGGCCTGCGGGAGCTGGGCATCAAGGCACAGCCGCGCGCCCTGCTCGCCCGGGTAGAGGGGCTGGAGCTGAAGGAGATGAAAGAGTCCGAAACCTGCTGCGGTTTCGGCGGCACCTTCTGCGTCAAATACCCGGACATTTCCAACCGCATGGTCGGCAACAAGACCGCCAATATTGCAGCGTCCGGCGCCCGCACCCTGGTCGGCGGCGACCTGGGCTGCCTGCTGAACATGGCCGGCAAACTCAAGCGCGAGGGGCACGACGTCGAAACCCGTCACCTGGTCGAGATCCTGACCGGCTGCAGCGACACAGCGGCGATCGCGGAACCCGCCGACGACCGCACCCGTCTGGCACGGCAACTCTGAGAGGACACGACATGCAGATCAACAGCCCACGCTTCAAGGAGCGCGCGCACCAGGCCCTCGATGACGCCAACCTGCAGCGGGCGCTCGGCAACCTCAAGGCCGGTTTCCCGCAAAAGCGAGCCCAGGCAGTGGCGTGTATGCCCGAGTTCGACGACCTTCGCGATCAGGCCCGCGACCTCAAGAACCATATCCTCGAGCACCTGGACCTCTATCTCGAGCAGTTCGAGAGCAAGGTCGTCGAGAATGGCGGCCAGGTACACTGGTGCCGCACCGGCGACGACGCCTGCCAGACCATCCTCGACATCTGCCGCGCGGTCGACGCCAAAACCGTGACCAAGGGCAAGTCGATGGTATCGGAGGAAATCAATCTCAATGCCTTCCTCGAGGCCAACCGTATTCAGCCGGTCGAGACAGACCTTGGCGAATACATTCTGCAGCTGCGCGGCGACCATCCCAGCCATATCATTGCTCCGGCGATCCACCTCAATCTCGAGGATGTTTCCGACGCCTTCCACCGCCACCACCGGCGACCGAAGTCCGACGACCCGGCGGTGCTGATGCGCGAGGCACGGGAGATGCTGCGCAAGCAGTTCGTCGCCGCCGATGTCGGCATCACGGGCGCCAACTTCCTGGTAGCCGAAACCGGCTCGACCATTATCGTCACCAATGAGGGCAACGGTGACCTGACCCAGACGCTGCCGAAAACCCATATCGTCATCACCTCGATCGAGAAAGTGGTGCCGACGCTCGAGGACATGACCCTGTTCCTGCGCCTGCTGACGCGCTCGGCCACCGGCCAGGAGTTCTCCGTCTACAACACCCTGTCCACCGGGCCGCGCCGCCCGGGCGATCTGGACGGACCGGAAAACTTCCACGTGGTGCTGGTCGACAACGGCCGCAGCGACATGATCGGCAGCCAGTTCCAGGAGATGCTGCGCTGTATACGCTGCTCCGCCTGCATGAACCACTGTCCGGTCTACGGCGCTGTTGGCGGCCACAGCTATGGCTGGGTCTACCCGGGGCCGATGGGCTCGGTGCTCACACCTCAGTTGGTCGGTATCGAGCAGGCGGCGCTGCTGCCCAATGCCTCCACCTTCTGCGGCAAGTGCGAGGAGGTCTGCCCGGTGCGCATACCGCTGCCGAAGCTGATGCGCCACTGGCGCGAGAA
Source organism: Marinobacterium nitratireducens (assembly GCF_014645375.1). Taxonomy (GTDB): domain Bacteria; phylum Pseudomonadota; class Gammaproteobacteria; order Pseudomonadales; family Balneatricaceae; genus Marinobacterium_A; species Marinobacterium_A nitratireducens. The sequence goes on from NZ_BMLT01000005.1 coordinate 198,319, forward strand.
GGAGTTCGAGAAGCACCTGACGCCGAGGGCAGCGCGGTACGGCCTCGGCGGCTGGAGCTTCTTCGCCCGCCGCCCCAGGCTGTACCGGCTGCTGAGTCGTGTCGCCAACAGGGCACTGCGGACGCTGGCCGGCAGCAAGGGCCGTATCCACAGACTGCCCCTGGCCGGCGGCTGGACCGACTGGCGCGATATGCCGGCGCCTAGCGGCAGAACCTTCATGCAGCAGTGGAATGAAAAAAAAGCAGGAGAAACAGCCGTGAGCCGGGAGAAAAAAGCATGAGCAAGGCCGAAATTCTGGGCAACGTCCGCCGTGGTCTGAAGCGTGGCGAGGCCAGCGACGCACAGCGTCAGGTCGTGCGGCAGCGACTGGAGAACCGGCGCGCCAACCTGATTCCGGCACGGGCGCAGTTGCCGGTCAGCGGGCAGGTGGAACTGTTCAAGACCATGGCGCGGGAGGCCGCCGCCGACCTGATCGAGCTGAATACGATGGACGAAGTGCCAGCCGTAGCGGCCGAGTGGCTGCGCCATCACCATATCGAGGAACTGGTCTGCGCCAATGATGAGATAGTGGCGACGCTGGACTGGGCCGGCACTGCCGATATCCGCCGCGAAACCCGGGTCGCGCGCGCCGGCGACCTGGCAAGCCTCACCAGCTGTTTCGCCGGCATCGCCGAAACCGGCACCCTGATGCTCTACTCGCAGCCCGAGAGCCCGACAACGCTGAACTTTCTGCCCGACAACCACCTGGTGATACTGCGCCGCTCGCAGATCGTCGGCGTCTACGAAGACGCCTGGCAGCTGTTGCGTGACGCTACCGGCGGCAAGATGCCCCGCACCGTCAACATGATCACCGGCCCCTCGCGCAGCGCGGATATCGAGCAGAAACTGCAGATGGGCGCCCACGGCCCGCGCACGCTGGTAATTCTGTTGGTGAACGATTAAGCCGCTACAGACCGCAAGCTTCGCCGCGGGACGCGCCTCCTACGACGGGTGGCAAGTACCCGAATCCCGTGGGAGCGGCGCCCCGCCGCGAAGAGCCCCAAAACCAAAAGCTTCGCCGCGGGGGCGCGGCTTCTGCGACGAGGTGCCGGACGCCCGGATCTCGTAGGAGCGGCGTACCCAAACTCAAGGGCACTTTCCCGCCGCGAATAGCCGCCTCGACCAAAAGCTTCGCCGCGGGGGCGCGGCTCCCACGATGAGGTGCCGGACGCCCGGATCTCGTAGGAGCGGCGCCCCGCCGCGAAGAGCCCCAAAACCAAAGGCTTCGCCGCGGGGGCGCGCCTCCCACGATGAGGTGCCGGACGCCCGGATCTCGTAGGAGCGGCGCCCCGCCGCGAATATGCAGTCGCGAAATCCCGATCACAGCCAGATGGCATCCCAGTGCGAATAGTCACCTACCTTACTGACCAGACCCGCCCGAAGAGGGTTGGCCACGACGTAGCGTGCCAGCTGGCGCAAATCCTCTTCGGTACGAACGGCATGATCGTGAAAGCCGGACTGCCAGACAGCACCCGAAAGCTGCAGATGCCGGTTGATGTGATGGGCGCTTGCACTTTTGACGCGCTGCATCAGACCAGACAGGGTCACCCCATCAATGAGTTGCAGCAGCCAGTGTAGATGGTCCGGCATCACGACAAATGCCAGCGTGGTGGCATTATCGCTTTCCGCACGAAGGCTTCGGACAAGGATTCGGGCGCTCTGCAAATCTCGAAACAGCGCCTGCCTGTTTCGGGTCACGGTCGTCACCAGATAAGCGGTTCCCGGCTCCGATACCCGACCTTTGCGCAAATCCCTGCCGTGATAGGTTCGTTGTACTCTGCCCATGAACATTCATCCTTGAACGTGCATAAAGAGGTTGAGCAGGGGAATTGTAGCCGTCTACAGGGCGACCTGCCGCAAATAGCGCTGCTCGACCAAAAGCTTCGCCGCGGGGGCGCAGCTCCTGCGACGGGTCCCAAGTACCCGAATCCCGTGGGAGCGGCGTCTCGCCGCGAAGAGCCCCAAAACCAAGGCTTCGCCGCGAGGGCGCGCCTCCTACGACGAGGTGCCGGACGCCCGGATCTCGTAGGAGCGGCGCCCCGCCGCGAAGAGCCCCAAAACCAAAGGCTTCGCCGCGGGGGCGCGGCTCCCACGATGAGGTGCCGGACGCCCGGATCTCGTAGGAGCGGCGTACCCAAACTCAAGGGCACTTTCTCGCCGCGAATAACTGCCCTGACCAAAAGCTTCGCCCCCGGGTCAGGACCCGACGATGCTGTCGCGGTTGTAGTGGAACTTCATATAGACGATTCCCGGGGTCATCACCAGGCGCCAGGCCAGTTCCGTTTCGTCGCAGCATTCGGGATCGAAGCGACGTACCGTAAGAATCAGGGTGTCGAGCCACAGATCGTAGAGCGCCGGCCGGATGTTGATATGATGGCGGTTGTGACTGATGGCAACGCGATCGAGGTAGTAGTCGGCGTTGTTGGAGGCATAGAAGCTCAGCAGGTGGTAGAAGGATTTCATCAGCATCGCCTGCTGGCGATCCATATCGGTGTCGTGAAATTTCTCCGCCACTTCGTCGGACGCAGCCAGGAAGGCATCGTAGAAGCCTTCGAAGAAGGCGCGCCCGTCGACTTCGTGCGAGAGTACCCGCTCGTAGCTGCGGTCGAATAGCCGTTCGGTGTCCATGTCTGCTCTCTGTTTTTATCGGTATTCTTCAGGCAGGACCAACCGCTCAACACAACAGGCTTTGCTGTTTCCCCGAATCAGGTATGGTCAGTGCCGGTTTATATGTCCTCAGTATAGAAACCACACCGCTGCGATACCTTGCGCTGAATCAGTGGCACGGTTCAGACTGGTTTCATCGGGGAATGCAGAATAGGCTCAACCGACCTACAAGGATGCCGGCCACGAAATGAACAAGACCCGCCTGTTGCTGCTGCTGACGATTGCCGCGCTGATCGCGCTGTTCTTCGCCTTCGATCTGCAGCAGTACCTGAACCTGGAAGCGCTTAAACACCGCCAGGCCGAATTCGACGCCTGGTACCGGGCCCACCCGCTGACCACACCGGCGCTGTTTTTCGCCGCCTATGTACTGGTTACCGCACTGTCGCTGCCGGGCGCCGCGGTAATGACGCTGGCAGCCGGGGCCCTGTTCGGGCTCGGCACCGGGGTGGTGCTGGTGTCCTTCGCCAGCAGCCTGGGCGCGACCCTGGCATTTCTGGTCTCGCGCTACCTGTTCCACGACGCGGTGCAGTCACGCTTCGGCCATACGCTGCAATCGGTCAACCGCGGCATCGAACGCGACGGCGCCTTTTACCTGTTCACCCTGCGCCTGGTACCGCTGTTCCCCTTTTTCATCATCAACCTGGTGATGGGGCTGACGCCGCTGCGCGCCTGGACCTTCTACTGGGTCAGCCAGGTCGGCATGCTGGCGGGGACACTGGTGTACGTCAACGCCGGCACCCGCCTGGGCGAGATCGAGGGCCTCGCCGGTATACTGTCGCCGGAACTGATCGGTTCCTTCGCGCTGCTGGGCCTGTTTCCGCTGCTGGCCCGGCGACTCCTGGACGGGGTCCAGCAACGGCGCTCACTCAAGGGATTTCGCAGGCCCCGACACTTCGACTACAACCTGGTGGCCATCGGCGCCGGCGCGGGGGGCCTCGTCACCAGCTACATTGGCGCCACCGTCATGGCCCGGGTCGCGCTGATCGAGAAACACCGGATGGGGGGCGACTGCCTCAACACCGGCTGTGTGCCGAGCAAGGCCCTGATCCGCTCGGCGCAGGCCGCACGGGAGATGCGTGACACCGCGAAGCTCGGCATCGCACCGGCCGAGCCCGAGGTCGATTTCGCGGCGCTGTTCGAGAGCGTGCAAGGGGTCATCGAAAAGGTCGAGCCCCATGACTCGGTGGAACGTTACCGCGGGCTCGGCGTCGACTGCATCGCCGGCGAGGCCCGTATAGTCTCCCCCTGGGAGATCGAGGTCGACGGCCGCGTGATCAGCAGCCGCAATATCGTCATCGCCACCGGCGCGCGGCCGTCGGTGCCGTCTATTCCCGGGCTCGACGAGGTCCCCTACCTGACCTCCGACAGTCTCTGGCAACTGCGCCAAGACCCGGGCCGCCTGCTGGTGCTCGGCGGCGGTCCGATTGGCTGCGAGCTGGGCCAGGCCTTCGCCCGGCTCGGCGCCGAGGTCACGCTGGTACAGCGACGCGACCAGCTGCTGCCGCGGGAAGACCTCGACGCCGCCGCCATCGTCGAGCAATCCCTGCGACAGGACGGCGTTCGCGTGCTCAAGGAACACAGCGCCATCCGCTTCGAACGACGTGATAACGCCCGGGTGCTGATCTGCCAGACGCCCGGGGGCCAGACCGAACTCGCTTTCGACACCCTGTTGCTGGCGCTCGGCCGTACCCCGAACACCGAAGGGCTGGGACTCGAACAGCTGGGCCTGACGACGGACAGCCGCGGCGCGCCCCTGGTCGACGCGCACCTGCGCACCAGTATTCCGACCGTCTATGCCGCCGGCGACGTTGTCGGGCATTACCAGTTCACCCACACCGCTGCCCATCAGGCCTGGTACGCGGCGGTCAATGCGCTGTTCGGCGCGGTGAAGCGCTTTCGTGTCGACTACAGCGTTATTCCCTGGTGCACCTTCACAGCCCCCGAGCTGGCCCGCGTCGGACTCAACGAAAAGGAGGCGGCCGAGCGCGGCATCGCCCACGAAGTCACCCGCTTCGAACTCGGCGAGCTGGACCGCGCCATCACCGACCGCCACGAGCGCGGCTTCGTCAAGGTACTGACGCCCCCCGGCAGCGACCGGATACTCGGCGCCACCATCGTCGGGGCGCACGCCGGCGACCTGCTGGCCGAGTACGTGCTGGCAATGAAGCACGGCCTGGGCCTCAACAAGATCCTCGGCACCATCCATGTCTATCCGACCCTGAGCGAAGCGAGCAAATATGCCGCCGGGGAATGGAAACGCAACCACAAGCCGGAGCGGCTGCTACGTTGGTTAAAGCGCTACCATGACTGGCGCCGCTAGCAGCCTGTCGGGCTTAGCCGGTCGTAGCGAGGGAAAGACCGTTCTGAGTCAGTTTTTGAGCTCTTTCGCGACGAATAGTGGTTCTACTTAACACAAATCGGCAGGATCGCCGATTTGCACAGCCGCAGGCTGCCTCGAAGAGGTGGGGCACAAGGAAGTGCCCCATGCACAAGAGCTCAAAAATGGCCAGAATCGGCTTTTCCGCACGACTGCATGGATGCAGGAGGTAGGGCGAAGCAGGATGCCCGAGCCGAGTAGATCAGTGTTAAGTCCGACAGGCTGCTAGGGCGGGAAATGCTGCAGGATCGCCTGGATCTGAGCCTGGATCTCGGCCTCGCGTTCGGCCGGCGACTCGGCGCTGGACGGACGTCCCGAGTAGCTGCCGCGCCAGACCAGCCGACGCTCCGGGTCCAGCACGTCGAGGGTCAGGATGCGCTCGATGTAGGGCTCGGCGACGGTGCGGCTGAACACCGGCCCGAAATAGGGTCTGTGATAGCCCCAGAAGAAGGGATCGTCGTAGTAGGTGTGGTAGCGCACGCGCTGCACGTCCTGCAGCCGGAAATCGACCAGAAAATCCGGATCGGCGCTGGCTTCACTGTAGCCGTGCCACCTGAGCTGCTGGGCGATGGCGTCGCGGATGCGACGCTCCATCAGGCCGTTGCGGGCCGCGAGTTCCGAGGAGTCACCTTCGGCCCAGCCGAAGGTTTGCATCAGCCCAAAGGCCGTGCCGGGCTGGTAATCGACCGACACCCGCTGGCCGGCACAGCCGACCAGCGAGACGAGCAACAGAAGGATCAGCGGCAACCGGAACAGCATCGGCCAGCTCCTCGGACAGGGAATACCTCCATAGACCGGACTTGCAGGCTCGGGTTCAACCGCTAAGGGGCGTTACGCGTTATACGCCTTACGCCTTACACCTTATGCCTTATGCCTTATGCCTTATGCCTTATGCCTTATGCGGCTCCAGCATGCCTTCACGGACGATAAAGTCGATGATCTCCGGCAGCCCCTTGCCTTCCTTGAGGTTGGTAAAGACATAGGGCTTGCCCGGTCGCATGCGCCGGGTGTCGGCTTCCATTACCGCAAGGTCGGCGCCGACATGGGGAGCGAGGTCGATCTTGTTGATCACCAGCAGGTCGGAGCGGGTGATGCCCGGGCCGCCCTTGCGCGGAATCTTCTCGCCTTCGGCCACGTCGATGACATAGATGCACAGATCCGCCAGTTCCGGGCTGAAAGTGGCGCTGAGGTTGTCGCCGCCGCTTTCGACGAAGACCACATCGAGGGTCTTGTGACGTTTTGCCAGCTCTTCCACCGCGGCCAGGTTCATCGAGGCATCCTCGCGGATCGCGGTATGCGGGCAGCCGCCGGTTTCGACGCCGATAATGCGATCGGCGGCCAGCGCCTCGGCACGGGTCAGGATCTTGGCGTCTTCCTGGGTGTAAATGTCGTTGGTCACGACGGCGATATCGAAATCGTCACGAATCGCTTTGCACAGCACTTCCAGCAGCGCGGTCTTGCCGGAACCCACCGGCCCGCCGATACCGATGCGCAGCGGGGATTTGTAGTCGTTCATTACTGGTCCTCGGAAACGGAAACATTTAGCAGGCTGTTGAAAATCTATCTGCGTTGCCGAATGCGTCGTTAAAAACAGGCTCAAAATGCTCATTTAGTCCACTAAACTGCGCTTTTTCGCCTGTTTTTGCCTAGCCTCGGCTGCCTCGAAAACGTTTTTCAACACCCTGTTAGGTGTCTTGAAATGCGAGCAGGACAACGACGACCGCCGCCCTGCCATCTTCTTCCATCCGCTCAGGAACGGAAGAGCCTCGTGTATTGTGTCTCGTGCCGACTGCTGGCGATCGCCAGCGCCGGCGTCGAGCTGCCGATACGGTCGTCGTCAACCTCGAGCGCCCGAGCAACCGCCTGCGGCACGCGCTCGGACAGTCGCAGCAGCAGGCGCTGACCGGCGGTCTGCCCCAGCGGCACCAGCTTGACGCCCGCCATGACGCCGTTCTCCAGCCAGCTCCAGCAGTAACCGCCAAGGGCATCCTCGCGCTGGATATTCCAGCAACCCGCAGCCAGCGCGAAACCTGCCAGCTGGGTGCTGTCGAGCGCCGGTCGCAGCGCCTCGGGCACCGCCACGCCCAACTGCGGCAGCAGGGTTGCCAGTGCCGCCCCGCGCTGGCGCTCCTCCTTGCGCAGCTCCGAGGTCTCGCGACAGGCCAGCAGCCAGTCGCAGTGGCGTTGAACCGCCCCGGCGTCCTCGCGCTCGAAGGCATCGCACAGCCGCGCCAGCAGGGGCAGCTCCAGCGTCACCAGGCTATGATCGAGCACGCTCTCAAGCCAGTCGCCGAGGCCGTCGGCATCCCTGACCCAGCCACACTCGATGGCCCACTCGAGTCCCTGCGAGTAGGTAAAGGCTCCGACCGGCAGCGACGGGCTGATCAGCTGATAAAGGCGCAGGTCCGCCAGCATCGGCTCAACGCCCTTCCTGGTCGTCGCGCTTGCGCTCGGAACGCGTCAGCTTCAGCACGAAATACAGCGCGCCACCGAGCACCGCCAGCATGGCCAGGTGGTCGAGGCTGGTGAACTGGTGCGAAAGGGCCCCGGCCAGGCCGCTGCCCTGGTGCTCGCCATGGGCCAGGGCCAGCGGGGAGGCCAGGGTTGCAACGGTAGTCAGGCTCAGTTTCTGCTTCATGTTCATCGTGGATACTCCGTTTCAGCTTGTCCGTATTCAGTGATGGTGGTGGCCGCCGTGGCTGTGTTCATGACCATCGTCGTCGCCATGATGGTGGTGGCCCTGTCCGCTGCTCTGGTAAGCGCCCGCTTCGGGCTCGAACGGCGCCTGCTCGGCAATCACCTCGAGGCCCAGGCCACGCACCATGTCGTCGAGTACGTGGTCGTGCAGGTAGCGGATCCAGCCCGCCTCGACCTGCAGCGGCACGTGGCGATTGCCAAGGTGGTAGCAGGCACGGGCCAGCAGCAGGGCATCCGTGCTGCGCACCGTGGAAACCGTCTCCGGCGCCGACTCGACCTGCACCACCAGACCATCGTCGCTTTCGAGCAGATCCCCGTGCCGCAGAACCAGGCCCCGCGGCAGGAATAGCCCGACCTCACGGCCGTCGGTCAGCTCGGCGCGCAGCCGGCTCTTGATGCGCTTATCGATCGGCAACCGCAGCGCGGCCTCATGGGGCTTTGCGTCGCGCAGCACCCGGGTCAGTTTGATCATTCTTTACTCGCCACTCTTTGGGTATACATGATGGGTTACGCGATGCCCGCAACAGGTGCAAACCTGACACCTTTCCGGCATTGCATCGCTGCACCCATCCTACGGGCTGTAGGAGCTCGCTCTGCGAGCGAACAACCAGGGTGCCAACCCGGTTCGCCCACGGAGTGGGCTCCTACAATGAGTTGTCATTGTTTGTCAGAACAGGAAATACCGCTGCGCCATCGGCAGCACCTCGGCCGGTTCGCACACCAGCAGACGGCCGTCGGCGCGCACCTGGTAGGTCTGGGAGTCGACGTCGATGACCGGCTGGTAGCTGTTGTGCACCATATCGTTCTTGGTCACGCTGCGGCAGCGCTCGACCTCGCCGATCAGGCTGCCAAGTCCGAGTTGCTCGGGCACGCCGGCGGCAATGGACGCGCCGGACATGAACAGCATCGAGGTGGCCTGCGACGCCGCGCCATAGGCGCCGAACATGGGCCTGTAGTGCACCGGCTGCGGCGTCGGGATCGAGGCATTGGGATCGCCCATCGGCGCCGCGGCGATCAGACCGCCCTTGAGGATCACGCTCGGCTTGGTGCCGAAAAAGGCCGGTTTCCACAGCACCAGGTCCGCCAGTTTGCCGACCTCCACCGACCCCACCTCGTGGGCGATACCGTGGGCCAGCGCCGGGTTGATGGTGTATTTGGCGACGTAGCGCTTGAGACGCTTGTTGTCGTGGTGCGAGGGGTCGCCGTCGAGACTGCCGAACTGGACCTTCATCTTGTGCGCGGTCTGCCAGGTGCGCGTGATCACCTCGCCCACCCGGCCCATCGCCTGGGAGTCGGACGAGATCATCGAGAAGGCGCCAAGATCGTGCAGAATGTCCTCGGCAGCGATGGTCTCGCGGCGGATGCGCGACTCGGCAAAGGCCACGTCCTCGGCGATGCTCGGGTCCAGATGGTGGCAGACCATCAGCATATCGAGGTGCTCGTCCACGGTATTGACCGTGTACGGACGCGTCGGGTTGGTGGAAGACGGCAGCACGTTGGCGAAGCCCGCCGCCTTGATGATATCGGGGGCGTGGCCGCCGCCGGCACCCTCGGTGTGATAGGTGTGAATGGTGCGCCCGCCGATCGCCTTCAGCGTTTCCTCGACGAAGCCGCCCTCGTTGAGGGTATCGGTGTGGATCGCCACCTGCACGTCCATCTCGTCCGCCACCGACAGACAGCAGTCGATCGCCGCCGGAGTGGTGCCCCAGTCCTCGTGCAGCTTGAGCCCGATGGTTCCGGCCGCGACCTGCTCGCGCAGCGCCTCCGGCTGGCTGGCGTTGCCCTTGGCGAGAAAGCCGATGTTCATCGGCAGCGTATCGGCCGCCTGCAGCATGCGGTGGATGTTCCAGGGACCCGGCGTGCAGGTGGTGGCATTGGTGCCGGTCGCAGGACCTGTGCCGCCGCCCAGCATGGTGGTGACGCCGGACATCAGCGCCTCGTCGATCTGCTGCGGGCAGATGAAGTGGATATGGGAATCGATACCGCCAGCGGTCAGGATCTGCCCTTCCCCGGCCAGCACTTCAGTGCCGGGACCGATGACGATATCGACGCCGGGCTGAACATCGGGGTTGCCGGCCTTGCCGATCGCCGCAATGCGGCCGGCCTTGATGCCAATATCGGCCTTGACGATACCCCAGTGGTCGAGGATCAGCGCATTGGTGATCACCAGGTCCATGGTTTCGCTGCTCGGCCGCTGGCCCTGGCCCATGCCGTCGCGAATGACCTTGCCGCCGCCGAATTTAACCTCGTCGCCATAGACGGTGAAATCCTTCTCGACCTCAAGCCAGAGTTCGCTGTCGGCCAGCCGTACCCGGTCACCGGTGGTGGGGCCGAACATTTCCGCATAGGCCTGTCGTGAAATCCTGGCCATCGGTTAGACCTCCCTGCCGGCGACGAAGAAGCCGATGTGGGCCGCTCTCGCAACCGCTTCCGCACAGGCCTGCCGTGATATTTTCGCCATTACAGATCCCCCATTACCTTGCCCTGGAAGCCATAGACCTTGCGATCGCCGGCGTACTCCACCAGCTCGACCGTACGGGTCTGGCCCGGTTCGAAGCGCACCGCGGTGCCGGCGGCGATATTGAGGCGGAAGCCCCGCGCCTGATCGCGATCGAAACGCAGTGCGTCATTGACTTCGAAGAAGTGGTAGTGGGAGCCCACCTGAATCGGCCGGTCGCCGGTATTGGCGACCTCCACCGTGACGGTCGGGCGGCCGGCGTTGAGTTCGATATCGCCCGCCTGGACGATTATCTCTCCGGGAATCATAAGGCGCTCCTCAAACGATCGGGTCGTGCACGGTGACCAGCTTGGTGCCGTCCGGGAAGGTCGCTTCGACCTGCACCTCGTGCACCATCTCGGCCACCCCTTCCATGACGTCATCGACCGTCAGCAGCGTGCGGCCGTAATCCATCAGTTCGGCAACGGTGCGGCCGTCGCGCGCACCCTCGAGGATGGCTGCACTGATATAGGCCACCGCCTCGGGGTAGTTGAGCTTCAAACCTCGCTCCTTGCGGCGTTCGGCGAGCAAGCCGGCCGTAAACAGCAGCAGCTTGTCCTTTTCCCGCGGTGTTAGTTCCATACGCAGCTCTTTCTGTTGATTCTGTTAGCGAAAGCAGCGGGCCGGTCATTGCCCGCCCTCAACCTGCAAGCAATATGTGTACCAAAGCAAGGCAGGAACAACCGGCAGCTGCACCAAAATGACTCTCGGACTACTAGAGACTAGACCTAAAGCACAGCTCGTATGAAATTTTGCAGCTCTTCTGTCTGCGGTGCGGCGAACACTTCCTTTGCCGGGCCCGTTTCCCATACCTTGCCCTGATGCATAAAGACCACCCGGTCTCCAACGTCACGGGCAAAGTTCATTTCGTGGGTGACCAGAATCAGCGTCATACCTTCGGCGGCCAGCTGTTCCAGGACCTTGAGCACCTCACCCACCAGTTCCGGATCCAGTGCCGAGGTGATCTCGTCGCACAGCAGTACTTTCGGGCGCATCGCCAGCGAGCGGGCAATCGCCACCCGCTGCTGCTGACCTCCGGACAACTGCTCGGGATAGGCGTCGAACTTGTCGGCCAGGCCGACCTTGGCAAGGACCTCACGGGCCCTGGCCTCGTTCTCGGCAGCGGACAACTTCAGCACCAGCTTCGGTGCCAGCATCACGTTCTGCCCCACGGTCAGGTGCGGGAAAAGATTGAAGCTCTGGAACACCATGCCGACACTGCGGCTCAGTCTGCGGACCTGATGGTCATCGCTGGTGACCTCGAGGCCGTCAACGACGATGCCACCGTCCTGATACCCCTCCAGGCCATTGATACAGCGCAGCAGCGTACTCTTGCCGGAACCGCTGCGTCCGATGATGGACACCACCTCGCCAGCCACAATTTTCAGATCCACACCCTTCAGGACGTGGTTATCGCCATAGTATTTATGGACATTATCGATGCTAACGAGTGACATGCAGCTTTTTCTCCAGATTCTGGCTGGCCTTGGACAGCGGATAACAGAGCAGGAAGTAGAGTAGCGCCACCAGCCCGAACACCTTGAACGGTTCGAAGGTGGCATTGTTGAGCATGGTGCCGGCCTTGGTCAGTTCGACAAAGCCTATGATCGAAGCCAGCGCCGTGCCCTTGACGATCTGCACCGAGAAACCCACCGTCGGCGGGACCGCCACGCGCAGCGCCTGCGGCAGGATCACATGGCGCATCAACTCGAAGTAGCCGAGGCCCAGACAGCGCCCCGCCTCCCACTGCCCACGGGGGATCGATTCGATACAGCCGCGCCAGATCTCGGCAAGAAAGGCGCTGCTGAACAGCGTCAGGGCCAGCGCCGCAGCCGTCCAGGCAGACACCTCGATACCGAGCATCGAGAGGCCAAAAAACGCCAGGAACAGCTGCATCAGCAGCGGGGTTCCCTGAAACAGCTCGGTATAAAGCCGGGTAAACCAGATCAAAGCCGTACGCCGGCTCATGCGCATGAAGGTCAGCAGCAGGCCCACGACAGCCCCGCCGGCAAAGGCGATCAGCGATAGCACTATGGTCCAGCGCGCCGCCAGCAACAGGTTTCGCAGGATGTCCCAGTCGGTTAACGAAGCCATCAACGAGTCCTCTTCTTGGGAAAGGCGTAGTAACCCACCAGCCGAAACCCCTGGCGCATGCCGATCGCCAGCAGCAGGTACATCAGCGCGGTGACCAGGTAGACCTCGAAGCTACGGAAATTGCGGGACTGGATGAAGTTGGCGGCGAAGGTCAGGTCCTCGACCGAGATCTGCGACACCACCGCGGAGCCCAGCATCACGATGATGCACTGGCTCGACAGCGCCGGATAGATGCGTTCCAACGCCGGCGGCAACACCACCCGGACAAATGTCTGCACCTTGCCAAGCCCCAGGGTTCGTGCGGCTTCCAGCTGACCCGTCGGGGTTGCCTGAATACCGGCGCGGATGATCTCGGTGCTGTATGCGCCAAGGTTGACGACCAGCGCCAGCAGCCCTGCCTCGACCGCCGACAGCTTGAATCCCAGCGCCGGAAGACCGAAGAAGATGAAAAACAGCTGCACGATGAAGGGCGTGTTGCGAAATACCTCGACATAAGCACCCGATACGCGGCGCAACCAGGCTTGCCGGCTACTGCGGGCAGCCGCGCCCAGGATACCGAGCGCGCACCCCGCCAGGGTGGTGACGACTGTGAGCCAGACCGTCACCCAGAAACCGTGTGCCAGTTGCGGCACATAAGGCAGCAATTCGCCGAATTGCAGTTGGTATTCCATGATTCTGCCTCACCCCTTGAGGTCGGCCGGCAGCGGCGCCTTGAGCCATTTCATCGACATGCCCTCGAGAGTACCGTCGGCCAGACCGGCCTCGACCAGCGCATTGACCTTCTCGAGCAGCTCCGTATCCCCCTTGTGCACGCCGATGTAGCAGGGCGAGTTCTTGAGCATGAACTTGGTCACCGGCTGGCGGTCCGGATTGCGTTCGGCAATGGTTGCAACCACCAGGTTACCGGTCGCGATCAGATCGACCTGCCCGGCAAGATAGGCCGACAGAGTGGTGTTGTTGTCCTCGAAGCGCTTGATTTCACCGTCGGCCGGCACCAGTTCGCTCAGCTCCATGTCCTCGACCGAACCGCGGGTGACGCCAACCACCTGGCCCCCGAGTTGCTCCGGTGCGGCCACCTCGACTGACTCGTCACCGAATACACCGAGGAAGAACGGGGCATAGGCACGGGAAAAGTCGATCGCCTTCTCGCGCTCGGGGTTCTTGCCCAGACTCGAGATCACCAGGTCGACCTTGCGGGTCTGCAGGTAGGGAATGCGGTTGGCGCTGGTCACCGGCACCAGTTCGAGCTTCACGCCCATGCCGTCCGCCAGATAGCCGGCCATGTCGACGTCGTAGCCCTGGGGCTGCAGATCCGCTCCTACGGAACCAAACGGCGGAAAGTCCTGCGGTACCGCTACGCGCAGAATGCCGCGGGCTTCAACCTCTTCCAGTTGATTTGCCTGAGAGGTGATAGCCGTTACCGTCAACACCGCTGCCCCCAATACAGATGCACACTTTTTAACCAGGCTTTTCATTGCTTCTTGCTCCTACGTCTGCCGGACTATCTGTTACTTTTGTTTCACTAACAGACAGGCCTGCAACTAACGGACCAGAAAGGAAAACAACTTTACAAACAAACAGATAGCGTTATTTATCCAAAAACAACGCCCTGAATCTGCGGCAGAGGGCTCCAGAGAAGTGCACAAAAATGGACGTCGGCACCAACAAGGTGCCGGAACGAAACAAAACTTTCAGGAAGGCGAACGAGGGACTAGGGCAGAAAAAATCTCTACAAATCAGCTATCAACGTGCGCTACCGGAGAGGTCCAGTGACAGCTCGTCAATCAGCTCATACTGTTCATTGATGGCAGCGATACGTTCACTACCGGCGCTCAGATTCTGATGCAGTACCAGGTTGGCAAGAAGGTTGGTCAGGCTCATGGCGCTGCTGTAGCAATCGAACGCAGAAAGACTGTCGAGCGGACACTCCAGCCACCAGCTGGCCTGACTGGCAATCCCACGAGCCGAACCGTCCGCCAGCAGCAGGACCGGCACACCCTGTCGGTGCAGTGATCTCAGAACCGCCGGAAATTTGTGCGGACGGCGACGGAACCCACACAGCACGACCAGATCATCCGCGTGCAGCTCCGCGAGTTCTTCCCCCAGCGACTGTCCGGGCTGAGGCGCCATCCTCACGCGCTCCCGCACCTGGGCGAGTTGCTGACGCAGATGCAGTGCCACCGGGAAGCTGTTGCGAAAGCCGATGACCACGACCTCGCGCGCCTGTATCAGCGCCTCGACGGCATTCGTCAGCAGATCGTTGTCCAACCCTCCATAAAGCCGTTTCAGGTTGCCGATCTCCCGCTCCAGGTGCTGCTCGAGTATACCGCCGCCAAAGGCGTCCTCGTTGACGACCGGCACACCCTGCTGCCGCAGGTCGCGGAACCGCTGCCGGCCTTCGCGAAACGACCCGAACCCAAGACGCTTGAAGAGACGACTGACCGTTGCCTTGGAGACGCCGCAGTGCCGTGCCAGCTCGGTGCTGTTGTATAGCGGCAGATCTTCCGGGTGCCCCAGAATAAAATCGGCCAGCCGGCGCTCCTGCGGTGGCAACTCGCTGTATTCGTTCTGCAGGCGCTGTTCGATCTGCTCCAATTTTCACTCCCTTGGTATACAAATTCTTAGGATGCAGAAGTCAAGAGCAATAAACGGACCAGAGATACGGCTCACAAACAGGCAACTTTCGCACCATTAAAGACCATAAACAGAACGATCTGCACTTATATGGTGCAACACCTCAGGCAACTTACTTTGCTCCGGCCTCTGCCTGCAACTGCCCCCAAACCGGGTTGCCCCATAGTGGAACCGTCGAGAGCGAATGTTTGTGGCTGCCCTGAACCTCCTTGGTAGAGTAGCTGACGTAGAGCAGCGTGCGGTTTTCGGCATCGAATATTCGACGTACCTTGAGCGACTTGAACAGCACGCTTTTCGAGGTACGAAACAGCACCTCGCCGCTCCTGGATTTATCAATGGAGGCAATCATCTCGGCGGTGATGGGGCCGGTCTGGCGACAGGCGATGCCCATGTCAGACGGGTCGGCAAAATCCAGATTGGCCTCGACATGGCTGATATGGCAGGTGACACCGGGGATCTTGGGATCCTTCAGCATTTCCAGCTTGATATCCTTGGTGGTGAAGAGCCCGAGGCTGACCTCCCCCACTTCGTTATCGGAGCAGCCCGTCAGCAGTAGCGCGGCGACCAGCACCCAACGCGGTTTCGTCATGTTTTCTACACCTGTGATAAAAGGCTCATCGAGCGCTTGCGGGAAAATCTCCAATTGTAGGATGGCTGCAGCCGCCGTGGGTTCGCTCCCGCCGTTCAGCAGGGCACCTCGAGCGGCATACCCGTCACGGATCCCCGGGTCGCCGCGAAAAAAACCGGTCAGCCACAGGAATTTCAGCATGGATTCAGTTGCCGGGTGTCTTACTGGTATCACCTGCAAATGCCTGCCTGATACATCGACAACCCTTCGGAGGTCGGCCATGTCGAACAGAATCTGCCGGGGTCTGATGCTGATGGCCGCCACGCTGCTGACCGCATGCGTCTACGATCCCTATTACGCCAGCGGCTACGTCGGTAGCGGATACAGCAGTGGCTATGTCAGCACCGTTTACGACGACTACTACTTCTACCCCGATGTCGGTGTCTATTTCAGCATCCGCTCGGGTGACTACTGGTACCGCCCGCATGATCGCTGGATCAGGGTGCACCGGCTTCCGTCACACTATCACCTGAACCACCGCCACCGCGTCAAGCTCCAGCTGGATCGAGACCGCCCCTGGCGCTACTACGATGACCATCGCAAGGGACGCTATCGCGATCGTCATTATGACCGGAACCGGGACTGGCGACGGGACCGGGACGATCGCCGCCTGCGCGACCGCGACGACCGCCACGAGCGGCGGGATCGCAGTATCCGGCACGAAAACGACCGGGATAGGGATAGAGATAGGGACTGGCAACGCGACAGGGATCGTATCCATCAGGACCTGCGCCACCGGGATCTGCATCGCAGCGACGTGCGACGCCGGGACAAAGAGCCTGACCGGAAACTGCTGCAGGACCGGCAGCGGCGGCCGGACTCACGTCGCGACGGCGGCCGGCGCGATGCGTCACGCGCCGAGCGTCACGAAAGGGAACAGCGTTCGAGGGCCCACAGGCCCGGGCCTGAAAGGACCGACGTCCTCCCACGCCGCGTCCAGGAGAGACGCAACGAGGAGCCCAGAAAGAGAAAGGACAACGCCGAACGGGCGCGACAACGCCACGACCAGCGACAGCAGCGCCCGGAACGCTCAGACCGGCGCGACAGGGCCGACGGGGAAGGCCGGCCGATCAGGCGGAGCGACAGGCCGGACCGGAACGAGCCCCGGCAACGCTGAGCAACGGAGACTCCAGTCCGACCTGCTGCATCAGCTGCAGCGTTTCGACCAGTTCTAGCGTGGCGCTGAAAGCATCGATGACCGGCACTTCGACGCCGTCCTGCACCGCCTCTCCGAGGCCTGCGAATACCGCTCCGCCAAGCAGCACGGCACCGGGATCGACATCTTCGATGAGCTGCGCCACGGGTTCGCGCAGCCACGCCGCCAGCCGCTGCGGTTCTGCCACCGGATCGAACGCCAGCTGCGGCAATGCCTGAATACCGACGCAGCCCGACAACAGGCCACGGCGCTTCAGCTCGAGCTGCAGCATCGACGGCCAGCGGCCGCCGACCGTCACGATCGCATAGCGGTCGGTCAGTTGCCGCGCGGCATTCACGCCGCCTTCGACCAGGTCGATAAGCGGAAACGGCGACCGGGCGCGCAGGCCGTCGAAATCCGGCAACCCGAAAGTCCCGAGAATACCGATTTCCACCGCACCCTGCGCCTTGCTCAGCATCGCGCGCACCGCAGTGCAGGCCTGGACGCACTGCTCCGGCGTGCGGATGGAGAGAGCCCCGGTTTCGGCGCTGATACCGCGCACCCGGAACTCGTCGCCGAAATGCGCAGATGCCAGCTGCACCATGCGCCCGGTCATCCTGGTGTCGGTATTGCCGTTGAGAATGAGATAATCGGTCTCGGACATTGCAAGCGCTCCAGCGCCGTTTCATTGAGCAACCCAGTCTAGACGAAAGTCGTAACAAGTCTATGACTTTGATCAATCCCGCTGTCAGGTCGCCCAGATCCGCGGCGGACAGGGTGCAAGCCCCAGCAACCGCTGTCGCAACAGCTCCCAGACCGGAATCAGCGTGGCCTGCAGACATTCGGTGTTCTGCCCCAGCATGCGCACCGCCAGCACGCCGTCGACCAGGGTCGCCCCAACCGGCAGAGCCGCGAAGCGCTCTTCGATCAGCGCCTGCACCGCATCGAGTTCCGCCTGGCCGGCCGGCGCCGCGCAGAGGCTTGCCGCCATCGCGTGGCCGCGCATGCCGGCCGCGGCGCTGAACTGGTCGTCGCCGCTGACCTGCAGCTGGTCGATCAGCACGCGACGCCCGTCGAGCCAGAACTCGGCACGGCTGTCGAGCGTACCGGTATCGAAACGCTCGCCATTGGCCGGACGCCCGAGGCAGTGCAGTTCCCAGCCGATGAAACGCCCACCCTCGGCAATATCGACACGGCTGCGCAGCCGGCTGCGGGCCGCGGGAAAATAGATGTTTTCCTGCGGCAGCCATTCCAGCGAGGCACCGGCCTCGACCCTCAGATGCTGGGTCTGCAATGCCGAAAGGCCCGCCGAACGGTAGAATTTGGTCGCGCCCGGCGTGGTGATAAGCGCCTGGGCGCCGCTGGCGACGTGCACGTCGATTTCCAGCTCATCGCCGCCGACCACGCCGCCAGGCGGGTGCAGCAGATAGCAGTGGCAAACGCCATACTCCGGATAGAAAGGTCTCTGCACCGCCAGAGGACCGCGCTGGCGGCGGTGTTTGAGGCGGGTTTTATCGAACCGGGCCTCGAAGCCCAGCTCCAGCCGCGCCTGCCAGCCGCGGGTTTCGGGTACTGCCATGTCCATTAGTCGGTTCCCAAAGCGATGTTGGGTTACGGCGCTACGCGCCTAGACCCAACCTACATAAGAAGCGAAAAGCACGTAGGAGCTCACTCCGTGAGCGAACCCCACCGGGACGGAGGCCGCCACGTCCATTCGCCCGGGGACCGGGCTCCTACAACGGTTTAAACGGTAAGATACTGCCGGATCAGACCGTCGTCGAGCTGATCCATGGCGCCGTTGGCGACGCTGCGGCCGCGGTCGAGGATGCAGAAGCGGTCGGCGACCTTACGCGCGAATGGCAGCTTTTGCTCCACCAGCAGCACTGTAAGACCGATCTCGCGGTTCAGATGGCGGATGATATCGCCGATCTCCTGCACCACGTTGGGCTGAATGCCTTCGGTGGGCTCGTCGAGGATCAGCAGTTTTGGATCCACCACCAGGGCGCGGCCGATCGCCAGTTGCTGCTGCTGACCGCCGGACAGGTCGCCGCCGCGCCGGCCCAGCATCTGCCTGAGCACCGGGAACAGTTCGAAAATGTAGTCCGGAATCTTGCGGTCGCCGCGCTTTCGCACCGGCAGGCCGATCTGCAGATTCTCCTCCACCGTCAGCAACGGGAAGATCTGTCGTCCCTGGGGTACGTAGCCGATGCCGAGGCGCGGCCGCTGCTCCACCGACCGGCTCAGCAGGTCGCCGCCGGCGAGACGGATATCGCCGCTGCGTACCGGCTGGTGCCCCATGATGCACTGCAGCAGGGTGGTCTTGCCGACGCCATTGCGTCCCATCAGCACCGTGCACTGCCCTTCCGGCACCTCGAGGTCGACATCCCAGAGGGTGTGACTCTCGCCGTAGAACTGGTTCAGTTGCTCGATCTTCAGCATCCTATTCCCCCAGGTACACTTCGACGACCTTTTGATTGTTCTGGACTTCGTCCATGGTGCCCTCCGCCAGCACCGAGCCCTGGTGCAGCACCGTCACGGTGCGCCCACCGGCGGCCAGATTGCGCACGAAGTCCATATCGTGCTCCACCACCACCACCGAATGCTGCCCGGCGAGCGACGTCAGCAGCTCGGCGGTACGATCCATTTCCTGGTGGGTCATGCCGGCAACCGGCTCGTCCACCAGCAACAGACGCGGGCGCTGCATCATCAGCATGCCGATCTCGAGCCACTGCTTCTGCCCGTGGGACAGGCTGCCGGCGTGCAGCAGACGCTGATCGGCCAGGCCGATCATTTCCAGCACCTGGTCGAGGTGATCGCGCTGCTCGCCGCTGAGCCGCGAGCTCAGGATGGTCCAGAGGGTGCGATCATCCTCCATCGCCAGCTCGAGGTTTTCCGCCACGCTGAGGAACTCGAACACCGTGGGCTTCTGGAATTTACGGCCGATGCCGGCCTGCGCGATCGCCGGCTCATCCATATCCAGCAGGTTGATGGTCTGGCCGAACCAGGCCGAGCCGGTATCCGGCCGGGTCTTGCCGGTGATGATATCCATCATCGTGGTCTTGCCCGCGCCGTTGGGACCGATGATGCAGCGCAGCTCACCGTCGTTGATGTAGAGATTGAGGTCGTTGATGGCCTTGAAGCCGTCGAAACTGACCGATATGCCTTCCAGGTAAAGCAGCACCTGATGGCTGACGTCGATATCGTGCGGTCGTGCCCGCTGCATGAACGGATAGACATGGTCACGATCGAGAATCTGTTCGAACACGCTGGCAACGGTCATGCACTGGCCTCCCGGCGTCGCAACAGCCCGGTGATGCCGCGCGGCAGCAGCAGCGTCACCACTACGAAGAGTCCGCCGAGGGCGAACAGCCAGATTTCCGGCAGCTCGGCGGTGAAGTAGGTTTTGGCGTAGTTGATCACCAGAGCCCCGACCACTGCGCCGTACAGCGTCGCACGACCACCGACGGCCACCCAGACCACGACTTCGATGGAGTTGAGCGGCGAGAACTCGTTGGG
This sequence comes from Marinobacterium nitratireducens, assembly GCF_014645375.1. Taxonomy (GTDB): domain Bacteria; phylum Pseudomonadota; class Gammaproteobacteria; order Pseudomonadales; family Balneatricaceae; genus Marinobacterium_A; species Marinobacterium_A nitratireducens. The sequence continues at coordinate 218,603 of NZ_BMLT01000005.1, forward strand.
GTTGATAATGCCGACCTGGGGCACGTAAAGCGCGCCGGCAACACCCGCCAACATCGCCGAGACGGTAAAGACACCGAGCTTGACGTTCTCGACGCGATAGCCGAGGAAACGCGCCCGCGACTCGGCATCGCGCACCGCAACGCAGACACGGCCGAGCCGGCCGGCCATCAGGTAGCGGCAGAGCAGATAACCCAGCAGCAGCGCCAGTGCCGAGGCGATGAAGAGCCCGAGACGCGTGCTGTCGGCCTGAAGGTCGAAGCCGAGGATATCCTTGAAATCGGTCAGGCCGTTATTGCCGCCGAACCCCATCTCGTTGCGATAAAACGCCAGCATCAGCGCGTAGGTCAGCGCCTGGGTGATGATCGACAGGTAGACGCCGGAGACACGGGAACGAAACGCCAACGCGCCGAACACGAAGGCCAGCAGCCCCGGTATCAGCAGCACCATCAGCGCGGCGAACCAGAACTCGTCGAAGCCGTACCAGAACCAGGGCAGCTCGTCCCAGTTCAGGAACACCATGAAGTCCGGCAGCAGCGGGTTGCCGTACACGCCGCGATCGCCGATCTGGCGCATCAGATACATCCCCATGGCGTAGCCGCCCAGGGCGAAGAAGGCGGCGTGGCCCAGCGTCAGTATCCCCAAATAGCCCCAGACCAGGTCGACGGCCACCGCCAGCAGCGCCAGCGTCAGGTATTTGCCCATCAGCGTGACGGTGTAGGTCGGCACGTGCAGCGCGTGCCCGGGTGGCAGCTGATTCAGCAAGGGTACCGCGATCATCAGCACCAGCAGCACGCCGATCAGCACCTGGCCGCCGCGGTCATTCCTGAGCGCTTGCATCAACATGGTTCAGCCCTCCGCCGCACGGTCACCATGACAGTGAATGAATCCGTGCGCTTGCGTGCCACCGCGCGGGTCTGCGGACCGCTGCCGGGTCGCCTGCATACATTCCTTTCCGACATCGCTCAGCCCTCCGCCGCACGGCCACGCTGCGGAAAGAGTCCGCGCGGGCGCTTCTGGATAAACAGAATGATGAACACCAGCACCAGGATCTTGGCCAGTACCGCGCCCGCCCAGGGCTCGAGTACCTTGTTGGCAACACCCAGACTGAGACCTGCAACCAGGGTTCCCCAGAGATTGCCGACGCCTCCGAACACCACCACCATGAAGGAGTCGATGATGTAGGCCTGGCCGAGGTTGGGCCCGACGTTGGTCAGCTGCGACAGCGCCACGCCGGCGACACCGGCAACCCCGGAGCCGAGACCGAAGGTCAGCGCATCGACCCATTTCGAACGCACGCCCATGGCCCGTGCCATGGCCCTGTTCTGCGACACCGCCCTCACCTGAAGGCCCAGCGGGGTTCGCTTGAGCACCATCACCAGTGCAGCGAACACCAGCAGGCAGAACAGGATGATGTACAGGCGACTCAGGGTGAGCGAAAACACCGGATTGATCTCGACCAGGCCGCTCATCCAGTCCGGCGTCTCCACCGAGCGGTTCAGCGGCGAAAAGATCGAGCGTACCGCCTGCTGCAGTACCAGACTGATGCCGAAGGTGGCCAGCAGGGTTTCCAGCGGCCGGCCGTAGAGAAAGCGGATCACGCCGCGCTCGATGGCAATGCCGACCAGTCCCGAGACCACGAAGGCCGCGGGAATCGCCACCAGTATGGAGGCGCCGATATGATTCGGCATCAGCTGCTGAATGACGTAGGTGGTATAGGCGCCGAGCATGATCAGCTCGCCGTGCGCCATGTTGATAACGCCCATGACGCCGAAGGTGATCGCCAGTCCGATACCGGCCAGCACCAGCACCGACCCCAGACTGATGCCGAAATACAGCGTCTCGAGCATGCCGTAATAGCGGATTTTCTCATCGATGCCGTTCAGCGCCAGCTGCGCCTGCCGCTTGACCTGGTCGCCGGCATCGCTCTCGAGCAGCGCCGTCAGGGCGTTGCGCACCGGCGGCTCGAGTGAGCCGTCAAGGCGCTCGATGGCCTGCAGACGGGCCGCCTCGTCACCGGTCTCCAGATCCTGAATCGCCAGCGCCTGCGCCATCAGCTCTCGCACTTCGGTCACCGGCTCGTCGCCGATACGGTTGCGCAGCACGGCGACGGTATCCGGATCCAGCGCACCGAGCAGCTCGCGCACCGCCGCAGCGCGACGCTCTGGGTCCTCGGCCTTGAGGCCCAGCTCCGCCAGCGCCTGACTTATCTGGCCACGCATCAGGTTGTTCAGCGTGACCTTTCTGAAATCGCGTTTCTTCTCGATGATGACAGCACTGCCATCCAGAAGATCCAGCGCCTCGGCGCCGGTATCGGCCGACCGTACGATGAACAGCCGGTCGTCGTCCTTGCGGTAATAGAGTTCGCCATCCTTCAGCAGGTGCAGGATTTCCTCGGTCCGCGGATGCTCCTGCTCCACCAGTAAGGCCACGCCACGGGCGCGCTGATCGAACTTCTGCACCAGCAGCGCGCTGACCTGCGCCAGGGTCTCATCCTCGGCCGCACGGGCCTGCAGCGACAGTCCCAGCAGCAGCGCAATCAGCATCCAGAGTGCGAAAAATGGCAACGGTCTGACCAGGGGCTTCGACATTCCGTTCTCCCAACAGTTGATGTGGTCGGAGCGGCCTGCGTCGGTCTCCGATCGGGTCGGGCGCCGGCCGACATCCCTGCCGGTACGGCGCCAATACAGACAGGCTGCTAGCCCGCTCATCCGGCTCAGTGGATCAGTGGATCAGTGGATCAGAAATTCTGACCCGAGCACTTGCCGGTCTTGGTGTTGTAGTTGCCGCAGGACAGCGGCGCACGCCAGTCGGAAATGATGTCCTTCGAACCCTCGAGATAATCGGACCAGGCATCCCCGGCGACGGTACCGGAGGTTTCCCAGACCACCTCGAACTGGCCATCGTCCTGGATCTCGCCGATCAGCACCGGCTTGGTGATGTGGTGGTTCGGCATCATGGTGGAATAGCCGCCGGTCAGGTTCGGCACCGCGACGCCGACAATGGCATCCTGCACCGCGGCAGGCTCGGTGGTACCGGCCTTCTTGACCGCCTCGACCCACATGTTGAAGCCGATGTAATGCGCTTCCATCGGGTCGTTGGTAACCCGCTCCTCGTTCTCGATATAGCTGTGCCAGCTGTCGATGAAGCCGTCGTTGGCGTCCGAATCGACGCTCATGAAGTAGTTCCAGGCCGCCAGGTGACCGACCAGCGGCGCGGTGTCGATACCGGACAGCTCTTCTTCGCCGACCGAGAATGCCACCACCGGGATATCGCCGGCCGAAACGCCCTGGGCCCCGAGTTCCTTGTAGAACGGTACGTTGGCGTCGCCGTTGATGGTCGAGACCACCGCGGTCTTCTTGCCCTCGGAGCCGAACTTCTTGATGTCGGAGACGATCGACTGCCAGTCGGCATGGCCGAACGGGGTGTAGTTGATCATGATGTCCTCGGGCGCAACGCCCTTGGCCTTCAGATAGGCTTCGAGAATCTTGTTGGTGGTGCGGGGATAGACGTAGTCGGTACCGGCCAGAACCCAGCGCTCGACGCCGAGATCGTTCATCAGGTAGTCCACCGCCGGCACGGCCTGCTGATTGGGCGCAGCACCGGTGTAGAAGACGTTCTTGGACGACTCCTCACCCTCGTACTGCACCGGGTAGAACAGCAGGCTGTCGAGTTCCTCGAATACCGGCAGCACCGACTTGCGGGACACCGAGGTCCAGCAGCCGAACACTGCATCGACCTTGTTCTTCTCGATCAGCTCGCGGGCCTTTTCCGCGAACAGCGGCCAGTTAGAGGCGGGGTCGACGACCACCGGCTCCAGCTGCTTGCCGAGCAGTCCGCCCTTCTTGTTCTGCTCCTCGATCAGCATCAGCATGGTGTCCTTGAGCGTGGTCTCGCTGATCGCCATGGTGCCGGACAGCGAGTGCAGAATACCGACCTTGATGGTGTCCTCCGCCGCCATCGCCACGTTCATCGAAACCGAAAGCGCCAGCGCGGATACGGAGCCCAACAGCAACCTGGACTTCGAAGCCTTGTTTTCCATTATCAGTTACCCCTTCGTCAGTTGTGTGCATCAGTCAGAAACATGCGCGCTGACATGATGCAATGCAGGTGCCAACTGTGGGCTTATGGCTCGCAACGCCCGCCCTGCGTGCCTCTGCCGCCGCCAGTCACAGACCCTTCGCTGACCAAAATACAGCCGAGTGCGCGATAAAAGGGCGCCTGCCACTTGCCTTTAAGCGGCACGCACCATTTTGCGACACAACAACAATCCAATTTCGACCAGCCGTCACAGCGACGTCCAAGGTTCTCCGTCGGCGCAGAATGCTGTACAATCCGCGACCAGTTTTTTGGCCTTTTTCAGAGACTTGTACCGAGAGGAATCCCATGCGTCTGGCAGAAATGGAGTCCATTGCGCTGAACATCGGGCTGGCCGTGTTCGCGATCTTCGTGTTTTTCATCATTTACGACCTGGCGAAGAAGTCGAACGCCGGCAAGTTCGGCACCGCCATGCTGTTCGTCGTGCTGGGCATGGGCCTGTTCGCCTTCGTTATCAAGACGGTCGTCGTCGAGCTGATGGGCAGCGGGCATATCTGACGGGTGACGGGTGACGGGTGACGGGTGACGGGTGACGGGTGACGGGTGACGGGTGACGGAGATTGGCACGGCACAGGAGGGTGGGTCTAGCGATGCAATCGCGCTCGCTGACCTATTATTCGGAGAGCTCCGTAGGTTGGGTCTAGCGACGGAGTCGCGTAACCCAACATCGGTATCCTCGGAGCCTAAAACGCCAACCGGGTTCCATCGATCTGTAATACGATCGATATGATGGGTCCGCGATGCTCAAGCTGCGAGGCGATTCAAAATCCGTGCCGTTGCATCGCTTGACCCATCCTACGTCGTGCCAGGTTCCAGTAGCATTCCCCTCATTCCCCTTACAGGTTGTATTCTGTACTCTGGCTGCAAACAGACAGGGATGAATGCAATGGACCCGATTACCCTTATCGTACTGGCGGCACTGGTGGTGGTGCTGTTCTACGGCATCACGCTCTACAACAACCTGGTTCGCCTCAAGCACAACGTTTCCAAGGCCTGGGCCAATATCGACGTGCTGCTCAAGCAGCGCCACGACGAACTGCCGAAGCTGGTCGAAACCTGCAAGCAGTACATGGGATACGAGCAGCAGACCCTGGAAGCGGTGATGCGGGCCCGCAATTCGGTATCGGCGGCACGCGAGGCGCAGGACGTCAAGGCGCTCGGACAGGCCGAAACCCAGCTCCGACTGGGGCTTGGCAACCTGTTCGCGGTCGCCGAAGACTACCCCGACCTCAAGGCCAGCGACTCCTTCCAGCACCTGCAGTCGCGTATCAGCGGTCTGGAAACCGCCATCGCCGACCGCCGCGAGTTCTACAACGAGTCGGTCAACCTCAACAACGTCCGCATCGAGCAGTTTCCGGACAACCTGATCGCCGGCCGTTTCGGTTTCAAGGCGGCCGATCTGCTCGAGTTCGATGACGCCGAGAAGGCCGATGTCAATATCAAGGCACTGTTCGGCTAATGCTGATCGACGTGACCGGCCTCGCTTCCCACGAGCGCCTGATGCTGCTGGTCGCCTGCGCTGTGGTGGCGCTGATCGGCCTCTGGTACGGGCTGCGTCAGCTGCGGCGCTATCACCTGATCGCCGACACCCCGACGGCGCGTATCCGTTCGGCGCACCAGGGCTATGTCGAACTGATCGGCCAGGCACAACCCGGACCCGAAGGGCCGGTCTACGCGCCGCTGACCGGCACCGAATGCGTCTGGTACCGCTACAGGGTGGAACGGGAAAAGGGCAGCGGCAAGAACCGCCGCTGGGTCACCGAGCGCAGCGGCACCTCGACTCAGTGGTTTCAGCTCGATGACGGCAGCGGCGTCTGCCAGATCGATCCCGAGGGCGCCCACTGCCGGGTCGACAGCCGGCGCCGCTGGTACGGCAACAGCCCCAACCCGGGAACCGACACCGGCCGCAACGGCTCCATTTTCAATATCAACGTCAGCTTCGGCGGCGGACGCTACCGCTATCTCGAGGAACTGGTGCTGGAATACGAGCGGGTCTATGCCCTCGGCCGCTTCCAGAGCGTCGGCGGCGGACGCGACAACCTCGACCAGGACAAGGCCGCCGGGGACCTGATTCGCGGCTGGAAAGCGAACTACGAGCAGTTGCTGGAACGCTTCGACCAGGACGGCAACGGCGAGCTGGATCTGCAGGAATGGCAGCAGGTGCAGGACGAGGCGCGGCGCCAGGCCGCGGCACAACAGCGCGACCTGCACGCGATGCCAACGGTGCACGTACTCAATTGCCCCGAGGAAAGCGGCCAGCCGTTCGTGATTTCCACCCTCGACGAAGAGAAGCTGGCACGCCGCTTCCGCTGGATGGCCCATGGCTGCTTCGTCGCCGTGCTCGTTGCCAGTTGGGTCGCAGGCGAGCTGCTGCTCGTGCTCTGAGCCACTGCTGTAAGTTTTATGCAACAGTCGTGGCGTCTCTATTAGCTTTTCCTGATGGAATACAGAATATTCCGAAAAAAATGATTTCCGACTGTTCAGGTTACTTTCACCCTGGCCGATATACTGTAGGTATAGGTAATCGGGACCTGTGCACATCGAGCCTCTGCCGGTCCGGCAGTGAAACAACCCGGGACCTGCATTACCTAATGGAGCCGGTCGTGAGCTGAAGTTCCTTCGCGCACCGTACCGACGTCCAGGTCATCCATGGACTGCGGAGGTTGTCATGAGCAACCTGCAACTTTTCATTCGCCACCCGGACGAGATCCCCCTCGATCTCGAAGTCATCGAACGACCTGTCGCCCGAAGCGACGACTCCATACCCCTGAGGCTGGTCTGCCGACTACCGGTGCCGCTCGAGTGCGGCCAGCAGGTCAGCATCAACGCCCGGAGCCAGATCCACTGCCCCGACATCAAAGGCCAGGTTGACTGGTGCCACCCGCAACGGGGCGGGTTCGAACTCGGCATTCTGTTCCCGGACTCGGAACACGCCATGCGCGTGAGGATGTTCGAGCAGGTCTGCCATATCCGCCGCTACCGCCGCCTTCTGGAGGAAACACAGGGCCGCTTCCTCAGCGAGGACGAAGCCGCGCTGGAATGGATCGCCCGATATGCCGCACTTTTCCCGGCGAATGCCCTATAATCGGGCCTTTAGGGAACCATCCAAGCCCTGAACTGCGAATCCGCGGTCCGGGACCGGTGGTGATCCCGTTCCCATCTCCGGCAACGGTAGGAAAAGATGCAACAGAAAGTCGTACAGGTTGGCAGCAACATCGAAATCGCCAACGACAAGCCCATGGTTCTGTTCGGTGGCATGAACGTGCTGGAGTCACGTGACCTGGCGCTGAAGATCGCCGAGCACTATGTCGAAGTCACCGGGCGCCTGGATATCCCCTATGTCTTCAAGGCCTCTTTCGACAAGGCCAATCGCTCGTCCCTCAACTCCTTCCGCGGCCCGGGCCTCGACGAAGGCCTGAAGATCCTCGAAGAGGTCAAGAACACCTTCGGTGTGCCGATCATCAGCGATGTGCACGAGCCCTACCAGGCCGCACCGGCCGCGGAGGTCTGCGACATCATCCAGCTGCCCGCCTTCCTCTCGCGCCAGACCGACCTGGTGGTGGCGATGGCCAAAACCGGCGCGGTGATCAACATCAAGAAAGCCCAGTTCCTGGCGCCGCACGAGATGAAGCACATCCTGCACAAGTGCGAGGACGCCGGGAACGACCGCCTGATCCTGTGCGAACGCGGCAGCGCCTTCGGTTACAACAACCTGATCGTCGACATGCTCGGCTTCAGCATCATGAAGGAGTTCGGCTATCCGGTAATGTTCGACGCCACCCACGCCCTGCAGATGCCGGGAGGCCGCGCCGACTCCGCCGATGGCCGTCGCGCGCTGGTGGCCCAGCTGTCCCGCGCGGGCCTGTCCCAGGGCATCGCCGGTCTCTTCCTCGAGGCGCACCCGGACCCCGAGCAGGCCATGTGCGATGGCCCCTGCGCACTGCCGCTGGCGAAGCTGGAACCCTATCTGGCCCAGATGAAAGCGGTGGACGAACTGGTCAAGAGCTTCGCGCCGCTGGACACCTCGGCCTGAAACCGCCCCTGCCGGACGCCACCGACTGCATCCGGCAACACTTAATTTCTTCGCGGGCCTTGTCTATCATCATCAAAAACCAGGACAAGGCCAGCGATGGAAACGCCGACGGACAAGCAGTACCCGCCCCTCGCCAGCGGCCAGGCGCTGGGACCGGAACACCACCGATTCCAGCTCAGTGACCGCCTCGGCGACTATCTGTTCGGCGAACTCTGGCACGCCAGGGACCTCAGTACCGAGCCGACCGCCAACGTCACCCTGCTGGTCCTGAAACCTGAACTCGGCGGCGACAGCGCCTTCGTCAACGCGTTCAAGAAACAGCAGACGCTGTGCAAGTCGCTAAAACACCCCCACCTAACCGAAAGCTACGGCTATTTTCTCGATCGCGGCGGACGCCTGTTCAGCGCCCATGAAGTCCTCGAAGGCCTGACTCTGGCGCAGCTGCTGGCGAGCCGCAGAGGACGAAAGCTGCCGACGGCGCAAAAGCGGGCGCTGCTGGGGCAACTGGCGCAGGCTTTGGAAACCGGCTACCACAAGCTGCGCCAGCCCCACGGCGTGCTGACACCGGCGCAGGTTTTCATCAATCGCCGCGAGGGCGTCAAGCTGCTCGGCTTCGCCGGTCTCGAGTGCCTGCAGCTGGCCGGCCGCAAGCTGCCGGAGCTCGAGCACGCAACCGCGGCCTATCTCGCGCCGGAGACCGAGGGCCCGGGCCGGCCCGACGCGCGGGCCGACCTTTACAGCCTGGCGCTGCTGGCCCACGAGCTGCTCGCCGGATCCCCGCCCTGGACGTCGTCGCCCGGGGATCGGGATCCCTCGCGCCTGTCGCGCCCTTCGAAGATCGATACCCGGCAATGGCAGCTCATCACCGGCGCCCTGGCAACGGATCCTGCCCGGCGCCCGGCTAGCGCCACCGCCTGGGTACGCCAGCTGTTCAGCGACGAGCCGCTGGCGGATGAGCCCGAGCCCCGAGCCAGGTCCGAACGCCCCGAAACCAGCGCGCCTGCCGGGGATACCTCTGCCGCCGGGGACGACGTATCGCCGGCAGCGGGAGCCGGACGCAGCCGCGCCGCGCTGCAGGCGCTAACAGGTCTCACCGCCAGGCTGCGGCCGGAACGGCTGCGCGTCCCCGCCATCTTTGCCGCCGGCCTGGTACTGGGATTCCTGCTCGGAATCTGGCTCGGACAGCGACAGCTCGATGCCACCCGCTCGCAGCTGCGGGAGGTGGCGCAGCGCGGCGCGGAGCTTAGGACCGCATTGCAGGCATTGCAGGCCTCCCAGACGCCCCGGGAAGCCCCCGGGGAGTCGCAGCTATCCGCCCCCGACGGAACGCCCGAAAGCAGCGCAGACAGTACCGCCGGTACGACCGGGGCCTTTCGCGACGAGCTGAGTAGCGGCGGCTTCGGCCCCGATATGCTGATGCTTCCGCGCGGAAGCTTCCTGATGGGGTCGGACTCGAAACTGGCCGACGACAACGAGCGTCCGGTCACGCGCATCGACATCGGCCACGGCGTTGCCCTGGCGCGTCAGGAAGTCACCTTCGAGCAATACGACCGCTTCGCCGGGGCCACCGGCCGTCCGTTGCCGGACGACGGCGGCTGGGGCCGCGGTCAACAACCTGTCATCAACGTCAGCTGGAACGATGCGAGGGCCTACGCCCGCTGGCTGGCGGAGCAAAGCGGCCAGCCCTACCGTCTGCCCAGCGAAGCGGAATGGGAATACGCCGCAAGGGCCGGTACCACGGGCCCCTACTGGTGGGGCGACGAACTCGGCCAGGGGCACGCGGTTTGCGACGAGTGCGGCAGCGACTGGGACGGCCGACGGCCGGCACCGGCCGGCACCCTGGCGGCCAATCCCTGGGGCTTCCACGACCTCAACGGCAACGTCGACGAGTGGGTACAGGACTGCTATTTCGACAGCCACGCCGGCGCGCCGGCTAACGGCGCCGCCCGCAGCGAAGACAACTGCGAGTATCGCGTGATGCGCGGCGGCTCCTGGTTCGATATCGGCCGTCTGGTAAGGTCCTCGAGCCGCTACCGGCATCCGCCCGACACGCGGCGTTCGAGCTGGGGCTTCAGGGTCGCCGTGGACCTTCCCGCGAGCGCAACCGATCGGCCAAACAGCCCCTAACTTAACCAATCGCCGGCTGACGGGTCATACCGTCTCCATGAGATAAGGAGAGCCCCCATGCCCATGTCCTTTCGCTGCCTGAGTCTGCTGCTGGCGGCGATGGCCGCCCCGCTCGGCGCCCAGACGCTGCATATCGACGCCGACGCCCGCCAGGCATTGACGCTGACGGTCTATAACCAGAACCTCGGACTGGTGCGCGACAGCCGCCAGTTGCCGCCTTTCGATGCCAGCCAGACGGTCGCCATCGAAGACGTCAGCCGGCGCATGCAGACCGAAACGCTGTCGATCCGTGGCGCCGGCAGCATCCTGGAACAGACCCTCAACACCAACCTGCTGTCGCACCAGGCGCTGCTGCAGCATTACCTCGGCCGCGAGCTGAGTCTGGCGCGCCGCAACCCCGCGACCGGCGACGAGAGCATCGCGCAGGTGACGCTGCTCAGCGTCGAGGGCGACCGCGCCCTGGTCCGCCGTGACGAGCGGGTCGAAAGCGTCCCGCTGGACCGGGACTGGCGCTTCATCTTTCCGCAGCTGCCACCACATCTGATCAGCAAGCCCAGCCTGGAATTTCGCAGCAACGGTACCGAAGTGCCGGCCACGGCGACCTTCAGCTACCTGACCGACGGCCTCAGCTGGCAGATGGACTACGTCTTGAACCTCGCTGAAAACGGCCAGCAGATGTCACTGGAAGGGCTGGCCACGCTGTACAACGAAACCGGCACCGATTTTCGCGACGCCAGCTTTCAACTGCTGGCGGGCAACCTGAACCAGCCGGCTCCGGTGGCCTACCGCAAGGCCACGATGGAGATGGCGGCCATGGCCGCCGACGCGGCGCCACCGCCGGAAGCCTTTCAGGACTACCACCTTTACAGCCTGCCACTACCTACCAGCCTGCTCGACCGCCAGCACAAACAACTGCCGCTGATCAGCATCGACGCGCTGCCGGTGACCCGGGAGTACCGTCACGAATTCCTCGCCGTACCGCGCCCCGACAGCCAGCGCCACAAGTCGGCACCCCAGACCTGGCTGCGCTTCGCCAACGCCGCCGACCAGCCACTGCCCGCCGGTGCGGTACGCGCCTTTGCCCCGGACAGCAGCGGCCGTCAGCAATTTATCGGCGGCAGCCGCATCGGCCATACGGCCACCGGCCAGGACGTGGAAATGCAGCTTGGCGAGGCCTTCGACCTCGTCGTGGAACGCCAGCAGACGCTGTTCCAGAAGGAATACGACGGCGACCTGCTCGAATACGAGGTGCTGGTGCGCAACAGCGGCGAGGCCGCAAGGCAACTGCAACTGGCAGTGAACTTCACCCAGCCCTGGGATCTGCAGCACAGCAACCGGCCGATGACGCAAAGCCGCGGCGGTCGCGCCGAGTGGACGCTGAGCGTCCCCCCCGGCGACAAATCCATGCTGCGGTTTCGGGTCAAGCTGAAGAAGCCGCAATCGTAGGCGCGACGCCTGTGCGAGCGGCGCCCCGCCACGAAAGACCCGCGAATGCCCTACACCGTGCCAATATTGTTCGCCGCGGGGCGCGGCATCCTACGCACTGGCGCCACCGAGCAAGACCGTGGGAGCGGCGCCCCGCCGCGAAGGACCCGCGAACGCCCTGCACCGTGCCAATGTTGTTCGCCGCGGGGCGCGGCATCCTACGCACCGGGGCCCACCGAGCAAGACCGTGGGAGCGGCGCCCCGCCGCGAAAGACCCGCGAATGCCCTACACCGTGCCAATATTGTTCGCCGCGGGGCGCGGCATCCTGCGCACCGGGACCCACCGAGCAGGACCGTGGGAGCGGCGCCCCGCCACGAAAGACCCGCGAATGCCCTGCACCGTGCCAATATTATTCGCCGCGGGGCGCGGCATCCTACGCACCGGGGCCCAGCGAGCAAGACCTTAGGAGCGGCGCCCCGCCGCGAAGGACCCGCGAATGTCCGGCACCGTGCCAATATTGTTCGCCGCGGGGCGCGGCATCCTACGCACCGGGGCCCAGCGAGCACGACCGTAGGAGCGGCGCCCCGCCGCGAAAGACCCGCGAATGCCCTGCATCGTGACAATATTGTTCGCCGCGGGGCGCGGCATCCTACGCACCGGGGATTACCGAGCAAGACCGTGGGAGCGGCGCCCCGCCGCGAAGGACCCGCGAACGCCCTGCACCGTGCCAATATTGTTCGCCGCGGGGCGCGGCTACTACTGCCGTCCCTCAGGGCTCCCAAGTCTTGTGTAGGAGCCCGCTCTGCGGGCGATCTTTTCGGCAGTGCGGCACATCCCGAGCGTCCAGGCCTGAACCCGGTTCGCCCGGGGGACCGGGCTCCCACAGGTGGTGTAGACGACCGGTCGGCCCCGACAGGGTCTCGCTTACGCGGACGCCACAGCCACGGGCTCGATTTTCGCTTCCCAGCGCGCGACCTCGGCGCTGTCAGGCGTTTGACCGAGTTCGCCGTCGCGGTAAACATCGATCAGTCGACGCAGCGCCAGCGGATGCTTCAGTTCTGCAGCGCGGCGGTAATAGTGGAGCGCCCGAACGGCGTCGGACGGGAAGCGGTGTTCGAAGCCCTGTTCGCAGATCCGACCCATCTGATAGCAGGCCTTGGCATCGCCTTTGTCGGCAGCGCGCTCCAGGTACAAGGCTCCCTGAATGCGGTTGGCGATGCCGTCGCCACGAAAGTGCAGCAGATGGCCGTAAACCGACAGTGCCCGACGGTTGTCGTTATCGGCGGCAAAGCGAAACAGCTTCATCACCCAATCGTGTTTTCGGCGCGAAGAGCGCAGCAGTTTAGAGCGAAACAGACCGTAGGCCAGCCAGAAAATCAGTGGCGCCACCAGCTTCATCAGCAGTCGCATGTCGTCTCCCGTCGCAAAGGTGAGCGAGCCTGCGAACAGGCCCCATTTGAGCGGCCTGCAGAGCCACTTCGGGACTGATGCGCAGGTTCCCCAGGTGCTATTCTAAGCGCCGCCCCCCTTTCACAAAAGCGCTCTGTCCGCTATACAGGTCTTTTGGGAACTGTACCAGGTCAATCGAAACATCACTGCGCGCGTTCTGCGCGCTCCAACCGAGAAAGGAACGCCATGAAGGTCTACGAGGACAACTCCCAGTCAATCGGCAACACCCCGCTGGTGCGCCTCAAGCATCTGGCCCCCAATGCCAATCTCTACGCCAAGATCGAAGCCCGCAACCCGGCCGGCTCGGTCAAGTGTCGCATCGGTGCCAGCATGATCTGGGCGGCGGAGGAGTCCGGCAAGCTCAAGCCGGGCATGACCCTGGTCGAGCCGACCAGCGGCAACACCGGAATTGCACTGGCGTTTGTCGCCGCTTCCCGCGGCTACCGCCTGGTGCTGACCATGCCGTCGTCGATGAGCCTGGAGCGGCGCAAGCTGATGAAGGCGCTGGGCGCCGAAATCGTGCTCACGGAACCTGCCAAGGGCATGAAGGGCGCCATCGCCAAGGCGAACGAGCTGGTCGACGCCAATCCCGACAGCCACCTGATGCTGCAGCAGTTCGAAAATCCGGCCAACCCGGCGATCCATGAGAAGACCACGGGCCCCGAAATCTGGAACGACACCGACGGCGCGATCGATGTATTGGTAGCGGGCGTCGGCACCGGCGGCACCATTACCGGCGTTTCGCGTTACATCAAACAGACCTGCGGCAAGGCGATCACCTCTGTGGCGGTGGAACCGACCGACTCGCCGGTCATCAGCCAGACCCTGGCCGGCAGCGAGCCGCAACCGGCGCCGCACAAGATTCAGGGTATCGGCGCCGGCTTCGTGCCGGCCAACCTCGATCTGGACATGGTCGACCGGGTCGAGCAGGTGAGCAATGAAGATGCCATCGCCACGGCGCGGGCGCTGATGGAGAAGGAAGGTATCCTGGCGGGCATATCCTGCGGCGCCGCCACCTGTGCCGCGCTGCGGGTTGCCAACGACCCGGCCTTTGCCGGCAAGCATATCGTCGTGGTGCTACCCGATTCCGGCGAGCGCTACCTGTCGAGCGCGCTGTTCGAAGGCGTGTTCAGCGACAACGAAATGGTCCAGTAGGATGGGTGGAGCCGCCTTCGCCGATATGCGTGCCGCTGGCACACTGTCCGGGGCGGCGTAACCCATCGCGACCGCCTGGAGGATCATTCGCAGGATGGGTGAAGCCGCAGTTGGACATAGCGCTCAGTGCGCAGCGGATTTGTTGCGGCGTAACCCATCAATGACTTCGGTTATCCCGGTGTTGAAATGACACTCCAGGATGGTATTGAAGGGTAAGGTCGGTTCAATGCTGTCGGTGCAGGCCGAAACGACGACGCCTTCGATGCCAGTGATGGGTTACGCCGCCCCGGAACGCTCTGCCTATCGACAGGAACGCGTAGATGGCGGCTTCACCCATCCTACGAATTGCATCACCTTCCCACCAAAGCGCGCACAAAAAAGGGAACCTTGCGGCTCCCTTTTTTCGTCGTCCCTGGCGGTTCAAAGGCACCCTCTGTTCCTGGTGGCGTACCTCCCGGGATCAGTGCAGCAGGCTTCGGATCTTGGCGCAGGTCGGGAACTTGGAAAGATGATCGCCCGTGACGCTGCCGTCACGACTGCGGGTCACGGTATACCAGCGCGCCCTGGACTCTTTCCCCCGGTAGTGCCCATCGACTTCGAAGGACTCGCCATCGATATCGAGCACTGCGATTTTTCGGGTCGTTTCTTTGAGTTGCATACGCCCATCCCCACTCTTTTATAATCGTCATAAGTTTAAATTATAGACTACGCGGAAAGAGTTACGCTTTGATGCAGCTCATATTTCAAACAGGTGACAACCAGATTCAGGCGTCCGGTATCTGCGTCGCAATGGGACGGCGTCCGTCCCGGATCCACTCGCTCCAGGAACCGGGATAGACTCGGGCGCCGCCAAGCCCGGCATGCTCCATCGCCAGCAGGTTGTGACAGGCCGTCACGCCGGAGCCGCACAGGTGTACCACCGCCTCGGGCGGGTGCTCGCCGAGCAGCGCCAGCCACTCCCGACGCAGCTGCGCGGGCGACTTGAAGCGACCGGCTTCGAGATTGTCCGCAAGCGGCCGGTTCAGGGAACCGGGAATATGACCCGCGACCGGGTCGATCGGCTCCTGTTCGCCGCGAAAGCGCTCGCCACTGCGGGCATCGACCAGGGTGAACACCGGCGCCTTCAGATTCGCCTCCACCGCCTCGACATCGACAAGCGCGGCGCGATCCGGCTGCGCCTGCCAGTCCGATTCCCGGTCCCGGGGTGCCTGGCACTCGGGCGTCCGACCCAGTTCGAGCCAGGCCGGATAGCCCCCGTCCAGCACTGCCACCACATCATGACCGAGCCAGCGCAGCAGCCACCAGGCGCGGGCGGCCATGGCACCGCCGCAGTCATCGTAGACCACGACCTGAACGCCCGGCGCCACGCCACAACGGCGCAGGCGCTCGTTCAGCTTCGCCGCATCCGGCAACGGGTGCCGGCCATCCCGCGGCCCGATCGGCGAGGACAGGTCGCGATCCAGGTCGAGGTAGAACGCGCCCGGGATATGCCCCTCGCCATAGACGCGCCTGCCGTAGCCGGTATCGGCCAGACTGTAACGGCAATCCAGCAGGCACCAGTCGTCCTGATGCTGCCGGAGCTGCTCTGCGGTAACGAGGGTACGGTACATGACGGCGGGGCTCCCGGAGCGTTTTATTAACCCTGTGGGTTAATCGAGGTACTGGGCGAGCTCTTCGCGCAGCAGATCGAGTTCGTTCTGCGCCTTCTGCTTCGCCTTCTTTTTCAGTTGCTCGACCTCTTCGGCCTTGGTCGCGATGATCGACCGGGCAACGGCGGCCTTGTCATCGGCCTTGGCCACTTCATCGAGCAGCGGCTTGAGCTGCATCAGAATGGCGCGGCGCCGACCTTCCTCGGCACGGGCGATTTCCTCGGCCGATTTTTCCTTTTTCTTCGCATTTTCGGTATCGACGGCGGCGGGAACGTATGTAAGAGGCCGGATACCGGCCGCGACGCGCACCTTTTCGAGCAGCGGCGCCGCCTTGGCGCGGGCCTTTTCGGCCCCCTTTTTCAGCTCCTGCTCGACAAAGCCGAGGTCGTTCATCAGCTCGTTGTAACGGGCCCGCGGCTCGCTCAGCCTGGCGTCGAGAAACTCGAACAGCTGCTTCTTGGCGTCGCCCCAGGCAATGCCCTCGAGATACTGGCGGCGCATCGCGTCGATTTCCTGCTCGTCGGCGAAACAGCTGAAGAGCTGGAACAGGGTGCTGCCGTCCGGGTCCTTGGGCTCGCCGGGCTCGCGCAGGTCGGTGGTGACCTGGTTGATCAGCTTGCGCAGCTCGTCGCTGGAGCAGAACAGCGGAATGGTATTGTCGTAGCTCTTGGACATCTTGCGGCCATCGAGCCCCGGAATCAGCTGTGTCTGTTCGTCGACCTGGGCCTGCGGCAGCGTAAACAGCGGCTGGAAAACGTGGTTGAAGCGCCCGGCGACATCGCGCGCCATCTCGATATGCTGGATCTGGTCGCGGCCGACCGGAATGATATCGGCGTTGAACATCAGAATGTCGGCCGCCATCAGGATCGGGTAGCTGAACAGCCCCATGGTGACGCCGTCGTCCAGATCTTCGCTGCCGGCATCCCGGTTGGCATCGGTCGCCGCCTTGTAAGCGTGCGCCCGGTTCATCAACCCCTTGGAGGTCAGGCAGGTCAGGATCCAGGTCAGCTCCGGAATTTCCGGGATATCGGTCTGACGGTAATAGGTCGCAACATCGGTATCCAGCCCCAGCGCCAGCCAGGTGGCCGCGATCTCCCGCGTCGAACGCGCCACCCGCTCGGGTTCGTGACACTTGATCAGGGCGTGGTAGTCGGCAAGAAAGAAATAGCTGTTGTGCGCCGGGTCGCGACTGGCTTCGATGGCGGGCTTGATGGCCCCGAGATAGTTGCCGATATGGGGGGTGCCGGTGGTGGTGATACCGGTCAGAACTGTCTTTTTACTCATGACACTCGATATGCTCGCTGCAAGCCGGACAATAGATAACGGCGTATGATACACAAAACAGGCGCGCCCCGTCTTGAGCGCGCCGGCCGCCCACTTTGACAACCCTGCTGAGCTGAACAACACTCCAGTATGCGTCGCACTCACCCGATCGCAGGAGTTCGTTATGGATACCTCGCAGCACAGCATGCACAACCTGTTCGAACAGCTGGGCCTGCCCAGCAGCGAGCACGATGTCGAGCAATTCATTCGCACCCATCGCCTTTTCAGCCAGGATATCCGGCTCGATAAGGCCACTTTCTGGACCGAATCCCAGGCCGAGTTCTTGCGCGAAGCCTTCGAGGAGGACTCGGACTGGTGCGAAGTGGTCGACGAACTCGACTCACGCCTGCGCAGCTGAGCCTCCCGGGGCCCCGGTCGCCGATGTCCAGACGTTACCTGCTCGCCGCCGCACTGGCGTCGCTGCTGATGAGCCCCCTTGCCCATTCGCATGAAGAAGAATGGTTCCAGGGCGGGTCGCTGCACGCGGTCACCGTGGCGAAATGGAACCGGGCGAGCTACGCCAACCGCCTGGCCACATCGGCCGACTGGGCGCTGGCGAGCAAAAACGTCGAGAAGCTGGTGCGCGAGAGCGGCGACATCGAAACCCTGAAACCTTTCGCCGAGCAGCTGCTCAGCTGCATCGATCGCATTTCCCATACCGAGGGCGTGATCGATGAAACCGAGGCCATAAGAATCGCTTCGGCCTGCATGGCATACATGGACTGGTAACGACGCCAGGGGGCTGGTGATCGCCTTTTTTTACCGCAACTAACTGCGTATTATCGTCGGCAAACCGACGCAACCGACCAGAGCCCATGCTGACCGTTATCTCACCCGCCAAGACCCTCGATTACGACACGCCACCGACGACCGAGCGCTACAGCCAGCCCGAATGGCTCGATGAGTCCCAGCTGCTGATCGACGAGTTGCGAACCCTATCGGTGCAGGACGTTGCCGGACTGATGAAACTCAGCGACAAGCTGGCGAGCCTCAATGTCGCCCGCTACGAGAGCTGGTCACGTCCCTTTACCCCGCACAATGCCAAGCAGGCACTGCTGGCATTCAAGGGTGATGTCTATACCGGCCTCGATGCCGAAAGCCTGTCCGAAGACGACCTGGACTTCGCCCAGACCCACCTGCGCATGCTGTCGGGACTTTACGGTCTGCTAAAGCCACTGGATCTGATGCAGCCATACCGGCTGGAGATGGGAACCAAACTCGGCAACAGCCGTGGCAAGGATCTCTACGCTTTCTGGGGCGAAAGTCTGACCGATGCCCTGAACGCGGAACTGACCGGTGCGGAGCCGGTGCTGGTCAACCTGGCGTCGAACGAATACTTCAAGTCGATAAGGCCAAAGCAGCTCAACGCCCGCCTGATCACGCCGGTATTCAAGGACTGGAAAAACGGCCAGTACAAGATTATCAGTTTCTACGCCAAAAAGGCCCGCGGCCTGATGGCACGCTACATCATCCAGAACCGCATCGATCAGCCGGAACAGCTCAAGGCCTTCGACCTCGAAGGCTATCGCTTCGACGCCGAATCATCGAAAGGCGACACCTGGGTCTTTATCCGCGATCACGCAGAGTAACGGACACTCACGCCAACCACTTGTGGCCGCGGGCCTGGAGCAGCGTCCGGTACCGCGGCTGCGGATCGCAGTATTCGGCGGCAGCTGCCGAAACCGCACAGCCGGCGCAATGCCATGTCGTAATTTATCAAAATATTTGTAGATTCAGTCAATCCAAAGCTTGCCGGTTCGCTATGCTGGACGCAAAAGGTCAAGGCTTTACAGCCAGGGACCGCTACAACAACAACGTCTTCAGAGCCGATCCGCATGCAGGTACTCCCCCCACTGGTCAGCAATGACGATATCCGTCGTTTTGAACGGAACACCCCGATCGAGAGCCTCGGCCTGCCGGACAGCACGCTCGAGCTGATTCAGAACTCGGCCGAAACCCATCCCGACGCCACAGCGCTGCGCTTCCTGATGCAGGGCAGCGCCGACGAGGACGGTGTCAGCTACAGCTATCCCGAGTTCCTGCAGCGCGTGCTGCAGACCGCCAACGGCCTCAACGCCCTCGGCGTCGACCAGACCAACGTCGTTTCCTTCATGCTGCCCAACCTGCCGCAGACCCACTTCACCCTTTGGGGCGGCGAGGCGGCAGGCGTCGTGAATCCGGTCAACCAGCTGCTGGAGGCGGATCACATCGCCCATGTCCTGTGCGCGGCGAACACCCGCGTGCTGGTGGCGCTGGCGCCCTTCCCCGGCACCGACACCTGGGAAAAGGTCGAGCAGATCAAGCCCATGGTGCCCTCCCTGGAAACCGTGCTTTACGTCGATCTGTGCCGCTACCTGCCTGCCGAGCGGGCGGCCGAGATCCGCCGGCAACTGCCGCTGCCGCAGCACGACTGGGCCCGGGACTTCGATACCTGGATGGACCAGCAGCCCGGGGACCGTCTGCTTTCGGGCCGCGTCATCGCCCGGGGCGATATCGCGTCGCTGTTCCATACCGGCGGCACCACCGGCGTGCCGAAGCTGGCGCCGCACACGCACTACAACGAGGTGGCCAACGCCCGAATGCTGCAGTGCCTGCTGCGGTTCGACGCCGATGACGTGGTGCTCGGCGGCCTGCCGCTGTTTCACGTCAACGCCGCCGTCGTCACCGGCGTGCTGCCGCTTTTGACCGGATCCGAAATACTGCTTGCCAGCGCCCAGGGTTACCGCTCGCCCGTGCTGATCGAGCAGTTCTGGCGCGTCGTGGAACGTCACCGGGTGTCCTTTTTCAGCGCGGTGCCGGCCATCTACGCGGCACTGCTGCAGGTCCCCTTCGGCGACAGCGACACCTCCTCGCTCAAGGCCGCGCTTTGTGGCGGCGCACCGTTGCCGACCGAGGTGCACCGCAACTTCGAAGCGCTCACCGGCGCGCCCCTGCTGGAGGGCTACGGCCTGACCGAGAGCACCTGCGGCGCCACGGCCAACCTGCCACTGGCGGAGCGCCTTACCGGCTCGATCGGCTTCAGCCTGCCCTACGCCGAATCCAGGGTGGTAAAACTGGACGGGAATGGCGCCTACCTGCGCGACTGCGAACCCGACGAAGCCGGCACCCTGGTGCTGCGCGGCCCGCATATTTTCTCCGGCTACAGCGATCCTGCGAAAAACGGCGATATCTGGGTCGACGGCGACTGGTTCAATACCGGCGATCTGGCCCGGCAGGACGCCGACGGCCGCTTCTGGCTCACCGGTCGCAGCAAGGATCTGATCATTCGCGGCGGCCACAATATAGACCCGGGCATGATCGAGGAGGCGCTGAACCGCCACCCGGCGGTCGCGATGGCGGCCGCGGTCGGCAAGCCCTGCCCCCGCGTCGGCGAATTGCCGGTGGCCTACGTCAGCCTCAGACGTGACAGCAAGGTAAGCGAGGCGGAGCTGATCGACTTCTGCATGGGGGAAATCAGCGAACGGGCGGCGATCCCGAAGAACATCTGGGTGCTCGACGAGCTGCCGCTGACCGGCGTCGGCAAAATCTTCAAGCCCAGCCTGCGGCATGACGCCATCCGCCGCGTGTTCGAGCACGAGCTCGGGCAACAGCTGGCGCCGGCGCAGTTCCGCGTCAGTGTCGAGGCCTGCGACCGGCACGGCACCCGCGCTTGCGTGAAAATTGCAGATGGCGACGACGCCGTGTCGGCGGAGATCGAACGCCGCCTGGGCCGCTATGCCGTGCATTGCGAGATCCTGAACGGGCCGCAGAGCGACGCCTAGCCCCGGGCCTAGCACTAATCCGAAGGCACGGTTGGGCCTGGCAGCCTGTCGGACTTAACACTGATTTACTGCGGAAAAGCCCGACAGGCTGCTGGCGCATACCATGGCGATGGAAAGGAGCCCGGGGTAAGGCAGTCAGCACCCCGGGCGAGTTTGCGGTCTAGATATCCTTCATCAGACGCAGCGCATCGTAGATCGCCGCATGGGTGTTGCGGGTGGATACGGCATCGCCGATACGGAACAGCTGAAAACGTCCCGAAGGGTTGCGCACAACGTCCTGAGGCTTGCCGTCGATCAGCTCGTCGTACGACACCTCGCCCTGGTTCGAAGACTCCGGCTTGAGCTCGAAATACAGATCGTCCAGCGGGATGATACCGTGGTTGACGATGATCTGGTCGTACTCGCGCTCAAGCGCCACGCCACCGTAATCGCTGCCGATATGGGCTTTCAGCGAACCACCCTGCTTGTCTACCGCCTCGAGTCGGAAGGTCACCGTGAAGGTGGTATCCAGCGATTGCAGCGTACGCATGTAGGGCACCAGGTTCATCGCCATCACTTCCGGCGCGAATGAGCGGTCCGGCGTCATCACCTCGACCTTCGCCCCGGTTCTGGCGATGATCTCGGCCGCCTGAAGGCCAGCGTGATCGCCCGCATCGTCGAATATCAGCACGTTCTTTCCGGGCTTCACATCCCCGGAGATAATGTCCCAGGCGGAAATCACATGCTCGTTGCCCCGGGCCAGCACCTCGGTATGGGGCAGGCCGCCCGTGGCGACGATCACCACGTCGGGATTCTCGGCTGCGACCATATCCGCCTCGGCCCAGGTGTTGAACGCAAACCGCACCCCAAGGCGCTCGCACTGCGCCATACGCCAGTCGATGATGGAAATCATCTCTTTGCGCCGCTCGCTCTGGGCACTGAGGCGGACCTGTCCGCCGGGTTCATTCGAGGCTTCGAATACCACCACCTCGTGACCCCGCTCGCCCGCAACCCGCGCCGCCTCGAGCCCGCCGGGACCGGCACCGATGATTACGACCTTTTTGCGGGTTTCCGCTTTGGCAATCTCATGGGGCATGCTCTCTTCACGCCCCGTCGCGGCGTTGTGAATGCAGAAGGCCGCGCCGCCCTGATAGATACGATCCAGGCAGTAGTTGGCGCCCACGCAGGGACGAATCTCGTCTTCGCGTTTCTCGATGATCTTGCGCACGATATGCGGATCGGTCATGTGCGCCCGCGTCATGCCCACCAGGTCCACCTTGCCCGCTGCGACGGCATGACGGGCGGTGGCGACGTCAGGGATCTTGGCGGCATGGAAAACGGGCATACCCGTCGATTGCCGGATATCGCCGGCAAAATCCAGGTGCGGGCTGTTGCGCATGCCCTGAATCGGAATCACGTCGGTCAGGCCGGCATCGGTGTCGATATGACCGCGCACCACATTGAGGAAATCGACCATGCCGCTTTCTTTCAGGCGACGGGATATCTCCAGTCCCTCTTCCTTGCCCAGGCCACCGGCCAGACACTCATCGCCGGTATAGCGCATACCGATAATGAAATCGGGGCCGACGCGCCTGCGCATCTCCGACAGCACATCGAAGGTGAAACGCAGGCGGTTATCCAGAGAGCCACCGTAGGACCCGTCCAGTTCGTTGGTCAGCGGCGACCAGAACTGATCCATCAGGTGGCCGTACGCCTGCAACTCGATACCGTCCATGCCGCCGGCTTTCATGCGCTCGGCAGCATCGGCGTAATCCTTGATGATGCGCTCGATGTCCCAGTCTTCCATTTTCTTCGGGAACGCCCGGTGGGCTGCCTCGCGATGATGGGAAGCCGATACCACGGGCAGCCAGTTGTCCTTGTCCCAGCGGGTGCGCCGGCCGAGGTGGGTCAGCTGGATCATGATCGCGGCGCCCTGCTCGTGCACGGCATCCGTCAGGTCCTTCATCCAGGGCACAACCTCGTCCTTGTACACCAGAAGGTTGTTGAACACCGGCGGACTGTCTTTCGATACCGCCGCGGAGCCCGCGGTCATGGTCATCGCGACGCCGCCCTTGGCGCGCTCGACATGATAGGCGCGGTAGCGCCCTTTCGGCATGCCGTCTTCCGGGTACGCCGGCTCATGAGCCGTCATGATGATCCGGTTTCTCAGGGTGAGATGTTTGAGCTGGTAAGGCTGTAAAAGAGGATCATTGGACATGACCGCACTCCTGTTCCGCTGTAGCACTGACTGGGTAAGGAAAGATCAACCACCTTTGAGCCGATGCTAAGGAAAAATGTACAGTAGTGTCAATATAAGGTACATGAACGTACATCATGATGTTTCGAGATACTTTATGATTGACGACGGTGTACAACTCGAATGGCGAACCCGGGCAATGAACAAGAAGCTGTCGAACAACGAAAGCGGGTGGCGCGGATCTCCGGAAGTATGGTTCGAAGCCGCGATCGAGATCCTGCTCGAATCCGGGATCGAATCGGTCAAGATCTCAACCCTGGCAAAGCGACTCAACCTGTCCAGAACCAGCTTCTACTGGTTTTTCAATGACAGAGAGGCGCTACTGAGCGATCTCGTCACCGCCTGGAAGGACAAGAATACCGGCGGCATTCTTGCGCAGTCGCAAGCCTATGCCGACTCCCTGGCCGAAGCCACGCTGAATGTCTTCGATTGCTGGCTCGACGAAAGCCTGTTCGATTCGAGGTTCGAATTCGCCATTCGCAGCTGGTCGCTGAGATCACCAGCGATACAGGAGGAGGTTCAGCAGGCCGACACACAGCGCCTGAGCGCGCTGGCGAAGATGTTCAAGCGCCATGGGTTCAACGACATCGAAGCCGACGTGCATGCGCGAACGATCTATCTGGTGCAGATTGGCTATATCAGCATGCAGACGCAGGAATCCCTGGCCGAGCGCATGCAACGTATCCCCGAGTACGTGAAGATTTTTACCGGCAAGCTTCCAGAATCACATGAGCTCAAGCGCTTTTACCACAAGCATGGCTATACATAACGAAACGTCACTATTCACCAAATCGGTGAACTGATGATTGCGATCGCCTCGGGCGTCATCTCACAAGCTACGGTAAACATCGAAGGCACAGATTGGAGGATGGGTAGAGCGATGCACCCGCATGAAACCAAAGGGTTTCCACATTGCTCGGGCATCGCGAAACCCGTCAAATCGATCGTATTGCAGATCGATTGGTAGCAACTGGCAGTGTGGGTATTGGATTCACTGGCATTTGCTTCTGCAATGCCAGTATTCCCGTCATCCCTTGCGGTTACGCGACTTAGCCACAGGGCCCGACTGAACACTCAATATCCGTAGGATGCGGTGGAGCGAAGCGAAACCCATCATATCGACCATATTCCCGGTCAAGCGGCATGAGCCGGCACCATGACAAAGAGTGTTGGGTTCACTGGCATTTGCTCCTGCAATGCCAGTATTCCCGCCATCCCTGGCGGTTACGCGACTTCGTCGCTAGACCCAACCTACGTTTGGTAGCGGGGGCCAGACTTGAACAGGCGACCTTCGCCCGCGGTTATGAAGAGCGAGCCCGACGCGCTTTTTAACACGCCGGTAACGAAAAAAGCCCGAAACCTTTCGATTTCGAGCTTTTCTCTTGAATTCGGTAGTGCCTCTGTTGGGATACGCGACTTCGTCGCTAGACCCAACCTACGTTTGGTAGCGGGGGCCGGACTTGAACAGACGACCTTCGCCCGCGGTTATAGAGAGCGAGCCCGACGTATCATTTCAACGCCGCGATAACGAAAAAAGCCTGAGTTCTTTCGAACCCAGGCTTTTTCCTTGAATTTGGTAGCGGGGGCCAGATTTGCACTGACGACCTTCGCCCGTGGTTATAAAGAGCGAGCCCGACGTATCATTTCAACGCCGCGATAACGAAAAAAGCCTGAGTTCTTTCGAACCCAGGCTTTTTCCTTGAATTTGGTAGCGGGGGCCAGATTTGAACTGACGACCTTCGGGTTATGAGCCCGACGAGCTACCAGGCTGCTCCACCCCGCATCAACGTGGCGCGAATAATACGTGCCGCCCGCAACTCCGTCAACACTTTCTGCGAAATACTTTCGAAATATCGCGCGCCGAAGGTTTGCCGGCACTGATCCACCGGGCTGAACCCCGCTCCTGAACGCGGCTATAATAGGCCGCCCAGATCCTGACCTCGGGAAAACGCCGGTGCCCGACTATTGCTACACAGGACTGCCGCAGTGGCATCACCCCGACTGGGGACAGAGCGCGCTGCACGGCAGCCGTCAGACAACGCCGCTGGCGCGATACGCCAGTCACTTTTCCAGCGTGGAGGGCAACTCCACCTTCTACGCCCTGCCCGACGCCGACACGGTGCAGCGCTGGGATGCCGATACGCCGGCGGATTTCCGCTTCTGCTTCAAGCTGCCCAGACGTATCAGCCACGACCTCAAGCTGCGCCACTGCGATACCGAGCTGCGCACCTTCTTCGACTGTCTGGCGCCGCTCGGGGCCAAGCTGGGCCTGCTGTATCTGCAGTTTCCAGCCAACTTCGGCCCGGACGCGCTGCCCCGACTGACTGAGTTTTTGCGACAACTGCCCGGCGACTTCCGCTACGGTGTCGAGGTCCGTCACCCGGCATTCTTCGCCAAGGGGGAAGAGGAACGTGCGCTCAACAGACTGCTGATGGAGACCGGCGTCAACCGCACCCTGTTCGATACCCGGGCGCTGTTCGCGCTGCCCGCCGATGACGCCGAAACACAGGAGGCACTGCAGAAAAAGCCCAGGGTGCCGCTGCACGTGATCGCCACGGGCCAGGCCCCCATGGTTCGTTTCATCACACCGCTGGATTACCACGCCGCGCTCGACTGGCTCGATCCCTGGGTCGGCAAGGTCAACGCCTGGCTGGACGAGGGCCGCACGCCTTTCATATTCTTTCACACCCCCGATAACGCGCAATCGCCGGAACTGGCACGACTGTTCAACGAGAGACTCGCGGCCGTACGCGCCGGGGTCCGGGGATTCAAGCCCTGGCCCGACAGCCTGCGCCAGCAGGAGACACTGTTCTGATGCAATCACTTATCTATGTAATGGATCCTATGTGCAGCTGGTGCTGGGCCTTCGCACCGGAGCTCGAAGCCTTCCGCAGCCGGCATCCAGAGCTGCCGCTGCAGCATGTGATGGGCGGTCTGGCACAGGACTCCGACGCGCCGATGCCCGGCGCAATGCAACAGCAGATCCAGGCTATCTGGCGCCAGATCGAGTCGCGCACCGGCACCCGCTTCAACCACGACTTCTGGCGCCTCAACAGTCCGCGCCGCTCCACCTGGGAGGCCTGCCGTGCCGTCATCGCGGCGGGGCGCCTTGCTCCCGGCGCAGAAATAACGATGATCGCCGGGATCCAGCACGCCTATTATCTTGAAGCGCGAAACCCGTCCGAGCGCGAGGTGCTGGTTGCCATCGCCGGCGAACAGGGGCTGGATACAGAACGGCTACGGGAACTGCTGCAGGACGGAGAAACCGAAAAGCAGCTGCAGCGACACTTTGCCCTGAGGGACAGCCTCGGCGCCCAGGGCTTTCCGACGTTACTTTTGCAAAGGGATGACGAGCTGTTTGTACTGAGCTCGGGTTACAGCACCGCGCAGCAACTGCGTCTGCGCTACGAACAACTTTTCCGGAAATAGCGACGCTACCGCCACCGAAACAGAAACGGGAGCCTTGCGGCTCCCGTTTCGTTGGGGCACTCAAGCCCCCTTTGGCACAGGTACTGAATCAGGTACGCACGATGGAAACGTCTTCCGCCTGCAAACCCTTGTCGCTTTCGCGTACATTGAAGCGCACCTGCTGGCCTTCGGTCAGAGACCGGTGGCCGCGGCCGCGGATACTGCGAAAATGAACGAAGACATCGTCTCCGTTTTCCCGGGTGATAAAGCCAAAGCCCTTGGAGACGTTGAACCATTTGACCTGGCCCATTTCCCGGTTGTCGTCTTCCTCGGGTTCATCTTCCACTTCTCGACGCTGCTGCGATCGAACGCTGCCCCCCTGAGGCACGGCGCCCAGGCCCGAAAGCACGGTTGCCGCCAGAACGACGACGAAAACAACAGCCAGGACCGCAACACTCAGCTCTACTTCAACCTTGGCAACCGCCCCCAGCAAAAAGGGAATCAGCAGGGCCGCCAGGGCACTGACAACAATACAACGTATCAGTTGAACACCACTCATCTAGTTTTCTCTTGTATTTTCAGAATTAACAACAAAACCCAAAATCCGGACAGGCGCCCGGACGCTCGCAAGATATAGCTAATTTTGCGTATTTTATCAACAGCTTACCCTCTTCCAATGGTCTATTCCCAGGACAGATCCCTTGCATGACGGCCCTTTCAGGCCGGTTGGCCCGAGTTATTCCTGCCCGCAAGGCCGGACCGGCAGGTCGCAAAAAGTCAATTAAAAACATAGACTAAGGAACCAACGAACAATCGCCCACTACGCCAGAGCAGCCATGACTGAATCAGACCGGATTGCCGACCTCGAATCCCGTATCGCTTTTCAGGAAGACACCCTCGACAAGCTCAACGATGTCGTCTCCCGCCAGGAACTCGAAATCGAACGGCTGACCCAGATGATCCGTATCATCAACAGCCAGCTTCGCCAGCTCGACCCCGGCAACGGCGGCGAACAGGGGGACGAAACCCCGCCCCACTACTGATGTCGCAACGCAAATCGATCCGCCGCAAACTGCTGCGGGCCCTGGTACCCGCCACCGTCATCGGTGACGAAAACCTCGGCGGTGGCAGCCACCGCCTTTACGTACTGGAGCAGGACCGCTGGAGCCATCGCCAGCTACTGCTCGATCAGGCGCAACGCGCCGGGGTGCTGTTAGGTCCCTCGCAGATACTCTGTGCGCGCCGCAACGGCGAGCCGGTGCTGGCGGAACAGCTGGAGCAGCTCTGCCGCCACTGCGCCGAAGATCCGGGCTACCGGCTCGAGCTGATACCGGTCTCGATCTTCCACGGCCGCCTGCCCATTCGCGAAACCTCGTGGCTGAACCTGCTGTACGCCGAGTCCTGGGATCAGGGCGGACGCATCGGACGGGTACTGCAATTGCTGGTCAATGGCCGCCAGACACTGATCCATATCGACCCGCCCCTGCGGCTGCAAGCGCTGCGCGAAACCGAGCAGGATGCCGGCAGGCTGCTGCGCAAGGCGACGCTGATGCTGCAACAGCATTTTCGTACCCGGCGCCGCGCCGTCGTCGGCCCCGACCTGTCACACCGCCGTACCCTGATGTCACTGATTCTGCGCCATCCCCAGGTACGCCGGGCCATCGCCGGCAGGGCCCGGGAACGGCGCGAGAGCGAACGTGAGGCCGAGCAATACGCGCAGCGCGAGCTGAACCGCATTGCAGCCAACTTCAGCCCGGTCACCACCCGACTGCTCTATCCGCTTTTCAACGCGGTCTGGAAGCGCCTCTACGACGATGTCGAGGTGCTGGGGCTGGAACCGCTGCGCGAGCTGGCGCTCGATCACCAGCTGGTCTACCTGCCCTGCCACCGCAGCCACCTGGACTACCTGCTGATGTCCTGGGCGCTGTACCGCCATGGCCTGATGCTGCCCCATATCGCCGCCGGAGAGAACCTCGACCTGCCGCTGGTCGGCGGCATCTTGAAGCGCGGTGGCGCCATCTTCATGCGTCGCAGCTTCCAGGACGACCCGCTCTACCATGCGCTCTACCAGCAGTACATGACGCTGATGGCGCAGCACGGACACGCGCTGGAATACTTCATCGAAGGGGGGCGCAGCCGCACCGGACGCCTGCTGCCGCCGCGTGCCGGCCTGCTGACCATGACGCTCGATGCCTGGCGCGCCCGGCCGGAGAAACCGGTCGCGCTGGTTCCGGTATGGATCGGCTACGATCGGGTCGTCGAAGCCCACAGCTATCAGCGCGAGCTCGAAGGCGCCGAGAAACGAAAGGAAAGCCTCGGTGGCCTGGTCGCGGCCCTGGGCGTGCTGCGGCAGAAGTTCGGCCGCGTAACGCTGAGCATCGGCGAGCCGATGCCACTGGAGCAGCATCTCGACCTGCGCCAACCGACGCGCGCTCAGGTACCCGCAATCACCCAGCGGATCATGAGCCATATCAACGGCGCCGGCGCACTGACCGAAAGCGGCGCCCTGGCGACGGTGCTGTTGGCACAGCTGCGCCTTACGATGTCGAGCGCGCAGCTGCACCCGGTGCTGATGCGGCTGCAGGAACTCGCGCAGGCGCTTCCCAACGCGCCGGCCACCGTGCCCGACAGTACGCCTGCCGCCTGGATCCGCGCGGCCGCCGCTCGCGGTCAGCTGGACACCGACGGCTCCCGGACGTGGCTGAACGCGGGCCAGGCAAGAGAGATGACTTTCTACCGCAACAACATGATGCATCTGTGGACATTGCCGGGCCTGTGCCTGCTGCTGGTGCGCCGCAGCGACAACCCGCTGCCACAGCTGATCACCCTAATGCTCAAGGTGCTCTACCCCTACCTGCGCAGCGAACTGTTCCTGCCCTGGGACGACGACGACTTCACCCCGGCCGCGGCCCGAACCCGGCAGGCACTGATCGCCCGGGGGCTGCTGCGGCTGGACGGCCGCCGGCTGGTGGCGGAAGAGTCCGACGCCGCCCTGACACTGATGCGCACGGCCGAACCGGTTCTGCTGCGCTACTATGCCCTGTTTCGCCTGCTCGAGCGCCGCGGTGCGATCGAGATGCCGGCGCTGCTTGACGCCTCCCAGGCACTCACCGAACGGCTGCAACGCGAATTCGGTTTCGATTCTCCCGAGTATGCGGACCGGCGCGTGCTCAGGGGCTTCATCGATCTGCTGCTCGATCGGGCAATACTGCGTTGCGACCGGGACCGCGTCGCGTTCAACACCGATGTAGACGGGTTGATGCGCCAGGCGCGTCAGGTTTTGACCGCCCACCTGGTGGCGTTCATCGACGAGCAGCTGGATGAGGTATAGCGTTGGTAGGGTGCCCTGAGTGTAACGAAGCGCACCATCAGGCAACGTGACGGGTGACGGGTGACGGGTGACGGGTGACGGGTGACGGGTGACGGGTGACGGGTGACGGGGGGAATTGTAGAGCCCGGTCTCCGGGCGAATAGAGGCGTTAGTCGTTAGGCGCGCACAGTGCCCGCGGGACAGGATTTTTCGTAGGAGCCGCGCCTCGCGGCGAACCGTTCTGGCACGGTGGTTGTTCGCTCGCAGAGCGGGCTCCTACAATTAGCGGCCGTCCCGTTACCCCTCACCCCAGCTTCTTCAGCGCATAGATATCGAAGCGGCCGGACTTGCCCTCGAGCTGATAGCTCGGCGCCGGCCCCGGAATGACCGGCGCCTTGCGCGGGCGCTTGACCACCACCCGGTTGCAGGCGGCCTCCAGCGCAGCGGCGAGCAGTGCTTCGGCGTCGCTATCGTCGCCAACCAGGTCGCGAAACAGGCGCATCTCCTTTTTCACCGCCGCCGACTTGTCGGAATGCGGGAACATCGGATCGACGTAGACCACCTCGGGCGCCGAGGCCGCACCGGCCTGTCCGCGCAGCCAGGCGATGCTGTCGGCCCGCACCAGATGCATGCGCGCGACGATATCCGCGGTCTCCGCCACCTGCGACGCCCGCGCCAGTCCGTCGGCCAGCAGCGCCTGGATCACCGGCACCCGTTCGATGAGCTGCACCTCGCAACCCAGACTTGCCAGGACGAAGGCGTCACGCCCGAGGCCTGCGGTGACATCGGCCACCCGCGGTCGTATCCCGGACTTGATGCCAACCGCCTTGGCAATCTGCTGACCGCTTCCCCCGCCCTGGCGCAGCCGGTGCCCGACGGCGCCGCCGACGAAGTCGACCCAGACAGGCCCGGGCGCCTTGCGCCCGGTCTGCTGCAGCTGCAGTCCCTGATCGGTCAGGCGCAGCAGGCAGTTGTGGTCGTCGCAGTGTTCGGGAGCGGCACCGAAGACTACCGGTATCCCCAGTTCCGCACCCAGCGCCTGGGCTTGCGACTGCCGCTCAGGGCAGTCGTACCCGACCGCCAGCGAAAAGGAGTCTGTCATGGCCCCTCCATCAGCCGGCGAAGTAGACGCCGAGCAGCGCCACGCCCAGCGCCAGCCGGTAAATCACGAACGGCAGCATGCCGATACGGTTGAGCCAGCTCAGGAACAGCGTGATGCAGACCCAGGCACTGACCGCGGCCAGCAGCGCGCCAAAACCGACCAGCTCCCAGCTCTCCACCGAGCCGGCCTTGTAAAGATCCATGCCCTTGAACAGGCCGGCTCCCAGAATGATCGGAATCGACAGCAGAAACGAGAAGCGTGCCGCCGCCTGGCGTTCGAGTCCCAGCATCAGACCCGCGGTAATGGTGATGCCGGAGCGGGAGGTGCCCGGAATCAGCGCCAGCGCCTGCGCCAGCCCGATGGTAACGGCGTCGCGCAGGCCGAGAGTATCGAGCCGGCGCGACTCGGTGCGCCGGCTGTCGGCGTACCAGAGCAGAACACCGAAGATCAGGGTGGTGCCGGCAATCACCAGAATCGAGCGGGCGTAGTGCTCGATCAGGTCGTTGAGGAAGAATCCGGCCAGCACCGCCGGGACCGTCGCCAAAGCCAGGTACCAGGCCAGCGCCGCCTCGGTGCTGCGACGCCCTGCCAGAGATGCCAGCCAGGCACCGATCAGCGCCGTCAGGTCACGGCGGAAATAGAACACCACCGCCGCCAGGGTGCCGACGTGCACGCCGACATCGAACGCCAGCCCCTGGTCAGGCCAGCCGAGCAGCTGCGATGGCAGTATCAGGTGCGCCGAACTCGAGATCGGCAGAAATTCGGTCAGTCCCTGGATCAGCGCCAGCATGGCGGCCTGGAAAAAGTCCATGCTACTGCTCGTCCTTCTTCTTCCAGGTCCCTTCGCGCAGGTAAACCGGCAGCCCTTCCTCCGGGGCCAGCCCGCGTCCGGCCAGCAGGTCGCGTTCGGCCAGCGGCAGCATGGCGCCGGCAGACGGGTAAACCTCGATGATTGAGGCCCCCTGCAGACCGTCCTGAACACTGGCGCTCATCTGGTCGAGGTAGTTGAAGCCGGGCCCCGCCGCAAGCCAGGGCTTGAGCGAGGGCAGGAAGAGTTCGTCGGGGGCGCAGACCTGCTCGGCCACCAGCGCATTCGGCACGCCGCAGATCAGTTCGTAGGCGCACCAGTAGATTTCGTCCATGCGCGCATCGAGCGCCGCAACGATCCAGTCGCGCTGCTGCTCGCGTCCCTGCTGCAGCGCCATCGCCTCCAGTGTCGACACCGGCAGGACCTTGAGGTCGGCGGCGAACGCCAGGCCCTGGGCGACACCGGTGGCGATACGTATGCCGGTGAAGGAGCCGGGACCGCGACCGAAGGCGACGGCGTCCAGCTGCGAGGGGGCAAGGCCCGCCTCGGCGAGCAGCGCCTCGGCCATCGGCAGCAGCAGCCTGGTGTGCTCGCGCGGCGCGAGGCGAAAATCCTCCCGCACCTCGCCGTCGACCCAGAGGGCGACGGAACAGGCGTCGGTGGACGTATCCAGCGCAAGAATCTTGCTCATTGATACCTACTTCGATTCAGACAGAGGTTAAACGGTTGAGTCCTGAACAGGCCGTCGGTGTCAGCGTTACGGCGCTTCCCCCAGCAGGGCGTCGCCCCAGCGCGACAGCAGCGTCTGCTCGATGCCGATCTGATTGAGGATGCGGGCGACGATGAAGTCCACCATATCCTCGACCGACTGCGGCCGGTGATAAAATCCGGGGCTGGCGGGAATCACCACCGCCCCCATGCGGGTCAGCTTCAGCATATGCTCGAGGTGGATTTCCGAATAGGGCGCCTCGCGCGGTACCAGTATCAGGCGCCTGCGCTCCTTGAGCGCCACATCGGCGGCACGCTCGATCAGGTTGTTGCTGGCGCCGGTGGCGATCGCCGAGAGGCAGCCGGTGCTGCACGGGCAGACGACCATTGTCGCCGGCGCGCCGGAGCCCGAGGCCACCGGCGCCATCCACTGCTCGCGCCCGAACACCCTGAGCTGATCCGGCGCGGCGCTGTAAAGCTGGCCAAGGAAGGCTTCCTGCTCCGCCGGCCGGCCCGGCAGGTCGACGTCGCTCTCGGTGGCAATCACCACCTGGGCTGCTTTGGAGATCATCAGCATCACCTGAACGTCGGCCGCCAGCAGGCACTGCAGCAGACGCAGCCCGTACTGGGCACCGGAGGCGCCGGTAATCGCCAGGGTCACACGCTGCCGGCTGTCGCTCACGCCTGTTTCTCCTCAAGGGCGGCGACGAGGCGCTGATGAATCCCCTCGAAGCCACCGTTGCTCATGATCAGAATATGACTGCCGGGCACGGAATCGCGGACCAGCTCGGTGATCAGACGTTCGGTATCGCGCGCCAGCGACGCCGGCACCGGACTTTCCGCCGCCACGCTGTCGAGCGACCAGTCGAGCCCGGCCGGCTGATACCAGTACACCCGGTCGGCCGCCGCCACCGACGGCGCCAGCGCGGCCCGGTGGGCGCCGAGACGCATGGTGTTGGAGCGCGGTTCGATCACCGCGGTCACCGGCGCCGCGCCGACCCGGGCGCGCAGCCCCTCGAGCGTGGTGGCGATGGCGGTCGGATGGTGAGCGAAATCGTCATAGACCGAGACGCCGCCGACCTCGGCCACCAGCTCCATTCGGCGCCGGACCCCGCCGAAACGGCACAGCGCCTCGATGGCGTGCTCGGGCCGTACCCCGACATGGCGCGCGGCCACCAGCGCCGCCAGCGCATTGGACACATTGTGCCTGCCCGTATGCGCCCAGTCGACGACACCCTGGGACTCACCCCGGTGCAGCACCTCGAAACGGCTGCCATCGTCGCTGAGCAGCCGCGCCTGCCACTCGCCCTCGCCGAAACCGGTGCGCACCAGTGGCGTCCAGCAGCCCTGGGCGACGACCTCGTCGAGCGCCGGCTGGTCGTGCGGCACGACAATCTGGCCATTGCCCGGCACGATCCGCAGCAGATGATGGAACTGCCGCTGAATCGCCGCCAGATCGGGAAAGATATCCGCGTGGTCGTACTCGAGATTGTTCAGGATCAGGGTGCGCGGATGGTAGTGGACGAACTTCGAGCGCTTGTCGAAAAAGGCGGTGTCGTACTCGTCGGCCTCGATAACGAAGAACGGCGAATCGCCCAGGCGCGCCGAGACCGGGAAATCCTTCGGCACCCCGCCGATCAGAAATCCCGGTGCCATGTCCGCCTGCTCCAGCAGCCAGGCCAGCATGGTTGCGGTGGTGGTCTTGCCGTGGGTCCCGGCCACCGCCAGCACCCAGCGGTCGCGCAGCAGTTCCTCCGACAGCCACTGCGGGCCGGAGGTATAGCGCAGCCCGCGATCGAGCACGTACTCGACGCAGGGATTGCCGCGCGACATGGCGTTGCCGACGATCACCAGATCCGGCGCGGGGTCGAGCTGCGCCGGATCGAAGCCCTGGATCAGGTCGATCCCCTGCTGCTCGAGCTGAGTGCTCATTGGAGGGTAAACATTGGCGTCACACCCGGTCACCCGATGGCCGAGCTGCTTCGCCAGGATTGCCAGCGAGCCCATGAAGGTGCCGCAGATGCCGAGAATGTGGATATGCACGCAACCAAATCCTGTTCAGAAAGTCTGGCGCAGATGATAACCGTTTTTTCACCGGGGCACCGCATCGGTGGCGCAACAGCACATCAGGATCGGGCGCAGAGGTCCAGGACCGCACTTACGACGGCCAGGCTCGACACACCGGAGGAAAGCGCCCGCCCAAAGGCCAGGATTCGCGCGACTGCCCCGAAGAGCTCCAACCGGGGTTGCGCGCAGGCTCTCTGGTCTACAATAAGTGGGCGCCAAACCATGCATTCGGCTGCCGATTCCCGTACAATTGCGCGCCGAATCCCGTTCCAAAACCTCGAAGGTCAAAACAGAACAATGCAGCTCCTGAGCTCGTTCCTGAAACACCGCAAAACCGACGAACAACTGGTCGAACTGATCGAAACCCTGATGGTCGCGTGCAAGGAAATTGCACTTCAGCTGCGCGAAGGCGCGCTGGCCGGTGTTCTGGGCACTTCCGAGAACGTCAACGTGCAGGGCGAAACCCAGAAAAAACTGGATATCATCGCCAACGACGTGCTGAAAAAGGTGTTGCTGGACAACCCGCTGGTCGCGGGCCTGGCCTCCGAGGAAGAAGACGATCCGGTCGCCGGCAACCGCGAAGGCCGTTTCCTGGTGACCTTCGACCCGCTGGACGGCTCGTCCAACATCGACATCAACGTGTCGGTCGGCACCATTTTCTCGATCCTCGAGCTGCGCGAAGGCGAGGATCCCGCCAGCCACGGGGCCTACCTGCAGAACGGCCGCAGACAGCTGGCCTCCGGCTATGTCCTGTACGGCCCGTCCGCGGTGCTGGCGCTGACCACCGGCCAGGGCGTCAACTTCTTCACCCTGGCGCACACCGGCGACTTCATCCTGACCCAGGAAAATGTTCAGGTGCCGGCGGAAACCAGGGAATTCGCCATCAACATGTCAAACCAGCGTTTCTGGGAGCCGTCGATGCAGAGCTACATCGGCGACCTGCTCAAGGGTAGCGACGGCCCGCGCGGCAAGAACTACAACATGCGCTGGATCGCGTCGATGGTCGCGGAGGTTCACCGCGTGTTGACCCGCGGCGGCATCTTCACCTACCCCTGGGACGAACGCGAACCGCAGAAGCCGGGCAAGCTGCGCCTGATGTACGAAGGCAACCCGATGAGCCTGCTGATCGAACAGGCCGGCGGCCTTGCCAGCACCTGCTACTCGCCGATTCTCGACGTCGAGCCGACCGAAATCCATCAGCGCGTTTCGATCGCCCTGGGCTCGCGCCACGAGGTCGAAGCCCTGCTGCGCTACCATACGCCGGACCAGTGACCCGTAACCGACAGCGGCCTTAAGTCGTATTCATAGACAGGGCCGCTGCCGGGTATAATCCAACGCTGACTCTACGCTTTCCCCATAATCAGAAACAGGAATACTCGCATGAGCTTTGCTAAAGTGCCTGCCGGCAAAGAACTGCCCAACGATCTCTACGTGATCATCGAAATCCCGGCCGAGAGCTCGCCGGTCAAATACGAAATCGACAAGGATGCCGATGCCATCTTCGTCGACCGTTTCATGGCCGCGCCGATGTTCTACCCGGCCAACTACGGTTACGTCAACAACACCCTGGCCGACGACGGCGACCCGCTGGACGTGCTGGTCGTTACGCCGCACCCGGTCATGACCGGTTCTGTTATCCGCTGCCGCCCGGTCGGCATCCTGAACATGACTGATGAGGCCGGCGAAGATGCCAAGCTGGTTGCGGTACCGCACCAGAAGCTGAGCCAGGCCTACAACGATATCAACGATATCGACGACCTGCCGGAACTGCTGAAGGAGCAGATCGGCCACTTCTTCGAGAACTACAAGACGCTCGAGAAAGGCAAGTGGGTCAAGGTGGAAGGCTGGGCCGGCGCCGACGCCGCGCGCGAAGCCGTGACCAAGGCCGCTGCCGCCTACGAAGCCCAGAAGTAATGCATTCGTGACGCGTGACGGGTGACGCGTAACCCGTCACGCGTTACGCGTTACCTGCTTTGCCCCGCCAGTTTGACCTCCCCTTCCTCCACTACGTCGACATAGGGCAGAAAGCGCCCGAGATCCAGCCGTGCACTGAGCTCGTAGCTGACGCTGTCGCGCTGCGTCTGCATCAGATCCGCCAGCAGGCGAATGCCGTTGAACAGGTCCGCCGTGGTCGTTACACGGATATCCGCCTCGCCGTATCCCGGCACGGTCGGCAGATCGTTGGCGACGCCGTTGAGCAGCTTGCGCCCCTCCAGTGACACGCTGTAAACCATGCCTTCCAGACTGAGTGCATCGCGGTTAGGGTTGATCACGTGCAGGCCGATTTCGAAGCGCGGCACCATACCCTCGGACGGCAGCGCCCGGAACGATGTCACGCTGACCTCAGGCTTCTGAAAATTCGGTTGCACGGCGGCACAGCCCGCCAGCAGCAGTACCCAGCACAGCATTATCGCCCTGTTCAGGCTGATCATTCGGTTTTCTCCCTGTGGTGTCATTATCCCGACCCTTGTAGCACGGTATGCAATCCCGCCTTAATGCCCGATGTATCAGTCGCTCCAGTCCAGTATCACCTTGCCGCTCTCGCCCGACAGCATGACGGCGAAGCCGGCCTCGAAGTCGGCAACCGGGAAATGGTGCGTGATCACCGGGGAAAGGTCCAGCCCACTCTGCAGCATCGCCACCATCTTGTACCAGGTTTCGAACATTTCCCGGCCGTAGATGCCCTTGATCTCCAGCCCCTTGAAGATCACCTGGTTCCAGTCGATGGCGGTGTTCTCGGGTGGAATTCCGAGCAGCGCGACCTTGCCACCGTGGTTCATGCGCTCGAGCATGGTCTTGAACGCCGACGGCACGCCGGACATTTCCAGCCCGACATCGAAGCCCTCCTGCATACCGAGGTCATCCATCACTTCCTTGAGAGACTGACGCTCGACGTTGACCGTGCGCGTCGCGCCCATCTGCTTGGCAAGGCCCAGCCGGTAGTCGTTGATGTCGGTGATCACCACGCTGCGAGCGCCGACATGGCGCGCAATCGCCACCGCCATCACGCCAATGGGACCGGCTCCGGTGATCAGCACATCCTCGCCAACCAGATCGAAGCTGAGCGCAGTGTGGGTCGCGTTGCCAAACGGATCGAAGATGGCCGCAAGGTCATCGGAAACATCGTCCGGTATCCTGAAGGCGTTGAATGCCGGAATCACCAGATACTCGGCGAAGGCCCCCTCCCGGTTGACACCCACCCCGACCGAGTTGCGACACAGATGGCGGCGCCCGGCACGGCAGTTGCGGCAGAAGCCGCAGGTGATGTGCCCTTCCCCGGAAACCCTGTCGCCGATCTTGAAGCCCCTGACCTCCTGGCCGATTTCGACGATCTCGCCGACGTACTCGTGGCCGACGTGCATCGGTACCGGAATCGTCCGCTGCGCCCAGGCATCCCAGTTCCAGATATGGATATCGGTGCCGCAGATGGCGGTCTTGCGAATCCGGATCATGACGTCGTTGTGACCCAGCACGGGCCGGCGCGTGCGCGCAAGCGTCAGCCCCGGCCCCGCCTCGAGCTTGCAAAGCGCTTTCATCGCAGCGCCCCCAGCTCGCGCCCGGTTCGGGCGAACGCCTCGATGGCACGGTCGATCTGTTCATCGCTGTGGGCCGCGCTCATCTGGGTGCGGATGCGCGCCTGCCCTTTCGGCACCACCGGGTAGGAGAAACCGATAACGTAAATGCCCTCGGCCAGCAAGGCCCCGGCCATGCGCCCGGCCAGCGCCGCATCGCCGAGCATCACCGGCACGATGGGGTGACCGGCGCCGGCCAGTTCGAAGCCGGCAGCCGCCATGCCGGTACGAAAGCGCTCGCTGTTGCGGCGCAGCCTCTCGCGCAGTGCCCTGCCCTCATCACTGTCGAGCAACCGCAGTACCTCGATCGAAGCGACGACGATAGCCGGCGCCAGGCTGTTGGAGAAGAGGTAGGGTCGGGAACGCTGACGCAGCAGCTCGACGATCTCGCGTCGACCCGAGGTAAAGCCGCCGGAGGCACCACCGAGCGCCTTGCCGAGGGTACCCGTGACGATATCGACCCGGTCCTGCACGCCGCAGTATTCGGGCGTACCGGCCCCGCGCCCGCCGACAAATCCCACCGCGTGGGAGTCGTCCACCATCACCAGAGCGCCGTAACGGTCCGCCAGCTCGCAGATCGAGCCAAGGTCGGCGATCACGCCGTCCATCGAAAACACCCCGTCGGTGGCAATCAGCCGGTAGCGGGTACCGTCGGCGACGGCCTGCCTGAGCTGCGCTTCGAGGTCGTCCATGTCATTGTTGCGATAACGGTAGCGCCGAGCCTTGCACAGGCGGACGCCATCGATAATGGAGGCATGGTTGAGCGCATCCGAAATCACCGCGTCCCGCTCGCCGAGCAGGGTTTCGAACAGACCGCCGTTGGCATCGAAGCAGCTCGAATAGAGGATGGTGTCTTCGGTGCCGAGCAATCCCGACAGCGCCCCCTCCAGCGTTTTGTGCGGCGACTGGGTGCCGCAGATAAAGCGCACCGAAGCCATGCCGAAGCCGAACTGCTGGAGCCCCCGGGTCGCGGCCTCGATCAGCCGAGGGTCGTCGGCAAGACCGAGATAGTTGTTGGCGCAGAAATTCAGTACTTCACGGCCGTCGCTCAGGCGGATCTGCGCCGCCTGGGGACTGTCGAGCACCCTCTCGTCCTTGTAGAAGCCGTCGGCCCTGATCTGGTCGAGCTGGGTCTGCAGGTCGTGCAGGAAGGCATCTCTCATCTCGACATCCCCCTGGTCTCGATAACAGCCGGACAGGTATCCGGCCACTGCTCCAACCATAGCAGCCGAAGCGCCCGGCCGCCGGTGGCCAGTCGTTGGCATCTCCACTCGACAGGCCTCGCCACAGACCCAATACTGGTGCATGCTTAGGGGTCTATCAATAATGCCAACAACGATACATCTTTCGGAAAGCAGCGATGGATCTAAACCTGAGTCTCCAGCAGGCGCGCGTGATCGGCGCGCTGATCGAAAAGGAAATCACCACCCCGGACCAGTATCCGCTGTCGCTGAATGCGCTGACACTGGCCTGCAACCAGAAAAGCAACCGCGACCCGGTGCTCGAACTTGAAGAAAGCACGGTACAGGAAACGCTGGACGAGCTGGCAAAATTGCGGCTGGTGAAGGAAGAAACGGGCTTCGGCAGCCGGGTATCCAAGTACAAGCACCGCTTCTGCAACACCGAGTTCGGAGAGCTGCAGTTTACCGGGCAGGAACTCGGCATCATCTGCGTGCTGCTGTTACGCGGGCCCCAGACCCCCGGGGAGTTGCGCACCCGCACCAACCGGCTGTGCAGTTTCAGCGACGTGCAGCAGGTCGAGAAGGTGCTGGAAAAACTGCTGGCACGTGACGACGGTCCCTTCGTGGCACGCCTTCCGCGCGAGCCCGGCAAACGCGAGTCGCGCTACGCCCATCTGTTCAGCGGCGAAGTCACGGCCGCCGAGCCGATGACGGCAGCGGCCCCCGCAACGACGCCCGTCGACGAGGATCGCCTGACGGCACTCGAGCAGGAGGTGGCAAATCTGCGGGCCGAAGTGACGGAGTTGCGGGAGCTGCTCGAGGACCTTACCGGCTGAGGGGTAAGTTCGGGTGGGTCAGGTGACCCTGGATCAGCAGCGTCCCTTCTTGGCCTGTCCCGGCGGGCAGAAGGTAGACCGGTTATGCCGATCGTCCCCGTAGTAGTGGTGCTCCTCCCGGTACTCGCGGTATTCCCGCTCACCGCGATGACGATCGTCACGGTAGTCTTTGGTATTGGCCGAGGTACCGACGGCGGCGCCGATGCCGGAACCGATCACCGCACCCTCTCGGCCGCCGAGTTCCGCACCGATGGCACCGCCGACGGCGCCACCAATGGCGCCACCGACAGCGGAGTCCACGGTCAGGTCGCCGGCAAACGTAACGGCCGGCAACAGGGAAAATACGGCGATTGCGATTGTCGATTTTTTCACAGCGACTTACTCCCGCCCGCCCCTTCGAAGGGCGCGGGCATCATTCAGATGGTATACAGATTCTAGTCGTCGGTACGGGCGTTAGCGCCAGTGGTGGCCGTGATGGCCGTGGTAACCATAGTGGCGACGATGGTGCTTTTTCCAGTGCTTGCGCTTGTGATGATGGCGATAGCGGCGATCGCGCTCGTAATAATGACGCTCGATCACTACGTGGCGCTGCGCCGGGCGATACTCAGGACGGTAGTCCGGCCGGTAGTCCGGTCGGTAATCCCGGTATCTATCCTGATACTCACGGGTACCCACCGCAGTGCCGACCACGGCACCAAGGCCGGCCCCCAGAACGGCACCGTCGCGACCGCCCATCTCGGCACCAAGCGCACCGCCGATTGCCCCGCCCAGGGCCCCGCCTATGGCCGATTCCGTGGTCAGATCGCGGGCCATGGCCGTCGCCGGCAGCAGCGTCGCCAGCAAAAATGTCAGTAGAAACTTTTTCATGCGACTCTCCCTCTTCTGGCAGATCAGAGACCCGTCGGGGCCCTGTGCAACTGATGCCCATGAAACACCAGTGCAACTGAACCGGGCATGAAGACCACAGTGAAAGAAGCGGACTCTGTGGTAATGTCTGGGAACACCCGCTCGATACGGGTATCGAAACGGATGTTGCCAGCCACCGACAAGGAGACCCGCACCATGCTCAAACTCTACGGCCTGCCGCTCAGCAATTACTACAACATCGTCAAGCAGGCGATGCTGGAAAAGGGCATCGCCTTCGAAGAGGTGCCGGCACCGCCGTCACAAAAGCCCGAATACCTGGCGAAAAGCCCGATGGGGAAAATCCCCTGCCTCGAAACGGAGCAGGGGTTTCTTTCCGAAACCAGCGCCATTCTCGAGTATCTCGAAGAAACGCACCCGGTACCCAAGCTTTATCCCGCCGCGACCTACGAGCGCGCCAAGGCGCGTGAGATTCAACGCATCGCCGAGCTGTACCTGGACGCCCCGTCACGCCGCTTTCTGGGACATATTTTCTTCGGCGCCCCCCTGTCGGAAGAGGCCAAGGGCGAAGTGCGCGCGGATGTGGAAAAGGGACTGGCCGCGCTCGGTCGGGTCGCCCGCTTCGAGCCCTGGGTCGCGGGCAAGGACTTCAGCTATGCCGATATCGTGCTGCTGTACTGCCTTGGTCTGACCCGCTCGATGATGAACGCAGTCTATCAGTGGGACCCGCTGCAGAATGAGCCCGAGCTCCGGGCCTGGCTGCAGCTCGCAAGCGAACGCGATCACAGCAGGCAGCTGCTGGCCGCCCAGCAGCAGGCGATAATGGATATGAAAGCAGGCAAAAAGCCGACGCCCTGAGCAGCGAGACAGTCTGCCGATCATGCGACAAAAAGCCGGCCCCTTGCGAAGCCGGCTTTTTAGTCGAAAGCTGGCACGATGCCGTCAGTTCGGCTCGCCCTGAATAGCCCTGACTGCGGCGCGGGCCGCCGCGTTGACCGCCACGACCAGCGGTGCGTCGAACTGCGGCTGCAATCGCAGTGCGGATGCGGACAACGGTCCCCCGCCCATGATTACCGCTGTGGCCCCATCCTTGTCGAGGGATTCGCGCACCGCACCCGCAAGCGCCGCATCAAGCTTCTCCGGCGACTGAACCAGGACCAGCGGATCGCCCGATGTGACTCTGACGCCGCGATACAGGTGCTCGTAACCCAAGGAGGCGGCTTTTTGCCTGAAGGACTCGATCAGGCCCTCGTCCGGCGTCACGGTCACGATGCCGAATGGCCGGTCGCCGCGCGCGGCTTCGTGAAACACTTCCTCGCCGATACCGAACACCGGAATCTCCACCGCCGCGCGAAGCTCCTCGAGCCCCGGATCGCTGAAAGCCGACACGATGATCGCAGCCACCCGCTCATCCCTGGCGGCCTCAACCCCGACCGAGACCACGCCGGGAACGGCATCGATCATGTCCTGCGGCGTCGTCAGCAACGGCGGAGCGTCCGTATTGCTTCTCCCCACCACGTCCGCCACGCCCTGCGTCTCGAGCCGCGCGAGCGCGACCATCGACTCGGTTGCCTTGGCGTTGGAGTTGGGGTTGATCAGAACGATGGTTTTGGCACGGCTTTCGGTTGGTACAGGGGGCATCGACTCATCCTGTCCGGCCTGGACCGTCGAGGATAATAGACAGGCGCCCAACAGGAAACCGATCGATCGTCTGGCCAGGGCAGCGCTTAGCCGGAGCTTTGTCATTTTGTTGTATCTCCAGGTTGTGACGGAAGTAAGAGCGAGAAAAAGCCCCGCGCATCGACGGGGCGGGAGGGTTACTGGCGAAAGCGCGCGCAGGCGGACCAGTTGGTCATCAGCAGGTAGTAGGTCACACCGGCCGGTATCAGGCTGGCGTACCAGGATACCGACGAGAACCAGAGCGCGACGACAGCGCCGGCCAGCGAGGCGATAACGGCCGCGTAGTTGATGCCCCGGTAGGGACCGTTCTCGTCATACAGGTTTTCCAGGTTCAGCTTCTGGCGGCGCAGGATAAAGTAGTCCACCACCATGACCGCGAAGATCGGGCCCAGGAATGCCGAGTAGATCTGCACGAACATCTGCAGGCCGGCGGCGGACTCGTCCTTGACCAGCTCCCAGGGAAAGGTGCAGAAGGCCAGCAGACCGACGATGATGGTAGCGGTGCGGAACTTCAGCTTGAACACGTTCATCAGGATGTAGGTCGGCGGCACCACGTTGTTGAGCACGTTGGTGGTGACCTGGGCAAAGGCGATGAACAGCAGCGTGGTGACCAGCAGCAGCTGGTTGTCCACGGCATTCGCGAACACCTGGACCGGATCGGAAATGCCGGTAGCGCCGGAAACCATGAGGCCGATCAGGCCCATGAACAGGGTGCAGGGCAGGATCGACATGGCGTACAGGGTGGACAGCACGCCGCGGCCGGTGCCTTCCTTAAGCTCACGGGAGTAGTCGCTGACGTTCAGCATCATGGTGCTGTAGATACCGAGGAACAGCATGGTGGCCCCCCAGAACGGCAGCCCCCAGGTGCCTTCGATATTCACCAGCTGGGTGCTGATGGCATCGCCGTACTTGTCGACGACGCTGTAG
This sequence comes from Marinobacterium nitratireducens, assembly GCF_014645375.1. Lineage (GTDB taxonomy): Bacteria > Pseudomonadota > Gammaproteobacteria > Pseudomonadales > Balneatricaceae > Marinobacterium_A > Marinobacterium_A nitratireducens. Next base: position 262,320 of record NZ_BMLT01000005.1, read on the forward strand.
AACATGTACACCAGCGAAACCAGGATAAAGCCGCTGCCGATATTCTCCAGCCACTTGATGCCCTTGAAACCGAACATCGAAAGGCCGATCTGCAACAGCTGAAAGGTGATGAAGTAGAAAATCAGATTGTCGAAGCCGAGCAGTGTCGCCGAAACCGCATTGAGGGCACCGGCACCGACCCAGCTCTGGAAGCCGTACCAGACGATGGCCGGCACCGCCCTGACCAGACCGGGAAAGTGAGTACCGCCAAAGCCGAAGGCACTGCGGGCCTGGACAATGAACGGGATGCCGTACTTGTAGCCGGCGGCGCCGTTGAGCGCCAGCGCGATACCGATGACGAAACAGCCGATGGCGATGGCAAGACACGCCTGCAGCAGGTTCAGGGTGCCGACGATGCTGGAGCCCATGGTGAAGGTACCGATGGAAACGCAGCCGCCGAACCAGGCCAGCAGGTAGGACAGCCGGCCCATGATCCGGGTTTTCTGCGGCGCCAGCGATTCTTCGCCAGCATGCTTGGTTTCGATAACACCATCCACGGGCAGATCTGCCTGTAGTACCTGATCGTTACTCATAGTGTTGTCCTCATGGCGCGGGCCGCAACCCGCCTTGTTATTTTTGTAGTAATTCCCGGACCCGTTGATTGCCCGGATCTACGGGATTCAGCCCCCGGTGCCCGACAGGCGCGCGAACTCCCCGCTGAAGGTCTTCGGTCGCGGATAGTCCAGATCGCCGAACTTGCTGGTCTCCAGTCCCAGGCTCACCAGCGACTCGGCCAGCTTGACCGCAGCGGTCACCCCCTCGACGATCGGCAGCCCGACCTCGCGGCGGATTTCATCGGTCAGGTCGGCCATGCCGCCGCATCCCAGCACGATAGCCCCGATATTGTCCTCGGCCTTGGCGCGCAGGCATTCCTCGATGATCCGGTCCAGCGCGGCGCGGCCGTCGTCCTCCAGGTCCAGCACCGGTATTTCCGCCGCGCGCACGCGGCGGCAGTGGTGGGCGAAGCCATACGACTGCAAAAGGTGCTCCGCGATGATGCCGGTGCGCCCCAAAGTGGTGACGATGGAAAAGCGGGTGCTGATCAGCGTCGCCATATGGAAAGCGGCCTCGGCGATCCCGATGACCGGAGCCCGGGTCAGTTCTCGCGCGGCCAGCAGGCCGGGATCGCCAAAACAGGCCACGACGTAGGCGTCGGTCTGTTCCCGCTCTCCTGCAAGCACCTCTTCGGCAACGCCGACTGCGCTGACCACCTCGTCGAAATGGCACTCGATCGAGACGGGGCCGCTGTGCGGATTGGTGGCGAGGATCCGCGTGCCGGGCGAGGCGACCCGCTGTGCCGCCTCCCCGATCTTGGCGGTCATGCCTGCCGTGGTGTTGGGGTTAATTACTCGAATCTGCATGGTGGTGTTACCTGTTTCCGTTCAGTGCCCTTTCGTTTTACACAATAAACAAAGTTATGTACATACTATTGAACATGATTGTTAACAATACGCACCAGCTAAATTATGAATTACAAATAATGATAAAGACAGGGAGCAACCAGCAGAATTCTATTTTTTATTTATAAAAATCAAACAGTTAAAGACTGAAAATCGAGAGCATAAAGATCGAAGAATACAGGGATCCATCATGAACGGTATCCAAGCATTCCGGCATTAGGTTGCAGAATTCGCAGGATGGTGAAGGGTTTCCGGATGCAGGGCAGCCTGCGGCAACATCATCTATCCTTGTATTGCACCGTGCCGAGACCGCCCTCCCGGAGGATACCCATGTTCCTGAAAGAAAAATCCAGTGGCCACCTGATCGAGGTCCTGTCGCTGCAGGACCTGTTCAACCCCTTCCAGTCGACCGTGAACGGCCGTTACAACCATGGCGAGGAAGCCCAGGAGCCCGAAGATTTCGACAAGCAGGACCTGATCTTCCTCTCGGGCGAAGCCCTGCCCCGCTGCTGGACCGACGACCATTATCGGGATGCCGAACTCAGGCGCTGAGAGGAACAGTCAGTGCCCACTTGCCAGCCTTTCCATCTCGGGCTAGGGTCTGGCCTTGATCAGAGCTAAGGAGAACGCCGTGGGCCTGGGATCCATATTGAAAAAACTGCTGGGTGGCACCGATGAGGGCGCCGGGGAAGAAAGCCTTGGCGACGCGATCGAGTACAAGGGGTATCGGATCTACCTGAAGGCACGACCGCTGGACGGCCAGTTCGGCGTCGGTGGAGTGATTCGCAAGGAAATCGACGGCGAGACCCGCGAGCACCTCTTCTTCCGTGCAGACCAGCTCCCGAGCCGCGAGATGTGCGACGAACTCACGTTGCAGAAAGCGAAACAAACGATCGATCAGCAGGGCGACGATATCTTCGGAAGACCGTAGTCAGGTGTGTTGGGTTCACTGGCATTTGCTCCTGCAATGCCGGCATTTCTGCAGTCCATTGCAGTCGCTGCGCCGCTGGACCCAACCTACGAGAGCTTGTGGTATCACGCTTTTGTAGGATGCGGTGGAGCGCAGCGCAACCCATCACCCCGGCACTGCCCGCAGCGTATGGTGGATCCATCACGCATGTTGGGTTACGCGGACGGCATTTGCTCCTGCAATGCCGGCATTTCTGCAGTCCATTGCAGTCGCTGCGCCGCTAGACCCAACCTACGAATCGCGCGGATGCAGCCAGGTCGGCAGCAACGAGTAGGGATCCAGCTCCAGGTTCCGGTCGAAATCCACGCCGGCGCGCGCCAGGCGCTGCTGCAGTTCACCACTGCGAAATTCGTCGAACACCTCGGTACAGCCGCCGACGAACTCCCCGGCCACGAACACCTGCGGTATCGTGACGCAACCGGTACGGTCGTTCAGCGCCGCGCGGATGGCGCCGCCGCGGTTATCGGCCTGGTACTCGGTGCTGTCGAGATCGACGGAACGATAGTCGATACCGCAGCGCGCGAACAGTTTGCGCAGCGACCAGCAGAACTCGCACCATTCGAGCGCGAACATCACCACCGGTCGGTTCGGATCGTTCAGCACCTCGTCGACGAACGCCTGCGCATCGGCGCTTGGCGCCACCGTCGTCGCCTTTGCCGCCGGTGGCGGCGCGCTTGAACGGTCGAAACGGAAACCCGGTGTCGAGCGGGAGATCTCCAGCTCCTCCTCGGTCATCTCGGTTTCGATATCGGCAAACAGCGGCGTGCTGAGATAACGCTCGCCGGTATCCGGCAACATGCAGAGAATATGGCTACCCGGGTTACAGCTGCGGGCAAGTTCGAGCCCACCTGCGAGCGTCGCACCGGCGGTAATGCCGCAGAATATCCCCTCCTGACGTGCAAGCTCCCGCGACAGGCGCAGCGCGTCGTTCCCGGCTATCGGCATCACCTGATCGACATAGCCGGACGCGACTGCGTCCTCGGTCAGCCGGGAAATGAAATCCGGCGTCCAGCCCTGCATAAGATGGGGGCGGAACCCCGGATGGCTCGCCGCCGGAGCCCCGTCGTCGGTGCGCGCCTGAGCGACGCCACTGCCAAGCAAAGGCGAGTTGTCGGGCTCGCACACCACCACGCGGGTAGCGGGGCTGCGTTCGCGCAGCACACGCGCCACGCCCTTGAGCGTGCCGCCGGTACCGAATCCGGTGACCCAGTAATCGAGCCGGGTGTCGGCGAAATCCTCCAATATTTCGACCGCCGTGGTGCGGGAATGGAAATCGGCGTTGGCCTCGTTTTCGAACTGCCGGCACAGGAACCAGCCGTGCTTTTCGGCCAGCTCGACCGCTTTGGCCAGCATGCCGCTGCCCTTTTCCGCCGCGGGCGTCAGCACCACCCGAGCGCCGAGAAAGCGCATCATGCGCCGGCGTTCGACGCTGAAGTTCTCGGCCATGGTCACCACCAGCGGGTAACCCTTGCAGGCGCAGACCATCGCCAGGCCGATGCCGGTGTTGCCGCTCGTCGCCTCGACCACCGTCTGCCCGGGCCGCAACGCACCGCGGCGCTCGGCATCCTCGATAACACCAAGCGCCAGGCGGTCCTTGACCGAGCCCATCGGGTTGAACGCTTCGAGCTTGACGTAAAGATTTACGCCCTCAGGACCCAGTCGGTTGATCCGCACCACCGGCGTTCGCCCGACGGTCTCCAGTATGCTGTCGTATCGCCGGCCCATGAGTTGTCTCCAGGTGCCATCGACTTTCTCTTAGCATAGCCGAAACGGCAAAATCCGGATGTCCGGGACCAGCCTCGTCTACACTCTATTTCTGACCGTTGAAGACATTTGATCCAAGCGACAACCACAGGAGTACAGGCATGGCCAACGAAGGCTACCATGAGCCCATCAACGAACTGTCCGACGAAACCCGCGACATGCACCGCGCCATTACCTCGCTGATGGAGGAACTGGAGGCGGTCGACTGGTACAACCAGCGCGTGGATGCCTGCAAGGACGACGAGCTTCGCGCCATTCTCAAGCACAACCGCGACGAGGAGAAGGAGCACGCGGCAATGGTGCTGGAGTGGATCCGACGCCGCGATCCCACCCTCGACGCCGAACTGCGCGACTACATCTTTACCGAAAAGCCCATCGCACATGATTGAAGGCGGTGCCAAAACTTCCACAAGGTTGGGTCTAGCGCCGAAGGCGCGTAACCCAACACCCGTGCCGGCCGACGACAATCGATCTGTACGGCGATCGATATGATGGGGCCGCGATGCCCGGGCGGCGGCGCAAGAGGGGAAGGACCAGGGTCGCATCGCTTGACCCATCCTAGGTTTCGCTTGCCGCCTGCGGGTGCCGGCTCGCCGCTTCCCGCTGCTGCTGCTGGATCCGCCAGAGGTGCGCGTAGGTGCCGTCGTGGCCAAGCAGTTCGGCATGACTGCCCTGCTCCACCAGGCGCCCGTCCTGCATCACCAGAATATGATCGGCGTCGACGATGGTCGACAGCCGGTGCGCGATCACCAGACTGGTCTGGCCGCGCGATACTTCGCGAATCGCCCTCAGGATACTGCGCTCGGAACGGCTGTCCAGTGACGAGGTGGCCTCGTCGAATACCAGAATCGGCGGGCGCTTGAGAATGGTACGGGCAATGGCGACACGCTGCTTCTCACCGCCGCTGAGCTTGAGGCCGCGTTCACCCACCAGTGTTCCGTGGCCGTCCGGCAGCCGGGCGATGAAATCGTCCAGATGCGCCAGTCGGATCGCTTCGTCCACCTCAGCCGGCGTCGCGTCGATGCGGCCGTAGCAAATGTTGTCGTAGATCGAGGCGTTGAACAGCACCGTATCCTGCGGCACGATGCCGATCGCCCGGCGCAACGAATCCTGCGTCACAGAGCGGATATCCTGGCCGTCAATCAGAATGGTGCCGCCATCGATATCGTAAAAGCGGAACAGCAGTTTCACCAGGGTCGACTTGCCGGAACCGCTGGCGCCCACCACCGCCACCTTCTGCCGCGGTCGTACCTCGAAGCTGACGCCGTCGAGGATCTGCCGCTCGGGCCGGTAGGCGAAATCCACATCGCGAAATTCGATCCGTCCGTCTGCGACGCGAAGCGCCTGCGCGCCGGCGCCATCCCGGATGCGGGGCTCGCGCCGCAGCAACGCGAACATGCGCTCGATATTGGCCAGCGATCCTTTCATCTCGCGATAGACGAAACCGAGAAAGTTGAGCGGCATGAACAACTGCATCATGAAAGCATTGATCAGCACGAAATCCCCCAGCGTCATGTTGCCGGCGACGACGTTGCGCCCCGCCAGCACCATCATCGAGGTCATCGCCAGCGCGATGATCAGCGCCTGACCGCCATTGAGCGCAAACAGCGTCAGCCGGTTCTTGCGCCGTGCCTGCTCCCAGGCAGCCAGGTCGCGGTCGTACCGCTGCGCCTCGTAGCTTTCATTGGTGAAGTACTTCACGGTTTCGTAATTCAGCAGACTGTCGATGGCGCGGGAGTTGCTTTCGGAATCGGCGCGGTTCGCTGCGCGCACGTAGCCGGTACGCCAGTCGGTGGCGACGACCGAATAGGCGACATAGACGATCACCGCCACCAGCGTGATCAGCGCGAACCAGGCCGAATAGTTCGCCAGCAGCAATCCCACCACCAGCGCAATCTCGAACAGCGTCGGCACGATGTTGAACACCATGAAGCGCATCAGGAAACTGACTCCCGATACGCCGCGCTCGATATCGCGGGACAGGCCACCGGTACTGCGATTGAGGTGAAAATCCAGTTCCAGGTCGTGCAGGTGGCGGAACACCCTAAGGCCGATGCGACGCATCGCCCGCTCGGTGACGCGCCCGAACAGGGTGTCGCGGATCTCGCCGAACAGCACGTTGGCAAAACGCACCGCGCCGTACGCCAGCAACAGCCCCAGCGGCAGCGCCACCAACGCACCCTGCTGGGCGTCGAGCGCGTCGACCGCGTGCTTGAGGATAAAGGGCATTCCCACACTGGCGCATTTGGCCGCGACCAGGCATGCCAGCGCCAGGCCGATCCGGAGGCGGTATTCGAGCAGGTAGGGAATCAGCGACCTGAGTGTCTGCAGATTGAAGCGGACATCGTCATCGTCGGGATGATAGGAGGAACGGCGGCGCATCGGCAGGATTCCGGGACTGAGTTGCCCAACACTTTACGCCAAGGCTGTGAACCGTGCGACCCGCCCGCTCAGGGAGCCGCCGGCGGCCGCCCCGTTGTCGCCTGCTCGCTGAGCTTGAGTATGGACTGGCTGAGGACACCGACAGCCCGCGCCATCTCGCGCGCAAGGTTGAGCAGCAGCAGACCGAAGTCATCCGGTTCGCTGAGGTGCAGCTCGTGGAACTGGCCGGCGGTCACTTTCACCACCAGCGTGCCCGCCTGCGCCGATACCGCAGTCGCGGTGCGATCGTGCAGGGCGATCATGGGCACGAAACCGAATTCCTCGCCACGCAGGTGCTGCCGCGTCAGCACGTGAAGATGGTCCGTGCTGACATACAGATTCATGGCGCCGCGCAACACCACATAGAAGGAGTCGGTACGCTCGCCGGCACGGTAGACGACCTCTCCGGCATCGAGTTCGAAAATGCTGCCCTCGCACAGCAGCCGCCGAACCACCCGGTCCGACAGGGCTCCGAATGTGGAGAGCTCCCGAAAGAATTCGGGGCCCCAGGCTTGCAGAAGCGACTCGCCGTCCACCGACTTCATATAAGGGCCTGCGCGCGTTTGGGTCAGGAACGGCCGCACGGTTGCGACCTTGATCCAGACAGTATATCAGCCGTACAGTAGACGCCCGCCGACCGCGTTGGCGACCGTCAGCAACCCGAGCACCAGGTTGATACCGACAATGCGGCGGATCTGGTTCAGCTGCTGACCGGCGCCGGGCCAGTCGGCACCGTCGACCGCCTGCTGCAGGCGCCGGAAGGGCGCGAAGTAGAGATGGGCGAACAGCGCCATCATCAGGTATCCGCTGACCAGCATCAGGTGCACATGCAGTCCCACGGCGGCGAAACCGCCGTAGAGCGCGATCATCCAGTGCCCGGTGATGATCAGCACCAGCACGCAGGCCCAGACCCAGCGGAAAAAGCGGCCGAACAGCGCCGCCCAGAGCCGCAGACGCTGCGGCGGCTCCAAGATCGACGCCGCCACCGGGCGCAGGCAGACATAAGCGAGAAACATGCCGCCAACCCAGATCACGGCGGCGAGCAGGTGCAAGGTGATAGCGTAAGGCATCGAGCGTCCCTGTGTTGTATGTGGTGTCAGCCATGGAAGCACAGAATGAAGCTTCGGCCAATCGGGACTATGCTGCAGAGATGCCCGTTTACCGGGCTCCCCCCGCCCTTCCACTGGATGCCCTTGATGATAACGCAGCACGGCCTCGACCCAAGATACAGGCTTGCGATGGGACTGGCATTTCTGCTCTGGATGTCACTTTCACCGCTGCTGCGTGCAGCCACGCCGGACTACCTCGAGGAGATTGCCCCCATTCTCGAGCGGCGCTGTGTGGTCTGCCACGGCTGTTACGATGCGCCCTGCCAGCTCAAGCTCAATACCTGGGAGGGCCTGGTACGCGGCGCCAACCCTGACCGAATCTACGACGTCACCCGGCTGCTGGCCGCGCCCCTGACCCGGCTGGAAGATGCCGAGGGCGCCGGGGCCTGGCGCGAAAAGGGCTTTCACCCGGTATTGGGTGACACCCGCGACAGCAGCCTGATGCTGCAGCTGCTCAAGCTCAAGCAGCTGCACCCGCTGCCAGCGGGTCCTCGGCTGCCCGACGGTTTCGATCTCAGGCTCAACCGCGATCAGAGCTGCCCGGCGCCCGGGGATTTCGACGACTATGCCGACGAGCATCCGCTCTGGGGGATGCCCTACGGCCTGCCGGCACTGCCTGCGCAGGAACAGCAAGCTCTGCTGAGCTGGCTCGAAGCCGGCGCCCCCGGGCGGGCGAAAAGCTGGCCAGTGGCGCCTTACAGCGCCGCCATTGCCGACTGGGAGGCGTTTCTCAACCAGCCGTCGAACAAGGCAAGGCTGATGAGCCGCTACATCTACGAGCACCTGTTCACCGCCAGTCTGCATTTCGACGCCGTCGGCAGGGGCGACGCCGCGCCCACCTTCTTCCGGCTGGTCCGCTCCAATACACCACCGGGGCAGCCGGTCGTGGCGATCGCCAGCCGCCGTCCCTACGACCCGCCCGGCACGGAGCGCGTCTACTACCGGCTGATACCGCTGCAGGATGCGGGCCTGGCCAAAACCCGTCTACCCTACGCGCTGAATCCGCGGCGCCTGCAGCGCTGGCAACAGCTGTTTCTCGCCCCGGATTACAGCGTCGACAGGCTGCCCGGCTACGATCCCGAAAGCGCCGCCAATCCCTTCGTCACCTTCGAGGCATTGCCGGTCAGCAGCCGATACCGCTTTATGCTCGACGAGGCCGGATTCACCATTCGTGGCTTTATCAAGAGCCCGGTCTGCCGGGGTCAGGTGGCGCTTAACGTGATCAACGACTATTTCTGGGTGTTCTTTGTCGACCCGGAGCTGCTGCAGGCCGAAGGCGAGGCGCGCTTTCTCGCCGAACAGCGGGACAAGCTGCGACTGCCCGCCGAAAGCAGCGCCGGCCTGCTCAACTGGCTGCGATATGCCGAAAAAGAGGCCGACTATCTGGACGCCAAGCGCCACGCCGTCGAACGCTTTGCGCGCCGCGTGCCACCGTCGCTTGACTACCTGTGGGATGGCGACGGCGACAACAGCAACGCCAGCCTGACGGTATTCCGTCATTTCGACAGCGCCACCGTGGTTCGCGGCCTGCTCGGCGAGAAGCCTCAGACCGCCTGGCTGATCGGCTATCCGACCCTGGAGCGCATTCACTACCTGCTGGTAGCCGGCTTCGATGTCTACGGCAACGTGGGACACCAGCTCAGCAGCCGGATCTACATGGACTTTCTGCGCATGGAGTCGGAGTTCAACTTTCTCACCCTGCTGCCCCGCAGCGCCCGAGAAGCGGTACGGGACCACTGGTACCGCGACGCCGGCGAACACGTGCGTGACTACCTGTCCCATATCAAGGGCTACCTGTTCGACCGGAAGCTGCTCTACAACGGCGACTCGGCGATCGAGTTCAGCAGTTCAGCGCCGTTGCCGGAGCTCTACGACATGCTGCGCCAGCACTTTGCAGACCTGCAACCGGCCGGGGCCAGGCCCAAAGACAGCAGCGCGCCGCCAGGGGTTGTCAGGACACTCGTGCGGCTGCAGTCGCTGCAGGGCGCGGGGCTTGCGCTGTTGCCGGAAATCTCGCTGATTCGGGTCGATGGCGACGACGGTCAACGCTGGTATTTCACGCTGCTGCGCAACAGTGCCCACAGCAATGTCTCGGAGCTGTTTCACGAGCAGGACCGGCGCCTGCCCGAAGAGGACAGCCTGCTGCTTGCCACCGGCGTGCTGGGAGCCTACCCGAACCAGTTCCTGCGCGTCGAAGCCGGGGATGTGGAGGACTTTGTCGAGCGCCTGGCCCGGGTGGACTCGGAGCGCGCCTACCGCAAGATGCTCGACCGGTACGGCATCCGCCGCACCGCCGGCGATTTCTGGGAATACAGCGACAAGCTGCTGCTGGACTACCAGCGGATACAACCGCTGGAGGCCGGCATACTCGATTACAGCCGGCTGGAAAACCGCTGAGACCGGCTGTTGAAAGACCGTATCGAGGCCGCCAAGGCAAAGCGCCGAGGACTCGCAGGAGCGGCGCCTCGCCGCGAATAGCCGCCTTGGCCAAAAGCTTCGCCGCGGGGAAGTGCCCGTAAGTTTGGGTACGCGGCTCCTGCGAATTCACACCCTGGGTTGCATTCCCGACAACAGGCTGGGCTGGGGATCAGGGCCGGCACTGCCGGCCGTTGGCAATCAGCGCAGCACCAGGAAAAAGACCCCGCGACCGCGCTGAACCTGCAGCAGCACCTGGTCCTTGTCCTTCGCCAGCGCCTGCTCGACCTCCTCGACCGTCGACACCTCGATACGATTGACACTCAGCAACACGTCGCCCGGACGCAGACCGCTTGCCGCGGCACCCGAGGAGCGCTCCATGCCGGTGATCTTGACGCCGCCGTCCGGGCTTGGCGCGAGCTCTACGCCCTTGAGCAGCGGATGTATCTCACTGCCAGCCAGCGTCATCGGCTCACCGACCTTGACCTTGATCTCCTGTTCTTTGCCGTCCCGCAGCACGGTCAGGGTGACGGTTTCGCCGATGTCGCTGAAGGCAATGCTGTTGCGCAGCTCTCCGGTGGTCGGGGTGGCACGGCCATTGACCGCGGTGATCAGATCGCCGGACTCGATGCCGGCCTTTTCGGCCTCCGAGTCTTTCTTGACGTCGGTGACCAGCACCCCGTGCTGACCGTTATCCAGCTTGAAGGCCTTGCGCAGCGCCGGGTTCATGTCCTGGATGGCAACGCCGATCTGGCCGCGTTTCACTTCGCCGTGCTCGACGATCTGTTCGAGACTGGCACGGGCCATATTGACCGGAATCGCGAAACCGATGCCGACGTTACCGCCGCCCGGGGCAATGATGGCGGTGTTGATGCCCACCAGCTCGCCGTGCAGATTCACCAGGGCGCCTCCGGAATTGCCCGGGTTGATCGACGCGTCGGTCTGAATGAAGTCCTCGTAGCCTTCAATGCCGAGACCGGTGCGGCCCAGCGCGCTGACCACGCCCGTGGTGATGGTCTGACCGAGGCCGAAGGGGTTGCCGATGGCGACAACGAAGTCGCCGACGCGCAGGCTGTCGGAATCGGCAAGCGCGACCTCGGACAGGTCATCCGCCTCGATGCTGAGGACCGCGATATCGACCTCGGGGTCGGCACCGACCAGCTCGGCTTCGAAGGTACGGCCGTCGATCAGTGACACCTGGATCTCGTCGGCGCCCTTGATGACGTGGAAGTTGGTCACGATGATGCCGTCGCCGGCGTCGACAATGACGCCGGATCCGGCGCTGGCCTGGCGGCGCTCCTGACGGGGACGGGCCTGCTCGTCCGGAATATTGAAGAAGCGACGGAAGAAGGGATCGTTGAGCAGCGGATTCTGCTCGCGCTCATGCCTGGCGTAGGTGGCGATATTGACGACAGCCGGATTGACCTCCTCCAGCATCGGCGCCAGCGACGGCAGCTCCCTGCCCGCAGGGTCGCTCATCGGCAGCGCCGCACTGGCGCCTAGCGAAAGGGTGCAGAGCAGCAAAACCATCAGATAACGGATTTTTCGTGTCATATCCTTTTCTCCTGTAGCATCAGTCGGTCAGTCGCGCCCGACCTGCGGTGATTCCGCGAAAGCGAACGAGTGTCGAGGTAATCATGCTCTGCTCCCGACAACGCCGCGCGCGCGAGGACGCCGTCTCCTGATATGGAAAATTCACGGTACATCGATGATGGAGAACCCTGATTCAGGAGAGTGCGGCGGGAGGCGCGCGAATGGAGCTGCGGGTCTTGCTTGCGGAGGGAGCGAAAAACGGCGGCAGGGATTCGGGCAGCAGCCGGTAGCCGGTGGCCACACCCGAGACCGCAACGGGCAGGACGCTGTTGTCCAGACCGCAACAGGCGGCCGGTTCCGGAGCCGAATGCAGCACCAGCGACTCGACGCCAACCGACTGCACCGCCGTCGCCAGTTGCGAGCGGTCCGCCGCCTCGACACCCAGCGAGAACAGCAGCAATGTCAGACTGTAGAGCAGCGCTTTCACTGTTGTTGCAGCTCCCTGCAGCAGTTGCAGACCGGCGTCGTCGCAGGTCCGTTGGTAGCAATGATTCCGGAAACTGTAGAGTGCCCGACCGGCGATAAGTTCGATACCGATCGCAAAATTAAGGCCTTTCCAGCGCTTCGATCCGATGCGCCTGCAACTGCAGCCGGTACATGGACGCGTAAAGTCCCCCGGGGATGCGCATCAGCTCATCATGGCTGCCGGCCTCGACGAACTCGCCGTGGGACATCACCACAATGCGGTCGGCCTGACGCACCGTGGAAAGCCGGTGCGCCACCACGATCAGCGTCACCTCGCCGTGCAGCTCCGCCAGCGCCTGCTGCACCACCTGCTCGGTTTCGCTGTCGACGCTGGAGGTTGCCTCGTCGAGCAGCAGGATTCGCGGCGAGCCCGCCAGCGCGCGGGCAATGATCAACTGCTGTCGCTGCCCGGTCGAGAGCCGGGTGCCTCGTTCACCGAGTTCGGTATCGTAACCCTGCGGCAGCGCCGCGACCACCGGATGCAGGTGCGCCCGCATCGAGGCCTGCTCGATAGCGGCCATCGGCAGCCCCCGCCCCATGTCGATGTTGTCGCGCACCGTGGCCGCCAGCACGAAGGGCTCCTGCGGGATCAGCCCGATCCCGGCACGCAACGCGGCCTGACTGAACGCCGGCAGGGGTCTGCCGTCGATGCGGACCTCCCCCGCCACCGGTTGATAGAAATTCAGCAGCAGATTGAGCAGCGTGCTCTTACCGCTGCCGGTATGGCCGACCACGGCGTAGAAACCGCCCGCAGGCACCTCGAACTCGAGCTGGCGGAGCACCGGTTTGCCCGGATCATAGTGGAAGTCCACCGCGCTGAAGCACACCGCCCCGCGCTCGACCCTCGCCTCGGCTCCGGACCAGGTTTCCTCGGACTCCTGCAGCAGCTGCTGTACCCGGGCACCGGCGACCATCGCCTGCTGGTAAAGATTGAAGCGCTGGGTAATCTCGGCCAGCGGCTCGGTGAATCGACTGAGATAGTTGAGAAAGGCGTACAGCACTCCGACCTCGGCAAACCCCGCCTGCACCTGCAGCCCGAACCCCCAGACCACCGCGGTCAGCACCAGTACGCTGAGCAGGTCGATGGCAGGGCGCAGGAGCATGGCGCCGGCGCGCACACTGCGCATTCGCGCGCGATAATAGTCAACGTTGAGCCCGTCGAAGCGGTCGATGAAACCCTGCTGGCGATTGCATGCCTGGATCACCGGCATGCCGCCAATGGACTCCGATATCGAGGCGTTGATGTCGGAACGCAGCTGCCGCGTTTCGCTGACCGCGGCGCCGCTCAGACGCTGATAGAGATAGATCACGCCGACCACGCTCGGCACCAGCAACAGGGCAATCAGCATCAGCTGCAGATCGAGCAGCGCCATCGCCACGATGATGCCGAGCAGCAGCACCAGGTTGGTCAGCACCACCGACAGAAACTGCACGTAGAGATCCTTGATCGCCTCGGTATCGTTGGTGATCCGGCTCACCAGTTGACCGGTGATGGCGCGATCGTAGAATGCCAGCGGCAGGCGCAGCACCCGGGCGAACACACGCTTGCGAATATCCAGCACGGCGCCGAGGGCCATCTCGGAAAAACGCAGGGTCTGGCGGTAACGCAGCCAGGCCGCGGCCGTTTGCGTCAGCAGATAGGTGCCGCCGAGCAGCGCCAGCGCCCCCGGTGCGAAGTCGCCGGCCAGCAGGTGATCGTCGATGAAGATCTTGATCAGCACAGGGCCCGTGACATCGGCGGCGGTCGCCAGCAGCAACAGCAACAACGCCCGGGTCAGCAGGCCGCGATCGCGCAGTACGTAACCGCCGAGCAGGCGCAGCGCGCCGCGCCGCTCTTTCGCCTGCACTGAGCTGTCAGAACGCATCGAGACTCGCCTCCAGCTTCTGATAGCGGTACATGCGGCCGTACCAGCCGTCGCGCGCCATCAGCGCGGCATGATCGCCACGTTCCTGCAGATGGCCGTGGGACAGGACCAGTATCTCGTCGGCATGCTGCAGCGCCGACAGCCTGTGGCTGACGATGATGCAGCTTCTGCCGTGGCGTTCGTGGCGCAGGGCCGCCAGGATGCGCTGTTCCGTCTGGACATCGACCGCCGAGAGAGCGTCGTCCAGCACCAGCACCGGCGCATCGCTGAGCAGCGCCCGCGCGATCGCCAGACGCTGGCGCTGACCGCCGGAAAGGGTCAGGCCGCGCTCGCCGACAAGGGTGTCATAACCCTGCGCCAATGCGACGATATCCTCATGTACCGACGCCAGTCGGGCCGCGTTTTCGATCGCCTGCGCGCTGGCACCCGGACGGCCAAGCGCGATATTGTCGCCGATGCTGAGGCTGAACAGAAAGGCGTCCTGGGGCACGTAGGCGAAGCCGCGGCGCAGCGCCGAAAGGCTGAGGGCTGGCAGCGGCTGGCCGCCGAAGCGGATCTCGCCGTCGCTGCGCTCCCAGTAGCGCATCAGCAGCTGCAGCAGGGTGCTTTTGCCGGCGCCGGTGGGGCCGGCAATGCCGAGCACACCGCCGGCCGGCAGGCTGAAGTCGATCGACTGCAGCGCGGGCGAGCGACTCCCGGGATAAGTGAAGCCGAGCCCCTGAACGACGATATCGGCGCCGTCGGGCATGCGCACCCCGCTGTCGTCAATGCTGTCGGGCGTCTTGAGCAGCTGCTCGATACGGTCGAAACCGGCACTGCCGCGCTCGACGATGTTCAGCAGCCAGCCAAAAGCAAACATCGGCCAGATCAGCTGACCCAGGTAGAGGATGAAACTGGCCAGCGCCCCCACCGTCAGCGACTGCTGCAGAATCAGCCAGGCGCCGTAGCCGACGCTGAGCGCGAGCGCCGCCGCCATGCAGAGGAAAATGACCGGCTCGTACAGCGCCTCGCTGCGGGCAACCCTGTAGTTGGTGTCCGCCGCGTCCTGGGCAATGGCGGCAAAGGCCAGATCCTCGGCCCTTTCGCGCCCCATCGCCTTGACCAGCCGGATACCGGACAGCGCTTCCTGGGTGCGGTCGTTGAGGCGGGAAAACTGCTCCAGCGCACGCTGAAACTGATGGTGTACCGCGCTGGAGATACGGTAGAAGCCGAACGCCATCAGCGGAAAGGGCAGCAGCGCCACCAGCGTCAGGCGCCAGTCGATCACCACCAGCATCATCAGCAACACCAGCACCAGCGTGAGCGCGCCGTCGAAGCCGGACAACACGCCTTCGCCGGCGGCAAGTTCGACGGCGTCGATATCGTTGGTGGCCCGCGCCATCAGATCGCCGGTGTTGTGAACGGTGTAGAACGCCTGCCCCTGCCGGGTCAGGCGCTGGAACAGGCGCAGACGCAGCAGGTTGCCCAGCCGGTAGGACGTGCCGAACAGCACCAGGCGCCAGCCGAAACGCAGGCCGTAGAGCGCCACTCCCAGGGCCAGCAATGCCAGCAGCTGCAGACCGGCTTTACCGTTACCGGCCACCAGCGCATCGATGGCGCGACCAACCAGCCAGGGGACGGCCATGTTGAGCACGGCAACACCCGCCAGCATCAGCAGCGCCAGCAGATAGGTACGCCGGTGTTCGCGGAAAAACCATCCCAGTTTGACGAAAAGTGCCATCGTATCCCTGATACAGCCGGACCAGTCGGATGCAAAGCATAACCCGAAGCGGCCTTCGGTCGTAAACCGTCAGTCACTCCCCATAGCCGGTCATCTCCAGATAGCCTTCGCCTGCGTGACTGCCGCCGACCGTTACCGGCCCCTCCCAGTATCGAAGCCGACCGCTGTTCCAGTAGTCGCCCGGCCAGGCGGCGATATCGAGATCCAGTCCCGCCTGCGGCATCAGCAGTCGCCACGCCACCGGCACCCGACCGAAGCGGCTGTCGCGGTGTCCGGTCGGCGTCAGTTGGTAATCCCCGTCAGCCAGTACCCGGTATCGCCCGTCGGCCTCGACCAGGGTCGCGGTATGGTAGTCATCGTCGCCGCGGATGCGAAACAGCATCAGGTGGCGCCCGTCATCGAGATGCAGCGCCAGCCAGTCCCAGCCCTGCTGTTCGGGCAACAGATACTGGCTGCTCCACTCGCGATCGAACCAGCCCTGACCCGACACGCCCTGGTGTCGGCCATCGATCTCGACGCTGCCGTCAATGGCGATAGATGGATAGCTGAAGTACATCGAACCGCCACCGTCGGCGGATTTGGCGCTGAAGCCGTTGTCGCCGTGCAGCACCACCGGCAGCACGGGCTGCAGGTCGAGCCGGTAAGCGAAGTCGTCCGCCCGAACCGCCAGTCTCCAGCGGCCGTCCGGCTGCTGAGCCATTTCCCAGTCGTCGAGCCAGGCATGGAAGGGCTGCGCCCGGGCGCCGGCCTGCCCCGCGCCGCCGCGGGCGCTGCGCGAGGCAAAGCGATGATCGTCGGGGCGACTCAGGGCCGCGTGCGCCAGCCAGACCTCGTCGCGACGCCAGCCGGGCGCCCGGTCAGCGTTGGGGCCAGGCCGCAGCCCGAGACGGAACAGCGTCCACTGCACGCCCACCGGCTGATCGTCGTCCGTGCGCAGGTTGGCGGTCAGGTACCACCATTCCAGGCGAAAGCGCCGGTGCGGGCCGAGATCCCGGGGCAACCCGATTTCCATGCCGGGGACCGCCTGCGCAAAGCCCTCCCCCTGCCCGCTCAGCGTCGCCACCGCCTCGTCCCGGCCTTCGTGGTCACCGCACCCGGCCAGCAGTAACGCGAGCAGGCACCCTAGCAGGATCCGCAGGCGGCGCAATGGCCCCGGCGCCAGCCGCTCAAGCCAGCCTGGCGCCATGCGCAAAGCCGGCTGCAACCAGGACCGTCGCGCCCACGAGTTATTCATTTTTCAGTGACTCCAGCCTGACCGGATCGCCCTGTACCAGGCCGGCGAGCGCGCCGATCAGCAGGCACAGCAGCCAGACCTGCAACCAGAATCCGGGATAGAGACCCAGCGGCAGCGACCAGCCGAACGCCGCCGGGTTGATCTTCGCCACCAGCACCCAGCCGAGGAACAGCCCCAGCGGTATCGCCAGCAAACCGAGCAGGCCGGTCACCAGCATTGCCTGCAGCACCAGGATCCGGCGCAGCTCGTTGCGCGGCAGCCCCCAGGCGAACAGCAGGCTGTAGACACCGCGCCGCAAACGCAGCATCGCCAGCGCCATCAGCGCCAGGGCAAGTCCGGCCAGAGCCAGGGTAAGGTGCTCCAGCGTGCGCGTAAGCCGGAAGGTACGGTCAAAGGCGGCCCGCGCCGCGGCCTTCAGGCTCTGCTGGTCCCGCAGGCGGCTGTCCGCCAGCCAGTCATAACGTCGGGACCAGTCCGACCAGTCGGCGCCGTCGAGTTGCAGCACGAAGCTTGCGTAGCGGCGCGGCAGATCGGCGGGCAACGCCTCGAGCGGCAACAGCACCTCAGCTTCCGGACGGCCATAATCGGCATAAACGGCCAGGACCCACCGCTGCAGCAGCTGCTCGCCAAGGCGCAGCTCGACGCGCTCGCCCGGCGCCAGAGCGCGACGGCGCGCCAGCTGCTCGTTGATCAGCACGGCATCGTCGTCAAGCATCTGCCAGGGTGCCGGATCACCGGCCAGAAAGCGCCAGCCGCCCAGCAAAGGCGAGCCCGGATCGACCCCGAGAATATCCACGGGCCTGTCGTTCAACAGTCCCTGCCCCCGCACCATCGGCAGTACCCCGGCGACACCGGGCAGCGCTTCAAGCCGGGCGCGCCAGTCGTCAGCGGCCGGCAAAGGCCGTCCCGGATCGAGGTACAGATCGCCCTGCAGGCGCTGTTCCAGCCAGCGCTCGAAGGTGGACTCGAAGCTGGCGACCATCGCCTGCACCGCGACCGAAGCGGCGACGGCAAACGCCAGTGCCACCAGTGGCAGGCTCAGCAACCGGCTCAGCGCGGCCATTTCCGAACGCGACCACTCCCAAAGCGAGCCCGCACCCGACCCGGTCCGGGGCTCCAGCAGCCACGCCAGCAAAGGCGGCATCAGCAGGCCCGCCGCCAGCAGGGTCGCGGCACTGGCGGCGTAGATAACGCCGAGGCTTTTCGCCGTCAGCAGCACAGCGCCTGCCAGCAGCAGCAGGGCCACTACCGGGGCCAGACGCCGGCGCCCGCCTCCTTTGCCGGCACCCGGGCGACGCCACAGATCGAGCGCCGACCAGGCTGTCAGCGACAGCAGAAGCAGCAGCGCGCCTGGTCCGACATCGATAAAGGCCGCAGGCCCGGCCATGGTTCCGACATCGTAGAGCCCGTCCAGGGTGGCCTCGAAGCCGTCGCTCAGCAGCCTGGCCAGCAGCAGGCCGCCGCCGCTGCCCGCCAGGCCGCCGATCAGCACCAGCAGCAGTACTTCGAGACCCAGGCAAAGATGCAGGCGTCGACGCGTCACGCCAACGCGGTGCAGGATGTCCAGCGTGCGCCGGCGCTGCACCAGCGCCAGGCGGTAGACGCTGCGCAGCAGCAGGGCCGCCACCAGCAGCGCCAGCAGCGCCAGTGCGTCGAGACTGAGCAGAAAAGCATCCACCAGCGGGTCGGACTCGACGCCGTAATCGACCAGATGCCGCCGATAACCGGCCGGCAGTGCCGCGCTGCCGTCGGCGTCCGACAACAGCTCGAGCCGGGTCTCCTGCGCACCGCTCAAGTGCTCGACGACGGCGATATCGGCAAGCAGCAGACCTGCCGGCAGCTGCGCCACGACCTGGCCCTCGAAGTCCGGTTGCGGGCGCAGCCGGCGCCAGTGCGCCAGATCCCCGGCTCGCCCCAGCACCAGAGGCCTATCCAGCGCGTCTAGCAACAGCGGCAACTGCGCTGCGCCGCTGCCGGCATCGCCGAGGCAAGCGGCGCTGAACGGATCGATGCCGAGCAGTCGCGGCGCATCGGCACCGATACGCAGTTCCAGCTGCGGCGTCACGCAGGCCCCGGCGCGGCGCAAGTGGGCAAAATCGGCCACCGTCACCGCCTGCCCGTCGTTGCGCTCGATCGCGAACCGCGGCTGCAAAGCCTCGCTGGCCCCGGCCACCGCCTCCCGCGCCCCGCCGGTCAACGCCTGCACGCCACTCCAGAGCGCCGCCGCGCACGCCAGTATCAGCAACAACGCCGCCAGCTGGCCGGGATGGCGCCGGTAGTGGCTGAAAAAGACCAGCGCTACGGACATGGCACCAGCCCGCCCTCATGCAGGCGCAGGACCCGGTCGCAGCGCCCGGCAAGCTCGGGGTTATGGGTTACGATCAGCGCGGTCAGCCCACGCTGGCGCACCGCCTCGACGAACAGCGGCATCACCCGGGAGGCGGTGGCCTCGTCCAGACTGCCGGTGGGTTCGTCGGCGAGCATCAGGCGCGGCTCGATGGCAAAGGCGCAGGCCAGCGCGGCACGCTGGCGCTGGCCCCCGGAAAGCTGGTCGGGATAGCGCTCGGCCACCGCAGCGATATCGAGCGCTTCGAGCAACGCTGCAGCGCCGTCGGCCGATCGTCCGGCGAGACCTGCCCGAAACGCCAGATTGCGCGCCACCGTCAGTGTCGGAATCAGGTTGCCGTCCTGAAACAGGGTCGCGATGCGGCTTCGTCGCAACGCCGCCCAGGCGTCATCGTCGGCCGGGGTGCTGCCGAAAACCTCGAGCACGCCGGCATCCGGCCGCGACAGGCCGTTGAGCAGGTTCAGCAGCGTGCTCTTGCCGCATCCCGAGGGCCCCGTCACCGCAACGGTTTCGCCAGGCTCGAGTTCGAGCGACAGATTGTGCAGCACCGCGACCGTTTCGCGGCCGTTGCGGTAGCTTTTGCAGAGATTGCGCGCCTCTATCAACCGATCGCTCATTGTCCCTGGTCCTGTCGTTGCCCTAGTGGGCATCTGTAACGAAGTGCCGGCTGGTTTGATGGGTTACTCGATACCCTTTAGGCAGAAGATCTAAAATCATCTGTGGTGCATCGCCGTCCCCATCCTACCAACTGCCAGCTGAAGCCAATCGATCTGTACGGCGATCGATATGACGGTTTCCCTGAAAACCGCTCCTGCGTTTACAGGATTTCCACCCTCCCTGGTGGTTACGCGATGCCTGTACTTTGCTGCAGACATAGATCCCCCTGCGATGCATCGCTAAACCCTTCCTCCAATCCGGAGTTCCGATAACCCGGGTACCAACCACACGCCTCACGCCTCACGCCTCACCACTCACCACTCACCACTCAGCACTCAGCACTCACCACTCACCAGTATACGGTGTAAGCTAATATAGCTAGCTAACTTGGGAGACGTGCGATGAACAGGCAATCGCAAACTCGGCGGCGGTTTCTGCAGAGCCTCGGCACCGGCGTGGCCTGCCTGGGCGCTCAGAGTCTCTGGCTGCCCGGAGCCTTCGCCGAGCAGTTGACGGCAACGGTGCGCCAGACGGAAGGCCCCTTCTACCCGGACCGGCTGCCGATCGATCGCGATAACGACCTGCTGATCGTCGACGACAGCCTGACGCCGGCGGACGGTATTGCGGTGCATCTTCACGGCCGCATACTGGATCTGCGCGGACGCCCCCTGCACGGCGCGCTGGTCGAGATCTGGCAGGTGGACAGCAAAGGCGTCTACCTGCACAGCGGCAGCTTCGGCCATGCGCGCCGTGACAGCCACTTTCAGGGCTATGGCCGCTTCGAGACCGGCAGCGACGGCAAGTACTACTTCCGGACCCTGAGGCCGGTTCCCTATCCGGGCCGCACGCCCCATATTCATGTGGCCGTGTCCCGGCCCGGCCAGCCACGCTTCACGACCCAGTGCTACATTCGCGGCGAAGCGCAGAACCTGCGCGACGGTCTTTTCACCCGGATACCGGCGGCACTGCGAGAAACGGTGCTGACGGACTTCGTGCCCAGGCCGGAAAGCCCGCTGGAGCAGAACGCCCGCTTCGATATCGTGCTCGGGCTCACGCCCGCAGGCTGAGACGTTCGACCCACGGAGATGATCTGCATCAGGCACAACCCCTCGCCCTCTGTTACGCTTGCGATAGAACACCGCTTTCGATCGCCACACTGATTCGAGGAGATAGGCATGTCGAATATTTCCCGCCTGCGCGACTTTATCCAGGCCTTCACCGCCCTGATCGACGAATACGGCGACGACGAGGCGCGGATGCTCGACTCGGGCGAGGCGCTGCTGGCCGATCTGATCCGCCACGACGACTGGCTGCCGGAGGCCTTCAGCCGGCCGGATTCGGGCAGCTACCGCCAGTACCTGCTGCACTGCGACGCGCTGGAGCGCTTCTCCGTGGTCAGCTTCGTCTGGGGCCCGGGCCAGAGCACGCCGATACATGATCACACGGTCTGGGGCATGATCGGGGTGCTGCGGGGTGTTGAACGCTGCGAGGAGTTCGCACCGGACCCGCAGACCGGCAAGTTGCTGGCGCTGGGCAGCCACGAACTGCATTCGGGCAGCATCGATCTGGTTTCACCGCGCATCGGCGACATCCATCGCGTCTCCAACGCCCTGCCGGACGCACCGACCGTCAGCATCCATGTCTACGGCGCCAACATCGGCGCCGTCAGCCGTCACAGCTACGATAGCGCCAGCGGCGAACAGAAGCGCTTCATCTCCGGTTACTCCAACGACGAACTGCCGAATCTATGGCATCGCTCCGATGAGTTGACCCCTTGAGTCAAGCCTCTGTCCGCTCTCGCCATTCAGCCGCCGCCCCGACGCTGCTAGACTCGAAGCTTTGCGCCGGTTGCAAGCCGGCCGCCTGAATCGAGCGAGGATTTACAGATGAGGTTTGAAGGAACCGAGCGCTACGTCGCCACCGACGATCTGAAGATGGCGGTCAACGCAGCGGTCACGCTGCAGCGCCCGCTGCTGATCAAGGGTGAACCGGGCACCGGCAAGACGCTGCTGGCCGAAGAGGTCGCCGATGCGCTGGGCATGCCGCTGCTGCGCTGGCACGTCAAGTCGACCACCAAGGCGCAGCAGGGTCTGTACGAGTACGATGCCGTTTCACGCCTGCGCGACTCCCAGCTGGGTGACGAACGCGTCCACGACATCGGCAACTACATCCGCAAGGGCATGCTGTGGCAGGCGTTCGAGTCGGAGCAGCGGTCGGTGCTGCTGATCGACGAGATCGACAAGGCCGACATCGAATTCCCCAACGACCTGCTCACCGAACTCGACAAGATGGAGTTCGACGTTTACGAAACCGGCGAGCGTATCCAGGCCAAGCAGCGACCGGTGGTGATCATCACCAGCAACAACGAAAAGGAGCTGCCGGATGCTTTCCTGCGCCGTTGCTTCTTCCACTACATCGCCTTCCCGGACCGGGAGACGATGCAGCAGATCGTGGCCGTTCACTTCCCCGATATCGAGCGCCGGCTGGTGCACGAGGCGCTGGAAATCTTCTTCCAGTTGCGAGACGTCTCCCAGCTGAAGAAGAAGCCCTCCACCTCTGAGCTGATCGACTGGCTCAAGCTGCTGCTGGCGGACCGCATCGACCCGGCAGTGCTGGCGCAGCAGGACCCGAGCAGCGCCATGCCGCCGCTGTACGGCGCCCTGCTCAAGAACGAGCAGGACGTGCACATGCTGCAGCGCCTGGCCTTCCTGGCGCGTCGCGAGTCACGCTGATGCTGGTCGACTTCTTCTCGAGCCTGCGCCGCGCGCAGGTTCCGGTGACCCTCAGGGAGCTGCTGGATCTGCTGGGGGCGCTCGAGGAACGGCTGGCATTCTGCGATGCCGACGAGTTCTACCGGCTCTCGCGCACGCTGCTGGTGAAGGACGAGCGTCACTACGACCGCTTCGACCGCGCCTTCGGCGAGTATTTCGCCGGCCTGCCGGCATCGGCGGACCTGCGCGACGCGCTGATTCCCGAGCACTGGCTCGAAGCCGACTTTCTGCGTCAGCTGTCCGACGAGGACAAGGCGCAGATCGAGGCACTGGGCGGCCTCGACAAGCTGCTCGAAACGCTGCGCCAGCGCCTCGAGGAACAGGACGAGCGCCACGCCGGCGGCAACAAGTGGATCGGCACCGGCGGCACCTCGCCGTTCGGCCACAGCGGCTACAACCCCGAGGGCGTCCGCATCGGCGGCCCGAGCCGGCACAAGCGCGCGGTCAAGGTCTGGGAACAGCGTCAGTTCCGCAATCTCGACGACAGCGTCGAGCTCGGCACACGCAACATCAAGGTGGCGCTGCGCAAGCTGCGCAAGTTCGCCCGCTCGGGCGCTGCCGATCAGCTCGATCTCGACGACACCATTCGCTCCACCGCGCGCAATGCAGGCCTCCTGGATCTGAAGCTGGTGCCGGAGCGGCATAACGCCGTCAAGGTTCTGCTGTTCCTCGACGTCGGCGGTTCGATGGACCCGCACATCCGCACCTGCGAGGAGCTGTTTTCGGCGGCGCGCAGCGAGTTCAAGCATCTGGAGTACTACTACTTCCACAACTGCGTCTACGAAGGCCTCTGGCGCGACAACCGCCGCCGTTTCGATGAGCGCATTCCGACCCTGGACGTGCTGCACACCTACGGCTCGGACTACCGGGTGATCTTCGTCGGCGATGCGGCGATGTCGCCCTACGAGCTCAGCGAACGCTTCGGCAGCGTCGAGCATATGAACGAGGAACCGGGCCAGCTCTGGCTCAAGCGCATCCTCGATACCTGGCAGCGCTGCATCTGGCTCAACCCGATGCCGACCCGCGCCTGGGATTACACCCGCAGCACCCAGATGATCCGCCAGCAGTTCGAGGACCGCATGTATCCGCTGACGCTGGACGGCATCGAACGGGGTATTCGGGAACTGTCACGGTAGCATTCGCGAATGCGGGGTCTCTCGTAAAGTAGGAGCAGTGCAACGGCGCATCGCAGCGGATCTGCGGGCGCTCTGCGCGAAAGGCGCCGTGTAAACCATCACCCCGGCACAGCTGGCAGCGGAAGGCGGATACTCGCGCATGTTGGGTTACGGCCCTTCGGGCCTAGACCCAACCTGCAAAGGCCGGCGAAGCGGCAAGCTGTCAGCGCAGCAGCAGCACCGGGCTGGCGGTGTTGTTGAGCATATTGCGGGTGGTGCTGCCCACCAGCAGCTGGCGGATGCGGGAGTGGCCGTAGGCGCCCATGACCAGCAGATCGACGCCGTTCTCCTGCTGGTAGGCGTGCAGGGCCGGCTCCACCTCGCCCTCGAGCGTCGCCACCTCGACATGGTGCCCGGACTTCTCGAGGCTGCTGCGCGCTTCCACCAGTGCCGCCTGACGTTCGGCGTTGCCCTGCCCGACCATGACAAGATGCAGCGGCAGGCCGAGGAACAGTGGACTGTCAGCCAGCATCTGCGCCCCCTTGCGGGTGGTTTCGCTGCCGTCGAACGCCAGCATCAGGCTCTTCGGCGCGCTGAACTCGCCGGGGATCACCAGGATGGGTCTGTGCATGGTCCGGACCACATTCTCGACGTGACCGCCGACCGGCATGCCGGGACTGTGTACCTGGGTACGGTGCAGGCCAATGACCAGCAGGCGGATATCCTGTTCCAGCCCGGCCAGGGTCTCGGCCAGATCGCCGTGACGCTGCAGCAGCGCGGGCGCCTCGCCGCCGGCGGACTGCACCCGCTCTGCGGCGGCATCCAGCATCGCGCGACCGGCCTCGATGGCGACCTTGCCGCGCTTCTCGTCGAGCGACGCCAGCTCCTCCAGCAGGTGCTCCCGGCTGCCCAGGCCAATATTGCCGCTCAGGTCCAGTTCGGTCGGATACTCGCTGCGATCGAGTACATGCAGCAGCGTCAGCGGCACCTCCAGTCGACGACTTGCCCAGGCGGCGCAATCGCATACCGCCGCGGATGACTGGGTGGCACCGATACAGGCCAGTACTTGCTTCATCGCGATCCCTCTATCTCGAGCGGTGAGCCCCGGCCCGCAAGTGGCAAGCGCTGAGCTTCAGGCTCTTCTGTTAACTGTATTCTGTCCGCTGCTAACCGGATTTCAATGCCCGATCAGATCCGCCGCACCTTCCGGCTTGTCGTAGACGCCAAAGCGGTCGACGATGGTCGCGCTGGCCTCGTTGAGCCCGAAGACCTCCACCTCGGTACCCTCGCGGCGGAACTTGATCACCACCTTGTCCAGCGACGATACCGCGGTGATATCCCAGAAGTGCGCCTGCGTCAGGTCTATCACCACTTTATCGACCACTTCCTTGAAGTCAAAGGCCGCGATGAACTTATCCGCCGAGGCGAAGAACACCTGGCCGGCAACCCGGTACTCACGCACCCGGCCGTCGCTATCGATGCTGGCGTCGATACGCATGAAATGGCCGACCTTGTTGGCGAAGAACATCGCCGCCAGCAGCACGCCGACGAAGACGCCGTAGGCCAGGTTGTGGGTCGCCACCACCACCACCACGGTGGCGACCATGACGATATTGGTCGACAGCGGGTGCTTCTTGAGGTTACGCAGCGAATCCCAGCTGAAAGTACCGATCGATACCATGATCATCACCGCGACCAGCGCCGCCATCGGAATCTGCGCCACCCACTCGTCGAGGAACACCACCAGAATCAGCAGCAGCACACCGGCGGTCAGTGTCGACAGACGGGTACGGCCGCCGGACTTCACGTTGATCACCGACTGGCCGATCATGGCGCAACCCGCCATGCCGCCGAGCAGGCCGGCGCCGATATTGGCGATACCCTGCCCCTTGCACTCGCGGTTCTTGTCACTGGCGGTATCGGTAAGGTCATCGACGATGGTCGCGGTCATCAGCGACTCCAGCAGGCCTACCGCCGCCAGCGACAGCGAATAGGGCAGGATGATCCAGAGCGTTTCCAGGTTCAGCGGCACCTCGGGCCAGAGGAAGATCGGCAGGGTATCGGGCAGCTCGCCCATATCGCCGACGGTGCGGATGTCCAGACCCAGTACCATCGACACCACCGTCAGCAGCAGAATGCAGACCAGCGGCGACGGCACGGCCTTGGTGATATACGGGAACAGGTAGATGATGCCAAGGCCTGCGGCCGTCATGGCATAGACGTGCCAGGTCACGCCGGTGAGCTCCGGCAGCTGCGCCATGAAGATCAGGATCGCCAGGGCATTGACGAAGCCGGTCACCACCGAGCGCGAGACGAAGCGCATCAGACTCCCTAGCCTGAGATAGCCGGCGATGATCTGGAACACCCCGGTCAGCAGCGTCGCCGCCAGCAGGTACTGCAGGCCGTGATCCTTGACCAGGGTGACCATCAGCAGCGCCATGGCGCCGGTGGCCGCCGAGATCATACCGGGACGGCCGCCGGTGAAGGCGATGATCACCGCGATACAGAACGAGGCATAGAGGCCGACCTTGGGGTCGACGCCGGCGATAATCGAGAAGGCAATCGCCTCCGGGATCAGGGCCAGCGCCACCACGGCGCCGGAAAGCAGGTCGCCGCGGGTATTGGAAAACCACTGGCGTTTTATCGAATCAATCATCTGGAGTCCGTTGGGTCGTCAGGTTCGGGGCCACTGCAAGGCCCGGCCAGGCATCCGCGGGCCGCGGCGAAGGTTGCCCGGTCATGATATATTGCATCCGGCCCCTAATACGGCGTAACCGCGCCGCCGGCAGGCGACAGCGCGGTGTCCACGGCAGCCGCATAGACGACTCAGCCCCGGACTAGCGGGGCTGAGTACAGAAAATTCATAGGGAGAACCGCGCGTACCCTAGCGATTTGCGGCCGGAGCGTCAAGGCGCTCCGGCCGCCGCTCATCGACTGTGCTCGATAATATCGTCGACGACTTCCTTCTCCTCGTCGAGGTCGTCGCGATCCGGTCGCTGTCGCGGCAGCACCAGGTTGAGAACGATCGCCGCAACGCCACACAGCGCCACGCCCTGCAGACCGGATGCGCCGTCGCCGACCACCATGCCGCCGATACCGAATACCAGTACCGTCGCCACGATGACCAGATTGCGTTGCGCCGACAGGTCGACATGGGCCTTGATCAGCGTATTCATGCCCACCGCGGCAATGGAGCCGAACAGCAGAATCAGGATACCGCCCATCACCGGCGTCGGAATGGTCTGCAGCAGTATGCCGATCTTGGCGACGAACGCCAGCGCGATGGCGAATACCGCCGCCCAGGTCATCACCACCGGGTTGAAGGCGCGGGTCAGCATCACCGCACCGGTCACTTCCGAATAGGTGGTGTTGGGCGGACCGCCGAGCATCGAAGCGGTGGTCGTCGCCAGGCCGTCGCCCAGCAGCGTCCGGTGCAGACCCGGCTTTTTCAGGTAGTCGCGCCCGGTGACGTTGCTGATCGCCAGCACGTCGCCGACATGCTCGATCGCCGGCGCGATCGCCACCGGCAGCATGAACAGAATCGCCTGCCAGTTGAATTCCGGCGTCACGAAGGCCGGCACCGAGAACCAGGCCGCCTCGCGCACCGGGGCAAAGTCCACCATCCCCATCGCCAGCGCCACCAGGTACCCCACCAGCACCCCCGAAAGGATCGGCACCAGCCGAAAAATACCGTGGGCGAACACCGCAACCAGCAGCGTGGTCGCCAGCGAGGCCATCGACACCACCATCGCGTCGCCGTAAGCGAACAGCTCGGCGCCGCCGTCGCCGGTCTTGCCCATCGCCATGTTGACCGCCACCGGCGCCAGTCCCAGCCCAATCACCATGATGATGGGACCGGTGACCACCGGCGGCATCAGGTGATGGATAAAGCCGACACCACGCAGGCGCACGGCCAGCGACAGCAGCAGATACAGACAGCCGGCCGCCATCAGCCCGCCCATGGTCGCCGGCACGCCCCAGGTCTGCACGCCGTAGATGATCGGCGCGATAAAGGCGAACGATGATGCCAGGAACACCGGCACGCTGCGCCCGGTGGTGAGCTGAAACAGCAGGGTGCCCACCCCGGCGGTGAACAGCGCGACGCTGGGATCGAGCCCGGTCAGCAGCGGCACCAGCACCAGCGCGCCGAAGGCGACGAACAGCATCTGCGAGCCGGCCAGGGCGCTGCGCCAGCCGGAAACCTGGTATTCGGTTGCGTTGGCCATTCGTCGCTCCTACTGGGTACCGAAGATCTTGTCGCCGGCGTCGCCGAGCCCGGGCAGAATGTAGCCCTTTTCGTTGAGGCGCTCATCCACCGAGGCGGTAAAGATATCGACGTCCGGATGGGCCTCCTCGACCTTGCGGATACCTTCGGGCGCAGCCACCAGCACCAGCACGCGAATGCTGCTGCAGCCGGCTTTCTTGAGCATGTCGATGGTCGCTACCAGGGTACCGCCGGTCGCCAGCATCGGATCGATGATAAGGGCGATACGCTCGTCGATGTCATGGGCCAGCTTTTCGAAGTACGGCACCGGTTCCAGCGTTTCCTCGTCGCGATAGAGCCCCACCACCGAAATCTTGGCGCTGGGCACCAGCTCCAGCACCCCGTCCAGCATGCCGAGGCCGGCACGCAGAATCGGTACCACGGTGATCTTCTTGCCCTTGATCCGCTCGGCCTGGATGGGGCCGCACCAGCCCTCGACCTCGTAAGTTTCGAGCTCCAGATCCTTGGTGCCCTCGTAGGTGAGCAGACAGGCCACTTCCGACGCCAGCTGACGGAAGCTGCGGGTGCTCAGATCCCTGGACCGCATCAGGCCCAGCTTGTGGCGAACCAATGGATGGCGGATTTCATGGACGCTCATCGGTATCCCTCTGTAATGGCAGTGGCGGCTCGCCGGGTATACGAGCCCCTCAGTATGGCAAAATCGGGTGAATCCTAGTCAAAGCCAAACGTTTTGTCATCTTGCTTTTTGACCGGACAGTCAGTATTTTGGCCGATTTTATGTTCAGGATGAACGGTATCCTGCGAGCGCAGGGATGCGCACGACCACAGGGACGTGGGAGTTAGAGTGACGCAGGATGCCCAAACCGGGGAGCAGGGCATGTTCAGGATGAACGGTATCCTGAAGCCTGCTCCTGCGGATTCAGGGTTTCCGCCATTCAATGAAATCCCGGGCGCTATACTATTCCGGCGCAGTGCCGAAATCATGCCGCGGCCCGGATCCGGCGCCCGGCCAGCACGCATTCCAACCCAACCAATCCGACCGACAATCCGATGACCGATATCAATCTGGACCATATCCGACAGGTATATGCCGAAGCCGATCTGCTGCACAGCGCCGACGAAGTCGAGGCCGCCATCGACACCATGGCCGCGGCCATCAGCGCCAGGCTGGGCGATCGCAACCCGGTGCTGTTCAGCATCATGAACGGCGGCCTCGTTATCGGCGGCAAGTTGCTTACCCGCCTCGAGTTTCCGCTGGAGTCGAGCTACCTCCACGCGACCC
This sequence comes from Marinobacterium nitratireducens, assembly GCF_014645375.1. Taxonomy (GTDB): domain Bacteria; phylum Pseudomonadota; class Gammaproteobacteria; order Pseudomonadales; family Balneatricaceae; genus Marinobacterium_A; species Marinobacterium_A nitratireducens. The sequence continues at coordinate 291,712 of NZ_BMLT01000005.1, forward strand.
GCTATCGCAACACGACCAGCGGTCATGAACTGGAATGGAAGGTACCGCCGATGGTCGGGTTCCGCGACCGCCCGGTCCTGATCATCGACGACATCCTCGACGAAGGTCACACCCTGGCCGCAATCATCGACCATTTCCGACGCGAAGGCGCCAGCGAGGTGTACACCGCGGTGCTGATCGACAAAGTTCACGACCGCAAGGCTCGCCCGGACCTGAAGGCCGACTTCGTCGGCCTCGAGACCGAGGACCGCTACGTCTTCGGCTACGGCATGGACTACAAGGGATACTGGCGCAACGCGCCGGGAATCTTCGCCGTCAAGGGACTTTGATCGACAGGAGTAGCTCGCCAGAGGGGCACATTACCCGAAGGGCACATCCCCGCCGAGAATGTAGTGTTGACCTCGCTGCCCGCCGCGTTCGCCACGAGGGCGTGGCTCCTACGGGCCAGGAAAACGCCCGTAGGAGTGGCGCCCTCGCCGCGAAGACTCCTGTACCGCGCAAAACCGTACCCGCGTTACGGATGCAGTTCGTCGAACAGGGCGATGAATTCCTGGGTCAGCTTGTGATTGGGTGCCAGGTGGATCAGAGGCCGGGCCTCGTCGTGGGACTCGCGCATTTTCACCGATGACGAGATACGGGTCTTCAGAAGCGGCAGGTCCTCTTCGGTCAGCCGTGCCACCATGCGCTGCGGCAACGACGCCCGCGGCTGGAACTGGTTGACGATGATGCCCTCGACGCTCAGCGACTCGTTATGGTCGATCTGGGTTTCGCGAACATTGTCCAGCAGACTGTACAGGGCCTGGCGCGCGAACTCGTCGCAGTCGAACGGAATCAGACAGCGCTCGGCCGCCACCAGCGCCGACAGCGTGAAGAAGTTGAACGCCGGCGGCGTGTCGATGTAAATCGCGTCGTAATCGTCAAGACGGTTCAGCGCGTCGCGCAGCTTGTAGATCTTGTGCCTGGACTCGAGCTTGGCCTGCAGGTCGCCAACATCCGGGTTCGACGGAATCAGGAAAAGGTTCTCGTAGGGTGTCTCGTGCACGTACTCATCGGCCGCGATCGGCTTGAATTGCACACCGAGCATCTGTTCGAAGAGGTCACGGATATCGGTCTGGGTATGGGCCGCATTCTCGCCCAGCAGATACTGGGTCGAGTTGCACTGGGGGTCGAGGTCGATCACCAGCGTCCGCAAGCCGCGGGAGGCACTGATAGCCGCGAGGTTGGTGGCGATACTGGATTTGCCGACACCACCTTTCTGGTTGAATACGACACGCTTCATCGATGCTCTCCGATCGCTTTCATTATTATCTTGGCATTTAACCGGCCCCCCCCTGCTTCAGCACACCGGACTTGCCGGGACGGCTACCGGGGCTAACTCCGGCACCCGTCCCGAGCCCCGCAGGGTGGAGGTTCTGCTGCTTCCGTTCTGTGCCGCTGCGCTGCTGCGGCCGGATCAGCCTTCAGACAGCAGGTCGCGCAGGTCGATGATCCCTGCGTTGGCCCGGGAAATGTAGGAGGCCATTACCAGGGAATGGTTGGCGACCAGGCCAAAGCCGGTGCCATTGAGGATAAACGGACTCCAGATGGTGTTCTGGGTCGCCTCCAGCTCCCGGATGATCTGCTGCAGACTCACCAGCGCTTCCTTTTTCTCCAGGGTTGCGGCGAAATCCAGCTCCACGCCTTCGAGAAGGTGAAGCAGCGCCCAGGCGGTGCCGCGGGCTTCGTAGAAAACGTTGTCGATCTCCATCCAGGGCGTCTGGAAATCGATCTGGTTGGAAGCCTGCCCTGACGATGCCTCGACGGCACCGAGCGCCTGACGCCCGACACTGGCGCTGAGCCGCTGTGACAGGCTGCCGAGGCGCGTCGAGACGTCCGCCAGCCACTCGCGCAAATTGTCGGCACGGGCATGGAACTCGGCGTCTCCGGAGCCCTTCAGCATACGCGACTGATAGGCACGGAGGTGGGTCAGCGCCTTGCGGTATTCCCGTTCGGTTGGCGGCAGCAGCCAGCTGTTGTTATTGAAGTGCAGCAGCGGCTCGGCCTCGATAAGATCCGGGTCTTCGGTGGACTGCGACTGCGAGCGGCTGAACGCCTTGCGCATGGCGCGGCTGGCGTCACGCGCCTGCACCAGGGCGCCGTACTCCCAGCGCGGCACGTTGTCGAGCCAGACGCCGGGCGGCATGCGGTCGTTGCGCAGATAGCCGCCGGGCTTGTCGAGCAGCGTTTCGACGATCTGGATCAACGCCCCCGTGGTATGGGCTCCGACTGGCGCACTGGCCTTGTCCTGCACCGTTTCCCTGACATCGAAGCGGCCCGGCTCCCAGCTCCAGAACATGCCCAGAATAACGCACACCAGCAGGTACAACCCCACCAGAGCCAGCACCCACTTGAACCAGCCACTGGAGCCGAAACGGGCACTCAGCCGGTCCCAGCGCGAGAGCCACCAACGCTGCAGTTTTTCCAAAATGCTTCCCTTTTTCCGGGCCGTCGCGCCGTCGTCCGCCACGGCTGTAAATGCTGCAAGGGACTATCTCCGATTTACCCCGCAGGGTCAATGGCGCCCCGGGCCCGGGCGCGGGGCCAAATCATGCTCAACCGGCACCTGGCAAGGTGGCAACAAAGCAGGAAATCAGCCGTAACTTCTTTGAAATGGACGCTAACAGCACACAGGACGGGGTTTTGATAGACACACTTCACAGTTTCATGCACACTAGGCGGTCAATTCCCTTTTACCGCTGATTTTCGGGGCATCCGGATGGCCAGAATCCTGATCCTGCACGACACCGGCGCGAAATGGTCCGGCACGCAAAAGTCCGGAGCCTGTGGCGTTATTCTGTGGCGGGACAGCGGCGATGTATCAGACGCCCTGCCGTTAGCACCGAACATCGGTATTCGCTCCCGGGGGGCGTGTACGTCACGCTGCAGCGGGCGCGAAATCAGTAAACCATTGTCACCACGAATTTAAGACGAGAACAGAATGGATATCCGCAAAGTCAAGAAACTGATCGAACTGCTGGAAGAATCCAACATCAACGAAATCGAGATCAAGGAGGGCGAGGAGTCCGTTCGCATCAGCCGCCTGTCTCACAACGGCAACCCGCAGATGTTGATGCCGCAGGCATACATGCAGCCAGCGCCGGCTGCTGCAGCACCGGTAGCGGCCCCCGCTCCGGCAGCGCCTGCCGCCGAGCCTGCCGCCGCTGATGAGCCCAACGGTCACGTCGTGCGCTCGCCGATGGTCGGCACCTTCTACCGCTCTCCCTCCCCCAGCTCGCCGGCGTTCATCGAAGTCGGCAAGAGCGTCAAGGCCGGTGACGTCATCTGCATCGTCGAGGCCATGAAGATGATGAACCAGATCGAAGCCGACAAGTCCGGCGTCATCGAGGCCATCCTGGTCGATGACGGCCAGCCGGTCGAATTCGACCAGCCGCTGGTTACCATCGTCTAACAGGCCTTCGCATCAGATCAAGGAACCAACACCAGATGCTTGAAAAAGTCGTCATAGCCAACCGGGGCGAAATCGCACTGCGCATTCTGCGGGCCTGCAAGGAGCTGGGCATCAAAACCGTGGCGGTCCACTCCGTCGCGGACCGCGACCTGATGCATGTGCGCATGGCCGATGAGGCCGTCTGTATCGGTCCGGCGCCCTCGCCGGCAAGCTACCTGAACATTCCGGCGATCATCAGCGCCGCCGAAGTCACCGATGCCAGCGGCATTCACCCGGGCTACGGCTTCCTCGCCGAGAACGCCAACTTCGCCGAGCAGGTCGAGCGCTCCGGGTTCAAGTTCATCGGCCCGACCGCCGATGTTATCCGCCTGATGGGTGACAAGGTATCCGCCATCGAGGCCATGAAAAAAGCCGGCGTGCCGACCGTACCCGGTTCGGACGGCCCGCTGCCGGAAGACGCCGACGAGATCCACGCCGTCGCCCAGCGTATCGGCTACCCGGTGATCATCAAGGCCGCCGCCGGCGGCGGCGGTCGTGGGATGCGCGTGGTGCACACCGAGGCAGCGCTGCTGAACTCCATCCATATCACCCGCTCCGAAGCGGCCGCCGCCTTTGGCGATGATACCGTGTACATGGAGAAGTTCCTCGAGAACCCGCGCCACGTCGAGGTTCAGGTGCTGGCCGATGGCCAGGGCAACGCCATCCACCTCTACGACCGCGACTGCTCGCTGCAGCGCCGTCACCAGAAGGTGGTCGAGGAAGCACCCGCGCCGGGCATCGACGAGGACGCCCGCCGCCACGTGCTGCAGTCGTGCATCGACGCCTGCATCACCATCAACTACCGCGGCGCAGGCACCTTCGAGTTCCTGTATGAGGACGGCCGTTTCTACTTCATCGAGATGAACACCCGCGTTCAGGTGGAGCACCCGGTCACCGAAATGGTCACCGGCGTCGACATCGTCAAGGAGCAGCTGCGCATCGCCTCCGGCGAGAAGCTGTCGCTGACCCAGGACGACATCGTCTGTCACGGCCACGCCTTCGAGTGCCGCATCAACGCCGAGGATCCGAAGACCTTCATGCCGAGCCCCGGCAACGTCAAGCACTTCCATGCCCCGGGTGGCTTCGGCGTGCGGGTGGACTCGCACCTGTACAGCGGCTATACCGTGCCGCCGCACTACGACTCGCTGGTCGCCAAGCTGATCACCTACGGCGAGGACCGGGAAATCGCGCTGACGCGCATGCGCAACGCGCTGGACGAGATGCTGGTCGAAGGTATCCGCACCAACATCCCGCTGCACCAGGAAATCGTGCGTGATACCCGCTTCGGCGAAGGCGGCGTCAACATCCACTACCTGGAGAAGAAGCTCGGGTTGTAACAACCAGCGGCGACTTCCCACCGAAAAGCCCGCATCGCGGGCTTTTTTAATGGTGAGTTGCGAGTTGACAGCTTGGCGCCAGTGGCCACAAGGATTCAACTCTAAACTGTCGACTCGAATCCTAGGGTTGTTCACCCTGCGCCAGACGGGCCTCGATATCCTCGATCACCGACGGCAGCTCGGCCACGCTGTCGATCACATAGTGCGCGCCGGCGCTGCGAAAGCGCTGGCAGGCGGCAGTACGCCTTAGCTCCTGCTCCCCCGCGTCCAGCGCCTCCCATGCAGCCAGGTCGAGACCGACCTCGTTGCCGGAGATCGCCACGCCGACGGTCCAGCAGCCGGCATTGAGGCCTTCCTCGATACCGGTCAGCGTATCGTCGACCTTGACCACGCCCTGTACCGCCTCGATTTCGAGATCGAGCATGTTCTTCAGCGTCATGTGCGGAAAGGGACGCCCGCGCGGCACGTCGGTAGCACAGACATTGGAGGACGGGCGGTAACCCTGGGCGGCGGCGAGCGGCAGCAGCTCCGCGATCATCTCCTGGCTATAGCCGGTATTGGCGCCGATAGCGATACCGCGCTCATCCAGATAATCGAAGGTGGCCTTCGCGCCCGGAATCAGCTGCGCCCGCTCGGCGATGCTCGCAATCTGCATCGGCACGAAGTCCGCATAGAGGCGGTCGATGTCCGATTCGTTCGGCGCCTGACCATGGGCCGTGGCCCAGGCGTCGCGAATGCGCGGCAGCGCCAGCAGGCGGGAAATATGCTCGCGCTTCTCGGTCCCCATCGGCTCGCGGGCCTCGGCCAGGGTGATCGGTACGCCATTGACCTCGAACAGGCTGCAGAAGGCGTGAATCGGCGCCATCGAACCGAAGTCGATGGTGGTGCCTGCCCAGTCGAAGATCACGGCCTGTACCGGGCCTGCGTAAAAACGGGTGTATCCAAAGCTCATACTAGTCTCCTGTCGGGTCGCCGGACGGATGTGGCGATAGGTTCATTCGGGTCAGAGGTGCAGGTCGACCTGCAGTTCGTCGAGGGTTTCGGTCACCGCCGCCAGCAGACCGTCAATCTGCACATCATGCAGCTGACCGATATGTCCGATACGGAAGCTTTCGGCCTGGGTCAGCTTGCCGGGGTAGATGATGTAGCCTTTGGCCTTCAGCCGGTCGTAGAACGACCTGAAGTCAAAGTTGGCATGGGTCGGGCTCAGAAAGGTGGTAATCACCGGAGAAAACCAGCGGTCTTCGAGCAGCGTCCTGAAGCCGAGGTCCCGCAGTCCGGCCACGGTGCGATCGCGGTTGCGGGTATAGCGCGCCAGCCGCCCTGCCACGCCGCCTTCGGCCTCGTGTTCGCGCAGCGCCTGCAGAAAGGCCGCCACCACATGGGTCGGCGGTGTGAAGCGCCATTGACCGGTACGCTCCATGTAGCGCCACTGGTCGTAAAGATCCAGGCACAGTGAATGGGCATTGCCCTCGGCGCCTTCCAGTATCGGACGACGAATCAGCGCATAACCGAAACCCGGCACGCCTTCGATGCACTTGTTGGCCGCCGAGATCAGCGCATCGAACTCTAACTCGCCGGCGTCGACCGGCAGCGCGCCGAACGCACTCATGGCGTCGATAATCAGGCTCCGGCCGGCGGCCTTCACCACCTCGGCAATCTCCGCCACCGGATTGAGAATGCCGGAGCTGGTTTCGCAGAACACCAGGGCGACATGGCTGATTGCAGAGTCCGCGGCCAGCGCTTCGGCCACTTCCTCCGGGCTCGGCGGCGCATAATCGCCCTTGTCGATGGCGACGTACCCGCGTCCCATGTACGACAGGGACTTGCCGATACGCTGACCGTAGGCGCCGTTCATCAGCACCAATACCTTGCCATCTCGCGGTACCAGGGTGCCCAGGGTCGCTTCCACCGCGAAGGAACCGCTCCCCTGCACCGGCACGCAGACGTGGCTGTCTTCGGCATTGGCCAGCGCCAGCAGGCGCCGGCACAGCTCCCCGGTCATGGCATTGAAGTCCGCATCCCAGGAGCCCCAGTCATGCAGCATGGCCTGCTTGGTCGTCAGGCTCGTGGTGATCGGTCCCGGTGTCAGCAGATAGGGATCGACAGTTTCGTTACGCATGGTTCACTCACTTTCAAGAATTCAGGCAGGGCCGGCGTACAAGCGCCCTGCGTACGTTAGTAGACGCCATATCTGGTATACACCAGAGAATAGAGCCAGATTTTGCCCGGGGCTGGGTCCTGTACCCGCCCGGCTGCAATTCGGCTACGCCGACTTCATGCCCTGGCCTGTCGCCAGCACTGACTGCGGCCAAGCAGCAGGCGCGACAGCCCCCAGTGAAGCCCCTTGACCCCGATGCAGGTCAGCATCAGCACGACACCCATGGCCGCCGCCGGTGCGATATCGCCTGCATCGTCCATATTCAGCACCGCCACCGACGCCAGAGCGGTTTGACTCGAATAGAGGAACACCACCGCCGAAACCGTATTCAGGGCATTGACGAAAAGATAGAGCGCGACCTCGAGCAGCGCCGGCAGACACACCGGCAGCGTCACACGCCAGCAAGTGACATAGAAAGGCACCTTGAGCGACGCCGACACCGCTTCGAACTCGCCGTCGATCTGCTTCAACGCCGTCACCAGAGTCAGGTGACAGACGGTGTAATAGTGGGCAATGGTACAGAGCACCAGAATTGCCAGGGTGCCGTAGATACCGTTCAGCGGATTGCCCGGCTCGTTGAAGAAGAAGATGTAGGAAAGCCCCAGCACCATTCCCGGAACCGCCAGCGGCACCATCGCCATCAGATGCACCAGAGTGCGCAGCGGGCCAAGGCCCGGTACCTTCTCGACCAGATAGGCATTGGCGAATATCACCAGGGTGCCGATGACCGCAGTCCAGCCTGCCATCTGCAGGGAGTTGAAATAGGCACCCCAGCCACCGCCGTCCATCAGGTCGAAACGGTAGTTGTTGAAGCTCAGGTCCAGATTGTAGGGCCAGAAGGTCACCAGCGACGCGTAGACCGCCATCCCCAGCACGCCCAGTATCACCACGGCTACCGGTGTACAGAGCAGCAGCAGCGACCAGTCCCGAGCGCGATGCGGCTTCACGCGCAGTGGCTCAGCACGGGCTGTCAGCAACGCCACCTGACGACGCTGCACCCAGCGATCCACCGCGAAGGCCAGCACCGCCGGCAGCAGCAGGATCACCGACACCACCGAGCCCATCTGGAAGTTCTGCAGACCGATCACCTGCTTGTAGATATCGGTCGCCAGTACGTTGTACTGCCCGCCGATCACCTTGGGCGCGCCGAAATCGGTAATCGCCAGGGTGAAGACGACAAAAGCCGCGCTGATCAGGCCGTACTTGATGGACGGCAGCGTGACCGTCATGAAAGCCCTCAGCGGGCTGGTACGCAGCGCCCTGGCGGACTCGTAAAGACGCGCATCGCTGTTCTCGAGCGCCGTGCAGAGGATCATCACCGCATGGGGAAAGCACCAGAACGACATGCTGACGACGATGCCGATCGGGCCGTAAATGCTGTGCCCCATCAACAGGTCCTTGAGCACGCCCTGGTTGCCAAACAGGTACACCATCGAAATCGCCGGCAGCAGCGAAGGCGCGAAGATAGGCCCCATAACCAGCACCTTCAGCAGGCCCCGACCCGGCATGCGGGAGCGCGTCAGGGCGAAGGCCGTCATCAGTGCCAGTGACACCACGATCAGCGTGGTGAGCGATGCAACCCAAAGCGAGTTGGTTATCGAGTGCATCAGACTCGGGTCGGCAACATAGGCGCGGAAGTTGGCGAGCCCGACAAACTGCCCGTGGCGGTCCTCGAGCGACTTGGACAGCAGACTGTAAAGCGGCAGCACCAGCGCGATCGCCAGCATGGCGATCGCGACCAGCAAACAGAGGATCGGCAGGCTGCAGTCGATACCGAGCAGTCGCGCCCGCTTCTTCGCCAGGAATCCCGGCGGGTTCAATAGGGTATCCATGATCAGTGCTCGAACAGGTGCAGACGCTGCGCCGGCAGGTCCAGATTCAGGACATTACCGGCCTCGATACCCAGGTCGCGGACATCGTTGGCGGAAAAATCGGCAACCAGGGGTTCATCAACGCCGTCGATCTCCAGCTCGCTGCGCACGAAGGCGCCGAGGAACTCGAGTCCCCTGACGCGTGCCGAAATCAGGTTACTGGCGTCACCGTTGTAACGCGTGCGCACGTCCTCCGGGCGAATGGCGACACGCACCTCGCCATTGCCGTGAGGCGACAGGGTACGGCAATTCAGGGTTCGCTCGCCGATCCGGACCCGGCCCTCGCCGATTCGGATGGCGGGCAGAAAGTTCATGGTGCCGACGAACGAAGCAACAAAGGCGCTGGCCGGCTCTGCATAGATCTGTTGCGGCGTTCCCACCTGCTCGATGCAACCGTGATTCATCACCACGATGCGATCGGCCATGGCCAGCGCCTCCTCCTGATCATGGGTAACCATGATGGTGGTAACGCCGAGCCGACGCTGCAGTTCCTTGATCTCGTGCCGCAGGTGAACGCGAACCCGGGCATCGAGCGCCGACAGCGGCTCATCCAGTAACAGCAGCCCCGGCCGGGTGGCGATCGCCCGGGCCAGCGCGACCCGCTGCTGCTGACCGCCGGAGAGCTGCGACGGGTACTTTTTGCCGGCATCCGGCAGACCGATCAGCTCCAGCAACTCCGCGACCCTGGCCCGCACCTCGGAACGCCCGGTGCGCCGGTTACGCAGACCGTAGGCAATGTTGTCGGCCACATTCAGGTTCGGAAACAATGCGTAGGACTGGAACACGATGCCAAAATCGCGCTGTTCGGGCGGCAGCCAGGAAATCCTCTGACCGGCCTGGAAGATATCGCCCCCGGTTTGCAGCTGCAGGCCGGCGACGGCCCGCAGCAGGGTGGTCTTGCCACAGCCGGAAGGCCCCAGGAAGCAGACGAACTCGCCTTCGCGGATATCCAGACTGATATCGCGCAGTGCGACAAAGTCGCCGAACACCTGATGCAGACGCCGGATCGACAGATAACTTTCACTCATGCTCGGCCTCTTTGAATAGAAACGGCGCGCCCCCGAACGGCGCGCCCTTTGCCAGATCGGCGTTACTTGGCTTCGGACTTGCTGTCGTAACGACGCTGCCACTCGGTAAGGATGGCGTCGCGATTACCCGCAGCCCAGACAAAGTCGTTGTCGATCATCAGCGACTCGGGGTTCTCGGGGTAGAACTCCACCGGCTGGGCGACACCCGGGATGGCGACGACCGCATAGCCCTGGTTGTACATTTCGTTGGCCTTGCGAGACGCCGCGAAGTCCAGCAGTTTTTTCGCCGCGTCCAGTTTGTCCGTGCCCTTGACGATGGCCGCCGCTTCCATGTCCCAGCCCATGCCTTCGCGCGGGAACACCAGCTCAAGCGGCGCCCCCTTCTTCTTCAGTTTGGCGCCCTGGTAGGCAAAGGAGATACCGATCGGCGTTTCGCCGGTCGCCGTCAGCTTGCATGGTTTGGAGCCGGAATGGGTGTAGCGGGAGATATTGGTGTGTAGACGGTCCATGTAGTCCCAGCCCTTTTCTTCGCCGAACATCTGCAGCCAGGACGAGACGTCGAGGAAGCCGGTGCCGGAGGAGTTCGGGTTCGGCATGATAAGGTGGCCCCGATAAACCGGCTTGGTCAGATCTTCCCAGGAGGACGGCATCGGCAGGCCAAGCTTCTCGGCTTCGACAGTGTTGACGCAGATGCCCGCCACCCAGGCATCGAGCCCGATCCAGGACGGCACTGCGTCAGCGTCGCGGAATTTCGGCGACAGCGCCTCCAGGCCTGCCGGCGCGTATGGCTGCAGCATGCCTTCACCCTTTAGCACCAGCAGCGAGGTCGCCGCCAGGCCCCAGACCACGTCGGCCTGCGGATTGCTCTTTTCAGCCAGCAGCTTGGCGGTGACGATACCGGTGGAGTCGCGCACCCAGTTCACCTTGATATCCGGGTTCGCGTTCTCGAACTCACCGGCGTAGCGCTTGAGGTCTTCCGCCTCGAAAGCCGTATAGACGGTCAGTTCGGTAGCGGCATTGGCCTGCACAGCCGCAGCCAGGGCACCGGCCGCAGCCAGGGCACCGGCCGCAGCCAGTTTGTAAAACAGTTTTTTCAGGTTCATCGTCCAAGTCCTCGACTTCAATCTGGTGTATACCAATGAATGCGCACAGATTAAGTGTGGAGTTTGACGATTCGGTTACAGAAAAAAGAAACTCCCGTGACGCATCAGGAGTTGTCGAGACGGACCTGAATGTTCAGGGAATCATGGCGCCAGTGCTCGAGATCGTACTCCACCACTTCGCCGGCGGCATTGCGAACCACCCGCCGCACGCACAGGCAGGTGTAGCCCGGGGGCGCGTCGAGCAACGCCGCCTGTCCGGCGCTCAGTGCGCCGACGGTAATATCGAGCTCGACCACGGCATATTGCTGATCGTAATCACCCAGCATTACGGCGCTGACGGAGCGCTCGAGATCGCACTCGTAAATACCGGGAAGACGCCCCTCCGGCAGATAGATGGTCTCGATGTAGGCGGGCCGGCCGTTGGCGCCGCGCAGGCGCTGCAACTCGACCAGCGGCGCCTTGACGGACACCTCGAGCATCGACGCCAGCCGGTCGTCGGCGACGATTCGCTTTTTCAGCAGTTGACGGCTGAATGGCACCAACCCCTGATCGGCGACGTAGTCCATGAAGAAAGCCGCCCGGCTGGGGTTGTAGTTGATGCGCTGCGACGTGACGAACCAGCCGCGGCGGTTGGAGCGGTATATGAGTCCTTCGGCCTCGAGCTGCTTGAGGGCTTCGCGCGAGGTCACCCGCGTGGTATGCAGCGACTCGCTGAGCTCACGCTCGGAAGGCAGCCGGTCCTCCGGCAGCAGCTCACCACGCTCGATCCGCGATCGCAATTCTGCCGCCACCCGGGCTGACGTCACACCCCTGCCTGCTGCCACGCTTGCCTCCTTCAAAGATCCCCGAGCACAGAAAAAGCCGCCATTAACCAGCTGCAAGGTTACAGACCGATGAAGCATTTATGAACCACCCAGACGCACGATTGACAGTCGGTCCCGTCTGCAATTAAATATCTGGTATATACCAGAAAAAGATATCACGGAGTCGGAAACAAGATGCAGCAGCTGGAACTCAAGAAAGAAGGTGATATCAACCAGAGCGACGAACGGCAGCGCTGGCAGGCTGAGCGCCTCGACCGGGCCAGCCGCGACCTGCTCGAGGCGGATGCCCGGTATTTTCTGCACCAGGCGATGTCGACTCCCTGCCTCAACGCCCTCGAGGGCTGCGACGGCATCTACCTCCAGGATCTGCAGGGCCGGCGCTACATGGACTTTCACGGCAACAACGTGCACCAGCTCGGATATGGCCACCCTCACCTGGTCGCCCGCCTGCGGCAGCAGCTCGACGAACTGCCCTTCTGTCCGCGCCGATACACCAGCCAGGTTGCGGTCGACTGCGCCCGCAGACTCACGGAGCTCGCGCCGGGAGACCTGAACCGGGTGCTGTTCGCCCCCGGCGGCACCTCGGTCATCGGCATGGCGCTGAAGCTGGCGCGCCTGGTTACCGGGCGTCACAAGGTGGTGTCGCTCTGGGACTCCTTCCACGGTGCCTCGATGGATGCCATCGCAGTGGGCGGTACTCATTCCTTCGAAAAGGGCCTGGGCCCGCTATTGCCGGGCGTCGAACGGATCCCCCCGCCGACCCGCTACCGCGGCCCGTTCGCCTCGCAGGATGACGACCTCGCCTACGCGGACTACCTCGAATACGTGCTCGAAAAAGATCCGCAAGTGGGTGTTTTTCTCGCCGAGACCGTACGCAATACCGATGCCCAGATTCCGTCTCGCGCCTACTGGCAGCGGGTGCGAGAAATCTGTGACCGCCACGGCGTACTGCTGGTGCTCGACGAAATACCGATCGCCCTGGGGCGTACCGGCACCCTCTTTGCCTGTGAACGATACGGCATCGAGCCGGATATCCTCTGCATCGGCAAAGGGCTCGGCGGCGGTATCGTGCCCTTTGCTGCCATGCTGGCGAGAGATGGCCTCAATATCGCCGAGGACGTCTCGCTCGGTCATTACACCCACGAGAAAAGCCCGCTCGGCTGCGCCGCGGCGCTGGCGACCCTGGACGTGATCGAGCAGGAGGATCTGCTCGCCAAGGTGCAGGACCACGAACAGTTCATGGCCGTCGAGCTTAAGCGGCTGGCACGGCGCTTTGCCCTGATCGGCGACGTCCGGGGGGTCGGTCTGCTGTGGGGCCTGGAGCTGGTAAAGGACAGAAAAACCCGCGAGCGCGCAAGCGACGAGGCCGATGCCGTGATGTACGCCTGTCTCGATGCCGGCCTCAGCTTCAAGGTTTCCCAGGGCAACGTGCTGCAGCTGTCGCCGCCGCTGATCATCACCCGTGACCAGCTGGGCCAGGCCATCGCGATGCTGGAGCGGGCGCTGGAACAGGTCTCACACCGCTTCGGCTACTCCCACTGATTCCCACACAGGCGAAGAAACCATGACCGACAATTATCAGCCCTTCTGGTTCGACCAGGCCCTACAGCGCGAACGGCCGGCGGCTCCCGTGCCGCTGACACAGGATCTCGATGTCGACATCTGTATTGTGGGCGGCGGCTTCACCGGGCTCTGGAGTGCCATCAAGCTCAGGCAGGCGTGCCCGCACAGCCGCATCCTGCTGATCGAGGCGGATCGCTGCGGCAGCGGCGCATCCGGACGCAATGGCGGCTGCATGCTGACCTGGTCGACCAAGTATCCGACCCTCAGGCGGCTGTTCGGCGACACCGAGGCCCGCCGCCTGGTGCAGGCATCGGAGCAGGCGGTATGGGATATCGCCGACTTCTGTGACCGGCATGAGATCGACTGCGAGCTGCGACCCGGCGGCACGCTTTACACCGCCACCAGTGAGGCACAACGGGGCAGCATGACTCCGCTGGTCGCCGAGCTGGAGCGGCTCGGACTCAACAGCTGGCGCTCGCTGACACCGGCCGAGGTACAACGCCGGGCAGGTTCCGCAGCACACCTGGAAGGCTACTTCTCGCCCGCCGCCGGCAGCCTGCAACCCGGCTTACTGGTGCGGGGGCTCAAAGCGGTGGCGGAAAGCCTGGGCGTCGAGATCCACGAGCGCACCCCCATGGATCGGCTGATCGAAGGCGAGCCCGCCGAGATCCTGACGCCCCGGGCGCGCATCCGCGCGCGCCAGGTGGTGCTGGCCACCAACGCCTGGATGGCCCGACAGTTCCGGGAGTTCGCCAACAGTATCACGCTGGTCTCGTCCGACATGCTGATCACCCACCCGGTCCCCGAGCTGCTGGCGGAGTCGGACCTCGGCAACGGCTGTGCCGTGGTGGACTCGCGTACCTTCGTACACTACTACCGCAGCACACCGGACGGCCGCCTGATGCTGGGCAAGGGCGGTAACCTTTTCGCCTTCGGCAACCGGGTGCTGCCGGCGTTCGACGAACCCAGCCGCTACCAGCCGATGCTGCGCAACGCCCTGCACCGCTTCTTCCCGACCCTCGACAGCGATGCCATCGAGCGCACCTGGACAGGCCCCTCGGACCGATCTGTGACCGGCCTGCCGTTCTTTGGCCACCTGCGCGGCCGACGCAACATAGTCTATGGCTTCGGCTACTCCGGCAACGGCGTGGTGCAGACCTGGCTCGGCGGTGAAATCATCCGCTCACTGCTGCTCGGCAACGACGACGTCTGGAGCCGTTCCGGGCTGGCGCAGGGGCCGCGAGGGTACTTTCCCCCGGAGCCGCTGCGCTGGATCGGCGCCATGACCGTACGCCAGGCGATCCGACGCAAGGAAGCCGCCGAGGACGCAAACCGCAGACCCGGCAGGCTCGACTGCCGGCTGGCACGGCTCGCTGCCGCCGCCGGCAAGGCCGACAAGTAGCGTCCCGGACGCCCATCGGAGACCGGCACCGGCGCGGCGAGGTTTTCTGGCCGCGCCGAATCGGCGATACTGGAGCCTATTCCACTTATACAGAAGCAATACGGACGCGCTATGCCCTGGCTACAAATCAAGCTCTCGATCAAACCCGACGTCGCCGAGCAGTATGAAGATATACTGCTGGCGGCAGGCTGCGCGGCGGTCACCTACCAGGACTCGGCGGACGAGCCGATCTTCGAGCCGGATCTCGGCACCACGCCACTGTGGTCCGATACCACCATTACCGGTCTTTTCGCGGCCGAGCACGACCTCAAGGAAACCGAGAAGGTCGTGCGCCAGGCACACGAGCAGCTGTTCCCGGACCAGCCCATGCCGGAGTTTCGTGCCGAGATTCTGGAAGACAAGGACTGGGAACGGGAGTGGATGAGCAACTATCACCCGATGCGTTTCGGCCAGCGCCTGTGGGTATGCCCGAGCTGGCGCGAGGCGCCGGAGCCTGATGCCGTCAACCTGATGCTGGACCCGGGCCTGGCGTTCGGTACCGGCACCCACCCGACCACAGCACTGTGCCTGGAGTGGCTGGACGCCGAGCCCCTCGCCGGCAAGGGCGTGACCGACTACGGCTGCGGTTCCGGCATCCTCGGCATCGCCGCCCTGCTGCTTGGCGCCGACTCGGTACTGGCGGTGGATATCGACCCGCAGGCTCTGCAGGCCACCCGCAGCAATCTGGAGCGCAACCAGCTGGCCGCCGCACGGCTTGAGGCCTGCCTGCCCGAGCAGGCGCCTGAGCGCGAGTCCGATGTCCTGGTCGCCAACATCCTCGCAGGCCCCCTGGTGGAACTGGCGCCGACCCTGGCCAAAAGGGTCCGCAGCGGCGGCCGCATCGCGCTGTCCGGTCTGCTGGAACAGCAGGCCGGGGAGATTCAGGCCGCCTACAGCCCCTGGTTCCGCCTCGACCCCGTGGCCGAACGCGAAGGCTGGATCCGGATTTCCGGCACCCGGCTCTGATTGCCACGACAACTGCGGATTGAGCCATGCAGGACGGCCTGATCACCGAATGCCCCGAATGCCAGACCCGCTTCAACGTCAGCGACGGCCAGCTTCGGCTGGCCGGCGGCAAGGTGCGTTGCGGCGCCTGTCTCACCGTATTCGATGCGCGTGCCCACCAGCCTCTGCCACAGGGCTCCGACGAGGTGACGTCCCATGCGCCGGCGAGCGACGCCGCCACCGTGGCCGACTTTCGCTTCGACACCGAGACGCCGGTCGAGATCGGCGACAAGGCACCGGGCGGGCCGACACCGACGATCATGGAGCAGGCAGCGCAGGCCTCGCCAGTCGTTCAGCAGTGGACGCCGCCGCAACAGGACAGCCCACCGCTGCGACCAGCGCCCCCCCAAGCTGACAGGCCGCCACCGCCCCAGCCCGCGCCGCTGCCGCCACGGCTTTCGGTCGATGACCTGCACGCCGAACCGCTGCAGCTGCAGCGCGAGCCGGAGCCGGCATCCCCCACCGCAATCCTGGGCTGGTCCCTGGGCTGCCTTTTCGCCCTGGCTCTGCTGGCATCGCAGCTGGTCTGGTTCAACCGCCTGGAGTGGTCACAGCAGGAGCGGCTCGCCGGCTTCTACGAGATTCTCTGCAATCAGGTTCGCTGCAATATCCCGCCGCGCCGGGATATCGACAGTATCCGCAACCTGCAGCTGGTCGTGCGGGCGCATCCGCAATACCAGGAAGCGCTGAGCGTACACCTGCTGCTGGAAAACGATGCCGGTTTCGATCAGCCGTTTCCGGCGATCGACCTCACCTTCGCCGATATCCGCGGCCGCACCGTAGCCGAACGGCGGCTGCAACCGGGCGACTATCTGGATCCGGCGCTCAACCCGCTGCGCATGCGCCACCGCGAGCCCTACCAGATCAACCTGGAGGTGCTGGATCCGGGCCGCCGCGCGGTGAGCTACGAAGTCGAACTCGCACCCGCCACCCTCGCCTCCAATTAGCACCAGGACGCCCTTCGCGCAAGAGCGTTTTTGCTCATTTTTTCATCACTTACGGGTTGGAGAGGCAGGTGCGAAGGGGTATCATTGGCCGCCTTCCTTGAGTGAACCGATACGTAGCCCTTGCGGCTGCGCGGTGTTGTTTTCTCTGAATTAAGGTCAGCCATGTTCCAGATCGGACCCTACACCATTGACAGTCAGGTTGTTCTGGCGCCGATGGCAGGCGTTACCGACAGGCCTTTCCGTCAGCTCTGCAGACGGCTCGGGGCCGGCATGGTCGTTTCCGAAATGGTGACCTCCGATACCCGGCTATGGAACAGCCGCAAGTCCGCGCTCCGACTCGATCACGAGGGTGAGCCGGAACCCCGTTCCGTGCAGATCGCCGGCGGCGACCCCGAGATGATGGCCGAGGCCGCGCGCATGAACGCGGCACGCGGCGCCCAGATCATCGATATCAACATGGGTTGCCCGGCCAAGAAGGTCTGCAACAAGGCCGCAGGCTCCGCGCTTTTGCAGGACGAGCCCCTGGTTCGGGATATCCTGCAGGCGGTGGTCGAGGCGGTCGAGGTGCCGGTCACGCTGAAGATACGCACCGGCTGGAATCCGGACAACCGCAATGGCCTGCGCGTTGCCGGCATTGCACAGGACGCCGGCATCCGGGCGCTGGCCGTTCACGGCCGCACCCGCGCCTGCGGATACAAAGGTGCGGTGGAATACGACACCATCAGAGAAATCAAGCGGGCGGTAGAGATCCCGGTGTTCGCCAACGGCGATATCGACTCGCCGCAGAAGGCGCGAGAGGTACTGGACTTTACCGGTGCCGACGCCGTGATGATCGGGCGCGCGGCCCAGGGCCATCCCTGGCTGTTGCGGGAGATCGATCACTACCTGCGCCACGGGCATCTGCTCGTGGCCCCGTCCCGACAGGAAATCAGGGAAATCCTGGTCGAGCACGTGCAGGCCTTGCACCAGTTCTACGGTGAGTACATGGGTGTGCGCATCGCGCGCAAGCATGTGGGCTGGTACCTGCAGGCCGAACCGGGTGGCCGTCTCTTTAGACAGGCTTTCAATCAGTTGGAAACAGCAGACGATCAGTTTGCCGCCATAGACGGCTTTTTTGCGCAGGACGCAAACGCCGGCGCGGCGGCCTGATCACAGGCAATGGACAGACACCCAAAGTGGATATTAAAGAAATCAAGCAGCCGACTCTCGCCGCGCAACAGCCGCAGGACGCTCCGAACCAGACACTGCGTGACAACGTTCACCAGTCGCTGACGAACTACTTCAAGCAGCTGGACGGTCAACCGGTCACCGATGTCTACCAGATGGTGCTGGCCGAGATCGAGGCACCGCTGTTCGAAACGGTCATGGCCTACACCAAGGACAACCAGACCAAGGCCTCTCAGTTGCTCGGTCTGAACCGTGGCACCCTGCGCAAGAAGCTGAAGCAGTACGGACTGCTGTAACCGATTTCCTTCGTCAAACGGAACCCCGAATCAAGATGGCAGAGCAACAGAGTACCCAGGTCCGCCGTGCGCTGATCAGCGTCTCGGACAAGACCGGCATCGTCGAATTCGCCCGCGCACTGGCTGCGCGCGGTGTCGAAATCCTCTCCACCGGCGGCACCTTCAAGCTGCTGCGCGAGCAGAACATAGACGCGGTCGAAGTGTCCGACCACACCGGCTTCCCGGAAATGATGGACGGTCGGGTCAAGACCCTGCACCCGAAGATCCACGGTGGCATCCTTGGCCGCCGCGGCACCGACGACGCGGTGATGAGCGAACACGGCATCGCGCCGATCGACATGGTCGTGGTCAATCTCTACCCCTTCGCCGCCACCATCGCCCGCCCCGACTGCGACCTGCCGCTGGCGATCGAGAATATCGATATCGGCGGCCCGACCATGGTCCGCTCTGCCGCCAAGAACCACAAGGACGTCGCCATCGTCGTCAACGCCAGCGACTATGACGCCATCCTCGCCGAACTCGAAGCCGGCAACGGTCTCAGCTACAGGACCCGCTTCGATCTGGCGGTCAAGGCGTTCGAACACACCGCCGCTTACGACGGCATGATCGCCAACTACCTCGGCACCATCGTCGACGGCAGCGAACAGCAGCCGGCCGACTTCCCGCGCACCTTCAACACCCAGTTCGTCAAGGCGCAGGAAATGCGCTACGGCGAGAACCCGCATCAGAAGGCGGCGTTCTACGTCGAGGCGAATCCGGCCGAGGCCAGCATCGCCACCGCACGTCAGCTGCAGGGCAAGGAGCTGTCCTACAACAACGTCGCCGACACCGATGCGGCGCTGGAGTGCGTCAAGAGCTTCACCAAGCCGGCCTGCGTCATCGTCAAGCACGCCAACCCGTGCGGCGTCGGCGTGAGCCCGGAAGGCGGCATCCGCCAGGCCTACGAACTGGCCTACGCCACCGACACCGAATCCGCCTTCGGCGGCATCATCGCCTTCAACCGCGAGCTGGACGGCGATACCGCCCGCGCCATCGTCGAGCGCCAGTTCGTCGAGGTGATCATCGCGCCGCGCATCAGCGACGCCGCCCGCGAAGCGGTTTCCGCCAAGGCCAACGTGCGCCTGCTCGAATGCGGCGAGTGGCCGGCCGAACGTCACGCCGATCTCGACTACAAGCGCGTCAACGGCGGTCTGCTGGTGCAGAGCCGTGACATCGGCATGATCACCGAAGCCGATCTCAAGATCGTCACCCAGCGCGCGCCGACCGAGCAGGAAATCCACGACCTGATCTTCGCCTGGAAAGTGGCCAAGTTCGTCAAGTCCAACGCCATCGTCTACGCCAGGAACCGCCAGACCATCGGTGTCGGCGCCGGCCAGATGAGCCGCGTCAACTCGGCCCGCATCGCCGCCATCAAGGCCGAGCACGCCGGTCTCGAGGTCAAGGGCGCGGTAATGGCATCCGACGCCTTCTTCCCGTTCCGCGACGGTATCGACAACGCCGTCAAGGTCGGCATCTCCGCCGTCATCCAGCCGGGCGGCTCGATGCGCGATGAAGAGGTGATCCAGGCCGCCGATGAAGCCGGCATCGCCATGGTCTTCACCGGCATGCGCCACTTCCGTCACTAAGCGGAACCGTAGGAGAAACTGATGAAAGTACTGGTTATCGGATCCGGCGGACGCGAGCACGCCCTGGCCTGGTCCGCAGCCCGTGACGCGGCGGTCGAAAAGGTCTTCGTCGCGCCGGGCAACGCCGCCACCGCGACCGAAGCGAAGCTGGAAAACGTCGCCATCGACGTGCTCGACCTCGACGCTCTGGTGAACTTCGCCCGCGACAACGCCATCGACCTGACCATCGTCGGCCCCGAAGCGCCGCTGGTCGCCGGTGTCGTCGACCGTTTCCGCGAAGCCGGTCTGCCGATCTTCGGCCCGACCGCGGCGGCCGCCCAGCTGGAAGGCTCCAAGGCCTTCACCAAGGATTTCCTGGCGCGTCACGCCATCCCCACCGCCGAATACCAAAACTTCACCGAGATCGATCCGGCCATCGCCTACGTGCGCGAGAAGGGCGCGCCGATCGTGATCAAGGCCGACGGCCTGGCCGCCGGCAAGGGCGTGATCGTGGCGATGACGCTTGAGGAAGCGGAAGCGGCCATTCGCGACATGCTCGCGGGCAACGCCTTCGGCGACGCCGGCAGCCGCGTCGTGGTCGAGGAGTTCCTCGACGGCGAGGAAGCGTCCTTCATCGTGATGGTCGACGGCGAGCACGTGCTGGCGATGGCGACCAGCCAGGACCACAAGCGCGTCGGCGACGGCGACACCGGCCCCAACACCGGCGGCATGGGCGCCTACTCCCCCGCTCCGGTGGTCACGCCCGACATCCACCAGCGCGTGATGAACGAAGTCATCATGCCGACGGTGCGCGGCATGGCCAGCGAAGGCAACGAGTACACCGGTTTCCTTTACGCCGGCCTGATGATCATGGCCGACGGCACCCCCAAGGTGATCGAGTACAACTGCCGCTTCGGCGATCCGGAAACCCAGCCGATCATGCTGCGCCTCAAGTCGAGCCTGGTCGAACTGTGCCAGGCCGCGATCGAGCGTCGTCTCGACCAGGTCAGTGCCGACTGGGATCCGCGTCCATCCGTCGGCGTGGTCATGGCGGCCGGCGGCTATCCGGGCGACTACGCCAAGGGCGATGTGATCAGCGAGCCTGCCGAAACCCCGGCCGACAGCAAGATCTTCCACGCCGGCACCAGGCTGGTCGACGGCCAGGTGGTCACCGCCGGCGGTCGCGTGCTCTGCGTCACCGCGCTCGGCGACAGCGTCACCGAAGCCCAGCGCCGCGCCTACGAACTGGTCGGGCAGGTCAGCTGGAACGGCGCCTTCTACCGTACCGATATCGCCTATCGGGCCATTGCACGGGAAAAAGCCGAGGCTTAAGCGCTCCACCAACCGTGGGAGCGGCGCCCCGCCGCGAAGCTTTTTGCACAGGGTGCCAGATTATTCGCGGCGAGGAAGTGCCCGTAAGTTTGGGTGCGCCGCTCCCACGCTCAGTCTTCCAATGATTGACAACCAAATTGCCAACAGCCACCTTAGGGTGGCTGTTTTCATTTCGAGGGAATAACCCCATGACCCTGAGTATCTGGCTGACCCTGCTGGCAGCCGCCACCCTGATCAGTCTGTCCCCCGGCGCGGGCGCGGTGACGGCCATGAGCTACGGCCTCAGCCAGGGCGTACGCCGTGCCCAGCCCGCGATTCTCGGCCTGATCAGCGGCTACGGCACCCAGATCGTCGTGGTCGGTGTCGGCCTCGGCAGCCTGGTCGCCGCCTCGGTGACGCTGTTTACCGTCATCAAATGGATCGGGGTCGGCTACCTGGTCTGGCTCGGCATCCAGAAGTGGCGCGAAAAGGGCGACTTCCAGCTCGGCGAGGCCAAACCGGTACACTGGCGCCGCGCCTATCTGCAGAGCCTGCTGATCAATATCACCAACCCCAAGGGTCTGGTGTTCCTGGTGGCGCTCATTCCGCAGTTCCTCGATCCGCACGCCCCCCAGGCGCCGCAGCTGCTGATTATCGGTACCACCCTGGTGGCGGTGGACTGGTGCGTGATGACCGGCTACAGCCTGCTGGCTTCGCGTCTGCGCGCCTGGATGCGCGACGCCCGCGCCCGCCGCGCGCAGAACCGGGTCACCGGCAGCGCCCTGATCGGCGCGGGGCTGGTGCTGTCCGGTGCGCAGCACGCCTGAACTTTTGTACAATCGGGGCTTTGCGAAAGATCGACAAGCCGACAGGGATGTAATCGCAATGTTGACCGCGGTACGAAGCTCGCTTTCCATACTTCTGGCCCTTACGCTCGCCGCCTGCAGCAGCGATGCGCGGCGTGACGAGGTTCCAGCGCCGCAGTCTCCGTACTGCCTGCGCGGCGGCAGCGACGACGTCTACAGCTGCGACGAGGCCAGCCGGGAACCGCTCGACAGCACCGGGCAGCAACCGGACTACGCCCGGGCCGATCTGGATGCACGGCTGGCTGAAATCAAGAGCTGGCTACGCAGCGAAAAAGCCGCGCTGCAGAGCCAGCCGGGCAACGGCGACGAGTCGGACGTACGCCTGCCTCCCCCCACCCCGGAGCCGGCTCCCGCGACCGAGAAGGTCGCGCCACCGCTGCCGAGCCTGCTGCCCGATACGCCCTACCGCGAGGCGCTGGCGAAAGCCGCCGAACTGGAGCGACGGGGCTACCCGGAGCACGCCCGACAGCTGCTGCGCCAGCTCAGCCAGCAGTATCCGCGCCGCCCCGAGGCCTACAACAATCTCGGCGTGATGCTCGCCGCCAACGGCCAGTACAGCGAGGCCATCGAGCAGCTGCAGCTCGCGCTGGCAACCCACCCCCACTATGCCCGCATTCACGAAAACCTGCGCGACCTCTACGGCGCCATTGCCGACAGCACCTACACCGACGCAATGGGCATGCGCCGCCGCAGGGCGCCGCCGCAACTGCAGACCCTGGATGCAGCGCAGGACGCCGGGGACGACGACAGCATCGCCGCCCGCGTCGGCGCCCAGATCGAACTCTGGGCCGAGGCGCCCGGCTATACGCCCGAGCAGCAGGCATCGCTGTACCTGCCCGGATACCGCCCCGACGACGAAACCAGCCACCGCCTCTGGCTGGAGTCGCTGGCGCAGGACGACCGTACCTTCCGGCTGCAGGAATACGAGCTGGCGATCATGAGTCCCGACTGGATCGAGGTACGGGTGAGCGCCACCCGGCCCGGTTCCGACAAGCCCGAGCAGCATGTCCTGACGCTGGTGCGAAACGGCAGTCGCTGGCTTATCAGCTCCGAACGATAACTCTCCAGAACGCCCGTACACCGGCCGGCCTTCGGGCCGCGCCAGCCCTCCCGCGCATCTTCTCCGACGCCGCTCCGGCCCGCCAACTCCCCGCGCCCGGTTCATTTCGCACTTGCAAAATCAAACACTTATTTTCGATTTCGCCCCTGAACTTTAGCAAAAGCTGTGCTATCCAAAAGGTACAGCAATCGCAAGTTGCGGACGGGCGCCATCGCATTTTGCGTCACCCATACCCCGGGTGACGAGCCGACGGCGCCGCGGGCTCACAAGGCCCGATTGACCAGGTGCAACGGGCACCCCAGGCATACGGAGGACCCCGTCATGTTCAGACAGCTGGAAAACGCAGGTCTGGCCGATCTTCATTTCGCATCCGATCCCGAAACCGGCCTCAGGGCCATTGTCGCCATCCACTCCACCAAGCGCGGCCCCGCCATCGGCGGCTGTCGCTTCATCGAATATGCCTCCGACGACGAGGCCATCACCGACGCCATACGGCTGGCCCGCGGCATGAGTTACAAAGCGGCACTGGCGGACCTGCCCCACGGTGGCGGCAAGGCGGTGGTACTCAAGCCTGCGGGGAATTTCGACCGCAGTGCGCTGATGCAGAGCTTCGGCCGCTTCGTCGACAGCCTCGGCGGTCGCTACATCACGGCAATGGACAGCGGTACCCAGGTGACCGATATGGACGCCATCGCCACCCAGACCCGCTGGGTGAGCTGCACCAGCCAGGCCGGCGATCCCTCGCCCTACACCGCTCAGGGCGTGTTCGAGGGCATCTGCGCCGCCGTGCACCACCGTCTCGAGCGCGACCGTCTGACCGGCGTCAGGATTGCGCTGCAGGGGCTCGGTC
Organism: Marinobacterium nitratireducens; assembly: GCF_014645375.1. Classification (GTDB taxonomy): domain Bacteria; phylum Pseudomonadota; class Gammaproteobacteria; order Pseudomonadales; family Balneatricaceae; genus Marinobacterium_A; species Marinobacterium_A nitratireducens. The sequence goes on from NZ_BMLT01000005.1 coordinate 315,633, forward strand.
ATGTCGGCCTTGCACTGGCGCGGCAGCTTCATGCCGCCGGCGCGCAGCTGCTGGTCAGCGACCTCGACCGGACCCGGGTCGGCCAGGCGGTGCAGGCCTTCGGCGCCCGCGCCCTGGCGCCGGAAGAGATCTATGCAGCTCCGGCCGATGTTTTCTGCCCCTGCGGCCTCGGTGCGATCATCAACGATGACAGCATCGCGCAGCTCAACTGCGCCATCGTCGCCGGCTCCGCCAACAACCAGCTGGCGGAGGCACGACACGGCGAGCTGCTGCGCCAACGCGGCATCCTCTACGCCCCCGACTACCTGATCAATGCCGGCGGTCTGATCTTCGTTGCACTGCACCATGCCGGGGCCCCGGCCAGCGCCATTGCCGCCAAGGTCCAGGGTATCGGCAACCAGCTGACCGCACTGTTCGAGCAGGCCGACCGGGAGGGCCGGCCCACCAGCGAAGTCGCCGACAGCCGTGCCGAAGCGATTATCGCCCGGGCCGGCCGTCATGCCGGCCAGCACCCTCTCGAGACCCTGTGAACGATCCGACCGCTACCGGAGGAAACGCAGATGACGACCATTGCCTACCAGGGAGAGATCCGCTTTTGCCGCTATCTCGATGCCGCCGGCCAACCGGTCGGCGAGCTGCCGGACTGGGCCGGGAAACCCGACACCCTGGTCGAGTACTACCGCCAGATGACCCTGGCGCGCCAGTTCGATACCAAGGCCATCGCGCTGCAGCGCACCGGACAGCTCGGCACCTACCCGTCGCTGCTCGGGGGCGAAGCCATCGATATACCCACCGCCAGCCTGATGGATGACGAGGACGTGCTGGTGCCCTACTACCGCAATCACGCCATGCAGGTGATGCGCGGCTGCGACTGGCGCGACGTACTGCTGTACTGGGGCGGCGACGAACGCGGCAGCGCCAGCCCGGCGCTGCGTCAGGACCTGCCCAACTGCGTGCCGATCGCGACCCAGTGCCTGCATGCCTGCGGCGTCGCGGCGGCCTTTCGCATCCGCGGTGAGAAACGCGTCGCCGTGACCCTGTGCGGCGATGGCGCCACCTCCAAGGGCGACTTTCTCGAGGCGCTCAACGTCGCCGGCACCTGGCAACTGCCGCTGGTGTTCATCGTCAACAACAATCAGTGGGCGATTTCGGTACCGCGGGCGATGCAGTGCGGCGCGCCGACGCTGGCGCAGAAAGCGATCGGCGCGGGCATCCGCGGCGAGCAGGTCGACGGCAACGATGTCATCGCGGTGCATGAGGCGGTTGCGCTGGCCCTGGAGCGCGCCCGCGGTGGCAAGGGGCCTAGCCTGATCGAAGCCGTCAGCTATCGCCTGTCGGACCACACCACCGCCGACGATGCCACCCGCTATCGCAGCAGCGACGAGCTCAGAGCCGGCTGGGAACACGAACCGGTCAAGCGGCTGCGCAACTTCCTGCACGGTCGCGGCTGGTGGAACGAGGAACAGGAGCAGGCCTGGCAGGCCGATATCAGCCGGCGCGTCCAGCAGGCCGTCGACGCCTATCTCGCCACCGCGCCCGACGATCCCGGCGCCATGTTCGACCACCTTTACGCCGAACTGCCCGCATCGCTCGAGGCGCAGCGCGAGCAGGTTCGCGCCCGGGCGGCTGCCCGGGCCGCACGGCGGGAACAGGACTGAGACAGGAGGAAAGCGGCATGAGTCAGTCAATTACCCTCGTCGAAGCCGTCAACCTTGCACTGATGCACGAAATGGGCGCCGATGAGAATGTCGTTCTGCTGGGCGAGGATGTTGGCGTCAATGGCGGCGTCTTCCGCGCCACCGTCGGCCTGCTGGAGCGGTTCGGCCCGCGCCGCGTCATGGATACGCCGCTGGCCGAGAACCTGATCGCCGGCCTCGCCGTCGGCATGGCCACCCAGGGCCTCAAACCGGTCGCGGAGATTCAGTTCATGGGCTTTATCTTCCCGGTCATGGAGCAGATCATCGGCCACGCCGCGCGCATGCGCAATCGCACCCGCGGCCGGCTGAGCTGTCCGCTGGTGCTGCGCGCGCCTTTCGGCGGCGGCATCCATGCGCCGGAGCACCACTCCGAAAGCACCGAAGCACTGCTGGCGCAGATCCCGGGACTGCGGGTGGTCATACCCTCCTCGCCGGCGCGGGCCTACGGACTGCTGCTGGCGGCGATCCGCTCGCCGGACCCGGTGATCTTCCTCGAGCCCAAGCGCATCTACCGCGCCGTGAAGCAACCGGTCGAGGACAACGGCCAGGCCCTTCCCCTCGACACCTGCTTCACCCTGCGCGAAGGCAGCGACATCACCCTGATCAGCTGGGGCGCAATGGTGAAAGAAACCCTGGAAGCGGCCGATACGCTCGCAGGCGACGGCGTCAGCTGCGAAGTGATCGATGTCGCCACCCTTAACCTGCTGGACCGCGACACCCTGCTGGCATCGGTCAGCAAGACCGGCCGCGCCGTCATCATTCATGAAGCGCCACGCCACGGCGCCATGGGCGCAGAGATCGCCGCCACGCTGTCCGAACGCGGCCTGCTCGACCTGCAGGCCCCCATTGCCCGGGTGACCGGCTATGACACGGTCATGCCGTATTACCGAATGGAAGACCATTACATGCCGCAGGCGAGTGACATTGTCGATGCCGCCCGCCAGACCCTGGAGTTCGCATGAAATATTTCAAGTTACCGGACCTGGGCGAAGGCCTGCCCGAGGCCGAAATCCTGGAATGGCACGTCAAGGAGGGCGACAGCGTCAAGACGGACCAGGTCGTCGTCTCCGTCGAAACCGCCAAGGCCATCATCGAGGTGCCCTCGCCCCAGGACGGCACCATAGCGCACCTTTTTGGTGCTCCCGGCGACACCATTCATACCGGCGAGCCGCTGATCGAGTTCGAGGGCGATGACGCCTCGGGCGATGCCGGCACCGTGGTCGGCTCGATTGCGCGCGCCCGCGACGACAGCAGCCGCGATGACTTCATCATCGGCGCATCGCCGAGCACCCGCGCGCACCAGTCCGGCCGCGCCACGCCGGCTGTGCGCAGTCTGGCGCAGCGACTCGAGGTGGATATCGGCAGCATCAGCGGCAGCGGTCGCAACGGCCTGATCACCGTCGACGACGTCGAGCAGGCCGCCCGGATGAACCGCGACCTGGGCGCGCCAGAGCCGCTGCGCGGCGTGCGCAAACAGATGGCCCGCAATATGGCCGAGGCCCACGCCCAGGTGGTGCCGGTCACCCTGTTCGACGACGTCGACATCCACCACTGGCCGGAGGGCACCGACATTACCATGCGCCTGGCACTGGCTATCGCCGTGGCCTGCGCGCGCGAGCCGTCACTCAATGCCCGGTTCGACGGTCAGCACCTGAACCGGCGCCTGCAGGACAGCGTACACCTGGGTGTCGCCGTGGATACCGAGCAGGGGCTGTTCGTGCCGGTGCTGCGCGATATCGGCAATCGCGGCAGCGATGACCTGCGGGCCGGTCTCGACCGGATGCGGGCCGATGTCAGGGCCCGCACCATACCGCCGTCGGAGCTGCAGGGCGCCACCATCACCCTCAGCAACTTCGGTACCTTCTGCGGACGCTATGCAACTCCGGTGGTGGTGCCCCCCCAGGTCGCCATCGTCGGCGCCGGCAAAATCCGCTGCGAACCGGTGTGGCTGGGCGACCACGTCGAAGGCCACCGGCTACTGCCGCTGTCAGTGACTTTCGATCATCGCGCGGCCACCGGCGGTGAGGCGGCCCGATTTATGCAGGCCATTATCGAGACACTGGGGGCAAACGCCTCCTGAACTTGCTCCGGCGCATCGTATCAAAGGGTTGAAGAAAAACGGATTTCGCTTTTATCGGGCGGACCCGCATGAGCTCACCAAAGCTGGGCTACACTTGAAACAAAGGAGGGCACTCGGGACCGAACGGAGCTGTAAAAACCTTGCCAATCAAGTGGTAATGAGACAGGAAGGTAGCCAATATGAGTATTTTTGAGCACTTCAAAGCGCGCTATTCAGCGACGCAGCAGGAAGAGATGAGCCTGCATGAGTACCTGGCACTGTGCAAGACGGATTCGCTGGCTTACGCCAACGCCGCCGAACGCATGCTCAAGGCGATCGGGGAGCCGGAAACAGTGGATACCTCGAGGGATTCACGCCTTAGCCGCATCTTTTCCAACAAAGTGATCAAGCGCTATCCGGCCTTCTGCGATTTCTATGGCATGGAGGAGGCGATCGAAAACATCGTTTCCTACTTCAGGCATGCCGCCCAGGGTCTCGAGGAACGCAAGCAGATTCTTTACCTGCTCGGCCCGGTCGGCGGCGGCAAGTCCTCGCTGGCGGAAAAACTCAAGCACCTGATGGAGCATGTCCCCTTCTACGCCATCAAGGGCTCGCCGGTGTTCGAGTCCCCGCTCGGCCTTTTCAATCCCGAAGAGGACGCCGATATCCTGGAGCAGGAATACGGCATTCCGCGCCGCTACCTCAAGGGCATCATGTCGCCCTGGGCCGTCAAGCGCCTGCGCGAGTTCGGCGGCGACATCGGCCAGTTCCGCGTGGTCAAGCTCTACCCCTCGATCCTGAACCAGATCGCCATCGCCAAGACCGAACCGGGCGACGAGAACAACCAGGACATTTCGAGCCTGGTGGGCAAGGTGGATATCCGCAAGCTGGAAGAATTCCCGCAGCACGATCCCGATGCCTACAGCTTCTCCGGCGCCCTGTGCCGCGCCAACCAGGGCATGATGGAATTCGTCGAGATGTTCAAGGCGCCGATCAAGGTCCTGCACCCGCTGCTGACCGCGACCCAGGAAGCCAACTACAACAGCACCGAAGGCATGGGGGCCATACCCTACGACGGCATCGTGCTGGCGCACTCGAACGAATCCGAGTGGCAGACCTTCAAGAACAACAAGACCAACGAGGCCTTCATCGACCGCGTCTACATCGTCAAGGTGCCCTACTGCACCCGCGTCTCGGAAGAGGTCCGCATTTACGAAAAACTGCTCGAGAACAGCTCGCTGAACGAATCGCCCTGCGCGCCGGACACCCTGAACATGCTGGCGCAGTTCACCACCCTCTCGCGCATCAAGGAACCGGAAAACTCCAGCATCTACTCCAAGATGCGCATCTACGACGGCGAAAATCTCAAGGACACGGACCCCAAGGCCAAGTCGCTGCAGGAATACAAGGACTCCGCCGGCGTCGACGAGGGCATGAACGGCCTCTCGACCCGTTTCGCATTCAAGATCCTGTCCAAGGTGTTCAACTTCGACCCGACCGAAGTGTCGGCGAACCCTGTCCACCTGCTTTATGTGCTGGAGAAGGAAATCGAACAGCAGCAGTTCCCGACGGAAACCCAGGACCGCTATATCGGCTTCCTCAAGGAGTATATCGCACCGAAGTACATCGACTTCCTGGGCAAGGAAATCCAGACCGCCTACCTCGAGTCCTATTCGGAGTACGGTCAGAACATCTTCGACCGCTACTGCACCTACGCCGACTTCTGGATTCAGGATCAGGAGTACCGGGATCCCGAAACCGGCGACATTCTCGACCGTCAGGCCATCAATGAGGAGCTCGAGAAGATCGAAAAACCGGCCGGCATCAGCAACCCGAAGGACTTCCGCCACGAGATCGTCAACTTCGTGCTGCGCGCCCGCGCCAACAACAACGGCAAGAACCCGACCTGGATGAGCTACGAGAAAATGCGTACGGTCATCGAGAAGAAGATGTTCTCCAATACCGAGGATCTTCTGCCGGTCATTTCCTTCAACGCCAAGGCCTCCTCGGAGGACCAGCGCAAGCACGGAGAGTTCGTCAAGCGCATGATCAACCGCGGCTACACCGAGAAGCAGGTGCGGCTGCTGTGCGAATGGTACATCCGGGTACGTAAATCCCAGTAACAGTACCGGACGCGTTCTGTCCGGTCGTGTCGGGGCCCGCTCCACCGACGCCGTATCCTCCGGCGTCAGGGCCTCGACCGGTTAAGGAGTAGGGTATGAGCTACATCATTGATCGTCGCCTGAACGCAAAGAAGAAGAGCACCGTCAACCGGCAGCGCTTCCTGCGTCGCTATCGCAAGCATATCAAGCGTGCTGTCGAAGAGGCGGTCAATCAGCGCTCAATCCGGGATATCGACCAGGGTGGCCAGGTAACGATCCCGAGCCGGGACATTTCGGAGCCTGTGTTCCACCACGGCGACGGCGGCCAGCGCAAGCGCGTCTATCCCGGTAACAAGGAGTTTGTTGAAGGCGACGAGTTTCGCCGCCCCCAGGGCGGTGGTGGTGGCGGTGCCGGCAAGGGCAAAGCCAGCAACCAGGGTGATGGCATGGACGACTTCACCTTCAGCATCAACCAGGACGAATTTCTCGATTTCCTGTTCGAAGGGCTCGAACTGCCCTATATGGTCAAGAAGAAACTGCGCGACGCCACCCAGTTCGAAACCCGGCGCGCCGGCTTCACCAACTCCGGCTCGCCGGAAAAGCTTCATATCGTGCGCTCGCTGCGTGCCGCACACGCCCGCCGCATCGCGCTTTCGGGCTCGGACCGCAAGCTGATTCGCGAGCTCAAGAAAGAACTCTGGGCGCTCGAGGAGGCCACCACCGACCTCGAGACCAAGGCCCGGGCCGACGCCCTGCGGGCCGAGATCGAGGCCCTCGAGAAGAAGGTGCGTCGCATGCCCTTCATCGACGACTTCGACCTCAAGTTCAACAACCTGGTGCGGATTCCGGTACCGTCGAGCAAGGCCGTGATGTTCTGCGTCATGGACGTGTCGGGCTCGATGACCCAGGCCATCAAGGACATGGCCAAGCGCTTCTTCCTGCTGCTCTACCTGTTCCTGACCCGCAACTACAAGCAGATTGAAGTGGTTTTCATTCGCCATCATACCCATGCCAAGGAAGTGGACGAGGAGGAGTTCTTCTACTCCCGCGAAACCGGCGGCACCATCGTCTCCAGCGCCCTGACGCTGACCGGCGACGTCATACGCGACCGCTATCCGGCCGGCGACTGGAACATCTACGTCGCCCAGGCCTCGGACGGCGACAACTGGGACGGCGATTCCGACGCCTGCCGACAAATCCTGATCAACCGGGTACTCCCCCACGTTCAGTATTTCGCCTACGTCGAGATCACCACAGGTCCGCACCAGAATCTGTGGCTCGAATACGAACGGGTGCGCGAAGCCTTCCCGGAAACCTTCGCGATGCATCAGATAGAAGATGCCTCGGATATCTATCCAGTGTTCCGCAAGCTCTTCGCCCGCAAGATGGAGGGTGCTGCATGAGCGCGACCAAGAAGAAACGAAAGCAGCCACTGTCGACGGGATCCGAGTGGACCTTCGAGCTGATCGAAGCCTACGATCGTGAAATCGGGCGCATCGCGAACGGGTTCGGGCTCGATACCTACCCCAATCAGATCGAAGTGATCACCTCGGAGCAGATGATGGACGCCTACTCGTCCATCGGCATGCCGCTCAACTACAACCACTGGTCGTTCGGCAAGCAGTTCGTCGAAACCGAGCAGCGCTACAAGCGCGGCCAGATGGGGCTGGCGTACGAGATCGTCATCAACTCCAATCCCTGCATCGCCTATCTGATGGAGGAGAACACCATGACGATGCAGGCGCTGGTGATCGCCCATGCCTGCTACGGTCACAACTCCTTCTTCAAGGGCAATTACCTGTTCCAGACCTGGACCGACGCCACCGCGATCATCGATTATCTGCTGTTCGCCAAGAAGTACATCACCGACTGCGAGGAGCGCTACGGCGCCGAAAATGTCGAGGAATTGCTGGACTCCTGCCACGCGCTGATGAACTACGGCGTCAACCGCTACAAGCGCCCCAAGCCGATCACCGCCGACGAGGAGCGCAAGCGTCAGCGGGCGCGGGAAGAGTACATCCAGCGCCACCTCAACCAGCTGTGGAACACTATTCCGCAGAAAGACACACACGAGGAGGCACAGGAGATCCACTTCCCGAAGGAACCGGAAGAAAATATTCTCTACTTTGTCGAGAAAAATGCCCCGCTGCTGGAACCCTGGCAGCGCGAAATCGTGAGGATCGTGCGCAAGGTCTCGCAATATTTCTATCCGCAGAAACAGACCCAGGTGATGAACGAGGGCTGGGCATGCTTCTGGCACTACAACCTGTTGCACGGTCTGTACGACGAGGGCCTGGTCACCGACGGCTTCATGATGGAGTTCCTGCACAGCCACTCGAGCGTGGTCTATCAGCCGCCATTCGACTCGCCCTACTTCAACGGTATCAACCCCTATACCCTGGGCTACAACATGATGCAGGACATACGTCGCATCTGCGAAAGGCCGACCGACGAAGACCGCGAATGGTTCCCGGAGCTGGCCGGCAAGCCCTGGCTCGACGCGATGCACTACGCCATGCACAACTTCAAGGACGAAAGCTTTATCCAGCAGTACCTGTCGCCGACGCTGATCCGCGAACTCAAGCTGTTCACCATAATGGATGATTCCGAGAGCCCGACGCTCAAGGTGTCCGCGATCCACAACGAGTCCGGTTACCAGCGTATCCGCGAGGATCTTTCGGCGCAGTACAACCTCGGTAACCGCGAGCCCAATATCCAGGTTTACAACGTCAATGTGCGTGGTGACCGCTCGCTGACCCTGCGTCACTACATGTACAATAACCAGCCGCTGGGCGAGAGCGCCGACGAGGTGCTCAAGCACCTGCACCGCCTCTGGGGTTTCGACGTGCACCTGGAATCGGTCAAGCCGGACGGCACCGTCTGTGCCCAGCATCACTGCCCGCCACGGGAAGTACTGGAAACGCTCTGATCGTGTCACAGCGCCGCCCGACGGAACGCCGCCTAGACCAAAGCAGGCGAAAAGCGCAGTAGTAGGATGGGTGAAACGACGCTTGGTACGGGGCACCCGATGCTGACTCGGCCCAGAGCGTCGTGGAACCCATCGCGTGCTCTCAGAACACCACGAGAACATCGGACGCTGTTGATGGGTTTCCTGATATTGGCTCCTGCAATATCAGGATTTCCGCCGTCCGTGGCGGTTTCGCCGCATCGAACCAGGAGCATCCCGATATGAAGTGCCACCGCGGCTCCACCCATCCTACGATTTGCCCTGAGCGTGATACCCTGTCTGAAACCTGTGTTGAACGCAGCATTCGGCAACGCAGATAGATTTTCAACAGCCTGTTAACGGATTCATTGAGAGGACCCCATGGACTGTCTGTTCTGCAAGATACTGGATAAAGAGATACCGGCCGAAGTGATCTACGAAGACGATCAGGCCATCGCATTCCGTGACATCAATCCCCAGGCCCCCTTCCACGCGCTGGTGATTCCGCGCCGCCATATCCACAGCCTCAACGAGCTGCAGCCGGACGACCGCGAAACCGTCGGCCACCTGGTGATGGTGGCGTCGAAACTGGCCGAGGAGCACGGCTTCGCCGAGCAAGGCTACCGTACCCTGTTCAACTGCAACAGCCACGGCGGCCAGACCGTCTACCACATTCACCTGCACGTGCTCGGCGGCAAGCCGATGGGCTGGCCGCCCTATACCGATGTGCTCAAAACGCCGGTGTAGGGTGCCCTGAGCGAACGGCACCGAGGGGTGGCACGTTTCGTTTCACTCAAGGTGCCCTGCGCAGGGAAATATCGATCAACTTTCACCGCAACGCCGTAAGCATGGTGCCGATCTCGAAGGTCTCGATCAGGTCGGCGCCGCGCGCCATCAGCGTCCTGGCAAGCCCGGGTTCGGCAATCTCGAACAGCGCCAGCCGGGTGTTGCCAAGTTCCAGCGCGCCATTCGGCAGTTCTCGAAAGTCCAGAAACAGATACTCCGGGTCCAGCTGTCGCCATTCGTCATCCGCCGGGTCCGGCCAGTGATGTTCGACGGCGCCGATACGCCAGCCGCTCTGGCTGGCCAGGTGCAGCACCGCACGATCGTAACTGATCAGCACCACCTGCTCCCGACAGCCTTCCAGCGGTGCAGCAACCGCCGCCAGCATGGCTTCGACACCGAAATGCCCGATGGACTCGGGTTTGAGTTCGATAAAGAACTGTACCTGCGGCCAGTCCGCGATCAGCTCAGCCAGTGCCGCCAGCGTCGCCAGCGGCTCGTTCCGGTAGCGCTCGCCAAAGCGGGACGGATAACTGCAGCTAAGCGAATCGAGCCGGTCACTGTGAAAGCTATGTATGCTCTCCGACCGTCCGCACAGGCGCCCGAGGTCAGAGTCGTGAAACACCACCGCGACCCTATCCGCCGTCAGCTGAATATCCACCTCGACATAGTGGGCCCCCGCCTTCAGCGCCTCTTTAACGGCCAGTAGCGTATTCTCCGGATACCGTGCAGCGTATCCCCTGTGGGCCACCAGACGCTCCGCCGGTGCCGCGATAGTTGGTTCCAAGTTAGGACTCTCCAATCCGAAATCATGCCAATTAGAACAAAATACGCAACAGTCAATTGCTCGAACGCATCCCCCCGATACAAGGCGGCAATGGTAATATCGGTGTCGATCGCCCGGACCGTCTTCCAGCATAGTTCTGTTTTCGCTGACCATTCCGGTGCCGCCTTCTGTTACCGCGAACTGCCGCCGTATTCCGGACCCACTCTTTCGGTCTCTGCCCCCGAATAACCGAACCTGCCCACCGGGCCGGCGAAAATACAACCCGACGGCGGATTGCGCTGCGACCCGAACTTCCGGAATGATATCGATGAAAACGGAAAAAGCCTTTATCCCCATACTCGGCCTGCTGATCGGCCTGACGCCGCTGGCCATCGACATGTATCTGCCCAGCATGCCTGCCATCGCCGCCGGTCTGGGTGCCTCGGCCGAAGCCGTGCAACAGACGCTGACGGTGTTCCTGATCGCCTTTTCGCTGCCGCAACTGCTGTTCGGACCGCTGTCGGATGCCCTCGGCCGGCGACCGGTGATCATGCTCGGACTGGTGCTGTTCGTCGGCGGCAGCCTGCTCTGCGCGATGGCCCCGGGCATCGGCTGGTTGCTGGCAGCCCGGGCGGTGCAGGCCGCAGGCGCGGCGGCGATTGCCGTCTCGGTACCGGCGCTGGTCAAGGACCGATACAGCAACGAGGCCTTCGCCCGTACCATGAGCTTCATCATGATGGTGATGGCCGTGGCGCCGCTGCTGGCGCCGCTGCTCGGCGGACTGGTACTGAACTTCGGCTCCTGGCGCCTGGTGTTCGGCACCCTGACGCTGATCGCCGTCATCGGATTGCTGCTGTTCTGTGGCTCGATACCCGAAACCCTGCAACGGCAGAAGCGCACGCCGCTGCGTATTCGCCCGCAGCTGCGCAACTATCGCCAACTGCTGTGCGACCGCCACGCCTTCTGCCACATGCTCAGCGCCGGCTTCATGTTCGCCGGCATGATGGCCTTTGTCGCGGCCTCTCCTTTTGTCTATATCGAACTCTACGCTGTGCCCGCGCAGTACTACGGCCTGCTGTTCGGGCTCAATGTACTGACGCTGATGTCGCTGTCCATGCTGGCCAACCGGTTTATCACGCTGGGCTCCCGTCGCATTCTGACCATCGCCTTCGGCCTGATCGCGCTGGTGGTGGTGCTGCTGCTTTCGCTCTCCCTGCTGTCGCGCCCGCCGCTCGCGGCCCTGGTCATCGCCTCGATGCTGTTCATCGGTACCTACGGCGTTATCAGCGCGCACACCCTGTCGGTGGTGATGAACCGCTTCCCCGCCATTTCCGGCAGCGTCTCGGCGCTCGGCGGCACCCTGCGCTTCGGTACCGGCTCATTCGGCGGCGCTGCGGTCGGGCTGCTGCACGACGACAGCGCCTCGGCCATGACCCTGGCAATGGCGGCATGCGGCATCCTGGCGCTGCTGTCGTTTGTCTGCGCGTTGCAAGCGGCGCCCGCGCGCAGCACCGAGGCCGCGAAGGAAGAGGGTTGCGGCGGTATCTGACGCAGGGTGGGTGAAAGGATGCCAGCTGAAAGCCCGGCCGGTTTCTGCGTAACCCGGGCATCCTGTAACCCATCGTGAAACCGGCGCTCGCAAGACTCCAACCGAGGTCGTCTGCGGCGCCCAAGATGGGTTACGCCGTCATACAGGACGTGCGACCCTGCAATTCGGTGACATCGGCGGCTGCCCCCATCCTGCGACAATACACTGCACCCATCGCAAAATTCGTCCCCAAATCAGGCGGGATGGTCGGGGTCGCCTTGCAGGTACGCCCCCAGCACGCGAAAAGCCGCATCCGAGGTATGACGGCCGGCCAGGCCGTCTTCACGCAGAAAAACGCCGGGAAAGCGATTGAGCCCCTGCTGCAGCAACAGGGCCTTGTCGTCGTAGGCCTCTGGCCCCCAGACCACCAGCGGCCCTGCCGGCCCCTTCGGTTTGGCAGCGACGGCGGGCACCGCCTCGGCTTCGGCGCCGGCGCCGGCTGCCGTCGCCATCGCCGAACCGGCTTCACGTTCCTCGAGACGCCGCAGCAGCACGGCAGCCCCAAGCTGTTGCGACACCGCGCTGTCCGACCAGCGTCCATCGGCAACATACTTGCCCGCGCTGTAGAGCTGCGAGCCGCTCCAGAGGTACGGGCTCAGTACGTCCGGATGATATTTGCGATAACCCCAGCCGTTGTAGCGCTCGATCTGGTAAAGGGTGCCTGCAAGACTCCAGTCGTGCCAGTCGTCCAGCCCCTTGAACGTCAGTGCATCGTGAGCGCTTTCTTCCCAGGTAAAAGGTGGCGAGCCCTCTGACGGCCGCCCCTTGGGCACTCTGACGGTACGGCGCTTGAGACTGTCGCCATTATGAAGATGGCGGCTGAAGTTGAGCGACGATTCCATATTGTGTATCACCGCCACGAACGCCCAGGGAATGCCCAGACCCTCGACCGCGGCCTCGTAGCGGCCACGATTGGCAATCAGCTTGTCGACGGTGGCGTCGACCGCAGCCTGCCGCTCGGGCCGGATACGGCACTCGTCGAACAGGCGCCGGTACTCCGCCGCCAGTGCCTCGCTCAGTTTGACTGTCATACCCTTCTCCGATCAGTTCCAGGGATCGATGCGCAGCACCAGCTCCGCACGCAGGCCCGGCCGTACCCGGGCGCCGGTGGCAACCGGTACCCGCACCTCGCGACAGCCCTGGCCGAGATCCCTGATCTTCAGCAGGCGCGTTGCCACGCCGTGCCCCTGCTCCCTGGCGCTGCCGTAGCGCACCGTGCTGTCCCGCACCGCAAAGGTATAGCTTTCGCTGAACAGAAAGCCCTCGACGTGCTCGTCGAACCAGAAACGGTTGTCGATCTCGAACTGCGGCACCCTTACCGCCAGATCCAGCCCGAACGTCAGGCCGGTGCCGTGCGTGATGGCGGCGCGGGACAGGTAGCCGCTGAACAGGTACACCGCCTTGCCCTCGCCGATGAGTTCATCGTAGGTCTTGAGAATCGCCGACTCCTGGTCGAAGCGACGCTCGTTCAGCACATAGGTCGCCGCGCCCCTGACCCGTGTCGTGGCGTCGATATAATAGGAGCCGCGAATTTTGCGCCCCCGGTCTTTATGCTCCTGCACCGCCTTTGGCAGCAGCAGTTCGCGAAATTCCAGCGTTGCGCTGACCCTCAGGTCGCCAAACAGAAAGCGTTGCAGGTTCTGGTAGCCGGACTCGGAGTTGACGATACCGTAGTGCCCGGAGTGGCTGCGATGGGCCACCGCGCGGGGCGTATTCCGCACCCAGGCGTTTTCCATCAGCACCAGGCCGTCGCTCAGCGGCCCGGTGGTATGCCGCGCCAGCCCGAAGAATGCCTTGTAGTCGCGGTAATTCGAGCCGATAAAGGAAAAGAAGCGCTGCGGCGGGAAAGCGCCGCCCAGGTCATTGGCGGGACTGCCTTCGGGCAGTCCGAGGTACTCGCGGATACGGTCGCGGTCGAAGTTGCCCAGTTGCAGCCGGTCGAAGTCGCCGAGATTCGGGACGTTGATGCCGAAGATGTCGATACCGTTGTGCGGCGTCGCATAGGTAAACACTTTCTCGACCAGACTGTCGTTTTGCTTTCCCGGCACCAGTTCGAGCGCAACGTTGTCGGCCGGGTCCGGCGCCCCGGCACGACAGGTCCGCTGCAGGTAGCAGCGGCACACCAGGCCTCCCATCGAGTGCGCCACCAGGTGCACACGAAACGCCTTCTTCGCCGCGTCGCCGGCACAGACGGCATCGCGTACCCGCAGAATGAAGGCACGCAGATCGGCGCCGAACTGCTCCATGCTGCGCCGTCCGCCACTGCCCAGTGACTCGGAGACTTTCTCGTAATAACGGAACACCCAGATCGAGCGCGCCGGCGCGGTTCCGGGCTCGTATTCGTCGTTGCCCTGACGGTAGGCGTCCTGGTAATGATGATCCTTGATCAGTCGCAGCAACGGTGATTCGAAAATGAACTTGCGCGGCCGCTTGCTGTAATCCTGCCGCAGCAGGGTGGAACCCAGGTTGAAGCCCATGTAGGGATCGGCTGTGGTGTCTTCCACTTCCTGCATGGTGGCGGCATAGCCGCGCACATAGATGATGGGATAATGGGGTGCTTCGATACGCTCAGCCATGCAAGGGCCTCCGTGCCGATGGAGGTCTTCGCCCGGCACCCCGGACGACAGCAAGACCAAATAAACGCCGGCGCGCCTTGGCAGCGCGACCGGCGCCCGCTGAGCCTAAGTGTAGACCCGGCGATAAACATTCGTTTGAATTTTACTCATCGACTGCGGCAGTCCCGGACGCCAGTTGGCGCAGCACATAATGCAGGATGCCGCCATGGCGGTAGTAATCCCACTCTACCGGCGTATCGATGCGCACCTTCACCCGGAAAGCCGTCTTGCCGCCATCGGGAGCCGTCACGGTCACCTCGAGTTCGTCCGGCTGATCGTCCAGCGTGCCGAGATCGAAGCTCTCCTCGCCGCTGAGTCCCAGGCTTTCGGCCGACTCGCCGTCGAGGAACTGCAGCGGCAAGACGCCGAAACCGACCAGGTTGGAGCGGTGTATGCGCTCGAAGCTGCGGGCGATAACGGCACCAACGCCGAGCAGGCGGGTGCCCTTGGCCGCCCAGTCCCGGCTCGAGCCGGTACCGTATTCCTCGCCGGCCAGCACCACCAGCGGCACCTGCTCGTCTCGGTAGCGCATGGCCGCATCGAAGATGCTCAGCCGCTCACCGGAAGGATAGTGGGTGGTCCAGCTGCCCTCGGTACCCGGCGCGAGCTCGTTGCGCAGCCGCACGTTGGCGAAGGTCCCCCGCATCATGACTTCGTGATTGCCGCGCCGCGAACCATAGCTGTTGAAGTCGCCGGGCTCCACGCCCTGTTCCTGGAGGTAGACTCCGGCCGGGCTGTCGGGCTTGATACTGCCGGCCGGCGAGATATGGTCGGTGGTAATGGAGTCCCCCACCTTGACCAGACAACGCGCCGCGGCGATGGGCTGCAGCGGCTGCGGCTGCTTCCCCATGCCCTCGAAATAGGGTGGATGCCGGATATAGCTCGACTCCGGCCAGTCGTAGGTTTTGCCGTCCGGCAGCGGCAGCTGGCGCCAGAACTCGGGCCCGGTGAACACCTCGGCATAGCGGCTTCGGTACATTTCGGAGTCGATGCAGCGCGCCATCAGCGCCTGCACCTCCTGCTGGCGGGGCCAGAGGTCCTTGAGATAGACATCGCGCCCCTGGCCGTCACGCCCGATCGGGTCGACGTAGGGATCGAACGCCAGCGTGCCGGCAAGCGCGAAGGCCACCACCAGCGGTGGCGACGCCAGATAGTTGAGGCGCACGTCGGGGTGGATGCGCCCCTCGAAATTGCGATTGCCGGACAGTACCGAGCCGACCACCAGCGAGCCCTTGCGAATCGCCTCGCCGATCGGCGCCCGCAGCGGGCCCGAGTTGCCGATACAGGTGGTGCAGCCGTAGCCCACCAGGTTGAAACCCAGCGCCGCCAGCGGCTCGAGCAGCCCCGAGCGTTCCAGGTAGGCGGTTACCACCTGGGAGCCCGGCGCCAGCGACGTCTTGACCCAGGGCCGGGTCTTCAGCCCCAGCGCCACCGCCTTCTGCGCCACCAGGCCGGCGGCCAGCATTACCGCCGGGTTGGAGGTATTGGTGCAGGAGGTGATCGCGGCGATCACCACATCGCCATCGCGCAGCATGTGCTGCTCGCCATCGAGTTCGAAGGCTTCGCCGCCGTTGTGAAGCACGGCAGCGGCATCGCCCTGGCCGCGCTCCTGCCGCAGCGCGGCCAGGAAGGAGCGTTTCGAATCCGCCAGCGGCACCCGGTCCTGGGGACGCCGGGGTCCGGCCAGGCTCGGCACCACCTGGCTCAGATCGAGCTCGAGGATATCGCTGTATTCGGCCACCCTGGCGCCGCTTTCGCGCCACAGCCCCTGACGCCGGGCATAGGCTTCGACCAGCGCCCGCTGCTCCTCGCTGCGGCCGGTCTGTTCGAGGTAACGCAGGGTTTCGGCATCGATCGGAAAAATACCGCAGGTGGCGCCATACTCGGGCGCCATGTTGGCGATGGTGGCGCGATCCGCCAGCGGCAGTTCGTCCAGACCGTCGCCGAAGAACTCGACGAACTTGCCCACCACTCCGTGGCGGCGCAGCATCTGGGTGACGGTCAACACCAGGTCGGTGGCGGTGGCGCCTTCCGACAGACGGCCTTCGAGGCGAAACCCCACCACCTGCGGCAGCAGCATGGTCACCGGCTGGCCCAGCATCGCCGCTTCCGCCTCGATGCCGCCAACGCCCCAGCCCAGCACGCCGAGCCCGTTGATCATGGTGGTATGGGAGTCGGTGCCGACCAGGGTATCGGGATAGACCAGCGGCGGCTCCCCCTCCGTTTCGCGCGCAGTCACCACCGAGGCCAGATACTCGAGGTTGACCTGATGCACGATACCGGTGCCCGGTGGCACCACGCGGAAGTTGGCGAAGGCCTTCTGGCCCCAGCGCAGAAACTTGTATCGCTCGGCGTTGCGCTCGAACTCGATGCGGGTGTTGAGATCCAGCGCCTCCCTGCTGCCGTAGTGGTCGACCATCACCGAGTGGTCGATCACCAGGTCGACCGGCTCCTGCGGATTGATCAGCTCGGGGTCGCCGCCAAGCTCGCGCATGGCGTCCCGCATCGCCGCCAGATCCACCACCGCCGGTACGCCGGTAAAGTCCTGCAGCACCACCCTTGCCGGGGTGAAGGCGATCTGTACCGTGGGATCATAATCCGGATCCCAGCGGCACAGTGCGTCGATATCCTCGCGCCGAACCGTCACGCCGTCCTCGCAGCGCAACAGGTTCTCAAGCAGAATTTTCATCGCATAAGGCAGCCGTTCGATGTCGTACAGGTGCTCGAGCGCATCGAGGCGGTACAACCGGTATTCGCGACCGGCGACTTCGAACGTATCCAGGGCGTCGAAACTGTCGTGCATGATTCCCTCCGTTGCAGCCTGGCGTGGTGGGTTCGACTGGCAGGCTTTCGAAAAGTGACCGCGAATGCGGCGGCCCGTTCAGTCTTTCAGGAAGCCTCTGCAGGCCCCTTGAGTTCGACGGTGTTGCCCTCGGGGTCGCTGATGTAGATGGAGGGGCCCTCACCCTCGGCGCCATAGCGCCGTTCCACAGGCCCGGCCTCGACGCCCCTGGCCGCCAGGTAACGCCGGATGCCGTCGGCATCGAAAGGATTCAGGCGCAGGCAGAAGTGGTCGAGATTGCGGGCCTCGGGATCCGGCACACCGCCGCCGGCCCGCCCCAGGGGGCCGTCCAGCGTGACCAGATCGATCAGGCTGCTGCCGGCGCGAAGCTGGTAGAGACCGAGATCTTCCTTCACCCGCTCCAGCGTACAGCCGAGAATATCGCGGTAGAAAGCCAGCATCGGCTCGAGACGTTCGACCCTCAGAACCAGGTGGTCGAGCGCGGTGATATGGATCATGTCGCCTCCAGTAAACGCGGCGAGCCGGGTCCGAAGTTACCCAAACGCCTGCTCGCTTGAATTGCAATCACTAAAGGATAGCAGCCCGGCGCCGGCTTCAGATCAGCAGACCGATAGCGATCGACCACATCACCAGGCAGATGAAGCCGTCGAGTACGCGCCAGGCGCGCGGCTCGCGGAGCAACGGCGCCAGCCTCGGGGCGCCGAAGCCCAGCAGCATGAACCAGCAGCAGGATGCGACCACCGCGCCGGCGCCGAACCAGTAGCGCAGCTGCTCGCCGTGCTGGGTGGCGATGCCACCGACCAGCACCACGGTATCGAGATAGGCATGGGGATTGAGCAGGCTCACCGCCAGGGTCGTCAGCAGCGCCGATTTCAGCGACCGGGCGCCACCGCCCCCGCTTTCCATGCCGACCGGCTTCAGCGCCGAGCGCAGCGCGCGATACCCGTAGCAGAACAGGAACAGCGCACCACCGCCACGGGCGATCTGCATCAGCAGCGGCGAGTCGCTGATCAGCGCCCCCATGCCCAGCACCCCCAGGCAGATCAGCAGGGCATCGCTGAGACTGCACAGCAGCGCCACCGGCCAGTGATACTGGCGTCGTACCCCCTGGGCGAGCAGAAAGGCATTCTGCGCGCCGATCGCGATGATCAGGCCGCCCCCGGTCAGGAAGCCCTGCAGCATGACGGTGGATTGAAGTGCGCTGATCATCTTCGGCAAGTCTCCCTATAGTGGCGGTTGGCGTTTTTGACGACGGCAAGCGAATCGAGGCGGCCATCTTGACCCCGGCGGAACCTAAAGTGAAACTAATGATTTTGATAATCCATTAGCGAAACTGATCATGCTCGATTATCGTCAAATTCAGGCGCTGGCCGCCGTGATCGAAGAGCAGAGCTTCGAGCGCGCCGCCACCAAGCTGCATATCACCCAGTCCGCGGTATCGCAGCGCCTGAAGCAGCTGGAGGAGCGTCTGGGCCAGGCGCTGGTCATTCGCTCCAGCCCGGTCCGCGCGACGCCCGCCGGACAGCAGCTGCTCAAGCACTATCGTCAGGTCAGCCTGCTGCAAAAGGAGTTGTTGCAGGAAATCTACGATGGTGGCGATGGCGGTTTCACCCGCCTGGCCATCGGTCTCAACGCCGACAGCCTCAGCACCTGGTTCCTGCCGGCCCTGAACAGCCTGCTGGAGCAGGAGCAGCTGCTGCTGGAGCTCAAGGTCGACGACCAGGACCAGACCCACCATCTGCTGCGCACCGGCGAGGTCATCGGCTGCATCACGGCGAGCCCCGAGGCGATGCAGGGCTGCAACTGCATCCCGCTGGGCGTGATGTCGTACCGCTGCCTGGTCTCGGCCCGCTACATCCGCACCTACCTCGCAGACGGCGTCAGCGCCGAGGCGCTGCGTCAGGCCCCGGCGGTCGAGTACAACCACAAGGATGCGCTGCACTGCCGCTACCTAGAGCGTTTCTACGGACTTGCACCCGGCGACTTTCCGCGCCACCGGGTGCCCTCGCCCGAGGCCTTTCTCGATCTGATCGTGCGCGGCTTCGGCGGCGGCATGGTGCCGGACCAGCAGAGCAGACCCTTTATCGAACGTGGACTTGTGGTCGACATGGCACCCGGCAACTATCTGGCCGTGCCGCTTTACTGGCACGTCTGGAACCTGAAAACACCGCTGGCACGGCGCCTGACTGACGCCCTGCTGCGGGGCGCCGAGCAGTTTCTCGAGCCCTTCGCCGCACACCCGGTACTGACGCATCCGTGAGCTCGCAGGAGCTCCCTCCGCGAGCGGACCATCACTTTTTTGCAGGGGCTCGCGCCGCGAGGCGCGATGATTCGCACCGGCCGGTCAATACGACGCCCGAGTTGACCGGCGTCAGCGCCGCCGCTGTTGCACTGCAACATAATACTGCTATACCCCTATATTGAAGACGGAACTTAACCACAGAGGTATCCAATGCCCGAGACGCCAACGCCACCGCCGCACGATCAGCTCGAGTTCTTCATCGAACAGGCACGCAGGGTGCGCCCGATTCGCACTCTGGTCGTGCATCCGGTGGACGCCAACAGTCTCTGCGGCGCACTGGAAGCCGCAGCCCAGGGACTGATCACACCGACGCTGGTCGGCCCCGAAGCCCGTATCCGCGCCACCGCCGAGGAGCTGGACCTGAACCTTGACGATACAGAGATCATCGACAGCCCCCACAGCCACGCGGCCGCCGAAATAGCCTGCGATCGGATACGCAGCGGCAGCGCCGATGCGCTGATGAAGGGCGGGCTCGGCACTTCCGAGCTGCTCGGGGCCGTGCTGCACAAGACCCGCGGCATCCGCACGGAACGGCGTTTGAGCCATGTTTTCGTATTCGATATCCCCAGCTATCCGAAGCCGCTGGTGATCACCGATGCGGCGATCAACGTGACGCCGGATCTGGATATCAAGCGTCATATCGTCCAGAACGCCATCGACTTCTGCCGCGGCCTCGGCATCCAGATGCCAAAGGTGGCGGTGCTCGCCGCGGTGGAAAAGGTGAAATCGAGCATGCAGAGCACCCTCGATGCCGCGGCGCTGTGCAAAATGGCGGACCGGGGCCAGATCAGCGGTGGCATCGTCGACGGCCCCCTGGCCTTCGACAATGCCATCTCCCGCGAGGCGGCGGATGACAAGCACATCACATCGCCGGTGTCGGGCGACGCCGATATCCTGCTGGCGCCTGACCTCGAAGCCGCCAACATGATCGCCAAGCAGCTGGTTTATCTGGCCAACGCCAAGTCCGCCGGCCTTGCCCTCGGCGCCCGCGTGCCGATCATTCTCACCAGCCGTTCCGACAAACTGCTGACCCGGCTGGCATCCTGCGCCCTGGCATCCCACCAGGTGCATCAGCCGCTGACCGCACGGGGTGACGAATGAAGCTGGTACTGGCGGTCAACGGCGGTTCATCCAGTCTCAAGTGCGGCCTTTACGAGCCCGTCGACGGCGTGCCGCAGCTGCGCTACCGGCTGCAGCTCAAGGATGCGCTCGGCGCCGCCCGACTGGAAATACGGCACGGCGACGGCGCCGCGCTCGAGCAGCGGGCGCCCGATTTCAGCCGTATCGAACCGGGACGACGCCTGGTGGCGGCGCTCAACCTGGTGCTGGACTGGATCGGGTCGGAGCTGTCCCACTGCGAACTGCTCGCGGTCGGCCACCGGGTGGTGCACGGCGGCGCCGAGCTGGCGCGACCGATGCCGGTCGACGACGACCTGATGGAAAGGCTGCGCGGCTTCAACCCGCTGGCCCCGCTGCACCAGCCGTTCAACCTGGAGCTGATCCAGGCCTGCCGCCGGCGTCTGCCGGCATTGCTGCAGGTCGCCTGCTTCGACACCATGTTCCACGTCGGCCAGAGCCCACTGGAGCGGCGCTATGCCCTGCCCCGGCATTTCGCCGACGAGGGCGTGCAGCGCTACGGCTTCCACGGTCTGTCCTACGAATACGTACAGCGCCGGCTGGAACAGCGGAACGAGGGCCGCGGCCGCTCGCTGCTATGCCACTTCGGCGCCGGCGCCAGCATGTGCGCGGTCCAGGATGGACGCTCGATCGCCTCGAGCATGGGCTTTACCGCCCTCGAAGGCCTGCCCATGGGCAGTCGTTGCGGCAATATCGACCCCGGTGTTCTGATCTACCTGATGCGCCAGCATGGCCTCGACCCCGACGCTCTGGAGCGCCTGCTGTACAAGGAAAGCGGCTGGCTCGGCGTCTCCGGCGTCAGCGCCGAAATGCTGGAACTTCACCGGAGCCCGGATCCCCGCGCCGATGAAGCGATCGAGATGTTCGCCTACCGCGCGGCGCTGGAGGCGGGACGGCTGAGCGCGGCGCTGGAAGGCTGCGACCGGATATTGTTTACCGGCGGAGTCGGTGAGAACGATGCCGATGTACGCGCCCGTATGCTCAGGCGGCTGGGCTGGCTTGGTGTACGCCTGGACGAGGACGCCAACGCCCGCGGCGACGAGCTGATCAGTCTGCCTGACAGCCCGGTACGGGCGTTCGTCATCCATACCCACGAGGGCGCGATGATCGCGCAGCATGTGCTGGAGCAACTGTTGTAGGATGGGTGGAGCCGCCAATACCGCGTAGTTTCAGAAGCGCACGGCACCTTTGGCGGCGAAACCCGTCATGGGCGTCGCAGGCGACCTGGATTGGATCCGTTCGCCCCCCCTGACGGGCGCAGTGACGCCAGATGGGTTGCAGGATGCCCGAGCGGGGCGCGGCCCACAACTACCCCTGCCAGGAGCCAACCCTCATTCGCGGCGAGGCGCCGCTCCTACGCACCGCTGGCGCACCGCCTCGAACAGGCACACGCCGGTCGCGACCGAGACGTTGAGGCTGCTGACCTCGCCGGCCATCGGGATCTTCACCAACTGGTCGCAGTGCTCGCGGGTCAGACGCCGCATGCCCTTGCCCTCGGCCCCCATAACCAGCGCCATGGGGCCCTTCAGATCGGCCTCGTACACCAGCTGCTCGGCCTCGCCGGCGGTACCGGTGATCCAGATACCGCGCTGCTGCAACGACTGCAGGGTTCGCGCCAGGTTTGTGACCTGGACGTAGGGCACCACTTCCGCAGCGCCGCAGGCGACCTTGGACACCGTGGCATTGAGCGGCGCCGATTTGTCCTTGGGCGCAATCACCGCCTGCACCCCGGCCGCGTCGGCGGTACGCAGACAGGCGCCGAGATTGTGCGGGTCGGTGACACCATCGAGCACCAGCAGCAGCGGCTGACCTTCGAGGCTGTCGAGCAGCTGCTCGAGGAAGGATTCGTCGTGCGAGCGCATCGGCTCGCAGACCACCAGCACGCCCTGATGGACTCCGTCGCCGGCAAGACGCTCCAGCTCCCGCCGGTCGACTTCCTGCGGCCGGATATGCACCTCTGCGGCCAGAGAGAGCAGCTGCTGCATGCGCTCGTCGCGGCGACCCTTCTGCACCAGCAGACGCTTGATGCGCCGGGCGTCCTTTTTCAGTGCGGTGCGAACCGCATGCTGACCGAATAGAATTTCATCCTGCATCACGCAGCTCCTTGTTGACACCGATCCAGTCGCCCGCCTGCTCTGATACCAGCTGCGCCAGCAGTCCAATAAAGGCAGGCGCCTCGTTCAGCGCCGCAATATAGCGATATTCACTGCCGCCGGCCCCGAGGAAGATATCCCGGTTCTCGACCGCGATCTCTTCCAGTGTTTCCAGGCAATCGGCGGTGAAGGCCGGCGAAATGATATCCACCCGTTTGATGCCCTTTGCCGGCAGCGACTCCAGGGTCTTGTCCGTGTAGGGCTGCAGCCAGGCCTTGGGACCGAAGCGGGACTGGAAGGTCGTCAGGCACTGCTCCGACGACAGGCCGAGCGCCTGCCTGAGCCCCTCGCTGGTTGCCAGGCACTGGTCGCCGTAGGGGTCGCCGCGATCGACGTACTCCTGAGGAATACCGTGATAGGACAGGATCAGCCGGTCAGCGTCGCCATGCCGGCTGCGATGCTCGCGAACGCTCTGCGCCAGCGCTTCTATATAGGCGGGGTGGTCGTAAAACTGCTTCACCACGCGGATATCGAGCACTTCCCTGCGCTGCTGCTGAAAACGCGCCAGCACATCGTAGATCGGCGCCGTGGTGGTGCCCGAATACTGCGGATAGAGCGGAATCACCAGCACCCGGCCGTAGCCGCTGTCAGCCAACTCCCGCAGCCGCGACTCAAGTCCCGGCGCACCGTAGGTCATGGCGGCGAACACATCGGGACTCCGGTCCGCGAAGCGCTTTTGCAGCTCGCGCCCCAGTGCCGCGACCTGGCCGTTGAGGATGCGCCGCATCGGCGAATCCCCATCCCAGATCGACGCATAAAGGCGCGCCACCCGGCGGGGGCGCAGATTGAGAATGATCAGATTGAGCACCGCCAGCCACAGCCAGCGTCGCGGTCCACGCCCTTCGACCACCCGCGGATCGGAGAGAAACTGCTTCAGATACCGGCGCACCGCGCCCGGTTCCGGCGCGTCCGGCGTACCCAGATTGACCAGGATAATCGCTGTCTTTTGCTGCTTCATGCCTGCCCTTGCTGTCTCCGGCCCCTGTCGGCCGGTCCCCTGTTCGAATGGTCTGCCGGCGCCTGCGACCAGGCTCCGCGCCAAACCCCAACTGCCGGCCCGGTCAGAGCCGGTGCAGTTCGCGCCGGTCCCGCCCCTGATTGTCGCGCCAGAGCACTTCCAGCTGACCGCCCCGGGCGCCGTTGAAGCGAAAGCGCAGGAATGGATCCCGGGACAGTGCGTCCGACAGGTCCGCACTGAAGATACGCTCGCCGTCGTAACGCACTTCCAGCTGCTGGATGAAATCCGCCTCCCCGGCTCCGGGGCCACAGATGCGACCGGGCACCATCGGATGATTCAGGAACAGCTGCACCGTAACGATACCGTTCTCTTCCGACGCCTTGATCTTCACGAACGCGCCGCCTCGAATGGCTCACCGCGACAGCCATCGAGTATCACCCGAACCGGCTGGCTGTTGCGATAGAGACTGCCATTGGACTCCACCACCACCGACACCAGGCTCGACCCCGTCAGGCGCAGACGGGTGGCCAGCTCCGGCAGCGCCCGCGGCCCGAATACCACCAGCGCCGCCAGCGGCCTGGGGTTGTCGTGCACCAGCAGGGCCATGCGGGTCACCTGCGGCAGGCGCGTCGACACCATGACCGGAACCAGGTCGCCGTGATACGCATTGGTTGGCAGTTTCAGTTCAATTTCGACTGCAGGCTGGGTGTCGCTTCTGCCGAACGCCGCCCGCAGGGCCTCATCCGGCAGGGCGCTCTCGAAGGCCGAGCGGTTCCAGGTCGCCAGTGCACGCAACGGCGCCAGCAACAATGCGGCGGTGGTTGCCAGTCGACTGATCAGTACCCGACGCTTCATTCCGTGTTCCTGCTGTTGCATATCGGCCAGGCTGAAAGGATATCCCAACTGACCTGGCATGCGAGTCAAAATGAGCTTTGCGGTATCTTCGATGGGTTGCGCCGCCCCCGGGCCCCTGCCTGGCGGCAAGGCAGTACCTATGGCGGCTCCACCCATCCTAAGGTTTAGCGCCCTGTTTCACTCTGATTTCTGGTGGAACAAAAAATAAGGGCCGCTGTGCGACAGCGGCCCCCATAGGCATCAGTGCCGGCTCAGAGTGCGGCGAAGATGCTGTCGCGAATGTCTTCGACGGAACCCACACCCGGAATGTATACGTAGCGCGGCGCCGCGCCCGCGTCTTCTTCCGCCCAGCCCTTGTAGTAGCTGACCAGCGGCGCGGTCTGGTCGTGGTAGACCTTCAGGCGGGCACGTACGGTGTCTTCCTGGTCGTCGTCGCGCTGGATCAGGTCTTCACCGGTGACGTCGTCCTTGCCTTCGGTCTTCGGCGGGTTGAAAACGACGTGGTAGGTACGCCCCGAACCCGGGTGCACGCGACGACCGCTCATGCGCTTGATGATTTCTTCATCAGCTACGTCGATCTCGACCACAGCGTCAATCTTGACACCGGCTTCCTTGAGCGCGTCGGCCTGCGGAATGGTGCGCGGAAAACCATCGAACAGAAAACCTTTGGCGCAGTCGTCCTGGGCGATGCGTTCCTTCACCAGGCCGATGATGATCTCGTCGGAAACCAGCTGACCGGCATCCATGACTTCCTTGGCCTTGATACCCAGCGGGGTGCCCGCCTTGACCGCTGCACGCAGCATGTCGCCGGTGGAGATCTGCGGGATGCCGTACTTCTCGGTGATGTACTGCGCCTGAGTACCTTTACCGGCGCCCGGAGCGCCCAGAAGGATAATACGCATGGAATTTACTCCTAAGTTTCAAGTTGTAATTGTAAAAAACTGTTCGCGTAGGCGGCGTGGCCAAAGGCGATTGCTAACCCTTGTTCCGCACGGTAACGGGCCGGAAGCGAGGTCACAATTGGACATTAGCCCTAACGCACTGAGGAAAAAGGCGGCAGATCGGGCGCTAACCCACGCGATTTTTCGTCAGCACGCTACGAGAGCGCCAGGCTTGCGGCCGGACGCAGAGCGCAAAAGGGTACTGAGGTTACGCTATAAACAGGGTTGGCATCAAGCCCGGAGCTGACTAACGAGTGAACAGCCGGCGATGGGAGCGGCGCCTCGCCGCGAATGGACCCGGCATGGAGCCCGACAAGACTTCGCCACGGGGCGCGGCTCCTACGCGAAACTGGCTGTGGGAGCGGCGTCTCGCCGCGAATGGACCCGGCATGAAGCCCGACAAAGCTTCGCCGCGGGGCGCGGCTCCTACGCGAAACTGGCTGTGGGAGCGGCGTCTCGCCGCGAATGGACCCGGCATGGAGCCAGACAAGACTTCGCCGCGGGGCGCGGCTCCCACGAGGCGGCTCCCCCGGAGCTATCCGGTATTGCGCATCCCCGCCGAGATGCCAGACATCGTCACCATCAACGCCCGCTCCAGGCGGCTGTCGGGCTGAGTGCGGTCGCGCAGCAGCAGCTCGGCCTGCAGAAAGTGCAGCGGATCGATATAGGGGTTGCGCACCTCGATGGACTGGCGGATGACCGGGTTGTCGGTCAGCAGCCGGGTCTGCTGCTTGATGTCGTTGACCAGTTCGACGGCACGGCGCAGCCGGGATCGCAGACTCGAACCGAGCACCCGCAGTTCCTCCGACACCAGCCGGGTGTCGTAGAAGGCGGCGATATCCGGGTCGCTCTTGGCCAACACCATCTCCAGCATGTCGATATTGGCATGGAAAAACGGCCAGTCGCGGTACATGCGGTGCAACAGCGGCAGTTGCCCCGCTGCTGTGGCGCTGTCCAGGGCATTGTCGGAGCCGAGCCAGGCCGGCAGCATCAGCCGGATCTGGGTCCAGGCGAAGATCCAGGGGATCGCCCGCAGGCTCTCGATACCGCCTTCGGCCCGGCGCTTGGCGGGACGCGAGCCCAGTGGCAGCTTGGCCAGCTCCAGCTCCGGCGTGGCGGCACGGAAATAGGGCACGAAATGCTCGTCGGCCCGCACCACGGCGCGGTACTCGCGCATCCCTTCCGACGCCATCCGCTCCATCTGCTCGCGCCATTCGGACTCCGGGCCCGGCGCCGGATCCAGCGTCGCCTGCAGCACGGCGCCCGCGTACAGCTCCAGGTTGCGCGTGGCGATCTCCGGAATACCGAACTTGAAGCGGATCATTTCGCCCTGCTCGGTCACCCGCAGGCTACGGTCGACCGACCCCGGCGGCTGCGCCAGTATCGCGGTGTGACTCGGACCGCCGCCGCGCGCCACGGTACCGCCGCGGCCGTGGAACAGCGTCAGCCGCACGCCGTGCCGCTGGCACAGCGCCGTCAGCGATTCCTGGGCCTTGAACTGCCCCCAGGCCGCGGCCAGCTGGCCGGCGTCCTTGGCCGAGTCGGAATAGCCGATCATCACTTCCTGATGGCCCTCGATATAGTCCCGGTACCAGTCCAGCGACAGCAGCGCGTCGATGCAGTCGCTGGCGCCGTCGAGGTCGTCCAGGGTTTCGAACAAGGGCACCACGCGCATATTGTGGCGCAAGCCCATCTCCTGCAGCAGCAGCACCACCGCCAGCACGTCGGACGGGCTGCTCGCCATCGATATCACGTAGCTGCCAAGGGAGTTGGGTTCGGTCCGGGCCACCACCGCGCAGGTATCGAGCACCTCCTGCACCGACTCCGACGGCTGCCAGTGCCTCGGCAACAGAGGCCGGCGGCTGCGCAGTTCTTCGAGCAGGTAATCGCAGCGCTGGCGCTCGCTCCAGTCGCTGAAACGGCCCAAACCGTAAAACCCCGTCAGCTCGTCGAATACCTCGGCGTGGCGGTCGGCGTTCTGGCGGATATCGAGCCGCACCAGCGTCATGCCGAAGCAGGCGACGCGGCGGATAACGTCCTGCAGCAAGCCCTCTGCGATAATCTGCATGCCGCACTCGCTGAGCGACCGGTAGCACAGCAAAAGCGGCTCGAGCAGATCGTCCTCGCGCAGCAGCACCGACTGCGGCGGCACCTGCTCGCCGTCCAGCCGCGCCTTGATCCAGGTTTTGGTACGACCGAGGGACTCGCGAAGCTGCGCCAGCAGCTCGCGATAGGGCTCGCCGACATCGCCGACGCGGCTGCGCAGTTCGCTGTTGCAGCGGCTCATGGAAAGCTCCGCGCGCAGGCGGTCGATATCGCGGTAGTAAAGATCCGCCGCCTGCCAGCGCGACAGCAGCAGCACCTCTTCGGTGACCGTAGCGGTCACGTTGGGGTTGCCGTCGCGGTCTCCCCCCATCCAGGAGGCGAAGCGGACCGGGCAGCAATCCAGCGGCAGGCAGACCCCGAGCACCTCGTGCAGCTGTTCATCGAGCGCGCGCAGAAACTTCGGCACCGCTTCCCACAGCGAGTTTTCGATCACCGCGAAGCCCCATTTGGCCTCTTCCACCGGCGTCGGCCGCTGCTGGCGGATCTCGTCGGTATGCCAGATCTGGCTGATCAGCTCGCGCAGCCGGTGCTCGACCTTCTCGCCCCGGTCGAGCCGTTTGAGACAGTCGGCGATGGCGTCGAACTTCTGAATCAGGGTACGGCGGTTGACCTCGGTCGGGTGGGCGGTGAGCACCAGATCCACCGACATGCCGCCAAGGCCGTCGACGATCTGCTCGACGCTGCTGCCGCCGTCGAGCAGGCGCCGGAACAGCTGACCGATGGATTCGGGCGTATCCTGGCCCGCGGCCTCGAGATGACGACGCACGCGGTGGTGCTCTTCGGCAATATTGGCGAGGTTGAGAAACTGGGTGAAGGCGCGCGCCACCGGCAGCACCTCGTCCTCGCTCAGCGCCTCGAGGGCCTCGAGCAGCTGGTCGTGCTCGCTGTCCTCCTCGATCCGGCCGGCCTTGGCGAGCTTGCGAATATGTTCCACCTTCGCCAGAAAAGCCTCACCGAGCTGATTCTCGATCGTCTGTCCCAGGCAGTCGCCCAGCATGCGGACATCGTCTCTCAGGGCTTCGTGCAAATCGGTCATCCTGTTTCCCCCTTCTCAGACCGGCAACGCCGGCTTTTCCCATACCCCGACGATAATAGATTTGTCGTGGCAAAAGAAAGTGGACAGAACAACGGAATACCGTCGACAGCAGTGGCGGCAGGCTCAGCCGCGGCAGTCAGAGGCCCCTGGTCTTGGCCTCGTTCCAGAGGGCGTCGAGCTCGGCAAGGCTGAAGTCGCCCCAGTCCTGACCGGACGCCTCGACGGCATCCTCGATATGGGCGAAGCGGCGAGAAAACTTGGCGTTGGTACCGCGCAGCGCCGCTTCCGGGTCGACGCCGAGATGACGCGCTAGATTGACCTGGGCGAACATCAGGTCGCCAAGCTCGTCGCGAATCTCGTCCTCGGCGCCACGTCCGATCGCTTCGCGCAGCTCGGCGATTTCCTCTTCGATCTTGTCCAGTACCTGCAGCGTCTCGGGCCAGTCGAAGCCGACCCGGGCCGCACGCTTTTGCAGCTTGGCCGCCCGGCTCAGGGCCGGCAGCGACAACGGCACGTCGTCGAGCACACCGCCCTTTGCCTTGTCGTCGCGCTCCTGCTGTTTGATCGTCTCCCAGCTCTCACGAATCTGGGCTTCGCTGCGCGATTGATCGCCGGCCCGCGACTCGAGGGTCCCGGCCGGGAAGACATGGGGATGGCGCCGGATTAGCTTGCGCACCAGGGCATCGACGATGGCGTCGAAATCGAAGCGCTGCTGCTCCTCGCCGAGGCGGGCGTAAAAGATCACCTGAAACAGCAGGTCGCCGAGCTCGTCACGCAGATGCGCCCAGTCCTGCCGCTCGATGGTGTCCGCGACCTCGTAAGCCTCCTCCAGTGTATGCGGCACGATGCTGGCGAAATCCTGCTTCAGATCCCAGGGACAGCCGTCGCCGGGATCGCGCAGGCGCGCCATCAGGGTCACGAGGTCGTCGATTCGGTATTGCATCTTGGCTCCTCAAGTCGTGAACCCGCTGCGCTGGCGGTGCACGTCGATCACGTTCGGGATCTGGTTGATCTTGTCCATGATGCGTCCGAGCAGCTCCAGACGCGCGATTTCGATGGTGAACGACAGCCGGGCGATATTGCTCTTGCGGTCGGTCAGGGTGTTGGCCGCCAGTACGTTGAGGTTGCTGTTGGCCAGTTCCATCATGATATCGCGCAGCAGACCGGAGCGGTCGTAGGCCTCGATCAGGATATCGACGGGATAGGTCGCTTCGCTCTTCTCGCCCCAGTCGACCTCGATCATCCGCTCCGGCTCCTGCTCGCGCAGTCCCAGGGCATTGCTGCAGTCCTCGCGGTGAATCGAGACGCCGCGACCCTGGGTGATGTAGCCGACGATCGGATCGCCCGGAACCGGCTTGCAGCAGCTGGCCATGAAGGTCAGCAGATTGCCGACGCCACGGATGCGGATCCCCTCGTCGGCGGAACCCTTGCCCCGGGGCGCCGACGACGGCAGCTCCAGGTCGAGCTGCTCGTCATGGTGATCGACCTCGACCTGACGCTGGGCGGCGTTGATGATCTGCGACAGGCGCAGGTCGCCGGCACCGACCCCCGAGTACATGTCTTCGATGGCGCGATAATGCAGGTCGTGGGCGATCCTTCCGAGGTCAATCTCCCGGATATCGAGCGCCAGGCGCTTGAACTCCCGCTCGACGATATGGCGACCGGCGTCGGCGTTCTGCTCCCGCGCCTGGGTCTTGAACCAGTGCGAGATCTTGGCCCTGGCCCGCGAAGTGGTGACATACCCCAGGTTGGCATTGAGCCAGTCGCGCCGCGGCTGCGCCTCCTTCGAGGTCATGATCTCGACCTGATCGCCGGTCTGCAGCGCCCGCGTCAGCGGGATGATACGGCCATTGACCTTGGCGCCGCGGCAACGGTGCCCGATCTCGGTGTGGACGCGGTAGGCGAAATCCAGCGCCGTGGCGCCGTTGGGCAGATCCAGCACGTGCCCGTCCGGAGTGAAGACGTAAACCCGGTCCTGGGCGACGTCGCCGCGAAGCATCTCGCCGAAGGCTTCGCTCTGCCCCAGGTCATCGTGCCACTCGAGTACCTGCCGCAGCCAGGCGATCTTGTCCTCGTAGGAGGTGCTGCGGCTGTTGGTGTCCGTGCCCTTGTAAAGGTGGTGCGCACAGACGCCTAATTCCGCCTCGTCGTGCATTTCTCGGGTCCGGATCTGAATCTCCAGTACCTTGCCCTCGGGGCCGATCACCGCGGTGTGCAGCGAACGGTAGCCATTGGGCTTGGGCGAGGCGATATAGTCGTCGAATTCATGGGGGATGTTGCGCCACAGACCGTGCACGATACCCAGCGCGGTGTAACAGTCGCGGGTTTCGGGCACCAGGATACGCACCGCACGAACATCGTAGACCTGGCTGAACTCGATGTTCTTGCGCTGCATTTTGCGCCAGATGCTGTAAATATGCTTGGCCCGGCCCATCACCTGACCGTCGATATTCACGCCCCGCAGCTCGCCCTTGAGCAGCTCGACCACCTTGTCGATGTACTCCTGGCGATCGAGCCGCTTCTCATCCAGCAGCTTGGCGATTTCCTTGTAGTCATTCGGCTTCAGGTAGCGGAACGAAAGGTCCTCGAGCTCCCACTTGATATGCCCGATACCAAGACGATGCGCCAGCGGCGCATAGATATCGAAAACTTCCCGCGCCACCAGGTAGCGTTTGCGCCTCGAGCCCGTCTTCACGCCGCGAATGGCGCAGGTGCGTTCGGCGATCTTGATCAGGGCGACACGCACGTCATCGATCATCGCCACCAGCATCTTGCGGACGTTGTCGACCTGGTTGACGCCGGTACCGAGCACCGTTTCCTCGAAGCGCGGATTCTTGCGGGTGCCGATGGCGGCCATCTGCAGCACGCCGTCGATCAGATGCGACGCCTCGGCGCCGAAGAGTTCCGCTACCCGTGCCAGGCTGAGTTTGCCTTCGCGAACGGAGCGGTAGAGGATGGCCGCGACCAGGGTGACCTGATCCTGCTGCAGTTCGGCCAGAATACTGGCCATGTCGAGACCGGTGCGGTAACTGCCCGTGGCCTCATTGGTTTGGGTGGACCAGAGATCATCGTCCTGGCTGTTGACCGCCGCCTGCTCCTGGGCGGTCCGGGCCAGCTCGCAGGCCCGGCGAATTTCGTCGATATCGGCGATCGGCGTCTGTTGCTGCAGTTTTTCCAGCCACAGGTCCAGATCCACGCTGCCATCCTTGCGAACCGGATGGTCTTCTCTTACTTTTACCATGGCACTGAGCCACTCCTGTATTCACGGAAACCCTGACGCTGTTTCCGGATGGCACGATCCGTCTGCTTAGGTTGAAAGCCCGACAACGGCCACCTGACTTGCCTGTTATTCTTCTGTTCAGAATCGCCGGTCGGCTCAGGGGACTCCGGCGAACAAGCGGCACATTCTAGTCGTTTCGACCGGCAATCGCACGCAAGTTCCGTGCACAGGGCCCGCCCCGGCCCGAAACGACGAAAGGCCCCTCAGGGCCTTTCCGGTAATTCCGATTTTAGTCTCAACCCTGGCTGTAGACGCCGGTCGACAGGTAGCGATCACCGCGATCGCAGATGATGCACACGATAACGGCGTTTTCGACCTGCTGCGACAACCGCAGCGCGCCCGCCACCGCACCGCCCGAGGATACGCCGCAGAAGATGCCCTCCTGTCTTGCCAGCGCACGCATGCAGTCTTCCGCTTCACGCTGGCCGATGTCCAGCACCTGGTCGACCCGCGCCGGGTCGAATATCTTCGGCAGGTAAGCCTCGGGCCAGCGGCGGATACCCGGGATATGGGATCCGTCCGCCGGCTGCAGGCCAATGATGCGGATGTCCGGATTCTGCTCCTTGAGGTAGCGCGAGGTCCCCATAATGGTGCCGGTGGTGCCCATCGACGAGACAAAATGGGTCACGCGTCCGTGGGTCTGCTGCCAGATCTCAGGGCCCGTGCCCAGGTAGTGCGCCTGGGGATTGTCGAGGTTGGCGAACTGATCCAGCACCCGCCCCCGACCTTCCGCCTCGAGCTGGTCGGCCAGGTCCCTGGCGCCCTCCATGCCCTGCTCGGCGGTCACGGTGATCAGCTCGGCGCCATAGGCGGTCATCGACGACTTGCGCTCCTCGCTGGCGTTGTCCGGCATGATCAGGATCAGCTTGTAGCCCTTGATGGCCGCCGCCATCGCCAGCGCGATACCTGTATTGCCGGACGTCGCCTCGATCAGGGTGTCGCCCGGTCTGATATCCCCGCGGGCTTCGGCCTGCTGGATCATGCTCATCGCCGGCCGGTCCTTGACCGAGCCGGCGGGATTGTTGCCCTCGAGCTTGCACAGAATGATGTTGGAGCTGTCTCCGGGCAGGCGCTGCAGCCGGACCAGCGGCGTCTTGCCGACGAACTCTTCGATGGTGGGAAATTCGATACTCATGGCGTATTACCGGAGACAGTTAGAATCTTATAGCGAAATAATATATAAAACGCGTATCTTATACCGATATGCGGTCCGCCATCTTAGGGTAAAGGCCGCCGCCGCGTCAATTGCACTCGCTCCTGCGACAGGGCTCCATCGCGAACGACAGCCAGCGCTGCTGCGCTTCGTCCGCAGGCACCGGCCTGTCGAACAGATAGCCCTGCGCCACATCGCATCCAAGTTCGAGCAGAAGATCGCGCTGCGCTTCGGTTTCGACACCCTCGGCCACGATACGCAGCCCCAGCGAATGACCCAGCGCGACAATCGCGCGGGTGATCTGAACATCGTTGCTATCGCCCGGAATATCGCGCACGAAACTGCGATCGATCTTGAGCTTGCCGAACGGCAGCTGCTTGAGATAGGCCAGCGAGGAATAGCCGGTACCGAAGTCGTCGATGGACAGCTCGATTCCCTGGGCGAAGATCTCGTCCAGGGCGCTGCGGGCGCGTTCCGGCTGCCCCATGACCGCCGTTTCCGTCAGTTCCAGCGACACCCGGCCAGGCGGCAGCCCCGTTTCCTGCAACAGCCTTCGCACCAGCGCCGGCAGATCGTCCTGATCGAGCTGACGGGGCGAGACGTTGACCGCGATGGTACCGAATTCGAGCCCGGCTTCGTGCCAGGTGCATGCCTGGGCGAAAGCCTCCCGCAGCACCCAGTCCCCCAGCGGCTTTATCAGCCCGCTCTCTTCCGCCAGCGGGATGAAGGTATCCGGCGCGATCCAGCCCTGCCGCGGATGCTGCCAGCGCAGCAACGCCTCGAAGCCGACCAGTCGACCGCCTCGCAGATCCACCAGCGGCTGGTAGTGCAACGCCAGCTCCCCGGCCTCCAGCGCCCGGCGCAGGTCCGACTCAAGCCGGACGCGTTGCTGCGAACGCTCGGTCAGGGCGCTGGCATAGAAGTGGTAGCCCGCGCCCCCGGCTTTCTTGGCTTCGTACATTGCCACATCGCCAAACTGCAGCAGCTCACCGAAGCTGCGCCCGTCGTCGGGGTAGAGGCTGATGCCGATGCTGGCGTTGACGAACAGTTCCTGGCCCCTGACGTGAAACGGCTGCTCCAGTACGCGGTTGAGCCTTGCCGCCATCAGCGTCGCGGTATGGATATCCCGCAGCTCCGCCATCAGCACCAGAAATTCGTCGCCGCCCGAACGCGACACCGTATCTTCCGCGCGCACCACCGACATCAGCCGCTGGGCCACCTGGCACAATAGATCGTCGCCGGCCTGGTGCCCCAGGCTGTCGTTGATATGCTTGAAACGGTCGAGGTCGAGGCAAAGCACCGCCAGATGCAGGCCTTCCCGGTCGGCGACCGGCATCAGCTGCTCCATCCGCGCGCGCAGCAGCACCCGGTTGGGCAATCCGGTCAGCGGGTCATGGTGCGCCAGGTGCTCGAGCTCCTGCTCGGTACGCCTGAGCTGGCTGATGTCGGACATCACCGCGATATAGTTGCTGACCCTGCCCTGCTCGTCCCGAACCGCGTTGAGTGTCAGCAGCTGTGGATAGACCCGGCCATCCTTGGCGCGATTCCAGATCTCGCCGCACCAGCCGCCGGTATCGTTAAGCTCACGCCAGAGCTCGCGGTAGAACTCCGGGCCCTGACGACCGGAACGCAGCAGGCGCGGCGTATCACCCAGCACTTCGGCTTCGCTGTACCCGGTGATACGGCTGAAAGCCGGATTCACCGCAAGGATACGCTGCTCGCCGTCGGTGATCATGAAGCCTTCCTGGGTGCTTTCGAAGATAATGGACGCCTGCCGGAGCTTTTGCTCGGCCTCCTTGAGCCGGGTGATATCGGTGTGAGTGCCGACAACCCGCAGCGGCTGGCCGTCATCGTCCCAGGCACAGACCATCCCGGAGTCTATAATCCAGCGATAACTGCCGTCCTTGCACAGCATCCGGTGCTCGTTGCGGTACACCGGCGCATCGCCGCTGAAATGGCTTTGCAGGTCGGCGTAACAGCCTTCGAGATCATCGGGATGCACCCGCGACGACCAGTCGTCAAGGCTATTGCCGACGTCGGCATCGTCGTACCCCAGCATTCGCTTCCACTGCGGCGAAAAATAGACCTTGTCGCTGGATGCGTCCCAGTCCCAGACACCGTGGCCGGCAGCCTCAAGGGCGAAGATCCAGCGCTGCTCACTCTCGCGCAGCGCCTCCTGGTCCTGTTGCTGCCGCTCCAGCACCCCATTGAGGCGATGCACCTGACGATAGATCAGCAGGTACAGCAGCGCCGCGGTAAACAACACAAAGCCGATGCCCTTGGCGGTTTCCAGGCGCGCGCGGGTTTCGACATCCGACACCAGTGCATCGAGCACCTGGCCGGACAGCATGATCCAGGCCACCGCCAGAGACAGATAGACCGTCGTGGCGCGGGCCGCGACCATCCATGCAGCTGGAGAGTTGACTTTTCCCATAGTGCTTCCGTTGACCCCGCCGTCATGTCGCATCGACCGGCAATCGCCGGTTCGATCCGGCTTCCCTTAACACAGCAGAATACTCTCTGTGACGTCAGATGCCAGCGCCGCCGCTTTCGGCAACCACGAAGGCCACGATCATTTGCTGCTCGTCGCTGTAGGACAGGTGCATGCGCGCGACGCCCAGCTCCCGGGCGCGGGCGTCGGCACCGCCGCTCAGACGCAACTCCGGCTTGCCAAGGCTGTCGTGTCCGACCTCCAGATGCTGCCAGCTGACACCGCGACCGATGCCGGTGCCCAGCGCCTTGACCGCCGCTTCCTTGGCGGCGAAACGCTTGGCCAGATAGCGCGGCCGGTCGCGGCTGGCCTCGTATGCGACGAGTTCGGCCGGTGTCAGAATGCGCGCAGCCAGACCGGGAGTGCGGGCCAGCGCCGCCTCGATCCGGGCAATTTCCAGCAGGTCGGTGCCAATGCCGGCGATCATCGCCCGAGTGCGTCCCGCTGCGGCTGAACCCGGGCCTGCGCCTCCAGCATCAGCCGGCGCATTTCGGCCACCGCTTCCTTGAGACCGACGAACAGTGCCCGCGCGATCAGCCCGTGGCCGATATTGAGCTCGGTGAGATGGGGGATCTCGGCGATCTGCTCGACATTGTGGTAGTGAAGGCCGTGTCCCGCGTTCACTACCAGACCGCGCTCCCAGGCGTACTGAGCAGCCTCGCGAATGCGCGCCAGCTCCGCCTTCTGCTCGGCGGCGCCGGTTGCATCCGCGTAGGCGCCTGTATGCAGCTCGATCACCGGAGCGCCGCAGCGCAGGGTGGCATCGATCTGCGCAGGCTCGGGATCGATGAACAGAGACACCTCGATACCGTCGGCTGCCAGACGCTCGCAGGCGTCCTTGATCTTCGCCTCCTGACCCACGATGTCCAGCCCGCCTTCGGTGGTGAGCTCTTCGCGCTTTTCAGGCACCAGGCAGCTGTGGGCCGGACGAATCTCGGCGGCGAAGGCCAGCATTTCCTCGGTCACGGCCATTTCCAGGTTCATGCGCGTCTGCAGCACCTCGCTGAGCAGACGGATATCCCGTTCCTGAATATGGCGCCGGTCCTCGCGCAGGTGCACGGTGATACCGTCGGCACCGGCCTCCTCGGCCAGGATGGCCGCCTGAACCGGATCGGGATAGCGGGTTCCGCGGGCCTGGCGCAGGGTGGCGATATGATCGATGTTGACCCCCAGCAGCAAGCGGCTCGGTTCAATCATGTCTGACTCCTTCTTATGAAACGTCTGACGCCGGACCTGGTGCCGGCCTCGTCTTCTGAAAAAGATCCCGGCTGCGCAGTGCCCTGCCCTCGAGCAACCGGTCTATCAGCAGCCGCATCAGCCGCTTGGCGGCGCGGCGTACGGCGGGATCCCGGTAGTCGTCCTGCGCCACCGCCTGCAGCTGCCAGCCGTGAAAGCAGCGCGGCGCCGCTCCCGCCGCCACCTGCGATACCGGAACGAGGCAACCGTCCCGATCGAGCAGGTAGACCCGGGACGGCTCGAGCCCGCCGAGGTCCGGCGCAAAACCGGCTTCGCTGAGCAGCTGGCGCTCGAAGGTGCGCAGGGCGCCTTCGATATCCTCGCCGCTGACCAGCTCGTTGAGTACGTACTGATAATAGACATAGAGACGCGGGTGGGGGTCGAGCGGCTGCAGCAGACGCTGCAGCAGTTCGTTGACATAGAGCCCGCAGAGCAGCGCCCGCCCGGTAAGAAACAGCGGCGGCGCCACGGGCTCCGCCAGACTCAGGGTCTTGAGTTCCTGCCGTCCCTGCCAGCTCAGCTGCAAGGGTACGAACGGCTGCATGGCGGCGCGCAGCCGGGAGCCCGGCCGGCGCGCGCCCCGCACCACCAGACTGACCTTGCCGTATTCGAGGGTGAAGCAGTCCGTCAGCAGACTGGTGTCACGATAGGGGCGCGCGTGCAGCACATAGGCGGCCTGTCCGTCCAGGCGAAAGTCCATGGGCCCCTCTCAGTGCAGGTGGAGCCGTGCAGAAGCCGCGAAGCCTGCCACGCCCGTCACTGCGGATCGTCATAGCCGAGACTGCGCAGGGCGCGGTCGTCGTCGGCCCAGCCCTTGCGCACCTTGACCCAGAGATTGAGCATGACCTTGCAGTCGAACATCCGCTCCATCTCCAGTCGCGCGTCGCGCCCGATGGTCTTGAGCCGGGCGCCCTTGTCGCCGATCACGATACGTTTCTGCCCTTCGCGCTCCACCAGAATCAGCGCGCTGATCGTCAGCAGACCGTCTTCGTGCATCACGAATTCCTCGATCTCGACGGTGGTGCCGTAGGGAATCTCGTCGCCGAGGTTGCGCATCAGCTTTTCCCGTACCAGCTCTGCGGCGACGAAACGGGAACTGCGGTCGGTGATCTGGTCTTCCGGATAGAAATGCATGCCGGGGGGCATTTTCTCGGCAACGATTTCCTCGAGCCGGTCGACGTTGTGCCCGCTCTTGGCCGACAGCGGCACGATCTCGGCGAACTCCAGTTTGGCGGTGAGCGCCTCGAGATGCGGCAGCAGCTCGGCCTTGTCCTTGAGCTGGTCGACCTTGTTCACCGCCAGCACCACCGGGCAGCGGACGCGGGCGACTTTTTTCAGTACCAGCTCGTCCTCGTCGGTCCAGGCGGTACGGTCGACCAGGAACACCACCAGATCGACGTCCCGCAGCGCATCCGAGGCGGCCTTGTTCATGTAGCGGTTGAGCGCCTTGCCCTGCTCCCTGTGCAGCCCCGGCGTATCGACGTAAACCACCTGCAGGTCGCCCTCGGTCTTGATGCCGAGAATCTGGTGGCGCGTGGTCTGCGGCTTGCGCGAGGTGATGCTGAGCTTCTGGCCCAGAATGCGGTTGAGCAGCGTCGATTTGCCGACATTCGGGCGTCCGACGATGGCAACGTAGCCGCAATGCTCGCTGCCCTCGTACTGCGGCATTTCCGGCAGTTCGAATTCATCGCTCATGACGCCGACTCCTGCTGCAACGCGGCCAGCGCCTGGCGGGCCGCCTCCTGCTCCGCCTGACGCCGGCTGCTGCCGACTCCCTCGGTGGCCTGGCCGAGTCCCTCGACATGGCAACGGATATGAAAGGTCTGCGAATGCGCCTCGCCCTCGACCCCGACCAGATCGTACTGCGGCAGCGCCAGCCGGCGCGCCTGCAGGTGCTCCTGCAGACGGGTCTTGGCATCTTTGAGGGTCTCGTTGAGGTCGAGCTCGTCGAGACGCTCCCGGAACCAGCGCAGAATAAAGCCGCGGCAGCACTCGAGGTCGCTGTCGAGATAGATAGCGCCCATCACGGCTTCGGTGGCGTCGGCAAGGATGGAGTCGCGACGGTAGCCGCCGCTCTTGAGCTCACCCGATCCCAGGCGCAGGTAATCGCCGAGATTGAGCTCGCGGGCGATCTCGGCCAGGGTTTCACCCTTGACCAGGCGGGCCCGCAGGCGACTCAGCTGACCTTCGCGCGCCTGGGGAAAGCGCGCGTAAAGCGCATCGGCGATAACGAAATTGACGATGGAGTCGCCAAGGAACTCGAGACGCTCGTTGTTGCGCTTGCCGCAGCTGCGATGGGTCAGGGCAAGCTCCAGCAGCGCAGGATCCTGGAATTCGTAGCCGATACGCCGGCTCAGTTCAGCGGTGGGTTTGATCAAGGTTTGGTAACTTCGTAATGCTCTTGGAATTTGACCACGGCGTCGACGTTGTAAAACATCGGCACCCGCTCTTCATAGGCCAGGTCGAAATGAATGACCCCGTCGATATTCTCGATCTTCAGGTAATCCTCGGTCGACAGGTCTTCACGCACCTGGTTTATCACCGCTCGATCATAGATCGTGCGCCGAATCGACCTGAACTCCTTGCTGACCTGATCCCGGTCGTGCACGACGTTTTCGAGAATCGACTTGAAGGTCGCGTGATCCTTGTATGGCGTGAACAGCTTGAAGCCGACGGCGAAAAAGATTCCCGCGACGATCAGCACCACCATTATCGAAAAAAATGAAGCGCCCCGTTCCCTCTTGAGTACCGCCATTTTCAATCCCCTGTTAGTCGATCAGGCGCACGTCACCGAAGCTCGGCAGGCTGAAGAAGGTTTCCCAGTGCATCCACACGGCGAAAGCCTTGCCCACCAGCAGCTCATCCGGCACGAATCCCCAGTAACGGCTGTCATTGCTGTTGTCGCGATTGTCGCCCATCACGAAGTACTGTCCGTCGGGCACCACCCACTCCCCGACGATCCCCGGGTTGGCTACATCATGGTAGACCTGGTGCTGAACCCCGTCCAGATTCTCCACCAGCAGCAACTGCCGGGGACTGGTCGGCGGCAGCTGCGCCAGCAGCTCCTGCGGCTGGGGCTTGCCGTTGATGAACAGCATCTTGTTCTGGTAGCGGATGCGGTCGCCCGGCACCCCGACCACGCGCTTGATGTAGTTGACCGACGGGTCCTTGGGATACTTGAAAACGACGACGTCGCCGGCCTTGGGATCGCTGACCGGCACGATCTTGGAGTTGAGCACCGGCAGGCGCAGGCCGTAATGGAACTTGTTGACCAGAATGAAATCGCCGATTTTCAGCGTCGGCAACATGGAGCCGGACGGAATCTGAAACGGCTCCACCAGGAAGGAGCGCAGCAGCAGCACCAGCAGCAGCACCGGAAACAGCGAGCGCGACAGATCCACCCAGCCGGGCACCCGGTTGAGCTGAACCATCGTGTCTTCCGGTATGCCCGCGGCGAACTGGGCTCCGGCCTGGCGGATGCGCTCCTGTCGCGCCGGCGCCAGCCAGAAGCGGTCGGTGATCCAGCCAACCGCCGTCAGCAGGGTTGCGACAACCAGCACCAGTGCAAAATCGAAATTCATCCTTAGTCCTTAACTGTCCACCTTGAGTACGGCGAGGAATGCATCCTGCGGGATTTCGACCCGGCCCACCTGCTTCATCCGCTTCTTGCCTTCTTTCTGCTTGGCCAGAAGCTTTTTCTTGCGGCTGACGTCGCCGCCGTAACACTTGGCAAGGACGTTCTTGCGCAACGCCTTGACCGTGGTACGGGCGATGACCTTGCCCCCCAGCGCTGCCTGAATGGCAACATCGAACATCTGCCGGGGAATCAGCTCCTTCATCTTTTCGCACAGCTGGCGGCCGCGGTACTGGGCGTTGTCCTTGTGCAGGATAACCGCCAGGGCGTCGACCTTCTCGCCGTTGATCAGAATGTCCATGCGCACCAGCCTGGCGGCCTCGAAGCGCACGAAATTGTACTCCAGCGAGGCGTAGCCGCGGCTGACCGATTTCAGGCGGTCGAAGAAATCCAGCACCACTTCGGCCATCGGCAGCTCGTACTTGAGCTGCACCTGGCGGCCGACATAGTGCATGTTGATCTGGTTGCCGCGCTTCTCGACGCAGAGCCCGATGACCTGGCCGACATACTCCTGGGGCACCAGGATGTTGGCCTCGACGATGGGTTCGCGCATCTCGCGAATCGACCCGGGATCCGGCAGTTTCGACGGGCTGTCGATATGGATGACCTCGCCGCTGTTGAGCTCGAGTTCGTACACCACCGTCGGCGCGGTGGTCACCAGGTCGAGATCGTATTCCCGCTCGAGACGCTCCTGGATGATTTCCATGTGCAGCATGCCGAGGAAGCCGCAGCGGAAACCGAAGCCGAGGGCGTCGGAGGTCTCGGGCTCGAAGAACAGCGAGGCATCGTTGAGGGTAAGCTTGTCCAGCGCTTCGCGGAAGTCCTCGTAGTCGTCCGCATCGGTCGGGAACAGGCCGGCGTAGACCTGCGGCTGCACCTTCTGGAAACCCGGCAGGCTCGGTACGTCCGGTGTCTTCGCCAGCGTCAGGGTATCGCCGACGGGTGCACCGTGGATATCCTTGATGCCGGCGATGACGTAGCCCACCTCGCCCGCCTTGAGCTCGCCGGTCGCGGTCTGCTTGGGCGTGAAGATGCCCACCTGGTCGACCGGATAGGACAGACCGGTCGACTTGACCAGCACCCTGTCTTTCCTGCGCAGCACCCCGTGCTTGACCCGCACCAGCGACACCACCCCCTGGTACTTGTCGAACCAGGAGTCGATGATCAGCGCCTGCAGCGGTCCCTCGACGTTGCCTTCCGGCGCCGGGATCTTCTCGATCAGCGCCTCCAGTACATCCTCGACACCCAGGCCGCTCTTGGCCGAACAGGGCACGGCGCCGTCCGCCTCGATGCCGATGACTTCCTCGATCTCCTGGCGGACCCGCTCGGGCTCCGCCTGCGGCAGATCCATCTTGTTGAGGATCGGCAATACCTCGAGCCCTTGCTCGAGTGCGGTGTAGCAGTTGGCGACGGACTGCGCCTCGACCCCCTGGGCGGCATCGACGACGAGCAGCGCACCCTCGCAGGCCGCCAGCGACCGCGACACCTCATAGGAGAAGTCCACGTGTCCCGGAGTATCGATAAAATTCAGCTGATAGGTCTTGCCGTCGCGTGCGCTGTAATTCAGCGTGACGCTCTGCGCCTTGATGGTAATACCCCGTTCGCGCTCCAGATCCATGGAGTCGAGGACCTGCTCCGCCATTTCCCGTTCGGTCAGACCGCCACAGGTCTGAATGAAGCGGTCGGCAAGTGTGGACTTGCCATGGTCAATGTGGGCGATAATGGAAAAGTTGCGAATATGATCGAGGTTACTCACGTTGGCAATACTCGGGATCTCTTGATCCTGGATAGAGGGTGGCCGTTCAAAGCGACGCAGTTTACCGCATTTGCCGGGCATCGGCTATCGGGCCGCGGTCAACGGGCACAGGGGGCAGGCGGGCTCGGAGCGAAGGGGCTGCCAACGCAGCCCCTTCGGGTCCGGTCAGTCGAGCTTCAGGGGTATGAACATCGGACTGCCGCGACGAACGATGCGCAGCGGCACAGGCCGGTCGGCCGGCAAGGCCTCCACGCTTTGCTCGAACTGTTCGACGTTTTCGACCACCTGGCCGTTCACCATGGTGATAACGTCGCCCACGACGAGCCCCGCCTCGGCACCCGGGCCGGGCTCGACGCTTTCGATCACCACGCCCGAGCGCAGGTTCCATTTGCTACGGCGCTCCTCGTCGAGCGCCGCCACCTGCAGCTTGAGGCGGTTGCTCTGCGGCGCGCTCTGGTCGGACGATCCCGCCAGCAGCTCCCGCTCCTCGGGCAGCGTGCCGATCGTCACCTTCACGCGTTCGTGCTCGCCGCCACGAAAGATATCGACCATCACCGACTCGCCCGGCTTGATGCGCCCGACCTGCGGCGGCAGATCGGATGACAGGTCGATCGGTTTGCCG
Organism: Marinobacterium nitratireducens; assembly: GCF_014645375.1. Lineage (GTDB taxonomy): Bacteria > Pseudomonadota > Gammaproteobacteria > Pseudomonadales > Balneatricaceae > Marinobacterium_A > Marinobacterium_A nitratireducens. The sequence goes on from NZ_BMLT01000005.1 coordinate 358,653, forward strand.
TCGAAGCGATAGATCACATCCCCTTCCCTGAAGCCGGCCGACTCGGCCGGGCTGCCCGGCAGCACCTTGGCGATCAGCGCACCGGCGGGTTTGTCGAGACCGAAGGATTCCGCCAGCTCGCGGCTGACCTCCTGAATGATCACCCCCAGCCAGCCACGGGTGACATGCCCCTGGGTGCGCAGCTGATCGGCGACATCGATGGCAACATCGATCGGAATGGCGAACGACAGTCCCATAAAGCCGCCCGAGCGGGTGTAGATCTGCGAATTGATCCCGACCACTTCACCGTCGAGATTGAACAGCGGACCTCCGGAGTTGCCGGGATTGATGGCCACATCCGTCTGGATGAAGGGCACATAGGTCTCGTTCGCCAGCGCCCGTTCGGTGGCGCTGACGATGCCGGCGGTCACGCTGTGATCGAAGCCGAATGGCGAACCGATGGCGAGCACCCATTCGCCGACTTCCAGCTTATCCGACGCTCCCAGCCTGACTGCCGGCAGCCCCGAGGCCTCGATTTTCAGCACCGCGACGTCCGAGCGCTCGTCCGAACCGATCACCTCGGCCTCGAGTTCGCGACGGTCGTTGAGACGCACCAGCACCTTGCTGGCGCCGCTGACGACATGGTGATTGGTGAGGATGTAGCCGTCTTCACTGATGATAAAACCGGACCCGAGCGAGCGCGGCGCGGGCCTGGCGCGCTCACCGAGCTCGGGCAGCTGACGAAAGAAGTGCTTGAACATTTCCGGCAGCTGATCGGCGCCGGGACCCTCGAAGGGATCGAACGAATAAACTTCTTCGCCCCGCTCTTTCGGCACGGTGCTGATATTCACCACCGCCGGCGCGGTTTCCTTCACCAGAGACTTGAAGTCGGGCAACTGCGCCGAGGCCGGAAGCCAGACCAGACACAGCAGCAAACCCAGCACCATTCTGACAGACTGCATGAATTCCTACCTTATGATGATTGGTAGGCACCTCGAACAACCTACTGCGCGACTCACCTGCTGCGTTGCGCGGTGCTCGGAATCCTCATGTATACACATACACTGCGGTTCCTGCGCGCCACGCGCCTTGCAGCTAAGCCTGCTCATTACGGTTTTTCGAGGTGCCCTGGGATATGACCTTTAACAGCTCCGGCCGATACCGGCAGCTGCGACCGAGCCGCTGCCCAAGCGTCCGGGCGATCAGCAGGCCTGCGGCCAGACCGATACCCGCCCCCAGTATCGCGGGCAGTTCGGAGTCGCTTCGCAGGGTTCCCAGATAGCCGCCCGCAAACAGCAGCAGCAGAGGCAAAGTGTAGAGCAGCAAAGACGCCTTCAGGAAGGCGCCTTCGTTAATGCCGACCACCACCCGATCGCCAACTCGAACGTCGACGCCGGCAGTGTTCTCGATGCACAGATCTTCGGCTTTTTTGCCGGCATACTCCGCCAGCGCTTTCTGGCCGCACCCCTTGCTGGCGCTGCAGGACATGCAGCTGCTGGTACGGCTGGATGTAATCCAGATGTCACGGCCGTCGATTGCCACGACGAGGCCCGACTCCTCGAGCATCCTCAGTCGACCTGAATGGCAGTGGCGATCCGGTCGGCGATCATCAGCGGCACGTCACCGACCACGGTAATGAAGTAGTCGCCCTGGCGCTTGCCGACCGCGACCATATCGGACGACTGCGCCACGCCCTCGGCAACGGACTGCTGGCCAAAGGGCTCGACCGAAACCGACACCGAATGGCGACCGTCCGAGTACAGCATCACCTCGGACCCCGGCAGCACCTCGTGCCGCACGCTCCTGAAGCCGTCCGGCAGCCACTTGGCCTTGCATACGGGCTTTCTGACGCTGAGCATGTGCTGATGCTGATCGATATAACGCTCGAGGCCTCGCGACAGCCGGATCACATCGCCCTGGGGCTCGAGGGCGGACAGCGTGCGCTGCTGCCCGAAGTGCGCCCTGACGAAATCGTCAGAGGTACCGATACCCGGCAGACTGTACTGCGGCCGCGCATCGGCGACCTCGGTAACGGCCTCGCGGTTGAACCCCTGAACACCGAGAATGACCGCGGCGGTCACTGAAGCCGCCGTCGCCATGCTGACCAGCGGCTTCCAGAAGGTACCCGAGGCGCGCGAAGAGCCCGCGCCGGCGGCCACCGCCGTGGCGACTTCGGCGCCGATGTCCGGCTGCGGCTCGTCGGCCGAAAGACTGTCGAGCCTGGCCATCACGGCCTGGCTGATGTCGACCCTGACGCTGTCGCGCTCACCCCGCATCGCCGAGCGAGCCAGGTGATAACGCTGCCATTTCTGTCCCAGCTCCGACTGCTGCTCCATCCGGTCGAGCAGCCTGCGTACTTCAAACTCGCTGGCTTCGCCATCCACAAGCGCAGATAAAGAGTCGTTGAACTGTTCACCCATGGTTGTTCCTCAAACACTTTTCCAACACGTCTCCCACGGCTATCCGTCACTCCGCGAGGAAAGGTTCAATCTCTTTGTCTATCGCCTCCCGCGCCCTGAATATGCGGGAACGAACGGTTCCCACAGGGCAGTCCATGACGTTGGCGATATCTTCATAACTGAGCCCCTCGAACTCCCGCAGGGTCAAGGCGACCCGCAGGTCTTCGGGCAGACGATCGAGCACCCGCTTGACCATCGCCTCGAGCTCGTCCCGGTAAAGGTTGTTTTCCGGCGACTCTATGTCCTTGAGGTCGTTGTCACCTCCGATGTAGTGTGCATCCTCGACCATCACGTCCACGTCAGGAGGGCGGCGCCCCTTGGCCACCAGATGATTCTTCGCGGTGTTGATCGCGATCCGGTACAGCCAGGTATAAAAGGCGCTGTCACCGCGAAACTTCGGCAGGGCGCGGTAGGCCTTGATAAAGGCCTCCTGAGCCACATCGAGTGCCTCGTGATGGTCGTAGACATAGCGTCCGATCAGGCCGACAATCTTGTGCTGGTATTTTTTTACCAACAGATCGAACGCACGGCTGTCACCAGCCTGCACGCGCTTAACCAACTGTTCGTCAATCGCGCTCTGACTCTCGTTTGACACTCCGGATCCTTAATATCCACGCTGCGTTACTACCCCGCTCCGGGGCATAATGTCGTGAAGTATGGGGGCGGCCACTACAACATTGCAACCTCTGCGGAATCCGGCTGGCGCAAGCTAACTGATATGAACCTGAGGTGAATTTTAAGTTCCGGCCGTAATACAAAAAATTCGTGCCAGGCGGGCAAAAAATTCACGCAAGGGCTGCGCACAAGGCATAATTGCCGCCTTCGCAGTACAGGTATCAAAGGTAACCAGGGCTCTATATGACCAGTGAACACCTTTATGACGTTTTGATCATTGGCTGCGGTGCCGCCGGCCTCAGCCTCGCGCTGAAGCTGCCGGCCCACAAGCGCGTAGCCGTGCTCAGCAAGGGCGACCTGACCAGCGGCTCCACCTGGCTGGCCCAGGGCGGCATCGCGGCAGTACTGGACGAGACCGACACCGCCAGCGACCATGTCTGCGACACCATGATCGCCGGCGGCAATCTCAGCCGCCAGGCGGCGGTCGAATACACCGTTACCCACGGTCGCGAATGCATCGAGTGGCTGATCGAACAGGGCGTACCATTCACCCGCGAGGACAGCCATTACCACCTGACCAAGGAGGGCGGCCACTCCCATCGCCGCATCATCCATGCCGCCGACGCCACCGGCCAGGCCGTCCAGCAGACCCTGATCGAGAACGCCCGCAAGGCGCCGAATATCGACCTTTACGAATCCTGCATCGCGGTCGATCTGATCACGCGCCACAAGCTGCAACTGTCGGCCAACCGCTGCGTCGGCGCCTACGTGCTCGACAACCGCACCGGCGCCGTGAAACTGTTCCGCGCCGGCCATGTGGTGCTGGCGACCGGCGGCGCATCCAAGGCCTATCTCTACAGCAGCAACTCCGACGGCGCCTCGGGCGATGGCATCGCCATGGCCTGGCGCGCCGGCTGCCGGGTCGCCAACCTGGAGTTCAACCAGTTCCACCCGACCTGCCTCTATCACCCCCAGGCCAAGTCGTTCCTCATCACCGAGGCGGTGCGGGGCGAAGGCGGCCACCTGCTGCTGCCCGACGGCAGCCGTTTCATGTCACGCTTCGACCCGCGCGAGGAACTGGCGCCGCGCGACATCGTCGCCAGGGCGATCGACCACGAGATGAAACGACTGGGCTGCGACTGCCTGTACCTGGATATCTCCCACAAGAGCCCGGAATTCATCCAGTCGCACTTTCCGACCATTCGCCAGCGCTGCCTGGAATTCGGCATCGACATCACCCGCGAGCCGATCCCGATCGTCCCCGCCGCGCACTATACCTGCGGCGGCGTCGTCACCGACATTCGCGGGCGCACCGACGTGCCGGGACTCTACGCCATCGGCGAGACCGCCTTCACCGGACTGCACGGCGCCAACCGGCTGGCGTCCAACTCCCTGCTCGAGTGCCTGGTATTCGCCTCGGCGGCGGCGCAGGATATTGCCGGGCAGCAGTGCATGGCGCAGGACAGCCACCTCAAGGTCCCCGCCTGGGACGCGTCCCAGGTCACCGACTCGGACGAAGACGTTATCATCTCGCACAACTGGGACGAACTGCGGCGTTTCATGTGGGACTATGTCGGCATCGTCCGCACCACCAAGCGCCTGCAGCGCGCCAAGCACCGCGTGGACCTGCTGCAGCAGGAAATCACCGAGTACTACAGCAACTACAGGATCACCCGGGATCTGCTGGAGCTGCGCAACCTGGCGCTGGTCTCCGACCTGATCATCCAGTCCGCGATGCAGCGCCGGGAAAGCCGTGGCCTGCACTACACCCTGGACTACCCAGACCTGGCGCCGGAAGCCCGCGACACCATTCTGACGCCCGTCAACTACCTCTGGCCCGATCAGGTTCACTGATCGGCGCCAGCCTTGCCACGACGCTAAGACGCCTGAAGGCTTCCGCACTCAGACTGTCGGCGGCGATGACCAGCCGCCTTCGCCGCCCGTCCTGCCGCAACCTGATGATCAGCAACCAGGGCAGCACCGCTACCGACTCCACCTGCTCGACGGGCCGCCAGTCCGCACCGCGCTCGCGCACGGCCAGTTGCCGCAGGTCGGCATCCCAGCGAAGCCCCGCTGCCATACCCGCCAGCCGGCGGTACATGCAGTAGCCGTGAAGAGAGACCGCCGGCAAGGCAGGCACAAGCACATAGGGCGGCAGACTCGAGAGACCAAGCAGTGCCAGCAGACAAAGATGCGCAGCAGCGCTCAGCCAGCACAGGCGTCGCGACGGCCCGATGGCAACCTCAATCGGGCTGAACACGATCCAGGATAATCTTGACGATGCGGGCCAGATCCGGGTCCTGCGGCACCGCCCGCTGCATAAACCAGCCGAACAGATCCTGATCCTCGCAGGCCAGCAGCTTTACGAAGCGATCCTGATCCTCCTCTGGCAAATGCACAAAGGCCTCGTCGACAAAAGGCACCAGCAGCACATCCAGCTCCAGCATCCCGCGGCGGCTCTGCCACCTCAGCCGGCGCACATCTTCATCGTTGTACATAGCACTCCCTAGTGTTCAATGGACAGGACCGGCGCTTTTTACCATTTAACGGCCGTCGCGCCTACCTCCAATATCCGTAACCTCAGCATAGGCGTACCTGGCGACGGGCCATGCAAAGAGATGGGTCGATCAGGGAGCCAGCGGATATTTTAGGAATTTTTCCTATGGCAGCTCCGCCAGCTTCGACCATACTTCCACCTGCGCACGGGTTCAGAGGGATCTGACAGCGACAGGTCGTCGCCGATCATGCCAGGGACAGCAAGGATACCCCGCGCAAGACGCCCCCAATCCAAGGATGGTGAGGGGGCGCTTTATTTTTTACGTATTACCGGAAAAAGCATAAATCGTAGGATGGGCGGCACGATGCCATCCGCCACTATGCGGTCAAGGCCTCGTGCAACCCATCTTGCAGTAATACGCATGCAACCGAGATATTGATGGGTTACGCCGCGCAACCTCGCCACAGGCGTTAAGCACAATGCCATCGCGGCTCCACCCATCCTACCGTTAGCCCCCTGTCGTAGTTTAATGATCCCCCTGACCTACAGGCACCGACCGACACCGCAACAAGACCCATCTGAGCCCCCCTTCTAGACTCCACCCAACCAACATCTCTGTGCACAGCAGGATGAGATCCCCGCCCGGATCCGCTATATTACGCAGCTATCACATCCAACCCATCCAGCCGTAGCAGACCGAATTCCATGCTGACCGAACAGGACCTGAAAGATACCATCACCCAGAGCGTCGCCATTGCACTGGCCGAGGATATCGGCGACGGCGACATCACCGCACGCCTGATCCCGGCCGACCAGCCCGGACACGCCCGTGTGATCTCTCGCGAGAAGGCGGTCATCTGCGGCCAGGACTGGGTCAACGAGGTGTTTCGCCAGGTCGACCCCGACGTCGAGCTCACCTGGCACGTCAGCGACGAGGCCAGCGTCGCGCCCGACCAGCTGCTGTTCGAGGCAAAGGGCCCAGCCCGCTCGCTGCTGACCGCCGAGCGCGCCGCACTCAACTTCCTGCAGACCCTCTCCGGCACCGCCACGGTCAGCCGCCACTACGCAGATCTCGTCGCCGACACCCGCGTGCGCCTGCTCGACACCCGCAAAACCCTGCCGGGCCTGCGCAAGGCGCAGAAATACGCGGTCACCTGCGGCGGCTGCTTCAACCACCGCATCGGCCTCTTTGATGCCTTCCTGATCAAGGAAAACCATATCCTCGCCTGCGGCGGCATCGCCGAAGCGATCGAAACCGCGCGCCGGAACGAACCCGGCAAGCCGGTGGAAATCGAAGTCGAAACCCTTTCGCAGCTCGACGAAGCCCTCGCCGCCGGCGCCGATATCGTGATGCTGGACAATTTCAGCCTCGAGGACATGCGCACCGCCGTTAAAACCACGGCAGGACGGGCAAAACTGGAAGCGTCGGGCGGAGTCAGCGAAGAAACATTGAAGGACATTGCCGAAACCGGCGTGGATTACATTTCCATCGGCGCCTTGACCAAGCATTGCCGGGCCGTGGATTTGTCGATGAGGCTGGTATAAGGGCACCTTGAACGCAACAAATAAACGCAACAAATAGCGGGGACGACAGGAAGACTGGAATCGCTGGAGAAAATTGCAGCTAAACCTACGATATCGCGTAGGAGCCCGGTCTCCGGGCGAATAAATGTGGCACCGAGGTTATTCGCCCACAGAGTGGGCTCCTACCTGCAAGAAGCCTTCCCAATCAGATTCCAGTCATCGTCCTGCTGAATCTTCAGCAGGTCGTAGACCTCCACCGAGGTATTGTTCAGCCCCTGCTGGTGCAGCAACTGACAGACATCCTCGGCCGCCTTATCCTTAACTCCGCCATCGTTGATCATACCAACGGCCAGCACTGTGCCTTCGTGCCACCAGACGGGGCGGGCGGGGAAGCGGGGATCCTGCATCAACTGCTGCTCCAATGCGGCACGGGCGGGATCGGGAACAGCCTCTTCTTTTTGATTCAAGAAGATTGTTACTCCGATGGAAAGCACGACAAGGCCTATCAGAATGATTCTTTGCATGGAGACGAGTTTGACGTAATCACAAACTAAAAGAAATACGACCTTTCGGGTAATAAAAAGCGGGCAATAAAAAATATGGCCTGCGAGCAGCAATTTGAATGAAGCGTATTGTTGAGTTACAAGAAAGAGCCCCAAACTACACCGAAGCTCTTTCTTTAACTGGGTTATCTGATTTTAATCAGATAACCCAGTAGCGTCTACGGAACCGTATTGAGAATCATACAAAACCAAATCAAATCGGTTCTTTGCAAGCATTCGGGCGGTATTTATCGTCTAGATCACCACCTGTACATACCCACTTGACATTCCGCGCACCAGTACTTACATCACCACTAATTTCAAGCGTCTTGCTCTGAATGCCAGCAGCAACACCGGAGCCTTTGTACGTAGAAGTAATTACACAAGTGGTTGCGCCACTCGCAGATAGAGCAACACTAGCAACATAGTTGCCTTCCATGGTACTCACGCCTGCGACACTTCCAGTAAGCGGACAAGCACCATAATCGGCATACGTTTCCTGAATATCCACTTTCAAACTATCAGCAATGGTGAGCGCTTCAGCCGCTTGGGTGCGGGCCACATAATCCTGGTAGGCCGGGATTGCCAGCGCCGCCAGGATGCCGATGATCGCGACCACGATCATCAGTTCGATCAGGGTAAAACCCTTTTGCACCATCTTGATCGATCTGTTCATTTTTCTCTCCAGCGAGTTTTCCATTTCTTGAGTCTTCCGTGATCAGGCAAGCCCAACCAAACTGGCCCTGTGTTCAGAACAGCCCGAACGATCCGGGTTGTCGCAACAGGCCTACGCCCGAAGCATGATTGCACCGAATCGTATCATATCTGTTACACCCCAGTGACCAAGGTTCAGTATAGTCGGCATTTTCAAAGAATCACGCAAGTGCTATGTTACACGAAGCGCGTGAAATCCAGGGACAGGTCTGTACGGGGAACAAAAGTGAACGCCTTTCAACCTCTGAGCGGTTTGGCCAAGCGACTGGTCAATGATGGGGTCTTCTCGGCCGAGGTTGCCATGGATGCGATCCAGCAGGCCCGGGCCGCGCAGAAGCCCTTTATCAGCCACATCATCGAGAAGCGCCTGGTCAGCGCGCACCGTGCAGCCTGTGCGGCGTCCGACGAGTTCGGCCTGCCGTTGATGGACCTGGACGTTATCTCCCGCGAGAACCTGCCCCAGAGCCTGGTCTCCGAGGCCCTGATCAGCAAGCACCGGGCGCTGCCGCTGATGAAACGGGACAACCGGCTCTTTATCGCCATCGCCGACCCGACCAATATCCAGGCCCTCGACGAGATAAAATTTCATACCGGCACCACCACCGAAGGCGTGATCGTCGAGGAAGACAAGCTGCGCCGGATGATCGACGCCTTCCTTGACAATCAGCACAGCGCCTTGGATGACTTGGCCGATACTGACCTAGACAATCTTGATATTGCCGAGGGCGGAGGAGAACCCGAGCAGAACGACACCGCTGAAGAAGCCGCCAACGATGCCCCTATCGTACGCTTCGTCAACAAGATACTGCTAGATGCCATCAAGAACGGCGCCTCCGATATCCACTTCGAGCCCTACGAAAGGATCTATCGCATCCGCAGCCGTATCGACGGCATCCTGCAGGAAGTGGCCAAGCCACCGGCCAACCTGGCACCCCGGCTCGCGGCACGCCTCAAGGTCATGTCCAAAATGGATATATCCGAACGGCGGGTTCCGCAGGACGGCCGGATCAAAATGAAAATTTCGGCAAAACGCGCAATCGACTTTCGTGTCAACAGCCTGCCGACGCTCTGGGGCGAGAAAATCGTACTGCGTATTCTGGACCCCGCCAGCGCCAAGCTAGGGGTTGATGCCCTGGGCTTCGAGCAGGATCAGAAGGAGCTCTATCTGGCGACACTCGCCAAACCCCAGGGCATGGTACTGGTCACGGGCCCGACCGGCAGCGGCAAGACCGTCACGCTCTACACCGGGATCAATATCCTCAACGAAGACGAGCGCAATATTTCCACCGCGGAGGACCCGGTCGAGATCAACCTCGAAGGCATCAACCAGGTCCACGTCAACACCAAGGTCGGACTGACCTTCGCGGAATCCCTGCGCGCCTTCCTGCGCCAGGACCCCGATGTGGTGATGGTCGGCGAGATCCGCGACCTCGAAACCGCGGAAATCGCCATCAAGGCCGCCCAGACCGGCCATATGGTGCTCTCGACCCTGCACACCAACAGCTCACCCGAAACCCTGACCCGCCTTCGCAATATGGGCGTTCCCGCCTTCAATATTGCCACCTCCGTCTCGCTGATCATCGCCCAGCGCCTGGCCCGTCGTCTTTGCGAATCCTGCAAGCGTCCCACCAGCATTCCGGAAGCCGCGCTGCTCGAGGAAGGATTCACCGCCGAGCAGCTGGAAAACCTGACTACACTTTACGAGGCCAATTCCGACGGCTGCCCCAAGTGCAACCGGGGCTACAAGGGGCGCGTGGGCATTTACGAAATGCTGCGAATGACCGACGAGATCGCCGACGTCATCATGAACAACGGCAACTCGCACGATATCGTCAAGGTGGCCAGAACCCAGGGTTTCCGAACACTGCGCATGTCGGGTCTGCTGAAGGTGGCCAAGGGCATCACCAGCCTCGAAGAAATGAACCGGGTGATCGTCACCTAGCGATATACGTAGGAGCGGCGCACCCGAAGGGCACTTCCCCGCCGCGAAGGATACCGGCACAATTGGATGCACGCACCCTACCGAACAGAGATGGATCATTATGGCGGTAAAAGAAGTAAAACTTCAGACTTTCGAGTGGCAGGGCAAGGATAAAAGCGGAAACGCCACCAAGGGCAAGCTGGATGCGACCAACGTCGCCGCCGCCAAGGCTCGCCTGCGCAGCCAGGGCATCATCCCCAAACGCGTCTCGAAAGAGCGCGTCTCGATGTTCAGCAATAAAAACAAGGCGATCAAGCCGCTGGACATTGCCTTCTTCACCCGCCAGATGGCAACGATGATGAAATCCGGCGTCCCCCTGATCCAGGGCCTCGAAATCGTCGCCAACGGCGCCGAGAAAGACAAGCTCAAGAAGATGATCTACCAGATCCGCGACAGCGTCAGCAGCGGTACGGATTTTTCCACAGCCCTGGCCCAGTTTCCGGACTACTTCGACGACCTCTACTGCAACCTGGTCAGGGCCGGTGAGCAGTCCGGCGCCCTGGAAACCATGCTGGATCGCATCGCGTCGTATAAAGAAAAGATCGAGGCGCTGAAAGCCAAGATCCGCAAGGCGATGACCTACCCCGCCGCGGTCGTCGTGGTCGGCATCGTCGTCACGGCGATTCTGCTGGTCAAGGTGGTGCCCGTTTTCGAGGACCTCTTTACGAGTTTTGGTGCCGACCTGCCCGCCTTTACCCGCTTTGTCGTCGATCTGTCCGAGTATGCCCAAAAATGGTGGTTCGTCGCCTTGCTGGCTGTCGCGCTAACGGGCTATGCGTTTCAGAGGACTCATAAGAAATCGCAGCGTTTTCATGACTGGGTTGACCGGGCCGTTCTGAAAATACCGGTTATCGGAAAGATACTGCACCAGGCGGCCATTGCGCGCTTTGCCCGCACCCTCTCGACCACTTTCGCAGCGGGCGTACCGCTGGTCGAGGCGCTTGACTCGGCCGCCGGCGCCGTCGGCAACGTTGTCTATCGCAACGCGATTTTGCAGATCCGCAACGGCGTCTCGACCGGCCAGTCACTGCAGAACGCGGTCACTATGACCGGCGTCTTCCCGAACATGGCGATTCAGATGATTGGTATTGGCGAAGAGGCCGGCTCCCTCGAAGCCATGCTCGACAAAATCGCTTCCTTCTACGAGGAGCAGGTCGATAACGCCGTCGATGCGCTGTCCAGCCTGATGGAGCCGATGATCATGGTCGTTCTCGGCACCCTGGTCGGCGGCCTGGTGATCGCCATGTACCTGCCGATATTCCAGCTCGGCAACGTGGTTGGGTAGCCGACTTGTCGGAGCCCACTCCGTGGGCGAGCAATTTTTCCGCAACCACTGGGTTCGCCCGGAAACCGGACTCCTACGGCGCGCGCCCCTCACAGGTTATCTCCACTATCGCCCATCCAACTTACATGGACACTGACTGAATTTTCACATGCACTTCGAATTCCTGGCGGACACCCCCGCTGCCGCCATCGCGCTCGCCTTCGTTTTTTCCCTTCTGGTCGGCAGCTTCCTCAACGTGGTCATTTATCGCCTGCCCCTGATGATGGAGCGAGAATGGCAGGCGATGGCCGCCGAGCACCAGACGGACGACAACGCCCACGCACCGGAGCCGGGCGAGCCATTCAATCTGGCGGTACCCGCGTCCAGCTGCCCGCAGTGCGGTCATCACATCCGCTGGTACGAGAATATTCCACTGATCAGCTACCTGGCGCTCAGGGGCCGATGCTCGGGGTGCGCCACAGCAATCCCGCTGCGCTATCCGCTGGTCGAACTGCTGACCGGCGTCACCAGCGCACTGGTGATCTGGCACTTCGGCCTCAATACCCAGGGCATCAGCCTGATGCTGCTGAGCTGGGGGCTGATCGCGCTCAGCTTTATCGACCTCGATCATCAGTTGCTGCCCGACCGGATCACCCTGCCGCTGCTCTGGCTCGGACTGATTCTCAACAGCTTCGAGCTGTTCACCAGTCTGCAGTCTGCACTCTGGGGCGCGGTGATCGGCTACCTGTCGTTCTGGTCGATCTATTGGATCTTCAAGCTGCTGACCGGTAAGGAAGGCATGGGCTACGGCGACTTCAAGCTGCTGGCCGCGCTCGGCGCCTGGTGCGGCGCACAGCAACTGCCGCTAATCATCCTGCTCTCGTCAGTCGTCGGCGTGGCGCTGGCGCTGATCCTGATGCTGCTGCGCCGTCATCAGGCCGCCAACCCGCTGCCGTTCGGCCCCTATCTCGCGATCGCCGGCTGGATTGCGGTAATCTGGGGACCGGAGATCACCGGGGCGTACCTGGGGATGTTTTGATAGGTTACGGGTTACGGGTTACGGGTTACGGGTTACGGGTTACGGGTTACGGGTCAGATTGTAGGAGCCCGGTCTCCGGGCGAACAACCGCGAATATCGAAAAGCATCGCCCACGGAGTGGGCTCCTACAAACATTCCGCGTATCCTGCCCCGTATTCGTATCAGGCAAGGATCTTCCATGTTCGTAATAGGACTGACCGGCGGTATCGGCAGCGGCAAGAGCGCCGCTGCACACATTCTGGAAAGCCAAGGCATTGTCTGTGTCGATGCCGATATCATCGCGCGTGAAGTCGTCGAGCCCGGAGAGCCGGCGCTGGAGCGCATCGCCGACCACTTCGGCGCCGAACTGCTGCAGGCCGACGGCTCGCTCGACCGCGCCCGCCTGCGGCAGATCGTTTTTGCCGACCCTGAAGCCCGCAGCTGGCTGGAAGGCCTGCTGCACCCACTGATTCGCGAACGGATCATCCACCGGCTCCATACGGCGAAGTCCGAATATGCTTTGCTGGTCTCGCCGCTGCTGCTGGAAACCGACCAGCACAGCCTGGTGGATCATATCGTGGTCGTCGATGTACCGGAGGAGACACAGATTGCACGCACCGCCTCGCGCGATGGCAACAGCCGGGAACAGGTCGAACGTATCATGGCGGCGCAGATGAGTCGCGAGGACCGGGTTGCGAAGGCGGACAGCATCATCGACAATTCGGGGACACCGGAAGCCCTGACCGAAGCGACCCTGAAGTTGCACCAGGCGCTGCTATCCCTCGCCCGCAACCGGAGCAACCGATGAGCGAAACGCAAAAAACCGTGAAAACCGTTAAATGCCCCCAGTGCGGCGCGCCTGCCGTCTGGAGCCCGGAGAACAGCAACCGCCCCTTCTGCTCCGAACGCTGCCGCCTGATCGACCTCGGCGCCTGGGCCAACGAGGAATACCAGATTCCGACGGACAAGTCCGAAGACGACTACAGCACCGGACTGGAGTCGGAGGAACGGGAGTTTACGCCGCTCAGGCATTGAGGCGTAAGTGGACTCTGCCCAGAGAATGGAGTTGCCTTTCAACTGCCTGGTGCGCGCCGTTTCACGTAGGGCACCTTGAGTGTAACGAAACGTGCCGCCCCTGCGGTGCCGTTCGCCTGCAATTGCTCCTGCATTGCAGGGCTTCCCGCCATCCATGGCGGTTGCTTCGCTCAGGGCACCCTACCTACGGATATGCGCTTTCAACGCGTCACCCGTCACACGTAACGTCTTTTCACCACCACTCTCTTATCGCGGCGATCCCCTGGGCGCCCCGCGCCCAGGCTCTCGGAATATCGTTTTCGGTCATGCCGCCGAGCGCATAGACCGGCAATGTTGCCTCGGCCACCAATTCACCGAAAGCTGCCCAGCCCAGCGGCGCTACCCCCGGATGTGAAGCGGTGTCCGCAACCGGCGACAGGGTTGCGAAATCCAGCCCCAGCGCTGCGGCTCGCTCCAGCTGCGCGGTATCGTGACAGGAAGCGCCGATCCAGCGCCCGCCGAACGCTTCGCGGGACCCGAACCCGGCCAGTCGCTCGCCGTTCAGATGCAGCGCCTCGGCACCCAGAGCATTCGCCAGGCCCGGATCGCAGTTCACCGCCAACACGGCCCCAGCATCATCACAGAGCGGACGCAGCACGCGATAGAGATCGGCGAAAGCACCATCCGACAGCTCCGGTGCGCGCAGCATGACCCAACGCACTCCTTGCGCAAGCGCCGCCCTCGTGCGGATGAGGTAATCCTCGGCTCTTTCGGCCTGGCCGGTGATCAGAATCCGGTCCGGCAGTTGCGCGGCCGCCAGTATCGGCCGGTTGGCCGCCGGGAAGTCGTAGTCGTCGAGCTCGCGCGCCGCGACCCAGCGCACCGGCTGCCCTTCGCGACCGTGCGCCTCGCCAGTGAAAGCGTCGACCAGAAAGACATCCAGCAGCACCGACTTGTCGGGATAATGGTGCGGGATCCGGATCAGCGGACGGGCACGTTGCACCCGAATCCCCAGCTCTTCATGAAGCTCGCGATCGAGCGCCTCCGGCACCGGCTCCCCGGGCTCGACCTTGCCGCCCGGAAACTCCCAGAGCCCGCCCTGGTGTTTGTCGTCGGGACGGCGCGCCAGCAGTATCCGCCGGTTCTCATCGACAATGACGGCGGCGGCGACATGGATCAGTTTGCGGTGCGGATGGGTCATGGAGAGTTTTTAGGTCGGTAATGGCTGACAGAGCGGCAGATTCGAAATTAAGGTGACGCGTGACACGTGACGCGTTACGGGTGACTTGTCCCTGGATATCCGACCGGTGCAGCATTCCAGAGTGCCCGATCACAGCGAGCGTGGCTTACTCGTAGGGTGCCGGTGAGGTACGAACCGCACCGGCTTTTAACGCGTCACCCGTCACCCGTCACCAGTCATTTAACTACGATAGTCCGCGTTGATGCTGACGTAGTCGTGGGAGAAATCGGTGGTCCAGACCGTCTCGGTGACGCCACCGCGCGCCAGTATCACGCGAATCAGGATCTCTTCCTGCTGCATCACGCGCTGACCCGCCGCTTCGGTGTAGCCGGGCGAGCGGCCGCCGTTCTCGACGATGCAGACATCATCCAGATAGATACGCAGCGCATCCAGGTCAAGGTTGTCGATGCCGGTACGACCGACGGCAGCGAGAATGCGCCCCCAGTTCGGGTCGCTGGCGAACAGCGCCGTCTTGACCAGCGGCGAGTGGGCAATGGTATAGGCCGCCTGCAGCGCCTCCTTGCTATCACGCGCCTCCTCCACACGGATGGTGACGAACTTGGTCGCCCCTTCGCCGTCACGCACGATGGCATGGGAGAGCTCCAGCAGCACCGCCTCGACGGTCTCGACGAACTTGCCGAACAGCTCCGCGTTCTGCCTGTCGATCGCCACTCCGCTCCGGCCGGTAGCGACCAGCATGCAGCTGTCGTTGGTGGAGGTGTCGCCGTCGATGGTGATGCGGTTGAATGACCTGTCCGCCGCGGCCGACAGCACCTGCTGCAGCAGCTGCGCCTCGACGCCCGCATCGGTGCCGATATAGGCCAGCATCGTCGCCATGTTCGGCATGATCATGCCGGCTCCCTTGGAGATCCCGGTCACGGTGACCGTCCGCCCCTGGTGCTCGAACTGCCGCGAGGCGGCCTTGGGACGGGTATCGGTGGTCATGATACCGCTGGCGGCCTTTTCCCAGCCGTTTTCGTCCAGCGCCGACAGCGCCGCCGGCAGCGCCGCGACAATCTTCTCGACCGGCAGCTTCTCGCCGATCACGCCGGTGGAAAACGGCAGCACCTGCTCGACGCTCGCCTGCACCAGATTCGCCAGCGCCTCGCAGCAGCGAATGGCGTCCTGGTAGCCCTCCTGCCCGGTACCGGCATTGGCATTACCGGTATTGACCAGCAGGTAGCGCGGCGCAGAGGCCAGATGCCGCTTGGCGATCTGCACCGGCGCGGCGCAGAACGCGTTCAGCGTGAACACACCGGCGACGGTGGCGCCTTCGCACAGCTCCATCACCACCAGGTCCTGTCGACCAGGTTTCTTGATCCCCGCAGACGCGGTGCCAAGACGCATGCCCTCGACCGGGTGCAGCGTCGGAAGAGTTCCGGGACCTACAGCCATGATTCGTAAACCCTTAAAAAGAGCATCTGATAGAAACGTAGGATGGGTGCAGCGACGCTGAGGTTTGAGCTCTCCGACTGTGACCCAGCCCGAGCGTCGCGCAACCCATCATTGCGGTTCGGAGCGGCATGGTGCCGACCGAAACGATGATGGGTTACGCCGCGGACAGATAGCCGCTTACAGCTAGTAAGCGGGCCACTGCGGCTCCACCCATCCTACGACCGTTAACTCAACTGCCCGTGGCAGTGCTTGAATTTCTTGCCGGACCCACAGGGGCAGGGGTCGTTGCGGCCCACCTTGGGCTGATCGCGGACGAAGGTTTCGACCGGCTCGGCGTCCTTCTCGGAGGCCTGAGCGGGCTCGCCTTCGTCGGCCTTCATGGCGCTGCTCTCGGCGTGCTGATAGTTCATTTGCTGACGCTCCGCCTGCTCGCGACGCTGCTGTTCCATCGCCTCGACCTCTTCCGGCTGGCGTACCTGGACGTGACACAGCACCTTGACGACGTCTCGCTTGATGTTCTCCAGCAGTTCCTGGAACAGCTGGAACGCCTCGCGCTTGTATTCCTGCTTCGGATTCTTCTGGGCGTAGCCGCGCAGATGAATGCCCTGGCGCAGATGATCCATGGTCTGCAGATGTTCCTTCCACAGCGTATCGAGCACCTGCAGCATGACCTGTTTCTCGAAGGTACGCATGCCTTGCGCGCCGACCAGCGCCTCTTTCTCGCGGTACTGCTGTACCACCGCCTCGAGAATTTTCTCTCGCAGCGATTCCTCGTGCAACGAGTCGTCGTTATCGAGCCACTGCTGCACCGGCAGTTTCGCGCCAAGGTCCGCTTCCAGCGCCTTCTCCAGACCCGGCACGTCCCACTGCTCGGCCAGGCTCTGCGGCGGGATATACTCGCTGATGGTGTTTTCCACCACCTCGGCGCGCACATCGTCGATGATTTCGGAGATATCGTCGCTGGCCATCAGTTCGTTGCGCTGACGATAGATCACGGTACGCTGATCGTTGGCGACGTCGTCGTATTCGAGCAGCGATTTACGGATATCGAAGTTGCGCCCCTCGACCTTGCGCTGAGCCTTCTCGATAGCGTTGCTGACCATCTTGTGCTCGATCGCCTCGCCGCGTTCCATGCCCAGCGCCTGCATGAACTGACGCACCCGCTCGGAGGCGAAGATACGCATCAGATCATCCTCCAGCGACAGGAAGAAGCGGGACGAGCCCGGGTCGCCCTGACGGCCGGCGCGGCCGCGCAGCTGATTGTCGATACGGCGGGACTCGTGCCGCTCGGTGCCGATGATGTGCAGACCACCCGCATCGAGTACCTGCTGGTGACGCAGGCGCCAGTTTTCGGTGGCCTCCTCGACCTTCTCCACGCTGGGATTCTCGAGGTTGTCGAGTTCGGCCTCGAGCTTGCCGCCGAGCACGATATCGGTACCGCGGCCGGCCATGTTGGTGGCGATGGTGACGGCGCCAGGACGACCGGCGTCGGCGATGATGCCCGCCTCCATGGCATGATTCTTCGCGTTCAGCACGTTGTGCGGCAGCTTCTGCTTGCGCAGCAGCGTCGAGATCAGTTCGGACGACTCCACCGACGCGGTACCCACCAGCACCGGCCGGCCCTCTTCGCGGCACTTCTTGATCTCTTCGATGATCGCCTCGTACTTCTCTTCCATGGTCAGGAAGACGACGTCGTTGTGATCCTGACGCGCAACGGGCCTGTTGGTCGGGATCACCACCACATCGAGACCGTAGATCTGACGCAGCTCGAAGGCCTCGGTATCGGCGGTGCCGGTCATGCCGGAAAGCTTGTCGTAGAGACGGAAGTAGTTCTGGAAGGTGGTCGATGCCAGGGTCTGGCTCTCGAGCTGCACCTGCACGCCCTCCTTCGCCTCCACCGCCTGGTGCAGCCCCTCGGACCAGCGGCGGCCGGGCATGATTCGGCCGGTATGCTCGTCGACGATGACCACCTGATTGTCCTGCACGATGTAATCGACGTCGCGCTGGAACAGATTGTGCGCCCGCAGGGCCGCCAGCACGTGGTGCAGCAGGCTCAGGTTCTGCGGCGCGTAGAGACTCTCGCCCTCGCCCAGCAGCTTGTTGCTGACCAGGATTTCCTCCACCAGCGCGTGACCGGCCTCGGTCAGCTCGACGGTGCGGTTCTTCTCGTCGACGACGAAATGCTCATCGATGACCTGGCTGTCGTCCTTGGGATCGATCTCGCCCTCGAAGCGCTTGAGCTGCGGGATCAGTTCGTTGATCTTGCGGTACATCGCCGAGCTGTCCTCGGCCGGGCCGGAGATGATCAGCGGGGTGCGCGCTTCATCGATCAGGATGGAGTCGACCTCGTCGACCACGGCGAAGTTGAAGTCGCGCTGTACCTTGTCGGCGAGGCTGAACGCCATGTTGTCGCGCAGGTAATCGAAGCCGAATTCATTGTTGGTGCCGTAGGTGATATCCGAGGCGTAGGCGGCCCGCTTGGTCGCCTGGTCCTGGCCCGAAAGCACCACGCCGACGCTCAGCCCCAGCGCCTCGTACAGCGGGCGCATCCACTCGGCGTCGCGGCGCGCCAAATAGTCGTTGACGGTGACGACGTGAACGCCCTTGCCACCGAGGGCATTGAGATAGACCGCCAGGGTCGCCACCAGCGTCTTGCCCTCGCCGGTGCGCATCTCGGAAACCTTGCCTTCGTGCAGCGCGATGCCGCCGATCAGCTGGACATCGAAATGGCGCATGCCCATGGCGCGCTTGGAGGCCTCGCGCACCGCGGCGAAAGCCTCGGGCAGCAGCCGGTCAAGATCCTCGTCCTGCTCCAGGCGCTGGCGGAACTCCTCCGTCTTGGCCTTGAGCGCCTCATCACTCAACTGCTCGAATTCGGACTCGAGCGCATTAACCTGATCGACAATCTTGCCCATGCGCTTGAGTTCCCGGTCGTTTTTGCTCCCGAAAACTTTCTTCAGTAGTGATGTCAGCATAATCCGAATTTCAACCAGTTGAATACAAAGCGTTTTACGTACCCACGACGAAAAACAACTCGCCATTCTACCCATATTGGGGCACAGAGTAGAATGTTAAAGCCCATATTTTTGCAAATGCGTAAGGGAATCCCGGGTTCCCAGGTACGACAAAGCCGGGCAGTGCCCGGCTTTGTCTGGGTAACACGCAAAGTATGCGTAGGATGGGTTTAGC
This sequence comes from Marinobacterium nitratireducens, assembly GCF_014645375.1. Classification (GTDB taxonomy): domain Bacteria; phylum Pseudomonadota; class Gammaproteobacteria; order Pseudomonadales; family Balneatricaceae; genus Marinobacterium_A; species Marinobacterium_A nitratireducens. The sequence goes on from NZ_BMLT01000005.1 coordinate 378,084, forward strand.
CGCCGCTGGCATTGAATGTCCGTTTTCCAACATTGCTTGTCGGCGGCGCAACCCATCATAGGTGCCGCAGGCACCTTGGGTTCTTTTGGCACTTGGTACAGGCTCGAACGCCGACGATGCAGCCATTCTCTGCCGACCCGGGCCAATCGATCCGCAATACGATCGATATGATGGGTTACGCGATGCCCAAAGTGCAGTGAAGCCGTTGAGGTCGCTGCAGATGCATCGCTAAACCCATCCTACGATGGCTGCGCATATCACGCGTCACCTATCACGCGTAACTCGTCACCTTTTTTCAGCCCGCCGCGACCGCGGGACCCGCGTAGGAAATCGGCGAGCGCTCCGTTTCCTCGCCCTCGAAGGTCACCACTTCGTAGGCATCTTCGTGGGCCAGAAGTTCGCGCAGAAGCATGTTGTTCAGGTAATGACCGGACTTGTGCCCGATGAACTCGCCGATCAGGCTCTTGCCCAGCAGGTAGAGGTCGCCGACGGCATCGAGAATCTTGTGCTTGACGAACTCGTCGTCGTAGCGCAGGCCGTCAGTGTTGAGGATGCGGTAGTCATCGACCACGATGGCATTGTCGAAGCTGCCGCCGAGCGCCAGATTCTGCGAGCGCAGGTATTCGATATCGCGCATGAACCCGAAGGTCCGCGCCCGGCTCACTTCCTTGACGAAGGAGGTGCTGGAAAAATCCAGACTGGCCTTCATGTTACGGTTGGCGAAGGCCGGGTGGTCGAAGTCGATAGTAAAACCGACCTTGAAACCGTCGTAGGGCTTGAAGGTGGCGGACTTGTCCTCGGAGGTGACAGTGACCTCGCGCTTGATACGGATGAACTTCTTCGGCGCTTCCTGCTCCTGGATACCGGCGGACTGTATCAGGAACACGAACGGCGCGGCGCTGCCATCCATGATCGGCACTTCTTCGGCGCTGAGCTCGACGTAGGCGTTGTCGATGCCCAGGCCCGCCATGGCGGACAGCAGGTGCTCGACGGTGGCGACGCGAATACCGTCATCGTTGGACAGGTTGCTGGACAGGGTGGTATCGACCACCTTGTCGGCAAAAGCGGTGATTTCCGCAACCGGATCCAGATCGACACGTCGGAACAGAATGCCGGTATCGACCGGCGCCGGCTTCAGGGTCAGGTAGACTTTCTGGCCGGTATGCAGGCCTATACCCGTCGCCTTGATGCTGTTCTTCAGTGTACGTTGTCTGATCATTCGTTCCGCCGAAAATAGAGTTCACCCAGATTAGCCGCGCATAGTATCAAAGGTATGACGACGGAGGCAAATGAAAATGCTGCACCGCAACAAAACGCTGCCGATCGCACAGGGGAACGGCCCCTGGGTTACGGGTTACGGGTTACGGGTTACGGGTTACGGGTTACGGGTTACGGGTTACGGGTTACGGGTTACGGGTTACGGGTTACGGGCACATCGTTCCGCTTGACCGTGTAACCTGTCACCCGTAACCCGTCACCTTCGTCCCCCATCAGTCAGCCTGACGTCGCAGGAAGGTCGGAATATCCAGCGCGCCGTACTCGGCCTGACCGGTTCCGGTCTGACGCAGGCGGCTCGGCTGGCTTTCCTGCTCGACCGGGCCTTCCGGCTCGTCCAGCAGCGCTTCCTGGCGGCGGCGGCGCAGCACCGTCGGCAGCTCGATATTGTTCATATCCAGCCCGCCATCGGGCTTGCGGGCACCATTGTTGCTGACCACGCGGATCTCGTCGCGGCGCTTATCGAGACCGGTGGCGACCACGGTCACCTTGATGTCGTCGGTGAGCTCCGGATCGATAACGGTACCGACCACGATGGTGGCGTCGTCCGATGCATACTCCTCGACGATGTTGCCGACTTCGGTGAACTCGCCCAGGCTCAGATCCAGGCCTGCGGTGATGTTGACCAGAATGCCGCTGGCGCCCTTGAGATCGACGTCTTCGAGCAGCGGGCTCTTGATCGCCGCTTCCGCCGCCAGCGCCGCGCGCTCGTCGCCGCGGGCAAGACCGGTACCCATCATCGCCATGCCCATCTCGGACATCACGGTGCGCACGTCGGCGAAGTCGACGTTGATCATGCCGGGACGGGTGATCAGATCGGCGATACCCTGAACCGCGCCCTTGAGCACGTCGTTGGCGGTGCTGAAAGCGTTCATCAGGCTGCAGTTGCGACCGAGCACCTGCATCAGCTTCTCGTTCGGAATGATGATCAGCGAGTCCACCGAATCGCGCAGCTCCTTGATGCCTTCCTCGGCGATCTTGAGACGCTTGCGCCCCTCGAACGGGAACGGTTTGGTCACCACCGCGACGGTCAGGATGCCCATTTCGCGCGCCACCTCGGCGACGATCGGAGCCGCTCCCGTGCCGGTGCCGCCGCCCATGCCGGCGGTGATGAACACCATGTCCGCGCCGCGGATCATTTCGGCGATGCGGTCGCGGTCCTCAACCGCCGCCTGACGCCCGACTTCCGGATTGGCGCCGGCGCCGAGCCCCTTGGTCAGCTCACCGCCGATCTGCAGCACCGAACGCGCCGACATGTGATTGAGCGCCTGCGCATCGGTGTTGGCGCAGATGAACTCGACGCCTTCGACTTCGCTGCTGACCATGTGATGCACGGCATTACCGCCACCACCACCAACGCCTATTACCTTGATGACCGCGCTTTGCGGTACGTTATCGACCAGTTCAAACATTTCCCCTTCCCTCCGTTGTCGTGCCTTGATGGCACCTTGGTTGGCTGCGGTCCGCGGGGAGCGCCAGCCATCCGAGCTTCAAATCCTTCAGCTGGTTCAGAAGTTGCCCTGAAACCAGGTTTTCATGCGTCCGAACAGACTGCCAAGACTCGGCAGCTCGCTGCTGCGCGGCGCCGGGTGCGCATCGCGCGCCGCGCTTCGAGCCGGCACCGGCAGTTTTTCCACCGGGGCCTGGTACTGGTGTTCCTGACGCGCGTAATGCAAAAGACCGATGCCGGTGGCATAGATCGGGTTGCGCAGCACGTCCTCCATGCCGTAGACGCCGCTGGGCATCGCCAGCCTTACCGGCATATGGAAGATTTCCTCCGCCAGTTCCACGGCGCCTTCCATCTTGGCGGTACCGCCGGTGAGCACGATGCCCGCCGCGACCAGGTCCTCGAGGCCGCTGCGCCGCAGTTCCGCCTGGATCAGCGAGAACAGCTCGTCGTAGCGCGGTTCGACCACTTCGGCCAGCGCCTGGCGCGACAGATCCCGCGCCGGGCGGTCGCCGACGCTCGGCACCTTGATGGTCTCGTCGACACCGGCCAGCTGCGCCAGCGCGCAGGCATACTTGATCTTGATCTGTTCGGCGTGCAGCGTCGGCGTGCGCAGCGCCATGGCGATATCGTTGGTCACCTGGTCGCCGGCAATCGGGATCACCGCGGTGTGGCGGATGGCGCCGCCGACGAAAATCGCCATGTCGGTGGTGCCGCCGCCGATATCGACCATGCAGACGCCCAGCTCCTTCTCGTCGTCGGTCAGCACCGAGAAGCTCGAAGCGAGCTGCTCGAGCACGATATGGTCGACTTCGAGGCCGCAGCGCCGGATGCATTTTTCGATATTCTGCACCGCGTTGGTGGCGCCGTTGACCAGGTGCACACGGGCCTCCAGCCGCACGCCGGACATGCCCAGCGGCTCTCGGATACCCTCCTGGTTGTCGATCAGGTACTCCTGCGGCAGGATATGCAGAATTTTCTGGTCCGCCGGAATGGCCACCGCCCGTGCCGCGTCGATGACGCGCTCGAGATCGTGCTCGGTCACCTCCCGGTCCTTCACCGCGACAATGCCGTGAGAGTTGACGCTGCTGATATGACTGCCGGCGATGCCGACGGTGACCGAATGGATCTTGCAGCCGGCCATCAGCTCGGCTTCCTCGACCGCACGCTGAATCGAGCTCACCGTCGACTCGATATTTACCACCACGCCGCGCTTGAGGCCGCGGGACGGCTGCGAACCGACACCGACGATCTCGATGCGGCCCTCCGGCCCGACTTCGCCAACCAGGCACACCACCTTCGAGGTGCCAATGTCGAGCGCTACGATCATGTTACTGTCAGACATAATGCTAACCCGCTGTCTCGTCTGTTTCGTCCGGTCTGAACCGGCCCATCAACCTGTGACCGCCCCCTTGCGGGGCCGGCGTATCCCTGACGACGGCGCTACCCTGCCGCCTTTTCCTCTGCCTCCGGCTCGGGCTTCCACTTCACCGCCACGCCGTTGGTATAACGAATATCCACCTGCTCGATCCGCGGCGCTTCGTCCGCCAGCCGCTCGCGATAAATGCTCAGAAAGCGCCTGAGCCGCTCCGCCACCCGTTCGCGCCCGACCACCACGCGCATGCCGTTGTCCAGCTCCAGGGTCCAGGCCCCTCGGGCTTCGAGCGACAGACTGACGAGCCTGAGCCCCGCCCCCTGGAACATTCGCGTCAGGTCATGGAACTGCGCCATCACCCGCCCGGTATCGCTGGCCGGCCCGTTCAGTCGCGGCAGCGTCTGATATTCGGGTTTGAGCTCGGGCCAGAAGATGTCGCCCTGATGATTCAGGAGACCCTTGTCGCCCCAGCGCGCCACCGGCACTTCTTCGTCAATGTGCACCTCGATCGCCGGCGGCCAGTCGCGCCTGATCCGCGCGCCATGCACCCAGGGCTCGTCCAGCACCCGCTCCTCCAGCTGCGCCAGATCGAGCTGCAGCAACGGCTTGCCGAGCCCGGCCGCGAGCCGCTGCGCCAGCGCCGAACGATCCAGGTGCCGCGCCTCGCCCAGCACCCTGACCTCGGCCACCGGCTGGTCGAGCCAGCGCCAGGCCTGCTGCGCCAGCGCCCAGACCAGCGCCGCAAACAGACCCAGCGACGCCAGCAACAGCAGCGGTCGCAGCCAGCCGCCTCGCGGCATGGCCGGCAGCGCCGCTGCTGCCGCAGGCGCGGGGTCGATGCGACGCGCGCTGCCCATCAGGCGGCGGACCTCAGGATGCGCACCACCAGCTCCTCGAAGCCGATCCCGGCGCGCTGCGCCGCCATCGGCACCAGGCTGTGATCGGTCATCCCCGGCGCGGTATTCACCTCGAGCAGGCAGAAACGCCCGCTATCGTCCTGCATCACGTCGATGCGGCCCCAGCCGCGGCAGCCCACCACCTCGAACGCCTCGACCGCCAGCCGCCTGAGCTCGGCTTCCGCCGCCGCATCGAGGCCGTGCTCGAACAGGTAGCGGGTATCGTTGGCCTGGTACTTGGCGTCGTAGTCGTAGAACTCGTGCGGCGTCTCGAGCCGGATCAGCGGCAGCGCCTCGCCATCGAGCACCGCAACGGTGAATTCGGCGCCGCTGATCCACTGTTCGGCGATGACGCTGCGGTCGAAGCGCACCGCCTCGGCGAAGGCGCGGTCAAGCTGATCGCGGCTGGCGACCTTGCTCATGCCGATGCTCGAACCCTCGTGCGCCGGCTTGATCATCATCGGGTAGCCGAGCCGCTCCTGCGCCTCGTCGAGTCCGGCCGCGTCGGTCAGCACCGCGAACGGTGCCGTCGGCAGCCCGGCGCCGACGAACAGCTGCTTGCTGCGCAGCTTGTCCATGCCCAGCGCCGATGCCTCGACGCCGCTGCCGGTATAGGGAATACGCAGCATTTCCAGCACGCCCTGGATCACGCCGTCCTCGCCACCGCGGCCATGCAGTATCAGGAAGGCATGGTCGATCGGCTGCGCCTGCAGCTGCGCGACGGGGCAAAGCTCGCCGGACTCGCCGTACAGGTCGATACCGAAGGCGTCGACGCCGGCGCGCTGCAGCGCCGCCAGCACCGCGGCGCCGCTTTTCAGCGATACCGGACGCTCCGCCGAGTCGCCTCCCATGATTACGGCGACGCGGCCGAAACGTTCGGCCTCTGCTGCATCCACACGAAACTCGCTCGCCATCTCGTTTCTGTCCTCAACTCTCATGCGTCAGTGTCTGCGACTTCAGTTCATGGGCCAGCGCTGTGATGTTGCCGGCCCCCTGGGTCAACAGCAGGTCGCCCGGGCGCAGAATGTCCCGCAGCACCTCGGCCACCTGGTCGCCGTTCTCGACGTAGACCGGATCGAGGCGTCCGCGCTGGCGGATGCTGCGACACAGACTGCGGCTGTCGGCACCGGGGACCGGCTCCTCGCCGGCGGCGTAGACTTCCATCAGCAGCAGGGTGTCGACTTCCGACAGCACCTGCACGAAGTCCTCGTACAGATCCCGGGTACGGCTGTAGCGGTGCGGCTGGTAGATCATCACCAGCCGCCGCTCGGGCCAGCCCTCGCGCACCGCGCGGATCGTTGCCTGCACCTCACGCGGATGATGGCCGTAATCATCCACCAGCATGGCGCTGCCGCCATCGACCGGCAGCTCGCCGAGCACCTGGAAGCGGCGGCCGACGCCCTCGAAATTTTCCAGCGCTCGGCAGATCGCCTCGTCGCCGATGCCTTCGTCGGTGGCCACGGCGACGGTCGCCAGAGCGTTGAGCACGTTGTGACGGCCCGGCATGTTCAGCGTCACCTCGAGATCGGCATGACCGTCCGGCCGCTGCGCGCGAAAGCGCGTCCGCAGACCGTTCTGTTCCAGCACCAGGGCGCGGTAGTCGGCCTCCTCGTTAAAGCCGTAGGTCAGCATCGGCCGACCGACCTGGGGCAGGATTTCCCGCACCGTCTCGTCGTCGCTGCAGACCACCGCCAGACCGTAGAACGGCAGGTTGTGCAGGAAGTCGACGAAGGTCTTCTTCAGGCGGTTGAAGTCGCCGTCGTAGGTCTCCATGTGGTCGGCGTCGATATTGGTGACGATCGCGACCATCGGCTGCAGATGCAAAAAGGACGCATCGCTTTCGTCCGCCTCGGCCACCAGGTAGCGGCTGGCGCCGAGCTTGGCGTTGGTGCCGGCGCTGTTGAGCCGCCCGCCGATAACGAAGGTCGGGTCCAGCCCGGCTTCGGCAAAGACCGATGCCATCAGGCTGGTCGTGGTGGTCTTGCCGTGAGTGCCGGCGACCGCGATGCCGTGACGGTAACGCATCAGCTCGGCGAGCATCTCGGCGCGGCGCACCACCGGCACGCGGCGCTCGCGGGCGGCGGCCACTTCCGGGTTGCGCTCGTTGACCGCGGTCGAGGTCACCACCACGTCGATATCATCGACATGCTCCGCGGCATGCCCGATATGAATGCGCGCGCCCATCGCCTCGAGGCGCTCGGTGGCGGCCGAGGCGCGGATATCGGAGCCGCTCACCTGATAGCCCTGGTTGACCAGCACCTCGGCGATACCGCACATGCCGACGCCGCCGATACCGACGAAATGAATGCGGCGGATCCGGCGCATTTCCGGGACTTCAAACACCGTCGGGCTGTTCTGCATAGTTTTCACTTCATGGTTTCCAAACATATCCGGGCGACCTCGCGACTGGCGTCGGGCCGGCCCTGGGCGCGCGCGATCCTGGCCATGCCCAGCAGGGTTTCGCGGTCGCTCAACTGTTCCAGCATTCGCTTCAGGGCGGCCTCGTCGAGATCGCGCTGCTGCACCAGCAGCGCGGCCCCGGGGCCGGCCAGGTATCCGGCGTTGCCGGTCTGGTGATCGTCCACCGCAAACGGGAAAGGCACCAGCACCGCCGCCACGCCTGCAATCGACAGCTCGCTTACCGTCAGCGCGCCGGCGCGGCACAGCACCAGATCCGCCCAGCCGTAGGCCTCATCCATGCGTTCGATAAAGGGCACGACCTCGGCTTCGACCCCGGCCTGGGCGTAGTAGCCGCGGGTTTCATCCAGCAGCTTCTTGCCGGTCTGGTGCCTGACCTGCGGCCGCGCCGAAGGCGGCAGCGACGCCAGCACCTTCGGTACCAGCTGGTTGATGGCGCGGGCGCCGAGGCTGCCGCCGACGACCAGCAGGCGCAGCGGCCCCTCCCGCCCGGCCAGACGCGCCTCGGGCGGCGCCAGCTCGAGGATGGGCCCGCGCACCGGATTGCCGGTGGAGGTCACGCCGCGTCGGTCGCCGAAGGCGCCGCTGAAGGCTTCCAGCACCCGTTTGGCCAGTCGCGCCAGAATCCGGTTGGTCATGCCGGCGGTGGCGTTCTGCTCGTGGATCACCAGCGGACACCCGGTCAGCCAGGCGGCGAGCCCGCCGGGGCCCGAAGCGAAGCCGCCCATCCCCAGCACCAGGTCCGGCCTGACCCTTCGCACCACCGCCAGCGCCTGCCAGAGCGCGCGCAGCAACCGTACCGGCGCCAGCAGCAGACTCAAACGCCCCTTGCCGCGCAGACCGGTGACATCGATGCAATGCAACGGAATATCGGCCGCCGGCACCACCTCGGCTTCGATGCCCTTGCGGGTGCCGAGCCACTGCACCTCGACGCCCTGGCGTCGCAACTCGTCGGCGGTCGCCAGCGCCGGAAAGACATGACCGCCGGTACCGCCGGCCATCACCAGCACGCGTTTTCCCCGATAGGCGCTCATGCCGGCTGCTCCCTGTTCCGGCCGCGACGCCCCCGGCTGCCGGACGTCGGCTGGTCCTTTTGTTTGCCCCCGTGCCCCTGTGCGGCGCGCTGGCACTTGAGTTCGTAATCGATGCGCTGAACGATGGCGATCATCGCGGCGCAGACCAGCAGACTGCTGCCGCCGTAACTCAGCAGCGGCAGCGTCAGCCCCTTGGTCGGCAGCGCGCCGACGTTGACGCCGATATTGATCAGCGCCTGGCCGGCGAAGATGAAACCGAAGCCGTAGCAGCTGTAGGCCATGAAAAACGCCTTCTGCTTTTCCGCCTGGCGTCCGATCAAGAAGATCCGCGCCACCAGCAGCACATAGAGCGCGATTACCGCCAGCGCGCCGATCAGGCCGAACTCCTCGGCCAGCACCGAAAACACGAAGTCGGTATGGGCCTCGGGCAGGTAAAACAGCTTCTGCACGCTGTTGCCAAGCCCGGTGCCGAACCAGTCGCCACGCCCGAAAGCGATCTGCGCCTGTGACAGCTGATAGCCGGCGCCGAAGGGGTCGGCCCAGGGGTCCTGGAACGACTTCAGGCGCTCCAGGCGGTAGGGCTGCGCGATCGCCAGCAGCGCGGTCAGCGCCGAGGCCACGCCCACCACCACCAGAAACTGGCCGAAGCGCATGCCACCGAGAAAGATCATGCCCATCACGGTGCCCATCAGCACCACCGCAGCGCCATAGTCCGGTTCCAGGATCAGCAGGACCACCAGCGCCCCCAACGGCAGCGTCGGTTTGATCACGCCGCCCCAGCCGTTGCGTACCTCCGACAGACGACGCACCAGGTAGCCGCTCAGGTACAGCACCATGAAAAATTTTGCCAGCTCGGACGCCTGCAGGTTGACGGGGCCAAGGCCAATCCAGCGACGGCTGCCGTTGACCTCGCGACCGACGCCGGGAACCAGCACCAGCAGCAACAGCAGGGCCCCGATCAGCAGCAGGTGCGGCCCGTATCGATGCCAGACCGCAACGGGTATCCGCGAGACGATGACGGCGGTAATCAGCGCCATCACCATGAAGACGCCATGGCGGATACTGAAGAAGAAGGCGCCACCGTAGCGCTCGGCGGCGACATCCATCGACGCCGAGGTAATCATGACGAAACCGGTCAGCACCAGGCAGACCGCGGCCATCAGCAGCCAGGGGTCGAACGGTGTCGTCCCCGGCGCCACCGGTTGCCAGTTGCGCCACAGCGTCCTGATCATGTCAGCCTCCCGACGGCGTCGACGAACTGACGGCCACGCTCGCCATAACCGCTGAACATGTCGAAGCTGGCGCAGGCCGGCGACAGCAGCACCAGATCCCCCGGCTGCGCCAGCGCGGCGGCCTTCTCCACCGCCTCGTCCATGGAGCTGGCATAGCACTTCTGCGTCAGGCTGCCGACGGCCCCGTCGATCCGCGGAGCATCGCGACCGATCAGCACCAGTGCGCGGCCAAAGCGCGCCAGGGGCCCGTCGAGCTCGCCGAATTCGGCGCCCTTGCCGTCGCCGCCGGCGATCAGCACCACCCCTGCCCCCGGCGCCAGCGTCGGCCCAAGGCCATTGAGGGCGGCCACGGTGGCACCGACGTTGGTGCCCTTGGAGTCGTTGAACCAGGCCACACCCCGCTTTTCGGCCACCCACTGACAACGGTGCTCGAGACCGGAAAACGCCCGCAGCGTCGTCAGCATCGCCGCGCGCGGGAGGCCCGCCGCGGTGCCGATCGCAAGCGCCGCAAGCGCATTGGCGACATTGTGCATGCCGCGGATACGCAGTTCCGAGACCGGCAGCAGGCGCTCGAGTCCAAGCGCCAGCCAGGACTGGCCCTGGGCGTCATCGAGCAGGCCGAACACCTTGAGATCGGGCTTGCCGAGCCGGTAGCCCCAGACGTCCACACCGCCGGGCAGCAGTGGATGCGTCAGCGGGTCATCGCGATTTTCGACCACCTTGCGCGCGCCGCGGAAGATGCGGTGCTTGGCGCGGTAGTAGTCCTGCACGCTGTCGTAGCGATCCATGTGATCGGGGCTGACATTCAGCACCGTGGCGACCTCGGCGCGCAGATCCGACGTGGTCTCGAGCTGGAAGCTCGACAGCTCCAGCACATACAGCGCCTGTTCGCCGGCCGCGAGCATATCCAGCACCGGCGTGCCGAGGTTGCCCCCGACTCCGACGTCGATGCCTGCAGCTCTGGCCATCTCGCCGACCAGGGTGGTGACGGTGCTCTTGGCGTTAGAGCCGGTGATGGCGATCACCGGCGCACTGATTTCGCGACAGAACAGGTCGATATCGCCGGTCAGGCGGGCGCCGCGGGCAACCGCCGCGCGAATGGCCGGGTGGCGCTGATCGACGCCGGGACTCAGCACCAGCTCGTCGGCGCGGGACAGAAAATCGGCGTCGAGCTCGCCGCAGCGCACTTCGACGTCCGGCGCCAGTGTTTGCAGTTGCTCCAGCCCCGGCGGCTGCTCGCGGGTATCGGCCACGGCGAAGCGCTTGCCGCTGCGCAGCAGATGCCGCACGCAGGACAGCCCGGTCTGGCCCAGACCGATGACGATCGACAGTCTGTCCGTCGAAATCAGGCTCATATCCGCGTAATCCTTGCCATGCCGTTCAACATTCCCCTAGCGGATCTTCAGCGTCGCCAGCCCGATCAGCACCAGTACCACGGTGATGATCCAGAATCGCACGATAACGCGCGGCTCGGGCCAGCCCTTGAGTTCGAAATGATGGTGGATCGGCGCCATCCGGAAGATGCGCCGCCCGGTCAGCTTGAAAGACGCCACCTGCAGAATCACCGACACCGTTTCCATGACGAAAACGCCGCCCATGATCACCAGCACCAGCTCCTGCCGCACGATCACCGCCACGGTGCCGAGCGCGGCACCCAGCGCCAGTGCGCCGACGTCGCCCATGAACACCTGCGCCGGATAGGTGTTGAACCACAGAAACCCGAGTCCGGCGCCGACAATGGCGCCGCAGAAGATGATCAGCTCGCCGGCGCCGGCGACGTAGGGAATGTTCAGATAGCCGGCGAACTGGCTGTGGCCACTGAGGTAGGCGAACACCGCCAGCGCCCCTGCGACCATCACCGTGGGCATGATCGCCAGGCCATCCAGGCCATCGGTCAGGTTGACCGCGTTGGAGCTGCCGACGATGACGAAATAGGTAAAGACGATGAAGAACAGGCCGAGATCGATCGCCACTTCCTTGAAAAACGGCACGATCAGCGCGGTTTCCGCCGGGCTCTGGGCGGTGGCGTAGAGCGCGATGGCGGCGCCGAAGCCACCGACCGACTGCCAGAAGTACTTCCAGCGCGCCGGCAGGCCGCGGGAATTTTTCTCCACCACCTTGCGCCAGTCGTCGACCCAGCCGACGGCGCCGAAGATGAAGGTGACAAGGATCAGAATCCAGACGTAGCGATTGCCCAGATCGCTCCACAGCAGCGTGCTGATACCGATGGCGAGCAGAATCAGCGCACCGCCCATGGTCGGCGTGCCGGCCTTGCTGAGATGGGACTGGGGCCCGTCGTCGCGCACGGACTGGCCGATCTGTCGGCTTTTGAGACGGTTGATCAGCTTGGGGCCGGCCCAGAGCGACAGGCTCAGGGCGGTCAGGACACCGAGTATTCCGCGCAGCGTAATGTACTGAAATACGGCAAAGCCCTTGTAATACTGCGCCAGGAATTCGGCGATATATACCAGCATCAGTGCTCCTTCCCGGGCAAATATTGAAGTTCAGAGCCCATCCAGTGGGCCAAGGCAAGGCGCGACTCGCAGGGAATGCCGTGAGCCTTTCCAAGAGGCGCAACGCAGTATTGGCCCACTGGATGGGCTCCCTTCGGGCGCGCCTGGACGGGCCTGCACCGTTGTTGCACTCGCTTGAATTGGACGGACCAGTCCTGCACTCGTGCGCCTTGGTGCAGACTCCGTCCAGGCGCGCTGAATAAAAATATTTGTCCGGGACGGAACACTAAATTTCTCCTGTTGTAAGGCCAGCGATGACCTTTTCCATGGCGGCACTGCGCGACCCCTTGACCAGCAGGGTCAGGTCGTCGTGCAGCAGCCCCTTGAGATGATTGATCAGTTGTTCGCGGTCGTGGAACGCCATGGCGTCACGCCCGCCTGCTGCGTTGAACGCCTTTACCGCCTCGGCGCTCAGCCGGCCAAGGCCAAACAGATGCTCGATCCCCCGCTCCGCGGCATGACGGCCGATCCCGGCGTGCTGTTCTGCGCTGTCGGCGCCGAGTTCCGCCATATCGCCGAGCACCAGCGCCCGCGCGCCCGGCATGTCCGCCAGCATGTCGATCGCCGCCCGCACCGAGCCCGGATTGGCGTTGTAGCTGTCATCGATCAGCCGGCAGCCGGCAGGCCCCGCCAGCGGTCGCATACGACCCGGCACCGCCTCGAAACGGCCCAGGCCATCGGCGATCTGCAACGGCGTCATGCCGGCCGCGAAGGCCGCTGCCGCCGCGGCCAGCGCATTGGCGACATTGTGGCGCCCGAGCACCTGCAGACGCACCGGCACGCTGTCGTCGACGATTGCCAGGTCGAAGCCGTAGCAGCCGTTATCCTGGCGATGCAAGTGGCGCGCGGTAACCTCGACATCGTCACGCTCCAGACCGAACCGCAGCACCCGGCGGCCGACAAGCTGCGCCAGCCAGACCTGTGCATGGGGGTCGTCGGCATTGACCACCGCAGTGCCGTCCGGCCCAAGACCGTTGAAAATTTCGCCCTTGGCCCGCACCACACCCTCGAGCGAGCCGAAGCCCTCCAGGTGCGCGCCCATGGCATTGTTGAGAATGGCCACGTCCGGACTTGCCAGCCGGGTGACGTAGTCGATCTCGCCGGGGCCACTGGCGCCCATTTCGATCACCGCGTAACGGTGCTGCGGCTCCAGCCGGAACAGCGTCAGCGGCACGCCGATATCGTTGTTGAAGTTGCCCCGCGTCGCCAGTGTCGAGCCGGCACCGGCGAAGATACTAGCAAGCATTTCCTTAACACTGGTTTTACCGCTGCTACCGGTGACCGCCACCAGGGTGCCGGTGAAGCGGCCGCGGTGATGCTGCGCCAGGCGCCCCAGCGCGATGCGCGTATCGGCCACCACCAGTTGCGGCAGCTCGAGCGGCAGCGCATGATCGACCACCGCGGCAACCGCGCCCTGGCGCTGTGCCTCGGCGACGAAGTCGTGGGCATCGAAGCGCTCGCCCCGCAGCGCCACGAACAGATCTCCCGGCCCGATCTGCCGGGTATCGGTGCTGACGCCCTCGACATCGAGATCCGTGCCTTCGAGACGGGCTTCAAGCACCGGTACCAGCTTTGCAAGACTGAACATCATCCGGCCTGCTCCCCATTGCGCTGCGCCAGCGCATCCCGGGCCACCTGCTGGTCGCTGAACGGGAAACGCCGGCCGTTGATTTCCTGATAATCCTCGTGCCCCTTGCCGGCGATCAGCACGATGTCGCCGGGGCGGGCGTCGAGGATGGCCTCGCGAATGGCCTGGGCGCGATCCGCCTGCACCGCCACTTCGCGGGCCCCGGCGGTGCCGGCAACGATCATCTCGATAATGCGCTGCGGGTCCTCGGTGCGCGGGTTGTCGGAGGTGACCCGGACGCGGTGCGCCAGACGCGCGGCGATGGCGCCCATTTCCGCGCGCTTGCCGGTATCGCGGTCGCCGCCGCAGCCGAAGACGCACCAGAGCTCGCCCTCGACATGCTCGACCAGCGCCTCGAGCGCCTTCTCCAGTGCATCGGGCGTATGGGCGTAGTCCACCACCACCAGCGGCTGGTCGCCGCCGCCGAAGCATTCCATGCGCCCGCTCACCGGCTGCAGCCGGTTGAGACCCTGCCGGATCGCCTCGGGCGCAAGACCGGCCAGGTACAGCACCGAAGCACAGAGCATCAGGTTGCTGAGGTTGAAATGGCCGAGCAGACGGTTGCCCACCTCGATAACGCCCGCCGGCGTTTGCAGACGCGCGGCGAGCCCCGAGGCGTCGAGCCGGCTGTCGAGCGGATACAGATCCAGCTTCGCGTCGCTGCCAAAGCGCACCGCCTCGCGCACATGGCTGCCGCGACGCCCGATCAGGGTACGACCGAAGGCATCGTCGGCGTTGATCGCCTGCAGCGGCACATCCATGGCATCGAAAAGCCTGGCCTTGGCCTCGCCGTAGGCCTCCATCGAGCCGTGGTAGTCGAGGTGATCGCGACTGAGGTTGCTGAAAGCGGCGATATCGAAGGCGATACCCGACACCCGCCCCTGCTCCAGGGCGTGGGACGAGACCTCCATCACCGCGGCCGCAGCCCCTTCGGCAACGAATTCGGCCAGCAGGCGCTGCAGCGCGATCGGATCCGGCGTGGTGTGGCTTGCGGCAACCAGGGCGCCGGGAAAGCCGTTGCCGACGGTGCCGAGCAGCGCGCTGCGCACGCCGGCATCATTCAGCGCCTGGGCGATGTAGTGACTGCAGGAGGTCTTGCCGTTGGTACCGGTCACGCCGATCATGGTCAGCTGCCGGCTAGGTTCTCCGTAGAAGCGCGATGCCACTTCGCCGATGCGAAACGCCAGGTCGTCGACCGCCAGCAGCGGTATCGGCGCCTGCACCGCCAAGCCTTCGAGCTCGGCACGGTCGACCAGCGCCGCCACAGCGCCCTGTTCCGCCGCCGCGGCAACGAAGTCGAGCCCGCGATGCCGGGTACCGGAGCGGGCAAAAAACAGATCGCCTTCACGCACGCAGCGGCTGTCCTGGGACAGCCCCCCGATAACGAGCGATGCCAGAGGGGTTCCCACCGCCTCTGGCAACAGTTGTTGCAGTTCGAATTTGCGCGTTGCCGTCATGCTAATTCATCGCCATTCGTTTGCCGTCCGGTTCGGGCCAGCTGTCGGGCGCCACATTGAGCAGCCGCAGGGCCCCGGCGCCTATTCTCGAGAACACCGGCGCGGCGACCTCGCCGCCGTAGTATTCCTGTCCCTTGGGGTTGTCCACCATCACCACGATCACAAGTTCCGGGTCGGTGACCGGCGCCACCCCGGCGAATACCGACACGTACTGATGGGCGAGATAACCACCGCTGCCGATCTTGTGGGTGGTGCCGGTCTTGCCGGCAACTCGGTACCCCGGTACCCGCGCGCGGGTACCGGTTCCGCCGGTATTGGTCACGGTTTCCATCATCGCCAGCACATCGTCGGCCACTTGTTCGGGCATCACCCGGGTGGCCGGCGGCAATTCGTCCTGTTTGATCAGCGACACCGGCCGGATCAGCCCGCCGTTGGCGAACGGCAGGTAGGCGTGGGCAAGCTGCAGCGGGGTTACCGAAAGCCCGTAGCCGTAAGACATGGTGGCGCGCTCGACCACCTGTTTCTCCGAGATATACGGCAGGGAACCTGTCTGCTCGCCCGGGAAACCGGTACCCAGCGCCTGCCCGAGACCGACGTTGACCATCAGGTTGCGTACCGCATCGGGGTCCATGCTCAGCGTCAGCTTGGTGACACCGACGTTGCTGGACTTGGTGATGATGCCGGTGAGGTCCAGCTCCTTGTAGTTGCGATGGTCGCGGATGGTATGGCCCTTGACGCGGATATACCCGGGCGAAACGTCGATCGGCGTGTCCGGGCGGTACTGGCCGCTCATCAGCGCCGCGGCAACGGTCAGCGATTTCATCGGCGAACCCGGCTCGAAAACATCGGTCAGGGCCCGGTTGCGCAGGGCGCTGCTGTGCAGCTCGCTGCGATCGTTGGGGTTGTAGGAGGGCTGGTTGACCAGCGCCAGCACCTCACCGGTGTGGGCATCCAGCACCACCGCCGCGGCGCCGTCGGCGCCGTGCACCTGCACCGCAGCTTTCAGTTCACGGTACGCCAGATACTGCAGGCGCAGGTCGATGCTCAGCTGCAGATCCTCACCCGGATTGGGCTCCTCCAGCGAGCGGATATGCTTGATGGTGCGACCGAGCCGGTCCTTGAGCACCAGTTTCTGCCCCGGTTCTCCGCGCAGGCCCTCGTTGTAGGCCAGCTCCATGCCCTCCTGGCCCTCACCGTCGACACTGGTGAAACCCACCAGATGACTGGTGACTTCGGCGGCGGGGTAGTAGCGCTTGTATTCGCGATCGACATGGATGCCGGGAATGCGCAGACGGGTGATCTGCTGCGCCAGCTCCGGCGTCACCTGGCGTTTGAGGTAGAGGAACTGCCGTGAACGGAACTCATTGAGACGGCCGACCAGTTCGCCACGCTCCTGTCCCAGCAGCTTGGCGAGACGGCCGATCGACGGGTGATTGAGGTCGGCCTTGCTGGGGTCGGCCCAGATGGTGGCCACCGGCGCGCTGACCGCCAGCGGTTCGCCGTTGCGGTCTGTGATCTGGCCGCGATGGGCGGGTATCAGGGTCGTGCGCAGGGTCCGGGCATCACCCTGGCTCTGCAGGAAGTCCTGATCCTGGACATAGAGCGTCAACAGCTTGAACAGAATCGCCGACGCGATCAGCGCCAGCAACACGAACAGCAGCACCAGCCGCCAGCTGCGGGCCGCCTGGTTCTCTGTCGCCTCGGCGATGTTCTTTCCTTCAGCGCTCATGCCGCACGATCTCGATCATCCCTGGTTCGGGAACCTGCATGTCCAAACGTTTACTCGCCACCTGCTCGATACGGTTGTTGGCCGCCCAGGCGCTTTCCTCCAGTACCAGCTGGCCCCACTCCACCTGCAGCTCATCCCAGTCCGACACGAGGTTCTGATGCTGGTTGAAAAGCACCCGGTACTGATAGGCGCTGTAGATAACCGCCAGCGCACTGCAGATCACCAGCAGCACCAGGAGGGCCAGCCACAGCCCGGGACGCGCCATCTCGGCAGCACCCAGCAAGGGTTGCGGCCGAGGCTCCGGCGCACCGCCGGCCGCCCGTGCAGGACTCGTGGGACGCCGGGGTATCAGCCGTCGCCAGTCCATGGCGGGGAACTTCACGCTATGCGCTCCGCGACCCGCATCACGGCGCTGCGCGCCCTGGGGTTGGAACTGACTTCCACCGTACCGGCCTTGACCGCCTTGCCCACGGACCTGAGACGCTGCCGCAGCATGTCCTGGGTCACCGGAATCCCCGGCGGCAGGTGTTCGTCGCCCTTGACGTGCTTGCGGATAAACCGCTTGACGATGCGGTCCTCCAGCGAGTGAAAGCTGATCACCACCAGGCGGCCACCTATCGCCAACAGATCCAACGCCTGGTCCAGGCAACGCTCGAGGTCTTCCAGTTCCCGGTTTATATGAATCCGGATAGCCTGAAAGGCACGCGTCGCCGGATGTTTCCCCTTCTCCCAGGCGGGGTTCGCTTCCGCGATAATTCTGGCCAACTGCGCCGTGGTGGTGATCGCCACCTCTTGCCGCGCCGCGACGATGGCACGTGCCATTCGACGGGCGAAGCGTTCTTCGCCGTACGTGAAGATCACGTCGGCAATTTCCTTTTCGCCGGCACTCGCGAGCCACTGCGCCGCGCTCTGGCCGACATCGGGGTTCATCCGCATATCCAGCGGCCCCTCGTTGAGAAAACTGAAGCCGCGGGCCGGATCATCGAGCTGCGGCGAGCTGACGCCAAGATCGAGCAGAATTCCACCGACCTTGCCCTCGAGCCCGCGATCGCGGACAAACGCCGCCATATCGGCAAAGGAACCCCGCTCGATGGAAAAGCGCGGTTCAGCGGCAAAGCGCTCGGTTGCATAGGCGACCGCTTCGGGATCCTTGTCGATGCCCATCAGGCGCCCTTCGGCACCCAGCTGCTCCAGGATCAGCGCACTGTGCCCGCCGCGACCGAAAGTGCCGTCTATATAGAAGGCAGCCGGGTCCTGTACCAGGGCATCTACCGCCTCCTGCAGCAACACGGTGGTATGGCTGAAATCCTCAATCATCTGCGCTGATAGCCTGTTAGCTTCGATTTACAGTGACAGCGTCTGCAGGTCATCCGGCAGCGCATTACCACCCTCTACTTCCTTGAGATACTGCTCGCGGGTCTGATTCCAGTGCGATTCGCTCCAGATCTCGAACTTGCGCCCCTGACCGAGCAGCACCACTTTCTTGTCCAGTTCCGCGTATTCCCGCAGCGGCGCCGGCAGCAGCAAGCGTCCGCTGCCGTCCATCTCGAGGTCCGTGGCGTGACCGATCAGCAGGCGCTGGATACGCCGGGCCGCCGGATTGAAGCTCGGCAGGGCCTCGATCTTGCGCTGTATCTCTTCCCATTCGGGGAGCGGGTAAAGCAGCAGGCAGCGCTCTTCGGTGTCGATCGTGGCCACGAGGTAACCGTCACAGCTCGCCTGGATCTGATCGCGGTAGCGCGCCGGGATCGCCATGCGCCCCTTGGCATCGAGATTGATCGGATTAACGCCCCGGAACATTCGGCGATTTCCTGCGTTCGTTTACGCCACTTTTACCACGTGAGCCCCAAAATTACCCACATTCACCCACTTTATCCCACTGGCGCACACTATAGGAATTAACCACAGGCAATGCAAGGCGGCCAAACCTGCGCCATCCGTGGTTTTGACAGGGTGAATTAGAAATATTGAAGCCGGACCTGGGAGCCAAACTACGGCTTGTGGATAACTGCTGTGAAAATCAGCGAATTAACATAATTCGTTGCGAATCTGGGCGATCCTGGAAGCAGCAAACATGAGGAAATTAAATGGAGGAGCCCGCCTGTAAGCCGGGTTCTGTCGTGGACAGTCATTCATCTACGGTGGCCGTCACCGGACACCTTTAGCAACCTACCCGGACCCGGCGCGGGCCACGCCTTAAGGGTCCCTATTTGGTCTTGCTCCGAGTGGGGTTTACCGTGCCGTGGAATGTTGCCACCCACGCGGTGCGCTCTTACCGCACCCTTTCACCCTTACCGGCATCCGAAGATGCTTAGGCGGTCTGCTCTCTGTT
The DNA here is from genome assembly GCF_014645375.1 of Marinobacterium nitratireducens. Taxonomy (GTDB): domain Bacteria; phylum Pseudomonadota; class Gammaproteobacteria; order Pseudomonadales; family Balneatricaceae; genus Marinobacterium_A; species Marinobacterium_A nitratireducens. The sequence goes on from NZ_BMLT01000005.1 coordinate 397,419, forward strand.
GCACTGGCCGTCGGCTTACGCCGCCCAGACGTTATCTGGCACTCTGCCCTATGGAGCCCGGACTTTCCTCCCCTGCGCGAACGCAGCAGCGACTGCCTGGCGAACTCCTCCGGGCGCGATAATAGCACCTTGCGAGGAACACGCAAGCGAAAACAAGACACGAAACCGATTGCGGGCACTCGCAGCACCACTGGCCTTATCCTGCGCCCGACCCTTCGCCCGCGGAGCGGGCTCCTACGAAAAAGCCACCGCCGCGGGCCAAACGGCCGTAGGAGCCCACTCTGTGGGCGAACCCATGCTGCTACGCCGTACAGCTCCGACGCTGGACTCTTGCAAAAGCTATTCCCGCCGCCCCAGCGCCACCTGATAGAGAGCATTCTTCTTCAGCCCGGTGATCTTCGCCGCCAGCGCCGCGGCCTGCTTCACCGGCAGCTCTTCCAGCAGCAGATCCAGCACCCGCAGCGCCTCGGGATCGAACGCATCGCCCCCTGGCGCCGGCGCGCCCTGCACCAGCACTACAAACTCCCCCTTCTGCTGGTTGGCGTCGCTGCGCACCCACTCGAGCAACTCGCCCAGCGGCCTGCCTTCCACGGTCTCGAAGGTTTTGGTGAGCTCGCGCGCCAGCACCACGAAGCGGTCCGCACCGAAACAGATCAGCATATCCTCGAGCGAGGCAAGAATACGGTGCGGAGACTCGTAAAAAACCAGCGTGCGCGGTTCGCAGGCCAGCGCCTCGAGAACCTGACGGCGCGAACCGGACTTGGCCGGCAAAAAACCCTCGAAGATAAAGCGGTCGGAGGGCAAGCCCGCGACACAAAGCGCAGCGACCAGCGCACTGCAACCCGGCACCGGCAAGACGCGATAGCCCGCCTCCCGGACTGCACGCACCAGAACGAACCCCGGGTCGGAAATCAGCGGCGTGCCGGCGTCGGAAATCAGCGCCAGACTGTCACCCTGGCCCAACAGTTGCAGTATCTTGTCGATACGCTGCCGTTCATTGTGATCATGCACTGAAATCATCGGCGTTTTAATGTTAAAGTGCGCCATCAGACGTGCGCTGTGGCGGGTATCCTCCGCCGCGATCAGCGACACCGACTGCAACACCTCAATGGCGCGGGGCGTCATATCTGCAAGGTTGCCGATCGGTGTCGCGACAACGTACAGAACCGCTTCCGACATTGTAAATCCATCCATCGTTTGGGGTGACAGAGTATATGACGAATCCGCTGCGCCTGTCTCTGGCCGCCGCCCTCACCGCGGCGCTGCTGGCAGGCTGTTCTACACCGTCCTTTATGCGCCCGGCTCCGGTCGCCACGACTAAGGCCGAACAGCAGCAGAACAAGATCGCCGACCTGCTGGACGAAGCCACCCGCGCCCAGCCGATCCGCGCCGCCGAGCTGCGCACCGAAGCGGCCCGCCTGCTGATTCAGCAGAACCGTCGCGACGAGGCCATTCGCATACTCGAACGCATCGACACCGCGTCGCTGCCGCCCATCCTGCGATTCGATATCGCCAAGCTCAAGGCCGGCACGGCGCTGGAGCAGCAGGACAGCCAGCAGGCACTGGCCTATCTGGCGGAGATGCCCAGCAGCGAACCCCTTCCCACAGCCCAGGCCATCGAGCTCGGCGAGCTGCGCGCGCGCGCCTACCAGCAACAGCACGACACCCTGGGCGAACTGCGGGAACTGATACAGGTGTCGCAGCTGCAGCAGGACCGGCAGGCGCTGCACGAACGCATCTGGGCACTGCTCAACGACATTCCCACGCCCGGCCTCGCCGAGCTGGTCCGCGATCACCGCGGCTCCTATTACGAGCAGGGCTGGTACGAACTGGCGTACGATTTGCGCACCAGCACGGACCTTGCGCAGCAGTACAACGCGCTCAACGACTGGCAGCTGCTGTGGCAATCGCACCCGGCGATGCTGCAACCGCCGGCTGCCGTGTCCGCGCTGCTGAGCTCCAGCCTCGCTCCGGCCGGCCGTATCGGTCTGCTGCTGCCGCAGAGCGGCCCCCTGGCCCGGGCCGCCGGCGCCATCAGCGATGGTTTTATGGCCGCCTACTTCGAAGCCCAGCGTGACGGCATGCCGGTGCCGGAGCTGCAGCTGCTCGACTCGACACTGATCAATACACCGGAGCAGCTGATCGACGTCACCCGCACCATGCAGCTGGACATGATCATCGGGCCGCTGGACAAGGACTTCGTCACCGCCATCGCGCGCAGCCCCTCGCTGCCGGTACCGGTCATGGCACTGAACAACACCGACGGCCTCACGCCGCGCCACTTTTACCAGCTGGGCCTCGCCGCCGAAGACGAAGCCAAGGCCGCGGCGCTGCGAGCCTGGCAGGACGGGCGTCGCAACATGCTGATGATGATTCCCGAAACCGAGTGGGGCACCCGCGTCGGCCAGGCCTTCCTGCGCCAGTTCGAGTATCTCGGCGGCCATATCGTCGGCGCCGTCAGCTTTGCCGAGCAGAGCGATCTTGCGCCCAAGGTCGCCGCGCTGCTGAACACTGACAGCAGCGCGGCCCGCGCCGAACGCGTGCAGCAGGTCATCGGCAACAATGTCGAATTCGAGAAGCAGCCGCGCGGCGATGCCGACGGCCTCTTCCTCAGCGCCATGCCGGTCGACGCCCGCCAGATCAAGCCGCTGCTGGATTACAACTACGCCCAGGATCTGCCGGTCTACGCCACCTCGCACATCTACAGCGGCAGCCCCAACAGCATCAGCGACATCGACCTCAACAACGTGCAGTTCTGCGACCTGCCCTGGGTACTGGGCCCGCCCAGCACCCTGAAGCTGAGCCTGAGCCAGGAGCGCGACGACACCGATACGCGCTTTGGCCGCCTCTATGCACTCGGCGTCGACGCCTACCGCCTGCATCCGTATCTGGATCAGCTGGAAGCCAGCCCGATGGCACGCATCAGCGGCGAAACCGGTGAGCTGTACCTCGAGGACGGCAGCCGGATCGGTCGTGAGCTGCCCTGGGCCCAGTTCAGGAACGGCGTGCCCCAACTGCTGTCGCCCACCAGCTACTGATGGACCGGCAAGCCAGCGGGCGGGCGGCCGAAGACAGAGCCCTGCAATGGCTGCTGCAGCAGGGACTGCGCCTGATCGAACGCAATTACCGCTGCCGCCTCGGCGAGATCGACCTGATCATGGAGGACCGGGACTGCCTGGTCTTCGTCGAGGTGCGCAAGCGCGGCCATGGCAGCCGGGTCAGCGCCGAAGCTTCGGTCGACGCCCGCAAACAGCAAAAGCTGATCCATGCCGCCAACCTTTACCTGAGCCGATATCCGCGGCGGGCCAGCCAGCCCTGCCGCTTCGACCTGATAGCCCTGGCATCGGATTCGGAGCGCGCGACCCCGCTATGGTATAAAGACGCCTTTAGACCCTGAGACCGGAAAAACCGCTGAATGGAACTTGAAGACCGCATTGTCAGCCAGTTTCACAGCTCGATGGACATCAACGCCCATACCATCGAGCACTACACCCCGATGATCGCCCACGCCGGCGAGCTGCTGCTGCACTGCCTCGTCAACGAGAACAAGATTCTCTGTGTCGGCAACGGCGGCTCTGCCGCGCTGGCGCAGCATTTCAGCGCCCTGCTGCTCAATCGCTACCGCCACGAGCGCCCGGGGCTGCCGGCAATCGCCCTTTCCGCCGACAGCGCCACCCTCACCGCTATCAGCGAAGACAGCAGCTTCAGCGACATCTATTCCAAGCAGATCCGCGCCCTGGGGCAGCCCGGCGACGTACTGCTGGTGATATCGACCCACGGCCGCGCCAACAACCTGGTGCAGGCGATACAGGCCGCCCACGACCGGGAAATGATGGTGATCGCGCTGACCGGCTACGATGGCGGCAATACCACGGCACTTTTACGCCCCGACGAAATCGAAATCTGCGTTCCGGCAGATGACGACGTCCTGATACACGACGCCCACCTGCTGGTACTGCACTGCCTGTGCGACCTGATCGACTACCAACTCTTTGGAGCCTGAAGTAAATGAGTAAACGCGTTGCCGCCGCCGTGCTGGGATCCCTGGTCCTGTTGTCCGGCTGCTCGAGCCTGATCAGCGCCACCCGCGACGAGCCCATCCAGGAAGACCGGGGCGAGCGCACCCTCGGCAATTACCTCGAGGACGAGGTCATCGAAACCAAAACCCTGGTCAACCTCAGCAAGGGCTCGCAGGCGCTGAGCCAGGCCCACGTCAGCGTCACCAGCTACAACGGCCTGGTGCTGCTGACCGGCCAGGTGCCGAGCGATGCCACCCGTGCCGAAGCCGAAAAAATTGCCAGCCAGATCCGCGAGGTACGCAAGGTACACAACGAACTCCAGATCGCCGGCCCGACCTCGGCCATCGTCCGCACCAACGACGCTTATCTCACCAGCCGGGTCAAGCTGAAGCTCTACGCAGAGAAAAACCTCGAAGGCGGCCGCATCAAGGTGGTCACCGAGAACGGCACCGTATTCCTGATGGGACTGGTCAGCAAAAACGAAGCCGACGTCGCGGTCAAGATCACGCGCCAGATCACCGGGGTGCAGAAGATCGTGAAGGTGTTCGAATACATTTGACGGGGCTTCGCCCCATCAAATGTTAGCCAAAGCCCAAAAGCCAATAGTGGCGCGCGCGGAGGGTGGGCGACGGCGCGAATCCCGCAGGTGTTTACGGTTTGTACCGAAAAATACCGCGCCGTAACCGCCAAGGATGGCGGAAATCCAGAAAACGCAGGAGCGGTTTTTTGGGAACCCGCAATATCGATCGCATTACAGATCGATTGGTCGCAGATGGCAGAGAAGTGTTGGGTTACACGGCTTCGCCGCTAGACCCAACCTACTTGACCACCTTCAGCTTCGGACGACCGCCGCCCTTGGGCGGCTCCGGCGGCTCCGGACCTTCACCACCCTCGCCTTCGACCGGTTCGCCGAGCGGCTGTAGACGCTCATAGGCATCCGCACCGGGCTCCATACCAAAGCCCATGCCCATGCCGTTTTCCCGCGCATAGATCGCCAGCAGCGCCGCATAGGGCACCCGCACCTGCATCGGCACGCCACCGAAACGCGCACCAAAACCTATCTCGTCGCCATCCATCATCAGATTACGGACGGCGGACGGCGTGACATTGAGCACGATCTGACCATCCTGAACGAACTGAGTCGGCACCACCACACCGGGCGCCTGAGCATCCACCAGCAGATGGGGCGTACAGTCGTTGTCGAGGATCCATTCATAAAGAGCCCGTGCGATATAAGGGCGACTCGGATTCATTGGTTTCTCCAATCAGAGTGACGCGTGACAGGTGACGGGTTACGCGCAACTTGTAACCCGTAACCCGTCACCATAAATACAAAAAGGGACGGAGTCTCCCCCATCCCTCGGTATCAAACAGTCTTGCCGGCGACGTTTCAGTCGCGCATTTCGCGCTCGGCTTCGGAGAGACTCTCCTGGAAGGCATCGCGCTCGAAGATGCGTTTCATGTAGCGCAGCAACGCCTTGCACTGCGCTTCCGGCAGCTCGATGCCCATCACCGGCAGACGCCACAGCAACGGCGCCAGGCAGCAGTCGACAAGCGAGAACTCTTCACTCATGAAGAATTCCTTGTCGGTAAAGATCGGCGAAATGGCGACCAGGCTGTCCCGCAGCTCCTTGCGGCAGCGCTCGATCTCGGCGTCGTCCGCCTTGCCGGCCAGAATGGTATCCGCCAGCACGCACCAGTCGCGCTGAATTCGGTACATGTAAAGCCGGCTTTCGGCGCGGGCCACCGGGTAAACCGGCAACAGCGGAGGATGCGGAAAACGCTCGTCGAGGTATTCCATCATCACATTCGGCTCATACAGAACCAGCTCACGATCCAGCAGGGTCGGCAGGCTGTTGTATGGGTTCAGTGACGACAGATCCTCCGGCAGATCATTTTCGGTGCAGTCGACGATATCGACCGCGACCCCTTTTTCGGCCAGCACGATACGCACGCGGTGGCTGTAATGGTCTTCGCCATTGGAAAAGAAGGTCATGGAAGAACGCTTTGCCACAACTCCCATCGGATAATCCCCGTCAGTCTAAAAAAAAAATGGTCGCGACCCGATCCTTCGGGCCGCGATCCTGACACTCGGACCGAAAAGGCCTTAGTGCACGTCTTTCCAGTATTCCTTCTTCAGCGCGTAGGCGAATACGAAGAAGATAGCCAGGAAGATCAGCACCTTGGTTCCCAGACGCTCGGATTCGAGACGGTACGGCTCGCCCATGTAAGTCAGGAAGTTGGTCAGATCGTAGATGGTCTGATCGAACTCTTCCTCGCTCAGCTTGCCGGTGCCGTCAACCACCGTCAGGCACTCGGACATGCGCGCGCCGGTCAGCGGGTCGATTTCGGCATCGCCGTGGTGCAGCAACTCTTCCGGGGTACAGTTATTGATCTGCACACCCTGCAGGTCCTCCAGCACGTTGGGCATGCCCACGTCCTTGAATACCACGTTGTTTACACCCCAGGGGCGTGCCGGGTCCTGGTAGAAGCTTCGCAGGTAGGTGTAGATCCAGTCCGGTCCACGCAGGCGCGCTTCCAGCGACAGATCCGGCGGAGGATTGCCGAACCAGTTCGCTGCATCGTCCTTGCTCATGGCGTTGTGCATCTGCTCACCGACCTTCTGATCGCCGAAGATCATGTACTCCTGCACCAGCTCAGGCGGCAGACCAATATCGTTGGCGGCACGCTCGTAGCGCTGATAGTCGGCGGAGTGGCAGCCGAGACAGCGGTTGACGAAGGTCGCCATACCACGCTGCAGCGACGGCTTGTTTTCCAGGTCCACCTCGATGTGGTCCAGCGGCGCACCGCCGCCGGCAGCCATGGCCGTCACCGGCAACACGGCCATGAACAATGCAATCAGATACTTTTTCATCAGCCTGTAACCCTCTGCGGAACCGGTTTAGTGCTCTCCATCCTGGTGTAGATCGGCATCAGCAGGAAGTACGCGAAGTACAGCGCGGTGCAGATCTGAGCAACCAGCGTGCGGGTCGGAGTCGACGCCACGACACCCAGATAACCGAGGATGACGAAGCTGACCGCGAATACCGCCAGCATGACCTTGCTCGCCAGACCCTTGTAGCGCAGCGACTTGACCGGGCTACGGTCGAGCCAGGGCAGCACGAACAGAATCGCAATCGCGGCTCCCATCACGACGACACCCGGGAACTGGGAGCCGGCGATCGGCGGAATGGCGCGCAACATGGCGTAGAACGGCGTGAAGTACCAGACCGGCGCGATATGCTCGGGTGTCTTCAGCGGGTTGGCCGGCTCGAAGTTCGGCGCCTCGATGAAGTAACCGCCGCCTTCAGGGAAGAAGAACACCACAATGCTGAAGACGAACAGGAAGACCACGACACCGACGATATCCTTGACGGTGTAGTAAGGATGGAACGGAATACCGTCGACCGGCACACCGTTGGCATCCTTGTTCTTCTTGATCTCGATGCCGTCCGGGTTGTTGGAGCCGACTTCGTGCAGCGCGATGATGTGCAGCACAACCAGCGCCAGCAGCACGATCGGCAGCGCGATCACGTGCAGCGAGAAGAAACGGTTCAGGGTAATGCCGGAGATCAGGTAGTCGCCGCGGATCCACAGCGCCAGATCTTCACCGACCACAGGCACCGCGGAGAACAGCGATACGATTACCTGGGCACCCCAGTAGGACATCTGCCCCCAGGGCAGCAGGTAGCCGAAGAAGGCCTCGGCCATCAGCGCCAGATAGATGGTCATGCCGAAGATCCACACCAGCTCGCGCGGCTTGCGGTAGGAACCGTACATCATGCCGCGGAACATATGCAGATAAACCACCACGAAGAACGCAGAGGCACCGGTGGAATGCATGTAGCGCAATAGCCAACCGTACTCGACGTCGCGCATGATGTATTCCACGGAGGCGAAGGCGCCTTCCGCGGAAGGGTTATAGCTCATGGTCAGCCAGATGCCGGTCAGGATCTGGTTAACCAGCACCAGCAGCGCCAGGGAGCCGAAGAAATACCAGAAGTTGAAGTTTTTCGGCGCGTAGTACTTGGACAGATGGTCTTCCCACATCTGGGTCGCCGGAAAACGATCGTCGATCCAGCGCATCAGCCCGCTTTCGGCCTTGCTCTTGTTCGGGTTAGCCATTATGCAGTCTCCTGATCCAGGCCAACGACGATGACGTTGTCGTTTTCATAAAAATGCGGCGGAATCACCAGATTGGACGGGGCCGGCGAGCCCTTCAGCACGCGACCGGACAGGTCGAAGCGGGAGCCGTGACAGGGGCAGTAGAAACCACCGACCCATTCAGGCCCGAGATCGTCCGGCGCCACTTCCGGACGGTAGGTGGGCGAGCAGCCCAGGTGCGTGCAAATGCCGACCAGCACGACGATATCCGGGCGCAGGGAACGGTTGGCGTCGTGCGGGATGTAGTCCGGCTGCTGCGGCATTTCGGAGTTCGGATCGGAAAGACGATCGGAAATCTTGGCCAGGTTTTCCAGTGTCTCTTCACCACGCTTGATAATCCAGACCGGCTTGCCGCGCCATTTGACGACCGCCTGCTGACCCGGCTCAAGCTTGCTGACATCGGCCCGCACGGGCGCGCCTGCAGTACGCGCCTTGGCACTGGGCTGCCAGGATGCCACGAACGGAACGGCCACCCCGACCGCACCGACCGCCCCGACCGCAGAGGTCGCGCCGATCAGCAGTCGACGCCGCCCCTTGTTCACGCCGTCATTGCTCATTAAGTTTCTCTCCCCTCATTCGGCCCGCCATCCTGCGCTTTGTTGTGCCACGCAAGTTTTTGGGCCGCTCAATAAAAAACCGCCAAACCACGGATTTTCAAAATGGCACAAATGGTAATGAAAATACCCTTTTCTTACAAGGACATTAGCCCATTTCGAAAGGAACCTTGACCCAGGTCGTATATATAAAAAAACGCCCGAACCGCAAGGGTTCGGGCGTTTCTTCGCAAGCACCGTTCCGACCTCGGCCGGACAGGTATTAACGCTTGGAGAACTGCGGACGCTTACGCGCCTTGCGCAGACCGACTTTCTTACGCTCGACCATACGGGCGTCGCGGGTCACGAAACCAGCCTGACGCAGAGTCGGGCGCAGAGTCTCGTCGTACTCCATCAGCGCACGGGTGATACCGTGGCGGATAGCGCCGGCCTGACCGAAACCGCCACCACCGGCGACAGTAACGTAGACATCGAACTTCTCGACAGTGTCGGTCAGTTCCAGCGGCTGCTTGACGATCATGCGCGCAGTTTCGCGACCGAAGTATTCTTCGATGCTGCGGTTGTTGATCTTGATCGCACCAGTACCCGGGCGCAGGAAGACACGGGCAGTGGAGGTTTTACGACGACCGGTACCGTAATACTGAGTAGTGGACATAGTCTGCCTTCCCCTTAGATGTTCAGTTCTTTCGGCTGCTGAGCCTGATGCGGATGTTCGGTGCCAGCGTAGACTTTCAGCTTGCTGTGCATGGCACGACCCAGCGGACCTTTCGGCAGCATGCCCTTGACCGCGATCTCGATCACCCGCTCCGGGTGAGAGTCGATCATTTTCTGGAAGGAAGCTTCGCGCAGACCGCCCGGATAACCGGTGTGACGGTAGTACATCTTGTCAGTGCGCTTGGTGCCGGTCACGCCAACTTTTTCGGCGTTGACAACAACGATGTAATCACCGGTGTCGACGTGCGGGGTGTATTCCGGCTTATGCTTGCCACGCAGACGACGGGCAATTTCGGTAGCCAGACGACCCAGGGTCTTGCCCTCGGCATCGATAACGTACCAGTCGCGTTTTACTTCGGCTGGCTTAGCGACAAAAGTTTTCATCTGTAAATAGCCTTCAATTAACTCAGCTCTCGCCACGATCCATGGACCGCCGCCGAACTGACTTATAATTCTTGGTTGCCCCGGACCAGGCCGGCACAACGATCAGACCCCCTGAAAAAGGGAGGCGCGCATTATAGGCGAGTTGCGAGCCGAAAGCGAGGGACATTCGGCAACTTTTTTGCGACTGCAAGGCCGCACCATTTAGGTGACGGGTGACGGGTGACGGGTGACGGGTGACGGGTGACGGGTGACGGGTGACGGGTAGGGTGCCGGTAAGCGAAGCGCACCGCACCATCTGTCTCGGTGCGCATCGCTGCGCTCAGCAGCACCCTACCCATTCACCATTTACGCTCTATGTTCTCTGGCCAGATACTCGTGCGACTGCATTTCCAGCAGACGGCTCTGGGTACGCTGAATCTCGAACTCCAGCCGCCCTTCAGTATAGATTTCATGGATTGGCACCGCCGCGGACAGGATCAGCTTGACGCCGCTATCGTAGAATTCATCGACCATGTTGATGAAACGCCGCGCCGCGTCGTCATTGTTGCGGCCAAGCTGCGGCACGTTCGATACCAGCACCGCATGGTAGAGTTTGGCCAGCTCGATATAGTCGTTCTGCGAGCGCGGCCCCAGACAGATATCGGAGAAGTCGAACCAGACCACGTCCTCGCAGCAGCGCCGGCTGCGGATACCGCGCCCGTTCACGTCCAGCACCTCGCCCTCGACGACCTCGTCGAGATCCGGCGCCAGCGCCTCGAAACTGGCATTCAGGCTTTCATCGGCGTGCGCATCCAGCGGACAGTGATAAAGCTCCGCCTGCTCCAGCGCCCGCAACCGGTAGTCCACGCCGCTGTCGACGTTGACCACCTCGGTATAGCGGTTGAGCAGGTCGATAGCCGGCAGGAATCGCGCGCGCTGCAGCCCGTCCTTGTAAAGACCGTCCGGCACTATGTTGGACGTCGCCACCAGCGTAACGCCGTTGGCGAACAACTGTTCCAGCAGCCCGCCCAGTATCATGGCGTCGGTGATATCGGAGACAAAGAATTCATCGAAGCAGATCACCCGCGTCTCGGCGGCGTAGCGGCGCCCGATCTCTTCGAGCGGGTTCTTGGTCCCGGCCAGCGACTTGAGATCCTGATGCACGCGCTGCATAAAACGGTGAAAGTGGGTACGCGTCTTCTGCTCGAACGGCAGACAGTCGTAGAAGGTATCCATCAGGTAGGTCTTCCCCCGCCCGACGCCACCCCAGAAATAGAGGCCCATCAGCGGCTCCTTCGGCTGCTTTTTCCAGCCTCCGGCCAGTCTTTGCATCAGCCCGCGCCTGGGCTCCACAGGAACCGCGACCAGATCGTCAAAAAGGCGCTGCAGGTGCTTGACCGCCATTTCCTGGGCCGGGTCGTAGGAAAAATCATCCCTTTCGAGATCTTTCTTGTACCGCTCCAACGGCGTCATGAATACCCTCACCCTGTCGTTCAAAATTCGTGCGCGCACTTTACCCAGCACGAATGAAAGCTTCAAGCGACAGCCGCCGCTCCGTGAACCACCACCTTCACCACAGCATTCGCCGTGGGGCGCCACTCCTGCTCCTTCTTCGCTATAATGGGGCAGCCCCCGCCTATTGCGTCTGGAGTAGTTGAATGAAAAGGACTTTTTGTACCGTCCTGTTGTGCGCCCTGAGCCTGCCGGCAATGGCCGAAGAAGTGAAAAACGCTCAAGCCGTGAAAGACGGCATCTATGCCGCCTGCTTTCGCATGAACATCGAGGCCAAGAACACCTACAAGCGCATCGTCGCCAATGACAAGCGCAGCCTGACCGTCAGCGAAGAGCACCGCAATGGCCAACTCAGCGTCAACGAAGCCCTCAGCGAAGCCGAACAGATTCTCAAGCAGCAACGCGTCGCCTACGACCATCTGGCCAATGTGCTGACCGCCACAGACCGTCTCGGCTGCCCGGACACCGCAGAGCAACTCGGCGAGGTGGAAATGCAGTGATACAACCACAGTCTGCAGGTGCCCGGTCCCCGGGCGAAAACCCATCCAGCCACTTTCAACCACTCGCCCACGGAGTGGGCTCCTACATTCCTGAAGCTCTGTAAATATTTGTTTTCAAAAACGCTTGACTTCAAAAGCTCCAGGCGTAAAATTTGCGCCCAGTTCAGCACGGATTGTTTTGCAACAGCCGGCTGAACACTGGTTCGGGGTGTAGCTCAGCCTGGTAGAGCACTGTCTTCGGGAGGCAGGGGTCGTAGGTTCAAATCCTGTCACCCCGACCAACAATTTTCCCGCTTCATCGACTGCCCAGCAGTCGCGGCCCCAAGTGGCCAAAGGTTTCAGATACGTCGGGGTGTAGCTCAGCCTGGTAGAGCACTGTCTTCGGGAGGCAGGGGTCGTAGGTTCAAATCCTGTCACCCCGACCAATTCTGATCCTAATCATCAGGCGATATACGCCACCGCATCCAGCAACATCTTCGCTTCGTTACCCAAGCACCTGACACCGGCAATCCGTTTCCGCTGCCTTCATCAGACCGGCATCTCCGATCCGCCGAGCGCTGAACCGCGCCCTCAGCCCCGTTCGCTTCCAGCACCCTGTGCAGAAAACTGTCACAATTCGTTGCTAATCTCCCGCGTCCCCTGCTGCAGTCAGCAGCCGAGGATCCGATTGTCGAGCCCCTGCCACTCCAATGGCCCGGATATTGCGTGGAATAGCGGAGCCGGTCACCCGGCCCCGATAGCATGAGTCACATCGAATCGAGTGCCTGCTGAAGGATCACCAAAACAGGGCGCTCCATGTCGCCTAAACTGATAAGTGCCTCATTATGGTGAATGGACATCGCACACTATTAGCACGAAGGTCTCGTTTATGAGCATCGACTGGAAGCAATATGAACCGGGTAATTTTTTCGATGAACTGATAGACCCCAAGGGTCGCCCACGGACACCCGCCTGCAAGCTCGCCAAATATCTTGGGGACCTCGACTCCGAAGAGCTGGCAAAGCGGCGCAAGATGGCCGAGGCCACCATCCAGGAAATGGGCGTCAGCTTCACGGTCTACACAGAAGAGGGCAACATCGATCGTGCCTGGCCCTTCGATATCATCCCGCGCACCATTTCGCGTCAGCAGTGGGAGAAAACCGCCGCCGGCCTCAAGCAGCGCCTCAAGGCGCTCAACATGTTCATCGACGACCTCTATCACGAGCAGCGGATACTCGACGACAAGATCGTGCCGCGCTACCTGATCGAGAACTCGAAGAACTTCAGGCCCGAATGCGTCGGCATATCGCCGCCCCACGGCGTCTGGGCCCACATTTGCGGTACCGACCTGGTGCGCGACAGCGACGGTGAGTTTTACGTTCTCGAGGACAACCTTCGCGTACCTTCGGGCGTCTCCTACATGCTGGAAAACCGGGCCATCACCAAGCGCGTGCTGCCGGAGCTGTTCGAGAATGACAACATCATGCCGATCGACGACTACCCGGCACGGCTGTTCGACACCCTGGCCTCACTGTCGCCGCGCCGCGTCAAGCAACCCGAAATCGTGGTGCTCACCCCCGGCATCTTCAACTCCGCCTACTTCGAACACGCCTTCCTGGCGCAGCAGATGGGCGCCGAGCTGGTCGAGGGCAGCGACCTGGTGGTCGGCGACGACGACCGCGTCTACATGCGCACCATCGGCGGCCTGAGCCGGGTCGACGTCATCTACCGCCGCATCGACGACCTGTTTCTGGACCCGGAAGTGTTCAACAAGGACTCGGTGCTCGGCGTTCCCGGCCTGATGCGCGCCTGGAAAAAAGGCAACGTGGCACTGGCCAACGCCCCCGGCGCCGGCGTCGCCGACGACAAGGTGATCTATGCCTACGTACCGAAGATCATCAAGTACTACCTCGACGAGGAACCGCTGATCAACAACGTCGAAACCTTCCTCTGCGAAGACGAGAAACAGCGCGAGTACGTCCTCGCCAATCTCGACAAGCTGGTGGTCAAGCCGGCGAACGAATCCGGCGGCTACGGCATGCTGGTCGGCCCCCACTCCACCAAGAAGGACCAGGCGCGTTTCGCCGAGCTGATACAGGCCAATCCGCGCAACTACATCGCCCAGCCGACACTGGCACTGTCCACCGCGCCGACCCTGGTCGACAGCGACAACCTCGAGCCGCGTCATCTCGACCTGCGACCGTTCATTCTGCAGGCCAGGGACACCTACTGCACCACCGGCGGCCTGACCCGGGTGGCGATGAAGAAGGGCTCGCTGGTCGTCAACTCGTCCCAGGGCGGCGGCAGCAAGGATACCTGGATCGTCGATACGGAGGTGAAATGATGCTGTCCAGAGTTGCAGAAAGGATCTATTGGGCGGCACGCTATCTCGAGCGTGTCGAGAACACCGCCCGCCTGGTGAGCGTGTACGACAATCTGCTGTTTGACCTGCCACGCAGCGTCAATATTGGCTGGTTCAACCTGGTGGTCATCAATAGCGGCACCGAGCTGTTCCACGAGCGCTACCGGATTCAGGACGAGCGCAACGTGGTGAAATTCACCCTGGCCGACGACACCAATCCCAGCTCCATGCTGTCGTCGCTGCTGCTGGTGCGCGAAAACATCCGCACCGCCCGCGACGTCCTGCCCGCCGAAGCCTGGGAACTGGTCAACGAGCTGCGGCTGTTCGCCACCCACAACATCCAGCAGGGTATCAATCGCAGCGGTCGCCACGCCTTCCTCAACGGCATTATCGAGGGCTGTCAGGGCATCAACGGTCTTATGGAAGGCACCATGAGCCGCGACCCGGCCTGGGATTTCATGCGTCTGGGCTGCAACCTGGAGCGCGCCGATATGGCGACGCGGCTGCTGGATGCCGGCGCCGCGGTACTGCTTACCAGCGACGAAGACGATATCGCCGGTCTGGAACAGCTGGTCTGGGGCAACGTACTGCGCTCGGCGGGCGCCTACATGCCCTACCGCCGCACCATGCGCACCGCGGTCAACGGACCGGACGTTGCCAACTTCCTGCTTAGCGACGAGCACTTTCCGCGATCGGTGCATTTTTGTCTCGAACGGATAGCGGCCGCCGCCAGCCACCTGCCCAAGGCCGGCAAGCAGCACCGCTCGCTCAAGCTGGAGCTGCCACCGTACAGCATCGAAAACGACGAACATCTGGGACAGGCGTTCCGCGATCACCTGAACGACCTTCAGCTGCGACTGATGGAGGTTCACGCCAGCATTGCCGAAAACTGGTTCCTGCACGACAACTAAACTGCCAGAGTTACCTGTTTGTTTACCGGGTAAACAGAGGTCAAGATGACGATTCGCACCAAGCTGCACCACCTGACCCGCTACAAGTTCGACCGGCATATCAGTCTGTCGCCGCACGTCGTCAGGCTGCGTCCGGCGGCACACTCACGGACGCCGATTCACGGCTATTCGCTGAGGGTGAAGCCGGAAAACCACTTCATAAACTGGCAACAGGATGTTTACGGCAACTACCTTGCGCGCCTGGTGTTCCCGGAGAAAACCGACGAGCTGAGCATCGAAGTCGAAGTGATCGCCGATATGACGGTGATCAACCCCTTCGACTTCTTCGTCGAGGAGTACGCCGAGGACTACCCCTTCAAGTACGAAGCCGAACTCAAGAAGGAGCTGGCACCCTACCTCGAAACAGAAGAACACGACAGCCCGCTGCTGCAGGCCTGGCTCGCCAGGGTGCCGCGCGAGAAAATCCGTATCATCGACTTCCTGGTGTCGCTGAACCACCGCCTGGAGCAGGAGATCGAGTACAGCCTGCGTTTCGAGCCCGGCGTGCAAAGCTGCCAGGAAACCCTCGAGCTGAAAAAGGGCTCCTGCCGCGATACCGGCTGGCTGCTGGTACAGATTCTGCGTCACCTCGGGCTCGCCGCGCGCTTCGTTTCGGGCTATCTGATCCAGCTCAAGCCCGACGTCAAGCCGCTCGACGGCCCGGCCGGTGCGACGGAGGACTTCACCGACCTGCACGCCTGGTGCGAAGTCTACATCCCCGGCGCGGGCTGGGTCGGCCTCGACCCGACCTCCGGCCTGTTCGCCGGCGAAGGCCATATCCCGCTGGCCTGCACGCCGAGCCCGGGCTCGGCGGCACCGATCACCGGCTTCACCGACAAGTGCGAGGTCGAGTTCGAGTACAGCAACAACGTCTACCGCATTCACGAGGACCCAAGGACCACCAAGCCTTACAGCGATGAGCAGTGGGCGGAAATCATGGCCGTCGGCGAAGCCGTCGAGGCCGAGCTGCAGGCACTCGACGTGCGCCTGACCATGGGCGGCGAACCGACGTTCGTCTCGGTGGACGACATGGAGTCGGCGCAGTGGAACACCGAGGCCCTCGGCGCAGACAAGCTGCGCCTGGCCAAGGACCTGCTGATACGCCTGCGCGAGCGCTTCGCCCCCGGCGGCATGCTGCACTACGGCCAGGGCAAATGGTATCCGGGCGAGGAGGTACCGCGCTGGGCGCTGGGCTGTTTCTGGCGGCTCGACGACAAGCCGCTGTGGCATGATCCCAAACTGCTGGCCCGGGTCGACAAGGATCTTGGCCACAGCGTCGCGGATGCAGAGCGCTTCATGGCACATCTGTGCAGCGAGCTTCAGCTGGACAGCAGCTACATCCAGACGGCCTACGAGGACGTACTGCACTATATCGCCAGGGAACAGGAACTCCCGGCCAACGTAGACCCGCTCAAGGCCGACCTTTCCGACGACCTTGAGCGCCGGCGTATCGCCAGGCTGCTGCAGCGGGGCCTCAATACCGCCACCGGCTACATCCTGCCACTGAGCTGGGATTATGGCGTCTCGCAATGGCGCAGCTGTCATTGGCCGCTGCGACGCGACACCCTGACCCTGATCCCCGGCGATTCGCCCATGGGCTTTCGCCTGCCGCTGAATTCCCTGCCCTGGGTGGCGGAGGAAAAACGCGAGCGCGAAGCCGAACGCGACCCCTTCGCCGAGCGCGAGCCGCTCCCCGATACCGCCTATCAGGTGTCCCATTCGGACTCGCCGCGGGAAAACCGCACCGTGATGGACACCCCGGCCGACGCCCGGCCTGAGGACAACCGGGTGACCGAGGTTATCCGTACCACGCTGTGCGTCGAACCGCGCGACGGCAAGCTGCACGTTTTCCTGCCGCCGCTGCAGTACCTCGAGCACTACGTCGAGCTGATCAACGCCATCGAGCGCACCGCCGCCCAGCTCAAGCTGCCGGTGATACTGGAAGGCTACGAGCCGCCGCGGGACCACCGCCTGCAGCGCCTGCTGGTGACCCCGGACCCGGGGGTCATCGAGGTCAACATCCATCCGGCGGGCAGCTGGAAGGAGCTGGTCGACAACACCAGCGCGCTGTACGAGGAAGCGCACCAGTCGCGCCTCGGTACCGAAGCCTTTATGCTCGACGGCCGCCACAGCGGCACCGGCGGCGGCAACCATATCACCCTCGGCGGCCGCACGCCCGCCGACAGCCCGATGCTGCGCCGCCCTGACCTGCTGCGCAGTTTCGTCACCTACTGGCAGCACCACCCGAGCCTTTCGTATCTGTTCTCGGGCATGTTCATCGGCCCCACCAGCCAGGCTCCCCGCGTCGACGAGGGCCGGGACGAAGCCCTGTACGAACTCGAAATCGCCTTCCAGCAGATGCCCGAAGGCATCGTCGATCAGCCCTGGCTGGTCGACCGCCTGATGCGCAATCTGCTGGTCGACATCACCGGCAACACCCACCGCGCCGAGTTCTGTATCGACAAGCTCTACGCGCCCGGCAGCCCCACCGGCCGCCTCGGGCTGCTGGAGTTCCGCGGCTTCGAGATGCCGCCGCACTCGCGCATGGCGCTGGTGCAGGCGCTGCTGCTGCGGGCGCTGCTGGTGCGCTTCTGGAAAGAACCCTATCGCAAGCCGCTGGTGCGCTGGGGCACTGCGCTGCACGACCGCTTCATGCTGCCGCACTATGCCTGGTCCGACGTCAAGGACGTGGTTGCGGACCTCCAGTCGCACGGCATCCCGTTCCAGCTGGAATGGCTGGCGCCGTTCGAGGAGTTTCGTTATCCCCACTACGGCCGGGTACAGATCGACGACATGTCGCTGGAGCTGCGCTGGGCGATCGAGCCCTGGCACGTGCTCGGCGAGGAAATCAGCAGTTTCGGCACCGCGCGCTACGTCGACTCGTCGGTCGAGCGTGTGCAGATCAAACTCGACGGCCTCACCGACGGGCGCTACGTGCTGGCCTGCAATGGCCGCCGGGTGCCGCTGCACAATACCGGCCGTCACGGCGAATATGTCGCCGGCGTGCGCTTTCGTGCCTGGCAGCCGCCCTCGGCGCTGCACCCGACCATCGGCATCCATGCACCGCTGGTGTTCGACCTGATCGATACCTGGAACGGCCTGTCGGTCGGCGGCTGCACCTATCATGTCAGCCATCCCGGCGGGCGCAGCTACGACACCTACCCGGTCAACGATTTCGAAGCCGAGTCGCGCCGCGTCAACCGTTTCTGGGATTATGGCCACACCCCGGGCCCCTTCACGCCACGGCCGGAGTTCGATGCCATTCGCGAGTTCTTCCCCCACGAGGAGGCGCCTAAACCGATGGCGCCGCCGCCGGAGGAGCCGACCGGCGAGTACCCCCATACCCTCGACCTCCGCCGTCAGCCCTGACGGAGCCGTGCATGACCGCCGACGGCGTCAGCGGCCCCGCTTCGGGGCCGCCGGCGCGTGCCGGAGTCCGCCCCCTGAAGCGCCCAGGGCAAATGCCGCATCACCGGGTACGCAGTTGCGGTCGATTGTCGGATATACTATCCGACTTCGGTATACAACCGTGCGCAACGGGACAGGTTAACTTTCGATGAGCGTGACCGGAAACAAAATGACCGGCGACCCGCCGGACCCGATGGTCTACACCCGGCCGCCGGGCTTGACCGACGAGGTTTACGACCGGGAAGGCCGCATGCGCGGCCACTGGCAGTATCTGCTGGACAGCCTGCAGCAGCTGGGCAGCGACAGCCTCAGGGAGCGCCAGCTAAAGGCCGAGCGGATCCTGCGCGACGACGGCGCGACCTATACCCTGGCCAGCGACAGCCTCAACAGCCGCACCTGGGGGCTCGACCCCGTCCCGCTGCTGCTGGAAAGCGAGGAATGGAGCCAGATCGAAGCCGGGCTCATTGAACGCACAGAGCTGCTCAACCTGCTGCTGCAGGATATCTACGGCCCGCGTGAACTGCTGCGCTGCGGCATCCTGCCACCGGAGCTGATCTACAGTCACCAGGGATTCCTGCGCCCCTGCCAGGGAGTCCAGCTGCCCGGCGAGCACCAGCTGATACTGCACAGCGCCGACATGCTGCGCGCGGCCGACGGCAGCATGGTCGTCATCGGCGACCGTACCCAGACCCCGAGCGGCGCCGGCTACGCGCTGGAAAACCGTACCGTGATGCGGCGCGTCTTTCCCAGCCTGTTCCGCGACAGTCACGTCCACCGGCTGTCGCTGTTTTTCAACACCCTGCGTCATACGCTCAACCGGCTGGCGCCGCCGGGCAACCTGTCCAACGGCGACCTGCCGACGGTGGTCATCCTGACGCCCGGCGCCTACAGCGAAACCTATTTCGAACACACCTACCTCGCCAACTACCTGGGCTACCCCCTGGTACAGGGCGGCGACCTCACGGTGCGCAACGGCTACGTCTGGATGAAGTCCCTCGACGGCCTGACACGGGTCGACGTCATCCTGCGCCGGGTCGACGACAACTTCTGCGACCCGGTCGAACTGCGCAGCGATTCGCACCTGGGCGTGCCCGGCCTGCTCGAGGTCCTGCGCGCGGGCCGGGTCGCGGTCGCCAACCCGCTGGGCAGCGGCGTGCTGGAGAACCCGGCGCTGCTCAAGTACCTGCCCAGGATCAGCCAGTATTTCCTCGGCCACGACCTGCAGCTGAGCTCGGTCCCGAGCTACTGGTGCGGCGAGCCGGACGACCTGGCGTACGTGCTCGCCAACCTGGACAAGCTGGTCATCAAGCGCTGCTCGCGCCGAAGCGGCGAATACGGCGTCTTCGTCAGCGACCTCGATGCCCGACAGAAGCAGGAGCTGATCGCACGCATCAAGCAGCACCCCCATCACTTCGCCGCCCAGGACTTCCTGTCGCCGTCACTGACGCCGAGCTGGCATGACAACAGCCTGACCTCGCGGCCGTCATTGCTGCGCAGCTTCACCGTTGCCGGCCAGGGCGCCTACGCCGTGATGCCGGGCGGGCTCACCCGTATCGGCGTCGATATCGACAGCCGACTGATCGCCAACCAGATCGGCTCGCTCAGCAAGGACACCTGGGTTCTGGCCTCGGAACCGGAAAAACACCTGTCGCTGCAGCCGCGCCCGGGCGACGAACCCCAGCCTCAGCTGCGCCAGTACACCAACCTGCCAAGCCGAATGGTGGAAAACCTGTTCTGGATGGGCCGCTACGGCGAAAGAGCGGATACCGCCATCCGCCTGCTGCGAACCGTCTTCATGCAGCTGAACGCCGCCCAACGCCTGCCGGAGGACTCCGAACGGCTGCTGCTGCGCGCCGTTACCGAGATGACGCTGACACTGCCGGGCTTTACCAGCGACGACCCAAAACTCTACGCCCACCCGGAAGCCGAGCTGCTCTCGGTCATCTGCGACAGCCATCGCACCGGCAGCGTCAAGTCTTCGCTGATGGCAATGCTCAACTGCGCCGAAGAAGTGAAGGAACTGCTGTCGGCCGACATCCAGCGCATCATCAACGATATACGCGACGAGCTCAACGGCCTCGAGGGCTCGGTATCCCGCGGCATGACCTCGGCGCCGGAAGAGTCACTGGATCCTTTGATCACCGCCCTGCTGGCGCTCAGCGGCCTTTATCAGGACAGCATGTTCCGCGGCCTGGGCTGGCGCTTCCTGCAGATCGGCCGGCGCCTCGAAAAGGCCCAGCAGGTCGCCACCCTGCTGCGCACCCTGCTGGTTCCGGTGCACGGCGACAGCGACGACGGCCTGGCGCTGGAGTCGGCCCTGCTCACCGCCGAAGCCCTCAACACCTACCGTCGACGCTACCGGGCCGAAACCAATATCGTCAGCGGTCTGGGACTGCTGCTGGTCGACCGCAGCAACCCGCGCTCGCTGATCTATCAGCTCGACAAGCTGCGCACCGACCTCGCCCAGCTGCCGAAGCGCAGCCAGGGCCCCGAGATGCCCCGCGAACAGCGCCTGGTGCTGGAGGTCTACTCCGCCGTGCAGCTTGCCGAGATGCGACTGCTGGCAGGTCCCGATGCCACCGCCGCCAGCCGGGTCGCCCTCGACACCCTGCTGAAGCTGGTGCAACAGCGCCTCAATGCCGTTGCCGTGGCGATCTCCGAAGACTTCTTCGACCACACCGGCGGCCCGCAGCAGCTGGTGAACACCGGATGGAAAAGCGAACTATGATCTACCGCATCCGCCACCTGACCGAATACGAGTACCAGTCGCCGGTGAGCCTGTGCTACAACCTGGCCCACCTGCAGCCGCGCAATACCAGCTACCAGAGCTGCGTCAGCAGCAAGCTGCATATCGATCCGCTGCCGTCCTACAGCCGTAAGCGCAAGGACTACTTCGGCAACAATACCCTGCACTTCTCGATCGAGGTGCCGCACAAGAAACTCAGCATCGAGGTCATCAGCGAGGTTCGTATCGACGAAGCCCGCGCCAGTCCCGAGCTGAACCTGGATCTGGGCAACACCTGCGCCCAGGCGCTCGAGGCTCTGAGCGCAGGCCAGGGCAAGAACACCCTGGCGGCGCGGGAGTTCGTGCTCGATTCGCCAATGGTGCGCACCATAGACGAGCTGCGCGAGTATGCCGAACCCTCCTTCGCCCCCGACCGGCCGCTGCTGTCGGCGGCGCGAGAACTGACCCAGCGCATCTTCACCGACTTTACCTACGATCCCGAATTCACCACCGTGGCGACGCCCTTGTCCGACGTGCTGGAACACCGGCGCGGCGTCTGTCAGGACTTCGCGCACCTGGCGATCGGCTGCCTGCGCGCGCTCGGCTTCCCGGCCCGCTACGTCAGCGGCTACCTCGAGACCCTGCCGCCGCCGGGACAGGAGAAGCTGGTCGGCTCCGACGCCTCCCATGCCTGGTTCTCGGTATACTCGCCCGGCGAAGGCTGGTTCGAGTTCGACCCGACCAACAACAACATGCCGGCACATCAGCACATCACCACCGCCTGGGGACGCGACTACTCGGACGTGACGCCGCTCGGCGGCATCATCTTCGACGGCGGCAAATCCCAGCCGCCACGGGTCGCAGTCGATGTCGACAGGATCAAGGAGCGGTAAGTTTGTAGGTTGGCTGCAGGCCCGAAGGGCCGTAACCCAACACAGCCTCTGCCAACCGACATCAATCGATCTGTAATGCGATCGATATGACGGGTTCCGCGATGCCAATTATCCGCTGCAGAGCCAAAATCTTCTGCGATGCATCGCTGCACCCATCCTCCAATCTATGGTTTCGGGAATGCGTGGTGCGGCATTTTTACGCAATGCACGATTACAATATCGCTATCAGGCAAACATGGATTTCCAATAGAATGCCGGTTCTCTACCATTCATCATGAGGTTTGCTGCGATGCCCAAAGCGTCCGAACTGAAGCGTGGCCATGTCGTAGAACTCAACGGCAACAACTATGTGGTGCAGCATATCGACGTGCGCAACCCCACCTCGCGCGGCGCCAATACCCTGTACAAGATCCGCTTCAGCAAGCTGCCGGACGGCGGCAAGCACGAAGTCACCTTCAGCGGCGACGATGTCGTCAAAAGCGTGGCGCTGGAGCGTCGCAGGGTTTCGTACCTCTATCGCGAAGACGACCTGCTGACCTTCATGGACCTTGAGGACTACAACCAGTACAGCCTCAATGCCTCCACCATCGAAGACCAGGCCGCTTTCCTCAGCGACGGCCTCGAAGGCATCATGGCGCTGCTGATCGACGGCCAGATCGTCACCGTCGAACTGCCCTCCTCCGTGGTACTCGAGGTCCGGGAATGCGTGCCCGGCATGCAGTCGGCCAGCGCCACCGGTCGCACCAAGCCGGCGATTCTCGCCAACGGGCTGGAGATTCAGGTGCCGGAATACATCAAACAGGGCGAGATGGTGAAGATCAATACCGAAACCGGCAAGTTCATGGCGCGCGCCTGACGGCATCCGGGCTGCACGGCCCGGAACTTGCTTCTAATCTGATTTAAGGGGTAGCACAGAACAGGCTGCCAAACAGGAATCGAAAACAGGAACCTGTCACGATGCGAACCGTCACCAAAGCCGTAATTCCAGTTGCCGGCCTCGGCACCCGGGTACTGCCGGCCAGCAAGGCCATTCCCAAGGAGATGCTGCCGGTCGGCGACAAGCCCGTCATCCAGCATGTGGTCGAGGAAGCCATCGCCGCCGGCATCACCCAGATCATCCTGGTCACACGCTCCGGGAAAGAGGCGATCGAAAACCACTTCGACGCCCACTACGAGCTGGAAGCGGAGCTGGAGATCAAGGGCAAGATCGCCGAGCTGGCCTCGGTGCGCAATATTCAGCCGCCTGAAGTCGAGATCGTGTCGGTACGCCAGCCCCGTGCGCTGGGCCTCGGGCACGCGGTACTCTGCGCCGCCGGCATCGTCGGCGACGAACCTTTCGCGGTACTGCTTCCGGACGTGCTGATAAACCGCAAGATCACCGACCGCCACCCTGCAGACATGGCCGGCATGATGCAGGCGTTTGCCCGCGAGGGCACGGCCCAGATCATGGTCGAGCCGGTGCCGGAAGCTCACGCCGAGCGCTACGGCATCGTCGACTGCGGGGGCGCCAGCCTCAGCGGCGGCGACGCTCACCCCATCCGCGGCATGGTCGAAAAGCCGCCGCAGGGCAGCGCTCCTTCCAACCTCGCCATCGTCGGCCGTTACATTCTGCCGGCGCAGATCATGCAGCTGCTCAAAACCACCCCCCGCGGCGCCGGTGGCGAAATCCAGCTGACCGATGCCCTGGCCGCCCTGCTCGAGCAGATGCCGATCGAGGCCTACCATATGCACGGCAAGTCCTACGACTGCGGCAACAAGCTCGGCTACCTGCAGGCCAACATGGTCTGGGGTCTGCAGAACCCGCAGACCGGCAACGAGCTGCGCGCCTTCCTCGAACGCCAGCTGGCCGAGGAATGATGGGTGACGGGTGACGGGTGACGGGTGACGGGTGACGGGAACGATATCTCCTGTAGGTTGGGTGAAGCGGCGCAGCCGCGGAACCCAACACCCGCTCTGCCAGCCGACACCAATCGATCTGCAATGCGATCGATATGGCGGGTTACGGCGCGTTGATATGCGGTGCCAATCGGAAAGAACGGCGGATTCGCGCCTTCACCCCCCCCGGTTCGCGCCTTCGATATCTCCCGTAGGTTGGGTCTAGCGACGAAGTCGCGTAACCCAACAACCGCTCTGCCAGCCGACACCAATCGATCTGCAATGCGATCAATATGGCGGGTTACGGCGCGTTGATATGCGGTGCCAATCGGAAAGAACGGCGGGATTCGCGCCTTCACCCACCCTCCGGTTCGCGCCTTCGATATCTCCTGTAGGTTGGGTGAAGCGGCGCAGCCGCGGAACCCAACACCCGCTCTGCCAGCCGACACCAATCGATCTGCACTGCGATCGATATGGCGGGTTACGGCGCGTTGATATGCGGTGCCAATCGGAAAGAACCGCGGGATTCGCGCCTTCACCCACCCTCCGATTCGTGCGTTCTGTACGCAACAAAAAAGGCCACTCGTTAGAGTAGCCTTTTTTGTTGCTGTCTATCTGTAGCTTCCGCTAAAAACCGGGGTCCCGGGGGACCCCAAGCCAAGGGATTTTGGAAAGGTTTTTCCAAAGTGCTACAGCGCCAGGCGACGGATATCGCTCAGCAGACTGTTCAGGTAGGTCAGGAAGCGACCTGCGTCACCGCCGTTGATCGCCCGGTGGTCGTAGGACAGGCACAGCGGCAGCATCATGCGCGGCTCGAACTCCTTGCCATTCCAGCGCGGTTCGATGTCCGCCTTCGATACGCCGAGGATGCCCACTTCCGGTGTCGGTACGATCGGCGTGAAGCCGGTGCCGCCGATGCCGCCCAGACTCGAGATGGTGAAGCAGGAGCCCTGCATCTCGTTCGGCTTCAGCTTGCGGTCCTTGGCCTTGCCGGCCAGTTCCACGGCTTCACGCGACAGCTCGTAGATCGACTTCTTGTCGGCATCCTTGATCACCGGCACCATCAGGCCATTCGGCGTATCCACCGCCAGACCGATGTTGATGTACTTCTTGTACACGATGTGCTCGCCATCGGCGTGCAGTGAAGCGTTGAACTTCGGGTTCTCCTGCAGCGCCTTGGCGACGGCCTTGATCATGAACGGCAGCGGGGTCAGCTTGACGCCTTCCTTCAACGCCGCATCCTTCATTTCCTTGCGGAAGGCTTCGAGCTCGGTAATGTCGGCCTTGTCGAACTGGGTCACGTGCGGCACGTTGAGCCAGCAGCGGGTCATGTTCGCGGCGGTGACCTTGGCCACCTTGCTCATCTTCTGCATCTCGATTTCGCCGAACTGGCTGAAATCGATCTCGGGCACCGCAGGAATGCCGCTGCCACTGGTCACGGTTGCGGCGGACGACGGCTGCTGGGAAATGCGCTTGAGCGTCTCGCGGACGAACTTCTGCACATCTTCCTTCAGGATACGTCCCTTGCGGCCGGTACCGCTGACCTTTTCAAGCTCGACGCCGAACTCGCGCGCGATGGCACGTACCGCGGGGCCTGCGTGAACCTTGCGATTCTTCTGCTCGAGCGCCACCAGGTCTGCGGTAACCGCTTCGCCGGCTTCGGCCCGCGCCGGAGCGCTTGCCGCCGGGGCTTTTGCCGGTGCCTGAGCGGCCGGAGCAGGTGCCGGAGCGGCGGCCTGAGCGGCCGGAGCCGGCGCCGCGCCCGCGACTTCCAGAATCAGGATCAGGTCACCTTCGTTGCAGGTGCCGCCTTCACTGATTTTGACTTCCTTGACGGTGCCGCCCTTGGGCGCCGGCACTTCCATGGAAGCCTTGTCGGTCTCCAGCGCGATCAGGCTGTCGCCCTCTTCGATCACATCGCCGGCCTTGACCATGACCTCGATGACATCGACGTCGCTGGCGCCGCTCAGATCCGGAACCTTGACCTCTTCGGTGCCGCCGGACTGAGCCGGTGCCGGTGCTGCAGCGGCAGGCGCCGGTGCTTCTGCAGCCGGAGCCGAGGCCTTG
Source organism: Marinobacterium nitratireducens (assembly GCF_014645375.1). Lineage (GTDB taxonomy): Bacteria > Pseudomonadota > Gammaproteobacteria > Pseudomonadales > Balneatricaceae > Marinobacterium_A > Marinobacterium_A nitratireducens. Next base: position 423,504 of record NZ_BMLT01000005.1, read on the forward strand.
GGCGCTTCGGCTGCCGCGGTGCTGCCCGCGACTTCCAGCAGCAGAATCAGGTCACCTTCGTTGCAGGTGCCGCCTTCGCTGATTTTGACTTCCTTGACGGTGCCGGCCGCCGGAGCAGGCACTTCCATCGAGGCCTTGTCGGTCTCCAGCGCGATCAGGCTGTCGCCCTCGCTGATGACATCGCCAGCCTTGACCAGCACTTCGATAACGTCAACGTCGCTGGCGCCGCTGAGATCCGGAACGCGTACTTCCTCGACAGCGCCGGCGGCCGCCGGTGCCGCCGCGGGAGCCTGCGGCGCCTCGGCAGCGGGCGCTTCGGCTGCAGGAGCCGGCTCGGCCGGCGCCTCGGCCGACGCGGCGGCTTCGGTTTCGAGTACCAGGATCTGGTCGCCTTCGTTGCAGGTAGCGCCTTCCTGGATGATGACTTCCTTGACGGTACCGCCCTCGGTGGCCGGCACTTCCATCGAAGCCTTGTCGGTTTCCAGCGCGATCAGGCTGTCGCCTTCGGCGATGACGTCGCCTGCTTTGACCAGCACCTCGATGACATCCACATCGGAAGCGCCGCTCAGGTCGGGAACTGTAATGGTGATTGTGCTCACGATAATGTCCTCAAAATCTTTTCAACCGTTCGAAGTTCTGAAAGCCCGCCGGCCGTCGCCGGCGGGTACCTGCGGGTCAGACGGTCCAGGGGGCCGGCTTTTCCGGGTTCAGGTTGAACTTCTGCATCGCCTTGGCGACATCGGAGACCGGCACCTTGCCCTCTTCCTGCAGCGCTTTCAGCGCCGCCAGTACGACGTAGTGACGGTTGACTTCGAAGAACTCGCGCAGCTTGGTGCGGGTGTCGGAACGGCCGAAGCCGTCGGTGCCCAGCACCTTGTAGCGCGCCGGGATGAACTCGCGCAGCTGATCGGCATACATGCGCATGTAGTCGGTCGATGCGATGACCGGCCCCTTGCGACCCTGCAGGCACTCGGTGACGTAGGCCACTTTCGGCTCGGCTTCCGGGTGCATCAGGTTCCAGCGATCGGCCGCCTGAGCGTCACGGCGCAGCTCGTTGATGGAGGTGGTGCTCCAGACATCGGACTCGATGCCGTACTCGTCGCGCAGGATGTCCGCAGCCGCCTCGACCTCGCGCAGGATGGAACCGCAACCCATCAGCTGAACCTTGAGTTCCGCATCCTTGCCTTCCTTGAGCAGGTACATGCCCTTGACGATGCCTTCTTCGGCGCCGACCGGCATTTCCGGATGGGTGTAGTTCTCGTTCAGCGTGGTGACGTAGTAGAACTTGTTCTCCTGATCCTGGTACATGCGCTTGAGGCCGTCCTGGATGATGACCGCAACCTCGTAGCTGTAGGTCGGATCGTAGCTGACGCAGTTCGGGATCATCTGCGCCATCAGGTGGCTGTGACCGTCCTGGTGCTGCAGGCCTTCGCCGTTCAGGGTGGTACGACCGGAGGTCGCGCCGATCAGGAAACCGCGGGCCTGGCTGTCGCCGGCGGCCCAGGTCAGGTCCATCACACGCTGGAAACCGAACATCGAGTAGAAGATGTAGAACGGCACCATCGGGCAGTTGTTGTTGCTGTACGAGGTCGCACAGGCCAGCCAGGCCGAGAAAGCACCGGACTCGTTGATGCCCTCTTCAAGGATCTGGCCGGTCTTGGACTCCTTGTAGAACATGATCTGATCGGAGTCGTGCGGCACGTAACGCTGACCTTCGGAACTGTAAATGCCGAGCTGTCGGAACATGCCTTCCATACCGAAGGTACGGGCCTCGTCCGGCACGATCGGCACGATGCGCTCGCCGATCTGCTTGTCCTTGACCAGCACGTTGAGCACACGGTTCAGCGCCATCTGGGTCGAGAGCTCACGCTCGCCGCTGGACTTGAGCTGACCGGAGAAAGCATCCAGCGCCGGGGTTTCCAGCTTCTCGAACTCGGAACGACGGGTCGGATAGAAACCGCCGAGGCTCTTGCGGCGCTCGAACATGTACTTCATTTCCGGCGACTCGGGCGACGGACGGTAGTACGGCACGTCCTTGAGCTGATCGTCGCTAAGCGGAATGTTGAAGTTGTCGCGGAACGCCTTGAGATCCTCCAGCGCAACTTTCTTGATCGAGTGGGTATCGTTCTTCGCCTGACCGGAAGTACCGGTACCGTAACCCTTGACGGTCTGCGCCAGGATGACGGTCGGCTGGCCCTTGTGGTGGTAGGCCTCGTGATAGGCCGCGTAAACCTTGTAGGGGTCGTGGCCGCCGCGGTTCAGCTTCATGATGTCGTCGTCGGACAGGTCGGCAACCATCTCCGCCAGCTCCGGGTACTTGCCGAAGAAGTGCTCGCGGGTATAGGCGCCGCCGTTGGCCTTGTAGTTCTGCAGCTCGCCGTCGACGACCTCGTCCATGCGCTTCTGCAGCAGACCCTTGTCGTCCTTCTCGAACAGCGGATCCCAGTGACGACCCCAGAGGCACTTGATCACGTTCCAGCCGGCACCACGGAAAATGCCTTCCAGTTCCTGGACGATCTTGCCGTTGCCGCGCACCGGTCCGTCCAGACGCTGCAGGTTGCAGTTGATGACGAAGATCAGGTTTTCCAGCTGCTCGCGGCCGGCCAGGGAAATGGCGCCCAGGGTTTCCGGTTCGTCGCACTCGCCGTCGCCGAGGAAAGCCCAGACCTTGCGGTCGCCGCGGTTGATCAGGCTGCGCGCGGACAGGTAACGCATCACGTGCGCCTGGTAGATCGCCTGGATCGGACCCAGACCCATGGAAACGGTCGGGAACTGCCAGAAGTCCGGCATCAGCCAGGGGTGCGGGTAGGAGGACAGACCGTTGCCATCCACCTCGCGGCGGAAGTTGTCCAGCTGCTCCTCGGTCAGACGCCCCTCGAGGTAAGCACGGGCGTAGATGCCCGGCGCGATATGCCCCTGGAAGAACACCATGTCGGAGTCCTGCTCGCCTTCGTTACCCCGGAAGAAGTAGTTGAAGCCGATATCGTACAGCGTCGCCGACGAAGAAAAACTCGAGATGTGGCCGCCCAGACCTTCCTTGTTGTCGTTGGCGCGCATGACCATGGCCATGGCGTTCCAGCGGATAAAGGATCGGATGCGGCGTTCGACGAACAGGTCGCCCGGCATACGGGCTTCGTCTTTCGGCTTGATAGTGTTGCGGTAGGGGGTGGTCATGGCACCGGCGCCGCCGACGCCGATATCGGTCGCTTTCTGACCCAGCTGTTTCAATATGTAGCGCGCGCGCTCGTCACCGTCGTTCTTGGCGACCGACTCCAGCGCGTCCAGCCATTCCTGGGTTTCAATCGGATCTATGTCTTCTACGAAATCTAGCACTTTGCCTTCTCCACTCATTATTGTTCGAGCAGTCAATCCCACTTTAAGCGCCAAGGCGTTCGGCCTGTTGTGCAGGCTCCGCCCCGCCGACCATCGTTTCGTTCTTATTATCTTGTAGTAATACTACATAATGGTGTCGACGATTATGCACAGATCAACAAAAGATCGCAACAACCACCGCTTTCACGGCCTTTCTTGTAGTAAAAATACATTTCGTGACATAGCCACTACAAAACCGTCGCAAAACGGCATGCCCTTCAGACCCTGCACTGCCCTGACCGCGCCTACTGACTGATATTGGCCCGCCGCAGGGACCTCTCCAGCCGCGTATGCTCGCGCTCGCCCTCGAGCAGCGCCTCTTCGACATAGGACAGATGATGATGCGCGGCCTTGCGTGCGTTGTCCGGCTCTCCGGCAAGGATAGCATCCATCAGCTCCCTGTGCTGATCATGGATCTTCTCGCGGTAGCCCGCCCGGGGATAGATATTGAGCAGGTTGTCGGTGATGTGCTGGCGCAGAAGGGTGAAAAGCGCCCGCATCATGTGCAGCAGCACCATATTGTGGGTGGCGGCGGCGATGGCCAGGTGAAAGTCGAGGTCGGCGTCGACCTCCTTTTCGAACGCCTTGGCAACATGAAAGCGCTGCAGGTCCTCATAACGCGCCTTGATCTCCTCGCGATCCGCAGCCGTGCTCCGCAGCGCCGCATAATAGGCCGACACCCCCTCCAGGGCATGACGGAACTCGAGCAAATCGTACTGGGCTTCCGGGTGGGTCTTGAACAGCTCGAGCAGCGGATCCGAAAAGGACCCGCCCAGGTCCTCGGAGACATAGGTTCCGCCACCCTGACGGCTGACCAGCAACCCCTTGGCGGTCAGTTTCTGCAGCGCTTCGCGCAGCGATGGCCGGGATACCTCGAACTGTACGGCCAGCTGTCGCTCCGGCGGCAGCTTTTGTCCCGGCTTGAAAGTTCCCTCCAGAATCATCTCTTCCAGCTGCTGCACGATGACATCGGAAATCCGGGGCTGCTTGACCCTTTGATAGGCCATTGGATGGGTTCCTCCCTCGACGCTGATGGCGGCGGAAGCGGCAAGGCCACCTTTCCGGCCGATGACATGAGTGAATAGCCGACAGCCGACTGATGCACAACAATTGGTAAAACCAATTATCACTCCTGAGCCTGCCGTTGTTCAACCACCTTTCCCGAACCCGGGAATTACCCACAAGGAAGGGATTGACAAGCAGCGATCAAAAAAAATACAGTACAACGCAAGCCGATGGTAAATTGGTATTACCAATTTAGGCGTAAAAACTTCGGGCCGACCACGCCGGACGGCCTCCCGGCGAAGCAACAACAACAATGAACTGCTATCGAGGATGCCTCATGAGAACTTTTGCCAAGTCCATGCTTTCCGCCGCCGTACTGGGCACAACACTCGCCGCTGCCGCCACATCCAGCCTCGCCGCAGACAGGGTACTGCTGAAAACCCCGGTCGCCTTCGGCACCAACCTGCCGGCGCTAGGCACTACCATCACCTGGGTTGCCGACCGCCTCGACAAGGTCAGCGACGGCTCCATACGGATGAAAATCTACGAGCCCGGAAAACTGGTCAGTCCACCGGAGATCCTCGATGCCGTCTCGTCCGGCAAGGTCAACTCCGGCTACGCCACCGCCGGCTACTGGCAGGGCAAGATTCCGGCCGCGGCGTTGTTCTCCGCCGTGCCCTTCGGCCCGGAGGCCGGCGAGTACATGGCCTGGCTGTACTACGGCAACGGCATGAACCTCTACCAGGAGATGTACGACAGCGCCGGCTACAACGTGAAGGTGCTGCCCTGCGCCATCCTGTCCCCGGAGACCTCCGGCTGGTTTTCCAAGCCCATCGAGAAGCCGGAAGACCTGCAGGGGCTGAACATGCGCTTTTTCGGCCTCGGCGCCTCGGTGATGGAAAAGCTCGGCGTCGGCACCGTGCAGCTGCCGGGCGGTGAAATCTTCGGCGCCCTGGAAAAGGGCGCCATCGATGCCACCGAATTCTCCCAGCCGGCGATCGATACCCGCCTGGGTCTCAACAAGATCGTCAAGTACAACTACTTCCCGGGCTGGCACCAGCAGGCGACCATCTTCGAGCTGCTGGTCAACAAAGACGCCTGGAACGGCATGAGCGAAGGCCAGCAGGCCGTGGTCGAGACCACCTGCATGGCCTCGGTGACCAACTCCATCGCCGAGGGCGAGGCGATGCAGTTCCCAGTGATGGCCGATGCCAGGCAAAACGGCGTCGAGATCCGCTACTGGAACCAGACCATGCTTGATACCTTCAGCGAAAAATGGCAGGAAGTGGCGGCCGAGAAATCCGCCGAGGACCCCTTCTTCAAGAAGGTCTGGGATGACCTGAGCCAGTTCCGCCAGGGCTACGACCTGTGGGAAAGCAACGCCTTCCTGCCGCGCAAGCAGGCGAACTAGGCGTAAGGACGTGAGGACGTGAGGACGTGAGGACGTAAAGTTTCATCCTTACGTCTCACGCCTAACGCCTTACGCCTTACGAGCCCCCCCAGAATCCTTCACTTTTTCAGCCAGCTTCTTTGGAAGGTATTACTTCGTGCATGACAACAACACACTGCCGGCGGTGCCGCTGGCGGACCGCATCGACAGAGGCATCCGACGCCTGACGCTCGGCATCGGCTGGTGCTACGTGGCGCTGGTTCTGGTGATCATGCTGCAGGTGGTGCTGCGCAAGGGCTTTTCCCACGGACTGATCGCTCTCGAAGAGCTGCAGTGGCACCTCTACGCCATCGGCGTGATGTTCGGCCTTAGCCTGGCCCAGACCACCGACTCCCATATCCGCGTGGATCTGTTCCACACCGGCTTCAAGACCGCCAACAAGCGCATCATCGAGATCCTCGGTATCCTGCTGCTGCTGCTGCCGTTCATCGCGGTGATCTTTCTGCACAGCCTCGACTTCGTCGCCGATTCCTGGCGCATCAACGAGAGCTCCTCGGCGCCGTCCGGCCTGCCCTGGCGCTGGCTGATCAAGGGCGCGATCCCGGTCAGCATGGCGCTGCTGGCGCTGGCCGTGCTGTCGCGGCTTTACCGTGAAATCGTATTGCTGGCGCGGGGAGAATAAAAACGATGGAAATCAATGAAGTTCTCGTGTCCCGGGAAGGCCGGTTCCTGTCGCTTGATATAACGGCTTGCCGGGGAGTCTGATTCTGATGGAAGCCAACGAAATACTCGTAATAGCGATGTTTTTGTCGTTCATCGCACTGCTGTTCACCGGCTTTCCGGTGGCCTGGGTGCTGGGCGGCATCGGCATCATTTTCGCCTTTATCGGCCAGCTGTCCGATACCTATTTCGATACCATTACCGGGCTCGACTTCCTGACCCTGGGGCTGGTGGTGAACCGGCTCTGGAAGATCATGGACAACTGGATCCTGGTGGCGCTGCCGATGTTTATCTTCATGGGCATCATGCTCGACAAGTCCGGCGTCGCCGAAAAGCTGATGCACTCGATGCAGGAACTGTTCGGCCGGGTGCGCGGCGGTCTTGCCGTCACCGTCACCGCCATCGGTATCATCCTCGCCGCCTCGACCGGCATCATCGGCGCTTCGGTGGTGCTGCTGGCGGTGATGTCGCTGCCGGCGATGACCCGCCAGGGCTATTCGATGCCGCTGGCGCTCGGGACCATCGCCTCGGCAGGGACCCTCGGCATCCTGATACCGCCCAGCATCATGCTGGTGATCATGGCCGATCAGCTGGCGCTGTCGGTGGGCGACCTGTTCATGGGCGCGGTGGCGCCGGGACTGATGCTGGGCGCGCTCTACATCGTCTACATCCTCGGCTACGGCCTGCTCAAACCCGCGGCGGCGCCGGTACCGGCCGATGCCCAGCCGGTGACATTCAAGGTGGTGTTCAACGTGCTGCGCGCGGTGCTGCCGACGCTGCTGCTGATACTGGTGGTGCTGGGCTCGATCTTCACCGGTATCGCCACCCCGACCGAGGCTTCCGGCGTCGGTGCCCTGGGGGCCACTCTGCTGGCGGTCTACAACCGCAAGTTCAGTCTCAAGGTGCTGAAGGACGTGGTCGCCGGCACCACCAACACCACTGCCTACATCTTCGCGATCTTCATCGGCGCCACCTGTTTCGCGCTGGTGCTGCGCGAGCTCGGCGGCGACGAGCTGATCGAGTCCTTCCTCACCGGACTGCCGTTCGGCCCCTACGGCATCATCTTCTTTATCCTCGGGGTGATCTTCCTGCTCGGCTTCTTCCTCGACTGGATCGAGATCACCCTGATCGTGCTGCCACTGCTGGCGCCGGTGATCTCGGCACTGGGGCTGAGCATCGACGGCTACGGCGTGGTCGACAACCCGGAGCTGGTGTGGTTCGTGATGCTGGTGGCGATGACGCTGCAGACCAGCTTCCTGACACCGCCGGTGGGCTTCGCGCTGTTCTACCTCAAGGGCGTCTGCCCGCCGGGGGTCAAGCTGAGCCAGATCTACCGCGGCGTGATTCCGTTCATCGTGCTGCAGCTGATCGGCCTGCTGATCCTGGTGTTCGCACCGGAGCTGGTGCTCTGGCTGCCAGCGAAAGCCTACGGGTAACAGGTTACGGGTTACGGGTTACGCGTAACCCGTAACCCGTAACCCGTAACCCGTCACCCGTCACCCGTCACGCCTTATGATTTCCAATCGAGGTCCACAACGATGAAACCGGCTTACCGGGCATTCCTGCAGCAGCTCGAAACCTTCATACCGGAGTCGCGGCTGATCACCGATCCGCTGCGAACACTGGCCTACGGTACCGATGCCAGCTTCTACCGGCTGATTCCGCAGATCGTGGTCCGCGTCGAGTCGGAGCAGGAAGTGATCGAGCTGATCGCACGGGCGGGCGCCGAGCGGATACCCCTGACCTTTCGCGCCGCCGGCACCAGCCTTTCGGGCCAGGCCATCACCGACTCGGTGCTGGTGCAGCTCGGGGACGGCTGGAACGGGCATCGTCTTGAGGACGGAGCACGGCGGATACGGCTTCGGCCCGGCGTGATCGGCGCCCAGGCAAACCGCATTCTGGCGCCCTTCAACCGCAAGATCGGCCCCGACCCGGCCTCGATCAACGCCGCCCGTATCGGCGGCATCGCCGCCAACAACGCCAGCGGCATGTGCTGCGGCACCGCCCAGAACAGCTACCGCACCCTGGCGTCGATGCGACTGATCCTGGCCGACGGCACCCTGGTCGATACCGCCGACCCCGTGTCGGTCGCGGCCTTGCGCCAAAGCCATGGTTCACTGCTGGCCGAGCTCGATCGGCTGGCGCGGGAAACCCGGTCCAACGAAGCGCTGCGGGCACGCATCGAGCACAAGTACCGGCTCAAGAACACCACCGGCTATGCGCTCAACGCCCTGGTCGACTTCGAGGATCCGGTCGAGATCCTGCAGCATCTGATGATCGGCTCCGAGGGGACACTCGGCTTCATGGCCGAGATCGGCTACCACACCGTCGAAGAACATCCGCACAAGGCATCGGCGCTGATCGCTTTCGACCGGCTGCAGACCTGTTGCGAAGCCGTGGCGCTGCTCAAGGCCACACCGGTTTCTGCGGTCGAGCTGATCGACCGCGCCGGTCTGCGCTCGGTGGAGGACAAGCCGGGCCTGCCGGATTTCATCCGCGCGCTGCCGAACGATGCCGCCGCGCTGCTGGTCGAAACCCGGGCCGCGACGCCGGAACAACTCGAAACCCAGGTGGCCGCCATCAGCTCGGCGATTGCCCACCTGCCCACCAGCCAGCCGCTGTCCTTTACCACCGACCCCGTCGAGTACGGCCGCTACTGGGCCATCCGCAAGGGCCTGTTTCCGGCCGTGGGGGCAGTCCGGAAAACCGGCACCACGGTGATCATCGAGGATGTCGCCTTCCCGGTCGAGCGCCTGGCGGAAGCCGTCACCGAACTGCACGCGCTGTTCCGGAAGTGGCATTATCCGGAAGCGCTGATCTTCGGCCATGCGCTGGAGGGCAACCTGCATTTCGTCTTCACCCAGGCATTCGATACCGCCGACGCACTGCAACGCTACGAAGGCCTGATGGAGGATGTGGCGCAGCTCGTGGTCGGCCGGTTCGACGGCTCGCTGAAGGCCGAGCACGGCACCGGCCGCAACATGGCCCCCTTCGTCGAACTCGAGTGGGGCCAGGACGCCTACCGCCTGATGTGGCAGCTCAAGGAATTGTTGGACCCTGGCAACATTCTCAATCCGGGCGTGCTGCTCAACCGCGACCCGCGGGTGCATCTCGACAATCTCAAGCCGCTGCCGGCCGCCGATCCGCTGGTCGACAAATGCATCGAGTGCGGCTTCTGCGAGCCGAGTTGTCCGTCCCGGGACCTGACCCTGACGCCGCGCCAGCGGATCGTCATCTGGCGCGAAATCGCCCGGCTCGAGGCCAGCGGCGAGGACCCCGAACGTCTGGCGGCGATGCGTCAGGAGTATCGCTATCAGGGCACCGATACCTGCGCCGGCTGCGGCCTCTGCTCCACCACCTGCCCGGTCGGTATCAATACCGGCGATCTGACGCGCTCGATCCGCAGCCGCGACAACGGGAACCATGCCCGGCTGGCGCAGTGGCTGGCAGACCACTACGGCGGCGTGACCCGCACCAGCCGAACCCTGTTCCGCCTGGCCGATGCCACCCACGGAGTGCTGGGCCGCGAACGTATGCAGCGGCTGACCGGCGGCCTGCGCCGGCTGTCCGGCAACCGGCTGCAGCAGTGGACGCCGGCGATGCCGACCGCAGCGGCGAGAATCCCGCTGGCAACGAAGGGGGCCGATACGCATCGACCGAAGGTCGTCTATCTGCCCAGCTGCGCCAGCCGCACCATGGGCCCGCCGCGCGGCGCCATCGACAGCCGCTCGCTGGCGGAGGTTACCGAACAGCTGCTGCGCAAGGCCGGTTACGAAGTGATTTATCCACAGGGCCTGGACGCCCAGTGCTGCGGCATGCCCTTCCAGTCGAAGGGGATGTTCGATGCCGCCGATAACAAAGCCCGCGAGACGGAGCGACTGCTGCTAGAGGCAACCGGCAACGGCGCGCTGCCGGTGTACTCCGATACCAGTCCCTGCAGCCTGCAACTGAAAGAGCAGCTGGATCCGCGTATTCGCCTCTACGACAGCGTCGACTTCATCGACGCTTTCCTCCTCGAGCGGCTGCAATTCGAGCCGCTCGACGAACCGGTCGCGCTGCATGTCACCTGCAGCGCCACCCGCCTGGACCAGACCGGGAAGCTGAAAAGAATCGCCGACTTCTGCAGCCGCCAGGTCGTGGTTCCAGAGCAGATCGGCTGCTGCGGCTTCGCCGGCGACAAGGGTTTCAGCACGCCGGAGCTCAATGCCTCGGCGCTGCGGACATTGAAAGACACCGTGCAGCACTGCGGCGAAGGCGTATCGACCAGCCGCACCTGCGAGATCGGCCTGACCCACCACAGCGGCATCGACTACCACTCGATCGTCTACCTGCTCGACCGCTGCAGCCGAGCGATGAATGTGCAGCCGTAGGGTGCCGGTAACCGCCATGGACGATGGAAATGCTGTAAACGCAGGAGCGGTTTACAGTAGAGCGCAGCGAACCGCACCGACTTTTCCGGTGCGCTTCGTGTAGGGCACCTTGAGCGCAGCGAAACGTGCCGGATTTATACGCCGGAGCCACGGGCGGCGCAGCTCGCTTCGCTCGGTGCGCCCTACAGGTAGGGCACCTTGAGCGCAGCAACCGCCAGGGATGGCGAGAAGCGCGTAGGTTGGGCGGAGGACGCAGGACGAAGCCCAACAGCGTATATATGACGGCCGCCGGCGTTCACAGTATCATGGGCGCTGCCTGGCCGGGTCATCGCCCGCAGCAGCCACGGCCGCACGGACTTCAGATTAAGGACGCTTGATGGACGGCACCACCTATTCTCTGCTGGAGCGTATCTTCCAGGTCGTTTTCCCGCTGCTGGCGATCGTTTCGGTCGGCTACCTCTACGCCCGCCGGGTCCATACCGACATGTCGGTGGCCAACCGCATCAACATGGACGTGTTCACGCCGGCCCTGATCCTCTCGGTCATGGCGGACAAGTCGTTCGACCTGGCGCTTTACCAGCCGCTGGCGATCGGTGCGCTCTGCGTGGTGCTGGGCTCCGGCCTGCTGCTGCTTCCGCTGTGCCGCCTGATCGGGATCGCGCCGAAAACCTTCCTGCCTCCGATGATGTTCAACAACAGCGGCAACCTCGGCATACCGCTGGCCGTACTGGCGTTCGGCGAACAGGCACTGCCTGCCGCGGTGGTGCTGTTTCTGGTCGAGAACAGCCTGCATTTCACCGTGGGAATGTACATGCTGAACCCTCGCGTCCACCCCTTGTCGCTGCTGCGCATCCCGATGATTCTGGCGGCGATTGCGGGGCTGGTTATCAGCAGCGCCGGCCTGGCGCTGCCGGCGGCGATTAAAACCTTCATCGACATGCTCGGCCAGATCGCCATTCCACTGATGCTGTTTTCGCTCGGCGTAAGAATGCTCAGCATCGATTTCACCAACTGGCGCAGCGGCGTGCTCGGCGCCATCCTTTGCCCTGCAAGCGGCCTGCTGCTGGCGGTCGCGGTACAGCAGATCCTGCAACTCGACGAAACCCAGTACCTGTACCTGCTGCTGTTCGGCGCGCTGCCGCCGGCACTGCTCAACTACCTGGTCGCAGAGCGTTACAACCAGGAGCCGCAGCAGGTCGCCTCCATCGTTTTGCTTAGCAATATGGCGAGCCTGATCATCATTCCACTGGTGCTGGCGTTTATACTCTGACCCGAAGTGATAAAAGGCACGGGCCGGAGGATGGGTAGAGCGATGCATCCCAATGAAACCAAACGGTTTCCACGTTGCTCGGGCATCGCGAAACCCGTCAAATCGATCGCATTGCAGATCGATTGGTGTCGGCTGGCAGAGCGGGTGTTGGGTTCCGCGGCTTCGCCGCTTCACCCAACCTACAGGAGATATCGAAGGCACGAAGCGGAGGGTGGGTGAAGACGCAACACCGGTAAATCGTTCCGGCCAGCATGGATCCATACCGCGCCGTAACCCGCAATATCGATCGCATTCCAGATCGATTGGTGTCGGTTGGCACCGAGGTATTAGGGTGTTGGTTACGGTCCTTCGGACCTAGACCCAACCTGCGGGACGACAAAGAAAAGATGACGGCGCCTCCGGCGGAGGCGCCGGGTTCCGTCTACTCCGCCGGCGTGGACACGCCGATCAGGTCGCGGTTTTTGTCGATCGTCGCGCTGCCGATGCCTTTGACGGCACTGAGCTGATCGACGCTGCTAAAGGGGCCGTTGGCCTGCCGGTATTCGACAATTGCCTTGGCCTTGGCCGGCCCGATACCCACCATCACGCTGGACAGCTGTTCGGCGCTGGCGCTGTTGATATCGAGGGTTTCGGCATTCGCTGCGGAAAAGGGCAGAAAGACGAGGCAAAAAGCCAGCATCAGCGCCCGTGCAAGGGGACTGTTCATCATGAACCTCCATGTATTGTCATCATTGAGCCGGACATCCGTTCCGGCCCATAAACGAATAGCACAGAGGTTCCGTGATCGCCAGCGCGACTCAGACTGCGCGAGCCTCGGCAATCTCTTGCTGGATAGCAGACAACGTGGCGAGCGGATCGCTGGCACGCGTGATCGGACGGCCGATGACCAGGTAGTCGCTTCCGGCGGTCACGGCCTGACCCGGCGTCATGATCCGACGCTGATCACCCGCCTCGGCATCGGCCGGACGAATACCCGGCGTTACCAGCTTGAAGGACGGGGAAATCAGTTCACGCAGCGGCTCGACCTCCTGCGCCGAACAGACCACGCCGTCGAGCCCGCTGCGCTCGGTCAGCTGCGCCAACCGCCGGACCTGCTCCAGGGGCTCCAGGTCGATGCCGATCTCGCGCAGATCCTGCTGTTCCATGCTGGTCAGCACCGTAACCGCGATCAGCAGGGTACGCCGCTCGCCGGCCACCTTTTCCAGCTCGTTACGGGCCGCCTCCATCATCCGGCGCCCGCCGCTGGCGTGCACGTTCACCATCCAGACGCCGAGCTCTGCGGCCGCACGCACGGCCATCGCCGTGGTATTGGGAATATCATGAAACTTGAGGTCCAGAAAAACATCGAACCCGCGCGCCTGCAGCGCCTCGACCACCGCTGGCCCGCTGCGCGTGAACAGCTCCTTGCCCACCTTGACCCGGCACTGCGCCGGATCGAGCCGCTGTGCCATTGCCAGGGCCTGCGCCTGATCCGGATAATCCAGCGCCACCAGTATCTGCTTCGAATCTGTCGTCATCGTTGTCTCGCCTATTGGCCGGTGCCGGTCGATGACCGTCACCGCTTGGTAATCGGTTGAACGCTATTCGCCCTCGAGGCCCTGGATCGGCCGGGTCGAGCCCCACTGCCGACAGGACGGGCATTGCCAGAGCAACAGCCGGCCCGCAAACCCGCACTGGTCGCAGCGGTAGCGCGGCTTGCTCTGCTCAAGCTGGTCGGTAAGACCGTGCAGTACCTCGAGGCTGTCCCGGGCGCTGCGCGCGCCATGCTCGATGTGCATGTCGATCAGGCGATTGAAGCCCCGGATGGACGGGCGCCGTTTCAGCTCTGCGGTGATAAAGGCCCCCGCGGCGTAAACACCCCGGGTGTCGCGTATCTGCTCCGCCAGGGCCAGAATCAGGCTGGTCGAGGGCGCCCGCGCCATCAACCCGCGCAGGCTGTTCTGGTAGTCGTCCTCCCGATCCAGCCCGCGATAGCACTGCTGCAGCGGCTGCAGGATCTCGGACACGAACAGCGGGTCCTGCTCCACCACCTGCTGCAGCGCCTGAATGGCCGGGCGCCACTGTTGCCGGGCAATACGCACCCCTGCCTGCAGCAGACTTGCCCTGACCGCCTGCGGATCGTGCTTCAGCGCCCGCTTCAGCCAGTCCTCGGCCGCATCGTACCCGGCATGACGCAACTGATGCTCCGCCAGCTCGCAACAATAATGCGCCAGCTCATGGCGGATATCCTTGCGACAGTCGCGATCCAGAGACGCCGCGACCTCGAGCGCCCGCTGCCATTCGCCTTCCTTCTCGTACAGCTTGACCAGCAGTTGCAGCGCTTCGATCCGCATCTCGGCCGGCGGCGAACTGTCGATCACTTCCTGCAACAGGACTTCGGCACGGTCCAGCAGACCGACGGCATCGTAATCGCGCGCCTGCGCCATCTGCACCCGGAGGCGATCGTTGGGCGCCAGTCCCGGACGGTCCAGTAACCCCTGATGCAACTTGATGGCGCGCTCGACGTCGCCCTTCTTGCGCAGCAGCTTGGCCAGCGCCAGATGGGCGGTAAGACTTTCGGGCTTGAATTCGAGGGCACGGATAAAGCTCTCGATGGCATCATCCGTGCGCTCGTCGACGAGGTGATCGAGGCCTGTCAGGTAGTCGCGACTCAACGCCTGTTCCCGCGCCATCGCGCGGACCCCGGCTTCCCGTCGCCCCAGCCACCAGCCGGCTGCAACCGCCAGAAACAGCGGTACGATCAGCAGATAGTCGGCCATTTCAGGCGCTGTCTTTGGCGCCGGTCGTCCTTAGCTGGTCGAGTTCACGATACGCCTGGGTGGCACGCTTGCGCGCCGAGCGCAACCGGGTCTTGAGCCCGAGAATGGCGAAACTGCTGAGCACCACGCCAAGGATGCCGCCACAGACGAAAGCGGCGATCAGCCAGAGCGACAGACTCGCCTGGGGCAGTTGCACGAAAATCAGGTCGATAGCGACCTTGTCGGTATTGTGAATGGTGAACAGTATACCGATCAGCAGGATTAGCAGGCATACGAGGCCTGTCAGCAAAGATCTCAACCAGCGCACTTGATATGGCCTCCGGCGTGCATGACTAATATCCCGGGCGCTCCGCCATACTGTCGTTGACCTGCTCTCGCAGCTCTTTGCCCGGCTTGAAATGGGGTACGTGCTTGGCGGTCAGGGGGACCGACTCGCCAGTCTTCGGATTACGGCCGATTCGCGGCGCGCGGTAGTGTAACGAAAAACTGCCGAAGCCGCGAATTTCGATACGGTCGCCATGGGCCAGCGCCTCGGTCATGTGGTCCAGCATGGTCTTCACGGCCAGCTCGACATCTTTTACAGACAGCTGATTATGACGGTCTATCAGTCGTTCGATCAGTTCCGACTTGGTCATGACAACTCTCCCAAAGATTCAGGCCGCGTTGCAGCCCCTGATTCCGCACGACTACGCTGCGCGGAAAACCGCAGAGGAGAGCTATTGCCCTCCCCTGCGCCTCAGTCGTTATCCGACGACTTGTTCATCTGAGCCTTTATCAGCTCGCCGATGGTCGTGGGACCCGCCGCTTCGACCGGCTTGTCCTGAATCGACTTCAACGCCTGTTTTTCGGCCTGCGCATCCAGCTGCTTGACGGAGAGCTGAATATTGCGGCTGCGACGGTCGATATTGATGATCGCCGCCTCGACTTCGTCGCCGACCTTGTACAGTGACGTCAGGCTGTCGATGCGATCGCGCGAAGCCTCGGCGATACGCAACTGCCCGCTCACGCCCTCGGCCAGCTCCAGGGTTGCCTGACGGTCCGTGACTTCGGTGACCCGGCCGCGAACCGCCGAGCCCTTGCCATGAGCCGACACGAAGTCGCCGAAGGGGTCGCCCGCCAGCTGCTTGACTCCGAGCGCAATACGCTCGCGTTCGGGATCGACCGACAGCACCACGGCAGTCAGCTCGTCGCCCTTGTTCAGCTCCTTGACCACCTGCTCACCGGGCTCATCCC
Organism: Marinobacterium nitratireducens; assembly: GCF_014645375.1. Classification (GTDB taxonomy): domain Bacteria; phylum Pseudomonadota; class Gammaproteobacteria; order Pseudomonadales; family Balneatricaceae; genus Marinobacterium_A; species Marinobacterium_A nitratireducens. The sequence continues at coordinate 439,623 of NZ_BMLT01000005.1, forward strand.
AGGACAGATCGGAGAGATGCACCAGGCCGTCGATACCACCTTCCAGTCCGATGAAGACACCGAAGTCGGTAATCGAACGGATTTTGCCGGTGAGGATGTCGCCCTTGCCGTAGCTGTTGGCGAAGGCCTGCCAGGGGTTTTCCTGACACTGCTTCATACCCAGCGAGATACGCCGGCGCTCGGTATCGATATCGAGCACCATGACCTCGATCTCGTCGCCGATCTGCACCACTTTGGACGGGTGGATGTTCTTGTTGGTCCAGTCCATCTCGGACACGTGCACCAACCCTTCGACGCCACTTTCCAGCTCGGCGAAGCAGCCGTAATCGGCCACGTTGGTCACCCGCGCCTTGACCCTGGAGCCCACCGCGTAGTTGTCGAGCAGCTGGTTCCAGGGGTCTTCGCTCAGCTGCTTGAGACCCAGCGAAACGCGGTTGCGCTCGCGGTCGAATTTCAGCACCTTGACGTCGATCTCGTCACCGACGTTGAGCACCTCGCTCGGATGCTTGACCCTTTTCCAGGCGATGTCGGTGATGTGCAGCAGGCCGTCGATGCCACCAAGGTCGATGAAGGCACCGTAGTCGGTGAGATTCTTGACGATGCCCTTGAGCACGACGCCTTCCTGCAACTGCTCGATAAGCTTTTCGCGCTCCTCGCTGTTGGCAGCTTCCAGCACCGCGCGACGGGACACGACGATATTGTTGCGGCGGGGGTCCAGCTTGACGAGCTTGAACTCGAGTTCGTGACCCTCGAGATGGGACACGTCCCGGGTCGGGCGCACATCCACCAGCGACCCCGGCAGAAATGCCTGCACGGTGTCGAGGCCAACGGTAAAGCCGCCGCGCACCTTGCCGATGATCTGGCCCTTGACCACCTCGTCGTTTTCGTAGGCGCGCTCCAGCTCTTTCCAGGTCTCGGCACGCTTGGCTTTCTCGCGCGAGAGCTGGGTGGCGCCGAAGCCGTCCTCGACCGACTCGAGCGCCACCTGGACCTCGTCGCCGACCTTGACGGTCAGCTCCCCGTTCTCGTCCTCGAACTGGGAGCGCGGAATGATACCTTCGGACTTGAGCCCGGCATGCACCGTGACCACCTCGGTATCGATCGCCACCACTGTGCCGGTCACGATCGAACCCGGTGCCATTTCTATATCCTTGAGGCTCTCCTCAAAGAGTTCGGCAAAACTTTCGCTCATCAATGCTCACCTTCGCCATCGGGATGGCCTACCCGGTCAACCCCTTGTGCCTCGCCTGATCCAGAACCACGTTGAGGACTTCGTCGATCGACATCGAGGTGGAATCGAGAATCACCGCGTCGGACGCGGGCTTCAGCGGCGCCACCGGACGTTTCATGTCACGGTCGTCACGTGCCTGAATATCAACCAATATTGCTTCAAGGCTAGCACCGACCCCCTTATTTATCAACTGGTTATAACGGCGTCGCGCGCGCTCTTCGGCACTGGCGTCGAGGTAGATTTTCAGCTCCGCGCCGGGGAATACCACGGTACCCATATCCCGGCCATCGGCAATCAGGCCCGGGGCTTCGCGAAACGCCCGCTGGCGCTCCAGCAATGCCTCGCGAACCGGGCCACTGGCGGCAGCCTTCGAGGCGGCGTTACCGACCTCTTCGGTCCGGATCGCATGCGTGACCTCCTCACCTTCGAGGAAGATCTGCACCTCGTCGTCCTCGCCCCGGGCGACGAACTTCACATCCAGGTGAGCCGCCAGCACGACCAGCGCCTGCTCATCATCCAGCGCCACTCCATGGTGCTGCGCCGCCAGCGCAGTCAGCCGGTAGAGTGCGCCGCTGTCGAGCAGGTGCCAGCCGAGCTGACGTGCGAGCAGCCGGCAGATGGTGCCTTTTCCGGACCCGCTGGGTCCATCGACACTGATTACCGGCACCTGCTTCTCTCTTGCGGCCATCAGGCCTCCTCCTTACGTATTCTGATTCCCGCCCGTCGGGCGAGAGCGATAAAGTCGGGAAACGACGCCGCGACGGCGTCGCAGCCCCCTATATGAATTTCGTTCTCGGCGCGCAGCGCCGCCACCGCCAGCGCCACCGCCACCCGCGCATCACCGCCGCAGTCGAGCGAGCCGCCGCCGATACGGCCGCCACGGACCCGGGCGCCGTCGCCCTCCAGCACCGCATCGACTCCCAGCGCACGCAGCGCCGAGGCTGTGACAGCCAGCCGCTCCTGCACCCGGGCGCCACGCTCTCCGAGTCCGTGAAAGCGGCTTTCGCCGACTGCGCAGGCGGCCGCCACCATCAGCAGCGGGCACTCGTCCAGCGCCGTCGTCAGCAGCTGTGACGGCAGTTCGATCCCCTGCAGGGGACGATAGCGCACCTGAATATCCGCGACAGGCTCCGCACCGACCAGGTCCTCGTTGCACAGCTCGATATCGGCCCCCATCAGCAGCAGGATATCGATCACCCCGCGGCGCGTCGGGTTGATGCCGACGTGCTCGAGCCGGATGTCCGAGCCCGGGGCGATCGACGCCGCGACGATGAAGGCCGCGGCGGCGGAGATATCGCCCGGTACCGCGATTTTAGCCCCACTCAGGCGACCGCCACTATGGACCGTACTGCAGCCGCTCACCACCTCGACCGGCCAGCCGAAGCCGCGCAGCATGCGTTCGGTATGATCCCGCGTCGCCGCAGGCTCCAGCACCCGGGTGGCGCCCTCGGCACGCAGGCCAGCCAGCAGCAGCGCCGACTTGACCTGGGCGCTGGCGGCCGGCAGCCGGTGTTCGATCCCCCGCAGCCGCTGCCCGCCGCGGATACGCAGCGGCGGGCGGCCGGCATCTTGCGCCTCGATGCCGGCGCCCATGTTCTGCAACGGCTCGATAACGGCGGCCATACTGCGCCGCGACAGTCCGGCCCCGCCGGTCAGCTCGGTATCGAACGGCTGCCCCGCCAGCACCCCTGCAAGCAGACGCATGGTGGTGCCGGAATCGCCCAGGTACAGCGGCCCCGGCGGCGGCTGCAGGCCCTCGAGGCCAACACCGTATATTTTCACCGCCCCCTGATGCGGCCCTTCGATCACCACGCCCATATCGCGAAACGCCTGCAGCGTCGCCAGGCTGTCCTCGCTTTCGGCAAAGCCCTCGATTTCGGTGATGCCGTCCGCCAGCGAGCCGAGCATGATGGCGCGATGCGAAATCGACATATCGCCGGGCAGGCGCAGCTGGCCGCTCAGGGCACCACCGGGCTGGAGCACGAAGTTTACCGGTCCCGGATGCTGTTTCTGTGAATAGGCGGAACTGGACAGAATCCGCGTGAAGTGGTCTCGCGAGGCCTTGGCGCGGGTGAAGATGCCCAGCATCGTCTGGCTGTCCGACGTCGCCACGGCCTGGCGCAGCCGCGCCACGCCTTCGCTGAAGCGGTCGATCTGGCCGAGGATCGCCTCGCGGTTGGCCAAGCAGATATCGTGCCACATGGTCGGATCGGAGGCCGCGATGCGGGTGAAGTCGCGAAAACCGCCGGCGGCGTAGCGGAAGATATCGGTGTTTTCGGCCTCGGCGGCGAGGGTATCCACCAGCGAAAACGCCAGCAGGTGCGGCAGATGACTGGTGGCCGCAAGCACCTCGTCGTGGCGCGACAGCTCCATCTGCAGCACTTCGGCCCCGGTCGCCTGCCACATGCGCGCGATCGCCAGCGTCGCCTGCGCCGAACTGGTCTCGGTCAGCGTCAGGATGACCTTGTGGCGCTCGAACAGCTGCGCATCGGCCGCCGCTACACCGCTTTTTTCCGAGCCGGCGATCGGGTGGCCCGGCACGAAGGTCGGCGGCAGCTGGCCGAATACCGCCCGCGCCGCCTCGACCACATTGCCTTTGGTGCTGCCGACGTCCGTCAGCAGGGTTTCAGGGCGCAGCGCGGGCCGGATCTCGGCCAGCACCGCGTCGGTCGCCTTCACCGGTACCGCCAGCACCACGATATCGGCGGCATGGACCGCCTCGGCAAGGTCTGTCGCCGCTTCGTCGATCACCCCGAGCGCCAGCCCGGCTTCGAGTTCGTCGGTATTACGATCGTAACCGACCAGCGTTCGGCAATAGCGGCGCTCCCTCAGCGCCTTCGCCAGCGAACCGCCGATCAGTCCCAGCCCGACAACCAGTATCCGGTCGACCGAATGCCTCACGTCAGCACCTCGGCCAGCGCCTCGAGGCAGCGCTCGTTTTCCGCCGCCAGACCGATGGTCGCCCGCAGATGATTGGGCATTGCATAGTTCGCCACCGGCCGCAGTATCACGCCGCGCTCGAGCAGCTGCTGATACACCGGCGCCGCCGGACGCCCGCAGTCGAACGCGACGAAATTGCCCGCCGACGGGATAAAGTCGAGCCCAAGCCGTCGCAGCCCCTCGGTCAGCTGCGCCATGCCCGCACTGTTGCAGTCACGGGTGCGGGCAAGGTAGTCGTGATCGTCAAGCACGGCTTCGGCGGCCGCCAGCGCCGGAACGCTGACGTTGAAGGGCTGGCGCACCCGGTTCAGCAGATCGGTGATCTGGAGATCCGCCGCGGCGTAGCCCACCCGAAGGCCGGCCAGGCCGTAGGCCTTGGAGAAGGTGCGTGTCACCACCAGATTCCGGTAACGCCGCAGCAGCTCGAGCCCGTCGGGGAAACCGGGCTCGCGCACATACTCGGTGTAGGCCTCGTCCAGCACCACTATCACCTGCTCGGGAAGGGCGTCGAGAAAGGCCGTCAGTGCGGTTTCGTCGAGCCAGGTGCCGGTCGGGTTGTTGGGGTTGGCGATGAAAATCAGACGGGTGCGTTCGGTCACCGCCGCCAGCATGGCGTCAAGGTCGTGCCCCCAGTTGTGCGCCGGCGTCACCACCGCGGTAGCGCCGCTGGCACGGGTCACGATCGGATAGACAAGAAAAGCGTATTGAGAATAGATGACCTCGTCGCCCGGTCGCACAAAGGTACGCGCCAGCAGCTCGAGCACGTCGTTGGAGCCATTGCCCAGGGTCAGGTGTTCGGGCGCCAGACCCAGTACCCGCTGCAGCGCCTGCTTGAAGCGGTAGCCGCTGGCATCGGGATACAGATGCAGTTGCGACAGCGCCTGCTGCGCCGCGGCAAGCGCCACCCTGCTCGGTCCCAGGGGGTTTTCGTTGCTTGCCAGCTTGACCACCTGGCTGAGCCCGAGCTCACGCTCGAGCTCCTGGGCCGGTTTGCCCGGCACGTAGGGCTCCAGCCCCTGAACGCCCGGCGTGGCCCGGGCGATAAAATCACAACCCATAACGGGACTCCGGTGGATAAGCTTACAGAACCGCCTGCGGATAGGAACCGAGGAGTTTCAGCTCGACCGACTCCGATTCAAGCTCCTTGATCAGCGCCTGCACTTCCGGATCGGCCACATGGCCTTCAAAATCAATATAGAACACCATGTTCCAGGGACCGGACAACGTGCGGGTCTCGATACGGGTCAGACTGATGCCGCGCGCGCGAAACGGCGCCAGCAGCTCGTACAGCGCACCCGGCTTGTCATGGGCGCAGATCAGCAGCGAGGTCTTGTCCTTGCCGCTGGGCCCGACCTCCTGACGCCCCAGTATCAGGAAGCGGCTGCTGCTCTCGGCCTGATCCTCGACATTGCGCACCGCGACCTGCAGCGGGTACAGCTCGATCGCAAGTTCAGTTCCGATTGCCGCGCCGAGACCGACCTCGGCATCGGCGGACGCCTGCCGCGCCGCATCGGCGTTGGTCGCGACAGTGATGCGTTCCACCGACGGATAGTGGGCGTCGAGCCAGCGGCGGCACTGCGCCAGTGCCTGCTGGGTGGCATAGATGCGCGTCACATGATGACGGTCGGCGCCGGCTTTCATCAGCAGGTGGTGATGGATCTTCAGCTCGACCTCTCCGACGATCGATAGCTGGAAACGGCCAAACAGGTCGAGGGTATGGTTGACCATACCCTCATTGGAGTTCTCGACCGGCACCACGCCATAGTGGGCGGTGCCGGCTTCGACCTCGCGGAAGACTTCGTCAAGCGTACCCAGCGGCGCGGTGATCGCCGAGAGACCAAAATGCTTGACCGCGGCCTGCTGGGTGAAGGTGCCCTCCGGCCCCAGAAAGGCAATGCGCATCGGCTGCTCCAGCGCCAGGCACACCGACATGATTTCGCGGAACAGCCGCGCCACGTCCTGCGCCGGCAAGGGCCCGCTGTTGCGTGCCATGACCCGGCGCAGTACCTGAGCTTCGCGCTCCGGGCGATAGAACACCGCATCGCCCTGTCCCTGATGCTTCTGCTTGACCTCCGCCACCTGCTGGGCGCAGAGCGCCCGCTGGTTGAGCAGGGACTGAATCTGCTGGTCGATCTGGTCGATCTGATCCCGCAGTACCCGCAGTTCCTTTTCCTGGTCGCTCATATTCATGCCGCTCTTCTGTGTTCATCGCGCCTTGTCGATACCGAAGAGTATCGCTTCGGCCGACATTACCTGACCAATCGACGTAGGGTGCCCTGAGCGCAGCGAAGCGCACCGTGCCCTTTGCAGAGGCATCAATGGCGGCACGTTTCGCTCCGCTTTCCCGGTATTCGCTCCTGCAATACCGGGATACACGCCATCCATGGAGATAAAGGCTGCCCTATGTTCCGGTCCGGCAATAGCTACTCCTTTAACGCCCTGGTATTCAACCGTTGCTCTTCTCGAACTCTCGCATGAAGTCGATCAGGGCATCGACCGCCGCTTCGGGTACGGCGTTGTAGAGACTGGCGCGCATGCCGCCAACCGAGCGATGCCCCTTCAGGTTCAACAGCCCCGCGGCATCCGCCTGCTCGAGGAAAAGCTTGTCCAGCGCGCTGTCGGCGAGGGTGAAGGGCACGTTCATCCAGGAGCGGCTGCCGGCATCGATGGGATTGGCGTAAAAGTCGCTGCCATCGATATAACCATAGAGCTTGTCGGCCTTGCGACGGTTGATCGCCTCCATCGCCTCCACGCCACCCTGGCGCTTGAGCCACTGAAACACCAGCCCGGCCAGATACCAGCCGAAGGTCGGCGGGGTATTGTTCATCGAGTCGGCCTCGGCATGGACCTGGTAGTCGAACATGGTCGGCGCGCTGGCGGCGGCCCTGCCCAGCAGGTCGTCACGCACAATCACCACCGTAAGACCCGCCGGTCCGATATTCTTCTGAGCGCCGGCGTAAATCAGACCGAAGCGGCTGACGTCGCAGGGACGTGACAGTATGGTCGAGGACATGTCCGCGACCAGCGGCACCTCGCCGGTTTCCGGCACATAGCCGAACTCCACGCCACCGATGGTTTCGTTCGGGGTGTAATGGACATAGGCCGCCGACGGATCCAGGTCGAGTTCGTCCTGCGAAGGCACCCGGGTAAAGCCCGCGCTCTCGGTGCTCGCGGCGATGCGCGCCGTGGCGTAGCGGCCGGCTTCCTGGATCGCCTTTTTCGACCAGATGCCGGTGTTGATGTAATCCGCACTGTCCCTGCCGCCGAGCAGGTTCAGCGGCACCATCGCGAACTGGCTGGTCGCACCGCCCTGCAGGAACAGCACCCGGTAGTTGTCCGGAATACCCATCAGCTCGCGCAGATCCTGTTCGGCCTGCGTGGCCACCGAGACGAAGGCATCGCTGCGGTGGCTCATTTCCATGATCGACAGGCCCTCACCGTGCCAGTCGAGCATCTCGTCGCGCGCCTGTTGGAGGACCTCATCCGGCAATGCCGCCGGACCTGCACTGAAATTGAATTTGCGGCTCATTTTCTCGTTCGAACTCGACAGACTGATATTCTGGCAATGCCGCGGGTGTCTGAACCCGCGGCAAGATTGGCTTCAGGTTACGCGACCGGGCGGCTGCGCCACCCGACCGCAGTTGCCGGCGGCCTATTCGTCGGCGTCGGCGTCGGCGACGCCATCACCCGCTTCACCTGGCGCTGTCCCGGTGGCCGGCTCCTGCGCCTCGATGGCCTCGGCACTCTCCGGCTCGTCGGCCTCCTCGATACGCGCCAGACCGACAAGGGTTTCGTCCTCGGCGACCCGGATCAGCATCACACCCTGGGTATTGCGACTCAGCTCCGAGATTTCCTCGGTACGGGTACGCACCATGGTGCCGCGATTGCTGATCAGCATCACATCGTCACCCTCGAACACCTGCACCGCGCCGGCCAGGCCGCCGTTGCGCTCGGTGCACTGCATGGCAATCACGCCCTGTCCGCCGCGCCCCTTGATCGGGAATTCGTCGACCGAGGTCTTCTTGCCGTAGCCGCGATCGGAAGCGGTCAGGATCTTGCCGCCCGGGCGCGGAATGATCAACGAGATCACCGCGGTATCGTCCGCCATGCGAATGCCGCGCACACCACGCGCCGTGCGCCCCATGGCGCGCACCTGAGCCTCGTCGAAGCGCATCGCCTTGCCGGCGCTCGTCACCAGCAGCACATCGTTGTCACCGTCGGTGATGGCGGCGCCGATCAAGTGATCGCCCTCGTCCAGACCCAGTGCGATGAGGCCATTGCTGCGCGGCCGCGAGAAGCTGTCCAGCGGGGTTTTCTTGACGGTGCCGTTGGCGGTCGCCATGAACACGAACCGGTCTTCGCTGTATTCGTTGACCGGCAGGATGGTGGTGATGCGCTCCCCCTCCTCCAGTGGCAGAATATTGACGATCGGCCGCCCCCGCGCCGTACGGCTGGCCTGCGGAATCTCGAACACCCGCAGCCAGTACACCTTGCCGCGGCTGGTGAAGCACAGGATGGTGTCGTGGGTGCTGGCGATCAGCAGGTGCTCGATGAAGTCCTCGTCCTTCATCGACGTTGCCGACTTGCCACGGCCGCCGCGACGCTGTGCCTGATAGTCCGCCAGCGGCTGCGTCTTGGCGTAACCACCGTGGGAAATGGTCACGACCATATCCTCTTCGGTGATCAGGTCGGCGACGGTCAGGTCACGGCGCGACGCGGTGATTTCAGTGCGGCGCTCGTCGCCGTATTCCTCGAGGATCGCCTCGAGTTCCTCGCGGATCACCTCCATCAGGCGCTCGTGGGAGCCGAGAATCTTCAGCAGCTCGGCGATACGATCGAGCAGCTCGCGATACTCGGCGATCAGCTTTTCGTGCTCGAGGCCGGTCAGGCGGTGCAGCCGCAGGTCGAGAATCGCCTGCGCCTGGGCCGGCGACAGGTGGTAAAGGCCTTCTCGCAGCCCGTACCGCTCTTCCAGGTCCTCGGGACGGCAGGCATCTTCGCCGGCGCGCTCGAGCATCTGCAGTACGTCGCCCGGTGCCCAGCCGCGCGCGATCAGCGCTTCCTTCGCCTCGGCCGGCGTCGGCGAGTTCTTGATCAGCTCGATCACCGGGTCGATATTGGCCAGCGCGACCGCCAGACCCTCGAGAATATGGCCGCGTTCGCGCGCCTTGCGCAGCAGGTAGACGGTGCGACGGGTCACCACCTCGCGGCGATGGCGGATGAAGTTCTCCAGCAGCGCCTTGAGATCGAGCACCTTGGGCTGGCCGTCCACCAGCGCCACCACGTTGATGCCGAAGACACTTTCCATCTGCGTCTGGGCGAACAGGTTGTTGACCACCACATCGGGCACTTCGCCGCGGCGCAGCTCGATAACGATGCGCATGCCGTCCTTGTCGGACTCGTCGCGCAGCTCCGAGATGCCCTCGATACGCTTTTCCTTGACCAGATCCGCGATCTTCTCGATCAGCCGCGCCTTGTTGAGCTGGTACGGGATCTCGGTGACGATGATGGCGGCACGGCTGGTCTTCGGATCTTCCTCCACATGGTGCTTGGCACGCACGTAGATGCGGCCGCGACCGGTGCGGTAAGCCTCGAGTATGCCGGCACGGCCGTTGATGATGCCACCGGTCGGAAAATCGGGACCCGGGATGTATTCCATCAGCTCGTCGACGGAGAGCTGGCTGTTGTCGATCAGCGCGATACATCCGCGCACCACCTCGGTCAGGTTGTGCGGCGGAATATTGGTCGCCATGCCCACGGCGATGCCGGAGGAGCCGTTGATCAGCAGGTTCGGCACCTTGGTCGGCAGCACGTCCGGTATTTCTTCGGTGCCGTCATAGTTGGGCACGTAATCGACGGTTTCCTTGTCGAGATCGGCCAGCAGCTCGTGGGCGATCTTGGCCATGCGAATCTCGGTGTAACGCATGGCCGCGGCGGAGTCGCCGTCGATGGAGCCAAAGTTCCCCTGGCCATCGATCAGCGGGTAGCGCATCGAGAAATCCTGCGCCAGACGCACGATGGTGTCGTATACCGCGCTGTCGCCGTGCGGGTGATATTTACCGATAACATCGCCGACGACACGCGCGGACTTCTTGTACGGTTTGTTCCAGTCGTTGCCCAGCTCGCTCATCGCGAACAGCACGCGTCGATGCACAGGCTTGAGGCCGTCACGCACATCCGGCAGCGCGCGGCCGACGATGACGCTCATGGCGTAATCGAGATACGACTGCTTGAGCTCGTCCTCGATATTGACTGGCAAAATTTCTTTGGCTAGATCACCCATTCGTCTCAGCTTTCCTTAGATCCGGTCTGCTCGATAGAGGCCCACTTGCCGGCCTGAATAACCGCGCGAGTATACCACAAAGACGCGCCTTCACAGTTGGGAGTTAACAGTTGCCGCCCAATGCCTTGCGACCGAGCAGGTTGCTGCTGAGCGCCGCAAGCTCCATGGATGGAGGGAAGATCGGTATAGCAGGAGCAGATACCGACGATGCGCACCGAACACCCGGGGCGCCCCGAGACAGCCGGTGCCTCGCAGGACTCACCGACACCCTGCGACAGCCTTCTGTCTTCTCTTCTGTTAAATGCTAGAATGGCCGACTTTCAACTCCAGTCCTGCAGCAGCGACCGCAATGACCGATACCCGAAGCCTCAATATCGACCCGGACGAAATTGCCAAATTCGAAGAACTGGCCAGCCGCTGGTGGGATCGCAACAGCGAGTTCAAGCCGCTGCACGATATCAATCCGCTGCGGGTCGGCTATATAGACCGTATCGCCTCGCTTGCCGGCAAGAAGGTTCTGGACGTCGGCTGCGGCGGCGGCATCCTCTCCGAGTCGATGGCCCGGCGCGGCGCCGAGGTCAACGGTATCGACATGGGCGAAGCCCCGCTCAAGGTGGCCAGACTGCACAGCCTGGAGAGCGAACTGGCGATCGAGTACCGCCAGATCACCGTCGAGCAGCTGGCAGACGAGCGCCCGGAGCACTATGACGTCGTGACCTGCATGGAAATGCTCGAGCACGTGCCGGACCCCGCTTCGATCGTCACCGCCTGCGCGCGCCTGGCCCGCCCGGGCGGCCACCTGTTCTTTTCCACGCTGAACAAGAACCCCAAGAGCTACCTGTTCGCCATCCTTGGCGCCGAACGGCTGCTCAAGCTGGTCCCGCAGGGCACCCACGACTTCAGCAAATTCATCCGGCCTTCGCAGCTCGGCGCCTGGATTCGCGCCGCCGGCCTGCGCATGGAAGACATCACCGGTCTGGTCTACAACCCTCTGACCAAGAGCTACCGGCTCGACCCGAAGGATGTCGACGTCAACTACATGATCGCCACCCGGAAACCCGTTTGAGATGAAACAGCCGCTGGACGCCGTGCTGTTCGACCTCGACGGCACCCTGCTCGACACCGCACCGGACTTCATCTGGGTCATCAACCGCCTGCTGGGCGAGGAAGGCAGGCCAGTGATGGCGTTCGACAGCCTGCGCGAGCAGGTGTCGAACGGCGCCAATGCCATGATCCGCACCGCTTTCGGCATCGACGAGACGCATGAGGAGTTCGCCGGCCTGCGCACGCGCTTTCTGGATATCTACGGCGATCACCTGGCGATCGAGAGCCGCGCTTTCGACGGTATCGACGAGCTGCTGTTCTGGCTCGACGAGATCGGCATTCCCTGGGGCGTGGTGACCAACAAACCCGAACGCTATACCCGCGGCCTGCTGGCGGCGCTGCAGCTCGACCGCCGCGCCGGCAGTATCGTTTGTCCGGAACAGGTGTGCGAGCGCAAACCGCACCCCGAGTCGCTGTGGCTGGCCTGCCGCGAGCTCGGCTGTCGCCCCGAGCACAGTCTGTACATCGGTGACCACGTGCGCGATATCGAGGCCGGCCGCAATGCCGGCATGCCCACCATCGCCGCCCGATACGGCTATGTCGCCCCCGGGGAAAACCCGGACGACTGGCAGGCCGATCACGGCGTCGACAGCGCCCGCGCCATCAAACCGCTGCTACAATCCCTGTATCATCTTTAACCTGGCTAAGTGCCCGCAAGGAAGTACCATGTTCGACTACAGCGCCCCGGAAAATCTGCTGCAAGACCGTACCATCGTCATTACCGGCGCCGGAGACGGCATTGGCCGGGCGGCGGCAAAGGCCTGCGCCGCCCGCGGCGCGACCGTGGTCCTGCTCGGGCGCACGCTGGAAAAGCTGGAAAAGGTGTATGACGAAATCGAGGCGGCCGGACATCCTCAGCCGGCAATCGTACCGATGAACCTGGAAAGCGCCGGCGAGCACGATTACCAGGAGCTCGCCGCCAAGCTGGAGCAGGAATTCGGAAAGATCGACGGACTGCTGCACAACGCCAGTCTGCTGGGCCTGCGCACGCCGGTGGAATCCTACGATCCGGTGGTCTGGAACCAGGTCATGCAGGTCAACGTCACCGCCGCCTTTCTGCTGACCCAGGCCCTGCTGCCGCTGCTGGCGCAATCCGAGGACGCCTCGATCATTTTCACCAGCTCCGGCGTGGGTCGAAAGGGACGCGCCTTCTGGGGCGCCTACAGCGTATCCAAGTTCGCCACCGAGGGGCTGTCGCAGATCCTGGCGGACGAACTGGAAAACACCACCAACATCCGCGTCAACTGCATCAACCCCGGCGCCACCCGCACCCAGATGCGCGCCAACGCCTACCCCGCCGAGGACCCGAACAGCAACCCGGCACCGGATGAGATCATGCCGGTGTATCTCTACCTGCTGGGACCTGACAGCCGCGAGGTCAACGGCCAGTCTCTGGATGCGCAGTAGGCAGGAGCGGTGAGTGGTGAGTGGTGAGTGGTGAGTGGTGAGTGGTGAGTGATAGGGTGCCGGTGAACGCAGCGAACCGCACCCTAACAGCCAACTTGGCGACTGCTGCAGCGGCGAATCAAACCCGCATCGTGCCAAACCGTTCGCGGCGTGACGCCGCTCCTACGGATATCGCGGCGCCTACCGGTTACCGTAGGAGCCGCGCCCCGCGGCGAAGCTTTTAACTCCGCCCGGGCAATTCGCGGCGAGGCGCCGCTCCCCCCATGCTCAAACCTGAGCGTCGCCCTTGGGCTTGTGCTTCGGCCCTTCTTCGCGACGGCTGCGCTGGCGCTTGAAGCGGCGCTCCAGGCTGGCCTTTTCGGCAGGCTTGAGACGCGTTGGCTTTTTATCCGCCAGGCCCAGCATCTTCGACAAGGCCTTGATCTCCTTCGGCGTCAGCTCCTTCCAGGTACCGACCGGCACGTCGCTCGGCAGGAACAGCGGCCCGTAGCGGACGCGCTTGAGCCGGCTGACCTGGACCCCCTGGGATTCCCAGAGCCTGCGCACCTCGCGATTGCGCCCTTCCATGACCACGCAGTGGTACCACTTGTTGGCGCCTTCGCCGTCGAAGTACTGCACGTCGGTAAAACGCGCCATACCGTCTTCCAGCAGAACCCCCTGCTTGAGCCGCTCGAGCATGGCATCGTCGACATCACCCAGCACACGTACCGCGTATTCGCGATCGATCTGCGCCGACGGGTGCATCATGGCGTTGGCCAGTTCACCATCGGTGGTGAACAGCAACAGACCCGTGGTATTGATATCGAGGCGCCCGATGGCAATCCAGCGCCCCTGACTGAGCGCCGGCAGGTGATCGAACACCGTCTTGCGCCCTTCCGGGTCGTGCCGCGTCGAAATCTCGCCCAGCGGCTTGTTGTAGATCAGCACCCGCCGCTGGCTCTCGCGCTCGAAAATCAACTTCACCGGGCGGCCATCGAGCGTGACCCGAGCAGCAGGACCGATACGGTCACCAAGGCCCGCGCGCTCACCATCGATGCTGAACCGCCCTTCTTCTATCCAACGCTCCATCTCACGACGTGAGCCCAAACCGGAGCGCGCCAATACCTTTTGCAGCTTTTCATCTGACATTTGACGCTTCCTATTAAAACGTTACGCGTTACGCGCGAATAAAAAAAGCTCCCCAGGACAGACCCGGAGAGCTTCGGTGAATCATAGCACGGAGCCGATCAGATGCGGGTATCTTCCTTGCTCACACCGTGCTTCTCGAAGTATTCCTTGAAAACGACCGGCGTACGACCGCGACCGGACCACTCGTGGACCTGCCCTTCTTCATCGGTGATGCGGTATTTGGCTTCGACCTTGCGCTTGCCGGTTTCACCGCCTTTCAGCGCCTGCAGTTCGTCGAGACCGATGCCCGCCGCTTCCATCTGCTTGCGGATCTCTTCAATCTTGGCCTTGCGCGCCTCGAGTTCCGCCTGCATTTCAGCCTCTGCGGCTTTGCGTTCTTCGATTATCTCGCCGAGATCCGCCAGCGCCTTCTCAATATCGCCTACCGACAGCTCCTGACAGTGTTTACGCAGCGAATTCTTGCGGGTGAGGTTTTTAACAAAATCTGACATGTCTCGGGATGCTCTTTAATTGATGAACCTGATACTGCAATTATCGTTATAAATAATACATTTTCAAGGAAGAGCATCGTTTAGTAAGAATTTTATTTATTGCCAGCGAAAACCGCTCCCGCATAAACGATTAAGTCGCCAGCCGAAAAGGCCTTAGCCAAAAACATCGACCGGCCCGGCGCCGGAACGCACGACCTCGGGCACGCCTTCCACAAGGCTCACAACGGTCGTGGCCTCCATACCGCAATAACCGCCGTCGATGACCAGGTCGACGCTGTGCTGCAGCAACTCACGAATTTCGTAGGGATCCATCAATGGCTGGTCCTCGCCCGGCATTATCAGCGTCGTACTCATAATCGGCTCGCCCAGCGCCGCCATCAGATCGAGCGCAATGGGGTTATCCGGTATACGGATGCCAATCGTTCGGCGCTTCGGGTGCAACAGCCGGCGCGGCACCTCCGTCGTCGCATTGAGGATAAAGGTATAGGCTCCCGGCGTATGCGCCTTGATCAGTCGGTAGCATTGATTATCCATCTTGGCATAGATGCCAATCTGGCTGAGGTCCTGGCAGACCAGCGTAAAGTTATGCTTGTCGTCGAGCTGGCGGATACGCTGTATGCGTTCCATTGCCGACTTGTCACCCAAATGACAGCCAAGGGCATAGGCACTGTCGGTGGGATATACGATGACCCCACCCTTGTTTAATATCTCAACAGCCTGATTGATTAGCCGCTTCTGCGGATTTTCCGGATGAATCTGGAAAAACTGGCTCATTTCCCCGCCTTCTATTTGAAGCTCCTGTAGCACGGAGTGTAGCCGACAGCAGGCACCTTCGTCTAAAGAAGCCGCTCGAGAACATGCCGCCCGTTTTCTTCAAGCGGCATGAAACGCCCCAGTTCCACCCAGACCTGGCCCGGATGATGAAAATCGCTGCCGGCAGAGAGCAATAACTCCGCCCTGCGGGCGATCTTGTGCATTTCCCGCTGGTGATCCGGCTTGATTCCGGAATAGCTCACCTCCAGACCGTCGCCACCGGCCTTGACGAAATCATTGAGCAGCGAGCGCAGCCGGGTGAAGGTCAGACGATACTTGGTTGGATGGGCCAGCACGCCGAGACCACCGACACCGTGCAGCATCTCCAGCGCCTCGCTCATTGCCGGCCAGGGCATCTTGACGTCGCCCACCTTGCCCGGCCCCAGATAACGCTTGAAGGCCTGCTGCTCGTTTTCGCACACGCCGGCCGCGACCAGCGCCGCGGCGAAATGCGGCCGCCCGACCTGGCCTGCGCCGGCGCGCGCGGTCACATCGGGCAGAAGATCCGGAAGGTTGCGCTGCTGCAGCTTGTGGGCGATTCGCTCGGCCCGCTCGCGCCGCATGTCCTCCAGGCGGACCAGATAACGTTGCAGACTGTCGGCATGGCGGTCGAAACCAAGCCCGACCAGGTGCACCACCTGACGCCCCCAGAGCGCGGTCAGCTCGACGCCGCTCACCAGGACGAGCCCGTGCGAGCGCGCAGCCTCGCTGGCCTCGTCGAGACCGGCGACACTGTCATGATCGGTGATGGCCAGCACCTCGACGCCTTGCCCGGCGGCGCGCTCCACCAGCTGCGCCGGCGCAAGGGAGCCGTCCGAGGCGGTGGTATGGCAATGAAGATCGTATTTTGGCAGGGTCATCGGCACGTCCCGGGGAAACCGCATACCGTCCGCGGCCCGGCGGTCCGGGACTTGAACGCAGGTTTCTTTATTACTGTCTGTACGACCATTATACTGGGTGTCCACTCAGTAGACGCCAAGCTCATGAAACTGCTGCTCGATTTTCTTCCGGTCATCATCTTCTTTATCGTCTACAAGGCGACAGACAACATCATCCTCGCCACCGCCGTGCTGATCCCGGCGACGCTGGCCCAGATGCTCTATACCTGGATCCGCACCCACACCATCGAGAAGATGCAGCTTGTCACCCTGGCACTGGTCGTGCTGCTGGGCGGCGCCACTGTACTCTTTCACGACAAGACTTTCATCCAGTGGAAGCCGACGGTGGTCAACTGGCTCTTTGCTCTCGCCTTTCTCGGCAGCCAGTACATTGGCAGCAAGCCCATCGTACAGCGACTGATGGAAAGCAATCTGGAACTGCCGGATTTCGTCTGGCGCAAACTCAATATTGCCTGGGTGATCTTCTTTATCCTAATGGGCGGCCTCAACCTCGCGGTCGCCTACAGCCTCAGTGAAGAAGCCTGGGTCAATTTCAAACTGTTCGGCATGCTGGGACTGACCCTGATCTTTATCCTGCTGCAGGGGCTCTATATGTCCCGCCATATCCAGAGTGATTCCCGGGAATAATCGATAATCCGGAAAGAGGAAGAGACCGTAACATGTTTTACGCAATCATGGCCGAGGATAGGCCCAACAGTCTTGAAAAGAGAATGCAGGCCCGTCCCGACCACCTGGCTCGACTTGAACAGCTCAAGAACGAAGGCCGCCTGCTGGTCGCGGGCCCACACCCGGCCATTGACAGCGAGGATCCGGGCCCTGCGGGTTTCAGCGGCAGCCTGGTGATCGCCGAATTCGAGTCGCTCGATGCGGCACAGCAATGGGCCGATGAAGATCCCTATATAAAGGCAGGTGTCTACGATCGGGTACAGGTTAAACCGTACAAAAAAGTTTTACCTTAAGACCAATATCTGTATGTTAGTATATGGTCGATTTGATGTACCCTAGACGGTAGCTGACAACAGCTGTCAACAAACCCGGATACCACGGAGTTGTGACGGTTTCGTTCAATCGTCATTAAGGAACCGTGGGAAAAAATTTGAGCTATTTTTATAGACTGACCACCCCACAACAGGCACAAGGAATCTTAACGATGAAAAAGTTCGCTCTCTCCGCCGGAGTTGCCCTGGCCATGACGCTGTCTGCCGTGGCCCAGGCTCACCCGGAAAACAAGGGCTACGTCGACAACACTGAACAGACCATCTGGCGCAACAGCTTCGGCGAGTGCTGGCACGACGGTTTCTGGACCGAAGCCGACGCCACTATCGAAGGCTGCGATGGCTACATGGCACAGGCCGAGCCGGAACCGGTTCCGGTCGTACCCGCCATGGTTAGCGCCGAGAAGAAATTCAGCCTCTTCTTCGACTTCGACAGCGCAGTCGTCGAGGAAGACATCAGCGCCATCGTCGACTACATCGGCTCCATGGCCGTCCTGGACAACGTCGACCTGGTCGGTAACGCGGACTTCATCGGTAACGCCGACTACAACATGCGCCTCGGCCAGCGTCGTGCAGAAGCCGTTGCCACCGAACTGCGCAACGCCGGCGTAGACGGCACCAAGATCACCGTCAGCTCCATGGGTGAAAACGCTCCGGTCGCAAGCTGCTCCGGCAAGGGCGCCGCTCTGATCGCCTGCCTGCGCGCCGACCGTCGCGTCGACGTCACCATCTCTGGCGAAACCAAAGAGATGTAATCTCCCGCATCA
>NZ_BMLT01000006.1 GCF_014645375.1 Marinobacterium nitratireducens
GTGTGGGGCTTCCCCATGTGAGAGTAGGTCATCGCCAAGCATTTAATTACGGAAACCCCGGTCTCGATGAGGCCGGGGTTTTTCGCTTTGGACACAGTGCCAAGCGAAGCCCATCGATTTGTGATGCGATCGATATTATGGGTTCGCCCTATGCCGGGTGCAGCCCCCGGGGCAGGTGCCGATGGCGGCTTAACCCATCCTGCCCGATAGCTCCTGCATGCGTGTTGACGACAGAGGCCTACTGGCGCATGGCGCCCGTGCCGGTTATGGTAGCCAATGTCACGGCGTCTACCCATGTAAGGTAACCAATGTCACCTGCAAATACTGCCAAGGCAGCCCTGCTCGAGCTGGCGCGCTTTGTTCCCAGTCCCAACTTCAATGAACGTCCCTCGGAAGAAGTCTCGTTACTGGTTATCCACAATATCAGTCTGCCACCGGGACAGTTCGGTACCGGCTGTGTGGAGGAGCTGTTCTGTAACCGGCTGGACTGGAGCGCCCATCCGTTTTTCGAGTCGATTGAGGGGCTCGAGGTATCGGCACACCTGCTGATCGAACGCAGCGGTGAGGTTATTCAGTTCGTACCTTTCGACAAAAGAGCCTGGCATGCAGGCAGGTCCTCTTTCCAGGGACGCGAAAACTGCAATGACTTTTCGATTGGTATCGAGCTGGAAGGAACGGACGAGCAGCCATACAGCGACGCGCAGTACGAGCGTCTGGTGCAGGTGACCAGGATGATCACTCAGCGCTACCCCCTTGTTGTACCCGATCGCATCGTCGGGCACTGCGATATTGCACCGGGGCGCAAGACGGATCCGGGACCTGCATTCGACTGGCAGCGCCTGCGCAGGGGGCTGCAGACCGATCCCGGCCCGCACACCGACTGAATAACGCGCAGCGCTCATCTATTGATTTAGCTGAGAATAATTTTCATCTATCATAGGGCGCCATTGCCGATCGCCCGCGTCGCCGGATTGTGCCGGGGGGAATGGCACCTGTGTGGCCGCCACCCAGGTGCCTGGCGTGTTGAAGCGAATTCCATTCAGAAATTCTATAGTTGTTGCGGGTCAGGATGAGTCAGTTGCTGGAAGTCGAGTCAATCAGCTGTGCCTATCGAGATAGCGTGGTTGTCAGGGATCTGTCCTTTGCCATCGGAGTGGGGGAAATTGCCTGTCTGCTGGGGCCCAGCGGTTGCGGCAAGACGACCGTTCTGAGGGCTCTGGCCGGCTTCAGCCGTTTGCACGGCGGCTCTATCCGGGTACGGGGAGAGACCATTTCCAGCGTCGGATTCACCCGGGCACCGGAGCATCGCCAGATGGGCATGGTGTTTCAGGACTACGCGCTCTTTCCACACCTGACGGTGGCCGAAAACATCGCATTTGGTCTCAAGGATGCCGACAGACCCCAGAAGGCCCGGGCGGTGGGAAAGATGCTCGAGCTGGTGCGTCTGCCTGACCTTTCCAAACGCTACCCGCATGAGCTGTCCGGCGGTCAGCAGCAGCGGGTGGCGCTGGCCCGGGCACTGGCGCCGAAGCCGCAGCTGTTGCTGATGGACGAGCCCTTTTCCAACCTCGACACGGAGCTGCGCAAGCAGTTGTCGGGCGAGGTGAGGGATATCCTGAAGCAGCAGGGCATTGCCGCGATTGTGGTGACGCATGATCAGGAAGAAGCGTTCACCATCAGCGATCGCCTGGGTGTGCTGGCCGGTGGCGTTCTGCAACAGTGGGGCAGGGCGGAGTCACTGTACTACGAGCCCGCCAATCCGCTTGTGGCGGGTTTTGTCGGCAAGGGTAGCCTGTTCGAAGGGGTTTGTCTGAACGAGACCTGTGTCGAAACTGAGCTGGGTTTGCTTGAGTTTGCCGAACCGTTCTGCGCGCCCTCCGGCAGAGCGGTAAAGCTGTTCATACGCCCCTCCGATCTGCATCCGGGAAAAGATGGCTCAGTGGAGGCCGAAGTGCTGACGCGGGAGTTTCTCGGCGGGCAGACGCTCTATGGGCTCAGGCTTCCGAACGGACGGCAGGTGGAGTCGGAGGTAAGGGAGAAGGTGGGCTTCCAGCCCGGCGACCGGGTCCGGCTTCAGGTGGCGGTCCATCGGCCCATCGCGTTCTTCGACTGATCCTCAGGGCAGGGTTTCTAGCCCCGCCCGCGCTGATCCTTGATGCCGGGCTTTTCTTCACGGCTCTCGTCGCTCTCAGGCCTGCTGGCGGGTGTTGGTTATCGAGCGGCTCAGCAGTATGACCGGCAACACTCCGACCAGCACTATCAGCAGTGCCGCCAGCGAGCAGCGTTCGAGCATTTCATCCGAGGCGTACTGGTACACGAAGGTCGCCAGCGTATCGTAGTTGAACGGCCGCAGAATCAGCGTGGCCGGCAGCTCCTTCATGCAGTCGACGAAGACCACCAGCAAAGCCGTCAGGAGCCCTCCGCGAATCAGTGGCAGGTGCACCCGAAACAGGGTTCCGGATGCGCTCTGGCCAAGTGACCGGGATGCCATGTCCATCGAAGGCGTGACCTTGGATAGCGAGCTGTCCACCGCACCGGTCGAGACGGCAAGAAAACGGACAACGTAGGCCATGACGACAGCGAAGGTCGTGCCGCTGAGAAGCAGGCCTGTGGAAAGGTTGAAGTGGCTGCGCATAAAGGCATCGACACTGTTGTCGAAGGCCGCCAGTGGAATGATCACGCCAAGCGCCAGTACCGCACCCGGCATGGCGTACCCGAGGCTCGAGAAGCGCACGGCGAACTGCAATGAGCGGCGTTCGCTGAATAGGCGACGGGCATAGGCCAGCACCACTGCGATGACGATGGAAACCACGGCGGCTGTCAGGGACAGCGTGAAGCTGTGGCTGGCGTAACCGATGAAGTCCTCTGACCAGAGCTGGTCGAGATAGCCGCTGGCGTACCAGGCCAGCAGGCCGCAGGGGAGGACGAAACCGCAAACGACCGGCAACAGGCAGAACAGGGTCGCGGCGGCCGCGCGCCAGCCGTGCAGACGGTAGGGTTCCAGCGCGGTAAAGCGGTCGGCGCTATGGAACTGCTTCTGCTTTTCCCGGGCCTTGCGCTCCAGGGTAATCAGCAGCACCACGAACACCAGCATCAGGCTGGCGATCTGGGCGGCACCGCCAAGGTTGTACATGTTGAGCCAGGTGTCGTAGATGCCGGCGGTGAGGCTCTTCACGGCAAAATAGTCGACGGTGCCGAAATCGTTGATGGTTTCCATCGACACCAGCGACACACCCACCGCGATAGCGGGCCGGGCGATCGGCAGGGAAATGCGCCAGAAGCTCTGCCAGGCATTGCAGCCGAGCACCCGGCTGGCGTCACGCAGACTGACGGACTGCTCCAGGAAAGCGGCGCGCGCCAGCAAATAGACGTAGGGGTAGAGCACCAGTGACAGCATCGCGATGGCGCCGCCAAGGCTGCGTATCTCGGGGAACCAGTAGTCGCGGGCGGTTTCCCAGCCGAAAAGGGCACGCAAAGCGCCCTGCACAGGGCCAGCGAACTCCAGCAGGTCCGTGTAGACGTAGGCAATCACGTAGGCCGGTACGGCAAAGGGAAGCAGCAGCGCCCACTCGAACAGGCGGCGTCCCGGAAAGTGGCAGAGTGTAACCAGCCAGGCACTGCCAACGCCGGCCAGGATCGACAGCAGGCCGACGCCGACGACCAGTTGTATTGTCGTGATGACATACACCGGAAGTACTGTACTGGCCAGGTGCGACCAGATGTTCTCGTCGGGGAACAGTGCCAGATAGAACACCGACAGCACCGGCAGCGCCACGACCAGTGCGATGCCCCAGGCCAAGGTGTACCAGCCGGTCAGGTGGGGCCGCGGTAGCCGGGGCTGGTTGCATGTCAGGATTGCGGTGTCCGATCGCATTGTTTTTCCAAACGACAAAAACGACAGCCGCGAAGGCTATCGTTCCCGTGTAACAAAGTCGACAGTTTTCGGCGCAAGCCCGCAGGGGCCGCGCCGGTGTCACTGGCGTATCAGTTGTCGAAACCGACCTTGTCGACGAGCTTCGAAGCTGTCGTACGCAGCGGGCCGAGTTCCTGAAGGTTGATCGCGTCAGCCTTGAAGTCGCCCATATACTCGTTGATCAGGTCGGAGCGCGGAGTGTCCGGGCGGACCGGGAACTCGTAATTCACTTCGGCGTAAATGGCCTGCGCCTGCTCACCGCTCAGAAACTCCAGCAGCTTGACCGCGTTGTCGCGATTGGGCGCGTACTGGGTCACGGAGGCACCGGAAATATTCATGTGCGCGCCGCGGTCCTCCTGGTTCGGGAACACCAGATTGACGGACTGCGCCCATTCTTTCTGTTCGGGCTGCTCTTCGTTGGTCAGCATTTTGCCGAAGTAGTAGGAGTTGCCGAGTGCCAGGTCGCAGACACCTTCCTTCACGGCCTTGACCTGAGCACGGTCATTACCCTGGGGTTTGCGCGCCAGGTTGGCCTTGAGGTCTTCGAGCCACTGCTCGGTCCATTCTTCACCGTGGTGCGCAATCATGGAGGCGAACAGCGACAGGTTGTAGGTGTGCTTGCCACTGCGGGTGCAGATGCGCCCCTTCCATTTCGGGTCCGCGAGCTCTTCGTAGGTCTTGATTTCGCCTTCGTCCACGCGATCCTTGGAGGCGTAGATGATGCGAGAGCGGGCGGTCAGAGCGAACCAGCGGTTATCCGGGTCTCGATACTGGGGCGGAATATTGCTGTTCAGAACCTCGCTTTCTACCGGGCTGACCAGTTCACGCTGGACGGCATCGTACAGTGGGCCGACTTCGGCGGTGAGCAGCACGTCCGCCGGAGAGTTGCGGCCTTCGTGCTCGAGTCGCTCGAGCAGACCGCTGCCGCCGGTTACCAGATTGACCTGAATGCCGGTTTCCTTGCTGAATTCTTCCAGTAGCGGCTGGATCAGGAAGGCCTGGCGGTAGGAGTAGACATTGACCTCCTCGGCAGCCTGAGCGATGGAAGCGGTGCCGGCCAGGGTGGCGACGGCGAGTAGCGTGCGGGCGTAGTTCATCCGTTGACTCACTTTTTCTGAATATGTTTGTGTTCGTAAAGGATAATGCGAACAATTCTTAATTATGATCTGGTTGCTGTCAAGTGCGGATGGCGCTTATTCGTCGAGTGATGGCTTCCCGGCTGCAGGCTGATTGGCGCTTTTCACTCTGGCGGAAACAATCTTGCGAGTAATACAGGGACGGCGGTTTCGACCCGCAGTATGCGCCGGCCGATATGGACAGGCGTCAAACCCGCTTCGGCGAGTTTTTCGACCTCGTAGGCGATAAAGCCGCCCTCCGGGCCTATTGCCAGGGTGGTCGGGATGGTGGCGGTATCCGGGCATGGGATGGCGTTGTACGGGTGCGCCACCAGGGCACGGGTACCCGCTGCGATCGCCGGCAGCTCATCCTCGACGAAAGGCTTGAAACGCTTGCGCAGTTGCACTTCGGGCAAGCGGGTGTCGCCCGCCTGTTCCAGGCCCAGCAGCAGATGTTCGCGTATCGACTCGGGGCTCAGCAGCGGCGTCGACCAGTAGCTTTTGTCGACGCGGTAGGAGTTGACGAGGTAGAGCCTTGCCACCCCCATGGCGGCGATGGTTTGCAAGGTGCGCTTGAGCATCTTGGGCCTTGGCAGCGCCAGGATCAGCGTCAGTGGCAGCGGTGGCGGTGGTGCCTGGTCGAAGCAGGTTTCCAGCTCGATGCTCTGGTTATCCAGGGCCACCACCCGCCCGGATCCGATCCAGCCGCCCAGTCTGCCCGTGCGCAGCCTGTCGCCGATCTCCGGTTGCTGAATGGTACGAATATGGTGGAAGCGGCGGTCGTGCAGCCGGACCCGGTTGGTTGCGACAAAGTCCTCGTCGTAAAGCAGAATCAGGTTCATGGCATGGGGGTCTGAAAGGGAGTGATTATACCAAAAGCCCTGGCGTCGAACCGGCGTAGCGGTGTCGTCCCGCTGCGACTGTTTCTGCGCCTTTTTGGGGAGCTGCACAGCGGGTGCGGAGCTTCGTGTGCCATTTTGGGGCGGTGTCGGCTGATATTTGTCATGGAAGTGTAATTTATCCCTTGTATCGTCCCGTAGCTGGTTGATTTTACGGCCATACAGGGTTTATGGTCGATAAAGTCCAAACCTTGGACGGGCGAATAACATACCTACTAAAACGATTAGTTATTCGTCGGAAAAAACGGAAAGTGACAGTTTAGGGGATGCAAGCATGAGCAAGAAAATCGCGTTTGTCACCGGCGGTACCGGTGGACTGGGTACGTCTATCTGCCGCTCGCTGGTCGATGCCGGTTTCACCGTCGTCGCGGGTTACTTCAGCGGTGGGCGCCACGAGAAGGCGCAGGCATGGCAGGAAGCCCAGCGGGCGGACGGTTACGAGATCGACATCGCCTATGGTGACGTGACCGATGAAGAGTCCTGCGCCAAGTGTGTCGCTGCAGTCGAAGAGAAATATGGCACCGGTATCGACGTCCTGGTCAACAACGCCGGTATTACCCGTGACGGCCAGTTCAAGAAGATGACCTGGGATCAGTGGGACCAGGTCCTGTCCGCGAACCTCGATTCCATGTTCCATATGACGCGCCTGGTCATCAACGGCATGATCGACAAGAACTGGGGACGTGTCATCAACATTTCTTCGGTAAACGCGCAGAAGGGCCAGTTCGGTCAGTGCAACTACTCCGCAGCCAAGGCAGGCATTCACGGTTTCACCAAGGCGCTGGCGCAGGAAGTCGCACGCAAGGGTGTTACCGTCAACACCGTATCTCCGGGCTACATCAAGACTGAAATGGTCGCCAAGATCGCCCAGGATATCCAGGACAAGATTACCGCGACCATCCCGGTCGGTCGTTTCGGCACGCCGGAAGAGATCGGTCGACTGGTCGCCTTCGTCGCCGAGGACGAGTCCTCTTACATCACAGGTTCCGACCTGTCGATCAACGGCGGCCTGCACATGTACTAATGCTTGCCGGTTCAGCTTTTTGCTGAAAATCGCACGCCAAAAAAAATCCCGCCAGACTGGCGGGATTTTTTTTGGCTCTTTACAACAGCCCGTCCAGGTGGCCGTAGAAGCGGCTCTTCAGTGCCGGATGGTGACCGGTCAGGGGTATGCAGCGCCATTCGTATTCAAGCCGCTGCAGGTCGCTGAGGCTTACCCTTCGGTTGTGTTGCTCCAGCGCCTGCTGCAGCCTTTGCATCTGATATTCCAGCCGTGCCGCCTGATCCTCTTCCGGCGACGGCAGGCCCAGCTCTATTTCCAGCTGGATGCAAAGCTGACGCAGGGGCTCCGCGGCGGCGGCGGCAAGGTCCGGCATCAGCTCCGGCTCGCGCAGCACCTGGTTAAGCAACTGGTAGCGTTGTTCGATCAGGTCGGCAAACTCGCTGTTGCAGCGGTCCTGCATGTTCCACTGCGCCTGTATCGACTCCAGTGTTCCGGCTTCGGCCGACGACTGCCCGAGCAGCGATTCGAGCTGGTCGCAGAGGCCGATTCTGGCTTCCAGTGCCGCGAAGGGGGCCGAGTGTCGTAGCTGCTCCAGGTCGCTGCATTCCTGCTCGAGTTGCGTCGCAGCGGATTCGAAACGTCGCGCGCAGGGCTCGCTGAATTCGCTGTCCAGCGCCGCGAAGGCCTCGCGGGCCTGGCGCAGCTGCGCCTGAATTCGTTCGCTGCCGCAGGGGGTTTCCAGCAGCTGTTCGAGCTCCTTGCAGAGGCTTTCCGCCTGGTCGCGCTGCTCGACTTTCTGCCGGCGATGGCGCTGCTGGCTGTCGTTCAGACGCTCGAAAATGGTGTCGCAGTGGCCGCGGAACTGTTTCCACAGACGCTGCTCCTGATTGCGGAAGGTTTTGCCCGCCGCTTTCCATTCCTGCTGCAGCTGCCGGGCCTCCCGGGCGGCTTCCTGAGGCTCGTCGGCGTCGCACAGGGCGGCGGCTTTTGCCACCAGGTCCCGCTTGGTCTCCAGGCAGCCCCGGTAGTGTTCCTGCAGACGGCCATCGAGCTGCTGCAGCAGGGCGTTGAAGCGCTCCTGGACTTCCCGTCCCGGCACCCGGTCGACCGGCGCGTACTGCTTCCATTCCTGCTTTGCCGCCCGACTGATGGTTTCGATGCCTTTCCAGTCGGGCTGCAGCCAGTCGATGCTGGCGATATAGGTGTCGAGCTGATCGCAGATCGTGGTCCGCTGTTTCAGGTTTTCCCGGCGAAGCTCGCCGAGCGAGGCGAAATATTCTTCGCACGGCGCATAGGCGCGGTCGGAAGCCTCCTTGAAGCGGCGCCAGAGGGTCTGGGAGTGCACGGCATCGGTGCTGTCCAGCATTTTCCACTGCTGCTGCAGGCGGCGGATGCTTTCGGCCCGCTCGGGGGCGGGGAGATCGCTGTCGATCAGCGCTTCCATCTCGGCGCAAAGCTGCTCTTTTTTCGGCGTCACCGCGAAACCCTGCCAGTCCCTGAGCTCCTGCAGCTGCGCGTGCAGTTGCTTGAAGCGCAGATCCAGTGCCGTCGGGACCTGACCGTTGAGTATCTCCAGCGCGTCAGTCGCCTGCTGGTGGTACCTGCCGGCCTGCTTGACGTGTCCCTCGTCGATGGCGGCTGCCAGGTTGTCGAGTTGCGACTCCAGCGAGCGCTGCGTTTCGTGGGACTGCTGCTGCAGGGCCTCGCGTTGCTTGCGGGCCTGGCGCAGTGCTGCGGCGGCTTTCTGCAGGCGCTCGGGCTGATTCAGATTGGCGGGCCAGTCGATCTGCTGAAGCAGCTTTTCGATACGCTGTTGCTGCTTGCGCAGTTTTGCGGGGCCCAGGTCCTCGATCGGCTGCCTCAGCAACTGATCCAGTTCTGCGCTGTGCCGCGCCTCGGCGTCGATGCACTCGGCAATCCGGCGAATCCGCTCGATCCGGTCCTGAGGCGGGACGCTTCCGTCCCCATCGCCGGGATGCTCCAGTTGTTGCCAGTCCTGCATCCACTGTTCCAGCGAGCCGTGCAGGTTTGCGGCGTCGAGGCTGCCGCCGGCGGCGGCCTGGGCGCTCTGATTTTCCAGCTCGTTCAGCCGTTCCAGCAATGTCTCCCGGGCGGCGAGGTAGGCGCGCTGCTGCTGCGCCTCGCGCTCGCGGGCTTCGGCCTCGGCGCGAGCCTTTTTGGCACGCTGGTGGCAGACCTCGCGGGCCTGTTCGCAGCGCTGTGCCAGACTGTCGGCAGTGGCGGGCAATTCCTGCCATTGTGCGCCCAGTGCGTCGACCAGAGCACCATACTGGGGCATCAGCTCGCCGCGGGCCAGTTGTTCAAAGCGCTCGACGAGCTCGGTCCGGCGTTGCTGCAGCGCCTGGCGTTCGCGCTCGGCTTCGCGCAGGGTCTGCAGTTTGTCGCGCAGAATCCTGTAAACCGCCTTGTCGCGCTGGCGTACCTCCCGGCCCAGACGCTCGAGCAGCGCTTCGCTCTCGAGCCGGGTCGCGGCCAGACGCCGGGTGCGTGCGGTCTGGGCATTGAGGATCACAATTTCCAGATTGCTTTCGGCGTGCACCCTTTCCACGGCGGCCTGCTGCAGCTCTGCCTGCCGGCAGTTCAGGGCGATATGGGTCAGCAGGTCCTCATCGGCGATTTCGTTGATGCAGTGCAGGCGCTGCTCGAGCGACAGCTGATCGTCGTCGCTGTTGATCAGGCGACACAGCTGCTCGCTTGCCTGCTGACGAATCGCCGGATCGGGTTCGTTGTTCAGCGCCTGCAGCAGAGTGTCGGGGTTGACGACCCGCGCCAGCGCGGCCTTGCGCACCTCTGCATCTTGATCCGACTGTGCCAGGCGGGAAATAATCGCCTGCTCTTCGGGGCTGTCTGCCAGCATCCTGCTGATGGCGCGTATCCGTACGTCCGCCTTGCTGCTTTGCCATTTGGGCCGGAAGAACTTCGCAAACATCGTAACGGGGGTCCCAGTAAGGATTGAACAGCCCGGTGCAGGAAAACCCGGATGCCATGACTGGATGGCATCGCCGCATGCACAGGGCCGCTACGGGAAAGCTGGCTATTCTACCGGCGCCCGGGAGGGCAGGGAAAGGGTTGACATCGCAGTAATAGATGTACGGGCGCTGAACTGTTGTCGCCTGACCGCGCAGACAGGGCGTTGCGGCCTAGAGTGGTGGCAGTATTTCGACCTCGCCGTCGACATAGACCCAGCGCCCCCGTTCACGGCGAAAGCGCGAGCGCTCGTGCAGCCGGCCCTTTTCGTCGCCGGCCTCGAAACTGGCGATGAATTCGACTTCGCCGCGCTCGTCGCGTGCACGCCCCTTGCGCCGGCCGATTATCTGCAGGCCGGTCCAGAGGGTGCTGGCGGTCTGTTCTTGCAGAACGGCGGCATCGTCGGGGCGGCGCCTGTTCGCCGCCAGGGTCTCGATCAGATAGTCCACCTGGCCGAGGGCGAAGGCGGTGTAACGGGAGCGCATCAGCACCTCTGCGGTAGCCGCCGGTGTGCGGCCGCTGATAGCCGGCTCGCAGCAATCCCGATACGGCTTGCCGCTGCCGCAGGGGCAGGGCTGATTGAGGGTCTTGTCGTCGTGCAGCATGTCGGTTTGCGATACCCTTGGCTGGCCGCTGGTGGAGCGGCAGTGGTAGGATTTTCGTCTGTCGCTTCAGAACCGACAGTCTACCGCGGGTTTTCCATAACGCCTATTTTCGAGCTTTGCAGCAGGGAAACATTGATGTCAGTCTCCTCCACGCCGACCTTCTTCTGGCATGACTACGAAACCTTCGGTGCCGACCCGCGACGGGACAGGCCCGCCCAGTTTGCCGGGGTGCGCACCGATATGGATCTCAACATCATCGAAGAACCGGTGATGTTCTACTGCAAGCCGGCCGAGGATCTGCTGCCGAACCCGGAAGCCTGTCTGATTACGGGTATTACGCCGCAGCAGGCGATGAGCGAGGGTGTCTGCGAGGCTGAGTTCGCGGCCCGGGTGCAGGCGGAGCTGGGGCGGCCCGGCACCTGCGGAGTGGGCTACAACAGCATCCGCTTTGACGATGAAGTGACCCGGCATACGCTTTATCGCAACTTCTACGACCCTTACGCCCGCGAGTGGCAAAATGACTGTTCGCGCTGGGATATCATCGATATGTTGCGCCTGACGCGGGCGCTGCGGCCCGAGGGTATCGAGTGGCCGAGCTACGAGGACGGCTCGCCCAGTCTGCGGCTGGAAGATCTGACCCGCGCCAACGGCATCGAACACGGCCAGGCGCACGACGCCCTTTCCGACGTCTACGCCACCATCGGCATGGCGCGGCTGGTACGCGAGCGCCAGCCCAAGCTGTACCAGTACGTGCTGCAGAATCGCGGCAAGCGCGCGATACAGGGGATGCTGGATATCCAGAATCACAAGCCGGTGCTGCATGTGTCGTCCCGCTACCCCTCGGAGTGGGGGAACCTTGCACTGGTAGCACCGCTGGCGACTCACCCGGTAAATCGCAACAGCGTCATTGTCTGGGATCTGCGAATCGACCCTTCGCCGATGCTGCAACTGCCGGCGGCTGAAATCCGCCGCCTGATGTACACCCCCGCGGCGGAGCTGAGCGATACCGAACCGCGCATTGCGCTCAAGCAGCTGCATACCAACAAATGCCCGGTCGTGGCCCCGGCCAGCCTGATCCGGGACGCCGCCGAGGCTGCCCGTTTCGAGATCGATGGCGATACCTGTCGCGCGCATCTGCAGATCCTGCGCAACTTCAGTGGCCTGGACGCTTTGCTGACGGAAGTGTTCGGCGAGAGCGACTTCGAGCCAACCTCGGATCCCGATCTGATGCTCTATGGCGGCGGTTTCTTCGGCGAATCGGACAAACGCGCGATGGAGCAGATCCGTGACTGCGAGCCGCAGGCGCTCGGCGAGTTGCAGGTGGCTTTTCAGGACCCCCGCCTCGAGGAAATGCTGCTGCGCTACAAGGCGCGAAACTACCCCTTCACGCTGACCGACGAGGAGCGCAGTCAGTGGGAGGAGTTCCGCCGGCGCAAATTGCTGGGGCCGGACAGCGACGGCTACCTGACGATGCCGCAGTTCTACGAGCGCCTCAACAGCCTGTACCAGGCGAGCGAACGCACCGATGCCGAGCGCCGGCTGCTGGAGGAGCTCAACGTCTACGCCGAAGCGATCTATCCGATGGAAGAGTTCTTCTGATGGAGCGGCGACTGCCGTTACTGCTGCTCGGCTGGATGCTGTTGCCGGTCGCCGCCGCAAAGGCGCTCGAGTATCGGGTCGTGCCGTCAGCACAGGCGGCGCCGAAGCCTTTGCCGCAGGCGGTGGTGGTGCCCTATTCATCAACGCCCTCTAAGATGCACCAGGTCGAGATAGGCGTGGCCGGAGAGCCGGGGCAGCAGGTCGGGGAAGATGCGGTGTTCGAGCGGATCCGGCGCGCCCGGCCGCTCGAGCGGTGCCTGGTGGAACCGGGCACCGAGTGCGATCTTGGTATCTATCCGGGGACGGGGGAGGAGCCCTAAGCCTCCGGTACGAAGGCGTGGGCGGCTTTCAGCGCGGCGATGCGGTCATCCGCGCGGCGCCCGGTTTCCTTCGCCGCGAATTCATCCTTGACGCCATTGCCGAAGCTGCGCACCAGCAGGCTGCGTTCGCCGAGCCCGGCAAAGGCCTGGCGTACATCATCGACCGTCAGTGCTCTTAGCGCGGCCGCCAGCTGTTCGCGGCTGTCGAAGTCGAGCTCCTGATTGTCCAGTTCCTGCCAGTAACGGCGGCTGCGCTGATTGAGAGTGCTTTCCTTTTCCAGCAGGCGTGACAGCGCACTGGTGCGGTAGGCATCCAGCTGGCCGTCGACGAGGCTGTCGACATCCGATTGCATGTCCGCCAGGAAAGCATCGATTTTCTGTTCCAGCGTCACCGGATCTGCAACCGGCGACTGCACCACGAATGCCAGTCCCGGCACATGACGCAGTGGCAGCGGCGAGGCGAAGACAATGTAGCCTAGTTGCTGCTCGGTGCGCAGTTCGTTATAGAACGGCGATGCCAGCATTTCGCCGAGAATGCCATAGGCGGCGCGGGTTTTGAGGCGTGTGTCGGCGCCCTGAAAGTAGAGGGTTACCGCGGAGTCGGCATGATCGATCGGCAGTGTCTGCACCAGCGCCTCTCCCGCCTTGAGCTGTACCACCGGGATTTCGGGCGGCACCGCCACTTGCGCGTCTGCGCGCAGTCGCTCGTTGACCTGGCGCGTCATGGCGATGGCATCCTCCGGCAGCAGATTGCCATGGGCCAGCGCCCGCAGCGAGGTTTTCGCCAGCAGACGCGGGATGAAGGCGCGCAGTTGCGCCAGATCCAGGGGCTCAAGCGCCGCCAGCCTTTGTGTGCTGGAGTACTGCGGCAGCAGCAGGTCGTACAACTCGCCCGTGGTCTGGTTGTAGGGCTTGTCGTTACGCTCGTTGGCCAGCTCCTGGGCCAGCTGGCGCTTCAGCAGTTCGAAGCGCGCCGGGTCCAGCGTCGGCCTGGCCATGGCCTCTAGCAGCGCGTCGAGCAGTACCGGCTGGCGCTCGCTGAACCCTGACAGCCGCACGCTGACACCGCGCAGGTGCGGATACAGATTGGCGGACAGGCCAGCAAGACCGGCGTCGTAGAGGGTTTCGTTGAGGGCGTCGTTGACCATGCGGGTGTACAGGGCCGTCAGCACCGAAGAGGTCGCATCGGCATTGGCCTGGGACGATTGCAGCGAAAAGAAGAAGTCGGCCCGGGGAACGCGGAAGTCGCTATCCTGCTGGAACCAGAGTTCGGCGCCGCGCTCTGCCAGTATCTGTCGCGGCCGGTCGGAGTAGGGCGGCTGCAACGGTTTCAGCGCCAGGTCGTCGGCAATGAAGGGGTTGGGGTTGCGGACGGCGAGGAAGTCCTCGCCGTCGGGATTGCGGCGCCACTGCGCAAGCTTCGCGTCAGTCAGCGGCATGAGGCGGTAGCCGGCCTGGTACCAGGGATCGAGCTGATCGGTGTCGAGGTTCCGCGCCTGGCGGCTCAGCAGCATGTTGTCCGGTCGCACCGGCTCCAGAAAGCGTCGGATCAGATCGCCGTCGAAAGCACTGAAATGGAAGTTGGCATCGACGGCGTGCTCGACCGGGTATTCCTGCAGGGCGCGGGACAGACGACGCACGTAGTGGGACGGGTCGCCGGGCTCGGCAAAACGGAAACGGGTTTCGGCGAGGCGCCTTTCCTCATCGTAAAGGCCGGCGTCGATGCCGTCCTGGCGCAGCAGTCGGATGTAGCTGAAAAACAGCGCCACCACTTCCTGGTAGTGGGTCATGCCGGCTTCCGTCAGATCCATACTGACGATCAGTGACGAGCTGTCCGGCAGGTCCATGCCGGAGGAGGCACTGAGCCCGTTGGCCCAGCCTCGGCTCTTGAGCGCGGACAGCAGGCTGCCGTGTCCTTCGTAGCCGATCAGGCTGGACAGGTAGTACAGCGGCTTCTCGGCCCAGTAATCCCGGGCCGGTGGCAGCGGGAAGCTGAGGGTGACATTGTGCGTGTCATCCAGCGTGCGGATGTCGAGCTGTGCCGGCAGGGTCCCCTCGCGGTAGAGCGGCACCTTGTTCCGGTAGGGCTTGGCGTCGAAGTTCGGGACGGCATCGAAACGTTTTTCGACCATGGCGCGAAGCTCGGACACCGGCTCCTTGCCGAGCACCACCAGGCGCATCAGGTTGGCCGAATAGTAGCGCCGGTAAAAGTCGATCAGATCCCGGCGCAGCGCTCCGTCGTCGTCATTGGCGAGGGTATCGAGGCTGCCCACGTTGAACTGGCTGAAGCTGTGCTCCGGGTTGATCAGGCGCTTGTAAACGCTCCAGATACGGCGCCCGTCGTCGCGCAGGCCGCTCTGGTACTCCGAATGCACGGCATGGCGCTCGCGATCGACGTACTTTTCATCGAACAGCGGCGCTATGAAGAACTGGGCGAAGCGGTCCAGCGTTGGCTCCAGCTGGTCGGCGCTGACGTCGAAGAAGTAGTTGGTGTTGTCGTACGAGGTGTAGGCATTGTGACTGCCGCCGTTGGCGCGAATAAAGGCCTGATAGGCGCCGGCCTCGGGGTACTTTTCGGTACCCAGAAACAGCATGTGCTCGAGGAAGTGCGCCAGTCCCTGGCGCTCGGCCGGATCCGCGTTAGAGCCTACATCGACATCCAGCGATGCCGCCGCCTTGTCGGTATCGGCATCGGAAATCACCATTACCTCGAGGCCATTGCCGAGGGTGAAGCTGTCGTAGATGCGGTCGTCATTGGGGCTGATGCGGATATCGGCCGCTGCCTGTGCGAGGGAGGCCAAAAGCCAGAACAGCAACAGGGTCAGCGGAGCG
Source organism: Marinobacterium nitratireducens (assembly GCF_014645375.1). Classification (GTDB taxonomy): domain Bacteria; phylum Pseudomonadota; class Gammaproteobacteria; order Pseudomonadales; family Balneatricaceae; genus Marinobacterium_A; species Marinobacterium_A nitratireducens. The sequence goes on from NZ_BMLT01000006.1 coordinate 15,275, forward strand.
AGCAGGCGTTTCGTCATCATGGAAAAAGCAATCCTCGGTACAGACGGCACTGGGTGACCACCAGTTTAATGAGGCAGGGGTTCGGATGTCACGGATGAGACCCGCGGCGGCGGCTAAAGTTCGCCGTGGCAGCGGTGCCGCTCTGCCGATACAATTCAGAGGGTCCGCAAGTCCGGCCGGGAAGGAGTCCCATGAACCGCGAAAAAGTGATTTACGCTTTCTTTATCGTGCTGGCGCTGACGCTGAACTTCGGCTTCTTCGTCGGTGAACTGCACAACCCTTCACATCACAACATCTTCGAACTGTTTGCCGCGCTGGTGGTAAGCCTGATCACCACGGTTCTCAAATTCGGTGACCGTACCCACCTCGGTGCGCTGATGATGGCCACCAGCCTGGTGGCGGATCTGCAGCTGATCACGGCGTCGCTGATCTGGGGCTATGCCACCCATATCGGCGGAGGCGTCGATGAGGCGGCCGTCGCCAGTATAGTGTCGTTTTCCGGCGGCGCGCTGATGGCCAATTTCGTGTCGGTGATCCTGCTGGTAGTCGAGACCGTCATGGTCCGTCGATGAACAACGTCATCTACCTGATGCTGCGGCGACTGCGGGCGCCGCTCATCACGCTGATTGTGGTCTATGCGCTGTCGGTGCTCGGGCTGGTGCTGATCCCCGGTATCGACGATCAGGGGCAGCCCTGGCGCATGAGCTTCTTTCACGCCTTCTACTTCGTCTCGTTCATGGGCTCGACCATCGGCTTCGGTGAAGTGCCCTATGCCTTTACCGATGCGCAGCGGCTCTGGACCCTGGTGTGCATTTACGCCACGGTGATCACCTGGCTCTATGCCATCGGTTCGCTGCTGGCGCTGTTGCAGGATCCGGCCTTCGGTCGCCTGATGCGGCGTCGCTCCTTCGCCGGCGAGGTCAGCCGCATCACCGAGCCCTTCTTCCTGGTGTGCGGCTACGGCGTCACCGGGAGTCGCGTGGTCCGGCGCCTGGCCGAGCGCGAGATTCGCTCGGTGGTGGTGGATATCGATCAGGAAAAGGTCGATGCGCTGGAGATCGACAGCCTGCGGTTGCGCATACCCAGGCTCTGCGCCGACGCCGCGCTGCCGGACGTGCTGCACGATGCAGGCCTCCGGCACAGCCAGTGCATCGGTGTGCTGGCGCTGACGAATCAGGACCAGGCCAACCTGGCGGTCGCCATCGCCAGCAAGCTGCTGGTGCCCTCGCGCATGGTGATCAGCCGTTCGGAGGGGGATGTCACCACGGCCAACCTCGAGTCCTTCGGCACCGATCTGGTGGTCGACCCTTTCCGCGCCTACGCCCAGTATCTGGTGCTGACGACGCACTCGCCCTACATGCACCTGGTCTACGACTGGCTGCTCAATCCACGGCACCGCAATATGGCGACGGTGCACCGGCGCCGGGAGGGGCGCTGGATCATCTGCGGCTTCGGTCGTTTCGGCAGGGCGCTGTACGGCGAGTTTCTCGATGACGGCGTCGAGCTGACGGTCATCGACGACGACCCCGGGCTGCAGTGCGAAGGTGCGCAGCGGGTTCGCGGCATCGGAACAGAGGCGGTGACCCTGCGCGAAGCCTGCGTCGAGACGGCGGTAGGCATCGTCGCCGGTACCGACAACGACGCCGACAACCTGTCCATCATCATGACCGCGCGGGAGCTCAACCCCAGACTGATTACCGTCGTGCGGCAGAATCTCAGCGCCAACGGTCCGGTATTCGAGAGTTCGAAGGCAGATTTCGTCATGGAGCCGGGACGCATCATTTCCAACCGCATTATGGCGCAGATGAAATCACCGTTGCTGCCGGTCTTCATCGAACGCATGCAGGCCCGGCACGACGATGTCTGGGCGCACGTGTTGCTCAACCGAATGAGCCGGGTGGTGGGAGACCGCGAGCTTGACAGCTGGTCGGTACGGATCTGCGAGGAGCAGACCCCGGCGCTGCTGATGCCGGGTGACGGAACGCCACTGACCCTTCGCACCCTGACCAAGGACCCGCGCGAGCGCGAGCGACAGCTGCCCTGCATCGTGCTGATGCACCGGCGGGGCGAGGCGGTCGATATGTTGCCGGGTGAATTGCTGGAGCTTGAACCGGAGGATGAAATACTGTTCTGCGGGCTGGCCGAGGCCCAACGAGAAATGGAGTGGACGTTGAAGAACGTCAACGTGTTTCAGTATCTGCAGACCGGGCAGGAGCACAGTCATACGGTGCTGTCGCGGTTGCTTCGACGTCGGGAACCACGCTGATGGCGTACCTGCTGCTCGTTTTCACCGTACTGTTCTGGGTCGGCAACTCGGTACTGGCCCGCGCCATTCACCTGGAGTTCCCGCCGGTCACCCTGGCCTTCACGCGCTGGAGTCTTGCGCTTGTGCTGATCCTGCCGTTCCTGATTCCAAGGCTCAGGCGTGACTGGCCGATCATCCGCGCACACTGGAAGATTATCCTGCTGCTCGGCATTCTCGGCGTTGCCTGCTTCAATACGCTGATCTATACCGGCCTGCAAACCACCTTGGCGACCAACGCCACGCTGCTGCACTCGGCCATTCCGGTGGTGATCCTGATCATCAGCCGGGTGTTCCTGAAACAGGCGGTCGGCGCCCGGCAGTGGCTCGGCGTCGGCATTTCCATGACCGGGGTGCTGGTGCTGCTCACCCAGGCCCGGCTCGAGGCCCTGTTGCAGCTGGAGTTCAATCGAGGGGACCTGTGGGTGCTCGCGGGGGTGATCGACTGGGCGCTTTACTCGGTGCTGTTGCGCTACCGTCCGCTTGAGCTTGGCGCCTTTACCTTTTTCGGCATCACCGTCCTGATTGGCGCGACGGCGCTGCTGCTACCGGCATTGATCGAGCTGTACAGCGGACACATGCCTCAGGTAACGTCCCGGACCCTCGGAACCGTGCTTTATATGGCCGTGTTCCCGTCCATATTGTCCTATCTGTGCTGGAACCGCGGAGTTGCGGAACTTGGAGCCCCGGTTGCGGGTCTCTTTATCCACCTGATGCCGTTATTCGGGCTGCTGTTGTCGGTGCTGATCCTGGGAGAGCGCGTGCAGTCTTTCCATTTTGCCGGTATCGCCCTAATATTCGTTGGCATTTACCTGGCCGTGGTGTCCCAGACGCTGCGGTCGATCAAACCTGTGGAGCCTCCATGCAAAAACTGATCATGCTTGTATTCACCGCCTTCCTGAGCTTCGCCTTCGTGGTGCCGGACGCCGATGCCGGCAAGCGCTTCGGCGGTGGCAGCAGCATCGGCAAAAGCTTCTCGACACCGAAGAAGACCTCACCGACCAGCCAGGACAGTGCAAGCGCGACCGGCACCACCGCGCAGAAGTCTGCCGCAGCACCGACTGCCGCGGCCAAGAAGCCCGGAATGGGTGGCCTGCTCGGCGGCCTGTTGGCTGGCGGCCTGCTGGGCGCATTGTTCTTCGGTGGCGCCTTCGAGGGTATCCAGTTCATGGATATCCTGCTGATCGGTCTGCTCGCCTTCATGGCGTTCAAGCTGTTCGGCATGTTCCGTCGTCAGCAACCGGCGCCCGCTTATGCCGGCCAGGGGCAGGGCGCGGCGCAGGCACGCAACCCGTTCGAACCGGCACAGCCGGAACCGATGGCACGCAGCTCCGAGCCGCAGCCGGCCTTCTCTCCGGCAGCCGGCTTTGGTGCGGGCCTTGGCGCCAAGGCGTTCGAAACCCCGTCCTGGTTCAATGCTGAGGCGTTCCTGGAAGGCGCCAAAGGGCACTTCGTCACCCTTCAGAACGCCTGGGACCTGCAGGACTGGGATCAGATCCGCAGCTACGTATCCCCCGAGCTGCTGGTGGAGCTGCAGCGCGAGCGCGCCAGGAACGGCGATCAGCGTACCGAAGTGGTATCGGTGATGGCGGAGCTGGCCAACTTCATCGACCAGGGCAACCAGGTGGTCGCCAGTCTGAACTTCTACGGCTGGCTCAAGGAAGATTCTGACCAGACCACCGAGTTCAACGAAGTCTGGCACCTGACCCGCGATATGAGCGTGCCCGATGCCGACTGGATCATCGTCGGCATCGAACAGCCCTGAGGGCCGCCTGTAGGGCTTTTCCGCAGTAGATCAGCGTTAAGCCCGACAGGCTGCTAGCCCCCTGATTTTAAAAATATTTTGATCAGGGGGTTGTGGAGTGGCGGGGCGGTCTGTACTATAAGCCCCACGTTGATGCGGGGTGGAGCAGCCTGGTAGCTCGTCGGGCTCATAACCCGAAGGTCGTCAGTTCAAATCTGGCCCCCGCTACCAAATTCAAGGAAAAAGCCTGGGATTGAAAAATCTCAGGCTTTTTTCGTTTTTTCGTTTAATAGAATGCGTCGGGCTCGCTCTTCATAACCGCGGGCGAAGGTCGTCAGCTGGAGGCAGACCCGCTCCAATCTGGCCCCCGCTACCAAACGTTGGGTCCAGCGACGAAGTGACGGCAATGGACTGCAAAAATGCCGGCATTGCAGGAGCAAATGCCGGCCGCGTAACCCAACAGTTTTGGCTACCCAAATTTAGCGAAAAAGCTTGGAATCGAAAGGTTCTGAGCTTTTTCCGTTTCCGTGGGAGTCGCGCCTCGCGACGAATGCTGTGGGGGGCCCCGGTGTGGTTCGCGGCGGGGCGCCGCTCCTACGGTTGGGGAATGGCGCTGAGTGGCGGCTGTCGTCAACGTCTCACGCCGCTCGATACTCTGCTTGACAGCCCCGGGCTTCGGCACCAAGGTACCAGTAAAGCACAACAATGGTGCAGGCAGAGGGCCGATGGCAAAAAGGATCGCGGGACCCGCATGGGCGCCCCGGCTGGGCAGCGCGGCAGAGCTGGAAATACCCTGGGACACGCTGGAAATTCTCATCGGCGGGCGTTCCGTCGTCGATCTGGAGCAGCTGCAGGTCGGGGATGAAAACGCCGCGTTGCGGTATTTGCGGGCCTATGGCTTCGATTTATCGGATGAGGATGACCGGCTCTGGCTGGAGAGAATCCATACCCGGGCCATCGCCTTTCTCGACGAGGTGGTGTTGCCCTGGCAGCGGATCGAGGCGGTGCCGAAGGACTACCGTGAAATGCCGCTCGAGGCGCTGCTGGTGGAAGCCTCGCAGCCATCGGACGGGCGCTGGCCGAACTGGTCCTGTGTCCTGTTGAAGGTACTGCATTGCGCGACCCACGCCGAGGTTACCCAGGACGAGGCCGCGCACCGGGCGGCACTGCGCAGCGTACAGGAGCGTTTTCAGCCGTTTCTGTTCGAGTTGCAGGGGCAGCAGTGGATTGGCGACGATCAGTGCAAGATTCCGCTGGTGGATTTCCATATCAAGGAAGAGAAGGCCTTCGAGCGGATCATGACCAAGCTGCTGCACAAGCCCGGCAATCTGGCATTGGAGCTGTTCGACAGGCTGGGTGTGCGCCTGGTAACCCACGATATCTTTTCGGCGGTGCTGCTGATCAAGTTCCTGCGCTCGCGCAGCATCATCATGTTCGCCAACCAGTTGCCCGAGCGCAGCCGCAATTCGCTGGCCGAGCTGCACGAGATCCAGAGCCTCTTCGGCATGGAGCCTCCGCCCTTTCTGCTCGATACCCCCTCCGGCGAAGATATGAAGGTTGCCGACAGCGGCGCGCTCAATCCGTTCAGCGACCGGGCGTTCCGCATGTTCAAGTTTGTCGAGCGTCTGATCGTACGCCCGGAAGACGGCCGCCGCTGCATCTATCCCTATGAGATTCAGGTCCTGGACTGCAATGCCTGGGAGGCGACGCACAGTGGTGACGCCACCCACGATGCCTATGAGGCGCGCCAGCTCAAGCGGGTGCGTCACCGCCTGTTCGGGCACCCTCCCGAGGCTTGAGCCGGCGCGCCGGTGCCGCTATTGTCGGCTCTAATCTGCAATTCAAACGGGGAACGCTGTGAAACTCGATGCGCTGATTCTGGCCGGCGGTGAAAGCCGGCGCATGGGGGGCGGCGAAAAGGGGCTGTTGCCGCTGGCCGGCCGGCCGATGATCTGCCACCTGATCGATCGGCTGCGTGACCGTGTCGAGCGCGTCTGGATCGGTTGTCGCGGCGACCAGGAGGGCTACCGGGGTCTCGCGGACGGAATGGTGGAAGACCAGGGCGAAAGTGCAGGTCCTCTCAGCGGTATTGGTCGTGCGCTCGAGACGCTCGACTGCACGCACCTGCTGGTCATGCCCTGCGATACGCCGCTGGTAAGCGGCGCCAGTCTGGACCGTATGATCGCCCTCGCGAAGGCCCATCCCGATCGGATTCTGGTGGTGCAGGACGGTGAATACCTGCAGACACTGCACCTCATCGTGCCGGTTTCGAGTGCCGCGAGCCTGGTCCGTTATCGACAGAGCGGGCGCCGCGCGGTGCGCGGCTGGCTCGAGGCCTTCGGGTATGTCGAGTGCCGCTGTGACGACCCCGGGGAGTTTCTCAATATCAATACGCCGCAGGCGCTGGTGGAGGTGGAAGCGCGTCTTCTGCGCAAAGAGGCTTAGCGGTTGCCGCCCCTCAGACGGTGCAGAAAAAATTCCAGCTGATGCTCGACGAAATGTTCGAAGTCCCACCCCTCGGGCGAGAGCAGGCGCCGGTACTGCCGTCGCAGCACGTAAGTCCAGACGTCGAGTGTTGCACCGTCGGGCAGCTGTACATGGACGCGACGCCGGTCGTAAAGTTCGCCTTCGTAACCGTCCAGTCGTTGCAGTTCGGCGGGTGTCAGATCCAGGTAGACGCAGCCGTGGGTGATATGGCCTCTTTCGGCCAGGATGGCGGGGAACTGCCGCTCATGGACGCGATAGCAGCCGTAATCCGGCAGTGCTGCGCGTGCGGTGTCGCCGGCGCGGCGTCCGAGCACCAGTTCGATGACGTCGGGCACCATCAGCGTGCCATAGGTGAACAGTTTTTCCATGGAGGCCTCGGACCGTGCCGGAGTGCCTCCAGAGTAGCACAGCGGCGGTTCAGGGGGGCTCATGGGCGCGGGCGACCGCCAGCATGCCCGCCTGGCTGGCCCGGTCCCCGTCGATCCAGCTGGCCTCGATCCCGCAATACTGCAGTGCCTGGTGGTAGGGTGCCTGCAGTCGCTCGGCGCCGATAAGCAGCACCCGGTTCAGGTCCGGTGCTGACTGGCGCATGCAGCGCACCTCCTCACCGATCAGAACGCCGGAGAGGTAGCTCGCGACCTGCTCCGGTGCGAGTTCTGCCTGAAGCATGCGGCTGCGCCCCTCGAACAGCGCGTGCAGCACTCCGCCGGGTGCCTCGACTGCCTCGAGACCCAGGGCAAAGGCTGTCGGGTCAAAGGGGCGGTCATCACGCGCGGGTTCGCCGATCAGGGTATGAAACCTGACCGCCTGGTAGAGTTCGCCGGTCATCAGCGTGGTGAAATCCCGCAGCCGGCCACCCGCGGCGCGTACCCATTTGCTGTGGGTACCCGGAAGGCAAAGGGTCGCATTGCCGGTTGCCATGACGGACAGTGCGCCCAGCGCCTGAAGCTCCTCGCCGCGCATCACGTCCACCTTGCGTTCGGATACGACGCGGGCGCCGGGCAGTATCCAGGTTCGGGGCAGCTCGGGAACCGGCATCAGCGCGCTCGCCAGCGCCGTCGCATCCAGGGGCAGATCCAGCTGTGGGGACTCTCGCCAGCCACGCGACGACCCGACCATGCCGGCAAGGTACAGCGCAGTATCGGCGCCACGCCAGTCGGCGATCTGCCGGTCAAGGTATGACGCGATATCCTCGCTCTGGAGGGGGCGTATGCCGCGGTCGGAAACGCGCCGGTCGAGCTCCGCGCCGCTATCGCGGTCGAGCAGAAAAGCGCGAAAATTGCTGGTGCCCCAGTCGACGAAGATCAGCGGGCCGGTCATGGCGTTGTCCCGGTTTCGAGCCGTTGCCATTCGCTTACCAGCTCGGCTGCGATGCGGCCGACCTCGCAGGCCGGGCGGCCGGGACTGTAGAGATTGCTGCCGAATCCAAAGCCGGTTATGCCGGCGGCATGCCAGTCGGCCATATTGTCGCGGTTGATGCCGCCAACGGCGATTACCGGCAGCCCTGGCGGCAGTATGGAGCGGATGTCGCGCAGATAGCCTGTCCCCAGGCGGGCGGCCGGGAAAAGCTTGAGCGCGCTGGCCCCGGCTTTCGCCGCGGCCAGCGCCTCGGTCGGCGTCATGCAGCCGATCATCGGCGCCAGACCCGCGTTGATCCCGGCGCCGACGATCGCCGGGTCCGTATTGGGCGTGATCAAAAGCTGCGCCTGCAACCGGGCCAGCCGGCTGACCTGCTCGGCGTCGAGAACGGTACCGGCCCCGACCAGCACCTGTTCGGGGCAATGCCGGCGCAGGCGCTCGATGCTGTCCCAGGGCGAGGGCGAGTTGAGCGGCACCTCGATCATGCGAAAGCCCGCCCCGATCAGCGCTTCGGCCACCGGCACCACTTCGTCCGGGGTGATGCCGCGCAGTATGGCAATCAGCGGCAGGTCTCGCAGCGCCTGCTCCAGCTGCGGATGTTGGGTGTCGTTCATGCCAGGCTCCTGTCGTTCCCGGTTACCGCCGTCCCGGCTACCATTCCGCGATGCTGCCGTCTTCGTGGGTCCATACCGGGTTGCGCCAGCGATGTCCGACACGGGCACGCTCTTCGACGTAGGCCTCGTCGATCTCGACGCCAAGCCCGGGCCCGTCGGGGATGGCGATAAAGCCATCCTCGATCGCGAGCGCCGACCTGTTGACCAGGTAGTCGAGCACATCGTTGTCGCGGTTGTAGTGGATGCCCATGCTCTGTTCCTGGATGAAGGCGTTGTGGCAGACCGCGTCGAGCTGCAATGAGGCCGCCAGCGTCAGCGGACCGAGCGGGCAGTGCGGCGCCAGCGCCACGTCGTGCGCCCCGGCAAGGGTGGCAATCTTCAGCCCCTCGCTGATACCGCCGCAGTGGCTCAGGTCCGGCTGTACGATATCGACCATGCCGTCGGCCAGCAGGTCGCGGAACTGAAAGCGCGTATGCAGGCGCTCTCCGGTGGCGATCGGATAGCCGAGAGCGCCGGCGATCTGTCTCAGGCAGGGGAGGTGCTCCGGCAGCACCGGCTCCTCGACGAACATCGGGTGGTAAGGCTGCAACTCGCGCAGCAGCGCCTTGGCCATGGGACGGTGTACCCGGCCGTGGAAGTCGATGGCGATGCCGACGTCCGGGCCCACTGCGGCGCGGGCCTCGGCGACCCGTGCCACCGCCTCGTCGATCTTGCGATGGCTGTCGACGATCGCCATCTCGGCGGTGCCGTTCATCTTGAAGGCGGTAAAGCCCTGATCGACCAGCGCCCGGGCGCCGGCGCCAACATCCTGCGGGCGGTCGCCGCCGGTCCAGGCATAGACGCGCATGCGATCGCGGCAGGTGCCGCCGAGCAGCTGGTGCACAGGTACGCCGAGATCGCGTCCCTTGAGGTCCCAGAGTGCCTGGTCAATCCCGGCGATGGCGCTCATCAGTACCGGACCGCCGCGGTAAAAACCGGCGCGGTAGAGCTTGTTCCACAGGTGTTCTATGCGGTGCGGATCCTCGCCGATCAGGTAGTCGGCAAGCTCCTGCACCGCCGCTTCGACGGTAGCGGCGCGGCCTTCGACCACCGGCTCGCCCCAGCCGTAAACACCGGCGTCGGTTTCGATCTTGAGGAACAGCCAGCGGGGCGGTACCTGCCAGGTTTTCAGTGCGGTTATTTTCATGGATGACCTCAGTCGACGAGCCACATGGCGGTTTGGGGCCATGCCAGCAGCAGCGCCAGGACGCAGAGCTGCAGGGCGATGAAGGGCAGAACCGAAACGAAGATGTCCTTGAGGCTGACTTCCGGCGGCGCCACGCCCTTGAGATAGAAGGCTGCCGGGCCGAATGGCGGCGACAGGAAGGAAACCTGCATATTGACCGCGAACAGGATGCCGAACCAGATCGGGTCGAAGCCCAGCTGGACGACGATCGGGATGAAGATGGGCAGGGCCAGCATGGCGATGCCGATCCAGTCGAGGAACAGGCCCAGCACCAGCAGGATGGCCATCATCACCAGGATGATCGCGATCGGTGCCACATCCAGACCCTGGATCAGGCCGGAGACGAATCGGTTGCCGCCCATCAGGTTGTAAACGCCCACCAGGGCCGCGGCGCCGATACCGATCCAGATGATCATGCCGCAGGTGATCAGCGTCTGGCCGAGGCTCGAATGCAGCACCTTCAGCGAGAACTCGCCGCGCAGCACGATGGCCAGCAGTACGCCGAACACGCCCATCGCCGCCGCTTCGGTGACCGAGGCGATACCGCCGTAAATGGTACCCAGCACCAGAGCCGCGATCAGGCCCGGCACGACGACCGCCTTGAGGGCCTCGCCCTTGCTGGCGAAGCCGCCATCGCTTTCCTCGGGGCGCAGCGGCGGACCCAGTTGCGGGTTGCGCAGGCAGCGTACCAGCACGTAGCCGATGTAGGAGGCCATCAGGATCACGGCCGGCGTGATCGCGGCGGTAAAGAGGTCGGCGATCGATACGCTGGCGATCATGCCGTAGATGATCAGCACGATCGATGGCGGCATCATGGTGCCGAGGGCGCCGCCGGCGCAGACCACACCGATCGACAGGTGCTTGTCGTAACCCAGGCGCAGCATCTGCGGCAGCGCGAGGATACCGAGCAGGACGATCTCGCCGCCGATGATGCCGGACAGCGCGGCGAGGAAGAAGGCGACCACCACGGTCTGCACCGCGACCCCGCCGGGCAGTCGGCCGGCGAACACCCGCATGGCGTTGAACAGGTCCTTGGCGATGCCGGAGCGGTCCAGCAGGGACGCCATCAGTACGAACATCGGCACCGCCACCAGGGAGTATTCGGTGATGAAACCGTACACCCGGCTGGTGACCAGCGGCAGGGCGTTGGGGCCGAACCAGCCGAAGGTGAAGCCCATCGCCACCAGTCCGGTGATGAAGGCCAGCGGCAGGCCGGTGACCAGCAGCGCGAAGATAAGGCCCACCATCAGGACCGTTGCAGTTGCGATATCCATCAGTGTGGATCCTCCCGGTTGCGGGCCGGACGGCAGGACTGGATCAGGTGCAGCAGCGCCTGCAGGGTCATCAGTGCCAGTGCGAACAGAATGAGCCCCTTGGCGAGCGCGGGAATCGGCGGATTCCAGGAGGTGCCGGAACGTTCCAACTGCCAGTCGCCCATCGGGTTGTGGGATGCGCGCCAGAACATGTTGAAGGCGGCGTAGGACATGGCGATGCAGAAACCGAGGGTCACCAGATCGTTGAAGCGGTCGAACCAGATGCGCAGTCCCGGGCCGACGGCGTCGTACAGCACCCGCACGCGAATATGCCGGTTCTTCGCCAGCGTCGCGGGACCGCCGAGGGAGAAACTGGTGGCGACGAGGAATACCACGGTTTCGTGTACCCAGGAGGTCGGCGAGTCGAAAACGTAACGCATGATGACTTCGAACACGCTGATCGCCATGGCCAGGAACACCAGCCAGGCGGCAACGGCACCGCCGCGGGATATCAGGCGGTCCAGGGCGTTTCGCTCGCCCCCGAGCAGGCTCTCGGGTTCGTGGGACGGCGTCGCCGCCGTCTCGTTTGTCTGAGTGGAGAGGGTAGACATGGTGCCTCCGCGCGGGCCGCGTCGCGGCCCGCCGTTCGGGGTGGATTACATCAGGTTGCGGTCGGTCAGGTAGGCGACGACGGAGTCGTAGATCTTCTGGTTGAGCTCGCTTTTTCCGGCCCAGACCTTCCATTCTTCCTTGGCGATATTGCGGAATTTGGCGCGCTCCTCCGGCGCCATGTCGATGATGGTAATGTCACCGTCCGCGCGTGCCTTCTTGGCCGCAACGATATCGCGGGCCTTGAGCTTGGCGACCATCTCGTAGGCCATGTCGTCGGTCGCGGTTTCCAGTATCGCCTGGAGATCCGCCGGCAGGCCGTCCCAGATCTCCTTGTTCAGGGACACCGATACCATCGGCAGCGAGTGGAAACCCGGATAGTTCGGGTACTTGGCGAAGCTGTACAGTCCCTGGTCGTAGTTGGTGGCGAACACCGTGTAATCGGCGGCGTCGATCACGCCTTTCTCCAGCGCCGTGTAGACTTCCGAACCCGGCAGGTTGACCGGAGTGGCGCCGGCCTTCTGGAAAATGTTGTATACCATGCCTTCCGGCGCGCGCAGTTTCAGACCCTTGAGGTCCGCGACGGTACGGATCGGCTTGGTCGAGACGAAGGCTTCGAGGCCGGTCGCCGCCGCGCCGATGAGATGTACGCCGTAGGGCTCGACCAGCTCGTTGTAGATCTCCTCGCCGCCGCTGTACTTCATGTAGTCGAGAAACTCGAGGGGGTCGCCCCAGGCGCCGACCAGGTTGCCGAGCATGCCGAAGGCCGGATCACGGCCGGAGAAATAGCTCGGATCGGTGAGGTGGCCCTGCAGGATACCCGAACTGACCGCGTCCAGCGTCTGGTTTGCCTGCACCACGGCGTTGACCGGCAGGATCTCGATTTCGATGCGGCCGCCCGACATCCTCTTGATGTTGTCGGCCCAGGCCTTCTTGATTTCGAACTGGGGCTCGCCGGTATTTTCGGAGGTCTGGAAGGTCCAGTTATAGTCCGCCGCCTGGGCGCTGCCCAGCAGCAGACCGGCGCCGAGCACGGCGCCCTGAACAGCACGGGAAATTAGGGTTTTCGGGGTCACAGGAGATTCCTTTTTTATTGTCATGACGCACCTTTGGTCATTGAGGTGGGGAAGGACGCAGCGGCTGCCAAAAGCCTAGTTGATGCGCCGGGTCAGGTTGTCTCGAGAGCTTTCAGCACCTGATCGACGATCTGGTCCACCGTCTGCAGAATCGAGACGCGGATGCAGGGTTCGTCGGGTGCGGGCTCTTCGAGGGCTTCAAACTGGCTGGCGACCATGGAGGCCACCATGAAGTGATTCTGTCGCAACGCCATGCGCCGCTCGATTTCGTCACGAGTGCCCTGGAGGTAGACGAAGGTAACCGGGCCGCTGGCGGCGAGCTGTTCGCGGTAGCGGCGTTTCAGCGCCGAGCAGGACAGCACTTTGGACCTGCCGGCGGCGTTGGCGGTCGCCAGCTCCTGTGCCAGTCGCGAGAGCCAGGGAGCGCGGTCGGCATCGGTCAGAGGCGTGCCGGCGGACATGCGCTGCACGTTTTCCAGCGGGTGGAAGCTGTCGCCTTCGATGAAGTCGGCGTTCAGTGCGGTGGCGAGGCGCTCGCCGACGGTACTCTTGCCGCAACCGCATACGCCCATGATGACTAGGTTCATAGTTGTTATTTTAGCGCTAACATTTCTGTTATTAAAAAATCCCCTTCAGGTGCGGGGATTAGCGATTTTTTTCAGGTTAAATCAGAATATTTCCTCGGTCAATGGTCTGAGAGAAATAAATTTAGCGCTAACATTATGCTGATTTTTTCACCCTTTGAATGCTGCTAGAATGGCGGCACCCAGCCTTCAGGAACCGATCGATGGCCAGTAAATCAAGCCAGTCCCGCAGCCGCAGCAAGGGACGCGTGACCCTGAGCGACGTCGCCAGCATGGCCGGTGTCAGCTCGATGACAGTGTCGCGCGCGCTCAATGACCCGGAACGCGTGTCCGAGCAGGTGCGCAGTCGCGTGCGCGAGGCCGTGGAGGCCCTGGGCTATATCCCCAACCGCGCGGCCAGGTCGCTGGCGGGGCAGCGCAGCTACAGTATTGCGGTGGTGATACCTTCGGTGTCCAACGCGGTGTTCAGCAATGTCATCAAGGGGATCTACGATGTCTGCAGTGCCCGCGGCTACGAGATACTGATGGGCAATACCTACTACTCGGTGCAGCAGGAATCGAGCCTGATCGCCAAGTTCCTGACCCATCACCCGGACGGGCTGATTGTGACCGGGCTGAACATGGCGGACAGCGCCCGGGCGTTGCTGCAGGGGGCCGGGATTCCGGTGGTTCAGCTGATGGAGGTCGGCGAGGCCGAACCGATCGACCTCAACGTCGGGATATCGCACCGCGACGCCGGTGCCGCCATGGCCCGCTACATGCTGGACAGGGGCTATCGCCGTATCGGCGTGCTCGGTGCGCAGATGGACTATCGCGCCCAGCGCCGCATTCAGGGCTTCGTCAATGTGCTGGCCGACGCGGGGCGCTACGACGAGGCGCGCATTGTCACCACCTCCGAGCCCTCGACGGTGCATCTGGGAGGGCAGCTGCTGGGCGACCTGCTGTCGGCGGCGCCCGATACCGATGCTGTCTTCTGCATTAACGATGACCTGGCCTACGGTGTCATCTACGAGTGCCAGCGGCGCCATATCCGCATTCCGCAGCAGCTGGCCGTCGCCGGCTTCAACGATCTCGAGGCCTCGGCCTGCATCAATCCTTCGTTGACCTCGGTGTCGACGCCGCTGTACGAGATGGGCCGGGTGGCGGCGCAGATGCTGATGCGACGCCTCGATGGCGAGACCATCGAGCAGCCGGTGGTGGATCTGGGGTTCGAACTCAGGGCGCGCGAGAGTGCGTGAATCCGGTTGCGCGTAACGCGTAACGCGTAACTGTGATAAAGTGCGCCGGTTTTTCGAATAACCGGACGAATTCTATGACTATCGATCAGCAGCTGCTCGAGCGCAGCGGCGGCAAGTGCGAACTCTGTGGGGCCGAGGACAATCTCACAGCTTACGATATTCCGGCGTCGCCCGTGCCGGGTCTCGACAGTCAGGCGCTGCTGTGCGGTAGCTGTCTTGGCGAAATCGAGACGCCGGTCGATCAGCATCACTGGCGTTGCCTGAACGACAGCATGTGGAGCCAGGTGCCTGCGGTACAGGTGCTGGCGTGGCGACAGCTCAAGCGCCTTTCCGGCGAGGTCTGGGCGCAGGATGCGCTGGAAATGCTCTATCTCGATCCCGAAACCGAGCGCTGGGCGCGTGCCGGCATTGTCGAGGAGGACGCCGATGCCGAGCCGACCCTCGACAGCAACGGTACCCGTTTGCAGGCCGGTGACACCGTCACCCTGATCAAGGATCTGGATGTGAAGGGCGCGGGCTTCACCGCCAAGCGCGGCACCCAGGTTCGGGATATCCGCCTCACCGACAACCCGAAGCATATCGAGGGCAAGGTCAACGGCGTGCAGATCGTGCTGGTGGCGGCGTATCTGAAAAAAGCGTGACAGGTGCCCTGAAAATTGCACCTGCATTTTCAGGATTTTTGCGGGGCGGCCTTCCGCCATCCATGGCGGTTACGGGTTACGGGTTGGCTCAGTGGCTGCCTGTCACGCGTCACGCGTAACCTGTCATCTCTTCGGTTGAAGGGTGCGCTGAGCCTGCAAAGCGCACCCCGAGTCCCGCAGGGAGCCCATCACCACCCGCCACTGCTCGAGCTTTTGCGCCAGAGGCGTGCCGGCGTTGGCCGGACTGGTGGACGGCAGGCGCGTCATGCTGAGGTGTTCGGGCAGCGGGATCCCTGCACGGACGACATGCCGCTTGAACATGGTTTCGGCGGTGCCGCCATTGAAATAGATTGCGTGCACCCGAGGATGCCGGCGAAAGAAAGCGCTGAAATCGTTGGCCTCGACGCTCTCGCCGGCGATGTTCTGGTCCAGGCTGCCGGGTCGGTGGCAGCGGTGCACCACGTCCCAGAGCGCGATGCCGGCCATCTTCAGTCGCTCCAGCCGCTCGGGGTAGGAGAGGCTAGGGGGGAAACCGAGCAGCGCGGCCATGATCGGCCAGAAACCGTTGCGCGGATGGGCGTAGTACTGCACCTCCTGCAGTGACTTCACGCCCGGGATCGAGCCCAGGATCAGCACCCGGGCATCGGGCGCGGCAACGTAGTCGAAGCTTTGGATATCGGCCATGTGGACACTGCGAAGGCGGCTGGGGTTTCGGAATATCGGGTCGGTGGTTACAGGTGACGGGAGATTGCCGCGGTAACCGACGTTGTTCGCCCGGAGACCGGGCTCCTACAATGAACCCGTCACCCGTCACCCGTCACCCGTCACCCGTCACCCGTCACCCGTCACCCGTCACCCGTCACCCGTCACCCGTCACCCTCATTCGCAGAGCGCGTCGAGCTTCTGCTTGAGTATGCCGGTCACGGCACCCGGATTGGCCTTGCCGCCGGTGGCCTTCATCACCTGACCCATGAAGAAGCCGAGCATCTTGCCGCGCTTCTCGACGGGCGCTGCCTTGTACTGCTCGACCTGCTTGTCGCTGTTGGCAATCACTTCGTCGACGATCTTCTCGATGGCGCCGGTATCGGTGACCTGCTTCAGACCCTTGGCCTCGATGATCTCGTCGGCGCTGCCGCCCTCGGACCACATCACCTCGAACACCTTCTTGGCGATATTGCCGGAGATGGTGTCGTCCTTGATGCGCTCGAGCAGGCCGCCGAGCTGCTCCGCCGCCACCGGCGAGGCGCCGATTTCGGTGTCGTTCTGGTTCAGGTATTTGGCCAGTTCGCCCATCACCCAGTTCGCCGCCAGTTTGCCGTCGCCGCAGCGCTTGGCCACTTCCTCGTAGTAAGCCGCCTGGACCGGCGTCGACGACAGCACGCTGGCGTCGTATTCCGACAGGCCGTACTGTTCGATGAACAGCGATTTCCACTGATCCGGCAGCATCGGCAGCGTCTCGCGCACCGCCTCGATGTAGCTGTCGTCGATAATCACCGGCAGCAGGTCGGGGCAGGGGAAGTAGCGGTAGTCGTTGGCCTCTTCCTTGCTTCGCATGGCGCGCGCGACCTTGGTGTCGCCGTTGTAGAGGCGGGTTTCCTGAACGATCTCGCCACCGCTCTCGATTACCTCGATCTGACGCTCGACCTCGAGCTCGATCGCCTCCTCCATGAAACGGAAGGAGTTGAGGTTCTTGGTTTCGGTGCGGGTGCCCAGGGTGTCGCTGCCGGCCGGGCGCACCGAGACGTTGACGTCGAAGCGCATCGAGCCCTCGGCCATGTTGCCGTCGCAGATGCCGATCGAGGTGACGATCGAGTGCAGCTTGCGGGCGAACGCCACGGCTTCTTCGGCCGAGCGCATATCCGGCTCGGTGACGATTTCGATCAGCGGCGTGCCGGCACGGTTGAGGTCGATGCCGGACATGCCATGGAAGTCCTCGTGCAGCGACTTGCCGGCGTCCTCCTCGAGATGCGCGTGGTGGATGCGCACGCGACGGCTGCTGCCGTCATCGAGGCTGATATCGACATGACCGGGACCCACGATCGGCTCGGCCAGCTGGGTGGTCTGGTAGCCCTTGGGCAGGTCCGGGTAGAAGTAGTTCTTGCGCTCGAACACCGAACGCTTGCCGATTTCGGCGTCCACCGCGAGGCCAAAGGCCACCGCCTTGCGCACGGCTTCCGCATTCAGCACCGGCAGGGTGCCGGGCAGCGCCAGGTCGACGGCGCAGGCCTGGGTATTGGGTTCGGCGCCGAAGGCGGTGCTGGCGCCGGAGAAAATCTTGGTCCTGGTCGAGAGCTGAACGTGGATTTCCAGCCCGATTACGGTTTCCCATTGCATCTTGCGTTAACCCTCGATCGGTGACTGTTGGTGCCAGTCGGTGGCCTGCTGGAAGCGGTGCGCGACGTTGAGCAGTTTCGCTTCGCTGAAGTAGTCGCCGATGATCTGCAGGCCGACCGGCAGGCCGTTGCTCTGACCGCAGGGAATCGACATGCCGGGCAGGCCGGCGAGGTTCAGCGCCAGGGTGTAGATATCTTCCATATACATCTGCACCGGGTCCGAGGTCTTTTCGCCGAGACGGAACGCCGGCTGCGGCGTGGTCGGGCCCATGATGACGTCGACGTCGGCCAGGACGGCTGCGAAATCCTGCTGGATCAGACGACGGACCTGCTGCGCCTTGCGGTAGTAGGCGTCGTAGTAGCCGGCGGAGAGGGCGTAGGTGCCGACCATGATGCGACGCTTGACCTCGTCGCCGAAGCCCTCGCCGCGGCTGCGCTTGTAAAGGTCCTCGAGGTCCCTGGCATCTTCGCAGCGGTAGCCATAGCGCACGCCGTCGAAGCGCGACAGATTGGAGGAGGCTTCCGCCGGCGCGATGATGTAGTAAGCCGGAACCGACAGCGCGCTGTTGGGCAGGCTGACTTCCTTCACCGTGGCGCCGAGTTTCTCGAACTCGCGCACGGCGTTGTGCACCTGCTCGGCAATGGCCGGGTTCAGGTCGGCGGCGAAGTATTCCTTCGGCAGACCGATCTTCAGGCCTTCGAGGCTGTCGTTCAGCGTCAGGCGGTAATCCGGCACCTCGCGGTCGACCGAGGTGGAGTCCATCTTGTCGAAGCCGGCCATCACGCCGAGCATCAAGGCGCAGTCCTCGGCGGTCCGGGCCATGGGACCGGCCTGATCGAGCGAGGAGGCGTAGGCGATCATGCCGTAGCGGGAGACGCGGCCGTAGGTCGGCTTGAGACCGGTGATGCCGCACAGTGCCGCCGGCTGGCGGATGGAACCGCCGGTGTCGGTGCCGGTGGCGGCCGGCGCCAGGCGCGCGGCCACGGCGGCGGCGGAGCCGCCGGAGGAGCCGCCGGGGACGCGTTCGGTATCCCAGGGGTTGCGCGACGGGCCGTAGAAGCTCGACTCGTTGGACGAGCCCATGGCGAACTCGTCCATATTGGTCTTGCCAAGCATCACCGCACCGGCGTCGTTGAACCTGCCGATCAGGGTGGCATCGTAGGGCGCGATGAAATTATCGAGCATGCGCGAGGCGCAGCTGGTGCGCACGCCCTTGGTGCAAAAGATGTCCTTGTGGGCGATGGGCAGGCCGGTGAAGGCGCCTGCCTGTCCGGCGGCGCGCCGCTCGTCGGCGGCGCGTGCCTGGCTCAGCGCCTGCTCCTCTGTGACGGTGATAAAGCTGTTGTAGGCCGCGTCCTCGTTCTTGATGCGGTCGAGGTAGGACCGGGTCAGCTCGACGCTGCTGAAGTCGCCTGCGGCCAGTCCGCCGGCCAGCTCGGCCAGGGTCTTGTCAAACATGGGGTTCGTATCCTTCAAAAAGGTGGAATCCTGTCACTCGATGACTTTGGGGACCAGGAACAGGCCGTTCTCGACTGCCGGTGCGGCCGCCTGCAGCGCCTCGCGCTGGTCGGGCTCGGTCACCTCGTCGGCGCGCAGGCGCTGAACGGCGTCCAGCGGGTGGGACATCGGTTCGACACCGTCGGTGTCGACGGCCTGCAGCTGATCGACCAGGGCGAGGATGTTGGACAGGTTGCCGGTATAGCCCGGAATCTCGTCTTCGCGGATCTGCAGACGCGCCAGATGGGCGATCTTTTCCACGTCGGAACGCTCTAGAGCCATGTTGCGATTCTCGCTGATTTCACTAAGGTTTCTGGCACCCGGGGGTGCAGCGGAAAGGTAGCTTGAGGGCGCTTAAGTTACCATAATCGGAGCCTGCGAATAAGCCCTGCGGCGTTCCCCGGCCCCTGCCGGACTCTGGCTCAGGGACTCCATTTGTTCCTTGCTCTAAATCCCCGCCATTGCTAGAGTTACGTGTTTTCAGAATCAGCGCGCCGCGCGGCATCTGTTTTAGGTACCCCACTCCCATGTTCAAGAAAATCCGAGGTCTTTTCTCCAGCGACCTGTCCATTGATTTGGGCACCGCTAACACCCTTATTTACGTTCGCGATAAGGATATCGTGTTGAACGAGCCTTCGGTGGTGGCGATTCGTCACAATGGCAATCACAAGGCGGTGGCGGCAGTTGGCGCGGACGCCAAGCGCATGCTGGGCAAGACCCCGGGGAACATCACTGCGATCCGGCCGATGAAGGACGGCGTGATCGCCGACTTTCACGTCACCGAGAAGATGCTGCAGTACTTCATCAGCAAGGTGCACGACAGCAACTTCCTGACGCCGAGCCCGCGGGTGCTGGTTTGCGTGCCGTGCAAGTCGACCCAGGTGGAGCGACGCGCGATCAAGGAATCGGCGCTGGGCGCAGGCGCGCGTGAGGTATACCTGATCGAGGAGCCGATGGCGGCGGCGATCGGCGCCGGGCTGCCGGTAGACGAAGCGCGGGGATCCATGGTCGTCGATATCGGCGGCGGCACCACCGAGATCGCGGTCATCTCCCTCAACGGCATCGTCTATGCCGAGTCGGTCCGCGTCGGCGGCGACCGCTTCGACGAGGCTATCGTCACCTACGTGCGCCGCAACTACGGCTCGCTGATCGGCGACGCCACCGCCGAGCGCATCAAGCAGGAAATCGGCACCGCCTACCCGTCCTCGGAGGTGCTCGAAATCGACGTGCGCGGCCGCAACCTGGCCGAGGGCATTCCGCGTCGCTTCACCCTCAACAGCAACGAGATTCTCGAGGCGCTGCAGGAGCCGCTGTCGTCCATCGTGCAGGCGGTCAAGAGTGCGCTGGAGCAGTGTCCGCCTGAACTGGCGGCCGATATCGCCGAGTTCGGTATCGTCATTACCGGCGGTGGCGCGCTGCTGCGTAACATCGACCGGCTGATCAGCGAAGAGTCCGGCCTGCCGGTCATCGTTGCCGAAGATCCGCTGACCTGTGTCGCCCGTGGTGGCGGTAAGGCACTGGAAATGCTCGACAAGCACGCCTTCGAGCTGCTGTCTTACGAATAAGTTTCGATGCAGGTGAATCGTCACCGCCCGCAGGGGCATCGCGGCATGCGTCGGGAGGTGCCCCATTAAGCTGATATTTCGGGGCGGCTCGCCGCGCATCCTGTTCGTGGTGCTGGTGCTGCTGGCGTTGTTGCTTATCCTGGCCGACCTCAACTGGCCGCGCATGCGCGACGCCCGCTCCTACCTGTCCCTGGCCGTGACGCCGCTGCAATGGCTGGCCGACGTGCCGGGACGGGTGGCCGACGATCTGTCGGATCTGCTGGTCGACCGCAGCACCCTGCTGAAAGAGAACGAGCAGCTCAAGTCCGAGCAGCTGTTGCTGGAGCGGCGGGTGCAGCAGGTCGCCGCTCTGACCGCCGAGAATATCCGCCTGCGCGAGCTGCTCGAGGGCAAGCGGCGGGTACAGGACGAGGTCATGCTGGCGGAGCTGATCGGCGTCAACCCCGATCCCTTTCTGCACCAGGTTCTGCTCAATCGCGGCACCGAAGACGGTGCTTTCGTTGGCCAGGCCGTGCTCGACGCCGGCGGCGTGAGCGGTCAGGTCATCGCCACCACGCACTACACCAGCCGGGTGATGCTGATCACCGATGCCCGTCATGCGATTCCCGTCGAGATCAACCGCAATGGCTTTCGCGCCATCGCGCTGGGCAAGGGCACCTACGAGGAAATCGAGCTCGAACACGTACCCGACACCGCCGACGTTCGCGAGGGAGACCTGCTGATCACCTCAGGACTCGGCGGGCGCTTCCCGCGCGGTTATCCGGTCGCCGTCGTCACCGGCGTGCTGCGGGATCCCGGCAAGCCGTTTTCCATGGTCACCGCCAAGCCGACAGCGCGGCTCGACAAGAGCCGGCATCTGCTGCTGGTCAAGACTCCGCCGAGCCAGAGGGCGGAGGTCGCCGGAACCGTATCCGGGGCCGGCGATGAGTGAAGCGCGGCCCGGCGGTTTCCTGATCATTTTCGGCACCTTCCTCGTCGGGCTGGTGCTGAGCCAGCTGCCGTTGCCGGATACCTTCGAGTGGGGCCGGCCCGAGTGGGTGCCGATGATCCTGATCTACTGGGTGCTGGCGCTGCCGCACCGCGTCGGTCTGGGCATGGCCTGGATGTTCGGACTGGCGCTGGATCTGCTCAAGGGCAGCCCGCTGGGCCTCAACGCCCTGTCGCTGACCCTGATCGCTTTCCTGACCCTGCTGATACACCAGCGTCTGCGCATGTTTCCGCTCTGGAAGCAGGCGCTGATGGTAATGGTGCTGGTGGGTATCAATCAGCTGACCTTCCACTGGATGCAGGCCATTGCCGGCAATGCCCGCGACAGCTTCATGTTCATGCTGCCAAGCCTTGTCAGCGCACTGCTCTGGCCCTGGGTGTTCGTGCTGCTGCGTAGCATTCGGCGTACCTTCCGGGTAACCTGAACCGGTGAGTTTGGCGCTCCGGATAAGGAATCCCCATGACTGACCTGATACTGGCCTCGGCGTCGCCGCGGCGCCGCGAATTGCTGGCGCAGATCGGTGTCGATTTCGAAACCCTCCCGTTAGACATTCCCGAAGTCGTGGCGCCCGGTGAGGCCGCCGAGGACTTCGTCCGGCGGCTGGCGCTGGAAAAGGCCCGCGCCGGCTTCGATGCCTCCGCCGGGGATTGTCCGGCGCTCGGTTCCGATACCGCGGTAGTGGTCGACGGACGCATTCTCGGCAAGCCCGCCAACGAGGCGGAGGCCGTGGCGATGCTGCTGTCGCTGTCCGGTCGCTGGCACCGGGTGCTGACGGGAGTGGCGCTGGTCGACGGCGGTCGCAGCGATTCCCGGGTGGTGGCCACCGAGGTGGAGTTCGCCCGCCTCAGCGAAGCGCAGTGCCGTCGCTACTGGGCCAGCGGCGAGCCCCGGGACAAGGCCGGTGCCTATGGCATCCAGGGGCTGGGCGCGGTTTTCGTCACCCGCATCGAAGGCAGCTACTCGGCGGTGGTCGGGTTGCCGCTGGCGGAGACGGCCGACCTGCTGGAAGGCTTCGGCGTGCCGATATGGAATAGAATACATAATGACTAGGAAAGGGCTGCGAGCAACGATGGGCGAGGAAATTCTGATCAACTTTACGCCGATGGAAACCCGTGTGGCGGTCATCGAGAACGGCGTACCCCAGGAAATCTACATCGAGCGGGCCAAACGTCGCGGCATTGTCGGCAATATCTATCAGGGCAAGGTGGTGCGGGTGTTGCCGGGCATGCAGGCGGCTTTCGTCGACATCGGCCTGGAGCGCGCCGCCTTCATCCATGTCGAGGAAGTGCTGCCGCAGACCGCCACAGCGGAAGAGCGCAGCAACACCTCCATCTCCCAGGTGCTGCGCGAGGGACAGGCGCTGCTGGTGCAGGTCACCAAGGACCCCATTGGCACCAAGGGCGCACGCCTGACCACGCATCTGTCGATCCCGTCGCGTTATCTCGTGTATATGCCGGGTAACGAGCATATTGGCGTGTCGCAGCGAATCGAGGACGGCGACGAGCGCGAGCGCCTGCGTGGCCTCACCGAGTCGATCATTCAGGAAGCGGGCGACGAGGGCTACGGCGGCTTCATCCTGCGTACCGTCTCGGAAGGCGTCAACGAGATAGAGCTGCGCGCCGACCTGCTGTTTCTGTACCGGCTGTGGAAGGCCATCCAGCGCAAGATCGAATCCGCCGGCGTGCCGGAAATCGTCTACGAAGACCTGCCGCTGAACATGCGTGCCTTGCGTGACATGGCGCACGCCGGGGTCGAGCGCATCCGTATCGATTCGCGCGAGACCTATCAGAAGGCGCAGGAGTTCGTCGAGGCGCTGGTGCCCGAGATCCGCGACAAGCTCGAATACTATCCGGGCGAGCGGCCGATTTTCGACCTGTTCAACGTCGAGGAGGAAATCAAACGCGGTCTCGGCCGCAAGGTCGAGCTCAAATCCGGTGGCTATCTGATCTTCGACCAGACCGAGGCCATGACCACGGTCGATATCAATACCGGCGCTTTCGTCGGCCATCGCAACCTCGAGGAAACCATCTTCAAGACCAATCTCGAGGCGGCCACGGCGATCGGACGTCAACTGCGGCTGCGCAACCTCGGCGGTATCATCATCATCGACTTCATCGATATGGAGGATTCCGATCATCAGCGCCAGGTCCTGCGTACCCTCGAGCGGGTGCTCGAGAAGGATCATGCCAAGTGCAAGGTGACCGGTGTTTCCGAGCTCGGGCTGGTCGAGATGACCCGCAAGCGCACCCGTGAAAGTCTTGAGCAGGTACTGTGCGAGCCCTGCAGCCAGTGCCAGGGGCGCGGTACCATCAAGACGCCGGAAACCGTCTGCTACGAAATCTTCCGCGAAATCCTGCGTCAGCACAGGGCCTACGACACCGAAACCTACCTGGTACTGGCGGCGCAGGCGGTGGTGGATTATCTGCTCGATGACGCGTCCGAGCACCTGGCCGAACTCGAAGCCTTTATCGGCAAGACGATTCGCTTCCAGGTCGAGACGCTGTACAGCTCCGAGCAGTTCGACGTCGTTCTGCGCTGAGCGGGCGGCCAGGCATCATGGTGCGGCGGACCCTGGGCTGGCTTGGCTGGGCCTGTGTGGCGCTGGCGCTGGTCGTTGCCCTGGCATTCAGTCTGGCGCGGTATTATCTTCCCGCCGCCTCGGCCTACCGCGACGAGGTCGCCGGGCTGCTGACACGGCAGCTTGGTGTGCCGATCGCCATCGGTACGCTGGAGGCGGACTGGGCCGGGCGCTGGCCCCGTATCACCCTGACCGACGTGCGCGCCTACTCCGAGAGCGATGCCGGGCCCGAAGTCCGCTCCCGGCTGGCCCGGGTTTCGCTGCAGTTCGACCTGCTGCGATCACTGCGTCACCTGGCGCCGGTATTCGGCGAGGTCGAGGCCGAGGGGCTTGAGCTGCTGTGGCGGCAGCGTGGCGGCCGCTGGCTGCACCGTCCGCGCAGTGGTGATGTCGGTAGCGGCCTGGATCCCGTTGCCTGGCAGCGGGCCCTGGCTCTGGTCATGCTGCAGCCGCAGCTCGGCATTCGCAACACCAGGCTGACGCTGATACCGGAACAGGGGGCGGTACGCTCCCTGACCGTCCCCGAGCTGATACTGCGCAACAGCAGCACCGAACATCAGCTCAGCGGGCTTTTGGACCTGCAAACGGCTGTCGACGCCGGTCAGCTTCGTTTCGCCGTCGAGACCCGCAAGGTGCCCGAAAACCCGCTGACGGCGGACTACGATTTCTACCTCTCGCTCGACGATATCGGCCCCGAACTGCCGAACCTGGCGGATTTGCCGCTCGAGCTGGCCTCCCTGTCGCTTGGCACCGAATTCTGGGGGCGGCTGTCCGGTGGTGAACTGGACTCTGTCAACGGCCGTCTGCGCTTCTCGCAGCTCAGGCTCGACGACCCCCGCTTTCCCGCCATCAGCGACGGCGCTACCGACTTTGCGCTGTTGCGCCGGCCGCAGGGCTATCAGTTGCAGCTCAATCAGCTTGGCTTCGTCAGCGCTGGCGAGCCCTTCGAGCTGGAGCAGCTGGTGCTCGATGGCGACTGGCAGGCGCGCAAGCTGCTCCCGCGCAGTCTCGGCCTGCCGGCGCTGGACCTGGCGCAGCTGGGGCGCTGGCTGCAGGTACAGCCGTTTGCGCCGGAAGTATTGCAACGCTCGATGCAGAGCCTGGCGCCAAGAGGCACCCTGCGCAATCTGCGGGTCGACCTGCCCGCCGACGGTTCGGTGGCAGACTTCCGGCTGGCCGGCGACCTCGAGGGCGGGGCGATCGACGCCGGTTGGGGGGCGCCGGCGGTGGCCGGCATTCAGGGGCGGCTGGAAGCGGACCGCAATGGTGGTCGCATCCACCTGGCGAGCGACGATTTCGACCTCTTTTTTCCCGAGCTCTATGACAGCGGCTGGCACTATCGCGACGCCGGCGGCGTTGTCGGCTGGCGGCTGGCGCCTGATGGGGTGGTGATCGGCAGCCAGCTGCTGCACCTGGGCAACGACAGCGTCAACGCCGCCGGCCGCTTCAGCATGGTGCTGCCGTTCGATCGCGAACAGCAGAGCGAACTGACGCTGATGATCGGCATGACCGACAGCGATGCGCTGCAGGCCCCGAATTACGTGCCTTCCGCTCTGGTGGGGCCGGCGCTGACGCGCTGGCTCGATGGTGCCATCGGGGCCGGGCGCCTCAAGGCCGGCGGTCTGGTGGTGCATGCCGGGACGCGACGGCTGGAGTCGCGCCGGCCGCCCACCGTGCAGTTGTTTTTCGATGTCGACAGGGCCGATTTCGCCTACCAGCCGGGCTGGCCCGCGGTCTCTGCCGGGGAAGCCTTTATGCTGTTGCGGGACCGGACGCTGCTGGTGGAGGTCGAACGCGGCCGTTTTCTGGACTCGGCGATCGAGCATGGCCGGGTCTATCTCGAGGGGCCGGGGGCCGCGCTGAAAGTGGCGGCAACGGCCCGGGGCGGCGCCGGCGACATACTGCGGCTGTTCAGGGAGTCGCCATTGCGGCAGTTTGCAGG
Organism: Marinobacterium nitratireducens; assembly: GCF_014645375.1. GTDB lineage: Bacteria > Pseudomonadota > Gammaproteobacteria > Pseudomonadales > Balneatricaceae > Marinobacterium_A > Marinobacterium_A nitratireducens. Next base: position 41,311 of record NZ_BMLT01000006.1, read on the forward strand.
TGACGAGCCGGAGCGCTGGCAGGTCGACGGCGCGGCCCTTACCGAGCTGAGTCTGGCGATACCCCTGGGCGGAGGCCGGCCGGATGTGTCGGTGGCGAGCCGCCTGACGGAGGGGGCGGCGGCTGCGCCCGAGCTGAGACTCGAGTTCGCCGCCTTGCAGGGTGATGTCTTCTACCGGACGGCCACGGGGGTGCGCAGCGAAGGGCTCGGCGGCCGTTTTCTCGGCGAGCCCTTCAGCGCCCTGATCCGCACGCCGCAGGTCGAACCCCTGCGAACCCGTATCGAGTTGAGCGGGCAGATGCCCGTTCACGAGTTGGCCGCCTGGAGCGGGGTGGACCTGCTCGACAGCCTCACCGGTAAGAGCGCCTATAACGCCCGACTGGAGCTTTGTGCCGTCGGCGAGGGCTGCAACCGTCTGCTGGTCGCCAGCGACCTGCGCGGCGTTGCGGCGCCCTGGCCGAACCCTCTGGGCAAATCCGGCAACGAACAGCGGCCGTTGCAGGTATCGCTGGATCTGAACAGTCGCCGCCTGCGCTTCAATTACGACCAGCAACTGCGCGCGGTGTTCGGGCTTGGCGGTCCGTTGCGGGCGCGGCTGACATTCGGCGGTGAGCGTCCGGAGCCGCCGGCCGCGGCAGGCCTCTGGATCGATGGTTATATCGACGCGCTCGATGCCGCGCAGGTGCAGGCGCTGCTCGAAGCGCAGGGCTGGATCGGTGGCGACGGCGACGCGGCAGGTGGCGATGGCGCTGCGGCAGGTCCGTTGCGGGAGCTCGACCTCAGGCTGGGACGACTGAGCGTCGGCGAACAGTCTTTCGAGCAGGTCGCGGTGCAGCTTAAGCCGGCGCCCTGGCGTCTGCGGGTCGATACGCCCAGGCTCGCGGGCAGTCTCGACTGGCCCGCGGGCCCGGGGCGGCCCTATCAACTGGATCTCGAGCGTCTATTGTTGCCGCGTCCGCAACCCTCTGCCTCCGCCGCCGAGACCCCTGTCGGCGGTCCCATCGACCTTGGGGTGATTCCCGCCATGGACGTTCGCATCAGTGAATTGAGGCTGGGGGAACGTTCCTTCGGCAACTGGAGGATGGCCGTGCGGCCGCAGAGCGGGCGGCTGCGCTTCGACGATATCGCAGGCGAGGTCGGCAGTGTCGACATTCAGGGCAGCGGCGTCTGGCAGGAGGCGCCGGCCGCAACCGATCTGACGCTCAAGCTGAACGGCAAGGACCTGGGTGATGTCTTGGCCGCCTGGGGTAACGGGCGGGTGCTGGAGTCGGACCATGTGGAGGGCTACGCCCAGCTGCGCTGGACTGATCGTCCCTGGCGCTTCGCCCTGGCCAAGGCGAGTGGCGAGCTCAGTTTCGCGCTCGAAAGCGGACGAATCATCGAAAGCGGCAGCGCCAGCAACCTGTTGCGAATATTCGGAGTGCTGAACCTCAATAGCCTGGCGCGACGGCTCAAGCTCGACTTTTCCGACCTGTGGAAAAGCGGTCTGGCATTCGATCACCTGACCGGTCGTTACAACCTCGCCGCGGGGCGCGCCCGCACGCTGGAACCACTGCGCCTCGAGGGCCCCTCGGCGGACATGACGATGACCGGTGTTCTGGATGCGGTCGCCGAGACCGTGGATCAGGAGATGGAGGTGACCCTTCCGCTGACCAGCAATATACCGCTGGCGGCGATACTGCTCGGAGCGCCGCAGGTCGCGGGAGCGGTGTTCCTGATCGACAAGCTGATCGGTGATCAGCTCGAAAAGGTTACAACGGTCCGTTACCGCCTGAGCGGCGACTGGGATAATCCCGAGGTTTCGATCATCAGGACCGCGCCGCCGGCCGAAAAGGTTTTTCCGGGCGATCGGTGAAGGCCGCGTTGCGGAATGCGTAGCAGCTCGCTTCGCGAGCGAATTGTTCAGGCGCGACAGGTATCATCGGATGAGTTCGCCCACTTCAGTGGGCTCCTACGTTTTCGGGACCCGGGAATTGGAGGTGTTGTCCATGAATTCTCGCATAGCAGTAATTCAGATGACGTCGGGCGGCGTGCTCGAGGATAACCTGAGGGTGGCGGATCGCCTGGTACGGGAAGCGGCCTCGGCCGGCGCCCGGCTGGTACTGCTGCCGGAGAACTTCGCGCTGTTCGATTCCGCGCGCCTGCGCGAGTTGGCCGGCCGCGGCGATGAGGTGCGTGCCCGCCTTGCGGATCTGGCGGCCGGGGCCGGGGTCTGGCTGGTGGCCGGCTCGCTGCCACTGGCCGAAAGGCCTGACGGGACGCCGGTACCGGCGCCGAGGGTGCGTGCCGCCTGCCTGGTGTTCGATGAAACCGGTACCCTGCGTGCCCGCTACGATAAACGCCACCTGTTCGATGTCGATGTCGCCGATGCCCAGCGCCGTTATCGCGAGTCGGACTACATCGAGCCCGGCGAGACGCCGGTGGTTGTCGAGACGCCGGTTGGCTGCCTGGGACTTAGCATCTGCTACGATCTGCGCTTTGCGCAGCATTACCAGGCGCTGCGCGACGCCGGTGCGCAGCTGATCACGGTGCCGTCGGCATTTACCGCCGTGACCGGAGAGGCGCACTGGGAGTTGCTGCTGCGGGCAAGGGCGGTGGAAACGCAGTGTTACCTGCTTGGCGCAGACCAGGGAGGGCGTCACGCCAACGGTCGCGAAACCTGGGGGCATTCGATGATCGTCGACCCCTGGGGCGAGGTGCTCGGCGTGCAGACGCAGGGGGAGGGGGGCGTGGTCGCTGAATTCGACCGCGAGCGCCTGCGTGGGATCCGCGAGAAGATGCCGCTGCAGATGCATCGGAAAATGGTGAGTCGTGAGGCGTAGGAGCGCGTACCCAAACTTACGGGCACTTTCCCGCGGCGAAGCTTTTATCCGTGGCGGGTCCTTCGCGGCGGGGCGCCGCTCCTACGCGAGCACTTCCACGCGGCGAATCGGTGAGTAGGATGGGTCAAGCGATGCAATCGCACGGGCTTCACCCTTTGTCTCGCCGCCCGGGCATCGTGGCCCCATCATATCGATCGCATTACAGATCGATTGGTTTCGGGTGGCAACATACCATCCCGAAACATTTCGTGTTGGGTCCGCTACTTGCGTTACCTGATCCAACCTACGCCTCCACCCTGCCTACCCTGCAGTAGGGTGTTGGGTTACGGCACTTCGCACCTATACCCAACCTACATGTTGTCCGCGCCCCGCGGCGAATCAGCTTTCCGCCAGCTCGCGCAGGTACTTGAACAGCTTGCGCGCCGACGCCGGCGGCTTCTGCTGCTGGGCCTCTTTCTGGGCGTTGCGCACCAGCTGGCGCAGGTGCTGCACGTCGGCGTGGGGGTACTCTTCGATATAGGCGGTGAGGTCGCTGCCGTCGCCATTGACCAGGCGGTCACGCCAGCGCTCCAGCTTGTGAAAATGGGCGTCGTGGGCCTGTTTGCCGGCCTCGAATCGATCCATGGCCTCTTCGATCGCGTCGGCGTCCGCCAGTCGCATCAGGCGGCCAATGTACTGCAGCTGGCGGCGAATCGCCTCGCCCTTCCTGAGGCGCTGGCACTCCTTCACCGCCGCCAGCAGCTCGGGTTCGAGCGGCACCTTGTCCAGCTGCTCGTTGTTCAGACCCACCAGCTTCTTGCCCAGTGCCTGCAGCGCGTGCATTTCCTGCTTGCGGCGGGTCTTGCTGACCCACTCTTCTTCCGGCTGGTCGATGTCGTCAAATTCGTCTGTCATTTCGTGTACTTATCCGTAGAAGTAGGTTGCAAGCCCCAGGAAGGCGAAGAAGCCGACGACGTCGGTGATGGTCGTCAGCAGCACGCTGCCGGCCAGGGCAGGATCTATGCCGGCCGCTTTCAGACCGATCGGCAGCAGGGTGCCGGCGAGTGCGCCCGCAAGCAGGTTGATGACGATGGCGGCGGCGATAATGCCGCCTATCTGCAGGTCCTGGAACCAGATAATGGCGACCCCCGCCACCACCGCCGCCCAGAGCAGGCCATTGATGGTGCCGGCGATCAGTTCGCGGTTCAGCAGCCAGGCCGCGTTGGATCGGTCCAGATGCCCCAGTGCCTGACCGCGAATCACCAGCGTCAGCGTCTGGCTGCCGGCGATACCGCCCATCGACGCGACGATCGGCATCAGCACGGCCAGTGCCACCACCTTGTCGATGGTCGCCTCGAACAGGCCGATGACCGCGGAGGCGACGAAAGCGGTGATCAGGTTGATGCCCAGCCAGAACGCGCGACTGCGGGTGGTCTTGAGCACCGGGGCGAAGGTATCGGCGTCTTCGCCCAGGCCCGCCATGCCCATCAGCGAGTGATCGGCATCCTCGCGGATGACGTCGACGACGTCGTCGATGGTGATTCGGCCGAGCAGCTTGCCGTCCTCGTCGACCACCGGCGCCGAGATCAGCCCGTGCTGCTCGAACAGCTGTGTGACTTCGGTATCCGTCATGGTCGCTGCGATCGGCGCGATGTCGGTATTCATGATCTCGCGCACCAGCATGTCAGGGTCCGATACCAGCAGCTTGGTCAGTGGCAGCACGCCGATAAAGGCGTCCCGGCGGCTGACCACGAACAGGCTGTCGGTCATCTCCGGAATTTCCTTGTGCCGGCGGATGTAGCGCAGCGCCGTTTCCACCGTGATATCCGGCCGGATGGTCACGGTGTCGGTATTCATCAGGCCGCCGGCGGTGTCCTCGTCGTAGGACAGCACCTGCTCGACACGCGCGCGGTTCTGGATGTCCATGGTCTGCAGCAGCTCGCGCATGACGCGCTCCGGCAGCTGTTGCAGCAGGTCGACGAGGTCGTCTGTATCCAGGCCTTCGGTGACTTCGAGCAGTTCGCCGGCATCCATCCGGCTGACGATATCGGCCTGGACGTCGTAGCTCAGGTACTGCAGGACCTCGCCTTCGAGCTCCTTGTTCACCAGGCTCCACAGCAGCTGGCGTTCCTTCGGTGGCGACTTGTCCAGCAGGTGCGCGATTTCCGCCGGGCGAAGGCTGTTATTGAGCGTATAGCGGACCTGACGAAGCTCGCCGCTGTTGAGAGCCTCGTTGAGTTTTTCGATCGGCGAGAGATGCTCTTTGCTGCTCATGACGTCCTTGCACGACCGTGGGCATGGGAGTGGCAATCAGTATAACGGATTCGCCGAAGCGGGTTCAGCGCAGGTGGCGGGCAGCGGGTGTCAGCCGCCTTCACCGAAATAGTCGTTGATCAGGGCTTCTATGGCCTCGACCGCCGCGTTCTCGTCTTCGCCGTCGGCGCGGATGGTCAGTTCGGTGCCCTTGCTGGCGGCGAGCATCATCACCGACATGATGCTTTTGCCGTCGACTTCACGGCCGTCCTTGTCGATACGAATCTGGCTGGAGAACTGGCCGGTGGTGTTGATCAACTTGGCTGCGGCCCGGGCGTGAAGGCCCAGTTTGTTGATGATGGTGACTTTCTTTTCGATCATTCCGGGGGATGTCCTCGAACGCTGTGCCGTGCCGTACCTTCGCTATCATTGCCGCTACATTATCCACAGACCGCTGCAAATAACCAGCGGCATGCGGCAACCGCCGGCCCTGGTTCAGTCCAGTTCGCGGTGGCGAACATGGACGTTTTCCATCTGCTGACGGAAATGGCCGGCAAGGCGGTTGGCGATGTATACCGACCGGTGCTGACCGCCGGTACAGCCGATGGCGATGGTCACGTAGCTGCGGTTGCCGGCGCGAAACGCCGGCATCCACTTCTCGATGAAGCTCTGGATGTCGGTGACCATTTCAGCGACCTCGGGCGACTGCTCGAGGAACTGTATGACCGGTTCCTCGAGCCCGGTGAAGGCGCGCAGGTCCGGCACCCAGAACGGATTCGGCAGTACCCGGACGTCGAAGGTGAAGTCGGCGTCCAGCGGCAGGCCGTGCTTGAAACCGAAGGATTCGAACTGCAGCGATACCTGTTGTTCGCGATGGCGCGAGACCCGTTCCTTGATATTGTCCCGCAGGTCGTAGAGTTTCAGGCGCGTGGTGTCGACGCGCAGGTCCGCCAGGTTGGCGATGGGCTCGAGCAGCTCACGCTCGTACTCGATGGCCTGCTTCAGGCTGGTGTTGTCGTCGGACAGCGGATGCTTGCGACGGGTCGCGCTGTAGCGCTTGATCAGCGTCGGGTCCGATGCGTCCAGGTACAGCACCTCGATGTTGACCTCGGCATAGCGCTGGCGCATTTCCTCGAGCAATGACGGGAAACGGCGCAGGTTGCTGAGCAGGTTGCGCGCGTCGATGCTGACGGCCAGCTGTTCGGGTGGCGACGGGTCCTGCAGCATCTGCTCGACCAGGCTCGGCATCAGCAGGGCCGGCAGGTTGTCGATGCAGTAGAAATCGACGTCTTCCAAAGCCTGTAGCGCGGTACTTTTCCCGGATCCGGACCGGCCGCTGATGACCACCAGTTTCATAACAGTACCTTCTCAACGGGTTGCCGATTGTTGACAGCAGCTCAGGTTAGCAAAGGGGGGCGGGGTTTGCAGCCGCGAGCGGATACTTTTGCTCGTGGACGACTAGAACCTGGGGGATGTTGCTCGGGCGGACAAGGTTTGGTGTCCGCCCTGTGGGGAGGCGCTGCGGCTCAGGCTTCGGCCAGCCGCAGTGCGGTGTCGTAGAGCTGCTGATCGGTGGACGTATCGCGCAGTGCGGACAGTACGTCCTGGCGGCTGAACAGCTCCGCCAGCATCGCCAGCGTCTGCAGGTGCTCGTCGCTGGCCTCGGAAGGTACCAGCAGCAGACACAGCAGATCCACCGGCTGATTGTCGATGGCGTCGAAGTCGATGGGCTCCACCAGCTTGATCAGCATGCCGATCGCCTGGCTGGCGTTATCGAGCCGACAGTGGGGAATGGCTATGCCGCTGCCGATTCCGGTACTGCCCAGACGCTCCCGACCGATCAGGCCGCTGAAGATATCTTCAGCGGCCAGACCTTCAGTGTGTTCGGCAATGATCTTACTGGCGGTTTCCAGTACGCGCTTTTTGCTGCCACCATCCAGGTTGCAGAGGGTAAGGGGTGGGGTCAGCAGTTCATGTAGATACATGTGCGTATTCGTTCAACCGTTTTGTGAATGGCTTATTTGTGGTTCTTCATTTTTTCCTTGTGCTTGATGATCTGGCGATCGAGCTTGTCGGTCAGACCATCGATGGCGGCGTACATGTCTTCGTGTTGATGAGTGGCGAAGAGCTTGCCGCCGGCGAGGTGAACATCGGCCTCCGCCTGCTGGCGCTGCTTTTCCACGCTCAGCGTGACCTGAACATTGGTGATATTGTCGAAGTGACGCTCCAGTTTCCCGAACTTGCTGTGTACATAGTCGTTCAACGCATCGGTGAGTTCGACATGATGTCCAGTGATGTTGATTTGCATAGTTCTCTCCTAGTCAACAGCGACGAAGGCTCGCCTTGTTTGCACTTCAATTAAACCAGACGCTTGCGCTCATTAGAAGGCGCAATATTCATTGCCTCGCGGTATTTTGCCACGGTGCGTCGCGCTACCTTGAATCCCTGTTCGTCAAGCAGCTGGGCGATCTTGCTGTCGCTCAGCGGTTTGCTGCTGTTTTCGGCCGCGACCAGCTTTTTGATCAGGGCGCGAATGGCCGTCGAAGAGGCGGCGCCGCCGTCGGCGGTGCCGACATGGCTGGAGAAGAAGTACTTGAGCTCGAAGATCCCGCGCGGCGTGTGCATGAACTTCTGGGTAGTGACGCGGGAAATGGTCGACTCGTGCATTTCCACCGCTTCGGCGATATCGTGCAGCACCAGTGGCTGCATCGCTTCCTCGCCCTGCTCGAGAAAGCCTTCCTGGCGGGCGACGATCTCGCGCGCCACTTTCAGCAGCGTCTCGTTGCGGCTCTGCAGGCTCTTGATGAACCAGCGTGCTTCCTGCAGGTGGTTTTTCAGGTAGGTATTGTCAGAGCTGTTGTCGGCGCGACGGATCAGATCGGAGTACTGGGTGTTGATGCGCAGGCGCGGCGCCGTTTCCGGATTCAGCACCACCTGCCAGAACCCCTTTACCTTGGTCACCACCACATCCGGGATGACGTATTCCGCAGCATTGGCGGTGACGCTGGCGCCCGGCTGCGGATTCAGGGTCTGTATCAGCCGGATCACCTCCTGCAGCTGCGGTTCCTTGAGGCGGGTACGGCGCATCAGCTGCTTGTAGTCGCGGCTGCCGAGCAGCTGGATATACTCGCTGACCACACGGATGGCCTCCTTGCGCCAGGGAGTTGTTTCCGGCAGTTGCCGCAGCTGGATGGCAAGGCATTCGCCGAGGTCGCGGCCACCGACTCCGGGCGGGTCGAACTGCTGAATGCGGTGCAGAACCGCCTCCAGATCCTCGAGTTCGATGTCGGCGAAGTCCTCCGGGTCCTGTTCCCGGAAGTGCTCGAGCAGCTCATCGAGGGCTACGCGCAGGTAGCCTTCGGCATCGATGCCGTCGATGATGCCGGTGGCGATCAGACGGTCCAGGTCGCTCATCGGCGTCAGGTTCAGCTGCCATTCCAGGTGGTCCTGCAGGGTTTCTTCGGCGCTGTCGTTGGACTCGAAGCCGCCGTCGTCATCCCGGGCCGGGCCGCTCGGGGCGCTGCTCTGGTAGGTGTCGTCCCAGGAGCTGTCGATACCGAGCTCCTCCGGGATGTCGTCGTTCCACTGGTCTTCGGCCTGGGGGCTGTCGTCGCTGTCGTCCTGCGCGGACGAGGCCTCGGCCTCGGCTGTCCGCTCGGCACTGTTGTCATCGTGACGCTCGCTCTGGTCGGCGTCACCGCTGTCCTCGTGCTCTTCTTCGTTAACTTCGAGCATCGGGTTGTTTTCCAGCGCTTCCTGAATTTCCTGCTGCAGGTCGAGCGTTGACAACTGCAGCAGCCGGATTGCCTGCTGCAGCTGGGGGGTCATGGTCAGGTGCTGACCGATTTTCAGGTGGAGCCCTTGCTTCATGGGGTCACTGCGTTGGTTATCTGTGGACTGTTGTTGTGCATTATACGCGCATCCTGAGGGTCAGAGGCGGAATTGCTCGCCGAGGTAGGCGGCCCGGACCTTTTCGTTGGCGGTGATTTCCTGCGGTGCGCCCTGGGCCAGGATGCCGCCTTCGCTGACAATGTAGGCCCGCTCGCAGATGTCGAGCGTCTCGCGCACGTTGTGGTCCGTGATCAGTATGCCGATGCCCTTTTCCTGCAGGTGCCGCACCGTGTTCTTGATGTCATTGACCGAAATCGGGTCGACGCCGGCGAAGGGCTCGTCGAGCAGAATGAAGGTCGGCTCCGTTGCCAGCGCCCGGGCGATCTCGACCCGGCGCCGTTCGCCACCGGACAGGGCCATGCCCAGGCTGTCGCGGATATGCACGATATGAAATTCTTCCAGCAGCTCCTCGAGGCGCTTCTCGCGCCCGGCCCGGTCGAGGTCGCGCCGGGTCTCGAGAATCGCCATCAGGTTGTCGCGCACGCTGAGTTTGCGAAAGATCGAGGCCTCCTGGGGCAGATAGCCGAGTCCGCGGCGGGCGCGGCCGTGCATCGGCAGCGGCGTGATTTCGTCGCCATTGAGAAGGATCTGTCCGCGATCGGCGTTGACCAGGCCTACGATCATGTAGAAGCAGGTGGTCTTGCCGGCGCCGTTGGGGCCCAGCAGGCCGACGATCTCGCCGCTGCGAAGGCTCAGCGAAACATCGCGTACCACCTCGCGGCCCTTGTAGCTTTTCGCCAGCTGGCGGGCTTCCAGCACGCTGGTCATTGCGCAGCCCCCTTGGGCTGGATCACCATCTGCACCCGCTGCCCTTCGCCGCCTTCGCCGCCAAAGGCGTTGACCAGGGATTTGTCGAGGTTGTAGACGATCTTCTGGCCGGTGAAGGAGTCCTTTTGCTGCACCACCCGGGCGTTGCCTGTGATGGTGATTTCACGCCGGGCGATGCGATAGTCCATGCGCTCGCCGTAGGCGTTGGTGACGGGCTTGTCCTGCGCCGCCTGCTGCCGGAAGTGCACATTGCCGGTGGCGAGGATGCGATCGACGTCGCCATCGCTGCGGTAAAGGTCGACCTGGCGGGCGGTGATTTTCATCGATCCCTGCTCGATGCTGACGTTGCCGCTGTAGGTCGTGGTGCCGCTGAGGTCGTCGATGGTGGCCTGGTCGGCGCTGATATTGATCGGCTGGTTGCGGTCTTCCGGCAGCGCCAGGGCGGCGCCGGACATGGCGACGGCCAGCAGCGCCGCCAGCCAGGAGCGGGTATTAGTTTTCATAGCGGCCCTCGACCTCTGACAGTAGTTCAACTTTGCGTTCTTCAAGATAGGCCTTCATGCCCCGTCCCCGGGTTTCGCCTCCGGGGGCGAGAATGCGCACCCTGGCGTCGGTCTCGGCGTACTGCTGCTGCGGCAGCAGTGTCAGTGAGCTGGTTTCCAGGCGCAGTCCCGGGCCGTCTGCGGTCTCATCGTGCAGTCGCACGTCGCCACTCAGGTCGACCCTTTCATTGCTGTCCATGAGCATGCCCTCGGCCGCCTCGATACTGATGCGGCCCTCGCTGCCCTTGCGGGCAAGCTCGATGCGGGGTTCGCTGGCCTGCAGCAGGCCGGGCTCGGGATAGTGCTCCAGCTCCGGCGACTGCAACTGCTGGTGCAGTCTGCCGTCGGCGTCGAACTGCTGGATACGGGCATCCCGCAGGTAGAAGTCGGTGTTGGTGACATTGCCTTCGAGCGCGCGCACCTCAGGCTCGCTCGGCCCGCGGTCGAAGCCCCAGTACAGCAGCACCGGAGCCAGCAGGGCGGTCGCCAGCGCCAGGCGCGAACGGCTGCTCAGCACTAGAGGTACTCCGCAACCAGGTCGTCGAGCTGGCCGCGGGCGCTGAGAATCTGCTCGCAGAACTCGCGGCCGGCGCCGCTGCCGCCGGCGCGGGTACTGCACCAGTCGGCGTGTTCGCGCACCAGGGGGTGGCCGTTGGGTACGGTGGCGCCGAAAGCGACGGCGCGGATAGCCGCAAGGTCCGGCCAGTCGTCGCCGATATAGGCGGTGGTCGCGGCGCTGTGGCCGGTTTCGGCCCAGAGCTCTTCAAGTGCGACCAGCTTGTCCTCGCGGCTCTGGCGCAGGTGGGTGATCCCGAGCGATCGCGCCCGCATCTCCACCTGCGGCGAGCGCCGGCCGGTGATGATCGCGGTTTCGATACCGGCCCGTGCCAGCAGCTTGATGCCGAGGCCGTCGAGGATGTTGAAGTCCTTGACCTCGGTGCCGTCGGCGAGAAAGTGCAGCTGCCCGGAGGTCAGAACGCCATCGACGTCGAACACGGCCAGGGTAATGTTGCGCAGGCGTGCATTGAGCTCGTCGGAAAGGGGTGTCGCCAGAGTCGTCATATTACTCCCGCCTTTAGCATATCGTGCATGTTGAGCGCGCCGACCGGCTGGCGATGCTCGTTCAGTACCAGCAGCGCGTTGATCTGGCGCTCCTGCATGATCTGCAGCGCCTCGGCGGCGAGGATGCCGGCTTCGACCACGGTGCCGTTGGGCGTCATCACCTCGGAGATCGGGGTATTCTTGAGGTCGACCTCGTGATCCAGGGTGCGACGCAGGTCGCCGTCGGTGAAGATGCCGCACAGGCGACCGGCTTCATCGACCACCGCGGTCATTCCCAGGCGCTTGCGGGTGACCTCGAGCAGTGCCTCGTAGATCGGCGTGGTGCGGGTCACGACCGGGACGTCGTCGCCCTTGTGCATCAGGTCCTCAACCTTCAGCAGCAGGCGCCGGCCGAGACTGCCGCCGGGATGCGAGAAGGCGAAGTCGTCGGCGCTGAAGCCGCGGGCCTCGAGCAGCGCGATCGCCAGGGCGTCGCCCAGTACCAGCTGAGCGGTGGTGCTGGAGGTCGGGGCCAGTCCCAGCGGGCAGGCCTCGCGCTCGACACCGATATGCAGGCTGGCGTCGGCGGCGCGGGACAGTGTCGAGCCCGGATTGGCGGTAATGCTGACCAGGGGGGTCTTCATGCGCTTGATCAGCGGCAGTATGGTGACGACCTCCGAGGTCTCGCCGGAGTTGGACAGCGCCACCACGACATCCCGCGCGGTGATCATGCCCATGTCGCCATGGCTGGCTTCGCCCGGGTGCACGAAAAAGGCCGGGGTGCCGGTGCTGGCAAGGGTGGCGGCGATCTTGTTGCCGATATGGCCGGATTTGCCCATGCCGGTGACGATAACGCGGCCTTCGCAGTTGAGCATCAGGTCGCAGGCGCGGGTGAAGTCGCCGTTCAGGTGATTGAGCAAGTCGGCAACGGCATCGCGCTCCAGCTCGATGGTGCGCCTTGCGGCGTTCAGGTAGTCGAAGGGTTTGCTCATGGATTTAAGTCCCGGTGCTCCTTGAAATGCTCATTATTGTACAGCAGGGCCGGGGCAGCGACACGAATCGGACGCCCGGCCGCCACTGTGGTGGCCGGCGAAGCGCAATATGGTGTCTCCCCGGGGAGCCAAAGGCCGCCTATTAAAACAGAATGGAAAGGGCGTGCAAGTCCGGCGCCGCGGCGGAGGTCGCCCGGGCCGGGCCGAAAGCCGCCTCGCAGGCGCCTCTACCGGCGTTCGTGCTATTTCCGCTTTGTGCGCTGCAGTGATATATTGGCGCCTTTTATTTTACCCCCCGGAGGTCGTGCGTCGGCGGATACAAGGCTGGGCCGCCGCTTCAGTGTATGGACATGTTCGAAGATGTAATCATCAATATCCGCAAGCTCAGCTTCTCCCGCGGCGATCGTGCCATTTTCCGTGACCTGGATATCCGTATCCCGCGCGGCAAGGTGACCGCCATCATGGGACCATCCGGCACCGGCAAGACCACCCTGCTGAAACTGATTGGCGGTCAGCTGCTGCCGGACAGTGGCCGTATCGAGCTTGACGGAGCCAATATCCCGACGCTGTCTCGCAAGGACCTGTTCGAGGTGCGTGCACGCCTCGGCATGCTGTTCCAGAGCGGTGCCCTTTTTACCGACATGAGCGTGTTCGAGAACGTCGCCTTTCCCCTGCGGGTCCACACCGACCTGCCGGAGGAGATGATCCGCGACATCGTGCTGATGAAGCTCCAGGCCGTGGGCCTGCGCGGCGCCCGCGCGCTGATGCCGAGCGAACTGTCCGGCGGCATGGCGCGGCGGGTGGCGCTGGCGCGTGCGATTGCGCTGGATCCGCATCTGGTGATGTACGACGAGCCGTTCACCGGGCAGGACCCCATCGCCATGGGCGTGCTGGTCAATTTGATCCGTCGCCTCAACCAGGCGCTGGGGCATACCAGCATCATCGTTTCACACGACATTAAGGAAACTCTTGGTATTGCTGACTACGTATACCTGGTTTCCGACGGGTCGGTGATCGCCCACGGCACGCCGGACGATCTGGCGCAGGTCGAGTCTGAGCAGGTGCGCCAGTTCATGCAGGGGCTGCCGGACGGGCCCGTGCCGTTCCACTATCCGGCCGACGATTACCGTGCCGAACTGATGAAAGGGAGCTGATCGATGCTGGATCAGATACAGGCGCTGGGTCGCTACGGCCTGACGCGGCTCGGTGCCATCGGTCGCTCCGGCCAGCTGCTGATGCATGCGCTGGTGGCGCGTCCGCAGCCGGTGAAAATGTTTCCGCTGCTGATCAAGCAGATTTACTTCGTCGGCGTGCTGTCGCTGATTATCATCCTGGTATCCGGGCTGTTCATCGGCATGGTGCTCGGTCTGCAGGGCTACACCATCCTGGTGGACTACGGCTCGGAGCAGGCGGTAGGGCAGATGGTTGCGCTCAGCCTGGTGCGTGAGCTGGCGCCGGTGGTGGCGGCACTGCTGTTCGCGGGCCGGGCGGGCTCGGCGCTGACGGCGGAAATCGGTCTGATGAAGGCCACCGAGCAGCTCTCGAGCCTCGAAATGATCGGTGTCGATCCGTACCGGCAGATCATTGCGCCGCGCTTCTGGGCCGGATTTATCTGCCTGCCGATACTGGCGGCGATCTTCGCCATCGTCGGCGTCTGGGGCGGGTCGCTGATCAGCGTCGACTGGCTGGGAATCTACGAAGGCTCCTTCTGGGCCAATATGCAGCACTCCGTGGATTTCTACGACGATATTCTCAATGGACTGATCAAGGCCGTGGCCTTCGGGTTTGTCGTGACCTGGGTCGCCGTGTTCCAGGGCTACGACTGTGTACCGACCTCCGAGGGGATCAGTCAGGCCACCACCCGTACCGTCGTTTATGCGTCGCTCTGGGTGCTCGGGCTCGACTTTATTCTGACCGCCTTGATGTTTGGAGATTTGTAAATGCGTACCAAAGTAATGGAGATCAGTGTCGGCGGTTTCATGCTGGCGGGGATCCTGGCGCTGATTTTGCTGGCGCTCAATGTCAGCGGCCTCACGGTATCCGACAGTGCAGGCAGCTACAGGGTCACGGCCCGGTTCGAGAACATCGGCGGACTGGCGCCGCGGGCCAAGGTCACCCTGTCCGGGGTGCAGATCGGTCAGGTGCGTTCGATCCATATCGATGAGCGTATGCTGATGGCGGTGGTCGAAATGGATATCAATGCGTCGGCGGACTATCTCAGCCGCGACAGCTCCGCGCAGATCCTCACCGCCGGCCTGCTCGGCGAGCAGTATATCGGCATCATTCCCGGTGCGGACGACGAGATGCTGAAGGATGGCGACATGATCGAGAATACCCAGTCCGCGCTGGTGCTGGAAAATCTGGTGAGCAAGTTTCTTTTCAACAAAGTCAGTGAGTGAGGTGTGCGATGAAACATTGGCTGGCGAGTTTCGCTATTTTTGCGGCGCTGCTGTCGCCGCTGGTGCAGGCCGATCCCCACTGGGATGAGGCCAGTCAGGTGGTGGAAAAGGTCACCGAGGATATGGTGGCGCTGCTGGAAGGGGGCGTCGACGCCGAGAGTGACGCCGGGCTGGAAGCATCCATGGCGACAATCGAGCAGACGCTGGGGCCGGTGGTGGATTTCGATTACATCGCCCGCCGGGTGATGGGCAAGTACTATCGCCGCGCCAGCGACGAGGAGCGCGCCCGCTTTGCCGAGGTCTTCCGTCATACCATGGTCAAGACCTACACCAAGGCGATCGCCGGTTTCGAAATCAGCCGAGTCGAGCTGGTGGCCCCGGCTGCCGACAGCCCCGAGCCCGACAAGCAGGTGGTGACGCTGGACGTTTACTCCGGCGCCGGCACCAAGTACACCCTGGTCAACTACATGCTGGAGCGTGACGGTCAGTGGCAGCTGGTCAACGTCATCGTCGACGGCATCAACCTGCGTCTGACCTTCACCACCCAGTTCGCCGATCTCGCCGAACGCAGCAACGGCAACATTTCCCAGGCCATCGACGGCTGGCAGAGCCAGGTCGAGGCGCGGGTGGCGTCGAAGGAGGCCTGATGCAGGCTTCGGTCGAAATTCGCGAGCCGGACGGGGTGGTGCTCAGGGGCGACCTGCGCTTCGCCACGGTGACAGCGATACGCAGCCGGCTGGAACGGCTGATCGCCACCGGCAACAGTCACTGCGCAGTCGACTTCGCCGCAGTCAAAAGTGTCGACAGCTCGGCGCTGTCGCTCTGGCTGTGCTGCCAGCGCGAAGCGCAGCGCCACGGTGTGACGCTGGAGGCGCGTCGTGTGCCGGAGGAGCTTATGTCCATCGCCAGGCTGGTCGGCCTGGAATCTCTGTTCGACGCCTGAGTCTGCCGGGTGGCAGGTCATGCCTGCCTCGCTGTACCGGCTGCCCCGGCGTCGCCTTTTTGGATGCATTCCGCTATCATTCGGCGCCTGTTTCGTAAAAGTTCGTCCGGACGCGCGCGCTTGGGGTGCGTCCGGTCGGCCGCCGGATACCGGCGGCGAACCCGTATTTTTGGAGACCAGCATGCAAGCTGAAGACGTTAAACAGATAATCGAATCCGAGCTCGACGGCTGTACCGTCTATCCGGCCGGTGAGGGCTGCGACTTTCAGGTCACGGTGGTCGGAGAGGTCTTCGCGGGCCTGACGCCGGTGAAAAAGCAGCAGCTGGTCTATCAGTGCCTGCAGCAGCATATCGCCAACGGCACCATCCACGCGCTGACCATCAAGACCTATACCCCGGAGCAGTGGCAGTCGCTCCAGGGCTGATTCGACCCGCAGAACAAGGGCCGGGGCGTCGCCATTGGCACCCTCAGGCAGATAACGACAGGATTCCTGATGGACAAGCTTTTGATCGAGGGTGGCGTCACCCTTAGAGGGGACGTGCGCATCTCCGGCGCCAAGAATGCCGCGCTGCCGATTCTGGCGGCGACGCTGCTGGCCGACGGACCGGTCACGATCGGCAATCTGCCGCACCTCAACGACATCACCACCATGCTGGAGCTGGTACGGCGCATGGGCGTCGAGCTGCTGGTGGACGAAAAGATGAATGTCGAGGTCGACCCCCGGTCGATTCGCGAGTTCCACGCTCCCTACGATCTGGTCAAGACGATGCGCGCCTCCATTCTGGTGCTGGGCCCGTTGCTGGCCCACTACGGCGAGGCGCAGGTGTCGCTGCCGGGCGGCTGCGCCATCGGCAGCCGTCCGGTCGACCAGCATATCCGAGGGCTGCAGGCGATGGGCGCCGACGTTCAGGTCGAGGGCGGCTACATCAAGGCCCGCTCCAACGGCCGCCTGAAGGGCGCGCGGGTGTTCTTCGATATGGTAACGGTCACCGGCACCGAGAATATTCTGATGGCTGCGACGCTCGCCGAGGGTGAAACCATTCTCGAGAACGCGGCCCGCGAGCCGGAGGTCGTCGATCTTGCCAACTGCCTGATCGCGATGGGCGCCAATATCAGCGGCCACGGCACCGATACCATTCGCGTGCAGGGCGTGGACTCGCTCAAGGGCGGGCGTCACCGGGTGCAACCCGACCGAATCGAAACCGGCACCTACCTGGTGGCGGCCGCCGCGACCGGCGGCAAGGTACGCTGCCGCAACACCGATCCGGAAATCCTCGAGGCCGTGCTGCAGAAGCTGACCGAGGCCGGTGCCGAGATCACCACCGGCGAGGACTGGATCGAACTCGACATGCAGGGCCGTCGTCCCAAGGCCGTGAGCATCACCACCGCGCCCTATCCTGCCTTCCCGACCGATATGCAGGCGCAGTTCGCAGCGCTCAATGCGGTCGCCGAAGGGGTGGGCCGCATCAAGGAAACGGTGTTCGAAAACCGCTTCATGCACATGCAGGAGATGATTCGCATGGGGGCGTCGATCAATATCGACGGTCATACCGCGATGATCGAAGGCGTCGCCAGGCTCAAGGGCGCGCCGGTGATGGCAACCGATCTGCGGGCCTCGGCGAGCCTGGTGATTGCGGCGCTGGTGGCCGAGGGCGAAACCCTGATCGACCGTATCTACCATATCGACCGCGGCTACGAGTGCATCGAAGAGAAACTGCAGCTGCTGGGTGCGCGTATCCGCCGCGTGCCGGGATAAGACTTAATACCCGGCGATCGGGCGAATGGCTGTTCGAACGATCGTTACGTACATGAAACTTCCGGGCCTGGAATTGCTATGACACAACCGCTGACTATCGCGCTCTCGAAGGGGCGTATCCTGAAAGAGACGCTGCCGCTGCTCGAGGCGGCCGGCATCGTACCGGCCGAGGATATCTTCAGCAGCCGCAAGCTGATATTCGATACCAACCACGAACATGTCAAGCTGGTGGTGATTCGCGCCACCGACGTGCCGACCTATGTCGAGTACGGCGGCGCCGACATGGGTGTCGCGGGCAAGGACGTGCTGATGGAGCATGGCGGCGAGGGGCTGTACGAGCCGCTGGACCTGGAAATCTCGCGCTGCAAGCTGATGACGGCGGGGCTGGTGGACGCGGGCCCCGTGAGCGGGCGCATGCGCATCGCCACCAAGTTCGTCAACATCACCAAGGAATACTTCGCCCGGCAGGGGATTCAGGTCGATATCATCAAGCTTTACGGCGCCATGGAACTGGCTCCGATCATGAAGCTGGCCGATCAGATCGTCGATATCGTCGACACCGGAAACACGCTGCGTGCCAACGGTCTCGAGCCGCTCGAGCTGATCGCGCCGATCAGTTCGCGGCTGGTGGTCGGTCAGGCCTCAATGAAGATGAAATACGATCAGATTCAGCCGATCGTCGACGGCATGGCCAAGGCTGTCGTGGCACGGCGCGGAGAGTGAGATGTCAGAATTGAAAATACAGCGGTTCGATGCGAGCCAGGATGACTTCGGCCCGGCGCTCGATCGCCTGCTGGCCTGGGAAAGCGTGTCGGACGACAGGGTCAACGGCATTGTCGACGAAGTGCTTGCCCGTGTGCGCACCGAGGGCGACGCCGCCGTGGTCGAGTACAGCAACCGTTTCGATCGACTCAGCGTGTCGTCCATGGCGGAGCTCGAGCTCGGTCGCGAGCGCCTGCAGCAGGCGCTCGACAATCTGCCGGCGCCACAGCGCCGGGCGCTCGAGGAAGCCGCGGAGCGCGTGCGCCGCTACCACGAACGTCAGAAGGGCGAGTCCTGGAGCTATACCGAAGCGGACGGAACCCTGCTCGGACAGCAGGTGACGCCGATGGATCGCGTCGGCATCTACGTGCCCGGCGGCAAGGCCGCCTATCCGTCGTCGGTCCTGATGAACGCCATGCCGGCGCAGGTCGCAGGTGTCGGCGAGATCATCATGGTGGTGCCGACCCCCGGTGGCGTGCTCAACGAACTGGTGCTGGCGTCGGCGGCGCTGGCCGGCGTCGATCGCGTGTTCTGCATCGGCGGCGCTCAGGCAGTTGCCGCTCTGGCGTACGGTACCGAGACGGTGCCCCGCGTCGACAAGATCGTCGGTCCCGGCAACATCTTCGTCGCCACGGCGAAAAAGGCGGTATTCGGACTGGTCGGCATCGACATGATCGCCGGACCGTCCGAGATCCTGGTGGTGTGCGACGGCAAGACCGACCCGGACTGGGTCGCCATGGACCTGTTCTCCCAGGCCGAGCACGATGAGGACGCCCAGTCGATCCTGATCTCCCCGGATGCGGACTACCTGGATCGCGTCGAGCAGAGCATGCTGCGGCTGCTGCCCACCATGGAACGTCGCGAGATCATCGAAATCTCGCTGCGCAACCGCGCCGCGCTGATCAAGGTGGCGGATCTGGATCAGGCGGCCGAGGTGGCCAACCGCGTCGCGCCGGAGCACCTGGAGCTGTCGGTGGAGGATCCGCAGGCGATGCTGGCGCAGATTCGTCATGCCGGCGCCATCTTCATGGGACGCTACACGGCGGAGTCGCTGGGCGACTACTGCGCCGGACCCAATCACGTGCTGCCGACCTCCGGCACCGCGCGCTTCTCGTCGCCGCTTGGCGTCTACGACTTCCAGAAGCGCTCATCGCTGATCCAGTTCTCCGCCGACGGCGCCTCCGAACTGGGTGAGGTGGCCTCGATTCTGGCCCGCGGTGAAGGCCTTACCGCCCACGCCCGCTCGGCCGAGTATCGGATCAAGAAAGGGTAACGCGTTATCTTTGACGCGTGATACGAGCCTCGATAGCAACCCTATCGGGGCTTTTTCGTTTCTGGGTAACGGTGCCTATCGTAAACCCGTAACCCGTAACCCGTAACCCGTAACCCGTAACCCGTCACCTTTCCCTTTCTTCCTGCTGCGGTGGCCGTTCGCCGACCTGAACGTTGAGCCTCATTGCCTTGCCGTTGCGCAGTATTTCGACGTCGATGGCGTCGCCGGGCCTGAGCGCGGCGATCTGGTTCATCGAGCTGCGGCTGTCTTCGACCTCGACCCCACCGATGGCGGTCATGATATCGCCCGGCTGCAGGCCCGCGAGGTGGGCCGGGCCGTCGCGGAAGATCCCGGCGATGATCAGGCCGCGGGCTTCGTCCAGGCCGAAACTTTCCGCCAGCCGAGGCGTAAGCTCCTGCACTTCGACGCCGATCCAGCCGCGTATCACCCGCTGGTGCTCGACCAGGTCCTGCAGAATCTGTCGCGCCAGGTTCGACGGAATCGCAAAACCGATGCCCTGGGAGCCACCGGACTTGGAGAAAATCGCCGAGTTGATGCCGATCAGGTTGCCGTAGGCGTCTATCAGGGCACCGCCGGAGTTGCCCGGGTTGATGGCGGCATCGGTCTGAATGAAATCCTCATAGGTATTCAGGCCCAGACTGTTGCGCCCGGTGGCGCTGATGATGCCCATGGTCACGGTCTGGCCGACGCCGAAGGGGTTGCCGATGGCGAGGACCACGTCGCCGACCCGAAGCGTTTCGGACGAGGCCAGTTCGATGCTCGGCAGATCCGGCAGATCTATCTTCAGCACCGCCAGATCGGTTTCGGGGTCGGTGCCGATCACGGTGGCACGGGCCTCGCGTCCGTCGCGCAGCGCGACCAGCACATCGTCGGCGCCGGCGATGACGTGGTTGTTGGTGACGATATAGCCCTGATGACTGAGCAGCACGCCGGAGCCGAGGCTCGACTCGATGCGGTCGCGCTGCGGGCGGTTGCCGAAGTCGAAGAAGCGGCGGAAGAACGGGTCTTCCAGCAGCGGGTTGGCCTGCTGTTTGACCAGGGTGCGGGTGTAGATATTGACCACCGCCGGGGCGGCCTTCTCGACCGCTGCGGAGTAGGACACCGGGCCCTCGCCGAGGCTCGAGGCCGGCCGTTCGTTCACCGGCGCCTCGCGAATTTCGACGGTGTTGATCTGCGGGCTCAGCAGGTCCGGGAACAGCTGCAGGATGACGATTGCCGCCAGAACGCCAGCGACGATCGGCCAGATCAGAAAAGAAGACTTGCGCATGGGCGGCCCGGGTGATTGCCTCGATAAATCATGCAATTATACGGTGAGACAGCGAGTATTGTGAATTGCGGCAGCAGTGTTGCCCATTATTTAGTGTTCCAAGCGTAAGCGGATCTGTTTCGAGGTGTTCAAGCGTATGTCGATCGAGCTCAACCAGTTGGTGCAGTACAGCGACGAGCTGCTCCAAAGCGGCCAGATAACCGACTATTGCCCCAATGGCCTTCAGGTGGAGGGGCGGCCCCGGGTGCGGCGTATCCTGTGCGGCGTGACCGCCTGCCAGGCGCTGCTGGATGAGGCCGTGGCCTGGGATGCCGATCTGATACTGGTGCACCACGGGTACTTCTGGAAAGGCGAGGACAGCCGTATCCGCGGCATCAAGAAGCGCCGGCTGGCGACTTTGCTGCAGCACGACATCAGCCTGCTGGCCTACCATCTGCCACTGGATGTGCACCCTGAGCTTGGCAACAACGTGCAACTGGCGAAACGCCTGGGGTTGACCATCGAGGGGCCGCTGGAACCCGGCAACCCGAGGTCGGTGGGGCTGCTCGGTCGTCTCGACAGCCCGGAGTCGCTGGCGGATTTCTCTGCCCGGGTGGCGCGCATACTGGGTCGGGAGCCGCAGTGCATCGAAGGTGGCGGGCAGCCGATCGAGCGCCTGGCCTGGTGCACCGGGGCTGCCCAGGGCTATATCGAGCAGGCCGTGGCGCAGGGCGTGAATGCCTATCTGTCCGGTGAAATTTCGGAGCCGACGGTGCACAGTGCCCGGGAGAACGGCATTCATTACCTCGCCGCCGGTCACCACGCCACCGAGCGCTACGGCGTGCAGGCGCTGGCCGGGCATCTGGCCGAACGCTTCGATCTGGAATGGCGCTTCGCCGATATCGACAATCCGGTGTGACAGGTCACAGGTCACAGGTGACGAGTGACAAGTGATGCGTTACGGGTGACGAGTGACAGGTGACCTGTGACGCCTACTCTTAAACCCGTAACCCGTAACCCGTAACCCGTAACCCGTAACCCGTAACTTCTGCTCTCAGCCCGCAGCCCGTTCCTTCTCCTGATCGCCGGACGGTTCCTGCTTCTGCTCCTGCTGTTTGCGCTTGAACTCGGCCAGCTCGGCCGGATCGCGGACGTCGTCCGCAGCGTCGGCTTTCCGCTCCAGGCCGTAGCGTTCGGACAGGGTGCCTTCCTCGTCGTCGGCCTTGGTGGCGTAGTCGCGTGGCGGCTCCGGAATCTTTTCGGCCTCTTCGTTCGGCACCACGTCGGTCATCACCGGGATGGTCTGCTTGCCGGGCGCTTCTGCAGGCTCCGGAATCTCGAGACGCGGCTGCATTGCATCTTCCAGGGCCAGGGCGGCCGACTCGCTTGCGCCGAGACTCTGGGCACCCTGCGCCAGATGCTGATGCACATCGCGATAGGCGCAGGTAAGCTGGTTGACCAGATCGGCAGTTTTCTCGAAGTGTTCGGCCACCTCCTGCTTGTAACTGCCAAGTTCTTCGCGTGCCTCGTCGAGTTGGCGGTTAAGGGACGCGCGTTCGCCGGCATCCGAGCCGGAACGGCCGAGCAGGTAGCCGATCAGGCCGCCAATGGCGAGCGCGACGACACCGATGATCCATACGCTGGTCTGTTCCACAGTCAATCCTCACAGCTGGATTTAACAAGATGTTCATGATAACCCGAATGGAATTATCGGGTTAAGGGCCCTGTTGTCAGTGACTCTCGATAGATTAAAGCAATCGACTGGTAATGCCTATTATCGCCGGCCAATTGAGGCTGGAACCTATGAACAAGTCCCAGTTGTCCTCTGCGGGTCCTGAAGCGTGCAGCTGCTAGGCGCAGTGCGCAGGCAATGGCCTTAGTCCTTGTCAAGCACTGCAACAACGCAGATGCATGCTTCAGGGCCCGCCCTGCGGGGCTTTCAGCGCGAACCGGACTCATTGTTGCAGCTTCTCGACAGGCCACCAGCATGCCTTCAAAGCTGCGCCTCGATTCCGGCTCGCGCTGAAAGCCAGAGACTCATTGGGGACTTATTCATAGGTTCCTTAGCCATAGAGCCCGTCGACGCGCGGGCGGCACAGCATCGGGGCGTAGCGGAACAGGTAAAGCAGCCAGGCCAGTATCCAGCAGGTACCGGACAGGTGCAGCGCAAGCCCATAGGACACCGGCGCCAGCGGCAGCACGATGCGAAGTACGCCTGCCAGCAGCATCAGCGCGAACGCCAGACCGATGCCCGCCGGGGTCTGCAGAGTGCGTCCGGTATGGCCGAGGCTCACGCGTGCCATCATACCAAGGGTGAGCGAGCCGATGGCACCTGCCGCGAAGGCGTGCAGAGCGATGGACGGCGGCCACCCGGCCGCCGCGACGATCAGCTGCAGCGCGAAGCCGGCGGTGATGAAGAGATATCCCAGGTGCAGAATCCACAACAGCGGTACCCGGGCAATGCGCGCATCGATCCAGCCGCGCTGGCGCCAGCCGTGCAGGACCAGGTTCGCTGCGCTCAGTATCAGTGCCGGCAGCTGCCACTGCAGCCCCCAGCACAGGGCCCAGAGCAGTGCCAGTGGCATCACCAGGCGCTCGAGCCACGGATGGCGGCGGGCGCTGAAGTCCCCGAGTCCCTTTTCGGTGAAAAACGGAATCACCCGGCCGCCCATCAGCAGCATCATCGCGACGATGAGGTAGAGCGCCAGGTGCAGTCCGGTCAGCGCTGTGTTCCCGGTCAGGCCGAGCCGCTCGAGGTGTACCAGCAGGTTGCCGGCGAACAGTCCTGCGAGCAGCAGCAGGAATACCAGGTTGCGGTAATTGCCCGCCCGAAGAATCGGCCAGGCCAGGGCGGCGGCCAGCAGCGGGAGGAAGCTCAGGTCGGTCAGGGCCGTGAGCCAGGGCGGTGCCGGCAGCAGCGGAACGGCTCTTCCTGCCAGCCAAAGCAGGGTCAGGCCGGCGAGCCAGGGGCCGCGCAGGGTCTGGATCGAGGTCCAGTTGCGTACCGCCGTCAGCAGGAAGCCCGCGATCACCGCGGTGGCAAAGCCAAACAGCATTTCGTGCGCGTGCCATACCAGGCCCGAGTCAAAGTAGGCCGAGGGGATCTTTGCCGGCCAGCTCAGCAGCCAGAGCCCGATGAGCCCGGCGCCGGCCAGGGCCGAGGCGATGAAGAATGGGCGAAAACCCAGGTTGAACAGGGAGAAAGGGCTCGGGATGTGTCTTTCCTGCAGCGGTATCATGGGCACGCTCCGGCGGGATTTCGATATACTCTGCGGTCAGCGGATACGATTAATTATGTGCAAAAAATACATTTTAATAAAGTGCTTTGTGCTGCTGCTGTCGCTGCCCGCGCTGGCGCAGATTGCCGTCGTCGACGATAGCGGTCGCACGATTGTTCTCGAGGCGCCGGCGCAACGCATACTGGCGCTCGCCCCCCATGTCACGGAGAACCTGTTCAGCATAGGCGCGGGCGACCTTGTCGTCGGCACCGTGAGTTACAGCGACTACCCGCCGGAGGCGCTGGCGATTCCGCGTATTGGCAATTACGAGCGGCTCAGTCTGGAGCAGGCACTGGCGCTGGAGCCGGATCTGGCGATCGCCTGGCCACCCGGTAACGATGCGGTCCAGCTGCAGCGTCTGCGCGACTTCGGGATTCCGGTTTTCGAATCGGACCCGAACTCCTTTGCGACAATCGCGGGAGAGCTGCGCCGGCTCGGTCGGCTTACCGGGCGCGATCAGGCGGCCGGGCAGGTGGCAAAGGAACTGGAAGCGGGGGTCGAGAAGCTGGCCGTGCGGCACCGGAACGCGCCGCCGTTGAGAGTGTTCTACCAGCTCTGGCACGAGCCGCTGATGACGGTCAATGGGTCGCAGCTCGTCGATCGCATGCTGCAGCTGTGCGGCGGCGTCAATCCGTTTGCGGGGCGGCCGGAAGCGGCGCCCGGGCTTGGAGTCGAGGCGGTGCTGGCCGCCAGCCCGGATGTGATAGTGACCACCACCGAGGAGGCGCCCGCCAACTGGCGCGAGCGCTGGCGGCGCTGGCCGCAGCTGCCTGCGGTGCAGCACGACCTGTTCTACCAGCTCGAGGCAGACTGGATGCACCGGGCAACCGTGCGGGCGCTGTACGGCGCGCAGCAGCTGTGCCGAGACCTGGATGACGCCCGTGCCAGGCTCGGACTTGAACGGGCTGCTGATCCCCACCAGGCAACGGAGGAAGGCGATTGAAGCAACTGATACTGGGCGGCGCCCGCTCGGGCAAGAGCCGGCTGGCAGAGCAGCGGGCGACGGACAGCGGCCTCGAGGTGGCCGTTATCGTCACCATGATGCCCGGTGACGATCCCGAGCTGCAGGCGCGCATCGCGCGGCATCGTGCGGATCGTCCGGCACACTGGCGACTGGTCGAGGCGCCGACGGAGCTGGCGGCGGCGATAGAGCCGCTGCTCGAGGCCGGCTGCTGCGTGCTGGTGGACTGTCTGACGCTGTGGCTGACGAACCTGTTGCTGGCCGGGGACGATGATGCCATGGAGCGCGAGCTTGCGGCGCTTAACCGGCTGGTCGGGGAAAGCCGCGGAGAACTGTTGCTGGTCAGCAACGAAGTGGGTTGGGGCATCGTGCCGATGGGCGAGCTGAGCCGGCGTTTTCAGGACCGGGCCGGCTGGTTGCATCAGCGCCTTGCGCAGCTGTGCGACCGGGTGACGCTGTGCGTCGCCGGACTGCCAATGGAGGTGAAATGACGGAGTTAAGCTGGATCCGGGCGCCGCTGCGAGCGCCGGATCCTCAGGCGGCGGAGGCGGCCCGCAGGCGCCAGGCGCGGCTGACCAAGCCCGCCGGGTCTCTTGGTGAGCTGGAGTCGCTGGCCATCAGGCTGGCGGGGCTGCAGGGGCGCGAATGTCCACGCCTGGAGCGCTGCCATGTCAGTGTATTTGCGGCCGATCACGGTATCGCGGCGTCCGGCGTTTCGGCTTATCCCCAGGCGGTGACGGCGCAGATGATTCTGAATTTCGCCGCCGGGGGCGCTGCGGTATCGGTGCTGGCGCGGCACAGTGGCGCGGCTTTCGAGGTGATCAACCTGGGCACGGTCGAACCGCTGCCGCCCACAGCCGGGGTGCTGGACCGGTCGCTGGCTCCGGGCAGCGCGGATTTCAGCCAGGGTGCTGCGATGACGCAAGACCAGCTCGAGGCGGCGCTGGCGGTTGGTGCCGAGCGCGTCGAGTCCGCCGCGGACGCCGGCAGCGATCTCTTCATCGCCGGCGAGATGGGGATTGGCAATACCAGCGCCGCCAGCGCACTTGGCGCTGCACTGCTCGGGTGCCCGCCGGCGCAGTTGCTGGGGCGCGGTACCGGCGTCGACGCGGCCGGCCTGGCGCGCAAGGAAGCCTGCATACGGCGGGCGCTGGAACTGCATGCAGAGGCCGGCGACGAACTGGAACTGCTGCGCAGGCTGGGCGGTTTCGAGATAGCGGCGATGAGCGGTGCCTGCCTGCGCGCGGGCCAGCTCGGTCTGCCGTTGCTGGTCGACGGCTTTATCGTGACAGCGGCGGCGTTGCTGGCCGTACGCCTGCAGCCGTCGCTGGCGCGCTGGCTGTTCTTCGCCCACTGCTCGGCGGAGCCAGGTCACAGGTTGCTGCTGGAGGCGCTCAATGCCCGTCCCCTGCTGAATCTGGATATGCGTCTGGGGGAGGGGAGCGGCGCGGTACTGGCCTGGCCGCTGCTGCAGAGCGCCTGTCGGCTGCACAGCGAGATGGCGACCTTCGACGAAGCCGGCGTGTCCGAACCTCCTGCGGATTCCGATCCATGCCGGCCCTGACGCTCGATCTGCTGCGCCATGGCGACGCCGACGGGACGGGTGCCTACCGGGGGCGCAGCGACCCGGCCCTGACGCCGCAGGGGCTTGCGCAGATGCGGGGCTGGGAGCGCGCATCGCCAGGCTGGAGCCGCGTGCTGTGCTCGCCGCTGCGCCGCTGTCGCGAACCCGCCCAGCGGCTGGCGGCCGCGCTTTCACTGCCTCTGGTGGTGGAGGAGGCGCTCATCGAGTACGACTTCGGTGACTGGGATGGCCGGCGCTACGACGAGGTCTGGCGCGATGACCGCGAACGGGTGCTGGCATTCTGGCAGGATCCTGCAGCCAGCCCGCCGCCCGGGGGCGAGTCGATCGCATCGCTGTGTGCGCGGGTCGAGGGACTGGTGTCGCGGCTGGCGGCCGGCGAGGACCGTCACCTGTTGCTGCTGACCCACGGCGGCGTCATACGTGCACTGATCGGTACCAGGCTGGGTCTGCCGGCGGCGGCCTGGTCGCAGCTGCGCATCGATACCGGATCGCTGAGCCGGGTGAACATCGGCCTCGATCCGGACAATCCCTGGTTCGAGCTTGTCTATCTGAACCGCTTGCCCTCCGGGCGACTCGACCCGTAGCAGCCGCGCCTCGCGGCGAATCGAATCCGGTGCCGTGCCAAAGCGTTCGCGGCGGGGGAAGTGCCCGTACGTTTGGGTGCGCCGCTCCCACGAAACAGCTGTAGGAGCCCGGTCCCCGGGCGAACCGGGTGCAGGCTTCGATCCTCTGGCTTTGAAAGGCTCCCGAAAAGATCGCCCGCGGAGCGGGCTCCTACACAAGATTCGCAGGTCCTGCCGAACCGTGGGAGCCGTGCCTTATGGCGAAACGGTCTTGCACCGCGGGTGATCGCCCGCGGAGCGAGCTCCTACAATATCGGGAGGCCGCGCGATCTGCAGGAGACCACTGCGTGGGCGAATCGAGTTTGGTACCATGCCGAATATGCTCACCACGGGCACTTTCGGGCACTTTCCCGCCGCGACTAACGGCCGCTCAGCGGTCCTCGGGCTCTTCCTCGGTTTCCGATCCGCTCAGGCCCTTGATGAAGGACTTGGTGTTGTCCCAGGCGTCCTGGGTGACGTCGGCTGCGGCATCGGCGCCTTCCTTGCCAAGCTCGACCGCGCTTTCAGCGCCGGCGCCGGTGGAGCAGATGGCGCGCTGCACGGCGCAGCGTGCCTTGCAGCCATTGACGGCGGCCTCGTCGCTGAAGTGCCGCACTTCGCACTCGACGCGGCAGTACGCCTGATCCAGGGCGCAGTCGGCGAGTGCCGGCAGCGGCAGCGTCATCAGCAGACCCAGCAACAGTGGTTTTTTCATGCGTCCTCCAAAAGTTTAATCTGAATGCTGACGGCGGTGGCGGGGTTGCCAGCAGACTTCCCGGCCCTGTTGCCGCCGCGCCAGTACGCGGGCGCAAACGAACAGCAGATCCGACAGGCGGTTGAGGTATCCGAGACTGTGACAATTGACCGGCTCGCGCCCGGCCAGTTCCACCAGGCGGCGTTCGGCGCGACGGCAGACGGCGCGGGCCTGCTGGCAAAGCGCCGAGGCGCGGTTGCCGCCGGGCAGAATGAACTCCTGCAGCGGCGGCAGCGCGCCGTTGAGCGCGTCCAGGTGCCGTTCCAGGGACGCGACCGCTTCGGCATCCATCACCCGGTAGGCTTCGTCGACCATCGCCAGTTCGCCGCCGAGGTCGAACAGGTCGTGCTGCAGCGGCGCAAGCACGGCAAGCAGCGGGTCGTCTGCCGCCAGTTCGGCCAGCAGCACGCCGAGCAGCGCATTGAGCTCGTCGAGATCGCCGATCGCCTCGATACGCGGATGGTACTTGTCGACGCGCCGGCCATCGGCCAGCGCCGTGGTGCCACGGTCGCCACTGCGGGTGTAGATTCGGGTCAGGCGGTCGGCCATTGTCAGTCCTTGGTTTCGGGACGGGGAATCGAGACGATGCGGCGATCCAGCTGCAGCACCGAGGTGTCCCGGTCGGTATAGTCGTACAGGCCCAGCAGGTAGCGTATGGCATTGAGCCGGGCTCGCTTCTTGTCGTCGGAGCGGATGCACACCCAGGGTGATTCCGGCGTGCTGGTATAACGGAACATGTCGTCCCGGGCGCGGCTGTAGTCGTTCCAGCGCCGCTGCGCTTCGACATCGATGGGGCTCAGTTTCCACTGCTTCAGCGGGTCTGTCTCGCGCTGGTGGAAGCGCCGGCGCTGCTCCTTCTTGCTGACCATGAACCAGAGCTTTACCAGGTGCAGTCCCGAGTCCATCATCATGCGTTCGAGCTGCGGCGCCGTGTGCAGAAACTCCTTTACCTCGGCCCGGGTGCAGAATCCCATGACGCGCTCGACGCCGGCTCTGTTGTACCAGGAGCGGTCGAACAGGACGATTTCGCCGGCGTTGGGCAGTTGCTTGATATAGCGCTGGAAGTACCACTGGCCAAGCTCCTGTTCCGTGGGCTTGCCGAGTGCCACCACGCGATAGTTGCGCGGATTGAGGTTTTCGATCACACGTTTGATGGTGCCGCCCTTGCCGGCGGCATCGCGCCCCTCGAACAGCACGCACAGCGGGATCCTGTACTCCTGCACCCAGCGCTGGAACTTCTGCAGTTCGATCTGCAGCGGGTACATTTCCCGCTTGTACCGGGCCTTGGTCATGCGATTGGGGCGCTCACGGCGTTCCAGCTGTCCCGCCGCCAGCTCGCTGTCAGCTTCTTCGTGGAGGTGCAGCGTTGCCAGGTCCAGCAGTTCGGTGCTGATAAGGCGCTTGTCACTGTCAGCCATGGTTGCTGTCTCTCCTGTGCTGCGTAGCTTCGAGTTTGCGGACCTGTTCCAGCATAGCCCTGTGCGTCGGTACGGCGATGCCGAGGCGTTCGGCTTCACGGCAAAGGTAGCCGGTGATCTGTTCGATCTCGGTGGTGCGCCGGTGACGGATGTCCTGCAGCATCGACGAAAAATTGTCGCCGGTGGCCGCAGCGACGTTCTGTGCCTGCTCGGCGAGAGGCCTGTCGAACAGTTGAGTGCCACGGGCCCTGGCGACAAGCTCGAACTCGTCGCACAGCCTGATCAGTTCCTCGCGGTAGCGGGCGATGCGTACCAGGTCGCCATTGCGGCAGGCGTGTATCGCGGTCAGAGGGTTGATGGCGCAGTTGACCGCGAGCTTGCGCCAGAGCGTGGTCTCGATATCGGGATCGGAGCAGACCTCCAGGCTGAAATCATCGGGCAGTTCCGCTACGAGATCTGAAGAGTCCGCGTCGCTGGCGCCGATGCGCGTCTGGCCGCGTCCGGCGTGCACCACTTCGAAGGGCGCGCGCAGCCAGGCACCGTCGGTGGTGGAGCCGATCGCGAGCCGCCAGGGGCCGACAAGTTCGCCGGCCAGCTGCTGGTTACCAAGGCCGTTCTGCAAAACCAGCACCCGGGCGTTTGGCGTCAGTCTCGGCAGTACGGCGCGCAGCGCCGCCTCGGTATCGAAGGCCTTGGTACACAGGAGCAGGCGCTCGATGGGTCCGCAGTCGCCGGCCAGGGTTGCCTTCACCCGGTGAAGACTTTCGTTGCCTTCCCGTGTCAGGCGGATGCCGCCGGCCCGCCGGAACTGTTGCAGCCGGGTGGCGTCACGCAACACCAGGGTTACGCCGAACCCCGCCTGTTGCAGGCTGGCTCCCCAGAGGCAGCCAATAGCGCCGGCCCCGACAATGGTCCACTCCATGAAATCTCCAGATGCAGTCGAATGGGCTCATAATAGCGGTCCGCGCCGGGCGGGGGAACGCTCTGGGCGCGCGCGCGCAGGGTCCTGCGGGTGTGAGGCTGGTAACTGACGCCGGCAGTTGCTGCAACGAAGGCAACACTGTCCTAGAATGCCTGCTTTTGCGCGGCAAGAGGAGAGAGCAGATGGCTTCATTCGATATCGTGTCCGAGCTGGATGCGCACGAGGTAACCAACGCGGTGGATCAGGCCAACCGCGAAATTCAGAATCGCTACGACTTCAAGGGTGTGGACGCCCGCTTCGAGCACAGCGACGACCAGGTGGTGCTCTGGGCCGAGGTGGACTTCCAGCTGCAGCAGATGCTGGAGGTGTTGCGCAGCAAGCTGACCAGCCGCAAGATCGATATCCGTTGCCTGGAGGTCAAGGATCCCGAGACTGCCAACATGAAGGCGCGTCAGGTGGTGGTGCTGAAGCAGGGCGTAGACCAGGCGCTGGCGAAGAAGATCACCAAGCTGATCAAGGATTCCAAAATCAAGGTACAGAGCCAGGTCCAGGGCGACCAGGTGCGCGTGAATGGCAAGAAGCGTGACGATCTGCAGCAGGTGATTGCGCTGTTGCGCGGCGCCGAACTGGAACTGCCGCTGCAGTTCAACAATTTCCGGGATTGAGTGGCAGCGGCAAACGACAGCCCACAGGCCGGCGCAGCTCGCTTCGCTCGGTGCGCCCTACGTGCTGCGGATGTCAGGGGTTACGACGGCTGTTTGGCGGGCTCGTGCCGATCGCCGGCGTCGCGGTCATCGGAGCCGATGGTGGTGGCTGTAACCGGCGTATAACGCGCCGCCAGCCACACCAGCACCAGCACCGGCATGCCGAGCAGCGCGGTGCCGGCGAAGAACAGCGGGTAGCCGATCAGGTCGACGGCATCGCCCGAGAAGCCGGCGAGGAACTTCGGCAGCAGCAGCATCACTGAGCTGAACAGTGCGTACTGGGTCGCCGTGTAGCTGACGCTGGTGAGGCTCGACAGATAAGCGATAAAGGCCGCGGTGGCGATGCCGGCGCTGAAGTTGTCGAGCGATACCGTCACGATCAAAAAGGGCACGCTGTGTCCGGTCAGCGCCAGCGCCGAGAACAGCAGGTTGGTCCCCGCCGCGAGCACGGCGCCGGTGAACAGCATCCGCATGACGCCGAAACGATACACCAGCAGGCCGCCGCACAGCGAACCCAGGATGGTCATCAGGGTGCCGAACAGTTTGGTGATCTCGGCGACCTCGACCTTGGTGAAGCCCATGTCGACATAGAACACGTTGGCGATGATACCCATCACCACATCGGCGATGCGGTAGCTGCCGACCAGCGCCAGAATCAGCAATGCCGGGCGGCCGTAGCGGCGCACGAAGTCGGCGAACGGGCACCAGATGGCGATATAGAGCCAGCCCAGGGTCTTCGCCAGGACGTGCGGCAGGTGCTGGCGCTGTTCCATGAAGGCTTCGATCTGCGCCCGTTCCTGTTGCGCGGCGCTACCGTTGGGCGCCGGCTCCGCTACCAGCAGGGTGGTGATGATCCCCACCAGCATCAGCGCCGCCATTACCAGATAGGCGATCTCCCAGGATTCGCGATGGTAGGCGTCGCCGGTCGGGTCGTACCAGGCCGCGATCAGCAGTGCCCCGGTCGTCGCCACGATCATCGCCAGCCGATAGCCAAGCATGTAGGTTGCTGCCATCGCCGCCTGCAGCCGCGGCCCCGCCGACTCGATGCGGTAGGCGTCGATGCTGATGTCCTGGGTGGCGGAACTGAAGGCCACCATCAGAGCGAAGAACGCCATCAGTTCAAGGTTCTGCGTCGGGTCCGAGCCGGACATGCCGACCAGACTGGCAAGGATCGCCAGTTGCGCGGTGAGCATCCAGCTGCGCCGGCGGCCGAGCCAGCG
The DNA here is from genome assembly GCF_014645375.1 of Marinobacterium nitratireducens. GTDB lineage: Bacteria > Pseudomonadota > Gammaproteobacteria > Pseudomonadales > Balneatricaceae > Marinobacterium_A > Marinobacterium_A nitratireducens. The sequence goes on from NZ_BMLT01000006.1 coordinate 73,443, forward strand.
CGACAGCAGCGGAATCGGCGTCCGGTCGATAATCGGCGACCAGACCCATTTGAAGGCGTAGGTCAGCGCGACCCAGGAAAAGTAGGTAATGGTGCCGCGGTCGATTCCGGCCTCGCGCAGCCAGTACGACAGGGTGGAGAACACCAGCATCAGCGGCAGTCCGGCGGAAAAACCGAGAAACAGCAGCGTCACGGCACGCGGATGCAGGTAGATGCGGGCGCTGTTCAGCCACTGTTTCAGATCCTTGCCATCCCGCTCGGGTACTGCTTGCATGTTGGGTCCGGTTTTCTCGAATTAGGCCCCTGCCATTGTCTCGGTCGCGCCGGCGAATGTAAATGCAAGGCAGGTTTTGAGTTTACAGAGGGCGGTCCTGGATTCAGGCTAATCTGCGAAGAATCCAAAAAAAGACCCGCAACTCGTGCGGGTCCCAGGGTCAGGCGGTACTGCTGCCAAAACTTTGTACTGTCTACTGTGCTCTGTGAACTAGATCCTCAAGGCGCCATCGATTTCGAAGCAGCGACCGCTGATGTAGTCGTTTTCGAGAATGAAGGTTACGGTGCGGGCGATCTCCTCGGGCTTGCCGAGGCGGCGCAGCGGGATCTGCGAGGACAGCTTCTCCAGGGCTTCGGGTTTCATCGCCATGACCATGTCGGTGGCGATGAAGCCGGGCGCGATGGACGCGGCGCGTATCCCATAGCGCGCCAGTTCCTTGGCCCAGGTGACGGCCATCGCCTCGGCGCCGGCCTTGCTGGCGGTGTAGTTGGTCTGACCCATGTTGCCCGAGCGGGAAATCGACGAGATATTGATGATGCAGCCGTGGTTGCCGAGCTCGATCATCTTGGCGGCGGCTTCACGGGCGCAGAGGAAAGTACCGGTCAGGTTAACCGCGATGACCTGGTTCCACTTGTCCAGGGACATTTTGCTGACGACTTCGCCGTCCTTGGCCTTGACCAGCATGGCATCGCGCGTGATGCCGGCATTGTTGACAAGGCCGTGGATGGCGCCCAGTTTGGTTGCGATTTCCTCGAACAGTCCTTCTACGGCGGATTCGTTGGTGACATTGCAGACGAAGCAGTGGGCATCGGCTCCTTTCTCCATGCAGAGCCTGGCGGTGATTTCGAGATCGGCGCCGTGCATATCGACCAGGGCGATACGCGCGCCCTTGTCGGCCAGTTCCAGAGCCATGGAGCGGCCCAGGCCACGTCCGCCGCCGGTGATGACGATTACCTTATCTTTCAGTTCCATCGCGGGTACCTTGTTTCCTGAATGAAAGCGCAGTGCTGAGTCCGGGACGGGTTCCTGGCGGGCTGCTTTGCGTCCGGGTGTGCAGCCGGGGCGCCGCGGGAAGGCGATGCGTCTTGGCTGCCTCGGCGACCCTTGCCAGCTCCCAAGTAGGGGAGCCTGAACGGATACCCCGGAGCCAGTTCTAGTTATTGTTGGTTTGCGGCATTCACATGCTGCAATGCAAAACGTTATCCCGCAGATGCACAAATGTCTACTACCGACACGGGAGTGTCACGAAAACATAACAGTCAGCTGTTATACCTGAGCTGCATTCCGATATTTCCGAATATCTTAAGTTTTTGAATAAAAAGAAGTTTGTTTGCGGTAACGGGGTGGGGAATTTTTTCTACGACTTTCGTCTAAAGGTCTTAAGAATGAGCCCGGCAAGGGACGTTCAAGGGCAAAACGGTGCACAAGGTTGCGGTCTGGCGGTGCATCTGGTGTCATGGGGCAAACTCTTCCGGACCTTGCGACATGCCGTTTCTTTTTCTTCTTTTTATCATCATTCCGATTGTCGAAATCACCGTGCTGATCAATGTCGGACAGTTGATCGGTACCTGGTATACCGTCGGTCTGGTGCTGTTGTCCGCTTTTATCGGCGTCAACATGCTGCGTTACCAGGGGCTGTCGACGCTGGCGCGGGCGCAGCAGCGGGCCAATGCCGGTGAAATACCGGCGCGGGAGATGGTCGAGGGAATCGTGCTGGCCGTCGGTGGCGCATTGCTGATCACGCCGGGATTCGTCACCGACTTCATCGGTTTCTGCTGCCTGATTCCGGTCACACGGCGCCTCGCCGCCAATGCCCTTATCAAGCGCTTCACGGTGGTGGCGATGAGTCGTCAGCAGATGTCCGGTTTTGCCGACCCGGATTTCCAGCCCGGCCCGCACGGCCCCTATGGCCATCAGGATCCCCATGGCTCTCGCCACCACGAGCAGCCCACCCGTTCACGCGAAGGCGATGTCATCGATGGCGAATACCGTCGCGAGGACGATTGAAAAAAATTTAAAAATTTTTCGCTGGCGCTGTTGAAATGCCCCGGGCCGCCCCCATCTTCCTTTTCAACCAGAATTTGGGGCGCCGATAGGCCGGTGTCCTTTCTCTGCAAAACAAGGCTTTGGATCTTAACGAGATCAGGAGAACAAACAGATGAAAATTCGTCCGCTTCACGATCGGGTTGTCGTTCGTCGCAGTGAAGAAGAAACCACCACTTCCGGCGGTATCGTGCTGCCGGGTTCCGCAGCAGAAAAGCCGAATCGCGGCACCATCGTTGCGGTAGGTGAAGGGCGTACTCTCAACAACGGCGACGTCAAGCCGCTGTCCGTCAAGGTGGGTGATGTCGTTCTGTTTGGCCAGTACTCCGGTAGCAACACCGTCAAGCTCGACGGCGAGGAGCTGCTGATCATGAACGAAAGCGAAATCTTCGGCGTGCTGGAAGACTGATAAGTCCTGCGCCAACCCCTGAATTTCGATTCCAAACGATTTGTATAGGATTAACTGACAATGGCTGCTAAAGACGTACGTTTCGGTGATGACGCTCGTAACCGCATGCTCAAGGGCGTGAACATCCTGGCTGACGCCGTGAAAACCACCCTGGGCCCGAAGGGTCGCAACGTCGTGCTGGACAAGTCCTTCGGTGCACCGCTGGTCACCAAGGACGGTGTTTCCGTCGCCAAGGAAATCGAGCTGCAGGACAAGTTCGAGAACATGGGTGCACAGATGGTCAAGGAAGTCGCTTCCCAGGCCAACGACGTTGCCGGTGACGGTACCACCACCGCGACTGTTCTGGCTCAGGCGATCGTCAACGAAGGTCTGAAGTCCGTTGCCGCCGGCATGAACCCGATGGACCTCAAGCGCGGCATCGACAAGGCCGCTGCTGCGGTCGTCGAAGAACTGCGCAAGATGGCTGTTCCCTGTGAAGATTCCAAGGCTATCTCCCAGGTAGGCTCCATCTCCGCCAACTCCGACGAAGTCGTCGGCGACATCATCGCCAAGGCGATGGAGCGTGTTGGCAAGGAAGGCGTCATCACCGTTGAGGAAGGCACCGGCCTCGAGAACGAGCTGGAAGTCGTTGAAGGCATGCAGTTCGACCGCGGCTACCTGTCTCCTTACTTCATCAACAACCAGGAGAACATGTCCGTCGAGCTGGAACAGCCGTACATCCTGCTGTTCGACAAGAAAATCTCCAACATCCGCGATCTGCTGCCGACCCTGGAGCAGGTAGCCAAGTCTTCCCGTCCGCTGCTGATCATCGCCGAAGACGTCGAAGGCGAAGCCCTGGCGACCCTGGTCGTCAACAACATGCGCGGTATCGTCAAGGTCGCTGCCGTCAAGGCGCCGGGCTTCGGTGATCGTCGCAAGGCCATGCTGGAAGATATCGCTGTCCTGACCGGCGGCCAGGTCATCTCCGAAGAAGTCGGCCTGAGCCTGGAAACCGCTACCCTGGAACAGCTGGGTCAGGCCAAGAAGGTCAACATCACCAAGGAAAACACCATCATCGTCGACGGCGTTGGTGAAGTGGCTACCATTGAAGCCCGAGTTTCCCAGATCCGCGCCCAGATCGAAGAGACTTCTTCCGACTACGACCGCGAAAAACTGCAGGAGCGCGTTGCCAAGCTGGCCGGCGGTGTTGCAGTAATCAAGGTCGGTGCTGCTACCGAAGTCGAGATGAAAGAGAAAAAGGCCCGCGTTGAAGACGCCCTGCACGCGACCCGTGCGGCTGTCGAAGAAGGCGTGGTACCGGGCGGCGGTGTTGCTCTGATCCGTGCGCTGTCCAACGTCCAGCAACTGGAAGGCATCAACCACGACCAGACCGTCGGTATCGAGCTGGCCTTCCGTGCCATGGAAGCACCGCTGCGTCAGATCGTCGAGAACGCCGGTGACGAAGGTTCCGTCGTCGTCTCCAAGGTTCGCGAAGGCGAAGGCGCCTACGGCTACAACGCCGCAACCGGCGAATACGGCAACATGCTGGAAATGGGTATCCTGGACCCGGCCAAGGTCACCCGCTCTGCACTGCAGGCGGCTGCTTCCGTTGCCGGTCTGATGATCACCACCGAAGCCATGGTTGCCGAGCACCCGGAAGACAAGGGCCCGGCTATGCCTGACATGGGCGGCATGGGCGGTATGGGTGGCATGGGCGGCATGATGTAAGCCCGGCCAACCCCAAAACCCTTGAAAACCCCGGCCTTCGCGCCGGGGTTTTTTTTGTGTAGGGACATACTTATCCTGCGGGCACAGGATGTGCAGGAGCGGGGTGTTATTTGGGGTGACGGGTTACGTGTCAAAGAAGGGTGGGTCTAGCCGCCGTTCTGTTGTTCTTCCCGGCCGGCTCCCGGGGAGGGGCGGCGTAACCCATCATAGGCGCCGCAGGTGCCTTCGTGTCGGTCGGCGCGGGCTTGGTCGAGCTGCCTGATATTCCGCATATTTCCAGCAGGCAACGCAGTAGCCGAAGCATTTGATGGGTTACGCCGCCGTCAGGGTTTGGCTGAATGTTGCGGTTTTGTGCTCATGGCGGCTAGACCCATGCTACCGCAAGCCGCAAGCCGCATACACCATTCGCATACGTATCGCGTATAGGCCTACTCGGTATTTCGATTGGTCGCCTGCAGTCGATCGTCTAGTCTTGCTAGGGTCACTAAAAACAACTGCAGGACTAAAGATGAAGAAAACTCTCTCTGTTCTCGCCGGCGCCATGCTCAGCATCGGCGTAATGAGTGCTCAGGCTGCGACCCTCAAAATGGCCTACGATGCCGATCCGGTTTCGCTGGATCCGCACGAGCAGCTGTCCGGCGGTACCCTGCAGCTGTCACACATGACCTTCGACCCGCTGGTGCGCTGGACCAAGGATCTGACCTTCGAACCGCGTCTGGCCGAGAGCTGGGAGCGTGTCGACGACCTGACCATGCGCTTTCATCTGCGCAAGGGCGTGAAGTTCCACAGCGGCAACGAGATGACCGCCAAGGACGTCGCCTTCACTTTCGAGCGTCTGCGCAACTCCGCCGACTTCAAGAGCATCTTCGCGCCGTTCAAGGAACTCAAGGTCGTCGATGACTACACCATCGACCTGGTCACCAACGAGCCCTTCCCGCTGGTACTGAACAACGCCACCTATCTGTTCCCGATGGACAGCGCCTTCTACAGCGGTACCGACGAGAACGGCAATCCCAAGGATATGCTGGTCAAGCACGGCAACTCCTTCGCCTCTTCTCATCTGTCCGGCACCGGTCCTTACACCGTCGCCAGCCGCGAGCAGGGTGTGCGGGTCGAGTTCAGCCGCAATCCCCAGTACTGGGATGAGCAGTCTCCGGGCAACGTCGACACCATCGTGCTGACCCCGATCAAGGAATCGCCGACCCGTGTCGCCGCGCTGTTGTCCGGTGACGTCGACTTCATCGCGCCGGTGCCGCCGACCGACCTCGACCGTATCGAGAAGAATGAAGATACCAACCTGGTGACCATGGGCGGCACCCGCATCATTACCTTCCAGCTCAACCAGAATCGTGTCGAAGCCTTCAAGGACGCGCGCGTGCGCCAGGCGGTGAACTACGCCATCAACCAGAAGGGCATCGTCGACAAGATCATGAAAGGCTTCGCCACCACCGCGGCGCAGCTGAGTCCGGAAGGCTATCTCGGCCACAACCCGAACCTTGAGCCGCGCTACGACCTCGAGAAAGCCAAGCAGCTGATGAAGGATGCCGGTTACGAAGACGGTTTCAGCGTCACCATGATGGCGCCGAACAATCGCTACGTGAACGATGCCAAGATCGCTCAGGCGGTGGCCTCGATGCTGGCGCGCATCAACATCAAGGTGGATCTCAAAACCGTGCCCAAGGCGCAGTACTGGCCGGCTTTCGATGCCCGCGAGGCGGACATCATGATGATCGGCTGGCACGCCGATACCGAGGACTCGAACAACTTCTACGAGTTCCTGACCATGTGCCCGAACGCCGATACCGGTGCCGGCCAGTACAACAGCGGCAACTACTGCAACCCGGAGATCGACAAGCTGGTGGTGCAGGCCAACAGCGAGACCGATCCGGCCAAGCGCGCAGAACTGATGCAGCAGATCGAACAGATGCTGTACGACGATGCCGCCTTCGTACCGCTGCACTGGCAGAACCTGGCCTGGGCCGCCGCCAAGAAAGTCGATATCGAGCCGGTGCTCAATGTCATGAACTTCCCGTACCTGGGTGACCTGGTCATCGAGGAATAAGTGAACCGGGGCCGGCGGCCCCGCCGGCCCCGCTTGTCTCCTTCGAGTTTTCCTGACGGCCCGCGCCGGGCCGTCCTTTTGCTTCAAATCAGAGCCAGATCCACGGACCCGGGCAAGGCTCGAGGCAGAACCCGCATATTTCATGAAGGCGGACCGAATTTATGAAAATCGATATATTTCAATAGCTTAGTATTCTGGTGACGAAAGTCGGAGATTCAACTTCGTCCTTTTTGGGTTAAGACCCAAGCTGGCGTTGAATCTTGCGCGATCGGCCTTGAGCCGTAGCAAGCTACGGCCCTTCAACCGGTCGCACAACCTTCTTAGCCAGCTTGAGCCTTAATTCCAAAACCCTCATAAATTATCCGGGTTAAGTTATGATTGCTTTTCTGATCAAACGTGTCGTCCAGGCGATAGTGGTGATGTTCATCATCAGCCTGGTGAGCTTCTCGATACAGGACAACCTCGGCGATCCGCTGCGCGAGCTGGTGGGACAGTCGGTATCGGAAGCGGAGCGCCAGGCGCTGCGCGATGAAATGGGGCTCAACGACCCCTTCCTGGTGCAGTACGCCCGTTTCGCCAAAAACGCCCTGCAGGGCGACCTCGGCACCTCCTACTTCTTCAAGGAGCCGGCGCTGGAGGTCATCCTCAACAAGCTTCCGGCGACCCTTGAGCTGGTGTTCGGCGCCACCCTGATCATCGTCCTGCTGTCGGTGCCGCTGGGTGTCTATTCGGCGATCAAGCCCAACAGCCTGTTTTCCCGCGCGGTCATGGGTTTCAGCATCATCGGCATTTCGGTACCGGTGTTCCTGACCGCCATCGGCCTGATCTACTTCTTCTCCATCGAAATGGGCTGGATGCCGTCCTTCGGCCGCGGCGAAACCGTTACGGTGCTGGGTTTCTGGGACAGCGGTTTCTTCACCGCCGACGGCCTGGCGCACCTGGTGCTGCCGTGCGTGTCGCTGGCGTCGATCATGCTGCCGCTGTTCATCCGCCTGATCCGTGCCGAAATGATGGAGGTGCTGCAGTCCGAATACGTCAAGTTCGCCTGGGCCAAGGGCCTGGCGCCGCGCCGGATCTACTTCCTGCACGCGCTCAAGAACACCATGCTGCCGGTCATCACCGTCGGCGGCGTGCAAATCGGCACCATGGTGGCCTACACCATCCTCACCGAAACCGTGTTCCAGTGGCCGGGGATGGGCTTCCTTTTCCTCGAAGCCGTCAATCGCGTCGACACACCGCTGATCGTCGCTTACCTGATCGTGGTCGGCGCCATCTTCGTGGTCACCAACACCCTGGTGGACCTGATCTACGGCCTGGTCAACCCGACAGTGAAACTGGCAGGTAAAAAATGAACGCGCCATTTTCGTCGTCACGCACCCTATACGGCCTGGTGGACCTGATCTACGGCCTGGTCAACCCGACAGTCAAGCTGGCAGGTAAGAAATCATGAGCGAACAACTGCAGACAATGGATGCGCCGCCGTCGGCCTGGCAGCGCTTTCGCGACAGCCACCTGTGGCACAGTTTCACCCGCGATCGCGTGGCACAGCTGAGTCTGGCGATATTCGTCACCTATGCCGTGCTGGCGCTGCTGGCACCGCTGATCGCGCCCTACGACCCCTACGACCCGGCGCAGATCGACATTCTCAACGCCGAGATGCCGCCAAGCTGGGAAGAGGGAGCGGACCCGGCCTTCTGGCTCGGCACCGACGCCCAGGGGCGCGACCTCTGGTCCACTATCCTCTACGGCACCCGGGTGTCACTGACCATCGGCCTGTGCGCCGTGGCGCTGCAGGCGCTGCTCGGTATCATCATCGGTCTGTTCGCCGGCTACAGCGGCGGTCGCATCGACAGCCTGCTGATGCGCTGCGCCGACGTGCAGCTGTCGTTCTCCACCATGATGGTGGCGATCGTGGTGCTGGCGGTCTTCCAGGCCACCTTCGGCACCGAGCTGTACCAGAATCTGGCGATGCTGATGCTGATTCTGGTGATCGGCATAGCCGAATGGCCGCAGTACGCCCGTACCATCCGTGCCTCGGTGCTGGCCGAGAAAAAGAAGGAATACGTCGACGCCGCCCGTGTCATCGGCCTGCGCTCGCCGCGCATCATGTTCCGCCACATCCTGCCGAATACGCTGTCGCCGATTCTGGTGATCTCGACGGTGCAGGTGGCCAACGCCATCATCGCCGAGGCCTCGCTGTCGTTCCTCGGTCTTGGCATGCCGGTATCCCAGCCTTCACTCGGCTCGCTGATCTCCAGTGGCTTCGAGTACATCTTCTCCGGCTCCTGGTGGATTACCGTGATTCCGGGTGTCGTGCTGGTCGGGCTGGTGCTGGTGATGAACCTGCTCGGCGACTGGCTGCGCGATGTTCTCAACCCGAAACTCTACAAGGGGTGATCAAGATGGCACTTCTGGAAGTCAGAAACCTCGAAGTCCGTTTCGGGCTGCGCAGCGGCGAGGTCAAGGCGCTGCGGGACATCAACTTCAGCCTCGAGCGGGGGGAGCGCCTGGGCGTGGTGGGCGAGTCCGGCGCCGGCAAGTCGGTGCTCGGCTTTTCGATCCTCAACCTGCTGTCCAAGCCCGGTTTTATCGCCGGCGGCGAGATCCTGTTCGAGGGCAAGAATCTGGCGAACTTGTCGCCTAGGGAACTGCGCGGCATCCGCGGCAACCGCATCTCGATGATCTTCCAGGATCCGATGATGACGCTGAACCCGGTGCTCACCATAGGTCAGCAGATGGTCGAGTGCCTGCTGGCGCACCGCAAGATCTCGCGCAAGGATGCCAAACGCATCGCGCTGCAGAAGCTCAAGCAGGTGTACATTCCGTCGCCGGAAAAGCGCTTCGATCAGTACCCGCACGAACTTTCTGGCGGTATGCGCCAGCGTATCGTCATCGCCATTGGCCTGCTGATGGATCCGGACATCATCATCGCCGACGAGCCCACCACGGCGCTCGACGTCACTATCCAGGCGGAGATCATGGACCTGATGCTGGAGCTGTGCGAGCGCAACAACGTGGCGCTGATGCTGATTACCCACGATCTTGGCGTGGTCTCCCAGGTCACGCGCCAGGCGATGGTGATGTACGCCGGCCGTATCATCGAGCACGGCCCGACCCGCGAAATCATCAACGATGCCCAGCATCCCTATACCCAGGGGCTGATGAACGCGTTGCCGCAGATGGCGATTCCGGGCCAGCGCCTGAACCAGATTCGCGGTTCCATGCCGCCGCTGCAGAACATCCCCACCGGCTGCGCCTTCAACCCGCGCTGCGACTACGCCATGGATATCTGCCGCAGCACGCTGCCGGAGTACGTCCGCTCCGGCGGCTGCCGCGTCGCCTGTCATATGGTGGCCCAGCAACTGGCCGAAAACGCAGCGCCGCAAACCCTGGAGGTGAAGTAAGATGAACGCCCAAGTCGACTCCCTGGTGCAGATCAAGGATCTGTACAAGCGCTTCTCGATCTCCGGCGACTTCCTCGATCAGCTGAAATTTCGTGGCGGCAAGCTGGTGCGCGAGCAGGAACACGTGCATGCGATCAACGGCGTCAGCCTCGACGTGCAGCGCGGCGAGGCGCTGTGCGTGGTGGGCGAGTCGGGCTGCGGCAAGTCGACCGTGGCGCGCACCGTGATGGGGCTGCTCAGTCCGTCGTCAGGCAGTATCAGCTATGAAGGTCAGCGCATCGACAATCTCAGCGATCGCCAGGTGCTGCCGTACCGGCGCAAGATGCAGATGATTTTCCAGAACCCCTACGCGTCGCTGAACCCGCGCATGACCATCGCCCAGACGCTGGAAGAGCCGGTGCGCTTCCACAACGCCGGGTCATCGAACACCGAGATCCGCGACAAGGTGCACGAGGTGATGCACTCGGTCGGCATCGACCCGACCTGGGCCAAGCGCTTCCCGCACGAGTTTTCCGGCGGTCAGCGCCAGCGCATCAGTATTGCCCGGGCACTGGCGGTGGATCCGGAGTTCATCGTCGCCGACGAGCCAATTTCGGCGCTCGACGTCTCGATCCAGGCCCAGGTGCTGAACCTGATGATGGACGCCCAGGAGAGCCGCAACCTGACCTACCTGTTCATCACCCACGATCTGTCGGTGGTCGAGCACTTCGGCACCCGCGTCGCTGTGATGTACCTGGGCTCGCTGTGCGAGCTGGCGCCAACCAAAACGCTGTTCGCGACACCGCGCCACCCCTACACCCAGGCGCTGCTGTCGGCGATTCCGCGTCTGGAGGACAATCGCTCGGGGCACATCCGGCTGGAGGGCGAGGTGCCGACACCGGTGAACCTGCCGTCGGGCTGCGTGTTCCACGGGCGCTGCCCCCACGCCAACGAGCGCTGCAAGCGCGAGATCCCGCAGCTGATCGCGACCAGCGACGGCGGTCAGGTGGCTTGCCACGCCGTCGAGGAAGGCCGGATCTGAGATGATCACAATCGCTGAGGTGGCGGCCAGACCGCCTGCTTTCAAGCCCGGCCGAAGAGGTCTGATCTGAAATGAGCGCTTTACGTATCAACGCTGTGTTCGACAGCGGCAATATCGAGGTGCTGGATGCCAGCCGGCCGCACGACGTTCGGCTGGCTATACGCGCGGACAACGCTTCGGATTTCTACCAGTGGTTTCATTTTCGCGTCGACGGCGGGCGTGATCGGGCGCTGCGCCTGCGCCTGACCAACGCCGCCGGAGCCGCCTATCCGGACGGCTGGGACGACTACCGCGCGGTGGCGTCCTACGACCGCCGCTACTGGTTCCGGGTGCCAACCCGTTATCAGGACGGCGAGCTGCTGATCGAGCACGAGCCTGCGCAGGACAGCGTCTACTATGCTTACTTTGCGCCTTACAGCTTCGAGCGTCACCTGGATCTCGTCGCCGGCGCGTCGCGCTCCGCGAGGGTCTTCGTAGAGTCGCTCGGTGAAACCCTCGATGGACGCACGCTGGATCTGCTGCGCATCGGTGAGCCCGCACCGGGCCGCCGGACCATCTGGGTCACAGCCCGACAGCATCCCGGCGAAACCATGGCGCAGTGGTGCGCCGAGGGCCTGCTGGAGCGGCTGCTTGACCGGCATGATGCGCAGTCACAGACGTTACTGGAGGAGGCGGTCATCTATCTGGTGCCGAACATGAATCCCGACGGCGCCGTGCGCGGCCATCTGCGCACCAACGCCATCGGCGTCAACCTGAACCGGGAATGGAACGCTCCCAGCCTCGAGCGCAGTCCAGAGGTGTTCGCGGTGCGCGAACGCATGGAACAGACCGGTGTCGACCTCTACCTCGACCTCCACGGCGACGAGGCGCTGCCGTGCAACTTCATCGCCGGCCAGGAGGGGGCGCCCTGGGTCAGCGACGAGCTGCTGGAGCAGGAGCGCGCGTTTGAACGCGATCTGCAGGCGGTCAACGCCGATTTCCAGCTCGAGCGCGGCTATCCGCCGGGCAAATTCGGTGACGAAGCCATCACCATCGCCAGCAACTGGGTCGGCAAGCGCTTCGGCTGTCCGGCAATGACCCTCGAGATGCCGTTCAAGGACAACGACCTGCGGCCGGATCCGGAGCAGGGCTGGTCGCCCGAACGTTCGGCACGACTCGGTGCTTCGTTGCTCGACGCGGTCCTGGCCTGGCTGCGGCGCGGGTAAGCTGAGCCATGGAGGTCAGGTGGCTCGATGACTTTATCGCACTGGCGAAAGCGCGACACTTTTCCCGGGCCGCGGACGAGCGCAATGTCACCCAGCCCACGCTGAGCCGGCGCATCAAGCTGCTGGAAGAGGAGATGGGCGTCACCCTGATCGACCGCAACACCCTGCCGCTGTCGCTGACGCCGGCGGGCGAGGTTTTCCTTGCCGGCGCGGAACAGATGTCCCGCATCGCCCGCGAAACCAAGTCGCGCTGCAACGAAATCCGCGAACAGCAGGACAGCAGGTTGCACTTCGCCACCACCCAGACCCTTTACCTTAGCTTTTACAATGCCTGGGTGCAGCCGTTCTGTCAGGAACAGGGACTGGAGCTGGAACTGAACCTCAAATCGACCGCCTGGGTCGGTGCCGATTTCGTCAACGCCCTGACCCAGGGCGAGACCGATCTGGCGCTGTGCTACTGGCATCCGTCGATCGAGTTCATGCAGGCGCTGGATGACGAACGCTTCGAGTTCCTCACCGTTGCCGATGAGGTGCTGGTGCCGATCAGCGCCCTCGACGACAACGGCGAGCCGCTGTATCGCCTGCCCGGCAGTCCGCGCGAGCCGCTGCCCTACATCGGTTACCACGAGAGCGCCTTTGCGCGGCCGGTGATCCAGCAATTCATTCAGCAGCAGCTGGAGCCGCCGCAACTGGTGACCATGAACGAAAACGCCCACGCCGTCAGCGTCAAGGCGATGGTCAAGGAAGGCTTCGGTCTTGGCTGGGTGCCCCGGCGCCTGATCGACGACAGCCTGCGTTACGGCCAGCTCGGACTTGCCGGTGGCGATCGCTGGCAGATACCGCTGCAGGTCCGGCTGTACCGGCGTCGGCACGACCACAATGCCAATCTCGAAGCGCTCTGGGCTCTGCTGCACGAACGCTTCGATGCGGCGCCGCGCTCGGCCATCTGAGGCGGCATCAAAATCAGTCCCGTCCGGGACCGGAGATAACTTTCCCATGCACGAACTTTTCAAACAGCATATCGAGATCCTGAGCGCGCGTTTCGACCGCGCGCTACAGGCCTGCAACCTGGAGGCGCTGCTGCTCGGCTCGGGCCAGGCGCCGCGCCGCTTCCTCGATGACAATCACTATCCGTTTCGCGCCCACCCCCCGTTCGTTCAGTGGCTGCCGCACCTGACCCAGCACCCGGGCAGCTGGTTGCTGCTGCGCCCCGGGCGCATGCCGGTACTCTACCTCTACTGTCCGGACGACTTCTGGCACCAGACCCCGGAAGCGCCGACCGGCGACTGGACCCGCTGCTTCGAGATCGAGTGCTTCGCCGACCCGAACTGGCTCGGCACGGCGCTCGCGGGTCTTGGCCGCACCGCCCTGATCGCCGCCGAGCGACCGGCTTTTGCCGCGCAGGACTGGCAGCACAACCCGGCCGCGCTGATGACTCGCCTCGACTTCGAGCGCGCGATCAAGACCGACTGGGAACTGGCGTGCCTGCGTCGCGCCAACCATATCGCCGCGGCGGGCCACATCGCCGCGCAACAACTGTTCGCTACCGGCGCCAGCGAGTATCGCATTCATCAGGGCTATCTGGCCGCCACCGATCATAACGAGCGCGATCTGCCGTACGACAACATCGTGGCGCTCAACGAGCATGCCGCGGTACTGCACTACCAGTTCCAGCAGCGCGAGATACCCGCCGTGCATCGCACCCTGCTGTTCGATGCCGGCGCCACGCACCTGGGCTACGCCGCCGACATCACCCGTACCCACGTCGCCGATGCTTCCTCGCGCTTCGCCGAACTGGTCGCCGCGCTCGACAGCGCGCAGCAGGCGCTGTTGCCGCAGGTCAGGGCCGGGGCCGACTTCCCCGAGCTGCACCGGCAGATGCATCAACGGCTGGCGCAGATTCTTGCCGACAGCGGTCTGGTCAGGGCCTCGGTCGAGGCTCAGCTGGAGCAGGGCATCACCCGCACCTTCTTCCCCCATGGCCTCGGCCACCTGCTGGGGCTGCAGGTCCACGACGTCGGCGGCTGGCAGCAGGACAGCGTCGGTACCCTGCGCGAACCGCCGCTGGAGCATCCCTTCCTGCGCCTGACCCGCACCCTCGAGCCCGGTTACGTGGTGACCATCGAGCCCGGCCTCTACTTTATCCCCTCCCTGCTCGAACGGCTGCGACAGGCCCCGGCGGGTCGTGTCGTTGACTGGTCCGGCGTCGAAGCGCTGCTGCCGTACGGCGGCATCCGTATCGAGGACAACGTTGCCGTTACGGAGGAGGGCAGCGAGAATTTCACGCGGGACGCCTTCGCCGCGGCCGGCCAGGAAGGGTTCTGACAGTCGAACTGTGGGAGCCGCGCCCCGCGGCGAAGCGTCCTGCACAAGGAGATAGCTGTAGGATGGGTGAAGCCGCAAGACTGCCTTAGCGTAAGGATGTTACGGCGTCTGACGCGGCGTAACCCATCAACCGCGTCCGCTCTCGCGTTGTAGAATCCTGTCGAAGGGCGCCGCATCCGCTCGTTTCAATAGGGTTGGCGCAGTGCCGGCCAACGCGGTAGCGGGTGCTATTGAAATTCGATAGCGGCATCGCCCATCATCGGTGCGATAATCCGAGCGTCTCTCCGACGTCTGGAACCTTTCGATGAATACAGGGAAGTATGCCTTTCGCCGCGCGTTGCGGCCGTTTTCCTTTCCGGTCGCGCTGGTGACCTGCCTGATCGGCATCGTCCAGGCAAGGTTGCTGCAGCCGGTCCATCCGTTCGACGCCGCTCTGGTGCTTCTGGGCGGGGTGCTGCTGCAGGCCGGGGTCAACCTGATCAACGATCACGCCGATATCCGGCAACTGCGTGTCGGCGCGGGGCACGAATCCGTGGTCCGGGCGATCCGGCGCAACTTCAGGGCCGGCATGCTCTGCTTTATGCTGGCCGCGGTGGTCGGGCTGTACTTCGTCGCCCTGCGGGGGCTCGGTTTCCTCGGTCTGTGCCTGCTGGGGCTGGCCGGCGCTCTCGGGTACACCCTCGCGCCGGTCAACTACAAGAACCGCGGGCTCGGAGTGGTGCTGGTGTTCTGGCTGATGGGCGTGCTGATGATCGCCGGCAGCGCCGTGGCACTGGGTGCATCGCTGACGCTGCCGCTGCTCCTCAAGACGGTACCGGTAAGCCTGCTGGTTTCGCTGCTGCTGCTGAGCAACGAGCTGCGCGATTACGAATCCGACCGGCATGATGGCCTGCGCACCCTGACCGTGCGCATCGGTTACGCTGCCGCGAGCCGGCTCTACCTGGTTCTGCTGGCCGCGGCTTTCCTCTGGACGGCGCTGTTATTGCTGTTCGGGCTTCTGCCCGGCGCACTCTGGGTGCTGCCGAGCCTGCTGCTGGCGCGAAAGCCCGTGCGCCTGCTGCGAGCACCGCAGCAGCTGCGCAAGCCGCTGACGCCCGCCACTGCGCGTCTTCTGCTGGGCTTCGGAGTGCTGTTCTGCGTAGCCCTGGCCAACCCTTGGAGGATATAGACGGGCCAGGCGGGCGGCCGGTTGGCTGCAAAGCAGGACCTGGAGTGTGCTGGCCGCCAGGGGGTGTATGATCAACGCAGCAGTGGTGCAGAGCAGAGCAAAGCGCGCTTCACCCTCTTGCTTCGGCGCTGACAGATGGGAAGAGACAGACCGGCATGCCGTTCCCGATAGTCAGTCTTTAGGTGACAGCACGGCGGTAATGATTAAACCGACACCGGTTCCGGCTATCAGTGAACCGACGAACGCCAAAGCTGAAAATTGCAGCACGATGAGGCCAATCCCAAGCCCGAGTAATACGCCACCGCCAATGGCCCAGTTGGATTTGTCGCCGGTTCGATTGCCATTGCTCATAGTGTCACCTCTGCGGTTGTCGGGCTCTATCACCAGCCACAGCACGTACTAACATGCCTGTCTCAGAGCCTCTCAAGGCGGCAGCTGGGTAAAACATGACCACTTTTTCGCTGGCCGCGACTTGCCCGGCGTCGCGTCATTAACAGCCACCTGTACCGAAACTACAGAGATACATCAACGCTCATCTCAGTGATGCCTCGACGCAGCCAATACGCCCGGCCCTGTATTGTAGGCGAGTCACGGCGAAAGGGACGTCGGTGGGCGGCCTGGTGAGGTTTTGCTGGGTGCCAAATCCATGTCCGAAAGCTTGAGCCGATGGCTGCCGGGCCGGCAACCATCGACATCACCGACTTCAGGCGATGCGGTGCAGGGCGCAGACCTTGTTGCCGGAGGGGTCGAGGAGGTAGGCGATATACATCTTGAGGTCGCCGTTTTCGCGGATGCCCGGCGGGTCCTCGCACAGGCTGCCGCCATTGGCGAGGCCGGCGGCATGCCAGCTGTCCACGTCTTCCTGACTTTGGGCGGCGAATCCGATGGTGCTGCCGTTGCCCTTGCTCGCGGGCTTGCCGTCGATCGGTTTGGTGACGGCAAATACCCCGGTGTCGGTGAAGTAAAAGCAGGCACCCTTTGCATTCAGAACGCCCGGCTTGCATCCCAGTACGCCGAGGGCGGCGTCGTAGAAGGCTTTCGATGCTTCGACGTTATTTGCACCGAGCATGATATGACTGAACATAGTTGTTTTCCTTGAAAATCTGTATCCCGGAAAAATTCCGATATTGAGTTGCCGGCCCCCGGTATCCGGGGCTGCATCGCGAAGATCGCGTCCGGCCGGTTTCCTATACTGCATATCGACGGGACAAATGTCGACAAGGATTGTTGTCACATTTGCGTTCGGAAATTCCACCCCGCTTCCCGCGGCTGCCGAACGTTACTGCCACGGGCGCTCCGGGATGATGCGTTTGCGATCGACGCCGGGGCCGGGGTTTAATCATCATGCCAGAGAGGGAGCGACCGGCCATGACTGAAGCACTGCAAGTATTGAAATCGACCTTTGGCCTGGAGGCGTTTCGCGCCGGCCAGCAGGAGGCCATTGACCGTCTGCTCGCCGGCGAATCGGCGCTGACGGTGTTTCCCACCGGCGGCGGCAAGAGCCTTTGCTACCAGCTGCCGGCGTTACTGATCGACGGGTTGACGCTGGTGGTGTCGCCGCTGATCGCGCTGATGCAGGATCAGGTCGCGGCGCTGCAGGCCCGGGGCATAGCCGCAGCACGACTCGACTCCAGTCGCAGCGGCGACGAGGTCCGTGAGATCTACCGGCAGCTGCGCGCCGGCGAACTGCGGCTTTTGTATGTCGCGCCGGAGCGGTTGCAGAATGCGCGCTTCCTGTCGCTGCTGCAGGGTCTGCAAATCGGTCTGATGGCGGTGGATGAAGCGCACTGCATTTCGGAATGGGGGCACAATTTCCGCCCGGACTACCTGAAGCTGGCACAGCTGGCCCGGGATATCGGTGTGCAGCGGGTACTGGCGCTCACGGCAACGGCGACGCCATCGGTGGCCGCGGATATCTGTCGTCAGTTCGGCATTCCGCCACGCAATCATATCCAGACCGGTTTCTACCGTCCCAACCTCGCGCTGGGCGTCAGCATCTGCCGCGAAGACGACAGGCTGGCGTTATTGTTGCAGCGGCTGGCAGCCGCACCGGAGGCGGCGACCATCGTCTATGTCACGCTGCAGCAACAGGCAGAACGGCTCGCATCGCAGCTGCAGCAGGCCGGTATCCGGGCGCAGGCCTATCACGCCGGCATGAAAGCGGAACTGCGCGAGTCGATTCAGAACGCCTTCATGGCTGGTGAAACCAGCACGGTGGTGGCGACCATCGCCTTCGGCATGGGCATCGACAAGGCCGATATCCGCGCCGTCTACCACTACCATTTGCCCAAATCGCTGGAAAACTACATGCAGGAGATCGGGCGCGCGGGTCGCGACGGCCAGCCGTCGCGCTGCGAACTGTTCGCCTGTCCGGACGATGTGCGCGTGCTGGAGAACTTCACCTACGGCGACACGCCGGTGCCGGAGCATCTGCAGGGGCTGGTCGGTCACCTGCTGACGCTGGGCGAGCGCTTCGACATCTCGACCTACGAGCTGTCGAACCGCTTCGATATCCGCCCACTGGTGATCGGCACCGTGCTGACCTACCTGGAGCTCGAAGGCGTGATCGCCGGCCTGGGACCTTTCTACAGCACCTATCAGATTCGCTTCGAGGTGCCGGAGGAGGAGATAGTGGCCCGTTTCGATCCGCGCCGGGCCGACTTTCTGCAGCGCCTGTTCGCCGCCGGCAAGCAGGGGCGCGTCTGGCTGACGCTGGACGTAACCGAGGCCGCCGCGGCGCTGGACGAGCCGCGCGAGCGGCTGCTCAAGGCGCTGCAGTATCTGGAGCAGGAGGGCTTGATCGGCACCCAGGTCAAGGGCGTGCGCCAGCAGTACCGGCGACTGCAGCAGCCGGACCTTAACGAACTCGGTGCCCGCCTCGGGGATCTTTTCGTGCGGCGTGAAGAGCAGAGCCTGGCCCGTCTGCAGCAGGTGCTGGACTACGCCGCGGATACCCGCTGTCTGCCGGCGCAGCTGTGCGGTTACTTCGGCGACGAGCTGGCGCAGCCGTGCGGCCAGTGCACCAGTTGTCTCGACCCGTCGCCGCGCGTGCTGCCAAGACAGGCAGAGTCCCCGCTGACCGAGGTGCAGAAAAAGGCCGTTGCGGCGTTGATCGCGGAAGGCCAGGAAGCCTTGAGGCATCCTCGCCAGCTGGCACGCTTTCTCTGCGGCCTGTCGAGTCCGGCGGCCTTCCGTCTGCGCAGGCATGCAGCCTATGGCAGTCTGGCGTCGCAGCCGTTCCGGCAGGTGCTGGACGAGGCGCAGGCGCAGCTGATGGCGAGCTCTGGTTCCGGCTGATCGGTGCGGTGCGCTGCGCTTACCGGCATCCTACGGATGTCGCTGTCGCTCCACCTGCTGTTCGCGCTTGAGCAGCTCCACCAGGTCCGACAGCTGTTCACTGAGCAGCTCGACGATATCGTCCACCGCCAGGATGCCGGCCAGTTCGCCGCGCCCGTTGACCACCGGCGCCCGGCGCACGCCCCTGGCGCGCAGCTGCTTGATGGCTTCGTCGACTTCGTCGTTCTCGTTCAGCGTCAGCAGATCGTAGGACATGGCGTCGCCCACCGAGAGGGCGTCGGGATCGACGTCCCGCGCCAGCAACTCTATGACGATATCCCGATCGGTGAGAATGCCGACCGGCACCCGCGTCGCATCGTCGCTCTGGCGTACCACCACCACATTGCCGACATGGTGCTTACGCATCAGGCGCGCGGCGTCGCTGATGTTTTCCTCCTGGTCGATAACGATGACTTCGCGATTGCAGATCTCGCCTACGGACATTGTCGATCTCCCGCAAGTTTCGGCGCACAACCGAGGAGCAATCCGGCTTCGCTGGCGCCCGGCGACGGAGGACCCTATCCTGATCGGGTCTGTACTCTTGCATGATAGAAGAGTTCGGCTGCATCCGTCGGCGCCGGGAAAACAATGCCCAGGTCCGGGCGCGGCTCAGGCCTCTACCGGAATCGCAAACAGCACGATTGCGCCCATTGCCAGTGCCAGCAGGGTATAGGCAAAGACCCGAAGGTAGCGGCGCCTCCCTGAGGCTGCGTCCATTGCGAGGCGGGCGGCCTGCAGTGCCTGCAGCAGGTAATAGAAGGCAAAGGCGCGGGAGGCGAGGGCGACGACCTCGAAGATATGGGTGGACCAGGTCAGCGCCGCGGCCAATAGTGCGATGATCGGGTAGCTGACGCGGGCGGAGAGTCGTTGCCGTGATTCGATCTCGACCACTCCGCCGGCGCCGATGGTGTCGGCGATGGCGGCGCTGAACTGGCTCAGGGCAGCCGCCAGTACCAGCATCAGCGGCAGCACCAGGGTGATCTGACCGGAAAGCCCGATAATTGCCGTTTCGTCCGGCGTCTGGATGGCGAACGGTGCCATCAGCGGCATGGCCAGCGCCACGAAGGCAATGTAAATGACCCCAGCAAGCACCTGGGCCAGCAGCATGGAGCGTGCCCGAAGCCTGGCCTTGTAGCGCGAGGCGAGATATTTGGAGGTTTCGAAGCCCTGAACGATCAGCAGCATGCCGCCGAGCTGGCGCAGCAGTTGCCAGAGATCCCCGGAGGTCTGGGGCAATCCCGAGAGATCGTAGCCGTGGCCGATATCGTGCCAGAGCAGTCCGGCCAGCAGTGCCGCGATAATCGTCAGCTTGATGGTGACCGAGTATTCTTCCAGTCGCTCGAGGCCTCCGAGGCCGCGGCTCAGTCCGTAGCCTCCAATGAACGCCAGTACCAGCGTTGCCAGCAGGTCGGCATTGAAGAGGGTATAGGCGCCGACGCCGGTTAGCACGAAGCCGCTTAGCAGACGAATATAGAAGGTGATCGAGATTACGTAGGCGAAGGCGAGCGCCAGGTCCGACAATCGCTCGAGCGTTGCCGCCAGAGGCGTTTCCTGGGCCATCGCCCCGCGCCCGTCATAACGGATGTTGAAACGGATCGCCGACCCCAGCCAGAACGACAGCAGGATGATGCCGGAGATGGCGACAACCGATGCGGTACCGGCAATGCCGGCGAGCAGGGGCACCACCACCAGAAAGCCGCTGCCGATGATCGAGGCCAGCGGCGTGACGGTGGCGCGCCAGAAGTTGCAGTCGCGCACGTTGCGCCTGAGCATAAGCCCGGAGAGCGTCAATGACAGCCCCAGGAGCAGACCGTCGAGAAGAGAAAAGTTACCCGTTTCCATGGCTGGCGCTCCGGTACTGCATTCAACACGAGGTGCGATTATTGATCGTAGCCGGAGGCGGGTCCATGCCGATGGCGCAAACCTCCGTCGCGCAAGCGTCACAAAGCGGGCGTATGGCCGGTTTTGCAACGGTCAGTTGGCGCTGGCCTGTTGCAGCGCCGGCTCAGGCGCACGGCACTGGGTGCTGGCGCCGGCTTCGAGATAGGGCTTGAGCAGCGGCGCCATGCCCTTGAGCACCTGCACCGGCAGGGACGACGTGAAGGAGAAGTCGTCGGCGGCTTCGCCCTGTACGAAGGTGGTCAGGGTGCCAAAATGGTCGGGGCCGAGGTAGAACACGAAGGTCGCGGTGCGGTTGACGGCTGTCGAGCTGACCATATGGCCGAAGCGGTCGAAGCGGTCGATGCGGTTGTCGCCGGTGCCGGTTTTGCCGCCCAGGACCAGCGGATGATCGGGGCTGTCGAAGCTGCCGTAGAGACGGCGCGCGGTGCCGGAGGAGACCACCTCGGAAAGAGCGCCGCGCAGAGCCTGGGCCACTTCGGCCGGCATCACCCGGACCGCGCTGTCGGGATTCTGGGCCAGAACGGTCTGGTAAGGCGTGCCGCTGCCGAATGTCATGTCCTGAATGCGCACGGTGGGCAGACGTACGCCGTCGTTGAGAATGATGCCCATCAGCTCGGCCAGTGCCGCCGGCCGGTCGCCCGAACTGCCAAGGGCGGTGGCGAGCGATGGCACCAGAAAGCTGAACGGGTAGCCAAGACGCTGCCAGCGCTCGTGGATATCCAGGAACGCCTCCACTTCCAGCAGTACGCGGATACGGTTGTCGCGGGCGCTCTTGTGGCGGGAGTTGAACAGCCAGCGGTAGACCTCCTGGCGCTCCTCCCCGCTGGCCGCGACGGCGTCGGCGAAGCTGGCGACCGGGTGCTCGAGGCGGTAGCGCAGCAGCCACAGTTCGAGCGGGTGGACCCGGGCAATGTAGCCCTGGTCGTTAAGATTCCAGCGCCCGGGGCCGTAGTCGTCGTAGAGCTTGGCCAGTTCCTTCTCGTCGAACTGTTCGTCCGGCAGCTGCTCTTTCATGAACACGTCGAAGTTGACCCGGCGCGCCTCCGGCATCAGGTAGCGGTGCACCGCCGCGAGCCGCACCGGCGTCTGACGCAGGCCCGCGAGGAAGGTTTCGACCTGCTTCGCCGGCGACTTGCCGTCGTACTTGCGCCAGAAACGCATCAGGAAGACGCGGCCCTCGCGGTCGGCGAAGCGACGCAGATACTGCTCGCGCAGCGGGTTGTCGTCGTTCTTCAGCAGCGCGGCCGCGTTTCCCGGGGTCTGATAGGTGCTGTAGCGCACCAGGTCGCGGAACAGCCGGATAAACGGCAGGTTGATGGAGTGGCGCAGCGCCTCGCGGATGGTCGGTCGGCGCCGGTTGTCGTCGCGATTGAAGTTCTGGAAGGTATGCAGGCCGCCACCGGTCTGAAAGCGTTCCCAGGGACTGGCGGAATAGCGCCGGTCGAGCGCCGCTTCGAGCATATCGGGAAGGTTCTGGTCGGCGTTGCGGGACAGGTAGTCGATAGCCCAGTGGGTAATGTAGTCGTTGGGCATCACCTCCACCTCGCGCAGCGCGGTTGCGGTCATGCCCGAGTAGCGGTCGTGCAGTTCGGCGACCACGGTCAGGTAGTGCGCCAGCACCCGCAACTTGGCGGTCGAGCCCAGTTCCAGCTTGCTGCCTTCGTTGATATCGAACGGCTGGTTGGTGCTGTCGGTCTGCACCCGCACCAGATTACCCTGCGGTGAGCGTTCGAACAGCGTCAGGCTGTAGCGCAGCGAGGTGGTGTCGTCGTTGGGGTTCAGCAGGTACTTGCCGTAGAGTCCGGCCTCGCGGGCGAACTCGGGATCGGCGAGCTTGAGCAGGTATTCGCTGGCCTGGCGTTGCAGCTCGCCGTTGAGGGGGCTGCCGGCTTCCAGATCGAAGCGGTCCAGCTCGTACAGGGGGGCGCCGAACAGGCTCGAGAGGCGGCCGCGGGCGGCGTTGATGCCCTTGGACGTGTCCACCTGGTGGCGGATCGGCTCGCGGGACCAGTCGCGAAACCGCACCCGGGTCTGCAGCGCTGCGTCGCGCAGGCGGGCGTCGATCACGCCGGCGTCTGCGAGCAGGCGGATGTGGCTGTCGGCCAGGGTGTGCAGTTCCTCGCGTCCGGCGTTGAGATAGTAGGACGGACGGCGCTGCGAGATCAGCAGCGACAGCACCTGACGCAGCGCCAGGCCGCGCTCGAGGGCAGCGGCGTCGCTGTTGTCGGCGAGGGCCCGGTTGACCTGGTCGAAATCGGTGTTGAACCAGACGAACAGCCCGGCTGCCAGACCGTGCACTTCGCCGTGACCGGGAGCGGCGGACAGAGGCACGCTGTTGAGATAGTCGCGCACCACCCGCCGGCGCCATTCAAGGGTTTCGGGGCCCTGCTGATAGGCGCGCACGCTGGCGGACATCATCTGCTTGAGTTTGTCGGCCGCGGAGTAGGTGATGCCGTCGGGGGAGTGGCGGTATTTTTCCAGCTGGGTGGCCAGGGTGCTGCCGCCGGCGGACTGGCCCTCGATGTCCAGGCGCTTGCCGACCTGCGTCAGCGCCGCCTTGACGAAGCGCGGCCAGTCGACCGCCGGGTTGGACATCGGCTTGTCGGTATCGAGCAGCTCGCGGTTCTCGATAAACAGCAGGCTTTGCACGATCACCGGAGGGATCGACGCGAAGGTTTCGTAGTTGTGCTTCGGATAGCTGAAGCTGTAAAGCGTTTCGCCGCGGCAGTCGAACAGCGTCAGGCCGGCGTGGGACTTTTCCGGGTAGGGCGGGTAGAAGCCGCGCTGGCTGTAATCCATCAGCGCCTCGGAAAAGCGCGATTGCTCCCGGATCTCGAAGTTCTGTTGTTGCGCACGTTCGAGCAGCGCCGGCAGCCGGGCGTAGCCAAGACGAACGTCGAAGGGACCGAACTGCGGGTAGAGGATGGCGTCGCTCGGTCCCGGCTGTACCGAGTAGCTCAGGTCGGTGGCGTATCGGCTCAGTACCCGGGCCTGGAATTCGGCGGTGCGCATCTCGTGGGCGGCCAGCAGTCCAACCAGAGCGCCGATGGTGAGCAGTGGCGACACCCAGAACAGCAAAACGGCGGCCAGACGTCGCCGCGCCCTGTGTTTGCGGGGCATCTGTGCAGAAG
The DNA here is from genome assembly GCF_014645375.1 of Marinobacterium nitratireducens. Classification (GTDB taxonomy): domain Bacteria; phylum Pseudomonadota; class Gammaproteobacteria; order Pseudomonadales; family Balneatricaceae; genus Marinobacterium_A; species Marinobacterium_A nitratireducens. The sequence goes on from NZ_BMLT01000006.1 coordinate 97,429, forward strand.
GACGCGAACGGGGCTGCCGCGACGGAGCGGTTTCCCAAGGCCTGCTGCTGTGATTTTCCCCGTCCCGGATCCGCTGGACCCCGGATTGCCAAAATGCGCCCATTCCTGTGGCCCTGCCAATCGATAGAAGTCGAACATTCGCTCAACGCCAGCCGGGTTCGTCCCTGTCGTTCAAGTGCGACGAGCAATCGAGTATCAGTATAGATGACGTCATCGAGCTGCCCGCACCCGGGCGCAGCCGCCGGCAGACGGGTGCAGCCGATGCCCTGAACCGATATAAAAACAGCGTCCGGTATTCAGTGATGCGCAGACGCGCGCTTTTGTATTGCCGGTGAGCAGATTGTAGGCAGCGTTCATTACTATCAATAGCAGGCACGGCACTTCGCGCGCCAGTCCCCGGGACGATAAAATTTTGTTCTGTGGACCTGCGCGGGACGCTTATCAATCACAGAATCTGTGGAACCGTTGCCGATCGCGCTTCGGCCAAGGCGACAAAACTGCATTATCCCCGCTGTTCGGCGTCGTTAGCGGGTTGTAGCCGGCGGATCATGGTATGCTTGCGGGTTTTCGAAAATCCGGCTTCGACCGGGCCAATAACAGCAGCAGGATCTGCGGCCACCCGCCGCGGATCGGGACGCCGGCACCATCCCGGCCGGCGTCCCGCAATCAGGAGATAGATCGATGTCCAGGACCGCTTCAGGTCTCGATGCCGCAGGCGCCGCGACACCGCGCCCCCAGTGGTCGTCCCGGCTGGCGTTTATTCTCGCCGCCACAGGCTCCGCCGTCGGCCTCGGCAATATCTGGAAATTCCCCTACATTACCGGCGAAAACGGCGGTGGCGCCTTCGTGCTGGTGTATCTGGCCTGCATCGCCGTGGTCGGACTGCCGATTCTTGCGGCCGAGGTGCTGTTGGGTCGCCGCGGACGTCACAGTCCGGTGCGCAGTATGGCGCAACTGGCCAAGGCGGACGGGGCTTCGCCGCGCTGGGGCTGGGTTGCCTGGATGGGGTTTGTCGCGGCCTTCGTGCTGCTGTCTTTCTATTCGGTGGTCGGCGGCTGGTCGCTGGCGTATATCGGCCATGCCGTGAGCGGCGACTTCGGCGCGGCCGATGCCGAGGCCATCGGGGCCCTGTTCGGTGGCTTGCTCGGCAGCCCCGGCACGCTGTTGCTGTGGCATTCGGTCTTCATGCTGATGGTGGTGGCGATCGTCGGCGCCGGCGTCAATGCCGGTATGGAGCGGGCGATCAACCTGCTGATGCCGCTACTGTTCGTGCTGCTGCTGGTGCTGGTGGGCTACGCCATGGCCCAGGGCGATTTCGCCCGCGGAGTCGACTTCCTGTTCGCCGCCGATTTCAGCAAGCTCTCGACCGAAGGCGTGCTGACGGCTCTCGGGCACGCCTTCTTCACCCTCAGCACCGGTATCTGCGTGATGATGGCCTACGGTTCCTTCCTGCCGCGCGAGGTCAATATCGCCCGTACCGTGATAACGATCGGCGTGCTCGATACGCTGGTGGCGCTGCTGGCCGGCCTTGCGATTTTCCCACTGGTTTTCGCCAATGGCCTGGAGCCGGGCGCGGGGCCCGGACTGCTGTTCGTGACCCTGCCGCTGGCATTCGGCCAGATGACCGGTGGCGTCCTGTTCGGCTCGCTGTTCTTCTTCCTGCTGCTGGTGGCGGCCATCACCTCGGCGATCTCGATGATCGAACCGGTGGTCGAGTGGCTCGAGGATCGCGGTGTGGCGCGCAAGATCGGTGCGCTGCTGTCAGGCGCGCTGATCTGGGCGCTGGGCATCTGCACCGTGCTGTCGTTCAACCACTGGGCGGACTTCCATCCCCTGGCCTTTATCGGGCGGTTCGAAGGCAAGACACTGTTCGATCTGTTCGATTTCCTGGTGTCGAACCTGGCGCTGCCGCTTGGCGGCATGGCGATCGCGCTCTACGCCGGCTGGGTGATGAAGCCGGAGACTCTGCGTGATCTGATCGGGCTCGGAGAGGGCCTGGCCTGGGCGCTGTTCCGCTTCGTGCTGCGCTTTCTGAGTCCTGCGGCGGTGCTGGTGGTATTCATCTACAACCTGGTCTGAGCCCCGCTTCCCGGCGGCTTTTGCGTTGGCGTGAAAGCTGCTAGGGTGACCGGCATCGATTGCTGAAGAGTTTGACAACGCCTATGAGTCGTCCGCAGGAGTTCGACGTTCCGCAACTGGGCCCGGCCGGGGGCGGTGAGCCGCGACGGCCGGCCGCTCCGGCACGCCGGGGAGACCAGGCGCCGCCGGCCCGTGGTGGCTACCTGCTGCACAGTCTGGTACTGGTGCTGCTGACCGGCGCGACCAGCGGTCTTGCCTACTGGGGGTACGGTCTGCAGCAGGATCTCAGGCAGAGTCAGGCGCTGCTCGCCGAGGCCAGCGGCCGCCTGGCCGAGGTGGAACAGTTGCTCGAGGTCACCAGCGACAGTGCGGCCCAGTCGGGCCAGAGCCTGCGGGGGCGTCTCGAGGCACAGGCCTCGGCCGCCGAGGCCAAATACAGCCACTTCGATTCGGAGATCGCCAAGCTCTGGACCATCGCTTACCAGCGCAACAAGCCCAAGCTGGAGACGCTGGAGACGCAACTGGCCGAGCAGTCGGCGCGGCTGGAATCTCTGGGCCAGGCGCAGCAGGCGCAGGACAAGGCATTCGCGGCTCAGTCGCAGCAGCTGGCGCCGCTGCCGTCCCGGGTCCAAGAGCAGTCCCGAACGCTGGCGGCACTCGGCGAGCGCCAGGCCGATATCGACAGCCGCCTGGCGTCCCTGAGCGGGCTCGAAGCCGGCCAGAGCGAGATTCGCAGCGAGCTGGATCAGACGCTCGACGAGCTGCGGCGTTCGCTGGCGGCACTGGATACCCAGGTGCGTGTCAGCGAGGAGATGCAGGCGGAGCAGGTGGCCGCGCTGAAGGCGGATCAGCAGGCGGCGCTGGGCCGGCTTGGCGAGCGTCTCGCGGCGCTGGAGCAGGGGGCCGGAACCGCCGACCTCGGTCGTCGGGTGCGAGTCAACGAGCAGGCTATCCAGGCCATAGACGGCAGTCGCCGCCAGTTCAACCAGAATCTTTTGCAACTGCGTGCACAGCTCAACGAATTACAACGCCGGATGCAATGAATGGCGTTTCGCATGGTCTATGCTGTAGCGCACCCGTCGGATCATTGCGCCGGCTGTTGTCGCAAGGCACAATGATCCGTTCGACCTGAAGGACACGACACCACTGATGAACATACGTGCATTCTTTGCACTCAAGCTCGGCGACCAGACGGTCCGTCGACTGGCTGACCAGGCCGATTCGCTCTGCGCCTACGACCGCCACATGGAGGTCGACTGGGTCGATTCCGAAAGTTACCACCTGACTCTCAGCTTTCTGGGCGATATCACCCTGTCCCAGGTCGAGCGGCTCGAACGCGAGAGCAGGGCACGGCTGGAAGGCATCGAACCACTGCAGATTCAGCTCAACGCATTCGATTACCTGAGCGTCAGTCGGCAATTGGCGGTGGTCGCCGCCATCAGCGACGGCAGCAACGAGCTGATGGAGATGCACCGGCTGATGGTACGGGTGGCCGCTGCGGCCGGCGTCCTGCACGAGGAGACCGATTTCCGCCCCCATGTCACCCTGGGACGCCTGGAGGCCGACAATCGTTTCAGCGCACCGGAAAGCTGGCCCTCGCTGGATCTGACCTTTCCGGCTTCGTCGGTGGTGCTGTATCAGAGCAAACCCGGCAGTCACGGCTCCCTCTACACGCCGCTGTTCGAGGTCCCGCTGCAGTATGGCCTGCAGCGCGCCCGCTACGCCTGACCGGCGGAAAGCGCCCCTCCCTCCGCGCCCGGTGTTCCGCGCCTGGCCGGGCGCTGCTGCCTGCCCCTGACCTTTTCATTGACCGCTGTCACCACAGCTGCGGAACCGGGGTCTATACTGGGACTCTCTGCAGAGGGAACAGCATGCAAGCATTACCCCATCATTATGACGTCTTTGCCAGTGCCAGCGCCGAGGGGGACGTCAATACCCGCGCCGACGGCAAGCCCGAGATAGCGGGGGCTGCCCCGGTACAGTTCGGCGGCCCCGGTGACCGCTGGTCGCCGGAGGAGCTGCTGATGGCAGCGGTGGCCGACTGTCTGATACTCACCTTCAGGGCCGTCGCCCGCAACGCCGGACTCGATTGGCGCGAACTGGAGGTCCGCAGCAGCGGTACGCTCGACCGTGTCGAAGGTGTCACGCGCTTTACTAAAATTCATACAGAGGCCCGTCTCGGCCTCGCGCCGGGGCAGGATGCCACGCGCGCCGGCAAGCTGCTGGAAAAGTCGGAGTCGGCCTGTCTCGTAACCCGCTCGTTGCTCGCGGAAACGGCGCTATCGTTGGATATTTACGAATCCGGCAGTTGAGTCTCGCACCCTCCTCCACAGGGCTGGACGATACCCGTCCGGCTCTGCTTGAACATGATTTTTTCTCATTTCGGTTTTATTCCGCACCTGCGTGGCACTACGCTGATCTAGCGAGCCTGCTAACAGGGCTCCCCAGGCCTTCTGCCCAGAGTGGAGGTATTCAGCAGCCCTTAGCGCCCTGTCAGGAGGTGCCCTCGTGGACAATATCAGCGGACGTTATTTCGACGATGCCGAGTACCAGCGGCGCCGTCAGCAGGTCAGGGAAGGCATGACGGCACGCGGGCTCGACGCCTGTCTGATCGCCAGCCCGGAAAACATTTACTACCTGACGGGTCTTGACCACCAGGGCTACTTCGCCTGCCAGTTGCTGATACTGCCGTCCGACGGTCAGCCGGTGCTGATCACCCGTGCGATGGAGAAGGCGACGGTGCGCGACCAGGCGCCGGACGTGCTGCACGTCGGTTACGCCGACGGCACCGAACCCGCACCCGGCGACGCTGCGCCGGTGATCGACGATACCTGGTCCCTGACCATGGGCACCCCGACACGGGAGCCGCGCCGGCGCCCCTATCTGATGCCGTCCGCCGCGGTTCGGGAGACCGTCAGAGCGCTGGAGGACGCGGGGCTGGCGAAGGCCGTGATCGGTATCGACATGAACAGCACCTTCCTGCCGTATTCGATCGCCGAGGGCATCATGAACGGGGTGCCGGATGCCGACTGGCAGCAGCTGGAGAGCCTGGTGGACGACGTGCGGGTGTTGCAGTCGCCGGCGGAGCTCGAGCTGACACGACGGGCCGCGGCGATTTCCGACTCGATGATGCTCTCGGCGATCGCCGCTGCGGGGGTGGGTATCAACGACCGCGAAATCATGGCGGCGATCTACGATGCCATGTTCCGCCGCGGCGGCACCTACCCGGGTTTCGTGCCGCTGGTGCGCTCGACCGGCAACCTGGCGCACGAGCACGGCACCTGGGAGGATCGGGCGCTGCAGCAGGGAGACCTGCTGTTTCTCGAGATGGCCGGCTGTGCCAGGCGCTACCACGCCCCCATCGGGCGACTGGTGTTTATCGGCCACGAACCCCCAGAGGCGAAGCAGGCCAACGACATCTGCCGCGATGCCATGATGGCGGCGGCCGATACCATCAGGCCCGGCGTGCTGGCCGGCGATGTCTACGAAGCCTGGCAGGCGGTACTGGACCGCAGTGGCCTTTCGCACTACTCGCGCCACCACTGCGGCTACTCGATCGGTATCGGCTACCCGCCCAGCTGGTCCGGCAGCGGGGTTCCGGTCGGCCTGCGACGCAATTCCCAGATGCGCCTGCGCGAGGGCATGACCTTCCACCTGATGAGCTGGCTGCTGGGGTCGGGGCAGGGTGACGCCTTCCTGTCCGATACCGTCGAGGTGACGCCGCACGGCTGCGAATTCCTGACCTCGGTCGGGCGCGGCGTGCTGGTGCGCTGATGCCTGAGATGAACACCGATTTCCGCCACCTGCTGGCCAGCGACAACGCCTCGGGCGTGCACCCGGAGGTGATGGCGAAACTCGCCGAGATCAATCGCGGACATGCGCCCGGCTATGGCGCCGACGCGCTGACAGAGGCGGCGCTCGAGCGTTTCGCACAGCTGTTCGGCGAGCGCAGCGAGACGCTTCTGCTGTTCAACGGAACCGGCGCCAACGTGCTGGCCCTCAAGGGCATGCTGCGCAGTCACGAAAGCGTGCTGTGCTCGGAGCTGGCGCATCTGCTGGTCGACGAGTGCGGCGCGCCCGAGCATTTCGTGGGGTGCAAACTGACGCCGGTGCCGGCGCCGAACGGCAAGCTCACCCGGGATGCCATCGAAGCCCGGCTGGCGGCCGGTCACAGCGGCGGCGTGCACCGCAACCGGCCGCGGGTGCTGTCGCTGTCGCAGGCCACCGAGCGCGGCACGCTGTACAGCCTCGGGGAGCTGCGGGCGTTCGGCGAGCTCGCCCGCAAGCAGGGACTGCTGGTGCATCTGGACGGAGCGCGCATTGCCAATGCCGCGGTCGCGCTCGATGCCAGCTTCGCCGAACTCGTCGAGTGGGTCGACGTGCTGTCCTTCGGCGGCACCAAGAACGGACTGATGATGGCGGAGGCGCTGGTGATACTGAATCCGGATCTGCAACAGGCCTATCCGTATCTGCGCAAGCAGGGCATGCAGCTGGCATCGAAGCATCGTTATCTTGCGGCCCAGTTTCTGGCCTACTTCGACAACCAGCTGTGGCGGCGCAATGCCGCCAACGCCAATGCCATGGCGCGGCGTCTCGGCCAGGGGCTCGCCGCCATCGATGGGGTGATGCTGAGCGAGCCGGTGGACGTCAATCTGGTATTCGCGCAGCTGCCCAATGCCTGGCTCGAGGACATTCAGCGCCTGACGCCCTGTCTCGCGCTGCGGGGCGAAACCCGCACAGAAGTGCGGCTGGTGACCTCGTTCGACACTTCGCCGGCGGATATCGACGCGTTCGTCGATGCCGTTGCGCGGCTGGCGGCAGAGCGCTGACGCCAGCCCCATCGTATCGGTCGGGCCCCGGTTCGACCCCTCATGAGGCCGGCCCTTGGCCGGTGCCACAGTAGATCAGGAGGCAGAGCCATGAGCCAGATAGAAGTCGTGAATCCCTTCACCGGGGAGCCGGTGTTCTCGCAGTCATCGGAGTCCTTTGCCGCCGTCAGCAAGCGCATCGATGCCGGACAGCGCGCGGCCCTGGCCTGGCGGTCGCTGACGCCGGAAACCCGGGCCCGGCACCTGCTCGGGGCGCTGGACTACTTTCGCCACAATCGCGACGACATCGCCGCCGGCATCACCCGTGAAATGGGCAAGCCGCTCGCGGCGGCGAAGGAAGAGCTGGACTTCATGCTGGAGCGGGCCGAATACCTCTGCCGCTTCGCCAGCGACGGTGCGCTCGACCCGGCGCACCATGCGCAGTACGACGACGAAACTTTCGAGGGCCGTATCGAGTGCCAGGCCAAGGGCGTCGTGTACATCATCACGCCCTGGAACTATCCGCTGTTCTGCGCCATCAACGGCAGCGTTTGCGCGCTGCTGAGCGGCAGCGCAGTGGTGCTCAAGCACAGCACCACGCCGTCGGTGGGCGCGCACTTCGAGAAGGCGTTCGGCACGATGGCGGGTATCGACGGCCTGCTGACCCATGTGCTGGTGGACTTCGACGTTTCGGCTCGCATCATCGAGGAAGCCGATATCAATCATCTGGTGTTCACAGGCTCGGTGCAGGGCGGTCGAGTCGTGCAGCAAAGCGCCGCCAAGCGGGCCTTCAACGAGGTGCCTGACCCCTTTATCCAGTGTTCGCTGGAGCTTGGCGGCAGTGACGCCGCCTATATTGCCGAGGATGCCGATATCGAGCAGGCGGCCTTCTGGACCGTAAAGATCGGCCGGTTGCACAACTCCGGCCAGTCCTGCTGCGCGGTCAAGCGGGTGTATGTCCACGCAAGCCTCTACGACGACTACCTGGCGCGGGCGCAGGCGATCATGGAGGCGGAGGTCAGCGGCGACCCCATGGCGTCAGAGACCACCCTGGGGCCGTTGCACGGCGGCGAAAAAGCGGTATCCGGGCTGCTGGAGATGGTCCGGCAGGCCGAGCGGCTGGGGGCCCGCCTGTGCACCGGCGGCGACACCGAAAGCCACGGCAATGCCGAGTTTCTGCGCCCGACGCTGCTGGCCGATGTCAGGCCGGAGATGCGGGTGCTGCAGGAGGAGACCTTCGGACCGGTATTGCCGGTCATGAAGGTTGCTGACGACGACGAAGCCATCGCTCAGGTCGGCAACAGCCGCTACGGTCTGACCGCGTCGATCTTCACCCGTTCACGCCAGCGCGCCGAGCATTTTATCCGCGCGGTCGATACCGGCACGGTTTACGTCAACCGCTGCAACTTCGTCGATGCGCGCCTGGGCTGGATTGGCCGGCACGCGTCGGGCAACGGCTCGCTGGCGCTGGCGCCGGAAGGGCTGCAGGCGTTCAGTTGGCGCAAGTCGGTGAACATCGACCCGTCTGACTTGAAATAGATTGGGTGCATCGCAGAAGAGAAGGAAGGCAACGGACAAAAGTAGAATGGGTGGAGTCGCAATGGCACTTCGATGTCGGTGCGCAGAGGGTTTGCTGCGGCGTAAGCCATCAATGTCTCCGATTTTCGCCGTCCTGAGTTGTCACCCCAAGATGGGTTACACGACGCCCTGGCTGCGTAAGGGACGGAGATTCCCTGCCCGGGCGTCGTTCCACCCATCCTACTATCCGGAGGTCCCATGTCTGAACTGCCACCCTGTCCCGATGTCGCGCTGATGCGCGATCTCAGTGAAACCCGGCGTCGTTTCCACCGAACACCGGAGCTGTCCTGGACCGAGTATCAGACCACGGCGCGGCTGTGCGAAGAACTCGAAAGTCTGGGCTTTGCCGTCGAATGGGGGCAAAGGCTGTATGCCCGGGCGCCGGGGAATCCGCCGGATCCCGAAACCGATGCGAGGGCCTGGCAGCGGGCCGAGCAGGCGCTGGGGGCGGACAACCGCTATCTGGCCGCGATGCAATCCAATCGCACCGGGCTGGTGGCGACCCTCGACGGCAGCGGGCCCGGCCGGGTGTTCGGCTTTCGTTTCGATATCGACGCCCTGCCGATCAGCGAGAGCGACGCGGCGGCCCATGTGCCGGCGGCGGAAGGTTTCGCCTCGGCTTATCCGGGCATCATGCACGCCTGCGGCCATGACGGCCATCTGACCATTGGCCTTGGGCTGGCGCGCCGGCTCGCGGCCAGCCGCGGGCGCTGGAACGGCCGGGTGCATCTTTTCTTCCAGCCCGCCGAGGAGGTGGCCGGTGGCGGGGCTGTTTTTGCCGAGTTGCCGCAACTGGCCGAGGTGCAGCTGTTCACCACGCTGCATCTGGGCATCCTGGATCGCTACCGCATCGTTTTCGACGCCACCTGGATTGCGGCGCGGATATACGACGTCGTCTACCGGGGCCTGGCCAGTCACGCCGGCAACGCGCCCCAGGCCGGTCGCAATGCCCTGCTCGCCGCCTGTCAGGCGGTGCAGGGACTCTATGCGCTGCCGCGCCACAGTGCCGGCATGTCGCGGGTCAATGTCGGCCGCTTCCGCTCCGACAATGCCCACAATGTCATCGCGGACGAGGTGCACTTTCGCTACGAGGTGCGCGGCGGTGACGACGCCATCTGCGACTTCATGGCCGAGGCGGCGGAGCGGGTCCTCGAGGGTGCGGCGCGGATGAACGGCGTGGAGTGGCAGCGTTCGGTGTTCGCCGAGTTCTCCAGCTGTCCCAACAGCAGGGCGCTGGCCGAGCGGATCGCCGGGCTGGCGCAGGGACTGGGCCTGCCGCAGGCGCTGCTGCAGGACAGTTTCCAGGTGTCGGCCAGCGAGGACGCCGGCTATCTGATCCGCAGGGTGCGTGAGCAGGGCGGCGAGGCCACCCACCTGATTCTCGGCTCGCCGGTCGGCGGAGGCCACCACAGCCCGACCTTCGACTTCGACGAGCAGCTGCTGGGCTGGGGCGTGCTGCTGTTCGAGCGTCTGGTGACGGAAGGTTGATGCAGGAGAAGCGTACCCAAGCTTAGGGGCACTTCCCCGCCGCGAATCTGTTCTTGCATTGGAGCCCCTGTTCGCGGCGAGGCGCCGCTTCTGCGTAATACCAATGCCCTAAAGTCGCCCTCTGTCGTTTTCGTGTATAATCGCGCCGCAATCATCCAAGCAGCCGGCTGACAAGAGCTGCCCCTTTACCCGGAGCCTGACGGAGAGTCTCAATGAGCGTGATTCGCCAAGACGATTTCATCAGCAGCGTCGCAGATGCGCTGCAGTTCATCTCCTACTATCACCCGATCGACTTTGTGCAGGGCGTTCACGAAGCCTACCTGAAAGAGCAGAACCCGGCCGCCAGGGACGCCATGGCGCAGATTCTGATCAATTCGCGGATGAGCGCCGAAGGGCACCGTCCGATCTGCCAGGATACCGGTATCGTTACCGTGTTCTGCAAAATCGGCATGAACGTGACCTGGGACGCCAAGATGAGCGTCACCGACATGATCAACGAGGGTGTGCGTCGGGCCTATAACAACCCTGACAACGTGCTGCGCGCCTCCATTCTGGCGGATCCCGCCGGCAAGCGTCAGAACACCAAGGACAACACCCCGGCCGTGATCCATTACGAAGTCGTCGAAGGCGACGAGGTCGAGGTGCATATCGCGGCCAAGGGTGGCGGTTCGGAGAACAAGTCCAAGATGGTGATGCTGAACCCGTCCGACAGTATCGTCGACTGGGTCGTCAAGACCGTGCCGACCATGGGCGCAGGCTGGTGTCCGCCGGGCATGCTCGGTCTCGGTATCGGCGGTACCGCGGAGAAGGCTGCGGTACTGGCGAAGGAGTCGCTGATGGACCCGATCGATATCCACGAGCTGCGCGAGCGCGGCCCGCAGAACCGCGTCGAGGAACTGCGTCTGGAGATCATGGATGCGGTGAACGCACTGGGGATCGGCGCCCAGGGCCTTGGCGGTCTGACCACGGTACTGGACGTCAAGATCAAGGATTACCCGACCCATGCCGCGTCGCTGCCGGTCTGCATGATTCCGAACTGCGCCGCGACCCGTCACACCCACTTCAAGCTCAACGGTAACGGCCCGGCCGTGCTGACGCCGCCGAGCCTGGAAGACTGGCCGGAGGTCACCTTCGAGGTCGGCGCCAATACCCGTCGCGTCAACCTCGACGAGATCACTCCGGAAGAGGTCGCGACCTGGAACGTCGGCGACACCATCCTGCTCAACGGCAAGATGCTGACCGGCCGCGATGCCGCCCACAAGCGCATGATCGAGATGCTGAACAATGGCGAGCAGCTGCCGGTAGACCTCAAAGGCCGCTTCATCTATTACGTCGGCCCGGTCGACCCGGTGCGTGACGAAGTCGTGGGGCCGGCGGGCCCGACCACCTCGACCCGCATGGACAAGTTCACCCGTCAGATCCTGGAGCAGACAGGCCTGCTGGGCATGATCGGCAAGTCAGAGCGCGGACCGGTGGCGATCGAGGCGATCCGGGACAACAAGGCGGTGTATCTGATGGCCGTCGGTGGCGCCGCCTATCTGGTGTCCAAGGCAATCACCTCGGCCGAGGTGCTGGCGTTCCCGGAACTGGGTATGGAAGCGATCTACGAATTCGAGGTCAAGGATATGCCGGTGACGGTGGCGGTCGACGTCAATGGCGAGTCGGTGCACACCACAGGTCCTGCCAAGTGGAAGGAGATCATCGCCAGGTCGGCCTGATCTGAACGAAGCTGAAAACGGATCCTTTCCGACGGAGCTCCTTCTTCGGGCGAATCCCAGGATTCACCCGCAGGATCGGGCTCCTACCAGTCACCGCAGCTCAGGCGCAGTCGAGCTGCTCTTTTTCCAGTCGGCGCTTGGCTTCAAGGTAGCGCGGCATCGGGCCGACGTCCTCATAGATGGGGTCGCCATCCTCGATCCGAATGACCTTGGGACCGGGGCGGTACGGCATCTTTGCCTCGACTTCCATCAGAATGCTGTGCAGCAGCGAGCTGCAGACGTCTTCACGGCTCAGTCCGAAAGCGCATGCCAGCGCTTCGAGGCGAACCAGATCTTCCTTGCTGATGGTGACGTTGAGGTCTGTAAGGCTCTCCTGCAGGCGGGCTTTCGATTCGAGCGCGTCGAGCAACTCGGAGACATGACTGGTGGGCATGATCCATCTCCTTTGATGACTACAGTTTCAAGGTAGCCCAGAGGCAACTTTTTAGCGAGCAGGCGCGGCCGTGACGCAGCCGGCCGGCCGCTTTAGAATGCTGCATTTGCAAAATAACGGGGGATAACCGGGGCAATGGCGAAAATCAAGATTCTCGTGGGGACCACCTACGGCACCAGTCAGGAAGTGGCCGAGGATTGTGCGGCGCAGCTAAAGGCGCTTGGGCACGATGCCAGCGTGCTGCGCCAGCCCGCCTACGACGAGGTGGTCAGCGATGCGCCGCAGGTGCTGCTGGTCTGTTCGGCGACCATCGGGCAGGGCGAAGTGCCCGAGAACCTGCTGCCGCTGTATCTCGAACTGAACGACCGCTTTCCGCTGATGCCCAACGCCGGCTTCGCGCTGATCGCCCGCGGCGACAGTTCCTACGAAAACTTCGCCGAAGGCGGGCGTCAGGTCGCCGATCTGCTGCGCGAGCTGCAGTTGCGCGAACTGGTTCCGCCGCTGTTCCTCGATGCCTGCGAGACGATGGACCCGGAGGCCGAGGTCGACGCCTGGATCCAAAAGCTGGCCGAAGTGCTTTAATCGCGTAAGGCGTAAGGCGTAAGGCGTAAGGGGGCGCACTTGTTGCTTTGGGGCTGCGGGTCGCTGCTACACTGACTCGCGCTTAACGCTTAACGCTTAACGCTTAACGCTTAACGCTTAACGCTTAACGCTTAACGCTTAACGCTTCAGAAACCCCTGCTGCTGCAGGAATGCCAGCATGTGCGGGCGTGCTTCCTTGATCAGCATGCCGGAGATCTGCTCGCTCCAGCTCATGTCCTTGTTGCCGCCGGTGCGGCTACGGTAGTACTGGCGCACCTGCTCGTCGTAGTCGCGGATGCGCTCGCAATCCTGGCTGTCGTCGTAGCGGTCCTTTTTCAGGATCACCTCGAGGGGCAGGCGCGGTTTCACTTCGGGGTTCTGGTCCGGGTAGCCGAGGCAGAGCCCGAAGACCGGATAGACCAGTTCCGGCAACTCCAGCAGCTCCGCGACCCGGTCGATCCGGTTGCGCAGTCCGCCGATGAAGACGATGCCAAGGCCCATGGACTCCGCCGCGACCGCGACATTCTGGGCGAACAGGGCGCAGTCGGCGGTGGCGGTGATGAACTGTTCGGTGAAACCGGACTGCATCTGCGCGCCGTGCATGTCGCAGCACAGCCGGTGGCGCTTCATGTCGGCGCAGAACACCAGGAAGGCGGCGGCGTCGGCGACATAGGCCTGGCCGCCGGCGCACTGCGCCAGTTCCTCGCGCCGGGCCGGATCCTCCACCTGAATCACGGTGCAGGCCTGCAGGAAGCTGGAAGTCGCCGCGGCCTGTCCGGCGCGGACCAGTTCGTCGAGGGTTGCCTGATCGAGGCGCTCGCCCTTGAATTTGCGGATCGAGCGGTGGGATTTCAGCAGTTCGATGGTTTCATTCATATTGGGGAAGTCGTCAGTGGTGAGTGGTAAGTAGGGTGCCCTGAGCGAAGCGGCACCGGAAAAATGGCACGTTTCGCTGGCATTTGCTCCTGCAATGCCAGGCTTCCCGCGGGGCGGCCTTCCGCCATCCCTGGCGATTGCTGCACTCAAGGTGCCCTACACGAATCAAACGCCACGGCGCGGCCGGCTCATCGTTAGTGCGGACCATTTTAACACCCCGCCCGCGTTCAGCGCAGAATCCGGCGGAACGTCAGGTTGATCCGCGGCGCCGAGACCCGGCGGCGGCGGGGCAGGGCGTGCTGCCAGTGGTGCTGGGTCGGGCCACGCATCAGCAGTAGCGAGCCCGGCTCCAGCCGCAGCGTCAGTTTCGCCTGCGTCGGGTCCTGTCGGTGGCGCAGGACGAAGTCGCGCGCGGCGCCGAGGCTGAGTGACGCGATCACCGGATCGGTCCCGAGCTCGGGTTCGTCGTCGCTGTGCCAGCCCATGCTGTCGTCGCCGTCGCGGTACAGGTTCAGCAGCACGCAGTTGAACGGGGTCGGCTCGAGCTGCGCGAGACGCCGGCGCAGGTCGGCGACGCGCGGGTGCCAGGGGCTGGCGGTCAGCAACAGGCCGGAATAGCGGTAGCTGAGTTCCGGCTCGCCCTGGAACTGCTGCAGCCTCGGAATCAAGCACTCTCGACCGAACAGCCGGATGCGGTCCTGACGCCAGTCGACTTCATCGCTCAGCTGCGCGAGCAGCAGCTGCTGTTCGTCTGCCGCGATGAAGTCGTGGTACAGCAACAGCTCGGCGTCCGGCAGGGACGGGCGCTCGAGGCGCATCAGGCCGACAGCCAGCTGCGGCAGGCGTCGGCCAGAGCCCCGGCGATGCAGATGGCGTTGCTCGGATGCGGCACCGTGTTGGTGGTGATAATCTCGGCTTCGCGTTGCAGCCGCGCGTAGGCGTCGCCGGCGAAGAGACCATGCACCGCAATACAGGTCGCGCGCGGCATGCCGGCGTGGCGCAGGTGCTCCAGCACCTTGAGCAGAGTGCGGCCGCTGGAGACGATATCGTCGATCAGTACCGGCTGATGCCCGTGCCACTGACTCAGCTCCGGCACGTCTATCTCGACATCGAAGTCGCCGCGGCGTTGCTTTTGCAGGACCAGGCTGGGGGCGCCTGCGAGCCTGGCGACCTCGCCGACCCATTGCTCACTCTCGCTGTCGGGTCCGATCAGCAGCGGCTTGTCGATATGCTGCCCGATCCAGGCCGCGATCAGCGGCGCCGAGGGCACGACCCGGCTCGACAGCCGGTAAATCTCGTCCAGCGACGCATAGCGGTGCAGATGCGGATCCAGGGTTATCAGACCGTCAAGCGCCCCGGAAAGCAGTTTGGCGAATACCGCCGAGGTCAGGCACTCGCCGGGGTTGAAGCGGATGTCCTGGCGCATGTAGGGCAGATAGGGCGCGATCAGCAGCACGCGCCTGGCGCCGAGTTCCCGCAGCGTCGCGGCGGTGAACAGCATCGGCAGCACCCGGGCGTCCGGATCGTTGAGGTTGCAGAACAGCAGACAGTCCCGCCCCTGGCAGTCGCTGTGGATGCGCAGGTAGGTTTCGCCGTCGGGAAAGCGGTGCTGCTCCAGCTCGCCGCTTTCGGCCACGAGTTGCTGCGCCAGGCGGGCCGCGAGCGCCGCATCGGATTCCAGGTTGAACAGCAGCGGTGTCACTTTTCGTTTCCTTCCGACAGGGCCAGTTCGACGACCTCGGGATGGGCTTCGAGGAAATCGACGGCGTAGTTGAGCTCGCCCGAGCTTTCGGCATGAATCATCAGCAGCACGTCGTTCGGTTCGACCCGGTCGCCGAGCTTGACCGAAATTTCGACACCGGCGGCCTGGTCCAGCGGCGCGCCGGCGAGCTTGGCAATTTTCGCCAGCAGGCGATTGTCGATCTTCTGCACCTGGCCGGCGTGGTTGGTGGTGAGGCTGTAGCGGTAGGGCGCCACCGGAGGGCGTTTCAGGGCGCCCTGGGCATGGCAGATGGCCTGGAATTTCTGCCAGGCGCGGCCGCTGTCGAGGGTTTCCCGCGCCAGGGCCTCGCCCTGTCCCGGCGAGGCCTTGTGGGCCATTTCCAGCAGCGCGCCGGCCAGCAGGCAGGCGCGTGCGCGCAGATCCTCCGGCGCTTCGGGCTTGCCCTGCAGTACCGCCAGAACGTCCCGTGCTTCCAGCGCAGGTCCGACGCCGCGCCCGACCGGTTGACTGCCGTCGGTGCAGATCACCCTCACCTGCAGTCCCAGCGACGAGGCGACCGCCTCGAAGGTGGCGGCGAGTTTTTCCGCCTGTGCCTGGCTGCGTACCTTGGCGGTGGCGCCGACCGGGATGTCGATCAGCACGTGGGTGGCGCCGGCGGCGATCTTCTTCGACAGCACCGATGCCACCAACTGGCCTTCGCTGTCGATATCGAGCGCGCGCTCGACCTGGATCAGCAGGTCGTCCGCCGGGCTCAGCCTTACCGAACCGCCCCAGGCCAGGCAGCCCCCATGCTGCTTGACCACCGCGCGAATCTGTTCGTGACTGAGGCTGACGTTTGTCAGCACTTCCATGGTGTCGGCGGTGCCGGCCGGGGAGGTAATGGCGCGCGACGAGGTTTTCGGCACCGTCAGTCCGCAGGCGGCGAGGATCGGCACCAGGATCGGCGTGGTGCGGTTGCCGGGCAGGCCGCCGACGCAGTGCTTGTCGATAACCATCGGCATGCCCCAGTCGATGGTTTCGCCGGCCTTGATCATCGCCCGGGTCAGGGCGGTGATCTCCTTGAGGTCGAGGTTGTCACTGCCGCAGGCGGTGATGAAGGCGGCAACCTGGACGTCGGCGTAGCGGCCGTCGACGATGTCGTTGATGATGCTCTGGAACTGCATCTCGTCGAGACTATGGCCGTAGACCTTGGCGCGGACGTAGGACAGCGACTGGATCGGCGGCGGGTGCGAGACGTGGATCGGCATGCCCTCGGTGAGGTCGAGACGGCGCCAGGCCGACTCGGAAAAGCCGATCTGACCCGGTGCCACCAGGTCGCTGCTGACCATGTTGAGCGTGGCGATGATGTGCTGCGAGTCGCTCGATACCAGCACCCGCGAAAGTGCCGCGAAGCCTTCCGAACGGCAGACGGGGCAGTCGGCGCGCATGAAGACGATCGGTTCCTGGCGGGTATCGATGCCGAGCCGATGGGCTTCGAGCGGCAGCATGCGATCGGAGAGCTGGATCATGGCGTGATTTCCGTCCCTGTGGCTTGTTCACCACTTTAGCACGCCGGCGGCGGGCCGGCGCAGGACCGGGGTCAAGGTTCGCTCCATTACCGCTTCGGTCGTCCGACCGGGTCCCGTATTGCTGCCCGCAGCGTCAGTAACCGGCCGGGTTGATAGCTTGCGGACCGGCTCTGCTGCTAGAATCGCTGCGCTCATTCAGATTACCTGCGTTTAAGGGAACCCGATGGAACATCGATACCGGCTGCTGCTTTCCTGTCCCGACCGTGTCGGGATAGTGTCCATGGTCAGTAACTTCATCTCCAGTCACGGCGCTTCCATCGCCGATGCCAATCAGCACTCGGACCCGACAACCGGCTGGTTCTTCATGCGGGTGGAGATCTTTGCCGAGTCGCTGCCGTTCAGCATCGAGCGTCTGCGCGAGCAGTTTGCGCCCATTGCCCAATCGTTCCAGATGGAGTGGCAGATTACCGACTCCGCCCTGCCCAAGCGGGTGGTGCTGATGGCCAGCCGCGAGGCGCACTGCCTGGCCGACCTGCTGTACCGCTACCACGCCGGCGAGCTGGACTGCGAAATTCCCTGCGTGATATCCAACCACGACGACCTGCGCAGCATGGTCGAGTGGCACGATATACCTTACTATCACGTGCCGGTTGACAGCGCCGACAAGCAGCCGCATTTCGACCGGGTGCTGGAGCTGGTGCGTGAGCACCGCGCCGACGTCGTCGTGCTGGCGCGGTACATGCAGATTCTGCCGCTGGAGCTGTGCGGGCTCTATCCGCACCGTATCATCAATATCCACCACAGCTTCCTGCCGTCTTTCGCCGGTGCCAGGCCCTATCATCAGGCGCACGAGCGGGGCGTCAAACTGATCGGCGCGACCTGCCACTACGTGACCGAAGAGCTCGACGCCGGCCCGATCATCGATCAGGATGTGATACGCATCAGCCACCGAGACCTGCCGGAAGATATGGTTCGCCTGGGGCGCGACGCCGAGAAGACCTGTCTGGCCCGCGGCCTGCGCTGGCACCTCGAGGATCGCATCCTGGTGCAGGGTAACAAGACCGTGGTTTTCAACTAAGCCGCCGTTCAAGGTCCCGCCTGAGGCTGCGCTCCGCTCCGGAAGCGGCCGCTTCGCGCTGTGCGAACTAAACTGTGTGCACAGGGAAGCGGACCGGGCCGGCCGGGTCCTGCGTCTGTACCATCGACATGGATGCCGATATCATCGAGGAGCCACTCTCAAGGGGAGGCTTCCGCAGTCTGTTAACTGGAGTCCCATGGGGTACACTTTCCCGGAACAACCGATCCCGTTCTATCCCTCGCTGGCGAAGCGCCTGGGCAGCGATGAAGCGCTGCTGCTGGCGATCTACCATGACCGTGCACGCAGTGGCGGCCGGGCGGAGCCGGGCGAACTGCTGATCAGCCGCAGCCAGTGGCTGCAGCTGGCCGATTTCTGGGATGAGTCGCGGCTCGCCGCGGCCACCGAGAGCCTCGTGCGCCAGGGCTGCCTGGAAGCGTCTTACGACGGCAACCTGGTGCGGCTGCGTCTGCTGCCGCAAACCGAGGCCGAGGCAGTCGCGCCGCCCCGGCCGGAGCCCGTTGCGCAGGCGCCGGCCGCGGAACCTTTGACCCGGCTACCGGTGCACGACGAGCCGCCGCGCCCGCTGACCCGGCAGGCCTCGCGGCCGAGGAGTCAGCCGCGCATGATCGAGGAGCGGGGGCCGGCGCCGACCTTCGGTGCTGCCGGCGGCTGGCGTCGCCACAAGGATGAACTTCAGGTCCTGTTCGAGCAGCACGAGGTACGCAATCAGCAGCTCAAGCCGATGGAGCTGGGCTGGCGGCCGTCGGAGACGTTTTTTGCCTTGCTGCCGCGACACCAGATCCCGGCCGAATACGCCGAGGAGCTGCTGGACGAATTCGTGCTCTACTGGATCGCGAAGGAGCGCAAGGAGACCAACTGGGATCAGAAGTTCCTGACCTGGGTAAAGCGGGAATGGGTCCGCAAACAGTCGCGGGACAGCGGCATCAAGGATGCCGCGGCACGTGGCGACCAGGCGCAACAGACAGGCTATCAGCATGAAAACTCCCGCCGAGATTCTCGCGAAAAACGCAAACAGGTTACCGCAGCAATCATGGACATCCGCGACACCGACTGGTGACGGACACAAGCAGGGAGGCGGCGATCAGGCCGGCGCTCTGTCGGTCGAGACCAAGGCGCTGGTGAACATGCTGTTCGCGCGCTTTATGGCGATTTACGGCCACAAGTTCAAAAGCTGTTTCGAAACCCAGGACGAGATTCGTATCGCCAAGCGCGAATGGGCGCTGAGTCTGCGCGGCTACGGAGAGGCCGAGCTGGTGGCCGCCATTGACCACTGCAAGGAACGGCTGGCCTGGATGCCGACCATTTCGGAGTTTCTCAAGATTCTGCAGGATCTTGGAACCCGTGGCCTGCCGGGACTGCAGAGCGCCTATCAGGAAGCCTGCATGCACGCCGAACACCCGACCCGGCACGACTGGAGCCACCCGGCGGTCTATCACGCCGGGCGCGCCACCGGCTGGTTTCGCCTGCGCAGTGAAGAGCAGGAGCAGGTATTGCCGGATTTTCGCTACCACTACGGTGTTATGGTGCGCCGCGCGCGCGATGGCGAGGACCTGACCGTGCCGGTGCCGGTGGCGCTGCCGGACAAGCGCGACAATACGCTGGTGGCCTTTATCGAGCGCTGGGGCGAGGAGCAGGGGCTGGCGCCCGAGGTGGCCGCCTCACTGCTCTACTATCTGACCAAGCCCAGGGGCTCCAAGACCCGCGAGCGCTTTCGCGCCCACGCCCGGCAGGAAGCGCAGGACAAGGGCCTCGATGTCGAGCTGCCGGAAGATTATCAGGACTGATGGTGGGCACTGAGGCGTACAGTTTCGACTGCACTTGACCGTATCCACGATTGGAGGATGGGTAGAGCGATGCACCGGTAGGGACATGACCGGTACCCGTACCTTTCGGGCATCGCGAAACCGCCATGGAAGGCGGAAGGTCGTCCCGCGGAAATCCTTAATACCCAGGAGCGGTTTCAAGGAAACCCGTCAAATCGATCGCCGTACAGATCGATTGACTTCAGTCGGCATGGATTAGAAAAGGCTCCTGTAGGCGCTCGCTCCGCGAACGAATCCGGAACTGGCAGGGCTCTGCAGGGCTTTTCGCCCACAGAGTGGGCTCCTACAGGTGGCACCGGCGCGCTCTTGTAGGCGCTCGCTCCGCGAGCGAATGACTCGGGTACGGTCCTTCGGACCTGGACCCAGCCTGCGGGGGCTGCACGCTTTGCGGGCGACGAGGCCAAGTGTGAGGCCCGTGCCTGTGCATCGCTTGTCCCATCCTGCAATTCGTCACCCGTCACCCTTCACCCATGCCCTGTCCGAACATTTCGCCGATGGCTCTGGACAGCGTTTCGCTACGTTCGGGGTTGCGCAGCGCCGCCATGATGGGGCCTCGCAGCGAGGGCATGAACATCAGATCGGCCAGGACGCGGGAAAAGCCCGCCTGGCCCGCTTCGCCGGCGGCGAGGCGCTCGAGGAACGGCTGCAGCAGTTCGGGGTCTTTGAGACTCTCGCAGCAACGGGTGGCGAGGGCGACGATGACCTCGGCCTCGAGCGCCCGGGGGCTGGCCAGCACCCGCTGCAGCAAGGCCTTGCGCAGCGATTGCGACGGGCTGTTCGATACCGCCCGCACCAGCGCCGCCAGCAGGCCGCCGTCGCTGTCCCGGTCGCAGGCGAGGGCCGAGTCGAGGCGGGGTTCCAGCGCCTGCAGCAGGCGGTGGCCGGGCTCGACATGTTCCAGCGCCCGGCACAGCGCGCCGAGCGGTTCCGCCGGCAGCCAGCCAATGGCGTCGGTCAGCAGTGCTTCGTTGCGGCCCTGCTCCAGCCGTACCACCAGGTCGGCAATACCCTGATAGCCCAGATTGACCCAGTTCTCCGGCGCCAGCTGGCCGGCGAAGTAGTGCTGGGCGTATTCGTAGTAGCGGGATGCGCTCTGGCGCAGCACGAGACCTGCGTGGGCGTGGAACAGTGCCATCTTTTCATCGTCCGGCTTGAACGAGAAGGGGTTGTCCTTGAGGGCATCGTTGCCATCTTCGACCAGGCCGCCGATATTTTGCATCAAGCGGTGCAGCAGGTCGTCGCGCACCGCCTGAACCAGAAAACCCTGCTCGTCGAGCGGCAGCTTGAGGAACCAGACGGCGTTGCGCTGGGGGCTGTCGGGGTGCCAGAGCAGCAGGCCGACCCAGGCATGGTGCAGGTAGGGCTGGGGGTAGGGGATCCTTCCCTGTTCGACCCTGGCGAAGGTCGTGGACGACAGCTTTGCGACCCGGCGACCGAGGTCGAACAGGCGACAGCGGGCTCCGGTCTGGTCGATCAGTTCCAGCAACGATTGAATCCGGGTCAAGGTGTCCTCCTCGCGGCGATGGCGTCAGACGGGCAAAAGCGCGGATTTTACCAGTCCTGCCGCCGGGGTGACAGCTGTGCGCCCCTCAGCCGGCCAGCAGCAGTGCTTCGGCCTTCTCCACCTCGCGTACGGTACCGCGCAAAATCACGATATCGTTGTCTTGGAGGCGGGTCTCGGCGCCGGGTGCGCTGAGCAACTCCTGGTCGCGCCTTATCGACTCTACCTCCACTGCAAGCTCCAGTTCCCCGAGGCTGTGTCCGGGGGCGTGGCTGCCGGGCGCCAGTATCACCGGATGCAGGACCTCGGCCGGGGCGCCGTGCTTGTCCAGCTTGCTCGACTGGCCACCGTGATAGTAGCCGTGCAGCAGGCGGTAGCGCTCCTGTCGAACCTGGCCGATTCGGGCCTCGATGGCGCGCTCCGGCACATCGAGCAGCGTCAGAACGTGGGAGACCAGCATCAGGCTGCCCTCCAGCGCCTCCGGGATCACCTCGGTGGCGCCGGCCTGCTGCAGCTGCTCGAGCCGGCCGTCGTCCCGGGTCCGCACCAGTACCGGCAGGTCCGGAAAGTGGTGCTTGAGACCCTGCAGGGCCTTGAGGGCGTCGGCGTCGTCGGGAAAGGTGAGAATCATCAGCCGGGCCCGTTCCGAGCCGAGGGACTTGAGCAGATCGGTGCGACGGGCATCACCGTAAAAAATCCGCTCGCCGGCCATGGCGGCTTCCTGAACCCGCAGCGGGTCGTTGTCGATGATGACGTAGGGAATTTCCAGCGGTCGCAGGAAGCGCGCGATCACCTGTCCGACCCGGCCGTAGCCGCAGAGAATGACATGGTCGCTGATATCCTCCAGTTCGTTGCCGGGATGGGGCAGCGAGTCGGTTTGACGGCTGCTGCGCGAGTAGCGCATCAGCAGGCGGCTGAGTGCTTCCGAGTAGCGGATCAGGATCGGGGTGGCCAGCATGCTGAAGATGATCACGGCGACGACCAGTGCGTGCAGCTCGGAGCTGACCAGTTGGTGGTTCAGCGCCAGCGCCAGCAGGGCGAAGCCGAATTCCCCGCCCTGGGCAAGGCAGATGCCGGCCCTCAGCGAGTTGGCCGCGTCACCGTGCAGCAGCCAGGCGGAAAGCATGATCAGGCCTGCCTTGACCAGCAGCAGTGCCAGCGTCGCCGCCAGCACCCAGTGGATATGCGCGACGAGGGCGTTGAGGTCGAGCTGCATGCCCACCGAAACGAAGAACAGCCCGAGCAGTACATCGCGAAACGGTCGGATATCGGCTTCCAGCTGGTGCCGATAGCGGCTTTCGCCGAGCATCATGCCGGCCAGGAAGCCGCCAAGCGCCATCGACAGCCCGGCGGCATGGGTCAGCCAGGCCGCCGCCAGCGCCGCCACCAGGGTCGTCAGTACGAAGAGTTCGTCCGAGCGGGACTTGGCGACTTCATTGAACAGCATCGGCAGCACGGTGCGTCCGAACACCAGCAGCGCGACCAGCAGCGCCGAGCCCTGCAACAGCATTGTCACCACCTCGCGGCTGTCGAGCTGCTGCTGGCTGCCGCCGAGCGTCGGTACCACGATGAGGAAAAATACCGCGGCGAGATCCTGGAAGATCAGGATACCGACGGACAGGCGGCCATGGGTGGCGTTGATCTCGTTGCGGCGGATCAACTCGCGCGTGACGATGGCGGTCGACGACAGTGCCAGGGCGCCCGCGATCACCAGGCTGGTGGCGAATGGCAGATCCAGCGCCCAGGCGGCCAGCATGATCAGTGCTGCGGTCAGAATTACCTGCATCGACCCCAGCCCGAACACCGTGCGCCGCATCGCGATCATGCGCGGCAGCGAAAACTCCAGCCCGAGCATGAACAGCAGGAAGACTACGCCAAGCTCGCTGAGCAGGTGTATGCCGGCATCGTTGTCGACGACGCCTAGGCTGTAGGGCCCCAGCAGGACGCCGACGCTGAGATAGGCCAGGATCGGTGGCAGCCGTACCCGCCGAAAGAGGGTGATGGCAACCACCGCCGAGGCGATAATGGTGAGAAACTGCTGGAAAAATCCATGTTCCATAGTGAACCACGGCTGATGGATGTGGCTGTCAATTGTATCCGAACGGGCCCGCGGGTGCGCCATGCCTTGGATCAAGGTATGGCTGATCGAAGCGGCGCGTGCGCGCCTGGCGTTGTCCGGGACTGGTAGAGGAACCCATCGCGTGCTTTCAGAACACCACGAGAGCATCGGACGCTGTTGCTGGGTTTCCTGATATTGGCTCCTGCAATATCAGGATTTCCGCCGTCCTTGGCGGTTTCGCCGCATCAAACCAGGAGCATCCCGATAGGAAGTGCCACCGCGGCTCCACCCAGCCTACGCTTTGCCCTGAGCGTGATACCCTGCCTGAAACCTGTGTTGAACGCTGCATTCGGCCACGCAGATAGATTTTCAACAGCCTGTCAGGGGGCGGCGCTCCCGCAGGGCCTCAGTGCAGTGCGCGCAGAGTGCGGTCGATTTCGGTGATCAGTTCGAGCAGGATGGCGGTGTCGGCGTCCACTTCCTTGAATACCTCTTCGGCCATGCTGGCGATGTCGCTGCTGGCCGGCAGCGGCTGCCGCTGCTCGATCATGATGCAAAAGCGCGGAATCATGATCCATTGCACCCATTCACAGAAGCTCAGGGTGTCGACGCAGAAGGGCTGGGCGCTGGACAGCGCCTCGGCGGACGGCGCCGAGGCCTGCCACAGGTCGAGCGCGCGCATTTCACGCTCGACCTCGATCAGCAGCTGCGCCAGTTGCCGGTGCTGGCTCATCGGCTGCCACTCCGTGCCTGCTTCAGGGTATCGGCGATCAGGAACGCCAGCTCCAGCGCCTGTTCGCCGTTGAGGCGCGGGTCGCACTGGGTCTGGTAACGGTCCGCCAGGCCTTCTTCGGTGATCTGGTAGGCGCCGCCGATGCACTCGGTGACGTTGTTGCCGGTCATCTCGAAGTGAACGCCGCCGGCGTAAGTGCCCTCGGCGCGGTGGACCTCGAAGAAACCCTTCATCTCGCGCAGGATGGCGTCGACGCTGCGGGTCTTGTAGCCGCTGGAGGCAGTGGTGGTATTGCCGTGCATCGGGTCCGAACTCCAGACCACGGAGCGTCCCGACTCCTTGACCGCGCGTACCAGCGGCGGCAGCTTGTCGAGGATCTTGTCGGCGCCCATGCGGGCGATCAGCGTCAGCCGGCCGGCCTGGTTTTCCGGATTGAGAATGTCGATCAGCCGCATCAGATCATCGATGCTGGTGCTCGGCCCGACCTTGACGCCGACCGGGTTCTTGACGCCGCGCAGGAACTCGACGTGGGCGTGGTCCGGCTGACGCGTGCGGTCGCCGATCCAGAGCATGTGCGCCGAGCAGTCGTACCAGTCGTCGGTCAGACTGTCGCGGCGGGTGAGCGCTTCTTCGTAGCCCAGCAGCAGCGCTTCGTGGGAAGTGTAGAGGCTGGTCTCGCGAATCTGCGGCGTGTTTTCGGCATCGACGCCGCAGGCTTCCATGAACGCCAGCGTCTGGTCGATCTGATCGGCGAGGTGCTGGTACTTCTCGCCCTGCGGGCTCTTCTCGACGAAACCGAGGTTCCATTTGTGTACCTGATGCAGGTCGGCGAAGCCGCCCTGGGCAAAGGCGCGCAGCAGGTTGAGCGTCGACGATGCCTGGTGATAGGCGCGCAGCAGGCGCTGCGGGTCCGGAATCCGGGCTTCACTGGTGAAGTCGAAGTCGTTGACGATATCGCCGCGGTAGCTGGGCAGCTCGATGCCATCGCGGGTCTCTATATCGGCAGAACGCGGCTTGGCGAACTGGCCCGCCATGCGGCCGATCTTGACCACCGGGCAACTGCCGGCGAAGGTCAGCACCACCGCCATCTGCAGCATCAGCTGGAAGGTGTCGCGAATCTTGTTGGCATTGAACTCGGCGAAGCTCTCGGCGCAGTCGCCGCCCTGCAGCAGAAAGGCGCGGCCCTCGGCGACCTGGGCCAGCTGCTGGTGCAGCGAGCGGATTTCACCGGCGAACACCAGCGGCGGCAGCCGGCCGAGTTCCTCTTCCACGGCGCGCACCGCGCCGGGGTCCGTGTAGGTGGGCTGCTGAACGATCGGTTTCGTGCGCCAGCTGCCGGGGCTCCAGTCTTGCATCTCGTTGACTTCTTGCTCGAACGGTTCTGTAGTGGAGGCAACAGTTTACGGCAACAGCGTCGAGAAACAAGCGGTCGTGGCATACTGGGGTTTGGTTTGAAGGAGGAGACATCATGTCGGCACAAGATCGTGAAAATGGGCTGCGGGTCCGAACCGAGGTCATGGGCGAGGAGTTCGTCGAGCGCGCCATGGGGATGGCCGACGAGCTGACCGCGCCAATGCAGGACTGGATCAACGAGCATGCCTGGGGTTCGACCTGGCAGCGCGAGGGCCTGTCGCGCCAGACCCGCAGCCTGGTGACCATCGCCATGCTGGCGGCGCTGAAGGCGCCCACCGAGCTCAAGGGGCACGTGCGCGGCGCACTGCGCAACGGCTGCAGCAAGGAGGAGATCCGCGAAGTACTGCTGCACTCGCTGGTGTACTGCGGCGCACCGGCGGCGCAGGAGGCGTTCCGTGCGGCGAAAGAAGTGATCGACGCCTGGGATCAGGGGTGAGGGTTTACCTGAATCCGGCAATACACAATTTATCTGACAGGTGACAGGTGACAGGTGACAGGTGACGATTTCCCGTAACCCGTAACCCGTAACCCGTAACCCGTAACCCGTAACCCGTAACCCGTAACCCGTAACCCCTCAGGCGTTCTTGATACCGCTGAGGTTGCGGAAGGATATTTCCTTGGCGGTGTTGAGAAAGTCCACCATGAACTCGGCGCTTTTCTGGTCCTCGCGGATGGCGCCGTAGAGGGTACACCAGACGCCTTTCTCGCCCAGCGGGCGGGCGGCGACGTAATCGCGCTCGAGGTACTGGTGGATGGCCCAGTTCGGCAGCGCCGAGACGCCGCGACCGCTGGCGACCAGCTGCAGGATCATCACCGTGAGTTCGGCCGTGCGCACTTCGGCCGGTTCGATGCCGGCGGGGTCGAGGAAGTGGTTGAAGATATCCAGCTTGCCGTGGTCCACCGGGTAGGTGATCAGGGTTTCCTGAACCAGGTCCTCCGGGTGAATGAAGCGCCGCGCCACCAGGCGGTGCTGCTTGGCGATCGCCAGTACCGACTCGTAGCTGAACAGCGGAATATAGGTGATGCCGGTGCGCGGTTCCGGGTCCGAGGTGATGACCAGGTCCAGATCGCCGCGCGCCAGCGCCGGCAGCGGCTGAAAACTGAAGCCGCTGGACAGATCCATCTCGACCTCCGGCCAGTGCTGGCGGAAATGATCGATGGTCGGCATCAGCCACTCGAAGCAGCTGTGGCATTCGATACAGATATTCAGTCGCCCGGCTTCGCCGCCGGCCAGGCGCGCGATATCGCGCTCGGCATTGCGGATCATCGGCAGCACGTCGTCGGCCAGGGTCAGCAGGCGCTGGCCGGAGGAGGTGAAGCAGATCGGCTTGGTCTTGCGAATGAACAGCGAGCAGCTGAGGCGGTCCTCCAGGTCCTTGATCTGGTGAGACAGGGCCGACTGGGTCAGGTGCACCCGCTCGGCCGCTTCGACCAGGCTGCCGGCATCGCGCAGCGCGGCCAGCGTCTTGAGGTGCCTCAGTTCGATCATGCCTCACTCCCGTCCTGGATGTCGTGAAAGGAATTATAGCGGTATTCGCGCCCGGCGTCGGCAGCGCTGGGGTGGGATCGCGGTCCGGGCGATCCGGCGCGCTCGCTTGTTGGGGCCGCCGGGGCAGGACCTTAAGCGGCCCTGCCTTGCGGCGTGCTGAATCAGTTGACCAGCAGGAATTCCAGCAGCGCCTTCTGGGCGTGGAGGCGGTTTTCGGCTTCGTCGAAGACGATGGAGCGGGGGTCGTCGAGCATGTCCTCGCTGATTTCCTCGCCGCGATGGGCGGGCAGGCAGTGCAGGAACACGGCATCGGGGTTGGCAAGGTCCATCAGTGCAGGGCTGACCTGGAAACCGGTGAACTGCTTTTCGCGCGCCTTGGCTTCTTCTTCCTGGCCCATCGAGGCCCAGACGTCGGTGGAGACAAGGTCGGTGCCCTTTACCGCTTCCTCGGGGTCGCGGAACAGCCGGACCCGGTCGGCGTGCTGCTCCAGCAGCGACTGCATCGGTTCGAAGCCCTCGGGGCAGCAGATGTGCAGGCGGAAGTCGAGCAGCGCCGCAGCGTTGATCCAGGAGTTGCACATATTGTTGCCGTCGCCGATCCAGACCGCGGTCTTGCCCTGGATGGAGCCGCGGTGCTCGTGGTAAGCCTGCATGTCGGCGAGCAGCTGGCAGGGGTGGTAATCGTCGGTCAGGGCGTTGATGACCGGCACCCGCGAGTACCTGGCGAAGGTTTCCACGGTGGCGTGCTCGAAGGTGCGGATCATCACCACATCGACCATGCTGGAGATGACGCGGGCGCTATCTTCTATCGGTTCGCCGCGACCGAGTTGGGTGTCCCGCGACGACAGGAACATGGCGTGGCCGCCAAGCTGGGCCATGCCGGCTTCGAAGGATACGCGCGTGCGGGTCGAGGCCTTCTCGAAGATCATGGCCATGACGTGGTTCTGCAGCGGCTCGTATACTTCGCCGGCATTGCGCATCTGTTTCAGTTCCCCGGCCCGTACGATGAGCTGCTTGAACTCATCGGGGGTCAGGTCGTTCAGCGTCAGAAAGTGTCTCGTGCCCATAGGTGGTGTCTGCTTCAGCAGGTCCTCTGAGTGCGGCGATTGATTATGGATTCTTAGTCTAGTGCCGGAAGATATTCTGGCTTACCGATCGTCTGCCGCGTAGATCTGGATCAGTTTGGAAAGCGTGTTCACCAGCAGGTCCGCTTCGCCGTCGGTCATGGTCAGCGGCGGCAGCAGTCGCACCACGCGCCCGCCGCCGGTAACGTTGAGCAGGATGCCCTTGACCTTTGACAGCACAGCAAGTTCGCTGCCGGCTTCGTTCAGTTCGATGGCGATCATCAGGCCCTTGTTGCGGATTTCGCGCACGTAATCGGAGCCGGTCAGCTGTTCGCGGAAACCGTCGCAGATCCGCTCGCCGAGCGCCCGGGCGCGCTTGCAGAGGTTGTCGTTTTGGATGGTGTCGACCACCGCAAGCGCCGCAGCGCAGGCCAGGGGGTTGCCGCCGTAGGTGGAGCCGTGGGTGCCGGGGGTAAGCACCTCGGCTGCCTTGCCCCGGGCCAGACAGGCACCGATCGGCACGCCGTTGCCAAGCCCCTTGGCGGTAGTCACGACGTCCGGCAGGATACCGTTGTGCTGATAGGCGAAGTACTCGCCGGTGCGGCCGTTGCCGGTCTGCACCTCGTCGAGCATCAGCAGCCAGTCGTTGTCATCGCAGATATCGCGCAGCTGGTTGAGGTAGTCGTCGGCCGGAATACGAATGCCGGCTTCACCCTGGATCGGCTCGACCAGGATCGCGACCACATTGGGGTTGTTGGCGGCGATGGTGCGGATGGCCTCGACGTCGTTGTAGGGCGCGCGCAAGAAGCCGCCGACCAGCGGCTCGAAGCCGACCTGGACGGCACGGTTGCCGGTGGCGCTGAGAGTGGCCAGAGTGCGTCCGTGGAAGGCGCCTTCCATGACAATGATCGCCGGGTTGTCGACGCCCTGCTGGTGGCCGTACCGGCGCGCCAGCTTGATCGCCGCTTCGTTGGCTTCGGCGCCGGAGTTGCCGAAAAATACGTTGTCCATGCCGGAGAGCGCGGTCAGGCGCGCGGCCAGGCGCTCCTGTAGCGGCACGCTGTAGAGGTTCGAAGTGTGGATGAGCTTGGATGCCTGCTCGGTAATGGCATGGGTGACCGCCGGGTGCGCATGCCCAAGACCACAGACGGCGATACCGGACAGAGCGTCCAGGTATTTGTTGCCGTCGGTATCGTACAGCCAGGTCCCTTCACCGTGATCGAACGCCACGGAAAGGCGGTTGTACGTGTTCATGATCGGTGTGGTGGCCATGGCCGTCTCCCTACAACGCAAAAAGGCAGCCCCGGCTGCCAGACAAAAGAAAGGCATTCTATGTAGATGAGGGTGCTTTGGCAATGCGCGGGCCGCGGTAACGGGATTTTAATCGTGCGGGGTTGTAATGCGGTCCAGCGAACCCAATATGGTGTTTAGTGGCGGGAGCCCGGTCTCCGGGCGAACCAGTGTGGCAGCGCAGTTTTTCGCCCGCCGCGTGGGCGCCTGCGCATTCCGGGTTTTATTAATAGCCGTCATGCGTTTTACCTGACCATAATGCTCGGATAAACGGTCGGATTTGTGGTAGGCTAGCGCCACGTGTTCGCGCAGTGCGAGCGATAGCATACCCAGGCATTCAAAGGTGTATCAATGAGCGTAATCGACACCATCAAGGAGCAGATCGAAAAGAACCCCATTCTGCTCTATATGAAAGGCACCCCGCGATTCCCGCAGTGCGGCTTTTCCTCCCGCGCTTCCGAGGCTGTAATGAACTGTGGCGAGCGTTTCGCGTTCGTCAACATCCTCGAGAATCCGGAAATCCGCGCCGAGCTGCCGAAGTACGCCAACTGGCCGACGTTCCCGCAGCTGTGGGTCCAGGGTGAGCTGGTGGGTGGCTGCGACATCATCTGCGAGATGGCGGCCAGCGGCGAGCTCGAGACACTGATCAAGCAGGTGGCGGCCGAGCAGGGCGCGGACGAAGCCTGATTATTCGGCGGGACGCGCCAGAACGCATTCCGCCAACCCTTTCATCGGCGCGGCCGGGCAACCCCGGTCGCGCCGATGGATTTAAGAGCTTAAAACGGACTATTTACGGAGAAGATAAGTAATGGGCGTACTCGTAGGTAAGCAAGCACCGGACTTCACTGCTGCAGCGGTTCTGGGCGACGGTCAGATCGTCGACGCCTTCAACCTGAAAGAAGCGATCAGCGGCAAGTACGGTCTCGTTTTCTTCTACCCGCTGGACTTCACTTTTGTCTGCCCCTCCGAGCTGATCGCTCTGAACAACCGCATGGCGGCGTTCAAGGAGCGTAACGTCGAGGTGATCGGTGTTTCCATCGACTCTCAGTTCACTCACAACGCATGGCGCAACACTCCGGTCAACCAGGGCGGCATCGGTCCGGTTGAATACACCCTGGTTGCTGACGTGAAGCACGAAATCTGCCAGGCATACGACGTCGAAGCCGACGCCGGTGTCGCTTTCCGTGGTGCCTTCCTGATCGACCAGAACGGCGTTGTCCGTTCCCAGATCGTCAACGACCTGCCGCTGGGTCGTAACATGGAAGAGCTGATCCGTCTGGTCGACGCGCTGCAGTTCCACGAAGAGCACGGCGAAGTCTGCCCGGCTGGCTGGACCAAGGGCGACAAGGGCATGAACGCTTCTCCGGAAGGCGTTGCCGCCTACCTCGCCGAGGAATCCGGCAAGCTGTAAGCTGGACCGCAATCCAAAAAAAGGCCCGTCAACGGCAAGTTGACGGGCCTTTTTTGGTTCATCGCGCTCCAGCGGAAAAACGTAAATCGCAGGATGGGTGGAGCGATGCCTCGGTACGGCGTATCCGTCACCGATGCGGCCAGGGCGTCGTGCAACCCATCTTGGACGTCGGTTCGGCAGCTGGCTCTAGCGATGCAATGGCATTTGCCGGAACCTTTGGTGCTGCTGATGGGCATCGCGTAACCCGTCAAATCGATCGCGGTACAGATCGATGGCTCCCGGCCGGCAGAGCGCCAAGTGAAACCCCGGATGACCTTTCCGTTGCCTGCGAAGTCTGGGTAACAACAATCCCGTCAACTCGATCGCAGCGCAGATCGATCGGCTTCAGCCGGCAGGGGCTGGAGCGGGTACACGTAGGAGCTCGCTCCGCGAGCGAACCGAAGGCTGGCGGGGCGCTGAAAGGCTGTTCGCCCACAGAGTGGGCTCCTACTTCTGGTGCGAGGGCACCGCTTCCACAGGCCTCACGCCTGACTACTCTCAATCCTCGTAATGTCGCGCCTCGAGCACCATGTCCCAGCCGCCGAGGTCCTTCCAGCGATTGACGATGGAGCAGAACAGCTCCGCGGTCTTGCAGGTATCGTAGAGCGCCGAATGGGCCTTCTTGCCGTCGAAGTCGATGCCGGCGACGTCACAGGCGCGGGCCAGGACCGTCTGGCCGTAGGCGAGGCCGGCGAGGGTGGCGGTGTCGAAGGTCGAGAACGGATGGAAGGGGTTGCGCTTGATGTCGGCGCGGGCCGATGCCGCCTGCACGAAGCTGTGATCGAAGGCGGCGTTGTGGCCGACCAGTACGGCGCGCTTGCAGCCATGGGCCTTGATCGATTTGCGGATGGGCTTGAAGATGTTTTCCAGCGCCATGGCTTCGGGAATGGCGTCGCGTTCGGGGTCGAACGGGTCGATGCCGGTAAACTCGAGTGCGGAGCGCTCGAAATTGGCGCCCTCGAACGGGTCGACCGCCTCGTCGAAGCACTGGTCGATCATCAGATAACCGGTTTCATCCATGGTCAGGGTGACGGCGGCTACCTCTAGCAGCGCATCGGTGCGAGGGTTGAAGCCGGCGGTTTCGACGTCGACGACGACAGGCAGGAAGCCGCGAAACCGGTCGGCCATCATTTGCGCAGTGGTGCTGTTACTCAAGTAATATCCTTAATGCAGCGGGGCAGGGGCGAATGTCCCGCCATTCTAGCAGCCCGGCTTCGGAGCCTCCAACTTTGGGCACCGGCAAGCCGATGCCGGACCCGGGAGCGGGGATCCTCTAAAGAATAGCGCTGGCCGGTCGATACAGTTGCAGCGGGTGGCGTGCACAGGCGGCCTCCGGCAGTGCGCTGTCGGCCGGGGAGGGTGGCGCCGTTGCCAAGATACACTGGGTGGTGCTTTGATGTTCAGGTTTTGCGTCTTATTGTCCGTCTGCTTGTCGGTTCAGGCCGCCTGGGGTGTGACCTTCCGGGCGTCGATCGAGGATTCGCGCTGGGACCTCGAGGCGTCCCGGTTCAATTGCCGTCTGAGTCAGCCGGTGCCGGATTATGGGCGGGCGCTGTTCGAACAGGAAGCGGGCGAAGATGTGCATTTTCGCCTGCAGCCGCTAGGGCGCAGCCACGCCGCCGGGCAGGCGCTGCTGGTGGCTGAAGCGCCGCCCTGGCAACCGGGTATTGCGACCCGGGTGATCGGCCCGGTTGCGGTGGATGCCGCCAGTGGTGAGATCAGCGTCGATCCGCCCTACGCCCGGCAGATGCTGGCGTACCTGCACCAGGGGCTGGTGCCGACCTTCACGCATGAGCGCTGGCAGGGTACCGTAGAGCCGCTGCGGGTCGGGGTGTCGGCGGCGAATTTTCCATCGGCGTACCGCGAGTACAGCGGCTGTGTCGAAGGGCTGCTGCCGGTCAACTTTACCCAGGTGGCGCGTACCGCGCTGCTGTTTCCGTCCGCCACTACCGATCTTCCCGACAGCGCCCGCGAGCGGCTCGACCTGATTGCGCTCTACGTTCGCAACGATACCGAGGTGCGCTCGGTGTACGTCGACGGTCATTCCGACAGCCTCGGGCGGCGGCTGCTCAATCGTGATCTGTCTAAGAAGCGGGCTGAAGCCGTCACCCGCTATCTGGTGGAGCAGGGGATCGACGAAAGCATGATCACCACGCGTTTTCATGGCGAGCGCTATCCGGTGGTACCCAACAGCACAGCGGCCAACCGCGATCGCAACCGCCGCGTCACCGTGCGTCTGGAGCGCGACTGATTCTGTGACCCTGAGCCGCAGGGCGGGTGCTATCGTACGGCGAAAGGCGCTCGAGGCTTCTGAGTCCCGCGCTTAGCTGCTATACTGCGGCGCTTTTTCCAGACGTATCGACCGCCGCACCTTCGCTGCCGCGCGCTCGACGTCTTTTCGAACGACAGATTCCCCGTCCCGGTGGCCTGATGGCGGCCGGGCGATCTCATCTGGAGCTGAGACATGTCCGATATCAAAAAGGTTGTGCTGGCCTACTCCGGCGGACTCGATACTTCCGTGATCGTCCGCTGGCTGCAGGATACCTATAACTGCGAAGTCGTTACCTTTACCGCCGATCTGGGCCAGGGTGAAGAAGTCGAACCAGCGCGCGCCAAGGCCGAGGCCCTGGGCGTCAAGGAAATCTTCATCGAAGACCTGCGCGAAGAGTTCGTGCGCGATTTCGTCTTCCCGATGTTCCGGGCCAACACCATTTACGAAGGCGAGTACCTGCTCGGTACCTCCATCGCACGTCCGCTGATCGCCAAGCGCCTGGTGGAAATCGCCAACGAAACCGGCGCCGACGCCATTTCCCATGGCGCGACCGGCAAGGGCAACGACCAGGTCCGCTTCGAGATGGGCGCCTACGCGCTGAAGCCGGGCGTCAAGGTTATCGCGCCCTGGCGCGAGTGGGATCTCACCTCCCGCGAAACCCTGATGAAGTACTGCGAAGACCGCAACATTCCGGTGGACTTCTCCGGCAAGAAGAAAAAGTCGCCGTACTCCATGGACGCCAACCTGCTGCACATCTCCTACGAGGGCGGCATTCTGGAAGATCCCTGGGCCGAGGCCGAAGAAGACATGTGGCGCTGGTCGGTATCGCCCGAACAGGCGCCGGATCAGCCGACCTATATCGAACTGACCTACGAGAAAGGCGACATCGTGGCCATCGACGGTCAGGCGATGAGCCCGGCTACCGTGCTGGAAACACTGAACAAGATCGGTGGCGCCAACGGTATCGGCCGTCTCGATATCGTCGAGAACCGCTTCGTCGGCATGAAGTCCCGTGGCTGCTACGAGACTCCGGGGGGCACCATCATGCTGCGCGCTCACCGTGCCATCGAGTCGATTACCCTGGACCGCGAGGCCGCTCATCTGAAGGACGAGCTGATGCCGCGCTACGCCAAGATCATCTACAACGGCTTCTGGTGGTCGGAAGAGCGCAAGATGCTGCAGCAGCTGATCGACTACAGCCAGCGCAATGTCAACGGCGACGTGCGCCTGAAGCTGTACAAGGGCAATGTCGAGGTCGTGGGTCGCCGCTCGGCGGGCAGCCTGTTCGACGAAAGCATCGCCACCTTCGAGGACGATGCCGGTTCCTACAACCAGAAGGATGCCGAGGGCTTTATCAAGCTCAATGCCCTGCGCATGCGTATCGCTGCCAGCAAGGGGCGCAACCTGCTGGAAGACTGATTCCCAGGTGTTCGAAAAAAGCCCGCATTGCGGGCTTTTTTGTGTCTGTCTGTCACCCTCGCATGCACTGTGATAACTTTGCGACACCTTTCCTGTCAGCGGCTTTATGGAATCCTACCTCGAAGGCAAGACGGCGCTTGTCGTCGACAGCAACCGGGACGATCTCGGCGCCTTGCGCGAGCTGCTGGGCGGTTTTGGCCTGGCTCAGGTCGCGGCCGCCACATCGGCGGGCATGGCCGTCAACTATCTCGCCGCCCAGTCTTTCGATTTCTGTTTTGTCGCCTATGACCTCGGACCCGGCGTCAAGAACGGTCTGCAGGTGATCCAGGAGGCCACGCTCGATGGCTCGCGCCGCTATCGCGACGGCTTCGTGCTGATCGCCGCCAGCGATCAGGCGCAGGCGCTGGCCGGAGCGCTCGAATACGCGCCGGACGCCTGTATCGCCAAACCCTGCGACCGGGCCCGGCTGCGTCAGTGTCTCGATCGCCTGGCGCGGGTGAAGTCGCTGTTACTGCCGCTCGAGGAGCGGCTCGACGAGGGGGACTGGAAGGGCGCGCTGGAACAGGGTGAGCAGGCGCAGGAGCGGTACCCGGGCGTGCGGCCCTATCTGCAGCGCCTGCGTGGCATTGCGCTGCTGCACCTGGAGCGGTTCCGGGAAGCCGAAACTCTGTTCCTCCGGTTGTCGCAGGAGCCTGTCTGCGACTGGGCCGACATCGGCCTCGGGGTGGCGCTTTACCAGCAGGGTCGCTACCGCGAAGCGCATCGGTGTCTGGGGCATCTCACCGGGCAGAATCAGACCGCGCCCGAGGCGTTCCTGATGCAGGCGCGCTGCGAACGGGTGTTGGGGCACTGGCGCGAGGCTCAGATGCTGCTGCGCAAGGCGACCATACTGCAGCCGTTCATGCCGCAGCTGCAGTCGGACCTGGCCTGTCTGCTGGCGCTCGACGGCGACTGGCCCCAGGCCGCGACCGCCTATCGTCAGGCGGTCGCCCATGGGCGCTACTCGCCGTTTCAGCGCGTCGATTGCTACTACGGGCTGGTCGAAGCGTTGCTGCAACAGGTGGAGAAGGGCGCCTCTGCAGTCTCCGATGCCGCCGAGGCCGAGTGCGTGCGCACGCTGGAAAGCGCGGTGCGGGATTTCGAGGGCGACCCGGCGGTGCCGTTCCGGGCCCGCCTGCTGGCAGCGCGGCTGTACCGGCGCAGTGGCAACAGCGCCCTGGCCGAGCAGGCGGCGCAGGATGCGCTCGAGCGCTTCGGGTATCTGCCGCCGTCGCTGCAGGCGGAACTGGCGGACCTGATGGCCGACGGGCTGGAGGACAGCTCGCTGGCCGAGCTCGGGCGGCAGCGGCGTCAGGAAGCCATGCGGCTGCTCGCGACGCTCGACTGGGGGCGCAGTAATCTGTCGGCAATGCTGAGCTACCGGCGCAAGGACTATGAACAGGCCTATGCGCGTTTCTGCGAGGCGGACCGGCTGCGCAGCGGCAATCCGGCGGTGGTGCTCAACCTGGTGCAGGCGGGACTGGAAGTGGCCAGGCTCGATGAGGCGCGCGCCCGGGCGGTGCTGCGTCACTGCGATGACCTGCTCTACGGTCTGCAGCTCGGAGCGCTGGGCCAGAAGCAGCAGGAACGTTACCGTTCGCTGTGCCGGCGCCTGGCAAATCTCAATCTTCTGCGGGGCGGCGCCGAAATGGCCCGTTGAGGGCTCAGAGGAAGGAATCGTCGTCTTCGATCAGGATCCGGGATTGTTCTGCAGGCCGCGGTTCGCTATCTTGTAGCTCCTCCGATTCAGGTTGCATAAAGCTACGGGCAAGTTTTCGGCTCAGTAGCTTCTTCTGCGATGCCTGCGGGAAGTCGGTGAAGAGTACGATATTCTTGGCGATCAGTATCTCTACGATGTCCTCGATGATGCGAATGGTTCCGGCATCGGAGCTTTCGAGGAACTGTTCCGGCGAAAAGGAACTGTCGTTGATCGACAGGAAGTTGAGTACTTCCCGGTCCTTCATGTCGACCGCCGTGGAGCCCGGCTCTGCGGTTTCGGTCAGTGCGACGATCCGTCCGTCCGGATTGCGTTTGGCGTAGAGCATCGGGATACAGATATCAGCCAGTTGAGTTGCGTGTTAGTATGGAGCTCGCGATCCGAGCAGGTCAAGGACATGGACGACATTCAGGATCCCCTTCTTAGCTGCCTGGTCGAGCTGACCCGGCAGAACCACAACCCCCTCTCGGCTGATGTACTCAGCGCCGGGCTGCCGCTGGAGAACAACCGGCTGACGCCCAAGCTATTCGTTCGCGCGGCTCAGCGTGCCGGACTCAGAGCCCGGGTGATGCCCCGCGCACTGCGGGAGATATCCCCGCTGGTGCTGCCGGTGGTGCTGCTGCTCGACGACGACCAGGCCTGCATCCTGCAGGAGCTGGATCTGGAGGATGATTCTGCACTGATCATCCAGCCCGAAAGCGGCGGCAAGCACCGGGTGCGCCTGGACGACCTCGAGACGCACTACAGCGGTTACGCGATTTTCGTCCGCCTGGAGTATCGCTTCAGCGAGCGCGTCTCGAAGGTTTTGGACGACCGCCAGGGGCACTGGTTCTGGGGCACGCTCAAGCGTTCGGTACGGATTTACCGTGACGTGCTGCTGGCGTCGCTGCTGATCAACCTGTTCGTGCTGGCAAGCCCGCTGTTCGTGATGAACGTCTACGACCGGGTCGTGCCCAACAGCGCCATCGAAACCCTCTGGGTGCTGGCGGTCGGCCTGTTCGTCGTCTATCTGTTCGACTTCGGCCTGAAAATGCTTCGCGCCTACTTTATCGAGGTGGCCGGCAAGAAGACCGATGTGCTGCTCTCGGCGATGCTGTTCGAGAAGGTGATGTCGCTCAAGTACAGCGCCATGCCGCGGTCGGTCGGCTCGTTCGCCAGCAATCTGCGCGAGTTCGAGAGCATCCGCGCGATGCTGAGTTCCACCGTCAATACCGTGCTGATCGATATTCCCTTCGCGGTGATATTTCTCGCCGTGATCCTGCTGATCGGCGGCCCCCTGGTGGTGGTGCCGGTGGTGGCGATCCCCGTCATCTACCTTTTTTCGCTGATCGTGCGGCCGCGGCTGCGGGAGT
Source organism: Marinobacterium nitratireducens (assembly GCF_014645375.1). Taxonomy (GTDB): domain Bacteria; phylum Pseudomonadota; class Gammaproteobacteria; order Pseudomonadales; family Balneatricaceae; genus Marinobacterium_A; species Marinobacterium_A nitratireducens. The sequence goes on from NZ_BMLT01000006.1 coordinate 134,942, forward strand.
CGGTCGAGAAGACCTTCGAATCGGCGTCGCAGAAGAATGCCACTCTGGTCGAGAGTCTGACGGCGATGGAAACGGTCAAGACCCAGCGCGCCGCCTCGCCGTTGCAGCTACGCTGGGAGCAGGCCGGCGGCTACATCGCGCGCTGGGGGCTGCGGTCGCGCATGCTGTCGTCGTCGGTGGTCAATTTCGCCGGTCTGGTGCAGCAGCTTACCTCGACCGCGATCGTGATCTTCGGCGTGTATCTGATCTCCGAGCGCGAGCTGACCCTGGGCGCCCTGATCGCCAGCGTCATTCTGTCGGGCCGGGTGATCGCGCCGATGGGGCAGCTCGCAGGCCTGGTAGCCAACTTCCATCAGGCTTCCACGGCGCTGAAGACCCTCAACCAGATCATGGATCTGCCGGAGGAGCGTGAGGGCGAGCGGCACTTCGTGCACCGGCCCGAACTCAAGGGCGATATCGAGTTCAACCAGGTCAGCTTCAGCTATCCGGGCGAGCAGCAGAAAGCGCTCGACGGCGTTTCCTTCCGTATCCGGGCAGGGGAGAAGGTAGCGCTGATCGGTCGTATCGGCTCCGGCAAGTCCACCGTGGAAAAGTTGCTGATGGGCCTTTACAGCGCCAGCGACGGGGCCATTCGTGTCGACGGTATCGACATCAACCAGATCGATCCGGTCGACCTGCGGCGCCATTTCGGCTACGTGCCCCAGGACATCATGCTGTTCGCCGGCACACTGCGCGAGAACATTACCCTGGGCGCACCCTATGCCAGCGACGAGCAGATGGTGAAAGTGGCGAGGCTCGCCGGCGCCGACCACTTCGTCAACCGCCACCCGCTGGGCTTCGACATGCAGGTGGGCGAGCGCGGCGCGGCGCTGTCGGGTGGCCAGCGGCAGGCCGTGGCGGTGGCGCGCGCGCTGATCCACGATCCTTCGGTGCTGATTCTCGACGAGCCGTCCAATGCCATGGACAACTCGTCCGAGGAGACGCTGAAGCAGCAACTGGCGGAGTATGCCCGTGAGCGTACCCTGGTGCTGGTGACCCACAAGATGTCGCTGTTGTCGCTGGTGGACCGCCTGATCGTGATCGATGGCGGCAAGGTCGTGGCCGACGGGCCCAAACAGACTGTGCTCGAAGCGCTGAAGCAGGGACGCCTGCAGATTCGCAAGTAGGAACCTCCATGAACAGGCCAGTATCCAGGGACGATACCCGCTTTATGACCAGCATCAGCGAGGCGATGCTGGAGCAGACGCCGCGCAGCGCCCGCCTGTTGCTCTGGGGGATGGCGCTGTTCATCCTGCTGGCGATCGTCTGGGCCAACTGGGCTCAGCTCGACGAGATCAGCCGTGGCGACGGCGAGATCATCCCGTCGAGCCAGCTGCAGGTGGTGCAGAATCTCGAGGGGGGTATCGTTTCCGCCATCCTGGTGCACGAAGGCGACCTGGTCGAGAAGGGGCAGGTGCTGCTGCGCATCGACGACACCCGCTTCTCCAGTTCCTTCAACGAAAACCGGGTGCGCGAATACGAGCTGATCGCCAAGCAGCTGCGCCTGCAGGCCGAGGCCGACGGAACCGAGCTGGAGATGCCCGCGGACTTCCCGCCGGCGTATCAGCATATGCTCGACCGCGAGCGCAATCTCTACAATGCCCGTGTGCAGGAGTTGCGCACCACGCTTTTGATTACCCGCCGCCAGCTGGAGCAGCGCCGACAGGAGCTCAGGGAAGCCCGCTCCCGCATCGATCAGCTTCAGAGCAGCTACAATCTGTTGCTCAAGGAGTACAACATCATGAGACCCCTGGTCGGCGAAGGGGTGATCTCGGAGGTCGAGTACCTGCGCACCCAGCGCCAGGTCAATGATCTCAAGGGCGAGCTGTCGGCGACGCGGCTGAGCATACCGCGCATCGAATCGGCGATCGCCGAGCACGAGAGCCGTCTCGAGGAAGGCGAACTGCAGTTTCGCACCGAAGCCCGCACCGAGCTGAACGAGGTGAGCGGCGAGCTGGCGCGCCTGCGCGAGGCGATGCAGGGCATGCAGGACCGCATTACCCGCACCGAGGTGCGGGCGCCGGTGAAAGGAACCGTCAAGGAACTGATGGTCAACACGGTCGGCGGCGTGGTGCAGCCCGGTGACGATCTGCTCAATATCGTGCCCTGGGAGGACCGGCTGCTGGTCGAGGCCCGCATCCGGCCGGCGGATATCGCCCCGATCAAGGTGGGCCTGCCGGCGAGGGTCAAGGTCTCGGCCTACGATTTCTCGATTTACGGGGGGCTGGACGCCAAGGTGGTGTTCGTCTCGCCGAGCACCATCCTCGATGAGGAGAAAAAGGCGTTCTATCGCGTGCGTCTGGAAACCGAGACGCCCTATCTCGGCAACATCGAAAAGCCGTTGCCGCTGATCGCGGGCATGACCGTGAGTGTGGATATTCTCACCGGCAAGAAAACGGTGATGGACTATCTGCTCAAACCGATTCTCAAAGCCCGCGACAGGGCACTGACGGAACGCTGAGATGAGGCTGGGAATCTATACCACGCATGACAACGTGCTGGAGCGCTGGCAGCGGTTGCTGCACGAGCTGTCGCCGCAGCTGCTCAAGAGCGGCGAGCTGGAACAGGGGCTTTCCGACGGCCTGATGCTGCTGCATCTGGACTCGCTGGAACTGCAGCGCCGCAAGGCGCTGTTCCAGAAGCTGCAGGCAGGCGGGCAGCTATATGCGGTGCTGACCGACCGGCCGCATGATGACGACGGCATCCGCATGCTGGCGCTGGGCGCACGTGGCTACGCCAGCACCTTCATTACCGGGTCGCTGCTGCTGCAGTTGATCGAAACCCTCTGGCGCGGGGATATCTGGGCAAGCCCGGTGGTCATGCAAAAGCTGCTCAGGCGGTTGCTCAACGGTCAGCCGGCCCAGTTGCTGGCGGCGCAGTCCGCGCGCGTGGGCCTTGCGGCAAGCCTCAGCGAGCGGGAACAGCAGGTGATGGATATACTGGTAACCGGCGCGGCCAACAAGGTGATCGCCCGGCAATTGAACATAACGGAAAGAACGGTAAAAGCTCATATCAGTGCTATTCTCAGGAAAACGGGCGCGGGTGACCGCGTTTCGCTAATCCTTATGGCAAACGAGCAGCAGCGTCTACACTAACAAGTCAGTGGAAACCCTTCAGGGAGACAGGAAAATGGGCCTCAGGACAGGGATATTCGCCGGAGTGACATTGATGTCGGCGATCCAGGTGGCAAACGCCACCTCTATAACGGATGTGATCAGCGAGAACATGGTCCGGAATCCGGAAGTGGCGGCAGCGCTAAATGCCCGCGATGCGGTACGGGAAGAGGTTAAGGAGGCCATGGGCGGCCTGTATCCCGATCTCGATCTGCTGATGGGTGTCGGTTACGAGTGGACCGACGACCCCAGCACCCGCGGCGCGCAGCAGGGAACTGGCGGCGACGGCGACGAGGACATGTGGCGCAAAGAAGCTTCTCTGAACTTCCGTCACATGCTGTTCGACGGTATGGCCACCCAGAGCGAAGTGGCACGCCAGGAAGCGCGGCTGCTGTCGGCCGATGCCCGCGTGCGCGAAGCCACCGAGCAGTTCGCGCTCGACGCAACCCGTCACTATCTCGACGTGGTCCGTCGCACGGAGTTGTTGCGCCTGGCGCGTCTGACCCTCGACAATCACGTGACCATCTACGACCAGATTCGCCGCCGCTCGGAGTCGGGCCTTGGCAGTCTGGCGTCCATCCAGCAGGCGGAAAGCCGCCTTGCGCTGGCCGAAGTCAACGTACTGGCAGCCGAGAACAATCTGCGCGACGCCCGCGCCAACTACATTCGCGTGGTCGGGGCCGAGCCGCCGACGGATTACGAGGTGCCGGCCGATCTGGCAATGCCGGCCAGCTATGACGAGGCGCTGGAGCGTGCCGGCGACACCCAGCCAACGCTGCAGGTTGCCGCCGCCGATATCGAAGCGGCCAAGGCGCAGTACGAGGCGGCCTACAGCCGTCGCTACCCGACTCTGCACTTCGAGGCCGAACGCACCCTGTACAATGACATCGACGGCATCGGCGGTGACAACGAAGACTTCACCGCCATGCTGAGGCTGCGCTACAACCTCTTCAACGGTGGTACCGATGAAGCGCGCATCCGTCGTACCCAGCACCAGATCCACGAGGCCGAGGAAATCCGCAACAGCGCCGACCGCCAGGTCGCGCAGTCGCTGGGCCTGTCCTGGAACGCCTACGAGATTCTCGGTCAGCAGGTGGGTCACCTCGAGACCTACGTCAGCACCGCCGAACAGACCCGCGACTCCTACAAGAAGCAGTTCGACATCGGCCAGCGCTCGCTGCTTGACCTTCTCGATACCGAAAACGAGGTGTTCTCGGCGCAGAACTCCCTCACCGATACCTCGTTCGACTATCTGCTGTCGCAGTATCGCGTCTACAACGGCATGGGGCAGCTGCTCGAGGCGCTGGAGATCACGCCGCCGCAGGACGTGCCGATGAGCGAGAGCACGGAAATGGCGGAGGCCGGTCAGTAACGGGCGCTTTGTTGCATCTGCACAGGTGGCTGGATAAAATCCGCGCTGCCTAATTAAAGACAGATCCCAAGGGTTGCATGGCGCAACCCTTTTTATTTTTATGGTGCGGCGCAAGCGATGAAATCACACAAGCTACTGGAGGCCCCGGTGCCGATGCGGCTGGTCGGCCCGCTGCGGATGACCGGTCATATCGTCGATGACAAGGTCAAGGTGCCGCTGGCGACTTACGAGACGCCGCTCTGGCACTCGGTCGGACGCGGTGCCCGCATCTCGGTGCTTGCCGGTGGTATCCGCACTTCCGTGATCGACGAGCGCATGACCCGCTCGATCCTGCTCGAGGCGGACGACGCCCTGGCGGCGCATCAGGCGATCGAGTCGCTCAAAGCGCGCCGGGCCGAGCTCAACGAGGTGGTGGCGCAGAGCAGCCGCTTCGCCAACCTGATCGATATGCACTCCCAGGTGGTCGCCAACCTGATCTACCTGCGGCTGGAGTTCACCACCGGCGATGCCTCCGGTCACAATATGGTGACCAACGCCGCCGACCGGCTGATTCCCTGGATCCTGGCGCAGTATCCGCGCCTGCGCTACTCGTCGATTTCGGCGAACTACTGCTCCGACAAGAAGGCCACGGCGGTCAACGGCATTCTCGGCCGGGGCAAGTATGTGGTCACCGAGCTGCTGGTGCCGCGCGAGCTGTGCGAGCGCAAGCTGCACACCACGCCGGAGAAAATCGTCGATCTCAATATCAAGAAGAACCTTATCGGGACTCTGATAGCCGGCGGTCTGCGCAGCGCCAATGCCCACTACGCCAATATGCTGCTGGCGTTCTATCTGGCTACCGGGCAGGATGCGGCGAACATCATCGAGGGCTCCCAGGGCGTGGTGCACGCCGAGGTGCGGGATGGCGATCTGTATTTTTCCTGCACGCTGCCGAACCTCATCGTCGGCACGGTCGGCAACGGCAAGGGGCTGGAATTCGTCGAGCGTAATCTCGACCTGCTGGGCTGCCGCGAAGCGCGCGAGCCCGGCGCCAACGCCCGCCGGCTGGCGGCGATCTGCGGTGCCACGGTACTCTGTGGCGAACTGTCGCTGCTGGCGGCTCAGACCAATCCAGGCGAGCTGATGGAGGCTCACCTGAAGCTGGAGCGATGATGTCGGACCCGACCAACGAGCGCAAGATCGAGCACATCCGCGCCATCGAGCGCGATCCCGATATCGAGCGCAACGGCGCCCACTTCGACCGCATCCGGCTGCGTCACCGGGCGTTACCGGAGCTGGACCTGGCCGCGGTCGATCCGTCGACCACCTTTCTTGGCAAGCGGCTGGCCTTTCCGCTGCTGATTTCGTCAATGACCGGCGGCGATCATGAACTGGTTCGGCGGATCAACCGTAATCTGGCAGAGGCGGCGGAGCGCTGTCAGGTGGCGCTGGCGGTGGGCTCGCAGCGTGTGATGTTCACCCAGCCCGAGGCGCGGGCCAGTTTCGAACTGCGCGAACTGGCGCCGACCACGCTGCTGATGGGCAACGTCGGTGCCGTTCAGCTCAATTACGGTTTCGGACTGCAGCAGTGCGAAGAGTCGGTGTCGGTACTCGGTGCGGATGCGCTCTATCTCCATCTGAACCCGCTGCAGGAAGCGATACAGCCGGAGGGTGACACCAACTTTGCCGGTATCGGCGAGCGCATCGGCGAGCTCGCCAGGCAGCTCAGCGTACCGCTGATCCTCAAGGAAGTCGGTTGCGGGCTGGCGCCGGAGGACATCGCGGCGGGGCTTGGGCGCGGCGTGCGGATGTTCGACGTTGCCGGCAGCGGCGGCACCTCCTGGAGCCGTATCGAACACCATCGCCATGGCGACGACGGCGACAGCGCCGGACTGCGCTTCCAGGACTGGGGCATACCCACGCCGACGGCGCTGCGCCTGGCGCAACCCTTCGCCGATCGCGCCACCCTGATCGCCAGCGGGGGGCTCAGAGATGGGATTGATATGGCGAAATCTGTTATACTCGGCGCCTCCCTTTGTGGCCTCGCAGCTCCGTTTCTGCGCCCGGCGATGGTGTCTTCGGACGCCGTGGTCAGGGTCATCGAGCAGCTGCGCAGAGACTTTACGATCGCCATGTTTCTGCTTGGCGCTGCGGATATCGCGTCGTTGTTCAAGAATCAGGCTCTCATTCTTGAAGAGCGTTGAGGAACCAAACCATCTATGTCAGTCGGTATTGATGAAATAAGCTTCTATACCTCGAATTACTTTCTGGATCTGCGCTCGCTGGCCCGTGCCCAGCAGACGGACCCGGACAAGTACTACGTCGGTATAGGACAGGAGAAAATGGGCATGGCGGCGCCGGACGAGGACATCGTCACCATGGCCGCCAACGCTGCTCTGCCGCTGGTCGATACGGTGGGCTCCGAGCGCATCAGCACCCTGCTGTTCGCCACCGAAACCGGTATCGACCAGTCCAAGGCCGCCGGTATTTATGTCCATCGTCTGCTGGGACTCGGCGCCAACTGTCGCGTGGTGGAGCTCAAGCAGGCCTGCTACAGCGCCACCGCGGCCGTTCAGATGGCCTGCGCTCTGGTTGCGCGCCAGCCGGAACAGAAGGTTCTGGTGGTGGCGTCCGATATTGCCCGCTACGATCTCGACACACCCGGCGAAGCGACCCAGGGCTGCGGCGCCGTGGCGATGATGATCAGCGCCAACCCGCGCCTGGTCGAGATCGCCCCGGAAGTCGGCAATTACACCGAGGACGTGATGGATTTCTGGCGTCCCAATTACCGCAGCACCGCGCTGGTGGATGGCAAGTACTCGACCAAGATCTATCTCAAGTCGCTGAAAAAGGCCTGGGAGAATTTCCGCGAGGCAAGTTCGCTGACCTTCGGCGACTTCAGCCATTTCTGCTACCACCTGCCGTTCGGCCGTATGGCACAGAAGGCGCACCAGCAGCTCGCCCGGGTCAACAAGAGTGAACTGGGAGCCGAGCAGCTCGAGCAGCAGATCGAAGCCAGCCTGCAGTACAACCGTATCATCGGCAACAGCTATACCGCCTCGATGTACATCGGTCTGGCGTCGCTGCTGGAGAACAGCAGCCACGACCTGGCCGGTCAGCGTATCGGCTTCTTCAGTTACGGTTCGGGCTGTGTGGCCGAGTTCTTCTCCGGCCGGGTGGTCGAAGGTTACGAGCGCCACCTGTACCGCGATGCCCATCGCCGCATGCTCGAGGCGCGCCAGGAAGTCAGCTACGACGAATACCTCGCGCTCTACCGTTACCCGGATCCGCGCGACGGCGAGCACCTCGACATTCCCGCCAGCACCACCGGTCGTTTCCGGCTGGCAGCCATTTCCCATCACAAACGCGAATACGTGGTGTGCTGAAACGGGTCAGTGCCCCCGGCAAGATCATCCTCAGCGGGGAGCACGCGGTGGTCTACGGCAAGCCTGCGCTGGCGCTGGCCGTGGACCGCCGCATGAAGGTCACCTTCGAACCCGACCGCCTGCCGCGACTGAGCTGGCACACCGGCGACCGCGGTCACAGCCTCGGCCTGGAAAAGTTCTCATCCCTGCGGCGGCGTCTCGACAGCTACTTCGAGCGTTACCTGCGGGGCGAGCTGAGTATCGGTCAGATACTGCGCAAGCCCGGCGAGCTGGTGTTCTACGCCGTTGATATGGCGCGGGTGCTGTCCGGACTCGAGCAGCTGCCCAAGGGGCGCGTGCATATCGACTCCGAGATTCCCATCGGTGCCGGCATGGGCTCCTCCGCCGCGCTGATCGCCTGCCTGCTGAAACTCTTCGGCCATTTCGAAAGTCGCGACGAGCTGGTGCGCCAGGTGCGTCATTGCGAGCGCCTGCAGCATGGTCGGGGCAGTCTGATCGACGCCGCCACCGTTTGTCTCGGCGGGCTGGTGCGGGTGCAGGGCGAGAGCTTCGAGGCGCAGCCGCTGTCGCCGGACGGTCTTGGCGCGGGCTGGTTCTGGGTTTACACCGGTACGCCCTCGAGCAGTACCGGTACCTGCGTCGAACACGTGCGCACCGGCTTTGCCGATTCGGATATCTGGAGCGAGTTTGGCGATATCACCGAGCGTTTCGAGGCGGCGCTGGCACAGGACGAGGCGGTCGTCGAACTGCTGCGCGCCAATCACCGCCTGCTGACGCGTATCGGCGTGGTACCCGCCGAGTGCGGACGCTTTGCCGAACGCGTGGAACAGCGTGGTGGCGCCGCCAAAATCTGCGGCGCCGGTGCCGTTTCCGGCGACCGCGGAGGCCTGATGCTGGTATGGCTGCCGCAGGGCACGCCGCAGTCGCTGCAGCTGCCGCGCGACTGGCACTGGGGGGCGCTGCACGAGGAACGGCAGGGAGTACGGTTCGAGCCGTAGGGTGCTGCTGAACGCAGTGAAGCGCACCGGAAATCGTGGTGCGGTTCGCTCCGATCACCAGCACCCTACGTTAGGTCACTAGGGACGTTTTGGGAGGCGGGTTTGCTACAGCTGGATAACTGGCGAGAGATCCGCGTATCAGCCCCCGGCAGCATCATGCTGATGGGCGAGCACGCGGTACTGTACGGCGAAAGGGCCATCGCCTGTGCGGTCGACCGTTACATGCGCCTGCGGCTGACCCGGCGCGAGGATCGTGCGGTCATCATACGCTCGGCGCTGGCCGAGGTGCAGGGTACGCTGGATGCGCTGCCGCAGGAGCCGCGCCTGAGTTTCGTGCTGGCCACAGTCGGCCTGTATGCCGGACGTCTGCCGGCGGGCTTCGAGCTGGATATAGAATCGGAATTTTCCCACACCGTCGGTCTCGGCTCGTCGGCGGCGGTGACCGCGGCGCTGGTTGCGGCGCTCAGCGCCTACGCAGGTGACGACACCGGGCCCCAGGCGGTCTTCGACGCGGCCCTGGACGTGATCCATGCGGTGCAGGGACGCGGCTCGGGTACCGACCTCGCCGCCAGCGTACAGGGTGGCCTGATCGGCTACCGGGTGACGCCACGCCAGCTGGAACGGCTGCCGGGCCTGCCGGAAATCTGTCTGTACTACAGCGGCTACAAGACCCGGACACCTGATGTGCTGGAGCGGGTCGCGCAAGCCTCGAAAGGCTACGAGGCCCTGTACCTGGACCTGTACCGGCTGATGGGCAGGACCTGCGAGCAGGCCGAAGCGGCGATTTTGCGTCAGGACTGGCCGGCGCTCGGACGCCTGATGAATATCTATCAGGGGCTGATGGATGCGCTCGGCGTCAACGATGCCACCCTGGCGCAGATGGTCTATCGGCTGCGCGCGAATCCGCAGGTGCTCGGCTGCAAGATCAGCGGCTCGGGGCTTGGCGACTGCGTGCTTGCGCTCGGGGCGGACGATTCGCTGGCCTGCGACTATCAACGGATACCGGTGGCGGTCAGCCCGGAGGGAGTCAGGATTGAGTATCACTAAGCAAGCGGTCATACAGGCGCAGTTGCCGGCGAAGCTGGCGCCGCAGGACGCTGCCGAGGCGTTCGCGCCGAGCAATATCGCGCTATGCAAGTACTGGGGCAAGCGTGATGCAGAGCTGAATCTGCCGATCAACAACAGTCTGTCGGTGTCGCTCGGGCATCTCGGTACCCGTACCCGGCTGGAAAGCGCACCGGACGGAACGGACCGGGTCTACCTGAATGGCGTCGAGCAGGCGCAGGACCAGCCTTTTGCCGCCAAGCTGCTGGCGTTCGTCGAGCTGTTCCGCGCCGGTCGCGCGCTGCCGGTGCATGTCCATACCGAAAACAACATTCCCACCGCGGCGGGCCTGGCGTCCTCCGCTTCCGGCTTCGCCGCGCTGACGCTGGCGCTCGATCGCTGGCTGCAGCTGGGACTGGCCCCCGAGGTGCTGTCGGCCTTTGCCCGCATGGGCAGCGGCAGCGCCTGTCGTTCGCTGTTCGAGGGGTTCGTCGAGTGGCGCGACGGCATCCACGACGACGGTATGGATTCCCACGGGGTGCCGATCCCGGCACGCTGGCCCGGGCTGCAGATCGGGCTGGTCAAGGTCGCCACCGGCGAGAAGGCGGTCGGCAGCCGCGCCGGCATGCAACGCACCATCGAGACCGCCCATCTGTATCAGAGCTGGCCGTTGCAGGCCGCGGCCGATCTGGAAAAGCTGCACCAGGCGATCGCCTCGCGCGATTTCGCGCTGCTGGGGCAGACCGCCGAGCAGAACGCGCTGTCGATGCACGCGACCATGATCGCGTCCTGGCCGCCGCTTTTGTACTGGCAGCCGGAGTCGGTAGCGGCGATGCAGCGGGTCTGGCAGCTGCGCGAAGCGGGGCTTGCGGTCTACTTCACCATGGATGCGGGCCCCAACCTCAAGCTGCTGTTCGAGGTTCAGGACCGTCCGGCGGTCGAGGCTGCCTTTCCCGGTCTCGAGGTTGTGGCGCCGTTCGGCGACTGATATGACCGGCAGCGACACCGTATCCGGCTTTATACTGAGCCGCCAGCAGCGCGATACCCGCGAGGGTATTGCGCTGCTGTACTGGATCAGCACCGACAACGGACCGGTGCCTGTCCGTGTGCCGGACCAGGACGCGGTGCTGTTCGTGCATCAGCACGACGACGAACGGGTGCTGTGCGCACTCGAGGGGCTCGACGGCTGGCGGCTCGAGCCGCGGCCGCTGAAGGATCTCACCGGCGCGCCGGTGGCCGCGCTTTACTGCCGCAGCCTCAAGCTGTTCCGCCAGGTGTCGGAGCGGCTGCGCTGCGCCGGCGTGGCGATGCTCGAGGACGACATCCGTCCGGTCGACCGCTATCTGATGGAGCGTTTTATCCAGGGCGGTGTCGAGGTCACAGGACCCGGAAGCGGGACGCCGCGACTGCGGCCCTGCGATTACCGGCCACGCCTGAAGATGTTGTCGATCGACCTCGAAACCAGCCTCAGCGCCGACCGCATTCTGTCCATTGGCCTCAGCGGCGACGGGTACGGCCGGGTGCTGCTGTGTGGCAGCGGCGAGGATCTCGACTGGCTCGAGTACGTGCCGGACGAGCGTCGGCTGCTGGAGCGCCTGATGGAGGAGGTGGCGTCCTTCGATCCCGATATCTTCATCGGCTGGAATGTCATCGATTTCGACTTTCGCGTACTCGAAGCGCGGGCCCGGGCACTGGGGCTCAAGCTGCGCCTGGGGCGCGACGGTGATGCGCTGCAGCTGGTGCGCGGCGGTCAGGGCAAGCATTTCGTGCGCCTTGGCGGGCGCCTGGTGGTCGACGGTATCGACACCCTGCGCGGCGCCACCTACCAGTTCGAAAGCTTTTCGCTTGAATTCGTCGCCCGGGAGCTGCTTGGACGCGGCAAGCTGATCGATCACGTCGATGCCCGCGGCGCCGAAATCCAGCGCCTGTATCGCGAAGATCCGGTGGCGCTGGCGCGCTACAACCTCGAGGACTGTGCGCTGGTGCAGGATATCTTCGCCAGGGCACAGCTGCTGCATTATCTGATCGAACGCTGCCGCCTGACCGGCCTTGCACTGGACAAGGTGGGTGGTTCGGCGGCGGCGTTCGACAACCAGTACCTGCCGCGGCTGCACCGGGCGGGATACGTCGCCGCCGAGTATGCCTCCGGAGTCAGCGGGCTGTCGATTCCCGGTGGTTTCGTGATGGATTCCCGGCCCGGGCTCTATCGCCAGGTGCTGGTGCTGGACTTCAAGAGCCTGTATCCAAGCATCATTCGCACCTTCTGTGTCGACCCCTGCGGGCTTGCCGAGGGCCTGCGCGAGGGCGCCGACCCGGAGGATCTGGTACCGGGCTTCAACGGCGCCATCTTCGCTCGCAGCCGCAGCATTCTGCCGTCGATCATCGAGCGCCTGTGGCAGGCCCGCGACGAGGCCAAGCGCGAACGCAACGCGCCGCTGTCCCAGGCCATCAAGATCATCATGAATTCCTTCTACGGCGTGCTCGGCTCCAACCTCTGCCGTTTCTACGATCAGCGGCTTTCAGGCTCCATCACCCTGCGTGGCCATGAAATCCTCAATCGCACCCGCGACGAGATCGAGCGTCACTTCGGCTTTACCGTCATCTACGGCGATACCGATTCGGTGTTCGTGTGGCTGGGCGACGATTGCAGCGACGACCAGGCGCAGAGGCACGGCCAGGCGCTGGCCGGGCACCTCAACGGCTGGTGGCGTGCGCAACTGGAGGCGCGCTTCGGTCTCGTCAGCTTTCTCGAAATCCAGTACGAGAGTCACTTCCGCCGCTTTCTGATGCCGCGCATGCGCCATTCGGAAGCGGGCAGCAAGAAACGTTACGCGGGGCTGAAGCGCCTGCCGGACGGCGGTGACGAGCTGGTGTTCAAGGGCCTGGAAAACGTGCGTACCGACTGGACGCCGCTGGCGCGCCGGGTGCAGCACGAGCTGTACGAGCGGGTTTTTCGCGAGCAGCCCTACGAGGCGTTTCTGCGCGATACGGTGGCGCGGGTATTTGCCGGCGAGCTGGATGAAGAGCTGGTCTACCGCAAGCGCCTGCGTCGGCCGCTGCACGAGTATCGGCGCAACCGGCCGCCGCAGGTGCAGGCCGCGCTCAAGGCGGAGCAGGCGCTGCAGCAGGCCGGGCGGCAGAGCCGTCTGCGCACGGGCTCCCGGATCGAATACCTGATCACCGTCAACGGGCCCGAGCCGCTGGACTTCCGCCGTTCGCCGATCGATTACCAGCACTATATCGACCGCCAGCTCAAGCCGGTGGTCGATACCCTGCTGCCGTTCCTGGGCCGTGACTTCGACTCCCTGGTCGCCCCGCAGCTGGATCTGTTTTAAAGCCCCAGCAATGCCTGGGCGGATGTAGGGTGCTGGTAACGCACCGTTGGCATTTCGGTGCGCTTCGTTTCACTCAGCGGCACCCTACATACGAATCAGCCGCCGTCGTAATTCGCGACGAAGTCGTCGAGGCGCTTGATCAGCGCCGCCTTTTCCCCGTCCGACACGAACGCCGATTCGAAGGCATTGCGGCTCAGCGCCACTGCCTGGTCGCGGTTCAGGCCCAGCTGGCGATGCATCTCGACGAAATTCTCCGCGATGTAACCGCCGAAGTACGCCGGGTCGTCGGAGTTCACTGTGACCTTGACGCCCCGGGCCAGCATCTCGAGGATATTGTGCTGGTCGAGGCTCGGGAAGACCCGCAGCCGCACGTTGGAGAGCGGGCATACCGTCAGCGGCATCTGTTCCGCAATCAGACGCTCGATGAGGGCCGGATCCTCGGCGGCGCGCACGCCGTGGTCGATGCGCGAGACCCGCAGCAGGTCCAGCGCCTGGTAGACGTATTCCGGCGGGCCTTCCTCGCCGGCGTGGGCCACGGTGAGGAAGCCCTCGGCGAGTGCCTTCTCGAACACCCGCTGGAACTTGGCCGGTGGGTGGCCGGCCTCCGAGCTGTCGAGACCGACCGCGACGAAACTGTCGCGATACGGCAGCGCCTGCTCCAGGGTGGTGAAGGCTTCTTCCTCGCTGAGGTGGCGCAGGAAACTCAGGATCAGCCGGCTGCTGATGCCGAGCTGTTCGCGGCCGTGCTGCAGGGCGCCGGTGATGCCGCGGATCTGGACACCGATATCGATGCCGCGGGCCGTGTGTGTCTGGGGGTCGAAGAAGGGCTCGGTGTGGATAACGTTCTGGGTTTCGCACTGCTTGAGATAGGCCCAGGTCAGGTCGTAGAAGTCCTGCTCGGTCTGCAGCACGCCTGCGCCCTGATAGTAGATATCGAGGAAGTCCTGCAGATTGCCAAAATCATAGGCGGCCCGGACCTGGTCGACGGTGTCCCAGGGCAGCTCGATCCCGTTGCGATTGGCCAGAGCGAACATCAGCTCGGGTTCCAGGCTGCCTTCGAGGTGCATGTGCAGCTCGGCCTTGGGCATACTGCTGAGAAAGTGTTCCATTGGGCGCCTCCGTTGCTTGATCCTTTTCTGAGTTAAACCGAAAAAGATCGCGGATACCAGCGTCGCAGGGTGGTGACGGGTGACAGGTGACGCGTAACGTGTCACCCGTCACCCGTCACCGCCTTTTCAACGCTCGGCCAGCGGCGTGGCGAAGGTGTAGTCCATATCCCAGGGGAAGCGGATCCAGGTGTCCTGGCTGACTTCGGTGATGAAGGTGTCGACCAGCGGTTTGCCGGCCGGCTTGGCGTAAATGGTCGCGAAGTGGGCCTTGGGCAGCATGTCGCGCACGCACTGGGCGGTCTTGCCGGTGTCCACCAGGTCGTCGACCAGAATCATGCCTTCGCCGTCGCCTTCGACGCGCTTGAGGATATTGAGCTTGCCCTGGGCCATTTCGGCGCCGTCGTCGCTCTTGCCGTAGCTGGTGACGCAGACGGTATCGATCAGGCGAATATCCAGCTCGCGGGCCAGTATGGCAGCCGGTACCATGCCGCCACGGGTGATCGCGATGATACCTTTCCAGGGGCCCTGCTCGAGCAGGCGCCAGGACAGGGCGCGGGCATTGCGGTGCAGTTCTTCCCAGGAAACCGGAAAGTCTTTGCGATAGGGCACGGACGCCATCGGTTGTTCTCCATCAATAGCTTTGCAGCGACCGGCGTATTCTAACCGAAGAGTCAGGATCAGGTGTAGGGTGCTGGTGAACGGAGTGAACCGCACCGGTACGATGGTGCGGTTCCCGAGGGTCCGTGGATTCGGGACGGGTACGCGTGGCGTCTCTGTATAGGTAACGTGTCACCCGTCACCCGTCACCCGTCACCCGTCACGCGTTACAAGTTACGCGTTACAAGTTACACGTCAGCCCTGTGCCTTCTGCGCCAGCCGGCGCGCGGCGGCGCGGTGGTCGGCAACCAGCTCACCGAGGTCGACGTCCGGCAGGGAGCCGTCGATCACCTTCCAGTCGCCGCCGACCATGACCCGGTCCGCCTGCTGGGCGCCGCACAGCAGCAGGGCGGCGAGCGGGTCGTGGCTGCCGGAAAAACGCAGCTCGTCGAGGCGGAAGAGGGCGAGGTCGGCCTGTTTGCCCGGGGCCAGCACGCCGATGTCGTCCCGCCCAAGCACCCGGGCCGAGCCACTGGTGGCCCAGCGATAGGCGTCGAAGTGGGTGACCCTGGACGCCCCGTAACGCAGACGCTGCAGGTACATGCCCTGGCGTACCTCGTTGATCAGGTTGGAGCCGTCGTTGGAGGCAGAGCCGTCGACCCCGAGCCCCACCGGTGCTCCGGCCGCCTCGAGTTCGAGATTTCGGCAAATGCCCGAGGCCAGCATCATGTTGGAGCTCGGGCAATGACAGATGCCGACGCCGGCAGCGCCGAGACGGCGGATCTCGTCGTCGTTGAAGTGAATGCCGTGGGCCAGCCAGGTGCGATCGCTGAGCCAGCCGACGCTCTCGAGGTAGTCGACGGTACGCATGCCGAAGCGCTGCTCGCAGAAGGCCTCCTCGTCGAGGGTTTCGGCCAGGTGGGTGTGCAGCCGCACGTCGAGTCGTTCGGCCAGCGCCGCGCTTTCACGCATGATCTCGGTGGTGACGGAAAATGGCGAGCAGGGCGCCAGCGCGATCTGCACCCGGGCGCCGTCGCCGTGCTCGTGGTAGCGGTGGATCAGGCGTTCGCTGTCCTTAAGGATCTGCTCTTCGGTCTGTACCGTGCTTTGCGGCGGCAGGCCGCCGTCTTGCTCGCCGAGGCTCATCGAGCCGCGGGTCAGCATGACCCTGATTCCGACCGCCCGTGCCTGCTCGACCTGCACGTCGACCGCCTCTTCCATTCCGCTGGGGAACAGGTAGTGATGGTCGGCGGCGGTGGTGCAGCCGGACAGCAGCAACTCGGTCAGCGCCAGTCGCGAAGCCTGGGCGTGCATCTCCGGATCGAGGTGCGCCCATACGCCGTAGAGGCTCTTGAGCCAGGGAAACAGCTCCTTGTTGAGCGCATCCGGATAGGCGCGGGTCAGGGTCTGGTAGAAGTGGTGATGAGTGTTGATCAGGCCGGGCAGCACAACATGCTCGCCGGCGTCGAAAATCTCGTCACAGGGGGCGCTCGGTTGCTGCCCCCGCGCCACCAGTTCGACGATGCGTGCATCCGATACCACGATGCCGCCGGCGGCGTCATCGTCGATACCGGTATAGAGGGCCAGGGGGTTCTTGATCCAGAGTCGCTTGCTCATGCGGGTTCCTCAAAACGGTTGCTTACCGACAGTGCCGTATGCAGATGCGCTGCCGGGCCGGTCGGGTTGTTTAAGGCGTAAACCCTTCGCCATGAGTCTGTATACAAAGAGCGGGTATATGGTGTGCATTATGCTGTGGTCTGCGTCCGGCTGCAAGGCGCGACGAGTCAGCTGCTGTACAGCTGGATTTTTGTAGTAGTCAATAGAGTGTGGGGAGGGTTAGCGGCGCACTGCAGCGAGTTTCGGGTTCTGAGTGCGTACGGGCGTCGCGTAACCGCCATGGACGGTGGAATTCCTGAAAACGCAGGAGCGGTTTTCAGGGAACCCGCCATATCGATCCGGGAACCGGGTCGATGGGTTTCGGCTGGCAAGCATTCTCTCGATGCGTTTAATATGATGTTCACGGCTCCCGGTACCGTTGGAACCCTGAGATCGCGCCGTTTCGTCCATTTCGCATATTCACAACTCCCGAGGTACCCGATGTCGTCCTTCAAACTTTCTGCCTTCTGTTCCTGGCTGCTGTCGCTGGCGCTGTTCGGCGTCATCGCTCAGGTGCAGGCAAGCTCGGGGCTGACGCCTCGGCAGGCGGCCGGCTATGTGGAACTGTTGCCTGAGGTACGGTCCTTCTCGCAGCAACTGGGTGCGGATCTTGGCACCGAATTGCAACGCGAGCTGCAGCCGCGGGAAGGCGAGACCTTCGCGCCCCACAGCAAAGGGCTTGCGATGCTGAAGCGGCGCCAGCCCGATCACTATGGATCGCTGACGGAACTGGTCGCATCCGGCGGCTTCGACAGCGCCGAGGCCTGGGCCGACGCCGGGGACCGGGTGATGCTGGGCTATGCCGCGATCAAGGCCGAGCAGGCGGGGACGGGCATGCTCGACATGGCCGCGAGCATGGACAGCCTGGACCCGCAGATGCTGGCGCTGATGCCGCCCGAGCTGCAGGCGCGGCTGAAGCAGGTCCAGATGATGGCGCGTGCCCTGAAAGCGGTGCCGGCGGCCGACAAGGAAATCCTGCGGCCGCTGGTGCCTCAACTCGACGCCTACTGGCGTCAGGACTGGCAGCGTTATCAGGGGCAGTGAAGCCTAACCAGTGACCAGTGACCAGTGACCAGTGACCAGTATCCCGTCACCCGTCACGCCTCACCAGTGACTCAGTCGTTCAGAGTCTGATGCGGTCCGAACAGTTCGTAGTGCAGCCGTGAGTCCTCCACCCCCCAGTCTTTGAGCTGGCGATGGACGGCGCGCATGAAGCCCACCGGGCCGCAGAAATAGAACTGGCTGTCGTCCTGCAGGATTGCGTCCCTGAGCGGCGTCAGGTCGATCAGGCCCACGGCGTCGTAATCCTCGTCGATGCGGTCGTCCGCCAGCGGTTCACGGTACCAGGTGAAGCTGTGCACCTGCTCATGCGCCTGCGACAGCGCCGTTACCCGGTCGCGAAAGGCGTGCTGGCGGCCATTTTCGCAGGCATGCAGGTAGTGGACCGGCGCTTTGTGGCCGGACTCCACCAGCGTGGAAAGCATGCTCAGCATCGGCGTCAGGCCGACACCGCCGGACAGCAGCACCACCGGCGTCTCCTGTTCCACGTCGAGGAAGAAGTCGCCGGCGGGCGGCAGCAGGTCGATTTCGTCGCCGATCTCGACATGGTCGTGCAGGAAGTTCGAGACCTGCCCCTGCGGCGTCCCCGGTTCGCGCTTGACGCTGATGCGGTAGGTCTTGCCGTTCGGTGCGTCGGACAGGGAGTACTGGCGATATTCGTGGTGCGCCAGCGAATAGTGCGAGACCGACAGGCTCAGATACTGCCCCGGCCGGAAGTCCATTACCGGGCCGCCGTCGACCGGTGCCCAGACAAAAGAGCAGATCAGCTCGCTTTCGGCGCGCTTCTCGATCAGACGGAAACGCCTTTTGCCGCGCCAGCCGCCGTTCGCCTGCTCGGCGGTTCGGTAGATCTCCTCTTCCCGGCCGATAAAGATCGCGGCCAGCTGTCCGTACGCCTGCGCCCAGGCATCGAGCACTTCGGGGGTGGCGGCATCCGGCGCCAGCTCGCGAATGGTCTCCAGCAGGTGATGACCGACAATGTCGTACTGCTCGGGCCTGATCTGGAAGCCGGTGTGCTTTTGCGCGATGCGCTCGACCGCCTGTGCCAGTACCGACGGATTGTCGAGGTAGCGGGCGTAGGCGAGGATGGCGTTGAACAGCGCCACCGGCTGCTGGCCCGACTGCTGGTGCGACAGGTTGAAGATGTCCTTGAGCTCCGGGTTATCGCGGAACATGCGGGCATAAAAATGCTCGGTCAGCGCGCTGCCGGCGGATTCCAGCAGGGGCAGGGTGGATTGAACGGTCTCGATCTGTTGCCGGGAGAGCATGCTGCATCCTCTTAAGATGTAATGGTAGGACATGTTATTTAAAGTGTATTATCTATACATTTTAATTTCCGTCAAGAGTCTGGTCGTTCCCGGAACAGAATGGGTCGCGGCCATGCTACCGCTGAACCCGCACGCTACCGCGATGAGCAAGCCGGATGATGGCAGCTGCAGCGCTGTAATTGTCGCCCCAAGGTGACAGCGCAGCGGGGGAGGGTCTATGGTCATAGAGTCAGGACAGAAAATCCGTCCTCTTGCGCATTTACGGATTTTTCCGGAATAGGAAGCCTTCATTCATCCGTCAGGTCGTGTTTGATGAGTCGTCTGGATGCCCGTTATTTGCGCCGGAAGCTTCTCGAAGCGCAGCACGAGCAAACGCCGGTGGCGCTGGGGGGTAGTGCTTTTGTCGCTCTCGGAGCCGGTGGATACTACTGGTGGCAGACCGGGCAGCTGTTTTTTCCCCTGTGGTTGCTGGTAGCGCTGGCGCTGCTGATCGCAAGGCTGGTGCTCTATGTACGGCTGGAGCAGCGGCGTAACAGCGTAGAGCCGCTGGATGAGGTTTACTGGCAACGGCTGTACTTCTGGAGTGTGGTCGTGGCGGCGCTCAGTTGGGCGGCCATTGGCCTGTACGTCGAACTCAGCCTGCCGTTCACCGAAGCGGCGTTCATCTATGTCTGTCTCGCCGGCATGGTGGCGGGCAGCGTGGCCAGCACGGCATCGGTATCGCCGCTGCTCTACATCTGCTTTTCCGCCATCACCTTGCTGCCGCTGTCGCTGGTGCTGCTGGTATCCATGGTGCCGCAGAAGGTGGCGATGGGGCTGATCTGCATCGCCTTTTTCGTCTTCACCCAACGCTCGACCTTCCGTATCTACGGAGTCTTCGAGGGCTTTATGAGCAGCAGTCTGGTCAATGAACAGTTGCTGCGGGAGCTGCGTCAGGAGCAGCGGCGAGTGCTGAAACTCAACGGCCAGCTGCGCGAGGATCTGGTCAAGCGCATCAACACCGAGAAGCAGCTGCGCACCGAGAAACAGCGGGCCGAAGCGCTGGCGGAAAAGCTCTACGAGCTGTCGTCAATCGACGGGCTGACCGAAATTCCCAACCGGCGCTACTTCGACGAACTGCTGGCCGCGGAGTGGAGCCGCGCCCTGCGTAGCGGGACGGTGCTGTCGCTGATTATCTGCGACATCGACTACTTCAAGGATTTCAACGACCACTACGGGCACCTGGTGGGTGACGAATGCCTCAAGGCGGTGGCGCGGGAGCTCGATCTGCATGCGCGGCGCGCCGGCGACTCGGTGGCGCGATTCGGGGGCGAGGAGTTCGCGGTGCTGCTGCCCGGCACCGAACTTGCGGATGCGCTGCGCCTGGCGGACGAGATGCGCGAATCGGTCAAGGGGCTGGGAATATCGCACCGCGGATCCCGGGTCAGCGACCTGGTGACGATCAGCATGGGAGTCGCCTGCATGGTGCCGACACTGGACAAGCGCCCGCAGCAGTTGCTCAAGGAAGCCGATGAGGCGCTGTACCGCGCCAAGCACCAGGGGCGGGACCGGGTCGTCAGCGCCGCCTGAGCCGAAACGGCAGCCCTCTCAGTCGCGCCGGATGCCGCAGCCGTCGAGAATGATCTCGGTCAGCGTTCGGGTGGCGGTCTCGTACAGCTCCTGCTGCGGCCTGTCTTCGCCCAGCGCCGCGTCGATCTGCACCGCGAAGTCGGCGTAGTGCTGGGTGCTGCCCCAGAGCAGAAAGATCAGGTGCGCGGGGTCGATCGGCTTCATCTTGCCGGCCGCGATCCAGTGCTCGAACACCGCCGCGCGGCCACGGAACCAGTCGCGATAGTCCTGCTGGAAGTACTCGCTCAGATGAGGCCCCCCGCTGAGGATCTCCATGGCGAAAACTCTCGATGCCTGGGGGTAGCGGCGGGAAAAATCGAGCTTCGTGGCAATATAGCGGGGCAGCACGACCGCCGGGTCGTCATGGGCGTCGAGCTCGTTGAAGGAGCTGTCCCAGAGATCGATGATATTCGACAGCACGGCGTAGTAGAGCCCGAGCTTGTTGTTGAAATAGTAATGGATATTGGCCTTGGGCAGGCCCGCGCGGTCGGCCACCTGCTGCATGCTGGTGCCCTTGAAGCCGTAACGGGCAAATTCCTGCTCGGCGGCGGTAAGGATCAGTTTCTCGTTGTGCTGCCGGATTCGTCCGGCGGACTTATCGGCGCGGTGAGCGCCCACTTCTAACTGCATGCCAGATCAGACTCCTGTGAGTTGATAGCGGCCATTATAGGGGAAGGGGGCCTGTCAGCGCACTGACCTTCGTGCAGGGTAAATCAGTTGTGCTGGATGGCAATTGCCTCCGGGGCCAATAGAATAGGGTGCCGCCCTGACCACCGGAAGCCTGGGGGCGAGGTTACAAGGAGTTCGGATGATAACCAAGAGTCTGCAGGCCGACCTGCTGATGCTGCTGGTCACACTGCTGGCGGCCATGGGGTGGATGTTCTCCCATGAAGCGCTACAGTCCCTGCCCCCGATGGGGTTCATGGGGGTACGGTTCCTGCTGGCCGGCCTGCTGGTCAGCAGTGTTGGCTGGCCACAGCTCAAGCGCCTGAAGCCCGGCGCCTGGCGACGCGCCGCCGGCACCGGGGTGGTCATGGGGGCGGCGATGCTGTGCTGGATACTGGGGCTCTTCCACGCCACTCATCTGGGAGTCGGCGCTTTTATCTCCAGTCTCGGGGTCGTGCTGGTACCGGTGGTCGGCTGGTTGTTTTTCCGCCAGAACCCCAGCGCCAGTACCTGGGTGGCGTTGCTGGTGGCGGCCCTCGGCATGGCTTGCCTGTCGCTCGAGGGCGGCTTTCACTTCAGCCCGTCCGACATCTTCTTTGCGGCGGCGGCGCTCACTTTCGCGGTGCACTTCAACCTCAACAGCCGCTTTGCGATCAGCATTCCGCCGGTGGCGCTGACCGGTGTTCAGCTGTCGGTGGTCGGCGTCATCGCGCTGCTGGCCTCGTCGCTGTTCGAAACCTGGCAGCAGGCGCCGGGCTGGAGCGGGCTTGGCTGGGTGGCGGCCAGCGTCCTCATTGCCACCAGCCTGCGCTTTTTCCTGCAGATCAAGGCCCAGAGCATGGCGTCGGCCAGTCACGCGGCCATCATCCTGACGCTGGAACCGGTCTGGACCGCGATACTGGCAATGTTCTGGCTCGATGAGCGGATGTCGGCGCTGCAGGGCGTCGGCTGTTCGCTGATCTTCCTGGCTCTGCTGATCAATCGCTGGCGTTGGCTGTTGCAGCGGCCCAAGCAGGTGGCCTGAATGTCTGAGATTGCCTGGCGGCTGACGGTGTTCATCATTCTGTTCGCGGTGCTGGCACTGTGCGAGGCCCGCTGGCCGCGCCGACGGCGGCGTCAGACCCGCACCCTGCGCTGGGGGATCAACTCGGGGTTGCTGCTGGTCGATGTGCTGGCGCAGCGGCTGACGCTCGGCGCCGCCGCCTACCTGATGGCGGTCCATGCCCAGGCGCAGGGCTGGGGGCTGTTGCAGCTCGTGGAGTTGCCGGACGGCCTGGCCGCACTGCTGGGCTTTGTGCTGCTCGATCTGGCGATCTACTTTCAGCACGTGCTTTTTCATGCGGTCCCGCTATTCTGGCGCATTCATCGTGTGCATCACACCGACCTCGATCTGGACCTGAGTTCCGGGTTTCGCTTTCACCCGTTCGAGATTCTGCTGTCGCTGCTGTACAAGGTCGTGCTGGTGGCGGCGCTGGGTGTGGCGCCCTGGGTGGTACTGCTGTTCGAGGCCACGCTCAGCGGCGCCTCGCTGTTCAGTCATGCCAATCTCAGGCTGGGGACCGGTCCGGACCGGCTGCTGCGCTGGCTGGTGGTGACGCCGGACATGCACCGGGTCCATCACTCGGTGGTGCCGGCCGAGACCGACAGCAACTTCGGCTTTTTCCTCTCGTGCTGGGACCGGCTTTTCGGCACCTACCGTGAGCGGCCCGGGGCCGGGCACGAGCACATGACCATCGGGTTGGACGGCTGGCAGGAGCCGCAGCGGCTGACGCTGGCAAGGCTGTTGCGGCTGCCGTTCGCCGGAAAATAGCGTCCGTGTTGTGATGGGTTGCGCCGCCCCGGGGGCTTGCTGTTAAACGGCAACCGTGCGGACGGCGGTTTCACCTGTCCTACCCGTTCCAGTTAAAGCGCGATGAACCTTTTAAGAGCCGGGCTGGCGGATGAGCGGGGTGCACAGTTGTGTGTCCGGTGAGCAGAGCGCAAGCCGTTGCCGAGGAGGCCCTGGCGAAGCGATTTGTAAAGCAATTTTTTTACAAAAATTTGTCAGCTCGGTGGCTGCGTCGCAACTCCCGGAATGCCGGGATTCGTGGCATCTGAAGGGGGCTGCTACACCCTAAGGGAGCCCAAATCAAGTATTGAAAAAAAACCGTTGCTAACTATATTTGGTGCGAATTAATCCGGTGTGCACAAGATGTAGTGTTCTAGGTTGTGGAAACCCCACAAGAGCACTGCTTGCCGTTGCCCGTATTCCCGTCCCGGTCACCCATCGGGCGAGGTGGGCGGGCAAAGGGAAATGCACCAAGCCGGTAGGTCCGAATTCAGAGAGCAGGAGTAGGCGGCGACGCTATGCAGCAAGACTTGATGGTTACCAAACGGGACGGTCGACGCGAAAATATTGACCTGGAGAAGATCCACCGCGTTGTGATCTGGGCTGCAGAGGGACTCGACAACGTGTCCCCGTCCGAGGTCGAACTCAAGGCTCACCTGCAGTTTTATGATGGCATCAAGACTTCCGATATCCACGAAACGCTGATCAAGTCGGCTGCCGACCTGATTTCGGAAACCGCGCCGGACTACCAGTACCTGGCCGCCCGCCTGGCGATCTTCCATCTGCGCAAGCGCGCCTTTGGCAGCTACGAGCCGCCGCGCCTGTTCGACCACGTGACCGGCATGGTCGCGGCAAACCGTTACGACAAGCACCTGCTGGCCGACTACAGCGAGCAGGAGTGGGACGAGCTCAACGGCTACCTCAGGCACGAGCGCGACATGAACTTCAGTTATGTCGCCGTCAAGCAGCTCGAGGGCAAGTATCTGGCGCAGAACCGGGTCACCGGCGAGATCTTCGAAAGCCCGCAGATCCTGTACATGCTGGTATCGGCCTGCCTGTTCGCCGACTATCCGCGCGACACCCGTCTCGACTACGTCAAGCGTTTCTATGATGCCTGCTCGACCTTCAAGCTGTCGCTGCCGACGCCGATCATGTCCGGCGTGCGCACCCCGACCCGCCAGTTCAGCTCCTGCGTGCTGATCGAGTGCGACGACAGCCTGGACTCGATCAACGCCACCGCCGGCGCTATCGTCAAATACGTGTCGCAGCGTGCCGGTATCGGTATCAACGCCGGCAAGATCCGTGCGCTGGGCAGCCCGATCCGCAACGGCGAAGCTTTCCACACCGGCTGCATCCCGTTTTACAAGCACTTCCAGACCGCCGTGAAGTCCTGTTCCCAGGGCGGCGTGCGCGGCGGTGCGGCGACGCTGTTCTACCCGATCTGGCACCTGGAAGTCGAATCCCTGCTGGTACTCAAGAACAACCGCGGCGTCGAGGAAAACCGCGTGCGTCATATCGACTATGGCGTGCAGATCAACAAGCTGATGTACCAGCGCCTGATCAAGGGCGAGAACATTACCCTGTTCAGCCCGCACGAGGTGCCGGGGCTTTACGACGCCTTCTTCGCCGACCAGGCCGAGTTCGAACGCCTCTACGTGCAGTACGAGCAGGACCCGAATATCCGCAAGAAGACCCTCAAGGCGGTCGAGCTGTTCGGTCTGCTGGCGTCCGAGCGTGCCTCCACCGGTCGTATCTACGTGCAGAACGTCGATCACTGCAACACCCACAGCCCGTTCGATCCGGCCGTGGCGCCGGTCAAGCAGTCGAACCTCTGTCTCGAGATCGCGCTGCCGACCAAGCCGCTGAAGGACATCAACGATCCGGATGGCGAAATCGCCCTGTGCACGCTGTCGGCGTTCAACCTCGGTGCGCTGGATAACCTCGACGAGCTCGAAGATCTGGCCGACCTGATCGTGCGCGCCCTGGACAGCCTGCTGGATTACCAGGACTACCCGATCGAGGCCGCGCGCAACGCCACCATGGCGCGTCGCACCCTGGGCGTCGGCGTGACCAACCTGGCCTACTACCTGGCCAAGCACGGTGTACGCTACTCCGACGGTTCCGCCAACGGTCTGGTGCACCGCACTTTCGAGGCGATCCAGTACTTCCTGCTCAAGGCCTCCAACCAGCTGGCGAAAGAGCGTGGCGCCTGTCCGAAGTTCGACGAGACCACCTACGCCAAGGGGCTGCTGCCGATCGACACCTACAAGCGTGAAGTGGATGACTTCTGCGAAGAGCCGCTGCATTACTTCTGGGAAACACTGCGCGAGGACATTCGCGAATTCGGCCTGCGCAACAGCACCCTGACCGCGCTGATGCCCTGCGAGACTTCGTCGCAGATCACCAACTCGACCAACGGCATCGAACCGCCGCGTGGTTACGTGTCGGTGAAGGCGAGCAAGGACGGCATCATGAAGCAGGTGGTGCCGGAGTACATCGAACTGAAAAACCACTACGAGCTGCTCTGGAGCATCCCGAACAACGAAGGTTACCTGCAGCTCGTCGGCATCATGCAGAAGTTCGTCGACCAGTCGATATCGGCCAACACCAACTACGACCCGAGCAAGTTCCCGGGCGACAAGGTGCCGATGAAACAGCTGCTCAAGGACCTGCTGACGGCCTACAAGTACGGCGTCAAGACACTGTACTACCACAACACCCGCGATGGTGCGTCCGACGGCCAGGACGACGGCGGTTGTGAAGGCGGCGCCTGCAAGCTGTAATCGATTCTTTTTACGCTACCGCAGCAGGCCCGCCATCCCCGGATGGCGGGCCTGCGTCTGTGCTCGTCAGTGAGTTTTCAGGGACCCAATGTCATACTCCACATTCAGCACCTCCACCCACGATGCCACCCGTGAACCGATGTTTTTCGGTCGCAGTGTCAACGTTGCGCGTTACGACAAGCAGAAGTACCCGATTTTCGAGAAGCTGATCGAAAAGCAGCTGTCCTTTTTCTGGCGTCCGGAAGAGGTCGACCTGTCGACCGACCGCAAGGACTTCATTGGCATGCCGGAACACGAGAAGCATATCTTCCTGAGCAACCTCAAGTACCAGACGCTGCTCGACTCGGTGCAGGGGCGCTCGCCCAATATCGCCTTCCTGCCCGTGGTGTCACTGCCGGAGCTGGAAACCTGGTTCGAGACCTGGGCATTCAGCGAGACGATCCACAGTCGCTCCTATACCCATATCATCCGTAATATCATCACTGAGCCCTCGACGGTGTTCGACGCCATCGTCACCAACGAGGAAATCGTCAAGCGCGCCGAAGCGGTGACCAAGCTCTACGATCAGTTTATCGAGCTGGTACAGGTCTACGTCACCCACGGCGAAGGGCAGCACGAGATCCGGGGGCGTTTGTTCGACACCCGACTGCGCAATCTCAAGCGCAAGCTCTACCTGACGCTGGTGTCGGTCAACGTCCTCGAGGCGATCCGCTTCTACGTCAGCTTCGCCTGCTCCTTTGCCTTCGCCGAGCGGGCGCTGATGGAGGGCAACGCCAAGATCATCAAGCTGATCGCCCGTGACGAAGCCCTGCACCTGACCGGTACCCAGCACATGCTCAACCTGATGGCATCCGGCGCCGATGACCCTGAAATGAAGGAAGTGGCGCTGGAGTGCCGTGACGAGGCCCGCCGCATCTTTGCCGAGGCGGCGCAGCAGGAAAAGGACTGGGCGCAGTACCTGTTCCGCGATGGCTCGATGATCGGCCTCAACGCCAAGATCCTCAGCGGTTATGTCGAGTACATCACCAATGTGCGCATGAAGGCGCTGGGCTTCGAGGAGCTGTTCCCGAGCAAGCAGAACCCGCTGCCCTGGATGAACGCCTGGCTGGTGAGCGACAACGTGCAGGTGGCGCCGCAGGAGTCGGAGATCAGCTCCTACCTGGTCGGCCAGATCGACAACGAGGTCGGCGACGGCGACTTCGACGATTTCGACCTCTAACCGACTGTTGTAGTCAGTCTCCCGCCCTTCACGACGGGAGACTCAGACAAGGGATTCAGCATGTCCGGGATTCCCCGTATCAAGGTCAACAACTACCACACCTTTTACTATCAGTACGAGTTCTCGCTGCTGGATGCGCTCGAGGCGCAGGAGATTCCGGCGCCGTTCAACTGCCGCGGCGGCTACTGCGGCTGCTGCAAGGTCCGGTTGCTGGACGGTGAAGTGGAGATGGTGCAGGACAGCCTCTTCGACCTGCCCGAAGGGGAAATCCTGACCTGCTGCACCAAGCCCAAAACGCATATCGAGATCCAGCTGCCGGAAGAGTAGCGACAGCGTTCCCGCGGCCCTCATTCGGGCTCGCCGCGAATCGCCTGCCGGGGAAAAGGCTTCGGCGCGGGGCGCGCCTCCTACGATGAATTCGGAGTCCCGATACCTGTAGGGGCGGCGTACCCAAACTCAAGGGCACTTCCTCGCCGCGAATCGCCTGCCGGGGAAAAGGCTTCGGCGCGGGGCGCGGCTCCTACGATGAATTCGGAGTCCCGATACCTGTAGGGGCGGCGTACCCAAACTCAAGGGCACTTCCTCGCCGCGAATCGCCTGCCGGGGAAAAAGCTTCGGCGCGGGGCGCGCCTCCTACGGTGGGTCCGGACATCCGACCCACTCACCACCTGTGGACAGCTGCGCTCGAAGTGTCGGAATGTCGCGCCGGGCCGGACCTTCTCAAAGATCTTTTACACATTCGCTAATTCAGTGCTGTCAAGCTTGACAAAGCATCGGCCGTGCCCGGTGCATGTCTATTTAAATGCTTGTAACTAGCTGAAAATTAAGCGGTAATTTTTTCGTGGCGGTAAAATGCCCGATTTGCTGAAAGGCCCGGAATGACTGGCTTAGCGCCCGGTGTCCCATTGTTATCCAGAATGTTTTCCACAGTTTGTGTGGGTAATGCGCCAGTCTTCGGCCTGCGCGGGGACAGTGCCGACGGCGCTATGGATCAAGGGTTTCGGCGGCGGTCTCGGCCGGCGGCCATCTGCGGGCGAGCGACCTGGAATCGGGCGGGTGTCGAAGGGCTGTCGGCAGCCACTGTGAGTGCCCGTAAAGGCTAAGAGCCGTCCACAGACGCCCCGGCGCGTGCCAGGTTCGGGAGAGCAGCCGCTACCGTCTTCGTTATTGAAAATATATACAGTTGGGCGCTTCGCTTGCGGCTCCGGATGTTGTTCAGCTGACGCCCCGATATGCTTGAAAAACAACCTCTCGTCATGGGCTGCCAGGTCTGTGGACGGGGTAACGGATCCTTCATAAAGATGAATAAATAACAAGTCCGGACGTGGAAATTCAGCGACAAAATCGACCTTGACAGCGTTGTTATTTTGTCTCCATCCACACCCTGGAACGGTTCGCCGCAAAATCCACAAAGGTTGCCACGAGTTTTTAATATTTCCATATTGACTTGCTTAACATATTGAAAAATAAAGAAAAAAACGAGTTGGTTGATTTTTGATCAATCTAAGTGATGGCGTGTAACCATGGGCTCTTGGAGCAGGTTTCCAAAATTTATTCAGGGTTTTATCCACAGAAAATGGGGGTAACTGAACTACAACGTATTTCAATCTAACGGACACATACTGACGAAGCGGTCAAGATGAAAATCGCCCCCGGGATCGCCTCCGTGGGGCGACGTCACGCGGCTGTCAGCAAAGCTTCACCTGGCTTTCAACTGCCTGTCTTTTGTCCTCTCTAATCTACAGCCGCTGCCCGAGTCGGGCGCTGGCGTGACAACGGTCGCGCCAAGCTGCAAGTCGTCTCCAGGAGTGGCGCCCGAGCCGCTGAGGTCCTGAGCACGTCGGTTGCAGTCTGATGGCTGCAATCAGGGAATGAACTTCTTTCTCACAAGAGAGGCACAACCATGTCAAAATTGTCTCGCCGCCAGTTCGTCGGACTGATGTCCGCTGCTGCCGCCGGCACCGCACTGAGCCCGCTGGGTCTTCTCCACAGCCGTCGCGCCATGGCGGCCGAGGGTGGCTGTATGCCTGCCAGCTTCACGGTACCGGGCTTTGGCCCCCTTGCGCCGCTACCGCCGCTCAATACAGCTGAGCTCGGTAGCCTGGCCAATGAGGCGCTGCTGCGCCTGCCGGCAGGTTTCAGCTACACCGCCATCTCGATGAAGGGGATGCCGATGAGCGACGGCACCCTGGTACCGGGGAACCACGATGGCATGGGCTGCTTCCAGGGCCGTGCGGGTACCTACGTACTGGTACGCAACCACGAGGGCAGCATCGGCAACAGCCTCAAGTGCGTCGCGCCCAACGGCAACAACTACGACGATTTCGGCGGGGCCTATGGCGCCGGCGGCACCACCACGGTGATCGTTGACCGCGAGGGTCGCGTGGTGAAGGACTATGTCTCCCTTGGCGGCACCATCCGCAACTGTGCCGGCGGCGAAACGCCCTGGGATTCCTGGATCAGCTGCGAAGAGAACATGACAACGCCGTCCAGCGACGCTCGCGCGACCGAGAAGCACGGTTACAACTTCGAAGTGCCGTCAATGGCGGATGAAGCGGTCGAGCCGGTGCCGCTGGTCGACATGGGCCGCATGAACCATGAGGCCGTGGCGGTCGATCCGCAGACCGGTTATATCTACGAGACGGAAGATCGCGGCGACAGCGCCTTCTACCGTTTCGTGCCGCACAAGCGTCCGAACGGCTTCGGCGACCTGCAGCAGGGCGGCGATCTCTACGCTATGGTGATCGATACCGAGCAGTCCTCCAACTGCAACGGTGATCTGCTGCCGCTGAGCCACGCACAGGGTGCGACTCAGGTCGACACCCGTGGCCTGGGCCGTGGTGCAGCAGGCAGCATGCTGCCGTTCCTGGGTCAGGAGCTGAAGGTGCGCTGGGTCAGGCTCGACGATGTCGACCCGCAAGAGGATACCCTTCGCTACGAGGCCCAGGCCAAGGGCGCAGCAGTCATCTGGCGCGGCGAAGGCGCCTGGACCCATCACAACAGCATCTACTTCGTCGCCAGCGGTGCCGGTGATGCCGGTGAAGGTCAGGTGTGGTGCTACAACCCGCGTACCGAAACCATCAAGCTGGTGGTCGAATCGACCGATGAAAACCTGCTCGACGGTCCGGACAATATCACCGTGGCGCGCGACGGTACCCTGTACCTTTGCGAAGACGGCAGCGGCGGTCGGGAAGGTGACGCGAACTACGGCCAGTACGTCGTCGGCGTCGACAAGAGCGGCGGCCTGTTCCAGTTCGCCCACAACAACGTCGATACCGGCGAGTTCTGCGGCGCCTGCTTCTCGCCGGACGGCAAGTTCATGTTCGTCAACAGCCAGAATATCGGCGTGACCTACGCCATCTGGCGGGACGACGGCCGTTCCATCTATCTGTGATCGGATGTAGGTTGGGTGGAGGGCCGAAGGCCTGAAACCCAACATTGAAACCTGGCAGGGTGTTGAAAAACGTTATCGAGGCAGCTGAGGTGAGCGGAGCGCCGCCCGGGCCAAAACAGGCGAAAAAGCGCAGTTTAGTGAACTAAATGAGCATTTTGAGCCTGTTTTTAACGAAGCATTCGGCAACGCAGATAGATTTTCAACAGCCTGCTAATTCGCCGCTGCACCAATCGCCCTGGAAGGGGCGACTGGCGTGAATGGTTTGACGATGCTCAAGCCGGGGGGATCACGGAAGACGGTGATGGGCTTCGCTTCACCAGTCCGGCCTATCTGTTGGGTTTCGCCCTCCGGGCTGCACCCAACGGATCCAGGTAAGGTGGAATGAGCCTGCGAATTCCACCATGGAATCCGGAACGACAGGTGGATTGTGCCTTCGGGCTCATTCCACCCTACGGTTTACAGCTCCGATTTCTGCTTGTACTCGCACAGATCCTCGATCAGGCAGGCGCCGCAGCGCGGCCGGCGCGCGACGCAGATATAGCGCCCGTGCAGTATCAGCCAGTGGTGCGCGTCCTTGAGAAACTCCCTGGGGATAAAGCGCAGCAGCTTCTTTTCCACTTCCAGTACCGTTTTGCCCGGGGCGATACCGGTGCGGTTCGAGACGCGGAAGATATGCGTATCGACCGCCATCGTGGGCTGGCCGAAGGCGGTGTTCAGTACCACGTTGGCGGTCTTGCGGCCCACGCCCGGCAGCGCTTCCAGCGCCTCGCGGGTCTCGGGCACCTGTGAGTTGTGGCGCTCGACCAGGATGCGGCAGGCCTTGATGATGTTCTCGGCCTTGCTGTTGTAAAGGCCGATGGTCTTGATGTACTCCTTCAGCCCGTCGACACCGAGCGCCAGGATGGCCTCGGGCGTATTGGCGACCGGAAACAGCCTGCGCGTCGCCTTGTTGACGCCAACATCCGTGGCCTGGGCTGACAGTGTTACCGCGACCAGCAGCTCGAACGGGTTCCGGTATTCCAGTTCGGTGGTCGGGTTGGGGTTGTCGTCGCGCAGGCGACTGAATATCTGATGGCGTTTACTGGCGTTCATTTAGCCGACGTTCCCGGTCACGCGGACGCGCTTGGAGCCGCCGCCTTCGGCTTTGGGCTTCTGGGCGCGACGGCGTTCCTCGAGACGGGCGTCGACGATGTTCTTCAGCGCGATCAGCAATCCCATGCCGACGAAGGCGCCGGGGGGCAGGATCGCGAACAGGAAGCCGGAATAGTCGTCCACCAGGGTGATCTTCCAGCTTTCCGCAGCGGGCCCGAACAGCAGCTGCATATCGGAGAAAAGGGTACCTAGGCCCAGCACCTCGCGCATCGCGCCGAGCACCATCAGCACCGCGGTGAAGCCGATACCCATCATCAGGCCGTCCAATACCGAGGCCCCGACCGGATTCTTGCAGGCGAAGGCGTCGGCGCGGCCCATGATGGCGCAGTTGGTGACGATCAGCGGGATGAATATGCCGAGGATCTGATACAGCTCGTAGGTGAATGCCTGCATCAGCAGCTCGATCGAGGTGACGAACGCCGCGATGATCATGACGAAAATCGGCAGTCGCACCGAATCCGGCACGAAGTGGCGGAACAGCGAAACGGTGAGGTTGGATCCGGTCAGCACCAGGGTGCTGGCCAGGCCTAAGCCCATGGCATTGACCACGGTTCCGGTTACCGCCAGCAGCGGGCAAAGGCCCAGCAGTTGCACCAGCGCCGGGTTGTTGTGCCAGAGCCCGTCGAGGGTGATTTTTCTGTAATCAGCCATGGCTGGCCTCCTGTTGCGTCTGCGGCTCTGTGCCGAGCAGTTCGGCGCGGTGCTCGCGGAAGTGGTCGACCGCGCGGCCGACGGCGTTGACCACGGCGCGTGGCGTGATGGTAGCGCCGGTGAACTGGTCGAAGCGGCCGCCGTCCTTGCGTACGGCCCAGCTCGGATCGTCCTCGCCGTCCTTGCGCTGCCCCTCGAAACCGAGGACCCAGCGGGATTTCTTGATATCGACCTTGTCGCCGAGTCCCGGGGTTTCCTTGTGAGCCAGTACGCGTACGCCGGCGACACTGGCGTCGGCATTGATGCCGACGATCAAACTGATTTCGCCGGTATAGCCATCCGGCGCGACCACCGGCAGGATAACCAGCGCCGGCTCACCGTTGCGGTATCCGCGGTAGGCGGTAGCCGGGCGTTCGTGGCCGAGCAGCGTCGGGGCGGTGAACTCGACCGGATGATCCAGCAGGTCGTCGTCGAGGCTGTCACGCTCGACGATTTCGTAGAGCGCTCGGGCCTGCTGCTCCAGTTCGTTGCGTTCAATGCGCTCGGCGGTGCCGACCTGGGTAATGGCGATCAGGCCCGCGGTGACCACGGCGAACACCGCTATGCCGACGGTGCTGCTTCTGATGGCGCTGAGCATCTGCATCAGGCGTCCTCCTTGAGTCCGCGTTTGGGTTTGGCGTGACCGTAGGTGCGCGGCTGGGTGTACTGGTCGATGAAAGGCGCGGCGAGGTTCATCAGCAGCACCGCGAAGGCGACCGCGTCCGGATAGCTGCCCCAGGTGCGAATGACGTACACCAGTACGCCGATACCGGCGCCGTAGTAGAGCTTGCCGCGGTTGCTGGTCGCCGCGGTCACAGGATCCGTGGCGATAAAGAAGGCGCCGAGCATGGTCGCGCCCATGGTCAGATGGAAGAACGGGTCGGCGAAGTTGTCCGGCGCGAACAGATAGAACAGTGTCGAGATCGCTGCCAGGCTGCCGAGCATCGCCAACGGCGTATGCCAGGTGAACACCTTGCGGTAGAGCAGGAAAACCCCGCCCATGAAGTAGGCGGCGGCGACGGCATGCCAGGCGCCGACGCCGTCGGCCAGCACCCGGGACTCGCGGAAGGCTTCCTCGGTGGTCAGACCGCCGCGGTGGCGCAGCTCGTCCAGCGGCGTGGCCGAGGTAAAGGCGTCGATGGCGCTGTGATCGAGAGCGCCGAAGATCACCTTGAAGGTGTCGATCAGGCCGAGCACCTGCCAGCCGTCATCGGCATGCAGCACGAAGGGAGCGGTCCAGCGGGTCATGTCCACCGGGAAGGAGACCAGCAGCAGCGCGTAGGCGACCATGGCCGGATTGAAGGGGTTGTTGCCGAGGCCCCCGTAAAGATGCTTGGCGATCACGATGGCGACGAAGACGCCGACCAGCGTCAGCCACCAGGGCGAGAAGGGCGGCAGTGCCAGGCCCAGCAGCAGGGCGGTGACCAGCGCGCTGGAGTCGCGCAGATAGAACGCCACCGGACGGCGCCGCAGCTTCATGACAGCGGCTTCGAAACCAAGCGCCAGCAGCATCGCCCAGCCGATCTGGATCAGCGTGCCCCAGCCGAAGAAGAAGGTCATCGCTGCGATACCGGGCAGCGCCGCAATCAGCAGCAGCCGCATGATCTTCGGTGTGCTGCCCGCATTATGCAGGTGCGGTGAACTGGAACGGATCAGTGCCATTCGATTAAATCCTATGCAAAACGGCTATTCAAAACGGCTCAGCGTCTGGTTCAGTTCCTCGGCCTTGAGGTTCGCCTCCTGCAGCGCCTGCCTGAGCGCCTCGCGGTCGTCATCCCCGGCCTTTCCCAGGGCGCGCTCGGCCTTGGTGACCGCGGCGCGGGCCAGCGCTGCATCGATCTGCAGCTGCTTGAGGTCGACGCCGGCGGCGGCGGCCTCGGCGATACGGGCCTGTTCGGCGCCGTCGAGCTCGGCCTTGGCGGCATCGTGGCGCTGCCGCAGCTCCTGCACCTCGGCTTCGCTGCCTTCGCCCTCCTCGAGTGCCTTCTCGGCCTTCTTCAGCTTGGTGCGCATGATCGAGACCTGCTGTTTCAGCGCCTTCAGATCCGGCTTTTCGGTCTGCGTCGGCGCCTGTGCCTCGCCACCGGCGTCGAGCCAGGCCTTGTGGGCCTCGTTGTACTTGCCCTGCAGCTTGGCAACGCCGGCCTTCATTTTCTCGGCGGCCGGGCTGCCGCTGGCGATGGCGTCGTCGAGCGCCTTCTGCGCTTTCTCGACCTTGGCGCCGGCGGCGTGCATATCGGCCTTGAGTTCGGCGAGCTTGGCCGGGCTTGCCCCGGGCTGTGCCGTGCCGGCGGCGGCCTCCCAGGCCTTGCGGGCGTCTTCGTACTTGCCCTGCAGCTTCTCGACACCGGCTTTCATCTTCTCGGCGGCGGGGCTGCCGCTGGCGATGGCGTCGTCGAGCGCTTTCTGCGCCTTCTCGACCTTGCCCCTGGCGGCGTCCATATCGGCTTTCAGTTCGGCCACTTTCGCAGTGTCTGCGCCGCCTGCGCTTTCGCCTTTCTCGGCCGTCTCGTAGGCCTGCTGCGCTGCCTCGGCCTTGGCCGTCAGCTGCTGTACCGTGGCGCGCAGCGCCTCGACGCCGTCCTGGCCCTTGTCTTCGGCGTTCTTCAGCGCCTTCTCGGCCTGTTTGAGCTTGGTGCGGGCGACGGCGGCGGCGGTCTTGAGCTGCTTCAGGTCCGGCTGGCCTGCGGCCTGGGCGTCGCCTCGCTCGGCCGCGTCCAGTGCCTGCTGGGCGGCGTCGGCCTTCTGCTGCGCCTGCTGCAGTTCCGACTCCAGCGCCGCGAGGTCGCCGCTACCGCTTTCGCGGGCGCTGTCGACGGCCTTCTGCGCCTTTTTCAGTTTGGTGCGGGCGACGGCCGCGGCGGTTTTCAGCGCCTTGAGATCGCCTACGCCGCCGCTCGGGGCCGCCGCGACGGCTTCGCTCTGGTCCTTTTTCTTGGCCTGGTTGCGTGCGGCTTCCTCGGCACGGGCTTTGCGGCGGGCTTCCTTCTCGGCTTTCTCGGCTTCGAGGCGGGCCTGTCGAGCTTCGAAGCGCTGGCGCGCGTGTTCGGCCTTGCGCTGTTCGGCTTCCTCGGTACGGATTTCCGCCTTGGCGTTGCGATAGTACTGCACCAGCGGAATATAGCTGGAGCAGACGTAGGAGCAGGCGCCGCACTCGATGCAGTCGAACAGGTTGTGATGCTTGGCTTTGTCGAGTTCGCGACCCTTGGCGAACCAGTACAGCTGCTGCGGCAGCAGTTCGGCCGGGCACACCTGCTCGCACAGGCCGCAGCGAATGCACTCCTGCGCCGGGGGCGCCGGCGGCATCTCGTCGTAGGTCGAGGCGATCAGACAGTTGGTGGTCTTGATCACCGGAATCTGATCGTTATCGACGGCAAACCCCATCATCGGCCCGCCGACCACCAGACGGTAGAGCTTTCGGTCGCTGACCCGGCTGGCTTCGAGCAGCAGCTGGTACGGGGTGCCGATCAGGGTTTCGAAGTTCTGCGGCTGGCCGAGGGCATCGCCGGTGAGGGTGACGATACGGGAAATCAGCGGTTCGCCATGCCGGACCGCCCGGGCGATGGCGTAGGCGGTGCCGACGTTCTGGCAGACGATGCCGACGTCGGCGGGGATACGGCCGCTTGGCACCTCGACGTCGGTGAGCAGCTTGATCAGCTGTTTCTCGCCGCCGGACGGGTATTTGGTCGGCACCACCCGGATGTCGATATTCAGCTTGCAGCCCTTGAGCGCCTTTTCCAGCGCTCTGACCGCCTGCGGCTTGTTGTCCTCGGTACCGATCAGGATATGACTTGGCTCGAGCAGGTGGGCGATGACCTCGATGCCGGCGACGATATCCTCGGCGCGCTCGCGCATCAGCATATCGTCCGCCGTGATATAGGGCTCGCACTCGGCGGCATTGATGATCAGGGTGTTGACGATGTGGTCTTCGCCGAGGTGCAGCTTGACGTCGGTGGGGAAACCGGCGCCGCCCATGCCGGCTATGCCGCTGTTGCGGATAAAGTCGATCAGCTCGGATTTCGGCATGCGGCGAAAATCCGCAAGGCCCTGATGCTCGATCCAGCGCTCCTCGCCATCCGCCTCGAGCATGATGCAGGTGCCTTCCATGCCGGACGCGTGGGGCACGGGGTAGGGCCCGATGGAGCTGATGACACCGGAGGTCGGCGCGTGCAGCGCGGCGCTGACGCGGCCGGCGGCACTGGCGATAAGCTGCCCCTTGAGCACCCGGTCGCCGGGCTTGACCAACGGTTCGGCGGGCGCACCCAGGTGCTGCGCCAGCGGCAGTACCAGGTGCTGCGGCAGCGGCGCCTGGCGGATCGGCTTGCGGGTGGACTGGCGCTTGTTCTCGGGCGGGTGGATTCCGCCATGGAATGCGAATACGTGGCCCATCAGGCGGCGTCTCCGTGCTGCATGCGGCCACGTCCGGCGTCGGTGGCGATCAGTTGTACGCCGGGCGTCGGCGCCGGCCATTTCCAGGTGTTCAGGGTGGTTTCGATCGGAATCATGTCAATACAGTCGACCGGGCAGGGCTCGACGCAGAGGTCGCAGCCGGTGCACTCGGAGGCGATGACGGTATGCATCTGCTTGGCGGCGCCGAGGATGGCGTCGACCGGGCAGGCCTGGATGCACTTGGTGCAGCCGATGCATTCGTCTTCGCGGATATAGGCCACGGACCGGGGCTTCTCTTCGCCGTGCTCGTCATCGAGCGGCACCGCCTCGACGTCGAGCAGGTCCGCCAGCGCCTCGATGGTGGACTGCCCGCCCGGAGGGCACTTGTTGATGGCGTCGCCGCCGGCGATCGCCTCGGCGTAGGGGCGGCAGCCGGGATAGCCGCACTGGCCGCACTGGGTCTGGGGCAGCAGGGCGTCGATCTGGTCGACGATGGGGTTGCCCTCGACCTTGAAGCGCACCGAGGCGAAGCCAAGCAGAATGCCGAACACGGTGGCCAGGCCCAGCAGTACGAGTATCGCGATAATGACAGCGCTCATGAAATCTCCCCGCTCAGAACGAAACCAGGCCGGTGAAGCCCATGAAGGCCAGCGACATCAGTCCGGCGGTGACCATGCCGATGGCGGCGCCGCGAAAGGGTGTCGGGACGTCGGCAACGGCAACGCGCTCGCGGATCGCCGAGAACAGGATCAGCGCCAGCGAAAAGCCGACCGCAGCGCCGAAGCCGTAGACGATGGATTCCATGAAGCCGTTCATCTTCTTGATGTTCAGCAGCGCCACGCCGAGCACCGCGCAGTTGGTGGTGATCAGCGGCAGGAAGATGCCCAGCACGCGATACAGCAGCGGGCTGGTCTTGCGTACCACCATTTCGGTGAACTGCACCACCACGGCGATCACGAGGATGAAGGAAATGGTCTTGAGGAAGGCCATATCCAGCGGCGCCAGCAGATAGCTGTACACCAGATAGCTGCAGACGGACGACAGGGTCAGCACGAAGGTGGTCGCCAGCGACATGCCCATCGCCGTTTCCAGCTTGTTGGAAACGCCCATGAAGGGGCACAGGCCCAGGAACTGGACCAGCACGAAGTTGTTCACCAGCACGGTGCTGATCAGAATAAGCAAAAATTCCGTCATTGCGATGCTCTAGTCGTATGGGAGAGTCGTCTCCCGGAGTCATTCGTAGGATGGGTGAGGCCGCAATGGCATATCCTGTCCGGCGGCCCGGCTACGTGCGGCGGCGCAACCCTCCGGGTGTTCGGCCTGTCCGCGGCGCCGAACCGACACTTCACGATGGGTTGCGTGGCGCACGACTATTCTCAGGCATCCTGACGCCACCTCGGTTAGCGCCCCTTTACCCATCCTACTCAGCCTGTCAAAACAGCGGGCGAAATTTTACCGGATTGTGCCCGCTCCGGTAAGGTCCGGCGGCATATTAACGGGCCACAGCAATACGCGGACCCAGAAGCCAAGGCCCGGGGCAGTGAACTGCGCCCGGGCCTTGTCCGTTACCGTTGCCGGCATCGAGCCGGCGGAACAGCGGTTACGCCAGTGCGTGTGCCTTGAGCAGCGCCAGCAGCGCCTTGACCTGCTCGGCCGGGCTCTGCGCCTCGCTGTTGATGCGCAGATCGCCGCTCTGGCCGTTGAGGTCGACGCTCAGAGCGCCCGGCGCTTCGCTGACGCCCTCGAGCAGCACCACCAGGCCGTTGTCGGCCAGCAGCTGAGCGGTTTCGCTGAGATTGCCCTTGAGCGCCGGCGGCAGGCTGTCCTCGCGCAGCACGGCGACCGCGCGGCCGGCATCGAACAGGCGCTTCTCGGTGCTGTACAGCAGGGTGGCGCGGCTGTCCTCGGTGCCGCCGCTGATCGCCACGATACCGGCGCGCTGGCCGTAGCGGCGCTCCTTGTCGGCACGGCTGACCTGCGGTTCTGCGCTGATGGCGTCGTTGTCGTCCTGCAGTGCCTGCTCGCCGTCGTTGACGATCATGCCGGCGGCCACGGTGGCATTGCTCAGGCGGTCGACGATGATGAAGGAGCCGGTGCCCGCGTGCTGGCGGTAATCGTCGGCGATGATCGGACGCTCGACACTGATTTCGCAGCGCGCGATTTCGTTCAGTGCCAGGCTGGTGCTCGGGAACTGTTCCAGGGTGTTGACGTCGACGCGGTGACGGATATGACTGATGCCGCCGGCGACGGTCTGGGTCGCCAGCTTGATGTCATAGGTGCGGCCCGGGATCAGCGCGTTCTCGGACATCCACACCACCATGGCGTCGAAGCGGCTGGTGACGTCGGGCACCTTGTCGCTGTGCACCAGGATATCGCCGCGGGACACGTCGATCTCGTCTTCCAGGGTCAGCGTCACCGACATCGGCGGGAAGGCCTCGTCGAGGTCGCCGTCGAAGGTGACGATCGATTTGACCTTGCTCGATTTGCCGGACGGCAGCACGGTGACGGCGTCGCCGGGCTTGACGGTGCCGGCGGTCAGGGTGCCGCAGTAGCCGCGGAAGTCGAGGTGCGGGCGGTTGACGTACTGCACCGGGAAGCGCAGATCGTCGAAGTTGCGGTCATGGGCGATTTCGACGGACTCGAGCAGGCTCATCAGCGGCTCACCCTGGTACCAGGGCGACTTTTCCGACAGCGACACCACATTGTCGCCCTTGAGCGCCGACAGCGGCACGAACTCCACGTCCGGCAGGTTCAGGTTGCGGGTGAAGTCGAGATAGTCGGCCTTGATCTGCTCGAAGCGTTCCTGGCTGAAGTCGACCAGATCCATCTTGTTGACCGCGACGATAACGTGCTTGATGCCCAGCAGGGAGACGATAAAGCTGTGGCGCTTGGTCTGCACCTGCACACCGTGACGGGCGTCGATCAGGATGATCGCCAGGTCGCAGGTCGAGGCGCCGGTGGCCATGTTGCGGGTGTACTGCTCGTGCCCCGGGGTATCGGCGATGATGAACTTGCGCTTGGAAGTGGAGAAGTAGCGGTAGGCCACATCGATGGTGATGCCCTGCTCGCGCTCGGCGGCCAGGCCGTCGACCAGCAGTGCCAGGTCGATCTCGTCACCGGTGGTGCCGACCTTCTTGCTGTCGTTCTGGATCGCTGCCAGCTGATCCTCGTAGATCATCTTGGAATCGTGCAGCAGGCGGCCGATCAGGGTGGACTTGCCGTCGTCGACGCTGCCGCAGGTGAGAAACCGCAGCAGTTCCTTGTTTTCGTGCTGTGCCAGGTAGGCTTCGATATCGGTTGCGATCAGATCGCTTTGGTGACTCATTTCTTTAAGCTCCAGGCTTTTGGCCGCAAGCCCCAAGTGGCATGTGCCGGCGTTCAGGGTTTGCGGATCTTGTTCCGCGTGTGCTGTATCGGGCGCTCAAGACCGGATCAGCACCAGGTTCCAGACTGTCGGGCGTTGCAGGAGCCCGCTCCGCGGGCGAATGGCTGCGGCGCGGTGCCGGGTGAAACTCCCATTCGCGCCGGGGCGGCGCTCCTACGTCGTCAGAAATAACCTTCCATCTTCTTCTGCTCCATGGAGCCTGCGCTGTCGTGGTCGATGGCGCGGCCCTGGCGTTCCGATGTGGTGGCCAGCAGCATTTCCTGAATGATCTCCGGCAGAGTGTCTGCCTCGGACTCGATGGCGCCGGTCAGCGGGTAGCAGCCCAGGGTGCGGAAGCGGACTTTCTTCATCTGCGGCTCTTCGCCCGGCTCCAGCGGCATGCGGTCGTCGTCGACCATGATGGTCATGCCGTCGCGTTCCACGACCGGACGCAGCGCGGAGTAGTACAGCGGCACGATCTCGATGTTTTCGAGGTAGATGTACTGCCAGATGTCGAGTTCGGTCCAGTTCGACAGCGGGAAGACGCGGATGCTCTCGCCCTTGTCGACACGGGTGTTGTAGATGTTCCAGAGTTCCGGGCGCTGGTTCTTCGGGTCCCAGCGGTGGTGCTTGTCGCGGAACGAGAACACGCGCTCCTTGGCGCGGGACTTCTCCTCGTCGCGGCGTGCGCCGCCGAAGGCCGCATCGAACTTGTACTTGTCGAGCGCCTGCTTGAGGCTCTGGGTCTTCATGATGTCGGTGTGTTTCTTGGAGCCGTGCACGAAGGGGCTGATGCCCATCTCGACACCTTCCGGGTTGATGTGCACGATCAGGTCCATGCCGGCTTCATCGGCCATGCGGTCGCGGAAGGCGATCATGTCGCGAAACTTCCAGGTGGTGTCGACGTGCATCAGCGGGAACGGCGGCTTGCCCGGGTAGAATGCCTTGCGGGCCAGGTGCAGCATCACCGACGAATCCTTGCCGATGGAGTACAGCATGACCGGGTTGTCGAAGCTCGCGGCGACTTCGCGGATGATATGGATGCTCTCCGCTTCCAGCTGTCTGAGGTGCGTCAGACGATGTTCCGGCAACTGATTCATGGATCGGGCCCTTTCTTCTATAAATGTAACTCGCGGGCGCTGCACTGCAGGCCATATTGCGGCGCATTATTACAAAGTCGACATACAATCAAAAAGAATAAATTCACATCCATTTATTCGTTTAGGCTATATGGCGCCCCTGGCGGGGCATCGGTGACGGGCTCGAAGCGATGCGTTAAATAGTTATAACAAAATTTCCAATTAGTATTTTGCGTTATAAACGCGCGCCAGTATGATGGGCGCCACTTATCAGTAGTGGGTTGCCAGCATGGAAGTCGCTTACAGTTTTGCAGGTCTGGTGGTGGGCTTTGTCGTCGGCCTGACCGGCATCGGGGGCGGGGCCCTGATGACGCCGATCCTGATCGTCGTCTTCGGTATCGCACCGGTGGTGGCCGTCAGTACCGATCTGCTCTACGCCGCGATTACCAAGTTCGGCGGCATGTGGTCCTATGCCCGCAAGAAGATGGTGCACTGGAAAGTGGTGGGCCTGCTGCTTGCCGGCAGCATTCCGGGCAGCCTGCTGACGCTCAATTACCTGAAGGGGCTCGAGGCGCTGGAAAGCATCGAGCACCTGATGAACATGACACTGGGCGTGTCGCTGGTGCTGACCTCGATTGCAGTGTTCCTGCGTAATCGCATTCGCGAGAAGGCGCTGAGCCTGGAGAACCACCCGCTGGCCGATCGTGCGCGCCGGATTCGGCCTTACGCCACGGTGCTGATGGGACTTCTGCTGGGTGCCCTGGTAACACTGTCGTCGGTCGGCGCCGGTGCCCTGGGCACGGCGATGCTGATCCTGCTGTACCCGCGTATGCTGATGCCGGGTATCGTCGGCACCGACCTGGTGCATGCGGTGGTGCTGACCAGCGTGGCGGGTGCCGGGCACTACACGATGGGTAATGTCGACCTGTCGCTGCTGTTATACTTGCTGATTGGTTCGCTGCCCGGCGTGTTTCTCGGCAGTCATGTCGGAGTGCGGCTCTCGCCCAAGGTGATGCAGCCGATCATGGGTTCCATTCTGTTCGCGATCGGCCTGCGCTTCGTGCTGGCGGGCTGATCGGTTCGAGACTCAGGCAGGCAACAATCGGTATTCCCAAGAATTGACCCGCCGGTGGCGGGTCAATATCCACAGATTTTGAGGTGAACGGCGGCGCAGCCGCCACGCAAGGTGTTGGAGCATGTATCAATATAACGAAGTAGACCAGAAGCTGGTCGACGACCGCGTCGCCCAGTTTCGCGATCAGACCCGCCGTTTCCTGGCGGGCGAACTGCCCGACGAGGAGTTCCTGCCGCTGCGGCTGATGAACGGCCTGTACATCCAGCGTCAGGCACCGATGCTGCGCGTCGCGATTCCGTACGGCCTGCTGTCGTCGGCGCAGATGCGCAAGCTGGCGCACATCGCCCGTACCTACGACAAGGGCTACGGTCACTTCACCACCCGGACCAACATCCAGTTCAACTGGCCGAAGCTGGAAGAGGTGCCCGATATTCTTGCCGAGCTGGCGCAGGTGCAGATGCACGCCATCCAGACCTCGGGCAACTGTATCCGCAACACCACCACCGACCATTTCGCCGGCATCAATGCCAACGAAATCGAGGATCCGCGGCCGTACTGCGAGCTGATCCGTCAGTGGTCGACCTTCCACCCGGAATTCGCCTACCTGCCGCGCAAATTCAAGATGGCGGTCACTGGCGGTCCGGAAGACCGCGCCGCGTCCCAGGTGCACGATATCGGTCTGCACCTGGTGAAGAACGACGCCGGCGAGATCGGCTTCGAGGTGCTGGTCGGCGGTGGCCTCGGCCGTACCCCGATGATCGGCAAGACGATCCGTGAATTCCTGCCGAAGGAGGACCTGCTGTCCTACCTCGAGGCGATTCTGCGCGTTTACAACCTCAAGGGACGTCGCGACAACAAGTACAAGGCCCGCATCAAGATTCTGGTGCAGGCGCTGGGTGCCGAAGAGTTTGCCCGTCAGGTCGAGGCCGAGTGGGAGCAGATCAAGGCCGAGCAGCCGGAGCTCAAGCTGACCGCGGAAGAGATCGCGCGGGTGCAGGGCTTCTTCAAGCCGTTCGATTACGACAGCGCCGCGGCGGCCGACACCAGCCTTGCCGACAAGCTGGCCAGCGACACCGACTTCCGCGTCTGGTACGAGAAGAACACGGTCGAACACAAGGTCGACGGTTACCGGGGCGTGGTCGTCTCGCTGAAGCCGATGCTGGCGCCGGCTGGCGATGCCACCGATCAGCAGATGGACGTGGTCGCCGACCTTGCCGACAGCTACAGCTGGGGCGATATCCGCGTCACCCATACCCAGAACCTGGTACTGGCCGACGTCAGGAACGCCGATCTGTACGCGGTCTGGCAGGTGCTGGCCGAGCACAACATGGCGCGCCCGAACATCAACATGCTCAGCGACATGATCGTCTGCCCGGGCGGCGATTTCTGCGCCCTGGCCAACGCCAAGACACTCGGTATCGCCGACCAGATCAACCAGAAGTTCGACGATCTGGACTTCCAGTACGATCTCGGTGAAATCCGGCTGAACATGTCCGGCTGCATCAACGCCTGTGGTCACCATCATGTCGGTCATATCGGCATCCTCGGTGTCGACAAGAACGGCGAGGACTGGTACCAGATCACCCTCGGCGGCTCCGACAAGGAAGACGCCTCGCTGGGCAAGGTGCTGGGCAAGTCCGTCGGCGCCGATGAAGTCGCCGACACCCTGGAGAAAATCCTGCTCACCTACGTGGAAAGCCGCGTGGAAAACGAGTCCTTTATCGAAACCGTGCGTCGTATCGGTGTCGCCCCGTTCAAGGAGAAGGTTTATGCCGCTGCTCATTAATCGTCAGGTCGTCAGCCAGGATAACTGGCAGTTCGTGGACGCCGAAGCCAGCCTCGAGCAGCTGCCGAAAGACGGCGATATCGTGGTACCGCTTGCGCTCTGGCTGGAGAACCGTGACGCTCTGGCCGCGCACAACGGTGCGCTGGGCGTGCAGTTCAACGGCGACGACGACATCGAACCGCTGCTGGCCGATCTCGACAAGCTGGCGCTGGTCGCGGTCGAGTTTCCGGTATTCCGCGACGGCCGCGGCTTCAGCCAGGCCCGCCTGGTACGCCGCGCCGGCTTCAAGGGCCAGCTGCGTGCCGTCGGCGACGTCACCCGCGACCGCTTCGAGTATCTGCACCGGTGCGGCTTCGACGCCCTGCAGGTGCCGGAAGACCGCTTTACGCCGGAAACGCTGAATGCCTTCGGTGAAATCGGTGCCTACTACCAGGGTGCTCTCGACGACCCGCGGCCGATTTACCGCCAGGGCCGCTGAGTATCCGGGCGGCCGCCGTCCCCGCGGGCGGCGGCCGTTGTCTTACGAGGTGAGGAGTTTTTCATGAGCGAGCAGATTAGTGCCGAGCTGCAGGCCAAGATCGAGCACGTCGCCGGCCTGCTGAACCAGGCGGCCGGGGAATATGCGGACGGCATCGTTTTCGCCAACAGTCTCG
This sequence comes from Marinobacterium nitratireducens, assembly GCF_014645375.1. Classification (GTDB taxonomy): domain Bacteria; phylum Pseudomonadota; class Gammaproteobacteria; order Pseudomonadales; family Balneatricaceae; genus Marinobacterium_A; species Marinobacterium_A nitratireducens. The sequence goes on from NZ_BMLT01000006.1 coordinate 179,583, forward strand.
GAGCCGAGGATGTGGTGCTGACCGACCTGATCAGCAAACAGGCGCCGTCGATCCGGATGTTCGTGCTGGATACCGGCCGGCTGCCGGAGGAAACCCTGAAGCTGCTGGCGCAGGTGCGCCAGCGGTACGGCAACCTGAAACTGGACGTTTACTACCCGGAAGCGGCCGATGTCGAAGCCTACGTCGCCGAAAACGGCATCAATGCGTTCTATGAATCCCAGGAGTTGCGCAAGGGCTGCTGCTTCGTGCGCAAAATCAAGCCGCTCAAGCGTGCGCTGTCCGGCAACAAGGCCTGGATCACCGGTCTGCGTCGCGAGCAGTCGGTGACCCGTGACGAGATCGCTTTCAGCGAGTGGGACGAAGGCAATGGGCTGCAGAAGCTGAACCCGTTGGCGGACTGGTCCGAAAAAGAAGTCTGGGCCTATATTCGCGCCAATGAGGTGCCTTACAACGAGCTGCACGACCGCCACTATCCGAGCATCGGCTGTGCACCCTGCACCCGCGCGATTTCGGTGGGCGAGGATGTCCGCTCCGGCCGCTGGTGGTGGGAGAACCCGGAAAACCGCGAATGCGGTCTGCACCCGGCCACCCCGCTCAAGTTCAAGTAGGAGCCCGGTCCCCGGGCGAAGCTTTTGCAGCCCGGCTCGCGGGTGAAGCTTGCGGCGCCCGCTTCCTGCCAGAAACTGTTGCTTGATGTCATTCGCCCGCACAGCGGGCTCCTACGGCTTTCGAAGGTATCGTAGGAGCCCGCTGTGCGGGCGAAGTTTTTTGTCGGGTGCCGTTCGCTTCGCGCAGGGCCCCCTAGGGGCGTTCGGTGTCCTGTAGGGCACCTTGAGCGCAGCGAAACGTGCCGGTGTTTCGTGCATCGCAATGGTGCGTCAGTTTGTTCTATGTTGGTGCGTTCAATGTTCGGGCTGGGGCTGGCCGTCGGAATTTCGGTGCATGCAGCCTGGCCGCTATTTTGCATCGATAACGCGCAGTGCCGGCCTCTCAAGGGGCAGCGGCTTGACGTACACTTAAGTCAAAAGAGTCAAAGGAGTCTGGACCGTGGAGTACCTTCCTCTATTTTTCCGTCTGCGGGATCAACCGGCGCTGCTGGTGGGTGGCGGTCAGATCGCGTTGCGTAAAGCGCGGTTGATGCTCCGGGCCGGCGCCCGTCTTACGGTGGTGGCTCACGAGATCTGTCCGGAACTTGCCGAAATGGTGGAAAACCAGAGCGGTCAGCTGGTCGTCGGGGAGTATCACAGCGGCCTGCTGGACGGCCAGGTACTGGTGGTGGCCGCCACCGATGACCCGTCGCTGCACGAGCGCATCCACTACGACGCCGTGGCGCGAAACCTGCCGGTCAACGTGGTGGACTCGCCCAGTCTCTGCACCTTCGTGTTTCCCGCCATCGTGGACCGCTCCCCGATCGTGATCGGCATTTCCTCCGGTGGCGACTCGCCGGTGCTGGCGCGCACGCTGCGGGCCCGGCTCGAAACCCTGATTCCCAACGGTTACAGCCGTCTCGGCGAGCTGGCCGGGCGTTTCCGCAACCGGGTCAAGGAGCGCTTTTCCGGTGTCAATCAGCGCCGCAAGTTCTGGGAGTCCGTACTGCAGGGGCAGGTTGCCGAAAAGGCATTCGCCGGCCGCATGGGTGAAGCCGAAGCGCTGCTGGAGTCCAAATTGCAGGCGGCGGACCCCGATCACCAGGTCGGTGAGGTGTATCTGGTCGGCGCCGGCCCCGGTGATCCCGAGCTTTTGACCTTCAAGGCGCTGCGCCTGATGCAGCAGGCCGATGTGGTGCTCTACGATGCACTGGTGTCGCAGGATGTGCTGGAGCTGTGCCGGCGCGATGCCGATATGGTCTACGTCGGCAAGAAGCGCGATCAGCACACATTGCCGCAGGAAGGCATCAACGATCTGCTGGTCAAATATGCCCTCGAAGGCAAGCGGGTGCTGCGGTTGAAGGGCGGGGATCCGTTCATTTTCGGTCGCGGCGCCGAGGAGCTGGTCTCGCTCAAACCGCACGGCATCCCGTTCCAGGTGGTGCCCGGCATCACCGCAGCCAGCGCCTGCGCCACCTATGCCGGCATCCCGCTGACGGACCGTCACCACGCCCAGTCGGTGAAGTTTGTCACCGGCCAGCTGAAGAACCGGACCTCCGACCTCAACTTCGCCGAGCTGGTGCATCCGAACCAGACCATCGTATTCTACATGGGGCTGCACACGCTGGCGGAACTCAGCGACAAGCTGATTGCTCACGGCAAGCCCCCCGGCACCCCCGCGGCAATCGTATCCCGCGGCACCGCCCAGGATCAGAAAGTGCTGACCGGCACGCTCGCCAATATCGCCGAACTGCAGCAGGAGGCGCAGTTGCCCGCGCCCGCACTGGTGATTATCGGCGAGGTGGTGGCGCTGCACGAAAGTCTCTCCTGGTTCGGCGACGATCTCCTGGAGGGGCGCAACCACAGTTTGATGCGCATTCATCATGAGATTGGTGAGGCCTAAGGCGTAAGGCGTAAGGGGGGAGGCGCACCCGGAAGGCACTTCCTCGCCGTGAATGGGATGGCATGGGGGCGATTCGGTTCGCCGCGGGGCGTGGCTACGAAAAGCGGCTGGTGCCGGCGTTGAACCGAATCGCGCCGGCATCCAGCGGGCGTGGGGGCGGCTACAGGTGCGTTTGATAGAGCGCGCGCTCGAGCGCGGCGCGCTCTGCATCGGGGTCCGGCTGGCAGGCCTGTCGCAGCAGGGCCTCCAGGTACTGCTGCGGCAGCTGTGCCTGACGGGCGCCTCGCAGCACATGTTCGAGATACCAGTCGAAAGGGTGCAGTCGCGGGTCGATGAGGGTGGCGGAATAGATAAATGCCGCCAGCGTGCGGCCGTCCGCCAGCTCGATCCCGACATCGCGGATTTCGTACCCGTATCCCAGTCCTTCAACCCGGTCCAGCAGCGGTCGGCTGCTGCGTTCCAGCCGGTACAGCACCCCGTGGACCCTGTCGCAGGGCTGCCCGGTGGCAAAGGCGTCGCACTTGGCGGAACCGTCCTGCCCGATCTTGTGAAAGCGCAGGCTGTGTTCGCGCAGAATGCCGCTCGACAGCGGCTCGGCCTCGGGCACCCGTGCCCGCAGGCGCTCCAGCGCCATATTCGAGCCGTAGGCGAAATACAGCAGCGCGTCTTTCATGTCCGGTTGCGGAAAAAGGCTTCCACCGCCGCCAGGTGCTCTTCTTCCTGATGGCACATTCCCTGGTAGCAGGCGCACAGATCGAGAAAGTCGGCCAGCTCCAGACGCCGCGCCGACTTCAGCAGACGCTTGGTCAGGCGGGTTGCACGTCCCGGCTGAGTCGCGATGCGGGCGGCCAGTTCCAGGGATCGTGGCAGCAACTGGTCCGCCGCGGTCACTTCCAGCAGCAGCCCCAGGTCCAGTGCTTCGCCGGCGCCGATCAGTCGTCCTGTCAGCGTCAGTTCGGCGGCGCGCTGGTAGCCGACCAGGCGTTGCAGAAACCAGGCGCCGCCATCGCCGGGAATGATCCCGAGATTGAGGAAGGTTTCGCCCATGCGAACACTGTCTGCGGCAATGCGCAGGTCGCACATGCAGGCCAGGTCGAAGCCGGCTCCAACGGCGGCGCCGTTGATGGCGGCGATCACCGGGATTTCAGCTTTCTCCATCGCCAGCGGCAAGCGCTGGATACCGCGGCGGTAGCGCTCCTCCAGTTCGGCGACATCGCCGGCGAAGTCGCCCTGGCGCGCACGCATGTCGTGAATGTTGCCGCCGGCCGAAAAGGCGCTGCCGTTACCGGTCAGCACCAGTACGCGGGCCTCGTTGCAGCGGTTGGCCCAGTCGAGAGTGGCGATGATGTCATCGACCAGGGCGGTGCCGGTCAGGGCATTGCGCACATCGTCACGGTCGAACCTGAGTGTGGCCACGCCATCCTGCAGAGTCAGGCTGGCATCTTCCAGAGCGGGCAGTTGCATGGAGACTCCTTCTGTCTGTTCGGTTTCAGCGTTGACGCCAGTCATCCGGTACGCGCACCGCGACCACCCGGGCCTCGGCGCAGCGGGCGCCGTTGGCGCTGAGGGTACAGCTGAGTATTGTCTTGCGGTCGCTGACCTCGTCCACCCGTGCCAGCAGTTCCAGCTCGGCATCGATCGGCGCCGGCGCCCGGTAGCTGACTTCGAGCTTCCCGGTGGCGTACCAGATTTCGTTGCCCTGGCCGATCGCCCGTCCGTCGCGACGATAGGCGTCGGCAATGGCGGTACAGATGCCGTGGCAGTCGATCAGAGTGGCGATAATGCCGCCATTGAGCGTTTGCGCAGGTCCTGCGCAGTGCTGCGGTGAGGGCCGGAAATGACAGATGGCGCTGCCGTCGGGCTGCCAGTAGCTTTTGATCTGCAGTCCGCCGGCATTGCCCGGGCCGCAGCCGAAACAGTGATTGCCGGGTATCTGGTCCTGGAAGGCGGTGGCGGTCATGACTATCATCCATTGCGGGTGGCCTCTTAGATTGCCGCAATGCGAGTCGGGCGGCAATATTGCCACCGTTGAAGATGAGGCTTGTGTCGGACTGCTCGTTGGCTGTAAAAATGGCTTTAAGTTATGCCTGTTTTAGCACACTTTATTATATACGTGTAGAATGCAGGAATTAGACAAATGATCGGCAAAGAGTGGCGATGAGTATCAAGCAGGAAGACATCTGTACCAGCCGCAAGGCGGCCGAGCTGCTGGGTGTTTCCGCACGGACGGTACAGCTCTGGGCGGACGCCGGCGTCGTGGCGAGCTGGAAAACGCCGGGTGGGCACCGTCGGTTCAGTCTGACCGAAGTGCGGAAGCTCGCGCAGGAGTTGATGGCGGGGCAGGGGCCTGTGCTGCCGGCAAGCTCCGCAGAGAGTTCTGCAAAGAGCGGCGAGAACCAGTCGCTGCCGGTTCTGGTGGTCGAGGACGAGGCGACCTTGCTGCGTCTTTACGAGCTGACCCTGAAAAGCTGGGATCTGCCACTCGATCTGCATCTGGCCGATAACGGCTACGCCGGTTTGCTGACCATCGGTCAGGTGGAGCCGAGGCTGCTGATTCTTGACCTCAATCTGCCGAATATCGACGGCTTCCAGATGATCGCAGCGCTCAAGCACAGCGGGGTGCTCGAGCGCATGGAACTGATGGTGATTTCGGCGCTGGAGCCGGAAGAGGTGTTGACCAGCATGCCGGTCGGCGTCGAGTGCCAGGTGCTGCCCAAACCCGTACCCTTCGAGCGCATTCGCGAATGTATCGAGCGTCTGCTCGCCGGCTGACCTCGGGTGCGTGCCTGTAGGATGGGCTGAGCGATGCATTGGCACGAACCGGCCACATCCCAGGGAGACTCGGGCATCGCGAACCCCATCAAATCGATCATATTGCAGATCGATTGGTTTCGGTTGGCACCATAGGTTCCCGAACCTGCCGGTGTTGGGTTACGCGCCTGCGGCGCTAGACCCAACCTACATTCTGACCTCGTGCGTGCCGTAGGATGGGCTGAGCGATGCACTGGCACGAACCGGCCACATCCCAGGTAGACTCGGGCATCGCGAACCCCATCAAAGCGATCATATTGCAGATCGATTGGTTTCGGTTGGCACCATAGGTTCCCGAACCTGCCGGTGTTGGCTTACGCGCCTGCGGCGCTAGACCCAACCTGCAATCTGACCTCGGGTGCGTGCCTGTAGGATGGGCTGAGCGATGCATTGGCACGAACCGGCCATATCCCAGGGAGACTCGGGCATCGCGAACCCCATCAAATCCGAACCTGCCGGTGTTGGGTTACGCGCCTGCGGCGCTAGACCCAACCTACAATCTGACCTCGGGCGCGTGCCTGTAGGATGGGCTGAGCGATGCATTGGCACGAACCGGCCATATCCCAGGGAGGCTCGGGCATCGCGAACCCCATCAAATCGATCGTATTGCAGATCGATTGGTTTCGGTTGGCACCGTTGGCACCATAGTTTCCCGAACCTGCCGGTGTTGGGTTACGCGGCCGGTATTTGCTCCTGCAATACCGGCATTCCTGCCGTCCTGGCAGTCGCTGCGGCGCTAGACCCAACCTACAATCTGACCTCGTGCGCGCCCGTAGGATGGGCTGAACGATGCATTGGCACGAACCGGCCATATCCCAGGGAGACTCGGGCATCACGAACCCCATCAAATCGATCGTATTGCAGATCGATTGGTTTCGGTTGGCACCGTTGGCACCATAGGTTCCCGAACCTGCCGGTGTTGGGTTACGCGCCTGCGGCGCTAGACCCAACCTACAATCTGACCTCGGGTGCGTGCCTGTAGGATGGGCTGAGCGATGCATTGGCACGAACCGGCCATATCCCAGGGAGACTCGGGCATCGCGAACCCCATCAAATCCGAACCTGCCGGTGTTGGGTTACGCGGCCGGTATTTGCTCCTGCAATACCGGCATTCCTGCCGTCCTGGCAGTCGCTGCGGCGCTAGACCCAACCTACCGAGCACTGTCCTCTGGATCTTTCAATCCTGCTGGCGCTTCTCCTGCCGGTACATTAGCAAACCGGCGGCGGCAACGGCCAGGCTGACGATCACCACGATAATGGTGGCCAGGGCATTGATCTCCGGGCTGACGCCGAGCCGGACGCTGGAATAGACCACCATCGGCAGCGTGGTGGCGCCGGGGCCGGAGACGAAGCTTGCAATCACCAGGTCGTCCATCGACAGCGTGAACGCCAGTAGCCAGCCGGCGGCCAGTGCCGGGGCAATGATCGGCAGGGTGATGGCGAAGAACACCTTCATTGGCCGGGCGCCGAGATCCAGCGCGGCCTCCTCGAGCGACCTGTCCATGTGCGCCAGCCGGCTGCGCACCACCACCGTGACATAGGCCATGGAAAAGGTGATGTGAGCCAGGGTAATGGTGGTCTGGCCGCGGCCCTGGGGCCAGCCGGTCAGACGTTCCATCGAGACGAACAGCAGCAGCAGCGAAAGACCGATGATGACGTCCGGCATCACCATTGGAGCCGTGACCATGGTTTCGAGGGTGGCGCGTCCGCGGAAGCGGCCGTAGCGCACCAGTGCCATAGCCGCCAGGGTGCCGAGCACCACTGCGACACTGGCATTGACGGCGGCGATCTTGATACTGAGCCAGGCGGCACCGAGTATCTGGTCGTTGTCGAGCAGCTCGAAGTACCACTTGGTACTGAAACCTCCCCAGACCGTCACCAGTCGGCTTTCGTTGAACGAGTAGACCATCAGTGAAATGATCGGGCCGTACAGGAAGGCGTAGCCGAACAGCAGTACGCTCAGCAGCAGCGGCGAACGCCGGGTCATCGCAGTGTCCTCCCGTTGCGTCGTTCTGGGCCTGGGCCGTGTCGCAGCAGGTTTTTTTCGGCGGGTGGCAATGGCGATTTCACTGAGCCTCCTCGCTGCGCCGTTCGAAATGTCGCAGCAGCATGAACGGAATGATCAGCACCACCAGCAGCACCGCGGCCAGCGCCGATGCCAGCGGCCAGTCCTTGTTGCTGAAGAATTCGGTCCACATCAACTTGCCGAGCATCAGGGTGTTGGGGCCGCCGAGCAGGTCCGGAATCACGAACTCGCCCATCACCGGGATGAATACCAGCATGGCGCCGGCGAGCACCCCCGGCAGCGACAGCGGCAGGGTAATGGTCAGAAACTGCTTCCAGGGGCGACAGCCGAGGTCTGCCGCCGCTTCCAGTAGGGTCATGTCGAGGCGGATCAGGGTCGCGTACAGCGGCAGCACCATGAAGGGCAGATAGCTGTAAACGATACCGACGTAGACCGCGAACGGGGTGTGCAGCATTTCCAGCGGACTGTCGATCAGCCCCAGCGCCATCAGCGTCTGGTTGATCAGGCCGTTGTTCTTGAGAATGCCGATCCAGGCGTAGACCCTGATCAGAAAGGAGGTCCAGAACGGCAGGATGATCAGCATCATCAGCGGCAGGCGCCAGTGCCGTGGGGCACGGGCGATGGCGTAGGCCATGGGATAGCCAAGCAGCAGCGTCAGCAGCGTCGAGAATGCGGCGATCTCGAGCGAGCTGATGAGCGCCTTGACGTACAGGCTGTCCTCCAGCAGCAGCTCGTAGTTGCCGAGGTTGATCGCCAGTACCACCAGACCGTCCTTGAATTCGCGCACGATATCCAGGTACGGCGGCTGCGCCAGGGTCGACTCGGACAGGCTCAGCTTGAGCACGAACAGGAATGGCAGCAGGAAGAACAGCGCGAGCCAGAACCAGGGGATGCCGATGATGAACTGGCGGCCTTCGGGGCGCGGAAGGGCCGGCCACTTCATTCGCTGAGGGCTCCGCAGCTGTCCGGTCGCCAGCTGATGGTGACCGTCTGATCCCAGGTCAGCGGCTGCTCCGCCAGGGCCTGGACATTGGACTGGGTGAACTGGACCCGCTTGCCGCCCGGCAGCTCCAGGTGATAGATCGAGACATCGCCAAGGTAGGCGATTTCACGGATCACGCCGGTAAGCTGGTTGGGACCCTCTTCCCCCGGCGCGAGCAGGCGGATTTTTTCCGGCCTTACCGCCAGGCACAACGGCATCCCCGAGGCCATCTTGCGGCTGTCACGCACCCGCAATACCGCGCCGGCCTCGTCGCACTGCAGCAGGACCTCGTCGCCCTGTTGCTCGATCACCACGCCTTCGAACAGGTTGACGGAACCTATGAAATTGGCGGCATAGCGGCTGATGGGGAATTCGTACAGGCGTCGCGGCGGGTCGACCTGCTCGACGCGGCCGTCGCGCATCAGCGCGATGCGCGAGGACATCGTCATCGCCTCTTCCTGGTCGTGGGTGACGATGATGAAGGTGATGCCCAGGCGCTCCTGAATATTGACCAGCTCGAACTGGGTTTTTTCCCGCAGCTTCTTGTCCAGCGCACCGAGCGGTTCGTCCAGCAGCAGGATGCGCGGGTGCTTGGCCAGGGCGCGGGCCAGCGCGACGCGCTGCCGCTGACCGCCGGACAGCTGGTGCGGTTTGCGCTCGGCGAAGGGGACGATCTGCACCAGCTCCATCATTTCCTGAACACGCTTGTCCCGTTCGCTGCGGGGCATGCCTTCCTGCTTGAGGCCGAAGGCGATATTGTCCGCCACCGTCATATGAGGAAAGAGCGCGTAGGACTGGAACATCATGTTGATCGGGCGTTCGTACGGCGCCACCTGGGTGACATCCTTGCCGTCGATCAGGATGCGCCCGCTGCTCGGGGTTTCGAACCCGGCGAGCATGCGCAGCAGCGTGGTCTTGCCGCACCCGGACGGCCCCAGCAGCGAGAAGAACTCGCCCGGGTAGATGTCGAGGCTGACGTCATCCACCGCGTAGGTCTTGCCGAAGGTCTTGGTGACGTTCTCGATCCGGATGGCCGGTTCCGCGCTGCCAGCCTGCCAGCTGGCGTCGCTGGCCGTGTTGCGTGCCTGGTTCATGTATGTCGATTGTGCTCCGAGAACGGGGGAGCCCCCTTGGGAGGGGGCTCCGGCAGGGCGTTACTGACCGGTCTTGATCCGGGTCCAGAGGCGGTTGATGGACTTGGTTTCGCGGTTGCTCGGTGTTTTCGGCGTGATGAAACGCTCGCGGGTGGCCTGCGGCGGATAGATGCCGGGGTCCTGGCGGATATCCTCGTCGACCAGTTCGGTGGCCGCGGCGTTGGCGTTGGCGTAGGCCACGTAGTTGGTGATCGGTGCGATGACGTCCGGACGCAGCAGGAAGTCGATGAATTTCTGCGCAGCCTGGGGATTCGGCGCGTCGGACGGAATCGCCATCACGTCGGTCCAGACCACGGCGCCTTCGGTGGGTACCAGATAGGCGATCTCGACACCATTGCCGGCCTCGTCCGCACGGTCACGGGCCTGCAGCACGTCGCCGCTGTAGCCGTGGGCCACGCAGAGATCGCCGTTGGCCAGGTCGTTGATGTACTGCGAGCTGTGGAAATAACGGATGTTCGGGCGTGCGGCGTTGATGACGGCGGCCGCTTCGTCGAGCGCCTCGCTGCTGAAGTCGTTCGGGTCCTTGCCAAGGTAGGCGCGCGCGGCAATCAGCACTTCGGTCGGATCGTCCATCAGCGAGATGCCGCAGCCGGCCAGCTTGGCGCTCACCTCGGGGTCGAAAATCAGGCCCCAGCTGTCCAGCTCCGCGTCATCGCCCAGAACTTCGCGCACCTTGGCCACGTTGATGCCGATGCCGGTAGTACCCCACATGTAAGGCACCAGGTAGTTGTGACCCTCGTCGATATCACCCAGAGAGCCGAGAATCACCGGATCCAGATTGGCGTAATGGGTCAGCGCTTCCTTGTTGACCGGTTGCAGGATACCGGCCTTGAGCTGACGATCGGCGAAGGGACGCGCGGTCGGGAAGATCAGGTCGTAGCCGCTATGGCCGGCGAGCAGCTTGGCTTCGAGTACCTCGTTGGAGTCGTAGACATCGTAGAGTACCTTGATGCCGGTCTCCTGCTGGAAGCGCTCGAGCGTATCTTCGGCAATGTAGTCGGACCAGTTGTAAACGTGCAGTTCCTCCTGTGCCGCAACCTGTGCGGCGGCGCCCAGCGCAAGGGCGGCGGCGACTGCTTTCAAACCGAATGACCAGCTCTTCATTGAAGGGGCTCCCCCATCAGCAGTGATACTATGGAAACGCTGTTACAGCGCGCCCGGGCGGGCCTTTTCGGACCCGGTTCCTGCGCCTGTTTTGCAGCGCCGAATATGAACAAAAGCGGAAAAAAACACCAACATTTTTTGCTGTGCCCGGCAACTTTTTTGGCCGCCGGGCGAAGGTGCCGGTGCCGGCGGGGAAGCCGGCCCGGCGGGCAGCGGACTTCGTTCAAGCTAGTGTTCAGGGCAGGCAACGTCAAGCGCCGGCCGGTGCCGGCGATTATCAAGGCGCTTCGCAGACTGGAGGATCCCGATGGTTATCGGGGGTAGGCTGTTGCTTCTGCCGGCAGCTGTGGAAAACTACGCAGACATATTTCCTCCTGAGTGGGCGCCTTGGCGCCCTCTGTTCCAACACTGGGAATGGCATGAACTACTGGCTTTTCAAGACCGAACCCGACGTTTTCGGTATCGACGACCTGGCGCAGGCGCCAGAGCAGACCGCACGCTGGGACGAAATTCGCAACTTTCAGGCGCGCAATTACCTGCGCGACGAGATTCATGCCGGCGACCGGGTGCTGATCTACCACAGCAGCTGTCGTCAGGTGGGTATTGCCGGTATCGCCGAGGTCGTCGGTGAGTCCTATCCGGATCCCGGTCAGTTCGATCCGGCGAACGCGCTGTTCGATGCCCGGTCATCAGCGGATGCACCACGCTGGTTTTGCGTCGATGTGCGGCTGCGCCGGCGCTTCGCCCGTATAGTGCCGCTCAAAACCCTGAAGCAGATCCCGGAGCTTGTGGACATGGTGCTGCTGCGGCAGGGGCGTTTGTCGGTGCAGCCGGTGAGGCCGGAGGAGTGGAGGTTGATAGAAACCCTTGAAAACGGTTCATGACATACGCTTTTTGGTGTCGCATTTTTCAGACGGTTCTTCAGGTCTGGCGGCTGTTGCGGCCATGAGGATCAGGATATACCCTTACCTCTCACCGGTTTTGGATTGCTTGACGCGGTTGCCGTTTCCTTTTTTTCCGAATATGGTGAGCAGAAATCATAAAGCGCCTCGAGGGATCCTGCGAACAGGTCCCGGAGTCCAGACAGGAATTCTTCGTATTTCCCAGGCGCGAGAGCGCCGGAGTTGCCCGCCGTCCAGTTGTCGTGAAGCGTAGCCAGGCGGGGCTGCAGTCGCGCGACGCAGTCTCTCAGTTCGGATTGAGGACATGTTGGGTATTGGAAATCGGGCGCTGATGCGTCAACTCTTCTTGCCGGTACTGGGTATCGTGCTGGTCATGCTCGGGGGTATCGTCGTCACCGAGTATGTTGCCAGGCTCGCCGCCGACCGGGTACAGCAGGCGCAAAGCCGCGAGTCCCAGGCGCGTCTGTCCGAACTACGGGCGCGACTCGAAGGCGAACTCAACTCGGTGCTGTATTTCACCCAGGGACTTACGTCCCTGCTGCTGTTTCGTCCGGATATCACCGGTGACGAGTTCAACAAGGTGGCCGAAAACACGCTGCGCGGCAGCACCCCGATTCGCAATATCGCCCTGGCGCCGGACAACGTGATCCGCTACGTGTATCCGCTGGAGGGCAACGAGAAGGTGCTTGGCCTGGACTACCGTCAGACATCCGGGCAGTGGCCGGCGGTGAAGCGGGCGATGGAGGAGGGCATCACCACGGTGGCAGGCCCGCTGGAACTGGTTCAGGGCGGTATCGGCCTGATCTCGCGCACGCCGATATTCATCGATTCCGAAGAGGGCAGGCGCTATTGGGGCATCGTTTCGACCGTCATCGACGTCAGCCGAGTGCTCGAGGCGGCCGGGGTTTTCGACGAAAACCCGCTGCCATCACTGGCCATTCGCGGCATCGACGGGCTGGGCGCCGAGGGGGCTCAGTTTCTCGGCCCGGTAGGGCTGTTCGACCGGCCGGATATCCTGACCCAGGACGTGACCTTCCAGCACAATCGATGGCAGCTCGGCGTCGAGCCGGATTACAGCGAGGAACAGGTCGCCGCGACGCGGGTCCGTGTTCTCGCCTATGGCCTGTTATTCATCATACTGGTGCTGTTGCTGCAGATGCTGCGCATCTTCCGCAATTACGAGCGACGTGCGACCCGCGATCCGCTGACCGGGCTGCCTAACCGGCGCCTGCTGCTGGAGCGAGCCCGCCAGCTGGTGGCACTGGGACGCCGGGGGCGTCTCGATTTCTGTCTCTGCTACCTTGACCTCAACGGCTTCAAGCCGGTCAACGATAACTACGGCCACCATGCCGGCGACCTGGTACTGCTGGAGATCGCTGCCCGCCTGCGCAAGTTATCGCGTGCCTCCGACACCGTGGCGCGGACCGGCGGAGATGAGTTCGTGTTGCTGTTGCCCGGACTCGGAACCGAGGCGGAAGCGGAGCGCATCGTCGATAAACTCAGGAGCGCTCTGGCGGTCCCCGTGACATGCGAGAGCCACCAGATCGCAATCGGCGCCAGCATGGGCTGGGCACTGTTCCCGCACGAGGCCGATGATCTCGACACGCTGATGGCGCTTGCGGACAGCCGCATGTACTGCATGAAAGCACAGGTGAAAGCCGGGGCCGAACCGCAGGCTGCACTGCAGCCGGCGCTGGAACAGGACTAATCTTCGAGGAAGCGGCCGAGTCGCTGGCGCAGGCGACGGTTTTCCCGGCGCGTCTGTTCCAGCTCGTCCAGCAGCTCGAGTGCCAGGGCGATACCGGACCAGTCGATGCCGAGATCCCGGTGCAGGCGCGAAGCGCGGCGGGCACGGGCCACCAACTGGGCCTGGAAGCGCCACTGGCCGCTCTTCTGGCCGGGTACCAGAATACCTTCCTCGACCATTTGCATCAGGCTGTCGCGGGACAAATCCGTGGCCTGAGTGAACTCCTCGATGGTCAGCTCGATCAGGACAGGGGTCATCGTTGGCTCCATTCACTTCTCGGATCAAAATTGGCGGCCTCGGCGAGCTCGCGCCAGAGCGCCTCGGTGCGACTGTCATGATCCGGCGGCATGACCACTTTCAGCACCGCGTAGAGGTCGCCCTGATGGCCGCGTGCGGGCAGCCCCTTGCCGCGAATGCGCAGGCGCTGTCCGGTCTGGCTGTTGGCCGGAATGCGCAGCTGTATGCGTCCGTGCAGCGTCGGCACCTCGATGCGGGCGCCGAGCGCCGCCTCCCAGGGGGCCAGCGGTACCGTGATGATGAGGTTGTGCCCTTCGACATCGTACAGCGGGTGCGGTACCAGGCGGATTCGCAGATAGAGATCGCCGCTGGTGCCACCATGACGGCCGGCGCCTCCCTGGCCCTTGAGCCGTATCCGCTCGCCGTCGGTCACACCGGCGGGAATCTTCACGTTGAGCTTGCGCCGGCGCCGCACCGGGCGACCCTGCTCGTCCAGCTCGGTGACCTCGAAACTGACCGGTTTGGACTCTTCCGAAAGCGTGTCTTCGAGGAAGATCGGCATCTCGAGCTCGATATCCTGGCCGCGGGCGCTGAAACCACCGCGATGCGTGGTTCGCTCGCGGAACCCGCCGCCACCGAAGATGCTTTCGAAGAAGTCGGAAAAGCCGCCGGAAGCGTCACCGCCGCCGAACGCCGACGAGGCATGCCAGCCCGACGGCGGCTCGAACTGCTTGCCATGGCGTCCGTAGCGGCGCAGCTCGTCATACTCGGCGCGCTTCTGGGCGTCCTTCAGCACCTCATAGGCTTCAGACACCTCCTTGAAGTGCGCCTCGGCGTCAGCCTCGCTGCTCACATCGGGGTGGTAACGCCGCGCCAGCCGGCGGTATGCCGCCTTGATCGCGGTCTTGTCGGCATCCGGATCGACGCCGAGAATCTTGTAGTAGTCCTTGAATTCCATGGTCAATCGCCAGTGAGGAGTAAACGGTGGACAGCTAACAGTTTACAGATCGCGTTTCCTGCATGCTGACGGCTGCTCTTCTGTTTACTTCCTGAAACGTTAGTAACTCGCAACTTTTGACTGTCCGCTCAATACTCCTTCTCTACATTGACATAGGGCACGAAACGGCCCTTTTCGAGGGCCTCGATATCGGCGGCGATCTGCTCCAGTGCCTCTGCGACCAGGGTTGGTGCGGCAATATGCGGCGTGACAATGACCTCGGGCCGGGACCAGAGCGGGTGTTCCGCAGGCAACGGCTCCTCGGCGAAAACGTCGAGCATGGCGCCGCGCAGATGGCCGGCGTCGAGTGCGGCCAGCAGTGCGTCCTGATCCAGGGTGCTGCCGCGTCCCGGGCTGATGACCACGGCACCCGCCGGCAGTGCCGCAAGGCGGGCAGCATCGAGCAGGTGCCGGGTGTCCCGGGTTGCCGGAAGCAGGTTGACGATGAAATCGCAGCCGGCCAGAAAGGCGTCGAGACAGGCCCGGCCGGCATAGGTGTCGATGCCGTCGATGGACTTTGGCTCCCGGCTCCAGCCCCTGACCGCATAGCCCTGGCGCGCAAGTGTTGTTGCGACTTCCGCGCCGATGGCGCCAAGGCCGAGCAGGCCGACGTTCAGCGAGTGCCTCGGGCGGCTTTGCAGCGGATGCCATTGCCGCTGCTGTTGCTGGATCCGGTAGCGATCGAAATCGCGTCCGAAGTGCAGCACGCCGTACAGCACGTACTCGCTCATCCAGCGGTCCATGCCGGCATTTCGCAGCCGGATCAGCGGTATCTCCTCGGGTCTGCCGGGCAGGCTCAGCAGGGCGTCGACGCCGGCGCCGAGGTTGAACAGTGCACGCAGCGCTTTCTGGTGCTGGAAGAGCTCGGCGGGCGGATGCCAGAGCAGGGCATAGTCGGCCTGCCAGTCGGCCTCGAGCTTGCGGCTCCAGCAGCGGGCATCGGCGTCGGGCAGTTGTCTGCGAATGCCCGCGAGCCAGCTGTCACTGTCGAGCCCCTGACCGTGGAAGAGTATTTTCATCGTTCTGGTTACCCCCCTGGTGTACTGTTTCACCCTTGGCGGGCTCTATCAGTATCTATTAGGGTGAAACAGTAGACTAGTACAGCGACCAGCGTTTCAGTCGCATCGCCCGCTCAACCCGTGTCGCGGCCAGACGCAAGGCGGCCTGGCGCGGTGATATTCCGGCGCTGCCGGCGCTATCGAGCATGGTCCGGACGTTGCTTCGGATCTTGTCGCGGATGGCGTCGAACGCAGCCGACTGGCTCAGGTGGCGGTATTCCATGGCGGCGCAGATAACGCCCCCGGCGTTGGCGATGAAGTCCGGCAGGGCGAGTATGCCGCGCTCGTGAAGCCGGGCCTCGGCGGCGTCGGTCACGGGAATGTTGGCGCCCTCCGCCAGCAGGCGGGTGCGCAGACGGTCGACATTGTGCTCGTCGATAACATCCGGCCGCGCCGCCGGAATCCAGATATCGCACTCGACGTCGATGATCGCATCGCCTGAAAGCCGGGTGCCGCGGGTCATCTCGGTTACCGAGCGGCCGTCACGTTTCAGTGCCAGCAGATGCTCCAGGTCGAGCCCGGCCGGGTCGGCGATACCGCCCTGCGAGTCGCTGACCGCGACGATGCGCGCGCCCTCTGCGGCGAGGAAGCGCGCCGCGTGGCGTCCGACGGCGCCGAATCCCTGTATTGCCACCCGGGCGCCATCGAGGTCGAGTTCGCAGTCGGCCGCCGCTTCCCGGATCGCCTGGAACAGTCCCCAGCCAGTAGCGCCGAGCTGATCCAGCGGTATGCCGCCGAGCTCGGCGGGCAGGCCCACGGCGCGGCCGGTCTCGTCCTGTACCCAGGCCATGCAGTTCTCATCGGTGCCCATGTCCGGGCCGACGATGTAGTCGCGGCAGTCCCGCAGCGCCGTGGCAAAGCCCCGGATCAGGCGCTCCTTGTTCGCGGCGGGCATTTTCGGGTCGCCCACCAGAACCGATTTGGCGCCGCCATGGGCCAGCGAGGCTGCGGCGTTCTTCAGCGTCATGGCTCGCGCCAGCCGGGCGCATTCCGCCAGACTCACATCCGCCGCCATGCGCAGCCCGCCAATGGCCGGACCCGCGGCGACGTTGTCGATGACCAGCAGGCCCTCCAGGCCGATACCGGGTTCGCGAACCTGAATGATCCGTGTCGGGCCGAGGTGGTCGCCGCCAGTGTAGGTGAGGTCCATCAGTCTGCTCTCGCGGTTTTCGTTCCCTTAGTAAAGCAGCTTTTGGCGGTTACAGGTGACAGGTTACGGGTGACAGGTGACTCGTAACCCGTAACCCGTAACCCGTAACCCGTAACCCCTAACCCCTAACCTCAGTAGCTGTACGAGATCGACAACGAGCCGTAGCTGTTGCCTTTGGCCTGGCCTTCGAACTCGCGGCTGCGTCGTACCTGGGCGTAGGATACCTTCCAGCGCCTGTAGACCGCGGAAACGCCGTAGGCCGCTTCGCCGACCAGCGGTTCCTTGTCGACCGAATGGCTGTCGCGCCAGGTATTGCCATCGAGGAAGATGTCGCGCAGAACCCAGCGCCCGTCCAGCGACAGGAAGGCGTGGACGCCGAAACCGCCGTTGATGCGCGGGTCGCGCCGTCCGGGCGCGCTGTTGTCGCCGCCGGGGCGCAGTGCCGAGGTACCGAAGTCATCCGGCAGTTGCCAGCCTGCGCGCAACTCGGCGCCGGCGTTGACATAGGTGGCGACGTTGCCGAGGCTGCCGCCGGCGTGCCAGATCAGGTCTGAGCCCCAGGGCGAGCCGCCGGGCAGGTTGCGCAGGCGGCTCTTGTGCTCGTATACCAGTTGCAGCCCCGGTTCGTTTTCCAGCTGGTTGTCCCAGCCCTGGAACTTGTCGAAGCCGCGCAGATCATGGACCAGGTCCTGGGCTTCCTGACCCAACGCCGCGGGGCCCACGACGCCGAAATTCAGCCCCACCGAATTGAGCTTGTCCCGGGTCTTGGCGTGGTAACCGACACCGCCGTACAGCCAGCCCGCGTAGGGGCGGTCGTCCGGGTCCAGGCTGGTGCGGTCGATATCCTCCGGGGTGTAGATCAGCTGGCCGGCGGTCAGCACGATATTGCGGTGTATCTCGTCGCTGCGCGACTCGGGCACCGGGTAGAAGGGTTCGAACCAGTCGTTGACCTCGCGCACCCATTGGGGCAGGCGGGGATCATAGAGATAGTTGTCGATATCCGGCGATACCGCCGAGAAACGCACGCCGTTGGTGTAGTGGCGATCGGTCTCGGCGAAGAGGTCGTTTTCGAGGAAAAAGCTGAAGGTCCAGGGGCTGTCGTCGGCGGCCTGGACCGCCGACGGCAGCAGCGCCGCCAGCAGTATCGCCCGATACGGCAACTGGCGCATGATCAGGAAAAGTAACTGCGCCGCGCGCGCT
Organism: Marinobacterium nitratireducens; assembly: GCF_014645375.1. Taxonomy (GTDB): domain Bacteria; phylum Pseudomonadota; class Gammaproteobacteria; order Pseudomonadales; family Balneatricaceae; genus Marinobacterium_A; species Marinobacterium_A nitratireducens. Next base: position 197,441 of record NZ_BMLT01000006.1, read on the forward strand.
TGCGCAGCTGCCGCCACAGCAGCACGAACAGAATCACGAAAAGGGCCAGCGTCAGGTATGGCCAGTCGATCCCCAGCACCTGCCAGCCGTTGTCGGCGCATTCGCCGATGCCGCGAAAGGTATCGGCCAGCGACGGCATGCCGGGGCCGCCGTTGAGCATGGCGTCGTCGAGCTGGGCACAGGCCGGCAGGTCCTGGGTGGTGCGCAGCCAGACCTGACGGATGCTCGCGGCGATGCCCCCGGTTGCCAGCAGCAGGTTGAAGCCGGCAAACAGACGCTGCAGCCAGGCCCGTGGATTGAGCAGCCAGCCGATCAGGAAAATGGCCGCCATGATGAGCAGAATCACCCGGGTCAGAGTGCACAGCGGGCAGGGTTGCAGGCCCAGTTCGCCCTGCATGTAGAGCACGGCGAAGGCAAGAGTACCGGCGCACAGCACCAGACCGATGAAGTTGATGAGCCGGTACGACAGGCCGGCGTTGTCGGGATTGGGAATCACGTAGGGTCCTTAGCAGGGCGTCCTGAGTCTCGGTTTCGGGTCCGGTAGCCTGTCGAACCTGGTGCCGATCGTCGTGCTGCGATCGTCCAGGTCCGCCAGGCTGCAGGCGCCGGCGGCTATTTGCGCCGCCAGCCGCCGTTGCCCGATTCGATATAGTGTCCGGGTTTGGCCTTGTTCTGCAAGCGCTGACCGATACGGGCTTCTATGACCTGCAGGTCGACGCCGGCGCTTCGGGCGCTGTCCTGGTAGGCGGCCTTGCGCTTGCGGTTGATGTCGGCGACCAGTGATCTGACGTCGGCACCGGGGTTGTCGACCACGATGCCGAGGTAGCCGTTGTTGCGTTCGCCCACCAGTCCGCTGTCCTTGGCTTCGTCGAGGGACAGCGCCCAGGCGGGCAGCGCCAGCAGGGCCAGGGCGACGACCGACAGCAGGCGTTTGAGTCTCTGTTTCATGCTGGCGTCCTCAGAACAGGTTGCTGTTTTCTTCGAGCAGGTCGTCGATCTCGCGGTCGACCTTGACCAGAATCTCGTGCTCGATCTTGACGTTGAGGTTGATGGTGATCGGTTCGCTGGGCGGCGCGACCTGGACCGTCGGGGTGCAGGCGGCGAGCAGGGCCAGAGCCGCCGGAAACGCGATAATGGTCAGTCGGTGTGTAGCCATGATCCTGAATCCTCCGGGCCTTTTACGTCCCTGTCGCGGGCGTCTCAACGGTAGCGTTTCTCGATCGATTCCGTCAATTGATCGGTGAACTGCAGTGTCTGCAGCAGCTTGAGCAGGTTTTGTTCGATATTGATACTGAAATCGACCGCCTGCCCGCGGTTCCAGTTGGGGTTGTGACCCCGCAGTCGGGTATTCATCTGCGCCGTACCATCGGGCGCGTAGCGAAGGCTCGCGGACAATTCGTCGTAATGAAAGTTCTCCAGCGCCTGCAGCGCCATCGCCATGCCCCGGTTGGAGCGACCCAGCGCCATAACGCCGTCGTCGGGCGAGAATCTGATCCAGCCCGGGTTCTCGTTGTGGATGCGGCCGTTGTCGATGCTAAGGCCGTCGTCATCGAGACGTACGGGCAGTTCGGCGCCGATCCGACCCTCGCCACTGAGTCCGGGTTGCTGCTGCAGCTCCAGCAGCCGCGACAGCCGCACCTGCTGCAACCTTACCCGGGTTTCCAGTCTGGGCGAGAGGGGATTTATCGTAACTGAATCGATCCCGAGGGAACCACCGAGCAGTTGTGCCCGGAGCGGGTCGAGTCTGAGCTCCGGTGCCTGCCCCGGTAACTGTGTGAGGCGGTAGTCGGCGCCGGCCGCCTCGATCGGGAAACCGGCGTCAAGCAGCGCCACCTGCAGGCTGCCGGTCTGCTCCAGGCGGCCGCTGCGACGTCGCAGGGTGCGCGCCTGCCAGTGGCCGCCCTCGATGCCGATCGCACCCCAGCTTGCCGACAGGTCTTCGATGCGCTGGTCGAAGCGCAGCGCCAGCCCCGATTCGGTCCAGTTGGCGCTGCCTTCGTTGTACAAAAGGCCTTTGGTGATCGTGAGTTCCGGCGGTGCAGGCGGATAATAGCGGTTCCACAGCCGTTCGCTCTGCTCGAGCGGCAGCGGCGTCGCCCGCCAGTAGAGATCGCCGCCAAAGGGTTCCAGCGTGCCGCTGGCGCGGGCCTGCAGGCGCAGTTCGGGGTCGTCGAGCTGCAGCTCGAGGCGGCCCGACAGCGTCTCGCCTTCCAGACTGAAGCGGCTCTGCAGCGAGGCGGTCGGCAGCCGCCGGCCGGGCATCTGCCAGGCGATGCGCTCGATGTCGAGGCTGGCGCTGACCGCAGGCTGTGCCGGCTCCAGCCGCTCGAGCCTGAGGCGCAGCGGGCTCAGTCGCAGGATACCGTCCGGGTGCTGCAGGGGCTCCGGTGACAGCTCCAGCGCAGCCGGCTTCAGCCACAGGCCGGGAAGCGGGTCGTCGATACCGGTACCAAGGTGCAGGGGTGACGTCAGCCTGATTGCCGCATCCAGCGGCGCGAACGGCGGCAGCGGTATTTGCCGCAGTTTTGCCTCGCTGCCCTCGGACAGCTGCAGCTCGAGTTGAGCCTCGTTGCGATGCAGTTCGAAGCCTGCGCTCAGATGATGAATGCCCGGCGAGTCCCCGCCGTCCTGCCAGTCGAGACTGTCCAGCTCGATGGTACCGGCAACCCGGTTCGGTTCCAGCCGGTCGAGATGCAGCTGAAGCGGGCTCAGTCGCAGTGTGCCCTGCGCCTTTTCGAGCGGCGGGACCCTGAGCTCGAGCTGCAGCGGCGAGACTTTCAGAATGGCGGGGAGACCTGCGGACAGGGCGTCGAGGTCGGCTGCCAGGCGGACGTCGGATTGCAGGCGCAGGCTGCTGTCGACCGGCGCGAAGTCTGCCACCTCCAGCTGCTCGAGCCGGACGCTGCTGCCGGCCGGCAGTTGCAGCGAAGCCTGGCCGTTTTGCAGGTGCAGCCGGGTGCTCAGCGGCAGGTGCAGACCTTTCAGTGTCGGCAGTGGCCGCTCGGCGGAAAGGTCGCCGCTGAGGGTCTGCTGCAGTTCCAGGTCGTGCCACCAGTGCGGGTCCGCCAGCTCGAGCGTCAGCGGCAGGCTCAGCCGGCCCCGGGTTTGCAGCTCGCCGCGGAGGTCCGGCAAGGGGGGGAGCGCCGGCAGCCAGTGGCGTTGCCATTGCTGGGCAAGATCGATTCTGAGCCGCTGCTCCAGCTCGATTGCAAGCCGCTCGCCTTCGATTCGGAACCGGCCGCTGGCGGCCAGGACGGGGGCGCTGTGCTGCAGCAGCCTCAGGTCGAAGGTGTCGTGCCCAAGTTCCAGGTCCGCCCGGGCTCTGGCGTTGTCGTCCTCGAACAGCTGCAGGCGGCTGTGAAGGATGCCGTTCTCGAGATCAATGTTGCCGCGAAGCTGGCGTGCCGGCTGCGACGGCGCACTGTAGATCAACTGCAGTTGCCCGACCTGGATACGGTCGGCCGGTGCCAGTGACAGCCAGGCGGCTGGCAGCAGTGGCGCCAGTGCGAGCTGGCCGCGGCCGGCGCTCGAGGCGCTGTCGCTGACGCTCAGCTCGATGCGGGGCACCCGGACCCAGGACAGGCGACGCTCGAACAGCAGTGTCGGCAGGTCATAGCCGATTTCCACCGAGGTGCCGCTCAGTTCGACGTGACGCCCCTCGCTGTGCTGGCCAAAGGCCAGCAGCGATACCCTGAGCTGGCGGTAGCCCGGATACTCGAGTTCGAGCTGAGGCTGCTCGAAGCCGCGGCTCTCCAGCCAGCGCACCGCAACGAAGCCCGCCAGCGCGGGCAGGCCTGCGTAAAGCAGCGCCAGCAGCAGCAGGGGTATCAGCAGCCAGAGTCCTCGGCGCATTCATGAATCCTTCAATGGGGTACGGCCTTCCGTGGGAGTGACTCCGTGCTGGCGGATAAATTCACCGAGCAGCCGAAACTCCTCGCTGCGGGCGGCCTGTCGGCGCCACATCAGGCCGATGGTGCGGCGTACACCGTCCTCGGCAAAGGCCCGGGTGCGTATGCCGGTGCCGGCGAGTATCGGCGTGTCCAGCGCCATGCGTGGCAGCAGCGTGATGCCGATGCCGTTGGCGACCATCTGCACCAGCGTATTGAGACTGGTGGCCTGGTATGGCACCGAGAGGTCGCTGGCGTTGAGGCGGCATGCGGCCAGCGCATGCCCGCGCAGGCAGTGTCCCTCCTCGAGCAGCAACAGATCCTGTCCGCGCAGATCGCGGCTGTGCAGCTGGGCGATGCGGCCCAGCGGGTGCTGCGGCGGATAGGCCAGCACGAAGTCGTCGTCGAACAGCGGCAGGCTCTCGACGCCGTCGGCAGGAAAGGGAATCGCCAGCAGCAGCAGGTCGAGTTCGCCCTGATGCAGGGCGTCGACCAGGTGCTGACTGAGGTCTTCCCGGATGAACAGCTGGAATTCGGGGTGTTCGGCGCGCAGGCGCTGCAACAGGCGGGGCAGCAGGTAGGGGGCGATGGTCGGTATCACGCCCAGACGCATGCGGCCGCTCAGCGGCAGCGCCGAACGTTCGCACAGCGCCGCCAGGTCGTCGACGGCATTGAGAATCTGATGGCTGCGAACCACCGCCTCCCGTCCGACCTCGGTCAGCAGCACCCGCTTGCTGTTGCGTTCGAGCAACAGCACGCCTAGATGCTCCTCGAGCTCCTGGATGCCGGCGCTGAGGGTCGACTGCGAGATATAGCAGGCGCGCGCGGCACGGCCGAAGTGCAGGTGTTCGGCAACCGCGCAGAGGTACTTGAGCTGTTTCAGCGTAGGGGGGTGGCTCATCGGTTTTTTCGATCGTCACTATCCAATCTATCTATTGTACAGATTCTAGTCGCGTGCCTACTTTTTAACCAGGGAGCCTGCTGCGTGTTCGCAGCGCCGGGCCCTTTCATGAGCAAACATCAGATCCACACCTGCAGGAGGTGCGTCATGTCACTCAAAGGTTCGCAAACCGAACAGAACCTGAAAGATGCCTTTGCCGGCGAGTCCCAGGCCAATCGCCGTTACCTGTATTTCGCCTCCAAGGCGGATGTCGAAGGCTACAACGATGTTTCCGCCGTGTTCCGCTCCACCGCCGAAGGCGAGACCGGACACGCCCACGGTCATCTCGAATATCTCGAAGAGGTCGGAGATCCTGCGACCGGCTTGCCGATCGGTGCGACCGCCGCCAACCTGAAGTCGGCCATCGCCGGTGAAACCCATGAGTACACCGATATGTATCCGGGCATGGCGAAAACCGCGCGTGACGAGGGGTTCGATGAAATTGCCGACTGGTTCGAGACCCTCGCCAAGGCCGAGCGCAGCCATGCCAACCGTTTTCAGAAGGCACTGGACGGGCTGGATAGCTGATCCGGCGGTTTGAGGCTTCATGCATCGGCGCCCGGCGCCGGTGAGCAACGGGTGCCGGCAAGCGCAGTGAACCCTGTTATCGCAGCAGGGGGGCGTCCACCGGCACCGTTCTCAAAGGGCACGATTCGCTGCGATCGCAACGTGCGATGTCCGAGATGCCCGGCGGGTACTGAGCAGTGAAAGCAAAGGGAGATCAGGATGAGCCAGAGCAAGTCAGCTCGCGAAGGCAGTCTTGAAGCGCCGACGCGTCACCCCATCGATTGGCAGTCGGCGGAGTTCAACGACAAGGCCGCGCTCGATGCCGAGCTCGAGCGCGTGTTCGACATCTGCCACGGCTGCCGCCGGTGCGTCAGTCTGTGTGACGCCTTTCCGACCCTGTTTGACCTGGTGGACGAGTCCGACACCATGGAAGTGGACGGTGTCGACAAGGCCGACTACATGAAGGTTGCGGACCAGTGCTACCTCTGCGACATGTGCTACATGACCAAGTGCCCCTACGTACCGCCGCATGAATGGAATGTCGACTTCCCGCACCTGATGCTGCGTGCCAAGGCGCAGCGTTTTCGCGAACAGGGCGCCTCGTTTCGCGATCGCACCCTGACCAGCACCGACCGGGTAGGTAAGCTGGCGACGATTCCGCTGGTGGACGTCACCGTCAACGCGATGAACGGCAATGCCGCCTTTCGCGGCATGCTGGAGAAGAGTCTCGGCGTCCACCACGAGGCGCCGCTGCCGAAATACCACAGCAAGACGCTGCGCAAGCGCGTGGCCAAGCTTCAGCAGTCGCTGACGCCCAGAGCCGTCAACGGCACCACCGGGAAAGTGGCGCTGTTCGCCACCTGCTATGGCAACTACAACAAGCCGGATCTGGGCGAGGATATTTTCCGTGTTTACCAGCACAACGGTATTCAGATCGAACTGGCGCCGCGGGAGCAGTGCTGCGGTATGCCGAAGCTGGAAATCGGCGATCTGGAGTCGGTGGCGCGGGCGAAGGAGGCCAACATTCCGGTGCTGGCGAAGCTGGTCGACGAGGGCTACGACCTGATCGCGCCGGTGCCCTCCTGCGTGCTGATGTTCAAGCAGGAGCTGCCGCTGATGTTCCCGGACGATCCTCAGGTCGCCAAGGTGCGCGATGCTTTCTTCGATCCTTTCGAGTACCTCTGGCTGCGCTACAAGGGCGGCGAGCTGAACACCGACTTCCGGCAGGGGCTCGGCGATATCAGCTACCAGGTGGCCTGTCACCTCAGGGTGCAGAACATCGGCCTGAAGACACGCGATGTGCTGCAGCTTGTTCCCGATACCCGGGTGCAGGCTCTGGAGCGTTGCTCCGGGCATGACGGCACCTACGCCGTGCGCGTGGAAACGCGGGACAAGTCGGTCAAGATCGCGCGTCCCGTGGTGCGCAAGGTCGACCAGCAGGAAGCCGATCATTTCGCCAGCGACTGCCCGATGGCGGCGACCCACGTCGCCAATTTGAGCGAGAAAGTCGACGAGCCCGAATCGCCGATGGCGCTGCTGCGCAAGGCCTACGGTATCTGACCTCCTGAAGTACGAGGAAAGCAAGATGACGAAACTGACCCGGGACGACCTCTGGTCGCTGGAGGTCTACGCCCAGCGACGCAACGAATTCCGTGCCGAAGCCATGGCGCACAAGCGTGTGCGCCAGCTGGCGCTGGGCGAGCACCTGCGACTGTTCTTCGAGGACAGCACCACCATCCGCTACCAGATCCAGGAGATGCTGCGGGTCGAAAAGCTGTTCGAGGCACAGGAGATCCAGGACGAGCTAGACGCCTACAATCCGCTGATCCCGGACGGCGCCAACTGGAAGGCGACGATGATGATCGAGTACACCGACGTCGAGGAGCGCCGCCGCCGTCTGGCGGAGATGGTGGGAATCGAGCATCGGGTCTGGCTGCAGGTCGGTGATCTCGAGCCCGTGATGCCGGTGGCCGACGAGGACATGGAGCGCAGCACCGAGGACAAGACCTCGAGCGTGCACTTCCTGCGCTTCGAGCTGACGCCGGAGATGGTCGGCGCGGCCTGCGCCGGTGCAGTGATCCGCGCCGGCGTCGATCACCCGGCCTACCGCGTAGGCCCCGAAGAACTGAGCGATGAACTGCGTCGCGCATTGGTCAGCGACCTGACCCCGGTCGCGCACTGAGCCTGTAGCCGCGCCTCGCGGCGAACAAGAGTAGAACCGGGTCGGGTAGCCGGGTAGCCTGCGATTCCAGTCGCGGCGGGCGGGTGACCTTTGGGTGCGCCGCTCCCATGCTTTTGTAGGAGCCCGCTCCGCGGGCGATCTTTTCGGGTGCCTTTCCCGGCTGTGGTAATTCGCTCGCGGAGCGAACTCCTACAGGCGAGCGAAGCACCCCAGTCTTGCCCAGGTATCTTCGCGGCGGGGAAGTGCCCGTAAGCTTGGCTACGCCGCTCCTACATCAGAGCTTGCGCACCACGTTGATGCCATCGCGCACCGTCAGGAAGATGTTCTCCACCTCCGGATCGGCGGCGATGCGCCGGTTCAGCTCCACCAGCGTATCGTCGATTTCCGATTCCGGCTGCAGCACCTTGCCCGACCAGAGGACGTTGTCGAGCACGATCAGGCCGCCGGGGCGGGTCATCGCCTTGACGCGCTCGTAGTACTCCAGGTAATTGCGCTTGTCGGCGTCGATAAAGCTGAAATCCAGCTCCAGGTCGAGGGTTTCCAGGGTGTCCAGCGCGCGGCCGAAAATCACCTCGATCTTGTGCCCGTGTTCGCTGCGGTCGAAAAAGCCCTGGGCGAACTCGATAGCGCGGGGGTTGGTTTCGCAGCAGATCAGACGACCGTCGGCGGGCATGCCCTCGGCGATCGACAGCGCCGAATAGCCGGTGAACATGCCGATCTCCAGCGCCACCTTCGGCTGCGCCAGCGCCGTCAGCATTTTCAGCGTGCGGCCGACCAGGCGCCCCGACAGCTTCTGCGGCCAGCCCATATTGGCATTGGTGGCGTCGATCAGCTCCTGCAGCAGCGCAGGCTCCTTGCCGGTGCTGAGAAAGGCGTAGTCTTCGATGGCTTCGTTGACGAGGAAGTCGGTCATGGCGGCGCAGGCGGTTCGTTCAAAAAGGGGGGGCCATATATTACCATCTTTCCGTAACCGGGTCCCTTGTCCCTTGCCGGCCGGCATGTCCCCCGGGCGGCGATTGTAGGGCACCTTGAGCGCAGCGAAACGTGCCGCTATCGACGGTGCCGTTCGCTTCGCTCAGGGCCCCCTACGGTGTGTGATGTCGGGCACCCTGAGCGCAGCAACTGCCAGGTATGACGGGAATCAAACCTGCCGACTGTACAGTTATTGGCCGGACGTCAGCCTCGCCCAGTCGAATTCGCGGATGCGCTGCGGCGCGATGTAGTAGATCAGCGAGCCGGCATGGATCTCAAGGTCCAGTTCGGGATTGACCTCGGGCTGGCCGTCGGCCTCTACGTCGACGGCTATCAGCGTTGCCTGATAGCGTTCCTTGAACGGCACGAACAGCTGGCGGATCGGCAGCGACGGCAATCCCTGCGGATAGCGGATGGCATACTGCGTCATGCCTTCGGCGGCGGTCAGCAGCTGCTGGTGCAGCGCGCTGGAGCCGGGGTCCATGGCGGCCTTGACCATCAGTTCCACCGCCACCGACGGCGTGCACTCGATATTCGGGCAGTGGTGCTTGAGCAGCCGCGCCAGGGCCTCGTCGCGGAAGTAGGCGATGGTGTGGGCATCGGGGTTGCGGCTGTGGCTGTACAGCGCCGCGGCCAGGGTGCTGTCGTCGCGGGCGCAGTCGATGATGATACGCGACGCCTGCTCGATGCACGCACGGTCCATCTCGGCGCCTTCGTTGTAGGCCGAGACGCGGACGAACTCGATCTCGCCGGGCATCGGGTTTTCGATGTCGGCGCTGGCGCACAGGCAAAGGGTGCGCTGATGGTGCTGTTCGGTCTCGATCCTCAGCAGACGCAGCAGATGCGGTGTCCGCTCCGGGTCCCAGCCGATGACCAGGATATGATCCCTGAGGTTCAGGTCTTTGAGGCCCATAAGCCCTTTTCTCCATTGGTAGGCGCTGAAGGCGGCGATCTTGCCGACGGTCATGGCGAAGAGCCCGAGGCCGAACGGGATAATGACCAGGGCGGTATAGAGTTTGCCCGCGCCGGTTTGTGGCGACAGGTCGCCGTAGCCGACGGTGGATGCGGTGACCAGCAGCCAGTAGAGGTAGTCGGGACCGGCAAGGGCGGTTTCACCGATAATGCGCAGCACCAGCCAGTTGACCAGAATGTAAACGGTCAGCAATAGCAGCAGACCCTGCCATTTCAGGTCCTTGAAGTGGTGATAGATCAGTTTGCGCAGGCGTTTGATCAGCGGCATCCGTTTCCGGCCTTTCGGTTTGGTCTGGCGAAGGATGTTAGCAACTGGGCGGGAGCAAGAGAAGAAACCGCATCGCCGAGGGTCTTGCTGGTGCGGATCGGCGATGCGGCAAAGGAAGTTTAACTTCCACGGGCTGGAGAGATTGCCGGAACCCGCCGGTCAGCCCTTGCCCGCAACAGAAGGTAACCTGATGCCTCAGGCCGAACCATTAGCCAAAGGTCGTGTCCGTGTCCGGTGGGCAACAAGACTGGGGTGCCTGGGGTAAATCCCTTACAATGCGGGCCAGACAAGACTTATTCACAGGAGTGTTTCATTTGGATCCTCTCGTTCTGTTTCTGCTGACAGGTTTCGTTTCGATGTCGGCGGCGCTCAGCGCCGGCACGATCAACAAGCTGCCTGACGCTGACAAGCCGCCCATTGCCCAGACCCGCAATGGCCTGGTCAGCGTGGTGATGATCGGCAACCTGGGTGCGGTGGGGCTGATCTTCTCGATGGCTTACGGCCTGCGCCAGCTCGACTGGTGGATTCCGGTGCTCTGTCTGATCGTGACCTTCCCTGTGGTGCATATCGCGCTGGTTCAGCGCCTGCTGGGGCCGGCCAGAAGCCTGTTCCTGATGCTGCCGCTGGTGCTGGCATCCCTCGTTGCGCTTTATCATTACTGGTAAGACGTTATGGCGATGCTCGATCCGCTGAGCCTGCTGGCGGGCGCCGCCGCCGGCGCCCTGCTGGCGCTGTTCGTGACGCTGCTCTGGGCCGGGCAGCGCCGCGCCCGTGACCTCGAGCGCTTGCACGCCAGCCAGCAGGAGCTGGCGCTGCTGCAGCAGCAGCAGGAACAGCTGCAGGCGCGCGTGACCGAAGCCGGTGCGTATCAGACCCAGTGGCAGCAGCGTTTCGAACAGCGCGACCGCGAAGCGCGGCAACTGGAGCTGGCGCGGGCGCAACTGGTCGAGCGGGTGCATCAGCTGGAGCGGCTGGAGCAGGAAAATGCCGATCTGGAGCGCTCGCTCGACTCGGCCCAGCAGCTGCTGGGCCGGCGCAACGAACAGCTGGTGGAGCTGGAAAGTCGTACCGAAGTCGAACGGCAGGCGCAGGAGGAAAAACTCCGGCTGCTGACCGAAGCGCGGGATCAGCTGAAAACCGAGTTCCAGAATCTCGCCAACCGTATCTTCGACGAAAAGTCCGCACGCTTCAGCGCCAGCAATCGCGACAGTATAGGGCAGCTGCTGACGCCCTTGCGCGAGCAGTTGGGCGACTTCAAGCGTCGTGTCGAGGATGTCTACGACCGCGAAGCGAAGGACAGGCGGGCGCTGTCGGAACAGATTCATCATCTCAAGCAGCTCAACCAGCAGATGAGTCAGGACGCCGTCAACCTGACGCGGGCGCTCAAGGGCGAGAGCAAAACCCAGGGCAACTGGGGCGAAGTCGTGCTGGCGCGGGTACTGGAGTCCTCCGGGCTGCGCGCCGGCCACGAGTTCGAGATGCAGGTGTCGATCAACGACGGCAGCAAGCGCTACCAGCCCGATGTGATCGTGCGCCTGCCGGACAACAAGGATGTCATCATCGACGCCAAGGTGTCCCTGACGGCCTACGAGCAGTATTGCTCCAGCGAGGACGACGCCGAGCGGGCGCGGCTGCTGCGCGATCATCTGCAGTCGCTGCGCAACCATGTGCGCGGTCTTGGCGACAAGGCCTATCAGGGCCTGGAGGGCGTGCGCAGTCTCGACTTCGTGCTCCAGTTCATTCCCATCGAGGGGGCGTTTCTGCTGGCGCTGGAGCAGGACCCCGAGCTCATGCGCTACGCCTACGAGCGCAATATCATTCTGGTGAGTCCGACCACGCTGCTGGTGACGCTGCGCACCATCAACCATATCTGGCGCAACGAGTATCAGAATCGCAACGCCCAGGAAATCGCCCGCCGCGGTGGCGAGCTGATCGACAAGTTCGTCGGCTTCGTCGACTCCGTCGACGATATCGGCCGCCATCTGGAACGCGGCCATCAGGCTTGGGAACTGGCGCACAAACGTCTGACCAGCGGCCGTGGCAGCCTTGTCAGCCAGGCAGCGGCGCTGCATCGCCTCGGCGCCGTCGGCAAGAAGCCGCTGCCGCGCCATGCCGAGACCCTTGACGAGGAAGAGGAAGAAGACGAGGAGACGCTGGGTCTGAATGGAGGTGATGCGTGATCCCGGTGCTGGGTTACGGTTCGCTGCTGTCCGAGGCGTCGGCGCGGGAAACCGTACCGGGCCTCGAGCGTTTTCGCCTGGTGCGGGTGCCGGGATATCGCCGAATATTCAACAAGGTCGGGGTGGTGTTTTTCAGCCGTCACGGCGCCAGTGAGGACAGCCTCGAAATCGCCTCCTGCGCCACCGAACCCGCCGCCGGCTGCGAGATCGTCTGCGCGGCTTTCGACTGCCCGGACGACGAGTTTCTCCAGCTCTACGAGCGCGAGCACCGCTTTAGATGGATAGAAGTGGATGTCATCGAAGCCGATGGGGGCCGCAGCCGCGGACGTATCTGCACGCGCTACAGCGACGCGGAATATCGTCTTAATAAATGCATTACCGAGGCGGAATATCACCGCCGCGTCGGGCAGTATTATCGCGGCCCCCTCTGGCGTGACGATATTTTACCCTTTCCCCGCTACCTGAGTTTCTGCCTGCGTGCCGCGGCGGAACAGGGGCCGGGGATACTCGACAACTTTCTCGACAGCAGCTTTCTTGCCGACGGAGAAACCAGTCTGCGCGACTACCTGGCCCGTCGCCAGACCTCGGCGCATGACTTTATGAGCGTTGACAGCGATTACGGCTATCGAAACGACTGACCGCCGCCCACCCCGGTTTCAGCGGCCCAGGAAGGGCGGTTTATATCAAGATTGATTTTTGATTATTGCGGCGATTAATCAAAATTCAATATTGATATATTCGAGAATAATCAAGATTTAATTTTGATTTTTTCTAATTTTCCGCTCTGAAACTTTTTGATTAAAAACGCGGGGATGAGGGCGGATGTTGCCGCAGTGGCAAAACCTATCCGCCTGATCGGCAACGTTTTTTGCTAAATGGGGGCAAAAGTTTGCCGATAAAAAGTAGCGGGGATTGTTGTTTTTTTGTACATTTTGTTCCAATCTCTTGCTGTGGCGTCAGCTCGCCTCCGAGCGATGGAAGTTGGCGCATAACTTGCCTTATTTATTGCAAGGACCCCTGAGAACTTACCTCTAATTATTCGGAAGACGGCAAGATGGCAACCGGAAGCAATATGATCGTCGGGCTCGACATTGGCACATCCAAGGTGGTCTGCCTGATCGGCGAAGTCGGTGCGAGCGGCCGTCTTGAACTGGTCGGTATCGGCTCGCACCCATCCAACGGATTAAAGCGCGGCGTGGTGGTGAACATCGATGCCACCGTCAATTCGATTCAGCGTGCAGTGGAAGAAGCCGAGCTGATGGCCGGCTGCAAAGTGCATTCGGTCACGGTGGGAATCGCTGGCAGTCATATCAGCAGCCTTAATTCCCACGGTATCGTCGCGGTGCGGGAAAGAGAAGTCACCGAACAGGACCTGGAGCGGGTTATCGACGCCGCCCGGGCGGTGGCGATTCCGGCCGATCAGAAAATCATTCATATACTGCCGCAGGAATATCTCATCGACAGCCAGGAGGGTATCAAGGAACCTCTGGGCATGTCCGGCGTGCGCCTCGAAGCCAAGGTGCATCTGGTCACCGGGTCGATCAACGCGGTGCAGAATATCGACAAGTGCATTCGCCGCTGCGGCCTCGATGTCGACGCCATCGTGCTGCAGCCGCTGGCCTCGAGCTATGCGGTACTGACCGATGACGAAAAGGAACTCGGCGTCTGCCTCGTCGATATCGGCGGCGGCACCACCGACATCGCGGTATTCACCGGCGGCGCCATTCGCTTTTCCAGTTCCATACCGGTGGCGGGGGATCAGGTGACCAGCGATATCGCCATGGCACTGCGCACCCCGACCCAGAACGCCGAGGAGCTCAAGGTCAAGTACGCCTGCGCGCTGGCGCAGCTGACCCGCGCCGACGAGACTATCAAGGTGCCCAGCGTCGGCGAGCGACCGCCGCGCAGCCTGTCGCGCCAGGCCCTGGCCGAAGTCGTCGAACCGCGCTACGACGAGCTGTTCACACTCATCCAGGCGGAACTGCGGCGCAGCGGTTTCGAGGATCTGGTGGCATCCGGCATCGTCCTCACCGGCGGTACTTCCAAGATGGAGGGGGCGGTGGAGCTGGCCGAGGAAATCTTCCATACGCAGGTGCGGCTGTCCTGTCCGCAGGGCGTCCATGGCATGGACGATATCCTGCAGAATCCCATCTATGCCACCGGCATGGGGCTCCTGCTCTACGCACGACAGAATCTCGATACCAGCGACGCGGCGGATAGCGGCATGCGTGCCGAAGCTGTGCTGCCGGCGCGGCAGGGGCCGGGGATCGTAGAGCGCATGAAGGCCTGGTTCCAGGGCAACTATTGAAGTGCGGGTGCAAGGCCCGCGGTTGAAAGATGCAGTCAAACGGACGTTAACGACACGCTGTCGACCGGACTCAGAAGCCGGCGCAGCATCTGGAGGGGAAAAGAAAAATGTTCGAACTCGTTGATAGCATTCCACAGAGTGCCGTCATCAAGGTGATAGGCGTGGGCGGTGGCGGCGGTAACGCCGTGCAGCACATGGTCTCCACCGACGTTGAAGGCGTTGAATTCATCTGTGCCAACACCGATGCCCAGGCCCTGGCCGGGCTGGTGGCGCGCAGCGTCATCCAGCTCGGTGGCGAGCTGACCAAGGGACTCGGCGCCGGCGCCAACCCCGATGTCGGGCGTCAGGCGGCGCTCGAGGACCGCGAACGTATCGCGCAGATGGTCAGCGGCGCGGACATGGTGTTCATCACCGCCGGCATGGGCGGCGGAACCGGAACCGGCGCTGCGCCGATCGTCGCCGAGGTGGCGCGTGAACTGGGCATCCTGACCGTGGCGGTGGTGACCAAACCATTCCCGTTCGAGGGGCGCAAGCGCCTCAAGATCGCCGAAGAGGGCATTCGGGAGCTCAAGGATCACGTCGACTCCCTGATCATCATACCCAATGAAAAGCTATTGCCGGTGCTGGGCAAGAACTGCAGCCTGATCAACGCCTTCAATGTCGCCAACGACGTGCTCAAGGGCGCGGTCCAGGGTATCGCCGATCTGATCATCCGCCCCGGCATGATCAACGTCGACTTCGCCGATGTGCGCACCGTGATGTCTGAAATGGGCATGGCGATGATGGGTACCGGCGCCGCTCATGGCGAAGGGCGCGCTCAGGAAGCCACCGAAGCGGCGATCAACAGCCCGCTGCTCGAGGACGTCGACCTCAAGGGCGCGCGCGGGGTGCTGGTGAATATTACCGCGGGCCTCGATCTGAGCCTCGGCGAATTCTCGGAAGTCGGTAACATCGTCGAACAGTACGCCTCGGAAAACGCCACCATCGTGGTCGGTACCGTCATCGATCCGGAGATGAGCGATCAGATCAAGGTAACGGTGGTCGCGACCGGCCTCGGCCGTGTCGAGCAGCAGGAAGTGCGCATCGCCAATGGTGGCACGACTGCGGCAAGCGCCCGCGCCGCGCGCACCACCTCCACCAATGACTACAGTCAGCTGGAGTTGCCGACCGTGTTGCGCAACCGTGCCGAGGAGCGTGCCAGCCGCGAAGAAGCGGAAGCGGCGCCGCCGGAGCCGGTCAAGCGCACCGGCACCGACGATATGGACTTCCTGGATATCCCGGCGTTCCTGCGCCGCCAGGCTGACTGAGCGCCGCCCTCCGGTGATGTCTTTTGGCCGCCCCGGCAGGGGCGGCTTTTTCCCGATCGGGCCTGATTTCTAGAACGCTCCGAAGCGGTTCTGCGCCCGGCGATCCGTGGCCGCGGCTAAGCTCCTTTTGCCTTGGCAGACCCGGGTTGGTTGTCCAGTAACCAGAAACGGGGCGCTGCAAATTTTTTTCGGCAAAAGGTTTGCAATTCAGAAAGTTATCTATTAAATTACGCGACCTCAACGGCACACAGCGTTGAGCGGCATCCGAGTGAAGCGGCAGTTTCCGACGATGCAATACAATTTGGTGAGATGTCCGAGTGGCTGACTCGGAGGCTTGCCGGAGAGAACGTCGGAGCTAGCGACGACGGTAACGAGCACGCCAGGCGTGCTGGTTCGAAGTCTGAAGAGACATCGCAGTGACAATTTGGTGAGGTGTCCGAGTGGCCGAAGGAGCACGCCTGGAAAGTGTGTATGTCGAAAGGCATCGAGGGTTCGAATCCCTCCCTCACCGCCATATTATCTCGTTGATTCCTAAGGGAATTACGAAACTTCCTCAGAGGGCTGGGGCATAATTGAGGCAGAAATGTCCGTTTTCTGTGCGCCGCTGTCCCCTCTAAATCCCATCATTTCAGACACCAACCCAGCCATTGAGCAGGTGTCTTGCTGGCTCGATCTTCAATAGTTGTTCTTGATCATCGTCGTGTCGGTATGACCGAGCTGGCGTTCGACCCATTCAAGCGGGACGTAGTTCGATAGCGCCTAGCTCGCGAAGGTATGCCGGCACTGGTCCGGGCCGCGGTAGCCAACCTTAGCCTTCACCAACAGGTCGGTGTAGCAGCGACGGATCGGCGGGTCATGCCAGGGAATCTGCTTCTGGATCCAGTGAATAGCAGGGTCAATCAGCTCGACAATCCGTACCCGAGACTTCTCCTTCGGGACCTTGTACTCCGGTCCGGCCTTGGCCCGGCGAACTTTCAGCCGCCAGGTTTCGGTATCCAGAAGCTCCCAGGCCAAGGCCATCACTTCGGAGAGTGACAGTCCGGATCAGGAGGCAAACATCACCAGGTTGATGTCCTGCGGGCGACGAGTCTTCACGTGGGCGATACGCTCAAGCTCACCGCGCTCGAAACGATCGGCCGTGTCTTCGTCGTCATCCCGGGCAAGATTCTTGACTCGATCCAGCGTGTTGCGCTTGATCCCGCCATCATGGAACGCATCAGCCCACACACTGTAGACGTCCTTGATTATGTACCAGTAGAAGTAGCGCCCCTGCGGTGGTCGGTAACCAGGTGATGTCCCAACACCACTGCTGGTTCGGGCAGTCGGCCACATGGGTGGTTAGTGACCGCTTCGCCGGCGGTCGGTTGCGGCCCCGCGGGTGCTGTTGCTCGGCTTCGTTCAGTACGCGATAGAAGGCCAACTCCAAGCCCAGCGAGGTGCCACGATCGACCAAGCGCGCCACAATCTGGTATGGAGGTATACTGGCGAACTCCGGCTGGTTGGTAACCTCCAGGACTCGGCGGCGCTCGTCCAGGCTCAGCTTGTCGGCGGGTTTCGGGCGCGACGCGCTCGGGCGTTGATCGTCCGGACGGTGCTGCCAGCGTTGCAGCGTACGAAGGGACAAGCCCTGCTCGCGGCACAGGTCTGGGCGCGACGTGCAGCCACCGCCACCGCTTCCTCGATCAACTGCACGGCTTTCCTCTAGGCCTCCAGGCCTTGGTCACAGATCTGGTCCTTGATCTGTACAGCTCACCGATGGAGTCCAGCGCCTGAGCGACGGCCGCCGATCAACCCCTGGGGTCTGCTCGTCATCGTCGCGCTGCTGGCCTGGGAGATGGGTTATTTTGGTCAAATCTATCCTGGCGTGCTTCAAGGCGATCAGCTCGGTAAAGAACATCCCCAATGCGCGGCGCATTGCCGTGAGCTGGATGGCGCAGACGCTGACGTATGCCCTGCTGATCGACCTGGCGGACGGTGCCTTCCTGCTGCAACCTCTGCACGGCGCGGACGCAAAAAGGTGTTCATCATCCTTATGCAGGCCCGGTTTCATTCCCTACTGGCCGGGGGCTGCCCGGCGGCAATACTGGCGGCGGTAATGAGTACGGTGGACTCGCAACTGCCTGTATCGGCGGCGGGCTGTTCGATCTCTACGACTGGCTCAGAGTGACAGACCGACGCTGGTGGAAGAACCATACCAACTGGTAGATACCGGCGGCCAGTTGCCCTCACCCACGGGTGGGATTTCATCGGTCCAGGACAGGACTCTTTCCACCTCGCCCTCGGGCCACTCCTTGCTCTGGCGCTGATGGCAGACTTGGCAGATGAAGGTGCCGGGACCCCATCTGTGCTGCTTCAGCAGAAAGTGGCTGGGGTCGTCCCCGGGATCCTCGTTCTGGTAGAGCGCGGCGATCTGTTCCAGGTTCTGCTCGCGGTGCAGCCAGGCTTCCCGCCCTATGTCCCAGACCGCGAAGGACTCGGCAAAATACTCGTTTGGGATATGCCGCAACGACAGCAGTGATTCCGCCACCGCCAACTGCCCGCTCTTGAGATAGAAATCCACTTCGCCCAGGACGAAGGACAGGATATTGAATGACGCTCGCGGCCAGTCGATGCAGCTCAGATCCGTGGGTGATACCTTGTCACAGTAGTCCCGCCCGGCCTCCCAGGCGGCAAATCCCTCGGCGAATTTGTCATTCTCTTCGAACAGCATGAGTCCGACCGGCACACTGACAAAGGCGGTGTTGATAGCCAACCAGTGGTTGTGTTCCGCATCCAGGCGCTGTACAGCGGTGTCGTCGCCGTGCAGGCGGGCCAGCCAGCGGCGCGCGGGTACCGTCCAGCCGCCGATTAGGGTAGCGAGACGAAAGCGCGAGTGCTCATTGGGGTTTTCACGCCAGAGGGTTTCGCGTTCTTCCGCCAGGTAGCGGGCACGGACGGAAAAATAACTGGACAGCACGAAATGGTAGAGGACGGTGGGGTCATCGTAGTCTGCTTCGCCACCCATCCAGATGTTGACCGTGGTCAGGTAGGTGTTGGTGAGCATATTCCGCGGGTGCTCGGCAAAATCATCGAGTAATTTCTCCAGGGCGATAAAACGGTCGCCCTCGTGGTTGTTGAAAAAGATCTCGCGAAAAAATATATGCGCCGGGTGATTTTCATCGGCATTGTCTGCTGCATCATTGTGCGGACGGCGGGTTTCGAACCACTGGTGCAACTGCGCTTCGGTAGCCTGTAGCGATTTGCGAATCCACCACTTGTCGCGTCCCAGATCCAGTGATCGATGCAGGAAATACTGCGCGAGAATCGTGTGTTTGATCGCCTGGCCACCACTGTCGCGCAGCAGCGAGCGCTTTAAATGATACAGCGCCAGGAGTTGTGCCAGTCCGGCGTGATCGACCCTGTCCAGGTAGGCGCCAAGCAGACGTTTCTCGCGACGGCTGATGTCCGGCTGCGTAGCGCGGGGTACTTGGGTTTCGTAGTCGTAGAGGGGAGCCATCTGCTGCAGAACCTCTTCAACTGCGGAAGAAAAAGCCGGCATCAGATGGTCGCCGTCGATGATCACCTGATCGGGAATGGACTCGGCTTCCTCCAGCTCACGCTTGAACTCGCCCAGGCTGCTCTGTGGTGGCGAGCCTCCGGGTGAGCTGGATTTTGAATTCGCGCCGGACTGCCAACTGTAGAGCCATGCGTAGCCGTTGACTGGTGTGGCGGCCTTTACCTGCGGGACAGAGAAAAGTAGCAGTAGCGTCAATAGCAAATGGAATTTCATTTTAGATGAACTCCCTGATGTTTTTGATGAGGTGACAACGGGACTCCTGCTGATAATCGAGGTGAAACCAGTGTGCGCGTCGACTGACCGGCAGTTCTGGAGCCCGCGATCAGTATCGGGTGTCGCGGTGGTGGCTGCTGTGAGAAATTACCCCGGCTGTTGCCGAACTATTCACGCGCCGGCTGGCCCGCAAGGCTCCACTTAAGTGAACAGCATTATCATAAAGTGGGGCTTTTATAATTTTGTGCACGAGGTACGATGTGAATCCAACAAGGGACTTGCGTCCAGTGCAGTAAGCCTGCCAGTCGATGGCCAACCCCCTTCCGTGATTACCCAATTTCACCAGATCGCCCTTGAGGCGTTGTGTGGTTGAGACGGCGGGGCGATGGAAGATACGCCTAATTAGCCCTACCAGCCGGCCGGCAGTTTCTCCTGGATGAAGATCTTGCGGTCCCTGACCTGGATGTAGCCGCCGGTACTCAGGTCCTTCATGATGCGGCTGACCATCTCCCGGGAGGCTCCCACCATGTTGGCGATATCCTGATGGGTCAGCCTTTCCTCGATCACCAGACTGTTATTCCGTTCCGTCGCCAGTTTCAACAGGGTACAGGCCACTCGCTCGTAGACGGGCTTCATGGCCATGTTGCCAACAGCTTCCGTAAGCGAACGGACCTGCTGTACCAGACAGCGAATCAGCTCCACGGCGATCTCGGGATGCTCGGCAAGGCAGCGCTGGAAATCCGCCTTGGATACCACGGCCAGCCTCGAGGGCTCCAGGGTCATGACCGAGGCCGAGCGCGGCGCCTGGTCGATCAGCGCCAACTCCCCAAAGTACTCGCCCGGTCCCTGGATATTGAGCTGGACTTCCTTGCCGTGCTCGTCGCTCAGGAAGACCTTAACCTTGCCGGTGAGGATGATGTAGAGAGAGTCACTTTGGTCCCCCTCGGTTATCAGCACTGCGTTCTTCGGGTAGTTTCTCGTTACACCGTTGCTGGTAAGGATATGCAGATCTTCCGGGCTAAGCTCGGGAAATAACTCCGTGGGTGAAACCATCGAATAGTGCTCCTTGACTGAATTCGGTGGCGTTGCCGAAGCAGCGCGCATCGGTTCACTTCACTCGATACTCAAAGCCAGACCGGTTCGACATCAGAGGTCTAACAACAATTCTGGTGCTAAGGGGCCGGTTATCAAAGTGTATCCTGCTTATCGATTTAGTGAATTATTCCCTTGCCTGGCCTTGCCCGAGCTATCTGCAGTCTAAAATTTTCACATCTACCCTGAACCTGGTAGCGTCCAGGGACCTGCTAACCGGAGCCTCATTACGACTGATTCGCAGGTTGCCTGTCTGGCTGCCCCTAAGCTCGCGTTGCGGTGCACGTAGCAATCCGCAATCCTGCAAATTGAGGTGTTTCAACCATGCCAGTGATGGCCAGGGCGCTGGCGCTGGGCTTGTTCACAGCGCTTGTCGGGCTCGTTGCCAACATAGTCGTGCAGGCGGCTCATCTGGAAGAAGATATCGGGCTTGACTGGCTTTTCAAGCTGCGCGGCCCCAGGGCTGTTCCCGAACAGGTCGCTGTCGTCGCGATCGACCGGGACTCGTCGGACGCGCTCCGGTTGCCATACAAACCGGAGAGGTGGCCGCGGTTCCATCATGCTGAGCTGGTGAGTAAGCTTGCACAGCTGGACGCTCGGGTCATTGTCTTTGACATGCATTTCAGGGAGTCACGCGATAATGGCCAGGATAGTCGGTTTGCAGACGCCATCCGCGACGCCGGCAATGTCGTGTTGTTCGAGTACCTTCAGATGTGTCTGCGACCGAAGGACTGTGATCTGGAGTTTCTCCCCACCGGGGGCGCCCTGATCATAAGGCGGGTGCGACCAATACCGGAACTCATGGAGGCAGCTACCGCCGTGGCGCCATTTCCGCTGCCGAAGTGGCCACTTCGCAAGTATCAGTCCTGGCTGTTCGTGTCGTCTGCCGGTGATGCCGCGACTCTGCCGGTAGTGGCGCTCCAGCTTTATGCAAACTTCCATTTACCGCACCTGAGGGATTTGCTTCGAGCTGGAATCGGCGAGGGTGGACGGCTACAAAATGCTGATGACAGTGCACCGGAGCAGAATGTGGTCACGCAGGTCCAGGAGTTACGGCAGCAGTTTCAGGGCAATCCCGCCCTTGGACCAAAGGTGCTGGAGGGACTGCGCAAGCACTCTGCGGGCATCGATTCGAATACTCGTTCGATGCTTTCGGTTCTGGTTGAACTGTACAGCGGCCCAAACAGCCGCTTCCTGGACTACTATGGTCCGGCGGGCAGCATCACCACTTATCCCTACCATCGTGTTCTGCAAACGAGGTCTCGCGAGCGAGGCGAGCAGGCTCCGGTTGACGTCAAGGGTAAAGTGGTTTTTGTAGGCGCCGCGGAGGATCTTCGCCAGGAGCAGGGCGACAGTTACCCCACACCCTTCTCCATGGATATGAGCGGTGTGGAGTTCGCCGCTACCGCCTTTGCGAATTTGCTCGAGGGGCGGCAGGTCAGGCCGCTCGGTCCTCTAGCAAACGCCCTGGTGATGGTGCTGTGGGGTGTGCTCCTGGGGACTTTGTTTCTAACCTTGCGTGCCGTTTATCTTGTCCCGTTGGCAGGGATTTTGGCTGCTGGCTATATGGCGGGTGCATACTCGGCTTTCGCCCGGGGCGGCACTTGGCTGCCTGTTGTGAGCCCGTTGTTTTTTCAGTTGCCGGTAGCATTGATCACCGGATTGCTCTGGCAGTACCGGCAGACCCGTCATGAACGCGAGAGAATCCTCGATATCCTGAAGCACTATCTGCCGTCGGAGGTCGTGACTGAGTTACTGACCGCCCCCGGGGATCCGCTCATGCGATTCAAGCTGGTTAACAGCATCTGTCTCGAGAGCGATGCCGAGCAATACACAAGGCTCTCTGAAACCCTTGAGCCCGAAGCGCTCAAGATACAGCTGGACCGATACTTCAAAGTCGTATTCGAGCCCGTGATACGACACGGCGGATTTATTTCGGATGTAGTGGGGGACGCGGTCCTGGCCATTTGGGAGAACGCGAGTTCGTACAGGTCCGTTCGGGCAGAGGCCTGTCTTGCAGCCCTGGATATAGTCACTGCCATCGATGAGTTCAACCGGCACAATCCCGAAGCGCAATTGCCGACCCGGCTGGGAATGCACGGCGGAGAGGTCGTACTTGGCAATGTTGGCACCGGCGATCACCTCGAATATCGCGCCGTTGGCGATGCGGTCAATACCGCTACACGTGTCGAGGGTCTGAACAAGCAACTGGGTACACGGCTGCTCGCCTCGTCTGAGTTGGTCCAGGACCTGGACGAACTTGTTACACGCGAGCTTGGAAGCTTTCGTCTGAAAGGGAAGCGCAAGCCCCTGGTTATTCATGAGCTGGTGGGGCGCGCCGGGCAGGTCGATGCAGCCTGGCTGGACAGGTGTTCCCGGTTCGCCACCGCCCTCCAGTACTTTCGTGAGCAGCATTGGCAAAAGGCAGCGCAAGCCTTCAGAACGTTACTGGCGACCTACGATAACGATGGCCCCTCGCTGTACTACCTGAGACTGTGCGAGAGCTTTATTGACTGTCCCCCGGCGCCAAACTGGGATGCCGTGATTAACCTCACTCAGAAATAAGGCTCTTACTCAGGATTCGCTGTTAATTTATAACTTGCCTTATGGATTCGCCAGTTTTTTATGGTTTGGCAATGATTCTGGCAGGTTCCGGTAAGGCTGTTTCATAAGGGATCGGAATATAGAGTGGTTGAGCAATAGGCAGCGCGATGAGCTGCATGCATAGCATTCGCTACGTATACTAATTATTTCAAAAGGGCTTGAAGCAGACGGAACCCCAGCACTTAATAGAGTATTCTTTCCTTTGGAATCCTGGATTTTCTATTATTAAGTTATTGAAATTATTCGGTTTTGTTGGATTTTAATAAATTTTATGGCTTTTGATTTCCCATCGGTAATTGTCGTAGGTGATCGGGTCTGACGGAAAATTATCCGTATATTCGGAAAATTAAGAAATGACTGAAGCTCAAGTTGATTGAAAAGGTATATTCATTTTAAACATGCGTTTAGATTATTATTTTATAAGAAGGTCGACCTATTTTGCATCTACGCAGAGTTGGAACTATACATTTTCTATGGTTTCTGATTCGAGCAGTGCGGTTTTCCCTGTTTCCACAAGCGAAGTGTGATGTCATATTATTATTAGGTTTCTGATTTTTATAGGATTCTTATGAATTGGGGCATATTGATAATTGCAAGTGTCCTTTATTAGGCCTAATTGATATGTTTCTTGGATGCAGAAGGCGCGACCGGGTCAAAGTATTCCATTAGAGACGCTAAGTGTCTGAGTTATAGCGATAACTCAGACACCACAAGGAGGTTAAGGAGCCATGAGCTGTTACCGCTGGTTCTTCATCCTGTTTATCGGATTTTCCTGGGCCTTATCGTCGAATGTTCCGGCCGCCGACGGGTGCGAGCCCTGGGTGGCGAGAATCGTCTCCGTCGAAGGTCAGGTGGAAGTCAAGCCCGCAGGTAAGGCGCACTGGCAACCGATGCAAGCGAACGCGACACTCTGCGCCGATGACAGCCTGAGGGTCGGGGCGCTCAGCCGGGCGGCAATAGAGTTCCATCGGGATACCAATCTTCTCAGGCTCGAACAGAACACAGTAGTTACCTTATCGGCCCCCCAGGCTGAACAGCCCTCCTGGATAGAGCTTCTCGAAGGTGCTGTGTATTTCATCAGCCGCGTCACACAGCAATTGAATATCAGGACGAAGTTTCTGAACGCCAGCGTGGAAGGCACCGAGTTCATGGTTCGCGTCGAGCGCGAGCGCAGTATGCTGTGGGTTTTCGAAGGGCGCGTTCTGGCCAGCAACGACATCGGCCGGCTCCCGGTGAACAGTGGTGAGGCGGCGATCGCCAGAGCCGGCGAAGCGCCCGTGCGGCACCTGGTTGTGAGTCCCAGGAATGCGGTACAGTGGGCGCTCTTTTACCCGCCGCTAATCGATTACCGCGGCATGGCCTATTGGTCCGGGCTGACTTCCAGAGCTGTAGCCCACGCTGTGGCGCGTTACCGGGCGGGCGATCTGCCAGGTGCTTTCGCCGCCCTCGATGGCGTGCCGGCCGGTCAACGCGATGAGCGTTACCTCACCTTAAGGGCTGGACTCCTTTTGTCGGTAGGCCGGGTCGACGAGGCACGTTCCGATATCGCCAAGGCCCTGGATCTGGATTCCAACAACGCTACCGTCATTGCGCTGCAATCGGTTATCGCGGTGGTGCAAAATGAAGGGGAGAAAGCGCTCTCTCTTGCTAAACAATCGATCGAGCTCGATCCGCAGTCGCCGGTTCCGCGGGTTGCCTTGTCTTACGCTTATCAGTCGAATTTCGAGATCGAAAAGGCGCAGGCGAGTGCACAGGAGGCTGTCGACCTCGCCCCTGGGGATGCTCTGGCCTGGGCTAGGCTGGCGGAACTCTGGCTCGCGATGGGTTATCTCGATCGCGCCCTCGAGGCCGCCCAGGAGGCGGTTGTGCGCAATCCCGAGCTGGCGCGAACTCAGACGGTATTGGCCTTTTCCCACCTCACGCGTTTTGAGATTGATCAGGCCAGAGCCGCCTTCGAAAAGGCCATCAGGCTGGATCAGTCCGACCCGTTGCCCCGTCTCGGTCTCGGGTTGGCCAAAGTTCGCAAGAACGATCTGGAAGGCGGGCGTCGCGAGATTGAAATAGCGGCCAGTCTTGATCCGAATAACTCGTCGATCAGAAGCACTCTCGGGAAGGCTTACTATGAAGAGAGGCGCGATAAACTGGCCGGGACCGAACTCGCCATAGCGAAGGAGCTCGATCCGAATGATCCAACACCCTGGTTTTACGATGCCATTCGCAAGCTGACCATCAATCGATCGGTCCAAGCACTACAAGACGTCCAAAGATCTGTCAAGCTCAATTACAACCGCGCGGTCTATCGCTCCAGGCTGTCGTTGGACGACGACCTTGCTGCAAGGAGCGCAGCTTTAGGCCGCGTCTATAGCAATCTTGGCTTCGACCAACTTGCCCTGGTGGAGGGGGGAAAGTCTGTTAACACCGATCCCGGCAATTATTCTGCTCATCGCCTTTTCGCAGATGGTTATGCCGGACTTCCACGGCACGAGATCGCCCAGGCGAGCGAACTGCTTCAGTCCAAGCTTCTGCAACCACTCAATGTAACACCGATTCAGGCGAGTATTGCGGCTACAGATCTGCAGATACTTGAGGGGCTTGGTCCCACCTTGCCTTCGTTTAATGAATTCAACCCCCTTTTGCTGAGAGAGCGCGTCGCTGTACAGGCATCCGGTCTAGTGGCAGGAAACGATACCTTGGGAGAGGAGGTCGCGCTGTCAGGTATTAGGGATCGATTCTCGTATAATCTGGGGCAGTTTCACTATGAAAGCGATGGTTTCAGGGCCAATAATGACCTCGAGATCGATATCTATGACGCCTTCGTCCAGTTTCAGTTGAGGCCAGCGACTAGCGTACAGGCCGAGTACCGGCGAACTGAAAGAGATCAGGGTGAGCTGGCCTTGCAGTTCGGCGCCGAACCGTTGCCGGTCTTTCGCCGAGAGCGCAAGTCCGATTCGGTTCGCTTGGGCCTACACCATACCTTTTCCCCGAGTTCTGAATTAATAGGCTCCGTACTTTACCAAGACCAAAGCTTCAAAGAGAGAGAACGAAGACGCACCCAAGGTTTCGATCTCGACCGAGACAGGGATGGCTTTACCGTCGAACTCCAGCACCTTGCGAGATCAGAACGACTCGATGTGGTGAGTGGGTTTCGTTACCTGGATTTGGACTCCGAACGCAGGCAAGTCTTATTCGTCGAGATCCCCTTCTTTCCCGATCTCATACCTGTACCGGTACCCGATCAACGGGAAAGCCTTGTCAATAAGGCCCTTTACACCTACGCCAATTTCGGAGTTTTGGACGACTTAACGCTCATCGCCGGACTAGGTCTGGAGTCGTTTAGGAGGGGGCAGCAGATCGATCGCGAGCAAGTTAGTCCTAAGCTCGGTGTAATCTGGGAGCCGCTAGATGATACTGTGGTCCGCGCCTCAGGCTTTAGGGTGCTGAATCCGACAACGTTGTTTAGGGAAACCATCGAACCGACTCAGGTCGCAGGTTTTAATCAATTTTTCGATGACATCGAGGGCTCGGATGCTTGGCGTTACGGAATCGCTGTCGATCAGAAGATTGGGTCGTCGCTCTTTGCTGGCGCAGAGTACGCAGAGCGGCGCCTTGATGCGCCTGTCATTGGTGTAGCGGAGGACAAAGCTCCATTCTATGACCTGAACGAAGACTTTGCACGGGCCTATCTTTACTGGACTCCGCATGATCGTTGGGCGTTGAGTGCGCAGTACCAGTACGAGCGCTTTGATATCGATCCGAACCTTGTTCAAGGTATCGTTCATTCGAAAACCCACCGTATGAGCTTCGGAACCAGCTATTTTGATTTAAGCGGTCTGTCGTTACACGTTACCGGAACCTATACCGATCAATCCGGAGACTTTGATCCGGAAGACACCGGAATGGTCACTATATCTGGGCAGGATAACTTTTGGGTGACGGACGTGCGGGTTGACTATCGTCTGCCAAGGCGTTTCGGATTGTTCAGCGTTGGTGTGAAGAATCTACTCGATGAAGAGTTTGAACTCCAGGACACTGACCCCGATACACCCACCGTGCAGCCGGATCGTCTTGTATTCGGCAGGCTGACCCTGTCGTTTTAACCATACTGCCCGCTTGATTTTTGGGTGTCGACGGGTTGGTTTGGTCCACTTGAGTCCGCAGAAAGCGGTTTCAGTTAACACGGGAGAATACGATTATGTTATGCAAACGAATTAGACCTTGTTATCGGCTGCCAAGTCTTGTAGGACTAATTTCTCTACTCTGGCTTTCCGGTTGCGCGAACGGTATAGCGAAAGAAGATGATCAAAAAATGCCCTCGGAATGGGAAAACCGTCAGTCGGAATTAGGGTCCTTCGTATACCGGGCTGATGGCAGTGTAGTTCTTCGTATAGAGGGTCGCGATGTGGACTTGGAGGAACTTTCGAGTCCGGAGGAAATCGGAAGCGGAAAGGTCGTAACCCTCAACTCGCTTGGCCTGATTGCAATTAAAGGAAGCCCGATTGTTGAGGTGCGAGGTACGAGCGGTAGGATACCGTTTTGTTACGTAGTCCATGTATTTAAAGATCAACCATCAAAATTTATGGGAGGCTGTCCTAAAGAGCGATACCGCCATGTACCACATTAGTACCTGAGCCGGTGGCTTTAAGCTGATGGGCAGGCGATCGTTGGTCTGCCAAGAGAAGTATCGTGTGGAATTGGAGAGCTTCGGTCTAAATGACGTGGAGCTGGTAGAGCGCGAATTTAACTCCGTAGTGCGGCATCCCCTATGCAGCCTGAAGGTACTTCTGAAAGATCACTTCAGGCTGTCTGAGCCTGAAGCATTTTCCGTGCCTCGGGCTTAATCGCTTTTCTGCCTGTCGGACATCCTTGTCTGTGCTCGTTCGAAGATCCGTTTCCTTGGCGAAGCAGGCCGTTAAAGTTTTCAGTCATCCCACGCCCCCATGAAGTCGAGGGATGGCAAAGTCGTCATCAGAGTTCAGCGCCTTGGCAATGGCCATTTGCACAATGAACTCGGCACCGTTATCCGCCAGTTCTGTATTTCTCGACGTGAATATTTAACAAATACCAAGTAATTAGTATCACGGAAATGCTGAATTGATCGGGCTAACTTTACTGCGAGTGCTGAAAGCTTTGGGAGCGGAGATCTGTTTTTGAATATCCCAAAATTCGGCTTTAAATAGATGATTGAAGCAATGGATTTTCGTGATAGTAGGAGGTTTGTCATGATCAAAAGAATACTTCTCGTGATTTTTATTGTGGTTGGTTCGTCAGGCATCGCGATGGCGTGTCCGGACAATTACTATCCCTGTGGCAGCAATTTATGCTGCCCACAATAAGGAGGGCCGAAGATGTCTGGTTCTGTCGATCCCGGCTCCGTTTTGAAAGCGGGTTGGCGCAGTCTCATCCTGAAGTTCGGCGGTGCCGTCTTGATACTGGCAATGATCGCTGTTATTGCGTCCTTCTTCGTCACCGTGACGCATGAAGACGCCGTCCATTACCTGGGTCGCACGAGCGCCAGCCAGCTCTCGACTCTGCATCCTGGGGCGCTTTACGCAGTCGATGATCACCGGATTCTAGGTAGCTATCTCTGCGAATATGCAGTCGAGGAAGGTGACATCATTGAAGCACCGCCACGCCACTACGAATTCTACAATCAAGCGGGCGTAATGTTGCCTTTCCTGGCAGCATTGAATACAAGCCTTTGGGGCGGTACCGAAACTTCGCAGGACTGGGGCGAGAGCGAAGCTTTTTATCGTAAATGGGAGGTCCGAGAAGTTTCCTTTATAAGTAGCCGCCGACCGGTAAAGAAGATCTGCGAACAGCGCGTTGTTCAGGCGCTTAATAGCGGGAAAAAGGTTTGCTCGGTTAACTCTGTGATAAACCGCTTGGGAGATAATGCACCCTATGCGGTACAGTTCGACAATTTTTGTTTGATTAAATGCAATTCGGATGACAGCACCGTTTGCCGTCCCGCGGAGTTTCCGCAACTGGATGACATTGCCTGGACTACCAGAATGAAGGGCCGGCTAGACCTTATAACCCAATCACCATGAATACCCCGGCATGTTCGCAGGTTCCCTAATACGAACTGGCTTCACCAGCTTTCGCGATATCGAAAGGCGGGGTGTAAAAAACTTCATTTCACCCATCAACTCACCGGGCTAGTCGATTGGATAGCCCGGATCTTCAGTAAATCCAGTGTGAATAATTCCTTCCCGGGCTGGGAATATATGACGGAAGGCATTCGCCGTTTCACGCACGCTGTAGCTGTCCCTCCGAATGAAAAGATCCGTTGCCTCAGGGGCAGCGAAGGAGACAGCAATGAATCCGAAAAACAAACTTTACCTGACGATGGCCGCCGCTGTCGGCCTGACGTTGGGTGCCTCGCTGCAAGCGGGTGCCGCGGCACGCTTCGGAACCGGCTGCCAGTCCGATTATCAGAACAACTGGCAAAACAAGCTGCCGCATGTATGGAAGCGTTGCGGCTGGTTCAACAACGAACTCGACGACACTGACTTCAAGATCTTCTATTACAACCTGCACGGAGCCAAGTGGTGGTGGGAGACAGGCGGTGACCAGCTCACCCTGGACAACGTGAACCTGTTCTATGCCAGCACCCATGGTGGCGGCTGGTCCAACAAGTCGGTATGGGCCATGTGGGATCAGAATCAGCTTGCCTCGTCCACCAGCATGAGGCTGGGGGATGAGTCCTACGGGCTCAGCATTCTCGCGACCTACGCCTGCGAAACCCTCAAGTTCAACGACGGCAAGATGTGGACTCGAATGGGCCCCATCTTCCGCGGCGGTCTGCGTATCGCCCTGGGCAGCCACGACAAGCTGTACGACTCAATCACCACCGACGAGACGGGTGAGGATTTCGCCGACAACATGCAGAAGAGTCACACCCTGCAGTACGCCTGGAAGGACGCCAATTCCGACTGGGCCACCTCTCAGGACGTGACCGTCATGGCTACCGGCACCAGCTATGCCAACTGCGCCGCCCGTCGCGACAACATGAAGTGGCAAAACTACCCCGCTTACGGCCGACTGCGCGACAGCAACATCAAGTACTACTGCTATCGCTACTGGAACAACCTGTGACGCCGTACGCACATACGGACCGAACTTGAAACCGACTGGAGCAGACCATCATGTCCAGACAGACGACTACTCACACCAAGCGCTTCGTCCGAAGCCTTCTGAGCGCGCTGCTGTGTAGCGCTTCCACCTTGGCCCTGAGTGCCGACTTTGCCGAACGCGTCGCTTCCGAACAGCGTTCCGCCGAAGCGGGGCTCGGTCGCGACGGCCTCCACTTGCTGAGCCGCAAGGCGGGTCCCGGGGCGGAGAAAATGGCGGCAGTACTGCTGGAGCGCCTTCGCGCTCTCCCGGGCGGCGTCCATACCAGCGATCGCTTCAAGCGCGAGGTGACCGACAAGCACACTTCCCTGGTCAGTGACGACGGCTGGGTACTGCAGGTGTACGGCGACGGTACGCGCGTCCGCTACCGTAATTATGGTGACCAGGAGAGTGCGGACAAGCAGGGGCTGCCACTGGACGAGCGCTTCTCGCAGAAAGAGCTGGAAGCGATGGGGCGCGATTTTGTGGCCGGATACCTGCAGGATCTCGTATCCATCGGCCCCAACGAAGCGCTGATACCCTTCTTTACCGAGTTCGAAATCACCGGCGGCGGTCCCGCGGACAAGAGCGAGCGGATGCTCCCTGAACGTGTGCAATCCAGTACCGTGGTATTCAGCCGCACAGTGGATGGTCTCCCGGTGGTTGGCCCCGGCTCCAAGGTCGCGGTCACCTTCGCCAACGACGGTGATCCGATAGGCTTCGATTACGATTGGGCACCCTATGCCGAGACCGGTGAGGTACAGCGAATTCTGCCGTTGGGCGAAATCCGCCGGCGGGGTGCCAGGTTCTCGCCATTCGAAGCCGGCGAGCGCGGGGTGCATGAACTGCACTTCGAGTGCGGCTACGTGGACTTCGGTGCCCGCAAACGCGATCCGGCGGCGCTTATCCAGGGTGGCTGCATGCGCCATGCAGTCAAAAAGTGGATCGTCGATACGAAGGAACATGCCCGGGATGCGCGTTCCGGACACGCGCTCAAGGCCACGCTCGATTTCTTCCCTGCGGGTGAGAAGATGCGCCCGGACGCCACCTGGATGCAGGCCATGAGGCCCGACCCTTCTGCGGAAAAGGCTCCCGGCAGTCTCTAAGCTGCGGTGGCCAGGGAAGGCCGCCCTGGCGGGCCCCGTCAGGCAAGTAACAGAACGACGCCGTATCGAAAAACGGGAGTCACTTCTTGAAAACTCAATTGACCCACAGATCCAAGGTCGCCGTTGCCTGGTCGGCAATCCTGCTGGCTTTGGTGGCGGCGCTGTCCATTTCTGACCAGGCGCCGCTGTTGTCTCTTGGGTCCTCAGAACAACCGGCAGAAGCCCTGAAGCCCCTCGGTTCCGAGGCGCCGGAACCGGTTCGCGAGCCATCCCGGGCGGCGACTAAGCTGTCCCGAAACCATTGGGACGAGGATACATATTTTCGCGACAGCGTGACCGCCTGGCACGAGCAGCAGCCGCTTGAGCCGGCGCAGCAAGTTGAGGTGCCGGAGACATTCCCTCTGTTCGAAGCCGACTGGCGCGATGCCCTGCCCGAAGAGACCGGGCTGGAACCGGACATCGATTTCGATCCGGTTCCGCTGGGGCCCGAACCGCTGGACGATCCCTGGGGCGGGGAGTGGGGAGACCTGGGCGGCAGCAGCGGCTGACCAAGCGCAGAAGGCGATTTTTCAGATCTACTATGGAACCTGGCTTGCAAATAGGCTCCAGAGCTATTTGCAACTCACACCACAGAAACGGGAACAGGTGCGAAGATATGCTGATTGATGTGGTGCTCGCATTGGTCTGCGGCCAAAGTTAAACATCCCTGGTTAACCTATTAATCCGGCGGGTTAATACTAAAATGAAGCGATGTAAATACTTCAAGGATACTGTGATGTCAGGGTTTGATCCATAGTCATAGTATTGTGCGACCATACAGCAGTGAATACATGGTCCTGGCTGTACCCAAACCACCCTGTGGTTGGAAAAGACTGGGATACGGTAATAGGCTTGCTTAAAAATACATTAAATATACCTTTCCCTATATCGATTTCAATACGAACTTCTTTGAAGTCTGGCGAAAATCCACTAAGGCCGTAGCAGGCTTTATAAAAACTTTCTTTAGCGGAAAATAGTATAAAGGCGCTTAATTCCATAGCTTCGGAAGGCAGTGATTTCAACCAGGAACGCTCTTCAGGCACGCAGATATACTCCAGTACGTCGACGGGAAAGGGGCGTTTTCGGTATTCCACATCGACGCCCACCGCACGCATCTTGCAGCGCTCTGCCACGACCGCCACGACCAGGCCGCGGGTATGGCTGATGCTGCCGACCATTCCCTCTGGCCACAGTGGCGCCCCGGACGGGTCTTTCAGTATCGGATGACGCTCGACTATAAGGCGACTCATCGCTAAACGGGCACAATGGCGCCCGGTTGCGAACTCTCGCCTGCGTTGAGCGACACAATTTTTCACCAGTTTTCGCTCCGATTCAAAAAGAACATCATCATCCAGAAGCGAAGCCATACTGACGGTGCTGAAGTCTCTATGCGGGAAAATCCCCTCCAGTCTGGGGTTTATGGTAAACATGAAAATAGCCTCATTGGGACTTGTTCGCAGGTTCCCTAGAATCTACCTGCTTGAACTTCACTGTAGATCATCAGAACAGTCATATACCGAAATAGTGGGAGACCTTGGAACAGGTATTGGATGTGCGATACCGGCCCTGTTAATAGGGCCTGATGTGGAATGTATCGAGGGTCGGTACTGATAGTCTGTGAAATATTACCGTTACTTTCCCCTCCCTAGTCGGTAAATGTCTCGGTTTAGAGGGGCCATGTCTGGAAATGTAAATATTTCACATAATCCCTGGTCATTCCTAACAGCCTGCTGGATTGCTGTTTTTTAAACTGACGTGGTAACTCGGAAGCTTTTCTGCGGGCGATCGAGCCAATCTAAAGGGGCACTAAAGGGGCATCTGCTTTCCTGACGCCAACACCTATGTAAATGCAAACCAGACAGTGAAGGAATGCAAAATGAATGACTACAGCTCTCCCGAATTCTTCACCCGATCAGAACCTTCAGATGTCCAGCCCCCCGAGCCATTGGCGATCGTTGGCATGGGCTGTCGTTTTCCCGGTGCAGCTTCCAACCCGGTGCTGTTCTGGGACAACCTGCTGGAGGGTAAGGACTGCATCGTCGACGTACCTGCAGACCGCTGGGCTCTGGACCGCTTCTACGATGCCGATCGCAATAAACCCGGCAAAATGTACGTAAAGAGCGGCGGTTTCCTGCAGGAGAATATCTACGAATTCGACGCGCTTTTCTTTGGCGTTTCACCGCGCGAAGCCGCGGCCATGGACCCACAGCAGCGCATCCTGATGGAGGTAAGCTGGGAGGCGCTGGAAGATGCCGGTATCGATCCCGAATCGCTGGCCGGCAGCGAAACCGGAGTCTTTGTCGGCGGCTTTATGCTCGACAACAAACTGACACAATTGAGTCCTCTGAACCGCCACACCATCGCCGCCAGCACTGCTGTGGGTATGACCCTCACCATGCTGTCCAACCGTCTGTCATACCTCTACGACCTGCGCGGTCCCAGCATGACCATTGATACCGCCTGCTCCTCATCCATGGTCGCTCTGGATCAGGCGTGTCAAAGCCTCTGGAGCGGCGACAGCAAACTGGCGCTGGTGGGCGGCGTCAACATCATGCACCGGCCGGAAATTTTCATTGGCCTGTGCAAGGGCGGTTTTCTCGCGCCCGACGGCCGCTCCAAGGCTTTCGATGCACGTGCCAATGGTTACGGTCGTGGCGAAGGCGCCGGTATCGTAGTGGTGAAACCCCTGGCCGAAGCCGAGCGCGATGGCGATAGAGTCTACGCTCTGATCCGTGCCACCGCCTGCAATCAGGATGGTCGTACCGATGGCATCACCGTGCCCAATGCCGATTCACAGCAGGCGCTGATCCGTAAAGTGGCGAGGCGCGCGCAGGTACCGCTGAACGATATTCACTACTTCGAAGCGCACGGCACGGGCACCGCGGTCGGCGACCCCCTGGAAATGTCCGCCATCGGCGCCACCATCGGCCGGGAAAAGGCCGCCGAATCGCCCTGTATTGTCGGGTCTGTTAAGGGCAGTATCGGCCATCTGGAAGCTGCCTCCGGGGTGGCCGGCCTTATCAAGACCGCGCTTGCCCTGCAGCACCGCTGTGTGCCGCCACAGGCAAACCTGCAGCAGCTCAATCCGAAAATCCCGTTTGACGAGTTGCACCTCAAAGTCGCGCGATACCCGACGAAACTCCCGGGAGACGTGCAACCCCTGTTTTCCGCCATCAACTCCTTCGGCTACGGCGGCACCAATGCCTGCGCGGTACTGCAGAGCTATACGCCCGCGGCGCATCCGCCGCTTGAGGGGCAGGGCAAGATCGAGCATGTCAGCGGTCAGCGTTTGCTGCTGCCGCTGTCGGCGCGTAGCAAAGCGGCACTGATGAATCTGGCGGAACTTTACCTGAAACGAATACAGGGCGCGGACAAGCCCGATATTGCCGACCTTTGTTATTCCGCCGGGGACCGGCGCGCGCAGCTCGACCACCGGCTCTGCATCAGCGGTGCCAACGTCGAGGAGTTGTGTACAAATCTGCGCCAGTACCGCGACCAGCAGACCGGAGAACACTGTATCGAAGGGCACGCCAGCCAGTGGCGCGACAAACTCGCTTTCGTGTTCACCGGTATGGGACCGCAGTGGTGGGGCATGGGCCGGGAGCTATTGGATTCCGAGCCGGTATTTCGTGCCGCCGTGTCGCGTTGTGACCAGCTATTCCGTGAGATCTCCGGCTGGTCGATTCTGGAGGAAATGTTGCGTCCGGAAGCCGAGTCCCGCATTGGCGAGACCCAGATCGCACAGCCGGCCAACTTCGTGATTCAGATGGCCCTGGTGGAACTCCTGCGCAGCTGGGGTTTGCAGCCGGCTGCCATTATCGGTCACAGCGTGGGGGAGGTGGCCAGTGCCTACCATTCAGGCGTTCTGTCGCTGGAGCAGGCACTGCGCGTGAGTTACCACCGCAGTCGCATCCAGAAAAAAGCGGCCAATCAGGGGGCCATGATGGCGGTTGGCGTGAGCGAAGCGGAAGCCGTCAGCCTGATTGAAGCTTACGAGGGCAAGGTGTCGATCGCCGCCATCAACGGTCCCACGGCGATGACCCTGTCCGGTGACAGCCGGTCCCTGGAAAGCATTGCGGAACAACTGCAAACGCGTGGCGCCTTTTATCGCATGCTTGAGGTCGAGGTGGCCTATCACAGCCCCACCATGGACCCGCTACTGGATGAAATCCGCGAATGTCTGGCCGGACTCACTCCGGTAACACCCTCGCTGCCCGTCTATTCCACGGTCACCGGCACGCGTGTCGAGGGAACCGCGTTCGACGCCGAGTACTGGTGCCGCAACGTGCGCCAGCCCGTGTACTTTTACAGGGCGCTGGAGCAGATGCTGGCCGACGGCTACGAGGATTTTATCGAGGTCGGGCCACACCCGGTGCTGTCCACTTCGATCAAAGAGTGCTTCAGCAAGAACCGGGTCAATGGTCTGCTGATCAGTTCACTTAAACGGGGCTCCGATGAACAGGTGAGCCTGAAGCAGACGGCGGCGACCCTGTATACCCGGGGCTACCGCCTGACCTGGGCGAACCTGTCGAGCAACCGCTACTGCTGGACACCGGATGGTGAGCATTGCACGCCGCTGTCACCTGCATACATAGCGCTGCCTAACTATCCCTGGCAACGCGAACGCCACTGGAACGACGCCCCCCAGGCACAGCGTGACCGCCTGGGCCAAACCATACAGCACGCGGTACTGGGGGCGCGCGAGGATGAACCGCACGACAGCTGGCTGAACCAGATCAATACCCGTTACCTGCCGTACCTCGAGGATCACAAGGTCGAGGATCTGGTTGTTCTGCCGGGTGCCGCCTTCATCGAGGCTGCGCTGTGCGCTCACCGGGAAACCACGGGCACGGATAGCTGTCTGCTCACCGATGTCCGCTTTCACAATGCCCTGGTGATCGACGCCGATAGCGAGCGCCAGATGCAGACAAGGGTGCAGTCGGGTTGTTTCGAGATCCATAGCCACACCCTGGAAGAGCGCGATCAACACAGGCTGCATGCCAACGGCTACATGCAGAAGCTGTCACTCGCCCATCACTATCCTGTCGATATCACGGCCCTCAAAGCCTCAGGCATGCAGCTGCTGCAGCCGGAGCAGATCTACCCTGAACTGACGCAGCGCGGCCTCCAGTATGGGCCCTGGTTTCAGTGCATCAAAATGCTGTGGCGGCGCGATGGCGAGGTGCTGGCCTGCATTCGCGCCCACCCCGATACAGCATCGTCGGCAGATAATTACCAGTTGCATCCTACCCTGCTGGATGCCTGTTTCCAGTCACTGATTTCGGCACTGCCGGAACAGAGTGAATTCAGTCGTCGGGTGTACATCCCCGTCCGCATCGGCCAGTTGCGCCACTTCGGGAAAGCCGGTACCGAGATTTACTGCCATGGCAGGGTGCGGGATATCGGCGAGCAGAGCATCCGCGGCGATATCCGCGTCTGCGATGACAGCGGTAAGGTGCTGGTCGAAATTCTCGATCTGCACTGCCAGTCGCTGCGTTCCCCGGGAAGCAGCAGCCATGACAGACTGGATGATCGGGCATATCAGGGCCTCTGGAGGGAAGAGAACGAATCGCCCGCGGAGCCGGCCGGGTCAGTCTGTCAGGTCCTGCTGGTGCAGCGCGATGATTCGGGACAGCTGTTGCAGACGTCCTTCGAGCAGCAGCCGGATACCCCGGTGATCACAGTGTTGGCGGAGTCTGAGTACAGCAGGGTCAGCGAACGCGAATATCGCTTCGATCCAGGCAATGCCGAACATCTGCAGCGCTTCTTCGAGGACCAGGCCCGGTTCCGTGACTACGATCGGCTCTGCCTGGTTTATGGCCTGTCCATGGCGCAACGCAGCGACGACCCCATTCACTTGAATGGCAGCACTCGGGCACTGGCATTTCTACAGGCCCTGGCGCAGTGCGACATCCAGGTGCCGCTGTGTACCATTCTTCTGACTCAGGACGCCCAGCGTGTACTGGACACCGATAGCTGCGACGGATTCGCGCAGAGTCCGGTGATCGGACTCGCCCGTGTTGCCGCGATGGAACTGCCACAGCTGCACTGTCGCTGTGTCGACCTGGAACGGAATCTGTCGCAGGCGGCATTGCAACAGCTGCTGGTCGAATGTGCGGGCAAGGGGCGCGAACAGGAACTTGCCCTGCGTGGGCAGCAACGCTTCGTCTACCGTCTGTGCCGCAGTCCTCTGCATGAGGCCTGGCGCCCGCAACCAAAAGCGGCCGGGCGTGAGCGCAACTTCGTCCCGGCACCGGCTGCGCTTGCGCACCTGAGCGGCGCTGCGTTCCAGGCCTGCCCGCGCCAGGCGCCTGAACCCGGTGAGATCGAAATCAAGGTGCGCGCCGCATTAATGAACGGCGGCAGCGGGGATCTGCAGGAAGTCTGTGCGCGGGTCGTCGATACCGGCGAGGCCGTGCGCGGTTTTCAGCCAGGTGATGAAATCATCGCCTGTTACCGGGGGAGCGTCGGACGCTTTGTCACGCTCGAGCCAGCGTCGATGCTGGCGCTGCCAAAGCCTGCGAAATGGCCGGTGCAAACGGCCGCGGGAGCGCTCTCGGGACTGGTGCTGGCGCGTGCAGCCCTGCTCGAGTACGGACACGTCCAGGCGGGCAGTTCCGTGCTGATATTGGGCAGCGATTCGTCCGTCGGCCAGGCTCTGTCGCAGCTGGC
Organism: Marinobacterium nitratireducens; assembly: GCF_014645375.1. GTDB lineage: Bacteria > Pseudomonadota > Gammaproteobacteria > Pseudomonadales > Balneatricaceae > Marinobacterium_A > Marinobacterium_A nitratireducens. Next base: position 235,359 of record NZ_BMLT01000006.1, read on the forward strand.
CCGTAGTCTTGGCTGCGCGCCTGTCGAAGTGCTGTCGGGTGCAGGCAGTAACAGTGGAGGCCGTCTGCATATCGATTCAGCCACCTTGATGCAGGATTTACAGGCGCTACAGTCCGGGACTGGCTTCAACCTGATTCTCACTACCACAGGGAGCGTGCCGCATCTAGATCTGGATGCGCTGCTGGCCGGGTGTGGATGCTACATACAGCTGCACGATGGCGATGAAGCGCGCGCCGAGCCCGCCAGCCTGACCTCCGGCAAAGTGCAGCTGCAACTGCACAAAGCCGATCTTTTGCGGGAGGCCTTGAGTACGCCATCAGACCTTCAGTTGGAGTTGGAACCTATGCTTTCCAGCCTCGACAGTCATGGGGTAATACTGCCGGCTCTTGACCCGGAGAGGCTGGCGACAGAACCGACGGCTTCGGGTGTCCTGTCTCTGGAAAGCGGCGAGCGGCTGCGCATCATCGACAAACCCAGCGCAAGTCTGCGCATCCGGCCCCGGGCCAGCTACCTTATCACCGGCGGCTTCGGTGGCTTCGGTCTTGGCATGGCTCGCTGGCTGGTGGAGCAGGGCGCCCGCCATCTGGTACTGGTCAGCCGCAGTGGCGACAGCAGCCCCGCGGCCAAAGCAGCGGTCGCCGAATTGCAGGATGCCGGGGCTGAGGTTTGTGCGCAGGCGGCGGACATTGCCGACAGCGCCGCGGTAAAGCGTTTAATCCGGTACATCGATGAGCAGCTGCCGCCCCTGGCCGGTATTTTCCATACCGCCGGGGTGCTGGACGACCGCGAAATGCTCTCCGTCAACGCCGCCAGCCTCGAAGCAGTGATGAAACCCAAGGCCCTGGGCGCCTGGAATCTGCACTCTGCCACCCGGTCGCTGGATCTGGACTGCTTTGTCCTCTACTCCTCGGTTTCGGCGCTGATCGGCAACCGCAATCAGGCCAACTACGTGGCCGCGAACCTGTTCCTCGATAATCTGGCGCAGTACCGCCAGGCCCATGGTTTGACCGCTACCAGCATTAACTGGGGCCCCCTGAGCGATGTGGGCATGGCTGCAAACCCCAATGTCATCAAGCACCTGTCCCATCTCGGCATTCAGGGCTTCCCGATACAGCAGGCGCAGGAAGCCTTTGCCCGGCTGATGCAGGCACCAGTTGCGCAGATGGGCATATGCGACATCGACTGGCGACGCTGGGGTCAGCTCGAGAGCGGTAGCGCTGCACCTCGTTTCTCCGAGCTGGTGGAGGCCAACGCCGTACAGGAGCAAGCCGACAGCTGGTCCGCCCTGCGGGCGCAAGGTGCGGAAGCGCTGACCTGCGCCATCGCCGAATGCTTCGGTGGCATGCTGGCGACCACCCTGAAGCTGGCGATCGAGCATATCGACTCGGATACACCCATCAATCGCTATGGACTCGACTCCCTCATGGCCATAGACCTGCAGATGCAAATCCGCGAGGAGTTCAAGGTCGATATCTCGATTCTGGAGATGATGAAAGGCAATAGCGTCAACCGCATTGCCGAAGTGATCGCAGGCAAGCTGGATGCAGTGTTTGATTCCGAAGCCGCTACCAAGGACCACACCGGCGGCGGACAACCCGTCGCCGCGCCTCAATCTGAACTCGAGACCATTACCGTCCTGGCGCAAGGGACGGATCAGCCGGACTCCATCGATGCCATGAGCGAAGAGCACATCGATGAACTGCTGCGCCGGGAACTGGAATTGAACTAACCATCAGGAGCACAGATCCATGACAGCCCAGGAACCAGCCACTGCCGTCGACAAGGCATCCGTACCTCTGGAACAGATGAGTATCGACGAGAAAAAAGCGCTGATGAAAGAACTGCTCGGCAACAGGAGTCGCGATACAGTCAGCCTGGTCCCGATGTCCAGGGGCCAGGAGGCGCTCTGGTTTATTCACCGGAGTGCACCGAAAAACGCCGCCTACAACGTCGCTATGGCGTTTCATATTGATTCAGGCCTGGATCCGGTATTGCTGGAACGGGCGCTCAATCTGCTGGTGCAGCGCCACGAAATTCTGCGTACCAGCTACGCGGTGAGCGAAGGAAAGAATGTGCAGCGGATTCATGCCCGCGCCGACCTCGCACTGAGATCCATCGATGCGCGCGACCTCTCACAAGAGCAGCTTCACGCGCGCATCGTCGGCGACTACCGTCTGCCGTTTGATCTCACCACGGCGCCACCGGTGCGGGCGAACTGCTACCGGCTGGCGCAGGATGAAAGTGTGTTCCTGCTGGTGGTGCACCACATCGCTATCGATGCTGCGTCGCTGTGGATTCTGATGGAGGAGCTGGCGCTGCTGTACCGGGCATTGTGCCGGGAGGAAACCGAGGTACGGCTCAACCCGGTCCGCAGTTATCGTGAATTTTGCAGGCAGCAGGCGCGGTACCTGTCGGGCGAGCAGGGAGCTGCCGACCGGTCCTACTGGACGACGACTCTGGCCCCGGATCAGCCGCCGCTCACTCTGGACATCAGCCGGCCGAGACCGCCACTGCAGGGTTACGACGGCGCCAGCTTCTATTTCGAGGTCCCGGGGGCGTTGGCCAGTGACCTGAGGGCGCTGGCCAGGCAGCAGGGCATTACCTGCTTCTCGCTGCTCCTGGCAGCCTGGTACTGTTTGCTGGCGCGTCATTCCGGGCAGGATGACATCTGCGTTTCCTCACCCACATCAGGGCGTCTGCAGGCCGGTTTCAAACGCAGCATTGGCTACTTCGTCAATCCGGTTATCCTGCGCACGTCGATGCAGGACAACCCGACCCTGGTGGATTTCCTGCAGCGGGTGCAGCGCAGGGTACTGGAGGCGCTGGAACATCAGCAGTACCCCTTTGCTTCGGTCGTCGAAGTGGTCGACCCCCGCCGCTCGCCTGCACTTACGCCTTTTTCTCAGGCCTCGTTCGTATATCAGCGACCTGAAGCCGGGCAGTCGCTTGCCGAAGGCTGGACGCCGGGGCGGCAGGGTCCGCGCGTTCAGTGGGCAGACCTGGGCATCCGCCAATACCCGCTCGATCAGCAGGAAGGCCAGTTCGAGCTCGAACTGGAACTGACCGACTGCCGCGATCAATTGTTCGGGAGTCTGAAATACAACACGGGTCTGTTCAGTGAGCAGCATATGGAAATGTTGGCGACGCATTATCAAACGCTGCTGCAATCTATGGTCAGCGCGCCGCACTCGCGTATCGGCAGTCTGAATCTGCTCAGCGTTGCGGAGCAACAGCAACTGGCAGACTGGAACGACACCGGTCGCGAGTATGAGCCCCACGACAATCTGCAACAGCTGATCGAGGCGCAGGTGGCGCGAACACCGGATGCCGTGGCACTCAAGTTCGGTGACGAGGAGATGACCTACGCAGTCATGAACGCACGGGCCAACCGGCTGGCCCACTTCCTGTTACGCCAGGGGGTGACACTTGAAACCAAGGTGGGCGTCTGCATGGACCGGAGCTTCGATATAGTGATTGCCCTGCTGGCGATCATCAAGGCCGGTGCAGCCTACGTTCCGGTAGATCCCAATTATCCTGCCGAGCGGGTAGCCTTTCTGTTGCACGACATGGAAGCACCTCTGGTGCTCACCCAGGCCCCCTTGTTAAGGTCCCTGCCTGAACTGGACGCCCGGATAGTCTGTGTCGATCAACTAAGCCTGGAGGAATACGGCTGCGACGATCCGCAGCTGCCGGTCGGCCCACACAACCTGGCGTACATGATTTACACCTCCGGCTCCACCGGCAACCCGAAGGGCGCCATGAACACCCATGCCGGCATTTGCAACCGTCTGTTGTGGATGCAGGAAGCCTACCCACTCGATGCCAGCGACAGCGTTCTGCAGAAAACCCCGTTCAGTTTCGATGTGTCCGTGTGGGAGTTTTTCTGGCCGTTGCTGACGGGCGCACGCCTGGTGATCGCACGGCCCGATGGTCACAAGGACGTGGAATATCTGATTGATGTCATTCGTCGCGAACAGATAACGACCCTGCACTTCGTACCCTCCATGCTGAGTCTGTTCGTCGCCAATCCGGAGGCGTCTCTCTGCCATAGCATCCGGCGTGTTATCTGCAGTGGTGAGGCGTTGAGTCACTCTCTGCAGCAACGCTTTTTCGAACGCCTGGATACCGAACTGCACAATCTTTACGGTCCCACCGAAGCCGCCATCGATGTCACCGCCTGGCAGTGCCGGCCGGGCGAGGCGGGCAGCGTGGTGCCGATCGGCCGGCCCATTGCCAATACCCGGATTCATGTGGTGGACAAACATCTGCAGCCGGTTCCTGTCGGCGTCAACGGCGAACTGCTGATCGGCGGCACCGGGGTCGCCCGGGGGTACTTCAAACGCGATGATCTGACCGGGAGCAAATTCATCCCCGATCCGTTCAGCAGCGATCCCGAGGCGCGGCTCTACCGCACTGGAGATCTGGTGCGCTACCTGGCCGACGGTAACATCGAGTACCTGCAGCGCATGGATGACCAGGTGAAACTGCGTGGCTTCCGTATCGAGCTCGGTGAAGTGGAGGCGATGCTGAACCGCTGTCAGGGTGTACGCGACTCGGTGGTGCTGAAGCGGTCACACGCGGACGGCGACGACTATCTGCTGGCCTTCGCCACCCGTGACCAGAGCAAGACCGATGCGGCGACAGTTCTCCGGCAGGTGGCGGAGTTGCTGCCTGCTCACTGCGTACCCGCGGCGCTTGAATTTTTGCCTGCGCTACCGCTTTCACCCAACGGCAAGATCGATCGCCGTGCACTGCCCGAGCACCGCTTCGAAGGTGCCCTGCAGGGGGCGTCAATGGCGCCGCGCAACGCGGTGGAGCGTACGCTGCATCGCCTCTGGCTAGACCTGCTGCCGGTGCAGCGGCTGTCCATCCATGACAATTTCTTCGATCTCGGCGGTCACTCTCTGCTGGCAGTGCGCCTTATGGCTGCCGTCGAAACCGAACTGGGGCTACGCTTGCCGCTTGCCAGCCTGGTGCAATACCCCACCGTCGCCGGACTGGCCCGGCAGTTAGGGGATCCGCCTCAGCAGAACTGGGGTTCCCTGGTGGCCATCCAGGAACGGGGCGAAAACGCGCCACTGTTCTTTGTCCCCGGTGGCGGCGGAAACGTGCTTTATTTCTATCCGCTGGCCGAAAAGCTGGGCCATGAGCGACCCTTCTATGGACTGCAGGCGCAGGGGCTGGATGGGGTATCAGAGCCGCTGCACAACCCGCAGGAAATTGCCGCTGCCATGATCCGTGAAATCCGACAGGTGCAGCCCGAGGGCCCCTATCTGATCGGCGGCCATTGCGTCGGCGGCCTGATCGCTTACGCCATTGCCCAGCAACTGGCCGCCGGCGGTGACGAGGTCGAGCGATTGTTGATCCTCGACGCGCCGGCACCGCATTTCTTCACGCCGAGATCTGGCCCGTCGCCCAGTGACGCCCAATGGATCGCCATCCTGGTCGGCAGCATTGCGCACATGACCGGACAGAACCTGTCACTCGATGCCGGCGATCTGGAGTCTCTGAGTCACGATAGGCAGCTCGGTGAACTGCGCTCGCTGCTGGCGGACGCCGGAGTGGTGCCGGACAACACGCCGCTGGCGCAAATCCGCGGATTGCTGCAAGTGTTCACGGCCAACGCGCAACTGCATCACGACGAAAATGGCAATATTCACAAAATTCCTGTGAGCCTGTTCCGCGCTCGCGATATCAATCCTCACTACGATTATCGCAACCATGACGACCACGGGTGCGACATGGCGCAGTCGAGTCTTGGCTGGCAGCGTTATGCCAGCAGACCCGTAGAGGTGCAGCTTGTGGATGGCGATCACATCACCATGCTGGCGCCGGAACAGTCCAGCGCACTCGCCGAAGCGATTGCCCGCAGTTTGCAGGGCAGGGGAGTATGAAGATGTCACGACGTTACTTTCGCATCGTAACCGAACACCCGGTCGCGGTCATGCTGATTGCCCTGCTGCTATGCGCCGCCGCAGCCGCTGGCATTCCGCGGCTGTCCTTCGAGTCGGATCTGCGTATCTACTTCAGCCCTGAAAATCCGCAGATTCTCTCTCTTGACCGGATGGAGGAGACCTACTCCAAGGTGGACAACGTTCTTTTTGTGCTGGCGCCGAAGAACGGTGTTTTCAATAATCGTGTGCTGTCGCTGGTGCAGCAACTCACCGCCGACGCCTGGCAGATTCCCTTTTCCAGCCGCGTCGACTCCATCACCAACTTCAAGCACAGCTACGCCGATGGCGACGATATTGTCGTCGAAGATCTGGTACCCGACGCCAAGTCGCTGACCCCTGAACAACTGGATGCCGTCCGCCGGGTAGCACTCGAGGACCCGCTGCTGCGCCATCGCGCCATTGACCCCGATGGCAGGTTCACAGGCATCAATGTCACCATCAATATCCCCAAGGGCAAGGAGCTGACCAGCGTTCCTCTGGTGGTGGAACGCGTGCGCGCCCTGGCGGCGGACATACGCGTCCGTTACCCGGATATCGAACTGTATCTCAGTGGCGTGGTGATGATGGACAACGCTTTTGCCGAGGCATCGGAGCGGGACATGCAGACGCTGGTGCCGGCAATGCTGGTACTGGCGCTGACCCTGATGGGGCTGATCATGGGTTCCCTGGCCGTGGCCCTGGCGGCACTTCTGGTGCTGACTTTATCCATCGTCTCCGCGATGGGGCTTGCCGGCTGGCTGGGCATACTGCTCAACCCGGTCAGCATCAACGCGCCGAACATCATTCTTATCATCGCCATTTGCGATTGCGTGCACCTGCTCGCGGGGTACCTGCTGGGGCTGCGTAACGGCGAGGACCAAAAGACGGCCATGCTGAACAGCTTGCAGGGCAACGTCAAACCGATATTGATCACCAGCGTGAGCACCGGCATCGGCTTTCTTTGCCTTAACTCGAGCGAGGCGCCGCCCTTTCGCGACCTCGGGAATATCACCGCGCTGGGCGTGCTGGCAGCTTTATTTTTCACCCTTACGATTCTGCCGGCGTTGATGATATTGCTCAGAGCGAAAGTCACGGCCACCGGTAGCAACCGCATACAGGGCTGTCTTGACCGGCTGGCGTTGTCGATCACCCGCCATCCGGCACGGTTCGCACTGGGTTCTCTGGCGCTTGCCGTCGGTCTTGGCGCCGGAATCGCCAAAATCTCTCTCAACGATGAGTTCGTCAAGTACTTCGATGACAGCACCGAGTTTCGTCAACACACGGATTTCATCACCGACAACCTGACGGGCATCTACTATATCGACTACGCCATCGCCAGTGACACCGACGGCAGCGTCAACGACCCGGATTACCTGCGTACGCTGGATGCCTTCACCGGATGGCTGCGCCTCCAGGACGAAGTGCTGCACGTCAACAGCATTACCGATATCTACAAGCGTCTGAATCGTAATATGCACGGGGACGACCTGGCGTTCTATCGCCTGCCGGAGTCTCGCGAGTTGGCGGCGCAGTACCTGCTGATGTATGAAATGTCACTGCCCTACGGTCTGGACCTGCGTGACCGCATCAACACCGGCAAGAACGCGAGCCGCGTCACCGCCACCCTGAGGAATCTCTCCAGCGCCGAGGTGCTGGCCTTCGACGCGCGTGTACAGGCGTGGTTGCAGGCCCACGATACCGACATCCGCTTCAGCGAGGGAACCGGTCTCACCCTAATGTTCGCGCAGATCGGCATGCGCAATATCGCCAGCATGCTGACCGGAACGGCCATCGCACTGGTAGTGATTTCTCTGCTGCTTGTGCTGATATTCCGTTCGCTGAAATACGGGCTGTTGAGCCTGGCGCCGAATCTGCTGCCGGCGCTGGCCGCATTCGGAATCTGGGGGCTGCTGGTGGGGCAGGTCGGTATGGCGTTGTCCGTTGTCGCGGCCCTGACACTGGGCATCGTGGTGGACGATACCGTGCACATCATAAGCCGTTACCTGCATGCACGTCGGGCGCTTGGTTACGACGCCCGTGCCGCAGTGCGATATACCTTTGCCCGCGTCGGTAGCGCGCTGGTCATTACCTCCATCGCACTGAGTGGTGGCTTTGCGGTGCTGGGTTTTTCGAGTTTCGAAATCAATGCCGGCATGGGTTTGCTCACGGCCCTGGCAATCGCACTGGCCCTGTTGCTGGATCTTACACTGTTGCCGGCACTGCTGGTGTTGATGGAAGGTTCTCGGCGGGTCGCCAAAAATACCGCGCCGGAGCCGGCCCCAGCCCAATCCCGAAGTGATGCCGTCAACGCGATCTCGACTCATTGAATCGGATGGATTTAAGAGCGGAAATGATGTCTTCGATCACTGCATTCGAGGGCGCTGATCTATTTATAGGCTCAGCGTAGATTGAATTCACCTTTTCGTTCTTTCTGTCAGCCATGCTGGTAAATTCTGAGGAGAACACCCATGAAAGAACTGCTGCTGTTGATTACCTTGACAATTCTGCCGCTATCCGAGGCCCTGGCCGTAAACGCCGAGTCCAAGGGGCTTGCCATCGCCCAGGAAATGGACCGTCGTAACAGCGGTTGGAACGACCAGACCGCCGATATGCAAATGGTTCTGCGCAACGGTCGGGGTGACGAGAGCCATCGCGAGATCCGGGCCCGCACCCTGGAGGTTCAGGGCGATGGCGACAAGTCACTGCATATCTTCGACGGTCCCGCCGATGTGCGGGGTACGGCTTTTCTGAGCTTTACCCATGCCACTGATCCTGACGACCAGTGGCTGTACCTGCCGGCCTTGAAACGGATCAAGCGAATCTCGTCAGCGAACAAGTCCGGACCTTTTATGGGCAGCGAGTTCGCCTACGAGGATATCAGTTCCCAGGAGCTGGAGAAGTACAGCTACAAGTGGCTGCGGGACGAGCTTCTGGACGGGCACGAGACCATGGTTGTCGAGCGACATCCAAGCTACGAGCATTCCGGCTATACTAAGCAGGAAATGTGGGTCGACAAGAACATGTATGAGCCTCTGAAGATCGAGTATTACGACCGAAAAGGGGCGCAGCTAAAAACGGTGACCTTCCACGATTATCAGCAATATTTGGGTCAGTACTGGCGGCCCGAGCGAATGGAGATGGTGAACCATCAGACTGGGAAAAGTACTACGCTGGAAATTACCAATTACCGATTCCGAACCGGTTTGACGGCAAGTGACTTTAATCGCAACAGTCTGAAACGGATACGATAGAAATACGCGAGCATGAAACAAAACGGATTTGTTCAGCACGCTGCCAACCCGGTTCCGCCCAGCATTACGTCATCGGCGGCGGGTGGGCAGTGTGCCATCGGGCTGTTGTTGCTGCTGACCTGTGTGCGCTGTTTCGCAGGAGAGTGGTCGGGGTCCGCTGGAGCGGAATTACGCCTGTTTCCCGAGGATGCCGCCTTCTCCGCACAGGATCATCACAGTAATCTGTCCCTGGTCATCGAGCCCGAATACTACCGGCAGTGGGACGGGGGTGACCAGAGCCTGTCATTCTCTCCCTTCCTGAGACTGGACCAGCATGATGATCAACGTACCCATTTCGACATACGTGAACTCAGCTGGCTGAAGGTGACGGACGACTGGGAGCTGCGACTGGGCATTCGCCAGCTGTTCTGGGGGGTTACCGAGTCCCAGCACCTGGTGGATATCGTCAATCAGACCGATTTCGTCGAGGACATCGACGACGAAGACAAGCTGGGCCAGCCGATGCTTAATCTCAGCTTCGCGCGTCCCTGGGGCATCCTGGATCTGTTCGTGCTGCCCGGCTTCCGGGAACGGACCTTTCCTGGCCGTGACGGACGCCTGCGCTTTTCGCTGCCGGTGGATACCGACCGTCCCATCTATGAATCCGGCGCCGAGGAGCGGCATGTCGACGCCGCGGTACGCTGGTTCCGGACCCTGGGTGATCTGGATATCGGCCTTTATCATTTTTATGGCACTTCACGTGACCCCTTACTAATCCCGACATTGGACAATGACGGGACCTTGGTATTGCGGCCTCGCTACGACCTGATCAACCAAACGGGTCTGGACCTTCAATTGACGGGCGCGAACACCCTCTGGAAAGCCGAGGCCATTACCCGCAACGGCCAGGGCGACCGCTATTTCGCCTTCACCGGCGGCTTCGAGTATACCTTCGTCGGAATCGGCGACAGCAGTGCGGATCTGGGTGTCCTTTTCGAATATCTGTTCGACGATCGTGGCGAATCTGCGCCGACTCCGTTCGATGATGACCTCTTTTTCGGATTGCGGCTGGGACTGAACGATGTCAGTAGCAGTGAATTGCTGGTCGGCACGATTATTGATCGGGAAACGGGGGCCCGACTGACCAATGTCGAGGGCAGCCGTCGGCTGGCACCGGATTACAGGCTCAGTCTGATCGGTCGGTTTTTCAGCGACGTTCCGAATGAGGACCAATCGCTGTACGGAATGCGACGGGACAGCTTCATTTCACTTCAGCTGACCCGGTATTTCTAGCGACTTCGCCGCTTGAGCGGAGACTGGAGACCCGGTATTGCGGGACGCTTTCGCGGGTGGAATCCAATCACCTTTATTCAGTGCTTTTCGAGCGTTTGCTGTACCGCTGCAGATTATCGTTCAACTCCGAAATGATCTGGGTTGCGGCACTGATGATCTGGTGAGAACCGAAGCCGGCCCGGGTCATTTCCCTGTAGAAGGACCTTGCCACTATCCGCGTCATCCTGTCGAGGCGGGAGACCGATCCCATCTGGACCTTATCGCAGACCTTACCGCCGCTCTGCGCCAGCGCCAGTTGCAGCAGGCGGGAATCCAGTTGATCTCTCAGCTGCAGTGCCTGGATGGTTTTCGCCACGAACAGGCCAATGCTTTCCAGCAGTTCGAGATCCTGCTGGTCGAAACTGAGCCGCTGCCGCGGTCCTGCGACCGAGATTACGGCGAAAACCCTGTCGGACACCCGCACGGGAGAGAGCATCATGCAGGTACTGCCATAGGGTTGGTTTTCTGTACTGTCATCCCGATCATGTAGCCCCCCGATCAGCAGAGCCTGTCCGTCGGACATGACCTGCCGGACGTCATGGCTGTCGTGATCTGTGAGGGTTGTCTGCGCCATGTTCGGATCGATGCTGGTAATCGAGGCGACGGGACCGCTTTGGACCTCCTCGGCCAGAAACAGCGTACAGTGCTCGGCGTCGAATAGCTCCGCCAAAGCGCCGGGAAGTGGTTGCAGCACGTCTTGCAAACAGGTCTTCTCGCTCAGTGACGCAAGTAGTTGCCGTAACGTCCGCGACGGCTGGGATGCGCTGGAGAGGGATGGGGCGCTGGGACGCTCCGCGAACAAGGGGACTAAAGGGGGCAATATGCTCATGGTGTCATCTCCCGGGTGCTGGTCGGTGGCTGCAGGTGGGAAGACCGCCGCGGTCGGGAACTAAGGGGCCGGAAGGATAACGGCAACCGCAGATGACAGTCAGATGGGACGCCGCAAACCCTGGCTTGCATATGCCGCTCTCCGCTGGCCGCCAAAGGCGGTCTTCAGAGTCAGGCTAACGCGGCGACTGCCGGACGGCTGTGAAATGTCACCGGTCAGGCTGTAAAAAATTGCCCCGGGTTCGCCCATGTGCTCTGACGGTATTCCTTGAATACCGTCAGAGCACATGGGCGGATGCTGCAATTCGGAACAGGGCTCGGTGGGCCGCAGGCTGCTTTTCCCTGCAAGAGTACCCTGCGTGATCTTCCCGCGGCAGCGATGATTCTTGGCGAGAACAGTATCATAGCTTAGAGCGGGCCCCATCCGTTCAGGTGGGGCCCGCGGGTTGCTTCTGACTCTGCCGTGGAAACCTGCGCATCACTCTTGGTTCCCTAGTCTTCGCCGTCTTCCCACTTGCTTTGGCCCAGCCGGGTGAATGCCGTCAGGTAGACGAAGTGCTGGTCGCTCTCCTCGTCGAACTCGACACAGTACTCGGTCGGGAACCAGCCGATGTTCTTGGCGGCGGTCGGTAGTGCGGGAATGTCGAAGCAGCTGTTCGGGTGACTTTGCAGGAATTCGCGGGTGATCATCGGTTCCCAGAAGCTGATATAGCCGTTCCAGGTGCCGTAAATCCAGGTATGGGTAAACTCGCCGCCGTTCAGTTCCGGGGCGCCCGACCACAGCAGGTGATTGCCCATGCGCGGTTCCACGGCGCCGGGCGATATGAAACCGGCGGGATGCTGGCCCGGTGGCAGCGGCCGGGTGGCGGTTTCGAACTGTTCGCAGGTCAGCGGAATGCCCGGGCCGCACATGTCCTGCGCACTGGGGGGCGTGATGGCGATGCGCTCGAATTCGGAGACGGTGTAGAAGTGAAAGTCGATATGGGGCGGGCGGTAGATGCCGGTCGGAGGCGGGTGCCCCACCGGGTTCCAGTTCAGGACGATATGCTCGAATCGGGTCGTTTCGGCGATATTCCGGGGCAGGGTGGGACTGCGCTCGTGTCCGCAGCAGTGCCAGACAATGTTGCCGTTCTCGTCCAGAATATCGGAGTAGCCGTCACTTTCCTCGGTCGGTGCGTTGTCGAACACGGCGTCATCGAAACGTACGCCCAGCGTTTGCGGCACGCCATTCTCGACGGCCCCGAAAGCGGTAATGTGGCCGTCACCGAGCGCTACGGGCGCGGTTTCCTCGTAGGAGGTGGGTTTTTCTGCGAAGGCGAGCACAGGCATCAGCATGGCGAGCGCGGTGGCCATTGAACGTTTCATCGGTTATCCCTCTTTGCGTAGCGCTTATTGCCACGGTTCAATGTCAACAGGGCCTGACTGCAAGGCCGACTGAAGTATAGACAGGCCCTGGTGCCGACTGCGATTTCTGAGCCTGCCTGATCGCCGGTTTGCTCTCGTATTCTTCCCAATTCACACTCTTCGGCAATCCGGGCAGTTGGCTGGTGCGTAACAGGAATACATACAGTCAGTCACAGGCTCGGTCCCCCGGGTCTTGAATCAAAAGAGAGTATCGCGATGAGCCAGACGAATCGAGCCAAAGCCGCCAGGGTGCCACAGAGTCGCTTGTCCCGCCTGGCCGGGCTTGGCTCGCTGGCCGGGGGGATCGCCGGCAACCTGTTGGTCGAGGGTGGCCGGCAGCTGGTGCGCGGCGAGCGCCCGGAGCTGATGAACCTGTTGCTGACGCCGGGGAATATGAGCCGCCTGGCGGACCGTTTGGCGCGGATGCGGGGGGCGGCGATGAAGGTGGGGCAGCTATTGTCGATGGATGCCGGCACTGTGCTGCCGCCGGAGCTTGCGCAGGTGCTGGCGCGGTTGCAGGCGGATGCCGAGTTTATGCCACAGGCACAGCTGTTCTCGGTGCTGGAAGCCAATTGGGGCAAAGACTGGGAGCAGGACTTCTCCCGCTTTTCGTTCAGACCGATAGCCGCTGCGTCGATCGGCCAGGTGCACGAGGCGCGCACTGTCGACGCTGAGCATCTTGCGGTCAAGGTACAGTATCCAGGGGTTCGGCGCAGCATCGACAGCGATATCGACAATGTCTGCTCGCTGTTGCGCATGAGTGGCCTGCTGCCCGCCGAGCTCGATGTGGCGCCGCTGATCGAGGAAGCCCGGCTGCAGCTCAAGCGGGAGGCTGACTACCGTCGGGAAGGTGAGCAGCTCAGCGCCTACGGGGAAATGTTGAGTCGTTTCCGCAACAGGGATCGGGTACGCCTGCCGCTATACCATGCCAAACGCTCAACAGCCGATATCCTGTGCATGAGCTTTATGCAGGGGCAGCCCCTGGAGGCCCGGGTTCGGCACCGCAGCGACGAGGCGGACCGGCTGATGACGCTGTTGCTGGACCTGTTCTTCGCCGAGCTGCTCGAGTTTCAATCTGTACAAACCGATCCCAACCCGGCCAATTATCGGGTGGATACGGAGTCCGGCGATTTGATACTGCTGGATTTCGGCGCGGTGCGGGCGTTTTCGCCGGCTTTCGTCCGGGGCTACCGTCGAGCCATCGAAGCGGCGGTGAGCGAGGACCGCCGGGCGCTGCGTGAGGCCCTCGAGGCGCTGGGGTTCTTTCATCGCGGTAGCGAGGTCGCCAATCTCGATGTCGTTCTGGATATTTTCGTGCTGGCGGCCGAACCGCTGCGAAGCCCCGGCGCCTATGACTTTGGCAGTTCCGACCTGGCGCGCCGGATTCAGTCCCGGGGGATGTCCGTCAGCCGCGATCCTGCCGCCTGGCATACGCCGCCGGCTGACGTGCTGTTCCTGCATCGGAAAATGGGTGGCCTTTACCTGCTGGCGTCCCGTCTCGGAGCCCGGGTGGACGTCGGCAGGCTGTTCCAGCATTATTGACGGGGCTGTGCGGTGCAGCACGTCCGGCATCGACGCCGATAGCGCCATGCGGCGAAGCGGGTGTAGAGCCATTCCAGTGGCCGGGTGAGATGGCACCGCTCGATCAGCGCCGCCAGCCAGCGATAGCGCGGCAAGGCCCGCCAGATGACCAAAAACGCGTTTATACCGGTGCTGATCTCTCCACCGGCCTCCAGCGCATGGAGCCGGCGCATCGCTTCGTCCGGGGTGATGCCTGCAGCATCGAGCGCCGCACCGTTGCGATGAATATCGCGCCAGTCAACGGCGCAGGCACGGTCGAGCCGGCGGTAGTGGCCGATCTCACGCCGGCATAGGGGGCAGCTGCCGTCGTAGAAAACGATCGGTTTCGCAGTGGTTTCAGCTCCCCTTGTCATTCTGACTTCCTTAAACGTGGGTAATTTCGTCTGAAGTACGCCGCTGCCGGGAGCTCGGACCATACACACCTGGAGGGTACAGCCGGCGCGAGGGCTTCGGCTGGTTTGAGGGGCCGGGTGATTCCTGTCTACCAATCATATCCAGATATTCTAGACGGCGGAAAGCGGGGGGTTGACTGTGCTCTCGCGACGCTGTGTCCCACAATAGTCTATGGAGGCTGCCAATCCATACCCGCCGTGCTTGTCAGAACGTTAAGAATTAGGAGTTACGCCGCTTACCGTGAAGTGGGTAGCTGGATGTAAGTGCCAGGCACATTATAATTTTTTATTGAACAGTCGCCGATAACGATCAAGGTTGTTTCGGTAGGTTGCTTCGCGGTTGATTTCGAGTCGCGCAATACCTGTTTAGCGGGTGATACCGAATTGTTATCACCCGGTCTATGGAAAGCGTACGGCTTAATGCCTCTCGCTTTACCTCATACGAAGCGGCCGCTGATCGATCCCAGGTCCTGATAGTGCACGGTGAAGTTGTCGCCCGGATTCACCGGCATGGCCGCGGTGATGGCGCCGATCATGATGAAGCTTCCGGCGGCCAGCGATTCGCCGCGCTCGCCCAGCATGTTCGCCAGCATTGCCACCGAGGCCGCAGGATGGCCCAGAACCGCCGCACCCGCGCCGGTCTGCACCACCTCGCCGTTGATCTCCATGACGACCCCGAGGGTCTTCAGGTCCAGCTCAGACGGCGGCGCCATGCGCCCGCCGGTGATGAAACGCGTCGAGCTGGAGTTGTCGGCAATGACGCTTTTCAGGTCGAACTTGAAGTCCTTGTAGCGTGAGTCGATCACCTCGACCGCCGGTACCACGAAGTCGGTGGCGCGCAGCACGTCGCCGATATGCACGCCCGGCCCCTTCAATTCCTCCTTTAGAACGAACGCCAGCTCCGCCTCGATCTTCGGGTGGATCAGCTCGGCGTGCTTGATGTCGCCGCCGTCCGGTACGCTGAAGTAGTCGGCAAGAAAGCCGTAGCAGGGATGTTCGACGCCCATCTGCGCCATCTTGGCCCAGGAGGTCAGCCCCATCTTCATGCCGACGATCTTGTGGCCGCGCGCTTCCTTGCGACGACGGATCTCCCACTGGATGTCGAACGCATCCTCGTAGCTCATCTGCGGGAAGTCGTCGGTGATCTTGGTGACTTCGTAGGCGTCGAGTTCGGCGTTTTCCAGGTGGATCGCCAGCTCTTCGATCTGTTGCTTGCTCAGGTTACCCATTGGTTCGGTCCTATCTGTTCGTCCGCTGGAGTGCCGTGCGGAGCGCTTCGATTGCGGCACGTTTCGCTGCGCTCAAGGTGCCCTACGTAGGGTGCCCCTGAGCGAAGCGAACGGCACCGCCCATTCAATGCCGCATCACGCCAGGCCTTTCTGCTTGGCAAGGGTCAATGCCAGGTCTTCGATCATGTCTTCCTGGCCGCCGACGGTGCCGCGACGGCCCAGCTCGACCAGGATGTCGCGCGCCTGTATGCCATACTTCTGCTCTGCCCGTTTGGCGAACAGCAGGAAGGAGGAGTAGACGCCGGCGTAGCCCAGCGTCAGGGCGTCGCGGTCGACGCGGATCGGCTGGTCCATCAGCGGCACCACCCGGTCCTCGGCGACGTCCATGATCTTGTAGAGATCGATGCCGGTGTGGGCGCCCATCCGCTCGAGCACCGCGCAGAGCACCTCCAGCGGCGTATTGCCGGCGCCGGCGCCCAGGCCCGCCACGGAACCATCGATGCGGCTGGCGCCTGCGTCGATCGCCGCCAGCGAGTTGGCGACCGCCATCCCCATGTTGTGGTGGCCATGGAAGCCGATCTCGACATTCGCCGGCAGTTCGCTGCGCAGCAGGCCGATCTTCTCGCTAACCTCGTCCGGCAGCATGTAGCCGGCGGAATCGGTGCAGTAGATGCAGTTGGCGCCGTAGCCGGCCATCAGCTTCGCCTGCTCGAGGATCTTCTCGGGACTGGCCATGTGCGCCATCATCAGGAAGCCGACGGTGTCCATCTCCATCTTGGCGGCCATACCGATATGCTGCTGCGAGACGTCGGCCTCGGTGCAGTGAGTGGCGACGCGAATGGTCGAGACACCGCAGTCGCGCGCCATCTTCAGGTGATCGACGGTACCGATGCCCGGCAGCAACAGCGCCGAGATTTTCGCCTGCTTCATCTTCGGCACCACGGCGTTGAGGTATGCCTCGTCCGAGTGCGCGGGGAAGCCATAGTTGACCGAGGCACCGCCGAGGCCGTCGCCGTGGGTCACTTCGATCAGCGGCATGCCCGCTTCATCAAGCCCGGTGGCGATATTGACCATCTGCTCAAGGCTGATCTGGTGGCGCTTGGCGTGCATACCATCCCTGAGACTCATATCGTGCAGAACGACGTTCTTATCTTTAAGATTCATTCGTTGCTTCTCCCCGCTTAGCCGCGTGCCGGCAATGTGATGGTGCCGTTCGCCGCTTCCTCGGCGAACATCTCCGCGGTGCGTAGACCCGCGGCGGTCATGATGTCCAGGTTGCCGGCATATTTGGGCAGGAAGTCGCCGAGGCCCTCGACCTCCATGAACATCGACACCCGGTTGCCGTCGAACACCGGTCCGTTGACCAGGCGGTAGCCCGGTACATACTTCTGCACCTCGGCCACCATGGCGTGGACCGACGCGGTGATCGCGGCCTGGTCCGGTTCGCCGGAGGTCAAGCAGTGCACGGTGTCGCGCATGATCAGCGGCGGCTCGGCCGGGTTGATGATGATGATCGCCTTGCCTTTCTTCGCCCCGCCGACCTGCTCCACCGCGCCGGCGGTGGTACGGGTGAACTCGTCGATATTCTGGCGTGTGCCCGGGCCCACCGAACGGGACGAAACGGTCGCGATGATCTCGCCGTACTCGACGCCCTGCACCCGTGACACCGCAGCCACCATCGGGATGGTGGCCTGGCCGCCGCAGGTGACCATATTGACGTTCATCTCAAGCCGCTCGGCGTGCTGCTTGAGGTTGACCGGCGGCACGCAGAAGGGGCCGATCGCCGCCGGGGTCAGGTCGACCATAATGACGCCCAGCTCATTGAGCTTGCGGCTGTTCTCGGCGTGAACGTAGGCGGAGGTGGCGTCGAAGGCGACGCGGATATCGTCGGCGATGACGTGCGGCAGCAGCCCGTCGACGCCCTCGGAACAGGTTTTGATGCCCATTTCGCGGGCACGTTTGAGGCCTTCGGAATCCGGGTCGATGCCGACCATCCACACCGGCTCGATCCATTCGGACCGCTGCATCTTCATCAGCAGATCGGTGCCGATATTGCCCGGGCCGATAATCGCGGCTTTCAGTTTTTTAATCATGATTCAATCCTGTATTCGCTCATGGCACGAACCGTAGGAGCGGCGCCCCGCCGCGAAGCCTTGCGAAACGGTGCCATGCATTCGTGGCGAGGACGCCACTCCCACAGGTATCACTCCCACAGGTGCGGCGCCCCCATGCCCTCTCAGCTGAAGCGCACCGAGGCGCTACCAAGCCGTCCGATGCTGACGCTCATGAAGTCGCCGGCCCTGACCGGCTCCAGCGGTACCAGTGAGCCCGACAGGATCACCTCACCGGCCTTGAGCGGAATACCGAAGGTGCCCAGGGTATTGGCCAGCCAGGCGACGCAGTTCACCGGGCTGCCAAGCGCCGCCGCGCCCGCGCCGGTGCTGATCACCTCGCCGTTCTTCTCCACCACCATGCCGCAGGTGCGCAGGTCGACCTTGCGCGGGTCGACCGCACTGTCACCGAGGATGAAGAGACCACATGAGGCGTTGTCCGCCACCGTGTCCTGGATCTGGATCTGCCAGTTCTCGATGCGCGAATCCACCACCTCGAAGCACGGCAGCAGGCAGTCGGTCGCCGCCAGCACATCGGCCGCGGTCAGACCCGGCCCCATCAGGTCCTTCTTCAGGATGAAGGCGATCTCGCCCTCGGCCTTGGGCTGGATCAGCTGCTCCGAGATCGGCATCTCCTGACCCTGGCTGAACGCCATTTTGTCGGTCAGGAAGCCGAAGTCCGGCTGATCGACGCCGAGCATGCGCTGCACCGCCTTCGAGGTCAGACCGATCTTCTTGCCGATCACCCGCTCGCCGGCTTCGAGCCGCCGCTCCAGCAGCCGCAGCGAAATGTGGTAGGCGTCTTCAACACTGATATCGGGGAAGCGCGTTGTCAGCGGCGTCACCGTTTCGCCCTTGCGCATTGCCTGATAGAGTTCGTCGCCAAGCGCAATTATCTGGTTCTGTTCCATTGTTTTCTCCGGTTCAGAGCTTGATACAGATGTTCTTGTGTTCGGTGTAGAACTCCAGTGAATAGGTACCGCCTTCGCGACCGATGCCAGAAGTCTTCGAGCCGCCAAAAGCGGTGCGAAGATCGCGCAGGAACCAGCTGTTGACCCATACGATGCCGGACTCGATCTGTTCGGCGACGCGAAGCGCGCGCGAGCTGTTCTCGGTCCAGATCGCTGCCGCGAGACCGTAGTCTGTGTCGTTTGCAAGGGCGATCACTTCGTCTTCGGAGTCGAACGGGCGGATATGACAACAGGGCCCGAAAATCTCCTCGCGGATTACTCGGGCGTCGTCGGGCAGGTCAGTCCAGATGGTCGGCTCGATCCAGGCTCCGTCGTTCAGCGCTTCGCCCATATCCGGAACACCACCGCCAATCACGACAGTTGCGCCTTCGTCTACTGCAAGACGGTAGTACGAAAGCACTTTTTTCTTATGCTCCTGGCTCACGAGCGGGCCGAAGTCGACGCTCTCGTCTTCCGGTCGGCCTATCTTGAGTGCAGCTACCCGCGCCTTTAAGCGCTCGACGAACTCAGCGAATATCGGCCGCTCGACGTACAGGCGTTCGGTACCGAGGCACACCTGACCACAGTTGGCGAAAGCGGAACGCATGGTGCCCTCGACTGCCTTTTCCAGGTCGCAGTCGGCGAAGACGATGCCAGGATTCTTACCTCCCAGCTCCATCGATATATCGCGAAGGCCTACAGCCGCGGCTTGCATGATGGCCTGCCCGGTACGGGATTCCCCGGTAAAGGTAATGGCGTTTACGTCCTTGTTGGTCGTCAAAAACTCCCCGGCCGAACCTGGACCGAAACCATGCACCACGTTGTAAACCCCCTTAGGAACGCCGCATTCGTTCATGACTTCTGCCAGCAGGGTTGCAGTAGCCGGCGTTTCTTCGGACGGCTTGACGACCACCGTGTTGCCACAGGCCAGGGCGGGTCCAACCTTGAATGTCATTAGCAACAGCGGGAGGTTCCAGGGAGCGATCACCGCGATAACTCCCTTAGGGCGACGGTGTCCGACGTTCAGGGCGCCAAGATTATCCGGAGTATCGGTCTTGAATGCTTCGGTAGGTTGGTTCGCCAGCATCTCGGAGAAAGCCTTGAAGTTGGCAGCACCTCTTGGAATGTCGATCTGGGACGCCATCGAGTAGGGTTTGCCGGTATCCTTGCATTCCGCTTCGAGAAACTCGTCGAATCGCTCATTGATACGGTCGGCGACCCGATTAAGCAGTTCGATGCGCTCAGCCTGGGTCATCTCGCTCCAAGGGCCGCTCAAGGCCGCCCGAGCGGCTGCGACGGCTGCATCCACATCCTTCTTGCCGGCTTCATGGACAATTGCAATCAAGCTGTTGTCCACCGGGTTTCTGTCCTCGAACGTTCTTCCGGATGAAGACTCTGAAAATTCGCCATTAATAAAGTTTTTTATTTCTTTCATCTCGTAAATCCTCAGGCTTCAAAATTCGTCGAATCAGCACTGCTGAACGGCTGTCTAGAACGATCCGATATTGGGTTTTTATTGCACGGTATCAGATTGATGAAATCACCGGATATTGGAACCGCTTTTGAATATTGGAAGTCTGCTTTTTTGAGCTTGACACTCTCTGCTGAATTATCTGGCAGGAATCGAAAACGGAAAGCAGCCAATATCGGTTAGTTTGGGAGTTAATCAATTCCCAGCCAGCGTTTGGCATTTAAACCCAGTAGTTTTCGCTGCTGATGTTCGGTTAGGTGAGCTGAGGTACGCACCAGTTCACCCATGACCTGCTCTCCCAACGGGAAGGGATAATCGGTACCGAACAGCACTCGATCTTCCCCCATAACATCAAGCAGCAGTTTAAGTGCGCCGTCGTTATATACGGCGGTATCGACATAGAATCGATTGACATAACTGGAGGGTAATTCCGGGCAGTCCTGTCTAACGATATCTCGATGTCTCCAGGCATTGTCGATGCGACCAAGCAGGTAGGGGAAGCTGCCGCCGCCGTGAGCAAAGCACAGCCTAAGGTCTTTCGGCAGGCGCTCGATGGCGCCGCTCAGGATCAGCGACAGGATCGACAGTTCTGTCTCGGCGGGCATTTCCACCAGCCACTGCAACATATAACGCGAATTGCGCACCGTCTTGTTCATGTCCCAGGGGTGGGCCAGAACAGCGGCGCCTTCGGCCGCACAATGCTGCAGCACGGTCATGATGCCTTCGTCATCGAGGTCCCGGTCGCCAACGTGATTGCCGATCTGAACGCCCAGGTGGCCTTCACGCATGATGCGGCTGATTTCGGTGCACGCCAGATCCACATCTTGCAACGGCACCTGTGCCAGGCTCATCAGGCGGTCGGGGTTGATGGCACAGAGTTCCCTTGCGGCATCGTTAAAAAGACGGGCGCACTCAGCGGCTTCTTTGGCGTTGCGGCCATAGGCGAAGAGCACGGGAGTGGCGCTGATCACTTGGATATCGATACCGTCGCGATCCATATCCGCCAGACGCTGCTCGGCGGACCAGACCGCCGAAGTCACCGGTCGAAACTCCTTGTTTCCGAACATCAGCATGGCTTTGTCCGCGTCCTGGTGTTTCATCCAGGGCCAGTCGCCGCCAAATTTCTCCGCCAGATCCGGCCAACTGTGGGGAATAAAGTGATTGTGAATATCGATGACAGACATATATCTGAACCAGCCTCATGAAGATTCGTGGGCCGTCTTCCAGCCTGGTGTACCCGGGAAGATCGGCGTGATGGAGGTGATCCTAGCCCTGCCGGACATCGAGTAAAAATCAAATAAACCGCTTTGGATATAAGTAATGCCTATATAAGGCGGTCGAGTGATGGCGACGTAGTACAACACCAGTGCCGGAGGTGGGGCCTGTCTGCCAGCGGAAGGGGAATCGGGAGTCTAGAGCTCCCGACTGACAAGCTGAAGCTCGCGGATAAAGGATTTGACGACGGTGGATGGCTCATTTCCCTTGGGGACGGAAATGCCGACGGGTCCCAGCCGTTGGTTCAGGTCCACCGGCAAGCGGATCAGGTCGCCACGGGCGATCCGGCTCTCGACGGTATGGGCCGGTGCGACACCGATCAGCTCGGTATTGCGCCACAAGTAACTGTTGGTCAGCCAGGAAGTCGATTCGATCACGCAGCGCGGGGGTTCGAGCTCCGCGTCAAAAAACGCTTTTTCCAGCTGCGCTCGCAGTGTCGTTTCAATGGGGGGCAGCACCCAATCACAGCGGCTGAGTTCTTCAAGCGTAACCCGGGCGTGGGCAGTCAACGGATTACCCGGGGACGCAAAGACAATGATGTCTTCATCATAGAGGTGGAGTTGTTCGGTGCCCTGGCGATACTCGTACTCCGGCAAGCGGCCGATCACCAAGTCGATATCTCCCCTTAGAAGCCGCGGCATCAGTATGTCGTTGGTTCCCTCTATCACCTTGATGATGAGGTTGGGACGGACTTCTCGCATTCTTTCGATGGCCCTGGGCAGGACAATTGCAGCTGCCGCCAGCAGGGTGCCGACAACGATGCGCCCACCGGCACCGGATGCCAGATCAGACAACTCTTCGCCGGCGTGACGCACCTGGGTCAAAATGGAGCGGGCATGACGGACCAACGACGCACCGTATGTTGTGGGTACCACGCCTCGGTTGGTCCTTTCGAACAATTTGCAGTCGAGCGCAGCCTCCAGCTCCCGTAACGACTGGGTCGCCGCGGGCTGGCTCATACCAATGCTGTCACTGGCCCCGCGCAGCGTTTTGGTGTCGTCTATGGCGACGATCAGCTGCAGTTGGCGCAACTTGATGCGGGACATCACCTTCTGTGCGATATCCATCTCTAGCCTCATGATGCATAGCGTGCCTGTTATTCTATATATCAAAGGGCCAGCTGTCTTTGATATAGACCTGGATTATATCCATGTCAGGGGAATCGAATCTGATTTCCGCTCCACCGGTGCTACATTGTCCCCGGTTCAGAAATGGAGGGGGCTGAGTTGACGCCATTGGAGCTTATATATAGTGCCACTGCGCTTGGAGTGGCTGGTGGTATCAAGGGGTATGCCGGCATCGGCTTGCCGATGATCGCTATTCCTGCGCTGGCAATGCTGCTGCCGATGGATCGGGCCATTGCGCTGATGGTGCTGCCAGTGTTGCTGGCAAACCTATGGCAAGCACGCAATCTCCCCCGGGAACTGTTAGACAACCACTGGTTTTCGGTTCTCGCCGTATCGCTGTTGCTGGGCATAGCTGGGGGGTATCTGCTGCTGCCGGCGGATTCTAGGTTCCTGTCGCTTATGGTTGGTGTGTCAATGACTGCCTTTTCGCTGCTGTGTCTGACCGGGTACAGGCTTTCGATCTCGTCTTCAGTACGCCGTCCATTGGCGGTGGTCTTTGGTTGTACCGCCGGGCTCATTGGCGGCTCAACATCCCTGTACGGTTGGCCGCTGGTAATTTTCCTGTCCTCTGCCGGCTTGCCGCCGCGACAGTTCGTGGCAACCATATCCTGCCTCTATTTGGTCGGGCATCTTGGCTTTATGTTGAGCACGGGGCTACAGCTGAATCTGACATTGTCAGGGGTAGGGCAGTCGATGCTGGCCTGTGGACCTGTGTTTGTCGGTATTGCCGCAGGGCAATGGTTGCGCGCGCGGTCCGGGGAGCAGCAGCTCTTTTACCAACTGGTCTACCTGTTGATGCTGATTGGCGGAGCGGGCCTGATCCTGCAGGTTCTTTGATCTCGGCGCTGTCCTGGACCGCGGGGGCAGGACAGCGACAACCTGAATGCCTCCCGGTTTTTGATATAGGCATTGCTAATACCTGAGCCGCAATATGTGAATATAGGTCTGTTCTGCAAGGCTTTAAGATGGTGGAGAAAGTTAACATTCTAACAATATCCAATGTATAGGGTCCGCCATGTCTTCCGTCCTTATTAAAGATAAAGCCGTGCCGCGCGGCAGTTTTCCCCATGTGAAGCGAGCCGGAGACTTCATATTTGTATCGGGTACCAGCTCCCGCCTGCCGAATAACAATTTCGAAGGCGTTGAAGTTGATTCGATGGGCGTTGCCAATCTGGATATTCGCGCCCAAACCCGAGCGGTTATCAATAATATACGGGACATTCTCTCTGCGGTTGGCGCGAGTCTTGATGATGTCGTCGACGTAACCAGCTTTCTGGTCAACATGAACGACTTTGGAGGGTATAACGAGGTGTATTCCGAGTTCTTTGGCTACGATGGGCCGACTCGAACAACTGTGGCCGTTCATCAGTTGCCCCATCCGCATCTGGTAGTCGAAATAAAAGTGACCGCTTACCTGCCACAATAAAATAATAGAAAGACATTGAAGTGATAGCTTGGCAGGTGTGTGTAATCGTAATACCAGGTATTCATGTCTGTAATGGACAGCGAAATAAAAAAAGAGGGTAGTTACATATTATGAAAAATAAATTATTCGCAGCTTTGCTTTTCGCGGGATTTGTCGGGCAGGTCAGCAACGTCGTTTCGGCCAAAACCGTCAGTATCGGTACGCCTCCCCAGGGAAGCCTGGCCTACGCCAGCGGTGCAGCCATCGCAAAAGTCGCGACTGAAGCCACAGGCGACAACTTCAGGGTAGTGCCGCAGGGAGGACCGCCGGTTATTGTGCCATCCGTCAATGTTGGTCGCATGGAATTTGGCCTGATAGCAAGTGTAGCGGCCACCTATGGCTATCGTGGAATAGAGATTTTCAAGAAAGCCAATCCGGACATTCGTGTTGTATCAGCGCTGTATCCCATCCGCCTGGGGATGGCGGTCCGGCGGGATTCCGGTATCGGCTCGCTGCAGGACCTCAAGGGGCATCGACTGGCCAGCGAACTTGTCAAACAGAAAAATACGCTGCGCTTTACCGAGGCCTATCTGGAGTCTGCCGGCTTGAGCTTTGACGATGTCACAGGAGTGCCGGTTCCAAACTTTGCACGCGGGGTCGAAGCATTGCAGGCGGACAAAGTTGACTCGAGTATCGCCTCTATAGGCTCAGGCATTATTGCGCAAGCCAACGCGTCGATCAACGGCGGGGTGAAATTCCTCGAACTGGAAAACGGCAGTGACATTCAGAAGATAATTGACCGACTGGTGCCCAGTGCCTACGTCGACACCATCGAACCCAACCCCTCGCGTGTTGGTATAGATGGGGCAAGCAGGGTACTTGCGCAGGATCTGCTGCTTATCACCGGCGTCGAGACGCCCGACGAGCTCGTCTATCAGGTCGCCAAGGCCCTGGCGAGTAACAAACCGGCGCTGGTCTCGGCGGTCGGAGCCTTCGAGGGCTACAACCCCGGTGCTGTTGCAAGGGAACTGCCGGTGCCTTATCACCCGGGGGCGATTCGCTATCTGAAGGAGCAGGGATCCTGGCAATAACTGTGCAATCCATTCCTTTGGAGTAGCCATATGTCCACTAGTAAGATGACCCTGCGGCCCCGAGCGTTGCAGCCGTTGGCAAGGACCCTGATTGCCGTGCTGAGTATGGCTCTGGTATTCGGTTCCGCGGCCTGGGCGCTCGATCTGCTGCAACTGCTCGGCATCGCTATCTATCAGGAGCAATTTCTGGCGACGATGCTGGGCTGTGCGCTGGGGTTAGTGTTTTTGCTGTATACCGGGAATCGAACCGAGAACCGTTCGGTCTCCATCATTGACCTGGCTCTGTCGTTACTGGGTTTTGGGTGTGGTCTTTATGTAGCGGCCGAGTATCCCCGGCTGCTAGATGAGATCTACGAGGCAAACCTCGATGCGCTGATTCTGGGTGGGATTATC
Organism: Marinobacterium nitratireducens; assembly: GCF_014645375.1. Classification (GTDB taxonomy): domain Bacteria; phylum Pseudomonadota; class Gammaproteobacteria; order Pseudomonadales; family Balneatricaceae; genus Marinobacterium_A; species Marinobacterium_A nitratireducens. The sequence goes on from NZ_BMLT01000006.1 coordinate 261,111, forward strand.
GTGGTGCTGGTACTGGAAGGCTTGCGTCGTACCACCGGCTGGATACTGCCCGCCATCACCGCCGGCTTCGCCCTGTTCGGTTTGCTTGGTCACCTGGTACCGGGCCAGCTGCAGGGGCGCGAGGTCGCTTTCGATCAACTCACAGTGTATCTCGGGCTGGATTCCAACTCCGTTCTGGGTATGCCGCTAACCATTGCCACGGCGGTCGTCATTCCGTTTATCGTGATGGGTATGATGTTGCAGAGCGCCGGCGGATCGGATTTCTTCACCGAGATATCAACCGCATTGATGGGTAAGTATCGCGGTGGCTCCGCCAAGATTGCGGTCACGGCGTCGGGGCTGTTCGGCTCGATATCGGGCAGCGCGGTGTCCAACGTTACGTCTACCGGCATGCTGACCATACCCCTGATGAAGAAAGGTGGTTATCCGGGCGGTACGGCCGCAGCGATCGAGGCGGTCGCCTCGACCGGCGGGCAGTTGGTGCCGCCGGTGATGGGCGCGGCAGCGTTCCTGATGGCGGAATTTCTGCAAGTGCCATATTCGGAGGTGGTCATGGCGGCTCTGATTCCCTCCTTGCTTTATTATCTGGCGCTATTCCTGCAGGTCGACATGCTCGCCGCCAAGAACAATATCGCTCCCGTACCGGAGGAAGACAGGGCCCCAGCAGCACCGACTTTCAAAGCTGGCTGGCAGTTCCTGATACCGTTCGTATTGCTGATTCTGGCACTGTTTGGGCTCAACTGGGACGCAGGTCTGGCGGCACTTCTGGCCACCGGGTCCCTGATCCTGATAGGCCTGAGCTGGGGCTACAAGGGACGCCGGATGAGTCTGCAGGGAACGCTGGACGCGCTGCTCAAGTCCGGTTGTGCAGTGCTTGACATTATCATGATCGGTGCTGCAGCGGGCATCATTATCGGAGTAATGAATATATCGGGCCTCGGCTTCGGGATCACCATGGCCCTTGTGCATTTTGCCCAAGGCAACCTCGTATTACTGCTTCTTTTGTCAGCCATCGTCTGCATCATTCTTGGGATGGGTATGCCCACGGTTGGTGTCTATATACTCTTGGCGACGCTGGTCGCGCCGGCGTTGGTGGAGGTTGGTGTCAGCCCTGTCGCCGCTCATCTGTTCGTGCTCTATTTCGGTATGATGTCGATGCTGACGCCGCCTGTGGCCATTGCGGCTTTTGCCGCGGCGACCATCGCAGGCGAGCCGCCGATGAAAACCGGGTGGAAATCGGTTTGTTTGGGTTGGACAGCTTATGTGATCCCATTCATTTTCGTCGCGGCGCCGGCGCTACTGTTCGAAGGCAGCTGGTCGGAGATCCTGCTAAGTACTCTTCTCAGTGTTGTTGCCGTCTGGTTCTGTTCAGCAGCGATTATCGGCTACAGCCGCACTAAGATATCCGGCTTTACCAGGGGCCTGTTTGGAATGGTCGGCTGTATTTTGCTTTTCCTTCTGGCGAGCCCTGCCGATTTTTATTGGCAGTTATCAGCATTAGCGATTTCATCTCCACTTATCCTGAATGGATTTATCGCTTTTCGTCCATCTCGTCTGAGGAGTTGTTAACCCGATGAGCGACCAACGACCCAATTTCATTTTTATCATTACGGATCAGCAGCGCGCGGACTATTTGGGCTGTTACGGCAACGGGTTCGTCAAGACCCCCAATATCGACATGATGGCGCAGCAGGGCGTGCGTTTCGACAAATTCTATGTCGCGACGCCCACCTGTATGTCCAATCGCGCCACGATCATGACCGGACGACTGCCGTCCGTTCATGGCGTGCGGAGCAATGGCATTCCTCTGAGCCTGCAGGCGAACACCTTTGTGGAAGTTCTGCGCGACGGTGGATACAAAACAGCGTTGATAGGAAAAAGCCATCTGCAGAACTTCACCGGGCAGCCACCGATCCAGAAACGCGAGTTGCCTGAAGGTCGCGCGTTGCCGCAGCGTTCCGAGCTGCATGATGCTCTGAAGCCCTATCACCCTGAACCGGCCGACTACGATCAGGAGCAGCCCTGGTTCTGGGACGGTTGCGACATTCGAATGCAGCTGCCGTTCTATGGATTCGAGCATGTAAAGCTCTGTACCGGGCATGGTGACCAGGTCGGTGGCCACTATCGACAGTGGCTGCAGCAGCAGGCCGATAACGCTGAATCGCTGGTCGGCCCGGAGAATGGCCTTGAGCACGATTACGTCTGTCCTCAGGCGTGGCGCACCGCGATGCCAGAGGAGCTGTATCCAACCCGCTATATTGCCGACCAGAGTATCGCTTATATTGACGAGCATCTCCGGCAGGCTCCCGACAGCCCGTTTTTCCTGATGGTGTCCTTTCCGGACCCCCATCATCCCTTCACGCCGCCAGGTCGTTACTGGGATATGTTCGATCCCGATGATATGCCGATTCCGCAAGGCTTCGACAGGCGCTCGGATCAGCCGCCCCAGGCGTTGAAATGGGTGTACGAAAACCGTGGCCTGGGCAGTGAACGTGAGAAAAGCGTGTTTGCCTGCGAAGTGACTGAACGGGAGCTTCGTGAGGCGATGGCACTGACCTGTGGCATGACCGCGATGATCGATGACAGTGTGGGGGCTATTCGGAGCGCGCTGGAAGAAAAGGGATTGGCTGATAACACGGTCTTCGTCTTCACCTCGGATCACGGTGACTTTCTCGGCGATCATGGCCTGTTGCTGAAAGGGCCTTTGCACTATCAGGGACTGATACGCACGCCCTTCATCTGGTCTGATCCTGATGTCGGTAATCGGGGCGAGGCGTGCAGCGCCGTCAGCGGCAGCCTCGACATTGCTTCGACGATCCTGGATCGGGCTGGTCTGGCGGGCTATCAGGGTATCCAGGGCCGTAGTCTAATGCCGGAAATCCAAACGCTGGTGGACCATGGCCCCGGTTACAGCCTGGTGCAGGAGGATCAGCAGAGGCCGGTATTCGGCTTTGATCGCGCGATACGTGTGCATTCGATGGTCACGGACCGCTGGCGAATTACGCTTTACGACGACTCTGAGCTTGGCGAGTTGTATGACCTTGAAACGGACCCGCTGGAGCAGAACGACCTATGGTCCGATTCTGCGCATGCCGTGATCAAAGCGGAGCTGATGGAGCGTTTCTTGCGAGGGCAAATCCGGTCTGTCGATCGTAGCAATTTGCCGATTGCACAAGCTTGAACAACAAGGTTGGTCCCGAAACTGGGCCAAATATGAACCTGGGGCGCGAACCCTTTCAGGAGACAGCATCATGCCATCCAAACATCTTTTGCAGCCGTTCAATTTTCAGCAGTGGATCGAAGAACACCGCGATCTGCTGAAGCCTCCCGTCAATAATGCCCAGATTTGGGACGACGGCGAACTTATGGTTACGGTGGTCGGTGGTCCAAACTGGCGTACCGACTATCATGACGACCCCGTCGAGGAGTTCTTCTATCAACTGGAGGGCGACATGGTTCTGCGGGTGATGGAAGAGGAGGGACGGCCGCCGCGCGATATCACTATTCGCGAAGGCGATATCTTCTTCCTGCCGGCTCATGTCAAGCATTCGCCACAGCGGCCTGTTGCCGGAAGCGTCGGTCTGGTCGTCGAGCCGAAAAGGCCCGAGGGCAGCCTGGACGCCTTCGAATGGTATTGTCTCGAATGCAACCACAGGGTGCATCGCGTGGAAGTACAACTTGAAAGCATCGTCAGGGACCTGCCGCCGCTATTCGAGCGTTTCTATAACGACGAGTCGCTTCGTACCTGCGGCAACTGTGGTGTGCTACATCCTGGTAAGGCGGCTCGTCCGGATGCCATTGTCAACAGCGCAGTCGATAGTCAATTGTCGGTGACTCATGAGTAACGCGGGGCAGCTGCAATACACAAGTGTCGAAAAACTCAGTTGCCGATCAGAATAGTGCGGCATTGAAAGGGTGAGCGAAGCGAGTCAAATAGCCAATGCGTCTTTTGGTGTCGTTGACTCGTTTTTTCCCCGGCTGATTAGAGTCCAAGGGCTACGGCTCACTCACAACTGCCCCTGTCCGGCTTGCCCGAGACCAGCAGCTCGCTGCCGAGCAGCGTATCGCAGCGGCTGGAGAGGGCGGCGATATCGGTGATCAGAATCTTGCCGTAGCGGATCTGGATCTGTCCTTCCTTTTCCAGTGCCTTGAGTTCGCGGCTCACGCCCTGGCGCGTGGCGCCGAGCATGTGGGACAGGGTTTCGTGGGAGACTTCTTCGATAACGCGCATGCCGTCGGTCTCGACGCCCCGGCTGTGGGCCATGCGCACCAGCAGCCGGACAAGGCGCTCTTTCAGCGGCAGCGCAGTGGCGTCTTCGGCGCTGGCGTAGAGGGCGCGCAGGCGCAGGCTGAAATAGAGATTGAACTCGCGGGCAATCTCGGCGTATTCGTCGTAAAGCGCGTCGAAGGCCTGCCGGTTCAGCGTCATCAGCAGGGTTTCGGTCGAGGCGTAGGCATTGTTGAGGCGCGGCAGGCCGTCGATCAGGCTCATTTCGCCGAAGCACTCGCCGTCGTGAAACTCGGCCATGCGGATTTCCTTGCCCGACTGGGTGTAGTTGCTGATACGCACTCGGCCGGAGTCGATCAGGTACAGCCCTTCGGCGGCCTCGCCGACCGAGTAGATGGTTTCGCCCTCGGCGTAACGCCGCGGCTTCATCTGACGCAGCACGGCGTCCCGGCATGCCTGGGGTAGGCGATCGATCCAGTTGTGCATGTAGGGGATCTTGTGCATTGCGGTGCGGCTCTCCGGCGGGATCTTTGCCATTAACTGACATTACTTCCTGAAACGTTAGCATCCTATACCGCCGGGCCCATCCAGGCCACGGCCGCGGTCTGCGCCGGGGCGGACATCTTTTTTCGCTTTGTCACCTAGGTTGCAGACCGACAGTTCGCCGCCGTGGATACTGTCGTCAGTTGATAAGCACTACAGCGTCGAGAGGACAGAATAACATGCGACCGTTTCGTTCCGACCAGGTTACCAAAGGCAAGACCGCTTCCGCCGCCCGCTCCCTGTGGCAGGCCGCCGGTGTGAAGAAAGAGGATTTCGGCAAGCCGATCATCGCCATCGCCAACTCCTTTACCGAGTTCGTGCCGGGCCACGTGCATCTGCAGGACGTGGGCCGCCTGGTCAGCGACGCGATCTGGGAAGCCGGCGGCATCCCCCGCGAGTTCAATACCATCGCCATCGACGACGGTATCGCCATGGGTCATGACGGCATGCTCTACAGCCTGCCAAGCCGCGAAATCATCGCCGACAGCATCGAGTACATGGCCAACGCCCACTGCGTCGACGCCATTATCTGCCTGTCCAACTGCGACAAGATCACCCCGGGGATGCTGATGGCCGGTCTGCGCCTCAATATCCCTGTGATCTACGTGTCCGGTGGTCCGATGGAGGCCGGTCGTCTGGAGAAACAGAACCAGATTCAGCGCGTCGACCCGATCGACACCTACATCGCCGCCTTCAACGAGAACTACATGGCCGGCCAGGCCGAGGAGATCGAGAACCACGCCTGCCCGACCTGCGGTTCCTGTTCCGGCATGTTTACCGCCAACTCCATGAACTGCCTGGCCGAGGCGCTGGGTCTGGCGCTGCCGGGCAACGGCTCCATGCTGGCCACCCACGCCGACCGCAAGCTGCTGTTCCGGGACGCCGCGCAGCGCATCGTCGATATGGCCAAGCGCTACTACCTGGAAGAGGACGACTCGGTGTTGCCGCGCAACATCGCCACCCGCACGGCGTTCGAGAACGCCATGAAGGTGGATATCGCCATGGGCGGCTCGACCAACACCATCCTGCACCTGCTGGCCATGGCCCAGGAAGGTGAGGTCGACTTCACCATGGCCGACATCGATCGTCTGTCGCGCCAGGTTCCGCATCTGTGCAAGGTGTCGCCGGCAACCAAGAACTACTACATGGAAGACGTGCACCGCGCCGGTGGCATCATGGGTATCGTCGGCGAGCTGGAGCGTGCCGGCCTGATCGACACCAGTGTCAGCAGCGTCGCCGGCAAGAATCTCGGCGAAGTGCTGGAAAAATGGGACTACCTGCGCAGCCGCGACCCCGAAGTACTGGAGTTTTTCCGCGCAGCACCCGGCGGCAAGCGCACCATCAAGCCGTATAGCCAGGAGGCACGCTGGAACTCGCTGGACATGGACCGCGAGAACGGCTGCATCCGCAGCATCGATCATCCCTACAGCAAGGAGGGCGGTCTGGCGGTGCTGTTCGGCAACCTGGCCGAGAACGGCTGCATCGTCAAAACCGGCGCCGTTTACGAACACATGTACAGGTTCAACGGCAAGGCCCGGGTGTTCGATCAGCAGGAGACGGCACTCAAGGCCATCGACAACGGCGAGATCGAGCCCGGTACCGCTTTGATCATTCGCTACGAAGGACCCAAGGGCGGCCCGGGCATGCAGGAAATGCTCAAGCCCACCATGTCCCTCAAGGCTCAGGAGCTGGACGACAGCTGCGCGCTGATCACCGACGGCCGTTATTCCGGTGCCTCCGCCGGTCTTTCGATCGGTCACGTGTCGCCGGAAGCCGCCAACCAGGGCAACCTGGCGCTGGTGCAGGACGGCGACCTGATCGAAATCGATATTCCGGAGCGCCGCATCAATGTGCTGCTGAGCGATGAAGAGCTGGCCGAGCGTCGCGCGGCGATGAATGACCAGCCGGCAGAGCTGGCCTGGCAGCCCAAGGGCGAGCGTACCCGTGTGGTCACCAAGGCGCTGAAAGCCTACGCGGCCTTCGCCACCAGTGCCGACCGCGGCGGCTACCGCGATCTCTGATTGCGATGAACGGGGCGCCTTGGCTTGAGCCAAGGCGCCCCGAATTCTCTGAAAAACAAAAACCGGCCCTGACCGGTTTTTTCGTTCTCCGCCGTTCCCTGGAGCCTATTCCGGCAGCATGGGCGGCTTCAGCTGCTGCCCAAGCAGTTGTCCGAAGACCGTATTCAGCTCTTGCTTGAAGTGACCGTAGGCTTCGCTGTCGATCACTTTCTCGCTCGTCCACAGATAGATATTGCGCTCGGTGGGCCGGGCGGATCCCAGATCCAGTTCTGTGATGGTGTCGGGACGGGTGATGGCTCTTGTCGGGAAGCGGGGCAATACCGCCAGGTGATGCCCCCGGGCCAGCAGGTTGATCATCATGACCGCATCGTTCTTGAACACCGTCTGAGTCTTGATCTTCTTTATCCCCTCGGATGTCAGCATCTTGATGAACTGCTCTTCGAACGGGCCGGCAAGTCCCACGCTCAGCCACTTGGCCGATTCGAAGTCGTCGATGGCGAGGCTTTCCTTCTTCGCCAGAGGGTGATTGGCGCTGCAGAAGATCCCCAGTTCGTCCTCCACCAGCAGTTCACGATGTATCCCGGCCAGCATCCGTTCATGCGGAGCCGGTGCGATGACAACATCGTTGAGATCGTCCAGCAGCGCGTCCAGTGCGGTAGTCGGGGAGGACGAAGTGACGGTGATGGCCATCCTGGGGTGCTCCAGGGTCAGTCGATCGACCAGTTCGGGGATGATCGCCATGCCGATCATGGGGCCGATGGCCACTCGCAGTTCCTGGTTCATGCCGGTGCGGTAGCGGGAAACCTGCTCTTGCGCCAGATCCATATTGCGCATGATGGCGCGCCCCTCGCGCGCCAGCGCTTCGCCCATCGGCGTACTCCTGACCCCGAAGCGGCTGCGCGAGAAGAGCTGGGTGCCGGCCTGCATCTCGAGCGTAGCCATGATGCGCGTGAGCGTCGGCTGGGCAACCAGCAGATGTTTGGCGGCCGAGGTGATCGATCCCTTGTCCAGGATGACCGCGAGATAAACGAGATGTCGGGGATCCATACATTTTTGTAATATTGGGAAGCTGTTTTAGCATTTTACAACAGGGATGGTACTCCGTAAATTGTAGCTCAGATATAAAAACAATAATCAGCGGAGACCCCATGAATTATCTCAAGGTCCGTTGGCGGTGTGCAGTTTTGTCTGCTTTTCCGTTAGCCGTTATCGCGTCAAAAGATGAAGCTGGCCCGGTTCGTTTCGAATCGTATCCGGAGAGGCTGAAGCGACGAATTATTCCCCGTTCAGTCAAGACCAAATGGCTCTGGAAAGAGCAGTGCTCTCGAAGGCTTTAGCACGCGATGTAGTGCCCGTACCGGATCGTTCATGTCTGCTGTTCCACGGATTTTCAGGGTTTCCGGCTCATGGGATTAGGATAGGCGAAACTTCTGGAAGGCATCTTCAGGTAAAGTCCTGTGGTCATTACAGGGAAAGTCAGATTACATATTCGGTGGGATTTTAAGCAATTCCTGTGGATGGTTGATCGGCCTTTTTTGAATGACATGATGCTGAAAAAATAGTTTTATATTTGATTCGCGGCACCAACAGAAAAGTCCGTGCATATACCCCTGCGCGGAGTTTCTTGATTTCAATAATAAACTCTAAATATAAGGAAACATAATGCGTAATCGTCTTGCTTGGGAAGCTCGTGGTTCCTCTGCTGCAAAGGCAGCGGTTTTTGGCGGCAAGAGGCTGGTGGTCGAGAAGTCCGCTCTGGCCGGCGCCGTGCTGCTGGCGCTGGCCTCCGGACAGGTCGCCGCGGCCGGATTGCAGAAAGCCCCCCAGGAAGAGGGTTTGGGTCTCGAACTCGGGTTCGGGGTGCACGCCGGTTTTTCATCGGTGGATTACTCGGCCGACGTCACGTCGGACAAGGACAATATCGACAGCGGCCTGCCGTACTACTACACCGCGTCCACCACGGTCGACCCGACCTACGTGTTCGATACGGCTAACCATGGCGGCTTCCAGTGGAAGCTGCACACGGCGATTCAGCTGGACGATGCCTGGCTCGATGACGACCAGATCGACGAACTCTCGATCGAGCTGAAAAGCGACCGCTACGGCAACTTCTACCTCGGTGAAGACGACGGCGCGGCGGATCGCATGAAACCCAAGCAGTCGGGACGGGTGGGCATTGCCGTCGGTCACGGCGCCTTTACCGGCATTATTCCCTGGTGGGGCAACCTGCCGTTCGCGGGCGGCACCATTCGTGAGGGAGGCGATCCCTACAACTGGGACTGGCCCAACGGCATCGTGGGCGGCGACTGGCGCTCCACGTCCCGCGATACCTCCGACGCCATCAAGATCGGCTACGAGTCGCCGGTGTGGAATGGCTTCACCGTCGGTGCATCCATCAACCTGCAGGATACCTACGCCGGTTATGACGGCGTCCGCGGCAGCATTCCGGACGAGCAGGACAGCTGGAGCGATCTCGGGCTCAAGGACGACGAGTACGAACTGGCGCTGCAGTGGAACGGCAAAACCTCGGCCGGCTATGCACTGAGTGCCGGTATCATTCATACCTCGGTGCATGTGATCAACGACGACATGCTGCAGGAGAACACCGACGTCGGCTTCAAGGTCGGCAAGCAGCTCGAGTCCGGCGCAACGGTCAGCGGCAGCGTCTACTACGCCTACGAGGACTACAACAACGACAAGGCCGATATTCATGTGGATGACGAACAGGTGCACGTCGGCTTCGACTGGAGCAAAGGCAAGTGGACGGTGGGCGTCAACTACGTCGAGGCCTGGGACAGCTACAATCCTGCGGCGACCGTGCAGCTCGGCGGTGGCGGCAACAAAGGTTACAGCCTTGGCGCCAACTACCGTCTGGCCAAGGGCCTGACGCTCGGTGGTGGCGTGCTGTATGCCGAAAATGACCGTGGTGAAGAGGCCACTGAAGTGGGCCTGAACCTGAGCTACCGCTTCAAGACTTTCGTTCACTGATGTGAAGCCTGCGCCTGCGGGCGCGACATACCCTTCCTTTGGCCGGCCCTATCGGGGCCGGCTTTTTATTGTGTTTTTGCGGGTCGGAAGGTTCGGCATCCGCAGGATGAACAAAACGCCATCATGGGTTGCAGGCGTCCGGTAGACGGCGTGTCCAGCGCAACCCGGGTCATGCCAGGCGGACCGAAGAAATCTGGCCGCAGCAGTGGCTGGCAATGCCGTCTGTGCTGTCGAGCCTGATGAGTCGTGCCGGCTTCAGTCATGCCGAAATACCCTAAATGGTTAACAATATTAATTTTTTGGTCATGTTTGTGGGCCAAGCGTCCGTGACGCAGGGTTCTGCCCGGGCTTATCCCGAGACTGAGCCATAAGGCTCTGATAAAAAATCGTTTTTTCGGCTTTTCCCGAGAACCCTGGCGGCGAGTTCAGCATAGGGAAGGGGCGGGCGGGTTGTTGAGCGCATCTATACATTTTTGAAGGATTGGCGGTCGATTTCTCTATTTTACAGTGCCGGACGGGGCCGGTAATTTAGTTAATGTCCATAACAAATAAAACAAGTTGGAGATGATATGAACAACCCCGCAAAGTGGCTGCGCCGCAGTCTGTGCTTTATGGCGGTCAGCGTCGCCGCAACCGTCAACGCCGAGCAGATCAGCATGGAAACCGTCGCGCCCAGCAGCGTGGCGGGCATCGTGCCCCAGACCATGGCCAGCTTCTGGGCGCAGGATGGGGTCGATGTGCAGTTGTCGATGAACCAGACCCTGACCAAATCGCTGCTGAAAATGACCCAGGGAGCACTGGACTCCGCGGTCGTTCCCCCCAATGCCTACAGCGCCCTCGTCGGCGGTCGGGCACCGTACGCGGGGATGGGCGACAAGGGCGCGGCGCTGGCTCAGAACGTGCGTTCGCTGTTCAGTATTCCCGCCAGCGTCTACCACGCCATCGTCTGGAATGACTCCGGTATCAGGTCCTGGGCCGATGCCGAGGGCAAACGGATCTTCATCGGCCCGCCGGCCGGCAGCGCCAACGAGCAGATTACCTCCATCGTCAAGGCCGGCGGTTTGAGCGAAGGGCAGTACGAGGCCGTCAAGGCGCCCTGGGGCGCAGCGGCGCAGAACTTCCAGGATGGCCAGTTCGACGTGCTGGTGTCGACCTACGGGCTTGGCTCCCAGGCGCTGTCGGAACTGAGTCTGAGCCGCGATATACGGCTGCTGTCGGTGAAGCCTGAAAATGCCGAGCCGCCGGCGGGGTTGGGCCTGGTACAGCGGACGATTCCCGCCCATACCTATCCCGGTCAGCAGAACGAGGCTGATGTCATCGGCTGGCAGGCGGTACTGATGCTGGCGGTGAAGAAAGACCTGTCCGACGAGCTCGCCTACGAGCTGACCAAGTCCTATATGGAGAACCGCCAGGCGCTGGCAGACGGCAATGCACTGCTGCAGGAGTTGCCGAGCGCCAATCCTCTCGCCGGTGTCAACGCGCCGCTGCACCCGGGCGCCCTGCGCTACTACCGCGAGGCGGGCATCGAAGTACCTGAGTCACTGACGGTCAACTAGGTGCCGATCCGGTCCCGGTTCTGATGACCACTCCCTTCCCAGGCGGCGCCCGGTGCGCCGTCGTTCTGGAGGTTGCAATGTCTTTCTGTTCTTCGGTCGCGCGTAAACCCCTGTTCTGGCTCACCTCTGCACTGAGCCTGCTGGTGAGTCTGTATGGTCTGGCGAATGTGATGCCGGCAATCGGTGATTTTCGCCTCGGACCTTTCCCGATGATCTTCTTTCGGGCGACCTTCTTCGCGCTCTGCGTGCTGGTGGTGCTGCTCGGGTTTCTGAGCGCTGGCGAAAAACGTCAGCCGACCTGGGTGATGCTGGTCGGCGGCCTGCTGAGCGTCGGTCTGATCTGGTCCTGCTGGTCGTTCTACGATGTCAGCATCATGCTGGACGAGTCGATGTTCCTGTTCGGCTCGCACGAAATGTGGATTGCGCTGCTGGCGTCCGCCGGCGCGCTGTTTTTCTGCTGGCGTATCTGGGGCGCACCGGTGGCGCTGCTCGGGATCTTCGGTATTGCATACATGGCGACCGGTCACCTATGGCCCGGCCCGCTCAAAACCGTCAGCGGCAGCGTCGAGGAGACCCTGGCGCAGAATCTGCTCTACAGCCTGGATGCCGGCATTCTCGGCAGCACCTTTTCGGTGGTGATCACCACCGTGTTTCCGTTCATTATCCTGGGCGCGGTGCTTGAGGGCGTCGGCGCCGGCGATTCGATGATCCGCATCGCCTTTTCCTGGATGCGCCGTGCCGCCGGCGGGCCGGCCCATGCCGCCGTGCTGTCCTCGGCGCTGTTCGGTACCGTGTCGGGCAGCGCTGTGGGTAACGTGGTCGGCACCGGTGTCGTTACCATCCCGATGATCAAGCGCAGGGGTTTTACGTCCAACTTCGCAGGTGCCGTGGAAGCGGCGGCATCCACCGGTGGGCAGATCATGCCGCCGATCATGGGCGCTGCCGCCCTGGTCATGGCCGACTTCGTCGGGGTCAGCTACCTGACCGTGATCGTCGCCATCCTGGTGCCGTCGATCGCCTACTATTGCAGCCTGTTCGCGATGATTCTGTTCGAAACCCGCCGTCTGGGGATCAAGGCGACGACCGCTACCGAGTCCGATCTCGACCGTCCGACCCGGCAGGACTATCTCAACCTGCTGCTGATCTTCCTGCCGCTGGCGCTGATCGTCACGCTGTTGGTTGCCGGGCTGTCGCCGTCCGGTGCCTCCATCTCGGCGCTGGCGCTGTTGTTCCCGCTCAGCCTGATCAATCCGGCGGTCCGTGCGCAGCCGGCCCGGCTGCTGAAGTGCCTCTGCGACGGTGGCAGCACCTTCGCCCAGCTGCTGATGGCGATTGCGGCGGTCAGTATCGTCATCTCCGCGCTGTCGGTGACGGGCGTGCCGGTGAAGTTCGGCACGCTGCTGAGCAGCATGGTGACCGATTCGCTGATGCTCTCTCTGATCGCGGCGGCGGCCTGCTGCATCATCCTGGGTATGGGCATGCCGACGCTGCCGGCCTACGTCACGGTGGCGACCATCGCCATTCCGGCCATGCAGCAGCTCGGTCTCGAGCCGCTGACCGCGCACCTGTTCGTGTTTCTGATCGCGGTCGCCTCGGCGATCACGCCGCCGGTGGCCATCGCGGCCTACGCCGCGGCCAGTATCTCGGGCGGGCGACCGATCGCGACCTCGGTGCAGGCCTCCAAGGTCGGGATCATGATCTTCATCATTCCCTTTATTTTCGCCTACAACCCGCTGCTGCTGATCGTCGAGCAGGCCGGCGCCGCGTTCGAGCTGATGCCCTGGCTCTGGCTGATCGTCAAGCTCGCACTGGGGATCTACCTGCTGGCCACGGCACTGACCGGCTTCGATCGGACGAAACTGCGCCCGTTCGAAATCGCGCTGCGCCTTGGCGCGACCTTCCTGCTGTTCGTGCCCGATGCGGGCTGGGATCTGGCTGGCTTTGCGCTGGCAGCGGTGCTCTGCCTCGGGCACTACTGGACGCAAAGCAAAACCGTGTATTCGAAGGTATTTCAGCAATGACAAACATTATCTATATCGTCGCCGACGACCTGGGCTACGCCGATCTGGGCTGTTACGGCGGTCGCGAAGCCCAGTTCGGCCGGGTGTCGCCCAATATCGACCGGCTGGCGGAAGAGGGCATGATGTTCCAGGAGGGCTACGCCAACTCGCCGGTCTGCTCGCCGACACGCTTCGCGCTGATGACCATGGCCTACCAGTATCGCCTGCGGGGCGCGCTGGAGGAGCCGATCAACAGCCGCAGCAAGGGCAGCAGCACCCTGGGTCTGCCGCCCCATATTCCGACCCTGCCGTCGCAACTGAAGAAGGCCGGCTACTACACCGGTCTGATCGGCAAGTGGCACCTGGGTTACCCGCCGCACTTCGGCCCCCGTGCCTCCGGCTACGACGAGTTCTACGGCATTATGGCCGGCGGCGTCGATTACTTCACTCACCAGAGCGGCCGCGGTGATCACGACCTCTGGATCAACGAGGAGGAGCACGAGGAGATCGGCTACCTGACCGATCTCTTGTCCGAGCGCGCGGTCGAGTTCGTCAACCGTCGCGCGGCGGCGGCGCGCGAAGGCACGCCGTTCTTCCTCAGCCTGCATTACACGGCGCCGCACTGGCCCTGGGAAACGCGGGACGATGGCGAGCTTGCCGGCGAGATCTCCAAGAGCAGCCTGTTTCACCTCGATGGCGGCAATATCCACACCTATCGTCGCATGATTCACCATATGGACGAGGGAATCGGTCAGCTGATGGCGGCGCTGGAGGCGCAGGGCCTGGCCGACGACACCCTGATCGTGTTCACCAGCGACAACGGCGGTGAGCGTTTCTCCGACAGCTGGCCGCTGGTGGGCGGCAAGATGGATCTGACCGAAGGCGGTATCCGGGTGCCCTGGATCGTGCGCTGGCCGGGCGTGGTCAAGCCGGGCTCGGTGAGCCTGCAGCACTGCATGACGATGGACTGGTCCCGCACGCTGCTCGAAGCCGGCGGCGGCAAGATCAACCCCGAGTACCCGGTCGATGGTGTTTCCTTGCTGCCGGTTCTGCGCGGCGAGATCGAGTCGTTCGAGCGGCCGATGTACTGGCGCATGAACCACCGTGGCCAGCGCGCGCTGCGACTCGGCGACTACAAGTACCTCAAGGTCGACGACCACGAGTACCTGTTCAATGTCACGGTTGACGCGCGAGAGCGGGCAAACCTCGCGAAGCGGGAACCGGAGCGGCTGGAGGCGATGCGCGAGCAGTGGCTGGCCTGGAACGACACCATCCCGCAGATCCCGGAGGACGCCACCGTCAGCCTGGGTTACTCGGTCAAGGATATGCCACAGAGGTAAATTGCATGATGAATGACTTTCCGTTTCTTAAACCCTTTGCCCGCCTGACGGCTCTGGTCGACAAGCCGCAGGAGGTGGGTGTCACCCACCACGGGCAGCGACGCCTGATACCGATACTCGGCGGCCAGGTGGCCGGCGATGGCTGGGAAGGGCGCGTGCTTCCGGGTGGCGCCGACTACCAGTTGATCGTCACGCCGCGAATGGCCGAGCTCGATGCCCGCTACACCATCGAGACCGACGGCGGCGACTATATCTACGTGCATAACCGGGCCATACGGGTGGCCGACCCGGAAACCACCGCGCGCCTGGTGCGCGGCGAGAGCGTCGATCCGTCGCTGATCTACTTTCGCTGCAGCCCCAGCTTCGAAACCGCATCGCCGAGCCTGAAGTGGATCAGCGAGCGCCTGTTCATCGGTACCGGTATCCGGCGCCCCGAGTCCGTGGAGCTGGAGCTGTTCGAGGTCTGTTGAGCGTCCATCGAGAGCCAGTTGACTCACCCTTCAATCGAGCATTGAAGCAGCATTGCCCCGCCCCGGTGGGGCCTTTTTATGGCGTGCTGAAGTGGGACACCTTTATCGGCAGGATGGATGGAGCCGCCGTCCGTCGTGTCTTGCCGCATGGCAGGAAGCTGCGGGCGCAACCCATCACCGCCTCCGTCGGTGCCTTCGCTTCGGTTGGCACGGACCGGGTTGAGCAGGCTGCATAGTAGAGTGGTGCAATCAGTTGCTGAACCGTGGATCGCGCAATTTTTGATGGGTTACGCCACCGTTGGGATTTGTTCGAAACCTCAGCTTTGTGCCCATGGCGGCTCGTTAAAGAACCCTTTTTTACGCTCTGGTTGCGCCGGGAAGGCGGCCTCTCGGTGAACCGCGCGGGGCTGGATGGGGTCCGCCATCGCCTGCGAAATAAGTTAATAACAGTAACTAAAATATTTTTAATATATTTTAAGTGTCTGATATCAAAGAAATTATTATTAAATATGTTAAAAACCAAAATAGTTAATTGACATAACTAAATGCCCGCAGTAACTTGGAACCACAAAGTCGAACAACAAGTGCCGAGTGAGGACCAGAACATGAACAAGTACGAAAACCGCTGGGAGACCGTCCTGGTCGAAGTGAGTGAAGGGATCGGTTGGGTCACGCTGAACCGTCCGGAAAAGCGCAACGCCATGAGCCCGACGCTCAACCGGGAGATGGTCGAGGTGCTGAACGAGGTCGAACAGGATCCGGAGATCGGCGTGGTGGTGCTGACCGGCGCCGGCGATTCCTGGACCGCGGGCATGGACCTGAAGGAATACTTCCGTGAAACCGATGCCGGCCCGGAGATCCTGCAGGAGAAGGTTCGCCGCGAAGCGTCCGAGTGGCAGTGGCGCCGCCTGCGTCTGTTCGCCAAGCCGACTATCGCCATGGTCAATGGCTGGTGCTTCGGCGGCGGCTTCAGCCCGCTGGTCGCCTGCGACCTGGCGATCTGCGCCGACGAGGCCACCTTCGGCCTGTCCGAAATCAACTGGGGCATTCCTCCGGGCAACCTGGTGAGCAAGGCCATGGCGGACACCGTCGGTCATCGTCAGGCGCTTTACTACATCATGACCGGCAAGACCTTCGACGGTAGCAAGGCCGCGGAGATGGGACTGGTCAACGAAAGCGTGCCGCTGGAGCAGCTGCGCGAGGCCACCATCGAGCTGGCCGCCAATCTGCTGGACAAGAACCCGGTGGTACTGCGTGCCGCGAAGAACGGCTTCAAGCGCTGCCGCGAGCTGACCTGGGAGCAGAACGAGGACTACCTGTACGCCAAGCTGGATCAGTCGCGCCTGCTGGACAAGGAAGGCGGCCGCGAGAAAGGCATGGCGCAGTTCCTCGACGAGAAGTCGATCAAGCCCGGGTTACAGGCTTACAAGCGCTAATACTGTATGGGCACCTCGAAAAACCTACTGCGCGACTCATATGCTGCGTTGCACGGTGCTCGGAATCCTCATGTATAACCCATACATTGCGGTTCCTGTGCTCCGTGCGCCTTGCCTCTACGCCGCTCGCTACGGTTTTCGAGGTGCCCGTATGAAAGGACTCAGGGCGGCGGGTCCGGACAACCGGCTGCCGCCTGTGGTCGCAGGTCTAATAATCAGAATAAGCGAGTAAATCCCATGTTCGACGTACCTTTGCTGATTGGCGGCAAGACCGTTGCCGCTTCTGACGGTCGCACCTTCGACCGTGTAAGCCCGCTGACCGGCGACGTGGTGTCCCGGGTTGCCGCCGCATCCGTCGCGGATGCCAATGCGGCGGTGGCGGCGGCTCAGGCGGCCTTCCCGGAATGGTCTGGGCTGGCGCCAAACGAGCGTCGCCGTCGTCTGCTCAAGTGTGCGGACCTGATGGAATCGAAGGCGGAAGCCTTCATGGCGGCGGCCAGCGAGACCGGGGCTGCGGCCAACTGGTACGGCTTCAACGTACATCTGGCGGCGGGCATGCTGCGCGAGGCGGCGTCCATGACCACCCAGATCAACGGTGAGGTCATTCCGTCCGACGTGCCCGGCAGCTTTGCCATGGCGCTGCGCCAGCCCTGCGGCGTGGTGCTCGGTATCGCGCCCTGGAACGCGCCGGTCATTCTCGGTACCCGTGCCATCGCGATGCCGCTGGCGTGCGGTAACACCGTGGTGCTCAAGGCTTCCGAGCTGAGCCCGCAGACCCACAGTCTGATCGGCCAGGTGCTGCAGGAGGCGGGGCTCGGCGACGGTGTCGTCAATGTCGTCACCAACGCTCCGGAAGACGCTCCGGCCATCGTCGAGGCGCTGATCGCGAATCCTGCGGTGCGCCGCGTCAATTTCACCGGCTCCACCAAGGTCGGACGTATCGTCGGCGAGCTGTCTGCGCGGCACCTCAAGCCTGCGCTGCTGGAGCTCGGCGGCAAGGCGCCGCTGCTGGTGCTGGACGACGCCGATCTGGATGCGGCGGTTGAGGCGGCGGCCTTTGGCGCCTACTTCAACCAGGGACAGATCTGCATGTCGACCGAGCGCCTGGTCGTCGACAACCGCGTCGCCGACGCCTTCGTCGAGAAGCTGGCGGCCAAGGCCCGGACCCTGCTCGCGGGTGATCCGAACGACGACGCTTCGGTGCTCGGTTCGCTGGTGGACGCCTCGGCCGGCGAGCGTATCAAGGCGCTGGTGGAGGACGCGTTAAGCAAGGGCGCGCGCCTGGTGACCGGCGGACAGCTGGACGGCAGTATCATGCAGGCCACGCTGCTCGACAACGTGACCCCGGAGATGAAGCTCTACTACGAGGAGTCGTTCGGCCCGGTGGCGGTGGTGATTCGCGCCGAGGGTGACGATGCCCTGGTGGAGACGGCCAACGATTCCGAGTTCGGCCTGTCGGCCGCGGTGTTCAGTCGCGATGTCTCCCGCGCCATGGGGATTGCACAGCGCATCGAATCCGGTATCTGCCATATCAACGGCCCGACGGTCCACGACGAAGCACAGATGCCGTTCGGCGGTGTGAAGTCCAGCGGCTACGGCAGCTTCGGCGCCAAGGCGTCGATCGAGCACTTCACCCAGCTGCGCTGGATCACCATCCAGAATACGCCGCGCCATTATCCAATTTGATCTCCAGCCGATCCGAGTTCTATACGCCACAACAATAATAACGGCGCCGCGCCCTTACCGGGTAAACCGAGGTGCGGACGCCGTTGGACAAGTCAGGGAGTCGTTGCAGTGAATATTTCGACCCAGATACCCCCGGGGATCGTTTATCGGCCGGTCTCGATCGGTCATCCGGATGTGGAAATGCGTCAGGAGGACGGCACTTTCTACCTGTCCCCCAGGGAGGCGCTCGCAGCCTATCCGGAGCGTCTGCTCGAGCGGCTGCAGCACTGGGCTGAGGTTCGGCCCGAGCAGACCTTCGTCGCCCAGCGCAGGGGCGACGGCGACTGGCAGCGCATCAGCTATCGCGACATGCTGGCGCGGGTGCGCAAGATCGCCCAGAGCCTGGTCGGGCTGAATCTGTCCCAGGACAGGCCGCTGCTGATTCTGTCCGGCAATGACCTGGAGCATCTGCA
Organism: Marinobacterium nitratireducens; assembly: GCF_014645375.1. Classification (GTDB taxonomy): domain Bacteria; phylum Pseudomonadota; class Gammaproteobacteria; order Pseudomonadales; family Balneatricaceae; genus Marinobacterium_A; species Marinobacterium_A nitratireducens. Next base: position 279,831 of record NZ_BMLT01000006.1, read on the forward strand.
AATGGCGCTTGGCGCCATGTACGCGGGCGTGCCCCATTCGCCGGTATCCCCGCCGTACTCGCTGATCGCCCAGGATTTCACCAAGCTCGAGCATATCGTCAACCTGATTCGTCCGGGGCTGGTATTTGCCGCCAGCGGCGAGCGATTTGCCCGTGCCATCATCGCGGTGGTACCGGCCGATACGCCGGTGGTCGTTACCGAAGGCAGCCTGCCGGACCGCGAAGCGCTTTCTTTCGACAGCCTGCTGGCGCCGGAAGACTGCAGCGATGCCGATCGCGCCTACGCCGCTACAGGTCCCGATACCATCGCCAAGTTTCTCTTCACCAGCGGCTCGACCAAGCTGCCCAAGGCGGTGACGACGACCCAGCGCATGCTGTGCGCCAATCAGCAGATGCTGCTGCAGACCTTCCCGGTGTTCGGCGAGGAACCGCCGGTGCTGGTCGACTGGCTGCCCTGGAACCATACCTTCGGCGGCAGTCACAACGTCGGTATCGCGCTCTATAACGGCGGCACGCTCTATATCGACGACGGCAAGCCGACGCCGCAGCTGTTCGAACAGACGCTGCAAAACCTGCGTGAGATTTCGCCGACGGCTTACCTTACGGTGCCGAAAGGCTGGGAAGAGCTTGCCAATGCCCTCGAAGCCGACGCGCAGCTGCGTGAGCGCTTTTTCAAGCGCATGAAGCTGTTCTTCTTCGCCGGCGCGGCGCTGTCCCAGCCGGTCTGGAACCGGCTGGATCGGATTGCCGAGGCGCATTGCGGCGAGCGTATCCGCATGATGGCGGGGCTCGGCATGACCGAAACGGCGCCCTCGTGCACCTTTACCACGGGGCCGGTCTGCTCGCTTGCCGGTTATGTCGGATTGCCGGCGCCCGGCTGCGAGGTCAAGCTGACCCCGGTCAATGGCAAGCTCGAGGCGCGCTTTCGCGGTCCGCACGTGATGCCGGGCTACTGGCGTTCGGAGGAGCTGACGCAGCAGGCTTTCGACGAGGACGGCTACTACTGTACCGGCGACGCCCTGCGGTTCATGGACCCGGAACAGCCGCACAAGGGGCTGATGTTCGACGGCCGTATCGCGGAGGACTTCAAGCTTTCCTCGGGCGTATTCGTCAGCGTCGGGCCGCTGCGGACCCGGGCCATCCTGAAGGGCGCACCCTATGTGCAGGATGTCGTCGTCACGGCGCCCGATCGCGACCGTCTTGGGCTGATGGTTTTTCCCGATCTGCGGGCCTGTCGCGACCTGGCGGGGCTGCCTTCAGGCGCAACGCCTTCGGAGGTCATCGCGGCGCCGGCGGTGCGCGAGTGGCTGCAGGGGCTGCTGGGGCAGCTCAACGAAGAGGCCTCGGGCAGCTCCAACCGCATCGATCGCGCCTGCCTGCAGGCAGAGCCGCCGTCGCTCGATCTCGGTGAAGTGACCGACAAGGGCTCCATCAACCAGAGTGCGGTGCTGAAACATCGCGCGGATCGGGTCGATGCGCTCTACGAAGGTCGGGACAGCGATATCGTCTTCGCCGGCTGACGTCGGTTGATGCCGACCAACGCCGCCGTCGCTGCCGGGATCCGTCAGAGCCGGCGGCGTTTTTGTGAGTAACAGGGGATCGGAGAGTCCAAGTGTCGAATTACACTCCACCGCTGCGGGATATGCAGTTTGTTATCGAAGAGTGGCTCGCAGCGCCCGATGACTGGGCCGGCTGGGAGGCCCACTCGGCGCTGGACGCGGAGCTGGCGGCCCAGGTGCTGGTGGAAGCCGCAAAGTTTGCACAGCATGAGCTGGCACCGTTGAACGCGAGCGGCGATCAGCAGGGTTGCCGGTTCGATAACGGCGTGGTGTCGACGCCTGCCGGATTTCCGGAGAGTTATCGTCTCTTCGTCGAGGGCGGCTGGCCCTCGCTGTGCTGCGCCGAAGAGGATGGCGGTCAGGGGTTGCCGCAGCTGCTGAACGTGGCGATGCTCGAGATGCTGGCATCCGCCAATCATGCCTGGGCGATGTACCCCGGCATTGCCCAGGGTGCCTACGAGTGCCTGAGCGAATCGGCGCCGGCCTGGATCCGCGAGCGCTATCTGCCCGAAATCGTCTCCGGCGAGGCGCTGCCGACGATGTGTCTGACCGAGCCACAGGCGGGTACCGATATCGGCCTTATCCGCACCAAGGCGGAACCGCAGCCGGACGGTTCCTGCCGTCTCCGCGGCAACAAGATCTTCATCTCCGGCGGCGAGCAGGACATGACCGACGACATCCTGCACCTGGTGCTGGCACGTCTGCCCGAGGCGCCGCCGGGGCCGCGTGGTCTGTCGCTGTTCCTGGTGCCGAAATGGCTGGACCGGGAGGGCGGTCGCGAGCGCAATGAGGTCTACTGTACCGGCATCGAGCACAAGATGGGTATTCGCGGCAGCGCCACCTGCAGTCTGTCGTTCGAGGGCGCCACGGGCTGGCTGCTGGGCGAACCGCACGCGGGCCTCAAGGCGATGTTCGTAATGATGAACTCGGCGCGGCTGCACGTGGGGCTGCAGGGACTCGGTCACGCCGAAAAGGCGCTCCAGCTCGCCACCGGGTACGCCGCCGAGCGGCGGCAGATGAGAGCGGCCTCGAGGCCCCAGGGCGTGGCTGCCGCAGCGGTCGATCCAATCGGCTATCACGCGCCGGTCAGGCACAGCCTGCTCGAGCTTCGGGCCTGCACCGAAGGCATGCGCGCGCTGGGCTACTGGACCGGGCACATGCTCGATACGCTGCATCAGGTCGGGGAGGAGGAAGCGGCTGGTCTGCGGCGGCGGGTGGCGCTGCTGACACCGGTGATCAAGGCGTTTTTCAGCGAGCAGGGCTTTCGCCTGAGCAGCAATGCCCTGCAGGTGTTCGGCGGTTACGGCTATATGCAGGAGTGCGGCATCGAGCAGACGCTGCGTGACAGCCGCATCGTGATGATTTACGAGGGCACCAACGAGGTTCAGGCCAACGATCTGCTGCTGCGCAAGGTGATGGCGGACGGTGGCGAGGGCTTGAGGGACCTGCTGGCGCTGGTGCGGCAGGAAGCCGAACTCGCCACCGCCGACAGACCCAGATTCGCCCGGCAACTGAGTGCCGTGTGCGATACGGTGGAAGAGGCTGTCGGGCTGTTGCTGGATAGCCAGGACAGCGAGTATCCGTTCCGTGCTGCCGGCAACTTCCTGCGCCTGCTGGCGCTGTTGCTGATGGCCTATGCCTGGGCGAGAAGTGCCCGGGTGGCGGAGGGCCGTGACGATGACTTCCATCGCCAGAAGCGGCAGACGGCGGCGTTCTTTTTCGACTACGTACTGCCCGAGTATCGCCACCGGGCCGATATGATTCGGGCGGCGCAAGCGCCGCTGCCGTTTGTCTGATCACCCTGGCCGCCCGCCCCGGGCGGCCATTCCCTCTATCAGTTACCCATCCGAATCTGATGGCAGAAGCCCGCTAATGCGGGTTTTGAAAGTAGGATGGGTGGAACGGCGCAGTGCACCGCGTTTGCCTGCCTCTTTGCGCGAAATGCGCCGTGCAACCCATCATGTGGTTTCAGCACATCCTCGGCGATAATAGGGAAGCGGTTGATGGGTTACGCCGCATCGAACATCGAGATGTACCGGCATCTTGGGTGTCATTGCGGCTCCACCCATCCTACTACTCCATCAGGGGCGGAAATGACGTACCAGGGCGTCGCTTCACCCATCCTACGAATCCCTTGATCCGGGCGGCACTCCGTCTGGTGGCCATCCCGTTCATTAAGACCGGAGCTGTTGACGTTTGTGGACGTGGGTCCGCAAACGTCACTAGTCCCTTGGAAACCTATCCCCGATACAGCTTTTTCAGCAGCGCGAGCAACTGGACCCGCTCGTCGTCGCTGAGATTGGCCGTGCCTTCCAGATCGGTGTCCCTGGCGGCCGTCTTCAGTTGTCCGAGCACCTGTTCTCCGGTTTTGCTGAGAAAAATGCCGTAGGAGCGCTTGTCCGGCTTGCAGCGCACCCGCATGGCGAGCCCCAGCTTTTCGAGCTTGTTCAGCAGGGTCACGACCTGGGGCGGTTCGATCAGCAGCTGGCCGCCGAGGTCGGCCTGGGTCAGGCCCGGGCTTTCGCTGATGACCACCAGGGCCGCGAACTGTGACGGGCGAAGGTCGTGCTCGCCGAGTTTGCCGATGAGGCTCTTGTTGACGTGGATATGGGCACGCTTGAGCGAATAGCCGATCAGTTCATCCAGGATGCTGGAGGTGGCGGTGTTGAGTTCGATGTCGTCGAGCAGGGCGGTATTTTGTTGTACAGGCATGGCCGTGTCATCGGATGGTTTTGAAGTTAAGTTAATCAGTATAAGTTATTTTTTATCCAATGGCAGCCCGGACTTCCCGTTGGCTGACAAGGCCACCGAAAACAGCCCCGCGAGCCATATCAGGCCGCCCATCCTGGCCGGGGAGCTCGCCGAAGTTTTTGTAAAGCCTTTATTTTATGGGATTCTCACGTGATTTATGAGCGCTTCAGGTCGCTGCCGGCAGTCCTTGGCGTGGCAGTTCCACCTGTTTCGATAATGTAATAGCCAATCACCGTTTTTGCATTTCACAACCCCGCTGTGGCTGGTTAAGTTAGTTAAGCCTGATAACAAATACAAGCAGGGAGAAAGTAGCATGATTACCCGATCAAAGTGGTTTCGACGCAGTCTCTGTGCCCTGGCCGTCGGCCTGGCCGCGACAGCCCAGGCGCAGCAGATCAGCATGGAAACCGGGACGCCGAGCAGTGTGTCCGGTCTCGTGTCTCAGACCATGGCCAGTCGCTGGGGCGAGGACGGGGTCGATGTACAGCTGTCGATGAATCAGACGATGACCAAATCGGTGCTGAAAATCGGTCAGGGCAAGCTCGATGCGGCGATGATTCCGCCGAACGCGCTGGGTGCGCTGAGGGCGGGTACCGCCCCCTACCTCGGTCTCGGGGACAAGGGGGCCGCGGTGGCCGACAATATCCGGGCGCTGTTCAGTATCCCCACCAGCTACTATCACGCCATTACCTGGGCGGACTCCGGCATCGACAGCTGGGCGGATGCCGCCGGCAAGCGTGTATTCATCGGTCCTCCGGGCGGCGCCGCAAATGCCCAGATTACCGCCCTGGCCGATGCGGGCGGCCTGCCGGAAGGCCAGTATGACGCCGTGAAAGCTCCCTGGGGGTCCGCTACGCAGGGGTTTCAGGACGGCCAGTTCGACGTCCTGGTGATGATCTATGCGCTCGGATCCCAGGCGTTGTCGGAGCTGAGCCTGAGCCGGGACATCAACCTGCTTTCGCTGACATCCGAAAAAGCGGAACCGCCGGAAGGCCTGGGCCTGACCAGAGCCGCTATTCCCGCCGATACCTATCCGGGCCAGACAAATGACGCCGATGCAGTGACCTGGAAGACACTGATGATGATGGGTGTGCGCAGGGACCTGCCGGACGAACTGGCCTATCAGCTCACCAAGTCCTATGTGGATCGTGTCGGTGAGCTCGCCGCATCCAACGCCCTGCTTGGGGAACTGGCGGGTGCCGACCCCCTGGCCGGACTGAATGCCAGGCTGCATCCGGGAGCCGCCCGTTACTACCGGGAAAAGGGCATTCGGATTCCCGAGAACCTGCTGCCAAATTAACAGATTCGGCCTTTGCCCGACGCCGGGTCTGTGCACGCGGCCGGCGTCGCCATCGGCCAATGGAGAACGATCAAGATGAACAACGTCGCGAATAACCCCGATGCCCAGCCGCTGGTACTGCTCGACATTGACGGTCCCGTCGCCACCATCACCCTCAACCGTCCCGAAAAGCGCAATGCGCTGAGCATGGCTGTCATCCATCGCCTCGAGGAGTGCTTTGCGACCCTGCCCGAGTCGGTCAGGGTGGTGATCCTCGCCGGTGCCGGCGAGCACTTCAGCGCCGGGCTGGACCTTTCGACGCTGTCCGAAAGCACCTCCTTCGAGGGTATCCAGCAGTCGATGGCCTGGTACGACGCCTTCGCCAGGATCCAGTTCGGACGCGTACCGGTGATTGCCGTGCTGCACGGCGCGGTCGTCGGCGGCGGGCTGGAGCTCGCCTCATCGCTGCATATCCGCGTGGCGGAGGAAAGCACCTATTTCGGCCTGCCGGAAGGACAGCGCGGCATCTTCCTCGGTGGTGGCGGCTCGGTACGCGTCACCAAGCTGATCGGCTTTTCCCGCGTCACCGAGATGATGCTGACCGGTCATGTCGTCGATGCGACCGAAGGCCACGCCATCGGCCTTGCCCACTATGTTACGCCGGCGGGCGAGGGCATGAAAAAGGCGCGCGAGCTGGCCGAGCGGATTGCCTCCAATGCGCCGCTGTCGAACTTCGCCATCCTCAATGCCCTGCCGCTGATCGCGGAGCAGCCGATGTCCCACGGTCTGATGACCGAGGCGCTGATGGCGTCGGTGACCCAGGGCGCGCCGGAAGCCAAGGAGCGGATCAACGCCTTTCTGCAGAAGCGCGCCGGCAAGGTGGCGCCGGCCTGACCCGCTGAGTCCGCCGCCTTTAAATGCCCACCCATTCGATAACGAGGATCTCCCATGGAGACTGTGAACACCCATAAAAATAACGCGCAGAACACCCCGGCCGAGACGCCGCTCGATGTCGCGCCCCTGTTCAAGCCGCGCTCGGTCGCTATCATCGGCATGTCGGCCCGGCCGGGCTCCGCGAGCCGGGTGGTGCTGGGCAACCTGCTCGCCGGCGGATTTGAAGGCGAGGTGCACCTGGTCGGACGCAGCGGCGGCGACTGCGACGGTCGGGCGATTCTGACCGATATCGAGCAGCTGCCCGAAGGCGTGGACCTGGCGATCCTGATGGTGCCGTCGGCGGCGGTGCTGGATGCTGTGCGGGGCTGCGTGGCCCGCGGCGTTCGCGGTGCCGTCTGCTTCGCCTCCGGCTTCGCCGAAATGGGCGAGGAAGGCCGGCGTCAGCAGCTGGAAATCGCCGAGGTCGCCCGCGCCGGCGGACTGACGCTGCTGGGCCCCAACACCGTCGGCTACTTCAACTACGTCGATGCCTTCTACGTGATGATGGTGGAACTGGTGCTGCCGCCCCGGCTCGACCCGGCAGAGGGCCCGGCCGTCGCCGTGGTTGCGCAGAGCGGCGGTATCGGCGCGCATATTGCCGCCTCGCTGCAGTCCCGGGGCGTGCCGCTGTCGTACATGATGACCACCGGCAACGAAGCCCAGGTCGGGTTGGCCGAGATGATCCGTTTCTTCGCGACGGACGAGCACACCGGCGCCATCGTCGTCTACGCCGAGCAGATCCGCTCCGCGCCGGACTTCCTGGCAGCGGTGCGCGAGGCCCGCGCCAGCGGCAAGGCCGTGGTCATGCTGCACCCGGGGCGCAGCGAGCGCTCCCAGGAGGCGACCAAATCCCATACCGGCGCGCTGACCGGCAATTACGCGGCTATGCGCCTGATGGTCGAGGATGCCGGCGTAGTCACGGTGGACAGCCTCGAGGAAGCGATCGACGTCGGCCAGCTGCTGCTGCGTTATCCGCAGGCGCCGACCGGCGGTCTGGGGCTGATCACCGCGTCGGGCGCAATCTGCGGTCTGACCCAGGACTACGTCGAACCGCTGGGTCTGGAGCTGCCGCCGCTGGGCGAGGCCCAGGCCGAGTCCCTGCGCGAGCACCTGCCGGACTTCCTGCCGCCGCGCAATCCGCTCGATCTCGGCACTCTCTGCGCCTACCAGCCGAACCTGATCGAACGTGGTGTCGCGGCGGTGCTGGCGGACCCGTCCGTCGGCAGCCTGATGATCTCGATGGCGATGCCGGATCCCGAGGCCTCGGTGCTCTGGCTCAGGCACTTCCTGCAGGGCAAGGCCGCCAGCGACAAGCCGGCGATCTATGTCATGCACAACGAAGACGTGCAGCCGTCGCAGGCATTCGTCGACGAAGCCCGTCGCCACGGCGCGATCGTGATGCGCTCGCCGGAGCGTGCGCTGCGGGCACTGGCGCGCGTCACCGCCTTCGGGCGCCGGCAGGCCGAGGCCGGCGAGCCGCAGTCGCCGTCGCGCTCTTTCGCCCAGACGCAGCTGGCGCTGGGGCAGGGCACCCAGGCCGAGTGGGCTTCGAAGGCCGCGCTGCGGGCGCTGGGCATCCCGACCCCGGCCGGCGACCTGGCGACCACGCCCGAGGAGGCGATGCAGATCGCGCAACGGATCGGCTATCCCGTGGTCATCAAGGCCCAGGCGGCGACGCTGGCGCACAAGAGCGAGGTCGGCGGCGTACTGCTCGACATTCGTGACGAAGCGGCGTTGCGCAGTGCCTGGGATACCCTTTACGCCAATATCGATCGCGCGGAACCGTCCTTGGTGCTGGATGGCGTGCTGGTCGAAAAGATGGGCGAGCGGGGGCTGGAGCTGGTGGTCGGCGCCAACCGGGATCCGCACTGGGGGCCGGTGCTGATGGTGGGTCTCGGCGGTATCTGGGTCGAGGCGCTGGGCGATGTTCAGCTGTTGCCGCCGACACTGCCGAAAGCGGCCATCGTCGAGCGACTGCGTCGCCTGAAAGGCGCGAAACTGCTGGCCGGTTTCCGTGGCGCGCCGGCGGTGGATCTGGAGGCGGTCGCCGAGGTGGTCTCGGCGGTGGGACAGCTGATGCTCGAACAGCCGCAGATCACGGAAATCGACATCAACCCGCTGGTGGCGTACGGCGAAGGCAAGGGCGTGGTCGCGCTGGATGCCCTGATCGTCACCGAGTGAACCGGATAGATTCTAGGGAGACTCCCATGGACATTAAAGGAAAAGCGGTACTGGTGACGGGCGGTGCCTCGGGTCTCGGCGAGGCCACAGCGGTACATCTGGCAAGCCAGGGCGCGCGGGTCGCGGTGCTCGATATCCAGCAGGAACGTGCGGAAGAAGTAGCGCAGAGGATTGGCGGTATCGCGATACGCTGCGATGTGACCGACCCGGACAGCGCCGCCACGGCGATTGCCGTGGCACAGGAGGCCCATGGCGTGGCGCGGGTGCTGGTGAACTGCGCCGGCGGCGGTCCGATCCGGCGCGTGGTGGGGCGGGACGGTCCGATGCCGCTGGAGGACTTCGTCAAGGTGGTGAACCTGAACCTGATCGGCGGTTTCAACATGGCCCGTCTCGCGGCGGCACAGATGATCGCCGCCGAGCCCGACGAGCAGGGCGAGCGTGGCCTGATCCTGTTCACGACATCGGTGGCCGCCTTCGAGGGGCAGATCGGGCAGGCCGCCTACACGGCATCCAAGGGCGGGCTGGCGTCGCTGACGCTGCAGATGGCGCGCGAGTTCGCGCAGTTCGGCGTGCGCGTCATGGCCATCGCGCCGGGGATTTTCGAAACCCCGCTGCTGGGCAACCTCTCCGAGGAGCTGCAGCGCACGATCGGCGACGGCATTCCGTTTCCCCGCCGTCTTGGCCGCTCCGAGGAATTTGCCGAACTGGTGGGGCATGTCGCCGCCAACCCCTATCTCAACGGTGAGGTGATTCGCATCGACGGTGCGGTCCGCCTCGCCCCACGCTGATTCGCATTGACCCGCGGCCGGTAATGAAGCTTTCAGGCTTCATTACCGGCCCGTCGCACGAATAAAAAGAGGAAATGATTATGAGTCTGAAAGGGGCGGCCTATATTGTCGGCGCCTACGAGCACCCGACGCGCCATGCGGGCGACAAGTCGCTGGGGCAGCTCCATGCCGAAGTGGCGCTCGGTGCGCTGCAGGATGCGGGGCTGACGCTCGAGGATGTGGATGGCTATTTCTGCGCCGGCGACGTGCCGGGCTGGGAGGGTCAGGGTTCGGGTCCGTTGTCGATGGTCGAGTATCTCGGTCTCAAGCTGCGTCACCTCGATACCACCGAGACCTGGGGTTCCGCCTATCTCAACCTGGTGGAGCATGCCGCGCGTGCAATCGCCGCCGGCAAGTGCCGGGTGGCGCTGATCACCCAGGCCGGCCGGCCGCGGGCGGACAGGATGTCGCCGGAAGCGGGTCACCGCAAGCAGGCGCAGACCAGCGGGGAGGCGCAGTTCGAGCTTCCCTACGGTCCGGTGGTGACCAATATGTACGGCATGTGTGCGATGCGGCACATGTACGAACACGGCACCACCTCCGAGCAGCTGGCCTGGATCAAGGTGGCGGCGTCGCACCATGCAAAGCACAACCCCAACGCGATGCTGCAAAAGGTCGTGACGGTCGAAGACGTGCTGGAATCTCCGATCGTCTCGACTCCGCTGCACCGGCTCGATTGCTGCGTCATCAGTGACGGCGGCGGCGCGGTGGTGCTGGCGCATCCCGACGTGGCGCGCTCGCTGAAGCGTCCGCTGGTCACGCCGGTCGGCGCCGGCTTCACCGTCAAGCACCTGAACGGCGGCTACTTCGATATCCTGGCGTCGGGCGGCGTGCAGAGCGGTGCCGAGGCCTTTGCCCAGGCGGGTGTCACGCCCCGCGATATCCAGTACGCGTCGCTGTACGACAGCTTCACCATCACCGTGCTGATACAGCTGGAGAACCTCGGATTCTGCGAGCCGGGGCAGGGCGGGCGCTTCGTCTCCGACGGCGGGCTCATTTCCGGCGTCGGCAAGCTGGCCGTCAACACCGATGGCGGCGGCCTGTGCAGCAACCATCCGGGCAACCGCGGCGGCATGACCAAGCTGATCGAAGCGGTGCGACAGCTGCGCGGTGAGGCCCACTGTGCGGTGCAGGTACCGGACTGCCGGCTGGCGCTGGCGCACGGCACCGGCGGTCAGCTCGGCGCCCGCCACGGCAGCGCGACCCTTATTCTGGAACGGGAGGCCTGATCATGAACGAACGTACTATTCCGTCGCCGCAACCCTGGCACGAGACTCAGCAGTACTGGGATGCCGCCAATGACGGCATCCTGCTGCTCAAGCGCTGTCTCGACACCGGCAAGGTATTCCACTATCCGCGCGCGCACAGCCCTTTCACCGGCAGCGCCAATACCGACTGGTGCGAAGTCAGCGGCGAGGGGACGATCTACTCGTACAGCGTGCTGAGCCGTGCCGAGCCGCCCTATTGCATCGCCTACGTGACCCTCGCCGAGGGTCCGACGGTGCTGACCAATGTGGTGACCGACGACTTCGACTGCCTGCGTATCGGGCAGCCGGTCCGCGTCGAGTTCGTGGCCAGCGAAAACGGCCAGAAAGTGCCGGTGTTCAGACCCTGTTAGGGCCGATAGAGGATCGATAGAAGCGGAGGGCGGAGCGGCCTCGTCCCGACCGCGTGGGAGCGGCGCCCCCGCCGCGAATAGCCGGAGCAACATTGAAAGCTTCGTCGCGGGGAAGTGCCCGTGGGTTTGGGTATGCGGCTACTAGGGGGCCACCTGGATGGCTTAACTCCATTCGCGGCGGGGCGCCGCTCCTACGGGCTTAACCCCATTCGCGGCGAGGCGCCGCTCCCACGGATGGCAGAAGTGCCTGACCGCGTGGGAGCGGCGCCCCCGCCGCGAATAGCCGGAGCAACATCGAAAGCTTCGTCGCGGGGAAGTGCCCGTGGGTTTGGGTATGCGGCTACTTTGGGAACTCCCGCATGGCTTGACCCCATTCGCGGCGGGGCGCCGCTCCTACGGGCTTAACCCCATTCGCGGCGGGGCGCCGCTCCTACGGGCTTAACCCCATTCGCGGCGAGGCGCCGCTCCCACGGATGGCAGAGGTGCCTGACCGCGTGGGAGCGGCGCCCCCGCCGCGAATAGCCGGAGCAACATCGAAAGCTTCGTCGCGGGGGAGTGCCCGTGGGTTTGGGTATGCGGCTACTTTGGGAACTCCCGCATGGCTTGACCCCATTCGCGGCGGGGCGCCGCTCCTACGGGCTTAACCCCATTCGCGGCGAGGCGCCGCTCCCACGGATGGCAGAAGTGCCTGACCGCGTGGGAGCGGCGCCCCCGCCGCGAATAGCCGTGGATCCGGCGCCATCATATCGATCGCCGTACAGATCGATTGGTGTCGGGTGACAATATACCCAGTCCCATTGGCCTGCAATCAGGCGGCGGGTTCGAGCTCCCGGGCGATCCCGGCCAGCAGGTGGCAGAAGCGGTCGAGCAGCGGCGACGGCGGTTGGGCGTCGCGTCGGTAGTAGCTGATGCTGTGGTGTCCGCCGGAAACGGGCACCGGCAGTATTGCCAGTTGCCCGTCCCGGAGCGCGGCGCAGGTCGGCGTGATCAGGGTGATACGGTCGCTGTCCAGCAGCAGGGTCTGAATGGCGACGAGGTTGCCGGTTTCGACCGCGACCTCCGGTGGCGTCAGGCCTGCGTCCAGGAACGCCTCGTCGAAGCGGCTGCGTGCAGGAGAGCCCTGGCGCGGGGCTATCCACTGGGCTTCGAGCAGATCGGACAACTTCAGCGAAGTGCAGTCAGCCAGCGGGTGATTGCGCCGTGCCACGGCCGTCAGCCGGTCGGTGTAGAGGTTGACTTCGGATACACCCTGGGGTGTCTCGCCGCCTCCCAGCACACCGACCAGAATGTCGATTTCGCCTTTGTGCAGCGAGTCCATCAGGGCGTCATAGGTGCCGTCCAGGATACTGACGCTGATACCGGGAGATGCCTTCAGCAGGCGTGAAACGGCCCTGGGTACCAGCAGGCTGCCGGCAAACGGCATCGCGCCGATCACGAGGCGGCCGGCGGAGCGGCCATGCCAGGCGGCAAGCTCGTCCGGCACCCGGACAAGCTCGCGAAGCGCCAGTCCGATATGAAGGGCCAGAGCCTGGCCGCAATCCGTGGTCTGCAAACCCTGTCGGGTACGCAGAAACAGTGACACTCCGAGCTGCTTTTCGAGCTCCCGAAGGTGGCCGCCAATGGCCGCCGTGCCCAGCGACAGTTGACGGGCCGCGAGGGCTTCCGAGTGCAGGCTGGCCAGCGTCACCAGCACGCGCATCTGGCGATAGCTGATGTGCTGGGCGAGGCGCGCCCCTCTGGCCTGTCCATCCTGCGGCAGTGACCGCTCCGCTTCCTCCAGATGGTGCAATACCCGCTTAAAGCGCCGCAGCACGATATCGCCCGCGGCCGTGCAGCGCATCCCGCTGTGGTTGCGCTCGAAGAGGGCCTGTCCGAGTTCGGCTTCCAGATTGCTGATCGCACGCGACACCGTCGGCTGGGAAAGGTGCAGCGATTCGGCGGCACGGATGACACTGCCGCTCTCGGCGACGGCTACCATGGCCCGCAGGCGTCGAATGTTGGGGGTGTAGTCGGGCGCCACCGGCGCCCCCTCAGTCATGCTGTCCATGGGCGTTGCGACCTGTGCGCGGTTGGGCGGGGCCTGCTCGTGACGCGTGACGCGTGACAGGTTACGCGTCACCCGTAACCCGTAACCCGTAACGCGTAACCCGTCACCCGTCACCTGGTTCAGGCAGCGCTTCTTTATGCAGCGCTTCTTTACGCCGCCACGGTACCGTGCGGGTCGATAACGAATTTCTTCGCCGCACCGCCGTCGAAGTCAGCGTAGCCTTTGGGCGCATCGTCGAGGCTGATGACCTGGACGTTGACGGCGTCGGCGATCTTCACCTTCTCGAACAGGATCGCCTGCATCAGCGGGCGGTGGTACTTCATCACCGGGCACTGGCCGGTGTGGAAGCTGTGGGACTTGGCCCAGCCGAGACCGAAGCGCATGCTCAGCGCGCCCTGCTTGGCGGCGTCGTCGACCGCACCCGGGTCTTCGGTCACGTACAGGCCCGGAATACCGATCTGGCCGCCGGCGCGGGTCAGGGACATCGCCGAGTTCAGCACGGTGGCCGGGGCTTCCTTGCCGTGGTTGCAGCCGCAGGCATGGGCTTCGAAACCGACGCAGTCGACGAAGGCGTCGACTTCGCGCTCGCCGAGGATCGCCTCGAGCTTGTCGGCCATGTCGCCGTCCTGGGTCAGGTCGATGGTTTCACAGCCGAAGCTGCGCGCCTGGGCCAGACGGTCTTCGATCATGTCGCCGACGATGACGCAGGCGGCGCCGAGCAGCTGGGCGGACACGGCCGCCGCGAGGCCGACGGGGCCGGCACCGGCGATGTAGACGGTGGAGCCCGGGCCGACGCCTGCGGTGACGCAACCGTGGAAGCCGGTCGGGAAGATATCGGACAGCAGCGTCAGGTCCTTGATCTTCTCCATCGCCTGATCGGCATCGGGGAACTTCAGCAGGTTGAAGTCGGCGTAGGGCACCATGACGTATTCGGTCTGGCCGCCGACCCAGCCGCCCATGTCGACGTAGCCGTAGGCGGCACCCGGACGCGCCGGGTTGACGTTCAGGCAGATGCCGGTCTTGCCTTCCTTGCAGTTGCGGCAGCGGCCGCAGGCAATGTTGAAGGGCACCGATACCAGGTCGCCGGGCTTGATGAACTCGACATCACGACCGCACTCGACCACCAGGCCGGTGATCTCGTGGCCCAGTACCAGGCCGGAGGGCGCGGTGGTGCGGCCGCGGACCATGTGCTGGTCGCTGCCGCAGATATTGGTGGTAACGACCTTGAGAATAACGCCGTGGTCGCACTTGCGGTTGCCGATCTCGAGTTTCGGATAGGGGATGGATTCGACGGCGACTTCGCCCGGGGCCTTGTAGACGACGCCGCGGTTGCCTGCGGATGCACTCATAGTCATGTCCTTTGTTATCAGGTTTCTTTTTGTGTTGTGTGTCGGGCCGGGGCCCGACGCGGTTTCCTTTGTTCGGGAACGGGCCCGGTGAATCAGGTGTTTTCCAGCGCCAGCACGCTGATCCCCGTGGTCATCGGCGCGTAGTAGAACTGGTGTACTTCGCGCACCTGTGGTGTAAGGGCGCCGCGCATCACCAGCCACATGATCACTTCACCGCCTTCGGCGCCGGCGGCCGTCATCACCTCTTGGTGCGACAGCTCGGCCAGGGCTTCTGGCTTGTCCTGAATATCCCGCAGCCACTGCCGGTCCCACTCCTCGTTGATGAAGCCGAAACGCTCGCCGTTGAGCTGGTGCGACAGGCCGCCGGTGCCGACCACCGCGACCCGCAGGTCTTCGGGGAAGGACTCGATGGCGCGGCGCAGCGCCTGGCCGAGCTTGTAGCAGCGCTTGCCGCTCGGCAGCGGGTGCTGGATGACGTTGACCAGCAGCGGGACGACCTTGACCGGCCAGTCGTCGTCATCGTGTGACCAGAGCAGCGGCATGGCGGTCAGGAAACCGTGGTCCAGCTCCATTTCCTGGCAGAGGGTGAGATCGAACTCGTCCGCCAGCAGCTGGTTGGCCAGGTGGACCGACAGGTCCGCGTGGCCGGGAAAGTCCGGTAGCGGGCGCCGGCCGTAGCCTTCGTCCGCGACCCGGTAGCTGTCGGCCACGCCGAGGGCGAAAGTGGGGTAGCGGTCGAGGAAGAACTCGGTGCCGTGATCGTTGTAGACCAGGATCACGACGTCCGCCTTGACCTCTTCCGCGAGCCAGCGTTTGACCGGCTCATAGCCGTCGAACAGCGGCTTCCAGGCCGGGTCGTTCTGTTTTTTCTGGTCGTAGGCGCGACCGATCGAGGGAACGTGGGATGAGCCGATACCGGCGACAACTGTGGCCATCAGACAGCTCCTGGTACCTGTCGGGTTTTCATGAAGGTTTCGTAGCTTTCACCGCGCATCTGGGCACCGATCTGGTACAGGCCGTGGCCGACGGTGGCGGCGAGCTTGAGGAAGAAGAACAGGTTGCCGCCCAGCTGCGTGAGCCTGAGCCAGTCGCGCTCGCGCACCGCCTGTTTCTGTTCGTCGTCGAGCCCGTAACGGCTCATGTACGCCTCCTCGTCGGCGACGAAGGCGGCGCGGTTCTCTTCCAGCTTGAGCGAGTTGCACATGCGGTTGATGGCGTATCCGCGCCGAGAAAGCTGCAGATCGAACACATAGGTGCCGGGAATGCCCCAGCGGTCGTTCTGTTCGGACATGTCGGGTCCTCCTGAATCCTGTAATGCAGAGCCGTGGGATGGGTGGAGCCGCCCTGGCACCTGCTATCGGCATAAGGCGCTGCTAAAGCGGCGGAACCCATCAACAGCGCCGATCTTCGTCGCCATGGACTGAAATCACATGATGGGTTCCCCGAAAAATCCTCCTGCATTTTCGGGGTTTCCGCTGTCCATAGCGGTTGCACGACGCCGCGATTCGCGGTAGCAATTTAATTCTCGTGCCAGGCGTCGTTTCACCCATCCTACGGTTTGTCATTTTTCCCCTGCCGGTCTGCTACAGATCCCGGTGCATAACGAAGCGGGCCTTGCGGGCGGCGATGTACCAGCCCCCCAGTCCCGCCACGCATTCGTCCTCGAACTCGCCGACCAGCAGGCGGTCGTCCATCGCGGGGCCGAGCGGGTCGCCTTCGCCCTCCCGGTTGGCAGTGGCGTAGATCTGGACATAGGTCAGCACCCGGGCGCGCTCCGCCGACTCGACGGTGACGCGGATGTTGCTGCAGATGTGACGGGTGATACGGTCGCGGGGGCGGCTCTGGTAGCTGTCCAGAATCGCCGCGCGTCCTTCCAGCGGTGTGTCCGGCGCCGTCGGGCGATAGAGCCTGGCGTCCGGCGTGAACAGCGCCGCCAGGCCGGTGTAGTCCTGCCGGTCGGCGCAGTCGGCCGAGTCAAGGATCAGGCGGGTGCAGCTGCGCTCGACCTGGTCGCGCAGCGAGTCAGTGAGCAGTGTCATCATGCCGCCTCCAGCCACTGGCGCAGCAGGGCGCTGACCGCCTCCGGGCGCTCCATGGTCGTCATGTGTCCGGAGTCCTCGATCACCTCCAGCCGGCTGCCGGGTACCAGCCGGGCCATTTCCTCGTGCCGCTGCAGCGGGCTCCAGCTGTCCTCGCGACCGCAGACCAGCCAGGTGGGGCAGGCGAGGCGGGGCAGCAGCGGGCTGGCGTCCGGCCGGCTCAGCAAGGCTTCTATCTGGGCGGCGAAGATCGTTGGTGTCTTGCGCTCGATCATCGCCAGGATCTGCCCGACCAGCTCGGAGTCCTCGAGGCGCGACGGGTGCACCATGCCGTTGAGCCAGGTGCTGCCCATCTCGCGCATCCCGTGCTCCCGGGCCTGACGCAGCAGTGCCAGGCGACCCTGTTCCTCGCGCGCGCCGGCTTCGCCCTGCGCGCGGGGCTGGAAGCCGGTGTCGAGCAGCATCAGCCGCGTCACCCGCTCGGGCGCCTGGCGGCAGATCTCGAGCGCGACCCGGCCGCCCATGGAGTGTCCCGCCAGCGCGAAGCGGGGCGCGGCGTCCTGCAGGGCGATCTGCGCCATGTCCTCTATGGACGCGGCGCTGCCGTAATCCGGCACGCGGCAGTCGATGTCATGGAGGGCTTTGATCTGGTCCTGCCAGACGGCCCTGTCACAGAGCAGGCCTGGCAGCAGTAACAGTTGTTGCATCTGTAGATTCCTGGTTTGGCTGGCTTTCAAAAATCTATCTGGGTTGCAGAAAAACGTAGGATGGGTGAAGCCGCCTGGCACCTTGCTGTCGGGTGCCTCCGAGTGTGTTGCGGCGTAACCCATCATCCGAATTAACGGTCACCCTGATGATCTGAAATCAAGAGATGGGTTTCACGACGCCCTGGGCCATGTGGCAAGGGACGCTCCGTACAAAGCGTCGTTCCACCCATCTACAAGACTACCGAACACCGACTTCGCGAGGCGGCTGCAACTCCTCGGGTACCTCGGCGCCGGACCAGACCCCGATCAGCACGCCCTGTCTGCGGGACAGGCCGTTGAGCGCCTGCTGTCGCTCGCGGCTGACGGCGGTCCGGTTGCGCAGTCCCGCGCTCCAGTCGAGCATCTGGTCGCGCAGCTGCTGCCGGATCGGGGCGTAGCCGGGATCGCGGCCGAGGTCGACCAGCTCGTCAGGGTCGTTGTGCAGGTCGTACAGCATGTCCGGCAGACCCAGGCAGTGCACCAGCTTGTAGCGGCCGTCGAACGCCATGGTGATGCGTGCCATCAGCGGATCCACGCCGAGCTGCTGCGCCACGGGCAGACGGCCGTAGTCGCCCTCGGAGAAGATCACCGAACGCTGCGGCGCGCCGGCGTCGCCGTGCAGCCAGGCGCGCAGCGACTGGCCTTCCAGGCGATGGTCGGGCACGCTGCCGCCGAGCGCCTCGATAAAGGTGGGCAGCAGGTCGATGGCACCGGTCAGGTCATCGCAGATGCTGCCGCGGGTAGCGTCCGCGGCCTGGCTCGGATCGGCGATGATCAGCGGAATCTTGACCGAGGGGTTGTGGAACAGGTCCTTCTCCGCCAGCCAGTGGTCGCCGAAGTAGTCGCCATGATCGGCGGTAAGGGCGATCAGCGTGTTGTCGGCCTGACCGCTGCGCTCGAGGTGATCGAACAGGCGGCCGAGGTTGTCGTCGAGCTCCCGGATCAGACCGTAGTAGGTCGGCAGCACGTGGTTGCGCTTTTCGAGACTGGACAGGGTGCGACTGACGCCGAGCTTCATGTACTCGCGGTAGAGCGGGTGCGGGTCCTCGAGCTCGGCAGCCGAGCGTACCGGCGGCGGCATCTCGCAGCCACGGTAGAGGTCGTGGTACGGCGCCGGCGCCATGAAGGGCCAGTGCGGCTTGATATAGGACAGGTGCAGGCACCAGGGGTTCTCGCCCTGGGCGTCGATGGTCTCGATGGCCCGGTTGGTCATGTAGGCGGTTTCGGAGAACTCCTTCGCAATCCTGGCCGGTCGGTGCGCGTTCTCCATATAGAAGCCCGAGCGCAGCGAACCGTCTTCGCCTTCGGCCGCGTTGGCCCACTCGAGCCAGGGGTTGCGGCCGTCGAATCCCTGTTCCCGCAGATAGCGGTCGTATTGAGTGATTTCGGGCGTGTAACGGCCGGCCGGGCCTTCCGGATGCACGCCGTCATCGTGTTCGCCTGCAGTAAAGCCGGCGTTGGCGAGCAGGCGGCCGGCGGGCGAGTCCGGCGCGATACCGAGGCGCTGCATGCCGTCGCTGTCCGGTTTCATGTGGGTCTTGCCAAGCAGCAGGACTTTCGGCCCCAGCGGCTGAAGGTAGTCGGCAAGGGTCCACTCGTCGAGCGGAAACGGCCAGTCGTTCCAGGTCGCGCCGTGGGAGCGGACATGGCGTCCGGTATAGATGGACGCGCGCGAGTTGCCGCAGCTGGTGCCCTGGGTGAAGGCATTGGTAAAACGCACTCCGCGCCGCGCGAGACGGTCGATATTCGGGGTTTCGACCACCGGGTTGCCGTAGCAGGACAGGGCATCCCAGCGCAGCTGGTCGATCATGATGAAAAGGATATTCTTGACGCTCATCAGGCGACGGCCTCCACGGGGTTCAGGCGTTTGTAGCGGTGTTGCACCAGCAGTGCGATGCCGGCAACCGCGGCGAACAGGCTCGGCAGCGAGAACGGCGACAGCAGGGTGATCGCCAGTGCCAGGCGCACCAGGCTCTGGATCGGACTCAGCGCGCGCTGGTCGAAGCGGGAAAGGGCGCTCGCGGCCAGGTACAGCGCGATAACCAGTTGCAGCAGCATCCAGGCATAGGCCCCGACGCTGAACTCGGCGCCGGCTTCGGCCACGGTCAGCATCAGCGGGTTGTACACGAAGGCGAACGGAATCAGGAAGATCATCGCCGCGATGCGGGTGCTGACCAAGGCGGTCTTCATTGGCGATCCCTGGGAGATCGAGGCGGCGGCAAAGGCGGCGATCGCGACCGGCGGCGTAATCACCGAGGCGACGCCGAAGAAGAACACGAACATGTGCGCGGTCAGGGTTTCCAGGCCGAACGCCTGCAGGGTCGGGCCCATCACCGTGACGATGGCGATATAGGCCGGCAGCGTCGGCATGCCCATGCCCAGCACGATGCAGCCGAGCGCGGTGATACCGAGCGCCGCGAGCAGCGAGTACTGGGAAGCGCCGGCGAGCAGCACCGCGAACTTGGTCGGGATACCGGTGGCCGAGAGCGTCGCGACGATAATGCCGACGATGGCGATGGCGATGCTCAGCCGCGCCACGGTGATGCCGCCTTCGGCCAGGGCCGTCAGCAGGCGCTGGGGCTGACGCCGCATCTGCGGGTTGATGAAGCTCATCGGCAGCAGCGCGAAGATGGCGGAAATAGAAGCGCCGGCCGGCGATACGCCCTGTACCAGCAGCACCACGATAAGGGCGAGCGGGGCCACGATCAGCAGCAGATTGATCCAGTCCTGTCGGGTGATCGGGTCGGCAGCCTCGGTTTCGCTGGCCTCGACGCCGAGCTTGCGGGCTTCGAAGTAGACCGCCAGAAACAGGCTGGCGTAGTAGGCCAGTGCCGGGATCAGCACCGCGATGATGATGGTCAGGTAGGTCACGCCGACGTAGTCGGCCATCACCAGCGCAGCGGCGCCCATGATCGGCGGCAGAATCTGTCCGCCGGCGGAGGCGGTGGCTTCGAGGGCGCCGGCGAAGTTGCCGGAAAAACCGCGCTTGCGGATCATCGGAATCGTCACCACGCCGGTGCCGACGACGTTGGCGACGGCGCTGCCGGAAACGGTGCCGAACATGCCCGAGGCCAGGATCGCGGCGTACGCCGGACCGCCGCGGAAGCGGTGCATCAGGCTGAAGGAAATGCGGATCATGGAGTCGCCGGCGCCGCAGCCTTCGAGGACCGCGCCAAGAATGATAAAGGGCAGAACGGTGCTCAGAATGATGCCGAAAATGCCGCCCATCAGACCGTTATCGGCGCCGAACCAGAGGTTTTCCGCCAGGCCGTCGATCAGGTTGCTGCCGGAGGTCTTGAGCATCCCCGGCCAGTACTCGCCGGTACTCAGGTAGAGCAGTCCCAGGAGGCCGATGATGGCGATGGAGGCGCCCCACAGACGCCAGCAGAGCAGGGTGGCAACGGCGACAGCCGCCAGTGCGACCGCCGCATCCAGGCTGTCGAAGAAGACGATCGAACGGACCATTTCGACACCCACCTGGTAGTAACGCACGCAGCAGTAGGCGGTGACCGCGAGCGCGACCAGGTCCAGCGCAATGCGCCACAGCGGCAGGCGCCGTCCGGCGCGCAGCAGGCGCTGCCAGTCGAAAACGATGGCGATGGCGACGCAGATAAGGAAGAACAGCGGACGATACCATTCGAAGGCGAAGGGGCCGATGCGCGGTATCGACTCGTAACCCGGCATCACGTTGGCCAGGCCCAGAAAGGTCAGCAGACCCCCCAGTATCCAGAGCAGATACTGTAGTCGGAGTGTGATATTGGACATGTCGGTATCCCGTGAGGGATGGCGGGCGCCGCCCGCCATCCTGTCAGCAGTGAGGGAATTGAGGCGTTAGTTCGGCAGCAGCGCGTCGGGGATGCTGATACCCGCTTCGCGATAGTACCTGACGGCTCCCGGGTGCAGCGGCGCGTTGACGCCCTTGAAAGGGTCGTCGGTGTTGACGTTGCGGATCAGGGCGTTCGATGCCTTGATCTCGTCGATGTTTTCCCAGTACGCCTTGGTGAAGCGGTAGGCGACGTCGTCGTCCATATCTTTGCCGACGCCCAGGTAGAGGATGTTGGACGCGGTGAGGAGGTCCTGATCGCTGTTGATCTGGCCGGCATAGGTGTTGGCGGGGATCACCGAGGTGGTCATGTAGGCCTCTTCGGAGTACTGGCGCCACTTCTCGGTGCCGGTCACCTCTTTCGGAATGCCGAGGATGCGGATCTCGCGCTGCAGGCTCAGTTCATTGATCGACTGCTGGCCGATCGGGGCCGAGGTCACCAGCACATCGTACTGGCCGTCCTGGAAGCCCTGGGTCGCGATGTTCCAGGGCGCGCGGATGGCCTCGTAGTCCTTGCCTTCCTCGAGCCCTGCGGCCATTTCGATCATGCCGATGATCTGCATGTTGGCGGCGCCGGCCGGCGGGCCGACGAAAACGCGCTTGCCGCGAATGTCGTCCCAGGTTTCG
This sequence comes from Marinobacterium nitratireducens, assembly GCF_014645375.1. Lineage (GTDB taxonomy): Bacteria > Pseudomonadota > Gammaproteobacteria > Pseudomonadales > Balneatricaceae > Marinobacterium_A > Marinobacterium_A nitratireducens. Next base: position 301,609 of record NZ_BMLT01000006.1, read on the forward strand.
ATGCCGGAGTCCGCCCAGGCAATGGCGTGGTAGGTGCTGCCCGGCAGGCTGGTCAGGGAGCGAACATTGCCGGCGAGCTTTTTCGCCACTTCGGCCTGGCTGGCGTAAGGGCCGGTACCGGCTTTCATGGCGCTGAAGGCCGGCGGCGGCACCAGGGTCGATTCGAGGCGGCCGGCTCCCACTTTCATGATCGATTTGGTCAGGATCTGCCCGAGCACGACCTGCAGGTCGATGCCTTCACGGGCGGTATATTGGGCCATGGCTTGCGGCACGATGCCGGTGACGGAGGAGGCGGCGCCTGCGTCGAGCTGCAGGTTTTCCGCGCTTGCGGGGCTGGCGGCCAGGTGCAGAGCTGACAGCAGACCGATCGAGACTAGTAGTTTCTTCATGACTACCTCTAGTTGTGTTTGTAATTGTCGCGAAGAGGAGTGGTCAGTTTGCGCCGAAATTATTTATTCGTATAATTCCTTTTCGCCTCTCTAAACAAAACTATTTAAATAACAGGGGCGTAGAGGACACCTTATGGAACCCAAGCACCTGGTCCAGCTGGCGGCAATTCTCGATTGCGGTTCGATCAATCTGGCCGCGCGCAAGCTGAACGTGACCCAGCCGACACTGACCCGTAACATGCAGACCCTGGAGATGCAGGCCGGCGGCAGCCTGTTCAACCGCAGCCGGCACGGCGTCAGGCAGACGCCGCTGGGAGAGGCGCTGGCGCGGGAAGGGCGGGTCATCGAGTCGGCGGTCTGGTCGGCGCAGCAGTCCGCGGTGCGTTATGGTCTGGGGATGAAGTCCGAGACGCGCGTGGGTGTCGGGCCGCTGATGGCCAGCCTAGTGATGCACCGGGTAACCGAAAGGCTGCTGCAGCATTACGAGCAGCTGTCGGTCCTGATTCAGGTGGCGTCGCCCGGGCTGATGCTCGATCAGTTGAATCGTGGCGAGCTGGATCTGGTGATCGGTCCGCTGGTCGTGTCCGCCACCCACAAGCTCGAACGCCAGTTGCTGTTCGAGGATGAACTGGCGGTCTATGCATCGGGCTCGCACCCGCTGGCCGGCGCCGAGCGGGTCGAAATCAGCGATCTGAACGACTTCGACTGGATCAACCTGGGTACCTATACCTTTTTCGGCGAGTCCCCGGTGGAACTGCTGCAACGCGCCGGCGTCGAGCGTTTCAATACCGCAATCGCGGTCAGCGGGGATGCTGCGATAGGACTGAATGCGATGGCGTCGGGGCAGTATCTGAGCCTGATGCCGGCGCGACTGACTTCGCAGGCGGAGCAGGTCTTCGGCCTGAAGCGTCTGCCGGTGGACGGCGACTTCGGTCGCCGGGACATGTATCTCTGGTACCGGCCGGCAGTGGGAAACGATGCCGTGATGGCGCTGATCCGGGAGTCGATTCTGGAGGTGCTGGGGCTGGTCTGAGGGCCGGCCGCGGACCCGCCACCGGGGGCGCCTGTTTCGCTGGCGTCAGATCGGTATCGCATCCACCACATCCGCCGCGGTGTCGATGGCGTCGTCGACCTCGTTGCCGATCACCGGCACTACGGAGATGATGGCGCCGCCGATACGCATCGGCACCGTGACTACCTTGGTCAGTACGCAGCCGTTGAGCAGTACGACGAGGGCGGCAACGGCCGCCAGCTTCAGGGGGCCGGGGAGACGTGGCTGCTGTTTCAAGCGAATGTCCTTTCGTGGGCGGGGCCGGCGCGGGCCGGCCCCGCGGCTGATGTACGGGTGAAAAGCGGGGGAGGATAACGCATTTTCCGCGTCAGCTGTATTGCACTCCCGGCGCCGGCTAGGGGCAGGCTAGCCGTCGGGCAGGCCTGAGGTCAGCTGGTGGGGTTGCACTCGACGCGGATGCGCATCTTCAGCACCGGCCGGTGCACCGCATCGGACAGCACCGTGGTCTGCCCGGGTTCGATAGTGGTCTGGCGGGTTCTGGCGATCTCGGGACCATTGCGGAAGGTGGCTGCGCAGTGCACTGAGCGTGGCTCGGCGTTGGCCAGGCGGATCCAGGCCATGTTTTCGCTGGAGCCAGCTTCGACGCCGACATCGAGCTCATGCAGCTGCTGTTCGAGTTCGATCGGAAAGGCGCTGGCGTTGGGGTAGGCGCTCGCGGCCGCTGTGCCTGCCTGGCTCAGCATCAGCAGCAGGCCCGAAAGTGTCAGTAGCGTGCTCATGGACGGCTCCGAAAACGGTTCTTGTCACTCCGGCGCTTACCCGGAGTCTGGAAGCAGAAAATCTGTTGGCTTCCCACCGGCTGCAGGCCGGTCAGTCGCAGGTGACTTGCTCGAACGTCAGTAACGGTAGACCGGCTGCCCGGCGAATGGTGCCCGGCTGCACAGGCTTTGCCGGCGTTACCTTGCCTTCGGCTACACTGAGGGGATTACCGCCGGCCGCGTGCAGGAGTCCCGATGACCGACCCTCAACCGCCCCAGAGACCCCAGAACCAGCAGAGCCCGCAGAATCAGCAGGGGCCCGGGGGGGCGCCGCCGCAGATGTCGATGCTGCGGATGCTGGTCTGGTTCTGCGCCGTTATGCTGTTCACCTATTACTGGCTGGATCTGTCCCAGGGACAGCAGCAGGAGCTTTCCTATTCCCAGTTCAAGGCGCGCGTCTCTGCGGATCAGGTGGAGAGCGTGACGATGCAGGGAGACCGGGTGGTCGGTCAGCTGCGCAGCGCCATCGAGGGATCGCCGTCCGGCGACGGGCAGTCGCCGCGAAACCGCTTCGTCACCACTTTGCCTCCGGTCGACGATCCGGAGCTGATACCGTTGCTGGAGCAGCACGAGGTCGAGGTGCGGGCCCGCTCGGCCGAGGGAACCTGGTGGGCGCGGTTGCTGATCGGCGTGCTGCCCTGGTTCCTGCTGATCGGGCTGTTCTGGTACGCCAGCGTCAAGATGCAGGAAAAGATGATGGGCGGCGGTGGCGCCGGCGGCCTGTTCGGCTTCGCCAAGTCCCGCGCCAAGCGCTTCAGCAAGGGACAGTCGAAAATCACCTTCGATGATGTCGCAGGGCTCGAGAACGCCAAGCGCGACCTCGAGGAAATCAGCGACTACCTGCGCGACCCCGGCCACTTTCGCAAACTCGGCGCCAAGATTCCCCGCGGTATCCTGCTGATGGGGCCGCCCGGCACCGGCAAGACACTGCTGGCCCGGGCGGTCGCCGGCGAGGCCGAGGTGCCCTTTTTCAGCATCAGCGGTTCCGAGTTCATCGAGATGTTCGTCGGCGTCGGTGCCTCGCGGGTGCGGGACCTGTTCGAGAATGCCAAGAAGGAGGCGCCGGCGATCATCTTCGTCGACGAGATCGATTCGGTGGGGCGTGCGCGCGGCACCGGGCTCGGCGGCGGGCACGACGAGCGCGAGCAGACGCTGAACCAGATTCTCAACGAGATGGACGGCTTCGAGCCCCACGAGACGGTGGTGGTGCTGGCGGCGACCAACCGGCCCGACGTACTCGATGCGGCGCTGATGCGGCCCGGGCGCTTCGACCGCAAGGTGACGCTGGATCTGCCGGACCGCCGTGCGCGCCTTTCGATTCTGAAGATACACTCGCGCGAGGTGCCGCTGGCGCAGGATGTGGATCTTGAGCGTATCGCCGCGCTAACCGTCGGCTTTTCCGGCGCCGACCTCGAGAACCTGATCAACGAGGCGGCGCTGCTGGCCGGACGCAGCGGCGCGGATCAGGTCGATATGGACTGCGTGTTGAAGTCCCGCGACAAGGTGGTGCTCGGCGGAGTGCGCGAAATGGCACTGACCGAGGACGAGAAGCAGCTGGTCGCCTACCACGAGTCGGGGCACGCGCTGGTGGCGAGCCTGCTGCCCCACGCCGATCCGCTGGACAAGGTCACCATCATTCCGCGCGGGCAGGCACTGGGTATGACCGAGCAGATCCCCGAGGAGGAACGGCACAACCTGCGCCAGAGCTACCTGCGTGATCGCATCGCCGTAATGCTCGGTGGCCGGGCGTCGGAGCAGCTCATTTTCGGCGAGGTCAGCTCGGGTGCGGCCGAGGATCTGAAACAGGCCACTCACCTGGCCCGGCACATGATCAGCCAGTGGGGCATGAGCGACAAGATCGGACCGGTCGCCTTTCGCCGGGGCGAGGAGCACATTTTCCTGGGGCGCGAAATGGCGCAGCAGCGGGACTTCAGCGAGCACACCGCCGAGGTGATCGACGACGAGGTGAGCCACCTGCTGCGCGAGATCGGCGAGCAGGTGGCCAAGCTGCTATCGGACAACCGCGACCGCCTCGAGGCGCTGGCGCAGGCGTTGTTGCAGAAGGAAACGCTGCAGGCGGACGAGATCCGGGCCATTCTCGATACGGCGAAATCAGCTGCGCTCTGAACGCCGATTACAACCACTGCCTGGAGGAAAGGGCATGCCTGTCGATGTCGCGTTACTGAGCCTGGACAATCCGGTGTTCCATACCTACGTCCTGACCGCCAGCCTGATGATCCTGAAGCTGATGCTACAGCCCTGGATGACGGTGTACCGGATGCTGCATATCAAGGGGGGCTTTCGCAGCCCCGAGGATGCCCGTCGCAGTCCGATGAATCCGCAGCCGGACGCGTCTCAGCTCGAAGCCAACGAATACGTCGAACGTTCCCGGCGTATCAATCTGAACGACCTCGAAAGCATTCCGGCCTTCCTCGTCGCCGGCCTGTTGCTGGTGCTGGTGGAGCCGTCGCCACTGCTGGCGCAGGGGCTGATGTGGGGCTATGTCGTGGCACGGGCCGCGCACTTCCTTGCCTATATAACGGCCCAGATACACGATATCCGGGCCACCTTCTGGACCCTGAGTTCGCTGGCGGTCATTGCAATGATTGTCTGCGTGCTGCTCAGAGTGCTTTGACTTCATCAGCCAGGGCATCGCGCAGGCACTGGACGAAAGCGTCGACGACGATATTGCGTTCGGCCTTGGGTTTGGTGATGGCGCAGAAGGTATTGGAGTAGCTGAGCTGCTGCTTGAGAATCGGCTGCAGTTCATCGCCCCAGCCCCAGTTCCTCACCAGGTGACGCGGCAGAAAGCCGAGGTAGCGGCCGGTCAGTATCAGCGTCGCGCGCGCTTCCTGATGGTGCGCCGAGACCTGCTTGTTCCAGGCCGCCATGCTCGGGTGCAGTTCACGTCCCGGTTGTAGCCGCGGGGATTCGACGAAATTGTACCGTTGCAGGTCTTCGAGGCGGATCTCGCTGTCGGGGATGCCGTGCAGCGGATGACCACGGCCGCAGTAGAGCGACATCTGCTCGTCGTATAGCTTGAGCGAGCGCAGCCCCGGAACTTCGTACGGCAGTACCGTGATGCCGAGCTGGACGCGGCCGTCGAGCACAGCCGGCACCACGTCGTCCGAGGCCATGGTCGATATCCGCATTCGCACCTCCGGAGCCCTGTCGGCGAAACGGCCCAGCGCCTGGACGATGAAGGCCCGCGGCAGGCCCAGCATATGCTCGGCGCAACCCAGGTGCAGGTGGCCGAGAATACGGTCGTGGGAGTGGTTGACCCGGTTGCGGAACTGATCCAGCGCCGCCAGCAGTTCCTGGGTGGCCTCGTAGACCACCTTGCCCTGTTCCGTCAGGCTGAAGCCGGCGCGGCCGCGCTCGCACAGGCGCATGTCGAGCCGCTTTTCCAGATCGGCGATATAGTTGCTGATGGTGGAGTTGGCCAGATTCAGCTCCACCTCGGCGGCGGTGAAGCCGCCGCAATCCGCCACCGACTTGAACACCCGCAGCAGCCGCAGATCCAGATCCGCGAGCTGGCCCGAAATCGCCGTCTTGCGCTTGCCCATTCTTAATACCTTTGAAAATGCAAATGTAACGCCATTGAAGTCATTATATAAAGCAATGAAACAGCTTTGTATAAATAGTACCCATACAAGGCCACGCGCTGACCGCGGTAACGGCCCGAACCCCATAACACGAGGAGGCTACCCCAGCATGAGCATCCAGCTTCGAGACAGCAGCCTGCTGAAGACCCAGGGCTACATCAACGGCCAGTGGGTCGACGCCGACAACGGCGCGACGTTCGACGTCTTCAATCCGGCCACCGGCGAGAAAATCGCCGAAGTCGCGAGCCTTGGCGCCGACGAAACCCGTCGCGCGATCGAGGCGGCTGAAGCCGCGATGCAGGACTGGAAGGCCCGCCCGGCCCGGGAGCGCTCGGTGGTACTGCGTCGCTGGTACGACCTGATCATGGCCAACCAGGAAGATCTGGCGATCCTGATGACGCTGGAGCAGGGCAAGGTGCTGGCCGAATCCCGCGGCGAAGTCGCCTACGGTGCCTCCTTCGTCGAGTGGTTCTCCGAGGAAGCCAAGCGCGTCTACGGTGACGTTATCCCGGCGCCGCAGACCGACCGCAAGGCGATCGTCGTCAAGCAGCCGGTGGGTGTCGTGGGCGCCATCACGCCCTGGAACTTCCCCAACGCCATGATCACCCGCAAGGCGGCGCCGGCGCTGGCGGTAGGCTGCGCCATCGTGCTCAAGCCTGCGGCCGAAACGCCGCTGTCGGCGCTGGCGCTGGTGGAGCTGGCCGAGCGTGCCGGCCTGCCGGCGGGGCTCTTCAGCGTCATTACCGGCAAGGACTCGCGCGCCATCGGCGGCGAGCTGACCTCCAACCCGACCGTCAGAAAGGTGACGTTCACCGGCTCCACGCCGGTCGGCAAGTTGCTGATGAAGCAGAGCGCCGAAACCGTCAAGCGCACTTCGATGGAGCTGGGTGGCAACGCACCGGTGCTGGTGTTCGACGATGCCGACCTCGATGTCGCGGTTGCCGGCGCCCTGGCGGCCAAGTACCGCAACTCCGGCCAGACCTGCATCTGCGCCAACCGGATTCTGGTACAGGACAGCATCTACGACGCCTTCGTCGAGAAGTTCGTCGAGAAGGTCCGGGGCTTCCGTCTCGGCAACGGCCTGGACGAGAACGCCACCCACGGACCGCTGATCACCGCCAAGGCGGCGAGCGGCATCCAGGACCTGGTCGACGATGCGGTGGAGAAGGGCGCGACCCTGAATACCGGTGGGCGTCAGGATGATCTGGGCGAGTGCTTCTACCAGCCGACGGTGCTGAGCGGTGTCACCGACAACATGCGCATCGCCCGCGAGGAGATCTTTGGCCCGGTGGCGCCGATTTTCCGTTTCAGCGACGAGGCCGAGGCCGTTCGCATGGCCAACGATACCGAGTTCGGACTCGCGGCCTACTGCTTCACCCGCGACGTCGGCCGCGTCTGGCGCGTCAGCGAAGCGCTGGAGTACGGCATGGTGGGGGTCAATGAAACCGCGCTTGGGTCCGATGTCACGCCGTTTGGCGGCATGAAGGAATCCGGGCAGGGGCGTGAAGGCTCCAAATACGGCCTCGACGACTATCTCGAGATCAAATACATCTGCATGGGCGGTCTCGCCTGATTCGCGGCGCAGAAGGAGTACAGACATGAGCAACATCATCTACCCGACCACCAACTTCACCGCCACCGAGCAGCTGACCATCGATCGCGGTGAAGGCGTCTACGTCTACGACAGCAACGGCAAGCAGTACCTCGAGGGTCTTGCGGGCCTGTGGTGCACCTCGCTCGGTTACGGCAACCAGGAGCTTATCGAGACCGCTTCCGAGCAGATGGGCAAGCTGGCCTACTCGCACATGTTCGGCGGCAAGACCCACAAGGTGGGTCAGGAGCTGGCCGAGCAGCTGAAGGACATGGTACCGGTCGAGAACGCCAAGGTGTTCTTCGGCAACTCCGGCAGCGACGCCAACGATACCCACATCAAACTGCTGCACTACTACTTCAATGCCATCGGCAAGCCGGAAAAGCGCAAGATCATCGCCCGCGAGCGCTCCTACCACGGCGTCACCGTGGCCGCGGCCTCGCTGACCGGTCTGCCGGTCAACCAGACCAACTTCGACCTGCCGGTCGAGGCCCTCGGCATCCTGCGCACCGACGCGCCGCACTACCTGCGCGGCGCGCTGCCGGGCGAGACCGAGGCGGATTTCGTCGAGCGCATCACCACAAACCTCGAGCAGCTGATCCTGCGTGAAGGCCCGGATACCATCGCCGCCTTCATCGCCGAACCGATCACCGGCGCCAGCGGCGTCATCGTGCCGCCGGACGGCTACTACGAGAAGGTGCAGGCGATTCTGAACAAGTACGACATCCTGTTCTGGGCCGACGAGGTCATCACCGGCTTTGGTCGCACCGGTCAGGATTTCGGCTGCAACACCATGGGCATCGAGCGCCCGGCGCTGATGACGCTGGCCAAGCAGCTCTCTTCCGCCTACATGCCGATCAGCGCCTCGGTGATCCGCGGCGACCTGTACGAAGCCATGATCGAGCCGAGCAACAAGCTGGGCGTGTTCGGCCACGGCTACACCTACTCCGGGCACCCGGTGGCCTGTGCAGTGGCGCTGAAGGTGCTGGAAATCTACAAGCGCGACAATATCTTCGCCCGCGCCGCCGAGCTCGGCGACTACCTGCAGCGCCGTATCGGCGAATTCGCCGACCACCCGCTGGTGGGTGAAGTGCGCGGTCGCGGCATGATCGGCGCCATCGAGCTGGTGGCCGACAAGGCGACCAAACAGTCCTTCGAGGGCGGTGTGGTCGGCGGCTTCATGCAGCGTGCCTGCGAGAAGCACGGCCTGATCCTGCGCGCGGTCGCCGGCAATAGCCTGGCCTTCTGCCCGCCGCTGATCATCACCGAAGCTCAGATCGACGAAATGATGGAGAAGTTCGGCAAGGCCCTGGCCGAGACCCAGGACTTCGTCACCCGCGAAAAGCTGGTCGCCTGATCGCAACGCGTACCCACATCCGGCCTGTCCCCCGCCTCTGGACAGGCCGGTGAGATCGGACTTGCACCCCGGTCACCCTTGGACCGCCGAAGCCTTTCGGCGGTTTTTTTTGTCTATGGATATATTTTCAACCGCGATCGCCTTGCAGTAGCCGACTCATTGATGGGTTAGGCCGCGTCAACGTCGCTGAAAGCGTTAAACAGAGTGCCAGTGCAGCTCCACCCATCCTACTTTTGGCTCCTGGATTACCGCTAGTCTGTGATGAACCTTAAATATCTGCTCTGGCTGATACCGCTGCTGTTGCTGTTGATGCTACTGAACCCGCGTTCGCAGGAACCGCAGCGGACGGGACTCTCAGTTCCCGAGCGGGCGGCGTGTTCACCATCCGTGGCGGCTGACCTGCGTCCTGGGGTATTGTCTCGGTAAGGCTGTCATCTAACAGGAGAGTGCCATGCCCAATCTGCTCGAGCAGCTGAAACAGCTGAGCACGGTGGTCGCCGATACCGGCGATCTCGATGCCATCCGCCGCTTCGCCCCCGAGGATGCGACCACCAATCCGTCGTTGATCCTCAAGGCGGTGCAGTCGGGCCAGTACGACGCCCTGCTGCAGGAGATACTCGCCGCCGCCCGCGAGCACAGCGGCAGCCCGGAAGAGGCCATCGACGACGCCTGCGATCGCTTGGTGGTGGCCATGGGGACGCTGATTCTTCAGCATGTGCCGGGCCGGGTTTCAACCGAGGTCAATGCCCGCCTGTCGTTCGATACCGATGCCAGCATCGCCAGGGCACGCCGTCTGGTGGCGTTGTACGAGGAGGCGGGGGTGTCGCGCGACCGCATCCTGATCAAGCTGGCGGCGACCTGGGAAGGCATCCGCGCCTGCGAGGCGCTCGAGCGCGAAGGCATCGAATGCAACATGACGCTGATTTTCAGCTTCGCCCAGGCGCGGGCCTGCGCCGAGGCCGGGGCCTTCCTGATCTCGCCGTTCGTCGGCCGCATTCTGGACTGGTACCGCAAGGCCAATCCCGGCACGGAATACGCGCCCGAACAGGAACCCGGAGTGCTGCAGGTGCGCGATATCTATCGTTATTTCCGCCATCACCGTTACCCGACGGTGGTGATGGGGGCGAGCTTTCGCAACAGCGGCGAGATACTGGCGCTGGCGGGCTGCGACCGGCTGACCATCAGCCCGGCGTTGCTGGAAGAGCTGTCTCACAGCGAGGGCAGGGTGCTGCCGGTGCTTGCGGACCACGGCGAACGCGAGGCGCGCCCGTCACCCATCGGCGAAGCCGAGTTTCGCTGGCAGCTGAACGAGGATGCGATGGCCACTGAAAAGCTCGCCGAGGGCATTCGTGGCTTCGAGGCGGACCAGCTCAGGCTCGAAGCGCTGCTGCGCGAAAGGCTGCGCGCGCAGGGGCGCTGATACTTGCGGCCTGGTGTTCAGGTGGGATGGATGCAGTCGTTCTCGTGACGACGCACCTGGACGGTGGCCTGGAACAGCAGGTCGTTGACGTCGCGCAGCCGGCGGCTCAGTTCGCGCGCCAGGTTCATGTAGATCATGGTGTACTGGCTCGGGTCCTTCTCGTATAACTCGTGCAGCGCCGAGGCCGAAAGCTCGATGGCGCTGCAGTCCTCCAGCGCGCGGACGCTGGCGCTGCGCGGGCAGAAGTCGATCAGCGCCATCTCGCCGAAACAGTCCCCGAGCGACATGGTGCTGATGCGGTACTCGCGCTCCTGCCAGGTGCGCAGAATTTCAACCTCGCCCTTTTCCAGCACGTAGAGCTCGCCCGCCGGGTCGCCTTCCATGAAGAAGTAGTCGCCGCTCTTGCATTCGACGACCCGGGTCCGCGCCAGCAGAAATTCCAGCACGTCGTCGGTGATGCCGCCGAATATCGGCATCTGTTGCAGCAGTTTCAGTCTGGCGTTGGACATGCTCGTTCCGTTTCGGCCTCAGGGTATCAGCACCATGCCTTCGCGTGCCACGACCGAGCCCGGGCGTCTCTGATGGACCACCCGGTCCAGGGCCCGTAGCTCGGCATCGGTGCGCTCGGGAGCGTGATGGAAGACCACCAGGGTTTCGGCGCCGGCCCGCTCGCACAGTGCCAGTCCCGCCTCCCAGGTGGAGTGGCCCCAACCCAGGTGGTTGGGGTAGTCGTCGTCGTTGAAAGTGGCATCGTAGATCACGATGTTGGCATCCTGAACCAGCGCGACGATGTTCTCGTCGCAGCCCTGCGCCGGGTGCTCGGTGTCGGTGATGTAGCAGATCGAGCGGCCGTCGTAGTCGATGCGATAACCGGTGGCGCCGTCGGGATGGACCAGCGGCGCTGTCCGCACCCGGATCCGGTCGGACAGCGGCCAGCTGTCACCGGCGGCGAAATCGTGAAAGCTGAACGTCGCCGACATCCGCTGCAGCGGGACCGGGAAATAGGGCGGCTGCACGAAACGCAGCATCGCCGCCTCGATGCCGCCGTCGCAGTCGCCGGCCCAGAACCGCAGCCGGCTGCCCGGGTCGTAGGCGGGTGGGAAGAAGGGCAGGCCGAGAATATGGTCGTAGTGGATATGACTCAGCAGCAGGTCGGCCTGCACCGGTTCGCCGAGTGCGCGCAGGCTGGCGCCCAGCGGAGTCAGACCGGTGCCGGCGTCGAGAATTATCAGGTGTCCGCCGGCCCTCACCTCGACGCAGGAGGTATTGCCGCCGTATACCAGCGTATCGACCCCGGGGCAGGCACAGGAGCCGCGCACCCCCCAGAATCGCAGATAGAAATCGTCCGCCATCGCCACCTCGACCGAGTTGTCCGTCGCTTAAAGTGTAGGAGCTGAGCGTGGCTTGTCGACAGCGGGACGCTTATGGCTTCAGGGCGCGTAGGCGCGCAGGAAGGCGTCGACGCACTGCGTTACATAGCGTCGGTACTCGGCTTCGGGCATCAAACCCTCGACGTTGAGGTTCAGCCGGATCTGCTGTTCCCCCTCGACCATTTTCAGCAGCTGGACGGCGGCGAAACGGGGTTCCGGGATGCACAGCTCGCCGTTGCGGTCGAACTCCGCCAGCAGCCGGCTCAGCCGGCTGATGACGCGGTCGGGTCCGGCCTCGAAGAACAGCCGGGACAACTCCGGATAGGTTTCGGCTTCGCTGGTGCAGGTGCGGGCCACCTGAATGGCTTCGCGGGAGGTTACCAGTGCGGCGAAATTCTGCGCGATGTTCAGCAGCTGCGCGCGCAGATCGGGGCCGGGCTCGAACTCTTCCTGTGTCATCTGGTGGAAGGTGCACTTGCAGCCGACGGCGGCGACGAACAGTTCTTCCTTGCTGCCATGGTGGCTGTAAACGGTCTGCTTCGAAACCCCGGCGCGCTTGGCGATCTGGTCCATGCTGGTGCTGGCGAAGCCCTGTTCGGTAAAAAGCTCGACGGCGGAGTCGAGGATGCGGATACCTTTCTCTTCGCTTTTACTTCTGGCTTTAGTCATGGTTCACCAATTTCATACTGGACAGTCCAGTTTGATGGTTCTATAGTCTGCTTGAAATAGACTGGACGGTCCAGTTTAAATTCAACACTACAGGGTGAATGTACCATGAAGGGCAGGCAATTGCGTTTCCCCGGGGCGGAACTTGTCCGCTTGTGCCTGCCGCTGCTGCTGGCAGGAGGCCTGGCGGGCTGCGTCGAATCCGGCGCTGACAGCGGCGTCGAGGCCCATTACCATCCGGCGACCAGCGTTCAGCCCCGGTTGCAGCAGGGCTATCAGGTGGCACGGACCTTTATCGGCAGGGTCGAGGTGCGCCAGAGCGCAAGTCTCGGCTTCGAGCTCGGCGGCAAGGTGGCAGAGGTTATGGTCGACGAGGGCGACAGTGTCGCCCTCGGTCAGGTGCTGGCCCGGCAGGATACCGAGCTGCTGCAGGCCGAGGCCAGTCGGCTGGAGGCGGAAGGGGCACGGCTCGATGCCGAGCTTGCGCTGGTAAAGACCAGTATCGCGCGTCAGCAGTCGCTGCAACAGCGCGGTTATGCCTCCGATCAGCAGCTCGATGAACTCAAGGCCCGGCGCCGGGGACTGGAAGCGAGCCTTCTTGGCCTCGACGCCGAACGGACGGCGAACCGCTTGCGTATCGAGAAATCGACGCTGCGGGCGCCGTTCGAGGCGCGGGTCGGACGGCGCCTGCTGGACCAGGGCGAGGTCGTCGCCGCCGGTACGCCGGTACTGGAACTGCTGGAGGCCGGCGCCGCCGAAGTCCGGGTCGGGGTTCCGGCCGACCTGCTCGAGCGCCTGCCGTACGGCTCGCGTCAGTCGCTGAGCATCGGTGGCAAGGAATACAGCGCGCGGGTGCTGGCGCATGGCTCGGATGTGGATCCTGTGACCCTGACCGTGCCGCTGCGCCTGGTGCTGGACGGGGAGAGCGGACCGCTCAACGGCCAGCTGGCGCAGCTATCCCTGGAGCAGCATTATCCGGTTCCCGGTTACTGGGTGCCGCTGGAGGCGCTGACCGATGCGCCCCGCGGCATGTGGAACCTCTACAGCCTGCAGGAGACCGCGGATGCCGGCCTGTATGAGCTGCGCAGCCACAACGTGCGGGTACTGCATGCGACCTCCGAGCAGGCCTACGTCAGCGGTGAACTGGGCGCAGATGTCAGGGTGCTGAGCGCCGGTCTGCAGCGCCTGGTGCCGGGGCAGCGGGTGCGGCTGGCATCCGGCGGCGAACTGGCGGATGCAACGCCATGAAGGGCCTGCTGCAAAACGGGCGGTTGCTGACGCTGGCGATCGCGGTGCTGCTGGTGGCGGGGCTTGGCGCGCTGGCGACGCTGCCGCGCACCGAAGATCCGCGCATCCTCAACCGCGTGGCCACGGTGATCACGCCGTTGCCGGGAGCCAGTGCCGAGCGTGTCGAGACGCTGGTGTCGGAGAAGATCGAGAACCGGCTGCGCGAGCTGCCGGAGATCAAGCATCTGAGTTCCGTCTCCCGCCCGGGCATTTCCGTGGTCCGCCTGGAGCTGAAGGATGCGGTAGTGGACACCGTGCCGGTCTGGTCCCGCACCCGTGACCTGCTCGGCGAGGTCGCGGACGAGCTGCCCGCCGCTGCCGGCGCTCCGGAACTCGACGACGATCGCGGCTATGCCTTCACCAGTCTGGTGGCACTGACATGGCGTGCCGGAGGCGAACCGGACATGGTCACGCTGGGCCGTTACGGCGAGTTGCTGCGGGATCGGATGCGGGCGCTGCCGGGCACCGATTTCGTCGAGCTGTTCGGCGAGCAGCAGGAGGAAATTCTGGTCGAGATCGATCCGTTGCGCGCGGCGGCGCAGGGGTTGACGCCGGCGCAGATCGCCGAGCGCATCCGTCAGGCCGACGCCAAGGTCGCGGCGGGCTCGCTGTACAACGAGCGCAATCAGCTGCAGATCGAGCTCGAGGGTGCGCTGGACTCGGTCGCGCGGATTCGGGCGGTGCCGCTGACCTCCGCCGCCGACGGCCAGCTGATGCGTGTGGGGGATCTGGCCAAGGTGAGCCACGCGCTGCAACAGCCGCCCGCCGAGCAGGCACTGATCGACGGCAGCGTTGCGGTGGTGGTGGGCGTGCGGATGCTGCCGGACCAGCGTGTCGATCGCTGGATGGCGGCGCTGGAACAGCGCCTCGACGAGGTGGCGGCGCAGCTGCCGGCAGAACTCGAGGCGCAGATCCTGTTCGATCAGAACCGCTACACCGAGCGCCGCCTCGGTGACCTGGTCGGCAATATCGTGGTCGGCTTCAGTCTTATCGTGCTGGTACTGCTGGTCACGCTGGGCTGGCGTCCGGCGCTGATCGTGTCGCTGTCGCTGCCCCTTACAGTACTGTTCACGCTTTCGATGATGAAGCTTTGGGGCCTGCCCATTCACCAGATGTCGGTCACCGGTCTGGTGGTGGCGCTCGGCATCATGGTCGACAACGCCATCGTCATGGTCGACAGCATCCAGCAGCGCCGGCAGCAGGGGGAGGCCGCCCTGCAGGCGGTGACCCGCTCGATCCGGCACCTGTGGCTGCCGCTACTGGGCTCGACCCTGACCACCGTGCTCGCCTTCCTGCCGATCGCGCTGATGCCGGGGCCTGCCGGGGAGTTCGTCGGTGGCATCGCGCTGAGCGTAATCTTCGCACTGCTGGGTTCCTGGCTGATCGCCCACAGTCTGCTGGCGGCGCTGGCCGGTCGCTTTATCCGCGCCGCGGCGCCCGAAGGTCCGCGCTGGTACCGGGATGGTGTCCGGCCGCAGCGCCTTTCGCGTCTGTTCGCCGCCTCGCTGCAGCTGTCCCTGCGCCGTCCACGGGCGACCCTGGCGCTGATCTGTCTGCTGCCGCTGGCGGGCTTTTACGGCGCCGGGCAGCTGCGCGAGCAGTTTTTCCCGCCTTCGGACCGGGATATGTTTCAGATCGAAATGTACCTGCCGGTGCAGGCCAGCCTGGCCGAGACCCGGCGCTACAGCCACAGCGTCAGCGAAATGCTGCATGGCGTGGACGGCATCGAGCGGGTGCAGTGGTTCCTTGGCAACAGCGCCCCGTCCTTCTATTACAACATGATGGGCGGTCAGCGCGGCGCGCCGAACTACGCTCAGGCGATGGTCAACACCCGCGATGCGGCGAGCGCGAATCGTCTGATTCCAGAGTTGCAGTGGCTGCTGGACGAGCGGCTGCCGGGAGCCCAGATACTGGTGCGCAAGCTGGAGCAGGGACCGCCGTTCCAGGCGCCCATCGAGTTGCGGCTGTACGGTCCCAACCTCGACCGCCTGCAGCAGCTGGGCGCCGAGGCGCGGCGCATCCTCAGCGAGACTCCGGACGTGATCCACAGCCGGGCGACACTGCAGCCGGGTACGCCGAAGGTGTGGCTGGACGTCGACGAAGCGGCGGGGCGCCTGAGTGGCCTGACGCTGACCGGCATGGCATCCCAGCTTCAGGGTAGCCTGAACGGCGTTACCGGCGGGACCCTGCTGGAGGCCACGGAGTCGATACCGGTGCGTGTGCGCGTGGCGGGCGATGGGCGTCGCGAGCTGCACGACCTGGCCAGCCTCAGCCTGGTCGCGCCCGGGAGCGGCGAGTTGCTGCCGCTGACGGCGCTGGCGCAGCTGGAGCTGCGACCGAGCCGCGGCGCCATTCCGCGTCGCGACGGGCAGCGCGTCAATGTGATCGAGGGCTACCTGCGCGCCGGTGTGCTGCCGTCGACGGTACTGCAGGACTACAGCCAGCGCCTGGATGCCGCAGCCTTCCGGATGCCGCCAGGCTACAGTATGGAGTTCGGCGGCGAAGCGGCCGGACGCAACGATGCCGTCGGCAACCTGCTGGCGAGTCTGGGTCTGATTCTGGCGCTGCTGCTCACGGTGCTGGTGCTGTCGTTCAATTCGTTCCGCCTCAGCGGGCTGATTGTGCTTGTGGCCGTACAGTCGGCGGGGCTGGGACTGCTGAGCCTGCGCCTGCTGGACTACCCGTTCGGCTTTATCGGGATCGTCGGGCTGCTGGGGCTGGTGGGGCTGGCGATCAATGCCGCCATCGTCATACTGGCCGAACTCAAGGCGGACCCGGCCGCGGTGCGCGGCGACCGGGTTGCCATAGCGGCGGCGGTGCAGAGCTGCGCGCGCCATATCGTCTCCACCACCATCACCACGGTCGGCGGTTTCATGCCGCTGATCCTGGCCGGTGGCGGGCTGTGGCCGCCCTTTGCCGTCATCATCGCGGGAGGCACGGTGCTGACCACCCTGCTGTCGTTCTACTTCGTGCCGGCAAGCTTTCTTTTGATGAGCCGTCGTCATGCCTTCGACAGCAGCGCTGCGGCCGAGGCGCCTTTGCCCGCCGCCGGATGAAACCCGAGACGTCGCCCGACAGCCGCCGGGCGGCGTCTATACTACACACGAACTCGAAGTAATGAGTGCCTCTGTACGAGGAGGTAAACGTGGCAATCAAACCTCCACCCCTTGCGGCATTGTCCGAGGTGGTTGAGCATCTGACCCTGGCGGCCTTGCAGGACCAGAACCGGCATTACCGCGGCAGCGGGGGGGTCAGCGAGGGCAACCGGGCGCTGGGTTTCCGTCCCGCTTTCTACGACATGGACACCGGCCAGGTCCACCCTTCCCGTTTCGCCAATGGCCTCGAAGCGCCGATGCACATGCTGGACGGACTGCCCGACGACCTGGTGGTATCCCGTCTCGAGAGCGGTCGGGTGACGGCGGTCAAACCGGGGGTGGTGGCGGGCTTCGTGCGCGAGGATCAGTTTTTCACCCGCGAGCAGGCGGCGTTGGCCACGGCGCAGATGAAGGCCGAGGGGCGGCATCTGAGCAACCCGGCGGACCATCGCGCGCTGCTGGATATCTGGCAGCGTTATGTCAGCGATCCGGATTATTCCAACGACATGGTTCGGCCGGTGGTCGAGGACTCCTGGCGCCGCTGCCGGCAGCAGGTCGACCCGGATCTGCGCGAAGCGCCGCAGTCCGTGAGCGGAGCCGAGTTGGAACGCCGTCGCTACCGCGAGAGCGAGCTGCGCATGGCGGCGGCGCCGGTATTGAGGCGGGCAGGGGAGCTGTTGTTCCGCGCCGACAGCCTGGTATTGCTGACGGACGCCGAGGGCATCGTCATGGATGTTGAGGGCGACCTCGATATTCGCCGTGATGCGGCCGGCGTCAACCTGTCCATCGGCAGCTGCTGGAGCGAGCGCAGCGTCGGCACCAACGCCATGGGTACGGCGCTGGCGTCCGGCGAAGCGGTCCAGTTGCACGGTGCCGAGCATTACTGCGCCGGTATCAAGCGCTTCACCTGTTCCGCCGATGTCGTACGCGACCCCCACGACGGCCGGGTGCTGGGTGTGGTCGATCTGTCCGGTCGCACCCGCAGCTACCAGCGTCACACGCTCGACTTCGCCATGACGGCGGCCAGGCTTATCGAAGCCAACCTGGCCCGCGCCTATTTCAAGTGCCGCGAAGAGGTGCTGGAAGGCAGCCGCGCGCAGTTCCTCAACTGGCAGAGTGACGGGTTGCTGGCATTCGACCGCCGCGGCCGTCTGGTCAAGGCCAACATCCTGGCACACCGGGCCCTGCAGGGGCTCGGCCTGGATCTCGCGCTGACGCCCCAGACACGCCTCGCATCGCTCGATATCGAAGACCCGGACGCCGGCTCCGCGCTGCCGGCCTGGCTGGCAGCCTTGCGGCGCCAGCCGATCCGCCTGTACGAACGCCAGGTCGGTACCCTGGTGGTCTTGCCCCTGGCCTGAAAGCGAAAAGCCGGACGGTCAACCGGCCCTGCCGGCACTTATCCACAAACCGCTGAACTATAGTTATTCCGCGAACGTATCGCACAGGACGTTCTACAACAGCGGGAGGCAATCATGCTCAAGACGATTTCGGCGCTGGCTCTGGGGCTGGCATCTTCGGTGGCGGTCGCGGCCGGAACGGCGGTGACCTATCAGGTCGACGGTTTGGAGTACGAAGGTTACTACGTGACGCCGGCGGCCGACGCGCCGCTGGTGCTTTTGATTCATGACTGGGACGGCATGACCGCGTACGAGGTCAAACGTGCCGATATGCTGGCGGAAATGGGGTATGCGGTGTTTGCGGCAGACCTGTTCGGCAAGGGTATCAGGCCTACCGAAGACAGCGACAAGCGCCAGCACACCGGCGAGCTGTACCAGGATCGTGAAAAAATGCGAGCGCTGATGAACGGTGCGCTCGAGGCGGCACGAGCCGAAGGCGCCAGTACCGACAGCACCGTGGCGATGGGGTATTGCTTTGGCGGCGCGGCGGTGCTGGAGCTGGCCCGCTCCGGAGCGCCGATGAAGGGCTTCGCGACCTTCCATGGCGGTCTGTCGACGCCGGAGGGGCAGGATTACAGCAACACCCAGGGCAAGCTCCTGATCATGCACGGATCCGCCGACACCGCCATTACGCTGCAGGACTTTGCGACGCTGGGCTCTGAACTCGAAGCCGCCGGTGTATCCCATGAAATGATCACCTACGGCGGCGCTCCCCATGCCTTCACGGTGTTCGACAGCGACCGCTACCGCGAAGACGCGGATCTGCACTCCTGGCGTCGTTTCTCCGAGTTTCTGGACGAACAGTTGGGGGAATAGTAAGTGGAGAGTCGTAAGTGGTGAGCGGTGAGTTGTGAGCGCGTAGGGGGGGTCAAGCGATGCACCGCAAACGACTTCAACGGTTACAAAGAACATTGGGTATCGCGGACCCACCGTATCGATCGCAGTACAGATCGATGAGTGGCGGTTGGCACTTGGGCAAGACCGGTAAGCTTTGTGTGGTGGATGCTTGAGTCGCGCCTGACAGTCAGCCAAAGAAGCGGCCCCGCAAATGCGGGGCCGTTGACGAACACCTGTAGGAGCCCACTCCGTGGGCGAATGGCCAGGGTGCCTTCGGGATTCGCCCGGAGACCGGGCTCCTACGTTTCACCAAACATCATCGATCAGCCTTTCGGTTCGCTCATTAGTCCGCGAACGATGGCATAGCAGGCCAGCAGCAGCACTATGGTGAACGGGAAGCCTGTGGAGACGGCCATCGCCTGCAGGGCGCCGAGGCCGCCCCCCAGCAACAGCGCGATTGCCACCAGGCCCTCGAATACGGCCCAGAACACGCGCTGGGTTACCGGCGAGTCGATCTTGCCGCCTGCGGTGATGGTATCGATGACCAGCGAGCCGGAGTCGGAAGAGGTGACGAAGAACACGATCACCAGCACGATGCCGACGAAGGAGGTAATCTGATGCAGCGGCAGTCCCTCTAGCATGGTGAACAGCTTGAGCTCCAGCGAGGCATCGGCCACCGCCTGGTAGCCATCGTTGACGATCTGGCTGATGGCGGTGCCACCGAAGGCGGTCATCCAAAATACGCATACCAGCGACGGAATCAGCAGCACGCAGACGATGAACTCGCGCACCGAGCGGCCGCGGGAAACGCGGGCGATGAACATGCCGACGAACGGCGACCAGGAGATCCACCAGGCCCAGTAGAAGGCGGTCCATCCCTGACTGAAGTTGGCGTCGGTACGGCCAACCGGATTGGACAGCGGCACCAGGTACTCGAGGTAGGATACGAGGTTGCTGAAGAAGCCGGTGACGATGGCGACCGTCGGGCCGACGAGTACCACGAACAGCAACAGCAGCACCGCCAGCGCCATGTTGATCTCGGACAGGCGCTTGACGCCGGCGTCGAGACCGGCGACGACGGACAGCAGCGCCAGGCCGGTGATGCCGATGATCAGGAACACCTTGGTGGTTTCCGTCGCCGGCAGACCGAACAGGAAGTCGAGGCCTGCGCTGGCCTGTTCGGCACCGAAGCCCAGCGAAGTCGCCAGGCCGAACAGCGTCGCGAAAACGGCCAGAATATCGATGATGTGCCCGGTCCAGCCCCAGACCCTCTCGCCGAAGATCGGGTAGAACATCGAACGCATGGTCAGAGGCAGGCCCTTGTTGTAGGAGAACAGCGCCAGCGCCAGCGCCACCACGGCGTAGATCGCCCAGGGGTGCAGCGCCCAGTGGAAGATGGTGGCGGCCATGCCCAGGCGAATGGCACCTTCTGTATCACCCGCCGCGCCTGACAGCGGCGCCCAGCTGTCGGGCGACCCGGCGCCCTCGGCGAAGGATGACGAGAAGTGCGATATCGGTTCCGATACGCCGTAGAACATCAGGCCGATGCCCATGCCGGCGGCGAACAGCATCGCGAACCAGCCCGCATAGGAGTAATCGGGCGTGGCGTCGGTACCGCCCAGGCGTACCTTGCCCAGTGGTGAAACCACCAGTACCAGGCACAGCACTACGAAGACATTCGCGGCGCCGAGGAAAAACCAGTCGAAGGTGGAGGTGAGCCAGCCACGCATGTCGTTGAACATGGGGCCCACGGAATCCTGGAACGCGAGGGTCAGGAACACGAAGGCGACGATGGTCAGGCCCGACACCAGAAAGACGGGGTTGTGGATATCGAGGTCGAAAGGACCGATGTGGGTGCTTATATTGTCCTGACCGATCTCGTACTCGGTCTCGATCAGGTTGGCATCGCCCTCGGGCGTGATGTCGGTCGGATCTGTCATGCTAATCCCTCTATCGGACTGAATGGAGTGTGAAGGGCAAGGGGGTCAGCGTACGACCATTACCGATACATCCGCGTAGGACGCGAAGTAGCCGGCATTGGACGCGAAGATATGCTCGGCAAGCCCCGGCACATGGGATGCCATGACCACCAGGTCGGCTCCGCTGTCCTTGGCGGCTTTCATCAGAGTGTCATCGAGATCGATAGCCGGATCATGGCTGATATAGGCAGCCGTGGTGACATCGGAAAGACCGTATTTACTGGCCTGGGATTGTCCGAATTCCTGCATTTTGCGCGAGAATTCCGCCGGTGTATGGGCAATCTTGCTCGGGGCAGAAGCGCTGACACCGACATAACAGACGGGCAGGTTGTAGAGTTTGGCCAGATCGGCCGCAGTGTTGAGGGCTTTCTCCAGTCGCTCTACATGGGCAAGGTCGACCGGGACCATTAATTTCGAATACATGGATTCCTCCTGGGTGAAGGAACTCCTGAAAAAGCAACGCCAAGCCCGCAGCGACTCAGTGAAACCTGTTCAAGGGCTCCTCATTAAACACTTTCGGAGCGTGCTGCCTATCAATTATTGCAGATGCTGGAGGAATATAGCGAGTTTTGCGGGAAAAGGCGGAGATTTGCGGCACTTGTTGTTCAATATTGCAACAGTCAGGCTGCTGGCTGAACGCCAGTCAACCATCGCGCCGCTCCGGCGGGAGCGGCGCGATGGGCTTCAGGCGGCGACGGCCCGGTTGCGAACGCGCAGGCGAGTGCGCAGTGTCAGGCCGAGTACCGCGGCTGCCAGAATAAGGGTCACCAGGTTGGCCAGGATCATTGGCAGATCGCGCAGCACGATCCCGTAGCCCAGCCACAGCAATACGCCCAGGGTGAAGATCGAGTACATCGACAGCGAAATGCCGTCGACGTTGCCGGTTCTGAGGATCCGCAGAACCTGCGGAACGAAGGCAGCAGTGGTACAGAAGGCCGCCGCCAGGCCAATCAGCGTAATGCTATGCATAGTGGGTGTGTTCCAAACGACAGCGCGCCGTTGCGAAAACGCACGGCTGTCATCAAAGAGTTTCAGAATTTAGCGGAATCTTGCGGACTGCCACGAACGGGAAGCCCGGCGCCTTGCCTGGACGAGGCGCTATTCTAGTGGTTGGTTGAATTGTATACAAGTAGCCGGGCCGTTCCGGGGAAACTTTCCCGATGGATGCGCAACCCGGCGATCAGAAACGCCATTCGGGGCTTCGATGCTGTTGTCCCCGAAGAATTTGCGGTAATTTGCCGGTAATGTCCTGGAGATATGAAAATGGAATTTGTAATCGAAGACTGGCACTGGCTGGTATTTGGGATGCTGCTGGTGATGGCGGAAATCTTTATTCCCAGCTTCACCATCTTCTGGTTCGGGCTCGGTGCCGTTATCGTTGCCGCGCTGCTTTGGTTCCTGCCTGATTTCGGTTTTAGTGGCCAGCTGGTGGTGTGGGCGCTGTCGTCGATCTTTTTCACCTTTCTCTGGTTCCGTTTCTTTCGCCCGCTGATGGTGGATCGCACCAAGGCGGGCATCGCCCGCGAGGCGATCAGTGGCGAATGCGGACAGGTCATACGGGCTCCGAGCGAGGCTGCCCGTGGTCAGGTTCGCTTCACTACACCGCTTCTGGGCGATGACGAGTGGCCCTTTATCTGCGATACGCCGGTTGAAGTCGGTGACCGTGTCTGTGTACGGGATATTTCCGGTAATACCCTGATTGTCGAAAAACGTTGAGCCCGCCTGAGCGGAATCTGAAGGAGTAGAGCGAATGCCTATCGATGGACTGGCCCTTGCGGGCGTTTTTTTGGTGCTGGTGATCGTCACTGTCGCGGTCGGGGTCAAGACGGTACCCCAGGGCAGTAAATACGTGGTGCAGCGTCTGGGTAAATTCCACCGGACCCTTGGGCCCGGCCTCAATATCATTTTTCCCTACATCGATTCCGTGGCCTACAAGGTCACGACCAAGGATATCGTGCTGGACATTCCGTCTCAGGAAGTGATTACCCGCGATAACGCGGTGATCATTGCCAATGCGGTTGCCTATATCAATATCGTCTCGCCGGAGAAAGCGGTATATGGCGTCGAGGACTACAACATCGCCATCCAGAACCTGGTGCAGACGTCGCTGCGTTCGATCGTCGGCGAGATGGATCTGGACGATGCGCTGTCCAACCGCGATGCCATCAAGGCCAAGCTCAAGGGCGCGATTTCGGACGATATCGCCGACTGGGGCATCACGCTAAAAACCGTCGAGATCCAGGACATCAACCCGTCGCCGACCATGCAGCACGCGATGGAGGAGCAGGCGGCCGCCGAGCGTAGCCGCCGTGCCACCGTGACCCGGGCGGAAGGGGAGAAGTCCGCTGCGATCCTCGAGGCCGAAGGCCGGCTGGAGGCCTCCCGTCGCGACGCCGAAGCGACCGTGGTACTGGCTGAAGCCAGCCAGACCGCGATCCAGAAGGTGACAGAGGCGATCCAGAACAACGAACTGCCGGTGATGTTCCTGCTCGGCGAGCGCTACGTCGAGGCGATGAAGGATATGTCCACCTCGCAGAACAGCAAGCTGGTGGTACTGCCCGGCGATATTCCCGCCGCGGTGCGCGGCATCATGGGCTCGCTCGGCAAGTAACGCCGCTTGCGCAGCTTTCGATGGACTGCCTCCCGAGGTTGGTACGGTTCGCTGTGCCCGGGGTTCGGGGCCGGGGAAGCTCTCAGGCTTCCCGTGCCGTGCCATCCCCGCGAGAGCGGGCCGGAGCCGCGTCAAACTCCTTTCGCGATTTCTCCCCCAGGTAGACCAGGAATTCCCCGATCAGCAGGGTTATCAGCACGCCGCTGCCGACCTGCGCCGCGAAGACGCCGTCCAGCGGCTGGCCCGGCACCCAGAAGAACAGCACGATGGCCGCGCTCAGTACCAGGATGCAGTTGAGCGACAGCAGCCGGTGCAGCCGGGTACCGGGAATGCGAAAGCCGTCGGCGCGCGCCGCGTCGCGGCGACGCAGCTTGAGGTAGGCCAAGTGCATGCCGATATAGGGCAGCAGGAAGACGATGGCGCTGAACGAGAACAGCGTCCAGAACAGCTCTTCAGCGCTGCCGGCCATGAAGCCGTAAAGCAGCAGTATGGTCGAGCTGACGAGACTGGTCAGCAGAGCCGCGCCGACGGGGGCGCCATGGCGCGGATGTTTTCGGGCGAAAGCGGCGGGCATTTCCCGGGCTGCGCCGGCTTCGGCCATGGCGCAGTTGCCGCCCAGGGTCCAGGTCACCATGGTGGAGAAAAAGGTCAGCAACGCGGCACCGCCGATGACCAGCGCCAGCCCTTCGCCCAGTGCCGAGGCGCCGAACAGCTCGCGCAGGCTAACCGCGATGATATCGACGGTGTCGATACGTTCGGCCGGCACTGCCGCCAGTACGCCGAGGGTGCCAAAGATGTAGCAGGCGGCGGTTAGCAGACCGGCGATCAGCATGGCCCGCGGGATGCTGCGGTGAGGATTGCGAATGGCAGCGCTTTCGGCGCTGATCAGCTCGACGCCAAGGCAGCCGTAGACAATGACCGGAATATAGGCCAGTCCCTCGTCCAGCCGCTCCAGGCTGTGCCCGAGGCTGAGGTTGTTGGCGAAGCCGTGCTGCAGGCCATACCAGAGGCCGCCGGCGCCAAGGGTCAGGATCACCAGAAACTTCAGCGGCGTGCCGAGATTTGGGATCCACTTGCTCATGCGCAACGGCAGGCAGTTGATTGCGGCGTTTAGCCAGCACAGCGCAAGGCCGATGCCTATCTGGCCCCAAAGGTCCAGCGCCGGCCAGTACAGGGTGGCGAATATGGCACCGAACATAATGAAGACCGCCGGCATCCAGAGGGCGATGTTGATCCAGTAAAGCCAGGTGATTCGGGCGCCCCAGCGGGCGCCGAAAGCGTCGCGTATCCAGGCGTATATGCCGCCCTGCTCGGGGTAGCGGGTGCCGAGCTCGGCGGTGATCAGGGTGTTGGGCACGAAGAATATCAACAGTACCACCAGCCACCAGAAGATCGCCGACTCGCCCACGGCGGCAGACAGCGCAATCTGGTCGACCAGCAGGATCGCCGAGATGGTGTAGAGGGTGATATCGAGCGCGGACAGCGTCTTCTTGGGATTCGGGGAACCGGTCATGGAAGCGTTTCTCTTGTTGTCGTTATCTACCCCTTGGCGCAACCGGCATCCCTGCCGCTTCAGACGTCGCCCCAGGGAGGTGGGGGCGCCTCAGCTCTTGTTGGCCGCAAGCACGTAGAGGAATTCCAGCGCCAGGGTCGCGGCGGCCAGCGAGGTGATTTCGGCGTGGTCGTAGGCCGGGTTGACCTCCACCAGGTCCATGCCCACGAGTTCCAGCCCGGTCATGCCGCGAACCACCTTGAGGGCGCAGTCGATGCTCAGGCCGCCGCTGACCGGCGTGCCGGTGCCGGGGGCATGGGTGGGGTCGAGGCCGTCGATGTCGAAGCTCAGATAGGCCTTGCGGCTGCCCACCCGCTGGCGGATGCGCTCGAGGACCGCAGCCGGTCCCTGGTCGTTGACCCAGGCGGCGTCCAGGACCTCGAAGGGGTGGTTTCGGCGGTCATAGGTGGTGCGGATGCCGATCTGGATGGAGTGCTCGGTATCGACCAACCCCTCCTGCACGGCGTGATGGAAGATGGTGCCGTGATCGTATTGGGTGCCGCCCGAGTACGTATCAGTATGGGCGTCGAAATGGATCAGGGCCAGCGGACCGTGGCGGCGGGCATGGGCGCGCAGCAGTGGCAGGCTGATGAAGTGGTCGCCGCCGAAGCTGAGCATCTGTCGCCCCGCCTCCAGTACCCGGTCGGCATGGGCTTCGAGATTATCGACCAGTGTTTGCGGCTCACCGTAGCTGAAATGAAGGTCGCCGGCGTCCGCGACGCGCAGATGATCATCGAGGGCGAATTCCCAGGGCCAGCGGATGCCTTCCCAGATCAGATTGGCGGAAGCCAGGCGAATGGATTTCGGACCCATGCGGGTACCCGAACGGCCGGTGCAGGCGAGGTCGAACGGAATGCCGGTGATCACCACTTCGGTGCCCTCCGCCTGGGGATCGTAGGGCGGAAACTGCATAAAGGTCGCGGGGTGGGTGGCGTATATCGAGCTGTGCGCAACGTTGATCGGGGTGCCCTGGTTATTATTGGCGTCGGCCATGAAGATCTCCTGCAAGCAAACTATTTAGGGTCCGTTCACCTTATGCGGTTGGAGGTGATTAGTTAAATGAATTGGATTGATTGATCTATTCGTGTTACGAATGGCTTGGAGTGGGTAAGGACCGGAGGGTGGATGAAACGATGCAATGGCTGACATGAATCCTCTGCGCAAATTCGATCTCAATCTGCTGGTGGTCTTCGAAACGCTGATCGTCGAGCGCCACGTTACCCGGACCGCAGAGCGGCTTTACCTGAGCCAGCCGGCCGTCAGCCATGCGCTGCGCCGGCTGCGCGAGGCGCTGGACGACCCGCTGCTGGTCAAGACGGAGCGCGGAATGCAGCCGACGCCGCGGGCGCTGGAGCTGCTGCCCGGCGTGCAGCAGGCCCTGAAGCTGATCGATCGCACACTGACGCCACCGCCGGCGTTCGATCCGGCGACCAGCCGCCGCCGGTTCGTTATCGCCACCAACGACTATTTCGAAGAGTTGCTGTACCCGGGCTTCCTGGCCTCGGTGCAGCCGCGTGCGCCGCATCTCGAGTTCGCGATCGAGGTGATCTCGCAGAGCGTGTTGTGCAAGGGGCTCGAAAACCGGGAGGTCGATCTGGTCGTGGGGCTCGAGGCGGACACGGAGCTTCCGTCGACGCTGATGTCCGAGCCCTGGATCCGCGAGGAGCTCGTGTGTCTGGTCGCACGTTCGAACCGGGTCGTGGGGGATTCGCTGAGCCTGGAGGACTTCGTGCGGCAGCCGCAGATCGGACTGTCCCAGGTCGGCGCCGGCAACCCCGAATGGGTGGATCAGTGGTTGTCGGCGCAGGGGCTCGAGCGGCGGCTGCTCTCGCGCAGCCTGAATTACATGGCTGCCGCCCGCACGGTAGCACTGACCGACGCAGTGCTGACCCTGCCCCGGGAACTGGCTATGCTGTTTTGCACCCTGTTGCCGCTGAGGCTGGTGCAACCGCCGGCAGGCATGCCTCGACCGGAAATGACGCTGGTGCACCACCCGCTTTACGAGCGGGACGGGGCCATACGCTGGTTGAGGGCGGAGCTTCAGGATTGCGCTCAAAACATGACGGGAAGCTGAAATGACGTTCAGTGTGGAACAGTTGCAGGCCTTTGTCGCCGCTGCGGAGCAGGGGTCCTTTTCGGCGGCGGCGCGGCATCTGGGCAAGGCGCAGTCGGTGGTCAGCGTGGCGGTCAGTCATCTGGAGATCGACTGCGGCGTGGAGCTGTTCGACCGTAGCGGCCGGACGCCGGTGCTGACCGGGGAGGGGCGGGCGCTGCTGCGGGACGCGCGGGCGATTCTGCAGCGTTGCGACGAGATGCGGGCCAGCGCCGCCGCGCTCGGCCGGGGCGTCGAGACGCGGCTGACGCTGGCGGTCGATGCGGCCATCGCGATGGAGACGCTGGTGCCGCACCTGGCGGCCTTCGACGGGGCCTTCCCGCACCTTGAGTTCGAGCTTCTCAATCCAACCAGTCAGGATGTCGCGGAGCTGGTCAGCAGCGGCCGGGCGGATCTGGGCGTGATGTTCGAGCAGGAGTTCTACCCGCGCGGTTTCAATTTTACCGGTATCGACCATGTCGAGGTGATCGCGGTGGCCGGCCCGGGCCATCCGCTGGCAGCCCTGCCCGAGGTGCGGCTGCCGGATCTCGAGCAGCACCGTCAGCTCATGCCGACCACCCGCACCGCCGGTGTTCGCGGTGCCTTCGAACTGCAGGGCGGGCGCTGCTGGCGGCTCGAAAGCCAGTACGGCATCCTGGCGCTGGTGCGGGCGGACTTCGGCTGGGCCTACCTGCCGAAACCCTTCGTTCGCGAAGACCTTGAACGCGGTCGGGTCGTGCCGCTGCGGCTGGCGTTTCAGCAGGTCGACATCCAGGCTGGCATCGATCTGATATGGCGCCGAGACCGGGCGGCGGGCCCTGCGGCGCGTTGGCTGATCGAGCGCCTCTCAGGCGGATCGGCGCCCGGTTGTGGGGCGGAGTGATACCGGGGCTTCGGGACGCACTGTGGAAAAGGCCCCGTCGGGCTTCGGAACTGGCAAGACATTATCGAACAGCACTCAAGACCCATTGCCGATAGCGGTGGGCGCCTGTTTAATGAAAGCCTGACGCCATTCGGAAAAGGATTTGATCGCATCATGCAACGAATCGCACCCTGCTTGCCGCTCCTGTTGGTCCTTGCCTGTGTTTTCAGCCTCCCGGTCCGCGCCTCGGTCGGTCCGCTGGACCTGACCCAAAGCTCCTACGGCTATTTTGCCCTGGCCATTTTTACGCTGGCCTACCTGCTGGTCATCTGTGAGGAGCGCCTGAATCTGCGCAAGTCGAAGCCTGTGCTGGTGGGCGCGACCATCATCTGGTCGGTGATCGGCTGGGCCTATATCCAGGGCAACTTGCCGGGGCTGGTCGAGGAGGCTTACAAGGAAACGCTGCTGGAGTTTTCCGAGCTGATGCTGTTCCTTCTGGTGGCCATGACCTATATAAACGCCATGGAGGAGCGGCGGGTCTTCGACGCCCTGCGAGCCTGGATGGTGCGGCGCAACTTCAGTTACCGCACGCTGTTCTGGCTCACCGGGGTGCTGGCGTTCCTGATCTCCCCGGTGGCGGACAACCTGACCACGGCATTGCTGCTGTGCGCTGTGGTGATGAAGGTCGCAGACGGCGATCGTCGCTTTATCAACCTCTGCTGCATCAACATCGTGGTGGCGGCCAACGCCGGCGGTGCCTTCAGCCCGTTCGGCGACATCACCACCCTGATGGTCTGGCAGGCGGGCATGGTCGAGTTCGTGGAGTTCTTCGCGCTGCTGGTACCGTCGCTGGTCAACTTCCTGGTGCCGGCACTGCTGATGAGCCTGGCGGTGGAAAAGCGCCGGCCCAGTGCCGTCGTCGAAGAGGTGGAGCTCAAGCGCGGTGCGCGCCGCATCATGCTGCTGTTTCTGCTGTCGATCCTGACGGCAGTGAGCTGTCATATCGTGCTGCATCTGCCGCCGGTGCTGGGCATGATGGCGGGCCTCGGCTACCTGCAGTTCTTCGGTTACTTCCTGCGCATAACGCTGCCGCGTTCGCTCGAGCGCAAGCGCCGGCGGGCTGAAGCCGAGGGCAATCAGGAGCGCCTCAGGGCGCTCGGCAGCGTGGTGCCTTTCGATGTTTTCAATCGTGTCGCCCGGGCCGAGTGGGACACCCTGCTGTTTTTCTACGGCGTCATCATGTGCGTCGGCGGCCTCGGTTTTATGGGCTATCTGGCACTGATGTCCGACCTGCTGTACACCCAGTGGGACCCGACCAGCGCCAACGTCGTACTGGGTGTGATCTCGGCGGTGATCGACAACATACCGGTAATGTTCGCGGTGCTGACGATGGAGCCGCAGATGTCCCACGGCCACTGGTTGCTGATCACCCTCACCGCCGGTGTCGGCGGCAGCCTGCTGTCGATCGGCTCCGCCGCCGGCGTGGCGTTGATGGGCCAGGCCCGTGGCAGTTATACCTTCTTCGGCCACCTGCGCTGGATGCCGGCGGTGGCGCTTGGCTATGTCGCCAGCATCCAGGTGCACCTCTGGCTCAACGCCGGCCTGTTTCACTGATCCGCTTGCGTAATGCGGGTGCGGGTATATACCGGGTGGGCGGTTGCCACGGATGGAGGGTGGGTGAAGGCGCGAATGACGAATGCTGTTTCGCATACCGCGGGGCCTGAATCGCGCCGTAACCCGCAATATCGATCGTATTCCAGATCGATTGCTATCGGACGGCAGAGCGGTTGTTGGGTTCACTTGAATTTGCTCCTGCAATTCAAGTATTCCCACCATCCCCTGGCGGTTACGGTCCTTCGGACCTGGACCCAACCGGTGACCGCGTCGACTCGCGGGCGACCAGTTCGGCAGCAGGGGCCCTGACCAGGGTGCGACCGTTGCTGCCGTTGATGTGCTCGAACAGCAGTTCGATCGCCAGCGACGCCACCTGCTCGAGGTGCAGATCGACCGCCGTCAGTGGCGGGGTGCAGTTGCGCGCCCGCAGACCGTCGTAGCGGGTCGCGACCATGACGTCGTCCGGCACCCGTATCCCCAGTGACTGCAGTGCGCTGACTGCGCCGACGGCGAAGGCGTCGACCGGCGCGCAGATGGCGTCGATTTCCGGGTGCTGCTGCAGCAGTGCCTGGCAGGCCCTGGCGCCGGCCGCTTCGCCGCCGGCCTCGTCGGCCCTGGCAACCAGGCAGTCCATCCGGTATTCGTGGCAGAAATCGCGGTAAGCCTGCTCGACGTCGACGTACGAGTGCCGCGGCTGCTCGCCGATCAGCAGGGCGATCCGGCGCGCGCCCTGTGTGCGCAGATGTTCCAGCAGCATTCGCCCGGTGGCGCCGCCCTGCAGATCGACGTAGGGGAGGGCGCGGCTCATCGCCGGCTGACGGCCGATCGAGATCACATCCAGTCCGCGACGCTGCAGTTGCTCGACCTGAGGGTCGTTCGCCACCGGTTCGATAATGACCGCACCGTCGATATCCAGTTCGTCCAGCAGGCCGCGCGCTTCCTGCATCGGCGGCACCAGCACCAGCGCCAGCCCCTGCTTCAGCGCCGCTTCGGTTGCGGTGGCGGCAATCTCCATCATGAACCCCAGCCGAGACGGCCCCCCGGCAACGGCGAAAGGCATCGACGACAGCAGGGCGATGCAGTTACTGCGGCCGGTACGCAGGCGCTGCGCCCGCAGGTTGGGCCTGTAGCCGAGACTGGCGGCGATGGTCTTGACCCGTTCGCGGGTGCGGGGGTCGACCTGCCCCCGGTCGTTGAGGGCGTGGGATACGGTCGTGCGGGATACCCCGGCGGCTTCTGCCACGTCGGCGATGGTCGGTCGCCGGGCGGGCGATGGGGCATTCTTGTGATCATTCATGGCGATACTGTCTGCGCGGCTGTCCGCTCAAGTATATCGCAGCCGCGTTTATGGCTAAATCGATTTGGTGCATTACCGGAAAATGTGCACCTTTTCAGGGCATATTTCATAAAAATCAACCGTTATATCTAATGGTTCCAGGCAGGAGTTGACTCCGGAGTCAACTGGATCTATGGTTTAACCAAATCGATTTGGCTGGTCAGTAATTAGACCTGAATCGATTTGGCTGAGATGCCCGGTCAAGGCCGGACCGTCACAAGCCATTTTTTTGGTCTGGCGCCCAAATCGATTTGGTTATGCCTGACCTTAACCGGATGCCAGACGCTGGCAAACGGACGAAAGAACAAGAACTCAGGAGAAAGTCATGCCCGAACACAACAACAACCATAAGGTAACGGCCCCGGTGGACGAGGTGCTGCCACTGCGTACGCTGCTGGCTTTCGGCCTGCAGCATGTGCTGGTGATGGCCGCCTCGCCGATAGCCTCGGTGTTTCTGATGAGTACCGCACTCGGCTTCGACGCCGCCCTTACCGTCAACCTGCTGTGCGCGACCTTTATCATCTGCGGTATCGGTACCATCCTGCAGTCGGTCGGTCTCAAGGGCTTCGGCGCCCGGCTGCCATTCATCATGCTGCCCGGTGGCGCCCCCATCGTGCTGTTTATCCTGATCGCGCAGCAGACGGATGTCGCCACGGCGTCGGGGGCGGTGATCCTGACGGCGCTGTTCTATTTCTTCGTGCTGCCGGTATTCCGGCGCTGTCTGCGTTTCTTCCCGCCGGTGGTGGTCGGCACCATGCTGCTGCTGGTGGCGGTCAATCTGGTGAAGATTTCCGGCTTCCTGGTGGTCGGCAAGGCCGGCAGCGAGCACTACGCCGATCCGATGAATCTGATGCTGGCATTCACCACCATCGCCGCTACGGTGCTGTTCTCGCGACTGCTGAAGGGCACCTGGGGCCAGCTGTCGATCATGCTGGGACTGGTGGCCGGTGCGCTGGTGGCGATGCTGTTCGGCCTGTTCCACTTCGACAACGTCTATCTGTTCCCGCTGTTCACGCTGCCGACGCTGCTGCCGTTCGGCATGCCGACCTTCGATCTCTTCGCCGCACTGCCGCTGATGATCTTCTGCATCATTTCGATGGTCGAGGCGACCGGCCAGACACTGGCCATAAGCGACGCCGTCGACAAGAAGCTGGCGCCGGAAACCGACGTGCCGCGCACCATTCGTGGCGACGCCGCGATCTCGTTGCTGGGCGGCCTGTTCGGCACTTCGCTGATCATCACCAGCGGTGAAAACATCGGCGTGGTGCGTGCCACCGGTATCCGTTCCCGCTACGTGACCCTGGTCGCGGGCCTGCTGCTGATCCTGCTGGCGCTGGCCGCGCCCCTGGCGCGGGTGATCCACGGTGTGCCGGAAGCGGTGGTCGGCGGGACCGGCCTCGTGGTGTTCGCCATTGTCGGCACCATGGGTATCGACATGCTGCGACGCGTCGATCTGCGCAACCACGCCAACATGTACATCGTCGCGGTAGCGCTGGCGGTGGGTCTGCTGCCGATCCTGGTGCCGGGCGTCTACAGCCAGTTCCCCACCGGCATCGCGTCTCTGCTGGGCAACGGCGTCGCCATGGGCGCAACGACCGCGGCTGTGATGAACGCGCTGTTCCACCATATGGGAAAAAAGTCTGCTGAGTCAGCGACTTGCGAAGCCGCAACAGGCGAGGCCGAGCCCTCGTCCTGAACCCGATCGCCACACTTGGCCGGGGTAACCCGGCCTTTTTTACCCTGGTGCCGCCAAGCGGCCAGCCATTGCCAGTTTTTTCACTACATAACAACGGACAATATCATGCATAAGCACCAGAACAGCGAGCCCTTCGAGGCCGACGACCTGATCCTCGCCCCGGAATGGATGCTGCTGCCGCAGGGACCCGTGCGGCAGCAGGCGCTGCGGGTGGCCGACGGTCGTTTCGCCGACGTCGGTTCACTGTGCGAGCTGCAGGCCCGCTATCCGGAACTCGAGGTCCGGCGTATCGAGAAGCAGTTGCTGATGCCAGGATTCGTCGATACCCATCACCACCTCAGCCAGACGTTCGGCAAGTCGCTGGTGTTCGGAGAACCGTCGGAGATTTTCCGCCGCGTCTGGGTGCCGATGGAGTCGGGCCTCGACGAGGAATTGCTGTACCTGACCACCAAGCTGGCGGCGCTGGAGTCGTTGCGCGGCGGCTTCACCACCGTCTGCGACGCTGGCACCCGCGCCGAAACCGGGCTGAAAAGCATGGCTGTCGCGTGCGAGGAAGCGGGGCTGCGCACGGTGCTGGGGCTGGTCTGCAACGACCGCCGTGGCGACGAAGTGCTGGCGCCGGGGCCGATCCTGACTAAAGCCGAGCAGCACCTGGCCGACTGGGAAAGCAATCCGATGGTGAAGCCGTCACTGGCGATCCCGATACCCGAGATCGCCACCGACGACATGCTGCGGGCGGTGTCGGCGCTGTGCGCCGAGGCCGGCACGGTGTTCCAGACCCATGCCAACGAGCACCTGGTGGCGGTCGAGCGTTCGCTGGAGCGGTACGGTGTGCGGCCGGTGGAACACCTGCATCGTGCCGGTGCGCTGGGCCCCCAGGCGTTGCTGGCTCACGCCACGCTGCTGACGCCCGGGGAGATCGCCATGATTCGCGACAGCGATACGGCTGTGAGCTACAACCCCGTGGCGAGTGCCTGGAAGGGTAACGCCGTGGCCCAGGCCGAGCTGATGCGCACCTTCGGCGTGCGCCTGGGGCTCGGCACCGATGGCACCCGCAGTGACGCTTTCCGGCTGATGGACTTCGCCGAAGCGGCACAGCGCTTCGCCCACGGCCTGGCGGTCGGCGATTCCTCCTGTGGCGGCGGCTGGTCCTGGCTCGAGATGGCAACCCGGGAGGGAGCGCGGGTGCTTGGTCTCGAAACCGGTGAAATCGCCGTCGGCAAGGCCGCCGACTTCCTGCTGGTCGATCTGCAGGTACCGGAAATGACGCCGTCCTGGGACCTTTCCTGGGAGCTGGTGCGCCTGGCCAACCGCGACCAGATCCAGGCCGTTTACGTTGGCGGCCGCCTGCGTCTGTGGCAGGGCTGGCCTGTGGACTGGGACGCCCGCGCGCTGATGCAGCAGGTCGACGAGCTGGCTCGCGCGGTGGTGGAGCGCGCGCCGATTCAGAAAATCCATCCCTTTTCGCAGGCGCACCGCGAAGCGCGGGGGCCAGACTCCGACGCGTCGACGTCCGGGCACTGATTACGGGAGCGACGCATGACTCCGGAAACCTTGATCTGGACGGCGCTGGCCGTGGCTGCCGGCGCTTTCATCCAGGGCAGCACCGGCATGGGGTTCGCGCTGATCGTCGCGCCTGTGCTGGGGCTGCTGGAACCCTCGATGCTGCCGATCGGCCTGCTGGTACTGATGCTGCCGCTGAACGCCCACGTTGCCTGGCGCGAGCGCGCCGCGATCGACTTTCGCGGCGCGCGCTGGATCACCCTCGGCCGCATTGCCGGTACCTTTGGTGGCCTCTGGGTGCTGCTGGCGCTGCCGATGGACTACCTCAACGTGCTGATCGGCGTCTCGACCATCGCCGCCAGCCTTGCCAGCCTGCTGGCGCCGGCGTTCTCGCCCAACCGGCGCGCCTACGTCTCTACCGGGGTCATCACCGGCATTACCGAGACCGCGACCGGCATCGGCGGGCCGCCGCTGGCGCTGGTCTACCAGCATATGCCGGTGCCGACGCTGCGCGCATCGGTGGCGCTCTGCTTTCTGATCGGCGAGCTGGTGTCACTGGCGGTGCTGGCACTGAGCGGCAAGCTGCAGACGGAGCAACTGGAGCCGGTGCTGTGGATGCTGCCGGCGCTGCTGATCGGCATGCTGCTGAGCCACTGGATCCACCGTTCGATCAACGCCCGCTTCCTGCGCAATTTCGTGATCGTCTTCGCCATCGTCTCAGGCGCCTTCGTGCTGCTGAAGGGCTAGGCCCGCAGGGCCTGCCGGCAGTTCGGCGCCCTGCCTGCCTGTTCATCTGTGCCATGCTAAGGGAGCCTGCTGAAAATTCCTGTCTGCGCTGGAAGCCAGATATTCATTGGGACTTATTCGCAGGCTCCCTGGATACGCCCGTAACGGCGTACCTTCCCGTTTTGACGCTACGGGAGTGCCCCCCATGAACAGTATTTTTCACTTCATTCCAGATCGACTGCTGGCCGGGCTGCTGGCGGTTGCGGGCCTGCTGCTGGCGGGTCCGGCCCCGGCGGCGCTGTCGGTATCGCCGATCTTCGGCGACGACATGGTGCTGCAACGCGATATGCCGCTGCCGGTATTCGGCACCGCGCGTCCCGGCGAGTCGGTCACGGTCAGGCTGGAATGGCCGGGTGGTGAAACCCGCTCGGCATCGTCGACGGCCGACAGTTCCGGCAACTGGCAGGTGTCGCTGGCGGCACTTCCAGCCATCGCCTCAACGGGCGAGCTGTCGGTCGAGACCAGCAGCGAGACGATCGGCTTCAGTGGCGTGCAGGCGGGCGAAGTCTGGCTGTGCAGCGGTCAGTCGAACATGGGGTATCCACTGCGCAACGCCAACGGCGGCGATGCGGCGATGGCGGCTGCGCCGGATCACAACCTGCGCCTGTTCCGCATGATCGCCGGCAACGGCCCGGCGGCGAGCGGCTGGCGGTTGCCAGATCCGGACAGTGCCGGCGACTTCTCCGCAGTGTGCTACTGGATGGGGCTGGAGCTGTCGCAATGGTTCGCGAGGACGGAGGCCGATGTGCCGATCGGGCTGATTCAGGCCACCCATGACGGTACCGCCATTTCCCACTGGCAGCATGATTTCGGCGGCGAGGCCGACGACTACGAGAAGATGGTGCAGTCGATCCAGCCGTTTCCGGTCAAGGGTGTGGCCTGGTACCAGGGCGAGAGCAATGGCGGCGATGCCGACTACGCGGTCAAGCTCGCCGCCATGATCGCTGAATGGCGCGTCGACTGGGGCCTGGCAAGTCTGCCGTTCGGCATTATCCAGCTGTCCGACCGCTCCGGCTGGAACTGGGCGCGCAACGGCCAGCTGCTGGTGTCCGATGCGGACGACAACGCCTTCCTGGTGGTGATCAAGGATCTGCCGGGCGGCGCCCTGCATCCGCCGGAGAAACGGCCGGTCGGGATTCGCGCCGCCATCGGCGCCCGCGGTCTGGTGTACGGCGAAGCCATCGAATACTCGGGCCCGGTACGCGATCCAGGCGTGAGCCACATCGAGGGAAGTCAGTTGGTGCTGGCGTGGACGCACCTGGGGGACGGGCTGTTCACCGACGACGGCCTCGATCCCGGTCCCTTCAGTGTGGCGGCGGCGACCGGCCGCTTCAAGCGTGCCCAGGCGGTGATCGATGGCGATACGGTGCGGGTCTGGAGCAACCAGGTATCGGAACCGCGGCGGGTACGCTACGCCTACGACGGCACCGGGAACCTGTTCAACGCGGTGTCGGTCGCGACAGCCGGTGGCACGGAAGTGCTGGACCGGCTCAAGGCATCCGAATTCGAGATCGAAGTGAGCGGGAGTGGCGATGACAGCACGCCGCCGGCCGCGCCGACCGGACTGGTCGCAAGTCCCGGGGATGGGCAGGTGCTGCTCGACTGGGACGACAGTGCCGAAGCCGACCTGGCGGGCTACCGGCTGTACCGCAGCACTGTCAGCGGCGGGCCGTACGACCCGGTCAACGCCGGTCTGATCGCCGCCAGCACTTACACGGACGGCGGTCGGAGCAACGGAGTTACCTACTGGTATGTGGCGACGGCGGAGGACCGTGCCGGCAACGAGTCGGGTGACTCCGGCGAAGCCTCGGCAACGCCGATCGGCGCGGGTGGTTGTACACCGGTCAGCATGAGCGTGACCTCGCAAGTGACCTGGAACGAGCCGGCAAGTCAGGGGCAGAAGACCGGTGTTGCCCAGGTGACGGTGGAGGACAATTGTGGCGATCCGGTGAACGGTGCGTCGGTCACCGGCCAGTTCAGCGGTAGCTTCAGCTGCGGTACCGTGGACGAATATTGTACGGCTGTTACGGAGCAGGGCGTGGCAACGCTGCGCAGTGCCGATACGGCCAAGGGCAAGGTCAGCGTCGGGTTTTGCGTCCGCGCTGTTGATAAAGAGGGTCTGACGTTCGTATCGACGGGGTGCGAGTAGGTCGTGTTGTAGTAGCGGCGCCTTGCCACGAACAGGAATGACGGCTGCGGTTGTGCCGCACCGTGCGGGTAAACGGTTGGTGGCGGGAGTTTCGACTTTTCGTCTCGGTTACGGCTTTTCGTCAGCTCCCGTGTCGGGCATGAGCGGCTCGCCATCGGCGTCTAGGAGTTGATGATCGAACGCCGCCTGGAGACCGGTATCTTCCAGCACTTCCTCTTCGAACTCATGCTCGAGGTGGCGTGGGTACAGTGGCGACAGGATTGCCACCAGGATGCCGATCGCGGAGAACATGGCGAAGGTATCGGCGTAGCCGAATGCATTCACCAGCACGCCGACGACCGGGGAGCCGGCCGCCTGGCCGAGCGCGCAGGCCATGAAGGGCAGTACCGGCCCCATCGACAGCCGGCCCGGCAAAAGGCGGATGCCGGTCATCAGATAGAGCCCGGTCAGACTCATGTAGGCCAGGCCGAAGACCAGCGCGGA
The DNA here is from genome assembly GCF_014645375.1 of Marinobacterium nitratireducens. GTDB lineage: Bacteria > Pseudomonadota > Gammaproteobacteria > Pseudomonadales > Balneatricaceae > Marinobacterium_A > Marinobacterium_A nitratireducens. The sequence continues at coordinate 339,119 of NZ_BMLT01000006.1, forward strand.
AAATGTCGCGAGCACCAGCTGACCGGGGCTGGCGGCGAGCAGCGCCAGGCTCGCGGACAGCATCATCAGCATCAGCGCGTGCGTGATCGGTGGGTTGTTGCGGTCGGCCAGATCGGCCACCACGGCGCCTCCGAGGCCGGCGATGCCAACCGCCAGCCACAGCCAGCCGGTTGCGCTGGGCGGCAGGGCGCCGAGGGTAGCCATCAGGTCGGGCGCGAAGATCCAGTACGCCGAAGCGACGAAGCCCATCACGAACGCAAACAGCGAAAGCCTGAAGAGGCGCGACCACTGCTGGGCGCTGATTGGAGCCGGCGGCGCTGCGTCCGTCGGCGTGATCCGGGACACCGAGGGGATAAAGTACCAGGCGGCAACCACCCCGATGCCCGCCATCACGGCAAAAGACAGATACGCGAAACGCCAGGCGCCGGACAGGAACAGCACCGAGGGTACGGCAACGGCCACGCCAATGCTGGTACCCGCGTTCATGACTGCGCTTACGCGCCCGTGCAGCGAGCGATTCACCAGCGCCTGCATGGCGGCCGTGAGCGCCGGCATCATCAGTCCGGTACAGATGCCACATGCGAATACGCCCGCGCCGAGCGTCAATGCATCAGAGGCCTGGCTGATCAGTGCCAGGCCGCCGACGCCAAACAGGCCGGACAGCACCGCCGCGTTGCGGGCACCGAGGTGATCGGCGGCGAATGGCGCGACCAGTGTGGACAGCAGGAAACTGATGAGCGGCAGTGCGCCGATAATGCCGATGAGGTAGGGCGTGAGCTCCAGCTCGGCGCGGATAGGCGGCACGAACAGCCCGAAAGCGAAGCGCGCAAGCCCGTAACTGATCGCGACCAGCGCTGCGCCGAACAGCGCAAATCCGGTGCTTGAAAGAGACTTCATACCGCCTCCGGCCGACAAGCTTCGATGATGTCGGTTTTCGGCCTCCGCTGAGTGATAACCGCCCATTGAAACCCGTATTCCTTTATAAACATGAAGCGCTCCCATGAACGGAGACGGACCCGAACGTTTTGACGAAGGCATACCCGATAATGCTTAAAGCGGTACAGCGATCTGGAGGGGAAACAGGACCGGGTGCCACACCGGTAAAACAGTGTTCAAAGGCCTGCGGCGACCCTCAACAGCCGCAAACCGGGCCTCTTCAGCCTAGGAGGTCTCCTGGCGGGTTTCAAGCAAGGGGTGCGCAGGCGTGCCGGCATCGTCGTCAAAGCTTCCTGGCGATATAGAACGCATAGCCGTAGTAGGTCTTGTAGCGGTCGTACAGCCGGGCTTCGCGCTGTTGCTCCGCCACCAGGCCGGCGGCTGCCGGGTTATCGGCATGCTGTTGCAGAAACTTTTCCTGCACCGGTACCTGGGGTTTGTAGAAGTGATCGGTCCAGCAGTTTTCCGGCAGGATGAAGATGGCAACGGGCACATACCCGGCCTGCTGCAGCTGCCCGACCTTGTTGGCGATGGTATCGATCCCGGGGTAGGCCTCGTTCCAGAAGCGGTCGATCTCGTCCGGCCGGCTCTCGGTAAACCAGGACGCTTCCGACACCGCCAGATAGCCGCCCGGCCTGAGAAAGCGGCGCCACTCCCGGATACCCCGCTCGAAGCCGATGTTGTAGATGGCCCCCTCGGACCAGATCAGGTCCAGCTCTTCCTCGGCGAAGGGCAGCGCGTCCATGGAACCGACGATGCCGCGAACGCGCTCGCTCAGGCCGGCTGCCTGGCTGTTGGCGTTGAAAATGCGGATGAAGTCGGGGAACAGGTCCAGGCCGGTGACCGATCCCGGCGCATGCCCGGCCAGCACCCGCGTCTGCCCGCCGGTACCGCAGCCAAGATCGACGATGCGGGACTCCGTCGTCAGCCCCTCGATAAAGCTCAGCGCCCTGACGGTCACCTCGGGGCTGCCGGGCCCCTGCCGCTCCAGTGACGCGAAATATTCGCAGATCAGGCTGTAGTCGAAATCGTGAATGGAGTGGCTTTCGTTGCCCATTGGAGTACCTGTTTGAGATTTCGGAGAGAGCTGCCAGGCTGTTGAAAATCTATCTGCGTGGCCGAATGCTGCGTTAAAAGCCGGTTTCAGGCAGGGTATCACACCCGGCGCAAATCGCAGGATGGGTGAAACGACGCCTGGTAGGGGGCATCCGTTTCTGGCTCGGCCCAGAGCGTCGTGGAACCCATCCTGTGCGCTCAGAACATCATGAGAGCGTCGGGCGCTGTTGATGGGTTTCCTGATAGTTGCTCCGGCAATATCAGGATTTCCGCCGTCCGTGGCGGTTAGGTCGTATCCAATGACCCCACAGACGATGAAGCGATACCCTCGGGAAACTGTCGCCGGAATATCTTAGCGCCGTCGCAACAAGTAGAATGGCCGGATGAGCATACTATTCGAAGAAATCGACTCTCAGCCTTCCCCGATCGGCACTATCTCCTTAAGGCGCCGGCGGTTACCCGTTATGGGAGATCGGGATATCTATGAAGTGAAACTCGGGGACGAGTTCCTGATGTCCAGCTACTTTGTCGACGGCGAGGTCGCGCTTGCCGATTGCGGGCTCCGTGCATTGAGTGGCGACGGCCTGTCGGTCGTGGTTGGCGGACTTGGCCTTGGCTACACCGCAGCCGCTGTACTCGAGCATGACAAGGTCGGCGAACTGCTGGTGGTCGAGTACCTGCCGCCGGTGATCGGCTGGCACCAGCAGGAGAAGGTTCCGCTGGGCAAGATACTCAATGCCGATCAGCGCTGTCGCTACGTGCAGGGCGACTTCTTTGCACTCAGTGCCTGCGAAGCGGGTTTTGACCCCGATATGCCGGGCCGGAAGCTGGATGCAATTTTGCTCGATATCGATCACTCTCCCCGGGCATTGCTCAACGACGCCAGCAAACCCTTCTACAGCGAGGCCGGCCTTACGCGGTTGGCGAGTCACCTGGTTCCCGGTGGCGTGTTCGGCTTCTGGTCCAATGAGCCGCCGGATGCGCCCTTTACCGAGCTGCTGCGCAGGGTTTTCCCGTCCGTCGAGGTGCACGAGGTGGATTTCCATAACCCCTTCCAGGATCGCATGGCGACCAATACCGTTTATGTGGGGATGTTGTGAGCCCCGTTACCATGTCATTACCACAGGAGCGCCATGAAAGCCCCTAAACGCCTTATTCCCCTGTTGGAGGAGGGCCTTATCGACGAGGTCCTGCGTCCGTTGATGAGTGGCAAGGAGGCTTCCGTCTACGTGGTGCGCTGCGGCGACGAGGTTCGCTGCGCGAAAGTCTACAAGGACGCTGAAAAACGCAGCTTCAAAAAAGCCGCCCAGTATCAGGAGGGGCGCAAAGTGCGTAACTCGCGCCGCGCCCGTGCCATGGAGAAAGGCTCGCGCTTTGGCCGCAACCAGATCGAAGAGACCTGGCAGAATGCAGAAGTCGATGCGCTCTACCGGCTCGCCGCCAGCGGTGTACGGGTTCCCGAGCCCTACGGTTGTTTCGACGGCGTGCTGTTGATGGAACTCGTCACAGATGACGAAGGCCGTGTTGCCCCGCGTCTGAACGATGTCGCGATGTCAGCCGACCAGGCCCGCGAGGATCACCTGATGGTGATGGAGTACGTCAAGCGGATGCTGTGCGCGGGACTGGTTCATGGTGACCTCTCGGAATTCAACGTACTGGTGGATGACTACGGTCCGGTTATCATCGACCTGCCCCAGGCGGTGGATGCGGCGGCCAACAACAATGCCCGCGCCATGCTCGAACGCGACGTCGACAACATGACGCGGTACTACGCCCAGTACGCGGAAGAGCTGCTGCAAACCCGCTACGCCGCCGAGATGTGGAACCTGTTCGAGGCGGGAGAGCTGTCGCACGAATCCGTACTGACCGGCAGGGTGGTCGAACCCGAACAGGCCCCGGATGTCGATGCGGTCATGGCAGAGATCCAGCAGATCCTGCGCGACGAGGAGCAGCGGCGCGAGCGCTTAAAGGCTGAACTACAGGACGAGGCGGAATAAAGTCCGGACGAAAAACAGGCGAAAGAGCGCAGTCGCAGGATGGGTGGAGTCGCGCCGGCAATCCGCTTTCCGATAGCGCCTGGCTTGTCGCGACGCAACCGCCACGGACGGCGGAAGTCCTGGTATTGCAGGAGCAAATATCAGGAAACCCATCACCAACCTAGGGCAGTGGCGAGCCCTTGTCGTCGACGAAGACGTCGAACACCAGGAACAGGTCCGGATCGAAGGACACCAGGCTGGCATGGTTGGTCACCAGCAGCGACCTGTTCTGATCGTCGAAGGCGATGTTGGCGGGATTGGCCCAGGGTACCGGCGCCCCCGGGGGATTCTGCGCAGGTCCTGAGTAGACGGTATTGACCGAGCCGTCCGGGTTGAGGACCCTGATGGTGCTCGTCAGGGCCTCGGCCACGTACAGCTTGCCGGATTTGCCAAAGGCGATGCCGTCCGGCCCCGTGAATCCCAACGACGCGAACACTTCCAGGTCCTCGGCAACCGGGTTGGGCACCAGCGGCAGCCGATAGATCACGCCATTCATATTGCTGTCGACCGTCACCGAAACATAAGCGTACCTGTTGTTCCGGTCGATGCGTATACCGTTCACGCCGAAGGGGATGAGCGGGTTGCCGGCAAGCGCCGGATCGGTAAACCACACCACGGGCGCGCCCCCTCCCGCGGGGACCCTGTAAATGGTGGCCGCGAACGAGTCGGTGACGTACAGGTTGCCCTCGTCATCGAAAGCGAGGTCGTTGAGCAGAGACGGCCCGGCCGGAATAAATTCGGAGTAGACCGACTGGGTGTTGGCGGGGGTGAGGTCCATGCGAATCACACCCACGTACGGCTCGATGACGTAGAGCTTGCCGTCCGGGCCGAACGCGGCGCACGAAGCGGCACTCATCCCCGCGTAGGGGTTGGTGATGGTAATGGGGTAGGTGGCTTCGAGGCTACCCGTGCGGATATCGTATGCCTGGACGTACGCCGACCCGGGCGGCAGCCCGAAGGCGGCAGGGCCGGAAACATAGAAGCGGTTACCGCGGGTGGCAATGCCCTCCGGAAAGCCGGCCAGGGGAACCGGCGCGACCACCGCCGAATCTCCCAGGCCCTGGGCAGGGGCGAGAGACGGGGTCATGAGTACCAGCATCAGGACCGCGAGCAGGGACGGGAAAGGGACCTTCATGTGAAGCCTCCATCGATGTTGCTTTGCATCAGTGAGCGATATGTCCAGACAGACCCGTGTCCCTGCATATAGGGAGATCCCCGGACCAGGGAGCGACTGGTGTCAGCAAGCAGTGTAGATGCTTTCGTAATCCAGGCATTTCAGCCATAAATAACTGATTTTTATATGCAGCTAACGATTGCTGCATAAAGGCGTGGTGATAGCTTCGATCAGGTGGCGTCACTTTGAGAACGGTATACTGTCCCCGGAATTACATCCATAAATAACTGATTTTTATATAGAGTTCTCGATTGCTGCATAAAGGCGTGATGATAGCTTGGGGCAGGTCGCGTCACTTTGAGATCGGTATGCTGTCCCCGGAATTCCCCGTACTGCGGCGACAACAGCAACTTGTTATGCCTTATTGTTAATATGTGGCGTAACAATTTGATGCCAGCGCGTATGGCACGATTGACAGAGGTATGGCTGCGGCCACTTTTCCGCCTCTTCACCAAAAAAGGTCCAAGGTGCCCAATGATGATTCTGTGCTCCGTCGTGTCCACACACTTCACATTTATGCCGATCTCCAACAATAGGCATTGAATCTACATCCAACCCTGCCAGCTCTACATCTCTTTTCTTAACATATTTTGGGACTAGGTATTCACACCCTTGGCACATGTAACGATACTGCCAGGTGCCACCCCTATTTTTCTGCTTTACGACTTCCCAACTGTGCCACCCACATTTGTGGCATTCAGTCCTATGTCTTTTGACAAACCGGAATTCGGAATAATCTGGAGAGTCCATTTATTTTATCCAATGCCGATATAGCCATAACGCCCGCTTAAGTGGTGAGCAACGCAATGCCGCTGCTTTCGCATACCACCTTAATCACAAAAATCAACGCATTGTAAAAATGCCACGCGTTGCGAATCCGTCTTGAAGCGTTTGTTAAATGCGTTACTTATTCTTACCATCTAACCATTCACATATAGCAAAGAAATATTCTATTCGCTCTGACCCATAAGACAAAGAACTACCCTGACTAAATAAGCGAATCATGTCTTCAACCAACTGATTACCTTCGATAAGTGCATCCATCTCAGCAAATACGTTTGCTCTAAAAAACGATCGTCCATCACTTGTTGATAGAAGTGATTTATGTTCGTTCGATATGCTATGCGCAATAACATTTCTAGCTTTTCTTGCTAACTGAATTGCATCTTCTGCACGTTCCGGTAGCTCATACTTCGATGAAAGAGCGCGAATCTTTTCATACAACGTTCCAGATGCTAGAAGTGAGTATATTTCATAAGAATACTCACTTTCAGAACTAATAACGTCAGTTAGATGAGCCAAAGTTCGGCAATTATTTTCAAATTCTGTTGCATAAGCTAAAGCTCGACCAAGAAGCGCATAAGAATCTGAGATTTCTGTGCTAGCTGCCGGCATCGGAAGTAATGGATGCGATGTCATTTAATATCTGAACTCCAAATATGGTCGAAAGCATTTAACGCCTTGCTTAGGGGCCGTAGTGAAGCTCAGCGTAACAGAGGTCCCAGCGCAGCGACTACAGCATCTTGTTAGCATTTTGGTTCTAAATCACCTTCAAATCTATATTCGTTACCTTCTTCTGACCAAGAACCTGAAATTGTTAAAAACTCATTCGACTCATTTTCCACCCTAAAGCGAAGTTTGCAGGGAACGCCTAGCTGGCCTGTTTCCTCTTGGCGCGATTTGTCTATATCCGATTCGAACACGCCATCTTTCAAGTTGGCGATGCCTGACCTTCTCCATTTTCCTTGGCCACCCCAACTAGATACTACATCGAAGGCCAAAGATGTCTTTCCATCACGAACAATAAAAGAGACGACATTGATAATATAGTCATCTTCAAAATACAACTCACCATGATACTTCATATTAAATTCCGGTTTTAAATGCTAACAGCCTGTTAATGAGGCTTTCGGCCTAATAATAATCATTAGAAGGTATACCTTTTTACAAAGCTTGCGATCCAAAGTTAGCACGTAATGCATTATTTTATATGCTAAAAATTACCTCTACAAATACTCAACAACGTATTAGAAGGTATTTCGCCTTAACGCCACTCCGTCCGAAAGGTACACCATCAGCGAGCAGCTCCCACCTTTTGCCCTTTAATGACCGGCTGGTGTATTTGCAGAAGACAAGTCCTGATCCAACGCTTGAGCCTGTGTGCTACTCGCCATCTGAAACACCAAAACCCCACGCTACCGCCCTTCCGGTAACAGAATGCAAGTGGCGCTGAGGTCAGGTCAGTTGAGTTTGGAAAAGAGGAAGAGAGGGGGGAGAGATCACCCAGCCTGGCTTCCATGCTCAGCTGACGATTGTCGGCGGTGTCTATCTACTATAGTCCGGGCTTGTGTCGCTGTTGCCGGAACATTTCGTCCGGCCTGCGTTGCAGAGCGCTTCCATTGCGCAAGCTGTGTCGCCAAACCCCTACAGATCGTCGGATGTTACAACAGCGCTCGTCCGCTGCACAGGCCGTTCCGTTCCGGATTGCGACTTCCAGGAACGACTGACACCGTTTCGGCCGGGACGGTTGGGAAACGGATTGTCGGCACCCTAACGCCGGCATCGGCACCTGTGGGAGCGCCGTACCCAGTGGGGACTTCCCAGGTTGCGAACAACCACCGTTCAAAATTTGTTCGCCGCGGGGAAGTGCCCTTAGGGTACGCGGCTACGAACGGCCAGTGTGCCGACTCCGGCGGACTGTTACCTTCGGACACAGTCACTGCTACCCATGCGTTCCCATAGGTAACACCTCGCCGTGGTGCGGGTGGTAACGCCAGGTAACGGTTATTTTTAAATCTTTAAAAATCAACAGGTTGAGAAAAGTGGCACGGGCTGTGCTCTACTAGGGCGCAACAACAAGAAGAAGTTCAGAAGAACAACTACAAGACAACAGCGTCCGGTCCGCGGCAATAAAAACAACAAGCCGCTCGCCTGACGCACCATGACCTCGAATAAAAATAACAACGAGGTTCGCGCTGACCCGCTGGATCGGTGTCACGATGGTCCCCAAACCTTGCCTGAAAACAAAAATAAATATCAGGCCGGAATAGTCGACCAGCGGTCAGCCTGCTGCCTTCTCCTGTGTCCTCCTGTGTCCTCCTGAGCTCCATGCTCATGCCGTTCCATTCCTCTGTATATCCCTGATACCACCGACCTTCGGTCGTTGATCGATGTCCATTCGTTTTTGATTCCGCTCTGCAGGATTCGTATGCCTGTTGGCGTCCCAGCGCCGCCGTGGCGTTGACAGTCATGATCGCACTGGCTTTGCTCGTCACTCGTCACTCGTCACTCGTCACTCGTCACTCGTCACTCGTCACTCGTCACTCGTCACTCGTCACTCGTCTCGTGTGCCAGACTGGTCGGTAATGCTGTCGCCGGGCCCGCTGTCCGTCGTGTCGGTACCTGCAGGGATGGAGATCCGCATGAAAACAGCCGTCGATGTGGTTGTGCGCTACGGCGCCTTTTCGTTCCTGGCGCGGCTGTATTTGCTGTCGGGGCTGTCCGGCGCCGGCTGGAGCGCCTGGCTGCTGCTGCCGCTGACCCAAACCTTGTGCGTACTTCTTGCGACCGAAAAACTGAAAGTCTCACGTTACCACCCTTCCGGTAACGGAATGCAAGCGGCGCTAAGACCAGGTCAGAAGAGTGCGGAAGAAAGGAAGAGGGGGAGAGATCACCCAGCCTGGCTTCCATGCTCAGCTGACGATTGTCGGCGGTGTCTGTCTACTATAGTCCGGGCTTGTGTCGCTGTTGCCGGAACAATTCGTCCGGCCTGCGTCGCAGCTCGCATCCCTTGTGGTGCCTTCGTCGCCAAATCCCGACGGTCGGTGAATCTTACAAAACACATTCAGTGCTGGACAGGCGTTGGAATACCGAGAGAAGTAATTGACCCATTTGAGTCACTTACTGACGCAGGCTGGCTGCACAGACTTGCTATCCGCCGGCGGCGGGGCGCCTTCTACATCCAGAACCAAGGTAGGTGTCCGAAGATGGACGAGCGGCGGCTCCGGATTGCGGCTTCCAGGAGCGACAGGCGCCGTTTCGGCCGAGCCGGTTGCGAGGTGGTTTGAAGCCCTGCTAGCGCCGGAATCGGCACCTGTGGGAGCGCCGTACCCAGTGGGCACTTCCCAGGTTGCGAACAACCACGGTTCAAAATTTGTTCGCCGCGGGGAAGTGCCCTTAGGGTACGCGGCTACGAAGAACCGGCGTGCCTGGTTCGTACGACTGTTACCTGCTGACACAGTCACTGCTACCCATGCGTTCCCTCAGGTAACACTTCTTGCCTTTTGTTGGGGTAACACTCTGTAACAAATGAAATAAAAGACATTAAAAACAGTTACATAAGGAATCTGGCACGGTCGGTGCTTTCTATAAGCGCAAAACAACAACAACACGTTCGTAAGAACAACAACAACAAGACAACAGCGTCCGGTCCGCGGCAATAAAAACAACAAGCCGCTCGCCTGACGCACCATGACCTCGAATAAAAATAACAACGAGGTTCGCGCTGACCCGCTGGATCGGTGTCACGATGGTCCCCAAACCTTGCCTGAAAACAAAAATAATTATCAGGCCGGAATAGTCGACCCGCGGTCAGCCTGCTGCCTTCTCCTGTGTCCTCCTGAGCGCCATGCTCATTCCGTTCCATTCCTCTGTATATCCCTGATACCACCGACCTTCGGTCGCTGATCGATGTCCATTCGTTCTTGATTCCGCTCTGCAGGATTCGTATGCCTGTTGGCGTCCCAGCGCCGCCGTGGCGTTGACAGTCATGATCGCACTGGCTTTGCTCGTCACTCGTCACTCGTCACTCGTCACTCGTCACTCGTCACTCGTCACTCGTCACTCGTCACTCGTCACTCGTCACTCGTCTCGTGTGCCAGACTTGTCGGTATTGCAGCGGCCAGGCCGCTGTCTCTCGCGGTTGTACGGATAGGGACGGGAGGCCGGATGAAAACCGCCATCGATATGCTCGTGCGCTACGGCGCTTTTGCGTTACTGGCGTTGCTGACACTCGTGGCTTTGCTGGCGGGGCTGGCCGGCGCCGGCTGGAGTGGCTGGCTGCCGGTGCTGCTGGCGCTGACGGGACTCGGCGCCTGGGATCTGCTGCAGGACCGCCATACGCTGCTGCGCAACTATCCGCTGACCGGCCACCTGCGCTGGGTATTCGAGTGGTCGAGACCCTACCTGCGGCAGTACATCGTCGAGGGCGACCTGAGCGGACGTCCCTACAACCGCGAGCAGCGCTCGCTGGTTTACGAGCGCGCCAAGGATACCCTGGACTCGAAACCGTTCGGCTCCGATTTCGATTTCTACGACGAGCAGTACGAGCTGATGACGCACTCGATCGCGGCGCGCAAGGTCGATTACAGCGACTTTCGCGTGCAGGTCGGCGGGCCCCAGTGTCTGCAGCCCTGCGATGTGTCATTGCTGAATATCTCGGCGATGAGCTTTGGCGCTCTGGGTGCGAAGGCGGTCGAGGCGCTGAACCGGGGGGCGGCGGCGGGCGGCTTCTACCAGGATACCGGGGAGGGCGGCATCAGTCCTTACCATTGCATTCATGGCGGCGATCTGGTTTGGGAGATCGGCACCGGCTATTTCGGCTGCCGCGACGCCGACGGCCACTTCGATCCGGAGCTGTTCGCCCGCGAGGCCCGGCGCGAACAGGTCAAAATGATCGAGATCAAGCTCAGTCAGGGCGCCAAACCCGGTCATGGCGGCGTGCTGCCTGGCAAGAAAGTGACCGCGGAAATCGCCAGTACGCGCCACGTGCCCGAGGGCGTGGAGTGCGTCTCTCCGCCCGGGCACAGCGCCTTTTCGACACCGCTGGAACTGCTCGAATTCGTCGCCCGCCTGCGCGAGCTGTCCGGCGGCAAGCCGGTGGGTATCAAGCTGTGCGTCGGTCATCCCTGGGAGCTGTTCGCCATCTGTAAGGTAATGCTCAAGAGCGGCACTCTGGTCGATTTTATCGTTGTCGACGGTGCCGAGGGGGGCACCGGCGCGGCGCCGGAGGAGTTCTCCGATCATGTCGGTATGGCGCTGCGCGAAGGGCTGGTGCTGACCCGCAACGCGCTGGTCGGCACCGGGTTGCGCGGCGATATCCGTATCGGTGCCAGCGGCAAGGTCTACAGCGCCTTTTCCATCGCCCGCAACCTGGCGCTGGGCGCGGACTGGTGCAATGCGGCGCGTGCCTTCATGTTCAGCCTGGGCTGCGTGATGGCGAAGAAGTGTCACACCGACCGTTGTCCCACCGGCGTCACCACCCAGAACCCGAACCGCCAGCGCGGCCTGGTGGTGGAGGAGAAGTACCTGCGCGTTGCCAACTTTCATCGCAACACCCTCGAGCGGCTCGGCGAGCTCGTCGGCGCCGCCGGACTGGAACATCCCTGCGACCTTCGGCCGCATCATCTGCATCACCGTACCGGTCCCAACAGCATCGCCACCATGGATCAGATCAAGGACTTCCTCGAGCCCGGCATTCTCCTTACCGACCCGGAGTCGACTCCGTACGCAGACTGGTGGGCGGTGGCGTCGGCGGACAGTTTTCAGCCGCAGGCGGCGACCGCACCGTGACCGGAGCGATCGCAGGGTTGAGTTTTCGCGGCGGGGCGCCGCTCCTACGGGTACGCCGATGTTCGTAGGAGTGGCGTACCCAAAGGGCACTTTACCCAAAGGGCACTTCCTCGCCGCGAACCCTTTGGGCACAGCGGGCTGTTCGCGACAGGGTAGACGCCTTTGGGCATTTCGTTTCCACGTTTACGGGTTCCGCTGAATATTTATGTTGCCAATGGCGGCCTCGAATGTATTTGACCGGCTAATGCACTGCGATATGCTTGGGGAAAATACCTGACCCGGAACCCGCCATGAAAAACCTGCCGATGGACCTGCTCAGGACCTTCGTCACCATCAACGATCTCGGTGGCTTTACCCAGGCCGGAGAGGTGCTGGGGCGGTCGCAACCTGCGGTCAGCCTGCAGATCAAGCGCCTCGAGGAGCTGCTCGACCTGCCGCTGTTCAACCGCAACGGCGGGTTGCGGCTGACGGAGGAGGGGCAGCTGTTGTACGGCCATGCGCGCAAGATCCTGGAGCTGAACGATACGGCGATCTCGCAGCTGACCACACCGGCGGTCAGCGGCTCGGTACGGCTCGGGATTCCGAACGATTTCGAGGTCTCCTTCCTGCCGATGACGTTGTCGAAGTTCACCAGTGCCTACCCGAGCGTGACGCTGGATGTCAGCAGCGAGCTGAGCGTCAACCTGCGCCAGGCCTATCGCCGCGGAGCCTACGACCTGGTGATGAGCATGGACGAGCATCCATCGGAGGAGATCCTGCCGGGCGATGCCATTGTCGAGCCGCTGTCCTGGGTCAGCGGACCGTCGTTTCGTCTCGAACCGGCGGAGCCGGTACCGCTGGTGCTGTATCCGCAGGGCTGCGTTTACCGCCGTCATATCACCGAAACGCTCAATCGCGCGGGCATCGCCTGGCGGATTCTCTACTGCACCTCCAGCCTGCTGGGCATCCAGGCGGCGGTCGAAGCGGGGCTTGGCATCACGGCGCTTGCCAACAACACCGTGCCCGGCAACCTCAAGGCCGACCATACGCTGGGCTCACTGCCATCGCTGGGGGAAGTCACCATCGGGTTCAACTACGACATTGCCGGTCTGTCGCCGGCGGCGGCCCGGCTGCTCGACTATCTGCGCAATGGTCTGCAGCAGAGTCAGCGCTTTTCCATCAATCACCGGCTCTGAGGGGCCTGCGGCCGTGCAGGATGGGTAGAGCGATGCACCCCTACGAACGTCAACGGTTTCAGCGCAGAACGGGCATCGCGTAACCGCCAGGGATGGCGGGATTCCTGAAAACGCAGGAGCATTTTTCAGGGAACCCATCATATCGATCGCAGTACCGATCGATTGGTCGCGGTTGGCACGCGCGTTTATGGTGTTGGGTTTCGTGGCTCCGCCACTGCACCCAACCTGCAATCCAAACGATGGCCCTTCTCGGCACTCGGCCGCGGCTTAATGGACGGCTATCGGCTCTAGCTTGGCCTCCATCACCACATCCAGCTGTAGCCCCGACGTCAGCCGGGACAGCGCCCGCTTTAGTCGCGGCTGATTCAGCGGGCGGGTCTCACGGGCGGTCAGGCGAATCTGCAGTCTCCTGTTTGTCCGGTCCCGGTCCTCGGAAATCTGCTGCTTGAATTCTCCGATGTCGAGCCCGTGGCTGTCGAGGATCTGGCGTATGTCCAGGTCGAGGCCCGGGCTGAACGGGGCGCTTATATCCAGTGTCACGACCGGTTCCTCAGCAACGGGCGGCGTCAACTGTTGCCGCGACAGGATACGCAGCCCGTTACCGGAGAATCCTTCCAGTCGCTGCCAGGCGTAGTCGGCATGGAGCCGGGGCAGCTGGATGCGCAGCAGCCCGCTGATCATGCCGTCCATGCCGGCCAGGTGCTGATCGAGCAGGCGTCCTTCGCAGAGCGCGATGGTGTCGGTAAAGCGACGCAGCATATCGGGGCAGTCGTCGCCGGCGATGGCGGCGAGCCAGATAGTATCCATAGTCTTCAATCCGGTTTTGTGGCGGGGGACAGGGGGGGGCCGCGCCGGCGAAATGCGGCCGGCACCCCAGGTAGGTTCAGGCTTGGGCGGTCAGTGAGTGGTCAAAGTCGGGGCGGGGAGCCCGGGAAAGTGTCAGCTTGCTGACGCTCACGTACATCAGGCTGGATACCGCGCAGCCGATCAGCGGTCCTTCGACCCAGCCAAGATCGGAGAACAGCAGGCAGCCGCCGCTCGTCATGAGTCCGGAGAGCATCGAGGCCAGCGCACCGTAGCTGTTGCCGCGCCAGATTGACGACAGGAACACAGGGCCGATCAGGACCGCCAGCAACGTGCCGGTACCGAGGATGCCGAGCCAGGACAGCATGAACGGCGGGGCGTACAGCATCATAACCAGACCCACCAGACCCAGTATCACCACCCAGCTGCGGTTGAGCCACAGCACCCGCGACGCGGAGGCTCTGCTATGGGGAAACAGCGCCTTGCGCAGGTCGTGGGACGCGGCCGACGATACGGTGTGCAGCAGGGAGTTGGCGGTGGACTTCATCGCGAACAGAATGAACAGTGTAATGACGCCACCCAGTACCGGATGCAGATAGTTTGCCAGGTAGTACGGCATTGTCTGGTCGGCTTCGGCCAGCTGAGGATGGGTAACGCGGACATAGAGGCCAACAATCGGCACCAAGCTTAGCAGGCAACCCAGTGGTGCGACCCAGATCGCGACCTGATGAAACCGGACCCCGGGTTTGAAGGCCAGAAAGCGCACCGCCATATAGGGCAGCACAGCGGTAAACAGAAAGGCGTAAGGCAGTACCAGGAATACCGAACTGCGGTTCTCGCCGTATGGCTGGGCGTTTACCGGGTTCAACAGCATCGGGTCAATATCGTTCAGCCGGCCGATCAGTTCCGATGGGCTGAGGTCGGTGAACATCTGCACCATCATCACCACGGCAGCCAGCGCCATGCCGCATACCATCAGCGTATCGGTCCAGGCCACGGCTGCTAGGCCGCCAAGCATGGTGTAGAGGACGATTACGGCGATCATCATGGTGGCGCTCGAATCCAGGTCGATGCCGAGCCAGGAGGCACCGAGCAGACCCACTGCCTTGATCTGGCTGGTCAGGAACACCAGCAATAGCAGGATGGTGATGACCGCGGCCACGCCCTGAACCACGCGGGCCATTGGGCCTCTACCGTGCAGTTGGGCAATGTACTCGGGAATGGTGCAGCTGCCCAAACGGTCGGCCTGCTTGCGCAGGAAGGAGGCAAAGTAAAGTACGGCGATGACCATGGCCGGGGCGAAGAAAAAGTTGCCCAGTACTTCCACCGCGCCGAACTCGTAGGCGACGCCCGGCGAACCCATGAAGCCCCAGCCACTGAAGCCAGTGGCGACGATGGTACCGGCGCCGACGAAGGGACCAAGCGAACGCCCGGCGATCAAAAAGCCCGATTCGTCGTCGCTGTTGACGACCCGGCTCGAGACAAAACCCATGTAGATCAGGACGGCGAAGGAGCCCAGCAGCAGGGCCCAGTTAAACCAGTTGTAATCGTTCATGCTCTGTCTCCTGTCAGCCCTTCGAGGGCATGTCAGCCTGTTTGAACTCTCGCCGCGCATAAGATGCGACAGTGAGTATGAGCAGGGTGATGTTGAGAGTGATGAACCAGTCCAGTGTCCAGGCTTCGATGATCATGAGGTGCACCTTTTCAGCAGGAGTCCCGCTCCTGACGTTTATTGTTTTGCTGGTGTTGGTTGTCCAGCCGGGGGGAAGCGCCCCCTGCATGGCTGGCTAACCGGTTGTGCAAAGGCAACGTGAACATCGCCTTTGGGGAGGAGGGGAACCGAAGTGTGGGGCTCCGGCGCCGCTCCAGGGTGACAACTCGAGGTTGTCATTACGGACATGCCGGTTTCAGAATGTGGGGCTCGTGTTACCGGCAAGATGAGGGCGCGTGGGGCGTCCCCAATACTGAAGGCGTTAGCCCTTGATAATGTTGTACTCCGGTCCGAACGGGAAGCGGGTGATGTTCTCGGCACCGCTCTCACCCACGACCAGGATGTCGTGTTCGCGATAGCCGCCAGCACCGGGACGTCCTTCCGGAATCATCAGCATCGGCTCCATCGACACCACCATGCCCGGCTCCAGCACCGTATCGATATCCTCGCGCAGCTCCAGGCCCGCCTCGCGGCCGTAGTAGTGGCTGAGGGTGCCGAACGAGTGGCCGTAGCCGAAGGTGCGGTACTGCAGCACGTCATGCTCTTCGAAGATCTCGTTGAGCTCTGCGGCGATGTCGCAGCAGCGCGCGCCGGGCCTGATCAGCTCGAGACCGCGGCGGTGCACCTTGCAGTTGATTTCCCAGAGTTCCAGGTGACGGTCCGAGGCGTGCTCGGCGAACAGTGTGCGCTCCAGCGCGGTATAGTAGCCGGCGATCATCGGGAAGGTGTTGAGGCTCAGGATATCGCCCGCCTGCACCTTGCGGGAGGTCACCGGGTTGTGGGCGCCGTCGGTGTTGATGCCGGACTGGAACCAGACCCAGGTATCCATCAGTTCGCCGTGCGGGAAGGTGCCGGCGATCTCGCGCACCATGGCCTGGGTTCCGGCGAGGGCGATTTCGTATTCGGGCACGCCGACCGCGATGGCGTCACGGATGGCGGCACCCCCGACGTCGGCGACCCGCGCACCCTGCTTGATCAGCTCGATTTCCTCGGCGGACTTGATCATGCGCATCTTCATGGTCGGCACACCGATGTCGACGAACTCGGCGCCGGGCAGCGCATCCTTCATTTTCTGCAGGTTCTGCAGCGACATGTGATCGTATTCGATGCCGACCCTGCCGCCGTTCCCGACCAGCTGTTTCACGGCATGGAAGAAGTTGTCCTTCTGCCAGTCGGTGTAGACGACGTTGTCTCCGAGCTGATTGCGACGGTAGGGCTGGCCACCGTCGATGTTGGCGGTGACGGTGGTGAAACCATCCTGCGTTACGACAAGGCCGTAGTCGCGGCCAAAACGGCAGTAAACGAAGTCGCTGAAGTAGTTGATGTTGTGATAGGAGGTAAAGAGCACCGCCCGGATATCCTGCTCGGCCATGTAGATGCGCAGTTTGGTCAGGCGGGACTTCAGCTCGGCCTTGGTGAAGGTCGGCCGTACCTTGTCGCCGTTGGGGATGCTCAGGGTCTGAGGCATGTTCAACATCTTTTGACTCCCATTGTTCTTGTTGGTCGTTATGGGCCGAGTGCCGGGTTTCCGCCGCCTGCATTGCTTTGCCTGTGCGGTGCCGGGATTTCTCACTGGCTTGAGTCGATCCTATCCCTGCTGTTCTCATAACAGAAATCAATAGTTCTAATGTGGTCATTTGTAATGCAAATGATTTGCGTCGAAGTGCAGGAGCGGCTTCAGCCGCGAAGGATGCGGCCCAGGAAGAGATTGTTCGCGGCGGGGAAATGCCCTTTGGGTGCGCCGCTACGGGGACTTTGTCAGACGCCGGTGGTGTTAGGTTGGCGTAGGACCCGCGCCCCGCGGCGAAGCGGGGTGAGGCGATTCGCGGCGAGGGCGCCGCTCCCACGGGTTGTCGGGCGTTGGTCAGGTGCTGGAGGTGCCAGGTCGGCGTAGGAGCCACGCCCCGCGGCGAACCTTTGTCGGGCTCTGCGTCAGGTCCGTTCGCGGCGGGGACGTGCCCTTTGGGCACGCCGCTCCCACGGGTTATCGGGCGTTGGGGTGTTGGTCCGGTGCTGGAGGTGCCAGGTCGGCGTAGGAGCCACGCCCCCGTGGCGAAGCGGTCAGTTGGAATTACCGGGATGCACCAGTGCGCCGAGACCGGCCTCGACCAGGTTGCGGATCAGCATGGCGCGGATGGCGCTGGCCTGCTCCAGCGCCAGCGCCTGGCTTACCAGTTCCTCCCCGCGCTGCCGGCTGAAGGAACGGATCACCCACTTGATGCGCAGCAGATCCCCCGCGCTCAGGCTCAGGCTCTCGACGCCGAGGCCGAGCAGCAACAGGGCCACGGCGGGATCTCCGGCGGCCTCACCGCAGACGCTTACCGGCCTGCCGTGGCGCCGGCCGGCGGCGACGACCTGGATCAGGGCGCGGATCACCGCCGGATGGAGGGCGTCGAACCACTTGGCGACACGTTCATTGTTGCGGTCGACCGCCAGCAGGTACTGGGTCAGGTCATTGCTGCCGACGCAGAGAAAGCTGATCCGGCGCGCCAGCTCATCGGCCTGGTAGACGGCCGCGGGCACCTCGATCATGGCGCCGAGACGGGGCATGATGATGGCATCGTCCTGCTCCTGAAGCTCGTGGCAGGCACGAGTGATCAGTACCAGTGCTTCGTCGAGGTCCTCGACGCGGCTGATCATCGGCAGTAGCAGATTGAGGTTGCCGAGGCCCGCGTTGGCGCGCAGCATGGCGCGGATCTGGGTGAGGAAGATCTCCGGGTGGTCGAGGGAGATGCGGATTCCGCGCCAGCCGAGGTAGGGGTTCTCTTCCTGTACCGGGAAGTAGGTCAGCGCCTTGTCGCCACCGATGTCGAGGGTGCGCAGTGTGACCGGGCGCGGGTGAAAGGCCTCCAGCACCTGCCGGTAGAGGGTGAACTGCTCCTCCTCGTTGGGAAAGCTGTTGCGCACCATGAAGGGAAATTCGGTGCGGTACAGACCGATGCCCTCGGCGCCCTTGGCAAGCGAATGGTTGAGGTCCGACAGCAGGCCGGCATTGGTATACAGCGGGATGCGCACGCCATCGGGCGTTTCCGCGGGCAGCTCCAGCAGCTGCTGCAGGTCCTCCGACAGCTGTCTCTCCTGTTGCCGCACGCGGCGGAATTCGCCGCGCAGCGCTTCTCCGGGCTCAGGGTAGATCTGTCCCTGGTAGCCGTCGATGATCAGCGTTCTGCCGTCGAGCGCCGCCAGCGGCATCTCGGAGGAGAGGCTCATGATGGCCGGTACTTCCAGCGCTCGCGCCAGGATGGCCAGATGGGACAGGCTCGAGCCGTGGCCCGAGATGACCCCGACCAGTTGGCCGGCCGGTATGGAGGTCAGGTCGACGGGGCTCAGGTTTTCGCCGATCAGGATGCAGCGTTCGGGGTAGTCCGGTTGCGCCGGCTGCTTTTCGGGCAGCAGGCGCGCCATCAGGCGCTTGCCGATATCGCGGATATCGTGCGCCCGCTCGCGCAGATAGGGGTCGTCCATCGCCTCGAACAGGCGGGCGTGCTCGAGAATACTGTCACGCAGCGCAGCCGGTGCCCAGTGTCCCGCGACAATGCGCGCCCTGGCCGCGTCGAACAGCTCGGTGCTGCGGGCAATCAGCGCAAAGGCCCGGAACAGCGAGCGGTCTTCGGCATTGAGTGCCGGCTCGTTATGCTCGGCCAGGCGTTCGAATTCGGCGGCGACCTGGTCCACGGCGCGGCTAAGCCGGGCGATTTCGCTGTCGGGGTCGTCTGCCGGCCGATCGGGAATCTGCTCGAGTTCGGCGGGCGAGCAGATCACCAGGCCGGTGCCCATGGCGATGCCCGGCGCGCCGGCGCCGCCGTCGATGCGGCTGAGTGTGGCATCGGGTGTATCGACGGATGCCGGCGACGGGCTGTGCGCCAGTGACAGCGCTATGGCGCCGGCCAGCTGCGAGGCCAGGGTGACCATGAAGGATACCGCAGACTCGCGGAAACGGCGTTCGGCGACCTGCTGTACCACCATCACACCCAGTAGCTCCCCCTGGTGCAGGACCGGCACGCCGAGAAAGCCGTGGTAGTGTTCTTCGCCGGACTCGGGGACCGACTGGTAGCGGGGGTGGGCCGGTGCGTTGCGCACGTTGACGGGTTTGCGGCGCTGTGCCACCAGCCCCACCAGTCCTTCGTCGAGTTTCAGCTGCAACTGACCGACCACCTCGGGGTTGAGCCCTTCCGCGGCCATCAATACGTAGTGGTGGTGGGCCTGGTCGGAGAGAAAGACGGAGCAGGCATCGACCTGCATGGTAGCGCGGATGCCGCTGACGATCAGGTACAGCGCCGACTCCAGGTCTGCCGCTTCAGCGACGTCCTGCACGATCTGGCGCAAACGGGCCAGCTTCTTGCCCGGGCTCAGGCCTTTGTCCGCATCGCCCGGCGAAGACTGAGGTTGATCGGGGTTCATGCTGCCATCTCCTGTCGCAACGGAGACACTGCGCCATCGATTCGGGCCCTATTCGGATCCTGGCGTTCTGAACCGCGCGGTATTCGCCGTTGTCGTTATTGTTGCAAACAGCAGGCCCTTTTCACTCTATCCTGCCGGCGCGGACTTGTCATGCCGCAGTGCGGTTACAGCGTAAATCGTAGGATGGGTGAAACGGCGCTCGGGCACGGTATACCAGTTTTTGATCGGGTCCGGGCGCCGTGCAACCCATCTTGGGTCTCGGGTCAGCACCGCTGTGCCTGAATCATTGATGGGTTCCGCCGCTCAAGACTACCGTGCCGAGGAACCTGTATTCGGAGTTGGCGGCTCCACCCATCCTACCTTTCTATCCTGCCGGCGCGGACTCGTCATGCCTAGAGCATGGCGGAAAGCAGTGTGGCGATGCCAAGAAAGCTGAAGAAGCCGACGATATCGGTGATCGTTGTCAGGAAAATGCTCGATGACTGCGCCGGGTCCTGGCCCAGCGACGTCAGCACCACGGGGATGGTGGCGCCGGCCATCCCGGCGACCACCATCGACAAAATCATGGCCAGGCAGATCACCAGTGCAAGCCCGGTGGAGCCGCTCCAGATCCATACGCCCAGCGCGGTCACGCCGGAGACCGCGAGACCGTTGAGGAAGCCGACCAGCGCCTCTTTGAACAGAAGCTGACCCCAGTGACTGCTGCGCACCTCGCGCAGTGCCAGTCCCCGCATGGTCACCGCCAGCGCCTGGGCTCCGGTGTTGCCGGACTGGCCCGCGACCACCGGCAGCAGCACCGCGAGCGCGGTGAACTGGGCGATGGTGCTCTCGAACAGGCCGACAACGCTGGCGGCGATAAAGGCGGTCAACAGGTTGATCTGCAGCCAGGGCAGCCGTTTGCCGACGGCAAAGGAGACGCGGGACAGCGCCCGTTCTTCCTTGCTGGTACCGACCATCGTCTGCAGCGTGGCGGTGGCTTCGTTTTCGGCCGCCTCCATCAGCGCCTGAGGCGGCACGACGCCGATCAGTCTGCCGTCGAGGTCGACCACGGGAAGGTCGATGATACGCAGCTCCTCGAGCTTGTCGACGACCTCGTCGCGCGGAGTCATGCCCTCGACCCAGGCCGTGACCGGCTGCATCAGCTCGTGGAGGCGGGCAGCGGGGGACGCCACTGCCAGCACCTGAATCGGGATAACGCCGCTCAGTCGGTTGTCGCCGTCGAGCACGAACAGGCTGAGTATGTCGTGGCGCTGGCTGGCGCGCAGACGCTGCAGGCCTTCGCGTACCGTCATGTCGGCGCGAAACACCAGTATCCGCGGATCCATCAGGGCACCGGCGCTGCCGGGCGGGAAGGCCATCAGGGTATTGAGCTCCCCAGCCCGGGTTTCATCCAGCAGCGCCATCCAGCTATCGCGCCGTCCCGGTGACACGCTCGCCAGCCAGGCGACGCAGCGGTTCGGGTTGGCACGACTCAGCAGTTCGCGAACGCGCCCGTCGTCCAGCGACTCCAGCACTTCGCCCGCGATATCCGGGACCAGGCGTTCCCAGACCGCCAGCGCCAGCTCCGGTGGCTGCTCGCCGAGCAGGTCGGCAATGCGTGTCGCGGGCAGCTTCTCCAGCAGGTGGGTGGCTTCCGCCGGATAACGATTCAGGCAGACCTGCTGCAACAGGGCGGCGGCCCGCGGCTGCTCAGTGCTCATCCCGGGTCTCCGGGGGCGGTGCCCGGTTTTCGCGTGTCGGGAACAGCAGCGCCGCTGCACCGGACCAGAGCAGGTCGGTCAGTTCGAGCAGGGTATCGCGCGAGCCCTGGGCCATGCCGGCGTCGTGACCCTGGTCGCGCAGGGCGTCGACCATGTCCTTCTGGTGCAACACGCCGAGAAAGAGTCCCTTGCGGTCGGTAACGGCGATCAGGGTGTCATGGGTCCAGGCCGGGTGGTGTTCGACGGCACCCAGCCGGGTCTTGGCCGAAACCATCGGCAGGTCCTTTTGCACGATCGCCTGCAGCGGCGCCTTGCGGCGCGCCGACAGCAGATCCTGTACCGCCACGCTGCCGGCCAGGCGATGATTCCTGTCGAGCACGAAAATGCGGTGCAGCGCTGTCTGCGGGCTGTGGCGGATACGCTGCAGCGCTTCCTCGACACCGATGTCGGCGGGAAGGGTGAAAGCGCGGCTGTCCATGACCGCGCCCACCGATCCGACGGGAAAACTCTGCACCAGCCGCAGGGCGCTGTTGATGCCGAGCGGCAGCCGGGAAAGAATTTCCTCGCGCGGCCCCGCTGCAAGCAACTGCACCAGTGGCACCGCCGTCGTGGTGGGTAGCCTGGCCAGCAGGCCGGCGGCGCGCCTGACCGGCAGGCGTTCCAGGCAGCGGGTCACCGTCAATGGCGGCAGCCGCTGCAATACCCGGAGCGCCGGCTTGTCGGGCACCCCGGCCATCAGTTCGGCGAGATCGGCGGCGTCGACGTTCTCCAGCGCCGCGGCCGCGTCGTCCGGGTGTTCGGACATCAGGTGGATGGCCAGCAAATCAGTCATCGCCGTCGGTCCTTCGCTTCAGTACCGAAACGCTCTCTGCAAAACGCCGCGCGGGCACGAGGGTGCGCCCTTCGTCGGTATCGAGAATCACCGCGGTCGAGGTCAGCTCGAGGATGTCGCCTTCGGTGTCGTCCACCCGCACCTTCTGCCCGATGCGGTAGACCTTTCGCAGTTGGTGGGCCGCCAGAATGTTGCTGACCTCGGCGCTGGCGCCGATGCCGAAGGCCAGCCCCAGAGCGCCGAGAATGGCGGCGGCGGCGATGGTGACGACGTTGACCAACAGGCCGACGTTGAGGCCGAGGTGACCGATGCCGAGAATGGCGGCGAAGACGACGATCAGCGTCTTGACGGTAACCCCCAGCGCTTCGCTCGAGCTCAGTCCACGGGCCAGCGCGGCGGCCGCACCAGATCCTGGGCGATGCCGCCGAGCAGATAGCCGCCGAACAGGATCAGCGCACCGATGATTAGCTTGGGCAGATAGATGATGAGCTGGTTGATCCAGTCCGCGAGCCCCGGAAGCCCCAGGGATTCCACCGCGGCGGCAAGGAAGAACAGGAACACCAGCCAGTACAGCAGTCGGGCGATGAAGCTGGAGTCGGGCTTGCGCAGTGCGAGGGCCGCAGGCCCCGAGTGGCGGCGCAGATGTGCGGTCAGGCGATCGATGCCGGAACCGAAGCGCAGCGTCAGGGCGCGAATCAGTCGCGCGAACAGCCAGCCCAGCAGCAACAGCAGCAGTGCCGTGATCAGGTTCGGCAGATACGCCGCCAGGGTCCTGAGAAAGTCGCTGAAACTGCTTTCAAGAATGTCCCTGAGGTTGTTGAGCGTTTCCATGGTCCCCGTCGCCGTGCCGGACGCGGTCGGGTGACCGCGCCTTGACTACAGACTAGCAGGCCGTTGGAGTTCTACCTGATTTGCCGGCAGCCGCGTTCATTTATCAGTTTTTGTCCGCCCCGCTCAGCCGAACAGGGCCAGCTGATCCCCGGCCCGCGGCGGCACGCTGAAGAGGTCGGTGCGCAGTCGCAGGCCATGGCGCTGTTCCAGGCCGTACTTTCTCTGCGCAAGGCGAAAGCGCTGGGCGATCATCTCGGCGAACTGGCCTTCGCCGCGCATTCGCTTGCCGAAGCGGCTGTCGTTTTCCTGCCCGTTGCGGCTCTGGCGGATCAGGCTCATCACGTGCTCGGCGCGGTCCGGGTAGTGGGCGTCGAGCCACTCGCGGAACAGGCCCTTCACCTCCTGGGGCAGGCGTATGAAGACGTAACCGGCGTTGCGGGCACCGGCCTCGGCGCAGGCGCTTAGAATCGCCTCGAGTTCGCGGTCGTTGATCATGGGAATCAGTGGCGCCACCAGGACCCCGACCGGGACACCGGCGGCGGTCAGTTCGCGGATGGCGTTGAGCCGGGTGCGAGGCCCGGCGGCGCGCGGCTCCAGAGTGCGTTTCAGTTCCGGATCCAGCGTCGTCATGCTGATCATCACCGAGCACAGCTGCTGACGGGCCATATCGGAGAGAATGTCGAGGTCGCGCGTGATCAGGGCGCCCTTGGTGATGATCGTCACGGGATGGCGGTAGCGCGCGAGCACCTCGAGCAGCTCCCGGGTGATGCGGCGCTGCTGTTCAAGCGGCTGGTAGGGGTCGGTGTTGGCGCCGAGGGTGATCGGCTTGCAGCGATAGTTTTTCGCCCGCAGTTCCTGCTCCAGCCGCTCGGCGGCGCCCTCCTTGCAGATGATGCGGGTTTCGAAATCGAGTCCCGGCGACAGGTCCCAGTAGGCGTGGCTGGGGCGGGCATAGCAGTAAATGCAGCCGTGCTCGCAGCCGCGGTAGGGATTGATCGACTGCTCGAACGGCACATCGGGCGAGCGGTTGCGGCTGATGATGGTCCTGGGCCGCTCGTTGATCTGCACGGTATCGATGCGGGCCGGCAGCTCGCCGTCCGCGACAGGGTCGATCTCGCTGCGCGAGGGCGCGAATCGGTTGGCCGGGTTGGAGAGGGCGCCACGGCCCCTGGGCGGTCTGGACATTCCGGAGATCTCCGAAAATTAATACTGTTTAAATATACAGTATTCGTCGCGGGATGTGTATCGGTCTCCGGTTCTGTCGCGGGTGGTTTCGGTGGGCGGCGGGACCGGTGGCTCTCGTCGAATGCCATTCGATCGGCTAGGCTATTCGCTCGGAACACTCAGAACCCCGCCGAGGTCAATGGATGATGAATACTGTCGAACGCCGTTTGAGTTGTCTGGCCGTCACGATGTCCGGTGTCGCCGTGCAGCTGGCTGCCCCCACGGCATGGTCGCAGGATGCGGAGGCGCTGGCCAAGCAGCTGGCCAACCCGGTCGCCTCGCTGATCAGCGTGCCTTTTCAGCTGAACTACGACACCGACCTGGGGCCGGGGGATAACGGCGATCGTTATCTGCTGAACGTGCAGCCGGTTATCCCGTTCGATCTGAACGAGGACTGGAATCTGATCTCCCGCACTATCGTGCCCATCCTGTCCCAGGACGATGTGATTCCGGGCGAGGGCAGCCAGTCGGGTCTTGGCGACGTGGTGCAGAGCCTGTTCTTTTCGCCGAAAGAGCCGACGGCGAATGGCTGGATCTGGGGGGCGGGCCCGGTGGCGCTGCTCCCTACGGCAACCGACGACCTGCTGGGGGCGGAGAAGTGGGGGCTGGGTCCGACAGCCGTGGCACTGAGGCAGGATGGCGCCCTGACCTACGGTGCCCTGGCCAACCATATATGGTCCTTTGCCGGCGACGATGACCGCCGCGATATCAGTGCGACCTTCCTGCAACCCTTCCTGTCCCGCACCTCACCGAGTGCGACCACCTACACCGTCAATCTCGAGTCGACCTATGACTGGAAAGCCGAGGAGTGGTCGATCCCGCTCAACGCCAACGTCAGCAAGGTGCTCAGTCTGGGCGAACAGCTGGTCAGTGTTGGAGGGGGGCTGCGTTACTGGCTGGATAGCCCCGCTGCCGGCCCCGAAGGCCTGGGGGTGCGACTGCAGTTGACCCTGCTGTTTCCCAAATAGCGTTCGGCCTGAATGTGCCCGGTCAACGCATCCTGCAGGGTAGGCGAGGCCGTCCTGGCGCGCTTCAGGCGTTGCGGTACAGCCCATTGAAGACAAAGATGGGTTGCACGACGCCCGGACTGCAAAAGGGGTGGAGATCCCGGTAAGGTGTCTTTCCACCCATCCTGCCAAAGGCACAAGCGGGATGACGCCTATTTCGGTTCCATGCGGATGGCGCCGTCGAGCCGGATCACCTCGCCGTTGAGGTAGCGGTTCTCGATGATGTGGGCGGCGAGGGCTGCATACTCGTCCGGTTCGCCGAAGCGTTTCGGGTGCTGCACCATCTGGATCAGCGGGTCGCGGACCTCGTCCGGCATGCCCTTCATCATCGGCGTGTCGAAGATGCCCGGGGCAATGGTCATCACCCGGATTCCGAGTTTCGCCAGGTCCCGGGCGATCGGCAGTGTCATTCCGGCCACCCCGGCCTTGCTGGCGCTGTAGGCGGCCTGGCCCATCTGACCGTCGAAGGCGGCAACCGACGCCGTATTGATGATCACGCCTCGCTCGCCACCCGCGTCGGGCTCGTTCTTCGCCATCTGCTCGGCAGCCAGGCGCAGCACGTTGAAGGTGCCGATCAGGTTGATGTTGATGGTCTGGGCGAACTTTTCCAGCGCCAGGGCGCCGTTGCGGCCGACGGTCTTGCCCGCCGGGGCGATGCCCGCGCAGTTGATGCACACATCCACGGTGCCGAAGGTTTCGACCACCTGCGCCAGCGCGGCTTCGACCGAGGCGGCATCGGTGACGTCGACGCGGGCGAACAGCCCCTGCGGGCCGAGCTCGTCGGCCAGCGCCTGACCCGCCTCTTCGTTGAGGTCGAAGGCGGCAATCCTGGCGCCCCGGGCGGCCAGCCGGCGGCAGGTCACCAGGCCGAGGCCGGACGCACCGCCGGTGACGATAACGACTTTATTGTTCAGATCCATATTCGTTCCCCGAATTCGTTTTGGTGGCGCGCGGCGGCGCCGGATATGCTGGTGAAGCGATCAGCCGAGTTCCCGCAGCAGTTCGCGGGCGATGATGACGCGCTGGATCTCGCTGGTGCCCTCGTAGATGGAGGTGATGCGTACGTCGCGGGCGTAGCGCTCCAGCGGGAACTCCCGGATGTAGCCGTAGCCGCCGAGCAGCTGCAGCGCGGTGTAGCAGGCCTTGTTGGCCTTCTCCGAGGCGAACAGCTTGGCCATTGAGGCTTCCTTGGAAAACGGCAGCCCCTTTTCTTTGCGGTCGGCGGCGCTCATCAGCAGCAGGCGGGCGGCCTCGAGGTCGGTGTAGGCGTCGGCCAGCATCCACTGCAGTCCCTGGAAGTCTGTCAGCGGCTTGCCGAACTGCCGGCGCTCGGTCATGTAGGTACGGGCGTAGTCCATCGCCGCCAGGCCGATCCCGAGGGCCAGAGAGCCGATACCGATACGCCCGCCGGCCAGCTCGCCGACGGCGATGCGAAAGCCCTGGTTCAGCTCGCCCATCAGGGCATCCGCGGGAATGCGGCAGTTGTCGAACAGCACCTCGTTGGTGGCGGAGGCATGCTGCCCCATTTTCTTTTCGGCTTTGGAAATCTTGAGGCCCGGGGCGTTGCCCTCGACCAGGAAACAGGAAATACCCTTGCCCTTGGGCTGGTCCGGGTCGGTCAGGGCCCAGACCACGAAGACGCCGGCATACTCGGCACTGGTGATGAACTGCTTGGCGCCGTTGAGCACCCATTCGTCACCGTCGAGCACGGCGCTGGTGCGCATGCCTGAAGGGTCCGAGCCCGCGGTGGTTTCGGTGAGGCAGAAGCCGGCGGCGGGATAGTCGCCGCTGCAGATCCGTGGCAGATAACGCTGCTTCTGCTCCTCGGAGCCGATCGCCTGGATGACTTCGGCGACCATGTTGGTCACCGAGACCGTGACCGCCGTCGAGGCGCAGGCCCGGGCGATTTCGGTGACCGCCAGGCTGAACACGACGGTGCCGGCGTCGGTACCGCCGAAGTCTGCGTCGATGTTCAGACCCATGAAGCCGAGTTCGGCAAGCTTTTTCAGGTTGCCGAGAAAGCGTTCCCGGTCGCCTTCCTGGTCAAGCTTTTCCGCCACCGGCGCAAGCTCGGATTCGGCGAATTTGCGGGCCATATCCTGAATCAGTATCTGGTCTTCGCTGAGGCTGAGGTCCATCGCTTGTCTCCGGACTGCGCTGCGGGGGCCGGCGGCCTCCGTTGACTGTGATTGAAGGTGACTGCGAACCGGTCCGTGGGGCCTCCATGGATCTGTTCGCTGCTTCCCCAGAGTTTTGACCCTTTGGGTCGCCCTGGGGTCCGTGGATTACTATCGCCGAAAGCGGGGTGTCATAAAATGACATTAATTGACTGAATTGGTCATAAAAAGTGACACTTGGGCATGTGGCGCCCTTTCGGTGCCACAGGATCTGC
Source organism: Marinobacterium nitratireducens (assembly GCF_014645375.1). Lineage (GTDB taxonomy): Bacteria > Pseudomonadota > Gammaproteobacteria > Pseudomonadales > Balneatricaceae > Marinobacterium_A > Marinobacterium_A nitratireducens. The sequence continues at coordinate 366,968 of NZ_BMLT01000006.1, forward strand.
ACAGGAGGCAGGGTGGCGACTGTCGATATTCATTATGTACATGCGGCCCTGAACTGCGCTGTCCGCAGCGGACTCGAAGCGCAACCGCTGCTGGCGGACAGCGGCATCGATCCGCAGCTGCTGGGCCGGCCGGGAGCACGGGCCCCGGGAGAGAGCATGACACGGCTGGTGCAACTGATCTGGGCGGCGCTGGATGACGAGTTCATGGGCTGCACGGAACATCGCTGCAAGCCGGGCGTCTTCGCGTTGATGACGCAGCATGCGCTGCATTACGAATCGCTGGAGGCTGCGCTGCAGCAGGGCATTCAGCTGTATAACCTTTTCACCGACGATATCCGCATGCGTCTGCAGCGCCGGGGCGAGCGGGCGCTGCTGGAAATCGAGTTTGCCAGGCCGGAGCTGGACCCGGACGCTTTTTTCCGGGAGTTCTGGCTGGTCATCTGGCACCGCTTCGCCAGCTGGCTGATCGGTGAAAAAATCGCGCTCGGCACCACCGGCTTCGATTATCCGGAGCCGCCCCATGCCGCGGAGCTCAAACACATGTTTCCCGGCGTTCACCGCTTCGCGCGCGACAGGCTGTCGCTGAGTTTCAACGCCGGCTTTCTGGCGAAGCCGCCGGTACGGACCCGGCGTGACCTGGCGCTGTTTCTGCGGCGCTCCCCCGCCGACCTGATCACCATCCCGGGGCGGGAAAGCAGCTTCGAGGCGCGTATCCGTTCCGAGTTGCTGCACCATGGGCGGGAAGTGCTGGAGTGCCCGTCATTCGAGGATTTCGCCACGCGGTTCAATATCAGCGCCCAGACGCTCAGGCGCCGCCTGCGTGCCGAGGGCACGTCCTACCCGCGGATCAAGGATCAGGTCAGGCGGGACCTGGCGATCGAAAAGCTGCTGCTGTACCGGCTGAGCGTTACCGAGGTGGCTCGTCAGCTGGGCTTCAGTGAGCCGCGTTCGTTTTCGCGCGCCTTTCGGCAATGGACCGGCCTGACGCCGACGGCGTACCTCGAACTGAGAAAGGAGGCCGGCCCCCCGGGGGCCGGCTGAGTGTATGCGTGGGGCGCTGGGCCGGGTGCGGCGAGTTTCGGCAGGAGCAGGGCAGGAAAAGGTCTAAGCTGCTGGGTAGCTTACCCAACACAAAGGAGCAAGACCGATGAGCGTCAAACCGATACCCGATGGCTTTCATACCGCGACGCCTTATCTGGCGGTACGGGGGGCCGAAGAAGCGATCGAATTCTATAAACTGGCGTTCGGTGCCATCGAGCGCTTTCGCCTCGACACCCCCGACGGCAAGATCGGTCACGCCGAGATCGAGATCGGCGACAGCCGAATCATGCTGGCCGACGAGTGCTCGGAAAGCGGTTTCCAGAGCCCGACGGGATTGGGCGGCACCAGTTGCGGTTTGCATCTGTACGTCGAGGACGTCGATGCGCGTTTTCAGCGCGCAGTGGATGCGGGCGCGACGGTGATGAGTCCGGTGAAGGACATGTTCTACGGCGACCGGATTGGCAGCCTGCGCGATCCTTACGGTCACGTCTGGTTCGTCTCGACCCACCGCGAGGATCTGTCGGACGACGAGGTTTTCGAGCGGGCGAGGAAAATGTTCGAGCAGCAGCACTAGCCCGGATACTTCGCGCCCGCTCCGGGTTAGCCGCGCCAGAATACCGGGGTAAAGATCACGATGAGGCTCAGCAGCTCGAGCCGTCCCAGCAGCATCGCGAAGCACAGGATCCATTTGGCGCTGTCCGTCAGCGTGGCGAAGTTGCCCGCCGGGCCGATGATTTCGCCGAGCCCGGGGCCGACGTTTGTCAGCGCGGTGGCGGCGCCGGTGAGGCTGGTGATGAGGTCGAGCCCGGTCAGTGACAGCAGCAGCGTGGTCACCACCAGGCAGACGAAGAACAGGAACGAGAACGCCACGGCCGACGAGATGATGTCGTCGCTGACCTCGGTGCCGTTATAGCGGATCGAAAAAAGACCGCGCGGGTGCACCAGCTGGCGGATCTGTTTGGTCAGGAAGAGATAGGACAGCTGGAAACGGAAAATCTTCATGCCGCCGGAGGTGGATCCCGAGCAGCCGCCGATGAAGGTGATGAAAAAGAACAGCGCAACGCTGAAGCCGCTCCAGAGGGTATAGTCGGTCGAGGCGAATCCGGTGGTGGTGATGACCGAGGTGACGTTGAAGGCGGCGTGGGTGAGGGCATCGAAGGGGCCGAACACGCCTTCGCCGATAAGGTCCAGCGTCAGTATCAGCGTCAGTGCCGCGACAATCAGCAGGAAGCCGATCACCTGGTCGTCGCGCAGGACTTTCAGCGAGGGGTTGGCGAAAAAGCGAATGTAGAGCACGAAAGGCATGCCGCCAAGCAGCATGAACACCACCGAAATCCACAGCATGCCGTTGCCGAAACGCCCCATGGAGCGGTCGTCGGTGGCGTAACCGCCGGAGGATACCGTGGCCATGGCGTGGGTGATGGCGTCGAACAGGTTCATGCCCCAGGCCCAGTAGCTGAGGACGCAGGCCAGCGAAATGGCGAAGTAGCTGGCGCGGGCGCAGGGAAAAGTCGCCGCCGCGGCAGGTGGTGACCAGTATCAGTCCGAAGGCGCCGGTGACGGCGGCGGAGATGGCAAAAGCCCGGGTTTCGGAGTCCCCCTTGATCAGGCCGATCAGCGCCGGGAATATCATCAGCGTGGCCATCGCCAGGGCAATCAGGCCGCAGACGAACAGTACCGGCCGAAAAAGCTTGAACATCGGTCTTTTCCCTTGATTGCACGGCAAAAGCGCGTGCTTGTCCTGTCAGTGGGAGGCGCTTTCCATGATAGCCGCTGCCTCGCTCCGGTCACCACCAGTTTCGGCGCTTGAACTGCACCGCCATGCCGACCGCGATCAGTATCATCAGCCCCCAGACCATAAAATAGCCCCAGCGCCACCTGAGCTCGGGCATATAAGCGAAATTCATCCCGTAGACGCCGACGATAAAGGTCAGCGGAATGAATATGGTGGCGATGATCGTCAGCACCTTCATCACCTCGTTGAGCCGCTGGCTCATGCTCGAAAGACAGGTGTCGTGCAGGCTGCCGAGGATATCGCGATAGCTTTCGACCATCTCGATGATCTGGATGATATGGTCGTAAAGGTCGCGCAGGTAGAAGCGGGTTTCGGTTTCGATCAGAGGCGAACTGCTTTTCACCAGCAGGCCGATCTCCTCGCGCAGCGGCCAGATGGCCCGGCGAACCACGATCATTTCGCGCTTGAGGCGATGAATTTCCTGGATCTGGTTGCTGTGGGGTTTGCTCAGAATGGCCTCGTCGAGCATTTCGAAGTAATCGTCGAACTGCTCCAGCGCCACGAAGTAGTGATCGACGACGGCATCGACCAGGGCGTAGCAAAGATAGTCCGCGGCGCGGTCGCGAATATGCCCGCGCCCCTGAACGATGCGGCTGCGCACGCTGTCGAACAGGCCGGAGTTGTCCTCCATGAAGGTGAGCACGAAGCCCTGGCCCAGAATCAGTCTGAAGTGTTGTCGGGAGCCGGCTCAGCGACTGAAGGCGCGGAATTCCTTCTCGACGATCTGCTCCAGGGCCTGGCTGCGGGTCGAATGCGACAGGTAGGCGAGGGTGTCGGGCCGGGTCGGCTCGAGACGGTAGAAGCCGCCGTGGGTCGACAGCTCCGGCAGCGCGCCGAGAATGCGGTAACTGCCCATTGGGGTCAGCGCCAGAGTCTTGTTGGCACCGTAGGCGAAACCGACCAGCGGATGCTGGGTCGTGCCGCCGATCTCGCCATACTCGCTGTCCCAGGTGTACTCGATGACCCAGAACTCCAGCCCGGGGTTGCTCAGTACTGCGTAGCTGGAATCGATTCCGCTCATGTCCGGCCTATCCTCTTTACTGTCCTTGGCTGGGGCAAGGCGCCGATCTTCGCCGCCCCTGGATGTCAGCCACCATTATCGACGAAGCACCCGTGAAAAATAAAGCTTAAGGCGCAAGGGCCGGCACTTCGCCCGATGGAACCACGAACGGAGGATGGGTTAGCGATGCATTGGCAGTGAATCGACAGCCTTGCGCGGGGCTTCAGCATCGCGTAACCCGTCAAATCGATCGTATTGCAGATCGATTCGTTTCAGCCGGCACGGTGGGTTGTTGGGTTGCGTGGCGCGAACGCCTGCTGGAACATTGAATTCACAGGCAAGGCGCCGCTCCACCCAACCTACAGGAGCAGCGCATCGCGTAACCCGTCAAATCGATCGTATTGCAGATCGATTCGTTTCAGCCGGCACGGTGGGTTGTTGGGTTGCGCGGCGCGAACGCCTGCTGGAACACTGAATTCACAGGCAAGGCGCCGCTCCACCCAACCTACAGGAGCAGCGCATCGCGTAACCCGTCAAATCGATCGTATTGCAGATCGATTCGTTTCAGCCGGCACGGTGGGTTGTTGGGTTGCGTGGCGCGAACGCCTGCTGGAACATTGAATTCACGGGCAAGGCGCCGCTCCACCCAACCTACAGGAGCAGTATTTCGCGAAACCCGTCAAATCGATCGGATCGCAGAACGATGGGTGCCGGGCTTTTCCGCCATCCATGGCGGTGAAGCCGAGCGACAATCAGATGCCCGGGCGGACGTCGAGATCGCCGATGGCCTGGCGCGCCAGCGGTGACAGTTCGCTGCCGTCGTTCTGCAGGTAGTCGATGATCTGCTGTTTCATGCTGCGCGCCCAGAACTTCTTCAGGTGGTTGCGCACGCGCTCGGCGGCTTCGGCTTCGGTGCCGTAGTGGCTGTTGTTGGCGGCGATCTGGTTCGCCATCAGGATCAGAGTGTCGAGTTGATTGCTCATCTGGGTCTTTCCTCAGCCGGCATGGACGGCCGGTGCGGCCGGTGTGGCCGGATTGTTGTAGATCACATGACGGCCGCTGCGGGCGAAGCCGACCAGCAGCAGTCCGGAGTCCCGGGCCAGGTCGATGGCCAGCGAGGTCGGTGCCGACACCGCGACCAGGGCGCCGATGCCGGCACTGCAGCTTTTCTGCACCATCTCGTAGCTGGCGCGGCTGGAGACCAGCGCGAAACCCTCACTGAAGGATTCGCCGGTGCTGACAGCAGCGCCGATCAGTTTGTCGAGGGCGTTGTGGCGGCCGACGTCTTCCCGCGCCAGGCGGATGCTGCCATTCGAGTCGCACCAGGCGGCGCCGTGGGTGGCGCCGGTTTCCCGTTGCAGCGGCTGATGCCGCGACAGCGATGCCAGGGCTGCCTGGATGGCGTCGTCCGACAGTGCCGGCGCGGCGACGGGCGCCACCGGGCGAACCGCCTGCGTCAGCGATTCGGTGCCGCACAGACCGCAACCGGTGCGGCCGGTGAGGCTACGCCGGCGCAGCTTGAGCTCGGCCAGACGCTGGGCGCCGATCTCCAGGTGCACGGCGATGCCTGCAGCTTCCTCGCGCACCTCGAGATCGTAGAGCTCGTCGGGCGAGCGCAGGATCCCTTCGGACAGGCTGAAGCCGAGGGCGAAGTCGCCGAGATCCTCGGGCGTGGCCATCATCACGGCATGGGATATGCCGTTGTAGACCAGCGCCACCGGGATCTCGATGGCGATACTGTCCTCGGCCGGCAATGACGCACCGCCGCTATCCCGGTGGACAGTTATCGGGCGACGGCAGTGGCCAGTGCGCCGCTCAGCCATCTCAGCTGGCTCCGCTCTCGGCTTTCTCGCCGCGCAGCAGCTGGTGCTGCAGCTGCTCGAAGGAGCGGAACTGCTGCTGCCATTCGGACGGCTGGCTCACCTTCTCGACCTGCACCGCGGTCACCTTGTACTCGGGGCAGTTGGTGGCCCAGTCCGAGCTGTCGGTGGTGATGACGTTGGCGCCGCTGCCCGGGTGGTGGAAGGTGGTGTAAACCACGCCCGGCAGCATGCGGTCGCTGATACGCGCACGCAGTACCGTCTGGCCCGAGCGGCTGCTGACGCCGAGCCAGTCGCCGTCCTGGATGCCGCGCAGTTCGGCGTCGGACGGATGCACTTCCAGCACGTCCTCGTCATGCCATACCTGGTTGTCGGTGCGACGGGTCTGGGCGCCGACGTTGTACTGCGACAGGATGCGGCCGGTGGTCAGCAGCAGCGGGAAGCGGCTGGTGGTGCGTTCCTCGGTGGCGACGTACTCGGTGATGGCGAACTGGCCGCGACCGATCGGGAAGTCCTCGACGTGCATGGTCGGGGTGCCTTCCGGATACTGGTCGTTGCAGGGCCACTGAATGCTGCCGAGCTGCTCCAGCTTGTCGTAGCTGACGCCGGTGAAGCTCGGTGTCAGGCCTGCGATCTCGTCCATGATCTCGGACGGATGGGCGTAGTTCATCGGGTAACCGAGGGCGTTGGCCAGGTCCTGGGTCACTTCCCAGTCTTCCTTGCCGGCGACCGGCGGCATCACCTTGCGCACGCGGTTGATACGGCGCTCGGCGTTGGTGAAGGTGCCGTTCTTCTCGAGGAAGGTGGAACCCGGCAGCAGCACGTGGGCGAACTTGGCCGTTTCGTTGAGGAAGATATCCTGCACGATCAGGCACTCGAGGGACTTGAGCGCCGCCTCGACGTGCTGGGTGTTGGGATCGGACTGAGCGATGTCCTCGCCCTGCACGTACAGCGCCTTGAAGGTGCCGGCGATGGCGGAATCGAACATGTTGGGGATGCGCAGACCCGGCTCGTCGTCGAGCTTGACGCCCCAGCTCTTTTCGAAGCGCGCGCGGGCGGCGTCGTCGGCGACGTGCTGGTAGCCCGGCAGTTCGTGCGGGAAGGAGCCCATGTCGCAGGAGCCCTGGACGTTGTTCTGACCGCGCAGCGGGTTGACGCCGACGCCTTCGCGACCGATGTTGCCGGTGGCCATCGCCAGGTTCGCGATACCCATGACCATGCTCGAGCCCTGGCTGTGCTCGGTGACGCCGAGGCCGTAGTAGATGGCGCCGTTCGGGGCCTTGGCGTAGGTGCGGGCGGCGCGGCGGACCTTGTCGGCCGGTACCCCGGTGATCGCTTCGACGGCTTCCGGGGCGTGACGCTCCTCGAGGATGAACTCGCGCCAGGCCTGGTAGGCCTTGTCGTCGCAGCGGCTGGCGATGAAGTCCGTGTCTTCGAGGCCTTCGGTGACGATGACGTGCGCCAGTGCATTGACGATGGCGACGTTGGTGCCCGGGCGCAGCGGCAGGTGCTGGGCGTCCTTCAGGTGCGGCGTCTTCAGCAGGTCGATGCGGCGCGGATCGATCACGATCAGCTCGGCGCCCTCGCGCAGACGCTTGCGCATCAGCGAGCCGAATACCGGGTGGGCGTCGGTCGGGTTGGCGCCGATCACGACGATGACGTCGGACTCCATTACCGAGTCGAAGGTCTGGGTGCCGGCGGACTCGCCCAGCGTGGTCTTGAGACCGTAGCCGGTCGGCGAGTGGCAGACACGGGCGCAGGTGTCGGTGTTGTTGTTGCCGAAGGCCGCGCGCACCAGTTTCTGCACCAGGTAGGTTTCCTCGTTGGTGCAACGCGAGGAGGTGATGCCGCCGATGCTCTCGCGGCCGTAGGTGCCCTGCACCTCCTTCAGACGCTTCGCCGCGAAGGCGATCGCTTCGTCCCAGCTGACTTCGCGCCAGGGGTCGGTGATGGCGTCGCGGATCATCGGCTGCTTGATGCGGTCCTTGTGGGTGGCGTAGCCGAAGGCGAAACGGCCCTTGACGCAGGAGTGACCGTGGTTGGCGTCACCGCCCTTGTACGGCACCATGCGCACGACCTGATCGCCCTTCATCTCGGCCTTGAAGGAACAGCCGACACCGCAGTAGGCGCAGGTGGTCACGACGCTGTGCTCCGGCTGGCCCATGTCGATAACGCTCTTCTCCATCAGCGTCGAAGTGGGGCAGGCCTGAACGCAGGCGCCGCAGGAGACGCATTCGGAGTCCATGAAGGCCTCGTTCTGTCCCGGCGAGACCTTGGAGTCGAAACCGCGGCCGTCGATGGTCAGCGCGAAGGTGCCCTGAACCTCCTCGCAGGCGCGCACGCAGCGCGAGCAGACGATGCACTTGCTCGGGTCGAAACTGAAGTAGGGGTTGGAGTGATCCTTCTCGGCGTCGAGGTGGTTCTCGCCGTCGAAACCGTAACGCACCTCGCGCAGGCCCACGGCGCCTGCCATGTCCTGCAGCTCGCAGTTACCGTTGGCGGGGCATGTCAGGCAGTCCAGCGGGTGGTCGGAGATGTACAGCTCCATGATGTTGCGACGCAGCCTGGCGAGCTTGTCGTTCTGTGTCCACACCTTCATGCCGGCCTCGGCCGGAGTGGTGCAGGAGGCCGGCAGACCCCGGCGGTTCTCGATCTGTACCGCGCACAGGCGGCAGGAACCGAACGCCTCGAGGTTGTCGGAGGCGCAGAGCTTGGGGATGTTGATGTCGGCCATGGCGGCGGCGCGCATCACCGAGGTGCCTTCGGGCACGGTGACCTCTACGCCGTCGATCTCCAGCGTGACGAGCTTTTCGGACAGGCTGGCCGGCGTGCCGTAGTCTTTGTTCGGGTCGAAGTATTGCAACATGTCTATGGCCTCCGCTCAGCGCTGAAAGTCGTCGGGAAAGTGTTTCATCGCGCTCTGCACGGGGAAGGGCGTCATGCCGCCCATCGCGCACAATGAGCCGTCCACCATGGTCTCGCACAGGTCCGTGAGCAGCTCGAGGTTGGCCTCGCGATTCTCGCCCGCACGGATGCGGTCGATAACCTCGACACCGCGGGTCGAGCCAATACGGCAGGGCGTGCACTTGCCGCAGGATTCGACGGTGCAGAACTCCATCGAGAAGCGCGCCTGCTCGGCCATATCCACAGTATCGTCGAACATCACCACGCCGCCATGTCCGAGCACGGCGCCAACCGCGGCAAACGCCTCGTAGTCGAGCGGCAGGTCCCACTGGCTTTCCGGCAGATAGGCGCCGAGCGGGCCGCCGACCTGGACCGCGCGCAGCGGGCGTTCCGAGAAGGTGCCGCCACCGAAATCTTCCATCAGCTCGCGCAGGCTGGGGCCGAAGGCGAGCTCGATCAGGCCGCCGCGCTTGACGTTGCCGGCCAGCTGAAACGGCAGGGTACCGCGCGAGCGACCCCTGCCGTAATCGGCGTAGGCCTGGCCGCCCTGATCGAGGATAAAGGGCACGGCCGCCAGCGACAGCACGTTGTTGACCACGGTGGGCTGGCCGAACAGACCGACGATGGCCGGCAGCGGCGGCTTGGCGCGCACCAGTCCGCGCTTGCCCTCGAGGCTCTCGAGCAGCGAGGTCTCCTCGCCGCAGATGTAGGCGCCGGCGCCGAGGCGCACTTCCAGGTGGAAGGTCTTGCCGCTGCCGAGGATATCGTCGCCGAGGTAACCGGCGGCTTCGGCGCGGGCGATGGCCTCGTTGAAGATGCGCTGCGCCACCGGGTATTCGGAGCGCAGATAGATGTAGCCCTGGGTGGCGCCGACGGCGAGACCGGCGATGGTCATGCCCTCGATCAGCATGTAGGGATCGCATTCCATCACCAGGCGGTCGGCAAAGGTGCCGGAGTCGCCTTCGTCGGCGTTGCAGACGATGTATTTCTGCGAGGCTTCAGCGTCGAGTACGGTCTGCCACTTGATGCCGGTGGGGAAGGCGGCGCCGCCACGGCCGCGCAGGCCGGAGGCCTTGATCTCGTCGACGATGGCCTGGGGCGCGAGATGGAGCGCGTTCTCGAGGCCCTTGAAGCCGTCGTGGGCGCGATAGTCGTCGATCGACACCGGATCGGTGATTCCGGCGCGGGCGAAGGTCAGGCGCTGCTGCTTCTTGAGGTACGGAATCTCTTCGGTGAGCCCCTGGCACAGCGGGTGGCCGGTCTCGCCAACCAGCAGGCCGGCGTCGAACAGCGCTTCCACGTCATCTTCATCGACCGGGCCGTAGGCGATGCGGCCGGCCGCGGTTTCCACCTCGACCAGCGGCTCGAGCCAGAACAGGCCGCGGGAACCATTGCGTACCAGTTCGATCTCGGCGCCACGCTGGCGCGCTTGGGCTTCGATACGGGCGGCAACCTCGTCGGCGCCCATCGCCAGTGCGGTGGTGTCGCAGGGAACGAAAATCTTCGTGCTCATCACTTCACCTCCAGCGCGCGGGTGGTCATTTTGTCGACCAGACGGTCGAACTTCTCCGTCGTGACGCGGCCGTGGATACGGTCGCCGATGCGAACCGAAGGCGCACAGGCGCAGTTGCCGAGACAGTAGACGGCTTCCAGGGTGATCTCGCGATCGCTGGTGGTCTGGTGGAAGTCGACGCCGAGCCTGGCCTTGGCGTGGGCCTCGAGGTTGCGTCCCCCCATCGACTGGCAGGCTTCGGCACGGCAGATCTGCAGCGTCTGGCTGCCGGGCGCGGAGGTGCGAAAGTGATGATAGAAGCTGATCACGCCATGTATTTCGGCACGGGTCTGCTGCAGCGACTCGGCGATGATCGACACCGCTTCGGACGGGATATAGCCGAACCTGTCCTGGATGGCGTGGAGGATCGGCAGCAGGGCGCCGGGCTTGTGTTTCAGGGCGTCAACTTCGTCCTGAATCAGCTGCGGGGTCCACTCGGAGAAACCACTCATTGAGATCACCTGGGCTCTTTGTCGTGCTTTTGGTTTGTTTTATATGCACTCGTGTGCATATTTGTGGTTATATATCCACGTTTATTGGGGGCAAAAGTAGCACCTGTGGTTCAGATTAAAAATATGAAAAAGACTTCATATGAAGAAAATTCAGATTGAACCGGCCTGGTCCTTTACCGACGAGGCCGGAAACCGGCTCGATCCCAAGCTGTTCGGACTGCTGCAGGCGGTGCATCAGAGCGGCAAGCTCACCAGTGCCGCCGCGGAGGCCGGCATTTCGTATCGTCATGCCTGGAACCTGCTCAACAAGTGGGCCGATTTCTTCGGCGTGGAGCTTGTGGAGATGCAAAAGGGGCGGGGAGCGCGGCTTTCGCCGCTGGGCGACAAGCTGCTCTGGGCCGAGCAGCGCGTCGCGGCGAGGCTGGGGCCGCAGCTCGAGAGTCTGGGGTCGGAGCTGAACCTCGAAATCCAGCAATTGCTGGAAGGGGTCAAGCCGGTGCTGCGCATGCATGCCAGTCATGGTTACGCGGTGGCGCTGCTGCCGAAATTCGCCGACGGCTTTCAGCTCGACCTGCAGTACTGCAGCCCGCAGGAGGCGCTGGCGGCGCTGAATCGCGGCGGTTGCGACATTGCCGGCTTTCATATGCCGACTGCCGCCGTCAGCGGTCCGCTGACGAAAGGCTATCGTCGTCTGCTGAAGCCGCGCAGTCATCGTATTATCCGTTTCATCACCCGCACCCAGGGACTGATGGTCAGGCCGGGCAATCCGAAGGCGATCGCGAGCCTGGCCGACCTGGCAAGGGCGGACGTGCGCTTTATCAACCGGCAGAAGGATTCCGGTACCCGGGCGTTGCTCGACGGGCTGATCCGGGAGGCGGGCGTGTCATCACGCAGGATACGCGGTTACGAGCTGGAGGAGTTCACCCACTCGGCGGTGGCGGCCTATATCGCGGCCGGTATGGCCGATGTCGGCTTCGGTGTCGAAGCGGCGGCCCATCAGTTCGGTCTCGATTTCGTGCCGCTGGCCACGGAGCATTATCTGATGGTGTGCCATCGCCAGGTGCTCAACGACCCCAAGGTGCAGCGCCTGATAGAAACGATAGAAGGCGAGGCGTTTCGGCAGGCGGTGTCGCAGCTGCCCGGTTATTCCCCCAGTCGCTGCGGCGAGGTCTGTGGCGTCGATGAGCTGTTCGCGGAGGAGAATGCTTGACCTTTTGTGTCAATAGATTGACCGGATGCGTTCTTGAGCGCATGGAGGGGACGGTGGAGAGTGGTAAGGCGTAAGGCGTAAGGCGTAAGGCGTAATGCGCAAGGCGTAAGGCGTAAGGCGTAAGGCGTAAGGTGTGTGTAAGGTCATGCCTTGTGCTCTGGACCCGCCGTCCGCCATGCTGAGAACGCTTAACGCTTAACGCTTAACGCTTAACGCTTAACGCTTAACGCTTAACGCTTAACGCTTAACGCTTAACGCCCTACAACTCACCAGGTTGCCCCATGAACGCGATACGCGCAGCTTTCACCGAGATTCCCGCCCCCGGAGCCGTGCAGCCGGTTGCTGACGGCATACTCTGGCTGCGCATGCCGCTGCCGTTCGAGCTCGACCACATCAATCTCTATCTGATTGACGATGGCGACGGCTGGGTGGCGATCGACAGCGGGCTGGTGGGGGAGGAGACCCGCGGCCACTGGCGGCGCCTGGTCGAGCAGGCGCTTGGGGGGCGGCCTCTCAAGGTGCTGCTGGTTACCCACAGCCACCCGGACCACCTGGGGTCGGCCGGCTGGCTGTGCCGCGAATACGGTATTCCGCTCTGGATTACGCGGCCGGAGTACCGTGCAGCGCAGGCTCTGCTGGACAGCCGCTCGGCGGACGCAGCGGAGGATCAGCAGCGCTACTACCGCGCGGTCGGCATGAACAGGGAGCAGACCGAAGCCGTCGCGACGCAGGTGCAGCGCATGGCGTCGGCCTACGATGCACTGCCGCCGGTCGGCCGTGTACTCGGGGAGGGCGACGAATTGCAGCTCGGCGGCCGTCGCTGGCAGGTGCGGGTCGCGAAGGGGCACTCGCCGGCGCACGCGGTGCTGTACTGCCCGGATCTCGGGGTGATGCTGTCGGGCGATCAGGTACTCCCGCGAATCAGTTCCAACGTCGGGCTCTACCAGGACCGCCTCGACAGCGACCCGCTCGGACACTGGCTGGAGAGCCTCGAACGGCTGCTGCAGTGGCCCGACGATACCCTGGTGCTGCCGTCCCACAACGAGCCCTTCTTCGGCCTGCACCGACGCCTGCACGAGCTTCAGGCCGATCACGCCGACAAGCTCGTGCAGCTTGAGGACTTCTGCCGCGAGCCGATGTCCGTGATGGAGCTGGTGCCGCTCATGTATCCGCGCCGCCTCGGCAGCATGGACCTGCTGCTCGCCGCGGGCGAGTGCCTGGCGCATCTGCACTACCTGATGCAGCGGGGGCGGCTGGTGCATGAAAGCGACGCAGACGGCGTCTGGCGGTTCAGCTTGCCCTCCGGGTAATCGCCGCCTGGTTGGGTCTGGCGGCGTCTCTGCTGTAATTTCAGTGCGCTGCCGGGGCGTTCGCGCCGCGTAACCCAACAGCCTGCCTGTTGGTGCCGCGTTATATCGCTTTTGTAGGTTGGGCCTAGCGGCGCCCTGCCCGTAAATTCCGTGTTCTGCCGGACGTTCGCGCCGCGTAACCCAACACTCGCGATTTCGGGAATGCACCGTGCCGGCTAATACGAATCGATCTGTAATGCGGTCGATATGATGGGGTTCGCGATGCCCGGGCCGCGAGGTCAATCATCACGCACCTGCCGTACATCGCTCAGCCCATCCTACGCCACTGGTGGGTGCTGCGGTATACCGGCGAACAGGGCGACCTCAGTCGCTATCCCACATCACATCTTTATGGTCGCGGGCGGCGGCTTCGAGCATCTGCAGCAGCGGATAGGCGCGTTTGGCCAGTCCGATAGCCGGGCCTTCCTCGTCTTCGTCATCTGAATCTTTCGTTTTTTTGGCGTCCGCCGGTGCAGGCGGGTTCTCGAGTGCCTGCTTCAGTCGCGCCAGTGCCTCCGGCACGTCGTCGGCGAGGATGGCGCCGGGCACGACAACGCTGTGTCCGCAAAGGCGGATCAGCTGCCCGGCGATATCACCGAGCATGGTGATATTGGCATAGGCGGCGGAACTGAAGGTGATGAGCATGACGTGGGTTCTCCTGGATAACTGTTATCCAGTTTAGACGAAAGTCTAAGGCGTGCATGAATCACCTCGGTGCTGTCCGTTTATGTCAAGTTTTCGGCTTGATTCGTTATTGTTGGGACGGCCTCAACTGGCGAAACTAGAAAAAACCGGGGTGCGGTGGCATGACTTGTCAGGCGCCCGACAGAGGCAGGAGTAAAGCAATGCAGAAACATGACGTAGTGGTAGTCAGCGGTGCCCGTACCGCGATTGGCGATTTTGGCGGCAGTCTCAAGGATCAGGCGCCGACCGATCTGGCGGGTCAGCTGGTGGCCGAAGTTGTCCGTCGTGCCGGCGTTGAGCCGGAGAGCGTGGGTCACTGCGTGTTCGGCAACGTCATTCATTCGGAGCCCGCCGACATGTACATGGGACGCGTGGCGGCGCTCAAGGGCGGCCTGCCCGAGTCCACTGCGTCGCTGACGGTCAACCGCCTCTGCGGCAGCGGCCTGCAGGCGATCCTGACCGCCGCTCAGCAGATCGAGCTGGGTGTCTGCGATACCGCCGTGGCCGGTGGCGCCGAATCGATGAGCCGTGCGCCCTACTGGCTGCAGACCGCCCGTTTCGGCCAGCGCATGGGTAATGGCGAAATGGTCGACGCCATGACCGCGGCGCTGCACTGCCCGTTGGAAAAGGTTCATATGGGCGTGACCGCCGAGAACCTGGCCGAGAAGTATGGCATCAGCCGTGAGGAGCAGGACGCGCTGGCGACCGAAAGTCACCGCCGCGGACAGCGCGCTACCGAGGAAGGGCGCTTCCGCGAGCAGATCCTGCCGATCGAGCTGAAATCCCGCAAGGGTACCGTGCTGTTCGAGAACGACGAGCACGTGCGCCTTGACTGCGAAGTGGCGGATATGGCCAAACTCAAGCCGGTATTCAAGCGTGACGGCACCGTCACGGCCGGTAATGCTTCGGGGCTCAACGATGCCGCGGCCGCAGTGCTGCTGATGGAAGCGAACAAGGCCGCTGCCGAAGGCCGTGAGGTGCTGGGCCGTCTGGTCGACTACAGCGTCGTCGGCGTGGAGCCGAAGTACATGGGCATAGGTCCTGTGCCGGCAATCCGCGAAATTCTGGCGCGCAACGATCTCGCTGTCGGCGACATCGACGTTTTCGAAGTCAACGAAGCGTTCGCCGCCCAGGCGCTGTCGGTGGCCCGCGAGCTGGAGATTCCGAGCGAGCGACTGAACCCCAACGGCAGCGGCGTCGGCCTTGGTCACCCGATCGGTGCCACCGGCGCAGTGATTGCGGTCAAGGCGCTTTACGAACTCAAGCGGGTCCAGGGGCGCTACGCCATGGTCAGCCTCTGCATCGGTGGCGGCCAGGGTATCGCGGCTCTGTTCGAACGCGTCTGACTCAGGGCGCGCCGGGCCGGTCGTTGAGCCGGCCGGCTATACCGATTTCTTCTTGCACTCTGTCGGGCCAGGGACGGCTCTTTTTTTTGACAGAGCTATAGTTTCAGTAACGAGTGCCACCGGCATTCGTCAGGATCAGGAGGGGCAGGGAAAGCCGCCCCGATCAGGTCAACGTCAATGGCGGCTCAGTGGTATCCGTACGCCGCCGGTACCAATTCAGAGGTGATTTTCAATGCCTGAATACAAAGCTCCGTTGCGTGATATTCGATTCGCAATGCAGGAACTGCTGGATTTCGAGACGCACTACCAGAATCTGCCGGGAGGCGAGGACGCCAGCCCCGACATGGTCGAGGCGATTCTCGAAGAGGCCGGCAAGTTCGCCGCTCAGGAGCTGTCGCCGCTCAACCAGACCGGCGACAAGGGATGCACCCTGACCGACGACGGTGTCATCGCGCCGGAAGGCTTCAAGGAAGCCTACGCCAACTATGTCGAAGGCGGCTGGGCCGGTCTTGCCCAGGATCCCGAGTACGGCGGCCAGGGCCTGCCCGAGTCGCTGGCATCCATCGTGGCGGAAATCAACGGTACCGCCAACTGGTCCTGGGGCATGTATCCGGGCCTGTCCCACGGTGCCATGGTCACCCTGGAAACCCACGCCACCGACGAGCTGCGCAACCTCTACCTGCCGCCGCTGGTCGAAGGGCGCTGGACCGGCACCATGTGTCTGACCGAACCGCACGCCGGTTCCGACCTGGGTCTGCTGCGCACCAAGGCAGAGCCGAACGACGACGGCAGCTACAGCATCACCGGCACCAAGATCTTCATCTCCGCCGGCGAGCACGACATGGCCGAGAACATCCTGCACATCGTGCTGGCGCGCCTGCCGGATGCGCCGGCCGGCAACAAGGGCATTTCCCTGTTCCTGGTACCGCGCTACAACGTCAATGACGACGGCAGCCTGGCCGGCGCCAACAGCGTCAAGGCCGGCTCCATCGAGCACAAGATGGGCATTCACGGCAACGCCACCTGCGTGATGAATTTCGACGGCGCCCGCGGCTTCCTGCTGGGCCAGCCGAACCGCGGTCTGGCCTGCATGTTCACCTTCATGAACAATGCCCGCCTGTTCATCGCCCAGCAGGGCATCTGCCACGCCGAACTGTCCTACCAGGGCGCGCTGGCTTACGCCAAAGAGCGTCTGCAGATGCGTTCGCAGCGTGGCGCGGTGGCGCCGGAAAAGTCCGCCGATCCGATCATCGTACACCCCGATGTTCGCCGCATGCTGCTGACGCAGAAGGCCTACGCCGAGGGTGGCCGCGCCTTCTCCTACCTGTGCGCGCAGCTGGTTGACCTGGCTCAGAAGTCGCAGGACGACGCCGAGCGCAAGCGTGCCGAGGACCGCCTGGCGCTGCTGATCCCGATCGCCAAGGGCTTCATCACTGAAGCCGGTGTCGAGGCCTCGAGCCTCGGTGTTCAGGTGTTTGGTGGTCACGGCTACATCGCCGAGTGGGGCATGGAGCAGATCCTGCGTGATTCCCGTATCGCGCCGATCTACGAAGGCACCAACGGTATCCAGGCGCTGGACCTGCTGGGCCGCAAGGTGATGGGTAGCCAGGGGCAGCTGCTCGAGGACTTCGTCGGCGAAGTGAACGCTTTCATCGACGCCAACCGCGACAACCCCGAAGCGGGCGAGCTGGTCGTCGAGCTGGAGCGCCACGTCAAGCGCTGGAGCGAACTGACCGGTCAGGTTGCCGCCGGCATCCAGAAGGACCCGGCCACCCTGGGCTCGGCCAGCTTCGACTACCTGATGTACAGCGGCTACACCGTGCTGGCGTACATCTGGGCCATGAGTGCGGTGAAGGCGCAGCAGGCGCTGGCGAACGGCAGCAGCGAAACCGGCTTCTACCAGGCCAAGCTCGCCACCGCGCGCTTCTACTTCCGCCGCATCCTGCCGCGCAACGAAGGCCTGGCGGTCAGCCTGGTCGACGATGCCGACACCCTGCTGTCGCTGGAAGAGGAAGCCTTCGCTTTCTGATTCCCCGCTTGTTTTGATTGACTAATGGTGCCTTGTGCCGGTGTGGTCCGAATGGACTCCACCGGTTTTTTTTATGTACAGGATGTACGGTCTACGTAAATTGCTCCTGCATTGACGATATTCCCGACATCCCTGTCGGTCACCATTTTTTGCTCCTGCAAAAATGGCGTTTCCGCGGGGCGGCCTTCCGCCATCCCTGGCGGTCATGCCGCGGGTGCATGGATGCACACGACTGCATGGATGCAGAAGTTAGGGCGACGCAGGATGCCAAAGCCGAGGAGCGGCTTCTGTCCGCGCGCAGTGGAGTTTGAATAGGCTAGGCATGTCGCCGACTCATTGATGGGTTGCGCCGCGTCAACCTCGCGGAAAGCGTTAAACACTGTGCCAATGCGGCTCCACCCATCCTACTTTTGCCACCCTGCCGTGAGCGCAGGGGGGCGCAGGAACGGCGATGTACAGGATGTACGGCAGAAAACAGCTCCTGCGTTTCCCGCATTTCCGCGGGGCGGCCTTCCGCCATCCCTGTCGGTCTACGACAATTGCTCCTGCATTGTCGATATTCCCGCCGTCCCTGGCGGTCACCCCTCCGCGCACAATATGCGCAATATAGCCGCAAAGTTCTGAAAACTCTTTATCGCCGCAAGCTCCACAGCTCCCGGGCTGCTGGTTAGTTTGTAATCGTCTGCCGGGTCGTTTCGCGGACACGCAGCTTGCCTGCGGGCTCTCCTGGGCCTGTACGCCGGCGCATGGCGACGCAGCGCTAAGAAGCTCAGGGCGCGGTCGACTGAACCCTCAGTGGCGGCCTGACAGCGTGATGACAGTTTCGGGGGATACCTTCGGTAGTGAGCGACCACCATCCCCGGTCTCCGGATGCTCGACGTTTAATCCAGCAGGTCCCTGATCGTGCTGCCTGACCGGCGGCAGGGGCAGGTCTTGCCTCAAGCAAGCGGCTTAACAATAACACTGAGGTACGGAATGAATATCACCGGCATGCTTAATGGTTCAAAGCTCCTGAATTACGTAGGCTTTCCCACATCGGAGGTGCTGGGACCCGAAGCCAGCGAAGACGACATCAAGGGAATGATCGAGCGCCATGGGTCCGTTTTCATCAAGCCGCTGTTCAAGGGCGGTGTCGGCAAGAAGGGAAAATCCGGACTGATCGGTCGCGCCGAAGACCTCAAGACCGCGCTGCGGGAGAAGGAACGGCTCTATTTTGCCGAGCACGTCCATGGCAACACCCGCGTCAAGGCCCAGGGCGTGACATTCGAGGGGGCGGTGCCGGCCGAGCACGAGGTCTATTTTTCGATCAGCGACTCGACCCGCTTCCGCGCCCCGACCATCACCATTACCCACAAGGGCGGTGTCGATATCGAGGAGCTGGATCCGTCCGAGATCGTCGAGGTGCCGTTCGAGGCGCTGACCGGCCTGAAGGCTTTCGTCATCGCCAACGCGCTGTCCGATATCGGTGCGCCGAAGGAGATCGTATCGCCGCTGGTGCAGTACCTGCCGAGACTCTGGGAGCTGTTCCATCATTACGGCATGACCACGCTGGAGCTCAATCCGATCCGCATGAAGCCGGGACCGGGCGGCCGCCTGATTCCGGTGGCGTGCGATTTCAAGTGCGGCTTCGACCGCGACGATCCGCGCTGGCAGCGGCTGAACCTGCCCAATCACCTCTTCGCCGCCGACTACTCCGACTTCGAGCAGGAGATCAACCAGCTGCGCACCTACCAGGGGCAGAGCGACGTCTACGTCATCAACGATCAGGGCACGGTGCTGGCCCCGACCTTCGGTGGCGGCGCCAACTCGGCGGTGACCGAAGCGCTGGGCGACCGCGCCATCATCTCGTCGGACTTCGGCGGAAATCCCCCCTACGAAAAGATGCGCGACGTGGCCCGTATCAGCTTCAAACACTGGCTGGCGCAGAGCAACGTGCTGTTCATTATCGGCGGCAAGTCCAACAACACCGATATCGAAACCACCTTCCGCGCCATGGCCGACGCGCTGCGCGACTACTTCAACCAGCATGGACCGGTTCCCCTCTATGTCGTGATCGGGCGGGGCGGTCCCAACCTGATCCGGGGCATGGGCGCCTTCAAGGACACCCTGGATGCGCTGGGGTTGCCGTACCGCATGTTCGGCTTCGATTCGGCAATGAGCGAGGTGGTCAATTACGCCCTGCATGCCGATGACTGGATGCGCAATGGCGGGCGCGAGCAGGTGGCGAAGAAACTCGGTATCGCGGCCTGAAAGCCCGGCGACGCGACGATAAAAAATAAAGAGGAGCACAGAGCATGTATCAGCAAGGCGTAGGCGACTTCAAATATTTTGTCGGCATCCATACCCTTGAGCAGATCGCGACCCGGGATGACCGTGTCTGCGTACTCAATATCCTCGGCGGCGAATCCAGCGCGGTGACGCCGGTCAGTCATGCCTTTTCCGGCGGCAACGTGGTGTTCGGTACCGCCCCGGGCAAGCGTGGCCAGGTACTCAAGACCCCCGCGGGCGAGGTTCCGGTCTACAACAACGTCCGCGAGGGGCTGGACGCGGGACACGACTTCAATACCGGCGTGGTGTATCTGCCGCCGTCCGGTGTGCGTGACGGGGTGGCGGAGCTGATCCGGGTCAATCCGCGGCTGCGCAAGGTGATCATCATCACCGAAAAGGTGGCCGTGCATGATGCGCGTGAAATTCGCGCCATGGCGCAGCAGGCCGGAGTCGATGTCTTCGGTGCCAACTGTCTGGGCGTCGCCGACGCCTGGAACCGGGTCCGCATCGGTGGCGCGCTCGGCGGTGACGCGCCGGACGAATCCCTGCTGCAGGGCTCGGTCGCGGTCTATTCCAACTCGGGCAACTTCACCACCACCATCGCCCAGTATCTGGCCACCGAGGGCTGGGGCACGACCACTTCGGTCTCCAGCGGCAAGGACGTGTACATTCACTTTGCGCTGCCGGAATTCGCCTATGCACTGTCGAACGACCGCCGCTCCAGGGCGGCGGTGGTGTACATCGAGCCCGGCGGCTATTACGAGCACAGCCTTGAATTCACCAAGCCGGTGGTCGCCTGCGTGGTCGGACGCTGGAAAGCCAAACTGACCCGGGCCGTCGGCCACGCCGGTGCGCTGGCCGGCAGCGGCGACGATGCGCAGGCCAAGGAAAAATGGTTTCAGCAGACATTTGGCGTCGACGAGATTTTCACCCCCGACAACCCGGTGGTATCGCCGCGGGGCGCGGTGGTGACCAATATCGCCCATATTCCGCTGGCACTGACCCGGGTCATGGAGCTCAACAACCGGGCACCCGACTTCGCCCCGCGGGGCGACCTCTCGCTCAAGCCCTGGTTCGGCGACAATCGCGGCCTGGAGCTGCCGCCGGAGCTGGACCTGCCGGTGCAGGAGGCGATCGCGCCCTATAACCATCAGATTGCCGCGCTGGCACGGCAGATCGGCCGCAGTTTCCCGCGGCGGCCGATGAAGGACGCCTCCGGTGTCTCGCAGATGGATCCGACGTCGCAGATCACCCGGCTGCACAACCAGTCGATTCTGGATAGCGCCACCCGACCGCTGGAGAGCAACCTATGCCAGGCGCTGACCGGTGAGCACAACGGCGACAACGACAATATCCTGACCAACGTCGCGATCGCCGGTTACCTCAATCTTCACGGCGATAGCATGATCGCGGCGGCGGATGCCGCCCGCGAGGCCGGCAACGCACCCAACGTGGTGCTGTCATCGGCGCTGGCGATGCTCGGACCGAAACGGATCGAGACGGCGCGCCAGGGCGTCGATACGCTGATCGACCTGTTCGCCCAGGCGGGACTGGAGGATGCACGCGACGAGGACTTCGACCTTTCCGGCATCGCCATCAGCGACGAGCAGGCGGCGCTGTTTTGCGGCGATAAACCCGATCCCCGCGCCGAAGCGATGCTGCGTGCGATCCGTGCCCGCGGCGGTCGCTCGGTCTTCCTCCATTTCATCGAACTCTGCGACCGTCCACTGAGCCGCGACGGCGTGCTGGCGGCGATCGCCGCGACCCTGGCCTGGGGGCCGCTGATGCGCAAGCGGATCTCCCGCACGACGGTCAGGAGTCTGCCCTGGTACCTCCGGGTCTATGCCTCCCTGATCGGCGCGTCGGCGGATGGCCGCCGTCACCAGCCGGACAGTTACTGCGGTGTGGACAACGAAGAACTGCTCAACCGCTGGAGCGTCGGCGAAATGGCCTACCTGTCGCTAATGGGCGAGCGGGGCGATGATGCCTCCCTCTACGCCTTCCAGGTGCTCACAGGGCTTTTGACCAGCAACGGACCGGGCAGCATCTCGGCGCAGGGCTGCAAGGGGGCGGTGTCGTCGGATGGCCCCGAAACCCCACAGCGGGTGCAGATCAACAAGGCCATGATCGGCTTCCTCAGCCATACCGGTTTTTCCCACGGCGGCGCCGGTTACGAGGGCATCACCTTCCTGGTCGATCGTTTCCGGGAGACGGGGCTCAGCGATGCCGGCGATGCCGGCCACGGTCTGGACCTCGATGCCATGGCCTGCGACTACGCGGCGCAATACCGACAGGCGAAACAGGCGGCAAAGGACGCCGGCGCCGGTCGTATCGGGGCGATCGCCGGCATCAACCACCCGGTGTTCAAGGACAAGCCGGTGAACCGGGATCCGCGGGAGGTCTTTATCGCCAGACTGTTTGCCGACAGGGATGACTACAATGTGTTCCATGAATACTACAAAAAGCTCGTGAAGGCGCTGTTTCAGACCGGCGCGACCCGCAATGTCTTCTGCGTCAACATCGATGGCGTGATCAGCGCCCTGCTGCTGAAGATGCTGTGGCCCCGGTTCCGTGCCGGCACGCTCGACGAGCAGGCGCTGGAGGTGGCGGCGTTCACGATATTTCTCTACGGTCGGATGATCGGGTGCGCGGCGGAGATAGACGACCATATCAACAGGGGCAAGAATATGGACACGCGAACGCCTGCATCCCGGCTGGAAATGGTGTCCTGACCGCGGCTTTCGGAGCACGGCAGTGTCGTGCTCCGAAGTATCCCGGACACTGACATCTTAATGGTGTATAGAAGGAATTCGGCGGCCCGGACGTTCGCCGTTCAGGCACTTTGAGTGGTAACCGGAGTAAGAGGAAGCTCGATGTCTCGAGAACTGGATAAAGATGCACTTGCCTATCATCGCGCCGAGCCCGCCGGCAAGCTGGCGATCGTCGCAACCAAACCGATGGCAACCCAGCGCGATCTGGCGCTGGCCTATTCGCCCGGGGTGGCCGCGGCCTGCAACGAGATCGTGCGCGACCCGGTCGAATCCTACACCGTTACGGCACGGGGCAACCTGGTGGGCGTTATCTCCAACGGCACCGCGGTGCTGGGGCTGGGCGCCATCGGCGCACTGGCATCGAAGCCGGTAATGGAGGGCAAGGCGGTACTGTTCAAGAAATTTTCCAATATCGATGTCTTCGATATCGAGATCGACGAGAGGGATCCGCAGGCCTTCATCGAAACCGTCGCCCGCCTCGAACCGACCTTCGGCGGTATCAACCTCGAGGATATCAAGGCGCCGGAGTGTTTCATCATCGAGAAAGCGCTGAAGGAGCGCATGAAGATCCCGGTGTTTCACGATGATCAGCACGGTACGGCCATTGTTGCCGGTGCGGCGGTTTACAATGCGCTGCGCGTCGTCGGCAAGGATATTGGCGAGGTCAAGCTGGTGGTCTCCGGCGCCGGGGCCGCGGCGCTGTCCTGTACCGACCTGCTGGTCAACATGGGACTGAAAAAGGAGAACATCTGGCTCACCGATATCGCCGGCGTGGTCTACAAGGGCCGCGCCGAGGAGATGGACGAATACAAGGCCCGTTACGCCCAGGATACCGATGCCCGCACCCTCGATGACGTGATCGGCGGCGCCGATCTGTTTCTTGGACTGTCGGCACCGGGGGTGCTGAAACCGGCGATGGTCGAGAAGATGGCCGAACGGCCGATCATCCTGGCGATGGCCAACCCGGTGCCCGAGATTTTGCCGGACGAGGCCAGGGCGGTGCGTCCCGACGTCATCATGGCGACCGGCCGCTCCGACTATCCCAACCAGGTCAACAACGTGCTCTGTTTCCCGTTCATCTTCCGCGGCGCCCTGGACTGCGGCGCCACCACCATCAACGAGGAGATGAAGGTAGCCTGCGTCAAGGCGCTGGCGGAGCTGGCGATGGCGGAGCCGGTCGATCGTGTGCAGAAAGCCTACGCCGGCGAGCCGATGCGCTTTGGTCCGGAATACCTGATTCCGAAACCCTTCGATCCGCGACTGATCTTCGTGGTGGCGCCGGCGGTGGCGCAGGCGGCGATGGAAACCGGCGTCGCGACCCGGCCGATCGCGGACCTCGATGCCTACCGCGCCAGCCTGGCGCGTTACGCCTACCGCACGTCCGAGGTGATGGGTCCGATCCTGGAGCACGCCAAACGTTCGCCCAAGCGCGTGGTTTTCGCCGAGGGGGAAAGCAGCCGGGTGCTGATGGCGGTGCAGCAGGTGGTCGACGAGAGGCTGGCGCAGCCGATACTGGTCGGCGATCGCTCCCGCATTCTTCAGCGCATCGAGAACCTGCAGCTGCGGATCCGCGATGGTCAGGACATCCGCATCGTCGATCCCCAGGGCGGTGACTGGTACGAGCCCTATCTGACGGACTTCAGCGCCCGCATGGGGCGCAAGGGCATTTCCCCCGACGAAGCGCGCGGCATCATGCATTCCGACAAGACCGCGATCGCTGCAATGATGTGTCTGCGCGGCGATGCCGACGCCATGCTGTGCGGCGCCCACGGTCGTTTCCGCGTGCATCTGGCCACCATCGAAGGCCTGATCGACCGCTCCGAGGGCGTTGGCCAGTTCTCGACGGTCACGGCCCTGAATCTGCCGGCCAGCACCGTCTTCATCTGCGATTCGCACGTCAATCCCGACCCCAGCACCGAGGAGGTGGTGCAGGCTACGCTACTGGCTGCCGAGGAGGTCCGCCGTTTCGGCATCAAGCCAAAGGTGGCGTTGCTGTCGAGTTCGAACTTCGGGACCAACGATCTGCCGGACGCCCGCAAGATGCGCGAAGCCAGAGCACTGCTCGCCGCCGAGGCGCCGGATCTGATCGTCGACGGCGAGATGCACGCCGACAGCGCGCTGTCCGAGGATCTGCGCAGCAAGGTGTTCCCGGATTCGGTGCTGCGTGGTCAGGCCAATCTGCTGGTCATGCCCAATGTCGAGGCGGCGCATATCGCTTATGGTCTGCTCAAGACCCTCGGCAGCGGCATCGCCATCGGCCCGATTCTGCTCGGCGCCAGTCAGCCGGTGCATATCCTGTCGCAGAGCAGCACGGTGCGCGGCATATTCAACATGACGGCGGTGGCCGTCGCCGGGGTGCAGAGCGAGAGTCGGGGCTAGCCCCCGGTTTTCTTTGATCATCTGATAGAGAGGCAGCTATGCCCGGACAAGACAGAGAGACGGCACTGCGTTTCCTGGCCGAACCGGCCGATGTGAATTTCGGTGGCAAGGTTCATGGCGGTGCGGTGATGAAGTGGATAGACCTCGCGGCCTACGCCTGTGCCGCCGGCTGGAGCGGGCGCTACTGCATTACGGCCTACGCCGGCGGTATTCGCTTCGTGCGGCCGATCCATGTCGGCAGCATCGTTGAGGTGATGGCCAGGGTCATCTACACCGGCCGTACCTCCATGCACATCGGCATCGAGGTGAGGGCCGGCGACCCGACCACCACCGACCGTGAACGCACCACCCACTGTATCGTCATCATGGTTGCGGTGGACAGATCCGGAATGCCGGTGCCGGTGCCCGAGTGGGTGCCTGAGAGCGAAAAGGACAAGGAGCTGCGGGAGTCCGCCATCAGGCTGATGGAAATGCGCAAGAAGATCGGCGCCGAAATGGAAGCACACCTCGAGCTCTGAGCCGGGCTCCTGCGTCGATAGTCGCAGGAGCCTCGTACCCGCAAGAGGCAGCCTAGGGCCGCTCGCCGTCTTCCAGCCGCGCCTCAATATCCTCGATGACCTGGGGCAGGTCGGCGACGCTGTCGATGACATAGTGGGCGCCACTGCGGTTCAGCTGACTGTAGGCCTGCTCACGCAGGCTGGCCCGGCGGTCATTCTTCAACGCACTCCAGGCTGGCATGTCCAGCCCGACGGCTGCGCCGGTCAGTGCGACCGCAACGGTCCAGACACCGGCATTCAGGCCCTCCTCGATACCGACAAGGCTGTCGTCCACCCGAATGCAGGCAGCGAGGTGCTTGACGTCCAGCTGCAGCAGATTCTTCAGCGTCATGTGCGGCCAGGGCTGTCCGGCGCGAACGTCGCTGACACAGACGATGCTATCCGGGTTGCACCCCTGTTCGGTGGCGCGGCCGAACAGGTCAGTCGCAATATCGCGGCCGTAATTGCAGTTACAGCCGACGCCAATGCCGCGGGATTCGAGATAATGCAATGTCGGCAGCGCGCCGGGGATGAGCTGGGTACGCTCGGCAATAGCGTCGATCAACAGCGGCGCCAGTGCCTGATACAGGCGTTCCAGGTCATCCTCGGTCGGGGACGAGCCTGTTTGCCGTTGCCAGTGTTCGCGAATCCGGGGAGAATTCAACAACGCCGCGAGACTGATATCGTCGCAGTAGGGCGCGTGGTGGTTTGGCGCCAGGCTGTTGCCGGAGAAAAACGGAGCGGCGGCCCGGATTTCGTCGTCGGCGAGCTCGATACCCTGCTGCTGAAATAGCCGGATGCAGGCGTTTAGCGGCGCCCGGGCGCCGTAGTCGACCAGGGTGCCGGTCCAGTCGAAGATAACGGCCTCAACCGGACCGCTGTAAGCGCGTTGATAACGATAATGCATGGGTTGTCTCTTCTTCTTGTCGGGGGATCCCGGCATCGACAGAAGTGTAGACCGGTTGCCGCGGAACAGGGCAAAAGACGAATTTTCTGCTATGTCCTTATAGGAGGGCCAATTTTTGCTACTAAGCCGCTATTCAGCTCGTCAGTGCTAGCGTACCGGCGCCTTTTAGTGTAATTAGTCGGCAGCCGGTCAGCGCTGTTGCCCGCCGCATTGAATAAAACTAACTGGAGTGTAAGAGTGCAGAGGATCCTGCCCGCCCTGGCCCTGCTGGGCGCCCTGATTCCGTCGGCGGCACTGGCCGCTTTCGGGTTCGACGATGTTACGGAAAAAGCCCGCAAGCTGGCATCCTCGCCCTATGAGGCGCCGGCGCAGATTCCGAAGTTCATGCAAACGCTCAGTTACGATGCCTACCAGAATATCCGCTTCGATGCCGAAAAGAGCCTGTGGCGCGAGAACGGTTCCCGCTTTCAGGTGATGATGGTGCCGCCGGGGCTGTTCTACCGGCATGCGGTGAAGCTCAACGTCATCGATTCCGAGGGGACCCACCCGATTGCCTTCCGCAAGAGCGATTTCACCTTCGCTGATCCGGAAGTCGCCAAGCGTGTGCCTGCCAATCTCGGCTACGCCGGTTTCAAACTGACCTATCCGCTCAAGGGCAAGCAGGAGCAGAACCAGTTCATGGTGTTTGCCGGTGCCAGCTACTTCCGCGGTGTCGGGCGCGACAACAGCTTCGGCATCTCGGCGCGCGGTCTGGCGATCGATACCGGGCTGTCGCGCGGCGAAGAGTTCCCGTCGTTTACCGAGTTCTGGCTGGAGCGCCCGGCCCCGGATGCGCATGCCATGACGTTCTATGGCCTGCTCGAGGGCGAGAGCGTCGCCGGCGCCTACCGGTTCGCCGTCTACCCCGGCGAGGTTACGCGGCTGCAGGTGACGGCACGGCTGTTTCCCCGTGCCAGCGTCGAACTGCTCGGTGTGGCGCCACTGACCAGCATGTTCTACTACGGTGAAAACACCGGCCGGCCCCGCGGTGAATGGCGTGCTCAGGTACATGATTCCGACGGCCTGCAGATTCATAACGGCAGCAGCGGCGAGTGGCTCTGGCGCCCGCTGCTGAACCCGCGTGAGCTGCAGATGGACTATCTGATGACGGACAACGTCCGCGGCTTCGGATTGCTCCAGCGTGACCGCAACTTCGACGACTACCACGACCTTCAGGCCCGCTACGAACTGCGGCCGAGTGCCTGGGTCAAGACCGAAGGCGACTGGGGGCCGGGTCAGGTGGTCCTGGTGCAGCTGCCCACCGAAAACGAAACCAACGACAACATCGTCGCCTTCTGGCGGCCGCAAGAAAAGGTCGACGCGGGCCAGAACCTGGAGTACGCCTACGAAGTGCAGTTCGGCGCCGAGGGGCTTGGCGGCAACCCGATGGGGCAGGCGGTCAACACCTACGTCGGTGACGGCAGCATCATCGGCGGCGGCGCCGAGAAAGGCGCCTACCGGATTCTCGTCGACTTCAACGGCGGGGTGCTCGACAAGCAGCGGCCACGGGCGCCGGTACTGAGCCACGTGACAGCCATGGACGGCGGCGAGGTGCTCGAGCACTTCGTCGAATACAACGAGGCGCTCAAGGGCTGGCGCCTGTCGATGCTGGTGCGGCCGGCGCCGCGCAAGTCGCTGTCGCTGCGGGCTTTTCTGAGTCTCGGAGACGAAACGCTCACCGAAACCTGGAGCTACCGCCTGCCGGCAAACAACGATATCCGGATTGCGGAGTGATACATGGCCCGAACGCTGGGTGAGCATGCCCTGTCCCGAGTGCTTGAATACCTTGCCGCCAACGCAGTGGTGCTGAATGACGGACATACCCTGGTGGCGCTGCAGCTGGTGCAGGAGGGGCTGCAGCGGGGCGAAAAGGATCTGCTGGCCTGGGTCATGGACGAGCTGCCCGGACGCTTCGAACTGACTGTGCTGCCGTTGCCGCCGGTATCGCCGCGGCTCGAACGCGGCAGTATCGGCTACGGAAACGGCAAATGAGCGGGCCGGCCAGGAACCTGGATGCCGCCGTGCTGCGGCCGGCTCGCTGGCGACTGCGCGCCTGGCTGCGACGCACTCTGCTGACGCTCATCGTCGTATCCCAGGCACTGGTCGGCGCCTACTATATGGCTTCGGTGCTGCCGTACCACGGCGGCAACCTGCTGGAGCAGGCGCTGATCGCGCTCTTTACCCTGCTGTTTACCTGGATCAGCATCGGTTTCTGGATTGGCCTTTACGGCTTCTGGCTGCGCCGTATCGGCGGCGATCCCAAGTCGCTGCTGCGGCGCTACCCCGACAGTGTGCTCGCGGATACGCCGCTGGCGCGCACAGCGGTGGTGATGCCGATCTACAACGAGCCTGTCAATCGCTGTCTCGGCGGGCTGCGCGCCATCTACCGATCGCTCGAGCGCAGCGGGCAGATTCAGCACTTCGACTTTTACATTCTCTCGGACAGTCGCGACCCCGATGTCTGGCTGTCGGAACAGGCGGCCTGGCAGCGGCTGTGCGACGAGCTGGGGGCATCGGGACGCCTGTTCTATCGTCGTCGTACCCTCAACATGAACTACAAGAGCGGCAACGTCGCCGACTTTCTGCGCCGCTGGGGCCGTGCCTACGAGTACATGGCGGTGATGGATGCCGACAGCCTGATGGAAGGCGATACCCTGGTGAAGATGGTACGCCTGATGCAGTGCGAGCCCCGCGTCGGCATACTGCAGAGCTGCCCAACCATCATCAACGGGCAGTCACTGTTCGCGCGGGTTCAGCAGTTCGCCAATCAGGTGTACGGGCCGCTGTTCAGCACAGGTCTTGCGGCGATGCAGCTCGGCGAGGCGGCGTTCTGGGGGCACAATGCCCTGATCCGCACCGAGCCGTTCATGCGCCATTGCGGGTTGCCGCATCTGCGTGGGCCGGGGCTGTTCAGCGGCCCCATTGCCAGTCACGATTTCGTCGAGGCCGCCTTTATGGGGCGGGCCGGCTACGAGGTCTGGCTGGAGCCCGATCTCGGGGGCAGCTACGAGGAGTCGCCGCCAAGTCTGGTGGATGAGCTGACCCGCGACAAGCGCTGGGCCAAGGGCAATCTTCAGCACCTATGGCTGATGCTGTTCGAGCGCCGTCTTCGCATGGCGCACCGGATGGCGTTTCTCAACGGCATACTGTCGTACGTGGCGTCGCCGCTGTGGTTCGCGTTTCTGGTGCTCACCACCATCGAGACCACGAAACTGGTGCTATGGCCACCGAACTATTTTCCTGACCAGCACAGCCTGTTTCCGCTGTGGCCCGAATGGCATCCGGAATGGGCTATCGGTCTGGCAACCAGTGTCGTGTTTCTGCTGTTCTTCCCCAAGCTGCTGGCGCTGATCGACGTGCTGCTGAGCGGACGGCGCCGGGCCCATGGCGGTTTTTTCCGCCTGCTGCTCAGTACCATCGGTGAAATCCTGGTGTCGGCGTTGCTGGCGCCGATCCGGATGCTGGCCCACACCCGCTACGTACTCGAGGCGCTGTTCAACGTGACGCTGCGCTGGGCGGGTCAGAACCGCAGCGACGAAACGACCTGGACAGCGGCGCTGCTGAGTCAGGCGCCGGGCTCGCTGGTGGCGGCGGCCTGGTCCGGGTTTGCCTTCTGGCTCGATCCCATGTTCTTCATCTGGTCGCTGCCCGTGGCGCTGCCATTGCTGCTCGCCGCGCCGACGTCGGTGATCCTGAGTCGCACCGGTCTGGGCCAGGCGCTGCGCCGTGCCGGCATTCTGCTGGTGCCGGAGGAGAAAAACGGCTCGCCACTGCTTGCCGACCTGGCCGGACACAGTATTCTGCCGGAGCCGGGCGAGGGCGAGTCGGCGGTGGTGCGGGCGGTGCTGGACCCGGTGATGAACCGGGTGCATCAGGCGACGGCGCGCTCCCACGGTGGCGGGGCCAAGCACCAGCGTCTGAAGCAACTGCGTCAGCATTGCCTCGACCACGGGCCGGATAGCCTGAGTCGTGCCGAGAAAAACCTGCTGCTGACCGATCGTGAAAGCCTCGGCTGGCTCCATGCCCGCGCCTGGCGAGCACCGATCGGCAGTTTCTGGGGGCAGGCGATCGATAATCGTATCCGTCGAATCTGGCCGGATAGTTGAGGGCGGTAAGTGGTGAGTTGTAAGTAGTGAGTGGTGAGTGGTAAGTGGTAAGTGGTGAGTGGTGAGGCGTCAAGCGTCAGGCGTAAGGGGCGGCGGCCGATAGAGGTGTAGGAGCTCGCTCCGCGAGCGAATGAATGTTTCAGAAAACCGTTGACCGTGAATAGCGCGAAGCCATACTGATTCACGCTTCACGCTTCACGCTTCACGCTTCACGCTTCACGCTTCACGCTTCACGCTTCACGC
>NZ_BMLT01000007.1 GCF_014645375.1 Marinobacterium nitratireducens
AGATCTCGGGCAGCGACAGGTGACGGTGCATGTAAGGGTCGAGGGCTATTTTCATCTTATTGTTCCCTTGGGCCGGTTGTCAGGACTGCGCCAGGCAATGGCATCGCTTCGGAATGAATATACCACGAACTATACTACTTGGAATATTTATTTCAATTGAAATAAATGAAAAAAAATGCCGTTCTGTCTTTCATCGATGAAATATCTTCAAAATGCGGCCTTTTTTCGAACATAATCCTTTTAAATATAGTGCCTTACTTACTTTCAAAGTACCGCAAGGCTGGTTCCGGTGCGTTTCAGAGAAATGAGAGAAAATGAAATATCAAAGCGTCATTTGACATCCACCGCCTTTCGGATCAGGCTTTTACAACAGTTAGAATAAAAATTCCAAACATTAAGAATGAAACAACGCCCCACTCTAGCCGACGTCGCCAAGGCCTGCGGTTTCAGCCTGTCGACGGTAGATCGCGTCCTCAATGCCCGGGCACCGGTACGCCAGGCCACGGCACGACGCGTGTTCGACGCCGCCGCGGCGATCGGCTACTCAGTAGCGGAAAAGGCAGCTCCCCAGCCACCGGAAACCGACCAGCGCCGGCTCGGCTTTCTGCTGCTCGATCCAGTCCAAGAGTTCTATCAGGAATTCAGCGAC
This sequence comes from Marinobacterium nitratireducens, assembly GCF_014645375.1. GTDB lineage: Bacteria > Pseudomonadota > Gammaproteobacteria > Pseudomonadales > Balneatricaceae > Marinobacterium_A > Marinobacterium_A nitratireducens. The sequence goes on from NZ_BMLT01000007.1 coordinate 650, forward strand.
CAGCTCGAAGCCGCCATCCGCGAAGCTGAATCGCCCCCCGATGCCCGCTTCGACTACATCCGCGACCGCTCACCGGAAGCGATAGCCGCCCAGATCCGGCTGCTTGCCAACGACCGCGACCGCCTCGCGGTCGCCTGCTACGAACACCCATTGATCCTGGAAGCCATCAAGGAAGCCGAGAACCGCGATGTGCGGGTCACCGCCCTGCTGTCGCCCCTGAGCGTGGTACCTACCCGTGCCTATATAGGCCTGGACAACCGCCGGGTGGGCCGGACCGCCGCCTGGGGCCTGACCCACCTGGCGCCGCATCCAGGCAAGGTCGGCATCTTTGTCGGCAGCCACCGCTTTATCGGCCACGAGCTGCGCGAGATGGGGTTTCGTTCCTACTGTCGCGAGCACGCACCCGCGATAGAGGTGCTGGAACCGCTGGTGAACCACGACGACCCCGAACAGGCCTACAAAGGCACCCGGGATCTGCTGCAGCGCTATCCGGATCTGTGCGGCATCTATGTCGCCGGCGGCGGCATGGAGGGGGTTATCCAGGCACTGTACGACGCCGGGGCCCCGCCACTCGGAGTCGTTACCCAGGAGCTGACCACCACGTCCCGGCAGGCGCTGCTCGATCAGCGCATCAGCCTGGTGATCGCGACGCCCCTGCGCCAGCTCGCCACGGATCTGATCAGACAGATGTGCCTCGATGAGGCCCCGCAGAACAGCCAGCAGCACACCCTGCCCTGCATGCTTTACACCCCGGAAAACTGCTGAAATGCCCGCAGAACGGGCGCTGGAGGGCAATCCAAAATAAATCAGAATATTTATTCCAAAAAACCTTTATTTCGGAACATAGATTTCATAGAATCAAACCAAGTCCTGAACGAAGGCCCGCAAGCCAACCGGCTACAGCGCCACTTTCACGGACCCTCGCCCACCGGACCCGGGCGGGCGACCCATAAAAAAAATACCAACAACAAGGCTGGAACGGACATTCCAAACCGGTCCTTGATCCAATCAGGAGCACGTCATGTTCAACAACAAGAAAATTCTGGCAACGGCTTTACTAAGCGCGATGATCGCCACCCCCGCCCTGGCCGAACTCAAAATCGGCGTCTCAATGGCACTGTTTGACGACAACTTCCTCACCACCCTTCGCAACAGTATCGAGCAGGCTGCTGAAGAACAGGGAGTCAGCGTGCAGATCGAGGATGGCAAAAACGAAGTCGGCACCCAGCTCAACCAGATTCAGAATTTCATCGCCTCCGGCGTCGACGCCATCATCATCAACCCGGTGGATACCGATGCCACAGTCTCGATGAGCGACGACGCCGAAAATGCCGGCATCCCGCTGATCTACGTCAACCGCCAGCCGATCAACGTCGACATGCTGCCGGATAACCAGGCCTTCGTGGCATCCAACGAAGTAGAGTCGGGCACGCTGCAGACCCAAGAGGTCTGCAAGCTGATGGGCGGCAAGGGCAAGGTCGTGGTGATGATGGGCGAACTGTCCAACCAGGCGGCCATCCAGCGTACCAAGGATATCCACGACGTCATCGCCACGCCGGAATGCAGCGGCATGGAAGTCGTGGCCGAGCAGACCGGCGAGTGGATGCGCGTCAAGGGCAATGACCTGATGACCAACTGGATCTCCGCGGGCCTCGAGTTCGATGCGGTGATCTCCAATAACGACGAGATGGCGATCGGTGCTCTCCAGGCCCTGAAGGCCTCTGGCCGCAGCATGGATTCGGTCATCGTTGCGGGTATCGACGCCACCGCCGACGCCCTGGCGGCGATGAAAGCCGGCGACCTGGACGTAACCGTCTACCAGAGTGCCAAGGGTCAGGGAGCTGGCGCACTCGACGCCGCAGTCAAACTGGCTAAAGGCGAGGATGTCGACCAGAAGGTCTGGGTACCGTTCGAGCTGGTGACCCCCGAGAACCTCGATAAATTCCTGCAGTAACTCTCAGTAATTACACAAAAACAAGACGGAGGGAAGGCGTTATGGTTAGCGCACTACAAGTGGACACGGTGTCGTCAGGCAACCGTGTTCCGCAATCCGGCCAAAGCGAATATGTGCTTGAGGTCGTCAATGCCCGCAAGGAGTTTCCAGGCGTGGTGGCGCTCGATGACGTCTCCCTCCGGATCCGCCCGGGTACCGTTCATGCCCTGATGGGCGAAAATGGCGCCGGCAAGTCGACGCTGATGAAGATCATCGCCGGCATCTACCAGCCGGACGGTGGCGAAATCCGGTTACGCGGCGAACCGGTAACACTGGAAACACCGCTGGCGGCCCAGGAAGCGGGCATCGCGATGATTCACCAGGAACTGCTGCTGATGAATCAGATGACCGTCGCGGAAAACATCTGGATCCGCCGCGAACCGCTTAATAAGTTCGGCCTGGTGGACCATGCCGAGATGCACCGCATGACTGCCGAACTGTTCGATCGACTCAACATCCATCTGGACCCGGAAGCCGAAATCAGCGAACTGTCGGTCGCCAACCGTCAGATGGTCGAGATTGCCAAGGCGGTCTCCTTCAACTCCGATGTCCTGATCATGGACGAGCCGACCTCGGCGATCACCGAGAAAGAGGTCGCGCACCTGTTCGAGATCATCCGCGACCTGCGCGCCAAGGGTATCGGCATCGTCTACATCACCCACAAGATGAACGAGCTGTTCGAAATCGCCGACGAATTCTCGGTATTCCGCGACGGCCATTACATCGGCACCCACCTCTCCTCCGAGGTCACCCGCGACGATATCATCCGCATGATGGTGGGCCGCGAAATCACCCAGATGTTTCCCAAGGAAGAGGTCGAGCTCGGTGATGTCGTCATGTCGGTCAAGAACCTGACCCTCGAGGGCGTCTTCCATGACATCTCCTTCGATCTTCGGCAGGGCGAGATTCTCGGCTTCGCGGGTCTGGTCGGCTCCGGCCGCTCCAACGTCGCCGAAGCGCTGTTCGGCGTGACCCCGGCCACCAGCGGCACCATCGAGATCGAAGGTAAGCCGGTGGAAATCAAGACATCCCATGACGCCATCAAGCTCGGCATGGCCTTCCTCACCGAGGACCGTAAGGAAACCGGCTGCTTCCTGCCGCTGGATATCCAGGAGAATGCCCAGGTCGCGGTCATCCACGACGATTTCGTCAGCAATGGTTTTGTCAACGAAAGCAAGCTCGTGGACGCCTGTATCGAGATGTGCAAGAAGCTGCGGGTCAAGACACCGAACATGCACGAGTGCATCGAAAACCTGTCCGGCGGCAACCAGCAGAAGGTACTCATCGCACGCTGGCTGCTGACCAACCCGAAAATACTGATTCTGGACGAACCCACCCGCGGTATCGACGTAGGGGCCAAGGCAGAGATCCACAGCCTGATTACCCAGCTGGCCCACAACGGCGTTGCCGTCATCATGATCTCGTCCGAGATGCCCGAAGTACTCGGCATGAGCGACCGCATTGTCGTCATGCATGAAGGTCACGCCACCGGCATTCTGGATCGCTCTGAAGCGGACCAGGTGAAGATCATGGATCTGGCCGCCCAATAATAACAACTTGCCGTTTCAGGATATTTGAGAGGTCGTTATGTCTACTACCACCACCACTGTAACTGCTGTCAGCCCGAAACTGGGCTCCAAAAAACGCTTGCCGCCGGAAGTCGGCATCTTGCTGGTACTGTTCGGTATATCCGCTTTCTTCGAGGTGCTGGGCTGGTTCCTGGTCGACCAGAGCTTCCTCGGTAACATGGCCCGACTGCAGATCATCATCCTGCAGGTCTCGGTCATCGGTATCATCGCCGTCGGCGTCACCCAGGTCATCATTACCGGCGGTATCGACCTGTCGTCAGGCTCGGTGGTCGCGATGAGCGGCATGATCGCCGCAACCTTCGCCCAGAACTCCGCCTGGCCGAAGGTGATCTTCCCCGCCCTGACCGACCTCCCCTTCCTCGTGCCGCTGGCGGTAGGTCTTGGCGTGGGCGCCCTGGCCGGCTTCATCAACGGCTGGCTGATTACCAAGACCAAGATTCCGCCATTCATCGCCACCCTCGGCATGATGGTCTCGGCCCGCGGTATCGCCCGCTGGTACACCGACGGCAGCCCGGTTTCCGGTTTCACCGAAAGCTTCGCGATGCTGGGTAACGGTCTGGACCGCTGGATGCCGGTGGTCATCTTCCTGCTGGTCGCGGCGTTCTTCCATGTCATGATGCGCTACACCCGCTTCGGCAAGTTCACCTACGCCATCGGCGCCAACCCGCAGGCGGCCCGCGTCTCCGGTATCAACATCGAAACGCACCTGATCAAGGTCTATGTGATCGCAGGTCTCTTGGCAGGCCTGGCCGCCATGGTCGCCATCGCCCGCATCAAGACAGCCCAGGCCGGCATGGGCTTGATGTACGAGCTCGACGCCATCGCTGCAGCCGTTATCGGCGGAGTCTCGCTGTCCGGCGGTCGCGGTCGGATCACCGGCACCGTGATCGGCGCCCTGATCCTGGGCGTGATGCTCTCGGGCTTCACCTTCCTGCGGGTCGATGCCTACTACCAGGACATCATCAAGGGCGTCATTATCGTCGTCGCCGTCGTGGTCGATATGCACCGCCAGAGCAAGCGCAGCAAGAAGACCTGACGGGTTCAAAGCTGCAATACACGCGGGGCGCTTCGGCGCCCCTGCGTCAAAGGACCAAAGGGCTTAAGGGCTAACAGCGCAATCCCGTTTAAATAATATTACTCGGTCATTTACAAAGAGCCCGTTTGCCAGGAACGGGCTCTTTTGGTAGAACGCCATCACGACGTTTATATACATGTCGTATCGATTTGATCAGCCCAATTTATTACCAACACTTAGCTTGAGTTCAAAATTTATAAATAATTCTAATTAGGAGTTGATATGGCTGATATGAGCTTTTCTGAATCACCTAAAATTCACAACATTGTTGTTGTAGGAGGTGGTGCCGGTGGCCTCGAGCTAGTTACCAAGCTGGGTAAAAAGCTTGGAAGAAATAGAAAGGTTTCGGTGACGTTAGTAGACCGAAACCGTATTCATATTTGGAAGCCATTGTTGCACGAGGTTGCAACAGGAACGCTGGACTCTGGTACCGACTGTGTGGTCTATCATGCACACGCGGCACGGAATGGCTATAATTTTGAGTTGGGTGAGTTGATCGATATTAATACTGGCGAAAACCGTATCCTTCTTGGTCCAATAATTGATGCGAATGGCAATCAGCTATTGCATGAGAAAACGATTGAGTATGATACCCTGGTTCTCGCATTGGGAAGCCTGTCCAATGATTTTGGAATAAAAGGGGTTAAGGAAAACTGCTACTTTCTCGACTCTTACAAACAAGCTGAAAGATTCCAAAATGCTCTTATAAACAAATTTACGGGAATTCACCAGTTCGGGGCGGGAGAAGGCCTGCGGATAGCGATTGTAGGAGCAGGTGCCACGGGCGTAGAGCTGGCGGCTGAACTGTACCATGTAACCGATCTGCTCAAGTCCCATGGCATGCCGCGCATGTCGCGGGATCAACTGGACATTACACTGATTGAAGCCGGTTCAAGGGTACTGCCTGCGCTCCCCGAACGCATCTCGGTAACCGTTGCGAGAGAACTGGAGAAGCTCGGAGTGAAAATACGAACCTCCGTCATGGTAAGTTCCGCAACTAGGGAGGGACTTCATACCAATGATGGTGAGCTTATCGATGCTGACTTGATTGTCTGGGCGGCAGGAGTGAAGGCTCCGGATTTTATCTCAAGAATCGAGGGCCTAACCACTAATCGAAGTAACCAGATTGTGGTAGAGAAAACGCTGCAAGCTAGTGGTTGCAAGAATATATGGGTAATAGGTGACTGTTGCTCTTTCACACAGGATAATGGAAAGCTCGTTCCACCGAGGGCACAGGCAGCTCATCAGATGGCTTCGATAGTTTTTACCAATATTATCAGGGGAATTAATGCGGGTAGTCTAAAAGATTATCGATATAAAGATCATGGTTCTCTCGTGAGCCTAAGTCGATTCAGTGCTGTCGGTAATTTGATGGGTAACCTGCACAGAAATAGCTTGTTTATCGAAGGCCGTGTGGCAAGACTTTTCTATGTCTCCCTTTATCGCATGCATCAGTTATCGATTCATGGATATCTCAGAGGTACTTTGGTTGTCCTAGCCGATCGCATTTCAAAAGTGATCAGGCCAAAAATGAAACTACACTGACGATAATTTGAGATGTCGAGTAACTAATATATTGATAAATAAAGTTAAGCCCGCAACTGCGGGCGCTTTTTTGCTCTTCTCACGTTAGGTTAGGAGGGCATATTTCGTAGATGAGTGTAGCCACATCGGGACTCTGCAGTCGGTATGCACCGGGCTTACTGCGTCATAACCCCTCAAAAGTTGAGGTTCTCACAGTATTGATCTCAGATCCCACGATGGGGTCCCGAAGACAAATCTCACATACTCAGGCGGGCCGCGTTCGGATTTTCGCGGGGCGGCCACCCGCCGTCCCTGGTGGTTACATTGTCATGCAGGGTGGAACAAGGCGCGCAGCGCCGGATCCACCATCGATTAACGCCGGAAAGGCATCGCAGGCAACGCGTTACGGATCCCTGGATTCGGAGTCGTCGAAATTGACGAACAGCGCCCAGTAGCAGTACCCCGCCAGCCCCGCCGAAACGATGCCCCAGAATGGATTCTGCGTGACCCATTCGACGATTGACCAAAGCACACAGATAACCGTTACGGCGACACGGCGCCACAGCGGCCGGAAAAAAATCAGGTCTCTCTCTTTCATCCGTCTCTTCCCTATCAACTTCCCATCTCAGGCTCCCTACCAGCAGCCGACACCAGTATATCGGCCAAGGCCCTCGAATGAGCCAGAAGGTTCAAAAAACCAGCAAAAATAAATAGAACATTTATTCTATACGTGTATTATATGGAATTACAATTTCAATAACGAGCCTGGAGACAGGCAATCCGCAGGAGGTCCGTCATGGCAGCCATTCGAGTCGCGATTAACGGTTATGGACGTATCGGCCGCAACGTACTGCGCGCCCTCTACGAGTCCGGTTACCGTGACCGCATTCAGATCGTCGCAATCAATGATCTCGGCGACGCCGGGATCAACGCGCACCTGACCCGCTTCGACTCGGTCCACGGGCGCTTCGCCGGCACCGTGCTGGTCGACGGCCATTGCATGATTATCAATGACGACGTCATCCGCACGTTCAGCGAGCGCGATCCAGCGAAGCTCCCCTGGGGCGAGCTGGGTATCGACGTGGTGTACGAATGCACCGGCCTGTTCACCAGCCGGGCCAAGGCGGCGGCCCACCTGGAGGCCGGCGCGCAGAAGGTGATCATTTCGGCCCCGGCCAACGATGCGGACGCAACGGTGGTCTACGGCATCAACCACGATATTCTCGATGGCCGCCAGCAGATCATCTCCAACGCCTCCTGCACCACCAATTGCCTGGCACCCATCGCCCAGCCGTTGCATGCCGCCCTCGGCATCGAGAACGGTCTGATGACCACCATCCACGCGTACACCAACGACCAGAACCTGAGCGACGTTTATCACAGCGATCTCTACCGTGCCCGTTCAGCGACCCAGTCGATGATTCCAACCAAGACCGGCGCTGCCGCGGCGGTCGGCCTGGTGCTGCCGGCACTCAACGGCAAGCTGGACGGCATGGCAGTAAGGGTGCCGACCATCAATGTTTCCCTCGTGGACCTGAGTTTCATCGCCTCGCGCAACACCAGTGTCGATGAGGTCAACCGCATTCTGGCGGACGCCGCCGCCGGGCCGCTCAAAGGCATCCTGGCGTATAACGACGCACCGCTGGTGTCGATCGATTTCAACCACAACCCGGCCTCATCCAACTTCGACGCCACCCAGACCAAGGTCAACGGCCGCCTGGTCAAGGTGATGGCCTGGTACGACAACGAGTGGGGCTTCTCCAACCGGATGCTCGACAACACCCTGGCGCTGCTCGGCCGCCAGTAACGGGAGACATACATGAACCGCAGAACCAAGATCGTCGCAACCCTGGGACCGTCCAGCAGCTCGCCCGACGTAATCGGCCGGTTGATCAAGGCAGGCGTGAATGTGGTACGCCTTAACTTTTCCCATGGCTCGCCCGAAGATCACCGCCAGCGTGCCGACCTGGTGCGCGAACTGGCCCGACAGCAGGGGCGTCACGTTGCCGTGCTTGGCGATCTGCAGGGTCCCAAGATCCGTATCGCGCGTTTCGCACAGCGCAAGGTCGACCTGCTGGCCGGCCGCACCTTCATCCTGGATGCGGCCATGGACAAGGACGCCGGCACAGTTGACGCCGTCGGTATCGACTACGAAGCCCTGATCAGCGACAGTCGCATCGGCGACACCCTGCTGCTAGATGACGGCCGCATCGTGCTCGAGGTCGAGCAGATCGAGAATACACGGCTGCACTGTCGCGTCATCACTGGCGGCCCGCTGTCCAACAACAAGGGCATCAACCGTCTCGGCGGCGGCCTCTCGGCCGCCGCGCTGACCGACAAGGACCGCGCCGATATCCGCACCGCTGCCGAGATCGGCGTCGACTATCTCGCCGTCTCCTTCCCGCGCGACGCAGCCGACATGACGACCGCCCGTGAACTGATGCTGGCGGCAGGTGGTAATGCCCGGCTGATTGCCAAGATCGAACGCGCCGAAGCGGTCGCCGACAACGCGACGCTCGATGCCATTATCGAAGCCTCCGACGGCGTCATGGTCGCCCGCGGCGATCTGGGTGTTGAAATCGGTGACGCCGAACTGATCGGCGTGCAGAAACACATCATCGACCGCGCCCGGGCGCTGAATCGCGTGGTGATCACCGCCACCCAGATGATGGAGTCGATGATCGCCAGCCCGCTGCCGACCCGCGCCGAAGTGTTCGACGTCGCCAACGCGGTACTGGACGGCACCGATGCGGTAATGCTGTCGGCCGAAACCGCCGCCGGCGACTACCCGGTGCAAACGGTGGAGGCAATGGCGCGCGTCATTATCGGCGCCGAAAAACACCCGCAGGCACACCGCTCCGGCCACCGCGTCGACGAGCGCTTCCTCGCCGTCGACGAAACCATCGCGATGTCGGCCATGTACGCCGCCAATCACCTCGATGGCGTCAGGGCCATTATCTGCATGACCGAGTCGGGTGATACGCCGCTGCTGATGTCACGCATCCGCTCGTCGCTACCGATCTTCGCCTTCTCCGCCGATCCCCGCACCCAGCACAGGGTGGCGCTGTTCCGCGGCGTGCAGACGGTGCCGTTCGACAGCGAGCGGATCCCCAACGACGAGGTCAACGCACGCGCCGTCGACGCCCTGCTGGAGCGCGGTATCGTCCGCGACGGCGACCTGGTGATTATCACCAAGGGCAACTACGTCAAGGCACACGGTGGCACCAATACGCTGAAGATTGTCCGGGTCGGCGATGCGATTCAGTGAGGCGTTAAGCGTTAGAAAGCTTGCTCCTGACGCCTTACGCCTTACGCCTCAGGCATCAGTAAACCTCAAATAACAACAGGACACCGACATGCAACAGACTGAACAAACCCTGGCCTGGGTCGCGGACGACTGGCCCAACGATTTTGATTTCCGCGCCGAAGTGGCCGAGCAACAGGAACTGCTCGAACGCACTGACGCCATCCGCGTCGCAGAAGAGCGTACCAGCGCCACCCATCGCTTCGAATACGACTTTTAAGGGCCGACCATGCAGACTCAGATCCAAGACATCCGCGCCCGTGAAGTACTGGATTCGCGCGGTAACCCGACCGTTGAAGCCGACGTCATACTGGCGTCCAGCGTGAGCGGCAGCGCCTGCGCACCGTCCGGCGCATCGACCGGTTCCCGCGAAGCCCTCGAGCTGCGTGATGGCGACAAGTCCCGCTACCTCGGCAAGGGCGTGCTGAAGGCGGTCGCCGCCGTCAACGGCCCGATCCGCGATGCCCTGGTGGGCATGGATGCCGCCGACCAGCGTGCACTGGACAACAGGATGCTCGAGCTCGACGGCACCGAAAACAAGTCCAACTTCGGCGCCAACGCCATTCTGGCGGTCTCCCTGGCTGCGGCCAAGGCTGCTGCCACCGAGAAGGGTATGCCGCTCTACGCACACATCGCCGAGCTGAACGGTACCGCCGGTCAGTACGCGATGCCGGTACCGATGATGAATATCCTCAACGGCGGCGAGCACGCGGACAACAACGTCGACATCCAGGAATTCATGGTGCAGCCGGTTGCGGCGCCGTCCTTCGCCGAAGCCCTGCGCTGCGGCGCCGAGATCTTTCACGCGCTGAGAGCCGTGCTCAAGGCCCGTGGCCTCAATACAGCCGTCGGTGACGAAGGCGGCTTCGCCCCGGATCTGGGCTCCAACGAAGAAGCCCTGGTCGTAATCCGCGAGGCGATCGAGAACGCCGGTTACAGGCTGGGCAGCGACGTGACTCTGGCGCTGGACTGCGCGGCATCCGAGTTCTACAGGGACGGCAAGTATATTCTCTCCGGTGAAGGCAAGGTCTTCGACTCCGAAGGTTTCAGCGACTTCCTCAGCTCACTGACCGAAAACTACCCGATCGTCTCCATCGAGGACGGTCTGGACGAGTCGGACTGGTCCGGCTGGGCTTACCTGACCTCCAGGATCGGCAGCAAGGTGCAGCTGGTCGGTGACGACCTCTTCGTGACCAACACCAGGATCCTGAAGGAAGGTATCGAGAAGGGCATCGGCAACTCCATCCTGATCAAGTTCAACCAGATCGGCTCCCTGTCCGAGACCCTGGACGCGATCAGGATGGCCAAGGATGCCGGCTACACCGCCGTTATCTCCCACCGTTCCGGCGAAACCGAAGATACCACCATCGCGGATCTGGCAGTCGGTACCGCTGCCGGCCAGATCAAGACCGGTTCCCTGTGCCGCTCCGACCGCGTGGCCAAGTACAACCGACTGCTGCGCATCGAGGAAGAGCTCGGCGACAAAGCCCCCTACCCGGGGCTTGCAGCGATCAACGTCAACCGAGACTGAGGGCATCTACGATGAGAACCCCACTTGTCATAGGCAACTGGAAGATGAACGGCAGCCTGGCCACCAACGCGGCACTGCTCGATGAGCTGCTACCTGCGCTAACAGGCATCAACGACGTTCGGATCGTCCTGTGCCCGTCCTTTCCATATCTGTCGCAGCTGAGTGAACGCCTCGTTGATACCGGCATTGGCCTCGGCGCCCAGACTCTGAGTCAGTTTCCGGCCGGCGCCTACACCGGCGAAGTAAGCGCGACGATGCTGACGGATCTTGGCTGCCATTATGTGCTGGTCGGCCACTCGGAGCGGCGCCAGCTGTTCGGTGAACGCGATGCGGATACGGCGCAGAAGTTTGCCGCGGCGAAGTCCGCGGGGCTGGTACCGGTCCTGTGCGTCGGCGAGACACTGGCGGAACGCCAGGCCGGTCAGACTGAAGCGGTCGTGGCGCACCAGGTGCAGACGGTCATCGACACCCTTGGCATTGAGGCGCTTCGCGACAGCGTCATTGCCTATGAGCCGGTCTGGGCGATCGGCACCGGCGAAACCGCGACGCCCGGGCAGGCCCAGGCCGTGCATGCCTTTATTCGCGGCCTCGTCGCCGAGCAGTGTGCCGAAATCGCCAAGACGCTACCCCTGCTTTACGGCGGCAGCGTCAAGGCGGACAACGCCGCCGAGCTGTTTGCCCAGCCGGATGTCGACGGCGGCCTGGTGGGCGGCGCCTCACTGGACGCCAGGGCCTTCATCCGCATTTGCGCGACGTTGTCCGGGCATTCGCGCAGCCTGGCCTGAGTTTGGCTTACCTCCCAGCGACCTAATACAGGAATAGACGACAATGACTGCAGATCTTGAGAATGTTTTTCCGGCTGCCGACGATATTCCAGCGGCGTTTCGACTCGATGGTACCCTGGAGCAGCGCGAATACCTGCTCAACGGCGAGCTTGTCGAGTGGCAGGGCCCGCTGGCGCCGGTGAGAAGCCCCATTTGCCTGCGCGGCGACCGCGGACAGCCCGAACAGTGCGTCATCGGCAGCACCCCGCTGCTCGATGCCGATGCGGCGCTGGGTGCGCTCGACGCGGCGGTGAAAGCCTATGACCTCGGCCAGGGTAGCTGGCCCATGATGACGGTCACCGAACGCATCCGTCACGTGGAAACCTTCCTGAGCAAGATGAAACAGCAGCGCGACGCCGTCGTACGCCTGCTGATGTGGGAGATCGGTAAGAACCTGCCGGACTCCGAAAAAGAGTTTGACCGCACCTGCGACTATATCGCCGATACCATCAACGCCCTCAAAGAGCTCGACCGCCGTTCCAGCCGCTTCGAGAGCGAACAGGGTACGCTCGGCCAGATCCGCCGCGTGCCGCTCGGGGTCGCACTCTGCATGGGGCCCTACAACTACCCGCTGAACGAAACCTTCACCACACTGATACCGGCACTGATCATGGGCAACACCGTGGTGTTCAAGCCGGCCAAATTCGGCGTGCTGCTGATCCGTCCGTTGCTGGAGGCGTTTCGCGACAGTTTCCCGCCGGGGGTCATCAATATCATCTACGGCCGCGGGCGCGACACCGTCAGCGCGCTGATGGCCAGCGGCAAAATCGACGTATTCGCCTTTATCGGCACCAACAAGGGCGCCAGCGATCTGAAGAAACTCCACCCGCGGCCGCACCGCCTGCGTGCAGCCCTCGGTCTCGACGCCAAGAACCCGGGCATCGTGCTGCCCGACGTCGACCTCGACAACGCCGTCGAGGAATGCGTCACCGGCGCGCTTTCGTTCAATGGCCAGCGCTGCACCGCACTGAAGATCCTCTTCGTTCACCGCAGCCGCGTCGACGAGTTCCTCGAGCGCTTCAACACCAAGCTTGCCTCCCTGAAAGCAGGCATGCCCTGGGAGCCCGGCGTCAAGCTGACCCCGCTGCCGGAGCCCGGCAAGATCGAGTTCCTCAGCAACGTGGTGGAAGACGCCTGCAGCAAGGGCGCGCGGATCGTCAACGAGGGCGGCGGCCGCAATACCGGCACTTTCTTTTATCCAGCGGTGCTGTACCCGGTGACGCCGGAAATGCGTATCTACAACGAGGAGCAGTTCGGCCCTATCATCCCGGTTGTGCCGTTCGACGCACTCGATGAGGTGATCGCCTACGTGTGCAACTCGGATTTCGGCCAGCAGCTCAGCCTGTTCGGCAACGAGCCGAAAGCGATGGCACGCATGATTGACGCCTGCGCCAACCAGGTCGGACGCATCAACCTCAACGCCCAGTGCCAGCGCGGTCCGGACACGTTCCCGTTCACCGGCCGCAAGAACTCGGCCGAAGGCACCCTGTCGGTCTACGACGCGCTGCGCGTGTTTTCGATCCGTACCCTGGTCGCCACCAAGGACAACGCCGCCAGCAAATCGCTGGTCGGCAGCATCATTCGCGACCGAGAATCCAGCTTCCTGTCGACCGATTATATTTTCTAGTCCTTGCGTTTAAGTAAGTGCCCTGCCGAGGCTTGCTTACCTCGGCAGGGTTTATCAGTGTCGTATAAACATAAGTCTCGCGGTCAAGAGCGACATAACGACTTCTAGTGAAAACTCCGCCGAAACAGGTGCATATCAGCCCACCAACCCTTATTTCCCGTTTAGACAATGAAACCCATGAATAGACACCAAGTAAGAGAACAACCAAATATTCCGGTTACCCAGTAGATGTTGGCTATCGGTACAAATCGGATCTATACATGGATACCCCGCTGCCTCAAGCTTCCTGCAAGAACCCCGATGGTTTTTAATGCTTTTTTGACCTGTTCAGACCAAGGAAGTGCACAATTAAGGCGGATACAGTTCTCATATCGCCGACTAACCGAAAACAGACTGCCTGGCATAACAGCAATGCCTTCGGCAAGAGCTTTTTCGTGTAATAGCATTGCATCGACCTCTTCTGGTAACTTGACCCACAGGATATAACCACCCTTGGGCTTACTGGTCGTGGTCCCGGGTGGAAAATAGCGTTCGACTGCGTCAATCATCTGTCGCATCTGTAGCGAATATGCAGATTGAATTCGACGCAGATGGCGATCATAACCGCCATTTTCGAGAAATTCAGCCACCGCCATCTGGCACAGCGTAGAGGTGCCAACACTGGTGAAGGACTTCAGAAATTCAATTTTTGGCTGGTAGTGGCCGGCGGAGACCCATCCTACCCTGAGACCCGGTGCAATCGATTTCGAAATCGACGAACAGTACAGTACCTGGTCATGCCGGTCATAGGCCTTTAGCGCCTTAGGGCAACTGCCCGAATACTGCATGTCACCAAAAAGATTGTCTTCGATAATAGGAATACCCCGGGGTGTCAGGACGTCGAGCAGCACCTTTCGATCCACATCCGTCATGGTAAAGCCCAGTGGGTTATTGTTCGTGGGATTCAGCACCATCGCCCGTACAGGCCACTGCTCCAACGCCAGTTTCAGGGCATTGATGCTGATGCCGCGCTCGGAATCGCAGGGAATTTCCAGCACCTTCATGCCGAGCGACTCGATGGCCTGTAGCGTTCCGATGAAGCAGGGAGATTCGACGGCAACGATATCACCCGACTCAGCCACGGCTCGTAGACAGAGCAACAACGCCTCCTGGCAGCCATTGGTAATCACTATATCGTCAGCCGTCACATGACAGCCCAGCTCAGCCATACGCCTTGCTATCTGAACCCGCAACTCCTGCAGCCCCGGTGGGAATTCCGAAACCACGATTTCGCTCATGCGATGCCGGACCAAACCGGCAATGAGCCGTTGAAGCTGTTTGACCGGCAGAAATTCCGGCGACGGCAACGCCGTACCGAGGTTGATAAGACCCGGGCGCTGGCAGTTCTGCAGCACCCGGGTCGCCATCTGGTGAATGCTGAAAGACGCCGGCAGGTTCGGTCCCTGATCGTCCACCACGGACAGAGGCCTCGTCACGGGAATCTCCCGTACGTAAAAACCCGATTGCGGCCGCGAAATGACCCGCTGCCGCTTTTCCAACAGCTCATAGGCGTTTTGGACGGTGGATGTGCTGACCCGCCGTTGTTTGCTCAGTTTGCGGATCGACGGCAGTTTGTCGCCCGGAAGGTAAATACCTTCGTCGATCTGCTGCGCCAAATCGTCAGCCAGCTGATCATAAAGCTTTGAATTTATTATATTTTCTATCCAGGCCTGGATACCCCAACTGAGCTGTGTTGATCTTATCCTAACCTGTTTTTCCACTACCTCGTGCAAACAGTTTCTGAACAAACAAGCGGTACAGTTGAGCGACACGACCAACTGTAGTGCCGAAACTTGCAACAACTACGTCTACAACCCCCTCCGACCTTTCCACAGAATAAAGAACTACGCCCAACTCAGACGGCCTGGCAGCTTAACGACAAAGATGGTTCAGCCTAACGAGCCTGTTGTCGTTGTCCTATCGCCGGGGTGTCACTGATAACTACAAGGCACGCTCATGACTCACAAGATATTGAATGGCAACGAGTTGATTATTCAGGGTGGACTGGAGGCTGGATTTTCTCTGTATACCGGTTATCCCGGCTCGCCTCTGGCTGACTATTTCAATATTCTCAATGCCCGCCGGGAAGAACTCCAGGCCGACGGTATCCGGATCGCTCTGGCCAATACCGAAGCCAACGCAGCTGCGATGGCCGGCGGTGCTAAGCAGGCCGGACGCAACGTGATGATTGGTATGAAATCCATGGGGCTGCATGTCGCCGCCGATGCGCTTTCGGTCGGTAACTTCGCCAACCCGGGTTACGTTCAGGCCGACACCAAGTACGGCGAGTCATCACGCGCCGGGGTTGTAGTCGTGGTCGGCGACGATCCTTGGTCCATGTCAACTTCGACGGCGGCTGACTCGCGTTTACTCTTCAAACATCTTCACATTCCGTTCCTAGAGCCTTCGACCCCGCAGGAGCTCAAGGATTGGATCGCCCAGGCCCTCACAGTATCGCAACGGTCATCACTCTACACCGCCGTGCTGGTGACGACCTTTATCGCCGAAGGCGGGGGCCGGGTGGAGCTGACTGCGAAGGCCAGGGTGCCGGTTGCCTCGAGCGACTTCGACCCCGAGAAGTTCAACCTGTCAGAAAGCGTCATGGTACCGCCCAACTCGCTACACATTTTGGAGTGGAAGCCGACCCTACGCCGGCATTGGGACCATTATTTATCGTTCCATATCCTGGTCGTCCTCGTTAGCAGCTTCCTCACTAATACGCACATCGGCATTCGACAACCGGGGCTCAGACGCAAGGCGCTGCTGAATACGATGCAAGAACCGCGTGCGGTCTTGGTCATTATCAAAGCCTTTGGCTACCTTCTCTGCAAGTTTGAAGGGCAAGCTGGTGCTCGCGTCTATAGCAGTAGTTCGGGGCGGAGTTGTCACTTCTGCAGCGCTCTGTGTTATCGCCGCATCCAGAGTTTGCGTTTTGTCTTGGTGCTGTTCACACATTTGCTCGAAACCCATGACCATATCTCTGATGTTTTCGGCGTCACGTGCTGCCCGCAGGATCTCTTTAGGGTCGTCTTGCAGGACCTTAATCCAGCTGTTGACGTAGGAAGCATGTTGGCCGGGGTCGTGCCCTATCTCCAAGTCCTCACCGACCCACATGGACGTAATCTCTGCCCTTAGCTCTTCTTTGGCATAGGACTCACTGCCCAAGCGACCGGAAAGGTCACGATCCAGGCGAGAGGGATGCCCTGTCCAGTGTCCGAGTTCATGGAGCGCTGTGGCATAGTAGCGATCGGCACTTCCAAACTGAGTCTTGTCCGGCAAGTGGATGGAATCCCGCGACGGACTGTAAAAGGCGCTGTCACCTTGATCATGATGCAACCTGGCGCCAGAGCCCGCCAGTATCGCTTCGGCTCGCTCGTGGCGGTCCCAGGCAGGTTCCACTTTCTTGGTCTCGAGCGGTGGGAGCCCCTGAATCTGTTCGGCATTAAAAACCACCGCGGAAAAGACCTTGGGTCTATCCAGCTCGATGCTGATCATCACCTTCTTACCCTCAGCATCGAGAACGGGCTTCCCATTCTCGATTTTCGGAACGGTGTCCCGGAACTTCCAGTATTGCACCAGCGTCCCTTTCTCACCCTTCATCACCTGAGCATCCACGCTCTGGGCTTGCTTATACGTCATCCAGCGTGGGTCGGGGCGACCCTGCATTGACAGCCAAAGAGCATTGGCGCCTTTATATCGGGTACCGCTAACAGGGTTGTGTGGCATCCGTTGGATGCCTGGTTCCCAAGGCTTTTGCCACGGCGCTGTACCTTCCTCCAACTGCTTGATAAGCCTTTCGCTAATCTCTTCGTAGTATGGTTTTTTATCGTCCTGACGTCCGGCCATGAGTTATTTCTCCTGTGCGTCCTCGACACCCTGCAGGGCATCTTCCTCGCTCAAAGCCTCTTCATCGAAGGCGCCAAGTTCTTCTGCCTCCTCTTTACTGACGTCAACCACCTGGCCGGGGATATTCAGGTCCAGAATGTTATCGCTCATTGTCGTACTCCTTCTCGTTGACTCGCTGCGCTCGCAGCTTCACGTCCGGGGCCTGTTCTCCCCTGGACACATTACTGGCGACCCGTGTCCGTACTTTATCCACGAAGCTGTCGCGGTCAGCGTGGTTGCTAAACCGCTGTTGACTGAACTTTTCCGCGACCTTGATAACGGCCAATTCGTTCACCAGATCAGGGTGCTCTCGAACTAGCTCCCCAGCATCCCGTCCCTTGGCTTGGAGCGCTTGGGCCTTTACGCGCCAAGCATTGCGGTAGGTATTGATCTGTTCGGTATCGACCACGTTTCCGTTGCTATCTTTAACTTCACGGTTAACCGTCACGGGCCTTCGACCTTGGTTCTCAAGCTCAACGAGATCCCCCTGCTTGGCCCCGCTATCGCCCATCGCGCGCTCCAGGTCAATTCCCCAGGTTGTGCTTTTCTGGCCATCGGCGTTTTCAAGGGTGACGTAATAGCTTTGCCGGTTATCCGGGTTTTTCTCATAATGATCTTTGCCATGCGCGATCACCGTGCCAGCGAGACGGTTGACACCGTCCTCCTTGTTGGCCAGCCGCGTCTCCTGTTCCATGCTTTGATCAGCCGAGATGTCGTAACGGTGGGGTTGCCGTGCCTGCGGCTCCGGGCGCAACTTGCAGGGTCCGCCGTGATGGATAAGCTGTTGGTTGAAGGGCTCCTGCCCCTCAATCTCATTCAGTTGCCGATCACCGGCCATCTTCTTGAGCCGTGCCAAATCGGCTTCGCCAGGCTTATAGCCCCGCACGTCCAGGCCACGTGCAGTCGCTTCCAGCCAGGCCTCTCGACGAAAATCGAGGCTGCCTTTTACTTGAAGTTCGCGCCAGCCCCTCGCCTCTGCGATATCGACCATGGAACCGATCACTCTGGAATTGTTCAGCTTGGTTTGCAGACGAGCGCCTTTATCCACGAACGCCAACAGTTCCGGTTTTCCCGCAAAATAATATTTCCCCTCAATCTCGACGTAAGACTTGGCTACCCTCTCCGGAACCACTGGCTTAGACGCAGACTCAGCCGCGACGGTATCATCCTGATGATCTATGGACCCCACCGCCGGCGTCTCATCCGGCTCGTCGTGTATTTGGCTAAGCGACGCCTGTTTCTGCTCGGTCTTAATGCTTTCCTGAGCCAGCGACGCCGCCAACGGCCGTCGGCGTTTCTGCAACCAGGCGCGGGCGTCACTATCCGCTTCGCGCGGCTGGACGTGCTGGTGCTTAGGTTCAATGCTGTTTTCAGCATCAATGACCTCCCGCCCTGGTGCCTGTCGAGAATCAGGCATACTCACCTCCGCATCCGGCGTTTGCTCAAGGTCTTGAATCGCGTCTTGATCAAATGTCTTGGGCATTTCGGGGCCCATCGTCCTGGAGTCGGCGTGCGGTTCCATTCCTTTCACCCCGGATACTTGTGCGATAACCTGTTCGACCTGCTCCCTGACGACTTCCAAGCCACGCGCTTGATGCAGGTCGTTAAAGTCTGTGAGTCCATCCTGTAATTCCTGAACAGTGAAGGCCGGTACCCGGAATACGCCGCCCGTGATTGCAGCCGCCTGATGCGCCTTGTCTCGTCCCTTGTTTACCTTGTTGTCTCGATCGTCATCGCCCAGAATGACATGCGGGCTGTCGGGGTATTTTTCCTTGAGCTTTTGGGTGATAACCGGAAGATTTCCGGCATCCACAGTCATAACAACAGAGCGGCCGGTGGCCTCGGCAATACTGGCCGCTGTCGAATAGCCCTCGGCGTAAAGGATTGGAGCACCGTTTATCAGACCTCGATCGCCAACAACGAAATAGTTACCGACCTTCTGACCGCCCTTCTTGAGTGACTTGAACCCGGTGGAGTCAATCCGCTGCAAGGTTCGCACTTCCTCATGCTCATTTATCAGCGGTAATACCAGACGCCCCTGCTTATCCATCTTTGTGCCTGGGAACGGCTTGACCCCTTTTTTCTGCAGATAACCTTGCTCCGGCGAGGCTGCTGGCATAAGGCTATAGCCGTGGAATACGCGGCGGGCGATATGATCGTAAGACCGCGCCTGTTCCGCTTGGCGTTCCATCCTGCGTTGAAGGGTCTGGGCCCTTATGTGCGTTTGCGCCTCCCGATCCGGCGTCTTACCGGTGGCTCTCCACTTTACCGGCTCGGTATGGGTGCGGTGATCCTGATACCAGCCGGCCGGGACGCCATCGAGATAGCCAACGTAAACGCCGGAGCGTTGGCCACGCTTATCCTCATGCGTTTTCACTCGATGCCGTTTGCCGTCCATTTGCGGGACTCCATCCAGCAGGAAGCCGGCGTTCTCCAATGTATTGGAGAACTCCACTTGAGGGTCATTTTCCGCAGCGGTGCTGGTCACCTTTGCCGGGTCGGGCAACCATTGTGAAACCTTGGACAGGTCTGCACCCGGCTTGGCATACCAGAGCTTATGTTCATCATCGAAGGCCAGCGCATTCTGGCCGTTCGGCAACTTGCCTGCCGCTAGAACCGCGGCCCCCTTTTGCTCGAAGGGGATCACCAGATAGGTCTTCTTTTCGGCCACCGCCTGCTTAACCATATGCCCTCCCTACGCCGAGTTCATGACACCAAAAAACTGATTCACCAGATCATCCATCGCCGCGTCGTCGATCTCGCCTTTCGGGACTTCAACGTCGGAGAAGTCGCAGCTGAAATCGTCCAGATCTAGCTCATCGATCCGTTCAATGTCCTGCGCCGTGACAGGCCGCTCGGTAACAGCCCGTACCGCATACTGAATTTCACCTTTCTCTCGGGCGAGTGGATCAACCGTCGGTACTTCGGGGCTGGGCCATTTGATCGCATCAGGCTCACCGCGCTCCAGAGCCTTGAGATTGTTCCCGCGCTCAGCAAACAGTCTGTCTTTGAACCAGGTCACCTTCTTGCACCGGACCGGTCTGCAGTTCTCCAGAATAAGAATCTCGGCATCCTGTCCAATCTGCATGACTTCCTGGGGCAACAGCAGGGCGCGGCCATAATCACTGGCATTCTCCGACCGGCCCGCTTTGCCAGCCAGTTGGCGGGTGTGCGACGTATTCTTGACCGTCATTGTGCCCAGTGTGTCCGAAATCTCTTTGGCCACCTTTATGCCTTTAGGGGCAAAGATGATCTGCATGGCGTGATTGTCGACGAAGGTTTCCGCAGCATCGTTGCCGTAGACCTCGCGCAGCTGAGCCGGCGACTGGATAATGGGCAGCATCCGGAGCCCGTAACCGGCGATATAGCTAATCCCCTTCGACAAGATGCTGACCTTGCCCATCGCCGTAAACTCATCAGCCAGCATCAACACTTTCAGACGCAGCGCCGGATTTTGCTCTGGTAGTTCTCGAGTGTTGAGGTCGATCACCTGCTGGAAAAATAGATTGATCAACGGCGCCAGCCGCTCCAGGTCATCCGGGGTGCTGCCAACATACACGGTCATGTGCGTCTTACGCAGATCGCGTAAGTCAAAGTCATTTGCCGCCGTCGCGGCATCAATCACCGGGTTATAAAACAGCTCAAGCGCAGCCGTGAAGCCCTTGCGTACAGAGCCCCGCGTTTTGTCCGGCGTATCCAGGTATTCTTTAAGCGCCAAATAGCATTCGTCTGAAAGCGGGTGGGCGCTTTCCTGTCGGTTCCCCACAATTTCCGCCAAGCGTACGTCGCCCATGGTGACCTGTCTCAGTGCTTCGCCCATTGTCACCGGCAGCTCGTCCGTCTCGATCAGATAGAGCACCACTCCCAGCCATAGCGAACGAGCAGACGCTTGCCAGATAGGCGCCTCACCATCGACCGGTGGGAACAGCATCTGGCCAATTTTTTGGATGTCGTTAATACGGAACGCCGGATCATGGCTGATATAGAACAGAGGATTCCAGCGGTGCGTTCGGTAATCACGCGGCGCAAGGTTGAGCAGGAAGCATTCCTGACCATGCGCGCTTCGGAAGCCGGCGGTTATGTCCCAGTTCTCATGCTTGATATCCAGGACAACAGCGGAATCTTTCCAAGACAGCAGGTTAGGCACAACCACACTGACGCCTTTCTGACTTCTCGTCGGCGAGGACATCAGGACGTGCTGGGCGCCACCGAACACCAGGTAGCGCTTGAACAGACCGAAACATCGGCTCACCTGCCCAACGATAATGCCATCGTCGGCAAACAGACCGGCATTCTGAATCTCCTTTGAGGTCGCCCATTTCGCATCGCCAAACAACTTCCGCGTTGCCGGTGTAATCGCGACTAGTACTGGCAGACAAACCACAACCAGGGCAGCAACACCGGCGGCAGCCAACCAGGCCTTAGTCGCTGTGCCGTCACCGTAGTGATACCAATATTGATACACCGTAAGCGGTGAAGCGGCCCCGCCATCAAGGCCTGCCAGTTCAAGGTAAAAGTAGCCACTCAGCCATGCCCACCCGACGATGACGGCAGCAGGCAAAGCGATCAGCAGCGCAACCTTAAGCCATTTGGCGTCGCTTAAACTCGGGGTCATAGTAAATCTCCGTAACGACGCGCCGACCGTGGATGTTCTTGATCTGCACAATGATGTCCACGCACATAAACAGCAGTTGCTTGATGTCCTCGCGACTCATAGTGGATCCGCTTTTTGACTCTTTCAGGAACAAAACAAGCTGCTCAATTGCCAGCTTTGCGCTGTTTGCGTGCATGGTTGTAATGCTGCCGGGATGGCCGCTGTTCACGTTTCGCAGGTAATAGAACGCCTCATCGCCACGTATCAGCTCAGCCAGAAATATTCGATCCGGCTTCATGCGCAGGCTGCTCTCGAGTAAATCTTGCTGGGTGATGGGGGATACCCCCTGCCCACCCGCCGAATAGAACAGGCTGGTTGTGTTCCGATGTGTCTTGTACAAGCCCAGCTCGTCCACGTTTTCAATGCTCAACAAACGTTCGTCAGCCGGGACCAGCTTAAGCAGAGAGCGGAAAAAGGTAGTCTTGCCGGCGCCGGTTGAACCACTGATGATGATGTTTTTCCTGCTTTGCACGGCCAGCTCCAGGAACTCGCGAAAGTGACGCGTTCGTTTCAGCGCCAGCAGATCTTTTTCTTCGCTGCTCAGCTCGCCGGTGGCGTCCTCGCACTGCTCGAAAAAGCCTTGGTGCTCGTAATCCTTAAGGGTGAAATCAACATTGGAGGGTTTGCGGATCGTTAAGCTAACGCGTCCTTCCCGCGTGGCCGGTGGGATCACGATCTGAATGCGTTCCCCACGGGGGAGCGTCGCCGAGAGGATCGGCTTTCGTGCCTCCAGGCTTTGCCCCGAGTATGTGGCAACCAGCTTGGCCAGTCGTTCGCAACAGGCCAAGTCAAGGGCGGCCACCGGATGGTACGTCCAGCCGTTACGGCTTTCGGTGATCACCTCGCCTGGTTTGTTCACCACAATTTCCGTGTTGTCGACATCGTCCAGAAACGGTTGGAGTGCCGACAGGTACTCCAGCAGCGATACCCCCTTGCGATCAGTAGTTGGCTGTGAGGTCATATACCCCCCTGAAATCGAGATCGCGAGCGACATAAATGTTGATATGCTCGCCCTGGTTCTTATAAAGGGTGTCGGGAATGTTGATAGAGTTTTCCAGGGCAATACCTGCCGAGTTTCGTGCAGCCTCCGCGGTCCCTCCAAACTGGATTTGGTTGTTGCCGCCCTCGTTGCTGGACGCCTCGTTGGCCAGATAAGTGCCGACATCATCGATCAGGCTTAGCATGATCGCTCCACCAAACCGGTCCCAAAAATGAGAGTCGATGTCGCCGCTGTGACCGGAGCGGCCGAGCGCATCCGTACCAGGCGAATCAAGATTGACCACGACGCCGTTTGGCGTCTCAACGCGAGTCCACAGTACGAATATCCGAGCCTTCCCGCGCTGAAGGCCCCCCTTATACTGACCCGTCATGCGTGAACCACGCTCGATGAGCAATACTTTGCCGCTTGTGCTGTACACGTCGCGTGTCAGTCGGCAACTGGTCATGCCTGGCACGTCGGAACTGATGGCCGTTTCCAGGGCACAATCCAGGAAGGCACCCCGCGTAATGAACATATTGCGATCAGCGATCAGACTGGCTCTGGCGCCCTCCACTGATGTTGGCTCCAGCTGCGCGCCAAGCCCGTCAGCCCGGTCGGCCTGACCATCCATCATCATGGCGCTCCCGCTTACGCTGGATTGAGCCATGGCCATTTGGCGGGCGTGCTCTTCTGCGGCCATCTGTCCCTGGTCGCCCTGCGGACGGGACGGATGTCCAAACGCAAGCAACAGCGAGGCGCGCTTGCGATCTTCCGGGGTCGGTTCTTGATCCTTTTCTCGATGCCTCGTCGCTGCCGGATAGTTCGGAGCTGGCGGCGGCACTACTTGGCCAGTACGAATAATCTCCGCTGCCTGAAGCTCCGACCGTACCGGCTCTGACGCCAGCGGTGGTCGTGGCAACTCGGGGGCCGGGCCCAACCGGTTTCCGATCTCATCGTTCGAGACGGTTAACCGGGAATCATCCTCTTTCTCGGAGCTGAAACCACCATTGACCGCAACGAGCGCGAGAACAACCACTATTGCCACCATCCCAACAACCAGCTTTTGCCCCAGACCGGGCTTGCTGCGTTGGTTGATGGACGGCATCCCGCGGTCAGCAGGCTCGTGAACAGGTTCGATGTCCAAGTCGTCTTCGTTATGAGCCATCATCGACTTCCTTTAATTACGCGCTGAATGCCAGGGGTTGTGGTGCCGGTTTCGTTAGTTACTCCATTGGGGTCATAGGTCTTATTGAAAACGCAGGCTACCGAGCTCCCCTTTCGCATCACAAACTGGCGGGCAACCCGATGCACGACGATTGTGTCCGGGCTCTCAGGGTCTATATGGGTATTCACCAGGCTTTCGGACCCATCAGGGTTCACGATGTAAATTGCCGGCATTTCGCTGTTATTGGCGAACGTCAGGTACGTGAAACGCCGGTCGTCAAAGGCCTTGTCTGGCGTCACATCTGCAGCACCCTTGGCCCAATAGTTCCAGTTGACCGGAACGGGGTCAGAGGACCGATTAAGGCGCTTTTGAAGCCGCTTCGCTTCGGCTTCCGCGGCAATCCGGGCCGCTTCCTCTTCGGGGTAATGAAAGTTGATCTGAAAAAACATATCGTTGGGGTGCGGGTGCGCCCCGTTCCGCGACCAATGAGCGGAGAGCTCAAAGTTGTAAACCCGCCGCGTGGTGATGACCGTCATGTTTGTTACGGCCTTTTCCCCCTTCGGTTTGATAAAGATATGGTTTGCGACCGGCGCGATCTCCCAAGCATCCTTATCCCCCATTGCGATCTGCTGGACCTCTTCGGTCGGGCCAAACTGGATATGTGTTGAAAAGCCGTAGTGACCCACAACCTTCACCACTTCCGCCGCGTTGTAGTTGATGAACTTAACGCGACTGTCGTACGGACCGCCGCGCGGGGTTTCCAATGCCCCTGCGCTGCCGGTGATACTGAGACAGACCAACAAGACGATGCCAGATAGTTGTCTTTTGCATACCATCTCAGCCTCCCATGCTCTCTTGGTCATTGCGGTATTTCACGACCTGGAATCCGAGCGGATTGAGCAGCCGATCCTCGACCTTCATGGACGTATCGAGATAGACAAAGGTGACCGTGGCTGCCCAATGGGTCAAAGGTGTTCGCTCCCCGGCTCTCTTAACCTGTTTGGTGTAGCGAACCAGGGCGGTGGTCCGTTTTTCGCCGTTCTCAACTGTTTCGCTGTTAATGATACTGATAGCCTTCACCCTGGCTTCCACCTCGGTATTTTGGCCATATACAGCGACCGGCGCAGCAGAATTCAAACGGGGGTCCGTATAAGCCGCATAGGATTGCTGGATAACGGAGTCTGACAACAGGCCAACCATTTGGCGGTCAAAATCGCGGGTTTCCCATTGGTAGTTTTCGCGGTGACGGATGTAGTTGGAGAGCCAATATTTATCCAGCGCTTCTTGCGCTTTTTCCGTCACGTCGCCATCCGTTTCGGCAAGTGTAGAAACGACATCGACCAGCCCCGTGTTGTTGTCTACCCGAATAACAAATGGTTCTACACTTTTGAGTGGAGTAAGACCGACCAATGCACCCGCCTCCAATACCGCAACAAGAACTGCAGCACCGGCTATAAACCAGGCGCGCTTTTCCGATCTTTTGATTCGCTCCTTAGCATCCAGATCCCAACTTCTCGCCTCGTCGAAATATTGCTTCTCCAAGGCTCTATGAGATTGCCTATTTTCAGCTCTGGCATTCATTCGAGGCCCCCTTCTTTGTAGATGTAGCCTTTGGGCTGATTCGCCTCTGGAGCTCGAGTTACGTTCATCTGCTCCTGAGTCATCATTTCCGGATTGATCGGATGAAGGCCCTCACCATTATCTTCACAGTGAGGTGGCGACTGGACGCTCGCGCATGCGACAAGAGATATAGCCATCACAATTACGGTTAGGTATTTGGTTATCACTTTAAACAATCCATAATCATAGTTATATATTTAGATAATCAATACATATCATTTTGATTTTTAAAATAAGAATATCGCCATGGCGAGTGTTCACCAAATTCTGTCTAAGTGCTGAAAACAGGGCGCACCGCACAAATGAAGCTGCCCTTCCCTCAAATACTTAAGAGCCTGTAATTGAGTTACCGGAACCAAAACGTCTCTGGTAAGCGGCGTGTGCTCGAATACCACCTTTTATCGGAGCCACAACGGGGCTGGAAGCCGCAGCGCCGGCCAACCGAACTTCACGCTTCAAACCCCTGTATTGCCGACGAATGCTAGTTGGCCGCATAGCATTCATCGCCCCACTGATTGCACCTTGCGTGGCAAGCGCGACTCCACCGCCGAGAGCAGATGCAACGGGCGGCACTTGTTTTACCACCAGAATACAAAGCCCAAATACGATACACAGCATGGCTACGTCACCCAGATTAGCCAATGTACTCGCGTCAGCCCCAGCCATTGCGTTGATATAGGAGCTGGCCAAACTGGTCATCAACTGACCGATAGAAGCCGAGAGGATCAGAATAAAACCAAAGTTCATCAACAATCCCAACCAGCTTTCAAAAAATCGCTGTGTAGCATTAAATAGCAGCATAACAATGAATATCGGCCCGATGGCCAACAGAACGGTCGTCATTATCTTGCTCAGTAGGATCAGAAAGGCAACCAATAGTGCCAACCCAGCTCCGACGACTAGAACGATCAGGGAAAGGAGGTACATTCCGAAGTTACCGGACATTACGCCACCTTTGTCCCAGGCTGCTCCCGAGACATCAAAAACTTTAGAAAAAAGGTTGTCTAGAGTAGCCGCTGACGTTCCCGTTGGTGAACCTGTGATAACTGAGGCAATGCTTTCCGGTCCTTTCGACAATACGTCAACCACTAAGCCTGTGTAAGTGCCGACAGTCAGCCCCAACGTCAAAATAAATCCTATCCTTAGGATACGAAAAATCCCGTCTTGTAGGGGTTCGTTCGACTTCCCTAAAACTAGCATGTAGCCCCAGATAGCCACCCAAATAATCATCATGCTGGTGAACAACGGAGTTACATAAGATATTATGTCCCCAGCAGTACTGGTGACATAATTATCAAGCGTCGTATTCACCTTCGAGAAGATCGCTTCGAATAGATTGGTGGACGACATTACGCTTCCCCTTACCACTTATCTACTTTTTTAAGGGTGCCGGAGGTAAGGTGCTTTTCAGCTTCCAATGCATTTTTGCAGTTCGGTGTCTCTTGAAGCTCGCCGGGATTGTTGGCGCATTTCCCCAACACCATTGTTCGATCATCATCGTGCGCCTTATACCAGTCGACAGTCTGAACTGGCCCAGCTATCTGAGTGTCTTCAAAGCATCCAGTTAGTGCAGAGCACGCTAGAGTTACAGCTGCAAAATTTCGTACGTACGAAAAAATCATGACATCTCCTTTCCATTACCAGGACACTTCGCGAAGTTCCCCGGACGACTCAATGGACATTTGTTGGACTTGTTGGACGTGAATAGCTTGGTTTGCTTCGGCTTGTGAACGAAGCATAGTCAGCTTGGCAAATTCGTTTTGCAGCATGACCTCTTCAGCCCCTATCCGCGCCTGTAGATCGAGGATGTCTTTTTGATCAGGGCTCGCGTTGACCTTGGCAACAAGGCCGGTCAGGTCGCTAAATCGCTCCTGGGCTTGCGCCAGCGATTTTTCGGACTGCGCGAGCCATGTGGCGGCATAGCTGTTTCCGCTGTCGTAGAGGTCCGCGGCGGAGCCGGATAAGCCATGCTGGCTGCCATTCTTGAGCCCCGCCGCCGTCAACACGTCGTCGACACTGACTTCAACCGTGGTGTCGTAGGCGGAATCAATCAGATTCGCCAGACCACGCGACCCACTGATGCTGTCCAACTCTCGGCGGGCCGTTTCAAGCTGATGTTTCAGCTGCTCGATTTGGCTGACCATGTGCTGGACCTGCAACAGCTGCTGGTTCAGATTGGATACATCGATAACCGGTATCCCACCTGCCATGGCCGAGTGAGTCCACCCGATCGCCAATACCAGTAACGCCACGCCAACTGTTTTCCTCATGTCACAGACCTCCGTTGCGCGTGAAACATCGGCAGCCAGACGGCCGGATCGGCCCCATGCTGCTCAATGATGTGTGTGACCAGGTTAACGTTGTCCGTGGTACCCGCAAGAACGGCGAGATCGTCGTCAAAGCCCCTGAGGTTCAACTCCGCGACGACACTGTTATGCCCCTGCTTAACCAGGAAGCGGCGCGAACCCGGTATCAACTCGTCCTTGATCAGCTGATACTCCCGTTCACTCAGGTGAAAGCCCTCCACGTAATCGGCGCGGTCGGCCTTGGGGTTCGGCATGAACACGAACGTGGCGCACTGCTCAATCAGAGAGTGTGCAATGGGCGATTGCAGCACATCCTTCGGCGACTGGGTGCCATACACCATAATCCCATTCTGTTTTCGGATAACCTTCTGCTTGTTCTGCGCCAAATCCTCGAAATACTCATCCAGCAGCAGCTTCCAGAACTCATCCAGAAACATCTGAAAACGACGGCCATCGATCAGCTGCTCGATGCGGTGGAACAGATACATCACGACAGGGGTCCGCACTTCGGCGTTATCCAGAAAATGGGTCACGTCAAAGCCGAACATCGTGTTGTGGTCAAAATCGAGGGCATCTTCTTCATTGTCGAGGACCCAGCCCAGAGTGCCCCCTTCACACCACTTCGCCAGGCGCGCATGAGGGCCGCTGTCCGATACCGGATCCAGAAAATCCAGACAGCGGCCCAGGCGTCGCATATGCTTGGGCAGGCCCATCACACCCCGCACAGCGGCATCGATCTCGCGCTCCTCCTGGCTCGTAAAGCCCCCGCCACACAGCTTCTTCACCAGCTGCTGTAGAAACAGCACATTGGCGTCAGATGCTGTCAGCTGAAACGGGTTAAAGCCGGTTGGCTCGCCGTTTCTCAGCGTGAGATACACGCCGCCACTGGCACGCACGTAGATTTCCAAACCACGGTCCTTGTCGAAAACGACTTGGGTGGGGTTGAACTTCTTGCTTTGGGACATCAAGAACCCCTGCAGTACCGTCTTACCCGACCCCGACGGCCCAATTATCAGCGTGTTTCCCAGGGCCTTCTGCTCGTCCTGGACGTCCATCTCATCCAATGCGACGGAACCCTTTTCGCGCTCAACGTCAGCTTTTTTCTTGGCCTTAGCACTGTCCAGTGGCTCATGGAAGTTGAAATAAAACGGTGCCCCCGACGTTGTTTTGAATAGCGTCACCGCCGGTCCCCATTGATTCCCGCTGCGCTGGCCCGTGGGATAGTTATGGAAGCTGCTAAATCCGGCAAAGTTGCGCGATGAAATCGGTGCCGGCCGCGGACGGTACTTCGCATTGCCGGGTAGCTGAGCCCAATAGGCCGCCGCCAAGGCCCAGTCTTCCCGCGCCACCACCATGGAGCAGTTCGCCAGCTCGGTACGCGCACCGGACAGGTTGGCCCGCAGCGACCGGGCATCGTCGCCGAACACGGTGAGGGTCAGGTGATGCTCACCGTAGACGATGCGACCCGACGCCAGTTCATCCAGCGCGGTGTCGATGGCGCCGACCTGAGAGATCGCCAGGTCCCCCGTGGTTTCCAACCGAGCCTGCTGACGGCTTAACAACTCAATCGCGACGGGCTTGGACAGAAAGTGAAAGCTCTGTGTCAGCACCAGCGGAAACGGGGCCGACAGCAGCGCGTTAAGCAACCCGGCTTCCGTGCCTTCTGGATACTCGGCGATACCGATGCAGGCACCCACTTTCGAGTCCACAACCCCGCGCAACTCAAACGCATCCGCGCCAAAGAAGGGACGCATTCTCGCCATGCAGTCGGACAACGGCTTGCGGGGCAAGGCGCGAGGCGTCCAGTCACCGTTGACCAAAAAGTCCAAAAACTCCAATACTTCCGAATGCAGAATATCGTTCCGCCAGTACGTACCCAAAACCCGCGGGCCATAACGCTCCAGAGAACTGAGCACGATCGAGACAATCTCGTTCAGCTTCTCAATGGCATCGTGCTGCTGTTGCGCTAAAACCGCCTGGTTTTTCTCCATCCTGGAAAACAGGCCGAGCGCTTTGGTCGCCGCCGGACGGTAGATGACCGACAGGTACAACTCGTTCACCATCATCGTGTTTTGCGTGACCAGCGCCCGGTATTGCTGATTCAGGCGGTTGTCAAAATCGCCCGTAAACTCACCACCCGGATAGCGGCGACAGGCACGCCGCACCGTATGGGTCCACAACGATAGCTGCGGCGAAGCGATGTTCCGCAGCAGGGTATTGAGTTGATCCTTCCAGATCTCCACATCGTCGGGGTCAGCGGACTCGTGGGCCACCCCTTCCAGTTTGAGGACCTGAAGGTAGTCACCACCTACCATTTTAATCGTGTGCGCGTCCACCTGGGCCTGATACGGGATGAACTCGGCGACCGCGTTTTCCCGCTGCCAGGGCACGTTGTGCACCCAGCGTCGCTGCACCGTCATGTCGGCAGCCGCCTGCTGGCACGCGTGTTGATCAGCGGACTGGCCGTGGCGGCCCCCCAGTACCGGAGGCCAAGCGATTTCCATTTCGTAACAGCCCGCAGATAAAACAACCGCACCACCCGGGGATCACGCTGACATGCCAGATACATGGCGCCGTGATAGGGTAGATAGAGCAGCAGTGTGAAGGGGTTCCCGGTGCCAATCATAATAATGGCCGCCAGGCCCCCACCCACGATCATGCCATCGAGGGTCACCCCCCACTTCATGGCAGGTCGCGTGGCGGCAACAAACAGCGGATCAATGCCCGTTGACATACCCACCTCCCGTCAGGCGACCACTGCGGACAGCAGATCAACCAGCGTGGCACCGCCGAATACAAACACGATACCGAGGACCCAAAGGCCGCATTGAGCAGCCGTAATGCGACCGGCCCAGGCAAAATAACCCAGTGCGACGATACCGAGTATCGCTGCGCTGCGTGCGAGTCCGTTGGTGAGCAGGTCGACAACCCAGTCGAGGCCATCCTCGATCGGGTTGGCCAGGGCGATGTCGGGTAGGAGGGATAAACAGGCCAGCAACCAGAGGCTGGCCATCAAATGGTGGCGCTTGCTAACGTTGTCGGGGATGTTCAGGCTCCGGTGGTTTTCCGCGTTCATGTTTGCTCCTGATTTCCAACTGTATGGGCGGCACATTGACGTACCGGCTGTTGATATGGCGCACCAACCGATCCAGGCTGGCCCAGGCGCGCGGTGTCTTACGTTGGGTCTCCAATAGCTGGCGTCCCTCCTTCCAGGTCAGAGTGACGTATATCCGAAACTTGTTGTCGTCGTCCTGGACCAGCGCCATGCTCTTAACGGCTTTGCTTTCCAGGTTGTCGATCAGCTCTACTTCGCTGATTGCATTGTGCGCCATCTCAAAATGCCCGCTTGTGATGATCAATGCGGGTCATTCTAGCCATCCATGCCAATTTGTCGCTGTCTCCATACAGCATTCAGCCAATTAGCTTTAAAAAATATTAAATTGGCGGCCTATATAACCTTTCATCTATCAAAACAGGGTCTTTTGATGATTGCGGCCATTCATAGTGGACTCACCTCCGACGCCTCAGAGGCGGGTATCCGCGTCATATCCGCGCCAGCGCCCGACCAGCTCCGGCAGACCCGCTCTCCCCCTGCCGAAAACGCGCCACCACCCACCAAGCGATCCCGGCCACAGCGGCCGGCTGATGCGGCTACCGTCTGAACGTCTCTGCCGCCGGACCTCATTCAGTGTGGCCCGCTGTCGTCCATCAAAACCGCATCCCCCGCACCGCCGCTCGCGAAAATGTCCCACACCAGGGCCTCTGCCAACGCCTGCTCCTGTGCCGTCCCGTAAATATCCCAGCCCTTGGCAGGCTCGCGGCGTGTGGCCGTAACCCGGACCGGGGCTTGCGCCTTGAGCGTCGCAACGTCGTTAACAGCAGCGTAAAAGGCATGGTCCTGAATCACCGCAGAGGGGGCCACGCCACCAAAATGCGTCAGACCTTTAGAAACCGCGCCTGCCGCTTCCCGCTTGGCTACCACGGCAGGATTCTGGAAGAACAGTGCACCATGGGTCGGATCGGGCAAGCGGCCATCCAGCGCTAGATTGATAATGGTGTTCACACGGGCCCGCTGACCGGGTGCAAGGGCCGGCAAGTGACGCCACCCACCAACCGCCTGGACCGGCTCAAACTGGTGAGGCGCATTGACGATGTCCGTGACAGTGCCCCCAAAGCGCCCGCTGATCAGACGGTTCACGAGGGTGTAGACGACGCCTGCCAGACCACTGTCACCCTGGTTCGCGGCCTCGGCAAATGCCACGCGGCCGATCGCATCCCGGTCATTCGACGTGAGTGTCAGACGCTGCAAACGCGATTGATACTGATCGGCTGCAATCTCGCACGCCGCCTCGCTAATAACGGCGTCCTGATCAGGCGCACTGCCCGACAGGGTGACACAGGCGGCAAGCACGGAGAAAAGGTCCATAGTCGCGTCCATCACCAAAAGTACGTATCACCAGCGCGCTGGTGATCAACGAACACGTCGACATAGCGAAAGGTTCTCACGCAGAACGCCGGTACACGGTTTCCATCCCGATCAGACCTGCAGCGCGCCCCCTTTACCATATGCTGCGGAATGCTTTCCCAGGACGCGCAGTAAGACTCATCCCCACCGCTTCGCCAGCGCGTACACAGCGTGTGCGCCTCAATCAGCGCGGCATAATTAAAGTCATACGACATCTGGCGGCTGCCACGACCCTGAGTGTCAATGCTGCAAGAAGTAAATGACGGCAAGGGGCTCTTTCCATCATCAAGGCGATCCATCATTGCAGACTTGGCCGCCTCGCAACCCAGGGGAAACCCGCCAGGCAGGCAAAGCCAGATAGCACACTCACGCTGCGAGGCAGCAAAAGCGGTAGAAGTGGCCACAACAGGACCCACCAACGAGATAACCAGGACGCTGGCTGAACACAAAATTGGAGGACGCATCAGTCAACCTCCTTAATTGATCATAACGATACAGATCGAACCTTAAGGCTGATAACTACGAACATCAATATATACTACTTTGATTAAAAAGCCAGGTAAAACTCAATATTATTTTAGCGATGCATGCCAGATAGAAATAAATCAGAAAATACCGAACCTCAATTCCGAAATATTGAATATATCAAAACACAATTCGGTTTATCGTATCAAAATAGCGACGGCATATTACGGTCAAATAAACACAATAACGATACGTTTCAGATATAAAAATTAGCGGCACCAAGGGTAGAGTGGGTAAGAATCCTCACGACCGTAAAGTGAGTCACGTAAACAAATCCGGTCGGCAGGTCTTGTTCTGCGGCTTATTCATCGCCTGGCTCCAGCTCGGTATCCACCCAGTTGCTGTCGGGCTGCTTCTCCCCCTGTAGCTGAGTCACCACTTTTTCCTGGAGTGTGTGCCGCTCCGTCTTCATGGCCGGCATGGACGCAACAAAGCCAATAATGCTCTTGGCCAACGCGCGGTCTTCTGGGTGTTCACTTTGATGCAGATCCTTTGCCGCCGTCAGCCAGGCTTTTCGAACCATGCTCTGACGCGCTTTGATACGCGCTTCCCAAGGCTTGGGCTGGCGAGGCCGACCGGCTTTCGCGTTGTTGAAGTCCTCGATGATCTCCCGAATCTTCGCCTGATCGACCTTCGGGGTTAAGCCCCGCTCGCGCATGTGTTTGATGGCCTGCCCGATACCTTTCATGATGACACCTCGCGTCGCGCGTGACGTGGCTTCCGCCTCAACGCCCTGGCGCTCCAGAGCGTCAGCAAACGCCTCCCGCCACGCCTGAGGGTCACCTTTCTTGACATGGAGTCGCCGCCCGTCAAACCCCAAATTCTTGACGGCCAGGTGGACGTGAGGGCTGTCCGTGTCGGTGTGCAGCGCGAACACATACTGATAATTGTCGCCGAACTGGCGCCGGGCAAAGGCGCGCGCCGCTTTCTGAACATCCGTCGGCGCCGTGCCATTCGGCATCGACAACACAATATGCGTGGTATCGCGGGTATTGCGGCGCCGGTTCCATTGGTCCTGGGCCCAGTCCGTGGCCAGGGCGCGCACGGCGGCCTTGCCTGCAAGCACCTCGCCCCGCTCGTCCTCGATCGCCAACTCACCGTTACGACTGATATAGTCCAGATGCGCTTTAATGTGGTCCGCCCCTTTCGCATGACCGCTGATCTTTACCATAACCTCGGGGGCGCGCTCGGCAATCCGTTTCGCGCGACGAAGGTTCGAAGCCTTGTCCTTGTGCTTGACCGGCCCCTCTAACAGGTCGGCGATCGTGTCATTCGCCAGGCGGCCCATCGTCGCTCCAACGGTTCATGTTCCGGGACAACAGCGCCGCCACCTTATCCTTATGCTGTTCAATCCGCTCGACCAGTGCCTCGATCGCTCTCAACTTGATGCGATCCCCCTCCCGAAATTCAATATTCAACACCCGGGCCAGTTGGTTGAGGTTGCGACCGATAGCCGCCAGCTGCCGATTCGATTCACGCAGCGCAATCGCCTCCTGGTCCGTCAGTACGGGCTCACGGTGTAGTGCCGACAGAACGACCGCGGTCGTCCATTTTGTGCGGTTACGATACCCCTCCTGCTCCGCGCGGCGCATCAGGGTGCGCTGGTCGCGGTCCGTCAGCCGTATGGTGATTTTGTTGGATTTGCACGCCGCTTGACCGACAGGTGCTGCGGCTACGGTGCCGCCGCAGACACGGAGAATCATCAACCGAAGCATCTCCGATTCGCTGGTATCGCAGTGGTCGCAAAACTGCTGCCAGGCGCGCTTTTCATCTTCAGACAGCCGGGTCTTGGCAATCGACTTGGTCATGGCGAGTGTGTCCACGGCTGAGGCGTGGCGAGCACGGGTGTGGCAATCAAGGGCAATGTTGGCACCATCTGCCAGCACATCGCGAATCCTGCACTAGTCATAAACAACTCAACGTTCTTCGTACATACGAAAAATCCGTACCGCGCGGGGGTCGGGTCTAGCGACCGCCAGGTGTCCGATCTTCGACGACAGCGACCAACTGAACCTGACTCAGCGCAACCTCGCATGCGTGTCCGTCATCGTCGTACGTGAGCCAGGCAAATCCATAGCCAGCACAACGGTCGGTCAACAGGTGCGCTGCCCGCCCGTCATGCGTGACCTGGATGATGACCTTGTTAATGCACGCCGGATTGAGCCCGTCCACCAATGGCTGCTCGGCCTGCTGATCCAACCGGCCACCGCTGGGCGATTCACCATCTATCACCCAGTACGGCGGTTCCTCTTCACGAGCCGGCTGATCATCAACGGGAAGCCCACTGTTGCCTGCCGGATCTGCACGAGTCTCGCGACCCGCTTCGACCGGAGCCTGGCGAATGGCCTCGCATCCTGCAGCGTTGCCCTCCCCTTCCGGATCACCACCCGAGGCAACCGTCACCGGTGGCGGCACGGCTGGCGATGTCCGTGCGTCCTTCAAGGCGTCGATAAAGATCCGCACGCGCGAGGTGGCAAGCGCTAGTCCGTCCTCAAGCGTGCGCATGCAAAATTCCTCGATGCGAACGGGATGCTGCTTGTAGGCACGGTGCAGCAAGGCAAGCGTCTGCATGGAACGGCAAAGGCCGCGGTCGTACAAGTCGCGGAGACAGTCCGCCATATCGAAGAAAATGCGATGGTCCGACACATAGGAGGGCGGGCGTCCCAACGCCCTGGCCACATCACCAGCTTTGTGGCCGTCTTCTAAGCGAGCGTTGATAAAGGCCGCAACCTCGAGAGGGCTCAAGTTCTGGCGCTGATCGTTAAGCACAAACTTATCGAAGTCGTCCAGCTCGCCCTTGATGACGTATGGCACCTCGTCCAAACCAGCCATGCCAGCAGCACGAAACCGGCGGTGTCCGCCATTGATAATGAAATGCCCGGGTTTCTCCGGGTGGCGCTTCACAGACAGCGGCTCGAGGACACCACGTGGTTGACCCGTATGGGGCCTGACCTGTTTCATCGAATCAGCAAGTGCCCGGAGCGTCTCCAGATCAAAGTCCCGACGAGCGTTTTGCGGGTCTTCGTGGAAGCGCTCCAACGGCGCATAGGCAACACTACCGACCTCAGTTGCCGGAAAGGGGTCCGACGGCGCCTTTGTGCTTGACCCCATAAGTGACGATACGCTGAAACTGTCCAGGCCCGACAGGTCTGCGCCCTTAACGGTTTTCACCGCGTCATTGGTCATGACTCGATCCCTCCCATTTTCTCGTACACGATGGCAAACGCTGCCTTGAATTCCCGCTCTGCTTCCCGCGCCGCCGTCTTCTTCAACTGCCAAACCGGAATACCGTCCGCTAGCGCTTCCGGGATCGACGAACGAATCCCGATACGCGCTTTGATCAGCAGGTGGGAGTAATGCTGTACCAGGTTGGCCAGCGTTGCCTTCTGGGCCAGCGAGCGGGGATTAAATCGATTCGGCAACATTCCCAGAAAGTTTAAGTCGGGGTTCCACTTTTCCTTCACCCCGAAAACGGTCTGCAGCATCTTGGTAATCCCGTCAATGCTGTATTCCTCGAGCTCGATAGGTGCCAGTACATGATCGGCCACAATCAAGGCCGCGGTCATGCGAAGCCCCAGGGTCGGCGGAGTATCGATAACGCAATAATCAAAGTGGTGAGCCAGATTTTCCAGGTTGCGCTTGAATACGATTAGTACTGACGGATCGGCCCGTTCAATATCGGCCATTGCGCTGTCCGCCTGAATCAGCGTGAGACTGTCCGACCCGTCAACACCCTCCACCGCTTCGTTAAACAGTTGGCTGGATGCAATTTTCGCGGCCGGCGTGCGCCGCTCCAACGTTTTACTCGCGTTGGCCTGTGGATCCAGATCCAGAAACAAAACGCGTTTGTCGTGCGCCTGAAGCGCCATCGCAAGATGAACGGCAATAGTGGATTTCCCCACCCCGCCCTTCTGATTAGAGACCGTAATTATTGGCATGACGTCTACTTCACTTCATCAATGAAATCTTGAGTCTCGCCGTCGTATTCTCGAGCCGATCCCGCTTGCGCGATCGGCACACACCCATCGGTAGACGGCGATAAGCCGGTGCGTATCGACGCAAACAGTTTGGAAGATGCGCCGGGCTCACGCAGTGCCATCGACAACCAAAGTGGGCGTTGGAACGCGATCGGGTATGGGATCGTAAACGGCTTTATCGTCATGCGAGTATCGGTGAAGGTTCGCCGGCTCGATGATCTCAGTTTCGTGCTCGTGCATGCCTGAACTCCATGTTGTAAACATGACGCCGTGCCTAGCGTTCAGAATGCCTATGTGTAGATAGGACACCCGAACAACCCGTCACAACATATCATTACGACAGTCATTCTTACGCATTTTGATTTCGTACATACGAAAGGTTAGAGCAGGTATCGCTGGACGTCCAGCGAGCCGAGTAATTGCATGCGCCTTGTATAGGGCATTGAAAAATATCCGAAATTTCCGGAATGTCTGACTTGCAGAGCAACACACGACCGGTCGCTGTGGCACAAGGGAATTGCGACCGAGCAGTCGTGTGTGATGGACGGCGCCCTCAACAGACGAAGGCGCTCACGATTGGCGTGCCGATGAATGGCCGGCTTGGATCGAACGGAACCTTATCCTGCTGGATAGCGGTTTCAGGGGGGGGGGTGGCGAGAACGGCGCTCTTGGCAATGCACCCGTCAATAATCGGGCGGACACATCGCTTTCCTACCTATTGGTACGCCCTGTTACGGAAGCGAGCAGCACTGCGCAGGCATGCGGATTTTTGTGACAATCGCATGGCTGCGGCCAATGAGGAAACACCCCTGTTTCAACTGTAAACCCGCCAGTTAATATCGCCATGGAAGCAGCGGGATCACGGGGCGATCAACAATGGCAGCGCTGAGTCAGTATCATCGCCCTACCCTGCATTCAAATCGATCTATGACAATAACCAGAGGTCAGCTATCCGAAGGTTGAGATTCGGACAACCGCTTCTCCAAGATGAGCACGAGCTCGTCCATAATACTCGACGGTACATCCTTTGAAAGCTTGATAGTCGATCCCCCTCGGGCATTAAGCACGATCGTGGCAATGTCTTTCCCCTCGCCATTCGATAGCGACCAGGTTTTCATTTTAGGCCGTTCGTCTGGAGAGATGAAGTCCTTAAGATAATTGATGATCTCTTTTACCGTATGGGTGTTCTTGAGACAGTTCTCGGACAACCGTGCATAGAACGTACTCTCGGCGCCATCGATGGTCTTCAGCAACTTGTTTAAGCGCTTGGCGTCCAGGGTCGTCATTTCCAGATCTTCATTAATATAGGCGCGAACCTGGGCGGGGATCTTGCCTGGCTCGAGGTGGTAATACACCAGAGACCGATCAGGTTTCGCTTTGCTCGTGGGTAAATAGGGAACCAGCTCCTCCATCGAGCTGATGGCCCCCGATTCGAGTAGGTACTTCAGCTGATCGGCCAGTTCCCAAGGGGTTAAATCGTTACGCTGGGAGTTTTCAAGGGCAGCCTCTTTGGCGGCTTCCGAATCACCAAGCTCCGCAATAATGGCACGTAGTTTTATATCCTTACCGGTTAAATCCCGGGCCATACTAACGCCAGAGTGACGACGGATACCTTTTATGAGCTCAAAACCAGATCCATCCGCAAGCGCTCGCAGCTTGACAGGCTCAGTGTTGCGTCCAACCGATATGATGCTCTTCGCCAGCTCTTCAATATTACGCAAGCGAGACCGATTGCGTTTATTGCCAATGAATATGGATTTAATCAGGTCTGGCTCAACATCAATCTCCTTGTTCAGGGGAAAGACCTCTCCATCCACCTGAACGCACCCCTCTGGAACCTTGACCGCCTTGTCGGCAGGCAGTTCAGCAGGCGAAATCGGAGCGACCGTACCCGATGACAAATTACGGCTTTTTGCGCCGTACGTCGCTTTATCAACGATGGCATCAAGCAGCTCAGGATCCGGCATGCTTTTAGTTGAAGGGGCTATCGCTGCCAAGGGAACCGATGGCTTTTTCATACGGCGCTGCCCTCCTCGACGCCCCTATTGATCATCAAGCCGCGGGTGCCGTTAATCTCATCAATAAGGAGATCGAATGACGCCCGTTTCTTATCCTTGACGTCGTGCAAAGACCAACCCTGGCCGACCGAATCACACAACACTTTGATAAAGGGAATTTTGACACTCGACAATGAAGCGTATGGCGCAGCATTTTCACTAAACCACTGATAAAATTCGGTATTATCCGGTCGCCAGTTTGCCGGGATGCGGATCGGCAGCAGCCGCGCATCGATAGATCGAGCATTACCAGACATCTCTAAAAGTTCTTCGACTTCGCTGATCAGACCAAAAAATGACGAGAGCGGCATAAACTCAGCGCGCGAGCAATTCATGGGCAGATATATAACATCTGCGACCAATATCGCACTGCGCAATGCCGTATGGGCCGATCCGGGTGTGTCGACGACGACATAATCATTCGTCTTGGCCAGCTCCATCAGTTGGCTATGAATCTTCTCTTCCGGTGACAACATATAACTCGTCACCTCGACGTACGGCTGACCTTCTTGCTCGATGAGATAATTTCGCGCCGCACACCAGTTCGAGGCTGTACGGGTACCATTGTTACCTTGATCCCGCAGGCCAGTATCCGTATCGACTAACGCGACACTGTAGCCTTTGAATGCAAGGGCGCCACAGAGGTTGGCGGCGGTTGCACTCTTTCCAACACCGCCTTTACTTCCGCTCGCAAACACGACAATCCGACCCATTTTGTACGTCCTCGTTCAGAAATCCATAAAAATCAGGTGTTTTGGATACTTTTTTGAATAGATTGAAAGTATACGCCAATTTCTGGTCATCGCCATACAAGATACACAAGAGAAAATCGAGGAATCCAACTATTGGTATAATCGCCTACTCCACCGAGCGATGCGATTCAGGCGGCAAAATCAGCCCTGTCCGGTTGAGTCGGCTAGGGGTGGACCAGGCAGGCATAGCGCTGACAGTGACAAAGGGTAATACAGGCCATCATCAACGGGTACGGCACACGCTGGACTGTGAAAATTTTCACACCAAGACTGAGGCGCCCCCAGGACGGCTGACAACCTATGACAGACAACCCCAGCCAGCATGAATAGCGCTGTGAAAATTTTCACACAATAATGATGTCAGCCCTCCGCGGTGGCCGTATGCCTTACGTAACAGGCAACGCCAAGATCGGGCGGCCAATAAAAATTGGCAAAGTCTCACAGCTCGCCCACGCGAGCTTAGATCCTGAGGGCCATATAGAGGCATGCGCGGCGGAACGACCTCAAGAACAGACAGGCCCCGATGCCTGATACGCTGCAGACACCCGAACGTGACGGGCACCACCTCGC
Source organism: Marinobacterium nitratireducens (assembly GCF_014645375.1). GTDB lineage: Bacteria > Pseudomonadota > Gammaproteobacteria > Pseudomonadales > Balneatricaceae > Marinobacterium_A > Marinobacterium_A nitratireducens. Next base: position 41,111 of record NZ_BMLT01000007.1, read on the forward strand.
CTGCCACACAACCCAATGAGCCATGTGAAAATTTTCACAGCCTTTCCTCGCAAGCATGCCGCGCCAAACGACGGCTAGGCTGAACGCCTGATCTACCGGCTTGGCGACGCGGTCAACGGGATGTATATGGTCATTTCGGTGTGCAGTTCCCCTGAGTGCGTTTATGTAGCCCCAGTAACGAGACAGACGTAAATCCGGACGATCCACTGCCTCCCGTACAGCCTGGCTGTTGAAGCATTATTCAGACGAACAGCAGACAAACGCCCGAGCAACGGCGCATCCTTCGAAATGCACACTTAAGTCAGGACTGATCGAGACAGTGACAACATCAGTGCTCCACAAGCATGATGCCTACGCTCAACACCTGCGCATCGAACGTCGACGGTGTGCCTGTGAAAATTTTCACACGCGCATCGCCATGAACTGGTCTGCTGAATTTCGGGGCCAGACACAACGGAGATAGCCAAACACACGATAGCGCGATTCGGATACCTCGATGCGTCCAGCGGCTGGAGGCTTAGGCAGGTGTGAAATTTTTCACATCAACATTCGACGAACCTTGCGGCGAAGGACAGGCACGCATCCTGCGCTGAAACGAACATCGTGAACCGGACAGTCTCTTTAGAGAAAGAGCTCCATTCGATCGACGCAGTGCTTAATGGCGGAATTCGTTATATAGAAGCCAGTAGGATAATGTCCTTCAGGTATCCTGCGACCCCGAACATAGCGCCGACAAGATTGGCAGCAGATCTCGGGTTTTCGCCTGAACCTGAGTGTGAAAATTTTCACACGACTCCAGCCCTCGTTTAATTGCCTCTACCTATCCAATCTATACCAGTCACACCCCCGCCATTTATCCCGCACCCCCGCACCCGCGTACCTACGGACACCTGAAATTTTGAGAAAGTCAGTTTGCCCAACACTTCCTCATTGTGTCGTATCGAAGTAGCTCTTGAAGTTCCAAAGTGTTACCCAGTCCGTCCATACCTTGCCTGGCATTGTGTAAGCAGCGACAGCATCGCTATGGTGTGAAATTTTTCACAGATAGATCGCGAGAAGAGTAGTGAAGTGGGTCATGACGTAGGCATCGTCTCGTTCCGGCGAAGAGGATCAACCTTCTATATAAAATGAACATTTATCATGTCTCACACCCGATCAATGGCAATGTATCCGAGGGACATCGCCACCGCGCTCATGTGAAAATTTTCACACTGCGGTGGGCAATCATAGCTTGGACAAATCGAATGGTAAGAGCGATAGGGTAGGGCAGGTTCGGTCTCGCCAGCGTCTCCTCAACGCAACGGATCTGGAGGATTGAAGAGACCTCGACCATCTGCCTGTATATCGATATGAAACAGGATATTGAAGGGCCCCGCGTGACACTGAACGAACCCGAATCGTATCGATGTTCATGTCGACCCTATTCGTGTGGGGCTTGGAGAACGTTACACATTGACCGGCGTCCCGACTTCCTGCAAATGCGAACTGGCACGTACTTTGCTGAAAACTTCTGTCACACGTAATGCAATCCTGAAGCGGTATCCCACGCACGTGACTGGGGACGCGTGGACGATTAGCCCAGTCAGTGTCGCTGTGCGAACCGATCAATAGGTGCCTGGACCAATGACGTCTATATAAATAGAAGATTGAGGCAACAGCGGGCGACATCCGGGGAATCGAACAGGAAACGGCCTATACCTAAGACAATTCAGCCGTTTCGCTCGAATCCTGGCGATTGCGGTCCACTATCTCTCGATACGAGCCTACAATATACACGTTGTGCCAAGACGCCGGTCGCTGATGACTCAATGCCAATCCGGGGCGAATATCGGCAGCAAAACGGTCATCATCTCTGATAATGGTGGCAGAACAGTGCGAACACTGAGATGTATCTGATAGGGCACTACCTTGCCAGGTTTGTGTGGTCATAGACCATAATCGCATCGTTCGAACCGACAAGCGCAGTGAGGCGTTACGTGGAGTAGGGCGGCATCAACACTGCTCTACCACTGTACCCTCGGCCTGGTCTCTGATTTTCTCATAAGATTTCCGCATGTATTGAACATAAATTAACCAGTTACCTTATACCTAATTCCTCGAGACGCTTTCAAGGCATGCGGCAGTGGCCCCACCCAACGGGTTTGACCGGATAAGACTGATCAATCAGGAATTGATGCACCTGACCATCAGGAGATGGTGCGATGAAAACGTCAGGTTGACTGGAAGATAACTTACGTGCTGAAGCAGGCCGAATGGCGTACACCCGTGCCAAGTCTTCGGCACGATCCGGGAATTCAGTTGCAGCGTTTAAAAATCTGCGTAAGACGTACAGTGGGCTGGTGCCATGAGACGAGACGTATCGCCTTTCCGAAAATGGAAAACCCGCAGCTGAAGAGGCCGGTTGCTGACCTGAATCTAAACAGACGATGTCTCCGGCCTAAAACGCGCTCGCAAGCGTGAACGGGTGAACGACCATCAACGATGATGAAGTTCTGACTCGACGCCGAACCTGAACGGTGTTCAGCCTTCGTCGGCAGTTGACGACTATCACTCAATTGTCCGGTAACGCAGCGTGCTGCCTCAACGCATTCAGGAGATCACCCAGGCCAGGGTAGAACACCGGTCATCGCCGAGTAGGCGCCAGCGTCAACGCGGAAGGTGCGGTGAAATACCAGAAACACGTCGCTCGATTACGTCGTGCTTTCGAGCCTTCGCAGTAGTGCATGCGTAACAACGCGGTAGGGCATGGGCGATGACTATGCCCAGGAGCGCATCCCACATCGGCGTGAGGGATGGATTTGGTGCAGGATGCGGTATTCGATGGACGCCGTTGTCGGGTGCTCACGCCTGAGGATTTTGAGTACGCGAGCGTGTCTTGTCATCAAGGTGGGGCAAGATCTTTACGGCGATGCTGCACTGGTGCCAATCAAAAAACCTAGAAAACCAAGGTTTCCGGGGGCTCACCTCACCACCGACGGTACAGCGATGCTTCATCTGCCCCGGATCAGGTCGGGGAACTATCTTGATGATTTGCCCCGATCATCGAATTCGGTGGCTGATAGGTGACGGCCTGGTGTCGGTAGGTAATCAACTGAGCGTCCAGAGCGTCCGGCATCGATACACTGCAGCGTCTGGGAACGTGTTCACAGCATTGGAGCTTGTTTACCGCTCGCGATAGCCACTGCATCCACCAACACACCTCCGCCGACGATCGGACATCACAGATAAACCTGTATGTAATCAGATTTGTAAGACCCGTCGTTGCTCAGTACCAGCAGTGATCAGCCACTACAATTAGGGCTGCAAGCATCAATGCCTCGACTGCTGAGTGCAGTGGAAAGGTGAGTATTGTCGTGGTGATAGGGGAGGGGAGTTCCACTACAGTGCGTGAAACTACCTTTCTGCCTGCATCACCTGCAGTGTGGCGACTGCAACGTCCGTCTGTCTTCCCGCTATGTGGATACACAGGGGATGGTAAAGCGGTATCGCCTAGCTCTATAAAACATACAACTACAGCTTTAGCTTTAAGTTATGTTTTCTTTAGGGTAGAAGATAAACCCTTGATTCTTAAAGTTATTCACAGAGTCAGAGCGCTTCACACCTGACATTATAGCGCGTAGTACCTTTCTACAGAGCGCGTAAAGCCTGACATCCTAGAGCGTCGTGCCTGACGATAGAGAGCGGGATACCTGACATCCTATCATCGGTCGCTACTTTAGGCGCGCTTTACCTGACATTTTAGCGTTGGTGAGCGTGTCTGGACCAGAAATGTGGCGGATTTTGGCCCCTAAAAGGCCTTCAATCCGGCCGAGACCGTATCGAATGGGTCCAAACGTCAGGTACGCGCTCCGCTATTGGAGGTTGACTGCATGATTGCGCGCCAATTGTGAGGGGTTTCAGAGGGTTGGGGGGTAACGGCTGCGCTACTGCCATAGGAAAGCGCTGTGTACTTGACGGTTTCTGCACGAGCATCGACTCAAACGCTGAGTACATCGGGGCCGCGTCAGGTATAGGATCCAGAAAATGAGCGCTAAGCGTGTGTTACCTGACGCTACCACGGATGCCATACCATTAGAGCGTGCCCTACCTGACGGCGCAGTATATTTTCGAAGTTAGAGCGCGTGCTACCTGACGGCAATTGCTTGGCGGTGTCGTTGGCGGCCAGGGAAACCGCAAGACCGCTCGCTTTTCTCCTAATAGAGCGCGTTATTCCTGACAGTCTAGCCGCATTGCTTTGCTGGATACTTTGGAGCGTCAGGTAGCGTATCCGCAAGGATGCGAGCATAGCGCGTCCTACCTACCATATCGGGAGAGCGCAAATAGATGATGGCTGCTCTTGAGCGTTGTTCCGATGGTTCAGCTGTCTATTGAGCGCGTAGTACCTGACAGATATTGGTTATGGTGACGTTTCAAGACGCGTTCTACCTGACGATAGGGCACGACACATGCTGTAACGCGAGGCTGTGAGCCTGGCAAAGGATGCGATCGCCTGATCGAGCGAGCCATTGACGTCAGTACGGCGGCGATTCGGAGACCGCGATTGCGAATGTGCTTATCTTGGCCAGGAAGAAAGGAAAAGTGACAGGAAAAACGCGCTCTAGTGAAAATATCGATCTTCTTCGTCAGGTTGGACGCGCTTTACAAAAGCCGGATTTACATTGCGGGCAACCGCAAATCGCGGGTTAAGGCTCGTTCGGCAGTTGGGTGCCATTGGAATGTCCATATTGTCAGGTTGAACGCGCTTTTGGATCGAATGGTGACGGACGCTGTCAGGTAGCACGCGCTCTACGTAAATGTTTGTCAGACCCGACGCGCTCTAATGCCGTATCTTTACTTGAATTGTCAGGTACCAAGCGCTATAAAGCTTCTTTAAAGCGCTCGTTGCCTGACGAAATCTGCACATGACACGTCGTTGCACATGGGCAGGACCGGCTACACGCGTCAGGCTTGGCGCCGGTGCCGTAGCAGCGAGAGTGCCAACATCATGGCTAGAGCGTTCTTGTATGTTTTGATCTCTGATCAGGACGGTCAAGTCTGTGCCCTGTCGAGATCAAAACTAGGGATGCTACGCGCAACGTTACGTCGTGTAGGGGAAGGGCGCAGCTCAACCCTTCAATGGGGCTGTAGTGTCCGTGGACGAGCAAGTGAGGTTTGAGAATCAAGAATGGATGATGGGTTGAGAGTGTTGTCCGGTGAGCTGGTTGAGGATGAAAACATTCCTGAGGCCATTCAAGTTCAGTCGGACATGTTCGAACAAGAACTACACGATCAGAAAAGCGCGCTCGTTTACAAGCGGAACGAGATAATCCATGGTCACTTCTCGATGAGGACCTTGGCGCTTAAGACGTTTTCCTGCGTGTTATCTAAGCTGGATCCGCGTTCGACCGAGTTTCATCCTGTCAACTTCAGCCGCACCGAGTTAGCCCGTCTGGTTAAGATTACCCGGCAATCGATGTACGAACTGGTCGACGATTTGACGACAGAGCTCCAGCAAGCCGTGGTCAAGGTTCCATATATCGATAAGGACTGGGAAGAGGCGCTTCGTGCCGAGCGTATCGCTGCCCAACGCGAAGGCAGGAAGGTACGTAATATTCCCAAGCCGACTGGCGGTGACAGCTACGTCAAGGTCAACCTGTTTCAGAAAGCTGCGTATAACGCCGAAGCCAACCTGATCACGTTTGTATTCAATGAGCGACTGAAGGATTATCTGATAGACCTTCGTGGTAACTTTACCTACTACCAGTTGAACAGCGTGATAACTATGTCCTCGGGACATGCGATCAGGCTGTACGAAATACTACGCGCGGCGCTGTCCCTAAAGGCTGTTGCCTCCGGCGTTTACGTCGCTTACAAGACGATTCCCTATAGTGAGCTAAGGGATATGCTGAACATCGCCCCTTCCGCTTATCCGCGTTTCTCATTGTTTGAGCGGGACGTGTTGCGAAAAGCTCAGAAGCAGATGGACGGTGGTGATCTGACCTTTACCTATACGTTACCGGACCGCACGACACCCAAATCAAGAGCTCCGGTGAAGTCCATCCGGTTCAAGATATCTGCGACCCAGATTCAGCCAAATGGGGATGACGTCGCGGCCGATGACTGGAAGTTGTTGCTGATCCAAACCTTTACGCCGGCGGCTTTGACGAAATTGCGCAGCACCTACTCTGAAGAATGTCTAAAGAGGAATGTCAATTACTACCAGGATCAAGTGGCCGATGGGCAGACTGTGTCGAAGGTGTCGGGCTGGCTACGGAAGGCATTTAAGGACGATTACGCCGGAATTGCAGCACTTAGAGCGGGAGTGCATGTGAAAGAAGCCATGCAGGCTGACTTTATCAAAGATCAGCTGCTCAAACTTTGGCCGACGCTACCCCAGGACGATCAAGATGACTTCCTGGCGAACGGATTTGAGTCTGAATGTATTGAAATCCTATATCAGGGGTATCGAACCTTGAAAGCCAATCGCGCTAAGACAGAGGCTAAGCGCGACGCTAAACAGAAAAGAGCGGACGTTTCGGCTTCGATAATGGATATAAAGGATACGGACTGGTAGTGGCCACTATAGCGACTCATTTAGTGGCCACTTAAATTCACCGACACGATAATGAACCTGCGCGCGTGGTTCGAACCAGAGCTGATTGACGGACCATTGACTGGGTAGTCAACGGTTGGAAATAGCCGTCTAGACCTGCTCTGAGATAGGTAATCTACCGGCCTCAAGTCATGTCGGCGGCTGTACCGCTAGCTGACATACAGAACGGGCCAGCAGAATAGATTCAATTTTAAAACCCTTATAGTGTTATATCTTAAACAATCTTCAGGCGTTGGCCTTACGATGATGCGCCATCCAGGCCTGAATTTCGTCTTCCAGACCCTTCTGCATAGAGGTAGCGCTATTTGTGATTGAGTTGGCACGCTGTGCGGCAGGGGGAGTGGCCTCAAGTGCTTGTTCGCGTTTATGGGCGGCCATCAGCATCTGATACGCTGACGGATAGGAGTCCTTGTAAAAATCCGCGACCAATCTGAGGGACTCGCTACCGGGATTGTATCGGATACCCATTTGTTCGACTTTCGACAGCAGCATACGCTCAAGTGTAGTAGCTTTCTTCGCTTTGGCGAAGTACGAATCCCAGTCCATGTAGACTCCAAATTTGATGATGTGGTATTTACGCTAACGCCGTTGTGGCCGCAATGCAAGCGACTGCTAAATCACAGCCCTAGTGCGCTACGAGGACGGTTCAGATGGCATCGCTCGTGATATAGGAATCATTGAGCTTGTCGTATTTTGGCAACATTGTATTAGTGGTATTGATGTCGATCGTGTTTTTTAATTAGCATATCATCAGTGTAGCAGTTCAAATTCATATTGTTTGACTGAAAATGCAATTGCAATGCTCAGATGAATAGCCTACTGATTGTAGGGCGATACGCTATTATGCTGCTTTTGGCTGAGAGCCTCTGTTGCTAATCGGCATTATTGACGTACAATTATATCAAATGCAACCGCTCTAATAAGGATTGGTGGGAATGAGTAACCTTGATTTTGCAGCAACCCTGTTGCGGAAGAACTCTCTGCGTAAAGAATGTGTGCCGCTGTCTATCGCGGATATCGAGAAGGTCATTGCTGATCTAGCCGAGATCAAAGAAGAAAAGGTCGAGGCGGACGAGGCCCGCAAAGCTGCCGAATCTGAGCGTCTCGAGGCGATCAGGAAAATTCAGGAACAAATGGTCGCTGCTGGCTTGTCGCCTGAAGATCTCGCTAGCGTTGGCGCTTCTGCGTCGAGCAAGCGTGCCAAAGTAGTGGCCAAGTATCGTCTGATCGATGAAGACGGCAATGCGCATGAATGGTCTGGTCGCGGACGTACCCCAAAGGTTTTCCAGGAGCGCATCAACAACGGCGCATCGAAAGAAGACTTCTTGATCCAAGACTAAGCGCTAACTCGTAGGACGCGGTTTATCGAACCGGAGCCGTGCCTTGATACAAGCAATACTGACACCCCGTATATTCGGAGAAGAGGGGGGGCAGCAGTTGCCCCCTTGGTTGTATCGTTATCGCCGCATGTCGATTAATTCCACCGAAACCTTCCGTAAGTCCGACTGCCTATCGATAGATCGACGACCAAAACCGCCAATCCCGAATGGGATTCAATGGTCCTCGACAGGTTCTACTCATATTTTAGTGCCAGTAGCACATGGCATCAGATCAGCCGCTTGAGGCAGAGGTTGCCTTTAATACATGCCTGATAGCCAACGGGCAAGTAATGGCCCGGTGACTCCGTCGTCGAGGTCAAGATCGGTCGGGAAGGCGGGAGCAGATCCTACCCCAGAACGGGAACGCAGGTAAGCGTCCGGCGAACCCGCCTTGAGCGCTCGGCTGTCCACTGGCGATAGTGTCCACCTACTTATAAGTGGACACCTGTTATGACCCTGCTAAGCACATCGGATACCCCCATTAAGCGTCGCCGCTTCACTGCCGAGTTCAAGGCCAGGATCGTGGCCAACTGCCAGCAACCAGGGGCGTCGGTCGCCCGGATCGCCCTGGATCATGGGCTCAACGCCAACCTGGTCCATAAATGGATCCGCGCCGCCCGGCAGCAGGACGCCACGTCGACGTCACCAACTTTTCTGCCCATCGCATTGCCGGCACAGCCGCACCAACCGCAGGCGGCGGGTTCTGGCGAGAGTATCCGGATCGAGATCCCACGTGCCGGCGGCAGTCTGGTCGTGAACTGGCCCCTGTCGGACGGCGACCGTTGTCTGCGCTGGTTGCAGGATCTGCTGCGATGATCCGCATCGACGAGATCTGGCTGGCGACCGCTCCGATCGATATGCGGGCAGGGCCTGATACCGCCTTGGCGCGGGTCGTGAAAGTGTTCGGTGAGGCCCGACCTCACTGCGCGTAGCTGTTCGCCAACAAGCGCGGCAACCGGATCAAAGTGCTGATCCATGATGGCCTGGGTATCTGGCTCTGCGCCCGTCGTTTGAACCAGGGCAAGCCCCACTGGGCAGAGATCTGGCGTGGCGATCGCTTGGCACTGACAACCGAACAACTGCATGCACTGATGCAAGGCCTGCCCTGGCAGCGACTCGGCGCGGCAGGCGTTATCAGCCGGATCTGACGGTCCTTCTGACGGAGCATAAACGGGCTCGGTGGGCCATTAGCCGATCCGGGTATCCCCATGCTGACGGAACGTGGGCATACTGTCCCGCATGACCACGACACCCGATCTCTCCCAGCTCTCCGCTGAGCAGCTTCGCCAACTGGCGAGTGAGCTGCTGGTACGCGTCGAGCAGCAGGATCAAACGATCCAACAGCGGAATCACACCATCCAGCAGCGCGATCTGAAAATTGGAAAGCTGACGCACGAAGTGGCACTGCTCAAACGCCATAAGTATGGTCAGCGTAGTGAGCAGCTTAACGTGCTTCAGATCAGCCTGCTGGACGAGGTGGTCGATGCCGATATCGCGGCGATCGAAGCAGAACTTGAGCAACTGAATGCGCCGGTGGCGGCTAAGCCGGAGAAACGTCAGCCCAAGCGGTCACCGCTCCCGGCCGAGCTCCCTCGTACCGAGATCCACCACGAACCGGACTCAACCGACTGTCCCTGCGGCTGCCAGCTCAAGCGTATCGGCGAAGAGATCAGCGAGAAGCTCGACTATACGCCCGGTGTCTTCACCGTCGAGCGCCATATCCGAGGCAAGTGGGTCTGCGACGCGTGCGAGTCGCTGACACAGGCACCGATGCCGGCCCACATCATCGACAAGGGCATCCCGACCACCGGGCTGCTGGCCCATGTGCTGATCGCCAAGTACGCCGACCATCTGCCGTTGTACCGGCAGGAACAGATCTTCGCCCGCGCCGGCGTCGCGATCCCACGTTCAACACTGGCCGAGTGGATCGGCATCTGCGGTGTGCAGGTACAGCCCCTGGTCGACGCGTTGCGGGACCGACTGTTGGGCGAAGCGGTACTGCATGCGGACGAGACGCCGGTGCCGATGCTGGCGCCGGGCAAGAAGAAAACCCACAAGGCATATATCTGGGCCTATGCCAGCGCGCCGTTCTCCGATCTGACCGCAGTCGTCTACGACTTCGCCCCCGGCCGTGCCGGCCAGCATGCGCGCGACTTCCTCGGTGACTGGCAGGGACAGCTGGTCTGCGGTGATTACTCAGGCTATAAGGCCGGCTTCGAGAAAGGCATCATCGAGATCGGCTGCCTGGCGCATTATCCCGAGTCGACTTTTATCCGGAGTGGTCCCTGAAGATCCCGGTACTCATGCGACATTGGGGCTGCATTATCACGGGATAAAATTGCCGGCTGCTACAGCGACGCCAGGAAGGCGAGCAAGTCGGGACTGGGATGCCACGGCTTTGCGTTCACCGGCGTTATACCCGCGCGTTTCCAGAAGGCTTCAAGTGCTGCGCGTTTCATCTGCAAGTTGGTTGTGAGATAGCGACTGGTTGTCGCGACACTGGCATGACCGAGATAGTCGCGGATCACGGTAATGTCGACACCCGACTGTAGCAGCGCGACCGCACAACTGTGCCGGAGCACATGCGGGGTGATTTTGCGGCGTCGCAAGGTTGGAGCCGATGGGATCGCGGCAGCCACATACTTACGAAGCAGATAGGCCACACCGTCACGCGTCAGCGGTTGACCCTGTCGATTCACAAAGACGAAGCCACCTGGCTTGCCGTCGCGGACGGTAGGCAGGCGCTGAAGTGCCTGAGTGGTCTCGCGCCACAGCGGGCAAAGCCGATCCTTTCTGCCCTTCCCATGAAGGCGCACCTGTCGGGGCGGTGTCAGATGCAGGTCTGCACAACAAACGGCCAGGGCCTCACTGATGCGTGCCCCCGTATTGTAGAGAAACAACAGTAACCCATGATCCCGTTGACCGAGCGCTGTTCGACGGTCGGGCTGGTCGATAATGGCATGCACTTCTTCGGCTTCCAGATAGACCGCCAGCGGTTGTCGGCACTTCTTCGCCGGCAATGCCAGGATCCGTTGATACTGCTCGGCATGTGGAAGGTCTACGCGGATCAGATGCTTGCAGAAACTGCGGATCGCGGCGAGTCGGCAGTTACGTGTGGCGATTGCGTTGGCGCGCACCGATTCCAGCTGGGTCAAAAAGGCTGCAATCTCATCGACCCGCAGGTCGCTGAGTTGCAAGTCGGCAACGGCGCATCCCTTGGTATCCGCGAGGTAAATGAAAAGCAGTCGCAGGGTATCGCGATAGGCACGCACAGTGTGTGGGCTGGCCCCCCGCAGCCGCTGTAAATAGTCGCGGAAGAAACTCTCGACGCATCCCAACAGCGGATCTTTGGGTGCTCTGTTCATGACGTGCTATCGAGGTGGTGCCAGTGTCGAGCAAAACGCTGACTGGCCAGACGCATCAGTTCCGGTGTTGCCCGCAGATAGACTTGGGTGCCGAGCACATCGACATGGCCCATATACGCTGAAAGCCAGGGCAAGCGGGCATGGATATCGACGCCCTCGTGATACCACGCGGTTAACCGGTGTACGGCGTAGGCATGTCGGAACTCATACGGGCGTGGTCCCTTCCGGCCTTTGGCAGGCTTGAGCCCTTCCCGACGCAGAAGCCGGCGAATAGCTTCGGAAGCTACCTTCACCGGTAGTACTTGACCGCTATTGCGCAGCAGCAGTGCCCCCGGGTCAACGGTTGCCGTTGCCTCCAGGATGCGCCGGCGTAGCAACAGGCAGTCGCTCAGCTCCCGGGCCAAATCGTCCAGAAATGGTACGATCCGGGTCTTCCCCTTACTCTCCCGGACAATAAAGCACAGCTGTTCCAGATCGACATCGGACAGTTGCAACCGTACCGCCTCCCCGAGGCGCAGACCGGTGCAATAGAGTATCAGCAACAACATGCGCAGCATGCCGCCAGCGAGATGACGGGCCTCATGCGCACTGGCGGCGGCAATGAGATGGACGACCTCTTCATAGGTAAAGATATACGGCAGAAAGGTCGACTCCTTGATGGGCGCCCAGTCCGGTTCTGGGACAAAGCTGTCGGGATCCCGACGGCGGCGATACAGGCATAGTTGGCGGATGACGCCAAACTCCAGTCCCACGGTGACGGGTTGCCGATGTGGGCTACGTGACAACCACTCATGCAATACGGCATCAAACGGCACCTTGGCGTGCAAACCGGCTCGTTGTTCGAAAGCGCGCAAAAAGCTCTTCAGCGTCAGTTCACTGCGCCGTTACGAATACCCCATCGCATGCTTGAAGGCGACAAAGTGGGTTATGTCTTCGGCAAGTTCCGCCGCACTGATGAGCGTCACTTGGGCACCGGCAGGGGCAGTTGGCGCAAGTGCTCGGTGGCAATGCGCACATAGGCGGAAAGCGACTCCGGCGAACGATGACCGAGAATATCACTCAGTACCTTAGGCGAGGTCTCCTGCTCCATCTGCCGGCATGCGTGAGTATGGCGCAACACATGGCTACCCAAGTACGCGGCCGTTACGCTAGCCGTCTTGGCATGACCGATGAGCAAATGCCGTATCGCCGAAGACGCACTCAAGGGATGATGCGGCGCCCTCATCGACAGAAACAGATGTCGCGTTGGTGCCCGGCGGGGGCGTCCATGCTGGAGATAGTTGACCAGCGCCAGGGCAAGCGCCGGCAACAGTGGCAGTAGGAAGCTGACACCGGTCTTTGGCCGCACGACACGCAAGGTGGCCGCTCGCCAATCGATATCGTCGAGCGTCAGACGGATCACCTCACCGGCCCCCAAGCCATAACTGCTCATCAGCAAGAGCACCGTATAGTCGCGTAAGCCGACGGGTGTCCGGCGATCAATAGCCGCCAGGATACGGCGGACATCATCCCACGGCAGCGCCCGCAGTGGCCGTTCATAGCGGCGCACGATCGGCGTCACGATGGAGGATGCCAGATCAGTGGATACCTGTCCGGTGGCCAACAAAAAACGCATATAGCGGCGCAGGCTACCACCGATGTCTGCCGTGGTCGTGCGCGCATAGTGCTTGCTGCAATCCACCAGGAACGCATCGATATCGGTCAGCTTCAGGTGCCGCAGCGGCCGATGCCGGGCGCCGATAAACTTTAGGAAGCGGCTAATATGGGCCAGCTTCTTCTTGATGGTACCTTCCGGGTTGCCCCGATGTTGGCGCAAATGTTCGGCGAAAGCCTGTAGTCGGGGCTCGGGCTCAGAAGTGCGATCCGTGTCGGGTTGCCACGCAGGGACCTTGACGCCCAAGGTGCTGAGTCCAAGTGCCCAGGCCCGTAACGCGGACTGCGCCCGTTGGCAGGCACACTCCGCATCGGTCCGCCGCTGTCGTGCGTACCACTGAGCAAAGATGTTCACGCCGGTCTGCGTCAGTTGTTCATCGGCATCAAGGGCTTCAGCCATGCAGTAGTGATGGAAACGGCGGATCCAGTAGAGATACTGGCCCATCGAAGACGGCTTGAGACAGCGGTTATCCCGCCATACGTCCAGTACCTTGGCTAACCGGGTCTCGAAAATGGTTACCGCCTGCTCGCTGTGCACCGCTCAACTCCGCTTGTTGCGTCAATGACACATGGTGACAACGTTAATGCCGAAACGTGGGCGGGTCAGCCCCAGAGTTGTGTTGGGTGCGCCGGAAATCCGCGCCGCGCGGGGCGAACCCCAGAGGCGCCGGCAAACTTGGCAGATAAACGGCGAACGTGGTGCGCAGCGCCGCCAAAACGCCGGGCCCATGCAGCCTCTCTCCGAACGACGTGATACTGGGTTGGCAGTCGCGAAACACCGCTGGCGCCGTCTGCAAAACACCGGCTAAAACGTCTCGTACCAGGTGAATCCGGCGACGGACCCATCGAACGGCACTGGGTAAGGAGACATCGTCGGGCCGCAACGTATCAGCGGCAGCTTCAACGCTGCCGGCGAGTTCGACGTACAGGACGACCCGCTCTAACGCTGCAAGCGTGCCGGGCAGACGAGAGGCCAGGAAATCCGGCAACAGGCTGAAAGTGCGATGGCCCTCCGGACAGTACCAGCGCGGTATCCGTGTACCAGCAGGCGTTACACGGGGATAGGTGCCGTGTCGGGAGAACGAACAGCCGCCTTGCGGATGCAACGGGCAGCTTGGCAAGCTTGCCATGCGCCACCCTTGAGCCGCCACATAGGTCTCGCCCGAGAGCGGTGTCTCGAATAGGATCTGCATCTGACGCCTGTACCGCTGGCTGCTAACCGATATTTTATCCCGGCAAACGCTGCCAAGCGTTGCCCACAGGCCTTGCTGTCTGGCGTTTTACTCCAGATAAAAATCGTCTCGAGATAATGCGCCTTATCAAGAGCACGAGATAAGGCGCACGCGCGCCGCAAGTTCGTCGAGTTGCATGTGTCGGGCAAGAGCCAGATCGCTGGCCAGGCGGTCGAGACGATCAAGCAGCTATACAGGGTTGAGCATGAGGCTCGAGATCTGACAGCCGATGACCGACAGCAACTTCGCCAAGATCGCTCCAAGCCAATCATGGATGCGCTACATGAGTGGATGCAGGCTCAGCGGTTGCAAGTACCGGAGGGTACGGCCATCGCCAACGCCCTGGACTACAGTCTGAAACGCTGGGCCGCGCTGACACGCTACCTGGATGATGGGGCTATCCCAATCGACAACAACCGGGTCGAAAACCTGATCCGGCCTTGGGCACTTGGCCGGAAAAACTGGCTGTTCGCAGGTTCCTTGCGCAGTGGCCGGCGGGCCGCCGCAATCATGAGCCTGATCCAGTCCGCCAAGCTAAACGGGCATGAACCCTATGCCTATCTGAAAGATGTGCTGACCCGGCTACCAACTCATAAGGCCAGCGCCATCGACGAGTTGCTGCCGCATACATGGCAACCGGCGACCTCCGACAAGGCGTGATCGCCGGACGCTTACGAACGCAGGTCGAGAAAGCCAGATTGACTCTCAAATTAAGGGTCTAATCACAACCTAGCCGAGCGTACATTGCCTGGCTATCGCTCAGTGCTGGCAGGACAAAGCTAACTTTTGACTGAATTGTAGTAAGAGTTGCATTCTTGCTGCAATGGTCGTCCTGTAACCCTGAGTCCTGATTCATGACAAAGCCGGCCGCTTTGCCTGACCCGTCATAGATAATTTTGAAATATCCGCTCGGCACAATAGCGAATTCGTTTGCCCCTATTAGCCCTGGCATGGCGCTTTCGTACAGCGTGCCTGTGATGCCGAAGAGCGAGTGCCGATAGCTCACCGCAGCGCGGACCGCATCTTCGAGATCCGCCCAAGGTCCCTGATTGAGGTCCTTATCCTGCGGAGTAATGTTGCTGAGATAGTTGAGTTCCGGCCAGTATCGTGAACCTGCGAACGCCGCGAGAGGAGCCTGGTGGCCCCTGTTAGCTCTGAGTGCGCTTGAGAAGGCCCCACTGTAGTCTTCTGGTTCGAGAGTCTCATCATCATCGAGCAGCGGATCCGGCCTCCACTCGCGCCCCGGCGATGCGCCGAAATTGACAACGTCGACCTCATAGGCAACCCAATCGGCGAATTTCGTTGCCGGGTTATTGGACAGAACGTAGATGTGGGCAAACAGAAGATCGTTGCCAACAGGGTTTGACGGGCAGCCAAGCGGACAATGAACCGACAGGATATCTGCTGATACAGCGGTAGGTAGAAGTATTAGGATAGCGATGGTCGTTCTGTTCATGGCCAGCTCCTTCGAAGCTGACCTTGTATCCTCAGTCCGAGGGTTCAGGGCACCGTAGATCGCGCCAGCGCCTTCTCAATCAGCATTCCATAATAGTCGCTCACAATCACCTTCATCAGCGTCCTATGCCTGAAGTGTAGAGAGCTTAGCTGTGTTAGCTCTTGATCGACCCAATTGTCCAGGTTGATGTCTGGCGGGCAAGGGTGATCGGTTTCAAGCATTGCAGCGAGGCGCTTTACCTCGCGGTAGAGTGGCTGTGACATATCCGTATCTCCAGTATTGGGCTCGTCCTGAGCCTAAATCAGCATAGCACCTAGTCGGCTTTTCTTCCGCAAAGTGCGCTAATGAGTGTCGAAACTAGTCTTTAATAAGATACTTATTGGAAATTCCAGAAATCTCAGAATATATGGTAGGTACGATAATTCACGATCGTGCTGAACGAATGCAAGATGGCCGCAGACGACCCGAAGCGGACATTCTGCCAGACCTTCACGCGGGTTTCGCCGCAATAGAATGTTCAGTTTCTACTGGCGGGCTGGCGTTGAGGCGAGAAATGGTCCAATATCACAGCATTATGGATCAAATGTTGTTAGATACTGGTTAGAAATTAATATGTCAGACCCAATAGTTCTCTCGATAGCTAAAAGCATCCTGGCTCCGGCTATAAAACTGTTTGGTTTAGTCTTCAAAACAATTCGTCGACCTAGCTTTACCTATAAACGCGCCCCAAAGAATCTCTTTGAGCATGTAAAGCCGGGAGTGTCAATTGATAGCGTTAAGGAAATTCTTGGCACACCAAACCAAAAAAGCGAAAATCAGTATAGATACGTTTTTTCTGACGCCTGTGTGCAGGTAGATTTTAACGATCATTCGTCAGTCAATGCAGTTTCAGTTGGGCTCGCTAATATAAGTTTTTGGAAGCGGTTTCAGGTTTGGCCAATAAACGACCTTGTACTAGGGAAGACAACCTTCGCTAAAATTATTGATCCGGACGACGAGATACATTTCGATAGCTCGTCGAAGTTTTATCACTTTTATGTAATCAAAAGCTATGGTTTTCCTGGCTTCTACTGGAATTATGCAGTAGGAGTACTGGAGTGTCCTCGCGTGTCGACTGATAAATACCACTGGTCTCCAGAACTAGATCAACGAAGTGAAATACCTCCGAAAATGAAGGTTAACTGGGTATGCGTTACGAACCTAGATGAGCCTCCTTATTTTAGTTACTTTGGTTTTATTTGATACAAAGAATTCTGATTTCAGGGAGCAATATGGCTACCTCTAAGTTCATCAATGTTCGCTCTTTGTTGGTAGTCGTTGGACTAGACAAAGGAATAAAGGTCACTAGAGGAATGAGGGAGATTAAAGGATGTTATAACGGGGGGCATGGCAAACATGAGCGGTTAATGGCGTGTGTAGTGAATATGCTAGACAAGTTTTAAGCGAAAAATTTAAGGTTATCATATTGGCCTCAATACGCACGCTTCTTCCGGCAACCTATTGCGGTGTATGAATGAGTAACCAACCATCTGAGCATTATAAAAAATGCATCACAGCATTAGATGAAGCTGTTAGGCGTTCCGTTTCTGTATCTCAAGCCTGTGCTGGTATTCCCTCGCCAACGGGCGCTCATTTTTATGCGTCAGTTTTATTTACATCACTCTGCACTCGAGCAGTTAGCGTTGCGACACTTGCCCCATACAGTCCTTGGTCTCATAAGCTAATCGAACATTGGGACTATGCATCAATGGCAAGCCTAACGCGCTCTTTATTGGAAATAAGAATCGCTTTTTTCTACTTGTGCATAGAGTCATGCTCCGAGGATGAGTGGAATTGTAGATGGAATGTTTTTAATATTCATGACTGCAAAAGTAGAATGCATTTGTTTTCTGAGTTTCCAGAGCCGCCAGAAAATATAGCAGGTTTTGAAAAGCAGTTGAATGATCTACGAGAGCGCCTTAGAAAAAATGATTTCTTTATATCCATCCCCGATAATCAGAAAAAACAGTTTTTAAATGGAAATAAAGCGTATCTCAGCTCACTCGAAGATATCGCAAGTAGAGCAGGTGTCGATTTAAATACGTTTAGGTGGTTGTACAAGTTTCTATCAAGCCATGTTCATGGTTTTCCCATGTCTTTCTACCGAATGGGAGTACAGGATAGAGGCCGAGGAGTGCTAAGTGATACCGAAGAAAGCTATACATCGTTTTGTCTATCGTTGGTAGCGTCACTTCTCAATACATCTTGTGATGAGATGAAAAAAAAATTTGGTATAAAATGACATACATGAAATTAAATGTTGCCCAATATGGCCAAGCAACATCGCTGCGCTAGATGCGCTTGATCTCGCTACGCTCGGCTGCTGGCACCGTTATGTCTGGTTTGTGCCGTGGCACGACCTCCCTGGTCGTGCCAGAGTTAATTCTATGCCTCAGTTTGCTCAGCTAGCTCTAGCGCGTCATCTACTTCGATACCGAGATACCGTACGGTACTTTCGATCTTGGTATGCCCAAGAAGGAGCTGAATAGCCCTCAAGTTTCTGGTGCGTTTGTAGATTAAAGCTGCCTTGGTACGTCTGAGCGAGTGAGTACCATACGCTGATCCGTCAAGGCCGATGCTAGTTATCCATTTTTTCACGATGCGGGCGTACTGCCGAGTGGATATATGTTGCGACCTATGCTTACGACTGCGAAACACGAAATCGTTCAGTTCGGCGTTCGACTGAGCAAGCCACGCTGAAACCGCATCACGCGTTTGTGTGGTCAACTCAAACTGAACGGGACTGCCGGTCTTCTGTTGAAGCACTTTAGCGCGAGTTTGAATTACGCTCCCGTGTGCTATGTCAACAACCCGCAGGCGGACAAGATCACAGCCCCTGAGTTTACTGTCGATCGCGAGATTGAACAGCGCAAGCTCCCGCAGATTGCCAGCCAGTTGAAGGCGAATACGGATCGCCCAGATCTCATGGAGTTGAAGAGGGCGCTTTTGTCCAACCAGCTTGCCTTTGTTCCACGCGGTGGCTTTAGATGTAGTGTTCATGGCATACCTCCTAGTTAGGTAGGTGGTATGAAGTGTAGGTAGCAGGTCAGGGCAGCACTGTACTGTTCGACCAGCAGCGAGGTAAATACGGTTTTCAGCTTCCCCTTGCGCCAATAGCTCACCGCGCGCACGGTCCAGGTTGCCGGCAAAGCCGGATTGCGCTTGCGTGCCTGAGTGAGGCGAGACCTTCATGCGCAGCAGGCGATCATGCTCGCTGTACACCTCTTCCTCCTCAGACACCAGACCTTTGCGCTCCGGGATCAGCCAGTGTCGCTGTTGTCCCTGCGATGCAAGCCGCAAGAGAAAGTCCACGCCCCAAAAGCCTTTATCAAAGAGGGTAATTGAGTGATCCGGTATCCGAGCGAGAAAGTTATCAGCCAGGCGTAGTTCGCTGCGTCGGTAAGGGCTGAGCTGAGCATCCAGAATGACATGTAAACGCACATTCATCAGCGCAACGAGTCGCGTCAAAGGGAAAGATCACCTGCCGCTCGCGCGGGTCAGCCGACTGGTCACTGGTGTCCAGGAGCTTGCGCATCAGGTCGACGTTGTTGCGGATCACGCTGATGGGCGCGCGCAGTTCGTGGCTGGTGCTGCTCTACCCACCGACCTGATTTGAACGAAGGTGGATGGACATGGCTTCTGGTTGCCACCCGACATCGAACGTCAGGGGCAGATGCGCTTCAAGACCTGTCACTGCTCGCTCAGCCGTTTGACAGGCATGACGCCCGATGGCTATCTCCGGGACGGTTCCTGATGTCACTAGCGGCTTGCATGGCATATGATCGGGGACCTGTGCACAGCTGCCTTGGACATAATAAGGAGCGCGTTCGATGCTGAAAAGAAGCCGCCGGCTGGAAGTGGAGTGGGGCGATTGCGACCCAGCGGGAATCGTCTATTTTCCCCGTTATTTCGAGTATTTCAATACATCGACGGAACGAATGTTTGCCTTTGACGGCATGAAGAAAATCGATCTTTTGCAGCGCTATGATGCGGTCGGATTTCCGATGGTAGAGACGCAATCGAAATTCTTCGAACCGTCGCAATACGGTGACCGGATCCGGATCGACAGTGAGATCGTGAAGATCGGCAGAAGCAGCTTTGCAGTATTGCACCGGATCTTCAATGAGACGGGCGAGCTTACTGTCGAGTGCACCGAGAATCGGGTCTGGACCGGGAAGGACCATGACGGAAAGATCAGGTCGATGCCGTTACCAGCGGACATCGTCGCCCATCTGGAAAGCGATCGACTCATTACGGAATCCTTTGATTAAGAAACCCATTAACAAGTCCCTATAGTGCTCTGCGGTGCTTGCAGCGCGAACCGGACGCTTTGTTGCAGCTTCTCGACTGGCCAACAGCTTGCCTTCGAAACTGCGCCGCGATTCTGGCTCACGCTGCAAGCCTTTACAGTATTGAGATGAAAATCATTCTATAACAGGACTTCCACTCTCGAATTCGACCTTGATACCCTTGGTCGGTAATCCGGTATCATAGTCACGAACCACTGGCGCATAACCGTCGGCGGGACGGGGACGGAATTTACCCATCCACCTCAGGCTGCGTTTGGGTTGCCACGGACGGCGCTCCCATTCCGGCCCGCGGAAGGGGTCGCGTTTTTCGTACATCCAGTCGATTAGCCTTTCATGCATCGCATTTCTGATGTCGGCGTGTTCCTCGGAGTCGATGAGATTATGCATCTCGCTCGGGTCGGTTTTTAGATCGTAAAGCTCGTCGGTACTGAGGAGATTGATCGTCAGCTTATAGTCACCGCTCACAATAGCGCGGAGAGGTTTGAAGCCACCAAAACTGTCGTGCTCGATTTCAAATCGATTGAACTCCAGAAATACATCCCAATTCGGCTCCTCTGCATCCTTACCAAGCAGCGGCTGCAGGCTTCGTCCATGGAGTATGGGGGGGATATCCGCGCCGGCAAGATCCAGCATGGTGGGCAGAAGATCGATATGGCTTACCGGTGTGTTGACAACTGTACCGCTCGCCTCGGTTTTAGGCGGCCGAATGATATAGGGAATATGGGTAATCTCTTCGTAACTACAGCTGCCTTTACCCCAGAGTTGATGTGCTCCCATCATTTCGCCATGGTCTGAGGTGTAGATAATATAGGTATTTTCCGGAGCATAGCGTTCGGCCGCGGCCAGTACTCGGCCGATTTCGTAATCTACATAACTGTTGCATCCAAAGTACAACGGGAAACGGACCTTCGACCCTACTTGCTGGGCGCTATCATACTTACATGGAGCGGCTTCTGCCCATTCCCTCTGATGAGCTGGCTTTCCTGCCAGATCATCGTTGCCGGCCGGACCAATATCGTATTCGAAATCTTTGAATGGTTCGACAAACTCTGGTGGGCACGTATAGGGATGATGAGGCTCATCATATGAAAGTACTAACAGAAAAGGGTCAGATCCATCATGGTTCTTAAGGAAGTCTATACCCCGGTCGGAAATACGATGACCCCAGGTAAAGTCCTCTTTGACATCACGACTTTTCAATTTTTCCAGAGTGTCGCCACCTTTACGCCAGAACGTAATCTCTTCTTCCGTAAGGTTGTCGAGGTAGTTCTTGCCATCGTACCAATATTCACTCTCCCAGCCCCTACCGACTTCACCGGTTCCAAAATAGTCGTGACCTTCGAGATGCCACTTGCCTACATAGGGGGTACGATAACCGAGATCCCGAAAGCGCTCGCCCATCGTCTTTACGTTATCACTTAGCGAAAGGTTATTGGTCCATGAACCTGTGCTGTGCGAATAAATCCCGGTAAAAATTCCAGCTCGAGCAGGCGTGCACAGTGGGTTAGTCGTATAGCCTCGCTCAAATTTGACACCTTCCTTTGCAAGTCTATCTATGTTTGGCGTGCGCAGGTTCTGACCACAATACGACCCAACCATGTTCGTGGCCTGGGTGTCGGTCATAATGAAAATAAAATTGGGCTTCGTCATCGGGGAACTCCAGTTTGCATTCGTCAGTAATAACTAACTAGTTAGTGCATTATTATCAGAATCGATCTGTCGTGTCAATTGTTGCCATGTCATCCAGGTAGATCAGCGAAGCGTCACCTTTACTTTTGGATAGTGTAGATTCCTGAAGCGTTAGAAGCAGGCGGGTTGCTAAAACGGGACAGTATTGGTGGTCACGATGGACTGAGCGTAGGTGTCCGGTTCCCGCTGCTCGGGCGGCGGGCGGCGGGCGGCGGGTGGCGCCAGACAATCCGAGACGCCGCACTTCGCCCCAGTACACGTCATCAAGCTGGACAATACCGCTGATGGGATTGCGGTCGTCGGCGGTATGACATCCCCGGGAGCCGCTTGTGTTCTGCCATCCAGGCGACGTCGTCGTTAACGCCCGTCAAGCAGCGCTTCAGCTCCATATCCGAGATGACCTGCCGGCCTACGCTGGGTTGGCAGGTGCAGGGCCTGGAGCCAGTTGGTCGGCGGCAGCTTGGTGCAGGCTATATGGCGTTGCCATTCGACGTTGCCTGGTACCAGCGGTGCATTGCCGCACGACTCCGCAGGGTAGAGCTTTTGCCTGAACCCTCTTTTTACGATGCCCGCATCTTCTGAGATCTTGCATCCATAATTGTGAATGTAGCGTTGGCATGACTACGGCCACTGCTACGGATGATCAAGTAAGGTATTGACATTTCACCATAGGGAGGGCAACCTATTAGTAACTAACTGATTAGTTAGTTAGGTCTGGAGCCGGTGGGCGCTTCTACTGGGTTAGATGCTTGGCGATAGCTAATAAGGAGAAGAAAAGTATGGGCATTAGAAACATTTTCGCGACAGGTATTTGTGCTGCAACGACAGTGGTATTGGCCTCACTGGCAAGTGGTCCCCTGCAGGCAGATGAATTTCCAGAGCGTCGAATCCAACACTACTACCCCTGGAATGCCAGTGGAACGACATTCGCTGCTAGCCAGATCATCGCCGAGGCTATGGGGGAAGAGCTGGGTGAAAAGATGGTGGTGCTTTCCAAGCCAGGCGCTAGCGGCCAGAATGCCTTTAAAGCAGCCATGAATGAGCCTGCAGATGGTTATACGACTATCGATGGTTACCAGGCACCATTGATCATGGGGCCGCTGAATGGTGATGCGGGCTATACATTCCGTGACTTCACTCCGTTGCATTTCTCGCATTCTTTCAGTATGGCTCTGGTTTCGCGGGCAGATGAGACACGCTGGAGCGATCTGACCTCCTTTATCGAGTACGTGAAAGCTCATCCTGGGGAAACCCGTTATTCTGGTGGGCCCGAAGTGGCAATGCCCCATATGGTTGGGGCCAAGCTGATGCAGCATTCCGACTCGGTTAGTCGACATGTGCCATATGCCGAGGCTAACGATGCTGTGAAAGATCTGCGTAGCGGTATCTTGGACTGGATGGTGGTGACACCGGGGATTTATAAGGCCAACGAATCGAAACTTCGGGTCGAGGTCGTACTGTCCGATAATCCTGCTTCTAGCGAGTGGTATAACGGTGCCAAGACAATCAAGGATTACGGTATCGACTTTGGTCTCACCGGAATAGGCTCTTTGGGTTGGACTTGGTGGCTTGTCGCAAAAGACACGCCGGACAACGTTGTAGCCGTGCTTCGTGATGCGCAGGCCAAAGCGCTGAATCGTCCTGATGTACGTAAGAAAGTCTCCGAGCTAGGCTTTGTGCTGAATGGTTATACCGCGGACCAGTACGAAGATGTTGTTTCCAGCGCAGAGGAACAAGTGAAAACTGCTGTGGCTGCACTCAGTTGGGAAAAGTCTAAAATTCAAGAACTTAATAAGTAAGTCTACATTAAACCCTGTGGCTAACCAGTTGCAGGGTTTATGTATTGGGGGTACAAGTGAAATCATTAAGATCGGGTGAGGCGGTAGTATCGACTCTTTTCCTTGCGTTGGGGGTATGGGTTATTTACCAGACTCTAACGACTTTTGATGACGCTGGAGTCGCGGGTGGAGATGCTCTTTCTGATAGCGCTCTGTTTCCGAGAATAGCTGCCTGTATAATGATATTTCTAGCATTGGTGAATATCATTAAAGTATTTTTTAACCGGGATCTGAGTTCAGGTGAGTTTGACTCTGAAGAGCATGATAAAATCAGTCCTGATCACTTAATAAAGGGACTTTTGTGTGTTGTCGTATTTGTTGTATATCTGCTTGTATTAAAAAGCGTGGGCTACGACGTGGCGACACCGGTTTTAATGGCGTTGCTTTTCTATATCCTTGGAGCTCGCTGGTGGAGTTCATGTCTGCTGGGCCTGTTTTCTTCCATCGCAATGTCTCTGTTTTTTGAGCAGGCGCTGGATGTCATATTGCCTGTCGGAATTATGGGTTTGAATTTTAATTTCTAGCGGTTGGACTGATCATGTTTGATAATGTCTCCTCTGGGTTTGAGTTGTTTTTTACGCCGTCTGGTCTGGCGTTGACAGCATTGGGATGTTTTCTGGGGCTGGTTATCGGTGTATTGCCAGGTCTGGGGCCATTAATGGGAATTATTCTGCTGACGCCGGTTGCGTTCTATTTGGAACCGGTAGTCGGTATGGGGTTGTTAATCGCCATCTATGTTGGCGGTAGTTGTGGTGGTGCAATCTCAGCCATTCTCCTGCGTATTCCGGGTACGCCCCTCGCTGCAGCCACCTTGCTGGATGGCTATCCCATGGCGCAAAAGGGTCGCGCGGCCGAGGCTGTCGGTCTGGCCATATCTTCATCAGCCCTTGGTGGTTTGATTGGTGGTGTGGTGTTGATATTGCTGTCGCCGGTCCTGGCGGATTTTGCACTGAATTTCGGTCCTTTTGAATACTTTGCACTCACGCTGCTGGGAATGATCAGTATTGCTGTTGTTTCCCGTGAGTCAACATTGAAGGGTTTAATGGCTGCTTGTTTGGGATTGTTGCTGGCAACAGTTGGGGCCGATAAATTTACCCAGTTTAACCGTTTTACATTTGATTCGGATTTCTTGCTGGCTGGATTTCATCTTGTCGCAATCATCGTGGGGCTGTTTGCGTTTTCAGAAGTGTTTCGTGAGATTGAGAGTGGCGGCCTTAATACAAGCAAGAAAGTTGGGTCGGTGCGAGTATCATTCTCTTCGATAAGACAGGTGATCAAGAATCCTATTAATCTGACGCGGTCTAGTCTGATAGGTACCTTCTTTGGGGCCCTACCCGGCGCAGGTGGAGTCATTTCCTCCTTCACCTCGTATGCAGTAGCGAAAGCACATGCCAAGCCCGGCGAGCACTATGGTGAGGGTGAGGCAGGTGGCGTGATTGCGACTGAGTCGGCGAATAATGCCTGCTGTGGCGGTTCGTTGATACCTTCACTCGCTTTGGCTGTACCAGGGGATGCTGTCTGTGCGGTTCTGATGGGATCCCTTATCCTGTTGGGCTTTTTCCCGGGGCCTGATTTGTTCGAAAAAAATGGGGATGTCGTCGGCGGGATATTCTTGGCTTATATTTTTGCAAATATAGTACTCATTTTTATCGGTATCTGGTTGGCACCTGTATTTTCGTCCGTTGTTAACCTGAAAAAGAGGTACCTCATTCCGATCATAGTGCTGCTGTCAACTGTAGGTACTTATTCGCTACAGTCATCGATGTTCGACTTGTGGACCATGCTGCTTTTTGGTGTGGTGGGATATTTTCTGAGAAAATATGACTTCCCGTTGGCGCCGGTTGTTATTGGTCTTGTTCTGGGTCCGCTTTGCGAAGAAAACCTGAGGCGATCTCTTATATTTTCTGGCGGTGACTATGGTGTATTTTTTGATCGACCGATAAGTGCGACAGTTATGCTTATTAATGTTGCACTTCTTATGTTGATTTTTATGCCTAAAAAGTTAAAACCACTTAATTTCCTGTCGAAAATGGCTCGTCGCAAGACATGAATCGAAAATTACTGCGTAAATCAACAACCACTCGCTTTGACGGTGGTTGTTGATTGAGCAGACCCGACTCAGGCCGGGCGGGCTGTTGCCTGCATACGGATGCAGGCGCATTACCCAATACCACCCCCCCGGGGTTTGTGAACTGATGCGACCTGCCGTCAGCGGGGTTGCAACCAGGGGATTTCGCTCTTATCCCGTACATCCATCCCGCACGTCATGCTTGTTGGCCAGCGTTTTCACCTTATCCTCGCCTTCTCGTCGAGGTCGGCTATTCAACACTACAGACAGCGCCAGGTCGACCAGTTGATGCGGTTTTTCAACCGGTAAATCGATCACGGCAGTGTACTGATCGACTGTGGCTTTCGTGTCCTATTTACAGGACGCGGCGCCCTAGTGATTAGCCTTTTTCCATTATTTATGTCTCCAGAACGAATCCGGCCGCTTTGGGTATCGGTGGGATATACCGGTCTTAATTACTTATCGGAAGTCAGGTTTATGGTGTTGATAACCGCTATTAAGAGTGCTATAAATATCGGCACGAAATAACTAGTTAGTTATATGTTGCTTTTAAAGGGTATTTATAAATTCAGCGCCTCTGATGTTGGAACTGTAACTGCGAGTATCAGGCATAGATAGCTTGCGAACGTTGCTCGTTAATATTTTTTCCATTAGTCGTTGGGGCTGTATCGGTAGCTTTTCATTAAGAGCGCTAATAGGTTCCGTGAAAGGCTGTAACTCACCACTTATAAAATTAAATAAATAAGGGAACTCCCGATGAAAAAGGCACTAATCACTCTTGCAGTCGCTGGCGCGATGTCGGCATCTGTTACAGCTCAAGCCGATGCTACCCTCTACGGTGTGACTGAAACAAGGTTGCAGTTTGTAGACGGTCAGGATGCAAACCTATACGTCGATAAGGCACAGTTGGGCGTTAAGGGAGCTGATGCGCTGGAGAACTGGGATGGTGTTGAGGCTCGATTCCAGATCGAATGGCGGTTCGACGCTAACGGTAGTGATGACGATGCCGCTTTCCAGGGCAACGCTGTGAACGATGTGCAATTGCGAAAAGCAAACGTCAGCCTGGAAGGGGATTTCGGTATCGTGGAGTTAGGCAGGCAGGACAACCTTGGAGCGGCTATTAAGAAAGCCGATATCTTTATTAGCTCCAAGCATAATGCTAAATCGCCTGACCGCGTCGGCAACGCGGCGTATTACGTGACGCCCAGAATGAGTGGTTTCGAAGGGTATGCTGGCCTTGTGATTGACGCTGCGGGTAGCGACAAGGAAAGTGATGTCGACGCCTGGCAGCTCGGCTTCAACTATAGTCTCTCTGCACTGGACCTGTCTGTTGCCTACACAGAGGTAGACGGCAACTACGACAACGGTGCTATTGATCATTCTGGCGGCGATGACATCGAACTGTGGGGTGTTGGCGCCACGTACTCGATTGCCGACCTGCAGCTGTATGGTACCTACGAACATCAGGAGCAGGCCGGCGCCGAAGATGAAATGTTCTTCCTGAGTGCGGCCTATACGATCGGTAATACCCAACTCAAAGCCGGCTACAACAAGAACTACGTTGCCGGAGGTGGCAACAACGATTTCGACACCTATGCGTTTCAGGTCGCGCATGCGTTGGGCAAAAAAGCTTCGGTTAAAGCGGAGTACTCTGTGAAGGATCTGGATAACTCCAGCCAGGATGACGTTGATTACATTACGCTAAGCTACGCTCTCGCATTCTAACGATTTGCATTTGCGCGGATCAGAATAAATATTATCGTTTTCGCGTAATAGTCAGTGGTAGTTGTTGCTGATTATTAAAAATTGCGAAAATTATTGTTCCCTTCTCAGCACGGCAGGATCATTCCTGCCGTGCTGCTCTTTTGACATAGCTTTCGGCAGATAATATAGAAGTTTGGCCGAAACAACTGTCGTCTTTTTCAGTGTTTGCCATGCATCGCTAGCGAGCCAGGATCCCTGTGCTCACAGCATCTGATTTTCAAAGTTGTAGAGTGATTGCCGGCCAGATTGGGACAGCTGCGAAGCACAGGAACCGCCGCCTTCTGCTGTTCGGATGGCAGCTGCTGGGAGACGAACACGGCGTCGTGGCCGCCCTCGGCCGCCAGTCGGTTGAACAGTTCGGTGGAGCGGATCTGACGGATGCACGAGAGACACCCGTGTCGCGCGGGTAATGTGCAAAAAAAGCGGGGCCCATAAGATTCATTCAGGCTCCTTGGTGATTGCTCGGCAGGCCTCCGGTCACCAGGGTGCGTACAATTCGACCGATACTCTCTTCGGCAAGGCGCCTGTAGAACCCTTCCAGAGGGCACAATGCTTGATCACCACACGGAGGCTTGCCCGGTACCAAGGGGCAAGCCTCGAGGCTGCGTTTCTACTAGCTGATAAGCAGGTTGGGCAGGAAGGTGATGATCTGCGGGACAAGCAGCATCAACCCAAGAGATAAAAGTAGCATGACGAAGAAGGGCAGCGAGGCCCAGAACACCCGTTCGATCGGCAGGTTGGAGACCATGGCCACACCGTAGAGGGCGATGCCGACGGGTGGCGTGATCAGTCCGACGACGCACATGATGCAGAACAGAACGCCCAAATGAATCGGGTCGATCTGAAAGGCCGTGACCAGCGGCATCACCGCCGGAACCAGCATCAGAATGATCGGTGTCGCATCCATGAAAAGTCCCAGAAACAGCACCACAGCCAGTATCAGCAGCATCACCACCGTCTTGCTGTCGGTCAGTTCGGTGACCGAAGCCGCCAGCAGCTGGGGAATCTGTTCGCGCGCGATCACCCAGGCGTCCAGACCGGAGATACTGACCACCAGCATCAGGGCGCCGACCGCGGTACCGGTGCTGAGCAGGGTTTGATACAGGGTCTTCCACTCGATCTTGCGATAGACGAGACCGAGAAGCAGCACGTAGACGACGGCGACGACACTGGCTTCGGTCGGGGTAAAGAGGCCTGTGAAAATGCCACCTATGATGATGATCGGCGTCATCAGCACCAGTAGCGACCGGCTGAACGCGGTCGCCAGGCGTCGCCAGCAGAAGGCCTCTCCTTTGGGGTACTGGCGCCGCCAGCTCAGATAGGCCACCGTCAGCAGCAGAAAGCTGGACATCAGCAGGCCCGGCAGTACGCCACCGACGAAGAGTTTTCCGATCGAGACGTTGGCACTGGCGCCGTAGATAATCATGATGATGGAGGGGGGGACTACAGGCGCCAGCGTCGCGGACGACAGCGTCACGGCGGCGGCGAATGAGGGGTCGTAGCCACGGTCTTTCATTGCCCGTACGGTAATGGTGCCGACACCAACGGCGTCTGCGGCCGCGGAGCCGGACATGGCGGAGAAGATCATCGATGCCTTGACTGCGACAAAGCCTAGCCCGCCCCGGATATGACCGACAAGTGCCTGAGCCAGGTCGAAGATGCGGGTTGTCGCATCGAACTGGTTCATCAGCCGGCCGGCCAGCATGAACATCGGCACGGCCAGCAGGATCGATTCGTTGACGGTGCCGATCAGGCGCTGCGGTGCCAGGGCCAGAGGGATGCCCTTGCTCCAGAGGTAATAGATCGCGGGCGTGCCGAGTACGACGAAGATCGGTGCTCGCAGCAGCAATAGCGCGACGGTCAGTATAAAGACGAGGCTGGTGGGTTCGAACATGATTCGGAATCTCCGTGGACAGTGCCGTCAGGTCGCTAAGGCGTCGCCGACATGGCGTCGGTTGAACAGCATGACAAGGGTATGGAAGACCATCAGTGCCATTC
Organism: Marinobacterium nitratireducens; assembly: GCF_014645375.1. GTDB lineage: Bacteria > Pseudomonadota > Gammaproteobacteria > Pseudomonadales > Balneatricaceae > Marinobacterium_A > Marinobacterium_A nitratireducens. The sequence continues at coordinate 70,494 of NZ_BMLT01000007.1, forward strand.
CCGCAGGCATTGCCAGCGTCTGTACACTTGCGGGTATCTGCAGTACCGGCAGGATCGCCCCCGAGCCCGACAGCACTGCCCTGAACCCGACCCAGGCCAGGGTCAGGACAAAGAGTGCGACAACGCCGTCGACCAGGTAGCCGGCGATTGACTGGGCGCGTGGAGGCAGGGCGTCATACACGAGGTCGACGACAAAGTGCTGGGCGTGATAGAGCGCATGGGCGGCGCCGACAAAAACCAGCCAGGCGAAGAGGATACGCGCCAGTTCTTCGGTGAAGTCGAGGGGCTGGTCCAGCAGAAACCTGAAAAGTACCTGCAGAAACAGATCCACGATCAACGCCGTCATGGCCAGGGCGATGAACAGCCCCTCAAGATGAAGAATGCGGTGTTCGAGCCAGTTGAGAGAGTTGGCAAGAGCTTTCAATGTGCGATACCTCTGTAAAGGTGTCGCGACCGTCGCAGAGTGCGCCGGTCGCAGTGGCGGGCATCAGTGTGTGGCGATAATGCGCTGTACCAGGTCCGTGCCGAATTTCTCGGCGTACTGGTCGATCACCGGCTGGGCCGCCGTGATAAAGGCGCTGCGATCCGGCTCGACCACCTTAACGCCCTGAGACTTCAGGGTTTCGATATCCTGCTGGAAGTTGTCGACCGCCAGCTTGCGCTGATAGGCGGTGACGTCGGCAAAGATCCGGTCGAACTCAGCGCGCTGCTCTCGGGACAGCGCTTCCAGCGCGGCCTTGTTGGCGACCACCGGCTTGAACAGGAAGAAATGGCCGGTCAGGGTATAGTTCGGGGCCTGCTCGTAGAAACGCATATTGCGATAGCCGGAGCTGTCATTCTCGGCGCCGTCGATGGCACCCGTTGCCAGCCCGGTATAGACCTCGCCGTAGGGCATCGGTGTCGCCTTGGCGCCGAGGGCGTTAAAGGTGTCGATATAAACCGGGCTGCCAATGACACGGACTTTCTGACCTTTCAGATCCGCAGGGGACTCGACGGCTTTTTCCCGGGTAAAGAGGTGACGCATACCGGCACTCCACCAGCCCAGTACCTCGACGCCGGCTTCGGCCTCGACCTTGCTGGAGACCTCGTCGCCGATGGGGCCGTCGACCACGGCCCAGGGGTGACTGTCGGCATCGCGGAAAATAAACGGAATGTCGAAGACGCCGACACTGGGTGCGAAAGCCGAAAGGTTGGCGTTGGCGACGGTGGTCATCGAAATGGCGCCGATCTGAACCTGCTCGACGGCGTCTTTTTCGCCGCCGACCTGACCCTGCGGGAAGATCTTAAGCTCGATACCGGCATTGCTATCCTGCAACTGCCTGGCCAGCTCGTTGAAGGCCTCGTGAGAGGCTTCGCCCGGTGGGTTGACATGGGCAACGGTTAGCTCGAGCGCGCCGGCCAGGGTGGAGAGCGAAAGGCCGATGACGGCGGCGGGGAGCATGCGAAGGATTTTTTTCATATTGTGTTCCTTTGAGTGCACTTGGTTTCTGCTATTGACCGGGCGTGCCAACAGCTTCCCTGCCTGCTGGCACGCCACACCACAGAAACGCGCGCAGGTGCGCGTGTCCATGGCGTTCACATTGGCTTGCGGCCAATGATGAAGCCTCCCTGCTTCATGAGTTTGCCACTGGGGCGGGTTGATGATTTCGGCGTCCGGCCTCAGGCGTCTGCAGGATGGCCTCGTCGGGGCGTCTTGCCTTCACGGCCGGTAAAAACGCTCAGCTCCGGGCCGGTTCCATACCGAAAAACCGGCTGATGGCCATTGCCTGTCCCAGCAGCGCCTTATGACCCTCGACGACCGTGCAGCAGGTGGCTCGGGCCTGTGACAGCAGCGGCGTGACCGGCGGAGCCATGATCATGTCGGCGACGACCTGGCCGGCGGTCAGCTTGTCAGCGTCAAGGGGCAACGGGTCGGTTGCACGCATCCCCAGTGGCGTGGCGTTGGTGACGATGTCGAAGCCGGAGGGATCGGAAGAGCCCCTGCGGATATCGAGGCTCGGGAAGGCGCTGCGAAGGCGCCGGACCAGCGACTCGACCTTGTCGTCGTCGGTATCGACCAGGCAGAGCCTGTTCACGCCACGTCGCGCCAGCGATACGGCGACGGCGCAACCGGCGCCGCCGGTTCCCACCACCAGGGCGGACTTGCCGGCCGGCTCGACGCCGCAGTCCAGCAGACCGTTCAGGTAGCCTTCGCCGTCGAAGATTTCACCGATCCAACGACCGTCGGAATCGCGGCGGATGGCATTCACCGCGCCCACCAGCCGGGCCTGCTCTGAAGCCTGGTCAACCAGGTTCAGCAGGGCCGGCTTGTGCGGAATGGTGGCTATAATGCCGGCCAGATTGGGACAGCTGCGAAGCACAGGAACCGCCGCCTTCAGCTGTTCGGATGGCAGCTGCAGGGGGACGAACACGGCGTCGTGGCCGCCCTCGGCCGCCAGTCGGTTGAACAGTTCGGTGGAGCGGATCTGACGGATGGGATCGCCCACCACCAGATACAGCCGCGTGGTGCCGGTAATATGCAAAAGGGCAGGACCCGTAAGACTCATGGAGGACTCCTTGATCATTGCTTGGCAGCTACACGGCCTAGAATCGAGGCAGCAGCAGGCCGCCATCGGCCGAGATGGCCTGGCCCGCGGTATAGGGCAGGCCTCCGGTCACCAGGGTGCGTACAATTCGACCGATATCCTCGGGCTGGCCCAGGCGGCGGATCAGCGTCAGGCCATCTTCGTCGATACGTTTCTGGTAGCTGTTCTTGCCCAGGCGGGACATGTCCGTTTCGATCAGTCCCGGTTGCACGTCGAAGACGCCGATGCCGTCTTCGGCAAGGCGCGCGGCGAACAATTTGGAGGTCATGCTCGCGGCTGTCTTCGATACGCAATACTCGCCGCGAACGATGGACGCCGCTACGGCGTTGGACGAGCTGATGTTGACGAGGCTGTACTCCAGGTCGCTGGTGCGTTCGCGTGACAGCAGCCTGCGGGCGAAAGCCTGACAGAGAAAGAAAACCGCCTTGGCGTTGACGTTCTGGCAGTGGTCGTAGCTCGCTTCAGTTACCTCGAGCAGGTCGCCTCGGCTGAATACCGATACGCCGGCGTTGTTGACCAGCGTGGTCAGCGGGCCCAGGTCGCGTTCGACCTGGTCGAGCATGGCCTCGTGTGCATCAATTTGGCCGACATCGCCGGTGACACACGCCACTTTGACGCCGCAGTCGGTAATCTCCCGAGCCGTGGCGGCGAGCTCTGCTGTTTCGTTGCGGGCATTGAGGGCGATATCGAAGCCGGCCTCAGCCAACGCCAGGGCAATGCCGCGGCCGATGCCTCGGCTGCTGCCGGTTATGAATGCGACCTGTCGAGTAACCTTCGTCATCAGTTGAACCCTCAATTAGATTGCCGTGTACACCTGTACCAATCCAGGCTGCCGATCAATAAGTAAGTAACCAGTTATATAATAATCATTCCGTGATACTGTCAAGCCCGGCGATTGCCGCTGGCGCTTGTGGACATGACACCGCAGCAGCTGCGTTAGCGCCTCACGGGTGTTGATAACCGCGTTTCAGAGTGCTATAAATGCAAACATCTAAATAACTGGTTAGTTATTTATTGGTAGATTTCTGATGGTTCCGCGCCGGAGCCATCGGGGCCGAGTGGTTCAGAAAAAAAAGGATAACCACCATGTCGTTTATCAAGAAGTTCGTCGAAGAAAGCACCCTGTCGCGTCGCAAGTTCCTTCTCAACAGTGCGATGGGTTTCGGTGGCGTGGCGGCCGCTGCAGCGCTGGGCCCCATGGGCGTCGCCGTGGCATCGACCAAGCCGACGCTCGCCTGGGGCTACCGCACGCCCGATAACCCTTACTGGAATTCCATTGTTTCCGGCGGTGAGAGCTTCGCCAGGTCGGTGGGGCAGGATCTGACGCACCTGATTCACGGCGGCAACAACGAGAAGATCCTTGCCGACGTCAAGGCGCTGTTGTCGAAGACCGGCGGTAATCTGGCTCTGGCGGTCGACGCCAACGACTCGCCGAATGCCCGCTCGATTGTCGAGGCCTGCGCCGACAAGGGCGGTTTCGTCAGCACCATCTGGAACAAGACCGACGATCTGCATCCCTGGGATTATGGCGACAACTATGTCTGCCATATCAGTTGGTCCGACTACCAGCCTGCCCAGGATACCGCCCGGCTTCTGCTCGAGGCGATCGGCGGCAAGGGCGGTATCGTCGGTATCGGCGGCATCGCGTCGAACGTGCCGGCCATCGAGCGCAAGGCGGGTCTGATGAAGGTGCTGGAAGAGTACCCGGACGTCGAGTTGCTGGACTGGCAGGCGGCTGACTGGAGTACCTCCAAGGCCAACACCGTCATGTCCACGATGCTGACCCGCTTCGGTGACGAGATAAAGGGCGTCTTTTCCTCCAACGATTCCATGACCTTGGGCATTATCGAGGCGCTGCGCGCCGAAGGCCTGGCCGGCGAGATCCCGATCGTGTCGTACGACGGCACCGCGGATGTGGTCAAGCTGGTGATGGCGGGCGAAGTACTCTGCACCGTCAGCACCAACCCTTACTGGGCCGGCGGAATCGCGCTGTCACTGGCCTACCATGCCGCGGTCGGCAGCTTCAAGCCGTCGGATGAGCCGCATGCGCACCGCGAGTTCCTCGGTCCGGCAATCATGATTACCCAGCAGGACGCCCAGGCCTGGTACGACAATCAGATCGCGCAGACTCCGGAATATGACTGGAAGGATTACTGGAAATACTCCAGCGGGCAGATGACTTACGACAAGGTCTGAAATCCCGCGGTATAGCTGCTGCAGGCAGCGTATGCGCAATTTTTCGCTGCCTGTATTCAATAAATCTAAATGCAGTATTGGAGGCAATAAGATGTCAAAGGTACTTAGTAAAGAATTTCTGCAAAGATGGGCACCTCTTATTGTCCTTTTCAGTCTTTGTATCATCGTATCGATTATCAACCCCAACTTCCTCTCAGTGCGTAATTTTGCGCGGCTGGCAACGTCCTCGGCAGCGCCGCTGATGCTGGCGATAGGCGTCACTTTCATCATCATCATGGGTTCTATCGACCTCTCCATGGAGGGGGTAATGGCCTTCTGTGGTGCATCACTGGCCGTGGTCATGCTCCAGTTCAACAGTTTTGTGGAGTGGGGCTTTCTGGCGATTCCGGTGGCCATTGTTTTCGGTGTCGCGATCGGTTTCGTGAACGGTCTGATACACGTCAAGCTCAAAATTCCATCCTTTCTGGTGAGCCTCGGTATCGGTTTTTCCTGTATCGGCTTGACGATGGTTATGACCGGTGGCGTCCGTGTTTCTGCCAGCGATAAAGCTTTCCGCCTGTTGCTGACGGAAAGATTCTTTGGTTTTCCGCTAATGGTCTATGTGGCATTTGCCGCTCTGCTACTGGCCTATTTCATTCAGAAAAAGACCGCTCTGGGCCGCAACCTCTATGCCATTGGCGGCGGCGAAGAGCTGGCGCACGCGTCGGGTGTCAAGGTCGAGCGAGTTCGGATTATCGCCTTTGCGCTGGCCGGCGCCTTCTATGCCCTGGGTGCGATGTTCGCGGTCGCTCAGATCGGCTCGGTCGCCAGCAACCTCGGTACCGGCTTCATGTTCGTGTCGATTACCTCAGTGGTCGTCGGCGGAACCGCGCTGATGGGCGGGATCGGCGGCGTCTGGCAAACACTGGTCGGCGTGCTGATCGTTGCCGTTATCAGCAACGGCATGGTGCTGGTCGGTCTGCCGACATACATCCAGGAGGGAGTGCTCGGGGTGCTGGTCATTCTTGCGGTCGCCCTGGCCACCAACCGTAAAGCCATTCAGCTCGTGAAGTGAGGGTGCCATGCTGGAATTCAAAAAAGTAGAAAAAACCTTTCCCGGGGTGCGGGCCCTCAAGGGTATCGATTTCGAGATCAAGCGCGGCGAGATCGTCGGCCTGGTGGGCGAGAACGGTGCCGGTAAGTCGACCCTGATGAAGGTCATTTACGGTGCCTACCAGCACGATGGCGGCGAGGTTCTGATCAACGGCACGCCGGTGGTCTTCAGGAATCCCCGCGATGCCATGGAAAACGGCATCGGCATGGTGTTTCAGGAACAGTCGCTGATCACCAACCTGACGGTGATGGAGAACATCTTTCTCGGCTTCGAAGCCCAGTTCATGAAGTTCGGCATCATCAACTGGCGCAAAATGGCCCAGGCGGCGTGCGAGCAGCTGAAGAAGGTCAAGCTTGACGTCGATCCCTATACCACGACCTCGGAGCTGTCCTTCACTCAGCGCCAGCTGGTGGAGCTGGCCAAGGTGCTGACGCTCGAAGAGCGCGTGGAAGGTGATCTGGTGATACTGCTGGACGAACCGACCTCGGTGCTGCCGCGCAAGGAGATCGAACTGCTGTTCGACCTGGTCCGTGAGCTGCGCAGCCGCGCCTCTTTCGTTTTCGTATCGCACCGCATGGACGAGGTCATCGAGCTCTCCGACCGTATCTATGTAATGAAGGACGGTGAAGTGGTCGATGTCGTCGACAGTGACGGCTGTGACGTCGATGCCATTCAGCACAAGATGGTCGGTCGTGAAATCGACAAGCGCTATTACCGCGAAGACAAAAAGCATCCCTACCAGCAGAACAAGGTGCTGGTGGAGACACGCAATCTCGGCAAGGAAGGCGAGTTCAGCGATGTATCGCTGAAGCTTCGTGCCGGTGAGGTGCTGGCCCTGGTGGGTACCGAGGGTTGCGGTACCGAAGGGGTGATCCGCAGCATTTTCGGCCTCGATAAGCCCACGGCCGGCGAGCTTTATTTAAATGGTGAGCCGGTGCGCGCCTTCAGCGCATTCAATGGTGTGCGCAGTGGCGTCGGTTATATCCCCAGGGAGCGCAAGATCGAAGGTATTGTCGGTGGCATGTCGGTGGTCGAGAACATGACCCTGGCGAACATGCAGGATTACAGCACCTGGGGCGTTTTCAAATCAGGTGTCGAGCGCGAGCTGGCCGAGCAGTGGGTCAGCAAGCTTTCGATCAAGACCGCCACCATCGACACCCATTGCGGCAATCTTTCCGGCGGCAATCAGCAGAAGGTTGTGCTCTCGAAATGGCGCAGCGCCGGCGCCAAGATCATTTTGCTCGACCATCCGACCCGTGGCCTCGATATCGGCGCCAAGGAAGACGTTTATGACATGGTGCGGGAAATGTGCGACGACGGCTGCGGTGTCATTCTGATCGCCGATACACTCGAAGAAGCGCTTGGACTGGCCCATACCATCGCAGTCTTCAAGGATGGCGAAATTCAGAAGTGGTTCGAAAGCGGTGGTGATCACCAGCCCGACCAGTACGACCTTTTGCATTACATGATCTGAATGTTGGAGCGAAAGATGACTAAAGATAAAATACTGCAGGCTCCGGATATGAATGTCTCAGCTGAAGAAAGAGCGGCCGGTGGCCGCAAATCGATTTCGAAAGAGCAGGTCACCAAATACCTGCCGTACATTACGCTTTTCAGCCTGGTGGCGCTGATCAGTCTCTACGATCCCGCCTTCCTGAAACTCGAAAACCTGCTGCAGACGGCGCAGGACATCTCGACGCTCTTTATCATGGCGCTGGGGATGACCTTCGTAATCTATATTGCCGGTATCGATCTGTCCTCGCAGTCCGTCGCCAGCATGACGACCGTCATCGTGGCCTTGCTGTTGCCGAGCTTCGGCATCGGTGCCGCGCTGGCCGCAGTGATCATTGGTGCCGTCTTTGGCATGGCTTCGGGCCTGGTGCACACCCGGTTCAAGATCGCGTCCTTCATCGCCACGCTCGCGGTCGGGGGCATCGCCTATGCCACCGGTCAGGTGGTGTCGGGTCAGCGCTCGACCTATATGCCCGCGGACCTGCGTGAGCAGAGCATGGGCTGGATGGTCGGCAATACTGCCGGTATCCCCCACGAGATCTTCGTCGCCCTTGCGCTGCTGCTGATCGCGCTGTTCATCGAACGGCGCACGGTGTTCGGCCGCAGCCTCAAGGCGGTGGGTTCGGGCGAGCTGGCGGCCGTCGCCAGCGGCCTTAAGGTGACCAAGATCAAGGTGATGACCTTTGCGCTGTCGGGAGCCTTCGCCGCCATGGCCGGTGTCATGCTGGCGACCCGCCTTTCCGGCGGCTCCCCGACCATGGCCGATCAGTTTCTGCTGCCGGCGATAGTTGCGGTGCTGGTCGGCGGAACGCCGCTGACCGGTGGTGTTGGCGGGGTGCTGAATACCCTGATCGGTGCGCTGATCGTTGCGGTGATTCGTACCAGCATGACTTATCTGGAAGTGCCGGCCGAGGCGCAACAGATTTTCTTCGGTGTGGTACTGATCGCCGCCATCGCGCTGACCATCGACCGCTCCAAGGTCAAGGTAGTCAAGTAGCGGCCCATAATCTGCAGGCTTTGCGGCGGGTTCTGTCGAAGGATGGAGCCCGCTTTTTCGTTCCCGCTGAACAAAAAAAAAGCGCCGGCAAATACCGGCGCTTTTTCATCGACAACCTCAGGTTCCCTGGGGTGATTCAGCCAGGCCGAGCGCTGCAAGGGCGGCGCGAGCGCATTCGACATCTTCAGTTTCGGTTGCTCCCGACACGCCGATGCCGCCGATCAGCTGGCCATCGCCGTAGATCGGCAGGCCGCCGGGAAAGACCAGTATGCGTTCCCTGTTCGCCAGCCCCATGGCCAGGGCCGGGCGGCTGGCAGCTCTCTCGTGAAAGGCTTGGGTAGAGGTATGAAGGGTCGCCGCCGTATAGGCCTTGTCGATGGCGAAGCCGATCGCGGGTGGGCGTACCCGATCGGTCCGCAACAGGGCGACCGGATGGCCCGCGGGGTCGCAGACGGTGGCACAGATTTCGATATTCGTTGACCGGGCGTGCTCGATGGCGGCCTGGGCCAGCTTACCGGCGAGCTCTGACTTGATGAAGTAATGGGTGACAAAAGAATTCATGGGGTTTCCAGCAGTTGAAAAAAAGGCGGCGCTGGGGGCAGGCCGCCGAAGGCGCCGCGCCTTGGCGGCGGGGCGGGGAGGTATTTCAGACCTGGGTCAGCCCGGCACGGGTGCGTCCTCGCGAATCAGCTTCTGCGCTTTGAGCGCTTGCCAGAAGTCGGCCGGAATCTCCTCGGCGATCCAGGCGAGGTTCTGTTGCAGCTGCTCGACCGAACGTGTGCCGGGAATGATCGACGGAATCGCCGGGTGGGCCAGCACGAACTGCAGAGCCGCGGCCGGCAGCGAGACGTTGAAGCGGCTGCACACGGCTTCGATGCTGGATACGCGCTGCAGGATCTCGTCGGAGGCGGGCGCATAGTTGTACTTGGCGCCGGGCCGGGCGCCTGTTGCCAGAATCCCGCTGTTGAACCCGCCGCCTACTACCACCGCGGCATTGCGCTGCTCGCACAGTGGCAGGAATTCGTTCAGCGACTCCTGCTCCAGCAGAGTGTAGCGACCGGCCAGCAGGAAGCAGTCGAAATCGCCCTGCTGCAGTGCCCGATGACAGACTTCCCATTCGTTGACACCGACACCGATTGCCTTGACGACACCTTCGCGTCGAAGGTCCTCAAGCGCCCGGTAGGCCCCCTCCATCGCTTCTCGAAACCTGGCGGGTTGCGCGTCGGGGCCGTGGGTGAAGATATCGATATCATGAATGAAGGCGATGTCGATGCGCTCCAGCCCCATGCGCTGGATGCTGTCCTCGATTGAACGCTTGGCGCCGTCGTAGGAGTAATCGAAGTGCATGGCGAATGGCAGCCCGTCGACCCAGGGCGAGAAATCGATCTCGTTTCGGGGCCGGGGCGTCAATAGGCGTCCGACCTTGGTGGAGAGCACGAACTCGTCACGAGGATACCAGCGCAGCGCCTCGCCAACCCGTGCCTCGCTCAGGCCGTGGCCATACATCGGCGCGGTATCGAAATATCGCAGGCCGGCGTCCCAGGCGGCTTTCAGCATGCCTCTTGATACGTCTTCGGTAATGGGTTGAAAGATGTTTCCGATGGGGGCAGCGCCATAGCCCATGGCGCTGACGTTCAGCTCCACTCGGCCGAACCGCTGTGGCGTGGCAGGCTTCATATCTTGTCTCCTGTGGACGATCGCGGCTTTATTCTATTGCAATGTAACCAAATAGATACTTTGTGGCAAGGAGATAGATACCTGTTGCGTGCTGGCGGGACTGGCAGAGCAGCGGTGCTTCTTCCAGGCCTGTCATTGTCTCCGCGTCCGGGATCCCTTTTCTGCGTAACATTTCTTTCCGGTTGACAAAGTAACTAACCAGTTAGTAATCTGCTGCTGTATTGATCGGCGTGCGATGACTGTTGGGTCGCAGCGGTCCTGGCTCAGTTACGGAGGCATAAGAAATGAAGACCAAGCAGTTGAACGTGGACGAGGCGGTTGCCCGTATTCCCGATGGCGCGACCATCGCGCTGACCGGCTCGGGCGGCGGGTTGCTCGAGGCAGATCTGGTATTTGCGGCGCTGGCCGAGCGTTTTCGCCGTACAGGCCACCCGCGCGACCTGACCCTGGTCCATGCGCTGGGTATCGGTGACGGCAAGGGCGGCGGTCTGGGCCACTTCGCCCAGAAGGGGATGGTAAAGCGCATCATCGGCGGTCACTGGTCCTGGGCGCCCGAGCTCCAGCGCATGGCGCGGGAGGGTGAAATCGAAGCCTACACACTGCCTGCCGGTGTTATCTCAACGCTGTTGCGCGAAGTCGGTGCCGGGCGCCCGGGCGTGATCACGCCGATCGGACTGGGGACCTTTGCCGATCCGGAGCACGGCGGCGGAAAAGTCGGTCCTGCCGCGAGCGAAGATATAGTCGAGCGCATCGAGCTCGATGGTCGTCCCTATCTGCGCTATAAGCCGATCAGGGTCGATGTCGGCATCGTTCGCGGCTCCCGTGCCGATCTGCACGGCAATATATCCACCGCCGACGAGCCGGCCGACATGGATGCCTATGCCGTGGCGCTGGCCGCGCATAACTGCGGTGGCTTCGTGATCGGCCAGGTCAAGGAGATACAGAACGGTCCCTTCGTGCCGGCGCGCCAGGTGACAATCCCCGGCGTTATGGTCAATGTGCTGGTGCATCACCCCGAACAGCGCCAGAGCTACGCCGGTGAATATGACCCGGCCATTTCGGGCCAGGCGCTGCCGAAGGGTCGTGCCGAGCGCAAGGAGGGACCGAGCGGGATACGCCGTATTATCGCCAGCCTGGCGGCGCGGGAGTTGAAAGCGGGGATGACCGTGAATTATGGCTTCGGTATTCCCGGTGGTATTTCGGCGGTCAGCGACCCTCAGGTGATCAGTAACTGCTGGGAGATGGTCGAGCAGGGCATCCACAACGGCGAGCTGCTCGATGGTGCGCTCTTCGGTGCCGCCCGATATCCGCAGGCGATCGTCAGCTCGCTGGAACAGTTCGATTTCTTCGCCGGTGGCGGTCTCGATATCGCCTTTCTCGGTATGGGCGAGATGGATGCGCAGGGCAACGTCAACGTCTCCCAGCTGGGCGCGTCTGTGGTCGGCCCGGGTGGTTTCGTGGAGATCACCCAGGGCGCCCGCAAGGTCGTGTTCTGCGGCAGCTTCGAAGCCAAGGGGCTGGATGTCGCCGTTGAAAACGGTGCGCTGAGGTTCAACTCGATGGGGGAGATTCCCAAGCTGGTGGACCAGGTACGGCATGTCACCTTTAGCGGCGCCGAGGCAATCCGGCGCGAGCAGGAGGTGTTCTACGTGACCGAGCGGGCCATATTCCGCCTGACCGGAGAAGGCGTGGAGCTGGTGGCGGTGGTAAAGGGCGTCGATGTGCAGCGGGATGTCATCGAGCGCATGGCGTTCCGACCGCTGGTGCGGGACGTCGCCGAGATTGCGCTCGCAGGTTGCTGAGACGCCCGCCTCAGTCGGGCCGCAGTGAACGCAGTACGGTATCGATATTGAACTGCAGGCGTGCTTCGAGCGCCGCCGGGTCCATCAGGTCGCGGTCGTAGATGATGGATCCGGTAAAGCGGTTGGTCAGGTAATAGTAACCGACGGCCGCAATGGTGATGTTGAGCTGAACCGGGTCGACATCGGCCCTGAAAATACCTTCCTGCGCGCCCCGGTCGAGAATGTCGCCCACCATGCTGACCATATTGCTGTGGGCCTCGCGGATGACCTGGGAGTTCTTCAGGTGCTTGGCCCGGTGCAGGTTCTCGCTGTTGACCAGGGTCAGAAACTCGGGGTTCTTCAGGTAGTACTCCCAGGTAAAGCGCACCAGCTTTTCGATTGCCTCGCGCGGCGGAAGCTGCTCCAGGTTGAGCTTTTTTTCGGCGGTCCGGATATCCAGATAAGCATCTTCGATGACTTTCTGGAACAGCTCCTCCTTATTGCCGAAGTAGTGGTAAATCATGCGCTTGTTCGATTTCGCGCGATCGGCCACTTCGTCAATGCGGGCACCGCCGAAGCCTTTTATGGAAAATTCCTTCTTGGCCGCCTGAAGGATGCGTTTCTGCGTCGCTTCCGGGTCCCGGGATCTCGATTTAGCTGCTGGAGTGTCCGTCGCCATGGTTGTGATTCTGTCCCTTCAGCTCGTGGTTCAAAGCATGCTTGATACCGTTCTTGTGGCGGTTTTGCAAGGTTATCGCTCTGGCGAAATCTTCCGCACGGCAGGCTGGAGACCTCTGAAAACTCGTGATAGTATACTAACCAGATAGTTACTTATGGTGATGGTGTGATTGTATTCGAGGTAGCGGATTGTATCGCCCGGCTGGAGATTCGCCGGGCCGGGCGTTGCAATGCGCTGACTGCATCGATGCTGGAGCAGCTGAACCAGGCGCTGGGTCACATCGAAACGAACCCGCAGGTACGGGTGGTTCTGATCAGTGCGGAGGGAGAACGCTTTTTCTCGTCCGGCGCCGATATCGACGACTGGGGTGATCTGGATGCGCAGGCGATGGGGCACCGTTGGATCCGGCAGGGCAATCGCGTGTTTCAGCGTCTGGCCGAGTTGCCGGTACCGGTCGTATGCGGCCTGCGGGGGCGCGCGCTGGGCGGTGGCGCCGAGCTGGCGCTGGCGGCGGACATCCGCATCGCCACCGAGGATGTCGAATTCGGCTTTCCCGAAACCTCGATAGGGGCGATTCCCGGCTGGACCGGCTGCGCCCGCCTAGCCGAGGGTCTGGGCATCGCGCGGGCGCGCAGCCTGGTGCTGTCGGGCGAGCTGCTGGATGCCGCGACGCTGCTGGAGTCCGGGCTGGTGTCCGAGGTCGTGCCGCCACAGGACCTGGAGCAGGCGCTTTACGCCTGGGCCGGGCGCCTCGGGCGCCGTTCCGGTACGGCCATGGCCGCAGCCAAGCAGGTATTCGGCGCAATGAGTAGCGCCAACAGCTTTGCACCGGTGCACGAGCTGGCCGCAACGGTTTGCCGGGGTTCCGCGGATGGTCAGGAGGGAATCGAAGCCTTTCGCCAAAAACGCGCCCCGAAGTTTACATAACAACAGTACGGAGATCGCACCTATGAGCTTCAACTTTGTCCCGGTCAACATGGCCGATCCAAGATTGCCCAAGACCGCTACGCGTTACCGCATGTTTATCGACGGGCAATGGACCGACGGCAGTGCAGAGAGCACTTTTGTACGCAACAGCCCGGCTCACGGCATCCCGGTCAGCGAGTATCCGCGCGGTGGCAAGGCCGACGTCGAAAACGCTGTATCGGCCGCGCGCAGAGCCTTCGACTCCGGTGTCTGGTCGCGTATCAGCGGTGCCGAGCGCGCCGCCGTGCTGCTGAAGGCGGCGAATCTGATTCGCGAGAACGCCGAGCAGCTGGCGCTGGTCGAAACGCTGGAAACCGGCAAGTCGATTCAGCAGTCGCGTGGAGAAGTTCTCGGCGCCGCCGGTTGCTGGGAGTATGCCGCCGGCATGGCGCGGGCCATCCACGGCGAGAGTTTCAATAATCTGGGCGACTCGATGCTCGGTCTGGTGACCCGCGAGCCGGTCGGGGTCGTTGGCGTGATCACGCCCTGGAATTTCCCGTTCTTTATCGCTTCCGAGCGTTACCCCTTCGTGCTGGCGTCGGGCTGCACGATTGTCGCCAAGGCCGCCGAAATCACCTCCGGCACCACGCTGATGATGGCCGGGTTGCTCAAGGAAGCCGGTCTGCCGGACGGCGCCTTCAACGTCGTGACCGGCCCCGGCTCGGTGATCGGCCAGGCGCTGACCGAGCATCCGGCGGTCGATATGGTGTCGTTCACCGGCTCGACAGCCGTCGGTCAGTCCACCATCGCGGCATCCGCTGCCAACATCAAGAAGCTCGGGCTGGAACTGGGCGGCAAGAATCCGCAGGTGGTGTTCGCCGATGCCGATATCGATGCCGCGCTCGATGGCACCCTGTTCGGCCTGCTGTTCAACGGCGGCCAATGCTGCGTCAGTGGCAGCCGCCTGATCGTCGAGCGCTCCATCCATGCCGAGTTCTGCGAGCGCTTGCTCGAGCGCGCGGCGAAGGTGAAGATCGGCGATCCGCTGAACGACGAAACCCAGGTCGGTGCCATCATCGACGAGCGCCAGTATGCGACCATCATGCGCTATATCGGTCTGGGGCGGGACGAGGGGGGCAGGTTGCTGACCGGTGGCGAGGCCCTTGGCGAGAAACCGGGACTGTTCATTCAGCCGACGATCTTCGATGGTGTCGACGCCGATATGTCGATTTTCCGCGAAGAGATTTTCGGCCCTGTACTCTGCGTCACACCGTTCGATACTTATGATGAAGCCATCCGCATTGCCAACGACTCCTGCTTCGGGCTCGCCGCGAGCGTCTGGACCTCCAACCTGGACAATGCCATTCGCGGTTTCCGTGATCTGAAGGCCGGGCGGCTGTGGGTCAACACCACCATCAGCGGTGGTCCAGAGCTGCCGGTCGGTGGCTGCAAGGAGTCGGGTTACGGCCGCGAGACCGGCACCTACGGCCTGGACGAGTACACCGAGGTGAAAGCGGTGCACATTCATCTGGGCAAGCGGGCCAAGTGGCTCGCCGATTAACGAAAGTAGGGTGGAGTTTGCTATGTACGATTACATCATCGTTGGCGGCGGGTCGTCCGGGTGCGTGCTGGCCGCACGTTTGAGCGAGATGCAGGATGCCCGCGTGTTGCTGCTGGAGGCGGGGCCGAAGGACCGCAACCCCTACATTCACATTCCCGTCGGCTTCTTCAAGATGACCGGTGGCCCGCTGACATGGGGGCTGAAGACGGCGCCGCAGCGCCATGTCAACAATCGGGAAATTCCGTTCGCGCAGGCCCGGGTGCTCGGCGGCGGCGGCTCGATAAACGCCGAGGTCTTCACCCGCGGTGCGCGGGAGGATTACGATCGCTGGGCCGGGGCTGAGGGTTGCGATGGCTGGTCCTACGATGAGGTGATGCCTTATTTCAAGCGATCGGAAGACAACGAAATCTTTGCCGACGAGTACCATGGTACCGGCGGTCCGCTGGGGGTTTCGAGTCCCATCAGTCCGAACCGCATGAGCAAGGTTTTCGTGCAGGCCTGCCAGCAGGCCGGACTGCCCTATAACCCGGATTTCAATGGCGCACGCCAGGATGGCTGCGGCCTGTACCAGACCACAACGCGTAACGCGCGTCGCTGTTCGGCGGCGGTCGGCTACCTCAACGGGACCGGCAAGCGTCAGAACCTGGATATCTGGCCCGAGTGCAAAACCACCCGGATTCTGCTCGAGAATGGCAGGGCGGTTGGCGTCGAGTTCGAGCGCAAGGGGCAGGTGGAGCAGGTGCGGGCGTCCCGGGAGGTTATAGTGGCAGCCGGTGCCATCGGTTCGCCCAAGCTGCTGATGCTGTCCGGCATCGGTCCGGCCGATCACCTGCGCTCCCGCGGTATCGAAGTACGCGCCGATCTTGCGGGCGTGGGGCAGAACCTGCAGGACCATTTCGGCACCGACATCATCTACGAGCTGAACGGTCAGTACAGCTTCGACAAGTATGCCAAGCCGCACTGGATGCTGTGGGCGGGTCTGGAATACATGCTGTTCCGAAAAGGCCCTGTTGCCTCGAATATCGTCGAGGGCGGTGCCTTCTGGTTTGCCGACAAGGCCTCGAAAACGGTCGACACCCAGTTCCATTTCCTGGCCGGTGCGGGTGTCGAAGAGGGTATACCGGCGGTGCCGTCCGGCGCCGGTGTGACGATGAACAGTTATTTCCTGAGGCCCCGCAGCCGCGGATCGGTGACGCTGAGCAGCACCGATCCGACCGCTGCGCCGGTGGTCGATCCGAACTACCTGGCCGACCCCTACGATCTGCAGATGTCGGTGCAGGGCGTGAAGCAAATGCGGGACATCATGGCGCAAAGCGCCTTCGCTCCCTTTATCCGCGGCGAACACATGCCGGGTCAGGATCTCCGTAGCGACAAGGATTATGAGAACTACATCCGGCAGTACGGACGCACCTGCTACCACCCGGTCGGCACCTGCAAGATGGGCGTGGACGAGATGGCGGTGGTCGATCCCGAGCTTCGCGTTCGGGGCATCGAGGGTCTCCGGGTAGCGGACTCGTCGGTAATGCCGAGCCTGGTCAGCTCCAACACCAATGCGCCGAGCATCATGATCGGCGAAAAGGCCAGCGACCTGATTCGCGCGGCCGTGTAGCGCTTTAAGCTTGTCCTGTTTCATTTTTTGCGCCCGGCTCGTTCGCGAACCGGGCGTTTTTTTATTCTGTCGGGCTTTGGTGATGGCGGGCGTGAAAGTGATCATTACAAGTTGTTGCCATCTTTCGATCTTGTTGCTAGCATACTAACCAGTTAGTTACTTATTGTTGTGTAGATGTAAATTCATTCAACTTCGGGAAGTGGCAATGAAAGTACTGGTAACGGTCAAGCGTGTGCTCGACTACAACGTCAAGGTCCGCGTCAAGGCGGATCAGACCGACGTGGATCTGACCAACGTCAAAATGGCGCTGAACCCCTTCTGTGAAATCGCCGTCGAAGAAGCCGTGCGCCTGAAGGAAGCGGGTATCGCCTCCGAGGTCGTCGTCGTCTCCATCGGCCCTAAAGCGGTTCAGGAGCAGATCCGCACCGCGCTGGCACTGGGCGCCGACCGCGGCATCCAGATCGAAACCGACGCGATGCCGGAATCCCTCTCCGTCGCCAAGCTGCTGGCCAAGATCGTCGAAGACGAGAAGCCGGGCCTGGTCATTCTCGGCAAGCAGGCGATCGACTCCGACAACAACCAGTCCGGCCAGATGCTGGCGGCGCTGACCGGCATGGGTCAGGGCACCTTCGCCTCCGAAGTCAAGGTCGAGGGCGAAGAAGTGCTGGTGACCCGCGAAGTCGACGGCGGCCTGCAGACCGTTGGCCTGAAACTGCCGGCCATCGTCACCACCGACCTGCGTCTGAACGAGCCGCGCTACGCTTCGCTGCCGAACATCATGAAGGCGAAGAAGAAGCCGCTGGACGTCAAGACCCCGGCAGACCTGGGTGTCGAGCTGCGCGCTCACACCGAACTGCTGAAAGTCGAGCCGCCGGCCGAGCGCGCGGGCGGTATCAAGGTGGCTTCGGTCGAGGAGCTGGTCGAGAAACTGAAAAACGAAGCGAAGGTGATCTGAGATGGCCATCCTGATTGTTGCAGAACACGATAACGCCACCCTGAAAGGCGCTACCCTCCACGCCGTGTCCGCAGCCGCTCAGATCGGTGGCGATGTCGCCGTGCTGGTTGCGGGTGAAGGCTGCCAGGCCGTGGCCGACGAAGCCGCCAAGGTTGCCGGTGTCGCCAAGGTACTGCTGGCGGACAACGCCGCCTACGGTCACCAGCTGGCGGAAAACGTCGCACCGCTGGTCGCAGAGCTCGGCAAGGACTTCAGCCACATCCTGGCGCCGGCCACCACTACCGGCAAGAACCTGCTGCCGCGCGTCGCTGCGCTGCTGGACGTGGGTCAGATCTCCGAGATCGTCGCCGTTGAAGGTGCCGATACCTTCAAGCGCCCGATCTACGCCGGCAACGCCATTGCCACCGTGAAGTCGCTCGATGCGATCAAGGTCATCACCGTTCGCGGTACCGCGTTCGATGCCGCTGCCGCTGAAGGCGGTTCGGCTTCCGTTGAAGCGGTTGGCGCCGCACACGACGCTGGCAAGTCCCGCTTCGTGGGCGAAGAAGTCGCCGTATCCGAGCGTCCGGAACTGACCGCTGCACGCGTCGTCATCTCCGGTGGCCGCGGTATGGGCAACGGCGAGAACTTCGCGCTGATCGAGAAGGTTGCCGACAAACTGGGCGCCGCCGTCGGTGCGTCCCGTGCCGCCGTCGACGCCGGCTTCGTGCCGAACGACATGCAGGTCGGTCAGACCGGCAAGATCGTCGCGCCGGAGCTCTACATTGCCGTCGGTATCTCCGGTGCCATCCAGCACCTGGCCGGCATGAAGGACTCCAAGGTGATCGTCGCGATCAACAAGGACGAAGAAGCCCCGATCTTCCAGGTAGCCGATTACGGCCTGGTCGCGGATCTCTTCGAAGCCGTTCCCGAGTTGGAAGGCAAGCTGTAAGAGGGTTGCCGGAAGTACAGGTCTGGCACTGCCGCACTTCTCCAACAGGTATTCTCGGAAGGCGGCTCTTTTGCCCCAGGTTCGCCTGGGGCTTTTTTTTAGTTTGAGGAGGTTGCTGATAATGGTTCGCGAATCAATGGAGTTCGATGTCGTCATCGTCGGTGCCGGCCCTGCCGGTCTGTCGGCCGCCTGCCGCCTGATGCAACAGGCCCAGGCCGCTGAGCAGGAACTGACGGTCTGCGTCGTCGAGAAAGGCTCCGAAGTCGGTGCCCATATTCTGTCCGGTGCCGTCATTGAGCCGCGGGCGCTCAACGAACTCTTCCCGGACTGGGCCGGGCAGGGTGCGCCGTTGAAGACCGCGGTGACCGAGGATCAGATCTATCTGCTCAAGGACGCCGAGAACGCTCGTCGTATTCCCAACGGCCTGGCGCCGAAGACGATGCACAACGAAGGTAACTACGTGGCCAGCCTCGGCAACCTCTGCCGCTGGCTCGGCGAGCGTGCCGAAGAGCTGGGCGTCGAGGTCTTTCCGGGCTTTGCCGCCGCCGAAGTGCTCTACCACGACGACGGCCCTCTCAAGGGAAGTGTGAAGGGTATTGCCACCGGCGACATGGGAATCACTCACAGCGGCGAGCAGGGTCCGAACTACATGCCGGGCATGGAACTGCACGCCAAGTACACCCTGTTCACCGAAGGCTGCCGCGGCCATCTGGGCAAGCAGCTGATCGAAAAATTCGCGCTGGACAAGGATTCCGATCCGCAGCACTTTGGGTTAGGCATCAAGGAACTCTGGGACATCGACCCGGCCAAGCACAAGCCGGGCCTGGTGCTGCACGGTGCCGGCTGGCCCTTATCCGGTGACGGGCAGAAGGGCACCAACGGTGGCTTCTTCCTGTACCACGCCGAAGACAACCAGGTGGTGGTGGGTCTGATCATCGACCTCAACTACTCGAACCCCTGGCTGAGCCCGTTCGACGAGTTCCAGCGCATGAAGCACCACCCGCTGATCAAGCAGTATCTCGAAGGCGGCAAGCGTGTGTCCTACGGCGCCCGTGCCATCGCCAAGGGCGGCTTCAACTCGCTGCCGAAGATGACCATGCCCGGCGCGCTGCTGCTTGGCTGTGACGCCGGTACCCTGAACTTCTCCAAGATCAAGGGCACCCACACCGCGATGAAATCCGGCATGATCGCCGCCGAGGCGGTGTTCGAATCCCTGGCAGCAGGAGACGAGGGCGGCAAGGACCTGAATGCCTTTACCGAGAAATTCAAGGCCTCCTGGCTCTACGACGATCTGTTCCGCAGCCGCAACTTCGGCCCGGCGATGCACAAGTTCGGCACCATTCTCGGTGGCGCCTTCAACTTCGTCGACCAGAACCTCTTCGGCGGCAAGATCCCGGTGACGCTGCACGATACCCGCAAGGACTACGCCGAGCTCAAGCCCGCGTCCGAGTGCAAGCAGATCGAATACCCGAAGCCGGACGGCAAGCTGAGCTTCGATAAGCTGTCCTCGGTGTTCCTGTCGAACACCAACCACGAAGAGGATCAGCCGAGCCACCTGCAGCTGAAGGACGTGCAGATTCCGCTGTCGACCAACCTGCCGAAGTGGGCAGAACCGGCGCAGCGCTACTGCCCGGCCGGCGTTTACGAAGTGGTCGAGGACGAGCAGGGCAAGTGTTTCCAGATCAACACCCAGAATTGCGTCCACTGCAAGACCTGCGACATTAAAGACCCGTCGCAGAATATCACCTGGGTCGTGCCCGAAGGCGGCGGCGGTCCGAATTATCCGAACATGTAAAAGCCAGTCTTGAGTTAACAGTTTGGAGTTAACAGAAACAGCTTCAAGCCCCGTGTCCGCGGGGCTTTCGTCCAGTGACAGAGCAGCAGAGAGGCAAGATATGCATCATATCGGCAAGACACGGATACCCGCGATAGGCTTCGGTACCTACCCGCTGCAAGGCAGTGAAGCGCAGCAGGCGGTCGAAATGGCTATCGGGCTTGGCTATCGCCATATCGATACCGCCCAGATGTACGGCAATGAGAAGGCCGTGGGCCAGGCACTGCGGTCTTGCGGACTGGCACTGGACGAAGTGATGGTGACGACCAAGGTCGACCCGTCGAATATGGATCCTGAGCGCTTTCTGCCGTCGGTCGAGCGCAGTCTCGAAGATCTCGGGATCGACTCGGTCGATTATCTGTTGTTGCACTGGCCCAGTCGCGAGCGTGCGCTGGGCCAGACGCTGGAGCTGCTGGCTGAAGCCAGGAGTCGAGGGTATTCACAGCATATAGGCGTCAGCAACTTTACCTGTGCGCAGTTGCGAGAGGCGGGGCGTTTGCTGCCGGGTGAAATCGCCACCAACCAGGTCGAGTTTCACCCGCTGATCGATCAGCGTCCGCTGCAGCGGCTTTGCCGCGAACAGGGTGTCATCCTCAGCGCTTATTGCGCTCTGGCCCGGGGCGCTTTTATGGAAGACCGGACGCTGCAGTCCATCGCCAGGGTTTATGGCAAATCGGTTGCCCAGGTCGCATTGCGCTGGATCATCCAGCAAGGGGTCGCGGCGATCGCGATGTCGACCAGGCTGGAGAATGCACGGGGCAACCTCGACGTTTTCGACTTCGAGTTGTCGGACGATGAAATGAAGGCCATAGGTGCCTTGCGTCAGGCGCATCGGCGCCTGGTGTCGCCTGCGCAATGGGCACCGGAGTGGGACGGTCCGGCGGAGGGTGATAAGGAGTAAGGGCCGGGCAGGCTCTCAAGTGGTGAGCACTGGGCCCGGGGACTTTGGTAGCTGAGCCGCCAAAGTGACCAGGCTCAGGGGCGCAGCAGCCGCAGAATCGTATCGATATTGAAGTTCAGGCGTTCTTCCCGGGCTTCGTCCGACATCAGGTCCCGCTGAAAGATGATCGAGCCGGTATAGCGGTTGGTCTGATAGTAGTAGCTGATGCCGGCGATGGTGATCACCAGCTGGACCGGGTCCACGTCGGGACGAAATACACCCTGTCCGACGCCGCGCTGCAGGATTTCCTCGACCATGCCGATGAAGCGCCCGTGAACCTCGATGATCGTCTGCGCCTTCTTGAGATGGCGTGCGCGGTGCAGGTTTTCGCTGTTGACCAGCGCGAGAAACTCGGGGTTTTTCAGGTAGTAATCCCAGGAAAAGCGCACCAGTGCCTTGATCGCCTCGACGGGTTCGAGCAGCTCGAGTTTGAGCTTTCGCTCGGCGGCGCGAATATCCAGGTAGGCTTCCTCTATCACCGCCTGGAACAAATCTTCCTTGTTGCCGAAATAGTGATAGATCATGCGTTTGTTGGCCTTGGCACGATCGGCGATGGTGTCGACCCGTGCGCCTGCGAGACCGAGCTGGGCAAACTCTTTTTTCGCCGCCTTGAGAATGCGTTTGCGGGTTTCTTCCGGGTCCCGCTTCTGGCGGGGACTTTGTGTGGCAATTTTGTCCAAGGCTCCGCTCCGACATCGAGTTGCTGGGCTCGGCAGGCAATGGCCGATGGAGTCGACCATTGTAACCTGCCGTTAAGTAACTGTATAGTTGGTTACTTGTGGTGCCGGCCATGGCTCGGCACCTGGCGGCTTGGCAGGCCGTTGAAAATCGCTCTTAACGCTGAAACGGCAACGCAGAGAGCATTTCAACCGCCTATCAGACAGAGGTCTGGAAGCGTTCCATGCAGACCTGCAGTGTTTCCTCGGGTGGCTTTTGCCACCAGTTCTTGCTGGAGAAGATTTCTACCTCGACCAGCCCGGTATAACCGGCCTTCTCGACCTGGTTGCGAATGGCCGGCAGCTCGATGACTCCGTCACCCATCATTCCGCGGTCGGTCAACAGGTCTTCGGTGGGTACCAGCCAATCCGAAACGTGATAGGCCAGCAACCGTTCCCCGGCCCTGGCCAGTTGCGTTTCCAGCGCCGGGTCCCACCAGAGGTGGTAGACGTCGGCAGCGACGCCCACCGAACCTGGCTGCTCGGCATCGATGATGTCGCACCAGTCCAGCGCCTGCGCCAGCGTACAAAGGCAACTGCGATCGCCCGCGTACATCGGATGCAGCGGCTCGAGCGCGATCGGCACCTTGAGCTCACGGGCCCGTTCGGCCAGCTTGAGCAGGCCTTCCAGCGTTTGCTGGCGGGCATCGGCAAGGCTCGGGTTATCGCTGCCGATGCTGCCGACAACCGCTACATAGCAACTGGCGCCGAGGGTCGCCGCATCCTCCAGGGCTTTCAGGTTGTCGTCGATGGCAGCCTTACGCAGCGCTCGGGTAGCCGCCGGGAAATAGCTGGTACGGCAGTAGCCACTAACCTTGAGACCGGCGTCGCGTATCAGCCGGGCCGCCCGGTCGGCGCCCAGCGCCTCCACTTCCTTTCGCCAGGGCGCAATCCCGCCGACACCCTGGCGTGCCAGCAGTTCGACGGTTTCATCCAGTCCGGTCTGGTAACCGAAAGTGGCCGTATTGATGGATAGCAGGTCCAGGCGACCCTTGAGATCTCTCATGCCGGTGTTGCCTCCCGTTCGGTCAGAATTTTGGGGTCATGAGGCCACCGTCGACCCGGACTTCCTGCCCGACGGTGTAGGGCAGGGCGCCACTGGCCATGGATACGGCGACTCTGGCGACTTCCTCGGGCTGGCCCCAGCGCGGGATCGAGGTCAGGCCCTGTTCGATCAGAGCGTCGTATCGGGGCTTGGAGGGGGCCGTCATCGACGTTTCGATCAATCCGGGCTGGATCTCGTACACCCCGATCTCGGCCGCGGCCAGGCGCTGGGCGAACAGGCGGCTGCCCATTGAGAAGGCGGCCTTCGACATGCAGTATTCGCCCCGTGCCACCGATACCGCCACGGCATTGGATGAGGTGATGTTGATGATCGAGCGGTGCTGCTGGCCCGCCTTTGCCGCCAGCATGCGCCGCGCGGCATTCTGGGTCAGGAAGAAGGTGCCGCGGGTGTTGACCGCGTGGCAGCGGTCGAAGCTCTCGACCGAGACGTCCAGCAGGTCGCCGCGGGACAGCACCGAGACGCCGGCATTGTTGACCAGGCAGTCCAGGCGGCCGAAGCGGGTCTGAACCCGCTCCAGCATGGCGTCGTGGCTGTCGAGGTCGGCAATGTTGCCGGGTACGGTCAGCGTTTCGGCGCCGGTTTCCCGGACGGCCCGGGCAGCGCTTTCGAGGGCTTCGTCACCGGGAAGGGCGTTGAGCGCGACGTTGAAACCGGCCTGTCCCAGCGCCATGGCGATGGCCTGTCCGATACCACCGGATGCGCCGGTGACCAGAGCTACAGGTTTGGTCATGATCGTGATCTCCGGTCATCAGGCCAGCAGCTGGCGGGATATGATCATGCGCTGCACCTGGTTGGTGCCTTCGTAGATCTGGGTAATCTTGGCATCACGGTACAGGCGTTCGACTTCGAAGCCACGGATGTAACCGCTGCCGCCGAAGATCTGCACGGCGTTGGCGCTGTGCTGGACTGCGGTATCGCCGGCGAAGCACTTGGCCATCGAGCAGGCGGCGGTCGCGTCTTCGCCGTTGTCGATCTTGTGGGCGGCACTGTGAACCAGCAGGCGGGCAGCCTCGGTGTCCTTGGCCATGTCGGCCAGCATGAACTGTACGCCCTGGAACTCGGCGATGTTCTTGCCGAACTGCTTGCGCTGCTTGGCGTAGTCGACGGCCGCTTCGAGACCGGCGCGGGCAATGCCCACGGCCAGCGCGCCGATACCGACCCGGCCCTTGTTGAGTACGCTCATCATCATGTGGAAGCCGCGGTTTTCCTCGCCCAGAAGCGCCGAGGCGGGCAATTTCACATTGTCGAAATGCAGCTCGCCCACCTGGGAGGCGCGCTGTCCCATCTTGTGCTCTTTCGGGCCCTTGGAAACGCCCTCGAGGTTGCAGTCGACGATAAAGATGCTCATGCCCCGGTGGCCTGCATCCTTGTCGGTACGGGTCAGGACGAAGGCGACATCGGCGACCGGCGCGTTATGGATCCACAGCTTGGCGCCATTGAGCAGCCAGCCGTCTTCGGTGCGGGTGGCGGTGGTCTTGACGCCGGAAACGTCGGAACCGGCGCCGGCTTCGGTGATGCAGTAGGCGCCGCGGCTCTCGGCGCGCAGCAGTTTGCCGAGGTAGGCGTCGCGCTGTTCCTGATTGCCATATTGCGAAAGCAGGGTGGCGAGCAGTTCCACCAGACCACACTGGTCGGCGACCGACGCGTAGCCGCGGGACAGCTCCTCCATCACGATGGCATAGGCCACGGCATCGAGGCCGATACCGCCGTGCTCTTCCGGAATGGAGATGCCGAACAGGCCAAGCTCGCCCATCTGGCTGTAGATTTCGGCCGGGAAGCGCTCGTCGCGGTCCAGCTCTTCGGCAACGGGACGAATGACCTCGTCTGCGAATTTGCGGGTCATTTCGCGGATCTGGGCATGTATTTCGGTCATATACATAGGATTTCCTCTTTTTTTCGGTGCGCCCGGCCGCGATCGCGATGGTGCAGGGCGGTTGTACAAACGACAATAAGTAACTAACTGGTTAGGTTATACATGAGCGACCGAGCGGTCAAGTACCGGCGAGTAAAGGAGTCGGCCGGCGTCGCCATCCTCGTGGCGCAGACTTGACAACGCGGGCGCGTTAAGTAACTATCCGGATACTTATAAATAACCCATTGGATACCTGATGGGAATATGGATGGTGAATGATGACGACGATTGCACTTCCTCAGGTCGATGGCAGCCTGAAAAAATACCAGCTCAGTGACGCAGACCCGGTGCTGGCGCCGGAGAACCCCGAATTCAACCGCATCGCCTATGCGGCCGCCCATGTCGTGGTTGACCCCCTGCGCCAGGATTGCAACTGGCTGCAGCGACCGAGCATCGACTGGGACGCCACCATGGCGTTCCGCCACCACCTCTGGCGCCAGGGCTTCATGATCGCCGAGGCAATGGACACCGCCCAGCGCGGCATGGGCGTGGACTGGCCGACGGCGAAAGAACTGATTCACCGCAGCCTGGACGAGGCGCGTAGCGTCGAGGGCGCGGACCTGGCGGCCGGCTGCGGTACCGATCAGCTGAACGTTGCCGATGCCCGCTCGCTGGACGACGTCATCGCCGCCTACGAAGAACAGATGGAAGCCATCGAATCGAAGGGCGGGCGCCTGATCCTGATGGCCAGCCGCGCCCTCGCCGCCGTCGCCCGGAACGCCGATGACTATATCCGCGTCTACGACCGGTTGCTGACGCAGGCGCAGGGCAAGGTGATCCTGCACTGGCTCGGGGATGTCTTCGACCCGGCGCTGAAAGGCTACTGGGGCAGCGAAAATGTCGCCGAGGCGATGGATACGGTTCTGCGGATCATCGAAACCCACCGCGACAAGGTCGACGGCATCAAGATCTCGCTGCTGAGCAAAGAATGGGAGCTGGTGCTGCGTAGCCGCCTGCCGGCAGGCGTGCGCATGTATACCGGTGACGACTTCAACTACTCGGAACTGATCGAAGGCCAGGACGGGGTCTATTCCCACGCACTGCTCGGCATTTTCGATGCGATTGCGCCGGTCGCTTCGGCGGCGCTGACGAAGCTGACGCAGGGGCAGACGCAGGCCTATCGTGACCTGCTCGAACCGACCGTCCCGCTGTCGCGCGAGATTTTCAAGGCGCCGACCCAGTACTACAAGGCCGGTGTCGTGTTCCTTGCCTGGCTCAACGGCCATCAGGAACACTTCGTCATGGCCGGCGGCATGCAGTCGGCCCGTGAGATCAGCCACTATGCACGGGTGTTCGAGCTGGCCGATCAGGCCGGATTGCTGGCCGACCGCGCCCTGGCCGCAGGCCGGATGCAGTCGCTGCTGGCCTTGCACGGTATCCAGTAAACCTTCTGCTGGCTTCGGGCCCGCGCCGACAACCCCCGATACCGGTCGGGTATCTGCGACCCCCCTGAGCTATGCTGACAGTGGCAGCCTGATGGCGAGCACTGCACATAGTACGGGGGGCCTATGCGATGTACCCGCTGTGGGGCTGACAATCCCGAGACCGCACGGTTTTGCAACCAGTGTGGAAGTCAAATCGATGTACCCGCAAAGGCAACGTCGGCAGGGTTGCAGGACCAGGCGCCCATCGATTACACGCCGTCCCATCTGATCGAGCGCATTCTGGCGCAGCGCCAGAATGCGCTTCATCATCTCCCTCCCGGCGGAGAGCGCAAGACGGTCACGTCACTGTTCGCCGATATCGCCGACTCGACCGCCTTGATTCACGATTGCGACCCGGAAGAGGCGCAGGCGCTGATCGATCCGGCTCTCGGCCTGATGATGGAGGCAGTGCATCACTACGAAGGCTATGTCGCCAAAACGCTGGGGGACGGCATCCTGGCCCTTTTCGGCGCGCCCCTGGCCTGCGAGGATCATGCGCAGCGGGCACTGTTCGCGGCCCTTAGGATGAGGGATAACCTGGTCCGGCACGCCGCACGGCAGGCTGGTCAGCCGGCACGCTTGCTCAGAATCCGGGTCGGTATCCATAGCGGGGAAGTGGTGGTTCGCGAGGTCCGCGCCGAGGACCTGCACGCGGAGTACGATCCGGTCGGGCAAACGATCCATATCGCCTCCCGGCTGGAAGCGCTCGCAGAGCCCAATTCCATCCTCGCTACCGACGCCACCTATCGCCTGGCGCAGGGGTATTTCAGCTTTGAATCCCGGGGGGCGGTCTCAGTCAAGGGTGTCCCCGAGCCGCTGCGGGTCCATCGACTCCTCGGGCCAGGTCCCTGGCACACGCGGCTGCAGGTCGCCCAAAGCCGTGGCCTGGCCCATTTTGTCGGACGAGAGCCCGAGTTGCGGGTGCTCGAGCAGTCACTGCTGAAGTCACAGCAAGGTCACGGCCAGCTGGTCGCGGTTGCCGGCGAGCCGGGTGTCGGCAAGTCGCGCCTGTTCCATGAGTTCAAGCATAGCGCCCGCACACAGAGCCTGGTGCTCGAAACCTATTCGCTGTCGCATGGCAAGGCATTTGCGTATCTGCCGCTGATCGAGCTGCTGAAGGGCTATTTCCAGATCGGCAATCACGATGAAGACTGGCGCCGGCGTGAAAAAATTGCCGATAAAGTGCTTGCTGTCGCGCCGGCGCTCGAAGACCGGCTTCCGCTTCTGCTTTTTCTGCTGGGCATCGGCGAACTGGGGCGGAGGCTCCAACAGATGGCGCCGGCACTTAGGCGCCAGCGTACTCTGGAGACAGTGGTGCAGTTGCTGCTGGCCGAATGTCGGCGCCAGCCTCTGGTGATCGTCTTCGAGGATCTGCAGTGGCTCGACAGCGAAAGCGAAGCTTTTCTGGCATGCTTGCTCGAGAGCATCGGGCAGGCGCCGGTACTGCTGCTGGTGAACTTCCGGCCGGAGTACGACTTTCGCTGGGCAGAGTCGCCGGGCGTCAGTTTGTTGCGGCTCGATCCGCTCGGGGCTGCCGAGTCCGGCGTGCTGCTGGACGCGTTGCTGGGGCTGGATCCTGTCCTGGTAGCACTCAAGGCAAGGGTCATGGCCGATACAGAGGGTAATCCGTTCTTTATCGAGGAAGTCGTGCAGTCACTGATCGAGGAAGGGGTTCTCAGCGGCCCGGCGGGACGGCGGTCGCTGCAGAAGTCGCTGACCACGCTGCGGATTCCGAGCAGCGTGCAGGGCCTTCTGAGCGCCCGTATCGACCGGCTTGGGCCCGCCGAGAAGTCGCTGCTGCAAACCGTTGCGGTGATCGGCCGGGAGGCGCCCTGGAGCCTGATACAACAGGTGTCCGGCCAGCCGGAAGTCAAGCTGCGGCGATGGCTGTCACATCTCGAAGATGGCGAGTTCCTCTATCAGCGGCCTGCCTATCCGGAGATCGAGTTCTGCTTCAAGCATGCGCTGACGCAGGAAGTGGCCTACGGTTCGTTGCTGTCCGCTCAGCGACGGGCGTTGCATGAATCCACGGCGACGGCGATCGAGGCCCTGTCTCGGGAAAACCTCGACGAGCACTGCAACGCGCTCGCGCACCACTTCAGCCAAAGTGGCAACACTGACAAAGCCTTACATTTCCTGCGTATCGCCGGCGAGCAGGCGATGCATCGCAGTGCCAGCATGGAGGCCTTGGCGCATTTCGGCAGAGCGGTCGAGCTGCTCGGGACCCTCCCTGACTCATTGCAGCGCGATCAGCGTGAACTGGAGCTGCAGTGTCTGCTGGGGCCGACCTGGATGGCGGTCAAGGGCTATGGTTCGGCGGAAGTGGAGCGTACCTACAATAGGGCACTTGCGCTCAGTCGTCGCCTTTCAGACTCCTCGAAACTGTTTCCGGTGCTGGTGGGCCTGCGTCGTTACTATGTGCTGCAGGCGGAATATCCCACCGCACTGGAGCTGGCGCAGCAAATGCTGCAGCTGGCAGAGAGTACTCGGGACTCCGACATGCGGCTGCAGGCGCACAGTGCGCTGGGCGCCACCCTGTTCTTCCAGGGGCGGCTGCGAGCCGCCAGATCGCACCTGCAGCGTGCAATCGAGCTCTACGAACCGGAGGTGCATCAGGAACATGCCTTCCTTTATGGCGTGGATCCGGGGCTGCTGGCGATGGTGTTCGAGGTCTGGCGGCTATGGTATCAGGGCTTTCCCGAGCAGGCGTTGCGCTTTTCGGACCGGGTGTTGGACGTCGCGCGGGCATCGAAAATCCCCTTCAGCCTGGCCGACCCGCTGGTATTCCGGGCCGAGCTGCATCAGTTGCGACATGAGCCCGCGGATGCCCGGACCTGGGCTG
Source organism: Marinobacterium nitratireducens (assembly GCF_014645375.1). Classification (GTDB taxonomy): domain Bacteria; phylum Pseudomonadota; class Gammaproteobacteria; order Pseudomonadales; family Balneatricaceae; genus Marinobacterium_A; species Marinobacterium_A nitratireducens. Next base: position 99,710 of record NZ_BMLT01000007.1, read on the forward strand.
AAGCGGCCATCGAACTGGCCGCAGAGCAGGGCTTTCCCTACTGGCAGGCGCGTGGCATGGTGATTCGCGGCTGGGCGCTGGCCAACCAAGGTGACGAAGGCGAGGGGATCAGTCTGATGCGGCAGGGGCTGGCCGACTACCGAGCAACCGGTGCGAGGGTGTTGCGGCCCTATTTTCTTGGCCTGCTCGCCGAAGTGCTGCTCGACAACGGCCACTTGAATGAAGCCCGCACAAGTCTCAGGGAAGCGCTGGAACTGGTCGACGGCACCGGGGAAGGCTTTTACGCCGCTGAACTGTTCCGGCTCAAGGGAAAACTGCTGATCGCCGGGGAGGATGGGGGCTGGAATTTGCCGGCACAGCTGGCGTTCGACAAATCGATTGAGCTTGCCCGGCAGGAGGGCATGCTGATAATCGAGCTCCGGACCTTGCGGGATCTGGTGAATCTTGATCGAAACGGCGAGCGTATGTGGTACTCTCTTGAACGATTGGGAAAACTGATTCAGAGAATACCGGAAGGTAAGGGCAATCCGGATATCCGGGAGGCTGACCGGATATTTCGACGGTTTAAACAAGTAAATAAAAAAGCTGGTAAAGGAGGCGACTATTAACCCGGCAGATTAATACCGTGATTTTCAGGCGGCCGCATAGCGTATCTTTTCCGCCTCGAAGTATGACTGAACGCGCTCCGGTTGCTTATGGAGAGAACGGAGCTGAGACAACACGTTTTTCTTCATCTGCCCTTTGCCACGAACCGGTTCACCTCGGCTGAGGCTGGCTTTCAAATCACAGTACGGCAGCGCCATTGCGCTATAACATCTGGAATGAAGCGCTATGTCCGCTATGACCCGATTGGAAGTTGAAGCAACCGATCGTAAAGAAGAGTAGTAAGCAGGGCCAGGTCTTGCCTTTTGCCTGTCCAGTTCTAATGACCGCTCTGTGCCGGTAACTGACTGTGGATGCAATCGGTAGAATTTATAGGGCCTTAAAGGTGTAAGAAAACGTATTGTGCCGATAAAGGCAGATTGATATAGCGTATTCAGGTAAAAAAGGGCTGGCATTTATTCAAATACCAGCCCCAAAATTAGTTCTAATAAGCCAGATATGTGACTTTTCGTTACCTCATTTCGTAGCGCTCAGCACCTGATCGACGTAGTACTGCGCGAGCCCGAGGTAGTTTTCCGGTGCCAGCGCCTGTTCCAGCTGTTCACGGGACAGATGCCGGGTTGCGCACTCATCTTCTGCCAGCACGTCGAACAGGGTCCGGTTGCGTTGCTCTGCCGTGCGGCAGGCCTCGTATACCACGTCGTGTGCTGCCTGGCGCCCGAGATGTGGGGCAAGCGCCATCATGGCGGACTCGGCGACGATCAGGCCCTGAGTGATTTGCAGGTTTTCGCGCATCTTTTCGGCATTGACGACCAGTCCTTCCAGGAGGAAGGCGGCCTGAGATACTGCACAGTGGGACAGCACGAAGCACTGGGGCAGGGCGATCCACTCCGCATGCCAGGGACCCGTGGCCCGTTCCAGGTCGGCTTCCTGGGCGCCCAGCAGCAGGTGCGCCGACTCGCTGACGGCCTTGTGGCAGCCGCGAATGACCTCGCAGGAGATGGGATTGCGTTTCTGCGGCATGGTGGAGGAAGCGCCGCGGTCCTTGACGAAGGGCTCGGCCACTTCGCCCAGCTCCGTCATCGACATGATCATGATATCGAAAGCGATTTTAGCCAGCGTGCCCGTCATGATCGCCAGCGCGCAGCCGGCTTCGGCCAGGGTGTCCCGGGTCGAGTGCCAGGGGATGTCGGGGGCACGCAGATCCAGCTCTTCCGCCAGCAACGCGGTCGCTTTTTCGGCACCAGGCCCCATGGACGCGAGGGTGCCGGCTGCACCGCCGAGCTGCGCGACCAGCACACGCGGGCGCAGTTCGTTCAGCCGTTGCTGTGCCCGGCGCAGCGAATCGAGCCAGACCGCGGCCTTGTAACCGAAGGTGACGGGCAACGCGTGCTGCATATGGGTGCGTCCCGCCATCACGGTATCGCGATGTTCGCGCGCCAAGGACTCCAGCGCCCGCTCGACGCGCGCCAGGTCCTGATTGATCAGATCAAGGCCCGCGCGTACCTGTAGGACGCTGCCGGTGTCCATGATGTCCTGGGTGGTCGCACCCCAGTGCACATACCCGCCGGCGTCTTTGCCCGCGGCCTGTGCCAGTTGCCTTACCAGGCCGAGAATCGGGTAACCGACGGTACCGGTATCCTGCGCCAGGCGCTCCATGTCAATGGCCACCGTCTGGGCGGCCTGGTTGATCTGCTGTGCCGCCTCGGCCGGAATCATCTCGATTCTGGCCTGAGCGCGGGCCAGCGCCGCTTCGACATCGATATAGCTTTGCACCCGCGCGCCATCGTCGAACAGACTGCGCATGGTGTCGGAGTGGAACAGCGGTGCGAAGAGACGGGAGTCCAGAATAGATGCGGTCATTTTGAAATTACCTTGGCAGTGAAACGGTCGCGGTAGGAACCGCCTTTTTTCCAAACAAAGAGAGCGACAGTCAGTACTGCACCCGCGAGGTCGGTTTCCCAACCGCCCATGATCATCAGGATCGAGGTCAAGAGCAGCAGCAGACGTGTCAGGGGGCCGGCCCGGTCAAAGAACCAGCCCTGCACCGCGGCGCTCAGCAGGTAGATGCCGATGGTGGCGGTAATGGCAGCCATTACGATTTCGATCAGGGTTCCCTGCATCAGCAGCGCCGGGTTGAAGCAGAAGATGAACGGCACCAGGAACGCCGAGATGCCGATCTTGAACGCCTGCACGCCGGTCTGCATCGAGTTCGCGCCCGAAATCGCCGCGCCGGCAAAGGCCGCCAGTGCGACCGGCGGCGTGATCGCCGACATCACCGCAAAGAAGAACACGAAAAAGTGTGCAACCAGCGGTTCGATACCCAGCTGCGTCAATCCCGGTGCGATCACCGCCGCGGCGACGGCATACGCCGCAGTCGTCGGCATGCCCATGCCCAGCACGACCGAGATCACCATGGCGAACAGCAGCGCGAGTAACTGGCTGCTATCAGCAACCGCCAGCAGAATGGCCGAGAAACGCAGGCCAACGCCGGTGATGCTGATGACGCCGACGATGATGCCCGCCGTGGCGCAGACCGAAATCAGCGGGATCGCCATTTTTCCGGCAAGCGCCAGGGCGTGGAAGATCCGCTTCGGTCCCATGGCATTGGCGCCAAGCCAGCTCACCACGATGACCGAAAGTCCCGACAAGGTGCCGGCCCGGATCACTGAGTAGCCCATCACCAGGCAAGTGATCAGGATGATGATGGGCGAGAACAGATACAGCTGTCGCATCAGCTTCGCACGATCCGGCAACTGATCTTTCGCCAAGCCCGTCATGCCGGTCTTGGACGCCTCGAAGTCGACCATGAAGTAGACCGACAGGAAATAAAGAATGCCCGGGATTACGGCGGCCATGACGATATCGGTGTAGGGGATGCCGGTGACGTCGGCCATGATGAAGGCGCCGGCGCCCATGATCGGCGGCAGTATCTGACCGCCGGACGAAGCGGCGGCCTCGATGGCACCCGCAACACTCGGCTTGTACCCCACCTTTTTCATCAGCGGGATGGTAAAGGCACCGGTCGAGACTACGTTGCCCGCCGAGGAGCCATTGATCGTGCCCATCAACCCGGACGCCAGTACCGCGACCTTCGCCGGGCCGCCGCGCTTGTGGCCGGCAACGGCAAAGGCGAGCTTGACGAAATAGTCGCCAGCGCCCGAGGCCTGAAGAAAGGCCGCGAAGACAATAAACAGAATCAGGTAGGTAGCCGAAACACCGAGCGTCGGTCCCAGTACGCCGTTATCGGTCAGCAGATACGAAATCAGACGGGCAAAGTCATAGCCTTCGTGTTGCAGGATGCCGGGCATCCAGGGGCCGACAAAGGCGTAGACCACGAATACCGCGGCGATGATGACCATGGCCATGCCGGTGGTGCGGCGGGTGATCTCCAGCAGTAGAGCTATGGCCGCCGCCGAGACCATGGCATCAGTGGTGGTCGGGAAAGCACCGGCCCGGAACTGCAGCATATCGAGATATTCGATCAGATAACCGCCCACCGTCAGGCACAGGATCGCCACGGCGATATCCGCCGGACGCCAGGACTGGCCGCGATTGGCCAGCCAGGTCGCGGGGATGGTGGTCAAGGTGGTGAAGATCAGCAGCCAGGAGAACGGATTCATGCCCGGCTGATCCAGCAGTGTCCGGTCGACCAGCAGGTAGCTCGCGGCGGTCGCGACGGACATCAGCAACGCCACTGCACCCAGTGCGGTCCCCGTTCGGGAGCCGCCACGCACGCGGTAGCTGGCGCCGGAAAAGATCAGCGCGCCAAGCGCCAGGCCGCCGGTCATATGCAGAATACGCTGGCTCCAGGCCTCCATCGGATAGAGGTTCAGCGCCAGCAGTTGCAGCAGCACGTAGAGCGCGCTGGCGGCAACGATCAGCTTCGGCCCTCCCATGGTTTCATGCGCAGTGTCGGCCGCGTCGATATCGATCGCCGCCGGCTCGGTGACACCGGATTTATCCATGGATGGATGTTCGGATGAGGATTTCATCATTCACACCTGTTCAGTTGGGCATTGCGTTGGCGGGCAGCTCGATGCCGACTTCCTTGTAGTAGCGAATTGCGCCGGGATGCAGCGGCAGAACGGCGTTATAGAGCACGTTCTGCGCCAGCGATTCGGCGGCAGCACGGTGGACCTGCTTCATTTCTTCATTACTTTCGAGCACCGCCTTGGTGATGGCGTAGGCAAGATCGTCGGGCATGCTCTTGCTGGCGACGACGAAGTTCCACATCGAAACCGTCTGTAGGTCGCCCTGCTGGTCTTTGTAGGTGCCATCCTTGATGACCAGCCGCGACAGCGAGGGATATTTCTGCGTCAACGTTTGAATCTCGTCGTCGCTGAAGCCCAGCGGGGTGATGGCATTCTGCGCCTCGATCTGGGTGAAGGCAGTGACCGGGATACCCGCGGCCAGGCCGAGGGCGTCGATCATCCCGTCCTGTAACTGGCCGGCTTGATCCCCGGCACCGCCAAAGCGCGCATCGATCTTGACGCCGACCTCCGAAAGGATTTCCGGCAGATAGGTGGCGGTGGTGCCGGCCTTGGGTCCGACCCCCATGGATTTCCCGTTCAGCCCTTGCAGGTTGTTGATGCCGGTGCTCTTAAGCACCGCAATCTGGAATGCCGACTGGTACATCGGGAACAGCGCCCGCACATTGTCGATTTTGGCGCCCGGGATCAGGGGATTGCGCCCCTCGACGCTCTGCTGTGCCGGGCCGGTGCTGGTCAGCCCGAGGTTGAGGCGACCGGCATCGACAAGCGCGAGGTTCTGGATCGGCCCGCCCGAGACTTCGGCGCTGGAAGGAATCGAGAGCTTCTCCTGGATCAGTTTGGCGATACCGCTGCCGTAGATGAAATAGGTGCCCCCCTGGGAAGCGGTACCGATCTTGATACTTGACGGCCAGCCGCTGCGGTCCTCCGCCTGGGCAGAGGTCGCCAGGCCGACGGCGGCGGTGAAGAGCGTTGCGATGGCAGTAAGACGGAATTTCATCGGTTATCTCCGGTTGTTGTTATCGGCGCACAAGCAGGTCATTTGTCCGGACAACTTGACTTGTCTGGACAAATCTAGCGGAAGGACTTCTATTTGTCCAGACAAATATTTCTGTCCTGGGTGGGGGCTTTCCGATAGCATTGGGGTAAAGCCGAAATGAGCCATGAAGGAACAGCTGTTGGGCACACGAACGACGCGTTACGCCGAAGTCGCGCAGGATCTCGAACGTCAAATCGCCGAAGGGCAGTACGCGGCCGGCAGTCTGCTGCCAACGGAAGCCGTGCTGTGTCAGGACTACGACGTCAGCCGCTTTACCGCGCGGTCGGCGCTCAAGATCCTGGAAGATAAAGGTCTGATCGAACGCCAGCAGGGGCGCGGCAGCGTGGTTCTGAACGCCAGACCGTCCGTATTCAGAAGCGCCTGGTCCACGGTCGACGAGCTGCTGGAGCATGCCGAACAGGTACGCGTGCGCATCGAATCGTCAGCAGAAGTCCTGGCCGACGAAGACATTGCTGCCAAAACGGGTTTTGCTGCCGGACAGCGACTGTTGCAGGTACGGGCTCTGCGCTATTTTACCCCGCCAGGGGAGGCCCAGGAGCGACCGCTTTGTACCCTGGATGTCTGGATACACGAAGACTTTATGGCGATACGGGAGCTACTAGGTGAGGTGCACGGGTCCATCATAGGCATTTTGGAAAACCGGTTCGGTAAGCAGACTGCGGAAGTCCAGCAATCCATCGCCGCGGTCATCATCCCCGATTCGGTAGCCGCCCAGCTCGATGTCGAGCCGGGGCAGGCGGCGCTTCGACTGCGGCGCAAGTTCTACAACACCGAGGGGAAGGTGTTCGAGGCCAGTGAAACGGTGTTCCCGTCCAGCCTGTTCGAATATCAGATGCGGATGAAGCGTTAGTCTCAGAGACAGTCAGGATGTAACACCGACAGATCAAGAGAGGTCTCAGGTGATCAACATGTAGGCAATCACTATACGTGATTGCCTGCGTTTGCCCTGTGAACATGGCGCTCTTCGTGGCCGTCGATCTTCAGAATTGCATGGCACATCTTAACGATGGTCTCCAGCTTCGGCGAGCTGCTGCTGATCGTCTTATAGGCGCTCGGACGGCTTTTGATTCCGGCCTCCTCGACAATTCGAGCCATACCTAGCTCATCCGAGAAGCCTCGAATGGCGGCCTGGAGAATGGTTATGTCACCTTCTTCAATGCTGTCACGAAAGGCGGCGCTCAGCACGGAAGCAGGGTCTGTGGGGTTGATCAGTTCCGCGTCAGTGAAATCTCCCCTAGCAACCTCGCGGAGGTACTCCGGCGCGATGTGCCCGTCATCACCCCAACACAACGTCCCATCGGCAAGCGCAAAGCGCTTGAAGTCATGCGCAAAGGCGTCAAAAGGTGATTTGCTGAACTCGTCAGCTAGGTCGACCTCTCCGGCAAACCCGTCACTGAATACCAGGTGGAGGCGGAAACCATCAATGTAATCGACATCGACAACACGTATCATAATGTAATCTCCAGTTTCCCAGGGTGTTGGCCCGCTTGAGCCTGGTTCCACTTTTCCAGTAACTCATCTCGGTAGCGCTCGACGATCTGTTGAGCTAGCTTCCGCTTCTTGCTAGGCAGGTAGCCCTCTCGGATCGCAGCTGTCTGTATCTCTACTACCAGATTGAACTCCCCGAAGCGCACATGGACATGGGGCGGTTTGTGATCGTGAAAGTAGATGTAGAAAACCAAGCCCAAGTAGTCGCTGATATGGGGCATCCGTGTACCTTATTAACTTCGGTTAATCTTAGACTTGTATCCCACAGGATACAAGCGGCTTGTATCCTGTGGGATACCATAGTGTCATTCGACCTGGGCTTATCTGCAAGGATGGGGTGGTTCGGTTTGCTTGGGAAGTTTGGTCGTGGCGCTAGTGATAATCCCTGTTATGTTCAATCGCCGCGCCCAGGGCCCGGGTGGCGGTCCCCCGCCGGACGGCCTATGATGCCCAAAATCCTTTTTTGGGTTCCCGCAAATGGCTCGAGAGACACGTTACGTTTTTGAATCCACCCTGGCGGACCTGGTCGCGGCCGGGGCCATCCTCACCGCTTACATCATCGAGGACGGCGATGGCCGCTTCCACATCGTCTGCCGCTCGACCGGCGGCGTCGATCACCGCCTCAAGCTCAAGCGTGGTGGCTCGAGGACGTTTAAGAGCCTCGATGCGCCCGCCCAGCTGCTGCGATCGATGGGTATCAGCCGGATCGCGCTGCACATGAACGAGTTCGCGCCGGGCACCGCGCCGCTGCTCAGCTGAAGCGGATCCAGCCGCCACGTAGCCGCACAGTACGGGCGAGCTACGCGCCGAAACAGGGCTGCCATGCATCGCCAATGACGCGTGGGACACGCTGTCCCCCGAGAATTTCACGACGCATTCGCGGCTGCGAGCTGTCGATCGAGGCCGCACGGCACGCCGATCTTACTGACGGGGAATAAGCCATGCATCCCACCTTCATCCCGACCGGCTGAAGCCGCATCAACGGGCGATGGCGGTCATCAATGAGGATTCGCTCAGCCAAGTATTCGACCTGTTCGAGCTGGAAGGCGACCGAGACCAGCAGGTGCCCTACATGATGAGCAGCTAGAAGAATGCGGATGACGGCGTTGTCCCCGAGAGTCTGTCCTGCATGGATCTAGATGACGCCGAATGATGGGGTGGTGTCACCCGATGGCGACTGGTGACACGGCTGCTTGTTTTACCCCATGTAGACGGTAAGGGAGCCTGCTGTAATGCCGCACAACTGTTGAATTCGAGGTAGTCCCGACCAGACCCCCACAAGGGGGCGGAGTCAATCCCATTTCCTTAGCGACATGCTTGGGTGAATCCGCCGTTGGACAATTCTGAGCATGTTGTCCCTGGTTCGTAGTGACGTCTCCCATTCTTACAAGCTGTTACAAATTCGAACGATTAAATACATAAAGTGCGAATCCGGTTACAGATGTTGCTGCACTATAGGTCATATGACCGATAAATATCGGTGGCATTATCAAGTCAAATCCGGAATCAAGCGCATGAAAAAGAACAATACGCTTTCCCGCTCTCTACTCGGCGCCGCCTTTGCGGCGGCGCTCGCTAGCCCTGCCTTCGGGTACAACCTCTATGCCGATAGTGGGCATGAACTGAACTTCGATCTCGAGGCGATCGCTGGCACCTTTCACAGCCAAGAAAATTATCTTTTCGACAACGATCGTAACGGCGCCTCCTGGCAGGAGGGGTACATTAAGTACGGTTTCTCGGGACATTACGGCCTGGCGTCCGATTCCGCTCTGTTCGGGGCCGTCAACCTGCTGTCGTCGGCGACCTGGGGCGATGGCGATTCAGGTGGCTTCACTTCAGGAGACGAGCGCGAAACCGACCTCGAGGATGCCTATCTTGCATGGCGTTCGGGGAAGCTGCTGCCGGCTCTCGGTGAAAACGGCCTGGAACTGTCGTTTGGCCGACAGAATGTCACCATTGGTGATGGCTTCCTGATCAATGGCGATGCACTGAATCTGGGGGACACTTTCAATGACGGTGTCCTCCACTTTGACCGTGGAGGCGTCTACTGGATTGCGGCGCGCAAGTCGTTCGATCGCACGGCTGTTGCCCGTATTGGTGGTCAAGACGGGCTGCGCGCGGACCTGTTCTGGCTGAAATCGGATAACAAGGGGCAGGCGGAAACCGAGCTGGGTGGACTCAATGCCGAGTATGTCGGCGACACCGGGACATTCGGCCTGATGTACCTCGAGGGGCTGGATGTCAATGATCGTTACGCCAATGCCCTGGGACTGACCAATCGCAATGGGCAGGAGACCCTGAGTTTTCGTTACCAGGGCAACGCTGGCATTGAGAACCTGTTTCTTTCCGGCGAGTTGGTGAACCAGCACCAGGGGGACAACAGCCGGCCGGATGCGGATGCCTGGTATCTGGAAGCCGGATGGACCTTTGCCGCTCTGCCCTGGGCGCCCAGTATCAGCTACCGCTACGCGAATTTTGATGAAGGCTTCGATCCACTGTTCTACGGATTCAACCGCGGCTATGGCACCTGGTTCCAGGGGGAGGTCGCCGGCAGCTATGCGAGCCCGTTCAATAGCGATGCCGATATTCAGCAACTGGCGCTGAGGGTCGCTCCGAGCGAGACATGGAAATTGGGCGCGCTCTTGTTCGACTTCTCCGATACTGCCGGGGGCTCCGGCGCAGTCGATGCCCAGGAGCTGGATCTCTATGCCGAGTGGGTGGTGAACGACAACCTGATTGTTAGTCCACTTATCGGCTTTTACAAGCCGGAGAACAGTGCGGCCACGGGCGGGACCCAGTTCGATAACGACAACACCAATGTTTACACTCAGCTACTGGCAATCGTGCTGTTCTAAGCACTTTGATAGCCAGAGCTTCAGGCGATTTAGCGCTATTTGAGGAGTCTGAACAATGAATACACAGTTTTTCCTTACCATCGGCGGCCAGTCCCTGGCCGGCGAGCGCGGTACCTTCAAGGTGCTTAACCCGGCCACTGAGGAAGTAGTCGCCGAGTGTCCCTTTGCATCGCCGGAGCAGGTGGATCAAGCGGTGAAAACCGCGGAAGAAGCCTTCAATAGCTGGCAGTACAGCTCCGACGAGACGCGTGTTGCGGCGTTGAATGCCATCGCCGACAAATTCGAGGTGCACGCCGAAGAGCTGGCCGAGTTCATCACCTTGGAGCAGGGCAAGCCGCTGGATCTGGCTCGCTTCGAGGTTGGTGGCGCGATCGCCTGGACGCGCTACACGGCGTCACTGGAGATCCCGGTCGAGGTGGTCGAGGACAGCGATGTGCGCCGCGCCGAGCTGCACAGGAAGCCTTTGGGCGTAGTCGGCTCCATCACGCCCTGGAACTGGCCGCTGATGATCGCCATCTGGCACGTCATGCCGGCGCTTCGCACCGGTAACACCGTGGTGGTCAAACCCTCGTCGATGACGCCCTTCAACACCCTGCGTATGGTCGAGCTGATGAACGAAGTGCTGCCGGCCGGCGTGATCAACGTGGTCACCGGCGAGGGCGGTATCGGCAGCAGGATGGTCAAACACGAGGGTATCCGCAAGATCGTCTTCACCGGCTCCACACCGACCGGTCAGACCATCATGCGTAGTGCTGCCGACAACCTGAAGCGCCTGACACTGGAGCTGGGCGGTAATGACGCCGGCATCGTGCTGCCGGACGCCGACATCGACACGCTGGCGCCGGCGATCTTCCAGACCGCCTTCATCAACATGGGTCAGACCTGCGCGGCGTTGAAGCGTCTTTACGTGCACGATTCCCAGTACGATGCCCTGGTCGAAAAGCTGGCCGAGCAGGCGCGGGCTCAGAAGGTCGGGTCCGGCATGACGCCGGGCGTGAACTTCGGCCCGGTGCAGAACCGCGACCAGTTCGATCTGGTCGCCGAGCTGGTCGAGGATGCGCGCCAAAACGGCGCCAGCGTTGTCACCGGCGGCGAGCGCGTCGGCGACAAGGGCTATTTCTATGCCCCGACCATCGTCGCCGATATCACCGACGGCACCCGCCTGGTTGACGAGGAGCAGTTTGGCCCCGCGCTGCCGGTGGTCCGCTACAGCGATGTCGAGGACGCCATCCGCCGCGCCAACGACAACCCCAATGGCCTTGGCGGCTCGGTCTGGGGTAGCGATATCGAGCAGGCGAAAGCCGTGGCGTCACGCCTGGAGTGCGGAACGGTCTGGATCAACAATCACTCCGAAGTGCTACCGCACTGCCCGTTCGGCGGTGCCAAGATGTCCGGTATTGGTACCGAGTTCGGCACCGACGGCCTGTTGGAATATACTCAGGTTCAGCTGTTAAATATCAGCAAGGGCTAGAGGGAGTAGCACTATTAAAAGCCAACGTACTGGTGATTTCTAAATGATTGTTATCAGGTAAAAAGTTTTTGAATAGATTGGCTGGGCGAACGTTTGCTTGATTTTCCAGAGCACATGGCACTGTTGATTTCACACGGAATAGGGGTGCGGTTATTTGGGGCTCGCAAAGAACCCCATTTTCAACTGGGTCTAGTCAGGGTTTACTGCCATTCAGGACTTTATCAATGCAATCAAGTGGTCGCATATCCGTTCACGAAGATCGGAGAGTCGGTTATCAATCGGCAGTCCATGGCCGAGATGCACCAGAGAGCCCTCTATCATCGACGAGATCATGGTGGCGCGCTGAAGGCACTCCGTTTCATCGAGTTCGGGGCGCAGCATGGCGACGATGTCAGCAAGGTCCTGGCGGTGAACTCTATACATTTCAAATAGTTGTGATCGACATTCTTCGGACTGAAAGCCCATGGCCCACAGCTGAGTGAAGAAACCGCAGGTATCCTGGCTGCGGCTGTCATCCAGCAGGAAACAGAGAATGGCGCGCGCTTGATCCTCGGCACTTCCGTCAAGCGTCGATGTCAGGGCAGCGTACTGGTCTGTGTAGAAAAGGATTCGCTTTTCAAGCAGTGCATTAATCAGGGCATCGCGAGAGTTGAAATAATGTTGGACTGTACTCAGGCGAATATTGACCTCCCGGGCGACTCTGCGAAGAGTAAGCTCAGCATACCCTTCGTGGATGAAAATATATGTAGCGGCCTCAATTATTTCCGCGCGCCGTTCATCAGGAGATTTTCGAATACGTTTCGGCGCAGTTTTATCTGTACTCATCAGGTTGAAGCATCCTTATGACAAAATGAAACCCTTATCATCAATCGTGCAAATAGACTATTGACATTGTAGGTCGATAGACCGATAGTGTCGATACTCGCTATCGGTCAAACGACCTATAGCGAGTGTCCTCGCCGTCTAGACGACAACGCTTGCAATACTAAAAACACACAGTCGCGAAGAGGTGACTCCATGTCAAAAAACAAGAAAACGGATACTACCCCTAACTCCCGCCGCCAATTTCTGCGTTCCGTCGGTGTGGCCGGTGCGGTAGCCGGAACCGGTCTGTCTCTGGGCCTGGGCGCGAAGGCGATGGCTGCGCAGGCCGAGGATGATGAATATGATGTCATTGTCGTTGGTAGCGGCTTCGCCGGCGTCACCGCTGCGCGCGACAGCAGCCTAGCCGGTCTCAAAGTGCTGCATCTAGAAGCCAGCGGCCGCCTCGGCGGGCGTACCTTCACCAGCAAGTTCGGGCATCACGATGTCGACCTGGGCGGCACCTGGATCGGCTGGGGGCAGCCGCATGTCTGGGCCGAAAAAATGCGTTACGACGTGCCGGTCGTTGAAAGCGCTGCCTACTCGGCTTCGCACTACGTCTGGTTCGACGAGAATGGCGCCCGCAAGGAAGGCACGCCGGACGACTTTTGGAGCATCATGGGACCTGCCAACGATGTCTTTTACGGGCCGGCGCGCGATGCTTTTCCGCGACCCTATGACCCGCTTTTAGTTGCGGACGACAAGAACCTCGACAAGATGAGTGCGGCTGCAGCGATCGAGGCGTTGGACGTTACAGCTGAGCAGAAGAGCCTGCTACATGCCTTCGCGGCCATTAATGGGCATAGCTTCTCCGACCAGAGCAGCTATCTTGATCAGCTGCGCTGGATCGCGTTGGGGGGCTTCAGCCAGTCCTTCATGTGGGACAACCTCGGGCGCTTCCGTTTCGAGGGCGGTACTCAATCGCTATTGACTAAAATCCACGAAGACAGCAAGGCCGAGTTCAAACGCGGTCAGCCGGTGACCCGTGTCGAACAGAATGGTGACAGGGTTCAGGTCACGACCGCCCGCAAAGAGACCTTCGTCGGCAAAAAAGTGATACTGGCGGTGCCGCTGAACGTGATCCACAAAATTGAGTTCGCCCCGGCCATTTCGCAGACCAAGACCGAAGTCAGCCGCGAGCGTCATACCGGATCCGGCGTCAAGGCCTATGCCCGTATCAAAGGCAAGCAGCCGCTGATGTTCGGTCAGGGGACGCAAAAAATGCCCTTTACCTTCCTCTGGACCGAATACGACGACGACGACAGCCAGATCCTGGTCGGGTTCGGGGCGTCGCCGGAGCTACTCGATACCGCCGATCCGGACGCTGTTGCTGACGCCCTCAAGCAATTTCTACCCGACGCGGAGGTGCTGGAATCGGCCAGCTACAACTGGAACGCCGACCCCTTTGCGCTCGGCACCTGGTGCATGTATCGCCCGGGCGTGCTGACCGGCGCGCTGGAGGAGCTGCAGCGCCCCGAAGGTCATGTCTACTTCGCCACGTCGGATATCGCCAATGGCTGGCGCGGCTTTATCGACGGCGCCATCGAGTCCGGGGCCCGTGCCGCCGAGCTGGTAACCGAATCGCTTAAGAATGAAAAGGTGACGGCATGAAACACCGCTATCTCCAGGGAGTAGGCGGGACCCTGATTTCACTTATTTTCAGCAGTGTCGTATTAGCGGCGGATTGCAATCCGGTTGCAGGCGAGAAGTCCTTCGCCACCTGTAAGACCTGCCATACAGCAGACGCGGCAGGAAGTCACATGGTCGGCCCGAACCTGTGGGGCGTGGTCGGCCGTGAAGCAGGCAGTGCCGAAGGATTCTTTTATTCGCCGGCGTTCGAGGAGCTGACCCACGACTGGACTATTGCAGAGCTCGACGCCTTTTTGAAGAGCCCTGCGGAGCGAGTTCCGGGTACCTTCATGGCATTCGGCGGTATTAAGGATGAACAGCAACGACAGGATCTGATCTGCTTCCTGCAACAACTCAACTGATTTCCACTTTCTGTAATGGGAGAGAATCCATGATAAACGTAAAGACCCTGCGTGGCCTGGCTGTGGCTGCAACCCTTATTTTGGGCACGGAAATGGCGATCGCAGGCGACGCTTCGGTACTGGCGCAGCGATTCGAAGCAACCGAGAATGCCGTCAATGCCAAGGACGCGAAGGCTTGGGCCGAGGCGATGTACGCTGATAACGTCGTCGTCGTAGGGGAGGGCAGCCAGCAGCCGATTCGAGGTTTGGCCGCACTGTTGCCGGTGATGGAAGAGATAGTGGCCGGCGCGCAATCCTGCTCGATCGAAATGAACGATGCCGTTGTCGGCGCGGAGCAGGCCTCGACCTTTGCTACTTGGAGCTGCACGCCTGTGGAAGGCGAACCCTACCAGGTTCGTGCCCTCTATGTTTGGGAGCAGCAGAAAGTTGGTTGGCGGGTAATCGCCGAAATGTATGGTATGGGGAACATGTAAAAATTCAGGAATTTCAGAGTCGGTATACTTTGGTCTGGCAGCTAGTTGCGGAAAAGGAAGCACAGGTGGTCACTTGAGAGATAACGGCACTGCATGTAGATACAGATGTTGATACCTCAGTGTGCCTCTCTATTGTAGATACTAATTGTATCTACCCTTGGTTGCTCGCTATGAGAACCGAAATTAAACGCTGGGGTGACAGCGCCGCCGTCAGAATCCCGTCCAAGCTTCTAGCTGCCGCCCACCTGGATGTAAGCAGCGAACTCTCGCTGACGGTACAAGAGGGGAAAATCGTAATTGAGGCGGCGCCCGAAAAGACTAAGAAACGCTTGCAGTTGCCGTTCAGTGAAGCTCAGTTACTCAAAGGATTAACTGCTGATACCGGAGAGCGCTAAAAAGCGGGGGGTCTGATCTCCTGTGGCGGCGATTGGCGTGAGTCTGGCGGCCGGAATCCCGGATACCAGTCACGGAAGACGTCCTCGAGGTCGTCATCCAGCACGCGGGTGCGAACCTGCAGCAGCAGATGGGCACCGCGTTCGCTCCACTGCATCTGCTGCTTCTTCACCATCCGCTTACTGACCACCTGATTGACCGTCGATTCGACGAACGCGGTGGAGATCGTCTCGCCCTGGCGAAAGCGTTCCCCGTAATTGGGGATGAACGGGCGGTTGTTCTGGATGTAGGTGTGGAATGCCTCGACCATTTTCAGCAGCTTGCGCGCGGCATCGGTTTGGCTTTCAAACGTCGCCGCTTCCAGGTCCATTTCGACTGATTGGATCTCTTGCAGCGCTCGGAACACGTGGCCGTGCCAGAGATACCACTTGATACTCTCGAGCGCGTCCAGCACCTCGTCCCGCAGTTCGAATGCCTCCGCGCCCTCGCCGAGGGTCGCCGGCAGCCCCTTGGCCGTCTGCGTCATCGTGGTGATACGCATCGTGACATGAAACCAATCCAGCAGATGCTCAGCCTGCGGGTTCAGGTAGAACGGCAGGCCACGAACATCCTCGCCACCATCGGAGAGAAAGATCACCTGCTGATTTGCCTGCATCCCTTGCGACTTCAACACCTCGAACAGACGCCGCCGGGGCTTGGTGTCGAAGGTCTGAACGAAGCCAAAGCGCTTCGCGGACGGCGCGTCCTCTTTAGCGTCGCGCTCGAAGGCCAGCACGCTCTTGCCGGTGATGACCTCGAAGTGCCCCTGCTTGTGCTGTGCGCGGACAAAGCCACCGTCAAGACCCACTGTTAGCGGTCCGTCGGGTAACGGCAGGCGATCCCAGTCGAGTTGACACCCCTCGATGAAGCAGCCCTGCTCCTCCCCCAAGGCCTGTTCCATCCGCTCGGCGACCTGCAGCAGGTGATTGCGCAGGGTGATGGCGTTGAGCTGCTCGTCGAGGGGCAGGACCTCCTTGAGAAGATCCACCGTTAGGCCGTAAGAAGCCAGTGAACCCCACTTGGTCTCCAGAAACAGCCGCTCCGGGCTGATTCGCTCGGGCAACCGTTGCGCGAGCGGACTGAAGGTCTTCGTCGGATGTGGTTGGCAATCGCAATGAAAGAGTCGGGGACTGTCGAGCGTCAGCTTTCCGAATAGGGTGCGAACAGTGATGTGATGACCGCCCTTGCGGGGCCGGGCCTTGCCACAGACCGGGCAGTGGCACTGGGTGTCGAGGTAGGCCGTGGTTTGCTTCTCCACGAGCGCCTCCTGGATCGCCTTGAGAAGCCCTTTGCCTTCGGCCAGGGTCAGACCGAGCGTTGCTAGATCAAGGGCCTCCCGTTCCAAACAGACCAAATCCCGAGCCTCTTCGTGACCACCGATGACACTGATCAGTTGGACCTTGAACTTCATGCCTCACCTCCCGCGCCGTTGGTCCATTGCCGGAGCCGGGCATTGATCGCCTGGCGATCAAATCGCTCCGGCTGAAACGCAGTGTAGGCTTCGACCCGAGCCATCACCGCCCGCAGGGCATCCAGATTGCCCAAAGCGGAGCGATCCCCGGTGTCGAGGAACCGTTCCACGGCGGTGGCCACCGTCTCAATATCCTGCCAAAGCAGGTGACCCTCATGGCGCTGCAACTGCTCCAGATAGTTCCACGCACCGCCACAATCCTCAGGCGGCGCTGCTCGTCGACCTGCTACACAGATCGGGTGGTCTGACTCGGGATCTGGAGCCAACCGGTGCGTATTCCGGCGAAGATGAACACCGATTCCGGACGAACGTGAACACCTGATTTCTCAACGCATCACGCCCTGGTGTTTTTAGCCCAGGTGTTCATCTTCGGTCAACTGGCCAAGGAGTTTTCGCATCGACTCACCCTTCAGCGGGAGCCGGTGCGCGTTGTGCATCAGCCGGTCCAGGATGGCGTCCGCCAGGGTGTTGTCGCCGATGCTGGCGTACCACTGGTCGGTCGGCAGTTGGCTGATGACCAGCGTCGAGGTCTGGCCGTGGCGGTCGTCCATGATCTCCATCAGGTCGTTGCGGTGGGCCGGCTTCAGCGGCTCCAGTCCCCAGTCGTCGATCTGTAACAGTTGGACCTTCACCAACTGCTTGAGCAGCTTGTGGTAGCTGCCGTCGGCCTTGGCCTGGGTCAGCTCCAGCAGCAGACGGGAGAGCCGGTAGTAGCGGACGCTGTAGCCCCGCAGGCAGGCGCTGTGGCCCAGCGCGCAGCCGAGGTAGGTCTAACCGCTGCCGCAGGGACCGGTGATCAGCAGGTTCTGGGCCCGGTCGATCCAGTCCCCCTGTGCCAGCCGGGCAACCTGGGCCTGGCTGACGTTGCGGGAATGCTGGTAGTCGATGTCTTGTACTGTAGCGGCGAGTTTGAAGCGCGCCTGGCGGATCAGGCGCTCGTGCTTGCGGTGCTCCCGGCTCAGGTTTTCGTGCTCGACCAGCAGGCCGAGCCGCTCGATGAACGGCAGCGCTTCATAGGTGCCGACCTGTTCCAGCTGGGTTTGCAGGGCGCGGGCCATGCCGCCGAGTTTGAGGTGGCGCAGCTGCGCCAGGACCTGGGTGCTCATAGGGTTGTCCTCTGGTGTGTCGTAGGGGTCAGTGGAAGCTGTGGGGGCCACGGATGTTCTCGTGCTGCTGGGGCAGCTCGGCCTGGACGCTAAGTGTCTCGGGCAGCCGGTCGCGGTTACTGAGCAGGATCGACTTGACCTGTTTCAAGCGGATCAAGCCTTCCCGGTTGGCGATGCCGCAGGCCGCGTCCAAGCGCTCGGCCGGATAGTCTCGGCTCAGGTTGAGCAGCCCCAGGCAGACGCGGTAGGCCTGCTCAGGATGGGCTTTGGCAACCAGCTGCTCCGCCACCCAGGTCAGCACCTCGGGACCGATGTCCTTGGCCCAGTTCTTGAGCCGGCCCGGCGTCCATTGCTGCTGCTTCTGGTGGCGCTTGGGCATGTGGCTGGCCTCGGTGGTGGTGCCGGGCCGGTGCTTGCGCGGATGGGACGCCACCACCCGTTGACGGAAGTGCAGCGTGACCAGGGTGTCGCTGGCGTGCAGCTCCAGGGTTTCACCGACATACTGGTGCGGTACCGAGTAGTGATGCTGCTGGTACTGGACGTGGTAGTCGATGTTGACCTTGACCGGCTTGATCTCGACGTAGCGGTAAGGATGGCTGGGCAGCGGCCGCAGCGCCGGCCGGTCGAGCTGCTCGAAGGCCTGCCGGCGGTTGCCCGGCAACTGCTTGAACGGCTTCTCGTTCAGCGCCGCGAGCAGGGCCCGGATGCACTGGTTGACCTCAGCCAGCGAGAAGAAGCTGTGATGGCGCAGGCGCGCCAGGATCCAGCGCTCGACGATCTGTACCCCGACCTCGGCCTTGGCTTTGTCTTTTGGACGATAAGGTCGCGCCGGTACCACTGCAACCTGGTAATGCTCAGCCCACTGCTGGTAACTCGGGTTCAAGTCCGGGTCGTAGCGACAGGCCCGGCTGACGCCGCTGCGGAGGTTGTCAGGGACGATGATCTCGGTCGACCCGCCAAAGTATTCCAGCATCCGCACATGGCTGCCCAGCCAGTCCGGCAGCGACTGGCTCAGGGTCGCCTCGGCGTAGGTGTAGTTCGATGCCCCTAGCACCGCCACGAACACCTGTGCCTGACGCACCTCACCGGTGCTGGCGCAGATGATCGGCACCGTCGGCCCACAGTAGTCAACGAAACACTTCTCGCCGGCCTTGTGCGTCTGACGCATCGAGCGCTTCTGCTGGCCGCACCACTGGCGGTAGCGGTCACAGAACTGGGAGTAGCTGTAACAGCGGTTGGGATACTGCTGGGTGTACTCCTCCCACAGCAGCTGCTTGGTCATACCCTTGCGTTTGAGCTCCTGATGGAGGGCGGCCCAGTCGGGGACCTGGTAACGGGTGGAGGGGGCGGTATCGGCACCGGGGTAGAACAACCGCGCCAACTGGCTGTCGTCGAGCTCGTCAGGCAAGGGCCAGACAAGCCCGAGTTCATCGGCTTTACGCAGCAGTTTCTGGATGGCCCCGACACTGATTTTGGTGCTGTCCTTGATCTGGCGGATCGACAGCCCGGCGGCTAGCCGTAAGCGGAGAACGTCTCGGATTTTACGCATTGGAATCCTGATAGCCGGCATAGCCTCTCCTGAAAATGAGGAGAGGTTACCTAACAAGTTGAAAATCAATGCGTTAAGAATGATTCCGGACGAACGTGAACACTGATTCCGGGAACATGAACAGTGATTCCGGCGCCGTGAACGGCGATTCCGGAAATCCGACAAAAATGTTCACCTTGAACCGGAATAGGTGTTCACGTTGAACCAGAATGGGTGTTCACGTTCCGCCGGAATGGCTGTTCACGATGGGCCGGAATATGCAACCGGTCCTCCAAGCGGATCTCTAAAACCCAGCCGTCACTGAAATCATACTCATAGAGGAACCGTTCTCCCCGGTGCAGCCGGAAGTCGGTGAGCCTGACCTGCCGCGGGTCGTCGGCGAAGGCGATGCCGCCCAGCCGGGCAATGCCATAGTCCTTGCCGTGGATGGAGAAGCGGTGCAGGTGGGTATCGCTCCAGTCCATCAGGATCTGGAGCACAGCGTGAAGGTCCGCGATGCAGACATCGCTGCGCCCCCACAGCCGACGCCAGATCAGCGGGCTGATGTCGCGCAGTACGATCCGCAGCTGATAGATGCAGGGCGCCACGGCAGGCTTGGGAGCAACCATCTCGCCAGCTTATCCGAAGACCTTCTTACCGACCACTGCTCCCCCGCTTTTTAGCGCTCTCCAAGAAGGCGCTCACCGACGAACAGGCCGCTGCATTGTGGCGGCGCGTAAAAGCAGGAGAGCCGAAAGCCAAGCTGGCCCGAGAGTTCGGTATCAGCCGGGAGACCCTCTATCAGTATCTGCGCGCGGATGTCTGATCCATGCCGCACCACTCGGGCCTCTTGACCACGGGGCTATTACGGGGCTGTAGCGTCTTATGGCTGTTATGTTGGGTGTGTGTTCAACAACGGTGTGGGGACACTTCCGGTTCTTCGGCAAACGGAGGCCAAACGGTGGCTGTGCGTGGCAGGTGGAGCAGGGTTAACACGTACTCGTACTGGTCTGATTGAATCTTCATTTCCCGCACGCTGGTCGAGCGATCGGCATGTGGGAACCAGGTCGAGGCCGGTAGTTCGATACCTCCGCGCTCCTGCGTAATGGTCCCGGCAGCAAGCGACCCGGGGGGAATTGGTATCACGCCTTGTCGTGTACGGAAGAAGGCTCCGTTTCGCAGCGCGGCTTTGCTAGAGTACGCCCACTTCATGAAGCCATCTCGGGACAAGACGAGTACGACGCTTTCCTCAGTACATTTGATCCACTTCAGCGCCGCTGCGGTCAAGGAAACTCCGTAGCGATGAGCACAGTGTTGGACCGCCTCAATATCGATATCGGGAACCAATTGCTTACGGAAGTCATTGAGTGGCATTAACAGGAAGGAGGCGAACAAATCGGCTTCTGCTTCAATGGTTTTCTCTTCCCAAGAAAGCATGTCTTCGCCACTGCATTGAAACTCATCTCTATTGAGCCGATGCAAAATGTAGTGGCCTAACTCATGAGCCTGGGTAAAGCGGATGCGTCCAGGTGAAGCGATTTTTTCGTTATATAGTAACATCCATCGAGTGCGTTGCTCATTGGCGAAGAGTGCGCCATCGAAACTCATGATATCGACTGGCTGGACTTTGCTGATCGGATCAGACCACTTGAATACCTCGGCAGTATCGAGCGCGAGCTGACTGACATCGACCGGAAACCGTGTAACGCCGTGTGCTTGGCTTACATGATCACAAATGTGTGTGAGTCGAATAGCTGCTTTTTGTGGTGTCCATACCTCACGCTCGGGCATTTTCAAAAGTCCTTTTTGAATGTTTCAAGAATTTTCCTCAGCTGTGCCTTGGCATCCGGCTCAAGATTCTTGTATCCGCGGAAGAAGGCTTCATCAAGATGTCGCTCCTCAGGCTCGCGTAAATCGTCCTCGAAAAAGTAGGCGGTTGTCACTCCCAGCACATCCGCCAAGGCGGTGAGCTTCTCTGCTGAAGGCCGTTGTGACTCTCGGTTCTCAAGCTCCCATAGGTAGCTTTTACTCAGTCCAGCCATGTCAGCGAGCTTTTCGAGAGTCAGCCCACGCTGCTTGCGCAGGTCGCGGAGCTTCTCGCCGAGACGGGTCGTCATCGTCGCGTTTCCTTTCATTACTAGTGAGTTAAATATACCACGCTTCCGAACAAAAGATTTGACAAAAGCTCCATGAGCATGCAGTCTACCACAAAGTTCGCTATACCGAACTTTATTTCCAGCCAGACGAATTGCCTTCTGTGCCCATCGCCCGGCCCTAGTAACGTATAGACCTCCCAGGGGGATGAAATGTCCAGAGAGCATGTTGACCATAAGGACATAGCGCGGTTTGCCGAAGAAAAGGTGAACTTGCCCAAGGAAAAGGCGCAGGAGTACCGCGAGCAGGCGCAACGCCTGCAGGACAAGCTGCAGGGGTATCTGGCGGATCATCCTGATTTCGCCCTGAAGCGCATGATGGTGTCCGGTAGCTTGGCCAAAGGCACTGCTCTACGCTCGCTGAACGATATCGACGTAGCGGTGTATATCAGCGGTTCTGAAGCACCCCATGACATTCGCGCTTTGCTCGACTATCTGGCGGAACGGCTGCGCAAAGCATTTCCAAATTTCAGCGCAGACCAGGTCAAACCGCAGACCTACTCGGTAACAGTGTCCTTCCGCGGCTCGGGTTTGGACGTCGATGTCGTACCGGTTCTGTATTCCGGTCTGCCACAATGGCGGGGCAATTTGGTGAGCCAGGACGATGGTTCGTTCCTAGAGACTAGCATCCCGCTACACCTGGAGTTTGCTAAGGCGCGTAAACGTGCCGCTCCGACACACTTTGCCCAAGTAGTTCGGTTAACAAAATATTGGGCGCGTCTTATGAAGCAGGAGCGACAGGACTTTCGGTTCAAATCGTTCATGATCGAATTAATTCTGGCCAAACTGTGTGACCAAGGCGTCGACTTTTCGAACTATCCCGAGGCACTACAAGCCTTCTTCACCTACCTGGTGACCTCCGAATTGCGGGAGCGCATAGTATTTGAGGATAACTACACTGCCTCTGAAGTGGGGGAGCTCTCTGATCTAGTGCAAATCATTGATCCGGTCAATCCGAAGAACAATGTGGCGCGTTTGTATACCCAACGTAATGTCGACGCGATCATTGAGGCATCCTTGGATGCAGGGGATGCTATTGACGCAGCACTTTATGCCCCAACTAAGCAATTGACGGTTGGCTACTGGCAGAAAGTGTTTGGTTCTTCTTTCCAAGGGTGAATTCGCACTATGTCCTCATATAGCTTGACCGTTGCTGAAACACAGACTTTCACCGTTACACATGCCCGACATATGGCAGCTAAAGTAGCGACTGACCTCCGAAGGATGCAGCGTTTTTATGGCTTCCCGAGCGATGTTGACATCGAGGAATACGAGTCTGAGTTGGTCGTGTTGCTCAAGGCTGGTTATCTCGGGGTAGTGACGTACGGTTTCAAGCGTGGCGATGATTGGATTGAGCCTACGTTGCGCTACACCGCTGGAGATCTCCTCAGTTCAGCCTCAGATGATGATCCTGGGCGTGTTCGCCCCGGGCGGGACGTATCGGGCGCTTATTTTGGCAGCTACCTGACCTACAGCACAAAGTATGCGAACGCTTCGACTTCAGAGAAAGAAAGCGCGCTCAAAGATCTGCCGTTTGATCGCACAGGCGCGCCTGAACCGGGGATCAGCGGCTATCTCGAAAACGATAAGACCTATTCGGCGGGTGGTCGTGCCCTCAATCGTGCAAGCGTAAGGAGCCTGTGATGAACGTGAAGCCATCGCTAGATGAGCTATTCGAGCGGCGTGTGTCCTTCCCTGACTTTGAACCACGGGAACGTCTGGCGCGCTTGGTCGGGCTGGACGAGCAGAAAGAGCGACTAGCCAAGGTGCTGGGGCTGCTCGTCAATCCGTTCGGCTTACAGGAATGGGCGGAAAAACATCATCCGCAGGCGCGCGCTGCGGTAGAAACCGTATTGCGCCGGCCGCCTTTGGCGGTGCTGGCGGGAGATGTCGGATCGGGAAAAACTGAGTTGGCAGAAACAATTGGCGATGCCGTCGCCCGTCAAGAAGGTATTGATATCACCTTGTACCCGTTGAGCCTGGCTACCCGGGGGCAGGGACGGGTTGGTGAAATGACGCAGTTGGTTTCGGCTGCCTTTGACCATACCATCGAGGCCGCCGAGAAGCTCAAGAATAGTAGCGGAAGAGCTCGTGGCGCGGTGCTGTTGCTGATTGATGAAGCCGATGCGTTGGCTCAGTCTCGAGAAAACGCGCAGATGCATCATGAGGATCGTGCGGGAGTCAACGCCTTCATCCGCGGCATTGATCGTATTGCCAATCATAAATTGCCAGCGGCAGTTCTAATATGTACTAATCGCTTGAAAGCTTTGGATCCTGCGGTTCAACGGCGCGCGGCAGAAGTTTTGACGTTTGGCCGGCCGGACGATGCACAGAGACGGTACCTGTTGAGTTCCAAATTAGAGGGGTTGGGTTTTAGCGCTCAGTTGATCGAGGAGTTGGTGCAATTGACCGGTCCGCGTGACGCCAATTCGCCAGGATTTACCTTCTCCGACATTATCCAACGGCTTATCCCATCGATCATCCTTACAGCATATCCCCATAATGCAGTCGCTGGGAATACTGCATTAATGGCCGCCAAAACGATGTCACCAACCCCTACTTTCCAAGATCATTAATTCTTCTAATCTGAGCATGTGTCATTGATCCCGGCTCTTGCCGGTATCTCTCGTCGCTACTGATGGAGTCTGTATGTCCGAATGGTCACTTTCAACGCTGCTTGCGTCTTTGCACGATGATATTCAAAATCGTTTGGGCACGGCACGCAGGGCGTTACATCACCCAGGGACAAAAGGGGACGCCAGTGAAGGCGTCTGGATCGATATGCTCGACACGTACTTGCCAAAACGCTACCAAGCGGCCAAAGCTTTCGTAGTGGACAGCCAAGGTAGCTTTAGTGAGCAGATTGATGTCGTAGTTTTTGACCGGCAGTACTCACCGTTTATTTTCAAATTTGATGAGCAGATCATCGTTCCAGCGGAAAGCGTTTACGCCGTTTTTGAGGCGAAACAAACAGCTACAGCAGAACTTGTGGCTTATGCTCAGCGAAAAGTCGCTAGTGTTCGCAAACTTCACCGTACCAGCCTTCCCATCCCGCATGCCGGAGGCACGTACCCAGCTAAACCACTTATTCCAATATTGGGCGGTCTGCTCACATTTGAAAGCGATTGGAGCCCTCCGCTCGGCCCATCGTTCGACAAGGCACTCAACGTGGATCTGTCTGATGGTCGATTGGATATCGGTTGCGTGGCGTCACATGGGCACTTTTTCTACGATAGCCGCAATAACGGATTTCAGTTCGAACGGGAAAATAAGCCAGCAACAGCTTTTTTGTTCCGGCTGATTGAGCAGCTTCAGTTCAGTGGAACAGTTCCGATGATTGATATTGATGCCTATGGGAAATGGTTGACTCAGTAGCTAACCTTACCGCTGGTAAATTCCGGGATTACTATACCTACTTCCTTTCCCATAAATATCAGGATTGTTCCGCAATTGGTTATCCCGATCACGCTTATCAGACGGCGTCGAGTTATGTCAATCGTGATCTTTCTGCGGATAATCGTGTTCTCGTAAACGGTCGTTTTTTGGACATCAAAGCCATCTTGGCGAGCGATCTTCAAATCAGCGGGCGACCCGCTTCAATTGCTTTCTGGTAGCGCCGAGGACCTGGGCCAAGGTGTCAATTTTGTTGGCGTGGTGCAGATCGACCATGCGCAGCACTTTCTGGCGCGGTCCCCATTTGAAGATATGGTACGACTAACTCAATCATGCCCAGTCCAGCCGTGGCTCGAATTTGGAACGCATGTGGAGGAAAAAGGCCGGATAATCAAGTATGATGGCTAACGACTGAAGAGGGTATATCGGTGAAAATAAAGCAGTTAAAGCTAACAAATTTCCGTCGTTTTGCAGAGTTCGAGATCAACTTTGAGCCACAACTAACCGTGCTCGTCGCCCGTAATGGAGCAGGTAAGTCAAGTGTACTTGACGCCGTTGCTACTGCACTGGGGCCTTTCTTGACGCGACTGCCTAAGGTGTCTGGGATCAATCCCAAGGACACCGATTTCCGTGTTTACCCTGATGGAAAGAAGCCACCATATATGCGGATAGCCTGCGAGAGCGACGGCGGAGTACGTTGGGATCGTACAGAAAAGCGAGACCAGACAAAGAAAACCGCATCGCAGATTCCCGATGGGGATGGCGTGAAGGCTCTTAATGAATATGTCGACCATTTTGTCGACGCCTATAATGAGGGCGAGTACTTTGAGTTGCCGGTGTTTATATATTATGGCACTGGTCGTGGTGTTTTTGATGTACCTCAGCGTACAAAAGGGTTTGGTAAAGAGTTCTCCCGTTTTGATTCCTTTGACGGATCGCTCGAAAGCCGAACGAACTTCAGGCGTTTTGTTGAATACTTTTACTATCTTGAAGAGCGGGAGAGTAAGAAACAAAAGGAACAGCGATCTTTTGACGTTGAGCTTCCTGAACTTAAAGCAATCCGAGCGGCGGTGCAACGCCTGATGCCGGATTTTTCCAATCCACGAGGGGCATATCCGGCTGGAATTATGGTCGACTGGACGGTTGATGATAAGAAGAAGCAGCTTCGTATAGAGCAACTAAGTGATGGTTACCGCACAACATTGGCAATGGTCATGGATATTGCGGCCAGAATGGCTGAAGCCAATCCGGATATGCAGGATACTTTGGATACGGAAGGGGTTGTATTGATCGATGAGGTGGACCTACACCTTCACCCTGGTTGGCAGCAGAAGATTCTTCCAGAGCTTACTCAGACCTTTCCTAACATACAGTTTATTGTCTCGACCCATAGCCCTCAGGTAGTAACCACGGTTTTACCGCGCTCTTTGCGTGTAATCGATTGGGAAGGTGATGTTCCAAGCCTAGTCCCAATCGATTTTTCCCAAGGAGCAGAGGCACAGCTTGTCCTCAAACAGGTTCTTGGTGTGGAGCCCCGCCCTGAAAATCTCGATATCGTAACCAAACTTCACCGCTATCAGGCGCTGGTTGCTCAAGATAAATGGGATAGCACTGAGGCGGCCGGCTTACGCCAAGAGTTAGATCGTTGGGGAGCGGAACATGAGCCGGAACTCATGCGCCTGGATATTGATATCCGTCTCAAGGAGCTGGATCGAAAAGAATGAAAAAAGTACGCAAGGGAGCTGAACCGACTAAGCTTAAGGCCTATCGAGAGGGATCTGCTTCTAGAACTTGGGATCAATTTATCAAGGGAAAGCCTGCAAAGAGGCGGAAGAAGCAGACCCGAGAGCAGCTGGTAGCCGATCAAGGAGGCTTGTGCGCTTACTGTGAGATTGATCTTAGGCCTGGATCCAACGGATTTGTGTCAGATCTCAGAGTAGAACACTTTCATCCAAAATCTGACAGTTTAACTTCTCATAACTGGCATTTAGATTGGCAGAATCTTTTAGGATGTTGTCACGGAGGGTCGCAGAAGAACGTGATAGACGCTGCTAAGAGGTTTACCAAGCCTGACTTCAGCTGTGATGTACCCAAAGGTGATAACAACTGGGATAACGTCATATTGAATCCATTGAACATACCCACATTTCCTTGTCTGTTTCAATATGATCGTGCTACTGGTAGCATTTTGGTCAATCCGACCGCTTGCCATCAAGCGGCGATCGACATTGGGAAAGCCCAAGCCACCGTAGATAAACTGTGCCTTGATGCGGCCAGGCTCCGTGATTTGCGAAAACCCGTGCTGGACCAGGTTAATGACGAGATCAGACACTTAGTCGCTTTAGGGTATACACCAGAACAAGCACGTTCGCGTCTGGCTCAGGCCTTGCTCCGTCAGGATGCCAACAATCATTGGCCGGCATTCTTTTCGGCGATTCGTAGCTATCTAGGGGCTGCGGCAGAAGAGCAGCTTAAAGCAATTAGCTATAACGGCTAGAGCAACAGCAGCCTGTACCTGGCGTTCATCACCTTCGCACCGGTCTCCTTGTCCGGAAAACGATCATTAGATAGCCATACCGCAACTACCCCAAAATAGGGCCGTTGGACTGACAGGAACTCAGACAGTTCGCGATGAGGTCCGGATAGCTGTCACCAGACCAGGGGATCTGGAGCGGCTCCAGCACGATTTCAATCATCCGGTCCGGTGCGTATCGAGTCGCGAGTGTCTCACTCGGGTGGACGCTTCGGACTGAACAGACGAAAACGCTTCTCAGAGACGCGTAACTCGAGCCTATGCTGAGGTCATTGAGCTAGCCGTTCAGGCTTTTATGCTGTTCATATATACAGTATATTGGTGGCGAGACGTTGAAGCCTCGACCTGCGCGTGCTCATAAGATGGCCGTCGCCTACGACTAGATCCGGTCACGGGTACCGTGGTGCAACAGAGTATTGGACATGGGATATGAGCCCGACCATCACATTCCAGAATGAAAACTGGCTGCGCCAGAAAACCACAGCCTATCTGCTGCTCCTGGTGATCGGAACCCTTGGGGCTCACCGGTATTACTTAGGTCACTGGATGTCCGGTTTCATCATGACCCTATGGGGGTTAGCGACGGCCTATGCGCTTGTTACCGGTGCAACGGTTGGGTATTACCTGGTGTGCACCCTGCTCGTGTGGTGCCTGCTGGATCTGGCTTATATCCATCACGTCGTCAACACGCGGCGGCGCAAGGTGTATGAATTGCGACCGCTGCTGCGCCTCTACTAATAGGGCCCACGATGGCCTATCCGCGATAGGTTGACGGTAAGGCGGGAAGTCGGGTTGTTGCGGTAGCCTGAACATCGGCTTCCATCGTCGGCTGTACGTTGCACATAATGTTTGGTGTGGCACGCTGGACAGCGCTCGAGCGGGATGCCATCGAGGTTTTCCATGCGGATGATCCCCTCCAATCGGGCATGTGCTTGCTAGGCGGAGACGGCTTCTATTGGGTACTGGCGAAGGTTCCCAGGATTTCAAAGGCCACCCGATCGGCTCGCGCCTTTCGCGGTGTTGTCGCGTCAAAGCTGCGGAACAGCTTCAGCTTCAAGTCGGCGTCCCGGAGCACAATGATCGGCATGCGCGCCGTGACCGTATTCACCAACTCGCCGGCGATGATGTTGGCTGCGGGCTGCACTTTGACGTGGTGGCGTACCCTGAGGCTCGGTTCTAGTGTTGCCGCAACCTTCTCGATTGGTCGCCGCCAATGAGAGACTCTTTTTAATGCTGGTTCAGTCGATCTTGCCAGACATGCGTAGCACTGCATCATCGAGAAATCGCTGTACCAGTTTCTGGCCTTCCGTGGTTAACGATTCAATGCCGTAGTCGTAGGCTTTGATCAACGCTATCTCCATGTCGCGGCTTTCGACCTCAACTGGAACACGATCCCCAGCCCGTATGTAACTAGGGGTGTAGCCGTTCGGGGAGTAGAGCGGATTGATGGTCGAGGTAGTCCGTCTTGTCGGTCATGCTGCACGTCCTTGAGCTGTATTGGCATGTTGGTCATGCTAGCACGGTTCCGGGATTCTAGCGGTCGAACCTCTCAGCTTACACTTTCAGGGGCGAGTGCCTGATGTGACGAGGCGGGGTTGCCCACAGTCGGTTCGATGTTATGTTGAATGAACGGTTGCAAAGTCGGGCGCTCAGCAACCGGTGTCGTTATCGCCATTTTGATTGGCTGTTCGTATGCGGATGAAGGCGTTTTTCTGAGTGCCCTCCATGACTGCTATCAAGTGTAACTGCACCTATGTCGGTGTGTATGTGCTGGCTAGTCAGGGAAGGCTTCTATTGTGGTGCCGGCGAAGGTGCCCAGGATCTCGGCGGCCACCCGATCGGCTCGCGCCTTTCGCGGTGTCGTCGCATCAAAGCTGCGGAGCAGCTTCAGCTTCAAGTCGGCGTCCTGCAGCACAATGATCGGCATGGGCGCCGTGACCGTTTTCACCGACTCGCCAAACATGATGTTGGCCGCGGGCTGAACTTTGACGTGGCGGCGTACCCTGAGGCTCGGCTCCGGTGTTGCCGCAACCTTCTCGATCAACTGCTCGAGCGGTAGCTGGTAATCGGGCTCCGCGTGCGCCAGGTCGTCGTGGATGCGCCGAAGCAGCTCAGCCTTGTCGGGCTTCACCAGGGCGTCTTTGCGCTGCCACGAGAAGCGTACCGAGGTGATGTTTTCCGTGCCGTAGCAGCGAATCTGTCGGTATAGATGCAGCGTCATGATGCCGGGACACGCGGCCCTGAGTGCTTCGAACCGTTCCTTGCGAGTGTGGTAGGTGGTCGTCACGAAGGACTCGATCGCGGCCTTTGCGTTGTTGATACGCTCGACCAGCGCTTCGATCTCGTGTTTCGCTCCGGTCTGGGAGGGGGAGAACCAGAGCACCCCAACCGTTCGCCGGGACGTTTTCTGGGAGTAGCGCATGTTGTTATGCAGGTCCTGATAGCAGGCTGCCGCGAGCTTGATAGCCTCGCTACCGGTATGAGCCTTCACGTCAATCCGCTGAACCGGCTCATGCTCCATACCGCGGGGCGTATTGGGCAGCGGCGCCACTAGCGCAGCCCGAACGGGCAGGCGCTGGAGGAGGGCACTCAGTGAAGAGATATCCCGCTCCAAGGCTGAGAACTGTGCCGCGATGAAATCCGACATGGCAAAGCGATCCTGCAAGGCTGATACAGATCCTATAGATACAAGATTAGACCATCATGCAGAAATAACCCAACCCCACCTCCAACCCTCGAGAAATCCCCCACCCCCTGGCCAACGCCCTGAGATTAGATGGAGAAAGAAAGAAAGAAAAAGAGAGAGAAAGAGGAGGGCGGGGCTGGAGTGTGGTAGGGAGATGAGCAGGGCTCGGTGTTTTGTTTGTCACTCTGCATGATGGTCTAATTTATGATGAAGCAGGCGGATATACTGGGAGGACTGCTTTACCGGCGATCGATTCGCGGGGACGCCGGATACGACCTCGGAACCCCTGACCAATCGGCCACCCTTTGCGCCAAAGGGGATCTTACGCTCGGACATCCGTAATCCTCTCAACCAATCTCTAGGCGAGGAGCGTACGACACGAACCGCTTGCTGATGGGGTCTACTGTTACAGGTTTCGGTCCATCCAAACCGCTTGCCGGAGTAAAGCAATTGCGTCGGAAGGCGTCACCTTCCAGGCTTCAGACTGACGCCGGACAGCGAATACTGCCAACTCCAGCCGGTCATCTGGCGTCAGAAAATGCTGCAGCTGGTGACCACGTTCGGCGATCACAATAGCCGCGCCGTCCTGGCCATTGTTGTACACGGCGATGCCCTTGTTGCGGGCGTCACCGTGGTACGCACCACTCATCTGCTTCCGCAGGCCAAACAGCACGCTGCAGAAGGCAACGAGCTCGCCTCGAGTCAGCTGCACAGTGGTTTTCTCAGCCCAGTTCGGTGCGGTTCCCGGTTGGTGGATCGGGGCGATTTCCACACTGAGGGTAGGTTGCTGCCCCCGCGTGAGGGTGTACTGGACATTGAGTGCGGTGCGCTTCCCCGGATCCGGATGGCGGTCCGAATAGAACTTGAGGCTCTCGCCAAAGCTGTCAGGGCTCGCGTCAGCTGTCATGGCATTTCAGTCTATGCGATCGCTCGCAGCGTGGAGCCGCTCGAGGCCTCGGTGCTCATACTTCTGTGTTGTGGTGTACTTGGTCGATGCATAGCTGCATAGAGCCAGACATGCTGACGGAAACGCTTGAATATCACAAGATCGCAATCGAGAGATGAGCGGTCTGATCAGCTCTACCCAGTCCGCATTTCACCCGTTGTCAGTTTTTGCAACAGAGCAGCTCCAAGTAATAAAGGTTCAGGATGATTACCCACGCCCAACCGAAGTCGATTGCGGGTAACCCTCCTGAAGATGCAGGGATGTTGGCATCGCCGTGTCAGTCAATGATGCCTAGTGCCTTTTCTTCCTGTGTAGCCATGCTGCCGTCGCAGGATGGGGCCGAGGGTATAGGGCAGCACCAGGGCCAGCAATGACCACTGATCAGATGCCGATTGGTCTCTCGGGAAGCCGTATCTGGGCGGTGTCTTCGCCGACCGCGGCTGAACTAAGCTTGTAGGTAAGGGGCGATCCGCCCGCTACGACAATAGCGGGGCTATATTGAAATGCGATGCGCGGACTGCGGGTACGATAATCCAGTAGATGCCAAATTCTGCGAGCAGTGCGGCACCCGGCTGAGACGGAACTGTCCTCGCTGCGGTCATGAAGTCGGCCCGGCGGCCCGTTTCTGCCGAGAATGCGGTGCCGCCCTGGACGAGGACAAGGGCGCCGCGGAACCGGCAGCCAGCACAGGCGAGATGCCGGCGCCGGTAACTTATCCGCCGCCCCACCTGGCGGCCCGGCTGCGAGCCGAACAGGCGGCCCTGGCCGCGCGCAGCGGTACTGAGGGCGAACGCAAGACCATCACCGTGCTCTTTGCCGACATGGCCGGCTCCACCGCGATGGTGCACGACCGCGACCCGGAAGACGCCCGCCGGCTGATCGACCCGGTGCTCGCGCTGATGATGGAGGCCGTCCACCATTACCAGGGCCATGTCGCCAAGTCGCTGGGGGATGGGATACTGGCCCTGTTTGGCGCCCCGATCGGCTGCGAAGAACACGCCCAGCGGGCACTGTATGCCGCGCTACGCATGCAGGAGGCGATGCGCCACTACGGCAACCAGGTGCGGCTGGAAGACGGGGTCTCGCTGCAGATCCGGGTCGGGGTCCATACCGGCGAGGTCGTCGTCCGGGCGATCCGCACCGAGGACCTCCATGTCGACTACGACCCGGTCGGACATACGATTAATATCGCCTCGCGGCTCGAGGGCATCGCCGCCCCCGGCTCGGTTCTGGTGAGCGACGAGACCTACCGGCTGGCCGAAGGCTACTTTCGCTTCAAGACGCTGGGCGCCACCGCATTCAAGGGCGTGCCCGAACCTTTGGTGGTGCATGAAGTCCTCGGCAGCAGCCCGCTGCGGACCCGGTTGCAGGTTGCGGCGAGCCGCGGCCTGGCGCGCTTTATCGGGCGCCGCGAAGAGTTGGCGCAGATGCGCTCGGCACTGCATCGAGCCTGCGCCGGCAACGGACAGATCGTCGGCGTGGTGGGCGAACCCGGTGTCGGCAAGTCGCGGCTATTCTACGAATTCAAGCACGCTCTGGAGCCGTCAAGCCTGGTACTGGAAACCTATTCGGTATCCCATGGCAAGGCTTTCCCCTACCTGCCGTTGATCGAGCTGTTGAAAAACTACATGCAAATCCTGCCGCAGGACGACGAGCGCCAGCGCCGCGAGAAGGTGACTGGCAAGGCGCTGACGCTGGAATCCGGGCTCGAGGACTGCCTGCCATACCTGCTCTATCTGCTGGGCCTCTGCGACGCAACTTCGCCGCTGCCTCAGATGGACCTGAACATCCGGCGCCGGCGTACCTTCGACGCAATCAAGCGCCTGCTGCTGCGCGAGAGCCTCAAGCAGCCGTTGATCCTGATCTTCGAGGATCTTCAGTGGCTGGATCGCGAAACCGAGGCCTTCATCGACTTTTTTGCCGACGCCCTGGCCGGTGCCCGGGTACTGCTGCTGGTCAACTTTCGCCCCGAATACCCGCAGGGCCTGGGTTACCGTAGCCACTATACGCAGCTGCAGCTGGAACCTCTGGGGCAGGATGAGACCGGAGAGTTGCTGGAGACCCTGCTGGGCCCGGATGCCTCGCTGGCGCCGATCAAGCCGCTGATCATGAAACAGACCGAAGGCAATCCGTTTTTCCTCGAAGAGGTGTTCCAGACGCTGCTCGAAGAAGAGGTGCTCAGCGGCGCCCCGGGCCACTGCCGTCTCGAGCGGATGCCGGCAACCCTGCATATCCCGACCACGGTTCAGGGCGTGCTGACGACCCGGATCGACCGGCTCGCCAAGCCCGAAAAGGAGCTGCTGCAGACGCTTGCGGTGATCGGCAAGGCCTTTGTCTGGAGCCTCGTCAGCCGGCTGTCGGATTGGCCCGAGGACGAACTGCAGGGCCTGCTGTCGCGACTACAGGCCGGCGAGTTCATCTACGAGCACCCGGCTTTCCCGGAAGTGGAGTACAACTTCAAGCACGGCCTGACCCAGGAAGTCGCCTACGGTTCCCTGCTCAAGGGGCGTCGCAGCCAGCTGCACGAGCGCACCGGTCAGGCGATCGAGGCACTGTATCGCCACCGGCTCGACGACCACTTCGGCGAGCTGGCGCATCATTACAGTCGCAGCGGCAACGTCGCCAAGGCGATCGAGTTCCAGTACAAGGCCGGGGTGCAGGCGGCGCAGCGCTCGGCCAACCGGGAAGCCGCAGTGCAGTTGGGCGACGCCCTGGCAATGCTCCAGCAGTTGCCGGCCGGCAGCGAGCGCGACCACCTCGAGCTCGAAATACAGCTGGTGCTCGGTGCGGCGCAGATGTCGGTCTGCGGCATCGGCTCGGCGAAGGTCGAGCAGGCCTATACGCGTGCGCTGTCGCTGTGCCGTGAGTTGCAGGAAACACAGCAGCTGTTCCCCGTGCTGGTGGGCTTGCGCCGGTATTACACCATGCGGGCGAACTTCCAGACCGCGCAGGAGCTGGCGGAGCAGTTGCTCCGGCTGGCCGGGCGCGAGCAGGACGAGGAATACCGGTTGCAGGCGCATTTTGCCATGGCGGCGGTGCTGCTCTTTCGCGGGCGGCTGGACGATGCCCGGCGGCACTTCGAGCAGTGCACCTCGATCGGCGACCCTGAGGCGCACCGGGCGCAGGTATTCTGCTACAGCATAGAGCCGGGGATGCTGTCGCACTGTTACCTGGGCTGGATCCTGTGGTATCGCGGTTACGCGGATCAGGCGCTGGCGCAGTGCGAGAACGTCGCCAACCAGGCGCGGGAATCGTCGCCGCCCTTTGTGCTGGCCGAAGTCTTCGATGTGCTGGCCGAGCTGCATCAGCTGCGAGGCGAAGCCGCTGCCGCGCAGGAGTGGGCCGACGCCGCTATGACACTGTCCAGCGATGAGGGACTGCCGTACTGGCTCGCGCGCGGCTCCGTCCTGTCGGGCTGGGCACTGGCACGGCAGGGGCAGCATCGCAACGGCATCGCACGAATCCGTGACGGGCTGAGACATTACGAATCGAGCGGCGGCCTGTTGATGTATCCGAGATACCTGGCGCTGCTATCGGAGGCGCTGGGGGCTGCGGGCAGGGTCAGGGTGGCGCTGAAAGCGCTGGCCACAGCGAGAACGCAGGCTGAAGCCAGTGGCGAGCGGATGTACCTGGCCGAGATTTTACGGCAGGAGGCCGAACTGATGCTGGCGCAGGGCGGGGGCCCTGAGCCGGAGCAGCAGGCCGAGCGCTGCCTGCTGCAGGCGATCGATACCGCGCAGGAACAGGACGCGCGAGCATTGAAGCTGCGCGCCGCGACCAGCCTCGCCCGGCTGTGGCGGCGCCAGGGGAAGACGGTGCACGCACTCAGGATGCTGCGGGACAGTTACCGCCCGTTCACCGAAGGTTTCGACACCGCCGATCTGCGAGAGGCCAGGTCGCTGCTGGAACAGCTGACGCACGGCGCTTAGCGGGGTTTGAAGCCCAACGGAACGAATATGTACGTTAACCGGCTTACTGCTCGAAATCCGGCCATTCTGGCTCGTCATGGATAAAGGCGCCGCACGCGTCTCAGGAGTCCCTCCCATCGATTCTGAACGCCATCGGCAACGACGTCGCCAAGGGACTCGTCGTGGTTGGCATTCTGCTGGCATGCGCCCAGATCCTGGTGGCGATGATCAACCTGACCGGAATCGGCGTCTCAATGGCCTCCGGTATCCTGGCGCTGGCCGGCGACAGTCCGCTGGGCGTTGCGGTAATCGTCGCACTGGTTTGCATCGTGATGGGCATGGGCGTGCCGACAACCGCGGCTTATGTCCTGGTTGCCGCTGTGATGGCACCAGCCCTGACCGGCATGGGCTTCGAACCTTTTGCCGCGCATATGTTCGTCTTCTTCTACGCCACCCTGTCGGTTATTACGCCGCCGGTCTGCATCGCCGTTTTTGTCGCTGCCGGGATTGCCGTCGAGCGCTGGAGCAAAGTTGCAAAATGGGCTCTGACGCTCTCCGCCGTGACCTACCTGATTCCATTCCTGTTCTCGCCTGGCTATCTGGGCCAGGGAGGCATCATCGCCATTCTGCAAGCCGCGCTGTTTGGCTGCGTGATCTGCATCGCGGTCAGCGTGCTACTGAGCGGTCTGGCGGCCATAAACCCTCTGACGATTGCGGCGTGGCTGGCCGTAGCGGTTTGTGCTGTCTGGCCGTCCATTTATGCCCAAATCAGCAGCCTGGTGCTGCTAGGCCCTGCAATCTGGTTGTTGCGTAGTCGTTTGGAGACGGCAGCTTCTGTGCCTGGATGCGCAAAGTAGTCAAGCGCTAAACGACCGATTATGAGGTCAATAAACTACCTCGCCGTCATCATCGTTAACAATGCGCTACCCCACTTCAGACCCATCATTGATGGGTCTGCCTTTTTTCACCCGCATCGGGAAGAGAACTTAGACGCCACTCCAAAGTTGAGTCAATTGCGTTCCGGCAGTTTCACGCCGTATGGACGTAACTCCCCCTTCGGTAAGACATGCCGGTAAAGTATCTGGCGGGTAATCCCCAGCTCCTCACAGAGATCCGACCTTGGTTTCCGGCTGGCCCATGGGGGACATCGCCAGCCGCAGCTTAGCAGCGGTCATCTTGAACGGCCGCCAGCCCTTTCGGCCCCGGGCGCGGGACGAGGCTAACCCGGCCACTGTCCGATCAGCAATGAGCTCTCTTTCGAATTCAGCGTTATGCAGTGCACCACATGAGGGTGAGTTCGAACGCAACTTAATCCGCGAGCGTACCAAGGGGTCGTTTCAGAAAACGGAAAATAAAGCACGCTAACCCGCTTGCAGGGGCCGTAGCGGCCTGAATTTCCCAGCACCGGTCTTGGCGTTGCCGCGCCAGACATAATCACCGGTAAGAACAGCGTGTCATCGACGGTTTGGCCGTGACCGCGAAGCGCGCCGCAGAATTTCATCCCAATGTGCGCTTACGTGCTTGATGTTGAGCGTGCCACCGATCATAGGTTTCAGAGCCTCGTAGGCGGCATCGCGCTTTGGAATGTAGAGTTTGGTGTCGCCCAATGTGGCCAGTGCTCTCGGCGCGACTAGCCGCCTTGAAGCGCTGGCCGTCCGAGGATGACGTGGTGCCGGCGCCCCAATGCTCGGCGAACGGGTGCCGGAACTGGGTGTTGACTAGTTCGGCCAGCGCGGCGGAATACCGATAGCTTGGCATAGGTGGTACCAGGGCAGGACTCGGCCATCTTCGTCAGGCCTAGGTTGATCGCATCGGCCAGGATTGTGGTCAGCAACAAGCGCTTGTTCTTGGTCAAGTCGCCCGATTTCAGGTGCGTGAAGTGGCGAGTGAAGCCCGTCCACTCATCCACCTCCAGCAGCAACTCGGTGATCTTGACATGGGGTAGGACTATGGCTGTCTAGTCAATTAGCGCCTGCACGGCATCCGGTACCGCCGCATCGAGAGGCGGGATCTTCAGGCCCGACTCGGTGATGATGGCGTCCGGCAATTCGTTGTCGAGCGCCATGCGGTTGGCTGTGGCAAGCTGCGTCTCCAACAGTTCCAGGCGCTCGTGCAAATACTGGTCGCCGTCGGTGGCCACGGCCAGCGGCAGTTCGCTTGTCTGCTTGAGGCTGGCGAACCTCCCGGCGGGTACAAGGTAATCCTCGAAGTCCTTGAACTGGTGCGAACCCTGTATGTTCCGACAGCGCGTACAGCTCGTAATAGCGCCGATCGATGCCGGCCCCTGTCATCACGAGCTTCGCCCAACGCTTCTTGATGAAACCGGTCGGCGCATCGGCGGGCACCTTGAGCTGTAACGCCGCCACGCCCGCGTAATAACGCTCCCAAGACTTCTTGAGTTCGGATGTGTAGGCGCACTGCTTAGGCGACTGCTCGATTGTCGAAATCAATTTGTGAGAAATCGAGGCCGACTTCTCTACCAGTTCCCTGATACTCATTCATCCGCAAAACAGCCAAGCCATAATCATTGACTCAACTGTTTCAACAGCGCGTCGACGCTTTCCTTGGCATCGCCGAACAGCATCCGCGTGTTCTCCTTGTAGAACAGCGGGTTGTCGACCCCGGCGTAGCCGGTGGCCATGCCGCGCTTGAGCACGATGGTGGTCTTGCCTTTCCAGGGCTCGAGAACCGGCATGCCGGCAATCGGGCTGTCCGGCACTTCCTGCGCTGCCGGGTTGACGATGTCGTTGGCACCGATGACGATGGAGACGTCGACGTCCGGGAAGTCTTCGTTGATCTCGTCCATCTCGTAGACGATGTCGTACGGGACCTTGGCTTCCGCCAGCAGCACGTTCATGTGACCCGGCATACGACCCGCGACCGGGTGGATGCCAAAGCGCACGTTGATGCCCTTCTCGCGCAGTTTCTTGGTGATCTCGAACACCGTGTGCTGCGCCTGGGCGACGGCCATGCCGTAACCCGGCAGGATCATGACTTCCTTGGCGTGCTCCAGCAGGCCCGCGGCTTCTTCCGCCTCGATCGGCTGGACGTCGCCGGCTTCACCCGCAGGACCGGCCGGGGCCGCGCCCTTGCTGGCGCTGGTGCCGAAGCCACCGAGGATGACGTTGACGAACTTACGGTTCATCGCCTTGCACATGATGTAGCTGAGGATGGCACCGCTGGAGCCGACCAGCGCGCCGACCACGATCAGCAGGTCGTTGCCGAGCATGAAGCCCATCGCCGCCGCCGCCCAGCCGGAGTAGCTGTTGAGCATCGACACCACCACCGGCATGTCGGCACCGCCGATAGCCACCACCATGTGCACGCCGAACACCAGCGCGATCAGGGTCATCAGCACCAGCCAGACCAGTCCGCCGCCGTCTGCAGAACCCTGCACGAACAGGATGCAGAACAAGAACGCCAGCACACCCAGACCTGCGTTGAACCAGTGACGGCCCGGCAGCTGCAGCGGCTTGCCGCTGATCTTGGCGCTGAGTTTCAGATATGCCGCCACGGAGCCGGTGAAGGTCACCGCACCGATCAGGATGCCGATATAGGTCTCGACATCGTGAATGGTCTTGGCCGCGCCGGACAGCTCGCTGTGCTGCAGTGCGTTAGCGTAGCCGACGAACACCGCCGCCAGACCCACCAGGCTGTGCAGGATCGCGACCAGTTCCGGCATCTGGGTCATTTCGACCTTTTTCGCCAGGTACCAGCCGATGGCGCCGCCGGCGATCATGCCCAGCAGCAGGACGAAGTAGTTGTTGGAGATGATGCCGAAGATCGTCACCACCAGCGCCAGGCCCATGCCCAGCATGCCGTAGAGGTTGCCGCGACGTGCAGATTCCTGGTGGCTGAGGCCACCGAGCGCGAGGATAAAGAGCGCGCTCGCCCCGATGTAGGAAGCTGTGATTACACCTGTGTTCATCGTTCCGCCCTTATTTCCTGAACATCCGCAGCATGCGCTGGGTCACGGCGAAGCCGCCGACGATGTTGATGCTGGTGATGAAGACCGCCAGCGTCGCCAGTATCACCACCAGCGGACTGTCGCTCGAGATCTGTATCAAGGCACCGATGACGATGATGCTACTGATGGCGTTGGTGACGCTCATCAGCGGGGTGTGCAGCGAGTGCGAGACGCCCCAGATCACCATGTAGCCGATGAAGCAGGACAGCACGAACACCGTCAGATGGCCGATGAAGTCCGGCGGTGCGACCGAGCCCAGGCCCAGCAGCGCCAGACCGGCGATGGCCAGCGGTGCCAGGAAGGCCAGCGGGTGTTTCGGTTTCGGTTCGGCCTTCTCGACCGCTTCGCGGGCCTTGTCGCCCATGTCTGCCTTCGGCGCGACCGACAGACGCGGCGCGGGTGGCGGCCAGGTGACCTCGCCTTCCTTGACCACGGTGGCGCCGCGGATCACTTCATCTTCCATATTGACGACGATCTCGCCGTTCTTTTCCGGGCACAGATCGGTCAGCAGGTGACGCAGGTTGGTGGCGTACAGCTGGCTTGCCTGGGCCGACAGGCGGCTCGGCAGGTTGGTGTAGCCGATCAGGGTGACGCCGTGCTTCTCCACCACCTCGTTGGCGACGGTCAGCTTGCAGTTGCCGCCGGTTTCGGCCGCCAGGTCGACGATCACGCTGCCCGGCTTCATGCTCGCCACCATCTCTTCGGTGATCAGTTCGGGCGCGGGTTTGCCCGGGATCAGCGCGGTGGTGATGATGATGTCGACGTCCTTGGCCTGCTCGGCGAACAGCGCCATCTCGGCGGCGATGAACTCGGGGCTCATGGTCTTGGCGTAGCCGCCGGTACCGGCGCCGTCCTCCTCCGGGAAGTCGAGCATCAGGAACTCGCCGTCCATGCTCTCGACCTGCTCCTTCACCTCGGGACGGGTGTCGAAGGCGCGCACGATAGCGCCCATGCTCTTGGCCGCGCCGATGGCGGCAAGACCGGCGACGCCGGCGCCGATCACCAGCACCTTGGCCGGCGGGATCTTGCCGGCGGCGGTGATCTGGCCGGTGAAGAAGCGGCCGAAGTGCTGCGCGGCTTCAACGACGGCACGGTAGCCGGCGATGTTGGCCATGGAGCTCAGGGCATCCATCTTCTGCGCACGGGAAATACGCGGCACGCTGTCCATCGCCAGCGCGGTCACGCCGCGCTCGGACAGATCCTGGAGCATCTCCGGATTCTGCGCCGGGTACAGGAAGCTGATCAGGGTCTGGCCCTTGCCCATCAGCTCCACGCCGTAGAAGCCGAGCTCCGGGTGCTGGCTCGGCGGACGCACTTTCATCACGATATCGGACGAGTGCCAGAGCTCTTTCGGGTCTTCGATAATCTCGACACCCGCGGCACGGTACTGGTCGTCATCGAAGCTGGCTTCGAGGCCTGCGCCGGTTTCGATGGCGAGACTGAAACCCAGTTTCTGCAGCTGAGTCGCGACCTCGGGGGTCAAGGCAACGCGCTTTTCCCCTTCGTCGATCTCCTTCGGGACGCCTATTCGCATCTATATTTCTCCGAATAATTGTAGGTAAGAGGCTGGACTATCAACCTGGCGTGCAAATAGGTTCGCTTCCTGTTTAGTCGACCCTGAAAAATAGGATTTAAAACGCACCGGGGCACTTTCCCGCCGCTCGCTTTTGAGGACTTCTCTGCAACAGGACGCTCAAGCGGCAAGCGCCATCTGCTTCTGATCGTTTTTCAACTCGATCAGCACGTGACGAGCACAGATTGCACTAACAGGCGGTATTTTTTTTCGGGGCAAAATAAGCCACCGCAGCAGCTTGCGCAGATTCTGACCGCAGGCGCACAGCAGTACATTGAGCGCATCGCCCAGTACGCCTTTCAGGAAGCAGCGCCGCATTTTGCCATCTGACTTGAGGTGTCCTATGACCGGCTCGACGCTGTTGCGTCGGCGCATCTAGCGCTTCTCGGACTCTGGCACGCCGCGCTTCTGGCCGGCGATGATCACCTGCACATCGTCCACACCTGATCCCTTATAGCCACGGTCAACGAAGCAAAACGCCGGCTTGTGGCCTGAAAGCGTTTCCACTTGTTGCAACTGATCTGCCAAGGTGAGGCCGTCGTAAGGATTGCCGGCATTGCTGCGAGCGCCGACGATGAAAGACTCCCTGGCGGTGACCGCGATACTGGCTTTTACGCCGCACTCATAGCGCTCATGGGCCGTGCCCTTCGATATACAATCCACGCCCGGCTCATGCAGACTGTACGGCTTGTTTTTGCTGTTGCGCGTCTGGACCAGCAGTTGCCTGGCCTGGCGCAGACAGGCCTGCTGTTTGTCGCTCAGTACCAGCCCCTGGGCTTTGCCCTGGCGCTCGAGATCACGCACCACCCGCCCCAGAAAGCCGTTCACCTTTTTGATCGCCTTTTTCATGCGCTTGTACTGCTTGGCGTGCCCTCGACGAAGTTCTCGATATTGTCCATCAGTTGATCTGCGAGGGACTGCTGAGCTTCGTCGGAAGCCCAGGCGACGTGGGGTGTCAGGATCACGTTGGGGCGCCCGGCGATGCGCATCAGCGGGCTGTCCGCGGATGGCGGCTCGCCCTCGGTGACATCGAAGCCGACACCACTGATAAAGCCTTCGTCGAGCGCGGTGACCAGGTCTTCCTCCACGACGAGGCCGCCCCGGGCGGTGTTGATGATCAGCGGTTGGCGTTGCATCGCACGGAATTCGTCCAGTCCAATCATGCCGCGGGTTTCGGGGGTCAGCGGGCTGTGCAGCGTGATGATGTCACTGGTCGCCAGCACCTCGTCCCAGGGTGTGTAGAGCCGGCCGAAACCGCGCTTGCCCTTATGTGTCGCGAACAGCGGAATCATTCCGAACGCGCGCGCAATGTCGGCCACACGCTGTCCCAGCGCCCCTTCGCCGATAATCCCGAGACGGGCGCCGGCCAGATCGTGGATCGGATGGTTGAAGAAACAGAACTGCCCGGATTTCTGCCATTCACCGGCGAGCACATCGTCGCGGAAGGCGACGATATTACGACGCAAGGCGAGCATCAGCGTGAAGGTGTGCTCTGGTACGGTATTGACCGAGTAGCCGCGGATATTGGTCACGGCGATACCACGCTGCTGGCAGAAGGTCTTGTCGACACAGTCGGTACCGGTTGCGGCTACGGCGATAAGCTGCAGTTCGGGAAGCTGGCGCAGCGTTTCGGCGCGCAACGGTACCTTGTTGGTGATCGCGATCGTGGCACCAGCAAGCCGCTCCACCACTTCCTCGGGTCGGGTGCTCTCGTACTGAATCAGTTCATGAGCGAACGCCGGGCTGCGCAGGCGTATCTGCGGGGCGATGGTGGAACGGTCCAGAAATACGACCTTGTGCATGCTTATTCTCCTTCTACGTTTGGATCATAGGCTTAGGTCTGTTAAGTAGCCGACTCAGTCTGTGCCATTCAGGAGGTGGTAGCTGCGAATCACCTGGCTGTCGTCGGCACGGCCGTCACCCCTGCCCGAGGTCGAGAGGAACAACTGATGGGCCACGGCCGCCAGCGGCAGGGCCGTCTGGGTCTCGCGGCCCGTGTCCAGCACGATGCCAAGGTCCTTGACGAAGATATCGACGGCGCTGGTGACTTCCGGATCCGCTTCCAGCATCCGCGGCCCGCGATCCTTCAACATCCAGCTCGATGCAGACGAGCCGCCCATGATCTCGAGCAGCACCTCCAGGTCCACGCCGACCTTTGCCGCCAACGCGAAGGCCTCGGCGACCACCGCGATATGCACGCCGCACAGCAGTTGGTTCACGGTCTTGACCACCGCGCCCTGCCCAGGCTTGTCGCCGACATGGAAGATGCGCTGGCCGATGGCCTCGAAAACCGGCAGCAGGTCCGCGTAGGTGTCGGTGTCGCAGGCCGCCATGATGGTCAGCGAGGCGGCCGTGGCACCAGCGACACCGCCCGATACCGGCGCGTCGACAAAGCGGCGGCCGGAAGCGGTCACCTGCTCGGCGATACGTTCGACGCCGCCGGGCGGGCAGGTAGCCATCAGGCAGACGGTGCCGCCGTCATTCATCGCCGCCAGCGCGTCGGCGGTGAATAACACCTGCTCTGCCTGGGTAGCGTTGACTACCATCAACATGAGCACATCAGCGCCGCTAGCCGCTTCTGCAGCTGATGTGACCGGCTCCGCGCCCGCCGTCACTAGCGCCTCCAGAGCCTTGGGGTTGAGATCGATGCCGCGTACGCGAAAGCCGCACGTGATCAGGTTTTTGGCCATCGGCAGCCCCATCGCGCCGAGGCCGGCAAATGCAATCGTCTTCATCATGATTTTCCGTTTTATCTGCCAGCTGCGAGGAAGGCCCCGATGCTCCGGGGCCACATCGCATCAATAGAGTGTGAACGCCGGTACGAAGGAGATCAGTCCCAGCACCGTGATCGCCACCAGATAGAAAGGCCAGAGCTCGCGGGCAATCCTGCCAACCGGTTCGCGCGAGATGGCCGCAGCGATGAACAGGGTGGTGCCGACCGGCGGCGTGAACAAGCCGATGCTCAAGTTGACCGCCATCATCACGCCAAGCTGCACCAGGTCCAGGCCGATGGCGTTGCCGATGGCGACAAAGGTCGGAGCGAGCAGTAGGATCGCCGCTGGCAGGTCGAGGAACATGCCGACAATCAGCATGATCAGGTTCATCATCAAGATGATCATCACCGGCGACTTCAGCGTTTCCAGCGCCCACTCGGCGACGTGGGTCGGGATCGCTTCTACCGTCAGCACGTAGCCCACCAGGTTCGAGGCGGCAATCACCAGCATGACCACGCCGGTGGTGACAGCGGTGTGCACCAGTGCCTCGTAAAGACGACGCACCGTCAGGTCACGGTAAATCATCGAGCTGACCACCAGGCCATAGAACACGGCGAGCACGCTGACTTCGGTCGGGGTTGCGATACCGGCGCGCAGCAGCACCACGATAAAGGCCGGCATGGCGAGCGCCGGGGCCGCTTTGAGCGTGGCGTTCAGGATATCCTTCGCCGTGACCGTGGCGGTCAGGCGTTTGAAGCCCCGCAGCCGTCCGGACAGGTAGCAGGTGACCATGAAACCGGTACAGAGCAGCAGGCCCGGTATTACCCCAGCCATGAACAACGCGGCAATGGACTGGTTGGACACCGTGGCGAACAGGATCAGCGGGATCGATGGCGGGATCAGACCTGCGATGACCGACGACGATGCTGTGGCCGAGGCCGCAAACGCCGCCGGGTAACCTTCGCGCTTTTGCCAGGGAATCAGCATGGCGCCAAGCGCCGAGGCTTCGGCGACCGCCGAGCCGGAGACGCCGCCGAACACGGTGGAGCCAACCACCGTCACCTGCCCGAGGCCGCCGTGGAAACGACCCACCAGGGACG
This sequence comes from Marinobacterium nitratireducens, assembly GCF_014645375.1. GTDB lineage: Bacteria > Pseudomonadota > Gammaproteobacteria > Pseudomonadales > Balneatricaceae > Marinobacterium_A > Marinobacterium_A nitratireducens. The sequence continues at coordinate 144,014 of NZ_BMLT01000007.1, forward strand.
TAGCAAAGTGGATTAGGCGCTTGCCCAGTTCACCGCCCATCATCAGGCTGCCGGAGAGCATGAAGAACGGAATCGCCAGCAGCGGGAAGCTCTGCGTCGGCTGGAAGATCTTCACCACCGCGGCGACCGACGGCATGTCACCCACGACGATGGCGGCGAGGCCCGAGCTGATGATGAGCGCGTAGCCCACCGGCAATGCCAGCACCAGCAGGACGGCGAATACGAGGATCATTGCAATAGTCATACGTCCTCCTCCACATGATGGGTACGTACGCTGAGCGGGTCATCGGCCAGCAGCAAGCGCACGAAGGTGGTCAGCGCCGTGACGCCCAGGCCAACGAAACCGACGATCAGGGCCAGGTAGGCCCAACGCGCCGTAACACCGGTGACCGGATAGATTTCGGTACCGGTAATCTCGATGACATCGAGGCCGACCCAGGCGAGGTAGAAAAAGGTTGCGGCGACCAGTACCTGTAGCGCGAGCATCAGGATGCGGTTGCCGGTCCTGCCCAGCAGGTTGTTAATGGCGGCAACAGCGATGTGCTGTCCGCGCTGGGCGGCCATCACTACACCGCTCATGACCAGCCAGGGGAATAATAGGTTGGGCAGTTCGGTGGGCCATCCCATGCCTTGATTGGTGAGGTAGCGGACTATCACCTCGGCCATCAGTGATAAGAACATGATGACGAGGGCCGAGATCGCGATCACCGAGCCGGTGACCACGATCGAGGCATCCACCCACTTCACCACCGAACCTGCGATACCGTTCCTGGCCACAGTATTGGGGGAGTGGGTAGTATTCATTGTTTGGCTGCCTCCGACACGACCAGTTTGACCAGATCCGGGTACTGCTGCGACCACTTGTCATAAACGGACTGGGTCATCTCAATGAACAGCGCCTGGTCCACCTCATTGATCGCCACACCGGCTTCCTTCAGCTGTTGACGCAGATCGGCATCGGCGGCAAGCGACATCTCGCGATTCAGCTGGCCGGCCTCAACCGCGGCTTCCTTGATTGCCCGCTGGTCTTCCTCCGACAGCTGGCTCAAGAGCATCTTGCTGGCCAGAAACGGCGTGGTCTCATACTTGTGCCCGGTCAGCGAGATGTACTTCTGCACCTCGAAGAGCTTGGACGAGTAGATGTTCATCAGCGGGTTTTCCTGGCCGTCGAACACCCCCTGCTGCAGCGCGATGTACAGTTCGGAGAAAGCCAGCGGGGCCGGGTTGGCGCCCAGCGCGGTGAAAATGTCGAGGGTCATCGGATCCGGCGGTGTACGCAGCTTGATGCCTTCGAGGTCCTCCGGCTTGGTGATCGGACGCACGCTGTTGCTGACCTGACGGATACCGTTGTCCCACAGCGCCAGCAGCACCAGTCCCTTCTCCTGAGCCAGTTCGTTGAGCTTGTCACCCACCGGACCATCGACAACCTTGTAGGCATGGGGCAGATCGCGGAACAGGAATGGAAGGCCGAGCACGCCGAACTGAGGCACGACGCCGGATGTAGTGCCCTGAGAGTTGGCGCTGAAGGCCAGGGTGCCGAGGCGCATGTTGGTGAGTGACTCGACATCATCACCGTACTGCGCGCTGCCGCCGACTTCGACCTTAACACGGCCGTCGGTTTTCTGTTCTACCAGCTCGGCGAATTTCAGCGAGGCTTCCGCCTTGGGGTTACCTGGAGCTGCGTTGTGCGACAGGCGAAGGACCTGCTGCGCCCAGCTCGGGGCGGCGCTCAGGGCCAGAGTAGCGGCGACTGCAATCAATGTCTTTTTCATGACGATATCCTTCTTTTTCTTGTGATATTCATGGCAACGTGGCTCAACCACGTTAATTGGGTTTGCTGCAAGACGGGCTGCTTAAATGCGTGTGCAACACCCATCGTGCCGTATTTCGAACCTTGCTCTCGTGGTGACGGATAAGATGCCAAGCCATCCCTGGCGTAGGACTTTAGCCGTGTATGAGCATACCGCCGTTGACGTCGATCACCGCCCCGGTGATGTAGGACGACAGGTCTGACGCCAGGAACAGATAGGCACCGGCAACTTCATTGGCATTGCCCAGGCGATTCAACGGAATACTCGCGGCGATGTCGCCTTTCTGCTCGTCACTCAGTTTGCCGGCGCTGATATCGGTCTGGATCAAACCCGGGGTGACGCAGTTGACGCGAATGTTGTCGGGACCGAATTCCCGCGCCATCGCCTTTGCCAGACCCAGCACGCCGGCCTTGGCCGCCGAGTAGTGCGGACCGCCGAGGATACCGCCGCCACGCTGGGCCGAGACCGATGACATGCAGGCGATCGAGCCCGACTGCTGCTTCTGCATCTGCGGAATGACCGCCTGTGACAGGTACAGCACGCCACGCAGGTTGACGTCGAGAATGCGGTCCCAGCTCGCAGGGTCGATTTCGAGCGTCTTGACCGGCTGGGTGATGCCAGCGTTGTTGACCAGGATGTCGATGCGACCGAACTCCTCGACCGCACGCTCGGCGGCTTTTGCACAGGCGTCCTTGTCGGTGACATTGCAGCCGTAGCCGCGATGCTCAGGGCCGATCGCGGCGGCCGCTTCAGCCGCAGCCTTTTCATCGAGGTCGAGAATGATGACCTTGGCGCCCTGGCTGGCAAACAGGTGGGCAGTCGCCAGGCCGATACCGCGCGCAGACGCGGCGCCGGAGATCATCGCGACCTTGTCCTGAAGGAGAGACGAGTTACTCATTTGGTGCTCCCATTATTGTGCTTTTGGGAAGGGGGATCGGCGAGATTGCTCAGCCGATCCAAGTCTTGATGGTGTCGGCCATCACGTTGGTCGAAATGCCGTAGCGGTCGTGCAGCGTCGGCAAGGCGCCGGCGTCGAGGAAGGCGTCGGGCAATGCGATCTGGCGGAACTGGGGTGTCACACCGGCGGATAGCAGCTCGGTAGCAATCGCCTCGCCGAGGCCGCCAATGGTGGTATGGTTCTCGGCCACTACCACCAGGCGGCCGGAACGACCGGCTTCGCGCAGGATGGTCGAGGTATCGAGCGGCTTGATCGTCGGCACGTGCAGTACCGCGACATCGACGTTGTCCGCCTCGAGCGCCTTCGCGACCTCCAGCGAGCGCATCGTCATGATGCCGGACGAGATCACCAGCACATCGCGGCCGTCGCGCAGCAGTTTGGCCTTGCCGAGTTCGAACTTGTAGTCGTATTCGTCCAGCACCAGCGGTACCTGGCCGCGCAGCAGGCGCATGTACACCGGTCCGTTGTGCTCCGCCACTGCCGGCACCATCTGCTCGATATCGAGGGCGTCGCAGGGGTCTATCACCGTCATGCCCGGCATCGCCCGCATCAGCGCCAGGTCTTCCGCAGCCTGATGACTGGGGCCATAGCCGGTGGTCAGACCCGGCAGTGCGCCGGCGATCTTGACGTTCAGATTGTCCTCGGCGATCGCCTGGTGCATGAAGTCGTAGGCACGGCGGGTGGCAAATACCGAGTAGGTGGTGACGAACGGCATCGCGCCTTCGTGAGCGAAGCCGGCGGCCGCACCCATCAGTAGCTGTTCCGCCATGCCCATTTGATAAAAGCGCTCCGGATAAGCCTTCGCGAAGATGTGCAGATCGGTGTACTTGGCCAGATCCGCGGTCATGCCGACGATCTCGGGACGCTGTGCGGCCAACTCGACCAGCGCATGGCCGAAGGGGGCTGCCTGGGTCTTCTGGCCCTCACCGGCGATCGACGCGATCATCGCTGAGGTCTTGAGCTTCGGTTTCTTGATAGTGCTCATGCTTTTCTCCCGGCTTCCAGTGCTTCCAGCGCGAGCTGCCATTCGTGCTCGTCGACGCGGATAAAGTGGTTCTTTTCACGGGCTTCGAGGAAGGGAACACCGCAGCCCATGCGGGTATCAGCGATGATCATCCGCGGTTGCGGTTCCGGGTGATTGCGCGCGGCGTCGAAGGCGTTGGCGACCGCCTCAATGTCGTTGCCGTCGACACGCTGGGTAAACCAGCCGAACGCTTCCATCTTCTCGACCAGCGGCTCGAACGCCATGATCTGGCTAGAGGGGCCGTCGGCCTGCTGGTTGTTGACGTCGACGATGGCGATCAGGTTGTCGAGCTTCCAATGGGCGGCCGACATCAGACCTTCCCAGATCGCGCCCTCGTCGAGTTCGCCATCGGAAAACAGGGTGTAGACGAAGGCATCCGAGCCCTTGTGCTTGAGTCCGAGGCAGTGACCGACGGCAATGGTCAAACCCTGGCCGAGGGAGCCACCCGACATTTCCATGCCGGGGGTGTAGCTGGCCATGCCGGACATCGGCAAGCGGCTGTCATCGCTGCCATAGGTTTCGAGCTCCTCTTCGGCGATGATGCCCCCTTCGATCAGCGCGGCGTACAGCGCGATCGCATAGTGGCCGTTCGACAGCAGGAAGCGGTCGCGACCTTCCCAATCGGGGTCTTCGGGGCGGTAAGTCATGGCATGGCAGTAGGCCACTGCCAGCACGTCGGCGATATCAAGTGCCTGGCCCACATAGCCCTGGCCCTGGACCTCGCCCATCAACAGCGCATAGCGCCGGATGCGGTAAGCATGATCGGCGAGTTTCGCCAGATCGTCGCGGGCTTCAATTATGCTTGTATCCACGCGGTTCTCCTCAATTAGGCGCCTCCTGTTGGAGACGCACGGATGTCTGTGTTCTTGTTCTGGAGGTGGCCTTCTCCGTACTCGCAACGGAGGCTGATACAGCTTTTCCGTCGAGACATAATCAGGTTAAACTGATGGATAGTTGCGCTCAAACGAATTAATATGGCAAATAGTTTATCTGAGCTCATGTGAAAGGCGCAGTATGCAGGATAGGGTATCAATCAAGGCGGTTCAGGCGTTCGAAGCGGCCGCCCGGCTTTCCTCTTTCGCGCTCGCGGCCGAAGAGCTGTTCGTGACCCCGTCGGCGATCAGCCATCAAATCAAGCTGCTGGAAGAACAGTTCGGAGTAAGACTGTTTCACCGGATGCACCGGGCGGTGGTGCTGACGGACGCAGGGCGCCTCTATGCAGAGGAAGTGACGGGCGCCTTTGCCCGCATTGATCTTGCGACGCGGAAACTTGGCCGGACCGACCGCAGTGATATCCTGACGGTACACTCGACGCCCAGCTTCGCTAGCCAGTGGCTGATGCCGCGACTGGCCCGATTCAGCGCCAGCCAGCCGGATATCGACGTTCGGCTCAATGCCTCTTATCCAGTACCACCCGACCTGCTGATGCAGGGGGTCGATATCGACATTCGTTATGGTACTCGTCGGTTGCAGCCGGCCGGTACGATGGTGATTCCCTTTCCGCCGGAAACCATCGTGCCAATGTGCACACCGGAACTGGCCAATGGTGAACATCCAATCCGTACCGTCGCGGATCTGCAGCACCACACGCTGATCCACAGTGAGATCTGCCTGGTCAGTTGGCGCGACTGGCTGCGGCAGCACCGCAAGGTCCAGCTCGATATCTCCCGGGGTCCCCGTTTCGACCGTTCATTCATGGCCATCAGTGCGGCAGTCGATGGCATGGGCATCCTGCTGGACAGCTTGCTGCTGGTGCAGCGTGAACTTGAGACCGGACGCTTAGTCGCACCGTTTGGTTTCGAGGGCCCTAAGGTCCAGGGCTATACCTTCAATATTTTGAAAACCCAAGCCAATTTGCCGAAGATCCGCGCCTTTCAGGCGTGGATCTTTGCGGAGTTGGAAAAGAAGTAGCCGAAACTATAAATATACGGATAGGTCTTATAACCGTCGGCCACATCGCCATATTGGCGGCGGCGATAGCGAACAGCAAATAGAGCAGACCCGTTACTCTCGGGACCATGACTGACTAAATCATGCGTGATTCGTCTGCATCGAGTTGGATGTTGCGAGATCGCGGGCCGCGGATGCCGGAAGCGGATCCGGATGTCACCAGCGCCGTCGATACCGTCGTCAAGGACCTTGGTATCGTATTGGAAGCCGGGCACGAGACCCAGGCGGCGTTGTTGTCGCTGCCTGCGGTGGCGCATCAGCTGTTCCTGACCACATTGGGGCGGGGCGATAGCCGGGCCGATGATAGCCAGGTGATCCGTAGCAATCACCTGTTGAACGGTACCAACTGATTCGCGTACCCCGCTTTGCCACAACCACTGATTTCATATCTGCAGAGCCCTTTAGGGCTCTGTTGCAAATTTTCTGGTGGGCCGTGAGAAACGGGTATTGCACGTGATCAACCTCATGTTGCTTGGCCTTCGAGATACTGGCCGAGTAACGCGACGGCGCTCGGTGAGCGCATTCGGCCTGATTCCGAACGCCCGTTCGACAATGCGAGCTTCGCCACGCACATCGTCCGTCAGATTGAAAATCGCCGCCTGGCCCTTGCGCAGGGCCCGCATCACCTCAAAACCCTTGATGGTCGCATAGGCCGTTTTCAGCGTCTTGAAGCCCCGCACCGGGCGGATCAGTTGTTTCAACTTGCCGTGATCGGCTTCGACGACGTTGTTCAGATATTTGACCTGACGATGCACGGTCGCCTCAGGGCACTTGCCCTCCTGCTTCAGTTCGGCCAGCGCCACGGCATAGGTTGCAGCCTTGTCGGTGTTGATGACTGTCGGCTTTTCCCAATATTTCAAGCCGTTCAGGGCCTTGCCGAGGAAACGCTTTGCCGCCTTGGCGTTGCGCGTCGGCGACAAATAGAAGTCGATCGTGTTGCCCGACTTGTCGACGGCCCGATACAGATACGTCCATTGGCCGCGAACCTTCACATAGGTTTCGTCAACCCGCCAACTCGTCGATTGCGGGCGACGCCAGTGCCAGCGCAGCCGTTTTTCGATCTCCGGCGCATACCTTTGAACCCAGCGGTAGATCGTGGAATGATCAACGGGAACGCCGCGCTCACCCATCATCTGTTCGAGGTAACGGTAGCTGACGCCTTTGGGCAGTACCACCGTACTGCCCAAAGGATGATCTCGCCCTCAAAATGACGCCACTTGAAGTCGCCACTCATGCCATGCCTCCAGCCTGTTTCACCAACCTTTCTCCAGCAAACGGCAGATTTTTGCAACAGAGCCGGCGAAACAGACCCTGCACTTTCATCCCATTAGGTCGTTGCAACGTGCGCTAAGCAGTCCCTACCTCCATCCCTCCATTCAACTATCTATTGACTGCAGCTTAGTCACGGTGGCCCTACCGTCGTGGCTTTGGAGGTGATATCTGGCGACTTCAAACAAACGTTTTAAAACATATTGTAAACGAGAAGTATTATTATTTAGAATTAGATCCGTGTCGAGTCTGTTCGAGCGTTTCGCCGATTGTTTCGGCGACAGCTGATAAACACTGCAATTTCGAAAGGGAGCTCAGTCATGCCAGGTCAGATAGTTTTCATCGCCCACGTCGTCACGGAGGTGCTCAACGAGGGGTTTCTGCCTGCCGCGCGGGCGCTCGGCCTCGATCCCGTCATCGTCACGGATCTGGCGGCCGAGCACCGGCGCCACTTCGCCGAAGAGGACCTGCAGGCCTATCCGGATCTCATCCTGAGCTGCGATGTCTTCAATCCGCTGGCGGTGATCGAAACCTTGCAGGAGGCGGGTATCGCGCCGGCCGCGGTGTTTTCCCACAGTGACCATCTGCAAACCACAACGGCGCTGGTCGCACAGTACTTCGGCCTGCCGGGCAAGGACTGGCAGGTCTGCTACCGCGCCAAGAACAAGGCCGCGATGCGGGCGTACCTGGCCGCGGCGGGGGCCGAGCCGTTCTGGTACCGGCTGGTGACGGCGCAGGATCAGCTCGATGCGGCGCTCGCCGATTGCCCCTGGCCCTGCGTGGTCAAGCCCCGCGAGGGGGTGGCCAGTCTCGATGTTTCCCTAGTCCGCTCGGCGCAGGAGCTGCGCGACTGCTGCTCTCGTTTGTGGGCGCGCCAGCCGGGCCAGCCGCTGTTGATCGAGGAGTACCTCGAAGGCCCGCTGTGCACGCTGGAGACACTGGGCGACGGCGAGCGCTTCGAGGTGCTCGGCGGCTTCCGGGTCGAGCTGTCGGAACCGCCCCATTTCATCGAGCAGGCGGCGCACTGGGGGCTGGAGCTGGACGAGCGGGAATTGCAGCAGATGGCCGGCACGCTCCGGGACTTCGGTATCGGATTCGGCTCCTGTCACAGCGAGTTCGTGCTGACCGAGCGCGGCCCCCGGCTGATCGAGATCAACTACCGCACCATTGGCGACGGCCGTGAGTTCCTGCTGGCGGAAACACTGGGGTTGCCGCTGTTCGAACGGGTGCTTCAGCTGCACCTCGGAGAGTCGCTGCCGGCACTGGATCTGTCCGATACCCGGCTGCTGATCCACTACGTGCTGGCGACGGAGTCGGGGCGGCTGGAGCAGGTGCCGGGACCCCGACGTGAGCGCTGGGGGCAGGGCTTCGTCGATTTCCAGCCGCTGCGGCGTGCCGGCGACCGACTCGAGCTCAGTCACTCGAACAAGGACTACCTGGGCGTGATCCGGGCGGCGGGCGACAGTCTGGCGGAGCTGCAGGAGCGCACGGCGCAGTTGCTGGCGGGGCTGAGCTGGGAGGTGCGGGCATGAGTGTCGAGGCTGCACGCCGCTACATCCTCGGTCGGGTGCTGGATACGCTGCTGCGCGAGGACGTGCAGCAACTGGTCAGCCTCGGAGCGAAGCAGGAAACCTTGCCGGCCGGCGCGCCGGTGGCGGAGTCGGACGGCCCCTGGTGGCGGGCCTGCCTGGCGGCGGGTGAGCTCTGGTTGCCGGTGCGGCCGGCCGCATTCATGCAGCGTTGGCGTTCGCGGGAGGGGCCGGTGCTGGCCCGCTCGAGGGACGGCGACGACTGGCACTGCCTCGACGACAGCGGGGCGCTGATCGGCTGGCTCGGCCAGGAGCTCGAGCCGGACGAGCGCGAACTCTACCGGGCCTTCGCCGCCGAATGCGAAGATGCCGAGCGCCAGCACCGCGCCTGCCGGCAGGCGCAGCAGGAATACTTCGAGTGTTGCCGCGAGGCGCCGCCGGCACTGAATCGCTGGGAGCAGCGCTTCCTGCACTACGACCGCCTCGCCGCCTATCTCGACCACCCCTACTATCCGACGGCCCGGGCCAAGAACGGCTTCGGCGTCGAGGACCTAGCACGCTATGCCCCCGAGTTCGGGCCCCGGTTCCGCCTGCGCTGGCTGGCGGTGCCGCAGTCGCTGCTCCGCGGGACGGAGGCCGGCGCGCCCGAGTGGTGGCCGCAGTTCGAGCAGGTCGGCCTGGATCCGGCCCTCGCCGCCGACCATGCGCTGCTGCCGGTGCATCCGTTTCTCTGGGGCGACCCGCTCGACGCGATGCTGCATGACGCCGGTCTGGAGGAACAGGTCGTCGCCGCGCCCGACAGCTGCGTCGAGGTGATGCCGACATTGTCGGTACGCAGCCTGCTGCTGGTACAGCACCCCGAGACCCATATCAAACTGCCGCTGACGATCCGCACCCTGGGCAGCCGGAACATCCGCACGGTGAAGCCGAGCACCATCGGCGACGGCAACCGCGTTCAGCGTCTGCTCGGCGCCATCGCCGAACAGGAGCCGCTGCTGCGCGGGCGGCTGCTGCTGACCGACGAGCGCCGCGGCGCCCATGTCGACGGGCACAGCTTCCTCGGCTATATCCTGCGCCGCTACCCGCAGGCGGTGGAGCGGGGCACACTGGTCTCGGTCGCCGGTCTGCTGGCGGAGACACCCTCGGGAGGGTATCTGTTCGAGGAACTCGGCCAGCGTTTCTACCGCGGCGATGTGCTGGCACTGCTCGAGGACTACCTGACGCTGACCTTTGAGGTCCATGTCACGCTCTGGCTGCGCTACGGCATCGCGCTGGAGTCGAACCAGCAGAACTCGATGCTGCTGTTCGACGAAGCGGGTGGCGGTTTGCGACTGCTGCTCAAGGACAACGACGCGCCGCGCATCGACCGCGAACAGCTCGAACGGCGCTGGCCGCTGTTGTACCGTTGTGTCGAGGAGCTGGAGGATGCGCGTATCTGGAGCCGCGAGCGCCTGGCGCTGGGGCAGATGTTCGGCACCATCACGCTGCAGCTCAACGTGGCGCCGCTGATCGAGGGGCTGGCGGCGCGGGGCTACGGCGAGCGGCGCGAGCTCTACGGCCGGGTCGTGCGAGTGCTGGAGCGGAGCCTGGCGGCGCTCGACGGCGAGGACGGACGGGAGCTGCGCGAGTTGCTGCTGGAGGCCGAGCTGCTCGACGCCAAGTACCTGCTGACCGCCGGCACCCTGCAGAGCAAAGCGCGCTCGGGCGCCGCCGACATCAACAAGCACTACGGTCGCAGCGCACCCAACTTTCTGCGGGAGGCGCTGTGACGGCGCGGCAGCGATGCCAAGTCCGGGCGGTAATGCTGTGTCACTTCATCGCGGCGCTGGCGGCGTTGGGCATGCCGCCCTTCTTCGCCGGCATCCTGCTCGAGGAGTTCGGCTCGGGCCGGACCGAACTGGTGGGCTGGTTTTACGTGCTGCCGACCGTCTGCACCGCCCTGGCCGCGCCCTGGTGGGGCCGCTTCGCCGACCGCTTCGGCGCGCGGCCGTCGCTGTTGCGGGCGCAACTGGGGCTGGCGCTCGGCTTCCTGCTCGCCAGCCTGGCGCCATCGCCGCTCTGGTTCGCGCTGGCGCTGGTAGTACAGGGGCTGCTCGGCGGCACCTTCGCCGCCTCGAATGCCTACCTCGCGACGCTGATGCAAGGCGGGGGACTGGCCCGGTCGCTGAACGCGATGCAGGGCTCGGCCCGAGCCGCGCTCGTGGTGGCGCCGGTGTTGTTCGGCTGGCTGATGGCCTGGCTGTCACCGTTGGAACTCTACGGCTACCTGGCGCTGCTGCCGCTACTCGCGGCCCTGCTGCTGCTATGGCTGCCGGCCCCTGTTGATGCCACCGCGGTCGAAACGCCGCATCGCAAAGCGGCCGACAACGCGGAGGCAGTCGCACCGGCGCTGCTGTTCCTGCTGCAGTTCGGCTTTTCGTTCGCCTGCGTGATCGGCTTCCCCTATTTCATCGCCGATACCGGGGTGCGCTTCGGTGGTCTGGACCGGGTACAGCTGGCCTGGTTGTTCAGCCTGCCGCACCTGGTCTACCTGCTGCTGGCGCGGCCGCTCGGGCGCAGGCTGCAGGACTGCGCCACGCTGCGCGCGCTGCAATTCGCGCTGGCGCTGCTGGCGCTCAGCTACTGGGGGCAATACCTGACCGATGAGGTGGTCACGCTATTGCTGTTGCGGCTGCTGATGGGCGTGGCGATGACCCTGGCGTTCCTGATGCTGCACCGGCTGATGAGTGCCGCCAGCGGCGTGCGCGCCGGGCGCCTGTTCGGTCGGCTCGATGCCGCCGCCAAGTGGGCCGGGGTCGGCGCGGGGCTTGCCGCCGGCGTCCTCAGTGGCCTCTGGGGGCTGGCCAGCCCGCTGCTGGCGGCGGCGCTGCTGTTGCTGCCGCTCTGTGTCTGCCTGCAAACCGCCATTCTTTCCCGTTCATCACCATTGTCCGAGAGGAGCTGAAGATGTCCGCTCAATCACCGGCGCAGGCCTTTCGCCGCCAGCGCCAGCACGACGAGGCCGGTGCCCGGTCGATCATCGCGCTGCTCAACTGCTACTGTCGCGAGGTGGCATCGCCCGCCGGCGAGCTGCAGCTCGACAACCCCTTCGGTCAGCGCGCCTGGCCGCTGGCGCTGAAACACGCGCAACGCGCACAGGGGGCGCGGGTGCTGCAGATCGAGCTGTCGCGCAGCGGCTACCGTATTCTAGTGGCGGTCGCCCGGCCGTCGCCAACGCTGAACTTCGACTACCGCTCGCAGCCCTTCGGCGGCGGTTTCGGCAAGCCGTGGCAGCCGCTCGACTGGCAGGCGCTGGCGCGGCTGCTGCTCAGCGAGCTGGCGGCCCGCTACCGGCAGTCGTTCAACGACGAGCTGCTGGCGCAGATCGGCAACAGCGTGGCGCTGATGGGCGAGTTCATCGTCGGCACGCCGACCGCGATGGACTGGGGGCAGGGCGAGGCCGCCTATCTGCGTTCGGAGCAGGCCCTGAGCTTTGGTCATGCCTTCCATCCGACGCCGAAAAGCCGCGAGGGCATCGACCTGGCGTCGATCCGCCGCTACTCGCCGGAACTGGGCGCGTCGTTCCAGCTGCACTTTTTCGCGGTGCGCCGCGAGGACCTGCTGCAGCAATCCCATCTGGAGGTCGAGGGCATGGAGCTGCTGAGGCGACAACTGCCGGCGCTGGCGCTGCCGCCGGGCTATCAGGCGTTGCCGGTGCATCCGTGGCAGGCCGGCCATATCCGCGCGCTGGCACCGGTGCAGGCGGCGCTGGCCAGCGGCCGCCTGCTCGACCTGGGACCGGCGGGCGAGGACTGGTATCCGACCGCCTCGGTGCGCACCCTTTATCAGCCCGGGCGCGACGGCTTCCTGAAGTGCTCGCTGCACGTGCGCCTGACCAACTGCGTGCGCAAGAACGCATGGTACGAACTGGAGAGCGCGGTCGGCCTCAGCGGGCTGCTGGCGCGGCAATGCCGGGCGCTGACCGAGACCTTCCCGAGCCTGACGCTGATGCCGGAACCGGCCTTCGTCAGCGTCGATTTCCGCGACCAGCCGCAGGCGCAGCGCATCGAGCTGCAGGAGGCCTTCGGCCTCATCCTGCGACAGAAACCCTGCTGGGGCGCGGACGAAACCCCGCTGCTGGCCGGCGCCCTGTTCGGCGACAGCCCGGCCGGCGAGGCGCCGGTGCAACGCCTGGTGGCGCACCTCGCCGCCGCGCGCGGGCTCGGCTATCGCGACGCGGCGCTGCTGTGGTTCGACGCATATGTCGAACAACTGGTGCATCCGGTGCTCTATGCGCTATGCCGCCTCGGCGTGGTGTTCGAGCCGCACCTGCAGAACGTCGTCGTCGGGCTGCGCGAAGACCTGCCGACGCGGCTCTATCTCCGCGACCTCGAGGGTACCAAGCTGGTGCCAGAGCTGTGGCCGGCCGAGCGTCTGACGGAGCTGTCGCCGCGGGCCCGCGATTCGGTCTGGTACGACGCCGAGAAATCCTGGCAACGGGTCGGCTACTGTCTGCTGATCAACAACCTGGCCCAGGCGGTATTCCACCTCGCACGGCAGGACGGCGATCTCGAGCGGTCGCTGTGGCGCCGGCTGGCCGCCAGCCTCGAGCTGTACCAGCGGCGCCATGGCAACGGCCGCTCCGCCGGGCTGATCGCGCAGGTGCTGGGCGGCGAGCCCTGGCCCAACAAGACCAACCTGCTGAACCGGGTACTGAAGCGGGCCGATCGCGGCTCGGAATACGTGCCGCTGCCGAGCCCTTTCCCCAACCCCTGAGCCGGAGACTGACGATGGAATTCCGTATTTCCGAAGTGGCGGCCACCGCCGCCCGCCTGCAGCGCGACGGCGACGATCCCGTCTGCGCCTATCTCTACGACCTGACGGCGCTGCGCCGCCACGTCGACCGTATCGTTTCGTCCCTGCCGGCAAACTGCGAGATGTTCTACGCCGTCAAGGCCAACGCCGAGCGCCCGCTGCTGGCCGAACTCGCCGGCCGGGTCCACGGTTTCGAGGTCGCCTCGGGCGGCGAAATCGCCTGGGTGCGGGAACAGTTTCCCGAGGCGCCGCTGCTGTTCGGCGGGCCGGGCAAACTGGACAGCGAGCTGCAACTGGCGCTCGAGCAGGGCGTCGAGCTGATCCACGTCGAGAGTCTCGGCGAGCTGCGCCGTCTGGCCCGACTGCTGGAGCAGGGCGACCGCCGCCAGCCGATCCTGCTGCGCATGAACCTGGCGCCGCCGAGCCTGCCGCGCACCACCCTGACCATGGGGGGCGGGCCGACGCCGTTCGGCATCGACCCGGCCGAGCTGCCGGCCTGTCTCGACCTGATCGCGAGCCAGCCCCGCCTGGTACTGCGTGGCTTTCATTTCCACCTTGTCTCGCACCAGCTCGATGCCGCGGCGCACCTGGCGCTGCTGGCGGACTATTTCGCCCAGCTGCGCGCCTGGCAGACCGAATTCGGGCTCGCCTGCGAGGAGATCAATGTCGGCGGCGGTATCGGCATCAACTACCGTGAACCGCAACGCCAGTTCGACTGGGACGCCTTCAGTAGCGGTCTGGGCGAACTGATCGAGCGCGAGGGACTGCAGCGGCTGCGCGTGCGCTTCGAGTGCGGTCGTTACCTGACCGCCCCCTGCGGCTACTACCTGATGGAGGTGCTGGATCTGAAGCGCAACCACGGTCAGTGGTTCGCGGTCTGCCGCGGCGGCACCCATCATTTCCGCACCCCGGCGGCACAGGGACACAGCCATCCCTTCGTCCGGCTGCCCGGACGAGCTGGCGGCGCCACCGTGCGCAATGCCAGGATCAGCGTCGTCGGCCAGCTCTGTACGCCGAAGGACATGCTGGCGCGGGACGTCGAGGTCGACGAGATTGCCGTCGGCGACCGGCTGCTGTTCAGCCTCGCCGGCGCCTATGCCTGGAATATCTCCCATCAGCAGTTCCTACGCCATCCGGCGCCGCTGGTCCACTACCTCGACGACACGGAGGCCGCCTGATGCTGCAGTCCAATCCGCTCAAGCGCAGGCTCAGGGCCGGCGCTAGCGTCTGCGGCATGCTCAACTCGGTGCCGAGCCCCTGGCTGGTCGAGATGCTCGGCTACGCCGGCTACGACTTCGTGATCCTCGACCAGGAGCATCTCGGGGTCAATCCCGAGTCGCTGGAGCATATGATCCGGGCCGCCGAAAGCGCCGGCATCGCGCCGCTAGTGCGGGTGCCTGGCATCGATCCGGCGGCGATCCAGCGGGCGCTGGACGCCGGCGCCCTCGGGGTCGTGGTGCCCCGGGTCGAAAGCGCCGACGAGGCCCGGGCGGTGGTAGCGGCGGCACGCTACCACCCGCTGGGCCGGCGCGGCATCACCGGCGGCCGCACCACCGGTTTCGGCACCCTGCCACTCGGCGACTACCTGGCGCGGGCCAACGACGAAATCCTGGTGGTGCTGATGATCGAGTCGCAGCGAGGTGTCGACAACCTCGACGCTATCCTGCAGGCGCCGGGGCTGGACTGGATCCTGGAAGGCGCGATGGACTTGGCCCACGACCTCGGCGTGGCGCCGGATCATCTGCATCCGCAGGTGCAGCAGGCGATCGCCACCACCGCCCGCAAGACCCGGGAGGCAGGGCTGCTGTTCTGCGCCATCCCGCGGGTCGAGGGGCAGTTCGAGCGCTGGCGGGAGGAGGGCGTCTCGACCTTCCTGCTCGGCGAGGACCGCGGCATCCTGTTTCGTCGCTTGCAGGCCTACCGGCGTGGCTTCGAATCCGATGAGTGCAGGGATTAGTTCACCAATCTAAATGCAAACCATTCTTGTTCGCCTTATAATGCCGGCCAAAACCTGCAGGACAGAGGATGGTTATGAAACTGCGAAGCCTGATGGCCTTGTTGGCGGGCACCTTGGCGGCAACGCTCCAGGCAGCACCGGTGACTGATTCACTGGACCTGGCCGATGACCTGGGTGCCCGTCATATCGAGCAACCGAGCGTATCGTCCCTGAGCGACCAGATGCTCGACTTTCTCCAAATAGGCGGCCCGGTCGTCTGGATTCTGCTGGGCTTTTCCGTTGTCGCCCTGAGCATCACGCTGATCAAGCTCTGGCAGTTCGCCTGGCTACGCCCCGAAAGCCGCGGCGACATCGAACAGAGCCTGAGGCTGTGGCAAGCGGGTGAAGCCGACCGTGCACTGGAAGCCCTGAACACCCGGCGCCCGGTGTCGGAGCTGGTAGCATTGGCCGTGCGGGGGCTCCAGGAGGAGTCACGGGATCTCGCGTTGCTGAAGGATGAGCTCGAGCGCGTTGCTACCCTGCGCCTCAATCAACTGCGTACCCTGTTGCGCCCGCTCGATGTGATCGCCACCCTGAGTCCGCTGCTCGGCCTGCTCGGCACGGTGCTCGGCATGATCGTCGCCTTCCAGCAGATGGAAGCCGCCGGCAACCAGGTCGACCCCTCGGTGCTCTCCGGTGGCATCTGGCAGGCGCTGCTGACCACGGCGGTCGGTCTGGCGGTGGCGATACCGGTGGTGACGGTGCACAACTGGTTGGAGCGCAAGACCGAGCGGGTGGCGGCGTTGATGAACGATGCCGTCACCCGCGTCTTCACCGGCCGGCCGGGAATGCTGAAGCCGGCCGAGGCGGGCCGCCATGCGGCTTGATGTCACCGCTCCGGTCAGGAGGCGCGCCATCAGCCTGACCCCGCTGATCGACGTGGTTTTCATCCTGCTGCTGTTCTTCATGCTGTCGTCGACTTTTCTGCAATGGCGCCAGATCGATCTGGTGAGTCCCGGCGAGACCGAGTCTGAAGCACGGGAGGTCCGCCGCGTCCACCTGCTGGGCGAAGACGGCCGCTTCGAACTAAACGGGCAGCAATATCATAGCGACGACTCAGCCGCGCTGAGCCGGCTGGTCGCCGCTGCACCGCATGATGTCTATGCCCTGAGCGTGGAACCGGGGCTGACGACCCAGGCGATGATCCGGTTGCTGGATGCGCTCAAGACCGCTGGCGCCCCCCATGTCTCCCTGACGGAAACGGCACCATGAAAATCGTGCCCACGCGACAACAGGGTAAGACCACTAGCGACGACAACCTGATCCCGTTGATCAACGTGGTTTTCCTGATGCTGATATTCTTCATGGTGGCTGGCCAGATTAGCCGCTCCGATGCGGTCAGGATCGTGCCACCGGCCTCAATCAGCGACAAGCGGACGGCCGCTGAGAACCCTGTCGAGGTGCTGATCGCCGATGCCCAGTTGTATCTCGACAACGAGGCTGTGGCGTAGGAGCAACTCGATGACAGTCTGGCGCTGAAGTTCGAGCAGGCCGCCGATAAGGAGCGCTTTTCGGTGCTGGTCAAGGCTGACGCCACGACACCGGTCGACAGGCTTCAGGCGGTGCTGAAGCAGATTCGCGCGGCCGGCTTGATGAAGGTATCGCTGGCAACGCGGCCGCAGGACGCGCCGGTATGATCCGGACTCGACACTGGCTGACAGCGCTGCTGCTAGCCGTCGCTCTCCACCTGTTCGGTTTCGTCGTCGTGCTATTGCAGGACGCGCACGACGGCGCACGAACTCCCGGCGAACAGGGCATCGAGATTGACCTCGGGATGCTCGGCGACCTCGGTACAGAGACCGAACCCCAGGAAGCGGCGGTATCCGATCCCTTGCCAGAACCGGAGCCGCAACCGCAACCGCAACCGCAACCAGAAACTGTCCCCGAGCCCGAGCCCGAGCCCGTGGTCAAGCCAGACCCTGTGACGCCGAAACAACAGGCGGAAGTGGGGACCGCACCGACGTCCAAACCCAATCCGAAACCGAAACCCAGGCCGGTGCACACACCTGACAAGATCACCGATAGCGAGGCGACGGAGCAAATAGACAGCCGCAAAGCCAGTACCGGCGGAGCCAATGCGGCGACCAATGGCGGTAACCCGGCGGCCCAGCAGTCCTACTACGCGGTGTTGGCGGCTCATCTGGCGAAGTACAAACGTTATCCGGTCGCCTCTCGCCGCCGTGGCGAGGAGGGCATCGTCAAGCTTTTCTTCGTGCTGGATCACAATGGCAAGGTCGAGAGCTTCCGGATCAGCGAGAGCTCCGGCTATAGGCGACTTGACGAGGCTGTGATCCGGATGCTCCAGTCAGCCGTGCCGCTACCTGCTTTTCCCGCTGAAATGGAACAACATCGCCTATCGGTCAACATCCCGATTGCCTTTGCAATTAAGGGTCAGCGCTAGTTCGGTTACCGGCTTGGCAAATTAAACTTCAATCTAAATGCAAACCATTCGTGTTCACCTTATAATGCGGCAAAATTTTGCAGAACAGGGGATGGTTATGCGACTGCTGAGGCTGACGACTTTGTTGGCGGGAGCCTTTTCGGCTTTGCTCCAGGCAGCGCCCGTGGTGGCGCCGCCGGCGCTGGCCGATGATCGTGGCACCCGTATCGAGCGGCTGGCGCCGGAGCGGGTGGCGGCGATTTCGACCTTCGCCGCTGACAGCCTGGTCGCGCTCGGTGTCACGCCGGTGGGGGCCTCGACCTTTGGCGACCGGGCGGTGCCGGACTTTCTAGGGCCGGCCATGGCGCAGGTGCCGAGCCTGGGCCAGCGCGCCAGCACCAATCTTGAGCTGCTGTCCGAACTGCAGCCGGAGCTGATCCTGGCGATCCGGCGCTACACCGAGCCGCATGCGCGCCAGTTCGAGACCATCGCACCTTTTTACGCCTTCGACGTGATCGGCTACGACGACAGCCTGCGGGCGGTCGCCGGTATCGCCGCGGCGCTGGGCCAGGCCGACGCAGGGCGGGCGCTGAACGACGCATTCGAGGCGAAGGTGGCCGACTACGCGGCCCGGGCGCCGGGCGGTATCCGCGCGGTGCTGCTGGCCGGCAGCGGCGAAGCGCCCTTCGCCTATTACGACCACTTCCTTAGCACCGATCTGCTCGGGCGCCTCGGCGCGACCAATGCGACCGGCCCGTCGCCGACCTCCGACCAGGCCATCCCATTCGGCTACCAGATCAGCCTCGAACAGCTGCTGGCGCTGAACCCGGACGTCATCTTCATGTTTGCCTCGAGCACCCGTCACGCCTACGCCGACAATCCCATCTGGCCCCACCTCGAGGCCGTGCAGAACGGGCGCGTCTACGAGGTCGGCCTGCACTGGAAGGAGGGCGGCGGGCCCATCGCGCGCAACCTGATCCTGGAAGAGATGGCATGGCGCCTCTATCCGAAGCATTTCGAGCAACCCCAGGTGCCGGCAGAGATTGCCAGCCGTACCTTCCGCTGAGGTCGTCCGATGTGCGTTCGTACCGGGCTAGCCGCCGGCGGTCCCCTGTGTCTGCTGGGACTATTGGCCGCGCTCGCGGCAACCGCCTGGGCAGCCCTGACAGCCGGCACCGTGCCGGTCGCGGTTAACGATGTGGTGTCGGTCCTCAGCGGCGCGCGCGAGGGCATGGCGGGCGTACTGGTCTGGGAGCTGCGCCTGCCACGATTTCTCGCCGGCCTGCTGGTCGGCGTCAGCCTCGCCGTGGCGGGCCAGCTGATGCAGACAGTGACCCGCAATCCGCTGGCCTCGCCGGGCATTACCGGAGTGGTCGCCGGGGCGTCGATGGCGGTGGTACTGGTCCAGGTCTGCTTCAGCGTCGACGCGGCCTGGCTGCCTGGCTTTGGCGTACTGGGCGGCACCGCGGCGGCCTTGCTGACTTTCGTGCTCGCGGCCCAGGGAGGCTTCACACCACTGCGGCTGGCGCTGGCCGGCGTCGCGGTGACGGCGCTGGCAACGGCACTGACGACGGCCTTCCTGCTGTTTTCCGGCGCCCATGCTCAGCAACTGTATCTGTGGCTGGCCGGCGGTCTGCTCGGCCGCGGCTGGGGCCATATAGCGCTGATTCTGCCCTGGTCCCTCGTGGGCCTGGCGTTGGCATTGCTCGGTGTTCGCTACCTCAATCTGCTTCAGCTCGAGGATGAGGTGGCGCGGGCGCTCGGCGGCCGGGTACTGCTGTGGCGCCTGGGTTTCGTCGCCATCGCCGTGGCGCTGACCGCCGCCGCGGTCGCAGTGGCCGGTCCGGTCGGCTTCGTCGGTCTGGTGGCGCCGCACCTGGTGCGGTTGCTGCTGGGCAACGACCAGCGCATCACGCTGCCGGTGGTCGCCCTGGCCGGCGCCGTGCTGGTGACGCTGAGCGATTTGCTGGCTCGCACCCTCGTGGCCCCGGCGGAGCTGCCGCTCGGCATCTTTACCGCCCTGCTGGGCGGCCCGGTCTTCATCGGCCTGATTCGCGGGAGAGCCCTCTGATGCGCGCGATGCTGGTATCCGCCCGGCCGTCGACACCGCGCCAGGCCCGAACGCTCGCCTTCCAGCGCTGGTGCTGGCCGGCCGCGCTGCTGCTAATGCTGGTATTGGCGGCGGTCTCGAATCTGCTGTTCGGCGCGGCCACCCTGTCGCCGCAGCGGGTCTGGCTGGCCCTGACCGGAAGCGGCGATGCGGTCGCCCAGGACATTGTCTGGAACCTGCGCCTGCCGCGATTGCTGGTTGGGGCGCTGATCGGGCTGCATTTCGCCATCGCCGGTTCGCTGCTGCAGGCAGTGATGCGTAATCCCCTGGCCGATGCCGGCATCCTCGGCATCAACAGCGGTGCCAGCCTGGCCGCCGTGCTGGCATTCGCCGTCGCCGAGCGTCTGACCGGTGACGGCAATCCCTATCTCAGTGGTGTGCTGGATCTGCGCTGGTTGCCGCTGGTCGCTTGTGGCGGCGGCATGGTGGCGGCGGCGCTGGTCTATCGCCTCAGCTGGAACGGCGGGGTGACGCCGGTGCGGCTGGTGCTCTGCGGTATCGCGGTGGCCAGTATCCTTGGCGCGCTGGTGACCGGCGTGCTCGCCGGCTGGGCGCAGGTCAACACCGAAACCGTGCTGGTCTGGCTGGCCGGCAGTCTGTTCGGCCGCGATTGGGAACACTTGCTGACGTTGCTGCCCTGGACGCTGGCGGCGCTGGCGCTGCTGCCGGCGCTGCTGGCCGGGGCCAACCTGCTACAGCTCGGCGACGAGGTCGCTGCGATCCTGGGACTACGGGTCGAGCTGTGGCGCTTCGGCCTGCTGCTGGTCGCGGCGCTGTTCGCCGCCAGTGCGGTCGGCGTGGTCGGGCCGGTCGGCTTCGTCGGCCTGATCGTTGCCCATATCGCCCGCCTGACCGCCGGCCCCGACCTGCGCCAGCAACTGCTGCTGAGCCCGATGTACGGCGTGCTGCTGGTGACGGCCTCGGATCTGCTCGGACGCCTGCTGCTGATACCGGCCGAGATTCCAATCGGCGTCGTCACCTCGTTGCTCGGCGTCCCGTTTTTCATCTATCTGCTGGCGCGCAAGCGCTGAGACCATCCACTCAGGAGAGACCATGTTATCGGCACAGGAACTGAGGCTGGGCTACGGCGACAAGGTCATAGTGCCGCAGTTGAGCCTCGACCTCGAGATGTCGCGCATCCACTGCCTTATCGGTCCGAACGGCTGCGGCAAGAGTACCTTGCTGCGCGCGCTCGCGGGGCTGCTGCGGCCGCAGCAGGGGCGGGTGCTGCTCGACGGCCGGGCGGTTGATCGCTGGAGGCGGCGCGAACTGGCGCAGCGCCTGTCGATGCTGCCACAGCATCCGAGCGCGCCGGAGGGGCTGACGGTGGAGCAGCTGGTGCGCTACGGTCGCTTTCCGCACCAGCGCCTGTTCGGCCAGCTCGGCGAGCAGGATCGCAAGGTGGTGCGCTGGGCCATTCGCGTCACGGGACTGGCAGGTTACGAGGCCAGGCCGCTGGCGGCACTCTCGGGCGGGGAGCGGCAGCGTGCCTGGATCGCCCTGTCGCTGGCACAGCAGGCGTCGATCCTGATCCTTGATGAGCCCACCACCTATCTCGACCTCGGGCACCAGCTGGAAGTGCTGGAACTGCTCGAGGCGCTCAACCGCGAGCAGGGACTGACCGTGATCATGTCGCTGCACGATCTCAATCAGGCGGCCCGCTACGGTCATCACTTGGTCGCGATGCGTTCCGGTCGGCTGGAGCGGGCCGGCGCACCGGGCGAGGTGCTGACCGAGACGCTACTGGCCGAGGTGTTTCGAGTGCGCGCCCGTGTATTGGATGATGCCGGCACCGGAAAACCGCAGTTCATGCCGCTGTCATCGGTAACCGGGCCGCTACTGTAAAGCATCCTGTACAGCAAGATTTAATCTAGATACAATTGCGAACCGTTATCATTATGATTAACTATAATCGCAATTGGAGAACTCGATGAACCGCTCTTCGTTCGGCCAGGCGCACGGCTGCGTGCTACCATTCCGCAAAAAGCTCGCCGTCGCCGTCAGTCTCGCCACGGCGTCGCTGAGCCCACTCGCTGTGGCGCAACAGGCCGCGGAGCTGGATGTCCTGCAGGTCGAGGGCAACTGGATCGGCAACCCGACCGAGGAGGAGGTCAAGGTCTATCCGGGCTCGCGCAGCGTCATCGAATCGGAGCAGCTGCAGGAAAGCGGCGCCCTGAACATCGAGGACGCGATCCGTTCGGCGCCAGGCGTGCAGATTCTCGACGAAACCGGTACCGGCATCCTGCCGAACATCGGCCTGCGCGGCCTCAATCCGCTGCGCAGCGAACGGCTGCAGATGCTGGTCGACGGCTATCCGATCGCGATCGGGCCCTACAGCAATGTCGGTGTCTCGCTGTTCCCGGTCACGCTGCCCAGTGTCGATACCGTCGATATCGTGCGCGGCGGTGCCGCGGTGCGTTACGGCCCCAACAACGTCGGCGGTGTGATGAACTTCCTCACCAAGCCGATTCCGGGCCAGACCGAACAGACACTGCAGCAGCGGCTGACGATTGCCGAGGACACCGGCAACATCTACAGCGACACCTACTACCGCATCGGCGGTTTCGTCAACGACGACCTGGCGCTGCAGTTCCAGGCCAATGTCCAGCGCGGCGACGGCTTCCGCGACCATTCCGATACCGACGTCGACAACGTTATCGTCAGTGCCGAATACTTCATCGACGACCGCAACGAGCTCGCGGCCAGCCTGCAGTACTACGATGTTGACGCCGAGCTGCCGGGAGGCCTGAGCCCGAGCGCCTACGAGCAGAACCGGACCCAGTCGCAGCGGCCGCACGACGCCTACGACGCCGACATGGTGCGCGGCACCTTGGGCTGGACCTTCCGCCCGAACGACGACGTCGAGTTCGAATGGCGCAACTTCGCCCATCGCGCGGACCGGACCTTCTTCTTCGGCCAGGACCTGACCAGCGGCGGCCACTGGGCCGATCCCGAGGCCGACGCCAGCCATGTCGCCGATTCGCCCCGTGTGTTCCACGTCTGGGGCACCGAGCCGCGCCTGACGGTGCGCGAAGGCATCCATACGCTGACCTTCGGCGCGCGCTTCGTCAGCGAAGAGGTGGACTTCGACGTCAACCGCGAAGAGCTGGCGACCGGGACCTACGGCACCGTCCGCGAATGGGACCTGGAGACCGACGCCCTGGCGCTCTACCTCAGCGATACCCTCGGCCTGCTCGACGGGCGTCTCGAGATCACGCCGGGGCTGCGCTACGAGGATGTCGAGATGGACTTCGAGGACCAGCTGTCCGGCAGCCGCTCAAGCAACGACGCCGACGAACTGCTGCCGGGCCTGACGGTCGGCCTGCAGGCGACCGACGCGGTGTTCCTGTTCGCCAACGCGCAGAAGTCGCTGGTGCCGGTGCAGATCGCCCAGGCCACCAAGGCCGGCGACGTCGCCAACGAGACCGCCTGGAACTACGAGCTGGGCGCGCGCTGGCAGCCGGTTCCGGCGCTGGCGACCTCGGCGACGCTGTTCCGCATCGACTACGAGGACCAGATCGTCCACAACCGCACCACGGACCGGTTCGAGAACGTCGGCGAGACCCGCCACGAGGGCATCGAGCTTGAGGCCGACTGGCAGGCAACCGAGCGGCTCGCGCTCGGGCTCGGCTATACCTACCTGGATACCAAACAGCTCAGCGGCGACAACAAGGGTAACGACCTGCCCAACGCGCCGCATCATCACCTCAGTGCCGAAGCGCGCTACCAGCTGCAGCAGTGGACCGCCAACCTGAACCTGAATTACGTCAGTGACAGCTTCAGCGACGCCGCCAACACCGAAGATGAAGACGCCATCGGCAGTGCCGGCAAACTGCCGTCCTATACCCTGGTCAATGCGCGCATTGGTCGCGATATCGCCGTCGGTAGCGGCAATAATCTGAACCTTGGACTGGCGGCGACCAACCTGACAGATGAGGATTACTACTTCCGCGGTGCAGATGTCAGCCCGGTTGGCAGGGTACCGGCGCCGGGCCGAGCCTTTATCCTCGAAGGCCGTCTGGATTTCTGATTCCCTTCATGGCGGTCGCTTTTCCAAGCGTCTGCCATTTCTTCCTATACATTCAGCAATCCATACAAACCCAACAGCCGGTCTGTCGATCGATATTGCTTGGGCCTAGTATCGGAATGAGACGTGGACTCGTGGTCTCTAGCATGCACCATGAACCGCTGTCATTTTCAGAAGACGACTGCACCAGCTGACTGGGCGGAACGCTCGGTGTGCACATGGCTTCTGACAGTCTACTATCAGGAGTCGCCTGCACGAATTTCCACTATGCTCAATACTCCTGTGCACGACCGGCATCCCGAACACCTCAATGTGTACGTAAACGATCGGTTACGGACACCTATCGAACCGCATGTACTTAAATTAGCCTTTCACTGTTTCGGACACGGCATATATTTAGTACCTCCATTTCGTACAGGTCGACGGTTTCCGAGAGTGTAATGCTCCTTCATCTATGACCGCGTTAGCACGGCTGACCAAAATAGCAGCAACCAGATTCGAGAGGTTGAAGCCGCAGGTTTCTCAGTCAGTCAGCGCCGCGTCGTGACCGAAAGCATCAGCGGTAGCATCGCGGCCAGTGAGCGTCCGCAGTTTGTCTGGTTGCTTGACCGGCTGGAGCCCGGTGATGTGTTTATCGTGACCAAGCTGGACCGACTCGGTCGCAATGCCATGGATGTCTGCAAAACGGTTGAGCGATTGGCCGCCGACGGTATCCGTGTCCACTGTCTGGCGCTCGGTGGGGTCGATCTGACCAGCGCCGCGGGAAAGATCACCATGAGTGTGTTGAGTGCGGTGGCTGAGTTTGAACTCGACTTACTGATCGAGCGAATCCAGGCAGGCATTGCGCCTGCGCAGGCGGAAGATAAGGAGCTGGGCCGCCCGCCGGCGTTAAGCAAAGTGCAGCAGGCCGAAGCCACGCAACGCCATCAGGCTGGCGCATCAGTTGCGCAGGTCGACAGTCCATCATGCTAGTGCGGGACAAACTGGGCAGAGGCAGTGCAGGCGACTCCTGGACGATGGTGCAGTCGTCTTCGGAAAATGACACCTGAGTGTTCGACCCGGTTGCATGGCCGCCAATGCTAGAGGGTAGAGAAAGACAGTACTCTAGCTAATATTCACCTTATAATACAGGCACAAAAAGGCTCCTTGGCTGTACAGACTACTGAAACGGAAACCAATGACATGGCAAATGGCAAAGTCCTCCGACAATTGATCAAGGCAGGTACCGTGGGCGACACGGCAGCCTTTCGTCGGGTATCGGAAGCCATCATAAGCGAGGAGCGTCAGAAGCAGCACCACTTGTTGGCAAACGACCTAGAACAAATTTTGTACTCGGATAGCTCAAAGACATTGAGCCCACGTGATCATCGATTGCTTCCTGAGCCGCCGGTGGACAATGAACGTGGATTTGCACTGCTGGATATCAAACAGTCTCAGCGATCGCTTGAAGAGATGGTGCTGCCCGATGCAAGTGCGTCGGCACTGGAAGAGCTGCTGGAAGAGCATCGACGCAGTGATATTTTGCGAAGCTATGGCATGAGGCCCTCGAACAAGGTGATCTTTTTCGGCCCTCCTGGCTGTGGCAAGACCATGGCCGCCGAAGTGATTGCATTTGAGTTGGATCGTCCGCTAGCAGTGGTGCGTCTGGATGCATTGGTATCTTCATTTCTGGGCGAAACCGCAGCTAACTTACGCAAGGTGTTTGAGTTTATCTCCGAACATTCCTTGGTTGTCTTGTTTGACGAGTTTGATGCTATAGGCAAGGAAAGAAGTGATAGCAGCGAACATGGAGAGCTTCGTCGAGTGGTGAACGCTGTGCTGCAGATGATGGACGCCTACCAAGGCAAAAGCCTCGTCTTGTCCGCCACTAATCACGAGCGGATATTGGACACTGCAATCTGGCGACGTTTTGACGAAGCTATCGAGTTTCCGTTACCAGATGAGAAACAGGTACAAAAACTCCTACAGCTTAAGTTACGAGGTGTACGACGTCATTTCGAGTTGGATGAGCCAGATGTGAGCAAGCTATTCCAGCATCTGAGCGGTGCAGATATTGAGCGTGTGATACGAAGGGCTGTGAAGCGCATGATACTACGCAGCCAAGAATTTCTGACACTGAAAGATCTCACTTTAGCTTACGATAGGGAACATAAACGCATAGCATAACAGGGATGAACATGCCAGAAAGCTATCAGCACCTCAGGATTGAACGTGAACCACTAAGAAACGACCGCAGAACTAAGAAAATCAAACTGCCTAGGCTGGAGCGTGCCAATATGCGTGCCCATGGGCAGCATTTGCTCAGCGGTCTGGATAGAGCAGTTCAGCAAGCGAAGCAGCAAGTCAGCACAGCGACTGAGGGATACGTCCTGAAGCTAAAGTATAGTGGCAACCTCGATTTCACTCACTTGATCAAGCATGGTGTTGAATTTATCAGCCAGGAAGACCGCCAACTGTGTGTTGTCTTCGGTGATGAAAAAGGTTTGGCGACTTTTGCTGAACACCTCCAGCGCCTTGGGTTAGATGATGCCGAGCTGACCTACAAACAGATTCTTGAAGCTCTTGATGGTATAGATAACTGGACATCAGAGGACCGAAAAAGTTGGGCAATTTCACAAAAAGGATTGCCTGCGGAAGGCGCTTTCTCCCTTGATCTCGAACTATGGCCAGTAAAAGTCAGCCATCACCCCGAACGTAGGGTCCTCTACGAAAACTTTGAGCAATGGATGAAAGATTCCGGCATTAAGCAGTTGGACCGTATTAACCGGGATAGTCTGCTAATGTACCGCGTCGAAGTTACACCCACCCAGGCTGAGATGCTGCTGAATCACCGGGACATTCGTTTGGTTGACTTGCCACCAGAGAGCGGTATAAGTCCAGTCTTGCTCATGCGTGATATCAATGAACTTCCGAAACAAATATCGTCTCCAGCCAAATCTGCAGCGCGGGTCTGTATCTTGGACAGCGGTATCAATACCAACCATCCTTTGTTGAAGCCCGCGATCGCCGAGAGTAAAAGTTTTATCCCAGACCAAGACGAGTTCGATGATGTGGGACATGGAACTGCTGTAGCCGGCATCGCGCTTTACGGTGATATCGAAGCCTGTAACGCAGGAAATTATTGGCAGCCTAATCTTTGGATCTACAACGGTAAGGTACTGTTCAAGAATCCGAATGGTGACGATGCGATCTTCCGTGAGGAAACTTTTGAGAAAACAGTCGTCGAAGCCGTTGAATACTTCGTTGAACTCGGCTGCCGGATCTTTAACATGTCGATAGGTAATGCCACCGCACCCTATGATGGCAAGCATATCAGGGGGATAGCGTATATTCTCGACATGCTTGCTCGAGAGCATGATGTGCTTTTCATCGTCTCGGCAGGTAACTTTATGGGCTGTGGTGATCCGCCTGTGCCTTTGAACAGCTGGCGTGATGAATATCCGGATTACTTGATAGATGATGCCAGTGTCATCATTGATCCAGCGCCCGCTCTGAATACATTAACGGTTGGCAGCATTGCGAGGCATGCCGCGACGCTGGATGGCCAGCGATATCCTGAAGAGATAAGTCAGTTAGCGCCAGCTACGGAGGCGCAGCCCTCACCTTTTACTCGGCATGGACCTTCGGTCAGAGGAGCACTGAAGCCTGAGTTAGTGGCTTTGGGTGGCAATTTGGCATCGCCAATGCGCGCTGAAGGCGATGAATGGCGCCCCCATACTCGGGGACTTGGAGTGTTGACTTGCCATCATCAGCCATATGAACGGTCAATCTTCGCGGAGGTAAATGGTACAAGTTTTGCGGCGCCTTACATTACTCATTTAGCTGGACGATTGTTGAACGAGTATCCGGAGGCTTCAGCCAACATGCTGAGGGCGATGCTCGTTAACCATGCGGATCTTTCTGCTGAATCTAGCTCGACTTTCTCAGCAGAGGCTATCAAATCTTATGCAAAAGCAAATAATCACCGAGAGTTGGCTCGTGAAGTCGTGGGGTATGGCCAGGTCGATGAGGATGTTCTATACCGTTCGAGTGAGGAAGCGGTAGTCTTGATGGCTGAAGATGGCATCGAGAACGACAGCCATATATTCTATGAGCTTCCGTTGCCCAAAGAGTTCTTACGTAGTAAACGAGCCTTACGCGAGCTTCGTGTTACATTGGCATATACACCGTCCGTTCGTACAACTCGCTTGGATTACCGCGCCACTAGAATGTCATTTAATCTCATCAAAGGTACTTCTCTTGAAGATGTAGAGCGTCATTTCAATAAAGAGACTCAAGATCAAGAAAAACGCTTGAATGACAGTGTCAAAACAAAGGCCAACCGTGCCATCTCAAGTGAAGTTAGGTCAAAAGGGACCGTGCAGTCATCTATTTGGAGCATGAGACAGCTGTCGCCTCGATATAAGTGGTTCGTGGTCGTTACTCGTCAGGATAATGACTGGGGTAAAGAAATGAGTGCTGAGATAGAGCCCTACGCCCTGGTTGTTACGTTAACAGATCGCGAGAACGAGCAAGCCCAACTTTACACGCAGATTCGTGAGCGTATTCAGGAGCAAGAGCGCATTCGTGCGCGAATCAAATAATGAGGAGAATGAGGAATTCGATTCCAGTTGAAACGCTCTGAGCCCATGATGAATCTTTCACATGTGAAATAAATTAGCCGCCTAGGTTCGAAGATGACCTCGACTATTTTAAGAAGCAGTCTTGGAGACTGCAGTTCGATTTCCAAGACGCTGAGTCGAAGGGAGAGCCAAGGCGGCACAATATTGACCAGCGTGCTATAGCACTTAACCGCGGAGGTTCATAGTCAATCGAACTTTGCGTAAAAGAAGCTATTTACCTTTAATATAAATGACTTATACGCCATATATTTGTTTCGTTAAATCTGTACCATCGTGGTGCTATCGGCTTCTGACATTCCATACAGCCGCCTTCCAAAAATGACCTCTGGGCTCGAAAACCATCCTGTTGTTTTAGGGTATGTCTATAACAAGACGTCGTGATTATTGATTTCTAGATTTAGTAGCACGGTAAAAATGATACGCCATAGTAAGAGCATCCAAACTGATACAGGTGCCCCATAATCGTGTGATTGCTTCCGTCTATATCGAAAGTGCCAGCTACGCACACGCCGACCGTCCTTAGTTACTGCGTCTCCTCGCCGATGCCCGCTCGGGCGACGTGATGCTGCTGGAGAGTATCGATCGCCCGACACTCCTGCCTGGAGCTGAATGGCGGGCGTTGAAAGTAGCGATCGACGTCAAAGGGTTGCGCCTGGCCCTGGATCTGCCAGCCAGTCACCAGGGTATGCGAGACGCGACCGGGGACGAGTTCACATCCCGGAAGCCGTTCATAGATACATGCTATCAATGCAGGAGGCGATGAAGTGGACTAGCGCATTATCGGCCGAGCTTTTCTGCCGTCTTGCCACCAATACCGTAATGCTTTTTCGGTATCTCGTTAATCAGGACTCGCACAGACTCATGGGGGGCGGAAATGGCCTTGTAACATGCCTCGGTCAGTTCTTGAATAAGCGCCTCCTTTTGCTTTTCGCTACGCCCCTCAATCATATTAACCTGTATCACCGGCATATTATGAACTCCTTTTGTGAAGTAGACAGAATCAGTACTGTTTCAAAAACACCGCCTCACTTATTTACGCAGTCACCGAATAAGGCTCTATATCCTGATATCTATCTACAAGTATTCTTTTATTAGATTGTTGAAGTATTGGTCGTTGCTGTAGTTCTTTATGATTTCTTTTGCTGCTGGAATATCAAATGAGGAATTTTTTCTTCTCATTGAAATGTATGATAAATAACTTGCAGCGATTGCATCCTGGAAGGGCTGATGTCCGCATAGATAAATTTTTACTCTATTGTCGATAAGCTCTTCTTCCGGTAAAAGCTCATCTTCGCTGTAGCTAATAATCATTAGCGGGAGGTCGGTAGATGACGAGATGGAATGGAGTACACTTTGGTCTTTCACATTGGTAACACAAATCGCATCTACCCCTGTTGTTGAGTACAGAGCGATTCGCTCGAGCACAGATTCGTCGTCATCACTTTCGAGCACGGAGGTTCTTGCAATGATACCAAACGACAGCGATGTACGAGCCTGGACAGCGGATCTCAATTTTGCCGCATGCTCTTGCGGTTTGACCAGGCTGACGCTTTGTTCCTTGAATTGAAGCGGAAGGGCCGTGTCTTCCAGTGTAACCGCTGTGGCGCCGGCGTGCTCGAGATCGCGCACCAGTCGCATGGCGTTCAAAGCGTTACCGTAGCCACCGTCTCCGTCGACGATGATAGGTAGGGTCGTGGATTGCGTGATTTTCCGCACAAACTCTACGAGTTCTGTCGAGGTTAGCAGGCTCAGGTCTGGTGATCCGAGTAAGGCCATGGAGGCGATTGATCCGCCGACGATACCGAAGTTGAACCCTACGTCCTGAGCTATTCTTGCGGTCATAGGACTGTATACTGAGGCCAGACGTTCTAATTCTAAATTGCTGAGAGTGTTTTTAAATGAGCCTTTGATCATTAGGTAGCGCCTCTCGGTACCGGAACGAATGTCGCTTTTCTTCGATGGGGTCGCGCAGCTCCCAATGAGGGAATTGTTGGTGCTGCGCGAACCGCCTGTGCTTTCGTCTACTTGATAAACTTAAGCTGGCTCGAGATTTTTTCGAGAATCGGGCCCTTCTTCTCGTTGAAGCGTGCCTTATTGGTCTCGAAAATATTATTGCCTTTCGTATCGATGGAGATGATCAAGGGACCGAATTCCCGCACCCGGTTGATCCAAAGGGTCTCGGGCATGCCGAGATCGGTCCACTCGGCACCTTCGATCGCTTCCACTTTGGTTGCTGCTACGACCGCGCAGCCGCCCGGGAAAACGGCATGGACCGCTTTGTTTTCGCGACAGCCGGCGGCTGTTTCCGGCCCCATGCCACCCTTGCCAACAATGAGTTTGACGCCCGTTTCTTCGATGAAATGGCGCTCGAACTTCTCCATGCGCATGCTCGTGGTGGGGCCGATCGATACCATTTCGTAGCTACCGTCGTCCTTTTCACGGACGATGGGACCTGCATGGAAAATGGCGCCGCCCACCAGATCCACGGGAAGCTCTCGGCCTAGTTCGATCAGACGCCGGTGTGCAACGTCACGGCAGGTTACCAGTTGGCCGGTCAGGTACACGATGTCACCAGCCTTCAGGTCTTCTAGATCTTCGTCTTTGATCGGGGTCGTCAGGATCTTTTTCACAGCACTACTCCTTCATGGGACAGGATTTCGTAAGACAGGTCCGGATTGATACGGATCTTGCCCCGTCTGTGTGCCCAGCAGCCGGTCGATACGGCCACACCGATGGTTGAAGGATGGCGAGCGGAGGACTCGATATTCACGCCCATGACGCTGTTGTTGCCGGTGAGTCCCTGAGGCCCGATACCCAGTTCGTTGAGACCGTCGGTCAGCAGCTCTTCCATCAGTGCCGCATTCTCGTTCGGATGGCGCGAGTCGACGGGTCGCAGAATGGCCTTCTTGGACAGGCGCGCGGCTGTTTCGGCGGAGGTTGAGACACCCACCCCGACGAGTAGCGGCGGACAGGCATTGATACCGCGTGAGGTGATCACGTCCAGCACGAACTCGGCGACGCCCTCGTAGCCCTGACCCGGCATCAATACTTTGGATGCGCCCGGCAGGGTGCAGCCGCCGCCAGCCATGTAGACGTCGATGGTTGCAGTGTCTTCTCCGGGCACGATTTCCCAGTCCAGCCAGGGAATTTTCGAGCCCGTATTGGTACCGGTATTTTTCTCGTCGAAGGTCTCGACGGCATTGTGGCGAAGGGGACCTTTACGGGTAGCTTCGAGTGTGGCGTTTTCAAGAATGCCTTCAAGCTCACCCAAGAACGGGAAGTTAGAGCCGGCAGCAATAAAATACTGTATGACCCCAGTGTCCTGGCAACTGGGACGATCCAGCTTGTCGGCCGCGTCCTGGTTTTCGGCCATGACATCGTAAATTTCGATGGCCATCGGGTTGGTTTCTTTTTTACGCAGCTCGGCCTGCTTATTTTTCACGTCCGTTGGCAGTCGCTTACCAATATAGCTGGTAAATTTCGCCATCGTGTCGGTGAGGCTTAGAATCGCTTCTTCTTTATTCAAGGTTCTTTTCCTCTTTTAATGGGTAGCTTTACGTCCGGCGGTTAGAGTTTTAATTCGCCTTAACAACTGTGCTGTAAAGTCGTTTGCAACGATTAATTCCCTTCAGTTATCCAGCCAGTGAAAAGAATGAACCTGTAGCGCCGACTATGTTTGCTATTCTATACGCGAAAATCCCTGTATGATTGAATATAACTCAAATTAGAATTTCCAGTAGGTTTATGATGAGTCAGATTTCTGAGCTGGATTTCTTTGTTACCTTATCGAAAAATCAATCGCTTGCGGCTGCGGCGCGCGATCTTGATGTCACACCGTCAGCGGTGACCAAACGCCTGGCGTTGATGGAAGAACGACTCGGCGTACGACTGGTCAACCGAACGACCCGAAAACTTAGTTTGACAACAGAAGGAGAGGTCTACCTTTCCCATGCGATAACCATCCTGGCGGACATAGAGGAAATGGAGTTGCTCGTCTCCAACAGGAAGGAGACGCCCGGAGGGCTGCTCAGGGTTAATGCCCCGCTAGGCTTTGGTCGTCGTTATTTGGCACCCGTGATTTCAGAATTCATCAAGCTGTATCCCGGTGTCGAGGTTCAGTTGACGCTGACGGACACTCCGGTAAGCCTTCCCGACAAGTCAATAGACGTTGTCATACGCTTGGGCGATATCCCAGACTCGCGTTTGGTCGCTCGGAAAGTTGCCGACAACAGACGGCTGCTTTGCGCAGCGCCTTCCTACCTGACCGTGCACGGTCGGCCTCAACTCCCCCATGACCTTCTAAAGCATAACTGCATTCTTCTACGTCAGAACAATCAGACCTCCAACCTGTGGCGGCTTACCCGTGACGACCGGACCGAGTCGATCAAGGTGCATTCGAAGCTGAGTACCAATGACGGCGAGGTCGCCTTGAAGTGGGCGTTGGACGGCCATGGTATTCTGATGCGTGCGGAATGGGATCTGGCCAAATACGTTCGAAGTGGCCGACTGGAGCTGGTGCTGGAAGATTACGCGACGCCGGCGGCCGATATCTTCGCTGTCTATCTTGAGAAAGCCAACCTTTCGGCGAAGGTATCGGTATTTGTCGATTACCTAAGAGAGTCATTCCTGATTGAAGAGGCGGGCAAGATTAAGTTGGCCATCTGGTGACGGGGCGTCGAAGCAGGTGCCCGAAACAGGGTGCGCTATCGCGGGCACTGCATCGACGTTTGAACTTGTTTAGAAACGACGATCAGACAGCTGAGGCCACGGCCTTGCCAACATCCTCGGTCGTCGCGTTACCCCCCATGTCTGGCGTCCGAGGCCCCTCTGCAAGGACGGTCTCGATGGCTGCCATGATCGCGTTGGCAGCATCGAAGTGACCGAAGTGCTCGAGCATCATCGCGCCGCTCCAGATCTGACCTATAGGGTTGGCGATACCCCTGCCGTAGATATCCGGCGCAGAGCCATGGACGGGCTCAAACAGCGACGGAAAGAGGTTTTCCGGATTCAGATTGGCTGAAGGCGCGATCCCAATGGTACCGGTGCAGGCGGGGCCGAGATCGGACAGGATGTCGCCAAAGAGGTTCGAAGCGACCACGACATCGAACCAGTCCGGATTGCGGACGAAGTGCGCCGTCAGTATGTCGATATGATATTTATCCGTTGCGACATCCGGGTACTGGTCCGCCATGGCCGCGAAGCGCTCATCCCAGAAAGGCATGGAAATCGAAATACCGTTTGATTTTGTCGCTGACGTCACGTGTTTGTTACGTCTGCGGGCGAGCTCAAAGGCATATTTCATAATTCGGTCGGTTCCGCGCCGCGTGAACACACTTTCCTGAAGCACGGTTTCCTGATCGGTGCCATCGAAGATTCTGCCGCCCATGCTGGAGTATTCGCCTTCGCTGTTTTCCCGCACGACGTAGAAGTCGATATCACCGACCTTTCGGTTGGCAAGCGGGGAGGGGACACCCGGCATCAGTTTGACCGGGCGGAGGCAGACATACTGGTCGAATTGGCGCCGGAACTGGATCAGGGAACCCCAGAGAGAGATATGATCGGGTACCTTGTCGGGCCAGCCGACAGCGCCAAAGAAAATGGCGTCGTGATTGCCGATCTGCTGTTTCCAGTCGTCAGGCATCATCTGACGATGCTTCAAGTAATAGTCGCAAGATGCAAACTCGAAATGTTCAAACTCCAAGTCGATATCGAATTTGTTTTTGACTGCATCCAGCACGCGAAGGCCTTCTGGTACGACTTCGTGGCCGATACCATCACCGGGAATAACGGCTATCTTGTGCTTTTTGGTATTGCTATTCATATTCCGAGTTCCTTTAAGATTACGGCGAACACTTTCACCGCAATGTTTTGAGAATCGAGTGGCGCAGGCCACACGCCGGACAGCGAGTGGCCTGAACTCCCGAAATGCTTAGAAGAAAAGGCTCTCCGGCATCCTGATAAGCAGCACTTCCGTCATCAGAAGGTAGAAGCCACCGACGATCACGACTGCGCTGAGCAGATTGACAACGATCTCTTTTTTGCTGGGCCGCTCGAACGTGGCATTGGCTGTCAACGCAATGAAGGCCAACAGACTGGAGACACAGAAGCCGAGGACCGGCAACAGGACAGCCCAGGCGCCTAAGACCACCACAGCCAAAATTCGACGGATATTCGATTCCCTTGGCGCATCGAGCTCGTGACCTTCGACTGACACCTTTTGTCCGCGCGGGAGCCGGAGCTGCTGGAACGCCAGAATTACCGCCAGCACGACCATTATCACGGCGATCGTACCCGGGAACACGGCTCCCATCGCTGACATATCCTGCGTTTCCACGTAAGCCCCGACACCGGTCGCGATAAACAGTGCGGCGAAGCCGATAGCTGCGGAAGAACGGCAACTGGTATTCGCCTGCTTGGCCTCGGTCAGCACATCAATTGCACCCTTCTCCTTGCGGTCCTTACGACGCTTGAGGTGTTCAGCGATGAGTGGGTAGAACAGCGCCAATGCCGCACAGATGATGATGCCCAGGCTGATCGGCCGTCCAAAGAAGGTGTCGAAGATCGCGCCCTGAGCATTGCCGATCAGGTATGTCTGCACAAAGCCCTGTTCCGCGATCTGACCGAGCACCAGTCCCAACACGATGGGAGAGGGCGCAAAGCCGAAGCGGTTCAGGATCCAGGCCGCCACACCGAGAATGCACATCATCAGCGTATCGTGAGCATTGCTATGGATCGCAAAGCTGCCGATGACGGTCAGGAACGCAACCGTGGGGACCAGCAGCGTCTTCGGTGTCTTGGAGATCGACTTGAAGGCATAGCGTCCCAGCAACAGCCCCGCCGGCAGCATCAACAGAGTTGCGATCAGTAGACCATAGATAAAGGTGTAAACGACATCGCCCTGGGCGGTGAAAAGGGTCGGTCCGATCTTGATACCCTGTACCAGCAGCGCGCCGAGAATAATCGCGTCGGGCGGGGTACCGGGAATCCCCAGAACCAGCGTCGGAATAAAGCCGCCGCCAACGGTGGCGTTGTTCGCCGATTCGGTGGCAATCAAGCCGTCAGGTTCCCCTTTGCCAAAACGCTCAGGGTGACGCGATGCCCGGCGGGCTTCGGTATAGGCAACTAGACCAGCGATCGAGCCACCTGCGCCAGGCAGAATGCCTACGATAGTGCCGATGACCGAGCTGCGCAGCATATTGAGTTTTCTGCCCAGCGCAAAACGGAAGGCTTCTCTCAGGTGCGAGCGCTGGTCCACCGATTGCATCGTGATATGCGGGTCCTTGGTGGCAACCAGATCAATCAGCACGGGAATGCAGTAGAGCCCGATGATCGCCGAGGTGATATCGATTCCACCCAGCAGCGCTTGGCTGTCAAAGGTATAACGGATATCACCACCGACAACCGCGACACCGACGACAGACAGCAGCAGACCGATGCAGGCGCCAATCAGCCCCTTGATGGTGTTGCCGACCGACAGCGCCGAAATCAGTGTCAGGCCGAAAATTGCCAACCAGAAGTACTCGGCAGGCCCGAACGCCAGCGCCACTTCCGCCAGAGGCGGGGCAAGCAACAGAAGACTGATGCCGCCGACCAATCCACCGACGACTGAGGCCACCGTTGCCAGGGTGATGGCGAGGGCGCCCTCTCCCCGCTTGGCCATCGGAAAGCCGTCAAAGGTGGTTGCTATGGCGGACGGTGTGCCGGGCGTGTTCACCAGGATGGCGGCAAAGGCACCGCCATAGATCGCTCCGGTATAGATGGCGCCCAGCATTATGAGGCCGGACGCCGGTGCCATCGTATAGGTGAACGGTACCAGTACCGCCACCGCCATGGTTGCAGAGAGGCCCGGCATGGAACCGATGATGGTCCCGGCCACAACGCCGGCAAGCGCCAGCAGCAGGTTGATCGGCGTCAGGGCCTCAAGAAGATACGACAGGAGTTCCATACTAGGGCCGCTCCCTTACTTCTTCGCTACGATGCCGAGTTTTTCAGCGGCAGCGCCGTATTCCTTTTTCTTCGCTGCAATGAACTCGTCCATCTTGTCGTAGGTGATATCGGTGAGCACGAAGCCGCCTTCTTCCATCTTCTTCTTGAACTCAGGATCGGCGTTGATGTTCGATACGATATCCGACACTTGTCGTTTGATCGCTTCCGGGGTCGATGCCGGCACGGCCACACCACGGTAGGCGCCGCCAACCAGGTCGAAGCCCAGTTCCTTGAAGGTGGGAACCTCAGGGAAGGCCGGCAGGCGCTCGTCGGATGCGACCGCCAGCATGCGCAACTTGTCACCGTAGTTGGAGCCGGAGGTGGCATAGTTGAACCCCGCCATCACCTGGCTGCCGAGAACGGCGGTAATGGCAGGACCGGTACCACTGAACGGAATGTACGTCGTGGTAATGCCGGCCATCTCATCGAGCCGCACCTGGGCGATATTGTTGGAGGAGTTGGAGCCGGAGCCGCTGAAGGTCACCATGGCCGGGTTTTGCTTGGCGTACTCGATCAGATCGTTCAGGTTAGTGAATCGACTGTCGACGGGGACGAAGATCGCATCGGGCGTGTAATGGAAATAGTGGACCGGGGTCAGGTCATCAGTTTGGTAACCGACGTCTTTTTGCAGCGGTTGCAGAATGGTATGCGGAATGTTGATGCCCATGATGGTGTAGCCATCGTTAGGCATGCCGTTCAGTTGGGACCAGGCAACTGCGCCGCCGGCACCTGCCATGTACTGAATGACGGTGGGTACGCCGGCAATTTTCTCAAATGATGCCTGCTGGAAACGGGCGGAGAGGTCGGACTCGCCACCGGCATTGAATGGAATGATGTAATTGACCGGTTTGCTGGGATAGTCATCAGCGGATGCGGAGTTCGTGAACGGTGTCACAGTAAGTGCGGCAGTAGCGGCGATGGACGCGATGACTTTTTTCAGGTTATTGGAGAACACTTCGATCACCTCGCGGGGTTGTAGTTGTTGTTCGCCGTTACTTTGTACCCTAGAACCTCTGCTGAACCATTAACTCTGGATCACTACAGAATTGAACTAAAATCACGACTACGTTTTGATCCCATGTCCACCGCCCGGATTTGGGTTGTAGTGGCGTCGCTCCTAGGCACGGATTTTCAGTGGCGCAGGGGGCTGTTCGAGCACACGTGCAAGGGTCAGACTCTCTAAGATGGCAGACCGCTGGATCACAGGCCGGCGAGTTGGCTGGAAGCCTTGCTACGAGCCGGAGTGCGTGTTGTAAAGGGTAGGATCCGGTGACGGATCAGTCTGAAACCGCGTCGTTTTCGTCGGATACTCCAGCGCAGTTGCGTAAAAACCGACTCATGTCCCGCGATAGGTTCATGTAAAATATCGCAAACTGCGGAAGGTTCCATTCGTACAGTTCAGCAAAGTGCTGACTTGTGATTCGCAACACGAGACAGTCGCAATTTGCCACGCTACTGAACATTCTTGGGCGAAGAGCGATCATCGCCGGAAACCCGAGGCTTTCGCCTATGTCCGTAGTTCGTATGTTATGCCGCCCAGCATCCGTATCATCGTAGATCGTAATATCGCCCGACAGTACGATGAAAAAGGACTCTGGCCGCTCCCCCTTGCGAAACAGCAGTTCGCCCTTTTCGAGATGCACAAGCTCACCAAACTGCAGGACTTTCTCGATAAAGGTGTCCGGAAGCGCCCCGAATGCCGACATCTCATGCAAGGATTCGTATGGGGTGCGCTGCAATATCAAAGCCAATTCATCTGTGCGCACGGTCTTGCCCCGTTTCGATAGACGCCCTCATTGTTAGCATCTACCTGAATGAAAGCCTTTCGTCGAAAAAGTATAGTCTCGAGGCAAGAGAGCATCTTTAATGGGTTATCAATCGACAGAATGGGCCGGGGTGTACAGCAGTAACTGACAGAAGGCCGGGTCAAGCCAGCGTCCAAACTTGAAGCCGCCCCCGGGCAGTGTACGCACGTGCTTGAAGCCAAGTTGGTCATGCAGCGCGATGCACCCGGCGTTTACCGCATCAAAGCCACCGAGCACTGCGTGCACGTCGTTCTGCCAGGCTACAGCGATCAGTTGTTGCACCATCGCCCGGCCGAATTCGTGGCCACGATGCTCCTTATGCACATACACCTCGTGCTCCACTGTGTACTTGCAAGCAAGGCTAGGCAGTTTTGTTAAATCTGCCCACCATCGTAGTGCTGTAGGTTTCTGAATTTCCGTGCAGTCGCCTTCCGAAAAACGACCGCTGGGAGTCCTGGACTACGAGGAGTGGAGCGGACCGGTCGTGCTTGATGGGGCTTGGAGCCCCCAGATTGAAAGCCGCCTGCAAGCGTTGACCGAACATCACGCGCAATCATAAAACACATATAAATCAATAACTTATATGCGCATAACCTACATTATGTTAAATTGCTTATTTTGAAAGCGGGATTATTGTACGTTCGTCACGAATGGGTGTCAGCACAAATAGGCGTCTGTGCAATCCGCTCAGTAGCGTTTTTGAGACTGGTAAAGCCGGTGATGAACAGAATTTCCGAATTGTAGATCCAGTCTCAATGGCACTGTTTACGGCGTACAATCCTACGCTGCTAACCTATCCACGATTCGCAGGGCCCCTGTGACAAGGATCAGCTCACGCCCGTTCCGGGCGCCTGCTTTCAGGTCAGTCGCCCGGATACGTCGAGACGCTATCTCGGCTGCTGACGCAGCTGACGGCCGTGGAAGACGTAGCCGATCAGGTTCAT
The DNA here is from genome assembly GCF_014645375.1 of Marinobacterium nitratireducens. Classification (GTDB taxonomy): domain Bacteria; phylum Pseudomonadota; class Gammaproteobacteria; order Pseudomonadales; family Balneatricaceae; genus Marinobacterium_A; species Marinobacterium_A nitratireducens. The sequence goes on from NZ_BMLT01000007.1 coordinate 183,219, forward strand.
CAGCACCTGCGCGGCCAGGATGCTGGTACTGCCGGTCCGGTCATAGTCCGGCGCGACCTCGCACAGATCGATGCCAACCACGTCACCCGCCAGCGCCACGCCCTGCAGAATCTCCATCACTTCGTAGTACTGGAAACCACCGTGACTCGGCGTGCCGGTACCCGGCGCGATCGACGGGTCGAAGCCGTCGATGTCGATGGTGATGTAGTAGTTGACTCCCTTCGGGATCAGCTCCAGCACGCCCTCGGTGCCCAGGCGGCGCACGTCGCGCACCGACAGGATGGTGGAGCCGGCCGCTTCCGCTGCCTTGTGGTCGGCGCGGTTCGAGGACGAGACGTTGCGGATGCCGAGCTGCGTCATGCCGGTGATGTGATCCTGTTCCGAGGCACGACGGATGGGGTTGCCGTGGCCGAAGCGAACGCCGTGGCGCTCGTCGACGAAGTCCAGGTGCGCGTCGATCTGGATGATATGGATCGGCCCACGGCCCTCGAAGGCGCGGATGCAGGGTGCGTTGACCGAGTGGTCGCCGCCGACGACCACCGGCAGTGCGCCGGCGTCGAGCATCTTGCGAACGCCGTACTCGATGTTGGCATGACTCTTCTCGGTATTGGTGTGTACCATGTCGGCGTCACCGATATCGACGATGTCGACACCCTCGAGGTACATGACATCGTCTTCGTAGGAGTAGGCGCCGCTGTGGCCGAAGGAGAACAGCGTCGAGGCCTCGCGGATCGAGCGCGGCCCCATGCGGGCGCCCGAGCGCCACTGGGTGCCGCAGTCAAAGGGCGCGCCCATGAATGCCACATCGGCCTTGATGCTGTCCCAGTCTTCACAGGTTCTGCTCTTGGCAAAGGTGCAGAAACCGACGAACGGCAGGTTCAGTCGGCCCTTTTCGTATGCATTTTCACTCATCGTTCTTAATCCCCGATTACGGGCCGGCCTGTGCGACCGGCGCGCTCATTCGAAAGTCGTATCAGCCCAGCGTGATCCAGACCGACTTGGTTTCCAGCAGGCTGTCCAGCTGCTCGGGGCCCAGGTCGCGACCGACACCGGACTGTTTGTAACCGCCAAACGGCATTGCCGGGTCGATGGTGCTGTGGGCATTGACGTAGACAGACCCCGCTTTCAACTGCGGAATCAGCCGGTGTACCCGGTTGAGATCGTTCGAGTAAATCGCCGCCGCCAGGCCGTAGATGGAGTCGTTCGCCAGCGCCACCGCTTCCGCTTCGCTGCCGAACGCCTGGCTGACCAGTACCGGCCCGAAGATCTCCTCCTGCACGATCTTCATGTCATTCCGGCAGTCGGCGAACAACGTCGGCTCGACGAAGAAGCCGGGGCCCTCCGGCGCCTGACCGCCGCACACCAGGCGCGCGCCCTCCTGTTTGCCGGCCTCGATATAGCCGAGCACGCTGTCCTGCTGCTTCGCCGAGACCATCGGGCTGATAAAGCAGTCGGGATCGAGCCCCGGCGCGACCTTGAGACCACGGGCATAGTCCGCCAGCGCTTCAAGGAAACGGTCGTAGATCGACTCGTGCACGTACAGGCGGGAACCGGCGTCGCATACCTGTCCGGAGTTGAAGAAGATCCCCTGGGCGACGGCTTCGGCTGTCGCCTCGATATCGACATCGTCGAACACCAGTACCGGCGACTTGCCGCCGAGTTCCAGCGTCACGCGCTTCATATCGTCGAGCGCCGCCCGGCCCACGGTCTGTCCCACCGGTGTCGATCCGGTGAAGGTGATCTTGTCGATGCCCGAATGGCAGGACATGGCGGCGCCGATCACCGAGCCGCGTCCGGTGACGATGTTCACCACACCGTCCGGAATGCCGGCTTCCTGCACCAGCTCGGCAAACCGCAGGGTGCTCAGCGACGTCAGCTCCGCCGGCTTGACCACCACCGTGCACCCCACCGCCAGCGCGGCACCGAGCTTCCACGCCATGGTCTGCAGCGGGAAGTTCCAGGGAATGATCGAGCCGACCACGCCGACCGCTTCCTTGCGCGTATAGGCAACATAGCTGCCGGGAAGAGACGCAGGCTCGGCGCTGCGGCCCTGTATTTTGGAGGCCCAGCCGGCGAAATAACGGAAAGTATCGATGGTGCCCTGGATATCGACGTCGCGAGCCTGCGCCACCGACTTGCCCATGTCGATCGATTCGATCTCGGCGAGCTGATCTGCGTTCGCCTCCAGCAGATCCGCCAGGCGATGCAGCAGACGCTCGCGTTCCAACGGCTTGAGTCGGCTCCAGGCCCCTTCGTCGAACTGGTGACGGGCGGCGGCCACGGCGCGATCCAGATCCTCGGCGGTGCCTTCGGGAATCAGCGCCAGCACTCCACCGGTCGAGGGTTCGATCGACTCGCTGACGGCACCGTCGCTGGACGCCACCCAATCGCCGCCTATAAACATGCGCGGCTGCCGGTCGAGGAAGTCCAGGGTCGCCTGTGAAACCTGATAACGGTCGAGATATGCCTTTACGGTTGTGTCCATCTTTGCCTCTTTTCATTGCGGTTGGGTGGACAGGATGCTGCCCGAGAACCTGTAGAGGTCAGTATGGAAAAGCGAATTACGTTTAAAAATATATATCTATCAATTCATACATTGATAAAAATATGAGCATAAAGGGCGGATCGAACGGCCATTAAAGCCAGGCTCCGAGAAGGCATTGGCGCACTATTGCATGGATATTTATAAACCTAATGATTGATACATTTTGATTTATCAATGACACGTGTTGGCGAAAAATAGGACTCCTGAACGGACTGTGATCGGGATCCTGCTACAACCACGCGGCCCGGATGGAAGGTCCCTCCTAATAAGCAGAACCATGGGGTTTCGAACATGACCGATCGGTACGACTACATCATCATTGGCGCGGGCTCTGCAGGCTGTGTACTGGCCAACCGGCTTACCGAAGACCCCTCCGTCTCGGTCCTGCTGCTGGAGTCCGGCGGCAGCGACAGGAGCGTTATCATCCAGATGCCGACCGCCTTTTCGATGCCGATGAACACCACCAAGTACAACTGGCGCTACGAAACGGTGCCGGAGCCGCACCTGGACGGGCGTCGCGTGCACTGTCCGCGCGGCAAGGTGCTGGGCGGGTCCTCGTCGATCAACGGCCTGGTCTACATCCGTGGCCACGCCTGCGATTTCGACGAATGGGAGGAGTTGGGCGCCCGGGGCTGGGGCTATCAGAACTGCCTGCCCTACTTCCGCAAGGCCGAAACCTTCGCCCACGGCGGCGACGACTACCGCGGGGATAACGGCCCGCTGCACACCAACAACGGCAACAATATGGCCAACCCCCTGTACCGCGCCTTCGTCGATGCCGGCGAAGAGGCCGGCTACATCCGCACCGACGACTGCAATGGCCAGATGCAGGAGGGCTTCGGCCCGATGCACATGACGGTGAAGAACGGCGTGCGCTGGTCGACCGCCAACGCCTACCTGCGCCCGGCGATGAAACGCCCGAACCTGACCGTCATCACCCACGCGACGACGCGCCGGATCCTGCTGGACGGCAAGCGCGCCACCGGCGTCGAGTACGCCCGCGGCGGCCAGACTCTCAAGGTCCTGTGCAATCGTGAGGTACTGCTGTCGGGCGGCCCGATCGGCTCGCCGCATCTGCTGCAGCTGTCGGGCATCGGACCCACCCGGGTACTGCGCGATGCCGGTATTGTCCAGCGGCACGAACTGCCCGGCGTTGGCGAGAACCTGCAGGATCACGCCGAGATCTACATCCAGTTCAGGTGCAAGCAACCGATCACGCTGAACAACAAAATGGACCTGCTCAGCAAGGCGCTGATCGGCGCGCGCTGGATGCTGTTCAAGAACGGACTTGGCGCCACCAATCATTTCGAGTCCTGCGGTTTCATCCGCTCCGAAGCCGGGCTCAAGTGGCCGGATGTGCAGTTCCACTTCCTGCCCGCCGCAATGCGCTACGACGGTCACGCCCCGATCAAGGGGCACGGCTTCATGGTGCTGACCGGGCCGAACAAGCCGAAGAGTCGCGGCCACGTGCGAGTCGTTTCGCCCGACCCTGAAACCCATCCGGCAATCCAGTTCAACTACCTGGAACGGGAAGAGGATCGTGAAGGGTTTCGCAGATGCGTGCGCCTGACGCGGGAAATCATCGGCCAGCCGGCAATGGACCCCTACGTCGATGGCGAAATCGCGCCGGGGCCGGACGTGCGTACCGACGACGAGATTGACGCTTTCGTGCGCGATAACCTCGAAAGTACCTACCACCCCTGCGGCACCTGCCGCATGGGCGAGGACGAGATGGCGGTGGTGGATTCGGAACTGCGCGTGCGCGGCATCGCCGGCCTGCGCGTGATCGATTCCTCGGTGTTCCCCAGCGAAACCAACGGCAATCTCAATGCCCCGACCATCATGCTGGCCGAACGTGCCGCGGACCTGGTCCGTGGCCGCCGGCCGTTGCCCCCCGCCAACGTCGAGGTCGGCCTGGTGGACGGCTGGGAAACGCAACAGCGCCCCCGTGTACCGGCACGCAAGGTGGACGTCTGACGGGGCCGGCTCTTCTGCATGGGTAGCGGTTAGACGGGTTCTGCTGCCGGACGATAGTAAGGACCTGAGGAGTGAAAAAGGGCCGATAAGCCAGCTTATCGGCCCTTTTTCATTGCAGGAATCCGAAGAATCCCGGTACGAAGTCGGGAACCTGCGGGTTAGAGAAAGGACCGGTTACCGTGACGTACTGCATACCCCTGAGCGATAATGCGGTAATGCGGTAATGCGGTAATGCGGTAATGCGGTAATGATGATTAGTTTGATATGAGAGAAAGTATATGACCGCCCGACACCACAGCCTGCCGAATATCGCCGACTTCGACCTGCGCCTGTTGCGGGTCTTCCACGCCGTCGTGCATAACAAGGGCTTCGCCGCGGCGCAGGACGAGTTGGGCGTTTCCCAGTCCACCATCAGCATCCAGATCGGCCAGCTCGAGGACCGGTTGGGTATGCGGCTTTGCGAACGCGGACGCAAGGGCTTTCACCTGACCGACGAAGGGCAAATCGTGTTCGAGGCTTCGCAGAGCCTGTTCCGGGCGGTGGAAAACTTTCGTGGCACCATTGGCAGTACCCGGGGGCAACTGATCGGGGAGGTCCACTTCGGTATCGTCGATGCCATCGCCAGCAACCAGTCGATCAACCTGCATCGCGGCATTGGCGAATTCGCGCGACTGGCACCGGAAGTGAAGCTGCACATCGACGTCTCGTCACCCCAGGAGCTGCTGCAGGGGCTGATGGAGGAGCACTACCACGTCATACTGTCACCGATGTCCCGGCTGCACAGCTCGGTCCATTTCATCCCGACCTTTCGCGAGCAGCAGGTGCTTTTCTGCGGCGCAGACCACCCCTTCTTCAGCATGAAGGGGGAGGAAATCGACGCCAGCCTGATCGCGCAGTCCGCCTATGCCGGACGCACCTACATGCGCGACTGGCAACCGCCGCAGGACCTTGAGCTGAACCACCGCGCCACCGCGTCCCATATGGAAAGCATCGCACTGATGATCCTGTCCGGCAGCTACCTGGGATATCTGCCGTCACACTTCGCTGAGAACTGGGTGCAATCAGGTCTGATGCGCCCGCTTCTCCAGGAACGGCTTGCGTACGACGAACAGTTCTACCTCGCCCACCGCAAGAGCGAGCGCAACCGCGCCGCCCAGGCGTTCGCGCAGTGCCTGCAGCAGCAGATGGAGCCGGAGGCCTGACGGGGTATGCTGACGCATTTCCTCCAGGGAGTGCCGCGCCGGCGTAAATGACCGCGGCGTCAGACCGGTTCGTGGCGGCTGCACGATGCGGTTTGTCCAGCCGAAAAAAACGGCCGCCTTTGTTGAAGGCGGCCGTTTTGGCGGGTTAAGAACGTTATTCAGTCTTTCGCGGCAACGGGCCCGAGTTCAGGTGCCATCCCGCCTTCGTAAGCGCAGCCCTTCGTGCTCCGAGGATAATCTCCCCAGCCGAATCGTGTCGCGAACAGTCGGGTACCGGCGATATGGACAATTCCAGCCAGAACGCAGGACGGCAACGATGCGGACAGGTAGGCAAACGGGGTGCTGTTCTCCAGCGTCTGCGGATTGAAGATGAGCACATAGGTGGCGAAGCCAACCACCAGCGCCACCAGCGCGACCGGGTTGAAGCCCGCCCAGTAACGGAAAGGCGAAAGCCGCTCATCGGTGAAGACCGCACGCAGGCTGACCCGCTGACGCCGCAGCAGGAAGTAATCCGCGATGCCGATCCCCGCCAGAGCGCTGTTCAGGGCCGAGGTCCAGACCAGGAAGATAAAGAAGCCGTCGTAAATGCCTGGCACCGTGAACACGATCACCACCGGTGCGATACAGAACAGCACCACCAGGAGCTCCCAGCTGATATGCCGAAGACGCTCCCCGACTACCTGCCGCAATCCGACGATGGAGGTATAGAGAATATTGGCCATGCTGGTAACGTTTGCGAAGGCGATAAAGCCGAGTGCGATGATCCCGAAGGTGAAGCCGCCAATCTGCATCATCCACACGGTAGGGTCACTGTCGCCGAACCTGGCGGCGGCCAGCAGGCCAACGATTTCGCCCAAGACCGCCGCGCCGAAGACACCGACGATATTGGGCCAGAAGGCCGTGCGCTCGTTCTTGCTCAGCCGCGCCAGGTTGCCGATATAGGGCCACCAGGAGAAGCCGGCGGCCATGTTCACCTCGACCGCGATCATGAAATTCAGGTGCTTGTCCTCGAAGGGTTCATCGATGGCCGGCAGCGCCATCAGCTCCGACCAGGAACTGTTGCTGAAGATCAGATACAGCATGACGCCCATGATCAGTACCAGCGTCGGCGCGATGATGGTGTTGAATACCTTGATCGACGTCGGTCCCCTGGCGACGATAAAGGCAGTCAGCACGATGGCGAAAAAGGCCGCCAGGTAGACCAGCATGCCCTGGGGCTCCGCCGCCCGCTCGGTGACGAGCCCCGTCAGGCTGTCGATCGAGCGTCCGAACATCAACCCCAGCACCGCGAGCCATCCCATCGTCAGGAACACCACCGCCAGCAGGTAAACCAGTCGACTGCCGTTGACGCCGAACTGGCTGCGCAGGAAGGTGAACTGCTCGGTGCCGTATTTGCCGGCGGCGATGCAGCTGGACAGTGCCATGATCAGCACACCGAGAATATTGCCGATCACGATGGCGGCGATTCCGGCCTTTACTCCGACGAACAACGCGGTGGCACCGCCGATCAGGAAGGCCCAGGTCGCGATTGCCAGAGCCGAGTTGGCGTAGGTGAACTCCCAGAAACCCCACATGCGCTCGGCGGGCAGAAGCGGCGCATCGCCACGCTCCGCAGCCAGTCTCAGGTCAGCTTTGTCGATCGATGCCATGCTCAATACCCCCAGAGATAAAAAGTAACCACCAGACCGAGGGTCAGCAGGACCATGGCACTGTAGTCGCCGACGCCGAGAGCGCCTTCGAGCGGACCTCGCGCTTCAAGCGTCTCGTAGTGGCGTAGGCGTCGCTCGAGGTCCCGGGCCGCGTCGTCGCCCGGGTCCTGTCTGGACGCGTCGTAAACCAGACTGTCGCTGTTGTTCTTTTCCATTGAAGACTCCGGCTTTTATTGTTTTCGGTCCGGACGCAATACGCTTTGGGTAATCAAAAGAGCGTCTGCGCCCTCCTTTCAGCAGTATGGAAAAGGGGTTTTCATTGAACAATATCACCGTATCAATACATACTTTGATAAAAACCAAGGCTTAAAACGTCCGGTCGCGAGTACCCCAGAGGGTACGCCTTCGAAGCTGCGTAGCGCCGGATCCGCCGCAGACCGCTCCCGTGGGTCGGCGGTGATCCAGAGAATATATCGCCTCATGGGGATTCTGTACGAGGTTCAGCCAGGAAGCCTTCGGCGTAACGACGCAGCCGCGCCATAAGCCCCTGCACATGGTGCAGCTGACCCCGGGCGTCCTGGCGCTCCTGCGCCAGTCGATGCTCGAGCTCGCCCGGTTCCGGCATCTCGGTTTCGCTGACGTCACGCCAGGGGATGAAGGGATCAGCCGGCTCGTCCGCAAAACGCAACGGCGGCGCGTAGTAATCGACCTCCTCCTCCAGACCGTAGGCCACCACCTGGGGTTGTTCGTCGCCGAGCAGCAGGAGCTCCATCAGCAACAGTGCCATCGGAAGTTCCCCCTGGCCGCTGCGGCAGGCCCTGTGTCCCCAGCCGTTGCGCTCCGTAACGAGTTGCGCATCCTTGATATGCACATCGCTTATCCAGGGCCCCATCGCCGCCAGCGCGTCGAGCGGTCGCTCCCGGGCGTTGAGCATATTGGCGAAATCAAACAGCAGCCCGAGCCTCGGATTGCCGACTGCCTCGACGATGCGCACCAGCTCCTCGCCCCTGAGATCTTCGTGCTGTTCCAGCGTAAAACGGAACTGCCCGTGCGGGTCCAGCTCCTTCAGCCGACGCAGATCGTGAATCGTCCAGTCGATGATTTCCGAAACCCGCCCTGCGTACCGCGGATAACAGCGGATCGAGGTCGCCGCCAGCGCACGGCCGACTCTGACGGCCGTCTCAAGTTCGGCCCGATCGGTGGCGCTCACCTCGAGGTGGATCTCGAGGCCATACTGCTGCGCCAGCGAATGCAACACCTGCAAGCGGGCGTCATCGCAGTGCCGGAGACTCTGCGCCTCGCCATCATCGAGATGGATCTTGATGCCCCTGAGCCGGTGATCCCTGGCAAAACCAAGCAGGTCTTCGATCGCGATCCGATTGCTGCGGAAATTGAGGTGAAAGGCATAGGCATGGGCATAGAGCGGGATCCGCTGGCTACGCTCGATCAGCCGTCGCGCCTGCGCGGGCGACAACTCGGGCCAGGTTTGATTCAGGATGGACTTCATTTGATATTCTCCAGGGAAAGCTGCAGTTCCAGCCCCTCGAAGCGCCAGAATTCGCGGTCGATCTGTAACGTTCGCCCCTCGGCGTCGGTCCGGGTGCGCTTGATATAGAGACCGGGAGCACCGTTGGTGCACCCCAGAAGCTGTTGCGCTACGCCCTCGAGACGGACGGGGCGCACCATCAGGTTCGCCAGTCGCGGCTGGATGCCGAACTCCTGCTCCCAGACCTCGGTAAAGGAGCGACCATCGAGCCTGGCCAGATAGTCCGGCGCCAGCAGCCCGTTGATGAGGACATCATGTACGAAGATGCGGTGGCCGTTGAGCGCCCCCCAGCCAAACACCCTCAGCAGCGGACTGCCCGGCGCGATGCCGAAGTCCGACGCCTGATTGGTATCGGCGATGATGATCTCCTGCTCCAGATCCTGCCAGCTGGCCTCACCCTGGACCCGGGCGGCGCGCTCGAACCCGACGTGACTGAGCGGGTCGTAAACGTAGCGCGGCTGAGCGACGAACCAGCCGCGCCGGTCAAGACGGAAAACAGCCCCCTCGTTTTCCAGCGCCAGCAACGCCTGACGCAACGACATCCGTTTGACCCCGAGGCTCTCGCACAGCTCCCGCTCCGGCGGCAGTTTCTCACCGGCCTGCCAGCGCCGCTGACGTAACGCACTCTGCAACGCCAGTCGGGCGCTGCCGGCCGACGTCATTGTCATCTCTGCTCCCATACCCAGATTTCCCTGCCGTTAACACTAATGCAACACTTTTGGTTTAAACCATAATAGCAACCAATATGGTTTAAACCAAACATATTGGTTTAAACCAAAACAGGTGCTATGGTTTAGACCAATCCGGTTACCGGCGCTCATCAGACGGTATCGGATTCACGACCTGCAGCCCCATAACAACCGGAGAAATGACAGATGAATTCAGTCTCTCGCAGGCTTCCCCCCCTCCTCGCCAGCATGCTGCTCGGCACTTTTGCCGGATCCGCACTGGCTGACGCGCGTCCCGACCTGACCGTCGCGGTCGCGAAGAACCCCGTGCGCCTTGATCCGATGGCGGAGAACAGCAACGTCAACGCGCGCGTCATGAAGAATGTTCTCGAGACATTGATCTACACCGACAGCCAGAACGACGGCGCGCTCAAGCCGGGACTCGCCGAAAGCTGGCAACGGCTCGACGGACGCACCCTGGCGCTTAAACTCCGCGCGGGTGTGCAGTGCCATAACGGCGAGCCCTTCGATGCCGAAGACGTCGCATACAGCCTGGGACCCAAGCGTTTTCTCGGAGAACAGGCGCCCGGATGGGGCATTGGAAGCCAGTACTTCGGAGAACTGGAGCAGGTCGAGGTGGTCGACAGTCACACCGTGCACATCCGCTTCAAGGAGGACGACCCACTGCTCGAGCTGCGTTTCGCCAACTGGATGAGCGAAATGGTCTGCAAGGACGCCTTCGAGGCGGCCGGGAGCTGGGAAAACTGGCTCAAGCACCCCGTCGGTACCGGCCCCTACCGCCTGGCCGAGGTCAAGTACGGTGACTACATCAAGCTCGAGGCCTTCGACGGCTATTGGGGCGGCACGCCGCCGGCGAAAAGCGTGACCTTCAAGGAAGTACCGGAAACCTCGGCGCGCATCGCCGGTTTGAAGACCGGTGAATACCAGATCGCCACCGAGTTGACGCCGGATCAGTTCAGCCTGCTGCAGGACGATCCCGATACCGCCATCGCCGGCGGCCCGGTGCAGAGCATCCGGGTGGTGATCTACGATGAAAGTCACCCGCAGCTGAAAGATCCGAAAATTCGGCAGGCCCTGAGCTACGCCATCGACCGTCAACTGATCGCCGACGCTCTTTATGACGGTCGTGCCAGCGTACCGAACGGGCTGCAGATGAAGGCCTTCGGGGATCTTTACATCGAGGATCACCGCAGCATCGGCTACGACCCGGACAAGGCCCGCCAGCTGCTGAAAGAGGCCGGCTACAAGGGCGAGGAAATCTCCTACCGATACCTGCAGGACTACTATACCGGCGAAGTCAGCACCGCCGAGATCCTCGCCGACATGTGGCGACAGGTCGGCATCAACGTCAAGCTCGAACTGAAGGAGAACTGGGCCCAGATCGAGGACGCTCCCGAAGGCCGGGGTATCTTCAACTGGTCCAACAACGCCGAGTACCCCGATCCACTCGGTCAGATCTACCGCCTCTATGGCCCCGACGGCTGGTTCCAGCGCAACCACACCTACCAGAGCGAAGCCTTCAATAACTGGGGTGAGCAACTCAAGAGCAGCGACAAGGCCAAGCGCGTCGAAGCCGCGCGTCAGATACTCGACATCTATGAGCGTCTGGACCCGCCGGGCACCTACCTGCATACCCTGCCGATGTTCTACGGCGTCCGGACCAGCCTGGAATGGATTCCCAGTGACACCCCCTACATGGACCTGAGCAGCCGGATGCTGCGATTCAAGGGCTGACAGGCCTCTCCCGTTAAACGGGCGGGTATCACCCGCCCCTCAACCACGAACAGGAGTTTCGGATGCAAGCTCTTTTGGAAACCCGGGACCTGCACGTCGCTTTTGCCCTTGAGCAGTCCCGGGCCCCGGTTGTCAGAGGCGTCGACTTCAGTATTGGGCGCGGCGAGATCGTCGGCCTGGTGGGGGAAAGCGGCAGCGGCAAGAGCGTCACCTGCATGGCGGCGATGGGCCTGCTGGACGAACATGCACACCTCAGTGGCGAGGTTCGCTGGGATGGAAAACCATTGTCCGTGCAGGACGATGTCTGCATGAGCCGGCTACGCGGCCGGGAACTGGCGATGATATTCCAGGACCCGATGAGTGCACTGAACCCGGTACAGACGATTGGCAAGCAGCTATTCGAGGCGATCCGCCTCCACAGTGCGGACCGGCCCGGGCGCCGCGAGCTGGCGGCACGCGCCATCGCCCTGCTTCGCGATGTCGGCGTGCCTGCACCGGAGCAGCGCCTGAAGGCTTATCCGCACCAGCTTTCGGGCGGACTATGCCAGCGTGTGGTGATCGCCATGATGCTGGCCGGCAACCCTCGCCTGCTGATCGCCGACGAGCCGACGACGGCGCTGGATGTCACGGTACAGGCGCAGATCATCGAGTTGTTGCGCACCATTCGGGACAGTCGCGGCATGTCGATCATCCTGGTGACCCACGACCTCGGGGTGGTGGCACAGACCTGCGATCGGGTGCTGGTCATGTACTGCGGGCGTGTCGTCGAAAGCGGGCCCGTGGCAACTGTGTTCGACTCGCCACGTCACCCCTATACCCAGGGTCTGCTTGCCTCCCTGCCCCGGCTCGACAGCCAGGATAGGTCCCTTAAACCGATACCCGGTCTGGTGCCGCAGCCCCATCAAATCGGCGATGGCTGCGCCTTCGCACCGCGCTGCCCCAACGCCGCAGGCGGATGCTACAGCGATTCGCCGCCACCGCAGTATGGCGAACAGGATCAGTTGTTCAGTTGCTTCTATCCCATATCTGTCCAGTCGAGCCGAGCCACGCGATGATGAACATCAGCACTTCCCCCAAAACCGCTACTGCGCCGCTGCTGAGCGTTCGCGACCTGCGCTGCAGTTTCAAGGGCGGCACACGCAGCCGCCTGTTCGGTCCCCTGAAACGTATCCAGGCCGTCAATGGCGTCAGCTTCGATGTCCTGCCGGGCGAAGCCTTCGGCATCGTCGGCGAGAGCGGCTGCGGCAAGTCGACCACCGCCAAGCTGATCCTGAACATGGCCAATGCTTCTGCAGGCTCGGTGCGGTTACGCGACCAGGAGCTGCTCGGCCTGGATGACAGCGCCTGGAAGCCGCTACGCCGGAAACTGCAGTACGTATTCCAGGACCCGCTGGGTGCGCTGGACCCACGCATGAGGGTGCTGGACCAGGTGATCGAGCCCCTCTGTATCCACCAGCTGCACGCCCCGGCGACCCGTCGCCGCCTTGCCGCCGAGCTGTTGCAGAGTGTCGGCCTGCAGCCGGGACAGCACGGCAAGTACCCGCATGAGCTCAGCGGCGGCCAGCGACAACGTGTGGTGCTGGCGCGGGCGCTTATACTGCAACCGGAGTTGCTGATATGCGACGAGCCGATCTCGGCGCTCGATGTTTCGATCCAGGCCCAGATCGTCAACTTGCTGCAAAGCCTGAGGCGCGAACTTGGCCTGACGTTGCTGTTCATCAGCCACGACCTGTCCGTCGTGCATCACCTCTGTGACCGGGTCGCGGTGATGTATCTCGGCCGGATCGTTGAAACAGGTCCCGCCCGTCAGCTGTTTTCGACGCCGCGCCATCCCTATACCCAGGCGCTGGTTTCGGCAATCCCTCACACGGCGCAGGCCTCCCCTCACGCCCGTATCGTCCTTACCGGCGAGCCTCCCAGTCCGGCCCAGCCGCCGGATGGCTGTGCTTTCCACCCCCGCTGCGCCATGGCCTCCGACCGTTGTCGCCAGGACACACCGGCACTGACCGACGATGGCACGGGCCAGGCGGTGGCCTGCTTTGAGGCCCGCCTTGACCTTCGGGAGGTGTCCTGATGAATGCTCTGTACATCATGCAGAAACTCGCCCGTTCATTCCTGACTGTATTGCTCATCGTCACCACCGTATTTGTGGTGCTGCGGCTCTCCGGCGATCCCGCCGTCTACGTGCTGGGTCTGGATGCGGACGCCGCCGCAATCGAAGCCTTCCGTGATCAGTGGGGCCTGAACAGGCCGATCTGGCAGCAGTATCTGCAGTTTCTCGCCAACGCTGTGCAAGGGGATTTTGGCTACTCGTACTTCGAGGAAAGGGGCGCCATGGAAGCCGTTCTCGAACGCCTGCCGAAGACGCTGCTGCTGATGGGCGTTACCGGCGTACTGACCCTGTTGATCGGGATTCCCGCCGGTATCTATGCGGCGCTGCACCATAACAGCTGGATCGACCGGTTCACCATGCTGGTATCGGTGGCCGGCTTCAGCCTGCCCAACTTCGTACTCGGCATTTTCCTGATCCTGCTGTTTTCGGTTACGTGGCAGTTGTTACCCTCCAGCGGCAGCGGCACCTGGCAGCACCTCGTGATGCCGGTCCTGACCATGACCGTGGCCGAGGCCGCCATATTCGCCCGCTTCACGCGCTCCGCCATGCTCGAAGTGCTGCACCAACCCTACATGCGCACGGCCAGGGCCAAGGGCCTGCGCTGGCACCAGGCCGTGCGCCGCCACGCGCTGCCCAACGCCGCCATACCGCTGATCACCCTGGTGGGCTTCTTCGTCGGCACCCTGGTCGCCGGTGGCGTGGTAACCGAAAGCCTTTTCGCCTGGCCGGGACTCGGACGGCTGCTGGTCAGCTCCGTGGCCAACCGCGACCTGGCCGTGGTGCAGATCATCGTCATGCTGATTGCCTGCTCGATGGTTTTCACCAACCTGCTGATCGACCTGATGTATGGATGGCTCGACCCCCGCGTCGGCAGCCTGAGAACAGGAGACTGAGATGACGACTATGACGGTAACCGCCCCGCCCCTTAAGTCCAGGCTCCGCCTGCCGCTGCTGATCTGGCTGTCGCTTGGATGGCTTGCCCTGATGCTGCTGGTTGCGGTCAGTGGCGATCTCTGGGTGCCTTTCGATTACCAGGGTATCGACCTGCGCGCCCGGCTGCAGCCGCCCGCATGGCTTGAAGGCGGCAACTGGCACCACCCGTTCGGCACTGACCATCTGGGTCGCGATGTCCTGAGCCGACTGGTCACCTCCATCCAGATCAGCCTGCTGGTCGCCCTGATCGGTACCCTGATCGGTGCCCTGCTCGGCACCCTTCTGGGGCTGCTGGCCGCCCATTTCCGCGGCTGGGTGGACGACCTGGTGATGATCGCCATCGACTACCAGGCCTCGATCCCGTTCATGATCCTGGCACTGGCGGTGGTGGCCTTCTTCAGCAACAGCCTGGTGCTGTTCGTTCTTCTGATGGGTATTTTCGGCTGGGAGCGCTACGCCCGTATCAGCCGCGGGCTGGCGCTATCGTCGGTGCGGCAAGGTTACGCTGTCGCCGTACGCACCCTGGGCGCCTCGCCGTGGCGCATCTACAGCCGCCACATTCTGCCCAATATTGCCAACGCCCTGATCGTCAATATGACGCTCAACTTCCCCCAGACCATCATGCTGGAAACATCGCTGAGTTTCCTCGGCCTCGGCATCCAGCCGCCCATGACCAGCCTCGGCAACATGGTCGGCTTCGGTCGCGATTATCTTTTGACCGCCTGGTGGCTCGCCTCCATACCGGCGCTGGTGATCTTCTTCACGACTCTCGCCTTTGCGCTGCTGGGCGACTGGGTGAGGGACAAACTTGACCCGACCAGCCGCTAGGCAAATACATCCCCCGATATCCCCTACGAGAGAACCAAGCACAATGACGACCCTGTCTCCGGCCGATCTGGCCAACCGGATGGCCGACCGCGCTCGCGCCATCCTCAAGCCCTACTTCCGCACCCGTATCCAGGTGCAGGACAAGGCGGACACCAGTCCCGTCACCATCGCGGACCGCGATACCGAAGCGGCCCTGCGGGAGCTGCTGTTGAACCACTTCCCGCACCACAACATCATTGGCGAGGAACATGGCCAGCAACAGCGGGGCAGCGACTTCACCTGGGTGATCGACCCCATCGACGGCACCAAAAGCTTTATCTCGGGTATGCCCACCTTCGGCACCCTGATCAGCCTGCAGCACGACGACCGGCCGCTCATGGGCCTGATCGACATACCCTTCTCGGACGAGCGCTGGCTGGCGCAGCGCGGTCAGGGCACCCGCTGCAACGGACAGATCTGCCGGACCTCGGGCGTCTCCGAGTTACGGGAGGCCATTCTCTACAGCACCGAGCCGGACCCCTTCAGCCCCTCCCAGCTGCAACGTTTCAACGACCTGGCCCGGCGGGTGAAGCTCCGTCGCTTCGGAGGCGACTGCTACCTCGCGGGACTGCTCGCCAGCGGTCACATCGACCTGCTCGTCGAGGCAGGTCTGAAGGTCTACGACGTCATGGCGATGGTGACGGTCATCGAGGAAGCCGGCGGCTGTATCAGCGACTGGCACGGTCAGGCGGTCGGCGGCCCGAACTGGGACGGCAGCCTGCTGGCATCCGCTTCAGCGACCCTGCACCGTCAGGCGCTTTCGGTGCTGCAGGCCGAAACGACGACGGTTGCGTCACTCGACGCCTGACCCGGGATATCCCGGCCAGCATAAACACCGGCAGGTTTAGCCGAAAGCCATCAACGGCCGAGGTACAGGGCTCCCGTTCGAACGACCGGAGCCCTCTGTGACAACAGGACATATCAATGAAATTCAAACTGCCTACTCTGTTCAATCGGACCAGCCGGGTAGAAGACAATATCGACAGCTTTTTCGACCGTGTCGTACTGGCGGGACTCCTGTTCCGCCAGGCGATGAAGCTATATATGGAACACGGCGTCTGCGTCGAGTTCGAGGAAAAGCTGGCGCGCGTGGAGGCGTTGGAGAGCGAAAATGACCAGCTTCGACGTGAGATCGAAACCGAAATTTACGTCCATACCCTGATACCGGACCTCCGTGCCGACGTCATGTCACTGCTGGAGGATGTCGACGTACTGCTCAATCTCTACGAGGCAGCGCTGTTCAAATTCCATATCGAACAGCCGCAGTTCCCGTTGCCCACCCTGCCGGACCTCGCCCGGTTGCTGGACACCGTCTGCGACTGCGTCGAGGTGCTGATCGCCTCCGCCCGCGCCTTCTTCCGCGACATCAGGGCGGTACGCGATAACAACTGCCGGGTACAGTTACTCGAAACCGAGGCCGACAAGCTGAGCACCGCATTGCTGAGGCGGATCTTCGCGTCCGAGCTGGATGTATCCCGCAAGATTCACCTGCGCTACTTCGTCGAACGCATCGACATGCTGGCCAACACTGCCGAGGACATCAGCGACCGGCTTTCGATCTATGCCATCAAACGGCGCATCTGAGGAATGACGGCATGGACCTGAGTTTTCTGTTCTTCGTGTCCAGCGGACTGTTTCTCGGCTGGTCGCTGGGGGCCAACGATGCCGCCAATATCTTTGGCACGGCTGTCGGCTCGCGCATGCTGCGCTTCTCGACCGCGGCGCTGCTCTGTTCGGTGTTCGTGGTGCTCGGCGCCGTCGTCGATGGCGCCGGCGCCGCCCGCACACTCGGTTCGCTGGGTGCTGTGAACGAGATTGCAGGCGCCTTCGCGACTGCCTTGGCCGCAGCGCTCGCCGTATTTCTCCTGGTCCGCGCCGGAATGACCGCCTCGACCACCCAGGCCATCGTCGGTGCCATTGTCGGCTGGAACTGCTTCACCGGCGCGTACACGGATGCCGATACGCTGCTGACGATCCTTGCCACCTGGGTGTTCTGCCCCGTGCTCGCGGCACTGCTGGCGATGACGCTCTCGAAAGCCGTCGAATGGAGTTTGCGTCGTTTACGCCCCCATCTACTGACCCAGGACGCCCTGACCCGGCTGGCGCTGATACTGACCGGTGCGTTCGGTGCCTATACCCTGGGTGCGAACAACATCTCCAACGTCATGGGCGTGTTCACCACCGTCTCGCCCCTGCAGGATATTGCCGTGGCCGGCTGGCGCTTCAGTGCCACCCAGCAACTGTTCCTGCTCGGCGCGCTGGCCATTGCGGTCGGCGTCTACACCTATTCCAGCCGGGTGATGCAAACGGTCGGTAACCGGCTGCTCCAGGTGTCCCCGGTTTCCGCCTGGGTGGCCGTTATTTCACATTCGCTGGTGCTGTTTCTGTTTTCCTCCCGGTCGCTGGAGCGGCAGCTGATCGATTGGGAGTTGCCGCCGATTCCGCTGGTCCCCGTCAGCAGCACCCAGGCCATCGTCGGGGCCATGGTCGGCATAGGTCTGTTGAAGGGAGGCCATGCCGTGAACTGGCGACTGATCGGCCGCATCGGATGCGGCTGGGTGGCGACTCCCCTGGTCGCCGCAACAATCTGCGTCTTCTGTCTTTTCGTACTGCAGGAGCTGCTTCACCTCAGCGTGGCCCGCCAGCAGCAGTTCGTTGTCTCACCACCGGTCATGCAACGCCTGCGGGCTGAGGGGCTCGATGCCGACACGCTTGGAATACTTGACGGCCGTCGTTACGACTCGGCCCAAGCATTGATTGCCAGCGCCGAACGCCGCGAACCGCTCGAGAAAGCAGAGCGGCAGGCGCTGCTTCACTTCAGCTACCGCAGCGACTACCAGCTCGACGCCGACGCAGTCGATGACAGCTGGTTTTCGACCGGCCAGCGGCAGGCGCTCTCCGCCCTTGCAGGCGAACGTTTCGAGTACCGCTGGCAGATAAGGGATGCGCTGGCGTCGCTCAGCGAGGACTGGCGTCCGAGAGAAGACAGGGAGGTGCCGGCCAACCGGTTGTTCAACCGCGAGCTGCAGCAGAAATTCGACTACCTCTACCGGATACTGGAGCGCTGAGCGGCACCGAGGGAAAAGTGCAGCTCAAGCGCTTCGAAGCGCCAGTACTCCCGGTCGATCTGGATCACCCGCCCGCTATGATCGGTCTTGGTGCGCTTGATATAAAGCCCGGGCGCGCCGCTTGTGCAGCCCAGCAGCTGCTGCGGTCTGCCCTCGAGCCGCACCGGGCGGATCAGCAGATCCGCAAGTTGCGGACGGATATGGAACTCCTGCTCCCAGACATCGGTAAAAGAGCCTCCTGCCAGTTTTTCAGGATAGTCGGGCGCCAACGCGCAGTTGATCAGCACGTCGTGAACGAAAATCCGGTGGCCATTGAATGCGCCCCAGCCAAATACCCTGAACAGCGGTGCGCCGGGCTCGATGCCGAAATCCGCCGCCTGTTCCGGGTCACAGGCGATCCGGTGCTGCTCCAGATCCTCCCAGCTAGCCTCTCCCTGACCCTGGGACGCCTTCTGGAAGCTGACGTAACCGAGGGGATCGTAAATGAAGCGGGACTGGGCGACAAACCAGCCCTTGCGGTCGATGCGAAAGATCGCCCCCTCGTTTTCAAGCGACAGCAACGCCTGGCGCAGCGACATCCGCTTGACCCCCAGGCTTTCGCAAAGCTCTCTTTCGGGCGGCAACTTTTCGCCGGCCTTCCAGCGTGGTTCCTGCAATGCCTGCTGTAAAGCCTGCCGGGCCAGACTGGCTGAAGTGACTGCGGCCGTCGTCGACATCCTGTGTATTTCCCCTGCATCCCTTTGGTTGCCCCACGGGCGTCGGATCGCCGACGGCACGTGGCTTAAAACGGGAAAGTACACTCTTTTGCGCGAACAGCGCCAGCCCCGGGGGAATAATCGCCGCCGAAAGCCACACCGATCCGTCAAGATCGTTACAGGGTTGCACTCTGCGCGATTCGCTCGCGGATCTGCTTCTTGTTGACCTTGCCGACGCTGGTCACCGGGATCGATTCGACGAATCGAATGTCGTCCGGGATCGCCCACTTGTTGATCTCGCCGCTGGCGACGAACTGTGCCAGGTGGCGCTTCAGCATCTCGCTGTCAAGCGTTTCGCCGGCGGCCGGCACCACCAGTGCCAGCGGGCGCTCGTCCCAGCGGGCGTCGGGTACCCCGATCACGGCGACGTTGGCCACCTTCGGGTGCCGGCTGATCAGGCTCTCGAGCAGCAGCGAGGAGATCCACTCGCCGCCGGTCTTGATCACATCCTTGATGCGGTCGCGGATCTGCAGCACACCGTCCCGGTTGATCGAGGCGACATCGCCGGTGTGCAGCCAGCCCCCCTGCCACAACTCGGCACCCTTTTCCGGTTCACGCAGGTAACCCTGGGTGAGCCAGGGCGCACGCACCTGCACCTCGCCGACGCCGCGGTCATCCGGTTCCACCTCGCGGCCGGCCTCGTCGACGATACGAAGATCGACCAGCGGGATCGGCACGCCGGTACGCATCCGCAGCGCCACCTGCTCGGCCGCTGGCAGCTCGGCCTGGCGGGCATCGAGGTAGGTCAGACTCAGCAACGGGCAGGTTTCGGACATGCCGTACCCGGTATAGAAGCCTATACCGCGCTCCGACATTTGCCTGACCAGCCCCTCCGTCGGGGCGGCGCCTCCGGTGAGGAGCTTCCAGCGTCCGAGGTCGGTGTCCTTCGCTTCGTCGCAGTTGAGTACCATCTGCAGCACCGTCGGTACACCGTGGGAAAAGGTCACCCCCTCTTCCCGGTACAACTTCACCAGCCGATTGGGCTCATAGCGCCCCGGGTAGACCTGCTTGACCCCCAGCAGCGTCGCGACATAGGGAACGCCCCAGGCGTGGACATGGAACATCGGCGTCATCGGCATATAGACGTCCTGGGAGCGTAACAGCGGCACGCCGTCGTGCGCGGCGAGCGTTGTCGCCATGTTCAGCGTGTGCAGCACCAGTTGCCGGTGGCTGAAGAACACCCCCTTGGGATTGCCGGTGGTGCCGGTTGTGTAGAACGTCGTGGCGACGGAGTTTTCATCGAAATCCGGGAAGTCGCAGTCCGCAGACGCCGCGTCCAGCAGCGCCTCGTACTCGCCGAGGCTGTTGAGTGAGGTGTCGGCGACTGCATCGCTGTCGCTCAGTCGGATAAAGCCCCGCACCAGCGGCAGCCGCCCCGCAAGTTCCTCGACGATCGGCAGGAAGTCGTCGTGAACCAGCACCAGGCGGTCTTCGGCGTGGGCCATGGTATAGCCGATCTGATCGACGCTCAGGCGCACGTTGACGTGGTGCAGCACGGCGCCGATCATCGGCACCGCGAAATAGGCTTCGAGATAACGATGGCTGTCCCAGTCCATCACTGCCACCGTGTCACCGGGGCCGATGCCCGCCGCGCGCAGTACGTTCGCCAGCCTGGCGATGCGCCTGTTCAGTTCACGATAGTCGTAACGGCGATCTGCGCAGACTATTTCATTTCCGGGAGCGTAGCGCTGCCCCGACAGCAGCAGGCGCTTGATCAGCAGCGGATACTGGTAGGCGCCGTCGCAGGGCTCGATTATTTTTGTATTCATGGTCGTTTTCCGGATTCGTCTTTGGGAGTCGCCGACAGGCGTTAGCAATCGAATCTAGAAAAGTACGGCCTGCGCTACTTAGCACTGGACGCCAAGGAGTTTTCATTTCGTGACAGAGCGTCCCGACTCCACAGTCGCTAAGGTTCGGGAGCGGTAATCGAAGCGCGCCATTGCACCGGTGCGACCCCGAATTGAGCAATGAACCAGCGGGTGAAGGAGCTCGGCATACCGTAACCCAGCAGGTCGGCGATCTGGCTCATGGAGTAACTTTCGTTTTCCATGTAGCGCATCACAAGCTCGCGGCGCACGCTGTTGATCAGGTTCGAGAAGGTTTCGTCGTGCTCCGCCAGCCGACGCTGCAGCGAGCGCACGTTCATGCCGAGGGCTTCTGCAATCTGCTCGATACTGGCGCGCCCCATCGGCAACAGCAGATAGATCGCCTTGCGCACATCGAGCACCACCGAACGCGCGTCCGTCACGGCCAGCGAGTCGACATAGTGCTGGGCGAAACGCGCGAGCGCGGAATCGGCAAGCGGGTTCGGTTTGTCGAGATCCGCGGCGGCGCAGACGATGCCGTTGAACTCGGCGCCGAACTCGAGGTTGCAGCGGAACAGGCGACGGTGCAGATGCAGGTCGGCGGGCGCCTCATGGGTGAAGTTGACGCTGTGTGGACGCCAGTTCGCACCGAGCAGGGCACCCGAAAGGCGGTACATGATACCGATGGCCAGTTCGATCGCCTGCCGGGTCGGCATCGGCACATCGGTCACGACCTCTTCGCGTATGATCACCGTCCTGCCGGCCTCTTCCAGGTATACCGCCAGCGCCTCGTTAAGCATATGACGGTACTGCACGGTGGTCCTGATGGCGTCTCGCAGCGTTGGCTGATGCATCAGCATCAGGCTGATGGCGCCGAAATCCGCCAGCTGGCGCGACTCCGCCATTCGAAGTCCAAAGGTCTGACAGCCGCTTTCCCGCGCCGACTCTTCGAGCAGCGTGACCGCCGCGACCGTCGGAATGCGCTGTTCCGGCTGCTCGATCAAGGCTTTGCTCAACCCGACCCGCCGCAACATCTCATGGGGATTTAACCCCAGATGCTGCGCCACTTCGATGTAGTTTGTGAGCACTCCCGCTCTGGTCAATGCGGCCATATTGGGCACCTTTGCCGAATTCAGTTCGCGTCTATCAAAACCTTAAACACCCGCCCCGGGCAACCGGCGGCGCGAGTTATAGAGATAAGCTGTCATGCAATGAAAAGCAACTGTCACCTAATGAAAAGCATACTGCTGACCGCTCCCCTACATTCGAATACAACGGAGAGGCGCAACTGCAGCCATTCACAAAAACAAAGACTGGAGAACAGGTATGGCCAAAGCCGTACGATTTTACGAAACCGGTAGCCCCGACGTCATGCGCTATGAGGACATCGAGGTGGGAGAACCAGCCCCCGACGAAGTGCGTGTCCGTCATGTCGCCGTTGGCCTGAACTATGCCGACACCTATTTTCGCGACGGTACCTATCCGATACCGCTGCCGAACGGCATCGGCGTGGAGGCCGCCGGCGTGGTCGTGGCAACCGGCACCAATGTCAGCAATGTCGCCGTTGGCGACCGCGTCACCTACACCGGCTTCATCAATACCCTTGGCGCCTACTGCACCGAGCGTCTGGTGCCGGCGGCGCCCCTGATCAAGCTTCCGGATACCATCTCGTTCGAGACCGCCGCGGCGATGACCATGCGCGGCCTTACCTCCGCGTACCTGATGCGCCGCATCTACGACTTCAAGGCCGGCGACAGCATCCTGCTGCACGCCGCCGCCGGCGGCGTCGGGCTGATCGTATCCCAGTGGGCGAAACTGCTGGGGCTGACCGTGATAGGCACCGTGTCCACCGACGCCAAGGCGGAGGTCGCCCTGGCCCACGGCTGCGATCATGTCATTAACTACAGCCACGAGGATGTCGCCGCCCGGGTGCGCGAACTGACCGACGGCGTCGGTGTCAACGTGGTGTTCGACAGCGTCGGCCGGGATACCTTCGAGGCGTCTCTGAATTCCCTCCGGCGCCGGGGGCTGATGGTCTGCGTCGGTACCGCATCCGGCACCATCCCGCCGTTCGATCCGCAGCTACTGGCGATGAAGGGGTCGCTGTACCTGACCCGTCCCGCCCTGGCCGACTACATCGCGGACCCCGCCGAAAAGGCGGCTCTGGCCGGCGAGCTGTTCGATCACGTCGGCAGCGGCCGCATCAGGATCGAGATCAACCAGCACTACGCGCTGGAAGATGCCGTCCAGGCTCACCGAGACCTTGAAGCCCGCAAAACCACTGGTTCGTCGATCTTCATCATCTGAGGAAACAAGCCATGCGTGTAGAACCGCTTACCTGCGCGATCGGCGCGGAACTCGTCGATGTCAATCTAGCCGCCGCCGTCACGGATAACGGCCTGTTCGACGAGATCCGCGCCCTCCTGCTCGAGCACAAGGTGCTGTTTCTGCGGGATCAGACGATCAGCCGCGCCGAGCACGTCGCCTTCGCACGACGCTTCGGCGAGCTGGAAGACCATCCGGTCGCCGGCAGCGATCCGGAGAATCCAGGACTCGTGCGCATCTACAAAACGCCGGATCAGCCCAACGACCGTTACGAGAACGCCTGGCACACCGACGCCACCTGGCGCGAAGCGCCGCCGCTCGGCTGTGTGTTGCGCTGCGTGGAATGTCCGCCGGTCGGCGGCGATACCATGTGGGCCAACATGGCGCTCGCCTACGAGAAACTGCCGGACGACATCAAGCGCAGGATCGCCGACCTGCGTGCGCGGCACAGTATCGAGGCCACGTTCGGCGCCGCCATGCCGATCGAGAAGCGCCTGGCGCTGAAGGCGCAGTATCCCGACCCGGAGCATCCCGTCGTACGCACCCATCCGGAGACCGGCGAAAAGGTGCTGTACGTCAACGCCTTCACCACCCACTTCACCAACTACCACCGGCCCGAGAATATCCGCTACGGCCAGGATTTCGCCCCCGGCGCGGCCGAGTTGCTGCAGTACCTGATTCGACAGGCGTTCAACCCCGAGTATCAGGTGCGCTGGCGCTGGAAGCCCAACAGCGTGGCGATCTGGGACAACCGCTCGACCCAGCACTACGCCGTCATGGACTACCCGCCGTGCCACCGCAAGATGGAGCGCGCCGGCATCGTCGGCGACAAACCTTACTGATCCCGCATCGCTTCACGCCTGCCCGATACCGCGCGGTGCGGTATCGGGTGCCATTGAAGAACCAGGAGACACCCATGCAATTTCTAGACGATTCTCTGCACCCGCAGAATCAGGATAAAGTCGTAATCACGGTCGCGCCCTACGGACCGGAATGGATGCCGGAAGACTTCCCGGAAGATATCCCGGTGACCATGGACGAGCAGATCCAAAAAGCCGTCGATTGCTACGAAGCCGGTGCGACGGTACTGCACCTGCACGTACGGGAGCTGGACGGCAAGGGTTCCAAGCGTCTGTCCAAGTTCAATGAACTGATCGCCGGCGTCCGTGAAGCCGTACCCGAGATGATCATCCAGGTTGGTGGTTCCATCTCGTTCGCACCGGAAAGCGACGGCGAAGCGGCCAAGTGGCTGTCGGACGATACCCGCCACATGCTGGCGGAGCTGACCCCCAAGCCGGACCAGGTCACCGTCGCCATCAACACCGTGCAGATGAACATCACCGAGCTGATGAACGAGGACGAAGTCGGCGGCACCAGCCTGTGCGAACCGGTCTACTGGGAAGCATATCGCGAAATGACGGTGCCGGCGGGTCCCGCCTGGGTCGAGGAGCACCTGCGCCGCCTGCAGGCCTCCGGTATCCAGCCCCACTTCCAGCTGACCGGCATGCACTCGCTGGAAACCCTCGAGCGGCTGGTGCGCCGCGGCGTCTACCGCGGCCCCCTCAATCTCACCTGGGTCGGTATCGGCGGCGGTTTCGACGGTCCGAACCCCTACAACTTCATGGAGTTCATCCGCCGCGCGCCGGACGGTGCCTGCCTGACGCTTGAATCGTTGATGAAGAATGTACTGCCGATCAACACCGTCGCCATGGCGCTGGGCCTTCACCCGCGCTGCGGCATCGAGGACACCCTGATCGACCAGCACGGCAACCGCATGACCTCGGTGGAGCAGATCCACCAGCTGGTCCGCATCGCCCGGGAATTGGGCCGCGAAGTGGCCAGCGGCCCGGAAGCGCGCGAGATTTACAAGATCGGCACCTGGTACAAGGACGCCGACGAGACACTGGCGGCCAACGGCCTGGCGCCGAACCGTCGACCGGGACAGAAAAACGTGCCGTTGCGCGGCCGCTAGCCGGATAGCGCCGTCGCCGGGAACGGAATACCGCGATTGACGGTCCCGGCGACGGTTCACCAAACTGCACCCGCAATAACAATAATTAAAAGAGGAAGTCTCATGGCCCACTACGTAGCACAGGACGATGCCGAGGACGTGTCCGGCTATGTGCCTCGCCCCTACGCCTGGATCGTCTTCGCCCTGACGTTCGGACTGTTGATCTCCGACTACATGTCCCGCCAGGTCCTCAACGCCGTCTTTCCCCTGCTGAAGGGTGAATGGACCCTGACCGACTACCAGTTAGGACTGCTCAGCGGCATCGTCGCACTGATGGTCGGCCTGCTGACCTTTCCGCTGTCACTGGCCGCCGACCGCTGGGGCCGCGTCAAGAGCCTGGCGCTGATGGCCGGCCTCTGGAGTCTTGCGACCCTGGGCTGCGCCCTCGCCCAGACCTACGAGCAGATGTTTGTCGCCCGCTTTCTGGTCGGCGTCGGCGAAGCCGCCTACGGCAGCGTCGGGATTGCCGTCGTGCTGTCCGTCTTCCCCAAGCGCCTGCGCGCGACCCTGGCCGCAGCCTTCATGGCCGGCGGCATGTTCGGCTCGGTGCTGGGTGTCGGCCTCGGCGGCCTGCTGGCCGCACACCTGGGCTGGCGCTGGGCATTTGGCGGCATGGCGCTGTTCGGACTGTGCCTGGCGATGCTCTATCCCATTGTCGTGCGCGAGAAGCGCATCGCTCCGCGACGCCCCCGGGTACGGCCGCGCGACAAAGCGGCCGGACATCCGCTGCGGACCCTGTTCGGCTGCCGCTCGGTGCTCTGCGCCTATGTTGGCAGCGGCCTGCAACTGTTCGTCGCCGGCACCATGATCGTCTGGATTCCCAGTTACCTGAACCGCTATTACGACATGAGCACGGACAAGGCCGGCGCTTTCGCCGCCGTCATTCTGCTGTGCAGCGGCGCAGGCATGATCCTGTGCGGCATGCTCAGCGACCGGATGTGCCAGCAGTCGCCATCGCGCAAGATCTCCCTTGCCATCACTTACTGCCTTGGCAGCTGCGTGCTGCTGTCGCTGGCCTTCGCGCTGCCCCACGGCACCGGACAATTGCTGTTGCTCGCCCTAGGCATGATGTTGGCGGCAGGCACCAATGGCCCCTCCAGCGCGATGGTCGCCAACCTGACCCACTACTCGGTCCACGGCACCGCCTTCGCGACCCTGACGCTGGTCAACAACCTGCTGGGACTGGCGCCGGGCCCCTTTATCACCGGCAAGGTATCGGACCTGATCGGACTTCAGGCCGCCTTTCAACTGGTGCCGCTGGTCAGCATTGCCGCGGCGGCTGTCTTTTTTTACGCGAAACGCAGTTATCTGAAGGATATCGCCCGGGGTTCAAGCCCAAAGTCTGAAGCCGTGGCGATGAAAGCAGAAGCCGCGGAGACCCCGACATGACCCCAAAACTGTCCATCGACGTCTACTTCGACTTCATCTGTCCCTGGTGCCTGATCGGCAAGCGGAAGCTGGAACTGGCGCTTGCCGGGTTGCATGCCGACCACCCCGGGATCGACGTCGAGATCCGCTGGCAGGGCGTCCAGCTGCTGCAGGACCTGCCGATAGAGGGTGAGCCCTTCGACGCCTTTTATCGCAACCGTTTGGGCAGTGCCGAAGCCGTCGCCCGGCGTCAGCATCAGGTCCGGCAGGCCGCAGCTGACGCCGGCGTCGCCATCGACCTGGCCAGCATCCGCAGAATGCCGAATACTGCCGCCGCGCACCGGCTGTTCGCCCATGCCGGTACCCTCGGCACGACCGCACAGCGTGATGCCCTGCTGGAGCGTTTGTTCAGCGCTTATTTCCAGCGCGGCGAAGACCTGGGGGACCCGGCGACGCTCTCGCGCATCATGCAGGAATGCGGCTTCCCGACGGACGGTATCGACCCCCTGCTGCGCGGCAACGGCGGACGCTTCGTCCCGGCGTTTCCGGATACCGGCCCCGCGATGGTGCCGCTGTTCGTCATCAACGGGAAATACCGGATTTCAGGCGCGCAACCGGCCGACGTGCTGGAGGGTGCCCTGTACGGCGCACTGGCGCCTGCCGAAGCGGGAGGCCGAACGGCATGACCCGGTGTTACGAAATACCGTCCGAGAAAATCCCTGCGAGGGGCAGCCGGTCGCTGCTGTGGATCGATGACGGCTGCGTCGCGCTGTTCAATGTCGACGGCGAACTTTATGCCATCGACGACAGTTGCCCCCACCAGGGCGCATCGCTCGCCGGCGGGCGGCTCGAGGGGCGCACGATTCAATGCTGCGCCCACGGCCTGCGTTACGACCTGGCGAGCGGGTACCTGTTTAATTCAACCAACGTCAGAGTCGCCACCTACCCCATTGAGCGCAGGGGTGACCGAATTTACCTGGTTCTGGCAGAGGATAATGCGCCATGAATACCGCCGCTGTTGCCTGTTTCCCGGACCGGGCGCGTCAATACGCGCCTGGCTTTGCTGTCAGCCTGATCGTCGCCGCCGCCGCCAGCTTTCTATCCGAGCATTATGGCGCCCCCGTCATGCTCTTCGCCCTGCTGCTGGGTATGGCACTGAGCTTTCTTGCCTCCGACGAAAAGTGCCGGCCCGGCATCGAATTCACCGCCCGCTCGGTGCTGCGCATCGGTGTAGCCCTGCTCGGGATGCGTATCACCCTGGAGCAGATCGCGGCGCTGGGCTGGCAACCGGTGGCACTGGTGGTCGGCCTCGTTGTACTGACCATCCTGGTGTCCGTGCTGGCGGCCCGGGCGCTGGGATTCCAGCCACTGTTCGGTATGCTCACCGGCGGCGCCACGGCCATCTGCGGCGCCTCGGCAGCCCTGGCGCTGGCCGCCGCCCTGCCCGGACACCCGCAGAAGGAGCGCGCCACCCTCTTTACCGTGATAGGGGTGTCGGCGCTGTCGACCCTGGCCATGATCCTCTACCCGATGATCACCCAGTACTTCGACCTTTCCCCCGAGCACGCCGGAATCTTCCTTGGCGGCACCATTCACGATGTCGCCCAGGTGGTCGGCGCCGGTTACAGCCTGTCCACCGAGACCGGAGACACCGCGACCGTTGTGAAGCTGATGCGCGTGGCGATGCTGCTGCCGGTGATCCTCTGCGCGGCCATGATCACCCGCGCCCGGGGCGCCGAGCCCGGCGCCAAGCGCCCGCCGCTGCTGCCCTGGTTCGCGGTTGGCTTTATCCTGCTGGCGACCGTCAACAGCACCGGCTGGGTCGCGCCCGCGATCCAGGATCTCGGCAACGAGCTGTCGCGCTGGTGCCTGGTGATCGCCATCAGCGCCTTGGGCATGAAGACCCAGCTGAAGGAGCTGGCCAGCGTAGGTCTGAAGCCCATCCTGCTGATGATCGGCGAAACCGTCTTCCTCGCCGTGCTCGTGTTGCTGATGTTGCGCTGGGGCTTTTAGGCGAGAAAGGATTCCGCGCCGCCGGTTCGGCACAGGGACGTGCCAGTTTTAACTCAGGATGGCGTTCGATAGGCTCCGCCCCGCACCAGACCACCCTGCCTGCCCTACCGCTTTGACGCCAGGAAGCCCCCCGCTTCTTTTTACCGCCATTCCCACTTCTGAAAGTCCTTCCGCCCACAAGCGGCACCCGGTGCCTGCCGGTGCGGTTTCGGCTTGCCTGGCTGTCATCGAATGAAAACCATGTTGTCATCAAATGAAAATCAAAAGTCACCTAATGAAAAGCGCATCGGGCGCCGGAACCTTAATGTCAGGGGTATCGGTTTGCTGTTGCCGTCCATCCGCGAATCAACGAAACAAGGATCACCACGTGCAAGACCAACTTTCCACGACAGTTCTGCCCACAACCGTATTGATAGTACCCGGGCTGCGCGACCACGTCGCCGAACACTGGCAAACGCTGCTCGCGGAGAAGCTGCCGCGGGTGCGTACGGTGCCACCGCTGGAAGCGAACAAGCTCAGCTGCGCCGCGCGCGTTGAGGCCATACAAGCCGAACTGGACCGGATCGACGGCCCCGTCATCCTGGTCGCCCACAGTGCCGGCGTTCTGATGGTCGCGCATTGGGCGGCGACCGCCCGGCGCCCGATAAAGGGTGCGCTGCTGGCCGCGCCTCCCGATCTCGATGCGACCTGGCCGGACAACTACCCGACGCCGGACTCGCTGCGCGCGAACGGCTGGGCGCCGCTGCCGCGCGAGCCGCTGCCCTTCCCGAGCATTCTGGCCGCCAGCAGCAACGACTACCTGGCGAGCTTCGACGCCGCCGCCGCCCTGGCGAGGGACTGGAACAGCGAGCTCGTCGATCTCGGCGAGGTCGGGCACCTCAACCCCGCGTCCGGCTTCGGCGAATGGCCCGAGGCCGAGGCGCTGATTCAACGACTGGAGGGCTGAGAGACCCGAACCAAACCTTCGGCGCGCGCCAACGGCCGCGTCGTTCCTGTGGCGCCCCGGTGTCCGACAGGCTGTAGAACCGGGACCTGCCGCGGCCCGCCGGCACGCGGGCCCGATGTAAAACGCTGTGAAAACAACATAACAATAAGCGGAGTAACCTTCATGAACGATAACAATGCGCCCCGGCTGCACCGGCGTCTGCTGTCCACTGCGGTACTGGTCGCGATGGGCATCTCCAGTGCCCAGGCATTCGAGGTCGACACCGGCAACCCCGACCTGTCCGTGCGTTTCGACAACACCGTCAAGCTGAACTACGGCCAGCGCGTCGAGGGCCGCAACCCGTCGATCGCCAACAGCGCGAACTTCAACGACGGCGATCTGCATTTTGACAGCGGCGACGCCATCAATGAGCGCGTCGACCTGCTGACCGAGCTGGACGTCATCTATCAGGACCGCATGGGTTTTCGCCTTAGCGGTGCGGCCTGGTATGACCACGCCTACAGCGATATCGGTAACGACGACAATCCCTATCCGGGACTTGCGGCCAACGCCGGCAACCTGGTGTCGGCGTCTCCGGCCGGCGCCCGGCTGATCGGTACAGAGCCACGCACCCGGGGCCTGAGCAATTTCGCCAACCGCTATTACCACGGCCCTTCGGGTGAGCTGCTGGATGCCTTCCTGTTTTATAACGCCGAAATCGGCGACTCGCTGTTCAACATCAAGATCGGCCGCCATACCCAGTACTGGGGCGAGACGCTGTTCAACGCCGCCAACGGTATCAACTACGGTCAGTCGGCACTGGACCTCGGCAAGCTGTTCAGCGTGCCCGGCACCGAGGCGAAGGAGCTGTTCATCCCCCGCAACCAGGTGTCGGCCTCGCTGACCCTGACGCCGGAACTGACCCTCGGTGCCCAGTATTTCCTGGAATTCGAGAACTCGCGGTTCCCGGAAGGCGGCACCTACCGCGGCCCCTACGACATGGCACTGGATGGCGGCGAAGTGTTCTGGCTGCCGATCGCGGCGCAAAATGCCTTTTACGGCGCGCCCCGCGGCGGCGACGTACGACCGGACAACAGCGGCGACTTCGGCCTTCGGGCCTCCTGGAGTCCGCAGTGGCTGGATGGCACCCTGGGCTTCTTCTACCGCAATACCTCCGACACCCTGCCGTTTCTGCTCGTCGATGCGCCCAACCTGCATCAGCCGGGTCTCGCGGGGCTGGCCGATCTCAACTATTTCACCACCTACGCGGACGATATCGACATCTTCGGTGTCAGCCTGTCGAAAAGCCTCGGACCGGTCAGCGTCGGCATGGACGTCAACTACCGCCGCAACATGGCACTCGCCAGCAACTTCAGCACGGTGAATCAGGTACTGTACGACGCGGGCAAGGCCGGTCTGATCGACGGCGCCAACATCATCGCCGGCAAGCCCGGCAGCGGTGAAACGGGTCTCGCCCGCGGTGACACCTTCCATGTCGTGCTGAACGGTCTGGTCGCGTTCGGCGACACGCCGCTGTGGGACGCCTCGGTACTGGCGGTTGAAGGCGCCATGACCCATCTGGTAGACGTCACCGAGGGCGAGCAGACCTTCAAGGGCCACGAAAGTTACAGGGGTCTCGATAAGGTTACGACCAACGCCTACACCCTGGCGGCGAAATTCACACCGACCTGGTACCAGGTTCTGCCGGGCTTCAATCTCTCGATGCCGATGAGCGTGAGCGTCGGCCTGCACGGTAATTCGGCGGTCCAGTTCGGCGGCAATGAAGACTCCGGCGACTTCTCCGTCGGGCTGTCGGGCGATCTCTACCAGAAGTATCAGTTCGATCTCAAATACGTCGACGCCTTCGGCGATATCGAAACCTGCAAGAGCGGCACCGACAACAACACGCCGGGAGCCAACGGCGCCTACCAGTGCATTCCGGGACAGATCACCTCCCAGGCGGGTCTGGCACCCCTGATGAAGGATCGCGGCATGATCGTCGCGTCGTTCAAGACGACCTTCTGACAGCTGATAAACAGGAGACAATAACAATGAAATCCGAATCCAGAGCCACACTGCCGTCCTTTACCGTTTTTGTACTGGCGACTGCATTGAGCGCCGCGGCCTATGCCGGCGTCTCGCCGGAAGAAGCCGCCAAGCTTGGCGCCAGCCTGACGATCGTCGGCGCCGAAAAGGCCGCCAACGCAGACGGCTCGATCCCCGAGTACAACGGCGGTCTGCGCACGGCGCCGGCAGGCTTTCAGGTCGGCAGCAACGTTCGCCCCAACCCCTTTGCCGACGAAAAGCCGACGCTTGTGATCGACAGCAGCAATCTCGCCACGTTCAAAGACAACCTGAGCGCGACCACGGTCGAGCTGATCTCTCGCTTCCCGAGCTTCCGGGTCGAGGTCTATCCGACACACCGCACAGCCACTCTGCCCCAGGCGAACCTCGACAATACGCTCAGGAATGCCGTCGACGCCCGGGCGACCGAACAGGGCCTGGCGTTGGAGAACGTCCTGCCGGGCGTCCCCTTCCCCATCCCCCAGACGGGTCGTGAAGCGATGTGGAACCATCTTCTGCGCTTTCAGGGAAAAGCCATCGAATCCAAGTACGACTCCTGGAACGTGGACGCCGCGGGCGTCGCCACGCTCGCTACCACCGGTACGGCCTTCAACGACTATCCGATCTACCATGACATGTCCAAGCCGATCGCCGGCGACGATATCTACTACCGCTCCAAAATCTACTACTCCGGTCCCGCACGCCGTGCCGGCGAAGCGCTGATGGTGCAGGACGCCGCTAATCCGCTGCAGCAGCCGCGCCGTGCCTGGCAGTACCTGCCCGGACAGCGCCGGGTTAAACTGGCGCCGAGCCTGGCCTACGACACGCCCAACCCCGGCACGGCCGGTTCCTCGACCTTTGATGACATCTTCGTCTTCAGTGGCGCCATGGACCGTTTCGACTGGAAGCTGCTGGGCAAAAAGGAGATGTACGTCCCCTACAACACCTACGATCTCACCTACATCGACGATCCGAAGAAGCTGACCACGCCGAACCACCTGGCACCGGAATTCGTACGCTGGGAGAAGCACCGCGTCTGGGTGGTCGAAGCTGCCCTCAAGGACGACAAGCGCCATGTCTACCAGACACGCACCTTCTACCTCGACGAGGACAGCTGGGTCGCGCTGGCGTCGGATGAGTACGATGCGCGGGGGCAGCTCTATCGCGGCTCTTTCGCCTTCCTGACCCAGAGTTACGACCGGGACATCCCCGACGCCACACCGCACATGGTCTATGACCTGATCGGCGGCACCTACAACATCAACGGCATTGTCGGTCCGTACGGCGGCATCGGCTACATCGAACCGTTGTCGGCGGCCAAATGGTCATCCCAATCGCTGGCGGGCTCAGGCATTCGCTAAGCGTTCTTTTCAAACCGCGGACAGCGCCCCGTCACCCAAGACGAGGGCGTCTGTCGAGCATCCCTCTTGGCCGCGGGGGCTACGACCCTGCCCCGCGGTCCTTCTTTGCGAGGACATTCGATGTTGCCCCGACAAACGCTGTTTATCGCCTTGCTGATGGCTGCTTTACTGCAGCAACCGTCCGCCAGTCTGGCCAGCGATTTCACCGACGTGCTGGACCTGCCGGCCATGCCTTCCGATCTTGCCGCCACATCACCGTTGACCGCGATTACCCGCGCCGGTGCCCGTCTGGTCGCCGTGGGCCAGCGCGGTCACATCCTGCTATCCGATGACGATGGCCGCAGCTGGCAACAGGCCGAGGTACCGGTCAGCTCGGACCTCAATGCCGTTCATTTTGCCACTGCCGAGGAAGGCTGGGCCGTCGGTCATGACGGCGTCGTGCTGCGCAGTCGCGATGCGGGCCGGACCTGGGAACGGCAACTCGACGGCCGTGTGCTGGGTCAGCTGATGCTGGACTATTACAGCGCCCTGGCGCTCGCCCGTCCCGATGACGATCGTGTCGGCCAGCTGGTCGAGGAATCGAAGCGCATCGTCGCCGAAGGCGCGGACAAGCCGTTTCTCGATGTCTGGTTCGAAAATGCGCGCACCGGCTACGTGGTTGGCGCCTTCAACCTGATCCTTCGCACCGACGACGGCGGCGCACACTGGCTGCCGCAGCAACACCTGACCGAAAACCCCTACGCCCTGCACCTCAATGCCATCGACGCCGCCGGCAACAATCTCTATATCGCCGGCGAGCAGGGACTGCTGCTCAAGCGAGATCCCGACACCGGCTATTTCCGCCAGATGGCGTCGTCTTACGACGGCAGTTATTTCGGCCTGCTCGGTCAGCCCGGCCTGCTGCTGGCCTATGGACTGCGCGGGCATCTGTTTCGCAGCACCGACCAGGGTGAACGCTGGCACGCGATCGATGTTGGCAGCGCGGTCAGCCTCACCGCGGCCGCCGCCGATACACACGGGCGGATTTTCCTCGCCAATCAGGCGGGTCAGACCTTCGTCAGCAACGACAGGGGTATCAGCTTCGCGCCACTGCCGGCGCATGACCTGTCGGCGATTGCCGGCGCCGGCACCGCCGCGGACGGCAGCCTGGTCCTGACGGGACAACGGGGTATACACCGGATCACCCACGAACAACAAAAAGACTGAACAAGGGCCAACCGACATGGGCAATATCAAGCAGGGCGGGCTGCCCGCGATCCCCGCACTGACGGAGTTCGATCCGAAAAGCGGCAATCTGCTGGAGCGGGTCATCTTCAACAATCGCCTGCTGTTTATGGCGGCCATCGCGCTGCTGACGGTGCTGCTGGCGTACACGGCGGCAACGCGGCTGGAGCTCAAACCCAGCTTCGAAAAAATGATTCCCCAGAGCCACCCGTACATCCGCGCCTTTCTCGACAATCGCGACGCCTTGCGCGGCCTCGGCAACTCGGTACGGGTGGTCGTCGAAAATACCGACGGCGATATTTTCGATCCCGACTATCTCGAAGCGCTCAAGCAGATCAACGACGAACTCTTCCTCACAGCCGGCGTCGACCGCGCCTGGATGAAGTCGCTCTGGTCTCCCGGGGTACGCTGGACCGAAGTGACCGAAGAGGGTTTCCAGGGCGGCCCGGTGATGCCCGACAACTACGACGGCTCGCCGGAGAGCATCGACCAGTTGCGGCAGAACATCGCCCGCGCCGGCATCGTCGGCAGCCTGGTCGCCAACGATTTCCGCTCGAGCATGCTGAGCGTGCCGCTGCTCGATCGCGATTCGGCCACCGGCAAGGGTATCGACTATTTCGCCTTTTCCCGGTCGCTGGAACAGGTGCGCGAGCGTTACGAAGACACCGGCAAGTTCAGGATTCGCGTGATCGGCTTCGCCAAGCTTATCGGCGACCTGATAGAAGGCCTGATGAAGGTAATGATCTTCTTCGCTCTGGCGGTCGCCATCGCCGCGCTCATCATCTTCGCCTATACCCGCTGTATCCGCAGTACGCTGCTCGTCGTGAGCTGCTCGCTGCTGGCGGTCGTCTGGCAGCTGGGCATCGTTTCCTGGCTCGGTTTCGCCATAGATCCCTACTCGATCCTGGTGCCCTTCCTGGTATTCGCCATCGGCGTCTCCCACGCCACCCAGAAGATGAACGGCATCATGCAGGATATCGGGCGCGGCGCGCACCGCCTGGTGGCGGCGCGTTTCACCTTCCGGCGGCTGTTTCTCGCGGGCGTGACGGCGTTGCTGTCGGATGCCGTCGGCTTCGCCGTGCTGATGCTGATCGACATCCCGGTCATCAAGGAGCTGGCTATCACCGCCAGCATCGGGGTCGCGGTGCTGATTTTCACCAACCTGCTGCTGATGCCGGTAGCGCTCTCCTACAGCGGGGTCAGCACCGCCGCGGCGCAGCGCTCGCTGCGCGATGACCGCTCGGCGGCACAGCACCGGGGGCTGGGGCGGCTCTGGGACCTGCTGGACCGCTTTACCTCGCGCCGCTGGGCGACCGGCGCGCTGCTCGTCGCGCTGCTGATGGGCGCGGGCGGCTTCGCTGTCAGTCTTCAGCTGCAGATCGGCGACCTCGACGCCGGTGCGCCCGAATTGCGGCCGGATTCGCGCTACAACCGCGACAACGCCTACATCACCACGCATTACACCCTCTCCAGCGACCTCTTCGCCGTAATGGTCAAGACGCCGCCGGAGGGCTGCCTCGACTATCGCACCCTGGTGCTCGCCGACCGGCTGGCATGGCAGCTGCAGCAGCATCCCGGCGTTCAGGTCACCCAGTCGCTGGTCGACGCGATGCGACAGATCACCGCCGGCACCTACGAGGGCAATCCGAAATTCTTCAGTCTCCAGCGCAATCAGGATGTACTCAACTACGGTGCGCAGCAGGCATCGGTGAACCGTCCGGAGCTGTTCAACACCGAGTGCTCGATGATGCCGGTCGTCGCCTTCCTCAAGGATCACAAGGCGCAGACGCTGGACGAAGTCGCCGCCATCGCCGAGCGCTTCGCGCGGGAAAACAGCACCGACGAGCACCAGTTCCTGCTGGCGGCGGGCAACGCGGGGATCGAGGCGGCCACCAACAAAGTGGTGCGCGACGCCAACCGTACCATGCTGTTCTACGTCTACGCCGCGGTGAGCCTGTTCTGCCTGATCACCTTCCGCAGCTGGCGCGCGGCGCTGGTCGCGATCCTGCCGCTGGTGCTAACATCCATCCTCTGCGAGGCCCTGATGGTCTGGATGGGGATTGGCGTCAAGGTCGCGACGCTGCCGGTCATTGCCCTGGGCGTCGGCATCGGCGTCGACTACGCGCTCTATTTGCTCAGCGTCCAGTTGCAGTTCCAGAGGATCGGCCTGCCGCTGGCCGACGCCTACAAGCACGCCCTCGGCTTTACCGGCAAGGTGGTTGCCCTGGTGGGTGTGACCCTGGCGGCGGGTGTGATCACCTGGTTCTGGTCGCCGATCAAGTTCCAGGCCGACATGGGTCTGCTGCTGACCTTCATGTTCCTCTGGAACATGCTCGGCGCGCTGATCCTGATCCCGGCCCTGTCTCACTTCCTGTTACGCAACGAAAGCAAAGGAGCACGCTTTGTCTGATACAGGGCCGCTCGAGCCACAGATGCCGGTATTGCTTGGCAAGCTGAACCCCCCGGTGCCGCCCGCGGCGGCCGTGGCACGCGCGCACCTGCTTGAGCGGCTGGCCCCGCGCGCTGGGAGTGGACTCACCCTCATCTGCGCGCCGGCCGGCTACGGCAAGACCACCCTGCTGCAGCAATTTGGACAGCAGTGGGACGGCGCCCTGATTTGGTTGAGCCTGGACGAACAGGACAACGACCCCGATCGCTTCCTCGCCCATCTGATCGGCGCCTTCACCCGCGCCGGTATTCTGCCTGGCGATCTCGCCGGGCAGGCGCAGTCAGCCCTGCCGCGGTCGCCGGAGCACGCCTGGGCGCTTCTGCTCAATTGCGTACAGCGCCATGGCGCGCCGATGCTGCTGGTACTGGACAATGCCGGCACGCTTCACAACAACCGGCTCTGCCGCCAGATCGACGCCTTGCTGCGGCAGGCACCACCGACACTGCAACTGGTGATCGCCGGCCGGCGGCGCCTAGCGGTCGCCACCGGCTGGCTGCGCGCAGGCGCGCGACTGCTGGAGCTGGATGCCGCGGATCTTGCATTCGGCGCCGAAGAAATCTCGCTGCTGTGTCAGCGGGCCGGTGCCGACGTCTGTGCGGGGGATATCTATCGCCTGACAAATCTCACCGAAGGCTGGGTCACGGGTATTCGCCTCTGGCTCGCCGCCGCAACCGCGTCGCCCCGGGCCGACAGCCTTTGGGATCCGGCGGTGCAGGCGCTCGCCTACGGCTACATCGAAGACTACTTCCGCGAGGAGGTACTGAGCACCCTGTCCCGGCCGATGCTGCACCTGCTCCTGCAGACCTGCGTGGTCAATTGCTTCGACCCGCCGCTGGCCCTGCACCTGGCACCGGAGTCGCCCGCGCAACCACCGACGCTCAAGCCGCTGCTGCGGCCCGAACTCTTCGTGCAGCCGGCAACGCGGCGCGACGGCTGGTATCGCTACCATCCACTGCTGCAGCACAGCCTCTACCGACGGCTCAATCGCCGCGACCCCGAACAGGTGCGTACCCTGCACCGGCTCGCCGCCGACCGGCTGCTGCAGCAGGGCCACTATACCGAGGCGCTTTACCAGTACGGTCGCAGCCACGATGTCAGCGCCCTGCTGGCGGTGGTGGAAAAGCACGCCTTCGACCTGCTGCGCGAAGGCGAGGTCAGCGAGATCGTCAGTTCCCTGGGCAATATTCCCGCCGGACTGGGTGAGGATCACTTCACCCTGGCCGTCACCGAGGCCTCGGTCGTCCACGTCGTCAGGGACACCGGACGCATCGGGCGTTGTCTCGGACGGATACAGCGACTGTTGCGCCAGCCGCCGCCCTACGCCAGTCGCGGGCGCCTGCTGCAAACCAGCCTCTATCTACGCGCCCAGCTTGCCTACCTCGGCGGCAATTTCCGTCACGGGATTCGATTGTGCGACCGGGAGTTGCAGCGATGCCGGGACGCCAATGCCGCCCTCTCGGTCATGCGTTTTCACCGCGCCAACTGCCACTTCGCTCTCGGCTCGCTGAGCCGCGCCGCCGGGGATGCCCTCCAGGCGCTGTCGGAGCTGGAACGCTTCGGTCTGACGGGCTATACCAACGCGCTCAGTTTCCTGGCAGGCCAGATCGAACTGGCGCAGGGGCGGACAGCCGCCGCGGAGCGACGCTTCCTGCATCTCGGCCCCCGGCACGACCTCGCCGCCACTCCGCAGGGCTTTTACGATGTTTTCCACTATCTTGGCCTTGGCCTGGTACGCACCGAGCAGAACCGGTTGCCGGAGGCCGAGCGCCTGCTCAACCGGGCCGCCGCCATCGCGCTCAAGCTGCCGCCATCCGCGGCCCTGCCCTGGGTGCTTCACCAACTGGCATTGGTACAGAGTGCCAACGGCCATCTCGAGCGCGCCATCGAGACCCTGAACGAGGCCCGCGACATCGCCCTCAAACACAGGCTCTACGGCATCTACCGGCTGTGCGGCGCCTATCGCGTCAGGTTGGCGTTGCGTCAACCGCCAAACGGCGACATCGTGCACTGCTGGCTGCAGGAATGGGATGCGGTATTGCGGCTTCAGGGTGAACACAGCCTGCCGGAAGAGCGACTTGCCTACGGCTGGGTACAGTGCCGTCAGGGCAGCCGAAACGAGGCGCTGCGCACCTGCGAGCGACTCATCGCCGACCTCGGCGTCCAAGGCCATATTCCGCTGCAGATCGACGCCTGGTTGCTGCTGGCCACCCTGTACCAGCGGGGCGATGACGACAAAGCCGCAATGCAGGCCCTGAACGAAGCGCTGCAACTGGCGGCGGACCACGATCTGCCCCGGCTGTTGTTTCACGAGGGACAGGAGCTGACCGGCCTGATCCAGCAGGGACTCTCGGATCGGGACCGCGGGCCGCAGCAGGCCCGGATACCGGCGCCGCTGCGCGCCTTCGTCGAACCCTTGCTGGCGGCGCGACTGCGAACCACCGACGCCGCCTGTGCGGTGCCGCTGCTGCCGCTGCCGTTCGAGCAGCTGACTCGTCGTGAACGCGATGTGCTCGCCCTGGTGATCGAGGGCCGGGGCAACCAGGAGATCGCCGAGGCTCTCTACGTCGGTGTCAGCACGGTCAAGACCCATATCAACAACATCTTCAAGAAACTCGACGTTGCCTCGAGGGACGACGCGATCCTCCGCGCCCGGCGCCTGAATCTCTGCTCCTGAGCCGCCACACCATTCCGAAATCCACCCCGAAATCCACCCGGGGGTGGAGGCTGCCCGGCCGCGCCTTTTGATACAAGTCAGGTCGAACTGCCAAACACAGCAGGCCGGTCGGGACAGCAGTCCCGCCGGGCTGGCTGGACGAACCCTGTACCTGAGGATTTCCCATGCCCGCATACAAGGCGCCCCTGCGCGATATACACTTCGCCATCAACGATGTGCTCGACTTTCCCGGTCACTACGCCAGCTTGCCAGGGGGCGAGGATGCGACGCCCGATATCGTGTCCGCCATTCTCGACGAGGCCGCGAAGTTCGCCGAAAACGTCCTCTCGCCCCTCAACCCCATCGGCGACCGTGAAGGCTGCCGCTGGCACGACGGCGAGGTCTCTACCCCGCCCGGCTTCCGCAACGCCTACCGGCAGTTCATCGACGGCGGCTGGCTGTCACTGGCACAGGCGCCGGAATGGGGCGGCCAGGCGCTGCCGCCGTCGCTCGGCACTCTGGTGATCGAGATGCTCACCAGTGCCAACCATGCCTGGACCATGTATCCGATGCTGAGCCTCGGCGCGATCAGCACCCTCCAGGCCCACGGCAGCGAGGAACAGAAGCGCCTTTTCCTGCCTCGGCTGATCGAGGGGCGCTGGAGCGGCACCATGTGCCTGACGGAAGCCCACTGCGGTTCGGATCTCGGCCTGCTGCGCACCACCGCCGAGCCCCAGTCCGACGGCAGCTACCGCATCAGCGGCAGCAAGATGTTCATTTCCGCCGGCGAGCAGGACCTGACCGAAAACATCCTGCACCTGGTGCTGGCCCGGCTGCCGGGCGCCCCCGCGGGCGTCAAGGGCATCTCGCTATTTCTGGTGCCCAAGGTCACTGTCCGGGACGACGGTTCGCTGGACGGGCGCAACGCCGTCAGCTGCGGTTCGATCGAACACAAGATGGGCATCCACGGCAACGCCACCTGCGTGCTGAACTTCGACGGCGCCCGCGGCTACCTGATCGGCCCACCCAACAAAGGCATGAACTGCATGTTCACCTTCATCAACGAATCCCGTCTGGGTGTTGCTCAGCAGGGTCAGGGCCATACCGAGGCGTCCTTCCAGGGGGCATTGCGCTACGCCCGGGAACGCCTGCAGATGCGCGCGCCAAAACGGACGCATCCCGACCGGCCCGCGGACCCGATCATTGCCCATCCGGATGTGCGCCGCATGCTGCTGACCCAGAAAGCCTTCGCCGAGGGGGGACGCCTGCTGAACGCCTACTGCGCCCGGCAGATCGATCTGGCGCATCTGTCGGATGACCCCGAGGTGCGCCGCACCGCCGGGCAGCGGCTGGCGCTGCTGACACCGATCGCCAAGGGCTTTCTCACCGAAGCCGCTCAGGAGGCCGCGAGCCTCGGTATCCAGGTGCTTGGCGGCCACGGTTTCATCCGCGAATGGGGCATGGAACAGATCGCACGGGACGCCCGCATCACGGCGATTTACGAGGGCACTAACGGCATCCAGGGGATCGACCTGCTCGGCCGCAAGGTGCTCGACGCCGACGGCGGACTGCTCGAGGCGTTCACGGGCGAGATCGAAGCCTTCTGTGATGCGCAGCAGCACAGGCTCGGCGAGTTTATCGGGCCGCTGCGTTTGCAGGTACGCCAGTGGCTGACACTGAGCCGGCAGATCGGCGACGCCGTCCGGCAGGACCCGGACGAAGTCGGCGCGGCGGCCGTCGATTTCCTGATGTACTCGGGCTACACGGTGCTCGCCTACCTTTGGGCGTTAAGCGCCGTCACCGCTCAGGCGCACCTGGATGAAGGCTGCGACGATACCGGCTTCTACCGCGCCAAGCTTCAGACCGCCCGCTTCTACTTCCAGCGCCTGCTGCCCCGTACGCTTTCGCTGGTCGCATCGGTCAATGCCGGCGCACAGAGCCTGATGGCGATGGACGAAGCGGATTTCGCGATCTGACGCCAGCCGTGAGCCGAGAAGCTCCCCGATCCCGGCGCGCCAATTTCCACCCCCAAATCCACCCGGGGGTGGAAGCCGCCCCACCGGGCGCACTGTTACAACTAGTCTCGCATCTCCAATTGGACGCCCGTCCCCGATAGGGCCAAGGAATTACCGATGACCGAAAGACTACTGAACGAACGGGATATCGCGTTTCAGCTGTACGAAGTGCTGGACACCGAGGCCCTGCTGCAGCGTGAGCGCTATCAGGATCACTCCCTCGAGGTATTCGCGGCCACCCTGGACACCGGGCGCCGGATCGCGCAAAAGTATTTCGCCAACCACAACCGGGAGGGCGATGCCCACGAGCCGACGTTCGACGGCAAGAAGGTGCAGCTGATTCCGCAGACCCAGGATGCCTGGGATGCCTTTGCCGAGGCGGGGTTCCTGGCGGCGCATCACGACTTCGAGGACGGTGGCATGCAGCTGCCGGAAGTGATACTGCGTGCCTCGATGGCCTATTTCAACGCCGCCAACATCGCCACCACCGGATATCCCTTTCTCAGCATCGGCGCCGCCAACCTGATCCGATCCTTTGCGAGCGAAGCGCTGCAGGCCCGTTTTCTGCCGCCGATGCTCGAAGGCCGTTTCAGCGGCACCATGGCCCTGACGGAGCCGGGCCAGGGCTCGGCCCTGGGCGACATCAGGACCCGCGCCACCCCCGCCGACGAGGGTCATTACCTTGTCCGCGGCCACAAGATGTTCATTTCCGGCGGCGATCATGAACTGACCGAGAACATCGTGCATCTGGTGCTGGCCAAGATCGACGGCGCCCCCGCCGGCGTACGC
The DNA here is from genome assembly GCF_014645375.1 of Marinobacterium nitratireducens. GTDB lineage: Bacteria > Pseudomonadota > Gammaproteobacteria > Pseudomonadales > Balneatricaceae > Marinobacterium_A > Marinobacterium_A nitratireducens. Next base: position 225,299 of record NZ_BMLT01000007.1, read on the forward strand.
GGCATCTCGCTGTTCGTGGTTCCGAAGTTTTTGGTCAATGACGACGGCAGTACCGGGGCGCGCAACGACGTCGCCCTGGCGGGCCTGCTGCACAAGATGGGCTACCGCAACACCACATCGACGGTGCTGAACTTCGGCGAGAAGGATGGCGCCATCGGCTACCTGGTCGGCGAGCCCCACAAGGGCCTGCAGTACATGTTCCAGATGATGAACGAAGCCCGCATCGGCGTTGCGCTCGGCGCGGCGGCGCTCGGCTACCAGGGTTTCCAGTACTCGCTCGACTACGCCCGCCAGCGGCCCCAGGGCCGCCTTCCCTCGAACAAGGATCCGCTCAGCAAGCAGGCGTTTATCATCGAACACGCCGATGTAAGGCGCATGCTGCTGGCGCAGAAAAGCTACGCCGAGGGCGCTCTGTCGATGTGCCTCTACGCCAGCGCGCTGTTCGAGGACCAGCGTACGGCCGAAACGCCCGAAGCGCGCCGGCGTGCGGCGGGCCTGCTGGACCTGCTGACGCCGATCGTCAAATCCTGGCCGTCGAAGTACTGCCTGCAGGCGAACGAGCTGGCGATCCAGGTGCTCGGCGGATCCGGTTACATACGCGAGTACCCGGTCGAGCAGTATTACCGCGACAACCGCCTGAATCCGATCCACGAGGGCACCGAGGCGATCCACGGCCTGGATCTGCTGGGGCGCAAGGTCTCGCTCAATCGCATGGCCGCCTACGACGACTTCAAGACCGACGTGCGCGAGAGCCTGGCCCTGGCGGCCCGTTACAGCGAAACGGCGCCTTTCATCGCCCCGCTGGAGTCCGCGCTGCACACCCTCGACGAGGTCACCGACAGCCTGCAGTGCCGGATGGGCGACCAGATCGACCAGGGCCTCGCCAACGCCACCCTCTACCTGGATCTGTTCGGGCGCATCGTCGCCACCTGGATCTGGCTGCGCCAGGCGCAGAAGGCCGCCGAGGGGCTGACCCGCCCCGGTATCAGTGAGGCGGACGCGGCTTTCTATCGCGGCAAGCTGCAGGCGGCACGTTATTACCTGGACTGGGAACTGCCGCAGACAGGCCCTCAGGCCGAGCTGCTCAGGCAGGGTAACAGCGTCTGTTTCGATATGCAGGACAGCTGGTTCTGAATGCTGCCCCGCTACCACTCGACTGCACCCTTTTGACGGGAACCAGAACATGACAAACACCGTACGCTATCGCACCCGGGGCCGTATCGCCATCATCAGCCTCGACAATCCACCGGTTAACGCGCTCGGGTTCCAGACCCGCGCGGGCCTGCGGAACTGCTACCGCCAGGCCCTGGCCGACGAGACCGTCGACGCCATCCTGTTGACGTCCGAGGGCCGCCTGTTCTGCGGCGGCGCCGATATCGCAGAGTTCGGTACCGACCTCACCTGGCGAGACCCCGCGCTGCCGCAGCTGTGCGACGAGCTGGAAGACTCCGGCAAACCCCTGATCGCGGCAATCGGCGGCATGGCCCTTGGCGGCGGCCTGGAACTGGCGCTGGCCTGCGACTACCGCATCTGCGACGCATCTGCCCGGCTCGGCCTGCCCGAAGTCCACCTCGGGCTGCTGCCGGGCGCCGGCGGCACCCAGCGATTGCCACGCCTGGCGAATGTCGGGCTGGCACTGGACATGATCACCTCCGGTCAACCGATCGGCGCCACCGAGGCCGCCAGTTCAGGGCTCGTGGACCGCGTGGCCGAGGGCGACCTTCTCGCCGCCGCCCTCGCCTTTGCGCAGGAGTTGCTCGACTCCGACGCACCGGTACGCTCCTGCGCCGATCTGACCGTCGACATGGGCCAGTTGCCGGAGCGCTACTTCAACGATTTCCGTGCCGGCATCGCTCGCAAAACCCGCGGTTACTTCGCCCCCGAATGCTGCATCCAGGCGATCGAAGCCGCCTGCGAGCTGCCGCTGGCGCAGGGACTTGAGAAGGAGCGCGAGCTGTTCAATGCCTGCCTGGATACCCCCCAGGCGCGCGCGCAGCAACACCTGTTTTTCGCCGAGCGCGCGGCAAACCGCGTGCCAGGCGTCGACCCCAAGACGCCAGCGCGCAGCATTCGCCAGGTCGCCATTGTCGGCGCCGGCACCATGGGCGGCGGTATCGCGATGAACTTCGCCAATGCCGGGATCCCGGTGAAGTTGCTCGAGCTCAAGGAGGATGCCCTGGCACGGGGCCTCGCACAGATTCGGGGGAATTACGAGATTTCCGCCGCCAGAGGGCGCCTCACCGAGCGCCAGGTCCAGGAACGCATGACGCTTCTGCAGGGCACCCTGGACTACGACGACCTGGCCGATGCGGATCTGGTGATCGAGGCGGTGTTCGAGAGCCTGGAGGTCAAGCGAGCGGTGTTCGAAAAGCTCGATCAGGTCTGCAAGCCCGGCGCCATCCTCGCCTCCAACACCTCGACCCTGGACCTCGACCGTATCGCGTCCTTCACCCGCCGTCCCGGGGACGTGATCGGCCTGCACTTCTTCAGCCCGGCGAACGTCATGCGCCTGCTCGAGATCGTCCGCGGCAGGCAGACCGCCGACGACGTCATCGTCACCGCGCTGAACGTCGCCAGGACGATCCGCAAGGTGCCGGTGGTGGTCGGGGTTTGCTTCGGCTTTGTCGGCAACCGCATGCTCGAGCCCTACGCCCGCGAAGCGCACCGGCTCTTACTCGAAGGCGCAACACCGGCCCAGATCGACCGGGTGCTGACCGACTTTGGCCTGGCGATGGGGCCCCTGTCCATGTACGACCTGGCCGGCATCGACGTCGGCTTTATGGTCCGCGAATCGCGCCGCGACGCCATCGGTCATGACCCGAGCTACAACCTCATCGCCGACCGACTTTACGCCCTCGGCCGTTACGGCCAGAAGACCGGCCGTGGCTTCTATATCTACGAGGGCCGGGACAAGCGCGAGGATCCAGAGCTGCTGGCCCTGGCCCAAACCATCGCCGGGGAGCTTGGTATCGAGCGGCGCGAGATATCCGACCGTGAAGTGCTCGAACGTTGCATCTACATGCTGATCAACGAAGGCGCCCAGATCCTCGACGAGGGGATCGCCTGCCGGTCCGGCGACTGCGACCTCGTCTGGGTCAATGGCTACGGCTTCCCGGCCTGGCGCGGCGGCCCGCTGCAGTATGCCGACGAGATCGGTCTCGAACCGGTACTGGAGGCAATCAGGCACTATCGCGAATCCCTGGGCAGCTACGGCGAGATGTGGTTTCGCCCGTCCCCGCTGCTCGAGCGGCTCGTCGCCGAAGGCAAGCGCTTTTCCTGCTAAGCCCATCATCCACCACGGAGTCAGTCACCATGAGAGAAGCCGTTATTGTATCCACCGCCCGCACACCTATCGGCAAGGCATTCCGGGGCGCCCTGAATAACACCACCTCACCAAGCCTTGCGGCGCACGCGATTCGCGCCGCCGTTGAACGCGCCGGCGTCGATCCTGGCGAGATTGACGACCTGGTGATGGGCAGCGCCATGCAGGGTGGCACCGCCGGCTGGAACCTTGGCCGCATGAGCGCCCTGGCCGCCGGCCTGCCCCTGTCCGTCAGCGGCCAGACCCTGGACCGCCAGTGCGCCTCGGGACTCATGGCCGTTGCCGTCGCAGCCAAGCAGATCATGGTCGATGGCATGAACGTCGTGATCGGCGCCGGCCAGGAAAACATCAGCGCGGTGCAGAACCAGGCCCTGGCCTGGGCCTTCGAGGCCAGGGACGAACAGGTGCTCAGGCATGCCGAACACGCCTATATGCCGATGCTGCAGACGGCCGAAAATGTGGTGCGCAAGTACGGTATCAGTCGCGAAGCCCAGGACGACTATGCGCTGCAGTCCCAGCAGCGTACCGCAGCCGCCCAGGCCGCCGGCAGGTTCGACGATGAAATCGTGCCGATCAGCGTGACCCAGGCGGTACTGAACAGGGACACCCAGGAAACCAGCTACCGCGACGTCACCCTGAGTCAGGACGAGGGCAACCGTCCCCAAACCACCCTGCAGAGTCTGAACGATCTGAGGCCGGTCATCGATGGTGGCGCGATCACCGCGGGCAATGCCAGCCAGCTGTCCGACGGCGCCGCTGCCTGCGTGCTGATGGAGCGCAGCCTCGCCGAACAGCGCGGCCTTTCACCGCTTGGCGTCTACCGCGGCATCGCCGTCGCGGGGCTCGCGCCCGAGGAGATGGGCATAGGCCCGGTCTACGCCGTACCGAAGCTGTTGAAGCAGCATGGCCTTGGTATCGACGATATCGGCCTCTGGGAGTTGAACGAAGCCTTTGCCTGCCAGGTGATCCACTCCCGCGACCGGCTTGGGATCGACAACGACAGGCTCAACGTCAACGGCGGCAGCATCTCCATCGGCCACCCCTACGGCATGAGCGGCGCCCGCATGATCGGCCACGCACTGATCGAGGGCAAACGTCGCGGCGTCCGCTATGTCGTCGTCACCATGTGCGTCGGCGGCGGTATGGGCGCGGCGGGTCTGTTCGAGGTCTGCTGATCACACCCGGCAGCCGGGCTGGATTGGCCCGGCGTCTTTTCCACACTCCGACGCGCGAGGAAGTCGATATGCTGACCGCCAACGATCTCGACGAACTGAGACCCGATAACCAGAAACCCAAAAACGAGCCGGCCACCCCAATCCCGCAAAGGCGCGCACGTCGCAGCCCCCTGTCGTCCTGGGGGGGCGGTATGCCGACCTACCTGCTGTACAACAGCCTCGTCCGCCACTGGATGGGATCGTTTCACCCCTCTGCCAGGAGAAGAACATGAACCCTGAACGCTTTTCACTGCAGGGCCGAAATGCCCTGGTTACCGGCGCATCCAGTGGTCTGGGCTGGCACTTCTCCAGGGTGCTCGCCGACGCCGGCGCCGCGGTGGTGGTCACGGCAAGGCGCCTCGAACGCCTCGACGCCCTGGTGGCGCAGATAGAAGCGGCCGGCGGCAGGGCCCTCGCCATGGCGATGGATGTGACCGACAGCGGCTCCATCGTTGAGGCCTTCGATCGCGCCGAAGCGGAATTCGGGGTGATCGATGTGCTGGTCAACAACGCCGGTATTGGCGATCCCCAGCCTTTCCTGAAAATGGCCGAAGCGGCCTGGGACGGCATGATGGACGTCAATCTCAAGAGTGCCTGGCGCATCGGCCAGGAAGCCAGCAAGCGCCTGGTCAAGGCGGGACAGCCGGGCAGCATTATCAACATTTCCTCGATCCTGGGTCTGCGTGTCGGCAGTCAGCTCAGCCATTACGCCGTTGCCAAGGCGGGCGTGGTGCAGCTGACCCGCGCGCTTGCACTCGAGCTCGCCCGCCACGGCATCCGCGTCAACAGCATCGCGCCGGGTTACTTTTGCACCGAGATGAACCAGGACTTCTTCGCCTCCGATCAGGGCCGGGCCTATATCGACCAGAAGGTGCCGATGCGCCGCCTGGGCAACGTCGAGGAGCTGAGCGGGCCACTGCTGCTGCTGGCCAGTGACGCCGGCGCCTTCATGACGGGCACCGTGATCAATGTCGACGGCGGCCACCTCAACAACGCCCTTTGACACCCGTGCGAGCGCGGTTCCGACAGTATCCTTCGCACGCCAAAGGTAACGGAGGCAGGCAGTCTAGGTCCGAAAGATACCTGTTTGAACCTTCAGCTTCGCAACAGCAGCCTCAGCCATTTCTACTTCAATCGCGACCAGATGCAGCTGGCGAGCTTTAACAACATCGCTCAGCTGGAGCGGCCCGACCGCCCTGCGGCTGCGACCCGGGCTATCCGAAACAGGTCTAAGGAGGAACTCCCTTTGACAGACGTAACCGACAGGCTGAATGAAGCACGCCTGTGCACTTACCTCGAGGCACACCTGGAGGGCTTCGAGGGGCCCCTGAGCGCGCGAAAATTCAGCGGCGGTCAGTCCAACCCGACCTTTCGGATCGACGCGCGCAGTGGCGTCTATGTGCTGCGCCGAAAGCCGCCGGGAGCGCTGCTGAAATCCGCCCATGCCGTCGATCGGGAGTACCGCGTGCTCGAGGCACTGGCCGATACGACGGTACCGGTAGCGCGCCCTTTGCTGTTGTGCGAGGACGAGGCGGTCATCGGCAGCGTTTTCTACCTGATGAGCTTCGTCGACGGTCGTGTTTTCTGGGACCCCGCGCTGCCGGCGCAGTCGCCGGAACAGCGCAAGGAACTGTACAAGGAACTGATCCGGGTCCTGGCCAAGCTGCACGATACCGACATCGGGGCTGTCGGCCTCGCGGATTACGGCAAGCCCGGCAACTACTTCGAGCGCCAGGTCAAACGCTGGACCGAACAGTATCGGGCTTCGGAAACAACCACCCTGGCGGCGATGGAAACCCTGATCGACTGGCTGCCCGCCCACCTGCCACCCGACGACGGGCAGCAAAGCCTGATCCACGGCGACTATCGGCTGGACAACCTGATGTTTCATTCGACCGGATCCGGGGCTGTCGCCGTGCTCGACTGGGAGCTTTCGACCCTGGGGCACCCGCTGGCGGACCTTGCCTACTTATGCATGTGCCTGCGCCTGCCAGCCTCCGGGCAAATCAAGGGGCTCGCCGGTCTCGACCGGTCCGCCCTCGGCATACCGGACGAAGCCGCTATGGTTTCCCGCTATTGCCAACTGCGCGGTATCGGCCCGATCGAGCACTGGACCTTCTATCTCGCGTTCAGTTTTTTTCGCCTCGCCGCGATTCTGCAGGGGGTATTGAAGCGTGGCCTGGATGGTAGCGCCTCCAGCAACAGGGCGCTCGAGGTAGGCCGGATGGCCGGGGAACTCGCAGAATTCGCAGTGGAACTGATCGAAGCACCTTAACATTGCCGGGGAGAGAACCGATGCAATACCCACACTTCGCCGACCAGGTCGTGCTGATCACCGGTGCCGCCAGCGGTTTCGGCAGGCTGCTGGCCGAAAAGCTGGCGCCGAGTGGCGCCCGGCTCATCCTGGCGGACCTGAATGAAGGCGGTCTGGACAGGCTGGCGGCCAGCCTGTCAGCGGCGGGGGCGCCCGTGCTCGCGATGGCCTGCGACGTCACCTCGCAGGCGCAGGTCAAAGCCCTGCACGAAGCAGCGATCGAACGCTTTGGACGCCTGGATATCGCCATCAACAACGCCGGCCGGGCGAGCGCCATGAAAGCCCTGATCGACACCGAGGAAGCCGAGCTGGATCAGGCCTTTGCCGTCAACGCCAAGGGCGTGTTCTTCGGCATGAAGTATCAGATCCGCCAGATGCTCACCCAGGGCCACGGCTGCATTCTCAATGTCGCCTCGCTGGCCGGGATCGGCGGCGCCCCCAAGCTTGCCGCCTATTGTGCCGCCAAACATGCAGTCGTCGGCCTTACCCGCACGGCCGCGGTGGAGTACGCCGCCAAAAACATTCGCGTCAACGCGATCTGCCCCTTTTTCAGCCCGACCCCGCTGGTAACCAACAGCGATATGGACGAAAAGCAGGCATTTCTGGCGCAGGGCTCCCCCATGAAGCGGCTCGGGTCACCCGAGGAAATCGTCAACGCCATGCTGGCGATCTGCAACCCCGACAACAGTTACATGACCGGTCAGGCAATCGCCGTCGACGGCGGTGTTTCCGCTTTCTGACGGCTTGCAACAACCCAGCTAACAATGAGGTGATTTATGGAATTCGGTTACAGCCCCAAGGTTGAAGCGCTTCGCACCCAGGTGCGCAGCTTCATGGACACGCACATAGTGCCGCGCGTCGGCGCCTGGAACGATGAGGTACGGGACGGACACTACCCCGTCACCTTCATGGAGGATCTCAAGGCACTGGCCCGCGCCGAAGGTCTCTGGAATCTGTTCCTGCCGAGCCTTCGGGACAGCGAACCCGGCACCCGCCTGAGCAACCTGGAGTACGCGCCGCTGGCGGAGATCATGGGCCGCGTCAGCTGGGCCTCGGAGGTATTCAACTGCAACGCGCCGGACACCGGCAACATGGAACTGCTGCACCTGTTCGCCAACGAGGAACAGCGCTCAGAGTGGCTGGCGCCGTTGCTGAACGGCGAGATTCGCTCCGCCTTCGCCATGACCGAGCCGGACGTCGCCTCGTCCGACGCCACCAATATCCAGACGCTGATCTCGCCTGAGGGCGACGACTACGTCATCAACGGCCGCAAGTGGTTCATCACCAACGCCGCACACCCCAACTGCAAGCTGTTCATCCTGATGGGCAAGACCGATCCGAACGCCGAAAGCCACCGCCAGCAGAGCATGGTGCTGGTGCCGGCCAACACCCCTGGGGTCGAGATCGTGCGCAATATCAACATCATGAACCACCATTCGCCCGAGGGACACTGCGAGGTGCTGTTCCGTAACGTCCGGGTGTCCAGGCGCAACCTGCTCGGCACCGAAGGCTCAGGCTTTGAACTGGCGCAGGCCCGTCTGGGTCCGGGCCGGATTCACCACTGCATGCGCTCGATCGGTGCGGCGGAGCTGGCGCTTGAGCTGATGATTGCACGGGCCGGCGAACGCAGGACTTTCGGCAAGCACCTGCACGAGCACGGCGCCGTTTCGGACTGGATCGCGAAGTCCCGCATGGAGATCGACCAGGCCCGTCTGCTGGTGCTGAAAACCGCCTGGATGATCGACGAGGTCGGTGCCAAGGCAGCCCGCAAGGAAATTTCGATGATCAAGGCAGTCGTTCCGACCGTCCATACCAACGTGCTGGACCGCGCGATGCAGACATTCGGCGCCATGGGTATCAGTCCCGACACCCCTTTGGCCGACCACTGGACCTGGGGGCGCGCCCTGCGCTACATCGACGGCCCCGACGAAGTGCACCTGCGCAGCATCGCCAGGCTGGAAATCAAGAACAAGCAGGAAGCCTTGGGCGCAAGCTCAACCCACCTCAGCCAAACCAAACGTTTCTGAGTGTGACGTCATAAGGTCCTCGCCTAGGGACCTGAATATACGATGTGTACCCAGCTACAGTATCGGTTTGGACGCCCTGTATCTTGCTCGCGGGCAGTTTAAGCGCTTTTGCTTTCGTGCCCGCAAGCAGATTCCTTGAGGTTCTTGATCGGCTTTCGGACTTTCACATCAGACCGACGGAACGAACTGGTATTCGGTTTCAAACTGATCCGCCACCGCATCTTGCCCTATACAACACGCACTCCGCGTCATAGCAAACCGTCCAACCGGCTCGACGGTTGTTTCTCTGCAACCTGATGCTGAGATAGTCCACTCCTTGCACCTGTACTCGAACAGCCCCCCCTTTTTTGCCACTGAAATCGGCGCCCCGCTACAACCACAATCCGGATAGCAGACACTCGAGCAATACTTTGGCGTGATTTCAGGTTAATTCTGTAGTGAATAATAGTTAACAGAACTGATCAGGTTGTGGTGTAAAAAGTAACGGCGAACAACAACTACAACCCCGCGAGGTGATCGAAGTGTTCTCCAACAACCTGAAAAAAGTCATCGCGTCCGTCGCCGCTACCGCCGCACTTTCCGTGATTCCGTTCACGAACTCTGCCTCCGCAGATGACTATCGGGCAGTCTCCCAGCCAATTTAGAAAGCGAGTCCATCAGAAGGCTGATTCGTGCGAAGTGCTATGACGGCTTAGTCACAGCAGGCGTCATTCAAGTGGGTGTTCCGGGGTGTCCGCTTTCGGCACTTTACAGTCATTCAGCACAATCGTGACGTAGCGCACCTACCATATTTACTGAACTTTCCGGTAATTCGAATACGTGTATTATTAAACACCCGCAAACGCACTTGACGGAAGGAACGCCGATTAGGTGCTATGCTGATTTTGGCTCAGGACGAGCTACTGCAAAGGGGACACGGATATGTCACAACCACTCTACAGCGAGGTGAAGCGCCTCGCCGCCATGCTTGAAGCTAACCACCCCAGCCCGCCCGATGTTGATCTCAATGACTGGATCGACCGTAAACTGGCTGAGCTCGGCCCGCTAAATCTCAGGCGCCAGGCACTGTTTGTTGTGATCGAGAGCGACTATTACGGACTGCTGATCGAGAAGGCGCTTGGACACTCTGCGGTGATCTGAGGCAATACGGCAAATAGGTTGGGAGCAGGTCAAGATCACTGCCCTCCCCCGTTTCCTTACTGCTCGTAAGTAGAGGAATCTGAGTTTTCAATCTCACGATGATCGGCTGGAGCCTGGCCCACATGAGGAGCGTCCAACCGCAGCCCACCTCGAGGCTGGAAGGCGCGCGCGTCGACAAATTTGGTAAAGCATCCCCTGTAGTTCGACGCACTACAGCCAAAATTAAAAAGACAACGCTGTTGAGGCTTCCAGATGAGCTCAGTGGGCTGCGCCGAAAGTCAGAAAGCGTGCGCAATGCCAAGCGACACGGTGAACGATGGGAAAGCACCAGGACGCTAGCTGAAAGCAGCGGTGAAGGTATTTACCTGGCAGAGATACTGCGCTGCCAAAGCGACCTGATGTTGGCACAGGGTGTCGTTGCGAATCTGAGGCTGAGAGCTGAGAGCTTTAACGTAGTGCGTCATGCTTCTCGCTCGTCTTCGGCTTTCGCCAAGTCGGCCCAGTGGATCGACAGGTCGATATCTTCGGAACAGCGTTCGATAGCGCGCCGGCACTTGCTGAGGGCCGTGCCGCCCTTGAAGGCAACATCCATGTCACGTGCCAGGTTTTCGTCGTAGAGCAGCCCTTCTATCGCCGGCGGCATGGCGGCACATCCTGCTGAATGGGCACTACACCTTCCAAAGCGACGGCAATCTCATTGACTTGGATGCACTCGTGGCGGGGCTGGAATTGGGGTGACGGAAATTTCTGGGATTCCGGCTTACAACCCCATCATGGAAAGGTTCAATTATCCAGGTGAGCTTCAATATCCATACTGCCATGCAGCACCCTGATGATAGTGATATGGGTATCTTCGACCAGGTACACAATCAGATGGCTGTCATGATGATGGATACGGACAGGCGGGGAAAACTCGGCCCTTAAGGGGCTGATCAGCGGATTCGTTGCCAGGAAACGGAACCTCTCGTCCAGTCCATTCAGATACTTCCGGCGCTGTGCAGCTCCCCATATTTTCTGGGTGTAGCGGCCTATCGCTCGCAAATCTTCCAGAGCTTCCCTGCTGACGTTAAAGCGCATTACTCGTGATCTAACCCCTGCTGGATGGCCTGCATATCGTAGTCTTCCGCAATGCCGCTTTCTATGCCTTTGGTGATAGCTGTCTGGAGCACTTGGAGCTTTTCCCGCCGTTCTTGATCTTTCCGGATCAGATCGCGGACGTAATCACTGCTGCTGGCGTACTTGCCATTATCGATCTGCGCCTGCACCCAATCCTTCATGGGATCAGGAACGGAAATATTCATGGTCGCCATGTGCGTCACCTTTCTACTGTTCCACCACTCTACTATGGCAAATTTTGCCAAAAATTGCCAAAGAAACCGACTTGTGACGTACAGGGTTTACCATAACAGTTATGCGAAATAAGTATTTAATTTGTAGGGAATTTATGATTACGCATTATGTTCAGTCATCGCTTGCGGGTGGCCTTCAACCTGGGGTCTCCATGCTCCATCAAGCACGACCGGTCCGCTCCATGTAGTTCAGGACACATTCAATTTCTTTGTCAAGTTGACGCCACAGCCGCCGCTGGAGGTGATCTGTCGCAGCTTGAGGCCTTTCCCTTTACGTTCTATCACCAATTGGGTGAGCCAAGTGAGGCTGCCTGACTCAGACAAAGCTGTCTCCGAAGCACCCGGGGCGGTTCACTTCGCTTCCGGTGTGTAATTATGTTGAGCCGGATGCCTTCCCTCAAGGGCATGCTAAAGCGATTAAAAGCAGAAAAAGTCACCCCGGAATCAGTCTACTCCTCAGCTTGGTGCTGAATGGAAGCAGGTGTGGTGCTGTGCTTACCCGTCTGGATCAGAACCACGCCCCCTAGGATCAGTGCCAGCGAGAGGATGATGGTATCGGTGATTTCCTCGCCGACCGCAGCGCCAATGAACACGGCCACCACCGGGGCGATGTAGGTTGCACCGGATGCCTGCACGGAACCGAGTTTTTCGATGATGAAGTAGTAGCTGAAGAAGGCCCCGCCGGTGCCCAGCATGCCCAGGCCGACTACGACTCCCAACAGTGCTCGCGAGTCCGTCGTTATTGCAGCCATGCCGTCGAAATTGGTCAGTATCAGTAGGGTCAGAAGCGCGAGTCCCGTCTGCCAGGTCGCCAATGCCAGCGGGGGCAGTTTCAGCGGCGACAGGAATCGTTGGGCATAGACGAATGACACCCCGAGGCTCAGCGTCCCGGCCAGCATCCAGAAGACCCCGGCCAACGCCACACCATCGGTGCCCTCCCAGGGGCGGGCGCTCAGTGCGATACCGATGAAGCCCAGGGCAACGCCGGCCGCCATCTGGCCGGTCGGGCGATCCTGGCGCAGTAACAGGAAGGCGCTGATGAACGCGAAGATAGGGATCGAACCGCTAAGGAGTCCGGCAATGCTCGATGGAAGGCGGGCGGTGCCGGCCACGAACCCGTAATAGTAGAAGGTCGTCGCCAGCACCGACATGACCGCGAAGTGCGGCAGATGACGGAGTTGATCGCGCCTCAGGACCTTGGCTCGCCATGCCACCAAGGCCAGGGGAAGAAAACCGAACAGCACACGCAGGAATACTGTCTGTGTCGGAGAGATCAAATCGGTGGCCCACTTCATGAAGATGAAGTTCGAGCCCCAGATGATGCCAAGCGCGGCGAGCGCAATATAGGCACGTAACATTGCGTTTTCCTTGAGGAAAGGTGCAACGAGCGCCTTCCCCCAGGGAAAGGCGGCTCGTTGAAACGGGAGGACAGGGGCAATCAGATGGAGCGGGTCACGCCGCCATCAACACGGATATTCTGGCCGGTGACGTAGCCCGCGCTTTCCGACAGCAAAAAGGCCACGGTGCCTGCGATTTCCTCGACAGTCCCATAGCGCCCCATCGGCACGCTGTCGCGGCGCTCATCGACCTCGGGAAGGCTGTCGATCCAGCCGGGCAGCACATTGTTCACGCGGACATTCTTCGCCGCATAGGCATCCGCGAAGAGCTTGGTGAAGCTGGCAAGACCCGCCCGGAATACCACCGAGGTCGGGAATGCGCTGGACGGCTCGAAAGCCCAGGTAGTCGAAATGTTGACGATGGCACCACCACCCTGCGCTTCCATGATCGGCGCGACCAGACGGATCGGGCGCACGGCGCTCAGGAAATAGACATCCATGCCCTGGTGCCAGTCCTCGTCAGGGATGTCGAGGACCGGTGCGCGCGGACCATGACCTGCGGAATTGACCAGCGCGTCGATCCGCCCCCATGTTGTCATCGTCAGATCCACGACCTGCTTCACGTCGTCGAGCGACTGGTTCGAGCCGGTGACACCGACACCGCCCAATTCCTTGGCCAGAGCCTCGCCCTTACCCGACGAGGAGAGGATGGCGATACGATAGCCATCCTGAGCCAGTCTTCGCGCGGCAGCAGCCCCCATACCGGATCCACCGCCCATTATGAGTGCAACTTTTTCTACAGCCATGACAGCCTCCTTTGGTAGGTTCTGGGGGCATTATGTCAAGTGAAAGACGAAGTTTCGCGTGATAAATTAACGTGTAAGACTGTAGAAAAACTATAGGCTATTGCCATGACGCCATCCCGCCGCAAGCTCCCCCCTCTCAATGCCCTGCGTGCCTTCGAGGTATCAGGCCGCCGGATGAGTTTCCGGGCCGCCGCCGAGGAGTTGGGCGTCACCCAAGGCGCCGTCGCGCAGCAGGTGCGCGCGCTGGAAGAGCACCTGGGCCAGGCCCTGTTCCAGCGCTTGCCGCGCGGCCTCGCCCTGACGCCACAAGGCGCGGCCTACCTGACGGACGTGACCCGCGCCTTCGATATGCTCGGGGACGCCACCGGACGACTCCTAGAGCGACCGGACACTGTCACGATCAGTGTTACGCCGACCGTCGCCGCGAAGCTGCTGATTCCCCGTCTAGCCGAGCTGAACGCCGCGCTACCCGGCGTGGAATTGCGCACGGTCGCAACCGAGGCGCTCTCCGATTTTGAGCGCGACCAGGTGGACATCGCAGTGCGGCTAACCCGCCCCCCATTCCCATCCGGACTGGAGGCCAAGCTGCTGTTCCACCAGGAGCTGGTCGCGGTCGCTAGTCCTCATCTGATCAAAGATTTGCCGCTCCCCCTCTCTACCGAACGGCTTAGAGAGCTTCCACTCTTGCATGACGCGCACGATCATTGGCCGATGTTTCTGCGTGCCGACGGCAAGCTGCCCGGTGCGGTATTCAACCAGACGACACTGGCGCTGGATGCAGCCCTGGCTGGCCAGGGCATCGCCTTGGCATGCCGAGCGTTTGTGGCAGGGGATCTCGAGGCCGGGCGTCTAGTGCAGGTTACGGATGAGACCATGATCAAAGAGCCCAGCTATTTCCTCGTCCGCAAGCGGCCATCCTTACCTCTTGCCCCGCGAGATGCGGTATGGAACTGGTGCGTGGCCCGACTCTCGCTCCGTGTCGATTAGCGGGGCTGGCCACCGCCTTCTGGTGACTACTCTGTTAACAGATGGGGCAATCTTCTAACCATCCACCAACCAGCTAGTCCGTTGAGTAGACGTGGTGTGACCTCGACATGATATCAACTAATCAACCACCTAATCCGGATACCCAAACTTTTCGGCGCGCTGGATCTATGCCCTCATTGCAACGAATGGGGTGCGATGCCTACACATGCTGTAGCACTATGCGCATCGAAGCGGTAGCGCACGCCTCAATCAGCGCCGATCCTGACGTAACGCTCGAATTTCAGCATCGTACGTATCCCGCACACGCTCGAGCTTATCGCTCAGTGTGAGTACGCGTTCACGCGCGTCGGACAGGGCCTGCTCCAGTCGCTCGCCGCGGGCCGTTTCTTTGGCCAAGGCCTCAGTCGTCGACGCCAGGCGCTCCTGGAGCGCGTTGGCACTGACGTTCGCCAGCGCCAGGTCCTGTTCCGTCTGTTTCGAATGGGACAGCGCCGACAGGGCACGCTTTTCCGACGCCCGCAGATCTTGCGTCAGTTCACCATTCAATCCTTTGAGCGCCTGCAGCTCATCCTGCAGGCGCGCGACCTGTTCGGCCACCAAGGTGGCTTTCTCTGCGGCCAACCGGCTGCGTTCCTGTTCCAGCGCCAGCGCGTGCGTGGCTTCACGGTTGCGGCTATCGAGCTGCCCCATCGCGTCCTGGCCCTGGGCCAGGCGCTCGGATAAGGCGGTATTGAGGGCGTCAAGCTCGGTGACACGGTGTTGCAGGGCCTCGGTTTCGTGGCGGCTGGCGTCGAGCTGCTGCTGAGCCATCTCCAGCTGCGCGTCCCGTTGCTGGAGCTCGGCCAGCAGTTCGGCGCGCAGCGCCTCCCGGGCCTGTTCAGCCCCTGCAAGCTGCGCCTTCAAGCCGGCATTGTCATCCTGGATCTCGGCCAGACGCTGGCTGGTGTCCTGATCGGCGCGGCTGTACGCCATCGACCAGAGCTGACCGGCCAGCTCGAAGATCTCGTCCGGAATCCCCGGGCGCGACCGACTGTCGCGGACTTCACCGGCGAGCTGGGCCCAGAAGTCATTCAGGCCATTGCCGATGGTGGTGTTACTGGCCCCGTAGTGGGGATCCTGCTGCTTGAGCCGCGCGCGAACGCTCTGTTGCGAGGGTTTTATGCCCTCGATCAGCAGTTCGTACGCGGCGGCGATGACCAGACCGCGGGCGGAGGTTTCGCGTTCTTCCGACATTTTACCTATACCCTGTTGTCACGTGTTTATGTGTTTTTTAAAACTATATCACAATGTTATCCAACATCAATTTTAGCTAATTTCATGTTGATCGATTCCAGACAGGAGGTGCAAAAACAAAATATCATGATAACTGTGATTATCGGTATTTATAGAAATGCGACCGTCGACCGCGGTATACTGCGCTGAAAACAGTGGCTGTTTGCGCGCATGAACACGACCGACCAGAGGGCCTTTCCCGCCCTGTTTACCCATCAATCCCGCGAACTGGTCATCAGTCCGTTCAGCATTCCGCCTGAACTGGACGGCAGTAGCGGCACCTGGCGTGAAGATCGCCTGGACAATATGCTCGGCGTGAATACGGACCGGGAGGCAATCGCCCGATGGGTCCACAGCAAGCATGGCTCCGCCCAGACTCAGCGCACGTACCGCAAAGAAGCGGAGCGCTTCCTGCTGTGGTGCTACGCCATCCGTGGCATGCCCATGAGTTCGCTGAACCCCGATGACTTTCAGCAGTACCGGCTGTTTATGGAAAACCCGCCCAGCGACTGGGTCGCGGACAACCCCTACGCCCGCCAACACCCCAAGTGGCGGCCGTTCGTCCAAGGCACCAGTGCCAGGTCGGTACAACAGGCCCTGACGATCCTGAATGCGCTCTACGCCTACCTGGTGAAAACAGGCTATCTGCGCCGCAATCCACTGGCAGTGTTTATCGGCCACCAAAGCAGCGAGGCAAAACGTCGAAGCCAGGCGGGGAGCACCGGCCAGAGCCATAAGCAGTTCAGCCGTTCGGAATGGTCGGTCGTACTGCAACAGGTCAACACGCTGTACAGCCCCGGTATGACCGAGCGAGAGGCGCTCAAGTACGAGCGTTTACGCTGGGTCGTCGTGCTGATGATGGAGACCGGCCGGCGGATTGCGGAAATTACGAACCACCCGATGTCAGCGTTCTACTATAAGGAGGACGATTTAGGTGTGCGGCAATGGTGGTTCGTGGTGACGGGCAAAGGGGGCAAACGCCACGAGGTACCGGTGAATGATAAGCTGCTAAAAGCCCTTCAGCGCTTTCGAAGCCGGCTAGGCCTCACCCCCTACCCTGGCCCGCGGGAAATGACGCCGCTGGTGCCGAGCCTATATGGGCAGAACCAGACCAATCCGTCGCTGCCCACCTACACCCAAGGGATACAGGCGTCACAGCTGTATAAAACGCTGAAGGCCCTGTTCCGTGAGGCGGCTGCGTCGATCCGGGACGCCGACCCAGAAGCGGCCTCACGCCTTGAGCACGCTTACCCCCACATGATTCGGCACACGGCGATCACCCGTGCAGGAAAACAGATGGACCTGCGCCAGCAGCAAAAATGGGCGGGCCACGCCGATCCACGCACGACGCTTATCTACAATCATGAGGATGAGAATGCACTCGTAGATGCCACGCAGAAAATGGGGCGTGATGGTTGGTGAGTGTCGATCCACTAACATTACTAGAAGCCGGATGTTTTAACAGGCTGTTGAAAAGCTGACTCTCTTTAACAGCCCTGTCTGTTTTTTGTGCGGTTTTGGCTGAGTTTCACCCGATGTTCTGGTTGTTTTTACGCCAAGGTTCCCGGTGTGTGCGGGTCACTACCGGCCTCCAGGTAAACTACGCCTGGTGCATTGGTTCAAGGCTACGAGCGATGGGAGGCGTTGTTAGAACTTCCCGACCCAGATGACCGGCACGTCGTAGCTGCCGCGATTGAGGCTGAAGCGGAATTTATCGTGACCTTTAACCTTCGAGAATTTCCGCGTGAAGAGTTGGACAGTTATGCTATAAGCGCCATAAGTCCAGATGACTTTCTATGCGACATACTGTGACTGGAGCCTGCCAAAACCTTAACAGCGATAAAACGCCATCGCGCCCGCTTAAAATACCCACCCAAAACGGCAGAAGAGTATATCGATGCTTTGGACAACGCAGGCCTCAGAATTTTCGCGTCAATATTACGTGAAGACAAGGAACTCATATAATAACAAGCAAACTACTGTATTCTACCAGGCTTCCTGCAATGCATTTGCCCGTAACTGGGATCCATCTCGGGTAAATCAATGTACAAAACCCGGATCCTTCAGCGGCCGCGCCCGGCACATTGCCGACGTTAATAAAATCGCTTTTTAGTGATATCGAGTGTATTAGTTCTCGCTTAGACTAAATTGGGTTAAGTCTGCTCGGAAGGTTCATGCCGTCTGACAATGATCAAATAAAGTCCCTTTTGTACTGAACCCAGTGTCACCCATCGTTAACCCAGCATCATTATATTGTGAAAATTTTTGATATTTGGTTCATTCTACAGCCCGTATCTGGAAGCGATCTCGGTAAGCACCTGGGCTCATACCAACTCTTTGACGGAAAAGCCTGGTGAAAGAGCTGGTATCGCTATATCCGACCTGACCGGCAATCTCATCAACGCTTTGCGAACTGGTATCAAGCAGCGCACGTGCTGATTCCAGACGCAAGTCCTGCAAATAAGCCAACGGTGTTTGATCCAGTACCGAGCGGAATCGCCGTGTCAGAGTTCTATCGCTAACAGCAAGCGCATCGGAGAGTTCTGAGATTCTGACACTTTTAGTCATATTGTTCTGTAACCAGTTTTGAGCCCGGTGTACCAGAGCATCGGAATGGTCCTTTTTTGCAAGAAGTGGAAGATAGGGAATTTGGTTGGTCTGGTTCACGTCGATCAGCATGGTCTTCGCACACTGGGATGCTATGACAGGCCCGGCGAAACGCTCAATGACCCGCACGGTCTGAATCAAATAAGATGCTGACGCGCCCGCACAGATGAGCCGGTCCATCTCCGTGAGGACGGGCTGCATTTGCAGGTCAACCGCCGGGAACTTATTTCTGAATTGTCGTTCCAGCCACCAAGTCGTCGTTGCCGTGCGTGCATCTAGCAGCCCTGTTTGGGCCAGAATGAACGTTCCTGTGCAGTTGGCGGCAATCCAAGCCCCTGCGCGCCATTGTGACGCTAGCCACCTGCAAACCCGCTCCTGCTGGTTGAGAAATCTATCGAACTGGCGATGTCCACCGTAGAAAATACTGGGAACGAACACTAGGTCATAGTGGTCTTGCGACCCCGGTTTCTGGGTATGTAAAGGCAAGCCATTACTCGCAATTACGGGACCACCCGATAGCGACACGAAATGCCATTCGAATAGTTCGGATGCCGTTGCCCTGGAAATCCGCAGATGTGAGTTTGCAACGAGGAGAATGTCGGCAAAACCCGCCACACTGGAGGCATAGCAGTGGTCGAAGGTGAGGATAGCGGCTCGTGGCATGTTTTGACCTAATTCGCATATATAGTGTCATTTTCGACACTTTGTGCCATCAGTGTATTCCTGTCAAATGGGCTAAGAAAATTGCCAAGTCAGTCATTACACGAGGTTACAACCATGGAAAAAGTCGAATCCGTTAAGTGCAGTGTCCAGGATGGGGTTTTGCATATCTGCATTGACCGACCGGAGAAGCGTAACGCGCTCACGATGCCCATGTTCATCGCCATCACCGAGGCCCTCAGGGAGGCCGACCAAAGAGGCGACGTGCGCTCAATATTAGTAACGGGTAATGGTGACGTTTTCTGTGCAGGACATGACTTGAAAGCCTTCGAGGAATGGCCTCAGCAGCGGCATGATCCAGTTCCAGCCTTCTTCCACGCCATTGCAGATGTGAGGAAACCTTTGGTGATCGCGGCGCACGGTTCTGCTGCTGGGATTGGCGTGACATGGCTGCTGCATGCTGACTGGGTGGTGACAAGTGCTGAAACGACCTTCAAGCTGCCTTTCATCGATTTGGGCATATCACCTGAGGCTGCGAGTTCGCTGTTGCTGCAACGTGCGATTGGGCTCCCGCGTGCCAAGCGCTTGCTATTCAGCGGCGAGACATTCACAGGTGCTGACGCTTATGAATGGGGACTTGTTGCGGAGCTTTCCTCCCCAGCGGAGATGCGCACACGAGCAATGGAGCGTGCAACGCTTCTCGCATCGAAAGATCCCTTTATGTTTCGACGCATCAAAGACTGGTTGCACCCGAACAGTGATGAGCATCACGAGCGAATAGACCAAGAGGTGGCCGAAATTAATGCTGCGGTAGAGCGTAAGCGCAAGGCCAGCCAGTAAAAAGCTTTCCTTTAAAGTGACAACCGTAGTCAATAGCGTGCAGAGCACCATCTGGAACATCACCCCCGGTGCCTGCAACGCTATCGGTGTGATGACTACATCCTGTGCTATCTCGATATCCACCCAATCGCAGTATTAAGGGCGCAATATGGAAGCCAAGGCGGCAAGCGAGCGGTCGGCAGACCCGCTCTATCTTGAAGATATACAGGTTGGTGATCTTGTCGAAACCAAAGAGTTCACTGTGACGCGGGACATGATCATTGCCTTTGCGGAACAGTACGACCCCCAGCCAATGCATCTCGACGAAAAAGCAGCGCATGACACGATTTTCGGGGAGTTGGTAGGTAGTGGCTGGCAGACGTTGGTACTAACCATGCGGCTGCTGGTAGACGCACGTCTTTTGGGGGGCACGCCACTTATCGGGGCAGAGTTAAAAAACATACGGTTTCATGCCCCCATGCGCCCGGGGAACACATTGCGAGCGGGTGCTGAGGTCACGGCTATTCGCCCCTCAAAAAGCCGTCCAGATCGCGGATTTATCGATTTGAAGGTGACAACAAGGAATGCTGACGGTATGACACTCGCCACTCAGAATTGGAGTCTGGTTATGCCGCTCCGGTCAACATCTCCTGAAAGAAACTACAAGTGAGTTGCCATTCGTTTTTTGAAATCAATACATGCACTCGTTCTGAGCATGACGAAAAAGACTGAGTTGTGGTTTCCGGGGACAGTATACTCTGTCTCAGTTCACCAATGTCCGCTTCGGGTCGCGGGCAGCATCTGGCCGACTGTTCTTAGCCACTATTTTTCCGTAACTACTGAATTGACATCAATAGCTCAAAATATTTTCCCCTGTCACGACGCTAACCCGGATATTGCGGCATAAACAAGAAAGGCGATTTGGTTTTTTGTTATAATTCAAGTGCTTACGTCGAATATAACAACCAAATCGCCCATGACAGATTGTAACCCGACTCTACCCTTATTAGCACGCTGCAAAGGCCGTCAAATCCAAACCAGTTTTGAAGGTGGCAACATCACCTCGAATGCCGGCGTCATGCTGCTGCGGCAACTCGACAGCAACCTCGATTTGACTCGTTCGATTGCCCGTCGCATCCAGGATCCGCGTGACCCTCGCCGCTGTACGCACCAGCTTGAAACGATGCTGCACCAGCGTATCTTTGGGCTGGCGCTTGGCTATGAAGATTTGAATGACCATCAGTATTTGCGACAGGACTTGGTGCTGCAGACCGCCGTCGGGACCGACCAGGCATTGGCCAGCCAGTCGACGTTGTGCCGCTTTGAACTCAACGCTGACCGCCGCTGGGCGGTGGCGATCCACGAGGAGCTGATCGAGCAATTCGTCCGCTCCTATCGCAAGCCGCCGAAGCGCTTGATACTCGATTTCGATGCCACGGATGACAGTGTCCACGGGCAGCAGGTGGGGCGGCACTTCCACGGTCACTACGATGGATATTGCTTCCTCCCCTGTGCATGTATTCTGTGGTCAAAAGCTACTGGTCAGCTACCTGCGCCCGGCCTACGAGGATGCTGCCAAGCACGCCTGGGCGATCCTGGCCTTGCTGACCAAGCGACTTCGCGCCGAATGGCCGGATGTTCAGATCATCTTTCGCGGCGATAGCGGATTCTGTCGGCACCGCTTGCTACGCTGGTGTGAGCGTTGCAATGTCAGCTACATCGTCGGCATTGCCACGAACAGCCGGCTGGAAAAGCTGGCGCTGAAACGGCGCCACGAGGCGGCTGTCCGATTCCGTGACACCCGCGTTAACCCGCGCCTGTTCACCAGCTTTGAGTATGCGGCGAAGAGCTGGAAGAAGTGCAAACGTCGCATCATCGCCAAGTGCGAGTTCTCCTATCAGGGCCCGAATAACCGCTATGTCGTGACCAATCTACCCGGTGCACCGAAGTGGCTGTATGACCGGCGCTACTGCCTGCGGGGCGAGATGGAAAACCGGATCAAAGAACAGAAGTGGCTGTTCTCGGACCGCACGAGTTGTCACGAGTGGTGGCCCAATCAGTTCCGCCTGCTGCTGTCAGGGCTGGCGTATGTGCTGCTGGAACGGCTCCGCAGTGGTTATCTGCGCGGCACACGCTACGTGCGCGCACAGGTCACAACCCTGCGACTACGCCTTCTGAAAATCGGTGCGGTCGTTACACGGAACACCCGGCGTATCCGGATCATGATGAGCAGCCATTATCCCGACCAAGTACTGTACGCGCAGGTGATGCGCAAACTGTTATCCGGATAGCAACGGTGGTGCTGTCCCCGGCACGGTATAAACAATGGGGTTTGGGGAAGCTGCGCCCGAAAACCGTCTTTGATCGTTTATTGATCAGTTTTTTCTTACCGTGAACAGCATGGCTCTTATAGCAACGGGCTCCGGGGCCGCCTCAAACATCTGATGCAACATGCGGGTTAGCTCCCTGTTTGTTGGTCAACGAGTGAAGTATTTACGTGATCTGCCCCGGACTATCTGGATACAGTCTTTGTTTGATTCAGGCAGCTTCGCCTGACCCATTCAACTGGCGAGTTTTGTTTCGGCAACAAGTGGCCGCTTGGACAGTGCGGCCATTTTGGGCCGCCTGCGGCCTCGATCCAGGATTGAAAAAGCCCGGCCGAGATGGTGGGAAACCGGGGTGTCGGCCTCACCTGAATGAATAAACCGCCCCAGAGGCTGGGGCGGTTCAGGAGGGCGCTAAAAACAAAGTATCGACATAACTTCGTCAGCTACCCCCGCAAGCATGGAAGCATCTGAGGGTCGGGCCCTGTACGATTCCTTCAAGCCCCGATGTGACCGCACGTGCGTCAACCTTCAACACCGCTCAAGGTACCCGCCATGGCGAAAACAAGGCGCTTGCTGGATTAGCCAAGCTCGCTGGTTTTGACCGGGCGGCACTCGATAACCGATTTGAGCGCAGCTTCGGCCAGCACCAGCGCCTGGCGACCATCTTCAAAACCGACGTCCGGAGCGACGCGGTTCTCGATCGTATCGACAAAGGCGTCGATCTCGGCAGCAAATGCCTCGGCATAGCGGTCAATGAAGAAGTTCAGGAGCGGCGCGCCCTGGCCGGTAAAATCCCCGCGGTGCAGCGTGGTCATATGAGGGCGACGGTTTTCCGAGACCGCCATGCCTTCACTGCCGAAGGCTTCGACACGCTGGTCGTACCCATAGGTCGCTTTGCGCGAGTTGTTGATGATGCACTGTTTGCCGCTGGCGGTGGTGAGGACGACCGACACCGTGTCCCAGTCATTCAGGCGCTCCATCAGCGCGGGGTTGACCAGGCGTGAGCCGGTCGCGAAGACTTCGGTCACCTCTTCGCCAAGGATGAAGCGCGCCATGTCGAAATCATGGATCGTCATATCGCGGAAGATGCCGCCCGAGGCTTCCATATAGGCGTCCGGAGCCATCCCCGGGTCGCGGGAGGTGATTACCACTTGGTGCAGGTCGCCAATCTGGCCTGCCTCGATCGCCAGGCGAACGGCCCGATGACCCGGATCGAAGCGGCGGACGAAACCGAGCATGATCGGCAGTTCCGAACCTGAAATGTTTCTTGCGCAGACGTTCACACGGTCCAGCGACAGGTCGATCGGCTTTTCGCACAGTATGGGCTTGCCCGCTGCTACGGCTTGCTCGATGAAATCGGCGTGGGTGGGGGTCGAGGTCGCGATCAACACCGCGTCAACGTTCTCGGAAGCGAAAACGTCCTCGGCCGAAGCGAAGTTGGTGACGCCCAGTTTTTGCGAGACCTCGGACGCTGCCGGCGCGAAGACGTCGAAGACGCCAGCGAGCTCCGCGCGCGGATGCGCGTGGATGTTTTCGGCGTGCATACGTCCGATACGCCCGCAGCCAAGCACTGCAATTTTAAGCATGGGTTATTCTCCTGGAACTGGTGCGCGCCACAGCGTTATCGGAGGCGCTTGTAGATGGCAGCAGTGAGGCTGTCTACACTGTAGATGCCGGGTTCAGGCCGGACAAGGGTTGAAGCGCCGGTCGGTGTCCCCGACCGGCCACCCCCTCACATCAGTTTTTCGTCTTGTACTGCGCCAGATTCTCATCGGTGACGAGTTCGAACGGGATAACGTTCTTGGACTCGTACGTCTCGCCGCGAATGATTTTCAGCAGGGTATCAATCGATCCTTGACCCTGGCCTTTGGCAGACTGATAGACTGTCACATCCAGGTCACCCGCTTCGAGCGCGGACAGCGCATCCTGCGTCGCGTCCACACCGCCAATGACGACGTTATCCATCGACACACCGGACGCCTTCAGGGCCTGAATCGCACCCAGCGCCATTTCGTCGTTGTTGGCGATAACGCCCTTGGGCTGAATGCCGGCACTGATCCAGTTGGTCATCAGGTCCATCGCCGGGGTGCGCATCCAGTTCGCGGTTTGTTCGTCAACAACTTCGATGTTCTTACAGTCGTCCGACGCAAGTACATCATGTGCCGCTGCGGTACGACCACGCTGGCCGGTCGTGCCAAGCTGCCCCATCAGGATCACGGCTTCACCTTCGCCGCCCATCTGCTTGCACATCTCAGTAGTCTGCAGCAAGCCGGCCTGGTATTCATCCGAGCCCACCCAGGCCTGCTTCTCCGGGAAGCTGTCCATATTGGACGGCAGCATGTTGACGAAGACGAGTGGTATTCCAGCGTCTTCGGCAAGTTGCGAGATCGATTTACCGAAGTCAGCATCGACCAGCATCACGATGATCCCGTCGACGCCGGAGACGATGAAGTTCTCGACCTGTGACTGCTGACGCGCTATGTCGCCCTGACCGTCCGAAAACTGAATATCCACACCATTGAGCTCATCGGCATGCGACTGCATGTTTTGACGCAGAACGGTGAGGTAATTGTCATCAAAGAGTGACATGGCGACACCGATGGTCTCGGCTTGAGCTACTGTTCCCATCAGGGCGCTGCCCAATACAATTGTGCTCAGAAGCTTTTTCATATTTATTTTCCTCTTAGCTAGCAATTACGGCAGTTTTACTGCCGAGGTTTGAAGCGGATTTATCCACGGTTGATGTTTTCCGCTACGAACTTGATTTAATAGTCTCAGTGGACCACCAGGCATAGCTCCGCCGACGCCCGGCGATTTTCGCCGAGCGTTTCCTAGAAACTCTGCAGGCAGTTTTAAAACAGCGTTACAAGAATCAAACTGCTACCGGCGTAAGCCAGGGCTGACCCTCGGCTTCGTGGCTATCGACCACCGCATCGACGAAGGCAACCCCTTTCAGTCCATCGTAGGCCGAGGGCAGGTTTTGGCCGATCACACCCGGCTCACGTCCGCTCTGTCGCGCGCGAATCGTTTCCGCGAACCCTGCATACAAATTGGCGAAGGCTTCCAGGTAACCTTCCGGATGCCCCGGCGGCGTGCGCGTACGCACCTTGGCGTCGTCGGACAGGTCATCGGCGCCACGTTTGATGATCTGAGTACGACCATCGAGCGGAGCCAGCACCAGGTCATTGGGCTGCTCCTGGAACCAGGACAGCGAGCCTTTTTCGCCAAAGACACGCAGCCGGACGCCGTTGGAATTGCCTAACGCTACCTGCGAGGACCACAGCAGGCCGCGTGCGCCCCCTTCATAAC
This sequence comes from Marinobacterium nitratireducens, assembly GCF_014645375.1. Classification (GTDB taxonomy): domain Bacteria; phylum Pseudomonadota; class Gammaproteobacteria; order Pseudomonadales; family Balneatricaceae; genus Marinobacterium_A; species Marinobacterium_A nitratireducens. The sequence goes on from NZ_BMLT01000007.1 coordinate 250,789, forward strand.
GCAGCATCACATGGGCGTTATCATCCAGCGCCCGCCCTTCGACGAAGGTCGCCAGATCCGCGGTCAGCGACTCCAGTTTGAGGCCGGTAACGAAACCCGCAAGATGATAGGCATGGGTGCCGATGTCGCCGATCGAGCCACCACGGCCATTCTTTTTGGGATCGGTGCGCCAGGAAGCCTGGGCATTTCCCTGCTGTTCAATCGCGGTCGCCATCCACTCCAGCGGATATTCGACCTGCACGGTGCGTACGCGTCCGATTTCACCGGCCGCTACCCGGACCCGGGCTTCATGCACCATCGGGTAACCCGAGTAGGTATAGGTCACGCCGACAAAACGCCCGCTCTCGCGCGTCAGCTTCTCGAGCGCAATCGCATCCTCGAGCGTGGCCGTGATCGGCTTTTCGCAGATCACGTCAAAGCCCGCCTCGATAAAGGCACGCGCAATCGGGTAATGGGTGAAGTTCGGCGTGCAGATCGCCACGGCATCGATCCGATCCTCACGTGCTCGCTCACCAGCGATCATTTCCATGTAGTCGCCGTAACTGCGATCCGGAGCTATGCCCTGGGTCAGGGCAAAAGCCCGGCCACGCTCGGCATCCACATCGAAGGCACCCGCAACAAGCTGCCAGGCGCCGTCGAGACGCGATGAAATGCGATGAATGTTGCCGATATAAGCGCCCTGGCCACCGCCTACCATGCCAAGACGAAGGGGTCGTTGATAGCTCATTTGTCCTCCAGCCCGAGCATCGCCCGGTTGGCGCTGCGATTGGCGCCGGATTTTACGAAGTCGTCAAAAGCGCGATCCGAGACCCGGATGATGTGGTCGTCGATGAATCGCGCGCCCTCGATGGCGCCATCTTCCGAGTTCTTGAGGAAACATTCCCACTCCAGCACCGCCCAACCGTCGTAGTCGTAGGTCGCGAACTTCGAAAAGATCGCCCGGAAATCGACCTGACCATCCCCCAGAGAACGGAATCGCCCTGCCCGCTTCGACCAGGGCTGGTAGCCGCCATAGACACCCGACTTGCCATCGGGACGGAACTCGGCGTCTTTCACGTGGAAGCATTTGATCCGGTCGTGGTAATGGTCGATGAAGGCCAGGTAATCGAGCTGCTGCAGCACGAAGTGCGACGGATCGTACAGCATGTTCGCCCGTGGATGCTGTTTGACGCGCTCGAGAAACATCTCCCAGGAGTGACCGTCATGCAGGTCTTCGCAAGGGTGGATCTCGTAGCAGACGTCCACGCCATACGCATCGAAATCGTCCAGTATCGGCGTCCAGCGCTCGGCCAGTTCACCGAAAGCCTCGTCCACCAGCCCCTCGGGCCATTGCGGATAGGGGTACAGATAAGGCCACAGCAGCGAGCCGGAGAAGGTGACATGCCGGTCGATGCCCAGACGTTGCGACGCGCGGGCGGCGAAGCGCAACTGTTCCTCGGCCCAGGCCCGACGCGCCGCCGGATTGCCGCGCACGCATTCGGGCGCGAAGCTGTCCATGATCTGGTCGTGAGCCGGATGCACGGCCACCAGCTGACCGGTGATGTGCGACGCCAGCTCGGTGATTTCGAGGCCGTGATCGGCCAGGAGCCCCTTCATCTCGTCGCAATAGGTCTCGCTCTCGGCGGCCTGCTTCATATCGATCAGACGGGTATCCCAGGTGGGGATCTGCACGCCCTTGAAGCCCTTGTCGGCCGCCCACTTGGCGAGCGACTGCAGGGAATTGTAGGGCGCCTCGTCGGTAGCGAATTGCGCCAGGAAAACGCCCGGTCCCTTGATGGTCTTCATTTTAAACCTCCAACGCGGCGGACGGCACGGGCGCGTCGTCATAACCGCCATAGACCGACTGATCAAACGGAACCACAGCGCCCGTCATCATGCCGCTATCGTCAGATGCCATCCACAGAACCGCGCGGGCGACTTCGTCGGGATCGAGGATGCGACCAAAAGGCTTCTTGGCTGCCTCGCGATCAAGGAAATCCGGATCCCCGGTTTCCATGGCGACAAGCTTGCGCTCATGGTCCGAGTTCATCCACCCGATGTCCAACTGGTTGACGTGGATACGGTTGCGCATCAAAGCGAAAGCCGCGTTTCGCGTCAGCGTGGTCAACGCGCCTTTCGACGTGGAATAGGGCGACAGGAATGGCTGGCCTGCAAGTTCAGACATTGTGCCAATGTTTATAATGCGGCCTTCAATCCCTTCTCGGATCATGATCTTTGCCGTGTCCTGAATCAAAAAGAACGGCGCGCGTGTATTCACAGCTATCATCTTGTCGAACAAGTCGGGTGTGGTATTAAGGATATTGCCCCTGTCTGTTAATCCAGCGGCGTTCACGAGAATATCCACCCGCCCGAAATGCATGTCGGCCTGCGCGATAACGTTGCGACAGTCCGCCACAACACCGAGGTCAGCCTGAACGAAGTGCGTCTGAACGCCGGTCTCTTCGGTAATCGAGGACGCGACTGCGTTGCCTTTCTCGACACCGCGTCCGCAGACGACGATGCCCGCCGCACCGGCCCGCGCGAAAAGACGGGCGATCGCGGCACCCAGCCCTTGAGTGCCGCCCGTCACGACACACACTTTTCCGTTAATTGAATTCATTTTTGTTCTACCTCATAACCTGCTGCCGCCATGACACGCATGAGTTCTTGATGGCCCTTCTTCGCCATGTCCAGTGGCGGATTGGCGACGGGATCCTGCTCCGCTTCAACCACGAACCAGCCTTCATAGCCCTTAGCCGCCAGCGCCGTGACAATGCTTTCGAAATCCAGCGAACCATCGCCGGGCACCGTAAAGGCCCCCTTGACGACCGCATCCAGAAAACTCTCCTTGCTGCGGTCAAGCCCATTCACGACATCCGCGCGGATATCCTTGCAGTGCACCTGAATGATGCGACTGTGGTACTTCTCGATAACACTCAGGGGATCTCCGCCCGCAAACACCATATGACCGGTATCGAACAGCAGCGGCACTGTGGAGTGCTGCATGAAGATGTCGAGTTCGGCCTCGGTTTCGATCGCCGCCCCCATATGATGATGGTAGGCGATGGGCATTCCCTGCCCCTGGCACCAATCGGCAAATTCCGAGACCTTGCGCGCATAGGCGGCGATCTCTTCCTCGCTGAGCTTCGGCTTAGTGGCCAAAGGCGCCGAAGCCACGCCCTGGATCGAGCGTGCGGTCTCGCCATAGACGATACAGGGCGCCTGCGCGGCCTTGAAAAAGGCCAGCTGCCGGGCAATCCGTGCCTTCTCCGTCTCGATGTCGCCGTCGAGCAGCAGACCCGAGAACCAGCCGCCGCAGACCGAGATGCCGAACTCGTTGAGGATGGGTCCGAGTTCCTTCATGTCCATCGGAAATCGACGGCCGGTCTCCATGCCGGTGAAACCGGCAACCGACGCCTGCCGCAGGCATTCCTCGAGACTGACGTCATCCGAAAGTTCAGGCAGGTCGTCGTTCCACCAGGCAATGGGGGCGATCCCCAGTTTCGCTTTCAGCATCATTTAAACTCCTACGCGCTGTTTCGAACGGATGACGTCATGAGCTTCCCGCGCCTTGCGGACGCTCTCGTGCGCCGAGACTTCAGGCACACCGACATCCCAGTCCGCATCCCCCGGAACCCAGGCATAGGCGTCGGAAACGATGGTGAGGAGCGTGGTGCGGTCATTGCTCTGTGCCCACTCCATCGCCTCTTCCAGCTCTTCCAGGCTTTCGCATTTGCGCGCATAGGCACCCATCGACTCTGCGTGTTTGACAAAGTCGACGTGGAGCGGATTTTCGGGATTCTGGATCCGGCAGTCCTTGAGCAGGTTGTTGAAACCAGGGACACCCTTGAACTGCTGCAGGCGGTTGATGACCGCATAGCCGCCGTTGTCGCAGACGACGACGATCATTTTGTGCCCCGTCAGAACGGCGGAATAGATATCCGAATTCATCATCATATAGGTGCCGTCGCCGAGCATGACGATGGGCGTGCCACCGGTCGCGCCCGGGCCATCCTGCGCCATGGCGCAGCCCCAGCCGGCGGCGATCTCGTAGCCCATGCAGCTGAACCCGAATTCGCAGTCGAAGGTATTGGGATTTTTAACCCGCCAGCCCTTGGTGATTTCGCCAGGGGTACCACCCGCCGCGCCGATCAGCGTATCGTTCGGACGCGCCACCTTGTTGAGCACGCCAATCACCTGTGCGTAGGAGGGAATGGCTGCATCGGTGGGCGCCTGGTGCTGGTCCAGTAGTGCGTTCCACTCATCGAAGAGCCCTTTCGCCTTGGCCATGTAGCTTGCCGGCATCGCAAAGTCGCCCAATGCGGCGTCGAGTTCGGTCACCGTCTCGAGTGCGTCGCCGACCACCGCTACCGCACGGTGTTTGATGGCGTCCCAGCGTGCCGTGTTGATTGAGATGAATTTCGCGTCCTTGGAGAAGGCGGTCCATGAACCGGTGGTGAAGTCCTGCAGGCGCGTGCCGATGGCCAGGATCACATCCGCCTCGGCCGCAAGCGCGTTGGCCGATGTCGAACCGACGATTCCAATGGGGCCCGCGTGAACCGGGTGGTCATGGGTCAGAGCGCCCTTGCCCGCAATGGTCTCCACCACGGGAATGCCGCGCTTCTGCGCAAAGGCCGCAACCTCGTTCTCGGCGATGGCGTAGCGTACGCCGCCACCGGAAATGATCAGGGGCTTCTTTGCCGTCCTGAGCACCGCAACGGCCTCTTCTACCGCCCGGCGGTCCGGACGCGGACGCGGGATCGACCAGACCTTCGGTTCGAAGAAGGCTTCCGGGTAATCGAATGCCTTTTCCTGGGTATCCTGCGCCAGGCCGATGAATACCGGACCACAGTCAGCCGGGTCGAGCATCGTGGCAAGCGCCTGCGGCAGCGAGGTGATGATCTGTTCGGGGTGGGTAATACGATCCCAGTAGCGCACCACCGGTTTGAAGCTGTCGTTTACCGTCACGGTCGGATCGTTGAAATGTTCGACCTGCTGCAACACGGGATCGGGCAGACGATTGGCAAAGGTGTCGCCCGCCAGGAGCAGGACCGGCAGTCGGTTCGCCATCGCCGTACCCGCCGCAGTCACCATATTGATGGCGCCCGGGCCGATCGACGTCGCCGCGATCATCGCCTGACGACGACGCTTGGCTTTGGCGAAGCCAACGGCTGCAAGCGCCATCGACTGTTCATTCTGCCCGCGCCAGGTCGGCAATTGATCCTGTACTGCCTCGAGCGCCTCGGACAGGCAGGTCACGTTGCCATGACCGAAGATGCCAAACACCCCTGCAAATAACGGGACACGCTGGCCGTCGATTTCCACGAACTGATTGCAAAGGTAACGAACAAGGGCCTGAGCCATAGTGCATCGAACGGTAGACATAGCTTCTCCTTCACACGGTCTGCTACGCGCAAGCGTCGTAGCCTTGTTATTGTTGCAATAAACATTATTGCAAGATTATCCAAATTGCAACTTTTATTGCAATGAAAATTGCGCGGTGGTTGCAGCAGGAGGATTAGGCGTTTTCAGGAGGGCGCGGAGCCGGCAAATCGACGTCTATCAGCGGGTCTGCGCGAGCGATGTCGGGGCATCGATAGGCGAAGCGATCGCCAACGGGAATGAAGGGAAAGGGCTTGCGGGAGGTTCCCCTCCCGCCAGGCGCCTGTCGGGCTTGGTCGATCGTAACGAGGGGAAGTCCCTGCAGTTTTTGAGCTGTTTTTTGGCGAATAATGCTTCTGTTCACCAAGCATGCGCTCGGAAAACGGCCGTAATCGGCTTTTCGGCAGTGGATCAGGGCAGTCCTAAGTTCAGCTCTTGGTCTCCCGGGGACGGCGTGCACGTCGCCGCTCGTTACCCGTGACGGTTGCAATGCGGGGCGCTTCTTCGTCCGGCTGGAGCAAAGACGCCAGCGCGATGGCGATGCTCTGCGAGAGGCACATGGGCGCAGCCAGTGAGCGGGAAAAACTGTATTCATCTTCCGGAATACTGAACAGCACCGTCGAGTCCTTGGCCAGCGGAGACAGCGGACTGTCGGTGATGCCGACAATCGGTGCACCGGCCTGGCTGGCAATATCGGCGATGCTGATGGTTTCCTTCGCATAGTGCCGGAATGCGATCGCCAGCAACACATCGTCGGGTCCCATGGTCCGTGCCATTTCGGGCGCCAGGCCGCCGGCGGGATCGAGCAGCACGACACGCTGCTTCAGCATCGTTAACAGGTAGCGGAGAAAGATCGCGATCGACTCTGATCGGAGCTGACCTGCGATGTAAATCGTATTGGCATCTTTCAACAGCGTGGCCGCGCGTTGGAGGTTTTCCTCGGTAACCGAATTCAACAGTTCCTGCAACGTCGCGATGTCGCGCACGACAAGATCATGCATGAAACCGACGATGCCTTGTTCCCGACTTTTGCGGATATCGGTTTTCAGCGCCTTGACGCGCTCATCGAACCCTGGGGCCGCGGTCGCCAACCGGGACTGGAAAACCGTTTGCATCTGCTTGAAGCCGGAATAGCCGAAAACCTGCGCGAAACGCACCAGTACGGACGGATGGACGCCGCACTTGGCCGCAACCGAATTCACCGACTCCATCGCCACGTTGTTCGGATTCTGCGTCACATAACGAGCGACCTGCTTGTACCGTTCCGACAGTTTTTCGTACTGGTTGGTGATTTCGTTGACGATTTGCTCGTAGTGGTCAGGTGGTGATTTCTGCTCCGAAACGGAGCCGCTTTTTTCAGGCATCGGGACGCGTCCATTACAATCTGGGTATTCTTATTATCCCATTGATAACACGAAGCGGCGAGAGCCCCCAATCATTCTGCGACGTAAGCGGGGCCGGTCGACGATACCGGCCTCGAATGGTCACTCGCCACCTGCGCACAGCCTACTCCGCTTTGAGCGGCCTCTCGCCCGACCTCTGCTCGCCTCAAAGTTTAGGGTACCGCCAGCCAACTGCGCTCCCTGGACGACAGCACTGCGGTATCGATCACCTTCTGGATTTCCCAGGCCTCGCGGAAGTCAGGGCCTTCCGGGTCCTTGCCGCGAGCAATCGCCTGCAGAAACTCCGCCACCTCGATCGTTTTGAGATCGTTGAAGCCCAGTTGATGTCCCGGAGCCTTGCAGAAATGACCGTAGGGTGTGTGCTGCGGACCGGCTTCGATGCGCTGATAGCCGGCGTATTTCGGATCGTTACCGGCTTTGAAGTACAGCAGCTCATTGAAGCGTTCCTGGGTGAATGCTAGCGAGCCCTTCGAGCCGACCAGCTCAAAGCCCAGCTGCATCTTGCGCCCGGTCGCGACCCAGCTAGCTTCGATAGAGCCCTTGCAGCCCCGAGCGAACTGCACGGTTAGGCGCGCAATATCGTCCAGCTGGACTGCTCGTGTCTCGCTCGATCCCGGTGCGATTGGTCGCTCTTTGATAACGGTTTCCAGATCCGCGTTGAGGTCACTGATTGGGCCGAGCAGAAACCGGGCCATGCCGACAATGTGACTTCCCAGATCTGCGAGCACCCCGGCACCGCCCGCCGGATCGAATCGCCAGCTATAGGGCAGCTGCGGATCCGCCATGTAGTCCTCAGCATGAATACCACGAAAGCTGGTGATCTCGCCCAGCTCGCCGGACTCGACCATCTGCCGTGCCAATTTGAGCAACGGGTTCTTCAGATAGTTGTATCCGACTTGAGTCATGACGCCGGCGGCCTCGGCCGCCTCCATCATCTCCCGGGCATCAGCTGCGCTAGGAGCGATCGGTTTTTCACAGTGGACATGCTTGCCGGCGGCAATGGCGGCCAGGGCCTGCTCCCGGTGAAGGGTGTTCGGTGTCGTGATCGACACGATACCCACCTCGGGATCCGCCACCAACGCTTTCCAGTCTGTAGTGCCACGTTCAAAGCCGTACTGGACGCGCGCACGTTCCAGCGCGTCTTCGTTGATATCGGCAACCACTTTCAGAACCGGATTGAGGCTGTCGGGATAAATGCCTGCGGCAGCACGATACGCCAATGCATGTGACTGGCCCATAAAGCCAGTACCGATAATACCAATACCAATATCACGCATTTTTTAACCTCTTATAAGTTTTGGCAGGCGTGGTTTCTGGCTCAACTTCAAGTCCCTGTAAAAATGGATTTTGCAAACTAGGCCAGTTATTAAATGGCAGGATTAAACGTGCCGGGAGACCTATTTAATCGCCAAACCCGCTTACGAGAAACCGATCTCTTGGGCATTGACCACCAACACCGGATCCAGGTCTCCGGAGAAACACTTCAGAATGTTCTCGACCGCGGACACCGACATGCGCATGGCCGCCTCCTGCGTCAGGCCGGCAACGTGCGGGCTGAGCAGCACGCGCGGGCAATCCAGCAGCGGATCCTCAGCTTTCGGCGGTTCGTCGACCAGTACATCGAGTCCGGCACCACCGAGCCGACCCTCCTTCAGCGCCGCACAGAGCGCTTGCTCATCGATGATGCCGCCACGGGCGGTATTTACGACGATTGCCGACGCTTTCATCAATGCCAGCTCCCGCTCGCCAAGCAGCGCCTTGCCGTCGATCAGTGGCATATGCACCGAGACGAAGTCGGCTTCGGGCAAGCCTTCGTCGATCGTTGCCACTGGAGCACAGCCTTTTTCACGGATGAAATCATCGCTCTGGTAGGGATCGAATACAGCGACGCGCATGCCGAAGGGCAGGGCCAGATTGGCCACGCCCTGGCCGATTCGGCCAAAGCCCAGCAACAGCAGCGTCCGACCGGCCAGCTCGGTGGCGGAAAATGCGTTGCGGCAATTCCAGTTTCCGCCACGTACCCCCGCATCGTGGTGCAACGCCTGCTTGGCGACCGCCAGCATCATCATCAAGGCATGTTCCGCGACTGCGCCGGAGTTGACGTCGCCCACGATCGCCAGCGGAATGCCACGTTCATTGAGCGCCTTGACGTCAACCGAGTCGAACCCGACGCCATGGCGTGAGACAACTTTCAGCTTACTGCCGAGCGCGACCTCTTTCGATGTCATCGGCTGGGTGCGAATCAGCAGCCCGTCCGCCTTTTCGAGCAGCGGCGCGTAGCTTTCGGTGCTAACCTCCTCGACCAGGTCAAAGGTCACGCCGGGCGCATTCCGAAGGCGTTCAAGTCCCGCCTCATGGATTTTTCCGGCCACGAGAATGTGCGGCATATCAATATCCCCCTGCACTACTGGACGAAAACACTGCGGAACCACCCTGCAATTCGCGCACTTTGTCGACACTTGCCTTGGCCGCGCCGGCCAGCAGACGAACGTCGTTGGACACCGTGACCAGGTCGAACCCCCACTCCAGCGCGCGGGCAGCATATTCCGCCGATCCGTTGTGAAGACAGGCCCGCAACCCCGCTTTATGCGTACACTGGAGGATATGCTTGATCGCCTCGATCATCTCCGGCTCCTCCCGGTCGAACCCCGTGCGATACTTACGGCCGGTCAGTCCCAGGGTCAAATCGGCCGGGCCGATGTAGACGCCATCCAGACCCGGTGTGGCAAGGATTTCGTCGATATTTTCGACCGCCTCCGCCGTTTCGATCATCGCAAAACAGAGAATTTCGTCGTCCGCATGCTGGCCGTAGTCGGCACCCGCGGCAAAGTTGACCCGCGTCGGACCGAAGCTTCGGTTACCGGTCGGCGGATACCGCACATAGGACACCAGCCGGGCCGCCTCCTCGGCGTTATTGATCATCGGACAGACGATTCCGTAGGCTCCGGCATCCAGGGCTTTCATCACCGCGCCCGGATCCAGCCAGGGGACCCTGACCATGGGTGTTACACCACTCGCCCGCATGGCCTGCAACATGGTGGTACCGACTTCATACCCGACAAGGCCGTGCTGCATGTCGATGGTGATCGCGTCATAGCCTTGCTCGGCCATGATTTCCGCCGTGAAAGGACAGGCGATGGACAACCAGCCGTTGATCGCCTGCCCCCCTTTGGACCAGATCTGCTTGATTCGATTGGGAACCATAGTGCTACCTCTATACCGTGATCTGCGCGAGTTTGACGTTGGTGTAATCGTGGATACCCTCTGAACCACCCTCGCGTCCCATCCCGCTGTCCTTGATTCCGCCAAAGGGCGCTTCGGCCGCCGCCAGCGCGAAGCTGTTGACGCCCACCATCCCAGCCTCGAGCCGCGCGACCACTTCACGAATACGCGCCGCGTCCCGGGTGAAGGCATAGGCCGACAGACCGACGGGCAAGGCATTCGCCCGCGCGTATGCCTCCTCGGTACTGCTGAAAGATGTAATGGCGGCGATGGGGCCGAAGTTTTCCTCCGCCATGGCCTGGGCATCGTCCGGCACGTCAGCGAGTACCGTCGGCTCGAAGAAATAGCCCGCGCCAAGGTGTTCCGGGCGCTTACCCCCGGTTACCAGGCGCGCACCACGCTCGACAGCATCTGCCACCACCGCTTCGATCGCATCCAGTCGACGCTGATTGATGAGGGGGCCCATCTGGGTGCTCTGTTCGAGCCCGCTACCCAGCTTCAGCGCCAGCGCCCGCCGGGCAAACCCCTCGACAAAACGCTCGTACAGACTCTCGTGCACATAGAAGCGGTCGGCCGTGACACAGACCTGCCCAGCATTGGCATATTTGGTCGGGACGCAGAGATCCAGCGTCTGTTCAAGATCCGCATCTTCAAAGACCAGAACCGGCGCATTGCCGCCCAGCTCCATGCTGACCCGCTTGACGGTATCGGCCGAGTCACGAATCATCTGCTGACCGATCGCCGTCGACCCGGTCAGCGAAATCTTGCGCACCACCGGCGACGCCAATACCGGGTTATAGGTGTTCTGTGTCGGACCGATAACGAGGTTTACGACACCTTTGGGAATGCCCGCCTTGCGCAGGCATTCGAACAGCACCATTGCGGTACCGGGCACTTCGCTGGACGGCCGCACGATGACCGAACAGCCTGCCGCCAGCGCCGGTGCCACTTTGCGGGCGATCAGGACCGCCGGAAAGTTCCAGGCCGTGAAGGCACCCACGACACCTACGGGCTCATGATGGACTTCGATACGCCCACCCGGAGCACGGCTTTCGACAATGCGACCATAGAGACGCCGGGCCTCCTCGGCGTACCAGCGGAACTGATCGATGGATAACGCCCACTCCCGCTGCGCCTGCACCAGGGGCTTTCCGGTTTCCAGCGAGATACAGCGCGCTGCGTCCTCGGTGGCAAGTACCATCTGGTCAGCCACGGCATGCAACAAATCGGCCCGGCTCCAGGCAGCCGTCTCACGCCATACCCTGAACCCCGCCTCGGCCGCCCTGATGGCCGCCTGCGTATCCTCGACAGAGGCAGCCTGCACCTCGCCTAAAACGTCGGTAGTGGCGGGGTTGAGCACCGAGATGATGGCTTCACTGCTCCCCTTGCACCACTCACCGTCGATGAAAAGTCCGTAATTGTTATACATAGCGTTGAGACTCTCCTGAACGTGATTTTTGGGGAGAATGGCTTCGGGCACCTCCCCCTTCCGACTTCACTTGCAACGCCTGTCAGCCGAGCCGGTTGCTCCGCACTCTCCCGATAGCGTCCCTAGTGTCATGGCAGCAAGATAGCCCTTTCGCAACGTTAATTGCAAACATTTTTTTAAAGCAACTTAAATTGAAGACACCTCTGGTACAGTCATCGTCACATAGACCAGGGCGAGCATCCGGGCTGAGCGACGCCAAGTGCGTAAGGTTCCTCCGGCTCACACGGACAGGCAGAATTACAAAAGCGCTTTTGCAACTTTAATTTCTATTTTCATTGGCTTGCAATTTTAGTTGCTATAGGTTTTTTTAGCATTCAATAAATAGAAAGGCACTTTGACAGAGGTACTGATATGCCACGCACAATCAACCATTTCATAAACGGCCAGGAAGTAGCGGGACGCGGTGCGCGCACCAGCCAGGTCTTCAATCCCGCAACCGGTGAACAGAGCGGCACGGTGCCGCTGGCCAGTACCGACGAAGTGCGGGAGGTCGTGGCGATTGCAAAGCAGGCCTACCCCGCCTGGTCCAGCACGACGCCGCTGCGACGTGCCCGCATTCTTAATCGTTTTCTGCGCATCCTCGAGGAGCACATGGACGAACTGGCGGCCGTCATCACCGCCGAACATGGCAAGGTACTCTCCGACGCAAAAGGCGAAATTCAACGCGGAATGGAAGTGGTCGAGTTCGCGGTGGGCGCGCCGCAACTGCTAAAGGGCGAGGTTACAGAAAATGTTGGCACGCGGGTCGATAGCCATGCACTGCGGCAACCGCTCGGAATCGTTGCAGGCATCACCCCGTTCAACTTCCCGGTGATGGTGCCGATGTGGATGTTCCCGGTCGCGCTGGCGTGCGGCAACTGTTTCATTCTGAAACCCTCGGAGCGGGATCCGTCGGCTTCACTGCTGATCGCCAAGTGGCTCAGGGAAGCGGGCCTGCCCGATGGCGTTTTCAATGTCGTCCAGGGCGACAAGGAATCGGTCGATGCCCTGCTGACCGATCCGGACATCGCCGCGGTAAGCTTCGTCGGCTCGACACCGATCGCCCGTTACATCTACGAAACCGCTGCCCGCACCGGCAAGCGCTGCCAGGCGCTGGGGGGCGCCAAAAACCACATGATCATCATGCCGGACGCCGATCTCGATCAGGCCGTCGATGCGCTGATGGGGGCGGCCTACGGTTCTGCCGGCGAGCGCTGCATGGCAATTTCCGTCGCGGTTCCGGTTGGCGAGGAAACGGCCAACGCCCTGGTCGCCAAACTCGAAGCCAAGGTTCGGGAACTCAACGTCGGGCCGGGTACCGATGCCACATCGGAAATGGGTCCGCTGGTCACCCGCGAACACCTCGAGCGAGTAAGCGGCTATATCGCGTCCGGCGTCGAGGAAGGCGCGAAACTGGTTGTGGACGGCCGGGACCTGAAAATTTCAGGGCATGAAAACGGCTATTTCATCGGCGGCACCCTGTTCGACCACGTCACGACCGATATGAAAATCTACAGGGAAGAGATTTTCGGGCCGGTACTCGCCGTTGCTCGCGCAGACTCCTACGAAACGGCCGCCCGCTGGATCAACGAGCACGAGTTCGGAAACGGCACGGCGATCTTTACCCGCGATGGCGATGCCGCCCGCGAGTTCGCCCACCAGATCCAGGTCGGGATGGTTGGCATCAACGTACCGATTCCGGTACCGATGGCGTTCCACTCCTTCGGCGGCTGGAAAGCCTCGCTCTTCGGCGACCATCACATGCATGGGCCCGAGGGCATACGCTTCTACAGCAAGCTCAAGACCATCACATCGCGCTGGCCCACCGGCATCCGGGCCGGAGCGGACTTCGTCATGCCGACGATGCAGTGACCACAGGACGGCTCTTGCAGACTTGAAGGTCTGCTCTTTATACGGCCGTTGGCCGCACCGATAGCTTGATATATCGGTGGTTATTAACCCGGTGAATGTCAACAGCCGGGTTAATAACCTTGTTTATTCGTTCGCAGGAAAGAGACAGCCTTATGAGTACCAACCCTGTCGTTAAAAAGCTCGGCCGTCGTTTGCGACTCGGCGTGGTCGGCGGAGGCCCTGGCTCCTTTATCGGATCCATTCACCGGGGAGCTGCGTTGATGAACGAGCAATACGAGGTCGTCGCCTGCGTACTTTCATCGGATCCCGGCCGTTCGGTCGCTGCCGCCGCCGAATTGGGCATACCGCGAGGCTATCGGCACATCGAGGACATGATAGAGTCGGAAGCCACCCGAGAGGACGGCATCGATGTCATCTCGATCATGACGCCGAATGACAGCCATTACAAAATAGCGTGCCTCGCTCTGGACAAGGGTATTCACGTCATCTGCGAAAAACCGCTGACCAATCTTTACCATCAGGCAAAGAGCCTTGAGATTCGCGCAAAAAAATCAGGTCTGCAGTTTTGCGTGGCCTACGCCTACTCCGGCTACCCGATGGTCCGTCAAGCGCGAGCAATGGTGGAAGCGGGCGAGCTGGGCGAAATCAGAATGATCCAGTGCAATTACGTTCAGGGCCACCTGGCGGAAATGAGCGAAGCGGAACTGCAAGGCAAAAACTGGCACATGCGTGCGGATATCGCCGGCGAGGATCTGATCGTCGCCGATATCGGTACCCACTGTTACCACCTATGCTCCTATGTCACGGGCATGCTGCCCGAGCAACTCAGCGCGGACAGTTGCACCATGGTGCCAGGCCGCTCGGCCACCGATTTCACCAGTATCCAGCTGCGATACGCCAACGGTGCCCGCGGTTCCTTCTGGGTAACCCAAGCCGCCGCCGGCGCCGAACATGGGCTCTATCTGCGCGTCTTCGGCAGCAAGGGCGGTATCGAATGGCACCAGGAACACCCGAACGAGCTGCTCTTTCGCAGCCTGGGGCACCCCGCCCAACTGCTGACCAAGGGCAGGCCCGGCCTGTACGAAAGTGCCAATCGCGCTACCGGTGTGCCCGTAGGGCACCCGGAAGGATACCGAGAAGGCTTCGCCACCCTCTATAACGATTTTGCCGACGCCGTTAGCGATACGATCAAGAATATTCGAAATCCCCTAATCCATTTCCCCCCGATAGAGGACGGTGTTCAGGGCGTGAGATTCATCGAGGCGGCGATCGAATCTAATCGAGGCAATGGCATGTGGGTTTACATCGAGCCAAAGTTCACTAACTGTTATTAGGCAAATGCCAGCGCCTTTTCCTGTAAAGGCTTTCAGCACGACAGGCATGTGAACCACGAAGCTGCGATGCCTGCCCATGGTTCCCTCTCGATATCTCCTCCCGCCGAGTGGGTCGGGTCGGTCCCGACCGAACCGATGATTTGGCGGTCATTAAAATAACGGCCGTTTCCTGGCCATCGTCACCAGTGGCTCCGCGTCCTGCCGGCGTCACGCCCCCGCTCCCCCTACGCTGACCGAAACCGAGCCCCCTGCCCGTCCGCCCACACGCAACCACATGGGGCGAACACGTCGGCACAAAGCCATGCCTCCCCAGGTATCTTTTCTATTTTCAATGACTTGCGTAGATCAGGCATCACTGTAGAACACAGGGAACAACAGTATTGCAACGTTAATTGCATCTTATCATTGACAGCAATATTGATTGTTATGTAAGGTGATACCCAACACTGACATCAGGGAAATGTGAGCTTTATCGGATTCTGCCTCTTGCGAGGCAACCAATACCTTTGAGTCAGTTTTGACACTGACCTCAGACCTCCAATTTTAAGAAAAATATAATAGGAGTTGCGTTATGAACAACGTACTTCGAGAGGACGTGTTGCCTTCGCGCAGCCCTATGCCTCAACTTCGAAGCTATGAATATGTGCTGGAAGTTGTGAATGCCCGCAAGGAGTTTCCAGGCGTGGTGGCACTCGATGACGTCTCGCTGAGGATCCGTCCGGGTACAGTACATGCACTGATGGGTGAAAATGGTGCCGGTAAATCCACCCTGATGAAGATTATTGCCGGCATTTATCAACCGGATGCTGGCGAGATAAGGCTCAGGGGCGAAAACGTTCACCTCGAAACGCCTCTTGCCGCACAGGAAGCGGGTATCGCCATGATTCACCAGGAACTGCTC
Source organism: Marinobacterium nitratireducens (assembly GCF_014645375.1). Classification (GTDB taxonomy): domain Bacteria; phylum Pseudomonadota; class Gammaproteobacteria; order Pseudomonadales; family Balneatricaceae; genus Marinobacterium_A; species Marinobacterium_A nitratireducens. Next base: position 266,350 of record NZ_BMLT01000007.1, read on the forward strand.
CTGATGAACTATATGACCGTCGCCGAGAATATCTGGATCCGCCGCGAACCGAAGAACAAATACGGTCTGGTCGATCATGCCGAAATGCACCGCATGACGGCCGAGCTGTTCGACCGTCTCAACATCCATCTGGATCCGGAGGCCGAAATCAGCGAACTGTCGGTCGCCAACCGTCAGATGGTCGAGATCGCCAAAGCGGTCTCCTTCAACTCCGATGTCCTGATAATGGACGAGCCGACCTCGGCGATCACCGAGAAAGAGGTGGCGCATCTGTTCGAGATCATCCGCGATCTACGCGCCAAGGGCATCGGTATCGTCTATATCACCCACAAGATGAACGAGCTGTTCGAGATCGCCGACGAGTTCTCGGTGTTCCGCGACGGCCATTACATCGGTACCCACCTCTCCTCCGAGGTCACGCGCGACGACATCATCCGGATGATGGTGGGCCGCGAAATCACCCAGATGTTCCCGAAGGAAGAAGTCGAACTCGGCGACGTCGTCATGTCGGTCAAGAACCTGAGCCTCGAGGGCGTCTTCCATGACATCTCCTTCGATCTGCGCCAGGGCGAGATTCTCGGCTTCGCGGGTCTGGTCGGCTCAGGCCGCTCCAATGTTGCCGAAGCATTGTTCGGCGTGACCCCGGCCACCAGCGGCACCACCGAGATCAACGGCCAGCCGGTGGACATCCAGACTCCCCAAGATGCCATCAAGCTGGGCATGGCCTTCCTCACCGAGGACCGCAAGGAAACCGGCTGCTTCCTGCCATTGGATATCCAGGAGAACGCCCAGGTGGCGGTGATCCATGACGAATTCGTCAACAGCGGTTTCATCAGCGAGGGCAAGCTCGTCGACGCATGCGTCGAGATGTGCAAAAAGCTGCGGGTCAAAACCCCCAACATGCACGAGTGCATCGAAAACCTGTCTGGCGGCAATCAACAGAAGGTGCTGATCGCGCGCTGGCTGCTGACCAACCCGAAGATACTGATTCTGGACGAGCCCACCCGCGGCATCGACGTCGGGGCCAAGGCGGAGATCCACAGCCTGATCACCCAGTTGGCCCATAAGGGCGTCGCCGTCATTATGATCTCGTCGGAAATGCCAGAAGTGCTCGGCATGAGTGACCGCATCGTCGTCATGCACGAAGGTCACGCCACCGGCATTCTGGATCGCTCTGAAGCGGACCAGGTGAAGATCATGGATCTGGCCGCCCAATAACAACAAACGCCGTTTCAGGATATTTGAGAGGTCATTATGTCTACAACAGCCACCACTGCAACCGCCGCCAGCGCTCAACTGCGCGCCAAAAAACGCATGCCGCCGGAAGTCGGCATCTTACTGGTCCTGTTCGGCATCGCCGCCTTCTTCGAGGTACTGGGCTGGTTCCTGGTCGACCAGAGCTTCCTCGGCAACATGGCCCGTCTGCAGATCATCATCCTGCAGGTCTCGGTCATCGGCATCATCGCCGTCGGCGTCACCCAGGTCATCATTACCGGCGGGATCGATCTGTCGTCAGGCTCGGTGGTCGCGATGAGCGGCATGATTGCCGCGACCTTCGCCCAGAACTCGGAATGGCCCAAGGTTATCTTCCCGGCCCTGACCGACCTGCCCTTTATCGTGCCGCTAGCGGTGGGTCTTGGCGTGGGCGCCCTGGCCGGCTTCCTCAACGGTTGGTTCATCACCAAGACCAAAATCCCACCGTTCATCGCCACCCTCGGCATGATGGTCTCGGCCCGCGGTGTCGCCCGCTGGTTCACCGACGGCAGCCCGGTCTCCGGTTTCACCGAAAGCTTCGCGATGCTGGGTAACGGTCTGGACCGCTGGATGCCGGTGGTCATCTTCCTGCTGGTCGCGGCGTTCTTCCATGTCATGATGCGCTACACCCGCTTCGGCAAGTTCACCTACGCCATCGGCGCCAACCCGCAGGCGGCCCGCGTCTCCGGTATCAACATCGAAACGCACCTGATCAAGGTCTATGTGATCGCAGGTCTCTTGGCAGGCCTGGCCGCCATGGTCGCCATCGCCCGCATCAAGACAGCCCAGGCCGGCATGGGCCTGATGTACGAGCTCGACGCCATCGCCGCAGCCGTTATCGGCGGGGTCTCGCTGTCCGGCGGTCGCGGTCGGATCACCGGCACCGTGATCGGTGCCCTGATCCTGGGCGTGATGCTCTCGGGCTTCACCTTCCTTCGGGTCGATGCCTACTACCAGGACATCATCAAGGGCGCGATCATCGTCGCCGCGGTGGTGGTCGACCAGCACCGCCAGGCCAAGCGCAGCAAGAAGACCTGACCGGGTTAATAGCTGTAAAACAAAAGGGGCGCCTCGGCGCCCCTCAGGGTACTGACAAACCCCGGTCAAGTTGATCAGGGGGGTTTGTTTTCCCTGCTGGGTCTCGCCTTTTCCTTGATGAAGGGATAAACGCCGGGCGCTTTGGGGTGTTTAGGAGCAGCGCCCCGAAATGCTTGCGCCTAATCGCGGAAGTGAAGGCTACATGGCCAGATCAGGCTGTGAGCAGCGCGATTTTTTGATGTTCTGCGCGGCAGCCGCCAGTAAGCACTGGGCTTTCATGCGATCCAATCCCCGGAACCGCCCATAGCGGTAACCGTGCAGCTCCTTGGCATCGGCAAAGCTTCGCTCCACCGTTTCCTTGCGGCGTTGATAAATGAGCTGCCCTCCTGGGCTCAGGCGGTTCTGCCCGATGCGCTCTTTGCTGTCTTCCCAGACATGGCGCATCAGCGTTTTTACGCCTTTCGCGTTGTCAGTACAGCGTTCGCGCTGCGGGCAGTGCAAACAGCGAGCGGGGTCTGAGCGGTAGTGCCGATAGCCGTTACGATCAGTGGTCTTGTAGATCAGTAAGGCGCCCTCGGGGCAGGTATAACGATCCTGCTCGGCGTCGTAACGGTATTCCCGCTTGTAAAAGTAGCCCTTACGGTGGGTCGGTCGACGCTAGCCGATGACGCCGTAGATTTGGCGATCCTCCAGCCCTTTGCAGATGCCTGCGGTAAAGTAGCCCGCATCGAGGCCCACCGACTGCACGTCGAAGCCGAAGCGCTTCTGCTGCCGATCCAGACGTTCCAGGTAGGACAGTCTGTCATGCACGATACCTGGCGTCAGGTGAACATCGGTGATGATGTTACAACGCCCGTCCACGGTGCGGTGATCCAGGTAGAAAAAGCCTTTGGGCTTGCCGTCACGCACCATGTAACCGCTATCAGGGTCGGTGGTGCTCTGTTTAATGTCCCGCGTCTCGGGTTCGCTCGAGCGCGGCGGCAAGGGCTTTTTTCCATGGGCCAGGCGATCCTCCTCTACCGCCTGATCCAATGCCTCCAGATAGTCTCGGCTTGAGCTGGCCGCACGGGCTTTGATCCACTTGTTCTTGTTGGCATTGGCCTTCAAGTGGGTTGAGTCGGTGTACAGTATCTGGCCGGATACCAGCTTCTTGCGCATCGCCTGCAGGACAATCTCATCAAAAATCTGCTGGTACACCTCGGACTCGTTGAAGCGTCGGCGCCGATTCTGGCTCAGTGTTGAAGCGTCGGGCACCTTGTCGGTGAGGTTCAAGCCAAGGAACCAGCGATAGGCCACGTTGACCTGCACATCCCGCATCAGCTGGCGTTCGCTGCGTACGCCGTACAGATAGCCGAGAAACAGCAGTTTGAACAGCAGGGTCGGATCGAGCGCCGGCCGACCGTTATCGCTGCAGTAGAGGTCTTTGACCAGCTCATGGATGAAGCCGAAATCGACAGTCTTATAGATCTTGCGTAACAAGTGATCGGCGGGGACGAGTTCGTCGATGCAGACGAATTCCAACTCGGACTGGGTAGGGGCTCTGTCTTTTAGCATGGCCCCATTATAAGAAGTCCCCGCCGCTGGGCGAGGACTTTGTCAGCAGTCTGAGGGGCGCCTCGGCGCCCCTTTGTCGTTTATGAGTAAGTGGTAAAGCGTGAAGCGTGAAATGCGAAGCGGGAAGCGGGAAGCGGGAAGCGGGAAGCGGGAAGCGGGAAGCGGGAAGCGGGAAGCGGGAAGCGGGAAGCGGGAAGCGGGAAATTGTAGGTGTCTCTGAGCGAAACAAACGGCACCTTAAGTCGATGTAGCGTGGAACAACAGGACTCCATGGATGGAGGAATTAGGGCGAAGCAGGATGCCATAGCCGAGCGGTTCCACCACCACTTCGATATCGACAATGTTGCAGCACCGCCACCGCCACCGCCAACCTATTGTATTAACATTGTTGATACACTCGAACGAAGGCAAGTGCTAAGCGAGTGACCGTGAAAATGTGGGACAACAGCGCCTCGATGCGTATCCCGTCAGCAATCATGGATGCAGCCAAACTGCATATAGACCCCATTGTGGACGTGCGTGAAGAGGGCGGCCGGATTGTGATCGAACCGATCTGGGAAGAAGACTACAAACTGGAAGACCTGGTTGCCGGTATCACGGAGAGCAACCTTCACAGCGAGGTTGATTACGGTCTGGAGGTCGGTAAGGAAGCCCTTTGATGGTGGCGCGCTATGTGCCCGAAGCTGGTGATATTATATGGTTGCAATTCAATCGCAGGAGCCCTCAACAAAACGCCCGCAGTAGCGGGCGTCAAAGGTCGTTTTATGTTTTTACTGAGGTCAGTGAAGTTTCATTTTTGGTCTAACCACTTTTGCAATCCGATCGGTTAGGACAACCAAAACGCCTCTGAGGTATCCGTGAATCGAGAACTGATGCATACGATAAAGGGAGACGTAGAAAAGCCTTGCCACACGACCTTCGATAAACAAGCTATTCCTGTGTAGGTTACCCATTAAATTGCCGACCGCACTGAATCGACTCAGGCTCACAAGAGAGCCGTGATCTTTATATCGATAATCTTTTAGATTACGCCCATTACTTGCTCTGATAATATTGGTAAAAACTGTCGAAGCCATCTGATGAGCCGCCTGTGCCCTCGGCGGAACAAGCTTTCCATTCTCCTGTGTAAAAGAGCAACAGTCACCTATTACCCATATATTCTTGCAACCACTAGCTTGCAGCGTTTTCTCTACCACAATCTGGTTACTTCGATTAGTGGTTAGGCCCTCGATTCCTGAGATAAAATCCGGAGCCTTCACTCCTGCCGCCCAGACAATCAAGTCAGCATCGAAAAGCTCACCATCATTGGTATGAAGCCCCTCCCTAGTTGCGGAACTTACCATGACGGAGGTTCGTATTTTCACTCCGAGCTTCTCCAGTTCGCTCGCAACGGATACCGAGATGCGTTCGGGTAGCGCAGGCAGTACTCTTAAACCGGCTTCAATCAATGTAATTTCCAGTTGATCCCGCGACATGCGCGGCATGCCATGGGACTTGAGTAGATCGGTTACATGGTACAGTTCAGCCGCCAGCTCTACGCCCGTGGCGCCTGCTCCTACAATCGCTATCCGCAGGCGTTCCCCCGCCCCGAGCTGGTGAATTCCCGTAAATTTGTTTATCAGAGCATTTTGGAATCTTTCCGCTTGCTGGTAGGAGTCGAGAAAGTAGCAGTTTTCCTTGACACCCTTGATCCCAAAATCATTGGACAGGCTTCCCAATGCGAGAACCAAGGTGTCATATTCAATCGTTCTCTCAGACAACAACTGATTGCCGTTCGCATCAACTATCAGTCCAAGGGTGATACGGTTTTCGCAAGTATTAACATCGATCAACTCACCCAGCTCAAAATTATAGCCATTCCGTGCCGCGTGTGCATGATAGACCACACTTTCAGTACCTGAGTCCAGCGTTCCTGTTGCAACCTCGTGCAACAATGGCTTCCAAATATGAATACGGTTTCGGTCTACCAACGTTACCGACACCTTTCCTTCTTTTCCAAGTTTCCTACCCAGTTTGGTAACTAACTCGAGGCCACCGGCACCACCTCCAACAACAACGATGTTACGAATTTCAGTTGATTCAGAGAAGCTCATATCAGTCATGTCAACTCCAAATTAGAATTATTTATAAATTTAGAACTCAAACTAAGCGTTGGTAATAAATTGGGCTGATCAAATCGATACGACAGGTATAGAGAAGTCGCAACAGCGATTTACCAAAAGAGTTCGCCACTGTTAAACGGTCTCTTTGTGAGATGTCCGGGTGATATTATTTTAACGGGATGGCGCTGTTAGCCTTCAGTCTCATTGTACCGATCCCGAATAGAGTGGTTGGACATGTGCTCCAACCCCTTGATCATGCCGGAGTGATCCCAGCCATCGCCGCCCAATGCCACACAGGTACTGAAAATCTGCTGGGTAGTGGCGGTATTGGGCAAGTTCAATGCAAGCTCCTTTGCGCCGCTCAGCGCCAGATTCAGATCCTTCTGATGCAGGGCAATGCGAAAGCCCGGATCGAAGGTACCTTTGACCATGCGCTCGCCGTGTACGTCGAGGACCTTGGACGACGCGAACCCGCCCATTAAGGCTTCGCGCACCCGCTCCGGGTCCGCACCGGCCCTGGACGCGAACAGCAATGCCTCGGACACTGCCTCAATATTCAGTGCTACGACGATCTGGTTCGCGACCTTGGCAGTCTGACCGTCTCCATTCCCACCAACCAGCGTAATATTCTTGCCCATGATCTCGAAAAGCGGTTTGGCGCGCGCGAAGGCCCCTTCATTGCCACCCACCATGATTGACAGCGTTCCGGCCTTGGCTCCCACTTCTCCCCCGGAGACAGGGGCGTCCAGGTATTCGGCACCCAGCGCGTTGATGCGCTTGGCGAATACCTTGGTCGCCAGTGGCGAGATGGAGCTCATGTCGATCACCACCTTTCCGTTTTCCAGGCCTTCGGCGACTCCGTTGTCACCGAACAGTACTGCTTCAACCTGCGGTGTATCCGGAACCATGAGGATAATGATTTCTGCTGCACGAGCGACTTCCGCCGGATTGGCACAGGCTTCAGCCTCCTGGAGGCCCGCCGGCACGGGACTGCGATGGGTTGAAACGTACAGTTGATGGCCAGCATTGCGCAGATTCTGTGCCATCGGCAGTCCCATAATACCGGTACCGATAAGTCCGATCTTCATCAATTTCGTCTCCATTTTCCGCCAGTTCTGCCATCAGAACCTTGACGACTTTGCCCAAAACCATTTCGTGAAATATTACCCGGGGACACTGACTACAGCGCGGCAATACCGTCAAGAAGCAATTTCAGACCTGTTAAGACCAGAAAAACATTGAAGATTCCATAAAACAGTTGGGTAGAGACCCTCTTGTGCAGGTAATAGCCGATACCGATGCCAAAGGGCGCCAGTGGCAATAACAGCAGAGACGTCAGCATATTGTCGCCACTGAGCTGCCCCATCCAATAATAGGGAACAAGCTTTGCGTAATTGATCGCGGCGAAAAGCAGGCTGCAAGTTCCTATGAACAGGGTCGGCGGCAGTCGTTGAGGAATGAGATAGACGCTTGCCGGCGGACCGCCTGCATGAATCCCGAAGCTGGTGAAACCGGCTATCATCGACCAGACACTCCCTTTGACGCGACTGGGCCCCACCTCGCTACGCTTGGCGGTGCCGAACCAGTATTGTACGGCAAATGCCAGCGCCACAGCGCCGATCAGCAGCCGAATATGCGCCTCTGACAGATAGCTGAAAGTGAGAACGCCCAGCAGAATGCCCAACAGCGCACCGGGCAGCATGATCTTCAGATTTTCGGAATGCCATTGCCCCCAGAATTTGTATACTGCCAGCAGATCCATTACACAGAGAATCGGCAACAGTATGGCGGCAGCTTGTGCCGGGCTGACCGAAAGCGCCATAAGCGGGACACTGACAATACCGATGATGCCGCCAAACCCGCCTTTAGCGATGCCAAATATCAGCACAGCCGGTATTGCACAAAGGAAGAAAAACGGATCATGGATCATTACCGTACCAGCCCCCTAGTCAATAAAAAATGCCACCGGCCGAGCCGGTGGCACAAGTCCAGCCGGAGCACGGCCAGGGAGGTGCAGAACAACAACTGCCATTCAGAATCAACAGCACGGCCCTTTCGGGCAGTGTAGCGCCGTCGAACAACGCACGATCATCAATGAAGACCGAGGTTAACAAAGCGACCCCATAATTACAACATAAATTGCATATCATTAACCTTAAGCAATTATTGTTTCCACATAAAGGCCAGCACATCCCCGGCGTCTGAGGCCAAAAGAGCAATTGACACGACTTCGATCGCGATCCCACAGAACTGGATGGCGAAAACCTATACGCCCGCGCTAGCAGCCACCACTCTGGGTTTGTCCAACAGACGATTAAAAAATCGAGAACTTGATCACGGCGGGGCAACCCAATACTGGCGGACTATTTGCGCCAAGCAGCATCAGACTCGGAGCCGACACCAAAAACGAGCTTGGACAGCTTGTCCATCTGCTCGAGGTTGTCCTTGTCGACCAGTACAGGCCCGGTAATGATATCGGACTGGGGTTTGTAACCCATCTCGTGATACCAGTAGAGCCATTCCATCGGAATGTAACCCTGCAACCAGAACCCCTGCTCGGACGCCACCAGAAGATGACCATTTTTCACACCGGAAAGACCAATCGGGCCCACGTCCACGGTTAGCACCGTTAGACCCTTGGTGTCCGCATCCGGCTCCATACCCAGCTCATCCGCCACTTCCCAGGACCAGGCGGCGGTAAAGTCGGCCAGGTTGAAGATGTAGTTGGTATCGAGATTGGACGAAAGATAGGCCTTCAGTTTTTGGCGAAAGTTGGTCTCTTCAATGTCAGTCACCAGATATTCCACCGGGGCACCGACTTTCCCGAAGGCGTCCTCGATGCCTCGGCAACGTTCCCGCAGTCCCGCATGACCCGCCGTATGCAAGGTGCAGACGACCTTCCTGGGCATTGGAACCATTCCATCTTTCGCTTTGGCGAGAGCATAGAGACCGATCTTGTAGCCGGTCAGGTACTCGTCCCCCCCCACATACGTCAAGTAGGGGATTCGCTGGTCCGGCGGCCGCTTATCCGGGATATTGAACGCCACCACCGGGATACCCATGCTCAGCGCCTTGCGAATGGGAGCGTCGAGAGCCTTGGCATCAAGAATCGGCACCGCAATTCCATCGGGACGGGAGGCGATCGTCTCCTCCAGATTTTGCGCCAACTCCTCGACGCCAGACGTCAGCCCGCCGACATATTCGGTAAACACATTTGGGTATCGTTTCTCAAATTCGGCTAGAGATAGCGTCAGCCAATTCATATTCGGATCCTGGGCCCCGATGTGGGACACCATCACGAATCGGTATTCTTTTGCGGCAACGGAAATCGCAACCAGCATCGTGAACATGCTGATCAGAAAGGTTTTTGACGTTCTCGACAGCAACATGACTCCCCCCGTTCGATGCCCGGCACAGTGGCCTCTTCGTCTTTAGCGAATCGACCCCGACCGGTCCCGGGCAACGCCTATCTTCGTTTGATCGAAGGCCGGCGATTACAGTTTCAAGCATAGAAGCGTCAGATGAAGTTAGGGAGCCTGTGATTAAGTCCTTATTTCCGCTGTGACTCGCAATTAATGCAGCTGGAACTCAATCTAGGCGTCACTCTCCTGCTTTTTCCATCGACGAGCTGCCTTTTCAGGCAGTTCAGACGGATTACCCCTGAGCTCGCAACATCTGATCCACGCGAACGAGGTTTGACAGAGCAAACAGCATCGCCAGTTTGCCGTCATTTTTCTTCAAACCACGGTAACGGGCTTTCACGAAGCCGAACTGGCACTTGATGATCCGGAGCGGATGCTCGACCTTGGCGCGAAGGCTGGCCTTCAGATACTCGGTGCGGATCCTGACCTTATTGATCCGAGGATGCTTTTTCAGAGCCTTCAGCTTCCCTGGTTGTTCGGCGATATGCCAGTCCGCGCTCACATCTTTCAACTCGTTCCGCTTTCCAGCACCCCGGTAACCCGCATCAGCAAAAATGAACGCTTCATCACCGTGGAGTAGATGTTCCGCCTGGTTCAGGTCGTGCTCGTTGGCTGCCGTGGTGGTGAAGCTATGAGTGATACCTGTCCGCGCATACACACCAATATTCGCTTTCAGGCCGAAGAACCATTGGTTGCCCTTTTTGGTCTGGTGCATCTCGGGCGGTCCGCCGTTGCGGTCCCGCACCCCGCTGCGATTCTTTGTAGAACTGGGCGCTTCGATGATGGTGGCATCCATCAACGTGCCTTGCTTGAGCAACACGCCGGCCTCTGTGAGCCATTCACTAACCGCTTCAAAGATCTTCCGCGCCAGGCCATGACGTTCCAGCAAATGTCGGAAGTTCATAATGGTGGTGTGATCCGGAATAGACCGGTCCAGCGAGAGCCCAGCAAACAACCGCATCTAAGCAATCTCGTACAGCACATCTTCCATCGCCGGATCGCTCATACTGTACCAGTGCTGCATGCAATGGATGCGCAGCATCGTCATCAAAGGATAGGGTCTACGACCGAAGTGCCCTATGGGTATTTCCGGCTTTGGGGTAATGCGGTTTGACGACAGCCTCCAAACGCTGCCAAGTCACTAATTCCTCCATCCGGGCGAGGAATGTTTCCTTACGCGTGCGATGACGTTTGTGATGGTACTCGCTATCGGCGAAGGTCAGTTGCTGTTCCATGCATCAGGATCTGGTCGATTCAAGACTCGGGATTCTCTCATGGTCGGGGACTTGTTCGCATCTTCCCTAAGCACCTTGTCGACGCTTTCCTTTGCATCGCCGAATAGCATTCCGCGTGTTGTCCTTGTAGAACAGGGGGTTGTAGACGCCGGCGTAACCGGTCGCCATGCCGCGCTTGTGCAGGAAGGTGGTCTTGCCTTTCCGGGGCTAGAGGACCGGCATGCCCGCGATCGGGCTGTCCGGCACTTCATGCACCGCCGGGTTGACGATGTCGTTGGTACCAATGACCACGGAGACGTCGATGTCCGGGGAGTCCACGTTGATCTCGTCCATTTCGTAGACGATATCGTACGATACCTTGGCTTCCGCCAGCAGTACGTTCAAGTGACCCGCCACCGGGTGGATGCCGAAGCGCACGTTGACGCCCTTCTCGCGCAGTTTCTTTGTGATCTCGAACTCCGTGTGCTGCGCCTGGGCAACGGCCATGCCGTAACCCGGCAGGATCATCACTTCCTTGGCATTTTCCAACATAGCCGCCGCCGCGCCGCCCTTGGCGCCGAAGCCGAAGCCGAAGCCGAAGCCGAAGCCGAAGCCACCTAGGATAACGTTGGCGAACTTGCGGTTCATCGCCTTGCACATGATGTAGCTGAGGATCGCACCGCTGGAACCGACCAGCGCGCCGAGCACGATCAGCAGGTCATTGCCGAGCATGAAACCCATCGCCACCGCGGCCAAGCCGGAGTAGCTGTTGAGCATCGATACCACGATCGGCATGTCGGCGCCGCCGATGGCTACGACCATGTGCACACCGAACACCAACGCGATCAGGTTGGTTTTGCCGAGATCGCAAATTTCAGACGCGCTATTGAACGCTGGTCGGGAGAGAGTCCAGGTCGATATAGAAAGGACGGGCACTGAAGATATTTCTGACCGGGGCCATAAGGCCCCGGTTTTACGCATAACGCCGCAACGAACAGCAGGACTGGTTTTAGAACCGATTGATCAGTGCGTCGCTCAGGCAGCCTTTGCCGGCGCACCTGGCTTGGGCACCGCCCTGCCCTTTTCGTCGAACAGATGGCAGTGCGCCAGATCAGGAGTGAGACCGACCTGTTCGCCGAAGCGGCCGGCGTAGTCGCCTCCCGCACGGACCGTCAGCGTCTCGCCGTTCTGTGCCTTGACGTAGCAGAAGGTGTCGGCGCCAAGGTGCTCGGTAACGTCCAGCGTCACCTTGAACGGACTGGCATCGGCCGCCGTCACCTCGATATGCTCGGGCCGCATGCCGAAGGTTACCGACTCGCCGGCCTTGAGACGGCTGCCGTCCAGCGGCAGTTGATATTCGGGACCGCAGTCCAGCTTCACCGTCACGCCGGCGCGGTCGGCCTTTTCCACCTTTCCCTTCAGGAAGGCCATCTTCGGCGTACCGATAAAGCCCGCCACGAAGGCGTTGACCGGATGATGGTACAGCTCCAGCGGCGAGCCAACCTGTTCGATGTGACCACCGTTGAGCACGACCACCTTGTCGGCCAGCGTCATCGCCTCGACCTGGTCGTGGGTGACGTAGATCATCGTCGCCTTCAGTTCGTGGTGCAGCCGCGCCAGCTCCAAGCGCATCTGTACGCGCAGTGCCGCGTCGAGGTTCGACAGCGGCTCGTCGAACAGAAAGATCTTGGGATGACGTACGATGGAACGGCCGATCGCCACGCGCTGGCGCTGGCCCCCGGACAGCGCCTTGGGCTTGCGGTCCAGCAGGTGGCCAAGCTCGAGGATCTGCGCCGCCTCGTCGACCTTGCGGTTGATCTCGGCCTTGTCGGCACCGGCCAGCTCAAGCGCGAACGACATGTTCTTGCGCACCGTCATGTGCGGATAGAGCGCGTAAGTCTGGAACACCATCGCCAGATCGCGCTTGGCCGGTGCAACGTCGGTGATATCGCGGTCATCGAGGTGGATGGTACCGCTGCTCACCTCCTCGAGGCCGGCGATCAGCCGCAGCAGCGTCGATTTGCCGCAGCCGGACGGGCCGACGAACACCACGAACTCGTGATCCTTGATGTCCAGATCGATGCCCTTGATGATGTCGATATCTTCGAAGCTTTTTTTCAGATTGCGGATAGTCAGATCAGCCATGGGGAAAACCTCTTGTTGTTATTTGACGGCACCAAAGGAAAGACCGCGTACCAGTTGTTTCTGGCTCAGCCAGCCGAAAATCAGGATCGGCGCGCAGGCCAGGGTCGAGACGGCCGACAGCTTGGCCCAGAACAAGCCTTCGGGGCTGGAGTAGGAGGCCACCATCGCAGTCAGCGGCGCGGCCGACGAGGCGGTCAGGTTCAGCGACCAGAAGGCCTCGTTCCAGCACAGGATCAAGGAGAGCAGCACCGTCGATGCCAGGCCGCCCTTGCCGATCGGCAGCAGCACGCGGTAGATCTCCTGCGCCGGGGTGGCGCCATCGAGGCGGGCCGCCTCGAGGATGTCCTTGGGAATTTCCTTGAAGTAGGTGTACACCATCCAGACCATGATCGGCAGGTTGATCAGGGTGTAGATGATCACCAGGCCGGTCTTGGTATCGAGCAGGCCCGCGTCCTTGAACAGCAGGTAGATCGGCACCAGCACGCCAACCGGCGGCAACATCTTGGTCGACAGCATCCACAGCAGCGTCGACTTGGTGCGCTTGGTCTCGAAGAAGGCCATCGAGTAGGCCGCCGGCACTGCCAGCAGCATCCCGGCGAGGGTCGAGCCGAACGAGATCACTACCGAGTTCCAGGCGAAGTGGAAGTAGTCGCTGCGCTCGTCGATATGGACGTAGTTTTCCAGCGTCGGCGTGAAGAACAGCTGCGGTGGCGTGGCGAAGGCATCGATCTCGGTCTTGAAGCTGGTCAGGATCATCCAGAAGATCGGGAAGAAGATCGCCAGCGCCACCAGCCAGGCCAGGGTTGCGATCAGTACCGTCTGCAGGCGGCGGCTTTGTTTCAGGGTCAGCATGGTGAGCCTCCTACGCCTTTTCGGTTAGATTCTTGGTCATATAAGCGCCGATCATCCGGATCAGGAGGGTCTGTAATGTGCGATATTGGCTCATGTCCATCCCTCCTACGCTTTCTCGGTCAGGTTCTTGCCGATCATCCGGATCAGGATGAAGGCGGCGATGTTGGCAATAACGACCGCTACCAGGCCACCGGCACTGGCCATGCCGACATCGAACTGCAGCAGCGCCTGGCTGTAGATCAGGTACGCAAGGTTGGTGGTCTCGTAACCCGGCCCGCCGCCGGTGGTGGTGAAGATCTCGGCGAAGATCGACAGCAGGAAGATGGTCTCGATCATCACCACCACCGCGATCGGGCGCGTCAGGTGCGGCAGCGTGATATGCCAGAAGATGGCGATGGGACCTGCGCCGTCGAGGCGGGCCGCCTCTTTTTGCTCCTGGTCGAGCGACTGCATCGCCGTCATCAGCAGCAGCACCGCGAACGGCACCCACTGCCAGGACACGATCAGGATGATCGCCTGCAGCGGATACTCGGCGAACCAGTCCACCGGCGTGGCGCCGAAGAAGTTCCAGACCGCGGCGAAGACCCCGGACACGGGATGCAGCAGCAGGTTTTTCCACACCAGTGCGCTGACCGTCGGCATGATGAAGAACGGCGAGATCAGCATCACCCGGACGATGCCCCGACCCCAGAATGGCGTATCCACCAGCACCGCGATCAGCACCCCGGCGACGACGCTGATCAGCAGCGTCGCGCCGACCAGCCAGAGGGTGTTAAGCGCACCATGGACGAAGCCTTCATCGGTGAGAAAGAAGTAGTAGTTTTCCAGGCCGACGAACTCGTTGTCGCCGGGATACAGCAGGTTGTAACGGATCAGCGAGAAGTAGATGGTCATCGCCAGCGGCACGATCATCCAGACCAGCAGCGCCAGCACCGACGGCGACACCGTCAGCAGACCTACGCGATTATGGAGTTGCCGGTCGGCCTTGACCGTCGTGGGCCCGGGTGCCGATACCGCCGACACCCCGTCTTGCACGGTTGAAATACTCATGGGACAGACTCTTGTTATCGTTGTAATCGGACGTCCTGCTCCTGTGCATCCATGCACTCGCAGGAAACGTACATCCTGTACAAATTGGCCGGGGCCAGGTCCCCGGCCGGGAATTCCGTCACTCTAGAATCGACCGGGACGATCAGTTCAAGCGCCGATCAGTAGTAACGCGCGCGCTTCATTTCCCGTTCGGCGATCGACTGGGCACTTTTCATGGCCTGATCAACGGACATCTGGCCGGCCAGGGCGCCGGAGACCAGCTTGCCGACCTGGGTGGCGATGGACTGGAATTCAGGAATCGCGGCGAACTGAATGCCGATATAGGGAGACGGCTTCAGCGTCGAATCGGCAGGATCTGCGTTGTTCATCGACTCGAGTGTCTTGGCGGCAAAGGGCGCGGCGGACATATAGTCGGCGTTGGCATAGGTCGAGGCACGGCTACCCGGGGGCATGGCGGCAATACCGAACTTGTCGGCCACCAGTTGGCTGTAGGCCTTGGAGGTCGCCCAGGTGACAAACTCGGTGGCGACGTCCTTGGCATCCGAACTGACCGGAATCGCCAGCGCCCAGGACCAGAGCCAGCCAGCCCCCTTCTCGGTCACTTGTTTCGGCGCCAGCGCAAAGCCTACCTGGTCCCCGACCTTGCTCTGACTTGGATCGGTGACAAAGGAACCGGCCACGGTGGAATCGACCCACATCGCGCACTTGCCGGAGCTGAATAGCGCCAGCGTTTCGTTGAAGCCATTGGACGAAACCCCCGGCGGGCCGTAGTTGTTCAACGCATCAACATAGAACTCGATGGTGTTGGTCCAGGCCTCGCCCGTGAACTCCGGTTTCCAACCCTCGTCGAACCAACGTGCACCGAAGCTGTTAGCCAGGGTGGTGACGATCGCCATGTTCTCGCCCCAGCCGGCCTTGCCGCGCAGGCAGAGGCCATACTGCTCCTGATCCGGCTTGTGCAGTACCTTGGCGAAGTCGCGCATCTGGTCCCAGGTTGGGCGCTCCGGCATGGTCAGGCCGGCCTGCTCGAACAGGTCCTTGCGATAATAGGTCATCGAGCTTTCGGAATAGAACGGCAGCCCGTACAGGATACCCTCGACCGACAGGCCATTGCGTACGGCTGGGAAGATGTCCTCCAGATCATAGTCTGCGGGCAGATCCTTCATCGGCTCGAGCCAGCCACGTTCTCCCCAGATCGGGGCTTCGTACATGCCGATGGTCATGACATCGAACTGGCCGCCCTCGGTGGCGATATCGGTGGTCAGGCGCTGGCGCAGGACGTTTTCCTCGAGCACGACCCAGTCCAATTTAATATCAGGATGGGATTTTTCGAACTCACCGGACAACTCCTGCATGCGGATCATGTCGCCGTTGTTGACGGTGCCGATGGTAACGGTCGTTGCGCCAATAGCCAACGACGATCCCATAGCGATAGCTGCTGCCACTGAGACAGAAAGAACAAGTGGTTTTTTCATTTTTGAATCTCCGGTTATTATTGTTTTAAAGCCGACGACCGGCTATTAAACATCAGAAAAGTGAATCGTTCCCCGTTTCCTTAACTCTCATTACTCAGAGATATCGTGCGGCGAGCCAAGCCATTATTCCTATTCCAGGCTTATTTGAATTTTGACATCCCCGGGTGCGCCTTGACTGGCATGATCGAATGCGGCAATCGAGTCGTTGAAAGGGTATATTTTGGATATCAACGGTTTGATATTCAATTTCCCGGAGCCCAGCAATGCCAGCGCCCGGGGAAACTGATTGGCATAGCGAAAAACCGATTCTATGCGAATTTCCTTGGCCTGCATCGAAACGATATCGAGTGTCACCGGTTTTGGCGGCATACCTACCATTACGACACAGCCGCCGGGGCAGGCCAGATCAAAAAGGTTGTCGTAGGCTTTGGGGCTGCCGGAGGCTTCGAAGACAATCTGCGCGCCCCAGCCGTCGGTAAGACGACCGACCGTCTTCGCGAGATTTTCGGTGGCAATGTTGACGGGGATGATACTGTCAACCAGATGGCCCGCAATATCGAGCTTTTCCTGCACCAGGTCAGCGATAATGACGCGACTGCAACCGCCTGCCAGCGCAGACGCTGCGGTCAAAATCCCGATCGTGCCGGCGCCGACGACGACCGCCACATCGCCGGGACGGATTCGGGCCTTGTCGGCCGCCTGCATACCGGTCGCCAGCGGCTCGATCATGGCGCCCTCGGCAAGACTGACAGTGTCCGGCAGCTTGAACGTGAAGCTGGCTGGATGCACCACTTCAGGCGTGAGACAACCGTGGATCGGCGGCGTCGCCCAGAAGCGGACTGAAGGATCCAGGTTGTAGTGGCCTTCCAGGGATGCCCGGGACTGCAGGTCGGGTATACCCGGCTCCATGCAAACGCGATCTCCCGGTTGCAGGTGCGTGACATTTTCCCCCACCGCCACCACGACACCGGAAGCTTCGTGCCCCAGTACCATCGGCTCCCGCACAACGAAGGGACCGATCACTCCGTGCTTGTAATAATGGACATCGCTGCCGCAGACACCGACGTTTCGGATCGCAATACGCACATCGTCTTTACCCATTGATTGCTCGATGGGGATATCTCGAATCGATAGTCTACCGACCTCTTCCAGCACAAGAGCTTGCATGACAACACCCTGTTATTTTCGTTTATGAATGCGTGATGATTTTTTTGAGTTAAAAAATCAGTTTGGCTGAAGTTCAGACCCCATGGGGTTTTCAATATCTATTACAGCAATTCGATACGCAAATAACCAATACTACACAGACAAACTTCTATACTTTTTTCCAGGACATTCCGGAACACAAATTTTTCCGTCCAACAGGCTGGCAGCACCAATGGCTGCGTATTGTATTGGAAGAGCCTGAGTATCAGGACGCTTTCAAATCGTGAATATACGATTTCCGGTATTCGCTCGGCGTCATCCCCTTTATCTCCAGAAAACGGCGATTGAAGTTCGCCACATTGTTGTAGCCAACGGAAAAACAGATATCGGTAATGGGCATTTCGTTTCTAACCAGCAGCTCACAAGCCTTGCTCACACGCAACTGATTCACGAAGTCGATGAAGCGATGCCCGGCGGCCCGTTTGAAGCGTTTTGAAAACTGGGTGGCACTCATACCCATTTCTGTTGCAACCTCATCCAGCGACAGTTCGCGGGAATAGTGCATCAGGATGAAATCCACGGCTTGCGTCAGCCAGTCCAGGTGCTGCTTGTTGATGTTCTCCTCGACGTTGGAGTTTGACAGCATGCGGTAGTTAGAGGAACTGGCGAGCAGTTCCAGCAGTTGAAGGAAACAGACCAGGCGTTTCATGCCGTGGGAACTGGCGATCTGATCGAACAGCCGGGCCGCCTGACCGATGGTCTCCTCACCCAGGAACTCGATGCCCCGACGCGATCGTTGCAACATCGACTCGATCGCCTGGACTTCCGGTATGGCAGACTGCAGACCCTGAACAAATTCGCTCGAGAAATGCACCACCTGATCCCGCAGCGCAATCGTTTCCCCCGCGGCCAGTTCGCTAATCCAGTTATGGGGCAGATCCGGCCCAATCAGGACCAGGTTGCCGGGCGCAAAATTGCCGATGTAATCGCCAACGAACATCTTGCCGCGGGTCGCCCTGACTAGCCGCAACTCGTACTGCCGGTGGTGATGCCACCGGATCAGATCGCTGGGCACGCCATGCTGGATGTAGTGGATGGACTCACCCTGCGGCTGAGTGACCCATTCGTAATCCGGCGCCAATGTTTTTTTATTATCGTTCATGGCTAGACTGGTTTCGGTGTCTTGGTTGGTGCCTGCGGAGTGGATCGCGATGGGCAGGCGCACTCACTGTTCTGTCTTACGCTGCCGCTCTATCGAACGGCACCTTGTCATTGAAGGCTATTGGGAATCGATTTGCCAATACTCAAAGGGCACTTATCTATACTATTCTGCCAAACCACCCATAGAGACTCTGAGCGTCACACTCCTAACGAATGCTTGGAGCTACCTATTTTCAGTTATGTCGCTCGTAAAATCGGCCTGTTCGCATCCTAACGCCGTCAACTCGTGCGACAAAATAGTATGGTGATTCTGCTGCATCCTCAGCGCTTCAGGGACACGTCTTCTCCCGGCCCCGATCGTTTGCGCAAGACCTCATTGCAGTGCCGAGCCTTGTCCAGACCGTTGATCCAGTGCGACAGCATCGAGGGCCGCCTAAGGAAATGGGATGGACTCCCCCTCTATCGGCATCTATGTGCCAGATTGGAAGTTGACTCGACCAATCGAAAAGAAGGAGTCCTTCATGAAAAGTATGTGTACCAGCCTGGGTTTGGCAAAGAACGTCTTCGAGGTCTTCGCCGTTGACCATCAGGAGCAGCGTCTGTTTCGTAAAACCCTCAAACGCAACACGGTGTTGGCGTTCTTTGCTCAGTTGGAGCCGTGCGTGGTCGTTTATAGAGAGTTGTGGCGGAGCCCACTACTGGGCTCGGGAGCTGCGCAAGCTAGGACACGAGGTACGGATGATGGCACCCCAGTTCGTTACGCCGTACCGCAAGAGCGACAAGAACGACAAGAACGACAAGAACGATCGCAACGATGCCGACAGCCAATCTCTTGCAATACCGGGGGAGTCCATACAACCTGTGATTAAGTACTTATTTCCGCTGCTGTTATTCCCGGTCACGCCCGGGCTACTTGGACGACACAGCTATCGATCTTGCGGCCGCCGAAACCAATTTCGTCGTCGAAGTACTCGGTTACCCCATCAGAGGGCTGAAAGCGCGTAACTCTTCGACCAGTGCAGCTGCAGCGCGCGGATATGGTGATACTATTGGGCTGTACCGCCCTGGACGGCTAATTACGAGACTTTGGATCCAGTCACATGCGCATTCTGGTAGTTGAAGACGACAAGGTGCTTGGCGAAGCCATTATCCAGCGTATTCGTCGCATCGGTCACGGGGTGGACCTCGCCCAGACCGGGGCGGCCGCACAGCAATTCATCGGCATGTACGACTACGACTTGCTGATTCTCGACCTGAACCTGCCGGACATGACCGGGGACGCGGTTCTCGGCAGTCTGCGCAAACGGCAGATTAATAAGCCCGTCATGATCCTGACCGCACGCGACCAGGTCGAAGATCGGATTGCGCTGCTGGATCTCGGCGCCGATGACTACATGACAAAGCCGTTCGATTTCGGCGAGTTGCTGGCCCGCTGCCGGGCACTGCTCCGGCGCAGCCAGGGACAGGCCCACGACAGGATAGAGTACGGAAATGTCTGCCTGGATCGAAAGGCGTGCACAGTAACGATCCGGGGCGAGTCCGTCAGCTTAAAACAGCGGGAGTACCGGCTGCTCGAGGTCTTCATGGGCCATACCGGCCAGGTGCTCAGCAAAGAGGCGCTGATGGAGCATATCTACGGTATCGACGAGTTCCCGAGCCCCAACGTGATCGAAATCTACGTGGCGCGGCTGAGAAAAGCGCTGGGTGACAGCAATCTGCATATCCGCACCATCCGAGGCCTAGGCTACCTGCTGGAAAAAGACGGTGACCCGGGCTAATCCTTCGATTCGCCGTCAGCTGTTGTGGATGACGCTGCTGGTGCTGATTGTTATCAACGGCTTCGTGGCCTGGTCGGCCAACCTTTACGCCAACCGCGCCGCCCGCCTGTCCTATGACCGGCTGTTGCTGGGATCGGTGCTGCAAATCGCCGAAAACATCAACAGTCTGGATGGCAATATTGTCATCGACCTACCACGCTCGGCGTTCGAAACGCTGGCGATGGCGCCGTCCGACAGGGCTTTCTATTCGATCATCGGGCCGGACCAGCACGTGCTGAGCGGCTACACCGATCTGCCGGACATTCCGTTTGACGATCTGGATCAGGTCCGGGACCAGGGCGGACAGATCACGCCTTTCTTCTACAACGGGGTTTACCGCGGCGAAGAGGTTCGCTTCTTGGGCGTGAACAAGCAGCTAATCGACTCGAACAGTTCTAGCGATATCTATATCGTCGTCGGCCAGACCCTCAGTGCCCGCCAAGAACTGGCCAAGGAAACCAACTGGTTCGTGCTGCGCTTCGTCATGCTGTTTTTCGCGGTCACGCTGCTACTGCTGATGTTCGGCATCTGGCGGGTGTTGCGGCCACTGCAGCGGCTACGAAAAGCCATCGACGAGCGCTCCGCGCTGGAGCTGAAGCCGCTGATCTTGCCGGTGCCGAAGGAGATCACCCCGCTGGTCAACGCTATCAACCGTTCGAATACCCAGCTCAACAGCACCCTAGAGCGGCTTAAACGATTCACCTCGGAAGCGGCGCACCAGATCCGCACCCCGCTGGCCGGGTTGAGTTCCCAGGCGCAAAATGCGCTGGACGAGAAAGATGAAACCCAGCGGCAGCAACAGCTTTCGCATATCGTCGAGTGCAGCAACCTGCTGCGTGAAACCGTCAATCAACTGCTGAACCAAGCCACCTTGGCCCACCGTTTCCAGAGCCAGCCCCTGAAGAGCATCTCGCTGGATCGCCTGACCAAGGAGGTCTGCCGAGACTTGGTGGTCTGGGCACTGCAAAAGGGTGTCGAGATCGAATACAGCGGCAAGGTCGAAGTCGAGATTGACGGCGACGATTTCGCGCTCAAGCAGATGATCCGCAACATTATCGAAAATGCCGTCAATTACAGCAGCCGGCAGTCCGTCGTCGAGGTGTCGCTGCACGTCGAGCACGGGAAATCCCGGGATGAAGTCGTGCTGCGCGTTAAAGACCAGGGCATTGGCGTCAGTGATGAAGAGAAACAGCATATTTTCGAACGCTTTTACCGCAGCCCCAACAGCCAACAACCGGGCACCGGTATCGGACTTGCGATTGCCAAGGAGGTGGCCGAGCACCACCATGCCAGCTTCCGGCTCAGGGACAACACGCCCCGGGGCCTGATCGTAGAAGTGGTCTTTCCGCCCGTTGAAGTAACAGCGTCATGAAGCGCCTGCCGGTTTTTTTTCTCGCCATCCTGACGGCGATTGTGATTGGCACCGCTGTCGGTGCCGGATCGCTTCTCGCCGATAAGGTGCTCGATAAGGCCGTCGACAACAGCACCGGATCTGAGCTGGTGATCTATGGCGCCGTGGACAGGGAAACAATCAAGTCGGTTTTCAGCGCTTTTCTGGAGCGCCACCCTCAGATAGCGCTCAAGTACCGAGAGTTCAACAGCCTCGACCTCTACCAGTATTTTCTCGAGCATCCGGACGAGCGCCCAGACCTGATGTTGAGCTCGGCCATGGACCTGCAGTTCAAGCTGGTGAACGACGGTTATGCGCAGCGTTACAGCTCCGAGCACACCGATCGCCTGCCCACACGCTCGAAGTGGCGCGATGAGCTGTTCGGCTACGCGGTCGAGCCGATCGTCATCGCCATCAACACCGATCTGCTGGCGGGCGCCCCACTACCGCAAAGCCGCGAACAGCTGCTGGCGCTGATCCGCAATAAGGACCACCTGCTGGACGAGAAAATCGGCCTGCCGGATATCAAGTCCACTGGGATCGGCTACCTGACCTGGTCGTACGACAGCCAGCTGTCTCGCACCTACGAACGGCTGCTGGAAGCCTTCGGCATCCACCATTCCCGTCTGTACTCCGATACCCGATCGATGCTGCGCGCGCTGACCCGAGGCGAGATCTTCATCGCCTACAATGCGCTGGGGTCCTATACCCAGGCGTGGTCGCAGGAACACCCCTGGATCGTGCCGGTACTGCCGACCGACTACACCACCATCGTGCTCAGAACCGCCTTCATCCCGAAGGCGTCCCGCAACCCTGCCGAGGCCAAAACCTTTCTCGACTTCTTGCTCTCCGACATCGGCCAGCAGTTACTCACCGAACACTCCAGCCTGATCCCCGTCAGCGGCGGCCCCGGCAACGACAGCGGTTCCCCAACCCTGTTCGGCGCATCTCACAGCCTGCTGAGACCGATACCGCTGGGGCTCGAGCTGCTGCTGCAGACCGATACCGCGAAACGGCAGCTTCTGTTCGACGAGTGGGACAGCGCCATGCCCCATCTGAGCAAATAACGTCACCTACCCACCTTAACCCGGCTCCGATGCAGTAATCGCCCCCCGTGACAGGTTGGTGAAAGGTTCGCGCCCTATACTCGCTGCCAACAGTCAGAGACGAACGCTCGACTGATAACAATAAGCAACAGCGGGAGATAACAATGTACAAACGTCTATTCTGTATCACCGCCCTGACCGCCTCGATGCTCGCCGGCCCCGCTACCGCGGCCGAACGCGTTTCGATCGGGACCGGCGGCACCGGCGGCCTATTCTATGTCATCGGTGCCGGCATTTCCGATGTGATCAACAAGCATCTGGCCGATACCACCGCCCGGGCGGAGGTCACGGGCGCATCGGTGGAAAATAATCATCGCGTCGCCTCGGGACAGATGACGCTGGGCCTTTCCTCCTCGTCCACACTCTACGAGGCCAAACACGGCGAGGGTCCGTTCAACGTCAGCGGCGCCCTGGACGTGGCAGCGATCGCATATCTGTATCCGGCCGTGCTGCAGGTCGCGACAATCGACGGCGAGGGCATCAGCACCTTCGAAGACCTGAAGGGCAAGCGCGTCAGCATGGGTCCTCCGGGCAGCAACGCCGCGGTCCTAGCGACCCGCCTGCTAGAAGAGTACGGCATTTTCGGCGATATCACGCCTCGCTTCCTTTCCTACACCGAAGGCGTACAGGCGCTGGTCAGCGGCCAGGTAGACGCGACCGTGGTACTGGCAGGCGCGCCCACCGCAGCACTGATCGACCTGGATTCCCAGAAAGACATGAAGCTACTGTCGGCGGACCCCGCGAGACTTGCGGGCATTACCGAAAAATATCCGTTCTATCAGTCCTACACGCTGCCGGCGGGCACCTACCCCGATATCACCGAGCCTGTCACCCTGATCAACGATCCGGCGATCCTGTTCACCAGCGGCAAGGAAGACCAGACCCAGATCTACAACATCACCAAGTCCGTCTTCGATCACCTGGACGAGCTTGGCGCAGTCCATCCCCAGGCCGCCAAGATCTCCTTAGAAACCGCTACCTCAACCCCCGTGCCCCTTCACCCCGGTGCTGAAAAATACTTCAACGAAGTAAAAGGCCAATAGGAGTCGGTATGAAGCAGACTACTTTGAAGAGTCTGCTTCTTGCGTCCCCGCATGCGGGACCCAGGGAGCAGCTGGTCGTTTCGGGTATTTATACCGTCGCCGCCGTCGTGATTGCCGGGCTGGTACTCTACGGTGCCTACTATGGCGGCATAACCGCGCTGATCCTGAGATCGGTGTTCTTTTCGCTGGTGTCGGGCGCGGCACTGGCCTACTTCGCCATCCGGCAGCGACACCGCGTTGCAAAAGCCGCCCTCTACTGTCTGTCGATTATCGCGCTCGTGCCGGGTCCCTATATCTGGAACGCCTATATCGACATCGTCATGCGTGGCGCCATGTCGATTCCGCAGGACGTCTGGATCTTCGTCGCGCTGATGCTGGTCGCGTTCGTCTTCGTCTGGATCGCCGTCGGCCGGGCCCTGATCGTGCTGATGACGCTGGCGCTGCTGTACGCCTACTTCGGCTACCTGATCCCGGGCGCATACGGCCATGGCGGCTACGATTTTTCCCGCCTGACCTCGACGCTGCTGCTGTCGACCGAAGGGGTCTACGGAACACCGATGGGCGTCGCCGTATCCTACATCTTCCTGTTCGGCCTGTTTGGTGCACTGCTCACCAAAATCGGCACCGGCGAAGTCTTCGTCGACATCGCGCGGGGCCTGACCGGCCGCGTTCAGGGTGGACCGGGCCTCTCCGCCGCCCTCTCCAGCGCGCTGCTGGGCTCGTTGAACGGCAGCGCCGTGGCCAACGTGGTGACGACCGGTACCTTCACCATCCCGCTGATGAAGAAAGTCGGCTATAGCGCCAAGCTGGCAGGTGCGATCGAGGCGGCTGCGTCGTCGGCCGGCCAGATCATGCCGCCGGTGATGGGCGCCGCCGCCTTTCTGATGGCGGAAATCATCGGCATTCCCTATGCAGAGGTCGCGCTTGCAGCGCTGGTGCCGGCACTGCTTTACGTGCTGGCGCTGATGGTGTCGGTGCGTCTCGAAGCCGGCAAGCTGGGCCTCGAACGCGATACCGACGCTGGCCTGATATTGCTGGTCTCGACATTGCGCGAGCGGGGCTATCTGCTGCTCCCCCTCGTCGTGCTGATTGGCCTGATGATGGCGGGCAAATCGCCCACCCAGGCAGCAGTGGTAGGTATCCTTGCGGGACTGCTGGTCAGCCCCTGGAAGCCAGGCACCCGAATAAACCTGGTCGACATGGTCGCGTCCTGCACCGAAACCCTCACCGCGACCATGCCGATTGTCGCGGCCGTGGCCTCTGCCGGCGTGATCATCGGCGTGCTGAACCTGACTGGCATGGGCCTGATGGTCTCCAGCCTGATTATCGAACTTGGCGGCGGCAACCTCTGGGCCATCCTGCTGCTGACCGCACTGGCCTCGTTCATCCTGGGCATGGGCCTGCCGACTTCCGCAGCCTATCTGCTACTGGCGGTACTGGTGGCACCGGCGATGACGCAGTTGGGCATGGAGCCGATCTCGGCCCATATGTTCATCTTCTACTTCGGCCTGGTGTCGGCGATCACGCCGCCGGTCGCGCTCGCGGCCTACGCAGCGGCGACGATTTCCGGCGCCCGCCCGAACGAGACCGCGTTCGAGTCGATGCGGCTCGGCTTCGTGAAGCTGCTGGTGCCGTTCCTGTTCGTCACCATGCCCGGCATCCTGCTGATCGGCAGCGCCCTGAACGTCGTCCTGGCGATCACGCTGGCGACGTTGGCGACCGTTTCGATGAGCATCGGCTTTTCGGGCTGGCTGCGGGAAAACCTCTCGCCTCTGGTCCGATCGCTGTTCGTAATTGCGGCGGTGCTGATCGCCTGGCCGGAAACGGTATCCAACACCTCGGCGCTGGTGCTGGGCGCCCGCGGCCTGGGGCTGCTGATGCTGATCACGCTCTGCTTCCGGATATTCAGTGCGCGAAACCTGTTGGTTAGTCCGAAGTTATTGTAACTGCCGGCTTGAGCGCTTAACTCTGTAGTTCCCCTGCAGCCCGAGTCGTCCAGATGGACTGACTCGGGCGGCCTTATGCGCCAAAAAAGCCCCCGGTTGGCGTCATGCTCTTTAGAGCGGCTATCTGCGACGAAATCTCCTGCCACGCGCGAATCAGTCGACCCTGAAAACAGGGATCAAACGGCGTAAATGAGCACATCTGCACTTGGCGGGAAGAATGTTCGATGCAGGATTAGGATTCTAGGTTTGCCGGCGCAGATGAGTTGACCGGACAATCAACTCCCCCGGCGCCAAGAATCGCCGCTCTGACTGCTCCTCCGTAGCAGTTAGGCGCCGAATCGCTTCCGGGACCAGCACTTCGAGCGGCTGGCGGTACGTTGTGAGGCCGTAACCTGGCGAGTCCGCTTCTTCGATATCGTCAAACCCTATAATGGCAATACTCCCCTCTTCCCCCCGCGCCTTCAGCGCATCCATCGCCCCTATGGCGAGAATGTCGTTTTCGCAGAACAGGGCCTCGACCCGGTCGCTTGCGGGCGTCGTGTCAAGATAACGGCGCATCGCGTCAAAGCCGCAGTCGCGCCGATAGTGACCCGCTTCGAGTATCGGCGCGACCTCGAGTTCCTGATCGGACAGGCCATCCCGAAACCCGTCCAGCCGCTTGAGCTGGGTCGACTCGCTGGCGGGACCGCGCATATAGGTAACGCGGCGGTAGCCCTGCTCCAGAAAAAGGTCCGCGATTTCCTGCCCGGCGCGATAACCGTCGGTCGAGACGACCTGAATATTGGGATCGTCGCAGTTGCGGTACAGTACGATCAGCGGTATGTGCCGGATATCCTGCGCCAATTCGATCAACTCGCCGGTCAGGATGGTGCCCAAAAAGATCAGACCGTCGACCTGAAACTGGTCGGCCAGCGATAACGCTGAACTGATGCTGTGCTCGGCGCTGATGTTCAGCAGCATCGACATATAGCCGCGACGCTGCAACTGACGCGTGATCTCGTCGAGCACCAGGAACAGATTCGGGTTAGCCAACTCGTCGACCACCAGGCCGACCATCTGGGTCCGCCGCTTGGTCAGGCTGCGCGCCAGCAGGTTCGGCTTGTAGCCCAGTTCATTAGCAGCCTCGAGCACGCGTTCCCTGGCCCGGGGCGAGATCGAGGCACCCTCGGTGAAAGCCCGCGAGACCGTCCATTTCGATACTCCAGCACGCTCGGCGACGTCGCTGGCGGTCACCTTGCGGTCCACCGAACCGGAATGATTTTTTGCCATTTTCAAAAATACCGTTGACAGAGTTCACCTCGTCGGCCTATTGTATTTGCAACCGGGTGCAATAACACCTGTTTTTTTTAAAACAGCTTTTGCACCCGGTTGCAAATCTCGATTCAGAGGTCGGGGTTTGCTGACTCCTGATTGTATTCGGGTTGATACCCGGCCCGGGGGAGCGCCTCCCGGGCCTTTTTCAAAACCCTGATTGCAACCGGTTGCAAAAAAAGATTCCGGCACGCCTGACGCCAAAACACCAGGCACAAAAATTTAAACCTGAATAACCACAACAAAGGGGTATTGAGATGCTGAACGGCGAAAAGAAAATCGCGCGCCCGCTGCGCTGGGGCATGGTTGGCGGCGGCCGCACCGGTCAGGTGGGCTACAAGCACCGCACCGGCGCCCTGCGGGACGGTACCTATCAGCTGGTGGCCGGTGCTTTCGACCTTGATGCCGCGCGCGGCCGCGATTTCGGCACCAATCTCGGTGTCGCCGAGGATCGCTGCTATGCAACCTATCAGGACCTCATCGCCGGCGAGACCGCGCGTGAAGATGGTGTCGAAGTGGTGTCGATTGCAACGCCCAACTTCACCCACTTCGAGATCACCAAGGCCTGCCTGCAGGCCGGCCTGCACGTGATCTGCGAAAAGCCGCTATTCTTCACCGTCGCCGAATGTGAAGAGGTGGCGAAACTGGCCGAGGACAAGGGCCTGATCGTCGGCGTGACCTACGGCTTCACAGGTCACCCGCTGGTGCACCAGATGGCGGCGATGGTCAAGAAGGGTCTACTCGGCGACATCCGCATCGTCGACATGCAATACACCCATGGCTTCAACTCCGGCGACGATGTGAATGCCGGCGAAGCCGTGAAATGGCGGACCAACCCCGAAACGGCCGGACCGACCTTCGTGCTGGGCGATATCGGCACACACCTCTATTACCTCTCCGAGGTGGTACTGCCGCACATGAAGATCGAAAAGCTGCTGTGCGACCGCAAGGCCTTCATTCCGACCCGCGCGCCGCTTGAAGACCACGCCACCGTGCTGACCCACTACGATAACGGCGCCCGCGGCCGTCTCTGGGTGTCGTCGGTGAATGCCGGCAACATGGGCTCCCAGCGCTACCGTTTCGTCGGCTCCAAGGCCTCCGTCGAGTGGTCCGATGCCCAACCCGACCAGCTGATCTACGAAGTGCAGGGCGAACCGAACCGAATTCTGCACCACGGCATGCCCTACCTAGAGGAGGAAAGCCTGGCGGTCGACCGCATGGGAGCGTTGCACACCGAAGGTCTCGGTGACAGTTGGGCCAACATCTATCTGTGGATCGCCCAGGCCATCGACGCCCGGATGCGTGGCGACGACGCCTTCCTGAAAACCCACCATTACCCGGGTATCGAGGCCGGTACCGAAGGCGTGCGCTGGCTCGAGAACTGTGTCCGCTCGGCCGACGCAGACGCGGCATGGGTCGATTACCAGTAACAACTCCTGACGAATAAGGAAGCCAAAACAATGAAACTTTCCATCTGCACCGACGTGATGGGCAATCTCTCCTTCACCGAGATGCTCGACAAATGCGTCGCCCTTGGCGTCGAAGGGATCGAGATGACCGGCGGCGGCTGGTCCTCCGGCCCGCACTTTCGCGCAGACGAACTGCTGGCCGACAAGGCTCAGCTGAAGAAAAAGCTGAACGAAATCGAAGCTCGCGGCCTCGAGATCGCGGCGCTGAACTGCTCGGCCAACCCGCTCGATCCGGGCGAGATGGGCAAACGCCACCGCAGGGAGATGGAAGACACCATCCGTCTTGCCGGCGAAATCGGCGTCAAGAAGATCGTCACCATGTCCGGCCTGCCGGAAGCCGCGCCCGGCGACATGGTGCCCAACTGGCTCGTCTATACCAAGAGCTGGCCCAACGAAATGCCCGAGCGTGACCGCTACCAGTGGGAGGATCGCGCCTTCCCGCTGTGGCACGACCTGGTGAAACTCGCCAAGGATGTCGGCGTTGAGAAATACGCGCTGGAAAACTTCTCGGCTATGCTGGTCTGGAACCCCGAGACCCTGTTTCGCCTGCGCGACGAGGTCGGACCTACGGTTGGCATGAACCTGGACCCATCCCACCTGATGTGGATGGGCGCCGAGCCGATCGCCTCGGCACGCGCGCTGGGCGATGCGATCCACCACGTCCACGGCAAAGATACCCGTATCGAACGCGGCCTGGCCGACGTCAACGGCCTGCTCGAACTGAAGGACGTCACCGACGTTGCCAACCGCAGCTGGAACTACGTCGCGGTGGGCGCCGGACGCGATCTGCAGTGGTGGAAGGAGTTCTTCTCCATCGTCCGCATGCAGGGTTACAACGACTGGGTCAGCCTCGAAATGGAAGACTTCACCATGTCGACCGAGGCCGGCATCCAGTCGTCGATCGACGCACTGCAGCAGACCATCAGCCGGTAAAAAAGCGACAAGCGACAAACCCGTCGGTGCTAGGTACCGGTGCCGGCGGGCCCCGAAAGGTTGTACGAAAATGCACTCAAGTACCGTCAGGTACTCCATCAGGAGAAAAATAAGATGAAAAAATTCGCCATTGCCGCCATCAGCGCTTGCCTGATGACAGGCCCCGTTTCGGCCGCAGACATCAATATCGGCGTCGCGATGTCCACCTTCGATGATAATTTCCTGACCGTGCTTCGGACAGGCATGGAGAAATATGCAGATGAAACCGGCGTTTCCCTGCAGATCGAAGATGGCAAAAACGAGGTCGGCACCCAGCTCAACCAGATTCAAAACTTCATCGCGTCCGGCGTCGATGTCATCATCGTCAACCCGGTGGATACCGATGCCACCGTCTCGATGAGCGACGACGCCGAGGCTGCCGGAATCCCGCTGGTCTACGTCAATCGCCAGCCGATCAATGTCGACATGCTGCCAGACAACCAGGCGTTTATCGCATCGAACGAGGTCGACTCCGGCACACTGCAGACCAAGGAAGTCTGTCGGATACTCGGCGGCAAAGGCAAGATTCTGGTGCTGATGGGCGCCCTGACCGACCAGGCCGGCATCCAGCGCACCAAGGATATCCATGACGTCATCAAAACGCCGGAGTGCTCCGGTATGGAAGTCGTCGCGGAGGAAAGCGGTGAGTGGCAGCGGACCCAGGGTAATAACATCATGACCAATTGGCTGTCCTCCGGACTCGAATTCGATGCCGTGATCGCCAACAACGACGAGATGGCGATCGGTGCCATTCAGGCGATGAAAGCCGTCGGCACCGATATGAGCAAGGTCGTGGTTGCCGGCATCGATGCCACTCAGGACGCGCTGCAGGCGATGAAGGCGGGCGACCTCGACGTCACCGTGTTCCAGGATGCGGCAGGTCAGGGACGTGGTGCCATCGACGCCGCCGTAAAGCTGGTCAAGGGGGACGACGTAGACCAGAAAGTCTGGGTGCCCTTCAAGTTGGTGACGCCCGACAACATGGATGAGTACATCAAACTCAACTGACGTCCGCCAGAGTGCCGACACAGACGCAACCCGAAGCCTATAGCGGGTTGCGTCACCAATATCAGCAGGATCGGGGAAATCGCATATGCACGCTAACCCGGATGCCGTCCGCTGGGGCATCATCGGTACCGCCAGTATCGCCCGCGCCAAGATCATCCCGGCGCTCCAGGCCAGCCCCTGGTGCGAAATCCGGGCTGTCGGATCACGCAGTCAGGACTCTGCCGAGGCCTTTGCGCGTGAATTCGACATCCCAAGGGCCTACGGCTCCTACGAAGCGGTGCTGGAGGACCCCGAGGTGGAGGCCGTCTATATTCCGCTGCCGAACCACCTGCATATCGATATCGCCCTGGCTGCAGCAGCCCGCGGCAAGCACGTGCTTTGCGAAAAGCCCGTGGCCCTGACCGCGGGTGAAGCCGAGCGACTGCGCGATATCCCGGATGGCATCCTGGTCGCCGAAGCCTTTATGGTCCGCTATCACCCCCAGTGGGAAGCACTGCGTGCGCGGCTGCGCAGTGGTGAGCATGGCGCCGTCTGTGCAGTTCAGGTGGTATTGTCCTGCACGCTGAGCAATCCCGGAGACTTCCGTTTCAACCCCGACTTCGGTGGCGGCGCGCTCTACGACGTCGGCAGTTACGCGGCTATGACAGCGCGCTTTATCTTCGAAAGCGAGCCGGAACGTGTGTTCTGTGCCATGGAGCACGATCCTGCAAACGGTACCGATTATCTCTGCAGCGCCATTCTGGATTTCGGCCGTGGACGCCACGCCTGCTTCACGGTCGGACTGAAAATGGCGGCCGCTCAGAGGGTCCAGGTAATCTGCGAACAATCGATGCTGGAGCTACCGGCCCCGTACATTGCTACTGCTGGCGCACCCGCTGAGATCCTCATCGACAGCTGTACCGGACTCGAAAACTCCGCACCGAAACGTAATGCGATGCCGGGTGCTGAGCAATACGAGCGCGAAGTCACGCACTTTGCCCAGGCTGTGCGCGGCCGACAGCCACTTCCCTTTGGAGCTAAAGATGCCATTCGTCAGATGCGCGTCATCGATGCTCTTTTCGCTTCGGCAATCAGCGGCACCTGGGAGATGGTTCGGTCCGCCTAGTGTACTGAGTCTAACGGCTCTGTTGCAAAAACTGGCAACGGTTTAAAGGCGGGCCGAGTCGCGCTGATCAAGCCGCCCATTTCTTGATGGCGTTCTTATGATATTCGAGCGTTTCCGTCAGCATGTCCGGCCCGATGCCAAACGGAACGCGCTCGATAAGACGTACTTCCCCCATGCCCCCCGGCTGGACTTGAAAGGCAGCCGCTTGTCGCTTTTTTAGCGCTCGCATGACCTCAAAACCCTTGATCGTCGCATAGGCGGTTTTCATGGATTTGAAGCCGAGCGTCGGCTTGATCAGCCGTTTGAGCTTTCCATGGTCGACCTCGATGACATGGTTGAGATATTTGACCTGCCTGTGCACGGTCTTCGGCGGACCCGTCCGGACGCATCCCGGGTCAGTGCATAGCGATTTGATCACGAACCGGCATCCAGTCCGGATAAATAGCGACCGGCTGACCGCTTTCCAGTGACAGCTGTGCGGCTTCCGCCAGGCGCTGGGCTTCCAACCCCTCCTCGATGCCCGCAAGCGGCTTGGTGCCATTGCGGAGCATCCCGATGAACGCCGCCATCTCGAGTCTATAGGCTTCGGCAAAACGCTCGATGAAATAGTTTTCGGGCGGTGCCGCGGTGAAGCCCTTGGCGTCGGCCACGGTCACGCTATGCTGCGGGCTGTTGCCGACGCTGAGCACCTCCCGGCTGCAAACCGCCTCGAGACGCTGGTCGTAACCGAAAGCTGCTCGGCGACAGTTGTTCATCTGAACGAAACGACCCGATACCGACTTCAGCGTGATCATCGCGGTATCGATATCACCGGCTTCGCCAATCGCCGGATCGATCAGACAACCGCCCACCGCGTAGACGGTGGCGATTTCCTCCCCGAGCAGAAAGCGCGCCATGTCGAAGTCGTGTATAGCCTGATCACGGAACAGGCCACCGGAACGCTTCACGTACTCGACCGGCGGCGGCGACGGATCCCGCGTCGTCATGATGATCTGCTCCAAATTGCCGGATGCTCCCTGGGCGATGCGCTCGCGCACCAGGCGGAAATTGGGATCGTAGCGGCGCTGGAACCCCAGCATGCAGGGAATCCCGCTTTCCCGGATCATCGACGCAACGCGCACCACCTGCGCGAACTCCAGGCTCACCGGCTTTTCACAGAAGACCGCCTTGCCCGCCCGCGCTGCCTGCAGCAGCAGGTCGGTATGGGTGTCAGTGCTGCTGGCGACGATAACGCCGTCGACATCCGGATCGGAGAACACCGTCCCGGCATCGACAATGGCGGCACCGCTGTGCAGGGCGATCGCGCGACGTGCTTCCGACTCTATCGGATCGACCAGGTACTTGACTGCCACGCCAGGCTGGGCAGCAGCGTTTCGCGCGTGCACCGCACCGATACGCCCGGTGCCGAAGACCGCCAGTGTCAATTGCTTGTGGTTCATTCGCTTTCCCCCACTTTCACCCAGCGACGCTCGCGCTGCGACCGCCCAACAGCATCGACCACCTCTGCCGTATGCACCGCATCGCGGAACCGGGGCCAGAGCGGCCGCTCACCGCAGATCCCTTCCACCAGATCACGCATCTCCACCATGATCATGTCGTTGTAGCCGAATCCGTGACCGGTACCGATACAGAAATGTCCGTAGTCAGGATGCTCGGGGCCGATCAAGATGGTCCTGAACCCCTGCAGATGGGGCGGATCGTCGGCGCGGTAGTACTTGAGCTCGGCCAGGCGCTCCTGGTCGAACAGGAGCGTGCCGCGGGTGCCGACGATTTCGTAGGTCAGGCCCATTTTGCGTCCCGCCGCAATGCGGCTGGCTTCGATCGAGCCCATCACACCGCTCTCGAACCTGAGCAGGAACTGGGTCTGATCGTCGTTTTCCACCGCCTCGAGCACGCCTGCGGTATTGGGACGCTGCGCATGAATGATCTGGCTCTCGCCGATGACCTCCGCCACTGGTCCGCACAGGAAGTGCGCGGCATTGATGATATGGGACGCGAGATCCCCTAGCGCCCCCGCCTCGCTGGCAAACGCCTTCCTCAAACGCCAGCTCATCGGCAGACCGGGATCCATCAGGAAATCTTCGTTGTGGGTACCGCGAAAATGCACGATCTCGCCGATCTCGCCGGCTTCGATCAGTTGCCGGGCTAGCGCCGTAGCCGGATTCTTGATGTAGTTGTAACCCACCAAGGTACAGACGCCTGCTCTGTCAGCCGCATCGGCCATCTCGGCGCACTCGGCACTGGACAACGCCAGCGGCTTTTCGCAGATCACGTGCTTGCCAGCAGCGATAGCGGCCAGCGCCATTTCCCGGTGCATGTAGGTCGGCGAACAGATTGCCACCACGTCAATCGCAGGGTCTTCGACCAGTTCGCGCCAGTTACCGGTGGAGCGGCGAAATCCTAATTCCCGAGCCTGCTCCGCGGCGCGCCCTGCACTGGTCGTCGCCAGCATGTCGCAGATGGGCTCGGCCGGCAGCCGGAACACCGTCGGCAGGGCCCGCAGTGCAATAGCGTATGCCTTACCCATATAGCCGCTGCCGATCACGCCGAAGTTGAGTTGTCGTGCCATGTTCACTCCTCGTTGTTCTTGTACCGGGTGTCAGGCCACGCCGACCCAGCCATCGCGTTCGAGGGATCGCTCGATGGCATCGATGATGCGCTCATTCTGGAGGCCGAAGGCGAAATCCGGGAAACAATCCGCAGCGCCGCTAATGCCCATCACCAGGTCGTGGACCTCGATCACCTTGATGTCGAAATAACCAAGTCCGCCGCCGCCGAAGTCGAAACCGAAGAACGCCGAATACTGCGGTACCTGGGACCCGGCATAAAGCGTCTTGAATCCGCGATCACGCTTGGCGTCGGTAAAACGAAACAGCTGCAACTCGTTGAAGCGCTCGCCGTCATTGATGATCGTGCCCTCGGTACCGGTAATCTCCCAACTGATACCGAAGATCTTGCCGGCGGCAACGCGGGACGATTCGATCACGCCACCGGCACCGGAGCCGAAGCGCACCAGGCACTGCAGTTGATCCTCGTTTTCGACCTCGCGGTATTCGGCGCTCGCGGTGTCAACCTTGCTGCCGTATCCGGACCCGCTACTGGGTACCGGACGCTTCGGGAACAGGGTCTGGGCATTGGCGCACACCCGGTCGAAGTCCCCCATCAGAAACTGCGCCACGCTGATGACGTGTGAACCGAGATCGCCGAGGGAGCCGGAACCCGCCTTCTGGCGGGAGCAGCGCCACGACCAGGGCAGATCCGGATCGCAGAAAAATCCCTGATCGAAAGTACCGCGGAAGCGGATCGGTTCGCCGATTTCGCCACGCTCGATCAGCTGTCGGGCGAGCATGGCCGCCGGCGTCTTGATGTTGTTGAACGCAACGAAGGTCTTGACCCCCTTCGCCTGCGCCGCCGCGGTCATTGTTTCGGCCTCCTCCAATGACACCGCCAGCGGCTTCTCACAGTAGACGTGCTTGCCGGCACCGATCGCGGCCATAGCCATCTCGAAGTGCAGGCTGTTGGGTGTGGTGATATCGACCACGTCGACTTCGGGGTCCTCGATCAGGGCACGCCAGTCACCGTAGGCGCGGGCCGCACCGAAACGGGCTGCGGCCTTTTCGGCCAGCGCCTGACCGGCATCCGCGACGGCGTGCAGCACCGGGGTCGCTGGCAGGTTGGTATATAACATGGCGGCCCGGCGGTAGGCATCGGCGTGAGCCTGTCCCATGAAACCGGAGCCAATCAGGCCGATTTTTATTGTCGCGTCTGTCATCGAGGGTTTCCTGTCGGTTGTCAGCGATATCGCAGGCGACAGCGGCGCCGATTAAATGACGCTACTGCCGGAGCGGTTGGTTTCAGCGGGTGATGGCGTAGCCGGCGGTGCGGGCGGTACGTTCCAGGTAGTCATATCCCATGCGCGCATACTGAAGCGGGTTCGCGACCTCCGGATCCTGTTCGGCCTCGACCACCAGCCAGCCCTGGTAACCCAGCGCTTTCAAACCGGACAACAACGTCGGGTAGTCGATGCAGCCATCACCGGGCACGGTGTATAGGCCTTCCAGCACAGCCTCCATGAACCCGAGGTCTTTCACCCTGGCCTTTTCCAGTTCCGGCGCCCGGACATCCTTGCAGTGCACATGACAGACGCGCGCGCCATGCCTGCGCAGAACCTCGATCGGATCGATCCCGCCGGAGAGGCAGTGCCCGGTATCGAGCAGAAGGCCGACACTGGGGCCAGCCAGCGCCATCAGCCGGTCGATGTCGTCACCACTTTCGATGATGGTACCGATATGGTGATGGATACCCAGCCGGATTCCGTATTCGGCGAGGCAACGGTCGGCAAACTCGGTCAGTCGTGCTGCATACGCCTGCATGCCGGTATCGTCGATCAGTGGGCGAGTCGACATCGGCCGGCAGATTTCCATAAAGCTTTCGTTCCAGGTTTCGGCGTAGACCAGCACCTTGCAGCCCTGGCTCGCCAACAGTTGCAGATGCGGGCCCGCCAGCCGCCACTCTTCGTCGGCGCTGCGCGCGACCAGGTTGCCGCTGTACCAGCCCGAGATCAACTGCAGGCCGTGGCCCTCCAGCACCTGGCTAAGCGTCTCGGCTTCACGTGGAAACTTGCCCCCCATTTCGATGCCGCTGTAGCCGACCTGCGCGGCTTCACTCAGACAGGTTTCCAGCGGGGTATCGCCCCCCAGCTCCGGCATGGCGTCATTGCTCCAGCCGATCGGGTTAATGCCAATCCTGATGGTTGCAGGGGAATAGAACATAGCGACTCCGTTATTGACTGAAATTATTATTGGAGAATTCGGGAAGCACCGGTCGCTGAGACAGAAAGACCTTGCATACCCCGTAATGAAGTAGAAAATTACAGCAGCTTCACAGCACGGTACATGACTGACGTTATTCAAAACATGTCTGAAATCACTTTCAACCCGGCACCGACGGAGGTCTACTTTGGCCGCGTCACCTATCCGCCCGGCGGCACCCATGGCCCGAGGATTCAGCGCGGACTGGAGTTCGTGCACCTGATTTCCGGCGCGGTGGAGATTGAGGTGGATGGAAACGCAAGAACACTGCTGCCGGGTCATATGGCATTGCTGCTGCCGGGGCGACACGAGCATTTTCGCTTTCATTCACAGCAACCAAGCGAACACAGCTGGTGCCAGTTTGATTTCGACCGGATTCCCGAAGGCTTCAATGACCGCTTCGAAGCGCTTTCGGCGCAGCTGGCGATCACTGCCGAGATGGAACAACTGATGGAGCTTGGAATAGCCATGACCGGATCCACCCAGGTCGACAACCACATAGCGCTAATCAAGCTCGGCGAGGCATTGCTGCACTGTTACCTGTCGCTGGATGCGCTGCCGGAAAGCAAGCGTCCGATCCCGCTGCCCCGTTTGGTACGCGAGGCCTGCAAATATATGGCCGGAAACTACCAGCAGCCGTTGACACTGAAGCAGATCGCCGACCAGTGCCACTGCTCGGTCAATCACCTGATAAGCCAGTTTAGGGTCAGTTTTGACACCACGCCGATGCGCTACCTCTGGCAACTTCGACTCAATCACGCCGAAGTGCTGCTCAAACGAACCGATATTGCAGTGTCGACGATTGCCGACCAGTGCGGATTCAGCTCACCTTTTCATTTCTCAAGGCTATTCAAGGAACGGTACCGGCAGTCGCCACGCGCCTTCCGGCAGCATGTCCGTCAACCACCCTGTTGCGAACATGATCAGGATTGAATGGCCTGCGCCATGAGCTTGACCACTGCCTCGCCAGCATCCTGATAGGGAAGAGCACCGGCAGCGTCATGGGTCGAATCGGCGGAAAGTGGATCAGATCCCGGATCTTTCATTTAAGCCCCAGCA
The DNA here is from genome assembly GCF_014645375.1 of Marinobacterium nitratireducens. Taxonomy (GTDB): domain Bacteria; phylum Pseudomonadota; class Gammaproteobacteria; order Pseudomonadales; family Balneatricaceae; genus Marinobacterium_A; species Marinobacterium_A nitratireducens. The sequence continues at coordinate 303,800 of NZ_BMLT01000007.1, forward strand.
CCTCGTACACCTCCAGCCGCTTATGCTTTCCCTTGACCCTGATCGGATCCAGTGCCCTCACCTCGACCGCATCCGCCACCAATGGATGGACACTTCGGCTGATAAGAATCTGGTTGACGCCACTGTGTTCCTGAAGCCGCTTGGCGGTATTGACGTCGTCACCGATGGCGGTGTACTCGACCCGCTCCTCTGTGCCGATCAACCCAAGGACGGCGTCGCCGACATGGATGCCGATGCCGAACGAGAGGCACTGTGCTTCCGGTAGCCGGAGGTGCAGCTCGGCAAAGGCATCCCGAATCCGCAGTGCCGTCCGTACCGCGCGCAGCGCATGGTCGGGCTGCGGCAACGGCGCGTTGAACCAGGCCATGACGGCGTCGCCTAGGAACTTGTCGATGGTGCCCTCCTCCGTCAGCACCGCGTCGGCCATGGCTCCTAGGTAAGCGTTCAGCAGCTCCACCAGCGCTTCCGGAGTCAGGCGTTCGCTGATGGCGGTGAAGCCGTGGATGTCAGCGAACAGGATGCTGATGGTTTTGCGCTGGCCGCCGAGCCGCAGCCGCTCCGGGTCGATCTGCGTCAGAATCGCCGGCGATACCATGTGCTCCAGCAGCCGGCGCTGCGCTTCCATCCGCCGCATCTCGGTAACGTCGTCGAGCACGATGGCGATTCCCAGTATCTGGCGGGCACCGCGCAACGCCGACAGGTTCAACCGCCAGCACCGCTGCCCTCGGCCGGGCAACTCGGCGCTTACTTCCAGCCCGATCAGTGGCTTTTGATTGCCGCAGACCTCCTTTAGGCGTGCCGGCAACAGCCGGTTCAAAGGCGCTTCCAGCTCCTCGACCCGGCGATGGATCAGATCGGCGCTGTCATCGTGGCCAAGGATCTGCAGCGCCGCCAGGTTGCACAGGGTGATACGTCCGTCGAGATCGGTCGTCAGCACGCCACTGATGATGGATGAAAAAACATTGTCGAGCAGGTTTTTCAGCTCGGTAGTCTCAACCAGCGATTGGCGCAGCTGCTGCTCACGCGACTGCAGTTGCTCCGTCATGCGGTCGAAGGCGTGGCTCAGTCCTGTCAGCTCGCCATGGCCATCCGGCAGTCTTGTACGGGTCGTCAGATCACCGGTCTGCAGCCGCTCGACACCCTTTTGCAGCAGGGCCAGGGGCTCGAGCATATGCACGAAGGTGAAGAGCACGATGCTGCGTACCAGCAATCCCGCCATCAGCAGTGCCAGTACCAGCACTATGATCTGGATCACCGCCGGCCCCAGGGCCTCGCGCAGCGGCAACTCGACGATGGCGTACCAGGGCGCCTCCTGCAGCGCCATGCCGAAACCGATGACCGGCGCCCCGTAGAGACTTGTGTAAAAGTGCAGATCGCCGTCGGCTATCTCGACCGGCGTGCGCCCGATCTGCTCGCCGAGCGTTTGGCGGGCATGCAAGATGCGCAGATTGCGGTGCGCGATCAGCTGTCCCTGTCCATCGGCTATATACGCATAGCCGGTTTCGCCCACAGGCAGGCTGATGGCGAGACTCCAGAGCGTCGTCAGGTCGAACTGGGCCAGCAAGGTTGCGGCAAATACCCCAAGCTCGTCACTGACCGGTACAGCCAGCCGCACCGTGGGCACACTGACGTCGCCAAAATCGACCGGTCCGAGCCAAGCTTGTCCCAGACTCACGCTGCCCAGCCAGGGCTGCTCGACGATACCGCCCTGCAGCGGCTGACCCACCCGGTTGCGTTGCACCAGTATCCGACCGTCGGGGTCGATCAGTTGCAGCGCAAACAGCGTCGGCCGACGGGCGATCAGTTGACGCAGCAACTCGTTGCGGTTTTCGGTGCGGCCGAGGGCATCACCGGTCGCCAGCAGGTCGCTGCGAACATCGAGAATATAGCTGTCGAAGGCGAAATTGGCCCGCATCGCCACCTCGCGGAAGTGGCGTTCGAGACGGTCAAAGGTACCGAACAGGCTGATCATCATTGCGAAAATAAGACCCGCCATGGCAATCAGCGCCAGCACCAGCACGCGTTTGTACAGGCGCCGTCCGAGCGAGGCCCCCGGCCCCGGCAGCCTGTAGCGGCCGAGCCCGGCGAATGGGCCCCGCCCCTCCGGCAGCGAGCCACCTGCCACCCGGTGGTGCCTGCGGCGGTAACCGGAGCGATACCCGCTTGCACGCTTTCCGCGACCGCCATCCCGCCGCCGGAAAGCGATGTTGGCGTCTGACGGGCGCGGGGGAATCACAGGAAACCTCCCGCTAAATTTCGCTCGCACCGGATCATCACAGATGACTCTTATTGATATTGTCGGGACTCGCTCCTTGCAGTCTAAGAGATTTATTGCGATGCCGCCCGGGCTCCCCCCGCTGCCGCGGCGCCGCCGAAACGGCCACCGGAGGCAGTCAGTGCCTGTGGCGATGGCAACGGGGCCCAGGTTTCATACACTGATAGCATTGGCGGGATCCGCAGGAGAAACACGATGGGCGGGATCCGGGACGGGTATCCGAAGTTGCTGCCGCTGCTGGCCGGGCTGCTGTTCGCCGGCTTGCTGGCCGGTTGCGGGCCCGATGCCGGGGAAGCATCGCGGCGCCACGAACCCTCCCAGGTTCTGGCCGACAACCAGGCGCATCTGACATCGAGCATCAATCGCTACGGACCATCGGTCCGGATCCGCTCGAAGACCCCCTGGCGGATCGCCTTCCTGATGAAGAACTTCGCCTGGGCCAGCCCGTACTGGCGTCGCACGCACGAAGGCGCCGAATCGGGCAGCAAAGAGATGGGCACCTTCGTGCGCGTGCTCGGCGTCGACCGGTTCGCGATCGAGCAACAGATCAAGCAGGTCGACGCGCTTATCGCCGAGGGGCGTACCGACGGCATCATCATCGCCCCGCTGGACAGCAACCGTCTCTCTCCGGTCGTGGAAAAAGCGGTTGCGTCCGGAATTCCTGTCCTGGTCTATGACACACCATTGAACGCGGACCATATCCTGACCTTTGTCGGTTTCGACAATTTCGGCGCCGGCAGGCTGCTGGGACGCTGGATGGTCGAGCAACTGGGCGGTAAGGGCAACCTGCTGATCCTGGAAGGGCCGCCAGGGAACCAGAACGCACTGGACCGGCGCAACGGCATGATCGCGGGGCTCAGCGAAGGGGATATCAACGTGCTAAGTATGGGCACGGCCAACTGGCAGCGACATCAGGCCGAAGCGATCACGGCGGAGTGGCTGCAGCGCTTTCAGCAGGTGGATGCGATCATGGCCGCGGATGATGTCATGGCGCTTGGTGCCGCCGACGCCATAGCCAAAGCCGGACGCCACAATATTCTAGTTACCGGCTTCGACGCCAACGCCGATGCGCTGCTCGCCATTCGCACCGGACGCCTCCATGCCACCATAGCCCAGGCACCGAAACAGCAGGCCCGTCGCGCAGTGCAACTGATGGTGCGACACCTGCAGTCCGGCGTATTGTTCCCGCCGGCGCTGCTGTACGACAGTATCCACCTGATTACCTCGGAGAATGTGGCCGACTACCAGTAATCCGCTCGTGAATGGCGCCGACCCGATTCATGCGCCGGTTACGGTTTCCAGGCCGACGCATTTTCCGACCCTGCGCCAAAGACGGCCCGCGAGAGCTTGTCCATCTTGTCGAGGTTGCTCATATCGACCATCACGGGGCCGGTAATGATATCGGACTGGGCCCGGTAGCCCATCTCGAGGTACCAGTAGAGCCACTCCATCGGGATGTAGCCCTGCAACCAGAACCCCTGCTCGGACGTCACGAGCAGATGCCCGTTCTTGATGCCCGAAAGCCCGATCGGCCCCACGCCAACGGCCAGGATCGTCATGCCCCTGTCGTCCACATCGGGGTCGAGTCCCAGTTCGTTGGACACCCGCCAGGACCAGGGGGCGGTGAAATCGCCCATGTTGAGAATATAGTTGGCCTCTGGATGGCCCCCGAGGTAATCCCTGAGGGTATCCTGGAACTGCTCCCGCTCGATGCCGGTCACGAGGTAGTCGGCCGTGGCACCGACCTGCCGGAAAGCGTCCTCGATACCGCGACAGCGCTCGCGCAGCCCGGCATGATCGGCTGAAAGCAGCGCGCAGACGACCTTGGTCGGCATCGGCACATCACCGGCCCTGGCTTTTTCCAGCGCATAGATCCCGGTTTTGTAGCCCGTCAGATACTCGTCACCGCCAACATAGGTCATGTAGGGTATACGCTCGTCCGCGGGACGGGAATCGGGGACGTTGAAGGCGACGACCGGGATGCCCTTGTCGAGGGCCTTGCGAATAGGCCCCTCCAGAATAGCGGCGTCGGTGACGGATACGGCGATGCCGTCCGGATCCGTGGCGATGACCCGCTGCAGGTTGCTTGCCAACTCTTCAGCCGAGTTGGTCTCGCCGCCGACGTATTCGGTGAAGACATTGGGATAGTGCTTTTCGAAATCCGCCAGCGCCAGCGTCAGCCAGTTCATGTTCGGATCCTGGGCGCCGATGTGCGAGACCATCACGAAACGGTACATTTTTGCCGGTACAGCAGTGGAGGTGAGCAGCATCGACATCGCAACGAGACACGTCATCACCAGCTTGGGAAACGTCATCGGGGTCGTCCTGTTTTGCCACAGAAAGCGCGAGCAGATCAGCGCTTAGGCATTCTAGCTTGATGCCGGCCCGACAAGCCGGCGCCCGCCGCAGGCGCCAAAAGGCAAGACCTCAAGCGGATATGGCAACGTTGCGGATTCTGTTCGCTACAGGAAACAGCATGGCTACTTTACCCGCATTCATCAACCGGCATCGGACACGCCGGCATGCGCCATGGCGCCGAGCGACAGGGCGACGGCGCCGAATCGGAAGAGCGATTTTATCGACCGTCGGTGAAGGTGCGGCATCGGACTAGACGCGTGTTGTTGTTATTCTCGTTCAGTCTATGCAATTTCCCGCCCGGCCGCCGATTGTGCCTGCGATCTGGTGGTGCGGCCGCCACACGGTTTGTCGGGTCGCCCCAGGAACCGCAGTGATTCGGCTACGGGGAAGCCAGGGCATTCCGGCCTTTTCAGCTCGGTCGACTCACCGACGGGTCCGCACATGTAGCCGACACGGCGGTAACCGTGTTCGGCCGACAGCAGCGTTATCTCCCGACCGGCTCGGTAACGCGCGCCGCTCACTGGCGTGCTTCAGGGACAACTCGCCCCAACGCGAAGCTGCGGCGCCAACAGGCAGTCGCTTTCGGCCACGTCACCAAAATACATTTTTGCTGCCAGTCGGCCCAGCGCCCTGGCTTCGGGTTGAACCACCGTCGTCAGCAGGGGCTGCGGCACCGTACCACCATAACCCAGTACGCGCAGGTCTTCGGGCACACTCAAACCGAGCTCCGTGGCTACGTCGATCGCCGCCATCGCGATACGGTCGTCCATACACAGCAGCAGGTCAGGTCGGGGATGGCATTCCAGCGCCTCCCTGGCCGCCTGTCGTGCCGTCAAAGAACCCGTGTCGGGCAGATGCCAGATACGTCCAGGCGCCCGTCCCAGGCCACTGGCGTCCAGGGTATCGAGACAGCCCAGCAATCGCTGGACGTCCCTGCCATCGCCCCGCGCAAGCGCGTCGGCCTCCTGCACACGACACACCGGCGCACTGCGCAAAAGCCGCGGGACCAGTACCGCGGCGGATGTCACCGGCCGTCGGATCCCGTGCAGCACCGCCGCCCGCGCGCCGGCATAGTGGTCCACTCTGACCGATGGCACCCCCTCCAGCTGCGTCTCCAGGGCGACGACGCCACATCGGCTAAACCGCTCGCCTAATCGCGGGACTTCGGTTTCTCCGATGCAAATGACCCCCTCAATCAGCGCAGCTCCGCGGTGTTCCAGAACGCTCAGCCCGATCGCGGAGTTTGACAGCATCAATAGCGCCTTGCCGCGATGGTCCAGCTCCCCGGCTAAACCGCATATTAGCGCCCTTGTTTCGTCGTCATCGAGACTACGGGCAAGTTCAGTGCCGAAAATGACACCGATCACCCCGCTTCCGCCGAGGCGACGCCGACCGGCCCCGGGTCCCGCGTACCCGATGCGATTACATTCAGCAAGAATATGCTCTCGCAATTCGACGGAAAGCTGGTCAGGCCGGTTGAAGGCATTGGATATCGTGGCGGTCGAGACCTGCAGTCGCGCCGCAATCTCCTTGATCGTCAGTTTCTTGTTGTTCTGCATCGTCGTTCAGCCTGTATTGCCACCCCCCTGGGCCGGCATTAACAAACCCTGCGTTCCTGCTTCCATGCGCCGACAGGATGACCGCCAGCGATGGCGGGAATACCGATTCCATAGTCCCCTGAACCGGTGAAAGTCGTCCCTGCGCGCGCAGGATACGTACATCCCTGTACAAACCCCGCTTCGGTGCGTCCCTGTACACGCAGGATAAGTACATCCCTGTACATAAAAACCGGCGGAGCCAGGGGCCGCCGGTCAAGGTAATCAGAGGAAAGGTTGCATTTTGTTTCTCGTTAGAAGGTGTAATTAAACCGCAGACGACCACCGTAGGCGGAGTCGTCTTCGCCGACGTTGTCTGCCGTCGAGCCCGACACCGCGAAGGTGACGCTGGCGTTGTCGATATCAAACAGCGGCAGCGTGTAGGCGGCGTAGGTGGTGGTGACCTCCGGGTCCGCCCCGGCGTCGTTATCAGTTTCGGAATGGATCAGGCCCAAGCCGAAACGTCCGTACACCAGGTTGGCACCAAAGGTGGTGACCTCGAAGTCGTCATTATCGTTGTCGAGCCATGCCGCGTTCAGATTGACCAGCGCCTCGCCCAGCGCGAAGCTGACGCCTCCGCCGACACCCTGCTGGTCGATCTCGTCGCCGCTTTCAAGGTCGACGTTCTGGAACTCATATCCCAGCCGAGCCGAAAAGCCGTCGCCGCTGAATGTCAGCACCGGGCGGACGCCGGTCACCGCATCCTCGTTGGTACCATCGTCGTTGTCGTCTCCGAACAGGGTTGCGAGTTCGAAGCCGAAGCTGCTGTTGCCGTTCAGGTGCAGCGCGATCTGGCCCCCGTCGGTACCGACCCGGCCCCGTACCAGGTTCGCCTCATACACCGGTGCGCCGCCGGCGTGTACGATCAGAGTGTCCTTACCCTTGGGAAAGAGGTCGATCGCCTCGAAGCGGCCGAATTGCAGGTCCCAGCGTTGTTCGCCGAACTGGATCCACATGTCATCGGTGTGCGTATCGGAGTCCTTGGCCAGGATCAGCGTGCCTTTGCCGCGCACGAAATAGCGTTCGGAGCGGATTTCACCCCGAAGATTGGCTTCGACGCGCCCACCCTGCGTGTACTCGGTGGAACCTGGACCGTCGTCGACGGCATCGGTGTCGAGTTCGATATTGGCATCGAGGCTGAAGGTGGGATTCAGGCTGGCCGACTGCACCTGTCCGGCGGTCCCTAGCGCCAGCGTAAAAATGGAAAGCAATGCAGCAGTACCATAGTTATGGTTTTTAGCGAGCATTCGATTATCTACCGTTATTTTTATTGAGAGATTTTTATTTATGCCTGCAAAATGTCTTTTATTATCAGTCAGACATAATACAGAACACTGCGGGTGATTAATTTCACGCCGCCTATACTAAACAAACCCCAATACAAATATCGACAGACACAAAAACTTAATTTCTTCTTAATTTTTTCGCGACCGCAAAACCAATAATATCTTACGGAGCGACTGAGCAAGCGCCTGTGCCATGACTGTAGCCGTGATCAGCACTTAAGGCGGCATTGCATAACTTTCTGGTGAAACTGAACATTTAATAATAGCGATCGAAATCCCTGCAATATATATAATACTAGCAGTCATATCGGCGCCAGAAAACAAGATGGCAGTCTAATCTAGATAATAGACAGAATAATCGTCGTTTTTAGGCAAAACTTCGTTTTACCCAAAGCACAACACGGCCTGACAAAAGCTACAGCACGCATCTATTTCTAGGCTTTTACCACACCAGAATTTCGAATAAAAACGGACCCCGGCCAAGTACCGCTCGCCACCGAACATAATCCGACGAGCGGTGTCATTGGACTTAAGAACCGATTCTTAGCCCTTCTTCAGCAGCCACTCGTGATCGGGATCGTTATGGAAGATCCAGGTGCGTTCGGGGCCCGCCATGACGTTGAGGTAGTAGAGGTCGTAGCCGTGCGGTGCGCCGACCGGATGGTAACCTTCGGGGACCATCACCACGTTACGGTCTTCCACCGCCATGGTCTCGTCGAGCCTGCGGTCGTCGGTGTAAACGCGTTGGAAGGCGAAGCCCTGCGGCGGGTTGATGCGATGGTAGTAGGTTTCTTCGAGCTGCGTCTCGGCCGGTGCCGCATCGCGGTCGTGCTTGTGCGGCGGGTAGCTGGACCAGTTGCCTCCCGGCGTGAAGACTTCGCAGACCAGCAGCCGCTCGGCGACCATGTTACCGAACAGGATGTTGCATACATGGCGCTGGTTCGTGCCCTGGCCACGGGTTTCATAGCTAGTGTCGGCAGGCGTAATCAGGCGTGCCGGATACTCTCCCTTGGCCGGCGCCTTGCAGACCGCCAGCTCCAGCTCGGTGGTGGCCGTGACAACGAAGTTGTCCGACGGCGGCACGTAGACCGCATAGGGTGCCTTCTGCTCGAACACGCTCATGCGTTCGCCAAGGTCCTTCCAGCTTTCGCTCGCCGTGGCGACGTCGGCACGGCCGCTGACCAGCACCAGGCATAGCTCCTGGTCCCCGGTGGCCTGCTCAAGCACCTGACCGGGCTGCAGCCGGTAGACCTCGAAACCAACATAGTCCCAGCCGGCGGACGCCGGTGTGATGCGCTGGATACAACCCTGTTCATCGGGCGCTGAAGGCTTGGAAAGCAGTCTGGACATGGGGTCACCTTATTGTGTTGAGTGAAGCGCGAGCTAACCGGCTTCGCGCTGTTTTTCCATTCGGTAGGCCAGGCCGATCGACAGCGCCTGAGCCAGGCAAAGCGTTGAGCTCAGCGAGCGGAAGCCATGCACCTCGGCGTCGCGGACCACGAAGCAGACCGAGGCGCTGTTGGCCAGCGGGCTCAGCTGGCTGTCGGTGATCAGAATCAACGGCACGCCCTTTTCCACCGCCGCCCTGGCGACTTCCTGGGTTTCGGGGGCGTAAGGATGAAAGCTGGTCGCGATTACCGCGTCCTTCTCCCCAACCGAGCTGCCCTGCTCCTTGTACATGCCACCGACGCCGTCGATCAGGTAGGCGCGGCGGTCGATATGCCGCAGCGCATACGCAAAGTAAGTGGCAACGACAAAGGCGCGTCGTACACCGACCACATGGGTCGACTCGGCCTCGGCAAGGATATCGATCGCTTTTTCGAGATCGGCTCCATCGATGGTGTTTCGCAGCTGGTCCAGCGCACTGGCATTGGCATTGGCGAACTGGGACAGCAGTTGCAGCGGTGTCTCGCCGGAGTCGTCACCGAACTCCTCGCGCAGGAAGCGGACGCGATCGGTGTAGCTCGGCGACTCCTGCAGCAGTTTCTGTTGAAACAGCCGCTGCATCTCGCTGAAACCGCTGTAGCCAAAGGCGTTTGCGAAACGTACCAGCGTCGACGGATGAACGTCAGCATCCTTGGCAATGACCGCAACGGTGCCAAAGGCGATCTCGTTGGGATGATCGATCACGTACTGCGCCACCTGGCGCAGGCGCTTACTCAGGCTCGGATGCTGTTCGGCAATCGCCGACTTTAGATCGGCCAGTGATTGTGGTGCTGATGACATGGTTACCATCCTCTGTTGTCCAGAGCTTCTGTATAACCCTAGCGAACCAAAAATGGAATGGAAATTCCAAACAGTCAGGCATCGTTACCCGGGGCGCAGGCCGCTGAAGTGCTCTTTTTGTCGTTCTGGCACCACTAAATAAAACATTTATTCCACTTTATTGCAACAGGGAAATTGCATTCCAAAACTCCGGAAACATAGAGCTCCGGGCGTTCGTCTGTTGAGGAGCACTCCTGGACAGATCCGAGCCGGGCCACATAAATAAAAAATATTTTCTATTCTATTGCCGTTATGGAATTTTTATTCTATTCTCGGCTCAGACAGTCACCAAAGCGGGACGCAAGCAGTTTTCGCCGACCCGACCCGGTGGCGAAGACGCTGACAAGACCGACAATAAATAAAGACGCCGCTCGGAGAAGCGGCCCAGGAGACTCAACGTATGAGCAACTTCAACGACCGGCCGCTGGATGTTATCTGCCTTGGCCGCGCCGCCGTCGACCTTTACGGCGAACAGATCGGCAGCCGCCTCGAGGACATGTCGGGTTTCGCCAAGTACGTTGGCGGATCTTCCGGCAACATCGCCTTCGGTACCGCCCGCCTGGGCCTCAAATCCGCCATGCTGACCCGGGTCGGCGACGAGCATATGGGACGCTTCGTTCGAGAGGAGCTGGCCCGCGCCGGCGTCGATGTCAGCCACGTCAAGACCGACCCCGAACGACTGACCGGCCTGGTGATCCTCGGTATCAAGGACCAGGACACCTTCCCGCTGATCTTCTACCGCCGCGACTGCGCCGACATGGCCCTCGACAAGGACGACTTCTCGCCCGAGTTCATCGCCTCGAGCAAGGCGCTGCTGATCACCGGCACCCACTTCTCCACCGAGCAGACCTATGCAGCCAGCAAGACCGCGATGGAGTACGCCCGCGCCGCCGGCACCAAGGTCGTGCTCGATATCGACTACCGTCCGGTGCTGTGGGGCCTGACCGGCCTTGGCGAGGGCGAGAACCGCTTCGTATCCGATGACGGCGTCAGTGCGCACCTGCAGACGGTGCTGCCCTACTGCAACCTGATCGTCGGGACCGAGGAAGAAGTGCATATCGCCGGCGGCAGCACCGATACCATCGCCGCGCTGAAGAAGATCCGCGAACTGACCGACGCCACCATCGTGCTCAAGCTCGGCGCCCTCGGCTGTACCGTACTGGACGGCGCCATCCCCGACAGCATGGAAGCGTTCGATGTCTTCACCGGCGTGCGCGTCGACGTGTTGAACGTGTTGGGCGCGGGCGATGCCTTCATGTCCGGTTTTATGCGCGGCTGGATCCGGGGCGAAAGCGCAGAGCGCTGCTGCGCCTACGCCAACGCCTGCGGCGCCCTGGTGGTCTCGCGCCACGGTTGCGCACCGGCGATCCCGAGCGCCGAGGAACTCGACTATTACCTCGAGCGCGCCGAGTCCATTCCGCGACCGGACCAGGATACCGAGCTGAACTACCTGCATCGCGTCACCACCCGCAGTGCCGGCGAGTGGAACGAGATCTGCGGTCTGGCGTTCGACCACCGCAAGCAGCTGTTCGACATGGCGCGTGAAACCGGCGCCGACCCGGCCCGGGTCAAACACCTCAAGCGCCTGCTGGTCAAGGCAACCGAGCGTGGCGCCGGGCAGGCCGGTCTCAACGGCAATGTTGGCGTGCTGATCGACGATACTTATGGACAGGATGCGCTGAACGACGTCACCGGCCGCGGCTGGTGGATCGGCCGCCCGGTGGAACTGCCCTCCTCGATGCCGATCGAGCTGGAAGGCGGTCGCTCCATCGGTTCCCGCCTGAAGTCCTGGCCGCAGGAACACGTGGTCAAGTGCCTGATCTTCTACCATCCGGATCAGCCGGTCGAGATCCGGCTGGCCCAGGAACGCCAGGCGAAGGAGCTGTACAAGGCATGCTGCGCCTCTGGACACGAGCTGCTGCTGGAGATCATTCCGCCCAAGGATATGCCGCAGGACGACAACACCCTGCCCCGCGCACTGGCACGTTTCTACAACCTCGGCATCCGCCCGGACTGGTGGAAGCTGCCGTCGCCGAGCCGCGCCACCTGGGCCAAGCTCAGCGAGCTGATCAAGACCCGCGCTCCGCACTGCCGCGGCGTGGTACTGCTGGGGCTGGACGCACCGCCCGACGAGATCCGCGAAGGCTTTAACAACAGTGCCGGTGTCGATATCTGCAAGGGCTTCACCATCGGCCGCACCCTGTGGGCCAAGGAAAGCCGTGAATGGCTGGCCGGGGACCTGGACGACGAAGGCCTGGTCGATGCCGTCAGCAAGAACTACCTGCAACTGATTCAGTACTGGCGCGAGCGCAAGGCCAGCTAAACAGGCCTTTCAAGAATTGGAGAGCGTAACAATGAAAACCATCCGACTGACCATGGCACAGGCGGTGATCCGTTACATGACCGCGCAGAAGGTGCTGATCGATGGCGAGGTCAAGCCGCTGTTCGCAGGCGTCTGGGCGATCTTCGGCCACGGCAACGTTGCCGGCGTCGGCGAAGCCCTGTACCAGGTCCGCGACAAGCTGCCGACCTACCGTGCACATAACGAACAGGGTATGGCCCACGCCGCCATCGCCTACACCAAGACGCTGAACCGCCAGCAGATGATGGCCTGCACCGCTTCGGCCGGTCCCGGTTCGGTGAACATGGTCACAGCTGCGGCCGTGGCGCACGTCAACCGCCTGCCGGTGCTGTTCCTGCCGGGTGACACCTTCGCCACCCGTCTGCCGGATCCGGTGCTGCAGCAGGTCGAGAACTTCCACGATCATACGCTGACCTCCAACGACTGCTTCAAGCCGGTGAGCCGCTTCTTCGACCGCATCACCCGTCCCGAGCAGCTGCTGACCTCCTTGCCGCAGGCACTGCGCGTGCTGACCGACCCCATCGAGTGCGGTCCGGTCACCCTGGCGCTGCCGCAGGACGTCCAGACCATGGCGTACGACTATCCGGAACACTTCTTCGACGAGAAGATCCACCGCCTGCGCCGTCAGGCGCCGGACCTGGCCGAACTGGAAGAAGCGATCGCGCTGATCCGCCAGGCGAAGAAGCCGCTGGTTGTCGCCGGTGGCGGCGTCCACTACTCCGGCGCCCTCGCGGAGCTGGACGCGCTGGTAAGCCGCTGCCACCTGCCGGTCGGCGAGACGCAGGCCGGCAAGGGTGCCCTGCCCTGGGACCACAGCCAGAACATGGGCACCATCGGCGTCACCGGCGCGGCCTCGACCAACACACTGGCCGCCGAAGCCGACCTGATCATCGCTGTTGGTACCCGCCTGGGCGACTTCGCCTCCGGCTCCCGCGCCATGATCAACCCGGATGCCAAACTGCTGTGCATCAACGTCGCGTCATTCGACGCCATCAAGCACAAGGGCCAGCCGCTGGTCGGCGATGCCAAGCTGACGCTGCCGCAGGTGCTGGCCGGCCTTGACGGCTGGCAGCCCGAGGGCGGCTGGATCGAGAAGGCGGCCGAGCTGCGCAACCAGTGGAACCGGACCGTCGATGTCGCTACCAGCGATCGCGGCACCAACCTGCCGACCGACGCCGAAGTGGTCGGTGCGGTCAACCGTGCCGCCGGCGACAAGGACATCGTCGTCTGCGCCGCCGGTGGCCTGCCGGGCGAACTGCAGAAACTCTGGCGCACCCGCTTCGACAAGGGCTACCACATGGAGTACGGCTACTCCTGCATGGGTTACGAGCTGGCTGGCGGTCTCGGCGCCAAGATGGCCAAGCCCGACTCCGAAGTGTTCGTGATGGTCGGTGACGGCTCCTACCTGATGCTGAACTCCGAGATCGCCACCTCGGTGATGCTCGGCTACAAGGTGATCATGGTGGTACTCGACAACCGTGGCTACGGCTGTATCCACCGCCTGCAGCAGTTCTGCGGCGGTCCCGGGTTCAACAACCTGCTCGACGACTGCCTCACTGTCGAGAGCGGTGCGCCGAAGACCGATTTCGCAGCCCACGCGGCGGCACTCGGCGCGCGCTCCGAGAAGGTCGGCAACATCAAGGAGCTGGAAGCGGCGCTGGAACGCGCCAAGGCCTCCGATATCAGCTACCTGATCACCCTCGACACCGACGCGCTCAACGTCACCGAAGAAGGGGGTTCCTGGTGGGATGTCGCGGTACCGGAAGTGTCCGCACGCGACGAAGTGGTTGAAGCGCGCCGCCGCTACGAGAGCTTCAAGGCACGCCAGCAGAAGAACCTTTAAACCGTTTTGTCAGCCACGCGATAATATTTTCAGGAGAATAAGATGAGCGTACGACTGGGCATCAACCCGCTGACCTGGACCAACGACGACATGCCGGCGCTGGGCGCCGAGACGCCGCTTGAGACCTGCCTCAGCGAAGGCCGCGAAGCCGGCTACAGCGGTTTCGAGCTGGGTCACAAATTCCCCCGCACCCCCGAGGCGCTGGGGCCGATCCTCGACAAGCACGGCCTGAGCCTGGTCTCCGGCTGGTACAGCAGCCAGTTGCTCGAACGCAGCGCCGAGGAGGAGATCGAGGCGATCCAGGAGCACCTGCACCTGCTCAAGTCCCTGGGCGCCAAGGCGATGGTGTTCTGCGAGGTCACCGGCTGCGTCCACGGCCAGCGTGAAACGCCGGTCAGCAAGCGCCCCATGATGACCGACGAGCAGTGGGACCTGCTGCTCGAGCGCATCGACGTGATGGCGAAGTACTGCCTCGAACAGGGTGTGCAGATCGCCTACCACCACCATATGGGCACCGTGGTCGAAACCGAGGAGGAGATCGACCGCCTGATGGCCGGCACCTCCGACGCCGTCGGCCTGCTGCTGGACAGCGGCCACCTGACCTACGCGGGCGGTGATCCGCTGGCAATCCAGCAGCGCCATGCCGACCGCATCGTACACGTACACTGCAAGGATATCCGCCGTGAGGTGATGATCGACGCCAAGAACCGTGATCTGAGCTTCCTCGACGCGGTGCTCAACGGTGTATTCACCGTACCCGGCGACGGCTTCATCGACTACGCGAGCCTGTTCAAACAGCTCAAGGCCAGCAACTACGAGGGCTGGCTGGTGGTCGAGGCGGAGCAGGACCCGTCGGTCGCCCACCCGATGACCTACGCGCGGCTTGGACACGACGGCCTGCAACGCTTCTGCAAGGAAGCCGGTCTCGATATCCGACGCTAAACCATAAGAACTTGTGCGACCGGAGACGCCGGTCGCCACCGACACGCATACAAGAGGTCAACACAATGCAGACCCTGGGTAACTACATCAACAACGAAGCCGTCGCGAGCCAGAGCGGTCGCACCGCAGAAGTCTTCAATCCGGCCACCGGCGAGCCGAGCCTGAACGTGGCGCTGTCCACCGCCGATGAAACCCGCGGCGCCATCGCTGCCGCTGCCGAAGCGCTGAAGACCTGGAGCAAGGTCACCCCGCTGAACCGCGCCCGCATCCTGTTCAAGTTCAAGGCCCTGATCGAAGAGCACGCCGACGAGCTGGCCGAAATGATCACCTCCGAACACGGCAAGGTGTTCTCCGATGCCAAGGGTGAACTGACCCGCGGCCTCGAAGTGGTCGAATTCGCTTGCGGTATCCCGCACCTGCTCAAGGGCGAACACAGCCTCAACGTCGGCCGCGGCGTCGACAGTTACTCCAAGATGCAGCCGGTTGGCGTCTGCGCCGGTATCAGCCCGTTCAATTTCCCGGCCATGGTGCCGATGTGGATGTTCCCGATCGCCATCGCCTGCGGCAACACCTTCGTGATGAAGCCGTCGGAGAAGGACCCGAGCACCACCTATCGCCTGGCCGAGCTGCTGGCCGAAGCCGGCCTGCCGAAGGGCGTCTTCAACATCGTCAACGGTGACAAGGAAGCGGTCGATGTGCTGCTGACCGACGACCGCATCGCCGCGGTCAGCTTCGTTGGCTCCACGCCGGTGGCCGAGTACATCTACAAGACCGCCAGCGAGCACGGCAAGCGTGTTCAGGCGCTGGGTGGCGCCAAGAACCATATGGTGGTGATGCCGGACGCCGATCCCGAGCAGGTGGTCGGTTCACTGATGGGCGCCGCCTACGGCTCCGCCGGCGAGCGCTGCATGGCGATCTCTGTTGCCGTCTGCGTCGGTGACGAAGTCGCGGATACCCTGATCGAGAAGCTGAAAACAGAAATCGGCACCATGCGCGTCGGCCCCGGCATTGGCCTGCCGGAAGAAGCCCACATGGGCCCGCTGATCAGCCGCCAGCATGCCGACAAGGTCAAGGGCTACATCGACTCCGGCGTCGAGGAAGGCGCCAGCCTGGTCGCCGATGGCCGCAAATTCGTCTACGAAGGCCACGAGAACGGCTACTTCGTCGGCCCGACCCTGTTCGACAACGTCAAGCCCGGCATGCGCATCTACGACGAGGAGATCTTTGGCCCGGTACTGTCGGTGGTCCGCGTCGACTCCTACGCGGAGGCGGTCAGGCTGATCAACGAGCACGAGTATGGCAACGGCACCGCCATTTTCACCCGTGACGGCGACAGCGCGCGTCAGTTCTGCGAGGAAATCGAGGTTGGCATGGTCGGCGTCAACGTGCCTATCCCGGTACCGATGGCATTCCACAGCTTCGGCGGCTGGAAGCGCTCGCTGTTCGGTCCGCTGCACATGCACGGTCCTGACGGCGTCCGTTTCTACACCAAGATGAAGACCATCACCGCTCGCTGGCCGACCGGTCTGCGCGCCGGCGCCGAGTTCTCGATGCCGACGATGAAGTAACCTGCCCCCGGGGAGGCGGTATCCGCCTCCCTTTTTTAGGTTCTTCACAGATTAAAGTGAACCCCTGCGATCAATCCGTAGGATGGATGGAGCCGCATTGGTACTCCGTTAATCGCGTCTAGCGAATTTGACGCGGCGTAACCCATCAATGGTTCTGGCTTGTGTAGTACGGATCTGACACCCCGCGATGGGTTGCACGACGCCCTGGCTGCATCAGTGACGGATACACTGTGCCAAAACGTCGTTCCACCCATCCTACGAATTATTACTACACCACTATCACTGCTTGTCTCTCCACTCAGGTTTCACGGTTACCTGAGACCCTTTTGGGAGCCTCAGGCTCCCATTTTTTATGCCCGGTCGCCGTCCGCTATCGAAATCAGGGGCGCGCTTCGCAAAGCGGAACTGGCGCCAACGCCGATAGGAGTCGTCACGTGATCGAAGACCCGCTGTTTTACCTGGTCGCCATTCCGGCGATCCTGATCGTCGGCATTTCCAAGGGCGGTATGGGTGGAGGGCTTGGCATCGTGGCGGTGCCGATGATGTCGCTGGTCATATCCCCGGCTCAGGCAGCGGCAATACTGCTGCCGATACTTTGCGTCATGGACCTGTTCGCGCTTTGGGGCTTTCGCGGCGTCTATGATCGAGCCAACCTGCGCCTACTGCTGCCGGCTGCCTTTGTCGGCATCGCCGTCGGAACGCTCACCTACTCCCATCTGTCCGAAGCGCACATCAAGCTGATCGTCGGGCTGACGTCCCTGTTGTTCGCCGCCAACTGGCTGCTGCAGCGCCTGGGCACACAGAGGCTGGAGGCCAGAAATGCCGGTCCGGTCGCCGGTCGCCTGCTGGGCGCCCTCGCCGGCTTCACCAGCTTCAGCGTCCACGCCGGCGGACCACCGGTCGATATGTACCTGCTGCCGCAACGGCTGGACAAGAGCCTCTTCGTCGGCACAACGGTGATCTTCTTCACCGCCGTCAACTACGCCAAACTGGCCCCCTACGCCTGGCTCGGCCTGCTGAACACAGACAATCTCGTCACATCCCTCGGACTGATGATACTGGCGCCGGTCGGAATCCGGCTCGGCCTGTGGCTGCATCATCGCATTCGCGACGAAAGCTTTTATGCGCTCTGCTACGCGCTGCTGCTGGTCGCGGGACTCAAGCTCAGCATCGAGGGTGCCGAAGGGCTGCTGTAGACATGCGGACCCGACTTGGCGGGGAGCCCGGCTGTGATAGCATCGGGCTCGTGGAGATGAACGCCCGCCCCGCTGGAGGCCACTGCCACTTCCTCGGATAAACCCTCAACAGACAGACGCCAGTAATTCAAGGCCCCAATTCTCTGCAGGCCAGATAGAGGCATACCCCGCACTGGCGGTTTGGCGGTTCGGAAATGAAAGCCGCCGGCCACGCCAGCACCTTCAGGTAACCAGCTTTTTTAGCTCTTTAGGGCCCGCGAAACTGCGCGCAAGCCGTCACTACCTCGGCGAAAGCCGGTGCGGCGCGCTGATCGATTAAAAATCGCACGTGCCGGGGGCGCACGCTCGTCCCTGTTTCAGATGGGACCTCCGCAATACGATCTGCCCCGGCGCGATGAACCGGCTGCCCTCGGTTTCGCCACGCTCCAGCCGGGTGACCGCCTCGGTCGCAAGCCGTTCGAAGGGTTGCCGGTAGGTCGTGAGGTTGTAACTGGCGGAAGCCCCCAACTCGATATCATCGAATCCGACGATGGCGATATCGGCGTCGTTGCCGAACTCGCGCAGCGCATCCAGCGCACCAATGGCCAGGTTGTCGTTTTCACAGAAAATTGCATCGACCCGACCGTCGGCTTTCGAGTGAGTGAGGTAGTCCATCAGCACCTCGTAGCCACGCTGGCGCTGGTAGCAACCAGCCTGGAGGGTCAACTCGAGCTTCAGCCCCTCCTCCGCCAGTGCGGCACTGAAACCATCCAGGCGTTTCAGCTGTGTCGAGCCACTGGGCGGACCGGCCATGTAGCCCAGGCGCCGGTAACCCTGTGCCAGCAGCAAAGTCGCGAGTTGCTCCCCGGCCTGGTAATCGTCGGTCGTCACGACCTGGACACCGGGAATCTTACTGTCCCGGTACAACACGATCAGCGGTATATGCCGGATTTCCTTGATCAGGTGGACGAACTCGTCCGGCAATGTCGCCCCGAGAAAGATAACGCCATCCACCTGGAACTGGTCGGCCAGCAATAGCGCCGGGGCATAGCCATGATCGGCATTGATGTTCAGCAGCATCGTCGAATATCCCTTGCGCTGAAGCTGGCGGGTCACCTCGTTCAGCACCGGCAGGATATTGAGGTTGGCGAACTCGTCCACCACCAGCCCCACCATATTGGACCGCTTCTTGGTCAGGCTCCGCGCCAGCAGATTCGGGCGGTAGCCGAGCTCCTCGGCCGCCTTCATGACGCGCTTGCGACTGTCCGGAGAGATGTAGGCCCCCGCCGTGAAGGCGCGAGATACCGTCCATTTGGAGACGCCGGCTTTTTCGGCTACGTCGCTGGCAGTGACCTTGCGCGCACTGCCTTTGGTGGTTTTATCATTCATCGAATACTGAACTGTTGACTGAGTCCTGAAGATCGGACTATCTTATATGCAATCGGGTGCAGAGGCACCTTTCTTTTCCGCTAGATATGCTACCGGTTGCAGGCTGCTCTTTCATTTTGAGCAGCGATCGTACTCGAGTCCGGTCCAGCAAGGTCAAAAGCAGTTTCAATTTCGGCAGCAGCAGCCGAGACCAACCCTATCCTGATGGGATTGCCCGGGTCGCAAGGCCCGGGCTTTTTTGTATCTTTTCCCGGCGGTGTTGAAGTACAGGAGCCGCACCGATATTCAGCAAGAGCGCCAGTCCACGAACAAGAAGCGGATAATCCCGGGCATCAACCCAAGCGCCGCCAGTCGCAGGGAAGGACAGCCTGACCAGTCGGAAATCGGGCCAACGGCGCTTCGCTCCTTTTTTCGAAAGCCGTGCTTGACAAGCATCTGCAACCGGGTGCAGCATTACACCATCTGCACTCGGTTGCAGAGCAAGCATTCGATCGACCCGCGTCGTTTCACCAACCAAGCTCTCGGAGAACAATAAATGACGACACAGGCTAGCCCGGCAGATCAGCCTTTCACGCTGGCGGTATGCGCCGAAATGGTATTTAGCAACCTCCCGGTCGCGGAGCGCATCAAGCGTATCGACGCGCTGGGATTCCAGGTCGAGATCTGGGACTGGACCAAACACGACCTGAAAATGCTGGCCAGCAGCGGCGCCACCTTCTCGTCGATGACCGGCTATGTCACCGGCACCCTGTCCGACGACGCGGGGGCGGATGAGCTTCTGCGCACCGCGGAGCAGTCGATTCCCGTTGCACGCGACCTAGGCATACCGCGCCTGAATCTGCATGGCACCGGCCTCGACAATCGCGGACTGCCGGTCAAGCCGGCCCACACCATGACCGGTGCCATGTGGATCAAGGCGGCGCAGACCCTCGACCGGCTGGCCGAGCTCGGAGAGCGGCACGGCGTCACCTTCGTGCTCGAAAATCTCAATACCGAAGTCGATCACCCGGGCGTGCCCTTTGCCCGTGCACAGGACGTCCTCGAACTGGTGGCCGGCGTCAACCGCCCGGGGCTGCGCATGATGCTCGACCTCTATCACGCCCAGATCGGAGAGGGGAACCTGATCGAACTGATCCGAAGGAGCGCCCCCTATATCGGCGAAATCCAGGTCGCCGACGTCCCAGGTCGCTGCGAACCCGGCACCGGGGAAATCAACTATCCCGCGATCGCCAAGGCGCTCTATGACGTTGGCTATCGCGGCAACATCGGCCTCGAGGGCTGGGCGTCCAGCGACGACGAACTCGCGCTGGAACGCTTCCGCAAGGCCTTCACCTATCCGTTTTCCGCTAACGCCTGACCCTGACCATTGCCCGGAGGACATATCATGTCGCGCAACAAAATCATCAACATCGGCCTGATCGGCGCCGGTCGCATCGGCTCCTTCCACGCCGAGAGCGTGGCCCGCCGCCTGGTGGACGCCAACCTTGCCGCCATCGCCGACCCGGCACCGGGCGCAGCGGAGCGCCTCGCCGCCACCCTCGATTGCCCGGTCGCCACCACCGACCCGAAGGAACTGCTGGCCAATCCCGATATCGACGCCGTCATCATCGCCTCGCCGGCGCGCTTCCACGCCGGTCTCGTGGAAGCCGCCGCCGAAGCCGGCAAGGGCGTGTTCTGTGAAAAACCGATGGCACTGACCCTCGAGGAAGCGGACCGCGCAATCGCCGCCGCGAAGCAGGCCGGGGTCGCGCTGCAGGTCGGCTTTAACCGCCGCTGGGACCAGGCATTTGCCGAGGGACATGCGGCCATTACCGACGGCAAGGTCGGCACGCCACAGTTGCTGCGTTCACTGACCCGTGATCCCGGTCCCTACCAGGGCGATCCGGCCAGGACCCCGCAGTGGACGATCTTCTACGAGACCCTGATCCATGATTTCGACACCCTGCTGTGGCTCAATGCCGGCGCCAAACCTGTAGAGGTCTACGCTGTCGCCGATGCGCTGATCCGCCCCGATTTCAGGGACGCCGGTCATCTGGATACCGCGGTCGTCACCATCCGCTTCGACAATGGCGCCATCGCGGTGGCCGACGCCAACTTCAGCGCCCTCTATGGCTATGACGTACGCGGCGAAGTGTTCGGCTCCGCCGGCATGGTGACGATGGGCGACGTGCGGCGCTCCAGCATGACCCTGTTCGGCGCCGGCGGCGTCTCCAACGATACCTGGCGCCTGGATGCCCATCACTTCGTCGGCGCCTACACCGCTCAACTGGCGGCCTTCGTCGAGTCGGTCCGGACTGGTGAGGTCATGGGCCCGACCGGCAGCGACGCGCGCGCCGCGCTTGAGATCGCACTGGCCTGCATCCAGTCAATAAAGGATAAGGCGCCCGTCCGTATCCGGTGACGGGCAAAACCCGCGGAAGCGCCCGCCTTGGGCGTTTCCACCCCAATGACCAGGAGAAAAATAAAATGAATAAGAAGCTACTGTCCGCTGTATGCATGTCCCTTGCCCTGTCCGGCACCGCGTCGGCCCAGGAACTGAAAGTCGGCATCGCCATGGCAACCTATGACGACAACTTCATGACATTGCTGCGCACGGGCATGGAGCAATACGCCAATGAGATCGGAGTCGACGCCCAGATCGAGGATGGCAAGAACGAGGTGGGGACTCAGTTCAACCAGATTCAAAACTTCATCGCCTCGGGTATCGATGCGATTGTCGTGAGCCCCGTCGATACCGATGCGACCGTTTCGATTAGCGATGCCGCGGAGGCGGCCGGCATTCCCCTGGTATATGTCAACCGTCAGCCCATCAACGTCGACGTGCTGCCCGACAACCAGGCCTTCGTCGCGTCCAACGAAGTCGACTCCGGTACGCTGCAGACCCAGGAAGTGTGCCGGCTGCTGGGCGGCAAAGGCAAAGTGCTGGTGCTGATGGGCGCGCTGACCGATCAGACCGGCATTCAGCGCACCAAGGATATCCATGATGTCATCGCCACCCCCGAGTGCTCACGCATGGAGGTCGTGGCCGAAGAATCCGGCCTCTGGCAGCGCACCATGGGCAACAACATCATGACCAACTGGCTGTCGGCGGGTCTCGAGTTCGATGCCGTCATCGCCAACAACGACGAGATGGCCATTGGCGCCATCCAGGCGATGAAGGCAACCGGGATCGACATGGACAAAGTCGTCGTCGCCGGCGTCGACGCCACCGCCGACGCTCTGCAGGCGATGCAAGCCGGCGAGCTCGACGTCACCGTCTTCCAGGACGCCAAGTCGCAGGGCCGGGGCGCCGTCGATGCTGCCGTCCGGCTCGCAAAGGGAGAAGACGTCGACCAGAAAGTCTGGGTGCCCTTCGAACTGGTGACGCCGGAGAACATGCAGAGCTACATCGATCGCAACTGATTCATCCTAGGGGCTGTTGACTCGACACACGTCAACAGCCCCTAACAGCTCCTGATCGTGGGCCGGCACCTTCGGGTAACCGGCCCTTTTTTGTATTGAGTGAGCAGGCTTTAGTAGATCCGTCGAGACCGTGGGCGGCGCCTCGCCGCGAATGTACGCGCCGGATTTGTTCGCCTCGAGGCGAGGCTCTCACGAAAGCAAACCGAGGCTAGGGTACGCAAGGGTATTGAAGCCCCTCGCCGAGAAACCTTTCGATGGGGTTGAAAAGGAAAGCGGGAGAGAATGAAAAGCCGGCCGGCGAATGCCGGCCGGATGGAGGAAGGTGTTACTTGAAGTACTTGTTGACGTAGCGCTGGATCTCGCCGCGCATGAAGCGCGAGGACGACTCCGCACGCTCTTCCCAGGCGAAGACGCAGCTCGACAGCA
>NZ_BMLT01000008.1 GCF_014645375.1 Marinobacterium nitratireducens
TTCTGGAAGGCACGCTGCCAACCGAGACCAATCGATCTGTACTGCGATCGATATTGCGGGTTCCCTGGCAACTGCTCCTGCGTTGCCAGGATTCCCGCCATCCATGGCGGTTACGCGATGCCCGGGCGGCTGGAGTAATTTCTAGGAAAGTGCCATTGCATCGCTAGACCCACCCTCCACTGCGATCGATATGATGGGTCCACGATGCCCGGGCCGCGAGGCCAGCGATGCAACCCGTGCCATGACATCGCTTGACCCATCCTACATGCCGATTGTTTGCCACAGGCTGTTTTGCTATCCTGTAGCCCCATCTCGAGTTCGATTTTTCCCGCTCCATTTCAACTTCGACCTACAGGTTCTGCATGACGCGTTACATCTTCGTCACCGGCGGTGTTGTGTCCTCTTTGGGCAAAGGCATCGCCTCCGCTTCCCTGGCTGCAATTCTTGAGGCCCGCGGGCTTAAAGTCACGATGCTCAAGCTGGACCCGTACATCAACGTGGACCCGGGCACCATGAGCCCATTCCAGCATGGTGAGGTCTTCGTGACCGAAGATGGCGCCGAAACCGACCTCGACCTGGGTCATTACGAGCGCTTCATCCGCACCACCATGACGCGCCGCAACAACTTCACCACCGGCCGTGTCTACCAGCACGTGCTGCGCAAGGAGCGCCGCGGCGACTACCTCGGCGGCACTGTGCAGGTGATTCCGCACATCACCGACGAGATCAAGCGTCGCGTGATCGAGGGTGCCGGCGACGCCGATGTGGCGCTGGTGGAAATCGGCGGTACCGTCGGCGACATCGAGTCGCTGCCGTTCCTCGAGGCGGTGCGTCAGCTGAAGGCGGAGCTGGGCTTCTCGCGCGCGATGTTCATGCACCTGACACTGGTGCCCTACATCGCCACCGCCGGCGAGACCAAGACCAAGCCGTCGCAGCACTCGGTCAAGGAGTTGCGTTCCATCGGTATCCAGCCCGATATACTGGTGTGCCGTTCCGAGCAGCCGCTGCCGGCGTCGTCGCGGCGCAAGCTGTCGATGTTCACCAACGTCGAGGAACGCGCGGTCATCTCGCTGCCGGACGCCGACACCATCTACAACATCCCGCGCATGCTCGAGGAGCAGGACTTGGACGATATCGTCGTCGAGCGCTTCCACCTCGACTGCCCGCCGGCGGACCTGACCGAGTGGGACCAGGTGGCCGATGCGCATCAGCACCCGGAAGGCGAAGTCACCATCGCCATGGTCGGCAAGTACATGGAGCTGCTCGACGCCTACAAGTCGCTGATCGAATCCATCACCCATGCCGGCATCAAGCTGCGCAAGAAGGTCAGGATCCGCTACATCGACTCCGAAACCGTCGAGACCGAGGGCGTCGGCGTGCTCGAGGGTGTCAGCGGCATTCTGGTGCCTGGCGGCTTCGGCGAGCGTGGTGTCGAAGGCAAGATCAAGGCGGTGCAGTACGCCCGCGAGAACAAGGTCCCCTACCTCGGCATCTGCCTCGGCATGCAGGTGGCGGTGATCGAGTTCGCCCGTAACGTGGCCGGCCTCGAAGGCGCCAACTCCACCGAGTTCGACAGCCGCAGCGCCCATCCGGTGGTGGGGCTGATCACAGAATGGACCACCGCCGAAGGCGAGGTCGAAACCCGTGACGAGAGCACCGACCTTGGCGGCACCATGCGCCTTGGCGCCCAGGAGTGCCAGCTGGCCGAAGGCTCGACCGTCGCCGCCTGCTACGGTTCCACCAGTATCGTCGAGCGCCACCGTCACCGTTACGAAGTCAACAACAACTACGTGGCCCGCCTGGAAGAGGCCGGTCTTCGCATCGCCGGGCGCTCCGCCGACGGCGAGCTGGTCGAAGTGGTGGAAGCGCCGGACCATCCCTGGTTCGTGGCCTGCCAGTTCCACCCGGAATTCACATCGACCCCGCGTGACGGTCACGGCCTGTTTACCGGATTTATAAAAGCGGCCCTGGACAAACAGGGCTGATCCCGAGGAGAGCTGGACGCTCGGAGTTCTCTTCGGGCGATAGAACCCTTTTGATCTGAAAAATTTTGGAGTTTTATCCGCATGGCACAGATTGCAGATATCAAGGCGCGCGAGGTTCTGGATTCGCGTGGCAACCCGACCGTCGAAGCCGACGTCATCCTGGCTTCCGGCGTGGTTGGCAGCGCCTGCGCCCCGTCCGGCGCATCGACCGGCTCGCGCGAAGCCCTCGAGCTGCGTGATGGCGACAAGTCCCGCTACCTCGGCAAGGGCGTGCTGAAGGCGGTCGCCGCCGTCAACGGCCCGATCCGCGATGCCCTGGTGGGCATGGACGCCGCCGACCAGCGCGCACTCGACAACAAGATGCTCGAACTCGACGGCACCGAGAACAAGTCCAGCTTCGGCGCCAACGCCATTCTGGCGGTATCGCTGGCCGCCGCCAAGGCTGCCGCCACCGAGAAGGGTATCCCGCTGTACGCGCACATCGCCGAGCTGAACGGCACCCCGGGTGCGTACTCGATGCCGGTGCCGATGATGAACATCCTCAACGGCGGCGAGCACGCCGACAACAACGTCGACATCCAGGAATTCATGGTGCAGCCGGTCGGTTCACCGTCCTTCGCCGAAGCCCTGCGCTGCGGCGCCGAGATCTTCCACGCGCTGAAAGCCGTGCTCCAGGCCAAGGGTCTGAACACCGCGGTTGGCGACGAAGGCGGCTTCGCACCGAACCTGGGTTCCAATGAAGAAGCCCTGGTCGTCATCCGTGAAGCGGTCGAGAAGGCCGGTTACGCCCTCGGTAAAGACGTCACCCTGGCGCTCGACTGCGCGGCGTCCGAGTTCTACAAGGACGGCAAGTACGACCTGGCGGGCGAAGGCAAGGTCTTCGACGCCGAAGGCTTCAGCGACTTCCTGGCACAGCTCACCGAAACCTACCCGATCGTGTCCATCGAAGACGGTCTGGACGAGTCCGACTGGGCTGGCTGGGCCTACCTGACCGGCAAGATCGGCAACAAGGTACAGCTGGTCGGCGATGACCTCTTCGTCACCAACACCAAGATCCTGAGCGAAGGTATCGAGAAGGGCATCGGCAACTCCATCCTGATCAAGTTCAACCAGATCGGCTCGCTGTCCGAGACCCTGGATGCGATCAAGATGGCCAAGGATGCCGGCTACACCGCGGTGATCTCGCACCGCTCCGGCGAGACCGAAGACACCACCATCGCGGACCTGGCCGTCGGCACCGCGGCGGGCCAGATCAAGACCGGTTCCCTGTGCCGTTCCGACCGTGTCGCCAAGTACAACCGCCTGCTGCGCATCGAGCAGGAGCTGGGCGCCAAGGCCGTTTACAACGGTCTGAAAGAGATCAAGGGCCAGTAAAAAGTCCTGAGCTGCAGGCTGTACGTAGGTTGGGTGGAGGTCCGCAGGACCGAAACCCAACAACGGCAAGCGGCACTTGCCGAACTTGCGGCTCGTGGCTTTTGCTGCTGGCAGCTCCGTAGGGTGCACAGAGCGCAGCGAACTGCACCATGAAGATGGCACCTTTCGTTGGCATTTGCTCCTGCAATACCAAACTTCCCGCCATCCATGGCGGTTGCTGCGCTCAAGGCATCCTACGCATTCGGATAGCCCTCCGGGTTTGACGAATCAATCTTGGCTGGAGTCCCTCTTGTATCGCTGGATTGTTGTTTTGCTGATGCTGGCATTGATCGGACTGCAGTACCGTCTTTGGTTCGGTGAAGCCAACGTGCGAGAGATCATCGCGCTGAAAGCGTCGATCAGTGAGCAGCGGCAAGCCAACGAGAAACTGCTGGAACGCAACCGCCGGCTCGAAGCCGAGGTGCAGGATCTGAAGCAGGGGCTGGCTGCGCTCGAAGAGCGTGCCCGCAGCGAGATGGGGATGATCCGCAAGGACGAAACCTTCATCCAGCTAATCGAACCCCGGCAATGACAGACCAATCCCCCGAATTTTCCCGCCGCTTCGCCTGGCTCAACGGCGAACCCCAGATCAGCGCCACCTTCCGCAATGAGAACGCCGACTTCCAGGTTGTCGAGCAGCTCGGTTTCGAGCCCGAAGGCGAGGGCGAGCATGTCTTCCTCTACATTCGCAAGGACGGCGAGAACACCGACTGGGTGGCGCGGCAGCTGGCGGGCTTCTGCCAGGTATCGCCCCGCGAGGTGGGTTACGCCGGCAAGAAGGACCGCCACGCGATCACCGAACAGTGGTTCAGCGTGCGTCTTGGCGTGCACCGCAATCTCAACTGGCAGCTGTTCGGCGGTGACAGCATTCAGGTGCTGAAGGCCGTGCGCCATCCGCGCAAGCTTCGTCTTGGCGTGCTGCGCGGCAATCGCTTCCGCTTACGCCTGTGCGACGTCACCGACATGGACGCGCTGGAAGCGCGATTCCTGCGTCTTGGCAGCGGTGTGCCGAACTATTTCGGTGAGCAGCGTTTCGGCTTCGATTTCGGCAACCTCGACAAGGGGCTTGCCTTGATTCGCGGCGAGCTGAAGGAGCGTCAGCGCCACAAGAAGGGGCTTTACATCTCTGCGGTGCGCTCCTGGCTGTTCAACCGTCTGCTATCGGAGCGCATCGATCAGGGGCTGTGGGAACGCATACTGCCCGGCGACGTGCTGATGCTGGATGGCAGCAACAGCTGCTTCACGGCGGACGACGACCTGCACGCCTTGCAGGCGCGTCTGGCCGGCGGTGACCTTGATTTGACCGGGCCGCTGCCGGGAACTCCGGGGCGGCTGCTTGCGGGCGAGGCCCTGGAGTGGGAGAGCCGCACACTGGCGCCCTGGCAGTCGGTATCGGACGACCTCGAGAAGCTGGGACTGCGCTCCGAACGGCGTGCGTTGCGGTTGCGGCCTCGGGGACTTGCGATGGAGCGCGAATCTGATCGACAATGCTGGATTGAGTTCGAGCTTCCAGCCGGTGCTTTTGCCACCAGCGTGCTTCGGGAGTTGTGTCATCTATCTTTATCCCGCTCCGCAGGGGGCCTGAGCACTGATGATTAAAGTACTGATATCCAACGACGACGGCGTCTACGCACCGGGTCTCGCCGCACTGGCCGAGGCCATCTCGAAGGTCGCCGAAATCCAGGTCATAGCACCGGACCGCAACCGCAGCGGCGCCAGCAACTCCCTGACGCTGGATCGCCCGCTCGAAGCCCATACCCACCACAACGGCTTTATCAGCCTTAACGGCACGCCCACCGACTGCGTGCACATGGGGGTTTCGGGTATTTTCGGCATGGTGCCGGATCTGGTGGTTTCGGGTATCAATGCCGGCGCCAACCTCGGCGACGACGTCATCTACTCCGGCACCGTGGCCGCGGCGATGGAGGGGCGCTCGATGTCGTTGCCGCCGATCGCGGTATCGCTGGCCAGTTACCATCCGGAACACTATCGCACTGCGGCGCAGGTCGCGGCGATGCTGGTGCGCGATATCCAGCGCATCAACATGGCGCCGCGTACCGTGCTCAATGTCAACGTGCCGGATGTGCCGATGGACGATATTCAGGGCATTCATGTGACCCGGCTCGGCCATCGCGAGATGGCAAGCGGCCCGGTCGCGGCGGTCGATCCGCGTGGCTGCACACGTTACTGGGTGGCCGGTGCCGGCAAGGTGGCGGATCGCGATCCGGGTACCGATTTCCATGCCATCGAGCAGAAGTACGTTTCGATCACCCCGATCCAGATCGACATGACCCAGTATTCCGGCATGGACAATCTGGCAGGCTGGCTTGAGGAGCTGCAGTGAGCGACGTCAATCTGCAGGGTATCGGCATGACCTCCAGGCGCACACGCGAGCGCCTGACAGCCCGGTTGCGGGAGCAGGGCATCGGCAACGAGGCGGTCCTCGAGGCCATTCGCGACACGCCGCGGCACATTTTTATCGACGAGGCGCTGTCACACCGGGCGTATGAAGACACCTCCCTGCCGATCGGTTTCAATCAGACCATTTCCCAGCCCTTTATCGTTGCACGCATGACCGAGCTGCTGCTCGAGGACGGGCCCTGCGAGCGGGTGCTGGAAGTGGGCACCGGGTCAGGATACCAGACTGCCATTCTGGCGGCGCTGACGGGGCATGTGTACAGCCTCGAGCGTATCCGGCCGCTGCAGGAAAAGGCGCGCAAGCGCATGAGCCTGCTGAAGTTTCACAATGTGCAGATGCGTCACAGCGATGGTTTCCTGGGCTGGCCGGCGCAGGCGCCGTTCGACGGTATCCTGGTGGCTGCGGCACCGGAGTCGGTGCCGGACGATCTGCTGCAGCAGCTGGCTATCGGTGGACGGCTGGTGATTCCCGTTGGCGGCAGCCATGGTCAGGAGCTCAAGCGTATCCGCCGCCTGGGAGACGATGAGTTCGAAACCGAGGTGCTTCAAACCGTCAAATTCGTGCCGCTGGTCGGGGGCGTCGTCCGCTGAGCGTGCCGGGAACCGGAAGCCGTTTTTCTGATCTCAACAGTGCCGCCGCTCCGGGATGGGGTGGCGATGATCAAGGGAGTTCCATGAAGCAGTCGCGTAATGGGTTGCAATACCTGTTGCTGGCCGCCCGTGGCATGCTCATGGGGGCCGCCGACGCGGTCCCTGGCGTGTCCGGCGGTACTATCGCCTTTATCACCGGCATTTACGAAGAGCTGATCCATTCGCTGCGCCAGTTCGATCTCGACGCGCTCAGGCTGCTGTTGCGCAGGGGGCCGGTCGCCGCCTGGCGCCACGTCAACGGGACCTTCCTGCTGGTGCTGCTGAGCGGCATTCTGCTGAGCCTTTTGAGCCTCTCGCGCCTGGTGCTGTTTCTGCTCGACGCCTACCCCGAGCTGCTGTGGGCGTTCTTCTTCGGCCTGATCGTCGCCTCAACCTGGAGCCTGTGCCGTTCGATCCCTACCTGGCGCAGCCACGTGCTGGTTTCATTCGCGACCGGCGCGGTGCTTGCCTTCGCGGTCACCCGACTGGCGCCGTCCCCGCTGGAGGCCTCGCCGCCGGCATTTTTCTTTTCCGGCATGATTGCCATCTGCGCCATGATCCTGCCCGGGATTTCCGGCAGTTTCATTCTCCTGCTGCTGGGTATGTATGCCCCGGTGATGCTGGCCATTCAGCACCTGGAACTGGGTGTGCTGGGGCTGTTCGCCGCCGGGGCGGTCATCGGTCTGCTGGGGTTCGCCCGGGTGCTGGACTGGGCTTTCAGCCATCATCGCACCACCACCCTGGCGCTGCTGGGCGGCGTGCTGCTCGGTTCGCTGAACAAGGTCTGGCCGTGGAAATACACCACCGCCTACACCATCGGCAAGCATGGCGGCGAGATTCCTCTGGCGCAGGAAAATGTGCTGCCCGGCAGCTATCAGGGGCTGACGGGACAGGAGCCCTATGTGCTGGCGGCGTTTGGCCTGATGCTGCTGGGGGCATTCCTGGTGCTGGCGCTGGACCATTTCGGTCGCACGGGACGGGCATGAACGGGAGCGGTTGATGCGTAGCATCAGGGGATTGCTGTTGCTGGTCGCGCTGTCAGGGCTGGTAGCCTGCAGCGGCGGCTATGCGCCCGTGTCCGAACGTTCCATCAACAGCCAGCCGTTACCGGCCTCCGGTTACTACAGCGTGCGCTCCGGCGACACCCTCTACTCGATCGCCTGGCGTTACAATCTCGATTACCGGGAGCTGGCCCGTCTTAACGGCATCGATTCCCGCTACCTCATCTATCCCGGGCAGCGTTTGCGGCTGCAAAGCGCATCGGCCGCTGTCACCAAACCATCATCGACATCGGCTACTGTCGCGAAAAAAGCCCCGGCAGCGCAGCCCGTCAAAGTCACCAAACCGGAGCCGCCCAGGCCCAGGCTTGCCGACAGCGCCGGAACCCGAGGCGGGGATACGTCCTCAAAGACAGTAACGAAGCCCGTTGCACTGGAGTGGCGCTGGCCGTCCAGTGGCACGGTACTGACCCGTTTTTCGGGTAAGGGCATCGATATCGCGGGCAAGGCAGGCGATCCGGTGCTGGCGGCAGGGCCCGGGCGGGTGGTGTACGCCGGTGACGGCTTGCGTGGTTATGGAAATTTGGTGATCATCAACCATAATCAAGAGTTCCTCAGCGCATACGCGCATAACAGTCGCGTATTCGTAAAAGAAAATGATATGGTTAAAAGCGGCGAAAAAATCGCCGAAATTGGAAGCAGCGGTGCAGCCAGGGAGATGCTCCATTTCGAGATCAGGCGAGACGGGCAGCCGGTAGATCCGTTGCAATACTTACCAAAGCGCTAACAACAAAAATAACGAAAGTGCCAGAATGGCAGTGGGGTTGGGAGTATGGAAAACGTTGATAATAAGGATTATGAGGTATCAGAAGACGTCTTCGAGCGCGATTTCGACGACGATGACTCCGCAGACGATGCCGATGAAAGCACCGAAACCCGGAGCGCGTCCGACAATGACAGTGACGACGATGACGAGGAACCGGAGTTCCTGAACAGCGGGCGGGGGCGTGGCAGCCTGGCCCACAAGGATCTGATGAATGCCAAGTCGCTGGATGCGACGCAACTGTATCTGAACGAGATCGGTTTTTCGCCGTTGCTGACGGCCGAAGAAGAGGTCTACTATTCCCGCCTGGCACTCAAGGGTTGTGAAGCGTCGCGCAAGCGCATGATCGAAAGCAACCTGCGGCTGGTGGTCAAGATTGCTCGCCGTTATCTCAATCGCGGTCTGTCGCTGCTCGACCTGATCGAAGAGGGCAATCTCGGTCTGATTCGTGCGGTCGAAAAGTTCGATCCCGAGCGTGGATTCCGCTTTTCTACCTACGCGACCTGGTGGATCCGTCAGACCATCGAGCGCGCCATCATGAACCAGACGCGCACCATTCGCCTGCCGATTCACGTGGTCAAGGAACTCAACGTCTACCTGCGCGTGGCGCGGGAGCTGGCGCAGAAACTGGATCACGAACCCTCGGCCGAGGAAATCGCCGCCAAGGTCGACAAACCGGTCGAGACCGTGGAGCGGATGCTGGGTCTGAACGAGCGCATCAGCTCGGTCGACATCCCGGTCGGCAAGGACTACGACAAATCTCTGCTCGATACGATTCCCGACCAGGAAACCTCGGATCCGGCCAGCCTGCTGCAAAGCACCAACATCAGCGGCAACCTCGAGAAATGGCTGAATGCGCTGCCGGACAAGCATGCCGAGGTGCTGTCGCGCCGTTTCGGACTGCGCGGTTACGAAATGAGCACCCTGGAGGAGGTCGGCAGCGAAATCGGCCTGACCCGTGAGCGGGTGCGTCAGATTCAGGTCGAGGCGCTGCGCAAGCTGCGCGAGATCGTCGAGAAGAACGGTCTGACCGGCGAGGATCTGCTTAAATAGCTTTTCGTAGGTTGGGTGGAGTGACGGAGGAACGAAACCCAACAAAGGATGTTTCGGGAGGGTGCCTTGCCACCCGAAGCCAATCGATCTGCACTGCGATCGATATGGCGGGTTAGGTGTAGGTTGGGTCTAGCGGCGAAGCCGCGTAACCCAACAGTGTAGGTTTCGGGGCGGCACAATGCCGGCCGATATCAATCGACCTGAAACGCGATCGATATGATGGGGCCGCGATGCCCGAACGACGAAGCAGCGGTGCGCCTGTACCGATGCATCGCTTGTCCCATCCTACCTGCGATCGATATGGCGGGTCACGGCGCGGTCGACATCGGCTCGAAGCGGAAAGCCGGCGGGTTCGCGCCTTCACCCACCCTCCGGTTCGTGCCTTCGATATTCCCCGTAGCTACGTTTGACCGTCATCGCTCCAGATACTTCAGCTTATCCTCCTTGCCGTTCCAGTCCTCGGCATCGTCCAGCGGTGCTTTGCGCTCGGTGATGTTGGGCCAGACCTCGGCCAGCTCCGCATTGAGCTCTACATAGGGCTGCTGGGCATCGCTGAGGTCGTCCTCGTGCAGGATCGCATCCGCCGGGCATTCAGGCTCGCAGAGTCCGCAGTCGATGCACTCGTCCGGGTGTATCACCAGAAAGTTCGGTCCCTCGTAGAAGCAGTCGACCGGGCAGACCTCGACACAATCCGTGTATTTGCAACGAATGCAGTTCTCTGTAACGACATATGTCATGGCGCGCGGCTCCCGTGGCTGGCGGACTTTGGCTGCAGTATAGACGCAGGCGCCGGGTAGCCAAACTTGCAGGCATTTCCACGCGAGGAATCGGACTGGCATCCTGTTGGATTGATTCGCGGCGGGGCGCCGTTCCCACGGGAACCGGTTATTAGGCACCATCCGTAGGAGGCGCGCCCTCGCGGCGAAGCTTTTGATGTTGCTCCGGCTGTTCGCGGCGGAGCGCCGTTCCTGCCTGTGCACGAGCCTTTGCTGAGTTGCCTGGGGCGTACCGAGCGAAGCGACCGCCATGGACGGTGGATGTAGGAGCGAATGCCGTCGAACTGCGCCTTGAAGCGGCACGTTTCGCTATCGCTCAAGGCGCCCTACACCTTGCTGAGCTGTTTCAGCTCGTACAGCAGTTCCAGCGCCTGGCGCGGCGTCAGGTCGTCGGGGTCAACGTCGCCGAGACGGACCAGTGCCGGGTCCGGTTCCGCCGGCTGGGCGAACAGGTCGCTTTGCACCGGTGCCGACTGACCCTTGAGCATCTGGCTCGATTCCTGCTCGAGACCGATCAGCTTGGTCCGCGCCTGCTGGATCACGGGTTTGGGAATGCCGGCCAGCTGCGCGACCTGCAGGCCGTAACTCTGACTCGCCGGGCCTTCGCGCACTTCGTGCATGAAGACGATATGGTCGTTGTGCTCGACTGCGGTCAGGTGCACGTTGAACACGCCCGGCGACTGCTCCGGCAGGCTGGTAAGCTCGAAGTAGTGCGTCGCGAACAGTGTCAGGGCACCGACTTCGTCGGCCAGGTGGCGGGCGCAGGACCACGCCAGCGAGAGACCGTCGAAGGTGCTGGTGCCGCGTCCGACCTCGTCCATCAGCACCAGACTCCGGTGGCTGGCGTTGTGCAGGATGTTGGCCGTTTCGGTCATCTCGACCATGAAGGTCGAGCGGCCGCCCGCCAGGTCGTCGGAGGAACCCATGCGGGTGAAGATGCGGTCGACGATGCCGATGGTCGCCTCGCTGGCGGGCACGAAGCTGCCGATATGGGCCAATAGCGTGATCAGCGCGGCCTGGCGCATATAGGTGGACTTACCGCCCATGTTCGGGCCGGTGATGATCAGCATGCGGCGCTCGGGATCGAGCTGCAGGTCATTGGCGACGAAAGGCTCCTCCATCACCGCCTCGACCACCGGGTGGCGGCCACCGCTGATCTGCAGGCCCGGCTCCTCGGTCAGCGCCGGTGCGGTGAAGTTGAGACTCAGCGCGCGTTCGGCGAGGTTGTTCAGCACATCGAGCTCGGCGATGGCGGCGGCGCTGTCCTGCAGTGGCGCCAGTTGCGCGGCCACTGTCTCGACCAGCTCCTCGTACAGCGCCTTTTCCCTTGCCAGCGCGCGGCTTTTGGCGCTCAGGGCCTTGTCTTCGAACTCCTTCAGCTCCGGCGTGATGAAGCGTTCGGCGTTTTTCAGTGTCTGGCGGCGGATATAGTCCGCGGGCACGTCCTTGGCCTGGGCCTTGGAAACCTCGATGTAGTATCCGTGTACCCGGTTGTAGCCGACCTTGAGCGTGCTCATGCCGGTTTCCTCACGCTCGCGGGTCTCGATCTGCACCAGGTAGTCACCGGCGTTCTCGCTGATCGAGCGCAGCTCGTCGAGCTCTCCGTCGAAGCCCTCGGCGATAACGCCGCCGTCACGGATCACCACCGGCGGGTTGTCGATCACCGCGCGGGCGAGCAGGTCGGCCAGTTGCGGGAATTCGGCGATCTGGGTCGCGAGTTCCGCGACATGGGGGCAGTCGCTTTCGGCGGTCAGTCGCTGCAACTCCGGCAGCACCCTGAGGGCGTTTTTCAGCCGCTCCAGATCCCGGGGCCGCGCCGAGCGCAGCGCCACGCGTGAGAGGATGCGCTCGACATCGCCGATCTGCTTGAGCAGGGGCGCGATATCCTCGAAGCGGTAGTCCAGCTGCAACCAGTGAATCGACTGCTGTCGCGCCAGCAGCGTATTGCGGCAACGCAGCGGGCGGTTGAGCCAGCGCCGCAGCAGCCGACTGCCCATCGCGGTGCGGGCCCTGTCGAGGACCGCGGCCAGGGTATTCTCCCGACCGCCCGCCAGGTTCAGATCGATTTCCAGATTGCGCCGGGTTGAGGCGTCGAGCAACACGCTGTCGTTCTGCTGCTCGACCTGGATGCGGCGGATATGCGGCAGCGCGCTGCGCTGGGTGTCGCGGGCGTACTGCAACAGGCAGCCGGCCGCCGCCAGCGCCACCGGCAGGTGGTCGCAGCCGAAACCGGACAGATCGTGGGTGTTGAACTGCTGACACAGCAGCCGCTCGGCGGTATCGAACTCGAAATGCCAGGGCGCCTGCGGGCGCTGGCCCTTGCGACCGTCGAGCAGAGGCGCCATCGGGCTGTCCTCGTTGTACAGAATCTCGGCGGGCTTCAGGCGCTCGAGTTCGGCCCGCAAGCCTTCGCCGCCTTCGACCTGCATCAGGCTGAAGCGGCCGGCGCTGAGGTCGAGAATCGCGATGCCGATGGCGTCTCCGTGCTGATCCAGCGCCACCAGAAGGTTGTCGCGATGCTCGTCGAGCAGGGATTCGTCGGTCAGGGTGCCCGGCGTGACGATCCGCATCACCTTGCGCTCCACCGGGCCCTTGCTGGTCGCCGGATCGCCGATCTGCTCGCAGATCGCCACCGACTCACCGGCGCGCACGATCTTGGCGATATAGCCGTCGGCGGAATGGTAAGGGATCCCCGCCATCGGAATCGGGTTGCCACCGGACTTGCCGCGGGCTGTCAGCGAGATATCGAGCAGCTCCGCGGCCTTTTTGGCGTCATCGTAGAACAGCTCGTAGAAATCGCCCATGCGATAGAACAGCAACTGATCCGGATGCTGCGATTTGAGACGCAGGTACTGCTGCATCATGGGGGTGTGTTGCTCGAAATTGCTGGGCAGGCTGCTCATCGGGATCTTTAGGTCTTGGACGGACGCCGCGACGCGGCGACCGGGTTTGGGAAATGAAACGAGGTCGGCATTTTACGTGATTCGGGATTCGAATCGAAGAGTGGTGGTTCGGCCGATGCCGATGCCGATGCGATGCCACGCCACGCGTCCGCTTTCCCGGCTACCCGGAACAGACGGGCTTCCAGCGCCTCGCGGATAGCGGCGAGAAAGCCGTCGGGCAGCATGGCAGCCGGAGCCGCCCGGGTTCAGAGATGTATGAACATCCTTTCCCTTGGCCAGCGCACCTTTGTCATGCCGGCCTGGCGGTCGGATCCGGTGTCGCGGTATCCCAGCGCGAGCAGGACCACCGAGCGCAGCCCCTGTTCGCGAAGGCTCAGCAGGTCGTCGAGGCCTGCGGCGTCGAAGCCCTCCATCGGCGAGGCGTCGACCTGTTCGGTTGCGGCGGCGGTGAGGGCCGTTCCCAGTGAAATGTAGGCCTGCCTGGCGGCCCAGTGGAGTTGCTCGTCGCTGCTGGCAAAGCCGTTCACGGTGCCGTTGATCGCCTGCCGGTAGCCTTCCAGCTCGGTCAGCTTCAGCCCGCGTGCAGCGGCGGTCATCCTGATAAAGTCGTCGACATGGGTTTCGTTGATGTTTTCCCAGGCGGCGAAGACCAGCAGATGCGAGGATTCGGTGATCTGGGGCTGGTCATAGGCCAGCACACGTATCTTTTCGCGCAGCGCGGGATCCTCTATCACCAGGATCGAATAGGTCTGCAGACCGTAGGAGGATGGCGCCAGGCGTGCGGCTTCGAGAATACGCTCGACCTTCTCGTGCGGTACCTTGCGTCCGTTCATGCGCTTGGCGGCGTAACGCCAGTTGAGTGCTTCGACGATGTTCATGACTGATGTCTCCTTTATTGAAGTGGCGGCAGTCCGGCCTCAGTCGGAGGCTGTTCTGCTGTCGCCGTGGGCGGTGGCGGCACCGCGTTGGAAGAAAAAAGTGCCCAGAGCGACCAGGGTGACGACCAGCCCGAGGTGGGGAGGAGGCGCTTCACCCAGCAGCAGTACGGCAACGAGGGTGCCGACCACCGCCGCGACGGTACCGATCTGACTCAGGTAGACCGGTCCCGCGAGCTTCTGCAGCACGAAGTAAAAGATGTACAGCACCGCAAAGACGGCGGTTTCGGCCAGCAGCCACCCGAGCATCCGGCCGTCGGCGGTATCAGGCATAGCCTCGAGGGTCAGCGCGAACGGGGAAAGGGCAAGGGCCCCGCCGAGCATCATCAGTGCGGCCAGCAGCACCGCTGAGGTCCCTGCGGGCCAGCGCAGGGTGCGGTAGATGTTCCCGGCCGCGACGACCAGCGGAATAAGCGCAATCAGGGCGACCCAGTAGCCGTCTTCACTCATGCCGGCGGCCTTGGCGACGGCCAGCACCAGACCGCCCGACAGGCCCAGCAGGACGCCGGTAAGTCGCGACAGCCTCAGTGTTTCCATCCTCAGCAGCAACGCCAGCACCCAGGTGACGAGCACCGGAAAGGCGAAGGCGATGGCGACGAAGCCCGTGCCGACATGACGGATGGCCAGGAAGCCGAGGGCATTCGGGAGAGCGAAGAGCACTCCCGACAGCAGGGCATACTCGAGACGGCGACGGGTCAACCTGACGTCGTGACCCTGGAGCCGGTTGAGGATCAGTAACAGAAACCCGGCACCGGCGATCGAGAGCGTCAGAAAGCCGAGCCGGGGGGCTCCGGCCTCGTCGGCGAATTTTGCAATGATCAGCGAAAGGGCCAGCAGGCTGCCGACGATCAGCAGGCAGACGAAGGCCTGCAGTGCGGTCCGGTCTGGCGAGATTGACTGCTGCCGCTTGCGCGGGGCTGAGGCGTTGGCCATTATCGTTCTCCTGCTCCGGTATTGGTGTCTCGGTCTAAAGTATCTTAGTGTCGAGATAAAATTATCTTACTATCAAGACAGTTTGGTGACAATGACTAAAGTAGAACTGGCTATCGACCAGTGGCGTCGAGAGATGCCGGATCTGGATTTGCTGCCGATGGAGGTGATCGGTCGCCTGGGCAAGGCCACGCGCCTGATTTCCCGCGGCCACCTGGATCCGTTCTTTCAGCAGCAGGGACTGCATCAGGGGGAGTTCGACGTACTGGCGACGCTGCGCCGGGCCGGTGCGCCCTACGCGCTGGCACCGACTCAGCTGTTCGAGGCCTTGCTGATTTCCTCTGGAGGCATGACCAATCGTCTGGACCGGTTGGAGAAGGCGGGTCTGATCTCGCGTGCACCGAATCCCGAGGACAGACGCGGCACTCTGGTAAGTCTGACCGACGAGGGGCGGGCGCTGACCGACCGGGTGGTACCCTTGCATGTCGAGAACGAGGCGCGGGTACTGTCGCCGCTGAGCAGGAAGGAGCAGGAAAACCTGAGCGCGCTGCTCGGCAAGCTGCTCGAGGGCCTCGACGAAAGCCTGTCGTGAGGCGGCATTCCAAGGTTCAACAATCGCTGGAGGTAACGATGCAGCAGCTGGTAGAACAGATAGCGGAGACAATGCAGGCGCGGGGCTGGATGCTGGCGACGGCGGAGTCCTGTACCGGTGGTTGGGTGGCGCGGGAGCTTACCGCGCTGGCGGGCAGTTCCAACTGGTTCGACTGCGGCTTCGTGACCTATTCCAATGCCGCCAAGACACGCATGTTGGGCGTGCCGGCAGCGCTGATCGAGTGCGAGGGCGCGGTCAGCGAAGCGGTGGTCATCGCGATGGCCGAGGGCGCGGTGCGCAACAGCGATGCCCGGGTAGCGGTGTCGATCAGCGGTGTGGCGGGCCCGGGCGGCGGCAGCGCGGACAAGCCGGTCGGCACGGTCTGGTTCGGCTGGGCCTGCGAGGGTATGGCGACCCGGGCCGAGCGCCATCTGCTGGACGGGGATCGGGAAGCGGTCAGACGCCAGGCGGTGGAGGTTGCACTGCGCGGCGTGCTCGCCTGTCTCGATGAGGCCGTATAAAAATCATTCAAAGAGGTTGCATTCCGGAAGCGATCTGGAATAATACTGTCCAAACATACAGTATTTGATCCGGCGGAAGGGTTGAAAATGGACGCTAACAGAAAAAAGGCGCTGGACGCAGCGCTCGGTCAGATTGAACGCCAGTTCGGCAAAGGCGCCGTGATGCGCATGGGCGATCAGCCGCGCGAGGCGATTCCCTCCGTTTCCACCGGTTCCCTGGGTCTGGACATCGCGCTTGGCATCGGCGGTCTGCCGTACAAGCCCAGCGTCAGGGCAAGACCTGCGCCTTCGTCGACGCCGAGCATGCGCTGGATCCTATCTACGCCGAGAAGCTCGGTGTCGACGTCGACGCCCTGCTGGTGTCGCAGCCGGATACCGGTGAGCAGGCGCTGGAAATCGCCGACATGCTGGTGCGTTCCGGCGCCGTCGACGTCATCGTGGTCGACTCCGTCGCGGCGCTGACGCCGAAGGCCGAGATCGAAGGCGAAATGGGCGACTCCCACGTGGGCCTGCAGGCGCGCCTGATGTCGCAGGCGCTGCGCAAGCTGACCGGTAACGTCAAGCAGACCAACTGCCTGAGGTTCGCCTGGACATTCGCCGCATCGGTGCGGTGAAGCAGGGCGACGAGGTCATCGGCAACGAAACCCGCGTCAAGGTCGTCAAGAACAAGGTATCGCCGCCGTTCCGGCAGGCGGAGTTCCAGATCCTCTACGGTCAGGGCATCTACCGCATGGGCGAGGTCATCGACCTCGGCGTGCAGCAGGGGCTGGTGGACAAGGCCGGTGCCTGGTATGCCTACAACGGCGACAAGATCGGCCAGGGCAAGGCCAACGCCGCCCGCTATCTGGAAGAGCACCCGGAGATCGCCAGCGAGATAGAAAACGCGATTCGCGACAAGCTGCTGCAGAAACCCGCTCCCAAGGCTGCCGCCGAGGACAAGGCCAGCAGCGAGAACGAAGAGCTGCAGTTCTAAACCACAGCTGATCCCTCAGGTCGCAAGCGGGAGGTTGCTCTGGCTTGCCGCTTGAAACTGAACGCTTAATGCTTTCTTTTTACCCTTCCCTCCAAAGGGGCTCTGGCCCCTTGAAAGCCCCGTGTTACGGGGCTTTCGTTTGTCTAGCCATCATCTTATTCGAAGCTGCGCGGACGTAGTGCATCGGGTTTCAGGAACGGCTTGGTGCCGGTATTGTCATGCTGCCCCAGTACCTGACCGTTGAACTCGGTGCCGTACATCGTGAACTTGTGGAAGTTGTTGAACTTCTCGCGTGTTTCCCTCGCATCACCGGTGTAGCGCGGGTCCTGCGGCCGCTCGTGGCTGTTGATAAAGAGCGCGACATCCCAGGCCTGCTGGTCGCTCAGAGAGCCGGGCTTGCCGAGCGGCATGTTGTTCTTGATGAAGGATGCGGCCGTGAAGACGCGGGTCATGCCGGCGCCCCAGTTGTAGGAGCCGTCCCCCCATAGCGGCGGAAAGACGGTCTGCTCGCTCAGTCGAACGCCCTGGCCATCCGTGCCGTGGCAACGGGCGCAATGCTCCCGGTAGACCTGCTCGCCGCCTTCATAGCTGGTCTCGGCGGGCATTTCGCGGCCGAGGTGGCTGAAGCCGCGACCACCGATGTTGGTCTCGTAGACCGGCGCCTTTTTCGCAAGCCACTGGTGATAAGCCGCCAGCGCGAGCATGTCGTCGCTGCCGTATTCCGGCGGCTTGCCGTTCATCGAGAACGAGAAGCAACCGGCTATGCGCTCTTCCAGCGAGTTGACGTGCTGATTCTTGCCGCGAAAGTCCGGCAGGGTCGTTGCCGCAGGCCACACAGGTCCGGACCAGTTCAGGCGGCCTTCGCCCATATGGCAGTTTTTGCAGTTCAGGTCGTTGAACACATACTCGTCGCGGAACTGCTGGGTGTTAATGAACATATCGCGGCCGCGCAGAATAACCTTGCGAAGCTCCGGGTTGATACTTTCATCCTGCATCAGGTCGTCGACGGTCGGCGCCTCGTGCACATACTGGCCTTCCTTGAACGCAGGCAGCTGCACAGGGACGTCCGTTTGTGCCTGAGCAATACCGGACCCAAGCAGAGTTGTCACCAGGACGGGAGTCAGTCGGCGAGGCATGTCAGAGATCTCCCTGCATCGGTTGGCGGGCGAGGTAGGTGGCTACGGCTTCGATCTGTTCGTCCGAAAGGCGGGCGGCGATGGCCAGCATCAACTGGTCCGGGTCATTGCTTCGCGCGCCGCTCTTCCAGGCCTGGAGTTGCTGTTTGATATAGCCGGCGTGCTGGCCGGCAAGGCGCGGAAAGGCCGAGCCGACACCTTCGCTGCCGGGCCCGTGGCAGGTTTCGCAGGGCACGACGTAGCTGTCCCAGTCGCCGCGAGTCGCCAGTCTCTCTCCGTGGGCCATCAGCTCCGAGTCGGCATCCGGCAGCGGGGGAACGGCGGCTGTCTGGCTGGCATACCAGGCCGCCACATCCGCGATCTGCTGGTCATCGAGGTTATCGACATTCGGCGCCATGATGGCGCTCTGGCGCGTGCCGGTGCGGTAGTCCTGCATCTGCTTTTCAAGGTATCCGGCATCGAGCCCGGCCAGGCGCGGGAAGCCGGCGGCATCGTTGCCGGCGCCGTCCAGACCGTGGCAGGCCAGGCAGGGGGCGCCGCTGCCATCGCCCTGCATTACGATGGTCTGGCCACGCTGTGCGTCGCCAGCAGCGTGCGCCATGCCGCAGAAAACGAGCGCGCCGGCCAGTAAGCAACCGAGCTTTGCATTCATCATTGGACCCCGGTGGATTGTGGTTTGTATTTATTTAGATATTTCTAAATTAGATAAGCTTATAACAAAAATGGATTTCGTTGCGCAATAGGACATTGGATAGATCTGCCGTTATCTTAGAATACGACCGTGCGACAGGGAGGCGGCCGGGCTTTCGGTGCTAGACTGCACATTCGTTTCGTTCATACCGCAGGCCAAGGAGGTGCCAGTGCTATCCATCACCCCGCCAGGGTACCTACAGCCCGGAGTTGCGAGACTCGAAACGCAGCCTCTTCCTGCGCCCCCGTTGTACCAACAGAAACCGTTCCGAGCCTGCTGAGGATCCGCCATGCCCGTCGTTCTGTATGTGCTCTTTTTCGTCTCCATTCTTCCGGTGCTGCTGGCCGGTGTCGGCAATTTCTTCCGTGCCCGGCAGTTCGGCGCCTTCGACAACCATCATCCCCGTTTGCAGCAGGCCCAGCTCGAGGGTACCGGTGCCCGCGTGCAGGCAGCCCAGGCCAATGCCTGGGAAGCGTTGATGGTGTTCGGCAGCAGCTGTTTCATTGCTTACGCCAGCGGCGTTCCTCTTGAGTCCTTGAGCCTGGTGGCCCTGGTGTTCCTGCTGTGTCGAATCCTGCACGCCATTTTCTATATCGCCGACCTCGCCATGCTGCGGTCGCTGATATTCGGCGTCGCCACGCTCTGCTGTTTCTATATCGTCTACCTCGCCGCAACCCTGTCCTGACGCAGAGATACCCTGGATGGCCGGTGCCGGGCATCAGCTGCCGGGGGATGCCTGAGCAGTCGCGGCCCTTTAGCTTATCGAGGACAAGGCATGAAGATCGGAATACTCGCCGCCGGGATCAGTCCCGAAGAACTGCGGTCCCGGCACGGTTCCTACGCCGAGATGTTCATCGCGCTGCTGGGTGCGTCCGAGCCGTCCTTCGGCTTTCGTACTTACGAAGTGCGCAACGACGACTTCCCGGATGC
Organism: Marinobacterium nitratireducens; assembly: GCF_014645375.1. GTDB lineage: Bacteria > Pseudomonadota > Gammaproteobacteria > Pseudomonadales > Balneatricaceae > Marinobacterium_A > Marinobacterium_A nitratireducens. The sequence goes on from NZ_BMLT01000008.1 coordinate 19,708, forward strand.
CGCGACCGACTGCGACGGCTGGATCATCACCGGATCCGCCTGTGGCGTTTACGACAACCTGCCCTGGATGGTACGCCTCAAGCAGCTGGTGCTCGCCATTTACCAAAGCGGCCGTCCGCTGGTCGGAATCTGCTTCGGTCATCAGATCGTCGCGTCGGCGTTTGGCGCCCGCGTCGAAAAGTTCGACGGCGGCTGGGGCGTTGGGCGTCAGTACTACCGTATCGAGGGCAGGCATGCCTTCGTCGAGCCCGATACCCGGGGCTTCACGATAAACGCCATGCACCAGGATCAGGTGCTGGAGCAGCCCGCCGGGGCAAAGATTTTTGCCACCTCCGACTTCTGTCGCTTTGCCGGTCTCGTATACGACGACCGCATCTTCACGCTCCAGGCCCACCCGGAGTTCAGCCTCGAGTTCGAGGCCGCGCTGCTGAAGCTGCGCAGCGGGGCCGTGATACCGCAAGCGGTGGCAGAAGGCGCACTGGCCACCCTGGCACCGGATGCAAGCCTGGACTCGGCGCTTGTCGCGCGGTGGATGGTCAGGTTTCTCACCGGGCTTGAGGGCCCATTAGATGGGGCGGAAGCCGCCGGTCCGAAAACAGAACGCTAAACGCAGGGCTCTCCTTTTCGGGTAGGGGTAAGGCATCGCCAAAGCGACTTGAAAGGACGGGCATTCCCCGCAGCCGCAGGGATGAGCTGGTCGAGAGGTTCGCGGCGAGGCGCCGCTCCTACGAATTTCCCGCTGATAGTCTCCGTCGGCGCCGGTGGTCCGTATTGGCTCCTGTCATACCGATCTTCCTGTCATCCTTCGCGGTCGTTGGGGCCAGGGCGCTTTGCGCTGCGGTCTCTTTCGGGCCGATACGACACCCGCTGTCGGTTTGCGACAGTTCCTGCCGGCGGGGGCGCCCGCCATTGCGCTGTCTCTGGCGCCCGCTGCTGCCCGCAGGGGACGCGAACATGCGTCTGAGCGACAGCGACGCCGACGCGTGTCGTAAATGAATATCATCAGGACGCCAGCGAACATTTCGTGACCGGGGTAGGGGGCTACTATCGGCTCCATGGGAATCAGAGCCGTTCTGTGGGGGAGCCGCCTGTCCTGAAGATGACCGTCCGGTTGTCAGCGGCCTTATTTCGGGCCGATGCCGGGGTGCGCCTGCGCATCCCCCCAGAAAATCAAAGCGAAACCCAACAAAAACTTTCCGGCTGAAAGTCTTGGCGAGGAGATCATAGATGTTTAGCAAGAACGACAACATTCAGAGTTTCGACGAGGCCCTGTGGGCGGCGATGCAGGCTGAGGCGCAGCGTCAGGAAGAGCATATCGAGCTGATTGCGTCCGAGAACTACACCAGCCCGCGCGTGATGGAAGCTCAGGGGTCGGTGCTGACCAACAAATACGCCGAGGGCTATCCCGAGAAGCGTTACTACGGTGGTTGCGAGCACGTCGACGTTGTCGAGCAGCTGGCCATCGATCGCGCCAAGGAACTATTCGGCGCCGATTGCGCCAACGTCCAGCCGCACTCCGGTTCCCAGGCCAGCGCTGCCGTTTACATGGCGCTGTGCCAGCCGGGTGACACCGTACTGGGCATGAGCCTGGCGCACGGCGGTCACCTGACCCACGGTGCGCACGTCAACTTCTCCGGCAAGATCTACAACGCCGTTCAGTACGGCCTGAACGACAAGGGCGAGATCGACTACGACCAGGTCGAAGCGCTGGCCCGCGAGCACAAGCCGAAGATGATCGTTGCCGGCTTCTCCGCCTACTCCCAGATCGTCGACTGGGCCCGTTTCCGTGAGATCGCCGATGAAGTGGGTGCCTACCTGTTCGTCGACATGGCGCACGTTGCCGGTCTTATCGCCGCTGGCCTGTACCCGAACCCGATGCCTTACGCCGACGTCGTTACCACCACCACCCACAAGACCCTGCGCGGTCCGCGCGGTGGCCTGATCCTGGCGCGCTCCAACCCGGATCTGGAAAAGAAACTGAACTCCGCCGTGTTCCCGGGCGGTCAGGGCGGCCCGCTGATGCACGTCATCGCTGCCAAGGCCGTTGCCTTCAAGGAAGCGCTGTCTCCGGAATTCAAGGATTACCAGGCGCAGGTGCTGAAAAACGCCCAGGCCATGGCCAAGGTGTTCATCGAACGCGGTTACGACGTCGTGTCCGGCGGCACCCAGAACCACCTGTTCCTGCTGAGCCTGATCAAGCAGGGTCTGACCGGCAAGGACGCGGATGCTGCCCTGGGTCGTGCCTCCATCACCGTGAACAAGAACGCGGTGCCGAACGATCCGCAGTCGCCGTTCGTGACTTCCGGTCTGCGTATCGGTTCGCCGGTCATCACCACCCGCGGTTTCAAGGAATCTCAGTGCGAAGCGCTGGCCGGCTGGATCGCCGATATCCTCGACGCCATGCAGGCCGGTGATGCCGAGCCCGTCATCGCCGAGGTGAAGGGCAAGGTTCACGCCCTCTGCGCCGACTATCCTGTTTACGGCTAAGCATCGCTAACCCCCGGGCGCACGCCCGGGGACTCGACGAATTACCGCCCGGGGATGCCGGGCTATCTGGGGGAGCTGGCACCATGCAGCATTATTCCGGTTTCGGGCTGTTGAAACACGCCCTGAGTTACCACGAGAACTGGCAGCGCGTCTGGCGCAATCCCACGCCGAAGAAGAAGTACGACGTCATCATCGTCGGCGGCGGCGGTCACGGCCTGGCGACTGCGTACTACCTGGCCAAGGAACACGGCATCACCAACGTCGCGGTGATCGAGAAGGGTTACCTCGGCGGCGGCAACACCGCCCGTAACACCACCATCGTGCGTTCCAACTACCTGTGGGACGAAGCGGCTCACCTGTACGAGCACGCGATGAAGCTGTGGGAAGGCCTGTCCCAGGACCTGAACTACAACGTCATGTTCTCCCAGCGCGGCGTACTGAACCTCGGCCACACTCTGCAGGACATGCGTGACATCCAGCGCCGCGTCAACGCCAACCGTCTCAACGGTATCGACGGCGAAGTGCTGGACACCAAGGGCGTGCAGGAAATCGTGCCGATGATGGACTGCTCCGCCAACACCCGCTACCCGGTGCTGGGCGCGTCCTGGCAGCCGCGTGCCGGCGTCGCCCGTCACGACGCCGTGGCCTGGGGCTTTGCCCGCGCCGCCGATTCCTACGGCGTGGACCTGATCCAGCAGACCGAAGTGGTCGACATGATCATCGAGGACGGCGCCATCGTCGGCGTCAAGACCAACCGTCACGGCGACATCAAGGCCGACCGTGTGGGCTGCGTCGTTGCCGGCAACTCCGGCGTGCTGGCCAACATGGCCGGCTTCGAGCTGCCGCTGGAGTCGCACCCGTTGCAGGCGCTGGTATCCGAGCCGATCAAGCCGATCCTGGACACCGTTGTCATGTCCAACCACGTGCACGGCTACGTCAGCCAGTCCGACAAGGGCGACCTGGTCATCGGCGCCGGTATCGACGGTTACAACGGCTACGGTCAGCGCGGCAGCTACCCGACCATCGAGCACACCGTCGCTGCGATCATCGAGCTGTTCCCGATCTTCAGCCGCGTGCGCATGAACCGGCAGTGGGGCGGTATCGTCGATACCTGTCCGGATGCCTGCCCGATCATCTCCGCGACGCCGGTCGAGAACCTGTTCTTCAACTGCGGCTGGGGTACCGGCGGCTTCAAGGCCACTCCGGGGTCCGGCAACGTCTTCGCCGCGACGCTGGCGAAGGGCGAAGCCCATCCGCTGGCCAAACCGTTTTCCATGTTCCGCTTCTACGACGGCTCGCTTATCGACGAGCACGGCGCAGCGGGTGTGGCGCACTAAGGGGAGTTATTTCGATGTTCTATATCTACTGCCCGCATTGCGGCGAGCACCGCGAAGAAGAAGAGTTCCACGCCAAGGGTCAGGCGCACATCGCCCGCCCGGCGGATCCGGACAGCTGCAGCGACAAGGAGTGGGGCGAGTACCTCTACTTCCGCAAGAACCCGCGCGGCCTGCACCACGAAATGTGGGTTCACGCCGCCGGCTGCCGCAAGTTCTTCAACGTGACTCGCGACACCGTCAGCTACGAAATCAAAGAAGTCTACAAGATCGGGGAGCGGCCGTCCGTGGTCGCTGCCGGCAACTAAGGGAGCGGACAATATGAGCCAGAAAAACCGTCTCGCCTCCGGCGGGCGCATCGACCGTTCCAAGCCGCTGCGCTTCAAGTACAACGGCCGCGAATACCAGGGTTATCAGGGCGATACTCTCGCTTCTGCACTGCTGGCCAACGGCGTCGACGTCATCGGCCGCAGCTTCAAGTACAGCCGTCCGCGCGGTATCGTCGCAGCCGGTGCCGAAGAGCCGAACGCCGTACTGCAGCTGGGCGCCACCGAAGCCACCCAGGTGCCGAACGTACGCGCCACCCAGCAGGAGCTGTTCGGTGGCCTGGTGAGCAGCGCCACCAACGGCTGGCCCAACGCTGACATGGACCTGATGAGCTATGTCGGCAAGGTCGGCGGCCGCATGATGCCTCCGGGCTTCTACTACAAGACCTTCATGTACCCGCAGTCGATGTGGGAGACCTACGAGAAGTTCATTCGCAAGGCTGCAGGTCTTGGCCGCTCGCCGCTGGAAAACGACCCGGATACCTACGACAAGATCAACCATCACTGCGACGTCATGATCGTCGGTGCCGGCCCCGCAGGCCTGGCTGCCGCGCTGGTCGCTGCCCGCAGCGGTGCCCGCGTGATCCTGGCCGACGAGCAGAACGAGTTCGGCGGAAGCCTCCTGCACAGCCGCGAGAAGATCAACGGCCGTCCGGCAGCCAACTGGGTCGCCGAGACCGTTGCCGAGCTCGAGAAGCATCCGGAAGTGCTGCTGCTGCCGCGTTCCACCGTCAACGGCTACCACGATCACAACTTCCTGACCATCCATCAGCGCTGCACCGATCACGTCGCTGATCAGGCGCCCAAGGGTCAGGTGCGTCAGCGCATGCACCGCGTACGCGCCAACTGGGTGGTGCTGGCGACCGGCGCCCACGAGCGTCCGCTGGTTTACGGCAACAACGACGTGCCGGGCTGCATGGTTGCGTCCGCGGTTTCGACCTACATCAACCGCTACGGTGTGGTGCCGGGCAACGAACTGGTGCTGATGACCACCAACGACTACGCCTACCAGACCGCGCTGGACTGGGCCGATGCCGGCCGCAAGGTTGTAGCCATTGTCGATACCCGTCAGAACCCGAAGGGTGCCCGAATCGAGGAAGCGCGCAAGCGCGGCCTGAACGTCATCACCGGTTCCGCGGTGATCGAGGTGCAGGGCAGCAAGCGTGTCTCCGGCGTATCGGTCGCTCCGATCGATGCTCGTGGCGACAAGGTTACCGGTTCCGTTCAGCGCCTGTCCTGCGACACCGTCGCAAGCTCCGGCGGCTGGAGCCCGGTCATCCACCTGTCCTGCCACACCGGCAGCCGTCCTGAGTGGCGTGACGACATCATCGGCTTCGTACCGGGCAAGACCGTTCAGCGTCAGCTCACCGCCGGCGGCATCAACGGTACCTACAGCCTGCGCAAGGTACTGGAGGAAGGTGCCCGCACCGGCGCTCAGGCTGCCGAGAGCGCCGGTTTTGCCGACGCCGCCAAGGGCATCGCGCTGCCGCTGTCCGAGGAAGTGCAGGAAGGTCCGGCCATGGCACTGTTCCACATTCCGCACACCAAGCCGACCGCGCGTGCGCCGAAGCAGTTCGTCGACTTCCAGAACGACGTCACCGCGTCCGGCATCGAGCTGGCGACCCGCGAGGGCTTCGAGTCGATCGAGCACGTCAAGCGCTACACCGCGATGGGCTTCGGTACCGACCAGGGCAAGCTGGGCAACATCAACGGCATGGCGATCGCCGCCAAGTCGCTGAACCAGACGATCCCGCAAACCGGCACCACCATCTTCCGGCCGAACTACACGCCGATCACCTTCGGTGCCATCGCCGGCCGTGACTGTGGCGAGCTGTTCGACGTCAAGCGCTACAGCGCCATGCACCGGTGGCATGTCGAGCACGGTGCGCTGTTCGAGGACGTCGGTAACTGGAAGCGTCCCTGGTACTTCCCGAAGGCGGGCGAGTCGATGCAGGACGCGCTGGACCGCGAGTGCAAGGCGACCCGCGAGAGCGTCGGTATCCTCGATGCCTCGACCCTGGGCAAGATCGACATCCAGGGCAAGGATGCGCGCGAGTTCCTGGCACGCGTCTACACTAACGCCTGGGCCAAGCTTGGTGTCGGCAAGTGCCGTTACGGCCTGATGTGCGGTGAAGACGGCATGGTGTTCGACGACGGCGTGACCTCGTGCCTGGCCGAGAACCACTTCCTGATGACCACCACCACCGGCGGCGCAGCGCGCGTACTGGAGTGGCTGGAGCTGTATCATCAGACCGAATGGCCGGAAATGGAGGTGTACTTCAACACCGTGACCGACCAGTGGGCGACCATGACGATCTCCGGTCCCAACAGCCGCAAGCTGCTGGCCGAGCTGACCGATATCGACCTGGACGGCGACAGCTTCAAGTTCATGGACTGGCGTCAGGGCAAGGTGGCCGGTGTACCGGCGCGGGTATTCCGCATCTCCTTCACCGGCGAGCTGTCCTACGAGATCAACGTTCAGGCCAACTACGGTCTGTATGTCTGGGAGAAGCTGTTCGAGCACGGCGCCAAGTTCAACCTGACGCCGTACGGCACCGAAACCATGCACGTTCTGCGTGCCGAGAAGGGCTTTATCATCGCCGGTCAGGACACTGACGGCTCGGTAACCCCGATCGACCTCGGTATGAGCTGGTGCGTGTCGAACAACAAGCCGTTCAGCTACATCGGCAAGCGCGGCATGGCACGGGAAGACTGCAACCGTCCCAACCGCAAGCAGCTGGTGGGCCTGAAGGCGAAGGACCCGAAAAAGGTCATTCCGGAAGGTTCTCAGGCGGTCGACGATCCGAAGCAGCCGCTGCCGATGAAGATGCTGGGTCACGTGACGTCCAGCTACTACAGCGCCAACCTCGGTCACTCCATCGCCATGGGGATGATCCGTGACGGCCACAACCGGATGGGTGAAACCGTCTATTACCCGCAGGCTGACGGCAGCGTGATCGAAGCCGAAATCTGCAGCCCGATCTTCCTGGATCCGAAAGGGGAGCGTCAAAATGTCTGAGATGATTGCACCGGAAAAAGTCGCCGCCAACAAGCCTGAAGCCGTTCAGGAAGTGGCGCGGATGAACCAGCTGGCGGGTCCCGCCCAGCGGGCAGAGTCGCCGCTGCATCATGCGGATCTTGGCACCATCGCCCAGAAGGGCCCGAAGAATGGTGGCGTCACGCTGCAGGAGCACAAGCTGCTGGGTCACCTGGTGATCCGCGGCAGCCAGGACAACCAGGCGTTCCTGGCCGGCGCCCGCGAAGCGCTCGGTTTCGACCTGCCGACCGCGCCGCTGAGCTCGGTTCAGCAGGGCGATCGCTCCGTGCGCTGGATTTCGCCGGACGAATGGCTGCTGATCGTGCCGGGTGAGGAGGCGTTCGACGTCGAAGAGCAGCTGCGTGCGGCGATGGGCGGTCACTTCGCCATCGTCAACGTCAGCGGCGGTCAGACCGTGCTGGAACTGTCCGGCCCCGAGGCCCGCAGTGTGCTGAAGAAGTCGACCCCGTACGACGTGCACGACCGCAATTTCCCGGTTGGCAAGGTGGTCACTTCGGTGTTCGCCAAGACCCAGGCGGTGATCCGCCGCACCGGTGAGCAGAGCTGGGAGCTGGTTATCCGTCGTAGCTTCGCTGACTATGCCTGGCTCTGGCTGCAGGACGCCAGCGCCGAGTATGGACTGGTCGTCAAGGCCTGATCGAAGCGCACGGTCAGCGCCGGTCCGGGGTCGCAGCTTCGCGCTTTTGCCTGGACCGGTGCCTGGCTGTGGCTACTAAAGGACGCCAGCGCCGAGTATGGACTGGCCGTCAAGGCCTGACCCGCTTGGGTGATAGGACGGGGCTGAAGCCTTCAGCCCCTTACTGGCACAACGGCAGCCGCTGCTGGCGGCTGCCGTTACAGACAACACGCGAGGATGAGCGATGACAACGAAACCCCAACCCTGGATCTTAACCGCCAGCTGCCCGAGCCGGCTCGGGACCGTGGACGTGGTCACGCGCTTTCTGGCGGAAACCCGCAATTACGTGCTTGAAATACAGTCATTCGACGATCGCGCACTGGATCGTTTCTGCATCCGCGTCGAGTTTCGTCCCGAGCGGGACGGCTTCAGCGCCGATGACTTCAACGAAGCCTTCGCCGAGCGCGCCGCCGAATTCGATATGAGCTGGGAGCTTACGGCGCCGGATCACAGGCCCAGGGTCGCCATCCTGGTGTCGAAGTACGATCACTGCCTCAATGATCTGCTGTACCGCTACCGTACCGGCCAGCTGAACATCGAGATCCCGGTCATCATTTCCAACCACCCCGACCTCGAGTCGCTGGCGCAGTGGCACGGCATCCCGTACTACCACCTGCCGATCACTGCGGACACCAAGCCGCAGCAGGAAGCGGAGGTCTGGAAACTGATAAACCAGTACGAGGCCGAGCTGGTGGTGCTGGCCCGCTACATGCAGGTGCTGTCGCCGGATCTGTGCAGCAAGCTGGACGGCTGGGCGATCAATATTCACCACTCACTGCTGCCGGGCTTCAAGGGCGCCAAGCCCTATCATCAGGCCTGGGAGAAAGGTGTCAAGCTGGTGGGCGCGACGGCGCACTACGTCAACAACGACCTCGACGAGGGGCCGATCATCACCCAGGGGATTCAGTCGGTCAATCATGTCCACTACCCAGAGGATCTGATCGAAAAAGGCCAGGACATCGAGCGCGTCACGCTGTCCAAGGCAATCCGCTATCACATCGAGAAACGGGTGTTCCTGCACGGCCAGCGCACCGTGGTTTTCGCCGACTGACGGCGCCAACAGACTTTCCGAATCGGGACGCCCCGCAATGCGGGCCGTCCGACCTCAAACCCCGGGCCTGGTTTACGCTCTTAGAGCTCCCCCAAATCCCAACCAGGTCTCGGGGCTCCTTTCGAGGGGAGCTCCAAGAGCTCCCCGCTTTTCATCAAAGAACGCCAACCAGGTCTCGGGGCTCCTTTTTACGTAGGGCGCACTGACCGCCATGGATGGCGGAAATACTAGAAACGCAGGAGCTGTTTATAGTAGAGCGAAGCGAACTGCGCCGTATGTGTGGCACGTTTCGTTTCACTCAAGGTGCCCTACGTTGCCCCGCTTTGCGCAACGAATGCCAATCAGGTCTCGGAGTCTATATCTCGCCTGTAGGAGCCCACTCCGTGGCGAAGCTTCGGCCGGGAGCGAGGCGGTTCGCCCGGAGACCGGGCTCCTACAGAAGCTTACCGCCGTCCCCGGCGGCCGCTGCGCTCAAGGTGCCCTGCGTTGCCCCGCTTTGCGCAACGAATGCCAATCTGGTCTCGGAGTCTATATCCCGCCTGTAGGAGCCCACTCCGTGGGCGAAGCGTCGGCCGGGAGCGATGCGGTTCGCCCGGAGACCGGGCTCCTAAAGAAGCTCACCGCCGTCCCCGGCGGCCGCTGCGCTCAAGGTGCCCTGCGTTGCCCCGCTTTGCGCAACGAATGCCAATCAGGTCTCGGAGTCTATATCTCGCCTGTAGGAGCCCACTCCGTGGGCGAAGCCTCGGCAGGGGCTGATGCGGTTCGCCCGGAGACCGGGCTTCTGCAGGAGCTCAGCGGCGGTCGTTGTGCTAAAGGCCCGGAGCACCGCTGGGCGCAGTGATTGTGGGAGCCGCGCCCCGCGGCGAATGAATCCGGCACCGGAAGGTCTGGCCTGCGCTTAGCCCCGGCGGTTCTGTCGCGCCTGGGTCGGCGAGACGCCGAAGTAATCGCGGTAACAGTGGCTGAAGTGGGTGGTGCTGACGAAACCGCAGGCCACGGCGATGGCGGCGATGGATTCGCTGGTCTGAAGCAACAGCCTGCGCGCGCGGGTAATGCGCAGCTCCAGGTAGTACTTCGACGGGGTGCTGTCGACATGTCGCTGGAAAAGACGCTCGATCTGGCGTCGCGACAGGTTCACCAGGGCGGCAATTTCTTCCATGCCCAGCGGCTCTTCGATATTGGCTTCCATCAGCTCCAGCACCGCCCGCAACGCATCGGGCAGTGTCGGGTCGCTGGCCACCGTCGGCATGGGGCGGTCGGGTTGCTCGCCGATCCGGTCGCAGCTGAGGATCTCCTCGATCCCGCGCACCACTTCCTGGCCGTAGTGCTGCCGGATCACGGCCAGCATCATGTCCAGGGCGCTGCTGGCGCCGGCGCAGGAGACGCGGTCGCGATCGATAACATAGGGCTGCCGGGACAGCCGTACCTTGGGGCAGGTTTCCTCCAGGCCGTCGCGGTTCTCCGGGTGCAGGGTGCAGTCATAGCCATCCATCAGCCCGGCCCATGCCAGCAGCAGACTGCCGTTCCAGAGTCCGCCTAGGGTCAGTCCGCGGCGGCCGGCTTCCTGCAGTTTCTCGGTGAGCTGGCGATTGGCCAGCAGCGGCGTGCGGTAGCCGCCGCATACGAACAGCAGGTCGAGTTCGCCGACATCGAGGTCGTATAGCGCGCCGCTCACCGAGATGTCGATGCCGAGGTCGCTGCGTGCCTCGCTGCCGTCCAGGCTCAGAGTACGAAAGCTATAGAGCGGATCGCAGCTGAGCAGGTTCGCCGTGACCAGTGCATCGACCGCGCCGGTGAAGGCCATCATCGAGAAGTGCTCGAGCAGTACGAAGCCGATGCGTATCGTCGCCGGGCGTGCGTCTCCCTGTTGTTTCAGGTAGGCCTGATTGCTGCGGCGAAAATGGCTGTCGAAGGTACGCGGACGGTTGGTCGGTGACATGGTGATCGCTGATCTGGTTCTACTAATGGCTTATTGTAACCCATTTCGCCTGCCGGACTTCGCGCAGCGGAAGGACTTTGACCGAAGTCCTGGCGAAGATGAAAAAAAGCCCCGGCGCGTGGCCGGGGCTTGTTATCGTGGCGTTAACCGTTGCGACTGGGGCGCAACGGTTCGTCCTGCCTTATCAGGCCGCGACGGTGCTGTGCGGGTCGATAACGAATTTCTTCGCCGCACCACCGTCGAAGTCGGCGTAGCCCTTCGGGGCCTCGTCGAGGCTGATGACCTGGACGTTGACGGCGTCGGCGATCTTCACCTTCTCGAACAGGATCGCCTGCATCAGCGGGCGGTGGTACTTCATCACCGGGCACTGGCCGGTGTGGAAGCTGTGGGACTTGGCCCAGCCGAGACCGAAGCGCATGCTCAGGGCACCGTGCTTGGCGGCGTCGTCGACCGCACCCGGGTCTTCGGTCACGTACAGGCCCGGAATACCGATCTGGCCGCCGGCGCGGGTCAGGGACATCGCCGAGTTCAGTACGGTGGCCGGTGCTTCCTTGCCGTGGTTGCAGCCGCAGGCATGGGCTTCGAAACCGACGCAGTCGACGAAGGCGTCGACTTCGCGCTCGCCGAGGATCGCCTCGAGCTTGTCGGCCATGTCGCCGTCCTGGGTCAGGTCGATGGTTTCACAGCCGAAGCTGCGCGCCTGGGCCAGGCGGTCTTCGATCATGTCGCCGACGATGACGCAGGCGGCGCCGAGCAGCTGGGCGGACACGGCCGCCGCGAGGCCGACGGGGCCGGCACCGGCGATGTAGACGGTGGAGCCCGGGCCGACACCGGCGGTGACGCAGCCGTGGAAGCCGGTCGGGAAGATGTCGGACAGCAGCGTCAGGTCCTTGATCTTCTCCATCGCCTGATCGGCGTCGGGGAACTTCAGCAGGTTGAAGTCGGCGTAGGGCACCATGACGTATTCGGTCTGGCCGCCGACCCAGCCGCCCATGTCGACGTAGCCGTAGGCGGCACCCGGACGCGCCGGGTTGACGTTCAGGCAGATGCCGGTCTTGCCTTCCTTGCAGTTGCGGCAGCGGCCGCAGGCAATGTTGAAGGGCACCGATACCAGGTCGCCGGGCTTGATGAACTCGACGTCACGGCCGGCTTCGATGACCAGACCAGTGATCTCGTGGCCCAGCACCAGGCCGGAGGGCGCGGTGGTGCGGCCGCGGACCATGTGCTGGTCGCTGCCGCAGATGTTGGTGGTGACGACTTTCAGGATGACACCGTGGTCGCATTTGCGATTGCCGAGCTCGAGCTTGGGATAGGGGATGGACTCGACGGCGACTTCACCCGGACCCTTGTACACGACACCGCGGTTGGCTTGACTGGTCATGCGCCAGCTCTCCTTCTGATTATTGTATTGAATGGCCGGTATGGGGCGTTGCGCGGCTGGATGCATCGAAGTGAAGCGCCGCGTATCGCCTCAGATGCCTACACTAGTTTTTCGCCGGTATGACGACCTGTCTGATTAAGGCGTTCACTTATCTATTTGAGACATCGGCCGCGCAGCGGTCGGATTCAGCATGGTGACAGGTCGCTGCCTGACAAGTCGGTTTTCCGCCTTGGCTCGATAATCGCCGCAGATGCTGCCTCCCCGTGTTCCAGGGCGAGCGGATATGGGAGTGCAGGGCGGCAGCATCGCTCAACGATAACTTATAACGAAACGCGAGCTGCACAGCGGGGCGGAGGTGATATGGGCATCAGTGTATTTGACCTGTTCAAGATCGGTGTGGGGCCATCCAGCTCCCATACCGTAGGACCGATGCGTGCGGCGGCGGATTTCGGCGCCCACCTGGAAAAGCTGGCGTTGCTGTCGGATGTGTCGGGCCTGCGGGTCGAGCTGTACGGATCCCTCAGTGCAACCGGTGTCGGCCACGGTACCGACAAGGCGGTGATCGTCGGTCTGATGGGGCATCGTCCGGACATGATCGATCCGGATGTGATCGAGCCCTCGGTTGAAGAGCTCAAGAACAGCGGCGTGCTGAACCTCATGGGGTCGCGCGAAGTCCCCTTCGTCTGGGCGCGTGACATGCAGCTGCTCGAAGAGTGCCTGCCGTATCACCCCAACGCGATGCGCCTGAGCGCCTACAGCGACGAGCAGCTGCTGTACAGCAATACCTACTATTCCATCGGCGGCGGCTTCGTTATCGATGAGGCCGAGGCGGTTGCCGGTGCCTCCCTGGTGCCCCAGGTGGAGCTGCCCTACGACTTCAACAGCGCGGCGGAACTGCTGCGGCTTTGCAAGACCCACAATCTTCGCATCAGCGAGCTGATGATGGAGAACGAGAAGGTGTGGCGCTCCGAGCAGGAAGTTCGCGAAGGCCTGATGGCGATCTGGCAGGCGATGCAGGCCTGTGTCGATCGCGGTCTCAGCCGCGAGGGTATCCTGCCGGGCGGGCTCAAGGTGCGACGTCGCGCCGCCAGCCTGCATCGTTCACTGACTCAGGCCAGCTCGCAGAACGTGATCAGCTCGACGCTGAGCGCGATGGACTGGGTCAACCTCTACGCGCTGGCGGTGAACGAGGAGAACGCAGCGGGCGGACGCATGGTGACGGCGCCCACCAACGGTGCGGCCGGCATCATTCCGGCGGTGCTGATGTACTACATGCGCTTCAAGGACCAGGCCCGCGACGAGGACGTCGTCGACTTTATGCTGGCGGCGGCGGCGGTTGGCGCGCTGTGCAAGAAAAACGCTTCGATCTCCGGCGCCGAAGTCGGCTGCCAGGGTGAGGTCGGCTCGGCCTGCGCCATGGCGGCGGCGGGTCTGACCGAGGTGCTCGGCGGTACGCCGGAGCAGGTAGAGAATGCCGCCGAAATCGGCCTCGAGCACAACCTCGGCCTGACCTGCGACCCGGTGGGCGGCCTGGTGCAGGTGCCCTGCATCGAGCGCAACGCCATCGCGGCGATGAAGGCGATCAACGCCACCCAGATGGCCCTGCGCGGCGACGGCGAGCACTTCATCTCCCTCGACAAGGTCATCAGGACCATGCGCGACACCGGTCGCGATATGCAGGACAAGTACAAGGAAACGTCCCGCGGCGGTCTTGCGGTCAACGCTATCGAGTGTTGATGCTCGTAGGAGCGGCGCCTCGCCGCGAATGTCGATGACGGTGCAGCCGTTTGGATATTCGCGGCGGGGCGCCGCTCCCACCATTACGCGTAACGCGTAACCCTTCAATACTTCCGCCAGTCCGGATTTTCGAAGGCCTCGACCAGAAAGTCGATGCACTGTCGTACCTTGGGCGACAGGTGCCGACTCTTGGGGTAGACGGCCCAGACCGCGGCGTCGTGGCAGCGGTAGTGGTCCAGCACGCTTACCAGGCTGCCGGATTCGATGTGCGGCTCGACGATATAGTCGGGAAGGCAGGCCACGCCCAGACCCTGCAGCGCCGCGTATAATACCAGCACGCCGGAGTTGCCCCGCCAGTTGCCTTCGACTCTCAGTTCCTTGCGCTGGCCGTTTTCACAGAACCACCAGTGCGAGGCAGATCCCTTCAGACAGTTGTGGCGCTGCAGGTCCTGCGGCGTCTGCGGCTCTCCGTGTACGGCAAAATATCCCGGTGTGGCAACGAAGTACTCGTTGCGGTCCGCCAGCCGGCGTGCCACCAGGTTGGAATCTTTCAGTGTTCCGAGCCGGATCGCCAGGTCATAGCCTTCATTGACCAGGTCCACCGAGCGGTTGGTCAGGCTGAGGTCGAGGCTCAGGCGCGGGTGCTGTTGCGCGAAGCGGGTCAGCATCGGGCCCAGATAGCGCTCGCCGAAGGTCGAGCCGCAGCTGACCCGCAGCAGCCCGTGGGGCTCGTTGCTGAAGCTGGTGATCTGCTGTTCGGCGTGGCTGAAACCGTCGGCCAGGTGCTGGCACTGTTCGTAGAACCACTGGCCGGATTCGGTAAGGGTGACGCGGCGTGTGGTGCGCACCAGCAGTTGCGTATTGAGGCGATGCTCCAGATGGCTCAGCAACCGGCTGATATGGGAGTTGGATACGCGAAGCTGGGTGGCTGCCGCTGACAGGCTGCCCAGGCGGGCGACTTCGATAAAGGCTTCGATACTTTCCCATCGATGCATGGGCTGACTCTGCTCTGTCCGGGGGCGCTGTGGTACTCTTTTGGTGCGCCGGGCGCCGTAGGGCGTTTGGGGCAACTGCCTAAAATATAACAGGTTTCTCGGGTTGTTGCCGGACTGCAATAATCATTTGCTGTATTGGTTATTTCACCCCCTTTTACTGAGTCGAAAAACGACTAAAGTGTGCCCATCCCCGACGCAGGACGCCGTCAACCGGTTTTCAGAGCCGCCGGTCAGAGGGTCAGACCCCGCCAAATGCGCCCATGTGGTGCAATCGGACGGGGAGCAGGCTTTTCCAGCTACTGTCCCGTAGCGGTATGTGCCTGAATTATTACTATAAGAATGAGACTGGCATAGCGATTGCTTTGCTGGTCATCAGCAATCAACCGGATTGTTGAAGGAGTTTAGAACGATGCACGAATCCCTCTCTGGTACCCGCACCTCCGCCGAAGTCAAAAGCCGTAACATCGGTTTTCTGCTGTTGAACAACTTCACCATGATTTCGCTGGCCTCGGCCATCGAGCCGCTGCGCATGGCGAATCAGCTCAGCGGCAAAGAGCTCTACAACTGGTACACCCTGACGGAAGACGGCGCGCCTGTGCAGGCCAGTGACGGTATCCGCATCACCCCCGACGCGGCCATGACCGATGCGCTGGAGCTCGATACCATTATCGTTGCCGGCGGCGTCAACATCACCCGCAGCTACAGCAAGCGCGAGCTGTCCTGGCTGCAGGCCATGGCGCGCAAGGGGCGCAAGCTCGGCGGTATCTGCACCGGCGCTTACGCGCTGGCGGAAGCCGGTCTGCTCAACGGCTATGAGTGCAGCGCCCACTGGGAGTGCATTGCCTCGCTGCAGGAAGCCTACCCGAAGGTCAACTGCACCAACCGCCTGTTCTCGGTCGATCGCGACCGCATCACCAGCAGCGGCGGCACCGTGCCGCTGGACATGATGCTGAACCTGATCAAGCAGGAACATGGCTACCAGCTGTCGGCGGCGATCTCCGAGATGTTCATCTGCGATCGCATCCGCAACGAAACCGATCATCAGCGCATCCCGCTGCGGCACGTGCTCGGCACCACCCAGCCCAAGCTGGTGGAAGTGGTGGCGCTGATGGAAGCCAACCTCGAGGAAGCCATCGAGCTTGACGAGCTGGCGAGCTATGTCGGCCTTTCGCGTCGCCAGCTCGAGCGACTGTTTCAGAAGTACCTGCAGTGCTCGCCGTCGCGCTACTACCTGAAGCTGCGCCTGACCCGTGCGCGTCAGCTGCTGAAGCAGACGTCGATGTCGATTATCGAGGTGGCCTCCGCCTGCGGCTTCGTTTCGACGCCGCACTTCAGCAAGTGCTACCGCGAGCACATTGGCATTCCGCCGCGGGAAGAGCGCATGGGTATGCGCAGCAACCGCCCGGTACCGGGCGCGATGCTGGTCGACAACGTATCGCCGCAGCTTGGGCTTTACGACCGCATGCCGGAGATCATGCCCTCGACCACCGCTCTCGCTGCGCTGACCGAGGCCCAGTCCGAGCCGAGCTACGGTTCGGTTACGCTGCAGTAAAAGGTGACGGCTGACGCGTCGTAACGCGTTGCCTGAATAACCTCCGCGGACCGGTAAAATGTAGGATGGGTTAGCGGCGTATGAAGGGAGTTTCACCGTCTGGCAATGGGTTCGCGCGCCGCGTAACCCGTCATAGGCGCCGAAGGCGCCTTGGTGTCCGATGGCAGGGAGGTTGAAGCGACCTTCGAGATGCATCGGTTTCCGGATCGCGCTATGCCAGCCGAAACCAATCGGTCTGTACAACGATCGATATGATGGGTTCGCCGCCGTGAGCCAGGCGCAGCTTTGAACGCGCGTGCCGATGGCGGCTTAACCCATCCTACATCCAGTGGGGCAGGGTGCCCAAATCTGCCGGCACTTCCTCGCCGTGACTGGTCTGGTACCTGGTGCGGAAGCTTCACCGCGAGGGAAGTGCCCTTCGGGTGCGCACCTCCCGGGATAGTCGCCACACCCGTCACCCGTCACCCGTCACCTGTCACCCGTCACCCGTCACCTATCACCCGTCACCCGTCACCTATTCAAGACCCCGACTCCGTGTCGGGCTTTGTCGTTTTAAGAACAGCCGCCTACGCTTTCGAGGCCCTGCGTTTTTCAGGGTTTATCCGCTGCAGCCCCCGTAATTACTGGGTTTTCGATAAATGCATCGCGCCTGACGCTTTTGACAATCAGCAGGTCGTTTTTAGTGACTTACCCCTGCGGGTGAAGGAATAGACTGGCCTCATCGCTGCTGCCACTGGATCTTTTTTGTGCAGTGGCGGCGAGCAACCGCATCTGGCCGTGATTCGGCCCGGTATCCGAACTTGGGGGAGACGAATGAACGCTGCTGAACTGCACCAGGATGCCATCGTTATCGATGGTCTGATTATCGCGAAGTGGAATCGCGAACTGTTCGAGGACATGCAGAAGGGTGGCCTGACCGCTGCCAACTGCACCGTCTCGGTCTGGGAAGGTTTCCAGAACACCGTCAACAATATCGTAGAAGTGAACCAGTTGATGCAGGCCAGCAGCGATCTGGTGCGCCCGGTTCACAGCGTTCGCGATATCCGCCGCGCCAAGGAAGAGGGCAAGACCGGCATCATCCTGGGCTTCCAGAACGCTCACGCCTATGAAGACCAGATCGGTTACGTCGAGATCTTCAAGAAGCTCGGCGTTGGCATCGTGCAGATGTGCTACAACACCCAGAACCTGGTCGGCACCGGCTGCTACGAGCGCGACGGCGGTCTGTCCGGTTTCGGTCGTGAGATCGTCGCCGAGATGAACCGTGTCGGCGTCATGTGCGACCTGTCCCACGTCGGCTCCAAGACGTCCGAAGAGGTCATCCTCGAGTCGAAGAAGCCGGTCTGCTACTCCCACTGCCTGCCGTCCGGACTCAAGGAGCACCCGCGCAACAAGTCCGACGAGGAGCTGAAGTTCATCGCCGACCGCGGCGGCTTCATCGGCGTCACCATGTTCGCCCCCTTCCTGAAGAAAGGTATCGAGTCGACCATCGAGGACTACGTTGAGGCGATCGAGTATGTCGTCAATATCGCCGGCATCGACCAGGTCGGTATCGGTACCGACTTTACCCAGGGCCACGACAAGCAGTTCTTCGAGTACCTGACGCATGACAAGGGCTATGCCCGTCGTCTGACCAACTTCGGCAAGATCATCAACCCGGAAGGCATCCGCACCATCGGTGAATTCCCGAACCTGACCGAGGCGCTGCTCAAGCGCGGTTTCGGCGAGTCCGAAGTGCGCAAGATCATGGGCGAAAACTGGGTCCGCATCCTCGGCGAAGTCTGGGGCGAATAAACCTAGGGCGCCTTCGTAGGGCACCTTGAGCGCAGCAACCGCCACGGATGGTGGGAAGGCTGGCATCGCAGGAGCATATGCCAGCGAAACGTGCCTACTCTGGCGGTGCAGCTCGCTTCGCTCGGTGCACCCTGCGCTCAAGGTGCCCTGCCAACTTAACGAATTATGTTTGGAGATTTAACGATGGGTGTACACGCTCCCGAAATGCCGATCCAGGTTGACGACGAAACCGGCGTCTGGACCACCGATGCGCTGCCGATGCTCTACGTGCCTCGCCACTTCTTCGTCAACAACCATATGGCGATCGAAGAGGAGCTGGGTCCGGAACGCTATGCCGAGATCCTGTACAAGGCCGGCTACAAATCCGCCTACTACTGGTGCGAGAAGGAAGCCGAAGCGCACGGCATCTCCGGTGCCGACGTTTTCGAGCACTACATGAAGCGACTGTCGCAGCGTGGCTGGGGTTTCTTCATCACCGAGGCGCTGGATCTGGAAAAGGGCACTGCCCGCGTTCGCCTGGAAAACTCGGCGTTCGTCTACCAGTATGGCAAGGTCAACCGCAAGGTCGACTACATGTTCACCGGCTGGTTCGCCGGCGCCATGGACCAGATCGCCCAGAGCCTGGGTTACGACGTCAAGACCCGCGCCGTGCAGACCCAGAGTGCCGCCGAAGAAGGTTGTGACTACGGCATCTTCGAAGTATCGCCGATCTAATTTGCGCCGGCCGTCGGCCAGCCGCAAGCCATAACTACAGCGCCGGGCCCTGAGCCCGGCGACCGATAAGAGTTCTACGGGGTGTCGCCATGTCCCAGTTCGATGTGCTGTTCCAGCCGCTGAAAATCAACAACCTGACCATCCGCAACCGTATCGTCAGCACCGCCCATGCCGAGGTCTACGCGACCGATGGCGGCATGACCACTGACCGTTACGTCAAGTATTACGAAGAGAAGGCCAAGGGTGGCTGCGGTCTTTGCATCTGCGGCGGCTCCAGCGTCGTCTCCATCGACAGCCCGCAGAGCTGGTGGAGCTCGGTGAACCTGTCCACCGATCGCATCATCCCGCACTTCCAGAATCTGGCCGATGCCGTGCACAAGCATGGCGGCAAGATCATGATCCAGATTACCCACATGGGCCGCCGTTCGCGTTGGGACGGTGAGAACTGGGTCAACCTGATGTCGCCCTCCGGCATCCGTGAGCCGGTACACCGCGCGACCTGCAAGACCATCGAAGAGGAAGAGATCTGGCGCGTGATCGGCGACTTCGCCAAGGCCGCCGTGCGTGCCAAGGAAGGTGGCCTCGACGGTGTCGAGCTGTCCGCCGTGCACCAGCACATGATCGACCAGTTCTGGTCGCCGCGCGTCAACAAGCGTACCGACCAGTGGGGCGGCACCTTCGAAAACCGCATGCGCTTCGGTCTGGAAGTCGCCAAAGCGGTGCGTGAAGCCGTGGGCCCGGACTTCGTGGTCGGCATGCGCATCACCGGTGACGAGTTCCATCCGGACGGTCTGAACCATGACGACATGAAGCAGATCGCCAAATACTACGACGAGACTGGCCTGATCGACTACTTCGGCGTCGTCGGCTCCGGTTGCGACACCCACAACACCCTGGCCAACGTCATTCCGAACATGAGCTATCCGCCGGAGCCTTTCCTGCACCTGGCGGCCGGCATCAAGGAAGTGGTCAGCGTTCCGGTGATCCACGCCCAGAACATCAAGGATCCGAACCAGGCCAAGCGTATCCTGGAAGCCGGTTACGTCGACTTCGTCGGCATGACCCGTGCGCACATCGCCGACCCGCACCTGATCGCCAAGATCAAGATGGATCAGGTCGACCAGATCCGCCAGTGCGTCGGCGCCAACTACTGCATCGACCGCCAGTACATGGGTCTGGACGTGCTCTGCATCCAGAACGCCGCGACCTCCCGCGAATACATGGGGATGCCGCACACCATCGAGAAGACCGAAGGCCCGGTCCGCAAGGTCGTCGTCATCGGCGGTGGCCCCGGTGGCATGGAAGCGGCACGCGTCGCGGCCGAGCGCGGTCACAACGTGACCCTGGTCGAGAAGGCCGAAGAGCTGGGCGGTCAGATCACCATCGCGGCCAAGGCGCCGCAGCGTGACCAGATGGCCGGTATCACCCGCTGGCTGGCAATGGAACTGGACCGTCTTGGCGTCGATGTGCGCCTGGGCACCGCAGCCAACGCTGACATGATCCGCGACCTCAAGCCGGACGTCTGCATCCTGGCGACCGGCGGTCGTCCGTTCCTGGAGCAGAACCCGCACTGGGGCGCCGAAGAGGGCCTGGTGGTATCTAGCTGGGATATCCTCAACGGCACCGTGGAGCCTGGCAAGAACGTGCTGATCTACGACACCATCTGCGAGTTCTCGGGCATGTCCGCGGCCGACTACCTGTCGTCCAAGGGCTCGATGGTCGAGCTGGTCACCGACGATATCAAGCCGGGTGTCGGCATCGGCGGTACCACCTTCCCGACCTACTACCGCAGCCTGTACGAGAAGGAGGTGATCATGTCCTCCGACCTGTTGCTGGAAAAAGTCTATCGCGAAGGCGACAAGCTGGTGGCGGTGCTGGAGAACGAGTACACCGGTCAGCAGGAGGAGCGCGTGGTCGACCAGATCGTGGTCGAGAACGGCACCCGTCCGAACGAGGAGCTTTACTACGAGCTCAAGGGCGAGTCCCGCAACAAGGGGCAGATCGACAACGAGACGCTGTTCGCCTCCCAGCCTCAGCCGATCTTGAGCGAGCCGGGTGAGGGCATGATCCTGTGGCGCTTGGGCGACTGCGTATCGCAGCGCAACACCCACGCCGCGATCTACGACGCCCTGCGGCTGTGCAAGGATCTGTAAGGCATAAAGCTGCCTGAGTGCGGAACCGAACCGGCTGCGACAGCGCCTTTACGACTTCGTAATCGTTGCTTCGCGGCCGGTTTTCGCTCCGGATCCGGCCGGCACAGTGCGGTATCCCAGCGGATACTGTCGACTGTCAACTAGCTACTTAGAGGGCTCACAATGATCCTCGACTGGTTACTTCCCGTTCTGCTTCTGTCCGTGCTGGCACTGGCGCTGATCGGTGCTATCCGCCGCATCAGTCTCTGGCGTGCCGGGCAGCCGTCGCCGGTGGACTTCTTCGGTGGTCTGAAGGCAATGCCGCGTCGCTACCTGGTGGATCTGCACCACGTGGTCGAGCGCGACAAATACATGTCAAACACCCACGTGGCCACCGCGGGCGGCTTCGTGCTGTCGCTGGTGCTGATTATTCTGGTGCACCTGTTCGGTATCGAGAGCAAGTGGCTGGCCTGGCCGCTGCTGGCGTCGTCGGTACTGATGTTCGTCGGTGCCACCTTCGTCTACAAGCGGCGCAAGAACCCGCCGTCGCGCCTGTCCAAGGGACCCTGGATGCGTCTGCCAAAGAGCCTGCTGGTGTTCTCGGTGACCTTTTTCCTGGTGACCCTGCCGGCTGCCGGCGTGCTGCCACAGGGATTTGGCGGCTGGGTGCTGGCGCTGATCCTGGCGGCCGGTGTCGTCTGGGGCCTCGGCGAAATGGTCTTCGGCATGACCTGGGGCGGTCCGATGAAGCACGCCTTCGCCGGCGCGCTGCACCTGGCGTTCCATCGTCGTCCCGAGCGTTTCGGCGGCGGCCGCTCCACCGGTCTCAAGCCGGTCGATCTGGACGCGCCGGTCCTGGGCGTGCAGAAGCCGAGCGACTTCAAGTGGAACCAGCTGCTCGGTTTCGATGCCTGCGTCCAGTGCGGCAAGTGCGAAGCCATGTGCCCGGCCTTCGCCGCCGGTCAGCCGCTGAACCCGAAAAAGCTGATTCAGGATATGGTCATCGGCCTGGCCGGTGGTACCGACGCCAAGTTCGCCGGCAGCCCCTATCCCGGCATCGAGCTGGGTAACGCCAAGGGCGGTCCCGATTCGACCATCACCGAAGGGCTGGTGAATCCGGACACCCTCTGGTCCTGCACCACCTGTCGCGCCTGCGTCGAGGAGTGCCCGATGATGATCGAGCACGTCGATGCGATCGTCGACATGCGTCGCTTCCTGACGCTGGAGAAGGGCAACACCCCGGGCAAGGGCGCCGAGACGCTGGACAACCTGATCGCCACCGACAACCCCAACGGCTACGAGCCGGGCAGCCGCATGAACTGGGCCGCCGACCAGAATCTCAGGGTGATGTCCGAGGTGAAAGAGGCGGATGTGCTGTTCTGGGTCTCCGACGGTGCCTTCGACATGCGTAGCCAGCGTATCCTGCGCTCCTTCGTCAAACTGCTGAAGGCGGCCAATGTCGACTTCGCCGTACTGGGTGACGAGGAACGCGACTCCGGTGACGTGGCCCGCCGCCTCGGCGACGATGCCACCTTCCAGAGCCTGGCCAAGCGCAACATCGCGGTGATGAACAAGTATCGCTTCAAGCGTATCGTCACCACCGATCCGCACGCCTTCCACGTACTCAAGAACGAGTACAAGGATTTTGGCGGCGACTACGAGGTGCTGCATCACACCACTTTCATCAACGAACTGGTGAAGGACGGCCGCATCAAGCTCGGCGGACACAAGGGCGGGACCGTGACCTATCACGACCCCTGCTACCTGGGGCGCTACAATGGTGAGTACGATTCGCCGCGCGAGCTGCTGTCCGCGATGGGCATTCAGCTGGCCGAGATGGAACGTTCCGGCTTCCGCTCCCGCTGCTGCGGTGGTGGCGGTGGTGCGCCGATCACCGATATTCCGGGCGAGCGTCGTATTGCCGACATGCGTATCGAAGATGCCCGTGCCACCGGCGCGGAACTGGTCGCCGTGGGCTGTCAGCAGTGTACCGCGATGCTCGAGGGTGTCGTCGAACCGCGTCCCGAAATCAAGGATATCGCGGAGCTGGCGGCCGATGCCCTGGTCGAGGCCGACGATAGCCAGCCGGCCCGCACCCGTCGCGATGAACTGGCCGTGGAGGTTGCCTGATGAGCGATATTATCCGCAGAGATCCGCGTGCCGAGTGGATTGCGCGTAACCGCCTGCATCCGCTGCACGCCGAAATGGCGGCTCCGGCTGCCGAAACCCGCGGTCCGTCCGGGCTGATTCGCAAGAACCCCCACGCGGTCGGCTTTATCGGCCCGAACGGCATCAAGCGTATCGACCGCAGCGGCGGAAGCGGCGCCGCGGTTGGCATCCGTCGCGGTGCCAGGAGTGCGCAGCAGGTCGAACTGCCGCTGCATACGGTCGAGAACCCCGACTACTACGTGGTCGCGGTGCTCGACATGGTCGGTGGCCGCCTGACGTCGCACGACAAGGACGTGCTGGGGCAGGCTCACAAGCTGATCCGCGGCGGCGATGGCAGCGGCGCCGTACTGGCGGTGGTATTCGGCGAGCACAAGGAAGAGGCCTTCGACAAGGCCGGCGTCGACCGTCTGCTGCACCTCACCGGCAGCGAGTTCGATGGTTACTGCCCGGAGCAGAAGGTCGCTTGTCTGGCCGAGGTCGAGAAACAGTACCAGCCGCGCTACTGGCTGTTCCCGGACAGCATCAACGGCGGCAACGAACTGGGCTGCCGCCTGGCGGCGCGTCTGGGCGAGCGCCCGGCGACCCAGGCCTGGCAAGTCGATCGCGATACCAGCGTCTGCCGTGGCGGCGGTGGCCTGAGCGATATTACCCGAGACACCCCGCGCCTGTTGCTGCTGGCCGAGGAATGCGCCGATCCGATCGACGAAACCCGGCACCAGGTGCTGGCGCTGGAACTCGACCGGAAGCCGCGCATTATCAACCGGCTGCAGGACTGCGGCCAGGTGGCGGTGGATCCGAACTCGGTATCGCTGGCCGAAGCCGAGTTCATTCTCTCGGCCGGCAACGGTATCCACGACTGGGATCAGTTCCACCAGGCCGCCGAAGCGCTTGGCGCCACCGAAGGCGCCAGCCGCGTGGCCGTGGACGATGGCTTCATGCCGCGTTTTCGCCAGGTCGGTGCCACCGGTACCTGGGTCACGGCCCGGGTCTATGTCGCCGTCGGTATCTCCGGTGCGGTCCAGCACATGCAGGGTATCGGGCAGTGCGACAAGGTGGTGGCGATCAACACCGACGCCGGTTGCGACATGGTCAAACGCGCCGATCTGAGCATCATCGGCGACAGCCAGAAGGTGCTGGCGCAGCTGATCGAGCTGGCCCGCGATTACCGAGAGGGAGGTGCCGAGAATGCAGCCTGATATCCACAGCCAGCGGTGTCCGGGGCGTCTTGCATACAGGTCCAGTCGGGTATGGGGGGAGTGCTGAGAATGGCGAATGCAGAACATCTAAAAATAGTGGCGCTGGTTTCTGTCGGCCAGCATCCGAAATCCGGCCGTGCCCGTCGTGCCGAGCAGGATGCCCGTGCCGTCGAACTGGGCCTGAACCTGTGCGGCGAGAAAGTGCAGGTGCTGCATGCCGGCGATGTCGCGGAGGAATCGCTGCGCAGCTACGCCGGTATGGGTCTGAAGCAGCTGCGGGTACTGCAGCAGGCGGCCGGCGCCGATGCGTCGGTGGCGCTCGGCGACTACCTCAGCGAGCATCTGCCCGACATCGTGCTGACCGGAGTGCGTGCCGAAAGCGGCGAGTCCTCCGGCATGACGCCCTATCTGCTGGCCGAGAAGCTGGGCTGGCCGCTTGTCACCCGAATCGCCGATATCGCCAGGATCGAGAACGGTGAAGCCGAGATCCTGCAGGCGCTGCCGCGCGGTCAGCGCCGCGCCATCAGGGTGCGGCTGCCGTTCGTCGCCAGCGTCGACAACGCCGCCGCAGCGCCTCGCCAGAGCGCCTACGGGCCGGGTCGTCGCGCCGAGCTGGAAAACCTGCCCTGGGTCGAGACCGCGGACGAGGTTCGAGCAGCCTTCGAGGAAGCGCCGGCGCGCAAGCGTCCCAAGCGCCTCAAGATGGTCAAGGCCAAGACCGCTGCCGAGCGTTTCAAGGCCGCCACGGCCAAGTCGCAGGGCGGCGGCGGTCGGGTGATCAAGGATCAGCCGCCGCACGAGCAGGCCCAGGCGATCTTCGATCTGCTGCTCGAGGAAGGGGTATTGCGGTAAAGTGGCGCGTTACGAGAGAAAAGAGCCGGGGTTAGCACCTCGGCTCTTTTTTTATGTGTAGTCAGCTGGTGCGGTGCGATTCGCTTACCAGCACCCTGCATTGCAGGAAAGTGCTGCTGTGCTGGTGCCGTACGCTCAGAGCATGGCGCCGGTGGCGAGCAGGTCGTTGCCTGGTTGAGGACGCTCGATGAATGGGAGGCACCGTCGGGCAGCGGTGTGGAGCAGTCCGGAATGACGGACGACCTGTCTGTGCTGACGTGCAGCGCTCAAGGCATGGGGATTATTATTTTAATCTAAATGCAAATCATTAACGTTAGTTTTATAATACCGGCGAACTTCTAGCAGAACAGAGGACGGTTATGCGACTGCAAAGTCTAGTGGCATTGCTGGCGGGAGCTCTTGCAGTGTTGCCTGCAGCGGTAGCACAGAACCTGACGGATGATCGCGGAACCCGCATCGAGGCGGGGGCTCCGGCCAAGGTTGCGACGATTTCCACCTTCGCCGCCGATACCCTGGTGGCTCTCGGCGTCACGCCGGTGGGGGCCTCGACCTTCGGCAAGCGCCCGGTACCGGACTTTCTCGGATCGGCCATGACGGACGTACCGAGTTTGGGGCAGCGGGCCAGCACGAACCTGGAGTTGCTTTCCGAGCTGCAGCCGGACCTGATTCTGGCCATTCGTCGCTACACCGAGCCCCACTCCAGACAGTTCGAGACCATCGCACCTTACTACGCTTTCGACGTGGTCAGCTACGACGACAGCCTGCGGGCGGTCGCCGGCATCTCGACGGCGCTGGGCAAGGCCGACGAGGGGCGGGCGCTGAACGCGTCCTTCGACGCTAGGGTCGCCGAGTACGGCAACCGCGCACCCGGGGGAATCAGCGCGGTGCTGCTGGCCGGCAGCGGCGAAGCGCCCTTTGCCTACTACGACCACTTCCTCAGCGCCGACCTGCTGGGCCGGCTCAAGGCGACCAACGCCACAGGCCCGTCGCCGACACCGGAGCAGTCCATCCCGTTCGGCTACCAGATCGGTCTGGAGCAGCTGCTGGCACTGAATCCCGAAGTTATCTTCCTGTTCGCGTCCAGCACCCGTCATGCCTATGCCGACAATCCCATCTGGCCCCACCTCAAGGCGGTGCGGAATGGTCGGGTCTACGAGGTCGGCCTGCACTGGAAGGAAGGCGGTGGCCCCATCGCGCGCAACCTGATCCTCGAGGAGATGGCCTGGCGTCTCTATCCGGAGCACTTCGAGCAACCCGAGGTGCCGGCGGGCATCGCCAGCCATTCCTTTGACTAAGGCGGTCCAATGTACATTCGTAACTACCTGGCCGCCGGCTGGACCTGGTGTCTGCTAGGCCTGCTGGTGGCGCTGGCCGCAACCGCCTGGGCGGCATTGTCGGCCGGCACCGTGCCTGTCGCGGTCGATGAGGTGCTGGCGGTGCTCGGGGGTGTTCGGGAGGGCATGGCGGCGATACTAGTCTGGGAGCTGCGCCTGCCGCGCTTCATCGCCGGCGCCCTGGTGGGCGCCAGCCTCGCCGTCGCCGGACAGCTGATGCAGACGGTGACCCGCAACCCGCTGGCGTCGCCGGGGATCACCGGGGTCGTGGCCGGTTCATCAATGGCCGTGGTGCTGGTGCAGGTCTGTTTCAGCGTCGATGCGGCCTGGCTTCCCGGGTTCGGCGTACTCGGCGGCACCGCGGCGGCGCTGCTGACCTTCGTGCTGGCGGCCCAGGGCGGTTTCACGCCGCTGCGGCTGGCACTGGCCGGCGTCGCGGTCACCGCCCTGGCGACCGCGCTGACGACCGCCTTCCTGCTGTTTTCCGGGGCACACGCCCAGCAGCTTTATCTCTGGCTGGCCGGCGGCCTGCTCGGCCGCGGCTGGAGCCATGTGGCACTGATCCTGCCCTGGACCCTCGCGGGTCTGGCGCTGGCACTGCTCGGTGTTCGCTACCTCAACCTGCTACAGCTCGAGGATGAGGTGGCCCGAGCGCTCGGCGGCCGGGTACAGCTTTGGCGCCTGGGATTCGTCGCCGTCGCGGTGGCGCTTACCGCCGCTGCGGTGGCGGTGGCGGGGCCGGTCGGCTTTATCGGTCTGGTGGCGCCTCACCTGGTGCGGCTGTTGCTGGGCGGGGACCAGCGCAGAACCCTGCCGGTGGTCGCCCTCGTCGGCGCCGTGCTGGTGACGCTGAGCGATCTGCTGGCTCGATCGCTGATGGCGCCGGCGGAGCTGCCGCTCGGTCTCTTTACCGCCCTGCTGGGTGGGCCGGTTTTCATTGTCCTGCTACGCGGAAGGGCGCTCTGATGCGAACGTCGCTAATGCCGGCACAGGCGTCGACACCGCCCGACAGCGGGGCGACTCCGTCGCGGCGGCTGTTCTGGCTGGCCGGCGGGCTGCTATTGCTGACGCTCGCCGCCGTGCTCTCGAACCTGCTGTTTGGCGCTGCCAACCTGTCGCCGCAGCGTGTCTGGCTGGCCCTCAACAGGGCCGGGGACGGGGTTGCCCAGGATATTCTCTGGAACCTGCGCCTGCCGCGGCTGCTGACCGGGGCACTGGTGGGGCTGCACTTCGCCATCGCCGGTTCGCTTCTGCAGGCGGTGATGCGCAATCCTCTGGCCGACGCCGGTATTCTGGGTATCAACAGTGGCGCCAGCCTGGCCGCGGTGCTGGCATTTGCCGCGGCCGAGCGTTTGGGCGGCGACGGCAACCCCTACTTCAGCGGCGCGCTCGATCTGCACTGGCTGCCACTGGTGGCCAGCGGTGGCGGTATAACCGCGGCGGCGGTGGTTTATCGTCTTAGCTGGAGCTGGGGCGTGACGCCGGTGCGGCTGGTGCTCTGCGGCATCGCCGTGACGAGCATCCTCAATGCGCTGGTGATCGGTGTGCTCGCCGGCTGGGCGCAGGTCAATACCGAAACAGTGCTGGTCTGGCTCGCCGGCAGCCTGTTCGGCCGAGACTGGGAGCACCTGCTGACATTATTACCCTGGACTCTGGCGGCGCTGGCGCTTCTGCCCCTGCTGCTGGCGGGGGGCAACCTGCTTCAGCTCGGCGACGAAGTGGCGGCGAGCCTTGGCCTGCGGGTCGAACTGTGGCGCTTCGGCCTGCTTCTGATCGCGGTGCTGTTCGCCGCCAGCGCGGTCGGCGTGGTCGGCCCGGTCGGCTTCGTCGGACTGATCGTCGCCCATATCGCCCGGATGACGGCGGGGCCCGATCTGCGCCGGCAACTGCTGCTGAGTCCGCTGTACGGCATCCTGCTGGTGACGGCCTCGGATCTGCTCGGCCGGCTACTGCTGATGCCGGCGGAGATTCCGATTGGCGTCGTCACCTCGTTGCTCGGCGTTCCCTTCTTTATCTACCTGCTGGCGCGCAAGCGCTGAGGCCTGTTACAGGAGAGACTATGTTATCGGCACAGGAGCTGAGACTTGGCTACGGCGACAAGGCCATAGTGCCGCAGCTGAGCCTGGATCTCGAGGCTTCCCGCATTCACTGCCTTATCGGCCCCAACGGCTGCGGCAAGAGCACCCTGCTGCGCGCACTCTCGGGGCTGTTGCGGCCGCAACAGGGAAGGGTGCTGCTCGAAGGGCGCGAGCTGAATCGCTGGGGACGACGCGAGCTGGCGCAACGCCTGGCGATGCTGCCGCAGCATCCAAGCGCGCCCGAAGGACTGACGGTCGAACAGCTGGTGCGCTACGGCCGCTTTCCGCATCAGCGGCTGTTCGGTCAGCTGGGCGAGCAGGACCGAAAGGTGGTGCGCTGGGCAATCCGGGTAACGGGGCTGGCCGGCTACGAAGCCCGGCCGCTGGCGGCGCTTTCGGGCGGCGAACGCCAGCGTGCCTGGATCGCTCTGTCGCTGGCCCAGCAGGCGGCGGTGCTGGTCCTCGATGAACCCACCACCTACCTCGATCTCGGGCACCAGCTGGAAGTACTGGAACTGCTCGAAGAACTCAATCGGCAGCAGGGTCTGACCGTGATCATGTCGCTGCATGACCTCAATCAGGCAGCGCGCTACGGCCATCAGCTGATTGCCATGCGTTCCGGACGACTGGAGCGGGCGGGCAATCCGGGCGAGGTACTGAGCGAGTCGTTGCTGGCCGAGGTATTCCGGGTGCGCGCCCGTGTATCGGCCGATACGGGCAGTGGCAAGCCGCAGTTCGTCCCGCTGTCGTCGCTGGCCGGGCCTGTTTTATAAATATTCTTGTAATAGTAATGATAAGCTAGATACAATTGCGAACGGTTATCATTAGGCTTAACGTGGCTCGCAATTGGAGAATTCAATGTCCTGCTCGTCGTTGGGATGGGCGCACGCCTGCGCCCTGCCATTCCGTAACAAACTCGCCATCGCCGTCAGCCTCGCCACGGCCTCGCTCAGTCCGCTCGCCGTGGCACAGCAGACCGCTGAACTCGAAGTCCTTCAGGTCGAGGGTGACTGGATCGGCAATCCGACCGACGAGGAGGTCAGGGTATACCCGGGCTCCCGTACCGTCATCGAGCCGGAACAGCTGCAGGAAAGCGGGGCGCTGAACCTCGAGGGCGCGATTCGTTCGGCGCCCGGCGTGCAGGTCCTCGACGAAACCGGCACCGGCATCCTGCCGAATATCGGCCTCCGGGGCCTCAATCCACTGCGCAGCGAACGGCTGCAGATGCTGGTGGACGGCTATCCGATAGCCATCGGTCCCTACAGCAACGTCGGTGTCTCGCTGTTCCCGGTAACGCTGCCGGGCGTCGATACGGTCGATATCGTACGCGGCGGTGCGGCGGTCCACTACGGTCCCAACAACGTCGGCGGTGTGATGAACATCCTCAGCAAGCCGATTCCGGGGCAGACCGAACAGACGCTGCAGCAGCGACTGACGATCGCCGAGGAAACCGGCAACGTCTTCAGCGACACCTACTACCGCATCGGCGGCTTCGTCAACGACGACCTGGCGCTGCAGTTCCAGGCCAATGTCCAGCGCGGAGACGGCTTCCGCGACCACTCCGATACCGACGTCGACAACTTCATCGTCGATGCCGAGTACTTCATCGACGATCGCAACGAACTCGCTGCCAGCCTGCAGTACTACGATGTCGAAGCCGAGCTGCCGGGGGCGCTGAGCCCGGAGGCGTACGAAGAGGACCGGACCCACTCGCAGCGTCCGCACGATGCCTACGACGCCGATATGGTACGCGCTACACTGGGCTGGACCTTCCGTCCCCGCGACGATATCGAGTTCGAGTGGCGCAATTTCGCCCATCGCGCTGACCGAACTTTCTTCTTCGGGCAGGATCTCGTCAGTGGTGGCAACTGGGCTGATCCGGAAGCCGATGCCAGTCATGTCGCCGACTCGCCGCGTATTTTTAACGTCTGGGGTTCCGAGCCGCGTCTGACGGTGCGCGAAGGGCTTCATACCGTTACGCTGGGGGCGCGCTATGTCAGCGAAGAGGTTGATTTCGACGTCAACCGCGAGGAGCTGGCCAGTGGCAGTTACTCCGAAGTCCGGAGGTGGGACTCGGAAACAGATGCGGTAGCACTGTACGCCAGCGATACCCTGAGCCTGCTCGATGGCCGACTTAAAATCACTCCGGGGATCCGTTTCGAGGATGTCGAGATGAACTTCCGTGACGCCCGTTCCGGCGCCCGGACGTCCAACAGCCCCGACAAGTGGTTGCCAGGGCTAACCGCCGGCTTGAAGGCCTCTGACGAAGTGTATCTTTTCGCCAATGCCCAGAAATCGCTGGTCCCGGTGCAAATCGCCCAGGTCGCCCGCGGCGAAGACGTAGGCAACGAAACCGCATGGAACTACGAGCTGGGTGCCCGCTGGCAGGCAATGCCTACGCTGGCGACCACGGCGACCCTTTACCAGATCGATTACAAGGACCAGATCCAGTTCAACAAGGCCGCCGGCCGATTCGAGAACCTGGGCGATACCCGGCACGAGGGTATCGAACTCGAAGCCGACTGGCAGGCGACTCCGCAGCTTAATCTGGGATTGGGTTATACCTACCTGGATACCGAGCAACGCAGCGGTGACAACGAAGGCAATGAGCTACCCAACGCGCCGCATCACCACTTCAGCGCTGAAGCCCGCTACCAGCTGCAGCAGTGGACGGCCAACGTCAACGTCAACTACGTCAGCGACAGCTTCAGCGACGCCGACAACACCGATGACGAAACCCCCAATGGCGATGCCGGCGAACTGCCGTCCTATACCCTGGTCAATGCTCGTCTAGGCCGCGATATCGCCGTCGGCGGCGGCAACAACCTGAACCTGGGACTGGCGGCAACCAACCTGCTGGATGAGGATTACTACTTCCGTGGCGCGGATGTCAGCCCCGTCGGTCGCGTTCCGGCTCCGGGTCGAGCTTTGCTTCTCGAAGGCCGGCTGGACTTCTGACAGCGCCGGCACAGCCGCCCTGCTGTCGTAAAAAGGCCACCGGACGACGAAACCAGGCAACCCGCCAATCGGGCCCGGGGGTATTCTAGCCCTGCATTCGACGAGAGGGTTGTCCAGCCGGAATTCAGCACCGATTTCCGCAATCACCCATAACGTCGATGTCTGCCTCCCTTGCGGGTAGCGTACGGCGGCTCAACCAGCCTTGGCGGGCGGTGGCCGATAAATCGCGAACCGGCAGTCTTGTCTTGCGGTTTCGGTCTACAGGCGGATCGAATCCTATCCATCACGGCTTCTTACCGGGCTTTATGCCCGGTTTTTTTTTTATAAAAGGTGACGCGTTACAAGTGACGCGTGACGCGTCTAAAGCCATCATCGAGTAACCCGTAACCCGTAACCCGTAACCCGTAACCCGTAACCCGTAACCCGTCACGCCTCACGCCTCACGCTAAAAATACAGCTTCAGCACCGAGTCGGCGACGCAGACGACCCGGCCCGAGCCTTCGACCTCGACCTCGATCCGGTTGACCATTTCGACGCTGCGCTTGGCCGGCGTGAGCGATTTCAGTGTGGTGCGTGCGCGGATCCGGCTGCTGGCCTTGACCGGGTGCGGAAAGCGTACCTGGTCGAGGCCGCAGTTGACCACCATACGGGCCTCGGGGTAGGGCGGTCGTTCCGGGTTGACGGTGTCGGTGAGTTCCGGCAACAGCGACAGGATCAGGAAGCCATGGGCGATGGTACCGCCAAAGGGTGACTCGTTTCGGGCCCGCTCCGGGTCGGTGTGAATCCACTGCCGGTCGCCGGTGACGTCGGCGAAACGGTCGATGCGGGACTGGTCGACCAGCATCCAGTCACCGAGAAAGACTTCCTGGCCGATCCTGGTCTGCCAGTCGCGATAGAAGTCCAGGACCTTGGGGTTCTTGACGCTTTGCACATCCGGGTCGCTGCCCGGCTCGAAGAACAGGTGGATTCGCGACACCCAGGAATTGTTGAGCGTGTTGTTCAGCGAGTGGCTGATGAAGTAGGACAGCTGACGCAAGTGGGCATCGGACGCGTTCTTGAGATCGAGGCTGTTGATACGGGACCTGAGCGAACGCTCTTTCTCTTTGATGTACTCGAAAACGTCCATTATCTGTTCCTGTATGCCGGGGACGGCATGGGCGCCCCGGTATATGCTTTGTCACTGAATATTACAGCCGGGCGACCGATGCATGTTTGCAGGCTGACCCTGGAAGCGGCGCCTGTTTTCAATATGCCGTATTTCTGTGGTTTTCACTACCGGGGCCGGCGTTGCAGCGGCTTTAGAAAGAGCCCGCCGCTGCCCTCCAGCAAGGCTGTTTTTCAGTACGGGAAGGGTGGCCCGGGATGGCGCGTATGGCGTGTCTGGTATGTCGTTTTCAGGATTCCAATGTCGCCAGCGCGTCGTTTGGGAAAAGTTGATGTCGTTGTCAGAACACTGGCTCGGGGGTGGCTTTGTAAGATTGTACCCCTGCCCTCGAGAGTGGAGGGCGGGGCTTACCATTGCGCTGAACTTTTTCTGTTTGCCGGGTGTATGGCTGCGATCGGCAGCATTACCCGGGCGCAGAAATACCTTCGCGGACGATAACAATAACGAAAGGGTACCCCGGAAAACCTACTGCGCGACTCACAGGCTGCGTTGCGCGGTGCTCGGAATCCTCATGTATAAACTTATACACTGCGGTTCCTGCGCGCCGTGCGCCTTGCCTGCAAGCCGCTCGTAACGGTTCCTCGAGGTACCTGCGAATCGGACGATTAACCCGATACGGGTGAGGAGTGCTGCATGAACGCTGGTGTTAAAGCCGCCACGGCGACCGCCAAAACAGTCACCAAAAACGAGTACGATACCGATTACGAGCTGGGTCAGGACAATGTGCAGATTATGGGGATGGATATCCATAACCCTGTATTCGGCGTCAGCGCCGGCCTGATACTGCTCTTTATCATTGGAACCCTGCTTTTCCCTGCCGAAGCCAAGGTCGCTCTGACCAGTGCACGCAGCTGGTCAATCGAAAACTTCGACTGGCTCTTCATGATCGGCTGCAATGTTTTCGTAATATTCTGTCTTGCCCTGATCGTCCTGCCGGTCGGTCGGGTTCGCCTCGGCGGTACCGCCGCCCGTCCCGAGTTTTCCACCTTTTCCTGGTTCTCGATGCTGTTCGCCGCAGGCATGGGCATCGGTCTGATGTTCTGGAGCGTGGCGGAGCCTGTTGCCTACTACACCGACTGGTACGGTACGCCGCTGAATGCTGCGGCCAAGACCCCGGAAGGTGCGTCGATGGCACTGGGCGCCACCATGTTCCACTGGGGCCTGCATCCCTGGGCAATCTACGGCGTAGTCGCGCTGGCGCTGGCGTTTTTCTGCTACAACAAGGGCCTGCCGATGACGGTGCGGTCAGCCTTCTACCCGCTGATCGGTGAGCGCTGCTGGGGGCCGATCGGTAACGTCATCGACATCTTGGCGGTACTGGCGACCATCTTCGGTCTGGCCACCTCTCTTGGTCTCGGCGCACAGCAGGCGGCCAGCGGTCTGAACTACCTGTTCGGCATCGAGAACAACCTCAGCACCCAGATCGCCGTTATCGTCGGTGTGACCTGTGTTGCGCTGCTGTCCGTGGCCCGGGGACTGGATGGTGGCGTCAAGCTTCTAAGCAACATCAACATGGTGATTGCGGCTGCGTTGGTGGCGTTGGTGATCGTGCTGGGCCCGACTCTGAAAATCTTCGGCTCCATCGGTACCATCTTCGGCTCCTATGTCGAGAACATCGTTCCGCTGAGCAACTGGGTCGGTCGTGAAGACGGTACCTGGTACCACGGTTGGACCGTGTTCTACTGGGCCTGGTGGGTTTCCTGGTCGCCGTTCGTTGGCATGTTCATTGCCCGCGTATCCAAAGGGCGTACCGTGCGCGAGTTCATGACCGCTGTGCTGCTGGTACCGACACTGGTTACCGTGGTCTGGATGGGCGTGTTCGGCGGTACCGCTCTGGACCAGGCGGCCAATGGTGTCGGCGAACTCGCCAACGGCATCTCCGATGTTTCCCTGGCGATGTTCCAGATGTTCGATAACCTGCCGCTGACCTCGATCATGTCCTTCGTCGCGGTCATGCTGGTACTGGTGTTCTTCATCACCTCGGCCGACTCCGGTTCCCTGGTGATCGACAGCATCACCTCCGGCGGCAAGACCGACGCGCCGATGCTGCAGCGCCTGTTCTGGGCCACTCTGGTGGGTATCATCGCTGGCGTGCTGCTGATCGGTGGCGGTTCCGAAGCGCTGACCGCGCTGCAGGCCGGGGCCATCACCACCGGACTGCCGTTCACCGTCGTGCTGACGCTGATGTGCCTGAGCCTTTACAAGGGCCTCAGGACCGAGATTTACTGAGGGCGTGAAGCGCAGTTTTGTAGGAGCCCGCTCTGCGAGCGAGCAGCCGACGCGGTCTCTTGAAGCAATCGCCCACGGAGTGGGCTCCTACAAAGAGCGGGTGCCGACTTCGGTCGGTGCCCATTTATACTTTTCAGGTACAAGCGCGAGGATTCAATCATGATGTACGCCGATCTGATCGATCAGGAAGACTTTCGCGAACGGCTGGTTCAGATGGGAGTGCCGGTCGCCGGAGGCGCCGACGCCGAAAGCAGCTGCCGGCAGCTGCTCAACTGGCTGGGTCAGCCGCAGGGCGCGTCCAGCAGGGCGCAGGCGAAAGCGCTGGTGCAGCAGTTGAGGTCGCAGCGGGAACTGCTGCTGCCGGACGTGGCGCGTGCCGTCGATCAGTACCTGGTGCCGGCGCTGGGCTAGCAGGTCGCTCAGCGGTACAGTTCTGATGTTACCCGCTGAACGGAAAGCCGCATGAAACATCTGGGACCTGCCGCAAGTGCAACCGAGACGGACGAATCCGCCGCGCTGCTGATCGAGGTGCGGGAGTTCATTGCATCCCGCAGCACGCTCAATCTCGCCACCCTGACCCCGGATGGCAAACCCCATGCCAGCACGGCGCCGTTTCTCGCCTTCGACGGTTGCTTCTTCCTGTTGCTGAGTGGCCTGTCTGCGCATGCAGTCAATCTCAGGACCCACCCGCAGGCGTCGATCCTGCTGCAGGCGGACGAGTGCGAGTCGCACCAGCCCTTTGCGCGCTTGCGCCTGGGGTTCGAGGTGCAGGCACTGCCGGTCGGTCGCGACGAGGCCCGTTGGCGGTTCTGTACTGAAAAAATGCGCCAGCGTTTCGGGGCGATTATCGACCAGTTGACACAGCTGCCGGACTTCACGCTGTTCGAGCTGAGGCCCGCGGCGGGTCGCTACGTCAAGGGATTCGGGCGCGCTTACGAGCTGGATGCCGCGGAAACGCGGCAGGTGGTCGGCCAGGACTGACCGGCCCCTGCCGGTACGGGTTGCGATACCCCGCCGGCGTAAGGGGCGGCGGTCAGCTCATCTGCGACTGCAGGTAGTTTTTCAGGCCGACCTTGTCGATCAGTCCGAGCTGCTTTTCCAGCCAGTAGGCGTGGTCTTCCTCGGTATCGGCCAGCAGCTTTTCCAGGATCTCGCGTGACTGGTAATCCTGGTGGTTCTCGCACAGCTCGATCGCGTCTTTCAGCGCCTTGTCGACTTCGTACTCCAGCTTGAGGTCGTTCGCGAGCATCTCCGGCACGTCCTTGCCGATGCGAATGGCGTCGCGCTTGGTCATGTCCGGCGTGCCTTCGAGGAACAGAATACGCTCGATCAGCAGTGCCGCGTGTCCCTTTTCGTCGTCGAACTCGTGGTCGATACGCTCGTACAGCTTGTCGAAGCCCCAGTCCTGGTACATCCGCGAATGGATGAAGTACTGATCCATTGCCGCAAGTTCGCTCGCCAGCAGCGTATTGAGACTGTCGATGACCTTCTTGTTGCCTTTCATTGACCGACCTCCGGTTTACATCTGCGACTGCAGATAGTTTTCGATGCCGACGTCCTTGACCAGCGACTGCTGGGTTTCGAGCCAGTCAAGATACTCCTCTTCGTCTTCCAGGATGTCCTCGAGCAGTTCGCGGCTGACGTAGTCGCTCTGCTGCTCGCAGTAGGCGATGGCCTGGCGCAGCAACGCCAGTTGCTCCATTTCCAGGTCCAGGTCGGCCTGCAGCATCTCTTCGGTATGTTCGCCGATCCGCAGCGCATTGAGCTTCTGCAGGTTGGGCAGGCCTTCCAGAAACAGTACCCGCTCGATGAGTGCGTCTGCCTGTTTCATGTCCTTGATCGACTTCTTGTATTCCTTCTCGTCGAGTTTCGACAGGCCCCAGTTCTTGAACATGCGTGCATGGAGGAAGTACTGGTTGATCGACGTGAGCTCCACTGTCAGTACCTGGTTCAGGTAGCTGATCACTTTTTTATCGCCCTGCATGGTTGAGCCTCCGGCGGCAAGGGATGCTTTTGAATTCAGTGCGGCTTGGGTTATTCAATACTAGGAGGCCGCCCGTGAATACTCAACCTGCGGCGAAGCTCGCGGAATCTGGCGCACCCACAAAAAAGCCCGCAAAAATGCGGGCTTTCCGGCGGGAGTCAAGCGTTTACTTCTTGCGCTCGAGGTTCTTCTGAACGGTATCGCTGTACCAGTCCAGGAAGTTGATTACGCCGAACTCGTAGGTTTCTGAGTACGGGCCCGGCTGGTAGGCCAGGGAGTTGATGCCGCGCTGGTTTTCTTCACCCAGCTGACGGTCCTGGTCGTTGGTGGCGTCCCAGACCTGGCGCAGCTTGGCGGGATCGTAGTCGACGCCTTCGACCGCGTCCTTGTGCACGAACCACTTGGTGGTGACCAGGGATTCCTGGGCCGAGATCGGCAGCACGCGGAAGACGATGAAGTGATCGCTCTGCATGTGGTTCCAGGAGTTCGGCAGGTGCAGGATGCGCATCGAGCCGAGCTGGCGGTTCTTGATGCGGCCCATCAGCTTGCTGCAGGCTTCGCTGCCGTCGATGGTCATGACCTGGGTGCCTTCCTTCAGCGGCATCCGCACGATGCGGTTGCGCACGCCGAAGCTCTTGTGCTCGTGGGGAATGCCCTCGGCGTCCCATTCCGCGGACTGGCGGGCGTAGTGGGCCAGGAACTCTTCGCTGGCGCGGGGATCGTTGGTGTCATCCCACTCCAGCAGGGTGTTCAGCAGTTCCGGGTGGCTGCCTGCGCAGTGGTAGCATTCGCGGTTGTTCTCGAGGACCAGCTTCCAGTTGGCCTGCTCGTACATGTTGGATTCCACCGCCAGCTTGGTGTTCTCAACGTCGTACGGAGCCATGTACTCGTCCAGAGTTGCCAGGAACTCTTCGAAGTCGCCCTCCGGCTCTTCCTTGCCGAGGCAGACGAAGATGAAGCCGCCGGCGGTCTTGCAGAAGGCTTTCTTCAGGCCGTGCTTGGTCTTGTCGAAGCTGTCGCCCATATCGGTGCCGGCGAACAGCAGGTTGCCCTTCAGGTCGTAGGTCCACTGGTGGTAGGGGCACACCAGGTTGGCGACCTTGCCGCGGTGCTGCGAGCAGATGCGCGAGCCACGGTGACGGCAGGTATTGTGAAAGGCGTTGATGGTACCGTCGGCATCGCGTACGACGAGGACCGGGTTCTGGCCGATTTCGACGGTGAGGTAGTCGCCCTTCTTGGGAATTTCGCTGCTCATGCCAACGAACAGCCATTCCTTCTGGAAGACCTCTTCCATGTCGACTCGGAACATCTGCGGGTCGTTGTACAGCTCCCGCGGCAGCGAGTAGTTACGCTCGCGGGTTTTCAGCAGGCGGTCCATCTCCTGGCGCGCGGTGTCGATGTCGGCGTAGGTGATGTTCAGCAGGTCGTTCTGGTTCATGTAGCGCTTATCCTCGTTAACCCTGGGGTCACACGGGTGACCCTGATTTGACCCATTTACGTTTTTCTTGGAGACGCCGCCTTGCCTCATGCAGTGCGTCTTGAGACGAATAGTGCGCCAACACCTTTTGTGGGGTTTATCTGTTTGCGACACTAACCGCTGTTCTTTTCGACGTCCCAGTAATGGCGGGGGGTTGAGGTGGTGTGAAGAGACACGTTTGTGTCGCGCAGAGTTAAGTCGCCGGCAGCGACCGGGCACAAAATGGCGCTATAAAAAAGGGGCGGAATCGAGAGATTCGCAAGGTCGCCCCGGACGCGGAACCTGAAGGTATTCAGGCTGCACCCGACCCAACCTGCGTCAGCGCACAACCACGAGAGATGCACCATGAACAATCCCACTGTCAGCCTGGTGAATACCGAAGCCCTCAACCCGGTAACCACCCAGACCTGGGCTAACGGCCGCCACGTTGTGCGCTGTGTCAAGGCGATCCAGGAAACCTGGGACGTCAAGACCTTCTGCTTTATGGCCGAACAGCCTGTGATGTTCTTCTTCAAGCCCGGACAGTTCGTGACGCTGGAGCTGGAGATCGACGGCGAGCAGATTTTCCGTTCCTACACTATTTCCAGCTCACCTTCGGTGCCGTACAGCTTCTCCATCACGGTCAAGCGCGCGCCGGGCGGTCTGGTGTCCAACTGGCTGCACGACAACATGGTCGAGGGCACCGAGCTGGCCGTGCACGGACCGGTTGGCCAGTTCAACTGTATCGATTATCCGGCGGACAAGGTGCTGATGCTGTCCGGCGGTGTGGGGATCACCCCGCTGATGTCCATGATGCGCTGGTACTTCGACACCAATGCCGGCGTGGACGTGGAGTTCATCCACAGCGCCCGCTCGCCGAGAGACATCATCTATCATCGTGAGCTGGAGCATATTTTCTCGCGTATTCCCGAGTTCAAGCTGCATATCGTCTGCGAGCACAGCGACAAGCTGG
This sequence comes from Marinobacterium nitratireducens, assembly GCF_014645375.1. Lineage (GTDB taxonomy): Bacteria > Pseudomonadota > Gammaproteobacteria > Pseudomonadales > Balneatricaceae > Marinobacterium_A > Marinobacterium_A nitratireducens. Next base: position 59,275 of record NZ_BMLT01000008.1, read on the forward strand.
GCGAGGCCTGGTTTGGCTTCCGTGGCTTCCTGACAAAGCCGATGCTCGAGCTGATGGCGCCGGACTTCATGGAGCGCGAAGTCTATTGCTGCGGCCCGACCCCCTACATGAACGCCGTCAAGAAGCTGCTCAAGGACAACGGCTTCGACATGAGCCGTTACCACGAGGAATCGTTCGGCGCGACTCCGGTCGATGTTCAGGAAGAAGTCGTCGAGTTCGCCGAGCAGGCGCTGGAAGACGCCGAAGCCATCCAGGCCTCCGACATGCTGCGTGTGGACTTCTCCAGCACCGGCAAGAGCGTACAGATCGTACCGGGCGAAACCGTCCACGCCGCTGCCTCCAAACTGGGACTGCACATTCCCAAGGCCTGCGGCATGGGCATCTGCGGTACCTGCAAGGTACTCAAGGTCTCCGGCGACGTCGAGATGACGCACAACGGCGGCATCACCGATGAGGACGTCGAAGAGGGCTACATCCTGTCCTGCTGCAGCGTGCCGCAGGGTGACGTGGTCGTCGAGTATTGAGCGCAGGAGCCCGCTCCGCGGGCGAACCCGTTCGGTAGGCGCTGTACGGTTCGCCCGGAGACAGGACTCCCGCGCTGCGTCGGCCGGGCGAGCACACCCCTGAATACCGTTGTCTTGATGCCCGGCCCCGAGCCGGGCTTTTTTATGCCGTCATTCCCGCGTAAGCGGGGAGCCATCAGCCGCACGCCGGTATTGCCTGATGGTGCGGTTCGCGAGGCTCACCGATCACCACCGCTTCATTCCGTTCTTTATCCTTGCTATGCTTCACTCCACTTAGGGGAGTAGTCTCCTGGCGCCCGCCAGGATGGTCGTCAACAACCTCCGGACCCACAGGTCCGTGGCGGCCGTGTCCGATTCCGGATTGATGAGACCTGAGACGAACCGATCGCCACAGGGCCGGCGCTTTCGGTGCGTCTCCGTGTCGGTGCCGGCCCCGAATAATCCCATGCCAAGCTGCCAATACCTCTTGCTTTCGCCCACTGCGCGAACGTCGACTTCCATAGCCTGCATTTTTGCGGAGGTGCGCCCATGACGCTGCCTTTGCTCGCGCTGGTTGCAGGCCTGGCTTTGCTGGTCTGGAGCGCAGACCGCTTCGTTGACGGTGCTGCCGCCACCGCCAGACACTTCGGCATGCCGACCCTGCTGATCGGCATGGTGATCATCGGTTTCGGTACCTCGGCGCCGGAGATGGTGGTCTCGGCCCTGGCCGCACTGGACGGCAACCCTGGACTGGCGCTCGGTAACGGCTACGGTTCGAATATCGCCAATATTGCGCTGATTCTCGGTCTGGTCGCGGTGATGAGTCCGATCGCGGTGAAGTCGGGCATTCTGCGCAAGGAGTTGCCGCTGCTCGCCGCGATAACCCTGTTCGCCGCGGTTCAGCTTCTGGACGGTGCGCTGAGCCGGCTCGACGGCTTTCTGCTGCTGCTGGTGTTCTTCGCGGTTTTCGGCTGGCAGATACACGGCGGCCTGCGTCAGCGCAACGACGTGATGCTCGCGGAGCTCGAAGCCGAAACCGAGGCCGAGTTCGAGAGCCACCCGATGCCGCTGGGCAAGGCGGTTTTCTGGCTGCTGTTCGGCCTGGTGCTGCTGATCGTCAGCTCCCGCGTGCTGGTCTGGGGGGCGGTGTCGATTGCCCAGAGCCTTGGCGTCAGCGATCTGGTGATCGGTCTGACGATTGTGGCCATCGGCACGTCGCTGCCGGAGCTGGCATCGTCGATAGCCGCCGTGCGCAAGAACGAGCACGACCTGGCGCTGGGCAACGTGCTGGGCTCCAACCTCTTCAATACCCTGGCCGTGGTCGGTATCGCCGCGTCGATCCATCCGCTGGAGGTGGAGCCGGTCATTCTTTACAGGGACTGGGCGGTGATGATGGCGCTGACGCTGGCGCTGTTCGTCATGGGTTACAGCTTCCGCAAGGGGCGGCAGGGCCGCATCAATCGCTTCGAGGGCGCCGTTCTGCTGGCCGCCTATGTTGGCTATATGGGGTATCTCGGTACGACCGTGATTTCGTCCGCGGGCGGCTGATCATTCGCGGCCCGGCAAACGGGCAGGGGCGACGTCTAAGCGTTGTTGCGCCACCCATCCGGTTCGCCGGGCGAATAGTGGCGGGCGACAATCGGTAACAGCTCGTCGTGCACACCCGCGGGGGCGGCGACGATCAGCCGGTCCTCGCCCATGCGGTAGGGCTCTCCGTCCCCGTTGCTGACCCTGTGTCCGGCTTCCTCGAGCAGCAGCAGCGCCGCGGCAACGTCGTAGGGCTGCAGGTCGGTTTCCCAGAACCCCTGCAGATAGCCGCAGGCCAGATAGGCGAGGTCCAGTGCCGCAGAACCGAAGCGGCGAATGCCGCGACAGCGGTACAGCACGTCTTCTGCGCAGGCGAAAAAAGCCCGGGCCTGGTCCGGCGAACGGTAGGGGAAACCGGTGCCCAGCAGGGCATCGGCAAGCTGCAGTCCGGCGGGCAGTGGTGTTGCCGGGCGGCCGTCGTGCTGCAGCCCCTGGCCCCGGATGGCGCTGAAGACCTCGTCCGAGGCCGGCCGGTAGACGACGCCGAGCACCGGCTGGCCCTGCTCGAGAAGGGCGATGGAGATCGAGAACTGATCCAGTCCCGAGAGGTAGTTGCTGGTGCCGTCGATCGGGTCGATCACCCAGCAGCGGCGCTGGTCCCCCTCGCGACCGCTTTCCTCTCCGAAGATGCCGGCATCCGGCTGCAGTCGCTTCAGACCTTCGATCAACCGGCGCTCGCTTTCGATATCGACCCGTGACACCAGGTCGCGGGGGCCCTTGTGCTCGCCGCTGCCCGGCGGCATGCGGCGGAACTCGCCAAGCTGGTAGCGTCCCGTGTCCCGCGCCAGGGCCACCACCGCCGTCAGCAGTTTTTCGGGCGCTTGCATCAGGCCTTCGACTTCCACTTGATGTTGCAGCCGCTACTCGGCTTCTGATCCGGGTCGATGGGATCGCCGGCGAAAAGGGCGTCACAGGCATGGCGCAGGTCCGCCCCTGTGGCGGCTTGTTTGCTACCGGGGCGGGTGTCGTCGAACTGGCCGCGATAGACGCATTTGAGCTGGGCGTCGAACAGATAGAGGTCGGGAGTGCAGGCGGCATCGTAGGCCCGGGCGACCGCCTGGGTTTCGTCGTAAAGGTAGGGGAAGGGGTAGCCCTTGGCGGAGGCTCTGTCCTGCATCAGCTCAGGGCTGTCCTGCGGGTGGCTGTCGACGTCGTTGGCCGAGATGGCGATGACGTTGATACCGCGGGGCTGGTAGTCCCAGGCAAACTCGATCAGGGCGTCTTCGATATGGCGCACGAACGGGCAGTGGTTGCAGATGAAGATCACCAGCGTGCCCGCCGCGCCGGCGCCATCCTCCAGCGACAACGGCTGGCCGTTGCAGACGTTGAGCAGTTCGAAGTCGGGCGCCCGGGTGCCAAGGGGCATCATGGTCGAGGGGGTAACAGCCATCCGTCTCTCCTTTGTCGAAATCGGAACAATGTCCGCAGGCATGCTGGAATAGTAGCAGCTGGTGGCGGGAGGGCTGGCAGCCGGCGTCGTCTTTCCTTTCAGGAGGTCATGTATGCGCGCTGTGCGAAAGCTGCCACCGGCAGGATATATTCACAAACATCGACAGCCCCTAGTAACATGGCGCGATTTGTCGGGGATATCGCGATGCTGGAAACGCTGGCAGAGATCAGGAATGCGGCCATCCGGCTGCTGGCCCGGCGCGAGCAAAGTCGCCAGGAGCTGCGGCAGAAGCTGGGCGCGCGCTGCGATGAGGTGCTGTTGGAACAGGCGCTGGATGCGCTGGAGGCGGACGGCTATCTCAGCGATGCCCGTTTTGCCGCCAGTTATCTGCGCAGCAAGGCCGGCCAGGGATTCGGTCCGATGCGGATACGCGCGGATCTGGGGCGCAAGGGTATCGGCAGCGATCTCTGGCAGCAGGCGCTGGACGAAGAGCCTGTGGACTGGTTCGCGCAGGCCCGGGATCTGGCCCGCCGGCGCTTCGCGCCTGTGGCACGGGATGACCGCCAGACCTGGGCCAAGCGCATGCGTTACCTCACAGGGCGCGGCTACAGTCCCGATCAGGCGCGCTACGCGCTCGAAGCGGACGAGGACGACTGAGCGGGCAATGTCCAGTCCGGGCGGCCCGAAATCGGAAAAAAGGTCGTACAATAAACGCCCGTGTTCTATACTATCTCGCCTTTTTTCGCCCGGTTTTCACAGTCGGGCCGGATTTCCAGTCGAGCAACCAACCACCCGTAACGGTTCGTGCTAATGAAATACATGACGAGTGCCGAGATTCGCCAGGCTTTCCTGGATTACTTCAAACAGCAGGGCCATGAAGTCGTGCCCACGAGCCCGCTGATTCCCGCGAACGACCCGACCCTGCTGTTCACCAACGCGGGCATGGTGCAGTTCAAGGATGTGTTTCTCGGTGACGACAAGCGCGACTACAGTCGCGCCACGACCGCACAGCGCTGCGTGCGCGCCGGCGGCAAGCACAACGACCTGGAAAACGTCGGCTATACCGCGCGCCACCATACCTTCTTCGAGATGCTGGGCAACTTCAGCTTCGGCGATTACTTCAAGCCGGAGGCGATCCGTTTTGCCTGGACGCTGCTGACCGAAGTTTTCCAACTGCCGAAGGAACGCCTCTGGGTCACCGTGCATCACAGCGATGATGAAGCCGAGCGCATCTGGAAGGAGGATATCGGCGTCGATCCGGAGCGTTTCTCCAGACTCGACGAGGACAACTTCTGGGCCATGGGCGACACCGGTCCCTGCGGTCCCTGTACCGAAATCTTCTTCGATCACGGCCCCGAAGTGGCCGGTGGTCCTCCGGGCAGCCCGGACGAGGACGGCGACCGCTACATCGAGATCTGGAACGTGGTCTTCATGCAGTACAACCGCTCCGCCGACGGCGAGATGACGCCGCTGCCGCGCCCGTCCGTGGATACCGGTATGGGGCTCGAGCGTATCGCCGCGGTGCTGCAGGGCGTGCACAGCAACTACGAGATCGATCTGTTCCAGAACCTGCTCAAGGCCGCCGCCGCCGCTGTCGGCACCGACGATCTGAACAGCAAGTCGCTGCGCGTCATTGCCGACCATATCCGGTCCTGCTCCTTCCTTATTACCGATGGCGTGCTGCCGTCCAACGAAGGACGCGGCTACGTGCTGCGCCGCATCATCCGCCGTGCCATCCGTCACGGCAACAAACTCGGCGCGCGCGAGCCGTTCTTCCACAAGCTGGTCGCGGCGCTGGTGGCGGAGATGGGCGAGGCTTATCCGGAGCTGGCGAAGCAGCAGGATCAGGTGGAGCGCGTGCTGCTGAAAGAAGAGCAGCAGTTCGCCCGCACCCTGGATAACGGCATGCGCCTGCTGCAGCAGGCGATCGACGAACTCGACGGCAAGGTCATTCCGGGCGAGACCCTGTTCCGTCTCTACGATACCTACGGATTCCCGGTCGACCTGACCGCCGACGTGGCGCGCGAGCATGGCTTTGGCGTCGACATGGACGGCTTCGAGCAGGCGATGGCGGAGCAGCGCGAGCGTGCCCGCGCCACCGGCGCCTTCTCGGTCGACTACAACGACAAGCTGGACCTCGAGGGCGAGACCGCTTTCAGCGGCTACGAGCTGCTCGAGGACAGCGCCTCCGTGGTGGCGCTGTTCCGCGACGGCGAGGCGGTCAACCAGCTGTCCGCCGGCGAGTCCGGCATCGTGGTGCTCTCCAAGACGCCGTTCTACGGCGAGTCCGGTGGCCAGGTCGGCGATAGCGGCGTACTGCGCTGGGATCGCGGTGAGTTCGCCGTGGCCGACTGCACCAAGGAAGGCAAGAATCATCTGCATCACGGCAGCGTCCGTGAGGGCGTGCTGAAGGTTGGCGACAAGGTGGCCACCGAGGTCGATCGCAAGCGCCGTCAGGCCACCGCGCTGAACCACTCCGCCACCCACCTGCTGCACGAGGCGCTGCGTCGCGTGCTCGGCGAACACGTGCTGCAGAAGGGCTCGCTGGTTAACCCCGAGCGCCTGCGCTTCGACTTCACCCATTTCGAAGCGATGACGCCGGAGCAGATCCGCGAAGTCGAGCAGATGGTCAATGACCAGATCCGCGCCAACAGCGCGGTCGAGACCGAGGTCATGGACATCGAGGCGGCCAAGGAGAAGGGCGCGATGGCGCTGTTCGGCGAGAAGTACGACCAGCAGGTGCGGGTACTGTCGATGGGCTCCGACAACTTCTCCACCGAGCTCTGCGGCGGCACTCACGTCAAGCGCACCGGTGACATCGGCATGCTCAAGGTCGTTGCAGAGAGCGGTATCGCCTCGGGCGTGCGCCGTATCGAAGCAGTGACCGGCACCGGCGCCGAAGCCTACGTCGGTCATCTCGAGAGCACCTGCAGCGAGATTGCCAGCCTGACCCGCGGCAGCCGCGATAACCTGACCGACAAGGTCCGCGGCATGGCCGAGCGCAATCGTCAGCTGGAAAAGGAACTGGAGCAGCTCAAGGGCAAACTGGCCAGTCTGCAGGGCGGCGAACTGGTCGGCAAGGCAGTCGAGATCAAGGGCGTCAAGGTGCTGGTCGAGAAGCTCGAGGGTGTCGAGCCCAAGGCGCTGCGCGACACCCTCGATCAGCTCAAGAACAAACTCGGCAGTGGCGTGGTGGTGCTGGCCGTGGCGCAGGACGACAAGGTCAGTCTGGCCGCGGGCGTCACCAAGGATCTGACCGGCCGCGTCAAGGCCGGAGACCTGATTCGCGAGCTGTCCGCCAGGGTCGGCGGCAAGGGCGGCGGTCGCCCGGATATGGCGCAGGGCGGTGGCAGCGACGTGGCTGCCCTGCCGGCGGCGCTGGAAGCGGTGCCGTCACTGCTCGAGGCGGCACTCTAAAAGCCAGTTAACAGTTTACAGACAACAGAAACGTAGGATGGGTTAGCCGCCACGTCGGTATATCCTGCCGATTGGCACTCGTGTGTGATGGCGGCGTAACCGCCAGGGATGGCGGGAATCCCGAAAACGCAGGAGCGGCTTGTCGGGTAACCCATCATAGGCGCCGAAGGCGACTTGATGTCCGTCCGCTGCGGGGCCTTTACAAGGAACTGAGGAAAAATGGCTCTATTCGTACAGAAATACGGCGGGACGTCCGTTGGTACCGTAGAACGAATCGAAATGGTCGCTGACAAGGTCAAGCGCTTCCGTGACGAAGGGCACGATCTGGTGGTGGTGGTCTCGGCCATGAGCGGTGAAACCAACCGCCTGATCGGCCTGGCCAACGCCATTCAGGAGACGCCGAGTCCGCGTGAGCTGGACGTGCTGGTCTCGACCGGCGAGCAGGTTACCATCGCGCTGCTTTGTATGGCGCTGGAAAAACGCGGCGTCAGCGCCCGTTCCTACACCGGCAGTCAGGTGAAAATCCTGACCGACAGCGCCCACACCAAGGCGCGAATTCAGGATATCGAGGTCGAAGGCATGCGCCGTGACCTGGCGGCGGGCCGCGTGGTCGTGGTCGCCGGCTTCCAGGGCGTCGATGATCACGGCAACATCACCACCCTGGGGCGTGGCGGATCCGATACCACCGGCGTGGCGCTGGCGGCGGCGCTGAAAGCCGACGAATGTCAGATTTATACCGACGTCGACGGTGTCTACACCACCGACCCGCGGGTGGTTGAAGACGCGACCCGTCTCGACAAGATTACCTTCGAGGAAATGCTGGAAATGGCCAGCCTTGGCTCGAAGGTGTTGCAGATCCGCTCGGTGGAGTTCGCCGGCAAGTACAAAGTGCCGCTGCGCGTGCTGCACAGTTTCCAGGACGGCCCTGGCACCCTGATTACCATAGAGGATGAGGATACAGTGGAAAAACCAGTTATCTCCGGTATCGCTTTCAACCGCGACGAAGCGAAACTGACCGTTATGGGCGTTCCCGATATTCCCGGTGTCGCCTCCCGCATTCTCGGTCCGATCAGTCGCGCCAACATCGAAGTCGACATGATCGTGCAGAACATCGCCGACGATCGCACCACCGACTTCACCTTTACCGTGCACCGCAACGACTTCGTCAAGGCGCAGGATATTCTGAGGCAGGTTTGCACCGAGCTTGGCGCGCGCGAGGTGCTGGGTGACAACAAGATTGCCAAGGTCTCGATCGTGGGCGTCGGCATGCGTTCACACGCCGGTGTCGCCAGCAAGATGTTCGATGCCCTGGCGCAGGACAATATCAATATCCAGATGATATCGACGTCCGAAATCAAGGTTTCGGTAGTCATCGCCGAGAAGTATCTTGAGCTTGCCGTGCGCGGTCTGCACTCCGCATTCGAGCTCGACAAGGCCGATACCGTCAGCGAATAGTGACGTCGTTGAAGTAGGCTATAGTTAATTCAGCCTCAACCGACCCGGATTATGCAAGAGGGGAGCCATAAGGGCTCCCCACTGGGCAGGGGGTCCCGAACTTTCCGTCAGGCTGTGGAGCCATGGGGGTATGGAACCGGCGGAAGGTTCTGAGAAAAGCGGCTGGCCGACGATCCACGGGCCTGCAGTACCAGGAAAGCTTAAGGAGATCCGACAGATGTTGATTCTAACCCGTCGTGTGGGTGAAACCCTGATGGTCGGCGACGACGTCACCGTTACCGTGCTGGGCGTCAAGGGGAACCAGGTCCGCATCGGTGTCAATGCACCGAAGGATGTCTCCGTGCATCGCGAAGAGATTTATCAGCGCATCCAGCGCGAGAAATCCGGCGATAACCCGGAGCAGGAATAAAAAGTTTAATTTCCCCTTTTCTTTTTAAAATCAGTCCTATATAGTACGCCCCGTTGTCGCGGTGAGATGGCCGAGTGGCTGAAGGCGCACCCCTGCTAAGGGTGTATACCTCCTGGGTATCGAGGGTTCGAATCCCTCTCTCACCGCCATTTTCTGAAGGCGCCCGTAGCTCAGCTGGATAGAGTACCTGGCTACGAACCAGGCGGTCGCACGTTCGAATCGTGCCGGGCGCGCCACTTCTGAGAAGAAGCGGATAGAGTACCTGGGCTCTCATGAGCTCCGCGGTACCAGGCGGTCGAAGGTTTAAACCTTCCAGACTCGCAACTTTGGAAAATGACTTTGAAGCTCCGGGGATCCAGGCGGTCACCGAAGCGGAAAAAGACCAGACAACAATCCCCCAGGGGAATCAGGAAGCGCCCGTAGCTCAGCTGGATAGAGTACCTGGCTACGAACCAGGCGGTCGCACGTTCGAATCGTGCCGGGCGCGCCACTTAGAAAGAAGTGGTCAACTTTCCTGAATAGTCCTCATACCTGATACGCGCCCGTAGCTCAGCTGGATAGAGTACCTGGCTACGAACCAGGCGGTCGCACGTTCGAATCGTGCCGGGCGCGCCACTTCTTTTAAAGAAGGCAGTAAAGCTTCCACAGCTTCCACAGCATCCACCCATCTATTCGAACATGTAGGATGGGCTGAGCGATGCATCCGCAGGAATTCTAACGTTACCCTGATCTTCGGGCATCGCGAACCCCGTCATATCGATCGCCTTACAGATCGATGGGTATCGGCTGGCACATTCCCGAGCCTGTATGAACCCGTGGCTCAGCTGGATAGAGTACCTGGGCTTTGACAGCCGCAGGCGCTACCAGGCGGTCGCACGTTCGAATCGTGCCGGGCGCGTCACATCCTTTAAAGAAGGCAGTAAAGCTTCCACAGCATCCACCCATCTATTCGAACATGTAGGATGGGCTGAGCGATGCATCCGCAGGAATTCTAACGTTACCCTGATCTTCGGGCATCACGAACCCCGTCATATCGATCGCATTACAGATCGATGAGTATCGGCTGTCACATTCCCGAGCCTGTATGAACCCGTGGCTCAGCTGGATAGAGTACCTGGGCTTTGACAGCCGCAGGCGCTACCAGGCGGTCGCACGTTCGAATCGTGCCGGGCGCGCCACTTCTGAAAGAAGCCTGATAAGCTTGCATAACGAAGCGGTTAAATTCCTCGTTTTCCCACATCTGTAAGCACCGGTAACGTAGGACGGGCTGAGCGATGCATCCGCAGGAATTCTAACGTTACCCTGATCTTCGGGCATCGCGAACCCCGTCATATCGATCGCATTACAGATCGATGGCTATCGTCTGGCACGAAAAGCTGTTGGGTTCACTTGAAATTGCTCCTGCAGTTCAAGTATTCCCGTCGTCCCTGACGGTTATGTGGCTGCGCCACTTCACCCAACCTACCCGACGCCACATCACGAACCCCGTCATATCGATCGCATTCCAGATCGATGGGTATCGGCTGGCACGAAAAGCTGTTGGGTTCACTTGAGATTGCTCCTGCAGTTCAAGTATTCCCGTCGTCCCTGGCGGTTACGTGGCTGCGCCACTTCACCCAACCTGCCCGACACCGCGTCAGCGAATGCCCTTCGAACCCCGTCTTTGCATCTGCGGCGCTAGAGTACCGGTGCAGCAAGCCGCGAGAGGTTCACCGCCAGGCGCCACCAGAAGGGTTTCTGCGTCACTGCCTCAGGGTCGATGAGTTCCGAGTGGGCGAAGTCGGCTTCGAACATGCGTGCCATCTGTGCGGCGAATGCAGGGTCTCTGATCAGTGCCGTGACTTCGAAATTCAGACGAAAGGACCTGTTGTCGAAGTTGGCGGTGCCGATGGTCGATATTTCGTCATCGATCAGCATTACCTTCTCGTGCAGGAAACCCGGCGTGTAGGCATAAAAGCGGATCCCCAGGCCTTTCAGGTGATCCATATAATGGAAGGCTGCCAGGAACACCGGCAGGCTGTCCGCCTTGCCGGTGGTGATGATACGCACATCGACGCCTCTGAGGGCTGCCAGTTCCAGTGCCTTGAGTATGGCTTCGTCGGGCACGAAGTAGGGAGCCGAGAGCCAGATGCGCTCCTGCGCCGACTGCAGGGCAGCCACGAACATCAGTCCGGCGGTTTCGAGACGCTGGGATGGCGACGAGGCGATGATCATCGCCTGGAGATTGTCGTCCGGTGCGGCTGCCGGTTCCCAGTTCAACCTGGGAATGCGTCTTGTCGCCCAGTACCAGTCCGCGAGCAGTACGGCCTGCAGTTGTTGCACGACCGGACCTCGCAGTTTGACGTGGGTATCGCGCCAGGGACTGAACTCGGGGTCCCGCCCCAGGTATTCGTCGCCGATATTATGGCCCCCGACCCAGGCGCTGCGCCCGTCGACAACGACCATCTTGCGATGATTGCGGAAATTGAGCTGAAAGCGGTTTTTCTGCCCCTGAGTGGGTTTGAAAGAACTGACCTCGACGCCGGCGGACCTGAGTGCCTCCAGGTAGCGCTCCGGCAGGCCCTTGCTGCCGACTTCGTCATACAGCAGATGCACGCGCACGCCGGCGCTCGCCCGTTCGATCAGCGCCTGCTGGATACGTCTGCCGAGTCCGTCGTCGTGGATCATGTAGAACTGAATCAGGATGTAATCCCTGGCATCGGCAATGCCCGCCACTATGCTGTCGAAGGTCGCATCGCCGTCGATCAGCAGCTGCGCGCTGTTGCCACCGGTCAGTTCGGTGCGGGACAGCTGACGTATCGCCCGGTGCATGCCTTTGCGGCTCTGCACCTCGATCTTCCAGGGTTCGAGTCCCTTGGCGAACTCGGCCAGCAGGCCGTCGATTTCGTCCTTGTTCTGCTCGTAGGCTTCGACCATGCCCGAAAATTTGCTGCGACCCAAGACCCAGTAGGCAGGTACCGCGACAAACGGAATCGAGACCAGTGAGATGGACCAGGCGATGGCGCCCTGGGCGGTGCGCGTGGTCATGATAGAGTCGATGGCGCTGAATAGGCCGGCCAGGTAGAACAGCGTGACTAAGGCGGCGATCATGCGACTTTTCCTTATCCTCAACCGGTATTCCATTCTTTTTCGCCGCGCAGGCGGCGTACAGGTGCCGGGTTTCGTTCGCCCCGGGTTATAGAGCCCCTTCAGTGTAGTCGCTGACCCGAATCGCTGGCCTGGCCCGCATGCCTGCCTGCAGGCGGTTGCCATGCAATTCGACTATTCTCATCTGAGCTGCACGGTTGGCGGCAGGGAGGAAAGATAATTTGCGGAAACTGAGAATGTCCGGGCACTGGCACCGGCTGTGCATGGGTTCGGGCGCGGGACTGGTAGCGGTGTCGCTGGCGGCCCTGAGCACTCCGGCACCGGGTTCTGTGATCGAAGACTGGGTTCTGGCTTTCGAACAGAGCGATATCGAGTTTCAGCGCAGTATCTCGAATGCGCCTTTCCCGCCGATCGCCTTTATCGAGGCAACGCACTACGACAACATCGACCTGAGCCTGCGGAATGGTCGCGAACTCAGCTATGACCATTCGTCCATCTCCCAGGCAGCCGGAGTGCCTTTTCTGGTCGGTGATCGGGATGCCTTGTTTGTGGGCGAGTATCTGAGCCGCTCCCGGTTCGAGGCGCGCAGCGCCGGTCGAAAATCTTTCGATGTTCATGCAGTGGGAATTCCTGTCGGCTGGCTGCGTCAGGCTTCGCCCGCGTGGCAACTGACAGGCTTCGTCATGCCGCTGGGGCACAAGGCCAGTCTCGACGGCGCTTCCTGGGAGTGGGAGTACATGGGAGGCGCCTTTGCGCGCTATGTCCAGAACGACCGGCTCTGGTGGGCCGCCGGCTTCTTTGCCGATGTGGGTCCCGGTGATGACATGGTGTTGCCCTACATGGGCGCATCCTGGGCCATTTCCGAACAGTGGCTGCTGAGCGCGGTGATGCCCTGGCCCGGCATTAGCTGGGCGCCGTCCGGCGATGCCTTCGTGCGCCTGGGGATATCGCCATCCGGTACCAGCTGGTCGCTGCAGGATGACCAGAACGATCTGTCGTTCGAACTCGATGCCTGGGACTTCGGGCTGAGTGCTGGCCGGCGCCTCGGCGGCAACCTCTGGGGACGAGTCGAAGCCGGTGTCGGTGGCCTGCAGGGGCTCAGTATCAGCAATGACAGTGTCCACGAGCCGGAATTCGAACTCGACAGCAGCCCCTACCTCAGCCTCGGTCTCGAGTTCCGTCCCTGAGATATAATGAGTACTTACTGCCCGCCGGTCGTATCAATGGCGCCGCACATCCATTCACCGGATGATCCCAGGAGGTCAGAATGATGCTTCGACTGACCGCGATGGCCGCGCTGGCCGTCGCTTCTACACCGCTGCAGGCAGCGCCGGACATACCCGAGGGACAGGTCGTGATCGACAGCGCCGCCGAGGCGGTGCTGCTCGATGCCTGCGCCTGGCTGAGGGATGCGCAGAGCTTCAGTGTTCAGGTCGATATCGGCTTCGATGAAATTACCACCGACGGTGCCCGCGTCGAGTACCATCGCCAGGACGTTGTCGCTCTGAATCGTCCCAATCATCTGCGCATCGAGGTCGAGGGAGACCAGGGCCGACGTTCGGTCTATTACGATGGCGAACAGGTCACACTGTACCGGCCCGGCAGCGGTTATTACACCCGTATCGATGCCCCGGACAGCCTCGACGCCACCCTGGATATGGTCCTCAACAGCGGAATCGAGATGCCGTTGAGCGATATGTTCTACAGTCATCCCTGCGCCGGTATCGCCGATCATCTGCGCACCGCCACGTACGGCGGCCTGCACTTTCTCGGCGGCGACAGGTACCACCACCTGCTGCTGACGACCGATGCGGTCGATGTGCAGATGTGGGTCGCCAACGACGAGGTACCCAGCATTCGCAAGGTGGTGATCGCCTACAGCCGGGAGCTCGGCACGCCGCAGTACAGGGCGCTGTTCTCCAACTGGAACTTTGCACCGAACATCGCCGACGACATTTTCCGCTTCGAGCCTTCGGACGGAGACCGTGAGGTGCCGTTCCGTGCCGCTGCAACCGACCCGGAGGAGGCCGAACAATGAATATCGACAGACCCTCGATCCGGCGCCGGAGCCTGAATATCGCCATGAAGGCGGCCCTGGCCGCGATGCTGTTCGTCGGGGCCGGTCCCGGCGGCAACCCCCTGGTGCCGGTCGCAGGCCAGGCCGAAGCCGCGCTACGCGACCGTGTCGGTGCCGACAGGGCGGGGCATGCCAAGGCCAAGCGCAGCAAGATCGACCGCAAACCCAAGGCCGCGAGCGCTCGCAAGGGTTCGGTGAAGAAGGCCAGCAAAGCGCCGCAACGCAAAAAGGTCGACCGCAGCAACTCCGAGATCGGCAAGAAACTCGCGGCCCGGGAAAAGAAACGCGACGTACGCAAGACCCGGCAGATCGAGCGCAGTCCCAATACCAAGAACCGGCAGGAGCTCGGCAAGAAGCTGGCCGCGCACAAGCCGGCGAAGATCAGCCCTGAACGCAAACAGGCACTCGCCGAACGGCGTGACAGTCGCCCGCAGAACCGGCAGGCGAACGAGGATCGTCGGCAGCAGCTGGCGGACCGTTTGCAAAACCGTCCGGGCAATCAGCAGGGCGGTGACCGCGCAAGCCTGGCCGACCGTCTGGAGAACCGTCCGGGCAACCAGCAGGGCGGCGATCGCGGGAGCCTGGCCGACCGTCTGGAGAACCGTCCTGGCAATCAGCAGGGCGGCGATCGCGGGAGCCTTGCCGACCGTCTGGAAAACCGTCCGGGCAACCAGCAGGGTGATGATCGCGGGAATCTGGCCGACAAGCTGGAGGATCGCCAGGACAATCGGGAGGAGCGGCGCGAAGAGCGTGAGAAGCGCAGGGAGGAACGGCGCGAGAATATTGCCGACAACCGCAAGAAGTTTGCCGACAACCGCGAGGATATCCGTGAGGAGCGGCGCGAGGCGCTGGAGGATATTCGCGAGAATCGCCGCGACTTTCTCGAGGAACGTCAGGAGGACCGTCAGGACTTTATCAGGGACATGGCGCACGAGCGCCGGGACCTGTGGGACGATATCTACGACGATCATCATTACTGGGGCCACTACGACCGCTGGGAAAACGATGATGACGACGACTGGTTCTGGGGCTTGTTCGGCGGCGCGGTCGGCTTTGCCATCGGGGCGGCGGTGGCTTCGCCGCCCGAAGGCACGGTGGTGGTGCCCTACCAGAACACGGAGTATCAATACTATGGCGGCGCCTTCTACGAGCCGGCTCCGAGCGGCCAGGGCTACGTGGTGGCGCCGGCGCCGGTCGGTGCGGCTGTGGAGGCGCCGCCAGTCGACTGCACCATCGTATTCAGCCCGAATCCGGACGACCCCGGTTACTGCTATTTCCAGGGAGCATTTTTCGTCTACGACGATCAGGCCGACAACTATGTCGTGGCCGAGCCGGCCGAGGGTACCGAGGTGCCCTACCTGCCGGACGGCTACGAGATCATCACGGTCAACGGCATCGATTACTATCAGCTCGGTCCGACGCTTTACCGCCCCTATATCGCCGGCGACAGCGAAGTCTACGTGGTGGCCGGCGGCTGACCGGCGGTTCGTCGGCAGGGGGAGCACGTCAAGCGACGGCCTCCCCGCGCCGGCGCCCAATCGGGGCGCCGGTAGGGTATAATATGGCCCCTTCCACTGTCCCGTCCCGTTGCTGGTTGTTCGCATGAAATTTATCGTCAAGCTGTTTCCCGAAATCACCATCAAGAGCCGTCCGGTACGCAAGCGCCTGATCCAGCGCCTGAGCACCAACCTGGACGTCATGCTGCGCCGTGTCGATGATGGCATCAAGGTCAGATCCACCTGGGATAGGGTCGACGTGCATTGCAGCAGCGACGCGCTGCGGGACGAGGTGGTCTCGGTACTCAGCCGTACGCCGGGCATCCAGGCCTTCCTCGAGGTGCGGGAATTTCCTCTGGTCGATTTCCACGATGCCTACGAGCGCACGCGCGACGCCTATGCCGATGTCATAAGGGGCAAGACCTTCAAGGTTCGGGTCAAGCGCAGCGGCAAACACGACTTCACCTCGGTGGACATGGAACGCTATATCGGCGGCGGTCTCAACCAGCACACGGAGGCGGCGGGTGTCGATGTGCGCAACCCGGACGTCTACGTCGATCTCGAGGTGCAGCAGGACAAGCTCTTCATCGTCACCGAGCGCCACGCCGGCCTCGGCGGTTTTCCGCTTGGCACCCAGGAACCGGTACTGTCGTTGATCTCCGGCGGTTTCGACTCGGTGGTCGCCTCCTATATGTCGATGCGGCGCGGCTGCAAGACCCACTTCGTGTTCTTCAATCTCGGCGGCCATGCTCACGAGATCGGTGTCAAGCAGGTGGCGCTGTATCTGTGGCAGAAGTATGGCTCCAGCGCCCGGGTGAAGTTCATCACCGTGCCCTTCGAGGAAGTGGTCGGCGAGATCCTGCAGAGCGTGCATCACTCCCATATGGGCGTCATTCTCAAGCGCATGATGCTGCGCTCCGCCGAACGGGTCGCCGATTTCATGAAAATCGATGCGCTGGTGACCGGCGAGAGTATTGCCCAGGTCTCCAGCCAGACGCTGCCGAACCTGGCGATCATCGACCGGGTCACCAACAAGCTGGTCATCCGGCCGCTGGTGACCATGGACAAGCAGGAGATCGTCGATCTGTCGCAGCAGATCGGCACCTTCGACTTCGCCAAGAACATGCCGGAGTACTGCGGCGTGATCTCGGACAGACCCACAACCCGGGCCAAGCTCGAAAGGGTGCTGGAGGAGGAGGAAAACTTCGACTTCGAGGTGCTCGAGCAGGCGCTGAAAAAGGCCCAGGTAATCTCCATCGACGATATCGTCGAAGACGTCAACGCCCACGCTACCGTCGAAGCGCTGACCCGGGTGGCCGACAACCAGGTGATTGTCGACATTCGCGCCGGCCATGAGCAGGAAAGGAAGCCCCTCAACATGCCGGGCTGCGAAGTGCTCTGCATTCCGTTTTTCAAGCTCGACGCCGCAGCCGAGAACTTCGACAGCGACAAGGAATACCTGCTGTACTGCGAGAAAGGCGTGATGAGCCAGATGCAGGCGCATCACCTGCAGGAAAAAGGTTACGGCAACGTTAAGGTTTTCCGCCCGGAAGCCGGCTGACGCGCGGATGTATCGCTCCGGGGCCGTGCTTCGGAGCGAAGATGTCTTTTGCGGTGCACAAGGAGGACTGCGGGGAAGGTTCCCGGTCCTGCGGCAGGCGCAATCGATCACCCCTCTTATAATGCCTGGTATTAATCCTACTATAATCAGGTATAAGCTCTTCTAAATGCTGTCCATAAATTCTATTGTCGACAGTAACCTCCCCTGTTTTTCGGCTTTTGTTTACTATACGTTCGCGTATTACGTGGTTTGATGCGGTTGCATCTGACCTGACTGAAAGGCCTGTTGCTGACTGATACCCCCGGTTTTTCGGGAAATTGCCGCGAAACGCCGGCAAATACCCTCGTCTCGACAGGCATAGAAGGAGCACTCGAATGGAAAACCTGCTCTCGGAAGGCGTTTCTCTCATGGTGTTTGGCATGGGGTTCGTGTTCGTTTTCCTGACGCTGCTGGTATTCGCCACGAGCCTGATGTCCAAGCTGGTGGTGAAATATCAGCCGGCGCCGGAACCTAAACCGTCTGCCCGCAAAGCGGCCAAACCGTCGGCGGGCACCGGCTCCGCCGCGGCCACTAATGACGAGCTGGTCGCCGTGATCAGTGCTGCGGTGCACAAGTACCGGTCCCGTTGATTGCAGCGGAAACGACAAGAATATCTGCATTCACTCGATATAAAGGCCCTTGAACATGTCCGACGCTAAAAAACCTCTAGGCATTACCGACGTAGTGCTGCGTGACGGCCACCAGTCGCTGCTGGCCACACGCATGCGCCTCGACGATATGCTGCCGATTGCCGAGAAACTCGACCAGGTCGGTTACTGGTCGCTGGAAAGCTGGGGTGGCGCCACTTTCGATTCCTGCATCCGCTTTATCGGCGAAGATCCCTGGGAGCGTATCCGCGAACTCAAGAAAGCGATGCCGAATACCCGCCAGCAGATGCTGCTGCGCGGTCAGAACCTGCTCGGTTACCGTCACTACGCCGACGATGTTGTGGCCAAGTTCGTGGAACGCGCCGCGACCAACGGCGTCGACGTCTTCCGCATCTTCGACGCCATGAACGACCCTCGCAATCTGCAGGCTGCGATCAAGGCGGTCAAGGAAACCGGCAAGCACGCCCAGGGCACCATCTCCTATACCACCAGCCCGGTGCACACCATCGACAACTGGGTGGATTACGCCAAGACGCTCGAAGACATGGGTGCAGAATCCATCTGCATCAAGGATATGTCCGGTATTCTGACGCCCTATGACGCCTTCGATCTGGTATCGCGTCTCAAGAGCCAGACCGATCTCGAGGTGCAGCTGCAGTCCCACGCCACCTCGGGCCTTGCCGACATGACGCTGCTGAAGGCGATCGAAGCCGGAATCGACCGGGTCGATACCTCCATCTCGTCGATGTCCATGACCTACGGTCACACCGCGACCGAAACCGTCGTTGCGGCCCTTGCCGGCACCGACCGCGATACCGGTCTGCGGCTGGAGCTGCTGGAAGAGATTGCCGCTTACTTCCGTGCCGTGCGCAAGAAGTACGCACGGTTCGAAGGTTCACTGCGCGGAACCGATTCCCGCATCCTGATCGCTCAGGTTCCGGGCGGCATGCTGACCAACATGGAGAACCAGCTGAAGGAGCAGGGCGCCGCCGACAAGTTCGACGAGGTGCTGGCCGAAATTCCGCGTGTGCGCGAGGACCTGGGTCTGATCCCGCTGGTGACCCCGACGTCGCAGATCGTTGGTACCCAGGCGGTTATCAACGTGCTGATGGGCGAGCGCTACAAGAGTATCTCCAAGGAAGTTCAGGCGATTCTCAAGGGCGAGTATGGCGCGGCGCCGGCACCCTACAATGCCGAACTTCAGGCACGTGTACTGGAAGGCGGCGAAGCGATCACCTGCCGTCCGGCGGACCTGCTCGAACCCGAACTCGACAGGCTGACCGCGGAGCTGCGCAAGCAGGCCCAGGAGAAGGGCATCAGGCTCGCCAGCGGCGGCGACGAGATCGACGACGTTCTGACCTACGCTCTGTTCCCGCAGATCGGCCTTAAATTCCTGGAAAATCGCGGCAACCCCGACGCATTCGAACCTGTACCGACTTTAGAGGACGCTCAGACCATGGCAGCACCGAAGAAAACCGGCCCGGAAGTCTACACCATCACCGTCAATGGCCAGAACTACGTGGTTCAGGTCACCGAGGGTGGCGACGTCTCCGCCATCACGCCGGCGGCACCGGCTGCCACCGCCGCTCCTGCTGCAGCGCCGGCGGGCGAGGGCGAGGAAGTGCCGGCACCGCTGGCCGGCAATATCTGGAAGGTACAGGTCAGCGCCGGCCAGGCCGTGCAGGAAGGTGATGTGCTGGTGATCCTCGAGGCGATGAAGATGGAAACCGAAGTCCGCGCCGCCCGCGCCGGTACCGTGGTAACCGTCGACGTCAAGGAAGGCGATGCCGTCCAGGTGGGCGACTCCCTCCTGACGCTGGCATAAGCGAGGCTCGCCATGGAAAAGCTTTTGACACTGCTGACCGCGTCGGGGATCTACAATATCTCCGCCGGGCAGTTCTTCATGATCCTGATTGGCCTGGGGCTGTTGTTCCTCGCGATTCGCAAGAATTTCGAGCCGCTGCTGCTGGTGCCGATCGGTTTCGGCGGCATCATGGCCAACATCCCGGAAGCGGGACTGGCCTACTCTGCGGTCGAGAACGCGGTTCATTTCGCCAAGCCTGAAGTGCTGCAGTCACTGGCATCGGTGCTGAATATCGGCAGCAGCGACCCCCACGACATCCTGCATGCCTATCACGGATCCAACGCGACCGTGCATGCGGCGGCATCCCTGGCGGCGCAGGATGCCGGTTACAGCAACGGCATGCTGTACAACTTCTACCTGGTGGCGATCGCCTCGGGAGTCGCGCCCTTGCTGATCTTCATGGGCGTCGGCGCCATGACCGACTTCGGTCCGCTGCTGGCCAACCCGAAGACGCTGTTCCTCGGCGCCGCGGCGCAGTTCGGCATCTTCGCCACCGTGCTCGGCGCGGTCGCGTTGACGATGCTCGGATTGATGGACTTCAGCATCCAGGATGCGGCGGCCATCGGCATCATCGGCGGCGCCGACGGTCCGACGGCGATCTATGTGACCAGCCTGCTGGCGCCCCAGCTGCTGGGTGCGATCGCGGTTGCAGCCTACTCCTACATGGCGCTGGTGCCGCTGATTCAGCCGCCGATCATGCGCGCCCTCACCACCGAGGCCGAGCGCAAGATCAAGATGAGCCAGCTGCGTCACGTGTCCAAGACCGAGAAGGTTCTGTTCCCGATCGTGCTGCTGATTCTGGTCGCGTTGCTGCTGCCGGATGCCGCACCGCTGCTGGGCATGTTCTGCTTCGGTAACCTGATGCGCGAGTGTGGCGTCGTCGATCGTCTGAGCGATACCGCCCAGAACGCGCTGATCAACATCGTCACCATCTTCCTGGGCCTGTCGGTCGGCTCCAAGCTGTCCGCCGACAAGTTCCTGGATTTCCAGACGCTGGGCATTCTGCTGCTGGGTATCGTGGCCTTCGGTATCGGTACCGCCTGCGGTGTGCTGATGGCCAAGGTGATGAACAAGATGGCCGGTGGGGATTCCATCAACCCGCTGATCGGCTCCGCCGGCGTGTCGGCAGTGCCGATGGCGGCACGTGTGTCGAACAAGCTGGGTCTGGAAGCCAACGCCCAGAACTTCCTGCTGATGCACGCCATGGGCCCGAACGTCGCCGGCGTTATCGGCTCGGCCGTAGCGGCGGGTGTGATGATCAAGTTCGTCGGTTGATGGTTAAGCGTTACGCGTGACCAGTTACGCGTGACGCGTCACCAACAAAAAGGGCCTTCGGGCCCTTTTTTGCGTTGTCGGGTTACGCGTGACAGGTGACGTGTCATTATTTTCCCGTAACCCGTAACCCGTAACCCGTAACCCGTAACCCGTAACCCGTAACCCGTAACCTTCAATACCCCGCCAACACCTCCAGATGCGCCTGCACCGAAAACGCCAGCGCCACCGGGTTGTAGCCGCCCTCGAGCACCGACACGATGCGGCCCTTGCTGTAGCGCCGGGCGGCATCCATGATCAGGCTGGTCGCCCAGCGGTAGTCTTCCTCGGACAGCTGCAGGTCGGCCATCGGGTCTTCGGCGTGGGCGTCGAAGCCGGCGGATATGAAGATGATGTCCGGCTTGTGCGCCTCGA
The DNA here is from genome assembly GCF_014645375.1 of Marinobacterium nitratireducens. GTDB lineage: Bacteria > Pseudomonadota > Gammaproteobacteria > Pseudomonadales > Balneatricaceae > Marinobacterium_A > Marinobacterium_A nitratireducens. The sequence goes on from NZ_BMLT01000008.1 coordinate 80,454, forward strand.
GCGCCGGCAGCCAGCGTTCCTCGAGGGCGCTGCGAAACAGCGTCGCGGCGCTGAAGGCCGGCAGCGGGCAGTTGACGATATGGTCGCGCCGGATATCGAAATAGCGCTCGGGGTAGTAAGGGTGCTGGAAGGTGGAGCAGACCAGCACTTCGGGTCTGTCCTTGAAGATATCGACGGTGCCGTTGCAGTGGTGCACGTCGAAATCGAGGATCGCCACCCGCCCGATGCCCGGCTGTTGCAGCGCGTGCAGCGCGCCGATAGCGACGTTGTTGAAAAAGCAGAAGCCCATCGGCAGATCGTACTCGGCATGGTGACCGGGTGGGCGCACGGCGCAGAAGGCGTTTTCGTTGCTGCCGCCGATCACCCGGTTGGCGGCGAGTATGGTGGCGCCGGCGGCCAGCGTTGCAGCATGCAGCGAATCGGGGCACAGAGCGGTATCGTCGTCGGTGTAAACAACGCCTTCGCTGGGCTGCATGCGGATCAGACGGGCCTGGTGGAGCTTGGCGTGCGCCAGCTGAATCTGCTCCGGCGTGGCGGCAACCGCTTCGTGCCTATCGAGCTGCTGAATCAGACCGGTACGTTCGAGTACCCGGCCGATCGCGGCCAGCCTGATGGGACTTTCCGGATGCTCCGGCCCCATGTTATGCAGGGTGCAGTCCTGGTGCGAAATATAGGCGGTGGTCATCTTCGGCAACTCTTTTCGTTATTGTCTGCGCGGCAGTGTATCGGATCGCGACACCGATTACCGCTAGTCTAAGGTATCCCGGTGCTGCTGTTTCGCGACCGTTCGCTTTAATTGATCCAGGTCATTTAGCCTTGGCCGGTCGCGGGCTACTATCCCTCTGACAGCATAGAACTGTATTCAGCGCCGAATGTATCACCCTGCATTCGGCGTTTTTTTTGTCGTCATTCCCGCGCCAGCGGGGATCCAGCAGTTCCCGGTGTTTATGGATTCCCGCGTTCGCGGGAATGACGGTGTCTCTAAGGTTTGATGATATTCCCGCAGGGCAGCCTCCCGCCGTCCTTGGCGGTCATGCCGCGGGCGCATGGATGCGTGCGAGCGGCGCCTGTACGGTCTTTCGCGTTTCCTCCAGACTCGCCGCCTTTTATACTCTCGGGATCTCGCCAAGCAATCTGGGATCAATCAGCCGGTGGCAACCAGACGGATCGACTATTCAGACAAGCAGGTCTTGCTCATCGACAGCAGTGGTCATGTTCGATCCGCGATCGTTCACATGCTGCGGCAACTGGGTGTCGACAATATTCGGGCTGTCGGTGTCAATGACCGGGTATTGCAGCTGATCGCCGAGGGCAACTTCGACATCCTGCTGCTCGGCCACAATGGCAGCGATGTGCTGACCGGCGTCCAGATTCTCGAGGAAGCCCGCTACCGGGGCTTTATCAAGGCCAGTGCCTGTTGGGTGTTCATGACCAGTGACGCCAGTCAGGAGCTCGTGCTGCATGCCATCGACAGCCATCCCGATATGCTGCTGACCAAACCCTTTACCATCGAGGATCTGAAGTACCGGCTCGATACGCTGGTCAGGCGCAAGGATCTGCTGCGTCCGGTCGATACCGCTGTGGAGGCCGGCGATCTGGAGACCGCGATCGCGCTGTGCCGTGATCTGGTGAGCCGGCAGGATCCCCTGTACGAGACGGTGCAGCAGGTGCGGGGGCGGCTGCTGATAAAAGCCGGGCGCTATGACGAGGCGAAAGCGCTGTTCGAGAATCGTTTCTGGCAAAGTCAGGACAAGGAGGCCGGATTCCATCTGGCCGAGGCGCTGGCAGGGCTGAGCCGGGTGCGGGATGCGATCGAAGTGCTGCAGGGTCTGGTGGCCCAGTATCCGCTGCTGATCGCGGCTTACGACCTGCTGGCAACATTGCATGAGCGCCTGGGGGAAGTGGACGTCGCGCGGGACGTGCTGCAGGAGGCAACTGCCCGCAGCCCGCTCGGTATCCCCAGGCAGATGGCGCTTGGTCGCGTCGCTACCCAGACCCGCAGCCTCGATACGGCGGAAGGCGCCTATCGCAAATCGATCCAGCTGGGCCAGCGCAGTGTTTACCGCTCGCCGGAACCTTATCTCAGGCTCGCCAACGTCCATCGCCTGGCGCTGCAGGATGCCGACGAGCGGCAGCGTGGGGCTCTGCAGGAAGCTTTTGACCGGGCGCTGAATCAGGCGTCGTTCAATTTTCCCCGCGACGAACGCTGCAAGATCCAGTCGGCGCTGTTGCGCGGCCAGCTGCTGCGGGACAAAGGAGACGAGTCCGGTGCAGAGCGCTGTGAGCGCGAGGCGGAGCACATCAACAGTCAGCTCGAGACGCCGCTCGATCTGAAGCGCGAAGGTTTGCTGCTAAGCGCAGACCCGGTACCGATGCTGGAGCCGGCCCCACCGGCCCCACCGGCCCCGCCGGAGCCTGCGAACCCCGGCAAACGAGACAGCGCCATGAGCGAAAAGGTCAACCGGCTGGGGGTCAAGCACTACATGGCGTCCAAGACGTCGCAGGCGTTTCGCTACTTTGGCCTGGCGATCGAATACGATCCCGCCAACCCCTTTGCGCTGCTGAATCTGGCGCAGTTGTACCTCGAGCTTGCACGGGACAGCGAGAACAAGCGCAAGGAGCGCCTGCGCATGTTCGACCGTTACCTGCGCCTGACATCGCAGCTGCCGCTGCAGGAGCCGGCCCTGAGCCGGCAGCGGCAGCTGCTGGCGCTGCGCCATCAACCTCTGGCGGCATTGCCGGGAGGATGCCTGGCGCCGCTGCTGGGATAGCTGTGAAAAACCGCCTGTGGATAACATCTCTGTTGAGAACGGTGGATTTCATTCACAGAAACCCTGAGCAAGATTGTGAGTATCCTTGGTATAACCGCCGCACAGATGGCTGTAAAGGCCGCCCGCGCGGGCGTTGCAATAGCTGTACAACATTTCGGCCCGGGCAGTGCAAATCCGGCGCGTAAACACCCGGGGCCTGTTCCGGTGCCGAATTTATCCCGAGGTTTTCAACAGCTCTTACGGATCCCGGCGGTTCGCATAAATTCCGCCTGACCGCTACGCTTGAGAAAGGGGCGCCGTCATCATGGTTTCGTGTGCCCGCTTACCCGTTCGTCGCGACCGGGTGATTGCTTGACGACCCTGAATCTCAGAGCCAAAGCAGGCCCGGTGGAACTTGAGTCTCCGCTATCCGGCGACGGGGCAGGTCGAACTGCGGGGACAAGGCTGATCACCGATGGCGCTGGCGCTCGTCTTTTTCATCATCGTTGCCGGATCCGTACTCTTTCACCTGCTCAACCCCTGGCACGCCACCGAGGCGGCGTCGAACTGGGGCAGTATCGATCAGACGCTGTTCCTGACCCTGGTGATCACCGGCGCGTTTTTCGTTGCCATTGGCCTGTTCATCATCGTCGCGCTGATCCGCTACCGCCATCGCGACGGCACCCGGGCTCACTCAGATCCTGAGAGCAGGCGGCTGGAGTGGTGGCTGATCGGCATTACCACTGTTGGAATCGTCGGGCTGCTGGCGCCGGGGCTGGCAATCTACAGCCAGTTCGTCCGGGTACCGGATGACGCCTACGAAGTGGAGGTGGTCGGCCAGCAGTGGCAGTGGGCGTTTCGCTTCCCCGGCGCCGACGGCACGATGGGAGCCTCCGGTATCGACTGGATCGGCGCGGGCAACCCGCTGGGCGTCGACCCCGGGGATCCCGCCGGGCAGGACGATATCATCGTCAGCGGTAACGAACTTCGCCTGCCGAGCGGCAGGTCGGTGAAGATGCTGCTGCGCTCCAAGGATGTGCTGCACAATTTCTACATACCGCAGCTGCGCGCCAAGATGGATATGGTACCGGGGCTGGTGTCCTACTTCTGGTTCGTGCCGACCCGGCCGGGCAGCTTCGAGATACTCTGCGCCGAGTTCTGCGGCGTCGGTCATTACAACATGCGCGGACGACTGCAGGTCGAGGAGCCGGCGGGTTTCGAGCGCTGGCTCGGCGAGCAGCCGACCTTTGCCCAGCTGCAGAGCGAGCAGCGGGGCCAGCCCTCGGATCCACAGGTCGAGCGGGGGCGACAGCTGGCACAGCGCCACGGCTGCGTCGCCTGTCACAGTCTCGATGGCAGCCAGAGCCTGGGGCCGGGGTGGCTGGGGCTTTATGGCAGTCGCGAGACTCTCAGCGATGGTAGCGAGGTAAAGGTGGACGACGCCTACCTGCGCGAGTCGATCCTCGATCCCGCGGCGCGTCTGGTCGAGGGCTATGCGCCGGTGATGACCGCCTACGACCTCGACGAAGCCAGTCTGGAGGCGCTGCTGGCGTTGATCCGGTCGCTGGGATCATCCACTGAAACCCTGGTCGAGACCGGCCGTCAGCTGGCGCAATCGCTGGGATGTCTGGCCTGTCACAGCGTCGACGGCAGTGCATCGCCGGGGCCGGGATGGCAGGGGCTGCTGGGACGCAGCGAAACACTGGCGGACGGTTCCCAAATCAGGGTCGACGAGGCCTACCTGCGCAGCTCCATTCTCGAACCCGGCGCCCAGATTGTCGAAGGGTACAGTCCGATCATGCCGGCCTACGACCTGGATGAGGCGGAGCTCAAGGCCCTGGTCGCTTTCATCGGCGCCCAGTAGGGGAGGAGACAGCATGGCCTATGCGGATCAGGCGGAGCGGGAAGCAGTGCACGAACCCACCGGATTCGTGCGCCGCTATATCTGGAGCCAGGACCACAAGGTGATCGCGGTACAGTACGCGCTCACGGCAATCTTCGTCGGCCTGGTGGCGCTGGTGCTTTCGGCGCTGATGCGCCTGCAGATCGGCTTCCCCGGCAGCCTCGGGTTCATGGACCCGTCGGCCTACTACCAGGCCATGACGATGCACGGCATGATCATGGTGATCTATCTGCTGACTGCACTGTTTCTCGGCGGCTTCGGCAACTATCTGATACCGCTGATGGTCGGGGCCCGGGATATGGTGTTCCCGTACCTCAATATGCTCAGCTACTGGTTCTATCTGCTGTCGGTGCTGGTGCTGCTGGCCAGCTTCTTCGTACCCGGCGGCCCCAGCGGCGCCGGCTGGACCCTCTATCCACCGCAGGCGATAACAGCGGGAACGCCGGGCAGCGAGTGGGGCATCGTGCTGATGCTGGTGTCGCTGGCGATTTTCATCGTCGCCGCCACCATGGGCGGGCTCAACTATGTCACCACGGTGCTGCAGGCCCGTACCCACGGCATGACGCTGTTCCGCATGCCGCTGACCGTCTGGGGCATCTTCATGGCCACGGTGCTGGCGCTGCTGGCGTTTCCGGCGCTGTTCGTCAGCGCGGTGATGATGCTGTTCGACCGCCTGCTGGGCACCAGTTTCTTCATGCCGGAGATGGTGCTGCTGGGGCAGCAGAGCGAGCACAGCGGCGGCAGCCCGATCCTGTTCCAGCACCTGTTCTGGTTCTTCGGCCATCCCGAGGTATACATCGTCGCGTTGCCGGCCTTCGGTCTGGTCTCGGACCTGATCAGCGTGCACGCGCGCAAAAAAATCTTCGGCTATCGCATGATGGTCTGGGCCATCGTCGTCATTGGCGTGCTGAGTTTCGTGGTCTGGGCGCACCATATGTACGTCAGCGGCATGAATCCCTACTTCGGTTTCTTCTTCGCCACCACCACCCTGGTGATCGCGGTGCCGACCGCGCTGAAGGTCTACAACTGGGTGCTGACGATCTGGCGCGGCGACATCCGGCTGACGGTGCCGATGCTGTTCGCCCTGGCCTTCATCCTGACCTTTCTTGTCGGTGGTCTCACCGGCCTGTTCCTCGGCAACGTCATCGTCGACATCCCGCTGTCCGACACCTACTTCGTCGTTGCCCACTTCCACATGGTGATGGGTGTGGCGCCGATTCTCGTGGTGTTCGGCGCCATCTACCACTGGTTTCCCAAAATCACCGGCCGGATGCTCGACGACCGCCTGGGCAAGCTGCATTTCTGGATCACCTTTCTCGGCACCTATGCCATCTATTTCCCGATGCACTACCTCGGTTTTCTCGGTATGCCGCGGCGTTACTACAACTACGACGGCTACGAGTTCATTCCCCAGTCCGCCCACGACCTCAATGCCTTTATCACAGTGGCGGCGCTGATCGTCGGCGTGGCGCAGCTAGTGTTCCTTTTCAACCTGTTTCACAGTGCTTTTCGCGGCCGTCGTTCCGGTCCCAATCCCTGGCGGGCGGCCAGCCTGGAATGGCAGACGCCTCAGACGCCGCCGGCGCACGGTAACTGGGGCGCGAAGTTGCCGGTGGTGTACCGCTGGGCCTACGACTACAGCGTACCGGGGGAGAAACAGGACTTTATTCCACAGACTGTCGCGCCGCAGGAGCTGCAGGGACCCGGAATCGAGCCGGAATCGGAGGTGAAGAGATGAACGAATTGCCGCTGTCGGGCTTTCGGGATAACGCGCTTCCGTCCGAACGCGAGGGCAGAGGCACGGCGATTGCCGGCATGCGTATTTTCCTGACGGTCGTAACGATGCTGTTTCTGCTGTTGCTGATCGCCTTCCTCGCCCGCTCCCAGGGCGGTGACTGGCGTTCGTTGAGCGACCCGACCGCGCCACTGAGCCGGCCCTGGCTGCTGTGGATCAATTCGCTGTTGCTCGGGCTCGGCTGCCTGGCGTTGCAGTGGGCCCGCGTTGCCGGTCGCCATGGTCAGCGAGGCGAAAGCCTGGTGGCCTTCTGGCTCGGAGGCCTCTGCACCCTGGGCTTCATCTTCGGGCAGCTGGGCGCCTGGTGGCAGTTCGAGCTCTGGGGCTACGGCGTTGCCGCCAATCCGGCGAGCAGCTTTTTCTATCTGCTGACCGGACTGCACGGACTGCACCTGGTCGGCGGGCTTTTGGTTTGGGGACTTACGTTGCGAGGCTTTAGCCGGGGAAGGGCGCCGGCACGGCTGCAATTGCGTGTCGAGCTCTGCGCCATCTACTGGCACTACCTGCTCGCGCTCTGGCTGCTGCTGTTCCTGGTGTTGAGCAGCCCGCCCGGGGTCTATAGCGTCATAGCAGCGTTGTGCGGACTGGGGTGAGCCAATGAACGATCGGAGCGAGGGCAGAGCAGGCAGCGGCTGGCAGAATATCTATCGCGACTGGGCCTCGGACAAGGACGCCTTCAAGCAGGTGCCCTGGGGCAAGGCGATGATGTGGATATTCCTCGTCAGCGACACCTTCGTGTTCTCCTCTTTCCTGATCGGCTATATGAGCGTGCGGATGACCACCACCGAGCCCTGGCCGGTGCCGAGCGAGGTGTTCGCGCTGACGATTGCCGGTCAGTCGATTCCGCTGATCCTGATCGCCATCATGACCTTCATTCTGATCAGCAGCAGCGGCACCATGGCGATGGCCGTTAATTTCGGCTATCGCCGCAATCGCGTGGCGACCGCGGTACTGTTGCTGGTCACGGCATTGCTCGGTGCCAGCTTCGTCGGCATGCAGGCGTTCGAATGGACCAAGCTGATACACGAAGGCGTACGTCCCTGGGGCAACCCGATGGGCGCGCCGCAGTTCGGCGCCGCCTTCTTTACCATCACGGGCTTTCACGGCATGCACGTTTCGATCGGCGTGCTCTACCTGCTGGTGGTGGCGATCAAGGTACTGCGCGGTGATCTGGACCGTGTCGGGAACTATCAACTGGTGGAGATTGCGGGACTCTACTGGCACTTCGTCGATCTGGTCTGGGTGTTTATCTTTGCATTCTTCTATCTCTGGTGAGGAGGTCGTTATGGCATCTTCAGAAGGCCAGCAGCATCCGATAGGACTGTACCTGAAAATCTGGGCGTTGCTGTTCGTGCTCAGCACGCTGTCATACCTGGTGGACTATTTCCATTTCCAAGGCCTGTTGCGCTGGTCGCTGATCGTCGTTTTCATGCTGTTGAAGGCGGGCCTGATCGTCTCGATTTTCATGCATCTGGCCTGGGAGCGCCTGGCAATGGTGTATGCCATTCTGCTGCCGCCACTGTGCCTGCTGGTACTGATGGGTCTGATGGCGGCCGAGGCTGACTATGTGCATTTCAGCCGGGTGCTTTTCTTCGGTGCCAACGGCGGATGACAGATAGGATTGGCGCCCCGCCGCGAAGGTTGAGCGGCACGGCGCCGGATCGGCTGGCCCGCGGAGCGATCTCCAGCAGGAGCCTCAGATGGTGCGCTTGAACTGGTGCCACCTGTGCTGCCAGGCCACCAGCCAGTGAGGCGCGCCGGAGCCGTAACCGGCGGTCTTGAGGTGCGGATGCTGCCTTAACACCCGGTTCAGCGTGGCTTCCTGCTCCGGCTCCACGTCGACGAAGAATATATGCTTGCCGTGCTTGAGCAGTTTTTTGAAGCGCCGGAAGTGGGCATTGGGCTCCTGGAAGCCGAAGAAGCCGCCTTCCCAGGTGCAAAACCCGAACACGACCACGGCCAGGAAGATGAATGGCAGCCAGCCGGCCGCGGTGTCGGTCCAGCCCAGAAGCCAGGCTCCGACCAGTAGCAGGGCCGCGATCAGCAGACCGACCACGGCGCCAATTTCGCCCGAGTGGACCATGTCCTGTTTCATGAATGACGTCACCTCATGGAGGTGATGTTGTTCGACTTCCGCATCCTTTTCTGTCAGTACGTGCATCTGCTCGGGGGCGATGCCGCCGGCCTCCAGTTCCTGTTCGACCGATTCCAGTTCGTCGAGATCTGCGCTGACGTAATAGTGCCGGTTCATAAGACACCTCCCGGGTTGGGTTGTCCTCCATTATTGTGCCGTCGCCAGTGGCGAAGGCTATCTTCTTCCTGAGCTTGCTATGCGTACTACCGAAGTATAGCAAGGGCTCGAAGTCCACTGCAGATAGCCGTATGGGTTACTACGCAGCGGTTGCCATTCGGGATCACTAAAGCTCGCGACTGAAGTCGACGGCCACGGTTGTCCCGCCAAGGTTCAGTTCGGGAACAGCGGGAGCCGTGCGGGCGATGACCTTGCCACGGCTTACGACCAGCAGGCGCTGGGGACGCAGACGCAACGCCTCGATCGGGTTGGGCGCCTGCAGTATGACGAGGTTTGCGCTGTTGCCGGTTTCGAGGCCGTAATCACGAAGCCCAAGCACCCGGGCGCCGTGATCGGTAACGGCGGCGAAGCATTGGCGCATCTCCTCGATGCCGGTGAGCTGGCCGACGTGCAGGCCCATCTGGGCGACTTCGAGCATGTCGTGTGACCCGAGGCTGTACCAGGGATCCATCACGCAGTCGTGGCCGAAGGCGACGTTGATACCGGCCTGCATCAACTCCTTGACGCGGGTCATGCCGCGCCTTTTCGGATACTGATCGTGCCGGCCCTGCAGCGTGATGTTGATCAGCGGATTGGCGACCACCTGGATATCGGCTTCGCGCATCAGCGGCAGCAGCTTGCTGACGTAGTAGTTGTCCATCGAGTGCATCGAGGTCAGGTGCGACCCCGTGACCCGTCCCTGCAGGCCCAGTCTCTGTGTTTCGAACGTCAGGGTCTCGATATGCCTGGACAGCGGATCGTCGCTTTCGTCACAGTGCATATCCACGGGTAGCCCGCGTTCTGCGGCCAGTTCGCACAGGGCGCGGATCGACCGGGCGCCCTCGTCCATGGTGCGCTCGAAATGCGGAATGCCGCCCACGATATCGACCCCCTTGTCGAGCGCTCGCCGCAGATTCTGCTCCGCGTCGGGACAGCGGAAATAGCCGTCCTGTGGGAAGGCGACCAGCTGCAGGTCGAGGTAGGGTTTCATCTCTTCCCGTACCTCGAGCAGGGCCTCGACGGCCAGCAGGCGGCTGTCGCAGATATCGACATGGCTGCGGATCGCCAGGGTGCCGCGGGCGATCGACCACTGGCAGAGCTCGAGTGCCCGCCGCTTGATCGCCTCGACCGTCAGCTGGGGCTTGAGCTCGTTCCAGAGCCCTATACCCTCGAGCAGGGTGCCGCTCTGATTGAGCCGCGGCAGGCCAAGGCTCAGCGTGGCATCCATATGAAAGTGGCTGTCGACGAAGGGCGGGGATGCCAGGCAACCCGGGTGGCGGAACTCCTGTTGTGCGGATGCCGGGATGTCGGGCCCGATCTCGACAATGCGGCCCTTGTCGATGGCGATATCGACGTTTCGGGTGCCGTCGGGCAGGTTGATTTGACGAATCAGCAGGTCGATCATCACGGTGGCTCCCTGGCTATGCCTGTGGCTACCGATACAGAATAAGCGGTAACCGGTCCGCTTTGGCAAGCGGTATGGCGGTTTGATAGTGCCGGATCCCGGCTGCGCACCACCGGTCGTTTTTCTGCCGACAGGATAAATCGTGTAAACAGATGACCGTGACAGGCGCCTGGGGCTGGCATTCTGGCCTTGTTTGTTTTGGCCGAGGGCTTGTATGGACTGGTTGGATTCGACTTGCGAGTGACGGATATGGATGAAACAGGAGTGATTGCCCTGGTGCTGGCGGCCGGGCGCGGCAGACGTTTCGGCCAGGACAAGCGGTGTCTGGTCATGGATGACGGCAAGACGCTGCTGAGGGCGACGATCGACAGCATTGCGTCGCACTTTGCGCAGGTGACGGTGGTGCTGCGTCCGGAGGACGACGCCGAGGCTCTGCAGGCGGCCCCCTGTCCGCTGATTCGCTCACCCAATGCCGATCGTGGCATGGGATTCAGCATTGCCGACGGTTTTGCCGCGATCCGCGCTTGCGATGCCGTAGCCGCGGCCGTTTTTCTCGGCGACATGCCCTGTATCGAGCCTGCGACTTTAGCGGGACTGCTCGAGCACGCAGGCCCGGACCGGATCGTGCGGCCGGCATTTCATGGCCGAGCAGGGCATCCGGTGATATTCGGGCGCGATTTCTGGAGCGAGCTTGCCAGTCTGGGAGGCGAGGAGGGCGCGCGTTCGGTACTCCACGATCATCCTGAGGCTTGCATGCATATCGAGTTGGATGACCCCGGGGTGCTGATGGATGCCGACCGCCCGGAGGCGTTCGAGGCGCTGCGCGAGCGCTATCGGCTCATGCATGCGGGCGATTAGTCTACAGAGCGCCGGTTAAACCCTTACAACGACGGTGCTTCAGCGCCGGGCGGTACATTTTATAGCACATTATTTACGTACTTCATCTTGCTGTACGGCCGGGATTTTTACTTGTATTTCCGCCAAGCCTGCCGACTATGACGGTGAAATGACAAATTGAGGTCAGAAATGACTTCCGTGTTGCAGAGCATTGCGAGACACTTAGCCGCTCAAAAAAGAGCCTGCAACAAAACCGAAATCCAAAGGCGGGCGTAATATTCAATCGATTGAGATGCATCGACAGTCAGGTCGGGGCAGACTGCAGGGTGACAAGATGATTTCCAATGAAGCGCAGCGCGTTCGCGAGGTGTTGATCGAGAAGGGGCTGGAGACGCCCCTGAAAGAAAACGGCATGACCGCGGAGCAGAAATACGAGCGTATCAAGGGGCTGATGGCAGAGGTTGTCGGTACCCTGGGGCTCGACCTCGAAGACGACAGCCTGGCGGAAACGCCGCACCGTATCGCCAAGATGTACGTACGCGAGATCTTCGGCGGGCTCGACTACGCGAACTTTCCCAAGATGGCGCTGATCGAGAACAAGATGGGCGCCGAGGAGATGATCAAGGTCCGTGACATTTCGGTCACCAGCACCTGCGAGCATCATTTCGTTACCATCGACGGCTCCGCCAACGTGGCCTACATCCCGGGCGACAAAATCATCGGTCTGTCGAAGATCAATCGTATCGTGCGCTTCTTCGCTCAGCGCCCCCAGGTGCAGGAGCGCCTGACCCAGCAGGTGCTGGTGGCGCTGCAGACGCTGCTGGAAACCGAGAACGTCGCCGTGACCATCAATGCCGCACACTACTGCGTCAAAGCGCGTGGCGTCATGGACGTCAACTCCCAGACCGAGACCACGGCGCTTGGCGGTATCTTCAAGAGCGACGCCCGCACCCGCGCCGAGTTCCTGCGCAATTGACCCCGGTGTTGGGTCCGCTCCTGCGTCGCTTGACCCAACGACGCTATATCACAACGGGCTAACGAGGTATCCGGCCGGGTAGGATGGGTCAAGCGATGCAATGGCAAGCCGGTTAAGGGTTGCTGCAAGGTCCGGGCATCGTGGACCCATCATATCGATCGCGGTACAGATCGATTGGCATACGTCGGCTCGGATCTTCCCGGCCGACAGCCATGCCAACGCCTCACACCCCGCTGTACAGCGCCTTGGTGGTGATATCGGCGACAGTCGGCGTACCGGCCAGAGCCATCGTCACTTCCAGCTCCTCTCGCAGTACCCGTAGCAGGTGAGCCACACCGAGCGCACCGGCTGTCGCCAGTGCGAAAATCTGTGGCCTGCCGATCATTACGGCATCGGCGCCCAACGCCAGCGCCTTGAAGACATCGGTGCCGCGCTCGATGCCGCCATCGAGCAGCAGCGCAACCTCTGCACCCACCGCCGCGCGTATCCGGGGCAATACCTCGATCGCGGCCGGCAGGCAGTCGAGACCCCGGCCGCCGTGGTTGGATACCACTACGCCGTCGAGCCCCATGTCCACCACCCGCCGCGCGTCCGCCGGATGCAGTATCCCCTTGACCAGGATCGGCAGCTCCGTCTGGCCACGCAGCCATCGCAGGTCCTGCCACACCGGTGCTTCGCTCATCATGCCCTGAAACACGATGCTCTGGTGCGGTTTCAGCGTGGCCCGCGGCAGCGGCGGGCGATCCTTCAGGTTGACCGGCTCGATTCCCGGCGGCAGCTCGAAGCCGGCGCGCTGGGCGCGGTTGCGGATGCCGTGCAGCGGCGCATCCACGGTGACCACCAGGTGCGAGTAGCCGGCGCGCTCGGCCCGGCGTACCAGCGACAGGGTGAAGTCGCGGTCCTGCTGGAAGTAGAGCTGGAACCAGCATGGCGCCTCGGTTTGCGCCGCAATCGCCTCGAGTGGCCGAGACGCCAGAGTGCTCACCACCATGGCGGCTTCCAGTGCGCTGGCGGCATGCGCGGTGGCCAGTTCGCCGTCGTCGTGAACCAGCCGCTGAAAGGCGACCGGCGCCAGCAGGATGGGGTGCCGCAAAGCCTGCCCGCAGACAGCGGTTGCGGTGCTGCCACCGGTACAGTCGACCAGTGCCCGGGGCTGTATCAGAAGCCGGTCCAGCGCTTCGCGGTTGCGACGCAGCGTCATTTCGTCGCCGCCACCGCCGGCGATGTATTCGAAGATTGGCGCCGGCAGGCGCTCGCGGGCGTGTCGGGCGTAGTCGGCGGCGCAGACAAGGTCCTGCGGGATACGGTCGAGAGGGGGGAGCAGCGCTTGTCGGTTCATGTGTCGGCCCATTGCCGGATCAGGTTGTGGTAACAGCCGGTGAGGCGCACGACTTCGGCATCATCGCCACCGAGACGGCCGCCAAGGCTCTGGATGCTCTGGTCGAGGTCGTAGAGCAGCTCGCGGCGGGCGTTGTCGCGCACCATGCTCTGCAGCCAGAACACCGCGGCGATGCGCGCACCGCCGGTTACCGGTGTCACGCGGTGCAGGCTGGTGGACGGGTAGAGAACCAGGTCGCCGGCCGCGAGCTTGACGGTCTGGGCGCCGAAGCTGTCCTCGATCTGCAGCTCGCCGCCGTCATAGTCGTCCGGCTCGCTCAGGAACAGGGTCGCGGAAAGATCCGCGCGCACGGTTTCGGCGCTGCCCGGCACCTGGCGGATGGCGTTGTCGACGTGCAGGCCGTAGGTTTCGCCAGACTCGTAGCGGTTGAACATTGGCGGCATGATTTTCAGCGGCAACGCCGCCGAGAGAAAGCGCGGGTGACGGGAGAGTGCGGCCAGCAGGGTCTCGCCGAGCGTACGCGACAGCGGGTCGTCGGCGGCCAGCTGACGGTTGCGCTTGACCTGCAGCGCCTGGCCCCCGGCGGTGGCGCGCCCGTCGATCCAGGTGCCGTCCTCGAGTTGCTCGCGGAGGCGGTGCGCCAGCTCGGTGTCGAGCAGCGCGGGAATATGCAGAATCACAGTATGTCCTTCAGAGCGTCCTTCAGATGCAAAAGTATCCGGAGCGCGTGAAGCCGCGCTCCGGGTGGGTGGAGGCTGTTTCAACTCTATACAGGTTGCCGGCTGCAGCGCTCCAAACAGGCTCGGTCTGCAGGATGGGTGGAGCCGCAATGGCTCCGTGCTGCCAGGCGGCACGAAGCTTGTTGCGGCGCAACTCATCAACGATATCAGCCGTCGCCTCTATGGACTGATCGCGCGGGATGGGTTTCACGACGCCTTCACCGCGTCAGTCATGTACGCTCCTTGCCATGCGTCGCTTCACCCATCCTACGGCGCTTCAAATAGCCTTTTAGAACCTGTACGTCAGCGCCAGGTTCGCGGCACGACCGTCGCCGATGTAGACAATGCTGCCGCCGCGGTAGGTCGCGGTGTAGTAGTCCTTGTCGAACAGGTTCTGGACGTTGGCGCGCAGGTTGAGCTGCGGACTGAAGTCGTAGCTGACGAAGGCGTCGTAGACGGTGTAGCCCGGCAGACGGATGCTGGTGCGGGCCGCCGCATCCGGCTGACCGCCGAAGATTTCGCTCGAATAGGTCATGACACCGCCGAAGGCGAAGGCTGGCGTTGCCTGGTAGCGCAACTGGATGTTGGCGCTCTTTTCGGCGAAGTTGGCCTTGGGACGACCGATGTTGGCCTCGTCGTAGGAGTCCAGGGTCTCGGAGTTCATCAGCGCGATGCCGGCCTGGCCGCTGAGCCTGTCGGTAATATTGCCGGAGAGGCCGAGTTCGATCCCTTCGACGCGGTTCCTGCCGGTGTTGAGGTTGCCACCGGTGGCATAGGAATCGCCATTGTCCTCGATGACGTCGTCCTTGGTGGTGCGGAACAGTGCCGCGGTCAGCAGCAGGCGCTCGTCCATCAGGTTCCACTTGGTGCCGAGTTCGAGGTTGGTCGACTGCTCCGGATCCGCCGCCTCGTATTGGCCATCGGCATCGGTGCAGATGCCACCGTAACCGCAGTTGGTCGCGGCATCGGCTTCACCGCCGTTGATGTTCGACGAGGTGCTCCAGGTTGCATAGACGTTGCCGTCTTCCCAGGGCGACCAGGTCGCGCCCAGGTGGCCGTTCCAGAAACCGTCGCTGTACTTGTACTGCGCCTCCGGAATGATGACACCGCCACGCCCGGTACGCTCGCCCGCCCAGAGGTCGTAGTCGAAGTGGTCATAGCGCACGCCGGCGAAGATTTCCCAGTCGTCGTTCAGCGTGATGGTGTCCATCAGGTAGGCCGAGACCGTTTCCAGGTTCAGGCGGGTCAGGGTATCGCTGCGGCCGTAGGAGCCGTTCCAGCCGGAATGGACCGGGTTGTACGGATCGACGACGAAGCTGCCGTCGGCGGTGACGTTGTAGTTGCCGGCGTCGGTGTCTTCGTCGGCGTACTCGATACCGCCGATGATGGTGTGGCGCATGCCGCCGAGGCGGGTGTCCCAGATCAGGTTGGTCTGGTTGCCGACGTAGTCGTTTTCCTGCCAGCCGGTGAACGAGCGCAGGCCGCCGCTGCGGGCGCTGTAGACCGAAACGATATAGTCGTTGGCGGTGGAGCCGATACGGCTCTTGTTTTCCAGGCGCAGCTCGTCGGTCAGCTCGGCGTCGATTTTAAAGGTGAAGATATCGGCTTCGGTATCCTGGAAGTCCAGACCGTCGGGGCCGACATAGCGGGCGTCCTGGTCCGGGCGGCCATCGGTCATGAAGGTGCCGGGATCGGAGCGGTCATCGCCGCGGAAATAGTAGTAGTCGGCCGACAGCGCGAGCGCGGCGGTGGCCTGATAGACGCCGGACAGCAGTGCGCCCTGGCGCTGTTCGCCGGCCGGCTCGCGGTCGGGAATGTCGGCTTCGGTATAGAGGGTGTTGAAGCGCACCGCCAGATCGTCGTTGACGACCTTGTTGCCGTCGAAGGTATAGCGCTGGTAGTCGTCGGTTCCGAGTCCGCCCTGGACGGTGGCGAAATCGTCGTCCAGCGAGGCTTTCTTGGTCACGCTGTTGACGGCGCCGCCGGTGGAGCCGCGGCCGGCGAAGGTCGAGCTCGGCCCCTTGGAAATCTCGATCTGTTCGAGAGCGAAGGTTTCGCGGGTGATCAGACCGGGGTCGCGCAGACCGTCGGTGAAGACGTCGTTGCGGGCTTCGTAGCCGCGGATGATGTAACGGTCGCCGAAGGAGTTGCCGCCCTCGCCGGTGCCCAGGGTAATGCCGGGCTGGGCGCTGAGGATGTCCTTGAGCTCGGTCTTGCCGGAGTCCTCGATGGCATCCTTGGTCAGCACCGTCATGGTCTGGGGCGTGTCGGCGATGTCACGGGCGCGGCGGCTGTCCGAGGTGCGCCTGGCTTTGTATGGAGCGTCCGGTTCGGCGTAGGGGTTAGCGTCGGCGGCGATGCGCCCGTCCTCGATCACCAGCGTATCGAGGGATAGTTCCTCCGCAAAGGCCGGCGTGATCATGGCCGACGACAGTGCCAGCGACAGGGTGCCGGCGATGGTCGCCGAGCGGTTGAAATCCAGCTCCCTGCGCAGCGTTGCAGGTCCGTTTACAGCTTTTCCGGTCATTTTTCCTTTCCTGATGACGTGACGGATGAGACCTCCCGCCCGGCGGGAAGCCACTAGATTGCTTTTATCGATTCGTGGAGGCTGTCAGTTAGCGGCGATCGTTTATCGCGAAGGCGATGGGAACGTTCACGGATAGCCTGGCCTGACCCATATCCGGCGGGAAAGCCGGCAGTGGAGCGGCACTTTCGAGCATCTTCAGTACCGCCGCATCGAGCCGTTCGTGCCCGGAACTCCCGGTGATGCGGTAGTGCAGCACGGCGCCGTTGCGATCGATCTCGAAGAACAGCCTGACGACGCCTTCTTCGCCGCGCCGTCGGGACGCTGCCGGGTAGCGCTTGTGCCGGGCCAGGTGCGCGGCCAGTGCGGCGTAATAGGTTCGTTGTGCGCCCGGATTGCCGCCGGCGCTGGCCGCGTTGCCGCTGCCGGTCGTCGCCTTGCGGCTGCTCCGCTGTGCCGGCGTATCCAGGTTTGCCGTCTCCGCCGCCGGGTTGGGCTCGGGCTTTGGCGCCGGATTGGATTGCGGTTCCGGCAGTGGTGCGGGCTCAGGCTCAGGCTCGGGACGGGCTTTCGGTTCGGGCTTTGGCTCGGTACGCACCTCGGCCTGCTGTCTGGGTGTCACCGGTTCGGGCTCGACGATCGGCTGCGCAACGGGTTCCGGCTCCGGCTCCGGTTGCAGCCTGGCCTGTGCGGCTTCGTGGGTGACCGCTTCGGCGCCAAGATCGCCGAGCATGCCGAGGTCGATCTCGATTCCCTGTTCCCCCTGATCGCGGGCGCCGTCGTCGCTGTCGGTCTGCGCCATCACCAGCGCGAAGCCGGTCAGGTGCAGCAGCATCGCGAGGCAAAGTGCGATCAACCAGTGTCGGGTTGCGATCATACCGAGGCTCCCTGCAGTCGGGTGGCCAGCGCGACCTTCATCAGACCGGCGGCGCGAATCTGTTTCAGTACCGCCTGCAGCTGGTCGACCGGGGTGTCCGCGTCCGCCTTGACCAGTACCGAAAAATCGTCCGGGTTTTCGGCGTTGTCGAAGCGCAGCATCAGGGCTTCGCGGATGCCTTCCAGGCTGACCGGGCGTTCGTCCACGAACAGGCCTTCCTGTACGGAGATCAGTACCAGTGCGCGGTTGTCATCCTTCGAACGTTTTTCGCTGAGCGAGGCCGGCGGCATGACGCTGATCGCATCCGAACGGCTGATCTGGCCCGCGACCATGAAGAAGATCAGCATCAGAAAGACGACGTTGATCAACGGGATCAGGTTGTCGTCGCCGCTGTTTATACGGCGGCTATGGGTGGGTGAGAATTTCATGGTGCGGTTTCTGTCAGTGATACCCGGGTAGCGCCCGCCTGCTTGAGCGCATCCAGCAGCCGGATCATCGCCTGGGTGGTCAGCCCCGGCGCGACGCTGAGGGCGTAGAGATCATCCGGCGCTGCAGCGATGAGACCGGCCAGCGTGGCCGGATCCTGCGCGCTGTACTGCTGACCGTCGAACTCGAACAGGCCGTCATCGCTGATCAGATGAATCCGTTTCAACGCGCGCTCCTGTGCGGCATTGTCGCCGGATGTCGACAGGTCGATCTGGCGCCACTGCATGAAGGACGACGACAGCATGAAGAACAGCAGCAGGATGAACACCACGTCGATCAGCGGTGTCAGGCTGATGGCGCGGCGTCGGGGCCCGGTCGCAAGATCAAGCCGCATGTCGCGACGGCTCCGACGTCTCGGCCAGTTTCGGCTTTCCCGGCCGGCAGGTGAACACGCGGGTGACGGCGTCGCTCATCAGCGCGGCGGCACGTTCTGTCTTGCGTTCGAGCCAGTGGTGCGCGGTGAGCACCGGAATCGCGACCGCCAGACCCACGGCTGTGGTGAGCAGCGCCTGCCAGATCCCGCCCGATAGCACCGACGGGTCGACCTGGTTGCCGGCGGCTTCCATCTGCTGGAAGGCGACGATCATGCCGAGAACGGTACCCAGAAGGCCCAGCAGAGGGCTCAGGGTGGCGATCACTTCGAGCGGACGCAGAAAGCTGCGCAACTGGTTCAGTCGCAGTGTCGCCACCCGCTCCAGTTCGTCTTTCAGCAGGCTGCTGTCGCGGCTGTCGTCGCTCAGCCCCCGGATGGCGAGCGCAACCAGTTCCGCAGCCGGACGGCGATCATTCAGTACTTCCAGCGCGCGCGTGGTCTGGCCGTTGCGCCAGAATTCGAGGCTGCGGTCGAGTTCGCGGTGGCTTTCCGGTCGCAGCCGGGCGAACTGCCACAGCTTGAGCAGTGCAATGCTCAGGGCAATGACCGAGAATCCGAGCAGTATCCAGACCACCGGACCGCCGACCTGGAGAAAGCCGGCCAGCTGATCGGTCAGTGTGACTGGATCCAATCCGGAGGCCGAGGCATCGGCCGCCGCCAGGGCGCCGGGGTCGGCGAGGGAATCCGTTGGCGGGGGAGTGGCGTCTGACTCCGGGGACATGCTGTCCTGTGGCAAGTCAGTGTCCAAAGCCGGGGTGCTGCCCGACAGGGCGGCATTATCGCCCAGGGCCGGGGCCTGCGCTTGCCCCTTTGAGATCTCGTCCATCGTTCCAAATCCATTTATTTAATAACGCTGGTCGCAATGGTAATCATTATCATTACGAATGGCAACAATATGGGAGGCTGTTGCAGCAGCGCGAAAGAGATTTTCTCAGATGGAAGAGGGCGCAGATGGGATCCAGAACGTCTGCGCGAGTCCGGTGCGGTTGACGCTTTGACGGGAATTCAATAGGATGCGCAACGCTAATCGAGTATGCCGGCGGTAATGGCCGGTATCGCAACAAGTCCCCGTAGCTCAGCTGGATAGAGCAGCCGCCTCCTAAGCGGCAGGTCGGAGGTTCGAATCCTCTCGGGGACGCCATTGCATTGCGGGTCGTCCGATCCATTCCTTTTCCATCGGGTGTTGTCGCCTGGCTCACCGCACTTTCGCGGGCGTAAAGCCCCGTGTCTGCTGGGGAGGCGTCGCATCGCGCTCCGTTCAGAAACCCGCATGCCTGCTCAGACCGCCCGGTCAGGCGCCGGCGAGGCTTCGGTGTCCGCTATTCACAGGCGTTGACAGCGCCCCGACTGAACTACGCTTTGTTCTGAACTTTGCGAATGCCGGAAACGGCCCGGCCTGATAGAGGGAGAGCAACATGGCGATTCGAATTGTGTCCATCTGCGGCAGCGTGCGACCCGGCAACTACAGCGCCAAGGCAATGCAACTGGCCATTGACGAGCTGGCGAGTCTGCCCGACGTCGAGGTGACACCCGTGTATCTGGAAGCGCTGGAAATGCCGCTGCCGGGGCTGCCGGCCAGCAAGCCCGATGCCATCGAACAGTTCCAGCAAACCGTGAAGGGAGCGACGGGCGTGCTGCTGGTATCGCCGGAATACCATGGCGGTATCAGCAGCCCGATGAAACTTGCGATCGACAACCTGGGCTTCCCGAGCATGCTTGCCGACAAGCCGGTTCAGCTTATCGGCGTGGCGGCAGGGGTGATCGGCGCGATCAAGTCGACCGAGCAGCTGAGGGCGATCTGCGCCCATGTCGGTGCGATTCCGCTGCCCATGACGGTGTCGGTGGCGAAGGTGCAGCAGGTTTTCGACGAGGAGGGCAACTGCCGCGATGCGGAGATCGAGAAGTTCATTCGCCGCGCCGCCCGCAACCTTATCGAGTACATCCAGGACACCATTTGCCACAAGGTAAGTCTCGAAGAGGTGCTGCGCGGCGAGTCGGATGCCTGATCCCGCCTGGATGTATCCGCCGCGCAGATCGGGGCGTACAACAGCGTTAGTTGTCGAATCGAGTGATTCGCCACTGGCGCGGGGCCCCTGATCAGGCTCGTAGCGCGGCGCCTCGCGGCGAACTCAGGATTCGTCGCGGATCGAGTGATTCGCCATATGCTCCAGCGCGCGGATCATGGCCGAGTGATCCCAGTCGCCGCCACCGAGCGCGACGCAGGTACTGAAGTTCTGCTGCGCCAGTGCCGTATTCGGCAGGTTCAGAGCCAGTTCCCGGGCGCCGCTCAGCGCCAGATTCAGATCCTTCTGGTGCAGCTTGATGCGAAAGCCCGGATTGAAGGTGCCCTTGACCATGCGCTCGCCATGAACCTCGAGAATCTTCGACGACGCGAAGCCGCCCATCAGCGCCTCTCGCACGCGGGCCGGATCCGCACCGGCCTTCGAGGCGAACAGCAGCGCCTCTGACACCGCCTGGATGTTCAGCGCGACGATGATCTGGTTGGCCACCTTGGCGGTCTGGCCGTCGCCGTTGCCGCCGACCAGGGTAATGTTCTGGCCCATGATGTCGAACAGTGGCCTGGCGCGGGCGAAGGTTTCCTCGCTGCCACCGACCATGATCGAGAGGGTGCCGGCCTTGGCGCCGACCTCGCCGCCGGAGACTGGCGCGTCCAGGTATTCGGCTCCCAGGTCGTTGACACGCCTGGCGAAATCCTTGGTCGCCAGCGGCGAGATCGAGCTCATGTCGATCACCACCTTGCCGCGCGAAAGCCCTTCGGCGATGCCGTTGTCGCCGAACAGCACCTCTTCGACCTGCGGCGTGTCCGGTACCATCAGAATGATGAATTCGGCCGCGCGGGCCACCTCGGCCGGGCTGGCGCAGCCCTCTGCGCCGGCCAGTTCCGCCGGGACCGGGCTGCGGTGGGTCGATACAAAAAGCTGGTGGCCGGCGTTGGCAAGGTTCTGCGCCATGGGCAGGCCCATGATGCCGGTACCGATAAATCCGATATTGGCCATTGGTTGTCTCCGTTGTTTGTTTCAGTCTGTGGAGCGGGTGCGGCCCCACAGTTATTCGGTGTTCGAGGTGTCTCGTTGAAGGTGACGGGTTACGCGTGACGCGTGACTTGTCCGTGGAAACCGGATACATAGACCCGTAACCCGTAACCCGTCACTGCAATCCGTGCTCTTTCATCCAGCCCAGGCCCGCTTCGGTGGTCGTGGCGGGCTTGTACTCGCAGCCGATCCAGCCGTCGTAGCCGATGCGGTCGATAAAGCCGAAGATGAAGCGATAGTTGAGCTCACCGGTCCCGGGCTCGTGGCGGCCCGGATTGTCGGCCAGCTGCATGTGCCGGATGGCGCCGATATGGGCCTCCAGCGTCGGGCAGATATCGCCCTCCATGATCTGCATGTGATAGATGTCGTACTGCAGCGTCAGGTTGTCGCTGGCCACCCGGTCGCGAATGCGCAGCGCCTGCTGGGTGTTGTTGAGGAAGAAGCCCGGGATATCGCGGGTGTTGATCGCTTCCATGACCAGCCGGATACCGGCGTCTTCCAGCTTCTTCGCCGCGTACCTGAGGTTTTCGACGAAAGTGTCTTCGGCTTGGCTCGCGGACACGCCCTCAGGCTGTATGCCGGCCAGGCAGTTGACCTGTTCGTTGCCGAGGACTTTGGCATAGGCGATTGCCCGGTCGACGCCGGCGCGAAATTCCTCGATGCGGTCCGGGTGGCAGGCGATGCCGCGCTCGCCCGCGGCCCAGTCGCCGGCCGGCAGGTTGAACAGCACCTGGGTCAGGCCGTTGGCATCCAGTTTTGCCTTGATCTCGCTGGCGTCGTAGTCGTACGGGAACAGGTATTCGACGCCTTCGAAGCCGGCTTTGGCGGCGGCATCGAAGCGGTCCAGAAAGTCGTGCTCGGTAAAAAGCATCGACAGGTTGGCGCAAAAGCGTGGCATGGTGTTCTCCTTGTGGTCGGTGGAGGGGAGGGCAGGAATCGTAGGAGCCCGGTCCCCCGGGCGAATGGTGCCGGCGGTGGCAATTCGCCCACAGAGTGGGCTCCCACAAGATCGGAGTCCCGCAGGCCCCCTTTCCCCCTGTGTTACTCGAATTCGTTTATAGCATCGATCTCGGTGCCCATGGCGATATTGGTCACGCGTTCGAGAATGACCTCGACCACGACCGGTACCCGGTGTTCGCTCATCAGACGGCGCGCTTCCTCGAAAGCGCTGCCGATCCCGTTGGGGTCGCGCACGCGGATCGCCTTGCAGCCCAGTCCTTCGACGACGGCGACGTGGTCGACGCCGTAGCCTTCGAGTTCAGGCGCGTTGATGTTGTCGAAGGCCAGCTGCACGCAGTAGTCCATGTCGAAGTTGCGCTGTGCCTGGCGGATCAGCCCCAGATAGGAGTTGTTCACCACGACATGCAGGTAGGGTAGGTTGAACTGGGCGCCGACCGCCAGCTCCTCGATCATGAACTGGAAGTCGTAGTCGCCGGAGATCGCAACCACCTCTCGACCCGGGTTGGCCTTGACGACGCCGAGCGCGGCGGGAGCCGTCCAGCCCAGGGGGCCGGCCTGACCGGCGTTGATCCAGTTGCGCGGCTCGTAGACATGCAGGCTCTGGGCGGCGGCGATCTGCGACAGGCCGATGGTGGTGACGTAGCGCGTATCGCGGCCGAAGAACCGGTTCATCTCGGCATAGACGCGCTGCGGCTTGATCGGTACCTGGTCGTAGTCACTGCGCCGCAGCATCGTCTGTTTGCGCTCGCGGCAGTCCGCGGCCCAGCCGGAGCGATCCTTCAGCTTTCCTGCCGAGCGCCATTCACGGGCGATTTCGACGAACAGCTCCAGGGCGCTTGCCGCGTCAGAAACAATGCCAAGGTCCGGCGTGAAGACCCGGCCGATCTGGGTCGGCTCGATATCGACGTGAACGAAGGTGCGTCCTTCGGTATAGACGTCGACGGAGCCTGTGTGGCGATTGGCCCAGCGATTGCCGATACCGAGCACGAAATCCGACTCCAGCAGGCTGGCATTGCCGTAGCGGTGCGAGGTCTGCAGGCCGGCCATGCCGGCCATCAGTGGATGATCGTCGGCGATGGCGCCCCAACCCATCAGTGTCGGGATGACCGGTACGCCAAGGGTTTCGGCGAACTCGACCAGCCTGTCGGAGGCGTCGGCATTGATGATGCCGCCGCCCGCGACGATCAGCGGCCTTTCCGATGCCTGCAGCATCTCCAGCGCCCGCTCGACCTGCTTGCGTGTTGCCGTCGGCCGATAGGGCGGCAGGGGTTCATACAGCTCGGGATCGAATTCGATTTCGGCCATCTGTACATCAAACGGCAGGTCGATCAAGACCGGCCCCGGACGGCCTGAGCGCATCAGATGAAAGGCCTTCTGGAATACCTGCGGGATCAGCCCGGGTTCAAGTACCGTGGTCGCCCATTTGGTGACGGGCTCGGCGATCGATTCGATATCGACGGCCTGAAAGTCCTCCTTGTGCAGTCGGGCACGCGGCGCCTGTCCGGTGATACAGAGCATCGGGATGGAGTCGGCCGAGGCCGCATAGAGTCCGGTGATCATGTCGGTGCCAGCGGGACCCGAGGTGCCGATGCAGATGCCGATGTTGCCCGGCTTGGCGCGGCTGTAGCCATCGGCCATGTGCGAGGCGCCTTCGACATGGCGGGCCAGTACGTGGTCGATGCCGCCGAGCTTCTTCATCGCCGCATAGATCGGATTGATGGCTGCACCCGGCACGCCGAATACCGTCTCGACCCCTTCTTTCCTGAGAATCTCGACTGCTGCTTCGATCGCTCGCATTCTGGCCATGGGGCGTCCTCCGGTGAGCTGTTGAGTGAAAACGATAAGCGGTTGACAGGGCCGCTTATGCGTTACATCAAAACAGTTCGGCTCCCGGATTTCAACAAAAAATGGAAATGTATTTCATGATGTGGATTTAAGGTGTTTTTTTCGATGCGTTTTGGAAAGCCGTTAGTCCTTTAAAAACAGATTATTGGGATGAATTTTGGTGCCGTTAAAGGCATTTTTGGAAACCGTTAAAAGTTTTATTTTATTTTGGAATCTATTTTCATTTTGTTGAGTGGGCGGGTTCCTGGCTGTCGTCAAGGGCGGCGCGTATCAGGCTTTTTTCCTCCTGTTCGATCTGACGCATCGCCTCGCTGACATGATGGACGTGTGCCATGGCCGCCTTCTGCGCCCAGTTGGCCTGACCGCTGATCACGGCGTTGTAGATCTGCCGGTGGTGCTTGTCGATCTGCTGCTTGAACGCCTTGCGATGGCTGAGGTTCAGCACCGAGGCCTGAACCGAGTGCAGCATCAGGCTCTTGAGGCTGTTGAGAATGTGGATCAGCACCGGATTGTGCGAGGCCTCGGCGATGGCCCTGTGAAAGGCATGATCGAGCTCGGCGTTAGCCATCGGGTCGGCGGCTTCCATCGCCTCGAAAGCGCGGCTGATGCGATAGCGGTCCTTGTCGGTGGCGCGCTGGGCGGCCAGGTTCGCGGCCTGCCCCTCGAGCTGTTCGCGCACCTCGAGCAGGTCGAAGAGGGTGCGGGCATGGCCGAAATAGAGCTGCATCAGCGGGCTTTCGTCTTCCGGCTCCGGCAGGATCGAGGCGACGAAGGAACCCTTGCCGTGGCGGGTCTCGATGATGCCGCGACCATGCAGCTCGTGCAGCGCTTCGCGAATGATCGATCGGGACACGCCGAGTTTTGCGGCCAGCTGGCGTTCGGACGGTATCTTTTGCTCGGGCGCCAGGCTGCCGTCGAGAATCAGTTGCTCGAGGCGGTGAGCGATGGCCTGGGCGATCGGCTGGTGTTTGTTATTCATGGTTGCCGTCACTGGTTGGACCAGTTCTCAGTCTAGTTGGGCAGGCCCCCGCGTGTGGCCTGTTTGAGCCGCTACTATCGGGTATTCCCCTACCAGCGTCCAATATCCCCGTCAAAAACTGGTCGGACCAGTTCGCAATTGAGTGGACGATCAACCGGGACCCGCTAAAACTCCTTCTCCATGTCGCTGCGAGCCCTGTCCTGCGGCGGTAACGCTAAAAATAACAACGCATCGAGAGAGTGAGTCTATGAACAATCGGAACGACCACCAGACGGCGCCGCGGCGCGGCTTTCTGAAATCCCTTGTCCTGACCTCGGCGGCCATTTTCGGCGCCTCCGCGATTACGGCGGTACCGGCCCAGGCCGCAACGACCTGGAAAGTGCAGTCGGTTTGGGATGCCGGCACCGTGGGTTACACCCTGTTCGAGGATTGGTGCAACGGCATGGAAGAGAAAACCGGGGGTGAGCTCAAGTTCAAGTGCTTCCCGGCGAAATCCGTCGCAGCCGACAACAACGCGCTGTTCGACGCCGTGCGCAACGGCGTGCTGCAGGGCATGAATCCCTTCACGCTCTACTGGTCCGGTAAGATTCCGGCCTCGGTGTTCCTGTCCTCCTACCCGGCCGGTCCCGACCAGCCGCACCAGTGGGACACCATGTTCTACAGCATGGGCATGCTGGACAAGACCCGCGAGATCTACAGGAAACTGGGGCTTTTCTACGTCGGTCCGATCCAGCACGACGCCAACATCATTCACTCCAAGAAACCGGTCGACAGCCTCGATGATCTAAAGGGCATGAAGATCCGCCTGCCGGGTGGCATGGTGGCCGAGGTATTCCAGCAGTTCGGGGTTTCGACCGTCAGCCTGCCGGGCTCCGATATCTTCCCGGCGCTGGAAAAAGGCACCATCGATGCCGCCGATTACGTCGGACCCGCCGTGAACTACGAGCTGGGCTTCGCCCAGGTGACGGACAATATCCTGTTCGGGCCGCCGGGGGTCATGTCCATCTACCAGCCGGTCGACCTGATGGATCTGACGGTAAACCTGAGAGCCTGGGAAAAACTGTCGCCTAAGGTGCAGCAGATCGTCGAGGACGAGGTGCGTAACTACTCACAGCGCCACTATCTGACGATCCAGAAGCGCAACATCGAGGCGATGGAGAAGTTCAAGGCCTCTGGCAGCCATGTCTCCCGCCTGAGCCAGGAGGACCTGGAACGCTTCCGCCGGGCTGCCATTCCGGTCTGGTACAAGTGGGCCAACAAGGACGAGGACGCGCGCGCCATTTTCGACATGCAGCTCAAATACATGATGAACGACACCGTCGGCTACATCACGCCGGACGACATCAAGGGCATGGAATAAACGGGCGAATCCACACCGAAGGGGCAGGACCTGCCCCTTCGGAGTCAACTTGAGAGGTAGACCATCATGTCTGAGTTGGAAGGATTCGGTTTCGTCATGCCCCACTGGCTGTACTGGGGCTGGCTCGCGGTGATGCCGCTGATCATGCTCGCGCTGGACAGGTTCAAGTCCGCCGGCAAGGGGCGGGAAGCGCCGCCTCACCCGGTGATGGGCGAAGTCCAGGCGGACGAGGATCCGGTGATTCAGCGCCATTTCGAGGGTAACGGGCTGACCCGTGTCATCGACTGGATCAGCGAAAAGTCCGGTGTCTTCGTGGCGTTCTGGACGGTCAACGCCGTCTGTTTTTATTTCTTCGAGGTCGTCATGCGGTATCTGTTCAACATGCCGACCATCTGGGTGCACGAGGCCAGCTATCTGCTGCTGGGCATGCAGTATCTGATGGCTGGCGGTTTTGCGCTGCTGCACGGCGCCCATGTGCGGGTCGACGTCATGTACAACTTTCTGCCCGAGCGCGGCCGGGTCGGCATGGACATCTTCACCTCGATGTTTTTCTTCATTTTCGCGCTGGCCCTGACCGGGACTTCCTGGACCTTTTTCATGAACGCCTACTCGATCGGTGAAACCACCGTCGAGACCTGGGGAATCCAGTACTGGCCGGTGAAAGGCGTCATGCTGCTCGGTTCGGTGCTGATTCTGCTGGCCGGCATCTCGAAACTGATCAAGGACGTCGCGCTGTTCGTCCGTATGGGACGGGAGGCCTCCTGATGAATACCAAGGTTATGAATTCGACCGATCTGAAACCGGTACAGGGCAATTTCACCGGGACCCTCGGCACCTGGCTGATGATACTGGCGACGGCGGGGATGGCTTTCGTGATCGGTATCGAAACCATCAATACGCTGTTCTTCGATCCCTACGAGGACCAGTACTTTCTGTTCCGTCTGGCCGGCAGTCTGGCCGATGTCGAGATCGGGCCACTGACCTACCTGATGTTCGGCTCGCTGCTGGTGGCGCTGATGATGGGGCTGCCGCTGACCTTCGTCACCGGTGGGCTGGGGGTGATGTTCATCTATCTGGTCGGTGATGCGACCATGCTCAACATCATCCCGGGCCGCATTTTCCCGATGATGACGAACTCGGATCTGGCGGCGATCCCGCTGTTCATCTTCATGGCATCGATGCTCGAGCGGGCCGGTCTGATCGAGGAAATGTTCAACGTTGTCTACAAGTGGATGGGTGGGCTCAATGGCGGTCTGGCCACCGCCACCATCCTGGCGTCGACGATTCTGGCCGCGATGGTCGGGGTGATCGGGGCCGCCGTGGTGACCATGGGCATCATCGCGCTGCCGGCGATGCTCAAGCGCGGCTACGATCACCAGATCGCACTCGGCTCGATCATGGCAGGCGGTACCCTCGGCATCCTGATTCCGCCGTCGATTCTGGCGATCCTCTACGCCGTCGTGGCGCAGCAGTCGGTTGGCGAACTCTATCTCGGCGCCATCGTACCCGGCCTGATGCTGTCCGGCATGTATATCGCCTACGTGCTGTTCCGTACCTGGCTGAAACCCGATCTGGGCCCGCCGGTGCCGGCCGAGGAGCGCATCTCGCTGAAGCAGAAGTTTCTGCTGCTGAAAGATCTGATCGCGCCGCTGATCCTGGTCATGCTGGTGCTGGGGCTGCTGTTCGGCGGTATCGCGACGCCGGTGGAGGCGGCCGGTATCGGCTCCTTCGGTGCCATGCTGGTGGCCTGGAAGCACGGTTCCTTCTCGGTGGCGGCGCTCAAGGATGCGTCGGTGACCACCGCCAAGGCTTCGGCAATGGTGCTGTGGATCATGTTCGGCGCCTCGGTCTTCGTCGGCTTCTACATCCTTCAGGGCGGCCAGGACTTCATCACCGAAACCATCCTTGGCACCGGGCTGTCACCCTACGGCATTCTCTTCATGCTGATGGTGCTGCTGGTGATCCTCGGCATGTTCCTGGACTGGGTTGGCATCCTGCTGCTGGCCGTACCGATCTTCATTCCCATCGTCCAGGCGCTGGAGTTCGACGGTCTGTTCGGGCTGCCGGCCGTACCGGGGGAGGATGTGGTGCTCTGGTTCGGCGTACTCTATCTGGTCAACATGCAGATGTCGTTCCTCAGCCCTCCGTTCGGCTATGCGCTCTTCTATATCCGCGGCGTCTGCCCGCCCGAGATCACGATGGGCACCATCTTCAAGTCGTCGCTGGTGTTTCTGGCACTGCAGGCTTTGGGACTTTTGGTCTGCATCCTGCTGCCGGGCGTGGTGACCTGGCTGCCGAACCTGGTGTACGGCTAACGCCGATCAGGGGCCGGCGCTTTGCGCCGGATCCCCAATACCCCTCTGAAGCATCCGCGATGCAGCCCGTTCGCTGCAGGGATGCGCTCGGCCTGTGAATACGATGAGAGTGATCATGAACGAAAGAATCCGCATTGGCGGCCTGCAGATTGCGAAGCCGCTCTACGAGCTGATAGCCCGGGACGCCGCGCCGGGCACAGGTATCGACCCCGACCGTTTCTGGCAGGCCTTCGAAGCCATCGTCGATGATCTGGCGCCGAAGAATCGTGCCTTGCTGGAAAAACGCGATGAAATACAGTCGCACCTGGACGAATGGCACCGGGCCCACAAGGGGCAAGCGCTGGATATGGCCGAATACAAGGCCTTTCTCGCGGATATCGGCTACCTGGTACCGGAAGGAGAGCCCTTCAGTATCAGTACGGACAAGGTGGATGACGAGATTGCCCGGGTTGCCGGTCCGCAGCTGGTGGTGCCGGTCAACAATGCGCGCTTTGCGCTCAACGCCGCCAATGCCCGCTGGGGCAGTCTGTACGATGCGCTTTACGGCACCGATGTGATTCCGGAATCGGGGGGGCTGGGGCGCGGCCATGCTTTCAACCCTGCGCGCGGTGAGGCTGTAATCGCCTGGGCGGCCGGCTTCCTCGACCAGGCAGCGCCGCTGGCGCAGGGCGGTCATGGCGATGTCGCCGACTACAGCCTGGAGGCGCGAAACGGCCGGATCGAACTGGTCATCCGGCTGCTCGACGGCCGCGTCACGGGGCTGCAGGACGCGTCGCAGTTTGCGGGCTTTAGCGAGGAGCGGGGCGTAAGGGCGATCCTGTTGCGCCATCACGGCCTGCATGTCGAACTGCAGATTGACCGGAACCACCCGATCGGCGCCATGGCGGCTTCCGGCTTGCGCGACCTGATCCTGGAGTCGGCGCTGAGCACCATCATGGACTGCGAGGATTCGGTCGCCGCCGTCGATGCCGATGACAAGGTCGCGGTCTACCGCAACTGGCTCGGCCTGATGACGGGTACACTCGAGGAAATGTTCGAAAAGGGCGGTGTCGCACTGACCCGGCGACTGAACCCGGACCGCGAGTACCGCACGCCGGCGGGCGAAGAGTTGCGCCTGCACGGCCGCAGCCTGCTGCTGGTGCGCAACGTCGGCCACCTGATGACCACCGATGCGGTGCTCGATCGCGATGGCCGTCCGGTACCGGAGGGGTTTCTCGATGCGATGGTCACCAGTCTCTGTGCGCTGCATGACCTCAGGGGCCTGGGGCGATACCGCAACAGCCGTCGCGGCAGCCTCTATATCGTCAAGCCGAAGATGCACGGGCCCGAGGAGGTGGCGTTCACCGACGAGCTGTTCGGACGCGTCGAGCAGGCGCTGGGACTCGGCCGCAACACCCTCAAGGTGGGGGTGATGGACGAGGAGCGGCGTACCTCGGCGAACCTCAAGGAATGCATCCGCGCCGCGCGCGAGCGTCTGGTGTTCATCAATACCGGCTTCCTCGATCGTACCGGCGACGAGATTCATACCTGCATGGAGGCGGGCCCGGTTCTGCCCAAGGAAGTGATCAAGGCACAGCCCTGGATCAGGGCCTATGAGAACCGCAATGTCGATATCGGTCTCGAGTGCGGCCTGCAGGGCGTGGCGCAGATCGGCAAGGGCATGTGGCCGATGCCGGACGAGATGGCGCGGATGATGGAGGTCAAGATCGGTCACCCCCAGGCCGCCGCCAATTGCGCCTGGGTACCGTCGCCGACAGCGGCCACGCTGCATGCAATCCACTACCACCAGGTCGATGTGGCGGCGCGTCAGACCGAGCTGGCGCAGCGCGCCCGTGCCAGCCTCGACCTGTTGCTGATGCCGCCGTTGCTGGGCAACCTGCGACTCGCTCCGGAGCAGATCCAGGCCGAGCTCGACAACAACGTGCAGGGGATTCTCGGCTACGTGGTGCGCTGGGTCGACCAGGGTATCGGCTGTTCCAAGGTGCCCGACATCCACAATACAGGCCTGATGGAGGATCGCGCGACGCTGCGCATCTCCAGCCAGCACCTGGCCAACTGGCTGCTGCACGGTATCTGCACCGACGATCAGGTGCTGGATACACTGCATCGGATGGCGGCGGTGGTGGACAACCAGAACGCCGGCGATCCGAACTATCGCAAGATGGATCCGGATTATGACCGCAGCGTTGCCTTCAAGGCGGCCTGCGACCTGATCTTCAAGGGCTGCGAACAACCCAACGGCTATACCGAGCCGCTGCTGCATCACTGGCGCCGCGAGGTGAAAGCGCTGTCGGCTGATTGAATCCCGGGTGTGTGAAGAATTGTAGGATGGGTGAAGCCGCAACGGCACGATGCTGACGGTTCGCAGCGGATTTACTGCGGCGCAACCCATCATAGGTGCCGAAGGCGCCTGGGCATCGGCTGTCTTGCGGTTCTCACGGCCGGTGCTCGCACAGTAGCCGAAGACAATCGATCTGTAATGCGATCGATGTGATGGGTTTCGCGATGCCCGAACGATGAAGGAAACTTTCAAATTCAATGGGGTGCATCGCTTCACCCATCCTACGATTCCGTAAACCCATCAGTCATAAAGAAGCAATGCCGTAAAAGTTTCATCTAACAGGAGTGAGAAGCGATGTTGTCCATACAGAGGCTCGATCTGGCCGATGCCGGTTTGATGATCGAAGGTGCGGCGGCCCATGCCCGCGAGATCGGAGTGCCGATGTGCATTGCCGTCACCGACGAGTCCGGCAACCTGATTGCCTTCGAACGCATGGACGGTGGTAAGGTGACCAGTATTACCGTCGCC
Organism: Marinobacterium nitratireducens; assembly: GCF_014645375.1. Classification (GTDB taxonomy): domain Bacteria; phylum Pseudomonadota; class Gammaproteobacteria; order Pseudomonadales; family Balneatricaceae; genus Marinobacterium_A; species Marinobacterium_A nitratireducens. The sequence continues at coordinate 112,049 of NZ_BMLT01000008.1, forward strand.
CAGGACAAGGCCTTTACCGCAGCCGCTGCGCGCAAGGCGACCCACGAATACAATCAGGCCTGCACGCCGGGCAATCTGGTGTTCGGTATCCATACGGCGCTCGGTGGACGCCTCAGCGTGGTTGGCGGCGGCCTGCCGGTCCTGGTCGAGGGCGCGGTGGTCGGCGGTATCGGCATCAGTTCCGGCACGCCGCAACAGGACATGGCCTGCGCCCAGGCTGGCATCGAACACTGGCGCCGTCATCAGGGATAGGCCCAGGCAACGCTAAATCCGGAGAGCCAGATGAGCAATCTGAACAATTCAACAAAGGCACAGCTGGCGGAACGCTTTCGGCGCTTTATCGATCCCGAATACGTGATCAGCGACGACGAAACGCTGCGCCCCTACGAGTGCGACGGCCTCTCGATGTACTGTGAAATGCCGATGCTGGTGGTGCTGCCGGAAACCGTCGAGCAGGTACAGGAGGTGCTGCGCATCTGTCATCGCGAGCAGGTGCCGGTGGTCGCCCGGGGCGCCGGTACCGGCCTGTGCGCCGGCGCCATGCCCCATGCCGAAGGTGTGGTGCTGTCGCTGGCAAAGTTCAACCGTATCCTCGAGATCGATCCACTGGCCCGCAGCGCCCGGGTGCAGCCCGGTGTACGGAATCTGGCGATCAGTGAGGAAGCGGCCGCGTTCGGCCTTTACTACGGCCCGGATCCTTCGTCCCAGATCGCCTGCACCATCGGTGGCAACGTGGCCGAGAACTCCGGCGGCGTGCACTGCCTCAAGTACGGTCTGACGGTTCACAATATTCTCGGCGTCGAAATGGTCACGGTCGAGGGCGAGCGGGTGCAGATTGGCGGTGAGGGGCTGGACAGTGCCGGCATGGACCTGCTGGCGCTGATGACGGGCTCCGAGGGGCTGCTCGGCATCGTCACCGAAGTGCGCGTCAAGCTGCTGCCGACGCCGGAACGGGCGCGGGTGGTGATGGCCGGATTCGACAATGTCCAGACCGCCGGTGACGCGGTCGGCGGCATCATCGCCGCGGGCATCATTCCGGGCGGGCTGGAAATGATGGACACCCATGCCATCCAGGCGGCCGAGGACTTCGCCAGGGCCGGCTATCCGCGCGACGCCCGGGCGCTGCTGCTGTGCGAGGTTGACGGAACGGCTGAGGAGGTGCAGGAGCATATCGAAACGGTCGAAACCCTGTTCGCTCAGCTTGGTGCCACCTCGGTCCGCACTTCCCATGACGAGGCCGAACGTGCGCTGCTGTGGAAAGGCCGCAAGTCGGCATTCCCTGCGGTCGGGCGCATCTCGCCGGACTATTACTGCATGGACGGCACCATACCGCGCGGCAAACTGGCTCAGGTGCTGACCGAGATGGACCGGATGGCGGAGCGGGTCGGTCTGAGGGTCGCCAACGTTTTCCATGCCGGCGACGGCAACCTGCATCCGCTGATCCTGTTCGATGCCAACGTCCCGGGGGAGTTCGAGAAGACAGAAGAGCTCGGCGGCAAGATACTCGAGCTCTGCGTCGAGGTCGGCGGCTGCATCACCGGCGAGCACGGTGTCGGGGTTGAGAAGCTCCGGCAGATGCCGGTGCAGTTCAGCGATCAGGAGTTGCGCCAGTTTAACGCGATCAAGGATGCCTTCGATCCGCAGGGTACGCTGAATCCCGGCAAGGGAGTGCCGACGCTGCGCCGCTGCCAGGAGTACCGGTCGATCGAAGCCAACCCCGAAGCCGTGGGAGCCTGAAATGAGCGATATCAGCCAACAGCTGCGGGAACAGATCCTGCAGGCGCGTGCGGGCGCAACCAAACTCGATATTCGCGGCGGCGCAAGCAAGCGCTTCATGGGCCGCGAGCCGCAGGGCGAGGCGCTCGAGGTCGGCCGTCACCGTGGCATCGTCAGCTACGAACCGGTGGAGCTGGTGCTGACGGCCCGGGCCGGCACGCCGCTCGAGGAGATCGTCGCCGCGCTGGACGAACAGGGACAGATGCTGTCGTTCGAGCCGCCATGCTTCGGCGGCAATGCCACCCTCGGCGGTACCCTGGCCTGCAACCAGTCCGGGCCCGGCCGGCCCTGGGGGGGCTCGGTGCGCGACCAGGTGTTGGGTATCCGGCTTATCAACGGTCTCGGCGAGGAGCTGCGTTTCGGCGGCCAGGTGATGAAGAACGTCGCCGGCTACGATGTCTCGCGCCTGCAGGCCGGAGCCATGGGAACGCTGGGTCTGATCACCGAGGTCAGCCTCAAGGTGCTGCCCAAGCCTGGCGAGACCCTGACCCTGGTGACAGAGACCAGCATGGCCGAGGCGGTGCGTCTGATGAACGAGCGCGCCGGCCAGCCAAAGCCGCTCTCGGCCGCGTGCTGGCACGACGGTCGTCTCTACCTGCGCCTTTCCGGCGCCCGCAGCGCCGTCGACGCCACCGTGCGTCAGTGGGGCGGCGAGTTGCTCGAGAACGATGTGGCCTTCTGGCGGGAGCTGCGCGACCAGCGTCTCGGCTTTTTCGACGGCGACGCGCCGCTGTGGCGCTTCTCGCTGCGGTCGAGCGCCGAGCCGCTGCCGCTCGAGGGCGACTGGCTGATCGACTGGGGCGGCGCCCAGCGCTGGTACCGGGGCGATGCCGACCGGGCCCGGCTGGACGCGCTGGCCGCTGAGGCCGGAGGTCAGGTCAGCCTGTTCCGTGGCGGTGACCGCAGCGGCGAGGTGATGCCCGCGCAGGCGCCGGCGCTCAGGCTGATTCAGCAGCGGCTGAAGCGGGCCTTCGATCCGGACGGCCTGTTCAATCCCGGACGCCTCTACAGCTGGATGTGACGCCATGAAAACCAATATTCTCCCGCAATACAAGAACAGCGCGCAGGGGCAGGAGGCCGAAGAGATTCTGCGCACCTGCGTACACTGCGGCTTCTGCACCGCCACCTGTCCGACCTATCAGGAGCTCAACGACGAGCGTGACGGGCCGCGCGGGCGCATCTACCTGATCAAACAGCTGCTCGAGGACGGCAAGGTCACCGAGAAGACCCGTACTCACCTCGACCGCTGCCTGACCTGTCGCAGCTGCGAAACCACCTGTCCGTCGGGCGTCCAGTACGGTCGGCTGGTGGATATCGGTCGCGGTCTCGTCGAGGCGCAACTGCCAAGAGAACCGAAGGAGCGATTGCTGCGCTGGGGACTGCGCCAGGTGCTGCCCTATCGCCATCGCTTTACCCCGCTGCTGCGTGCCGGCCAGCTGTTGCGACCGCTGCTGCCGGCGCCGCTCAAGACCAAGGTGCCGCCCCGGCGCGTGGCGAAACCCTGGCCCGCGAGCAGCCACCCGAGGGTGATGCTGGCTCTGGCCGGCTGTGCCCAGCCGGCGGCCGCACCCAATACCAATGCGGCGGCAGCCCGGGTGCTGGACCGTCTTGGCATCACCCTGGTCGAGGCGCCGAAGGCCGGCTGCTGTGGCGCCGTCAGTTACCACCTGTCGGCGCACCAGGACGGGCTCGATTTCATGCGGCGCAATATCGATGCCTGGTGGCCCGCGATCGAGGCCGGCGCCGAGGCGATCGTGATGACCGCCTCGGGCTGCGGCGCCATGGTGCAGGAGTACGGGCATTTGCTGCGACAGGACCCGGAGTATGCCGACAAGGCGCGCCGGGTCAGCGAGCTGACCCGGGATCTCGGTGCCGTACTGCTGGATGAGGACCTGTCGAAGCTCGGTCCGGACAAGGGCAGCGACAAGGTCGCCTTCCATTGTCCCTGCACGTTGCAGCATGCGATGAAGCAGAGCGGCGTGGTCGAGCAGGTATTGCGCAAGGCCGGCATTGACCTGGCCGTCACCCGCGACAGGCACCTGTGCTGCGGTTCGGCCGGTACCTATTCGATCCTGCAGCCCAAGATGAGCCAGCGGCTGCTGAACAACAAGCTGAAAGCGCTGACCGTCGACAATCCGGACCGGATCGTTACCGCCAATATCGGCTGCCAGCTGCACCTCGAAACCCGATCCGAGGTGCCGGTGCAGCACTGGATCGAGCTGTTGGACCGGTGAAGGTGCTTAATCGGTGCGGTTCGCGTTGCTCACCGGCACCCTACGGGGCCCGATATATCGTAGGGTGCCGGTAAGCGAAGCGCACCGCACCGTACTTTACCGCCAGCGCGCACGCTTCGATGATGCGCGCCTGGGTGCTATGCTGTGCCGGTTTTCGCCCAGACCGCCACAGGGAAAAGTCTCGATGAGTGAACGCCGCAGCGACGCGCGCAGCAGTGCCAGCAAGAAAAACGCTTCCTCCGGAGCCGGGCAGGTGCAGTCCCTGACCCGGGCGCTGACGCTGCTGCAGCGTCTGGCGACCTCTGATATCGGCCTCAACCTGACCGAGCTGTCCGGCGGCGTCGGGCTGGCGCCCTCGACCGCGCACCGGCTGCTCAACAGCATGCGCCAGCTGGACTTCGTGGACTACGACGAACAGAGCGGACTCTGGTCGGTCGGGGTCACCGCTTTCTCGGTCGGCAGTGCCTATCTCAAGAAGCGTGATTTCGTCGCCCAGGCCCGCCCTTACATGAAGCAGCTGGTCGCCGAGACCGGCGAAACCTCGAATCTTGCGGTTCTGGAAGGCGTGCAACACGTGTTCGTCGGTCAGGTGGAGTGCAACGAGGTGATGCGCATGGTGGTGCAGATCGGCAGCCGCGGCGCGCTGCATGCTGCCGGTGTCGGCAAGGCGCTGTTATCGGCGCTCGAAGACGATACGGTGATGGCGATCATACAGCGCACCGGTCTCGAGGCGATGACGCCCAACACCATTACTTCGCCAAGCGCCTTTCTCGAGGAGCTCGGGCGCATTCGCGACCAGGGATATTCGGTCGACAACGAGGAGCAGACCTCGGGCCTGCGTTGCGTGGCGGCCAACATTTACGACGAAAACGCCGAAGCGATCGCCGCCGTCTCGATCTCAGGGCCCTCTGTGCGGGTGAAGTCGGACCGCATTCCGGTCTATAGCGCCGCGGTGATCAAGGCGGCCGACGGCATTACCCGTGCCATTGGCGGCCACCGTCCGTCTTAACCGCCTGCTAAGGCGCTGCGAGGCAACAAAGGGAGCTACGTCGGATGCTTGTCGCGCTGACTCTGATTATCGGCCTCCAGGTGCTCGGAACCCTGGTGGCCGAACTGATGGCGTTACCGGTGCCGGGACCTGTGCTCGGCATGCTGCTGTTCCTGCTGCTGTTGCCACTGCTGCCGCGGGAATGGAAGGAGCTCGAGCAGGTGACGCGTTTCTTTCTTGCCAACATGTCGCTTTTGTTCGTTCCGGCGGCGGTCGGTATCGTGCGTCATCTCGATCTGGTCAGTCCCATCCTGCTGCAGCTGCTGGCGGTGCTGTTGCTGAGCCTGATCGTCGGCCTGGCGGTGACGGCCTGGGTTTTCGCCACACTGGCGCGGCGCCTGGCGCCGGCGCGGGACGGGGAGCTGGAGCCATGAGCCTTGAGCCGCTGGCGTTCTGGGTCTACCTGGAGCGAAACCCTCTGATCTGGTTGCTGGTGACGCTGTCGGCTTTCGTGCTGGCGCAGTGGCTGCATCGCAGTGCGCGTTATTCGCCCTGGCTCAATCCGGTGGCCACCACCGTATGCCTGCTGGTGCTGTTCCTGTCGCTGACCGGCGTCTCGTACGAGGATTATTTTGCCGGCGCCCAGTTCATCCATGTGATGCTGGGGCCGGCAGTGGTGTGCATGGCGCTGCCGATGTGGCAGAGTCGGCAAAGTCTGAGGCGTAGCCTGCCGGCGCTGCTGCCGGCGCTGCTGGCCGGTTCGCTGGTGTCGGTGCTCAGTGCGCTGGGGCTGGCCTGGCTGTTCGGCCTCGACCGCAGCCTGCTGCTGACGCTGGTGCCCAAATCCGTGACCGCGCCGGTGGCCATGGGCATCGCCCAGGACATTGGCGGCATACCGGAGCTGGCGGCGGTCATCTGCGCCGTCACCGGTATTTTCGGCGCGGTGCTGTCGCTGCCGCTGATGCAACGGCTGCGGATCCGCGACCGACGTGCCCGCGGCCTGGCACTGGGCGTCAATGCCCACGGCATCGGCACCGCCGCCGCCTTCCAGCAGCACGTCGTTACCGGCGTCTACAGCTCCATCGGCATGGCGATGAATGCGGTGCTCACGGCTGTCCTGGCCGGCACTCTGCTGCTGATCTGGCTCTGACCCCGCCGCTGCGGGCTATGCTTAAAGCGTGACCACAGGTTCAGGGCCGGGACTGTCTCGGAGCCGGTCCGTCCGTGCATAGAGGAGGCCAGTCATGGGTGATCTTTTCGAAAATCCCGCGGGGCTCTGCGGCTTCGAGTTCGTCGAGTTTGCAGGTCCCGAGCCCGACAAGGTTGCACAGGTGCTGCGCATGCTGGGTTTCACGAAGGTGGCGCGGCATCGCTCCAAGCAGGTCGATCTTTACCGCCAGGGCGGCATCAACTTCATTCTCAACCGCGAGAAAAAAAGCCTTGCCGACTATTTTGCCCAGGAGCATGGTCCGTCCGCCTGCGGGTTCGGCTTTCGGGTGCGCAATGCCCACGCCGCCTACGCCCACGTGCTCGAGCGCGGGGCTCAGCCGCTGGAGATCCCCACGGGGCCCATGGAGCTGCGGCTGCCCGCAATCAAGGGTATCGGTGGCGCGCCCATTTACCTGATCGACCGTTTCGAAGAGGGCTCGTCGATCTACGATATCGATTTCGAGTTTCTCGACGGCGTCGACCGTCACCCCGAGGGCTGCGGCTTCTACGAGATCGACCACCTGACCCATAACGTCTATCGTGGCCGCATGGCCTTCTGGGCCGACTTCTACGAGCGCCTGTTCAACTTTCGCGAGATCCGCTACTTCGACATCAAGGGCGAGTATACCGGCCTGACTTCCAAGGCGATGACGGCGCCGGACGGCAAGATCCGCATTCCCCTCAACGAGGAAGCCTCCGCCGGAGGCACCGGTCAGATCGAGGAGTTCCTGATGCAGTTCAACGGCGAAGGGGTACAGCATATCGCCCTGCGCTGCGACGATCTGCCGGGCTGCGTCGATCGTTTGCGTGACAACGGCGTGCCGCTGATGACGGCGCCACCCGATGCCTATTACGAAATGCTCGAGGAGCGTTTGCCGGGGCACGGCGAGCCGGTGGAGGAGCTCAAGGCGCGCGGCATTCTGGTCGATGGCAGTACCGCGGACGGCGAGGTGAAGCTGCTGTTGCAGATATTTTCCAGCACTCTGCTGGGGCCGGTGTTCTTCGAGTTCATCCAGCGCAAGCAGGACGAGGGATTCGGCGAGGGTAATTTCAAGGCGCTGTTCGAATCGATCGAACGCGACCAGATTCAGCGCGGCGTGATCAAGGGAAGCTGCGAATAAGTCCCACAGAGATCAAATGGGACTTGTTCGCAGGTTCCCAAATCAGGCCTTGCCGATACGCTTCTGAGCGGCCGCCGGCCCCTTGGTGCCGGTTGCGTTGTAGAGGGTCTGGGCCGGGTTCTGGCCACGCAGCAGATTGAGCAGCTGCTCGTTGTTGCGGCTGTTGCGCACGATCACCTGTTCGTTGCGCAGGTTGAGTCGGCTGATCTCTTCCAGATCCTGCTGCAGCTGCTGCCAGGCCTCATCGGCCACAGGACGCTGCGGTTCCGGCAGACTGTTCAGCCAGGTGGACACAGCAGCGCCGGACGCTTCGATGCCGCAGCCGGACAACAGTGCAGTACGTTCCCGGTTGATTTCGGAAAACTGTGCCAGCAAATGCTGTTTGGCGTCGGTCGAGCCGCGCAGCGCGTCCAGGTCCTGCCGCTGCAGGGCTGCAAGCTCGGCGTCGAGCTGCGCCCGCAGATCCGCCAGAACGGCGCTACCCCGGCGAGCCAGGGTGGTGAAGGATTCTGCGGCGCTCGAGCTCAAGGGGTTCAGTCCAGCAGGGATTCGAAGTCCAGCATGCGTTCGGCGACGCGCTGGGAATCGATCTGATAGCTGCCGCTCTCGATTGCGGCACGCAGCTCTGCCACCCGCTTTTCATCCACTTCCGGGGTGTCGGCCAGACGCTTGTCCGCTGCCTGCAGGGCCTTCATGGCTTCACTCAGACGCACTTCGTCACTGCTGCCGGCAGATGGCGCTTGCGCCGCCGGCCGCCGTTCCGTGACGGTGTCGTTGTCGGTTTTGGCACGGGTACTGTTAGCCTGGCTGTGCGGAGGCAGTCCCGTGAAATTGATTGCCATCCTGTGTGTCCTCATTTGCCTTACGCTGAGGGTTATCGGCCGATTCGGAAAATCTTTAGGTTTTTTTGATCTGGCGCATATCGAAACCCGCGTCTGTGTATTTTAGCGCCCCGGGCCTGGGTCGCAAAACGTAGAATGCTTCAGCGTCCGGCCGGGTGTACCAGACCCCTGGCGACGATACGTGCCCGTATCTCCTCGCCCGAGCGGTCGTTACGCACCCGGATCTGCTCGCCCTTTTCGCCGTCTTCGAGCGCGGTGCCCTGGGCGCGAATGCGCAGGCTGCCGGTTTTGACCTCGATGATGAGGCTGTCGCCGCGGTGAATCAGCACAGGCTCGGTCAGCATACCGGCGTTGAGCAGGCTGCCGTTGGCGATGTTGCGGCTGGCGCTGCGGCCGATAACGTCTTCCGGGCGGGTGTAGTAGCCGCGGCTGTTGTCGCTGATATCCTGCTGCCGGATGCTGATATCACGGTTATCGATGATCTCGCCGCGACCGAGCGGGCGACGGCTGACGACGACGTCCCGCAGCACTTCGACTCGGGCCGTGACGAACAGACCCCAGTTGCGCGGGCCGGCGCAGGATACACGGGTCGTAAGGCGGCTGCCGCTGCCGCGTGGCGGCTCCACGCTCAGCGGGCTGCTGCAGTCGGGCAGTTGCAGGGCGGTGCTGACCGGGTTCAGGTGCAATCGGATCTCAGCATTTGGAAACTGCTGCCGATAATGTTGTTCGAGGTAGCGCGCTGCGGCTGCCTCGACGTCGGCGGCGCGGGTTTCGGCCTGCGCAGGCCCCAGCAGCAAAAAGGTGGTCAGGCCAGCGATGAGTGGTGTTAAATAAGGACGGCTCACAAGGATGTCCTGACCGCATTGGGACTTTTAGCGACTTTTGTAAACAAAGCAACGGGTAGTGATGATGTCAGGTATCCTGGACACTGTAAACCTGAGAACCCAGATGGTCGGGCAGAACCGGCTGGAGCTGCTGCTGTTCGGGCTGGAAACCGATCAGCAGTACGGTATCAACGTGTTCAAGGTGCGTGAAGTGCTGCAATGCCCGCATCTCACCGAGGTACCTCGCCAGACGACGGCGGTGAAGGGGATGGCGCATATTCGCGGGGAAACCATCCCGGTGCTGGATCTGTCCGAGGCCATTGGACGGACTCCGATCCCACAGGACCAGCGACAGGGCTGCTTCCTGATCGTCGCCGAATACAACAAGCGCACCCTGGCGTTTCTGGTTCGCAGCGTCAACCGCATTTTCAATACCCAGTGGGATCAGATCATGCCGCCGCCGGCGGAGATCGGCGCAGAGAACTACCTGACGGCGGTGTTCGAGTTCGAGGGCCGGCTGATCGAGATTCTCGATGTGGAGCAGATTCTGGCGGACCTGTACCCGACTCCGACAGCGGTCAGCGAGGAGGTCGCCACCGAGGACGTGCGTCGTGAGGCGAAGCAGCATCATGTGCTCATCGTCGATGACTCCAGTGTCGCACGGCACCAGATGCAGCGCAGTCTCGAGGATCTGGGCGTCAAGGTGACGGCCGCCAACAATGGTCGTCAGGCCTGGAACCTGCTGTGTCAGCTTGCGGACAAGGGGCATGATCCCAGCGAGGTGTTTCTGATGATGATTTCCGACATCGAGATGCCCGAGATGGATGGTTATACCCTTACCTCGATGGTACGCGAGGACACCCGGATGGCCCGGCTCAACGTGGTGCTGCATACCTCCCTGAGCGGTGGCTTCAACGTCTCGATGGTGAAAAAGGTCGGGGCCGATGGCTTTTTGGCCAAGTTCAATCCCAACGATCTCGCCTCGGTGGTGGTCGAACGTATCGAGAAGGTCAAAGCGGCGCGCTGAAGGACGACAGGATGATTCAGGGGACAGGGCTGTCTTTCAATATCAAGAGCGACGATTTTCGGCAGTTCTGCCAGTTTCTCGAATCCAGCTGCGGCATTCTGCTGGCCGAGCACAAACAGTATCTGGTGCAGAGCCGGCTCGGTACCATCATGCGCGAGCAGCGGGTCGCCTGTCTGAGCGACCTGCTCAAGCTGCTCAAGAGCCCTTCCGGTCTGCGCCTTCGCGAGCAGGTCATCGATGCGATGACCACCAATGAAACGCTCTGGTTCCGCGACGTACACCCGTTCGAAATTCTCTCCGGCAGAGTGCTGCCGGAGCTGCGCGGCGAGATCGGTTACCGCCGCCTGCGTATCTGGTCGGCGGCCTGTTCGACCGGTCAGGAACCCTATTCCATCAGCATGCTGCTGGACGAGTACCGACAGGCGAACCCGGGCGCCTTCGGCGCCGGTGAGGAAATTCTGGCGACCGATATTTCCAGCCGGGTGCTGGAGCAGGCCCGCTCAGGGCGTTACGAGATGCTGGCGATCGGCCGCGGGCTGGCGCAGGACCGCCTGCAGCGTCACTTCATGCGCGAAACCGACGGCAGCTGGACGCTCAAGCCCGGCATCCGCTCGCGGGTGCGCTTCCAGAGCCTCAACCTGCTCGGCCCCTACGGCAGTCTCGGCCAGTTCGACATCATCTTCTGCCGCAATGTACTGATCTATTTCTCCACCGAACTCAAGCTCGACATCCTGCGCCGCATGCGCGCGCAGTTGCGACCGGGCGGGTATCTCTTCCTCGGCGCCTCCGAGTCGCTGTCGGGATTGTCCGACTGCTACCGCATGATTCACTGCCGCCCCGGCATTATCTATCAGGCCGTTTGAAACCGTGGGAGCGGCGCCCCGCCGCGAATGCTTTGCCAGCTGGCGGATCGTCGCTTCCTAGGGCCAAGCGAACGGCGCCGGATACCTGGCACGTTTCGCTTAGGCTCAAGGTGCCCTACGGCGCAGGGGCGACGATCTCCGTAACCCGTAACCCGTAACCCGTAACCCTTAATGCCTGACGCGTAACCATTCCATCCTTGCCGCCCGGCGGCAAAGCGGCAATCGGCTGCCGCAAAGGTATAGGGTGTCAGATCGAAAAGCCCGGAACGACGGGTTTTTCGGCTATTGGCATATCCATTGCTTCTTTAGTGTCGAGAGCTAACGAGAGGCAAGCGGATGTCCATCAGTTTCGACAATGCGCTCGGTATCCACGCGGAAGCGACCCTGCTGCGCGCCCGGCGCGCCGAGGTGCTGGCGAACAATATCGCCAACGCCGATACACCGGGGTTCAAGGCCCGCGATATCGATTTTGCCGCCATCCTCAAGGGTGAGCAGTCTGCCGGGCCGGCTCTGCCGTTGCAGACCACGAGTGCCGGTCACCAGCAGCCCCTGGTCGATCCGTCGCTTGCCGCAGACCTGCTGTTCCGCACGCCGACGCAGCCAAGCGTCGACGGCAACACCGTCGAAATTCAGCAGGAGATGGCGCGCTATACCGAAAATGCGCTCGACTACCAGGCCTCGTTCGACTTTCTCAATCGCAAGTTCAACGGTCTCAGCAAAGCGCTGAAGGGTGAGTAAGCATGTCGCTGTCCAATGTCTTCAATATCGCCGGTTCCGCCATGAACGCCCAGACCGTGCGGCTCAATACCACGGCAAGTAACCTGGCCAACGCCGAAAGTGTCAGCTCCAGTTATGGCGAGACCTACCGGGCCCGTCATGCCGTGTTCGAGGTGCAGCCGCTCGAACAGCAGAGCCTGTGGCCGGCGGGCGAGAGCGAGGCGGGGCAGGGCGTCCGGGTGGGGGCGGTTGTCGAGAGCGGGGCGCCGTTGCGTCAGGAGTACAGCCCCGGCCATCCGATGGCGGACGAAAACGGCTATATCTACTATCCCAACGTCAACGTCGTCGAGGAAATGGCCGACATGATCTCGGCCTCGCGTTCTTTCCAGATCAATGCCGACATCATGGACACTGCCAAGCAGATGCTGCAGCGTACCCTGTCGCTCGGCCAGTAGGGGAGGTAAGCCTCCGTGAGTAACGTCAACAACGTCAACGGCAGCAATGTCTTCGACCAGATAAACCAGGCCAACCAGGCCAATGGCTCCTCGAAGAGCAAGGCCGAGTCCGACAGCGAAATGTTCATGAAGCTGATGATTGCGCAGCTGCAGAACCAGGACCCGACCAGCCCTGCCGACACCACCGACTTCATGCAGCAGATCGCCACCATGAGCAACGTCGAGAGCATCGCCAACCTCACCACGGCGGTCGAGTCCATGGGCGAGTCGCTGCTGAGCAGCCAGGCCGCGCTGCAGGCCTCGTCGATGGTCGGTCAGAAGGCTTTCGTGCAGACCGATCTTGCCAACCTGCCGGAAGACGGCCAGGTGGACGGGCTGGTAAGCCTCGAGAATGCCGCCTCGGACGTGTGGCTGTCGGTATACGACCGCAACGGCGTGCTGGTGGATCGCCAGCAGCTGGGCGCTCAGGTCGCCGGCGATCACAGCTTCGTCTGGCGCGGCAACGACGAGGCACCGGCCGGCCAGTACAAGGTCGTGGCCCAGGCTCAGGTCGGCGACAATCTCGAAACGCTGCCCGTCTATATCGGGCACCGCATCAACAGCGTCACCCTCGGGCAGAACGGAATCGGCATGCAGGTCAACACCGACGTCGGCTCGACCTCCGTCGATAACATCAAGCAACTTGGCTGAGAGAGAACAGCATGGCAGGTTTCAATACGGCGATTACCGGGCTGAAAGCGGCCTCGACCGATCTGGATGTCACCGGTAACAATATCGCGAACTCCAGTACCGTCGGTTTCAAGGCCTCTCGCACCGAGTTCGCCGACATCTACGCCACCGCCGTGGTCGGCGCAGGCTCCAGCAATATCGCCGGTTCCGGCGTCACCGTTTCGGATATCGCCCAGGATTTCAGCGCCGGCACCATCGAGTTCACCAACAACAACCTGGACCTGGCGATCAACGGCGCCGGCTTCTTTCAGCTCGACGATGGTCAGGGCGGCGTGACCTACACCCGTGCCGGCGCCTTCGAGCTCGACAAGGATGGCAATATCGTCTCGAAGAACGGCAGCTATCTGCAGGGCTACGGCCTGGACGCAGACGGCAACCTGCTGCCGGTCGGCAACCTGGCGGTCACCGAGAAGGAGAGCCCGCCCAAGGCCACCGAATCCATCGACCTGTCGTTCAACATCGACTCCCGCGAGGATGCGACGCTGCTGACCGCGCCTTACGACAAGGATGACCCCGGTTCCTTCACCTACAGCACCACGGTGCGGACCTTCGACAGCCTGGGTAACGAGCACACGGTCAAGTTCAACTTCGTCGAGCAGCGTCCGGTGCGCGAGGTTTACAGCTTCGATGGCGACACCGCGACCCTGTCCGGCATCGCGGGGGTGGGCGCCAGCGCGCTGGCGGGCGATCCGGACCTGCGCAATGCCCTGGTGGCGGCGGATCCACGCATCGATCCGGAATCCTTCGTTTACGATGCGGTCACCGATACCACCACCTTCGAGTTCTACGCCGAGGCGACCGCGTCGGGCGACATGATCCTAGGTACCGGTGCCAGCGCCGAGGCGCTGACGCCAATCGAGCGCCCGTCCAACGAAGTCCATAACTATGTCTTCGACGACAGCGTCTTTAGCGCCGGCGTCGACGGCAACGAGCTGGCGAACGAAACCTCGGTCGAAATCGGCGGTATCCCGGTGGTACTGAGCGCCGGTTCCACCAAGGCCGACGTCGGCACCGCGATCGAAGCGTCCCAGGGGCGCATCCTCGAAGCGAACCCGGACGTCGAGTCCGTTGTGTTCGACGGCTCCGGCATCGTCATTACCTTCAAGGCGGATGCCGGCAACGTCGACACGCTGCCGATCAGCTTTGCCAGCGGCGATGAGTTCTGGGATCTGGATGACCCGGCCGTTCCGGTGACCATCGAAGGCGACAATTCCTTCCAGGGCGTGTACCGCACCTACGCCTACCTCAATGGCGAGCAGCAGCTGGATCTCGGCAAGGCGGTCGACCCGGGCGAGCCAGGCTCCTCCAATGTGCCGCCGCTGACCGAGGTCGGGCCGGTGATCGTCGAGTTCGATCCCACCAACGGTCTTTTGACCAGCGTCAACGGCCGGGACTTCGTGCCGGGCGCCAATGTTCCGCCGATCACCATCTCCGGCGCCGACCCGGCCGACCCGAATACCCAGATATCGCTGGATATCACCAATACCACCCAGTTCGCCTCCGCCTCCATCGTCAAGAGCCAGGCGCAGGACGGCTACACCAAGGGCGACCTGATAGGGGTCTCGTTCGGCGGCAACGGCGAAATGGTGGCCTCGTTCAGCAACGGCCAGAACCAGTCGCTGGGTGTCGTCGCCATCGCGACCTTCGAGAACCAGTCGGGCCTGCAGCCCAGCGGCGATACCGAATGGACCGCAACGCTGGACTCGGGGGATGCCGTGATCAACCCGCCCGGAACCGGCCTCAACGGTTCGCTGCGCTCGGCCGCGCTGGAGCAGTCGAACGTCGACCTCTCGGCGGAGCTGGTCAACCTGATCGAGGCGCAGCGCAACTTCCAGGCCAACTCCAAGACCCTGGAAACGCTCAACACCGTAACGCAGACGATACTGCAGATCTGATAGTTGCAAGTGACGCGTGACGCGTGATGGGTTACGCGTCAAATAACCCCACCGACGATCCGTAGGTTGGGTGGAGCGGCGCAGCCGTGAAACCCAACACACACTCTGCCGGCCGAAACCAATCGATCTGGAATGCGATCGATCTTGCGGGTTACGCGCTGTGCTCTGTTGTAGGTTGGGTCCAGCGGCGCAGCCGCGTAACCCAACAGGCTCTCTGCCGACCGAGACCAATCGATCTGTACTGCGATCGATATTGCGGGTTACGCGATGCCCGTATCTCGCGGAAAACTTTCAAATCAATCGGAATGCATCGCTAGACCCACCCTCCGGTGCGTGCCATATTCCCGTCACCCGTCACCCGTCACCCGTCACCCGTCACCCGTCACCCGTCACCCGTCACCCGTCACCCGTCACCCGTAACCCGTTACCCGTCACCTCTCCTGGCACATGCCTTGCTTGATACCTGTAAATGCCGCTGAAGCGGCAATGGATTTCCCCGGTGTTTGCCCTGTTCGGCAAGCGCCCACAGGAGCGAGCGATGGATAAAGTGCTCTATGTGGCGATGAGCGGTGCCCGCGAGACGATGCTGGCGCAGCAGGCCCATGCCAACAACCTGGCCAATGCCACCACCACGGGCTTCAAGGCGGATCTCGCCCAAGCCCGCGCCATGCCGGTGTACGGCGAGGGCTGGGCGAGCCGTGTCTATGCCCAGACCGAACGCCCCGCCACCGATACCAGCACCGGCACCCTGACCCAGACGGGGCGGGATCTGGATGTCGCCATCGACGGCGAAGGCTGGCTGGCGGTGGTCGCGCCGGATGGCAGCGAGGCCTATACCCGTGCCGGCGAGCTGCAGATCAATGCCGCCAACCAGCTGGTCACGGGCAGCGGTTTGCCGGTGCTGGGGGCCGGTGATATCCCGATCATCATTCCGCCGTCGGAAAAGGTCGATATCGGTGTCGACGGTACCATCAGCGCCCGCCCGCTGGGTGAAGATGCCGCAGAGCTGCTGCTGGTGGACCGCCTCAAACTGGTCGACCCCGATGCCGGTACCCTGTTCAAGGGCGAGGACGGCCTGATGCGAACCGGCGACAACCAGATTCAGCCGCTGGCGCTGGATGTGCGCATCCGTCCGGGGTATCTGGAAACCAGCAACGTCAACGCGGTCAGCGAACTGACCGATATCATCAGCCTGGCGCGTCAGTTCGAGGTGCAGGTGAAGCTGATGAAGACCGCCGAAGAAAACTCCACCGCCGCAGCCCGCGTGCTGCGGCTGAGCTGATCGCCCCAAGGCAGAAAATTGCTCCTGCATTTGCTGCATAGAGGCCATCCATGGCCAAGGAGATAAAACGATATGAACGGAGCCCTGTTCGTCGCCAAAACCGGCCTCAGCGCCCAGGATACGTCGCTGAAGGTGATTTCCAACAACCTCGCCAATGTCAGCACCGTCGGGTTCAAGAAGGATCGCGCGGTGTTCGAGGACCTGCTGTATCAGATCAAACGGCAACCCGGCGCCCAGTCGGCGCAGGACTCGCAGCTACCGTCGGGTCTGCAGCTTGGCAGCGGCGTGCGCGTAGTCGGCACCCACAAGCAGTTTTCCACCGGCGACCTGCAGATCACGGAGGAGCCGCTGGACGTGGCGATCAACGGCCGTGGTTTCTTCCAGGTGGTGCAGCCCAACGGCGATCTGGCCTACACCCGCAACGGCCAGTTCCAGATCAACAGCGACGGCCAGCTGGTGACCGCCGAAGGCTTTTTGCTGGAGCCGGCGATCACCATTCCCGACGAGGTGCTGAACCTCAGTATCGGTCTCGACGGTACCGTCCAGGCCACGGTGGCCGGCGATCCCAATCCGCAGGATCTGGGACAGCTGGAACTGGCGGACTTCGTCAATCCCCAGGGCCTCGAGGCGATCGGTCAGAACCTCTTTGTCGAGACCGCGGCCAGTGGCGCCCCTCAGCTGGCGATCCCGGGCGAGGCCGGTACCGGCCTGCTGCAGCAGGGCACACTGGAGGGTTCCAACGTCAATGCCGTCGAGGAGCTGGTGAACATGATCACCACTCAGCGCGCCTACGAGCTCAACTCCCGCGTGATTTCGACGGCCGATGAAATGCTGTCGTTCGTGACGCAGCAACTCTGATAAGACCGAGGTGAGACGATGAAGCCGCGCTGCCTATCCGTACTGATGCTGGCCCTGCTGCTTGGCGGCTGCGTCTCCAAACCGCCGGAGCCGGACAACCCCTATTTCGCGCCGGTGCCGCCGCAGGCGTATCAGCCGGTGGCTCCGGTCAATGGCTCCATCTACAATGCGGCGACCAGTATGAATCTCTACGGTGACGGTCGTGCCAGCCGCGTCGGCGATATTCTCACCATTGTGCTGTCGGAGCGCACCCAGTCGTCCAAGTCCGCCGAGACCGACATCGACAAGAGCAGCGGCTTCGACCTGCCGCAGCCGAACATCTTCGGCAACGCGCTGAGCGCTTTCGGCAATCCGGTCAGCGCCTCCTTCGACAGCGACAGCGAGTTCGCCAGCGAGGGCACCTCGGACATGAGCAACAGCCTGTCCGGCAATATCACCGTGACCGTGCACGAGGTGCGGCCCAACGGTACCCTGCTGGTGCGGGGCGAGAAATGGCTGACGCTGAACCAGGGCGACGAGTACATCCGCGTCAGCGGTATCCTGCGCGAGCGCGATATCGGTCCGGACAACACCGTCGCTTCGACCAAGCTTGCCGATGCCCGCATCTCCTACAGCGGCACCGGCGCTGTCCACAATTCCAACGTTACCGGCTGGCTCGGAAAGTTCTTCCTGAGCCCGCTGTGGCTGTTCTGAGGAGTACAAGGCGATGCTCGACAGCTTGCGCAAGATCGTAGGATGGGTGAAGCCGCCATTGGTAAGCGGCTGGCGTATAGCGCGGTGGGTCGGGCGGTGTAACCCATCACCGGTTGGTAGCCATGGTTTGATGGGTTCCGCGACGCCCGAACTGACTTGCCACTCCAGTTTTCGGTGTAAAAGCGTCGCTCACCCATCCTACATCCTGGTAATGTTTCTGATCGGTTTCGCCGGCTTTGCCCAGGCGGACCGCCTCAAGGACCTGGCCTCGGTGGCCGGCGTGCGGCCCAACCAGCTGGTGGGCTACGGCCTGGTGGTCGGGCTTGACGGTACCGGTGACAAGACCAGCTTCACCTCGCAGACGTTTCGCAACATGCTCAACAACTTTGGCGTCGCCATTCCCGCCAACGAGAACCCTTCGTCGAAGAACATCGCGGCGGTGGCGATTCATGCCGAGCTGCCGGCGTTCGCCAAGCCCGGCCAGACCATCGACATCACCGTCTCGGCGCTCGGCGACGCCAAGAGCCTGCGCGGCGGCAGTCTGTTGATGGCGCCACTCAAGGGCGCCGACGGCAACGTCTACGCCATCGCCCAGGGCAACCTGGTGGTGTCGGGGCTCGGCGCCGAGGGGCGTGACGGTTCGCGTATCACCGTCAACGTGCCCAGCGTCGGCCGCATCCCCAACGGCGCTACTGTCGAGCGCGCAGCGCCGAGCGCCTTTGCCCGGGGCGACAGCCTGGTGCTGAACCTGCATCACGCCGATTTCACCACCGCGCGGCGGGTGGCCGAACAGATCAACGGTCTGCTGGGCCCGGGCGTGGCCACGGCGCTCGACGGCGCCTCGATACAGGTGCGGGCGCCGCGTGACCCGTCGCAACGCGTCTCTTACCTCTCGGTACTGGAGAATCTGCAGATCGAACCGGCCGAGGAAGTCGCCAAGGTCATCATCAACTCCCGTACCGGCACCATTGTGATCGGTCAGAACGTGCGTATTTCGCCGGTGGCGATCACCCACGGCGGCATGACGGTTTCGATCACCGAGTCGTTCGATGTCGATCAGCCCGAGCCGCTTGGTCGCGGCGAAACGGTGGTGACGCCGCGCAGCGGAGTGGAGGTCGATGAAGGCTCGGGCCATATGTTCGAGTTCGCGCCCGGGGCGACGCTGCAGGATATCGTCGAGGCGGTGAACCAGGTCGGCGCTGCGCCCGGCGACCTGATGGCGATACTCGAGGCCCTGAAGCAGGCAGGCGCCTTGCGCGCCGAGCTGGTGGTGATCTGATGGAAAACAACCGTCTGCCCGGCGCCAAAGCCGCGCTCTATACCGATCTCAACCAGCTCAGCGAGATCAAGCGCACTTCGAAGGACGACAGCCCCGAAGCGCTGAAACAGGTGGCGAAGCAGTTCGAGCAGATGTTCATGAGCATGATGCTCAAGAGCATGCGCGAGGCCAACGCCGGCTTCGCCGAGGACAGCCCCTTCAACAGCAGCAATGTGCAGTTCTACCAGGGCATGCTGGATCAGCAGATGACGCTGGAGTTGGCGCAGGGCAAGGGTATGGGGCTGGCCGAGGTGCTGGTGAAGCAGCTCGGCCAGCAGCTCGATATCGCCGGTAAACCTGAGGACAGACGCGATCTGAAGCCCCTCGGCGAGTCGGACCGCATGCTGCGCCGGGCCTTCGACGGCGGCGCCGGACTCGGTTCCCGGTCGCGGATCGGACAGGCGGCGATGGCAAAACCGGCGGAGCCAGCCGATGCCGGACAGGCGGCGGAGCTGCCGCCCCATGTCAGCGCGCCGACAGCGGATGCCGGTGCCCGCGTGGAACCGGAGCGCTTCGAGTCGCCGGCGCACTTCGTCGCCGAACTGCTGCCCCACGCCGAGCGCCTGGCGCCGCAGATCGGCGTCGATCCCAAGGTGCTGCTGGCGCAGGCGGCGCTCGAGACGGGCTGGGGCCGGCATATCGTCGGCGATGGCGCCGGCAACAGCAGTCGCAACCTGTTCAATATCAAGGCCGACAGCCGCTGGCAGGGCGAGCGGGTCGGCGTGACCACGCTGGAGTACCGCGATGGCCTGGCGGTGCGCGAGCCCGCCGCTTTCCGTTCCTACGGCTCCTACGCCGACAGCTTCGAGGACTATGTGAGGTTTCTCAAGCAGAACCCGCGCTACAGTCAGGCGCTGGAGCGGGCCGCCGATCCCGGGGCCTATCTGCAGGAGCTGCAGGCCGCCGGTTACGCCACGGACCCGGCTTATGCGCGCAAGATCGAGCAGATTTTCGCGGGTGAGCAGTTGTCGGGAGCGTTGAAGGATGGAACCTAAAGTGACGTGTCACGCGTAATCTTGATACTCAGTTTGAGTGAAGTCTTGTCACTGAACGCTGAAGTGTGGTCGGAAAATGCTCAAGATTCAGGTCGTCCCGCCGCTAAAAGGCGGATGAACGAAGGGGTGCGCCCCACAGGAGTTACAGATGTCCAGCTTTGATCTGCTGTCCCTCGGCGTGCAGGCCGTACGGGTCAGCCAGACCGGCCTCTCGGTGACCGGCAACAACATCAGCAACGTCAACACCCCCGGCTACAGCCGCCAGGTGAGCTATCCCGAAAGCCGGGAAGGCGGTGGCGTCGAGCTGGATCACATCCGGCGGATCACCGACCGCTACCTGAACGACCGTGTCTGGGCGGACAGCTCCCGCTTCGGCGCGGCCGAGGCCTACGAGGCCCTGTCCAACGAACTCGATGACCTGCTGGCAAGCGACAGCACCAGCCTGTCCGAAGGCCTGGACAGCTACTTTGCCGCGCTGCAGACCGCGGCGGACGATCCGGCCTCGGTGACCAATCGTGAGCTGTTCCTGGCCGAAGCCGATGCCATGGTGCGCCGTTTCCAGGATCTGCACGGCCGCATCGCGACTCAGAACGAAACCGTCAACACCCGCATTCGCGAGCTGACGCAGGAGGTCAACAGCCTTGGCAGTCAGGTGGCGGATCTCAACGATCGTATCCGCATTGCGACCAGTGCCGGGCAGTCCGCGTTCGAGCTGCTGGACCAGCGCGAAGAGGCGATCCGCCAGCTGTCGAGCCTGGTGGACGTTCAGGTCACCGACCAGTCCAACGGAGAGCTCAGCGTATTCGTCGGCAACGGCCAGCCGCTGGTGGTGGGTATGACCGCCAATCCGATGCAAGCCTATCCGGGCGATCCGGACCCTTCCAGCTTCGATGTCGGACTGGTCGTGGCCGGGCGCAACACCGAACTGACCGCGCAGATCAGTGGCGGCGAGCTGGGCGGACTGCTGCAGTACCGCGACGAGTCCCTCGGCAAGTCGCTGGACGAGCTCGGCCGGCTCGCGCTGGTGCTTTCGGAAACCATGAACGAGCAGCACAAGCTGGGCATGGACCTGGACGGCAACCAGGGCGGACTGCTGTTCAAGGACATCAACAGTCTGCAGGCGCAGCAGTCGCGGGTACAGGCGGCGGTGGGAAACTATACGCCGCTGCAGGACTCTCCGCGGGTGGAAATCACCGACGTCGGGCAGCTCAAGGCCGAGTCCTACGAACTGATCTTCCAGGGCCAGAACGATTTCGTGATCCGCCGCGGCAGTGACGGTGTGCTGCTTCGGCCGGCGCTCGATCCGGGGTCCGATCCCGCCACCGGCGATATCAGCGTGACGCTGGACGGCTTTACGCTGAGCCTGAACAGCGAGGGCAATATTCCTTTCGCGGCGGGCGATCGCTTTCTGATCCGGCCGTCCCGTAACGGTGCCGAGGAGCTGCAGCTCAATATCCACAACGGGCGTCAGCTGGCGCTGGCCTCCCCGGTGACCGTGAGTGGCGACAGCGGCAATACCGGTACGGCCAAGGCGTCGGTAAGCGTAACCGACTCTCTCGAGTTCCCGGCGCCGGCGGACTTTCCGGTTACGGTCGCGTTCAACCAGACCGGTCCGACCACCTTCGACTACCTGATCAACGGTGCGCCCGGTGGCAGTTTCGACAGCGCCGCGCCCGAGCCGATACAGATCGACGGCTACCAGCTCGAGTTGACCGGCATGCCCGCGGACGGCGACAGCTTCACGCTGGCGTACAACGAAGGCGGTGTGTCCGATAACCGCAACGCGCTGCTGATGTCGCAGCTGATGAAAAGCGCGACATCCCTCGATGGCAACTACCAGGAAACCTATACCCGGCTGATCGAACGCGTCGGCACCGATACCCGGGTGGCGCAGATGGACCGCTCGGCGGCTGAGTCGGTGTTGCAGAGTTCGGTGGCGCGCCGGGATGCGGTCAGTGGCGTCAACCTGGACGAGGAAGCGGTGAAGCTGATCCAGTTTCAGCAGGCCTACCAGGCCGCGACACAATTGATTTCGGCCTCGCAGCGGATCTTCGATTCGCTGCTGCAGGCGGTTTAACGGGGCCCGAGAACGATGAGACTTTCGACACAGCAGTTCTTCCTGCAGAACCTCGATACCGTCAGCCGCGGCAATGCCGAGCTGTTCAAAGTGCAGCAGCAGCTGGCCTCCGGCAAGAAGGTGCAGCAGCCCTCGGACGACCCGCTGGCGATGACCCAGATTCACAAGTTCGACCGCGTCATCGCCCGCACCGAGCAGTTCAGCCGCAATATCGACGTTTCCGAGCGTCGCCTGAACCTCGAGGAGAGTACGCTGGCGCAGGTCAGCGACAGTCTGCTGCGGGGCAAGGACATCGCGGTGCAGGCCGGCAACGGCAGTCTGTCCGACAACGACCGGTCCATTATGGCCGAGGAGCTCGACCAGTTGCTGGGGCAGCTCACGGGGCTGGTGAATACGCAGGATGCGCAGGGCGAGTATCTGTTTTCCGGCTACAGGGGCGGGACGCCGAGCTATGCCCGGAACGCGGCCGGCCGCTACGAATTCCAGGGCGATTCCGGCCAGCGGTTTCTCGAAATCGGCGAGAACACCACGATCGCCGCGACCGACTCCGGAGCGGCCATCTTCGGCAGCGGCGAGGCCAACGTGCTCAACGCCGTTCAGGATCTGCGCGACCATCTGACCGGCGTGCCCGCAAGCCCCACGCTCAGCGAGGCTCAGGCATCGATCGAGAACCACTTCGAGGAAGTGGTGATTCAGCGCGCCCGGATCGGTTCGCGGCTGAGGGTGCTCGAGGACCAGGGCAACGCTCTGGCCGACTTGAAGCTCTATACCCAGCAGACGCTGTCGAAATTCGAAGATACCGACTACTACGAAGCGACCAGCCAGCTGCTGCTGCAGCAGAACGCGCTGCAGGCCGCCTATTCGAGTTTCGGCAAGATCCAGCAGCTGAGCCTGTTCAATGTCATCGGCTAATCGGGCGCTCGAGGATCTGGAGCGGCTGTATCGGCTGACGGAGCAGGCAATGGAACGGCTCAAGGCCGGTGATCTCGAGACAATGATCGGGACGGAAAGCGAGAGGCGCGAGTTGATGGCAACGATTGCCTGGGAGTCGCTGAAGGGAGATCGGAGCGCACTGAAAAAGCTCCAGGAACTGGTCGCTCTGGATACCGAGCTGCGCCAGGCGGCCACGGCTGTCAGGGACACGCTGGGGCAGCGGCTTGCCAAGCTCAGACGCGGCAACAGCGCTGTCGGTGTCTACAACCGAATTGACGGCTAAGGCGCTAAAGTTCTGTTGCGGCCGGCCGCTACCAAGGGCATCTGCATGAACGCGCCCTGGGGGTATGGCAGTTTTGCCCTGTGGCGTTTCGAGATGAGGGATAAACCATGGCCATTGATCCAGCAGCATCGTCCGGGAAACTGATACCGGGTGCTGTCCTGCAGGGCAGCGATGAGCGCCCTGTGCGTCCGGCACAGGAGGGCGGGCTGACGCACCGCCCGGTCGAGCAGGCCGCCGAGGCCGCAGATCTGCAGCAGCAGGCCGCGGTGGTACAGGAAGCGGCACAGCATCTCAACGAAGTCGTGAAGCTGATCAGCAGCAATCTCGACATATCGGTCGACGACAACCTGGGCCAGACGGTGGTCAAGGTCGTCAATCGCGAAAACGAAGAGGTCATTCGGCAGATACCCTCCGAGGAAGTGCTGGCACTGATGCAGCGGCTGAGCGAAATTTCCGGCCAGTATGCCGCGGACAGAAGCGGCCTGCTGATCCATGATCAGGCCTGAACGACGTCGGCCCTGCAGCGACGCATAGCGAGAAATCCAATCAATGGCGAACATCACCTTTTCCGGCATCGGCTCCAGTCTCGACACCCAGGCGATCGTCAACGCCATCGTCCAGGCCGAGATCCAGCCGCAACGCCAGTTGCTGAGCGATCGCAAGTCCGCGATCAACAGTCAGCTTTCGGCCATGGGCAAGCTCAAGAGCGCGCTTGAAGGGTTTCAGAAGGTTCTGGAGGACCTTAAGAGCCCGGACAAATTCCAGGCCCGCTCGGTCAGCGTCGGCAATGAGGACCTGCTGTCGGTATCGGCTTCGGGCTCAGCGGTGCCGGGGCGCTACAGCGTTCAGGTCGAACGGCTCGCCGAGCAGCACAAGCTGATCACCGCCGCCGGCAGTTTCAGCAGCAGTTCGGACGCCGTGGGCACCGGCTCGCTGTCGATCAGTGCCGGTGACAACAGCTTTACCGTGGATATCGAGGCCGGCAAGTCGTCGCTCGCCGATATTCGCGATGCGATCAACAAGGCCGCCGACAATGACAGCGTGTCCGCCACCATCGTCAATGTCGACGATGGCAGCGGTGGTACCGAGGCGCGGCTGGTGCTGACGTCGATTGACGGTGGGGTCGCCAATCAGATTTCGGTATCCGCCACCGATGACGACGGCAACTCGAGCGATGCCAGCGGTTTGTCGCAGCTCAGCTACGATGCCGCGACGGCAACCGGCAATATGGCCGAACACCAGGCAGCGGTCGATGCCTTGATTTACGTCGACGGCCTGGCGGCGACCCGTTCGACCAACTCGATCAGCGACGTGATCGACGGCGTCACACTCGATCTCAACAAGGCCGAGCCGGGAACCGAGATCACAGTCGACGTGGGAGTCGACAACGACAAGATCGCCGAGAACGTCCAGGCCTTTGTCGATGCCTACAACAACGTAAGGTCGATCGTTAAATCGACCTCGGAAAACAAGGACGCCAGCGCGCTGAGCGGCGATGCGACGGTACGCTCGATCTACAACCAGATGCGGGCCCTGATGTCGTCGCCGGTCACCTCGGCCTCACCCGATCTGAACGTGCTGAGTCTGGTGGGTATCGAAATCGACCAGTACGGCACCATGTCGCTGGATCGCGAGAAACTGGACGAAAAGCTCGATATCAGCTTTTCCGCCGTATCGGACCTGTTCGCCAGCAGCGACGGTATGGCCGCCCGGCTGGATACTCTGATTGACAGTTATACCGAGTTCAAGGGACTCCTCGAAAACCGCACCGATGGCCTGAACAGGCGCCTGGACGGTATCAGTGACGCCGAGGAGCGCCTTGACCGTCGAGAGGAGTCCATGACGCTCAGGCTCTCCCGCCAATACAATGCGATGGATACACTGGTGGGGCAGCTCAATTCCACCGGCAGCTACCTGGCCGCTCAGCTGGCTTCGCTCAACAGCTCATTCGGTAATTGAGAGAGAATTTATGTATAAGGGTATCAACCAGTACCGGCAGATTGACACCGAAACGGCTGTGCACAATGCCAGCCCTCACCGCCTGATCCAGATGCTGTTCGAAGGCGCGCTCAAGAGCGTTACGGCGGCAAAGGGCGCCATGGATAACGGCAGTCCTGCGCAGCTTGGTGAGCACATCAAGAAGGCCGCTACCATCATTGCCGGCCTCGAGGAAGGCTTGGACAAGGAAAACGGTGGCGAGCTGGCGGAGAATCTGGAACGTCTGTATCAGCATGCGCAGGACACGCTGGTGCTGGCTCAGTCCGAAAAGAGCGTGGCCAAACTCGATCAGGTGACCGCCATACTGCTGGAACTGAAAAGCGGCTGGGACCAGGTCGCACCGTCAGCGGACTGAACCGCGCGCGGGCCCATGTTGCGGCCTCGGGTAGTCGGGAGGTTTCAACCACTGGCGTGTTTGCGAAGAGATTGAAAAAGCCCCTGTAGCGAATGCTGCCGGGGCTTTTTCTTGGCCAGCCTCAATTGCTTGGGGGCACGCGAAAAGGCATCGGTCGCTCCCTTTCCCCGCGGTTTAAAAATTGTTTTTGAAATCGCCAAAAAAAGGCTCAAGCATGGGGGGAACTAGCCGTTAAAAGGGGTACACGGGATTGATGGTGCAGTGGGGCACTGATCAGTGCCCTACCGTTTAGGAGAACATGAAATGGCAAACGTCGTAGCAACCAATACTTTTTCCCTGTCCGCACAGCGTCACCTGGCCAAAACCGAAACCGGCATGGCGACCGCAATGGAGCGTCTGTCGTCCGGCCTGCGCGTCAACAGCGCCAAGGACGACTCGGCGGGTCTGGCCATTGCCGAGCGAATGAATGCCCAGGTTCGCGGCATGAACGTCGCGATCCGCAATGCCAGCGATGGTGTTTCTCTGGCACAGACCGCTGAAGGCGCTCTGCAGCAGGTTTCCGATACGCTGCAACGCATGCGTGAGCTCGCAGTGCAGTCCGCCAACGCCACCAACAGTGCCAGTGACCGTGCCAACCTGGATGCCGAGTTTCAGGACCTGGGTGCAGAAGTGGGCCGGATTCTGACCTCTACGGAGTTCAACGGTCTGAAAGTTCTGGCAGGGGACGCAGGTGCCCAGATTTTTCAGGTTGGTGCCAATAACGCGGGCGACAATCAGATCACCGTAACCACAACCGACCTGTCGGCCGCTGCTAGTATTACCGCAGTCACTGGTGGCGCCATTACCGATGTCGCCACCTCGCAGGCCGCAATGGACAATATCGATACGGCAATCGATACCATCACCACCGAACGTGCGACCCTGGGTGCCGCCCAGAACCGTTTCGAAACCACCATTCAGAACCTGCGCAACGCCTCGGAAAATCAGGCAGCGGCCCGTAGCCGTATCATGGATGCCGACTTCGCGATGGAAACCGCGGCCCTGACCAAGGCGCAGGTGCTGCAGCAGTCCGGTATCGCAATGCTGGCCCAGGCCAACCAGGCACCGCAGGCGGTTCTGAGCCTGCTGCGCTAATTCAGGCATAAGTCTGCAACTCAAACGGCACGCTCAGGCGTGCCGTTTGTGTTTTTACGGAGCCTTCAAGGCAACGCTTGCGCTTGAAAATTGACGCCCTATGCCTTATTAATGCTGCTCGAGTGTCATTAATTTGACTGCCGGCACCCGGGACGGGCAAGGGACAATGCGGCCAGGTTTGCAGATTCAGCTGATAGAGGACGACCGGGAGCGGCGCGAGCGGCTGGCCGGGTTGCTGACGTTTGTCGGGTTGCGGGCGGTTGCGACCGATTTCGTCTCCTGGCTGCAGCGGGGCGATGACGCCGTCGACGCCTCGCTGATCCTGCTTGGCGAATGCCGCCTGCCCCTGTCGCTGGAAAAGCTGCTGACGGAGCTGCGGGCGCAGGATGCCGCCATGCCGGTGATTCTGGCGAATGACTGGAGCGAACAGGCCTCCTTGCCGTCCGAGCTGAAAAGCATGCTTATCGGTGTGCTGTCGCCGGATCCCGATTACGCCACCCTCGTCGATCTGCTGCATCTGGCCCAGGTGTATCGCCAGCAGTCCGGCAGCGAGCAGAGCTGCCTGATGCACCTGTTTCCCGACCTGGTCGGCGCCAGCCTTTCGCTGCAGGGCGTGCGCCGGATGATGGCGCAGGTTGCCGAGCGTGACGTCAGCGTGCTGATCACGGGCGAGTCCGGTACCGGCAAGGAAGTGGTGGCGCGCTGTCTGCACGAGCATTCGTCGCGCCGAGACGGCCCCTTTGTGCCGGTGAACTGCGGCGCCATCCCGGCTGACCTGCTCGAGAGCGAGCTGTTCGGCCACGAGAAGGGGGCTTTTACCGGCGCCATCTCCAGCCGTGCCGGGCGTTTCGAGCTGGCGCAGGGCGGCACGCTTTTCCTCGACGAAATCGGTGACATGCCGTTGCCGATGCAGGTCAAGCTGCTGCGTGTGTTGCAGGAGCGCCGCTTCGAACGGGTCGGTGGCAGCAAAACCCTGGATGCGGACGTGCGCATTCTGGCCGCGACCCACAAGAACCTGGAGCGAATGATCGAAGGTGGCGACTTTCGCGAAGACCTCTACTACCGACTCAATGTCTTTCCCATCGAGCTGCCCGCGTTGCGCGAGCGCAACGAGGATATCCCCCAGCTGATCGACGAGCTGTGCCGCCGCCTGCGCCGACAGGGACTGGGTCAGCTGCACTTTCATCCGGCGGCGCTGGAATCCCTGCAGCGGCACCCCTGGCCCGGTAACGTGCGGGAGCTGGCGAACCTGCTGGAGCGGCTGGCGATCCTCTACCCGGACGGCGTGATCGGGGTGTCGGAACTGCCGGCCAAGTTTCGCCATGTCGAAGAGCCGAATCCTGGCCGTTACCGCAAGGCGCCGGCGGCAACAGCGACCACCGGCGATCAATTGCCGGACGCCGGCGCCCCGGCTGAGCCGGCGCTGCCGGAAGCGGGCATCGATCTGAAAGCCCATCTGGAGACCCTGGAGCAGGCCCTGATCGAACAGGCGCTGCAGGGCTGTGACGGCGTCGTGGCGCGGGCGGCGGACAGGCTGCAGGTGCGTCGCACGACCTTAGTCGAGAAAATGCGCAAGTACGGGATCAGCAGAAAATGACGCCGGTGCAAGCACAGGCCCGGATCGCCGAGCTGGAGGCGCAGCTGACCGAGGCACGCGGCGAGCTCGAGCGCGAACGCGAGGCTCACCGTCAGGAGCGCGAGCACGCCGCCCGGCTGGTGGAGCGGATGCGCAAGCTGCTCGACCTGCTGCCCGCCGGCGTCATCCTCATCGGTGGTGACGGCCGTGTGCGTCAGTGCAATCCGGCCGCCGCCGATCTTCTCGGCGAGCCGCTGCAGGGCGAGCCCTGGATCGATATTATCGGGCGCAGTTTTTCGCCGCGCAGCGACGACGGCCACGAGGTGTCGCTGCGGGACGGTCGTCGCGTCAGCCTTGCCACCCGGGCGATGGAAAACGAACCGGGGCAACTGGTGTTATTGACCAACCAGACCGATACCCGCCTGTTGCAGTCGCGCCTGGCCCATTACCAGCGGCTGTCGGAAATGGGGCGTATGGTGGCGTCGCTGGCGCACCAGATCCGCACGCCGCTGTCGGCGGCGCTGCTCTATGCCGGCCATCTCGGTCGCGCCGAGCTGACCGCCGAGCAGCGAATTCGCTTTGCCGGCAAGGTGAAAGCGCGTCTGACCAACCTCGAGCAGCAGGTGCGCGATATGCTGGTCTTCGCCCGCGGCGAGACCCGTCTCGACGATAGTGTCACGACGGAAGAGCTGTTTCGCGCCATCGAAGACATGCTCGATGCGCCGCTGTCACAGCAGGACGCCGACTGCGACTGTCGCAACGACGCGCCAGGCGTTCGCCTGCAGTGCAATCGCGAAACGCTGCTGGGGGCGCTGCAGAACCTGGTCGACAATGCGCTGCAGGCCTGCGGCAGCGGTGCCGAGCTGCAGCTGACGGCGCGCATCGAGGATGAGCATCTGCGTCTCGAGGTGGCCGACCAGGGCCCGGGGATGGATGCGGATACCCGCGAGCAGGCGTTGCAGCCGTTCTATACCACGAGGTCTCACGGCACGGGACTCGGTCTTGCGGTGGCCCAGGTCGTGGCCCGGGCGCACCACGGCCGTTTCGAACTGGAATCCGCGCAGGGAGTTGGAACGCGCGCGGCGATATTGTTACCGTTTTTGCGTGAGGCGTGAGGCGTGAGGCGTGAGTCGGTGCGGTTCGTTGCACTCACCGGCACCCTACGTTGCCGGAAAGAATTGTAGGGTGCCGGTAAGCGAAGCGCACCGCACCGATAGGGCGAAGTGTTGCAACCATTTACAGGGACACCGGGAAATAGATGAGCATCAAGGTACTGATCGTCGAGGATGACCGCGAGTTGCGCGAGGCGCTGGCGGATACACTGGAGCTCGCCGGCATGGGGTATCTTGAGGCGTCGGATGGTCTGCAGGCGCTCGAGGTCCTCAGGGGCAATACCGTCGATATCGTCGTCAGCGATGTCAATATGCCGGGTCTCGACGGCCATGGTCTGCTGGCGAAGCTGCAGCAGACTCACCCCTGCCTGCCGGTGGTGCTGATCACCGCCTTCGGGCAGGTGCAGAAGGCGGTCGAGGCGATCCGTGCCGGCGCCGTCGACTATCTGATGAAGCCCTTCGAGCCGGAACAGCTGGTCGAGACCGTTCGTCGCTTTGCCAGCGGCGTGCGTGCCGGGGCTCAGCAGTCGCCGGTTGCGGAGGAGGGCGCCAGTCGCCAGTTGCTGCAGCTGGCGCGCCGGGTCGCCGCGACCGATTCGACGGTGCTGATTACCGGCGAGTCCGGTACCGGCAAGGAGGTACTGGCGCAGTACATCCACCAGCACTCCGCACGCGCCGACAAACCCTTCGTTGCCATCAACTGCGCGGCCATCCCCGAGAATATGCTCGAAGCGACGTTGTTCGGTTACGAAAAGGGCGCCTTTACCGGGGCCTATGCCAGCAATCCGGGCAAGTTCGAGCAGGCCGACGGCGGCACCCTGCTGCTCGACGAAATCAGCGAAATGGATCTTGGACTCCAGGCCAAGCTGCTGCGGGTGCTGCAGGAGCAGGAGGTGGAGCGTATCGGCGGGCGTAGGACCATCAGCCTGGACGTCCGGGTGCTGGCGACCAGCAACCGGTGCCTGGAGGCCTACGTCGCCGACGGCAAGTTTCGCGAGGATCTCTACTACCGGCTCAACGTTTTTCCGCTGCAATGGCTGCCGCTGCGCGAGCGCCCGGCCGATATCGTGCCGCTGGCGGAACGGCTGCTGGCCAAGCACTGCGCCAAGATGCACCGGCCGCCGGCGCAGCTGGATGGTGACGCCCGGCTGTGCCTGCGCGAGCATGCATGGCCCGGCAACGTGCGCGAGCTCGACAACGTCATTCAGCGGGCTCTGATTCTGCAACCCGGCGTGCGGATCGGCAGGGAGGACCTGCACCTGGCGCCCGGCGCCATCAGCCTGAGCCAGTTCGCCGCGGCATCGTCCGCGCCGGCGCCGGAGCCGGTTGTGTCGAACGAGCCGCCGGGCCAGCTCGGCTCAGATATGCGCCATCACGAGTTTCAGCTCATTGCCGACGCCCTGAAGCAGTTCGGCGGCAGCCGCAAGGAGGCGGCGGAGAAGCTGGGGGTCAGCCCGCGAACGCTACGCTACAAGCTGGCGAAGATGCGCGAGTGTGGATTCGAGGTTTGATGTCCGATGTTACGCCCGAGAGGCGACGCGCAACCTGTCACGCGCAACCCGTCACCGGTGTCTATCCTTGTCAATCAGCACCAAGGTCGCAGGCGTCGGGCGACGAACGTCTAATACAAAGCAGCCCGGTGGGTTCGGTATAACACTAGGCAATCATGCCGCTGGTCGAGTGCTTGGCCGGCGGTCAACAATTACAACAAGCAAGCTAAGGGCACCCGAGATGAGTGAAGTGAAGGTTCACCCGGTCAATCCGGAATTCGCCGCCAAGGCGCACATCGACAACGCCAAGTATCTGGCGATGTACGAACAGTCTGTCAACGATCCCGACGCTTTCTGGGGCGAGCATGGCAAACGCATCGACTGGTTCACCCCCTACACCAGAGTCAAGAATACCTCCTTCGATCCGCACAACGTCGACATCCGCTGGTTCGAGGACGGCACACTCAACGCCTCCTACAACTGCCTCGACCGTCATCTGGAAACCCGTGGCGATCAGGTTGCCATCATCTGGGAAGGCGACGATCCCAGCGAATCGGAAAACATCACCTACCGCGACCTCTATGAGCGCGTCTGTCGCTTCGCCAATGCGCTGAAGGCCCAGGGCGTCGAGAAGGGCGATGTGGTGACCCTGTATCTGCCGATGATTCCGGAAGCCGCGGTGGCGATGCTGGCCTGCGCGCGACTGGGGGCGGTTCACTCGATCGTGTTCGGCGGCTTCTCGCCGGAGGCGCTGGCCAACCGTATCGAGGGCGCCGAATCCAAGCTGGTCATTACCTCCGACTACTCCCTGCGCGGCGGCAAGGTGGTGCCGCTCAAGACCAACGTCGACAAGGCGCTGACCGATCCGGCGGCGGCCAAGTTCGTCGAGAAGGTTGTTGTGGTCAAACGTACCGGCGATGACCTGGCCTGGCATGACCACCGCGACGTCTGGTACCACGAGATCACCGAGAAGGCGTCGGTCGAGTGTCCGGCCGAGGAAATGGATGCCGAAGCACCGCTGTTCATCCTCTATACCTCCGGCTCCACCGGCAAGCCGAAGGGGCTCAAGCACACCACCGGCGGCTATATGGTCTATGCCTCCATGACCCATGAGTACGTCTTCGACTATCACGAAGGCGATATCTACTGGTGCACCGCGGACGTCGGCTGGGTTACAGGCCACAGCTACATCGTCTACGGCCCGCTGGCCAACGGCGCCACCACCCTGATGTTCGAGGGCGTGCCGAGCTATCCGGACAACAGCCGCTTCGGCCGCGTCATCGAGAAGCACAAGGTCAACCAGTTCTACACCGCGCCAACCGCCATCCGCGCGCTGATGCAGCAGGGTGAGGATGTGCTCGGCGACTCCGATCTGTCGAGCCTGAAGCTGCTGGGCTCGGTGGGCGAGCCGATCAACCCGGAAGCCTGGGAGTGGTACCACCGCGTCGTCGGCCAGGGTCGCTGTCCGATCGTCGATACCTGGTGGCAGACCGAAACCGGCGGCATCATGATCGTGCCGCTGCCCGGCGCCACCGACGCCAAGCCGGGGTCGGCCACCCGGCCGTTCTTCGGCGTGCAGCCGGCGCTGGTGGACAACGAGGGCAACGAGCTCGAGGGCGCCGTCGACGGCAATCTGGTGATCAAGGACTCCTGGCCGGGCCAGAGCCGTTCGATCTGGGGCGACCACGAGCGCTTCGTGCAGACCTACTTCTCCACCTTCAAGGGCATGTACACCACCGGCGACGGCGCCCGCCGCGACGAAGACGGCTTCTACTGGATCACCGGCCGCGTCGACGACGTGCTCAACGTTTCCGGCCACCGCATGGGCACCGCCGAGATCGAATCGTCGCTGGTGGCGCACCCGGCGGTTGCCGAAGCCGCGGTGGTCGGCTATCCGCACAACATCAAGGGCCAGGGCATCTACGTCTACGTGACGCTGCAGGCAGGTTTTGATCAGTCCGAGGAGCTGCTCAAGGAATTGCGCAACTGGGTGCGCAACGACATCGGTCCGATCGCCTCGCCGGATCTGATCCAGTTCGCACCGGGCATGCCGAAGACCCGCTCCGGCAAGATCATGCGCCGGATTCTGCGCAAGATCGCCGAAGACGATTACGGCAGCCTCGGCGATACCTCGACCCTGGCCGATCCGTCCGTGGTCGACGATCTGATCGAGAACCGCCTGAATCGGAAGTGACGAGTGACGAGTGACGAGTGACAAGTGACGAGTGACGGGTAACGGCTTGGCACGTTTCGCTTAGGCTCAAGGTGCCCTACGGTTATCGCGCGCCGGTAGGGCGCACGGAGCGAAGCGAACTGCGCCGTCGCGTAACCCGTAACGCGTCACCGGTAACCCGTAACCAGTAACCCGTCACATCCCTGTACAAACCCCGCTTCTGAACGTCCCTGTTCTCGCGGGATAAGTACATCCCTGTACAAAAAGCCTCCCGGCCTCTGGTCGTGGAGGCTTTTTGTATTTAAAGTCAGGGCATCGCCACGATACAGCGTCGTGGCGGAGGGCGGTCCGCCGGATGCGGACAACTCGCAGGGATTCCTATAATAAAAGCCTGGCTGGGCACCAAAAGGGGAGAGACAGTATGCAGTTAGCACAAAAGATCATCATCGCCGACGACCATCCGTTGTTTCGCGCGGCGCTGAAGCAGGCTGTCACTCAGGCCGTGCCGGGCGTTGAGACCGTCGAGGCGGATACCCTCGAAGCGGTGCAGGAAGCGGTCGAGCGGCACGATGACGCCGATCTGGTGCTGCTGGATATCCATATGCCAGGTGCCAATGGCTTTTCAGGCCTGGTGTTCCTGCGCGGCCAGAATCCCGGTATGCCGGTGGTTGTTGTGTCCGGCAGCGAGGAAGTACAGGTGATGAAACGCGCCATCGAATATGGCGCCTCCGGCTTTATCCCCAAGTCGGCGCCGCTTGAAGTGATCTCCGAAGCCATTACCGCGGTGCTGCAGGGCGAGGAGTGGCTGCCGCAGGAAATCGCCGAGAGCCTCGAGGAGGTTTCCGCCGAGGACCAGGAGTTCGCCGAGGCGCTGGTGTCGCTGACGCCGCAGCAATTCCGGGTGCTGAACATGCTGACCGAAGGGTTGCTGAACAAGCAGATCGCCTATGAGCTCAATGTTTCCGAGGCCACCATCAAGGCGCACGTCACCGCCATTTTGCGCAAACTCGGCGTGCAC
Organism: Marinobacterium nitratireducens; assembly: GCF_014645375.1. GTDB lineage: Bacteria > Pseudomonadota > Gammaproteobacteria > Pseudomonadales > Balneatricaceae > Marinobacterium_A > Marinobacterium_A nitratireducens. Next base: position 146,024 of record NZ_BMLT01000008.1, read on the forward strand.
AGCCGCACCCAGGCGGTGATCGCCGCGCAACGCCTCGGTGTCGAGCCGCCGAAAACCGAACTGGGATGAAGTGTCGGGTGGCGGGGTACGCGTGACCCGATCGGACGCACGAACCGGAGGGTGGGTGGAGCGATGCATCCCATTAATTCGAAGGTTTTCCGCTGGTTACGGTCCTTCGGACCGGGACCCAACCTACGAAACTGGCCCCTGTAGGAGCCCACTCCGTGGGCGAATTATTCCGGCAGGGAGGTTGTTCGCCCGCGGAGTGGGCTCCTACAATTTCCCGTCACCCGTCACCCGTCACCCGTCACCCGTCACCCGTCACCCGTCACCCGTCACCCGTCACCCGTCACCCGTCACCCGTCACCCGTCACCCGTCACCCGTCAATCAAACGGGTGCTATGGTCGAACCTGAGGCATTCGCGGCGAGGGCGCCGCTCCCACTGCTGGCCGTGAGCTTGTTGATCATTGCGCGCAGGGCCGCAGGCTTGACCGGTTTGGTCAGCAGCAGTGCGCCGGCGTCGGCGACCTCGTCGCGCACGCTGTCGGTGCGGTCGGCAGTGATGATCACCGCCGGTATCTCCCTGGACCAGAGCGGCGCCAGATCCCGCAGTGCCATCAGGCCGGTATAGGTTTCGTTGAGGTGGTAGTCGGCGAGGATGATGTCCGGCTCCGTTTCCGTTTCCGTTTCCCGCAGCCGCTCGCGGGCCTCGTCGACGCTGAGCGCCGTGATGGGTTCGCAGGACCAGCCGGCCAGCAGGGCCCGCATGCCTTCGAGGATCTTCGGCTCGTTGTCGATCACCAGAACCTTCAGGCCGTTGAGGCCCTTGCTGCGAATCCAGCCGCGCTGGTCTGCCTTCGGCTTGACGGCCTTGGCCGGATCGCCCAGGGGCACCTCGACGCTGAACAGGGTGCCGCGACCGGGCCAGGATCTTACCTGGATCCGGTGTCCGAGCATCCGCGCGATACGGTCGGTGATGGCAAGACCGAGACCGAGCCCCTTGACCTGGCTGTGCTTGGGATTGTCGATCCGTCTGAACTCCTCGAACACCTCGTCGATCCTGTCCGGCGCGATGCCGACACCGGTATCCCAGACTTCCAGCCGCAGGCAGTCGCCGCGTTTGCGCGCACCCAGCAGGATCTTGCCCTGCTGGGTGTAGCGTACGGCATTGGAAAGGAAGTTCTGCAGGATGCGGCGCAGCAGAGCCTGGTCCGAACGCACCACCTGACGGCTGTCGCGCCAGCGCAGCTGCAGTTGTTTCTCGCCCGCCACCACGCTGAATTCGGCGCTCAGGTTGGTCAGCATCTGGCTGATGGAAAAGTCGGTGATATTGGGCTCCAGGGCGCCGGCGTCCAGCTTGGAAATATCCAGTATCGCCGTGATCAGTTCCTCGGCGGCCTTCAGCGAACCGTCCAGGTTGCGCACCAGCTGATGGGTACTGGCGTCGTGGCTCTGCTGGTCCAGCGCCGAAGTGAACAGGCGCGCGGCATTGAGCGGTTGCAGCAGATCGTGGCTGGCGGCGGCCAGGAAGCGGGTCTTGCCGAGGTTCGCCGCCTCCGCGTCGGCCTTGGCCTGGCGCAGTTCGTCCTCGATCAGGGCGCGCACGGTATTTTCCTTGCGCAGCTCGCGGTTAACGCTCGACAGTGCCTGGGTGCGTTCGCGCACGCGCAGCTCCAGCGTCTCGTTGGTTTCCTTGAGCGCCAGTTCCGCCAGGCGTCGCTCGGTGATGTCCTGGTAGAGAGTGAACTGGCCGGTAACCCGTCCCTGTTCATCGCTGTGCGGAATGTAGGTGACTTCGGCGTAGCGGCGCGGGGCCGACGCCGAGCGGGTCGGCATCACCGATTCGAACCGCACCCGCTCGCCCTTCAGGGCCCTGTCGATATGGCGGTCGCGGTCCGCCAGCTCCTGCGGGCTCAGCACGTCGCGATAGCTCAGACCCTGTACATTGTGGCGGTCCAGTCCGAAAGCGTCGGCGTAGGCCTTGTTGACGAAGAGGTAATTGCCCTTGTTGTCGAGATAGGCGATCAGGATCGGCACGTTGTCGGTGTAGGTGCGAATATTCTGCTCGCTCTCGCGCAGCGCAGCCTCGATGCGTTTGTGGCTGGTAATGTCGGTGTAGGTGGTGACGAAACCGCCATTGGGCATGGGGTTGCCGCGTACCTCCACCACGGTGCTGTCGGGCCGGTAGCGTTCATAGACGTGGGGTCTGGTGTCCTGCAGGCTGGCCATGCGCTGCTGCACCAGTTCCTCGATGTCGCCCTCGCCGTACTCGCCCTGGCCGGCGTTGTAGCGGAAGATTTCCTCGATCGGCCGGCCTACGCAGATAAGCCCGTCGGGGTAGCGGAACATTTCCAGATAGCGCCGGTTCCAGGCGACCAGGCGCAGCTGCTGGTCGACCACGCTGATGCCCTGGGTGATGTTCTCGATGGTCGACTGCAGCAGCGAGCGGTTGAAGCGCAGTGCTTGGGAGGCTTCGTCGACGATGGTGACGACGTCGCCGATCTGCATCTCCTTGCCGCGCAGAATGGAGGCGAGCACGATGCGGGCCGAGGAAGCACCGATCACGCCGGCCAGCAGGCGTTCGGTGAACTGGATCATTTCGGAGGTGGCCCGGTCACCGGACAGCGGCGGCTTCTCGTTGCGCTGCGTCGAGAAGCCGGCAAATGCCTGGCGGGTGCGGCTGGCGCCGAGGAATCGTTCGGTCAGCATCTGCAGGTCGCCGACGGTGACCTGGCCGTAGTGCCGGCCGGTGTCGAGCAGTTCCTTGCCGTAGACGTCGACGAAGGCGCTGGCCTGGATGCGATCGACCAGGCGCGAGCTGCTGTAGTGGGACAACAGGGTATACAAAAAGCAGTTGACCGCGAGACTCCAGAAAACGCCGTGCGTCAGGGGTTCGAGGCCATCGGGTCCGCCCAGACCGAAGATATTGGTCGGCGCCAGCAGGCCGTCGCTGGTGATGTGCGGCGGCAGCAGGCTGTTGGAGATCAGGTTGGCTTCGAGCAGGGTCGGAATCACCAGGGTATAAATCCATAGGAAGAAGCCGCCGCAGAGCCCGGCCAGGGCGCCGTAGCGGTTGCCCCTCTTCCAGTAGATGCCGCCGAGGATCGACGGCAGGAACTGAATGGCGGCGACGAACGCCAGCAGTCCGAACGAAGCCAGCGAGCCCTGGTCGCCGAGGATGCGGTAGTAGAAATAGGCCAGCAGCAGCAGGCAGACGATGGTGATGCGTCGCACCCGCAGCAGCAGCGCGCCGAGATCCTTGTTCTGATCCAGTCGCAGTTGCGGAATGCGCAGCAGCAGCGGCATCACGATATCGTTGCAGACCATGGTCGCGAGGGTCACGCTGGCGACGATCACCATGCTGGTGGAAGCCGAAAGGCCGCCGATGAAGGCGAAGGTAGCCAGTGCCTTGTAGTCCGCGGCCAGCGGCAGCATCAGCACGAAGGTGTCGGCGTCGACGTCGCCAGCGCCGAACATCAGGTAACCGGCGACCGAAATCGGCAGCACGAAGGCGGCCAGCAGTACCAGGTATAGCGGGAACAGCCAGCGCGCGGTACGCAGGTTGTCGACGTTGGTGTTCTCGACGATGGTGACGTGGAACTGGCGCGGCAGGCACAGTACGGCGCCGCAGGCCAGCAGGGTTTCGGTCAGGAAGCTTTCCTTGAACAGGGTACCGAAGTTTTCGTTGTAGCTGAGCTGCGAAACCAGATTGAACAGCATGTCGTCGAGTCCTTCGAAGACCTGGAAGGTGACGAACAGTCCGACCGACAGAAAGGCGGCCAGCTTGACGATCGACTCGAACGCCACCGCCAGCACCATGCCCTCGTGATGCTCGGTGGCGTCGATGTGCCGGGTGCCGAACAGCACCGCGAATACCGCCATCAGCAGCGCCACGAACAGTGCCGTGTCGTGGCCCTTGCTCAGGCCCTCGTTGGCGGCCGGCGCCAGAGCGTCGTAGCTGATCGCGACGGCCTTTAGCTGCAGCGCGATATAGGGAATGGTGCCGAGCACGGCGATCAGCGTGATCAGTATCGCCAGGCTCTGACTCTTGCCGTAACGCGACGACACGAAGTCCGAGATGGTGGTGATATTCTGTTCCTTGCTGACCAGGATGACCTTTTCGATCAGGCGCCAGCCGAAGATGAACACCAGCACTGGGCCGAGGTAGGTGGCGAGAAACTCCCAGCCGCTGGAAGCGGCGCGACCGACGGCGCCGTAGAAGGTCCAGGACGAGCAGTACACCGCAAGCGACAGCGAGTAGATCACCGGGTTGGCGGCGTAGGAGCGCCCCTTTGCGGTCGAGTCGCCGTAATAGGCGATGGCGAACAGCAGGCCGACATAGGCCAGCGAAATCAGAATGATGGACCAACCGGACAGCATGGATTCGCCGACTCCGAGTTATTCTTGTTGTTGGGTGGAAAGAGTTTGCTCATTCCACCTGTGAAACGGGCCTGCCGTGCCGCAGTCCGTGCCGTCTGTGATAAATCGATCTGCACTGCGATCGATACGACGGGGTTCGCCGCCCCGGGGAACGGTGCCAGGCACAAAGGTACTGCCGGTGGCGGCTTGGCCCGTCCTACCCGTTCCGAACCGGGCGTGCCGTATTCGATGGGTTGCGCCGCCATGGACAACGCTGCCAGGCGCAAATCGACTGCCGGCGGTGGCTCCACCCATCCTACAAAATCCCGTCGCCTGTGCAGTCGCCATACGACTATTGTATAACCCCTGGGGCGTGCTGCGCCCCTGTTCGGTAAAAAGTCCGCTAAATCCTTTGTTTTCAGATGGTTAATGCATGAGTTCCGGCCCGCTGGCGGCCGCTCTTTGACTAAAGTCGGGGCTTTGCAGCGCCGGACTCTTTGTTAGATTCAGACTGTTCCTCCATTTCAACAACAATAAAGGTATGCGGCTATGTCCATGAGTGTTGAAAAAGCCAAAGCCTACTGGAGCGAAAACCTGCGCATCATCAGTACCTACCTGGTGATTTGGTTCATCGTTTCCTACGGTTTCGGGATCCTCTTTGTTGAGCAGCTGAACGCCATTCAGTTCTTCGGTTTTCCGTTGGGCTTCTGGTTCGCCCAGCAGGGCTCCATCTTCGTTTTCGTCGTTCTGATCTGGGCCTACGTGTTCAGCATGAACAAGCTCGACGAAAAATACGACGTCCACGAATAACAACGATAATCATCAGCTGAGGGCGGTAGCATCATGAGTCTCGATTTATTGACATACCTCTTTATCGGGGGATCCTTTGCGCTCTATATCGGTATTGCGATCTGGGCGCGCGCGGGGTCGACCAAGGAATTCTACGTCGCCGGCGGCGGCGTGCATCCGGTCGCCAACGGCATGGCGACTGCGGCGGACTGGATGTCGGCGGCATCCTTCATTTCCCTGGCCGGTATCGTATCCTTCGTCGGCCGTGACGGCTCCGCCTACCTGATGGGCTGGACCGGCGGCTACGTGCTGCTGGCGATGCTGCTGGCGCCCTACCTGCGCAAATTCGGCAAATTCACGGTGCCGGACTTCGTCGGTGACCGCTATTACAGCAACACCGCCCGCACCATCGCGGTGGTCTGTACCATCGTCATCTCCTTCACCTATGTTGCCGGCCAGATGCGCGGCGTGGGTATCGTGTTCTCGCGCTATCTGCACGTCGATATCAACACCGGCGTCGTTATCGGTATGGCGATCGTGTTCTTCTACGCCGTACTCGGCGGCATGAAAGGCATCACCTACACCCAGGTGGCGCAGTACTGCGTACTGATTCTGGCATTCACGGTGCCGGCCTTCTTCCTGTCGGCGCAGGTGACCGGCCACTTCCTGCCGCAGACCGGCCTCGGCGCCACCCTCGGCAACGGTCAGTCGGTACTGGCGACCCTCGACCAGCTCTCCACGGATCTCGGCTTCAAGGCCTATACCGAGGGCAGCAAGTCGACCGTCGACATGTTCTTCTTCACCATCGCCCTGATGGCCGGTACCGCGGGTCTGCCGCACGTTATCGTGCGCTTCTTCACCGTGCCGCGCGTCAAGGATGCCCGTACTTCCGCTGGCTGGGCGCTGATCTTCATCGCCATTCTCTACACCTCCATCCCGGGTGTGGCCGGCTTCGGTCGCGTCAACCTGATCCAGACCGTCAACGGCGCCGACAATACCGGTACCGCCTACGAGTCGATGCCCTCCTGGTTCAAGAACTGGGAGAATTCGGGTCTGATCGGCTGGGTTGACCACAATGGCGATGGCAAGGTGCAGTACGCTGCCGGCAACGCCTTCGAAGGCGGCAAGCCGAACTTCATCGAGGGTACCGGCGAGCACGGCGAGCGCATGGTCTCCAACCCGAACACCGCGCCGGTGGCCGTGAACGGCGCACCCTTCGCCAACGAAGTCTATGTCGACCGTGACATCATGGTGCTGGCGAACCCGGAAATCGCCAATCTGCCCAACTGGGTCATTGCGCTGGTGGCGGCCGGTGCCGTAGCGGCGGCACTGTCGACGGCTGCGGGGCTTCTGCTGGTCATCTCGACCTCCATATCCCATGACCTGATGAAGAAGACCATCAACCCGAACATCACCGACAAGCAGGAGCTGATGTACGCCCGACTGGCCGCCGTAGTGGCGATCTGCGTGGCCGGCTACTTCGGCATCAATCCTCCGGGCTTCGTCGCCCAGGTGGTGGCGCTGGCCTTCGGCCTGGCCTGTGCCTCGGTGTTCCCGGTCATCGTCATGGGTATCTTCAGCAAGCGCATGAATACCCAGGGCGCCATTACCGGCATGGTCGTCGGTCTGGTCGTGACCATGGCCTACATCATCTACTTCAAGTTCATGGGCGGCAGCGCCGACCAGTGGATCTTCGGTATCTCGCCGGAAGGCTTCGGTACCGTTGGCATGCTGCTGAACTTCGCGACTGCCTACACCGTCGCTGCGATGACCCCGGAACCCCCGGAAGACATCCAGCACATCGTCGAGGATATCCGTATCCCGCGCGGTGCCGGTACGGCTCACGCCCACTAAACTGAACCGGGCCGTTCGGCTCGAATGACAAAGGGCACACCGGCAATCCGCAGGTGTGCCCTTTTTTAGTTACGGGTTCCGGGTTCCGGGTTACGGGTGACAGGTAACGCGTAACACGTCATCTGGTGCTCTGTGTCACCGATCCCATGAAATCTCAGCCACATACCGGGAGTGGCCCATGTCTTCAACATTCACTTTCGACAATCTCCCGTTCAGCCTGCTGGAAGAGGCGGAGCGTGAGCATCTGTTGCGACATCTCGATATCGCCTACTACCAGAAAGGGGAAACCATACTGGCGGCCGGCGATGTACCCGAAGGCGTCTATATCATCCTCAAGGGACGGGTGAGCGAAAACGACGTGCGCGAGGCCGATCGTGCCGAAGCTCCGCAGCAGCCTTACGTGCACTATGAGGACGAGGACTACTTCGGCGGCTGGTCGGCGCTGCGGGGGCGGGCGATTCACAACTTCGTCGCCGAGGAAGAAACCATCTGCCATGTGCTGCCGACCGCGACGCTGCTCGAGCTGGTCGCCGGCAACCCGAGCTTCGCCGACTACTTCCAGCAGAACCTGGCGGCCAAGTCCGAGATCGTGGCGCAGCACGGCCAGGATCAGGATATCGCCGAATTCATGCTGGCGCGGGTCGACAGCGGGCTGGTGCAGCAGCCGCTGAACGTGCTGGAGGGCACCAGCATCCGCCAGGCCACCGAGCTGATGCGCGAGCAGATGGCGGACTGTGTGCTGGTGCGCAAGGGCAATCGTCACGGCATGATCACCAAGACCGATCTGCTCGAGGCGCTGGTGCTCAAGGGGCTGCCCCAGGAAACCGATATCGCCGAGATCGCCAGCTTCCGCCTGATCACCATCAGCCCCGAGGACTATCTCTTCAATGCCCTGGTGCTGATGACCCGGCAGCACATCGAGCGTCTGGTGGTGATGCGCGGCGAGGAGCTGGTCGGCATCGTTTCGCTTACCGATATTCTCAGCTTCTTTTCCAGTCACTCCCACGTGATCGGTTTGCGTATCGAAAGGGCCCAGACCGTGGAGGATCTGCGCCAGGCGGCGCGGGGGCTGAACGACCTGATCCGCTCGCTGGTGTCCCATGGCGTCAAGGTCCGCTTTATCATGGACCTGCTCTCGGCGATGAACGGGCGGGTCATGGCCAAGCTGTTCGATCTGATGGTGCCGCCGGACATGCAGCCGCATGTCTGCCTGATCGTGATGGGCTCGGAAGGGCGCGGCGAACAGATACTCAAGACCGACCAGGACAATGCCATCATCCATCGCGACGGTCTCAGCTGGCCCGGCATGGCCGAGATGCTGGAGCGCTTCAGCGAAAGGCTGATAGAGTTCGGTTACCCGCCCTGTCCGGGGCACATCATGGTGTCCAATCCCGAGTGGGTCAACTCGCTCGGCGACTGGACCACCCGGCTGGGCGACTGGGCCGACAGCTGCGAAGGGGAGGCTGTGATGAGGCTGGCGATCGCCGTGGATGCCAAGCCGGTGGCCGGCAACCCCGCGCTGTTCAAGGCCGCCCGCAACTGGTTCCTGCGGCATCTGCGCAACAACGACGTATTCTTTTCCCACTTCGCCCGCGCCGCGCTTGAGTTCGACACGCCGCTGACCTTCTTCGGCAATCTGCGGGACAAGTCGCAGCTGGATATCAAGAAAGGTGGTATCTTTCCGATAGTGCACGGTGTCCGCACCATGGCACTGGAGCAGCGCATCCTCGCCACCAACACCTTCACCCGGATCGATCAGCTGGTCGAAGGGGGGTTGTTGCAGGCCGAGCAGGGCGGCGAGCTGGCCGAAGCGCTGGGCTGGTTCGTGCAGCTTCGTCTGCGCCATCAGATCCGGCGCCTGGAGTCGAGCGAGAAGGATCCGACGCCCAATCTGGTCGATCTGAAAACCCTGAACAAGATGGAGCGCGAGTTGCTGCGCGATGCGCTGCACGTCGTGAAAGGATTCAAGCGTCACCTGGCGCAACGCTATCATCTGGAGGTGTGATGAAACAGCAACGGAGTTTCGTTTGCCATCCGGCCCTATGGCGCATCGAAAACCGGGAGGTAAGATGATCATTCCCCGCAGCATCCGGCGCTTCAAGGAAAGGCTGGATCAGCGCGACGGCAACTACGCCTGGCTGTTCGAACCCTATCAGGGCGACGAGCTGGTGTCGCTGGACTGCGAGACCACCGGACTCGATGTGCGGCAGGCGGAAATCATCTCGATCGGCGCGGTGAAGATCCGCGGCAAGCGGGTGCTCACCAGCGAGCGTCTCGATATCAGGCTCAAGCCGCCGGCCAGCCTGACCGGCGATTCGATCAAGATCCACAAGATTCGCGCGGCGGACCTGGCCGACGGTATCGAAATGGACGACGCGCTCGACCAGCTGCTGGCGTTCATCGGCAACAGACCCATTCTAGGCTACTACGTCAATTTCGATGTCCGCATGCTGGACAAGTACATGCGCCCGCGCTTCGGTTTCGGTCTGCCCAACAAAACGGTCGAGCTGTCCCACGTGTACCACGACATCATCAAGTGGAAGTCGGTCGGGGGCAGCGTCGATCTTCGCTTCGATACCATTGCCTCCAAGCTGGACGTGCCGATTATCGAACGGCATACCGCGCTCGGCGATGCCATCACGGTGGCGCTGATGTATGTCCGCCTGAAGCACGGCGAAGCGCCGGTGTAGGGGGCGCGCACGGCGTTACGTCTCAACTGCGCCTGACCGGATCCGCGATTGCGGGTTACGCGGTTTGGTTTTTCGTAGGTTGGGTCTAGCGACGAAGTCGCGTAACCCAACAACAACCTTTCGCGCCACCCGTCACCTCTCACGCCTCCGTCAAATAAAAACCATCTGTTTGGCGCACTAATTGCTTAACCCTCTCTGAATAATGATATAATTGACGCTTCGGTGACGTTTTTTTGTCGTTTCTGATTCATTGGCGGCTTGCTGATGTGAATCGGCGACATATAATGTCAAAAAACTGCCGAAGCAGCGGAAGGGAGGCTGTTATGGTAGATCGCGCCGATATCAATAGCGTGCTGATGCAGATGCGGGCTATCCAGGCTCAGGCCCAGCAGGGCGTGGCACCGGTTCAGCTGCCGGGGCAGGAGTCGCAGATGACGGCCGGGGCCGTCGACCGTACCGGTTTCGGCGAGCTGCTGAAAAACGCCGTCGACCAGGTCAACGAGCTGCAGACCGACGCCAAAAAAATGGCGACCTCGTACGAGCAGGGCGATGCCATGGTCGATCTGCCCCAGGTAATGGTCAGTATCCAGAAAGCGTCGGTATCCTTCGATGCAATGACACAGGTCCGTAACCGCCTGGTTTCGGCCTACGAGAACATCATGCAAATGCCGATCTGACCGGCATAAACACAACGGAACCCGACGCGGCTTTACCTGAATGGAAAACACCCCGGCGCCAACAGAAGGCGGTAGACGCGGCTTGATGGCCGGCTTCAGCGGCCTCTCGATACTGCGACAGATCGGCCTGATGGTCGGCCTCGCCGCCAGTGTCGCGATCGGCTTCGCCGTGGTGCTCTGGTCGCAGCAGCCGGACTACCGGGTACTGTTCTCCAATCTCTCCTTCGCCGACGCCAATCAGGTGATCGAGCAGCTGCGCCTTTACAACACTCCCTACCGCTTCGATGCCGAAGGCCGGGCCATTCTGGTACCCCAGGAACACGTCCACGAAGCGCGCCTTAAGCTCGCGGCCGAGGGCTTTACCGCCGACAAGAACGTCGGCTTCGAACTGCTCGACCAGGAACAGACCCTCGGCACCAGCCAGTTCATGGAAAACGCCCGTTACCGTCGGGGTCTCGAGGGCGAGCTGGCCCGTACCATCGCCAGTCTGGTGGCGGTGCGCAGCGCCCGCGTTCATCTGGCGATTCCCAAGAGTACCGTGTTCATCCGCGACGAGCGCAAACCCAGCGCGTCGGTCTTTATCGAGCTGTTTGCCGGCCGTCGCCTGGCGCCGGATCAGGTCGCCGCGATCGCCAGCCTGGTGGCTTCGTCGGTGCCGCAGATGGATCAGCGCGATGTCACCGTGGTCGACCAGAAGGGGCGCCTGCTCAATACCCGCGAGGTCGACGAGGATGTGGTGTTGGCGGCGAAGCAGCTGGAGTACACCCAGCGAATAGAGGAAACCCTGCTCAATCGCGTCAACAGCATCCTGCAGCCGGTGGTGGGGCTGGGCAACTACCGCGCCGAGGTGTCGGCGGATATTGACTTTACCGCGGTCGAGCAGACCAGCGAGATCTACAATCCGGACCTGCCGTCGCTGCGCAGCGAGCAGGTGCTCGACGAGAGCCGCGCCGGTCAAGCCGTTCCCGGCGGCGTGCCGGGCGCGCTGTCAAATCAGCCGCCAGGCCCGAGTCAGGTGCCGGAGCAGGCCGGCGGCGCCAACGGCGCTGCGCCGGGCGGTGGCCTCAGCGGCAGCAGCCGCAAGCAGGAAACCCGCAATTACGAGCTGGATCGCTCCATCAGCTACACCCGTCATCAGATGGGACGCATCCGTCGTCTGACCGTCGCGGTGGTGGTGGACGACCTGCCGGCTTCGGGTCAGGCGCCGCGCCAGCCCTGGACCCAGAACGAAATCGATCGCCTGCGCATTCTGGTGCAGGACGCCGTCGGCTATTCGCCGGAACGCGGTGACAGCGTCAACGTCGTCAATTCCCCGTTCGCCGCCCAGGAGATGCCCGCGGAGCCTGAGGACACGCCGATCTGGATGCAGGACTGGCTCTGGGATCTGGTCAAGCAGGTGCTGGCGGCGCTGTTCGTGCTGCTGCTGGTATTCGGCGTGCTGCGGCCGATTCTGAAGAATTTGGCGTCATCCGGCGCCGGTGACGCCAACGCGGGCCTTGGCAGCGCCGGCACCGTAACCGCCGAACTCGAGGGGCTGGAGGGGTCCGAGCTTGCCGAGGATCGCGTGACCTTCGGCAGTGGCGGCAGCGGCAGTGGCGACATGCTGCCGACGCCGAACGAGAGCTTCGAATACCAGATCAATACCATCCGTAGTATGGTGGCGGAAGATCCTGCGCGGGTGGCGCAGGCGGTGAAACAGTGGGTAAGGGACAATGAGTGACGGTGCCGCCGGCGGCGAACTGAGCGATATCGAAAAGGCCGCGATACTGCTGATCAGCCTGGGCGAGGCCGACGCCGCCGAAGTGCTCAAGCACCTGGGGCCCAAGGAGGTGCAGCGGATCGGCTACGCCATGACGCAGCTGGACAACGTGCCCCAGTCGCAGGTCGAGGCGGTGGTGTCGGATTTCATGCACGTGGTCAGCGATCAGACCGGTATCGGCATCAACAACGACCGTTATATCCGCTCGATGCTGAACCAGGCGCTGGGCGAGGAAAAGGCCAAGACGCTGCTCGATCGCATCCTGATGAGCACCAATACTTCGGGGCTGGATACGCTGCGCTGGATGGAGCCGCGCCAGATCGCCGAGGTGATGCGTTTCGAACATCCCCAGATTCAGGCGGTGGTTACCGCCTACCTGGACCCGGATCAGGCGGCCCAGGTGCTGACGTACTTCGACGAAAAAGTGCGCCTCGATATCCTGATGCGCGTCGCCGCGCTGGATCAGATCCAGCCCGAGGCGCTGCAGGAACTCAATGATCTGTTCGAGGTTCAGTTCACCGGCAGCGCCTCGAGCAAGAGCGCGACCCTGGGCGGCGTCAAGGCGACCGCCAATATCATGAACTTCATCGACAGCACCGTGGAAGCGGAGCTGATGGACGGCATTCGCGATGTCGACGAGGGGCTGGCGTCGCAGATCGCCGAGCTGATGTTCGTGTTCGACAACCTGATCGATGTCGACGACCGCGGCATCCAGGTGTTGCTGCGCGAGGTCTCGACCGATTTGCTGGTGGTGGCGCTGAAGGGGGCGGATTCGGGGCTGCAGGAGAAAATCTTCAAGAACATGTCCAAGCGTGCCGCCGAGCTGTTGCGTGATGACCTCGAAGCCAAGGGTCCGGTGCGCGTCAGCGAAGTCGAAACGGCGCAGAAGGAGATCCTTGCGGTGGCGCGGCGTCTGGCCGACGAAGGCGAGATCATGCTGGCCGGCAGCGGCGAAGAGATGATCTAGTGCCATGAAAGGTTCGAGCTAAGTCTATGAGTCAGTCCGACAAGCCTCCGGTGCGTATTCGCGCCGCCGACGTCGGCGCGGTCGAGCTCTGGCGGCTGCCGCAGGTCGAGGGGCGGCACCGCGTGGCGCTGGTGCAGCGGGAAGAAAGTGCGGTGGACGAGCAGCTCGACGCCGACGAGCTGCCGTTCGGCGACGGCAAGCTGACCCTGGCGGAGCTCGAGCGGATCCGCGAGGAAGCGCGTCAGGAAGGGTTCGAGGAAGGTCATCGGGAGGGGTTCGACAAGGGACTCGAAGCAGGGCGTATGCAGGGGCATGACGAAGGCCTGCAGCAGGGGCAGCAGGAGATTGCCGCTGCGGTGGCGCGCCTTGACGAGATGATCAGCGAATTCGAAGCGCCGTTGCAGACGCAGGCGAGGGAGCTCGAAAGCTGCCTGCTGCGGATGGTGGTGCAGCTTGCCGCCGCGGTGACCCGGCATGAGCTGGTCAGTCGCCCCGAGCTGATCCTCGACTCGGTGCGGGAGGCGCTGGCGCTGCTGCCGGACGAGGCGGGCGACGTGCGCATTCACGTCAACCCCGAGAACGAAGTGCTGCTGCAGCCGCTGTGCGACGCCCGGGAGCACAGAACCCTGGTGCCGGATCCTGGCATCAGCGCCGGCGGTTGTCGGGTGCGCACGCCCGCAAGCCGGGTCGACCAGACCCTCGAGACCCGCTTCGGTCAGGTGGCGGAGCAGCTTTTAGCCCGGCTGGCGGAATCCCCGGGCGATGAATGACGGATTTCTGACGCCATGTCGCGGTTGCTGAAACGCCTGCAATCCCACCTCGATCTGCGCTACGAGGCCCCGGAGCCCCGTATCGAAGGTCGTATTACCCGCCTGATCGGCCTGACCATCGAAGCCGTCGGTCTTCAGGTCGCCATCGGTGACAACTGTCTGATCGCGGTGCGTCCGGGCCTGGAGGTCGAAGCTGAAGTGGTTGGTTTCGCCGGCGATCGTATCTACCTGATGCCGCTGGACAGCGTTGACGGGCTGCAACCCGGCGCCCGTGTCATGCCGTTCGGCAATGCCGGTCAGGTGGCGGTGGGCCCCGGTCTGCTCGGGCGGGTGCTGAACGGCGTCGGCCGGCCGCTCGACGGCAAGGGGCCGCTGCAGGTCGAGACGCGGGTCGGGCTTGCCGGCGAAACCATCAACCCGCTGGAGCGTCACCCGATCGAGCAGCCGCTGGACGTCGGTATCCGTGCGATCAACGCGCTGTTGACGGTCGGTCGCGGTCAGCGACTCGGGCTGTTCGCCGGCAGTGGCGTCGGCAAATCGGTGCTGCTGGGCATGATGACCCGTTTCACCGAGGCCGAGATCATCGTCGTCGGGCTGATCGGCGAGCGTGGCCGCGAGGTCAAGGAGTTCATCGAGCACAACCTGGGCGCCGAGGGGCTGGCCCGCTCCGTGGTGGTGGCCTCCCCGGCCGACGACTCGCCGCTGATGCGCCTGCGGGCGGCCCAGCTGGCGACCCGCATTGCCGAGTATTTTCGCGCCGAGGGGCGCAATGTGCTGCTGCTGATGGACTCCCTGACCCGCTATGCCCAGGCGCAGCGCGAAATCGCGCTGGCGGTTGGCGAGCCGCCGGCCACCAAGGGCTATCCGCCGTCGGTCTTCGCCCGGCTGCCGAGGCTGGTCGAACGCGCCGGCAATGGCGCCAGTGGCGGTGGCTCCATCACCGCCTTCTACACCGTGCTGACCGAGGGGGACGATCAGCAGGACCCGGTTGCCGATGCGGCGCGGGCCATCCTCGACGGCCACGTGGTGCTGTCGCGACGGCTGGCGGAGCAGGGGCACTATCCGGCGATCGATATAGAAGCCTCGATAAGCCGCGCCATGCCGGCGATCGTTGATGCCGGTCATCTGGGTACGGCGATGCGCTTCAAGCAGCTGATGTCGCGCTATCAGCAGAACGAGGATCTGATTACCGTCGGCGCCTACACCCGCGGCAGCGATCCCGATACCGATTTCGCCATCGAGCGCATGCCGGTACTGAAGGCTTTTCTGCAACAGGGGCTTAACGAGTCCAAACCGCTGGCGCAGAGCGTGCAGGAACTGGCGATGGTGCTGTCGCCGCCGCCCAAGGCGCCCGCGAAAGCGCCGCCGCAGCCGGGAGCTAGAGGATGAAGAAGCGTTCCGAGCGCATGGCGTTGCTGCAGGATCTGGCCGAGCGCAAGAAGCGCCAGGCCGACCAGTTTCTCGCCGACAGCCGTGGCCGCGTCGAGCGTGACGAGGCAACCCTGGCGCAGCTGGAACGGTTCCTTGCCGAGTATCAGGCGCAGCTGCAGGAGAAGGGGCGGCAGGGCGTGGCCATGGATCGGTTTCTTGCCGCGCGAGCCTTCGTCGACAAGATCGAGGCAACGCTCAGACAGCACCGTGAGGCGATGCGCACCAATCGTCAGCAACTCGAACAGGTCGAGCAGCACTGGCGCAGCACTTACGGCCACCTCAAGGCGATGGAACACCTGACCGATCGCGCGCGGGCGCAGGAACGCAGCGAGGAAGAGAAGCGCCTGCAGAAACTGCTCGACGAGCGCGCGCAGCTCATTCGGCCGCCGTTTATTTGATGATTAGTAAGTGGTGAGGTGTGAAAGCTAAAGTTTCAACCGCGCATAACCGGATCCACGATCGGAGGATGGGTAGAGCGATGCACTGGTAGGGACATGACCGGTACCAATACCGCTCGGGCATCGCGAAACCCGTCAAATCGATCGTAGTACAGATCGATTGGTTTCCGGTGGCACAATTCGCTGCGCTCATGGTGCCCTACACACTGATGGATGCGTAGGAGCTCGCTCCGCGAGCGAAGCGAATATTGTCAGCGTGCCGCAAGGCTGTTCGCCCACAGAGTGGGCTCCTACGCCATCCCTGGCGGTCACGCCTCACCATAAATTTTGGCCCATAACCTGCATCGATACGACAATCGAGCGTTTTTCAGGAGTCGTCGATGGTCGCCCCCCTTGTTCCCATGGCTGCCGGTGTCGGAATCAGCGCGTCCGCGCAGAAGCCCGCAACGCCGGTGTCCGGCGTGCCCGCCGCAACGCCTTCGGCATTTGCAGCCCTTTATACCGCTGCGGCAGGCGCCGCGGCACCGGCGGGTGCGGGCGGCGAAGAATTGCCGCCGCCTAGCATGGCTTTGCCGGATGAGGGACGCCTGGCGGACGAGGCGGTGCCGGCTTTGGCATTGCTGGCGGCCGACCCCGCTTTGCCGTCAGACCGGGCCGCAGCGGCAGTGCGGGCCGGTGGCCATGCGCCAGAGGCGGAAACGGACGATCAGGCTGCCCGGCCGCCTGTGCTACCCGATGCCGCCGTCAACAGAGTTGCAGCCGGCCCGCCGCTGCAGCAGGCAGATTTGATGGCGGCGGATGCCGGGGCCTTCGAAACGTCGGCGAAGGGCCTGTCGCTGTCGCCTGCGCTGGCAGAAGGGCAGGCGACGGCGGGGCAAGCCTCAGCGGGGCAGGCTGTCGAACGGCGTGCTCAGGCGAGTCGCACAGATCCTGAGCCGGCAGTGGTCGACGCGCCTGCGGTATCCGTCACCGCGCAGGCTTCGCCCGCGCCGGGCGAGCAGACGCCGGCGAGCGCGGGCGCTGCGGTTGAACAGCGGCCGTTGGCTCCGGCCCCGGCGCCGCAGCAGGCCGTGGCCGCGCGCCTGCCGGCAGCAAAAGAGCGCGTGGATCAGACAGGCAGTGGCAGCGGCGCAGATGATATCGACTCGCTGCTGCGCTTCGTGCAGCAGGCCGAGCGCAAACCCCTGCCTGAGGGGATTCTGAAGGCGCTTGAAGTGCAGCAGCGTCTGGCCGCCGCAGCGCCGGGCGATGCCGTACTGGCGCCGGCAGCGGCAGGCGGCCCCGGGCTCCCGGTCGCCTCACCGCAGACGGCGGCCGGCTCGGCGCTGAATCTGTCGGCAGGACTGCCCCCGCCGGGAGCGGCCGCGGTCGCCGCGACCGGTAACGGCGGCCCGGCAACCGGGGGGCTGGCCGGGACCGCTGCGCTGACCGACAGCCTCGAAGCCGCTGCCGATTCCGTGGCAGAGGGCGGCGATGCTCCGGACGAGGCGCTGAATCGCCCGGCTCTTGCGCAGACGGTCACGAGCGTTGCCCGCGGCGCGCCGCCTGGTGCGGGCTTCAGCCTGCCCCAGGGGCTGGCGCCGGGAACCCCCGCCTGGGGACAGACGGTCGGCGAGCGTTTGCTGATGCTGTCGGCGGGCGGGGTGCAGATGGCGGAGATACAGCTCGATCCGCCCGAGCTTGGCAGTCTGCAGGTCCGGCTGCTGGTGCAGCATGATCAGGTCAGTCTGAGCATCAGCTCACCCCACGCCCAGGTCCGGGATGCGCTGGAGCAGCAGATGCCGCGATTGCGGGAGATGCTGGCCGAGCAGGGGCTCAATCTCGACAGCAGTACCGTTGCGGATGATTCCGGGCGGCGGGGGCGGCAGGCTGACGGGGAGCCGGAGCGAATTTTCACGTCCAGCGTCGGCGCCGGTGATGCCGGAGAGGTCGTCGAGGCGGCTGCGCCTGCCGTGACGGCCGTCAGGCGTTCGCTGGTAGACCAGTACGTGTAACCGGCACGCCTGTGTCACGCCGAAGGCATCACGGAACGCTCCGTTCCCGGGCGCCGGGCTGGGCCGTTAAAATCAGTATGATATAGTTAGCTCCGGTTAATGGAGGGGTTATGGCAGACGGAAGCGACGCCGCTGACGGCAAAGCAAGATCGCGCAAATGGCTGGTCATCGGCGCCGTGCTGACGCTGCTTCTGGTAGGCGGTGGCGGCGCTGCGGCGTTTTTCCTGCTGGGCAAGGATAATGCCGGTGCAGAGCAGGCGGCTCCGGAACTTGCCGAGGCGATCTACACCAAGATCCGCTCGCACGAAGGGCGGCCGATGTTCGTCGTGACGCTGGAGTCGGAGGATGGTCGCCGGCACTCCATGCAGGTCTATATCGAGGCGCTCAGCCGGGACCCGAAAGCCGATGAAATGCTCAGCCTGCATATGCCGAGGATCGTCTCGCTGCTCAATGCCCTGTTGAGTGCGCAACAGTACGAAGCGCTGCGTACCATCGAGGGCAAGCGTCAGTTGCAGGCTCAGGCGACCGAGCGCCTGCAGGCGTTCCTGCACGAAAAAATCGGTCAGCCCGGGGTCGAGACGGTCCTGTTCACCAACTTTGTCATGCAGTAACGGGCGGCCAGAATGTCGGTAAAGGATCTGCTGTCTCAGGACGAAATCGATGCGCTGTTGCACGGCGTGGACGATGGCGATATCGAAACCTCCGACGAGACGGATGAGTCCGACAGCGGTGAACTGAAAGCTTACGACCTGGCCAGCCAGGAGCGTATCGTGCGCGGGCGCATGCCGACGCTGGAAATGATCAACGAACGCTTCGCCCGCCATACCCGCCATACCCTGTTCAACCTGCTGCGCCGCAACGCCGATGTGACCGTCGGCGGTGTCCAGGTAATGAAGTACGGTGACTACATTCATACGCTCTACGTTCCCACCAGCATGAACCTGGTGCGAGTAACGCCGTTGCGCGGCACCGCTCTCTTCATTCTCGATGCCAAGCTGGTGTTCAAGCTGGTCGACAACTTTTTCGGCGGCGATGGCCGTCACGCCAAGATCGAGGGACGCGACTTCACGCCTACCGAGACCCGCCTGGTGCACAAGACCCTCAAGCTGCTGTTCGAGGATCTGAAAGAGGCCTGGCGGCCGGTGATGGGGCTCGGTTTCCAGCACACCGGTCACGAAATGAACCCGGCGATGGCGAACGTCGTCAGTCCCACTGAGGTGGTGGTGGTCAGTACCTTCCAGATCGATCTGGAGGGGGGCAGCGGCGAGCTGCAGGTCACCATGCCCTATTCGATGCTCGAGCCGATTCGCGACCTGCTGGTATCGGGATATCAGCGTGCCGAGGACGAGATCGACGAGCGCTGGATGCAGGCCCTGCGGCGTGACATCATGGCGGCCGAGGTCGATCTGAAGCTGCGGATCGCCGAGCGCGAGATGACCCTGCGCGACGTGATGGAGCTGGAGGCGGGGGATGTGATTCCGGTGGAAATACCGGAACAGCTGACGCTGCGGGCCGCCGGCGTACCGGTCTTCGGTTGCAAGCTCGGGGTGTCGCGCAACAACCTGGCGGTCAAGATCGTCGATCAGATCAAAACGACGGAATGAAGAGACTGAATCCATGAGTGACAACAAGGACAATCCCGTCGACCAGCAGGCGATGGCGGACGAGTGGGCCGCGGCGATGGAAGAGCAGACCGGCGGGGCCAGGGCGGTCGAGCTCGACGAACTGAAGGACGAGTCCACGCCGGTTAACGATCCCAAGCTGGATGTCATCCTGGACATACCGGTGACCCTGTCGATGGAGGTCGGCAATACCGAGATCGCCATCCGCAATCTGCTGCAGCTCACTCAGGGCTCGGTGATCGAGCTTGGACGCGTCGCCGGTGAGCCGCTCGACGTCATGGTCAACGGTACCCTGATCGCCCACGGCGAGGTGGTGGTGGTCAACGACCGCTACGGCATTCGCCTGACCGACGTGATCAGTCCCCAGGAACGCATCAAGAAGCTGCGCTGATGAAATATTTGCTGATGTTGACCGGCCTGCTGGCGATGCCGGCCCGGGCCGAGACCGCCTCGGGTGCGGGGACCTCGCTGCAGGACCCGGTATCGCTGGAAATGCTCGGGCAGCTGCTGATCGGACTGGTGGTGGTGGTCATCGCCATCCTGCTGGTGCTCTGGGTGCTCAAGCGCTTCACCGCTATCGGCGGGCATCACCGCGATATGAAGGTGATCGCGGTGCTGCCCCTGGGCACGCGGGAGAAGGCGGTGCTGGTGCAGGTCGGTGCCCGCCAGTTGCTGCTCGGCGTGGCGCCGGGGCGGGTCAGCCTGCTGGAGCGCTTCGAGGAGCCGGTGATCGTGCCGCCGCAGAGCGGTCAGTTCGGCGCCAAGCTGCGCGAAGCCTTCGCGCAACAGCAACAAAAGGACGGCTGGTGACGGCGATTAACGGCATTCTGGTGCGGCTCTGGCCGCTGCTGCTGCTTTTCGCTCTGCCCGCCGGCGCTCAGGATGTGGGCATCCCCGCGGTCAACGTGACCACGGCCGAAGATGGCAGTGCCAGTTACAGCGTGACGATCCAGATCCTCGCGCTGATGACCATGCTGACATTCCTGCCGGCGATGGTCATGATGATGACGTCCTTTACCCGCATCATCGTGGTGTTCGCGATCCTGCGCCAGGCGCTCGGGCTGCAGCAGACGCCGTCCAACCAGGTGCTGATCGGCCTGTCGCTGTTCCTGACGCTGTTCATCATGACGCCGGTGCTGGACCGGGTGAACCGGGACGCGGTCCAGCCCTATCTCGAGGAGCAGCTGGCGCCGATGGATGCGGTAAGGGCCGCCGCGGCGCCGTTTCGCGACTTCATGACGATGCAGACGCGGGAGAACGACCTCGAGCTGTTCATGCGGCTGGCGAAGACGCCGCCGGTGGCGTCGATCGACGAGGTGCCGTTCACCGTGCTGGTGCCGGCGTTCGTCACCAGCGAGCTCAAGACGGCGTTCCAGATCGGCTTCATGCTGTTCATACCCTTCCTCGTCATCGACCTGGTGGTGGCCAGCGTGCTGATGGCGATGGGCATGATGATGCTGTCGCCGGTGATCATTTCGCTGCCGTTCAAGATCATGCTGTTCGTGCTGGTGGACGGCTGGGTGATGGTGGTCGGCACCCTGGCCAGCAGTTTCGGAATGTGAGTTTTGTTGTGTGACGGGTGACGGGTGACGGGTGACAGGTGACAGGTGACAGGTGACAGGTGACAATTTCCCGTAACCCGTAACCCGTAACCCGTAACCCGTAACCCGTAACCCGTAACCCGTAACCCGTAACCCGTAACCCGTAACCCGTAACCCGTAACCCAGGCCGACGAAGGAGACAGTGCGATGACGCCACAGATGACGCTCGACCTCTTCGCCGACGCGCTCTGGCTGGTGGTGATACTGGTGACCGTCATTATTCTGCCGAGCCTGCTGGTGGGGCTGCTGATCTCGATGTTTCAGGCCGCGACCCAGATCAACGAGCAGACGCTGAGCTTTCTGCCGCGCCTGATCATCACCCTGGCGATGGTGATGTGGGCGGGCCCATGGATAGTGACGCGACTGCTGGACCACTTCCGCATGATATTCGAAGCCATCCCGCAACTGATCGGGACCGGCTGATGTTTGACGTCAGTCTGCTGCAGATCGAGCAGTGGGTGGCCGATTTCCTCTGGCCGCTGTTTCGCGTTGCCTCCTTCTTCATGGCGATACCGATGATCGGCAGCAATCTGGTGCCGGGGCGGATCCGCCTCGGGCTGGCGCTGCTGGTCACCATGCTGCTGGTGCCGGTGCTGCCGCCGATGCCGGCATTCGACGGCTTTTCGCTGCAGAGCTACCTGATCATCGCCCAGCAGATACTGATCGGCGCGGCAATGGGCTTTATGGTGCAGATGCTGCTGCAGGTGTTCGTGATCGGCGGGCAGCTGATCTCGACCCAGATGGGGCTGGGCTTCGCCTCGGTTTCGGACCCGGTCAACGGCGTCGCGGTGGTGGTGCTGACCCAGTTCTACCTGCAGCTGACGATGCTGCTGTTCCTGGCGATGAACGGACATCTGGTGATGATCGATGCGCTGGCGCAGAGTTTCGAGCGTATGCCGGTGGGGCTGGCCGGGATCGACCGTTCGATCTTCATCGAGGTGGTGCGCAGCGGCGGCTGGATGTTCGCCTCGGCGCTGCTGATGTCGCTGCCGGCGATTACCGCGTTGCTGGTGATCAACTTCGCCTTCGGCATCATCACCAAGGCGGCGCCGCAGCTGAACATCTTCGCCATCGGCTTTCCCTTTACCATGCTGATGGGGCTGCTGATTGCCTGGGTCAGTCTCGGCGGCTTCCTCGGCCAGTACCTGCGCATCGCCACCGAGGCGCTGGAGCGTGTCGGCCAGTTGTTCGCCGGCGGATGATGGCGGGATGATGGGAGAATTGTAGGGTGCCCTGAGCGCGGCGAACGGCACCGCCGTACCTCTCGATCGGCGTAGGGTGCTGCTGAGCGAAGCGATGCGCACCGAAAGAGACAGCACGTCGGGGAGCGCTCACCGCCACCCCGCGGATTCTGGAGGGCTTGCCTGCAATGGCAGACGAATCCGGTCAGGAAAAGACCGAAGACCCAACCCCCAAGCGATTGCGTGAGGCGCGCGAGAAAGGCGACGTGCCGCGATCGCGCGAACTGGGCGCCGCGGTGCTGCTGCTGGCGGCCGCCGCCAGTGCGTTGCTGTTCGGCGAAACTGCCGCACGGCTGATGGCGGACATGATGGTCGGCAACTTCCGTCTCGAGCGCGACGCACTGTTCGATCCGGCGATGATGTTCGCGCATCTCGGACGCTCGCTGTTCGATGCGCTGCTGGGAATGACCGGCTTTTTCCTGCTGGTGCTGCTGGCCGCGGTCATTGGCCCCATCGCCCTGGGCGGATGGAACTTCAGCGGCCAGGCGTTGCAGCCCAAGGGCAGTCGGATCAATCCGCTGTCGGGCCTCAAGCGGATGTTTTCGCTCAAGGCGCTGGTGGAGCTGGTCAAGGCGCTGGCGAAGTTTCTGCTGGTCGGTGCCGGCGCGGTACTGGTGCTCGGGCTGATCCAGCAGCAGCTCCTGGCGCTGGGCGCGAGCGACGTGTTGCTGGCGATGCGCGATGCCGTGCATATCGTCAGCTGGTCGTTTCTGGTCATCAGCGCAACGCTGATCCTGATCGCGGTGATCGATGTGCCTTTTCAGCTTTACGATTACAGCAAGAAGCTGAAGATGACGCTGCAGGAGGTCAAGGACGAGCTCAAGAACACCGAAGGCAAGCCCGAGGTGAAGGGCCGGATCCGGCAGTTGCAGCGCGAGATCGCGCAGCGCCAGATGATGACCCGGGTGCCCGAGGCCGATGTGGTGATTACCAACCCGACCCACTACGCGGTGGCGCTGAAGTACGACCCGGAGTCGGGCCGGGCGCCGGTGGTGCTGGCCAAGGGTGCCGATTTCGTGGCGCTGAAGATTCGCGAGCTGGCGATCGAGCACGAGGTGCCGCTGCTGTCGGCGCCGCCGCTGGCGCGGGCCCTGTACCGGCATACCGAGCTGGAGGAGGAAATACCGGCGGGGCTGTTCAAGGCCGTGGCGCAGGTGCTGGCGTATGTCTACCAGCTGCGCGAAGCGCGAAGGCGGGCCGGGGATGCGCAGCCGCTGCGGGACCAGGATCTCGATATCCCCGATGATCTGCGGTTCGATGGTGAGGAGTAAGGCGTAAGGTGGGGCGTGAGGCGTGAGGCGTGAGGCGTGAGGCGTGAGGCGTAAGGTGCGAGGTGCGAGGTGCGAGGTGCGGGATAGGCTGTTGAACGCTTAACGCTTAACGCTTAACGCTTAACGCCCTGGCGAGAAAATTGCATGAAACCACCCTGGTGCCCCTGGAGGGCGTCAATAAATTGAATGCTGGCGGTTGCCAGGTCTTCCAATAGCGACAGTTACGATTGTGCTGGCTGTGACTGACTGAATTTTGACGGTAGGCGGAGTGGATAGAGCGGTCATTCTCAACAACGTGCGCAGCCTGAGCCAGGGAAACCTGGGGGTGCCGCTGTTGCTGCTGGCCGTGATCGGCATGGTCACGCTGCCGATGCCGCCGTTCCTGCTGGATGTCTTCTTCACCTTCAATATCGCGCTGTCGCTGGTGGTGCTGCTGGTCTGTGTTTACGCATTGCGACCGCTCGAGTTTACCGTTTTCCCGACCATTCTGCTGGTGGCGACGCTGCTGCGGCTGGCGCTCAACGTGGCCTCGACCCGGGTGGTGCTGCTGTACGGTCACGAAGGCGGCGATGCCGCGGGCAAGGTGATCGAAGCCTTCGGCTCGGTGGTGATCGGCGGCAACTACGTGGTCGGTATCGTGGTGTTCCTGATACTGGTGATCATCAACTTCGTGGTGGTGACCAAGGGGGCCGGCCGTATTTCCGAAGTGAGTGCTCGCTTTACACTCGATGCCATGCCCGGCAAGCAGATGGCGGTCGACGCCGATCTCAATGCCGGCCTGATCAGCCAGGAAGAGGCGAAGCAGCGACGTCAGGAAGTCACCCGCGAGGCGGACTTCTACGGCGCCATGGACGGTGCCTCCAAGTTCGTCCGTGGCGACGCCGTCGCCGGTATCCTGATTCTGGCGATCAACCTGATCGGCGGCCTGTCCATCGGCATGCTGCAGCACGGTCTGAGCTTCGATCTGGCGGCGCGCTACTATTCGCTGCTGACCATCGGTGACGGTCTGGTGGCGCAGATTCCGTCGCTGCTGCTGTCGACCGCGGCGGCGATCACGGTGACGCGACAGAACACCTCCCAGGATATGGGGCATCAGGTGCTGCATCAGATGTTCTCGGCGCCGCGGGCGCTGATCGTCGCCGCCTGCGTGCTGACGGTCATCGGTATCGTGCCGGGTATGCCGCATGTCGCTTTTTTGACGCTTGCCGCAGCGGCCGGCGGTGTCGCCTGGTGGATTCTCAAGCTGCAGCGTGAAAAGGCCGGCGCCGAAGCCGCCGAGCGGCAGGAGCTGGCGCGCACCGAGCCGATGTCGGGCCCGGACGAGCAGAAAGAACTCGACTGGGATGATGTCATGCCGGTGGACATGATAGGACTCGAGGTCGGCTACCGCTTGATACCGATGGTCGACAAGATGCAGGGCGGCCAGTTGCTTGGCCGGATCAAGGGCGTGCGCCGCAAGCTGTCGCAGGACCTCGGCTTTCTGGTGCCCTCGGTGCATATCCGCGATAACCTCGATCTGTTGCCGGGGGGGTACCGCATACTGTTGATGGGTGTGATCGTCGGCGAGGCCGAGGTATATCCGGATCGCGAGCTGGCGATCAATCCCGGACAGGTCTTCGGTACGCTCAAGGGCACGGCGGTGAAGGATCCGGCCTTCGGGCTCGATGCCGTCTGGATCGAGAGCGGGCAGAAAGAGCAGGCCCAGTCGCTGGGCTATACGGTGGTGGACGCCAGTACCGTCGTGGCCACGCACCTGAACCAGCTGCTGCAGACCCACGCCCACGAGCTGCTGGGGCACGAGGAAGTGCAGCAGCTGCTGGATATGCTGTCGCGGCACTCGCCGAAGCTGGCCGAAGAGCTGGTGCCCGGCAAGCTGTCGGTCAGCGCCCTGCTCAAGGTGCTGCAGAGCCTGCTGATGGAGCAGGTGCCGCTGAAAGACTTCCGCAGCATCGCCGAGGCGCTGGCCGAGGCGGTGGGGCGTACCCAGGATCCGGTGGCGCTCACCGCGGCGGTGCGGGTGTCGCTGGCACGCCTGATCGTGCAGGAAATCAACGGTCCGGCCGACGATATTCCGGTGATTACCCTGGATCCGAAGCTCGAACAGCTGCTGCTCGGCTCGGTGCAGAACCCCTCCGGCGGCGAGGGGCTTGCGCTCGAGCCCGGTATGGCGGAGCGGTTGCAGAGTTCGCTGTCGACGGCGGCGCAGAACCAGGAAATGGCCGGCAAGCCGACGATACTGCTGGTGGCGGCGCCGGTGAGACCGCTGATGGCGAAGTTCGTACGCTATGGCCAGCATCAGATTCACGTGCTTTCCTATCAGGAAATCCCGGAGAGCAAGAAGGTCACCATCGTGGCCACCGTAGGTGGACAGTGATGAGCGTAGGGCGCCTTGACCGCCAGGGATGGTGGAAATGCTGAGAATGCAGGAGCGGTTCGTAGTGGAGCGAAGCGAGCTGCGCCGCAAGCAGTGGCACGTTTCGCTTCGCTCAAGGTGCCCTACATCAATCGAAACGCTTCGCTGTGAGCGCGCACCGGTGGCGTCACGCGTAACCTGTCACGCGTCACCCAGAGGACGACTATGAAGGTAAAACGCATTTTTGCCCCTGACATGCGCCAGGCGATGCGGCGGGTCCGTGAAGAAATCGGACCCGATGCGGTCATTGTCTCCAATCATCGGGTGGCCGGCGGCGTCGAGGTGGTGGCCGCCCACGAGCACGAATACGAGGCGGCCCAGGCCGAGTTCAAGCGCCAGGGCCAGGAGCGGCGCCGGCGCGAGGAGCAGTTGCAGCGCCAGCACAGCGCCGGGCGTCAGGGCGCCGGGCTCGATGACGAGATGCGCAAGGTGCGTGCGCGCATCGCTGCGGCGCAGCAGCAGGCTGCCAGTCCCGCCGAGCCCGGGCTCGATGTGGTGCGAAACCGCCAGATCGAGAGCGACGAGGACGACGAGATGCGCAGCATTCTCGAAACCCTCAAGGCGCGGCAGCAGGCCCGGATCGCGGTGCCTGCAGACGTGCCCGAGCCTGCGCCGCGGCGGCCTGCGCCGGAGTCCGCCGACGGTGGCGATCACCGCATGATTGTCACCATGCAGCAGGAAATTCAGCAGTTGCGGGCGATGCTGGAAAGCCAGCTGAAGTCGCCGCCCCCGGCCGCGCCTGCGCCGCGCTCGCAGCCTCCGGTGGCGCAGGCCAAGCTCAGTCGCCGGCTCGACAGTCTGGGTATCGGCGCCCGGGTGGTGCGCCATCTGGTGGCCGATATCGAGCAGGATATCGAGCTCGACAAGGCCTGGCGCGGTAGTCTGGCGCGCCTGTCGGACGCCATTCCGGTGGTGGGGGAGGAGTTTATCGAACGGGGTGGCATGGTCGCCTTCGTCGGTCCCACCGGCGTCGGCAAGACCACCACCATCGGCAAGCTGGCGGCGCGCTACGTGCTGCGTTACGGCAGCTCCAGTCTGGCGCTGGTGACAACCGATTCCTACCGTATCGCCGCCCACGAGCAGCTGCGGACCTTCGGACGTATCCTCGATGTCCCGGTGCGGGTGGCGGATGAGAATCACTCGCTGGAAGAGGTGCTGCAATCGCTGCGCGGCAAGCGGCTGGTGCTGATCGATACTGCGGGCATGAGCGCCAGCGAACCCCATACCGGCGAGCAGATAGAGCTGCTAAAGAGCGTGCCTTTGCGCATGAAAAAGTTGCTGGTGCTGTCCTGCTCCAGTCAGCGTCGGGTGCTGGAAAGCGCCTACGATACCTACCGCGGGCTGGGACTGAACGGTTGCGTGCTGAGCAAGCTGGACGAGTCCGGCAGTCTTGGCGAGGCATTGACGCTGGCGATCGAGAAGCAGCTGCCGATAGCTTATGTCACGGACGGACAGAAGATACCGGACGATATCGGCGTGGCGCGGCGACACGACCTGGTGAGCCGGGCGGTGGTGACCGCGCAGAAAGCGCTGGAACGGGAACAGCAGTCGGGAGATGAGCCGGATCTGGCCTTTATCGGCCGGACCGGTTGATCCAGGGAAGAAACAGAGCATGCATCCAGTCAAGGTGGTGGCGGTAACCGGCGGCAAGGGCGGCGTCGGCAAGACCAATGTATCGGTCAATCTCTCGCTTGCGCTCGGGGAGATGGGGCGGCGTGTGGTATTGCTGGATGCCGACCTTGGGCTTGCCAATGTCGATGTGCTGCTCGGGTTGCGGCCGCGTCAGACCATCGCCGATGTGCTGGCCGGCAGTTGCGGGCTGGCCGAGGTGATGCTCGACGCCGGCGAGAACGTGCGTATCGTGCCGGCCTCTTCGGGCACCCAGGAAATGACCGCCCTGGGGGTGCACGAGCATGCCGAGCTGATCCACGCTTTCAGCGACATCGGCGATGACGTCGATGTGCTGGTTATCGATACCGCGGCGGGAATTTCAGAGTCGGTGGTCAGTTTTCTGCGCGCTTCCCAGGAGGTGCTGGTGGTGGTGTGCGACGAGCCGACGTCGATCACCGACGCCTATGCCCTGATCAAACTGCTGAACCGGGATTACCGCGTCAGTCGCTTCCGGGTGCTGGCCAACATGGTGCGCAGCGAGGCGGAAGGCCGCAATATGTTCAACAAGCTGCTGACCGTGACCGACCGTTTCCTCGATGTAACACTTCAATACGTAGGGTCAATCCCTTATGATGAATCGGTCAGAAAGGCCGTTCAACGCCAAGCTGCTGTATTAAAAGCATTTTCCAGCAGCAAAGCGGCACTTGCCTATCGTCAGCTGGCGAACAGGGTCGACAGCTGGCCGGTGATGACGACGCCGCGCGGACATCTCGAATTCTTCGTCGAGCGGCTGGTGCAGAGATTATAAAGAAGGTTCTTCGCGGCTACGCAGTGGCGGCTTGAAGGCGTGCGGCCTCGGCCTCGGGCGCTGGCGTTTGTGGTCCTCTATACTCGGGGAACTCAGGCTTCGGCTGACGGAAGAACCCCTAAAGCCCGGAAAAAGGATGTCATGTATAACCAGCTGGATTACACCTCCAGTGAGGACCTGATAGAGCAGTACGCCCCGCTGGTTAAGCGTATTGCCTACCATCTGCTGGCGCGCCTGCCAGCGAGCGTCGTGCTCGAGGACCTCATCCAGGCGGGCATGATCGGATTGCTCGAAGCTGCCGGCAAATACAACCCCGGCAAGGGCGCCAGTTTCGAAACCTACGCCGGTATCCGTATTCGCGGTGCCATCATCGACGAAGTGCGCCGTGGCGACTGGACGCCGCGTTCGGTGCATCGCAACAGCCGTCGTGTCGCCGACGCCATTCATCAGCTCGAAGCCCGCCTTGGGCGCGACGCCAGCGACGCCGAAGTGGCGGCGGAGCTGGGAATCGGCATGGACGAGTATCACTCGCTGCTGCAGGACGCCATGGAAAGTCGCCTGTTCAGCTTCGAGGAGCTGGTCAATCCCGATGACGACGGCGCCGGCGAACAGTTCGTCTCGGAGACCCCCGAGCCCGGCGGCGAGGTCGAGCAGGGCGCTTTTACCGCCGCGCTCGCCCGTGCCATCGAGGGGCTGCCCGAGCGTGAGCGGCTGGTGCTGTCGCTCTACTACGACGAGCAGCTCAACCTCAAGGAGATCGGGCAGGTGCTCGGGGTCAGCGAATCCAGGATCAGCCAGATTCACAGCCAGGCGGCTCACCGGCTGCGGGCACGGCTGCGCGACTGGCGATAAATTTTTCCACAAAGCAGCTGCAGTTTCGGCCTGTCCGGCCGATACAGCTAACGTTTGCTGCCTGTGTATATAACGGGGCTCGGGGTTAACGGAGGCTGAATGGCCTCCCGGCCGGTCAGGCCGGCAGCCCGGAGACGCCGGCGGGCCGATCAGAAGCGGCTCCGTACATCGGGTCATTATTGTTTGGGAGAACCTGTCTTGAGAAAGGACATCCGAATCCTGGTGGTGGACGACTTTTCCACCATGAGGCGCATCATAAAGAATCTGCTGCGTGATCTGGGGTTCACTAACGTCTTGGAGGCCGACGATGGCAAGACGGCCCTGCCGATCCTGAAACAGGGCAGCGTGGATTTTCTGGTGACGGACTGGAACATGCCGGGCATGACCGGTATCGACCTGCTGAAGGAAGTTCGCAAGGATCCGCAGCTGGCCGCGATACCGGTGCTGATGGTGACGGCGGAAGCCAAGCGCGAGCAGATCATTACCGCCGCTCAGGCCGGTGTGAACGGCTATGTCGTCAAGCCGTTCACCGCCGCCGTGCTGAAGGAGAAGATCGACAAGATCTTCGAGCGTCTGGAAGGCTGAGGAGTTTCCGTCATGTCCGGTGCAAAGATAACGTCAACCACGGATTCGCTGGAAGCGCTGTTGCAGGGCAAGGCGCAGGAGCTGGTTGCGGTGCTCGAGCGGGGCGACCTGCCTGATGCCATGTCGCTGATCAGTGAGCTGCAGGCTGCGCGCCATGACGCCTTTTATCGCGAGGTGGGCCGGCTCACCCGCGGACTGCATGAGGCGATCAAGTCGTTCTCGTCGGAAATCGGCGTGCCGGAAGCGCAACGCGGCCAGCTTTCCGCGATGACGGATGCCTCCGAGCGTCTCGATTACGTTATCCAGCTGACCGAACGGGCGGCCCACGACACCCTCGATCGCGTCGATCGTACCCTGGCACTGGTGGACCGATTCGCCGGGCGCCAGGACCTGCCCGAGGATACGACCCCGCAGCTCGAGCAGATGCGCGGCGAGCTGACGGAGATCCTGGTCGGGCAGGGTTTTCAGGACATTACCGGGCAGCTGATTCGCCGCGTCATGCAGCTGCTGACGCAGGTCGAAAGCCAACTGGTGGATCTTATGGAAATGGCTGCGAAGGTTGACCGGCTCAACAACGTCAGGGTGGAAGAGCCCCGCAGCGTTGCGGCGCCGGCCGATCCGGCGCGTGCCGAGGGTCCCCAGGTGCGGCCAGCGGACGGCGCCGCGGTGGCCCGCAATCAGGACGACGTCGACGATCTGTTGTCCAGTCTGGGCTTTTGAGAGGAGCGCCCCATGGGTTTGGATGTGGATCAGGAGATCCTGGAAGACTTTTTGATCGAAGCCGGCGAGATACTGGAGCAGCTCTCGGAGCAGCTAGTCGATCTCGAGCAGCGGCCGCAGGACCGTGAGCTGCTGAACGCGATCTTCCGTGGCTTCCATACGGTCAAGGGCGGCGCGGGTTTCCTGCAGATCGAGGCCATGGTGGAATGCTGCCATCAGGCCGAGAACCTGTTCGATCTGTTGCGCACCGGCGAGCTGCAGGTCTCGGCATCCCTGATGGATCTGGTGCTGCAGGCGCTCGATGCGGTCAATCGCATGTTCGGCCAGGTGCGCGCCGGCGACAATCCGGAGCCGGCCTCGCCGCAGCTGCTGCAAAGCCTGGCGGGCGCTGCCAGCGGACAGCCTGTTGCTGAGCCTGCGGCTGCACCGGCGCCGTCGCAAGCGCCGGGGGAAGTCGGGCTGAGCGAAGCGCTGGGGCAGGCGCCGAACGACGATCTCATTTCCGAGGACGAGTTCGAGTCGCTGCTGGACGAACTGCACGGCAGTGGCGGGGCGCCGGGAAAGACGGATTCGCAGGCCGGTGCCGGCAGCGACCGGATTACCGAGGATGAGTTCGAATCCCTGCTCGACGAACTGCACGGCAGTGGTGGGGCGCCCGGCAGGAAAACGCAGACGGACGCCGCCGGCCTCTCGGGACGCGAGTTCGATGCGCTGCTCGACGAACTGCCGGTCACCGCGAAGGAAGCGCCTGTGGCGCCGAAAGCGCCGGCTGCCGGGGAGCTGATTACCGACGACGAGTTCGAGGATCTGCTGGACAAGCTGCAGGCCGAAGGCAAGGGCGCCTTCGCCGCGGCACCGGCGGCCGAAAAGCCGCGCCCGCCGGCGGGCCAGCCCGAACCGGTGGCCGCTGCCCCGTCGTCCCGTGGCGCCCAGGAGTCCTCCAATGTGCGCGTCGACACCCGCCTGCTCGATACCATCATGAACATGGTGGGCGAGCTGGTGCTGGTGCGCAATCGCCTGGTGCGTCTTGGCGGCGCCCAGGAAGACGAGGAAATGGCGAAGGCGCTCGGTACCCTCGACATGGTCACCGCCGATCTGCAGACCTCGGTGATGAAAACCCGCATGCAGCCGGTGAAAAAGGTGTTCGGGCGTTTTCCGCGTCTGATTCGCGATCTCTCGCGCAACCTCAAGAAGGAAATCCGGCTGGAGCTTCGCGGCGAGGAAACCGATCTCGACAAGAACCTGGTCGAGGCGCTGGCCGATCCGCTGATCCACCTGGTGCGCAATGCCGTCGATCACGGTATCGAGGCGCCGGCCAAGCGCGAGCAGCTGGGCAAGCCGCGGGAAGGGCTGGTGCTGCTGTCCGCCGAGCAGGAAGGCGACCATATCCTGCTGGTGATCCAGGACGACGGCGGCGGTATGGATCCGAACAAGCTGCGCAAGCTGGCGGTCCAGCGCGGCATGCTCGACAGCGAAGCGGCCGCGCGGCTGAGCGATCAGGAATGCTTCAATCTGATCTTCGCCCCCGGCTTTTCGACCAAGTCCGAGATCTCCGACGTGTCCGGGCGCGGTGTGGGCATGGATGTGGTCAAGACCAAGATCACCCAGCTCAACGGTACCCTGGCGATCGATTCGGTACTGGGGCAGGGTACCCGCATCGCCATCCAGGTGCCGCTGACGCTGGCGATCATGCCGACGCTGATGGTGATTCTGGAGCAGCAGGCCTTCGCGCTGCCATTGGTCAACGTCAACGAGATCTTCAATCTGGACCTGACCAAAACCAACGTCGTCGACGGTCAGCGCGTGATCGTGGTGCGTGACCAGGCGCTGCCGCTGTTCCACCTCAAGCGCTGGCTGGTGGACGGCGCCGCGCATGCGCCGCTGCCGAAGCAGGGACATGTCGTGATCGTGACCGTTGGCACCCAGCGGGTGGGGTTCGTCGTCGACCAGCTGGTGGGCCAGGAAGAGGTGGTCATCAAGCCGCTCGGCAGCATCCTGCACGGCACGCCGGGGCTCTCCGGCGCCACCATCACAGGCGACGGCCGCATTGCCCTGATCATCGACCTGCCCAACCTGCTAAAGCGCTACGCGAGCTGACGCGGATGCTGACGAGAAGGACCCCATGGCGGCAAGCGTACTCATAGTCGACGACTCCAGCTTTATCCGGCACCGCATCAGCGATGCGCTGGCCCGCGACCCGCGCCTGAAGGTCGTGGGTACGGCGGTCAACGGCGTCGAGGCGGTCGAGAAGGCGCGCCAGCTGCGTCCTGACGTCATTACCATGGATGTCGAGATGCCGCAGATGAACGGCATCGAGGCGGTTCGCCGGATCATGCGCGAGGCGCCGACCTCGATTCTGATGCTGTCGTCGCTGACCCACGAGGGGGCCCAGACCACACTGCAGGCCCTCGAGGCCGGCGCCGTGGATTACCTGCCCAAGGATATTCGCGCCTGGCTCGACCAGTCCGGCCAGGTCAGCGGCCAGCTGATCGACCGGCTGGTGTCGCTGGCGCGCTCGCCGCGGTTTCGCCGCAGCCGTTTCGCCAGCGACAGCGTGCCCGAGGGGCGCAGTGCCAGCACCCTGGTATTCCGCTCCGGCGCGCGCGAAGACGCGCCCAGGGCGGCGCCGCCGCGCCCGGCGGGCCGTGTGCGGATGCCCGACTGCCGGCTGGTGGTGATTGGGTCCTCCACCGGCGGTCCGGCGGCCCTGCAGCAGATTCTGACGCAACTGCCGGCATCCTTCCCGTACCCGATCCTGCTGGTGCAGCACATGCCCGCAACCTTCACCCGGGTGTTCGCCGAGCGGCTCGACCAGCAGTGCCGTATTCGCGTGCGTCAGGCGGAGGACGGCGATCGCCTCGAACCGGGGCTGGCGCTGCTGGCACCGGGCGGCCAGCAGATGATCATCGACGGCAACCGCACCGACCGCGTGCGGATTCTTCCCGGCGACGAGCGCCTGACCTACAAGCCCAGCGTCGATATCACCTACGGCTCTGCCGCGCGCGCCTATGGCCGCAGGACCCTGGCGCTGATTCTCACCGGGATGGGCGCTGACGGCTGCGAGGGGGCGAAGCTGCTGAAGAAGACCGGCGCCACCATCTGGGCGCAAAACCAGCAGAGCTGCACCATCTACGGCATGCCGCAGGCGGTGGTCAAGGCCGGGCTGGCGGATGCGGAGCTGGACCTGTCGGAATTCGGGCCGCTGCTCGCCGGAGGCGGCCACTGATGGACCGGCTCAGCCTGCTGGGCTTGCTGCTGGCGGTGGTGGCCGTCGTCGGTGGTCACTATCTCGAAGGCGGCCAGTTGCAGCAGCTGTTCAACCCGCCGGCACTGCTGATCGTGGTGGGTGGCACCCTGGCGGCGGCAGCGATCCAGTCTCCGGCCGACGACTTTCGCCGTGCGCTGCGTCTGCTGCGCTGGCTGCTGCGCAGCCCCCGCTACGATTTCGAAGCCGGCGTGAAGGAAGTGGTCAGGTGGTGCGGTCTGGCGCGCAAGGACGGTCTGCTGGCGCTGGAGAAGGAGGTGGCGCGAACCCCGGATCCGCTGGTGCGCGGAGGCCTGCAGCTGCTGGTGGACGGTCGCCGCTCCGAGGTCATCCGCGCCATGCTGGAAGTGCAGCTGGTAGCGCATGAACAGCGGGATCTGCAGGGCGCGCGCGTGATCGAGAGTATGGGAGGCTATGCGCCGACGCTGGGCATTCTTGGCGCCGTGATCGGGCTTATCCAGGTCATGAGCAGCCTGGCGGATCCCGAGGGCCTGGGCGCCGGGATCGCCACGGCGTTCGTCGCCACCGTCTACGGTGTCGGTCTCGCCAACCTGCTGCTGATCCCGCTGGCCAACAAGATCAAGAATCGGGTGCTGGAGCGCTACCGCTATCAGGAAATGATGCTCGAAGGTCTGCTGTCGATCGCCGATGGCCAGAGTCCGCAGCTGATCCGCCAGCGCCTGCTGGGCTACCTGGGGTAGGTTCGCGTGCCGCGCCGCCGTCCGCCACCCGATGACAGCCCGCAGGATCGCTGGGTGGTCTCCTATGCCGACTTCATTACCCTGTTGCTGGCGTTCTTCGTCGTCATGTACGCCATTTCGACCGTGAACGAGGAAAAGTATCGCGCGCTGTCAGAGGCCCTGAGCGGCGTGTTCGAGTCGGGCGGCCGTGTAGCCGGCAACGGCGGGCAGCCGCTGGAGGACGATCTGGCGGTGGGCGACAGGCGCGAGCCGGAGGCGCCGCCGATCGAAATCGATGCGCCGGACGAGGCCCGGAGCGAGCAGTTGCGCGCGCTGCTGGACGGACTGCGGCGGCGGTTCTCGCCGCGGATCGACGACGGCGAGATGAAGATCGACGGCAACGACCTCTGGATCACGATCGAACTGCGCGCCGCGCAGTTGTTTCCCAGTGGCAGCGCCCTGCCGCAGATCGAAGCCGATGCGCTGCTGGGCGATATAGCCGAACTGCTGGTCGGACTGGACAACCCGATTCACGTCGAGGGGTTTACCGACGACAGGCCCATCGAAACCGATCAGTTCCCGTCGAACTGGGAACTGTCCGCGGCGCGGGCGGCGGCGGTGGTGCGGATTCTGGCCCTCAACGGGCTGGCGCCGCAGCGCATGGCGGCGGTGGGTTATGGCGAGTATCAGCCGGCCTACAGCAACCGCACCGCGGAGGGGCGCAGTCGCAACCGCCGGGTGGTGGTGGTGATCTCGAGAGATGAGCGAGTGCGCCGGGCGGTGCAGGCGTTCGGCAGTCAGCAGATCAGCACCGATGCGGTGAGCGAACTGCTGCAGCCGGAGCCTGCGTCTCCGCCACCGGCGCTGGAGCAGGTCGAGACGCAATCCGGTGGTATTCTCTACCGCCAGGCCGAGCCTGAGGCGCGGTAGGAGGCGCCTGGCACTCATTCTGTAGGAGCCCACTCTGTGGGCGATCTGCTCTGGAGGCCGGCTCTGATGGTTCGCTCGCGGAGCGAGCTCCTACAGGGAAGGCCCCGGGGGAGCGGCGCATCGGGAGGTGGCTTCGCCGCCGCGAATTGGGTTTGGCGGAATAGATTAAACAGGCCGCTATGCGCGGTTCACAGAACGTAAGGAGCAATATCGGGCAATGAAGGTCTGGTCTGTAGCGAACCAGAAGGGCGGCGTCGGCAAGACCACAACGGTGGTGACGCTGGCGGGACTGCTGGCCGGGGCGGGGCACAGGGTGCTGGTCGTCGACCTCGATCCGCACGGCTCCCTCACCAGCTATTTCCGCTACGATCCGGACGAGCTGGAGCATAGCGTCTTCGAACTGTTTTCGGAGGAGGTGCCGGACCGCAACCGGCTCAAGTCGCTGCTGCTCTCGACCAGCCATGAACGCATCAGTCTGCTGCCGGCTTCCACTGCGCTGGCAACGCTGGAACGTCGCGCCGTCGGCAAGGAGGGCATGGGCTTGCGGGTGGCGCGCGCCTTGCGCCGGCTGGATGGCGAATTCGACCAGGTGCTGATCGACAGTCCGCCGGTCCTCGGTGTGCTGATGGTCAACGCCCTGGCGGCCTGCGAGCGCCTGCTGGTGCCGGTGCAGACCGAGTATCTGGCGCTCAAGGGGCTGGAGCGGATGGTGCGCAGCATCGCCATGATCAACCGCGCCCGCAAGCGCAGGCTCGAATACAGCCTGGTGCCCACCTTCTATGACCGCCGGACCCAGGCCTCGGTCAACTGCCTGCGCGAGCTGCATCGTCAGTACCCGGAGCAGATGGCCGACGTGGTAGTGCCGGTCGACACCAAGTTCCGCAACGCCAGCGTTCAGGGGGTTGTACCCTCGGCGCTCGACCCGAGCAGTCGCGGTGTCGCCGCCTACGCCAAGTTGTTGCGCACGCTGATGGCGCAGCAGGGCAGGAGTGAGGCATGAGTCAGGATATGACCGACAAGCATCCGCAGCGGGTGGTGCAGGATTATCTGGACGCCCTGCTGCTGGACTCCGATGAAGATCCGCCGCAAGACGAAGCGGAAGATAGCGCCGAGCCTGTCGTAGCCGAATGCCCGGAGCCGGAGCCGGAGCCGGAGCCGGAACCGGCCATGGCTGTTGCGAAAGAGCCCGCGCAGCCCTCACCGGCCGCCGGGGACGATGCCGAAAGCCGCGCCGATGCCGCAATGATTGCCGCCTGCGGTATGGAGTCGGACGAGGCGCCAGCGGCGGGTAAAACCCAGCAGTCCCGGGAAGATGGCAGCGATGCCGAGTCGCAGGCCGACGCGCAAATGATCGCGGAGTACGGTGCCCAGGCGCAGGAGGCGAGCGCTGAGGCGCCTTGCGCGGCAGAGGTGTCGGCCGCGCCCGCCAGGCCCGACAATCCCACGCTGATCTATCGCCCCGCGGATCTGGGCGATGAGTTCAACACCGTGCTGGTGCGCATGCACGGCCTGCGGCTCGCGGTGCCCTTCGATCAGGTGCAGGCGGTGCAGCACCTCGATGGCCTTTCTCTGGCGCTGGACCGCGACCACGACTGGGTGCTGGGGCGTTACGAGTCGCGCACCGGGCCCGTGCAGGTGGTCGATACCGCGCTGCGCATGATCCCGGAGCGTTACGATCCCGCTCTGGCGCGTTATCGGGAGGCGCTGGTGCTGAGCGGGCGCCGCTGGGCGCTGGCCTGCGATGAGCTGCTGCAGTCGCTGCAGTTGCGTGCCGATGAGGTCAAATGGAACGGCGATCGCGCCAGCAGACCCTGGCTGCTGGGCACCTGCGCCCGCGAACGCTGCTTCCTGGTCGACGTTCCGGCGCTGCTGGCGCAATTCGACGCGGCCATCTCGGCCCCGGCCGATCGCCGTGATATTCTTTAGCCTTTCGGTCCAGGAAGGTTAAGGTGTCTCACATTACCCTGCTGCTGCTCATCTGCCTGTTGCTGGCGCTGACCACGGTCGGCGCCTGTGCGCTGCTGTACCGGCGCATGAAACAGTACGAGCGCCGGCAGCAGGCGTTGGTCAACGTGCTGCGCAACGAGATCCGCTCGATGACCAGCGGCTCGATCGGCATGGGGCGCCGCATGGTGGAGATCGAGCAGAAGCTCAATATCACCGCCGAGAAACAGCAGGAACTGGAAAACCGCGACCCCGGCGTCCTCGCCTACAACCAGGCCACCCGTCTGATGGAAATGGGCGCCGACGTCGACGACCTCGTCAAAAGCTGCGGCATCGGCCGCCCCGAAGCCGAACTCATGGCGCTGCTGCACCGCGAACTCCAGGCCACCGAAGCCCTCGGCCATAGCTCTAAATCCTGAAGGCGCAGCTCGCTGCGCTCCGTGCGCCCTGCGGTCGCGGTAGAGTAGGGCACCTTGAGCGCAGCGAAACGTGCCGTTGTCATAAAGCCGGCGCAGCTCGCTCCGCTCGGTGCGCCCTACGGTCGTGGTAGATGTAGGGCACCTTGAGCGCAGCGAAACGTGCCTTGTCTCAATCCCGGTAAGGCAAAAGATTGGCAAGGTCGTCATTGGCCCAGTCTTTGGCATAAACGCCCTGTGCAACATACCGGTGAAAAGTCGAATAGGGCCAGTCGGCCACCCGTGTCACCAGTCCGTGCTTGACCGGGTTGATGTGGACGTAATCCAGATGCGCCCGGTAATCACGCTCATCGCGAACCAAGTGCTCCCAGAACCGGCGTTGCCAGATACCGCGCTCGTGGCACGGTTCCCGGGAGCTGCGTGGTATTTCTCTGGAAAAGTAGCTTTTGATCAAGCGCCATCGAATCGCGAAGTCGCAGTCATTGGGCGGAAGCTCGATCAGACAGTGCATATGGTCGGGCAGGACCACCCAGCCGTGAATGCTAAACGGGTGGCTAGCCCGGACTCGTCGAACAGCTTTGCGCAATTCGTTAATATGCTCGACCAAGAGGCGGTTCTTGCACCGTTGCCGCAATGTAACCGTAAAGAAATAGCACCCTCCCGGCTGCCAGACCCGGCGATAATTCGGCATCCTTGCCTCCTGTTTGATGGCGCAGCTCGCTTCGCCCGGTGCGCCCTACGGTTGCGGAGAATGTAGGGCACCTTGAGCGCAGCGAAACGTGCCGTTGTCATAGAACCGGCGCAGCTCGCTTCGCTCGGTGCGCCCTACGGTTGCGGAGAATGTAGGGCACCTTGAGCGCAGCGAAACGTGCCGTTGTCATAAAACCGGCGCAGCTCGCTTCGCTCGGTGCGCCCTACGGTTGCTGAGAATGTAGGGCACCTTGAGTGCAACGAACCGCGCCATTACTTTTCTTCCTGCAAGCCATAGGCGAAGGCGATGACCTCGGCGATGGCGACGTAGAGGGCTTCGGGGATTTCCTCGCCCAGCTCCAGACGTATCAGCACCTCGACCAGCTCCGGGCTTTGGTGGATGTGGACGTCGTGTTCGCGGGCCAGGGCGATGATCTGCTCGGCGATCAGACCACGGCCCTTGGCCGCGACGGTCGGGGCGTTCTGGCTGTCGGGGGTATAGCCGAGCGCGATGGCGCGCTTGTCCGGGTCGCTGTCGTTCATGTCTTCAGATCGATCAGTTGTCGCTGGATGCCGATTTCTTCGCCGGGGGGCTTGCCCTGGCGGCAATGGATCTCGTTTACGCGGATGCCGTGGCTCTCAAGTGCCGCGGCCAGCGGGGCGAGCCCGGCTTCGACCCTGCGCGCGGTGTCGGCGCTCGCCGCCCAGAAGCGGGCGCTCAGCTGACCATCGTCAAGCAGGCGCATTTCCGCGTCGAGCGGTCCGGATGCGTCCAGTTCGAAATGCAGCCGGATGCGCCAGCTGCCCTGCCGCTCGTCGGCCTCCGGAGCGGGGCGTCGGCGCCGCACATCCAGCCGGACGGTTTCGTAGCCGGAAGCTGTGGTCACCGGCAGGTCGAGCCTGAAATGCCGCTCTGCGCTGCCATCGGATTGATCGCTGTTGTGTCGAACGCTGGCGAGCTGCTGCGTCGTGACCCGGGCCAGCAGCGACTCGACAAGCTTTTGCATCGGCTCCCGGGCGTCGGCGGGAAGCTGCTCGCCGAGGCGTGCGAGCTGGCCCAGATAGGTCTTGAGGTCGGCCGCTGGGCGGCCGCCGGGCGGCGTGCGCGCCAGCTGCGCCTCGCTGAAAAAACCGCCCTGCTCGACGGCGCGCCGCGCGGTGGCGGCATCGCGCCGGCCGGGGCGTATCACCAGCAGCTGCAACAGCGCCTGCACCAGCTGCGCGGCCTGCTGGCCATTGGCTGTGGACGGTAGTGGTAGCGCCGCGAGCTTGGCGAGCGCCTCGCCCGTTGGCATCTGCCGCGGCAGGCTGGCGCGAAGGGCGCTGTCGAGCGGGTTGCTGGCGATACCGGCATTGGCGGCGTCTGGAGTGCTGGCGGCCGCCCGGGTCGCGGCCGGGGAGGCGGACAGGCTGATGGCGATCTGACCGCCGGGGTCGCGCCGGACCTGAATGTCGGTACCCGGCGCGATGGCCCGCTGAGTCGCGAGCGTCAGGGCGCCGGCGCCGAGCTGCAGCCGGACGCTGAAGCCCCCGCCTGCCATTTGAGCGAGTTGCAGCACCCGGGCGTTCAGGGTCTGGCCGGCGGGTAGCAGCCGGCTGAGGGATGGCCCGCTGCCGGGCGTCGCCTGCGCCGTCAGATGTGGTACGAAAGTGGATATCACAAACAGATCCAAAGTATCGCTTCAGGAGCTGCGCAGAAGCATTGGGACCTGCTCGCAGCTTCCTCTATAATGGCGAATTTTGTGCGCGGGTATCCTGAGTATAACCCGGTGGCGAGGCAGTTGAGGATTCCCGGTTGGGCGAAGCGTTGTTGAAAGTCGAAAAACTGTTCTGCGAGCGGGATGACCGTATCCTGTTCGACGGCCTTTCGTTCGAGGTGCACGCCGGCGAGGTGTTGCAGATCGAAGGGCAGAACGGCAGCGGCAAGACCACTCTGCTGCGGATACTCAGCGGGCTGTCCCGGAATTTCGACGGCGAAATTTACTGGCGCGGCGAATCGCTGGCCGGGGTGATGCACGACTATCGCGCCTCGCTGTTGTATTTCGGCCATCAGCCGGGGGTCAAGGCCACGCTGACGCCGGAAGAGAACCTCAACTGGTACGCGGCGCTGCATCCGGATATCGACGCCGCCGGCATCGGCGAGGCCCTCGAGCGGGTCGGCCTGGCCGGCTACGAGGATGTGCCCTGTCACAATCTGTCGGCGGGTCAGCACCGGCGCGTCAGTCTGGCGCGGCTCTATCTCAGCCGGGCGCCGTTGTGGATTCTCGACGAGCCCTTCACCGCGATCGACAAAAAAGGCGTCGCGGAGAAGGAGCAGCTGATCCTGAGCCATGCCGCCCG
Organism: Marinobacterium nitratireducens; assembly: GCF_014645375.1. Lineage (GTDB taxonomy): Bacteria > Pseudomonadota > Gammaproteobacteria > Pseudomonadales > Balneatricaceae > Marinobacterium_A > Marinobacterium_A nitratireducens. The sequence goes on from NZ_BMLT01000008.1 coordinate 186,702, forward strand.
CGGCGGTGCCGCCATCCTGACGACGCACCATGAACTGACGATGACGGGGCTTCGGCGTATCAATCTGGATCACAGGGCCGGAACTTCATGAGCGAGATGGCGACTAACAAGCCGGCTGCAGCGCTCGAACGGCGCCCGGGAACCTTTCGAGCGGCGCTGAAGCGGGATCTGCTGCTGGCGTTTCGCAACCGTCGCGACCTGGTCAACCCGCTGGTGTTTTTCCTGATGGTGGCGACGCTGTTTCCGCTGGGGGTGAGCCCGGAACCTGCGTTTCTGGCGGAGCTGGCGCCCGGGCTGGTCTGGGTCGCGGCGCTGCTGGCGACCCTGCTGTCGATGGACAGCCTGTTCCGTGCCGACTTCGAAGACGGCACCCTGGAGCAGGCGCTGCTGAGCCCGCAGCCGCTGATGCTGGTGGTGCTGGCGCGGGTGACGGCGCACTGGGTGATGACCGGTCTGCCGCTGACGCTGATGGCGCCGCTGCTGGGGCTGATGCTGTTTTTGCCGGCGGAGGGCATGCCGGGACTGATGCTGAGCCTGTTGCTCGGCACCCCGACGCTGAGCCTGATCGGCGCCATCGGCGCGGCCCTGACCGTCGGGTTGCGCAAGGGCGGCATGCTGATATCGCTGCTGGTGCTGCCGCTCTACATTCCGGTGCTGATTTTCGGCTCCGGAGCGGTGCAGGCGGCGGTTACGGGTCTGCCGCTGGCGGGTTACCTGGCGCTGCTGGGCGCCATGCTGGCGCTGGGGCTGGTGCTGGCGCCGCTGGCCATCGCGGCGGCCTTGAGAATTTCTGTAAGCGGATGATGTAACGAGTATGGCTGATAAAAAATGGATGCCGCGCTGGTTTTACCAGCTGGCCTCGCCGCGCTGGTGCTACGGCATCACCGGCAAGCTGCTGCCGGTCTTCGCGGTGCTGGCGGCGGTGCTGCTGCTGGGCGGTACCGTCTGGGCGCTGCTGTTCGCACCGGCCGACTACCAGCAGGGCAACAGCTTCCGCATTATTTACATTCATGTGCCGTCGGCGATTCTGGCGCAGTCCTGTTACATGCTGATGGCCATTGCCGGCGCCATCGGGCTGATCTGGAAAATGAAGGTCGCCGACATGGTGGCCAAGTCCTGCGCCCCTATCGGTGCCTCCATGGCGCTGCTGGCGTTGGCCACGGGCGCAATCTGGGGCAAGCCGACCTGGGGCTCCTGGTGGGTCTGGGACGCGCGTCTGACCTCGATGCTGATACTGCTGTTCCTGTATTTCGGCATCATGGCGCTGCACGCCGCGATCGAGGACGCCACCACGGCGGCGCAATCCACCGCGGTGCTGGCGCTGGTGGGGCTGGTGAACATTCCGATCATCAAGTATTCGGTGGAGTGGTGGAACACCCTGCACCAGCCGGCGACCTTCAAGCTGACCGAACGGCCGGCGATGCCCGCCGAGATGTGGTTGCCGCTGTTGGTGATGGTGCTCGGTTTCTACTGCTTTTTCGCCGTATCGCTGATGCTGCGGTTGCGCCACGAGATTCTCGCTCGCGAGCGCCGCGCAGGCTGGGTGCGGGAGCTGGTTGAGTGCAGGTGACCGGTTATGCGTAACGCGGCGGCACGCAATGGCGCGGTGCGCTTCGCTTTCCCGGCAATTGCTCCTGCATTGCCAGGATTTCCGCCGTCCTTGGCGGTTACCGGCACCCTACGCGCGTTCCGACCATGTAGGGCACCCTGAGCGGAGCGAAGCGTGCCGAAAATGGCGGCGCAGCTCGCTTCGCTCGGTGCGCCCTACACGTTTTTCGACCATGTAGGGTGCTGCTGAGCGGAGCGAAGCGCACCGCACCACGAATATTCCGGTAGCTTCGCCGCGAGGCGCGGCTCCCACAAGTTGAGTTGCAGAGGTAAAGGTGAAGTTCGATAGTCTGGCCGATTTTCTGGCGATGGGGGGGCACGGGCTCTATGTCTGGCTGGCCTATGGCATCGCCCTGGTAATCCTGGTGCTCAACGTGCTGCAACCCTGGCGCCTGACCCGGCAGTTTTTTACTGAACAGTCGCGACGCCTGCGACGGGAGAAGAAGTTGTCATGACCCCCAAACGCAAGCAACGGCTGGTGATCGTGCTGGCCATTCTGGTCGGTGTCTCGGTCGCGGTCGGCCTGGCGCTGTTCGCGCTGAGCCAGAACATCAATCTGTTCTATTCGCCGACGCAGATCGCCCAGGGCGAGGCGCCCAGGGATACCCGCATCCGCGCCGGCGGCATGGTGGTCGAGGGAAGCGTGCTGCGCGCCAGCGATTCGCTGCAGGTGCGCTTCGAGCTGACCGACTACGCCGAGACGGTGCCGGTGGAGTTCACCGGCATACTGCCGGACCTGTTCCGCGAAGGTCAGGGGATCGTCGCCCAGGGCTCGCTCGACAATCAGGGCGTGTTCCAGGCCGTCGAAGTGCTGGCCAAGCATGACGAGAACTACATGCCGCCGGAAGTCGCCGAGGCGCTGCAGGCGTCGGGCAAGATGCCGCAACCCGAGGCGGAGGTATTCAACAAATGATTCCGGAGCTTGGTGAATACTCCCTGATACTGGCGCTGTGCCTGTCCGCGCTGCTGGCGGTGGTACCGCTGGTCGGCGCCACCACCGGCAACCGTCTGTGGATGAGCTACGCGCGGCCGCTGGCGCGGGCGCAGTTTCTGTTTCTCGGCGTCAGCATGGCCTGCCTGGTCCAGGCGTTCCTGAGCGACGATTTCTCCGTCGCCTACGTCGCCGGCAACTCCAATACCGCGCTGCCGTACTACTACAAGTTCAGCGCCGTCTGGGGCGGTCACGAAGGCTCGCTGCTGCTGTGGGTACTGATTCTCGGCGGCTGGACCTGGGCGGTGGCGGCCAAGAGCGAGGACCTGCCGCTGGATATCGTGGCGCGGGTGCTGAGCGTGATGGGAATGATCGGCGTCGGCTTCATCCTGTTCACGCTGCTGACCTCGAGCCCGTTCGAGCGCCTGCTGCCGAATGCCCCCGCCGAAGGCGGCGACCTCAACCCGCTGCTGCAGGATTTCGGCCTGATCGTGCATCCGCCGATGCTCTACATGGGCTATGTCGGCTTTTCCGTTGCCTTCGCCTTCGCCATTGCGGCGCTGCTCAGCGGTCGTCTCGACGCCGCCTGGGCGCGCTGGTCGCGTCCCTGGACGGTGGTGGCCTGGGCCTTCCTCACGCTCGGCATCGCGCTCGGCAGCTGGTGGGCCTACTACGAACTCGGCTGGGGCGGCTGGTGGTTCTGGGATCCGGTGGAAAACGCCTCCTTCATGCCCTGGCTCATCGGCACCGCGCTGGTGCACAGCCTGATCGTCACCGAGAAACGCGGGGTGTTCAAAAGCTGGACGGTGCTGCTGGCGATCTTCGCCTTCTCGCTGAGCCTGCTCGGCACCTTCCTGGTCCGCTCCGGCGTGCTGACCTCGGTACACGCCTTCGCCACCGATCCGGAGCGCGGTTACTTCGTGCTGGCGCTGCTGGGCATCAGCATTGGCGGCTCGCTGCTGCTGTACGCGCTGCGCGCCGGTCACGTGAAGAGCGAATCGAGCTTCTCGCTGCTGTCGCGCGAAACCATGCTGCTGATCAACAACATCGTGTTGGTGGTGGTGTGTCTGATGGTGCTGCTCGGCACCGTCTATCCGCTGCTGATGGATGCGCTGGGTCTGGGCAAGATTTCGGTGGGGCCGCCGTATTTCAACAGCCTGTTCATACCGCTGATGTCGGTCATGATCGTCTTCCTCGGGCTTGGCACCGTGGCGCGCTGGAAACATACCCGGGCGGGGCAGCTGGTGGAGAAGCTCTGGCTGCCGGCGCTGCTGTCGCTGGTCACCGGTGTGGCGGTGTCCTTCCTCGCCGGCGAGAGCTTCAATGTCGCCGTGGCGCTGGCGGTGATGCTGGCGGCCTGGGTGTTCTTCAGCCAGCTGCGTGATATCTACGCCAAGCTGCGCAGCAAGTCGAACCCGGTCGCGGGCCTGCGAGCGCTTTCGCGCAGCTACTGGGCGATGCAGCTTGCCCATATCGGCGTTGCCGTCACCATCGTCGGGATCACCATGGTGTCGGTCTACAGCGATGCCCGTGATCTGCGCATGGCGCCCGGCGACAGCATCGGCTTCGGCCCCTACACCTTTGTCTACGACGGCGTGCGCGAGCACAAGGGGCCCAACTACGTGTCCGACAAGGCGCAGATCCGCGTCATGAAAGACGGCACCGAGTACACCCGTATGCACCCGGAAAAGCGCTTTTACAACGCCCGCGGCAACATCATGACCGAAGCGGCCATCGATCCGGGCTTCACCCGCGATCTGTATGTCGCCATGGGCGAGTCGCTCGGCGACGATGCCTGGGCGATCCGCGTGCAGTACAAGCCCTACGTGCGCTGGATTTGGCTCGGCGGTCTGCTGATGACCGCCGGCGGCCTGCTGGCGGCCACCGATCCGCGCTACCGCAAGCAGGCGCGTCGTGAAGCGCAGCGCGCCAAGGCGCAGAGTGAGATCAACGCAGAAGGAACCACGGCATGATGCGACGACTGATCCTCTTTTTCCCGCTGCTCGTTTTCTTCGGCCTGGGCATTTTCCTCTGGCGCGGTCTGCAGCTGGATCCGACCGAGCTGCCGTCGGCGCTGATCGGCAAGCCGATGCCGGCGTTTCAGCTCAGCTCGCTGTACGACGAGAACCAGACCCTGACCGAGAACGATCTTCGGGGCACGCCCGCGCTGCTGAATGTCTGGGCCACCTGGTGCCCGACCTGCAAGCAGGAACACGACCAGCTCAACAAGATCGCCCGCGAAGAAGGCGTGACCATCTACGGCATCAATTACAAGGACGACCGCGCCAAGGCCAACGACTGGCTGCAGCGCTACCAGGACCCCTACGCCCGGAACATCTTCGACCCCAAGGGCACTCTGGGGCTTGACCTTGGCGTTTACGGTGCGCCCGAGACCTACGTGCTCGACAAGGACGGCATCATCCGCTACCGCCATGTCGGCGAAGTCAACGAGAAGGTCTGGCAGCAGCTGCGTGAGGTGATGCAGCAGCTCGACGGAGGCGCTTCATGATCAGCGGCCTGTCGAACCGGGCTCTGGCCCGAAAGGCCAGATGCCTGCTGCTCATGCTGGCGTTCTGGCTGCCGCTGACGGCCCAGGCCGCGATCGATGCCTTCGAGTTCCGCGACGATGCGACCCGCGAGCGCTTTGCAGACTTGACGGCCGAGCTGCGCTGCCCCAAGTGCCAGAATCAGAATATCGCCGATTCCAACTCGCCCATCGCCTCCGACCTGCGCCACGAGATCTATCGCATGCTGCAGGACGGCGCCACGGATGATGAAATCGTCGATTTCATGGTGGCCCGTTACGGCGAATTCGTGCTCTATCGGCCGCGTCTGGACAACCAGACCCTGCTGCTCTGGTACGGGCCCTTCGGGCTGCTGCTGATCGGTGCCATCGTGGTGCTGGTGTTGACGCGCAAGCGCCGTGACGCCGGCGACGATCCGGCGCATCCGGAGCACCACCTTTCCGAGGCCGAGCAACGGCGCCTCGACCAACTGCTGAAACAGGATGAGAAGTAATGGCGGGTCTGTGGACCGGAATAGCCGTGCTGACCGTGCTTGCGGTCGCCTTTGTGATACTGCCGCTGCTGCGCGCCCGACGCCTCGAACAGGACCGGCTGGCGGAGGATCGTGATCACCAGAATATTCACATCTTTCGCGAGCGCCTGGCGGAGCTGGAGCAGGAACAGGCCCTCGGCAACCTGGGCGCGGCGGATTTCGCCGAGCTGAAGCTCGAACTCGAGCGTAATCTGCTGCAGGACGTGGGTACGCCTGCGAAAACCGCCAGCCGCAGCGGCGTCGGTCGGGGTCACTGGGTCGGCGCGCTGCTGATGGCGGTGCTGTTACCGCTGTCGGCGCTGGCCATCTACTGGCAGCTGGGCAGCGCGCCCAAGCTGCAGCTGGCGCTGGAGCGTCAGGCCAATCCCGATCCCTTCGACGGTCGCACGCCGACGCTGGAAGAAGCAGTGGCGCAGCTCGAGCACGAGCTGGAGCTGAACCCGGAGAACCCGGAAGGCTGGTACCTGCTGGGCACCACCTACATGGGCCAGCAGCGCTACGACGACAGCGTCTCGGCGTTCACCCGGGTGCTGGAGCTGTTGCCGCAGGAGGCGCCGCAGTATGCCGGCGTGCTTGGTCAGTACGCCCAGGCGCTCTATTTCGCCAACGACGGCAAGATGGACGATCGCATCCGTCACCAGGTCGAGCAGGCGCTGGTGCTCAACCCCGACGAGGTCACTTCCCTGGGGCTGCTCGGAATCGACGCCTTCGAAAATCAGCGTTTTGCCGAGGCCGTCGATTACTGGGGACGCGCCCTGCAGGGCGCCGACGCCGGGGCGCAGAACTCGCTGCGAGCAGGTATCGAGCGAGCCCGTCAGGAACTTGAGGCGCGCGGGGAGGCGGTGCCCGAGGTGCCGGGGCTCGAACCTGCGGAAATACGGCTCTCGGTGCGGCTTGGCGATGGCATCGGCCAGGATCTGGCGCCGGATCAGACGGTGTTCGTGTTCGCCCGTCCGGTGGGTGGACGCATGCCGCTGGCCGCGCTCAAGCTGCAGGTGTCGGACCTGCCGCGCCAGGTGGTGCTGGACGACAGCCTGGCCATGACGCCCCAGGCACGCCTCTCCACCGTCGACGAGGTTGAAGTCAGCGCGCGAATTTCCATGAGCGGCGATCCGGCGGCGCAGAGCGGCGACCTCTATGGCACCCTGAGCCCGGTTGCGGTAAAAGGGGGAAGTGAAGTCCTCGAGCTGGTGATCGACCAGGTCGTGGAGTAGGGGCGCCGCTCCTACGGGTGTGCGGAGTTGGGTCGCTCTTGTAGGAGTCGCGCACCCAAACTTACGGGCACTTCCCCGCGGCGAATAAAACCGGCAGCGCGCCAAAGCGTTCGCGGCGGGGCGCCGCTCCTACGGGTGTGCGGAGTTGGGTCGCTCTCGTAGGAGTCGCGCCCCGCGACGAACAAAACCGGCAACGCGCTAAAGCGTTCGCGGCGGGGAAGTGCCCTTTGGGTGCGCAGCTCATACGGGTGTGCGCAGTTGGGTCGCTCTTGAAGGAGTCGCGCACTGCGACGAACAAAACCGGCAGCGCGCCAAAACGTTCGCGGCGGGGAAGTGCCCTTTGGGTGCGCCGCTCCTACGGGTGTGCGGAGTTGGGTCGCTCTTGTAGGAGTCGCGCCCCGCGACGAATAAAATCGGCAACGCGCCAAAGCGTTCGCGGCGGGGCGGCGCTCCTACGGGTTTGCGCAGTTGGGTCGCTCTTGTAGGAGTCGCGCACCCAAACTTGCGGGCACCTCCCCGCGACGAACAAAACCGGCAACGCGCCAAAGCGTTCGCGGCGCAGGGGTAAATCGTACAGGTTGTGGTGAGGTTACGGCTCGGTCTATAGTTATCGGGGCTTGCAGCCGTTGTAGTCGGCGCCGTTCAGCGGGCGCCAGTCAGTCAATCGTGGGATAGCAGCGGGATTATGGACATCAGCCTCAGAGAGTGGCTTGTTATCGGCGGCGTGATTGTCATTGCGCTGATCATCTTCGATGGATGGCGGCGTGTCAGGGGCGGCCGGGACAGCCTGCGCATGGATATCGACCGGCGCTTCCGGGATCTGCCCGACGAGCCGGAAGAGCAGCAGAGCAACCCAGAGTTGCCTTACGGCGGCGCCCGCGTCGCGGGAGACGCGACCGATGCGGCGCTGGCCAGGGACGCGGCGGAGCCCGCGCCGCGCAGGGCCCCCATGCGCGAGAGCCGGGAACGTATCGAGCCGACCTTCGGCAGTGCCCGCGACGATGCCCCCCGCGAAGATTTCGAAAGCCCCGCCTTTGCACCCGAAGCGGTGCCGGCCGCCCGAGGCGAAGTGGATCCCTCGCTGAATCTCGGCGCTCAGGTCGACGATTTCGATGATTACGAGGACGATCTTGGCAGGCCCCGTCGCGCTTCTGCCGAGCCGAAGGTTCAGGCCAGAGCCCAGGCCGCCGCCGAGGCGCCCGTGAAAACCGCAGAGCCCGGGCAGCAGCCGGGCGCCGCGGAAACGCCGCGGGGGCCTTTCGCGCGCAAACCGCTCGAAGAGGTCGATCCGCTGTTCGACGAAGTGCCGGACGACTATTCCTTTCATGAGCCGTCTGTGCCGCACGAGCCGTCGCAGGATGAAACCGTGCAGCCGAAGCCTGCTGCTGTAGCGCCGCCGCCCGCCGCCGAGCCCGAAACCCCTGCATTCGATCTGGAAAAGCCGGTGCCCATGCTGATGGAGCGCGCCCGCAAGCCGCGAGGTGCGGTGGCGCCGGAATCTGTTTCGGCGCCGCAGCCGGAAACGCCCAAAGCGCCTGATGCCGCTGCCGGACAGGAAGCGCCAGCGCGTCCGCGCCCGGTTCCGGCCGCCCAGCCGGCCGCGGCGGAAAAGCCGCAGCAGGACTCGCTGTTCAATGAAGCCGAGTCGGCCACGCCTTCCGAGCCTGCAGCGGCCGCCGACGAAACTTTCGAACTGCCGGATCCCGAGCACGTTCTGGTGATTACGGTGGTCTCCAGCGCCCCGGAAGGTTTCCCCGGCGCGGGGCTGAACCGGATACTGACGGCCTGCGACCTGCGTCTGGGCAGCATGCGTATTTTTCACCGCCACGAGGATGGCAGCGACAGCGGTCCGGTCCAGTTCAGTATGGCCAATGCCGTCAATCCGGGCACCTTCGACCCGGCGACCATCGACAGTATGCATACCCCCGGGGTGAGCTTTTTCATGTCGATGGAGCAGCCCCGCGACGTGATGAACGCCTTCGAGTGCATGCTGGCGACCGCGGAAACCCTGGCGCGGCACCTCAACGGCGACCTGCTCGATGAAAACCGTTCGGTGCTGCGGCCCCAGACCAAGGAACATTACCGCCAGCGCATCCGCGACTTCGAAATGCACAACCGCAGCCGTCGCAGTGCCTCCCGGGCGTGATCACGAAGGTTGTTACGTTGTTGAATCGGTGCGGTTCGTTTCACTCACCGGCACCCTACGGGGGCGGAAACTCTGTAGGGTGCCGGTAAGCGAAGCGCACCGCACCAGCGACGAGTGGCGCCCTACATCCTTGCAAGCTCAATCATATCCAGGAACTCCTTGATTCAATGTGTTCGGCAGTCTCGATTGAACAGGACGTGCAGCAGCTGCGCGACCAACTGAACCACCACAATTACCGCTACTACGTGCTCGACGACCCCGAGCTGCCCGATGCCGAATACGACCGCCTGTTCCAGCGCCTGAAGCAGCTCGAAGCCGAGCATCCCGAACTGGTCACGCCGACCTCGCCGACCCAGCGTGTCGGTGCGCGCCCGGCCAGCGGCTTCACCGAGGTGCAGCACGAACTGCCGATGCTGTCGCTCGACAACGCATTCGAGGCCCAGGATCTGCGGGATTTCGTGCGCCGGGTGCAGGAGCGCCTCGGCCTGTCGTCGGATGCCGACATCGCCTTTGCCTGCGAACCCAAGCTCGACGGCATCGCCGTCAGCCTGCTGTACGAGGACGGCGTGCTGGTGCGCGCGGCGACCCGGGGCGATGGTACTACCGGAGAAGACATTACCCAGAACGTGCGCACGCTGCGTACGGTGCCGCTGCAGCTGAACGACGGCGACTGGCCGCGCCGGCTCGAAGTGCGCGGCGAGATCTACATGCCGCGCGCCGGATTCGAAGCGCTGAACGCGCGCCAGCGCGAGCGCGACGAGAAAACCTTCGTCAACCCACGCAACGCCGCCGCCGGCAGCCTGCGCCAGCTCGATCCGCGCATCACCGCCGACCGGCCGCTGGAAATGTGCAGCTACAGCACCGGCATCGTCGAGGGCGGCGAGCTGCCGGCAAGCCATTACGAGACGCTGGAACTGCTGCACCGCTGGGGCTTTCGCATCAACCCCGAAATGCGGCTGGTGCAGGGCGTCGAGGGCTGTCTGGAATACTACGAGGATCTGGCCGCGAGACGCGACAGCCTCGCCTACGATATCGACGGCATCGTGTTCAAGGTCGACGACCGGGCGCAGCAGCAGCAGCTGGGCTTCGTGTCGCGGGCGCCGCGCTGGGCCATCGCCCACAAATTTCCGGCGCAGGAGGAGATGACCCGCGTGCGGGCGGTCGAGTTCCAGGTCGGCCGCACCGGCGCGGTGACGCCGGTGGCGAGGCTGGAGCCGGTGTTCGTCGGCGGCGTCACGGTCAGCAATGCCACCCTGCACAATATGGACGAGATCGCGCGGCTCGGGCTCAAGGTTGGCGACAGCGTCGTGGTGCGGCGCGCCGGCGATGTCATTCCGCAGGTGGTACGGGTGCTGCCGGAGCGGCGCGACGGCAGCGAGACCGAGGTCGGGATACCGGCAAGCTGCCCGGTGTGCGGCTCCGATATCGAGCGCACCCAGCTCATCAAGCGCGGCAAGGGCAAGGAGGCGGTCAGCCAAGGCTCGATCTACCGCTGCGTTGGCCGTCTGGCGTGCCAGGCACAGCTCAAGCAGGCCATCATTCACTTCGTGTCGCGCCGCGCGATGGATATCGAAGGCCTCGGAGACAAGAACGTCGACCAGTTGGTCGAGTGTGGGCTGGTGCGCTCGCCGGCGGATCTGTACCGACTGAAAATCGCCGACTTCAGGGGGCTGGAGGGCTTCGCGGAGCTCTCGTCCAGCAACCTCTACAAGGCCATTCAGGCGCGTCGCGAGGTGCCGCTGGCGCGTTTCATCTACGCTTTGGGCATACCGGAAGTCGGTGATGGCACCGCGCGGGCGCTGGCGCAGCAGCTTGGCAGCCTGGAGCGCATCGCCCGGGCGCTGCCGCTGGTGCTGACCTGGCTGCCGGATATCGGTCTGGAGGTCGCCCACGAGATCCGCAACTTCTTCACCGATGCCCATAACCGGCAGGTTATCGACGAGCTGACGGACCTGGGCGTCAAGCCCGAACAGAGCGGCGAGCTGTCGCCGGCGCTCAGGGGCAGCACGACGCTGGCAGAGCTGCTGGTGAAACTGAACATTCCCTATGTCGCGAAAACCGGGGCCGAACTGCTGGCAGGCCACTTCGGCTCGCTCGATGCGCTGCTGGAGGCCGACGAGGAGCAGCTACAGTCCGTTGCCAAGTTGTCGAAACGGGCCCGTGAGGCGCTTCTCGGGCAGCTTGAGGATGAAGACTGGTGTCGTGAGGCCCGTGCGGTCGAGAAGCAGCTGCTGGAGTTCGGCATGCACTGGAGCTGTCAGAGCGAGGCTGCGGGCGAAAGCTCTCAGCCGCTGGCCGATCAGACCTGGGTACTGACCGGCACGCTGGAGCGCATGACCCGCGATGAGGCCAAGGAACAGCTGCTGTCGCTGGGGGCGAAGGTCTCCGGCAGCGTATCGAAGAAAACCGAATGCGTGGTGGCCGGCCCCGGTGCCGGTTCGAAACTCGCCAAGGCGGAATCGCTCGGCGTCAGGGTAATAGACGAAGGAGAGTTCATTGACCTGTTGCAGCAATATGGAATCAGTAGTTAGGCAATCCCTGCGTCTGCTGCCGTTCACCCTGCTGTCCGGCTGCTCCATGCTGCCGTTCGGCGGCACGGCGGAGCCCCCGCCACCGCCGACCTGCGAGCTGGTCGCCGATCATGGCGGTCTGCGCCTGGCGCTGCAGGATGCCCGCGCCAACTGGGGATTGCCGCCTGAGCTTGGCCTTGCGCTGCTGGAGCCGCCGCTGGGGCGCGACAAGCGCCGCCATGTGCTGCCTTACGGCAACGCCTGGGACGAGTACCGTATCGCTACCGGCAACTGGTCGGCCGAAACGTCGGATCTCGACGATGCCGTCGACTTTCTGGGCTGGAACGCGGCGCGCAACCGTGAACTGCTCAAGCTCGACTGGAGCCAGACGCAGGCCTTCTACCTGGCTTACAGACTCGGCCCCGGCGCCTACAATCAGGGTGTGTATCGGGGAATATGGCTGGAGAAGGAAGCCGAGCGCGTCGCGGCTCAGGCCGAGATCTACACCCGCGAACTGCAACAGTGCCCCGACCTGGTCCAGCCCAACCGCTGGGAATGGCAGCGTCTCTGGAGGTGGTTTTGATCATTCCGCATCGCGATCTTTCGCCCGACACCCTGGACAACCTGATCAGCGAGTTCGTCACCCGCGACGGTACCGACTACGGCGAGGTCGAAACGCCGCTGGCGCGGCGCATCGCCCAGGTGCGCCAGCAGCTCGACAGCGGTCGCGCGGTGATCCTGTTCAGCGAAAGTACAGGGCAGTGCAATATAGTGGAGAAAGACAAACTGCGCGACGCTTGACAGGTGACAGGTGACAGGTGACAGGTGACAGGTGACGCGCGCATTGCAATTTATCCTGTCGCATCGCCCGGTGCGGTTCGTTGCACTCACCGTCACCCTACAGGGTCGGAAACGCTGCAGGGTGCTGGTAAGCGAAGCGCACCGCACCGCACCGCACCGCTGAGCTTAGGGTGCCATGCTTTCAACGCGTAACCTGTCACCCGTAACGCGTAACCTGTCACCCGTCACTTACACCCCCCGGAGGCCCACCATGGAACAGCTCGACCAGATCAGCCAGATGATCGCCCTGTCCATGGGACTGGCCTGGGCCAGCGGCATCAACCTCTACGCCACCCTGCTGATGCTGGGTGTGCTCTCGAACATGGGGCATATCACGCTGCCGCCGGGCCTCGAGGTGGTCGGGGATCCGCTGGTGATCATGGCCGCGGGCTTTATGTACTGCGTGGAGTTCTTCGCCGACAAGGTGCCCGGCGTCGATACCGGCTGGGACAGCCTGCATACCTTTATCCGCATACCCGCGGGCGCCGCGCTGGCGGCGGGGGCGGTCGGCGATATCAGCGCACCGGTGGGGCTTGCCGCCGCCATCGTCGGCGGCACCATCGCGGCCGGTACCCACGCCACCAAGGCCGGCAGCCGGGTGTTGATCAACACCTCGCCGGAGCCCTTCAGCAACTGGACGGCCTCGATCGGCGAGGACGTGATCGTCATCGCAGGCCTCTGGACCGCGCTCTACAATCCCTGGCTGTTCCTCGCCGGACTCGTGCTCTTCATCGTGCTGATGATCTGGCTGCTGCCGAAGCTCTGGCGCGGCGTCAAACGGGTGTTCCGTTTTCTGGCGCGGCTGTTCGGCGGTGGTGAGCCGGAACCTGCGCCACCGCTCCCGGGCGAGCAGGCCTTACCGAACGATACCCGACACCCCAGGTAGGGCGCACTGAGCGCAGCGACCGCCATGGAGGGCGGGAGACCGCTCCGCGGGAAGCTTGGCATCGCAGGAGCAAATGCCGACGAACCGCGCCAGCCTCTGGCACGTTTCGCAATACTCAAGGTGCCCTACGGTTTCGGATACCGGGTGCCGTCTTATCTCGTCGGGTGCTGGCGTAGGGTGCTGGTAAGCGGAGCGCACCGCACCATTGGTATCGGTGCGCTTCGCAGCGAAACGTGCGCATCTTCCGGTGCACGGCGCCGTTCGCTTCGCTCAGGGACGCCCTGCGTCGTCCGTAACCGGGTAGCGCACCCTCTTCGCTCAGCAGCACCTTAGGTCACAGAAATTCCCGACCCGCCGATGTTAACTCATGGCTTTTCACGCCCAACTTTCGATCCGGGCGCCGCTGATCAGCAGCCGCAGCAGGTCGGTGCGGGTGACGATGCCGACCAGGCGGTCGCGCTCGTCGACGATGGGGATGGCGCCGATCTCGTACTCGACGAAGGTGGCGGCGAGATGGGCGGCGTCGGTATCGGGCGAGGCGGCGATCAGGTGGCGTGAATAGATGCTCGCCACGTTGATCATCGGGTGCTGCCCGCTGCGCTCCAGCTGACCGTAGGAAACGATCCCCAGCGGGCGCTCCTGCGGCGACATAACCACCAGGTGCTCGATTTTCAGGTTGCGCATCCGGTCCCGGGCCTCGGCGATACTGGTGTGGCGGGTGATCCACTGCACCGGCGAGCTCATGTAAAGCGAGGCGGGGAGGCTCGGGGCCCCCCGGGTCTGGTTCTGCTTCGCCGGCTCTTCGTATCCGCGACGCTGCGCCTGAGAAGTACGGGGAGCGGGGCGGCGTCGCGGATCCCTGTAGCCCTGGTAACCCTGGATACGAAACTGCTCGCCCTCGGCGTGCACGCGCTGTTCTTCACCGGCGGTGGCATGGGAAGCCTTGATCTCCTCGACCGGCTCGACTCCGCTCGGTTTGAACAGGGCCTGCACCGGCGTCTGGATCCGGTATCCCTGATCGTAGATGACAAGTGCCATTATCTCTCCCTGGGGCTGCCAACCCGGTGCGCTTCACTTCGGTAGGGTGCCGGTAAGCGCATCGCACCGCACCGATTTCAAGCTCCCGTCCGCTCAACCCATAACCCGTAACGGCTCATGCTGGTGCGTTTCGCTTCGCTCAGAGCACCCTACATCGTTGTTTCGCCTGATGCCTTAGTACGCATTCGCCCACGGAGTGGACTCCTGCTGCGTGCAGCCTTGGACTCACACTACTCGCCACTTACCCGTTATATCGACCCGCGGATCAGGTTCTTGATGATAAAACGCGCAGGATTCAGCGCATCGACGATGTCGCGCGCCAGCGGCAGCGGCTCGTCGCAGATCATCGCCGCCAGCAATTCACCGCCCAGCGGGCAGGTCAGCAGGCCCTTGGAGCCATGCCCGACACTGATATAGAGTCCGCGGTGGTGAGTTGGTGCCGTATCGAAGCGCCATTTTCGATCCTGGCGCAGGCGGGCGTAGTCCTCGAGGAAGCGCTCGTGGACCGGGAGCGGGCCGATAATGGGCAGGTAGTCCGGCGTCGAGCAGCGAAAGCCCACGCGCCCGTCCAGTGGTTGCTGCGCTATGGCCGCGGCAAGATCCGGCAGGGCGCCGGCCAGGGTTTCGAGGTTGCGCCGGTGGTCGTCCTTGCGCAGGGTTTCGCTGTCGTCGCGCAGGTCGAAGGTGGCGCCGAAGGCGTAGTGCCCGTCGAGCGGCGGTGCGATATAGCCATCGCCGCAGACAACGGTCCTGAGCGCCGGCAAGGTGCCGGGTTGCGGGCCATGGGTGACCTGGCCGCGGATAGGCTTGAGGGGCAGCTGCGCGCTGTGCGACAGTCCGCGCGCCGCCGTTGCGTTGGCGATCACGACCGTATCGGCGTCGAAGCGGCGGCCGTCGGCGGCATGGGCGCTCCAGCGCCCGGAATCTGCCTGCTGCAGCCGCTCGATGCGGGTATCGGTGTGGTGCTCGATCAACGGATGTTCGACAAGGGCATGGCACAGGGCCGGCGGCGACACCCAGCCGCCCAGCTCGAAGTAGAGGCCGGGGTGTCCGATCGGCAGTCCGGCCAGCGCGCCGGCATCGGCGGCGCAGACGCCGCGCACCAGCTCCGGCGGATAGCAGGCCTCGTCGATCAGCTGCTGCTGGCGTCGCTGTTCCTTGTCGTTCAGTGCCAGCTGCAGCAGGCCGCAGGGCGCCCAGTCGTGGTCCTGAAGCAACCGCGCGGCCAGCTGATGACTGTAGTGCAGTCCGCTGGCGTGCAGCATGCCCTGGGTCGTCGGCTTCACCGGAAGCTTGGCGTAGAGCGCCCCCTGACGGTTGCCGGAGCCGCCGCCTGCCAGAGCGCCGGACTGCTCCAGCAGCTGTACGCGGATGCCGCGGCGGGCGAGCGAGCGGGCGGCGCTGCAGCCGGCCAGGCCGCCGCCGATCACCAGCGCGCTGCGCGGACGCGCCGAGAGCCGGGGCAGTTCGAACCAGGGCTTTGCCGACAGCGGGCGTTCGGCGCCCCCGAAGGCGCCACGCAGCATCTCCCGCTTGCGGCCGAAGCCTGGGGCTTTTTCCATCGCGAAGCCGACCTCCTGCAGGCCACGCCGCACGAAACCCGCGGCGGTAAAGGTCGCCAGGGTCGTGCCGGCGTGGCTCAGCCGCGCCATCTGGGCGAACAGCCCGGGCTGCCACATATCGGGATTCTTGGCCGGGGCGAAGCCGTCGAGGAACCAGGCGTCGACGCGGGCCTCGAGCTGTGAATAACTGTCGATGGCGTCGCCGAGCATCAGCGTCAGCCGGACGCGGCCGTCATCCAGCTCCAGACGATGAAATCCCGGCGCGCCGGGCGGATACTGCGCCAGCAGCTGGGTGCTGCCGTCGGCGAACTCGGGCCAGTGGGCGAGGGCGCGGGACAGGTCCTCGCGGCGCAGCGGAAACTTTTCCACCGAGACAAAATGCAGCCGGGCCGGCGGCGGCGCCAGTCTTAGCCAGAGAGCGCGGGCGCAGAGGAAGTTGAGCCCGGTGCCGAAGCCGGTTTCGGCGATGGTGAAATCGCCCGTTTCGACGGCGGCGAAGCGCTCCCTCAGCCGGTTGCCGTCGAGAAAAACGTGCGCGGTTTCGGCATGGCCACCGTCCTTGTTGAAGTAGATATCGTCGAAGCGGCCGGACACCGGCGTATCCGCCTCCCAGCGCAGCTGTGCGTGTTCGATTCGGATTCGGTCTTGCCTGTTGCCACTCACCAATTATTCTCCATCACAGGCCGTTCGCTCGCGGAGCGAGCTGCTGCGAACCAAACGCCGCTGCGGTTGATGTCAGAGCGCTGTAGGAGCCCACTCCGTGGGCGATTCTTTCCGGGACGGCGGTTCATTGGGAGTGAGCTCTGTGAAGCCTGCGCCCGATTGCCTTTGCTCCCTTCTCGCTTCGGGCGCTATGATACCTGCTTTGCGCAATCGCGAGCACAAGGACGCCACGCATGTTTGACCTGAACCGTATCAGGATTTGCGTACTGGGACTGGGATACGTCGGACTGCCGCTGGCGGTCGAGTTCGGCCGCAGGTTCGATACCGTCGGCTATGATATCAACCCGACGCGGGTGGCAGAACTGCAGGGCGGCAGGGACAGCACCCTCGAGGTCGAGGCAGAGGAGCTGGCATCGGCCACCCGGCTCGGCTTCAGCCACCGGCTCGAGGATGTGGCGGACTGCAACGTCTATATCGTCACCGTGCCGACGCCGGTCGACGCCCACAAGCGACCGGATCTGACGCCACTGCGCGAAGCCAGCCGGGCGCTGGGCTCCGTGCTTAAGCGCAACGACATCGTTATCTACGAGTCCACCGTCTACCCGGGGGCGACCGAAGAGGTCTGTGTGCCCGAGCTGGAAGCCGTCTCCGGCCTTCAGTTCAACCGGGACTTCTTCGTCGGCTACAGCCCCGAGCGCATCAACCCGGGCGACCGCCACAACCGTCTGACCCGCATCGTCAAGGTCACGGCCGGTTCGACGCCGGACGTGGCCGACTTCGTCGACAGCCTCTACGCCGGCATTATCGAGGCCGGCACTTTCCGCGCCGGCAGTATCCGGGTTGCCGAGGCGGCCAAGGTTATCGAGAACACCCAGCGCGACCTCAATATCGCCCTGATCAACGAGCTGGCGATCATCTTCGGCAAGCTCGGTATCGACACCACCGAAGTGCTCGAAGCCGCCGGCACCAAGTGGAACTTCCTGCCGTTTCGCCCGGGACTCGTCGGCGGGCACTGCATCGGCGTCGATCCCTACTACCTTGCGCACAAGGCCCAGGCGGCGGGCTACTTTCCCGATGTGATCCTGGCGGGGCGGCGCATCAACGACGGCATGGGCCAGTACGTGGCAGAGGAGGTCATCCGGCTGATGATCAAAAAGCGCATCCAGGTCGCCGACGCGCGGGTGCTGGTGCTGGGGCTGGCGTTCAAGGAGAACTGTCCGGATATCCGCAACACCAAGGTGATCGATGTGGTGCGCAAGCTCGAAGGCTACTGCGACCGGGTCGATGTGCACGACCCCTGGGTATCGCCGCAGGAGGCCCGCCGCGAATACGGCCTGGAGCTGCTGGAAAGGCCCGAGCCTGCGCAGTTCGATGCGGTGATTCTGGCGGTGGCGCACAACGAATTCCGCGAGCTGGGCGCCGCCGGGATCCGGGGTCTGTGCAGAGACCCGGAGCACAGTGTATTGTTTGACGTAAAGGCAATGCTGCCGCAAGATCAGGTCGACAAGCGACTATAATCGAACCAGTGAGGCCGGGCAGGTGCGCGGCGCCTGCCGTCAAATTTGCGAACATTTTGAGAACAATAGGCATCGCAGGCGTCGGGGATCGTCCGGTCCTCGATAGCCAGGTAACGACAACGGAGAGCGCCATGGCAGTACAGCGCGCCTGGTACCTGCTGCAGACCAAGCCCAGACAGGAAGAGCGGGCCCGGGAAAACCTCGAAAACCAGGGCTACGACTGCTTCGCCCCCAAGCTGAGTGCCGAGCGCATTCGCCGCGGCAAGCGCCAGACCGTCGTCGAGCCGATGTTCCCCGGCTATCTCTTTATTTATCTCGATCAGGTCGCCGACAACTGGCGCCCGATCCGTTCCACCCGCGGCGTCAGTCGCATGGTGACCTTCAACGATATGCCCCTGCCGGTCGACAGCGATATCATCGAAGAACTGCGCCAGCGCGTCGCCGGTCAGGAGCCGCAGAGCGAACTCAAGAGCGGCGACACCGTGCAGATCTGCCAGGGCGCTTTCGCCGATCTGGATGCAATATTCGAGTGCTACGATGGCACCGAACGGGTGGTGCTGCTGCTCAACCTGCTGCACCGGACCCAGCGGCTGACCATGCCGCTGGCCAGTATCCGCCGGGTCTGAACACGCTGCCCGAACGGCAGCCAACCGGCCACGTTTTCAGGAAACTGACGGTCAATCCTGGGGCGGTAGCGTGCCTGTTTACAGTGACGCGGAACCCCGTAGGAGCGGCGTACCCAAGCCTACGGGCACTTCCCCGCCGCGAACGCTTTGCTCGGCCCCGGCGGTACCTGGTGGAGTAGGATGGGTGAAGCCGCCAATTGCGCCGGATTTTCGAACGGCAACGGTATTTCCGGCGGCGTAACCCATCAGATTCGTGGGTTGGGCGAAGCGACTCGAAACCAAACGAATTTGAGTTATTCGGAAGTGTTCATGTCGGATCAGGACAGGCTCCTCGAACGAATCGAGCAGCTGGCACAGAAAAACGACAATATCACCGTGCTTTGGCTCTATGGCTCAAGAGCCAAAGGGACCGCACAGCCGGAGAGCGACTATGACCTGGCCGTCGCCTTCAGGCGCTTTCCTGATGACGCCTGGGACCGGCGTCTGCAGCCGGAACTGCTGGCGCTGGAGTGGGCCGACGAACTGGGTATGCCCACGAGCAGACTTTCGGTGGCCGATATCAACCATATACCCCTGACGCTTGCCCACTCGATCATCAGAGACGGCAAGGTGCTGCTGGCCAACGACCGCTTGAGGCTGGCCCGCGAGGAAAACCGTATAACTTCCATGTGGGAGCTGGACCATGAGTACCACAAGCGTCAGTTTGGTGACGTGTGACGTGTGACGTGTGACGTGTGACGTGTGACGTGTGACGTGTGACGTGTGACGTGTGAACGCCAGGGAAGGCGGGTGTGCTGACAATGCTGGGTCGTCTTCAGTAGACAGATGATGAACGCAAAAGGTGACATGGAATGCACCAGAATCTGCATGCATGGCAACTGTCCATGGATTTGGCCGTAGAGATTTACCGGCTGACAGAGCGCTTTCCAAGTGGCGAGCTCTATGGACTAAAGGCGCAAATGCGACGAGCGGCGGTCTCTGTACCCAGCAATATTGCGGAAGGAGCGGGACGAGCTTCCAAGGCTGAGTTTAAGCGCTTTATAGCAATTGCCTGTGGATCGCTGAGCGAGTTGGAAACACAACTGTTGCTATCGCAACGGCTGAATTTTTTACGGGATATCGATGAGCCTTTGAAGACAATTCGAAGCATATTTAATCTGCTCTCTGGACTGAGAAACTCATTGAACTAATCGAAAGCAACAGTCCAATAACCCGTAACCCGTAACCCGTAACCCGTAACCCGTAACCCGTAACCCGTAACCCGTAACCCGTAACCCGTAACCCGTAACCCGTAACCCGTAACCCGTAACCCGTAACCCGTAACCTTTCAGCAACCGCTAACGGACTAGCCATGGAATCCCCCGACATCATCCACCACGGCGCCAGGGACGGCGTGACCGGCTCCTGCCATCAGTTGCGGATCGACGCCGAACGCAGCCTGCTGATCGACTGCGGCCTCTTTCAGGGCGCCGAAACCTCCGGCAGCGGCAAAAGCGGAGCCGGCCGCCTCGCGATCGACTTTTCCCTCGACGGCATTCTGGCGCTGGTGGCGCCCCATGTGCATATCGACCATGTCGGCCGTATTCCGTACCTGCTGGCCGCAGGCTTCGAGGGCCCGATCCTGTGCAGCCGGCCCTCGGCCAAACTGCTGCCGCTGGTGCTGGAAGATGCCTTCAGGCTGGGTATCAGCCGCGATGCCCGGGATGTCGAGCGCTTTATTGGCCTGATTGAAGAAAGACTGATTCCGCTGCCGTACGGAGAGTGGTTCACCGTGCTGGAAACCGATAACACCGAATGTCGCATTCGACTGCAGCGTGCCGGCCATATCCTGGGCTCGGCCTACGTCGAGTGCGACCTGCACGACCGCAAGTCCGGCACCCGTCACCGCGTTGTCTTCTCCGGCGACCTCGGTGCGCCGCACTCGCCGCTGCTCGACCCGCCAAGGTCGCCCGAGCGGGCCGACACCCTGGTGCTGGAAAGCACCTACGGCGACCGCCTACACGAAGACCGAAAATCCCGCCGCCAGCGACTGGAAAGCGCCATCGAGCGTGCCCTGGAGGACAAGGGCACCGTGCTGATCCCGGCCTTCAGCATCGGCCGTACCCAGGAACTGCTCTACGAGCTCGAAGAGATTATCCACAAGTACACTGGCGGCGTTGCTCCTCGTGGGAGCGGCGGCTTTTGTGGGAGCGGCGCCCCGCCGCGAAAAAACGCCGTCACAGGACAAACCGAAGATGGCACGAATCCCGATACAGAACCTGCACACTGGCCAACCCTCCCCATAATCCTCGATTCCCCACTGGCGAGTCGCTTCACCAGAGTTTATCGCGAACTCCAGCCCTACTGGGACGAGGAAGCCCGCGACCGCCTGAACGAAGGCCGCAAACCGCTCGCTTTCGACAATCTGCTGACCATCGACAGCCACGAAGACCATCTGAAAACCGTCCGCCACCTGGCCGAAAGTGCCCGCCCAGCCGTCGTGATCGCTGGCAGCGGCATGTGCAACGCCGGCCGCATCGTCAACTATCTCAAGGCCATGCTAGGCGACAGGCGCCACAATGTGCTGTTCGTCGGCTACCAGGCCAAGGGGACGCCCGGACACGATATCCAGCGCTATGGGCCTGATGGCGGTTATGTGGAACTCGATGATGAACGGATCGGTATCTGCGCCGGGATCGAAACCATTGGCGGCTACTCGGCGCACGCGGATCAGCAGAACCTGGTGGATTTTGTGACCGGGATGGATAAGTGGCCGAGTAGGATACGGTTGATACATGGGGAGGCTGGGGCGAAAAGGGCTTTGGCGGAAAAGCTCCGGGACCTATACCGTGCGCGGCAACTGGAAGTACAACTCGAATACTGAAGAACTGCATTTACCGTAGGAGCCCGCTCCGCGGGCGAAATCTCTGGGATTGTCCCCGATACTACTTTCGACATCTCTAACACCCTAAAGAACCACTACCGAATGTTCGCAAGCCTCAAAGAACTCTACTCTCTGCTGACCGAAGAACAGCGCAAAAAACTGCTGCGACTTCAACTGCTGGTCATCCTGATGTCCTTTGCCGAGATTGCCGGGGTGGTATCGATTGGCCCCTTTATGGCGCTGGTGGGGGATATCGAACGGCTGCAGGGAGCAGGAGCGCTGGCCGAACTCTATCGCGCCACCGGCCTGAGCGACCCGACGGACTTCCTGTTCTGGCTCGGCATTGCCGTGCTGTGCGTGCTGAGCATTGCGGCAATGATCTCGACGTTCACGATTTGGCGGCTATCGCTTTACGGCACCCGTGTCGGCGCCGAGCTCAGCAGTCGGTTGTATCGCCACTACATGCACCAGCCTTGGCTGTTTCATACCACCCATACCAGCAGCCATCTTACCAACCAGGTTGCCCAGGAGTGCCTGCGGATTACCAATACGATCCTGATACCGCTGATGCAGATGAATGCCAAGTTGGTGATGGCACTGTTTATGGCCGTCACCATCTTTATCTACAACCCGATGGTGGCAATTGTCGGGCTGTCGATTTTCGTGAGCGCCTACCTGCTGTTGTACCACACCGTTCGCAGACGACTGATGGCGAATGGCAGAGTTGTAACAGCAGCGCAGCGGGAGAGGCTCAAGCTGATGAGCGAGGGGTTCGGCGGAATCAAGGATGTTTTGCTACTCGGTCGTCAGGATATCTTTACCGAGCGCTTTGAAAACGCTAGTCAGCGCTTCGCCCGTGCTCAGGGTACGACCCAGGCGATGGGGCAGGTGCCTCGCTATGCGATGGAGTTGGTGGCCTTTGCAGGGGTGATATTGCTGGTGCTCTACCTTCTGTCAGCTTACAAGGGCAACCTGGGAGCGATCCTGCCGGTGCTCTCGGTGTATGCTTTGGCGGGTTTCAAGATGCTGCCGGCGTTGCAGCAGGTCTACACGGGGGTTTCTCAGATTCGAGGCAACCTGGCAGCTTTTGAGTCATTGAGGGGCGATCTGAGGGCCTGTGCTGGTAGTGACCGAGATGTAATGAGTTCCGAAGAAAAGACTGCAGCTAAAACAGAGAGCTGGGTACCGAAGCATTCGATCCAGTTGCGTAACGTGACTTTTACTTATCCGGGCAAGGTGGCGCCTGCACTTAATGGGTTGAGTATCAATATTCCTGCTAACCAGACAATTGGTCTTGTAGGTGCATCGGGATCGGGCAAGTCGACGGCGATTGACCTACTACTGGGCTTGATTGAGCCACAGGAGGGGAGGTTGTTGATTGATGGCGAACCCGTGACTGCCGAAAATCGACACAGGTGGCAACGTGTTATTGGGTTCGTACCGCAGTCAATCTTTCTGGCCGACAGCAGCATTCGCGAGAATATTGCTTTCGGCCTGCCGCCGGAGATGATAGAAGACGAGCGTGTCCGTCGCGCCGCCTCCATGGCGCATCTGGATGAACTGATCGCCAGCCTGTCCGATGGCCTGGATACCCGGGTCGGCGAGCGCGGTGTCCAGCTCTCGGGCGGGCAGCGACAGCGGATTGGTATCGCGCGGGCGCTCTATCAGGATGCTGAAGTGCTGGTGTTGGATGAAGCGACCAGCGCGCTGGATGGCGCTACGGAAAGGGTTGTTATGAACGCTATTCATGATTTATCGGGAAATAAAACCATTATCATAATCGCTCATCGGTTCGCTACAGTTAAGATGTGCGAAGAAATTTATATGATTTCTTCTGGGAGCGTTATAGATAACGGCTCGTACGAAAAGCTGTTCGACCAAAATGATGTCTTTAGAAGAATGGGCGGAAGCGCCTGAGTTTTTTATAGGAAATAGCTGAGATGTTCGATGGTAAGTCTATTTTAGTCACAGGCGGGACTGGGTCTTTTGGCCAAAAATTTATACCGATGCTGCTGGAAAGATATGATCCGAAGCGAGTGATAGTGTTTTCACGTGATGAAATGAAGCAATGGGAGATGGCCAAGAAGTTCGACAGAGACTCACGGATTAGATTCTTTATAGGCGATGTTAGAGACAGGGATCGTGTCTACAGAGCGCTGGATGGAGTGGACTATGTCGTACATGCTGCGGCTACCAAGATTGTACCTACGGCGGAATACAACCCCTTCGAGTGTGTGAAGACGAACGTAATCGGCGCCATGAATCTGATAGATGCTTGTATCGATAAAGGTGTCAAGAAAGTTGTGGCGCTATCGACCGACAAAGCTAGTAGTCCGATTAACCTTTATGGCGCAACGAAGCTGACGTCCGATAAATTGTTTGTGGCTGGCAATTCGTACGCAGGGGGGCATAACACTCGGCTTTCGGTTGTCCGTTACGGCAATGTGATGTGCTCGCGTGGCTCGGTTATTCCCTTTTTCTGGTCATTGAAAGAGACAGGGTCTCTTCCGATTACAGATCCCCGTATGACGCGCTTTATGATTTCGCTCGAGGAAGGAGTCAAGCTTGTCTGGCACGCCTTCAACGATATGGAGGGTGGCGAAATTTATGTCAAGAAAATACCCTCTATAAAGGTGACGGATATTGCTCGCGTAATTGCACCTGGTGCCAGCCAAGAGATCATCGGTATCCGCCCTGGCGAGAAACTCCATGAGCAGATGATCGGCGCGGACGATGCCTATTACACTTATGAGTATCCTGAACACTACAAAATACTGCCAGCTATCAATAGCTGGGATAAGGATGCAAATCGTATAAAAGATGGTAAGAAAGTTCAGGAAGGTTTTGTTTATTCAAGTGACCAAAACCCGGCGTGGATGAGTGAGCATCACTTGCGCGAATGGATCGATGCGAACTTCGATGAGATCGGGAAGCTCTGAGAGATGATACCGTACGGGCGACAGGAGATTACCCAGGCTGATATAGACGCCGTTGTGGAGGTACTGCATTCAGACTATTTGACCCAGGGACCCAAGATTCCTCAGTTCGAGCAGGCGGTCGCAAAAAAAATAGGGGCTGAATACGCAGTAGCGGTCAACAGCGCAACCAGTGCGCTGCATATCGCTTGCCTTGCCCTCGGATTGTCCAAGGACGACTGGCTGTGGACGACACCTATAACCTTTGTCGCTTCGGCAAACTGTGGCCTCTATTGCGGTGCTAAAGTCGATTTTGTTGATATCGACCCGTGCACTTACAATCTCTGTCCCATGGCGTTGGAAAAGAAGCTGGAAGAAGCAAAAGGGCAGGGACGGCTGCCCAAAGTCGTGATTCCGGTGCATCTCTGCGGTCAGCCCTGTGATATGGAAGCAATTTATACGCTGGCACAGCGGTACGGCTTCAAGGTGATCGAGGATGCATCTCACGCCATCGGCGGTAGATACCAAGGAGAATATATAGGTAACTGCCGCTATAGTGATATCACGGTGTTCAGCTTCCATCCTGTGAAGATTATTACTACTGCGGAAGGCGGCATTGCGGTGACCAACGATGCCGAGCTTGCAAAAAAAATGGCTCTGCTTCGAAGCCACGGTATCACGCGCGATCCGGCACAGATGACGAATGATGTAGACGGACCCTGGTACTACCAGCAGATCGATCTCGGGTTCAATTACCGCATGACCGAGTTGCAAGCCGCGCTGGGCATAAGCCAGCTAGACCGCCTGGACCAATATGTTGATCGACGGCATGAGCTTGCAGGTCGTTATGACCTACTATTGGCAGAGTTACCGTTAACACTGCCTTGGCAGCACCCTGACTGCTATTCTGCACGACATCTATATGTAATTCGCTTGAAGTTGGACGCCGTTAACAAAACTCATCGCTCAGTGTTCGAAGTACTTCGTGATAGAGGGGTTGGAGTAAATCTCCATTATATTCCTGTTCATACTCAACCCTATTACCAGAGGCTAGGTTTCGCTCATGGAGACTTTCCGCATTCGGAGCAATATTATCGTGAAGCTATTAGTCTGCCATTGTATCAGTCTCTGAGTCATTCAGATCAGGATGAAGTCGTGGAGATACTAAAAAAGGCGTTATCGGAATGAAGGTGGCTATAATTCCTGCTCGTGGTGGTAGCAAGCGTATTCCACGCAAGAACATCAAGGAGTTCTGTGGTAAGCCAATGATAAGCTGGTCGATCGTTACGGCATTAGATAGTGGCTGTTTTGACCGTGTGGTTGTGTCGACCGATGATGAAGAAATAGCTAGGGTAGCTAGAACGTATGGCGCTGAAGTACCTTTCATGCGCCCCGCGTCACTCTCAGATGATCATACTGCTACCATCCCGGTAATAAAACACGCTATTGAATGGCTAGCCAGACATCAGAAAATGCCTGAGCAAGTCTGCTGTATATATGCCACTGCACCTTTCATTAGAGCCGAAGACCTTCAGCGAGGGCTACAGCAGCTCAACAGTACCGGTGCGGCTTACGCTTTTACGGTAACCAGCTATGCCTTCCCAATCCAGCGGGCATTTAGAATCAGCGCGGACGAAGGTATCGAAATGTTCTACCCTGAATACTTCGAAACGCGTTCTCAGGACTTGGAAGAAGCTTGGCATGACGCTGGGCAGTTCTACTGGGGTAGGGCTGATGCCTGGATAGATGAAAAGATGATCTTCGAGCCAGAGTCCACTCCTATTATTTTGCCACGCTATCGGGTGCAGGACATCGATACTTTAGAGGATTGGAGGTGCGCAGAATGGATGTTTAAGGCATTACAATTAAACGCAGAGTCATAGGACGAGAAATGCAAGTAATTTTTCGCGTCGATGCATCACTACAGATAGGTACTGGCCACGTAATGAGATGCCTGACCTTGGCTACTGATCTGCGGGCCAAAGGCGCAGAATGCCAGTTCATCTGTAGTGAGTATCCTGGTAATCTGATTGCTTATATTCGGAGCAACGGCTTTACCGTCCATACCTTGGCAGTCTCGACGCCTGGAGGCGCGCCCTCTTTTTTACAACCGTTAGAAGGGAATATTGTAGGGCCAGTTCATAGCCACTGGCTTGCTACCTCTCAGGAGGAAGACGCAGAGAAGTGTGCCTCGATACTTGATAACCTGGAAATCGATTGGCTGGTCGTTGACCACTATGCTCTCGATAGCCGATGGGAGCTTAGGCTCGAAGAACATTGCCGCAGCTTGATGGTCATCGACGACCTTGCCGACCGCTCGCATCATTGTGATTTACTGCTCGACCAGACCTTTGGCCGCCATCCCGAAGACTACAAACCCTTGATACCAGCCAACTGCACTTTGCTCTGTGGCTCCCAATATGCCTTGTTACGTCCTGAGTTTGCAGCTCTTCGGCCATACAGCCTTGAGCGACGAAAGTCCCCACAATTCAAACAATTACTTATTACAATGGGCGGGGTCGATATGGACAATGCTACTGGCTTGGTGCTAGGAGCCCTTAAATCCAGTTCATTGCCTACCCAATGTCGAATCATTGTCGTAATGGGGGCCAACGCCCCTTGGTTATATGAGGTGTGCCAGCAAGCCGAGCTGATGCCATGGCCAACTAGTGTCAAGGTAGGAGTCAGCAACATGGCTCAGTTGATGGCCGACAGTGACTTGGCGATTAGTGCGGCAGGTGCCACTTCTTGGGAGCGATGTTGTTTGGGGTTACCATCGATTTTGGTTGTCGTGGCCGAAAACCAAAGGCTGGTTGGTCGAAATTTAGATCTTTTTGGAGCTGCTCTTCAAATAGGTACTGCTGAAATTGATGGTGAGCTTTTAAGCGAGCGCATAGGTATTGTAGAAAAAAAAATAAAGAGCATGAGTGATGCCTCCGCAAATGTTACGAGTGGGCGAGGAAGTGCTCTTGTGCTCCATTATTTAATGGGAGGTGCTTATGAGCGTTGATACTGTGCTTAGGCCTCTTACGTATGCTGATCTTGAGCTTGTATTGTCTTGGCGAAACTCATTTGAAGTTCGTAGCTGTATGTTTTCGAATGTCGAAATTACTTTGGAAGAGCATTTAGAATGGTTTGAACAGTCGTCCAATAATCCTAATACGCACTTGATGGTTATAGAAAGAGATAGGCGTGCATCCGGGTGTGTTAATATAACACAAGTTTCTGATGGTAAAATTTCAGACTGGAGCTTTCATACAGCACCTGGTTCGGAAAAAGGTACTGGGTATTTGCTGTGTAAATTAGCCATGAATTATGCTTTTGGAATTCTTGGCATGAGAAAGCTTAATGCTCAAGTATTGGGGTTTAACGAGAAGTCTATAGCGATTCACGAAAAGTTAGGGTTCAGGCAAGAAGGGCTACTGCGTGATAATTTCTATCGAGATGGTAAATATATTGATGTGCTTCTCTTTGGGATGACAGAGTCGGACTGGAGAGCCAGACATGAACACTTATAACCAGAGGCAGAATACGGCTGATACCTATATTGTTGCAAGTTGTAAACAATGGCACCAAGCTGGTTATAGTCAGTTAAAGAATGAAATTAGCGGAAACTGGTTTTGGGTTAGTAATCCTGAAGAGCTGGTAGGCGTGTTAACGTACGCCCAGCCACGCTATATATTCTTTATCCATTGGAGTTGGCTTCTTCCCGAAAGTATCTTCTCAAGATATGAATGTGTGTGTTTTCACATGACTGATGTTCCTTATGGGCGTGGTGGATCGCCTTTGCAGAACCTTATCTTGAGCGGACATGTTGAAACGACACTTTCAGCATTGAAAATGACAAATGATATCGATGCCGGCCCAGTTTATACAAAGCGTCTTTTAAGCTTAAAGGGGAAGGCTCAGAATATTTATGAAAAAGCAGGCTTTTTGAGTTTTGAAATCATACGTTGGTTAATCGAGAAGAATCCTGTTCCGATAGAACAAAGCGGGAAGGTTACATATTTCAAACGTCGAAAACCTGAAGATAGTAGAGTACCAGAAGGTTGTAATCAAAAAGAACTTTATGACTTTATACGTATGCTTGATGCAGACGGTTACCCTCATGCGTTTATAGAATATGGTAACAAGAGGCTCGAGTTGACGGATGCTGTGTTTGAAGACGGTGGTCTAACGGCCCGAGTTACGATCCACCCTAAGGATACTGCTCAATGAATGGCAAGATAACTGAAATTAATAATCGTAAGATTGGTAAAAATCAGCCGCCGTATATTATAGCAGAAGTATCAGCTAATCATAATGGTGATATCAATCGTGCTTTTGAACTCATCAAGTCGGCACACGAAGCTGGAGCAGATGCTGTAAAATTGCAGACTTATACTGCCGATACCATGACAATAGACTGTGACAATGAAGAGTTCATGATTCGTGATGGCCTTTGGGATGGCTATAAGCTATATGACTTATATAAGTGGGCAGAGACACCGTTCGAGTGGCACAGGTCAATATTTGATTATGCAGCAGAACTTGGTATTACCGTTTTTTCTACACCATTTGATGAAACGGCGGTTGACCTTCTTGAATCGCTAAATACTCCCGCTTACAAAATTGCATCTTTTGAAGCGACTGACTTGCCACTGATCAAGTATGTAGCCAGTACCGGTAAGCCTATAATTATGTCCACAGGTCTGTGCACTGAAGATGAGGTAGAGGAAGCGGTAGTGACAGCACGAGATGCAGGCTGCACAGACCTTATACTATTGCACTGCATCAGCAGTTATCCAGCGCCTATGGATCAGGCTAATTTGGCACAGATACAGACCTTGGCAAAGCGTTTTAATACTATTTCTGGATTGTCCGATCATACTCTAGGTACGACTGCATCTGTAGCCGCAGTAGCCTTGGGAGCTCGAGTGATCGAGAAACACTTCACTCTTAGTCGATCAGATAAAGGGCCTGATAGCATTTTCTCGATTGAGCCAAATGAACTTAAGCACCTTTGTCAAGATGCTTGTAACGCATGGTCTGCAGTCGGTAAGCCAGGTTTCAATCGCCAGACGTCGGAAGAAAGTAACCTAAGATTTAGACGCTCTATCTATTTTGTACGTGACCTGAAAGCTGGTGCGCCAATTACTGAGTCTGACATTCGGCGCATTCGCCCTGGTTTTGGTTTAGCACCCAAGTACTTTGAGAAGTTAATTGGAAAACGTGTTGCTGCTGATGTTAAAGCAGGAACGGCAACCAGTTGGGAGCTAATTTGTGAGTAAAAGAGTACTAGTAGTTGCTGCTCACCCTGATGATGAGGTCTTAGGCTGTGGTGGTACAATAGCTCGCCATGTGGCGGAAGGTGATACAGTTCATGTATTATTTATCGCTGATGGCGTAAGTTCTCGAGGTGAAGGCAAAGAAGAACTGGTAAAACGTGAGCAGGCTGCATTTAAAGCACATAAAATTCTTGGAGTAGCGGAGGTTAGTTATTTAGGGCTTCCAGATAACCGTCTAGATAGCTTGGCGCTTTTAGATGTGGTGCAATATGTGGAGAAGGTTATTAATGCGTTTTATCCAAATATTATATATACGCATCACTTTGGCGATCTTAATGTCGATCATTGTATTGCTCATCAAGCCGTGATGACTGCTTGTCGCCCACTTCCAGAAAGTTCAGTAAGAGAGATTTTTGCGTTTGAGGTTTTGTCTAGTACCGATTGGGCTACACCTCAAATTAACCCATTTATTCCGAATCATTATGTTGATATTAGTAAATATTTGGAATTGAAGATGGAAGCTCTTGAAGCTTACTCTCTTGAGATGAGAGATATACCGCACTCACGTAGTATTGATCACCTTGATATTCTCGCGCGCCACCGAGGACAATCTGTAGGGTGTTTTGCGGCTGAAGCTTTTTCCGTAATAAGGCTAATTAGAAAATAACTTGTGATTTATTCGGGGTTTCATTTTATCATAACTTGAGTCTTTCTATGGAGATAAGTGTTTTAAAATGGCTTAGTGATACTAAAAATATTCTTGAGATAGAGGGTGAAAGTCATCTTGCGTATCTTCATGGCCAAAAAATTCATCTATTACCGCATCTACATAATAATTCCACTAGGTACAAAGGAGCTTTTCTTAGGACAATAGCTTTTATAAAGCTTTTGATTTTTTCCGTTCGCTTTAAAAAAACAAGCTTTATAGATAAAGTATCATTTTTATTTTTCTCTGGGACAGATAACCAGCGAAACGCATTAAGGTCTACGCTTCTTGAATTAAAAAATCAAAACTTCCCTGTGTTGGCGATAACTACTCAGATCTTATCTAAACTACATGATAATGATGAAGGTTATGAGAAAATATATCTGTCTCCTTTGGATGTCTTTAAAACATTGTTAATCTTTTTCTTGCGTTTTCCACATCTTTATGGAGCTTTAAAAAAAGAACATCCTGATTTGGCTGTTAATAACTATTTCCATATGTTTTTGGAGCCGTATATATTTATACCGTATTTCATAAAGCTATTAACGAGAGTTAATCCTGAGGTGGTTGTTGTTTCCAACGACCATAATGTTGTGAATCGATGCTTGATAGCTGTATCCCATTATTTGGGGATCCGTACGGCTTATATGCAGCATGCATCTGTGAGTGATATTTTTCCGGCCTTACGATTTAATTATGCATTTTTGGATGGGATGAAAAGTTTTGAATGTTACCTTGATTGCGAGAACAATTCAAAGTTTAAATCTGTATCATACCCGATTCCGGTCGTATTTCTTTCGGGTCAGAAAAAAGATATTTCGCCATGTGCTATTGAAAAGACCTACATAGGCTATGCTGTAAATTTACTGGACTCACTTGAAGATATTGTGTGTTTGTTGAGGGCTCTCGTAAATAGTGGTTTGAAGATACGATTGCGCTGGCATCCTGGTCTTAAAAGTAATGATATTCGCTTTCTTAAGAAATCTCTCCGAGGAATTAGTGCAGTTACATTTAGTGACCCTTCTCTGGAGCGAGTTGATGATTTTATAAATCAATGTTATGTGCTAGTAGCTGGGAATAGTAGTATCCATCTTGAGGGCGCAATTCTTGGTGTTAGATGTGTTTACTATGAACTTAATAGTTCTAGATTGTACGACTATTATGGCTACGTGTCAGAAGGTATAGCTGAATACGCAAAAAATATTGAAGAGTTGGTTTCTATATGCAATGAAGATAATAATGGATATAAACATTCTGAAGCGCGTGTAAAAGCAATAAAGCGCTATAGCGCAAGTTATGCGACGAAATGGCAAGGTAGAGAAGGAAAGCTTGTTGCCAATACTTTGCAAAAATTACGTTCTGATATAGGGGTTGGGGATTTATATTGTGTGATCGATGTGGACTCATCTACCTTTAATATCGTGAATATTCCGATCTAGGTTTTTCACTATTGATAGGGTAGAGAGAATTATTAATGTAGTTTTGAATGAGCAGTTAAGCGGCGGTGAGTAATGAGGCTTTGGCTATACGCGCAGAACGGAAAATCCGACCGGGTTTGAATCGCATGGTAGAGGTGACACGGGCTGCCTCTTCGTGGGATGCTATTATAGATATCCTCCAACTTGGCATGGTTCTGTCTTATGTAGGTGCCTATGCAAACGATCACAGCGGAAATTTTGGCGTTCTCTTAGATTTTTTGAAATGGCGCTGGCGCTGTAGAAGGATTTCTGTTTTGATAATTATTAATCGTTTCTAAGTTGTCACCCGTGAAAAACGCACAGCCCGCTGATTTATAATTGACTATACGGTGCTTCGAGTGGCTAAAACCCCTCGTTTCGACGCCTGACAGCCCAAAAAATTGCAGAATCGTCGAATTATGAAGCCCAAGAAGACGACCCACGAACCGCAGAGCGATATGTTCAGACTCCGCTTGGGCAATCTTGTCAATCCGCACTATCAATTGATAGCACTGATAGCGGTAATCGATTATAAGCCGAGTTTGGTAAGCGTATTTCATCACGATATTACCTGGAGTCGTACGGTCTAGCCTATTTCCAATGTTGCTCACCGTGGCCAACTCAGAAAAGACAGGAAGGTAAGATCGCTTATGCTTTCTGGGTCCTTCTTTTCAGAGGCGACTAGATTGTAAAAATAGAGTTGTTTCACGTCGTGCAGACTTTTTTAACTTTTAGATTTTTCTGATTATAGTGATAGTTACCCGGCGGGGATTTTTTGGAGGTGTTTTTGGCTGATGTTAGCGTGGTGGTTCCATGTTACAAGGCGGAACGATTTGTTGAAAAAACGATTGAGTCATGTTTCTCGTCGATAGGATTGGATGTGGAGGTTATTGTAGTTGAAGACGGTGTTTTTGATCACACATCTTCGATCGTAGAGAAGCTTTCTAGTAAATATTCGGGTAAGATAAAACATATAGTAAATGAGATAAACCTTGGGGCTCCAGCAACAAGAAATATAGGCTTTAGAGAAGCTAATTCTGATTATGTTTTGTTTCTAGATTCGGATGATTATATAGAAGGGGGTTTGTTGGAAGGGCTTTTCAAAAGTATATCGCAATCTAATTGTTCGTTAGCGTTTGCTCCTTGTCGAAAAGAATATGTTTCTAGTGGGAAAAGTTCTGTTTTTTATCCTACCGCTGGCGAGTCATCTTATGATGTTGTTTATCGGTGGTTAATAGGTATGTCTGGGCCTGGTACTTGCTCGGTTTTGTGGCGTATTAGTGAGCTTGAACGGATTGGTGCCTGGCGTGAGGATATGGTAAGGAATCAGGATGGCGAAGTAATCATCCGTGCGATGCTTTCGGGATGCACTGTCACTAGTAGTATGTATGGCTTTGGGGTCTACGTGCATAGAAATGTGAGTAGTGTCTCGAAGCGAAGAGATTTAGAGGGTTATAGGTCGCAGAAAGAAATAGTCGACTTTGTAGAAGGAAGAATTTCTGATAATAAAGAGCAGTTTGGTTATCTAGAAAATGCTCTGTTAACATTTATCTTTAATACTGCCGTTGATGCTTACTTTCATGGTTACATTGAAGTCGCAGAGTCTTGGTATGAATTATGGAGACGTTTAGGTGGTAATTGGAAGAAGCTTCCGGATAATACGTTTAGGATGAGGGTAAAAAGGATTATCGCATTAGCTTTTGGGCCAAAAGGCTTATCAAACTTTACCTCGATTTTAAGGTTGTTAAGAAGGTTTTGATTTTTATGTGGTGTGTGGTTTGAGAGTTTTATTAATTGCCGGTACGTCGTCTATACATACTATCAGATGGGCGGCAGGTATACATAAGGCTGGTGCGGAGGTTTTTCTCGCCACACAGCACGGTTTTATTGAACCGCTTAAAGATGATATTGGAGTTCATAGATTGCCATTTAAAGGCAATATAGGGTATTTCCTCAACGGTATCGGTATTAGGAGTTTTGTTGACCGAATAAAGCCTGATATAGTGAACGTGCATTATGCGAGCGGTTATGGGACGACAGCTAGAATATTAAACTACCACCCATATGTTTTGTCTATATGGGGGAGCGACATTTTTGATTTTCCAGACAAGTCTCGTTTACATAAGAAGCTTGTACGTGGGAATTTAATGTCGGCAGATGCCGTTGCGTCAACCAGCCACTGTATGGCTTTACAAGCTCGAAAGATTGCTCCATCGTTGGGTGAGATAGCTATCACACCGTTTGGCGTTGATGTTGAGGCATTTTTATACAATAAAGAAGCGATAGAAAAAGTTGAGAAATCACAGTATTTAGTGGTCGGGACGGTAAAGGTATTAGCCTTCAAGTATGGAATCGATACATTAATTTATACCTTTGCGCAGACTGTTGAAAAACTTCAGATTGAAATGCCGGAAATTGTCCAATTTTTACGCTTGCGAATAGTTGGAGACGGACCTGATCGAGCGGAACTGGAATCACTTGCTTGTACTTTGGGTATTGGAGGTTTAGTACAGTTTGTGGGGCGTGTCGCTCACTCTCAGGTACCTCGAGAGCTTGATAAAATGGATATTTTTGTAGCCTTAAGCCGGTTAGATAGTGAAAGCTTCGGGGTTGCGGTTGTTGAGGCTGGAGCAGCCGGTCGTCCTGTTGTCGTCTCAGATGCTGGTGGTTTACCGGAAGTCGTGCGTGACGGGGAAACTGGCTTAGTAGTTCCACGGGAAGACCCCGTGTCGGCTGCGGACGCATTGATTAAGCTTATAAAAGATAGGAATTTAAGAATAAGGTTAGGTCAAAATGGGCGGCAGCATGTGATTAAAAACTATAGCTGGAATCACTGTATTGATAATATGATTTCTCTTTATGAGAAAACGATTTTTAACTATAAATCAAGTAAGTGAAAGGTTAAAGATATTAGGTTGAAAATTATTTACCTGCATCAGTATTTTACTACTCCAGAGATGAGCGGAGGCACGCGTTCTTTTGAGATGGCCAGAAGGTTAGTCGATAAAGGTCACGAAGTTCACATTATTACGAGTTGGCGAGATAAGCGTTGTCATAAAGGTTGGTGGCTTCAGGATATTAAGGGTATCAAAGTTCATTGGCTACCTGTCGATTATAACAATAGCATGTCGTACCGTAAAAGACTGGCTGCGTTTTTCAAGTTTGCTGGTGCTTCAGCGGTGAAAGCAGCATCTATTAAGAACGCTGATCTAGTCTTTGCCACAAGTACACCTCTTACTATCGCTATTCCGGGTATCTACGCATCAAAGAGACTTAAGATCCCAATGGTTTTTGAGGTACGTGATCTTTGGCCTGAAATGCCTATTGCTGTAGGTGCTCTAAATAATACATTATTACGCTGGGCTGCTGGTAGACTTGAGAAGTTTGCCTATAGAAACTCAAAACATGTTATTGCACTCTCACCGGGAATGAAAGAGGGTGTAATTAGGGGCGGTGTTTCTTCTGATAAAGTGACAGTTATACCTAATGGCTCAGATTTGGAACTTTTCAGTCCTTCAAGGTATCGCGAGGAGTTGTTTAATCAAAAATATCCTGAGTTGGCGGGAGAAAAATTAATTGTTTATGCAGGCACCTTGGGGAAAATTAACGGGGTAGAATACTTCGTTGACGTTGCTAAGGCCTGTCAGACTATAATGCCGGCCTGTCGATTTGCAATTTTTGGAGATGGTCTTGAGAGGGACGCCATTATTGATAAGGCTAATAAACTCGGATGCTTAGGTAAAAATCTTTACATTTATGATCCTGTCTCTAAGAATGAAATGACGCAGGTTTTGGGCGCCAGTGACCTATCTTTGTCTTTGTTTATCAATCTTGAACCGATGTGGGTTAACTCAGCAAACAAATTTTTTGATACGCTTGCGTCGGGCACGCCAATAGCTATAAATTATGGAGGCTGGCAGGAAGACCTTATTCAGAGTTCAGGTGCCGGCTTGGTTTTGCCGCCTTCAGATCCTACCCGGGCTGCAGAGTTGATAGTAGACTTCCTCAATGACCAGAAGCGATGTATAGCTTCAGGCGAAGCTGCTCTGAAACTCGCTCGGGAACAGTTCGATAGAGATAAACTGGCCCTTCAGTTGGAACATGTTTTGCTTGAAACGGTCAAGAAATAACTATTTATGGTCAAGCGCGCTTTCGATATTATTGTAGCTGCCAGTATTCTCGTGTTGCTTTTTCCGGCTTACGTTCTCTTAGTCATTCCCGTAAGGATTTTCATAGGAAAACAAGTAATATTCCGGCAGCTGCG
Source organism: Marinobacterium nitratireducens (assembly GCF_014645375.1). Lineage (GTDB taxonomy): Bacteria > Pseudomonadota > Gammaproteobacteria > Pseudomonadales > Balneatricaceae > Marinobacterium_A > Marinobacterium_A nitratireducens. Next base: position 222,772 of record NZ_BMLT01000008.1, read on the forward strand.
TCCAGGACGAAATTGTCAACCTTTTTTTCTCTATAAGTTCCGGACAATGAATAATTCGACCGGGCCAGATGGCTCGTTGCTTCCCGATGAGCAGCGTCTAACAAGTTTTGGTAAATTTTTACGTTCAACCAGCCTCGACGAACTCCCCGAACTCTGGAACGTATTGAAGGGCGATATGAGCCTCGTCGGTCCACGTCCGTTATTGATGGAGTACTTGCCATTGTATAACGAGGAACAGCGCCGGCGTCATGAGGTCAAGCCCGGTATTACCGGCTGGGCCCAGATTAACGGTCGTAATGCATTGTCCTGGGAAGAGAAGTTCAAACTGGATGTTTGGTATGTGGATAACCAGTCATTCTGGCTGGATATGAAGATTCTCTGGATGACGGTCAAGAAGGTCCTGGCCCGTGAGGGGATTAACGCAGAAGGGCAGGCGACCTGCGAGAAGTTCCGCGGGAACAGCCAATGAAGCGCCTGGCCATACTGGGTGCAAGCGGGCACGGCAAGGTGGTGGCCGATCTGGCGGAATTGCTCGGCTGGTTACAGGTGACCTTTTTCGATGATGCTTGGCCCGAGCACCGGGAGAATGGTCCCTGGCCGATTGCGGGCCCTACGGAATCTTTAATCCTGTCAGTCGGCGCTTTCGATGGCGTTGTGGTCGCCATTGGTGATAATCGCATCCGGCTGCAGAAACAGCAGCAGCTAGCACAGGAAGGAGCCAAGCTGACCTCACTGATTCATCCGCAAGCCTCCGTCAGTCGCTATTCTGCCATCGGCTTGGGTTCTGTGGTGATGGCCGGCGCTGTGATCAATGTAGATGCGACCCTGGGAGAGGCTTGTATCATCAACACAGGTGCCACAGTTGATCACGATTGCCGGCTCGGTGATGGAGTTCATCTGAGCCCGGGTGCGCATCTTGCAGGGGGGGTAGGCGTCGGAAATGAGTCCTGGATTGGTATCGGTGCTTCGGTTAGGCAGCTGATTACCATAGGTGAAGGTGCGGTAGTAGGGGCAGGTGCTGCGGTGGTGAAGGATGTGCCCCCACGTCGTACAGTGGTTGGCGTGCCGGCGCGCTTGGTTCAATCTGACTGATTTGAGGAATTGTGTTGCTGAATACCGCTTTTTCCCCCTGGCCCTCTTACAGCGAAGAAGAAGCCGAGACCGCCAGTCGCGTGCTTTTGTCTAACAAAGTCAATTATTGGACCGGCGTCGAGGGTAAAGCCTTCGAGGCGGAGTTTGCCAAAACTAACGGCTGTACTCATGCAATAGCGGTTTCCAACGGTACCGTCGCGCTCGAACTGGCGCTTCGCGCTTTGGGGCTGGGCCCTGGCGACGAGGTAGTGGTAACCTGCCGTACCTTTATAGCCTCTGCGTCGGCAATAGTGTCAGTGGGCGCCCTACCGGTCTTCGCCGATATCGATTGGGATTCACAGAATATAACTGCAAAGACTGTTGAGGCCGTTCTTAGCTCCAGAACCCGCGCCATTATCTGTGTCCACCTGGCTGGCTGGCCATGTGATATGGATCCTCTGCTTGAACTGGCCAGTCAGCACGATCTTGTCGTAATCGAAGACTGCGCCCAGGCGCATGGCGCCCGCTATAAAGGCCGTAGTGTTGGCACTTTGGGTGATGTCGGCGCCTGGTCATTTTGCCAGGACAAGATCATGACGACCGGTGGAGAGGGCGGCATGATCACGACCAGTAATGAAGCTCTGTGGAAGAAAATCTGGGCCCTTAAGGATCACGGTAAATCTTGGGATACCGTTCACGCCACCGAACATCCCCCGGGATTCAGGTGGCTGCATGAGTCTTTCGGTACCAACGCCCGGATGACCGAGATGCAGGCTGCTATTGGTCGCCTGCAGCTGCAAAGGCTGGAGTCCTGGAATGCAGCAAGAAGCCGAAACGCAAACGCGATTTTGGAGGTAGCGAAAGGGTTGCCCGGACTGAGGGTTACTGAGCCGCCGGACTATGTACGTCATGCCTGGTACAAGTGTTATGTTTTTGTTGAGCCTGACAAGCTCAAGGCTCAATGGACACGCGATCGAATAGTTACCGAGATCAATGAAAGAGGGGTGCCCTGTTACACCGGATCCTGTTCCGAGGTGTACCGAGAGAAAGCATTCGATGGCACGGGCTGGAGACCGGAGAGACCCTTGCCGGTTGCCCGCGAGCTAGGTGAAACCAGTCTGATGTTCCTGGTTCATCCGACTCTGACTGCGGACGAGATTGACAAGACATGTAGGGTACTCGAGGAAGTCATGGAAGAGGCGGCAGCCGAGTAGCATAGTGGCATACTGAGTGATTGCGAACGGCGCGGCAGTCACTCAAATTTCACATGCAAAAAGAGGTGCGGTTCACTTCGTTCACCAGCACCCTACGATATCCCCGTAACCCGTAACCCGTAACCCGTAACCCGTAACCCGTAACCCGTAACCCGTAACCCGTAACCCGTAACCCGTAACCCGTAACCCGTAACCGCCATGGATGGCGGAAATCCTGAAAATGCAGGAGCAATTTTCAGGGAACCCGTAGCCCGACAACCGCTCCTGCGTTGCCAGCACAGCCTCCGTGCCTGGCGGTGTCCCTTCATCAAAAGGAAGAATCGATTCATGCTCGATAGCGTACTTGGCCTTTCCCGCAACCAGAAACGCTCGGTGTTTCTGTGCTTCGATGTGGTGGCGCTGACGCTGACCTGCTGGATGAGCTTTGCGCTGCGCTATGGCGAGTGGGATGCCGAGGGCTTTGTTCACTGGCCGGCGTACCTGATCGCGCCGTTGGTGGCGGTGCCGGTATTCGTGCGGCTGGGGCTGTATCGGGCGATTACGCGCTATATCGGGCCGCGGGCGCTCTGGACGGTGGTGAAGGCGGTCACGCTGTTCGTGCTGATCTGGGCGACGCTGACCTACTTCATCGGCTTCGAGCAGCGGGTTCCGCGCTCGGTGATTCCGATTTACTGGTTCATCGCCCTGGTGGTGATCGGCGGCAGCCGGCTGCTGGCGCGCTGGCTGCTGCTGCAGCAGTTTCCGGGCGGGCTGCAGCGGCTTTCGGCCGAGGACAGGGTGATTATCTACGGTGCGGGATCCGCCGGGCGCCAGCTGGCGACGGCGCTGGAGAGCGCCAGCGATCTGAGCGCTGTGGCCTTTGTCGATGACAATCCGTCGCTTGCCGGGCTCGAGGTGCACGGTTTGCTGATCTATCCGCCGGAGCGGCTGGAGTGGCTGATCGAGCATTTCGATGTCTCCGAGGTGCTCCTGGCGATGCCGTCGGCGAGCCGCACCCGGCGCCGGGAATTACTGGCGCTGCTGGAGCCTTTGCCGGTGAAGGTGCTGACGCTGCCGGGGCTGTCCGATATCGCCAGCGGGCGGGTGAATATCAGCGATATTCGCGAGATCGAGATCGCCGATGTGCTGGGCCGCGAGGAAGTGGCGCCCTATCCGCAGCTGATGGCGCAGAATATCGCCGACCAGCAGGTGATGGTGACCGGTGCAGGCGGTTCTATCGGATCGGAGCTTTGCCGGCAGATCGTCTCGCAAGGGCCCGCGCGCCTGGTGCTGTTCGACAGCTCCGAGTACGCGCTCTACCAGGTGGATCAGGAGCTGCGTCCGCTGTGCGTGCAGCAGGGTATCGAACTGATCGCGGTGCTGGGCTCGGTACTGGATAGCGCGCTGCTGGAGCGCACCCTGAGTCACTATCGCATCGATACCCTGTACCACGCGGCGGCGTACAAGCATGTGCCAATCGTCGAGCGCAATATGGTGGTCGGGGTGCGCAATAACCTGCTGGGCACCCTGGCGACGGCGCAGTCGGCCGTCGCGGCCGATGTCCGCAACTTCGTGCTGATCTCGTCGGACAAAGCCGTGCGCCCGACCAACGTGATGGGGGCTAGCAAGCGCTGCGCCGAGCTGGTACTGCAGGCGCTCGCCGAAGTGCCCGGGCACCGGACGCGTTTCGCCATCGTGCGTTTTGGCAACGTGCTGGGATCGTCCGGCTCGGTGATCCCGCTGTTCCGGCAGCAGATCGTCGAGGGCGGGCCCGTGACCGTGACTCATCCGGAAATGACGCGCTACTTCATGACCATTCCGGAGGCGGCGTCGCTGGTGATCCAGGCCGGGGCCATGGCCGAGTCCGGCGATGTTTTCGTGCTGGATATGGGCCAGCCGGTGCGCATTCGCGAGATGGCCGAGCAGATGATCCGGCTGGCCGGCTTTTCGGTGCGCGACGAGGGAACCCGGATGGCGATATCGGTATCGAGTTCACGGGGCTGCGCGATGGCGAGAAGCTCTACGAGGAGCTGCTGATCGGCGACAATGTCACCGGCACACCGCACCCGATGATCATGAAGGCCAACGAGGAGTGTCTTGGCTTTGCACAGCTGAGGCCTTTGTTGCAGCGCATCGAGGCCTGCTGCGAGTCTTACGACTGCGATACCCTGCGCGCGCTGCTGCTGGAGCTCGTCAGCGGTTATCAGCCACAGCATGAGATCCGGGATCCGCTGCACCGGCCGGCGCGGGTTCATTAGAGTAGGTGTAGGTCGTGTTCTGGGAACTCTTCATCGTGATCGAAATATACAGGGCCTGTATTGAATGTCATTGATACTGATACCCTTGCAAAAAGCGGTCGCCTCCCTGGAGCTTGCGCTTCAACAGCCGAAGAATGAATTTATCCGCGACGCGGTGATCCAGCGTTTCGAGAACACCTATGAGCTTTGCTGGAAAATGCTGCGGCGAAAGCTGATCGAGGATCAGGGCGAAGCGAGCGTGGCTCTGTTGTCTCGGCGCGAGTTGTTTCGTATGGGGGCCGAATATGGCTTTATCGGCGATTCGCAACGCTGGATTACCTACCACCGGGCGCGTAACGAAACCTCTCATCTTTACGACGAGAAGAAAGCCGAAGAGGTCTATCTTGTCGCTGTAGACTTCCTGCCGAGTGCCCAGGCATTGCTCGATTCGCTGGAGCGCCGTAATGACGAATGACGGTGCATCGAGTGCCCGCGAACTGGTTTTACGCCTGTTGTCCGGCGCTTTAGGACCGGGGATCGAGGTGTACGTATTTGGCTCTCGGGCGCGAGGGGATGCCTGCCATGCGTCCGACCTCGATGTGCTGCTGCGTTCCACCACTCCAATTGGATTTGCGGAACTGGCTGAGGCCAGTGAGCGGCTTTCTGAATCCGACCTGCCGTTTTCCGTCGATCTGTTGGATGATGCCCGTATTTCGGACGCTTTCAGGCAGCGTATTGACGTCGACCTGGTGAGCTGGGGACGAACTGACTGAGTCGGTGCTTTCAATTTACCTGCTATAGCGAAAAGCTTCGTCGCGGGGCGCGGCTACAGTTTTCCCGTCACCCGTCACCCGTCACCCGTCACCCGTCACCCGTCACCCGTCACCCGTTAGCAGGAGCGGCGCAACCGAACTTACGGGCACTTCTCCGCCGCGAATGCTTTACCTGGCAGCGCCCCACCTCCCTGACTATCCTTCCTCTGAACGCCAAGGATTCGGCGTGCAATCCACTTCAGGGAGGAAGTGTCCATGACCTGTTCCCGAAATTCGCTTTGTCTTTTACTTGGCGCAACCGCGCCAATGGTGCCGTTCGTTCAGTCGGTGGCCGCGCCGGCACCGGTGATGCTCGCCGAGGACTATCGCGGCAATATCGATGTTGGCGATTACTGGGTGAGCGAAAAGCTCGACGGTGTGCGTGCGCGCTGGGACGGGCAGCGCCTGGTGACGCGCGGTGGCTACGCGGTCAACGCGCCGCAGTGGTTCGTCCGCGGCTGGCCCGGGGAGCCGCTGGATGGCGAGCTCTGGCTCGGTAACGGACGCTTCGCCGAAGTATCGGCGCTGATACGCCGCTACGATCGCCAGGATGCCGACTGGCGCGACCTGCGCTTTATGGTTTTCGACCTGCCGGCGCGGCCGGCGGCTTTCGGCATGCGTCGGGCGCAGCTCGAAGCGCTGCTTCGGGATACTGCTGTGCCCTGGCTGCAGGCGGTCGAGCACCGCCGCGTGGCGGATCGTGCCGAACTCGACCGCCTGCTCGATGGGGTGGTGGCGGGCGGCGGCGAGGGGCTGATGCTGCATCGCGACGGTGCGCTCTATCGCGTCGGCCGCAGTCCGGACCTGCTCAAGTACAAACGGCACCAGGACGCCGAGGCCGTGGTGATCGGTTACTCGCCGGGGGAGGGCAAATACAGCGGACTGGTCGGGGCCTTGCTGGTGGAGGACGAGCGCGGGCGGCGCTTTCGCCTCGGCAGCGGCCTGAGCGACGCCGAACGGGCATCGCCACCGCCGCTGGGCGCGCGCGTGACCTATCGCTTCAACGGTCAGACGGTGAACGGGTTGCCGCGGTTCGCACGGTTTTTGCGAGTGAGAGGGCGGGAGTAGGGTGTCGGCAGGGCGCACCGAGCGTGCGAGCTGCGCCGTTGGTTGCGGCACGTTTCGCTCCGCTCAAGGTGCCCTACGAAAGTGACCGCACACCAAGGTAGGGCGCACCGGGTGGTACCGGTGCGGTTCACTCCGTTCACCAGCACCCTACGATTTTCCCGTCACCCGTCACCCGTCACCCGTCACCCGTCTTACCGATTTGTCGATTGCGTACAAAAATACGTACAAGTACAATTTCCTGTACAGGCAAATTGAGAGGGCGATCCTGTGGACGCAATCAGTTACTCGGCTTTTCGAAACAATCTGGCCAAGACTCTGGACAAGGTTAATGACGACCATGCTCCGATGCTGATCACCCGGCAGAACGGCAAGGCAGCGGTCGTCATGTCGCTTGAGGATTTCAAGTCGTATGAAGAAACGGCTTATCTGATGGCCAGTCCCAGAAATGCGGAACGGCTGAACGAGGCTATTGCGGAGGTCGAGGCCGGTCGAGCCGCCAGTCATGAGTTGATCGATGAATGATTCTTTCGTGGGCAGGGAAGGCCTGGGAAGACTATCTGTACTGGCAGGCCACCGATAAGAAGGTTCTCAAGAGAATCAATGCCCTGATCAGGGATATACAGCGCCAGCCGTTCGAGGGGCTAGGGGACCCGGAGCCTCTGCGTCACAACTGGTCGGGCTACTGGTCGCGGCGCATCGACCGTGAACATCGGCTCGTGTATCGGGTGATGGATGACAGCTTGGTCATCGTGCAGTGCCGATATCATTACTGAGTATGCGGCACGTTTCGCTGCGCTCAAGGTGCCCTACGGAAGTGACCGCACACCAAGGTAGGGCGCACCGAGTGGTACCGGTGCGGTTCACTCCGTTCACCAGCACCCTACGATATTCCCGTCACCCGTCACCCGTCACCCGTCACCCGTCACCCGTCACCCGTCACCCGTCACCTGTCTTGTTCCCGTCTTCATACGGATAATCGGCAAAAATATCCGGTGCCGGCTTCTCGTCGACGCTGGAGGCCAGGTTGTCGTCGAGTTGCTTGGCGGCCTGCAGTCGCTCGATCAGGTCCGAGGCGAGTTCCGGGCAGGAATCGACCAGCACGGCGGCGATCTCGACCGCCTGTTCGGGCATGGTTTCGCTGACATGGTTGATGAACTCCGTCAGCGCACCGGCGACACGGGCCTCGTCCTCGGGTGTCGCTGCTTCCCGGGCGAGCGGCTTGTCGTGGACGGTGCCGATCATCTCTGAGTCGACGTGGGACGCCACCGCTTCCGGTTCCGCTTCGGGTTCCTCGATAAGGGTGTGCACATAGGCTTCGGCGACCTCGGTCGCCGCTTCCGGCATCGCCTCGGCCAGGGTGTAGGCCAGATCCGCCGCGCGCTCCGGGATGATCCCGGCGAGTCGGTTGTAGAGGTCGGCGGCCTGATGCTCCGCCTGGGCGGCGGCGCGGTCGACCGGGCGCATCTCGTCGAAGTGCTCGTGCAGGTGGTTGGCGTAGGTCTCGGCCATGTCGAACAGCATTTCCGGCGACTCTTCCGCCACGGTTTCTGCGGCCGTGCCGATGATATCCAGGCTGTGCTCCGGAACCGCCTCGGCGATGGCGACCACGATTTCCGCCAGCTTCTCCGGGCGTTCGTGCACCAGCCAGGTGACCAGCTCGTCGATCTTCTCCGGCGATGCGGCTGCGAGCGCTTCGGCGATATACAGGCTCAGGTCGGGCGCTGCGTCGGTTATGGCGGCATACAGGCGGGGGATCTCCACCTGTTCGACGCTGGTAAGAGCTGCGGCCAGCTGCGCGGCTTTCTCGGGCGAGTTCTCGGCCAGCGCAATGGCCATCTTGACCGCGGTTCCCGGGTTGTCCTGGGCCACCTGAACCACCGACTCCGCTTCGGGGCTGAGCGGCGCTTCGGGTTCCTCGTACTCGAAACGCGGGTCGATCTCCAGCGAGCTGGCGCCGGCCGCGCCGTGAATGACGTACTTCTCCTGGTCCTCGACCGGCAGGGCATCGCGCACGCGCATGCGGTAGATCACGAACAGCAGCAGCAGGGTCTCGAGTACCGCCAGAAAGCCGAACAGGGCGTCGTTACCCAGCATGCGCATCGACAGCGATGAGGCGTAGGGCCCGATGATGCTGCCCAGCGCATAGGTGGCGATCAGCCCGCCCATGGCCGCGACCATGTCGCTCTGCAGCACCTTGTCGAAGGTTTCCGAGATGCTCATGGGGTACATGCAGGCGAAAACGCCGGTAATCAGCGCCACCGAGGCCATGATCGGCACCCGGGAGTCGAGGTGGGTCAGCAGCGGGGCGGCGATGCTGGCGGCAATGGTCACGATCAGCAGCCCGAACAGCACCGTCCGCCGGTCGAAACGGTCGGACAGGTACCCGACCGGGAACTGCAGTACAAAGGCGCCGAAGACCGCGGCCCCCATGAACAGCGAGAGATCGAAACCTTCGATGCCGTAGCTGCCGGCAAAGATCGGCAGCATGTTCAGCATGCCGCTGTAGAGAATGCCGCAGAAAAAGCAGCTCACCACGCCCAGCGGTGAAATCCGGAAGATCGAGATCATCGACATCGAGCGGACCTCGGCTACCGACGGCCCCGACTTGCGGCTCATGACAATGGGGATCAGCGCCAGCGCCAGCAGCATGCCGGCAATGATGAACAGCGTCTGGTTGGCCGGGCTCGACAGGTTGATCAGAAACTGGCCGACGAAAAAGGCGCCCATGATGACGATCTGGTTGGCGGCGAGAATGCGGCCGCGGGTCTCCTGGGTCGCCGTCTCGCTGAGCCAGCTGTCGATGGCGGCCAGAGCGCAGGCCATGCAGAACCCCATCAGCATACGCATCAGTCCCCAAAGCCAGGCGTTGGTGTACAGACTGCACGCCAGCACGCTGATGGCGGCAAGCGCCGCGACGGCGGCGAAAAGATGGATGTGTCCGGCACGGATGATCAGCAGGCGGGCGTAGAGTCCGCCGAGCAGCATGCCGACGGCGTACATCGACAGCACCATACCGATGGTGTCGGTGTTCATGCTTTCGATTCCCATGCGAACGGGCAGCAACAGGCCGACGAGGCCAAAGCCCATCATCATGATGAAGCAGCTCAGCAGCAGCGAAAAAAGAGGCAACAGGGTAACGATCACAGCTGGGTCCTGGTGAGGCTGGTGGCGTGTGGAGGTCCGCGAACCGAATCAATGCCGGTCCTGGCTCCATCGGATAAAACGGAGTCAGGCTTAAGCATAGATTGCTTTTGCGGGTGGGCCCGCGGCGGGTCGAAATTTGGCAGTATCCTGCCTTAGTAGGCGCGGCCCTTCAACCAGCGCTGGGCCATGACCTTGGCCTGTTCGATCTGATCGAGGGTCATTTGCTCGGTCGCCAGCTGCAGGCCGGTTTCACCCTGGCCGCGCACCGAGGCGATGCTGAACCACATATAGGCCTGCACAGCGTCCGGTTCGCCGCCTTTGCCCAGCAGGTGCATGGCGCCGAGGTTGTTCTGCGCGCCGGGGTGACCCTGTTCCGCCGCCATCCGGTACCAGCGGCGGGCCTCGGCGAAGTCCTGCGCTGTTCCCTTGCCGCCCTCGTACAGCACGCCAAGGCTGAACTGGGCGCTGGCATGACCCTGCTCGGCGGCCTGACGATACCAGTGCAGGGCGCGGCCGAAATCCCGGGCAACGCCACGACCGCTGTAGTAATGCGCGCCAAGGGTGAACTGGGCGGTCCGGTGGCCCTGCGCCGCTGCCCGCTCGAGCCACTTGGAGGCTTCCCGGGCATCCTCGGAGACACCCTCACCCCTGTCGTACAGCATTGCCAGGCGATACTGGGCGCTGGCGCTTCCCTGCTGGGCCGCGGCGCTAAACCAGCGCGCCGCTTCCAGCGGGTCGGCGGGGGTGCCCAGGCCCTGCTCGTACATCAGCGCCAGGTTGTACTGCGCTTCTTCTTCGCCCTCCTCGGCCAGGGCGCGGAACTGCTGCAGGGCGACGCTGAACTCGCCTTTTTCATACGCATCGAAGCCGGCCAGCAGGCTTGCGCCGAACGTCACAGGGGCGGCCAGCACAAGACAGAGGCCGAGAGTCGCGCCAAGCTGGCGCAGACGACGTGTCGATGGCAAGAGAAGGGTGGTCTGCTTAGTCACTGTCTGTCCCTGTTCCGTGTCCAAGTACCGGCAAAGGGGCGCTCAGCACAGCCGTCCATGGTCGGCATCTGCACGCTGAGGTCCTCGCTGCGAAATTTCCGAATCCGAAGTTTCGGCAAACCCCGATTGTAGCGCTGTTTCGGCAAAAGGTGCAGGTTCCCTAGACATAGGGAGGGGAAAAGCGGAACGTCGCGAACTCTTTGTCGCGCTTTGTACCTCATTTTAGCGGACAGTTTGCGGACACTGAAAATGAATTGAGGTGGATAACGCTGCTTCAATGGGGGCCCTTCGCTGTCAGGGGGATACCCAGTCCTCGATACGCAGACCCGGAACGCGCTCAAACTCCCGCAGGTTGTTGGTAACGACAATGAGGCCACGGCTGCGGGCATGACCGGCAATCATCTGGTCGTAGGGGCCGATCGGCGTCCCATTTTTCGCCAGTTCAGCTCGTAGCTGGCCGGTATGCTCGGCAGCTAGGTTGTCGTAACTCAGCACATCCAGGCGCCCGGTGAATCCTTCGATCACTTCAAGGTTCTTCTCCGGGGCCGCACTTTTCTCGGCGCCATAGATCAGTTCCATCAGGGTGACGGAGCTGATGCACAGTTGGCCATGGTGACGGTTGAACGCCTGGCGTACCTGCTCAGGTTTATTCTTGATGGTGAAGATGCAGATATTGGTATCGAGCATGTACTTGAGCATTAAAACGCTTCCCGCTCCTGATCAGAAGGCTGTTCTCGCTCAGACATGAAGTCGGCAGTGACACTTGGGCCGTCGAACCAGCTATCCCAGGACTCCCCGGCTGGCGTAATGATGCGGGTATGTCCGACCGCAATGATTTCCACGCGCTTCACGTTTTCGGGCAGCGCTACCGCTTTGGGCAGGCGTACGGCCTGACTTCGGTTGCTCTTGAATACAGTTGTTTCCATATGCCCTCCTGTGCTGGGATATACAAAACGTATATCCCATAGTAGCTTTATGTTTGAACAAGTCAATGCTATTGGGTTCGCATGAGTCTATGCGTTGGTCGTCAGGCCGCTACCTTACTGGCCAGTCGTCGTTCCTTTAGCCCCTGTTCGATGATCTCGAACAGTTCGTCTTTGGTGACCTTCCGTTGGTTGCAGTAGCCCATAAAGTCGGCCCGCCCTGCGGGGCTTTCAGCGCGAACCAGTCTCATTGTTACAGCTTCTCGACAGGCCACCAGCATGCCTTCAAAGCTGCGCCTCGATTCCGGCTCGCGCTGAAAGCCAGAGACTCATTGGGGCTTATTCATAGGTTCCTAATGTTGTTGCGGGCGTAGATCGATAGTAGGCGCGCCGAGCGCAAAGCCGACGTTCTTTCGTTGCCGATGCCGGGACGCTTGTACAGGCGTTTCTCCATGAGACCGGGGGGACGGGGGATAGAACTCGGCGTTGTGCTCGAGGATGGTCCAGAGCGGGTGTACATGGTGCCGGGAAGAGTCCAGGCGGAAGTTCTGCAGCGCTTCGGGATACTGGTCCCGGATTACCTTAGGCGACAGCTCGATTTTGGCGTGGGTGCCTGACGATGCGCGATGCCCACCTGGCGCCGGAGCACCTGCAGGATGCGGCCACCCTGACCCGCTTGTGAAAAATGCGGACACGATTGACGTAGTAAAGGAAGGCGGACAATAGGGAAGAATCGGATGATCGCGGACACTCAGGCATCGCCTAAGTGTTTGAAAAGATTGGTGGGCCCAGCAGGACTCGAACCTGCGACCAATGGATTATGAGTCCACTGCTCTAACCAACTGAGCTATAGGCCCGAAAGGAGGGCAAATTATAGCGATTGTGTTGGGCTGCGCCAATAGATCTTTGAATTTGTTGGGTTTAGGTTAGGGAATCTGTGTGGGGGCAGGCTGCGCTGGGATGGAAAACGAGTCTCGGTACGCGGTGCGAGGTCCGGATACCGGGATGGGCATGATGCCGGAGGCCGCCAGCGCCGCTGTGCGAATATTCATGGGGCGGGTGAAAGTGTTGAGTATCGGGGTGTTCGCCCACGGAGTGGGCTCCTACCGTTTCACCCGTCACCCGTCACCCGTCACCCGTCACCCGTCACCCGTCACCCGTCACGCGCCATCCCTGGCGGTGACCCGTCACAATTGTCGGAGCCGAGTTTCTCGGCGATCCGGGCGATACCATGGTGCTTGGTGATTCGCTCGCGGAGCGAGTTCCTGCAGGTTTTCCGGATCGCTCCGCCACCGTAACAAAAACGCAGCCGGTTGGCTGCGTTTTGTACAGGGATGTACTTGTCCTGCGAGCACATGGATGTGCAGGAGCAGGGTTTATACAACGGTATCTCGGCTCTGCAGCTTAGCCGCCTTCGTCGAGGAAGCTGCGCAGGTGGTCGGAGCGGCTCGGGTGGCGCAGTTTGCGCAGTGCCTTGGCTTCGATCTGACGGATACGCTCGCGGGTGACGTCGAACTGCTTGCCGACTTCCTCGAGGGTATGGTCGGTGTTCATGTCGATGCCGAAGCGCATGCGCAGTACCTTGGCTTCGCGTCCGGTAAGACCGGCCAGGACTTCCCGGGTGGCTTCGCGCAGGCCTTCGCCGGTGGCGGAGTCGACCGGTGAGTGCAGGGTGGTGTCTTCGATGAAGTCGCCCAGACTCGAATCTTCGTCGTCGCCGATCGGGGTTTCCATCGAGATCGGTTCCTTGGCGATTTTCAGCACCTTGCGGATCTTGTCTTCCGGCATGTCCATGCGTTCGGCCAGCTCTTCCGGGGTCGCTTCGCGGCCCATCTCCTGCAGCATCTGGCGGGAGATGCGGTTGAGCTTGTTGATCGTCTCGATCATGTGCACCGGGATACGGATGGTGCGCGCCTGGTCGGCGATCGAGCGCGTGATCGCCTGGCGGATCCACCAGGTGGCGTAGGTCGAGAACTTGTAGCCGCGACGGTACTCGAACTTGTCGACCGCCTTCATCAGGCCGATATTGCCTTCCTGAATCAGGTCGAGGAACTGCAGGCCGCGGTTGGTGTACTTCTTGGCGATCGAGATCACGAGACGCAGGTTGGCCTCGACCATCTCTTTCTTGGCGCGACGGGCGCGCGCTTCGCCGATGGACATGCGGCGGTTGATTTCCTTGATCTCGGTAAGCTCGATCAGAGCCTCTTCCTCGATCTGCAGCAGCTTCTTCTGCGCGCGCTTGAGCTCGGGCAGGTTGCGCTGCATGGCGCCGGCGTAGGCGTCGCCGCGGGCGATGACGTCTTCGAACCAGGCGGTGTTGGTTTCATTGCCCGGGAACGACTTGATGAAGTCGCGGCGCGGCATCTGGGCGCGCTGGGTGCAGATGCGCATGATGGCGCGTTCCTGCTCGCGAATACGGTCGATGTAGTCGCGTACGCGTGCAACCAGGGTCTCGTAGTAGCGCGGCGAAAGCTTGATCGGCGAAAAAGCGTTGCCCAGCGCGACCAGTGCTTCCTGGGTTGCGGGGCTGTTGCGACCGTGGGTGCTGACGGCAGCGTGTACGGCTTCCAGGCAGTCGAGCAGGTTGGCGAAACGCTGGCGAGCTTCTTCGGGATCGGGGCCACGATCCTTCTCGTCGCTGCTGTTGTCGTCGCCGTCTTCTTCGTCGTCTTCCTCGTCCTCGTCGTCATCCTCTTCGTCGATTTCGATCTCCTCGTCGGGAGTCGTCATGACGAAGTTGCTGTCGTCCGGATCGATGTAACCGCTGAAGATATCGCTGAGGCGGCCTTCTTCCTGCATGGCGCTTTCGTAGGCACCGAGAATGATCTCGACGGAGCCCGGGAAGCAGGACAGGGCGGACATGACCTCGCGTATGCCTTCCTCGATACGTTTGGCGATATCGATTTCGCCTTCACGGGTCAGCAGTTCGACGGTACCCATCTCGCGCATGTACATGCGCACCGGGTCGGTGGTGCGACCGGCGTCGGACTCGACAGCAGCGAGCGCGGCAACGGCGTCTTCGTCGGCTTCTTCCGCAGAGTCGCCTTCGGTCATCAGGAGCGTTTCCGCGTCGGGCGCTTCCTCGGTCACCGAGATGCCCATATCGTTGATCATGCGGATGATGTCTTCGACCTGATCCGGATCCGCGATATCTTCGGGCAGATGATCGTTAACCTCGGAATAGGTCAGATAGCCCTGTTCCTTACCACGGGCGATCAGTTCCTTGAGACGAGATTGCTGCTGAGAGGTATCTGTCATAGAGGCCCTACGAGACGATGAAAGATGGGTAGCCTGAAAGAGAGCGCGGTATTATACATTTCAGTGCCGGTCAAATCCAGTTGACAGTTATTTTTCGCGGCTGTTCCTGTATAAAAGTAGACCAGATTGGCGCATTGAGAGTTGTTTGTAACGGCACGTTTCGCTGGCGTTTGCGCCTGCAATGCCAGGCTTCCCATCATCCCTGGCGGTTGCTGCGCTCAATGCCCTGCGATATCGAATCCGACCGGCTCAGTGCTGGCGTCTGGCCAGCAGTTCGTTCAGGCGCTGCTTCTCGTCGCGGGTCAGCGGTGACTGGCGGTTTTTCCTCAGCAGCGCGTCGAGTTCGCCTTCCGGGCGATGGACCTGGATCAGCCGGTTGATATTGTCCTTCAGTTCCTGTTCGGGGTCCTGGTGCAGCGGGCTGTTGTGGGCGATCTCGTTCAGCAGCATCAGCCAGGCCGCGTGCTGCGGCTCGTCCTGCCAGTCGACCACCAGGGTGCCGAGCGAGGCGCCGGGGGTCTGCTGCAGGTAATCGATCAGCGCGATCAGCACGTCGCTGTTCGGCTCCTTCAATCCCTTCAGGTCGCTCGCGGCCGGCAGTCTGTCGGCCAGCTGCGGGAAATGCAGCAGGCAGGAGATGGCCTTGTCGCAGAGGTTCAGGTTGCTGCGAGATCCGCGGCGCTGCTGCCGTGGCGTCGGTGCGCCGGCATCCGTGATCGGCGCCGGCGACCAGGTGCCGGGCATGGCATCGCGCTCGGGCGGGGGCGGTGGAGTCGGCGCGGTTGTCGTTGCGGTTGGCGAAGCCGGAGCCGTGGCCTGGTGCAGGTTGATGACGCTGTTGATCTGCTCGAGCGACAGGCCGGTGATTTCGCAGATGCGCTCCAGCATCATCTGCTGCAGCAGGCCCGGCTGCATGTCGCGGATCAGCGGCAGCGCTTCGGTGCTGAAGCGGGCGCGGCCGTCCATGCTTTCGAGGTCCGCCTGCTCGGTCAGCGAGCGGAAAAAGAATTCCGACAGCGGCAGCGCTTCGTCAAGGCGGGCGCTGAAGGCATCGCTGCCCTCGCGCCGTACCAGGCTGTCCGGGTCCTCGCCTTCCGGCAGAAACAGGAAGCGGGCTTCCTGGCCGTCGCGGATCACCGGCAGGGTGGTTTCCAGCGCGCGGCTTGCGGCCTTGCGGCCGGCGGCATCGCCGTCGAAGCAGAACACCACCTCGGGCACCAGCTTGAACAGCCGCTCGAGATGCTGGGCGGTGGTGGCGGTGCCGAGGGTCGCGACAGCGTAGCGGATGCCGTACTGGGCCAGGCCGACGACGTCCATGTAGCCTTCGACGATGATCAGACGCTGCAGCTGGGCGTTGGCCTGGCGGGCTTCGTAAAGGCCGTAGAGTTCGCGGCTCTTGTGGAAGGTCTCGGTTTCCGGCGAGTTGAGATACTTGGGTTTCTCGTCGCCCAGCACGCGGCCGCCGAAGGCGATCACCCGTCCGCGCATGTCGCGGATCGGGAACATGATGCGCTCGCGGAAGCGGTCGTAGTGGCTGTGCCGTTCCTCGTTGTGAATCAGCATGCCGGCCTGTTCGAGGCCTTCGAGGCGCCGGCTGTCGGTGCCGAGTGCCTGCATCAGGTTTTCCCAGCCCGGCGGCGCGAAGCCGATACCGAACGCCTTGGCCACCTGCCCGGTGAGGCCGCGGCCCTTGAGGTAGTCGATGGCGAGCTGGCGCTGCGGGTGTCTGAGCAGCTGTTCTTCATAAAAGCGCGCGGCTTCGTCAAGAATGCCGTAGAGGTCCTTAAGGTGCTTGTCGCGCTGCGCCTGCTGCGGACTGCTGTTCTCGCGCGGGACCTCGAGACCGACCAGTCGGGCCAGTTCCTCGACCGCGGCGGGGAAGTCGAGGCGATCGTATTCCATCAGGAAGCCGATGGCGTTGCCGCCGGCGCCGCAGCCAAAACAGTAGTAGAACTGCTTGTCGGGGCTGACGCTGAACGACGGAGATTTTTCCTTGTGGAAGGGGCACAGGCCGGAGTAGTTCTTGCCGGCGCGCTTGAGCTTGTCGACCCGTCCGTCGACCACGTCGAGGATGTTGACGCGGGCCAGAAGATCGTCAATGAAGTACTGCGGAATGCGTCCAGCCATGGTGGACCTGCTGAAGGAGAGTCAGCGCGGAGTCTAACCGGCCAGCTTGGCTTTGACGAGTTTCGAGACGACACCCATGTCGGCGCGTCCCAGAATCTGGGGTTTGAGAATGCCCATTACCTTGCCCATGTCCTGCATCGACTGGGCAGAGGATTCGCTGACGGCCTGGTCCACGAGACCGGCCAGTTCTTCTTCGGTAAGCGCTTGCGGCAGGAAAGTTTTAATCACCTCCAGCTCCTGTCGCTCCTGGTCGGCCAGATCCTGGCGACCCGCTTCGTCAAACTGCGAGATTGAATCGCGGCGCTGTTTCTGCATTTTGTCCAGCACCGCCATTACACGCGTGTCGTTCAGTTCGATGCGCTCGTCGACCTCGATGCGCTTGATCTCAGCCTGAATCATGCGGATGGTACCCAGGCGTGCCTTGTCTTTGGCGCGCATGGCGGATTTCATCTCGGCGTTGATTCGTAGCTTGAGTTCGGACATCGTTACTGCCTCGCGGCTGGGTCGTTCAACATGGCGCTCGTCTTCAGGGACGCGCGTTCAATCCCGATCGATCAGTACAGGCGTACGCGGCGAGCCTGCTCGCGCGAAACCTTCTTCATGTGACGCTTGACGGCAGCGGCAGCTTTGCGCTTGCGAACCGAAGTCGGCTTCTCGTAGAACTCACGACGACGGACTTCAGCCAGGACACCGGCTTTTTCGCAGGAACGCTTGAAGCGACGCAGAGCAACGTCAAACGGCTCGTTTTCTTTAACTTTAACGCTAGGCATCTATCTAAGACCTTGCTTGTTGATTAATCGGATCGGGTTTCTCACCCAGGCAGTTGTCGCTGTCGGGCAAATTTCACCGACGGCAACAGCGGATATGCAGTTACCCAGCTCTGAGCGAGGGGCAAAATTTTAGCGCCGGCGGGCTTGAAGTGCAATAGTCGCCGGTTTGGGCGATAATGCGCCCGTTTGGCGGGTGTCGGCGACACCCTTCATTTAGGCAATGGGCGAAGAACACGACAGATGCGAGTACTGGGAATCGAAACGTCCTGCGACGAAACCGGCGTGGCGATCTACGACAGCGAGCAGGGGCTGCTCGGCGATGCACTCTACAGCCAGATAGACATGCACGCCGAGTACGGCGGGGTGGTGCCGGAACTGGCATCGCGCGACCACGTACGCAAGCTGCTGCCGCTGGTGCGCGAGGTGCTCGAGCAGGCCGGCCTCGAGAAGTCCGGTCTCGATGCCATCGCCTACACCTCCGGCCCCGGCCTGATCGGGGCGCTGATGGTCGGCGCCTCCACGGCGCGGTCGATGGCCTTCGGCCTCGGCATTCCGGCGATCGGCGTGCATCACATGGAAGGCCACCTGCTGGCGCCGATGCTGGAAGACAATCCGCCGGCGTTTCCCTTTGTCGCGCTGCTGGTATCCGGTGGCCACACCCAGCTGGTGCGGGTTGACGGCATCGGCGAATACGAACTGCTCGGCGAATCCCTCGACGATGCTGCCGGCGAAGCCTTCGACAAGGCGGCCAAGATGCTGGGCCTGGACTATCCGGGCGGTCCCGAGGTGGCGCGTCTGGCGCAGCAGGGCGATGTGTCGCGGTTTCGCTTTCCGCGGCCGATGACCGACCGCCCCGGGCTGGACTTCAGTTTCTCGGGGCTCAAGACCTTTACCCTCAATACCGCCAACAGCCTGCGCGATGCCGATGGCAGGCTCGATGATCGGAGCAGGGCGGATATTGCCGCCGCCTTCGAGTCGGCGGTTGTCGATACCCTGGCGATCAAATGCCGGCGTGCACTGCAGCAGACCGGGCTGCGTCAGCTGATCATCGCCGGTGGCGTCAGTGCCAACAGGCGGCTGCGGGAAAGGCTCGACGAGATGGTGCGCAAGGAGCGGGCGAAATTGTTCTACGCCCGTCCGCAGTTCTGCACCGACAACGGCGCCATGATCGCCTACGCCGGCTGTCAGCGCCTGCTGGCCGGGCAGCACAGCGATCTTGCCATCCGCGTGCGCCCGCGCTGGCCGATGGACACGCTGCCGCCTTTGTAAGGTGCGGCGGGTGCGGTGTTGTTCGCGGCGGGCAAGTGCCGGTAAATTTGGGTTCGCCGCTACCACAGATAATCACAGAGCCGCTCGGGCACCTATAACACCTGCACGAGCCCGGTCCCCGGGCGAACCGGGTCAGGCTTAGACGATGAGGATGTGCCGCGCTCCTGACAAATCGCCCGCAGAGCGGGCTCCTACGCAAGACCTGGGTGCCCGGCCGGACGCCCGTAGGCGCCGCGTCCCGCGGCGAATCCCCCGTCAAAGCCGTCGTTCTTCACCCGCCAGCAGGCGCTGGATATTGTCGTGGTGGCGCAGGATAAGCAGTGCCGATATCAGCAACACGGCCCCCAGCAGGCCCGGCAGCAGCAGCCAGGTCGCCAGCGGCGTGACCAGGGCGGTGGTGATGGAGGCCAGCGACGCGGTTTTGCTGAGCAGTGCGATCAGAACCCAGCTCGCCAGTGCCACTATACCGAGCGACGGACTCAGAGCCAGCAGCACGCCGAAGGTGGTGGCCATGCCCTTGCCGCCGTGGCGTTGTCCGAAGGCCGGGAACAGGTGGCCGATCACGGCGGCGACGCCGCAGAGCCCCGCCATGAACTGTGTCAGTTCGGCCCAGTAGGCAAGAAAGACCGCGGATGCGCCCTTGGCAAGGTCGCCGAACAGCGTGAGCAGCGCGGCCAAAGGGCCGCCGAGGCGCAGGACGTTGGTGGCGCCAGGGTTTCCGGAGCCGTGCCGGCGCGGATCGGCGATGCCGAGGGCGCGGCAGACGACTACGGCGGTGGGAATGCAGCCGAGCAGATAGGACAGCGCCAGCAGTGGCGCCCAGGTCAGCATGTTAGATTCCGCCACCGCATGTCTCCGCAGTATTGACTCATGCTGACAGTGATACCTGAACTGGCGGGACGGCACAACCGGTCAGTTTTTATTCCTCTTTTAAATCAAAAGTTTATATATTTCGCCCTCAGGTGCGAGCGACATTGGTTTCTCATTTAATTTAAAAAATAAAATAATACTATTATTAAATAAACTTAATAAAATAATAGATCTGACGCACACTCAAGCTGTCACCTGAGCCCGGTAGGGTACGGGGTAATTCAACGGGAGGTGTTGGGATATGAACGCAAAACTCTGGCAACCGGGCGCTGAGCGAGTCGAGCGCAGCAATCTTCAACGCTTCATGCAGCTCGCCGGTGAGCGGGCCGGCAGGCCTTTCGTGGATTATGATGACTTCTACCGCTGGTCGGTGGAGCAGCCCGAGGCGTTCTGGTCGCTGATGTGGGATTTTGGCGGAGTGCGTGCAAGTGCCCGTGGCGACGAGGTTCTGGTCGACGGCGACCGGATGCCGGGCGCGCGCTGGTTTCCCGGCGCGCGCCTGAACTACGCCGAGAACCTGCTGCGCAATCGCGACGACTGGCCCGCGCTGGTCTTTCGCAACGAAGCCGGTCGGCGCGACAGTCTGAGCTTCGCCGGTTTGTACCGCCGGGTTGCGCAACTGGCGGCAGGGCTGCGCCGCGCCGGTGTCGGCGAGGGCGATGTGGTGGCGGGATTCGTACCGAACGTCATCGACACTGTCGTGGCGATGCTGGCGACGGCCAGTATCGGCGGCGTCTGGACCTCCTGTTCGCCGGATTTCGGCAGCCAGGGCATCCTGGACCGCTTCGGTCAGACGAAGCCGAAGGTGCTGTTCACCACCGACGGCTATCTGTACAACGGCAAGAGCTTCGATTCGCTGGAGAAGCTCGCCGCTGTGCTGCCGCAGCTGCCGGATATCGAACGGCTGGTGGTGATGCCCTACCTGCAACCGGAGCCCGATCTCTCCCAGCTGCCCGGCGCCGTGCTGCTGGACGACTTTGCCGACAGCAGCGCGACCGATATCGAGTTCGCGCAGCTGGCATTCGACAGCCCGCTGTTCATCCTGTATTCGTCCGGTACCACCGGCGCGCCCAAGTGCATCGTCCACAGCGTCGGCGGGGCTTTGCTGCAGCACCTCAAGGAGCACCAGCTGCACACCGATCTCAAGCGCGAGGACATGCTGTTCTACTACACCACCTGCGGCTGGATGATGTGGAACTGGATGGTCAGCGCCCTGGCGACCGGCAGTTCCCTGGTGCTGTTCGACGGCTCGCCGTTCGCGCCGCACGCCTCGGTGCTGTGGGATATCGTCGACGAGGAGGGCGTCACCGTATTCGGCACCAGCGCCAAGTACATCGCGGCGCAGGAAAAGGCCGGCATCCGGCCGCGCCTCAGCCACCGTCTCGATACCCTGCGCACCATACTGTCGACCGGCTCGGCGCTGACCCACGAAAGCTTCGAGTACGTCTATCGGGAGGTGAAAGCCGACCTCTGCCTGTCGTCGATTTCCGGCGGGACCGATATCCTGTCCTGTTTCGCCCTGGGCAACCCGATCCTGCCGGTGCATGCCGGCGAGTTGCAGTGCCGGGGACTTGGCATGGCGGTGGAAATCTGGGGTGACGACGGTCAACCGGTCGGCGCCGGCAGGGGCGAGCTGGTCTGCACCCGGCCGTTTCCGGCGATGCCGATCGGCTTCTGGAACGATCCGGGCGATCGCAAGTTCCGCGAGGCCTATTTCTCGACCTTCGACAATGTCTGGGCGCATGGCGACTATGCCGAGCTGATGCCGGGCGGCGGAGTGGTGATTCACGGCCGCTCCGATGCGGTGCTCAATCCGGGCGGAGTGCGTATCGGCACCGCCGAGATCTACCGCCAGGTCGAAAAGGTGGAGGCGGTGGAGGAAGCCGTGACCATCGGCCAGAGCTGGGACGACGACGTGCGGGTGGTGCTGTTCGTGCGCCTGCGGGAGGGAACAACCCTCGATGAAGCGCTGGAGCAGGAAATCCGCCAGACCATCCGACGCAATACCACGCCGCGTCACGTGCCGGCGAAAATCATCCAGGTGGCCGATATCCCGCGTACGCGTACCGGCAAGATCGTCGAGCTGGCGGTACGCAACGTGGTAGAGGGCAAGCCTGTGAAAAACCGGGAGGCGCTGGCCAATCCGGAGGCGCTCGAGCTCTATCGGGATCTGCCGCAGCTGATGTAGGCACCTAAGGAACCTATGAAGCGAAGAGCGCACCCGCGCGGTGAAAAGTTTCTGTGCCGTGCGCGCTTATTCGCGGCGAGGCGCCGCTCCTACGAGTGCCGGCGGTTGCCGTAGCCGCGCCCCGCGGCGAACAAGCTCTGTGCCGTGCGCGGTTATTCGCGGCGGGGCGCCGCTCCTACGAGTGCCGGCGGTTGCCGTACAAGCCGCGCCCCGCGGTGAAAAGTTTCTGTGCCGTGCAGGGTTATTCGCGGCGGGGCGCCGCTCCTACGAGTGCCGGCGGTTGCCGTAGGAAGCCGCGCCCCGCGGCGAACAGGCTTTGTGCCGCGCGGTTATTCGCGGCGGGGCGCCGCTCCTACGAGTGCCGGCGGTTGCCGTAGCCGCGCCCCGCGGCGAACAGGCTTTGTGCCGCGCGGTTATTCGCGGCGGGGCGCCGCTCCTACGAGTGCCGGCGGTTGCCGTAGCCGCGCCCCGCGGCGAACAGGCTCTGTGCCGTGCGCGGTTATTCGCGGAGAGGCGCTGCCCCTACGAGTGCCGGCGGTTGCCGTAGGAAGCCGCGCCCCGCGGCGAACAGGCTCTGTGCCGTGCGCGGTTATTCGCGTCGGGGCGCCGCTCTACGAGTGCCGCCGGTTGCCGTAGGAAGCCGCGCCCCGCGGCGAACAGGCTATGTGCCGTGCGGGGTTATTCGCGGCGGAGCGCCGCTACAGGGTGCCGGTTATCGCAGGCGGCGGGCACCGGTGCGGCAGTCGTCGATATTCCCGGATCGTCATGTTGGCCCACCTCCCTTTCGACCTTAGCAAGGCCCCGTCGCCGGGGCCAATGGGGGCGCAGCGGCACATGCCGCAATAAGGTCAGGCCGAGCCAGCCGGACCGAATTCGCGGTACACTGGTGGTACAGCCGCAACAAAGCCCCGGAGCCAATGACTTTCCGCAATTCCAGCACTCTGTTACCTCACCCGAACCCGTTGACCGGCCTTCTCGTCAACCTGCGCTCGGGCCTGTGTGTCGCCACCGGTCTGCAGGTATCCCGGTCCGCCTTTCGTGTCTCCGCGGGGCAGGTGATCGCGCTGATCCTGCTCCTGGGGCTGAGCGAGACCGGTGTCGGCTGGCTGAGTACCGAAGCGCCGCGGCAGTTCGACAGCTATGGCCTCAACTATCTCGGCGCAACAATGCTGTTCAGTCTGCTGGTACTGCTGCTGGTCGGCCGGCTGGCCGGCGGCGGTCCGGGCGGAGTCGGGCGCCTGATCACGGGTTACCTGTCGGCATCGGTGACGATTACGCTGGTATCGGCTCTGTTATGGCAGGCTGAAAGCTGGTATGGGCTGCCGCCAGTATGGGCCTGGGGACTCTTCTGGCTGCTGCTGTGCTGGCACTGGCTGGTGGTGGTGCAACTGCTGAAACAGCAGCTGTCGGCTCCGGCGCTGCGTTCACTGTTCCTGGGGGCCGGATATGCTCTGTCGCTGTTCGCCAGCCTGTGGATATTTCCGCGCAGCGAGCTCTGGTACTCGGAGGTCACTGCGCCCGGGAAGCCTGCGGCGTCACTGGATGTCGAGACCATTTACTACGCCCAGCCGGCGCTGTTGAGCAGGGCGGCCGAGGGGCTGGCGCCGCAGCGCCCCGGTGTCGCGGATCTTTACCTGCTGGCGCTGGGCGGTTACGGCCATGAGAATGTGTTCCTCAACGAGGTCGAGTACGTCCGCGACCTGTTCGATCGTGCCTATGGCACCGAGGGGCGGTCGCTGATCCTTGCCAACAATCCCGCCACCGTCGAACGCTATCCGCTGGCCAGCGTGCCGAACCTGGAAACTGCGCTGGGTGCTGTGGCCGCGCGCATGGATACCGCCGAAGATGTGCTGTTCCTGTTCCTGACGTCCCATGGCAGCCGGGATCACCGTTTCTCGCTGGAAATGGGGCCGCTCAAGCTACATGACCTGAGACCGCAGCAACTGCGTGCCGCCCTGGACGGCGCCGGCATCCGTTGGCGCGTCGTGCTGGTATCGAGCTGTTACTCCGGCGGCTTTATCGAAGAACTGCGTGATCCGGGCACCCTGGTGATAACCGCGGCCGCGGCGGACAGGACCTCCTTCGGCTGTGGCGTCGACAGCGATTTCACCTACTTCGGCACCGCCTATTTCAAGAGCGCGTTGCCCGAGGAGCCCCGCTTCATCCAGGCCTTCGAGCTGGCAAACGCCTGGGTCGGTGCCCGCGAAGCAAGTGAAAACCTGGAGGCCTCGCAGCCGCAGATCTTCGTCGGCGACGCCATCGCGGACAAGCTCTCGTCGCTCTACGCCGAACCCTCGATGCAGGGGGCAATCGGGCGCCGCATGCCGGACGTGGCCGTCTGTGCCGAAGCCGCCCCGGCCGGTAGCTGTGAATGAGGGGCTGTGGATAAAGGTGATATGAGCGAGCCGGCAGGAAAACCCGCTGTGGCGCAGTAGCGATAGGCACGAGCCCGGCGAAATCGCTAGTTTCTCCGCTTCACCCTCACGCCATCCTCAATCGTGTCGTCCGGATGCGTAATGACGGTTTCACCTTCTGCCAGGCCGTCCAGTATCTGGGCCCGTAGCCCATTGCTCTGGCCGACCTCTACTGCGCGCCGTCGGGCCCTGTTGTCCTGCATGACAAAGAGGCTCCACTGGCCGTTGGACCGAAACAGTGCGCTGGCCGGGATTTGCAGTACATCCTGATCTTCCCAGAGTATAAAGCGCGATTCGACGCGGTAGCCGTCGCCCAGGGTCTGCCAGTCTTCGGGGGGCGACGTGATGTCCGATATGATCAGCACACGTTGTTCCTCCACGCCAAGCGCGGAGATCTTGGTGAAGCCGACCGGTTCCACCCGCCGTACCTGACCTGTCAGGGCGTTCTCACCGCCCCAGCGCTCGTACAGTACCGGCATGCCGGGCTGGATTTTGACGGCGCTGGCCGACAGGACATCGGTTTCGATTTCCAGCGATCGGGTGTCGCCGATTTCCAGCAGCGGATCGCCCCGCGATACCACGCCTTCGCATTCGTGCTGGAGTTTCAGAATGCTGCCGTTGACGGGGGCGAGTACCTGAACGCTGTCCTCCGCATTCGACGATGGATTGCCAGTGTAACGCAGCGCCGTGCGCGCGGCTTCGAGCTCATGCCCGGCGACATCCACCGCAAATTCGGCGGAGCGCAGTGCTGCCGCTGTGCTGCGCTTCAGAGCGGCTGCCTGGTCAAGCCTGCCCACGGAGATATGGCCCCGTTCGGCAAGCGGTTGCAGTCGTTGCAGTTCTATGTCGGCAAGTTCGGCGTCGGCGCGCGCGGAGTCGACATTCTGGTCGGCGGCGCGCAGGGCGGCCTCGGCGGCGTCCACTCTGGCCTCGGCCACGGCGCGACTGCGCGGATCGAGCGCCTGTGACTGCAGCGGGTTGATGGTTAGCAGTATCTGGTCCTTGTCGACGCTGTCGCCCACATTCAGGTCGACGCGGCAGGTGGTGCCGGCGACCGGCGCGGTGATGAGGTAGCGGTCGATGACGCGGGTCTTGCCTTCTTCCTCGATGGCGACCTGCAGGGGCGCGCGTATTGCAGTGGCGGTTTCGATCAGCCGAGGCTGCGGTCTGAAGCCGTAAACGAGTGCCGCCACGATAAGCAGCAGAACAGCGAACCAGGTGATGCGTCTTTGCCATTGCGCGTTCATCGTCATTCCTTCGTTTTCAGCACTTCTATCAGATCGAGCTTATCCAGTCTTCGCCGCACCAGCAGGCTCGACACCAGGGTGGCGACCAGCACCACCAGTGCGGCAAAGGCGTAGGTGGACGGTTCGAGTATCAGGGGGACGCGATACAGGTCGCTTTCGGCGGACAGCGCGATGTAGCCGCACAGGGCCCGCCCGAATCCGAAGCCGAGGGGAAGGGCGGCCAGGGTCAGCAATGCCAGTTCGCCAAGGAGGATGTAGGAAATTTCGCCGCGTGTGTAGCCCAGCACGCGCAGGCTGGCCAGCTCGCGACTGCGTTCGGTGAGCATGATACGCGCGCTGTTATAGACGACCCCAACCGCGATCACGACGGAGAATATCGTTGCGACAGTCGTCCAGAACAACAGGGTTTCGTCCATGGTCTTGTGAAAGTTCCTGATTTCCTGGGTGCGGATCACGGAGCCTCCGACCTCAGGCCTGTCCTTGAGATGCTGGTAAATCTCGCTGGCGTACCGTTCATCGATATAGAGAAGGGCGCCGGAAATGGCGCGGCCTTCCTGCATCAGGTGGTTGAGGGCGTCCAGGGCCATGTAGGCGCCCACGCCGAGATCCTGACGGATCAGGCCCACCACGGGCACCTGCACTTTGGGCATGCGTCCTTCCAGGGCTTCGACGGTGAGCAGGTCGCCGGTTTCCACACCCAGGATGTCTTGCGCCAGGTAATCATTCAGGACGATGCCTCCGGGAGGCAGTTCGACGAGTCTGAGTTCGCTGTCGACCAGGCGCTTGATGGTCGAACGGGGTTCGAACGCCACGATCTGGGTGCGATAGCTGCGGTGTTCGAAGCTCAGTCGCGCGGGCACCATGCGAAAAGGTTCGCCGTATTCGACTCCGGGCAGGTTGCGAAGCTCGTTGAGGGCGTGACGTGACGTCGCCTCGTTGAATCCGACAGCAAGATCATCGCGCTGCGACAGCACGTAGTGCACGTACATCATGTAATTGATGGTATCGCCCTGAAAGCGGCCGGTCATCAGGATGGCGACGGCCAGTGCGATTCCCAGCACCGACAGCAGTGACTTGACCGGCTTGTGGCCCAGATTGCGCAGAATCATGCGGCTCGGCACCGACAGCATCCGTTTCAACCCCATCTTTTCGATCAGCGAGGTGCGATAGACGGCGGGTGCTTCCGGACGCATGGCTTCGGCCGGCTTCAGACGTACCGCCGAACGTACCGCGGCCAGCGTGCCCGCCAGGCCGGCGACGACGGTGATCCCTGAGGCCTGGAGGATACGCAGCGGGTCGAGTGTGAAATGCAAAAACGGCAGGCGGAAATATTCCACGTAGATTTCGCTCAGCATGTGGCCGAGCCAGGTGCCGGCGGCCACACCGGCGGCGATGCCGGCCAGCACGATAACCATGATCATCTGCAGGTAGTGCAGCGCAACGCTGAGGTTGGAATAGCCAAAGGCTTTCAGAGCCGCGATCTGTTCCCGCTGGGTGCCGACCAGCCGGGTGACGACAACGTTGAGCAGAAATGCCGCCACGCCCAGAAAGATTATCGGGAAAACGCCCGACAGGTTTTCCAGCTGTGCGAGTTCCTGCGCCAGAAAACGGTGTGAAGTCTGGTATTCGCGGGCGACGGCGCCGATGCCGCCATAAGGTTTGAGAATCCCGTCGACCCGGTCCATCAGGTTCTGCAGGTTGGCGTCGCGCGTCAGGGTCAACACGATGTGGTTGAATGCGCCGTCCATATCATAGGCACGCGACAGGGGCGTGCGTCCCATCCACATGATGCCGTAGCGTTCGTAGTCGGGAAACATGCCGCCAGGGCGCACCTGGTGGACGAACTCGGGTGAGCCGCCGGTGCCGACGATGCGCAGTTGCTCGCGCTTGCCCTTGATGGTGACATGCAACGTATCGCCGGGCTTCAGACTGTGCGCCCGGGCAAAGGATTCGCTGATGATGATTTCATCATTGTGCCCGGATTCGATCAGGCGACCGCTGCGCAGGTACAGGCGGTTTAGCAGAGGCTCGCCGTGGTCCGGTATGGAAGTAACGGTACCGATGACCGGCTCCTGGAAGCCTTCGATATCGATGGTCAGTGGCGCCACCACGCGGGTATCGACTTTATCGACGCCGTCGATTGTCGCGAGGCGCCGGGCGACCGGCTCGGGCGCACGCTTGATGGGAACGAAAACATCGGCGAAGCGGTACTCGCGGTAATAGATATCGCGGCTCAGCAGCAGCGAATCCAGTGTGCTCATGAACATGATAAAGCAGGCGACGCCGCTGGCCATGACCGCGGCAATCGCTATGGATTGTCCACGAAGTTTCCACAGGTCGCGCCAAAGTTTGCGATCCAGCGCTCTCACGACGATTACCAGACCAGTTCCGACGGTGATTTTTTCCGCGTATTGACCTCGACGCTGGCGATCTTGCCGTCGCTGAGGTGGATCACGCGGTCGGCTATTGCCGCGATAGCGACATTGTGGGTGATCACCACGGTGGTGGTACCCAGTTCCCGGTTCACCTTCGCCAGTGCTTCGAGCACCACTATGCCGGTTTTGATGTCCAGCGCCCCGGTGGGTTCGTCGCACAGCAGAACCCGTGGACGCTTGGCGATGGCGCGGGCGATCGCCACGCGCTGCTGTTCACCGCCGGACAGCTGCGCCGGAAAATGGTCCATGCGGTCGCCGAGGTCGACCAGTTTCAGGGCTTCCTCGGGCGCCAGCGGGGTTCTGGAAATCTCGGTGACCAGGGCCACGTTCTCGCGCGCCGTCAGGCTCGGAATGAGGTTGTAAAACTGGAACACGAAGCCCACATGTTCGCGCCGGTAACGGGTCAGGACCGATTCATTGAAACTGCTGAGGTCCTGGTCTTGGTACCTTACCGTGCCGCTGCTGGGGACATCGAGGCCGCCGAGGATATTGAGCAAAGTCGACTTGCCGCTACCCGACGGGCCCAGCAGCACGACGAATTCCCCTTCGTACAATTCGAGGTCGATACCACGCAGCGCCCGTACCTGGACCTCCCCCATCCGGTAGGTTTTGGTGATATTCCCGGTGTGAAATACCACCGCGGGTCGGGAACTTTTCGGGTCAGAAATAGATGATTCTGTGCGGGTCATCGAATGTCTCTATTGCCGAGCCCCTGACGGTGCAGTGCGGCGTCAAGTTTCCGGAGGCCGCGTTCGCGGGAAGGACGCCATAAGCGCTGCGCATACCAAAAGGATACTACAGTGGCGGGAAAAGGCTTTATGCGCGCAGGATCCGGCAAAAAGGGAGGAATTCCCTGACGGTCGGTGCAAGCCGAAGTTCCCGCACTTCCGCTATGGCGCCTCCGGTGGCAGGAAAACAGAAGCGGGTTGTCCCTTTCGCTGAGTTGCGGTCATCCCGACCATGGCCTAGGCTGCAGTGACACTCACACCTCTGCAGGTGACTTCATGGATCGAAGTCAAAGCCCACGGGATTCAGGGCTGGCTGCACTGGTTACGGTATTGAGGCTGTATCAGCTTCCCGCTGATCCAATACAGTTGCAGCACCAGTTTGCCGCACCCGGACACCCCATGCGTTCGCAGGATATGCTGCGGGCGCTGAAGCGTCTTGGTCTGCGCGCCCGCGAATCCCGCATATCCGCCGACGATCTTGCGTCTGTCAGCCTTCCTGCGATCGCGATCGACAGCAACGGCGACTTCTTCGTGCTTGCCCGTGTGAACCGGCGCGCCGACGGCACCCGCTGTTATCTGGTCATGGATGGTGGCGGCCATCCCGCCACTCTGAGCCCCGACGAGCTGACGGCGCGCTGGAGCGGCCGTCTGATCCTGCTTGCCAGGCGCCGAGGTCTGGGGGAGGCGCTGCAGGACTTCGATATCCGCTGGTTCATCCCGCCGATGCTCAAGTACCGCCGCCTGTTCGGCGAGGTGCTGCTGATTTCTTTCTTCCTGCAGCTGTTCGCGCTGGTGACGCCGCTGTTCTTTCAGGTGGTGATGGATAAGGTGCTGGTTCACCGGGGCTTCACGACGCTGGATGTGCTGGCGTTCGGCTTTCTGGTGATCGCGCTGTTCGATGCGGTACTGGGCGGGCTGCGCAGCTGGCTTTTCGCCCATACCACGCACCGGGTGGACGTCGAACTCGGAGCCAGGCTTTTCAACCATCTCGTGTCGCTGCCGCTGGCCTACTTCGAGGCACGTCAGGCTGGTCACAGCGTGGCGCGGGTGCGCGAGCTGGACACCATCCGCAATTTCATCACCGGAACCGCGCTGACGCTCATTATCGACCTGGCGTTCACGGTCATCTTCTTCGCCGTGATGTGGTTCTACAGCCCGACCCTGACCTGGATCGTACTCGGTACCCTGCCGGTATACGTGGCGTTGTCGATCGTCATCACGCCGATTCTGCGGCACCGGCTGGACGAGAAGTTCCGCACCGGCGCCGAGAGTCAGGCGTTCCTGGTCGAGGCGGTGACCGGCATGGAAACGCTGAAATCCATGGCCGTGGAGCCGCAGATGCAGCGTTGCTGGGAAGACCAGCTGGCGCGCTACGTCAGTGCGTCGTTCCGAAGCGGCAACCTCAGCAATATTGCCAACCAGGTCGCCGGCTTTACCAGCAAGCTGACCACGCTGCTGATCATCTGGTGGGGTGCCCATCTGGTGATCGACGGCGCCATGAGTGTCGGCCAGCTGGTGGCCTTCAACATGATCGCCGGACGGGTTTCGGGGCCCATACTGAAGCTGGTGCAGCTGTGGCAGGATTTCCAGCAGGCCGGCATCTCGATACGCCGCCTGGGCGACATTCTCAATACCCCGACCGAACCCGGCTACAACCCCGGTCGCAGTACCCTGCCTCGGCTCGAGGGGCGGGTGCGATTCGAGCACGCCGGCTTTCGCTATCGCCCGGACGGTCCCGCCGTGCTCAACGATATTTCATTCGAGGTGCAGCCGGGCGAGGTGATCGGGATCGTCGGTCGTTCGGGGTCGGGGAAAAGCACCCTGGCCAAGCTGCTGCAGCGGCTCTATGTCCCCGAATCCGGCCGTGTGCTGGTGGACGGCGTGGACCTGTCGCTGGTCGACACCGCCTGGCTGCGCCGTCGTATCGGGGTGGTGCCGCAGGAGAGTTTTCTGTTCAGCCGCAGCGTGCGCGAGAATATCGCACTTGCCAACCCGGGGTTGCCGATGGACGCCATCGTCCGGGCGGCACGCATGGCGGGCGCCCATGACTTCATTCTCGAACTGGCCGAGGGCTACGACTCGCCCGCCGGGGAGCATGGCTGCAACCTCTCAGGCGGACAGCGCCAGCGCATCGCTATTGCCCGGGCGCTGATCAGCAATCCGCGGATTCTGATCTTCGACGAGGCGACCAGCGCGCTCGACTACGAGTCGGAGCGCATCGTCCAGCAGAATCTCTCGACCATCGCCAGGGGACGCACCCTTTTCATCATCGCCCACCGCCTGAGCAGCGTGCGTCACTGCGATCGCATTCTGGTGATGGACCGGGGGCGCATCGTCGAAAGCGGCACCCACGAACAGCTGCTCGCGGCGCGCGGACTCTACTCTCAGTTACATAGCTGTCAGAGCGATGCCGAAGCGGCACCGGTCGGGGCAGACCCTGGGGCGACGGCGGAGGCTGCGCGATGAAGTGGTCGGGCGTTCAGCGGGTTCTGCGCCGGCCCGGCCGCGCATCGAGCCAGGCGCTGCTGCTGGATTTTCTGCCGGCGGCGCTCGAGATCCGCGACAAACCGCCCCATCCCGCGGGCCGGCTGACGGGCTGGCTGCTGATGACGCTGTTTGCAGTCGGACTGATCTGGGCCTGTATCGGCCAGGTGGATATCGTCGCGACGGCGGAGGGCAAGATCATTCCCTCGGGGCAGGTCAAGCTGATTCAACCTTACGAGCGCGGGGTTGTCGGCAGGATCTGGGTGGACGAAGGGCAGAGCGTGCGCAAGGGTGATCCGCTCGTCGATCTCGACACCACCCTGACGGGCGCCGATGCCAGCAGACTCGGGCGCGAGCTGCTGCAGAACCAGCTTAACAGCCGGCGGCTGGAGGTGTTTCTGCGAGCACTGGACGACGGCGCGGTGTCGACGGTGAGTTGGCCCGCCGGGGTCGATGCGATGCTGATCCATGCGCAGGAAGCGCTGCTGCGGGAAATGCTCGAAAGCCACCGGGCCGCGAGGGCACGCCTCGAGCGCCTGCTCGAGGCCAAGCGGGCGGAGCTTGCGATGAATGCGTCCAGCATCGCCAAGCTCAGCGGTACCTTGCCGCTGGTCACGCAGCGCAGCGAGGCGCTGGCCACCCTGAGCGAACGCCGGATGGTCGCCGAGGTGGCCTACCTCGAACTCGAGCAATCCCGTATCGAACAGCAGCATGACCTTGAGGCCGCCCGGTCACAGGGCCTGCTGCTGCGCGCGCAGATCGCCGAACTTGAGCAGCAGCGTGCGTCACTGGAGGCGCAGACGCGACGTGATGCGCGGGAACAGCTCGTCGAGCTGCAGCGGGAAGCGGGCACTCTGCAGGAAGAGCTGATCAAGGCACGGGAGCTGAACCGCAAGCAGCGTCTGATTGCACCGGTGGATGGTGTCGTCCAGCAGCTGGCCGTCCATACCACCGGCGGTGTGGTAAGCCCGGCCGAGGTGCTGATGAAAGTCGTGCCCAGGGACCCGCAGCTCGTCGCCGAGGTCTGGCTGGAAAACAAGGATATCGGCTTTGTCGCTCAGGGGCAGCCGGCCGAAATCAAGGTCCACACCTTTCCATTCACCAAGTACGGCGTTATCGACGGCGCCATCGTCAGGATCTCCGCCGACGCCACCGCCGACGAGCGCAAGGGACTGATCTACAAAGCGCAGATACAACTGAGCCGGTCGACCCTGAATGTCGAAGGCCGGGAGGTCGATCTGCTGCCGGGGATGGGCGTGAGCGCGGAGGTTAAAACGGGTAAGCGATATTTGATCGAATTTATTATGGCGCCGTTGCTTAGGTATAAGAGCGATAGCGCTGAGGAAAGATGATTGTATGTTTTTGGGGGTGTGAATGTTTATTCATATGAGAAGTTTGTTTCTTGTAAAAGGTTTTATGGTTTTGCTTCTTGTTCTGTTTTTTTTGGCTTCTTGTAGTGATGAGTATGATCTTGATGATAACCCTTACCATATTAGAGCTATGTATAAAATGGGCGATTACGATTATATTCTATCGTCTGAAAGTAAAAATTCTATTTTATTTAAGGGAATGATTAACGAGTACGTAGAAGCACAAGGCTTCAGCACCAATCGTGCCTTTGAATATTACAGTGATTCAAATAGCAAAAATGCTGCTGTCCGGAAGTTTATGTACTGCTTTTTATATTGTGAAGGCAGGCTTGAGAGTTATTTTTATGGTGGCGCTGATGATTTCGGGTCTGTTGGATTGATTTATGCTGCCTATAAGTATGAGCACTATGGACGCTGCAATTTTAATGGGTTGCTGGAGGCCTGTGCTTTACTTAATCAGTATATGGCTGCTGCAGATGGTGGCGACGACTGGTTTTTTCAGCTTGGCGTTCTATTGTTTGAGACCGCTAATGAAACTAATAGCGGGGATGATGTGTACGAGATAATTTACTATATTTTCAAGAAACTGAATATAGAAGGCGATGAGCGGCCGAGAAAATTTTTGGCAAAAATGTACAGACGGGCTCTTTGGGTTCCAAAAGATTTAAATATGGCAAAGAGAGTTTTGGGGTGAATGGTCTTTTTATTGAAGAGCTGGAGCTCACGTTTTTGTCGGGAACTTGACTAAAAAGGTGGTTTCATGTCGTTAGTGAGCTTGATAAAAGGCTATATCAAGTTTGGTGGTTATCTCTATCGCCATAAGGATACTTTTTTTATAGTTATGTTTTTTGTGTTTCTGTTTATTGCTATTTTGGTAAGTGGGGTTTTGTTTTTTCCTAAGTCGAAAAGTGATTTGAAATGGGATGAGTTTTATATCGATAAGGTTATAGAGTATCCTGGTAAAAATGAATATAGAGCACTTTATGGATATTCATTTACTGATGATAAACGTGTTCTATATCGGCAGTACCATAGCGCTGGATTTTTTCAGCGGATTGTTGATTCTAGAAATGTTGATGATCGAAAAATCGTAATAGGCTGGGCTTATTTGAGCGGTCCTTGGTGGGGGCTACTCAATGAGCAGAGAATGATAATGGAAGTGCACTATAAAGGAGACGTGGTTGTAACTTTCAAAGAGCGGTATGACAGTCAGTACCCTAGGGCAAAAAAGGTTGTTTTTGTTGCCGTTTTTTTGCCAATTATAGGCAGTATTTTCGTTTTTTGTGCGTTTGTTATCTATCTTGTTCTGAAGAGGAAGGGATATGCTAAATAAGGATATTTATCTGGGCTCTGTTTCAGAATCGATACAGACTTTCACTAGTGCTTCTACTTACTTATCGAAAGTTTCAGCTGTTAATTCATTGCTTTCTACAATGAACCACCCAGAAGCAAACTTTATAGACAAAACTGTCGCTATTTTGGTGGTCGCGCGGGACTTGGCTGAAAGTTTTGCTTTTAGTGGGCTTTCTAATGATTATTCGCTTCTTTCAAAAGCTGGCGTTTTTACCGCGATGAGTGGTTTTTTAAATGAGGCGGTTCAATTGGTGGAAGCGTACAGGAACGAAGCTAGTGAGCCTGTTATTAAAGACTATGTAGAACTTTCTGCTTCAATTTTCTCGCTAATGGCGGCTGCTGTCGATGCGCTTCCGAAAGTTGCTGTTTACTCAGTTGTACTTGAAGGAGTGCTAGAGTTGATGTCAGCATTATCATCATATGTGGCGACACAACTACCGACTTGGGATGAGGCTCGAAAACAAGTACAACTTGAGTTTCAAGATAAATATGACCTCTTTAACTATCAAATAGATTCGTATGCTCACGAGTCTGTCAATGAATTTAAACGGCAGGCTATAACAGATGCTGCTTTGGTCGATATGACTTACGATGAAATCGTATCTGCGGTTTCCGCAGAGTGGCGGGCGGAGTTTCTTAAATCGTCATTTGAAGAGCATGTGGCGGACTATGTCAGTAGACGAAAAGAGCGCTCGCAGGAAGTCTATGATGATATTGTCAATAAGGTCGGTAACTACACCGTCGAGGACTACGTTGAATTTCAGGAGCAGATGATTGGCGATTTTGACTGGCTGACAGGCGAGTACTCGGGCAGTGTTGTGGTTGACGATCTTGAACGGGATATGGGATTTTATTTCGATAATATCAAGGAATATGTAGGTCTAAGGCTGGTCGAGCTTTATGGAGAGGAGCTTACGGCTATTGGCGAGGCGGTCGAGGCGGAAGCCTTGCAAACAATCGACAACGAGCTGGCTTTGATCGATAAGGATGATCATAGTGTCTATATCGACGATTTGAAAAACAGCATTGAGTCGGAAAAGCAGGATTATCAACAGCAGGGCGAGAGTGAGCGCGAGAAGTCGGAGTCCAATGATGAACTGAAAAAATCGCTGGACGAGAAACAGGAAGGCTATAAGGCCGATGCCGAGGCGGCCACAGCGCCAACTCTGGAAAAGGTGAGAAAGGATGTTGAACTGGAGCTCGAAAAGATCGCCAAGGAGGATCTTCGGAACCTGATCGCCGAGCTGCTGGGTGAGTCCGCTGCAGAGGTTTCGGAAGAGCATTTTGAAGTGCAGTGCCCGGACTCCCATGGGAAGGTCGATGCCTGGGACAGCAGCACAAGAAGCCTCCTGGAGACTTACCCGGTCGATACTGTGGTCGAGAGTATATCTGATGCATCCCAGAACAACACCGACCGTAAAAACCGACTGGGTGTACTGGTTCGCAATGCTACGGCAAGCCTGATAAGTGAGCTTGAGGCCCGCCTGGCCGATCTGGAGGCAATCTCCGAACAGGAAGACCCGGCGCAGTGTCAGGCTGGTGGTCAGTCCGATGGCAAGCCTGGCTTTGGTGGTGCTGAAGAAATCACGTCCCCGCTTGTTATCGATCTCGACAACGACGGCATCGAAACGCTTTCCCAGGCCGTCTTTACATACTTCGACCACGACGCCAACGGTTTCGCGGAGCGAACCGGCTGGGTTGCCCCCGACGATGGCCTGCTGGTGATGGATCTCGATGGCGACGGGCGGATAAACAGCGGGCGCGAGTTGCTGGGCAGCAACACGCTGCTGCCCGATGGAACCTATGCGCAAAACGGTTTCGAGGCGCTGGCGGCGCTCGATGAGAATCTGGATGGCACCCTCGATGCACTGGACAGCGCTTTTCAGGAGCTGCAGGTCTGGCAGGATCTCGACTCGGATGCGCGGGTCGATGATGGCGAGCTGATGACGCTGCGGGAAGCGGGTCTTGCCTCGATTTCGACTCAGTGGCAGGAAACCCGTGAAACCGACGCAAGCGGCAATGAAGTCAGGCAGCGGGGTAGCGCAAGCGGCACCGACGGCGGGGTGGTCGAGATTGCCGATGTCTGGTTCGATATCGACCCGACTCTCACTATTACC
Source organism: Marinobacterium nitratireducens (assembly GCF_014645375.1). GTDB lineage: Bacteria > Pseudomonadota > Gammaproteobacteria > Pseudomonadales > Balneatricaceae > Marinobacterium_A > Marinobacterium_A nitratireducens. The sequence goes on from NZ_BMLT01000008.1 coordinate 258,839, forward strand.
GCCGAGCGGCTGGCGCTCAGCGACGAAATCCGGGCGCTGCCGAATGCCCGCGGTTTTGGCAGGGTTCATAACCTCGATCAGGCCATGGCGCGGGATCCGGTGCTGCAGGCGATGGTGCAGGGCTTCGTCGATGAGCCGGATGACCGTCTGCGCCGGGCCATGCTCGATGATCTGATTTATCAGTGGACCGGCGTCGCCGGCGTCGATCCCTACAGCCGCGATCCCAGCCGGGTCTATGGCCATGTGATGGACGCGCGGCAGCTGGAAGCGCTCGAAGCGCTGGTCGGGCGTGATTATCTCGGCACCTGGTGCTGGGGTGAGCGCGACCCGAATCCCCACGGGCGGGCGGCGCCGGTACTGATCGCGCAGTACGAAGAGTTCAAGGCATTCGTTTACGGGCAGCTGATGGCGCAGTCGCACTACAGTGAAGCCTTCGAGCTGATCGGGATTCGCTACGATGTCGAGCGTCGCGATTTCGTGCCGGACCTCGAAGCCTTTTCCGACTATCTGAAAGCCGCGCTCGCCGAGGGGCAGGCGACCGACGTGGTGCGAACCTATGGTGTGCTGGCCAACCTGGGTCTTTATTCCGATCGCATGGAGGAAGCCGCCGGGTATCTCAGGGGCGACGTCGACCTTGCGCCCTGGCTGGCATCGAACCTGGTCGAGGGCGGGGATGCTGCGGACACGCTGTCCGCTTCGGCGGGCGACGATCTTATCGTCGGCAACGGCGGCGATGACAGGCTGTTCGGCAAGTCCGGCGACGATACCTATCTCTTCGAGCGTGGCGACGGAGCCGACCTTATCTACGATTCGGCCGGCAGCGACCAGCTCTCCTTCGGCCAGGGCGTCACGGCGGCATCGTTGCGCATAACCCGCAATGCCACGGCGCTGTTCATAACGCTTCTCGACGAGGCCGGCGAGCCCAGCGGCGATCGCGTTCAGATCGACAACGTTTTCGACTTCGACGGCAGCGTGCGCGAAGGCGCGATCGAGTCGTTCGCGTTTTCCGATGGCTTCAGGCTTTCGCTGCCGGAGATCCTCGGGCGCGTCGAGCAGTCGGTCACGGACCAGGCGGATACGCTGTACGGCACCGAGCAGGCCGAGGTGTTCGAAGCCCGGCAGGGCGACGATACCCTCTACGGCGGTGCCGGCGATGATGTTTACCGCTTCGCGCCCGGGGATGGCCAGGATCTGATATACGAGAACGCGGGGTTCGATAGCATCGAGTTCCACGGCGGTATCCGGCCCGAGGATCTGCGTATCGAGCGCACCGGGTTGCAGGGGGAGCATGTCGTCCTGACGCGGGTCGATGCCGATGGCCTGCCGACCGGGGATCGAATCACCGTCGCCATGGCCTATCAGGACTACCGGCCATCCGGCAATCGTGTCGAGCAGGTGCGCTTCGTGCTTGCGGACGGCAGCGTCGAAACCATGGCTCTCGATGAACTGGCCGGCGCCCTCGGCGGCACCGAAACCGACGACCTGATCCACGGTTTCGAAGTTGACGAGACGATAACGGGGCTCGCCGGCGCCGACGAGATTCATGGTGCCGGCGGCGACGATTGGTTATTTGGTGGCAGTGGTGATGACAGCCTCCATGGTGAGAGCGGCAATGACATCCTGGTCGGCGGTGCCGGCAACGACAGGCTGCAGGGGGGCGCCGGGGATGACGTATACCGATTCGGCGAGGGCGACGGGCATGATCGGGTGGTCAATCGGGACAGTTACGGCGTCGATGTGCTGGAGTTCGATGCCGCGATCAATCCGAAAAAGGTGCGTCTGCTGCGGGTCGGGGACGACCTGCTGATCAGCATCGATCGCAACGCCGACAGCGTGCAGCTGGACGGCTACTTCAGTGGGGATGGCGTCAGCTCCGGCGCGTTGAAGGAAATCCGCTTTGCCGACGGCTCGCTGCTGTCGGTGCAGGATGTGATGCAGCTCACGCTGCAGGCCACCCAGGGGGCGGACTACCTCGAGGGCTTCGGCTCGGACGACAGCATAGCGGCCCGCGCCGGGGACGATATCGTCTACGGCGGCAGCGGCAACGATCTGGTCTCCGGGGATCAGGGAAGCGACCTGCTGTTCGGACAAAACGGCAACGATATGCTGTTCGGCGAGCAGGGCCAGGATCAGCTCTACGGTGGGCTAGGGGATGATTTGCTCGAAGGCGGCGCCGAAGCCGACCGGCTGTTCGGCGGCTCCGGGCTGGACCTGCTGCGCGGCGGGGACGGTGAGGACAGTCTTTCGGGCGGCGCCCACGGTGACGTGCTGGAAGGCGACAACGGCGATGATTTCCTGGCCGGTGATAGCGGCGATGACGCCCTCGAGGGAGGCAATGGCGACGATATCCTGAGGGGCGGCGCGGGCGATGACTGTTTGCGCGGCGGGGCTGGCAACGATACCTATGAGTACGCCAGGGGCGACGGGCACGACCGTATCGAAACCGGCGGCAACGATGTTTCGGGACAGGACCGGCTTGCTCTCTCCGGTTTCGAGCACGCGCAGCTATGGCTGGTGCAACAGCAGGAAGGGTTGCTGGTCAGTTTCGCCGGTGCCGATGGCAGTCTGCTGGTCGAAGACTGGCAGCCCGGCGCCTCCCCGCTCGACGAGATCGAGGTGGCAGGCATGGTGGCCTATGGCGATGATATCGAGCGGCTGGTGGCGGCGATGGCGGTGTTCGATGCGCCCGATGGCGCTGGGGAAGTGATACCGCAGGACGTGCGGGAGCAACTGCAGCCGGTGCTGGCGTCCAGCTGGCACCCGGCAGGCTGAGGGGTGGCCGCCGGCCTGCATTGGTGGCGGTGCCGGCGGCTACGCTCGTTCAATGCTCAGCGCTAAGTCGGGGATTGGAGACGCTTGCCATGTTCGTTGCACTTGGTGTCATTTATGTATATTGGGGGCGTTGGCTTTTTAACAATCTAGGCGATGCGTACTGGATGATCCTAGGGTTGTTGCTCGCTCTTTCATTCATCGGGATGTCTGGGCATTACTACTATCCCAAACAGGTTGCAGGATTTTATACGGACGAGTTCTACCCGGAGAGGGTCGTATCTACCCGCGGTCGTTCCTTTCCGGGCATATCGGGTTATTCTGAAACCGAGAAAAAGCGCATCGTGTATCGAGGCATACCCCATTACCGCAAGCTTCAGGGAATCATGGAGCAGCGGGCTATCGAAGATCGCAAGATTACAGCACTTTGGTATTACAGTAGCCCGATTAATCAGCTATTGGGCGAGCGCAGGCTATTTGCGTTCAGGTACCAAGGGCAGGATGCATTCAATTTATCTGCGAAATTGAAAAGAACGCTGGCTCGCTTACATAAAATCTACAATGTGGCTTTGGTATTGTTAGTAATAACACTGTTTACTTTGGGCCTTCCCTATCTTGCTTACAGGGTCTCTCGTCGCGTCGGTTACATTACCTGACCGTTACTGGGAGTGTTGCTACGAGTCGGCAATCGTATATCAAATGCACGGACCGGAGGGTGGGTTTAGCGGTGCAACGGCACAGGCTTACGG
>NZ_BMLT01000009.1:0-204032 GCF_014645375.1 Marinobacterium nitratireducens
CGCTGTTCTACAAGGAGAACACGCGGATGCTGTTCGGCGATGCCAAGGAAAGCGTCGATGCGCTGCTGAAAGCCATCGCCTAGCGCGTCAAAACAACCATTCGCGATCGAAGCAATTGCCAGCCGGCCAAAACCGGCTGGCATTTTTTGATTCTTTGCAGATTGGCATGAAACAGGGCACGAAATCGTAGGATGGGTGGAGCCGCAATGGCACCGGCTGTCGGTTTGTATCCCTGGCTACGCGGCGTAACCCATCGGTAAGATCGGTATCGAACAGGCTGAGCCGGTATCCCGGCGGACAGGGGGCATTGGCAAAACAGGTGCCGCACCTGTGATGGGTTACGCCGACCCGGGCTTGCTACTAAACGGCAACCGTGCGGACGGCGGCTGCACCCATCCTTTCTGGTTAAAGCGCGAAGAAACTTTTGCGCCCGGCGCCGATGTCTTTTTTTTACAGCGGTGCTGTTACCACAGCCGAGGTGGCATAGGTAGGGGGGGGGAATAAACGCGCGCCGGCCTGAGGCCGGCGGCGATTGACGGGGACGGCAACCGCTACGGGGTGTCGTTCGTCACCGGCGTCAGGCCCGCCAGGTAGCGTGCCGTCGCCGCGATATCGGTGTCGGACAGTGTGCCGGCGATGCCATTCATGGCCCGGTTTGCATCCTGGCGTTGGCCGCTTTTGAACGCCTTCAGCTGATCGACGAGGTAGAGCTCTCCCTGGCCCGCGAGGCGGGGGGCGATCGGTCCTCCCATCAGGTGGTCGCCATGGCAGGAGGTGCAGGCGTTGGCGGCGACGGTCGCCTGGCCGCGCTGCTCGAGCGCGCTGTCCTTGGCGGCAGCCTCGTTTCGCGCCGGGCTCTGGCGTGAGAAATAGTCCGCCAGTTGTGCGATCCGCCCGTCGTCGAGGGACGCGGCGAGCGGGCCCATCTGCGGATCGTGCCGGCGCCCCTCGGCAAAGGCCTGCAGTTGGTTTTCGATATAGGTCGCGGGCAGGCCGGCCAGGGAAGCATACTGCGCGTTGCCGGACTGGCCGTTGACGCCGTGGCACTGGAAGCAGGAGTCCTGGAGCTGGGGCCAGGCGCCGACATTTGTCTCGTAATCGGCATAATAGGCGTCAAGGGCGCCCATGAAGCGGTAACCCGAAACGATTTCCGGTCCCAGCACCGTACCCGCCACCACCAGGGTCGTGCCTGCGACTGCCGCACCGATCTTGACTGCGCGTTTCATCAGGCGTTCCTCCGATCTTTGACCAGCGCCTGGAGCGCCTCGAGTGCCGCCCGGTGGCCGGCCCGAACCGCGCCGTCCATCGAGCTTGCCCAGATTTCGGCCGTTTCGGTGCCGGACCAGATCAGCCGGCCGACCGCCGGTTTCAGGTAACGGCCCCACCGGGTCAGGAAGCCGGGCGGTATGGACCCGACACAGGTCAGGGTCCAGGGGTCGACCTTACCCCAGTCGTGATCATGGAACTGTTTTGGGTGCAGGGCGTCGTCGCCAAGGGCCTGCGCGTAGATCGATGACAGCCTGGTTTGCGCCTGTCGGGCGTCCCGGGGCAGCTGGCCGGCCCTGACGAAGGCGGCGAGGACGCCGACACTGCCGTCCGGGGGCGAGTTGTCGTAGGAAAGGATCAATGGACCGTCGGCCTGGGTGATCTGGCCGTTCAGCCCCAGGTCGCGCCAGAATGGCCGCTCGTAGACGTGCACGGTCTTGCGCATCGGCGCGTGGGACGGCCAGAGCTGCTGCAGCTGCGCACGTCCTTCGGGCAGCGGCGGATCGAAGCGGATCTGGTTGCACAGGGCCGGGTGCAGCGCGGCGATGACCCGGCGGGCGCGAATGACGCCCTGATCCGTGTGCAGTTCGACGATGTCGCGATCCCAGCCGACGATTCGACGCACCGGGCAGGACAGTTTGAGCCTGTCGCCGAGGGGCTCCGCCATTCTGGTACTCAGAACCTGAGAGCCGCCGACGAAACGGGTTTCCTGGGCGCCGCCCTCGAACCCCTCGAGCTTGCGCATGCTGCTGTCGGCCGAGTTGACGATCGAGAGGTAGTGCAGCAGCGACAGGTTCGAGGGCGGGGTGCCGGTGGTCAGCCCGATGGAGGTGTCGAAGGTGAACCTGCTCTCGTTGTCGATACTCTGGTCCGCCAGCCATTCGCCGACCGACAGCGTGTCGAGGCTGGCCGCATCCGCTGCCTCCCAGGGCGCCCGGCTGGGGACCCCTCGCGCCAGCTCGTTCAGTTTGACGGCGACCGGGTCCTCGGGATCGGTGCTGCCGGGCAGGGCTTCTTCGAACCGGGCGTTCCCCGCCAGGTAGACACTTTTGCCCTGGAAGTACGTCGGGAAGGTGTCGATGTCCAGCTCGCGCGCCAGGTCCGAGATGGCTGTCTGACCCGGCCCGATCCACTGACCGCCGGCCTCGGAAACGACGCCGTTACCCAGGTCGTGGTTATAGGTACGGCCACCGACACGGTCCCGCGCCTCGAGTACGACGAAAGACTCGCAGCCTGCGCGCTGCAGGTCGCGGGCCGAGGTCAGGCCCGCCAGTCCTGCCCCGATAATCGCCACATCCAGAACGTCTGCCTGATCCGGTTGCGGCTCGGCAGGCCGTGCCTGCCCGTTCAGGCTGAACCCGCCGGCCACGGCGCCGCCTCCGATTGCCTGCAGCAGCAGACGCCTCTGCCGTGCCTGCTGCGAGAGTTTAGCGTTCTCTGAAGCCATCTTCGCTCCCGTAAAGTTCGTCTTATTATTTAAAATTACAAATGTTATGTAAATATACATGATGGCTGTCAGGGCGCAAGGGAAAAATCCGAAGCGCCGACGGGAGCGGAATCAGATGTACGACGCCCGACCGCACGGGCAGGGCGCTTGTAGCTGGGAGGGCATTGAAAAGGTTCGCCGCAGATTAGCAGGACAGCGAGGACAAAAAGCCGGGGAAAGCCCCGGCGTGTAGAGAGGCCCGAGCGAGCGCGGTTTCCCGCGGGCGGCTCAGTCGCCGGAAGCGGGGTACGGGCTGATCATGGTGATGGCGGCGTCGAGCAGGGTCTGGACGCGGTGCGGCTCGAACCGTTCGGGTTCGAGCGGGAACATCATCATCCAGCCGTCGCTGATCGCGCTGATCTGGTCGGCGAGCAGGTCGGCGGGAATGTCCCGGCGGATTCTGCCCTGGCTTTGCCCGCTCTCCAGGATCGAGGTGAATATCTGCCGGAAACCGGCGTAACGTTGCTGCAGGATGTTCGCGAACGCGGGTTCGTGACGGGCGTGGGCGAGCAACTGAAACAGAACCAACCAGGCGTCATCTTCAGTTCGCGTCCATTCGAGCCACTGCTCGAGGATGGCCTTGAGATCGGCATGTTCGCGTCCTGCCTCGAGCAGGGCATGGAATTCATCGAACAGGTTTTCGGCGACGGCGGTGATCATGGCTTCCTTGTTGGCGAAATAGTAGGTCACCGCGCCCGTTGTGTAGCCCGCCTGCTTCGCGACCTTGCGCAGCGACGCTCCCGCGTAGCCCTCCTTCGCAATGACCGCGATAGCGGCTTTCAGCAGCACCGCCTGCTTGGCCTTGTGATCGCCTACGGGGCGTCCTCTGCGGGCCGTCGATTTGGTTTTGCCGTTTGTGTCCCTGGTGGGCTCGGAGTGTGCATCTTGCATGGACTAATCGTGACGTCATCAGCTTGAAAGCGAAATAACATAACAGATGATTGGCAAATAAAACAGCGGGTCGTATCGCATGCCAGGCCAGTCCGGCTCGCTGAGGTGTTGCCGCCGGGAGTTGATGGATTCCCGGCGGCGTTCAGGAACCGGCCGGGCGCCTTTAGTCGTCTGCGCGGAAAATCACGGGTGCAATGTTGGTGAAGTTCGCCACATCCGCGATCACCTCGGCTGTCCTGGGGGAGGCGAGCGCCTCATCGATATTCGATTGGCTCGAGAAGCGAAGTATCGCCATGTTGTGCAGTGGTTGGGGGCCGGGGGCCGGTGACAGGTTTTCAGCCGACTCGAGGCCGAATTCGGACCAGGCGGAAAGCGCCAGTTGCAGGTGTTTCGAGAGGTAGTAGTCCCAGTCGAAGGTCCCGCCCTCGGTAGTGGGGTAGCTCACGATAAGAGTCGCCATCGTTAATTCATTCCTCTTGGTTGATGGGCTGAAGTGCGCCTCGCAAGGGTGAGGGCTCCGAGACGCATGGTTTCCGTTGTCGTGTCGGTGGCTTCATCCGGCCGAGGGCATGACTCATACCCTCATGTCGGGCGGCGGCGCTAACTCCAGCGCCAGGTCGATCGGGCCCGTTTACCTGCCAGTCCACAGATCCTTTCCTGATTTAGCGGAGCGCTCCGGTGTCGGTCCCTGCCGGTTCAGAGATGCCTGAAGCAAATGCGCGACCAGTCGGACCCCGCCACCAGTTGATTCGCAGGCTAGCAGTGCAGATAAAATAAAACAACAGATGTTATTGAAAATAACTTTCGTCTGTGGTTATTTACATAACATATGTTCTGTTTAAATGATCGGCGTTGCCTGACGCCGTGAACAACAAAAAAGCAAAGAGGTGCTTACGCATGATTCCCCTGAAGCCTACCCTTACCTTGCCGGCGGTTGGCCTGTCCGGATTCGAGACCCCGTTGTCCGAGGAGGAAGCAGCAATCCAGGCCTCGGTACATCGTTTCGCCAAAGAGGTTATGCGGCCGCTCGGGTGCGAACTTGACCGGATGCGGGCGGAGGATGTGGTCGCGCCGGGCTCGCCGTTTTATAGCCTCTTCGAGGAGTTCCAGAAGCTCGGTCTCGACCCCTCACTGCTGGCCGAACTGCCCCCGGAGATGGCCGTGCGTATCGAGTCGCTGATCGGCGAGGAGCTTGGCTGGGGCGACTCCGGCCTCGGGGTCTCGCTGGGCTGCGCCGGCTTTCCGCTGCAGATGGCGATCGCGGCCGGCAATCAGGAGCTGGTGGAGCTGTGTCAGGGCCGTATCGGCTGCTGGATGGCGACCCAGCCGGATCGGGGCAGCGACAACCAGTTGCTGGATGTTGCGCGGGACTGGCCCGCGGGCGTGCCGGCCAATACCGGCAACCTCACCGCCAAGGTGGTTGGCGACGAGATCATCATCAACGGCCAGAGCTCGGCCTGGGTATCCAATGGCGCGGTGGCGCAGGTCGCCTTCGGCCTGATGTGCGCTGATTACGGTGACGGCTTCTACGATCGCGACGGCCTGCCCCACGGCATCGCGGTCATCGTCCCGCTGGAACTGGCGGGTGTCTCCAAGGGCAAGCCGCTGGAGAAGATCGGCCAGCGCGCGCTGCCGCAGGGCGAGATCTACTTCGACAACGTGCGGGTTCCGCGGCGTTTCGCCATCGCCGAGCAGGAGGGCTATTACGGCGCCATGAGCTCCTCCTGGTCCCATGCCGGCACCCATATGGGCCAGGTGTTTACCGGTGTCGCGCGGGCGGCCTTCGAGCTGGCGCTGCAGTACTGCCATGAACGCCGCCAGGGCGGCCGGCTGCTGATCGACCACCAGATGACGCGGCTGCGCCTCGGCGAGATGATGCGCCGCGTCGAGACCGCCCGCGCGGTGGCCCGCCGCTCGCTCGGCTTCGCGCGGTTGTCGCCGCAGACGCACCCCTACGCCACCGCCTCCGCCAAGGTCACGGTGACCGAAGAGGCGAAGTTGGTGGTCGACGAGGCGTTCCGCCTGTTCGGCGGCAACGGCACCACGCTGGAGTACCCGATCGAGAAGCTGGCGCGCGATACCCAGGCGGCGCTGATCGAGGACGGGGAGAACCGCGTCCTGACCATGCGGCTCGGCCTGCTGGCGCAGCAACTCTACGCCGAAGGCTGGTCGCAGTACTGATCACGGCACTCACTCCATTCATCAATAAAAAGCGAGGAACACCCGATGGCTAAATATCCAGTTGTTGTTTACGGCGCCAGTGGCTACACCGGCATGCTGATCATGGACTGGCTGATCGACCAGCACATTCCGTTTACCGCGGTCGCCCGCAACGCCGGCCGCGCCCGGGAGATGATGGCGCAGCGGGTGGTGGGGCTGGAGTCCGCCACCTACGAGATCGTCGAGTGCGCGCACGAGGTCGAGGCCCTGGTCGAGGTGTTCAAAGGCGCGAAGGTGGTCTGCAACACCGTCGGCCCCTTCGTCAATTTCGGCCTGACCGCGGTGGAAGCGGCGCTGAAGGCGGGCTGCCACTACCTGGACCCGGCGGGGGAGCAGGCGCACATCAAGGCGCTGCGCGATGAATTCGGCGAACTCTATCGTCAGGCGGGGCTGCTGCTGTCGCCGTCGCTGGCCTACATGTACACCTACGCCGAAATCGCGGCGGAACTGGCGCTGGAAACCCCGGGCGTCGATTCCCTGGAGACGGCGACCCTGACCCGTGGGCCGCGCGTCGGCGCCGCCGGCGTGACCGTCGGATCGACCGCCACCATCTTCGAGGGCATGCGTCACCCGGGCGCCTACCTGTGGGAGAAGGAGCTGGTGTCCTACGCGCCGAATTCGAGCTTCAACGTCGTCTGTCCGGACCTGCTGGAGTCGGTGTTCTGTCTGCCCTGGGGCGGCACCTCGCTGCCGGTGTTCTTCGAGCGCGACGGTCGGGTGCGCAGCTGCATGTCCTGCGTCGGCTTCTACGACAACCCGGTGATGAAGATGGTCCATGGCCTGGGCGAGAAGTGGGAGACGGAGTACAAGCACCTGCCGAAGGAGCAGCAGGACGCGGTGATCCAGAACCTGGTGGACTCGACGACGCCGGCGATGCCGCCGCGCGAGCGCAGCACGCTGCAGCGCACGGTGGACTTCGCGATCGGCCGGGGTCAGCTGACGTCGGTGCGGGCGACGGTACACGGCATCACGCCGTACATCGCGACCGGTGCGCTGCACGCGGCGGCGGTGGCGAAGCTGCTGGACAACGACCTGAACAAGGCGGGTTTCGCATCGTCGTCGCAGGCGTTCGGGCACCACTACATGCTGGGCTTCCTGGAGCAGCGCGGTCTGGCGCGCGCATCGGTGAAAGAGCTCTAAGGAGGCCGCGTTGTACGGGCTTGCCTGCCGGCAACAGACGCAGGCAGGCCCGGCTGGAGAGAACTTGACAGGCAATAACGCCGATCCGGATTGCGGATTGATAGAAAAATAAACGAGGCCTCAGTTATGCAAAAAAGTATTCATCTCAAGCGGTTGCCGCTGGCCGTCGCGGTGCTGTCCGGCATGCTCGGACTGGCAAAAGTCAATCAGGCCGAGGCGCTGCAGCTGGATTTCGGCGAGGACAGCGAGCTATCCGGCAGCCTGGACTTCACCCTGGGCTACGCCGCGGCTATCCGCGCCAGCGACGCCAAGTCGGCGGCTCTGGACCCGACCAACAATCTGCTCGGGTCTGGCGCGACACCGAACTATCTGTCCGACGCCCGGGTACCGGACGCCGGCGATCTGATCTCCAGCGTTTTCAAGGGCACCGCCGAGCTGGGACTGGGCTGGCGTAATTACGGTTTCGTCGGCACAGCGACCTACCAGTATGACAGCGAAATCATGGATGGCGACTCGGTCGACTTTCTCGGCAATCCTGCGCCCTGGAGCAAGGCCGCGGAGGACTACGCCGGCAGCGACCTCGAACTGCTCGACGCCTATGTCTACGGTTCCTTCGAGGTTGGCGGCAACCCGCTGGACCTGCGGCTCGGCAAGCAGGTGATCAACTGGGGCGAGGGGCTCTACTTCCTCGACGGCGTGTCGGTCCAGGTGCCGCTGAACATCAACAAGCTGGTAACGCCTGGCTCTGAACTCAAAGAGGGCTATATCGGCGTCAACAGCGTCTATGCCCAGCTGGGCATCGGGGACAGCTCGTCGCTCTCGGCCTACCTGCAGACCGACTGGGAGCGCGCCGAGTTCGGCCCGCGCGGTACTTTCTACGGTGACGACGTGCTGTTCCGCGGCGGTACCGAGACCGACCCGCTGCTGGGTGTGCCGATTCGGGACAATGACGTCGAGCCGGACGAGGGCGGCCAGTGGGGCATCGCCGGGCGCACCTTCGTCACCGATGACACCGAACTGGGACTCTACTACTCCCACTACCACGAAACCTTCCCGTTCCTGCAACTGGCCTTTCCGAGCAACTCCGCGACCGGGCTACGGCAAATCTGGCCCGAGGATCTGGACATGTACGGTGCCAGCTTCGCGACCACGCTCGGCACCTGGTCGCTCAACGGCGAGCTGGCGTACCGTCCGGACCGGCCGCTTTGGACGAACCTCGCGACCTTCGACGCCAAGGGCCGCAATATCGAGAAACACGACACTGTCAATGCCTCGGTACATGGCATCTGGCTCGGCGGCGCACTGCCACTGGGAATCGACGCCCAGCTGCTGACGGTTCAGTTCGGCGCCGACTATATCGACGGCGACCTGGATAACCTCCAGGCCCACAACTCCATCCATTCGGAGGCGTTATCGCCGGACCGCCTGTCCTATGGCGTCGCCGCTCAATGGAACGGTACCTGGCAGGCGATTTATCCCGGCACGGACCTGACGCTGGGGCTCTTCCTGCAGAAGGACCTGCAGGGCAACTCCCATTTCTGGGGCAACTTCGCCGAAGACAGACTGCTCGGCACCCTGTCGTTGACCGCCAATATCGGCAATGCCTGGGAAGCCCGTGCGGGTTACACCTGGGTGAATCAGGACAATTCCAACTACGAGTCACAGGACGTGGTCAACCTGTCCGTCAACTACAAATTCTGAGCCTGAACGCTGAGAGGAGTATCACGATGTACAAGAAAACATTGATCTGTGCCGCGGTTACCATCCTGAGCATGAACAGCGTATATGCCGCGATTTCAGCCGAAGAAGCCGCCCGGCTGGGAGGTGCGGAACTGACGCCGGTAGGCGCCGAGCGGGCGGGCAATGCCGACGGTACCATCCCCGCATGGACCGGCGGTCTGACGCAGGTACCGGCCGGCTGGAGGCGTGGCGACGACCGTCCGGACCCCTTCGCCGGCGAGAAACCGCTGTTTACCATTACTGCGGGCAATGTTGACCAGTATGCCGACAAGTTGACCCCGGGCTCGATTGCCCTGCTGAAGCTGCACCCCGAGTTCAGGATGCCGGTCTACCCGACGCACCGCACCGCGGCCTGGCCGCAGCACGTCTACGACAGCATTGCCGCGAACGCCACCACGGCTAAATTGGTTGATGACGGCAACGGCGTCGAGGGCGTCTGGGGTGCGGTGCCGTTCCCGTTGCCGAAGAACGGCAACGAGGTGATCTGGAACCACAACCTGCGTTTCAAGGGCACCTATTTCAATGCCCCCACGGCGGTCGCGAACGTCGTCTACGACAACGGCCAGCGGCAGGAATGGCTGTTCGAGACCAAGGTGCATTACACCTATTACGATCCCGGCATTGCCGCGAAGGAGCGCGAGTCCGGCGACATCATGCGCTATGCCGCCACCACGATCAGCCCGGCACGCGATGCCGGGGAAGGTTGGCTGGCACTGGAAAATATCGATGCCAAGACGAATCCCCGCAAGGCCTGGACCTACGATCCGGGCGAGCGCCGCGTACGCCGCGCCCCGAACCTGGCTTTCGATACGCCGGACCGGCCGCTCAACGTGATCGACGACTACGACATGTTTTCCGGCTCCCCCGAGCGCTACGACTGGACGCTGGTGGGCAAGCGCGAAATGTACGTGCCGTACAACAACAACGGTTTGAATTCGATCGCGCATTCGATCGAGGACGTCTATACGCCGGGGGCGGTCAATTCCGACCTGACGCGCTACGAGCTGCACCGCGTCTGGGTGGTCGAGGCGAAGCTGAAGCCGGAGGCGCGCCACCTCTACGCCAAGCGGGTCTTCTTCATCGACGAGGACAGCTGGACCATCCTCGCCACGGACAAGTACGACGGCAACGGCAACCTCTGGCGCGTGGGCTTCAACTACCCGGTGACCGCGCCGGAGGTGCCGGTCACCGCCGGCGGTTTCGATGTCAGTTATGACCTCAAGGTCGGCGGCTATTACGCCATTACCGGCGTGACCGGTCAGGACCGGGCGCAGACCTTCGACGAGACGCCGCCCGAAGCGTCCTATTACTCCGCGGCAGCCATGCGCCGTCGCGGTCGCTGACGATGGCAAGGCGGGGCGCTCACCCCGGTGATGCAGCGCCGTGCCTTGCAGACTTGACTACCCATCCCACTTCGGCCCGCCCCGTTTCGAGCTGTGTTTTGACAACCGCTTAGAGCGAACGGGGCGCAAGGATTCCACCATGAAAAGAACCACAAGCGCCGGGCGCAGCCGTGCCTGGTTCCGTTCGCTGTGCGCGCTGGTTTTGACGGGGCTGATCGCCGTGACCGGCCCCCGAATCGCCGCGGCCGACTACCTGGACCCACTGGACATTGCGGCGCAGCCGATGGCGTCGGCGCCGCAGTCTCTGCTGCTGGATATCACCCGGGCGGGTGAGCGCCTGGTGGCGGTCGGCGCGCGCGGGCATATCCTCTACTCCGACGACAGGGGCCAAAGCTGGACCCAGGCCGCAGTGCCTGTTCGCGCCCAGCTCGATGCCGTCTGCTTCGTCGACGACAAACAGGGCTGGGCGGTCGGCGAGGACGCGGTGATTCTGCACAGCATCGATGGCGGAGAGAGCTGGCAGAAGCAGTTCGACGCCCGCGATGCCGATATGCAGGGCCCGTTGCTGGATCTGCTGTTCAGAAACGCCGAGGAAGGCTTCGCCGTCGGCGTCTTCGACAAGCTCTACCACACCGCCGACGGCGGCAAGACCTGGGTGGACTGGCGCGATCACGCCGACAACCCGGACGAATGGCACTTCTTCGCCATGGCCGCCACCGATGCCGATACCCTCTACATCACCTCCGAAGCCGGTCTGCTGTTCCGCTCGCTAGACGGGGGCGACAGCTTCGAGGCGATCGAAACCGGCCATGTCGGGTCCTTCCACGGCATCCTGGTCCGGCGCGGGGAAGACGGCCAGGATCAGCTGCTGCTGTCCGGGGTCGGCGGCAAGCTGTTCAGCAGCGACGATGGCGGCGAGCGCTGGCGCGAGATTCGGACCGGTACCGAGGCGGGACTCTCGGGCGGCACCTGGCTCGCCGACGGTTCGGCGCTGGTGGTCGGCGCCGACGGCGTACTGCTGCATGTCGCCGCGGACCTGAAGTCGGCGAAAAAATACCAACGGGACAACGGCCTGCCGCTGAGCAATGCGCTCCAGCAGGCGTCGGGCGACTTCGTGCTGGTCGGGCTCGGTGGCCTCCAGGCCCTGAACCATCTGCAGGACCGCTAAGAGAGGACGCAGAGAATGACGACAAGCAACGACACGCTAAGATTTTCCGCCCTGACCCGGGCTGTTTTTCGCTACCGCCTGCCGATCCTGCTGCTGAGCCTGATCGCCACGCTGTACCTCGCCTGGCAGGCGAGTTTCGTACGCCCCGACACCCGGCTGGATCGGCTGATCCCGGGCAGCCACGAGTTCGTCACCAATGCCAGGGCCTTCCTCGGCTCGCAAAGCGCCGGTGGCGACAGCGTGATCCGCGTGGCGGTGGCGCGCAAAGCGGGCACCATCTTCGACTACGACCATCTTCTCAAGCTGCAGCAGATCAGCGACGAACTCTCGCTGCTGGACGGCGTGGACACCGGCAGCCTCAACTCCCTCTGGTCGCCCGGCATGCTCTGGTTCACCATCACGCCGCAGGGCTATGCCAGCGGTCCGGTGATCGACAACGCCGGCTTCGCCGACACGCCCGAGTCGATGGACCGGATCCGTACCAACGTCTTCCGCGCCGGCCTCGTGGGCACCTACGTTTCCAACGACTTCAAGGCCAGCATGATCGACTTCAGGGTGCTGCCGGTGAGCCCGTCGACCCGGCAGCCGCTGGACTTCAACGCCTTTTCCGCGCGGCTGGAGCAGGTGCGTCAGAAGTACCAGGACGACGACATCAGCATCCACGTGATCGGCGACGTCAAGAAGGTGGCCGACCTGGTGGACGGCTTTGGCCAGGTGGCGCTGTTCTTCCTGGCCGCCTTCCTGATCACGGCGGCGCTGCTGTTCAACTACTCGCGCTGCTACAAGTCCACGCTGATCCCGCTGCTCTGCTCAGTGGTGGCGGTCCTCTGGCAGCTGGGCGTGCTCAACCTGATGGGGTACGGCCTCGGCGTCTTCTCGGTGCTGGTCCCCTTCCTGGTGTTCGCCATCGCCGTGAGTCACGGCGTGCAGGTGATCAACGCCATCGCCCACGAGACCGCCAAGGGCGAGGATCGCCTTGGGGCCGCCCGCGTGACCTTCCACCACCTGCACAAGGCGGGGCTGGTGGCGCTGGTCAGCGACGGCATCGGCTTCGCGACCCTGTTCGTGATCGATATCGGCGCCATCAAGGACCTGGCGCTGGTGGCCAGCGTCGGCGTGGCGCTGGTGATCCTGACCAACCTGGTGCTGCTGCCGGTGCTGATGTCCTACGTCGGCGTCACCCGGCGCTGCGTCGACCACGCCCAGCACAAGCTGCAGCACAAGACCGCGCTCTGGGAGCGGCTGGCCCACTTCGCCGAGCCGAAGCTCGCGCGCCTGACCGTCGTCGTCGCGCTGGTCCTGACCGGCGCCGGTGTCTGGTTCAGCCAGGACCTCAAGATCGGCGACCTGGACAGGGGCGCGCCGGAACTGCGCGCCGACTCGCGCTACAACCGGGACAACAACTACATCACCGACCATTTCAGCACCAGTACCGACCTGCTGACTGTCTTCGCCGGCATGCCGGACGGACAGTGTAATACCTATAAGGCGATCGACCTGATCGACCGTCTCGGCTGGCAACTCGAGAACACCGAAGGGGTCAAGGCGGTGACGTCGCCGGCCACGCGGGCCAAGCTAAACCGTTACCTTGGCAACGAGGGCAACCTCAAGCTGATGGCACTGCCGCGGGACGAGCGGGTGCTGGGCCGGGCCATCGCCATCACCGGGTTTTCGGCGGCTGTCGAAGACAGCGCGTGCAACCAGCAGCGGCTGCACCTGGAGCTGACCGACCACCGCCAGGAAACCCTGCAGCGGGTGGTGGCGGTGGTGCGCGATTTCGCCGCCGGCAACGACGATGCCGATATCTGGTTCCGTCTCGGCGACGGCAACGCCGCCTACGAGGCCGCCACCAACGAGGTCATCGAGCGTGCCCAGCTCGAAATACTGGCCTACGTCTACGGTATCGTCGGCCTGATGGTGCTGCTGACGTTCCGGTCGCTGAAGGCGGTGGTCTGCATCCTGCTGCCACTGGCGCTGACGTCGCTGCTGTGCCAGGCACTGATGGCGCTGCTGGGAATCGGCGTCAAGGTGGCGACGCTGCCGGTGATCGCGCTGGGCGTCGGCATCGGCGTCGACTACGGCATCTATATCTACAGCCGTCTGGAATCCTACCTGGCGCTTGGACATCCACTGCGGCAGGCCTACCTGGAGGCGCTCAAGACCACCGGCAAGGCGGTCTCTTTCACCGGCATGACGCTGGGTATCGGGGTGGCGACCTGGATACTGTCGCCGATCAAGTTCCAGGCCGACATGGGTATCCTGCTGACCTTCATGTTCCTCTGGAACATGGTCGGAGCCCTGACGCTGCTGCCGGCGCTGACCTGTTTCCTGATGCGGGACCGGCGCCGGCCGACGCAGGCGGTGCTGCAGCCGGCAGCTTCCGGGGTGGCGGAAGCAGGAAGCCATTGAAGTCATCGCGACGGATGGCACTCGCCTATGCTGAATAGAGAATTCTGGCAGCCGAGGCGCTCGTTCCATGCACTGTTCGCGCTGTGGATCGGAGAATCCCGTCAATGCCCGTTTCTGTAGCCAGTGCGGTGTCCGGCTCGATGCGCTCCGGTCTTCCGAGGGTTTGCAGGAACGGGCACCCATAGATTACACCCCCCGGCACCTGGCCGAGCGCATTCTGGCGGCGCGCGCGACACTTGGTGGTCGCGGGGGTGGCGAACGCAAGCTCATCACCGCGATGTTCGCCGATATCGCGGGCTCCACGGCATTGATCCAACACCTCGATCCGGAAGATGCCCGGCACCTGATCGATCCGCTGCTGGTGCTGATGATGGAGGCGGTTCATCACTACGAGGGCTACGTCGCCAAGTCACTGGGCGACGGTATCCTGGCGCTGTTCGGCGCGCCGATTTCACATGAAGACCATCCGCAGCGCGCAATCCTCGCGGCCCTGCGCATGCAGGATGCGATGCGGCGCCATGGCAACAGCATTGCGCCGGAATCGGGGAGTCGGCTGCGCATACGTGTCGGCGTTCACACCGGCGAGGTGCTGATGCGCGCCGTCCGCACCGAGAATCTTCAAGCCGACTACGACCCTGTCGGGCACACGATTCATCTGGCATCGCGCCTCGAGGGGCTGGCTGTCCCCGGCTCGATCGTCATCAGCGGCACGACACAGCGGCTCGTCGAGGGATATTTCGATGTCAGCGCCATGGGCGCCGTACCGGTCAAGGGAATTGACGAGCCGGTGACGTTGTTCGAGGTACGGGGTCCGGGGGCCCTGCAGACACGATTGCAGGTGGCGGCGTCCAGAGGACTGGCTCGATTCGTCGGCCGGCAGACGGAGATCGAAAGCCTCTGCGAAGCGCTGGAGCGCGCCTTGGCCGGGCACGGCCAACTGGTAGCGGTGGCAGGCGAACCCGGGGTCGGCAAATCCCGCCTGTTTCACGAGTTCAAACGCCGTTGCGACCGGGGCTGCCGGTTTTTGGAAACCTTCTCTGTATCCCACGGCAAGGCATTCGCCTACCTGCCGCTGATCGAGCTGCTGAAGCATTTTTTCGCGTTAGCGGCTCAGGATGATGAACGGCAACGCCGCCTGAAGGTGACCGAAGGGGTACGGGCCCTGGATCGTCGTCTCGAAGACATATTGCCCTACCTGTTTCAGTTGCTGGGGGCCGGCGACCCGAACGTCTCGTTGCCGCAGATGGATCCCGGTCTGGGGCGCCATCGTACCTTCGACGCTCTGCGGCGGCTGCTGCTGGCCGCAAGCGTGCGGCAGCCGCTGGTGCTGATATTCGAGGATTTGCAGTGGCTGGACACCGAAACCGCGGCCTTTCTCGATTTTCTCGTTGCGGGACTGGGTGATGCCCGCATTTTGCTGTTGGTGAACTACCGGCCCGAATACCGCCATCACTGGCCAGAGGGTGCATGCTTTCGACAGTTGCGGCTGGATGCGCTGGATCAAGGTGAAACTGAAACGCTACTGAGCGAGCAGTTGGGCGATGACGACTCCCTGGCCCCGCTGCGTCCCCGTATTGCGCAACAAGCCGAAGGCAATCCGTTTTTTCTCGAGGAGCTGATCCGTACACTGGCCGATCAGCAGCTGATCGGCGGCGGTCCCGGACGCTATCGCCTTCTGCGTCTTCCCGAATCGTTGCAGATACCCGACACGGTAAGGGGCGTTCTGAATGCCCGTATCGATCGGTTGCCGCTCCCGGCCAAGGCACTGTTGCAGACGCTGGCGGTGATCGGCAAGGAATTTACCTGGAGCCTGGTTCGACGGGTGCTGGATAATGTCGAAGACGACCTGCGTCGCCTGCTGTTTCAGTTGGAAACGGGCGGGTTCATCTACGAGCGGCTGGCCTATCCGGAACTGGCATACGGATTCAGGCACGCGCTGATCCAGGAGGCCGCCTACGACACTTTGCCGAGGGAGCAACGTGGTCGGCTGCACGAAACGACGGCCGAGGCGATGGAAATGCTGTTTGCGGACCAACGTGAGGAGCGCAGTGCCGAACTGGCGTATCACTTCCGCTGCGGCAACAACCTGGCCAAGGCAATCCAGTATCTGACGCTGGCAGGAGACCGGGCGGCGCGGCAATGCGCCGTTGCCGAGGCGGTCGAACAGCTGACCACGGCACTCGAACTGCTGAAGCAGTTGGCCGATACCCCGCAAAGAGCTCGGCAGGAACTGGCGATACGGCTGCGGCTGGGACCGGTCTGGATGGCATCCCGTGGATACGCGGCTGCCGAAGTCGAGACGACCTATCGCCGGGCGGCGCAACTCTGTGACCAGGTTGGCAGGATGCCGGAACTGTTTTCGGCTTTGTTTGGGCGCTACGCCTACCACCTGGTGCGCTGCGATCTGATGGCGGCGTATGCGCTTGCCGAACAATTGCTGGCGCTGGCGAAGGAATCCGGGGAAGCCGATCAGCAGCTTCTGGCTCGATGCCTGACGGGGGAGTCGCTGTTTTTCCTCGGCAATCTGTCTCAGGCCCGGCAGCAGTTGCAGCAGGCCGTGGCCGGGTACGATAGCGGTCGACACCGCAGGCTGACCTTGAATTTCGGTCTTGACCCCGGCGTACACGCCCTTGGCTATTTGACCTTGATAACGGAGCTTGAAAACGAACCCGCGGCAACGGGGTTCCCGCCAGATGCTGCGCTGGTGCTGGCGGAGCGCCAGGCGCACCCGACCAGCCTGGCGTTGGCGCTGAGCCTGGCGGCGTTGCGGCAGCAGCTTCGAGGGGAGGCGACCGAGGTGCGAAACCTCGCCGAGGCGGCTGTGACGCTTTCAACCGAACGGGGGTTCTCGTTCTGGGCCGCCTTCAGCAACGTGCTGTTCGGCTGGGCGCTGGCCTGCCTCGGAGAGATCGACGATGGTCTTTGGGCGTTACGGCGGGGACTGGACGCCTACCGCATTACCGGTGCCCGCCTGTGCCTGAGCCACTTTTTCGGGCTACTGGCCGAGGCGCAGCTGCGTGCCGGTCGCGTCGCTGAGGCCCTGGAAAGCATCGATGAAGCGCTGGGCGTTTCGAGGCGCACAGCGGAACGCTATTACATGGCTGAACTGCACCGGCTTCGGGG
Source organism: Marinobacterium nitratireducens (assembly GCF_014645375.1). Lineage (GTDB taxonomy): Bacteria > Pseudomonadota > Gammaproteobacteria > Pseudomonadales > Balneatricaceae > Marinobacterium_A > Marinobacterium_A nitratireducens. Next base: position 16,787 of record NZ_BMLT01000009.1, read on the forward strand.
CGAGGCGCTGCTCGCCGGCGATGCCGGCTTTGGCGACGACCGGCAACGGCAGGCGGCCCGCAGCTTTCGGCGGGCCATCGCCGTCGCCCGCCGCCAGGGTGCCGGTCTGCTGATGTGGCGGGCACTGCTGTCACGGGCGCGACTGCAGAACCTTCAGGGTCACAGAGACGCTGCCCGGCGGACCCTGCAAACCATCATCCGGGCGTCCGGCAGGGCTGTCGAAACGGGGGATACCCTCGCGGCCCGGACGTTGCTGGCCGACATCGATCGGCAGGCATAGGTCTCGTTCAGGCCTGTTCGGCAATGGCCTCGAGCGCCAGTTCTGCCAGCGGGCCGACGTACTGGCCCATTTCGGCCGCCTGCCTGTTGGAGGCGTTGCCGTCGATGGCCCGTTTAGCGACGCCCTGGATGATAGCGGCCAGGCGGAAGAAGCTGAACGCAACGTAAAAGCCGAAATTGTCGATCTTATCGATGCCCATTCGCCGACAGTAGGTAGCGACGTACTCCTGCTCTGACGGGATTCCCAGTGCGTCCAGGTCCTTGCCTCGCAGGCCCGATACCGTGCCGATAACCGGCATGCGCATCTGCATGCAGAGGTAACCGAGATCGGCGAATGGATGACCGAGGGTCGATAGCTCCCAGTCGAGCAGGGCAATCGCCCGAGGCTCAGTGGGGTGAAGCATCAGGTTGTCGAGGCGATAATCGCCATGCACCAGCGATACACGGCCGTCGTCGTCGGGCAGGTTGCGTTCCAGCCATACCATCAGCTGTTCCATCGGCGCTATAGGCTCCAGCTCCGAGGCGCGATACTGATCACTCCAGCGGGTGAGCTGGCGCTGAAAGTAGTTGCCGGGCCGGCCGAAGTCGCCAAGCCCCGCCGTGTCGATATCGACCGAGTGCAGTGTTGCCAGCACCCGGTTCATCTCGTCGTAGATCGCGCTGCGCTCGTCCCGTCCGACTTCGGGCAGGGCGGCATCCCAGAACACACGACCGTCGCAGTACTCCATGATGTAGAACATCGAGCCGATCACCTCGCGGTCCTCGCACAGGTGGTAGACACGGGCAACCGGAACGTCGGTATCGGCAAGTGCCGCGAGCACGCGATACTCGCGGTCGACGGCGTGGGCGGACTTCAACAGTCTGCCCGGTGGTTGGCGGCGCAGCACATAGATACCGGATTCGGCGGTTATCTTGAATGTCGGGTTCGACTGTCCACCGGAGAATTTTTCCACCTGCATCGGCCCCCGGAAGCCCTCGACATGGGCTTCCAGATAAGGCTGCAGTTTGGTGAGGTCGAGCGTTTCAACGGCGCGGGTCATGCGTTGTCTCCATCATTGAGGCGTTCATGGATTTCGCGGGACAGGTTGCGGCCCAGCTGCATCATGTGAACCTGGTCGGGCCCATCCGCCAGCCGGATCGAGCGGGCGATGGTATAGGCTCGCGCCAGGAAGGTGTCCTGGCTGACGCCGGCCGCTCCATGTATCTGGATGGCACGGTCGATCACGGCGCAGGCCATGTTCGGTGCGACGATCTTGATCATCGCGATCAGGTCCTTGGCGGCCTTGTTGCCACCCTGGTCCATCTTCGCCGCGGCCTTGAGCGTCAGCAGTCGTGCCTGTTCGATCTCGCAGGCGGAGAGGGCGATCGCCTCCCGTACCGACTGTTGCTTGCTGAGTGGTTGGCCGAAGGCAATGCGCGTTTCGGCGCGCACGCACATCTTTTCCAGTGCACGCTGCGCCAGTCCGATGGTACGCATGCAGTGGTGGATACGACCGGGTCCAAGCCGCCCCTGGGCGATCTCGAAGCCGCGACCTTCGCCCAGCAGCAGGTTGTCCGCGGGCACCCGGACGTTGTCGAAGATCAGTTCGGCGTGGCCTTCGGGCGCATCGTCGTAGCCGAATACCTGCATCGGGCGCACCACCTGCACGCCGGGTGTGCCGGCCGGCACCAGCAGCATCGACTGTTGCAGGTACTTATTGGCGTTGCCCGGGTCGGTCTTGCCCATGACGATATAGATGCGGGTGTGGTTGTTGCAGGCCCCGGATATGAACCACTTGCGGCCGTTAATGACGTAGTCGTCGCCGTCCCGGACGATCGAAGTCGCCACATTGGTCGCATCCGAGGAGGCCAGTTCCGGCTCGGTCATGGCAAACGCCGAGCGGATCTCGCCGTTCATCAGCGGTGTCAGCCACTGCCGCTGCTGCGCTTCGTTGCCATATTTTGCCAGCACCTCCATATTGCCGGTATCCGGGGCGTTGCAGTTGAACACTTCCGGGGCCCAGTAGACGCGGCCCATGAGCTCGGCCAGAGGGGCATATTCCAGGTTGGTCAGGCCGGGGCTGAAGCGGTCGTAGGTATCGGGCAGAAAAAGGTTCCACAGGCCGGCAGTCCTGGCCTTTTCCTTCAACTCGGCTAGTAAGCCCGGCGGCTCCCAGCGGTCGCCGTCAGCCACCTGAGCCTCCCAGCGGGCTTCGTTTGGATAAATGTGCTCATCCATGAAATCCAGGAGGCTTTTGCGCAACTCGCGCACTCTGGGGGAATACTCGAAATCCATAGGTTCATTCCTTCGGCTTAACTGTAGGTGATCAGCTCGAGGCTATAGGGGGAGTCCAGATGCGGCACACTGTTAAATCCGGTGACAGTGGTACGTGCCGGCGTGTAAAAGCAGTGGGTGATCGACGAGTTGCGCATCTGCAGGTTCGTACTGATCAGCGTGTCGGCACCGAACCCCATCAACTGGCTCAGCGCCATGCTGATGGGGCCGCCGGAACTGCAGACGAGGGTATTTCCGGTCGCATCGCGGCGCGCGAAATCCAAAGCGCGATTTACCCGTTGCTCGAACGCCTGCCAGCTCTCCGGTACGGCGCTATCCGGCAATTCTCCGCGGGACCAGGACCGCATGGCATGGCGCAGGCAGCGATAGACATCCTGCGGGCTCTGCCAGTCGCTAATGGCGTACTCCGGAAAGGTCTGGCAGTAACCCAGCAGAAGTTTTTCGAAGTCGAATTCGTTGAAGCCGTGGTGCGTTTCATAGGCCGGGGCGGCGTCGAGACTCTGGCAGATGGCGTCGGCGGACTGGCGATGGCGTGCCATCTGACCGCATATAATGCGCTCAAACGTAATTTCACGGGTTCGGAAATATTCGCCGAGCCAGCGGCACTGCCGATACCCGAGCGTCGAGAGTTGGTCGTAGTCGTCACCACCGAAGGAGGCCTGACCGTGTCGAATTAGATAGAGCTCAGCCATTTTTATATGAGTCAGTTGTCGTGTAACACTTCTGGTTACTTGGGGGGCATGAAACAGCTTTAACGTAGGCGTATTTCTCCAAGTGAAATAAGGGTATCGGGCGTTACTGACTTAATGAAGTTTATATGGGTGATGCCCTGATATTCATGCAGGAAATATCATTGCGTCTCGGCGTGTGACGTCGACAGCAAAACGTCCGGGAGAGTGGGTAGAGGCGCCAGGCCGCCGCCATGCCAGAAGCCGCTACCGGTCCTGCTCTGGTGGCAGTCAGAGGATGTTGGAGGTACGAAGTGGAATTCACTAACTTGTCCCGCGGTACCTGGCGGGACAAAATGCGGTCTTAGCTCAATCGGCAAACAGGCAAACTCTGTTCCTCAGCAATGGGTTGGATACAGTTTTTAGTTTCGCTACCCGCTCCACTTCGGCTTTCCAGAGCCCTCCGCTGAAAGCCAATGCACGTTTAATGTCACTGATCTCGTTATAAATTTTTTTACGTGATCCCGTGGCGTCCAGCAACATCCACCAACAGCCGGTATATGACGGTACATTTGGTGGTACATCATTGCGTGAGACTCCAGATCGCATTTTTGCTGTAGGAACACGGGACCGATAACGAACAATGCATCCAACTCGCATCACGGGGAGTTGGACATATGCTCACCGACATGACGGCAGGCGAAGGCCACGGGCAAGCCATACACAATCGCCGATTTCGATGGCCTATCGCTTTTTTTCTCGGCCAAGGGCAGCAAGGCCTGGTACTTTAGCTACACCTGCCTTGGGCAGCGCGCTCGTATCTCGCTTGGCAGCTATCCCGAGTTGTCGCTTCGGGATGCCCGGCAGCTCCGGGACTTTTCGTGCTTGTCAACTTCAGCGCCGCCCCATCTGTTCCCGTTAGCCAAGGGCAGAGAAATATTCGCAGTCAATTCCGGGCTTCCAGGTGGACTCACCTTGGCTTCAGGGCCCGCCAACTGTGCCTAGTGGTGTGAAGCCTGCGCTGCTAGATTGACCTGATATTTATGGGCATTGGTTCGGTAGCATTGAGTGCTACTCTGGCCAGTATCGATTCGACTATTCGCTCCATTGGGGTTCCGGGGCCGAATACATGCTGTATCCCAATAGCCTCGAGCCGCGTCTGATCTTCTTTCGGAATCACGCCCCCTAGGAATAGCGGTAGATCGGCATAGCCTTCGCGATCGAGCGCAGTCTTCAGTTCCTGAACCAGGGCAAGGTGAGCACCGGAGAGCAGCGATATCCCGATGGCATCGAAGCCCGTCTTGTGAAGTTGCTGCAGTACTTGCTGCGGAGTGCTGAACAGTGGACTTAGTTCGACCCGGAAGCCGGCGTTGGCGAGAGCTGCGGCGACTACCCGGGCGCCGCGATCGTGACCGTCGAGGCCGAGTTTTACGATCAAGATGGAAGGATTTCGCAGGTTATTGAGGGAAAAGGTTTCGACCCTGCGCTGTGCCCGGCGCCAGCTTGCATCATGCCGCCGGCTTTCTGCATAAGCATTCGGGCTGAAACGACTCAGGGCCCTGTACCGAGGCCAGCTCAATAGTAATGCGCGGGTGCACTCGCCGAGGGTGGCGCGAGCCCGAATCGCATCCACGGTTAGCGCGAGCAGGTTGCCCTGTTGTTGCCGAGCGGATGCAGACAGGGCCGCCAAGGCATGATCGACAGCCTCGTCGTCCCTGCGTTCGCGTAATTGCTGCAGACGGTGACGCTGTTCCCCTATTAGCGACTCGGCATCGATTTGACGGGTGCTCGACTGCAATTCTTCGTCGCTGACGAAACGGTTGACGCCAATGATGGGGCGCCGGCCGCTGTCAGTCGCCGCCTGCGTCTGGGCGGCACTTTCGTGGATGCGATCTCGCACCCAGCCGGATTCGATCGCGGCGATGACACCGCCCTGAGCGTCAATGTCGTCTACATACCCCCGTACCTTGTTCACCATTGCCTGGGTCAATGCCTCCATCATGTAGGAACCACCCCAGGGGTCGGCGACGTCGCAGATGCCGGTTTCATGCTGCAGAATCAGCTGTGTATTGCGTGCCAGCCGTGCCGAGTGATCGGTAGGCAGTGACAGGGCTTCGTCATAGGCATTGGTATGCAGCGATTGAGTGCCGCCGAACACGGCGGCCATCGCTTCGATGGTGGTGCGGATCAGGTTGTTTTGGGGCTCCTGGGCGGTCAGCGACCAACCGGAGGTTTGACAGTGCATTTTCATCCTCTTGGCGCGATCCGACGTAGCGCCACGGCGCTCCACCTCTTCGCTCCAGAGCAGGCGGGCCGCACGCAGCTTCGCGATTTCGTCGAAGAAGTTCATCCCCACACCGAAGAAAAAGCTCAGGCGGTGGCAGAAGGCATCGAGATCGATCCCGCGGTCGGCGATCTGATCCAGATAGGCGCGGGCATTGGCCAGCGTCAGGGCCAGTTCCAGGGCCGGTTCGGCGCCGGCTTCCTGAAAGTGGTAACCGGAGATCGACATGCTGTTGAAATTGGGCAGCTCCTGGCTCAGGTATTCCACGACATCGGTGCTGATCCGTATCGAGGGTTCAGGTTCAAAGATGTAGGTGTTGCGTACCATGAACTCCTTCAGAATGTCGTTCTGGATGGTGCCGCGTAGTTGCTGGCGTGGGACACCGCTCTCCTCGGCGGCGACGATAAAGGTTGCCATGATCGGCAACACGGCGCCGTTCATGGTCATCGAGACGGATACCTGGCTCAGGTCGATGCCGGCGAACAGCCGCTTCATATCTTCGACACTGTCGATCGCCACGCCCGTGCGGCCTACATCCGCCTGCGCGGCAGGGTGATCCGAATCGAAGCCCAGGTGGGTGGCCAGATCAAATGCGACAGAGAGCCCTTGTCCGCCTTCAGCCAGGCAGCGCTTGAAGGCGGCATTGGACTCTTCTGCGCTGGCAAACCCAGTGTATTGGCGGATCGTCCATGGCTTCTGGCGGTACATTGATTCGAACGGTCCGCGTACAAAAGGGGCCTCGCCGGGAAGGCTTGAGAGGTGTGGCAGATCGCTGATATCGTCCCGTGTGTAATATGGTTTGTGGTTCTGCATGCTTACCCCCTGTTGGCCCAGCGATACCCGGTGCTGCTCAAGCGTTGCTTGTGGGTCAGAATGTCCGCGATCTTGCTGCCATCTGAATCGCGCCGGACTGTCAGCCAGTGGATCAGACGGCGGTCATCGCTTTTTAACGTGGCGAACTCAAGGTGCAACGAGTCACCGATATTGATGTTGCCGTAGTAATTCAGTTGGCGATCGCGGGTTTGCCACAGTTGGCGGTTGCGGTTCCAGGCCCACTCGGCGCGATCGGCTGCGGCCTGGAAGTTGGCGAAGTAGAGAAAGTCTGCGCCGTTGAAATCATTGTGTGGACAAGGGTGATGCACAATACCCGGTAGGGTTACGGCCCGATTGGGCTTGAGCCCGTGCCACTCCTGCCACTGTTCGCTGCGGAACTGCTTGGCTGACTCTGCCAGTGTGATAGCGCGTGCCTTCAGCCGCAGTAAGTCGTCGCTGTTGGATGTTGATGCGAGAGCAGTGGGAAGGTTGATGCGGGTGACGCTCTGGTTGTTACCCGTTTCCTGCCGGCTGACCTGGGTCGACAGCATCTCCACCTGGGCGCATTCTATACCCTTACACAGAATTCGGTGGGTACTGAAAAAACGTGCCCGGCCCGCAGGGGCCAGGCAGGTTTCAATGACGAAGCGATCGTTTTCGTCGATCAACTGAAGGCGGGTCTCTGCCAGTTTGACCGCCACGAAAGCGGCGTAAACCGACGAACCATCCTGGGCCTTGAATGCGGGCAGCGCCAGTCCGAACAGGTCGGCCAGGGCCAACCAGTGCTGGTTGCCGCACTCTTTCAATAACCAGTTCTCGCTCAGTCCGCACAGCGACAGATTGGGCATGCCGGCCAGAAACGCTGCCTCGTGTGTGATCATGCAATCGCTCCTTCCGGCTTAGGCCGGTACGGCTTCCTCAGAGGTGGCTTTCACCCTGCGCTGGTAGGCCGCGATGTGTTCGGACAGGTGCTCGGCGTCCTGACCGACGCTCGTGAATCGACCGGAGCCCCAGGTGTGCAACCAGGGCAGACCAATGAAGTACAGGCCCGGCTGGTTGGTGACACCGCGATCGTGTTTCGGGTGGCCCTGGCCGTTGAATACCGCCGCATCCAGCCAGCCGAAATCCGGGCGGAAGCCGATACACCAGAGAATGCTGGTGATGCCGGATTCAGCCAGGTTGAGCTGCGTGCGTTCCTGCTCTGGTGTCCAGCTCGGTGTGTAGACGGACGGGCCTTCCTCGGTTTCGATGCCCTGCTGTTCGATCCAGGCGTCGATGCGGGCGTTGATGTTGTTCAGGGTGGCGTCGGCCTTGTCCAGGTTCTGCGTCAGGTTGGGCAGGAAGACCAGGTATTCGCCGTCGTAGTCGGTCATCAGACCGTACAGTTCCATGCCTTCCTGGGCGAACTTGCGTAGGTCGATGTCGCGACCGCCGTCACGGCCGGTGACATAGTGGTTGGTGTTGTTGCGGACGTTCTTGCCCAGCGGATGCTCGTTAACGGAGATCTTGTAGTAGCCCATGTCGTCGAGCCACTCGACCACATCCTTGCCGCGGTAGAAGCGGGATACGCGCGGTGCATCGCCGGTGGCGAGGAATACTTTGCGGCCGGCCAGGTGCAAGTCTTCTGCGATCTGCGCGCCGGACTGACCCGAGCCAACCACCAGCACGGCGCCTTCCGGCAGCTGGGCTGCGCTCTTGTACTGCGCGGAGTGCATCTGGAACACCGATTCCGGCAGACGCTCAGCCATGCGCGGGATCACCGGGATGTGGTAACCACCGGAGGCGACAACCACCTGATCGGCCGTGTAATCGCCGTCTGAGGTTGAGACGTGGTAGACACCATTGGCGTCGGTTTCCACTTTGTTGACGGCCACGCCTTCACGTACCGGGGCATTGAGCTTGGATGCGAAGGTATTCAGGTAGGCGATGGTTTCATCCCGGGTCATGAAGCCTTTCGGATCATCGCCATCATAGGGATGGCCGGGCAGGTTGCACTGCCAGTTCGGGGTGACCAGGGTGAATGAGTCCCAGCGTTCGGCTTTCCAGCCGTGCATCAGGCTGTTTTTCTCGAACACCAGATGATCCAGCTTGAGCTGCTTGAGGTAGTAGCTGACGGAAAGACCGGCCTGGCCGCCGCCAACAACGATGACGGAATAGTGAGTACGGGTGTGATTGAGGTTGCTCATTTGGATATCCCACATAGTCATTAATCTGATTTCGGGTTAGGAGACGCTGACGATCTCGACAGTGTCGTTCTCTGCGTCTTCGTAACGGGCGGCTTTGGCTTTGATGACCGACAGCTGGTCCATGGCGCTGGAGCAGAAGTAGCCAAACTTCTGTTCCACCCGGTTGCTGGCCGCGTCCAGTGCCACTTCGGCTTTGGCGATGAACTCGCTCAACGGTAGGCGGTCACCCGCCTTGAAGTGCTCACGCACAACGGTGGAAGGGGAGTAGCAGTTGTCTTCACTGCCGTCGGGCCAGCGGACGCTGAAGTTGATTGCAGGCATGGTTAGTGCTCCATTGCGTGTTGCGGGGCCCGTGGGTGCGGGCTAAAACCGGTTAAGGGGGTGTTTCTCAGGTCGCGGAACAGCTGGCGCTCCAGCGCCTTGGCAACCCACAATTGTTGGTTGGCGGTAATTTCACCGATCGCCGCGGCGCTGATCTCGCGGTGATGGAACAGTTCCAGTAGCTCTGGCAGGCGCGCCGAGTCGGTGGTCAGCAGGTAACCGAAGCTGGGGAAAGCACAGAGCCAGTCGCTCCAATTCACCGTCGCCGGCTTCGGGAGCGCATCGAGATCGATGCGAGCGCCGACACCGGAGCTCTCCAGTAGCATCAGCGCAGTGCCGAGCAGTCCTGCCTGGCTGATGTCTTTGGCCGCGAAGGCCAGCTCGCGCTCGGCGATGGCCGGTAACAGCGCAATGTCGCCGCGCAGGCGCTCTGCTGGCGCGTCCGTGGCCGCGTTCCAGTTCAAGTACGGCTTGCGGAAGGCGCCGCGGTGGTCGATGGCCGCGACCAGAAGCTGTCCGGGCCGGGCGGCAAAGGCGCTGAGCAGGCGCTTGGCGTGCCCCAGGATCGACACCGCCAGTTGCGGCTGATTGGCGCGCAGGTTGGTGTGGCCGCCGATGATGGGGACGCCGAAGGTCTTGGCGGCGGCACTCATGCCGTCGAAAATCTGCCGCGCGTTTTCAAGATCGTGGTTCCACAGGGCATTGACCACCGCGCGAGGGTGGCCTCCCATGGCGGCAATATCGCTGATATTGACCATTACACCGCACCAGCCGGCGAACCAGGGATCCTGCGCGACGAAGGCGTTCAGGAATCCCTCCATTGCCAGCAGCGAGTAGCCATCGGCTTGCGGAATCGCCGCCGCGTCATCGCCATTGGGGTGCCAGCCTTCGGGCAGGGCCGGAAGATTGGGTGCCAGCAGGACGATATCTTCCTTTTGGGCGATACCGGCGTACTGACTGACCTGACTGAGGATAGTGGCAAGCTCCATCATCAGGCTCCCTCTACAAGAGCGGCCGCAGGCGCTGATGCAAGAGCCGCCGCGGGCGCTGCTGCGGTGGTCAGGTGTGATGCATTGGCGACCGGCAGCTCCAGCAGCTGAGGCGCGATCTCGGTATCGACGCGACGGTTGCGACCGCGCAGTACAAAGCCGCCGTAAGGGGTATGGCAGGGCGGGTAGTGATCCAAATCTGCCTGCATAACCACGTGGGGACGGTTGCGCACAATCTGTTCGCCAATACGCTGCCAGTGCAGGCGGCGGAACAGGGTTTCGTTCTGTTCCTGCACGCGGGCCAGAAAACAGTGGCAGCCAAGTGCATGGGCACTGGATACAGCCAGTTTGATCAAGGTGGCGCCCAGATAACCTTGGGTCCGGAAGGCCGGATCGACTGCGAGTCGAGAGCCGTACCAGATTCCTGGTTCCTCTTCGTGAATACGGACGGTCCCGACGACTTGTTCATGCCAGCCGCCATGTCCACCGAGGGCGACCAGCAGTTGCGCCGACTGGTCGGTCAGGTCGCGGTCGTCCTGCTCGAACAGCGACTGCTCTTCACAGAACACCCGGCGCCGCAAGGCGTAGGCTTCATCAGCCTCCCAGGGCAGGCTGGCCCATTTGATGGTGTATTCGGAGTAGGCCGGATGGCGGCTTGTTACAGTCATGTGGACCTCCTTTGAACTCAGTGCTCGTACTCGGAGAGGGTGGAGCAGGCTCCGCAGCGGCCACAGCCCGCCTTGATGTCGCTGGAGCGCATGGCGGCCAGCTGCAGGTGTTTACCCAGCGGCGCCAGGATCGACGCCATGAACTCGCTGCTCGGCGGCGTCAGATCCTCCAGCGGGGTGCCGGTAATCGGTACGAAGGGCACCACGAATGGGTACACGCCGATCTCGATCAGTTGTGAACAGGTTTCAAGAATCGCGTCTTTACTGTCGCCGAGGCCCGCCAGAATATAGGTGCTGACCTGACCGCGACCGAAGACGGCCACCGCCTCGCGGAACGCCACCATGTACTCCTCGATGGATATCTCAGCCTTGCCGGGCATCAACTCCTTGCGCAGCGCGGGTGTCACCACCTCCAGATGCATACCCAGGGTGTCGATACCGGCCGCTTTCATGCGCGCATACCAGGCTGGATCGGCTGGCGGTTCGCACTGCGCCTGAATCGGGATATCCACAGCGGCACGAATCGCGTCGGCGCTCTCGCACAGAATCGCCGCACCACGATCCGAAGTTGCCGGGGTGCCGGTGGTCATTACCATATGCTGCACACCGTCCAGCTCGACCGCGGCTTTAGCCACCTCTGCCAGTTGCTGCGGCGTTTTGCGGGCGATGGTTCGACCTGCCTGCAGTGACTGACCGATCGAGCAGAACTTGCACGCCTTGCGCCGGCTCTCATAGCGGATGCAGGTTTGCAGTACGGTGGTGGCCAGTACGTCCTTGCTGTGCAGCGTGGCGATATGCGAGTAGGGGATACCGTCCGTCGTGCTCAGGTCATAGAAGCGAGGCGTGTCGGCAAAGGTGATATCCGCCAGCGGTATCGCGTTTTCAATCAGTTTGTGACCCTGCTCGCTGGACTCCACGCTAAACGGGGAGCGCCAGGCCGACTGGGTGTAGATCGGTACCATGACCGTAGTACCGTCGATCGTTACCGCCTGGTGGTCGGAGGGACCGGCGCCGCCGCGGCGACTGACATGATCCTGGCCGGCGTTGTGCAGGCGCAGGCCTCGGGTCTGCAGCTCAGTAATCAAATGCTGGCGCTGGGTTGACTTGCTTAAGCTCATCATCGGCTCCTTGGAGGCATTCAACCTCCGGTGTGGGGGCAAGTGCATGGCTGTAACGTGCCGGACGGTCATTGATCGCAAGACTCAGCAGCTCCGGGCGGGCGTAGTGGCCGACCGCATCCATCATCCGCTTGCGCTTGGTGATCAGGCTGAAGTCAAGATCGGCGATCACCAGGCCTTCACCCTCTTTCAGCGGTGTGGCCAGGTGTTTGCCCTCGGGCGAAATGATTGCGGTGTTGCAGCCATCGCGCAGGGCTTGCTGCAGTTTCTCGTCGGTGGTGATCGATTCGATCTGCTCGTCGTGCAGCCAGCCGGTGGAGTTCACCACGAAGCAGCCGGACTCCAGCGCATGGTGACGGATGGTGGCTTCGATCTGGTCGGCGAACACCGGACCCACCAGGGAACCGGGGAACTGACTGCAGTGGATCTGTTCGTGTTGGGTCATCAACGCATAGCGTGCCAGCGGGTTGTAATGCTCCCAGCAGGCCAGTGCGCCGACGCGGCCCACGGTGGTATCAGCAACCTTCAGGCCCGATGCATCACCCTGACCCCAGATCATCCGCTCGTGGTAGGTCGGGGTGATCTTGCGGCGTTTGAGCAGCAGTCTGCCGTCGCCATTGAAGATCAGCTGGGTGTTGTAGAGGCTGCCGTGGTCACGCTCGTTGACGCCCAGCACGACGACCATACCGTGCTTGCGGGCCCGTTCCGCCACCGCATCGGTGATCGGGCCGGGAACGACAACCGCTTCCTCGTACAGGCGCAGGTGCTCGGCGCCACAGGCTACCGCCGGATAAACGAAGGAGAAGTACGGGTAGTAGGGAACAAACGTCTCCGGAAAGACGATCAGCTCGCCCCCCTTGGAGGCCGCTTCATCCATTGCATTGAGTACGTTAGCCAGCGTGCCGTTGGCGCTCCGGAGATCCGGAGCGATCTGAACGGCAGCGGCCCGTACCACTCGATTGTTGGTCATGGCCGCTACGCTCCTTACAGGGTCCAGGTATCGAGGATCACGGCGTTGTCACGCATGTGAAGCAGCTTGAGATCCATCACGTCCAGCGGGTTGATCGGACGGATACCTTCGATCAGTGCCGGTTCGCCGTGGCCATACAGTGCCTGCAGAGCAAAACGGCAGGCGTACACCTTGCCGCCCTCGGCCATGAACTTCTTCAGCTGATTGGTGTAGTTCTGGTGTCCAGGGAACGCTTCGTCGCCGATGGTCGGGAAGCCGCGCTGGATGCCCAGAGTGACGCCCGGTCCATACAGCAGAATGGATGTTTCGTAACCTTTGCGCTGCAAGCGGGTAGCCTGCAGCATGTTGACCAGACCGATGGAACCTTCGAATGCCACGGTGTGGAAGGTAACCAGGGCTTTCTCGCCCGGATTGGCCTTCACATCCTCGAATACTTTCTCTTCGTAATCGACAAAGAAGTCACCGGCCTTGTGCTGCGGTTGGGATACTGTCGGCATTGTTGTTACTCCATTAGTGTTGCGTGATTGGGTTACACACCAGAGCGTGCCTCTGCGTGATGCAATCAATATAGAGCAATCGATATGCCATTTGTTTTTCTATTGAATGCAATCAATATGCGATCAATGATTGGAGTCTAACTTTAAGAAGCGGCAAATAATTTTCTATGAGGCTTTGCAGTTATCTCGGGACTCTTTTTGTAACTGTTTGATTGAACTAATGTTGTGCGCTTTTATTGAAGAGCGCTTCTTCTTGGTGCGCGCGGTGCGATCGTTTGGTTATAAAAGTTGCATTTTTTCATTATGGATATTGCAGTAGAATTGAGTCTCTTTGTTGTATGCGATAGATGGGGATTGATTGCATAGATGAGTACGCACGAACTCCAGCGCTGGCGTCATCGATTGGAGTCGGACACGGGTGTTCCGGCTTATCGGTTGATCGCAGATCTGATTGAGGAAGATGTAGAGAGTGGGCGCTTGCAGGCTCGCGACCGCTTACCGCCTTTGCGTGATCTGGCCGCTGCTGTTGGTATCAACTACACCACGGCGGCGCGCGCGTACAACGAAGCGAGGACTCGGGGCTTGATCGATTCCCATCCCGGTTCGGGTACCTTCGTCAAAGGGAAAACGGTGATGGTGCAGCCCAGTCGGGGTGGCTATGAGATGACCATGAACCTCATGATTGAGCCGGCAATCCCGACGCTGGTTGAGCAGGTCCGAGACAGTGCCATCTCCACGCTGGCGCGGCAGGACCTGTACTCGATGCTGCGTTATCAGGCCTTTGGCGGAAGTTCTCGATCTAAGGAAGCGGCGTTACACTGGCTGGATCGACGCCTGAGCCGGGCGGTGCCCGAGCAGGTGCTGGTGTGTCCCGGTATCCACAGCGCATTGGTGGGGTTATTGACTCAGCTGGTCTCGCCGGGCCAGCTGGTCTGTGTCGAAAGTCTGGCCTACCCCGGCATCAAAGCGATCGCCGCGCAGTTGGGGCTGACGCTGCACTCGCTGGAGCGCGATGCTGACGGACCTCTGGTGCGTCCGTTCGAGGAGATCTGCAGGCAGGGCAATGTGGCGGTACTTTACCTGAATCCCACCATCCACAACCCGACCACGACCATTATTCCCAAAGGGCGGCGCGAGGCACTGGCGGATGTGGCCTTGCGCTACAGCATTCCGATTATCGAGGATGACGCCTATACCTTGCTGAGCGAGGAGTCCGTAACGCCGATTGCCGACCTGGCCCCCGAGCTGACCTATTACATTATGGGCACTGCAAAGTGCTTTGGGCCTGGGTTGCGGTCCGCTTTCGTGCATGCACCCGCCAGGCGCCAGGCACAACGATTTTCCGGTGCCATGCGCGCACTGTATGTGATGTCGAGTCCATTGGTCGACGAACTGGTCAGCAACTGGATTCTGGATGGCACAGCCGATGCCATGTGCAAGGCGATCCGAACCGAGGCGATAGCCCGACTCAAACTGGCGGAGCAGTATTTGGGACGACAAAGGATCTCTTCAGCTAAGGGAGCCTTTCACCTCTGGCTGAAGTTACCGAAAGCGTCCAACTGGAACCCATCTGAACTGGCTGTTCAGCTACGCAGTCACGGAGTCAGTGCGGTGGCCAGCGCGGCGTTTAGCACCGATAACAATCCCCCGGATGCGTTGCGCCTGTGCTTCGGTGGCCCTATAACGCGTGATAACTGGGAAGAGGGGCTGCAACACGTAGCCGACCTGATCGACCAGCCCGCTTATCTTTCGTCGTTAACCACCTGAGGTGAGAGCGTATGCAACAGTATCTGGATCTCTGCCGACGCATTATCGACGAGGGCGAGTGGGTCACCAATCAGCGAACCGGCAAGCGTTGCCTGACCTTGATCAACGCCGACCTGACCTACAACGTGGCGGCCAACGAGCTGCCGCTGATCACCACTCGCCAAAGTTATTGGAAGGCGGCTATTGCCGAACTGTTGGGCTATATACGCGGCTACGACAGTGCGGAGGATTTTCGCAAGCTCGGGACCAAAAGCTGGGACGCCAATGCCAATGACAACGATACCTGGCTGGCCAACCCCTGTCGCCGGGGCGTGGACGATATGGGGCGTGTCTACGGTGTTCAGGGGCGCCATTGGCGCACCCCGGAGGGCGGCGAGGTCGATCAGCTGGCGAAACTGGTGGATAACCTCAGTCGAGGCATCGACGATCGCGGCGAGATCCTCAGTTTCTACAACCCGGGCGAGTTCCATCTGGGCTGCCTGCGCCCCTGCATGCATACCCATACTTTCTCGCTGCTTGGCGATACGCTCTACCTGACCTCCTACCAACGCTCCTGCGATGTGCCTTTGGGGCTCAACTTCAACCAGGTGCAGGTGTTTACCCTGTTGCGGCTGATTGCGCAGATTACCGGCCTTAAGCCGGGTATCGCGTATCACAAGATCGTCAATGCCCATATCTACGAGGATCAACTGCAGCTGCTGCGCGACGTGCAGCTCAAGCGCGAGCCGTTTGCGCTGCCTAAATTGGAGATCAATCCCGATATTCGCACCCTGCATGACCTGGAGACCTGGGTGACGCTGGATGATTTCAAGGTTGAGGGGTACCGGCATCACCCGGCGATCGGGTATCCGTTTTCGGTGTGATCTCCCTGTGTGGTGTGCGAGCTGATGAGGGTCAGGCGAGATAATACTGGCGATATTCGCTCGGGGTCCTGCCGAACTGTTTTTTAAACGCCTCGCTGAAGTGTGTCATATCGTTGAATCGTAAGCGTCCGGCGATCACAGATAAGGCGCCTCAGTGATGTTCCATCGCATTGCAGCAGTTGCTTGAATATAGCGGGTCGACATCCGCATCGCCTCGGCAACTTTATTGGAGCTGAGTTCGGGGTCGTGCAGATTGGACTCTACAAAAGAGCGGGTACGCGTAAGAGTCGCGATCTTGCTATCCGACAAAGGCGATTCGCTGCCGCTCAGATGTTCGCCAAGTAGGGCGCTGATCAGGTCTGCCAGGGAAGCTGTGATCAAGTCCGCGCCATGAGACAATAGCGGCCATCATCTACTTCAAGGAACGCTCGGATGGATCAGCAACTCACATTCACCGACAGTGAGTTCAGCAACAAACGCCGCCAGCCGCGAAAGGAAAAGTTCCTCGGCCCAATAAGGTCAGGATCCGCACCGAGCATCTGAAGGCCTGCCTCTGCGCCACGGTCGAGCATCCGTTCCGCATCATCAAGTGCCAGTTCGGCTTCGTGAAAGCCCGTTATCGCGGTCTGAAGAAAATGACGGCAAACTGGCGATGCTGTTTGCTCTGTCTAACCTCGTCCGCTTGGATTAGATGTGACGAGCACAGGGTTAATCCGTCTGCACTACCTTAAAAGGTAGTCCATAGGCATCAAAAACCGGGAAACGGCAGCCGAATCCGTATTTCCACTTTTATGGCTACGCTTCAGAGCAGCAATGAAGACTTAATCACAGGCGCTCTAAATAATCAGTCGTCCCTTTTTGGCCGGGCACGGTCTCAATATGAAATTTTCGCGTAATATTGCGATAGCCTTATTGGGGCAGTAATTTCCGAAAGTCCTAAACTTCTCAAGATACTCACAGATGAAAGTACAAATAGTGCCCAAGACCTGCCGTTCAACAAACGCCTAAATGCTGGCGACGGTATTCGCTAGGTGAAAGGCTGTAGCGCTTACGAAACGTCTTGCTGAAGTGTGCCGTGTCGTTAAAGCCGCAACTAAACGCCAGCGTCGATATGTTCTGGCACACCAATGCCGGGTCCCGCAAGCAGCGGGCTACACGCTCCAGGCGTTGTTGCCAGATATAACGGCTAAGAGAGGTGTCCTCTACTGCCAGCAATTGGTTGATGTATCGAGTGGAAATGCCTAGCGATGAGGCTACGGTCGCGGGGCAGAGTTCAGAGTTCTGCAGGTGCTCCTCGACGAAAGTCTTTATTCTGAGCAGGTTTGCAAACTTGTGATCGGAAATTAGCGTAGACGAGTGTTGTACAGTTTCTGATACCATTGCAGCCAGCAGGTCCGCCAGATTGTCTGCGATCTTTTTTGCTGTAAGAGGGGGAAGTGAGGCAATGCCAATTGCTAGTTCTTTTACATAGGCTACTATAAGCGGGTAATATGGGTTGTTGGTTGCCAAGTTTCTGGCTACCACTCGATCCAGACCGGGGGCGCTGCGACTAAGCATTTTACGAGGCACCTGCAGCACCGCTAATTCACTATTCTGCGTGATATTTAATCTGTACGCACGTTCGGCGTTGACCACAACGCCTGTGCCAGTTGGAAGACTTGACTCTCTGCCATCCTGAGTTGCAATCAGATTACCCAATAGTACGATATTAAACACCAGAGAATCTGATCTCGGGCTAAAACGATTGAGCGGTGTGCGCTGAGCGATATGGGGAGTGGCTTTTATAAAAGACAGGGTGGCAGGACCGAGTTCGCTTGAGTACAACGAGCCTTCAAATGGTGTATCGCCGACAACTTTGAATTCCAGGGGCACGACTTTTTCTTCAACCAGCGAGCGCCAGTAATCAAGTTTTTCCCGTTGAGGAATATTTTCTGTCGACTGCGTATTATGCGCTATCGCGTTTTGTGATTGGATGTCGCTGTTGTTACGCATGAAGTATTACCTCCTAACAGTCCGCTTCCGTAAGAGTTAAATGGTTGGTGCGGATGCCAATCCATTATCGCTCTGCACTCACGAACTAAAAGCAAAATGCATGCCAATTGTACTCAATTTTCGTTTGCCCTGACGTCTGGGCCCTAAGTTCTTGAATCATCTGCGGCTTTGGTACCAGCGCTTTGGCCTTGGGTGTGACTCCTTAACGCTCTTAGTGTCGCTGAAAGACCCAGCGTCGAAACGGCCCGGCTTCGACACCAACGGAACGTTTGGCTGCTGTCATGCTGTAGCCTTGATCCACCCCAATGCGCGGTGGCTTCACGCTTGAACTCGGTTGAAGGTGAGCGACGCTGGTTTGCCATTGAACACCTCTTACCAACTGGTGATTGTACCACCTAAAACGGAGCATGGGAGCATGGGAACATGGGCCACCCAAGTTCAAGAGTTCCGTTTTGACAAAGAGTTATCGCCGTTCTGACCAGGCTGATACTTGGCGTTTTGCATACAGTGGAATCGTGAAGGCAGACCTGATGCGCCCTGTAGGCGGCTTATTGCACAGAATCTGTAGTCGTCACTACAGAAGAGGTGCATGGGTTGATAGGTCGTCGACAAGAACCAGAGTCTGCCATGGTGGTCAGGACTCAATGATCCGCATAACAAGAAGAGGGCAATATGGGCATTACACACCCCAAGTACAAGGTGGCCGCAGTGCAGGCCGCTCCGGTTTTTCTCGATCTCGACGGAGCTGTAGATAAGACGATAGCGTTGGTCGAAGAAGCAGCAAAAAAGGGAGCCAAGCTGATCGCGTTCCCGGAAACCTGGATCCCGGGTTATCCCTGGTGGATCTGGCTAGGCTCTCATGCCTGGGCTGTACAGCGTGGATTTGTGCAGCGCTATTACGATAACTCACTGAGCTACGAGGACCCGCAGGCCGAACGTATCCGTCAGGCAGCCAAGCAGAACAACATTACCATAGTACTTGGCTTTTCAGAGCGTGAGTCGACAACCGGTACACTGTACATCAGCCAGTGGCTGATCGGCCCCGATGGAGACACGATAGCCAAGCGGCGCAAGATTAGACCAACCCATTCTGAACGCACCGTATTCGGTGAGGGAGACGGCAGCGACTTGGCGGTCCATGCCACTGACCTTGGTCGACTCGGAGCACTTAATTGCTGGGAAAACCTGTTGTCACTCAATCGTTATGCCATGTTCTCTCAAAATGAGCAGGTGCATGTTGCAGCCTGGCCCAGTTTCTCGACCTATGAG
Organism: Marinobacterium nitratireducens; assembly: GCF_014645375.1. Lineage (GTDB taxonomy): Bacteria > Pseudomonadota > Gammaproteobacteria > Pseudomonadales > Balneatricaceae > Marinobacterium_A > Marinobacterium_A nitratireducens. Next base: position 35,746 of record NZ_BMLT01000009.1, read on the forward strand.
CCATTTGCCAACGCGCTCGGAGCGGACGTGAACAACGCCGTCAGTAAAGTCTACGCAGTTGAGGGTGCCTGTTTCGTAATAGGACCCAGTGCCATTATCTCCCAGGAGATGATCGACACCCTGTGCGATACCCCGGACAAGCATGAACTCACTCATGTGGGTGGGGGGCACGCTGTTATCTACGGCCCTGATGGCTCGTTGCTATGTGAAAAGCTGCCAGAGACAGAAGAGGGAATTCTCTACGCCGACATCGATCTTGCACAGATTTCGCTGGCGAAGAACGCAATGGATCCATGCGGACACTATTCTCGACCAGACGTCATGCGCCTGATGTTGAATAAAACCCCGATGAGCCGGGTCGAGCATCTGGCGCTACCACTTGATGTTCAAGATGAATTTCCGGTTAAGGCTGACAAAGGGAATGACAAGGGTCTCGATTGAGCCCAAATAAGACGATCTAACGCAATAGCTTTTTCAGCCAGTCAGTGTTTCCTGACTGTGAACAGACTGTTGACTCCATGAGCACCGAGATCTCCCGAGCCACCAGGTACGGCAGTTGTCTAGTACCGATAACTGCCTGGGAGGTTGTGGTGCGAAGGATGCGTTTCACAATAGGAAACCAAGGCTGGTAACTGCTTTGCCTGTACGTGTGTATTGCATACGCAGAATGACATTGCCTCGGATATCCAATAATTATCATATAAAGCATGAGGTCACGACGTGAGGATTAAACACTCCAAATTCAATCGAGCTGCGATAGCATCAGTTATGCTGGCCGCCGCTTCGCTCGTACACGCCACTGAGAAACCCAATATTCTACTGATCGTTGCCGACGATCTGGGCTACTCCGATATCGGAGCATTCGGCAGTGAGATACCAACTCCCAATCTGGACGAACTGGCATTCGAAGGCGTGCGCCTGACCAGTTTCCACACCGCCCCCACCTGCTCACCTACCCGCGCGATGTTGCTTACCGGCATCGACAGTCACCAGGCAGGGTTGGGCAATATGGCCGAGCTCCTCACGGCTGAGCAAAAAGGTCAACCGGGTTATGAAGGCTACTTGAACAACTCGGTGGCCACACTGCCGGAAGTATTGCGTGACAATGGATATAACACCTACATGGTTGGTAAGTGGCATCTCGGCGGCACTGAGGAGCGAAGCCCGGCAGCAAGAGGATTCGATAAGTCTTTTGCCTTGATGCAAGGTGGTGCCAGCCATTTTGATAATCGTGCGATTATGGCCGGGGATCCCATTGCGACTTACCGCGACAACGGCAAGATTGTCGATCTTCCGAAAGATTTCTTCTCCACCGATTTCTACACCGACCAGGTGATGAGCTATATCGGAGATGATTTGGAGCAGAAAAAACCGTTCTTCGCATACGTTGCCTATACCGCGCCACATTGGCCTTTACATGCCCCCGAAGAATATCTGAAAAAGTATGAAGGCCATTACGAAGAGGGTTACGAGCAGGTCCGGCAGGCTCGTCTGAAACGAATGAGGGAGTTGGACATAATCGATTCCTCTGTCACAGAAAACACGCCGTTGAAGCAATTACCCAGATGGAATGAATTGACCGACGAGCAGCGTAAAATCGAAACCCGCCGCATGCAGATTTACGCAGCGATGGTGGACAATCTCGACCATAACATAGGCCGCCTGCTGCAGTGGCTAGACCAAAAAGGAGAGCTGGATAACACCGTGGTGCTGTTTATGTCCGACAACGGTGCAGACGGTAACAGTCCAGCTACAGGTCCCGGTAATTACGATTGGATTACAAATGACTTCGACAATAGTTATGAGAACATGGGGCGTGTGAACTCATACGTTTGGTACGGGGCTCAGTGGGGCCAAGTGAGTGCCACTCCCTTCCCGTTGTTCAAGGGTTTTCCCTCCGAAGGCGGGATAACTGCCCCAGCCATCATTCGCATGCCTAAGCAAAATACAGGCGGTGAAATCAATCGTCAGTTTATTCATGTCATGGACGTGATGCCTACCTTCCTTGAGATGGCTGGTGTCAAAGAGGTCAGCAGCCCCTATAACGGTAGAGACGTTCGCAATATTCAGGGCCGTTCCTTCTTGCCGGTTTTGAATAACAAACCTATAGAAGAACGTGCTATTGGATGGGAGTTGTTCGGACGCTTGGCCCTTAGCAAGGGTGACTGGAAGATCCGCTGGCTTGACAAACCCTATGGAAAAGGCGAGTGGGAGCTGTTTAATCTGAAAAAAGACCCGACCGAAAGATACGACATTTCTCAAGAAAACCCTAAAAAACTGGCAGAGATGCTCAACGAATGGAACTCCTACGTTAAGGAAAATGGAGTGTTCCCTTCAGACCCAGATAAAATTAAAAAGATAGGTTACAGCTTCAAAACATGTGTCTTTGAGCACTGCGTCCAGTGATTATTATTGGTAGAAGTAGGTGAGAAACTTCAATACCCTCGTTGTGAAAATAGCTAACGTCTTCTCCTAAAGAAAGCGGAAGCCCCACAACTTGACATCGACAGGCTTTTCAAGTTGGGCACGCTCAAAATCTATGAGCGAGTTTGTGCGTGCTCGACTTTCTTTCGCACGGGTTATGTCGAACTAGGATGAACCAAAGTTAAGTATGCTGTCTCCTTAATTTAAAATAAATATATTGGATAAGTTTTCCAAGAGCGAAATAGGTGTGCCAGCAGTCAAAATAATATGGAATATTGTAGATTCAGCCAAAGTTATTGAAAAGAAAACAAATATTTTTGAAGAAAATGTTTTTAAAGCTTTCCTATGCGAAAAGCTAAGGAGCTTTTTCGAAGCGAATTATAAGGAAGCTGCGTTACAACCCGGCGCTGCGACAGCGGCACTACTCTGCCTGGTATCGGGTATGTGCCGCGGCACTCAGGGATGTTTGTTAAGAACTCATAGATCCAAAAACTACAAAAGGAAACGATGTGAGAACCATAGCCACCACCCGCTTGCTAACCACCGCTGTATTCATGTCCCTCTCATTAACCGCTACCGCTGAGACCGGCCCCAAGGTATTCGGTAATATCAGTGTCGGTGCGCTGAACGACGAAAAAGACTTCGAAGCGGAAGCCTATGAGCTGGAATTCGGCATCAAGGGGGTCTATGAGCTCGAAACCACCAGGGTCGTGTATCAGTTGCTGATGGACGTCGCAGACGCCGCCAACGCCGACGAGGACATCGACGGTGAGGACGAAATCCATGTTCGCGAGGCATCCGTCGCATTCCCGACACGCTACGGCAGCTTTGTCATTGCGCCCCGCTCGGTCAGTGGCCATTTCCGAAACATCTACGGTGGCCTGCGCAAATTCGAGTACAACGAACCCCATGCCTTTACGCCTGCCTCCGGTGGCAAGTTATTCGAGCAGCCTGACGAAGGACAGAACGTGCTTGCCTATGTTTCACCGAACTGGAACGGTTTTCAGTTCGTCGGCGCTACGCTGCAAATCAACGAGGATAATGACGAGGACAATGACGTTATTGCCGCCCGTGCGCTTTACTGGGGCGACAACTGGAATGTCGGCATCGGTCGCGTCAGTGTCGACCAGAAAGTGGGCCCGCCAGGTGCCGACGACAACTACAACCGCGACTCCATCGGTTTCGCCTACAACATCGAAAACCTGGAGCTCGGCGGTGTCTACGAGATAAATAGTGACCGCTTCGGCGGTGACGATTCCGACGTCTTCGGTCTCGCGGCGAAATATCGCTTCGGCCAGGGCTGGTCGACGTCGCTGGGCTATTTCGACAAGGACTACGATGACGACGATACTGGCACGGACGATAGCCTGATAGTCCTCAACGTCAAAAAGCAGCTGGAAGAAAAGGTCAGCCTTTGGGCTGAAGTCGGTGAATACGACGAGGGCCAGGATAATATCGCCGTCGGCGTCAACGTCGAGTTCTAAGCTAAGGAACCCTTCCCCTTCTTGAATTTTTGCCCCGCCTTCGTGGGGCTTTTTTGTGCGCCCGGCACGGGCGCACTCCTGGAGGTGCAAGTCCTCCCGTAAGCTGGCCACAGCGAACGAAGTGAAGCGCAACTGCGGAAGGGTGATCGACCGTGGGGAAGAAGCGTGGAGCGTAAACCGTGAGCCGATGAACAAGAATCGGATATGAGGCGCCGCCGAGCAGGGCGAGCGGGCGTAAAGCCGCGAAGCTCTCGTGGCCAAGGCGAAGTGGCGTATATCCGGCGGTTGTGCGGTGAAGGAGTGTGTTCTTACCCGGGGAGATCTCGCCTTGTGCCTGAAGGGGCGACGTGAAGACATGGAGCGAGAAGTCAGTAGAGGCCATAGTAGCCGCCGGCAAGGGGCGAAGGGCCGAACGAGAAGGAGCGTCAAACGCCTTGTCGATGATAACGGTAATGCATCAGATGCCTGCTTCTGCAGGGCGGGTCTTGCCCGGCCAGGGTGAAGCCCTGATCCAAAGGACCAGAAGCATATCACTGTCAGCAGTTGGCTACCCCTCGCCGTTCAACCATGAGTGTCGCCTAAATTGAGTTCCAGTTGTGGCAATTTCGGCTCACAAAGGTAATAAGGACTTAATCACAAGCTCCCTATCAGAGGTACCGGGTAATATCCATGGTTTGCCAGGTCACCGGGGGAGCGTGCGAATATACGGGGCGCGATATGAAAGCGGCCCATGCCCACCTGAACATCACCGCCGCGGAATGGGATCGTATGGTCGAGCTGTTCAAGCAGGTGCTGGACAAGCACGAGGTGCCCGAAACCGAGAGCGGCGAGCTGCTGGAGATCATTGGCTCCACGCGCGGCGATATCGTGGTCGAGTAACCGTGGACGGGAATCGCAGACCGGGTACAGAGACTTCGGCTCCGGCGGGCGCAGGCTCAGGCCGCGCGTCCGGAGGTCTTCAGGTTACGGTGCCAGTCTATGCAGGCGTCGGCCAGGGCGCCGGTGGCGTCGACCGCGAATGCTCTGTGCCGACCGTCCAGCTGTTCCAACGCAACGGGGATCTCGGTGCAGCCGAGAATCACCCGTTCGACGCCGTTTCCCAGTATCTCCTCGAGACGGCGCTCGAGCAGTTGTCCGCCCTCGGCAAGGGCGCCTGCCTTGACAGGGTATATGCCCTCCATGATCCGGCGCTACAATGCAGCAGCAGGCGTGATCAGCTCGATACCCTGTTCGCCGAGCCTGTGCCTGTAGATATCGATTTTCAGGTCACCGCGATGGCAGTTAGCGGACGTCTGAAGCATGCAGTGGATCTCGCTAACCTGCCGCGGAGGCAGGGTTCGCAGAGCGCAACTGGGACTTGTTCATAGATTCTCTATTCACACCCAACGATATGTTTTCTTGCTGATGCCTTACCGGCAATTGCAGGGTTGGAGGCGTCAGCGTTACCGAACGCAGGCGTAAATAAAAGAACTCCCGCGTTCGGTCGTGAATACTCCAGGCTCGCACCTCCTGTCGGAGGTCCCCGCAGTACCGGACTTTCTATTTTAGGCTTAGCGTCAAGGCGCAGCTTTTACGGTGGTGAAAGTCCAGGGTGACGAGGACCAGTCCGGCGATTGCTGCCGGCACGGCGACCACCGGATAAGGCACCAGAATCGTCACGGCCAGTACTACGCGAAGCAGTCGGTTGCCGGTGTTCAGGGAGGCGTTACCGATGGAGGCGCCGCCACAGCCGCTCGCCGCCAACCAGATCGATATCAGCATCGCGGAGAGGGCCCAGCAGAATTGCCAGAACGAAAAGTCGAGCACCAGCAGCAACGAGGTGTTGAACACGAAGGCAAAGGGTACCAGCAGGCCGATAATGGATAGCCGGAGCGATGTCAACGATATGGCCAACGGGTGTGCGCCGGCAATGGGCGCCGCTACATAGCAGGCATAGGCGACGGGAGGCACGATCGAGGAATAGACGGCGTAATAGAGTACGAAAAGATGTGCCGCCAGCATCGGAATGCCCGCTTCTACCAGTGCCGGCGTCAGCATCAGCGCGATGATGAGGTAGGCGGGCAGGGTCGGCAGCCCCATGCCAAGGACGAGAGCGCCAAGCATCGCCATCAGGAGTGTCAGGAAAACGCTGCCCTCGCTGAAGCCCGCGATTTCGGATGCGAACCGAATCGAAAAACCGGTCTCGTTGAGTACGCCCAACACGATGCCGATGGCCGCGACCGATACCATGATCCGCCCGCCGTCGAGGCCACCCTGGCGCATCGCCAAGATGATCTTGAAGGGATTCCGGCGAAATTCGGGATTCAATGCGAAACCGGCGATGATTGCTGAAACCACGCCGCAGAAGCCCGCGAAGCCGGGTGAGCTGCCGGCGAAAAAGGATCCCATCAGAACAACGATAGGGATGAAAATGAGCAGCGAATTGGTCCAGTCCGATTTCGTCAGGCGAACCCGGTTCTCGACGGGTTCCGGTTTGATGTCATGGCGAACGGCTTCGGCATGCACCTGGGCGAACAGGCTGAGAAATTTGAAAGTGGCGGGCAACAGTGCCGCAGTGATGACGGTCAGGTAGGTGACGCCGACCATGTCGGCCATCACGAACGCAGCTGCGGCCATAATCGGTGGCGTGATCTGGCCCGTACTGGACGCAACGGCTTCTACCGCGCCGGCAAAGGCCGGTCGAAAGCCCTGGCGCTTGATCATCGGGATTGTGAAAACGCCGGTGCTGGCGATATTGGCCGCGACGCTGCCCGACATCATGCCGAAGACGGCGCTGGCAACGATCGCCGTGTGTGCGGAGCCGCCGCGAACGTGGCTCGTGAGAGAGCTGGCCATCTTGATCAGGCTTTCGCCGGCGCCGGTATTCTCGAGTATCGCGCCGAAGATCAGGTAAATCAGCACCACGCTGGCGACGAGCCCCGTCAGGCGGCCGAATACGCCGTCGAAGCTGTACCAGACCGTGAACAGGAATTCACTCAGGTCGACGCCATAGTGGTGAAGAATACCGGGCAGATGAGGGCCAGAGAAGGCGAAGGCGATAAACGCCATGGCAACGATGACGAGCGCGATTCCCCAGGCCCGGCGAGTGCACTCCAATACCACGGCGAGGCCGATAAGGCCGGCGATCAGGTCGGGTGTCGAAGGGCTGTACAGTCCGCTCCAGATCACGTCCTGAAGCATGAAGAACCAGTATCCGGAAAAGCTCATGCCCGCGAGCAGCAATGTATCCAGCGAACAGGCTGCAACGACGCGAAGGTTCGACTGCTTGAAAAACGGCTGGGACGAAAGCGGCTGGGTGAAAAGCACAATGGCAACACCCGCTGCGATCGAGAAAAACCTGACCAGGGACTCGTCCAGCAGACTGATGGCGATCGTATAGATGACCGCCAGGGACAGGGCAAAGCCGATCCAGCTGCCAATCTGGCGTGAATGATCGTTGAGTTTCTCATGAAAGGGTGAGCTTTGTGCGTTCGCGTCAGTCACTTTCACTACCTCCTTAAGGTAAAGGATTTGGTCAAGAGGGCGGCCGGTGACGACCGACCTCTGCAGGGAATCCTCAGATCACTGACGGAAATCCAATGGTGCCTCGGGTTCGATACCGATTTCGCGATAGTATTTCAGCGCGCCGGGGTGGAGGCGGCTCGGAATGACGGATGTCGCATTCTGCAGTGTCAGCGTATTTTCCAGCCACTTTGCCTGGGAGCGTATTGAGTCAACATTTTCCCAGAATGCCTTGGTGATCTTGTAAACGGTTTCTTCCGGCATGGTCATGCGCGTTCCGATTCCGACCCAGGCTTCATAGGTCGTCACGGCCTCGGCATTGGCCTGTTTGTCGCCGTACGCCCCGGCGGGGATGGTTGTCAGCTTGAATCCGGGGGTGCTGAAGAAATCGTCCTTGACCTTGCTGGCATCCAGCGACAGGAGGCGGATATCGTGCATCAGCGCGATCTGCTGGAAACCGGGCCCAGGCACGTTGGCGGGGGCGGCCAGCATATCGATCTTGCCGTCCTGGAAGGCATCCAGGGCGGCGCCCCAGCTCATGGCGACGGCCTTGTAGTCGACCCCGGCCTTGTAGCCTGTCTGCATTTCGATCATGCGCTCGGCGGTACGCGTCGCGGATCCGGCCGGCGGACCGATGAAGACGTTCCGTCCTTTAATGTCGTCGAGGGATTCGATACCGGAGTCGTCGAATACGACGAAGTGTTCCGGTCCCAGCGAGTAGCTGAGAATATGACCAAGGTTTTTCTCCAGCTCCGGTGCATCTTCGATTGTCTTGAACGGACCTTCCTTGTGAATCATCATCCAGTTGCCCGCAGGAGATGAAATGGCAAAGTCCATTCTGTTTTGCGCCGTTTTCAGCACATGGCTCATACCGCTGCCGGTCGCCGATACCTGGATTTCGATGCCATCCACATTGTCATTGACGACTTTTGCAAAAGCCGTGTTGATGGTGAAGGGAGAAAGGCCCGGAGCCAGGCTTCCCATTTTAAGCAGCTCAGTCGCGACGGAGTTGACGGATACCAGGCTCAGTATGCCTAGCAGGAGTCCTGTATTTATTTTATTCATGACGACACCTCTGGTAGTGATTGATTGTAGGTAATTACCAAATCCCGATATGCACGCCGAACTTGCTGTCGTTGTCGGTCTTGTCTTCCACCTGCTGATAAGACACCGTCGTTCTTGACTTGAGGGATTTCAGCCATTCAAAGAGATGAGCCTTCATCTCGTCCTGAACACCGGCATGCTCCGGGCTACTTCCCAGGTCATGGAACTCGTTGGGGTCGTTCTCCAGGTCGTACAGCTGGCAGGGCAGGCCGGACCATTCGATATACTTCCAGCGCTCGGTCCGTATCATCCAGCCACGGCACTCGTCGGGTTTCCGTGCCAGGGTATGACGCGCTCCCCGATAGGCGTAATCCAGTTCCGAAACGGCAAAAGTCCGCCAGTCGCCTGCGTCGCCGTTTCGCACCAGCGGCAGGACGGACTTGCCTTCGATCCGGTGGTCGTAACCGCCGATCCCCAGGGCGTCGAGGATAGTGGGCAGGGTGTCGACGCACTCGGTAAATCGCTTTTCCACCGTGCCCCGGGTCGCATCGGCTTCGCCGGAGGGGTCGTATACGATATAGGGTACGCGCACGGACTGTTCGAAGAAAAGCTCCTTCTCGCCCAGCCAGTGGTCGCCCATATAGTCACCGTGATCGGAGGTGAAGATGATCAGGGTGTCGTCCAGGCGTCCAAGCCGCTTGAGCTCTTCCCAGAGTCTGCCCAGATGATCGTCGAGCTGCTTGATCAGGCCCATATAGACCGGCCGAACCGTCTCCACGACTTCGTCCCTGGCAAAAGCGAGGGATTCCCTGTGCTGCTGATAGGCGGCGACGACCGGATGCGGGTTGTCACGCTCGTGGTCCGCGCGGATCAGGGGCGTGCAGTCTTCGATGCCGTACATGTCATGGTAGGGAGCCGGCGCAATGAAGGGCCAGTGGGGCTTGATATAGGACAGGTGCAGTACCCAGGGGGCATCGCCCTGTTGCTGAATGTAATGAATTGCCTGGTCGGTGGTGTAGGCGGTTTCCGAGTGCGCTTCGGCCACTCTGGCCGGGTACTTGGCGTTGCGCATGGACCAGCCGCTGACGACTTCGCCGTCCGGCCGTTCGCCGGACACGACGTAGTCGTTCCAGGGGTCGTCTCCGGCATAGCCATGGGCGCGCAAATAGCCGCCATAGCCGCTCTCAGCGCCCGGAGGCGCGTGGCCGTCGTAGCGGTCGACTTCGCTAAAGCCGCCCTTGATGAGGCGGGTGTAGGAGTCGTCGTTTTCCATTTTCAGGCGGTCGAGGCCGGATAGGTCGGGTTTGACGTGGGTCTTGCCGACAAGTGCTGCTTTAAGGCCGCTACCGCACAGGTAGTCACCCATCGTCAGTTCACTGACAGACAGCGGGACGTGATTCCAGGTGGCGCCATGACTGCTCATGTATCGTCCGGTGTAGGAGGACATCCTGGACGGGCCGCATACGCCGGAGGTGACGTACGCGCGATCGAAAAGCACGCCGCGGCTCGCCAGCCAGTCGATATTGGGGGTCTCCAAACGGGGGTGGCCATAGCAGGAGAGGTGGTCGGCCCGGAGCTGGTCGGACATGATATAGAGCACATTACGTATCCTGCGCTCGGGCTTTGATAAGTGCTCGCTGCCCCTATCGGTATTCTTCATCTATCTATCCTCGATCTTGTCTGGAACGGCGGCTTCCGTAAGGCAAGGCCGTGTATCAGTGCAGCCTGCGACTTGAAACCCTCGACGACGTGCCGAGAAACAGCCATCAATAGCCGACTGGTCTTTGCGGGTCTCGAAGCCTGCTTCTTCGGTGTTCGGCGCTGTTGCTTGTTGCATTAAAATCAAAATAAGCAAAAAATCATACAAACACAATAGTTAAAGCAAAATTAAAATATCAAAAATCTTATTAAATGATAAAAATGTAATATGTGTGCTTGTCTCGCCTTTGCGTGGCTGGTGAGGCTCAGCCCTGCTCGGACTCCCACTGTTTGATCGCATCGCTGGCGACTCGGAAGGCCGCCAGTGCCGACGGAACGCCAGCGTAAATCGCTGCCTGCATTAGCACGGCGCGAATCTCGTCGACGCTAACGCCATTATTGAGCGCACCTCGTACATGGAGTCCCAGTTCGTGGTGTTGGTTGATGGCTGTCAGCATGGCGAGGTTGAGCAGGCTACGGGTTTTGAACGGCAGGGTTTCGTCACCCCATACCTCGCCCCAGCAGTACTCGGTTACCAGGGCCTGCATCGGCCGGTTGAAAGCATCGGCCTGGCTCCAGGATTTTTCGACGTGGGCGTTGCCCAGGACTTTTTTGCGATTCTCGAAGCCGTTCTTGAAGCGTTCGTTGTTCATGGTCTCGTTCCTGGTTGGAGGATGGGGTTATACAGAGGCGCCGGAGCGGGACAAGGCGAGGCCCCTTGAGTGCTGCGGATGCTCCGGCTCCTTTTCGACGCCGTCGGCTGGCCGGTGGCGGCGCCGGAGATTTGCCGCGATCCGGTTCGCGGTATCAATGACCTTTTCGATCACCGTGTCCGCCCGTAGCAGTTCGAATTTGTGACTGGCCCCCACGGCGGAGATGCTGCCGACAAGATTGTGGTTGTCAGGGGTGATGATCGGGGCCGCGATTCCGGTCAGTCCCGGGTTAACTTCGTCGTGGGTAATGCAGTAACCGTCGTTGCGGATTTTCTTCGACGCCCTGGCGAACGAGGCCCAGTCAAGCTGGTTGCCGGGATCGGTGGCAATCTGCTCGTCAAACAGGCGGCGGAGCCGCCGGCCCTTTTGATGGGCGATCAGCACCTTAGACTGGGCGCCGCGAAACACCGGTAACGGTCTGCCCCGGCCAAATGCGAATTGGTAGGTATCGTTCGGGTCGTCGATGTGGGTGTTGATGATGCGGCTTTCGAAGAAGACGCTGGCGAACACCGCCAACCCGGTTTCCTGGGACAGTTCGTGCATCAGGCTGCGGCCTGCCCGCAACAGGGGGTCGTACTGGCGCATCATCCAGTCCAGTTCAATGATGCGGGCACCCAGTACATAGCCGTTGTCGCCGCGCGACAGCAGGCCGGATTCGCACAGGTCCCTGACATAACGATAAACCGTCGCGCGGGACAAGCCCGTGCGTTCGGCGATGGCGTCGGTGGTCAACTGCAGGCACTCGGGACTGAAAAGGTCGAGGACGCCTAGCATCTTGCTGTAACTGTTCATGAAGTTCCTGTCTTTGATACCTGATGAAAAGGCGAACCACGAGGTCCTGCTTGTCTGGCCTGCCAAGGCGTGCGGTGCGGCCAGGGATCGTTCGACGGGCGTGCCGTAGTGTGGTCCAGGTACGTGCTTTCTGATTGAGATCATAGCGATTAAAATTGCTAAAATCTCGCTATATGAAAAAATAAGTAAAAAAATATTGATTTTAGCTTCTTCTGTGTGAGACAAATATCAATAACACAAGCGAACGAGATAGGGATCTGGTTATGAATGGTGCCGAATTGCTGGTGAGAGCAGCCGCGGCAAGCGGGGTCGAATACTGCTTTGCCAATCCGGGAACGACGGAGATTCCCCTGGTTGCAGCGCTGGCCAACGAGCCGGTGCTGAAGCCCGTACTGTCGATGTTCGAAGGCGTGTGCACGGGAGCTGCGGACGGTTACGGGCGGATTGCCGGCAAGCCGGCCATGACGTTGACGCACCTCGGGCCGGGCTTTGCGAACGGGATCGCCAATCTTCACAATGCGCGCCGCGCTCACACACCGATCGTGAACGTCATCGGAGACCACGCGTCCTGGCATTTGAATTACGATCCACCCCTGGCCAGCGATATCGAGTCACTGGCCGGCGCAGTGTCCGGCTGGGTCGGTACCTCACGCAGCGTTGCGGGGATCGGTGAGGATTTCCAGGCCGCGGTCGAGGCTTCCTATCAGAACGGAGGGCAGGTAGCGAGCCTGGTGCTGCCGATGGATCTTCAGGCGCTGGAGGCGCCGCGCGGGCAGGCCTATGCGGCGCTGCGGGCGCCGAAGCGGCGCTTCGACGGCGACAAGGTCGAGGCGGTGGCGCGCGAGCTGTCGGCGGGCAAGCGTCTCGTGTTCATCGTTGGCGACGAAGGGCTTTCCGAAAAGGGCCTTGAGGCTGCGGGACGGCTGGCCCAGGTCCCCGGCGTGCGGATGTTCGCAGAGACCTTTCCGCGCCTGAGTTATCGCGGGGGCGGCCTGCCGGACCTGGATCGCCTGCCATATTTCCCCGAGGTCGCCATCGAGGTTCTGGATCAATACGACCTCGTCGTCTGTGCGGGCGTGCCCGATCCGATCAGCTACTTTGGCTACGAGGGCATTCCGTCGCGTCTGGCCGGTCGCGAGCGACTGCTCGACCTGGCGCGTGTCGGGGATGACATCTCCGGTGCTCTGGCGGCGCTGGCCAATATGCTGCATGCACCTGAATTTATCCCGTCCGAGATCGGAATCGAGTTGCCGCCGGCGCACGCGCCGCTGTCGCCGCAGTCGATCGGTCGACTTCTCTCTGCAGCCTTACCCGACAACAGCATAGTGTCCGTCGAGGGTGGTACCTGCGGATATCCGTTCTTTACCGCGTCCGTCAACGCCGCACGACACCGGGTGATGACGAACACCGGCGGGGCGATCGGCCAGGGAATACCCGCCGGCTTCGGCGCGGCGCTTGCCGAGCCGGGCACCCCGGTCTTTTGCCTGCAGTCGGACGGCAGCGCCCAGTACACCATCCAGACGCTCTGGAGCATTGCCCGCGAACAGCTACCGGTGGTGATTCTGATCGCCGCCAATCATCGCTATGCCATTCTGCAAAACGAACTACGACGTTTCGGTGTGGAAGAAATGGGTGCCCATGCCCGTAATCTGACCGAGCTGGACCGGCCGCGCGTGGATTGGAAAGCGCTGGCCAAGGGGTACGGCGTGGCGGCGGAAAGCGTTCGAACCAATGCCGAGTTGCAGCGGGCCCTGAGTGCCGCCAAGGACTCGAAAGCCCCCTATCTGATCGAAATGGAAATCTGAAGGAGATCCTTGTGAGCGACATCGAACTGTTACCGGGAGTACGGGACTTTCTCTCCGTCCCTCAGAAAATTTTTGTCGACGGCAGTTGGCAGCCGGCCAGCGGCGGCGCGTATTTTGCGGTCGAGAATCCGGCGACGGAAACCACGTTGTGCGAGGTTGCCGCCGGTACCGAAGCGGATATCGACGCGGCCGTGGCCGCGGCCCGGAAGGCCTTCGAGGGGCCCTGGCGCAGGGAGACGCCGGCGCGTCGCGGTATGCTGCTGTTGCGGCTGGCGGAACTTATCGACGCGCACGCAGAGGAGCTGGCGCAGCTGGTCGTGTTGGAAAACGGCAAGCCGATCAGGCTGGCCCGTGGCGAGGCTGCCAGTGCGGCGAACATCATCCGCTATTTTGCCGGCTGGCCAACCAAGATCGAAGGCAGCACGTCGCCGGTGTCACCGGCCTCCGGCTCACCGATGTTGAACTATACGCTGCGCGAACCCGTCGGCGTTTGCGGCCTGATCGTGCCCTGGAACTTCCCGCTCACCATGTGCGTTTGGAAGCTGGGGCCGGCTCTGGCGGCAGGTTGTACCGCGGTGCTCAAGCCTGCAGAGCAGACCCCGCTGGTGGCGATTCGCCTGGTGCAGCTGATCGAGCAAGCGGGCTTCCCGGCCGGCGTGGTCAACCTGGTCACCGGCCTGGGCGCGGCAACCGGTGCGCCTCTGGCACAGCATCCCCAGGTCGACAAGGTGGCTTTCACCGGTTCCACCGCCGTAGGCCGCCTGATCGCCCAGGGCGCGACCGGCAACATGAAGCGGGTTTCGCTGGAGCTGGGTGGCAAGTCCCCCAACATCATATTGCCGGATGCGGATATCGTGCGCGCGGCCAAGGGCGCCGCCGACGGCATCTTCATCAACCAGGGACAGACCTGCACCGCCGCTTCGCGTCTCTATGTGCACGAGAGCGTTCTGGACGATGTACTCGCCGAATTGCGCCAGCACGCGGCGGCCCATCGCATTGGCTCGGGCCTCAGCGAGGCAACCACCCTGGGGCCGCTGGTATCGGCCCGTCAGCTCGATACGGTCAACGGCTTTATCCAGCGTGGGCTTCAGGATGGTGCCGAGCTCATCTGCGGCGGTGGCCGGCCGGATAACCTGGCAAAAGGGCACTTTGTCGAACCAACCGTGTTTCTCGATCGGGCGGAACGGGCCTGCATCGCCAAGGAAGAGATCTTCGGCCCGGTGCTCACCGTGATGAGCTGGTCGGATGTCGACGACCTGGTATACCGCGCCAATGACACGGAGTACGGGCTTGCGGCGGGTGTCTGGACGCGCGATCTGAAATCGGCTCACCGGATCGCTGCCGAGCTCAAGGCGGGGTCGGTCTGGATCAATTGCTGGAACGTCGTTGACCCGGCCGCACCGTTCGGCGGCTACAAGGCGTCCGGCTGGGGCCGGGAAATGAGCAAGAACGTAATCGATGCCTATACCGAGACGAAAAGCGTCTTCGTGGATCTCGGCTGAACCAAAGGGGGAATGAATATGAATCTCGAATTGAAAGACCGCGTCGCCATCGTAACCGGCGGCGGTATGGGAATTGGCAAGGACGTGGCGCGCTTCCTGGCGGAAGAGGGCTGTGACGTGGTGATCTGTTCCCGGACGATGTCCGTGCTGGAGGCGACGGCGGCTGAAATCAGCGAAGCCACCGGTCGCAGGATCCTGCCGGTCTCCTGCGATACCACCGACATGGCGTCGGTGGAGCTTATGGTTGCGACGACGATCGAAGTGTTCGGCCGGGTCGATATCCTGGTGAACGGTGCTGCCGCTCCGTCCGGCGTGGTACGTAACTCCATCGAGTTCGCCGGTGACGACGAGCTGCTGGGCGACCTGGACACCAAGGTGATCGGCTACTTCCGCTGTGCCAAAGCCGTTACACCGCATATGAAGAAGCAGGGTTTCGGACGCATCATCAATATTGGCGGTCTGACCGGCCGCAGCAGCAAGGTCATGTCGGGCATGCGTAACCTGGCCATCGTGCACATGACCAAGAACCTGTCCGACCAGCTCGGGCCCCACGGTATCACCTGCAACATCATCCACCCGGGTGTGGTGGATACGCCGCATATCCAGGAGCTGTACGAACGCGAAGCCAAGCTGCAGGGCAAGACGCCGGCGGAGGTCGAGCAGGGCTATATCGATGTGACCCCGATTCGCCGGACCCTTCAACCGGTCGAGATCGCCTGGCTCATCGGCTTCCTGGCATCGCCGAAGGCGGGCGCTGTCACCGGCGAGTCGGTTGGCATCGACGGTGGTTTGACACGTGGCATCTTTATTTAAGGAGGCTGAAATGAGTAACGGAACTCTGTTGGTGGCAACGGTGGGGCAGGCCATTGTGCGCAGCTCGGATGATGGGCGCACCTGGCATCGGCTCGGGGTGGGCCAGGCACTGGAATTCGATGCCATCGCCCGATCGTTGAGCGTCAGCCCGGACCGGCCCGAGGTGATCTACGCCGGTACCGATATCGGCCTGTGCATCAGCCGGGATGTCGGCAATACCTGGGAGCGGGTGAATTCCCCGTTCAACGGCGAGACGGTCTGGAAGGTCGCTGTGGATCCGAATGATCACAAGCGCATCTTTGTCGGCACCGGCGCACCTTCCCGCGCGGTGTTGTGGCGCACCCTGGATGGTGGCGAAACCTGGGACCGTGCGCCGGTCGAAATTCCCGAGTTTTGCGCGGGCGTCAACCGGCCCCGGCTGCTGGCATTCTCCTACGATCCAACCGACCGCAACCAGCTGTGGTTCGGTCTGGAAGAGGGCGGTCTGTTCCACAGCCGGGACGGTGGCGACAGCTGGACGCGGGTCGATGACCGCCTGCAGTGGGAGTACAACTCCGACGTGCACAGCATACAGGTGCTGCCCAATGGCGGGCGTAAGGTCGTGGTCGTCGTCTGTGTCAATGCTATCTATCGCAGTTTCGACGAGGGGCAGACCTGGGAAGGCGTCATCGCTGCAGAGGCCTTCGGTCTGTACTACGCACGTGTCCTCAGTGCGCCGGTTGGCAGCGAGAAAACGCTGTATTTGAGCATTTCCGACGGTACGCCGGGTACCACCAGCAAGATACTGGTCTCGCGGGACGCTGCCGAGTCCTGGGAGGTGCTGCCTTTGCCGCAACAGCCCAATTCCTGCGTCTGGGCGCTGGCTGTCAACCCGGCGAATCCGCGGCAGGTCGTGGCAGGAACCAAATATGGCCACCTCTTCACGTCCGAAAATGGTGGCGATGGCTGGCAAAAGCAGTGGCGGGAATTCAGCGAGATCGCCGATGTGCTCTGGACGCCGGCGCAGGCGAAAATTGCCGCCGCACATCAGTCCGTGATTACCAAGTGAGGATGGCGCGATGAAGGTTAAGGTCAATCGCACTCATATTTCACTGTTCGTTACCGACCCCGATGCATCCGCGAAATGGTATCAAGACATCCTCGGTATGGAAGAAACAGCCCGCAACGGCAGCGAATGGGTGATGGTGGGGTTTGGTCAAAAGCATCATGACATCGCCCTCATCAAGGCCCCCGAGGGTGCCCGGCAAGGCACCCTGGGACTGCAGCATTACGGGCTGGAGATCGATGGCGACGAAACCACGCTGCGCAGGTTGTACGGCATGCTGCTGTCCAAGCAGGTCAATGTGGTGAAGACCACCGACCATGAAGTGGGCAAAGGCGTCTATTTCACCGATCCCGACGGCAACCGCCTGGAATTCTTCCTGGAAACCGAGCATGACGACGCGCTTGGCAAGGAACGCTTCAAGGCGGCGGGCGCGCCCAGCCGAGAGATCGTCCTCGACCCCATCTTTGATTGATTTTCTGTAGGTTTTATCGATGAAAAAAGCGAATTTTGGTCCTTATCATATCCGTAAATGGTTCTCTTTCTACGAAGAGACACTAGCGAACGAAACCGGCATTCTGGCCGACGGTGAGCCGGTGAAGAAATATGTGATCGCCGCGGCAATTCACAACCCGCTGGCGGGACAGTTCAAGGAGGATCTCTCCGAATTGATCGAAAACTCCCCGGAGCTGGGCAGGGAGTTCGGCCGTCGTATCAACGCGCTGGCCGGTGATAACGAGATCATCAGTTACGGCAAAGCGATTCTGGTCGGCGCCGATGGCGAATACGAGCACGGTAACGCCTTTCTGACCAATCCCGCCGCCAATCCGGTGCGCGATGCGGTCGGCGGCGGCAAGTCCTGGGTGCCGTCCACCGGCAAGATCGGTGGTCCGGGTGCGATCCTTGATGTACCGCTGGCGCACAAGAACGCGCTCTATGTGCGCTCTCACTATGACTCTATTTCCGTGTCGTTCAACGATGCGCCGCGGCGTGACGAGGTGCTTGTGATCTGGGCTTTCGCCACCCGCGGGCGTCTGCATGCACGCCTGGGCGGTTTGAAAGCCGAAGAGGTGAAGGGGGAGGATGGCCTTGTATAAGGCCATTGGATCTTAACTGGATTCGGGATGTGCTCTGATGCCTGTGAAAAGTGATTATTTCAACAGCGGTTCGCTCAGGTTGCATTACCTGCGGTGGGGCAACCCTGCCGGCACCCCGGTGGTGATGTTGCATGGCTTGCGGGGATTTGCCGCCACCTGGCAGTCGCTGGCCAGCGAGTTGGCTGACGAGTACTGCTGCTATGCACTCGATCAGCGCGGGCGCGGCGAGAGCGACTGGGGCGATATGGCCGATTACCACACGGACAGCTATGTCCAGGATCTGCAAGCCTTCGTCGACCATCTCGGGCTGGAGCGGTTGGTGCTGGTCGGTCACTCGCTCGGTGGCACCAATGCGCTGGAGTTTGCACGACGCAACCCGCAGCGGGTGATGGCGCTGGTGATCGAAGATATCGGTCCGGGCTCCTCCAATCGGGGCGACGGCGCGGAGCGCATTCGCAGAGAGATGAAGAGCACACCGCTTGCATTCGACTCCTGGGCCGAGGCTGAGGCGTTCTGGCGCTCCAGCCGGCCGAATCTCACGGCCGATGCGCTGTCCTCGCGCCTCACCCACTCGTTTCGGGAAAAGGATGGCCGCATTGGCTGGAAGCACGATCAGCAGGGGATTGCCGAGGCGCGCCTGACGATTGAGCCGATTGATCTCTGGCCGGCGGTAAAGTCGGTCAAATGCCCGGCGCTGCTTGTCAAAGGCGGAAATTCCGACTTTCTGCCCATCGATACGGTGAATCAGATTATCGCGACCAATGCCTCGTTCACGGCAGTGGTGGTCGATGATGCGAGTCATTACGTGCACGACGATCAGCCGGAACAGTTTAACGATGCGGTGGTGGGTTTCATCCGCAGCATAACGAATTGATTGAAGTAGCGGAGGCAAGTGCCGTGGATATTCAGAAAACCGAGGTAGTGATTGTCGGCGCCGGACCAAATGGCGTAACGCTGGCCAATTATATGGGCATGTACGGTATCAATACCGTCGTGATCGATTCCTCCGAAGAGATTCTGCCGTTTCCCCGCGCTGTCGGCATGGATGACGAAGCTATGCGGGTATTGCAGGGCGTGGGCCTGGCCGAAATAGCGCTTAAGGATATGATCCGCAACGTGCCGCTGCGCTACTACAATGCGCGCGGTGTCTGCTTTGCCGAGGTCAAGCCAACCACGGCGAAGTATGGCTGGCCGATGCGCAATATCTTTATGCAGCATCTCACCGAGGTGACGTTGCGGGAGGGTTTGAACCGCTTCGAAAATGTCGAGCTCTGTCTGGGGCATACCATGAACAGTATCGACCAGGACGACGATCGGGTCTCGCTGCAGGTCACCGACAGCCAGGGCGTTCCTTACAGGCTGGACGCCTCCATCGTCATCGCCGCGGACGGCGGCCGGTCCGACATTCGCAATCAGCTCGATATTGGCTTCAGCGGCCAGACGCATCCTGCCAAGTGGGTGGTCGTCGATGCCGTCAACGACAAACTCGATGCCCCCTTTACGGCGCTGCATGCCGACCCGGAAAGGCCTTTCGTTTGCATTCATCTGCCGTATCAGTACCGTCGCTGGGAGTTCATGCTCCATCCGGGCGAAGATGAGCAAAAAATGTGCGAGGAGGAGGTGATTCGTGGCCTGATCCGAAACCATATCGGTGCCATGGTCGATGAGCTGGAGATTGTCCGGATTCGCGCCTACACCCATAACTCACGTGTCGCGGACACCTTCGTCAAGGGCCGCGTGCTGCTGTGTGGCGATGCGGCGCATATCTCGCCGCCCTGGGCCGGACAGGGCCTCAATTCCGGGTTACGCGATGTGGTCAATATCGGCTGGAAGGTGGCCGCGGTGATCAAGGGGCGGGCGCCGAAATCGATTCTGCAGACCTACGACCAGGAGCGTCGTGGCCATGCCACCGACCTGGTCGCCCTCGCGGACAATATGGGGGCGGTTCTGGGTATGACGAATCCGATACTGGCCGGTGTTCGCGATTGGATTTTCAAGGCAAGCGATTCGGTCGACCCGTTGCGCGAGCATCTGGCCGAGTTCAAGTTCAAGCCCAAGGCCCATATCACCAGGGGCATCGTTCACCATGAAGGTGACGAAATCTATGACGACAGCCTTGTCGGCCAGCTTTTCGTACAACCCGACGTCGAAGATGTCGAGGGACGGCGCACCAAGTTTGACGAGGTGCTGGGCTCCTGGTTCTCGATCGTGGGGTTCCGCACCAATCCGGCGGAGTTCATGTCCGACGAAAACAAGGCGTTCTGGGACCAACTGGAGACCCGCTATATCCAGGTCAATCGCTCCCGCAGCGGTCACAGCCACGATGCTCGCTTGCAGGCAAGCGGCGCCGTCAGTGTGGAAGACGTGGATAACGTGCTGGCTGACTGGTTCGGCACGGCGCGAAACAGGATTGTCATCGTACGTCCGGACCGGTTCATCGCCGCGATCACGTCCCCAGGCCGTCTGAACGAAACGCTTGATGCTCTGAGGGCGAAGCTGAGCTAATCCAATTGGGAGCCTGCGCTCCCCCCCCCCCGTTTTTCCATCGAATCTTGACCAGGAAATGAGTGAATGCGCGATCTTGTCCATAAAAAACTGCTCCGTGACCGGTGTTTGATCGATGGCCAGTGGTGTGCGGCCGATAGCGCAGAGGTGGTTGACGTCACCAATCCGGCCAGTGGCGTGGTCATTGGTCGTGTGCCGATGATGGGGGCGGCCGAGACCGACAGAGCGATCCTGGCGGCGGAAAACGCCTGGAAAGCATGGCGCAAGACAACTGCGAAGTACCGTTCCCAGGTTTTGCGTCGTTGGTTCGACCTGGTGATGCAGTATCAGGACGATTTGGCATTGATTCTGTCAACCGAACAGGGCAAGCCCCTGTCAGAAGCCAAAGGAGAGATTGTCTATGCGGCGTCTTTCCTCGAATGGTTTTCCGAAGAGGCGAAGCGTGTCTATGGCGATCTGATTCCGGAAGTGACGCCCGGCACCCGGCTGACCGTGCGCAAGGAGGCGGTCGGTGTCTGTGCTGCGATTACCCCCTGGAACTTCCCGGCAGCCATGATTACCCGCAAGGCCGGACCCGCTATTGCCGCGGGCTGTTCGATTATCATCAAACCCGCTACCCAGACACCGCTGACCGCACTGGCGCTTGCCGTTCTTGCCGAAGAGGCGGGGATACCGCAAGGCGTGCTGCAAATCGTCATCGGTCGATCCACCGAAATCGGCGACAGGCTCTGTGCAAGTCCGTCAGTGCGCAAGCTGTCCTTCACCGGCTCGACCGGCATCGGCAAGGTGCTGATGCAGCAGTGCGCGGCCAACGTGAAGAAGGTGTCCCTGGAGCTGGGTGGCAATGCGCCTTTCATCGTGTTCGACGATGCCGATCTCGACCAGGCGGTTCAGGGTGCGCTGGTTGCTAAATTCCGCAATAACGGACAGACCTGCGTCTGCGCCAACAGAATCCTGGTGCAGGATGGGGTTTACGAGGCCTTCGCCGAGAAGCTTGCCGCGGCTGTCGACAATCTCGTAGTCGCCGAAGGCACCAGCCCCGGTAGCGACCTGGGACCCCTGATCGACGGCAAGGCGTACGATTCCGTCTGTGCAATGGTCGATGACGCCCTGTCCAAAGGCGCGTCCCGGGTGACTTCCCGCGATCCCTGCATCGATGGCGACAAGCGGTTCCTGAACCCGGTTGTACTGACTGATGCCCGCGACGACATGGCGGTATACAGGGACGAGATCTTTGGCCCCATCGCGCCCTTGTTTCGTTTCAAGACGGTGGACGAGGCCATCGCAATGGCGAACGATACCGAGTACGGACTGGCTTCCTACATCTATACCGCCAGCATCGCAACTTACATCAGGGTCTCGGAGGAGCTGGAGTACGGCATGGTGGGGGTCAATACTGGCCTGATTTCCAACGAGGTGGCGCCCTTCGGCGGTATAAAAGCGTCCGGTATCGGTCGTGAAGGATCAAAGTACGGCATCGAGGATTACCTCGAAATCAAATACGTCTGTCTTGGAGGTCTGGCATGAGTCAGAGTCGGGCGAGCGTTGCCAAAATCGCGGCAGCGCTGGATAGCGCACGCATCCTGGGCCATCCTGTGCCGTCGCTTCCAGACTTAGAAGAGGCGGGTATCGAGGATGGATACCGTGTTCAGCAGGAACTGATTGCAATCAATGCGCGGCGGGGCAACGCCATCACCGGCTGGAAAGTCGCGATGTCGAACCGTCCGGCGATGGCGCGTTTTGGTCTGGATGAACCGATCTACGCACCACTGTTTGCTGATATGCGTCTGAGCACAGATCGCTTGCCGCCCGAACGGACGATAGCCCCCAAACTTGAGGCTGAGGTTGCGTTTATCCTGAACCGCGACCTTGTCGATGAGAGCTGCAGCGATGAGACGATTCTCGCAGCGATCGGTTCGGTCGCACCGGCCTTCGAGGTTGCCGATTCCCGTTCGCCTGGCTGGGCGTTCGATATTGCGACTTTCGTGGCGGATAACGCTGTCGCAAGTTATTACCTTATGGGCGAACTGCAACCATTCACGCCTGAGTTCGCGTTCGACGAGTTGCAATGCGTGCTGATCTCTGACGGTGTGCGCCGAGAGGGCTCAAGCGCCAACCTGATTCGATGTCCGCGCCATTCGATGGTCGAGATGGTGCGCGCCCTCATCGAACGCTACGGTGCGGTGCGCGCCGGGCAGCATTTCCTGACCGGCTCGCTGACCAAACCACTGGATATGGTGCCGGATACCACCTACCGACTGGAAATGTTCGACCAGGCACTCAAACTGGAATTCAGATGATCGATTGCGAACCGGGATCCAGTCGGGCGCTCTGACCCCAATCTTTCCCGTTGACGACTAACACAAGTCTGCCTGAGGTCCCTGGCCTCAGGTTTTTTTATTTTAGGCCTGTATGAAATCACGTCGCTGGCGCACAAGTATCATCCAAACTATTGGATGATAGGTGAAAATGGCATAGAATAAAAAGTTAATTTTTTGTGTCTTTTCAACGCCCGTTTATATAGGTAAGACTATGACAAGTCTAAGTAAAATGCTTAGTGTTTTAAAGTTGTTTTCACCAGACTTGCTCGTAATAGAAGTCGACGCCATTTCAAATGTTTTAGGCCTGTCAAGAGCAACGGCATATCGTTATGTAAAAGCGCTCTGCGATGCCGGTCTTTTGGTAAAGCAGGATGGTGGTTACAGTTTGGGGCCCAGGATAATTGAGCTGGATTGGATGATGCGGCAGTACGATCCGTTGATCATCAATGGTCGGGAAGTTTTGTCTGAACTGTCTCATAAAACCGGGTTGGCAGTTTTTATCAGTGTTTTCTTCGATGGGCATATCATCAATACTCACATAGAGTCACCGCTTCAAGACTTTAATTTTATTTTCGGTCGTGGGCGCCCAATGCCACTTTTTCGGGGCGCGCAGTCGAAAGTGTTGGTGTCTTATCAAAAAGGGCGCAGGCTGAAAAAACTGTATGATGATTATATTGCTGATAGTGAAGAGTATCAGTATAGCTGGAAAGAGTTCTCTCGAATTACGAGAGCCATCAGAAAAGATGGCTACTGTGTTACACAGGATGAACTCAACTCCGGGCTTACCGGCCTGGCCGCGCCCATCATCAAGTCAGAGGGTGAGGAACTGGTCGGTAGCATCGCGGCAGTGGGACCGACGGAAAGCTTCGAGCTGCTCAGGCGGGAAACGGTTGTCGAATATGTAATCGAAGCGGGCCAGAAAATTGCGGCAAAGATGTCTGCCGGCAGCAAGGTGACGGAATAGCTGGCCTGTAGTATTGCGAATCAAGGGGACTAAGCGGGCATAGCCCCCTGCTTGTTTTTAGTCTTACACGAAGGCCGTTCCTTCAGCCTTGACGCGCAATTTCACTTTTCCCGATCCTATAGAGGCTTCATGATGCCTGCCTCGTCCTTTTTCCGTGCGCATTTCCTGCGTATTGCGGAGGATGCAATGAAGATCAAAATAAGTGCCATTATCGAAACGACCGCAAGCGAAATCGGCCTTTCCACAAAGATCCAAAGGGAACCGTCACTGATGGTCAGGCTCTGACGCAGCCGGGTCTCGATGATGGGGCCCAGCACCATGGCGAGTATCAGCGGAAAGACGGGGAGTCCCAGGCGGCGAGCCAGGTAGCCGAAGACGCCAAACCCCAGCGCCAGCCAGACGTCGACCAGGGACAGATTGACGGAATAGGCTCCGACAAAGGCAAGCGCCAGTATGGTGACGCCCAGTACCTTGGGATTGATTCTGGTGACCAGACTGCACCAGCGCGTCAGGCTCAGCAGAAGCACGAAAATGAAAATGTTCATCAGAAGCATCGAAACATAAATGCCGTTGACCAATTCGGGGCTTTGTTCGAACAGTCTGGGGCCGGGGAATACATTATGGACCATGAACACGCTCATCATCATGGCGGTAAGAGCCTCGCCAGGGATGCCCAACGCCAGCAGCGGTACCAGAGCGGCCCCGGTAACGGCGTTGTTGGCCGTTTCGGAGGCGATAAGACCTTCGGGATTGCCCTTGCCGAAGGTTTCCGGTGAACGACTGGCACGTTTGGCCGTGACATAGGACATAAACTGGGCCAGAAATTCTCCGACCCCGGGCAGGACACCAATCCCGACACCGAATCCGGCCGAGCGCAGCAGTGTTCGGGGGTATTCGAACACCGCCTTGATGCTCTGCCAGTTCACCCCCGCATCCTGATTTCCGATGGAGGGATCGTCCTTCTTCCGGGCGGCAGTGTCTTGGGTGGCGGCGCCTGTCAGGCTGGATTCGATGAGTATCAGGGCCTGCGCGATGGCAAAAATGCCCAGCACCACGGGTACCAGCGGAATACCGTTGAGCAGGGCCGTCGTACCGAACGTATAGCGGGGCATCCCGGTCGCGCCACCGAGACCGACGGTGCTGAGAAAGAGTCCTATGCCCAGCATAAAGCTGGTAGCCAAGACTTTGCCACGGCTGGAAATGATGACGAGCATGATCCCGAAGAGCGTGAGCATCGTGAACTCAGCGGCTCCAAAATTCTTCGCGAATCCGGCGAGAACGCCCGCCAGCAGAATAAGCACCAGCACGCTCAGCATGCCGCCTATAAATGACGAGGTGAATGCGATACCGAGCGCGCGCTTCGCAAGGCCCTGACGCGCCATCGGGTACCCGTCGTAGGTGCTGAGCACGGCGACCGGCGTACCTGGCGTGTTGATGAGAATGGCCGGAATGGAGCCGGAGTACCAGGCGCCACAGTAGATCCCCAACAGCAGGGACAGGCCGGCAAGGGGCGTCATGCTGAACGTGGCGGGCAGCAGGACCGCAATGGCCACCGCCGGACCCAGGCCGGGGATCGCTCCGATGACGACTCCCAAAGTGCTGCCGGCCAGCAGGCATAGGATGACGTTCAGGTGTGCGATCTCACTGATGCCGCTCATCAGGTTATTGAGTAATATGTCCATAATAAAGCCCGTAACGAAAAGTCGTTAAACCGTTGGATAGTTATTTGGCTGCTGGCAGGCAATCAATTCGAATTCGCGAGCAGGGATGCCAGCCAAGGCTTCGGGAACCAGATATCCAAAAGCCATACAAAAATCGCGTAAAGTGACAAAGAAATAAGTGCAGACAAGACAATATTGACCTTGCTCCTGATGCCTGACAGGAAAAATGCAGTCATAAGGAATAACAGCGTCGAGAACAGATATCCAATCCAGTTGCTGGAAAGCGAGTAAAATAAGAATAGAAAAAGTAGGCTGGCTGAAATAAATAACTTAGGTGAGGAGTCTTCGCAATCCATATCAAGCATGAACGGGACTTTTTTAAATGCCTGTATAACGAGGGCTATTCCAGTGACTGCAATGATGGCAAGAGCTAGCGTCGGGAAAAAAACAGGAGACCTGTATAGATCAGTCTCGGTCGATTGAAGAGACACGACCTTGTCGCTGTTAAACATGAGAAGACAGGCGACTAGGCTAATGAAGCCGGTAAATACCGCCCTGAGCGAATGGATCTGAACCATGGCAGTCTCCATAAATATGAGAATCCCGACTTTTGACTATGCAACAAAAGCCGGGAGGATAGTGTCAGTTGGTCAGCTTATCGATCATTCCCTTGAAGCGTTCGGCTTCGTTGTGAATGCGCTTTGAAGATCCTTCGCTGTCCAGGAAGTATGCATAGGCCCCGGTGCTTTTCGCATATTCCTGGATTTCGTCCTGTTCTAGCGCTTTCTGGAACGCTTTGCTCACGACATCGAACACCTCCTGGGGTACGTCCCGGGGAGTGAATAGGCCGGTCCAGAGTGAAGCTTCCTCGCCGTATACCTCTTTAAAGGTCGGTATGTCAGGCAAGGTCGAAATTCGCTCGTTGGTCAGCGTCAGGAGGCCTCTCGCGCTTTCGTCCTGAAGCAGTGCGCGGGCATCCGGCAACGTAACGATATCGGCATCGCCGGTTCCCAGGGAAAGTGTGCTCACAGGGTCGAGGCC
The DNA here is from genome assembly GCF_014645375.1 of Marinobacterium nitratireducens. GTDB lineage: Bacteria > Pseudomonadota > Gammaproteobacteria > Pseudomonadales > Balneatricaceae > Marinobacterium_A > Marinobacterium_A nitratireducens. Next base: position 62,153 of record NZ_BMLT01000009.1, read on the forward strand.
GATGATACGGGTGTAACCGAAGCCTGTCTTTTCGGCTGCGATATTGGCCAGCAGCGAAGGCACCGCCAGCTGTGCGTAGCTGCCGAGCGTCACTGTGTTTCCTGCGTTGACATAGTCACCGAGCTCCTTCATCGAGGAAAAAGGCTCATCGCTGCGTACGGCCAATACAAAAGGAGAGTCCCAGAAAATCCCCACCGGCTTGAGGTCGTCCAGGCCATAGGTGGTATTGCCCATCACCACCTGGGTGACCGCCGGGCCGGGCGTAAGCAGGCCGAGTGTATAGCCGTCGGGTCTGGCGGTTGCGATCGCTGTCGCGCCGATAATACCGCCTCCACCTGTACGGTTGATCACTTTAACCGGCACGCCAAGGTCCTCTGACATGTATTCCGCGGCCTTGCGCATTACGATATCGGCGGAGTCTCCGGGTGCCCAGGGGTTGATAATCTGAATGGGGCGTTCGGGAAATTCGGCCATTGCAGCGGCCGAAAACCCGAAGCAGGTTGCGACGGTCATAACGGCCGCCTTGACGCCAAATTTGGGTAGCTTCATCAGTATTCTCCTCGCCTTTTTATTTTAGTTCGAATACCATGCCGATCGGCTCGTTCGATTGGCATGGGGTAGAATAGCGGTCGCGTTTAGCCTTGCTCTGAAACCCACTTTTCAGTTTTATCCAGAGCGGCAGCCGTGGCCCCGATAATCAGATCGATTTCGCTTCGGCTGATAATCAACGGCGGCGCAAAGGCCAGGGTATCGCCGGTAACCGGACGAATGATCACGCCGTCATCCTGAGCTGATTTGGACACAAAGCCAGCGACTTGCTGATTTATGTTGAACTGCTCGCGCGTTTCTTTATTACGCACTAATTCAATGGCCTGCATGAGTCCAACCCCTCTGATATCGCCGACCAGCGAATGATTGGCAAACTCTTCCAAACGTTCGCGCAAATAGGCACCGCTTTCCTGCACCTGGCCTAAGATGTTGCGTTCTTCGTAGATCTTGATCGTTTCAAGCGCGACCGCTGCGCAGACCGGGTGCCCACCATAGGTATACCCATGAGCAAACCCGCCGATTTTCTTGGTTTGCTCCTTCATCGACTCATAGACGGTTTCGGATATCAGCACGGCAGAGATCGGCAGATACGCGGCGGACATCGCCTTGGCGCAGGTAATCAGATCCGGCTGAATGCCCTGGCTCTGGCATCCCCACATGGTGCCGGTGCGGCCAAAGCCGCAGATGACCTCGTCTGCGATCAACAGAATATCGTGACGCTTAAGGACGGCCTGAATTTTTTCGAAGTAAGTTGCCGGTGGAACAACCACGCCACCGACACCCATGACCGGCTCCGCGAAGAAGGCCGCGATGTTTTCAGGCCCTTCGCGCAGAATCATGTCTTCGAGATTGCTGGCAAGGCGTGTCGCGAAGGCTTCCTCGGATTCACCGGCCTGGGCGAAGCGATAGTGGTTGGGGCAGTCCGTATGCAGCACCCACTCGAACGGGATATTGAAGTCGACGTGATAGTAGGGCAGACCGGTCACGCTGGCGGTTGCGGCGCCGGTACCGTGGTATCCCCGGTCGCGGCCAATGATTTTGACTTTCCTGTCGTGGCCACGGGCCCGGTGATGGTACCAGGCCAGTTTGATGGCGGTATCGTTGGCTTCCGAGCCCGAACATTGAAACAGTACCTTGGACATCGGGACCGGAGCGATCTCGATCAGCTTCTCGGCAAGCTCTATGGCGGGGCGGTTCGATCGGTGGGCGAAAGTCTGGCAAAACGGCAGCGTGCTCATCTGTTTGGTGGCTGCATCGACCAAGCGTTGTTCGCTGAAGCCGAGGGATGTACACCAGAGTCCCGAAACCCCTTCGATGTAGCGGTTGCCTTTGTCATCTATGACATACACACCCTCTCCTCGCTCGAGAATATGCGGGCCTATCTTTTCGTGAGTGTCGAAGTTGGTGTGTGGGTGAACCACATACGCGATGTCCCGTTCTTGATTGCTGCTGTGGTATTCGGTTGTCATCTGGCGCTCCAAAACATCACATTCCTGACGGCTTCATTCACTAAAGCTCAACGAATTTAACGAGGGCAGGCAATGATGTTGCCTTGCGCTCTGATACGAGGATGCGGTCAGCCTCGTTGGTGGTGTCGCAGTAGATTTCAAATCACAATAAGCGATAAGAGATGACCATACAACAAAAAAATACCAAAAAAATAACTAATATTCGCATATAGTGATACTGTGCTATCTTTAGGTGCGGATCCTGGTGGCTTGCACCAGATAGGAGCGAGCGGGCGATGAGGTCGCGGGGTGCTCGATTTTTGTGATGCAAGGGTTGGTCTTGGCGGGCTGTTGAGAATCCGGCTCGCACTCATTAGTGCCGGCTGATTTTTACTCAATATTGCCTGTAGTGTGTCGAGCGGCTGGACATGTTTTAGCCATTTTTTGATGCGCGCAGGCCATTCAGGTGTCCAGACCTGCTACGTCTGGAGGTTCCTCATGCGGAGCAGGTTCCAGCCCGGCGTCGTGGGCTGGAAAGGGGCGGGGGCGTGGCGCTTATCCCGACCGCGCACCACGACTTGCCGGATAGGCCCGATTTTTACCCCAGACAAACAGTTTTCGACGCGTTTGCGCTGGTGCATGCAGACAGTGTAACCGGAATGTCGGCTGGTCCGGCCACTGATGACCGAGCCTCCTGATCGGTTCTTAAGCAGTGGGTTGGGTGCCGTGTCTTGGTTTCGCCAGCCGCTCCAGCTGGCCGATTGGTCACATTCCCCGGCGCTATTGCTTTATAATGCCCCGAACTCTTCAGTCAGCCGTATCTGCCCATGAAAGCTCAATCCTCCGCCAGCGTACTGCTGGTCTGTCTTGGCAATATCTGCCGCTCGCCCACCGCTCACGGTGTGCTCGAGCACCGTCTGCGCGAAGCCGGTCTCGAGGTTGTCGTCGATTCGGCGGGCACCGCCGCCTACCATGTCGGCAATCCGCCGGACCGGCGGGCGAGCGCGGCGGCCTCGAAGCGTGGTATACGCCTCGATCACCTTCGCGCGCGCCAGGTGCAGCTCGATGACTTCGGCCGCTTCGATCTGGTGCTGGCGATGGACCGCGACAATCTGGAGGACCTGCTGGCTCTGTGCCCGGCCGAGCATCGCGAAAAGGTTCGCCTGTTCCTCGATTTTGCCGGCGAGCAGGTGAGCGTCCGGGAGGTGCCGGATCCCTACTATGGTGGCGATGACGGCTTCGAGCAGGTGCTGGATCTGGTCGAAGCGGCGACCGCTGGCCTGATCGAGCAGCTGCGACGGGAGGGAGCATGAGGTTGTCGGTGCAGCAGGATGTCGATCTGCGTGCGCTCAACACCTTCGGTTTCGCGGCGCGCGCAGAGCGTTTCGTGCGCGCGCAATCCCTCGATATGCTGCAGCAGGCCGTGGTGCTGGCGCGCACTGAAGGCTGGCCGCTGCTGTTGCTCGGCGGTGGCAGCAATCTGGTGCTGCGCGAGCGGATACCGGGGCTGGTGGTTCAGGTGGCCCTCAAGGGGCGGGCGGTCCGGGTTGAGGGCGACTCGGTGTTGGCCACCGTCGCCGCCGGCGAGAGCTGGCACGATACCGTGGCCTGGAGTCTGCAGCAGGGCTACTTCGGGCTGGAAAACCTGGCACTGATACCGGGTACGGTCGGTGCGGCACCGATGCAGAACATCGGCGCCTATGGCGTCGAGCTGGAGGAGCGGTTCCACGAACTGCGGGCGCTGGATATCGAAACCGGCGAAATATGCCGTTTCTCGCGGGCGGACTGCGCCTTCGGTTATCGCGACAGTCTTTTCAAGTCCCGCCAGCCGGGCCGCTACGTTATTCTCGATGTGACCTTCGCGCTTTCCTGTCGCCCCGAGCCGGTTCTGCGCTACCGGGCATTGGCCGAAGAGCTGCAGCGGCGAGGGATCGAGCAGCCGACGCCGCAGGATGTGTTCGATGCCGTCTGCTCGGTCAGGCGCAGCAAGCTGCCCGATCCGGCGCTGATCGGCAACGCCGGCAGCTTCTTCAAGAATCCGGTGGTCACGGCCGCGCAGTATCGGTCTTTGCGAACGGCTTTTCCGGACCTGGTGGCTTTCGAGGCCGGACAGGACTACAAGCTGGCGGCGGGCTGGCTGATCGACCGTTGCGGCTGGAAAGGGCACAGGCAGGGGGCTGTCGGGGTCTACCCTCATCAGGCACTGGTGCTGGTGAACGAGGGGGAGGGTTGTGCCAGCGAGTTGCTGCGCCTGGCCGATGCGATAACCGATTCGGTTCGCGAGCGGTTCGGGGTCGAGCTGGAAATGGAGCCGCGCGTCTATCCTGCCCGGCAGGGCCGTATCATAAAAAGGTTATTCGCAGATTAGCCTGAATCCAGGGGCCAGCCGTAGCATGGGTGGAGCCGCATTGGCACACAGTTCAACCCTTTCAGCGAGGTTGACGCGGCGCAACTACCAGGGACTGTGGGAATCCTGATACTGCAGGAGCAAATATCAGGGAACCCATCAATAAGTCGGCTGCATGCAGAGTACCGAGCCGACGCCCAAGATGGGTTGCACGACGCCCTGGCCGCATCAGTGACGGGTAACGCCGTACCGGGACGTCGCTCCACCCATCCTGCGATTTACGTTTTTCCCGCTAAAGCGCGATGAACCAAAAAAAAACCGGCTTCGCAGCCGGTTTTTTGTACAGGGATGTACTTATCCTGCGTGTGCATGGATGCACGAAAGCAGGGTTTGCCTGTCGCGATTCGTCAGGCGCCGCTGCGGCCCGCTGGATGGGGCTGCAGCGGCGGGCGGGTCAGGAGTGCTGTTCCTCGGCCCGCGGTTCCTTGGCCTGCTGCTGTCCGCGGCGCTTCTCGCGCGGATCGTTCGGCGCGCGACGGGAGCGCCGGCGGCCACGGGGGCGCGGCGCCTGTTCGCTGGCCTGCGCAGGCTCTGCCTCGGCTGCGTCCTTATCCGACGCATCGGCAGCAGCGCTACTTGCGGTTTCGTCCGTTACTTCAGCTTCCGCTTTGCTGGACTCAGCTTCAGTATCGGCTTGAGCCGCGCTCTCGGCGGTCTCGGCGGTCGCTTCGTCTGCTTCGCCGGCTTTGGCTTTGGTCTGGTCCTCAGCTTCAGCCTCGACCTTTTCCGCTTCGGTCTTCTGCGTGGCGTCAGCTTCGGACGCCGGCTTCGCTGCGTCTGCCTCGCTGCCAGCCTGGGCTGTCGCCTTGTCCGACTCCGACGGCTTTTCCCCGGCGCCTGCCTGAGCGGTCTTGGTGACTGCGGTCGACGGCTGCGATTCGGTCTCAGCCTCAGCGCTGGCGGCAGGCTTGGACTTGTCCTCGTCGGTCGAAACCTGTGAGGACGCGGTTACGACCGTCTCGTCGATTGTCGAAGTGTCGTTCGCAGCTTCGCTCGCAACAGGCGCGGCTTCCGGTGCGGGCTTTGGCGCCTCGGCATCGGATGCGGCCTGCTCACCGCCCAGGCGTTCACCCGATTCCGCCACAGCGGGAGTCGTCTCGGCCGAAGCGGCCCCGGCCTGCGGTGCAGCTTCGGCGGTCTCGGCTTCGGACTTCTCCCTGCGCGCTGCACGATCTTTCTTCTTCGGTTTCTCGGACTGTTCAGCCGCTTCGGCCTGGTCCTTGTCCGAAGTCTCCGTGCCGGTGGCTGCGATCGCAGTGCGCTCGGCAACACGCTCGCTACCACGGCGACGGCGTCCGCGACGGCGGGCGCGGGTATCGCTGTCGTCGCCCGCGTCGCGCGTCTGACGCTCTTCCGCCGGGCGTTCGCTTGCCTGCTCGCTGTCCTGTTCGCTGTCCTTGCGAAGCTCTTCGGTGGCGGTGTCGGTGCTGCGTGCTTCGCTGCGGTTCTCGCTACCGTCTTCACGGCGATTGCGACGGCGACGACGGGACTTTTTCGGCGCGTTCTGCTGCGACTCGTCACCCGTGGATTCCGGAGCCGTTTCGACGTTGCTCTTGGGCTCGATGGTGATGATTTCGTCAGAGTCCTGGCCGCGGCGTCGGCGATCGCTGTCGCGGCGTCGGCGTGGCGGTTTGCGCTCGCCGCCGTTGCTGCTGCTGCTGCTGCTGCTGCTGCGACGCGGTCGTTCGCTTTTGCTTTCGCTTCGGCTCTTGCGGTCTTCGCTGCCGGCAGGCTGAGCCTTGGGCGGTGCTACCGGTTCCGGCGCAGGTGCCGGTTCCGTATTGGCGAAGAGGCCCTTGATCATGCCGATCAGCCGCTCGATAAAGGATGCCGGTGCCGCCTGCGTGGTCAGCGGAGCGGGCTGGGGAGCGGCATGGGCAGGTTGAGGGGCCGGTGCAGCCGCCGCTGGGGCAGGTTCCTCTTCGGCCTGGGGCTCGGCCGCAGCCGCAGGCGCAGCCGACGGAGCCGGTGCGGCCGGTGAAATACCCTGAACCGCTGCGGATTCACGTTTCACCTGGGCGTTACTGGCGCTGGTGTACTCTTCCTGTTTCGGCGGCGGCTGCAGCGTGTAGCTGGCGTCGTTGGTGGTTGCCACGGTGTGGTCGTCGCGCAGGCGAACCACTTCGTAGTGCGGCGTTTCCATGTTCGGGTTCGGCACTATGACCACCCGCACGCGGTGACGCAACTCGATGGCGTGGACTTCGTGTCGCTTCTCGTTCAGCAGGTAGGTCGCGGCGGTTACCGGCAGAATGGCGCGAATCTGGGCCGTGCGGTCCTTGGCGGATTCCTCCTCGATCAGGCGCAGGATCGACAGCGCCAGAGACTCGGTATCGCGGATGGTGCCCTGGCCGTTACAGCGGGGGCAGACGGTGCCGCGTGATTCCGCCAGTGACGGACGCAGTCGTTGACGCGACATCTCCAGCAGACCGAAGCGGGAAATACGCCCCATCTGAACGCGGGCGCGGTCCAGTTTCAGCGCGTCGGCCAGCTTGTCCTCGACGGCGCGCTGGTTCTTGATCGGGGTCATGTCGATGAAGTCGATCACCACCAGACCGCCAATATCGCGCAGACGCAGCTGGCGGGCGATTTCTTCCGCGGCTTCCAGGTTGGTGTGAAGCGCGGTTTCCTCGATGTCGCCACCGCGGGTTGCGCGGGCCGAGTTGATGTCGATCGACACCAGCGCCTCGGTCGGGTCGATGACGATGGAGCCGCCGGACGGCAGATTGACCTCGCGCTCGAACGCGGTCTCGATCTGGGTCTCTATCTGGTAGCGGTTGAACAGCGGCGTCTGGTCCTTGTAGAGCTTGACCTTGCTCTCGTACGACGGCATCACGTGCCGTACGAACTGCTTCGCTTCCTCGTAGACGCTCTCGGAATCGATCAGCACCTCGCCGATATCATTGCGCAGGTAATCACGCACGGCGCGGATCACGACGTTGCTTTCCTGGTAGATCAGGAAGGGCGCGCTGCGCTTGCCGCTGGCCTCGGTGATGGCTTCCCACATCGTTACCAGGTAGTTCAGGTCCCACTGCAGCTCTTCGCTGCTGCGGCCAACGCCGGCGGTGCGGATGATGATGCCCATCTTGTCCGGCACTTCGACACCGGCCAGGGCTTCTTTGAGCTGGCTGCGCTCGTCACCTTCGATGCGGCGGGAAATGCCGCCTGCACGCGGGTTGTTGGGCATCAGCACCAGGTAGCGGCCGGCCAGGCTGATAAAGGTGGTGAGCGCGGCACCCTTGTTGCCGCGTTCTTCCTTCTCGACCTGAACGATAACCTCGGTGCCTTCCTTCAGCACGTCCTTGATGTTGGGACGGCCGCCTTTTTCGGGCTGCTTGTAGAAGTATTCGCGGGCGATTTCCTTCATCGGCAGGAAACCGTGGCGTTCGGCGCCGTAGTCGACGAAAGCGGCTTCGAGGCTGGGTTCTACGCGGGTGATCTTGCCCTTGTAGATATTGGCTTTTTTCTGTTCGCGGCTGGCGGATTCGATATCCAGATCATAAAGGCGCTGCCCGTCTACGAGCGCGACCCGCAACTCTTCTGGCTGAGTTGCGTTGATTAGCATTCTCTTCATTTGATTCGCATTCTGCAAAGGGAATGCGCTTCTGGCCGCTGATCGAGCAGTGGAATCTCGCGGTACGCGTGTCCGGTCTTCCGATGTCGTCGGGGGGACCGTGCAGGGTACCCGGCAGCGCTGGTGTTTGGCGCGCATGCCTGGGTGAATGCTCGTATCGTCGGTGAAGGAAACGCCAGCCAATGTTGTTCTACTTCTGTGCTTGTGGCTGCCGACTGGGGCAGGTTCTGGGCTGGTGTGCGTCTTCACCTGCAACCGGACCGTCTGGACCAGTGGCTGGAAGGTATTCCCGAAAAAACGGTTGTCAATCACGTGTGATTGCTGATTGCCGGCATCGAGGGCTCTGGCCCCGCCACATCGCCTCGACCTATCGCAAGAGGTAGCTGAACGCGATACCTGGGGAGGGTGGGGGCGGTTCGATAATTTTGATTTCGCTAGAGCCAACCGCACACGGCAGCGGTAGAATATAGCAGCTAACCATATAGGCATCAATCAGAGCTCAGTATCCTATTAATATGTCGAACAAAACTGCTGCAGCGCCGGTCGGCGTCCAGATGGTGGAAGTCACCGTCGACCAGGACGGTCAGCGCATCGATAACTTCCTCCGCACGGCCCTCAAGGGGGTTCCAAAAAGTCTGATCTATCGGGTGGTGCGAAAGGGCGAGTTGCGGGTCAACAAAAAGCGGGTGAAGCCCGATTACCGGGTACAGGCAGGGGATCAGGTGCGAATCCCCCCGATTCGCGTCGCCGCGCCGCGGGAGCAGGTACCGGTGGGGCAGGGGCTGACCGACGCGCTCGAGGCGGCGGTTCTGTACGAAGACAAGGACCTGATCATCGTCAACAAGCCCTCCGGTCTTGCGGTACACGGCGGCAGCGGCGTCAGCCTCGGTCTGATCGAGGCGCTGCGGCAGATGCGCCCGGAGCAGCGTTTCATGGAACTTGTCCATCGCCTCGACCGGGACACCTCGGGCTGCATCATGGTGGCGAAGAAGCGCTCGATGCTGCGTTATCTGCACGAGGCATTGCGCCAGAAGGGGCGCATCAGCAAAATCTACCATGCACTGGTGGTCGGGCGCTGGCCGACACGCAAACACCAGGTCGATGCGCCGCTGAGCAAGAATGAGCTCAAATCCGGCGAGCGTATCGTCAGGGTGCACCCGATGGGCAAGCCTTCCCTGACCCAGTTTCGGGTATTGCGTCGCTTCGGTTCCGTTGCGACACTCGTCGAGGCCCAGCCGATCACCGGGCGCACCCATCAGATTCGCGTGCATGCGCAATTCGCCGGACACCCGATTATCGGGGATGACAAATACGGCGTTGACGAGCAGAATCGCGAAATGAAGGCGCTTGGCTTTCGCCGCCTTTTTCTACATGCGGCGGAACTGCGCCTCACCCTGCCCAACGGCGAACGGCTGCGCGTCGAAGCGCCGCTCGAGTCGCAACTCAACGACGGGCTGGCTAAGCTGGATGCATCGGGGCAGGACAGAACGGAACTCCAGGTAGGAAGCAATGATTGATGAAGTACTGAAAGACCAGGTGTTCGCAGCGTCGGATATGCTGCTGATGAGCGGACAGTCACCCTCGGCCGCTCTGCTTGCGGCGCGACTGGAAGTTGGCGTCGACAAGGTCGAGCCCTGTCTGACGCTCTGGTGGCAGTCGCTGTCAGGAAGGATCAGTTTTGCGCCGATGAGCGAGGCGCCGCTCGAGGTGCCGATGCCGGATACGCTGACCGGTGCCTTTCAGCGCATCTGGCAGCAGGCGGTCCAGGAGGCGACCTCTGCGCTGGTGCTGGAAAAACGCCACGCCGAATACGGCGCCGAAGCCGAGCGGCGGGTCTCGGAAGATGCCCTCAAGCAATCGCACGATCATTACCTGGAGCTGGAGGCCCGCTACCGCGAGCAGGGGCTTAAGCTCGAGAAAGCCATCAACGCCACCCGTACCGCGGAGGCCGAAATCGCGCTACTGAAGAACAATCTCAGCACGGAAGCGGCCAGGTTGGCGAAGGAAGAGGCGCGGCGCTCACAGGTGGAGCAGGAGCTGGAGCAGCTGCGCAAAACCCACGAGGACACCAAACGCGGCTTCGATCAGCGGGTCAAGGAAGAGCAGCGCCAGAATCTCGAGGCGCTCAGCAAGGCCGATGCCGATGTGCGCTTTCATCGCAGCTCCCTCGAGAAACTGCGTGACGAATTCGGCAAGAAGGAGGCGATGTTGTCGCGGGATATCAGCGAACTGCATTCCCAGCTGGCCAAGCGTGACGCGCGGCTGGAATCCCAGAAGCTGCATGCCCAGGGGTTCGAGGAAGAGATCAAGCAGTTGCAGCAGGACGCGACGGCTCAGGCGCGGGAGCTTGCGAAGGTGAACGCCTCGCTGTTGTCGGAGCAGAACCGCGCCAAGCGTCTTGATGATCAGGTCAAGAAACTCGAGGGTGACCTCAAGCAGCAATCCCAGCGCCAGCTTGCCATGGCTGCCGAGGCAACGCGCCGCGAGAATGCGCTGCGGGTACAGTTGCAGGCGAAAGAAGAAGAGCTGTTGCGGGCCAATGCCAAGATCACCGGGCTCGAGAAGCGTCTGATTACGCAGGACGACGAAATCAAGAGGGTCAGCGCGCGACAGATGTAGCGCTTGGGCGCTGCCCGAATCTTATTCTATACTGTTATAAGCGCATGCTTTTTTATTGTATCGTGCGCGTTACAGCCAGGATCGGGAGCCGGAGCGGCCAATGAAACTCCAGCAATTGCGTTATATCTGTGAAGTCGCCAAGCACGACCTCAATGTATCGGCGACGGCGCAGAGTCTTTACACCTCACAGCCGGGCATCAGCAAACAGATCCGGCTGCTCGAGGATGAGCTCGGCGTCGAGGTGTTTGCCCGCAGTGGCAAGCACCTGACCCGGGTGACGACGGCGGGCGAGGCGATTCTCGATGTCGCCAACGAAATCCTGAAAAAAGTCGAGAGCATCAAGCAGGTGGCCCAGGAGTTCAGTGACGAGCGAAAGGGCAGTCTGTCGGTGGCCACCACCCATACCCAGGCGCGTTACGCGCTGCCCTGGACCATTTCCCAGTTCATCAAGAGCTATCCGGATGTCTCCCTGCACATGCATCAGGGAACGCCGATGCAAATCTCGGAAATGGCCGCGGACGGTACCGTGGACTTCGCCATCGCCACCGAGGCCATGGCCCACTTCAGCGATCTGATCATGATGCCGTGCTATCGCTGGAACCGCTCGGTGGTGGTGCCCAGGGATCATCCGCTGTGCCAGGTATCGAAGCTCAGCCTCAAGGATGTCGCCGCCTATCCGATCGTGACCTACGTATTCGGCTTTACCGGACGCTCCAAGCTCGACGACGCCTTCCGTCGCGAAGGGCTTGACCCCAAGGTGATCTTCACCGCGGTCGACTCCGACGTGATCAAGACCTACGTGCGGCTCAAGCTCGGTGTCGGCATCATCGCCACCATGGCCTACGAGCCAGACATCGACACCGACCTGGTGGCACTCGACGCCAGCCATCTGTTCGAAGCCAGTACCACCCGCATCGGCTTTCGCAAGGGCACCTTTCTGCGCGGCTACATGTACTACTTCATTCAGAAGTTCGCGCCCCATCTCACCGAAGATGTGGTGAAGCGGGTGCAGGCGTGCAGCAATCGCGCCGAGGTCGACGAAATTTTCGCCGATCAGGTGCTGCCGGTCATGTAGGGAGTCTACAGTCGGACGTTTACAGTGGACGGAAGGTCGGATCGCTCAGCCTCATCAGTTCACTGTTCACTGTTCATCATATCACTCATCACTCACCCAAGGAGTTCTCGATGGAGCTGGCCTGTCTGGACCTGGAAGGCGTTCTGATACCCGAAATCTGGATCGCGTTCGCCGAAGAAACCGGCATAGACGCGCTGAAGGCGACGACGCGCGATATTCCCGATTACGACGTGCTGATGAAACAGCGGTTGCGCATCCTCGACGAACACGGACTGACGCTGCCGCAGATTCAGGACACCATCAGCCGGCTGAGTCCGCTCGAGGGCGCCGCCGAGTTTCTCGACTGGCTGCGCGAACGTTTTCAGGTGGTGATCCTGTCCGACACCTTTTACGAATTCGCGGCGCCGCTGATGAAGCAGCTCGGGCATCCGACGCTGCTCTGCCATCGCCTCGAAAGTGACGCCAAGGGCCGGATCACCGATTACCGGTTGCGCCAGACCGATCCCAAGCGCCAGTCCGTGCGGGCCTTTCAGCTTCTCAACTACCGCGTGATTGCCGCCGGCGACTCCTACAACGACACCACCATGCTGGCGCAGGCCGAAGCGGGCATTCTGTTCCATGCGCCGCAGAACGTGATCGAGGAATTCCCGCAGTTTCCTGCGGTGCACAACTTCCATGACCTCAAACGCGCCTTCGTCGACGCCAGCGTACGGGAGTTGAGTCTCTGACTCGCGCGAATGATACAAACAAAAAATGCCCGGTTTTTACAAAGCCGGGCATTTTTTTGAAATGACTTATCGCATTTACGGGTATTGGCAGACCGGGAAGCTGGGGTCCGGATCGGTATAGATCACGATAATATTATCTCTCAGGTAGGTCGCGCAGGCCTCATGCGTGGCCTGAGAAAAAAATCTTAGCTGCGGGGTATCGAGATAGGCTTCACAGTAACCCTCGTTAATTATCTCGAGCCATTCGGTACGCAATATCCAGCCAAGGTTGTTGGCAAGGTCCTCAAAATACACGTAGGTGTAGTCAGGATCGTCGATATAGCAATTGAGCGCCACGCCCTGAAAACCATTTGGCGCAGGCGACGTTCTGAAGTTTTCCCAATCTTCATAGCAGGGGCATGGCTCGCTTGGCGGCGGAGGGGGGATCAGCGGCGAGGGTATATAAACCGAAAGAGACAGGTCACCGCTGTCGGTCGTTATTTTCAGTACATGGGAGCCGATGCCGACGTTATCCGTGACGTCGGTTCCGAAAGAAAACACCGCCGAGGCACTGCTCGGCGTTCCTTCCAGCGTCAGCCCTATGCCAGCAAGTGTGCCTGCTGACACAGAATTCAGGTTGCTTCCGCTGACCAGTATCAGGCTTTGGCTGGCATTGACGACCACCGAAAAAATCTCGGATGACGGTGCCGCCGGCGGTTTGACGGGTTTTGCGGCAAACGTCTGTGGAGCCGTTAGGATAAAGAACGTGATAATTATGTAGAGCCATTTGCCTGACATAACGTATCCCTCTTTTCTGGATTAATCTCGGAGAGATTTTCCAGCTAAGTATAGGCGCAATTATGGAAGTGCCGATTCCGGTTGGCTAAAGGCTATTGTCGCAGGATTCAATTGTCCTGGAAGCGGGGTGGGCAAACCTGTCGTGCGCCTGATTTGCCCGGCGTTTAGGAACCTGCGAATTAGTCCCATTTGGTCTCTGCGGGGCCTGACGCGTGCAGCTGCAAGCCAGAGCCTCATTGGGACTTGTTCGCAGGTTCCTTAAGGGCAGGTCGCCTCGAGCGTCTTCAGCAGATTGTTGACCTTGCTGTAGGTCTCCTCGTACTCCTGCTCGGTGACCGAGTCGGCAACGATGCCGCCGCCGGCCCAGCAGAAGATCCGATCCTGCTCGCACAGCAGGGTGCGGATGGTGATGCTGGTGTCCATGCGACCACACAGGCTGATGTAGCCGATGGAGCCGCAGTAGATGTTGCGGCGCTGGGGTTCGAGTTCGTCGATGATTTCCATGGCGCGGATTTTCGGCGCGCCGGTGATGGAGCCGCCGGGGAAACAGTGGGCCAGCAGGTCCAGCGGCTGCCGGTCGCCGGCGAGGGTTCCGGTGACGGTGGTCACCAGGTGGTGCACGTTGGCGTAGCTTTCCACCGCAAACAGTCGGGGGACCCGGACGCTGCCGAAGCTGCAGACCTTGCCGAGGTCGTTGCGCAGCAGGTCCACGATCATCAGGTTCTCCGCGCGGTCCTTGAGCGACTTCTTCAGCTCCTGTTTCAGACGTTTGTCCTGCGCGGGGTCGGCGCTGCGCGGCCGTGTGCCCTTGATCGGCTTGGTGGTGACCTGGCCGTCATTGCAGCCGAGAAACTGTTCCGGTGACAATGACAACACCGTGCCGTCATCGTTTTCCAGGTACGCCGAGTAGGGGGTCGGCGCGGCAGCGCGCAGACGGCGATAGGCCTGCCAGGGATCGCCGTCGAAGCGCGAACTGAAGCGCTGGGTGAAGTTGACCTGGTAGCAGTCGCCGGCGTGGATGTAGTCGTCGATGCGCGCCAGCGCATCATTGTACTGTTCCCGGCTCAGATCGTTGGCGAAAGGCGCCTGCAGCCTGAACGGCTGCGCCGGCTCGGGGGAGGCGGTCGTCAGGCGTTCGTCGAGCTGTGCCAGCAATTGCGCCGAGGTGCCCGGCAGTGCGACAAGCTCCGCCCGGCGCTGCTGGTGGTCGACTATGATGGCCCAGGCGTAAAAGCCCACCCGCATTTCCGGGAAGTCGATATCGTCCGCCGCCCGGGCCGGCAGCTGCTCGAGCGCGCGACCGAGATCGTAGCCGAAGTGGCCGATCAGGCCACCGCTGAAGGGGAGGTCCGGCCGGGGAGGCTGTGCAGGATACTCTGCCAGCAGCCGCTTGAGCGCATCGAACGGTGACTCTTCGAGAAGTGTTCGGCTGCCGTCGCGCTCGAGGCTGAGCGTGCCGCGATCATAGCGGACAATGAATTCGGGGGCAGCGGCGAGGATGTCGTAGCGGCCGTAGCGGCTGAGCGGCCGGCCGCTGTCGAGCCAGACGGCATTGCCCAGCGAGCGGATGCGCTCGAAGTAGTGGCTGTTGTCTTCGCGATAGTCGAGGGCTGTGCGGCTTATCAAGGGTAGGGGCCTGCCATCGTTGAAAAGGCGCAATTCTAACCGCCAGCGTTGGCTAATGCACGCAAAGAGGATCGTCCAGCCAGGTCGATAACGACAGCACCGGCAGCCGGTGGCGTTGCGGCTCCGGCCATCCTGCGGTACACCCCGGCTTGCGCTGAAAGCCAGAGACTCATTGGGATTTATTCATAGGTTCCCTAATATATTGCCTTCAATTGTCGACAGTTGTCGGATTGTCGACAATATTGATGTCTTTACCCAATTCCTGCAGGAAGGATCATGCACCACCCGTTCAAGGTCGAAACCCGCCGGCTCGATCTGCCGGATCAACACCTGGTTTATCGTCTCTATCGCAACCCCGATATTGCCGGCGGCCGCCGGCTGGTATTGCTGCACGGTGCCGGCGTCGCCGGTGTCGACACCTGGCATGCCCTGATCGCGAGTCTCGATCAGTGGAGTGAAATCCTGGTCCCGGATCAGCGCGGCATGGGCGATACCCGCTCTCCCGACGCGGCCGAGCATCCCTTCGATATCGCGGAGCTGGTCGCCGATTTCGCCGCCTTGCTGAACCATCTGGGCTGGCGGCAGTTCGACCTTGGCGGTTATTCCCTGGGCGGGCTGGTGGCGATGCGGTTCAAGGAGCAGCAGCCCGAGCGGGTCGGCAAGCAGTTCCTGCTGGAGTCGGCGGTGCTGGACCGGCCTGACTGGCTCGGCACGGTGGAGCAGCGCCAGCGCTACTCGCATGCCGCAGAGCACCTGAGGGGAGAGGATGCAGAGCGCGGAATCTACCAGTTCCTCGATGCCATATCGCCGGGGCGCAATATCAAGCCCGAATCGGAGCGGCTGATGGTCGCACGGCTGGCGCAGCGGGCGCAGGGCTTTGCCAATGCGCTGGATGCGGTTACGCGGGCGATCGACGGGCTCGATCGCGAAGCCCTGGTTGCGGCGCAGGGAGATGTCAGCAGCTTTATCGGCGGTCGCAGCGTGGAGCCGATGCATCAGTATCATCGCGCCCTGGCCGAGCGTCTGCCCAACTGGCACTACTTCCTGGTAGCGGGCACCGATCACTCGCTGCCGTTTCAAAAGCCGCGTCAGATCGGCCGGATTATGAACGCCGAGCTGCAGCGTTATCTCGACGCCGCGGGCAGCTAGCCTTTTTATACCGTTATCACAATGCCGCTGATACGGTAACCTGGAGTGCCATCCGATCTTCGACATTTGTCGAGTGTAGACACTTTTTCAACTAATCTCTGTTGACGGCCGTTTTTTGCAGAGTTAAGGTGTCGATAATTAAAGATTGTCGACAGTCTGCAATCGGCCGAGTCCAAAATGAACGATAAAACCATAGTCAGAGCTTTGCAGATGGAAACCCGAACCCTGGCGGATCGTGTGTGCGAGGAAATCGTCACCGCGATCGTGAAAGGCGAACTGCCGCCGGGGCACAAAATCAGCGAACCGGAGCTGGCGCGAACCTACGGCATCAGCCGGGGGCCTCTGCGTGAGGCGATCCGCCGTCTGGAAGCGCTGCGTCTGATCGAGCGCAAGCCCCACATCGGCGCCCGGGTGGTCAAGCTGACGGCGGCGGAGCTGGTCGAGATCTATCGCGTTCGCGAAGCGCTCGAAGGCATGGCCTGCCGGCTGGCGGCCGAGTCCATGACCGACGAGGAGATCGCTCAGCTGAGGGCTCTGCTCGACGAGCACGAGCAGAGTGTCGAGGAGCTCGAGGGACGCGCCTATTTTCAGAAGGAGGGCGATCTGGACTTTCATTTCCGGATTGTCCAGGGCAGCAAGAATGCCAAGCTGCTGGAAATTCTCGGCAGCGACCTCTATCACCTGGTACGGATGTACCGCTATCAGTTCAGCGTTTCCAGTTCGAGACCGAAGCGGGCGCTGAAGGAGCACCGCCAGATTATCGACGCCATCGATGCCCGGGATCCGGAGCTGGCGGAGATGCTTATGCGCCGGCATATCAGTGCCGCGCGTCGCAATATAGAAGGCAAACTGGAAAACCTGAACCAGACCCTGGGAGAAAAACATGGCTGAGAAACTGACCGCCGGCGGGCGTTTTCGCAAGGCGCTGGCTGAAAACAACCCGCTGCAGATCGTGGGTACCGTGAACGCCTATCACGCGATGATGGCGACCCGGGTCGGCCATCAGGCCATCTACCTGTCTGGCGGCGGTGTCGCCAACGCTTCCTACGGGCTGCCCGATCTCGGCATGACCTCGATGAACGATGTGCTCGAGGACGTGCGCCGCATTTCCAGCGCGGTCGACACGCCGTTGCTGGTCGATATCGACACCGGCTGGGGCGGCGCCTTCAATATCGCCCGCACCGTCAAGGAGATGATCAAGGGCGGCGCTGCGGCGGTGCACCTGGAGGATCAGGTTGCGCAGAAGCGCTGCGGGCACCGTCCGAACAAGGAAATCGTCTCTCTGGAAGAGATGGTCGACCGCGTCAAGGCGGCCGCGGACGCCAAGACCGATGACGACTTCTTCATCATCGCCCGCACCGATGCCTTCCAGCAGGAAGGCCTGAACGCTGCTGTCGAGCGGGCCCAGGCCTGCCTGGAGGCCGGTGCCGACGGTATCTTCGCCGAAGCGGTGCATACCCTGGATGACTACCGCGCCTTCTCCGACGGTATCGGCGGCGCCCACCTGCTCGCCAATATCACCGAGTTCGGCGCCACGCCGCTGTTCAACAGGCAGGAGCTGGCCGAGCACGGCGCCACCATGGTGCTCTACCCGCTGTCGGCGTTCCGCGCCGCCAACAAGGCCGCGCTCAACGTGTTCGAGCACATTCTGGCCGACGGCGACCAGAAGGCCGTTGTCGACAGCATGCAGACCCGGATGGAACTGTACGATTTTCTCAACTATCACGACTTCGAGCAGAAGCTCGATGCACTGTTCGCGCAGGGCAAGAATAAATAACAGCCAGTAAAAGCGTGAAGTTAACAGTGATAAGCGCAAAGCCCGACAGGGTGTTGAAAAACGTTTTTGACGCAGCATTCGCCAACGCAGATAGATTTTCAACAGCCTGCTAAGGCTGGACGCTTCCAATAAAAGAACGGCAAACGGCTGGCCGAAAGGCCGGCCCCGAATAAAAAGGAGAGACAGGATGGCTGAAGCTAAGCAACTCGGCGGCGCGGGTCTCCGCGGCCAGTCTGCCGGCGAAACCGCACTCTGCACCGTGGGCAAGTCCGGTGCCGGCCTCACCTATCGCGGCTATGACATTGCGGAACTGGCCGACAAGGCTCAGTTCGAGGAGGTCGCCTACCTGCTGCTGTACGGCAAGCTGCCCAACCGCGGCGAGCTGGATACCTACATTGCCCGCCTCAAATCCATGCGCAGCCTGCCGCAGGCGCTGAAAACCGTTCTCGAGCAGATCCCGGCCGATGCTCACCCGATGGATGTGATGCGCACCGGGTGCTCGATGCTCGGCAACCTCGAAACCGAACACGATTTTTCCGAGCAGCATGACAAGATCGACCGCATGCTGGCGGTGTTCCCGTCGATCATCTGCTACTGGTACCGCTATAGCCACGACGGCGTGCGCATCGATACCGAAGCTCAGGACGTCGATTCGATCGGCGGCCACTTCCTGGCGCTGCTGCACGGCAAGAAGCCGAGCGAGCTGCACGAGCGCGTGATGAACGTCTCGCTGATCCTCTACGCCGAGCACGAATTCAACGCCTCGACCTTTGCCGCCCGCGTCTGTGCGTCGACGCTGTCCGACATCCACTCGGCGGTCACGGGTGCCATCGGCACCCTGCGGGGCCCGTTGCACGGCGGCGCCAACGAGGCGGCGATGGAAATGATCGAGAACTGGAAGAGCGCCGACGAGGCCGAGCGGGAAATCCTCGGCATGCTCGAGCGCAAGGAAAAGATCATGGGCTTCGGGCACGCGATCTACCGCGAATCGGACCCGCGCAACGCCCTGATCAAGAAATGGTCGAAGCAGCTGGCCGAAGAGGTCGGCGACAAGGTGCTGTACCCGGTATCGGAGCGCGTCGAAGCGGTGATGTGGCGCGAGAAGAAGCTGTTCTGCAACGCCGACTTCTTCCACGCCTCGGCCTACCATTTCATGGGCATTCCGACCAAGCTGTTCACGCCGATCTTCGTCTGTTCCCGTGTCAGCGGCTGGACCGCGCATATCATGGAGCAGCGGGCCAACAACCGCATCATCCGCCCGAGCGCCGACTACACCGGTCCCGAGCATGCGCAGTGGATCCCGATCGAGCAGCGTCCGTAATGCCAGGAGCCTCCCGGGCTTAACCCGTCGTCTTGCTCTCACGACGATCGGGTAAGCCCGACAGACTCCCCACGGCGACCGCTCGAAGTCGCCGCTATTGACGCGATCACCGAA
This sequence comes from Marinobacterium nitratireducens, assembly GCF_014645375.1. Lineage (GTDB taxonomy): Bacteria > Pseudomonadota > Gammaproteobacteria > Pseudomonadales > Balneatricaceae > Marinobacterium_A > Marinobacterium_A nitratireducens. Next base: position 81,314 of record NZ_BMLT01000009.1, read on the forward strand.
GGGGAATGCGAGTGCAAGATACCCGGCCTGCGTCCCCGTAACTGAACCCAATCGATGGATTCCGGCACTATGAATACCGAATACCGCAAATCCCTGCCGGGTACCGACCTGGATTATTTCGACACCCGCGCCGCCGTCGATGCGATCCAGCCCGGCGCGTATGACAAGCTTCCCTACACCTCCCGCGTGCTGGCCGAGAACCTGGTGCGCCGCTGCGAGCCGCAGGACCTGAGCGCTGCGCTCGGGCAGATCATCGGGCGCAAGCGCGATCTCGACTTTCCCTGGTACCCGGCGCGGGTGGTCTGTCACGATATCCTCGGCCAGACCGCGCTGGTGGATCTGGCGGGCCTGCGCGACGCCATCGCCGAGAAGGGCGGTGATCCGGCCCAGGTCAACCCGGTGGTGCCGACCCAGCTGATCGTCGACCACTCGCTGGCGGTGGAAGCGCCGGGCTTCGACCCGGATGCCTTCGAGAAGAACCGCGCCATCGAGGATCGTCGCAACGAAGACCGTTTCCACTTTATCGAGTGGACCAAGACCGCATTCAAGAACGTCGATGTGATCCCGGCCGGCAACGGCATCATGCACCAGATCAACCTGGAGAAGATGTCGCCGGTGATTCAGGCCCGCCCTGATGAGAATGGAAAGCGTATTGCCTTCCCGGATACCTGCGTCGGCACCGACTCCCACACCCCGCACGTCGATGCGCTGGGCGTGATCGCCATCGGCGTCGGCGGTCTCGAAGCCGAGACCGTGATGCTGGGACACCCGTCGATGATGCGCCTGCCGGATATCGTCGGCGTCCGGCTCACCGGCAAGCGTCAGCCGGGCATCACCGCCACCGATATCGTGCTGGCGCTGACCGAGTTTCTGCGTCAGGAGCGTGTGGTGGGCGCCTATGTCGAGTTCTTCGGCGAGGGCGCAGACAGCCTGACGATCGGCGACCGCGCCACCATCTCCAACATGTGCCCGGAGTACGGCGCCACCGCCTCGATGTTCTACATCGACGATCAGACCATCGACTACCTCAAGCTGACCGGGCGCGAGCCGGAGCAGGTCGCGCTGGTCGAGCAGTACGCCAGGGAAACCGGCCTCTGGGCCAGTGCGCTGGAAAGCGCGGAATACGAGCGTGTGCTGGAGTTCGACCTGTCGACGGTGGTACGCAACATGGCGGGTCCGTCCAACCCGCACCGTCGCCTGCCGACCTCGGCGCTGCACGAGCGTGGCATCGCCGACGAGTCCAAGCTGGCGGCCGCCCGCGCCGAGGAGTCCGAAGGTCTGCTGCCGGACGGTGCCGTGATCATCGCCGCCATCACCAGCTGCACCAACACCTCCAACCCGCGCAACGTGGTCGCGGCAGGTCTGCTGGCCAAGAAGGCCAACGAGCTGGGCCTGGTGCGCAAGCCCTGGGTCAAGAGCTCCTTCGCACCGGGTTCCAAGGTCGCCAGGCTCTATCTGGAGGAGGCCGGTCTGCTGCCGGAGCTGGAGAAGCTGGGCTTCGGTATCGTCGCCTACGCCTGCACCACCTGCAACGGCATGTCCGGGGCGCTGGATCCGAAGATCCAGCAGGAGATCATCGACCGCGACCTCTATGCCACCGCGGTGCTGTCCGGCAACCGCAACTTCGACGGCCGCATCCATCCCTACGCCAAGCAGGCGTTCCTGGCGTCGCCGCCGCTGGTCGTGGCCTACGCCATCGCCGGTACCGTGCGTTTCGACATCGAGCAGGACGTGCTGGGAACCGACAGGAACGGCAACCCGGTCACCCTGAAGGATCTGTGGCCGTCGGACGAGGAGATCGATGCCATCGTCGCGTCCTCGGTGAAGCCGGAACAGTTCAAGCAGGTCTATATCCCGATGTTCGATCTGGGCGAGGTCGAGGAGGCCGAAAGCCCGCTGTACGACTGGCGTCCGATGTCGACCTACATCCGTCGTCCGCCATACTGGGAAGGCGCGCTCGCCGGTGAGCGTACGTTGAAGGACATGCGTCCGCTGGCGGTGCTGGGTGACAACATCACCACCGACCATCTGTCGCCGTCCAATGCCATTCTGGGCAGCTCCGCGGCGGGCGAGTACCTGGCCAAGATGGGCCTGCCGGAGGAGGACTTCAACTCCTACGCGACCCACCGCGGCGACCACCTGACCGCGCAGCGTGCAACCTTCGCCAACCCCAAGCTGCTCAACGAAATGTGCCGCGACGGCAACGGCGAGGTCATTCAGGGCTCGCTGGCCCGGGTCGAGCCGGAAGGTCAGCAGATGCGCATGTGGGAAGCCATCGAAACCTACATGAATCGCAAGCAGAACCTCATTATCGTTGCCGGCGCCGATTACGGTCAGGGCTCCTCCCGTGACTGGGCGGCGAAGGGCGTGCGCCTGGCCGGTGTCGAGGTGATCGTCGCCGAAGGCTTCGAGCGTATCCACCGCACCAACCTGGTGGGCATGGGCGTGCTGCCGGTCGAGTTCAAGCCGGGTACCACCCGGCTGACGCTGGAGCTGGACGGTACCGAGACCTATACCGTCAAGGGCGATATCGCCCCGCGCTGCGACCTGACGCTGGAAATCACCCGCCGTAACGGCGAGGTGGTCGAAGTGCCGGTGACCTGCCGTCTCGACACCGCGGCCGATGTGAGCGTCTACAAGGCCGGTGGCGTGCTGCAGCGCTTTGCCAAGGACTTCCTCGAGGCGGATACCGCAGCCTGAGGTCGCGGCAGAACCATTTTTCGGCACGTTTCGTCGTTATTTGCTCCTGCAATAACGAGCTTCTCGCCATCCATGGCGGTTGCTGCGCTCAAGGTGCCCTACGGGCTTTAATACCGTGTAGGGTGCCCTGAGTGAAACGAAGCGCACCGGTGGAGTGGTGCGCTCAGCTTGCCGGCATCCGATATCATCTTGAAGCGGGCGCTCCGGCGCCCGCTTGTTTCGGGAGTTAATCAAATGTCCCAGGTACCCCAAATCAAGGTGCCCGCCACCTATATCCGTGGCGGCACCAGCAAAGGTGTGTTCTTTCGTCTGCAGGACCTGCCCGAGGCCTGCCAGGTGCCCGGCGAGGCACGTGACAGGCTGCTGATGCGGGTAATCGGAAGCCCCGATCCCTACGGTCAGCAGATCGACGGCATGGGCGGAGCAACGTCGTCCACCTCCAAGACCGTGATCCTGGCGAAAAGCGAGCAGCCGGATCATGATGTCGACTACCTGTTCGGCCAGGTCGCCATCAACAGGGCCTTCGTCGACTGGTCCGGCAACTGTGGCAACCTGACCGCCGCGGTCGGGGCTTTCGCCATCTCGTCGGGTCTGATCGATCCGCAGCAGGTACCCGAGAACGGAATCTGCACCGTGCGCATCTGGCAGAAGAACATCGGCAAGACCATCATCGCTCATGTCCCGATCAGCAACGGCGAGGTGCAGGAAACCGGCGACTTCGAACTGGACGGCGTGACCTTTCCGGCGGCCGAAGTGGTGATCGAGTTCATGGATCCGGCCGACGGCGAAGGCTCCATGTTCCCCACCGGCAATCTGGTGGACGATCTCGAAGTGCCGGGCATCGGCACCTTCAAGGCCACCATGATCAACGCCGGCATCCCGACCATCTTCGTCAACGCGGCCGATATCGGTTACAGCGGCACCGAGCTGCAGAAGGACATCAACTCCGATGCCGACGCCCTGGCGCGCTTCGAGACCATGCGCGCCTATGGTGCCGTCAAGATGGGCCTGATCGCCGATATCGCCGAAGCCGCCGCCCGTCAGCACACGCCGAAGATCGCCTTCGTTGCGCCGGCGACCGCCTATACCGCATCGAGCGGCAAGGAGGTCGCTGCCGGCGATATCGATGTCTGCGTGCGGGCGCTGTCCATGGGCAAGCTGCACCACGCCATGATGGGTACCGCCTCGGTGGCCATCGCCACCGCGGCCGCCGTGCCGGGCACCCTGGTCAACCTGGCGGCCGGCGGCGGTCAGCGCGATGCCGTGACCTTTGGCCACCCGTCCGGCACGTTGCGCGTCGGCGCCGCCGCCGAAGTCGTCGATGGCCGGTGGACCGCGACCAAGGCGGTGATGAGCCGCAGCGCCCGCGTGCTGATGGAAGGCTGGGTGCGCGTACCCGGGGACGCTTTTTAACGGCTATCCTGCAGTGGCACTTTGTTGAATCCCACGTGATCGGTGCGGTGCGCTCCGCTTACCGGCACCCTACGGGACGATCGGCCGCCTAGGGTGCCGGTGACCTTGCGAACCGCACCTCTCCTGCAGGGAGGTGCCGCTATGGCTTCGACCGCCGATTCCAATATCCGCCCGGACTACGACCAGGTGATCCAGGATATCGCCGACTATGTGCTGGATTACCGTATCGAGAGCGAGGAGGCATTTCGTACCGCGCGTCACTGTCTGATGGACAGTCTGGGCTGCGCGCTGCTGGCGCTGCGCTTTCCCGAGTGCTGCAAACATCTGGGGCCACTGGTCGAAGGCACGGTGGTGCCGCACGGCGCCCGGGTCCCGGGGACCCGCTTCTGCCTTGATCCGGTCAAGGCCGCCTGGGATATCGGCTGCCTGATTCGCTGGCTCGACTACAACGATACCTGGCTCGCCGCCGAGTGGGGCCATCCCTCCGACAATCTAGGCGCTATCCTCGCCGTCGCCGACCATCTGTCCCGGCGTAACCTCGCCCTGGGCAAACCCGCCCTCTGCATGCGCGTTGTGCTCGACGCCATGATCCGGGCGCACGAAATTCAGGGCGTGCTGGCGTTGGAGAACTCGTTCAACCGTGTCGGTCTCGACCATGTGCTGCTGGTACGCGTCGCTTCCACCGCCGCAGTCACACGGCTGATGGGGGGCAATCGCGAGACCCTGATGGCGGCCTTGTCCCATGCCTGGGTCGACGGCTCGGCGCTTAGAACCTACCGCCAGGCGCCGAATACCGGGTCGCGCAAGTCCTGGGCGGCGGGAGACGCCACGTCCCGCGCGGTGCGACTGGCCGATATTGCGATGCGTGGCGAAATGGGGATCCCGGGCGCCCTCACCGCGAAGCAATGGGGTTTCTACGAGGTGGCCTTCAGCAAGACCAACGGGGATCAGCAGGTCAAGCCGCAGGCCGAGCGCCATTTCCGTCTGTTGCAGCCTTTCGGCAGCTATGTGATGGAAAACGTGCTGTTCAAGATCGCCTTTCCCGCTGAATTCCATGCCCAGACCGCGGCGGAAGCGGCATTGCAGCTGCACCCCGAGGTGAAGAACCGCCTCGACGCGATCGACAGGATTCGTATCCGCACCCAGGAGTCCGCGATCCGTATCATTTCCAAAACCGGACCGCTGGCCAATCCCGCCGATCGTGACCACTGCCTGCAGTACATGACCGCGGTACCGCTGGCATTCGGCGCTCTGGATGCCGAACACTATGAGGATGGGTTCCATGCCGACCATCCGGTCATCGACCTGCTGCGCGACAAGATGGACGTCGTCGAAGAGCCAGGCTTCAGCAGTGACTACCTGGATCCGGGGAAACGCTCGATTGCCAATGCCATCCAGGTGTTTTTCAACGACGGCAGCTGTACCAGGGAAGTCAGGGTCGAGTATCCGCTCGGGCACCGCCGTCGTCGCAACGAGGGGATCCCGCTACTGGAGCAGAAGTTCCGGCGCAATCTTGCGACCCGTTTTCCGGCCGCGCGCGTCGCGGCGATCTTCGAGCTGTGCAGTGACCAGGCCCGTCTCGAGCGGACACCGGTGCAGGCGTTTATGGATCTGTGGGTGATTTGAAGGCGACGAGTGGCGAGTGACGAGTGGTGAGTGACGAGTGACGAGTGACGAGTGACGAGTGACGAGTGACAAGTGACAAGTGACGGGAGGCAAGTGACAATGAACCCCGTAACCCGTAACCCGTAACCCGTAACCCGTAACCCGTAACCCGTAACCCGTAACCCGTAACCCGTAAGTTTATGTAAGTAAACTACAAAACAGGCGCCGGGATCGGTGCCTCACGCCTCACGCCTCACGCTAAACGCATACCCCATCACTGGCGCCGGTTGAGCTTGCGCTCGGATATGATGCGCGTGGCGATCTCTTCCACCGAGAAGGTGGTGGTATTGATGAACGGCAGACTCTCGTCGCGGAACAGCCGTTCGATGGTGCGCACTTCGAAGCTGCACTGATCCAGCGACGCGTAGCGGCTGTTGGGCCGGCGTTCGTGACGGATGGCGGCGAGCTGGAAGGGATCGATCGTCAGCCCGTACAGCTTGCTGCGGTGCGCGAGCAGGCACTCCGGCAGCCCGGGGTTGGCCATGTCTTCCTCGGTCAGCGGGTAGTTGGCGGCGCGGATTCCGTACTGCAGCGCCATGTAGAGGCAGCTTGGCGTCTTGCCGGAGCGCGATACCCCCACCAGAATGATCTCGGCCTTGTCGTACTGCTGGATACGGGCGCCGTCGTCGTTGTCCAGTGCGAAGTTGACCGCGTCGATCCGGCTCTTGTAGCGGTTCATCTCGACGATGGCGTGGGACTTGCCGACCGAGTAGGACGAGCGCACCCCCAGCTCTTTCTCCAGCGGATTGAGAAAGGTGGAGAAGACGTCGATCATCATGCCCTTGCACTTGGCGATGTACTCGCGAATTTCGAGATTGACGATGGTGTCGAGAATGATGGGCCGCTCCTGATCCTTCTCGATCGCGTCATTGATTTGCTCGACGACGGCATGGGCCTTTTCCAGCGAGTCGATATAGGGCAGCGTGATCCTCTCGAACTGAATCCCGTCGAACTGTGCCAGCAGGCTGTTGCCCAGGGTCTCGGCGGTGATGCCGGTTCCGTCGGATATAAAGAATGCTGTTCGCTTCATGCCGCAAAGGGCTCCTGGCAGGGGAACGGAAGGGCGCTGGAGGCCCCGTGTTGCGGGCATCATAGCAGAATTTCTTGTAGTGAAATTACATGCCGGCGGCAGGCGATTTTATGGTACAACTTCAGTATTATCGGCGCTGAACTTCGGCGGGGGCTCTCCCTGAGGCTGACGGACAGCCGGATTTTCAGCGAAAGGCATATCAAGGAGTACGGGTTTTGCAGCACTACGTTTTACGCCTCGATCAGGTGGGCATGGGCGATGTCGACAAGGTGGGCGGCAAGAATGCTTCGCTGGGTGAAATGATCAGCCAGCTCAGCGATGCCGGCGTGCAGGTTCCGACCGGGTTCGCGACCACGGCCGAGGCCTACCGGGATTTCCTCGCCCACGAGGGGCTTGCCGGCCGTATCCAGGCCGAGCTCGAAGCGCTGGATCCGGAGGATGTCATCGCGCTCGCCGAAAGCGGCCGCAAGATTCGCCAGTGGATCATGGAAGCCCCGCTGCAGCCGGAACTGGAAGCGGCCATTGACGCGTCCTTTGCCGAAATGGCCGAGGGCAATGATCTGCTGCCGGTGGCGGTGCGTTCGTCCGCCACTGCGGAGGATCTTCCGGACGCTTCCTTCGCCGGTCAGCAGGAAACATTCCTGAACATCCGCGGCCTCGACAATATCAAGCACGCGATTCGCGAAGTCTTCGCCTCGCTGTACAACGATCGCGCCATCTCCTACCGCGTGCATCAGGGCTTCGAGCATCACGAGGTGGCACTGTCCGCCGGCATCCAGCGCATGGTGCGCAGCGAAACCGGCGCTGCAGGCGTCATGTTTTCCCTCGATACCGAATCCGGCTTCCAGCACGCGGTGTTCATCACCTCGGCCTACGGTCTTGGCGAAACTGTGGTGCAGGGCGCCGTGAACCCGGACGAGTTCTACGTCTTCAAGCCGACCCTGAATCAGGGCGTGCCGGCGATCCTGCGCCGCACCCTGGGCTCCAAGGCGATCAAGATGGTCTATACCGAGCACGGCGAAGCCGGTCGCGCGGTGGAAACGGTCAACGTCCCGGCCGAGGACCGTGCCCGTTTCTCCATCAACGATGCCGAGGTCGAGGAACTGGCCCGTCTGGCGGTGATCATCGAGAACCACTACGGCCGTCCGATGGATGTGGAATGGGCGAAGGACGGTGACGACGGCAAGCTGTACGTCGTGCAGGCACGTCCGGAAACGGTCAAGAGCCGCGACGAGGCCAACGTGGTCGAACGTTACCTGCTCAAGGAAAAAGGCACGGTGCTGGTGGAAGGCCGCTCGATCGGCCACCGTATCGGCGCAGGTCCCGTGCGCCTGGTCAGTGGCATCGACGCCATGCACGAGGTGAAGCAGGGCGACGTCCTGGTCACCGACATGACCGACCCGGACTGGGAGCCGGTCATGAAGCGGGCTTCGGCGATTATCACCAACCGCGGCGGCCGCACCTGTCACGCGGCGATTATCGCCCGTGAGTTGGGTATTCCGGCGATCGTCGGTTGCGGCGACGCCACCGAGCGGCTGGAGGCCGGCCAGCAGGTCACCGTATCCTGCGCCGAAGGCGATACCGGCCGCGTCTACGAAGGCGCTCTGGCGTTCGAGCACCAGACCAACCGTATCGAGTCCATGCCGCCGCTGCCGTTCGACATCATGATGAACGTCGGCAACCCGGATCGCGCCTTCGGCTTCCAGTCGCTGCCGAACGCCGGTGTCGGCCTGGCTCGCCTGGAATTCATCATCAACCGCATGATCGGCGTGCACCCCAAGGCGCTGCTGAACCTGGACGAGCAGTCGGCCGACCTGCAGCAGACCATCCGCCGTCGCATCGCCGGTTACGCGGGCCCGGTCGAGTTCTATGTCGACAAGCTGGTGGAGGGCATTTCGACGCTGGCCGCGGCGTTCTATCCGAAAAAGGTCATCGTGCGCATGTCGGACTTCAAGTCCAACGAGTACGGTCACCTGATCGGCGGCAGCGAGTTCGAGCCGAGCGAGGAAAACCCGATGCTGGGCTTCCGCGGCGCCGCGCGTTACATTTCCGAGGATTTTCGCGACTGCTTCGAACTCGAGTGCCGGGCGCTCAAGTACGTACGCGACAAGATGCGCCTGACCAACGTCGAGATCATGGTGCCCTTCGTGCGTACCGTCGGCGAAGCGCGCCAGGTGTCCGAACTGCTGGCCGAGAACGGTCTGCGTCGTGGCGAGAACGGTCTGCGACTGATCATGATGTGCGAGATCCCGTCCAACGCACTGCTGGCCGACGAGTTCCTCGAATACTTCGACGGTTTCTCGATCGGTTCCAACGACCTGACCCAGCTGACCCTGGGCCTGGACCGCGACTCCGGCATCATCGCGCACCTGTTCGACGAGCGAAACGAGGCGGTCAAGAAGCTGCTGTCGATGGCCATCGAGGCCTGCCGCGCCAAGGGCAAGTACGTTGGTATCTGCGGCCAGGGCCCGTCCGACCACCCGGAGCTGGCGCGCTGGCTGATGGAGCAGGGCATCAACAGCGTCTCGCTGAACCCCGACTCGGTGCTCGATACCTGGTTCTTCCTTGCCAACGACCGCAAGGACAGCTGATTCCCCCCCTGTTGAAATGATTCAGCAAATTATCGGCGGCTCCAGGGCCGCCTTTTTTTGGCTTTATCGCGCAGTGTCGGGGCGTTCATGCAGGGTGCGGCTGAGTGCAACGAAGCGCAGCGATGCGAGTTCCACTCGCCGCATTATCCCGGTGGCTCGGACGCGGCGGCAGGGGCGGTGTCCGTCCCGTCACCGAGAATGATGACCGGCTTCTGCAGCAGCAGGTTGTTGGGATAGGAAATGGTGTCGCCGTTGGCACCCCTGAGCAGCACCTGGAACAGCGTGATCTCGACGATTTCGCCGACGATGGTCTCATCGTCGTCGAGAATGCGGATGCGGTGGCCGATGCGGGCGGGGAAACTGAAGAAGATGATCACGCTGGAGGTGACGTTGCTCAGGATCGACCACTGGGCGAAAAGCGCGACACCGACGATGGCGAAGATCGACGAGGCGAACAGCATCAGGTTGCCGTAATCCAGGCTCCAGATCAGCGATACGATGACCACGGCGGCGACCAGGCAAAGCCCGCTGAAGTACTTGCTGATGTAGGCCATGCGCTGGGGCGGCACCTTCTTGATCTGCCCAAGCGAGACGACCAGCTTGCGAATCAGGTGGGACACCACGAAATAGCCGATGGCCACTCCGGTGGTGGCCAGAATCTGAGTGTACACAGGCACCTCTGCAATGCGACGGGATGGCAACAGGGGACGTTGTAGCACGCCCCGGGCGTAAAAACGAGGATATCCGATCCGGCGGGTCAATGCCGGTGGATGCCTTTACAGTCGTGACGGATGGCTGTCCGGATCGCCTTCTTCATGGGGCTTGTCGTCATGGGTGACGCCATGGTGCTGGTCCGGCTCCGGCGTTTCCCAGGTGCCGTCCTCGGTCCAGGGATCGTCTTCCGGGAAGGCATCGATATAGATTTCCTTTTCCTCATAGTCGGGCTGGTAGCGCAGATCGTAATGCGCCGCGCGTACCATCGAAATGCATAGCATCAGCGCCACCAGCAGCAACGGCACGCCGCCGATCACGCTTGCGGTCTGCAGCGTCTGCAGGCCGCCGAGAAACATCAGCACGATCGGCATGATCGACAGTGCGAAGGCCCAGAACAGACGGTTCCAGCGCACCGGCTCCTCGTCGACCTCTTTTTGTACTACCGCGGCGAGAATGTAGGAGATGGAGTCGAAGGTGGTGGCGGTGAAGATCAACGCCAGCAGCGTGAATACGAACACCACCAGATCGCTCATCGGCAGCGTCTTGAGCATGGCGAAGATGGCGGCGGTCGGGCTCTGTTCGTTGAGAATGCTGATCACGTCCAGCTCGCCCGAGAGCTGCAGATACATGCCGTAATTGCCCAGCACCATGAAGAAGGCGAAGCAGCCCATGGTGCCGTAGAAGATCGAGCCGGCGACCATCGTCTTGATGGTGCGGCCGCGGGATATGCGGGCGATGAACAGGCCGACACTGGGGGCGAACACCAGCCACCAGGCCCAGTAGAAGATGGTCCAGTCCTGCGGGAAGTGTGTGTCCTCGAAGTTGGCGAACTGGGCGAACGGCTCGGTCCAGCTGGCCATGTGGATCAGGTTCGAAAGCACGCGCCCCAGGGCATCGAGTCCGGTATTGGCCAGGAACAGCGTCGGGCCGGCCAGGAACACGAACAGCAGCAGCGCCAGCGCCAGCCAGAAATTGATATCCGACAGCAGCCGTATGCCTTTTTTCAGGCCGACGAAGGCGCTATAGCCGAAAATGGCCGTGCACACCAGCAACACGATGATACGGGTGCTGAGGTTGATCGGTACCCCGAACAGTTCGTGGACACCCTCGTTGATCAGAGGCGCCGCCAGGCCGAGCGAGGTGGCGCCGCCGCCGAGCATGCCGAAAATGAACAGCACGTCGATGAGTTTGCCGGGACCGCCGCGGGCGTGCTTCTCGCCCAGCACCGGCATCAGCGCCTCGCTGATCTTGAGCACGCTGTGGTTGCGCACATAGTAGAAGTAGGCGATCGGCAATGCCGGAATCAGATAGATTGACCAGGCCAGGGGGCCCCAGTGAAAAATGCCGTAGGCGGCGGCCCAACGTGCCGCCTCGGGTGTGCCGCCCTCGAGCTGAAACGGCGGCGCCTGGTAATAGTAGACCCACTCGATCATGGACCAGTACAGGATGGAGGCGCCGATTCCCGAACAGAACAGCATCGCCGCCCAGGACAGCGTCGAAAACTCCGGATGTTCCTCGGCCTCGCCAAGCTTGATCTGGCCGATGTCACTGAAAATGATATACACCATGAAGCCGCCGGCGCCGAGCCCGAGCATCAGATAGAGGATGCCCAGCTTGTCGGTGACGAAATTCTTGGCGGCGAGGACCCAGCTTTCGCCGGTTTCCGGAAACAGCACCAGCGGTACCGTAACGGCGAATAGCAAAAACAGCGACCCGAAAAAGGTCGGCTTGTCTATGACCTGCCAGCCGTGATGTTTGCTCATGGCGCGGCTCCCGTGTTTGTTGTTCGGTTTATCGCGGACGCGGACGATACAAGGCACGAGACGGCAGGATGGGGCCGCGATGGCACCGGGTAGCGGTGTTCGGCGATGCTTCGGCGGCGCCACTCATCGGGAGACTGCAGACTTAACGGGTATTCCGACGGCTGACGCCCGTGAGCCAAAACCACGGACCGGCGACACCTTTGATGGCTACGGAAGCTGCGCAGGTTCCGTCAGGCCGCCCCGGTCTTCCGGCTGCGCGGCAAGACAGTATGGATGGCGGCTTCTCCCATCCTACGCACTGCAATGAGACGAACCTTGGTTTTTTGTCCCTGGTGCGTGGGGAGAAGTATAAGAACGATTTATGGATACCGCGAATGACAACGGGCTCAATACCTTGCGACAGCATCCGGCGCCGGTGCTATGATCCGGGTTATGTCCTACGCCAACCTTACCCTCGATCTGCGCAGCTACGACCGCGAAACCCGGCGCCATCACCACGACTATCATCAGCTGGTACTGCCGGTGGCTGGAGAGCTGGAAATGAGTATTGCCGGGCGTGAAGGGCAGGTCGCGTCCACCCGCGCAGCCATTGTCGCGGCGGGCGAGGATCATGCGTTTGCGTCCAGTTCGGACAATCGCTTTATCGTTGCCGATATTCCGCAGGCTTTAGCCCCCGAACTCGAACGGCTGCCGGCCTTTATCCCGCTGGATGCGGCGTTGAGCCAGTATGTCGCTTTTCTGCAGACGGAACTCGAACGTGCCCCGGCTGCCAGTCACGGTCGCCGGCAGATGCTGTTGTTGCTGATTCAGCTGCTGACCGAACGCTATGGCGCGGACCTCAGGATCGACCGCCGGGTGCAGGCGGCGAGGGCCTGGATCGACGGTCATCTGGATGTGTCGCTGACGCTGGAGCAGCTTGCCGGCATCGCCCACCTCAGTGCCCGTCGCCTGTCGGCGCTGTTCAAGGACTGTTTTGGCATGACGCCCCAGCAGTATCAGCTCGAGCGTCGCATGCAGGAAGCCTGGGCGCTGCTGGAGACCAGCGATCTCAGCGTGCAGCGTATCGCCGAGCGGGTCGGTTATGGCAACCTCGCCGCCTTCAGCGACCGCTTTCGGCGACATTTCGGCAAATCCCCCCGCCAGGTGCGTCACTGAATCCCGTGACGAAGATAGCCACAGCGCCAAAATAGTCTTACCTCTCCGGCAAAGCCGCGCACAAACAACCGCGGTATGGTTGTAGGCATTCGACTGTCAAGGAGACAACCTCATGACCCGGGGACGCGCCACCGCGATCGGCTCTATTTCAATCGTGCTTTGGGGCACGCTGGCATTGCTGACCCAGCTCAGCGGTAACCTCATCGCACCGTTTCAGATGCTGGCGATGACATTCGGTATCGCCTGGCTGCTGATGATGGGCAAGGGCCTCCTGTTCGGACCGCAACCGCTGCGCATGCTGCGTCAGCCGCCGCTGGCCTGGATCCTCGGCGTCGCGGGCCTGTTCGGCTATCACGCCTGCTACTTTGCCGCGATGGCCCGTGCGCCCGCGGTCGAGGTCAGCCTGCTGGCTTACCTGTGGCCGCTGCTGATCGTCCTGTTATCCGCGTTGTTGCCGGGGCATCGCCTGCATCCGGCCCATATTGCCGGGGCGCTGCTGGCGCTGGTCGGCTGCTGGCTGCTGATTGGCGGTGGGGCGGACGGTTTCGACGCCCGCTACTGGCCCGGATATGCGCTGGCGCTTGGCTGTGCGCTGATCTGGTCGGGCTACTCGGTCAGCAGCCGGCTGGTGTCGTCGGTACCCACCGATGCGGTTGGCTGGTTCTGCGGCGCGACGTCGCTGCTGGGGCTTGTCTGCAGCCTGCTGTGGGAAACCTGGATCTGGCCGCAGGGGATTCAGTGGCTTGGCGTCGTCGGGCTCGGGCTCGGGCCAGTTGGCGTCGCGTTCTTCACCTGGGACCTGGGTACCAAACGCGGAGACCTGCGCCTGCTGGGTGTGCTGGCCTACGGAGCGCCGCTGGTCTCGACCTTGCTGCTGGTGCTGTTCGGATTTACTCCCGCCAGCTGGGGGCTGGCGCTGTCCAGCCTGCTGATCGTTGGCGGGGCGCTGCTGGCGGCGCTGGGGCCGCGTCTGCTGCGCCGCCGGCTGCCGGGGAACGGCGACGGGATGGTTCCAAAGTACTAGTCGGTGCGCGTTTTTTCTGTGCCAAGGGAGCATAGCTGCTACTTTTACCGCTGGCTAAGATGCCGATGTATTCGACAGGAAACGGCACCGGCGCGGTGCCGGCTCGATAACAACAAGAGGCACGAAAACGATGATCTACGCTCAGCCGGGAACCGAAGGTTCCGTCATTTCATTCAAACCGCGTTACGGCAACTTTATCGGTGGTGACTGGGTTGCGCCGGTGAAGGGCGAGTACTTCCAGAATGTCTCGCCTGTCACCGGTCAGCCGTTCTGCGAGATCCCCCGTTCCTCTGCCGACGATATCGAGCTGGCGCTGGACGCCGCTCACAAGGCCAAGGCCGCCTGGGCCAAAACCTCGGTCACCGAAAGGTCCAACATCCTGCTGAAGATTGCCGACCGTATCGAGGCCAACCTCGAGAAACTGGCCGTCGCCGAGACCTGGGACAACGGCAAGGCGGTGCGTGAGACCCTGGCGGCCGACGTGCCGCTGTCGGCCGATCACTTCCGTTACTTCGCCGGCTGTGTCCGTGCCCAGGAAGGCTCCATCGGCGAAATCGACGAGAACACCGTTGCCTATCACTTCCATGAGCCTCTGGGTGTGGTCGGGCAGATTATCCCGTGGAACTTCCCGTTGCTGATGGCGGCCTGGAAGCTGGCGCCTGCGCTGGCGGCCGGCAACTGCATCGTGCTCAAGCCCGCCGAACAGACCCCGGCGTCGATTCTGGTGCTGGCCGAGGTGATCGGCGACCTGCTGCCCGCCGGCGTGCTCAACATCGTCAACGGTTTCGGCGCCGAGGCGGGCCAGGCGCTGGCGACCAGCAAGCGCATCGCCAAAATCGCCTTCACCGGTTCCACCCCGGTCGGTTCGCACATTCTCAAGTGCGCCGCCGAGAACATCATCCCGTCCACCGTCGAGCTGGGCGGCAAGTCGCCGAACATCTACTTCGAGGACGTGACCCAGTTCGAGGACAACTACCTCAGCAAGTGCGTCGAGGGGACTGTGCTGGCGTTCTTCAACCAGGGCGAGGTCTGCACCTGCCCGTCGCGTCTGCTGGTGCAGGAAGGCATCTACGACGACTTCATCGGCCGCGTGATCGAACGCACCCGCCAGATCAAGCGCGGCAACCCGCTGGACACCGACACCATGGTCGGCGCCCAGGCCTCGCAGGAGCAGTTCGACAAGATCATGGGCTATTTCGACATCGGCCGCAGTGAAGGTGCCGAGGTGCTGATCGGCGGCAACTCCGAAGCGCTGGAAGGGCCGTTCAACAGCGGCTATTACATCCAGCCGACGCTGCTGCGCGGCAACAACCAGATGCGCGTATTCCAGGAGGAGATCTTCGGGCCGGTCGTGGCCGTCACCACCTTCAAGGACGAGGCGGAAGCGCTGGCCATCGCCAACGATACCGAATTCGGCCTGGGTGCCGGCGTCTGGACCCGCGACATGAATCGCGCCTACCGCATGGGTCGCGGCATCGAGGCCGGCCGTGTCTGGACCAACTGCTACCACGCCTATCCGGCGCACGCTGCCTTCGGCGGTTACAAGAAATCCGGTGTGGGTCGCGAAACCCACAAGATGATGCTCGACCATTATCAGCAGACCAAGAATCTGCTGGTCAGCTACGACGTCAATCCGCTGGGCTTCTTCTAAGTCCGCAAAAAGGGGTGTCCCGAAGTCGCATTCGGGGCGCCCTGAACTACACTTTGATTCTGGCCGGAGAGGCCAGCCAACCCCTGTACAGAGTTTTGCACTCTCAGGATTGAGCGCGGCATTGCCGCGCTTTTTTTCGCAGGGTGCTATCCCGAACCGCCGCCGCTCATCCATCCGCCGGTGCCGTATTGGCCGGTCTCTCGCTGCGACCCGCCACTGAAGTTTGCATCCCGGGCCTGGACCCGTTCATTTCCATGTTTGCCGGCTATACTGATTCAGCGCTGAGACGATGCGCGCTTTCCGGTCCCCGCTGCGTGTCAATCGCAAGTCCATCGGGGAGCCCCCGGGCGCGAATCCCCAAGCTGCGATAACGCAAACGCACGCGATTACGCCCCGGTAATCAGTGGTTTTTCAGAGTCCTCTTGTTCCGGTCGAGCTTCGATCGCCCTGGCGTCGGTTCGCGTGCATGACCGATTAACTGAACCTGTCGAGGTTGAGTAATGAAAGCAAATGCCATCAAGAAGGCCTTGCTGCCGATGCTGCTGTTGGGGGCCGTCGGCCTGAGCTCCACGGCCAATGCGCTGCAACTGATGAGTGTCCCCGGCATCAAGGGAGATGCCACTATCGAGGGATATCTGGACTGGATCGTGATCGAAAACGTGCAGGCTGGCGTCGAGGAAGGGCTCTGCTCGGATGTAACGGTAACCAAACACCAGGACTCCGCGAGCCTGATGCTGATTCGTGCGGCCAGTACCGGGGAAACCTTCGACAAGATCGAGATCGTGCAGCTCAGCACCGGTGCCGACAAGGCCGAGGAAACGCTTCGCGTGACGCTGTCTCCCGTGCGGATCTCGAGCCTGAGTCTGAGCAGTGGCGGTGGGCCCCTGTCCGAAAGCCTGTCGCTGGATAGCGCAAGCCTGATCTTCAACGATGGTTCTCCCGGGGAGGTCATCATACCCTGCGGCCGGCTCCGGAAGTGATATGACCGCTTTGGTTTCCATCAGGTGTAGTGAAGGGGTGCTCAGGTGAGTCATGGAACGTACGTCATTCGGACCATGAGCCGGCCCGACGTCGATATGGCGATCGACTGGGCCGCGCGGGAAGGGTGGAACCCGGGCCTGCAGGATGCGGACTGCTATCTGCAGGCCGACCCCCGCGGTTTCCTGCTGGGCTTGCTCGATGGCGAACCGGTGGCTAGCATTTCTGTCATGCGCTATAGCGACGGATTCGGTTTTCTGGGGTTCTATATCGTCAGGCCCGAATACCGGGGGCGGGGTTACGGCATTCGGATATGGGATGCCGGTCTGCGATATCTGAAGGGCTGCAACGTTGGCCTCGACGGGGTCGTGGCGCAGCAGGACAATTACAGAAAGTCCGGATTCGCATTGGCCTACCGGAACATTCGTTACCAGGGTGTTGGCGGCTGCCCCGCACCGGCTGATCCCGGGATAACGGACCTTTCGGCGCTGCCGTTCGCGCGACTGGCAAAATACGACCGTCCCTTTTTCGCGGCACAACGTTCAGCTTTCCTGCGTTGCTGGATACGGCAGCCAGGCTGTCATGCTCTGGGATTGATCGATCGCGGGGAGCTGGCCGGGTACGGCGTGATACGCCCCTGCCGTTCAGGTTACAAGATAGGGCCGCTTTTTGCCGACAGCCCGGCGCAGGCGCAGTTGCTGTTTCAGGCACTGGCATCCCGCGTCGGCCCGACCGACAGCATTTATCTGGATACCCCCGAGGTGAATCGCGAGGCCGTGGCGCTGGCCGGGCGCCATGGCATGCAGGTTTCGTTCGAAACCGCGCGCATGTATACCGGCGATAGCCCCGAACTGCCGCTCGAACGAACCTTCGGCGTGACCTCCTTCGAGGTCGGCTGACCAGCCCTCGGCACGGTTCGATACCCGCTCTTCCCGTTGGCGGCTTTTCGGAGAAGTCCGAGCCTGACTATCCGGGCTGTTGCTCTTCGCAGACACAATTTTTTAGGCACGTTACTGGCGTGCTAAAAATCATTGGCGTCAAGTGCCATCCTGTACCACACTGATGACTCCGTTAACTGGCGCGGACGAGGCCGTGCTCGTCGTTCCCCGGCGACACTTTCGCATGGAGCGAAATGGCCTTCGTATCGCGTTTAACTGTACGTGCAGGTTGTCTTGTAACGTTCGGGATAATCCGTGGTTCGCTGTATGAACTGTTTTACGGGGACCGGCGTAGACATGTTCGACGGGACGCAATGGAGAAGCAGCTATGAAACGGTTTCTGGCTTTACTTGTACTCGGCATCCTGGCCGCCCCCGTGGTCAGTGCGCAGGATAAACCCAATATCCTCGTTATCTGGGGCGACGATGTCGGCATGTGGAATATCAGCGCCTACCATCGGGGCATGATGGGAGGCTCCACGCCCAATATCGACCGTATTGCCAACGAGGGCATGATCTTCATGGATCATTACGCCCAGGCTTCCTGTACTGCGGGCCGTGCGGCCTTTATTACCGGCCAGTATCCGATTCGAGTCGGTCTGGGTACCGTCGGTCTTCCCGGCTCGCCGCTCGGGCTCAGCAAGGAAGACCCGACGCTGGCGGAAATGCTCAAACCCCTGGGCTACGCCACCGGCCAGTTCGGCAAGAATCACCTCGGCGACCTGGACGAGCACCTGCCGACGGCGCACGGGTTCGACGAGTTCTACGGTATCCTGTACCACCTCAACGCCGGCGAGTATCCGGAACAGTACGACTTCCCCAAAGATCCGGAGGAGCAGAAGCGATTCGGACTGGCGCAGCGCGGCATCATTCATTCCAAGGCACTGCCGGACGGCGGTCAGGAAATCAAGGATCTGGGGCCCTTCGGTCGCGAGCGTCAGCGCACCCTCGACCAGGACGTTCTGGTCGAGTCCAAGCGCTTTATCAGCGATGCGGTCAAGAGCGAAAAGCCCTTCTTCGTCTGGCATAACACCACCCGTACGCACTATCGCACCAATCTCAGCGAGGAATACCAGGGCAAGAGCGGCTACGGCCTTTATGCCGACGGCATGATGGAGCTGGACGATGACGTCGGCGAGCTGCTGAATCTGCTCGATGAGCTCGGCGTGGCCGATAACACCATCGTGATGTTCTCGACCGACAACGGTGCGGCATCGAACAGCTGGCCGGACGGCGGCAACCAGCCGTTCCGCGGTCAGAAGGGCGTGGGCGGCTACGAAGGTGCGTTCCGCGTTCCGATGGTGGTCAAGTGGCCCGGCAAGATCCCGGCCGGCAGTACCACCGGCGAGTTCATGACCATGGAGGACTGGATTCCGACCATCATGTCGGCGCTGGGGCAGCCGGACCTCAAGGAAAAGTTGCTGGAAGGCGAGAAGATCGGCGACAAGACCTACAAGGTTCATCTGGACGGATATGACCAGACCGACCTGCTCAGCGGCAAGGGACCGAGCAAGCGCATGGACTTCTACTACTTTACCGAGGCGACCCTGCATGGCGTGCGCTACGGCGACTGGAAGTTCCTGTTCAAGAGCCAGGACAAATGGTTCAACGGTGTGCGCAACGACCTGACCACCCCGCTGATCACCAACCTGAAGCTCGATCCGTTCGAGCGCTTCCATGAAGCACGCGGCTTCGACGAGTGGCAGGAAAACCGCTCCTGGACACTGGGCCCCGCCACCGAAATGGTCACCCGGTTCATGAAGTCGCTGCAGGACTATCCACCGCGCGCGGCGAGCTTCGAGATCAATGTTGACGAGCTGATGCGCTCGGCGCAGCAGGCCAGCGGACGTTAGCGCGTCGCGCTTTCACAAGATAGAGTCCACGAAGAAGAGAGCGCCCGGCGGCAACCATGTCCGTCGGGCGCTTTTTTTGCAGATTAGCGTGAGCTTTGGGGGCAAAAGTAGGATGGGTGGAGCCGCTCTGGCACAGGGTTTAACGCCTTCAGCGAGCTCGACCCGGCGCAACTACCAGGGACTGTGGGAATCCTGATATTGCAGGAGCAAATATCAGGGAACCCGTCAATGAGTCGAGTGCCGAACCGACGCCCAAGATGGGTTGCACGACGCCCTGGCCTTAGCAGTGACGAATACGCCGTACCGAGGCGTCGCTCCACCCATCTGCGATTTACGTTTTTCCCGCTAAAGCGCGAAGAGCCTGCTGTATTCGGCAATAACCGCAGCGGGTGCGGATCAGGGGTTCGGATGCCAGCCGGCGTCGGCCCAGAGCTCGCCGCTGATGGCAGAGTTGGACACCATGAAGCAGATGGCGTCGGCGATCTCGGCCGGTCGGATCAGACGACCGAGCTGGGTGTCCGGCAGCACGTGCTTCTCGATATAGTCATCGCCCATTGCCCGCACCATCGGGGTATCGGTGAAGCCCGGGTGGATCACGCAGCAGCGCACACCGTAGAAGATCGCCTCTTTCATCAGTGTCGATGCGGCCCCCTCCAGCCCGGCCTTGGTGGCGGCGTATGACACCTGGCCCTTATTCCCCTGCGACGACACCGAGCCGATAAAGACCACCGCGCCCTGTACGCCTTCGCTGGCATTCCATTTTTTCAGATCGCGGTTGAAACGGTCTTCGGCGATACGGCCGATCATCTCCAGCGCCCAGTAAACCGGCGCCGTCAGGTTGACGTCGAGTACCAGCTGGAACTTCTCTTGCTCGTAGATCCGTGCCTTGCCCGTTTCCTTGTCGATACGCACCGCCAGCGAGTCGCGGGTGATCCCGGCGGCCGGGATGCAGATCGACACCAGGCCGAACTTCGCCTGGGCGTCGTCGAATACCGAGCGGCGGAAGTCGGCATCGGTGACGTTCCCCTGATAGGGAAAGGCAATCTCGCGACCGACTTCCGCATTTACCTCGGCGGCGTTGATCTTGACCTGGTCGGTGAGATCGACCATCAGTACCGCCTTGATGCCGCGGTTGGCGAGCTCTATTGCGACTGCGTTACCAATGCCGCTGCCGGCACCGGTGATCACGGCCACTTTGTCTTTTATTTCCACGGTGATGCCTCCTGGAGAAGGGTAGTTGGGCATCTTTGAGAATAGATTGTTTTTTGTGCAATGCAAAAACGGATGCCCTTTGAGGTGCTCAACTGAGGATGGCAAATGCTTCGTATGGCTGCAGCGACAGCCTGGCACCGATAACGTTACGGTCCTCATAATTGGCGATGAGTCCCCGGCCCTCGGCACGCATCGCCTCGGGCACCTCCAGTTGCAGTTCTCTGTCTCCGAAGTTGGCGACCACGGTCAGTGTCTGATCGTCCAGGTGGCGGCTGTAGGCGAATACCTGCGGGTGTTCCTCGAGCCAGGGCTGGTAGTCGCCGTGGACGATCACCGGCAGTTCGCGGCGCAGTTTGGCCAGGCAGCGGTAGTGGGTGAAGATCGATTGCGGGTCCTGGAGCGCCTCGGCGGCATTGATCTCGCTGTGGTTGGGGTTGATGTCGATCCAGGGCGTACCGGTGGTGAAGCCGGCCTGGCGGGCGCTCGACCACTGCACCGGGGTGCGGGCGTTGTCGCGGCTGTTTTCGTTGGCGCCGGCGATGAAGTCTTCCGGCGCCACGCCTGCGGCGGTCTGCAGGTCGTAGAAGTTCAGTGTTTCCAGGTCCTTGAACTGATCGATGCGGCTGAAGGCGGCATTGGTCATGCCGAACTCTTCACCCTGGTAGATGTAGGGCGTGCCCTTCATCAGGTGCAGCACGGTGGCGAGCATCTTGGCCGACTCGACGCGCCACCGCTTGTCGTCGCCGTACTTGGACACCGCGCGCGGCAGGTCGTGGTTGCCCCAGAACAGCGAGTTCCAGCCATCGTCCGCCAGCGCCAGCTGCCACTTGTTCATGACCCGCTTGAGGGCGGCCAGGTCGAACGGCCTGGGCTTCCACTTGCCGAGTTTCCCGTCCCACTGCTGGGTGACGTGCTCGAACTGGAACACCATCGACAGCTCGTTACGCGCCTGTCCGGAATAGAGCAGGGCGTTCTCGGTATTGGCGCTCCAGGCCTCGCCGACGGTGACGATATCGCGCCCGGCGAGGGTTTCGCGGTGCATCTCCTGCAGGTATTCATGCAGGCGCGGGCCGTCGGCGATGATGCCGCGGTCGATCTCTTTGGCGATGAGGTCGATCACGTCCATGCGGAAGCCGGCGACGCCGCGGTCCAGCCACCAGTTAATCATTTTCCAGATTTCCCGGCGCATTGCCGGGTTTTCCCAGTTCAGGTCCGGCTGTTTGCGGTCGAACAGGTGCAGGTAGTACTGGCCCGTGTTCTCGTCCAGGGTCCAGGCCGGGCCGCCGAAGAAGGACTGCAGATCGTTGGGCGGGCCGCCATCGTCCGCGGGGTCGCGCCAGACGTAGAAGTCGCGTTTACCGGCGTCGCGGGAGGAGCGGGACTCGATGAACCAGGGGTGTTCGTCGGAGCTGTGGTTGACCACCAGATCCATGACGATACCGATGCCGCGCTCGCGGGCGCCGGCCAGCAGGCGGTCGAAGTCCTCCCGGGTGCCGAACTCCGGCGCGATGTCCTGGTAGTCGGAAATGTCGTAGCCGTTGTCGGCCATCGGCGAACGGTACACCGGCGACAGCCAGATGAAACCGATGCCGAGTTCGGCGAGGTAGTCCAGTTTCGAGATGATACCGGGAATATCGCCGATACCGTCGCCGTTGCTGTCGCAGAAGCTGCGCGGGTAGATCTGGTAGGCGGTGGCGGATTTCCACCAGCTGTCTTGAGGCGTCGACATGGCGTTGTCCTTGTTGATTGCCGGCGGCCATCCGGCCTGCCGTGGTGAAGAAAAGCGGCGGGCCGGGCCCGCCGAATGTGCCCTGACGGCTGTCAGGGCACCGGGAGGTCGGGTCAGACCCTGAACAGGGCGAAGCCGTTGCCGCCGAGGTTCAGCGCATCGCCATCGACCGAAGCGCTTTCGCCGAGAACCAGGGTGCCGCCCTTGTGCTCGACACGCTGTTGCGCCGGCGACAGGTTGAACACACAGCGGAACTCGCCGCCGCGGACGAACGACAGGATCGGCTCGGCGGTCTCGTCGAAAACGGTATCGCCGGTCTGCAGGCTGGTGTGTTCGCCGCGCAGGCGCAGCATGCGGCGGTAGAACTCGAGCACCGAGCCTGCCACGCCGCGCTGGGTGTCGGCGCTGCGGGAAGCCTGCGGCGCTTTCACTGGCAGCCAGGGCTGAACGTCGCTGAACCCGGCGTTCTCGGCGTCCTGGCTCCACACCATCGGCGTGCGGCAGCCGTCGCGGCCCTTGTCTTCGGGCCAGAAGGTCAGGCCCTGGGGATCGGTCAGCTCGGCGTATTCCAGCGCGGATTCGGTCTGCCCCAGTTCCTCGCCCTGGTACAGGCAGATGGAGCCCTGCTGGCTGAGCAGCAGCGCGCAGGCCTGCTTGGCGATGGCATCCTGGCTCACCGCGTGTGGCATCCAGCGGCTGACGTGACGGACCACGTCGTGGTTGGAGAACGCCCAGCAGGGCCAGCCGTTCGGCGCGCCGGTATAGAAGTCCTCGATCTGCTTGCGAAAGTGCGCGGCGCTGAAGTTGAAGCCGAGCATTTCGAACGAATAGGCCATGTGCAGGCGGTTGTCGGTGGTGTACTCACCCATGATCTCGATCGGGTGGTGCGACTCGCCAACTTCGCCGACCAGGGTGCGGGCGTCGTACTCGTCGAGCAGGGCGCGCATCTTCTGCAGGAACGCCAGGTTCTCCGGCTGGTTCTTGGAGAACAGGTGGTACTGCATGTTGTACGGGTTCCACTCCGGCTTCGATTTCTTGCGGAAATCCGACGGGTCGCTGCGCAGCAGGGCATCGTGGAAGTAGAAGTTCACGGTGTCGAGACGGAAACCGTCGACGCCGCGCTCCAGCCAGAAGCGCATGGTGCCGAGCAGCCACTCCTGCACGTCCGGGTTATGGAAGTTGAGGTCCGGCTGCTGCTTGAGGAAGTTGTGCAGGTAGTACTGGCCGCGGCGCGGTTCCCACTGCCAGGCGCAGCCGCCGAAGATCGACTGCCAGTTGTTCGGCGGGCTGCCGTCGTGCTGCGGATCGGCCCAGACGTACCAGTCCGCCTTCGGGTTGTCACAGCTCTGTCGGCTTTCCTGGAAGAACGGGTGCTGGTCGCTGGAATGGTTCAGCACCTGGTCGACCATCACCTTGAGACCGAGCTCGTGGGCGCGGGCCACCATGGCATCGAAGTCGTCCAGGGTACCGAAGGTGGGGTCGATATCGGTGTAGTCGCTGACGTCGTAGCCCATGTCGGCCATCGGCGAAGTGAAGATCGGCGACAGCCAGATGGCGTCGACGCCAAGGTCCGCGATATGGGGCAGGCGTTCGGTGATGCCGTTCAGATCGCCGATGCCGTCATGGTTGCTGTCCTGGTAGGAGCGCGGGTAAATCTGGTAGATGACAGAGCCTTTCCACCAATCGGCGTGAGCTTTTGACATTGTCAGGTCTCCAAAATTCTGGGGTTGTAGAAGACAAAACCGGTTTAACGGGGCGCAATGGCACGTCCCCGGGCATTGCAAAATCGGGCCAGGGTGCCTGGCGTCAGCGCATCAGCGGCTGCCAGCGGTTGTCGTTGTCGTTCGACGCCAGGCAGGCTTCGATAAAGGCCATGTCATCGACGGCATCGGCGACGTCGGTGAAGTCGCCCTGTCCTGTCAGCAGGCCGCGCCGGATCTCGCCGTAAAGGTTGGCGAAGGCTTCGAGGTAGCCTTCCGGATGGCCTGCCGGCACCCGGCAAAACCGTTGCAGCGACGGCGGGAAGCCGGCGCCGTTGCGGCTCAGGGTGCGGGGCGCTTCGCCATATTCGGCGTATCGCAGCTGGTTGGGGTGCTCCTGCTCCCAGGCGATGCTGGCGCGGGACCCGACCAGCCGCAGGCGCAGCGCGTTCTCCGAACCGACCGCGACCTGGGAGGCCCAGAGCGCGCCGCGGGTGCCGTTGCCGAAATCCAGCGTCACCTGGACGTTATCGTCGACGCGCCGCCCGGGGACGAAGGTGGCGAGGTCCGCGCTGACGCGCCGGGCCGGCAGGCCGGTGACGAAGTGGGCCAGGTTGTAGGCATGGACGCCGATGTCGCCGAGGCAGCCGGCGCGGCCGGCCTGCTGCGGGTCGGTGCGCCAGCTGGCCTGTTTCTGGCCTTCCTGTTCGATATTGCGCGCCAGCCAGTCCTGCAGGTATTCGACCTGCACCAGCCGCAAATCACCCAGTGCGCCTTCGGCGACCAGGCTGCGCGCCAGCCGGATCATGGCGTTGCCGGTGTAGTTGTACGTCACCGCGAGGATGCGGCCCTGTTCACGCGCCAGGGATTCCAGCTCCAGCGCTTCCTCGAGCGTCGTGGTCAGTGGCTTGTCGCAGATGACGTCGATACCGGCTTCGAGGAAGGCGCGGGCGGCCGGGAAGTGCAGGTGGTTCGGCGTGACGATCGACACGGCACGGATGCCGTCCGGTCGCTCTGCCTCGCTGCGGGCCATCTGCGCGAAATCGTCGTAGACGCGATCCGGGGCTACGCCGACTTGTCCGGCGGACTCGCGGTTGCGTGCGGCATCGGACGAAAAGCAACCGGCGACGAGCGCGAAGCCGCCATCGAGGCGCGCGGCGAGCCGGTGGACCTCGCCGATAAAGCCGTTCAGGCCGCCACCGACCATGCCCCAGCGAATGGTGTCTGTCATTTTTCGATCACCTCACTTGCCCTGTTCATCCGAATTCATAGGCAGGGTGGAAATATGTAGGTTGGGTGGAGCGCCGCAGGCGCGTAACCCAACGCTGCGCGGCACCCAAGGCTGCGCAAAACCCCGCACGCTGCTGCGTCTGCCACTGATGTTGGGTTACGCGATGCGCCTATCTCCCGTTGGCTCGGAGATAAAGTGCTGATGCATCGCTCACCCAACCTACGATGGAGTGGGGGCGCCGCGGGGAGCGCGGTTCCCGCGTCAATTCGCCTTCGGCGCATCCAGCCGCTCCAGCGCGTCGCCGTTGGCGTCGAACAGGTGGCAGCGCGAAGGCGGCACGTAGACGGTCAGGCTGCTGCCGATCTCCGGCGACTGTTCGCCCTGCACCGATACCACCAGCGGCAGTTCGCACTGGTCGGTACTCAGGTACAGCAGGGTCTCGTTGCCCAGGTGCTCGACCACGGCGATCTCGGTGTTGATGGCCAGGGCGCCCGGCTGCGGCGTCAGTTCGATATGCTCCGGACGGATGCCGAGGGTGGCATCGCCGCGGTGCTGGAAGGGGGCTTCGAACACCTGGCGGTCGGTGCCATTGAACGGCGTCAGGTGGTTGTCGTCGGCATGCACCTTGATGAAGTTCATGGTCGGGGAGCCCATGAATCCGGCGACGAAGGTGTTGGCCGGGGTGTTGTAGATCTCCAGCGGGGTGCCGACCTGCATGATGCGGCCCTGGTTCAGTACCACGATCTTGTCGGCCATGGTCATCGCCTCGACCTGGTCGTGGGTGACGTAGATCGAGGTGGTTTTCAGCTTCTGGTGCAGCTTGCTGATCTCGATGCGCATCTGCACGCGCAACGCGGCATCGAGGTTCGACAGCGGCTCGTCGAACAGGAACACGTTGGGCTGGCGCACGATGGCGCGGCCGATGGCAACACGCTGGCGCTGGCCGCCGGAGAGCTCCTTGGGCTTGCGCTCGAGCAGGTGGTCGATTTGCAGGATGGCGGCGACTTCGCGCACTTTCTGATCGATGGTCTGCTTCTCGGCCTTCTCCAGGGTCAGGCCGAAGGCCATGTTTTCGTAGACGCTCATGTGCGGGTACAGGGCGTAGGACTGGAACACCATGCCGATGCCGCGCTCTTTCGGCGTCAGGTCATTGACCCGCTTGGCGCCGAAGTAGAGGTCGCCGCCGGAGATGTCCTCGAGGCCGGCGATCATCCGCAGCAGCGTGGACTTGCCGCAGCCGGAGGGGCCGACGAAGACCACGAACTCGCCGTCACGGATGCTGAGGTCGACGCCCTTGACCGCGTGGAAATTGGCCAGTCCCTTGTAAACCTTGTCGATTTTTACGAATTCAATGCTGGACATGATGCTGTTCTCTTATTGTGTAAACGGAATCAACCCTTGACGGCACCGGCCGTCAGACCTTCGACGATCTTGCGCTGAAAGATCAGCACCAGCGCAATCAGCGGAACCGTGACGATTACCGAGGCGGCCATGATCGGGCCCCAGGGCATTTCGTACTGGGAGCCGCCGGAGATCATCGAGATCGCCACCGGCACGGTACGGTTGTCGTTGCTGAGGATGAAGGTGATGGCGAACATGAACTCGTTCCAGGCACCGATGAACGCCAGCAGGCCTGTGGTCACCATCGCCGGCCAGAGCACCGGCATGAAGATACGGGTGATGATCTGCCACGGTGTGGCGCCGTCGACGATGGCCGCTTCCTCGAGATCCTTCGGAATGCCGCGCATGAAGGTGGTCAGGATCCACACCGAGAACGGCAGCGAGAAAACAGTGTAGGAGAGCACCAGGCTGCCGAGGTTGTTGTACAGGCCGAGCATGCGGATCAGTTCGAACATTCCGGACAGCACCGCAACCTGCGGGAACATCGAGACGCCGAGTACCGTCAGCAGCAGCGTGGTGCGGCCGCGAAAATGCACCCGGGCCAGGGCGTAGGAGGCGGTGACGGCGATCAGCAGCGAGATCGCGACGGTGGCAAAGGACACCAGCGCCGAGTTGAGGATATTGTGGAAGAATGGTTGTTCCTTGAATACCGACACGTAGTTGCCGAAATCGAAGGTCTCC
This sequence comes from Marinobacterium nitratireducens, assembly GCF_014645375.1. Lineage (GTDB taxonomy): Bacteria > Pseudomonadota > Gammaproteobacteria > Pseudomonadales > Balneatricaceae > Marinobacterium_A > Marinobacterium_A nitratireducens. The sequence continues at coordinate 108,742 of NZ_BMLT01000009.1, forward strand.
GGCAGGTAGAGGCTGCCGTCGCCGCTGCCGGCCCCGAACGAGGTCGCGATGGCGATGTAGAACGGGAAGATGGTGTAGATCAGCAGGGCCAGGACCGCCAGGGCGAACAGTACCTTGCCGGTGTGCAGTTTGAAGGTTCTCATCAGTGGTCTCCCGATCCGTCCAGTTTCAGTCGTGTCGCGAAGATGTAGGCCAGCGTCAGGCCGAACACCAGCAGGAACAGCAGCGTCGAGGCGGCCGAGCCGTAGCCGATCTGCTGGAAGTCGATCAGCGCCTGACGGGCGTAAACCGACATCACGATGGTGTCTTCGCTGTTGGAGGTGAGGATGTACACCAGGTCGAAGATGCGCAGGGCGTCGAGCATGCGGAACACCACCGCTACCACCAGTGCCGGCTTGATCAGCGGCAGCGTCACCTTGAAGAACACCTTGACCGGATGGATGCCGTCGACGCGGGCCGCCTCGTAGCAGTCCTTCGGCAGCATCTGCAGTGCCGCCAGGGTCAGCAGCGCCATGAAGGGTGTGGTCTTCCAGACATCGACCGCGATGATGGTGCCGAGCACGGTGTCGGGATTGACGGTCCAGGCGATGGGCTCGGATATCAGGTGCAGCTTGAGGAAGAGGTCGTTGATGATGCCGAACTGGTCATGCAGCATCCAGCCCCACATCTTGGCGGAAACCACGGTCGGGATCGCCCATGGAATCAGGATGGCGGCGCGCACCAGACCGCGGCCCGGGAACTTGGCGTGCAGTATCAGCGCAATCAGTACCCCGAGTACGGTTTCGATCGATACCGACAGCACCGTGAGATAGAGGGTGTTCCAGACCGCCTGCCACCACAGGCCATCGGCCAGCAGGCCGTACCATTCGCCGTTGTCGTAGACCAGGTAGTTCTCGAAGCCGACGAAGGCGTAACTGTCGATGCTCGACAGCGTGGCATCGGTAAAGCCCAGGTAGATGGTGCGCAGCAGCGGCCAGCCGGCAACGAAGCCCAGGCCTGCGATCATCGGCAGCAGGAAAAGCCAGGCGGTACGGATGCGCTGGCGGCTCAAGCCGCTGAGCTGCGCCCGGCCTCCCTTTCTGGCAGATCTGAGTGATCGCTTTGTGGCCGCGCTGGTGGCGCCCTGGGTAGTGGTTGAAGTGATGTCCATAAAGCCTCCCGTTGTTCTTATCTAGAGGGGCGGCGGGCGCCCGTCGCTGGCGTCGTCTGCCGGCCACAGACGACGCTTACCAGCGGCGGCCGCGAATGCGCTTGAGTTTGCTTTCGAGCTGGCTCAGAGAGTCGGCGCCGCTGGACTTGCCGGAAAGTACCCGGTGGGCCGCGTTCCAGAACTCGTTGGAGACCTGGTTGTATTTCTCGCCGGTGACGCTGGAGGGGCGGGCGACGCTGTTTTCGAGCACTGCGCGCATATTGGCAAAGTAGGGGTTGGCTTCGAGGACCTCGGGATCCTCGTACAGTGCAGGGATGGTGGGCAACCGGCCGTCGACGATGGCGCCGCGCTTCTGCGCGTCCTTGCTGCTCACGTAAAGCACATAGTCGGCCGCGACCTCGATATTCTCGGAATACTTCGATACCGCCATCTGCCAGCCGCCCAGGGTGGCGCTGTGCTTGCCGTCCGGACCCATCGGCAGCGGCGTGATGCCGATCTTGCCCTTGACCGGGCTGTCCTCGCCGTTACCCAGCGCCCAGGCGTAGGGCCAGTTGCGCATGAAGACGGCATCGCCGCCCTGGAAAACGCGGCGGGCGCCTTCCTCATCGTAGTTCAGCACGCCCTGCGGGGTGATGTTGCCGACCCAGCTGCCTGCCAGGTCGAGCGCCGCGGCGCTTTGCGGGTTGTTGACGGTGATCTTGCCGTCGGCGTCGATGATGGTGCCGCCGCCGAAGGAATCGATCCATTCCAGGGCATCGCAGGTCAGCCCTTCGTAGGCCTTGGCCTGGAACACGAAGCCCCACATCCGGTCATGGCCGGCGTCGCGTTCGGCTTTCTGAATGCGCTCGGCGGTTTCGGTCATCTGCTGCCAGGTGGTCGGTACCGGTTCGTTGTACTTCTCCAGCAGATCCTTGCGATAGTAGAGCACCGGTGCGTCGGTGTACTGGGGAATGGCGACCAGCTTACCGTTGTACTGGTTGTTGGCGATCACCGACGCGAAGTGGTCGTTTTCGGCGCCGTTGGTATAGGGGCCCAGGTCGGCCAGGTGGGCGCCGAGGATGCCGGGCCAGACGACGTCGACGTCGAGCACGTCGAGGTCCGCGGACTGGCTGCCCAGAATCTGCTGGTACAACGCCAGTTTTTCGCTGGAGGAGAAAGGGACGGTGACGATATTGACACTGTGGCCGCGGGACTCGGCCCACTCCTGAGCGGTTTGTTCGCAGGAGGCGAAACCGGACCCGGTGGAGCAGGGGATGTTGAGGGTGGCGGCCTGGGCCAGTCCGGCGGCGCCAAGGGCGGCACTCAGGGCGGTGGTGGCGAAAAGTGTCTTGGCAGTCTTGTTCATCGTTTTTGTCTCATTGTTGTTATGTGAATTTCTTATAGGTGTTGCTCGCGCGCTCAGGCCGATGCGGCCAGCGCCGGCGCGGGTGTATCCAGCGACAGGGTGCGGTCCTCCCGGTCGGACACGAAACAGCAGTCGAGCACCCGTTGCAGCCGGGCGCCGTGATGAAAGTCGGGCTGGTCGTTCACGCCGGTCTCTATGCTGCGTATGAAGCGCTGGTATATCGTTGGCGTGGACGCGGCCTCGACCTTCACCCACCGGGCCGGGTCGACGTTGTCGCCCTCGCAGAGGCTCAGTGTCTCCCAGCCGTCGTGCAGGTCGATGTCGATTGTTACAGCGCCACGGTCGCCAAAGATACGCAGCCGCAGCGAGTTGCGGTGGCCGGTCGCCCAGCGGCTGGTATGCACGGAGCCGAGTGCGCCGTTGGCGAACTCCATCCGAATCAGCGCGCTGTCGTTGGCGTCCAGCGGATAGTCGCCGATGCGGTTGCCCTCGGCCTTGTCGAAGCACTTCAGGCGGCAGTTGATCGCGCTGATTTCGCCGACCGGGTAGCTGGCGAAATCGAGGATATGGATGCCGACATCGCCGAGCACGCCCTTGCTGCCGTGCTCGCTGGACAGGCGCCAGAGCCACTGCGGATCGGTTCGCCAGTCGCCCCAGAGGTTGCTGGTGAGCCAGCTCTGCAGGTAGCTGGCCTCGACGTGCATCACGCGGCCGATGCGGCCCGCTGCGATCAGTTCGCGGGCATGCTGCAGGGCCGAGCAGTCGCGGTAGCTCAGGTTGATCATGTTGATGACGCCGGCCCGGTTGGCGGCGGCCGCCATTTCGCTGGCGTCGGCTTCGTTGGTGGCCAGCGGCTTTTCACAGAGGATGTGCTTGCCGGCGGCGATGGCCGCCAGCGATGCATCCTTGTGAAACTTGTCCGGCGTGACCACGGTTACCGCGTCGATATCGGCCCCGGCCAGCATGCGGCCGATGTCGGAGTAGACGCCTTCGATGTCATGCTCGGCAGCGAAAGCAGCGGCGCGTCCGGCGTCGATGTCGCAGACCGCAACCAGTTCGCAGCCGGCAATCGCCTGGAACTGCTTTGCATGATGGGCGCCCATCGCGCCGGCGCCAATGAGTCCGAGACGGATCATCACTTGAACCCCTCTTCGCCGGGCTTGTGCAGGCTTTCGCCCTTGATCTCGACCGGGTCGGGTGCCTGGTCGGCGGGTACGTTGGGGCAGCTGTCGATCCAGCGGGAGCCTTCGGGCTGCGCCCACTGGACGGCGTTCTTCAGCACACGGCGGACCTTTTCATCGTAGTAGATGGGATAGGTCTCGTGGCCCGGGCGGAAGTAGAAAATCTTGCCGTTGCCGCGGCGGTAGACGAGGCCGGAGCGAAATACCTCGCCGCCCTCGAAGGCGCTGATGAAGATGACTTCGTCGGGGTTCGGTACCGCGAAGGGCTCGCCGTACATCTCGGTATGGGGCAGTTCGATGTAGTCGCCGACGCCCTGCACGATCGGATGGCCCGGGTTGACGACCCAGAGGCGCTCGCGCTCGCCGGCTTCGCGCCATTTCAGCGAACAGGTGGTGCCCATCAGGCGTTTGAAGATCTTGGAGTAGTGGCCGGAGTGCAGTACCAGCAGGCCCATGCCCTCGAGCACGCGCTGTTGCACACGGTCGACGATCTCGTCGCTGACCTGGCCGTGGGCGGCATGCCCCCACCAAAGCAGCACATCGGTATTCTCGAGCACCTCTTCGGTCAGACCATGCTCCGGGTCCTGCAGGGTGACGGAGATCGCCTCGATCGACGGATCCTCGTTGAGGGCGGCGGCGATGCAGTTGTGCATGCCGTCGGGATAGATCCGGGCGACGATTTCGTTGCTCTGCTCATGAACGTTTTCACCCCAGACAGTGGCGCGAATGGTCATTTGAAAACTCCTTGTTGTTATTGGTTGCGTAGCCGCGTCAGCAATTACCATCGAACTCGATGTTAAGCGTTTACGTAAAAAGAGTAAACGTTTACGTATGAAATATTTTAATGCAGATCCGGCACCTCGCCGCAGCCTGCGTCAGCGCGCGCGGAACGGTGCTGCGGGCGGAACAGCCAGGCGCCGGCGAGGGCCAGCAACGACGCGGCGACGAAGGTTCCGACGGGTCCTGCGAGGGGCCACAGCAGTCCGCTGTAGAGTGCGCCGACGGAGGTCCCGATACCGACGCAGACGCAGTAATAGAGCGCCTGGCCCTGGCCGGCGAGACTGGGCTGGAAGTGCCGGCGAATGGACTCGATGGCGGCGGCATGGAAGCAGCCGAAGGTTGCGGCGTGCAGGCACTGGGCGAAGATCAGCACCGCCAACTGGTCGGCAAAAGCGCCGATCAGGCTCCAGCGCATCGCGGCGGCCAGCAGGCTGAACAGCAGCAGCCTGCGCAGCTCGAAACGGGCGAGGCAGCGGTGCATCAGCAGGAAGATGCCGACTTCGGCAGCGGTGCCCAGCGACCAGAGCAGGCCGATGCTAAGGCCGCTGTAATCGTGTTCGCGCAGGTACAGGCTGTAGAAGGTGTTGTAGGGACCGTGCGAGGCGTGCATCAGCAGGCCGGTGACGAAGAAGGTCAGTACCGGCGGTCGCTTCAGTACCGTCATCAGTGGAAGTCTCTGTGCGGGGGGCACATCGGTGGCCGGGTCGTTGACGCTGTAGCTGGCCAGCAGGGTCAGGCCCAGCCCGACAAGGATATAGGCGGGCAGTATCGCAGGCCCGGTGTGGTCGAGCAGACCGCCCAGCAGCAGAACGCTGGCGATGAAACCGATCGAGCCCCAGAGCCGGATCAGGCTGTAGCGGTCGGGCTGGTGCCTTAGGTGTCCCAGGGTCAGGGCCTCGAGCTGGGGCGCCATGGCGTTCCAGAAGCTGCCGAATCCGAACAGTACCAGTGCCAGCCAGGCGCCGCCGCCCTCGAAGTAGACCCCGCCGAAGCAGAACAGGGCCAGCCACAGCCCTGCCCGGATCAGGCTGGCCCGGCGACCGCAGCGATCCGCCAGGTAACCCCAGAGAAAGGGCGCGACCACCTGGGTCGCGGCGAGGGTCGCGGACAGCAGGCCAATGGCGCGTTCGTCGTAGCCGAGATGCTTGAGGTACAGCGACCAGTAGGGGAGCAGGGCGCCGATCACCACGGCCCAGACGAAGTAAAATCCAGAGAGCCGCCAGTAGGGCAGCGAATGCTGTGAGCCGGACATGGAGCGGGTCCTCGCGATAGGCGTTGGAGAGCAATTGGAGCGATGCGGACCTCGCCGCGGGGAGGTCGTATTGGGATGATAGTAAACGTTTACGGACGTGTGCGGGAAGGGGGTGTTGTTACGCTTGGGACTGGTGCAGGTATCGAGTTGCGGCGAAGAGAAGGCCAGGGCCCTTGCATCGATCGAGGAGGCTGGGGCCCCGGCGCGGTGTCAGGCCGTATCGCGAAGGATCAGCTCGACCGGCATCAGTACCTGTCGCGGTGGCGCGCCGGCAATGGCCTCGCCCAGCAGTTTCACGGCCTCGGCCGCCAGTTGCGGAATATCCTGGCGTACCGTGGTCAGGTGCGCGGCCAGCAAGGGCAGGTCATCGAAGCCGGTAACGGCGACCTGATCCGGGACCTTGATGCCCGCGTCCTCGAAGGCGGCGATGCAGCCGAGGGCATGCTCGTCGGTCTCGCAGATCAGGGCATCGAACTGCAGACCATCGGTTTGCAGCATCCGGCGCATATGGCGGTAGGCATTCAGCGTCGGGTTGTAGGAGAACGGCACCGGGATCTCGCAAACCGTGGCGAGCCCTGCCTCCTTCAGCGCGCGGCGGAAGCCGTTGACGCGGAAGATGGGTTCCAGCGGGTGGCTCAATTCCTCGCCGGCGTAGGCAAAATGCTGGCGGCCCTGGGCGATGAGATGGCGAGTGGCCTGGTAGACGCCGTCGACGCCGTCGGTGCCGATGCTGAAGCCCGGGTCGGGCTGGTCGATGCGGATGTAGGGGATGCCCTGTTCCGAGAGCCGCTGCGGGCGGTAGTCACCGGGCTCCCGCCCGAGCAGTATGGCGCTACCGGCCTGCAGATAGAGGTTCGACGTATCCTCGTAGCTGATCGTCACCGGCACCATGCCGCGCTTGTGCAGTTCCAGGGTCAGGTTACGGTACAACAGGTTGTAGTATGGCCGCAGCTCGAAGCTGTGGCGTTCCATCGAGATGCCGACCACGGCGTTCTTGCCGCTGATCAACTGCCGTGCCGCCGCGCTCGGCTGGTACTGGATACGTTCACTGATCTCCAGGATATGCGCGCGCAGCTTTTCACTGATACCCGGCTTGCCGTTCAGCGCCCGGCTCACCGAGGCGATCGAAACGCCAGCCGCTTCGGCGATTTCATGAATGGTGGCGCTTTTGCTGGGCACCTGCGCATCGCTTGCGGCTGCCATTTTACGGGACGGGCGGCTGGGCATAACGGGTACGGTCCTTCGGTGGGTAGAGTGCGGAACGGGGCCTTCCTTCGATTTGGGGAAGCGCTGCATGCCGCATTGTTTGTTGTGCGGGTGGCCGATTGTGTGCAAATGATCATACCGCCTGTGTCCGCTACTGGGTAGCGCGGCCCGACCATCGTATAACGTCAAGGGTAATTCCTTCCCAAAGGGTAACTTCTCGACCTTTGACATCTTCACTGCTGCCTCCGCTTCGATCGCGGCGCTTCCAGGGCGCCGCATCACTCCGGTAGGCGTGAATTCCTGCTCGTTTATGCTGCATTCAAAATGCATTTTAATCGCATAATTATAAGAAAAATAAAGATAATATTTTTTTTAGAAAAATTTAAGTGCGCCTGGCTGTTGCATTGGGAACGAGGACGATATTAGTCTTGGCATCAGTTACGTAAACGCTTACGTTTCTGAGCGGTCACTACTGAATAAGGCTGCCAGGCGTGAAAGGTTGTAACGCGCTCGTGACGTAAAACATAAAAATTAAACATAACAAAAACGGTAGTTCCCACCATGAAAGCTCGCACTTCTGCCCGTGGCGCTCTCGCCCTCCGTACTTCCCTCGCACTGCTGGCCTGCGCCGCCGTTCCCGCCCAGGCCGCCGATCTCAACTCGACCTTCAGTATCGATGCCAACGTCGAGATCGATACCGATGCCGTGGATTACGGTGAAGACTCGACGAAGTTCCAACAAGGTGGTCGCGTCGAGGCCAACCTGCGCGGCGAAATCCGCAGCGAAAGCCACTTCGTACGGGGCAAGGGCACGCTGATCCTGGCCAAGGATTCCGATACCCATACCGACGACATGTGGATTCAGTTCGGCGATGACTTTTGGGACCTGCAGTTCGGCCGTTTCGAGGCGATGGACCTGTTCCCGAAAGGCAAGGACACCCTGCTGGTACGTGCCGCACCCGATGAAGTGCAGTTCTACGAGGCGAACCTGGCCCGCGGCCGCGCCGGCGACAGTGGCGGGCAGATCGCGCTGCACCTGAACGGCAGCAGCGGCTTCGGTTTCGAGCTGGCGACCCTGTTCGGCGACGACAACGCCGAGGGTACCAAGGAAGACGCGGTGACCGGCGTGCGCCCGGTGGTGTTCTACAACGGCGACGGCTACTCGGCCCGTTTCGGCGTCGAGTACAAGAAACTCGATCTGACCACCGGACGCGAAATCGAACAGCAGGGCGTGGGCGGTTCGGTCAGCTTCGGTGTCGGCGATGCGCTGATCAACCTCAACGCCGCCTGGCTCGATAACAAGACGGAAGATGACAACCTCGATGAAGTCCTGAGCCTGGGCGCCAACCTGGTCTACGGCCGTTTCGGTGTCGGCCTGATCCACTCCGAGACCGACTACAAGGTCGGGTCCGATCCGAGCGGTACCACCCTTTACGCTGCCTACACCATGCCGCTGTTCGATATCGACAATGCCAGCGTCACCTTCGCGGTGTCCGGTTCCCAGGCAAACGATGTCAGCGGTGACGACTCGGCCTACGGCGGCCGCCTGCGTTTCAACTACACCTTCTGAGCATGAAGCCGCTGCGCCGGTATCCTGGCCTCGAACCCGCTTCGGGTTCGGACGCTACAGCCCTGTCCCCGAAAGGGCGGCGCTGCCGGTGCGCGCGGTTGTTGGACCCCTTCAGCATACGAATTTCGCGGCGTGCCCCCCGGGTCCGCCGCTTTTCTTGTTCCGCGCGGCGGGCCTGCAATGGCCGTCGCGCAGCGGGTAAATGCCATGCAGGACAACAATAAGAAAATGACCATCGTGACGATGGCGCAGCGGCTCGAGGTGTCGACCGCCACCATCTCCAATGCTTTCAACCGTCCCGACCAGCTGTCGGCCGAACTGCGCGAGCGGATCCTGGACGAGTGCCGGCGCAGCGGCTATGGCGGCCCCAGGCGCGGACGCCAGAAGTCTCGGCGTCCGGTACTGGGGCTTGTGCTTGAAGGCGCCCTTGGCGACAGCCTCGGCAATCCCGAGACCGGGGCGCTGATCCGCGGGCTCAGCGAGGAACTGGACCGCCAGCAATACAGCTTGCTGTTGCTGTCCGGGCCGGGCAGCAACACCGGGGCTCAGCTGCCCGTCGTCGATGGACTGATCTACTGGCGCTTCGGTGGACGCCGCCTGGACCGGTTGCCGGAGGCCAGCGTCGTGGCACTGGAGTGCAATGTTCCGGGCTGCTCCTCGATTCGTATCGACCACTACGCCGGTGGCCGGCTCGCGGCGCGACACGGCATGAAGCTGGCCGGCGGCTCAGCGGCCATCCTGGGACTTGGCCTGCTCGACAGCGACCGTGTCTGCCGGGTGCGGGAAGCCGAAGCGCTGGCGCGCGATGGCGATCGCTGGCAGCAACGCCTGCGCGGTTACCTGGACGGTCTGCAGGAAGCCGGTGTCGGGCGGGCACGGGAACGGATCTGGCACCTGCCCGGCACGGCACCCTCAGTGGCACGACAGGCCGTGAGCGAAGCGCTGGATTGCAACCCGCGTCCGCGTCTGCTGCTGTGCATGGACGATCGCATCGCTGCCATCGCGCTGGAGGTCGCTGCCGAGCGCGGGTTGCAGGTCCCGCATGATCTGCGCGTTATCGGCTTCGGTAACGCGGTGGCGCAGGGTGAACCGGAACTGACCACCCTGGTGCCGGCACCGGCCGAAGAGCGTGGCCGCCTGGCGGCACGCATGCTGTTCGGTGAAATTCCGCTGCAGGATCAGCTTCTGACGCCTAAATTATTGCCGGGTAGAAGCTGTCCCTGACTTAATACGGTTACGGCAGGGCCAGTTTGAGCGTTATTACCTAAAACGGTTGGTGTTTAAGATGAATTTTAGTTATTAAGAGAATTTAAGAAAAATAAGTATTTTATTTAAGTAACTTAAAATCAATAGGTTATAGATTTCTTCGTGAATTCGGGTTGGCGTTCTGACGACGACCTGAAGAGTGGCTATTCTAGTAAGGGAATACCATCCGGCCGCGGCTCTGCGGTTTATATGGAGGCCACTGACATGATCAAATCAAGCGCTTTAGCACTGCTGCTTTTCAGTGCCGGGGCTCAGGCCGGTATCGGGCCTGATTCTGGCTGGGGTGATCTGTACCAGAACCGGTTTTACGAACCGGAAACCCCGGTGATACCCTTCTATGTTCGTGCCAGTACCGGCGCGGATGCCCGCCTGTTCCTGAAAAAGGCCCATGACGTTTCCGTTTTCCAGGGGCGCGACGGTAAACAGTATTTCTATGGCGGGCAGGCCCGCATCTGTTCCCGGTACTCGGTGACCGGCAGTGTCAGCGACAGCCGGCGGGAATGCCTCTCGTACGAAGAGGTGGCCCTGGTCCGGGAGCGGACCACCGAATTCCGCTACTGTACCTTCCGTTCCGATGACGACTGTCAGAGCTACGCGATCAGCGAGGACGAGTACCGGTTGGAATACCGCGTGCCGGTCATGTATCGCACCAGCGAAAGCGACAGCTTTACGCCGAGCCGCGTCGCCTTTTACAAGCCTTTGAAAATCGGCGCGTGCGATGACTGTTCGGAACGCCTTGGCTACTGAGGGCAATGAATCCTGCTGGGTGCCGGTTGATTCGGAGGTAACGGGGAGATGAGCAAAGTGTTGGGTCGTGTGATCCTGTGCGGGCTGTTGGCAAGCATCGGCATGCCTGCATCGGCTTTCTGCATCTTCAACGATAGCGGTCAGACGGTGTATTTCCAGGTGGGCGACCATGGTATCCAGTACCGCAAGAAAGCGGCGCCGGAATCCATGTCCTGCTGTGACTGGCGCCAGGAAAACTGCAACTGGACCGGGACTGCCTGGGGCGGGCTCAGCCTGCGGGTCTATGACACCCCCCCGAACGGGGTACCTCAAGCCTGTGGCTTCACCATTCGTGCCGATGGCAACGTCCGGTTGAAGGAGTTTGAACCGAGCGACGGCTGCCGCTGGGTCGTGGAACGCTAGGGAGCCTGATCGAGGCTCCGGCTCCATGCGCTGCCAGCCCGTGAAGGCCGATACCGCTGGGCGCGGTATCAGGCCCCTCGGTCGGTTGTGAAGACCTAGTCGAGCAGGGACTTCAGCAGGCGACGGGTCGGTGCGGCGTTACCGGTGGCGGTCTCGTAGCCGAACTCCATCGGGGTGATGGTGACATGGCCTTCGGCCACCTTGTAGGCTTCGCTCGAGGTGTCGGTGCCGGGCTCGGCGGCATCGATGCTGTTCGGGGCGATGCTGATGCCGGGCAGGTCGGAGCTGATGCCATAGGCCGATGCCACCGGGTCGTCACCGAGGTTCTCGGCGAAGTAGACCTTATAGCTGTCGAAGTTGCCGAAACGGGTCAGGGTCCAGGGCAGGGCCGTGCTTTCGCCCGCTTCGAATGCTGGAAAGTTGACATTGAGCGCCAGCCCTTCGGGCAGAAGCTCGCCATCGCGGGATTGCTGCTCCAGTGTATCGAGCAGTTTCAGGGTCAGGTCCGCGGCTTCTGCGGCGAGAATCTCGTCGTCGGTCGTATTGCCGTCTGCACTGACGGCAATGGCCGGAATGCCGCGGCTCAGGGCGTACTGGGCGTTGGAAACGGTGCCGGAGGAGATGGTGATCGAGCCCAGGTTCTGGCCTTCGTTGGGGCCGGAAATGACCAGATCCGGGGCCTGTCCCCACTGCGCCTGTGCCTGTACATCGATGCCGTACAACAGGGCCATGACCGGGGTGCCGGCGACATAGAAAGCATTATTCAGGCCGGCGATCTCGCCGACGCCGGGAGCGCCGGCCGGGGCGGCGTTGCCGATACAGTCACCCTCGAGCGGGCCGATCGGCTGCAGGAAATTGATCGAGGCACCCTTGCCGCTCTGGTTGTAGCAGGGCACGCTCAGAATGACGTCGTGCCCGGCCGCTTCCAGGGCGGTCTGCATTGCCTGGACGTTGACGGTGAAGCCGTCATCGTTGGACAGTACGATATTCAGGGCGTGGGACTGCAGCGGAAACAGGGCAGCACCGGCGATAAGAAGCGAGGAGAGACGGGAAGGGGTCACTTGGAATACTCCAGACAGAAAATGTAGAGGCGCATATTCTCCGTTTCGATTATTACAGGATAATGAATTATATATTTGGCATTATGCCCGCCGTGGCACTGCGACCGGGCTGGCGGGCGGGCGTTCCCTGGTCCACTATTCTTCATATCTCTCAGTGTGGAGCGGGAAAAATGCACAGATCGATCAAATGCGGTAGCCGGGAAGCCATGATCGGGGTGGCCATGTCGGTAATGGCGTCCACTGTGTTGGCGCAGGGCCCCGTGGCGCTTGCGGCGCCCGAGCCGGGGCTGGAGGTCTGCTATATCGGGGGCTTTATTCGTCATATCGACGAGATGGTGCGCCAGGAAGACCGCAAACAGTGCGAGCCCGGGCCTGTGCTGCCGCAACTCGACTACAGCACCGGCACCGGCAATGTGTTGACGAGCCAGGACCATGACGGCGTCATGGCGCGGATTAGTGGCTTCATTCACCTGGAACAGGCCGGCTCCTATACCTTCGCCTTCGAATCCAACGATGGCGTCCGGCTCGAGATCGACGGTGCCATGATCCTCGAGGACCCGGACGTCCATTCGGACCAGTTCTCCGACTACGGCTACCTCGAAGTCACCGAACCCGGCTGGTATCCGCTGCTGATCCGCTATTTCGAACGCAAGAACACCTCGACATTGAAGTTCCACTGGCAGCCGCCAGGCACCGAGGGCACCATGCCGCTGGTGCCCGCCGTCGCGCTTGCGCACGGCTCCTAGCACGGGGCAGCAGCCTGTTTGGGCATCGTGACGGAGGTGCCTCAGCAGCGCCATGCAAACGAAAAAAGAGTCCCGCCGCGTCCCGCAGCATGTAGAGTGTGCGAGGCGTGAGGGGACTCAAATCGGCCGACCCGGCCGAGGATCGGGTACGGCCGGCGGTGCGGGGCGAGTTACCGCACCTGACTGAACAGCGAACCCCAGCTGTGCAGTCGTGACGAATCGGCGCCGGCGAGCCGCATGCCTTTCCAGACGCCGGTCGCGATACTGTCGTAGATCGGCACACCGAGTTCCCGCTCGAGCTCGGCGGCAACGCGGGTACCGCGCAGGTTGGTGCAGAATATGGCAATGGCGTCTACTTTCCGCTCCGACGCCACGGCGCGTACCATTTCGGCGATGGACTCCTCGCCGTACTCCGAAAAGGAGAAGTTGCCCCTGTCGCCCAGGTGGCGCTCCGCGACGCAGCGGTAGCCCGCCTCTCGGTAGTTGTCGACGATCTTTTCCTGCACCTCGTCGAGGTAGGGCGTGACAAGGCCGAACGTCCTGACCCGGGTTTTTTCGAAGATTTCGTTCAGCGCCAGTACCGAGCTGGACGCCGCAATGCCGGTTTCCCGGCTAATCGCCTCGCACAGCTCAGCGTCATCCTGGAAGCCCCGCCAGCCCGACGAGGTGCCGCTCCAGACGATCGACTGAACCCGGGCGTCCGCAAGCAGACGCGCCGCATCCATGAAAGGCGCCCGGTCGAACTGGCCCAGCGCCCTTTGCTCCAGTGAAATTTCGGTGACCCGAAGGCGTCCGAAGTGGGCGCTGACGTCGGGCAGTTCGTGCAGCATAAGCGTCGTCAGCGGCTCCAGCACCGTATTCGACGAGGGCGTGAGGACGCCCAGCAGGGTACGTGGGGTCATGTGTAGCTCCTGTTCAGTTAAGGCGGCACGGGTATCGAGCCGCCGTCATGTCGGCTCAGGTGCGGCCCATCAGCTGACGGACACCCTCGGCTGCGTCGCGGTGCAGCTGTTCCAGGTCCAGACCCGGAATAAGGCCGTTCTCCACCACCAGGCGGCCGTTGACGATGCTGTGGCTGACCGGTGCGGGTTCGCCGGCGGTGACCGGGGCCAGGGCCGGGTCGTGGAAGCCGAAGAAGCGCGGGTGATCGAGCTCGTACAGCACCAGGTCGGCGGCCTTGCCGACCTCGAGGGTGCCGACATCGTCGAGCCCCAGCACCCGGGCGCCGCCGGCCGAGCCCCAGTGGATGACGTCCTCGGCAAGCGTCGCTGCAGCGCCACCGGCGGCGCGGTGGATCAGCCAGGCCGTGTTGAGTTCGCCGGTCATGCTGCCGGACTCGTTCGAGGCGACGCCGTCGACCCCGATGGAGATCGGTACCCCGGCCGCAGCCATCTGCGGTATCGGCGCGATGCCGCTGCCGAGCCGCGCGTTGCTCACCGGGCAGTGGGAAACCCCGGTGCCGGTCTGCGCCAGCAGACGGATCTCGGAAGGCTGCACATGCACCATATGGGCAAACCAGACGTCCGGCCCCAGCCAGTCGTGCTCGGCGACGAACTCCACCGGCAGCAGGTTGTACTTGCTGCGGCAGAAGTCGACGTAGTTCTGCGTTTCCGACAGGTGCGTATGCAACCGCAGCCCGAGGCCCCGCGCCGCTGCCGCAAGCTCCCGGAGCAGCGTTGGCGGCAGCGAGAAGGTGGGCGTCGTCGGCGCGACCACGACCCGGCGCATCGCGTCGGATGCGCTCTGGTGATAGCGGGCCTTGAGGCGCTCTATGTCGCCGATCATGGCGTCCAGGGTTTCGGGTGCCAGCGCCGTTTTGCTGAAGCCGGGGTGTGCGTTGGCCGACTCCAGCGCGCCGCCGCGACACAGCGCGAAGCGCATGCCGAACTCCCCGGCGATATCGAACAGCGCATCGCCGGTTTCGGTGGTGCCGCCGCCGAAGTAGAGGTAGTGATGGTCGGCGCAGGCGGTGGCACCGGACAGCAGCAGCTCGGCCATGCCCAGTCGCGCGGCGGTCCGCACCAGCTGCGGCGTGAACAGGTCCAGCCGCGGGTACGGTACCGAGGCCAGCCAGCCCTGCAGGTCCTGGTTCATGCCCTCGGGCACGGCCTTGAGCAGGTTCTGGAACAGGTGATGGTGGCTGTTGACGCCGCCGGGGTACACCACATGGCGGGAGGCGTCGATGACGCGCTCGTCCGGTTGCGGCGCAAGGTCCGCCGCCATCTCGACGATGCGGCCGTCCCGGATGCGCAGGTCCACGCGACCGGCGCGCGCGCCTGCTCCGCGCAGGCCGGTCATTACCGCGATCGGGTTCTTGATCAGCAGATTCTGTGGTTGTTTCATGGCTTCTATCTCGATCGATCAGATGTTTTGGGTAACTGTTTCACGCGCCTTGGCTTGTGGCGCCTCTATGCCGTTGAGCAGGGCGTTCAGCAGCACCGACAGCAGGCAGGCAATGACCACGCTGCTGTGCAGGAAGGGCTGGCTCCATTCGGGCAGCTGCTCGAACAGCGCCGGTGACAGTACCGGCACCAGCGCCGCAGCAAGCGTGAAGCCTACGATGAGGACGTTATAGCGATTGTGCTCGTAGTCGACCTTGGCCAGCGTCTGGATGCCGGCGACCGCCACCACGCCGAACATGGCGATGCCGGCGCCGCCAAGTGCCGCGCTGGGGACCGAGGCGATCATGGCGCCGGCTTTGGGCGTCAGCGCCACGGCGCACATCATCAGTCCGCTGACGGCAACGACCCAGCGGCTGCGCACGCCGGTCAGGATCACCAGGCCGACGTTCTCCATGAACGCGATGAACGGGAAGGCCGCAAAACCGCCGGCGATGGTACTGGCCAGGCCGTTGGCGCGCAGGCCGTTGATGACCTCTTTCTCCTCGACCTTCTTGCCGACGATATCGCCAATGGCCAGGAACAGGCCCATCGACTCCACCATCTGCACGATCATCACCACCGTCATGGTGGCGATCGGGATGATCGCGAAGGTTGGCAGACCGAAATGAAAGGGCATCGGGACCGTGACCCAGGGCGCCTGCTCGACCGGCGCGAAGTCGCCCATGCCCAGCGACCAGGCCAGCACCGCGCCGACCAGCATGCCGATCAGCACCGAGAGGTTGCGCACCAGCGGGCTGCCGTAACGGTTGACCAGCAGAATGGTCGCGAGGACGGAAATCGAGACGAAGAGAAAGACCGGGGCGCCAAAATTCTCGGCGCCGTGACCGCCGCCCACCCAAGTGTAGGCAACCGGGAACAGCTGCAGTCCGATTACCGTGACGATGCAGCCGGTGACGACCGGCGGGAAGTATCGTCGCAATCGGCCGACGAAGGGCGCTGCCAGCATGGTAATGATGCCGGCGCCGATCACGGCGCCGCAGACGCCTGCGAACCCCACCTCGGGGTTGCTGCCGATGGCGATCACCGGGCCGACGCTGCTGAAGGCCACGCCCTGCAGAATGGGCAGGCGAACACCGAACTTCCAAAAGCCGACGGTCTGCAGCAGGGTGGCGATGCCGGAACAGAACAGCGTGGTACTGATGAGCACCACCGTATCCTCTTGGGACATCTGCAAAGCCGAAGCGATGATCAGCGGCACCGCGATGGCGCCGATGTAGGACACCGCCATGTGCTGAAGCCCGAGCGTCAGCATCTGGCGCAGCGGCAGCTTTTCATCGACGGGATGGACGTTTGAAGTCATGGTCATTTCTCCTCTGTATCTTTTTGTCTTTAAAAAGAGGCTTCCCCGTTCGGATTGCCGGGTGCCGCCAGCCGGTATCGGCCGGCGGGCTCCCGGGCGACTTCAATCAACGAGGCAGGCTTGGAACTCCCGGTTGAGCCGGGCACGGTCTAGATCGCGGCCAATGAACACCACTTTGCTCGAGCGCGGATCCCGTCCCCAGGGCTGGGCGGCACGGAAGTCGATCAGGCTGTGCACGCCCTGGAGGATATAGCGTTGATCGCGGCCGCGGGCGGACAATACCCCCTTCATCCGGAACAGGGTATCCGCCTGCTCCAGACGCAGCGCCTCGATCCAGCGACTGAAGGCGTCGAGGTCGATATCGGCATCGACCGCGATGCCGACCGACGTCACGCTGGCATCGTGCTCGTGGGTGTAATCCTGATCGTGGTGAGCATGGCCGCGATGTTCGTTCTCGGCGCCGATCTCCAGCAGCTTCTGCGTCGCCTCGAAGGCGCCGAGACCGAGGATGCCGGCGAGGTCGATCTCGGCGTAGCTGGACGTGACCAGCTCGGCGGTGGCGTTGAGCCCGCGGATGCGTTCGCGCAGCGCCGCGATCGCCGGTTCATCCACCAGATCGACCTTATTGATGACGATACGGTCGGCGCAGACGATCTGGTCGACGGCCTGGTTGTCGGCACCGTCGAGTTCGAGGTCCTCCAGGTGCTGGCCGATATGCTTGGCGTCCACCATGGTGACGATAGCGTCGAGCTCGACCTCCCTGGCGATGGGGTCGTCGATGAAGAAGGTCTGGGCGACGGGATAGGGATCCGCCATGCCGCTGGTTTCGACCAGGATGTGATCCAGGCGGTCCGGTCGCGCGACGAGTTCGCGCACCACGCGCACCAGGTCCTCGCGAACCTCGGCGGTACAGCAGACGCAGCCGTTGACCATTTCGTAGATCTCCTCGGAGTCGGACCTGAGCACCAGGTCGCCGTCGATGCCGACCTCGCCGAACTCGTTCTCGATCACCGCGATCTTGCGACCGTGGTTTTCGCGCAGGATGTAGTTGAGCAGGGTGGTCTTGCCGGCACCGAGAAAGCCGGTGAGCACGGTGACCGGGATCTTGTTGTTGGGACGCGGCGCGTCGAAGGTAGCGTTCATGGTGCCTCCTGGATACAGGTTGGATAGTCTGGCTGCGCGCTGACCGTCGGCTCGCGCCAGCGCAGCGCTGTGCCGGCGTCGAGTCCGAAGAGGTCGAGCACACGGCCCAGGCTGTGATCGATCATCTGATCGAGGGTGTCGGGACGGGCGTAAAAGGCCGGAACCGGGGGGGCGATGATGCCGCCCATTTCGGTAACGGCGGTCATATTGCGCAGGTGCGCCAGTGTCAGCGGTGTCTCCCGGGTCATCAGTACCAGCGGGCGGCGCTCCTTCAGGGTGACGTCGGCGGCGCGGCTGATCAGTCCAGACGAGACGCCGGTGGCGATCTCCGCGAGCGTGCGCATCGAGCAGGGTGCGACCACCATGCCCAGTGCCCGGAAGGAGCCGCTGGCAATGCCGGCCGCGATATCGTCACAGCGGTGGGTGTGGCTCGCCAGCGCCTGGACGTCCGAGAGCTTGAAGTCGGTCTCCAGCGCCATGGTCAGCTGGGCGGCGCGGCTCATCACCAGGTGGGTTTCGACGTCGAGCTCCGCCAGCAGCTCCAGCAGCCGCTTGCCGTAGACGAAGCCCGATGCGCCGCTGATGGCGACGACCAGCCGCGGCCGCGCGTTGTCGGTCGTTGAGCGGTGAATGGCGTTCATGCTTCACTCCGTTGCTGCGACAGCAGTTCGAGCGCACGTGCCCGCGCCGCTTCGTCGATACGGGCGCGAATACCGTCGAACGACGAACCCCTGGTTGCGTCCAGCGCCATTCGGGAGGTGGTCCCGTCGACCGAGGACGAGGGGTCCAGCGGGCTGCCGGGCAGGCCATCGACAATAAACTGGTCGCGGTGCGGCTGGAAATGGGTCGCCAGCGCCCAGAGCACCTGGCTGTCATCGGTGATATCGACGTCGCTGTCGACCGCGATCACCGTTTTCAGGTAGGGGTCCCATCCCAGCAGCGCCAGCATGATCTGGCGGGCCTCGCCGTCGCGGCTCTGGTCAAGCGCCACGTAGCAGTGGAAGTGGGTGCCCGAATTCGGGTAATGCACCGCGCGGACGGACGGGAAGCGGGCCCTGAGCTTTTCGCTCATCTCCGCCTCGCGGGGCAGCCGCGCCAGTGTCAGGTGCTCGGCGTAGTTGCCGCCGACGATATCGACCAGCCAGGGGGCCCGGCGCCGCATGAGGCTGTCCAGCCGCAGCAGGTTGTTGGTGGAACGGTCCGACGAGTAACCGCTGAACTCGCCGAAGGGGCCTTCGTCGGCATAATCGGCGGCATCGATGGTGCCTTCGAGCACGAACTCGGCGGCGGCCGGCACGCCAATGCCGTGCACGGGTGTGCGCACCAGCTCAAGCGGTGCGCCGAACAGTCCGCCGGCCAGCGCGCGTTCGTCGCTGCCGTACGGCAGCCGCGCCGCCGCGGCGAGCATGAACAGCGGGTGAGCGCCAATCACCATCGCTACCGGCAGCGCCTGGCCACGTTCCCGCGTGGCCTGCAGCATGCGCCAGAGGTGGCCGCGCGAGTGCAGGCTGGTGGCCAGCGCCTGGCGGGCATGGCGCATGGAGCGGTGGTAGCTGAGATTGGCGACGCCGGTGACCGGGTCCTCGGCGACGATGACCGCGTTGGTGATGTAGGGTCCACGGTCGCTGGCGAAGTGCCTGAGCATCGGCAGCCGCGCCAGGTCGAGGTCCTTGCCCCGGTAAACCTGGTCCAGCACCGGGCCGCTTTCGACATGTCGGGGTGCGAGCGGCGCATTTGCGCGGGCCTGAAAGGTGTCGTGCAGCTTGGCAGGTGTGACACCGAACAGGCGGGCGATGCGCTCCCGGGAGGCGAAGACGTTGGACACCACCGGTACCCCGAGGTCGCCGACGCGGTCGCACATCAGCATGGGCTGGCGGCCCTGCGCCGCCAGCGCGTCGATCAGTGCGGTGATGTCCTGGTCCGCGGACAGCGGCGTCTCGACCGTCAGCACGTCATCCGGGTGCTGGCGCCGGTATTCGGTGGCGAAATCGTGGAAATCCTGGCTTTCGCCAAAAAGGGTATTGGCCATGATGGCTGCTCCGTTGTCGGCAGGCGCGCGGGCGGGCAAACCTCGCCTGCGCGCCTCGGATCACTTCACGTAGGTCGCGGTGAGGCGCTTGTCCGCTTCGGCGAGGTCCTTCGGCGGCGCGGTCGGCTCGATGCCGACCAGCCGGGCAATGTTGTTGCCCAGGTAGTCCTCCAGGTGATCCTCGTCGATGCCAAGGCCCTGCGGCGGGTCGGAGCAGAGCACCTCGAGCTCGCGCAGCCACATACCCGGCTCGTTGGGCGGCGAGTCGGTGCCGAACACGATCTTGTCGCGCGGCAGCTGCTTGGCGAATTCGACGATGCGCGACTGGAAGCACCAGCCGGACTCGCAGTAGACATTGGGCGTGTCCATGGCCATCCAGAACGCCTCGAAGGAGTAGTTGCCGCCGGTCTGAATGCCAAAGTGGCCGATGATGAAGTTCACCATCGGGAACTCGCGGATGATCGGGTAGAACATGGTCGGGATGGTATAGGGGCCGTCACCGGTGTGAATCAGCACCACGATGTTGTACTTGGCGCACACCTTCATCGCCGGACGCAGCCAGTCCAACGCTCGGTCGGGCCGGTAGCCGTGCATGTTGGCGTGCAGCTTGAGCATCTTGAAGCCGTATTCCTTGATGTGGAATTCCAGCTCTTTGGCGCCGTTCTCCGGTCCCCAGCGGGGGTTGAAGGTGAAGTTGCCGATAAAGCGGTCCGGGTACGTCTGGCACAGTTCGGCGATATAGGACATGTAGTCGCGGATGCCCTCGCGGCCTCGGCGGTTGCCGTCGCGGTAGCCCGTATTGCCCGGCGGCGGCTGGATGAAGCCCATGTCAATGCGGCGCGGCTTGCCGTTGATCATGTAGGGGCCGTCCATCAGCTTGAGCATGCGCTCGCCGTTGAAAGGCGTGCCGGTATGGCGCCAGGCTTCGTCGACCAGGTTGGTGGGGTGCAGGTGGGTATCGATAATCATCTGTCTGTCTCCGGGGGGGGCTCAGGCGGTGACCGGGCTCGCGAGTAGCGCCTCGGCCTCCTCGACGGTCTTGGGCGGCGCGGTCGGCTCCAGGCCGATCATCCGGGCGGTGTTGTTGCCGAGGTAGTCCTCGAGGGTGTCCTCGTCGAGGTCCAGGCCCTGGGGCGGCTCGTGGCACAGCACCTCCAGCAGTCGCAGCCACATGCCGGGTTCGTTCGGCGGGGTGTCGGTACCGAACAGGATCTTGTGCTTGGGCAGCACCTTGGCGAACTCGACGATGCGCGACTGCAGGCACCAGCCGGACTCGCAGTAGACGTTTGGCAGCTCCATCGCCCACTGCATGGGCTCGAAGACGTAGACGCCGCCGGTCTGGACGCCGAAGTGCGCCATGATGAAGTCGACCTGGGGGAACTCCTTGATCATCGGCACCCACTCGGTCGGGATGCTGTAGGGGCCGTCGCCGGTGTGCAGCTTTACCGGAACCCCGAGTTCGGCGCATTTTTCAAACGCCGGCCGAACCCAGTCCAGCGCCCTGTCGGGACGGTAGGCGTGCATGTTCGCCTGCATCTGGACCATGCCGAAACCGTGTTCCTTGACGTAGCGCTCGATGGCCTCGACGCCGGCCTCGACGCCGCAGCGGGGGTTGTAGACGAAGCAGCCGATGAAGCGGTCGGGGTAGGTCTGCACCATCTTCAGCGTATAGGCCATGTAGGCGTCGATGGACTCCCGGCCGGAGAGTTCGCCGTCGGTCCAGGTATAGATGGTGTTGCCCTGGGGGGGCTGGATGAAGGCCTTGTCGATGCGGCGCGGCTTGCCGTTGATCATGTAGGGGCCGTCCATCATCTCCAGCAGGCGTTCGCCTGTGAAGGGGTCTCCGTCGTGTCGCCAGGCAAGGTCCACCAGATCGGTGGGGTAGCAACTGATATCGATGATCATGGATTCATCTCCTGATTGTGCGGGGAAGAGAACCTTCCGTGTCACAGCGGCGGAATCCCGATGGAGTCCCGGCCCTTGCCAGATGCACCCTTGCATCTGCCCCCGCCCGACTGCATCGCTCAATTGAACCCGCAGCTGCTTGGACCCCAGTATTGGCAAGCCTGGGAGCACCGTACAATACAATTTACCGGCGTTTGCGATAGGTATTCGATATCGTTAAGGAGTTGAGGTCAATCGAAGCGGTTAAACCCTCATCTTTAAAAGATAAAAGTGTTCCTGAAAGGCGACTCTTGCAGGTGCCATTTATTCAGTCTGATATGCGATAAGGGATAAGAAATGCTCAATTTTTTTGGATTGCATCGGGTTTATTATGCGCCTTTATTATTGTTAGGTTAACTTTACTGTGTGTCATTCAGCGTCCTCGTGGCAGTCGGCGACCAGGGTGCGAAGAGCGGCGACCACCGGCGCGACCTTCTCGTCCTGGCCCCGGGGCCAGACGGCATAGAGGTTGTAGTGTGCGCGGATCGCGGTATCGGTCAGGCGCACCAGGCGACCGGCGGCCAGGGCGTCATGGCACAGCAGGCCTCGGGCCAGGGCAACCCCGAGGCCTGCCTCGGCGGCATCCAGTAGGTTCGCGACATTGTCGAAGACCATGGCGGTTTCCGGCTCCCGGGCCTCCTGACCGGCGGCTTCCAGCCAGGGAATCCAGGATCGGCGGCTGTAGCCCAGCAACGGCAGCTCCAGCAGCGCGACCGGCGTCAGCGGAGGTTCCAGCCCCAGCGAGGCGAGCAGCGACGGCGCCGCGACGGGCGTGACCCGGTCGCGACACAGCAGTGCCATATCGCAGTCGGCCCAGTCGCCGTAGCCGTACCTCAGCGACAGGTCGACCCGCTCCAACGACACCCGATCGGCGTGCAGGCTCGAGAGCAGCGTAACCTCGTGGTCCGAAAGCCTGTTCAGCAACTGCGGCAGCCGGGCGTTGAACCAGCGCGGCGCCAGCTCGCCGTCGACATCGAGGCTCAGTTTTCGCGCCACCGGGCGGTTGCGCACCGACGACAACGCACGGTCGACCTGAGCCAGGCCGTCCGGCAGGATCTGCGCGAAAAGCTGGCCTGCGTCCGTCAGCTGAACGCCGCCTCCCTCGCGCAGGAACAGCGGTTGACCGATGAACTCCTCCAGGGTGCGTATTTGCTGGCTGATGGCGCTGTGTGTCAGGTTCAGCTGACGGGCCGCGCGGGTGAAGCTGCCGGTACGCACCGCCTGCAGAAAGGCGTTCATGGACTGAATAGACGGGTAGCGTTTGTGCATCAGTGTAAGTTCCGCTTACAGGTTAGGTCAGAAATCATCGCTGGTAGAGGCTGAATTTCGCTTCCTATAATCGCATCAACATCCGGGAGCGCCAAGACGCCGGTTTGGAGGAAGATTAAAAATGATAAAAATCCAGGTTAACGGTCGTAATCACGAATTAAGTCAGGACCTCGCCTCGACGCCATTATTATGGGTGCTGCGCGATAAACTTAAATTGAAGGGCACCAAGTTTGGGTGCGGAAAAGGCCTGTGCGGAGCCTGTACCGTTCATTTTAACGGTAATCCGACCCGTGCCTGCCAGTTACCCCTGTCCGCTGCGTCCGGTGGTCAGGTCAGGACGATAGAAGGCCTGTCGGAAAACGGTGATCACCCGCTGCAGAAAGCCTGGATCGAGGAGGACGTGCCCCAGTGCGGATATTGCCAGCCCGGGCAGTTGATGTCCGCGGCCGCGCTGCTCGCCTCGGGCGCACCGGTCGATGACGCCTCCATCCGCGCTGCCATGTCCGGCAATATCTGTCGCTGCGGTACCTACGGGCGTATCGTCCGGGCGATCAAGCGTGCCGCTGACGAAGGAGGCCGGGCCTGATGAAAAGCCGTCATGTACAGGACATTCGGCCGGCGCGGCGCCGCTTTCTCAAGCAGAGCGCGCTTCTGACCACCGGTCTTGCGGTAGGCTTTCACTGGATGCCTGGCGCTGTCGCAGGCGACGAGGGTAACAGGCTGGCGCCTTTCGAGCCCAACGCCTGGGTGCGGGTGCTGCCGGATGGCACGGTGAAGCTGGTGGTGCACAAGCACGACTCCGGTACCGGGACCCGCACCGCACTCGCGGCCTGTGTCGCCGAGGAGCTGGAGGTGGATCCGATGGCGGTCGAGGTGATTACCCCCGAAAACCCGTTCTTCGAGGCCTACATTCATCCGGTCTGGCACGTCTTCTCGACCGGCGGTAGCACCAGCGTCTCGCTCGAGTACGACCGGTTGCGCCAGGCGGGTGCCACGGCGCGGGAACTGCTCGTCGCGGCGGCGGCAAAACGCTGGGGCCTGACGCCGGACCGGTGCCGCGCGGTCGACGGCCGGGTGGTGCATGCCGGCAGCGGTCGTTCCGCCGGTTACGGTGAACTCGTCGACGATGCGGCAAAGCTGCCTGCGCCGGACTCGGTGGTCCTTAAAGCCCCGTCGCAGTTCCGCTACATCGGCAAACTGCGCCACAAGCGGGACGCCGCCGCCAAGGTCCGCGGGCGATTGCGCTACAGCATCGACGTGGATCTGCCGGACATGCTGGTTGCGGTCATTCAGCGGGCGCCGGTCATCGGTGCCCGCGTTGATGGCCTGGATGCCGCAGCCGCGCTGGCGGTGCCCGGCGTGCGTCAGGTCATCCGGGTGCCGGCACGTCCCGATGTGTTCGGCGGCAATCAGGAGGGCGTTGCGGTACTGGCCGAAGACTACTGGTCGGCGCAGCAGGGCCGGGAGGCGCTGCAGGTGCGCTGGAGTGCGAGTCCCTTCTCTGAGTTCGACAGCGAATCGCTGCCGGGGCGTTTTCGCGCCGTGCTTGACGAGCCCGGTGCACCTTTGGTCAGAACGCTTCAGACCGGCGACGCCGACAGTGCCTGGCCGGTGGCTGCACAGCTGCTGGAGGCGGATTATGCCATGCCCTACAAGGCTCAGAACCCGCTCGAGCCGATCTGCATCACCGCCGAGCTGGTCGATGGCCGGCTGTATTTCCGTGGCGGCGTCCAGGTGCCGTCCTTTGCCCGCGAAGCCGCAAAGGCGGTCTGCGGGCTCGACGAGGACAGCGTGGTCATCGAGGAGCTGATATCGGGCGGCAGTTTCGGCGCCAGGGAGGCAAAGTACTGGCTGATGGAGGTCGCCTACCTGGCGCAGCAGGCCGGTGCCCCGGTTAAATTGATGAATAGTCGCGAGGACGAGGTGCGGGCGCTGTTCGGCCACGCCGCCACGCTGCACCGTCTTGAGGGCGCGCTGGACGGCGACGGGCGCCTAAGCGCTCTGCGCCTGCGGGCGCTGTCGCCGGCATCCGGCGAGCAGTGGGAGCCGGGATACGACGAGCGTCCGGATCATATGGATTACAGCACCACCGAGGCCATTTCCGCCTGGGACTTCGCGTACCGCGCGCCGCATCTGGATCTTGGCTGGGTTCGCCATGAAACCGGTGTCCCGACCGGTTGGTACCGGTCGGTCAGCTTCATTCCGAACGTCTTTGCCGTGGAGAGTTTCATGGACGAGCTGGCCCATGCCGGCGGGCGGGACCCGCTGGCATTCAGGCTGGCTCATATGGAGGAGCGTCCAAGGCATGTGCGAGTGCTTATGAAGGCGGCGGCGCTTGCGGGCTGGCACCGTCCGCTGCCGGAGGGCACCGCTCTCGGACTTGCCACCAATCAGGGATATGGCAGCTTCGTTGCCGTGGTGGCGCGGTTGTCCCGCAGGGACGGTGTTATTAAGGTCGAGCGGCTCAGCTGCGTTATCGACTGCGGACTCGCGGTGGCCCCCGGTGGTGTCGAGGAACAGGTCTATGGCGGGTTGATGTGGGGCCTCGGTCACGCGCTGTTCGACCGGCTCGACATCCGTCGTGGCGAGGTGGTGCAGAGCAACTTCCATGACTACAGGGTCGCGCGGATGTCGGACATGCCTGATATCGAGATCCGGATACTGGAAGGGGATCGGGACAACCCGTCCGGCGTCGGCGAGCTGACCAGCCCGCCAGTGGCACCAGCGCTCGCCAATGCCATTCATCGGCTGACCGGGCGGCGCCTGCGCAGCACGCCGCTTGACCTGACCCTGCCGGGCTGAAGGTGGCGCCATGAATCTGAGGTTATTGCGTTACTTCGAAGTGCTGGCCGAGGAACTTCACTTCGGTCGGGCGGCTGCCCGGCTACACATATCCCAGCCACCGCTGAGTCAGCAGATTCGCCTATTGGAGGAGGAGCTGGGCACACCATTGTTCGAGCGCAGTCACCACCGCGTTGAACTGACGGCGGCCGGTCGTGTGCTGCAACGGCAGGTGCCGCTGGTCTTCAATCAGCTCGAACGGGCGTTGGATCTGACCCGGCAGGCGGGGCGGGGGCAGGTCGGCGAGCTGGCAATCGGCATGATCAGCTCGGTAATGGTCGGCGTTCTGCCGCGGGCCCTGAGTCTGTTTCGCGAGCGTCATCATGCAGTCGAGTGGCAGTTGTTCGAGATGACGCCTGCCGCGCAGCTGGACGCGCTCAAGCAGGGGCGAATCGACGTATGCGTGTTCCGGGGGCGTTACGATGACCCGGAACTGCGTAACGAGTTGCTGATGTGCGAACCGATCCAGGTCGCGCTGCCTTCGGACCATCCGCTCGCGATAAAGACGGCGATAGCACCGAAGGAACTGGCCGAAGAGCCTTTCGTGGCGCTGGAACTCAAGCAGTCGCATTTCGCAAGCCTGCTCTATCAGAGCTGCGTTCATGCCGGCTTTACACCGAAGATTCGGCAGCAGGTGATCGAGGTTCAGACCCTGCTGAGTCTGGTGCGGGCGCATATTGGCGTGGCCGTGGTGCCGGCCTCGATCGCGCAACTGGCGCCGGACGGTGTCGTTTTTCGTCCCATGGAGCCGTCGTTACCAATGGTGCCGCTGTACGCGACCTGTCGGGCTGATGACGACTCCCCGGTGCTGAAGCTGTTCCTCGATACGCTGCATGAGCTGGTGGTCGAGCAGGCGCAGGAGGCGGGACAGTCGTCGCCGGCCGTTCCGGCAATGATGGGGGAGATGTGAACGATGAACAGTATCGATCGGCAGGTCATCGACTCGGCTCTGCGCTGGAACCAGTCCGGTGAGCCTGTCTGGTTCTGTACGGTGCTGTCGACCTTCGGCTCGTCGCCGCGCCCGCCGGGCTCGATGTTCGCGGCCGTGGACGCTATACGGCACGCGGGTTCGCTGTCGGGCGGTTGTGTCGAGGAAGCCTTTCTCGAGCGGCTCGAGGCAGGAGGCTTCGCCGCCGAGGCCGAGATCGTCGCCTACGGCGACGGCGGTGATGAGAGCCGGCGCCTCGGTTTGCCCTGTGGCGGTGTGCTCAGGGTTCTGGTGGAGCGGCTGGCGCCGACACCCGGTACGACAGCGCATCTGCAAATGCTGCAGCGGGCGCTGTCGGATCAGCTTCGTGTTGTCAGGCGGGTTGACTGCCTTGGTAATCGGTCCCTCGAGCCTGATGTCGAGCAGGGGCCCGTCGTCGATGTCGGCGAACGGGATATTCGGGTGCGTGTCGGACCCCTGACGACGCTGCTGCTGGCCGGCACCTCGCCGGTGGCCGCTTACTGCGCGCAGTTCGCGATGGCGCTCGGCTTCGAGGTTCTGGTGTGTGACCCCCGCGAAGAGGCGCGGGTCCGGTTTGACGTTCCGGGCATAGAGGTTCTGCCGCTGTTACCGTCTTCTTATATCGCGCAGCATGGCTGCCATTCGAACACCGCGGTGGTCGCCTTAACCCATGATCCCAGGATCGACGATCTGGCGATGATGGAGGCGGTGCGTACCGATGCTTTCTATCTCGGGGTTATGGGCGCGGCGGCGACATCTGCCAGACGGGCCGAACGCCTGGCGCGCATCGGTGGTCTGACACCAGAACAGATCGCCCGCATTCGCATGCCGGTGGGCCTGCCGATCGGCAGTAAGACGCCAGCGGAAATCGGGCTCTCGGTGATGGCCGATATTGTTCGTACGCATGCGGGCTTGCAGGTCGAGGCGGATAGTTAGCGCCCAAGGCTCTTAGATGGGTGGAGCGGCGCTGCGGCAGAGGGCGATCATGTCTCGATCAGGGGGGCTGTATCCTATATGCGGTTTCGGGCTGGCGAGTCATCGATGGAATCCGTGATCCACGAGCAGTCACCATCGACGGGAGATTGCGTCAAAGCATCGCTACATCCAATGTACTACTCTTGTTGTCGTAATTTGTTAAGTTTTTGTCCCAAAGTACCATGGTATGTGGCGCTGGCAGATTGCTATCCTCGTTAGAGAGGATACGTTGAGTGTCCCCTTCGATAACAACAAAGAGGAATCGACTTATGTGGACGAAACCGGCCTACACCGACCTGCGCATCGGCTTCGAAGTCACCATGTACTTCGCCAACCGTTAAGCGGTCGCGTTTTCGGCCCCCGACGGGGGCCGCAGAATCCCCACAGGCAGGCCGCGCCTGCCTGATTCCGACAGACAGCCGAAGATCACCATAACAATGAAAATTCAGATACTCGGTTCCGCGGCGGGCGGCGGCTTTCCGCAGTGGAACTGCAACTGTCACAACTGTCATGGTTTGCGTCAGGGTACCCTCAACGCCCGACCCCGCACCCAGTCTTCCATCGCGGTGAGCGCCGACGGCGTCAGCTGGATACTTTTCAATACCTCACCGGATATCCGCGCCCAGCTGGAATCCTTTGCGCCGTTGCAGCCGGCCCGCAACGTTCGCGATACCGGCATTGCCGCCATCGTGCTGATGGATAGCCAGATCGACCATAGCACCGGCTTGCTGATGCTGCGCGAAGGCTGCCCCCACGACGTCTGGTGTACCGGTCGTGTGCACGAGGACCTGTCGCAGAGCTTCCCGATTTTCCGCATGCTCGAGCACTGGAACGGCGGCCTCAACTGGAACCCCATTCCGGTCATGCCCGGCCAGAGCAGCTTCGTCATTCCGCAGGTGCCGGAACTGACCCTGACTGCCGTACCGCTGACCAGCAGCGCGCCGCCGTATTCGCCGCATCGCGCCGATCCGCACCCGGGAGACAATATCGGCATGCTGATAAGTGACCGGCGCAGCGGCAAGTCGCTGTTCTATGCGCCGGGTCTCGGTGTCATCGAGCCGCACCTGCTGCCCTACATGGAGGAATCCGACTGCCTGCTGGTGGACGGCACCATCTGGCGCGACGACGAGCTGATCCATGCCGGCGTCGGTACCAAGCTAGGCCGCGACATGGGCCATCTTTCATTGTCCGGGCAGGGCGGCATGATCGAGTTTCTCGACAGCCTCGAGCGGCCGCGCAAGGTGCTGATACATATCAACAACACCAATCCGATTCTCGACGAAGATTCCGCCGAGCGCGCGGAACTCGAACGCCACGGCATCGAGGTGTCGTACGACGGCATGTCTATCGAACTCTGACCGCGGAGGCAGACGGATGAACAGCATTGTCACAGAGCGCCAGGACCTGGCGCCGCTCAGTCGCGACGAGTTCGAACGTGCGCTGCGCGCCAAGGGCGACTACTACCATATCCACCATCCCTATCACCGCGCCATGTACGAGGGCCGCTGCACGCCGGAGCAGATTCGCGGCTGGGTGGCGAACCGCTTTTACTACCAGATCAGCATCCCGGTGAAGGATGCCGCCATCATGGCCAACTGCCCGGATCGGGAAACCCGGCGCCTGTGGGTGCAGCGGGTGCTGGATCACGACGGTTACGATGGCGCCGAGGGCGGCATCGAGGCCTGGCTGCGTCTCGGCGAAGCCGTGGGGCTGACGCGCGAGGAAATCCTGTCGCAGGAGCATGTGTTGCCGGGGGTGCGTTTCGCCGTCGACGCCTACGTCAATTTTGCCCGCCGCGCCACCTGGCAGGAGGCGGCCAGCTCGTCGCTGACCGAGCTGTTCGCGCCGACCATCCATCAGTCGCGGCTCGATAGCTGGCCGCAGCACTATCCCTGGATCGACGCCAATGGCTACCAGTACTTCCGCAACCGCCTGACCGAGGCGCGGCGCGATGTCGAGCACGGTCTCTCGATCACGCTGGATCATTACCGTACCCGGGAATCGCAGGAGCGGATGCTGGAAATCCTGCAGTTCAAGCTCGATGTGCTCTGGAGCATGCTAGATGCCATGACCATGGCATACGAACTCGGCCGGCCGCCCTATCATACGGTGACGGACGCGCGGGTCTATCACCGGGGGCTCTGGCAATGAACGAGAGCAGCATCCCGAGTTTCAATCCACTGTTTCGCTTCCAGTGGGAAAAAGCGCAGGACTGCTACGTGCTGCTGTATCCGGAAGGCATGATCAAGCTCAACCCCAGCGCCGGCGAGATACTGGCGCTGGTCGACGGCAAGCGGACGCTGGGCGAGATCACCACACAGCTGGAGCGCAAATTTCCCGACGCCGGCACGCTTGGCGACGACGTGCGCGAATTCATCGGAGTGGCCCATGAACAGAACTGGATCCGGCTGCAGTGACGGCCTGGTGCCCCGCGGGCAGGAAAAATCCGCCGGCCAGCCGCTCTGGCTGCTGGCGGAGCTGACCTACAAGTGCCCGCTGCAGTGTCCCTATTGCTCCAACCCGCTGGATTTCGCGGGGCAGGGCGAGGAACTCACCACCGAGCAGTGGATACGGGTGTTGCAGGAAGGGCGTGAGCTGGGCGCCGCCCAGCTCGGCTTTTCCGGCGGCGAGCCGTTGGTGCGTCAGGACCTGGTCGAGCTGATCCGGGAAGCGCGCAGCCTTGGCTATTACAGCAACCTCATTACCTCGGGGCTCGGCCTCAACGAGCACAAACTGGAGGCGTTCCGCGACGCCGGCCTCGACCATATCCAGGTCAGTTTTCAGGCCAGCGACGAGGAGGTCAACAACATGCTGGCCGGCTCGGAGAAGGCGTTTGCCCAGAAGTTGCGGATGGCGCGTGAGGTCAAGGCGCACGGCTATCCGATGGTGCTGAATTTCGTCACCCACCGTCACAACATCGATCGCATCGACCGGATCATCGAGCTGTGCATCGAACTTGGCGCCGACTACGTCGAGCTGGCGACCTGCCAGTACTACGGCTGGGCGCTGCAGAACCGGGCGCAGCTGATGCCATCGCGCGGGCAGCTCGAGCGCGCCGAGCGCATCACCAACGAATACCGCGAGAAGCTCGCCGCCGAAGGCAACCCGATGCGGCTGATCTTCGTCACGCCCGACTACTACGAGGAAAGGCCCAAGGCCTGCATGAACGGCTGGGGGCAGATTTTTCTCACCGTGACGCCGGACGGCACAGCACTGCCGTGCCACAGCGCGCGCCAGTTGCCGGTCGAATTCCCCAACGTCCGGGATCGTTCGCTCGGCGATATCTGGTACCGCTCTTTCGGCTTCAACCACTTCCGCGGTTACGAGTGGATGAAGGAGCCGTGCCGCTCCTGCGACGAGAAGGAGAAGGACTTTGGCGGCTGCCGTTGCCAGGCCTATCTGCTGACCGGCGACGCCGCCAATGCCGACCCGGTGTGCAGCAAGTCGCCGCACCACGACCGCATACTGAGTGCCCGTCAGGAAGCCGAGCGCCCGGACGAGTCCCCCTTTACCTATCGCAACGAGCGCAACAGCCGTGTCTTCTGTCGCAGCTGAACCGCTGGATGCGGCCCGGGCCTGCATGGCGCAGCGCGACTATGCCGCGCTCAAGCTCGGACGTGACGGCCTTTACTGGGTGCAGTACTGTCCGGAGGACGGCCGCAACCGCATCGTGCAGCTGAGCGGTGGACGCCAGCGCATGCTGACACCGGAAGGTTTCAGCGTGCGCAGCCGGGTACACGAGTACGGTGGCGGCGCCTGGTGTCTCGCCGGAGACAGGCTGTTGTTCGTCAACGATGAAGACCAGCAGATCTGGTTGCAGCCGTTGTCCTGCCAGGGGCGTGTCGTACCGCCGTTGCGTGTCACCGATACGCCGGACTGCCGTTACGGCGATCTGCTCTGGGATCCGCACCGCCGCCTAGTGATAGCCGTGGCCGAGCAGCATGCGCAGGACGGCGTTCACAACCGTCTGGTGGCGGTGTCGCCGCACAGCGGACAGCAGCGCGTGCTGGCACAGGGGCACGATTTCTACAGCTCACCCAGCCTGAGTCCCGACGGTCGTTTCCTGGCCTGGCTGGCCTGGGATCATCCGCATCAGCCCTGGACCGCGACCCGACTTTACCGTGCGGTGCTGGAGCGCGACGGACGCTGTCACGCCGCCGAGCTGATGGCCGGCAAGGACGCGACGGAGTCGCTGTTTCAGCCGGGCTTCGACGACGATGGCGTACTGCATGTGGTCAGTGACCGCGGCGGCTGGTGGAATCTGTACCGCCTTGCCAACGGGCGCTGGCGCAATGTCTGTCCGCTGGATGCGGAGTTCGGCGTGGCCCAGTGGCAGCTCGGCCTGTCGACCTGGACCAGTCCGGAGCCCGGTCGCTATGGCTGCAGCCTGATCGTCAACGGCGCTGGCCGCCTGCTCGACATCGGTCGTGGCGGTGAGGCGCGACGTCTGGTCGCCGGCTTCTCGCTGTTCCGCTCGCTGTGTTCGGACAGCCGTCGTCTCTATGCCATTGCCGAGGCGCCGGACCGCCAGGTCGCGGTCATCGCCGTCGACCGCGAGAGCGGCGCCCTCGAGATACTGGCCGGCGGTGAGCGTCCGGATCATGCATTGTCGTCGCCGGAGGCTTTTCACTGCGACGTCGGCGCCGAGCGCGTGCATGGTTTCTTCTATCCGCCGCTGGAGGCCGGCGCCGCGGCACCGCCGCTGCTGATCATGACTCATGGTGGCCCCACCGCAACCAGCTATCCGGTCTATCGACCGGCACTGCAGTACTGGACCGGTCGCGGATTCGCGGTACTGGATCTTAACTATCGTGGCAGTGCGGGCTTTGGCCGGGCCTATCGTCACCGGCTGGCCGGCAGCTGGGGACAAACCGATGTCGAGGATGTGGCCGCCGCGATCGGCGCCCTGGTCGAGCGGGGGGCGGTGGATCCCGCGCGGATCCTGATACGCGGTAACAGCGCCGGTGGCTATACCACGCTCAATGCCCTGGCCTCGCTCGGCAACATCCGTGCCGGCGCCAGCCTCTATGGCGTCGCCGACCCCGGGGCGCTGCGCCAGGTAACCCACAAGTTCGAGTCGCACTACCTCGACTGGCTGCTCGGCGACCCGGAACGCGAGGCGCAGCTGTATCGCTCGCGCTCACCGCTGCACCGTGCCGAGGCCATCCGCTGTCCGGTGATCTTCTTCCAGGGGGCGCGGGATGCCGTGGTTCTGCCGGATCAGACCCGGCGCATGCACGAGGCGCTTAAGGCCCGCGGTGTTGCGACCGAGCTGCATCTGTTCGAGGATGAGGCCCACGGCTTCCGGCTGGCGGCGAACCAGATCCGTGTACTGGAGCGGGAACTGGCCTTCTATCGCGACCAGATCGGCTGAGCCCCCAAGGCTTTTCAATCCCCCCGATACCCTGACGGCTGCCATGGAGGCCAGGTCCAGTCAGGCAGTGCCCAGGAGAGCTCCATCGCACGCTGCGGTGGCTGACCTTTGACTCCCGGACTGGCCAGCTGATTTTCCGTTAATATTGCCTTAAGCTTTCTACCCCAGGCTCGGGCCTTTTGGACGACGTTCGACGATGGATCTGTTGCTGATCGAAGACGATGAACTGCTGGGTCGCGGTATCCGCGAAGCGCTGTCGCAGGACTACCGGGTCGAGTGGTTTCGCGACGGGCGTCAGGGGCTGGCCGCATTGCTGGACCTGGCGCCGGATCTTGCGGTCCTCGACCTGGGGCTGCCGGGCATGGACGGTCTCGAGGTGCTGCGCGAAGCGCGGCAAAAGGGGATCGAAACGCCGATCCTGATCCTCACCGCCCGGGACGGTATCGAGGATCGTATCGAGGGGCTGGACCGGGGGGCCGATGACTACCTGCTCAAGCCCTTTTCGCTGGCCGAGCTCGAGGCCCGGCTGCGCGCCCTGTATCGCCGGGCCCGCGGCCGCAGCGACGACAAGCTGCAGTACCGTGATCTCGAGATCGACACCCGCCAGCGTCAGGTCACGCTGGATGGCGCGCCGCTGATACTGAGCCGTCGCGAGTACGAGCTGCTGATGCGCCTGATCGATGCCAGGGGGCAGGTCATGACCCGGCGCAAGCTCGAAGAACACCTCTATGGCCTCAATGAAGAGCTCGAGAGTAATGCCCTCGAAGTCCATATCCATAACCTGCGCAAGAAGATCGGACGGGACCTGATTCATACGGTGCGCGGCGTCGGCTATATGATGGACCGGGACTAATGCGCTCCATCCGACGTTTTATGCTGCTGACGCTGCTGCTGCTGCTGTCGTTGAGCGCCATGATCACGGTGTTCTGGACATACCTGCACAGCAGTCACGAGGTGGAGGAGGTATTCGACGCCTCCCTGGTGCAGAACGCCAAGGTGCTGCATGGACAGGTGATCGCCTACCGCCAGCGCGCTGCGTTGCAGGAGCTACAGCGATCGGTCAGCCTCGAACGACTCGATCAGGCGCCCGATGATGATGACTACCACAGCGGCAACGCCAACGACCCGGGCCATCCCTACGAGTATCAGGTCGGCTTTCAGGCCGGCAGTCTCGACGGAGAACTCTGGGTCAGTACACCGCCGGACTTTCCCGTCGTCGAGCGGGTCGAGCCTGGGTTCATGACGGTCGGCGAGGGCGACAATCGCTGGCGTCTCTACACCCTGCGCAACCCGGAGCTTGGCATCTGGGTGCGTTCCGGCCATCGCATGGCGGTGAGGGACGAGCTGACCGGGCAGATAGCCGCCAAGCTGCTGTTGCCGATCGTGGTGGTGCTGCCGGGACTTTTGCTGTTGCTGAGCCTCGGTATCCGGCGTGGACTGGCGCCGCTCGAAACCATTCGTCAGAGTCTGGCCAGCCGGCGCAGCGACGACCTTCAGCCCCTGCCCAGCGAGCGCTTGCCGTCGGAGCTGGTGCCGGTGGTCGGCTCTATGAACGACCTGTTCGCGCGCGTGGCGTCGACGCTGGACCGCGAGCGCCGTTTTACCGCCGATGCGGCCCACGAACTGAGAACGCCGCTGGCGGCACTGCGTATTCACCTGGAAAAGCTGCGCCTGCCGGAAACGCAGTCTGCCGACCTGATGTGCAGTATCGACCGCATGGAGCGGGTCGTGACCCAGCTTTTGATGCTGGCACGGATCGAGCCGCAGCGCGGCAAGGTGCCGCTGAAGCCGCTGAATCTGTCGCAGCGTTGCTGCTCGCTGGTGGCCGAACTGTACCCGAAGGCGCTGGAACGGGGGCTCTCGATCGAATTCGAGGAGGGCGCGGACCTCCAGGTAGCCGGCGACGAAACCCTGCTGGATATACTGCTGCGTAACCTTATTGAAAACGCGATTCGCTACACTTGTGCCGAAGATGTCATACGGGTGCGCCTGTCGCGGGAATCGGACCGGGCCTGCATCGAAGTGATCGACCATGGCCGGGGTATCGCCGAAGCCGATCGGCAGAAAGTGCTGGAGCGTTTTTATCGGGAAGGCCGCCAGAGTGTCGAGGGCGCCGGTCTCGGGCTGTCGATCGTGGTGCTGATCGTCGAGCTGCACAACGGTGAGCTGAGGCTTGAAGAAACCCCGGGCGGCGGGCTGACGGTGCGGGTATTGCTGCCGGGTATTTGATTGTTCTTGGGCAAGGCCCTGATGTCCGCACGTACAGCCCGAAAACCGACGCAATTTCCAGCATGCTCGGCTGCAGACAGTGGTCGTTCGTCTGGTGATGGGACCGGATCCGCAGCGGCAGTTCCCGAAGCCTGCTCAGTAATAACGTGCCTTGACGCTCCACCGCTGCTCGCCCTCGCGACAGGCGATGACCTGTTCCTCGTTCCACTCGTCTCCGATCACCAGGCGTTCGCTGAATTCCCTGCAGTAGTCCCCATCCGGGGTGCGGAAGGTGCGTGTCGGCGTGATAATGACCCGTTCGCGGCCCTGACCCTGCCAGCTTGCAGTGCTGCCGCTGCGCTGATGTTCCAGCACCTGGTCGACAAGCAGTTGCAACGCCTGTCTTTCCCGAGGTCCTAGCTCATTGGCCTGGCCTGCGGTTTCGAGCTTAATTTGGCCGGACAGCCAGTAACCGCCAGCGCCAGCAAGCGAGATTGCAGCCAGAAGCAGCAGACAACAGGGTTGCCAGCGCAGTGGTTGCGATGTGCCGAGCCACTTGCAGAACAGCGCCCAGAAACTGTCGCTCGGACGGACCTTTCCAATGCGAAGCGTCGGTACCCTCTGCGCCGCTATCGGTGCGTAGGCCTGTCTCAGCAGGCGATCGAGCGACTGCAGCGATTCGGCCTGCCGTTGCAACCGGGGTTCCCGCGCCAGCCGTTCGGCGAAGGCATCCCTGTCGGCGGCGGGGAGTTCGCCATCCATCCAGGCTTGCAGTTGCAGTTCGTCTTGACGGGTCATGGGGGGCTCCTTTTCAGCTGCCGGCCATTTTTCGGGAGGTGCCGGCCTCGAGCTGTTCGAGCAGCGCGCGTCGGCCCCTCGCCAGGCGGCTGGTCAGTGCCGGTTCGGAAATTTCGAGCACGCCGGCTGCCTCGCGGTAACTCAGCCCTTCGACCGAAACCAGCAGAACGGCCAGCTTCTGGTCGTCCGGCAACGTCTCGATGCAGCGCTGCACGCGTTCCAGCAGCAGGCCGCTCTCGGCATCCTGCTGTGAACGCAGGCTGCTTAGCCGGTCGGGGTCGGTGACGGGCAGGTGGAGGCCGCGCACCCGGTCAGCGCGTCGCTGGTTCAGCCAGAGGTTCTGAATGATGCGGTACATCCAGCTGTCCACGCGGGTGCCGGGCTGCCACTGCCTGATCGATTTCAAGGCACGCTCGAAAGCGGTCTGCACCAGTTCGTCGGCCTCGTCGGACGAGCCGCAGAGGCCATAAGCGAATCGCCGCAGGCGTGGATACATGCCGATCGCGGTTTCGATGGCCTCGCGGCGACTGAGCGGCGGGAGCTGGGTGAGATCCTGTTCCGGACTATGCATCTTGGCTGCACTTAGCGGCTGTTGTCGGGCATGGTCTCTCTGTCATGGCGACACTTCGTTCATGAGAACTCTGTCACGACAACACCTCGGCGAGCTTTTTCTCGCAAAAGAAAAAATTTTATTTTTTGCGAGAATCCCGGCCCTGGCGTGTTGTACCTCCAAGACTGGCACAGAACGGCTGATCTGCCAGCGAGGAGGCGAAATGAACGGTCGATATCCAGCGGTCATAATGCGACGTAATTGCCTGACCGGGAAGCTGATCCGGGTGACAACCTGCAGTGCTCTGGCTCTTTTGATGACGGCAGGCCCTCCGGCGCATGACAACCAGGGGGGATACTTCGGCTACGCGTCGGTTTATGCCAGCTCCTGTTTCATCGGCAGCGTCCGGATACTGATGGCGGACGGTCGCGAGCGAGCCATCGCCGATGTCAGGGTCGGTGACAGGGTCGTCGGGCGTGATGGCCGGGTCAACCGGGTGTGCGCGATCGAGCGGGTTCCCCTTGGCGGACGGCGACTGTATTCCCTGAACGGAGGGGCCGCCTTCGTCACGGCGGAGCACCCTTTCATGACATCGCGAGGCTGGCGCTCGATCGATCCGGAGCAGACTGCGCGGGAGAATCCGGCATTGCGCATCGAGCGGATTCAGGTCGGAGACCGGCTGGTTCGTGCCAGGACCTGGGACATGCGGGCGGCATTCGACGGTAATGCGGCTCTGGCGGCCGTTATCGACGTCGAGTTTGCCGATGAGCTGCTGCGTGACATCGAATCCCAGGAGGCGCCGGCCTCGACCTGGGTGTACAACCTGATCCTTGACGGCGATCACAGCTACGTCGCCGAGGGCTATCTGGTGCACAACAAGGGCGGCGATGGCGGCGATGGCGGTGGCGATGGCGGCGGTGATGGGGGGGGCGACGACAGTGGCGGTGATAGTAGTGGCAGCAGCCGGGACGACAGCGGCAGGGACGACAGCGGCAGGGACGACAGCGGTCGGGATGACAGTGGCCGGGATGACGGCGGCCGGGATGGCAGTCGCAGCGGGCGCGAAGAACGTGGAGGCCGGGACGATGTGCAACGGGCGTCGTCCCGGGACAGCGACGACGTTCGAGGGCGCGGCCGTGGGCGTGGAGAGCACGGCTTTCCCGAACGCGAACCGGGCGACCAGCGCCGTGGCCGTGGCGCCGACGATGCGGTTGAAGGGCATCGCAGTGCCGGCGCTCACGAGCAGGGGGCGGGCGTCGATGATGACCTCCACGATCGGGGGCGGGGGGCGGATGATGCGGTCGAAGGGCATCGCAGTGCCGGTGTTCACACTGAAGCGGCGTCGAGCCGTACGACCCGGGGGCTCGAGGACAACCCCGAACGTATCGGCCGTGACGATTCCCCCGGCAGTCGTGACCGCAGCCGTGGCGCCCTGTCCGGCACCGATCTTACGCCCGAGCAAGAGGCGGCAGCCATCGAACGGGGCTGGAAATAGGGGCGTCACGGGAGGCAAAGCACATGAGTAGCGTATTCAACTGGGGTGGAACCTGGCTGCTGGTCGCCTCGCTGTCGGGTTGTGCGTCGTCTGGCGCAGGCCTTGGCGGTGCCCCGCCACTTTATCAGCGAATGAGCGATGGCGATGTGGAACTGGCCGATGCGACGGTTCAGTTCGCGCTCGACAGCACGCCAAGCCGGCAGCAGAGCCGATGGCACAATCCGCTCAGTGGCAATGAAGGGATGGTAACGCCATTGCGCAGTTTCAAAACGGAAGGCGGCATCTTCTGTCGGCACTACAGCGAGCTGATAAGGGTCGATAGCGAACAGGAACGATACGAAGACACCGCCTGCCGGGCTGAGGATGGCGTCTGGTACCCGCTGTAAGCGCCTGAGCGCCTGCTGGCGGGCTGTGCCGACCCGTCGCCGGTTACTGGCTTAGCAGGGTGTTGAAAAACGTTTTCGAGGCAGTCGAGGCATATGAAGTGCCACTACGGCTCCACCCATCCTGCGATTTGCGCAGGGCCCGATACCCTGCCTGAAACCTGTTTTTGACGCTGCATTCGGCAACGCCTAGCCCGGCGGGCGGCCATCGCCCTGGTCGCCCGCTCGTTTATGTCGCGTTGGGTAAGACTATCTTAAGACTTGGCACCGATGATGGGGGCTCAGACCAAGACGGAGGCTTTACCGTGAAGAAACTGCTGCTGATGCCTGTTGCTTTGATGCTTGCTACCCCGGCCTTTGCCGGCCCGACCTGTACCGATGCTGCGCGCGACGGCTGGATACCGGCCGATGAAATGAAGCAACGTATCGAAGCCGAAGGTTATAGCATCAAAAAATTCAAGGAAACCGACGGTAATTGCTACGAAATCTACGGTTACGACAGCGAGAACCACAAGGTGGAAATCTATTACAATCCGGTCGATGCCCGGGTGGTCAAGAAGGAGATTGACGACTGATGAACAGGCCAGCGCTCGAAACCAAACTGATCTGGGATCCGGTCGTCCGGCTTTTCCACTGGAGTCTGGCGCTGGCATTTCTGCTCAATTATGCAGTGCTGGAAGAGGGCGAGGACGCGCATGAGTGGGTGGGTTACTACTGCCTGGCGATCATCGCGGTGCGCGTCGTCTGGGGCTTTGTCGGCCCCCGCAATGCCAGGTTCAGCGATTTCTTCCCGACCCGGGCGGGGGTCCGCCATCACCTGTCGCTGCTGAAAAGCGGTCGTATCGAGGCGCACGAGGGGCACAACCCCCTGGGTGGCTTGATGATCCTCGCACTGATGGCAGGCGTGACCCTGACCGGCATCAGTGGCTGGATGCAGGGGCTCGACGCCTTCTGGGGCGAGGACTGGGTCGAGGAATTGCACGAGGTCATGGCCAATATGACCATGCTGCTGGTGCTGGTTCACGTATCGGCAGTGGCGCTGTTCAGCTGGCTGGGGCCGGTCAACCTGGTGCGGACCATGATCACCGGTCGGCGCAAACAGTAGGAACGGCGCAGCCAAACCCGGGGGCACTTCCCCGCCGCGAACATCGCGGGCACTTTGCCGGAGGATTCGCGGCGCAGGGCCCCACAAACCCTGCTTTTGTGCATCCGTGCACACGCAGGATAAGTACATCCATAAACCCTGCTTTTGTGCATCCATGCACACGCAGGATAAGTACATCCATGTACAAAAAAACGCCGGTCAGGCGACCGGCGGGAATACAGCGGGCAGAAACGAACAACAGAAATCTTTGCCCGACCACGGCAGCGACGCCTCAAGGCGGGACCGGCGTGTCCCGCTCGTCGTTCGGTGGCCGGTAAAGAATGCCACCCGATTGGCAGCGCCGCATTCGTCCGATGGTCGTTTTGTTATACGACTTTTGTCGGGTGCGACGGTATTTTCGCCGCGGGGCGCGACTCCTACGAACGCGCCGCACTATCCGACCCGTAGGAGCGGCGCCCCGCCGCGAACAACGCTACTGCGGAGCCAGCCCTGTTCGCCGCGAAGAAGTGCCCTTCGGGTACGCGGCTTACGAGGGGTGCCGGGCACTAACGCCCGTAGGGGGGGCGTACCCAAAACTTACGGGCACTTCCCCGTCGCGAACTTCAGATATTGAGGAAGGAGTTGAGGAACGCCCGGGTGCGCTCGTGCTTCGGCTGGTTGAAAATCTGCTCCGGCGGGCCTTCCTCCACGATTGCGCCGGCGTCGAAGAAGCAGACGCGATCGCTGATTTCCCGTGCGAAGTACATCTCGTGGGTCACCAGTATCATGGTGTAGGCATCCTCGGCGGCGAGCTTGCGGATGACTTCGAGCACCTCGTCGACGAGTTCCGGGTCTAGCGCCGAGGTGATCTCGTCGAGCAGCAGGATGCTCGGTCTCATCGCCAGCGCCCGGGCGATGCCGACTCGCTGCTTCTGTCCCCCTGAAAGCTGACTGGGGTAGGCGTCGGCCTTGTCAGCCAGTCCCACGGTGCGCAGCAGCTCCAGGCCGTTGGCGCGGGCTTCCTCCTTCGACTGTCCCAGCACATGGATAGGCGCTTCGGTAATGTTGCGCAGCACCGTCATGTGCGGGAACAGATTGAAGTGCTGGAACACCATGCCCATATGGCCCCTGCATTTACGCAGATGACGCTCGTCGGCAGGCAGCCAGGCGCCGCCTTTCTGCATGTGCCAGAGCGATTCGCCCTGGACGCGGACCATGCCTGCGTCGATGCCTTCCAGTGTCATCAGAATGCGCAGCAGCGTCGATTTGCCCGAGCCGCTGGGGCCAATGATGGACACCACTTCGTTCTTGCGGATGTTGAAGTTGAACTGCTCGAACAGCACATTGTCACCGAATTGCTTGGTGACGTTGTCGAACTCGACAGCGTAGTCGCTCATGACAGGGTGAATCCTTCTTTCGGGAAACGGCGTTCGGCCTGGCGGATGCCGGCGCTGGCGATCAGACTGAGTACCAGGTAGATCAGGCCAACCAGGGTGAAGGGCTCGAGGTAACGGAAATTCTCCGACCCCATGATCTTGGCCAGTTGCAGCATCTCCAGCAGGGTGATGGCCGACAGCTGTGGGGTTTCCTTGAACATCGCGATGATGTAGTTGCCGGTCGCCGGAATCATCGCGCGCAGCGCCTGGGGCAGAATGACGTCGCGGTAGGTGTGGTACGGCGAAAGGTTCAGCGCAATCGATGCTTCCCACTGGCCCTTGTCAACGCCGTCGATACCGCTGCGGAACACTTCGGAGAGATAAGCGCCGTAGTGCATGCCCAGCGCCAGTACGCCGGTGACCATCGGCGACAGGTTCAGGCCCCACTCCGGAGCCACGTAATAGAGAAAGTAGATCTGCACCAGCAGCGGGGTGCTGCGCACAAACTCCATCCACCAGTAGGCGCTGTAGCGGACGGCCTTCCATTTACTGCGTCGCAGCAGGGCCAGGAGCAGGCCGATGACGATTGCGAGCAGGCTCCCCAGCACCGTCGCCTGCAGCGTGATCTTGCAGGCATCCAGCAGCAGCGGCAGCACCTCCCAGGCGAAATCCCAGTCCCATTGAAACTCGATCATGCCAGACCTCCGCGATCCATGCCTTTGCCAAGGTGTTTCTCCAGCGCCCGTATGGCCAGGGTCAGCACCTGCGCCATGACGAAGTAGAACACCAGCACCAGCCCGAAGATCTCCTCGACCTGCAACGTCATGTCGGCGAGCGATTTGGCGCGGTAGGTGAGGTCGGCGATGGTGATCAGGCTGACCAGCGAGGTGGCCTTGACCAGCTCGATGGCGAGGTTGCCGAATGGCGGCATCATGCCGACCAGGGCCTGCGGCATGATGATGCGCCACAGCCGCTGGCGCGGCGAGAAGTTGAGCGCGATGGCCGCTTCGGTC
This sequence comes from Marinobacterium nitratireducens, assembly GCF_014645375.1. GTDB lineage: Bacteria > Pseudomonadota > Gammaproteobacteria > Pseudomonadales > Balneatricaceae > Marinobacterium_A > Marinobacterium_A nitratireducens. The sequence goes on from NZ_BMLT01000009.1 coordinate 150,580, forward strand.
TGACCCCTGTCGACCGACAGCAGACCGCCGCGGACCACCTCCGAGCCGTAGGCGCCGATATTGAGGCCCAGCGCGACCACGCCGGCGGTAATGGCATCGATGGAGATGCCGAAAAACGGCAGCACGAAGTAGATCCAGTAAAGCTGAATCAATGCAGAAGTGCCGCGAAAGAATTCGACGTAGATCGCGGCAAGCCAGCGCAGGGCGCGGTGTTCGCTAAGCCGAAGCAGGCCGGATATAAAGGCCATGGCGGTCGCCAGCGGCAGGGCCATCGCAACGAGCTGGATGGTGACCAGAGCGCCTTCGGCGAGCACGCTGAAAATTTCGTTGAGGGGCATCAGGCTTCCTTGGGGGGCGGGTTGGGCGTTTTCATCTCGCACAGTCGCCGGTTCAGGCCCCACAGCGGCCTTGCCGTGGGGCTGGCAGGCTTCAGGGGGTGCAGAGCTGCTCGGCGGTGACACCGCCGGGAAGGGTGTGTGCACCGAAACCGTAAGGCTCGACCATGGCGATGTGTTCGTCGCTGCCGATGAAGCCGCCCAGTTCGTTGTTGAAGGCGTCACGCAGGCGCTCGTCGCCCGGGCGGAAGCCGAAGCCGCCGTATCCGTTGACCTTTTCGCCGTTGATGACCAGGTCCTCGAACGGCTGTGCCAGTTCGACGGCGTCATCCTTCTTGCCCAGCTCCGCCATGGTGAGGACGGTGCCGGCCAGCGCATCGATGCGGCCGGCCTTGAGCGCGGCGACGCCGCTCGGGTAATCCGGCAGCGTCACGATCTGGTCCAGCGCGATACCGAAATCCTTGGCGTAGCCGAACTCGACCGCGCCGGCCATGACGCCGAGCTTGAGGTCGCCGTTGTCCTTGACGTCGGCATAGCTGTCGAGCGACTCCGGGTTGCCGGACTGAACCAGGAAGCCTTCGCCGATGGTGTAGGTGGGGTTGGAGAAGAGGATCTGCTGGCAGCGCTTGGGGTTGATGTACATGCCGGCGGCAATGACATCGAAGCGTCCTGCCTTGAGACCGGGAATCAGGGAGCCAAATTCGGTAACCAGGACTTCGACGTCGTCGATGCCGAGCTTATCGAGCACGTGCAGGGCGATTTCCGGCGCCTCGCCCTTGGGCTCACCGTCCGATGACAGATAGCCATAGGGCACCTCGTTGGCCACCGCCAGCGTCAGTTTGCCGGACGCCTTGGCATCGTCCAGGGTGTCTGCCGTGACGAGGGTGCTGGCCATTCCCGCCAGGACCAGGGTCAGTATGCGGACCATTCGACTCTCCTTGGTAGATTTTTTACGTGGTTTTTTATCTTAAGGAAGCGAAAAGTGTTTCGCAAATCGAAGTAAAAAATTATGAAAATCAGGCTTTTCTTTGCAAATATCTTGCGATTACAGCGATTTGTGCTACGGAATATTTAACGATATTCGAAGTAATGGGTGACGGGTGACGGGTGACGGGTGACGGGTGGGGCGTGTTGGGGGAAAGCCATTCCCGGTGCAGGGCGTCCCTGAGCGAAGCGACCGCCATGGACGGCGGAAAGATCGGTCCTGCAGGAGCGAATGTCGACGAATGGCGCCGGACGGGAATAACAGGTTTCGCGTCATGCTCGACGCCACGCAGACCCTGCCGGTAAGAGGCGGCGCCTTTCGTTGCACTCAAGGCGCCCTAAGCGTCACATCTCATGCGTAACACGTCTCGTGCGGCGGACGGGTGTCCGCCGGCGTCAAGGGACAGGCAATCAGCCCAGCTGATCAACCAGTACGGCGTTGGAGTAGACCAGGGCGCCGTCGCTGGCGCGGTGGCCGGTGAGGAAGAAGTGGCTGCGGTCCTCGTGGGGGTGGCGGTAGACGTGGAAGGCGGCGTCCGAGAGTCCGTCGCACTCGGGCGGAAGCTGCAGCTCGAGGCTGTCGATATCGATCGGAATATCCATTTCGTGAGCCTTGGAGTCGAGAGTCATCTGGTCTTCCGCCTGCTCCATTTTCAGGTGAGCGTCTTCGCTGACCCTGAAGGTCATCAGTCCCATCGGTTGGGACTTGGATGCGCCCTTGGGTTTGCACCAGGATTCAAGGTTGAACGTATTCATGCAGACACCTCCGGTTGCTTATTATTCTGCCGCAACAGAATGTATAGGCAGGGATTGCCGTCCTCTCAAGTATAGCCAGCGCAAAAGCGGCGCCTCGGTACAGGACCGCGCTGCGCGCCAGAGCCTCTTCGGGATCTACAGGATTACGCACTTTAGTCCGTTTCGGACCAGCCCTGGTATTCGGCGGCGTTTGCCGACGTAATCAGCTTGGGGGCGATCAGAATGCGTTGCTGCTCGATGCGCTCGCCCGAGAGCAGTGCGGCGCCGGTATCGACCGCCCGTCTGGCGATACGGCGTGGAAACTGCGCGGCGGTGGCCTGCAGCAGACTGCCGGGCTGCTGCAGGCGTTCGATGGCGGCGGGGGAACCATCCACACTGACGATAACGAAGCTGTCGCGACCGGCTTGCCGGGCGGCCTGTTCGGCACCGAGCGCCGAGGGGTCGTTGACGGCGAACACACCCTGTATATCCGGGTGCGCGGTCATCAGTGCTGTCATTTTTTCCATGCCGCCCTCACGGGCGCCGGCGCCGTTTTCACTGTCGGACAGCAACTCGATGCCGGGGTAATGATCAAGCGCCTCGCGGCAGCCCTCGACACGCTCGATGATCGACGAAACCGGCGGGCCGTTGATGATCACGACCCTGCCCGTGCCGCCGATGCGTTCGGCCAGGTAGTGGCATGCCTGCGAGCCTGCCTGCCGGTTGTCGGTGGTGATGGTGACGTCGGCGCCGCTCGCCTCGACGTCGATGGCGATGACGCGGACGCCGGCGTCCCGGGCGCGCGTCACCGCCGGCGCAATGGCCTCGGGGTCGGCGGCCGAGAGCAGGATCAGACGCGCGCCGCTGGCGATGAAGTGATCGATCTGGCCGATCTGGCGCTGCAGGTCATAGGCGCTCGACAACACTTCGACCCTTATCCCCGGGGAGAGCGCCTGGGCGCGGCGTTCGGCGCTGCGGGCAATGGCGACGAAATAGGGGTTGCCGAGGTCCGAAACCGAGACGCCCAGGGCGTCGCCGAGGGCGGAGGCGGGCTCGCCGAGCGCCGGATTCGGCAGCAGCAGGCAGGCGCTCAGCAGTGTGGTCAGGATCGGGCGAGTCGGCATATCCGGGTTTCCGGCCAGCGGTTAACGGGGCGGTATACCCGGTCAATTGTCCGGCTAATCGAGTGGCGCCGCAATGCCAGAGCCTTATTCGGACTTGTTCACAGGCTCCCTATAGAATCTGGTTGAATTCGAGGGTCTCGCCGCCGGGGCCGCGGATGGAAAAGTACTTGCAGCCATTTTCCCACAGCGGCAGTTCGACCGGTGCCTGCTGCTGGGTCTCGAAGCCGGCGGCGCGCAGCTCCGCGAAGGCGGCGTCGATGTCACGCACGGAAAAGGCGACGTGGTCGATATGGCCGTCGCGGCGGCGTGCGACCTCGGCACGGCGCTCGCCCGGCTGCAGGTAGAGCTCGATCACCATGCTGCCACGCTTGACCATGACCGCGGTCACCGGTCCTTCGTCGTCCTCGAAGCTCTTTTCCATCACCGGGCGAAAGCCCAGCCGGCCGTAGAAATGCTTCGAGCATTCGAGATCGGTCACCGGCACGCCGAGGTGCTGCAGCCCCTGAAAGTTTTCGTCGAGCAGCTGTGTCATTTGAAACTCCTTGTTGAATGCTTTGAATGTCCGGTCACGCCGGCGATTCTCGACTGTAGGAGCGCCGCCCCGGTGCGAAATCGCCACCTCAGCATCGGATTTCGCCGCGGGGTGCGGCTCCCACAGGATCAGGCGGCGAAAGCGCCGGCCGGATGGTCGTTCGGGTCCAGTGCCCCGGTCATGATCGCCACCGCATCGGACATGGAATGGGTGTCCGGCTTCACCACCGCGACCCTTCGGCCGAGGCGGTGGATATGGATGCGGTCGGCGACCTCGAACACGTGCGGCATGTTGTGGCTGATCAGGATCACCGGTAACCCCCTGTCGCGCACATCCTTGATCAGGTTCAGCACCCGGCGGGATTCCTTGACGCCGAGCGCTGCGGTGGGCTCGTCCATGATCACCACGTGGCGGGCGAAGGCGGCGGCGCGGGCGACCGCAACCCCCTGACGCTGCCCCCCGGAGAGGGTTTCCACCGCCTGACCGATGTTCTGGATCGTCAGCAGGCCCAGCTCCGAAAGCTTCGCCTTGGCATCCTCGTGCATGCCCTTCTTGTCCAGCATCCGGAACACCTTGCCGAGGATGCCGGGCCGGCGCCGCTCGCGGCCGAGGAACATGTTGTCGGCAATGTCCAGCGACGGCGAGACCGCCAGGTTCTGGTAAACGGTTTCGATACCCTGTTCGCGTGCGTCCATCGGGGTTTTGAAATGTACCGGCTCGCCGTCCAGCAGGATCTCGCCGGAATCGGGGATCAGGGCGCCGGAGAGCGCCTTGATCAGCGACGATTTGCCGGCACCGTTGTCGCCGATGACCGCCAGCACTTCGCCGGCGCGGAGGTCGAAATCGGCGTGGTCGATGGCGGTGACATGGCCGTAGCGCTTCACCAGGCCGCGGGCTTCGAGTACGATTTTCTTCTGTTCTGTCATGACTGCGACCCTCCTCAGACTTTGCGAATCCACTGGTCGACGCCGACGGCGACGATGATCAGCAGGCCTACGGTGAAGTCCTGCCACAGGACGTCGACGCCGGCCAGCGCCAGGCCGTTGCGGAACACGCCGACCACCAGAGCGCCCACCAGGGTGCCGAAAATGGAGCCGCGGCCGCCGAACAGGCTGGTGCCGCCGATCACCACTGCCGTGATGCTGTCGAGGTTGGCCATCATCCCGGCCTGCGGGCTGACCGAGCCGATGCGGCCGATCAGGGCCCAGGCGGCGACGGCGCACAGCACGCCGGCGACGACGTAGACCGAGAGCAGTACCCGCTCGACGCGGATTCCTGCCAGGCGCGCCGCCCCCGGGTCATCGCCGGTGGCGTAGACGTGCTTGCCCCAGGCCGTGCATTTGAGCGCGTACCAGAGCACCACGAACAGGGCGAGCATCAGCAGGGCGCCGTAGGTGAAACGGGCGCCGAGGAATTCGAAGGCGGTGCCGGTCCAGTGCAGCAGCGGTGCAGCGGCGTCGATATCCTGGGAGCGGATGGTTTCGCTGCGCGAGTACCAGAGGTTGAGTGCGAAGAAGATGTTCCAGGTGCCCAGCGTCACGATAAACGGCGGCAGGCGGAAACGGGTGACCAGCATGCCGTTGATCCAGCCCGTCGCGGCGCCGGCGATCAGGCCAAGGCTCAACGCCAGCCCCGCTGGCAGGCCGACTTCGACGGCCATGCGTCCCATCACCACCGAGGTCAGCACCATCACGGCGCCAACCGAGAGGTCGATGCCGGCGGTGAGGATGATCAGCGTCTGGGCGGCGCCGAGAATACCGATGATGGTGACCTGCTGCAGGATCAGCGACAGGTTGAAGGGGTGCAGAAAACGGTCGCCGACGAGGGCGCTGAACAGCGCAATGGCGGCCAGCAGCACGATGGTCGGTGCTGCCACCGGGTACTGGTGAAAGAACTGGTGCAGCTTTTCCTTCAGCGAGACCTGCTCCGGCTCGATGCGGGCGAAATCGCCGGTCGCGGCGTCGGCGATCTTTTCATGGTCGGCCACGGTGGACCGTGCAGTCGGTGTGGTGCTCATAACGTCATCTCGTTGTTGTTCTTGTCATGGCTTGCCGGGCGCGGGCGCCCGGCGGTCCTTGGCCCGACCGAGGGCGAGGTCACTTACCCCCAGCAGAGGTCCAGACCTTCGGCGGAGGTCTTGGACTCGACCTCCCCGACCGGCTGGTCGGTGATCAGCTCGACACCGGTATTGACGAAGTCCAGGCCTTCGCTGGCGGCGGGACGGGTGCCGCTGCTGGCGTATTCGATGATGGCGTCGACGCCCATCGAGGCCATGCGCAGCGGAAACTGCATCGAGGTGGCGCCGATCACGCCCGCCTGGACGTTCTTGACGCCGGGACAGCCGCCATCGACCGAAACGATCAGCGCGTCGGTCTTGCCGACCGCCTTCAGCGCCTCGTAGGCACCGGCTGCGGCCGGCTCGTTGATGGTGTAGACGACGTTGATTTCAGGGTCTTTCTGCAGTAGGTTTTCCATCGCGCGACGGCCGCCCTCTTCGGAGCCGGCGGTAACGTCGTTGCCGACAATGCGTGAATCGGTCTCGTCACCGATGTCATTGGGGTCGTTCAGGTCGATGCCGAAGCCCTTGAGAAAGCCCTGGTTGCGGGCGACGTCGACGCTGATTTCGCTGGCGCTGAGGTCCAGCATCGCGATCTTGGCGCTGTCGGCCTTCGGGCCGAGTTGGACCCGCGCCCACTGGCCAATCAGCTCGCCGGCCTTGAAGTTGTCTGTGGCGAAGGTGGCGTCGGCGGCTTCGGCCGGCGACAGCGGTGTATCGAGCGCGATCACCAGCAGGCCCGCCTGTCGGGCCTGCTCGACGGCCGGCACGATGGCGGCGGAGTCGTTCGGGGTGATCAGGATGCCCCTGGCGCCGGCGGCGATCAGGTTCTCGACCGCCTGTACCTGGGAGTCGTTGTCGCCGTCGAACTTGCCGGCGAAGGTTCGCAGTTCGACACCGCTGGCGTCGGCTTTCATCTGCGCGCCTTCGCGCATCTTGACGAAGAAGGGGTTGGTGTTGGTCTTGGTGATCAGGCCGATGATCGGCTTGTCGGCGGCAAGGGCGAACGGGGAGGCGAGGGTGATGGCCAGGGCCAGTGTGCTCAGCTGCTTTTTCATTGTGGTCTCCGGTTGTTTTTGTTGTGTCGCGCTTTTCGGATAGGGGCATTGGAACGCCGGAGAATTAACGGTGAATTTCGTCGCGAATTCGTTCCGTTAACAAATGCAATAATCCGTTAGGCGTTAGGCGTTAGGCGTTAGGCGTTAGGCGTTAGGCGTTAGGCGTTGGGCCTTATGCGTTAGGCCGCATGGCGTCGGAGAGCGCCTGAGCCAGCGTTTGCAGGCGGTAGGGTTTGGCCAGGACCGGCACGTCGGGGGGGAGGTTGTAGCGGCTGTCGAGCAGGTCGCGGGGCAGGCCGGAGGCGAGTATGCAGGGCAGATCGGGCCAGCGCCCGGCCAGTTGCGCGCGCAGCTGGATGCCGGTGCGGCCGCTGCCGAGGTTGATGTCGCTGAGTACCAGGTCGGGCAGGCCGTCGCGCTCGAGCAGGTTCAGGGCCTCCTCGGCGCTGCGACAGCTCAGGGGTTCGTAACCGAGTTCAGCCAGCATGTCTTCGACCGCTTCCAGCACCAGGCCGTCGTCCTCGACCAGCAGCACCTGCTGGCCGTTGCCATATTGCAGTGGCTGACTCTGGCCGCTGTCGGATTCAGCGGCGGGCCCTCGGTAGAGCGGCAGGCGAATGCTGATACGGGTGCCCTGGCCGGGCGCGCTGTCGATGGTGATATCGCCGCCGGACTGGCGTACGAAGCCGTAGACCATGCTGAGGCCAAGGCCGCTGCCGCGACCGACCTCCTTGGTGGTGAAAAAGGGATCGAACACCCGCTCGCGCAGCTCTTCGGGAATGCCGTGGCCGGTATCGCCCACTTCCACCAGTACCCATGCGCCCTGTTTGGCATCCTGCTCGAGGGCGGTACTGAAGGTGAGGGTGCCGCCGTCCGGCATGGCCGCGCCGCTGTTGAGCGCGAGGTTGAGCAGGGCGTTCTCGAGTTGGCCCGGATCGACGTAGACAAGATCTTCCTCGGCCTCGAGGCGGGTGCGGATGTCGATCTGGGAGCCGACGCTGTATTCCACCAGGTCGAGCATGCCCTCGATGATGCCGCCCAGCGACTGCGGTTCCGGGTGCAGCTGCTGCTTGCGCGAGAATGCGAGCAGACGCTGTACCAGGCTGGCGCCGCGTTCGGCGGCGGCCAGCGCGCGCTGACCGTAGCGGCCGGCCTTGTCGCTGAGGTCCCGCTGCTGTTCCAGCAGCTGCAGGTTGCCGATAACCGCAGCCAGCAGGTTGTTGAAGTCGTGGGCGATGCCACCGGTGAGCTGGCCGAGCACCTCCATTTTCTGCGCCTGGCGCAGCTGCGATTCGATCGCCTTGCGGTCGGTCAGGTCGCTGTAAAGGGTCACGAAGCCGCCATCGGGCATGGGCTGGCTGCGGAACTCGATGACGCGCCCGTCGCGGTAGTGGCGTTCGAAACGCACGGGCTTGCTGGGACGCTGCAGATTGGTTTCGGTCATGTCCAGCGGCCGGTTGTCGAGGGTGCGGTTGCCATGCGGGGCCTCCGCCATCAGCGCCTGCAGCCGCTGCAGCGTAACGCCGCGCTGCACGCGCGCCGGCGGCAGGTCGAAGATACCGAGGTAGCGGGGATTCCAGGCCACCAGGCGCTGGTCGCGGTCGAACACGCTGAGGCCGTCGTTGATGTTGTCGAACACCGTCTGCAGCAGTCGCTGCTGGCGCCGCAGGTCCTCGGTGATCGATTGCAGTTCGCGGCTGTTTTCGCGAAAGACATTGAAGGCGCGGGCCAGGCTGCCGATCTCGTCGCGGCGCTGTACCGCCGGCGTGGCCTGGCCTGTCACGCCGGCGGCCAGGCGGGTCATCAGGCCGGTGACGGCCTGGAGGTTGCGGGTCAGGTTCAGTACCAGGGCGGTGCCGGCCAGCAGCGCCAGCAACGCCAGCAGGCTGATTGCGAGAATGCGGATCTGGCCCTTGCGCACCGTGGCCGACAGCGCCTGCTGCTGTTGGCCGAAGCGCTGCTGCAGGCTGTCGACGAAGCCCTTGACCTCGGCGGACAGCTGGTCCGATATCGACCGCACCGAGGCCAGCAGGTAGCCCTGGCGCTGCTGAAGATCGAGCTGGCGATGACGCAGCGCAAACACCGGGGCGGCGCTGGCGGCAAGTTCGGGGCTGATGTCCTGGCTGACGCCAAAGCGGCGTTCCAGGCGTTCAAGCTCCTGGCGCGGCGCCGAAGCCGCGGCCAGCAGCTGGTCCACGGCTCTGCGGTCTTCCGCGCTCTCGAGGCCTTCCAGCGGGTACAGCAGCTGGCGCAGGTCTTCGCGCTGGAACAGCGCCTGCCGGGTCAGTGCGATCAGCTCGTCCAGCGTGGCATACAGCCGTTCCAGCAGCTGGCGCAGCTGCGGCGCGGACTCGAGGTGGCGTATGCGCCCGGCCAGCTGCTTGAGCTGCTCGGTGCGCTGCTGCAGCCGGTTGCGGTCATGCTGCAGCTGGGAGGGCGACGAGGCCTCGGCCACGAAGGGGGCCAGCGACGCCAGGCTGGCGGTGCGCTCGGCAAGCTCGAGCGAGTGGGAGATGTCCGGCAGTATTTCGCGACGCAGTTCTTCCAGTGCGGTCTCGGTATCGGTCAGACTGCGCCAGCCGACGAACGCCAGCACCAGTGCCGCGACCATGATGCTGGCAAAGGCGATAAGCAGCCGGGCCCGTACGCTGTGCATGCTCAGGGCCCGCCGCGGCATTCAGCCGTGCCGGGCATTTCAGACCTGGCTGACCTGGGCATGAAAGCAGTACCCGAGTCCGCGCTCGGTGCGGATATAGCGGGGCTGGCGCGGGTTGGGTTCCAGTTTGCGGCGCAGGCGCAGGATCAGCACGTCGATGGTGCGGTCGAACACCTCGCTGTTGTCGCTGCGGGTCATGTCCAGCAGCTGATCGCGGCTCAGTACCCGGTTGGGCGACTGGACCAGGGCTTCGAGCAGGTTGAATTCCCCGAATGTCAGCTCGACCGGAGTGCCGTCGCTGCGGCTCAGCTGGCGCGCCGTCAGGTCCAGGATCCAGTCGCCGAACGCCAGCCTGTGGTGGCTGTGGCGGTCGTCGGCGCGGGGGCTTGTGGCGGCGGAGCGGCGCAGCAGCGCGCGCACCCGGGCCAGCAGTTCGCGCACGTTGAACGGTTTCATCAGGAAGTCGTCGGCGGCAAGTTCCAGGCCGAGTATGCGATCGGTTTCGTCGCCCTTGCCGGTCAGCATCATGATCGGAATGGCCGACTCGGCCCGCAGCTCCCGGGCCAGCTGCAGTCCGTCTTCGCCGCGCAAGCGCAGGTCGAGAATCACCAGGGAGAAAGCGTTGTCGCCAAGGGCCTGCTGCATGGCGTTACCGTCGGCGACGGCAATGGTGTCGAAGCCGTTGTCATCGAGCAGGTCCTGCAGCAGCGCGCGCATATCGGGTTCGTCGTCGACGATCAGTATCTTGGGGCGTCGGGTCTCGGTCATCTTGTGCCTTGTTGCGTATGGCGTCTGGCGGATGTTGTGCGCGCTTACGCCTGAAGCCTTATTAGTAGCACAACACCCGATTCTGGCTATTTCAAATGTTACTTCCTAGTGTACTGCTTCATCCTTAAAGGCACTTATAGCGAGCCGCCAAGGGGAGCTCGCCAATTCGCGCCCAACTGCGTTGCCGTTCTTGGCAAGAGCCCCACTATTCCCGGCGAACGGCGCCTTGCTGGACAGGAATTGGCGGGCTCTATAAGTATCTATTAGGGTGAAACAGTACACTAGACGTTAGTACATGCAGGTGCGCCGCTCTTCCCGAATGTCGGCATTGCAAGTGCGGCGGCAATGATGGTTAATGGTCGCCAGTCCGGCTGGTGTTATGGTATTTAGGTAAGTTTACGAAAATAAATCTTTAACGTCTTTTGATATGGCGTTACTATCGGAAAATTAACCTATAATAATTCCGCGAAGGTCCGTTATGTGCATTTCTTGTTGCAGCTTGCCGAATATCACCCTGTCTCCGGCCGCTCCGGTGCAATCGCGTTCCGGCCGTTCCGGTGTCCAACAGGGGAGGTTCTCTCATGTCCGCTAAAGTGATCGCTTTCGGCGAAGCCCTCATCGATATGCTGGCGCGGCCGCAGGCCTCGGGCCCGGTCAACTTCGTCGCGCACCCGGGCGGCGCCCCGGCCAATGTGGCGGTGGGGATTGCCAAGCTCGGGGGGAATGTCAGCTTTCTCGGTCAGGTCGGCCGGGACATGTTCGGCGACAGCCTGGTCACGACCATGGCGGGCTTCGGCGTCGATACCTCGCAGCTGGTACAGACCGCGGATGCCCATACGGCGCTGGCGTTCGTGAGCCTCGACGCCGAAGGCGAGCGCAGCTTCGCCTTCTACCGTGACCGCAGTGCCGATCTGCTCTACCGTTCGGATCAGTGCCCGGAATCCGTTCTCGAGGGCGCCGCCATCTTCCACTGCTGCTCCAACACCCTGACCGAGCCCGGTATCCGGGAAACGCATCTGGTACTGATGGAGCGGGCGCGCAAGGCCGGCTGCATGGTCAGTTTCGACGTCAATTACCGCCACAACCTCTGGCCGCAGGGAGAGGATGCGCGCGAGCCGATCTGGCAGGCAATGGCGGCATCGGATCTGGTGAAAATCAGCCGCGAGGAACTGGAAGCGCTGTACGGCCGCGACGAGGAGCTGCCCCGGCGGCTGCTCGAGGCCGGCGTCGGTCTGCTGCTGATCACCGATGGCGGCGAGCCCCTGGAAGCACACTGGTTCGGCGGCTCGCTCGAGCTGGTGCCGCCGGCCACGAAGGTGGTCGACAGTACGGCTGCCGGCGACTCCTTCGTGGCCGGGCTGCTGCTGCGGCTGTCGCAGGAGGCGCCGGGGCGCGAGGCGCTTGCTAGCTGGCTGGCGGATCCGCGGCAGGTCGAGGCGGGGCTGCGTTTCGCCAGCCGCTGTGGCGCCCTGACCGTATCGCGCTACGGCGCTTTCGAGGCGCTGCCGCTGGCCGCGGAGCTTGACGAGCCGGGCGCCGGCTGAGGGCTGGTCGGCTGATAGATGGGCGAAGCCGCGCCGGCACCTGCTATCGGCGTACATCAGTGGTTAAGCGGCCTAACCCATCGCCAGCGTCCATTGCCATCGCGATGTTCCGAGAACGCATGGGATGGGTTGCGCGATAAATTCGCATCGCCTTAGCTCGGTAGCGGTCGCGGCCGTTTGTCGCGGCCGCGTGCCCGCAGTGAGGCACTGATCGACTGCGGCGGCTGCGGTTTGCCGAGCAGGAAACCTTGCACCTCGTTGCAGTCGCACTGGCGCAGAAAGTCGAGCTGCGCCCGGGTTTCGACGCCCTCGGCGATCACCTTCAGCCCGAGGTTCTGTCCCAGTGCGATGATGGTGCGGGTGATCGCCTGGTCGTCGCTGTCGCCCGGCAGGCCGTCGATGAAGGCGCGGTCGATCTTGAGTCGGGTCAGCGGCAGCGTCTTGAGGTAGGAGAGCGACGAGAAGCCGGTGCCGAAGTCGTCGATCGCCAGCTCGAATCCCAGCAGGCGCAGGCGCCGGAACATGGCAATCGCCCGCTCCGGATTCTGCATCAGAAAATCTTCCGTGACCTCGAGTTCGAACCATTCGGGGCGGCAGCGGTGTCGTTCCAGTCGCTGCTCGAGCCATTCCAGCTGGCGTTCGTTGTCGACCTGGCGCCCCGACAGGTTGATGGCGATGACGCCGGGATCCAGTCCCTGCTCGTGCCAGATACGGGTCTGCTGCATGACCCTGTCGATTACCAGGTTGCCGATGCGTACGATCAGGCCGGAGCCTTCCGCGATTGGCAGAAAGCGCGCCGGCATCAACAGCCCCTCGGTGGGGTGCTGCCAGCGTACCAGCGCTTCCATGCCGATCGGCGCCAGGCTGTTGAGGTCGAACTGGGGCTGATAGTGCACCTCGAACTCGTCCTGCATCAGCGCCCGGTGCAGCTCGGAGGCGAGCGATACCTGCTCCATGGCGCGCCGGGTCAGCTGCTGCGAGTAGTAGCGGTAGACGTTCTTGCCGTCGTCCTTGGCCTTGTACATGGCGGCGTCGGCCGCGCTGATCAGCGACTCGGTGGTGTTGCCGTCGTGGGGATAGACGCTGATACCGACGCTGGTGGTGATGAACAGGCGGTGGCTGTCGACCTGGTACGGCGGTTCGATGCACTTGATCAGTTTCTGCGCCAGCAGCGCGGCGTCGTCGTTGTTCGGCAGCGGTGACATGATGACGGTAAACTCGTCGCCGCCCAGGCGCGCCAGGGTGTCGCTGGCGCGGATGGTCTGGCTCAGGCGCTGCGCGGCCATGCGCAGTACGCTGTCCCCCGCCTGGTGGCCGAGACTGTCGTTGATTTCCTTGAAGCGGTCCAGATCGATGAACAGCAGTGCGAACCGCTGTTGTTCCCGCCGCGCCCGCAGCAGCGTCTGCTCCAGCCGGTCGATAAAGAGCGTGCGGTTGGGCAGGCCGGTCAGCAGGTCGTGGTGCGCCAGTTGCTTGAGGCGTGCCTGTTCTTCGTGCAGCTCGCGCAGCAGGCGCGTGTTTTCGGTAATGTCCCGGTACAGTTCGATGACGCCGTTGAGGGTGCCGTCGGGCTGCGTCAGCGGCGTGGCGATGCGCTCGATATGTCGCCATTCGCCGTCGTGGCCCATGTAGGTGCACACTTCGGCCGTGCGCCCGCTGCCCATGAGCATGCGCTGCGCCGCCGAGTGGCCGCTGGCGGCGAGATTTTTCGGCAGCGGCTGTTTACAGGGGTGGCCCGGTTCGCTGTCGCGCGCCGCGCGGTTGATCAGCCGTACCTTGCAGTCGATATCCCTGACCACGATGGCATCCCCGACGCTGTCGACGATGTTCTGCAGAAACGACCTGGCTTCGCGCACCCGTCGCTCTTCCCGTATCCGGTTGCTGATGTCGTGGGACACGGTGATGATGCATTCGGCGTGCCCGTTGCGGTCGTAGAAGGGCACCGCGTAGGTCTGCAGCCAGGCCTCCTGGCGCGCGTAGGGCCGGTGCAGGCGATACTCCAGGTTGCCACCCTGGCCGTCGAAGGCATTGGCGATCAGTGTGGCGAAGGCCGCGCGGTCCTCCTGTGCCACGAAGCGTTCGCCGAAGCGGATGCCGATGGCGCTGTCGGTGTCGATGCGCAGCATGCGCGCGCCGGCGCTGTTGAGGCTCAGGATGCGGTCGTCGCGGTCGATCGTCAGTACGCAGGCAGGCTCCGCCTCGATCAGGGTCTGGAGATATTCCTGCTGCTGTTTGAGCGTCGCGGTCTGGCGCTCGACCTCTTCGTTGAGCTGGTCCACCGAGACGGTGGTACTGCGCAGGCGCGACAGCATGGTGTCGAATCCGCGGGCAAGCTCGCCGAGTTCGTCATTCTTGTGGTGTTCGTCCAGCGACAGCCAGAGGTTGCCGGCGGTGACGCGCTGCATCTGCAGGCGCATCCGGTCCAGGCGACTCTTGAGGCCGTTGGCGAGGGGGAAGGCGATCAGCACCAGCACCAGTGTCAGGGTGATCATCAATCCCAGGGAGATCAGACGGCCTTGCTCACTGGCTTCCTGGATGCGCTGCTCGGCCGTCGCGGCCAGGCGCAGGGCGTCGTCGGTCATGTTCTGCAGCGTGGCGTAGATGCGGGAGGCGAGCTGAACCTGCCCCGGGCTGTCGTGCGCTTCCCGGCCAATCAGGGGCGACAGCTGAGCCAGGGTGTTGCTCTGGTAGCGGATGCTGCTGATATAGCGCGACTGGCTTTCGGGCCGTTGTGCCAGGATGCTCGGCAGGCGCTGCTGCGCCTGACGCCACTCCGCCAGCGAGCGCTCGTCGTGCAGGGACAGGTAAAGCCCGAAACGGGTGTTGAGCCGGGTAACGCTGTGTTGCACGGTATTGGCGTACTGTAACTGCTGCATGGCGCTTGCACTGCGCGCAGCGCTCCACTGGTTGGCCACCCAGCCGGAAAAGGCTGCGGTGGCGGCCAATGTTGCCAGCAACATCAGGCGTGTGCCTACCTTCATACGAACCTCAGGGCTGGCCGGTGGACGGGATGACCTGCTGCAGCAGCGAGCCGTCGAGAAAATGGCGGAAATCGGGCAGAGGCTGCGCCTTGACATGACCGTTGTTGAGGGCCCAGCGGGCGCCGCTGTCGAGCGCGATCAGCAATGAGTTGGGCAGTCCCAGGCGAAAATTGTAGTCGGGCCAGACCCACTCGATGAAATCCGCTTCGAGCCCCAGTCTGTCGCGCGCGATCTTTCTCGCCTGACCGGGGTTTAGGTGCATGAAGTCGATGGACTGGTCGAGTGCCCGCAGTGCTGCCGCCAGGGTTTCGCGCCGCGTGGTGACTGTGCTGTCGAGCGCGAGCAGGTTGAAGTTGATGCTGTGCAGGCCTCGGGTCGGAAGGACCACGGCTTTCTCCCCAAGGGCTCTGACTGTCTGATAAGCATAGGGCTCCCAGGTGGAAAGCGCCTCGACATGGCCGTCGAGCAGGTTTGCGCTCATGTTTTCAGGGTTGATCGCGCGGGTTTCGAGGCGGCTTCCGTCGATGTCATGCATGAGCGCAATGCTGTGCAGGAAGTATTCGCTCGAGGAGCCGGGCGTGGTGGCGATGCGATGGTGGGCCAGGTCGATGACGCTGCGCAACGGTCCGTCGGTGCTGGCGATCAGCTTGATGTCGTTGTCGGATGTCACGAACGAGGCCAGCACCGTAAAGTCGCGTCGCTCGAAGCTGTTGAACATGATCACCGAATCGGAGCTGGTGGCAAGGTCCGTGCGACCCTCGATGAGCTGATCGAAAGCGCGGTTGCCGCCGATTACCTCGTGCAGTTCCACATCCAGACCCTGCTGTCGGAAGTAGCCCCTGTCGGCGGCGACGAAGATCGGTGTGGAGAGCGGTGTTCGCGCAACGGCGATGCTGAGTTTTTCGAGCGGTATCGCCGGCCGGTTCAGCAGTCCGAGGGCGAGGCCGAGTGTCGCCAGGCCAAGCGCGAGCAGCAGCGTCGCGGGCCGGGTGAGGCGTGTACTGTGCATAACGTGGTCGCTTCCTGTCGCCACGGTGAATACGAGATTACCGGTCGGGCCATTCCGTTGCCCGTGCCGTACCGCAATCGCCTTGGGCCGGACCCGAAAGTCCCTGCAGATAAAGTCCCTGCTAATTATCCGGCCTATCGCGGCTAGGATAGCCCATACGCGGTGGCTTGGGTACCGTCCGCAATCGAGACCTGAAACGACGACACCGCCCGAAGGCGGTGTCTGTTCATTCTGCTGCGGTGTTTGCGGATCAGGCGCTCAGGCGGTCGACCGTCATCCGGGCAAGGTCGCGGATGGCGTTCCAGTCCTGCCGGGCGATGAGGTCGGCCGGCGTTAGCCAGGAGCCGCCGACGCACATGACGTTGTCGAGTGAGAGGTAGTCGTCGGCGCTTTCCAGGCGAATGCCGCCGGTGGGGCAGAAGCGGACGTCCGGGAAGGGGCCGGCGTAGGCCTTGAGCGCGCCGGGGCCGCCGGCGATGCTGGCCGGGAAGAACTTGAAGCGGCGGTAGCCGCGCTGCAGGCCTTCCATCATCTCGGAGATGGTCTGGATGCCCGGCAGCAGCGGGATGTCGCTGTCGATACCGGTATCGAGCAGCTCGCGGGTGGAGCCGGGGGTGACGATAAAGCGCGCCCCGGCTTCGCAGGCGGCCTTGTACTGCGCCGGGTTGGCGATGGTGCCGGCGCCGACGCGGGCTTCCGGCAGTTTGTCGGCCAGCAGCTGAATGGCGTCGAGCGCCGCTTCGGTGCGCAGCGTGACCTCCAGCACCGGCAGTCCGCCTTCGACCAGAGCCTCGGCGATGGGCAGCGCCTCGGCGGCGGAGTCGAAGGTCAGTACCGGAATGACCGGCGCCAGCGCGCAGATGGCGTCGATCTGGGCGGTTTTGTGCTCGGGCAGTGTCTTCAGTGTCATGGGAGAGTCCTGGTCTGGGAAGCGTTTGCGGGTCGCTGCTGAGGGTTGCCTGCTGGCAGCCTCAGGGGCTCCAGTAAATGGTCAGTGGTCGTTGCAGGAACAGCCGGATGGGCATGGCGTCGATATCGTCACCGGCCAGAGCGCGCTGCAGTGTTTCGAGCTTGTCTTCGCCCTTGAGGTGAAGAATGCGCTCACGGCTCGCCAGCAGGCGCTGTGCGCTCAGCGTCATGCGCTCGTGCGGCGCGCTGGTCGGGGTCAGGGCGCAGCAGGGCTGCGACGTCCCCAGTGCGCGTCCTAAGTCCTGCGCGCAGGGAAACAGCGATGCGGTATGGCCGTCGTTGCCCATGCCAAGGATCACGACGTCGAGCTGCTCGGGCAGTGCGGCAAGCCGTCTTGCGCATGACGCTTCGGCCTCGCGGGCGCTGCCAGCCGGTTGCCAGAGTCCGATGAACCTCGCGCTTGCGGCCCGGTCCTGCAGCAGGTGCCGGCGTACCAGGCCTTCGTTGCTGTCGGGCGAGTCGGTGTCGACCCAGCGGTCATCGGCCAGGGTGAGCGTTACCTGCTGCCAGGGCAGTGGCTGCTGACGCAGGCGCTCGAACAGCGGCAGCGGCGTGCGCCCGCCGGAGAGCGCCAGCGCCGCCTCGTTGCGCGCGTCAACGGCTGTGCGGATCAGCGATGCAAGGTGTTCAGCGAGGGCGTCGCACAGGCGGTCGGCGTTGTCGAAGCGCTGCAGCCGAACCTGCGCCGGCAGTACCAGTTCAGTCGTGCTCATGCCACGCCCTCCCGTCTGCGGCCAGCATGGCGTCCGACGCTTCCGGGCCCCAGCTGCCGGCGGCGTAGGGCAGAGGCTTGTCGCCGTCCTGCCAGTGCTCGAGGATCTGGTCGCACCACTTCCAGGCGTTCTCGATCTCGTCGCGGCGCACGAACAGGTACTGATTGCCCTTGATGACCTCCAGCAACAGTCGTTCGTAGGCATCCGGCACCCGGCTCATCTCGAACGCCTGGGAAAAGCTCAGTTGCAGCGGCGCGGCGCGCAGCTGCATGCCCTTGTCGAGCCCCTGGTCCTTGGTGATGATCTGCAGCGAGATCCCTTCGTCGGGCTGCAGCTTGATGGTGAGCTGGTTCTCGGCCAGCTTGCGCTGCTCCGGGTCGAAGATGTAGTGCGGCTGCTGGCGGAAATGTATGGTGATCTGCGACAGCTTTTCCGGCATGCGCTTGCCGGTGCGCAGGTAAAAGGGCACGCCGGCCCAGCGCCAGTTGCGGATTTCGGCCTTGATGGCCACGAACGACTCGGTGTTGCTGCTGGTGTTGGCGTCCGGTTCCTCGAGGTAGCCCGGCACCGTCTCGCCACCGATCTGGCCGGCGCTGTACTGACCGCGTATCAGGTGACTGGTGCGGATGTCGTCGGTAATCGGGCGCAGCGCCTTCAGTACCTTTACCTTCTCGTCGCGAATGGCGTCGGCGCTGAGATCCGAGGGCGGGTCCATCGCCACCAGGCAGAGCAGCTGCAGCAGGTGGTTCTGTACCATGTCGCGCAGCTGGCCGTACTTGTCGAAGTAGTCCCAGCGCCCCTCGATGCCGACCTTTTCCGCCACCGTGATCTCGACGTGGGAGATGTGGTTCTGGTTCCACTGGTTGCCGAACAGGTTGTTGGCGAAACGCAGTGCAATCAGGTTCTGCACGGTTTCTTTGCCGAGGTAGTGGTCGATGCGGTAAATCTGCGCCTCGTCGTAATACTGGGCGACGGCGGCGTTGACCTCGTGGGACGATTCCAGGCTGTGGCCGATCGGTTTCTCGAGCACGACCCGGGTGTGCTCGTCGATGCAGCCCGCGGCATCGAGATGCGCGCTGATCATGCCGTAGATCGATGCCGCGGTGGAGTAATAGAAGATACGGGTGCTGCCCGGACGCTGGTCGAGCAGCGACCTGAGTGCGCGATAGTCTTCGGCGACGCCAAAGTCGATATCGAGAAACTGCAGTCTGCCGAGGAAACGCTGCAGGGCGGCGCTGTCGATCTCGGCCTCGGCCACGAAGCGGCGCAGGTTGGCTTCGCTGCGGGTCAGGCTCTCGGTCGGCTCGGAATCGCGTGCAAGACCGATGATGCGGGTTTCCGGGCTCAGCAGGTTGGCGCGCTCGAGCTGATAGAGCGCCGGCAGCAGTTTGCGTTGGGTCAGATCACCCAGGGCGCCGAAAAACAGTATGTCGCAGGAAGTGTCAGCTATGGACATGGCGTGGGCCTGTTTTTTTTGGTTATTCAACGAATATGTGGCGATCTTATCGCTCAGTGTCGGCTTGGTCAATGCATAAGTTTGTAAAATTTACATAAATTAAGAGGCGCCTCCGGGCTTGAGAGGCCTCCAGGCCCGCGGTGGCCGGGCTGGCAGCCCGGGCTTCGGAGCGCTATAGTGGCTGCAAAACTGAAATGTAGATAATTTACAAATACAGATGCGGCAGCTATGAACACTAACAGTGTTAATCTACTGGAGCAGATTCGCCAGCGCCTGGAGACTCTCAACAAGTCGGAGCGCAAGGTCGCGACAGTGATTTTGCGCGATCCCCAGTCGGCGACCCGACTCAGCATTACCGCGCTGGCCCAGGCGTCCGGTGTCAGCGAACCGACGGTGAACCGTTTCTGTCGCAGCTTCGACAACCGTGGCTATCCCGATTTCAAGATCCAGCTGGCGCAGAGCCTGGCCGGCGGCATGCCCTATGTTTCACGCAGCGTGGAACAGGACGACAGTACCGAGGAATACACCGACAAGATTTTTTCCTCCACCATCGCGGAGCTGGATACCGCGCGCCAGAGCCTGCAGCCGGCGCTGATCTCGCGGGCCGTGGACTATCTCAGTCAGGCCAAGCAGGTTGCCTTCTTCGGTCTGGGCGGTTCCGGGCCGGTGGCGCAGGATGCGCAGCACAAGTTTTTCCGCCTCAACATTCCGGTCATGGCCTACGATGACGTGCTGATGCAGCGCATGGTCGCTGCCGGCGCCAATACCGGTGATGTGGTGGTGGTGATCTCCTATACCGGCCGTACCCGGGAGCTGGTGGATATCGCCCGGCTGGCGCGGGAAAGCGGCGCCACCGTCATCGGCCTTACCAGCGAGCGTTCGCCCCTGGCGGAAGAGTGCACGCTGCTGCTGCCGGTGCCGATACAGGAAGATACCGACATCTACATGCCGATGACCTCGCGGATCATTCAGCTGACGCTGCTCGACGTACTCGCCACCGGGGTGACCCTGCGCCGCGGCGTCGACTTCCAGCGCTATTTGAAGAAGATCAAGGACAGCCTGATACCGACGCGCTACCCGCAGGAATAGTCGTAGGAAGCGCGCCCGAACCGCGAACGGTCGGGCTCCATTGCCTCTTACCCGATACAAAAATAAGAGATGAACACTCACAAGCCGATTTACGTCGTCGACGACGACGCCGAGATCCGTTCGCTGCTGCAGAGCTATCTCGAGCGCAACCAGTTCGAGGTGCGCACTGCGGAGGACGGCGAGCAGCTGCTGACGGCGCTTCGCGGGGGCGACGCTGCGGCGCTGGTGGTGCTCGACGTTATGCTGCCGGGCGACGATGGCTTCGAAGTATGCCGCAAGCTCCGCACCTTCTCGCAGGTGCCGGTGATCATGCTGACCGCAAGCTCCGATGAGATGGACCGCATCGTCGGCCTCGAGATCGGCGCCGACGATTACCTGGCCAAGCCTTTCAACCCGCGCGAACTGTTGGCGCGCATCCGCGCCATCCTGCGTCGCAGCGATCAGCGCAGTGAGGCGGCCGCCCCGGGGGCGGGGCGCTACCAGCGTTTTGCCGGCTTCGAACTCGATGCGGCTCAGCGTCAGCTGGTCGACCCCCATGGTGTCCCGGTAACCCTGTCCGGCGCCGAGTACGAGTTGCTTCACCTGCTGGTGGATCACGCCGGCGAGGTGCTGAGCAGAGAGCGTATCGCCGAAGCGACGCGCGGCCGGGGCAATCTGCCGATGGACCGCTTTATCGACGTGCAGGTGAGTCGCCTGCGGCAACGCCTTGGAGACGATGCCCGTTCACCGCAGCTGATCAAGACGGTGCGGGGGCAGGGATACGTGCTGGCGGCACCGGTCGAAACCGGCGCTGCCGGGCGGCACTGACGGGGTGCCGTCAATGCAGGGGCTCTTTAGACGCCTGCAGCGCTGGCCACGCTCTGTCAGCGGCCGGATCCTGCTGGTGCTTGGGCTTGGCGTGCTGCTGGCGCAGATCGTTTCGAGCGCCATCTGGCTGGCGCAGTTCAGAGCCGACAACGAGCGCAATGTCCGCGAGATGTCGCGCCACATGGCGTACCGGGTGGCGTCGACGGTGCAGTTCTTTACCTCGTTGCCCACCGCATACCGTCACGTGGTGCTCGACCAGCTGCGCGATATGGGCGGAACGCGGTTTTTCGTGACCCTCAACCGCGAAGAGATCGGCATCAACGACCTGCCGGATTCGCCTCTCAAGCGCATCGTGGTGGCGCAGTTTCGCGAAGTGCTAAGACAGGAGCTGGGACTCGATCAGCGGGTGCGCATCGCCTTTTCCCGTCCGCTCGATCTGCATGTGATCCGTAACGATATTCTGCTGACGGACCTGCCCGATCGCTGGGGCAAGCAGGCTTTGCTGGTCGGAGACCGGCAGGCGCCGATCCTGGTGATCCAGATTCCAATCGGAGAGGCGCAGTGGCTGTATCTGGCGACCCTGATGCCGGATCCGGGCTTTCTCGAAACGGGCACACCGCTGTCGCCCGAGCGGCTGCTGTCGCTGCTGGTGTCGCTGGCGGTGATGATGCTGTTCGGCGTCTGGATCGTGCGTTCGCTGACCCGGCCGCTGCGCCGCCTTGCCGCAGCTGCCGAAAGCTTCGGTCACGGCCAGCCGCAGCCGCTGTCGGAGGCGGGCAGTCGCGAACTGGAGGCGACCGCCCGCGCCTTCAACGGCATGCAGTTGCGCATCCAGCGCTATCTGAATGACCGCGAGCGGCTGTTCGCGTCGATCTCCCACGATCTGAAAACCCCGATCACACGCCTGCGGCTGCGGGCCGAGATGCTCGAGAATGATGGCGAGCGCGAGGCATTCTGCCGCGACCTCGAGGATCTCGACATGCTGGTGAAGGGCGCGTTGCAGAGCGTCAAGGATACCGATATCCACGAAAACCGCGTCGAGGTGGACCTGCACCAATTGCTGTGTCATCTGCGCGACAGCGCGCGACTGGGCGGGCAGGCGGTGACGCTGGAGGGCGAGCAGCGGGCGCCTTTCCTCGGCAAGCCTCTGGCGCTGCGACGCTGTCTTGGCAACCTGATCGACAACGCGCTGTTCTACGGTGGTGGCGCCGATGTGCGCATCGACGACAGCCCCGAGCGCCTCGAAATCCGGGTGCTCGACAGTGGCCCCGGCATACCCGAGGACAAGCTCGAACAAGCCTTCACGCCCTATACCCGGCTGTCGACGCAGCATAGCGGCCAGGCCGGCATGGGACTCGGCCTCTCGATCGCGCGCAATATCGCCCGCGCCCATGGCGGCGAGCTTCAGCTGCGCAACCGGCCCGAAGGAGGGCTCGAAGCCTGCCTGACCCTGCCGCGACAGTCCTGAGCGGCACGGATCAGCTGGCAGCCCCCTCGCAGGCCCGGGTTGGCCCGCCGATCGAACCCAACCTCTTGGAGGAACCCGCTCCGTGGGAGGATCCACCCCAAATGTAGGAGCCCACTCCGTGGGCGAATCGGCCAGTACCCGGGCCCCGCCGTTTGCCGTTGCGACGTACGTCCAGGCGCGGGACCGGCCTCCGACTTGCTCAGCGCTACCCGCTGAACCAAACTGAAGACTGACCGGACGCACGCCTGATCCCGGGCTGGCAGCCATGCAACCCCTCAGCCGCTACAGGGTGCAGATGCATTATGAACAACACGACCGTTTTCGATGAAACGATCCCTGCCGGCGATATGGCCAGTATCGAGAACATTCATTCGCAGGAGCTTTCGATCAGCCTGATCTGCAGTGACGGATGCCGGGTGGATATCGAGCTGGTACCTGGCCAGGTGCTGGAGTTTTCCGCCGGCGA
Organism: Marinobacterium nitratireducens; assembly: GCF_014645375.1. Lineage (GTDB taxonomy): Bacteria > Pseudomonadota > Gammaproteobacteria > Pseudomonadales > Balneatricaceae > Marinobacterium_A > Marinobacterium_A nitratireducens. Next base: position 173,330 of record NZ_BMLT01000009.1, read on the forward strand.
TGGCAACGCCAGGGTGGTGCTGCACCATGGTGATCCTTCCAAACTTCTGATTATCAAACCGGACTCCGCTTCCTGAGGCGCAATATGTCCGGTCAGGCCCAGCATTCGCAGCCCGGGCTTCGGCACCTTGAATGCAGTCATGCCCGCCGGCCAGCGGTTTTCTGCCGGTAAGGAGCCTTAAGATGGAATCGATGCTCGATATCGCACCGGACGTCGCAGCGGCGCTTGCGGCGGACCGGCCCGTGGTGGCGCTGGAGTCCACCATCATCGCCCATGGCATGCGGTATCCGCGCAATGTCGAGACGGCCATCGCTGTCGAGGACGCCGTGAGGGCCGAGGGCGCGGTGCCGGCAACCATCGCCATCCTCGACGGGCGCCTGAAGGTCGGGCTCGAACGGGCGCAGATAGAACGTCTCGGCAATGAAGGGCGCCAGGTGGCGAAGGTCAGCCGTCGCGATATTCCCTTTATTGTCGCGGCCGGCGGAACCGGCGCCACGACTGTCGCGGCGACCATGATCCTGGCCGCGATGGCGGGCGTAAGGATCTTCGCCACCGGCGGTATCGGCGGCGTACACCGGGGCGCCGCGCACAGCTTCGATATCTCCGCCGACCTGCAGGAGCTGGCGCAAACCAACGTCGCCGTGGTCTGCGCCGGCGCCAAGTCGATCCTGGATCTGGGACTGACGCTGGAATACCTCGAAACCCGGGGCGTACCGGTGGTGGGCTACCGCACCGACAGGTTGCCGGCGTTCTACACCCGGGAAAGCGGCTTCGGCGTCGACTATCGCCTCGATTCGCCCGAGCAGATCGCCGCGGCCCTGCGTTTCAAGTGGGCGCTGGATCTGGAGGGTGGGGTGGTGATCGCCAACCCGATCCCCGAAAGCCACGCCATGCCCACTGCGGTGATCGACGCCGCTATCGAGCACGCCCTGCAGGAAGCGGACGAGCAGGGCATTCACGGCAAGGCGACAACGCCGTTTCTGCTGGCGCGCGTCGCCGAGCTGACCGGCGGCGACAGTCTGGAGGCCAATATCCGGCTGGTACTGAACAACGCCCGCCTGGCGGCGCAGATTGCGGTGGCATATGGGAGTGTTGAGTGATGAGTGTTGAGTCAACAGGTCGTAAACGGTGGGCCCTGCGTTATGGATGATCGGGTTCCAGTTTCGCGACTTCTTCGCTTGCTGGTGTGTGAAGAAAATTATTTTGCCGTTATTTTCTGGAGTATCCGAGTTTGCGGTGTATTGGGATGGAGCTGTCTGCATCCAAAGCAGCGGTTCATGCCTGTGAGGGCTGAGCTTTAGATTAGTGTCATATACGAGCATTCCCCGTAGGAACGCGCGTGTCTTTTGCTTTATCTCTAATATTTTTAGGCTGTGCGAGTATGCATAGTAGAAAAATATTACACACTCACAAGGAGTTGGGTTGATGCTAAATACCTTATTAAATCAACTAGTAAAAAATGTTATGGCGCTCCCAGGTTGGATACCTCTCATTTTATTATTCTACGGGGCAGCAAATTATGTTGATATCCAGTTTTTAGAGGATGTGAACACCGAGAAGTTGGTTAAAAATACCATTGCTATTCTTATGGCATTATTTTCTTATCAACTAGGAGATGCGATTGATAAGGCGTTTTATAAGAAATTTGAGAGAGATAGGATAGATGCAATTAAGTCTTTGGTTAGAGATGAGCTAAAGATAAAAGATGGTATATATCGAATTATGAAGGCTTTTGTTGATGCGCAAGATGAATACACTGGCAGCTGCATACAGGTTTATAATGAAAGCGCAAAACTAATTCGCAGTCTTATATTAGTGTTTATTGTATTAGGTGTAATCGCGATATCTAAAAGCCAAATAATGCTTGGCTTCGGCTTGATGTTGTTTGGTGTTTTTTCCTTGTATATTGCCTTTTTTTTAAAGCTGAAGCACAAGATTAAGTTATATGGATTGGTTGGAAAAACTACAAATTCTGAAAAATATAACTCTCAATTGCTCGAAGAGGGCATAAGGTTATTTTTTTGGGAAGGCAATCTAATTGGAAGTGCTATGGATAAGGCATCAACTAAAAATTCAACTCGGACGCTTACTGGCGTGCCGGAAGATTGAAAAGAGGCTGCTTCTGATGGTCAATGGGAAATCCGGGGACGGTATACCAATTTACTGCTCATCGATTTCGGCCTGCCGTAAGCTGACATCGAGTTTGAACGGTGCAGTTCGCTCTGCTCAGTGTCCCCTATGTCTGAATACGGCACCCCGGTCCTGAATCCGGATTTTCGCGGCGGGGCGTTGCTCCTACGCGATACCGGAATTCAACGCTGCGCGTAGGAGCTCGCTCCGCGAGCGAATGCTTGTATCTATGGTGAAACCACCAGGGGTTCGTCACACGGAGCGGTTGCCTGCGAAGGGGCCTGGTGTCTCCGGTTACCAGTGGGAGACGCACCGCGCGACAAGGTTTCTGGCCGCAAGCGAATGGAAGAAAACAAAGCGGACCTATAAGGGTTTTATGGCCCGTTATCCGGTTGAGCTGTTATATGCCGTTCGTTCAGCGGCCGCGCTCGACAATGCCGATTCTGTCGTCCCTATCGGCTCGCAGTGACATTGTCAGTGCGGATGCTTCCTCTTCCGGTATTGAGTTCAGGTACCACAACGGCTTCAGCAGCGCTTCGACCTCTGCGCGCTTGTAGCCTTTTCGCGCCGGCACCCGCACAAGCGGCAGCGCTACCTGAGAGCAGATTCGTTCCAGCAGCTCGTCGCGCTGCTGTCGTTTGCTTTTCTGATGGCTGCTGTCATCCAACTCGATAACGCAAAGCGGCGCCAGGTCGCAGCTGTCGCAGATCACGAAATCGAAGTGCTTGGCACTGATGCGGTTGAAGGCTATTTGCCACAGCCGGCGGTCGCGGCTGGGCTGGGGCTCGATCAGGTCGGCGACGCGGACCTTGCCGAAGAGGCGATAGCGATCGTCGAGGACCATATCGAGCACGCCGGCGAAGGAACGTTCGGCCGGGGTAAATAGCGCGGGCTTGCGCCGATAGGCCGGCTTGGAGGCAGCGTCCGAATCGTTGCCGTTGAGGTGTTTTTTCAGCAACAGCAGAACAACGATTACTGCGATCGCAATCAGCAGGAAAGCATCCATGGTCGATCCCTCGAATCGCCGATTTCTCTGGCATTAGGGCGTCCACTGCCTGAATGACGCGGACAACGCAGTCTGCACCTGGCCATTTTAAAAGGCAATATGTCAGCAACCTGATGTTAGAGCGCTGCTGTTCGCTTGCAATTGCTCCTGCATTGCAGGGCTTACCGCCATCCATGGCGGTTGCTTCGCTCGGTTCAACCTGGGGCTCAGAGCACCTTTCGCCTGTTGGGGCAGGTGCCTGCACGGTTTCCAGTGGCGAATTACGCCAAGCTGTCCCACGCTTAGGAAGTCATGGAAGGGGGCGTTCGTGCAGGGAGTCGCCATTCAATACATCTGGTAGCCCAAAACACCTTACAGGGCGTATGAGCCGCTTTATTTCCTGGTGTTGTATCGGAAAAACAGTTGGCAGCCCGGGTCCTGTCTCATGAAGGAGATTGCCATGAATCCTAAGCTCTTTGCGGGTATGCTGACCGCAGTCCTGCTGCACGTCTTCTCCGGGGTTTCCCTGGCCCAACCGCCTGATGCCGGCAATTTCGTAGCGCACCTCGATGGCGCCAACGAGGTTCCACCGGTCGATACCTTTGCGACCGGCCAGGCCGTCTTCAAGCTCGGCGGCGACGGGACGGTGCTCGATTACAAACTCATCGTCGCCAACATCGACAATGTTGTCGCGGCGCATATTCACCTTGCGTCGGCCGGAATGAATGGGCCGGTCGTGGCCTTTGTGGCCGGGTCCTTTGCCCCGGGTGGCGGCCCCGTGGACGGCATACTCGCCGAAGGCACCATTACGGAGGGCAATCTGATCGGACCACTGGCAGGTCAGGACCTCTCTGTGCTGGTGGCTGCGATGCGCTCCGGCGGTACTTACGTCAATGTCCACACCAATGACGGTGAGGCCCCTGTCAATACCGGGCCGGGCGACTTCGCCAGTGGCGAGGTGCGTGGTCAGATTGCAACGGCGGGGCGTCCTACGCCGCAATAACAACCCGATCGGTCCGGCTTCAGCGCCAATTCTAGCCTGACCGCGTGCGGGAACGCGGCGGGCTTGGCTGGCCCTGGTAAAGAGGGCGAAGCATGATTGACCCGCGTACCGGCAAGGTGCTGACAACGACGTCACCAAAGGCGGCGCAGTCTTACCTCGATGCTCTGGATCTCGTGCTGGGTTCGGAGACCGGCGCAAAAGAGCGTCTCGACGATGCGCTGGAGCAGGATCCCGAATTCGCGATGGCGATGGCGGCGCGCTTTATGCTGGCGAAGGACGCGAACGATCCGGCGTCAGACGACTACAGGTCAAAGGCCCGGACGTTGGCCGTGCAGGCCTCGTCCCGGGAGCAGGCGCATATCGATGTGCTGATCGGCCTGCTGGAAGACCCTTGTGGGAGTTTGCAGTGTACGCAGGCGTATGTCGCCCGCAACCCGGGTGACCTGCTCGTTATATCCCAGCTGTGCGGCTACCTGATTTTCTATGGCGGCCCGCTGAAACTCACCCGGGTGCTGGATATTCTCAAAGCCTCAGAAGCGACACTCGCGGATGACTGGGCCTTCCTGGCGAGGCTCGGGTTTGCGGTGAGCGAGGCGGGCGACCCGGCGCGCGGCAGAACGATTCAGGAAAGGGCGCTCGAGCTGCGCCCTCAGGCCCTCTACACGATCCACGGTTACGCCCATGTTCTGCACGATCTTGGCGTGCCGGAGGAATCGGCCTCGCTGATCGACAACTGGCTTGAGTCGAATCAGGCCTCGGCCCGGGGAGGCAGCCTTTATGGGCATCTGCAGTGGCACCTCGCGCTGGCGGAGTGGCAGTTGGGTCGGCGGGACGAAGCCTGGGAGCGGTATCGGCGTTACAGCGCGCCAGAGACCACGACCTGCGGTCCCGTTCTGACGCTGGCGGACTGTGGCGGTTTTCTGCTGCGTGACTATCTCAGAACCGGCGATACCGCCCCCAGGACATCGGCGGTGACAGACCTGGTGGCCCGGTTCTCGGGCATGCTGGCGCACCCCTTTATCGCGCTGCACGTCGGGGGTATCCATGCGGCGACGGGGGACCTGGCGGAGCTGGACCGCTCTGAATCGCTTATTCGCGAGAGGGACGCGAGCGACGACCGCGATCTGGCGCTGCAACTGGTCGCGGCTATCGGCCATCTGGCCCGGTCGGATTACCGGCAGGCTGCGCATGTCCTGGGCAGGATTACCCCCGCACAGCGTATCGGCGTGGGCGGAAGCCATGTTGAACGCATGCTCATCGATCTGCTGGAGGCAAAGGCGCTGGAGGGCTTGGCCGAATAGCCGGGACGGTTCAACTCTGTATGCGACTGTATCGAGGGTGGGCGATTCTCGCCTCACGCTTTACCCACTCACCCTTCCCGCACAGTTACACTTTGTTACTTTTCCTTGCGTAACTTTACCCAATCGGAACAGCGGGCTTGCTAGATTGCGTACTGACGACGGCCGTGAAGTCGGCACGCGCATAACAATAAAAGGAAACGCATCAAGATGAACACCTTCAAGACCTGCCTCTCGGGCCTGGCCCTGTCCGTGGCCTGCGCCTCCGCTACAGCCGGTGAAGTCGAAGTGCTGCACTGGTGGACCTCCGGTGGCGAAGCTGCCGCAATCAACGTGCTGAAACAGGAAATGGAAGCCGCCGGGCATACCTGGAAGGACTTCGCCGTGGCCGGCGGGGGCGGCGAGTCCGCGATGACGGTGCTCAAATCCCGTGCCATTTCCGGCAATCCGCCATCCGCCGCCCAGATCAAGGGACCCGATATACAGGAGTGGGGCGAGCTCGGTTTCCTGGCGCCGCTTGACGAGGTGGCCGGGGCGGGGCAATGGGATTCGCTGCTGCCGGAGGTGGTCAGCAATGTCATGAAGTACGACGGCCACTACGTGGCGGTGCCGATCAACGTGCACCGCGTCAACTGGCTCTGGGCCAATCCGGCCGCGTTCGAGAAGGCCGGTGTCGAGATCCCGACCACCTGGGAGCAGATGATCGAGGTCGGGTCCAAGCTCAGGGAGGCCGGCTTCGTGCCGTTGGCCCACGGCGGCCAGGCCTGGCAGGACGCGACCCTGTACGAGGCGGTGGCGCTGGCCGAAGGGCCCGAGTTCTACCGCAAGGCGTTCGTCGACCACGACGAGGCCACGCTCAAGGGCGAGACCATGGTCAAGGTGCTCAAGACCTTCAAGCAGATGCGTGAGCTGATCGACGACGATGCCAGCGGTCGCGACTGGAACGTCGCCACCTCTATGGTGATCAACGGCGAGGCCGCGATGCAGGTGATGGGCGACTGGGCCAAGGGCGAATTCACCGCCGCCGGCAAGGTTGCGGGCAGCGATTACGTCTGCGCGCCGGCACCGGGTACCGCCGATATGTTCACCTTCAATATCGACAGCCTGGCGATGTTCCAGCAGAGCGACGACAGCCGCGTCGAAGCGCAGCAGGATCTGGCGCGTCTGGCGATGGAACCGAAGTTCCAGGAAGCCTTCAACCTCAACAAGGGCTCCATCCCGGCCCGCCAGGGCATGGACCGGACGCCGTTCGACAGCTGCGCGCACGCCTCCATGGACGCCTTTACCGCCAGCGCCGAGAAAGGCAGCCTGGTGCCGAGCATGGCCCACGGCATGGCGACCGTCTCCCGCGTGCAGGGCGCCATCTACGACGTCGTTACCAACTTCTTCAACTCCACTGACATGAGCGCCGAAGAGGCAGCCGACAAGCTGGCCCGCGCGGTCAACGCAAGCCTGTAACTGGCGCCGGGCAGGCGCCGCCTGCCCGCAACCCACACCTGGGGTATCCCGCTATGAACAACCCATCTGCTTCGTTGCCCAGCGTCGCGGCGGCGCGGCCGGCTGCGCGCCGCCTGTCGGACCGCTTCGCCGACTGGCTGCCGAAGATCGTGCTGGCACCGACCGTCGTCATCACCCTGGTCGCCGTTTACGGCTACATGATCTGGACGGCGCTGCTGTCGCTGACCAATTCCCGCATCCTGCCGGTGTGGAAGTTCACCGGCACCGGCCAGTACGCCAAGCTGTTCGAGAACGAGCGCTGGGGCGTCGCGGTCGAAAACCTGATCATCTTCGGCGTGCTCTTCATCCTGGTCTGCCTGGTCATCGGCGTGCTGCTGGCGATTCTGCTGGACCAGAAGATCCGCGCCGAGGGCGCGCTGCGCACCATCTACCTCTACCCGATGGCGATCTCCTTCATCGTTACCGGTACCGCCTGGAAGTGGCTGCTGAACCCCGGCCTCGGACTCGAGAAAACGCTGCACGACTGGGGCTTCGAGAGCTTCAGCTTCGACTGGCTGGTGAACCCCGACATGGTCGTTTACTGCCTGGTGATCGCCGCGGTCTGGCAGTCGTCCGGTTTCGTCATGGCGATGTTCCTCGCCGGGCTGCGGGGCATCGACCCGGACATGGTCAAGGCGGCCCAGCTGGACGGCGCCTCGATGCCGAAGATCTACCGCCGCATCGTGTTGCCGAGCCTGAAGCCGGTGTTCTTCAGCGCCTTCGTGATTCTGTCCCATATCGCCATCAAGAGCTTCGACCTGGTGATGGCGCTGACCGGCGGCGGCCCCGGCTACGCCTCGGATCTGCCGGCGACCTTCATGTACCAGCATGCCTTCACCCGCGGCCAGATGGGCCTCGGCGCGGCGAGCGCCATCGTCATGCTCGGTGGGGTGCTGGCGATCCTGGTTCCCTACCTTTACTCGGAGCTGCGGGGTAAGAAACATGGTTAAGTCGCAACAGACATTCGGCCAGCAGCTGCTGCGCTACGGTCTCTATGCCATTCTCGGGGTCGCGGCGCTGGTGTACCTGATGCCGCTCTGGGTGATGCTGCTGACCTCACTCAAGGACATCGAGGAAATCCGCAGCGGCACCCTGTTCTCGCTGCCCGGCAGCCTCAACTTCGACGCCTGGTCCAAGGCCTGGAGCGGGGCCTGCACCGGCAGCACCTGCGAAGGCATCGCGCCCTTTTTCGGCAACTCCTTCAAGATCGTGATCCCGGCGGTGGCGATCTCGACGCTGATCGGCGCCCTCAATGGCTACGTGCTGTCGATGTGGCGTTTTCGCGGCAGCGAGCTGCTGTTCGGCGCCATGCTGGTGGGCTGCTTCATTCCGTTCCAGGTGATCCTGCTGCCGATGGCGCGGATGCTGGCGACCTTTGGCCTCGCCAACACCACCACCGGGCTGGTCGCGGTGCACATCACCTACGGCATCGCCTTCACCACGCTGTTCTTCCGCAACTTCTACGTTGGCCTGCCGAAGGAGCTGATCGCGGCGGCGCGGCTCGACGGCGCGGGGTTCTTCTTTATCTTCCGCCGCATCGTGCTGCCGCTGTCGACGCCGATCATCGTGGTCTGCGTGATCTGGCAGTTCACCCAGATCTGGAACGACTTCCTGTTCGGCGTGGTGTTCTCCGGCGGCGATACCCAGCCGGTGACGGTGGCGCTGAACAACCTGGTCAACACCAGCTTCGGCGGCAAGGAATACAACGTCGACATGGCCGCGGCGCTGATGGCGGCGCTGCCGACCCTGGTGGTCTACGTGCTGGCGGGCAAATACTTTGTGCGCGGGCTTACTGCCGGCGCCGTCAAAGGCTGAAGAATAATAAGAGGTTCACGAAAATGGCTAACCTGACTATCGACAACGTCATCAAGACCTACGGCCAGACCGAGGTGCTCAAAGGCATCAATATCGCCATCGAGAAGGGCGAGTTCCTGATCCTGGTCGGCCCGTCCGGCTGCGGCAAGTCGACGCTGATGAACAGCATCGCAGGGCTCGAAGACGTCACTGGCGGCCGTATCCTGATCGGCGACACCGACGTGACCCAGGCCGCGCCCAAGGATCGCGACATCGCCATGGTGTTCCAGTCCTACGCGCTGTACCCCAACATGTCGGTGCGCGAGAACATCGCCTTCGGTCTCGAGATCCGCAAGGTGCCGAAACCGGAGCGCGAGGCCGAAGTGCAGCGCGTCGCCTCGCTGCTGCAGATCGAGCACCTGCTCGACCGCAAGCCGGGCCAGCTCTCCGGCGGCCAGCGCCAGCGCGTCGCCATGGGCCGGGCGCTGGCGCGCCGGCCCAAGCTCTACCTGTTCGACGAACCCCTGTCGAACCTCGACGCCAAGCTGCGCGTCGAGATGCGCACCGAGATCAAGAAGCTGCACCAGCGCCTGGGCACCACCATCGTTTACGTCACCCACGACCAGATCGAGGCGATGACCCTGGCCGACCGCATCGCGGTGATGCGCGCCGGCGAGCTGCTGCAGCTCGGCAGCCCGCAGGAGATCTACGACGATCCGGCCAACCAGTTCGTCGCCGGCTTCATGGGTTCGCCGGCGATGAACTTCGTGCCGTGCCGGCTGGTGGCGGGCGACGCGGGGCTCGGCGTCGAAATCACGGACGGCAACGGCAACCCGGCCTGGCTGCCGGTGCCCAATCCGGAGCGGCTTTCGGGTCATGCCGGCCAGGAGGTGGTGCTCGGCATACGGCCGGAGATGATCACCGATCCGGTGCCGCACAAGGCCGAGGACCCGCTGGTACGTCAGGTGCCGATGAAGGTGCTGGTGACCGAACCTACCGGCGCCGACACCATGCTGGTGACCGAGATCAACGGTGTCGAGCTCAACTGCCGCATCAACCCGGGCTACAGCACCCCGGTCGGCGAAACGGTGCCGCTGATGTTCGATATGAGCAAGGCCGTGTTCTTCGACCCGAACAGCGAGGCGCGCATCGACCGCGCCTGAATCCTGGGCGCTCCTGCGACGGGCGGTGCCATACCGCTTATTGTGGGCCGCGGCCAGCGACGACCATGCCAGCTGCGGTACAGAAGACGTTCGCTCGCGGAGCCAACTCCCCCTAAAAGCCGGGCCCCGCAAGACCTGTAGGAGCCCACTCCGTGGGCGAAGCTGTTCGGTATCGTGGGTAATCGCTCGCGGAGCGAGCTCCTACAAAAGCCGGGCCGCGCAAGACCTGTAGCCGCGCCCCGCGGCGAATGCTTTTCCGGCGTGGATGGCAGTGGGTGTGCGGCCCTGATAGATGGCGGTTTTCTGGGCGATCGTACTGGCGGAGCCAGGCCTGAGCACTGGCAAACGGGGCGCCTTTGTACAAAACTTATCCTGCTGGGCAAGGGTGTAGAAAAGGCCTTTCAGCACCTGGCCAGGAGCGGGTAATAAGGAGTTAGAAACAAGAAAGGCGTCAGCGATATGCTTGATTATGGTGAAGCCTGTCCAATTTCCATGGCAACGTCCGTTCTATGTGAAAAATGGACTTTGCAAATAATCAGAGAGCTGTTTTTTGGTTCTACCCGTTATTCCGAGATTCAGAAGTATATTCCCAATATCTCGCCATCGCTGTTACGAAATCGTCTGCGCTTCCTCGAAGAAAAGGGAATAATTTTTCGTAAGCCCGGCGCCACTGCAGGCCGCCACGAGTACCATCTCACGCCTGCGGGTAAGGCACTTGCGCCGGTGCTCAATGAGCTTGGGCGCTGGGGGATGTGCCATGCCAGCGAGGGTATGACGGATCAACCCAATGCCGCACCCAGTCTGATCAGAGATATCACCGGCGGTATCAACGCCGATGAGCTGCCAGCCGGCGATACGGTGATCCAGCTGCACCTCACCGATGTCACGCCTGAAGCCAAGTATCACATTTACGTGCGCGACAACGTCGCGACAGAGTGCCCGTTGGATCTGGGCTTCGATGTCGATGTGTACATTACGGCATCGACCAAAGCGCTGACCCGGGTCTGGTATGGCGAAATCGACATCTATGATGCGATCGACAATGGATCGGTGAAAGTGGTTGCCCATCCTGTCTATATAAAGTCGCTGAAGCGCTGGTTCGGTATCAGCTCCTTTACCACAGATAACCCTCAGCCTTTTCATTCCTGAGATACTGCAAGTCTGAAGTGGCTGCTACAGATTCTGTCATGGAACCGGACTCATTGTTGCAGCTTCTCGACAGGCCACCAGCATGCCTTCAAAGCTGCGCCTCGATTCCGGCTCGCGCTGAAAGCCAGAGACTCATTGGGGCTTATTCGCAGGTTCCCTTACCAACACCACGGTTGGAGCGGCGTATGACAACGCCGATCACCAGAACGATTGGTACCAGCATGGCGACACCCAGTAACTTGACGAAGGTGCTCAGGTCACTTACCCCGGTCGATACGCTGTATCCGGCACCGACGAGCTGGGTCACATCATGGATGGTACCGCCCGGAAACAACCCTGCTTGAGAGAATGAACAGGCCGAGCCTAATCCCGGCCAGAATGCAGCCGACGGTCAGAAAGCCCGCCGGTGAGAATGCGGGCAGTGCGAGCAGCAGCTGGGAGTCGTTGCCGCCCATGGCCAGCGCTGCGCCGACGCCCATCAGGGTACCTGCCAGCAGGTGCAGTAGCAGCGGGCCGGCGGTGGTCGAGCGCAGTTGCAGCTTGTTCAGCCGGCGGGCGCCGAGGGACATGCCAACAAGCAGGGCGAGCACCAGCGCATAGCGGGGCAGTGCGGGCGGCGGATGGCCGTCGCTGTCCAGAACTGCCGCTATCTGTTCCTGCATCAGGCTGCCGGGCGGCCAGGCCGGCTCGTAGAGGAAGAGCAAACCGGACAGCAGACCGATCCCCATCATGCCAAACCAGAGTTTTTGTCGCGACCGGTCACCCCGCAGTGCCCTGATGGCGAGCCCGCAGGACGCTATGAACAGGATCGCTAAGTGCAGGCTGTCGGGTCCGGGCAGCGCCCTCACGTCCAGTTCCGGTTGCCACCAGGTCAGGGAGAACCAGCCGACAATCCAGCCCAGTGGAGTCGACAGCATCCTCAGTTCTCCGCTGGCCAGCCGGCTGAGGGTCGAGATGCTGCAACCCTGATTGAAGGCGGTTCCCAGCCCGAACATCAAGCCGCCGATCGCAAACCCGGGACCGGGTTCGAACACCAGGAAGGGAATCGTGGCGCCGACGTAGGGCGCAATAGACGCGACCACCCAGGCCAGCACGCCGCAACAGAGAATCGATATCAGCACTTCGGGGCGGCCCTGGGACCATTCCCTGACACCGCGAACCAGGCACAGGCCGGTAATCTGCGTCAGATACCCCAGAACCGCAACCAGCAGAAGGGCGCTCAGAAACAACATGGCGAAATCTCCAGGGTGGAAAGAACGGTATGCACAAGATCAAAGGTTTCTTGGGACATCATGATCCGGCTCCTTCCGGTACTGCCGGGTGCAAATGGCGAGGTATCGAGGACGGGATCGAGTCGAACTGTGGGATCAGCACGCCTCCGGCCAGATAGCGGGACAGCAGAGACTGCAGGTCGAATGTCCCGTCGAGCATCAGCGCCTGGTCGACGGCCTCGCCGAGGGGCTCACCCCGGCATAGCGAAGCCAGCAAGCGCCCGGCCGGGGCTTGCAAGGCCCACAGCTGAACTGTCCATTGCGGGCGCAGTACCAGTACCGTCTCGCCACCGCGGTCCAGGTCGATGGTCGTCGGTTCGTCGCCCCCGGCCTGGTTGCTCTGCCAGATGCGGTAGACGGGAAAATCGGACATCAGCAGGCGGCAGGCCGCTCCCAGATGGAATCGCAGGCCGGCCAGATCCTCCGCGGGCATCTGACTCAGCGCGTCGAGATCTACGGTGGCATCGTCGGGGGCATGGAACACCTCATGGCAGGCCCACTCCAGACGAGCGATGTCGGCGAGGTAGGGCAGGCCTGCCGCTGGCTGGAAGCCGGCAACGAAGGCCGCCATCCGGTCACCGAACTGTGTCAGGTCGCCGCAGGTGGGGGGATGGTTGCGCAGGTACCGGTCGATCAGGTAGCGGAAAAAGTCCTCGCCCACCAGGCGTTGCATGACCGGGTAAACGGCTTCCAGCGCCTCGGTCAGGGAAATCCTGAAGTTGTTGCGGTACACCTGCAGCAGCCGGACTGCGGGCAGGCGTCCATCGGGAATCAGCCCCTGCAGGTGCTTGAGGTCGCTGCCCCAAAGGTCTTCGGCAAAGGCTCGTTGCAGTCGGTTAAGAGCGCTCATCGGCAGGTCTCCCGGCGCCCTGTCGAGGCGCGGTTCAGGCAGTTACGGGCAAGTCGCGCCTGGTCGACAAGATCCGGCAGGGGCGGCAGCTCGGCATCCCATTCGATCAGGGTCGGTTTGGGCCCAAGCCACGTCAGGGTACGGCGGTACAGGGACCAGACCTGATCACAGACCGGCGAGGCGTGGTCGTCGATCAGCAGCTCACCGTCGTCGAACTGTTTTCGGCTGTGGCCGGCCAGGTGGATCTCGCCGACACGGCTGGCAGGGATGGATTTCAGATAGGTTTCGGCATCGAAACCCTGATTGAAGGCGGACACGAAGATATTGTTGATGTCCAGCAGAATGCCGGCGCCGGTCCGTTCGGCGACTGCAGCCAGAAACTCCCATTCCGGGATGGTCGAATGACGATAGCTCAGGTAGCTGGACGGATTCTCGATCAGCAGGCGCCACCCCAGGATTTCCTGGGCCTGATCGACCCGCCGGCAGAAATGGTCCAGTGCTTCTTCGGTGTAGGGCAGCGGCAGCAGGTCGTTGAAGTGGATGCCCGACACTGCACCCCAGCTAAGGTGCTCCGATACCAGTCCCGGTTGTACCCGGTCGATCAGCTGCCGCAACAGGCGAAGATGCGGCTGGCTGATCGGGTCGGTAGAACCCAGTGACAGGCCCACGCCGTGCAGGCTCACCGGATAGTGCTCCCGGGCCTGCATCAGATAGTGGAGCGGAACCCCACCGTTGCCGAAGAAATTCTCGGAGTGGACTTCAAGCCAGCCAATGGCGGGACGCGTCTGCAGCAGAGCCTCGATATGGGGACTGCGCAGACCTATCCCGGCATCGACCGGAATAGCGCCGTTGTCGGCTGGCGCAGGCTTGACAGGTATCAGAGGGTTCATCGGCAATCTCCTGAAGATATCGGAGCGGTTGGGGCGATCCGGAACAGCATCGCCCCAGCGTGCTCAGTGGAGCGACATCAGTGACGTGCCTTCCGTCGCTTCGGCGCCAGGTAAAGTGCGATCAGCGCATCCAGAGACAGCGCCCCCGGTCCGTAGAACAACGGCACCAGCAGCATCAATCCCCAGTACTGATGATCCTTGAGACCGATCTCGTTCAGCTCGGGATAGGAGATCACGGCCACGATATTGAACAGGAACAGCGCCAGGGCGCTGAAGCGGGTAGCCAGGCCCAGGGCCAGCAATGCCGGCATCAGCAGTTCCACGCCGGTACCGAGATAGGCCGCCAGTTCCGGTGGCAGCAAGGGGACGCTGTATTCGTAGTTGAACAGATAGAGGGTGGCATCCCAGCTGGCGATCTTGGTGAGACCGGCCTGCCAGAAAATGGCCGCAATCCAGAGTCGGAACAGCAAGCTCACAGCGGGACTGAGCCGATCGAGTCCGTGGCTGCTCCAGCGGATACCGCCTGCGATTCGGCTGAGCAATGACGGGCCGGCCACGACGGGCACGGCGGTGTCGGAGTGTATGGGGTTCATGCGGGCAACCTCCGTGCGTGGTGACCGGAGCCGGTCCGGACCACCACCCATGGTTTGCAATTAATCCGAAAAACGAGGGATAGACGGACCTGCCTTCGGTCCGTCCAGAGGTCACTTGGCGGTCAGCGACCCGCCGGCGATCTTGCTGCAGGTGCCTTTGGGAACGGCGATAAAGGCGTCGGTCTGGCGATCCTGCTTGGTCGTCCCGGCGCAGGAGCTGGTGGCGGTCTGGCAGTCATTCTTGCCCTTGGCGGCGACCCCGTAGCATTTCTCGAATTCGGGATCGTCGGCCTGGGCGGTGTTAACAGTGACCAGACCCGCGGTGGAAAGGGCGAGTACGGCAGCGGTAATCAGTTGGGTGGAGACTTTCATGTTCAATTTCCTCAGCTAACGGTTTGGTATATGGCGAAGGCGTAGGAGCCTGTCGGGCTTAGCCGGTCGTAGCGAGGGGAAGTTCGTTCTGAGTCAGTTTTTGAGCTCTTTTGCGACAAATAGTGGTTCTATTTAACAAAGAAGAGCTTATAAAAATGGCCAGAATCGGCTTTTCCGCAGTAGATCAGTGTTAAGTCCGACAGGCTCCTAGGGCCTCGTCGCCATGGAACACAGTCTGAAGAAATCGGACAGGCGCCAACATTCGCAATGACACCAGTTATACCTGCGGAAAACCGTAGTACGGCAGGTAGATTACCGGATTATTCGCGAGACCCGGGAGGGGTACTTTATAGGTGAGCGAGTTCGTTTAGTCCCTGAACCGCGCAACGTCTGTATCGGGATGCTTGAGGAGGTCCATCATGCGAGTCACGTATCAAGAGTCCGTCACCACAGGTCTCAGCCGTGCCGCGCTGCGACAGGAAAATATCCGCTTCGAAGGCACCGACGGCATCAGCCAGAATAACCGCTCATGCGGATTTCGTCCGGCTTTCCTGGATACATTGAGTGGTCGCACCTATTTATCCCGTTTTGCCAGCGGAGTCCCCGCCCCCCTGCATCTGCTGGAGGGGTTGCCTGCGGAACTGGTGGTCAGCGGCGAGGGGCAGGCGCTGCGTATTCGCGCGACCGTGATTTCCGGCTTCGTGCTCGACGGGCGTTTCTATACCCGGGATCAGGCCGTCGCCTATGCGCTTGGGGGCGATTGAGTGACTTATACTGAAAGCGACCGGACCCACAGGCGCCAAAGCCTTAACCGCCGCATCCGCGTCAGCGGACCGGGGCCCGGCATCGGGAGCTGATGACAGCTCGAGCAAACGGGGAAACGTCATCATGTCGGACGCTGTGCCTGCCTTCAGCAAAGCCGTTCTTCACTTCGACGACAGGGCAAAGCTGATCTACTTCAGTCCGGAACTGCCGCTAACGCTCGGCTATGACACGACGACGTTCAGCCTGATGCGCCTGACCGGGCTGATACCCGAATTGACGCCCGAATGCATCGCCACGGTCTGGCGACAAACGACGGTCGAAGGCAGCGCCCGGCTGCAAGGCCGGCTCGTGGCGAGGGAAGGGGGACAGATTCCGGTCGATATCCGCTTCGGCCGAATTCAGGTCGACGGACAAATCCAGCTCTGCGCCTGCCTGCAACCGATGGTCGCGAGCAGCGAAGCGGAAAGGCTGTTGCAACTGGTCGTCCGCACCACCGCCAGAAGCACCGGGAGCGAATTCTTCCGCATACTCGCGCGTTCGGTCGCCGAAGTACTCAACGTGAACGGCGCGCTGATCACCGAGTGCCTGGATTTTCCAACCACCCGGGTACGCACCCTGGCCTACTGGACCGAACGCGCCTTTAGCGGCGATATCGAATACGACCTGGTGAATACGCCCTGCGACAAGGTGATCAAGGAAGGCCGTGTCTGTTTTTACGCCAACCGGATGTCGGAGCGCTATCCCGAGGACGTAGGCGTCGAGAGTTACCTGGGGCTGCCGATCTTCGATGCCGACCATCGCCAGGTGATTGGTCATATGGCATTCTTCGACTCGCAGTAAATGCCGGCCAGTTTCTATCACAAGGCGGTATTCGACGTTTTCTGCGATCGTGCCAGCGCCGAGCTGCAACGGATGCAGGCGCTGCGCAACCTCCAGCAGCAGGAACGGAAATATCGTCTGCTGGTGGAGAACCAGCAGGAACTGGTTGCACAGCTGGACCGGGACGGCCGGTTCCAGTTCGTCAGTCCCTCGCTGTGCGAGTTTTTTCAGCGAGACGAGGCGTCTCTGCTGACGGATTCCTTCCATGACCTGATCGAGCGCGCCGGTCAGAGACCTGTCCGTGCCTGCTGGAAATCACTCGATTCGCCACCGCACTGGGCCGAGTTCGAGCACCGGGTTCAGACCGCGCGGGGTGCTCGCTGGCTTTCCTGGTCGCTGAAAGCAACGGTGATGCAAGGTGTCTTGCAGACGGTAGTGGCCGTGGGGCGTGACGTGACGCAGCGCCGTGAGGCGGAGGAAAAGGCCCACCGAACACTGCAGGAGCTGGCCCACCTCTCGCGAGTCAGTTCGATGGGCGAGATGGCGTCCGCCTTTGCACATGAAATCAACCAGCCGCTCTGCGCCATTCTCACCTACGCGCAGGCGAGTCTCCGTCTGCTCGGTAACAGCACGCACGAAAGCAGCGAGATTCGTCATGCGATGGAACGCGTTGCCGCCAACGCGGAACTGGCCGGCAATATCATTCAGCAGATGCGTAATTTCCTGCGCAAGGGAGAGCCGGAGCTGACGGCGACCGATATCCAGGCCTTGCTGCAGGATTCGATAACGCTGGCCCGCGTGGAGCTGCGTGACGACGACATCGAGATTCAGCTGCAGAGCGAACAGCCTCTGCCGCGGGTTCGCATCAATGCCACCCAGATCGAACAGGTTATTCTGAACTTCCTCCGCAATGCCCGGGACGCCATGAAAGCCGCCGGTCGGGCAGGCCAGATCAGCATCATGGCGCAGCGCAGTGCGCCGGGAGAACTTAAGGTCAGCGTGCTGGATCAGGGGCCCGGTATCGATCCGCAACTGCAAAGCCGGATGTTCGAACCGTTCGTCACCAGTAAATCCGCGGGCATTGGGATCGGCCTCTCCATCTGTAAATCGATCATCGAGGCCCATGGCGGACGTGTCAGCGGATTCAACCATCCCGAGGGCGGCGCCTGCTTTCAGCTGACGCTGCCATTAACCGAATAGCGAGGAGGCTGGTCGTGACGCAGGATCAGGCGCGGGTGTTCGTGATCGATGACGAGCCGGATGTGCGCGAAGCAATGTCAATGCTGATTCGCTCTGTCGGGCTGCAGGTCGAGACCTACGGCAACGCACTCGAGTTCCTTAACCACTACCAACTGGCGTGGCCCGGCTGCATAGTGGCGGATATTCGCATGCCGGGGATGAGCGGCCTGGAACTGCAGGAAAAGCTCAACGCCATGGGGGCGACCATTCCGCTGATATTCATTTCCGGCCACGCCGACGTGCCGACTGCGGTCAGGGCGATACAGGATGGGGCGATGGATCTGCTGGAAAAGCCCTTCCGTGACCAGCTTCTGCTCGACAAGGTACAGAGCGCGATCCGGCGAGACCAGGAGCGGCGCACGGAAGCCGAAGCCCTGGCGCAGTTGCATCGACTCTACGACAGCCTGACGCCGCGGGAAAAGCAGGTCATGGCGGAAGTGGTGTCGGGCAAGATGAACAAGGTTATCGCCAGCGACCTCCACCTCAGTACCCGCACCGTGGAATTGCATCGCGCGAACCTGATGGAAAAATTGCAGGTGCACTCGGTGGCGGAACTGGTGCGACTGGCGCAGGCACTGGAGGATAACGGATGATCGATTACCGTTGCTATTGAAACCGGTAGAACCCTACCTTTACAACAACGACTTACGCCGTCCTCTGATCAGTGGCAAATACGTTTCTCTTTCATACCGAAGTGCCACGCGTTTATCGTCGGAACGGCGCAGCTCGCTTCGTTCAGGGCGCCTGCCATTGGTATCAGGGGCCGCTGCTGCCCCCGCTGTCCGTTTTGACACCGGCCGTTGCACGTCTATGCTGAAAACCACAAAGACAATAAGGTCAATACGGAGGCGCCCGCAATGGCTGCCATACCGCCCGGCGCAGACGGCTCGGCCGTTTCCTATCCGGTTATCCATAAGTCTCTCTCTGCCGGCAGCACCGCACCCAACCTGATCGACTACGAGGCGGCCTGCGCGGATTTTTCCTGGCAGAGCATCCGCGCGGAACTCGACGGACTCCCCGGCGGTGCGGGGATCAATATTGCCCACGAAGCGGTGGACCGCCATGTCGGAAAGGGGCGTGGCGACAAGGTTGCGCTGCGCTGGCTGGGCAAGTCGGGCGAGTGCCGGGAGTTCAGTTTCGAGGCGCTGCGGCGCCAGACCAATCGTTTCGCCAACCTGCTGCAAAGCCTTGGGGTCGTTCAGGGCGATCGGGTGTTCGTGCTCTGCACCCGGATTCCCGAGCTCTATATCGCGGCGCTGGGCACGCTGAAACACCGTGCGGTTTTCTGCCCGCTGTTTTCGGCCTTCGGTCCGGAACCCGTCGCCGAGCGTGTCAACGCAGGTGAGGGTCGGGTGCTGGTGACCACGCGCCGGCTCTACGAGAAAAAGATCGCGCCGTACCGGGAGTCGATGCCCGGTCTCGAGTTCGTTCTGCTGGTGGACGAGGCGGGCGACAGTATCGATCTGCCCGGCACCCTGGACCTGGGGACTTTGCTGAGCGAGGCCGGCGAGGAATACGTCATCGGGCCCACCGACCCCGAGGATATGGCGCTGCTGCATTTTACCAGCGGCACCACCGGCAAACCCAAGGGCGCGGTCCATGTGCATCAGGCGGTGATGATGCATTACATGACCGGCAAGTACGCGCTGGACCTGCACGAGGACGATATCTTCTGGTGTACGGCCGATCCCGGCTGGGTCACCGGTACCTCCTACGGCATCATCGCGCCGCTTTTGCATGGCGTGACCATGCTGGTGGATGAGCCGGACTTCGACGGGCCGCGCTGGTACGGCATCCTGCAGGAGCAGAAGGTCACGGTGTGGTATACCGCCCCCACCGCAATCCGCATGCTGATGAAGCTCGGCACCGAGCTGGCGCAGCAGTACCGGTATCCCCGTCTGCGCTTCGTCGCCAGCGTCGGCGAACCGCTCAATCCCGAGGCGGTGGTCTGGGGGCAGGGCGCGCTGGGGTTGCCGATCCACGACAACTGGTGGCAGACCGAAACCGGCGGCATCATGATCGCCAATCTGCCGGCGCTGGATATCCGGCCAGGCTCCATGGGGCGTCCGTTGCCGGGCGTCACCGCCACCATCGTTCGACGTCTGGAAGGCGGGGGCGTCGAGCCGATCACCGAACCGGACGCGGAGGGCGAACTCGCGCTCAGGCCGGGCTGGCCCTCCATGTTTCGCGGTTACCTGCATAATGAAGAGCGTTATAACCGCTGTTTCGTCGACGGCTGGTATCTGACCGAGGACCTGGCAAAACGCGATGCCGATGGTTACTTTTGGTTCGTCGGCCGCGCCGATGACGTGATCAAGTCGGCGGGGCATCTGATCGGCCCCTTCGAGGTCGAAAGCGCCTTGATCGAACATCCTGCGGTGGCCGAAGCCGGGGTGATCGGTGTGCCGGAGCCGACGCTGGGGCAGATGGTCAAGGCTTTCGTCAGCCTCAATCCGGGCTACGAAGCCAGCGAGGCGCTCAGGCGCGAACTGCTGGGGCATGCGCGCAAGCGCCTGGGGGCTGCGGTGGCGCCGAAGGAGATCGCCTTCGAAGCGAAGCTGCCGAAGACACGCAGCGGCAAGATCATGCGTCGCCTCTTGAAAGCGCGGGAGACCGGCGAGACGCTGCGCGATACCTCGACACTGGAAAACTGAGCCGCCACCATCCTACGGAGAGCCAGGCAATGAATGAAATGGCCGTTCCCCTGCCCGATGACATCGACGGTGCCCATGCGCTGGAGCTGTTTCGCCAGATGCTGCGCATTCGCCGTTTCGAAGAAAAGTGCGCGCAAATGTACAGCAGCGGCAAGATCCGCGGCTTTCTGCACCTGTACATCGGCGAGGAGGCCGTGGGTACCGGCGTCATGCAGTCCGTCGCGCCCCGGGATGCCGTGGTCGCCACCTACCGCGAGCACGGGCACGCGCTCTTGCGCGGTATCTCCATGAACGCCGTCATGGCGGAGATGTACGGCAAGCAGGAAGGCTGCAGCCGCGGCCGGGGCGGCTCGATGCATCTGTTCGACAAGGCCACCGGCTTTATTGGCGGCAACGCCATCGTCGGCGGCGGCATGCCGGTGGCCGTGGGCTACGCCCTGGCCGCCAAAATGCAGCAGAACGGCGCTGTCGCCTGGTGCATCTTCGGCGAAGGCGCCATGGCGGAAGGCGAGTTTCACGAGTCGATGAACCTGGCCGCCTTGTGGCAGCTGCCCGTGGTGTTCTGCTGCGAGAACAATTACTACGCCATGGGCACGGCGCTGGACCGTTCGGAGTCCCAGATCCAGCTGGTGGAAAAGGCGCGCAGCTACAGGGTCGTCGCCGAGGAAGTCGACGGTATGGATGTACTGGCGACGGAGGCCGCGGCGCGCCGGGCCGCCGACAGCGCCCGTGCCGGCAATGGCCCCTATTTCCTGGAATTTCAGACCTACCGTTTCAGGGCGCACTCGATGTTCGACGCCGAGCGCTACCGCAGCAAAAACGAGGTGCACGAGCACGAGTTGCAGGGCCCGTTGCGCACCTTTGGCGCGCGCCTGGAGGCCTCGTCCCTGCTGGACGAGCAAAGACGGGCAGAGCTGGAGGCGGACATCGCCAGAGAAATCGAAAACGCCGTCGCCTTTGCCGAATCCGGCACGCCGGAGCCTGTCAGTGAGCTCGGTCGCTTTGTCTATTCCGAGGTGCAGCCATGAGCACAACTATCCCGGCGGGCATGCGCGAAATGACCTACCGCGAAGCGGCCCGCGAGGGACTTCACGAAGCGCTGACCCGCGATGAGCGCGTCTTCCTGATGGGCGAGGACGTGGGCCGTTATGGCGGCTCCTATGCCGTCAGTCTGGGCTTTCTCGAGGAGTTCGGCCCCGAGCGGATCCGCGATACGCCGCTGTCGGAGTCCGCCTTCGTCGGCGCCGGAATCGGTGCCGCGATCGGCGGCATGAGGCCGATCGTCGAGGTGATGACCGTGAACTTCAGCCTTCTGGCAGCGGATCAGATCATCAATACGGCGGCAACCTACCTGCATATGTCCGGCGGTCAGATCAACGTGCCGCTGGTGATCCGCATGGCCACCGGCGGCGGATTGCAACTGGCGGCGCAACACTCCCACAGTCTGGAAAATCTTTATGCCCATGTGCCCGGTCTGAAAGTGCTGACCCCGGCCACCGTCGAAGACGTACGCGGCATGCTGGCCACCGCGCTGGCCGACCCGGACCCGGTGCTGATCTTCGAGCATATACTGCTCTATAACCGCAAGGGTCTGCTGGCGGCAGACGCCGGCGCCGTCGATATTCACCGTGCCCGGATTCGCCGCGCGGGCACCCAGGTGAGCCTGATCACCTACGGCGGGTCGCTGTGGAAGTGCCTCGAAGCGGCAGAGTTGCTGGAGCAGCAGGGGATCGATGCGGAGGTGCTGGACCTGCGCACGCTGCGCCCGCTGGACGATGAAGCCATCATGGCGACTGTGACCAGGACCCGGCGCGTGGTGATCGTCGACGAGGGCTGGCGTAGCGGCGGCATTTCCGCCGAGATTACCGCCCGTATCCACGAACAGGCCTTCTACGAGCTCGATGTACCGGTGCAGCGGGTCTGTGCGGCCGAGGTGCCGATACCCTACGCCAAACAGCTGGAGGACGCCGCCTTGCCCCAGGTTGCGGACATCGTCGCGGCGGCCGGCAGGCTGGTGAAGGGCAATGACTGATTTCACCATGCCGTCACTGGGTGCCGATATGGACGAAGGCACCCTGGTCGAATGGCTGGTCAAGCCCGGCGATCAGGTCAAGAGCGGCGATGTGGTCGCGGTGATCGAAACCAGCAAGGGCGCCATCGAAACCGAAATCTTCGAGAACGGCACGGTGGCCGAGTTGCGGGCGCAGGTTGGCGAAACGCTGCCGGTGGGTTCGGTGCTCGCCACTATTGTCAGTGAACAGAGCAGCACTGAGGTAACAGCCGACAGCGGTGGTCGGGCAACCGTCAGCAGCGGCGCCGGGGTAAAAGCCGATAGCGGCCCGAGCGCCAGTGCGGGCCGCAGTCCCGCTACCGGGGCGAGGTCTGAACCCGGCGAGCCCGCACCTGCAGCCGCACCGGCTGTTGTGCGGGCATCGCCGGCGGCGCGCAAACGCGCAGCGGAACTGGGGCTGGTACTGGCGGATATCCCGGGCACTGGCCCTGGCACGGCGGTCACGCTTTCCGACGTGGAGACTGCCGGTGAAACGAAGCCGCTGCCCACGCCGGGCAGCGGCGCGAAGCGCGGTTTCGACCCCGAATCGATGCGCCGGGGCATCGCCGCGGCCATGGCGCGGTCGAAAAAGGAAATACCGCACTATTACCTCTCGACTCAGATCGACATGACCCGCGCGCAGCAGTGGCTGAGCGCGGAAAACGCCGGTCGCAGGGTCACCGACCGCCTGCTGCAGGTCGTGCTGCCGCTGAAGGCGATGGCGCTGGCGCTGCGCAAGGTGCCCGAACTGAACGGTTTCTACCGGGGCGGCGTCTTCGAGCAGGCCGAACGCGTTCATGTTGGCATGGCAATCGCGCTGCGCGGCGGCGGGCTCATCGCCCCGGCGCTGCACGATGTCGACCGCAGGACACTGGATGATGTCATGCAGGGCCTCAACGACCTCATTACCCGGGCGCGCACCGGCATGCTGCGCAGCTCGGAAATGTCGGACCCCACCATCACCCTGAGCAATATGGGGGAAACCGGCGTCGAGGGTATCTTCGGAGTCATCTACCCGCCGCAGGTGGCGATTGTGGGTCTGGGCACAGTGGTGGAACGCCCCTGGGTTGTCGAGGGCAGGGTCGAGGTTCGGCCGGTCATGCAGGCGACGCTCTCGGCCGACCATCGCGTCAGCGATGGTCACCGCGGCGCAATCTTTCTCAAAACCCTGGAAAAACTGCTGCAGGCACCGGAGGCGTTGTGAACGAAACGGCCAAGAACTCAGAACAGATCCTCGCCATTCTGAAACGGGAACTGGGAAATATCGCTCCCGAAGCCGACCTCGATGCGCTGGAACCGTCGCTTGATGTGCGCGAGGAGCTGGATATCGACTCCTTCGATTTCGTCCGTTATATCGCGGCGGTCTGCGAAACTCTGGAAACCGATGTGCCGGAGCAGGATTACATCGAATTCAGCACCCTGGAGCGGGCGCAGCGGTATTTGCTCAGGTGATACCGGTTGGGTTACCTGCTATCGTAGGGCACCTTGAGCGCAGCGAAACGTGCCTCGGTCTCCTTCGTTGTTCGCCGCGCGGCCTGTCTCCTACTGGAGGCCTGTCTGGGACAGTACCTTGGAGCTGCGTGGCGGCGGCAGCAGTGCGATCAGGTTTTCCGCCGTTGCTTCCACCACCGAGGTGAAGGTGATGGACTTTTCCTTGCCGGTTTCCTGCGCCAGATTCAGCTCCTCGACACCTTCCCAGGCGATGCTGCCGTCGAGCGTATCCCACACCTGCACGTAGAGGCGGATATTGGCGCGGGTCGTCTGGTAGACCCGGAATCCCAGCATGCTGAAGCGACCGCGGGACTCCTGGCTGAAGCCGCCGAGGTTGAGCTGCACCAGGTAGCGGGCGTTGGCGGCTTTGCCGATTTTCTGCAGCGTATCGCGGCTCAGTATGCCGGAATGCCCGTAATCCTCGAACATCCGGTTGTATTCCCGCGCCAGCCCCGCCCGGTTGACGGCGCCCAGCGTTTCGGGCAGTGACACGACCCTGATATCGGGACGCTTGCTGACCAGGGTTCTGGCGAATACCAGCGCCAGGGTTTGCTTGTCCTCCTCCTGCCCGGTGGTGGTGGACGGACTGATAAAGGCCACGCCGTCGCGGCTCAACGCATCGGCGCTCAGCGATATATCGTTGTGCTGCGCCGAGGAGTAGTTCTGGTTGAAGCCACAGCCGCCGAGCAGCACGGCCGTGGCAAGCATGACCAGCAGCGCGGCTCGATGCAGCGTATCCGGGTGTGCCGGCCGCGGCAGTTCCATCAGTGCGATGGCGGGCCGGCTCCTGCGATTGGACTGAATCATAGACCCCTCCGGTTGATGGCCCGGGGCCAGCCGGCGAATCCGGCTGCCGGGGCGTTCGGCCGTCGTCGAAAGCGGGCATTCCTGCCGGAGTTTCGAAGCCGGTCCGGTGGATGACGGTACTAACGTTTCAGGAAGTAATAGCTTCAGTGTAGTTGGCGCATCGGGCTGGCGCCCGGGCCGGTATTTGCCCAGAATGGCGCAAGGGTACCCCGCAGTTCAGGAACGGATATCGGAGATCGCCAATGCCCATGGATACCGACAAGCGCAGAATCTTGGCCTGGGCCCTGTACGACTGGGGTAACTCGGCCTTTGCCACTACGGTGATGGCGGGCTTTTTCCCGATCTTCTTCAAGCAGTACTGGAGCCAGGGCACCTCTGCCACCGAGAGCACCTTTTACCTGGGGCTGGCGAACGGCCTCTCCAGTCTGGTGGTGGTGGTGATGGCACCGGTGCTCGGCGCCATCGCCGACCGCGCGGGTCTGCGCAAGCGGTTCCTGATGGTTTTCGGTTTTCTCGGCATCCTCATGACGGCCTCGCTAAGCTGGGTCGCCGAGGGGCAGTGGCTGCTGGCGTCGGCGCTCTTTGGCTGCGGCGTGGTCGGGTTTTCCGGCAGTATCGTGTTCTACGATGCGCTGATCGTCGGTGTCTGCCGCGACCCGGATCGGGAGCGGGTCTCGGCTTTCGGCTACGGTCTTGGTTATCTCGGCGGCGGTCTGCTGTTCGCGCTCAATGTCTGGATGACCCTCGAGCCCGCGACTTTCGGCCTTGCCGATGCCGCCGAGGCGGTAAAACTGTCTTTCGTGCTGGTGGCGATCTGGTGGCTGCTGTTTTCGCTGCCGCTGGTGCTGCTGGTGAAGGAGCCGCCGGTGGCGGCGGCGCGATCCAGCCTCGGCGCCGTGCGCGGCGGACTGCACCAGCTGCGCGAAACCCTGAGCCATATTCGCCAGCGCCGGCAGGTATTCTGGTTCCTGCTGGCCTACTGGCTCTATATCGACGCGGTCGACACCATCATCCGTATGGCGGTGGATTATGGCGTGGCGCTGGGTTTCGACAGCGGCAGTCTGATCGTAGCGCTGCTGATCACCCAGTTCGTCGGTTTCCCGGCGGCGCTGGCCTACGGCTGGCTTGGCAGCCGGATCGGCGCCAAGGCGGGGATCCTGATTGCCATCTGCGTTTATATTGCCGTGACCTTCTATGCCTTTTTCATGGAGTCGGTGCAGGAGTTCTATGTACTGGCGGTCACGGTGGGTCTGGTGCAGGGCGGCGTGCAGGCGCTGAGCCGGTCGTTCTACAGCCGTCTGATCCCGCCCGAGCGCTCCGGCGAGTTCTTCGGTTTTTACAACATGCTCGGCAAGTTCGCGGCGGTGCTGGGACCTGTGCTGGTGGGCTGGGTCGGGGTGCTTACCGGCAGTTCCCGTTACGGCATACTGTCGGTGGTGCTGTTGCTGGTGGCCGGGGGCTTGCTGCTGCTCAAGGTCGACGGTCGCGGTGGCCGGGCGGAGCCGCTACCGCGGCAAGAAAAGTAGCCTGAAACCAGCGGCCGAAAGTAGGATGGGCGGAGCCGCATTGGCACTCTGTTCAACGCTTACAGCGAGGTTGACGCGGCGCACCCCATCAATGAGTCGGCTACATGCCTCCCGCTAAAACGCGATGAACCCAAAAAGGCCACACCGCCGATGAAGCATCGGCGGCGTGGCCTCTGGGATCGACCGGGACTGTCAGACGACTGCAGGGCGTGCGGCGCTGTGTGCCTTGCGTTCGGCCTTGAGGTCGAAGTAGCCGTAGCGGGCGACGACCAGGAAGCAGGCGGCCGGCACGATGAAGGACAGGGTGGCACCGTAGCCGTCGATCACCGCGCCCTGCACCAGCGGCATGATGGCGCCGCCGAGGATGGCCATGACGAGACCTGCGGCGCCGAACTTGGTGTCTTCGCCAAGCCCCTGCAGCGCAATGCCGTAGATGGTCGGGAACATCAGCGACAGGCAGCCGGAGATCGCCACCAGTGCCCAGACGCCGGAGATATCCGGGCTGGCGATCATGTAACCGCACAGTGCGGTGGCCAGGACCGACAGGCCCGCCAGCAGCTTGGACGCACGGATATAGCCCATCAGCCAGGTCATGGCGAAGCGGGCGATGAGGAACAGGATCAGGCTGTACTGCAGGTAGTCGCCGGCGCGCGCTTCGTTGACCGACAGCGCATCCATGACGTACTGGATGGTGAAGGTCCAGACGCAGGTCTGGGCGCCGACGTTAAAGAACTGCGCCACGACGCCGAAACGGTAATGACGGTTGCGCAGCAGACGGCCCAGGGTGGCGCCGAGCTTGATATCGCGGCTATGGGCCACGACCTTTTCGCGGCTCGGACGGATGCGCATCATCGCAATGGCCATCCAGATCAGTAGCAGCACGCAGGCCATGCCGACGTAGGGCACCATGACCGCATCGAGTTCGGCCGACTGGATAGCGCTCAGCTCGGCCGGCGCCATCGCCGCACGCTCCACGGCGGTCGCCGGGTTGAGCTGGGTCAGGATCAGGCTGGCGCCGAGGAAGACGCCGATATTGCAGCCGACGGGATTGAACGCCTGGGCGAAGTTGAGGCGGCGGGTGGCATTGCCGACAGGCCCCATCGCGATGACGAAGGGGTTGGCCGAGGTTTCGAGGATCGACAGGCCGGCGGCGAGTATGAACAGGGCGGCAAGGAAGTAGCCGTAGGTCATCGCCTGGCTGGCCGGATAGAACATCAGGGCGCCGAGGGCGGCGAAGCCGAGGCCGGTCAGGACGCCGGTCTTGTAGGAAAAGCGGCGGTTGATGAATGCCGCCGGCAGCGCCAGGCAGAAATAGGCGCCGTAGTAGGCGAATTGCACCAGCGCCGATTCCAGCGCACTCATGGTGAAGATCTTGCTGAAGACCTTCACCAGCGGATCGGTCATATTGGCGGCGACGCCCCAGGCGGCGAAGCAGGTGGTCAGCAGAATAAACGGGAGGATCATCTCCCGGAATACCATCGGGGTTTTATTGTTCATCGTTGCCGTGCCTCTTGTCGTTATAGTGCCGTCGCAGAAGCGGCGGCACTGGCTGCGGTCCCTGTCTGGACAGGCTTGCATTGAAACCCCGCAATAAAAACGCTGAATGAACGGCGTCCGGGCATTTTGTAATTTTTGCAACAAAGGCGCCGGCATTGAGCGGCGGGGCCGGTTGCAGGCCATACTTCACTGCGCCGGGTATCGCCAAAAGGTGACACCTTGAGGTAATGTGTTTTCATGATCGGGCGTTCGGCCGGCTGTGCCGCGGCCCGGTTCGTCATCGAATTTGCCAAGGGAGTGGTGGGTCCGACATGTTCCGAGCCCCGAGTTGCCAGCTGCCGAAACCCGTTGGGCCCGCTTTGGTCCGCAGTCGTCCGGGCGGGAGGCCGCTGGCATGAGCGAATCCGGCACGGAAAGCCGACGCTGGTGGCGTGAGCCGCTGCTGCACTTTTTCATCATCGGCGTGCTGCTGTTCCCGCTGTTCGACTGGCTGGGAGATATCAGGGCGCAGGACCGGATCCTGGTCACCCGCGAGCGCATCGATAACCTGTCCTCTGTTTTCGCCCGCACCTGGCAGCGCCAGCCGACCCGGCAGGAACTCGATGGACTCATCGACGACTACGTGCGCGAGGAGATCGCCGCCCGCGAGGCGCGCGCGCGCGGGCTCGATCAGGATGACGTCGTGATTCGCCGCAGGCTGCGGCAGAAGCTGGAATTCCTGGTCACGGACAGCGTCACCTCCGTGCCGCCGACCGAGCAGCAACTGCAGGACTGGCTGAGCGCCCATCCCGACCCCTTCCGCAGCGATCCCGAATACGCGTTTCGCCAGGTTTTCCTGGACCCGAACAAGCATGCCGGCACCCTGGAGCGCGATGCCGAGCGCCTGCTGCAGCGGCTGCGTGCGGCCGGCGGCAAAGTCGATATCCGCAATATCGGGGATTCCCTTATGGTACCGCGCGATATCGAACGCATGAGTGTCGGGGAGATCGGCCGGGTTTTCGGAGAACGCTTTGCACAGCAGGTCATCCGCCTGCAGCCGGAGACCTGGAGCGGTCCGCTGCTATCCGGTTACGGCGTGCACCTGGTGTACCTGCTCGACCGTCGCACCGGCGCGGTGCCGCCGCTCAGTGAAATCCGGCCGCAAGTCGAAGCCCGGTTCCTGGAACAGCGCCGGCAGCAGGCGCTCGACAACCTCTATCAGTCGCTGCGCCAGCGCTATCCGGTGACGATAGAATCCCGCGAGGAGCAGGGGGGCGACGCTTGACCGGCGTCTTGCGAGCCCTGCTGGCGACGCTGTTGCTGGTCGCCTGCACCCAGCCCCAGGCCGGCGAAACGCGGCCGGCGCTGCTGGATATTCGCGAGGCGCTGCCGGGGCTCTACGACTTTCTCTGGAAAACGCCGGCAGGGGCCCAGGGCGGCCTCGATATCGAGCCGCAGATGCCGGCCGCCTGCCATCTCAGAAGCGATATCGAGCAGCAGTCGACCCACGATGCGCTGCTGCGCCGCGGGCGCATGCAGTGCACGGACGGGCTTTCGGGCAAGACCATCGTAATCAAGGGGCTCGATGCCACCGTTGCCGATGTGCTGGTGCAGGTTCACCACCGCGATGGCCACAGCGAAAGTCATCTGCTCAGGGCGACAGTGCCCCAGGTCACCCTCGGCGACGGTCAGCCGCTGCTCAGCTACACCCGACAGGGGTTCAGCGAGCTGCTGACCGGGATCGACCTGCTGCTGCTGGCGCTTGGCCCGATGCTGCTGGCACCCGGACGCAGGTCACTGGTGCTGGTGGTGGCCGCCCTCGGCCTGGTCTGTGCCACCGGCCTGGCGCTCAGACTGCCGGGGTACGTGCCGGTGGCGCCACTGCCGCTGAGCGCGGTTCAGGCCTTCGGCGTGCTGTATCTCGGCCTCGAGGCGGTGCGGCAGGCGCTTGGCCAGGACAGTTTCGGTCAGCGCCACCCCGGTGCCATGGCGCTGGCCCTCGGCATCCCGCTGGGCCTGTCACTGGCCGGCGGGCTGCCGGCTTCCGTATCCGCCGGCGGTGAGACGGCCCTGATGCTGTCCCTCTACGGGTTCGGCGTGGCGCTGGCGCTGGTAATGCTGGCGCTGCTCGTGGCGCTGTTCCGACACGCGCTGCGTGAGGTCCAGCTGCACTGGCTGATTCTGGTGTTGCCCGGTTATCTGCTGGGGGGAATCGGCGCCTACTGGACACTTAAGCGCATGCTGACGCTGGTCGCCGCGATTATCTGAGGGAAGCCTCGTGCCGCCCCGCAAAAATTTGCTAATGAAATGCAGGTTTTGGTCGATAAGCCAATCAGGCTGGCCTGAATACAGCGAACAATAACAATTCCAACAGCACTGCGTTCTTGTTACAGGGGGACGGGATGGCAAAAGAGTCAGGTTTTTTCGATATTTTCGGCGGCGGTTCGGCGCGGATGTATCAGCAGATTCTCGAGCAGGCAATCGATGCGGTCGTCAGTATCGACGAAAACAACAAGGTCACCTTTTTCAATGCCGCGGCGGAGGCATTCTGGGGTTACCGGCGCGACGAGGTCATCGGCCGCAACGTCAGAATGCTGGTTCCCGCAGCCATTCAGGCCGATCACGACAGCTACGTCAACGCCAACCGCGAGGGAGGTCCGGACAAGATCGTCGGCACCAGTCGCGAGGTCGAGGTCGAGCGGCGCGACGGCAGCACCGTCTGGGGCAGCCTGTCGCTGTCCAAGGTCAGGGTCGGCAGCAAGCTGCTTTATACCGCCTTCGTCAAGGACATCACCCGCGAGCGCGAGGCGCGCGAAACCATCAACCAGACGCTGGAGCAGGCGCTGGATGCGGTGGTGACCATCGACGAGGCCAACAACGT
>NZ_BMLT01000009.1:204103-249912 GCF_014645375.1 Marinobacterium nitratireducens
CAGAATGCTGGTGCCGCAGGCCATTCGGGCCGGCCATGACGGCTTCGTCAATGCCAACCGCGTTACCGGCGAGGACAAGATCGTCGGCACCAGCCGCGAAGTTCAGATCGAGCGCAAGGACGGCGATATCGTCTGGGGCAGTCTGTCGCTGTCCCGAATCCGCGTCGGCGAGAATCTGATCTATACCGCCTTCGTCAAGGACATCACCCGCGAGCGCGAGACCCGCGAGATCATCAACCAGACGCTGGAACAGGCGCTGGATGCGGTCGTGACCATCGACGAAAACAACAATGTCACCTTCTACAACGCTGCGGCCGAGCGCCTCTGGGGTTACGCCCGGGAGGAGGTGCTGGGGCAGAACGTCAAGATGCTGGTGCCGCAGATAATCCAGGCCAACCACGACCGCTACGTCAACGCCAACCGCGAAACCGGTGAGGACAAGATCGTCGGCACCAGCCGTGATGTCCAGATCGAGCGCAGGGACGGCAGCTGTGTCTGGGGCAGCCTGTCGCTGTCCAAGGTCCGGCTTCACGACAAGATCATCTACACCGCCTTCGTCAAGGACATCACCCGGGAGCGCGAGGCGCGCGAAACCATCAACCAGACGCTGGAGCAGGCGCTGGATGCGGTGGTGACCATCGACGAGACCAACAGCGTCACCTTCTTCAACGCCGCGGCCGAGAAGCTCTGGGGCTATTCGCGCAACGAAGTGCTCGGACAGAACGTCAAGATGCTGGTGCCGCAGATGATCCAGGCGCAGCACGATGGCTACGTCAACGCCAACCGCCAGGGCGGCCAGGACAAGATCGTCGGCAC
This sequence comes from Marinobacterium nitratireducens, assembly GCF_014645375.1. GTDB lineage: Bacteria > Pseudomonadota > Gammaproteobacteria > Pseudomonadales > Balneatricaceae > Marinobacterium_A > Marinobacterium_A nitratireducens. The sequence goes on from NZ_BMLT01000009.1 coordinate 204,920, forward strand.
CAGCCGCGAGGTGCAGATAGAGCGCAAGGACGGTGGCCGTCTCTGGGGCAATCTGTCACTGTCCAAGATCGAGCTGGAAGGTCGGATCGGCTACACCGCTTTCCTGCGCAATGTCACCGTGGAACGGGAATCCCGCGAAACCACCAATGCGGCGATGGATGAAGTGCTGGCGTCGAGCAACAAGATCGGCGATATCGTATCGGTGATCGACAACATCTCCGCCCAGACCGGGTTGCTGTCGCTCAATGCCGCCATCGAAGCGGCCAGGGCCGGCGAACAGGGGCGCGGCTTTGCGGTGGTGGCGGACGAAGTGCGTACCCTGGCGCAGCGCTCGTCGGCGTCCGCCAGCGAGATCAGCACCCTGGTTGACGAAACCAAGGCGCGCATCCGCGATCTGGCCGAGGCTCTGCAGCGGCTCGCAGGCTAGGGCCGCTTGATTCGCGGCGGGGCGCCGTCCCCATAAGGGCCTGCCTGCGCCTGTAGGAGCCCGGTCCCCGGGCGAACGCCTTGCGCACGGCGAAACCACCAGGGGGTTCGCCCACGGAGTGGGCTCCTACGGCGGCTCTGGCTGCTCCGGTCGCCTGTGGAAGGCGCCCTTTGGGTACGTCGCTCCCGCTGTAATGCTTACTTTTTCTGCAGCCGTTCGACTTCCGCCTGCATGCGCAGGTAGCGCTCGGCGGTGTTCGGGTGGGTCCCGCGACTGTGGCGTATCGCCCCCGGGAAGTCGGTACCGAGGCGGCGCCAGAAGGCCGGAGCCCGGTCGATCGGGTAGCCGGCGCGCTTGAGCAGCGTCAGCGCCGCCATATCCGCTTCCATTTCCCAATCCGGGGAGCCGTGCCTTATACCCAGAGTGGCCGCGATGCCGGGGCTTGGGATGCCATGAAGGGTGGCGGTGAAATCCAGCAGCGCGCCCAGCAGCAGGTTGCGTAGCTGGCGGTCGATATGATCGAGGCCGTTGTGGGCCAGCTCGTGGGCCACGACCAGCGCCAGTTCGTCGTCGTCGCTGGCGTAACGCAGCATCGCTTCGGGGATCCGCACCCGGTTGCCATAGGCGAAGGCGTTGACGGGGCCGCCATTGCTGAGCGCGACCGGCCAGTCGCACAGCATCAAAGGCTGGAGCTCGACGCTCTGCGACCCGGTGTCGCCGCGCTGGTATTGGACGCGCACGGGTCCTGTCTGTTCGCGCAACAGCTTTTCGGCCTGCTCGAGTGGCATCTGTCGGCTGTCGAGCGTCCGGCCCTGAATGCGAATGATGCGGTCCCCGGCTTTCAGGCCAGCACGGGCGGCGGGACTGCCCGGCAATGGCGCGCGCAGCCTGGCATGCCTGTCGAGGTGGTAGAGCGTTGTCGCCGCCTCCCGCCAGGCCGGTGGATAGCCATAGCGGTAGTGCATGCGCAGCCCGAACCAGCTGCGGGTATGCTCAGGGCACAGCGGCAGTGCGGCGTGCAGCAGAGGTACCGCAACCCGCGCCAGGCGAAACTCGCGGGCATGGCGCAGGGCCAGGGCCTGCTGTTGCTGCGACAGCGTTTCGCGTTCGATCGCGTCCTTTGGCGGCGCTTCGGGGAGCGGGCCCGGCGCGGCGCAGCCGGTCAGCCACAGGCACAGCAGCCAGCCCAGGCCCCGGCGGGCGGGTTTCAGTTTCATCGACACTCCTTGCCTGTACGTCGGCGCCTTGAGTGTATCGTCTGTGCCGACGCTCATTCATTCCCCGATATCGCTATTCAGCCGTAAAAACGCCGCACCGGAGCCTGTTTGCATACTTGATCGGGGGCCCGCATTCGTCCATGCTGCACGGCAAAGTTAGGGCGCTTGCGAACAAGTCCCCACGACCTGAAGAAGACCGATTATGACCTATAAACTGACAGAACAGCAGCGGACCCGGGTGCAGGAGCGCGATGCGCAGGAGCGCTTCGATCATTTCCTCGAAAAAACCGCTGACTGGGAAGAGATCTGGAGTCTGGCGGACGCCAACGGTTGCGTCATGCTCACCACCGACGACGGCGAAAGCTGCCTGCCGGTGTGGCCGCATCCGGACTACGCCCTGGACTGGGCCACCGAAGGCTGGGAGGACTGCGAGCCGCTTAAAATCGATCTCGAGTCCTGGTTCGAGCGCTGGACGCCGGGGCTGGAAGAGGACGAAATACTGGTGGCGGTATTCCCGCGCCTCGACGATGAAGGCGTGCTGGTGTCCTCGCGCGAACTGTCCGCCGCCATCGAGGCGCTGTTCGGAGCCGGTGGTGACTGACGCCCTGCACCCTTTCGATACCCTGACACCGGATTTCATCATCGATGCGATCGAGGCGAACGGCTACCTGTGCGATGGCAGCATGCTGGCGCTGAACAGCTACGAGAACCGGGTGTATCAGGTCGGTATCGAGGGCGAGCTGCCGCTGATCGCCAAATTCTATCGTCCGGGGCGCTGGAGCGATCAGCAGATTCAGGAGGAGCACGACTTCTGTTACGAGCTGGTCGAACAGGAGTTGCCGGTCGTGGCGCCGCTGCGCGATGGCGCGGGCAACAGCCTGTTGCGCTGCGACGGCTTCCGGTTCGCGCTCTATCCGCGTCGCGGCGGCCGCGCGCCGGAATTCGACAATTTCGACAACCTGCTGGTGATGGGGCGGTTTCTCGGGCGTTTGCACGCCATAGGGGCGCGGCGGCCATTCCAGCACCGGCCGGAACTGGACAGCAGGAGCTACGGCCACGACAGCGTCGAGCTGCTGTTGCGGGACTTCATTCCGGCTGAGCTGCGCCCGGCCTATGAAACCCTTGCGCGGGACCTTTTGGTGCGTATCGACGAGCTCATGGCGCAGCCTCTGGATCTGCTGCGGGTTCATGGCGACTGCCATGTCGGCAACGTGCTCTGGCGCGACGACACGCCGAACTTCGTCGATTTCGACGATTCCCGCATGGCGCCGGCGGTGCAGGACATCTGGATGCTGCTGTCGGGGGATCGCCTCGAGCAGACGCGCCAGCTGGCCGAGGTGGTCGACGGCTACAATGAATTTTGCGACTTCCAGCCGCGTGAACTGCGTCTGGTCGAGGCGTTGCGCACGCTGCGCATCATGCACTATTCCGCCTGGATTGCGCGACGCTGGGAGGACCCGGCGTTTCCCAAAGCCTTTACCTGGTTCAACACCCCGCGGTACTGGAGCGAACATATCCTCGAATTGCGGGAGCAGTTTGCGGCGCTGAACGAGCCGCCGCTGCTACTGATGTAAGCCCTGTCACTATACTTCAACTCTCATGGATGCAAGGATGGAAGTGTTATCTGGCCCCGAGGGGCTGATTTACGGGTTTGTATTCGACCGCCGGGGCGGCGCCCGGGCGCTGGCCTGGAACGAGGTCGGCGACTGGAGCCCGGAGCAGGGTGTGCTCTGGCTGCATTTCGACTATACCGAGGAGGCGGCGCAGCATTGGCTGCGCGAATGTTCGGGGCTCGATCCGCTGGTGGCCAATGCGCTGCTGACGGAAGATACCCGCCCGCGGACCACGGTAGTGGACAACGGCCTGCTGGTGGCGCTGCGCGGCGTCAATCTCAATCCGCAGGCCAACCCGGAGGACATGGTGTCCATCCGGCTCTACGTATCGGACGCGCTGGTCGTCAGCACGCGCAAGCGCCGGTTGCTGTCGGTTGCGGATATGGTCGGGCAGATGCAGGTGGGGCGCGGGCCGCGCAGCAGCGCGGAGTTTCTGCTCGAGCTGGCCGACCGGCTGGTCGACCGGATGAGCGATACCGTCGACGAGTTCGAGGATCGGGTGGCGGACCTGGAAGAACAGGTGCTGCACAGCGGAGACGGCGGGCTGCGCCAGCCGCTGGCGCAGCTGCGGCGTCAGACCATCGGTCTGCGGCGGTACCTGGCGCCTGAGCGCGAAGCCCTGGTACGCATGGCCAGCGAGCCGCTGGACTGGCTCGACGAGGGATTTCGTCTGCGCATGCGCGAGGTGTCGGACCGGCTGGTGCGGCATATCGAAGACCTGGACGCGGTTCGCGAGCGCGCGGCCGTGACCCAGGAAGAGCTTTTGAGTCGCCTGTCGGATCAGCTGAACTCGAGGCTGTACGTGCTGTCGCTGGTGGCGGCGATCTTTCTGCCACTGGGATTCTTGACCGGTTTGCTCGGCGTCAATGTCGGTGGCATTCCCGGCGCGGACAATCCCCGTGCCTTTGTCGAGTTTTCCATCCTGCTGCTGATACTGGTTGCGCTGCAGGTATGGATCTTCCGGCGCAAGAGATGGCTTTAGCGGGTTGTTGAAATGCGTTTTCGAGGTAGCCCTCGGCAACACAGATAGATTTTCAACCGCCTGTCAGACAGGTGTTCCTAAACCAACAGAAAGCAGGAGCGGGAATTAGCTATGCTGGAAACCATAGGGTGGCGCGAGTGGATGTCGCTGCCGGAGCTGGGTATCGACAGGATCAAGGTGAAGGTCGATACCGGAGCGCGTACCTCCTGTCTCCACGCCTTCAGGGTCGAGCCGTTTCGCGAAAAGGGCGCGCTCTGGGTGGCGGCGGATGTGCACCCGCTGCAGAACAATCAGGAGCGGGTGGTCAGTTTCGTGGTGCCGGTGCTCGATGAGCGGCAGGTCTCCGATTCCGGTGGACATCGCGAACAGCGCTACGTTATCGAGACCCTGGCTCGCCTTGGCGAGCATGAGTGGCCTATCGAGATGACACTGACCAACCGAGACAGCATGAAGTTTCGCATGCTGCTGGGGCGGACCGCGATGCGCGGGCGTTTTTCCGTCGACCCGGCAGCCTCGTACCTGCAGGGAGGACGGCCATGAAGCTGGCGCTACTATCGCGTAATGCCCGGTTGTATTCGTCGCGCAGACTCGTCGAAGCAGCACGGGAGCGGGGACACGACGTTCAGGTTGTCGATGTTCTCAAGTGTTATATGAACATCAATATGCAGCACCCGGAAATTCACGTGAAGGGGGAGGTGCTTTCCGAGTTCGATGCGGTTATTCCGCGCATCGGCGCCTCCGTGACCTTCTACGGGACCGCAGTGCTGCGCCAGTTCGAGATGATGGGCACCTATCCGCTCAACGAGTCGGTCGCCATCTCCCGCTCGCGGGACAAGCTGCGCTCGATGCAGCTGCTGTCGCGCAAGGGTATCGGTCTGCCGGTGACGGGTTTTGCCAACAAGCCCGCGGATATTCCCGACCTGATCGAGATGGTCGGCGGCGCGCCGCTGGTGATCAAGCTGCTCGAGGGTACCCAGGGCATCGGCGTGGTGCTGGCGGAAACCCGCAAGGCGGCCGAGAGTGTGCTGGAGGCGTTCATGGGGCTCAAGGCCTCGGTAATGGTGCAGGAGTACATCAAGGAGGCCGGCGGCGCCGATATCCGCTGCTTCGTCATCGGTGACAAGGTGATAGCGGCCATGAAACGCCAGGCCAAGCCCGGCGAGTTCCGCTCCAATCTGCACCGTGGCGGTGTCGCGACCCTGGTGCGGCTGACGCCGGAAGAGCGCAGCACCGCGGTGCGGGCCGCCCGCACCATGGGGCTCAATGTCGCTGGTGTCGATATCCTGCGCTCCAACCACGGGCCGCTGGTGATGGAGGTCAACTCGTCCCCGGGTCTCGAGGGCATCGAAGCCGCGACCGGGCTCGATGTCGCCGGCCGCATCATCCAGTTCATCGAGAAAAACTACTCCAGCCACAAGACACGAACCCGCGGCAAGGGGTGAGTGCCTACATTCGCGGTGCCGGGCTGTTCGCGGCGGGGCGCCGCTCCTACGCGATTCTAGAGCGTGCTGCGCAGGCTCAGTGCCAGGGTGCTCTTGAGCCGCGAGCGGCCGAAAGCGGCCATGGCGAGAAACTCGCCGACCTCGACCGGCACGTCGATGTAGTCGGTTTCGCTCTGGTACTCGTCACGTTCCCGGTCCGGGTCCGTCAGGTAGACGAAGCGTTCGTCCGCGGCGGTGATCATGACCCAGTGCGGCGCCTTGTTGCGGTTCAGGCGCCAGGTGCTGATCAGGCTGATCAGCACATCGCCGCGCGCGATATGGCGCTGGAGCTGCTCCGGCGTCATTTCCTGGTTCTGTATATCGACATCGCTGTCCGCCAGCTGCTCGGTGAAATCCTCATGCACCAGCGCGATTACCTGTTTCTTGTCCGGGTCCCTGACGCTGTCGATAAAGGGAACCTGTGTCGCGTTGCAGTAGAGGGTAACGGCAAAGCCGCGGCGCCAGGCGCTCAGCGCCAGCCCCTGCGGCGAGCAGCCGCCGTGCCCGGCGGTCATGAAGATGGTGGTCGACTCGCGCCAGATCTTGAGCTCTTCGCGGCGGCTCATGCGGTAGCCCGGGTCGAGGTGGTGCATGCCCATCATCAGGCTTGCCGGGCCGCAGCTGAACGGGGTGGTCTGTTCGTAGAAGGCGGTGCGGCGTTCCGGGGCGATGCCGCCCTGGCGCCGAATCGGCTTCTCCATTTTCAGCGCATCGCCGCCATCCTCGTAGTAGGCGCGGATGGTGCCGATGGCGTGATAGCCGGCGCGGCGGTACAGCGCGATCGCCGCCTGGTTATGAACATTGACCTCCAGCCGCATGAAGATGCAGTTCTGTTCCCGCGCTGCCTGCTCGCTGTCATCCAGCAGCCGCTGGGCGACGCCCTGGCCGCGAAGCTCGGGTAGCACCGCCAGCGAATAGAGGCGCGCAAGCCGGGTACCGCGCCGATAGAGCACCAGCGCGTAGCCGGCGGGCAGGGTGTCGTGAAAGGCCAGGAGTAGGGAGGCGTGACCGTGCCGGATCAGGCGCTGAAAGCTGCGCCGCGACAGGCGGTCGCTGGTAAAGCACTGGCGCTCGATCCGCAACAGATCGTCGATATCGGCTGCGGTCGCCAGGCGGGTGCTCGGGGCGTTCAAGGCTCGTTTTCCTGAAGGGGTACGGCCCGATAGTAGCACTGCCCGATCGAACGGGAGAGGGGGACGATAAAATTTGTTTCCGGGCGCTTGCGCTCTATTGTGCCGGCCGATCCGCCATGCGCATAATCGCGCAATTACCAGCTGATGCGGAAGCACCAAGCCATGTCTGCGTTCTACGTCGTCGTCGACGATCTGGGCGACTGGGGGCCCTACTATCCCAGCAAGGATGTCATCTCCTTCGATCAGTATCTGGCCCTTGCGGCTGCTGGCAGCGGCCGGGTCCGGGTGCTCAACTTCTGTCGCAACAGTCGTGCGCTGGGCCGGGGCTACTACTGCTCGCTGCTGGCCGAGGCGCGCGGCCACCATGTGATTCCCAGCGTCCGCGTCATCAGCGATCTGCGGCGCAAGTCGCTCTATTCGCTGCAGCTCGATGGCCTGTCCCAGATCCTGGACAAACTCGCCAAGCGGCTGTCCGGCGATCAGAACCGGATCGAGCTGAGGATCTTTTTCGGCGAGACCCGCACCGCGGAGCTTGCCGCTGTTGCCAAGCAGTTGTTCGAGCGTTTTGCCTCGCCGTTACTCGAGGTGCGGCTCAAGCGCAACAAGGTGTGGCAGGTCGAGAGTATCCGCCAGCTGGCGCTGCGGGAAGTCACGGACGAAGCCGAGCAGGAGCTGCTTGCGGCGGCGCTCGAGCGCTTCAGTAACCGTATCTGGCTCAAGCCCCGCGCGCGCAAGCGCTACCGCTACGATCTGGCGATGCTGGTCGATCCGGACGAGGCGCTGCCGCCGAGCGACAAGGATGCGCTCAAGCAGTTCGTCGCCAGTGGCCGCCAGCTTGGCATCAATGTGGAGATGATCGGCAAGCGTGACCTGATGCGTCTGCCGGAGTACGACGGGCTCTTTATCCGCGAAACCACGGCGGTGGACCACCATACCTATCGCTTCGCCAAGAAGGCGGAAGCCGAAGGCCTGGTGGTGATCGACGACCCGACCTCGATCCTGCGCTGCACCAACAAGATCTATCTGGCGGAGCTTTTGAAGACCAACCGGGTGGCGACGCCTGCGACCAGTATTGTCAGCCACGCCGACAAGGCGACGGTCGATGGCATGATCGCCACTCTCGGTTTTCCGATGGTGCTGAAGATACCGGACGGCGCCTTTTCCCGCGGTATGTGCAAGGTGGAAACCCGCGAGGCGCTGGTGAAGGGGCTGCGCGAGCTGCTGCAGAACTCATCGCTGGTACTGGCCCAGGAGTTTCTCTATACCGACTACGACTGGCGCATCGGCGTGCTCAACAACAAGCCGCTGTTCGCCTGTCGCTACTACATGGTCAAGGATCACTGGCAGATCTATCGCCATGGCAACGCCGGCGACGTCGATTCCGGCGGTTTTGATACGCTGCCCACCTATGAGGTGCCGCCGGCGGTGCTGGAGGCGGCACTCAAGGCCACGCGGCTGATCGGCGACGGCCTCTATGGCGTGGATCTGAAGCAAAGCGGCGACCGGGTGGTGGTGATCGAGGTCAACGACAACCCGAGCGTCGATGCCGGTGTCGAGGATCGTTTTCTCGGCACCGCGCTCTACCACGAGATCATGGCCGAGTTCCTGCGCCGGATGGAGATGAATAGAAGATGATGCGTAACCCGTCACTCGTAACGAGCGGCAGTACCTGATGCCCGCCGCTCCTCGGCTTTGGCATCCTGCGGCGCCCTAACTCCTGCATCCCTGCAGTCGTGCGCATCCCTGCGCCCGCGGCATACCGTTCATCCTGAACATAAAAAAACCAGCGGCTCTTGCGAGGCGCTGGTTTTTTTTAAAGCGAGATCGGGTCGGTCTTAGATGACCTGGACGTTCTCAGCCTGCGGACCTTTCTGGCCCTGAGTGATGTTGAACTGTACTTTCTGACCTTCGGCCAGGGTACGGAAGCCATCACCAACGATCGCACGGAAGTGTACGAATACGTCCGGACCGTTGTCCTGAGCGATGAAACCGTAACCTTTCTCTTCGTTGAACCACTTAACAGTGCCGGTAGTAGACATTCTGAACTCCATAAAGGATTTGTTTTTCAAAAATATGCCCAGCTGGATTCGCAAGCGAATCTGGCTGCGCGGGTCTAGCTGAGAAATGCAGGTATTCCGTTATGAAGATCAGACGAGCTACTACAAGGAGAAACTTCGTTTGGTGACATCAATCTGGAGCCGTATTTCGAGCCTGCTCACGAGCATAGCGAATTCCGGGGGGAAGTCAACAGCAGATGTGGCCGCTGTGGCGATAAAATTACGTGCTTCAAAAAAGCTTCATGCGGTACGCGTCCGGGGCCGTTCAGGCACTGTCCGCAGACCTGCTTTTGGGGTGTGAAAATGCCCTCGGGACGGTTCAGCCGAGGTAGGTGTTGAGGCCGTACCGTCATTGCCTCAGAATAGGCACAGTGCCCGATAAAACCGCGACCAGGCCCCGAGACCCGGTGGCCGCTGTTGTCGGATGACGCTGGCAGCAGGCTACGGAGGACGCATCGCCAGAGCGATGGTCCGTACCGTTTACAGAGCAAGGATTGAGGGCTTTGTGGCCCCCAGCACAGGATCCGCAGTATGCAAAGCCATCCCCTCCGGGACCAGATCATCGCCGAGGTTCACGCCCGTCCCTTCCAGCAAATGAGTGCGCCGCTGGCGTTGCTGCAGGTGGCGATACTCCATGAAGACAAGTCGCCGGAGGAGATCGACGCCACTGTCAGGCGGCTGGCGTGCGAGGCGGGCTACGATGTCGGGGCCGGGGCGCCGGGGTTCTTCTTCACGCGAAAGGGCAGCGAGGCGTTGCGCTACGAGCCGCACAGCGAATTCTACAGCCTGACGCTCTACCATTTTGGCGACCTCGAAGTGCCGGTGCTGCCCGAGGCCTGGGCAGATCAGCTGCCAGGGGCCTTCCTCTGCGGTGTCGAGGTGCTGTTCCGGCAGCAGGGCGTTGATTTCGATGACTGGGTCGCGGGCAGTTTCGGCGGCTTTCAGGTCAGCGGCGCCGATGTGATGGACAGGGCCGCGACGCTGCGGACCGATTTCCAGGTGCGTGCCGATACCGGCTACAACCGGGTGCTGGTGGAAGACCGCGAGGGCATGAACCTGTACCGCGCCGGCCGGCTGCTGCAGCGGATCTGCGAGATCGAAACCTACAGGCACATGGCGCTGCTGGCACTGCCCCTGGCGCTGGAAACGGTGCCGCGAGTCACCGAGCTGGATCAGCAACTGGCGGCGGTTGTCGAGCGGATCGCCGAGTCGCAGAGCGAGCCGTCCACACTGTTGCAGGAACTGATGGCGCTGGCGGCGCAGGTCGAGACGCTGTCGGCGCGCACCGCCAATCGGTTGTCGGCGACCGAGGCCTATTTTGCGCTGGTGGAACGGCGTATCGCCGAATTGCGCGAAACCCGCATCGAGGGGCTGCAGACGGTCGAGCAGTTTATGGAGCGTCGTCTGGATCCGGCCCACCGCACCTGTCGTTCGACCGGCGAGCGCATCGACAGGCTGTCGCAGCGCATCTCCCGCTCGACCGAGCTGATCCGCTCCCAGGTCGACCTCTCCATCGAAAATCAGAGCCGCGACCTGCTGCAGGGCATCAACCGCCGCGCGCGCAGCCAGCTGCGCCTGCAGGCCAAGCTGGAAAGCTTCACGGTGATCGTGGTGACTTACTATGCCTTCGACCTGATCGACAGAACCTCACGCAACCTGCTCGAGGATCACAGCCTCGAGGACAAGGCGAGCTATTTCCTCAGTGCGTCGGTGCCACTGATTGCGCTGGTGCTGTTCTGGTATGTGCGGCGCATGCTCAAGGGTGTCGACAAGGACGATTGAGTGGTGTTGGGTGAGCACGGCCTCAACGGAAAACCACTGCCGGAGGATGGCCTGAGTGATGCAGGGCACTCTTTGGCCGTTACCGGCAAAGTTCGGGCATCACGAAGCCCGTCAAAACGATCGCAGTACAGATCGTTTGGTGTCGGTCGGCAGAGTGTATGACGGTAGGACAACAGGCGCAGCCCGCAGCCTGAAATGGGTACCGCGCATGTTGGGTTACGCGGCTGCGCCGCTAGACCCAACCTACCAAAGCCTGTGGTATCGCGTGCTTCGTAGGATGCGGTGGAGCGCAGCGCAACCCATCACCCGGGCGCAGCCCGCAGCCTGGACTGTGTACCGGGCATGTTGGGTTACGCGGCTGCGCCGCTAGACCCAACCGAAGCCTGTGGTATCGCGTGCTTCGTAGGATGCGGTGGAGCGCAGCGCAACCCATCACCCGGGCGCAGCCCGCAGCCTGGACTGGGTACCGGGCATGTTGGGTTACGCGGCTGCGCCGCTAGACCCAACCTAGGTTCTTGCCCGCTCCTTGCGAGCTCTGGGCATCGCTCAGCCCGTCAAAACGTTCATCCGGCCGCCTGGCCCTGCTGTGCCGGTGGTGCTTTGGTGGTGTCGCTCGGAGTCTCCGTCACCGGCTCGGCGGCATCCTGAGCGGCGTGGAACAGCTCTTCGGCCGGGAACTGCGCTGCGGGCTGTGGCACGAAGGCGACTTTTTCGCGCGCCTGGCCTGCCACGACGGACTGATAGATCGCAAACAGCATCAGCAGGAACACGCAGACTCCGGTATAGGCGAACAGGGCGCCCGGGCCGAACTGTCCCATCAGGGCGCCGCTGATCAGCGGTCCGGCGATGGCGCCGCTGCCGTAGCCGACCAGCAGGCCGGAGGAGGTCTGCATCAGCTGGTTGGGGTCGCTCCAGTCGTTGACATGGGCCGACGACAGGGAATAGATCACGAACGCCAGACTGCCGTAAGCGAATACGGTGCCATAGAGCCAGTAGTTCGGCAGCGATAGCCGGCTCAATTCGATCATCGCAAGACTCAGCAGCAGAGTTCCGAAGCTGACCGCGGCCAGCACGCGACGCCGTTCTATCCTGTCCGAGAGCCGTCCTATGGGAATCTGCAGGAACAGGCCGCCGAATATTCCGCACATCATGAATATCGATATCTGTTGCACGCTGAGGCCGAGGTCCTGGGCGAATATCGGCGCCATGGCGAAAAAGGCCGAGTTGATGGCGCCGGCGCAGATGGCGCCCCAGAAGCCCGCTGGCGCCGTCTCCAGCAGCGGTTTGATGCGCAGCCGGGACATGGGCTCGGGCGCCGGGGCCTGGGACCGGGTCAGCAGCAGCGGCACCAGCGACAGCGAGAAGGCGATCGAGGCCATGGCGAAGAGGTCGAAGTGGCCGGGGTCGGAAAAACGCAGCAGCAGCTGGCCGATGCCGTAGGCCAGATAGTTCACCACCATATACAGCGCCAGAATACTGCCGCGGGTCTCGTTGGTGGCGCGGGCGTTGAGCCAGCTTTCGGTGACGATGAACAGCCCCGCCAGGCAGTAGCCGTCGACGTAGCGCAGTACTGCCCAGACCCTGGGGTCGATCCAGAGCATATGGATCAGCGGCGACATCGACAGCACCGAGGCGAAGGCGGCAAAGGCGCGGATATGTCCGGCGCGCTCGATCTGTTTGGGTGCAAAGCGGGCCCCGACGAACATGCCGAGGAAGTAGCAGGCCATCAGCAGGCCGAGCACTTCGACGGAGAAGCCCTCGAGCTTGCTGCGCAGGCTGGTCAGGGTGGTGAACAGGCCGTTGGCGAGCAACAGCAGACCATAGCTGGAAAACAGCGCAGTAAGGGTACGGGCAGTGGCGAACATCCGGGTGACATCCGTGAGCAGCAGGGGATGATTGGGCCCGTACGGCAGAAAGCCGTCGCAGGGGTAGGTGCTGCATTATGGAGCCGGCAAACGGAAATGGGGAGTCGCATACGCGACTGGATATTGCTCAAATGCGACAGCCCGGTTCGGGCTGTCGCTCTCTTGCCGTCAGGCCTTGCGCAGGGCGTCGGCGTGGAAGCGCAGGTGCGCTTCGATGAAGGTCGCGATGAAGAAGTAGCTGTGATCGTATCCCGGCTGCATGCGCAGTTCCAGCGGGTGCCCGGCATCGGCGCAGGCATCGATCAGCAACTGCGGCTTGAGCTGTTCTGCGAGAAAGTCGTCGGCTTCGCCCTGGTCGACCAGAAGCGGCAGCCGCTCCTCGAGCTCGCCGCGAATCAGCTCGCAGGCATCGTGCTGACGCCAGCTGTCACGGTCGTCGCCGAGGTAGTTGCTGAATGCCTTTTTACCCCAGGGGCACTCGACCGGATGGGTGATCGGCGCGAACGCCGAGACCGATGCATAGCGGCCGGGGTTCTTCAGTGCGCAGATCAGAGCGCCGTGTCCGCCCATCGAGTGGCCGCTGATGCTGCGGCGGTCCGAGACCGGGAAGTTGGCCTCGACCAGTGCCGGCAGTTCCTGCGTCACGTAGTCGTACATGCGGTAGTGGTCGGACCAGGGCTTTTCGGTGGCGTTGAGATAGAAGCCGGCGCCGCTGCCGAAGTCGTAACTGTCGTGCTCACCAGGCAGGTCGGTGCCGCGCGGGCTGGTGTCCGGCGCGATCAGCACCAGGCCGAGTTCCGAGGCCAGGCGCTGGGCGCCGGCTTTCTGCATGAAGTTCTCGTCGCTGCAGGTCAGGCCCGAAAGCCAGTAGAGGCTGGGGCAGGGAGCGGACTCGGCCTGCGGCGGCAGATAGACCGCGAACACCATGTCGCAGTCGAGGGTTTCGGAGCGGTGGCGATAGCGTTCCAGCCAGCCGCCGAAGCAGCGGTTGCGTGCGATACGTTCCAGGCTCATGACGTCATTCCGGAAAGTTGCGGGTGATAGAACAAAACGGGCCCCGAAGGGCCCGTCAGCAGGGTAACGGCGATCAGAACAGGATGACGGAGCGAATGCTCTTGCCTTCGTGCATCAGGTCGAAGGCCTTGTTGATATCGTCCAGGCCCATGGTGTGGGTGACGAAGTCGTCGATGTTGATCTGGCCGGCCATGTAGCGGTCGACGTAACCCGGCAGTTCGGTGCGTCCCTTGACGCCGCCGAAGGCGGTTCCGCGCCAGACGCGGCCGGTGACCAGCTGGAACGGACGGGTGGAGATTTCCTGGCCTGCGCCGGCGACGCCGACGATGACCGATTCGCCCCAGCCCTTGTGGCAGCACTCGAGCGCCGCACGCATCAGGTTGACGTTGCCGATGCACTCGAAGGAGTAGTCGACGCCGCCGTCGGTCAGGTCGACGATGACTTCCTGGATCGGAGCGTCGTACTTCTTCGGGTTGACGAAGTCGGTGGCGCCGAGCATGCGTGCCATCTCGAATTTGTCTTCGTTGATGTCGATGGCGATGATGCGGGAGGCCTTCGCCAGCACGGCGCCCTGGATGACGCTCAGGCCAATGCCGCCAAGACCGAACACGGCCACGGTCGAGCCCGGCTCAACCTTGGCGGTGTTGAGCACCGCACCGATACCGGTGGTGACGCCGCAGCCCAGCAGGCAGACCTTGTCCAGCGGGGCTTCCTTGTTGATCTTGGCGACCGCGATCTCCGGCACCACGGTGTACTCGGAGAAGGTCGAGGTGCCCATGTAGTGGAAAATCGGCTTGCCGTTGAGCGAGAAGCGTGTGGTGCCGTCCGGCATCAGGCCTTTGCCCTGGGTGGCGCGGATGGCCTGGCAGAGGTTGGTCTTGCCGGAGAGGCAGAACTTGCATTTGCCGCATTCCGGGGTGTAAAGCGGAATGACGTGGTCACCGGGCTTGAGGGTGGTGACACCGGGGCCGACTTCTTCGACGACGGCGCCGCCTTCGTGGCCGAGGATCGCCGGGAAGATGCCTTCCGGGTCGTCACCGGACAGGGTGAAGGCGTCGGTGTGGCAGACGCCGGTGGCGACCATGCGCAGCAGAACTTCGCCTTCCTTCGGGCCGGCGACATCGATTTCTTCGATCTGCAGAGGTTTGCCTGCTTCCCAGGCTACGGCGGCACGGGACTTCATATGCGTATCCTTAGTATTGCGGTTGTCGGGAGTCGGGACCGACCGGCAGCGGATGCCGGCGGCTACAGCGCTCCGCTAAGTGTAGTTTACCGGGGCAAGAGTCTAGCTACCCTGGCGCCGGAGGTTAAGTCACGACACTGCATAACATTGTTGTTCAGCTGCAATAATGGCGACATGCCAACCGGAGACTGAATGGTTAGACTTTCGAGGTCATGCAACGGAGGAGATATCGAATGATCAAGGTGGGAGACAGGATTCCGGCGGTCAATCTGACCCGGGTCACCAGCGAGGGAAACGAAACAGTGGCGGCCGACGAGCTGTTCAGCGGGAAAAAGGTGGTGCTGTTCGCGGTGCCGGGGGCCTTCACGCCGACCTGTTCCAATGCGCACCTGCCCGGTTACGTCGTCAATGCCGACACTTTCTTCGACAAGGGTGTCGACATGATTGCGTGCCTGTCGGTCAATGACGGGGCGGTGATGCGGGCCTGGCAGCAGGCGCAGAATGCCGAGCAGATCACCATGCTGGCCGATGGCGGAGCGGCTTTTACTCGGGCACTGGGGCTGGAACTCGACACCGGCGACTTCGGCGGTATCCGCTCGCAGCGTTACGCGGCGATTGTCGACGACGGTGTGGTGACGATGCTGAATGTCGAGGCGCCGAAGGCGTTCGAGGTGAGCGATGCCGAAACGCTACTGAAACTTCTTTAACGAACGGCTCGAAAATTGACCGGGGTCAAACTGTCTTCGCCTTCGGGCCGTTCCCCGGTCGAAAATTGAGCTGGATCAATTTCGACGGCGGTCAATGCGCATAATCTGCAAGCAACGAACAACGAGCGGTCTGCGAGGTAAATGCAATGTTTGGTATCGATGCTTACAGTCTGGAAGTGCTTGTGCCGAGTATCGTCGGTGTCCTGGGTATAGCCGGCGTGATGGTCTGGGCCTTCATCAAGGTACGTCATCTGATGAATGACGACCACAAGAAGGCGCATTGAGAAAAGTCGGAAAAATCCGCTCGTCGAGCGGGCACCGGGTCCGACAGGGCCTATACTGAAAATCAGGCTCCGCACCGCCCGTCACGGGATATCGGTCGGGGCCTGATTCCGGTTCGGGGTGCTTTTTTCCATCCGTTCTGCACTCTGCAGGCGAGGGGACCGGCCTCAAGGAGAGACCTGATGCGCAGGCTGTCAGGGCAGTGTCTGCTGGACGAGTGGGGGCTGCCGTATTTCAGGGATATATCCACCTTCGGCGCACTCGACAGCGCCACCATCTCTCACCTGATACGTTCGGGCCAGGTGCTGGAACTGGAACCCGGAGAAGTGCTGTTCGAGGCGGGGGACGGATCCGACGGCTTCTACGTCATTCTGCGAGGCCAGATCGCCTTCTTCAAATACCACGCCGGGCATTATGCCTTTATCCGCAACTACCACTTTGGCGAGAACATCGGCTTCGTCGGCATGATCGCCTTGCATCATCGTATCGGCAGGGCGCAGGCCGATGGTGAAGCTGTGGTGGTCAAGGTGCCGCTCAGCCTGTTCAACGACCTCTACGATAGGGATACGCAGGAGTTCGCGCTGCTGCTGATGAATCTTGCGCGTGATATGGCGCGGGGCATCCGGGCCGTTGACAACATTATCGTCGAGCACAGCTTTGCGGTGTCGAGGGATGGTCTGCCGCCCGGTGTCTATTGAACGGCGGTCTTTGAACGGATCGTCGCAGACCCGGCGGGTCTGTGCGGTGACCGGGCCGGCCGGGTAGCGTCCGGCCCGTGTTGCTCCGCTGCTACCACATCAGATCGTCGGGGATCTGATAATCGGCATAAGGGTCGTCGGGATCGGCTTCCGGTTCCGGACGGATGCGGATAACCAGCGACGGATCCTTCTCTTCGATGCGGGCGGCGATATCGTCCGCAATCAGCCCATAGCCCTTTTCCAGCAGTGCAATCGCCAGAGTGCCGCGGCTCAACTGGGTATGCTGGGTTCGGTCCAGGTGCAGCGTTTTGATGATGCGGTTGTGGACGAAGTTATAATCCAGCGGCCCCTCTTGTGGGGCCGGCTGGGCGTGCTGTGCCAGCAATTGCCTGGCTTCTGCCAGCGCCGCACGGCGCAGACGCTCTTCTTCGCGCTGCTGGTTGAGTGCCCGGTCGCGCGCCTGTTTTTCCTGGCGCTGCTGCTCCACCTGGGCCTGGATGGCAGCGCTGTTGTCCTCGACGTTCTGGCCGGATTTCTTCTTCTTCGCCTGCTTGCGCTTGCTTTCCTTGGCCTTTTTCGCCTGCGTCTTGTTGGCCAGCCCCATGTTGAGCAGCTGGTCGTGCAGTGAACCTGCCATGCGTACATCACCCCTGAACTGAAAAACAGCCGCACTATATCATAAGGGCACCCCGAAAAACCTACTGTGTGACTCCCGGGCTGCAGTGCGGGAGGGGCGGTGCGGCCGGTGGTTTTCTCTAGAATTGATCTGCTGTGGTTCCTGCTTGCCTTGCGCCTTTTTCTGTGGCTGAGGCCGGATTGCCGGTAACGGATCGGGAGCCAGTTGGCACCGCGCTGGGTTAACATAGGGTCTTGTCGTTTTTTGCCTGACCGGAGTGTGCACGTGGCCGAACTTTCCACCTGGCTGCCCGCGATTCTTGCGCTGACGCTGTTGTCGCTATCGCCCGGCGTCGATACTTTGCTGACGGTACGAAACGCCGCACGCAGTGGTGTGGCGGGCGGTGTTATCACCAGTTTCGGTATCTGCTGCGGTCTTTTTGCCCACGCGCTGCTGTCGTCGCTGGGCATCTCGGTCGTCGTGTTGCAGTCGGCATGGCTGTTCGAGGGCCTGCGGCTGGCCGGCGCCGGTTACCTTATCTGGCTTGGCTGGGGTAGCCTGCGGCAGGTACGCAACAGCCGCAACGGACAACTTGCGGCGGTTGCGGAGACCCGGCCGGCGCAGATTTCCGGCTGGCGCTGCTGGCGGGAGGGGCTGCTGTCGAACCTGCTCAATCCCAAGACCATCATCTTTTATATGGCGTTCCTGCCGCAGTTCGTGGATCCAGAGGGCAATGTGCTGCTCCAGTCGCTGGTGCTGGCGGCGGTACACTTTGTTATCGCGATGACCTGGCAGTCGCTGCTGGCGATATTGACCTGCCGAGTGCAGGGCTGGGTGCGGATGCCGCGTTTGCGGGCACTTTGCCACGGGATGACCGGGCTGGTCATGATAGGCCTCGGGCTGCGGCTGGCGATGGCCAGGCTCTGACGCCATTCACCCTTCATCATTAACTCAAAGGAGGCAGCAATGCGGATAGCGGTATTTTGCGGCTCGGCCGATGGTCGTGAGGGCAGTGGCTACAAGGACGCGGCGTTCCGGCTGGGTGTCCTGCTTGCAGAGCGCGGCATCGAGCTGGTTTACGGTGGTGCCCGGGTTGGGCTGATGGGGGCTGTCGCGAGTGGCGCGCTGAGCGTCGGCGGCCGCGTGGTCGGGGTGCTGCCCCGCGGACTGGCGGAAAGGGAGCTGGCGCATCCTGAGCTGACGGAGTTGCGAATGGTCGAAACCATGCACCAGCGCAAGGCGGAAATGTGCGATCTTGCCGATGGTTTCATTGCCTTGCCCGGGGGCGTAGGAACCTTCGAGGAGATATTCGAGGTCTGGTGCTGGGGGCAGCTGGGGTTGCATCGCAAGCCCTTCGGTCTGCTCAATATTGACGGTTATTACGAGAAACTGGTGGCGTTCATCCGGCACAGCAGTGACGAGGGTTTCGTCCGGCCAGAGTATGTCCGGATGCTGCAGATCGCGGATGATGCCGAGACAATGCTCGATGCCTTCGAGCGCTACCGGGCTCCGGCGGACAAATGGAGCTGAGCGTCGCTCTGCGGGAGGAGCGGCGTACCCCAACTTAAGGGTACTTCCCCTCCGCGACTGTGTTTGTCGCCTGCAATCGGGAAATAATCGTAGGGTGCTGGTGAACGGAGTGAACCGCACCGCCGATCGGTGCGGTTCGCAGTCTCACCGGCATCCTACGTAGCTTTCACCGTCCGAAGAGCAGTAACTTACTGGCGGATACCTTCGACGTTGAGGTCGAGGTAAACCACTTCTGCGGCCGGTCCCAGGTTGTATTCGATACCGAAGTCCTTGAGCTTGAGTTCGGCTGTGCCGTGGAAGCCGGCACGGTAGCCGCCCCAGGGGTCTTCGCCTTCGCCGATCTGTCTGACCTGGATCTCTACAGGCTTGGTTACGCCGCGCAGGGTCAGATCGCCCGCCAGTACGCCGGTGCCGTCACCGTTGGTGGTGTAGGCGGTGCTGACGAAAGTCACGCTCGGGTGGTTGGAAACGTCGAGGAAGTCGGCGCTCTTGATGTGCTTGTCGCGCTCGGCGTGATTGGTATCGATGCTGGCCGGGTCGATTTCGACCTTGACGCTCGAGGCATTCGGATTCTCGGCGTCGTAGCTGAAGGTGCCGTTGAAGTCTTCGAAGCGACCGGTGACGAAGCTGTAGCCCAGATGGTTGACGCGCAGGTTAATGTTGGCGTGGGCGCCCTTGGTGTCGATAACGTAGTCCGCGGCGAAGGCGGGGGCGCTGGCAGCGATCATGCCGCCGAGTACGAGGCCTTTGAAGAGCTTGATGTTCATGGAGTCTCCTGTCTGATTCCAATGATACGTTTGAGGGTTGCGTCTTTGTCGATGAAGTGGTGCTTGAGTGCGGCCAGCGCGTGCAGGCCGGCCAGGGCGAGCAGGGTGGTCGCGCTCCAGTAGTGGACGAAGCCGGCGATGTCTTCCTGGCCGTCGTACTGCAGCGGTGATGCCGGTACCTGGAACCAGTCGAAGACCTCGATCGGGCGTCCGTCCGCGGTCGAAATCAGGTAGCCCGACACCAGCGTGAGCAGCATCAGCAGATAGAGCGCCGCATGGCCGGCCTTGGTCGCCAGGCGTACCAGGGAACCGTGTTCCGGGAGCGGTGCGGGGCTGCGGTCCAGGGCGCGCCAGCCAAGGCGCAGTACCAAGGCGATCAGGACCAGAATGCCGATGCTGCGGTGCAGGTCGGGCATGGTCTGATAGTCCGGGTCGTAATAGGTCAGATCGACAATGTAGAGGCCCAGTAAATAAAGGCCGACGATGGCAAGTGCCATCAGCCAGTGCAACAGGATCATCACCCAGCCGTAGCTGTGGGTGTCGTTGGTGAGTCGGGCGGTAATGGCCATGGTCCCTCGGTCGATAGCGCTGGGGCCGGTTTGCTCAAATGTGTCTGCAGAAAACCGAACGGTACGCGCGAATCTACAGGGATCATAGGAATGCGTCTAATGCATTGATATGATTACCACTATGCATAAAATGAATTTACGTAAGGTCGATCTCAACCTGCTGGTGATCCTCGAGGTTCTGCTGGAGGAACGACACGTGACGCGGGCCGCGGAACGCCTGGACATGAGTCAGCCGGCGGTCAGCCGCGCGCTGCAGAGACTGCGCGAAACCTTTGCCGATCCGCTGCTGGTGAAGTCCATTCACGGGTACGATCTCAGTGCCCGTGCCGAGGAGCTTCTCCCGGCGCTGAAGAGCGTTCTGCAGGATCTCGGGCAACTGGTCGGACGGCCGGTGTTCGACCCGGCGAGTTCCACCGCCCAGGTGCGCGTCGCCTGTCTCGATCTCGAGGGCGCCCTCTTTCTGCCACGGCTCCTGGAGGCCATGCGCCGGGACGCGCTGCAGATGCAACTCGACATCCATTCCCAGCCCGGCGATCATTTTATGCTGCTGCAGCAGGGCGATGTCGATTTCGTTATCAGCGGTCTGGTGCCGCCGCAGGGCGAGGCGCAGATCAATCGCATTCCGCTGGCGACCACCTGTGTGGTGTGCGTGATGCGCCACGACCATCCGCTGGCGACCGCGCCGCTGACGCTCGATGCCTATATTTCGGCGAGTCACGGCTACGTGTCGATGACCGGACGCGGGGTGTCGGTGATGGATCAGTTGCTGCGTGGCTACGGCCTGCAGCGCCAGGTGGTGGTGCGTACCAACAGTTTTCTGACGGTGCCGGAGTTCTGTGCCCGTACCGATCTGCTGTTCGCGCTGCCGCAGATCGTTGCCGAGCGCCTGACGCGCGACGGCCAGCTCATTATGAAGGCTTTGCCGTCGGAGCTGGCCGAACGCGAGCTGCGTTTCTACCTGTACTGGCATCAGCGTCATCACCGTGATCCCATGCATCGCTGGGTGCGCAGGCAACTGGTGGCAGACCCTGAAGAGGCGTTTGACCTCACCGACAACAACCAATCTAAACGCGACAAGGAGTCCGATTGAGATGACCTGGGTCAGCTGGCTTTCACTTTGCGCCATCTGCGGCCTGGGCGCCATATCGCCCGGGCCGAGCCTGGCGGTGGTGCTGCGCCATACCCTGAACGGAGGGCGCGGCCACGGAATCGTCACCGGGGTCTGTCATGCCGCCGGCGTCGGCCTCTGGGCGCTGGCAACGGTCGCCGGGTTGTCGTTGCTGGTCGTGCAAATGCCCCAGCTTTACCTGGTGCTGACCTGGGCCGGTGCGGGTTATCTGGCCTGGCTTGGCGTCAAGGCGCTGCGTTCGGCGGGCGCGGCGCCGCTGGCCGTGTCCGGGTCCGGCGAGCTGTCGGTGGTCCGGGCCGGTTTCGACGGTTTCATGATCTCGCTGTTCAACCCCAAACTGGCGGTGTTCTTTCTGGCGCTGTTCTCGCAGTTCGTCACGCCCGGGATGCCGCCCGCCGGTCAGATGCTGATGATCGCCACCGCGGCGGTGATCGACGGTCTCTGGTACAGCCTGGTGGCGCTGGTGCTGTCGGGGCCGGCGCTGCTGTCGCGCCTGAACGGCAGGGCCCGGCTGATCGACCGGGTGACGGGTGTCATACTGCTGCTGTTGGCATTGCGGGTGATTACTTTGTGACCGGAAACGGTCGGCGGCAAAAGAATTTTTCCTTTTAGTTTCAATCCTTTTGCATTCCCTGGCGAGGCTGGTATACTGCGCGCCTGTCTCGTTCGAGACCGGTCAAGCGACCTCGTTATGGTAGCTCTGCCGGTCCTCCCGCAACGACAAACCGTGAACCTGGTCAGGCCCGGAAGGGAGCAGCCACAGCGGTGGACTCGTGTGCCGGGATGTGGCTGGTGGAGCTGCCCCCAATCTTTCAAGCTCCAAGCTCCTGTGTGCCGGATAACCCTGCCGGTTCCCGTCGTTCCCAGTTCCCAGTACTGTCTGCTGTTCGGTTTGGCGCCAGAGATGCGTCCGGCTTGTTGCTGGCGGTGTTTTCCAATAGTCTGCCCCGGTCAGTCTCAAGGAGAACAACAATGGCGATTTACCGTTACGCAGAACATACCCCCGAGATTCATGATGATACCTATATCGCCGAGCAGGCGACGGTGATCGGCAAGGTGCGGCTGAAAGCGGGCGCCAGTATCTGGCCGCAGGCGGTGCTGCGCGGCGACAACGAGCTGATCGAGATCGGTGAGAACAGCAATGTTCAGGAAGGGACCGTTATGCATACGGATCCCGGTTTCCCGCTGACCGTGGCGGCGAATGTCACCGTCGGTCATCAGGCGATGCTGCACGGCTGCACTATCGGCGAAGGCTCCCTGATCGGCATCCAGGCAGTGGTGCTAAACGGTGCGAAAATCGGCCGGAACAGCCTGGTCGGCGCCGGCGCCATCGTCACCGAAGGCAAGGAGTTTCCGGACAACTCGCTGATTCTGGGAGCGCCTGCGAAGGTCGTGCGTCAGCTCGATGACGACGCCATTGCCAGGCTGCGCGCCAGTGCCGCGCACTATGTCGAGAACGGCCGCAACCATAAGAAACTGCTGGAGAAAATCGGTTGAATCTTGCGTCATTCCGCTTCGGGGCTTTAGGTCGCACAGGCTGCAGCGCGGGCGCTGAACGAGTTGCCAGCGGTGTTGTCCATAGCTTGGTGGAATTACAAGACTTCACGTAATTTCGTTTAATTCTTAATCAAACCTGATTTTGCAATCGAATTCAGGTAGCTTCTTTGGGTTACTTGGATGCTGGCGACTGCCGGCACTGATTTCGACTCATCTTCGTTGACGCTGGAGGACACAGCGATGGCAGTATTCACGGTCATACTGACAGACGGTACCAGGGGCAAGGTAGAGGCCAATCATGTCAGGCCTGGCGATAAGGTGACGGTTTCTCTGAAAGACGACAGCGGTGGCCCGCTGGAGCGGGATGGTGAGGTGATGGAGGTGCTGTGCCAGTCGGATTGATCTGACAGGCTCCGTCACTTTCGGGACCGGCCGCCAGAGGATGGCAGGTCGGCAACCGGAACACGAACGATGAAACCCGGCCCTGGTGCCGGGTTTTTTGTTCCGCGGGGCGGGGGCGGGACACAAAAAAGCCCGGAAGCCAGCCCTTTTTTACGCGGCAGGCTTACGGGCCGGGATAGCCGAGGGAAATCAGCTCAGCTGGTGTGTCAGGTAGTCAAGCGCGGCCAGGTAGCCGCGTGTGCCAAGGCCTGCAATGACGCCGTCGGCGCGTAGCGAGACGTAGGAGTGGTGACGGAAGGATTCGCGCTTGTGCACATTGGAGATGTGTACCTCGACGACCGGTGCGTCGAACGTGTTGAGGGCATCGAGGATCGCTACCGAGGTATGGGTGTAGGCGGCCGGGTTGATGATGATGCCGGCGGCTTTCTCCCGCGCCTCGTGGATCTTGTCGACGATGGCGCCCTCATGGTTGCTCTGGAAAAATTCGATGGTGAAGCCGCTCTCGCGGGCGCTTTGTTCCAGCATGGCCTGAATATCGGCCAGGGTCTCGCGGCCGTAGACCTCGGGTTGGCGAACGCCCAGCAGGTTGAGGTTGGGGCCGTTCAGTACGTAAATCACTTTGCTCATCGCTTGATATTCCTGTCGCTGTCGGGCCCTGATCGGGCCCTGCATCGTCGCTGCTGATCAACTGAAAACCACAGGAGCATACAGCTTCGAGGCGAGTCTGTATGCTCCTCCTGGGGCAGCCCGGGGCCCGTGGGCTAGTATCCGAACAGCCTTGGCAGGAAGGTCACCGTCTGCGGAATGAAGGTGATGAGCGCCAGCACCAGCAGCTCCACCAGGAACAGCGGCATGATGCGCCGGGAGATCGCCCCCATGCCGACGTTGGCGATGGAGTTGGAGACGAACAGGCAGATGCCCATCGGCGGTGTCACCAGGCCTATCATCAGGTTGAAGATCACCACGATGCCGAAGTGGGTCGGGTCGATGCCAAGGCTCATCGCGATCGGGTGCAGAATCGGCAACAGTATCAGCATTGCCGCGATGCCCTCCAGGAACAGGCCGACGACGAGCAGGATGCCGTTGACCAGCAGCAGGAAGGCCCAGGGGTTCGAAATCTGATCCAGCACCAGCTCGCTGATGGTCTGCGGCACGCGCGAGAACGTCAGCAGCCAGTTGGCGGCGGCAACCACCGCAATGATGATCAGGATGATCGAGGAGTCGCGCATCGCCCGCACGAAAATCGCCGGCAGCTGACTGACCTTGAGGCTGCGCAGAATGAACATGCCCGCGACCAGGGCGTAACCTGCGGCCAGTGCCGCGGCCTCGGTCGGCGTGACCACGCCGGTCAGGATGGAGCCGACGATGAACACCGGCATGAACAGCGGTATCCAGGCATCGACAAACGCCTTCCAGCGTTCTTTCGCCGAGAGTTTGCGCTGCAGCGGGGCATAGTGACCGGCATAGAAGCGTACATAGACCGACAGGCCGACCGCCAGCAGGATGCCCGGCGCGACGCCGGCGAGGAACAAAGCCGGTACCGAGACACCGCTGGTGATCAGGGCATAGATGATCACCGGTATGCTGGGGGGGATCATGGGGCCGATCACCGACGATGCTGCGGTCAGCGCCGCGGCGAAATCACGCGGATAGCCATCTTTCTCCATCTCCGGTATGAAGATGCGGCCCAGTGCCGAGGTGTCGGCGACGGCCGAGCCGGAGAGCCCGGCGAAGATCACCGAGGCCCAGATGTTGACCTGCGCCAGGCCCGCCTTCATGTGGCCCACCAGGGCATTGGCGAACTTGATGATGCGACCGGTGATACCGCTTTCGTTCATCAGCTCGCCGGCCAGGACGAACAGCGGGATCGCCAGTATCGCAAAGGAGTCCATGCCGGCGAAGATGCGCTGGCTGACCAGACTGATGGAAAAGGGGGTCTGGCTGAGGTGGCTGACGATCGCCAGCAATATTGCAAACGCAATCGGGCTGCCGATTGCGAGCAGTACGAAGAGAGTCAGAAAGCCGACCATGACGTTATTCGCTCCGCTGAGGCTGTGTAATGGGCTGACGCTTCAGTCGCTCCAGCAGCTTGATCAGTGCCGCCAGCGCAAGACCTGCGCCACCGATCACCATGGCCGCCTGGAAGTACGCCATCGGCAGTCCTGTGCCGGTGGCGACGATACCGCCGCGCTTGATCACGAACAGGTAGCCGGACCAGACCAGAACCAGGCCGCAGCCCAGGGTGACGACATCGATCAGCACCTCGAAAACCCGCCGAACCGCCGCCGGGACCGCGTCTTCGATGAAGCCGAATTTGATGTGGAGACCTTCGAGGTAGCAGAGGATGGTGCCGAACATGGCGCCGTATATCATCGCGTACTTGGCGACTTCCTCGCTCCACTGGATCGGAGCGTTCAGGGCGTAACGGCTGAGGCTGCTGACCAGCACTACCGCGAAGACAATGAACAGGGAGCCGCCTGTCAGCCAGGACAGGGTCGTCTTGTAGATGTGTTTCATGGTTGTGATCCCGGGTGGCAGGGTCGCAGCACGCGCCGGGAGAGGGAGACCGTCCCGGCGCGTGCTGAGTGTGGCGGGGGCTTTAGTCCGCCGCCGCCGTCTTGACGGCGTCCTGTGCCTTGTCTATCCAGGTCGCATCCAGCTGACCCTTGAGCCATTCGACAACGGCCGGCTGTGCGGCGGCCTGGAATTTGCCGAGCTGTTCCGGTGTCGGCGTGGTGACCTCCATGCCGGCTTCGGCCAGTTTCGACAGGCCTTCGGCCGAGTTCACCTGCTGAATGGCACGGCCCACGAGGCCAGCGGTCTTGGCGGCATTCTCGACCAGGCGCTTGTCTTCGTCGCTGAGGCCCTGATAGAGGTCCTCGTTGATCACCAGGAAGTCGGTGCCGTATACGTGTCCGTCGAGTGTCAGGTATTTCTGCATCTCGTAGAACTTGTTGCTATAGATGACGCTGATCGGGTTTTCCTGTCCGTCGACGACGCCGGTCGCCAGCGCAGAGGGGACTTCCGGCCAGGAGATCGGGGTCGGCTCGCCGCCCAGCGATTTGACCATTTCCACGAACAGAGGCGTGGTCATGACGCGGATCTTCAGGCCTTCCAGGTCCTTGGGTTCGGCAACCGCGCGCTTGGAATTGGTGAAGTTACGAAAGCCGGTTTCACCGTAGGCCAGGGTGCGCAGCCCGGTTTTTTCCAGGCAGTGCTGGCTCAGGTCCTTGCCGAAGGGGCCGTCGAGCACTTCCCAGGCAATCGGCGCAGACGGAAACAGGTAAGGAATGTCGAGTACGGCAGCTTCCGGGCACAGCTGGGCGAAGGGGCCCGACACCATTGCCATGCTCAGGGTGCCATCCTGGGCGGACTGGAGCAGGTCGGTCTCGCCACCAAGCTGACCGGCAGGGTAGACGTTCACGGCAATGCGACCGCCGCTCTGACCCTCGACGAGATCCTTGAAGACCTTGGCCGCGGCGCCTTTTTTCGAGGTGGTCCACTCCTGTGGGTCGACGTGTCCTAAAGTAAGTTCGATATCGGCGGCCTGCGCCTGCAGGCAGAGTGCGGTGGTGGCGAGCGCCAGGGCGATTTTTGTTGTCGGTCGCATCATTGTTGTATCTCCATCGGGCGACGGGGTCGCGCAGCTGGTTGGTTGTTGTTGGTTCTCAGCTTCGACAGTCGGGTCGATGCTGGGAGATTAGCAATGGTATTGATTAGAGTCAATCTTATTGGGTTAAAAGAAAAATAACCTATATTTTTTGTTGCGTGCAAAACAAAGCACCGGCGGCAGCTTGGGCGCTCGCTTCCGGTGCTTTGGCGGTTCAATGCGGTCGGTGCCTGTCGAGAGCAGTCGCATCAGTCCTGTCTGGTATTACACTCTGTACCAATATTTTCGGTATGGAAAATGAGCTTTTGGTACTTTTATATATCGGTTTCGATATAAAACTTATGCCCATAGGCGCAGGGCGGTCTGGGTTCCGGGAGATTTCGGATCCCGCTGTGGCGCTGGGTTTCAGTTTAGCAGGCGCTTTGTCGCCGGATGGAAAAGTGACGAAATCC
The DNA here is from genome assembly GCF_014645375.1 of Marinobacterium nitratireducens. GTDB lineage: Bacteria > Pseudomonadota > Gammaproteobacteria > Pseudomonadales > Balneatricaceae > Marinobacterium_A > Marinobacterium_A nitratireducens. Next base: position 231,933 of record NZ_BMLT01000009.1, read on the forward strand.
GGCGATTAGGGGTCTATCTATTAAATAACCTATATTTTAGTCAATACCATATATATTGACGACTGTAGATTGATCTGGATAAGATGCCGTCAGACTTCGCGCATCACCCATTGCCCCTCAAGGCCGAGCGGTTCCCCGGGTGCTGCCGGTTTCGGGCCCGTTTTTGCGTTGCAAGGCGGGGTCGTTCCCACTTTTTCTGGAGAACAACAATGATCAAGCTAGGGCTCATCGGGCAGTCGATCCAGCAATCCCGGGCTCCCTCCCTGCACCGGATGCTGGGTGAAATCTATGACCTGCCGCTCAGTTACGAGCTGCACGAACCGGCGGACGCCAGTCCCAAAGCCTTCGCCGAGACCCTGGCGCAGTTGCGTGAGCAGGGCTATCGCGGCACCAACGTCACCTTTCCGTACAAGCAGATCGCCGTCGCCCATGCCTCCACTGTGAACGGGGCGGTGTCGATGGTCGGCTCAACCAATACGCTGGCATTCGACGGCTCGGTAAGTGCTTTCAACACCGATTACACCGGCTTTATCCGCGGATACCGGGGGCGGGTCGGGGATCTGCCGGCGGGTTCTGTTTTGCTCGTCGGTGCCGGCGGAGTGGGGCGGGCAATTGCCTTCGCGCTGTTCGAGCTCGGGGCCAGCGAGGTGAAGATCTTCGATCTCGATCAGGGCAGCGCGCAGTCGCTGGCCGACGCCCTGACCGCCACCGGCTTTAACGCCAGTGCTGTCGATCGCGCGGGGTTCGAGGCGGCGGCCCGGGTTGCCGACGGGCTGGTGAACTGCACCCCGGTCGGTCATTACAAGACGCCGGGCAGTCCCGTTCCGGCTGATCTGATCGGTGGTCAGCGCTGGGCCTTCGACGCGGTTTATACACCGCTCGACACCGAATTTCTGATCCGGGCGCATGCGCAGGGCCTGCGCATTGTCTCAGGCTTCGATCTGTTCATTTACCAGGGGCTCGACGCTTTCGAGATCTTCACCGGTATCAAGGTCGAGGATCCGGCACCGGTGGTGACGCGCTTCAAGCAGGAGTTTGCGATCAGCAGCGATCTGGTCGACTGAGATAGAAGTGAAAGGGTGGCGCGTAACGCGTCACCTGTCACCCGTGATGCATATCACCCTGTCTGCCTGTTGGTGTAACATTGGGTGAATTACGAATAAGCCTATATTTCAGAGTCCCGTCATGAATACCGCCATAGACCGCAAGCTGGTCGGCCAGACCGCGTACGAAAGCCTTCGCAACGATATCGTCGCCGGTCATCTGCAGCCGGGACAGAAGCTCAAGCTCAACGAGTTGCGCACCCGCTACGGCGCCAGCGTCAATACCCTGCGCGAGACGCTGATGCGCCTGGTGTCCGATGGCTTCGTCTCCTTCGAAGATCAGAAGGGGTTTCGCGTGATACCGGTATCGAAGGATGATCTGGCGGAGCTGGTGGAGTTGCGGGTTGTTCTCGAAACGCTGGGGCTGCGCAAATCGATGGCCAACAGCGCCAGCAGCATGGACTGGAAGTCCCGTCTACTCAGTGCGCATTACCGCCTGACCTGCATGGAGCGGCTGATGATGGAAGACGAAGTGGCCCACGCGCAGGACTGGGAAAAGGCCGACCGCGAGTTCCACATGACGATCGTCTCGAACTGCGGCTCGAAACAGCTGATGCGCTACCACGCCTCGGTCATCGAGCTGTTCATGCGCTATCAGGTGCTGGCGTTGCCCAAACGGCCGTTCCGCGGTCGCGACAGCATCAATGACCATCAGCAGCTGCTTGATCTGATAATGAAGGACGATCAGTCGGGCGCCGAGGCCTTGCTTGTCGAGCATATCGGCAACGGGCGCGATATGCCGCTCTGATCGGCCGCCTGTCGAGCGTGGCAAGCGGGGAGCCCGGCAGGGCGCCTTGAGGAGTTCGAGCGTGCCACAACTCCGGCGCAGTTCGCTCCGCTCAGTGCGCCCTACGTTAAAAAGAGTCCCGAGAGCTGATAGGTATTCTCTGTGGCAAGCGGGGAACTCGGTAGGGCACCTTGAGTGAAACGAAACGTGCCACATATCCGGCGCCTCGAAGCGATGTGCACACTGCGTCTCTTCCCCCGTTGAATCCGCGGGGTATCAGTCAGCGCGACGCGTCGTCATGTTCTAAAGCACCAGCGCCAGGGTTACGCTGATGGCGATGAAGGACAGCACCGTGGTGGCCAGCAGGATGCTGGAACAGAGCTCCCGGTATCCGTAATTCCCGCCAACGATCGGGTAGACGCTCATCATCGGCATGGACGCCATCAGGATGGCGGCCGCTTTGAGCTGGGGGTCCATGCCGGGCACCAGCATGACCATCAGTGCGACGAGAAGCGGGTGCAGGATCAGCTTGCCGGCCGCAACTGTGCCGATTTCGGTCAGGTTGCCGCGCAGGCGGCTGCTCACCAGCGAGCCGCCTACCACGAACAGCGCGATGCTCGCCGAAGTGCGCGCCAGCATCTCCAGGCTCTGCTCCACCGGGCCCGGCAGTTGCAGTTCCAGCGCCGACAGCGTGATGCCGGCGGCGATGGCGATGATCAGCGGATTTCGGATTACCCGGACAAGGACGCCCTTCCAGGCCTCGGCGAGAGACATTCCGTTGCTGCGGCCGATGCTGTACTCGATCGTGACCAGCGCCAGCGGCACGACGATCATGTTTTCGATGATCAGGCACATCGCGAAGGCGTTGGTCGGAGGATGCTCGAACGTGAGCAACAGCACCGGATAGCCGAAGAAGGCGCTGTTGGAGATCGACATGCCGAGGGCCTTGACCCCGCTGCCGGTCAGGTTGTCGTGCAGCAAATGCTTGCTGATCAGGATGCCGAGCACCAGGGCGATGATCGAGGCGCTGCCGTAGACCAGCATGTAGGCCGGATCGATAACGCTGGCGAATTCCATTTTCCCCAGGGTGCTGATGATCAGGGCCGGGAGGGCGAAATACAACACGAAGTGGCCGAGGCCCGGGATCGCTTCCTGAGGCATCAGCGCGGTTTTGACCGCCGTGAAACCGAGGGCGATGAGCAGGAAAATGGGGGCCGTCGTGGTCAGGACCTCGAGCATCTTTTCTCTCCGTGATTCGTCTGGCGGCCTGCAGCTCGGGCCGGGGAAGGCAACAGCACCGCAGCTGGACTGTTCCGTATCGCTATTCTGAAGCCCCGGGCAGGGATGTAAATTGACTTTTCCCCCGGGTGTTATATCGCTTTTCCTATGACATGCCGTGGTGATCGGCGGCTTCGCGGATTGCGTTCATCAGCAGTTGCAGCATCGGGGTCGGCGTGGCATCGGCGCGGGTGGTCAGCCCGACGGGGCCCTGGGTGTCGACGGTGTCGATGGGCAGTTCGACGAATTCACCGGTCGACAGCTCATGCGCCACGACGCCGCGGGAGATGAGCCAGATGGCGTCGGTCTGGCGGATATATTCCTTGCCGAAGGAGTCGGAGATGGTTTCGACGGAATCCTTCGGTGTGGCGGTGCCCAGGGCCAGCAGCAGTCGCTCGATGGCCGGCGCTACCGCCGACTCGGGTGACGGGCGCAGCATGGTGTAGTCGCTGATCGCGGCAATGTTGAGGGCGCCATCGCGTGCCAGTGGATGTCGATTGCGAACCACGAAGGCGACGCGCTCGGAAAACAGGTATTGGAACGCCAGGCCGGACATCAGATCGACCGCGCCGAGGCGGCCTACCACCAGGTCCAGGGCGCCGACGCGCAGCTGGTTGAGAAGCTGGCTGTTCGGGCCCGAAACCAGGTTGAGGGTCACCCCCAGGTCGCTGTCGTACAACGACTTGACCGCATGGGGCATGATGCTGGTTGCGACAGTTGGCAGTACGCCGACGCTAAGGCGGGTCTTGCCCTTCTGGCGGGCCTGGGCAATGCTGTCGGCGCCTTCGCGCAATGCCGCGACACTGGCGCTGGCGTACTTGAGAAACACCTCGCCGAACTGGGTCAGTTCCACGCCTTTCTTGCTGCGCTCGAGCAGGCGGACGCCCAGCATCTCCTCCAGTTCCTTGAGTTTCTTCGAGACCGCCGGTTGTGTCAGCGCCAGCATATCCGCGGCGCGCCCGACGCTGCCCTGGCGCGCGACTTCCAGGAAACACTGTAGATGGCGGTATTTGATGCGATTCTCTAGCATGGGGTGTTCCAATAAATAAAGGGTACTTTCTGCAACGTTGATCGCATAACCAATTCGATAAATTATAAGCCTTTGATATCGGATAGTATATTGCTAACGATATATAAACGCCTCCAATATTCATTTCCAACTCGCCGTCAGCGGGTCTAATGTTAATGCCCTAGTCTAGGTTTAGTGTGCCTTGGCGGCTCGGTTCGAGCGCCGGCGCGATGCAACAAGCAACAATGGGATGCAGCACATGAAAACGGCACTGGCCACGGTCACCATCTCCGGAACCCTGCGCGAAAAGCTACTGGCTGCGGCGAGGGCCGGGTTCGACGGTATCGAAATCTTCGAAAACGATCTGACCCAGTTCGACGGCACGCCGGCCCAGGTGCGCCGCATGGCGGAGGATCTCGGGCTCGAAATCATCGCGCTGCAACCCTTCCGGGATTTCGAGGCGATGCCGGAGCCCTGGCGCAAGCAGAACTTCTACCGTGCGCAGCGTAAATTCGAACTGATGCACGAGCTCGGCACGAAGCGCATGCTGATCTGCAGCAATGTCTCGCCGCATGTGATCGACGATCGTGCGCGGGCGGCGGCGGATCTCAATGAGCTGGCGGAGCTGGCGCGGGGCGAGGGCTTCATGCTGGGCTACGAGGCGCTGGCCTGGGGCCGCTATGTGGCGGACTACGATGTCGCCTGGGATATTGTCCGGCGCGCCGATCACGACAATCTCGGCATCGTGCTGGACAGCTTTCATATGTTCGCCCGCGGCAATACGCTGGACTGTCTTCGCAACGAGATCCCGATCGAGAAGATCGCGCTGGTGCAGGTGGCCGATGCGCCGCGTCTGCAGATGGAGGTGCTGCACTACAGCCGCCACTTCCGCTGCTTCCCCGGCCAGGGCGACCTGCCGGTGGTGGAGTTCGTGCAGTGTCTCAAGGACAAGGGCTTCAAGGATTATCTGTCGCACGAGATCTTCAACGACGAATTCCGGTCATCGTCACCGCTGGAGAAGGCGGTCGACGGCATGCGTTCGCTGATCTGGCTGGACGATCAGACCCGGCAGCAGTCGGAGGCGCCTGAAATCACCGACGTCGAATTCATCGAGTTCGCCGTCGAGGGCGACAGCGGCGAGGAGCTGATCGGCCTGCTGCAGCGACTCGGCTTCCGGGAAACCCACCGGCACCGCTCCAAGAATGTCAGTCTTATGCGCCAGGGCGATATCAATCTGGTGCTGAACCGCGAGCCGCAAAGTCAGGCCCACGAGCATTACCAGTCCCATGGCGTTTCGGTTTGCGCGCTGGCATTCGCCACCACAGACCTGGCGCAGACGCTGGACCGGACCGAACGCTACCGCAGCAGCCGCTTCGCCAACCAGGCGGGCCCCGGCGAGCTGAATATTCCGGCTATCCGCGGCATCGGTGACAGCCTGGTCTATTTTGTCGAGCGGCGCGGCAGGTTCCGCTTTTTCGACATCGACTTCGTGCCGACCGAACCGTCGGCGTCGCCGGATGCAGGCCTTAAGTGCATCGACCATGTTGGCCAGACCGTATCCAATACCGATTTTCTTTCCGCGGCGTTCTTCTACAAGTCGCTGTTCGGCTTCGATATCGAAGCCAGTACCGATCTTCCGGATATCTATGGCCTGGTGGTCAGCCGCGTTGCGGTCAGTCCCAATGGCCGGGTACGCATTCCGATCAATATGACCGCGGCCCGCGAAGCGTCGGCACAGCGCTTTATCAGCAAGTCGAAGGGCTCGGGAGTGCAGCAGATCGCCTTCGGTTGCGATGATATTTTCGCCGCCGCCGAGGCGGTCGGCGCCGACAATATGCTGCCGATACCCGACAACTACTACCGCGACCTCGATGCCCGCTTCGCGCTGGCGCCCGAGCTTCTCGAGCGTCTGCAGCGCCTGAACGTGCTCTACGATCGCAACGAAGACGGCGAGTTCTTCAACTTCTATACCCGCGAGGTACACGGCGTCTTCTTCGAGGTGGTGCAGCGTGTCGGCGATTATGGTCGCTATGGCGAAGCCAATGCCCATATCCGTCTGGCCGCACAGGCGCGTGAGTACCGCCGTGAGGGCGATTTGTAGGACCGGTGCTCTCGCCGGGAACGGGCGCCGCACAGATAGGCCGGTAGAATTCGCGACGGGGCGTCGCTCCCACGAGGGCTGTAGGACCGGCGCCACGCCGGGAGCGGGTGTCGCACGGATAGGTCGGTAGAATTCGCGATGGGGCGTCGCTCCCACGAGGGCTGTAGGAGCGGCGCCACGCCGGAAATGGGTGTTGTAGGACCGGCGCCCTCGCCGGGAACCTTCAATGCCTTATCGAGTTCTCGACGAGAATATTGCTCAGCTTGCGTACCACCCGGGCCAGATCCCGGGCCAGGTTCAGCGTCATGATGCCGAAGTCGAACGGGTGCTTTTCATGCAGTTCGGCAAAGAGGGCGGAGGTTATCTCGAGCACGATGCTGTCTTCGCGAGCCACCGCTCTGCCAACATGCTCGTGTAGCGCGATCATCGCGACGAAGCCGACTTCGCCGCCGGGCAGCGCGGTGCGGGTGTAGGCATAGTCGCCCTGGTGTTGCTTGTAGAAATCGACCGCTCCCTGGCAGACGATGAAGAAGCTGTCGCCGGGGTCGCCGTAGGCGAATATTTCCTCGCCTTCGCCCACCCGGAATATCTTGCCATTTTCCAGCAGAAAGGCGATCGCGCCCTGGGATATGGCGCCGAAGATAGAGCCGCTCTGCAGCCAGTCGGGATGCAGTTGCTCGCCTATTACACTTTGGGATAGCGGTTCCACGTTGTCGCTCTTCTTGTCTTGTCCCGGTTTGGTGGTCTGCTGTTGCCGACCGCTTGTCTTGGGCATATCGTGCATCGGGGTGAAGCGTAACAGCAGGCGACCGGCAAACGGTTTCCGGTAAATCCCGAAAACCCTTGATTACCACTTTAACAATAGCCTGATTATGGCTGTTGTGGCGATTGTTGTGACGGGAAACGTCGAGCGGGATCGGGAGCGGGGCACTCAGGAAGTGAACGTCCCGCCGTTGCGGCAGGACGTCCGTGCAGCCGGCTTCTCAGGCGAACTCTTCGGTGTCGATTTCGACCTGCTGGGCGGCGCTGTAGCGGGGCCCGGAAACCGTGTTCTGGTTGATCAGCGCCTCGACCCGGGCGATGACGCCGGTCTCCAGGCGAACCTGGTCCGCTTCCAGGTTTTCATGCATGTGGTCGATCAGGCGGGTGCCCGGAATCGGGACCACGAAGTCGCCCTTGCTGCGCAGCCAGGCCAGCGCAAGCTGGGATGGCGTACAGCCGGCGTCCCGTGCGATGGCCACGTAGTCGTCCAGCAGCGCCAGGTTCTTCGGATAGTGCTCGGCGTTGAAGCGCGGCATGTTGTTGCGGATATCCTTGGGTTCGAGGCTGGCGATATCCGTCAGCGTCGCGCTCAGGTAGCCCCGTGCCAGCGGGCTGAACGCCACCAGTGCGGTGTTGGACTCGCGGCAGGCGTCGAGAATGGCGATCTCGGGGTTGCGGGTCCAGAGTGAATACTCGGACTGGACCGCGGCGATCGGGTGAACCGCCTGGGCCCGGGTCAGGGTCGCGGCCGACACTTCCGACAGGCCGATGGCGCCGATCTTGCCTTCCTCGACCAGGCGCGACAGGGCGCCGACGCTGTCCTCGATCGGCACCTGCGGATCGAGACGGTGCAGATAATAAAGATCGATCGAGTCTGTCTGCAGCCGGCGCAGGCTGGCTTCGCACTGGCTTCTGAGCGTTTCGGGGCGGCCGTCGATTTCTTTCTTGCCGCTCTCCTGACCGATCGCCATGCCGCACTTGCTGGCCAGAAACAGCTGCTGGCGCTTGTCTTTCAGCACCTTGCCGACCAGGGTTTCGTTGGCGCCGCCGCCGTAGAGAGTGGCGGTATCGAAGTGGCGGTAACCCATGTCGAAAGCCGCGCTCAGCGCCGCGGCGGCGTCCGGCTGCGACAGTGGCGAGCCGTAGGCGTGGGAGAGGTTCATGCAGCCCAGGCCGATACCAGGGCTTGAGAAGTAGGGGTTGTCAATCTGCATCGGTTGGGACCTTTGTTGAATGGTGAGGCCTGTTGCGGCGACGCCTGGCAGGTGATGCGTGACAAGTCACCCGTCACCTATCACGCGTCACCAACCAATCAACCTTCCTGCAGGCACTGCTCCAGACGGTGCAGGGTCTCCATTGCCGGCAGGCACTGGGCAACGCTGGCATTGGGCTCGCGGCCTTCGCGGATGGCGGCGATGAACTCGCGATCCTGCAGCTCGATACCGTTGTTGGATACGGCAACGCCGCTGAGGTCGATCTTGTTCTCGTGACCGTCGACCAGATCGTCATAACGGGCGATATAGGTGCCGTTGTCGCAGATGTAGCGGAAGAAGGTGCCCAGCGGGCCGTCATTGTTGAACGACAGCGACAGGGTGCAGATGGCGCCGCTCGGTACCTTCATGCCGATGCTCATGTCCATGGCGATGCCCAGCTCCGGGTGGACCGGTCCTTCCAGCGCCTGAACCTTGCTGGCGGTTTCGCCGGTCTGGTACTGGAACAGGTCGACGGTGTGGCAGGCGTGGTGCCACAGCAGGTGGTCGGTCCAGGAGCGCGCCTGGCCCAGGGCGTTCTTGTTGGTGCGGCGGAAGAAGTAGGTCTGTACGTCCATCTGCTGCACTTTAAGCTCGCCGGCCATGACCTTGTTATGGATCCACTGGTGGCTGGGGTTGAAGCGGCGGGTATGGCCTGCCATGGCGACCAGGCCGGTGCGCTTCTGGGTCTCGACCAGTTTGCGCGCGTCCTCGACGTTGTCCGCCATGGGAATTTCGACCTGCACGTGCTTGCCGGCTTCCAGGCACTGGATGGCCTGGGAGGCGTGCAGCTGGGTCGGGGTGGCCAGGATGACCGCATCGACGTCGTCACGCGCCAGGGCTTCGGCCAGGTCGGTGCAATAGTGGCCGACGCCGCGTTCTTCGGCAAAGGCGCGAATCACGTCTTCCTTGGTGCCGACAACGGAGGTGACTTCGGCGCCGTCGATAGCGGCGATGGCATCCATGTGCTTCATGCCAAAGGCGCCCGAAGCGCCTGCGATACAGATTCTCATCAGATTTCTCCTCAACTTGGTCGGGTTCGTCTTGTACGGTTCAGCCGGAGCGCCCGCCAAGGCGTTCCAGGATGGTGTCGGCCTGCAGGATCAGGTCGGTGCTGCTGTCATCCAGCTGCATGTCGCCGATGCGCTGTTGCCAGGCGGTGGTGGCGCGGGCCATGTCGTTGGCCATGCCGAGTTCGGTCAGGGTTGCGGTCACTTCCTGCATTTCGGCGGCGCGACGAATGCCATGACGCCGCATGCGCTCGAGGTTGTAGCCGGCGCGTGGGTACCAGTCAAAGCCGGGAAAGCTCTTGTCCAGCGATGCCAGTATATTCTCCTCGACGCCGGCGCGGCGGGCCGCCAGAAAGCACTCGGCGCTGAGCGCTTCCATGCCCTTGATCATGATGCTGCGCAGCATCTTGACCGTCGATGCCGCGCCAACGGCGCCCGGCATCAGCTTGGCGTTCATGCCGAGCCCTTCAAGCAGCGCCTGCTGTTGCGCCGCCTGTTCGCCGGCGACGAGCAGTGGTGTGCGCTGCCGGGCAGGGTGGATCGGCGCCATCACCGCGACATCGCCGTAACAGGCGCCTGTCGCTGCGATGAGCCGGGCCGAGTCCGCCTTGCAGCCCGGTGAGCAGGAATTGCAGTCGAGATACTGCTGCCCGGGGGCCAGCAGCGGGGCCGCGCTGCGCGCCGCAGCGGCCGCCTGGTCGGCGGTCACCAGCGAAAAGATCAGTTCGGCGCCATCGATTGCCTCGGCGAGGGTGGCACAGGCGGTGGCGCCGGCGGCATTGCAGTCTGTCAGCAACTGCTCGCGAATGGCGTCGTCGTCGCTGTCGGATTTGATGTCGAAGGCGCGCATTTCGATGCCTGTGTGCGCTTCGCTCAGCCCCGCTGCAATCGCGCTGGCGGCTTCGCCGAAACCGATAAATGCAAGGCGTTGGGGGGCTGTCGAGGGCATTGAGGTCGCTCCGGCTGGCGTTCGGTGGCTTGTCAGTCTGAAGTCAATCTAGCACCGGGGTGGGGAGCTGAATAATTAAATCTGGTTTTCAGGTATTCAATTTTTGCATAGCGCGCTTTGCTATCAATGCTCGGCGTAGCGGCTGGCCGCAGCGCGCAGCATTTCCAGGAACTCCTTTTGGGAAGGGGTGGGCTGCCAGTTCTGGCGCAAGGTGATACCGATAGGGCGTCGTGTATGACTCAGGGCGAAGGGGAGCACGCAGAGCATGCCCAGTCGCAGTTCGTGTTCGATCTGGTGGGTTGAAACCAGCGTCAGCCGGTCGCTGCCACGCAGTAGTTCGCGGATAAGTATTTGCGAACTGGTTTCCACCAGCCGGTGGGGCGTCGGCAGCCCCTTGTCGACGAACAGCGAGTCGAAGAAGGCGCGCGTCGGCGTACCGCTCGAGGGAACCACCCATGAATACCCGGCCAGTGTTTCGATATCCAGATGTCTGGCGGACGCCAGCGGGTGGCCCTTGCGTGCGACGATCGCCAGCGGAGGCGCCAGCAGTTCCTCCTGCACGATATCGTCGGCAGGCGGCGGGAAGCGCAGCGCGCCGACGAGAAAGTCGAGGTCGCCGTGGCGCAGATGCTGCAGCAGGTCGTTGTAGGGCGCATCGACGACATTGATTCCGATATCCGGGTGGGCGGCGCAGAATCGAATGAGCACGTCGGGCAGAATGGAGGTTCGGGCCAGCGGCATGCTTCCAAGGACGATCTTGCCCACCTCTCGCGAGCGCAGCGCGCTGATCTCGTAATAGCCCTGGCGGATCTCGGCGAAGCCGAGTTTGACGGCCCGCGCCAGTGCCTGACAGGGCTTGGTGGTGTTGATGCCGGTGCTGGTCTTCTCGAACAGCGTTACTGCCAGCTGTTGCTCGAGCTCCCGTGCGGCGCGGTGCAGCGACGATTGCGAGACGCCGAGGTTGCGGCTGGCGATGGTGAAGTTCTGCGCTTCGCTGACCGCCACCAGTGCCTTGAGCTGGGTAGTGGTGAGCAGCGGCATGATCTGTGCCGCCGGCACCGGCCGGCTGCCGGCACGGTTTTTCAGGGCTTCGCGGATGCCACGTTCGATGTAGTCCATGCAGCGCCGGACACGGTTGTGCCAGACCTTGCCGGACCGGGTGGGAAACATGCCGTCGGAATGGCGTTCGAACAGCTCCGACTCCAGCAGGGATTCCAGTTTTGCAATCGCCTGGGTGATGGCCGGCTGCGACAGGAAAACCCGCGGCGCGGCCTTGCTGATGCTCTTGCACTCGGCCACCTCGAGATACACGCGCAGGTGTCTCAGGTTGGGAATGGGGATGCTCATGGGGTTATTGGCGCTCTGTTGAAATTCAGGTGCTATATCAAAATTTAATATCAATGCGGGCAAATTGAAATGGTCACCCAGGGGCTGCCGGGTCAATACTGTATGGCATCGACGGGAAGCGCCGGCGCTGCCGGTGCGCCTCGCGCAGTTTCCGAGCGTCGCGCCCAGGGCTTAAGTTGGCTGCTGTGGCCGGGTGCGATTCAGACCGACCCCAAAAAAGAGAGACCCGCAATGATCATCGATTGTCATGGCCATTACACCACCACGCCGCCGCAGGTAGGCGAGTACCGGGAAAAGCAGAAAGAGGCGGTCGCCAAGGATCCTGCCTACGTCGGTGAAAAGGGCACTATCAGCATCAGCGACGACGAAATTCGCGAGAGCATCGTGAACAACCAGCTGCGCCTGCAGCAGGAGCGCGGCACCGACCTCACCATCTTCTCGCCGCGTGCCAGCTGGATGGGACATCATATCGGAAATGAATATACCAGCCAGTTCTGGACCGAACATCAGAATGACCTGATCCGCCGCGTCTGCGACCTCTTTCCGAACAACTTCGTACCGGTTGCGCAGCTGCCGCAGTCCCCCGGCGTGGACCCCGCCAAGTCGGTGCCGGAAATCATCCGTACCGTGGAACAGATGGGTTTCATCGGCATCAACCTGAACCCCGATCCGAGCGGCGGTCACTGGAACGGCTCGTCGCTGGCGCACCGCGACTTCTACCCGATCTACGAGAAAATGGTCGAGTACGATATCCCGGCCATGGTCCATGTCAGCGCGTCCTGCAACGACTGCTTCCACACCACCGGATCGCACTACCTCGGCGCCGACACCACCGGTTTCCAGCAGCTGATGATGTCCGACGTGTTCAAGGACTTCCCGGAACTGAAGATCATCATCCCGCACGGTGGCGGCGCGGTGCCCTACCACTGGGGCCGGTTCCGCGGTCTGGCGCTGGATCAGGGCTTTGATCTCGAAGAGCGGGTGCTGAACAACGTCTATTTCGACACCTGCGTCTACCACCAGCGCGGTATCGATCTGCTGCTCGACATCATCCCGACCAAGAACATCCTGTTTGCGTCCGAGATGATCGGCGCGGTGCGTGGCATCGACCCGGAGACCGGGCACTACTTCGATGACACCAAGCGCTACATCGACGGCAACAAGGCGCTGAGCGCCGAACAGAAGCAGGACATCTTCGAGCACAACACCCGTCGCGTGTTCAGCCGCCTGCAGATCCCCGCCTGATCAGAGAGGATACAGAGACATGAGACAGAATGTAGTTGTACAGAACATCGAACGCGCTGATCAGGCGATCATCGACGGCCTGGCCGAGTGCGGTGTCGCCACCGTCCACGAAGCCCAGGGGCGCGTCGGCCTGCTGGCGCATTACATGCGTCCCATTCAGCAGGACAAGTGCGTCGCAGGCTCTGCGCTGACCATCTCCGGCGCCGCCGGCGACAACTGGATGATGCATGTCGCGATCGAACAGTGCAAACCGGGCGACATGCTGGTGTTCGCGCCGACTTCGCCGTCGGTGCACGGCTTCTTCGGTGACCTGCTGGCGACGTCCGCCCAGGCGCGCGGGGTGGTTGGCCTGATCATCGACGGCGGCGTGCGCGATACCCGCGACCTGCGTCAGATGGATTTTCCGGTCTGGTCCAAGGCGGTGTTCGCCGAAGGCACCATCAAGGAAACCCTGGGCTCGGTCAACGTACCGGTGGTCTGCGCCGACGCTCTGGTCAATCCGGGCGATATCATCGTCGCCGACGATGACGGCGTCGTGGTGGTGCGTCGCGAGCATGCGGCCGAGGTGCTGAAAGAATCCCGCGAGCGCATGGCGCGTGAAGAAGCCAAGCGCGTGCGTCTGGCCAACGGCGAACTGGGCCTGGACATCTATGACATGCGCCCGCGCCTGAAAGAGAAGGGCCTGAAATATGTCTGACGGCATCCGCTGCATGTGGATGCGGGGCGGTACCTCCAAAGGGGGGTACTTCCTCGCCGATGACCTGCCGGCCGATGCGGCCGAGCGCGATGCGGTGCTGCTGCGCGTGATGGGATCGCCGGACGAGCGCCAGATCGACGGCATGGGCGGCGCCGACCCGCTGACCTCCAAGGTCGCGGTGGTGAAGCGCTCCGAGCGCGACGACGCCGATGTCGACTACCTGTTCCTGCAGGTGTTCGTCGATCAGGCAATCGTCACCGATGCCCAGAACTGCGGCAATATCCTCGCAGGTGTCGGCCCCTTCGCCATCGAGCGCGGCCTGGTCGCGGCGCAAGACGGTGAAACCGAAGTGCGCATCTTCATGGAAAACACCGGCCAGATCGCGATTGCGCGGGTTTCGACACCGGGCGGCCAGGTCAGCTATGTCGGCGATGCCCGCATCGATGGCGTACCCGGCCAGTGCGCGCCGCTGCCGATCACCTTCGCCGATACCGCAGGATCGAGCTGCGGCGCCTTGCTGCCGTCCGGCAATACCGTCGATGTCATCGACGGTATCGAGGTCACGCTGATCGACAACGGCATGCCGGTGGTCATCCTGCGTGCGGCCGATATGGGCATCAGCGGCCAGGAATCGCGCGAAGAGCTCGAAGCCAACGATGCACTGCGCGCCAGGCTCGAGTCGATCCGCCTTCAGGCCGGCCCGTTGATGAACCTTGGCGACGTCAAGGACAAGTCGGTACCGAAGATGACAATGGTCAGCGCCGCCACCCGCGGCGGGGCGTTGTCGACCCGGACCTTCATTCCGCATCGTTGCCATGCGTCGATCGGCGTGCTCGGCGCGGTCAGTGTCGCCACCGCGGCGGTGCTGCCGGGGTCGCCGGCTGCGGAAGTCGCCAGCGTGCCCGAGGGCAACCGCAAGTCGCTGGCGGTGGAGCATCCGATCGGTGAAATGACCGTGATACTGGATATCGACGAGGCCGGCAACCTCGGGCCTGCGGCGCTTCTGCGTACCGCGCGCAAACTGTTCGATGGCGAAGTTTTCGCCCATAACAACTGAGAGAGTGGGGCAGCATCATGATGGATCCCGATTACCTTCCGTTTCACCCGAACCCCAGCAAGCCGGCTTTCAAGGCGCCGGCCGGTGCGGTCGATGCGCACTGCCACGTGTTCGGTCCGGCGGACAAGTTCCCGTACCACCCCAAGCGCAAGTACACCCCCTGTGACGCGCCCAAGGAAAAACTCTTCGAACTGCGTGACTACCTCGGTTTCGAGCGCAACGTCATCGTTCAGGCGTCCTGTCACGGCACCGACAACGCGGCGCTGATCGACGCGCTGGAAACCGCCGGCGAGCTGGCCCGCGGCGTTGCCGTCGTCGATCCGGCGATTACCGTCGAAGAGCTGGAGGCGATGGACAGGGCTGGCGTGCGCGGCGTGCGCTTCAACTTCGTCAAGCGTCTGGTCGACTCCACACCCAAAGAGGTGTTCCTGTCGGTCGCCGAGAAGATCAAGCCGCTGGGCTGGCACATCGTGGTGTACTTCGAGGCACCGGATCTGGAAGACCTGATTCCGTTCCTCAACGAACTGAACACCACCATCGTTGTCGACCATATGGGTCGTCCGGACGTCGCCAATGGTGTCGATCATCCCGATTTCCAGCGTTTCATACAGCTGATGCGCGACAACGACAAGATCTGGACCAAGGTGTCCTGCCCGGAGCGGCTGACGCTGACGCCGCCGGATTACAGCGATGTGGTGCCGTTCGCCAGGGCCCTGGTCGAGCAGTTCCCTGACCGCGTGCTATGGGGTACCGACTGGCCGCACCCCAACATGAAGTCGCACGCACCGGACGACGGCAAGCTGGTGGATGTGATCCCGCAGATCGCGCCGACCGCAGAGCTGCAGCAGAAGCTGCTGGTCGACAACCCGATGCGGTTGTACTGGGAACGTTGAGGTTTATCGACCGGCGGCTTGGCCGGCCGCGAACGCTCGCCCGGGTCATCCCGGGCGTTTGCACATATTAGGCGTCATAGCGGTCTGATCCGGCGTCAGCCGACTCGGGCGCGCAAAACCAGGCAGACGCATCCCCCAGCAGGAGGGTACAACCATGACTGATTACAAAATGAGGCCGGTTGAAGGCACCATTCATTTCGATGGTGCCCAGGCGACCAAGGGTTTCAACTTCAACAAGATGTGTTTCTCGTTCAACAACGAAGAGGCGCGTCAGGCATTTCTGGCAGATCCGGAAGCCTACATGGAGCGGTTCAAGCTCTCTGAGGAGTTCAAGCAGGCTCTGCGCGACAAGGATCTGAACAAGCTGCTCGAACTGGGTGGCAGCATCTACTACATGGCGAAACTGGCCGGTATCTTCGGCTGGAACATGCAGGTGATCGGAGGCATGCAGTCCGGCCGCACCACCGAAGAGTTCCAGGCATATCTCGAGAGTCAGGGCAGGGGGAAAACAACCAATGGCTAAAGTAATCGGTGGTATTACCACGTCTCACATTCCCGCCATCGGTGTTGCGATCGACAAGGGGCTGGAAGACACGCCGTATTACCGTGACCTGTTCGCGACCTACCCGCCCATTCGCGAGTGGCTGAACGAAGAGAAGCCGGATATCGCCGTGCTGTTCTACAACGACCACGGTCTGGAAATGTGGCTCGACAAGAAGCCGACGTTTGCGATTGGCTGTGCGCCGCAGTACGAAAACGCCGATGAGGGCTGGGGCATCAAGCCCATCCCGCCTCTGACCGGTGAAACCGAACTGAGCTGGCACATCGTCAATCATCTGATCGAGAACGACTTTGATCCGACCGTGTGTCAGGACATCAAGGTGGATCACGGCGCCACCGTGCCCATGACCCTGCTGTGGCCAAACCACAACTACCAGGGTATCAAGGTGATTCCGGTGGCGATCAACTGTGAACGTCACCCGATGCCCAAGCCAAGCCGCAGCTACGCCTTCGGTAAGGCCATTGGTGATGCCATTCGTTGCTGGGATCAGGATGCCAAGGTGGTGCTGCTGGGTACCGGTGGTCTGTCTCACCAGTTGGATGGTCCGCGAGCAGGTATTCTCAATGCTGAATTCGACAACTACTGCATGGACAAGCTGGTTTCCGATCCCCAGGAGCTGTGCAAATTCAGCAACGTTGAGCTGATCGAAAAAGGCGGCGCGCAGATGGTGGAACTGGCCATGTGGCTGGCCATGCGCGGTGCGCTGGGCGAAGGTGTGCCAGAAGAGCGCCTGCGTAATTACGTATCGCCGATCTCCAATACCGGCGTTGGCGTGCAGCTGCTGATTCCGCAGGACTGAGCCGGACTCCCCAATCGGGGGTGTGCAAAAAGCGCAAAGCGGTGCCCGAAAGGGCACCGCTTTATTTTTTCTGTCTTTTCTCGAGCCGATCGAGCCAGCCTTCGGATGCAGGTTGCGAGTTGAGCATGCGGCTGGCGATGCGGGGCTGCCTGCTCGGCAACGTGCGCGAAGAGCATCGCTCCTGCCTGGCACCCTGGCACCGGTCTCGAATATCGACACCGGCGTCGGCGCTCAGCAGCAGCTGCTGAGCCAATACTCCACCCCTTCGCACCCGGCGGCGGCAGCCGGATGCCCGACGGTCGGCCCTCGCAGGCTTGCGCCGTTCTGCCTCTCCAGCATCTTCCTTGCCTTCAGGTTCCGCTGAATCGTCATTTTTGTACGCTTCAATTAGGGACGTTTTTTGCCTTTGCTGACCGTCTGGGCAATAAAGTAAATCAAGTTTTATACAAAAGGTTCAGGTTATCGATTCTATTAATGAATTTTTATAAAAAGGCGTTCTTTTGCCACTTTTTTATAAAAGTTAAAGGTTATCGGAGCTATAAATTATTCAGTATATCTATAAGGGCCTGTCCAAAAATGTCAAAAAATTGTCCCTTTGACCCCTCGACGGCAACATTTGAAACACATACATTAAGTCGAACTAAACGCAGGCCACGGCTGTTCCGGACGTCCGTTTCTTTGTCAAAAGACATCTGGGTGTCGCATTTGACCACCCCCGGACAGGCTGTGCACGGCATAATCGGGCGCATTCTGAATGACTGCCCGTCGGTGGACTGCAGCAAAAATTCAAAGCGTGACCAGGGTGTTTGAACCCCGTCACGAGAAATTTAATTAAAACCTTTGGTATTTGGAGAGACTACGATGCGAATAGGCGTCCCGAAGGAGATCGACGAAGGGGAAAAGCGCGTCGCGTTAACCCCGGAAGTCGCGACTCAGCTGCAGAAGCTCGGCTTCAGCCTCGCTATCGAATCCGGTGCTGGCCTCGAAGCCAGCTTCGATGATGATCAGTACCGCGCCGCTGGCGTCGAGGTCGTCGAGGACCCGAAAGAGCTGTGGCATTCGTCCGACATCGTGATGAAGGTGCGCCCGCCGAGCCCGCACCCGGAGCTCGGCTTCTACGGCGTCGAACTGATGGGCAAGGGCCAGACCCTGATCAGCTTCCTGTATCCGGCGCAGAACCCGGAGATGCTC
>NZ_BMLT01000010.1 GCF_014645375.1 Marinobacterium nitratireducens
GCTTTTGTTTGCCCTATCCCGACAAGCGCCCACACGAATTACCTGATCAATCTGTTAAAGAGCGTGCTGAGCGAGGCCGATGTGCTGGCCTTTCGTCTCAAGCGGGCGCATATCTTATCGCACCCAGTTTCGAAGTCAACTCTTTTTTTCAACTTCCGTCACCGTGGCGACTGTGAATCAGAGCTGCTTCGAAGGCCGGTCATTATCGTCATTTTCTTATGAAAATCAACAACTTGTTTCCAACCTTCCCGCTGGTCCCGACCGCCGTTTCCGGCTGTCTCCCCAAGCGAGGAGGCGAATTCTACAGCCATGAGCGGGAGAGTCAACAGCTTTTTAAAAAATCTTTACTGTACGCTCGTGGCGACGATCCGGTCTTTCACCTGTCAGTATAGTCCCGCCGACAGCGACAAGACTGCTCAGACAGTTGCAAAATGCTGCAGGTCAACAAGCTCGACCTGAGCCGCATTCACCTTTTCGGCAAAGAAGTATGACGCGACCCGGGCAAAACGCTCCGGCCCGTCGGTGACCAGAAAAGAGACGTGTCCGGTCTCTTCGCGATCACAGCCAAGCCCTGTGTCAGCCAGTTGCTGCTGCACAACCCTTGAAGTCGTCAATGCGGAATCGACCAGCTGCACCCCGTCGCCAACGACCCGGGCAATAGCACCTTTGAGGGCCGGAAAATGGGTACAGCCAAGCACAAGGGTGTCGATTCCCTCGTCGCCTTCGGCTTCATCCAGCAGCGGCGCCATGCAACGCGCGACAATCTGCTCGACCAGCTCTCCTTCGTGCCAGCCCTCTTCGGCAAGCGAGACAAACAGCGAGCAGCCCTGGGCACGTATGCGCACATCAGGCCGCAGCGCCATGATCGCCTTCTGATAAGCCAGGTTATTGACCGTGCTTTCGGTGGCGATCACCCCGACGTTGCCATTGCGTGTCTGGGCACAGCAGGCCTCGGCCCCGGGTTCGACAACGCCGACAACGGGCACTCCGGGAAATCTCAGCCGCAGCGGCTCCACCGCAACTGCGGACGCCGTATTGCAGGCGATGACGATAAGCTTGACCTGACGCTCGACCAGCAACATCGCCGCCTGCTCGGCGTACCGCGTCACCGACAGGGAACTCTTGGTACCGTAGGGTACCCGTGCGGTATCGCCAAGATAGATCAGATTTTCATGGGGCAGCAGTCGCCGCAGCTCATTGAGCACCGTCAGCCCCCCGACACCCGAGTCGAACACCCCGATAGGCAGACGGCGACGCTTGGCGAGGTCTGTCATTTCTTGCGGGCCTTGCGGCGGGACTGCTTCTTGAGATCCTGGACGTGAAGCTTGAAGCGCTGCTTCTTCGCCAACTGGCGTGCGGTCAGCTGATTCTTGCGCCCCTCATAGGGGTTCTCGCCGACACGGAACTCGAAACGCATCGGCGTGCCGCGAATGCCCAGCACCTCGGTAAACTTGTTCTGCAGATAGCGTTTGTAGGATTTGGGCAGCTCGTCGAGCTGATTGCCGTGCACCACGATGATCGGCGGGTTCGAGCCACCCTGGTGCGCATAACGCATCTTGATGCGGCGGCCGCGCACCATCGGCGGCTGGTGATCCGCCACCACGTCCTCGAGCAGTCGTGTAAGGCGATTAGTCGGCCACTTCGCCATCGCGCAGTCATAGGCTTCGTCCACGGAGCGATACATCTCCCCCACCCCGCTGCCATGCAGCGCCGAGATGAAGTGGAAGCGAGCGAAGCTGACGAACTCGAGGCGTCGCTGAATCTGCTCCTTGACCTTGAGCTTCTGTTCCTCGCTCATGCCGTCCCACTTGTTCAGTGCGACAACCAGGGCACGGCCGGAATCAAGCACGAAGCCGAGCATATGCAGATCCTGGTCGGTGACACCCTGGCGGGCATCGATGACGCACACCACGACGTTGGCATCTTCGATCGCCTGCAGCGTCTTGATGATCGAAAACTTCTCGACCGCTTCCTTGATGTTCTTGCGCCGGCGCACCCCAGCGGTATCGATAAGGGTATAAGCCTGACCTTCACGCTCGTAGGGAATGTAGATGCTGTCACGCGTGGTGCCGGCCTCGTCGAACACCACCACGCGTTCTTCGCCGAGCATACGGTTGACCAGTGTCGACTTGCCGACGTTGGGGCGGCCCACCACCGCGATCCGGATACTGTTCTCGACCTCGTCCGGGAGCTCCTCGACTTCCTCTTCGTGAAGCTCGCCGAGCACCTCTTCGATCAGCAGGCGCACACCGCGGTTTTGCGATGCCGCTATCGGCAGCGGCTGTCCAAGGCCAAGACCGTGGAACTCGGACATCGCCACCTCAGGATCGAGCCCGTCGGTTTTGTTGACCACCAGATGGCAGGCCTTGTCGCTGCGACGCAGGTGATCGGCGATCATTTCATCGGCGGGATTGAGGCCGGCGCGACCATCCACCAGGAACAGCACGATGTCGGCTTCCTCGATCGCCAGCAACGACTGCTTCGCCATGACCGAGTCGATACCCTGCTCGTCGCCGCTGATTCCGCCGGTGTCGACCACCAGATAGTCGCGCTCACCCACACGACCCTCGCCGTACTTGCGGTCGCGGGTCAGCCCGGGCAGGTCGGCGACCAGCGCGTCACGGCTTCGGGTGAGACGATTGAAAAGGGTTGATTTTCCGACATTGGGTCGGCCTACGAGCGCTATAACCGGCAGCATCTTTTATTTACCAAAACAAAAACGGCGGCTACTCGCCTGCGCGAATAGCCGCCTGTTGAATTCATCCGAGCTCAGTTGAGCCTTAATGCCAGCAGGCGGCCGTCATTACCCAAAACATAGAGCACGTCATTCACCGCCAGCATATCACCGACCAGGCCTTTCGAATCGGCCCGATAGCGGGCCACGAAGTGCCCGTCCACCTGCGACAGGAAGTGCAGATAACCCTCTGCATCGCCTACGACCAGGTAGTTGCCGAGCATTGCCGGCGCGGTAACGCGGCGATTTTCCAGCTGTGGCTGGCTCCAGACACTGGCGCTGCTGCCGGCATCGTATGCCTGCACGCTGTCGTCGGACTCGACGACGTAAATATTGCCGAACCCAGCCGCCGGCGTACGGTAGCTCGAGCTTTCCTTGGCCCACTGGATCTGGGCGTTGAACGGATTGATGGCAACGACCCGCCCCTGATAGCTGGTAACGTACAGCATATTGTTCGCCAGCAGCGGACGACCGTCGACATCCACCATCCGCTCCAGTTCCGAACGCCCCTGGGGCTCCGCAATCAGCTGCTCCCAAAGCATCTTGCCGTTACTGTTGGAAACCGCGACAAACTTACCATTGGCGAAGCCGGCAAAGGTGACGTCCGAGACCACCAGCGGCGCCGAGGTACCGCGCAGGCTAAGCGCCGGCACCTGGCTGTCGTAAGTCCAGCGATGCTCACCGGTCAGCGCATCGAGTGCGGTCAGCTTGCCGTTGACCTGCTGCACCACTACCAGCTCCCGATTGAGCTGTGGCGCGGCAACGGCCTCGGAGCTGAGCTGGTAACGCCAGAGCTCGTCACCGCTGGCGCTGTCCAGCGCGATCACCTCGCCGGACTCCGCAACCACCACCACCTGCGACAGGCCGGCGCCGACACCGGCGCCGATGACCGTGTCGAGATCGGTTTCCCAGACCTCGCGACCGTCGTTCAGATTGAACGCGGCAACGGTACCCTCGACGTCATTGGCATAGATGTGCACGCCATCACTAGCGGGCACGAACTCGTGGTACTTATCGCCAAGCCCGGAGCCAACCGAGGCACGCCACAGAACCTCGACCGAGCGCTCCGGCTCGAAGTCGACCAGCTCCGCCGGCTCGATTTCATCGTTTGAACCCCAGAGACTGCAGCCGGTAAGTGAAGCCGCCAGCATCCCGGCCGTCAGCACACGGAACAGTGTGTTCATTCAACCTTCCTCGACTGCGAGATCGTCCAGTTTCATTTTCAGCAGCGGGCGTGCGCCTCCGGCTTCGGCGGCCTGCATCGCCTGGAGGTACGCATCCCGCGCCTCGTCGAGGCGACCATCACCCTGCAGCAGATCCCCCCTGAGTTCGTGATAACTGGCCTCGAACTCACCGGCGTCAAGCCCCTCGAGCACCGTAAGCGCCTGCGAGAAGTCGCCCTGATCGCCCAGCAGGCGCGCCTTGCGCAGCAGCGTCAACACCCGCTGCGGTGCCTCGGGGTCGTGATCGAGCACCCAGTCCAGCTCCGCCAGCGCCTGCTCGGGCTTGTCCTGCTCGACCGCCAGGCGGGCCATCAGCAGAGCGCCGAGACGCGCGTAGGCGCTGTCTTCGTACTCCGACTTCAGCGTGCCGGCCAGGTGGTCGGCGGTACTGAGCTGAGCGTCGCTACGCTCCGGCCCCAGCGCCACGTTCACAGCTTCCAGCAGATTCTGATATACAACCGAAGCATTGGCCGCTTCCGCGGCCTGCCGTTCCTGCCAGGCTCTCCAGCCCATGACCAGCGCCAGCGCGACCGCGATCGTCAGCAGCAACGACTTGCCGTTGCTCTGCCACCAGCGTTTCAGCGCTTCTACCTGTTCTTCCTCAGTACGCAGCTCCGCCACGTGCGACTCCTATTTCCGTGCTTAAGCGTTGATAAAACCGGCCAGGCTCTCGGCCAGCCGGTCGCGTGGCAACTGCTGCTGCTCCGCATCGATCCGCAGCGGCTTGAGGGTCACCTCTCCCCGAGCGACTTCGTTATCACCCAGAATCAGCGCCACCGCAGCACCACTGCGATCCGCCTTTTTCATCTGACTCTTGAAGCTGCCGCCACCGCAGTGCAGCTGAACGCGAAAGGCATTGTCCGCGCGCAGCTCTTCGGCCAGCAACAGCGCCTCGGCGGCGGCCGCGTCACCCATCGAAGCGATGTAAACATCGACAGTCCGGTGCACGGAAGCCGGAATGGCGCCGAGGGTCTCCAGCAGCAGCACGAGGCGCTCGATGCCCATCGCGAAGCCAACCGCAGGCGTGGACTTGCCTCCGAGTTGCTCGACCAGACCATCGTAACGCCCGCCGGCGCAGACCGTTCCCTGTGAGCCCAGCTCCAGGGTGACCCATTCGAAGACGGTCTTGCAGTAGTAATCGAGCCCGCGCACCAGGCGCGGATTGACTTCATAAGCCACTCCGGCCTTGTCGAGCAGCGCCTTGAGCGTCTCGAAGTGCTCGCGCGACTCGTCATCGAGATAGTCGTGAAAATGTGGCGCATCGTCCAGCAGCGCCTGGGTCGCGGCATCCTTGCTGTCGAGAATACGCAGCGGATTGCTGTCCAGGCGCCTCAGGCTGTCTTCATCCAGTTGCTCCTTGCGCTCACTGAGGTAGACAACCAGATCATGCTTGAACCTTGCCCGTGCCTCGCTGCTGCCGAGAGTGTTCAGCTGCAGCGTGACCGAGTCCAATAGCCCCAGCTGCCGCCACAGACGCGCGGTCAGCAGAATCACCTCGGCATCGATATCCGGCCCCTGCATGCCAAAGGCTTCGACGCCAATCTGATGGAACTGACGATAGCGCCCTTTCTGCGGCCGTTCGTGACGGAACATCTGCCCGCGGTACCATAGACGCTGCACCTGATTGTACAGAAGCCCATGTTCTTCGGCGGCTCGCACGCAGCTCGCCGTGCCTTCGGGCCGCAGGGTCAGGCTGTCGCCATTGCGGTCTTCGAAGGTGTACATTTCCTTTTCAACGATATCAGTCACTTCACCGATGGAGCGCTTGAACAGATCGGTCTGCTCGACGATGGGCGTGCGGATCTCGCTGTAGCCGTAGCTCGACAATACCGCCTGCACCTGCTGCTCGAAGTACTGCCAGACCGGTGTCTGCTCCGGCAGAATGTCATTCATTCCACGAATGGCTTTAATCTTGGCCAAAATCTAAACCTGCTCTAATAACCTGATTGCGGCACCCTGTGCGGATTACTGGGCGACCGGTACCCTGAGACGGGCAACATTCTTGTTGCTGAACGGCGCAAGGTCAACCGTAGCACCGTCGAAAGTGAATTCGCTGATCGCCGAAACCCTGCCAAGCAGAACGTTCAGCGGCCCGTTCTGCTTCAGATGCAGTTCCTGACCCGCTTTACGCAGGTTGTTGAACAGCGTCTTGCCGCTGGCATCCTTGATGGTGACCCAGCAGTCGTCGCTAAAGCGCAGATAGAGCCCCTCACTGGTGGCAATCACGGATTCGGACGGGCCCTGCTCCGGCTGCGTCGTTTGCTCCGGCTGCGGCGTCTGCTCTGCGGTGGCAGCCTGGGTAACCGCCGGCTCAGCCTCGGTAGCCTGGGCCTCGTCAACGGCAGTCGCGGCCCCTTCGGTCAGCCCCACAGGGGCTTCACCGGTCACTGCGACCTGCGCGGCACTGGCAACGCCCGTCGCCTGTACAGACTCGGCCAGCAGCGGTTCGGAGACTTGCGGCTGCTCCATCTCGGCCGAGTTGAAGACCAGCGTCTCGCCGTCGGCCGTATCCACCGCCACCATCGGCTCCGGCGACACCTCCGCCGAAACGTCATGGCCGTATTGTGTCTGCCACCACCAGAAGGTGGCGCCGACAACGACCAGCACCAGCAACAGCAGCGAACCGAAGGTCACAGGACCGCTGGAGCCCGAGGGCCTGATCCGGGTAACGGTGCGAATCGGTGCCGTCTGGCGCTCGCCGCCGACATGCTGATCGTACTGGCGCACCAGCTCGTCGCCGTCCAGTTTCACCAGGCGCGCGTAAGCGCGGATATAACCGCGGGTGAAGACGACGTTGGGCAGTTTGCTGAAATCGGCGGCCTCGATTGCATCCACCTGCTGCACCGATAGCCGCAGTTCCGATGCGACCTGCGCCGATGACATGCCCAGCTGCTCCCGCGCTCTGACCAGACTCTTCCCTGGAAAGCCCGATATCTGAGAATCCAGCTCGGAAGTGGGTTCCTGGGTCACTGCATCGACTCCTTATACAAAGCGAATTCCGGCGACTGCGGATAAAGGCTTTTCAGCAATAGTGAATAGGTAGCGGCGCGGGTGCCGTTACCATTGAGGCGCGACAACTGAATACCGAGCCAAAGGCTCTGCGCGCTGTGCTCCACCTGACGACTGTCGATCAGCTCCGAGAAGCGGTCATAGTAGCTCTGAGCCTCGGATACACGCCCAGCCCTCAGATGCAGATCAGTCAGTTCAAGCAGTGCCAGCGAGCGCACCGGCCCCAGGTGCAGCGCACGCTCGAACGCATGCTGCGCCGCTTCCGAACGGCCTAAAGTGCGATAACAGCGCCCCAGGTTTTCGAACGACTGGGCACGACGCGGATAAAAGGGATCTTCGGTAGCCCGGGCCAGCTCGGTGCAAGCCTCCTCGTAGCGCCCGCGGGCGTACAGGAAGGCACCGAAGTTATTGTGAAAGATGGCTGAGTCGGAATCCAGGGATACGGCCTTGCGAAAATTCTTTTCCGCCAGGTCGAACTCCTGCTCGACCTGAAAAATCAGTGCCAGCCCGTTGTAGATGCCGGCGTAGTCGTCATCGATCTCGAGCGCACGCTGCAGCGCGTCCTTGGCGCTCAGGGTGTCCCCGGCACGCAGGTACTGCAGTCCGAGCTGGGTATAGGCTTCAAGGGTGTCATCCTTCGATGCGCTCTGCATGCCCTGCTGCTGTGTGGAGTTACTCGAACAACCCGCCAACGCCAGCACCAGTGCCAAACCTACAGCCTTGCGCATCCCGCTCAAACTACACCTCCCGGTCTGTTCCTAGACTCTGCGGTCAGACGTGTGACCGGCCTCCTCTTGTACCACAGGGATCATTTTTTTACTACGACGGGTACGGTCCATAACCTGTCCGACCAGCTGACCGCAGGCAGCATCGATTTCGTCGCCCCGGGTGCGGCGCACCGTGGTGATGAAATTGGCATTCAGCATGATCTGCTTGAATGTCTGAATGGCTTCTTCCGACGGACGGTCGTAGCCCGAATTCGGGAAGGGATTGAACGGAATCAGGTTAAGCTTGCACGGCAGCTTGCGCAGCACCTTGACCAGCTCCCGCGCATGCTGGGGCTGATCGTTGACGCCGGCAATCAGAGTGTACTCGACGGTCACCACGCGCTTGTCGCTGAGGCTGGCGAGGTAGCGATTGCACGAATCGATCAGCATGCTGATCGGGTAGCGCTTGTTGATCGGCACCAGCTCGTTGCGCAGTTCGTCATTGGGCGCGTGCAGCGAAACCGCCAGGGACACGTCGCTGACTTCGCCGAGGCGGTCCAGCGCGGGCACCACGCCGGAGGTGCTCAGGGTGACGCGACGCTTCGACAAACCGTAGGCGTTATCGTCGAGCATCAGCTCGGTGGCGTCGACGACGTTATCGAAATTCATCAGAGGCTCGCCCATGCCCATCAGCACCACATTGGTAACCCGGCGCTCGGCGCTCGGATCCATGGGGCCGTAGGACTTGATGGCGATATACACCTGACCGATCACCTCTGCGGCGGTCAGGTTGCGGTTGAAACCCTGCTTCCCGGTGGAGCAGAAGCTGCAGTCGAGCGAGCAGCCAACCTGTGACGAGATACAGAGTGTCTTGCGGTCGCCGTCGGGAATCAGCACGGTCTCGACACAGGAACCACCGTCCACGCGGATGACCCACTTGCGGGTACCATCGCGGGAGATATCCTGGGTCACGACTTCCGGCGGCCGTATTTCCGCGACTTCGCTCAGCTTCTGACGCAACGCCTTGCTGATGTTGGTCATATCGTCGAAGCTTTCGGCGCCCAACTGATGGATCCATTTCATCACCTGGGTGGCGCGAAAACGCTTCTCGCCCAGTTCGGCGAAAAAGGCTTCCAGCTTGGCAGGCGACAGGCCCAGCAGATTGGTCTTGGTCACGGATTCGGTCATCGGAGTCACTCGGTATTCTGTTGTGCCCGGGCGCGGAGGCGCGCCGGGCACGGGGTCGATCTTGGTTGCCGAAGCTTACTTGCCGAAGAAATAGGCGATTTCACGCTCGGCGGAAGCCGGGGAGTCGGAGCCGTGGACGGCGTTCGCGTCGATGGACTCGGCGAAGTCGCGGCGAATCGTGCCTTCGGCAGCTTCTTTCGGGTTGGTCGCGCCCATCAGGTCACGGTTCAGAGCGATGGCGTTTTCGCCTTCCAGTACCTGAACGACAACCGGACCGGAGATCATGAAGCTGACCAGATCGCCGAAGAAGGGGCGCTCTTTGTGTTCAGCGTAGAAGCCTTCGGCTTCTTCGCGGGACAGCTGCTTCATCTGCATTTCGACGAGCTTGAGGCCCGCTTTTTCGAAACGGCTTTCGATTTCACCGATTACGTTCTTGGCAACAGCGTCCGGCTTGATGATGGACAGAGTACGTTCGATAGCCATGGTAACTTCCCCAATTAACGGCAGTTCAAAAAATAGACGCGGCATTATACGCGAAGGCCAACACAAAAACAGTACAGCCTGCAATCGAGCCCTGCTCTCCGGCTTTGGCATCCTGTCTCGCCCTACCTCCTGCGCCCCTGCAGTCGTACACATCCAAGTGCTCACAGGATGACCGCCATGGAGGGCGGAAATACCAATGTCGCAGGAGCGAGCACTGGTGAAGTACATCCAGGTACGAAAAGCCCGGCATCCGCCGGGCATTCTCGTCAATCCATCTCTTCGATCCAGGCCATCTGAATGGCCTCGAGAATCTTCTCACCGCAGTGATCGGGGTCATCGTCGAACTCCTCGAGTTCCATGACCCAGCGATAGAGATCCGGAAAGCTGACCCGCATCGGATCCACATCAGGAAAACGTTCGCACAGCTCGATGGCGATATCGTTGACATCGACCCATTTCAATCCCATTGCCGCCTCCGCGTCAGTGCCGTTCGGACACCTGATTGATGGTGTATTTCGGAATCTCGACGACCAGGTCTTCCTCGTCGACCAGCGCCTGACAGCTCAGACGCGACTCCGGCTCCAGCCCCCAGGCCTTGTCGAGCATATCCTCTTCCAGCTCGTCCGCCTCGTCGAGCGAGTCGAAACCTTCACGCACGATGACGTGGCAGGTGGTGCAGGCGCAGGATTTTTCGCAGGCATGCTCGATATCCACACCATTGGCCAGCGCCGCGTCACAGATCGATACACCCGGCTCCACCTCGATGACCTTGCCGTCCGGACAAAGCTCCTCGTGGGGCAGGAAAATAATCTGCGGCATCAACGACCCTCCTCGATTTCATCAACACTGTGACCGCGCAGCGCACGCTGAATTCCGGCATCCATACGCCGCGCGGCAAATTCGTCACTGGCCTGGGCCAGCGCCTTGACGCCCGCCTCGATTGCCTTGTAGTCACCACCCTCGCGAAGCTCACGCAAGGTCTGCATCGACGCTTCCAGGCTCTGGCGCTCTGCGGCCTCGAGCAGAGCATCACCATCGACGGCGATGGCCTGCTCCAGCGACTGCAGCAACCGGTCGGCTTCCACCTGCTGCTCGCGCAGGTTGCGCAATGCCAGATCCTCCTGCGCATGGCTGTAGGAGTCCTTGAGCATGCGCTCGATCTCGCCGTCGCTGAGGCCGTAGGAGGGTTTGACCTGAATGCTGCTCTGCACCCCTGTCGACAGCTCCTGCGCCGCGACGCTGAGCAGGCCGTCAGCGTCGACCTGGAAGGTCACGCGAATCTTGGCCGCTCCCGCCGCCATCGGCGGAATGCCTCGCAGCACGAAACGCGCCAGCGAACGGCAGTCGTCGACGAGCTCGCGCTCGCCCTGGACGACATGAATCGCCATCGCGGTCTGACCGTCCTGGAAAGTGGTGAACTCCTGCGCCTTGGCAACCGGGATAGCGGTATTTCGATGCACCAGCTTCTCGACCAGCCCGCCCATGGTTTCAAGCCCGAGGGACAGAGGAATCACATCCAGCAGCAGCATTTCGCTGTCGGGCTTGTTACCCGCCAGCACATCGGCCTGCAGCGCTGCGCCGAGCGCCACTACGCGATCCGGGTCGATATCGATATGGGGTGCACGACCGAAGAAATCCGCTACCGCCGCGCGAACCTGGGGCACACGCGTGGATCCGCCCACCATGACCACATCCTTGACGTCCTCAACGGCGATACCGGCGTCCTTCAGAGCCCGGCGGCAGGCGCGAATGGTGTGCGTCACCAGGTGCTTGATCAGCTCGCCGAAGGTCTCGCGCGTCACAGTGACGGTTTTCTGCGCCCCGGCCACCGCCAGCTCAACTTCAACCGAAGGCTCGTCGGTCAGGCGCTCCTTGATGGCGCGGGACTGCTCGGTCAGATAGCGAGCCTCGCTGGCGCTGAGATTCTGCCCAAGACCCAGCTCCGCGATCAGCCAGTTGGCCAGCGCCAGATCCAGGTCATCACCGCCCAGGGCGCTGTCGCCGCCCGTGGCCAGCACTTCGAACACGCCCTTGCTCAGGCGCAGGATGGAGATATCGAAGGTACCGCCACCGAGATCGTAGACCGCGATCACGCCCTCTGCGCCCTCATCGAGACCATAGGCGACCGCAGCCGCCGTAGGCTCGCTCAAAAGTCGCAGCACCTTGAGACCCGCCAGCGTGGCGGCATCCTTGGTGGCCTGACGCTGCGCATCGTCGAAATACGCAGGCACGGTGATCACCGCGCCGCTCAGCTCACCACCCAGCGACTGCTCGGCGCGATACTGCAAGGTGCGCAGAATGTCGGCGGACACCTCGACCGGGCTCTTGGCACCGGCGGCCGTCACCAGATAGGGCATCCCCTCTTCGGTGCGCTCGAACCGGTACGGCAACTCCTCGCCCAGCTTGCGGACATCGGCGATGCCGCGCCCCATCAGACGCTTGACCGACTGAATGGTGTTATGCGGATCTGCGACGGCACTGGCGTGCGCGTCGTAACCCACCTCCGGCTGCGCCTCTGCGCTGTAGCGCACCACAGACGGCAGCGTATGACGGCCCTGCTCGTCCGGCAGGGTCACCGACTCACCGCTGCGCACCGTCGCAACCAGCGAATTCGTGGTACCCAGATCAATTCCCACCGCGAGTTTGCGCTTGTGGGGATCGGGGCTCTGTCCGGGTTCTGCTATTTGCAACAATGCCATGTATTCAACTCGGTATTCAGTACAACTCGTCTTCGAGACGCTCGATTTCGCGACTCAGCTTGTCCAGGAACTGCATCTTGCGCACCGCCGATGCCGCCGCGTCGAGCGCTTCCTGCGAAGGCTCGCCGATCATGCGCCGGAACTCCGCCTGAAGTTCGGCCATCGCCTGCGCGACTTCCTGATCGAGAGCCGCCAGTTCACCATCGGGGTCGGTATGCTGTGGCGCCTCCTCGACCCGCTCCCGCAGCTCCATCTGCTGCATCAGGAACATCGGATCGATCTGCGCGCTGCTTTCGTTATGGGTATCGATCCCCCGCAGCTTCAGCAGATACTGAGCCCGCAGCAGAGGCGAACGCAACGTCGCGTAGCCTTCGTTGAGATAGGCGGTGTACTGGGCGGACATGCGCCGTTCCTGATCCGACAGGTGGGCAAAGCGATCGGGATGAAGCTGCTTCTGCAGCTCGAGGTGACGATCGGCAAGCTGCCCGAGATCCAGCTCGTAGGCCTCGGGCAGGCCGTAAAACTCGAAATAGTTCTGCTTGATGTCCATGCGGCTCCGGACGGTCGGAATTTAGGTCAGATGTTGAAGCTTTCGCCACACCCGCACTCATTGCGCACATTGGGGTTATTGAACTGGAAACCCTCGTTCAGCCCCTCACGCACATAGTCTAGTTCCGTTCCGTCCAGATAGATCAGGCTCTTGGGGTCCACCACGACCTTGACGCCTTCGGTCTCGAACACCTGATCCTCGTCCTGAATATCATCGACGAACTCAAGCACGTAGGCCATGCCGGAACACCCCGTCGTACGCACACCCAGACGAATGCCCTTGCCGTGACCCCGCTTTTCGAGATAGCCGACCACGTGCTTCACAGCAGCCGGCGTCATGGAAATTGCCATAGTTCAACTCGCCCCCGCACCGCCGGCTGGCGATGCTGCAGATAAGTATTCAGTGCAGGCTTAGCTGCCCTGCTTCTTGCGATAATCTTCGATGGCCGCCTTGATGGCGTCCTCAGCCAGCACCGAGCAGTGTATCTTCACCGGCGGCAGCGCCAGCTCGTCTGCGATCTGGGTGTTTTTCAGATCCGCCGCCTGATCCAGCGTCATGCCCTTGACCCACTCGGTCACCAGGGAACTGGAGGCGATGGCGGAACCGCAGCCATAGGTCTTGAACTTGGCATCCTCAATGACACCGTTGTTGCCGACCTTGATCTGCAGTCGCATAACGTCGCCGCAGGCCGGTGCGCCGACCATGCCGGTCCCGACGCTGGTATCACCCGCGTCCATCTTGCCGACGTTACGCGGGTTCTCGTAGTGATCTATAACTTTTTCGCTGTATGCCATGATTGCGTTCCTCTAATCGTCCGCAGATGTCTATCAGTGGTGAACCCACTCGACCTTGCTCAAATCAACGCCGTCCTGGAACATGTCCCAGAGCGGGGACAGCTCGCGAAGCTTGCCAACCGCGCCCCGGATTTCCGCCACCACGTGATCGATTTCTTCCTCGGTGGTGAAACGGCCGATCGAGAAACGGATGGAGCTGTGGGCCAGTTCGTCGTTCAGGCCCAGCGCCCGCAGTACATAGGACGGCTCCAGGCTTGCCGAAGTACAGGCAGAGCCCGAGGAAACGGCCAGATCCTTGAGCGACATCAGCAACGACTCGCCTTCAACGAAAGCGAAGCTGATATTGAGATTGCCCGGCACCCGCTGCGTCAGCGAGCCGTTGACATAAACCTCTTCCATGTCCTTGACGCCTTCGAGCAGACGGTCGCGCAGCGCGATCAGGCGCTCGTTCTCCTTTGCCATCTCCTCTTTGGCAATGCGAAATGCCTCGCCCATGCCGACGATCTGATGCGTCGCCAGGGTACCCGAACGCATACCGCGTTCGTGACCGCCGCCATGCATCTGCGCCTCGATACGCACACGCGGCTTGCGGCGTACGTAAAGCGCGCCGATCCCCTTGGGACCGTATACCTTATGCGCAGAGAACGACATCAGGTCGACCTTCAGCTCGCTCAGGTCGATATCGACCTTGCCGGCGCTCTGAGCGCCATCGACGTGGAAGATAATGCCCTTCGGGCGGGTAATTTCGCCGATAGCGGCAATATCGGTAATGGTGCCGATCTCGTTGTTGACGTGCATCAGCGATACCAGAATGGTGTCTTCACGGATCGCCTCGGCAACGGCGGAAGGCTCGATAATGCCTTCCTTGTTCGGTTCCAGGTAGGTCACCTCGAAGCCTTCACGCTCGAGCTGACGGGTAGTATCCAGAACGGCCTTGTGCTCGATTTTGGACGTAATGATGTGCTTGCCCTTCTTCTGATAGAAGTGAGCGGCACCTTTGATGGCCAGGTTGTCGGACTCGGTCGCACCGGATGTCCAGACAATCTCGCGCGGGTCGGCATTGACCAGGTCCGCGACCTGGCGACGGGCGTTCTCGACCGCCTCCTCGGCCTTCCAGCCGAACAGGTGGGAACGCGACGCCGGGTTACCGAAATTCCCTTCCATCGTCAGGCATTCAATCATTTTCTCCGCCACACGGGGATCGACAGGCGTGGTGGCAGAATAATCCAGGTAAATCGGCAACTTCATTTTCTATCTCCGGTACAAATCGGTTACACCGCCGCCTTGCGCTCGGCAGAAGCTGGCTCGCCCGTACTCATGATAAGCTGGTCCGCTCTTTCGCGGTCCTGTCGCAGCGCGACCTCCTGCACATCCTTGCGCTTGACAAGGTCGCACAGGCTGATACTGCTCAAAAATGCGTGAATCTGGTCGCTCAGGTCGCACCACAGGTGATGCGTCAGACAGGTCTGCCCCGACTGACAATCTCCCTTGCCGTGACATCCGGTGGCGTCGACGGACTCGTTGACCGCATCGATAACCTCGGCCACATTGATACGTCCCTGCTCGCGACTCAGCTGATAACCACCGCCCGGTCCGCGAACACTGCGTACCAGGTCATTGCGCCGCAGCTTGGCGAACAGCTGCTCCAGATACGACAGTGAAATCCCCTGTCTCTCCGAAATATCAGCCAGGCTGATCGGCCCTCTGCCCTCATGCAGCGCCAGGTCCAGCATGGCGGTGACGGCATAGCGGCCTTTGGTGGTCAATCGCATAAGCTTCCTCTCGACACCGGGCGATTCTTGGGCTCATTATGCAATAACCCACAAAAACGATCAACTATTTAACCAAGTAAAACAGTCAGCTAATCGCACAGCGGCGGCGCCATCTTAACACGCCCCGCCGCCACGGAGAAAAACCCCGCGTCAGCGGCATTGCCGAAAACGACAGCGTCAGCTGCGGGTCTTCTTGTTGACCGCCGTCAAAATTCCCCGCAGCACATTCACCTCGACCTTGTCCGGCACCGCGCGCAGCAGCAACCGGCGCAGACGCGGCATCAGCTGGCGCGGATTATCCGGATCCAGAAACTCGACCTCGACCAGGGTGCGCTCCAGATGCTCGAACATGCGCTCGACCTCCCCGCTTTCGGCGAGTTCGATATCCCAGGACGTTCCCCAGCGCGGCGCTTCGGCCCGCTGCGCGGACAACGCCATCATGCGCAGCTCGTAGGCAATCACCTGCACCGCAGCCGCCAGGTTGAGGGAACTGAATTCCGCATTCGCCGGTATGTGTACATGGTGATGACAGAGCTGCAGCTCCTCGTTGGTCAGTCCCCGGTCCTCGCGACCGAATACCACAGCCACCCGCAGCTCTGGCCGCACTTCGGAAACGATGCCGGCCAACTCGCGCGGATCGATAACCGGCCAGGGGATATGCCGGCCGCGCGCGCTGGTACCCACCACCAGATGACAGTCCGCCACCGCTTCCTCGAGCGTCTCGGTAACCCGGGCGGCGTCGAGCAGGTCGGTGGCGCCGGATGAACGGGCAACCGCAACCTCGCTGGGAAAGCTCTTCGGCGCCACCAGACAAAGGTCGCTCAGCCCCATATTCTTCATGGCGCGGGCCACGCCGCCGATATTGCCGGGATGCGTGGTATTGACGAGTACGATGCGGATGTTTTCGAGCATCTTCCATGCCTGTGAATTCAAGGGTCGCATATTTTAACAGAACTCCGTCACCCGCACGAAACGATGAGGGGAACTTACTGACGCGTCAGGAAGCCATGTCAGCCTCAGTGCGGCTGAGTGCGATATTGCTTCCCGAAACACCAGTATTCACAACCTGCCTATTCTGCCAGCGCCCTCGCTTCTGTATAATGCCGCGTTTGGTTCGATGAGATTTTAGGTTCCTACTGATGCAACCGATGGTTAACATTGCCCTGCGCGCTGCGCGCCTCGCAGGAGAACAGATCGCCCGCGCCGTTGAGCGCCTGGATTTGATCAAATCCGAGCAGAGCAGCGTCGCGGAATTCCTCAACGAGACCTGCCAGCACGCCGAGCAGACCATCGTTCACACTATTCAGAAGGCATACCCGAGCCACACCCTGGTCGGCGAGTACACCGGCGAGCACGCCCCGCTGCGCGAGGGCCCCGCTTTCACCTGGAATATCAACCCGGTCGACAGCATCCTCAACTTCGCCAACGGACTGCCGGTTTTCGCCATCAGCATCGCCGGGCATCACAACAACCGCATTGAGCACGCCGTCGTTCTCAACCCGATTGCCGGCGAAGAATTCACCGCCAGCCGCGGCAACGGCGCACACTTCAACGGCAAGCGCCTGCGCGTCAGCAACCGCCGCTCGATCGACGGCGCGCTGATCGGCAGCGGCTTCTTCGGCCGCAGCAGCGACAAGCCGTACCTGAACGAATATCTGGAGATGTTCAAAAACATCAACCTGGCAGGCGGCAGCATCTTCAACGGCGGATCCCCGGTACTCAACCTGGCCTACACCGCGGCCGGCCGCCTCGACGGCTTTTATCAGACCGGCCTGTCCCAGTGGGAAATGGAAGCCGGCATTCTGCTGCTGCAGGAAGCGGGCGGCCTGGTCGGCGACTTCAGTGGCGGCACCGCATACCGCAGCAACGGCAACATCGTCGCCGGCAACCCTAAGATGTTCAAGGCCCTGCTGCAGACCCTGCGCCCGGCGCTCAGCGAACAGCTTAAATAAAGCAGGCAGCAACCAATGCAGGGCACCTTGAGCGAAGCGAAACGTGCCGCATCGTTGGACATAAAAAAACCGGCCGAAGCCGGTTTTTTTATTGCTGCTGCGATCAGCCCTCGTAGGGGTCGCGCAGCACGATGGTCTCTGCACGATCGGGACCGGTGGAGACGATATCCACAGGCGCTTCGATCAGCTCTTCCAGACGCTTGATGTAGGCCACGGCATTGGCCGGCAGCGCTTCGATAGACTTGGCGCCAACTGTCGACTCCTGCCAGCCCGGCATCTCTTCGTAGATCGGCTCGACACGCTCGTAATCCTCGCTGCCGCTGAGGGACGCGACCAGGTTACCCTCGCTGTCGCGGTAGCCGGTGCAGATCCGGATGGTCTCGAGGCCGTCGAGAACGTCCAGCTTGGTCAGACAGATACCGGAGATCGAGTTGATCTGGATGGCATGCTTGAGCGCGACGGCATCGAACCAGCCACAACGGCGGGCGCGACCGGTGGTGGCACCGAACTCGTGACCGCGCTCAGCCAGACGACGCCCGACCTCGCAGCCCAGCTCGGTCGGGAAGGGACCGCCGCCGACACGGGTGGTGTAGGCCTTGGTGATGCCGAGAATGTAATCCAGATACAGCGGACCGAAGCCGGAACCGGTTGAGGTACCGCCGGCCGTGGTGTTCGACGAGGTCACGAACGGGTAGGTGCCATGGTCGATATCCAGCAGCGACCCCTGAGCCCCTTCGAACATGATGCTCTTGCCCTGCTTGCGCAGGTCATGCAGGATCGCGGTCACGTCGGCAACCATGGGCCGCAGCTGCTCACCCATCGCCAGCGCCTCTTCGAGCACCTTGTCGTAATCGATGGCTTCGGCCTTGTAGTAGTTCACCAGCGCGAAGTTGTGGTAATCCATCACTTCCCTGAGCTTGGCCGCGAAGCGCTCCGGATGCATCAGATCGTCCAGACGAAGCCCGCGACGGGCTACCTTGTCCTCATAAGCCGGGCCGATTCCACGTCCGGTAGTGCCGATCTTGCTTTCGCCACGCGCCTGCTCGCGCGCCTGATCCAGCGCCACGTGATATGGCAGGATCAGCGGACAGGCCGGGCTCAGACGCAGGCTGTCACGCACCGCGACACCGGCCTGCTCGAGGCCGGCAATTTCCTTGAGCAGCGCCTCCGGCGAGAGCACCACGCCGTTGCCGATCAGACACTGTACGCCCTCACGCAGGATACCGGACGGAATCAGGTGCAGGACTGTTTTCTTGCCATCGATTACCAGGGTGTGACCGGCATTGTGACCGCCCTGAAAGCGCGCAACCGCGGCTACACGCTCGGTCAGCAGGTCGACGATTTTACCTTTGCCCTCGTCGCCCCACTGGGTGCCCAAAACAACTACGTTTCTGCCCATTGCTGTCTCTATATAGCGTTAATCGAAAGTTTCGCTTACAGGGCCTCGAGGACCCAGTCTTCTCCCTGGCGCAGCAAGCGACGGTCACAACTGGCCAGGTTTGCCAGCGTCACGTCCGGTAGCTGCTGAATGACGCGCTCACCCTGAGCACGCAGCTTGTTGATCTGCTCGATCAATACCGACTCCTGGCCGGCCGGCGCGAGAATCGCCCCGCCGCGGGAATCGAGCGGCCCTGCCGACAGGTCGGCCAGGGTCTTGAGGTCGGAACTAAAGCCCGTCGCCGGCCGGGCGAGACCGAAATCACGGCCGATCTCGTCATAGCGACCGCCCTTGGCGATCGCCTGACCGAAACCGTCGGCATAGGCGGCAAAGACAATACCGGTATGATAGTTGTAGCCGCGCAGCTCACCCAGGTCGAAATACTGCCGCACTCCGGGGAAGCGCTGCGCCAGCTGTTCGGCGATTTTCTCGAGATAGTCGATTGCCTCGTTGACGGCTGGCGACGCATCGGCAAAGAGGCTGCGGGCCCGCGCCAGTACATCGGCACCGCCATGCAGTCGCGGCAGTTCGGCGAGCCGGTCCAGCAGCCGCGCATCCGCCTCAAGCTCGTTGAGAAAAACTTCGATCTCCGGCAGCGCCTTGAGCTGAAGCTTTTCGAGATACTCGGTTTCCTCGGCGGCGGTGAGCCCGGCGTCCGCCATCAGGTTGCGGAAAATTCCCACATGACCGAGATCAAGACTCAGCGGCGCCTCGATACCGGACGCCAGCAGCGTTTCCAGCATCAAAGAGATCACTTCGACGTCGCTGTCGAGTCCTGCGTGACCGTAGAGCTCCGCCCCCACCTGAAGCGGGTTGCGCGACGCCAGCATGTTCGCCGGCCGCGTATGCAGCACCGAGCCGCAGTAACAGAACCGGCTGGCGCCCTTGTTGCGCATGCGATGGGCGTCGATGCGCGCCACCTGCGGCGTGATGTCTGCGCGAATGCCCAGCAGATGACCGCTGACCTGGTCGGTCAGCTTGTAGGTATCGAGGTCGAGGTCGCGACCGACACCGGTCAGCAGCGACTCGAGATGCTCCATCAGCGGCGGCATCACCAGCTCGTAGCCCCAGCTGTCATAGAGATCCAGCAGTCGACGGCGCAGCGCCTCTATCTGGTGCGCCCGGGGCGGCAATATGTCTTTTACGCCATCCGGCAACAACCAGCGATCTGCCAATGCCATGCAGTAACTCCACACTATCCCGATGTTCTGTTCAATTGATCCAGTACAGCAGCGCGACCCCGGCCAGCATACTCAGCAAACCGAAGAAACGCAGCGCACCATCGTCGATCTGCGACAGCTGCGCCACCATTCGGCGCCAGCGCTGCGGATAAAGAAACGGCAGAACCCCTTCCATCACCAGCATCAGACACAAGCCGATCAGAAGCTCTCGCCAGAAACCCGAAGCCATCGACCATCCGCTCCCCGGCACGCCGCTGCCACAAAAAAACCGGGTCGGGACCCGGTTTGCCTATACTACCACGGATCGGCTGCAAAGGTGCACCCGATTCCGCGGCATTGAGCTGTCAGACCTGCAGCCTTATCGCGCCCCCGCCGGCTCCGACAGGTACTTGAAGAACTCGCTGCTCGGATCCAGCAACAGCACATCACCACCCTCGCCACCGAAGGAGTTGCGGTAGGCGTTGAGGCTGCGGTGGAAGGAGTAAAACTCCGGGTCGCGACTGTAGGCGCTGGAATAGACATTCGCAGCGGTGGCGTCACCTTCACCGCGAATCTCTTCCGCCTCCCGGTAGGCCTCGGCCTTGATGACCGTGACCTGACGGTCGGCGTCGGCGCGAATACCTTCGGCCAGCTCGCGACCACGGGCACGCAGCTCGCGCGCCTCGCGCTGACGCTCGGTGCGCATACGCTCGTAGACCGATTCGGAAACCTCCGCCGGCAGCTCCACGCGCTTGACCCGGACATCGACAATGTTGATGCCGAGCTCATCCTGCGCCACCTTGCTCAGATCCTGAATCACCTGCTCCATCAGCTCTTCGCGCTCGCCGGACACCACCTGGTTCAGGGTACGGGCACCGAACTGGTTACGCAGCGCGTCCTCGACACGGGTGGAAAGCACGTCGCCGGCACGGAACTCTTCACCCGAGGTGGCGGTGTAGTACTTGCCAACGTTCTGGATGCGCCACTTGATGAAGGCATCGACCACCAGACGCTTCTTCTCCAGCGTCAGGAACGACTGGGGACGGGCATCCAGGGTCAGCACGCGGCCGTCGAAGGTACGTACCGTGTTGACGAACGGTATTTTGAAGTGCAGGCCGGGCTTGACGTCATCGTCGACGATTTCGCCGAAGCGCAGCAGCACCGCACGCTCGGTTTCCTTGACGATGTAGACCGACTTGGACCCCACCATGAAGACCAGCAGCAATACCACCAGCACCATCATCGATCTAGGCTTCATTACCGGCCCTCCCTACGCGTCGTGGTGCTCTGGCGCTGACGCAGCTCATTTACCACCCTGTCCGTTAATTCTCTCATCGATTGATCATTCAGCTGCTGACCGCTGCGCGTCGCCTCACGTCGCTCGGTGGATTTTTCCATCAGCTTGTCCAGCGGCAGGTACAACATGTTGTTGCCCCCCTGAACATCGACCAGCACCTTGGGATTTTTCTCGTACACCGACTGCATGGTATCGAGATAGAGTCGCTCGCGTGTCACGCCCGGCGCCTTCTGGTACTCGTTGAGCAGCGCCAGGAAACGCTTGGTTTCACCCTCGGCCCGCGCGGTAACCTCTTCGCGATAGGCGTTGGCCTCCTCCAGCATGCGCTGCGCCTCGCCTCGCGCTTCCGGCACTATGCCGTTGGCGTAGGATTCGGCTTCGTTCTTGACCCGCTGCTCGTCCTCGCGCGCCTTGATCACGTCATCGAAGGCATCCTGCACCTGGGTGGGCGCCTGGGCGTTCTTGACGTTGATCTTGGAGATGCTGAGGCCTGTCGAGTAGGTCTGCATGTAGCCCTGCAGACGCTGCTGAACAGCGATCGCCAGGGCTTCACGCCCCTCGGTCAGCAGTGAATGCATTTCCGAGCTGCCGACCACCTGACGCAGCGCGGACTCGGCGGCGTGAGCCAGACTGTTTTCCGGATCGCGTACGTTCAGGCGGTAGGCCTTGGGATCGATAACGAGATACTGCACCGTCATGTCGATATCGACGATGTTCTCGTCTTCGGTCAGCATCAGCGCCCGATGATCGTGGGTCCTGACGCGGGTGGTGTTGACCTTGGTGACCTCGTCGATCAGCGGCGGGTTCCACTGCAAACCGGGATTGACGGTCTCGTAGTACTTGCCGAGCCGAAGCACCACGCCACGCTCCTGCTGATCGACGGTGTAGAAGCCCATCGCCGCCCAGGCCAGCGCGACCACGACCAGCAACACCCAGACGAAGCCGGAGCCGGAGCCACCGCTGCCGCTGCCGCTGCCACCGCCGCCGGACTTGCCGAAGATACTGTTGAGACGTTCCTGGAGCTTGCGCAGAGCCTCGTCCAGGTCGGGCGGCCCCTGATCGCCGCCGCCTCCGCGGTTTCCGCCACGCTTGTCGCCGCCGCGGTTATCGCCGCTCCAGGGATCATGGTTGTTACCATTTCCGTTCCCGCCGGGCTCGTTCCAAGCCATACCGTTCTCCGTTAGAAAATGCTTGATTCAACTCAAAAAATTGTAGGTAGCCACACTAGCAGCTGCAACCTTCGTCGTCACCCGTTTAAGGAGGCCGCCTGCTCCAGGTAGCGCTCCGTCGGAATGCCGAGCCGACTCAGCAGCTGCAGCAGATCCTTTTTCTGTAATCGCACCTCGACCAGCATCCGCCCCGCCTCGTCGATGCGCTCCCGCACCACCGCTCCCTGTGCATAAAGATGGGCGCGCAACTGACCCTCGCTGGGCTGCAGACACAGGGTATCGTGGAAAAGATCGTCGCTCAGCCGCTCGCTCACCGCCTGAAACAGCAGATCGGTTCCCTCACCCGTCACCGCCGACAGCCACACGCGCCACGGGTGGCCGTCCTCGTCCCTGTCTATGCGCGCCTCCTGACCATCCAGCAGGTCGATTTTGTTGTAGACCTCCAGCACCGGGATGTCGGCGGCGCCGATTTCCTCGAGTACGTACTTCACCTGCTGTATATGCTCTGTACGCTCATCGTCATGACAGTCGATCACATGCAACAGCAAAGTCGCCTCGGACGTCTCCTGCAAGGTGGCGCGGAACGCCTCCACCAGTTTGTGTGGCAGGTGACGGATAAACCCGACCGTATCGGCCAGTATCGCCGGCCCGACGTCTGCCAGTTGCACCTTGCGCAGGGTCGGGTCCAGGGTCGCGAACAACTGGTCGGCGGCGTAGACCTCGGCCGTCGTCAGGCGATTGAACAGCGTCGACTTGCCGGCGTTGGTATAACCCACCAGCGATACCGTCGGCACCTCCGCACGCTGACGCGCCCGGCGTCCCTGATCGCGCTGACGACGCACTTTTTCCAGTCGCTTGTGGATGCTTTTCATCCGCGCACGCAACAGACGACGGTCGGTCTCGAGCTGGGTTTCACCGGGACCGCGCAGGCCGATACCGCCCTTCTGGCGCTCCAGGTGGGTCCAGCCGCGCACCAGGCGCGTCGACATATGATCCAGCTGCGCCAGCTCCACCTGCAGTTTGCCCTCGTGGGTGCGGGCACGCTGAGCGAAGATATCGAGAATCAGACCGGTACGGTCGAGCACACGGCACTTGATCTCGCGTTCGATGTTGCGTTCCTGGCCGGGTGACAGCGCGTGGTTGAATATGACAAGCTCGGCACCGTGAAGGTTCACCAGCGTACGCAACTCTTCAAGTTTGCCGCTGCCGAGAAAGAATTTGGGGCTCGGATGGGCACGGGACCCGATGAGGAAATCCACCGGGTCCGCGCCTGCCGAGAGTGCGAGCTCCTCGAGCTCCTGGGGACTTTCGGCCTCGCTTTCATCACCGAAATCGATGTGAACGAGGACCGCTTTTTCTCCAGACTCCGGTCGTTCGAAAAACAAGATGTCTTTATTCCGGCTGCTTGTCGTCGCCCTGCGGCAGTTTGACCGGACGCGACGGAACGACGGTAGAAATGGCGTGCTTGTACACCATCTGACTGACGGTGTTCTTCAGCAGGATGACAAACTGATCGAAAGATTCGATCTGCCCCTGCAGCTTGATGCCGTTCACGAGAAAGATGGAAACGGGTACGCGCTCCTTGCGCAGCACGTTAAGGTAAGGGTCTTGTAAAGACTGCCCTTTTGACATTGCAAACTCCTTCCTGAAAGAATCGTTATAGGTTATGCGACCGGGCCCCTGTGCCAACCCCTTCGGGTATCCCGACGCATTAATGACAGCCGCCAACCGGCGAAGTTCTGCCAGCCGTCCATTATATAATGACAGAGTCCACCAACTTCAAGGCTTTAGGCAACAGTTCGCCGTCATCCGTATCCAGCCAATGGAGGTTTTCCCAGCCTCTGAGCCAGGTAATCTGGCGCTTGGCGAGCTGGCGGGTGGCTACGATACCCTTGTACCTCATCGCCGCATAGTCCTGACGACCTTCCAGATAATCCCACACCTGGCGGTACCCGACACAGCGCACGGACGGGAAGGACGGATCGAGATCACCGCGCGCGAACAGCACCTGCTCGACTTCGTCGACAAACCCCTGCTCCAGCATCTGGTCGAAGCGCAACTCGATGCGCCGGTGCAGCTCCGCGCGCTGCGGCGGCATTACCGCCATCGACACCAGGTTGTAAGGCAGCGCGATGCGTTGCTGCTCGCGCCAGATGTCACTCATGGCGCGACCACTGAGTTCATGGACCTCGAGCGCCCGCTGGATACGCTGCGAGTCCATGGGTTTGAGACGCTGCGCCGATTCCGGATCCACTTCGGCCAGGCGGCGATGCATATGCGGCCAGCCGTGACGCGCCGCCTCCCGCTCCAGCCGCGCCCGCACCTCGGGATCGGCCTGCGGCAGATCCGCCAGACCATGCTGCAGCGCATTGAAATACAGCATGGTGCCGCCGACCAGCAGCGGGATGCGACCGGCGGCCGCGATCTGCTCCATTTCCCGCAG
Source organism: Marinobacterium nitratireducens (assembly GCF_014645375.1). Classification (GTDB taxonomy): domain Bacteria; phylum Pseudomonadota; class Gammaproteobacteria; order Pseudomonadales; family Balneatricaceae; genus Marinobacterium_A; species Marinobacterium_A nitratireducens. Next base: position 24,619 of record NZ_BMLT01000010.1, read on the forward strand.
TGCATCCTCCCGGAAGCGGGCCGCGGAATAGCTTTGCGCCGGATCGCAGATATCGATCAAGCGGTGCGGATACTGCGCCAGCTCCGAGGCGCTGGGTTTGGCCGTGCCAATATCCATACCACGATAGATCAGCGCCGAGTCGACGCTGACGATCTCGCAGGGCAAGTGGTCGTGCAGCGCCATCGCCAGTGCCGTCTTGCCCGCAGCGGTAGGCCCCATCAGGAAAATCGCCGGTGGCCGTCGGGATTCGTTCATCTCAGCGCCCCCGCAGAAACAGCTTGTCGAGTTCAGTCATGCTCAGCTGCGTCCAGGTCGGGCGACCATGATTGCACTGACCGCTGCGCTCGGTGATCTCCATATCCCTGAGCAGGGCATTCATCTCCGGAATCGTCAACTGCCGGTTCGCGCGCACGGCACCGTGACAGGCCATGGTCGCCAGCAGTTCGTTGATATGCTGCTCGATGCGCTGACTGCTGCCGTAGGTCAGCATGTCGGAAAGTACATCCCGCACCAGCTGCTCGACATTGCCCTTCGCCAGCGCCACCGGCACCTGGCGGATGACCAGGCTCTCCTCTGCCATGCGCGACAGTTCGAAACCCAGTCGCCGGAATACCGCTTCCTGCTCCTGCGCGCAGTCGGCTTCACGCTGGCTCACCGCCAGGTTGACCGGCACCAGCAGCGGCTGAGAGCGCACCACCTCGGTCTCGTAGGCCTGTTTCATGCGTTCGTAGACAATGCGCTCGTGGGCCGCGTGCATATCCACCAGCACCAGCCCCTGCTCGTTCTGCGCCAGGATGTAGACCCCGTGCAGCTGGGCGATGGCATAACCCAGCGGCGGCGCCTTGTCATCCGCCGCTTCGCGGATGACCGGCGCCGCCGCAGCGAAAGGTACCGCGGCGCCCCGCCCGCCCTGCCAGGCGGCATCAACGCTGCCCGACGGAGCCGCGGGCCGGGAGGGCTGATGCAGGGCCCCGTAGCCGTTGATCTGATCACGCACGGCCGTCGCCGCCGGCGCGCTGTTTCCAAGCGCCATGCGGCCCTGCTCGTAGCGCGGCTCACTGAACGTAGCACCCGGCGACGGGCTCATCGCCGCGGGGGCGGTCTCTCCCGCCGCCGCCTCGGGACGAACATCCGCAATCACGCGGTGCAGCGTACGGAAGATGAAATCGTGCACCAGTCGCCCCTCGCGAAAGCGCACCTCGTGCTTGGTGGGATGCACATTGACGTCGACCAGCTTCGGGTCGAGCTCGAGATAGAGCACGAACGCCGGATGACGACCGTGGAACAGCACGTCCTGATAGGCCTGACGAATGGCGTGCGCCACCAGCTTGTCACGGATAATCCGGCCGTTGACGAAGAAATACTGCAAATCCGCCTGACTGCGGGAAAAGGTCGGCAGGCCTATCCAGCCCCAAAGCCGCAGACCGCTGGCTTCGGCCGCGATATCCAGCGACAGCGACTGGTCGATGAACGCCGGGCCGCATACCGTGGCGATCCGGCGTTCGTGCTCGGCTTCGGTTCGGGCCGGCCGCAGCTGGTGAATCACACGACCGTTGTGGCGCAGCGAGAAAGCGACGTCGGAGCGGCTCAGCGCCAGACGCTTGACCACCTCCTCCAGGTGCTTGAATTCGGTCTGCTCCGTGCGCAGAAACTTGCGACGGGCGGGTGTATTGAAAAACAGATCGCGCACTTCGACGCTGGTGCCCTGCGGATGCGCCGCCGGCGTCACGCTGGTCTCCATATCACGCCCTTCGGTCTGCACCTGCCAGGCATTTTCGGCACCGCTGTGGCGCGAGGTCAGCGTCAGGCGCGATACCGAGCTGATACTGGCCAGCGCCTCGCCGCGAAAGCCAAGACTGCCCACCGCTTCCAGATCTTCCAGCGCCAGTATCTTGGAGGTGGCGTGACGACTGAGCGCCAGCGGCAGATCATCGCGCTCGATACCATCACCGTTATCACGCAAACGGATCAGCTTGATACCGCCCTGTTCGACATCGATTTCGACCTGGGACGCGCCGGAATCCAGGCTGTTTTCCAGCAGTTCCTTGACCACCGATGCGGGACGTTCGACAACCTCGCCGGCCGCGATCTGGTTGGCCAGCCGCGGCGACAGCAGATGAATTCGTGACATAAAAACGCAGCAAAATCCGGGAGTGATTGGAAAGCGCCCCAATGTAACACAGGCGCGCCATCTCTGGCGCGCCTGTGAATGCGGGCAGCGGCTAAGGGTTGACGATCAGCTGGACGGTATCTTCAGCACCTGACCGACACGGATGGTGTCGCCGGAAAGGCCGTTGGCGGCACGCAGCGTCGACAGCGACACACCGTTGCGCACCGCGATCACCGACAGCGTATCGCCCCGCGCCACCTTGTAGGTACGCCCTCCCAGCGACGGCAGTGCCCCGCCGTTCTTGCGGTGGGCGACATGGGTCATCGCCGGCGGCCGCTGCCAGAAGTAGTCCTGAATACCGTCGGCGATCGCCGCCGCCATCTCGCGCTGGTAGCTCTTCGAGCGCAGCTTGCGGGCTTCGTCGGGGTTGGAGATGAAACCGGTTTCGACCAGGATCGACGGAATGCCCGGCGACTTCAGCACCACGAAACCCGCCTGCTCGACGAAGGGCTTGTGCATGCGGGCAAACTTGCCGATATTGCCGTGTACCCGGTCGGCGACCTGACGGCTGCCTTCCTTGCTGTAGGTCATCGACATGTCCAGCAGCACGCCCGCCAGCACCTCGTCCTTGTCGCCGAGGCTGAGCACGCCGCCGATGGCGTCGGCGCTGTTTTCCTTCTGCGCCAGCCAGCGACCGACCTCGCTGGTAGCGCCGCGATCGGAGATGATCCAGACCGAAGCGCCGCGTGCGCGCTTGTCCTTGAAGGCATCGGCATGGATCGAGACGAAGAGGTCGGCGTTATGGCGCCGCGCCAGCTTGGTGCGCCCGCGCAGGCTGACGTAGTAGTCGCCATCACGCACCAGCACCGGCTTGTAGCCCGGCGTTTTTTCCAGACGACGGTACACCTCGCGGGCGATGGACAGCACCACGTCCTTTTCCCGCAGACCGCCGGGTCCGAGGGCGCCGGGGTCCTCGCCGCCGTGACCGGCATCGATCACCACCACGATATCCCGCAGCGCGCCGGTATCGATGGCGGGCAGCGCCTCAGGCTCGGGGCTGAGTTCAACGCTCGCCTGCCTGCCGCCTGCGCCGGTTTCAAGCAGATCCACCACCAGCCTGTGGCCGTACTGGGCGTTGGGTGCCAGTTCGAAACTGCGCTGCTCGATTTTGCGACGCAGATCCAGCACGATTCGCTGCGTGCCGTCGGGCTGCCGCGAATGGCGAATACCGCTGACCGGGCTGTCGTCCAGCCCCAGACCGTCCAGCCTGGCATCGAGACGCGACGAGGCCATATCGACCACCAGCCGATTCGGATTGTCCAGACTGAACACCTTGTGCTTGACCGGACCCGACAGGTCGAACACCAGCCGAGTATGATCAGGCGCGAGCCAGACCCTGACGTTCTGAATCTCGGCCGCCATCGCAGGCTGCCAGCAGAACCACAGCCCCGCCAGCAGACAAAGGATCCCCTTCGCGAAACCGCCCAACGTTCTACTCCCCTTCTCGTACTCCGTCACGACCGGCTCACCGCGGGCAGGCCGGTGAAACACCACCCACCGCGTCAGCTTTCGGCCTGCAACAGGGCGATCATCCGGCGCCCACGCTGCGTCATCGCCTGGCAGCAGATACGCCGGCCTTCACCCTCAACCTGGATCTGAATTGTCAGATCAGGTACCGGCAGCATGCCAGCTCCCCGGGCCGGCCACTCCACCAGGCAGAGCTCCTGTTCAGCAAAATAATCCCGAATCCCGAGATATTCCAGTTCTTCGGGGTCGGCAAGACGATACAGGTCGAAATGATACAGCCGGTTATCCCCGAGTTCATAGGGCTCGACCAGCGTATAGGTCGGACTCTTGACCGCCCCCCGATGCCCATAGGCCCTCAGCACGCCACGACACAGCGTGGTCTTGCCCATGCCGAGGTCGCCTTCCAGAAAAATCACCCCGCGCCCCTCGCAGGCCCGGCCCAGAGCCTCGCCAAACGCCACCATGGCCGTCTCGCCATTGGCGACATGTTCCATTTTATCTGTCATCTCGTTGTATTATCGTCCATCGACGCCGGAAATTAAGGTTTGTTCCCACCGATCACCAGCGGAATCGACGTCAGCAGGTCCGTCGCCAACAGGCCGCGCTCACCGCGCAGCCGAGCCCGGTGATCCGCGGCACTGGCATGCACGAATACCCCCAGGCGCGCCGCATCAACCGCTTTGAGCCGTTGCGCCCAGAGGCCGCCGATCACGCCCGAGAGAACATCACCCATGCCGCCACCGGCCATGCCCGGGTTGCCGGCGGAACAGAGATGCAACGCATCGCCGTCACAGGTGAGCGTGCCCGCCCCCTTGAGCACCGCCACTCCGCCGCAGCGGGCCTGCAGTCGCTGCACCGACTCGAAGCGATCGCTGTTGATGCCGGCAGCGTCGTCGCCGAGCAGCCGCGCCGCCTCCCCCGGATGCGGCGTCAGTATCCAGTTGTCGCGCCGGGCACCGCCCAGCCAGCCCTTGTCATTCAGCAGATTCAGAGCGTCGGCGTCGACCACCATCGGCTTGCCCGTGGCCAGCGCCTGCTGCAGCAGCTGGTCGCCCCAGGCGCCGCGCCCGAGCCCGGGGCCGAGCACCAGGATATCCGGCCGGGTCAGCAAGGGTTCGAGGTCCTGACCGGAGTCCACGCCGCTGACCATCAGCTCCGGCTGTCGCGTCAACGCAGCGGATACGTGCTCCGGCCGGGTGGCCAGCGATACCAGACCGGCGCCGGCCCGCAGTGCAGCCTGCGCCGCCATGATCGCGGCGCCGCCGAAGCCGCGGTCCCCGCCAATGACCATGACATGGCCGAAGTGGCCCTTGTGACTGCTGCGCGGTCTTCTCCCCAGTGCAGCCTCGAGGTCCTCCCCCTGGGTGCGGAAGGCACTGACCGGCACATCCTCGTAGACCGCCTCGGGTACCAGCAGGCCGTCGAACTGGATATCGCCGCAGTAATCCACCGCCTCATGGGTGAAAAGCCCCTGTTTCAGACCGATAAAGGTAACGGTCAGATCGGCCCGCACCGCCACGCCCTGTACAGCGCCGGTATCACTGCACAAGCCAGATGGAATATCCACCGCCAGTACCGGTTGCGGGCTGCGGTTGCACTGCACGATGGCGCGTTCGAACAGCCCCCGGACCGGACCGCCCAGCCCCGTGCCCAGCATCGCATCGATCAGTACTTCACCGCGAAACTCGCAGTCCTGGTCGAAGTATTCCGGCGTCAGGCCCAGACCCTGCGCCCAACGCCAGGCATCCAGTGCCTCGCCGCCGAGCCGGCTCTCGAAACCGGCATCGCCGATGCAGAGCATCTGCACCGACATCCCGTGCTGGTGCGCCAGTCCCGCCACCACGAAGCCGTCGCCGCCATTGTTGCCGCTGCCGCAGAGCACGCTGATCGAGCGCGCCGCCGGCCAGCGGCTCTGTAACGCCGCAAAAGCGGCATGGCCGGCTCGCTGCATCAGTTTGAAGCCGGGCAGTCCGTACTGTTCGATGGCGGTGCGATCGAGCGCGCGACTCTGCTCTGCTGTGTATAATGTCGCCGGCAGTTCCGTTCTCACGACAGGCATAACAATCCCTGGATTGGAGTAGACAGTGAACCGTTAACTGTAAAAGCAGCCGGTGCCGCCGATAACTCGATTCTGTCCACTGTCAACTCGACTCTGTTAACTGATGATTTTCGTCCATTATAGAGGATCGACCCGGCCCAGTCCCTTGCTCTGAGCACCGGCAAGGCCGCCCGCAGATCAACATGAGCACCCTTTCGACACCACAGCTCGAGACCCTCGCCCGCCAGATCAAGGACTGGGCCGCGGAGCTCGGTTTTGCGCAATGCGGTATCGCCGCCACCGACGGTGTCGCCATCGAGGAGGGGCACCTGCGCGAATGGCTTGGACACGGCTATCAGGGCGAGATGAGCTATCTCGAAAACCACATCGACAAGCGTCTGGATCCGGCACTGCTGGTCCCCGGCACCCGCCGCATCATTTCGGTACGCATGGATTACCTGCCGCCCAAGGTCCGCACCCTGGCGGTACTGAAGCAGGCGGACAAGGCCTACATCGCGCGCTATACCCTGGGCCGGGACTACCACAAGACGATGCGCAAGCGTCTGACCCGGCTCGGCAAGCGTATCGAAGCGGCCTGCTCGGAACTGGGCTATCGCGCCTTCGTCGACAGCGCACCCGTGCTGGAGCGGCCACTCGCCCGCGAGGCCGGCATCGGCTGGCAGGGCAAACATACCCTGATCCTCAACCGCGAGGCCGGCTCCTGGTTCCTGCTCGGTGAACTCTTCGTCGACCTGCCGCTGCCGACCGACCCGCCCTTCGGCGAAGACCATTGCGGGCGCTGCAGCGCCTGTCTCGACATCTGCCCCACCAACGCCTTTCCCGCACCCCATGTACTGGATGCCCGTCGCTGCATTTCGTACCTGACCATCGAGTACCGCGGCAGCATCCCCACTGAACTGCGCCCGCTGATGGGCAACCGCGTCTTCGGCTGCGACGACTGCCAGCTGATTTGCCCCTGGAACCGCTTTGCGCGCCGCAGTGACGAGACCGACTTCCAGCCCCGCCACAACCTGGACGACATCGAACTGATCGAGCTCTTCGAGTGGAGCGAGGACGAGTTTCTGCAACGCACCGAGGGCTCGGCGATTCGCCGTACCGGCTTCGACGGCTGGCAACGCAACCTGGCGGTGGCGCTGGGCAACGGCAGCGGCGGCAGGCGCGTGGAGCAGGCGCTTGAAGCCCGGCGGGCAGCGGCGACGGAACTGGTGCGCGAGCATATCGACTGGGCGCTGCAGCGGCTGCGCCGGGGTGACGAAGCCAAGCTGCTGCCGATCCTCGAGCATCCGCGCGCCAAAAAACTGCCCGAATAAGCCCCATAGCCGGCCCGGTACCACCCGTAGGAGCTCACTCCGTGAGCGAACAACCGCGCAGGTTCGACAAGGCGCCATTCGCCCGCGGAGCGGGCTCCTACAGGAGGCACCACACCCTACACCTTACGCCTTTCCCGTCACCCGTCACCCGTCACCCGTCACAGCTTCATGAAATGCTCGCGGTAGTGACGCAGCTCGTCGATCGAGTCGCGGATATCGTCCAGCGCCAGGTGCGAACCCTTTTTCCGGAACCCCGACAACAGCTCCGGTTTCCAGCGCCGCGCCAGCTCCTTAAGGGTACTGACATCGAGGTTGCGATAGTGAAAATAGGCTTCGAGCTCCGGCATGTAACGGTACAGGAAGCGGCGATCCTGGCAGATGCTGTTGCCACACATCGGTGAGGCGCCCTTGTCGACGTGGCGCGCCAGAAATTCGAGCGTGCGCCGCTCGGCTTCGCGGTCGTCGATGCGGCTCTCGCGCACCCGTTGCGTAAGCCCCGACTGGCCGTGCTGACGGGTACACCATTCATCCATGCCGTCGAGGGCCGCGTCGGCCTGATGAACGGCCAGGGACGGACCTTCCTCGATGATATTGAGCTGTGCGTCCGTGACGATGGTGGCGATCTCGATGATCAGGTCGCGGTCCGGATCGAGCCCGGTCATCTCCAGGTCGATCCAGATCAGGTTGGTACTGCGGGCCCTGGCTTCCGCGCCGGCTGTGTCGTTGTCGTTCATTGCCGTCTCCATTGGCGTCCAACAGGCTCCCTTGACGACAGCGACCGGCCACCGGGGCCCGATCCGTGCGCGTCAACGCAGCCTACTAATTTGTGCTTGAATAGAATACCTTAGGTGCCGTCCGAATACCTCAACCCCGGGAGCTCGATGTCCAAGCGTAAACTGACGCGCCGCCAGGCCTGGCGCGTGGAAAAAATTCAGCAGGAGCGCGCCGAGCGTGCCTCACGCCGCGACCAGGCGGTCGACGAGCAGCTCGAGGGCGGCGACCTGGGGCACGAGCAGCACGGTCTGATCATCTCGCACTTCGGACGTCAGGTGGATGTCGAATCGCTCGATGGCGACGAACCCGGCAGCCTGCATCGCTGCCACATGCGCACCAACCTCGGCCAGCTGGTCACCGGCGACCGCGTCATCTGGCGCCCCGCCAGCGAGGGTGGCGTGGTGGTCGCGCAACTGGAGCGTCACTCCGAACTGATGCGCCCCAACCCCCAGGGCGAACTGCGGCCGGTGGCGGCCAATATCGATTTCATCGTCGTCACCGTTGCGGTGGAGCCGACACCCTATGCCAACCTGATCGACCGTTATCTGGTGGCTGCCGAGCTCAGCGGCATCGAACCTGTGATCCTGCTCAACAAGACCGACCTTTTGACCGACGCCAACCGTGACGAGATCCTCGGCATGCTGGACCAGTACCAGCGCATCGGTTACCGGGTCCTGCACGCATCGACCGCCAGCACCCACGGACTGGATGCGCTGAAGCAGCTGCTCAACGACCGTATCAGCGTCTTCGTCGGCCAGTCCGGCGTCGGCAAGTCCTCACTGATCAACGCCCTGCTGCCGGGCGTCGATCTGCGCGTAGGCGAGCTCTCGGCCCAGACCCGCAAGGGGCGGCACACCACCACCACCGCGCGCCTGTTCCATTTCCCGGATGGCGGCGACCTGATCGACTCGCCGGGCATCCGCGAGTTCGGACTCTGGCACCTGGAGCCGGAGCGGCTGATCGAAGGGTTTCGGGAATTCCGGCCCTACCTCGGGCACTGCCGCTTTCGCGACTGCCGTCACGAGCAGGAGCCGGGCTGCGCCATCAAGGCCGCGATCGAGCAGAACGAAATCAGCGCCTCACGTGTCAGAAGCTACCAGCACATCCGCCAGTCGCTGCTGACCGAGAAAAGCCCCCACTGAGCCAGGCACAGGCATGACGGACACCCCAGCACGCCCCTTTCCCGAACTCGCGGACGCCGACGCCTGGGTCGCCTACCTGGCCGGGCGACCGTTGCCAACCCGGCTCTCGAGCCTGGAGCGGCTGCGAAAGGAAACCGAAGCCGACAGCAGCACCCTGATGAGCGTCACCCCGATCGTCAAGTCGGACCCGGTATTGTGCATACTGGTGATTCGCGCCGCCCAGGAACTGCACGCGGCCAAGGGCTCCGACGTCACCGGCATCGACCACGCCATCGGCTCGCTCGGGCTCGATCGCCTCGGCCAGCTGGCGCGGCAGAGCAAGGGATTGCGGCTTCACCCCGCCCGTGTCGCCCACCTGCAGTACTTCCGCGCCATCGCCAACAGTCACCATGCCGCAACGCAGTGCGCCCAGTGGCTGCGTAGCCGCCACGCGACCTACGCCGAGAAGGCCTGGGCCGCGGCCCTGTGCTACGGCATCGGCATCTGGAGTCTCTGGCTGCACGCTCCGCTGCACATGGACCGCATCCAGCGCCGCGTTGCCGACGACGGCCTCGACCCGGTACGGGCGGAGATCGAAACCCTGGGCTGCACCACGCAGCAGATTTCCCTGGGTCTCGCCCGCAGCTGGCAACTGCCGCCGCTGGCGGTCGCAGCGCTGGACCATGACACCTCGCCCTCGCTGCGCACCCTCGACAAGCTGCACCAGCGCACGCTCAGCGAGCCCGGCCTGACGCGGGACGAGCTGAAGGAACTGAGCCACCTGGTCCAGCAGCACTTCTTTCCGGTCAAGCTGGCCAACTGGCTGACGCTGACGCTGAACCGCCAGTGGAGCGGCACCCGGGTGCTGCGCATCTTCGCCATCATCGGCGATTACCTTGACCAGGAACTGCCCGAGACCGCCAGCCAGATCCATCGCAACTGCGCGCTCTCGTCCCAGCTTTACCACGTTCCCGGCACACTCGCCCCGGCTGCCGAAATGCTGATGATGCCGGACAGCACCCTCGCCGCCGAGCACCTGAGTGCGCGCGAGCTGGAACTGTACCGCGGTCGCTTTCCCGAGCCGGCGCCGCTGGAGCGGGACTCGGAAACAGCCGACGACGACACCGGGGTCGCCGATGCCCGGAGCTTCGAGCGGATTACCGGGCGCCTGCGCGACGGGCACGAAATCTACCGCCGCCCGGCCCATATTCTGCAGGCCCTGCTCAAGGGACTCTCCGACGGGCTGGGACTGCCGCGCATCGCGCTGCAACTGGTGCAACACCCTCAACGCACGGTCAGGACCGCCCAGGTCATCGGCATCGACGCCACAGACCCGCTGGCGGGCTTTAGCCTGGAGCTGGACAGTTCGGCGCTGTACCACCAGCTTTGCAATCGCCCGGGGTGCATCTGGATCAACCGCGACACCCGGGAACGCATGCTGCCGCTGCTGCCGGAAGCCTTGCGGGCCGCGCTCGCCGAACGCGACGGCCTGCTGATGTCGGTTTTCATGCGCGACCGCGCCGTTGCCATCGTCTACGCCGATGCCGGCGATAGCGGGCCGCTGTCCGCGCCGCAACGCGATCGTTTTCGCGAACTCTGCGACGGCGCCAGCGAGGCCCTGCAACGGATGCTCAAGGCAGCGCCCGATCCCGGCACCGGCGCGGCCCGCTAAGGACGACACCGGATCTAACCCTGCTTCATCAACAGGTTACGGTTTCATCGACGGGATAGTATTATCGCCTGTTCCTGTATTTAACGGAGGCTCCGATGACTCAGCTCCCGCTCGTGATCGAGGCGGCCGAACTGGCCCGCCACCTGGACGATCCGTCCCTGCTGATTCTCGATCTGTCCAGGGCCGACAGCTATCGTCAGGCCCATGTTCCCCATGCCGTCCACCTGGACCCGGCGCGACTGCTGTGCGGCCAGGGGCCGGTACCGAACAAGCTGCCCAGCGCCGAGCAGCTCAGCGCGCTGTTTTCCGAGCTGGGCCTTGGTCCCGAACGCCATGTCGTCGTCTACGACGACCAGATGGGTCCGCTGGCCGGACGCATGATCTGGACCCTGCACTGCGTCGGCCACCAGCGCTGCTCGTTCCTCGACGGCCAGCTGCCGGCGTGGCAGCAGGCAGGGCTGCCGCTTGAAGCGGGCATCAATACCCCAACACCCAGCCATTTCGAGGCCCGGCCGGACCCGCGCTACCTGGCCGACGTCGACTACATCCTCGAACACCTGAACAGCCCCGGCGTGAAAATCTGGGACGCCCGCGGCCTCGACGAGTACCGCGGCGAGAAAGTCGTCAACGCCAAAAAGGGCGGCCATATCCCCGGCGCCGTCTGGTACGAGTGGACCGACACCCTGATCGGTTCCGGCGACAGCCGCCTGCGACCGGCCGGGGAATTGCTGGCGGAACTCGCGTCCCGCGGCCTGACGCCGGAACAGGAGATCATTACTCACTGTCAGACGCATCGACGCTCCGGCTTAACCTACCTGGTGGCGCGCCATCTCGGGTTCGAGCGTGTACGCTGTTACGACGGCTCCTGGTTCGAGTGGGGAAACCGCGACGACACCCCGGTGGAAACCTGATTCAGCCTGCAAAAGGATCAATACGCCTTGAAAGACAAGCTTTTCATATTGCTTCAGCAACTGGCGCCACAGCACTGTCTGTCCCGCCTGGTGGGACGACTGGCAGAGTGCCGTGACCCCTGGGTCAAGAACACCTTCATCCGCTGGTTCGCCAAACGCTACGGCGTCGACATGCAGGAGGCGGAGATCGAGGAGCTGCGGGCCTACGAGAACTTCAACGCCTTCTTCACCCGTAAACTGAAGCCGGACGCCCGCCCACTGGCATCCTCTCCGGACAGCATTCTGAGCCCGGCGGACGGCGCCATCAGCCAGCTTGGCGATATCGAACACGGCCGCATCTTTCAGGCCAAGGGGCGTGGCTATGGCCTCAGCACCCTGCTCGGCGGCGACATCGACCTTGCCGAACCCTTTAAAAACGGCAAGTTCGCCACCATCTATCTATCACCGAAGGACTATCACCGGGTGCACATGCCGGTGGACGGCAAGCTGCGCGAAACCATCTACGTGCCGGGCGACCTCTACTCGGTCAACCAGACCACCGCCGCCAACGTCGATCAGCTGTTCGCCCGCAACGAGCGCCTGGTAGCCATCTTCGATACCGAATACGGTCCGATGGCGATGGTACTGGTCGGCGCGATGATCGTCGCCGGTATCGAAACCGTCTGGGCGGGACAGGTGGCACCGGTGCCGCGTCAGCCGGTACGCCACCGCTTCGATGCCCGTCCTGACCAGGATATCCGGCTGTCGCGCGGCGAGGAAATGGGGCGCTTCAAGCTCGGTTCCACGGTAATCCTGCTGTTCGGTCCCGATGTTATGCGCTGGAGCGAATCGCTCGGCGCCGAAAGCCCGCTGCGGCAGGGGGAAGCCATGGGCACCCGCCTGCCCGCTGCGGCACACGAAGAGAATCCGAAAGATGAGTGACTGGCTGGACAAAGTACAGGCGCTGGGCGCGACCCTGAATGACGAGGGTACCCGCGTGATCGGCGTCGACGACCGCGAGTCGGAAACCCGGGTGACCCCGCTGCTGCACCTGGGGCTGATGAGCATCACAGGCCCCGATGCGGAAAAGTTCCTGCAGGGTCAGATCAGCTGCGACATGCAGGATGTCAGCGCGCTCGGCAGCCGCCTCGGCGCGCACTGCAATATCAAAGGCCATATGCACAGCCTGTTCCGCCTGATGCGGGTGCAGGACGGTTTCTGGCTGCGTTGCCAGCGTGATCTGCTGTCGGGATCGGCGGCGCTGTTGCAGAAATACATGATCTTCTCCAAGGCCGAGGCGAAGGACCTGCGCGACGACATCGTCGGTCTCGGCTGCAGCGGCCCCGGCGCCGCAGTACTGGTCGAGAAGGTACTGGGACAGGTGCCGAGCGAAGTCGACGGCACCTACGCCAGCGAAGGCATGCTGGCGGTCCGGGTGCCGGGCAAGCGCTTCGAAATCTGGCTGCCGCGTGAAGACGCGCTGAAGAAGCTGCCGGAGCTGGTCGAGTTCGCGCCGCTGGGCACCAGCGACGACTGGGAACTCGGCGAGATCCGCGCCGGCGTGCCGGACCTGCGCCCGGAAACCGTCGAGACCTTCATTCCGCAGATGACCAACCTGCAGGCGCTGCACGGCGTCAGCTTCACCAAGGGCTGCTACACCGGGCAGGAGATCGTTACCCGGCTGCAGCACCGCGGCCAGCTCAAGCGCCCCATGTACCGCGCCAGGGTCGCCGCCGATACCGCTCCTATGCCAGGCACTGCCCTGCACAGCGCGGACAAGGAAAATATCGGCCAGGTGGTGATCGCCGCCCCGGCGGGCGACGGCGAGTTCGAACTGCTGGCGGTAATCGTCAAGGACCTGGCGGAAACCACGCCGGTGCTGCTTGGCAGCCAGCGCGGTCCGGCGCTGGAAATCCTCGACCTGCCCTACCAGCTGGACCCGGAGCTGTTCCAGAGCAAGCGGTAAGCCTTGTGACTGGTGACTGGTGAGTGGTGAGTGGTGGGGAGCATCTGCCGGTGATGCGCACCGCGTGAGGCGTAAGGCGTAAGGCGTAGAGATACTGAAAATCGTGGGCGGTGCCTCGCCGCAAATCCATCCGGCACAATGCCATACCCGCTTCGCCCACGGAGTGGGCTCCTACAGCCTGGCTTGTGTAGGAGCTCGCTCCGCGAGCGAATAACCGCCATGCCAGCACAATTCGCAGCGGGGAAGCGCCCTTCGGCTACGCGGCTCACGGACAGTAGCCCCGCCCCAAACTCACGGGCCCATCCCCGCCACGAACCATCCCGACACAAAAAAACCGGCGTTCCAATGCCGGTTTTTTTTGCGACCAAGACGACTTCCTGATGACTCAGGCTTCGATCAGAACCTGCTGGAAGAAGCGGCTGAGACCGGCATGATCATCCAGCGGCAGCACCTCGGCGACGTACTGGTCGGGACGCACGATGACGATACAGCCCTTCTCCTTGTCGATGCCACGCATGTCGTAGATATTCTTGCCGCCGCCGGAGGATTCCGGACGGTTATCGACACAGAACACCTTCTCGTAGTCACGCAGACCGAACTTGCCTTTCTGCGGAGCCAGAACCGGGTGGATGTCGGACGTCTCGACCGACTGGTGGTGCGGCTGGAAAACGGCACGCACATCGATCACGGCGTCGGGATCCGCACCGGCGGGGGTGTACTTCTTCAGCGGTGAATTGACATCGTTCTGTAGGAACGCGCACAGCGCCCTGACGCCGCACTGATCCGACATCGGCGTCGCATTGCCGGCAAAGGCGAAGATACGGTAGGCGCCGTCGGCGACGATGCAGTGACCGAGCTGCATCGGCTTGGCGTCGGCCTGACGCACCACCGGCGCCGAGTGGAAACGCTTGCCGACGGTCAAGCCCTTCGCCAGATCCTGGTGCTCGCCCTTACCCACCACGCTCGAGGGACGGTACTGGATCGAAACGCCGGCGGTGTACTGCCCGAACAGCTGGAAGTAGCGCTGGAACTCGGCCGGATCGACTCCGTCCGGGTTTTCCGCCGACTTCGGCTTGGCACTGAACATGGCCGAGAACTCGCGATCGAAGTCGATCAGCGCCTGCCCGTACTCGCGCCGCTCGGCCGAGTAGGTTTCCAGCAACTCAGGCGCGGCACGGCCGGTCAGTACATGCGCCAGCTTCCAGCCCAGGTTCCAGGTATCCATCACCGAGGTATTGAGGCCCTGACCCGCCTTCGGGCTATGGGTGTGGCAGGCATCCCCGGCCAGGAAGACACGGGCCGGGCGCCCTTCGGCGGAATCATCGAAGGCCGTGGTGATACGCTGTCCGATTTCGTACACGCTCCACCAGGCCACCTGCTTCACGTCGATGGAGTACGGCTTGAGTATACGGTTGGCGCCGGCCACCAGCACCTGTGGCGTCATCTGGTCGCGGGCGACGCGCTCGTTTTCCCTGAGCTTGTCGAGCTCGATGTACAGACGCACCATGTAGCCACCCTCGCGCGGGATGATCAGCATGTTGCCTTCGTTGTTGGAGTGAATCAGCGCCTTCAGGCGGATATCCGGAAAGTCCGTGTTCAGCAGCACGTCCATCACGCCCCAGGCCTGGTTCAGCGCATCACCCACCAGCTCCTGGCCGATCGCCTTGCGCACGCTGGAACGGGCACCGTCACAGCCCACCACGTACCTGGCCTTGACGGTTTCGACTTCCTGCGTGTACTGCGAGTAGTTCACCAGCCGCTCGAAGCGTACGGTCACGGGGTACTCCCCGCCCTCGGGGTCTACTTCAAGACCGAGCATCCTGCGCTGGTAGTGCGGCTCGATCTTGCCCGGACCCTGGCGCATCACATCCAGAAACATATCGTGAACACGCGCCTGATTGATGATCAGGTGCGGCATCTCGGACAGATCGTCCGCCACGTCCTGCACCTTGCCGCTGCGCGCGATCTGGTTGGGCTTGTCGGCGTCCGGTTTCCAGAAAGCCGCTTCGTTCACCTGGTAGGCTTCCTGAATGATCTGATCGGCGAAGCCGTACGCCTGGAACATTTCAACGGTACGACAGGCGATACCGTCCGCCTGCCCCACCAGCAGACGGTCATCCTTCTGGTCGACGATAGCGACCCTGATGTCACGGAACCTAGACAGCTGTGCCGCCAGGTTCAGGCCCGCCGGGCCACAACCGACGATCAGCACATCGACTTCGGCCGGCAGCGGGCGCTTGAGCGGCGGCGCGATCACGCGATCCTGGGGATCGGAAAAACGCGGGTCGCCGGGGTAGAAACCATCGATATGAAACTGCATGGGGTCGGCCTCTCTTGATGTTGCTCGATGGCGCCACTTTATCCAAACTCAAATATAAGGAAAAATGAGTTTTTAATTTAAGACTAAAAGAAAACGCATACATGAATCCCAACCTGTTGAAACAACTGGCGATCATCGTGAAGCAGGGATCGCTCAGTCGCGCCTCGGAGCAGCTGTTCGTGACTCAGCCGACCCTGAGCCGCAGCGTGCAGCAACTGGAGGCGAAGGTCGGCGCGCCACTTCTCAAGCGGACACGCTACGGGGTGGCGCCGACGGAAATCGGCGCGCGCCTGGCACAGATCGGCGAGCGAATTCTCGCCGACTCCGAACACGGCGAGGAGGTGATACGGCAGTGGCACAGCGGCTATCACAGCGAGTTCGCGATCGGCATCGACCCGCTGTGGGAGTTCGCCGCCTTTCGTGAAATGACCGCAAACTTTCTGTCGGAATCTCGCTACGTGTTCCATTTCCGCACCGGATCGGCGGCGGCGCAGATACGCCTTATGCAGGAAGAAAAGCTGGACTTTCTGCTGGCCCCGGCGCACCTCTCCGTCGCCCAGGGTACGCTGGACCGCGAACTGCTGTTCCGTGACCGCTCGGGGATTTTCGCCGGCAGGCGTTCGAAACTGGCCGGCGCAGGAAAGCCGATACCGCGGGACGTGCTGGAGCAGCAGAGCTGGATGATCGCCGGCGCCAGCGCCGGCTTTCTGGACGGTCAGGGCGAGCTGGCAGGCCCCTCAGCGGCACGTATCGCCTTTACCGGCAGCATCCGCTCGGTACTGCATCTGCTCGACACCAGCGATATGCTGGTGCGTCTGCCAGCGCGACTGGCGCTGATGACAGGGGAAATTGCCCCCGAACAGCTGATCGAAACCGAAGGACAGCAGGGCCCGCGACGCGATATTGCGCTCTGGTCCCGGAGCGAAAACGGCGAGCGCCCGGAGATACTCCGGGTACGGGAACTGGTCAGCGACTTCGTCACCCGACTTGACCGCGAAGCGCCAACCTTTGGACTGGAGTTGTGATCGTTAAAAAATCCATGCCAGCATCAGCCAGATAACGACGAAAAAAGAGCCGAAACCCGCCAGCATGAACTGGATCTCGCCGATAAAGCCGTCTCCGGCGGCAATGGCGAATACCAGCATCAGCGCCACCGTGACGAAAAAGGAGATCACGGCCGCATTCTTGAGCCCGAGCCCCGGCTCGAGACTGGTTTCGACGATCTGCGCCAGCTGCGGCAACAGCAGCAACGCTGCCGCTCCGAGCACCACCAGCAGCACCACAATCGCCAGCAGCGCCAACCGAGCCTGACGCTTGTCCCTCGAATCCGGGGTTCCCGACATCTTGCTACCTCCCGAGAGCGATCAGGCCGCTTCCTGCCCCTGCTTGATAAGTTCGCGCAGCCGGTGCGGGTCCGGCAGGCCGGCCACTTCCACCTCGGCATCGTCACCGGCGGTAAAAATGGCGATCTTGCCGACACCGAAAATGCGGTTGAAGAACGACTGATAGACGTTGACCGTACGAACCCCCGAGAGCGACAGCTCGGTGCGGTCCTTGCTTAGCAGCCCGCGCTCGACAACCAGCTCGCGATCGGTCACCTCCAGCAACGTCGACTTGCACTTGAGGTACCAGATCAGCAGGATGATGATGCCGATACCCACCGGTATCAGCAGAATCGACAGTAAAAATCCCAGCGGATTGTTTTTGAACATTGCCGGATGTTCGGAGTATTTCGTATCCATTAGCCAAGTATTCCCTATTACCAGTTCAGAGTCCGCCAACGCCGGCGACAGCCGGCAGAGGGGACGCGGTGCCCCTGAGTCATCCCCGGGCCAGGGATTCGCCGTTCAGTTCACTGACCTGATCGTTCAGCGTCCAGTAGTCGTAGATGACGCCGATCAGGAAAAGACCGCCGGTGAGCAGGTACAGCAGGCCGCTGAGCCACTTGCCCATGTAAAAGCGGTGCACGCCAAAAATACCGAGGAAGGTCAGCAGAATCCAGGCGATATTGTAATCGGTGGGACCTGGCCGAAAGCTGAACTCGGCGTCCCGGTCCATCGCCGGGATCAGGAACAGATCGACGATCCAGCCAATCAGAAAAAGCCCCAGCGTGAAGAAGTAAATTGTCCCGCTGACCGGGCGCCCGTAGTAAAAGCGGTGCGCGCCCATGAATCCGAAGATCCAGAGCAGATACCCTATAATTTTGCTGTGTCCGTTCATCGGCATTCATTTCTCCATGTTATGAATAGATTGTTTAAGGCTGATCGCAGATTAGCCTGTATTCCGGGGCCAAAAGTAGGATGGGTGGAGCCGCATTGGCACAGTGTTTAACGCTTTCAGCGACGTTGACGCGGCGCAACCCATCTGAGCCGGCTGCCGAACCGACGTCCAAGATGGGTTGCACGACGCCCGGGCTGCATCGGTGTCGGATACGCCGTACCGAAGCGTCGCCCCACCCATCCTACGATTTACGTGCTTCCCGCCGGAGCACGATGAACCTTATTTTAAAGCCCGTAACGCTCGATCTTCTTCAATAATCCCTGACGCGACAGCCCCAGCGCCGCGGCAGCCCGGGTCCGGTTGTCCTCGTGTTGCGCCAGCGCGCGCCGGATCAGACGAATTTCCAGCGCCCGCACCTGCTCCTCCAGCGGGGCATCGGAGAGGGCGCCGTCGTCCTGGTCAGCGCCGCCCTGGGCACCGGGGTGCAGCAACGCGACGTCGTCCAGCGTTACCCGGCCGCCCCGGCTCAGGGCACAGATGCTTTCCAGGCTGTTGCGCAGCTCCCTGACGTTGCCGGGCCAGCCACGCCGCAGCACCCAGTCGAGCACCTCCGGTTCGAGGTGCAACGATGGCTGACCACTTTCCTGCGCCAGTTGCGCAATGAAATGCCGCACCAGCAACGGAATGTCCTCGGGTCTTTCACACAGCGGCCGGGTTTCGATCGTGACGCCCTTGATCCGGTAGTAGAGATCCTCGCGAAACTCGCCACGGGCGACCATATCCGGCAGGTTCGCATTGGTGGCCGAGACCACCCGCACATTGATCTGCTGCAGACTGCGCCCGCCGACCGGGTAAAAGCTGCCCTCCTGCAGCACCCGCAGCAGTTTGACCTGCATCGGCAGCGGCATTTCGCCGATTTCGTCGAGAAACAGGGTGCCGCCGTCCGCCAGCTTCAGCAAGCCGTCCCGGTCGCGGTCGGCGCCGGTAAAGGCGCCCTTGACGTACCCGAACAGCTCGCTCTCGAGCAGGTCCGCCGGGATGGCACCGCAGTGCACCGAGATAAAAGGCCCCTCGGCGCGCAGACTGAGGTCGTGCAGCGCGCGGGAAATCACCTCCTTGCCGGTACCCGAGGGCCCCATCACCAGCACCCGGGCATCGGTCGGCGCGATCCGCTCCACCAGCGCACGCACCCCGGTCATCGACGGCGAAACGCCGATCAGCCGGTCCAGCGGCGTGCCGCTCCCCTGCCCCTTGCGCAACTGCTGCAGTTCGCGGCTCAGCTGATGCTTGGTTACGGCCCGCTTGACCACCACCGCCAGCATATCCGGATCCAGCGGTTTGGCGATGAAGTCCCAGGCGCCCTGCTGCATGGCCTGCAGGGCCAGCTCACGGTCCGCGTGACCGGTGAGAATGATCACCGGCCGACTGGCGAATTCGGGCACCGCCTGCAACGTGCGGGCGGGATCGAAGTGCGGCGGCAACGACAGGTCCAGCAGCAGCAGGTCGGGGTCGAAGGGCCCCAGCAGAGCTCTCGCCTCGTCGAGGCTGGCGCCACCGCGCACTTCGTAACCGGCGCTGGTCAGCCACTGCTCGCACAGCGAGCGGAACGCCGGCTCGTCGTCGATCAGCAGAATTCTCGGCGGATTCATGGTTTCACCTCTTCAGGAAAACTGAGCTCGAAAGTCACCGGCCACCCCAGATCGGTACGCAGCCGGACATCGCCACCATGCGCATCCATAATCCGCCGCACGATTGCCAGCCCCAGCCCGCTGCCGCCGGCGCGGCGACTGACGAATGGCTGGAACAGACTGTCGTGCAGCGAGGGATCGATTGCCGGCCCGTTGTTGTGAATGCGGACACGGCGACCGCACTCGTCCGTATCGATGCGTATCCGGCTCCCCGGGTTGTTGCGCACGAATCCCAGAGCATTGTCGATCAGGTTGGTAAACACCTGCTGCAACCGGTGCGGATCGGCGTGCAGCCACAATCCGGGCGGCACCGCGGTTTCGAATTCGGTCTGCTGCCAGTCGAAGAGCGGCCTCAGACTGTCCAGCATCGCCGCAAGCTGCACCGGCTGCGGCTGCGGTTCGATACGACCGGAATAGAGCAGCAGATCGGAGATCTGCCGGTCCGCCCGCTTGAGCTGCGCCTGGATCAGCGCGCGGCGGTCGCTGGGCAGGTCCGCGGTCGCCATCGAAATGACGTTGAGCGGATTGCGCAGCTCGTGCGCCATCACCGCCGACAGGCTGCCCAGCTCCACCAGATGCTCGCTCGCCAGGCGACGGCGTTCCGCTTCGGCCAGCTGCAGCGACCGTTCCAGCAGCCCGCAACTGGTCGCCAGCAGCGACCCGAAAACCTCTCCGGTGAGGCGCTGGCCGGGCTTGACGTCTTCCCAGCCTTCAAGCCGGAAACGCCAGCCGCTGGCCCGGTGTTGACAGAGAATATGCAGGCCGTTGCGGGCAATGACCGGCATGGGGTCACCCTCCCGCTGCAGCAGAATTCGCACCGGCTGCCCGACCTGCTGACCGATCAGGTCCGCCGCCATGCGTTCCAGCGCATCCCAGCCGGCGGCCGACTTGAGGCGGTTGAGCCAGCGCTCGAGCAGCGCCTCGTTAAGGTCGACGCCGGGGTAGATCAGCTGGTCTGAAAGCTCATTGAGGGGGCGCTTGAGCAGCAATGCCACGGCCAGCGCGACCAGGCTGCAGAGCCACAGCTGCCACACCGGCACCGCGGCCAGCGATCCCGCCCCCAGCGCCGCGCTCAGGGCCCGTATCAGCGCCACCACCCCCAGCAGCACCAGCATCAGCACCAACCAGGGCAAGGCCCCCTTGGCGAAGGCGTTTGCCTCGAGAATCTGGTAGCGCACCACACCGTAGACCAGCAGCACCACGTAGCTTGGCATCAGCAGCATCGGGTACGGATACCAGTCGATACCAATGGA
Source organism: Marinobacterium nitratireducens (assembly GCF_014645375.1). Taxonomy (GTDB): domain Bacteria; phylum Pseudomonadota; class Gammaproteobacteria; order Pseudomonadales; family Balneatricaceae; genus Marinobacterium_A; species Marinobacterium_A nitratireducens. The sequence goes on from NZ_BMLT01000010.1 coordinate 45,529, forward strand.
CGGAAAGATGAAGCTCGAGGCCAGCAGCAGCCCCCAGCCCCCGGCTGCGAACATCGCCACGATCGACCGGCGCAGGTTGCCCTTGTGGACGCTCAGACCCCAGACCAGCACCAGGTGCGCGATCACGCCTATCACCACGGTATAGGCAACGTTGAACCAGCCCAGGCCCTGGAACACGAAAAACGCCTCGAAGGGTCCCAGCGCGACCGTGCGCCCCCCGGTGCCGAGCCAGCTCAGCACGACGATGATGCTGCTCACCACGTAAATGAGGCTGATATGCCGGCTCAGCCACTCCAGCCAGGGCGGTGCGCTCGCCCGTCCCGGATAGACGAAACGGGTGGCGAAGTGCAGAAAGAAGGTCGGCATCAGCGGGTTGGCCAGTATCAGCAGAATACCGAGTCGGTGCCAGCCCTGCAGGATGGCGATATGACCGCCGCACCAGAGCGCCATCATGACACCGAAGCCGCTCAGTGCCTGCAGGCTGCGCCGGCGCCGGGCCTGCTGCCAGAGCCAGCCGGACACCACCAGCGCGCAGATGCTGGTGACCAGCATCATCAGTTCGAACGCAATCATCGGCACAACCGTCAACTTCGTTTACACACCGGACAGCATTACTGTCCACCTTGTTTACACTCTGCGCAGTTTTTCACAGCGCCTTGACCGAAATCAAGGCGTCTGACGGGGATTTTATATCTGGCACGCATCCTGCATTAACTAGGAAAAACTTTAACAGGAAACCCAACCATGAACCTGTCCATCCTGCTTTCGGAATTCGTAATGCTGGCATCGGTACTCGCTATCGCCTATTCGCCGGCACTGATCCAGAAACTGCGTCAGCGCTGAGGCCACCACCATGGAACTGGATGCAGCCCTGCTGTCCCGGGTGCAGTTCGCGCTCACGGTCAGCTTCCATATTCTCTTCCCCTCGGTGACCATCGGTCTTGCGACCTTTATCGCCGTCTGGGAAGGCCTCTGGCTCAAGACCCGCAACCCGGTCTATCTGCAGCTGGCGAAGTTCTGGATCAAGCCCTTCGCCATCACCTTCGGCATGGGCGTGGTCTCCGGAATCGTGCTGTCGTACGAGTTCGGCACCAACTTCTCCGAGTTCTCGCGCATCACGGGCCCGGTACTCGGCCCCCTGATGGCCTACGAGGTGCTGACCGCCTTCTTCCTCGAAGCCGGCTTCCTCGGCGTCATGCTGTTCGGCTGGCAGCGGGTCAGCGAGAAGCTACACTTCTTCGCCACCGTGGTGGTGGCGCTGGGAACCTGGCTGTCCGCGTTCTGGATCATCGTCGCCAACTCCTGGATGCAGACTCCGGCCGGCTACGAGGTCGTCGACGGCGTCTACCAGGTCGCCAGCTGGAGCGAGGTGATCTTCAACCCGTCGATGCCGTACCGCCTTGCACACATGCTGCTGGCGACACTGCTGACCGCGACGTTCCTGATCGCCGGTATCTGCGCCTGGTACCTGCTCAGGCAGCGTCATCAGCCGATGGCGCGCAAGGGACTGTCGATGGCGCTCTGGGCGGCACTGGCACTGGCACCGCTGCAGGCGCTGGTAGGCGACTTCCACGGTCTCAACGTCAAGGAACACCAGCCGATCAAGGTCGCGGCGATGGAAGGCATCTGGCCGGAAACCGAAAAAGGCGCCCCGCTGCTGGTGTTTGCCATTCCGGACATGGAAAACGAAACCAACCACTTCGAAATCGGCATCCCGCACCTGGCCAGTCTGATCCTGGCCCACGAGTTCAATGGCGAACTGCAGGGCCTGAAATCGGTCGCGCCCGAAGACCGTCCGCCGGTACCGGTCGTCTTCTTCAGCTTCCGGATCATGGTCGGCATCGGCGTACTGATGATCGCGCTGGCGTTCTACGCTTACTGGCTGCGGCGCAAAGACAGGATGTTCACCGACCGGCGGCTGCTGCGGGCCTGCGTCGCGCTGACACCGGCCGGCGTCATCGCCACCGTCTCCGGCTGGTACGTGGTCGAGGTCGGCCGCCAGCCCTGGCTGGTCAACGGCCTGATCCGTACGGTGGATGTGGTGTCGCCACTGCCGGCCGAACGTGTGCTGTTCTCGCTGACGCTGTTCGCAGTCACCTACAGCCTGCTGCTGTGCGTCTACCTCTACTTCATGGCCAAACTGATCCGCAAGGGGGCGCCCGACGCCTCGACCCTGAAGGATCAGGTCTTCGGAACCCAAACGCCCGGCTACGCCAAGGCCTGGGTCAAACGCTTCGAACAGCTTGAGAAGGCACACTGATGGAACTGGCATTCTTTTATTTTCTGCTGCTGGGCTTCGCCATCCTGATGTACGTGGTACTCGATGGCTTCGACCTTGGCATCGGCATCCTCTATCCCTGGTTCGAGCAGGAGCAGCAGCGCGACCAGATGATGCGCTCGATCTCCCACGTCTGGGACGGCAACGAGACCTGGCTGGTGTTCGGTGGTGTCATACTGTTCGGCGCCTTCCCGGCCGCCTATAGCGCGATCCTCTCGACACTCTACGTGCCGATCATGATCATGCTGATCGCACTGATCTTTCGTGGCGTCGCTTTCGAGTATCGCTTCAAGGCGCACCGCTCCAAGGTCTGGTGGGACCGCGCCTTCGCGATCGGCTCCACCGTCGCGGCCTTCTGTCAGGGCCTGATGCTGGGCGCGGTGGTGCAGGGTGTACCCGCAGACGCCATCGAGGCTTCGAGTCTGAACTGGTTGTCGCCGTTCGCCATCCTGACCGCTTTCTCGGTCATGGTCGGCTACGCCCTTCTTGCCTGCTGCTACCTGCACATGAAAAGCCGCGGCGCCATCCGTTTTCGGGCCGCCAAGCTCGGACGCGTGCTGGTCGTGGCGGTCATGGTGGCCATGTTCCTGGTGAGTGTCTGGACCCTGGCCGCAGAGCCCGAGATCCGCGCGCGCTGGTTCAGCGGCTACAACCTGCTGCTGCTCAGCCCGCTGCCGCTGATGAGCCTCTGGGTAGGGCAGAGACTGCTGCGCGATCTCGGACGGCACCGCAACGAACAGCTTTCGTTTTTCCTCGCCGCAGCACTGTTCGTCCTCGGATTGGCCGGTCTGGTGGTGGGACTATTCCCCTATCTGGTACCGCGCCAGCTGACGATCTGGCAGGCCCAGGCACCGGCTTCCAGCCTAGAATTCATGCTGCCCGGTGTGCTGATTTTCGTACCGCTGATCTGCGCCTACACCCTCTGGGGCTATCGCATCTTCAGCGGTAAGGTGGAAGACTTCGAGGAGGGCTACTGATGGCTCCAGAACGCAACTGGCGCAACTTCGCCCTTCTCTACGGCACCGGCCTCGGCGGCCTGCTGCTGGTGACCAGCGTGCTCAAGCTGCTGTTCACCGCCATCGCCGTCTGACCTGATTCGGCGCCCCCAACCGGGGGCGTCCATTCGAGCACCCAGCCGGCCCCGGGACCTCACCCACTCGGGGCCGGCACCCTTCCCCCGTCGCTGTAGCGCTGTCATCCGCTAGCGAAATCGCTATAATTCTTTATTCGTGATAACAGCATGGCCGGAGCCCGACGACCGGCTGCCCCCGTTTGCCCGGACCGTCCGGGAGCCGCACCGACACGAGAGACAGGACGAGATGGCCAGTAGTTACTCCACCCGCAAAAAACCCTCGATGAAGCGGCGCTCGCTGCATGAGGAGATCGCCGAGCACCTGCGGTCGATGATTATCGAAGGAGAGCTGCCGGAAGGCGAGCGCATCGATGAAAGCGCCCTCTGCGAACTGCTGGAGATATCCCGGACGCCACTGCGCGAAGCCCTGAAGGTATTGCATTCGGAAGGCCTCGTGACCATCGAGCCGAACCGGGGCGCACGGGTATCGACATTGACGGCGGAGGAGTTTGCCGAATTGTTCGAACTGATCAGCGGCCTCGAGCGGATGGCCGCGGAGCTTGCCGCCGAACGCGCTTCCGATGCCGAACTGAAAAAGCTGGCGCAGATGCAGCAGCGGATGGAGAAGCATTTCGGCAGCGGCGACCGCCACCACTACTTCCAGATCAATCAGGACATCCACCGCATGATCGTGGAGATGGCCGGCAACGAAACCCTCGCGGCACTGCACGAGCAGTTGCTGATGCGCGCCAGTCGCGGCCGTTACATGGCCATCGGCACCGAACATCGCTGGGAGGAATCGGTGCAGGAGCATCAGGCCCTGCTCGAGGCCCTGCAGGCCCACGACAGCGACAGAGCCGGCGCCATCCTGCGCGAGCATGTGCGCCACACCGGCGACTCCGCCGTCGAAGCCCTGAAGGTCGGTAAGACAGTTAACAGATCGTAGGTTGGGTGGAGCGGCGCAGCCGCGCAACCCAACAACCGCTCTGCCAGCCGACAGCCATCGATCTGCACTACGATCGATATGGCGGGTTACGCGATGCGCGCCCTCGTAGGTTGGGTGCAGCGGCGCAGCCGCGGAACCCAACAACCGCTCTGCCAACCGGCAGCCATCGATCTGCACTACGATCGATATGGCGGGTTACGCGATGCGCGCCCTCGTAGGTTGGGTGCAGCGGCGCAGCCGCGCAACCCAACAACCGCTCTGCCAGCCGGCAGCCATCGATCTGCACTACGATCGATAAGGCGGGTTGCGCGATGCGCGTCCTCGTAGGTTGGGTGGAGCGGCGCAGCCGCGGAACCCAACAACCGCTCTGCCAGCCGACAGCCATCGATCTGCACTACGATCGATATGGCGGGTTACGCGATGCGCGCCCTCGTAGGTTGGGTGGAGCGGCGCAGCCGCGCAACCCAACAACCGCTCTGCCAGCGGCAGCCATCGATCTGCACTACGATCGATATGGCGGGTTACGGCGCCTTTCAAGTCCGCGGAAAGCGGAAAAACCTTCCACAGCCGCGCCTAGACCCACCCTCCGATCCGTGCGTTCGAAAACCTTGTTTTGTTATTCAGGAAAGCTCACCCTTGCCTCGCCGACACCGGGGAAGCGGCCGATGATTTCGTCGCCCGGCTTGACGAACACCATGCCGGTCCAGGTACCGGTGGTGACCAGATCGCCCTCGCGCAGGCCTCCGTTTCGGCCGGTCAGATGGTTGGCCAGCCAGGGCAGCAGCCGGACCGGATTGCCGACCGAATGGCAGCCAACGCCCTCGACCTGCAGCTCGCCGTTCACGATCAGCTGCCCCGCCAGCGTTGACGGATCGAGGTCGCGCCAGTCGTCGGTACCGCTTCCGAGCACCAGCGCGGCGTTGATCTGGTTGTCCGCAAGCCTCCACAACTCGGCGCACTCCTGCCACTGCCGCAGCCGGGTATCGACCACCTCGATCGCCACCTGCACGCCGGCAACGGCCGCCCTCACTTCCTCGTCGCTGTAGGGCTCGTCCCGGGCCGGCAGATCCCGGCCGAGGCGATAGCACAGTTCGACCTCGACGCCGATCATGTGCAACTGATCCGCCGGGATGCGGGCCGGGGATTCGAGCACCACCTGATCGAAAATCGGCGCGCCATAGGGCGTGGTTTCCGGGTTCGGAGCACCGGTCTTCCAGGCGCGGATGCGACCGCGGGACAACTCGCCGGCCACCCGGTCCTGAATGGCATAGGCGTCATCGACCGTGCGGGGCTCGAGCCCGGTCGGCAACGCCTCGATCTGCCGCCCCTCCCGGTAGGCATTCAGCAGCAATGACGTGGCACTCTCTATCTGGTTCTGGTTCAGCGGCATCTTAGATTCCTGCAGATGGGTTCTGGATTGAATTGCGCTATCCACTCATTCGGGCCAGCGGTCGGACCAGGGCGCGCACGCCTCGTACCGGGCCGCCAGTGTCAGCAACTGACGATCGGCGCCGAAGCGCCCCACCAGCTGGAAGCCGATCGGCAGCCCCTCGCGCGACGGTGCCGAGGGCAGGTTGATCGCGGGATGGCCGCAGGCGTTGACCCACCCGGTGTAAACGGCATGGCCGCGCGGCCCCACCTCGCGCCCGTCGATTCGCTGCGGATAAGGCGTGGCGGCCGGCCAGGGCAGTGCCGCCGCGGATGGCGTCATGATGATGTCGATGTCGTCGAACGCGGCTCCCACCTCGCGTCGGAAGGCGTCTACCGACTCCAGCGCGCGCAGGTACTCGGACGCGCCGACCTTCGCGCCCTCGGCAGCCATCTTCACGAAGCGTTCAGAGACCTGCTCCTGCGCCTGTGGATGACGTTCGAACAGCGAGGCAACGCCCACCTGTCCCAGCTTCGGCCAGAAGGCGTTGACGAAATCGAGGCTGAACGGCAGCGGTCCGGTTTCGACCCGATGACCAAGCTGGCGCAGCTGCGCCGTCGCCGCCTCGACACTGGCGGCGATCTGCGGATCCAGGGCGTTGCCGCCAAAATCCGGCACGTACAGGATATTCAGCGCCTCGGCATCATCCCCCGTGGCTGCCGCCGCCGCTGCCAGCGACTTGCGATCGCGACCATCCGGGCCCGACAGCAGCTCGAACAACAGCCGGACATCGGCAACACTGCGGGCGATCGGCCCCACCACCTCGAAATCGAGCAGGATCTGCGGCAGGCTGTTGTGCCGAGGCACGGCGCCGATCGACGGTTTCAGGCCCAGCAGGCCGGTGTGGGACGCCGGCCGGCGGATCGAGCCCCCGCCGTCGGTACCGATCGCCAGCGGCCCCAGACCCGCCGCCACCGCCGCCACCGCACCGCCGCTGGATCCGCCCGGCGTAAGCCCGGTGTTCCAGGGGTTACGGGTCACGCCGAACAGGGGGTTGTCGGTGTAGCCTTCGAGGGTGAACTCCGGCACGTTGGTCTTGCCCAGAATCACCAGCCCCGCCTCCCGCAGCCTCGCCACGGGCAGCTCGTCGGCATCCGGCACGAAATGCCGGTACAGCTCCGAGCCCCAGGTGGCCGGCAGGTCACGCACCAGAATATTGTCCTTGACGCTGACCGGCACGCCGTCGAGCCCGCTGAGCGGCTGCCCTGCAGCCCAGCGCCGGGCGCTCGCCTCGGCATCTTCACGCCGCGCCGGGTTCGGCGCGACGATGGCGTTGAGTTGCGGATTCTGAGCGGCAATGCGCGCTTCGACCGACTCCAGCACCTCGACCGGACTGAAGTCGCCACGCCGGTAGCCGGCACTGAGCTCGGCGGCACCCAGTCGCCAGAGCTCCCCGGTGTCCGGGCCTGATTCAAACCTCATTCTGCTTCTCCATCGTCAGTGCATCATGTTGGGTAGCCAGAGGGCAATCTGCGGGAACGCCATCAGCAGCAACGCAAATACCAGCATCATCAGCATGTACGGCATGACGCCCCACATGACATCCTGGATATTGCCGCCGTCCTTGCGCACGCTCTGCACCACGAAAAGGTTCATGCCCACCGGCGGCGTGATCATGCCAAGCTCGCACATCAGCACCACGAAGACGCCGTACCAGATCGGATCCACCCCCAGCGCCACCACGATCGGGTAGGTGATCGGAATGGTCACCACCTGCATCGACAGCACATCCATGAACATGCCCAGGCAGAGGTAGAAGACGATCAGCACCAGCAGCAGCATGGTCGGCGTCAGGCCGAGCGAAGTGACCCAGGCGGTCAGGTCGTCGACCACGCCGGTCAGGCTGATGGTCAGGTTGAGCACGAAGGCGGCGGTGATGATCAGCAGGATCATGCCGGTGATGCGGGCGGTCTGGACGAAGCAGCCCTGCAGGAAGGCCAGGTTCAGCCGCCCGGAGCGCCAGGCGAAGTACAGCGCGGCCATCACGCCCAGTGCCGCCGACTCGGTCGCGGTGGCGATACCGGCATAGATGCTGCCCATGACGATGCCGAAGATCACCGCCGGCGGTATCAGATTGGCCGACAGACGGATGCGATCGCGCAGCGATACCCGCTCTTCGCGCTTGCCATCCTCGCCCATATTGGTCACGCCGATGTAGAACATGAACAGCAGGCTCAGCGCGATGCCGGGCAGAAGGCCGGCGATGAACAGCTTGCCGATGGAGTTGTTGGTCAGGGAGCCATAGATCAGCATGTTGACGCTGGGCGGGATCAGTATCCCCAGCGTGCCGCCGGCGGCGAGGCTGCCAAGCGCCTGCTTCATCGAGTACTTGCGCTCGTTCAGCGACGGCAGCGCCACGGTGCCGATGGTGGCGGCGGTGGCGACCGACGAACCGGACGTCGCCGCGAACAGCGCGCAACAGCCGATGTTGGTGTGCACCAGACCGCCCGGAAGCCGTCCGAGCCAGGCCGCCATCGCAACGTACATGCGATCGGCGATACCGCTGCGCAGCATCAGCTCGCCCAGGAGGATAAACAGCGGAATAGCGGTGAGGATATTTTCATTCTGTACCGACCAGACCACGGCGCCGGTCGATTCGAGGAAGGGCCAGCCGAATACGGCGACGCCGCCGATCATGCCGACCAGCGCCATGGTCACGGCAATCGGCAGCCCGAGCAGCAGCAGCCCGAGCATCGAGAAAAACGCCAGAAAAACGATCGAAACGCTCATTTTGCCATCCCCCCGGCCGCGATGCGGTTGCCATCGCGGTCCTCGCTGCGTTGCGCCTGGTGGCTCTGGTTTCCGCCCCGTTGGGCGCGCTGCTCGAAATCGTCCAGCTCCTCCTTGACCTCGTCGGAAACCCCGCGCGGATGGAACTCCACGTTCAGAGTCTCGCTGTTACCGCGCAGCAGCAGCCAGGTGGCGCGCAGCGCGAACCCCAGTGCCACCAGCGCGAAGATGCAGAGGCTGACGAACCAGACACTCTGCGGATAGATCAGCGGCGTGGCCCAGGGCGTGGCCGCGGTACTTCCGTAATCGACGGTCTCGCTGACCACGCGCCAGGTAATCCACACCAGGATGCCGGCGAACGCCGCCATCAGCGTCGCCGACAGCCAGTTCATCAGCGACTGCATCCGGCGCGGCAGCAGTTCGTGAAACAGGTCGATCCGGATATGGGTACGGCCCAGCAGGGCCAGCGAGAAAGCCAGGGTACCGCCAACGGCAAGGGCGTAACCGCCCAGCTCGTCCGCCCCCTGCAGCGACATGCTGAAGAATTTGCGCAGCACGGTCTCGACCGAGACCAGCACCGACAGCAGCAGGAAGATGCCACCGAACAGCCAGCTGGCAAGCGCCTCGATACGTTTCATGGAAACACCTCTTTTCGCAGCGAATGGCGCCCGGGTTGCCCGCAGGCACCATCCACCGGCTTTAACAGAAGATTGCAGCGGTATGCGCGATTGCCGATGGCAACCACGAGACCGCGGAACGCGAGGCGGCTCCTGCCGCCTCCCCCTCCGTTACAGCCCGACGGACTCGCCCAGTGCCGCCTTCCAGTCCTCGGCGCAGCTCGGGTTGGTCTTGTTGCAGACCTCGGACCAGGTCGGATAGGAGATTTCCCTGACGCCGTTGCGCAGGATCGCCAGATCCTCATCGGTCACCTGCACTTCGGTCAGGTCGAACTGTGTACCGGTCTTGCACTCTCTGCCAACGTTGCAGTTCTTGGCATCCTCGAACAGCTCTTCGGAGTAGGCCCAGATATCATCGACCAGCTCGTCGAATGCCCCCTGCAGCTTCTCCTGCTGCTCCGGCGTGAACTTGTTCCAAGTCTTGAGGTTGATGCCGTACCCGTTCAGCGCCATCTGGAAGCCCAGCGGCAGGACGTGGGTGGTCACTTCGGGCCAGCCGGCGGAGTTGGCCGAGCTCGGACCCGTGATGGCGCAGTCCACCACGCCGAGCGCCAGGCTCTGATGCACATCGCCGAAGCCCAGCGGCACCGGAATCCCCCCGACCGACTCGACGAACTGGGCCAGATTCTGGTCGTAGACCCGCACCTTCAGCCCCTTGACGTCGGACAGACTGGCGATCGGATGCTTGCAGAAAAGCACCTGCGGGCCGAAGGGCCAGACGCCCAGCAGCTTGGTGTTGAAGCGCTCCTGCAGTCGCTTGTCGACCACTTCGCTGTACTTGTCCGCCACTTCGCGACCGGACTTGTAGTCCGGGCTCAGGCCCACCAGGTCAAGACCAAGTATGGTCGGCTCGTCGCGGGAAACCTGGGACATGCGCAGCGACACCAGATCGAACATGCCGGATTTCAGCACCCGTAGCTCTTCGACATCCTTGATACCGGTGGTATCGAGCGGCTTGTAGTTGACCTCGAGCGGCAGGCCGGCCGTTTCCTGCAGGGTTTCGAAGAACGGCTGTTCCTTGTTTTTCTGGATCAGACCGGTCGCCAGCGGCTGACCGACGACCCGGAGCTTGACGACATCCTCCGCCATCGCCGGTGCGGCGAGAACGGAAGCACCCAGTACTGCAGCCAGAAGTGTCTTTTTCATGGCAAAACTCCTTATTTTTATAATCGAGACTTGTATTGCAGTGGTTGCCGCAAGCGGCAGGGAAACAGCGGGCGGAGTTCGGAGTCCCCGCCCTTTGGTCATCAGGCGGCCTTGTCCCGGGATTGCGTCTGCGGCGCGGTTTCGGCCAGATAGTCGATCGCCGCCTGTACGCCTCCCTTGCTGTGGGGGACGCCGGCAATCGCCAGTCCCATCTCGACACCGGCCAGGGTGCCGAGCAGACTGAGGTCGTTGAAGTCGCCGAGGTGGCCGATGCGGAAGGCCCGGTCCTGCAGCTTGTTGAGGCCGGTGCCGAGAGACATGTCGAAGTTGTCCAGAATCACCTGACGCAGCCCGTCCGCACTATGCCCCTCGGGCACCAGTACCGTGGTCAGCACGTTGCTGTGCTCGGACGGCACCAGACTCAGCACCTCCAGCCCCCAGGCACGCACCGCACGGCGCGTCGCCTCGCTGAAGCGCGCATGGCGGGCGAAGACGTTGTCCAGCCCCTCCTCCAGCAGCATCGCGATCGCCTCTTTCAGGCCATACAGCAGGTTGGTGGCCGGCGAGTACGGGAAGTAGCCGTTGGCGTTGTGCTGCAGCATTTCATCCCAGCCCCAGTAGGAGCGCGGCAGCGTCGCACGTCTGGAGGCTTCAAGCGCCTTCGGACTGATGGCATTGAAGCTCAGCCCCGGCGGCATCATCAGCCCCTTCTGCGAGCAAGTGATCGCGACATCCACGCCCCACTCGTCGGTGCGGAAGTCGACCGAGCCGAGACCGGAAATGGTATCGACCAGCAGCAGCGCCGGATGCCCGGCGGCATCGATGGCGCGGCGCACCGACGCGATATCGCTGGTGACGCCGGTGGAGGTTTCATGGTGCACCACGCAGACCGCCTTGATCTCGTGGGCGCTGTCCTCGGCGAGGCGCCGGCCGATGGCTCCGGCATCGACGCCGTGACGCCAGTCACCGGCGATGAATTCCGCCTCGAGGCCCAGCTTTTTCGTCATGCCGTGCCAGAGCGTCGCGAACTGCCCGGTTTCGTACATCAGTACCCGGTCGCCGCTGCAGAGGGTGTTGACCAGCGCCGCCTCCCAGGCGCCGGTGCCCGATGCCGGATAGATCACCACCGGGTTATCGGTCTTGAAGATCTGCTTGATGCCGGACAGCACCGACTTGCCCAGCTCGGCGAACTCGGGTCCCCGGTGATCGATGGTCGGACGATCCATCGCGCGCAGGATTCGATCAGGCACGTTGCTCGGGCCCGGGATCTGCAGAAAATGGCGGCCACTCTTGTAGGTCATTCGCAAACTCCTTGTTTTTATGAATATCGGAGTGAATCAGGCCGGTCGGGCCCGAACGGCTCCGGTCTTGCACTGCCTGGTGGTGGAAACAGGCTGCCGGGTGACCGGCAACCGGCCATCGACTGAAGGACGATCAGCGCACCCGCGGCTTGGCCATGTCCGGCTTGCCGCAGGGCAGGAAGCGTCCGCGGCCGACGGCCTGACTCGGTTCGCCGTTGCCCCAGACGACTTCGCCGCGGGACAGCGTCAGCTCCGGCCAGCCCTTGATGGTCATGCCTTCGTAGGGGGTGTAATCGGTATCGTGATGCAGCATCTCGTTGCGGATGGTGACCTCGCGCTCGGCGTCCCAGATCACCAGGTCCGCATCGGCACCGACGGCGATGCTGCCCTTGCGCGGATAGAGACCGTAGAGCTTGGCCGGGTCGGTCGAAGTCAGCTCGACGAAGCGGTTGACGCTGATGCGCCCCTTGTTGACACCTTCGGAGAACAGCAGCGGCAGGCGGGTTTCGAGGCCCGGAATGCCGTTGGGGATGTAGTGGAAGTCCACTTCTTGGCCACCCGGCTTCTTGCCCTGCGGGTCGTCGTAGTTGAACGGCGCATGGTCGGACGAGAAGATGGTGAACAGACCGTCGATCAGGCCGTCCCAGATCACCTGCTGGTTGGACTGGTCACGCGGTGGCGGGCTGCAGACGCACTTGGCGCCCTCGTAGCCGTCGAGCCCCAGGTCCTCGGCGGTCAGGAACAGGTACTGCGGGCAGGTTTCGGCATAGATGCTGAGGCCGTGGCTGCGCGCCCAGCGGATCTGTTCCACCGCCTCGGAGCCGGATACGTGCACGATCAGGATCGGCACGTCGACCAGCTCCGACAGCGCGATGGCACGATGCGTGGCCTCGCGCTCCACCAGCATCGGCCGGGAGTCGGCATGGAAGCGCGGCGCCGTATGGCCGGCCGCCAGCAGCCGCTTGGTCAGCCAGTTGATGCAGTCGGAGTTCTCGGCGTGGATCATCGCCAGCGCCCCCTCCTGTCGCGCCACCGCCAGCACGTCCAGAATCTCGCCGTCATTGAGCTTGAGATCGTCGTAGGTCATGTAGATCTTGAACGAGGTGCAGCCTTCGCGGATCAGCTCCGGCAGTTCCTCGTGCAGCACCTTCTCGGTCGGGTCGGTGACGATCAGGTGGAAGGCGTAGTCGATCAGCGCCTTGCCTTCGGCTCGGCTGTGGTAGTCGCGCACCGCCTCGCGCAGAGACTGCCCTTTTTCCTGGGCGGCAAACGGAATCACCGTGGTGGTGCCGCCGCAGGCCGCGGAGCGGGTGCCGCTGGTGAAGTCATCCGACATCTTGAGCCCTTCCGGCATCGGCTGATCCAGGTGGCAGTGGGCATCGACGCCCCCCGGCAGCACCAGCTTGCCGCTGGCGTCGATTTCGTCGTGGCCGGCGCCGAGATTTTCACCCAGGGCGACGATGCGACCATCGCGAATACCGATGTCGCAGCAGGAGGTGTCTGCCGCGGTCACGACGCAGCCGTTGCGAATGACCAGGTCGAACTGGGGCTGGGAAAGATCAGACATCGTTGCATCCTCATTCGAAAGCGGTTGTCCGGAGCAGCTCGCCTCTGGCGCCCCGTTCGGGCACTGGGCGTCCGGAACCTCGAGCATGAAATCATCCTACTCTCGATATAATTATGAATGCAATAATATTTTATCTATTAGTCAGCAACCTAAAGTTAACCAACTGTTTTATATGGAAATAAATTAGAAAAGCCGCCAAATATGACAGCCTTTATCAACCAAAAACCGCACAAAATCGGGGCAAATGACGCGAAAAAAGCGCCAAAACGGGGCCGACTTCCGTCAGTCCCTGCGCAGCCGTGGCGCCAGGAAGGAGTCGAGCAGCAACTGCAGAAAGTGGAAGAGGATGCAGCTGATTACCGCCACACCGGTCGAGGAGCCCATGCCGACCAGAACACTGACCGCAACCGGCAGCGTCTTCTGCGATGCAGTCAGCAGCAGCGCGCTACGCTCCTCCGTGGCAAGCCGCAGCAAGGGTGACGTCAGCATCGCCAGCAACAGCAGACTGCCATGCAGGACCAGCACCAGCAGCGCCAGGTACAACAGCTCCGGTACGGACAGCTGAAGCAGCGACTGCCGACTGGCCGACAGCGTCACCCAGACGCTGACAATGACACAGACCGTCGGCACCAGACCAAGCCAGCGCACCGCCACCAGAGCACCGAACAGGGGCCTTAACAGCAGCCCGAGCACGAACGGCAGCAGCACGATCTGCAGCAGCTTGAACAGCAACGGCCAGGGTGACAGTTCGATGGTGCCGCCCGCCAGCAGCCCGAGCAGCAACGGCACCGTGAGTATGCCGAGGAAATTGAGCCCCAGGGTCATCAGCAGGGCCCAGAGCGTCTTGCCGCCCGCCACGCCGGTCAGCACGATGCAGGATGACAGGGTCGGTGGCACCAGGGCCATCACCAGCAGGCCAAGGGCAAGACTGGTATCGAGCCCGCCAAAGCGCATGAGGAGCCAGCCAAGCAGTGGCGACAGCAGCAGGTTGATCAGCGCCGCGGCGAGGAAGGTGCGACCGAAACGCGGCTCCAGGCGCAGGCTTGCTGTCCGCGTCTGCAGACCGTTGATCAGGAAGATCAGCGCCACCAGCGCCGGCAACAGGTCCAGCTCGTTGAGCCAGAGACCGGGCACCGGCCACAACAGCGCCGTGGCGATGGCAACACAGAGACCGAGCGGCAGAAACCAGGCGATGATGAAGCTCCTTGTGGGATGGGTTAAGCCGCCATCGGCACCTGCGTTCAATATTGCACCCGGCCTGCGGCGGCGAACCCGTCATATTGATCGTATTACAGATTGATTGGTTTCCGGTCGGCATTTTACGCTCCTGAAACCCCGATAACCGCCAACCCGCTGCGCCGCGTAACCCATCCAACGTTCGGATCGCTTCGGGTGTTCGAAGCTTTTATGATGGGTTCCACGGCGCCCATATTTCGTGCTACGCCGCTGATTTCAGGCGGGATGCGCCGTTTCACCCATCCTACTTCAGGTTACTCCAGATCGAACACCGAGCCCCAGCCCCTGATACGGGAGGTGTCGGCGCCGGCCAGGCGCATGCCTTTCCAGACCCCGGTGGCGATGGTGTCGTAGATCGGGATACCCAGTTCCTTTTCCAGTTCTGCAGCCACCCGCGGCCCGCGCAGGTTGGTGCAGAAAATGGTGATGGCGTCGACTTTCTGCTCCGCGGCAACGGCACGCACCATCTCGGCGATGCAGAGCTCGTCGTATTCGGAGAAGGAGAAGTTTCCCTTGTCACCCAGGTGCCGCTCCGCCACGCAGTTGAAACCCGCTTCACGGTAGTTCTCGACGATCTTTTCCTGCACATCGTCCAGATAGGGCGTGACCAGGCCGAAGTTCTTCACCCGGGTCTTCTCGAAGATCTCGTTCAGCGCCAGCACCGAAGTGGTTGCGGGGATTCCGGTCTCGGCCTCGATCGCCTCGCAGAGCGCAATGTCATCCTGGAAGCCGCGCCACCCGGACGAGGTACCGCTCCAGGTTATCGACTGCACCCTGGCATCCGCCACCAGCCTCGCCGCCGCGAGGAAGGGCTCATTGTCGAACTGGCTCAGTGCCTGGTCGCGCAGAGAGATTTCGGTGACCCGTAAACGGCCGAAGTGCGCGCTGACGTCGGGAAGTTCGTGCAGGATCTCCGCGGTGAGCGGTTCCAGTACGGTATTCGATGACGGCGTCAGCACGCCGAGCAAGGTACGCTCTGTCATATTCTTATCCTTGTTCAATCATTGCGGAAAGGTCCCCCGGCACACCGGGGGTTGCAAACAGCAGGTCCCCGTCAGTACCCCAGCGCGCGCGGAAGCGCCGTGACGATATCGGGGAAAATCCAGCACAACGCCAGCACGGCATACTGCAGCGCGATGAAGGGCCAGACCGACTTCAGCAGCTCGCCGATCGAGATCCGTGAGATGCCGCACATCACGAACAACAGCACCCCGACCGGCGGCGTCATCATGCCCACCACCAGGTTGAACACGAAGAGGAAGCCGAAATACAGCGGGTCGATGCCGTAGGCGACCGCGATCGGCGCGAACAGCGGCGCCAGCATGATGTAAGCGGCGTTGGACTCCAGGAACATGCCGACGATCAGCAGCATGCCCATGACCAGTGCCATGAACACCATCGGGTCCGAGGTGAACCCCTGGACGAACTGCGACAGGTGCAGCGGCAGCAGATCGAGCGTGAACACGAAGGTCACCGGCTTGGCGAAAGCGATCAGCGCGCCGACCACAGCCGAGGTCACGGCTGCGCGGAACATGCAGCCGGGAATGGCGTCCACTTTCAGCTTGCGGGTCACGAACATGCCCACCAAAAGCGAGTACACCACTGCGATCGCCGCGCCTTCGGTGGCGGTAAAGACACCGCCGACGATACCGCCTATCACCAGTACCGGCATCAGCAGGATGGCGCCGGCACGCCGGCACTGCACCAGAACGTTGCGCCAGCAAAAAGGCTCGCCGGTCGGCTCGTAGCCGCGCTTGTAGGAAAGCCAGGTACACAGCGCCATCATACCGACGGTGAGCAGGATGCCGGGCACGACACCGGCCATGAACAGGCCGCCGACCGAAACGCTGGAGCCAGCCATCAGCGCATAGACGATCATCGCCGCGCTGGGCGGAATGATGGGTCCGAGATTCGATGCCGACGCCACCACCGCGGAGCCGAAGCCGTTGTCGTAGTGCTTGCGCATCGACGGCATCATGGTAGTCCCCAGCGCGCTGGCACCGGCCACAGCCGCGCCGGTGACCGAAGCCAGACCCAGCCCCGAGAGGATGGTGACGTGCGCGAGGCCGCCCTGCACCCGGCCGACCACGGCATTGGCGAAGTCGACGACGCGCTGCATTATCCGGCCGCCGACCATGAACTCGCCCGCCAGCATGAACAGTGGAATGGCCATCAGCGGGAAGGAGTCGACGGCGTGCATCATGCTCTGCGGCATGACGGCCATGTCGATGTCGCCGAAGGCGAAGGCGCCCAGGGCGGAAAAGCCCAGGGCGAATGCCAGCGGCATTCCCATCAATGCCAACACGAAAAAGATTCCAATCGAAACGAGAACCATCATTCATCCCCCCAGGCATCGGTACCCTGCCAGACCAGGAACAGCAGATGCGCAAAGGCGTGTGCCATCGACAGAATCACCGCTATATAGAAGGCGGACACACTCAGCTCGACCGTGGGCATCATCTCGCTCCAGGCATCACGCGCCACCAGCGTCGCCTGCCACATCACGATCAGCATCAGGGCAGCGCTCAGCGCCAGCATCAGGCGCATCAGGCCTTCGCGAACCCGCGAGCCGA
Source organism: Marinobacterium nitratireducens (assembly GCF_014645375.1). GTDB lineage: Bacteria > Pseudomonadota > Gammaproteobacteria > Pseudomonadales > Balneatricaceae > Marinobacterium_A > Marinobacterium_A nitratireducens. Next base: position 62,484 of record NZ_BMLT01000010.1, read on the forward strand.
AGCGGTTGATCAGGATATCGATACCGACGTGGATGCCGCGCTTGATACCGTGAGGCAGCGCCAGGAAAATCGACCAGACAAACGCCAGCCGGGACATTTCGTCGGCCCAGTCGATGGAATCGCCGAAGAAATAACGCAACACCACCTGCGCGGTGACCAGTCCGGTCATCAGCGTCATCAGCACGGCAATGCCCCAATAGGACAACTGGTCCGCGGCGTTGAGAAACTGCCGGTAGCGCCGGACCAGCGGAGAGGCCGAAACGGCCTCGTCCGCCACCGGGGCTCCGTCGAGAACCCGGCCGTTCATCACTGCACTTCCGCCAGAACCGCGTCGATGAGATCGGCGCCCAGGCGCTCCTTCAGTTCCGCGACCACCGGTGCGGTGCGCTCGCGCATCTGCTGGCGCAGCTCGGGGCTGACTTCGACCAGCTGCATGTTGGCGTCGACCAGCTTCTGACGCGCGACGGTATCCTCTTCGGCCGCCTTGGCGCGCTGCCAGGCTACTGCCTCGTTCATCGCATCGCGCAGCGCCTGCTGCTCGCCCGGCTCGAGCTTCTCGAACTTGCGCTTATTGGCGACCACGGCGATGAAGTCGAAGAAATGCGAGGTGTCGCTCAGATAGCTCTGCACTTCATTGAACTTGTTCGTCTCGATCACGCTGTAGGGGTTTTCCTGACCGTCGATCACGCCCTGCTGCAGCGCCGAATAGACTTCATTGATCCCCATCGACACCGGGCTTGCGCCCAGCGCACGAAAGGTCGCCAGATGGGTCTCGTTGGGCTGCAGACGAATCTTCAAGCCGTCGAAATCGGCGATCGTCTTGATCGGACGCTGGCTGTTGGTCACCTGACGCGATCCCAGCTCCATGAAGCCCAGCGCGACGAAGCCTTTTTCCGCCAGCTTTTCGTTGATCATCTCGCCAACCGGACCGTCGACGACCCTGAACGCCTCCTCACGACTGGCATAGGCGAACGGCAGACTGAGCGCCTCCAGCTCCGGCACGATGCGGGAAAGGTAGGAGGTGCCGACCCAGGTCATCTCCAGTACGCCGGAGCGCACCTGATCGATGTTCTCCTTCGCACCGCCGAGCTGCATCGCCGGGAAAACATCCACTGTCAGTTCACCGCCCGAAACCTCCGGCAGGCGCTCCTTGAAGCGCTCCATGGCCATGCTGCTGGAATGCGTGGTGGCGAAATTGCCCGCCAGTCGAAGGTTGTCCGCCGCAACCGTTCCCGAAAACAGCGTTGCCGACAGCGCGACCGCCAGCGTCGCCTTGACGCAACCGCTGGTCAGCGAGTCTATACGGGATGACATCTTGTTGCTCTGCATGTGTATTCCTCTGGTTTCCAAGTTGACCGCCGTTTCCACTGCGCAGGACCGGCCCACGGTGGGTACCCTTGGCGTTTAGTGCTTTATTAAAGTTGTAATCGCGTTCCCGGACCGGCTCCCCTGCAAACAACAGAAGGCCGGCACAGGTTCCTCAACATTGGCAATGGCGTGGTGCCGCCTTCCTGAATGCTCGCCAGAATACGAAGCGGAAGAACGGCACCGGGGCGGGCAACAGACCGGCATTCTCTTCGTGTGGCCTCGCGGAGCCCCGACCGCCGTTTGCGACGAGGACTCCTCACCCGTAGAGAGCATCCGATCTCTGTCCAACCCTGTCATCAAGCTAGCGACGGCACGGAAAAAAATCAACACTTTAATTCATAATTATTTATTACTCATGAACGATTAAAACACATGATATTGATATTAAAGGATTATTTTTCATTTAACTGGCCAAAGATTGAACATTCACTCCGTTTATTGACTTCCAGTCGGAGCGACAGCTACAATCGAACGGCACGATATAATTATGAATTATATATTTGTTTACCTCTAGCAAGAGGCCCATCATGGCGAGGACGAGAGCAATCGAAGCCGCCGCTGAAAGGCTGAAACGCGATGGTACCGACACTGCCCTGCAGAGCTTCAGCAACTGTGCGGCTGCGACTATCGACACCAGCGGCCGTGGCAGTAACGAAAACCCGCCGGCTGACTGTTATCGATAACTTATTTAATTAAGGATCTTTTATTTGTAATTATATTATCTAGAATTCACCCGCCTCGATTGCGAGGCTGCCGACAACACCGGACGACCGGCCCACCCTCCCGCAGCAAACCGAGGAAAATCGAACATGAACAAGCCTGTCCATTTCACAGCCCCCGGCGGCGTAAGGCGCCGCCTGCTGCACGAGGAGGTGGCCGAGCATCTGCGCCGCATGATCACGGAAGAGGCCTTGCCCGAGGGCAGTCGCATCGACGAAGTCGAGCTGTGTCAGTTGCTCGATATCTCCCGCACGCCGCTACGTGAAGCGCTCAAGGTACTGCAAAGCGAGGGGCTGATTCTGATCGAGCCGCACCGGGGCGCCAGGGTCGCCATCACCAGCGAAGAAGAGCTGGCCGAGCTGTTCGAAGTTCTGGCCGGTCTCGAGCGCCAGGCGGTCGAAATGACCGCGCTGACGGCCAGTGACGAGGAGCTGGCGGAGTTCGAAGCACTCCACGAGCAAATGGAACGGCACTATCGCAACGCCGAACCCCAGGCCTACTTCGAGCTCAATCAGCGGGCGCACCAGTGGATCATCGACCTTTGCGGCAATCGCGAGCTGCAGCAGGTGCACCGACGCCTCAGCGGAAGAACCCGGCGCGGTCGTTACCTCACCACCCACACCCATACCCACTGGGAAGGCTCGGTCCACGAACACCGCGCCCTGCTCCAGGCACTCAAAGACCGGGACAGCCAGCTCGCCGGGCGCATCATGCGCGACCACGTGCTCAAGACCGGCGGAACGATCCACAAGGCGAAATAACCCCCACCTTCGGTTACAGTCCCCCATAGACCCGGGCCTATCCCCCACAGGCCCCGGTCCCGGATTGCGCCGCGCTCCGATCCAGTTTTTTCTCACCTTCACGCCAACCTGCGCACCCAAAAAAGGTTCTTCGCAGATTGGCGGGAAGCGCATGTAGGGTGCCCTGAGTGCAACGAAGCGCACCGGGTCTCATTCGTGTGGAGTCAGCGTTATCGTGACCCGAAAGTACAGCTTTCGCCTGAAGCAGCTACGGCTTCCTCGGTACATCATTATCGCTTCGCCAAGGTCCGCACAGCTCCGAATACCGTCTGCGCCAAACGCGACCAAGGCGCTTGCGGGAACAGCGATGGGTTACGCCGCCCACAGCCTCCTGCCAGGTGGCAGGTGAGTACGGTCAGCGGCCCCACCCATCGATTGATAGCTTTCCCGCTTAAACCACAAAAAAGCCCCCGGCATAAACCTGAGGGCTTGATGGATTCGGGCCGGCCGGATGCGGATCCTAACCCAGCAGCGACGGCAGGAACATCGCGATCGGCTTGACGTAGGTCACCAGCAGTATGGCGATGATCTCGCAGATCACGAACGGGATGGCAAAGCGCGCCGCGGTGGCGAACGGCACCTTGCCCAGCTGCGAGGCCAGAAACAGGCCCACGCCCACCGGCGGTGTCAGGTGCGCCATCGACAGGTTCACCGTCAGCACCGCACCGAAGTGCACCAGGTCGAAACCGATCGCCTCGAGCGTAGGCTTGAACAGCGGCACCAGCAGGTACATGGCCGCGATCGGCTCGAGGAAAGCGCCGGCCACCAGCAGCACGATATTGAAGAACAGCAGGATCAGGATGGCATTGCCGCCACTGATATCCAGAATGAAGTCGTTCAGCATGCTCGCCAGTCCCTGGGTCTGCATCACCCAGCCGTATACCGCCGAGGTGGCGATGATCAGCACGATGACACCGATGGTCCGGCCGGAATCGAAGATCACGTCCGGCAGCTGTGCGAAGGAGATCTGCTTGTAGACCAGCCGATCGATCACGAACAGGTAAACCACCGCCACCGCCGCGGCCTCGGTGGCCGTGAAAACTCCGGAGTAGATTCCGCCCAGAATGATCACCGGCGCCATCAGGCCCCAGAAGGCGTCCTTGAAGGCCGCGAACAGCGTCGCCCAGTTTCGCGCCTCGGGATCAGCCCCCCGGTAGCCGCGCTTTTTCGAGATATAGAGGGTATAGCCACCGAGCAGCAGAAGCATGGTCAGTCCCGGGCCGATGCCCGCGGCGAACAGCTTCGGAATCGACGATTCGGTAATGACGCCGTAGATGATGAAACCGATACTCGGCGGAATGACCACGCCGAAGGTGCAGCCGGCCGCCACCACGGCAACCGCAAAGCCGCGGTCATAGCCGCGATCCACCATCGGTTGCACCAGGAAGCTCAGCGCCGCCACGGTGGCGATATTGGAGCCGGACATCGAGCCCAGCACCGCACCGGTGACCAGCACGGTCAGCGCAAGCCCCCCGGGTACCGGTCCCAGGATCAGCTCCGCCAGCCGCACCAGCCGGGTGGCGATCCCTGTTCGGGTAATGAAGTTGCCGGCGATGATGAACAACGGCGTCGCCAGCAGAGGAAAGGAGTCCAGCGAGCCGGAAAAGACATAGGGAATCACGCTCAGTGGCGCGATCTCGAATACCACGAAGGCCATGAGGCCCGCCAGGCCGATGGAGACGAATACCGGTACGTTCATAGCGAGAAACGCAAAGAACACCAGCAGCCCGATCACGGCCGGATTAGCGAGAAGTGTCATAACTTATTCCACCACTGGCTTGTCGATACGGTAGGACCCGATCAGGAATCCCTGAATGGTGCGGAATATCGCCAGACAGAAGGACAGGAACATGCCGAAATTGATGACCCAGACCGGTATGCCGGTGGTCATGCTCGACTGCCCCGAGGCCATGGCGCGCATGGTGGTGCCATAGGCCTGCCAGGCGAGATAACCGATGAAAGTCAGCATGCAAACGCCGATAAAGACCTCGGTCGCCCGTTGCAGCCAGGGCGGGAACTTGTCGACCAGCAGCGGGATGCCGCCGTGCTGCCCGGTCTTGCAGGCGGAGGCGGCGCCAAACAGCGCGCCCCAGAGAAACATGAAGCGGGCGAGCTCCTCGGACCAGGCGATCGAGTAGTGAAACAGATAGCGCGAGAGCACTCCCATGAACACCAGCAGGACGATGGAACCGCATAAGCTGACCACCGTGATCTTCTCCAGCCGGTCAAGCCAGAGCAGCGCCTTGACTGCGATCTTTCTCATGATCCCGTCCCCCCTCCCGATGCGGCGGTGACATTACGCATGATGGCTCTCCTCCGGTCCGCCTGGCGGCCGGGATTCTCACCGGCGCCAGGGAAAGGGACCGGGGTTCAGTTGTTCAACGCGGCAACGGCGTCTTCCACCTTGGTGACCAGTTCCTCGCCAACCTTGCTCTTGTACTCGGCGTAGACCGGCGACACCCTGGACTTGAAGCCCTCGAGCGCTTCCTCGGAAGGCACCTGGATAGTCACGCCGGCTTCTTCCATCTTTTTCGCCAGCTCCGCTTCCTCGCCGGCGGCGACTTCACGCTGATAGATCATGGCGTCCTTCGCGGCCTGGGCAACCAGCGCCTTGTCCTCGTCGGAGAGACGCCCCCAGAACACATTGCTCGCCAGCATGCCGACCGCCTCGAAGGAGAAGTTGACCTTGGCAATGTTCTTGCTGACCTCGTAGAAGCGCGACGAATAGATCAGCGGAATGGGCGAGATACCGCCGTCGATGGCGCCGGCCTGCAGTGCGCTGAACACCTCGGCGAAGCTCATTGCCACCGGTACGGCGCCAACCGACTTCCAGGAATCCAGGTAGAGTTCCAGGCCCGGGGTGCGAATCTTGACACCGGAGATATCGTCGACCGTATCGATCGGTCCCGGGTTGCTGTAAAGCTGGAAGAAGCCGCCCGAGCCCCAGGCCAGCGGGCGGATGCCCTGGGATTCCAGCTTGGCGCCCAGCTCGTCCCCCACCGGGCCGTCCATCACCGCCATCGCGGCGTCGGCATCCGGGAAGATCCAGGGCATCGAGACGACGATGAAATCCGGGTTCATCTGGCTCAGCCAGGGCGTCGATTTCATGATGATGTCGACGGCACCGGCCTGGGCCATTTCCAGCTCGACGCGGTCGTTGCCGCTGACCAGGGTGCCGTTCGCGTACACCTCGACCTTGTGACCGCCTTCGCTTCGCTCCTCGACCAGCTCCTTGAACCTGTTCGCGGCCTTGACCCAGTTGGACGAGTCGGAAACGGTGGTGCTGAGCCGAATGGTATCGGCGCCGGCGGTACCGGCGACAAGGCCCGCGGTTATGACAGCGGATGCCAGCAGCGTCTTCATTCTATTCTTCATGGTTCACTCCATCAGAGTTTGAGTGGGTACTGCAATCCGGCGGCAACCGCCACCCGTTCAGGTCAGTGGCCATCTTGGCCGGGCGAACGGGGCACCGAATGTCTCTTCGACGACCCGCCCTATTTTCAGCGCCCGCGCATCCCTGAATCGAGGCACGATGATCTGCGCGCCCATCGGCAGGCCGTTCGATGCGATACCGCAAGGCACCGAAACCGCCGCGTGGAAGCTGTGATTGATGATCGGGGTAAAAACCGCGTGTCCGCGTGGCGATACCGGCTGGCCTGCGATCGTCGCCGGCCCCAGCTCAGAGTGGGGCCAGGCGGTGCACGGCGTTGTCGGCGTCAGTACCGCATCGCAGTGGCTGAACAGATCCGCCATGGCGCGGTAAAGCTCGGCGCGGTCGAAATAGGCGCGCGCGACGTCCGCGCCACTGAGCCCCAGCCCCTTTTCTATCTGCGCAGCGATATCGGGGTCGAACGGGCCGGCATCCCGCTGGAACGCGTCGCCGTAGAGCGCCGCGAGTCCGGCGAACTGCAGCGTCGCGAAAGCCGCCTCCCCGGCGCCCTGCGGCCACACCGGATCGCGCGGCTCGACGATGGCGCCGGCATGCTCGAGCGCACTGGCCACCCCAGCGATCGCCTCGAGCTGGTCTTCTTCGACCGGCACATCGAGTCCGAAACGGGGGCTGAAAGCAATCCGGGCACCGGCCACCGAGGCGATGGGATCCGACTCCCGCGCCAGCCCCACCGGGGTATCGGCATCGCAGGGATGGGCTCCCGCCAGCGTAGCCAGCAGCGGCTCGAGATCGGCGATTCGGCGTGTCATCAGTCCGATCACGCCGTTACCGAACAGCGGTTCCTGAAAACCGGTCGGATGGGGAATCAATCCGCAGGAAGGCTTCAGGCCGACGACACCGCTATGGGCCGCGGGACGCCGGGTGGAGCCGCCGCCATCGGTACAGAGCGCAAAGGCGCCGAGTCCCGCCGAAACCGCCGCCGCCGCACCGCCCGAGGAGCCGCCCGGGGTCATCTCAAGGTTCCAGGGGTTGCGGGTGGCACCGTACAACCGGTTGGTCGTCACCCCCTTGCAGGCGAACTCCGAGCTGTTGCTGTGGCCGAGAATCAGAGCGCCCGCCTGCTTCAGTCGCTGCACCGCCACGGCATCCTCCGGCGCCACGAAATCCGCGAACAGCCGGGAGCCCTGGGTCGCAGTGCGCCCCTTTATCCAGAGGGTGTCCTTGACCGTAAAGGGAACACCGAGCAACGGCAGGGTTTCGCCTGCACGCCGGCGCTGCTCCAGCTCCCGCACCTGCGCCTGCACCCAGTGCTCATCGAAGCGAACGATGGCATTGAGTTGCGGATTGCGTTCGGCTACCACCTCGATAAAACTCGCGGCCACCTCGGCAATACCGAGATCCCCGCCGGCAATGGCATCGCGGAGGGTTATCAGATCCATCTCCGCCAGGGTTCGCTTGATCTCGCCCATGAGTCCTCCCTTTCGGGTTCTGCATTGAGGCCCTTGCACCACCGGGTGCTGATGCATTTATAGATGCAAACTGCAGACCAGGTGACTGGACAGTTCAGCTGCGGTGCTCGATACGCGCGGCCAGCACCTCGCTGACGCCGGTCGTCGGCTTGGCCACCGGACGGCGGAACGTACCCACCTCCGGCGTTTTCAGTCCCAGCGATACCAGACCCTCGATCTGCTTCGTGGCGGCCGCCGCGCAATCGATCATCGGTACCGGCACCCGATCGCGGATACGGTCGGCCAGTCCCGACAACGGTGCGCCCGCCAGCACGATGACGTCGGCGCCATCCTCGTTGACTGCGGTCAGAGCAAGCTCCGCCAGCAGTTCCTCTTTCTCGTCGCGCACCGAGCCGATGGACTGGAAAGACTGATCCAGCATGCGGATGGCGCAGCAGCGGTCCTGCAGCTGATTCCACTCGACGCATTCCTGGTACCAGGCGCCGAGTGCGGTGGAAAAGGTCACGATCGCGAACTTCTTGCCCAGCATGCATGCGGTCAGCATGCCGGCTTCGGCAAGACCGACGATCGGAATATCGAAAAGCTCCCGCGCGGCCCCGAGCCCCGGATCGCCGAAGGCCGCCAGAATGGCGCCATCGACGTTACGGTGCTGCGCCGCCAGTATCTCGAGTGCCGCACTGGCGCCGATCACGGCTTCGGCACGGTTGGCTATGTAGGGAACCCCGAAAGCCCCGGTAGCCGGAATGATTTCGGTGCCGGCTGCTGCGTACCTGCGCGCCACCTCGGCCAGCTGGTCGGTAATCACTTCGGAGGTATTGGGGTTCAGAAGCAGTATTTTCATTGAGCGGCCCTTCTGGGGGTGTTTTTATCGATACTGTCACGACTGAATTTATAATTCAATATTATTTAATTCAGAGTACCTGTCCGATAACAACCGATCACCGTCGCGCCTGGCGGTCCATAATGAAAAAGCCCACACAAAGGTGGGCTTAAGTGACGTGAACAGGGTCCGGGCGGCTCGCCCCCGCGAAGGCGAGCAACCCAGGGGCATCAGGAGAAGATAGACTTGAGGTCGATGGCACCGTTGATGCCGGACGCCAGATCCAGCTGCTCCTCGAGATGGCAGAGGTGCTCCATCATCAGGCTGATCGCCCCGTCGGCATCTCGTTTCTCGAAAGCCTCGATCAGGCCACGATGCTCGCAGCAGGGATGGGCCGCCGTTTCCTCGGCGTGACGGGCGCTGGCCAGCTGATACTGGGCGATGATCAGCGAGGTGCGGGAGACGATTTCGCGCAGAAAATGAGTCAGCACCTGCTTGTCGGCCAGCTCGCCGATCTTCAGGTGAAACTCGCCCGACAGGCGTATGCGGCGGTTGAGGTCGCCATCGCGATGAGCCTGCTCCTCCAGGGCCACATGCTCCTCGAGCGCCTGCCTCTTCGCTGGCGTGAAGGTACGGACGAGCTCCCGCACCAGTTCGGTCTCGATCAGCCGTCGGGCCTGGAACACTTCCCGCGCCTCCTTGACCGTCGCCTTGGCGACATAGGCGCCGCTGTTGGGCACCAGATTGATCAGGTTGTGGTGCGCAAGGCGCTGCAACACCTTGCGGATACCGCCGCGACTGGTCTCGAATACCTCGCACAGGTCCTCCTCCTTGAGGCGGGTCCCCGGCTGCAGCTTGCGCTCCATAATGGCGCTCCAGATGCGATTGTACACCTCGTCATCGCTGGGTTTGCGCTTGGTCTTGGTCATCGTTTCCTTCTGCGGGCCAAAAGCCGCACCCGGATCATAGCGCGGCGGACAATGGCAACCATCGGGTCACCGAAATCATTAACAACGCCCAATTATAGGGCATCGCGCAATGTTGCAGCCATGCCCTACGGCGCTGTTAAGGCTGTGCCGGCAACTGCCAGTCGATGGCCCCGCGGCCATGGGCCTCGAGGTAGGCGTTGGCCTGACTGAAATGCCGGCAGCCGAAAAAGCCGCGGTGCGCCGCCAGCGGCGACGGATGCGGCGCCTGCAGCACCAGGTGGCGCTGACGATCGATGAAGGCGCCCTTCTTCTGGGCGTAACTGCCCCAGAGCAGGAACACCACGTGCTCGCAACGGTCGTTGACGGCGTGAATCACGCGGTCGGTGAACTGCTCCCAGCCCTTGCCCTGGTGCGAACCGGCGCGGCTCTGTTCGACCGTCAGCACACTGTTGAGCAGCAGTACGCCCTGGCGCGTCCAGCTCTCGAGGTATCCGTGCTGCACCGGCTCGATGCCGAGATCGCTTTGCAGCTCCTTGTAGATATTCCTGAGCGACGGCGGCACCCGCACGCCGGGCCGTACCGAAAAGCACAGGCCATGGGCCTGATCCGGCTGATGGTAGGGGTCCTGCCCCAGAATCACCACCCGCACCTGATCCAGCGGGGTCGCTTCGAGGGCATGAAACCAGTGACTGGAGTGAGGATAAATGGTCTTCTGACTGTCTTTCTCATCCCGCAGGAACTGCTTCAGTGCCTGCATATAAGGCTGCTCGAACTCGCCGGCCAGCGCCGGCTGCCAGCTGGGGGCCTGATCCAGTGCCATCGTCTGCATACTCCTTTGAAACGTCCAAACTGCAAGCTGTCATTCGGCGACAACACCCGCTGATGCCGGTTGAAACCGATCGATCTGCACGACGATCGATATGACGGGTTTCGCGATGCCCGTGATCCGCAGTCAGCGTACAGCCCGCTGCGGTGAATCGCTGCACCCATCCGACGCTGCGTGCTCGACTCAGTCTGCTTTATGGCTGCCCCGAGTTCTTTATGCCGCCGTCGGCGTCACGCAACGCCTTCACCACCCGTCCGTGGTAGAGCGAATAATACCGGACCCGGCCCGGGGCGTGGGCGAAGAACCCGGAAATCAGAATCGCCAGCACGAACATCGGCGCCAGTAACTGCGGAAATGGAATCACCAGCCCCAGCAGCACCAGTTTGCCGAGGATGGCCTGCCCGCGCAGCTGCAGCAGCCAGACACCGTCGCAGTACAGCTCGAGCAGTACCATCGCCAGCCCCGCGCCAAAGCCAAGCCACAGAAACCCCAGCCAGTGCTCGGGCGGAAGCCGGTAGAGAAAGTGGCCAGCCAGGCCCGCAATACCGACCAGATGCAGGCTGCGCAGCGCCAGATTGATACCACGCTTGCCCGGCACCCGGCGCGACGATGCCGGAAACAGCAGCGCCGGGAGTCCCCGGCGCTCTTTATCCCGGTCGCTCAAGCGGCTCAGACGCGCGGCCGCATCGCCGGGAACAGGATAACGTCGCGGATCGACGGCGAGTCGGTGAACAGCATCACCAGACGGTCGATGCCGATGCCCTCGCCGGCCGTCGGCGGCAGACCGTACTCCAGCGCGTTGACGAAGTCGGCATCGTAGTGCATCGCCTCGTCGTCACCGGCTTCCTTCTCGGCTACCTGCTGACGGAAACGCTCGGCCTGATCTTCGGCATCGTTGAGCTCGGAGAAGCCGTTGGCCAGCTCGCGGCCGCCGACGAAGAACTCGAAGCGGTCGGTGACGAAGGGATTGTCGTCGCTGCGGCGCGCCAGCGGGCTGACCTCGGTCGGGTACTCGGTGATGAAGGTCGGCTGATCGAGACGGTGCTCGACGGTCTTCTCGAAGATCTCGATCTGCACCTTGCCAAGGCCCCAGCCATCCTTGAGTTCGATATCCAGACGCTCGGCGATCTGGCGCGCGGCGTGCTCGTCGGCCAGCGCCTGGGCGCTGATGTCCGGGTTGTACTTGAGGATGGAGTCGAACACCGACAGGCGCTGGAACGGCTGGGACAGGTCGTACTCGAAGCGCTCCAGCACCTCACCCTCTTCGTTGCGCACGGTATTGACGATGGTGGTGGTGCCCAGCACTTCCCGCGCCACGGTGCGCAGCATATCCTCGGTCAGGTCCATCAGGTCACGGTAGTCCGCGTAGGCCTGGTAGAACTCGATCATGGTGAACTCGGGGTTGTGACGCGTCGACAACCCTTCGTTGCGGAAGTTGCGGTTGATCTCGAACACGCGCTCGAAACCGCCCACCACCAGGCGCTTGAGATAGAGCTCGGGCGCGATGCGCAGGTACATGTCGATATCCAGCGCATTGTGGTGAGTGACGAACGGACGCGCCGAGGCGCCGCCCGGAATCGCCTGCAGCATCGGCGTTTCGACCTCGAGGAAGCGACGCTCGGCGAGGTAGCGGCGGATCGCCGAAACGATGCCGGAGCGCACCTCGAACACCCTGCGCGAGTCTTCGTTGGTGATCAGGTCAACGTAGCGCTGGCGATAACGCATCTCGGTGTCCTGCAGCCCCTTGTGCTTGTCCGGCAGCGGGCGCAGGCTCTTGGTCAGCAGCTCGAACTGCGCCATGTCGACGTAGAGGTCGCCCTTGCCGGATTTCTGCAGCTTGCCGCGAACCGCGATGATGTCACCGAGATCCAGCGACTTGGCGAAGGCGCGCGCTTCCTTGTTGACGTACAGCTGGATGCGGCCGCTCATGTCCTGCAGCACCATGAAGGCGCCGCGGTTGAGCATCAGCCTGCCCGCGACCGCGACCTCGATAGCGGCCTCGGCCAGCTCTTCCTTGCTCTTGTCGCCGTGGGCGGCGACCAGATCGGCGGCATAGCTGTCGCGCCGGAAGCTGTTGGGGAAGGCATTGCCCTGCTCGCGCAGCGCACTGAGCTTCTCGCGCCGTTCGGCGATCAGGCGGTTTTCGTCTTGCGGCTGCTGGATGTTGTCGGACATCGGATAACCTTTTACCTGGCAGCGCAGCCACACGGCTGCGCGTCGCCCCCACCACCGGGGGGCAGAATTTCGTATAACCCCTTGATGCTCAAGGGCTCGCTTGGTTCAGAGCGCCGGACAGCGGCGCCGGATCAGAGGCCGGCCTTGAGGCTGGCCTCGATAAACATGTCCAGATCGCCGTCCAGCACACGGTCGCAGTTGGAGGTCTGGACATTGGTGCGCAGATCCTTGATGCGACTGTCGTCGAGCACGTAGGAGCGGATCTGGCTGCCCCAGCCGATATCGGCCTTGGAGTCTTCCAGCTTCTGCGCCGCCTCGCTGCGCTTGAGCATTTCCAGCTCGTACAGTTTGGAGCGCAGCTGCTTCATACAGAAGTCCTTGTTCTGATGCTGCGAACGCTGGCTCTGGCACTGCACCACGGTATTGGTCGGTACGTGGGTGATACGCACCGCCGACTCGGTCCGGTTGACGTGCTGACCGCCGGCGCCGGAGGCGCGGTAAACGTCGATACGCAGGTCCGCCGGGTTGATCTCGATCTCGACGTTATCGTCGATTTCGGGCGACACGAAGACCGACGCGAAGGAGGTGTGACGACGACCACCGGAGTCGAACGGCGACTTGCGCACCAGGCGGTGCACGCCGGTTTCCGTGCGCAGCCAGCCGAAGGCGTAGTCGCCCTCGAAACGGATGGTCGCACTCTTGATGCCGGCGACTTCACCCTCGGAGACTTCCACCAGCTCGGTCTTGAAACCCTTGTCCTCGCCCCAGCGCAGATACATGCGCAGCATCATGTTGGCCCAGTCCTGCGCCTCGGTACCGCCGGAACCGGCCTGAATGTCGAGAAAGGCGTTGTTGGGATCGGCTTCGCCGGCGAACATGCGGCGGAACTCCAGCTTCTCGAGCCGGCCGGTCAGTCCTTCGACTTCCTTTTCGACCTCGGCGACGGTATCGGCATCGTCTTCCTCGACCGCCATGTCGAGCAGTTCGCGCGCGTCGGCCGCTCCGCTCTCCAGCGCCTCCAGCGTGCTGACCACCTCTTCGAGCTGGGCGCGCTCGCGACCCAGTTTCTGGGCATTGTCCGGATCGTCCCAGACGGAGGGGGATTCGAGTTCGCGTTCGACCTCTTCCAGACGCTCTTTCTTGCCGTCATAATCGAGGTACACGCGCAGGGTACCGGCGCGCTCGCCGATGTCCTTGAGGGCGTTGATGATCGGGTTGATTTCCATCGCTGGCGTCGGGCCTCGCAAATTAGAAAAAGGGCGGTATTTTAACCGATCCGCCCGTGGCTTTAAATAATAGCTTGGGTAGTGAACAGCATGAGTGCAGGGATGCAGCGCCACGATAACCATCTGCCGGCCTCCACCGCCGCTGCAGCCTCCCGACACCGATGAGCGTGCTGCTGCGCCTGATCCTGCCATTCGCCTTCGGCTACATGCTGTCGTACCTGTTTCGCGTGGTCGGTGCCGTGGTATCGCCGGCGCTGGTCGACGAACTGGGCCTGAGCGCCGCCACCCTGGGTCTGATCTCGAGCAGCTACTTCCTCGCCTTTGCCGCCTGCCAGCTGCCGCTTGGCGTACTGCTGGACCGCATTGAAGCCCGCAAGCTGAACGCGATACTGCTGCTCATCGCCGGGGCCGGCAGCCTCGTCTTTGCCTTTGCCGGGACGGCATCGGAGCTGCTGCTCGGTCGCGTGCTGATCGGCGTCGGGGTCTCTGCCTGCCTGATGGGCGCCTTCAAGGCCTACGTGATCTGGCTCGAGCCCGCGCGCCTGCCGCTGGTCAACGGCATCCAGCTCGCTTCCGGCGGTTTAGGCGCCCTGCTGGCAACCAAGCCGGTGGAACTGGCCCTCGGCGTCACCGACTGGCGCGGACTGTTCATGGCAACGGCCGTTCTCTGTGCGCTGGCCGCGCTGCTGCAGTGGTTCATGGTCCCGCGGCGCGCTGTCGAGCCCCATCCAGGGACGCCGGAGCACCCGCTACGCACCGTTTTCACCATCGTTCGCGACCCTCGCTTCTATCGGGTGGCGCCCGCCAGCCTGTTGCAAAGTTCCACCTTTATATCGGTGCAGTCGCTCTGGGCCGGCGACTGGCTGCGGCAGGTGATGCAACTGTCCCCGTCCGCCGCGGCGGACATGCTGTTCGTCTGTGCCTGCGGCGTCACTTCCGGCTTTCTGCTGATGGGCATGATCGCCGACCGGCTGCAGCACCTGGGCATTCCTCCCAGAGCCCTGAGCCTGGCCGGAATCCTGGCCTTCGTCGCGCTGCTGGTGCTGCTGCAGTTCGACAGCGGCACCCCGAGCCCGTTGCTCTGGGCCATGCTGGGCTTCTTCAGCACCTCGGGCTCGCTGATGTTCGCCAGCCTCGCGCAGCAGTTCCCCCGTCACCAGAGCGGCCGCGTCAGCACCAGCCTGAACCTCGGCATTTTCGTGTCCGCATTCCTGATACAGTGGGGACTGGGTGGTATCGTCGAGCTGTGGCCTCCTGACAGCACCGGCCGCTACCCGGCCGAGGCTTACCGGGTGGCCTTCGCGCTGGCGGCCCTGATTCCCGCCAGCGGTCTCGCCTGGTACGGCCTGAGTGCGCTGCGTACTCAGCTAAGACCGAAGGCGTCCAGCACCTGAGGCACCCAGATCGCGATCCGGCCGTCGGTTTCAGCGCGCTGGCTGTCTTCATCCAGCGCCAGGCCAACGAAATGACGGCGATCCGCCGTCAGCGCCCGGGATGACTCGAAGTCGTACCCGTCCACCGGCCAGTAACCCACAGGCTCGGCGCCGGCGTCACGCAGCTTGTCGTGCAGCATTCCCATCGCATCCAGATACCACTCCCCGTAACCGATCTGATCGCCCAGGCCGAACAGCGCAAAGCGCCCGCTCAGCTGCAGGTCGTCGAGCTCGGGCCAGACTTCGAGCCAGTCTTCCTGCTGCTCACCGAAATCCCAGGTGGGTATGCCGACGATCAGGCAGTCATAGCCCGTCATTGCGGCGGGACCGCTGTCGATGATGTCGTGCAGGTCGACAAGGTCGGATCCGATGACGCGGGCGATGCGTTCGGCCACATCGGCGGTATTGCCGGTGGTCGATCCGAAGAAAAGGCCAATAGGGGCGGTCATAGTGCTCGGAATCGAAAAACAGGGGAAAAACGAGGCCGGAGCGGACGGCTCCGGCACCAGTATTGAGGCGGGCGATTACTTCTTGTTGAAGGCGTCGAACTGATCCTGGGTAATCTTCTCGATGGCTGCCCTGGCCTCCTGCAGCGCTTTCATGTTCTGCTCGCCGGCCTGCCGCAGGGTTTCCTCGAGCTCCTTGGCGTACGCTTTCTGCAGTTCCATCAGGTCGCTCGGGCTGTTGCATTTCTGCAGTTCGCGGGTTTGCTGAATCGTCGCTTCGACGCAGGACTTGGTGCACTCCATCTGCTGCCGGGTCAATTCCTCGAGCATTTTGGTCTGGATGTTGACCAGATCCTTGAAAGGCTCCATGGAATCGCCGAACTGCTTGGAGAACTGTTTGGAAAACTCTTGAAACATGACGCTCACCCTCTGCGATAAGTCCCTATAATACAGCACTCTAATCGAGTTTGGGCAAGGTCGCCGTGCCCAATCGCTGACCAGTATCAATGCTTACGGAGCTGCGATTATGCGTATTCTGCACACCATGCTGCGGGTCTCGGACCTGCAGAAGTCGATTTCCTTCTACACCGACCTGTTGGGGATGCGCCTGTTGCGCCGCAAGGACTACCCGGAAGGCCGCTTCACCCTGGCGTTCCTCGGATACGGCGAGGAATCGGAAGACGCCGTGCTGGAGCTGACCCACAACTGGGACACCTCCAGCTACGATCTCGGCAACGGCTATGGCCATATCGCCATCGAGGTCGACGATGTCTATCAGGCCTGCGACACCATCAAGACCAAGGGTGGCCAGGTCGTCCGGGAAGCCGGCCCGATGAAGGGCGGCACCACCGTACTGGCCTTCGTCAAGGACCCGGACGGCTACATGATCGAGCTGCTCGACAAGACCCGCAACGACTGACACCAGGCGATCTGACGGAGCCCCCCTTTCACCGGGGTTCGCTCCGTTGCGTTTTCTCACCCTGGCCACACCGCTATAATGGGCGCCGAACCGAACTCAGACGAGCCCACACAAAGGCGCAAGGGAGCATCCGATCCGATGAGCAAGAAAGTACTGCTGGCGACTGCCGGCCTGCTGATGAGCCTGCATACAGCCCCGCTGCTGGCCGCCGATCTCGGCAAGGCAACCCGGGCTTTCGAAGGCAAGGACTACAAGGCTGCGCTCGATGAACTGGAGTCCCTGAGCCGTGAGGGCAATCCCGACGCCCTGAACATGCTCGGCCAGATGTACGAGAATGGCTGGGGGGTTTCCGAGGATAAAGCGCGGGCGATGGAGCTCTACAAGCGCGGCGCCAACCAGGGACACCTCGAGAGCGTGAACAACCTGCGCCGGATGAAAAACGTCGAGTACCGCAAGGAACTCGAGACGGTCGAGCCCCGCGCCAGCGAGGGAGACGCCCGCGCCCAGAATCGTCTGGGTGAAATGTACGAATTCGGCTATGGCGTCGATCGCAACCCGCTGGAGGCCTACAACTGGTATCGCCGGGCCGCCGATCAGGGACTGGTGAGCGCGATGCACAACATCGGCCGCTGCTACAATTTCGGCACCGGCGTCGAGCAGGACTACAGTGAAGCCGAGCGCTGGTATCGCCGCGCCGCGGAGCAGGGACATATGGACGCGATGTTCTTTCTCGGCACCCTGTATTCCAACCACCACGGCAGCGACAACAGCGCCGACGCCGATGTCATCGCCTACGCCTGGATGCACAACTCGGCGCAGCTCGGCAACCCCACCGCCGCCGCGATCGAAAAGCGTTTGCTGATGAAGCTGGACCCGGAGAAAACGACAGCCGCCGAAGCGCTGGCAGCCGACTATCTCGCCAAGTACGTCACACCCTTTAAATAACAGACCACAGCAAACAGTTAACAGACGACAGCGCAAACCGCACTCCGCGACCTGTCGGCTGTTAACTGTTACCTGTCAACTTATAACCGTTCACTCATCACCATGCATATACCTTTCCCCGACAGCCCGCGGGTGCTGCGCCCGGCCAGCCTGGCCCGGCGCCTGCTGGCGATGATCTACGACACCCTCCTGGTAGTCGCCCTCTGGATGGTACTGGGCGCTGTTGCCGTTGGCCTGAACGGCGGCGAAGCGGTCACCGGGCCGCAGTGGAAAACGCTGCTGTTCGTCGCAACCTATCTGTTTTTCGCCTATTTCTGGACGCGCTCGGGACAGACCCTCGGCATGCTGGCCTGGAACCTTCGGGTGCAAAGCACCGCCGGTGGCCATATCAGCTGGACCCAGAGCCTGATCCGCTTTATCGTCGCCGGCCCCTCGCTGGCCCTGGCCGGCCTCGGCTACTGGTGGATGCTGCTCGGCGACGAGAAGCTCACCTGGGGCGACCGGGCTTCCGGCACCCGCATCGTGCAGCTGGAAAAGAAAAAGAAGGCGTAGAGCCCGCTGCGCGGGCTCCTGCGAGAATCCAAGACTTCTGTTCGTAGGAGCCCACTCTGTGGGCGAACCGGTCTGGCACCAAAGATCATTCGCCGGCGGAGCGGGCTCCTGCGAATCCCGGCACTTGCCACCTGTCGTGGGAGCCGCGCAGCCAAACTTAAGGGCGCTTCCCCGCGGCGAAGCTTTTATTCACCGCAGCAGATTCGCGGCGAGGCGCCGCTCCTGCAATGTCACTTCGCCCGCTTGAGCATCCAGCCGCCAACCAGAAAGCAGACCACAATCGGCAGCAGCACCGCCAGCAGTGGCGTGAAACCGTACACGCTGCTGGCCGGCCCCAGCATGTCCTGGGCGAACTTGAACACCAGGCCGACCATGATGCCGACGATCAGCCGCTGGCCGACCGTGACGCTGCGCAGCGGCCCGAAAATGAAGGAAATGCCGATCAGCACCAGCGCCAGTATCCCCAGCGGCTGCAGCAGCTTCTTCCAGAACGCCAGCTGATAGCTGACGTTGTCGAGCCCCTGCTCTGCCAGATACTGCGAGAAGGCCCGCAGACCGCTGATCGAAAGGTCCACCGGCTCAACCACCACCACCGACAGCAGCGTTGGCGTCAATCCGGAATGCCAGACTTCGCTCTGCCGATGCACGACCTCGGTCCGGTCACCGTGAAACAGCGTTTCGCTGATCTCCGAGAGCTGCCAGGCGCCGTCGCGGAATTTCCCCTCGCGGGCGTAGCTGGCCGATTGCAGGTCGCGTGCGCCATCCACACGATAGCGGGTAACGCCGAATACCCGGCCGTCCGGTTGCACGGCATTGATATGAATGAAGGTATCGCCCTCGCGGTGCCAGACACCGTGGCGCGATTTCAGCGCCTCGCCACCGGACTGCACCAGCGCGCGACGGCTCTGGGCGACCTGCTCGGTCTGGGGTACCACGAACTCGCCCAGCAGCAGCGCGCCGATCACCAGCACCAGAACCGGTTTCATGACGCCGCCGACGATACGGCGGGTGGACACCCCGGCGGCCCGCATCACCGTCAGCTCGCTGTGGGAGGCCAGCATGCCGAGCCCCACCAGGCATCCCACCAGACAGCTCAGCGGCAGGAACTCGTAAAGGCGGCGCGGCGTGGTCATGGCGAGATAAATCACCACTTCGAAGAGGTCGTAGCGCTCGTTGACCGAGTCCAGCTCGTCGATCAGCGAGAACAGCAGGTCCAGGCCGACCACGATCAGCATCACCACCAGGATGGCGCCCAGCACATGCTTGCCGATGTAGATATCCAGCTTGTTCATCATCCCGTCCTTTTCCGGCCCGGCAGCGACGGCAGACGTGCAAACAGCCGCTCCCAGAAATGCTCGGCAAATACCAGATTGGCCGCCAGCAGCAGGAAGGCGCCGTGCACCAGCCAGATCAGCGCGACCGGGGCCTGGGCATCCTCGACCCGGGTACGCGCCGCCCCAAGCAGCGTCAGGTACGCCAGGTAAAGCAGAATCGAGGGAATCAGCTTGGCGAAGCGCCCCTGGCGGGGGTTGGTACGGCTCATCGGCACCGCGATCAGCGCCACCACCAGCGCCAGCACCGGCAGCGACAGCCGCCAGTGCAACTGCGCCTTGGCCTCGGGGCGGGCATCGGACAGCAGCCTGAGGGTACTGTAGGACTCCGGGTTGTCGTCGTCGCGGGTTTCGCTCGAGGCCGGCAGGCGCACGCCGTATTCGCCGTAGTCGATGCGCCGGTAGTCGGCCTGACCGGGAATGCCCTCGTAGCGCACGCCGTTGCGCAGCACCAGGTAACGGTTGCGGTTGTCGCTGTCGTAGCGATAGCCCTGCTCCGCCAGCACCACGACCGGCCGGCCGTTGCCGGTGCTGTCGGAAATGAACAGGTTTTCCAGGCTGCCCTGGCTGTTCCCCTGGCCCTCGGTGTAGGACACCCTGTTTCCGCCAGGCAGCGGCTGGAAGCGCCCCGGCAGAAGGGTGTCGAACTCACTCACGCCCTGCTGGCTTTCGTAAGCCCGGTCGATCATCCGGGCACCCAGCGGCGACACCCAGGTACTCAGCAAACCCACCAGTACCGCTACCAGCAGCGCAGGCCCCAGTGCGTAGAGCACCAGGCGTCGCTGGCTGAAACCGCAGGCTCGCAGCACCACCATCTCGCTCTCGAGATAGAGCCGGCCGAACGAAAGCAGAATGCCGAGAAACAGCCCCAGCGGCAGGATCAGTTCGAGAAATCCCGGCAGCCTGAACAGCAGCATCTGCGCTAAAAGGTCCGGATCCAGTTTGCCGGCGGCGGCATTGCCGAGGTATTTGATAAAGCGCCCGCTGACGATGATCATCAGCAGAATGCCGCTGACGGCGGCCGTGCTGATCAGTACCTCGCGGGTCAGGTATCGGAAAACGATCAAGTCGCACTACCCTGTCGAATTGGCGTCCATGAAAACGTCCCGCGCAGCGAAAGCGTCGTGCCCTCGGGCATTCACCTCGACCGGGACTTATTCAGAGGCTCTGGAATAGTTTATAGTGCATGGCACTCGGGATGCGGCATTATCGCCGAAAGTGGAATTAAAGTCTTGCCTGGAGCCATCATGGATTTTGAAATAGTAAGCGGCGCCATAGAGGCGCTCGAAACGGAACTGCTCATCGTCGGTGTCGAGGCCGATGGCAACCTGACACCCGCGGCGCGCACGCTCGACAGCGCCAGCAACGGCTACCTGTCCGACATCCTCGGCGGTGGCGACATCCAGGGCAAGGTCGCCGAAAGCCTGATGCTGCACCGGGTTCCCAACATCAAGGCCCGACGCGTGCTGCTGCTGGGACTCGGCAAGGCCGACGAGCGCCACGACCGCAATTACCGCAAGCTGATCAAGACCGCCTTCGCCGCCATCAAGAGCATTCGGGCCGGCAGCGCGCTGTTCGCACTGGACGTGCCCTGCATCGCCGATGACGACCTCTACCGCCAGACCCGCATGCTGGTCGAATGGGGCACCGCCGAGCTCTATCAGTACGACGAAACCAAAAGCAAGAAGGCCGATCCGCTGCAGCTGGCCCACGTCCATATCCTGCTGCCCGAAGACGATGTCGAGACCGGCGAGCATGCCCTGGTCGACGGCGTTGCCATCGCCAACGGCGTATCGGTGGCGCGCGACGTCGGCAACCTGCCGGGCAATATCTGCACCCCGACCTACCTGGCGCAGCAGGCCATTCGCCTGGGCGACGAATACGACGCCATCAGCACCCAGGTACTCGACGAAAGCGAGATGGAAAAGCTCGGCATGCACTCGCTGCTCTGCGTCGGCAACGGCTCCGACCAGCCGTCGAAACTGATCGTCATGCAGTACAACGGCAGCGAAGCGACCGACGAACAGCCATTCGTGCTGGTCGGCAAGGGCATTACCTTCGACACCGGCGGCATCAGCCTCAAGCCGGGCGCCGGCATGGACGAAATGAAGTTCGACATGTGCGGCGCCGCCAGCGTGCTCGGCACACTCAACGCGGTGGCCGAAATGGCGCTGCCGATCAACGTCGTCGGTATCATCGCCGCGGCGGAGAACATGCCCAGCGGGCGCGCCACCAAGCCGGGGGATATCGTCACCACCATGTCCGGCCAGACGGTCGAGGTTCTCAACACCGACGCCGAAGGCCGTCTGGTGCTGTGCGACGCCCTAACCTACGCCGAACGCTTCAACCCCAAATCCGTGGTCGACATCGCTACCCTGACCGGCGCCTGTATCGTCGCACTGGGCAACCACGCCTCCGGCCTGCTCGCCAACGACGACAGTCTGGCCGGCGAACTGCTGGAAGCCGGCGAGTTCGCCGCCGATCGCGCCTGGCGTCTGCCGCTCTGGGACGAGTACCAGGAACAGCTGGACTCCAACTTCGCCGATATCGCCAATATCGGCGGACCGCCCGCCGGCACCATCACCGCCGCCTGCTTCCTGTCGCGCTTCACCAAGAAGTACCCCTGGGCGCATCTGGACATTGCCGGCGTCGCCTGGAACAGCAAGGGCAAGGACAAGGGCGCTTCCGGCCGCTGCGTGCCGCTGCTGAGCCAGTACCTGCTGGACCAGGTGGAAGAGAGCGAACACGACCATTGAGTCGGGCGGACTTCTATATACTGGCGGCTCCCGACGAGGACAGTCGCCAGCACTTCCTCTGCCGGCTGAGCGAGAAGATTCTCGCCATGGGCCTGAAGGTATTCGTGCGGGTGCCGGACGAAACCGGCGCCGCCCGTCTCGACGAGCGGCTCTGGTCCTGGCGCCCGGACAGCTTCGTGCCCCACGCCCTGATGGGCCAGACACCCGAGGCTCCCATCACCATCGGCTGGGGCGACGCCCTGCCGGAACATCGTGAGGTGTTCGTCAATCTCGGTCTTAACCTCCCCGCCGAAGCGCTCGATTTCCAGCGCATCGTCGAGATCGTGGTGCAGCAGCAGGACCTGCTCGACGCCAGCCGCCACAACTGGCGACTGTGCCAGCAGCACGGCCTGGAAATGCACCGCACCGATATGCGGGGGTAACCCGTAGGAGTGGCGCACCCAAACTTACGGACACTTCCCCGCCGCGAAGATTGCCGGCACCTTGGCTATTCGCGGCGAGGCGCCGCTCCCACGTCCTGCCCAGCACCTTCGCGGGCAGGATGGGTGGAGGTGCGCTCAGCCCCAGGTTTCGGCCCCTGCCGCGTTTGGCGCGCACCGTAACCCGTCAATGGATTTTACGGTGCCGGCACTTGAGCCCGTGCCAACCGCAACCAATACGCCTGCGGCGCCTGTGATGGGTTACGCCGCCATAGACACTATGCCACACGGCACGAATCTGCCAATGGCGGCTCCACCCATCCTACATTCCTACGATCGATTTGACGGGTTTCGCGATGCCCAACACACACTGAAACCGGTGAATATACCGCCGGCGCATCGCTACACCCATCCCCCAACCTGCCCCAGATCAACACCGAGCACGCCGTTCCCTGCTTTTATGGTTCCTATACTGAGAGGCTCGTAGAGCACCTTGAGCGTGCAAACGCCATGAAGGGCGGGACCATGGGTATTGCAGCAGCCAATATCGGCGAAACTTGCTAATTCCGGTGCAGTTCGCTGACGAAGGCTCCTGCAACGCCAGGCTTCCCGCCATCCATGGCGGTTGCTTCGCTCAGTACAGCCTACATCACCGAACAGGGAGCGTAACGCCGAGATGAACAAAAGCCTGCTGCTGATTCCGGCCGCACTGCTTGTTGCCGCGGGCATTTACTGGCTGCAACGGGAGGAACCTGTGCCGGTGACGCTCACCGAGGTCGGCCGCGGGCCGGTCGAGCTGATCGCCGCCAACAGCCGCGCCGGTTCGATCCGCGCCTGCCGGCGTTCGCGGCTGTCGATGCCCCAGGGTGGACGCGTCGAGCAGCTGCTGGTCGAGGAAGGCGATCGCGTCAAGGCCGGGCAGGTGCTGCTCGAACTCTGGAGCGACGACCGCAAAGTGCGCGTGGAGCAGGCCGAGGCGACGCTGCGGGGGCGTCAGATCGAGCAGAACCGGGCCTGCGACAACGCCGAGCTTGCCCAGCGGGATTTCCACCGTACCGAATCGCTGGCGGCGCGCCGACTGGCATCGGACGAGCAGCTGGACCAGCGCCGCACCGAAGCCCGGCTCGCGGCGCTGAGCTGCGATGAAGCCAGCGCCCAGAGCGACCAGGCGGCCGCGGCGCTGAAACTGGAACGGGTGCTGCTCGACGATACGCGTCTGCGCGCCCCTTTCGCCGGCATCGTGGCGGAGATCAACGGCGAGCGCGGCGAATTCGTCACACCCTCCCCGCCGGGCATACCGACGCCACCGGCGGTCGACCTGATCGATGACAGCTGCCTCTACGTACGCGCGCCAATCGACGAAATCGAGGCCGCCCGGCTCAAGGTCGGCCAGCCGGCGCGCATCACGCTCGACGCCTTTCGCGGCCGCGTCTTCGAGGGGCGGCTCAACCGCATCGCCCCCTTCGTGTCCGAAGTCGAAAAGCAGGCCCGCACCGTCGACGTCGATGTCCTGTTCACGCCCGTGCCCACGGACGCAAGCCTGCTGGTCGGCTACAGCGCCGATATCGAGGTGGTGCTGGAACGCCGCGATCAGGTGCCCCGCATTCCCACCGAAACTCTGCTCGAGGGCGAGCGCGTGCTGCGATACGATCCGGACAGCGGCACCCTGATCGACACGCCGGTGTCCACGGGGCTGGCCAACTGGACCTGGACCGAGGTCAGCGGCGGTATCGATCCCGGCACACCGATTCTGCGCTCGCTCGACCGTGAAGGCGCCAGTGCGGGAGCCCGGGTGATGCCGGAATGATCCGGCTCGAGTCGGTCTGCCGCACCTACCGGCTCGGTGATCAGCCGGTGAAGGCGCTCGATCATGTTGACCTCGCGGTCGACGCCGGCGCCTATGTTTCGGTGATGGGTCCCTCGGGCTCCGGCAAGTCGACGCTGCTCAACGTCATCGGCCTGCTGGACACCCCCGACAGCGGCCACTACCAACTGAACGGGCGCGAGACGACGACGCTCGATGAGGAGGCCCGGGCCGCCGAGCGAAATCGCCATGTCGGTTTCGTGTTCCAGGCCTATCACCTGATCGACCGTCTCAGTGCCCGCGAGAATATCGAGCTGCCGCTGGTGCTGGCCGGCATGGCGCCGGCGGAGCGCGCCCCGCTGGTCGACGACATGATCGGTCGCCTCGATCTGGCCGACCGCGCCGACCATCTGCCGCGCCAGCTCTCGGGCGGGCAGCGCCAGCGCGTCGCCATTGCCCGGGCGGTGATTCGCAAACCTGCGCTGCTGCTGGCCGACGAACCGACCGGCAATCTCGACAGCCATTCAGGCACCGAGGTAATCCGGCTGCTGGAAGAACTCAACGCACAGGGCATCACGCTGCTGATCGTTACCCACGACCCCAACATCGGCCGGCGCGCCGGCCGGCGCCTGCGCATGGAAGACGGCTGCATAACCGCAGACGACTGCAGCCCGGAGCCCGGCGATGCGCCTGCCTGACCTGCTGCAGTTCAACCTGCGGCTGTTGCTGCGGCAGCGCTTTCGCCGCGCCATGAGTCTGTTGGCCATAAAGGCCGGTGGGCGTCGCCTTCGCACCTTGAAGTACTGCGGAGGTGTCCGTGCGCATCTCTGACCTGCTGCAGTTCAACCTGCGGCTGTTGCTGCGGCAGCGCTTTCGCAGCGCCATGAGTCTTTTGGCGATGGCAGTGGGCGTCGCCGCGGTCCTGCTGCTGACCGGGCTTGGCGAAGGCGCGCGGCAGTTCGTGCTCAGCGAGTTCTCGCTGCTCGGCAGCGACGTGCTGATCATGCTGCCCGGGCGCAAGGAAACGACCGGCGGCATGCCGCCGCTCACCGGGGAAGGCACCAGGGACATCACCCTGGAGGACGTCGAGTCGCTGCGCCGGCTGCCATCGGTGCGCCAGGTCGCGCCGCTGATCGTCGGCAACGCCCAGACCCACAGCGGCGGTCGCAGCCGAGAACTGCTGACCCTGGGCACCAGTGCCGAATTCTTCGCCATACGCCGGCTGGGCGTGCTGCAGGGACAGCCGTTGCCGGCGATACCGCTGCAACGCGCGGAACCCGTCTGCGTGCTCGGCACCGATGCCCGCCACGAACTGTTCGGCTCAGGGCCGGTCCTGGGGGAGTGGCTGCGCATCGGCGACCGCCGGTTCCGGGTGATCGGCGTACTCGATGACCGCGGCGAATCCATGGGCATGAAAATGAACGATGCGATCCTGATACCGGTGGCCTCGGCGCAGCAGGTGTTCGATGTCGAGGGCATGTTCCGGGTCTTCGTGCGGGTCGGGACCGGGACGCCGACGGAGCACACCCGGGAGGCGATACTGGCGCTGATGCAGGAGCGCCATGGCGGTGAGCGCGACGTTACGCTGATCACCCAGGACGCGCTGCTTGGAGCCTTCGACGACATTCTGAAGCTGCTGACGCTCGGCGTCGGCGCCATCGCCGCGATCAGCCTGCTGGTCGCCGGCATCCTGATCATGAACATCACCCTGATCAGCGTCAGCCAGCGCACCCGCGAAATCGGCCTGCTCAAGGCCCTGGGTGCCAGCGCCGCCACGGTCAGACGGCTGTTCATCAGCGAGGCGCTGCAGCTGGCGTTGCTGGGATCACTGCTCGGGGCCGTCACCGGCTACGGGCTGCTGGCGCTCGGGCACTGGCTCTGGCCGGTTCTGCCGTTCGTGGTCTCGTTCTGGGCGCTGGTCGCCGCCCTGATCATTGCCACAGGCACCGCGCTGCTGTTTGCCTGGGTACCTGCCTCGCGTGCCGCAGGCCTTCCCCCGGTGCTGGCGCTGCAGGGGCAGCTTCACTGATGCGCCTGTCAGACGCCACCCGACTGGTCGCCCGGGCGCTGCTGACCTCACGGCTGCGTACCTTTCTCACGGTGCTCGGCATCGCCATCGGCATCGCTGCGGTGAGCCTGCTGACCACCATTGGCACCGGCCTGCAGCTCTACGTACTGGAAAATTTTTCCCAGTTCGGCAGCCGGATCGTCGCCATCAATCCGGGCAAGGTTCAGACCGGCGGTATCGGCGGATTGCTGTCGAGTACCCGGCCGCTGTCGCTGGCCGACGCCGAAAGCCTGAGACCCCTGCCGTTCGTCGAGAAGGTGGTCCCGGTGATTCAGGGAGCTGGCGCCATCGAGTTTGGCCGGCGGGTCCGGCACACCGATATCATCGGCGGCAATGGCGAGATGGCCGCGGCCTGGCGTTTCGCGGTGGCCCAGGGGCGTTTCCTGCCGGTGGTCAGCGGCAACTCCCAGCCGTTCGCGGTACTCGGCGCCAAGGTCAGGCGCGAGCTGTTCGGCGAAACCCCTGCGCTCGGCCAGTTCATACGAGTCGGCGGCGAACGCTACCGTGTTATCGGAGTCATGGCGCCGAAGGGGCAGATGCTGGGCTTTGACCTCGACGACATCGTCTATATCCCCATCGACCGGGCGCTGGCGCTGTTCAACCGCGCCGGACTGATGGAAATCGACGTCACCTACCGTGCCGGTATCGAGGCGCAAGCCATGGCCGGGCGTATTCGCCAGCGGTTGCTGCAGCGACATGGTGTCGAGGACTTTACCATCACCACCCAGGACGAAATGCTGTCGACGCTGGACCGCATCCTCGGCCTGCTGACCGTCGCCATCGGCGCCATCGGTGGCATATCGCTGCTGGTCGGCGCTATCGGTATCGTCACCATCATGGTGACGACGGTTCAGGAGCGCACCGCGGAAATCGGACTGCTGCGCGCGCTGGGCGCCACCCAGCGCCAGATTCTGCTGCTGTTCCTTGGCGAAGCACTGCTGCTGGCGATAGCCGGCGGGCTGTTCGGACTGCTGCTGATGGGGCTGATGCTCGGCGTACTGGCACTGGCGATCCCGGCCCTGCCGATCAGCCTCAGCCCCTTCTATCTGCTGCTGTCGCTGCTGCTCGCCGCCATCGTCGGCCTGCTGGCAGGCGTCTCGCCGGCCTGGCGCGCCGCAGGACTCGACCCGGTGACGGCGCTGCAGCAGGAGTGACCGGATCAGTAGCGGTACTGCCAGGCGACACCGACGATATCCTGCGACATCGTCAGATCGGTCTCGCCACCGCCAAAGGCAGCCGCGATCGAGTTCTTGCCCTTCCGGGTTTCTTCCAGCGCGCGGGTGTAGGAGACGGTGAGGGTCTGCTGCGGCCTGAACTGCCAGCTTGCCCCCAGGCTTGCATGATCCTGGATCACGCCCGGCGCGAGGATATTGAGAAATGTCTGGCTTGCCGGAATCGGCTGCTCGGCGTGGCTGACACCCGCCCTCAGGGTCAGGCGGGGGCTGACCTGGAAGATCACCCCGAGCTTGTAAACGTCGATATCGTCCCAGCCAAAGCCCGCGCCCTGATCTGCGCCCAGAGGAGCCGCCATGGACA
The DNA here is from genome assembly GCF_014645375.1 of Marinobacterium nitratireducens. GTDB lineage: Bacteria > Pseudomonadota > Gammaproteobacteria > Pseudomonadales > Balneatricaceae > Marinobacterium_A > Marinobacterium_A nitratireducens. The sequence continues at coordinate 90,417 of NZ_BMLT01000010.1, forward strand.
GCGGGTTGCCCACCGATCGCACTTCGCTGTACTCGATGCGCTCCCAGTCACCGGCCAGCGTCCACCGCGGGTCGAGCTTCCAGGCAAAACCCAGCCCGTAGCTTTCCGGTACATCGAAGCCGCCCTGCTCGGCAAAGAGGCCGCTGTAACGATCGAACTCGTCGGTATGGATACGGGACGACCAGCTGGCGCCGAGGCTCAGGGAGTCCGTCACCCTGCCCTGCCAGCCCAGCTTCAGACCCCAACCCCTGCTGCTGTCGTCGCCGTTGTTGCTGACCGCATCCGGCTGACTGCTCATGCCGGCGAAACTCTGAATGCCTTCGGCGCTGAAGCGCTGGTAGACGTAGGTCACGCCAAGCCCCAGGCTGTGGCGCTCGTTCAGTTTGTAGGCCAGGGAACCGGTCAGAAACACCTGCGACAGGTCGACACCGCCACGGCCGCTGGAACCAAAAGCGGCAAAAGGCGTTCGTTTATAGGAGGTGTTCATGCCGCCGTTGCCGTAGACCGCCAGACCATAGGCGAGACGATCGTTGTGCATGCGGGCGAACCCCGCTTCCGGCATCCAGAAATCGCGCTCGGCATTGCCATCGTAATGACCATCGAGGCCAAAGCCGTTGCCGCCGATCGCCGCGTCGCGCTCGGGCTTGAACCAGGTCAGACCCATATCGTACTGGCTGCCCAGGGCGATCAGGGACGCGGGGTTGCTGGCCGCCTTGACGCTGTCGTGTGCCAGCGCGAAGCTGACGCCCGCCATACCCTGTGCCTTCACGCTGCTGCCATGCATAAAGTAACCATTGGTGGCCTGAGCGGTCAGCGGCAGTGCTGCCAGCGCGAGCGTCAGCGTTGTGCGGGTTTTGGGCATCATCTTGAAAGTTACTCATTGAATACGGGTTCAGGACGCGCATATTAGAACATCTAAATATTTTAATTAACGAACCAATAGTAATTAAGTTATAACTAATATAGAGTTTCGACATTCCCGGAAAACCGGTTTTTTGCCTGTATCCAGAGGTTCAGAAGACGCATGACCATCGTCAACTTCACGCCGGTGCCCGCTCTGATCGGCGGCGCCCTGATCGGCCTTGCGGCCGCTTTCCTGTTACTTGCCAAGGGACGTATTGCCGGCATTTCGGGGATTGCGGGAGGCGTCATCTATCCCGAGCAGCGCGGCGATATCGGCTGGCGGGTACTGTTCATTGCGGGCCTGGTGCTCGGCGGCTTCATCTACCAGTGGCTTGGACTCGGCGCCGGCGTCGAGCAGATTCAGGCCCAGGTGGGCAAACCCATGCTGATCCTGGCCGGTCTGCTGGTCGGTATCGGCACCCAGGTCGGCACCGGCTGCACCAGCGGACACGGCATCTGCGGGCTGGCGCGACGCAGCCCCCGCTCACTGGTCGCCACCCTGTGTTTCATGGGCAGCGCCATTGTCACCGTCTACATCGTTCGTCATCTGCTTGGAGCCAGCCTGTGAGCGCCTTTATCCGTCTGTTCCCGGCCCTCTTCGCCGGTATTCTGTTCGGCTTCGGCCTCTCGGTCGCCCAGATGATCGACCCCGCCAAGGTGCTGAACTTTCTCGATCTGACCGGCACCTGGGACCCGTCGCTGGCGCTGGTCATGGCCGGCGGCCTAGCGGTGAACGCTCTGGTGACGCCGTTTATCCTCAAGCGCGACAAACCGCTGTTTGCCGAGTTTTTCCGCCTGCCCGGCAAACTGCAGATCGATGCGCGCATTATCGTCGGTGGCATCATCTTCGGCGCCGGCTGGGGAATCGCGGGTTACTGCCCTGGTCCTCTCATCACCTCGCTGAGCTTTGCCAACAGCGATATCCTCGTCACCTTCGCCGCCTTCGTGGTGGGAACCTTCGCCGCCCGCTGGGTGCTGGCGCACCGGGGTTAGAACGGAATCGCCGCGGATCCTGCAACCCGCGGGTTTTTATCTAAGAGCTCGCTCCGCGAGCGATCCACTGCGGTGCCGGACCGGTTCGCCCACGGATCGTGCAGCCTCCGGCTTGTGCAGGAGCTCGCTCTGCGGGCGATCAAACTCGATGCCGCCGCCATTCGCCCACGGAGTGGGCTCCTACTTCATGTGCGCGCGTGTCTCGTCGATCAGATACTTGAGCCACTTGAGGTAAGGCGTGCCGCCGGTGCCGTGGGGATCGTTGCTGCGCCTTGCGATGTACTTGATGGCCCAGTGATAGTGGACCTCGCGAAAGGCCGCCATGCCCTCGAGCACCCGGTTCCAGACCTCGGGCTCGGCCAGCGGTTTGACGTCGGGCAGCGTCTCGGCGTACTCGACCCAGCGCCGGTGCGACTCGGGCATGTACTGACGCATGTCGATAAGGTGGCGGGTCAGCTTGTTGGGCTGATGGGGAATTTTCATAAAGCCGATCAGCGTCGGCATGATCGAGCTCTGGGCGCCGGTTTCCCCGCGGTGGTCCTGTCGCGGCAGGTCGACGCCTTCGTACTCGACGTCATGGAACATGCCGATGTAGGGACGGAAGCGGCTGAAATAGAGCTCGTCCGACATTTTCTCGGGAATGCGCTTCAGCACCACCAGCAACCGGTCCAGCGTTTCGGCGATCTGGCTCAGCGCCGCGTTGACCCGGGCCTCGTCGGCGAAGCCATCGCTCTCCTCCAGCGCAATGATGGCATCGAGAATATTTGCGGCGATCGCCTCGATCTCGACGTGAACCAGGATGAACCAGTGCTCGTCGTAGAGATGCACGAAGTTCTGCAGGGTATCGATATTGCCGAGCGCCACGGGCAGGTCGCGGTCGAAGCGTTTCCAGTTGTAGAGGGCGTAGCCATCGTAGCTGAGGATCGGCGGACGGTGCAGCAGATGGCAGATACGTGCCAGGGGTCTGGCGATATTGGCCGGTAGCAGATGGCAGGCTGGCTGGCCGATCTGGTTGATGTAACCGGACGCCAGAAAAGCCAGCCTCAGATAGTAGAGCCGGGCCTGACCCAGCAGACGGTTCGGGACGGTTTCGTAGGGCCAGTCCGGAATCTGCCGGCCGGCAAGATAGGCCCTGCAGTCGGCCTCGAGCAGCAGGCTCGGCAGTTCCGCCCCGAGTTCGTCGAGCATCGCGAAGGACGCACCGACGCGCAGCTCGGTTTCCGGATCCTCGCAGGGCAGAAAGCCACGGGTACGCAGACACTCGGTCATCGCTCACCTCCCCTTCCTTATCTGAAGTACTGCAAGTCTAGACAGTAAATTGCTCCTGCATTGACTGCATTCGATACGTCCCTGTACCTCGCAGAAAAAAGGTTCGTCGCGCCGAAGCGGGAAAGCTATCAAATGTAGGATGGGTGGAGCCGCGGTCTGTACTCACTTTCCACCTGGCAGGAAGCTGCGGGCGGCGTAACCCATCGCAGTCCCCGCAGGCACCGCAGGCACCGCGGTCGCGGTTGGCGCAGATCGTATTATGCAAGCCGTCATTCGGAGCGGTGCGGCCCTCGGCCTCATCGCCTTCCGGACAAACGCACTGCCCTACCGGGCGTGCAGGTCAACCTGTATAATCTGCCAATTCGTTCAGATTCAGTGCGCCTGTGCACAGGTAGCGGCCAAGCCGGCCCCCTGTCCAGAGGTGCCCGGAAACCCCAGAGACACCGACCCTAATGGACAAGACTTACCAGCCGCACGAAATCGAAAAATCCTGGTACAAGACCTGGGAAGAGCGCGACTACTTCGCGCCCTCGGGTCAGGGCGATGCCTACAGCATCATGATTCCGCCGCCCAACGTCACCGGCAGCCTGCACATGGGCCACGCCTTCCAGCACACCATCATGGACGCGCTGATCCGCTATCGCCGCATGCAGGGCCGCAATACCCTGTGGCAGGTCGGCACCGACCACGCCGGTATTGCCACCCAGATGGTCGTCGAGCGCAAGCTGGCCGCCGAAACCGGCGAGAGCCGCTACGACCTCGGTCGCGACGCCTTCATCGAGAAAGTCTGGGAGTGGAAGGAGCAGTCCGGCGGCACCATCACCCAGCAGATGCGCCGTCTCGGCAACTCGGTGGACTGGGACACCGAACGCTTCACCATGGATTCCGGCTTCTACCACGCGGTGCAGGAAGTCTTTATCCGTCTGCATGACGAGGGCCTGATCTACCGCGGCAAGCGCCTGGTCAACTGGGATCCGAAGCTGCACACCGCGATCTCCGACCTCGAGGTCGAGAACCGCGAGGTCAAGGGCAAGATGTGGTATCTGCGCTATCCGCTGGCGGACGGCGTCAGAACCCGCGACGGTCTGGATCATATCATCGTCGGCACCACCCGCCCGGAAACCATGCTGGGCGATACCGGCGTGGCGGTGAACCCGGAAGACGAGCGCTACCAGGACCTGATCGGCAAGTTCGTGGAGCTGCCACTGGTCGGCCGCCGCATTCCGATCGTCGCCGACGAATACGCCAACATGGAAAAGGGCACCGGCTGCGTCAAGATCACCCCGGCCCACGACTTCAACGACAACGAAGTCGGCAAGCGCCAGAACCTGCCGATGATCAACGTCCTGACGCTGAACGCTGATATCCGCGAACAGGCCCAGGTATTCAACGCCGACGGCAGCGTCAACGATGAACTCGACCCGACACTGCCGGAAAAATACCGCGGCATGGAACGCTTCGCCGCGCGCAGGCAGATCATCGCCGACTTCGAGGCACTGGGCCTGCTGGAGAAAATCGAGGAAAACGCCATGACGGTGCCCTACGGCGACCGTGGCGGCGTGGTCATCGAGCCGATGCTCACCGACCAGTGGTTCTGCGACGCCAAGACCCTGGCCAAGCCCGCGGTAGAGGCGGTGGAGAACGGCGACATCAAGTTCGTGCCCAAGCAGTACGAAAACATGTACTTCGCCTGGATGCGCGATATTCAGGACTGGTGCATCTCCCGTCAGCTGTGGTGGGGTCACCGCATCCCGGCCTGGTACGACAACGACGGCAACGTCTATGTCGCGGCGTCGGCGGAAGCCGCGCGCGAGAAGTACGGTCTGGACCTCGAGCTCGAACTGCGCCAGGACGACGACGTCCTCGACACCTGGTTCAGCTCCGCGCTCTGGACCTTCGGCACCCTGGGCTGGCCCGAGAACACCGAGCGTCTGAAGACCTTCCACCCGACCGATACCCTGGTCACCGGCTTCGACATCATCTTCTTCTGGGTCGCGCGCATGATCATGATGACCATGCACTTCATGAAGGACGAAGACGGCAAGCCGCAGGTGCCCTTCAAGACCGTCTACGTCACCGGCCTGATCCGCGACGAGAGCGGCGACAAGATGTCGAAGTCCAAGGGCAACGTGCTCGACCCGCTGGACATGATCGACGGCATCAGCCTGCCGGACCTGCTGGAGAAGCGCTGCGGCAACATGATGCAGCCGCAGCTGGCCGAGAAGATCGGCAAGCGTACCGAGAAGCAGTTCCCGGAGGGCATTTCCGCCCACGGCACCGATGCCCTGCGCTACACCCTGGCGGCGCTGGCCACCACCGGCCGCGACATCAACTGGGACATGAAGCGCCTGGAAGGCTACCGCAACTTCTGCAACAAGATCTGGAACGCCGCCCGCTACGTGCTGATGAACACCGAGGGCGAGGACTGCGGCCAGCTCTCCACCGAAAAAGACGGTGGTGACGTGGAACTGTCGCTGGCGGATCGCTGGATCATCAGCGCGCTGCAGCGCACCGAGGCGACCGTCACCAAACACCTCGACGAGTACCGTTTCGATCTGGCGGCGCACAGCCTCTACGACTTCATCTGGAACCAGTACTGCGACTGGTACCTCGAGCTGTCCAAGCCCGTGCTGTGGGACGAAAACGCCAGCGCCGAAGCCAAGCGCGGCACCCGTCGCACCCTGGTGCGCGTGCTCGAGGCTGTCCTGCGCCTGACCCACCCGCTGATGCCGTTCATCACCGAGGAGATCTGGCAGCAGGTCAAGGGCCTGGCCGGCATCGAGGGCGACACCCTGATGCTCGCGCCCTACCCGGTCGCCGACGAGAGCAGGATCGATGCCCAGGCGGAAGCGGATATCGAGTGGCTCAAGGGCGTGATCAACGGCGTGCGCAATATCCGCGGCGAGATGAAGATTCCGCCGTCGCAGGATCTCGACCTGCTGTTCGCCAACGGCGGCGCCGACGACAAGCGCTGCCTGGATCAGAACGCCGCCTTCCTGAAGAAGCTGGCCAAGCTGAGCTCCATCACCTGGCTCAACCCGGGTGACGAGGCGCCGATGGCGGCAACCCAGCTGGTCGGGGAGATGGAAGTGCTGGTGCCGATGGCCGGCCTGATCGACAAGGACGCCGAACTCGCGCGACTGCAGAAGGAACTCGACCGCCTGCAGGGCGAGATCAAGCGCGTCGAGGGCAAGCTGTCGAACGAGAAGTTCGTCGCCAACGCCCCCGAAGCCGTGGTCGCCAAGGAGCGCGAAAAGATCGCCGACGCCCAGTCCGCCCACGCCAAACTGACCGAGCAGTACGCCAAGATCGAAGCGCTGTAAGCGGTATCAACCGTAGGATGGGTCAAGCGATGCATTGGCACGGGGGTTCGGCTACCTCGTCAACCGGGCATCGCGGACCCATCATATCGATCGCCGTACAGATCGATTGATCCCGGTCACCGCGGGTGTTGGCTCCGGTGTCATTGACTCCTGCCCTGCCGGTCGTAGCGACGCAGTAGCGGATCCAACAGCAATCACCGCTGGAAGCAGTTCCTTGCGAAAAAGCCCGCATTCCGAAAGGAGTGCGGGCTTTTTTGTGGGCTTTTCGTAGGTTGGGTGAAGTGGCGCAGCCACGTAACCCAACAGCGCTTGGTGCCGCCCGACTCCCATCGATCTGCAATGCGATCGATATGATGGGTTTCGCGATATGGCGTTCGGATTGGTTGGGTGAAGTGGCGCAGCCACGTAACCCAACAACCTTTCGTTCCGCCCGACGCCAATCGATCTGCAATGCGATCGATATGATGGGTTTCGCGATGCCCGCAAATTGGGGTGACGTTAAAATCCCTGCGGATGCATCGCTCTACCCATCCTACGCCCCGAAGCCGAAGTTCTCGGTGACGTAATCGATATCCTTGTCGCCGCGGCCGGAGAGGTTGATCAGAATGGTCTCTCCTGGGTTGTCGCGACCGTACTGCATCGCCCAGGCGACGGCATGGGCGCTCTCCAGCGCCGGAATGATGCCTTCCGTGCGCGACAGCTTGTAGAAGGCGTCCAGGGTATCGTCGTCGCTGACGGCGTGATAGTTCACCTTGCCCTCTGTCTTGAGGAAGGAGTGCTCGGGTCCCACACCCGGGTAATCGAGTCCGGATGCAATGGAGTGCACCGGCGCCGGATTGCCCTCGTCATCGCTCAGCAGCAGGCACTTGAAGCCATGGATCATGCCCGGCTTGCCGAAGGTCATGGTGGCCGAGTGCTCGCCGAGCTTGGTGCCCTTGCCCAGCGGCTCGACGCCGTTCAGGCCCACACCCTCATCGTCCAGGAAGGCGCTGAACAGGCCCATGGCGTTGGAGCCGCCACCGATGCAGGCACCGACCTGGTCCGGCAGCTCGCCGACCATTTCCAGGAACTGCTCCCTGGCCTCGAAGCCCACCACCGACTGGAAATCGCGCACCATCAGCGGGAAGGGGTGCGGCCCGACCACCGAGCCGATGGCGAACAGCGCCGTGTCGGCCTGGCCAAGGTAGGACTGGAACGCCGAGTCGACCGCTTCCTTGAGGCTGCGACCACCGAACCCGACCGGCACCACCTCGGCGCCAAGCAGCTTCATGCGGGTGACGTTGGGCGACTCCTTGGCGATATCGATTTCGCCCATGTGGATCTCGCACTCCATGCCGAAATAGGCCGCGGCGGTCGCCAGCGCGACGCCATGCTGGCCGGCGCCGGTTTCGGCGATCAGCCTGGTCTTGCCCATGTGCTTGGCCAGCAGCGCCTCGGCCATGCAGTGGTTCAGCTTGTGGGCACCGGAATGGTTCAGATCTTCGCGCTTGAGGTAGATGTGGGCACCAACCTCGCGACTCAGGTTGTGGGCGTAGTAGACAGGTGTCGGTCGCCCCTGGTAGTGCTTGCGGATATAACGCAGCTCGTTGAGGAAATCCGCGGAGCGGCCGAGGGCGAGATAGGCCCGGTTGATCTCGGCGAACTGCGGCTCCAGCTCCGGCGGCAGAAAGGCTCCGCCGAACTCACCGAAGTAGCCTTCCCGGTTGGGGTGATTCTTGAGGTAACCCATGCACGACATCCTTCTTATGTGATACGCAAACAGCCGATAGCCACAATAAAATCAAACGCATGGGGTTACAAGGTATTGCGCGGGCGGTGATAACGCCCCATAAAGCCTGCCGGCAACGGAGCAGAATCCCGCAACGGGGCTACCCCGCCCCCTGACGGCTCAGGGCGCGGGAACCACCGGGGCCCTGCGCAGCTTGATCAGCGAGTCCAGGGTCAGCAGCGCCAGCGCACTCCAGATCAGGCCAAAGGTCACCAGCTTTTCCGGGCTCAGGGGTTCGCCATAGGCGAAAACCGCCAGCAGGAAGATGCCGCTGGGCCCGATGTACTGGAAGAAACCCAGTGCGGTAAGGCTGATGCGGTTGGCCGCGGCGGCGAAGCACATCAGTGGCACCATGGTCACCGGTCCCGCGGCGAACAGCATTAGCTGGGTCCAGCCAGAGTCGTCCGCCGGCCCGGCCGCCGGGCTGCTGCTGAACAAGAGGTAGCCTGCCGCCAGCGGCAGCAGAATGCCGGTTTCCAGCGCCATGCCGGTGAAGCTGCTGACGCCGATTTTCTTGCGCACCAGCCCGTACAGACCGAAGGTGGTCGCCAGCACCAGCGCAATCCAGGGCAGACGCCCGAATTGCACCAGCTCGAACAGCACCGCGGCGACGCAGAGCGCCGCGGCGATGGTGCTGACCCGATCCAGCCGCTCCCGGAAGAACATCATCCCGAGCAGGATGTTGATCAGCGGGTTGATGTAATAGCCGAGGCTCGCACTGAGCATATAGTCGTTGTTCACCGCCCAGATAAAGACTCCCCAGTTGAGCGCGATCAGGGAGGTGGACAGCAGCAGCGCCAGGCGCACCCGGCCGGAGCGCAGCGCCGTCATCAGTTCGTCACGCCGGCGCAACAGCCCGATCAGCCCCAGTGTCAGCACGAAGGACCAGACCACCCGATGCGCCAGAATCTCGGTGGCCGGCACGTGTTGCAGCAGCTTGAAGTAAACCGGGGCGACACCCCAGAGGCTATAGGCCGTAATGGCGAACAGGGCGCCGCTTTTGGCAGTCGGATTCATGGCGTTCTCGAATCTGGATCGATATGTTTCGGGGATCGCCCGAAATGGGTTCAGGATTGTATCACTCCACCAGGCTGCAGCCGATGAAGATTGTTCCCGTTCACCGGATAACCGCGGCAACGCTCTGTTGCCGAAATGTTACCAGTCCAGACAGCACACTGAACGCAGAAAGGCGCACAAAATTCGATGTACCGTTTGAAAACCCATCAATAAAAATGTATACAATACAGCCCCGCGTCGTTCACAAGAAACCGATTAAACTCCGGACAAGAGGCACCGGAGGCGAACCCGGTCTCGACGACGGCAAGGTCAATAACAATGACGGCCGGCACTGCGCTGCACGGTCGCTGAGGATCGAAATGATAACGACAACAGCCCGTCAATCGACCAGAAGCTGAATCGACAGCCGTTTGCGCGGCGCCACCCGGCGCCAAACCTATCGCTTGCCATTTCAGGATTCTGAACGATGAACAAAAACAACCAGAGCAAATCCGTATTCGATTTCTACGGCCGGCCGCCGGTGCTGAAGGCCCTGCCGCTTTCCCTGCAACATATCCTGGCAATGATCATGGGTACCGTGACGGTACCGATCATCGTGGTGGGTGCCGTGGACGCCACCCTCGATGAAAAAATGGCGCTGATCCAGGTCGCGCTGATCGCGTCAGCCCTGTCGACTCTGCTGCAACTGTATGCAATCGGCAGGATGGGCGCGAAACTGCCCACCATTTTCGGCGTCGGCTTCGCCTATGTCCCGACCCTGACCGCCGTTGGCGCCCAGTTCGGCATTGCCGGCATTCTGGGCGCACAGGTGATCGGCGGGATCGCGATGATAGTGGTGGGTCTTTTCATCAAGCGCATACGACACCTGTTCCCGCCGGTGGTGGCAGGCACCGTGGTGCTGGTGATCGGACTGTCACTCTATGATATCGCCATCAACTACATGGCCGGCGGTGTCGGCAGCCCCGACCACGGCTCGGTGGAGAACTGGACCGTCGCCATCGTCACCCTGACGGTGGTGCTGCTGGTATCCCAGTTCGCCCGTGGTTTCCTGCAGCTGGCCTCGATCATCTGCGGCATCGGTGTCGGCTACCTGCTGGCGATGTTCTACGGCATGGTCGACTTCGGTGCGGTGAGCGATGCTCACTGGCTCACCGTACCCAAGCCGCTGGAGTTCGGCATGGAGTTCCACGGCGCCGCCATTATCTCGATGGTGATCATCTGCGTGATCAACTCGGTGCAGACCATCGGCGACCTCTCCGCCACCACCGTCGGCGGCATGAACCGTGAGCTGAGCGACAGGGAACTGTTCGGCGGCCTGCTGGGCAACGGCTTCTGCACCACAGTGGGATCGATCTTCGGCGCCCTGCCGACCGCATCCTTCAGCCAGAACGTCGGCATCGTCGCGATGACCCGGGTGATCAGCCGCTTCGTGCTGGCGCTGGCAGCGGTGTTCCTGCTCGTGGCCGGCTTCATCCCCAAATTCGGCGCCCTGATGACCACCATCCCCTACCCGGTGCTGGGCGGCGCCACCATCATCGTCTTCGGCATGATCACCATGACCGGTATCAAGCTGATCACCAAGGACGAAATGTCGTCGCGCAACGTCACCATCGTCAGTCTGTCGCTGGCCCTGAGCATGGGCATCTACGCCGTGCCGGACTCGATCGAGAAGTTTCCGGAAATGTTCCAGCTGGTCGTAGGCGGTTCGCCGATCGTGATCGCAGCCTTCGTGTCCTTCACGCTCAACCTGTTGCTGCCGCAAAAGACCCTGGCTGACGAGGAACGCGAACGCCGCCAGATCGAGCTGAAGATGAGCAACTGAGAGAGTTTCGTTGTCGCCCCGGGCGAGCCAGTCGCCGCGCCCCCTCTGCGGCGAAAACCGAGTCCGAGCGATCAACTCCCACAGGCCCGCGATATCGCGGGCCTTTTTATGTACAGGATGTACGGTCACTGATTTTTGCTCCTGCAAGATCAGTATTTCCGACGTCCCTGTCGGTCATGCCGCGAGCGCATGGATGCGCAGGAGCGGCGTATGTCAAGTGGCACGCGTTACGGGTTACGGGTTACGGGTTACGAAAAAAGTGGGAGCGGCGTACCCAAACTTACGGGCACTTCCCCGCCGCGAATAGCCTGGCGTCCGGCATAAAAGCTTCGCCGCGAGGCGCGGCTCCCACGGGTGCCCGATACCCGTACAAGCCGCGTACCCAAACTTACGGGCACTTCCTCGCCGCGAATAGCTGTTACGTTCTGTCACGCATCGCGCGCTACCATTCATTGGCTCTGGCGTCCCTGTATCAACGCGGCTGTCGGCCCAGAAACACCCATGCGTAAACCGCCAGATTCACCGCCAGCACCAGAATCCCCAGCCAGTGCTGGATCTCCGGCGTCAGTCCCTGTGGGTAAATCAGCGCCAGCAGATAGCGCTCGACGAAACCACCTTCGTAACCCGCCTCACCCGCCGCCCGCAGCAAACGGTTTTCCAGCGGGGTCAGCGGGCAGATCCAGCCATTGAGTTCCAGCAGCACCGCCCAGACGACCGCCGGCAGATGCAAAAGTCCCAGCGCACGCCGCCACAGCAGCAACAGACCGCCGGCGAGCACGAAGACAATGAACAGCAGATGCAGAATCAGCACCGCATCGGCCAGAAACCGCGCCAGCAACGACCGCTCCCCGCAACCTCAGGCGCGCCGAGCGGCCGGCTGGCGGCATCTGCGCAGTACCCGGTTATCCACAGGAATAGGCTCCCTCGACGCCCTGTTTCAGCTGATACAGGCCATAGGCGAGAAACATCAGGGAGATCAGCGCCGCGGCCATCAGCGGCTTGTCCTGCCCCAGGTCCGGCAGGCCGTCACGCCGGGCTCTGGCCAGATCGTCGGGGTGGTATATGCCGCGGCGGCAGAACAGGAGCGTGACGAAGAACATGCCGGCAACGGCCAGAAAGGTGTGGAGGGTGTAGGTGAAGGCAATCAGCGCACAGGTATCCCCCACTTTCGTGGCGCTGACCCCGAGGACCGCGGCACAGGCCATCATCGCCAGGGCGAAAAGATTGATCGGCGTTTTCGAGCGCGTCACCGCCCCCCAGACTCCCTGCAGAGCGCCGGGGTTTTCGCTGCCGGCACCGACAGGACGGCCGCAACCGATACAGGCGGCGGACTGGTCCGAGATTTCCTGCCCGCAATCCTGACACTTGATCAACGCCATCTGCCATCTCCGCCATACCGACTCACAGAAGTGTAGTGAAGAAAATCCGCACTGACTTGAGCCCCCTCCGGATGACGGGCACAATCTTTGCGCCCGGGAGTACGGCGCGTCCCGGGCAATCCAGAGGAACGATGATGGCTTTTGGCGACTTGAACCTGACCCTGCTGCTCTTTCTTGCACTGGCCAGCTATATCCAGGCTACCACCGGCTTTGCCTTCGGCCTGATTGTCATGGCCTCGGTCACGGCACTGGGCCTCGCCTCGATCGAAACGACGGCTTTTATCATCAGCGTACTCAGCCTGGTGAATACCGTCACAACACTCAAGGGCGGCCTCTGGCGACAACTGAACAAACGTGCCTTCGGCTGGATACTGCTCGGATCGGCCCCGGCAACCTTTGCCGGCCTCTGGCTGCTCGACTACTCGAGCGACGGTCAGAAAGGACTTCTGCAGATCATCCTCGGGGTCAGCCTGGTCGGCAGCAGCCTGATGATGATGTATCGGGTGACTCAGCTGGAACGGCCGTCGCCGGTGACGGCCTTTGCCGCCAGCGGAGTACTGGCGGGCCTGATGGGCGGCCTGTTCTCGACCGCCGGGCCACCCATCAGTTTCATGATGTACCGCCAGCCGGACTCGATTGCCGCCATCAGGGCCACCCTGCTGTGCCTGTTCAGTGTCGCCGCCGTTCTGCGTATCGGCGCTGTCGCGGCGATTGGGTCCGTCAACGAAAGCATGATCGCCCTGAGCGTAACCGGGGCACCGGTCGTGTGGCTGGGTGCCCTGGTGGCCCGCCGCTTTCCGCCGCCGCTTTCGAACGAGGCGCTGCGGCGCATCGCATTCGGCATACTGCTGTTTTCGGGCGTGTTCCTGACGATCAAGGGCCTGGTTTAACAGGCTGTTGAAAATCTATCTGCGTTGCCGGATGCGTCGTTAAAAGCAGGCTCAAAATGCTCATTTAGTCCACTAAACTGCCACCGGGCTTCAGCCGCTCGCATACCCGGGCAACCTCCGTATCGACACCCTCGGACAGAGGCAAAACATTCAGACCCGGCACGACGTCAAAACCTTCGGCTTCCTGTGAAGCCAGGGCAACAAAAGCCCATGAAACCCAACAACGAATACAAAAAAGCCCGAGACCTGCGTCCCGGGCTTGTTGTTGTCGACGAACTCGACTATTCAGCGTCGGTCAGCAGCAGCACACCTGCACCGGTGTTGGAGATCGGCGCGTGGTAGTGCTTGTGCAGCACGTTGACCCTGTCGTTCAGGGCACCGCGCATCACCATCCACATGATCACTTCGATCCCTTCGGTGCCGGCTTTTTCCATGATGTAGTCGTTGCTCAGGCCGGTCATCCAGCTCGGATCGTTGATGATCCTGTCCATGCACTGCAGGTCGAAATCCACATCGATGATGCCGGCACGCTCGCCCTGCAGCTGATGGGAAAGACCGCCGGTGCCGATCACCACCACTTTCATATCCTCCGGGTAGGCGTCGATCGCCTTGCGCAGGGACTTGCCCAGGTCGTAGCAGCGTTTGGCGCTGGTCAGCGGGTGCTGCACGGTGTTCACCGCCAGCGGAATCGCTTTCGGCCAGTTAGCCGCCGGCTTGTCGCGCCAGAACAGGTTCATCGGCACCATGAAGCCGTGATCCACCTTCATCTCCTGACAGGTGGTGATATCGAACTCGTCACGGATCATGCTTTCGGCGATGTGCCAGGACAGTTCGGCGTCGCCCTTCACGTCGGCGCTGGCCGGAATACCCCAGCCTTCATCGTCGTTCTGGTAGCTGTCGGCACACCCCAGGGCAAAGGTCGGTACCTGGTTGAGGAAGAAATTCAGGCCGTGGTCGTTGTAAACGACGATGGCCAGATCCGGCTGCACCTCATCGAGCCACTGTCTGACCGGCTCGTAACCGTCGAAGAAACGTTTCCAGTACGGCTCCTGCTCCAGTTTGCCGTGCATGGCGTTACCGATCGCCGGGATATGGGAGGTGGTCAGGCCACCGATAATCTTAGCCATGCCAGAACCCTCCTTCCTGCTTCAGTCGCTCTTCAAAACCGGATGCATTGTTCAGCAGGATCTGCTTGAACTCGTCGGTGCTGATGCCGTGAAAGGCGGCACCCGCATCCTGCACGGTCATACCGTGGAAGACGGCAATCTTGGCCAGATAGTAGATATTGCCTCCCATCTGCAGAAGTTTCAGAAATTCACCATTGAGCACAGCTTCCCGCTGCTCATCGCTGAGCCCGTATTTGCGGCAGTAGGCGTCCATGTCGGCGGCAAACTCCCGGCGGTTCGCTTCGCAGTTGAAAGAAAACGCCATGCGGTTCAGGGCATAGCCGGAGTGGGAACGTTTGCCATCGAAGACATAGGTACCGGGAATCTCATCGTAATCGTGTCGACGCCACGCCATGATGAATCTCCTCTCTTTTGTTATGGGATATAGGGTCGCCGACCGGATCAACCGGTCTTGCGCTTTGGGATCGCGTTATCGAACGAAGCCCATCGTCGCTCTTTACCCCTATAACAAGAAGGGACATTTAACGGAAAAACTTGTACATTTCGAAGATCCACAGTGTCGCGAAAAGCGCCCGGAGAACTGGAGAACCCCATGCCGCAGAACATCCCTACCGTGCAGCTCTACGGGGAAGAGATCTGGCAGCAGACGCCCGATTACCTTCACTGCGAACCCTTGATCACCCGTTCCCGGGAGCACCGCTTTCAGATACGTCCGCACCGCCACCCGGGCATCACCCAGGTGTTTCATCTGCGTCGAGGGCAGGGCGACGCCAAGATCGACGGCCGCCGGCTGGAGGTCAGGGCGCCCTCGCTGATTCTGATTTCCCCCATGACCGTGCATGACTTTGCCTGGTCCGCCGATGTCTCCGGCACGGTGCTGTCGGTAGCCACGGCGCGACTTGAACGAGCACGCCGCTCCCAGGACGACCCCGCGCCTCTGTCGCACACGTCATTGGTCAGGCTGAAGCAGCAGGACCGGGAACTGGACCTGCTGTTCGAGATGCTGCTTGCAGAATATCGCCGGCCACCGGACAGCGCCCGTGATGGCGCCCTGCAGGCGTTCGTGAACCTGCTTGCGGTGCGAGTGGATCGGCTGGAGCAGGAAAGACTTGAAGAGGAACGCCATGGCAAGGACCGCCAGCATCGCGGCCAACTGCACCTCAAGCGTTTTCTGGATGGGGTAAACCGGGATTATGTGCAGCAGCGCACCGTGGAAAGCTACGCCGAAGAGCTGGGGATCACCGCCCCTTACCTGAACCAGCTATGCCGTGAACTGACCGGCCGCAATGCGCTGCAGATCATACATGAACGCCTGGTCATCGAGGCCCGGCGCAGCCTCATCTACACCGCCCTGCGCGTCAGTGAAATCGCCTATGAGCTGGGCTTTTCCGACCCGGCCTACTTCACCCGCTTCTTCCGCCGCCACACCGGCCACTCGCCAAGGGCGTTCCGCCGCGAGAATGCCCAGGATACCGGCTCCAGCGGCAGTTTCTCAGCTTCTGCCACGGACGGGGTCACCCATCAGCCCGAACCGGGCTAATCGCTGACACCGTTTGCATCCCCCTTCTTCGCAACGATGAAAACCGACTCCCGTGACGGTTGCCATTCGTAGTCGATACGGAAACCGGCGCCGGTCAGCATGGCGAGCAGTTGCGGTTTGTCGAAGCGGTTGACGTAGGGCGCGAACCCCAGGCACTGCATAATCGGTATCAGTAGCCGCCAGTGGAGCTTGGCGTCGGCAATCAGTGCGGTACTCGATACGAAGATTCCTCCCGGCTTCAGCAGCTCGTACACCCGGGTAACGGCCGCATCGACATCCTCGAGCAAATGCAAAATGTTCAGCCCCAGCACGGCATCAAAGCTTTCGGCATTGCACTGCAGGCTGTCCAGCGTGCCCTGCTGGAAGCAGATGTTTTGGACACCGGCCTGCCCTGCCTTAGACCTTGCGAACTCCAGCATCCTGGCCGAGATATCGATTGCGAGTATATGTTTGACGTGGGGGGCGTGGACAATTGCCGTGCCCCCGGTGCCACACCCGAACTCCAGTACCTCCCAGTCGGGCCGGAAATAGCGCCGCGTGACCTCCAGCTTCTTCCGGTAACTCTCTTCGTCCTTCACCGCCATGCCGGCGTAGCGGGACGCGATCCCGTCCCAGAATTGTTCTGAACTTTTCAATGGCACATCTGCTGTTGGAGGCTCTGTTTTTAACCCGGGAATTCCGGTCTCTCAGTATATTCCGGGAATCAAGCGATAACGCACACGTCTTGCGTAGTCCCGATAGCCCGGCAACTCCAGCTGTAACGTCCGGTCCTCCAGCGCGGTTCGGATCACCCCGATGATGGTTGCCACCGCTGCAGGAATCAGCGTCCATACCGACCCGAGTGCAAGAACAATACCGAACAGAGCCAAAATATTTCCGGCATACCCCGGATGGCGGACAAACCGATACGGGCCACTGTCACACACCGCATGGCCGCGATCCGTCTGAATCCTTACCACGCTGGAGAAAAAGCGGTTCTCCGCCAACGCCCAGGCAGCGAAAGCGTATCCGAACGCAATCAGAACGAAGCCGACAACGACGAGCCACAGCTCAAATTCGGGGCTCCAGCGATAGCGGTGATCCAGCCCCGCCACGATGACCACAGGAAAGCCGATGCTCAGCGCCATCAGCGGAGCCAGCACCTTGTCCCAGGCTTTTGCGTTCTGAAAATTCTTTCTATTTTGTCTTTCAGAGATTAACCCGGGATGCCGTTGTTCCGCCCAGATACGCCCACCAATACCGGCGGCCAGAATCAGCACGGAGTAAAGCCACGCCGGCCACCAAACCAGGTCCCCACCGCAGAGAAATAAAACCAGCGGGATCAGGAGATATGCGATAACCAACCTGACCCACTGGCGGGGAGATACGGCAGGAGGTGCTTGGTCATTGACTGTCTTTTCTGACATGAACAGTAACGGCTTCAAGTAACCGGGGCAGATCTTGCTATTTGTTATTCGCTCGAGAGAGACCAGTGAGGAACAAGATCTGACCCCGCACCCATATGCCTGCTTATTGTCGTACCACCATAATGCGCACAGGCTCACCAGGCTCAAGAGCGAAGGGATCTATATGCTCGGTACTAGTGAACAGCAGCTCACCGTTGTGCTCGATTCGAGCCCTCAGCCCGTAGCGCATGCGCTCGTCGATGGCCGCCGGATCGTACACCAGTCTGAATGAATAGGGTCCCGGCCCATCAACGATATGGGTGTACCTGGTAATGACGGTGGCAGGCGCATCCATACGCGACTGATCTTCCAGCGTCACCAAAACTTCGGCGCCCGGCGGCAAGGCAATGCGCTCGCGGTACCAGACGTCACCGCTGATGACGCGCATGAGCGAGTTGTCAGGCTTCTGCGACTGTTCAGCCATAGGAGTCTCCAGGTTACTGCAAGCCGTCAGTAACAGCGCACAAATGCCCAGCAACCAACTGTTATTTCGAATCATGCTTTTGCCCTCCTCGAAATGATCAATCTAGCACATATCTGAAAAAGTGAACTGTGGAGGTCATGCTGAGGGGTAACAGTCATTCACCTTACACCTGTCACCCGCCGTCAGGGTCTGGCGGTAGCGGGTTTGTTACCTGGTATAGATAATAAAGTATAGAAGTTATACAAGACCCACCTCAGACGACTTTTAGAAACAGGGGAAAGAGACAGGATCCGCCAGCCACTCGAGTTCGGTATACTGTCCACGGAAATCCCGTCCGCCTTGTTTTATATAAATTTCACTCGCTCATCCATGCATTCATAAGAACCCATTTCGAACTCGCGACATACCCAAGGCCGGTTTTCGTAGATTGTGCACATGAATGTTTCTCTATCCAAGGCAGCACACCAACCATCGCTTAATCGCAACATTGTCTCACCGCCGTACTGGTCACGTTCGATAAACTCTTCTGGAACGCCTGTGTCTGAAATAATCAGAACTTCAAGACGGCAACAACAGGCTTTGCAGTTTGAACAAGATATGTCTGAGGAAGAAGAGCTTTTAATTGGTATATTCATGAGCAACTACTAATTGGTCAATTTGCGCATTATACCTTAAATTCAATATAACTTTCCTCAGTTTTCAGTAAACACTCGCCTTGTGAGCCATAACGCCAAGCGTAGCGCAGGACTGTGAGCTTTCAACCGGGAAAACCGGAAGAAAATACCCTATTCGCACACACCCAATGACTCTCTTGGACAGAATAATGCAGAGTTAGGTATACTGTCCCCGAAATTCCGATGGTTGAGCGGCGAGAGGTAACCAACTGCTGACAGTGATACGCTTACGTAATGGGTGACCTCTTTAGCCAGGAACGAACGACAACAGTTGGTTATGCGGTGCGCGGTGCAAACATGATGATTGCCATACCCAACAACGCGACGGCCGAACCAGCCAAATCCCACACAGTTGGCCGAATACCATCAACGATCCAAAGCCAAATGATCGCCATGAAAATATACACACCACCGTACGCAGCATAGACTCTGCCAGCAGCAGTTGGATGCAGCGACAGTAACCATGCAAATGCTGCAAGACTCAACGCGCCTGGCACCAGAAGCCAGATAGTTTTGCCCTCACGAAGCCAGAGGTAAGGCAAGTAACAACCAACGATCTCTGCCAATGCGGTCACCAGGAAAAGACCAACTGTTTTCAATTCAGGCAATGACATTATCCCCTTGGCAGTAACACATAATGCCGCGATCTGCGGCAAATCAGGAGCACAGCTTAGCAGAAAGAACAGGTCTTTATTTTCGCCTCTACTTAATGAGCAAAAGGCAAGACCTAAACCCTTTTTCTATTTTTAAATAATATTCATACTTTGAGTTTTACTTCTATCTTTAATTATCCCTTTCTTCATTTCATCTGTGCAAATTTTCGAGGAAATATTCTGGGACTTTAGAATTCTCATTGGCTCTGTAAGTTTTCTTGACTTTCCAGACTCAAAATATAAGGCCAAGTCAGCAAAATGTAAAACCTGCCTAGTTAGAACCCATCGGTAGTGAGCATAAATTGAGCTTGATTTAATTAGTTTATAATCTTTAGCCACGTTCTTTTCTAATGCACCTAGATTATCGCGCCTAAAGTAATTAAGTATTTCATATTTATTTGCAAGCATAAATATTTTGTTATCGTCGTCTTTGTGTTCTACACCTATGCGAGGGCTAGGATTAAATGCCCATGCCTCAGCAATAACTTTCTTAGTATCGTCGTGATTTTTAACATGCACCGCAAGCCCGCCCCCAAGGGATGCGCCTACCGCAATGATGGGGAGTCGCTCTGCAATTGCACTCTGTTTGACTTTATCAACATAAGCGCGAGCATCATCAAACTGAACTGGAAATATCCAAAAATTGTGCAATAAATAGTCCCTAAACTGATTAGATCCACCAAAAGATATTATTATATTAATTGGAGTCCCAAATTCGTCATGCAGAACAAAAGTCATTGCATCAAAGCCATTCTCCAGATTTTCTCGCAACTCCACTACTTCCTTTAGCCTTTCAGGTTTGTCAAAATGAAAATCTAGCTCTTTATTAGCTCTTTGAAGTGGTAATACAGCTGCTATAGCATAGATATAGCCTGATTTAGAAAGCTGCAGCCTCTTTCTAAATTTCGGACCTGCTGTATTGTAGTCTTGATACTTTTTAACTACATCAAGATAACGAACATCGCACCAAGCACGCCCTTCAAGTTTCCCCCAGTTTGCTGGCATAATTCCACAACCTGACAAGAGAACCACGAATAAAACAGAAATTCCGGTACGTAATGATATTCTCAAATTAATCTCCTTTCCGATTCAAGCTGTTATGGTAGTTTATAAGGCTCATGGGGAGCCTTGTGGCAGTATAATTATTTCCGAAGCAATGGGATCAAAGACATGACCCCGTTGGTTTGAACCCGTTGGTTCCTCCTTCGAAAGTTAACGTCATCATGCGCTGGGGCAAACCTAAGCGTAGCGTAGGTCTGCTGCAGCAGCATTTTGTTAAGCTATTTACACTCTAGCTCCTTGATTAGATCTTCATCTTCCGTCTCTATTGCTTCAATACAAGCAGCATATTTCTTTTTCGCAAGTTCAAGCGAAAGAGAGCTATTCAGCGCTTCAGCTTCACTAGTATCATTAGACTTAAAGCTCTCGAAAATATTGCCAACAGCACTAAAATAAGCACCCAGAATATCAGCAGGGAGCTTCAACAAGGCTATAGCCTCGCCATCAGTGTCTTGCTTGTATTTTGTTGGGACACCGTCCACAAATGCAAAGTCTGCTTCGTTGTTAGCAAAAAATGTTTTGGAAACAGGAAGAAATAGAATTCTTGATTCTGACGGTGAAAAGACTATTGAGGACACATTCAAGCCCAGGCCAGTAGCAGCCACTTTATATGGCTCATTTTGACGATAAAAGATGCCTGAGTATGATTCTTCTGGCTTTTTAGCATGAGCCTTAGTTCCATTGGCCAACGCAGCTTTGCTAATAGTAACTATCAAGCGACAGGGATTATACGACCCTGTATTGGAGTATGTAAAAATATGCTCCCCATCAGTAGTACAGTTTCCTGCTGGCGCAGGTTGCCCTACTAAGCTATAAGTTCGTAACTGCCCATATGTAGTAGCTAAATTTTTAAATGCATCTGTTACGTTACTTACAGTAGTTGACTTGCTAGAAGTTAATAATCCTTTTTCGTTTACGGCAACATCTAACGTATTTTTACCTAATAAGTTACTCCCATGATTCAAGACATATTGTTTAGACAAGTCAGGATACGCAGGTGTTGTTCCAAAAGATACTCTTGTTATTTTATTGCTTTCTACATTAACCGTAACGACAAAGTCTTTTTTAGGCATGTAATATGTCAAGCCATCAACATCCTCAGCCTTTGGGTCTTCAATTGATTTTATGCTCGAGCAAGAGGTGACAAATAAGGCACAAAGAAATACCATGAATATTCTCATCATAATGAGCTCCAATGCCCCCATTTAAAACAACCAAAAAGTAACCGGGAGAATTACTTTTCGACTACGAAAAAGTTAACGGGGTCAGGTCTTTATTTTTGCCTTTCAGTTTAGAAGCAAAGTCAAAAGACAAGACCTGACCCGTTACTCATTGCATCTAGGACAAAGTTCTTGCTGTATCTTTTTCTTACTCCGGCTTGTAACTCCATCGTGATCTCCTAGTGTCCGGCCGAACGCTGCCGTAACGGGCCTCGCGAAGCGAGGTCCAAGGCACGAAGTGCCTGTTCGTTCACGGCCTTGTTAGCCTTACACATGACGTAGATCCTCTGGCCTAATGTCATTTGGTATGGCAGCTCTGTATTGCTCGGCGTTGATATTTAGGGTCCAGTTCGTATTCGCGCCCGAAAAGACGGCCCACGGAAATAAAAATGCGTCAACTACACCTACTTCCCTTACGAGCAAAACTCGCAAGTCGAAAGAGCAGTCGTTATTAAAGTAGTGAGCAGTGAGATCTGCCTGTATTGCTGCTATATCGACGAGAAGTGGATTAGGGTTTGTGGTATATACCCGCACACAAACATGAAAGGGCTGACGTTGTTCTAAAGACGGCAATCCATGTAGTCCCTCAAGTTCATCTAGATCATGACGAAGCAGCTTTTCTCGAAATTCATCTAGATGCCAACTGTCATCGATGTACTTTAGGGTGCTGACAACAACTCGCGCAAGTCTCCTAAGATTAGCAGCACTGATTTCTATGGTCTCTCCTATCACACCTCTCCTAGAGCTGGCCACTCGAATAGAACCATCAGTCGCGATGAAATGTCTGTCGTGAATAATTGTTCCACGGAGTGGTTCTAATAACCTGTAAAGGCCAATGAGACGTTCCTTTAGCCACGTCCGCGAGGAGATTAATTGAGGAAATACCGGTTCGCTCGAAAGATGCTGTAACTTTTGCTGAAAACGGAAAGTCGAGGAAATTCCGTTCTCCTCAAGAATCCATTCAATCAACATATCTAGAAGCTTGAAAGTCGAGACAAAGACAAGAGGTGCACCCGCCTTTAGAAAGCTAGGTCTCCAGTCACCAATGATGGCGTTCATCCGGCCATGACCAATGAACTCAGCTGTAGGATTATCTAGCTTATAAATTACTCCATCTGGCCAAGAAGGAAACAGATCGTCTTCTACAAGTGCGTAAACTGCTTCTAAAAGCCAGCGTTCATAATCAGTTCGCTCGTTAAGTCTGGTAACCGATGCTGGGTCAAAAATTGGTGTCATAAAGTTGTAGAAATCCATGATAGGCTAACGCCGCCAGCACGCGCGGCTTTGTAGCGGAGGCGAAGCCGCAACGAAAAAGCCGTCGCTGTGCCTGGCCTTGTTAAGCCTACAATGCTGCATATGTCTCTTCCGAAACCTCTTCACCATCTGGATTAACCCATGAAAGCACTGCGTTGTATGCAGTAGGACTCCCGAAGTGGATCGCTGCAATCAAAGTAACAGAACCTCCGGGCTGGAGTATTGGTACGGGAAATTTAGCCTCGTAATCATTTTTGACAAGAGGACTGTCTTCCGGTTTTACCAATAACCGTAGATCAACATCTTTTGCGGCGACATCGCTGATGTTTGTTATCCGGAATCGGTAGGTTTTACCGTCTTTAAAAATGTCGAAGGAGAGTCGAGCAGCATCTTTTCCCTTCTCCTCCCGGAGCAGAATCTCCAACTGCTTTTTGGCAAGTTCCGACGTTGCACGCTGAAGGTCATTGGCTTCTCTCTGAATTTTTCGCTGTCCACCCCAAACGACCAAGCTGACGATGGTCGCGATACAGCCCAAGACGACACTCAAAATCTCGTACTTTGACACCTCGACTAACTCCCCTTGGGCTTAACGCCGCCAACACGCGCAGCTTTGTAGTGTAGGCGAAGCCACAACGGAAAAGCTGTCGCAGTGCTTGGCCTTGTTAACCTACCTTTTTAGGATGTTCATAAGAACGATTTCGTCATCACTTTTAGTCAGAAACAGCCGCAAAGAATGGTGCTTTAAAACGTATATTTCTTCTTCTGCGCCCTGCAGCTTATGTATATTAGGCGAAGAAAGATCAATCCCATCTGTATCGATTTTCTTGAGGATATCATGGAGTCCGACATTAACAAGCCCCGGGCGCTTATCCATCTCTCGCAATTGTTCAGCTGCCTCAGTAGAAACAAAGAGACTCATTGTTTTACCCCCAGATCCTTCAATAAGGTAGACGCTTTAACCAAATTTGCCTTGTCAGGATCTGTCTTCACTTGCCGGGCAAAAGCTTCCAGTTTGGTTTTTCGGATATGCGCAAGACAGAAGGCATCATCCGAGAAGGCATACACTCTCTCGTCATGCTTCAGATAGAAAATTTGTGCGGAAACCCAGATAACAACTACTATCAAAAGCCACCAGAACGATTCGGCCTTATGAAAGGCAGACCATTCAACCACACCAGACTTAGATATCTCGGTAGCGAAAAGACTGCAAAGCACACCAACCGCAATCGTGAGCAGCGACGAAACTATCAGCCTAAACTTTGGATTTCCTATTATTTCCTCAGTATTCATCGATTCCTCGAATGAGGTTAACGCCGCGCACACCGGCGCGAGCTTGCGAGCGTCCGGCAGCCGAAGGCTGCGAAGTGCTGCGCCTGGTTATGAGTGCTCACTTCCTGCCACCAAAATTATGATGATGGAACTCTGGCACAACTACATCCTTACCGTTTGCGAGCTTTTGACCACAATAAGGGCAGAATGCCACCTGAATTCTAACGACTTCGATTATCTGCCCCTCATATTCAAGATAATGATCTTGCTCAAGATCTTCCTCCGTCGCTACCCGATTCAGGTTTAGATAGACATCAGTGCCATCTTCTTCGAACCATACTTCAGCAAGCGAGCAAGAAGTGCAGCTATGAATAATATTTAGAACCCTGTTAAGCACTCATAACGCCCGCAGCAGAGGCGTGAGCTTGCGAGCGTCCTGCTGCCTGCGCTTGTTATGTGCAATTTCAACCATTGATTCTTAGCTCGTCCTTGAATATTTCATCAACGTCTTTAAGTTGCTTACCAAACCACATGACAATCTCTTGTTTTGCTTCGTCATTTCCACTCTCAATACTCGTATCGAGCGCGACGGACTGTTTATGAACTTGTTCGATAAATGAAACGATCGAAGGGCTGAACACCGCGAATGCACCCCTTGTTTTCTTGAGAAAGTGAACACGATCTTCCATTTCAGCCTTAGATCTATAAACGACAGAAAATAGATATTCGCTCGTCGTCATGAATATTTCGTAACGACGATCGAACAGTTCGTGCTGTAGCCGAGCTTGATTGATCTTCCATTGCAAAATTCCGAGACCTATGCCCAGTATCGCAATAACGGGGGTGATCAAGGCCGTAGATATATCAAGCCAGTCTTTTTCAGGCATCATCGCGGAATTTTCTTACACATAACAGTCTGTTAATGAGGCCTTCGGCCTTATAATAATTATTAGAAGGTATACCTTTTGAACTTCATCACGAAACAGAGCCAAAATCCTAACATATTGATTTCCATATTAAACCGCATAACCTATGACTCGAACGCAATGTTAAAAAGGCATTTCACCTCGTCCCCCGGACCAAAAGCTATACGTATAGCTTCTTCCAAACATTTCATGGACGAGCTGTTGAAGATGGCGAAGCATCCGTTTCTCCAATCAGCCGCAGACTACATGCGTGTTCAACGCCATAGCCGGCACACGATGGAGACCTACATATACTGAATCAAATTCTTCATCCTGTTCAACGGCAAGCAGCACCCATCAGTTCCCGATGATGAGCCTATCAGACACGCTACCGCCCTTCCGTCCGGTTTGACGGAAAGCCGCTGTTAACGCGGAGAACCAGGCCATCTCCGCCTGCTGAATTGCAGCAAAATCTGACCAGATCTTCCCCGTTACCCGATTCCGAATGAAGGGACCCAACGCATTAAAAGGAGAGATATTCGAGATATCACAGCCATTCTCCTCCGCTGAAAACGAGCATGTGCATAGGTGCGCCGGGCTGCCGGCGGTATCCGGCAGCCTTCAGTCCCTTGGATCTAAGGATGGGCTATTTTTCGCCGGTTCGCTACCACTAACTGTCTTTGAATTGAGACAACTTTCGCTGTCAGATTAAAGCGATGGCAGCTGTCCGATAATATCGTTCCACCGCTATTCTATAAATTCTGATTATTCCGAAATTGCCGTATATCTTTAATGTTTCATTAAAACAGCACCCATCGCGCTCCTTTCCGTCGAAGGCACACTTAATAAAAAGGTTCATCGCGCTTTAGCGGCATCGCTACGCGTTGCTGGCTTTTCGAGAGGACAGTGTTTGCAGTGCTTTATGCGAGCGATAGTCGGCGCGCTTCGCTGACATTTGCTCCTGCAATGCCAGGCTTCCCGCCATCCCCATCCATGGCGGTTGCTGCGCTCAGGGCGCCCTACGGATGACTTCCCGCTAAAGCGTGACGGACAAATCTAAGCCCATAACGTAAAAAGCCCCGCAAATGCGGGGCAAAGGGCTTACTGCTTGGAGCAAAGAACAACAACGTTACATGTTCGGGTAGTTCGGACCGCCGCCGCCTTCAGGCACGACCCAGGTGATGTTCTGCGACGGGTCTTTAATGTCGCAGGTCTTGCAGTGGACGCAGTTCTGGGCGTTGATCTGGAAACGCTTGCCCTGCTCGTCCTCGACCACCTCGTAAACGCCGGCCGGGCAGTAGCGCTGCGCCGGTTCCGCCCACTTCGGCAGGTTGACCGACAGCGGAATGCTGGCGTCCTTGAGCTGCAGGTGGCTCGGCTGATCCTCTTCGTGGTTGGTGTTCGACAGGAACACAGAGGACAGCTTGTCGAAGCTCAGCTTGCCGTCCGGCTTCGGATACTCGATCTGCTTGCACTCGGACGCGGGCTTGAGCTCGGCGTAGTCCTTGCGGGTGTCGTGCAGCGTCACCGGGATCTTGCCGCCGAAGAGATTCTGGTCGACGAAGTTGAAGGCGCCGCCCAGGACAGTGCCGAACTTGTGCATCGCCGGGCCGAAGTTGCGGCTGCGGAACAGATCGTCGTAGAGCCAGGAGTCCTTGAACTTCTCGGTGAAGGCATTCAGGTCCTTGCCGCCCTCGTCCCCTGCGGCCAGGGATTCGAACACCGTCTCGGCGGCGATCATGCCGGACTTCATCGCGGTGTGGGTGCCCTTGATCTTGGAGAAGTTCAGGGTGCCGGCATCACAGCCGAGCAGCAGTGCGCCGGGCATGGTCATCTTCGGCAGCGAGTTGAAACCGCCCTTGGCGATGGCGCGGGCGCCGTAGGAAACACGCTTGCCGCCTTCAAGATACTGCTTGATCAGCGGGTGGTGCTTCATGCGCTGGAACTCGTCGAACGGGCTCAGCCAGGGGTTCGAATAGTTGAGGTCGATGATCAGACCCACCACCACCTGGTTGTCTTCGGCGTGGTACAGGAAGAAGCCACCGTTGGTGCCCTTCTCAAGCGGCCAGCCGGCGCCGTGCAGCACCAGGCCCGGCTTGTGCTTGGCCGGGTCGATATCCCAGAGTTCCTTGATGCCGATACCGTAATGCTGCGGATCGGAATCCTTGTCCAGCGCGAATTTTTCGATCAGCTGCTTGCCCAGATGGCCGCGGCAGCCTTCGGTGAACAGGGTGTACTTGGCATGCAGTTCCATGCCCGGCATGTAGTTCGGGCCCTGTTCGCCCTTTTCGGTGATCCCCATGTCGCCGGTGGCGATACCCTTCACGGAGCCGTCGTCGTTGTAGAGCACTTCGGCCGCGGCAAAGCCCGGAAAGACCTCGACGCCCAACTCTTCGGCGCGCTCGCCGAGCCAGCGGCAGAGGTTGCCGAGGCTGGCAACGTAGTTGCCTTCGTTGTGCATCGTCTTCGGCGCCAGGCCGTTGGGAATCTGGCGCGCGTTCTGGGCGTCCTTGAGCAGATAGATCTGATCCTCGGTCACCGCGGTCTTCAGCGGCGCACCCTGCTCGGCCCAGTCCGGGAAGAGTTCGTTCAGCGCCCGCGGCTCAATGACGGCGCCGGACAGGATATGGGCGCCGACTTCGGAGCCTTTCTCGACGACGCAGACCGTCAGTTCCTGTTCCGCGGCCTGGGCCTGCTGCATCAGGCGGCAGGCGGCCGACAGACCGGCGGGGCCGGCACCGACGATAACGACATCGAACTCCATTGATTCGCGAACGGCTTCGCTCATGGGACTTAACCTCGTTTTTCTTGTAGCGTCCGGCAGGCCCCTGGCGGGCCCTGCCGGACGAATGTAATTCTGTAAGTAACTGCAGGATGGGTGGAGCCGCAATGGCACCTGCCGTCATCGGGCCGCAGGCTATGCGCGCGAAACCCATCGATGACTCGGGAACCGTTGAGCCACCGGCGCCCCAAGATGGGTTGCACGGCGCTCAAACATTGGCAGTATCGGACAGCCCTCACCCGGGCGCCGTTCCACCCATCCTACTTACTACTCAAAGGCTTCGGTTCGTCGATGGGTTTCGCCGCAGCAAGACCGCTGCCAATCGGCAAGTCCGTACCGTTGCGACTTCACCCATCCTACAACGACCTTACAGCTTGCTTTCCAGCTCCGGGACAGCCTCGAAGAGGTCTGCCACCAGGCCGTAATCGGCCACCTGGAAGATCGGCGCTTCTTCGTCCTTGTTGATCGCGACGATCACCTTGGAGTCCTTCATGCCGGCCAGGTGCTGGATGGCACCGGAAATACCGACGGCGATGTACAGCTCGGGGGCGACGATCTTGCCGGTCTGACCGACCTGCATGTCGTTCGGTACGAAGCCGGCGTCGACGGCGGCACGGGACGCACCGACGGCAGCACCCAGCTTGTCGGCGACCTTCTCGATCAGCGCGAAGTTCTCGCCGTTGCCCATGCCGCGACCACCGGAGATGACGACGCGTGCAGCGGTCAGTTCCGGACGCTCGGATACGGCGACTTCCTCGCCGACGAAGCGGGACTGGGCCGCGTCGTGAGCCGAAGCCACGGCCTCGACGGCAGCCGAACCACCTTCAGCAGCGGCGGCGTCGAAAGCGGTACCGCGCACGGTGATGACCTTGATCGCATCCAGCGACTTCACGGTCGCGATGGCGTTGCCGGCGTAGATCGGGCGCTTGAAGGTGTCGGCGCTCTCGACGGCGACGATCTCGGAGATCTGGCCCACATCCAGCAGCGCGGCGACGCGCGGCAGCAGGTTCTTGCCGGTGGTGGTGGCCGGCGCCAGGATGTGGCTGTAGTCCTTGCCGAGCTCTGCAACCAGCAGCGAAACGTTTTCGGCCAGCTGGTGACCGTAAGCGGCGTTGTCCGCCAGCAGCACCTTGGATACACCGGCAACCTTGGCGGCGGCATCGGCGGCAGCCTGGCAGCCTTCGCCCGCGACCAGTACAGCGATATCGCCACCGATCTGAGCGGCTGCGGACACGGCGTGGAGGGTAGCGCCTTTCAGAGTGGCGTTATCGTGTTCTGCAACAATCAGGATAGCCATCTCAGATCACCTTCGCTTCGTTTTTCAGTTTCTCGACCAGCTCCTCGACCGAAGCCACCTTGATACCGCCCGCGCGCTCGGCCGGCGGCTCGACTTTCAGCAGCTCGGTGTGAGCACGCAGCTCGACACCCAGGTCCGCCGGGGTCTTGACGTCCAGCGGCTTCTTCTTCGCCTTCATGATGTTCGGCAGCGACGCGTAGCGCGGCTCGTTCAGACGCAGGTCGGTGGTCACGATCGCCGGCAGTTTCAGGCCAACGGTCTGCAGGCCGCCGTCGACTTCACGGGTGACCAGCACTTCTTCGCCCTCGACCTTGACTTCGGAGGCGAAGGTGCCCTGACCCATGCCGGTCAGCGCCGCCAGCATCTGGCCGGACTGGTTGTTGTCGGAGTCGATCGCCTGCTTGCCCAGGATGACCAGGCCCGGCTGCTCTTCTGCAACGACCTTGGCCAGCAGCTTGGCGACGGACAGGGATTCCGGCATTTCGTCGGTTTCGATCTGGATGCCGCGGTCGGCGCCCAGCGCCAGCGCGGTGCGGATCTGCTCCTGAACCGCTTTCGGGCCGATGGAGACGACCACGACTTCGGAGGCGATGCCCGCTTCCTTCAGACGCACGGCTTCCTCGACGGCGATTTCGCAGAAGGGGTTCAGCGCCATTTTGACGTTGGTCAGATCCACGTCGGTCTGATCCGCCTTGACGCGTACCTTGACGTTGTAGTCGAGCACACGCTTGACCGTTACCAGTACTTTCATGCTGTTCTGCCTTTTCTTGTTAGCAGCCGTTCGACATCCTTCAAGCGGACAGCGACCGGCATCGAAAAGAGAATCCGGCGTCCCCCAGGTTATCAATATAAGAACCAAAGAGGACAGCCACCTGGCCCGAGGGCCTGCCTTCAACCCAAGACATGCTGAAATGCTCTCTAGCCTTGGATTCGATGAGTCTTAGTCTCCCTTGTCCAACACCCCAGAACAATAACAAAAGGAGACTATCGATTGACAAAAAAGGCCACGACTTGCTGTCACAGACGGACAGCGCGGCATGACCGCCGCCGCAGCGATACAACCACATGCAGCATTGTAGGACAGAAGACGGCAGATACAGGGGGGTCTGCGAGCGGCAACGCCGATTCAGAAAGGAGCTTGTCGGGCAAAGGGCCTTATCGGGATAAGCAGGGCTGAGGTGGCTGGCACGGGAACGGCGACCTGCCCGGGAACGGGTGGTCCCGATGCCCACAGGGTTCGCGACGGGCCATTCGCGGCGAGGAAGTGCCCTTGAGTATGGGTACGCCGCTCCGGGGTGTGCGGAGTTCAGCTGTTCCCGTAAGCCGCGCCCTCACCGCGAATAAACCTATCGAGCGAGGCCAAAAAGCTTCGCCGCGAGGCGCGGCTCCCACGGGGCATCCGTGGATTCGGGAGAAGCGGGATCAGGCGTCCCTGCAGCGCGCA
The DNA here is from genome assembly GCF_014645375.1 of Marinobacterium nitratireducens. Classification (GTDB taxonomy): domain Bacteria; phylum Pseudomonadota; class Gammaproteobacteria; order Pseudomonadales; family Balneatricaceae; genus Marinobacterium_A; species Marinobacterium_A nitratireducens. Next base: position 120,874 of record NZ_BMLT01000010.1, read on the forward strand.
GTCGAACTGCGGACCAGCAGCCGCGGCTCCAGCACTATATGCTGCAGCGGCATCTCAGGCTTCTTCAGACGTTCGAGTATGACCCTGGCCGCTTTCTCGCCCATCCGCAGTCTCGGTATCTCGATGGTCGTCAGCGGCACCCTGAACTGATCCAGATAGGGCATATTGTTGAAGCCGATGACCGAGACATCATCGGGGCAGTGCACCCCGTTTCGCTCCAGCTCTTCGATGCAACCGAGCGCGACCAGGTCGTTGGCGGCGATCACCGCGCTGAAAGGAACGTTACGGGAAAGAAGCTCGCCGGTGGCCTTGCGGCCGGCATCCTGACTGAACGCCTCGGCCTGCACGATCAGGCTTTCGTCGACCTCGATTCCGTGACTTTCCAGTTGCTCGAGATAGGCCCGGTAACGTTCGTAGCCGTCGGAAATATTCTGTGGCGCGGCAATCAGCGCGATCCGGCGGTGGCCGAGTTCGAGCAGGTGTTCCACCATCTGCTGCATCCCCGACTCGTTATCGATCACGATCTTGTCGACCACGTCCTTGTCCACGGAGCGGCCGACGGTAATCGCCGGAATATTGTTGTCGACGCAGTAATCGACCGAGAAGTCGTCCCTGAATGCCCCTGCAAGAATAAAGCCGTCGACCTGGCGGCCCTTCATGCGCTTGATTTCGGTCAGCGCCAGCTCCATATCGTTTTCGCTATAGGCGATGATGGAGGTATAGGCTTCGCGATTGAGGTAATTCATGATCCCTTTCAGGATCGGCGGGAACACCGGGTTCATCAGGTCGGGTATGATCACCCCGATGGTCATCGAACGGCCCTTCTTCAGGGCATAGGCCATGGTATTCTGCACATAGCCCAGGGCATCGGCGGCCTCCTGTACCCGGCGCACCTGCTCTGCCGTGAGCATTTTGCTGGTCTTGGGGTTCAGCGCGCGCGAAACCGTAGAGGTATTCACTCCCAGATGTTCTGCGATATCCCGCAATGTAACCTTTTTAGCGCTCATAAACCCTGACCACGGAAAAACAACTCAATGACGGCCTACGACCGGAATGCCAGGCGAAGCGGGTATTCCATCGGGCCCGAGCGTCAGGCTTGTATCGGGGAGGCCCCCTTCGTCAAACCGCTCCCGGCAAGAATACAGGCTGGGCCGGCAATCGGCAAAGACAAGGCGGCAGCGTCCGCGCCAGTGTAAAGGCACCGGCGTCGGGCACTTGCACCTCGCAGCCCTGCCTCAATGGCGATGGCCGCAACCGGTGGCGCAACCGCAGGCGGTGGCAGCCGGGCTCAGCTTGTTCACCTGGGTGCTGCGCTTCAAGCCCTTGAGCTTGATCCCCACCCCGCCGCTGATCAGGCGCTTCACCGGCAAACCCGACTCGGGATCCACCTTCAGCGGCTCATCCGACATTTTCTGGATAACTTCGAAACGGCGCGGAGCAGTAGCGCTGTCGGCCGGAATGGTTTCGTAAACGTAGGTGGGCATCGGGTTCATCCTCATTGCAGATAGCGAGCTTCAGGGCGGATCCTTCGGGACCGCCGTAATTGTCGAGCACGAACCCACTTTATGCAAACGTTTGCATTATGTCAACCCTTGCGCCTGCCCTCCCGGTGTCAGAGTGTCAGCAACCCGTCGTAGATCAGCTTGATGCCGGCGATCATGAGGAAAAAGTTGAAAAAGCCATAGAACTGCTTCGCCGAAAACTTCTTGTGCAGGCGGTAACCCAGCCAGATACCCAGGGGTGCCAGCGGCAGCAGCATCAGCGACGTCAGCAGATTGTCCGCACTGAACTGGCCCAGCCAGAAGTACGGCACCAGCTTGACGTAGTTGGTAACGCCGAACAGGACGGCGCAGGTGCCGACGAAGATGCTCGGATGCAGTTTCTGCGGTATCAGATAAACGCTGACCGGGGGGCTGCCGGCATGGATACCGAAACTGGTGAAACCCGCCAGCATCGACCAGAAAGTACCCGCCACCGCGCCGGGACGCCGCCCCTCCTGCAGCTCTCGCTTGCGGTAATAGTTGAGTGCAAAACCCAGCGCCAGCAGCCCTATGAGCAGCCGCACATGGGCTTCGGAAAGGTATTTGAAGGTAAAGGTCCCGATCACCACTCCGAGAATGGCCGCCGGCAGCATGATGCGCAGGTTGTCGGCATCCCAGCGCCGCCAGAATTTCCTTATCGCCAGAATATCCATGACACAGAGAATCGGCAGCAAAATGGCCGCCGCCTGCAAGGGGCTCACGGCAAACGCCATGAGCGGCACACTGACAATGCCGATGGACCCGCCGAAACCACCCTTGGCAATGCCAAAGATCAATACCGCCGGTATGGCGCATAGCAGGAAAAACGGATCCAGTATCACTCGAGCTCCCTCCTGAGCATTCTTGCGCGGTAGCGGGCTGCGCCCTCAACCCGACTCGGGGTGAGGGCGCAAAGAGCCGCCGCAGCTGGCCCGCAACTCGCGCTCGAGGGTATCGTACCGTGCCTGCCAGCGGAAAAACGTCTGCTCGCAAAAGCCGTACTGCCGAACCAGTTCGGGCAGGCTGTAACCCAGGTTGCGCTTTGTCAGCACCTCGCGTACCAGCGCTTCGGGATATTTTCGTTGTGACATGGGGAAACTGAAGCTCATCGGTAACGTTCAGGGAAACCGGGGGCTGAAGCCAGCCCCCGGTGAATCCGCGTTATCAGATATGCAATGCCTTGCCGTAGGCGTCGAGCGTCGCCTCGTGCATGCTTTCCGACAGGGTCGGGTGGGCGAAGATGGTGTGCATCAACTCATGCTCGGTGGTCTCGAGCTGACGCGCCACGACGTAGCCCTGGATCATCTCGGTGACTTCCGGACCGATCATGTGGGCACCGAGCAGCTCGCCGGTCTTGTCGTCGAAAACGGTTTTCACCAGACCTTCGGATTCGCCCAGCGCGATGGCCTTGCCGTTGGCCTTGAACGGGAAGCGCCCGACCCGCACTTTGTATCCCTGCTCCTGGGCCCTGGCTTCGGTCAGGCCGACACTGGCCACCTGCGGGCTGCTGTAGGTGCAGCCCGGCACGGCGCCCTTGTCCAGCGGCGTCAGTCCCTCGGTGCCGGCTATTTTTTCGACGCAGATAATGCCCTCGTGGCTGGCCTTGTGCGCAAGGCAGGGGGCGCCGGCCACATCACCGATGGCGTAGAGGCCGGGTTCTGCGGTCTGCGACCACTCGTCGGTCAGGACAAAGCTGCGCTCGACTTCGGCGGCGGTGTTTTCCAGGCCGATGTTTTCGGTATTGCCGACCACCCCGACCGCGGAGATCAGCCGCTCGACCTCGATCTCCTCGCGCCCGCCGGCGCTCTCGACCACGGCGACCACCGAATTCGCGCCCTTGCGCAGCTCGGTCACCCGGGCGCCGGTCAGGATCCGGATACCCTTCTGGCGAAATGCCTTGTCGGCCAGCGCCGCGATCTCGGCGTCCTCGACCGGAAGCACCTGATCCAGTGCCTCGACCACGGTGACCTCGACGCCAAGGCTGTTGTAGAAGCTCGCGAACTCGATGCCGATGGCGCCGGCGCCCATCACCAGCAGCGATTTGGGCAACGATTCCGGGGTCATGGCCTCCTTGTAGGTCCAGACCAGCTTGCCGTCGGGTTCGATGCCCGGCAGGCTGCGCGCCCGGGCGCCGGTCGCCAGCACGATGCTGTTGGAGGCCAGCTCCACCTTGCCCTTGTCGCTGTCGACTTCGAGTTTGCCGCCACCCTTGAGCTGCGCATGACCGTTGTAGACGGTGACCTTGTTCTTCTTCAGCAGATGGGCGACCCCCTTGTTGAGGGTGCCGGCGACGCCGCGGGACCGGCTGACGATCTTCTTCAGGTCGAACTCCAGGCCGCTCACCGACACCCCGTAGTTATCGGCGTGGCGGATCTGGTCGATGATCTCGGCCGAGCGCAGCAGCGCCTTGGTGGGTATGCAGCCCCAGTTCAGGCAGATGCCGCCCAGATGCTCGCGCTCCACCAGCGCCGTTTTCATGCCCAGCTGGGACGCCCGGATGGCGGCGACGTAGCCGCCGGGTCCACCGCCGACGACGATCAAATCGTAAGTGTTCATATTGCCTTGCTACCCCCTGTTCGGAATGTCGATTCAAGCGTTGTGATATCCACTCAACCACCGCGCAGCATCAGATGGGTCGGATGCTCCATGTAGTGCTTGAACGCCTGCAGGAAGCGCGCGCCCACGGCGCCATCGACGACGCGGTGGTCGACAGAGAGGGTGCAGTTGACCAGCGTCGCCACCGCCAGCTCGTCGCCACGCACGACCGGCTTCTTCTCGCCCGCGCCAACGGCCAGAATGCAGGACTGCGGCGGGTTGATGATGGCGCTGAAGGAGTTGATGCCGTACATGCCGAGGTTGGAGATCGAGAAGCCGCCGCCCTTGTACTCGTCGGGTTTCAGACGCCCTTCCCGGGCACGGCCGGCCAGCTCCTTGACCTGGTTCGACAGCGTCGCCAGCCCCTTGGTATCGGCCTTGCGGACGATCGGGGTGATGAGGCCGTCGTCGGTCGAGACCGCCACCGAGATATCGACATCCCGGTAGCGCAGGACTTCGGTGTCGGTCCAGCTGGCGTTGACTTCCGGCACATCGCGCAGCGCCAGCGCCGCCGCCTTGATGACGAAGTCGTTGACCGTCAGCTTGTAGCGCCCATCGCCTTCCGGCGACTCGGCATTGAGGCTGGCGCGCAGCGCCAGCAGGGCATCGATTTCGCAGTCGACGCTGAGGTAGAAATGGGGGATCGTCTGCTTCGATTCCACCAGCCGCGAGGCGATGACCTTGCGCATGCTGCTGTGGGCGATGGCGTCGTGATCGCCATGGCTGACCGGGGCCTGCTTCTGCTGCAACGGCACCACCTGCGCCGATGCCGCCTGCGCGGGCGCTTCGGGCGCGGCGCCGCGGGTATCGATGAAGTCGTTGACGTCCGCCTTGAGGATACGGCCATTGGGCCCGCGGCCTGTCAGCGCCGAGAGTGGAACATCGTTCTGACCGGCGATCCGCCGGGCCAGCGGACTGGCGAAGATGCGGGTTTCGCCCGCCGGCTCGCTGGCCGCCGCGGCAGCCGGCGCAGCGGCGGTCTCGGTCTTGGCTTCCGCTTCTGCCGGCGCGGACTCACCGGCCACAGCCGTATCGGCACCGTTGAGGAAGCTGTCGATATCGGCCTCGGTTTCACCCTCTTTCAACAGCACGCCGATGGTCGAGTGCACCGGCACATCGCTCTGGCCGGCTTCGACCAGAATCCGGCCCAGCACGCCGCTCTCTTCGGCCTCGACTTCGACCAGCGCCTTGTCGGTTTCGATCTCGGCGATGACATCGCCCTTTTCGACGCGGTCACCGACCTGCTTGGTCCAGGCGCCGATGGTACCGGCATCGAAATCGGGGGTGACGGGGGGGAGTGTAATTATTACGGGCACTTGTCTGTCTCCTTAAGTCTGTTCGGGGCCACGAGCGTCAGGCTTGAATACCCTTTATTCGGCGGGATGCGCCGGGTGCCAGAGCTTGTGCTGATAGTCTTTCTCGTACTCTTTGCCGTTCGGGTAGCTGAGCAGCTCGAGCTGCATGCCCCAGGGTGTCTTGAAATACACCCAGGTCTGGCCGCCGCTGGGACCGGATGTCCGCACCACCGGCTCGCCCATGATTTCCACGCCTTTGGCCTTCAGGTATTCCAGCGCCGCATCGAAATCGTCGACGTAGAACGCCAGGTGATGGCCGCCGATATCGCTGTTCTTCGGCTGTTCAGGGTTCTGGTCCGGTGCCTGGTATTCGAACAGCTCGAAGTTCGAGCCGTTCTTGCAACGCAGGAATTTCAGCTTTTTCATGACCGCCTGCGGATGAACGCCCAGTTGCTGCGACAACCACTCGCCGCTGTCGAAGGGGCCCAGCTCATAGAAGGCTTCACAGCCGATAACGTCGACAAAAAAGGCCACCGCCTCGTCGAGGTTCGGCACGGTAAAGCCGATATGGTCGGTGCCGCGCAAACCCGGCAGGCCCGATTCGTTGCTCGTCATAATGCCTCCGGCAATCTGAGTCTGGTGGGATCCGCAGCCTGCGGCTCCGGTCCCGGAATGGAAGCTTGGGCAGGCCGGGGTCCATCGACCCCGGCCGCCACCGGGGTCAGACGCTGGCCTTTTTCAGCGCTGCGCCCATGTCTGCCAGGGCTGCCTGGAAGCCGGCGGTGATTTCCTCCTCGCCGACGTAGGCCGCACGCTCCAGCACCTTGGACACGCTCGGCGAAGATTCGCCGCCGTAGATGCGGCGCACCGGATGATCCAGGTAGTCGAAATAGCGCTTCTGGATTTCGTCGGCCAGCATGCCGCCGTAGGAGTTGGTCAGGCTGCCCTGCTCCAGCACCACCACATGGTTGGTCTTGCGGATACTCTCGCCGAGGGTATCCCAGTCGATACCGGCGCGATCCAGCGAGCGCAGGTCGATGATTTCGGCATCGATGCCGAGCTTCTCGCAGACCTCGGCCGCCTTGCTGACCATATTGAGATAGGTGAGCACCGTGAACTTGCGGCCGCTGCGAACGACCTTGGCCTTGCCAAGCTCGATGAAGTAGTCGAAGTCTTCGACCGGGCCCGTGCCGCTGGTACCGTAGAGATCGACGCTCTCGATCACCAGCACCGGGTCCTCGCACTTGAGGGCGCTGTTCATCAGACCGACATAGTCGAAAGGCGTGGACGGCGCGACGATGCGCCAGCCCGGCCACATCGAGAACAGACCGGCCGGATCCATCGAGTGCTGCGAGCCGTAGCCGGTACCGATGGCGACCTTGGTGCGCAGCACCAGCGGAACCCGCACCTTGCCGCCGAACATGTGTCGTGCCTTGGCGATCTGGTTGAACAGCTGATCCGCCGCCACCAGCGCGAAATCCGGATACATCAGTTCGACGATCGGGCGGTACTTGCCAACCATCGCAGTACCGCCGGCCATGCCGACGAAACCGTGCTCGGCGATCGGCGTCGGCACGCAGCGGTCCGGCCAGCGTTCAGGGATGCCTTTGGTGGCGCCATTGGTGCCGCCCTTGAGCTTGTGTACGTCCTCGCCGAGCACGTAGTAGCGGTCGTCTTCCTCGAAGCGTCGCACCATGGTCTTGGCGATGGTCTCGATGAACTTGACCTGATCGAGATTTCCGCTGTAGCTGACTTCCTCGACGTAGTCGGTGCCGTCCAGCTCCGCCAGGTCGCCGCGCAGATCCTCGTCGCAGGATTTCGGATCCGGCCAGAGCTCGGCCTTGATGGTACGGCGGCTGCCCTCCTTCTGGGTCAGTCGCTCGACCGCGGACTCGACCGACTTGGCGGCGTTGTCGCGCAGATAGGCCAGCTCTTCTTCGGTAATCCAGCGACGCTGGAGCATACCCGCTTCCATACGCTCGATCGGGTCATGCTTGCGGCGTTCCTCTTCCTCGGCCTTGTCGCGATAACCGAAGGCGCTGCCCTTGATGCCACCGCTGTGATGGTAGTAGCGATAGACGTCAACCTCGAGCATCGCCGGACCGCGTCCTTCGCGCAGCAGCTCCTCGACCTGCATCATCGCCGCCCTGACGCTCATCGGGTCCATGCCATCGACACGGAACGACGGAATGCCGAAGCCGAGCCCGCGGGCGGACATCCGGGTTTCGCGGGCCTGTTCCTGCACCGTGGTGGAAACGGCATAGCCGTTGTTCTCGATGTAGAAACACAGCGGCAGGTCGTACAGTGCCGACAGGTTGAGGGTTTCGAGCACATTGCCGATATGGCAGGAACCATCGCCGAACGACGTCAGCACCATATCCTGGTCGCCGTCGCGTTTCTTCGACCAGGCAGCACCGGCGGCAATCGGCACGGCACCGCCGACGATGGCGTTGGTGCCGAGTACGCCGGCTTCTTCCCAGCGCAGGTGCATCGAGCCGCCGCGGCCGTTGCAGTAGCCGGGGCTGAGACCCATGATTTCGGCCATGGTGCGATACAGCATCTCGCGCACCTCATCGGAAAACGGCTGCGATGCCGGATTCAGGTGCGGATCGTGCAGGTAGTTCAGCGCCTTGGCGAGGAAGAGGTGATGGCCGCGGTGAGAACCGTTGACCAGATCCGAGTCGCGCATGACGGACAGCGCACCAACGATGGCGCCCTCCTGGCCGACACTGACGTGCAGCGGGCCATGTACCAGGCCGTGTTTTTCCAGTCCGAGCAGTGCTTCCTCGAAGGACCGGATCAGATGCATATGGCTGAGCATCTTGAGGCAGCCGTTTTTACCGGCCGCATCCCAGTCCGAAGAGGTGGCCTGGATTTCCAGCCAGTCCGCCGCCAATGAGATCTTCTTCGCCTTAGGCATTTGGTAACTCCTGCTTGTTCAAGATGCTCGCGAAACGCGGAACCATTGCGTCACGGTTGCGAGAGCATCCTGTACTTGAAATAAAAAAGCTGGCAGGCCCTGGAAGGTCCGCACCAGAGAAATACGGGACCAGGGATTGGGACAGGCCCGCCAGCCGGAAACGTGCCTTACCAGTCGACGGCGATGTACTTCTTCTCGATGAACTCGTGCAGGCCGTCCTGGGAGCCTTCGCGGCCGATACCGCTCTGCTTGAAACCGCCAAAGGGGGCTGCCGGGTCGGAGACGAAACCACGGTTAACGCCGAGGATGCCGGCGTCGATACGCGAGGCCACCGACAGCGCGCGTCCGACATCGCGGCCGATAACGTAGGCGGCAAGCCCGAACTCGGTATCGTTGGCTTTGTCTACCACCTCGTCGATCGTCTCGAACGGGTAGATAGCCGCCACCGGACCGAAGATCTCGGTGCGACTGATATCTGCGCTATCCGGAATATTGGTCAGCACCGTGGGCTTGTAGAAGAAGCCTGCGCCTTCGGGCGCCTCGCCCCCGGTCAGCACTTTTGCCCCCTGAGCCACGGCCTGATCCACCAGCTCCGCCACCTTGTCACGGGTCGAGGCATTGACCAGGGGGCCGACATCGACGCCCTGCTCGAGACCGTGACCGACTTTCAACCGGCCCATCTCTTCGGCCAGACGACGGGAAAACTCGTCGATGATCGAGCTGTGTACGTAAAAGCGGTTGGCGCCGATGCAGGACTCGCCGGCATTGCGCATCTTGGCCACCATGGCGCTCTCGATCGCCACGTCCATGTCGGCATCGTCGAGCACGACGAAAGGCGCGTTGCCCCCGAGCTCCATCGAGCAGTTGACGACCCGCTCGCCGGCCTTGGCCAGCAGCAGGCGCCCGACCTCGGTCGAGCCGGTAAAGGAGACCTTGCGCACCCGCTCATCACCGAGAATGGTGTTGGACATGACCGACGAGCGCCTGGATGGGATCACGTTGACCACCCCGGCCGGCACACCGGCCTCCTCGAGAAGCCCCGCCAGCAGCAGCGCCGTCAGCGGCGTTTCCGACGCCGGCTTGAGAATGGTGGTGCAGCCGGCGGCAAGGGCCGGCGCGATCTTGCGCGTACCCATGGCGGCCGGGAAGTTCCAGGGCGTGATCAGCAGGCAGACGCCAACCGGCTGGTGCTGCACCAGGATATTGTTGGCCCCGGCCGGCGAGCGCGCCAGCATGCCCTGGTCGCGCACGGCTTCCTCGGCGTACCAGCGAAAGAATTCGGCCGCGTAGGCCACTTCACCAAGAGCCTCCGCCCGCGTCTTGCCCTCTTCGAGGGAGATCAGCGCAGCGATCTCTTCCTTGCGCTCGGTCATCAGCTCGAACGCCTTGCGCAGAATTTCGGCCCGCTCGCGGGGGGCACGGGCGCTCCAGGTTTCACCGGCACGATAGGCCGCGTCCACCGCCTTGAGCGCATCGGCTTCCGTCGCCGACGCGACCGAGGCCAGCGCCTCTTCGTTGGCCGGATTGTAAACGGTGAAGGTCCCGCCATCGGACGCCGGCAGCCACTGGCCGTCGATATAGAGTTCGAGGGGAACAGTATTCAGAACATCATTGGTCATTTTTTACACCCGTTAATATCACTCGAAAGAAGGCAGCACCGAGCCGCGCCGGTGTCCGTTAAGCGGGCAACATCCATGTCGCCCCGGATTCATCGCGACTCGCGAAGCCCCGCGCCTCAGTAACGGTTGGCGACGAACAGTTCCTGTGCCGGGAACAGCGTGATCACCTTGCAACCGTCGGCCGTAACCACGACCTCCTCTTCGATTCGGGCGGCGCCGCTGCCGTCCATCGCCGGGCAGTAGGTTTCGAGCGCGAACACCATGCCTTCCTTGAGTTCGAACGGATGGTCGAAGGACACCAGGCGGCTGATGATCGGTCGCTCGTGCAGCGCCATGCCGAGGCCATGACCGAACTGCAGACCGAAGGCCTCCATTTCGCTGGCGAAACCGAACTCCTCCGCCTTCGGCCAGACCGCGGCGATCTTGTCAGTGGTAACGCCGGGCTTGACCAGTGCGATGGCGTTGTCGATCCATTCGCGCGCCTGCTTGTAGGCGTCGACCTGGCCCGGGGTCTGCAGACCGACGTTGAGCGTGCGGTAGTAGCAGGTGCGATAGCCCATGAACGACTGAATGATGTCGAAGAAGGCCTGATCGCCCGGCCGGTACATGCGATCGGTAAAGTTGTGCGGGTGCGGGCTGCAACGCTCGCCGGATACGGCATTGATCGCTTCGACGTCATCCGACCCCTGCTCGTAGAGGAACTTGTTCGCCAGTGCGACCATGTCGTTCTCGCGCACACCGGGCTTGAGGTTTTCAGCGATCAGGTGATAGGCGCCATCGACCATCGAGGCCGCCTGATTGAGCAGGATAATCTCGTCCATACTCTTGATTTCGCGCGCATCCAGCATCACCTGCTGGGCGTCAACCACGTGCAGGCCTTCGGCCTGGAGGGCGAAGAACATCGGCGGCTCGATGACGTCGACACCCAGCGGAAGATCCGCCACACCTTCGTGGCGCAGCAGGTCGGCGATCTGCTTGGCGGCCTTTTTGAACAGACCCGCCTTCTCGCTCACCGAGCCGCGCAGGCCGAGCATGCCGGCATGGCAGTGATCCTGCTCCAGCCAGGGCGCGAACAGGCGATGATGCGCGGCAGCCGAACCGAAATCCCACAGATAGGGCTCGGAATTGCCGGTAAAGAGGGTGTAGCGACAGATCTTGTCGCGCGACCACTCGCCGATAACACTGCTGGTCAGGTAGCGGATGTTGTTGTTGTCGAAACAGAGGATCGCCCCCAGGCTGGAGTTCGCCAGCGCCTGGCGGGCCCGGCCGGTGCGGTAGCGATGCAGGCGACGGAAGTCGACACGCTCCTCGAAATCGACGGCAGTGCGGCCCGGCGACGGAATCGGGCGACTCCAGTCCCAGCGGGGATCAATATCGTCGGGAAGAATAATTTGGGGCTCAGTGGGCTTGATAATGTCCATCGCTTCACCTCGTAATCGGGTACTGGGTTGCGCCGGCAAAGCAATCGTTTGCACTGCCAGAGAATAAAAAAGCCCTGCCACTATCGAATTGCCCGGCAGGGCAAAGCCGTGATCGCCAAACGACAAGGCCTGGTTGCAACCAGGCTGCCCGCTCGGATAAGAGGAACAACCCGGCCGTCTTGCATGCAAACGATTGCACCACAGGGGTGAATGCTTTGTCAACCCGCTCACCAAGAGAAAAATTTGTACAGTGACAGAGCCGCCGGCTCGTTCTGCGTTCCGCCATCACCGCTGCAATGGACAGAGCCAACGCGCCTGCACCGTCTAACAGGGTGTTGAAAAACGTTTTCGAGGCAGCCGAGGCTAGGCAAAAACAGGCGAAAAAGCGCAGTTTAGTGGACTAAATGAGTATTTTGAGCCTGTTTTTAACGACGCATTCGGCAACGCAGATAGATTTTCAACAGCCTGCTAAGAAACCTGCCAATAAGTCCCGCGCACAACCCGATCGAAAAAAGAGGGTTTGGGGTGGTTGACAAGGTAATCAAAAACATGATGCAATCGATTGCAGAACAGCATGAGACCGTCCCGAAAAGGCGCCGGCCATCACTGACATCCTTATCCAAAACCCGTTCGCTCACCGCGGACCGCAACAATAAAACTAGTGAGGAAATCTCGATGGATACCACCAGACTGAAGGGCAAAAACGTCGTTATTACCGGCGCTGCACGCGGAATGGGTGCAGCGGTTGCCGAGCACTATGCCGCCCAGGGCGCCAAGGTTTGCGTAGCCGACGTCAATCTCGAGGGCTGCAATGAGGTGGTCGAGCGCATCAAGGCCAACGGAGGCGAAGCCATTGCCGTCAAGGTCGACGTCACCAAGCGGGAAGAGGTCAAGGCCGCAATCGATGCCACCGTCGAGGCCTTCGGCAGCATCAACGTGATGCTCAACAACGCCGGCATCAACAAGCCGCTGATGTTCCTCGACGTGACCGAAGAGAACTGGCATCAGATCATGAACGTCAATGCCCTGGGTTGCCTGATCGGCATGCAGGAAGCCGCCAAGCAGATGATCAAGCAGGGCAAGCAGGATCAGCCCTACAAGATCATCAATGTCGGCTCCATTCTGTCCCGCCAGGCGTTCGATGATGTTGTGCCTTACAGCTGCAGCAAGCACGCCGTTCTGGCGATGATCAATGGCGGCGCCAAGGCGCTGGCGGAGCACAACATCACCGTCAACGGCTACGGCCCCGGCGTCGTCCGCACCGAGCTGTGGGAACAGCTCGACAAGGACCTGGTCGAGATCGGCAAGTTCGACAAGGCGGGCGAGTCGATGGACAAGCTGGCCGAAAACATGATTCTGCTCAAGCGCTACTCCTATCCGGAAGACGTCGTCGGTACCGCGAGCTTCCTGGCAAGCAACGAGTCCGACTACATGACCGGTCAGCTGCTGATGATCGACGGCGGCATGGTCGTTCAGTAAGCGCCATACCCCCTTCCGGGCACGCCCGGAAGGGTTGCTGCACTCTGGACACGCCCGGCAACCGCACCCGCCGCGCGCAACAGAGTCCGCTTCAACGTTCGTACATTGCTTTCTGGCAACACCCACTCGGCCCTTCTTCGGCTATCGGACCCCGGCATTTATTCCTTGTCCGGGGTCCCTTTTTACCCCTCCACGAAAAAACCTGCCCTTAAAGCCTGCGCGCCATTTTGATCAACCCTTTACGGGGGTCAAGATCATAACGTATGGTGTTTTTCGCATATCAACCGGCTTTGCCGTATCACGTATATAATTTCAGGAAAATGCCGCCTTGCGAGGGTTTCAGGGTTCCCGAGGCCAATACCCCCTATCTCTCAGCCCATCCGCAGCTTCATAAAAACACCAACACTACCACTCTATTATAAACACCAATAACTCACGCTACCCGGTAGCCAAACATTACTCTTGACACCATCTGTCAGATATGGTGCAATCGTTTGCACAGAACAACAAGAAAGCGCACACGCATATAAAGTCTTCAAGAGAATTGCTCCAGCCTTAAGTGGCTTATCACTGCCTTGATAAAAATAATCCTGAGGAAACAGTAAAATGAAAAAAGCACTGAAGACCACCTCTTTCGCCATCCTGGGTTCTGCTCTGATGGCCGGCCCCGCCGCTGCAGACATGAAGATCGGCATCACCCAGAACAATGTCGGCGTCGACAGCTATCAGACAACCTATGAAAAGGCTTTCAAGGAGGCCGCGTCCAAAACCGACGGCCTGGAAACCGTGGTGCTCGACGCCGGTGGCGACGTGGCCCGACAGATTGCCCAGATGCAGGACCTGATCCAGCAACAGGTCGATGCCATCATCATCTGGCCGACCAACGGTCAGGCCGTGGTCCCGGTGGTGCGCCAGGCGCACCAGGCCGGCATTCCGGTGATCATCACCAACTCCAACATCGCCGATGCCGGTCAGGAGTTCATCGCCGCCTTTTCCGGCCCCAACAACATCACCCAGGGCGAATATTCGGCGGAAATGATGTGCGAGGCGCTGGATGGCAAAGGCCAGATCGTGCAGATTTCCGGCCAGCCGGGCTACACCACCGCAATTCAGCGCCAGCAGGGCTTTGAACAGCGCCTGGCCGAGGCCTGCCCGGGCGTAGAGATCATGGAAACCCAGCCCGGCGACTGGAACCGCGAAAAGGCACAGCGCGTCATGGAAAACTTCCTGACCAAGTACGACAAGATCGACGGTGTCTATGCAGGTGACGACAACATGGGGGTGGGCGCGCTCAACGCCGCCAAGGCGGCGGGACGTGCCGGCGACATCGCCTTTATCGGTGCAACCAACTTTGCCGTCGGTTACGAAGCCATGGAGCGCGGTGAGTACTACGGCTCGGTCTACCAGTCGCCCGTCGACGATGCCGAAGCCGCGCTGCAGACCGCAATCGACGTGATCAACGGCAAGGAAGTACCCAAACTCAACTACTTCGATACACCGAAGATCACCCAGAGCAACATGTCAGAGTTCGACAAGCCCGTCTTCTGAGCCCGCCTTGAAACAGCATTATTGAACCCCTGCCCTACGAGATCGTAGGGCAGGTTCCTTGGCCCACAGATGACGAGGATAAAAAAATGAGTGATACGATCAGTGAAATAAAATCAGGCGGTGAGGCAAGCCTGGCAAAAAAATATTCCCAACTGCTGGCCCGACAGGGCATTTTAGTCGCCTTCGTGCTTTTCCTGGTCGTTTTTTCGATTTTTTCCGACCGGTTTTTGAGCACCGACAATTTCATGACCGTGATACGTCAGGCCTCTATTATCGGCACCATCGCAATCGGCGTCACCATCGTCGTCATCGGCGGCAATCTCGACCTGTCCGTCGGTTCGCTGCTGTCTTTCTGTACGGTCCTGGTGGTTGACCTCCATGACAAAATCGGACCGACCGGCGCGATCGGCCTGATGCTGGTTTTCGCGCTGCTGATCGGCGCGATCAACGGTTATCTGATCGGCTACCTGAAACTCAACTCGCTGATCGTGACCCTCGGCATGCTGTCGGCGATTCAGGGTATTACCCTGATCTATACCGGCGGCCAGAACGTCGACATCCAGAATCAGGAAGGCACCTGGTTCGCCTTCTTCGGTCGCGGCTATCTCTGGGGCATCGCGGTCCCGGTCCTAATCTTTCTCGGTTTGGCGCTGATCGCCGAATTCGTACTGAAGGCCACAACCTATGGCCGCAAAGTCTTTTCGGTGGGTGGCAACCCGGCGGCTGCAGTTTTCTCCGGCCTGCGGCGCAATCGCATGGTGTTCAGCACCTACCTGCTGTCCGCCTTCACCACCGCCTGCGCCGCCATCATTCTGGGTTCACGCGTGATGGGCTCGCAGAACAACGTAGGCCAGGGGTACGAACTGCTGGTACTGGCCGGCGTCATCCTCGGCGGCACCAGTCTGCTCGGGGGCTCGGGCAGCATCACCCGTACCATCATCGGCGTCCTGATCCTCAGCTTCATCCAGAACGGACTGCTGCTGCTGGGATACCCCTACTACGCTCAGTGGCTGGTGACCTGGGCGGTTATCATACTGGCCGTCTGGCTCGATATCGCTTCCACCCGCGGAAAAATCTTCACCAGCTTTTCCTGATATAACAAGAATCCAGCGGAGCTTTTGATATGGCCACTTTAGCCCACAAAGCCAAATCCCTCGTCATCGAACAGCCCATCTGGCTGTTCGTGGCGGCCTGTATCGTCGTATTCAGTCTCAGCACCGAGCATTTTCTCGATATAGGCAACTTCAAGAACATCCTGGTGCAGACATCGACCATCGGTCTGATCGCACTCGGCCTGACCTTCATCATGATTAACGGCAACATCGACCTGTCCGTCGGCGCCGTTCTGGCGCTGGCGGCCTGTCTGGCGGTCGACCTGCAGTCATCGATCGGCATCCCGCTGGCCGTTACCGTCGGCCTGCTCAGCGGCGTGGTACTGGGTGCCCTCAACGGCCTGGTTGTCTGGAAAACCGGCGTCGATGCCTTCATCGTCACCCTGGGAGCCATGATCGGCGTACGTGGCCTGGTGTTCGTCTATACCGAAGAACAATCCTTCTATGCGACCGATTTCGCCTATGCCGATTTCGGCACCAGCAGTATCGCCGGCATCCCGACCCTCGCACTGCTGTTCGTGGTCCTGGCCGCGCTGATGCACTGGATCCTGTCGCGCTCGGTTCACGGTCGCAATACCTATGCTGTCGGCGGCAACCGCCAGGCCGCCATCGATGCCGGCATTAGGGTCGGCCCGCATATGGTCATCAACTTCATGATCGGCGGCTTTTTCGCCGCCCTGGCCGGCGTGACCCTCTCGACCCAGATGGGCGCCGCCACCCCGAACCTTGGCCGGGACTTCGAACTCTGGGCCATTACCGCCATCGTGCTTGGCGGCACCAAGCTGACCGGTGGCGCCGGCAGCATCGTCGGCACCCTGGGTGGCGTCATCGCCATCGGTATTCTGCGCAACGGCATGAACCTGCTGCAGGTGCCCTCTTTCTACGTCCTGGTCATCATGGGCACCATCCTGATCGCCGTGCTCTTCATCGACAGGCAAGTGAACCGCAATGCCGAGCAGGAGTTGAACGTATGAATAATCTGGATTCCATCGAAAACTATGGCGTGCATG
Source organism: Marinobacterium nitratireducens (assembly GCF_014645375.1). GTDB lineage: Bacteria > Pseudomonadota > Gammaproteobacteria > Pseudomonadales > Balneatricaceae > Marinobacterium_A > Marinobacterium_A nitratireducens. Next base: position 137,393 of record NZ_BMLT01000010.1, read on the forward strand.
AGGCCGGTACGGCACCGATTCTGTCCCTTGAAGGCATTACCAAGACCTTTCCGCCATCGGTGGTCGCGCTGGACGGCGTCAGTTTCGGCGTGCATAGCGGCGAGGTTCACGCATTGCTTGGCGAAAACGGCGCCGGCAAATCCACGTTGATGAAGGTGCTGGCCGGTATTCACAAGGCCGATGCCGGAGAAATCTACCTGGAAGGCCGTCCGATCAAGATGGAAAACCCGATGGACGCCAAGCACCAGGGTATTCTGCTGATCCACCAGGAACTATCGCTGGTTCCCGAGATGACGGTCGCCGAAAACATCTTCCTGGGCTATCTGCCGAGGAAGTGGCCCAACCGGGTCGACTGGAAAAAACTCTATGGCGACGCCGATGCGATCCTGAAGCGTCTCAAGTGCAACTTCAGCGCAAAAGACAAGGTTTCCAAGCTGTCGATCGCGAAAAAGCACATGGTCGAAATTGCCCGGGCACTGGTGTTTACGCCGAAAATCGTCGTATTCGACGAGCCAACCGCATCGCTGACCGATACCGAGAAATTCGTGCTGTTCGACGTCATCCATGACCTCAAGGCCCAGGGGGTGGCGATCGTTTATATTTCGCACCGGATGGACGAGATTTTCACCCTGTCCGACCGAATCACGGTATTGAGGGATGGAGGCTACCGGGGCACCGTCGAAACGAAGGAAACCGACGAAGACGAGATCACCCGGCTGATGATCGGCCGCAGTCTCGATACCAGCCGCAATATCGACACCGCCCAGTTCGGCGACAAGGTGCTCGAAGTCAAAAACCTGAGCTGCGGCAGCCTGTTCCAGGACATCAGCTTTTCCATCCGCAAGGGCGAGGTGGTGGGCATGTACGGTCTTGTCGGCGCGGGGCGAACCGAAATCGCCGAAACGCTTTTCGGGCTGCGGACCCCAACCGGGGGCGAAGTACTGCTCGATGGCAAACGGCTCGATATTACGAACACCACCGACGCCGTCAGGAACGGTCTGGCCCTGGTTCCCGAAAACCGCAAGGAGCAGGGTCTGGTACTCGGCATGAGCTGCCGCGACAACATCACCATGGCCGTGTTGCAGCACGTCTCCAGTGCCGGCGTGCTGAGCCGGGCGCAAGAGTCCAACATCTACGACAAATACGCCGAGGAGCTGGCCATCAAGTCGCCCAGCGGCGCCCAGAAGGTCGGTAATCTCAGCGGCGGCAACCAGCAAAAGGTCGTTATCGGCAAATGGCTGGCGACCCACCCGAAGGTGCTGATACTGGACGAACCGACCCGCGGCATCGATGTCGGCTCGAAATCCGAGATCCACAAGCTGATACGACAACTGGCCAAGTCCGGCTACGCGGTGCTGGTGATATCGTCGGAGATGCCCGAAGTTCTCGGCGTCAGCGACCGCATCCTGGCGATGTACAACGGTCGTATCAATGGCGAGTTCCTCGACAGCGAAGTCACCGAAGACGACCTGGTACGGGCGATCTCGTTCGAGCAGAAAGGTCAGCTGTAGACCCCCAAGTGCGGGTCCTGAAGCACGCATCTGCGTATGCCAACCTGTCCGGGAGTTTGGGTATTTGCCGCACCATATGCAGCTACAGGCTTCAGGACCCGCAGAAACCGGACGGGACCTTTTCACAGGTCCCCTGGCCCCGGCTCAGGCCGTTTCGGCTGCGGGAGAAAACCGCAGCTGGAAGCGTCCAACTACTCTATTGATTCCTCGTACAGCTTATAAAATATTTCAGATAGAATGGTCTAAGTTTAAGAATCCAAAACCAAAAAGAAGAGACGCCACCCAAGCCATTTTCGAAATGGGGGTGATTGCCTTATGACAAGAGAAGAGCTTGTTCGAGTCCTAAACTTTGTCGATACCACCCGAAAGCTGGGAGACCAGGACGTTCCACTCTCAATGGTCGATCCCAGATGGAACCTTATATCCTTCACATTGAGGCGTCACTACGAAGGAAAGCTGATAACCAACACCTCCCTGGCCCTGGCAGCCGAAGTACCCTATGGCACTGCCATCCGCAGAATCAACGAGTTGCTCGATGAAGGCCTGTTGTTGAAACGAGCACGATCGAGAACGGGAAAGTCCTATTCGCTTCATCCGACCGCGAAGTTGATCGAAATATTTGAAAAATTCGCTTTCCAGCTTAAATCCCATATTGGTAATACCTTCGGCTTTTCCTCCGACGACACTGCGGCCGGCGACTTCTATTTCGGCGGCTCCTACATGAAACCCAGTATACTTCCCTTCCCCAGCGTCATGGAGGAAGGCATAGGATACGACCGGGTTATTCGAATACTCAGCCCGTCGGATCCCACATTTAAGTCGCTGTCTGACTTTTCCAGCAACCTCAATGAGTTTTGCGGCGGAAGGCTCGAAGTAATCAACCTGTCGCTTGATGAGCTTCACGAAGAGATCATCCTGAACTCACAGCGCGCCGAGTCAAATTACGACATTATTGCCCTGGATATTCCCTGGCTGGGCGAGCTTGCCGAGTCCGGCAGCGTGCTACCTCTTGGCGAGATGATCGCTGAGGAAAAATATCGATATTCAGATTTCCACAGCACCGCCTGGAAAGGCAGCGGTTACAATTCCGAACCCTACGCCTTGCCCATTCAACCGACGGCGGAACTGCTGTTCTATCGTACCGACCTGTTCGAAGAAGCGGGCCTCGCACCACCCGAGTCGACCGATGATGTACTGGCCGCCGCTCAGGCTCTGCATCGTTTCGCGCCGCAGCTGAGCGGAATCGTCATGAACTATGGACCGGGTACGCCGGTAGGTCATACCTTCATCCAGACGCAGGCCGACTTTGGATCTCCGATCATCCAGCTGCCCAGACTTGGCAAGGACTTCAAGGTCAGCGACCTGAAGAACGAAAGCTACCGGCCCCAGATCGACAGCGAAGCCGGCCACAGGAGCGCCGAGTTTCTCCTCGAACTACTGGAGTATGCTCACCCCGAAAGCCTTGCCTGCAACTGGGACCGGAGAATCAAGCTGTTCTCGGAAGGACAGGCCGCCATGACGTACGGCTGGTCGATCAGGGCGCGGGTATTCGAGTTTGACGAGTCCTGCCCTGCCCATGGCAATGTCGGGTACAGGCCCCACCCGCCTGGCCCGGGCGCCCGCACGGTTTCTCCGATCGGCGGATTCTCGCTGGCCATTCCCGCCAACCAGTCGGACGATCGCATTCGCAAGGCCTGGAAGATGATGAAGTACCTTACCAGCCCCGAGCTGATGAAATGGTATGCGCAGAACGGCAGTCTTTCGAGCCCACGCTTCTCAACCAGTGCCGACCCGGAGGTGCGGGCGCTGAGCAAAATAATCGTACAGCTCGATGACATGGAAAAGAATGGACAGCTCCAGCTCTGGCCCCGACCACCCATTCCCGAATTCAACGATATCGTGCAAATCATTGGCGAGGAAATACACCCGATGCTGAAGGGCGATGTGAGTATCGACCGGGCGCTGAAAAACGCACAGAAGCGTGTCGACAGCCTGATGAGAAGCCACGGCCGCTATTGAATATCGAAGTATCCGGTCGACAAATGCATCAGCCATCGGCAGTGGAATACAGAGGTTTCGTAGGAGCCCGGTCTCCGGGCGAACGGACATCTGCCGAGCTTCATTCGCCCGCGGAGCGGGCTCCTACAGTCGATACCGCAAGCCGTGATTCCCGAATGCTGAAGATCTATCAATGAACCTGTTCTAAGCAAGGTTGATAATATAAAAAAACGGGGCCCCTTGCGGAGCCCCGATACTTGCGAGTCTGCGAACAAGCCCCATGCTGCTCTCTCCGGGTCTTGTTCGCAGTCTCCTTTGATAAATTACAGATCTACAGTCCCGATACCTTTTCCCAGCTTCCACTCGATGCCGAGCGGTGGATGGCGTCGACCGTGCACTGAACCCGATACCCCTCGCGAAAGTCGGTAAAGTTCTTTTCACCCTCGAGCATCATGTCGATCAGCTGCGCGACCTCGATCACCTTGAGGTCATTGAAGCCCAGATGATGTCCCGCTGCCGGGCAGAAGTGACCGTACGGGAAGTGATCGGGGCCCGCCTCGATCTTCTTGAAGCCGTCGAAACCGGGGGACTTGCCCGCTTCCCAGATATGCAGTTCGTTCATCCGCTCCTGGGAAAATGCCAGCGCCCCCTTGGTACCGGTGATCTCGAACGACAGATCCATGGTCCGGCCGGTGGCCATCCAGTTGGCTTCGAGGCTGCCGACAACACCGGAGGAGAACTTCACCAGCGCATGGCCCAGATCGTCCACCTCCACCGGGGCACGCTCGCTGCTGTCCGGGCGCAGTGGCCTGCTCTGGCAAACCGTGCGGTTTACCGAAGAGACCTCGGTGATGTCCCCCAGCAGGTAGCGCGCCATCGATATGATGTGACTGCCGATATCGGCAACCGCGCCGCCACCGGCCGTGCTGGTACGGAAGGAATGGGGCAGGTCCGGATTGCACATATAGTTTTCCGCATGGCGGCCCCGAAAGCTGACGATCTCCCCCAGTTCGCCACTCGCAATCATCTCGCGGCAGACGGCGATCAGCGGATTGCGCAGGAAGTTGAAACCGACCAGAGTGGAGACGCCCGCCTCCTCCGCCGCCAGCATCATCTTCTCGGCCGACGACGAGGTGGTCGATAGCGGCTTCTCGCAGTAAACGACCTTGCCCTTTTCGATTGCGGCCAGAGCGATCTCCTCGTGGAGCGCGTTCGGTGCCGTAATCGAGACAATATCGATTTCGGGATCCTCGACAACAGCTCTCCAGTCACCGGTTGCGTGCTCGAACCCGAGCTCCCGGGCGTTCTTGTCGGCCTGAGCCTGGTCGATATCGGCGAGTGTGTGCAGCCTGATAGTGACCGGTGAGCCGAACAGGCCACCGTAAGACCGGAAGGCGTTCGCATGACACCGGCCCATAAAGCCCGAGCCGATCATCCCAACATTCAGTATCTTCTTGGCGCCTGTCACGGAGCAGTCCTCTTCAGTTCATGGATCTTGGTTTTATCATCAGGGGAAGGTTGCGATGCGCTCTCCAACGGAACCTCCGAAACCGCATTGATCAGGTTTTCCTCGGTCATGTCGTCCCCGGAGAACTCCCCGACCAGCCGGCCATTGGCCATTGCGAGAATGCGATTGCTGACACCGATGACTTCAGGCATCTCGGACGAGATAACGATGACCGCCAGGCCCTTCTCGGCCAAACCGGCAATGATCTTGTGAATGGATGACTTCGATCCCACGTCGATGCCGCGGGTCGGTTCATCGAGAATGATCAGTTTCGGATCGGCGCAGAGCCATTTGGCCAGGACGAATTTTTGCTGGTTGCCACCGGAAAGATCGGACAGCGGCTGCTCCGGCCCGGTCGTCTTGATTTCCAGTTGCTCGCGATAATAATTGAAGACCTCCAGTTCTTTCTTGGTATCGCTGATACCCATTTTGGAGAAAAGATTCAAATGGGGCAGGGTTATATTGACACGACCGCCCATTCCGAGAATCAGCCCCTGCTCCTTGCGGCTCTCCGGCACCAGTGCCATACCCTTTTCGATCGCATCTTTTGGCGACGCAAAGTCCACTTCCTCGCCGTCAAATATGACCTGGCCGCTATCCGGTTGGCGAACACCGAATATCGTCTCGGCCACCTCCGATCGACCTGCGCCTATCAGACCATAGAGACCCAGCACTTCGCCGGCGCGAACCTTGAAGTTGATATCACTGAACAGCCCTTCTTTTTCAAGATGACGAACCTCCAGAACGTCGCGACCGGCGGCCCCCTGGGCCCGGTGGAAAAACTGATCCAGGTCGCGACCGATCATCATTCTGGTGATCTGAGCCATATCAACGTCACGGGTATTGACGGTGCCCTGCAGCTCACCATCCCTCAACACCGTAATACGATCGGTGATCTCGAAAATCTCGTCCATTTTATGGCTGATATAGACGATACCGACGCCCCGTTCACGCAGCCTGCGTATGGCAATAAACAGCTGCTCTTTCTCGCTTTCGGTCAGCGAAGCCGTCGGCTCGTCGAAGATAACCACATTGGCGTTGAACGCCTGCACCCGGGCAATCTCGACCATCTGCTGCTTGGCGATCGAGAGGGTTCCCACCCGCACATCCGGACCAAAATTACATCCGAGGGAATCCAGCGCGGCCTGGGTCTTTTCGTGCAGTTCCTTTTTCTTCAGCACCCCAAAACGGTTTGTCGGCCAGGCGCCCAGATAAACGTTTTCCGCCACCGACAGCTCCGGCGACAACGACAGTTCCTGGTGAACCAGCAGTATGCCCCTGTCCCGCGCGTCTCTCGGCGAAGTGAAGTTCACCAGTTCTCCGCGATGATGGATCGCGCCGGCATTCGGATGGTAAACCCCCGAGAGCACCTTCATCAGTGTGGATTTGCCGGCGCCATTCTCGCCCATCAGGGCATGGACCTCACCGGCGTGGATATCGAAGCTGACATCGTTGAGCGCGGTGACACCGGTAAATGTCTTGGTAATTCGTTCAGCTGTAAGCACTACTTCAGTCATCGGTCTGCCTCACTTCGAATGTCCAAAACCGAGCACCTTGTCGATGACAAGCGCCAATACCAGCACCGCCCCCATGACCATCAGCTCGATGTAGTTGGGTGTATTGAGCAGGCTCAGGCCATTGCGCAGAACCGCCAGCGTCAGTACGCCGCCGACTGTCTTCCAGACACTGCCCCAGCCGCCCTGCAGACGGGTACCGCCCAGTACTACCGCGATAATCGCCCAAAGCTCCCATATTTTTCCGGCATTGGGCTCTGCCGTTCCCAGGCGCATCGATAGCAGGACGCCGGCGATGGCCGCCAGGGTGCCGCACAGCACGAAGTTGATCACCTTGTGGCGCTTCACGCGGATACCCGCTTCGTGGGCCGACTTGGCATTGTCACCCACGGCAAATGCCTCCCGGCCGTGCTTGGTGCAGGTCAGCATCCACTGAAAGAACGCGGCAAAGCCAAGGAATATAAGCGCCGTAAGAGAAACGGGACCGAGGTAAACCTCAACGATTTCGGTATAGCTGAAGTCCTCCACCATCAGGGCACTTTCACCGGTATAGATGAATACAATCCCACGAATACCAATCAAGGCGCCCAGCGTGATAATAAAGGAATGCATCCCCGACAAGGCCAGCAGCGTGCCGTTGATAAGCCCCATCACCGCTCCGGAGCAGAGCGCCACGAAAATGGCAGGCCAGACACCGATGCTACTCTGCAAACCGACCGCCAGGGCACAGGCCAGCGCCAGCGTGGCCCCCACCGACAGATCGATTTCGCCGTTTATCATTACCAGCGTCATACCGATCGCCAGCAGTCCGATAAATGCCGCCTGCGTAAGCAGGTTGCTCATATTGTTCAGGGTCAGGAAATAGGGCGAAGCCAATGAAAACAGCAACAGGCTAAGGCCGAGAAAGACCCAGATATGCTGCTCTGCCAGCAACATGAAAGTGCGACGCAGGGGCTTTGGCTGAACCGATACACCCTGAAAACCTGCAGAACTTATTGTTTTACTCATGCGAACACCTTGCCTCTCTTAGCTGCCAGATCGACCCATACCGCCAGGATGATCACCATCCAGGTCACCAGCCACTGCACATAATACGGATAGCCCAAAAGCAGCAGGCCATTCTGCACGAACCCAAGCATCGAAATACCCAGGACCGTACGCCAGATGGTGCCGGACCCGCCCATGAGCGAGGTACCGCCCAGAATGATGCCGGCCAGCACTGTCAGCTCGTATCCCTGGCCAATGGTGTTCTGGGCGCCCATCACCCGGCTGCCCATGATGATCGCCGCCAGCGCGGTTGCGAGACCGGACAGCACATAGGCCGAGAAAACCACCTTTTGAGTCTGAACCCCAGAAAACCGGCTGGTCGTCTCGTTACCGCCGACGGCGTAGATGCCACGGCCGAAGTTGGTCTTGAGCAGAAAGAAACTCGCTATAAAGGCGGTGCCGACGAAGATCCATACCGGCGCAGGGATGCCCAGCAACTCTCCTCGTCCGAAGAAGCGGAACCAGGTCGTCTGTGCGTCGGCGACATTGACGTTGGAGCCACCGGAGTAGAACAGCGTCACCCCCTGCAGGAAGGACAGCATCGCGAGGGTCACGATCAGCGCGTTCAACTTCATGTAGCCGACCAGAAAACCGTTCACCGCGCCAATCAGCGCCCCCACCAGCAGCGTGATCGCCATTGCCATGGCCGGACCGACCTGGTTGTGCTGGTCGACCATGATGACGGTGAGCAGCGTCAGCATCGAGCCGACAGACAGGTCCAGCCGTCCGGTTATGACGACAAAGGTCACGCCAATGGCAATCAAGCCGGTGATCGACACCTGGCGGATGACGTCGAGAATATTGCCGGGCGACAGGAACGTCGGGGCATATAGAGAGGTCACGAGCAGAAAAACCGCAAAAGCAAGCATCAAGCCATGCCTCCGCAGGTAATCTCGTTTTCTTTTTATTATAGCCATATCGATTGGGTCCTTAATTATCGTTGTACAGGAACACTACCAAGCTAGCGTTTCTTCAATACTAGGAGGATCAGAACCAGAGTGACAGAGGGATCGTGTCCATTTTGGACAATCCAAATATCCACAGGCAGCACCCCGTCGGGACATGCGCCTCGATCTGCCTGGACCTGCTATAATTAACCTTTAATAACAATGAATTAAGCGAGCATAGAGGAACATAATCCCGCCTCCAGGATCAGACGGAGATATGAAGATAGCAGTATTTTTGAAGCATTGTCCGATATGGACATTTTCAATATTGTTTATCGGGCGGGATCTGTGGTGATAATGGTTTCACTTCTTGCAACAACGCAAGTGGCTCATCCAACAATTAAAAAAAATGGAGTTGAAGAAAATGAATATAAAAAAAACAATGGCAGGCTTTTTTCTCGCTGGCGCCATGTGCAGCACTGTACTCCCGCTGTCCGTCCAGGCGGATGAGGCACCTGAGTGGCTTGGAGGGGAGCTCAAGAAGCCGCTCTCCGAGACCCGTATCGGCATTACGCTGCTGTATCCGGGCTCCAATGCCTACCAGGCCAAATATGCAGAAGCCGCTGAACAGTACACCAAGGAACTGGGTCTGGACGCAACGGTAATGGACCCCCAGGGCGACCCGGCCACGCAGTTCAACCAGCTTCAGGACATGGTTTCCAAGAACCTCGATGCCATCGTGCTTTGGCCAACATCCCAGAATGCCCTGATTCCGGCGGTGCGCCAGGCATCCCGCGCCGGAATCCCCGTGATCACCTCCAACTCGCCGATCGGCGAAGCCGGCCGACGCTATATCCAGTCCCACACCGGCCCTGACGACTGCGCCCAGGCGCAGCAGGCTGCCGAGATCCTCGGCGACGCCCTCAACGGCGAAGGCAACATCGTCGTGGTCGAGGGTACACCGGGATACACCGTTTCCATCCTGCGCAAGAACTGCTTCATGGACACGATGGAAGACGCTTACCCCAATATCAAAATACTGGCCAGCCAGACCGCCGAATGGAACCGCGAGAAAGCCCAGACCGTCATGGAAACCTACCTCACCAAATTCGGTGACGAGATCGACGGCGTCTATGCCTTCGACGATGGCATGGGTCTCGGCGTCATCAGCGCCCTTCAGGGCGCCGGCAAGAAGCCCGGCGAGGTCAAGGTCGTCACCTGCAACCTCTTCGGCGAGGGCTGGGACGCGATCAAGAATGGCTGGGAAACCGGCTCCAACAAGCAGTCGCCGATCGACGATGCCATTCTGGCGATCCAGACCGCCGTCAAGGTCGCAAACGGTATCGAGGTACCTGCTATCGACACCATCGAAACTCCGAAAATCACCGCGGACAACGTCGATCAGTTCGAGCGCCCGACCTGGTAATACATGCCGCATGCAAGATGCCCCACGGGCATCTTGCATATAAATGCAGGCCCTGCCCTTTCCATAACATCGAATCGTTTTCTTGAGAGACAGTTTTTAAATCAACCAAATAAGCGTTAATTACAGCTTTAAAAACCTGCTCCAAGCTTGCTGGTAAATTTTTTCCACACCGAAATAACCTTTACCAGTTAAGAAAAAGTAATTTGACAACCGATAACCGGCAGGATCCACATGTTTTTTGGAGGTTCAACAATGAAACCTAATGAGAATAACTACGACTTTATTGTCATTGGAGCGGGTTCTTCAGGTTGTGTAGTCGCAGGAAGACTGAGCGAAGCCGGCCATTCCGTTCTGCTGCTCGAAGCTGGCGGCAAGAACACCAACCCGTGGATTCACATCCCGCTGGGCTATGCCAGGCTCTACTCCAACCCCTCGGTCAACTGGTGCTACGAGAGCGAGCCGGAACCGAACCTCAACGGCCGCAAGCTCTTTCAACCCAGAGGAAAGGTGCTGGGCGGCTCGGGCTCCATCAACGGTATGATCTACGTCAGAGGCCAACCCGAAGATTTCGATGGCTGGCGCGACCTGGGCTGCGAGGGATGGGGCTTCGACGACGTACTGCCCTACTTCAAGAAGTCCGAGCATCAGGAGCGTGGAGAGAACAAATACCATGCAACAGGCGGCCCGCTCTGGGTATCGGACCTGCCGTCCACCTATGAGCTCGGGGACGCCTTCCACGAAGCCTCCCACAAGCTGGGGTCTCCGTACAACGATGATTTCAACGGCGAAACTCAGCTCGGTACCGGCTATGTCCAGGTCACCACGAAAAACAGCCGTCGCTGGAGCACCGCCGATGCCTACCTGAACAGCTCCATGGGAAGCAACATCAACGTTCAGACCGGCGTGATGGTCGAGCAAATCGTCGTCGACAACGGCAAGGTTTGCGGCGTCAAATACAAAGACAAGACCGGCAGCCACCTGGTTTCGGCCAAGAAAGAGATTATCGTCAGCGCCGGCACCTTCAACTCGCCAAAAGTGCTGGAGCTTTCCGGCATCGGAGATCCGGACATTCTGAAGGACAGAGGCATCCCCGTTGTCCATCAGCTGCCCGGCGTGGGCAAGAACCTGCAGGACCATTTCGGCGTGGGCCTGGAGTTCAAGTCTACCAAGCCGGTGACCGTCAACGACCTCTACAACAATATCTTCAAGGGCGGCGCTGCAATGATGCGCTACCTGTTGTTCAAGAGTGGCCCCATGGCCAGCAACGGCAACTATTCCAACACCTTCATCACCACGTCCGAAGAGATCGGACGACCGGACATGATGATTACCTTCATGTCCTGGTGTACCGGCGAAGATCTGCAGCCCAGGCCGTTCTCCGGGTTCACCATCCTTGCCGAGCATATTCGCCCCGACTCCCGAGGAAGCGTACATGTACGCTCCAGCGATCCCGAAGCGCCGCCGGCGATATCCTTCAACTTCCTGGAGTCGGAAGCGGACAAGAAAGCGATTATCGCAGGACTCAGGCACTCCCGGAAGATTGCGCAGACCGCACCGATGAGCGACTTCGTCGCCGAAGAGATCCTGCCCGGACTCGACTGTGAAAGCGACGAGGAAATGCTGGAGCACTGCCGCCAGAACGGCCTGTCGTTACTGCACTGTGTCGGCACCTGCAAGATGGGCGTCGACGACATGGCCGTTGTAGATCCAAGGCTTCGCGTCAGGGGTCTGAAAGGCCTGCGCGTCATTGACGCCTCCATCATGCCAACCATTGTCTCGGCGAACACCAATGCCGCATCGATAATGATCGGCGAGAAAGGCGCTCAGATGATTATCGAAGACTGGCAGTCATAAGGCCTTGAGAGCCATGCCGTTATAGCCGACGCAGGAGATACCCATGATACGTTTTTGTTTATTTGGTTCTGGCCGGATGGGCGACCTTTATTGCGAGATTATTGCCAGAAATCCGGATGCCGAACTGGTTGGCGTAATCAATCCGAACCTGCCTTCCGCCAGGAAACTGACGGACAGGTACGGTGGTCGGGCTTTTGCCTCTTTTGACGATTGCCTGAAACACTCGGACGTCGATGCCGCTATTGTCTGTTCGCCCACCAATACTCACCTGGAGATCATTCGCCAGGTCGCCGAGGCTGGCAAGGCCATTCTCTGCGAAAAGCCGATCGATCTCAGCCTCGAGCGGGTGGACGAATGTATCGCGCTGGTCGAGCAGCACCGGGTGCCCTTCATGGTGGGATTCAACCGGCGATTCGACCCCACCGTCGCGGCGCTGCGTGCCCAGGTCGCCGACGGCAAGGTCGGCGATCTGAACATGGTGCTGCTGACCAGCCGCGACCCCGCACCGCCACCGATCGGATACATCGAGCGCTCGGGCGGCTACTTCTGCGACAGCACCATCCATGATATCGACCTGGCCTGCTGGATCACCGGCGAGACGCCTGTCGAAGTATTTGCCAGTGGCAGCTGCCTGGTCGATGAGGACATCGGCAAAGCCGGTGATATCGATACGGCGATGACGACCCTCAAGATGCCAAGCGGCGTGCTCTGTCATATCAACAACAGCCGCAAGGCCGTCTATGGGTTCGACCAGCGTATCGAGGTTTTCGGCTCCGGCGGTATGTTGCAAACCCTGAACCAGCGCGACATCCTGCTGAGCCACTCGTCGTCGGAAGCCACCGACGCCAAACCACTGTTAAAGCACTTCTTTCTCGAACGCTACGCCGCGTCTTTCGAGCAGGAAATAGCCGAATTTATCTCATGCCTTGCGTCGGATACCCCAACTTCCGTCGACCAGAACGATGGCAAACGGGCCCTTGAAATTGCGCTGGCATGCGAACAGTCGTTAAAGGAAGGACGAGCTATAAGGTTTTAAAATCCCACTACTATTAACCCCGGCAATGAAATAGATATTCATGCCTATTTCATTGCCCGCCTCAGAAATGTCGGCACAATTTTAAAACCCTTTTTAAAGGATCCACACTGGTCTTCGGCCAGTGATGGTGCATTCATGCACCATGAAATATTAAAAACATTTTCAAAACGGCTCAATAGCCGAAAACCTGATATGAGAATAGTCATACGCAGTCGGCGTATGCCCTTTCTCAATAAATATTAACCCGGCGGGTTAATACGGGAAGCAGGGATGCTTCATCCCTGGCCGCAGGCCAGTATGAACGCCACGAAAACCAATATATCTGCGCACCTGCGCCCGTTTGCGTGGCGTTAAGTGACATGCAATTGGGTAAGCAACCTAATTGCCACCCAAGTTAATAACAAACAGATCAAATGGGAAACAACTGTGGTAACGACTTCTAATAACAAATACAAACTTCTGCTCCTCAGCGCAGTATCCGCCCTGGTGGTAACGAACCCCGCCCTCGCAGCTATGGAGGTCACGGACAAGAGCACCCTCAACTTCGAGGGTTACATCAGAACCGGAATCGGCGTTTCCGACGGCGGCGAGGGGCAGGCCGAGTTTATGGCCCCGGGCGCGGCAACGAAATACCGGCTCGGCAACGAAGCCGATACCAACATAGAAATGGCGTTCAATTATCGCCATTATCTGGATGCCCAAAAAGCCGCGGAAGACCCGTCCGTTCAGGCCTATCTGATGCTCGATGGCTATACTAAGCGTGACAATGGATTGGATATTACTCTCGACCACGTCGCACAAGCCTATGTCAGCTTCGACAACTTTATTGGCGAAGGCGTCAAAGCCTGGGCCGGCCGTCGATACTACGATCGCCAGAGCATCCACATGACCGACCATTTCTGGCTGAACACCGGTCAGAACAGCCAGGCCGGCGCGGGCATCGAAGGCATCAAGCTCGGCGGTGCCGACTTCAGCGCAGCCATTATCCGCGCCGAGGACAACCAGGCGAATGACGCCATCGACTCCACCGGTCTCGACTTCAGACTGAAGAACATTGCGCTCAACGAAGGCGGAAACCTCAACTTCTGGGCCTACTACAACTCCAGGCCCGAAAACGAGACCGCCGGCCTCGACGATGAGTCCGGCTATGGCCTGGCCGCCTGGCACACCCAGTCACTGCTCGATGGCAGGGGCAGCAATACCATCCACGCCATTTACCGGGATGGCACCGCCGTGCCGCAGCACGGCTTCACGCCCAACCCGTTGATGAACAACGGTACCACCCTGGATATCAACACTTTCGAACTGGCAACGGACCTGGTGGTTTCCGCCACCGAGAACGTCGATGTCGGCTTTACCGCTCTCTACCGCACCACGGAAGAGGAAACCGCCGCCGGTACCACCACCACCGACTGGTACAGCATTGGCGTACGGCCTCAGATCGCCATGACCGAGCACCTGAGCTGGGTATTCGACCTGGGTTACGACCGGGTCGATAACGGTACTACCGATGCGGGACTGATGAAATCCACCGTGGCCTTCCAGATCGGGAAAGGCAAGGGCTACTGGTCGCGCCCTGTGCTGCGTGTTTTCGGCACCTACGCACAGTGGGGCGACGAGTTCGAGGGACAGGTAGGCGGCGACGTTTACGCAGACCGTACCGATGGCTGGACCACCGGCGTACAGACCGAATGGTGGTGGTAACGACCCCGACATAGCCATACCCCCCCTTCTTTCCTGGCAAAGGCGAAGCATCGCCGTTGCCAGGTTTTTTTTGTTCATCGCAGCTTAGCGTGAAACCACGGGCCAAAAGTAGGATGGGTGGAGCCGCATTGGCACCCCGCTTAACGCTCTCAGCGAGGATGACGCGGCGCAACCCATCAAGGCGTCGGTTACCTGCGCAGTGCCGATCCGACGCCCACGATGGGTTACGCCGCCGTTGAAGCCCGCTCCAGACACCAGCCTTGTGCTACTGGCGGCTAGCCCCATCCTACGGGCTTGCTCGGAAGTGGCCGCGGTGCCAGATGAGTTCGCCCGGAGACCGGGCTCCTACAATCCACTTACCGCTACAGATTATCGAGGCCCTTCTCGACCATCGCCACGGCGCGGAACATCGCCCGCCCCTTGTTCATGGTCTCGTCCCACTCGTTCTGCGGCACCGAATCGGCAACGATACCGGCGCCGGCCTGGATATGAAGGGTGTTGTCCTTGATCACCGCGGTGCGGATGGCAATGGCGGTATCCATGTTGCCGTTCCAGGACAGATAGCCGACCGCACCGCCGTAGACACCGCGTTTGACCGGCTCGAGCTCGTCGATGATCTCCATCGCCCGCACCTTGGGTGCGCCGCTGAGCGTACCCGCAGGATGGGTCGCACGCAGCACGTCCATCGCGCTGACGCCCTCGCGCAGCCGGCCATTGACGTTGGAGACGATGTGCATGACGTGGGAGTAACGCTCGATCACCATCTTTTCGGTCAGGCGTACTTCGCCGACACGGGCAACGCGGCCGATATCATTGCGACCCAGATCGATCAGCATCAGGTGCTCGGCCAGCTCCTTGGGATCGGCCAGCAGATCCTGCTCCAGCGCCAGGTCTTCTTCCTCGGTACGACCGCGCGGCCGGGTGCCGGCAATCGGCCTTACCGTGGCGACGCCGTCCTCGACCCGCGCCAGGATTTCCGGCGACGAACCGACCACGTGGAAGTCGTCCAGGTTCAGCAGATACATATACGGCGACGGGTTCAGGCAGCGCAGCGCGCGGTACAGGTCCAGCGGCCGGCTCTCGAACGGAATCGACATGCGCTGCGAGATCACCGTCTGCATCATGTCGCCGCTGAGAATGTATTCCTTGATCTTCGCCACGGCCTGCTTGAAGGCGTCTTCGCCGAAGCTGGATTTGAACTCGCTCTCGTCGACATGGCGCGCCGGTACGCCGCCGGGCTCCGCCGGGGTCGCAAACCGCAGTCTCGCCACCAGGGCGTCGAGGCGCTGATGCGCCTTGGCCAGTGCATCGTCCTCGGCCGGATCCGCAAGACAGATCAGGATCAGCTTGCCGCTGAGGTTGTCGAACACCACCAGCTCGTCCGAGACCATCAGCAGGATATCGGGTGTGCCGATCACGTCGGGCGGGGTCGACTGCGCCAGTCGCTTCTCCACGTAGCGCACGACATCGTAGCCGAAATAACCCACCAGACCGCCGTTGAAGCGCGGCAGGTGCGGCAGGTCCGGCACCCTGTAGCGGGCCTGGAACTGTTCGACGAAGTCCAGCGGATCCTCGACCTCGTGCTGTTCGACGACTTCGCCGTCGGTCAGGATCTCGATGCGGTGCTCGCGCACCTTCATCAGGGTGCGGCACGGTAGGCCGATGATGGAGTAGCGCCCCCACTTTTCGCCCCCCTCGACGGATTCGAAGAGATAGCTGTAGGGCGCATCGGCCAGTTTCATGTAGGTGGAAAGCGGGGTGTCGAGATCGGCCAGCACCTCGCGCATCACCGGGATTCGGTTGTACTGCTGGGCGGCCAGTTCGGAAAACTGTTCGGGCGTCATGTCGCGGCCTCGTCAAGAATCGGAATAAAAGTCCTGCAATTCGCGTGAATCAGGGACGCCATCGCCATCGCTCGCCGACCAGGACGCAGCGCAGATGGATACCGATTTTGATAGAGAGTCGCTTCACGGCTAAAAGGGCCAGTCAAATCATTGGGTTGGGACTACACGATATAGCAGGCCACCGGCTAGAGCAACTGATCGAGACGCTGCACCAGCAGGTCCGGGCAGCTGTCCTCGATGGCGACACCATGATTGTAGCCATAGGGTACCGCGGCCACCGGGCAGCCCGCGGCACGCGCGGCTTTCACATCGTTGCTCGAGTCCCCGACCATCAAGGTGGTGCAGGGGCTGGCGCCGCACTGCTCGATGGCGCTCAGCAGCATGGCCGGATCGGGTTTGCGTGTCGGCAGGCTGTCGCCGCCAAGGACCACGCTGAAGTGGTGCGACAGGCCGAAACCCTCGAGCATCGGCGTGGTGAAGCGCATCGGCTTGTTGGTCGCCACACCCAGCACAATGCCGCGGGCGGCAAGTCCGTCGAGGCATTCCCGCACCCCGGGATACAGACGGCTCTGGTCGGCGGTGGCCTCGGCGTAGAATTCGAGAAACAGGCCATAGGCCTTGTCGAACACTTCATCCGAAGCCGGCGGCCGCCCATTGCCCGTCTCAAGAGCGCCGGTCAGCGCGCGCTGCACCAGCACCGCAGCGCCGTTGCCGACCCAGTTCCGCACCCGGTCGACTCCGGCTTGCGGGCGGCCCAGCGCCGCCAGCATGCGATCCACCGCCTGCGCCAGATCGGGAACACTGTCGACCAGGGTGCCGTCGAGATCGAACAGCACCAGCTGCGGGTCGCGGCCTTCGAACAGACGGCGCATCAGGCTTTCGCCAGTTCGGAACGCATGGCGTCGATGGTGGCCCTGTAGTCATCGGTATTGAAGATCGCGGAACCTGCGACGAAGGTGTCGGCGCCGGCTCTGGCGATCTCGGCGATATTGCCGACGCCCACCCCGCCGTCGACCTCGAGTCGGATATCCAGGCCGCTGGCGTCAATGCGCTCGCGCACCTGACGCAGCTTGTCCAGCGTCGACGGAATGAACTTCTGGCCGCCGAAGCCCGGGTTCACGCTCATCAGCAGGATCATGTCGAGCCGGTCCATGACGTGGTCGAGGTAATGCAACGGCGTCGCCGGATTGAAGACCAGGCCGGCCTTGCAACCGCCGTCGCGGATCATCTGCAGCGAGCGGTCGATATGCTCGGAGGCTTCCGGGTGGAAAGTGATGAAGGTGGCGCCGGCGTCGATGAAGTCGCCAATCATCCGGTCCACCGGCTTGACCATCAGGTGCACGTCGATCGGCGCCTCGATGCCGTGCTTGCGCAGCGCCTTGCAGACCATCGGTCCGATGGTGAGGTTGGGCACGTAGTGGTTGTCCATCACGTCGAAGTGCACGATATCGGCGCCGGCCGCCAGCACGTTCTCGACTTCCTCGCCCAGACGGGCAAAGTCGGCGGACAGGATGGACGGGGCAATCTTGTAGTCGGCCATTGGGGGACTCTTTTAAGCTCTAGTATCGACAGCGCAATATTGTAGCCGAGCCGCCCCTTGCCTGCGACCGGCGAGTTCTGAATAATCCGGACATGCATCGGATAATGCGCTCTCTCGCCCAGCCGCTTCTCGTCTCGAGTCTGACCCTCGCGTCCGCGCTCGCCCAGGGCGCAGCCTCCGACGCCCTGCCCGCCATGGGCGGCGAAGCGGCGCCGCGCAGCCGGGTGGAGCCCGAACCCCAGCTGGAGCGCATGGAGGCTCTGGCGCGGCAGCTCGCGCCGGGCACCGAGGCGGTTTGGCTGGAAACCAACAGCGACCGAACCCTGACGCTGTACTATCCGGCCGCACAGCCGGAGCCCCACGGCGCCCTGATTCTGCTGCCGGACGCCAATCATCACCCCGACTGGCCGACCGACCTGCATCCGCTGCGCACCGGCCTTGCCGATCAGGGCTGGGACACCCTGGCGGTATCGCTGCCACGGCCACCACGCCCGTCAGTACCGGAACGCACTGCGCCCGCAACCTCCGCTTCGGCGGCCACCGGCAGCTCGCTGACAGCGGGCGCCGCCGACACCATGGAGACGCCGCTGGAAAGCTACGGCGAACGGGTGATGAAAATCTGCGAGGCGGCGATGCGCCACCTGGAATCCCGCGGGCGCAGTTACCTGATCCTTCTGGGCAGCGGTAGCGGTGCCGGCTGGGCGGCGCGCTGCGCCGGGGAGTTTCAGCAGCAGCGAGAGCTTGGCCTGGTCCTGCTCGACGCCCGCCCGGATGACTCGCCGGGCGCTCCCGACCTGACCACCCTGCTGCCGCAACTGACGCTGCCGGTGCTGGACCTTTACCGCCCCCCCGCAACCGGCGCCCCGATCGGGGAACAGGCCAGGCTGCGCGCCCGCACGGCATCCAGGGACGCGCTCGAAAACTATCACCAGAGCCGCCTGCCGGCGCATATGCCCGACAGCGACTGGCTGGTAAGAGAGGTACGGGGACGCATCGAGCGCTACCTGATGCCGACCGAAGCGCCGGAGGAAACCGCCCCCAAACCGACCGCCGACCAGCGGCCGGGGGGATAAGCGCAGGAACAACGGTCGTAGCCGTGCCAGGCTCCGGCCCCGTAGGAGCTCGCTCCGAGAGCGATTGCCTGCGGTGCCGGAATTGGCCTATTCGCCGCGGGGCGCGGCTCCTACGAAACTCCGGCGCCCGGCAATGAGCTCCGCAGCGCCCGGTACGCTGCACGACCGTAGGAGCGGCGCCCCGCCGCGAACCCAGGGTTAAGGTTTCCACCGGTCTGACAGCTCATTCGCTGCGGGGGCGCAGCTCCTACGGGCAAGGGTTCACGCCGCCTTGCGCGCGTCCTTGATGCGATCGTAAGCGGCCTGGATCTCCTGGGTCTTTTCCTTCGCCAGCTGCATCATCTCCTCGGGCAGCCCCTTGGCCACCAGCTTGTCCGGATGGTGCTGGCTCATCAGACGGCGGTAAGCCTTTTTCACCTCGGCGTCGGAGGCCGACTCGTCGACACCGAGCACGCCATAGGCATCCTTCAGCATACGCGGGTCGTTGTAACCCGGCGGCTGCTGATGGGAATGAAAGCTATGCTCCTCGAACGCCTGCTGCGCCTGCATCCGCGCCACCAGCGCGGCAACTTCGCGCTCGGTCATCATCAGCAACTGGCAGACCTGGCGGATAATGGCAAGCTCCGCCTGGCTGATTTCACCGTCGGACATCGCCGCCTGCAGCTGCACCTCCACGAACATCAGTTTCAGCGGCGCGTGATAGCGGATCATGGCCGCCAGCGGCCGCAGCACCTCGGCGATGTCGTAGTCTTCCCGCTTGCCTTCGGTGAACAGCTCGATCGCTTCCTGACGACGGCGCTCGTCGAGGTTCATGCGCGTCATCACCGCGCGGGCGTACTGGATCTCATTTTCGCTGACACGCCCGTCCGCCTTGGCGATCTTGCCCATCACCGCGAAGGTGGCGCGGAAAAAAGCCTCGCGGGGATTCAGTTTTCGGACCGCGCCCTTGAGCCAGCGATCGATCATGAAACCGATGCCGCCGCCCAGCACCAGTCCGAACAGGCCTCCGCTGATCAGGCCGATCAGTCCACCAATCACCAGCCCGGTGCGATGTTCCCGCAGCGTCTGCCCCAGTCCTGCTCCGAATTGCTCCGGATTAATCGCCATAAACGCGTTTCTCCCTAGGATCTGTTGACGTTTGTGGATCTATCCCAGACCCTCAGATCCCTGTCAACTTGCCTGAGCCGCTCCACCGTGCCCACATCGACCCAGTAGCCCTTGTAACGTTCGCCGCTCACTTCGCCGGCGGCCATGGCCCTTCGCAGCAGCGGCGCCAGCGCGAAAGCACCCGGCTCGCAACCTTCGAACAGGCGTGGCGACAGCACACTGACCCCGGAAAACGTATGACGTTCAGCCCCCTCCTGCAGCACCCTGCCATCCCGCAGCGCGAAGTCGCCCTGCGGATGCTGCGGCGGATTGTCGACCAGCACCAGGTGCGCCTGGCCGTCAAGGCGGCGCGGCAGGCGCGCAAACGGATAATCGGTGAAGACGTCGCCGTTGACCACCGCGAAGGGTTCGCCCTGTGGCGACAGCCAGTCAAGCACGCGGAAGATGCCGCCGCCGGTCTCCAGCGGCTCGCCTTCGGCGGAATAGCGAATGCGCACGCCGAAACGCTTGCCGTCGCCGAGAAAGGCCTCGACCTGATCGCCCAGCCAGGCATGATTGATCAGCAGCTCGCTGAACCCCGCCGCCGCCAGTCGCTCGACATGGTACTGAATCAGCGCCTTGCCTCCGACCTGCAACAGCGGCTTGGGCGTGGTCAGCGTCAGCGGGCGCATGCGCGTGCCGAGACCGGCCGCTAGTATCATCGCCCTCATCCGCGCAGCCACCGTTGCAGATCGGCCGGATCGAAGTGTCCGGTGGTTTTCATCGCCGGCACCACGCGCTTTTTCAGCCAGGTATTGACGCGATCGAGCTGCGGATACTGGCCCGCCACCTGAAAGATGTAGCCCAGGGTGCGCGGAATATCGGCCAGGTATGCGGGCTTGCCGTCACGCAGCTTGAGCCGTGCGAATATGCCGACCGCCTTAAGGTGGCGCTGCATGCCCATCAGGTCGAACCAGGTGCGAAAGATCTCTTCGTTATAGCCGTCGATCATCCCGGCGCTGACCAGCGACTGACCGAACCTCGCCATCAGACCGTACACCAGGTCGTCGGGCCAGCGGATGTAGCAGTCGCGCAGCAGCGAGACCAGGTCGTAGGTCACGGGACCGATGACGGCGCCCTGGAAGTCGATCACCCCCGGGGTGCGCTCGCGGCTGAGCAGCAGATTGCGCGAATGGAAGTCCCGGTGCACGCAGACCTGCGGCTGCGCCAGCGCGGAATCCGCGAGCTCTTCGAACAGCTGGTCCAGCAGTTCCTGTTCGGCATCGGACAACACCAGCCCGAGCAGCTGTTCGATGAACCACTGGCGGAAGATCTCCATTTCGGTGCTGAGCATCTCCCGGTCGTAATGGGGCAGTTCGACGCCGCGCTCCAGGGTACGACACTGCTGGATATGACTCAGCGAAACCAGTGCCTTGCCGTAGAGCTCCGGAGCGTTGTGCTCATTGAGCACATCGAGATAGAGGGTATCGCCAAGATCGGACTGCAGCATGAAGCCGTGCTTGAGGTCACAGGCGTGTATGCGCGGCACATGGATATCGAGCGGCGCCCAGGCCCGGGCGATGGCGACGAACTGGGCGCTATCTTCGGTGGCAGGCGGCGCATCGACGGCGATCCAGGTCATGTTGTGACTGTGTACGCGGAAATAGCGACGAAAGCTCGCATCCCCCGAAACCGGCGTAAGACGCCAGTCCGGTGCCAGATCGATCCCCAGCTGTACGAAAGCCCGTTCCACCCAGCTATGCAGGTCGGTCAGTCGCTGGTCCATGCTTCAGTTCCTCATAGAGTTGAGTTGACAGTGAACAGTGTTCAGTCAACGGCGGGGCCACCCGCTTCTACCGCTGACAGTTTACTGAAGACCCGCTGTCACTGTTTCAGGTAATCCTCAGTGCCCCGCCGGCCGCGGCCGGATACCGGAAATCCTTCATGCATTATCCGGGGCGATGTTTTATCATTCCCGGTTCCACTACGCCCAGGATCTCACAGAGTTCCGCGCCCCTATGGTACCGGGGTTTGGCGACAAACAGGAACCCGCGCTCACAGGCTTGCAACTGGATGTGACCGAATGCCCTTCACAAGACGCTCCGCCTACAAACTTTCCCTGGCGATCTCAGCCGCACTGCTGTCCCAACTGAGTGCTGCCGAGACTCCGACCGGCAGCTGGAGCTGCGTCGCGACGGAGGACGGCCAGTGGGATTGCGGCGGCCCCGCGCCGGTCGCGCCGACACCATCCGCGCCCCGTGTCCCGGCTGCGGCCGGCGGCGATGAAACCGGGTCTGCGCGCCTGGCAGCCCCGACCGCTTTGCCAGCGGACGGTGCTGCAGCAGCCTCCCCCGGGCTCGATGCCGCGACGACAGGCGCAGACGACGGGCAAGCCGGCGCCGCCCTGCCGGCACCCGAAACGCCGGCGACAACAGCCGCCGCTGAGCGAAGCCTGACCGATGTCGACGAGGAAACCGCGGCCGACAACCCCTACGCGCACCTCGACTGGTACCCCTATCCGGAGGGTGAACAGCCGGGCCTGTGCCGGGGCCGCTACATCCAGCCACAGCTGGAATTCAGCGATAGCGGCATTCCGTTCAACCTGCAGCCGGTGCTGATCGCTGCGGCCAGCTCCCAGAGCGAGCTCGGCGGCCTGACCCAGCTTGACGGCGGCGTCGAGCTCAGCCAGGGCGGGCGCCAGCTCAGCGCCGAATACGCCGAATTCGACCAGCTCACGCAGCTGATCCGTCTCGAAGGGCGCGTGCGTTACCGCGAGCGTGGCGTGCTGCTGCTCAGCGACGCCGCCCAGACCAACCTCAACAACCTCGAGACCATTTTCTCCCAGTCGCAGTACGTGCTGCACCCACAGCATGCGCGCGGTTACGCCGAACGCATCCTGCGTCTGGAAGACGGCCGCATTCGTATCGAAGACGGGGCCTACACCCAGTGCGAGCCGGGCAGCAACAGCTGGCGCCTGGCTGCCGACAGCATCACCCTCAACACCGAAACCGGTTTCGGCGAAGCCCGCGGCGCCACCCTCGAGGTGCTCGATACCCCGGTGCTGTACGTGCCCTGGTTCTATTTCCCGATCGATGACCGCCGTGTGTCCGGTTTCCTGTACCCGTCGATCAACTACTCCAGCAGCTCGGGCCTGGACCTGGCGGTGCCGTACTACTTCAACCTGGCGCCGAACTTCGACGATACCCTGACGCCGCGCATCATCACCGAACACGGTCTGATGCTGGAAAACGAGTTCCGCTATCTCAACCGCTGGTCGCACAACGTGCTCAGCAACGCCATTCTGGTGGACGACGACGAAACCGGCGACAACCGCTGGCTGCTGGGCTTCGACCACGAGGGCCAGCCCTGGAAGGGCTGGGAGAGCTTCGTCGACTACACCGCGGTCAGCGACAATGACTACTTCGACGACCTGGACCCGACCAATCTTGAGATCGGCTACCGCAGCCACCTGAACAAGCTCGGCGAGCTGCGCTACGAGGCGCCGGACTGGAGCTTCACGGCCCGGGCCCATAGCTACCAGACCCTGTCCGATGACGACAAGTCGCCTTACCGCCGTCTGCCGCAGTTCCTGCTCGAAGGCGACGCTCCGGGCCTGCCCGGTGGCCTTGACGCCAGCTACATCGCCGAATACGTTCACTTCGACCGCGACGACGAGGACCCGCTGCTGACCGCGTTCGAGCGAATGCAGGGCGACCGCGTGCACCTGCGCCCCGGCATCAGTCTGCCACTGGCCAACAACTGGGGTTATCTCAAGCCGTCGCTCAGCATCTGGGCCACCCAGTATCAGCTCGACAACGCGCCCCCCGGATTCGATGACAAGCCGACCGTCACCACCACCGTGGCGAGCCTGGACTCGGGTCTTGTCTTCGAGCGCGAGGCGGTCTTTGGCGACAACCGCTACCGGCAGACACTGGAGCCGCGCGCCTTCTACCTGAATGTACCGCAAGAGGATCAGGACGATATTCCGGCGTTCGATACCTCGGAACTCGACTTCCGTTACGACAGTCTTTTCCGGGAGAACCGCTTCAGCGGACGCGACCGCATCGGCGACGCCAACCAGCTGAGCCTCGGCATCGCCAGCCGCTTCTACGAAGACAGCGGACTGGAGCGATTCAGTGTGGCGCTGGGCCAGGCGCTCTACTTCGACGACCGCGAGGTACAGCTGGTGAGCGAAGACAACCCCACACCGGAAACGCAGACCGAAAGCCGTTCCAACTACGCCTTCACCGCGAACTGGACCCTCACCGAGGATCTGCGCCTGAACCATGACAGCGAGTGGGACCAGGACAGCTTCGGTTCGGTGGCGCACAACTATCGCGTGACCTTCTCGCCGAAGGACGACCGCATGCTGTACGGCGCTTACCGCCAGCGCGACGACGTGCGCGAGCAGATGGATGTCGGCATGCGCTGGCCGCTGACCCAGGAATGGAACATGCTGGCGCGCTGGCGCCAGGACCTGGACCGCAGCGATACGCTTGACGCCCTGGTGGGCCTGGAATACAAGGACTGCTGCTGGAAGGTCCGCTTCGGATACCGTCAGTGGCTGAAGGATGACGACGGCGATCGCGTCGAGGACGAAGCGGTGCTGGTGCAGTTCGTACTGCGCGGCCTGGGGTCGGTGGGCGACGACGAAACCACCCAGTTCATTACAGAAATTACCGGATTTGACGAGGGGAAGGATGAAGAGTTTTAAGCGAAACGTGCGTCGGTGCATACTACCGCTGCTGTCCGTCGTAATGTTGAGCACCAGCGTGCAGGCCGAGGTGGTGCCGCTTGACCACATCGTCGCCATCGTCAATGACGACATCATCATGCAGAGCGAACTGGACAACCGTACCGCCCTGGTGCGCTCGCAGCTGGCCGCCAACCAGACCCGGCTGCCGCCCGACTCGGTCTTGCGCAACCAGGTGCTCGACCGCCTGATTCTCGACAGCATCCAGCTGCAGATCGCCGACGAACAGGGCATCAAGGTCTCCGACCGCCAGCTCAACGAGGCGCTCGAGCAGATCGCCAGCCGCAACGGCATGACGCTGGAGCAGTTCCGCGAAGCGCTGATCGCCGAAGGCCAGGACTACGCCAGCGCCCGCGAGCAGATCCGCAACGAGCTGCTGCTGAGCCAGGTGCAGCAGAGCAACGTCAACCGCCGGATTCGCGTATCCGAGCAGGAAGTGCAGAACTTCCTCGACTCCGAGCAGGGCCAGCAGACGGGCAGCCCCGACTACCTGCTGAGCAACATCCTGGTCGCGGTGCCGGATCAGGCCACGCCTGAAATGCTCAAGCGCGCCGAAACCAAGGCCATTGATATCTACCGGCAGCTTCAGGGCGGCGCCAACTTCGCCGAAACCGCGGTGGCCAATTCCAACGCCCAGAATGCCCTCAACGGCGGCGACCTGGGCTGGCGCAAGGCCTCGGAACTGCCGGAAGTGATCGCCACCATCGCCGGCACGCTCGACAAGGGCGAGTTCAGCAAGCCGGTGCGCATCGCCTCCGGCTACATCATCGTGCAACTGCGCGACCGCCGTGGCAGCCAGGGCACCCTGGTGCCGCAGACACTGGTCAGCCATATCCTGCTCAAGCCCACCGAAATTCGCAGCGACGCCCAGACCCGCGCGCTGGCGGACCAGCTGCGCTCGCGTCTGCTGGCCGGCGAATCGTTTGAGCAGCTGGCGCGCCAGTACAGCGACGACACCGGCAGCGGCTCCCTCGGCGGCGACCTGTCCTGGACCCAGGCGGGCCAGATGGTGCCGGAGTTCGAGCAGGTGATGAACGAAACCGCCACCGGCGAGATCAGCGAACCTTTCGAGTCCCGCTTTGGCTGGCACATTCTCTGGGTCCGCGACCGCCGTACCCAGGACATGAGCGAGGAGATGCGCGAAAACAGTGCCCGTTTCAGCATCCGCCAGCGCAAATACAACGAAGAGCTGACCAGCTGGCTGCGGGAGATCCGTTCCCAGGCCTATGTCGAGCTCAAGAACTGAGGATGCGAACATGAGTGCGCAAGGCTCAGCCGTCCGTCGTCTGGCGCTTACGCCGGGCGAGCCCGCCGGCATCGGTCCGGACCTCTGCATCCAGATCGCGCAGGTCACCCAGAAGCACCAACTGGTCGCGATATGCGACCCGGACCTGCTGCGCCGGCGCGCCGAACAGCTGCACCTGCCGCTGTCGATCGAGCTGTTCGACCCCGACGAAGCGCCCTGCCCCAGCCCGCCCCGCACGCTCAAGGTACTGCCGGTGGAACTGGCGGCGACCTGCCTGCCGGGACAACTCGACCCGCGCAATGCCCGCTACGTGCTGCGCACCCTCGAAGTCGCCGTGCACGGCTGCCAGCAGGGTCTGTTCGAGGCCCTGGTGACGGCGCCGGTGCACAAAGGCGTGATCAACGACGCCGGCATAGCGTTCAGCGGCCACACCGAGCTGCTCGAGCAGCTCACCGGCAGCGACAAGGTGGTGATGATGCTGGCCACCGACGGACTGAGAGTCGCACTGGCGACCACCCACCTGCCGCTGCGCGCCGTACCCGACGCCATCACCGCACCGCTGCTGCGCGAGGTGATCGGGGTACTGCACGGCGAGCTGAAACGCTCCTTCGGCATCGAAAGTCCGCGCATTCTGGTGGCGGGACTGAATCCCCACGCCGGCGAGGGCGGCCATATGGGACGCGAAGAGATCGAAGTGATCGAGCCCCTGCTCGCGGAGCTGCGCCAGCAGGGCATGCAGCTGAACGGACCGCTGCCCGCGGATACCCTCTTCACCGAAAAGTATCTGAGCCAGGCCGACGCCGTGCTGGCGATGTACCACGACCAGGGCCTGCCGGTGCTCAAATACAAGGGCTTCGGCAACGCCGTCAACATCACTCTGGGCATGCCGATCGTGCGGACGTCCGTCGATCACGGTACCGCCCTTGACCTGGCCGGCAGCGGCAACGCCGACAGCGGCAGCCTGCAGACCGCCATCGACTGCGCGGCCGAGATGGCCCTGCACCGTCTTTCCGAGGACTCATGAGCAAGAAACCCGTCGGCCACAAGGCCCGCAAGCGCTTCGGCCAGAACTTCCTGCACGACGCCGGGGTGATCCGCCGCATCATTCGCTCCATCGCGCCGCGCGAGGGCGAACACCTGGTCGAGATCGGGCCCGGCCTCGGCGCCCTGACCGAAGAGCTGCTGGCCGAAGCCAAGGCCCTCGACGCGATCGAACTGGACCGCGACCTGATACCGGTGCTGCGCACCAAATTCTTCAACTACGGCGAGCGCTTTCGCATCTTCGAAACCGACGCCCTCAAGTTCGACTTCAGCGAGCTCAAGAACGACGACCGGCCGCTGCGCGTTGTCGGCAATCTGCCGTACAACATTTCCACGCCGCTGATCTTCCACCTGCTGAGCCACTCGGGCCTGATCCGGGACATGCACTTCATGCTGCAGAAGGAGGTCGTCGACCGCCTGGCTGCCGGGCCCGGCACCAGCGACTACGGCCGACTCGGCATCATGACGCAGTACCACTGCCGCGTCGATCCGCTGTTTATCGTGCCGCCGGGCGCCTTCAACCCGGCGCCGAAGGTGGACTCCGCCATCGTGCGGCTGACCCCTTACGACACCCTGCCCCACCCGGCCCGGGATGTCGCCATGCTCGAAACGGTGGTGCGCACCGCCTTCAGCCAGCGGCGCAAGACCCTGCGCAACAACCTCCGCAGCCTGCTGGAGGCCGCGGAACTGGAGACGCTGGGTATCGATCCGGGCCTGCGCCCCGAGCGACTAACGCTGGCAGAATTTGTTAAGATCAGCGATCACCTAAGCGACAGACAAGTAACGGAGCACAATGGAGCCGAGTAAATTGGGCGAGAATGTCCAGATCGACGTCACTACGAACTATCTCAGCGAGCAGTCGGACCCGGACAGCAAGCGCTTCGTGTTTTCGTACCACATCACCATCACCAACCACAACGAGTGCAGCGTGCAGCTGCTGAGCCGTCGCTGGCTCATCATCGACGGCAACGAGCACTCCCAGGAAGTCGTCGGCGAAGGCGTCGTCGGCGAACAGCCGCTGATCGAGCCCGGCGACAGCTACAGCTACACCAGCGGCACCGTGCTGGCGACCCATGTCGGCAGCATGCAGGGGCACTACCACATGCGCGATGCCGAGGGACTGGAGTTCGACGCACCGATCGCGCCCTTTACCCTGGCCCAGCCCAACGCGCTGCACTGAGCGGCGCTGTCATGGCCACCTACGCTATCGGTGACATCCAGGGTTGCTACGACCAGTTGCAGGAGCTGCTGGACCAAATCGGCTTCTGCGACTCGGACCGGCTCTGGCTGGCCGGCGACCTCGTGAACCGCGGCCCGAAATCGCTGGAAACCCTGCGTTTCGTCAAAAGCCTCGGCGATCGCGCCCAGGTGGTGCTGGGCAATCACGACCTGCACCTGCTGGCGATTCACTACGGCGTCACCCGCCCGCGCCGCAGCGATACCCTGAACGAAATCCTCGAAGCGCCGGACCGCGACGAACTGATGCACTGGCTGCGTCTGCAGCCGCTGCTGGTCCACGACCCCGAACTCGATTACGTCATGGTACACGCCGGAATTCCGCCGGCCTGGTCGCTGAAAAAAGCCTGCAAACGCGCCCAGGAGGTCGAACAGGTTCTGCGCAGCACCCTGGCACGGGAATTCTTCCAGCAGATGTACGGCAACGAACCGGATCACTGGTACCCGGGGCTCGAAGGCTGGGCCCGGCTGCGCGTCATCACCAACTACCTGACGCGCATGCGCTTCTGCGACGACAACGGCCGCCTGGACTTCAGCGCCAAGGGCGGGCTCGAGACACAGCCCCCGGGCTTCAGGCCCTGGTATGCCCACAAGCGCAGGGCCGACGAGGCGCGCATTATTTTCGGCCACTGGGCCGCGCTCGAGGGCGGCGCCTCCGATCATCGTCTGTTCTCGCTCGACACCGGCTGCGTCTGGGGCAACCGTCTGACCGCAATGCGCCTCGAAGACCAGGCGTTCTTCTCCTGCGACTGCAGCTGCAACCGCCGCGAGGACTCCAGCATTTCGTAGGATGACCGCCTGGGATGGCGGAAATCCTGATATTGCCGGGAGGATATTTCAGGGGGTGAAACGACGCCTGAGCACGGGACATCCGGTGCCGACAGTGAGTAGGATGGGTGGAGCCGCCACCTTGTTGGCCCACGGCCTGGCAGCGGACTCGACGGCGGTGTAACCCATCATGGTCCCGTAGGATGGGTGAAACGACGCCTAAGTAAGCACGGGACACTCGGTGCTGACAGGCTCAGGGCGTCGTGTAACCCATCAAGGCGTACTGACGAGGCATGTCCGTAGCCGGAATCATCGATGGGTTGCGCCGCAAATCCGCCGCTGCATTCCGGCAGCCCGGAGCCATTGCGGCTCCACCCATCCTACGGTAGTTTCACTCTAATCTGGCATCGCCGCCTACCCAATCGTTCTTTTACCGGACAACTAATCGGGAGCTTTCCACCGATGGATGAATTCAAGTGCATTTCCAGCCAGGAAGCCCTGGCGCTGATCGAAGACGGCGCGACCATCGCCGATATCCGCGACCCGCAGAGTTTCGCCCAGGGCCATATCGCAGGCTCGGTGCACCTCAGCAACGAGAACCTGCAGGATTTCATTCGTGACAGCGACATGGACAAGCCACTGATCGTCTGCTGCTACCACGGTTTCAGCAGCCAGAACGCCGCCGCCCAGCTGGCCCATTTCGGCTTCGATCAGGTATACAGCCTCAACGGCGGCTTCGAGGGCTGGCACGCCGAACACCCGGACAAGTGCAGCCGCTGATGCGCGTTTATCTGGTCGGCGGCGCCGTACGTGACAAACTGCTCGGCTACCCCGTCTACGACCACGACTGGGTGGTGGTCGGCGCCACCGTGCAGCAGATGCTCGAGCAGGGATTCCAGCCGGTCGGCGCCGACTTTCCGGTATTCATCCATCCGGATAGCGGCGAGGAATACGCCCTGGCCCGTACCGAGCGCAAGTCAGGACGCGGCTATACCGGTTTTCTGTACCACGCCAGCCCGGATGTGACCCTGGAGCAGGACCTCAAGCGCCGCGACCTGACCATCAACGCCATGGCCGAAGCCGAAGACGGCAGTCTGGTCGACCCCTACGGCGGCGCGCGCGACCTCGAGGCCCGGGTGTTGCGGCATGTCTCGCCGGCGTTTTCCGAAGATCCGCTGCGGGTGCTCCGGGTCGCCCGCTTCGCCGCCCGCTACGCCCACCTTGGCTTTGGCATCGCCGATGAAACCAAAGCCCTGATGCGAGAACTGGCCAGCGGCGACGAGCTCGAATATCTCACCGCGGAGCGGGTCTGGCAGGAGTTCGAGCGCGCCCTGGGCGAGCGCTCGCCCGGTGTTTTTCTGGAAGTGCTGCATCAGTGCGGGGCGCTGGCGATACTGCTGCCGGAACTCGAGGATCTGCCGGCCCATCCCCAATGGCAAAGGCTGGCAAAGCTGTTGACCCGACTCGAGGATCCCCGCGAGCGTTTCGCGCTGCTGCTTGCAGCAGCCCGGGCCGAGCCCGATCAGGAGGACGGCTCCGCGGCGCGGATCGAGGCACTGTGCCAGCGCCTGAGGGCCCCCAGAGCCTTCCGTGACCAGGCCCTGCTCATAGCCCGCCACCACCGCGCGTTATTCGCGCTGAAGCAGCTCGACGGCGAAGCCCGTCTGAGCCTCGCCCAGGGTCTGGACCTGACGCGACGCCCCCAGCGTATCCACAGCCTGGCGGCCTGCTTCGATCGCCTCGCTGAATGGCTCGGCGTCCCCAGCCACGCCCGGGAATGGCTGATGGCGTTGTACGAGGCGCTCGGCAGCATAGAGCCAAAGGCATTGATGCAGGAAGGTTTCAGTGGCAAGGCGCTGGGGGACGAGCTTCGGCGCCGCCAGCGCGAGGCCTGCGCACAGCTGGAATTGACGTAAGGGTGACGGGTGACGGGTGACGGGTGACGGGTGACGGGTGACGGGAAATTATGTGCCCTGCCCGGACATATCGCGATGCCGCTGAGTTTTCCTGTCGTAGGAGCCCACTCCGTGGGCGAACCGGCTCGCTGCCTTGACCATTCACCGGCCCCCTCCCGGGCAAACTGGCACTCCCTGTCGCAGGAGCGACGCTCTTAATAGACACTTTCCCGCCACGAGGATTCGCCGCGAGTGCTTTTTGGTACCGCACCAGAAGCTTCGCGGCGGGGCGCCGCTCCTACGACGGGTGCCGAATGCCCGGATCTCGTGGGAGCGGCGTCTCGCCGCGAATCAATCCGGCAGGGCGCCAAACCGGGTTCGCCGCGGGGCGCGGCTACACCTTCCGGTGCGACCATTCAGGGGTAACGGCGCCGCTCGCTACGCTCGGGGACGCCCTACGCAAGGGGGATTCACCCCGTCCGGGAAATCAACTCGCCGCGCCAGAAGAACTTCACAGGCCAGAGGCGCTGCTTCTGTTTGTCGTAGGCATCCCAGAGCTCGGCATAGCTACGGCCGTCTACCGGGTGGCGCTCCTGCGGCGCGATTTCGGCCAGAGGCTGCAGCACGAAGGCATTCTTCAGGATCTCGGCGCGCGGCAACTCGATGCCGTCATGGGAGCCGCTGAGATCGTCATAGGTCAGAATATCGATGTCCAGCGTTCTGCCGCTGAACTTGGGCCCCTGGCGACAGCGCCCGTTGCGATCCTCGATCGTCTTCAGGGTACGCGACAGCTCGCCCACACCCAACGCGGTATCGAAGCCGGCCACCAGGTTGTAGAAAGGGCTGCCGTCGAAGCCCACCGCCTCGCTCTCGAACACCGTGGAGACCCGCAGCTCGCCAAAGGCGTCCGCCAGCGCATCGAGCGCCGCGGTCACGTGCCGCGCGCGCTCGATATTGCTACCGATACCGACGTAGACCCTGGCCATCAGAAGGCCTCGCCGCGCTCGATCATCACGCCCACGTCGCGGGCGCCGCGGATCGCGCCGGGCTTGCCCAGGCGCAGACGCAGCCAGCGTACGCCGAACTCCTGCATCACGATCTGGGCGATCTCTTCCGCCATCGTCTCGACCAGCAGAAACTCGCTTTCTTCGATAAAGGCGATCAGGCGCTTGGACACCGATTTGTAGTTCAGCGTGTTCTCGATATCCTCGGTCGCCGCCGCATCGCGGATATCGGTGCCCATTTCCAGATCCAGACTGACCGTCTGACGCACTTCGCGCTCCCAGTCGTAGATGCCGATAACCGTTTCGACCTGTAGCTCGCGTATGTAGACTATATCCACGGGTAACCTAATAAGTATCTGTTTTAGCTATGTATTTTGAGACCGTCTTATCCAGCCTCCCGCCCCACCGTAACCGGACAAGGTGCTCCCTCGCACTCCGACTCTGTACCGCCCAGGCCTGGGCGGTAACCGCGACCAACCGCTGACCTGGCCGTCGCTCAATTTTACCACCGCCGGGCGTGCAGTCATGCGCGCATCTGTCGCGCAGGATATGGGCTGAGCCCCCGCAGGGCAAGCCCGAACCTGCTTTGCATGACTGCCCGACCGGGTCTAGTCGCCGAGCGCGTCTACGTCGCCGGCTGTATCTGCAGCCTGGCGACGGGTCTTTCATCCATCACGACATGAATCAGCGCAGTGGCCATCGCGATCGCCGCGGCGGCCCACCAGACGGGGCTATAGCTGCCGGTCTGGTCATAGAGATAACCGCCGATCCAGACGCCGGCGAAGGATCCGAGCTGATGGCTCAGGAAGACGAGGCCGTACAGGGTGCCCAGAAAGCGCACGCCGAACATCTGCGCGACCAGCCCGGAGGTGGCCGGCACCGTCGCCAGCCAGAGAAAGCCGGTCACAATGGAGAACAGGTAGACCGATGGCGCCGTCAGCGGCGCCAGCATGAATAGCGTGATGGCCACTGCGCGCAGCGAATAGATGATGGCCAGCAGCTTTTTCTTCGAGAAGCGACCGGACCAGGAGCCGAACAGCAGACAGCCGAAGATGTTGAACAGGCCGATCAGCGACAGGCTCGCCACGGCAACGCTCGCATCGAAACCGTTGTCCGTCAGGAACGCCGGCATATGCACGGTGACGAACGCCAGCTGGAAACCGCAGACGAAAAAGCCGGCGATCAGCAGCCAGTAGTGAATATGACCACCGGCCTCGCGCAGCGCCTCCGGCAGCGTCTGCTCGATTTCTCCCGAGTGGCTCGCCGAGGACGAGCTGTCGTTGCGAAAAGGGCCGGCCAGCAACAGCATCCCCAGGGCGCCGCCGGCCATCAACAGCATTGCCGTCTGCCAGCCGTAGCTGGCGATAAAGGCCTGCGCCACCGGAATCACCAGCAGCTGGCCGGCGGAACCGGCCGCGGTACCGAGACCGAGCGCGAAAGCCCTGCGCTCCGGGGCGACCATCCGCGCCAGAGCCGGCAGCACGACGCCGAAGCCGGTGCCGGCGATGCCCATGCCGATCAGAACGCCGGCGCCGGTATGCAGCGCCCAGATGCTTTCAGCATTGGCGGTGACGTACAGCCCCAGCGCATACGCAATGGCGCCGCCGAGCAGCGCCCTGAAGGTGCCGAAGCGATCGGCAACGGCGCCGGCGATCGGCTGGAACAATCCCCAGCACAGGTTCTGCAGCGCCAGCGAGAAGGCGAAGACTTCACGGCCATAGCCGAACTCACTGGAGACCGGCTGCATAAAGAAGCCCATCGACGAGCGCAGACCGAAATTGATGGCCAGCAGTACGCAGGAAAAGGCGACGAAAACGCTCAACAGTTTGACGGGGGTACGCATCGGTCGAAGATCCGGTGTAGTCGGGGTATCTGTGATAAGGCTTGACCGGCCAAAGGCCAGGGGAGTATCAGCGGCGGCTGTCTGAAGCCCGGTCCAGAGCAAAGCATAATCCCGTCCGGCTGATTTTCCCATTGCCGAGGACGCAATCGCGCTGCTACCCGTCGCTCCCAACCAACTGAAAACACCAGGCGATACAACGCGCGCTCCGCACCCTTATGTATCCACTGGAGCTGTCCTACACCAACGAACGGGACTACTCCCGGTAAATCAGGTGCCTGTGCTGGAAACCGTCGCTGCGACGGTCCATCCAGCGTGTCAGCAACGCAATGCAGATGAGCGAGAAGGCAAGGCGGGCCCAGAGAATGCCCGACAGATGGGCGCCGAGCAGCATCACCAGCAACGTATCTTCGATCAGGCTGTGGCAGAGTCCGAGAAACGCCATCGCAGCGAAGACGTCCCGCTTCGGGATCTGCCCGGTCTGCGCCTCCCGGATCAGCAGACCGCCGCCGAAGGACAGTCCCAGCGTCACACCGATAATGGTGATGGTGGTCGCCTGCCCACCGATACCCAGCAGCTTCAGCAACGGCTGCAGCAGCCAGAACATCAGCCGCTCCACGCCGATCAGACGCAGAATTTTCAGCGTCGTCAGCAGCACGACGATCACCAGTTGCACCATCAGCAGGCTCTTGCCCTGCATCAGCAGCCAGCCGCCAAGGCTGCTGTCCTGTGCCTGCGGCTGCCACAGCAGCATATTGGGTTGCTGCAGCCAGCCGCCCTCCCGGTACGCCAGGTGCAGCAACCAGCCAAACAGCAGACCGCCGCCGATACGCAGCAGCAGTGTCGCCCGCAGCCGCACCCCCGCCTTCTGGGCGATGCGCGCCTCCACCGGCAGGCCGTGGGCCACCAGCATCATGGCGCCGAGCACCGTGACCTGAGCCACGGTGAGCGCATCCTGCTGCGTCTGGGTGAAGAACACCAGCATGCCGGCGTAGATATTGCTCGCCATGGTGGCCGCCCAGACCAGCCCCATGCTCTCGGGCAGCCCGACCAGCGCCATCAGAGGCGCCAGCATCTTCCCGAGCAGCGCCACCCCGCCCAGCAGCTCGAGCAGTTTCACCACCAGTATCACCGGTATCATGATCCGAAACAGCGTGAACGAGACCGTGCGGATCTCGACCAGCAATTCGCGACAGAATTTACCAAAGGGGGACGACAACGTCGGATACCTGCGGCTCAGTGAAAAGGGCAGCCATTGTACTCCGAAGCGGCGCAGGAACGGCGCCGCCCGGCCCCGATTGCCGGCAGTCGTCGCTGAGTATAGTCACTGACGAGCCGCTTCCCCGCCGTTCGTTCCCGGCTCCTCGCCGAAAAATCGCCCGAGCTCTGCGGCAACGGACTGCGGCGCTTCCTCCGGCAGGAAGTGACCGCAGTCGAGCGCCCGCCCCTCGACATCTGCGGCATACCCGCGCCACACATTCAGCACATCGTAGCTGCGGTGCACAAATCCCCTGCTGCCCCAAAGCACCAGCAACGGACACCCGATCCTGCGACCAAAATCCGTCTGGTCGTGCTCCAGGTCGATACCGGCGGCGGCGCGGTAATCCTCGCAGCTGGCATGAACGGCCGCGGGATCGCTGAAGCAGCGCACGTATTCCGCCACCGCAGCGGGGTCGAAAACCGCGCCGGGAGCGGCCCAGCGTCGAAGCTTTTCGCCGAGATAATAGGCGGGATCGGCGCCGATCAGCTTTTCCGGCAGCCCGTCCGGCTGGATCAGGAAAAACCAGTGATAGTAGCCGGTGGCGAATGCCTGATCGGTATGGCGGAACATGTGCAGCGTGGGTACGATATCCATCACGCAGGCCTTATCCACACGCTGCGGATAATCCAGCGCCAGCCGGTGTGCGACCCGTGCGCCCCGGTCGTGCCCGGCGATACCGAATCGTGAATAGCCCAGCACCTCCATCACCTCGACCATATCGGCCGCCATCACCCGCTTCGAGTAATTGCCGTGATCGGCCTGCCCCGGCGGCTTTGAGCTGTCGCCATAGCCGCGAAGATCGGGACAGATGAGGTGGAAGCGCTGCATCAGCAGCGGTGCGACATGGTGCCAGATCAGGTGCGTCTGTGGATAACCGTGCAACAACAGCAATGGCGGCCCCGAGCCACCATGGACAAGGTGAATCCGCGCTTCCTGCGTCTGAATATCCAGTGTCTTGAATTCGGGTCCGAACAGCGTCATTGCGCGCAGCCTCCGGGCGACTTTCTGAGTTCAAGGTGCTGCTTCAATGCCGTCACTCCAGGCTCCCCGGCTCAGTCTCTTCAGCGTCGCGGATCCCGCACGAAGATGTCATGCGCCTTCTTGTTGCCGCCCTGCTGGCGCTTGTCGATATCGAACAGCTCCACAGCCTCGATCAGCCTGGTCAGAGTGGCGTAGCCGTAGGTGCGGGAGTCGAAGTCGGGGTACTGGCGTTTGATCAGCTGGCCGCACTGGCCCAGCGGAGCCCAGCCATCGTCGTCGGCATACTCGTTGATGGCATTGCGCAGTATCTTGACCAGCCGCGAATCGCTGGCCAGTTCCTGGCGGGTGTGGCGCTTGTCGACCGGCTTGGCCGCAGCCCCGCTGCCCCCCGGGCCGTCGTCGTCGACTTCGAGGTCGCGCAACACCTCGGTATAGATAAAGTCGTCACAGGCGTTGCGAAACGCCACCGGCGTTTTCTGCTCGCCGACACCGAAGACGAAGATCTGTGACTCCTTCAGACGGGAGGCCAGTTTGGTGAAGTCGCTGTCGCTCGAAATCAGTGCAAAGGCATCGAACTTGTTGGAATACAAAAGATCCATGGCGTCGATGATCATCGCCGCATCGGATGAGTTCTTGCCCTGGGTGTAGGAGAACTGCTGCACCGGGTTGATCGCCAGCTCGTTCAGCGGTTGCTTCCAGTTCTTCAGATGCGTCGAACTCCAGTCGCCGTAGGCCTTCTTGATCACGATATGGCCGTGCTTCGACAACTCCGACAGTACCGCGCCAAGCACCGAGTACTGGGCATTCTCGGCATCGATCAGCACCGCGATCTTCTTTTCCGTATCCAGGTCTTTCATCATTCCCCCACATCAGCCAGCCAATGTCTCAGGATAGATCGAATCTCGGTTGCGCGCGAAAGCGCCCTGCCGCGAGGT
This sequence comes from Marinobacterium nitratireducens, assembly GCF_014645375.1. Classification (GTDB taxonomy): domain Bacteria; phylum Pseudomonadota; class Gammaproteobacteria; order Pseudomonadales; family Balneatricaceae; genus Marinobacterium_A; species Marinobacterium_A nitratireducens. Next base: position 174,380 of record NZ_BMLT01000010.1, read on the forward strand.
TGAGCCCGGGAGCACTTTCGGCAAGAATGTCGTTGAGTCATTCCAGGGAGTGGATGCCATGAAACGGATATCGATATTGGCGCTGGCACTGCTGGCGCCGGGCGCGTTTGCAGATCAGATGGTTATTGCGGGGAACGCGATACGCGACGGCGACAGCGTCAGCCGTCTTATCAAGTATGCAGGACAACCGATCGCCCGGGGATCCGGCACCGTTTGCCTGAATCGGGACTGCTCGCGGCGCGGCAGCGCCGCGACCTGGATTTACCTGCACGACGATATTCAGTACACCGTCAGCATTCGCAACAGCAAGATCGTGGCGATCGACTGGAAGCACGCGAACTGAGCAGAGCGCAGGTCAGCGCAGCCAGCCCTTTTCAACGGCGCCCTCGAGGCGCCCGCGAATTTCGTCCCACAGCGCCTGGCTGCCCAGGCCAATCCGGGCATTGAGCCTCGATACAGCTTAAAAAGCCAGTGTGCCGACACGAAACGGCAATGACAACGGCACCTCACTGGCCGGAAAGGCGCTTGCCGTACGAAATCGCGTACGCCGCGGAACGGGCCTTGAGCACCGGATCGTCCGTCGGCTCGATGCCATCGGCAATCACCAGCGGATCGAAGTTGATGCCCCCGCACTTGCCCTCGTCCTGCGCCATGGCCGCTGTCAGCGACAGGGTTCCGGTCAACACCTCTTCACGGTCCGTGGGCCAGGACTTGCTGGGATCGGTTTCCGGGTCGCCGGCCTGACCGATGATGATACGCATGTCCCACTCCAGGGGCGCCTGCTGCGCCCGGCCGATCAGTTCGGATTCGAGGAAGTCGTTCGGCGCTGCCGCGCGCTCCGCATCGGTCAGCTCCCTGACACCGTCGCGGGGATCGAAATACCAGCGCACCAGCGTTTTATCGCCAGCGGCATCGACGAAACGAAACGCATGCAGGCTGTAGTAACGGCTGTTGGCGTAGCTGGGCGGCGGATTGTGGCTGCCGTTGTGCCGGGCCAACCCCTGAAAGTCGGGATGAGTGTCGACGAAGGCACGAAAACGTTCGGGATCGCGCTTGCCTGTCGCCGGATCCGGCTGCAATGCCACCAGCATATCGTAAAAGGTATTCGGCACGGCGGCGCCGAATACCGGCGCATTGATCATCGTCATATGCTGCAGGTCACCGCCCGGCAGCTGAAACTGCAGCGCCATGCCCCTGACGCCCTTGTCGGCGTCGCTGGCGTCCGGGTTCCCACCCCCCAGCGAGAAGCGGGCGATCACCGGTATCGCATCACCGCTGAAAAGCCCGGATCTCGAGTAGTCACGGGCCGCTGCCAGCCCCTTGAATTCACCGACGGCGCAGGTGCCCTTGATATGGTTACGCCGCTGCCCCGGCGTTACGCCGAAAGCCGCCTCCATCGCCGCTATCATCTGTGCCGCATCGACATCGCCCTCGATACCGCTCTGCGCCTGACACAGGCCTGCGGCAAACAGCAACGCCGCTGCACAGCAGGCGCTCGATCCTCTGTGGATGTTCATATTGCCTCCGCTTCGAGTGACCGTACCCGGTCAGTATAGGACCGGGCCATAAGCAGGCCCCGGGCGGGATAGGAAATCCGGGTATATTCACTCTTCTTCCTGACGCAGTTCGCGCACGCGGCACACAGCCGGGCGATGGACTCGAAGATGTCGTAACGGGGGGGCGGACTCGAAGAAGTGAGCGGCGAAAGTTCGCGGCCGGGCTGAATGTCAGCCAGGGCGAAGTCGACAGGATGTCAATGCGGCTGGGCGGACTGTTGGAGCGGCAGGTATAAACCGGTTGAGTTCGCTGCGGGGCTCATCTTAAAAGTGGTGCCAGACGCCAGCAATCGTAGGAGCTGCGCCCTCGCAGCGAACAGGGCCGGTGCGAGCGCCGGAAGCGTTCGCGGCGGGGCGCCGCTCCTACCGCTATCAGGCGGCTTCCTGGGCGCGAAGGTAGTCTTCGTAGCTGCCGTGAAAGTCGACGATGCCGGTCGGCGTCAGCTCGATGATGCGGGTCGCGATCGACGAGACGAACTCGCGATCGTGACTGACGAACAGCAGTGTGCCCTCGTAGTTTTCCAGCGCCAGGTTGAGCGACTCGATGGACTCCATGTCCATGTGGTTGGTCGGCTCGTCCATCACCAGGATGTTGGGCTTCTGCAATATCAGCTTGCCGAACAGCATGCGGCCCTGCTCACCACCGGAGATCACCTTCACCGACTTGCCGATCTCCTTCTGCGAGAACAGCATGCGGCCGAGGGTACCGCGAATCACCTGCTCGTCGTCGCCTTCCTGGCCCCACTGTGACATCCAGTCGTAGAGGTTGGCCTCCTTCTCGAACTCGTGCGCGTGGTCCTGGGCGTAGTAGCCGATGTTGCTGTTCTCCGACCACTTGACGGTACCGGCGCTGGGCTCGAGATCACCGACCAGGCACTTGAGCAGGGTCGACTTGCCGATGCCGTTGGGACCGATGATGGCGATACGCTCGCCGACGGCCACGTGCAGGTTGAGACCGGAGAACAGCTGCTCGTCGAAACGCTTGGCCAGGCCCTCGACCTCCAGCGCGGTACGGTGCAGCTTCTTGTCCTGCTCGAAGCGGATGAACGGGCTCTGGCGGCTGGACGGCTTGATCTCGTCGAGCTTGATCTCGTCGATCTGCTTGGCGCGTGACGTGGCCTGCTTGGACTTCGAGGCATTGGCCGAGAAACGGCTGACGAAGGCCTTGAGGTCGGCGATCTGCGCCTTCTTCTTGGCATTGTCGGCCTGCATGCGCTCGCGCGCCTGGGTGGCGGCGGTCATGTATTCGTCGTAGTTGCCGTGGTAGATCCGCACCTCGCCGTAGTCCACGTCCGCCATATGGGTGCAGACGCTGTTGAGGAAGTGGCGGTCGTGGGAAATGATGATCATGGTGCAGTTGCGCTCGTTCAGCACCCCTTCCAGCCAGCGGATCGTGTTGATATCCAGGTTGTTGGTCGGCTCGTCGAGCAACATGATATCGGGATCGGAGAACAGCACCTGCGCCAGCAATACCCGCAGCTTCCAGCCCGGCGCCACCTCGCTCATCGGACCGTAGTGCTGCTCCACCGGAATGCCGACACCCAGCAGCAGCTCGCCCGCGCGCGACTCGGCGGTGTAACCGTCCATTTCGGCGAACTCGCCTTCCAGCTCACCGGCGCGGATACCGTCCTCTTCGGTCATCTCGGCCTTGGCGTAGATGGCGTCGCGCTCGGCCTTGATCTTCCACAGCTCTTCGTGACCCATGATCACGGTATCGACCACCGAGTACTCCTCGTAGGCGAACTGATCCTGGCGCAGCTTGCCGATGCGCTCGTTCGGGTCCTTGGAGACGTTGCCCGCGGACGGCTCGAGATCGCCGCCAAGAATCTTCATGAAGGTCGACTTGCCGCAGCCGTTGGCGCCGATGAGGCCGTAGCGGTTACCGTCGCCGAACTTGACGGAGACGTTTTCAAACAGCGGCTTGGCGCCGAACTGCATGGTGATGTTCGCAGTGGTCAGCAAAATAAAGTACCGAATAACTTGAGCGTGAAAGGAAGATGACAGGCCAGGTACAGCCTGTGAATAGCGGAAAATTGGCGCGCATTATGCCATAGACGATGGCCCGGGCCAAAGAGGCGTCGATCAAAAAATCGTCAGCGGCTTGGCCCTGTCCAACCGGACCGCATGGTGATGTTCGCAGGCTTGGTTGGGTCTAGCGGTGCAACGGCACACGCTGACCGCTGCCCAGATGTACTGGGCACCGCATGACCGCCAGGGATGGTGGGAATCCTTAAGGCGCAGGAGCAGTCTTAAGGGAACCCGCAATATCGATCGTAGTGCAGATCGATTGGCTTCGGCTGGCAGAGTGTTTGTCGGGTAGCGCGGTCGGCTGAACCTTTGTTGGGTTACACGGCTACGCCGCTAGACCCATCCTACGCGTCCGCACCATGCTCGCGGGCGTAGGCCCGGCACTCGGCGATGCAGTTGAGGATACGCGGATCCCGCTCGCGGCTGGCCAGGCACACCATGGCGATGTTCTGGCGAATATCCTCGATGCCCTTCAGTGGCAGCAGGCGGATCTTGTTCTCGAACACCGCCTCGACACGCCGTGGCAGCAGCGCGAAGCCGACGCCGGCGCTGACCATGCTGATCAGCGAGAAAATGTCGCTGACCTCCATCACCACGTTGGGCTCGAAACCCGCGCGCTCGAACGCCACGAAGCTGTCGCGGTAGGTGGCGAAGCCGCGGGTCAGGGTGACGAAGGTCTGATCACGGAAGTCCGCGAGATCCTGCGCCTGGCCCGAATCCAGGTCGGAATCCGCCGGCACCGCCAGCAGCACCTCGTCGCTGAACAGCGGCAGGACGGTGCAGTCGTCATCGCGAAAACCGGGCTCCAGCGATACCAGTACGGCATCCAGTTCCAGTGCCCTGAGCTTGCGGAACAGCAACTCGTTGGAGTCGAGCGTCAGCTCGATATTGAGATCGCCCTTTCGCAGCTTCAGCCCGGCGATCAGCCGCGGCACCGTATTCAGCGTCAGCGAATAGAGCGCGCCGAGCTTGAACTGGTTGGAAAAGATACCGGCGGTCTCCCGCGTCGCCTTGACCGCTTCGTCCAGCGCCAGCACCACCTGCTCGGCGCGCTCCTCCAGCACCTGGGCGCTCGGCAGCGGCACCAGCAGGCGCCCCTCCTGGCGGAACAGCGGGCACTTGAGCCCGTCTTCCAGCGAGTGGATGGCGCGATGCACGCTCACCGTGCTCATGTTGAGCTTCTCCGCCGCCTCCGCCAGGGTGCCTGCCTTCATGAAGGCCAGAAACACCTCGAGCTTCTTCAATGTCAGGGATTCGTCGAGCACCGTTTCACTCCTCTAGCAGCGACATCGTTCGTCTCACACCGATCATTACTCTCAGAGTAATGGTTCGTCAACGAGCTTGATTGATGGTTTTCGGCCCCGCTTTTAGTGTGGACCCAACAACAACACAACAGAGGACCTCCCATGCACGCATCTGCGGAACCCTCGGTCAACTGGCACAGCCGCCGTCAGGACAAGCAAGGCCGCATGGCCGAACTGGAAGGCATTGCCGACGGCCCGATCATTCCGACCGACGCCATCAAGACCGCACTGGAACGCCTGATTCGCCCCGGCGACAAGGTGGTGCTGGAGGGCAACAACCAGAAGCAGGCCGACTTCCTGTCGCGTTCGCTGGCCGATGTCAGCCCCGAGGTGGTCAACAACCTGCACATGGTGATGCCGAGCGTGGGGCGCCCGGAACACCTGGACCTGTTCGAGAAAGGTATCGCCCGCAAGCTGGACTTCTCCTTCTCCGGCCCCCAGAGCCTGCGTATCGGGCAGCTGATGGAGGACGGCCTGCTCGAGGTGGGCGCCATCCACACCTACATCGAGCTCTACGCCCGTCTTTTCGTTGATCTCAATCCGCGGATCGCGCTGCTCGCCGGCTTCAAGGCCGACCGCGCCGGCAACATCTATACCGGTCCCAGCACCGAGGACACGCCGGCGCTGGCGGAGGCCGCCGCCTTTCGCGACGGCATCGTGATCTTCCAGGTCAACGAGATCGTCGATGACGTCTCGGATCTGCCGCGGGTCGACATCCCGGCCTCCTGGGTCGACTACATCGTCGAGGCCGACCAGCCGTTCTTCATCGAGCCGCTATTCACCCGCGACCCGCGCCTGATCACCGACGTCCACGTGTTGATGGGCATGATGGCGATCCGCGGCATCTACGAGCGCCACCAGGTGCAGTCGCTGAACCACGGCATCGGCTTCAACACCGCCGCCATCGAGCTGCTGCTGCCGACCTACGGCGAGTCGCTGGGTCTCAAGGGCAAGATCTGCCGCCACTGGACGCTGAACCCCCACCCGACCCTGATCCCGGCGATCGAGAGCGGCTGGGTCGAGAGCGTGCACTGCTTCGGCACCGAGCTCGGCATGGAGGACTATATCGCCGCCCGGCCGGATGTTTTCTTCACCGGCAAGGACGGTTCGATGCGCTCCAACCGCGCCTTCTGCCAGCTGGCCGGCCAGTACGCCGTCGACATGTTCATCGGCTCCACGCTGCAGGTTGACGGCGACGGAAACTCCTCCACCGTGACCCGCGGTCGTCTCGCCGGCTTCGGCGGCGCGCCGAACATGGGTCACGATCCAGGCGGACGACGACACTCATCCCCTGCCTGGCTCGACATGAAGCCCGACGACCACCTGCTCAGCAAGGGACGCAAACTGGTGGTGCAGATGGTCGAGACCTTCCAGGACAGCGCCAAGCCGACGCTGGTCGAGGAGCTGGATGCGCTGGCGATGGCGCGCGACTACCAGATGCCGCTGGCGCCGGTGATGATCTACGCCAGCGATGTCACCCATGTGCTGACCGAAGAAGGCATCGCCTACCTCTACAAGGCAACGTCACTGGAACAGCGTCGCGCCATGATCGCCGCCGTCGCCGGCGTCACGCCGATCGGCCTCAGGCGCGACCCGGCGGTCACCGCACAGCTGCGCGCCGATGGCCTGGTCGCCTACCCGGAAGACTTCGGCATCCGCCGCAGCGACGCCACCCGCGACCTGCTGGCCGCGCGCAGCATCGGCGAACTCGAACGCTGGTCCGGCGGCCTCTACCAGCCGCCGGCCAAGTTCCGCAACTGGTGATCAATATGCAGACCGCTATCCAGACAGCCGCCCGTACAGCCACACCGGCACCGCTTGCACGGCCGGCCGAAGTCCTCGGCGACCTCGCCTGCTGGGCGCTGGAGCAGGAAGCCCGGCTCAGCCCGAAACCGGCGCTGGTCGACAGCCGCGGCGCCGGCGCCCACAGCGACATGAACCTGTCGCTGATGCTGGCCTCGGCGCAGAGCCTGCGCCCCTGGTTCGCGCACATGGCGCAGGCGGCTATCCAGGAGTCCAGCGTCGCCGGGTTGCGCCGTCGCATCGGCCAGCTGGGACGGGAGGCCGAAGCTGCGATGATGGCCGCCACAGCAGGTATCAATACCCATCGCGGCGCCATCTGGGCCCTGGGCCTGCTGGTGACGGCGGCCGCGACCCACTCCCACAGCCTTGCCGCCCTTCTCGACCGCGCCGCCCAGCTTGCGCGCCAGCCGGACCCGGATTGCCCGGCCGGCAGCGTACCGAGCAACGGCCAGCGCGTCTGCCGGGAATACCGGCTGCCCGGCGCCCGTGAACAGGCCCAGCAGGGTTTTCCGCACCTGCTCCAGCGCGGTCTGCCGACGCTGCGCCAAAGCCGCGAGTCCGGCGACTCCGAGTCGGTATCCCGGCTCAACGCGTTGCTGGCCATCATGTCCGCGCTGACCGATACCTGCGTGCTGTCCCGGGCCGGTCTCGCCGGCCTCGAAGCGATGCAGCAGGGCGCCCGCGCGGTGCTGGACGCCGGCGGCTGCGGCACCTTCAGCGGCCGCCGCGAGCTGGCGCAGTACGAACAGCGCCTGCTGTCGCTCGGCGCCTCCGCCGGCGGCGCCGCGGACCTGCTGGCCGCGACACTGTTCGTGGATCGCCACCTCGGCGACGCAAACCGATAACAACGGGGAATAGTCATGGACACCTTGAATTTCAAACGCCCGGCCCGGGCGGAAGCCATCCGGCCGGCCCTGGTGGGTTACGTCGGCTCCGGCGACCTCGAAGTGATGATCGAGCCCTCCTCCGCCGGCTGCGCGGACATCCATATCCACACCTCGACCGACGGCAGCGAAGCCCGCTGGCGGCAGGTGATCGAACTGATCGAGTCCGTCATGAAACTGCCGGTGATGCGCATGGACATCCACGACTTCGCCGCCACGCCGGGCGTGATCCGGCTGCGCATCGAACAGGCGCTCGAACTGGCCCGGGAGGACGCGGCATGACGACCAGAACCCAAACCGGCTTTATCGACCTCAGCGCCCGCAAGCGCATTGCCGCGCTGCTGGACGAGGGCTCCATGCGCGAGTTACTGACCCCCTTCGACCGTCTCACCTCTCCCTGGCTGGAGCGGCAGGGGATCGTGCCGCAGTTCGACGACGGTGTAGTCATCGCCCGCGGTACCCTCGACGGCACCGCCGTGGTGGTCGCCGCCATCGAAGCCAGCTTCCAGGGCGGCAGTCTCGGTGAAGTCGGCGGCGCCAAGATCGCCGGCGCGCTGGAACTGGCGCTGGAGGAAAACCGCCGGGGCAACCCCACCGCGGCGGTGCTGCTGCTCGAAACCGGCGGTGTGCGCCTGCAGGAGGCCAACCTGGGCCTGGCGGCGATTGCCGAAATCCAGTCTGCCATCGTCGAGCTGCGCCAGTACCAGCCGGTCATCGGCGTCATCACCGGGCCCGTGGGCTGCTTTGGCGGCATGTCGATCACCGCAGGCTTGTGCAGCTACCTGATCATGACCCGCGAAGGCCGTCTGGGGCTCAATGGACCTCAGGTGATCGAGCAGGAAGCCGGTGTCGCCGAGTACGACTCCCGCGATCGCGCGCTGATCTGGGGCCTGACCGGCGGCGCCCAGCGTCATACCAGCGGCCTCGTCGATGCCTTCGTCGAAGACGATGTCGCGGTGGTGCACCAGTCGGTGACTGCCTGTCTGTCACTCGGCGTGCCGGCCGAGCACCGCAGCGACGCTATCGCCACGCCGCTGGCGCGGCTGCAGCAGGTGGATACCCGCGAGCAGATCGATGCCGCCAGCGCCCTTCAGATCCTGACACAGGGAGCCGCCAAATGACCGCATTCAACGACAACAGCGCCACCGCCAGCCAGCGCGGCCGTCACTGGTTCGACACCCTGACCGCGGAAATGGACTGCCGGGAAGGCGCCGTGCCTTCGCTGCGGATCGCCGACGGCGAAATCGCCGGGCGCGCCTGCCGCTTCCTGCTGGTGCAGGCCGATCCGGACAGCCGCTACCCGCGCGCCCGCCATGGCGAAGTCGGGCTGCTCGAAGGCTGGGGACTGGCCGAAGCGATCGACGACGCCATCCGCGCCGATGCCGACACACCGATCAGGCGGGCGCTGATCGCCATCGTCGACGTGCCGAGTCAGGCCTACGGACGTCGCGAAGAGGCGCTGGGCATCCATCAGGCCCTGGCCGCCGCGGTCAGCGCCTACGCCCGCGCCCGCCTGGCCGGACACCCGGTGATCTCGCTGCTGGTCGGCAAGGCGATGTCCGGCGCCTTCCTGGCGCACGGTTACCAGGCCAACCGCATCTTCGCCCTCGCCGACAGCGGCGTTCAGGTGCACGCCATGGGCAAGGCCGCCGCTGCAAGGGTCACATTGCGCTCCGAAGAGGAACTGGACCGGCTCGCGGCCGACGTGCCGCCGATGGCCTATGACCTCGAGAGCTACGCCTCCCTCGGTCTGCTGGAGTCGCTGGTCGAGGTCGAATCCGCCGACGCGCCGAGCGGTGCGGATATCGACCGGGTACGGACGGTGCTGGCCGGTGCGCTGCGCAATATCCAGCCCGGCGACACCGGTCTTTCCCGCCGGCTCGACGGCGACAACCGTCAAGCATCGCGCCGCGTGCGCGAGCTGCTGCGCGAGCAGTGGAGCGCCTGATGAGCTGGCGCCCGCACGACCTGCTCTGGGTCCAGCGCGAGCGGCTGCTGCCGGCCGGCGAGCAGCCCCTACCGGACTGGGTTAGCGCGGGTTCGGGGCCGGTCGTGGTGCGACGCGCACCGGCGTCTTCGGGCCTGATCGCGATCGGGGTTCGCGGACGGGACAAGCGCGAGCGCTGCGCCGCCTTTGCCCGGCTTGCCGATGTGGAGCGAGGCCTGACGCCGTTCGAACTCTGCAGCAGCGCGCCCTGGCGCGCACACCCTGAGCGGCAGCAGCATCCGGTACTGGTCACGCTGGAACAACTGGCGCCGCGGCTCGATGCACGCGCCCTGCGCTGGGGCATCACCGGCAGCCTCGGTTACGAGTTCGCCACCGGCGAAGCCCAGCTTCGGCCTTCGAGCGACCTGGATCTGGTGATCGACACCCCGGTGCCGGTTTCCCGGCCACAGGCAAGCTGGCTGCTGCGAAGCCTCGAGTCGAACGGCTGCCGTGTGGATATTCAGCTCGAGACCCCGCAGGGCGCGATCGCGCTCGCCGAGTGGGCCGGCCCGAGCCGACAGGTGATGCTGAAAACCCAGTTCGGCCCTCGGCTGACCGACGCGCCCTGGGCGCCGCAACAGGATCGGAGAACACAGGCATGTTGAGCGCCTTCACCTTTCCGGGCCAGGGCGCCCAACGCCCGGGCATGCTGCGCCAGCTGCCGACGGACGCCGATGCTCAGGCGCGTATCGAGGAGGCGGAAGCGGTGCTCGGGCATTCGCTGGAAACACTCGACAGCCCCGAAGCGCTGACCGACACCCGCAACGTGCAGCTGGCACTGCTGATCAGCGGCGTGCTCTGGGCCGAATACCGGCAACGGCGGGACGGAAACCCGGATTTCGTGCTGGGGCTGTCGATCGGCGCCTACCCGGCCGCCGTGGTCGCCGGGAGCCTCGCGTTCGACGACGCCCTGCGGCTGGTCGACCTGCGCGGCCGGCTGATGCAGCAGGCGTATCCGCGTGGCTACGGCATGCTGGCGCTGACCGGCGTCGCACAGGCCCAGGTCGAGGCGGCCATCGCCGACCAGCAGAGCGAGGGACGCGCGGTGTATCTGGCCAATCTCAACGGCGATCAGCAGTTCGTGCTGGCCGGATCCCGGGAGGCGATGCAGGACACCGCCGAGCGCATCCGCGCTCAAGCGCCCTGCGCCGGCAGGCTGCTCGATGTCGCCGTGCCGTCGCACTGCGCGCTGCTGGACGCCCAGGCGCAGCAGATGGAGCAGGCCTTCGCGGAGGTCGCGATGAAAGCCCCGGCGTGCGGCTACGTCAGTGCGGCACGGGCACGGGTTCTGCGCCAGCCGAATGACATTCGCCAGGACCTGGCGCAGAACATGGCACGGCAGGTGCACTGGCACGACAGCTGCCGGATGCTGGCCGAGCGCGGACTGCAGCGGGTCATCGAGCTGCCGCCGGGCAGCACCCTGACCGGACTGTTCCGGCGGGTGTTGCCCCAGGGCATCTGCCAGGCACTGGCGAGCGCCCTGCCTGCCAGCACCGACCCAGACGAATAAAAATCAATTAATTCAATTAAATAAGGAGCCAGAGCCTTTATTGAAACCCATGACCGGTTAGGATGTGCCACACATCCGCCACGGCGATACCAGGACAATACGAACAAATAAGCTGGAGTCACGACCATGATCATTTACGGAGTCACACTGCTGTCCGTCTGCACCCTGACGGGCATTACCATCGGCCAGATGCTCGGCAAGCTGATCGGCGTGCCGGCCAACGTCGGCGGCGTCGGGATCGCCATGATCCTGCTGATCCTCGCCGGCAGCTACCTCAACAAGCGGGGGCTGCTGGACGTCAAGACGGAACAGGGCGTCGAGTTCTGGAGCGCCATCTACATTCCCGTGGTCGTCGCGATGGCGGCCAAGCAGAACGTGATGGGCGCCCTGACCGGCGGCCCCATGGCCATCCTCGCCGGCGTCAGCGCCGTCGCCTGCGGCTTCGCCCTGGTGCCGATGCTGGACCGCCTGGGAAAGGATGAAAGCAAGACCAGCGCCGCTCCGGCCACCAACTCCTGAGGGTGACAGCAATGTACGAGTCTCTGCTGAAGGTTACCGATAAATACGATCTTATCGCCGCATTCGCCGTTATCGGCCTGACGATGTGGTTCTCCTACTGGGTCTCCGGACGCTTCACCCGTGGCCGCGTTCACGGCTCGGCGATCGCCATACTGCTGGGCCTGACGATGGCCTACCTCGGCGGCCTCTTTACCGGCGGCGAGAAAGGGGTGGTCGATATCCCGCTGCTCTCGGGCATCGGCCTGCTCGGCGGCTCGATGCTGCGTGACTTCGCCATCGTCGCCACCGGCTTCGGCGTCAATATCGACGAACTGAAACAGGCGGGCATCTCCGGCGTGATCGCACTGGTCATGGGCATCCTGTCCTCCTTCTTCGCCGGCGTCGCCATCGCCCTCGCCTTCGGCTACACCGACGCCGTCAGCCTGACCACCATCGGCGCGGGCGCCGTCACCTACATCGTCGGCCCGGTCACCGGTGCCGCCATCGGCGCGAGCTCCGAAGTGATCGCGCTGTCGATCGCCGCCGGACTGGTGAAGTCGATCCTGGTGATGGTCACCACGCCCTTCTTCGCCTCCCTGATCGGCCTGAACAACCCGCGCACCGCGGTGATCTTCGGCGGCCTGATGGGCACCTCGAGCGGCGTCGCCGCCGGGCTTGCCGCCACCGACCCGAAGCTGGTGCCCTACGGCTGCCTGACCGCCGCCTTCTACACCGCGCTGGGCTGCCTGCTGGGGCCGTCGCTGCTGTTCATCCTGATGCGCGGCATCATGGGCTGAACCCAGGCAAGTTGAATAATCAGGACATAGCCTTGCCCCTCCCGCGTCGCGGCAGGGGCTTTTTTGGGTTTCATCGCGCTTATGCGGGAAAAGCGTAAATCGTAGGATGGGGGGAACGACGCCTCGGTACGGCGTATCCGTCACTGCTGCGGCCAGGGCCGTCGTACAACCCATCTTGGGCGTCGCCGACTCATTGATGGGTTGCGCCGCGTCAACCTCGCTGAAAGCGTCAAACAGTGTGCCAATGCGGCTCCACCCATCCTACCGTTGCCGCGCCCCACTCCAAAGCCTGCACACCTCCGATGCTCAGCGATGGGTTGCCGTCAGCCGATGTCCGGAACCGGCACCAACAGGGCCGGATAACCGGACAACCGCCGCAGACCGCTTTGATGCGCGAGGATGTCGTTGATATCGGTCTCCCCCAGCTCCGGCAGCCAGTACCGGATATGCTCGAGAGCAGGATCGTAACGCCGCAGTTGCCAGTTCAAATCGAATCGCCGTCCCTGTCGCGGGTCCTGGCCGGCGCCGGCGATGTAGGCCCAGTTGCCCTGGTTGCTGGCAATGTCGAAATCGATCAGGTGGCGCTCGAAAAAGCGCGCGCCGAGGCGCCAGTCGAGGCCGAGCTGATGAATAAAGTAGCTCGCCAGGTTCTGCCGCATCCGGTTCGAGCAGTATCCCGTCGTCACCAGCTCCCTCAGGCCGGCATCGACCATCGGCACACCGGTACGGGACTCGCGCCAGGCACGCCAGTGCATCTCGTCGAACCGTGGCGCCGGAAGCGGCGCCGCCGCCAGGCCATCACGACAGAACAGCCGTTGCCCGAAGTGGCGCATGGACCAGTGAAAGAACTCGCGCCAGAGCAGCTCGAAGCGCAGCCAGTAGCGCTGATCGTTTTCACCATGCCGGGCCTCGTAGCGCCGGACCTGATGCCAGACCTCGCGCACCGACAGGCAGCCCCACGCCAGCCAGGCACTTAGCCTGCTGGCGAAGTCTTCTCCGATCAGCTGATTGCGGCTGTCGCGATAGTGGTCGATGGCGCGACGCCGCCACAGGTAACCGTCGAGGTGCTCGAGCCCCGCACGCTCGCCACCGGCGAAAGCGGATGCCGGGGTTTGAGAGAAATCGGGCCAGGCCGGCGGCGCCTCCAGCGGCACCGAGCCCTGCGTCAGCGACAGCGCCACTGCCGCGCACGGCTGGGGCGGCTCCAGCGCGGCCTCGACCCGGTGTCGGAAGGCGGTGAAGCTCGACGGCCAGTCGGCCAGCAGCGGTGCGATCTGTTCGGCATCGAACAGCGTCTGGTTCTCGACGGTCTCGATATCGATGCCCGCGCCGGCCAGCGCCGCAAGCCATTCGGCCTCCTCCGGCGCCTGGGCGGACTGGGTGATAAGCCGAAACTCGGACCGCCGGTGCCAGCGCGAAAGCAGCGCAACCGGATCACCGCACAGTACCCTCAGCGAAAGACCCGAACGGCGCAGCTGAGTATCGAGATCCTCGAGACTCTGGCGCAGAAAACGCGCCTTGGCGGCGCCGAGCCGGTCCAGGCCATGCCGGTCGGGCAGCAGCCAGTGTTCAGGCAGGATATAGACCACAGCCAGAGGTTCGCGCCGCGCCTGGGCCAGGCGAAAGGCCGGCTGATCGTGCAGCCTGAGGTCGTTGCGAAGCCAGATCAGCTGCATGATGGCGCCGCCTGATGCGCGGCGCCGCACCGCCGGGCGCGACGGCAGCGTTCGCTGCAGTAGCGCACCTCGTCCCAGCAGCGCCGCCACTTCCTGCGCCAGGCGAAGGGACGGCCGCAGCCGGCGCAGGTTTTCTCGGGCAAATGCGGCTTTCGGTGCGCCATGTCAAAGCTCGTCCAGGCGCGTCAGCAGATGCTCCGCGCGTTGCTGCAAGGCGTTTTTCTTGTCGTCCGCCATGCGCTCGTAGCTGCGATAGATCATGCGCATCCGCGGATTGGCGCGGAATTTATCGCGATGACGCGCGACGAAGTGCCAGTAAAGGCTGTTGAAAGGGCAGCTGTCGTTATCCGTTGCGGTCCTGACGCTGTACTCGCAGTGCCGGCAGTAGTCGGACATCCGGTTGATGTAGTTGCCGGACGCGCAATAGGGCTTGCTGCCGAGGTAGCCGCCATCGGCGTGCATCACCATCCCCAGGGTATTGGGCAGCTCGACCCAGTCGTAGGCATCGGCGTAGACCATCAGGTACCAGTCGCAGACATCCTGCGGCCTGATGCCGGCCAGCAGCGCGAAATTTCCGGTCACCATCAGCCGCTGGATATGGTGGGCGTAGGCATGATCGAAGGTGTTGCGAAAGCTCTCGCGCATGCAGGCCATGCCGGTTTCACCGTGCCAGTACATCGCCGGCAGCGCCCGCTCGTTGCCGAGCAGGTTCTGCTGCGCGTAATCCGGCATGCACAGCCAGTAGATGCCGCGCACGTATTCTCGCCAGCCGATGATCTGGCGGATGAAACCCTCCACCGCATTGAGCGGCGCATCGCCGCGCCAGTAGGCCTGCTCCGCCGCCTCGCAGACCTCCATTGGCGTCAGCAGCCCGCAATTGATGTAGGGCGAAAGAAGGCTGTGGAAAAGGAAGTCCTCACCGTACAGCATGGCGTCCTGGTAGTCGCCGAACCAGGGCAGACGCTGCGCGATAAAGTGCGCGAGCGCTTCCAGCGCCTGCGACCGGGTCGTGGCCCAGTCGAAGCGATCGAGACTGCCGGGGTGATCGGCAAAATGCGCCTCGACCAGGGCCAGCACTTCGTTGTCGATGCTATCGCGCCCGAACTCGAGCGCCGGCGGCAGCGGCGCCCCGCTGTCGTAGGCGCTGCGGTTGTCGGCATCGAAATTCCACTGCCCGCCCAGCGGGGCGCCATTCTCCATCAGCAGGCCGGTCTTGCGCCGCATTTCGCGGTAGAAAAACTCCATGCGCAGTTGGCGCCTGCCGCTCGCCCAGGCGGCGAACTCGCCGCTGCTGCAGACAAAGCGGTCGTCCTCGCAGAGCTGCACCGGTACGCCGAGGACAGACGACCAGTCGTGATCGATGGCCCGCTGAAGGCGATACTCGCCGCACCGGGTCAGGATCACCTCATCTGCCCCCTGTCGTGCTACCTGCTGTTGTAGTACCCCGATCAGGCTTTGCTGCGCGCAGTCAGGATCATAGGCGTGATAATCGACCTGCCAGCCCTGCTCCCCCAGTTCGGCGGCGAAATGACGCATGGCACTGAATATCAGCGCGATCTTCTGCTTGTGATGCCGCACATAGGTCGCCTCGTCGCGCACCTCTGCAAACAGCAACCGGTCGTGGACAGGATCAAGAACGCGGAGAGTGGCGAGGGAATGGCTGAGCTGGTCGCCGAGGATCAGGCCGATGCGCATGGGGAGTCCGATACAGAGTATTGAGCCCCGTTACGGGACCCGCCCCTTTTCGGTTCAGGCCTGGTGTGATGGTCGATACTGCGTAGGAGCCCGGTCTCCGGGCGAACCACTATCGCGCTATCCAAATAGCCCCATGGTCATTCGCTCGCGGAGCGAGCTCCTACAACGTACTGTCAGAACTTCTTTTCGTACCGGTGGCAGTATGGCACTTTGCCGGACTTCTCGTAGTAGTCCTGATGGTACTCCTCGGCGCGCCAGAACGGCGCCATCGGCAGCAGTTTGGTGACGACGTCGTAGCCCTTGGATTCGAGGATGTCGATCAGTTTCTGCGCGACCGCCTTCTCCTCGTCGTCATTGCAGAAGATCGCCGAGGCGTACTGCTCTCCGAGATCCGGCCCCTGGCCGTCGACCTGGGTCGGGTCGTGGATTTCGAAGAACAGCTTCGCCAGCGCCTCGAAGTCGACCTGTTTCGGATCGTAGCTGACCTCGACAACTTCCAGGTGCCCGGTGGTCTTGGCACAGACCTCGCGATAGCTCGGATCGTCCTTGTGACCGCCCATATAACCGGATACCACGGACACCACGCCCGCCTGCTGCTGCATCAGATGCTCGACACCCCAGAAGCAGCCGCCGGCGAAATAGGCTTTCTTCAGGCTGGTGCCGGCGCGGCGCGCGATCTCTTCGGCGCTGACGAAATTCATCGACACCGAGTTGACGCAGTGGCGCAGATTCTTGGCAGTCAGCATCTCGCCTTCGAAAACGTGACCGAGATGACCGCCGCAGTTGGCGCAGAGGATTTCGGTACGGCGCCCGTCAGCGTCGACTTCGCGGCGTATGGCGCCTTCGATCTCGTCGTCGAAACTCGGCCAGCCGCAGTGCGACGGGAACTTGTCCTGCGAGCGATACAGGGGGGCATTGCACTGCTTGCAGGTGTAGACCCCGGTTTCGAAGAAATCGTTGTACTTGCCGGTAAAGGGACGCTCGGTCCCCTTGTCGAGAATGATGTGCTTCTCTTCAGGCGTAAGATCGTTGTACGACATAAAAATACCCCTTGTTTGTTCTCGTCTCCGGTTGGGTTTATGGCCGCCGGAGCACAGTGCGCCCATTATCCATGAACCCGCAGACACCGCCAGAGGCATCGGGGTTCCCTGAAATACAGGATCACCCCAAGTCTACGGATCCGCTGAAGTATCGGAGCTGAATTTCGGGAAAGCATTCGCAGGGCGCTTAGTCACCTGGCGTGCAACTGGGGTCCCGGCCTGATAGCGCCTTGGGTGCAGGATGAATGTCGACTAGAGCGCTTCGGCACCCAGGCGGTACAGCTCCAGAAGCCAGCCCTGACGCCGGGTCTCGTCGGCGCTCTCGACGCGCCCCAGCAGGGTGGAGTTGACCGGATGAATGCCACAGAAGCCGAGGATATTGCGCCGCAGGTTTTTCAGGCCGTGGGCGCCGAAGTACCAGCGATAGACGAAAGCCGGCATGCCCATGGTCACCACCACCCGGGCGCTGCGGCCGCTGAGCTGCTTTTCCACGTTGCCGTTGTCATCGTAGGTAAAGGCGAAATCGGGCCGCAGCGTCTGCTCCAGAAACGCCTTCAGCACTGCGGGCATGGTGCCAAGCCAGAGCGGATAGAAAATCACCAGATGATTGGCCCAGCGGATCGCCTCCTGCGCCTCGGCGATCGCTTCAGGGGGTCTGTGCTCCTCGAAGTCGATCTTGGTGTGCAACCAGGGAAAATCGAGCCGGGCGACTTCGATCAGACGCACCTCGTGTCCGGCGGTACGGGCACCGTCGGCATAAGACTCGGCCAGAGCATATCCCAGATGCTGACGGTCCGGATCCGGATGCCCCTGAATGATGGTAATACGTTTCCCCATGGTCGTCGGTCGATCGTCCCTTCCGGCGCGCTGACAGCTATATCTTAGTCAACGGGATCGACAATGACACCAAGTGAAAACAGATATGGACGTCTATCAGAACCCTGTAGTAGCCCATTAATACCGCAAGGTGGCAACTACGCCGAGATCGCCATCGACGCCGCCGTAACGGACGGAAACCTGGTCACCGCACCGGCCTGGCCCGCGCATCCGGCCTGGCTGTCGCAGTTCATGGCTCTGCTAGCCGCTTGAGGCGGCATCCCTTGTCCGGGCCGCACTCCAGCCAGCCCGGGCTTTTTTATGGCTCTTTGCAGACTCGCGTGACTCCAGGGGCCAAAAGTAGGATGGGTGGAGCCGCATTGGCGCACTGTTTAACGCTTTCCGCGAGGTTGACGCGGCGTAACCCATCAATGTGTCGAGACTTGCACACGCCCAAGATGGGTTGCACGACGCCCTGGCCGCAGCAGTGACGGATATGCCGTACCAAGGCGTCGCTCCACCCATCCTACATAGCCAACGACTTGCCGCTGACCACTTGTCACTCAATGCCGCGCCCGGAAATGCCACTCACCCGGTGCCATCTCATTGCGCACCCCCTCCAGAATGGACGCATCGATGTCCGCGGCATCCAGATCGTAGAGCCCGCAAAGCGCCAGCGCCTTCTTGCGGTCGACGTTGGTGCCGAGATATTCGTACAGGACCCTGGTACAACAGGGCATGCGCTCACTGTTGTCAGACACGCCCAGTTTCAGACCCGTCAGACGCGACAGCCGGTTGCGAAAACTCGGAAACAGGATGGTCTGGGTGATTTCGTGGCAGTTCAGCGACTCGTAATCCAGCAGGAAGATACGGTCCGTTAGCAGATGCGCGATGCCGAGGTAACGGTTATGACAGGGAGCCTCTCCCGGGTGCGGCACCATGCGCTCGCTGCGCTGGTAATACACCCGCTCGTCGAGCTCCTCCAGGCATACCAGGGTTCGGATCAGTTTGCCGGGATTGGCCATCGACAGGTAATACTCGAAATAATATCCGAGATAGCGCTCGAGTCCCTCGCTGCCCCGCTGCGTCAGCCGGTCCAGGTGCGCAAGCTCGGGACGCGCCGGGGAGTCTGTGGAGCGGGACTTGGGGCGCACCTGCACCAGCCGCTGAAACTGACTGTGCGGCAGCAGGATCTCCTGCTCCTCGACCCCGAAGAACTCGCATAGTCGCCGCAAGGTGCCCGCCGACGGTTTGTAGCGCCCGCTCAGGTAACGGTTGAACTGCGGCCGGTTGATATCCAGACGCCGACAAACCTCGGCAATCGACTTGTAGTAGCTGCAGAGCAACCGCAGATTCTGGCCAAAATCTTCGTTCATTTATTATCCCGGTTCCCACATCACCCGCGGGTGCCGCCCCCCACGGCGAACGAGCGCGGCACCACGTTTGTTCGCGGCGAAATGCCGCTCCTACGCTATAGCGCCTTCCCGGCCGTCCGTAGGAGGCGCGCCTCGCGGCGAACAAAGCCGACACCGTGCCACATCATGCGCGGCGGGCCATTCGCGGCGGGGCGCCGCTCTACGCTATAGCGCCTTCCCGACCGTCCGTAGGAGGCGCGCCTCGCGGCGAACAAAGTCGGCACCGTGCCACATCATGTGTGGCGGGCCATTCGCGGCGGGGCGCCGGTCTTACGCTATAGCACCTACCCGACCGTCCGTAGCCGCGCCTCGCGGCGAACAAAGCCGGCACCGTGCCACATCATGCGCGGCGGGCCATTCGCGGCGGGGCGCCGCTCCTACGCTATAGCGCCTTCCCGGCCGTCCGTAGGAGCCGCGCCTCGCGGCGAACAAAGCCGACACCGTGCCACATCATGTGTGGCGGGCCATTCGCGGCGGGGCGCCGCTCCTACGCTATAGCGCCTTCCCGACCGTCCGTGGGAGCCGCGCCTCGCGGCGAACAAAGCCGACACCGTGCCACATCATGCGCGGCGGGCCATTCGCGGCGGGGCGCCCGCTCCTACGCTATAGCACCAACCCGACCGTCCGTAGCCGCGCCTCGCGGCGAACAAAGCCGGCACCGTGCCATCATGCGCGGCGATCCACACCACTCACCACTATCGCAGTCTGGCGCACTAATAAGCACCAGACTGCGCCATGCAACACCAATCCGTCAAATTCTTTAACCCCCACCCGCCCTGTTTTAATGGCTTCGCACCTCCCACAACAAAAACAGCGGAGAACCCCGATGCTGGATATTCTCAACGACATTCTCTGGGGCAAGGTTCTGATCGCGCTGCTGATCGCGGTCGGGATCGGCTTCACCGTCGCCTCGCGCTTCGTACAGTTTCGCTACTTCGGCCGGATGTTCCGGATCCTCAGCGCCAGCCAGGCGTTCCAGCGCGACAAGCATGGCCACCTGAGCTCCTTCCAGGCACTGCTGCTGTCGGTCGCCGGACGCGTC
>NZ_BMLT01000011.1 GCF_014645375.1 Marinobacterium nitratireducens
TCGTTGTGGGTCGGACGGATCGGATTGATCTGGCTGCCCAGGCGTACAGCGTTTTGCTATGGCTGACCATAGAGCTGTGGAACCACCTGATCCCATCCGCTCTTTATCCGCCGCCGGCGCTCAGTAGTGAAACGCTTTAACGCCGATGGTAGTGTGGGGCATGTGAACAGCGCCGCTTGCGGCCGCCCTGCCCATGTAGAGTAGGGCGATATCGGTTAACAGACGAAGCGAAGCTTCGGCCCGATATCGCGACCGCGGCGTGCATCGCCCGCGGGACGGCTCGCGCTTGCGCGAGGCGCCAAGCATTTATTCAGGAAAACCCCCGGTCTCGATGAGGCCGGGGTTTTTCGCTTTGGGCACAGTGCCAAGCGAAGCCCATCGATTTGTGATGCGATCGATATGATGGGTTCGCCCTATGCCGGGTGCAGCCCCCGGGGCAGGTGCCGATGGCGGCTTAACCCATCCTACCCGATAGACTGCCGCCCTCAGGCAGCGGCGGGGCCTGACGGCGCCTTCCGCCCGTAGGAGTGGCATACCCAAACTGACGGGCATGAACACAAGGTTAAAGATTATCGCCATCGGCACGCCGGGTTCGCTGCGGGGGCGCAGCTCCTACGGGTGTGTTGGCGACCGCAGCGTACCCGTTCGCGGGACGGCTCGGGCGCAGCCTGAAGCGCCAACGATGCCCACACGGGGCGGCCGATCAATCGTAGGAGTGACGTACCCAAACTGACGGGCACTTCCCCGCCACAAACACAGGGTTTAGGACTCCCCCCATCTGCACGCCGGGTTCGCTGCGGAGTCGCAGTTCCTATGGGCGTGTTGACGACCGCGGCGTACGTTTGCGATTCCACAAAACAACAGAGCCCCCGCTCCGTTGCCGGAGCGGGGGCTCTGTACTGGCGCTTGTCGGGTGTCGCGGGCTGCTACCTAACTTTCTTTTTCATCGGCGAAGATGACTTCGTCTTCGGGCTGGTGACGGCCCAGCAGCTTCGGGCGTTCAATCAGCAGGTATAGCACCAGGCCGATCACGACGGCGTATACGGTCGACTTCGGATCGGGCATTGCCAGAGTCACGGCAACGATGCCGGCGACGCCACGTTCGGTCGGGTTTTTCAGCTGCTCCATACCCACCATGATGCAGATATAGGCGGTTAGGATCAGCGTCAGCGACAGGGCGATTGGCAGCACCGGTTTGAACAGGGTGACCAGCGGTAGAATGAACAGCGCGATCATGCCCGTGGCCCAGAAGGTGCCGCCGCCGCTGTAGATAGAATCCATGGCTTTGCGCCCCATGGCATAGCGTTCGGCAACGGTGGCATGGGCGGCGGTCCAGAGTGGGCCGGCGAGACCGGGCCAGGGGGCGAAGAAGGCATGCAGGGCGTTGCGCATTGCGGTCACCAGATGGACGCGGTCGACGCTGCCTTCGATGCTTTCGTCCTGCCGCAGATGGTCGACGCGCTTGACCAGGGTAAAGCCGACGATGATATCGCCGAACGCGATGACATAGGCGATCAGTGCGGTCGGTATCGCCAGCAGGAACATGTCGAGGTCGGGGTAGCCCACGGTAAAGGTCAGATATTCGAACATCAGGCCGAAATCCGGCTTGGTGATGCCCCATTCAATTGCCGGCAAGGCATATTCGCCGCTGGCCCAGCCGATAATCATGGCCAGAATCATGCCCGGTACCATGCCGAAGTTGGCGATTCGCTTGGCCAGCGAGCTTTCGTTGACGATGTTCTTGAATGAAAGCGAGAACAGGATGTAGGCGCTGATGATGGAGCCGATCAGCAGTGATATCGGTGTTGCATCGACCCGTCCGCCGGCTTTCAGCTCGCCCATCAGCGCGGCGATGCCGGCGCCGATGATGATGCCCGACTTCAGCGAGTTGGGAATAACATCGACCAGCTTCGATCCGAGGCGGGTTATACCCAGCAGCAGGAAGATCAGGGTGACCTCGATCTGCAGCGCGAACATCGCCTTGATCGCTTCCGGCCCGGGCTCGAATCCCTTGAGGTAAAGGATTACCACCGGTATGGCCGGGGTGATCCAGCCGGGTACCAGGGGTACGCCCAGCAGGGCCGGCAGCAGGTAGCCGATACCGGCGACAAAGGTGAACGCCAGGGCCGCTTCATAGGGCATGCCGAGGTAGGTTTCGAGCAGCGGAATCATCGCCAGCCCGACCACGAACATGATCAGTCCCTGGATCATCTCGGGCGTTTCCCAGCGATAATGCACGAAGGGCAGTCGGATCTTGAATGGGCCCGCTGGCCAGTACGGCTGTTCGCCGCCGTCTTTTCTGCGAAAAATTTGCATAAGTAGCCTCCTGGCGCACGGCTGTCCGTGCGCCCTGAATTGTTTTTTTGCTGTATGAAGGGGGCGTTAGAGTTCGCGTGCCCGGTCGCGCAGCACGAACTTCTGTATCTTGCCGGTCGACGTTTTCGGCAGGTCCGCGAACACCAGGGTCCGCGGGGCCTTGAAGTGGGCGAGCTGCTCGCGGCAGAAGGCGATCAGTTCCTGTTCGGTAATGGCGCCGGCATTCTGCTTCAGGGTGACGAAGGCGCAGGGCGTTTCACCCCATTTCTCGTCGGGGCGGGCCACCACGGCCGCTTCGAGTACGGCAGGATGCCGGTAGAGGGTATCCTCGACCTCGATGGTGGAGATGTTTTCACCGCCGGAGATGATGATGTCCTTGAGACGGTCCTTGATTTCCATGTAGCCGTCCTCGTGCCAGACCGCGAGGTCGCCGGTGTGGAACCAGCCGCCGCGGAAGGCCTCTTCGGTCGCGCTCGGGTTCTTGAGGTAGCCTTTCATCACGGTATTGCCGCGCAGAAAGATTTCCCCCATGGTCTTGCCGTCCTTCGGAACCGGCTCCAGTGTCTTGGGGTCTGCGACCATGGTGCCTGCGAGGGTGTGATAGCGCACGCCCTGGCGGGCCTTGAGGCGGGCGCGTTGCTGCAGCGGCAGTTCGTCCCATTCGGACTTCCAGGCCGATACCGTCACCGGCCCGTAGACCTCGGTCAGACCGTAGACGTGGGTGACTTCTATGCCCATCTCCTCGATTGCGCCAATCACCTGAGCCGGCGGCGCGGCGCCTGCGGTCATGGATTTGACGGGGTGGTCGATGGCGGCTTTGGCGGCATCGGGCACGTTGAGCAGGGCGTTGAGCACGATCGGCGCGCCGCACATATGGGTGACCTGGTGATCGCGAATCAGCTGCAGGATCCTTTCCGGGTCCACGCGGCGCAGGCAGACGTGGGTGCCGGCCATCGCAGTGATGGTCCAGGGGAAGCACCAGCCGTTGCAGTGAAACATCGGCAGGGTCCAGAGATAGACCGGATGCTGTCCGATGGACCAGACGGCCTGATTGCCCAGGCTGTTGATATAGGCGCCGCGGTGGTGATAGACCACGCCTTTGGGGTTCCCCGTGGTGCCCGAGGTGTAGTTGAGGGAAATGGCATCCCACTCGTGTTCCGGCAGGCTCCAGGAGAACTCTGGGTCACCTTCCTTGAGGAAAGCCTCGTAGTCGAGGTCGCTGACCGCCGTGCCTTCACCGTATTCGGGGTCGTCCACGTCGATAACCAGCGGCTTGTGCTGCAGGCGTGCGACGGCCCCCCTGACCACATCGCCGAATTCACGGTCGGCGATGACGACCTTGGCTTCGCCGTGTTCCAGCATAAAGGCGATGGCATCCGCGTCCAGGCGTACGTTCAGGGTATTGAGCACCGCACCGATCATAGGCACCCCGAAATGGGCTTCCAGCATGGCCGGGATATTCGGCAGCATGACCGCGACGGTATCGCCGCGACCGATGCCGCGGTTAGCCAGTGCCGAAGCCAGGCGGCGGCAGCGCTCGTAGGTGTCACGCCAGCTGTAACGCAGCGAGCCATGGATGACCGCCGGGTATTCGGGGTATACGCTGGCGGTGCGTTCGATGAAGTCGATGGGTGACTGTACGGCATGGTTGGCGGCAACGGGCTCCAGGCCCTGATTGAAGATCGAGCTCATGGACGGGGTCCTCTGTTACTGTTGTTGTTCTAGAGCAAGCCCTGACGGCTCGCTATAATCCACTGAGCTGTAATAGTAGTGAATAGAAGATTATCTAGAAAGTATTCCAAGGTCTTATGGTATTAATACTATATATATTTCGGTGCTGCCAGAGATGACAACCCGCTTTGAATTGCCGGATCTGGACCCGCAGCCCTGTCTTGTCCTGAGCCTGCCGGCGCGGCTGATTACGGCCAATCAGTCGGCTGAGCGTCTGGCGACGCGTTTCGCCCCGCAGGGGCCAGAGGCCCTGCTGCCGGCCAACCTCGAAGCGCTGGTGAGGGCCTCGCTGCAGCAGGGCCGCGCCATCGACGGAGTCGAGAGCCGGGCCGGGGA
Organism: Marinobacterium nitratireducens; assembly: GCF_014645375.1. Lineage (GTDB taxonomy): Bacteria > Pseudomonadota > Gammaproteobacteria > Pseudomonadales > Balneatricaceae > Marinobacterium_A > Marinobacterium_A nitratireducens. Next base: position 4,384 of record NZ_BMLT01000011.1, read on the forward strand.
TTGCATTCTGCTCTGGACCTTCATACCGGATACGGACACAGGCCAGGTGATGGCCCGTGGCAGGGTCGCCACTGAAGAGATCCGGATGCTGGATCGGGCCAAAACCTCCGACCGGCTCTATCGGCTGATTATCGAAAATACGAACGACCTGATCTCGCGTCATTCCCCGGACGGTCGCTTCATCGATGCCAGCCCTGCCTCCCGCAGGGTTCTCGGCTACTGGCCGGAGGAGTTGCGTGGCAAGCGACTTGAAGACGTGTTCAGCGACACCACCACGCAGCAGCTGGCCGAGGCCAGCCTCGCTCTGCGCGAGCAGGGATACGCAACGCTGACCACCGAGGTGACCCGGCGCGACGGTCGCAAGTGCTGGCTGGAAATCGCGAGCCGGGCGATTCGGGAAACCTACACCGGCGATGTGGTCGAGGTGGTCAGCGTGACACGGGATATCACCGCCCGGGTGGAGTCGGAGGCGCAGAACCGGCGACTGGCCGATGAGCTGGCGCACAGTGCCCGTCTGGCGACCATCGGCGAGCTGGCATCCGGTATCGCCCATGAAATGAATCAGCCGCTCGCCAGCATCGTCAATTTTGCCAGCGCCAGCCAGCGCTACCTGCGCCAGGCGCAGCAGGAGGGCGGCAGCCTCGATCGCGTGGATGAAGGTCTGCAGCGCATCATTCACCACGCCAACCGGGCGGCCGAGGTCATCAAGCGCCTGCGCGCCTTCCTGCGCAAGGGGCAGCAGTGTGTCGGACCTGTACAGCTTAACGATCTGGTCGCCAATGTCGCGCGGCTGTGCCACTGGGATGCCGAGAAGAACGCGGTGGTGATCGAGCAGCGCCTGCCGGCGACCTCGCCGGTGGTCAAGGCCGATCCGGTGCTGCTGGAGCAGGTGCTGATCAACCTGATACGCAATGGCATCGACGCCATTCTCGAGGCCAGGGCTGCGGCGGATGACCAGTCGCGCACGCACCTGTGCGTACAGGTCAGCGAAGACGAGGCGGGTGATATCCTGCTTCAAGTCACGGATCAGGGAAACGGGCTGGACGAGGCGGGAATTCGGCAGATCTTTACGCCTTTCTACACCAGCAAGCCCCAGGGGCTGGGTCTCGGATTGTCGATGAGTCGCTCGATCGTCGAGGGGTTTGGCGGCTTTCTTGACGCGTGCCCGGCCGACACCGGGGGCCTGACGCTGGTATGCCGTCTGCCGCCCTTCGTCAACGTATCGAACAACGGAGAAACCGATGACTGACGCCAATACTGTCGTCTACCTGGTGGACGATGATCCCGGTATGCTCGAGTCCACCCAGTGGCTGCTGGAATCCGTCGGCCTGACTGTGCAGGCGTTCAGTGACGGGCGCCGCTTTCTCGACGCGCTGGGAACCCCGGAGCGCGGCTGCGTGATTCTCGATGTGCGGATGCCGGGACTGGGGGGGCTCAATGTGCAGGAAGAGCTGCAGAAGAAGGGTTTGGGGCTGCCGGTCATCTTCGTCTCGGGCCACGCCGATGTGCCCATAGTGGTGCGGGCATTCAAGTCCGGCGCCTTCGACTTTCTCGAAAAACCGTTCAATGAACAGATGCTGCTCGATAGCGTACAACAGGCACTGGCACAGCAGCGCGAAGGCGCAAGATCGCCAGCGGCAGACCCTGGCAAGCTGGCAGTTCTAGAAACGCTGACACCGCGGGAGCGGGATGTCTTTCTGCCGCTGGCGCAGGGATATTCAAGCCGGGAAATCGCCGAAAAGCTCGATGTCAGCGTCAAGACCATCGACCTGTACCGGGCCCGGGTGATGAAGCGAATCGGCGCCGAACGCCTGCCGGATGTGACCGCCGTCGCCATTGCTGCGGGGCTGCTGGATCCCCTGGCTTTGCGTGCCGCCGGCTGAAGCGACGCGGAGCCGTCGCACAAAGTCCCCGGACCCCATTCACTATACTGTTGCCGTTAGCGCATGAAGCAGGAGCAAGTCGTGGATGCCGAGGGTCTGTTATTCGATCTCGACGGTGTACTCTACGTCGAGGGGACGCCGGTGCCGGGGGCGATCGAGGTGATGAAGCTTGTTATCGAGCGGGACATTCCGTTCCGGTACATCACCAATACCTCGACCCGTTCGCTGGCCGGTTTGCAGCAGCAGTTGCTCGACCGGGGGCTGCCGGTGCCCGAAGGGTCGGTGTTCAGCGCCATCAGTGCTGCGGTGCAGTGGCTCGATGACCATGGCGTGCAGCGCATTTGTCCGGTACTGGCCGAGGATGCCTGCCGGGACTTCGATCGCTTCGAACTCGACGAGTCGCGGCCGGAAGCGATCGTGGTCGGGGACATCGGCGAGGACTGGAACTACGCGTTGCTCAACCGCCTGTTCGGGTATCTGCAGCAGGGGGCGCAGTTGATAGCCGTGCATCGCAACCGATACTGGCAGACCGGGAGGGGGCTGCAGCCTGATCTCGGTCTGTTTGTCGCCGGCCTTGAATATGCGGCGGGGATCGAAGCGACGGTGGTGGGTAAACCGGCGCCGGACTTTTTCCGCAAAGCCTGCGCGGGGCTTGGTATTGAACCGCCGCACGTTGCGCTGGTCGGAGACGATATCGAGAGCGATATCGGCGGCGCCCAGCGGGCGGGGCTCGCCGGCATCCTGGTGCATACCGGCAAGTATCGCCGGGATCTGGTTGAGGCCTCGGGCATCGTGCCGGATTGCGAGATCGGATCGGTGGCCGAGCTGCCGACGCTGATGTCCGGGTTGTTCGGTGGCTGATCCGGGCAACCGGACTGGGTTTCGGGCGTCGAATATGGATAATGGGCGCGATATTCCAACAGGCGGCGGTGGCGGTACAGATTCATGAGTGATGCGGTATTGTATGGTTTGAGCGGTCTTGGCCTGCTGGTGATAGTGGCGTTGCTGGTTTATATCGTGCGTCAACTGGGCGTGCTGAAACGGCAGCGGCAGCAGCAGGAGCACGAGCGCCGGCAGCTCGAGGAAACGCAGAAAAAGGCCAGGGAGCAGCGTGCATACCTCATCGACAGTATCCGCGTTATCGCCCGGGCGATGTCCGAAGACGAGAGACTGACGCTGACCGAGGGCTGCATCCGCCTCAAGGTGCTGCTCGACAACCTCAAGCCCGAAATGCACCGGGATCCCGATTTCGAGATCATCGAGCAGCATTATCTGGCGACCCGCCACATTCCCTATCTCGAGGCCTGGCGCAAACTCGAACGCCGCGAGCAGCGGCGTTATCAGCGCGAAATGGATACGCTCGAGGCGCAAAACCGCACGGCTCTGCTGCAGGCGGCGGACAAGCTGAGCCGGTATCCGCTGGAGCGAATGCATTGAGCCGGCCCGCCCCGGGGAACTGAGCGATGGAATTCGTCGCGGCCTTCTTCGTTACCCTGCTGGTGCTGTGCCTGACGGCGGCGGCGCTGCATTTCGGGCGCTCCCCCACCTACAGGCCCTCCCGCCAGGAGGTGCTTGCGTTGCTGCAGGGCGTTCTCGAGGGTTCCACGACGCGCGAGCGCTGGGATCTCTTTATCGGCCTGCCGATGCACCACGACCCCGAACTCGAAGCGATCAGGCTGCGTTGCCTGACCCTGCAGGAAGGCGATGACGACGAAGCCGCCGCGGGGGAAGGGTTGGACGGTTATCTGTTCGACCGCGACGGGCGCGAACGGATGGCGGCGATCCTGGCGGACCTGCGGCAGTTGATCGAACGGGAACCGGTTTACCGCAAGTTCTAGGTCGGCTGCTCACCTACGCCCGTCATCTCCGGTATGGCCTGGTGTTCGATCAGGCGCTGCAGCCGCCACAGGGCCTGCCAGAGTTCACGGATATCGCCGGCTTCGATCAACTGATGGAATTCGCCGGTGACGGCTTCCAGCTCAGGCATTTCATAGACTCCGGCGATTCCGAGCAGCTGATGAGCATGGTGCCGCATACGCTGGCGGTCGTGGCTTGCAAAGCCCTCAAGGCAGCCCTGCAGTTGCTTTTTCAGTTCGCTTCCAAGCAGCTCCGGGCTGATCTCGAGGCGTTCCAGCTGGCTTCTGCCCTCCAGCATTCTGGCCTGTTCGAGGTTGCGTTGACAGAGTCTCTGTACCGTATTCAGCAGCTTGCCCTCGTCGATGGGCTTTAACATGATTCGGGAGATTCCGGCGTCGATGAGGGCCTGGTGTTCGTGTTTGACGACATTGGCGGTGAGCGCGATGATCGGCAGGCACGGGTACTGGCGGCGGATACGCCGGGTCGCTTCTATGCCATCCATGTCCGGCATGTGCACATCCATAAGTATGAGATCGGGCAACTGTCGTTCCACTTCCGCCAGCACTTCCAGTCCGCTGCGTGCCTGACGCGGACTGATACCCGCCTGTTCCAGAATGCGGCTGATCAGCAGTCGGTTGAAATCATTGTCCTCGGCGATCAGAAGGTCGCAGTCACTCACCAAGCGGGGGGAGGCCACGTCGGTGCGTGGTTCGGCCCGCTGTTGCGACAGGGCCTCGTACAGTCGTTTGCGCCGCACGGGCTTGTGCAGAATCAGGGTGTTGGCATCGTCCGGCTTCTCGCTGACGGTGCTGGAGCAGAGCACCAGCAGGCGTCCGTTGAAATGCTGGCGCAGTTGCCGTGTAGCGGCTTTCGGCAGCTGAGCGTCTGCGCAGGGGCGCTGACCCCATATCAGCAGCGGATACTGGCCGGCGCGCTGGCAGAAGTCGGCGAAATTCTCCGCCAGGTCGACCCGCAGCTGACGCCGCTGCAGCAGACTCAGGACCGAGTCGCGCATCAGCGGGTGGGGATCGTAGAGCAGGATGGTGCCGACGTCGGTCAGCGGGGGCGATGGCGCCTCGGTGGCAAGCCGATACGGGAAGGGGATCGACAGACAGGCGTCGGTTCCCGTGGCGACCTCGCTGCTCAGCTCTATGGTGCCGCCCATCAGTTCGGTGAGCTTGCGGGTGATGACCAGTCCCAGTCCGGATCCGCCGAAGCGTCGGGTGATGGACGTATCGGCCTGGGTAAATGCCTGGAAAAGTTCCTGGATCTGGTCGGAGGGAATGCCGATGCCGCTGTCACTGACGCGCAGGCTCAGCTGGCAGTACTCCTCGTTGCTCAGTACCGCTTCGGCGAAGATCTGTACCTGGCCGTATTCGGTGAATTTAATGGCGTTGGATACCAGGTTGGTGATGATCTGGCGCAGTCGCGTCGGGTCGCCAATCAGTGTTTGCGGCGTCGCGGGATGCAGTCGCAGTATCAGTTCCAGCCCCTTGGCGTGGGCCACCGGTGCCTGCATCTCCAGCACGTCGAGCAGCACGTCCTCCAGCACGAAGGGTATCCGTTCTAGCTTGATGGCATCGGACTCGAGCTTGGAGAGGTCGAGAATATCGTCTATCAGTGTCAGCAGAAGCGTCGACGTCTGATTGATGATGCGGGTGTACTCGCGCTGCTCGTCGGTTGCGGCTGATTGGTCGAGTAGACGCGCGAAGCCGAGCACAGAGGTCATGGGCGTGCGCAGCTCGTGACTCATGCGCGCGAGAAAGTCGTCCTTGGCGCGATTGGCCGCGTCGGCTTTGCGCCGCGCCTGTTCCAGTTCCTGGTTCTGGGTTTCCAGGTGACTGAGGGTCGCCCGCAAACGGCGAGTCGCCAGGTCGACACGGCTTTCCATGATCTGATTGGATTCCTGGATGCGTGCCGCCATGCGGTTGATACCCCGCGCCAGTGTGCGCAACTCGCCGGTCAGGGTGGTTTCCGCGCGGGTATCGAGGTGACCTTCCTGCAGGCGTTCGACGACCCGGCTCAGTCCCTGTATCGGGTGGGTGATGCGCTGGCCGAAGCGGCGCGCCAGAATCGAGGTGACCAGAAAGCTTCCCAGCGTCAGCAGCAGACCGCCGAGCAGTATGCTGCGCTGGCGAGCCTGTGTCTGCTCCTTGGACAGGATGACCACGACATAGCCGATGGTGTCGAGCTGCGGCTCTTCTTCCGGAAACTCGGGCACGTCCTGAAAGGAGATGCCGGTGATGCGCACAGCCTGCATGAAGTACCACTGGTTGTCGTATTCGTAGGCGTAGGGGCCCTGGGGATTCAGCTGCAGTTTGAATTCGCGGGTACGCAGAATGAGTTCCAGCCGGCTGTCGAGAAATAGCACGTCGGCGACGTCCGGCTCCTGGCTGATGCCGTTCGCCAGATTGCGCAGAACTTCGTGGTTGCCCACCATAAGGCCGAATTCCGAGGCGGAGGCGAGCAGGCGGGTGATCGATTCGCCGCGCTCGATCAGCGCGCGCTGGGTATCGTCGATGCGGGTACTGATGAAATAGCCACCCAGGATCAGCGCGAATATTACCAGCGGCAGCAGCGAGATCATCAGCACCCGTTGCCGGATCGCCAGCGGGCGGAGTCGGTTGATCATGGCTCATCCTCCGCCAGTTGCCGCTCCAGTGTTGCCTGATCCGGCAACGGCAGCGCCAGGTTGCGGGCCACGACCGGGTTGGTCGATACGCTGAAGTACTTCGGGAAAGTCGATGGCGGAAGCGGCTCTGCGCGCGTGAGCGCAAGCAGCAGTTCCCCGGCCTGCTGGCCAAGCTGTTCCGGGCTGGTATAGACCGCTGCCAGCGCGCCGGCTTCGACGTAGGTGCGGGAGAAGCCGATCACCGGAATCTGTTGCTGCAGGGTGGCGTAAAGCAGCCACTTCGCGGTCGAGCGGTTGAACAGGGCCCGATCCGGCAGGGCGAGGAAGACGTCGCTTTGACGCACGATCGGTTGCAACTGCTCGATCGGATTGTCGCTGGCGCTCAATGTCAGCGTTACCGGCATTAACTGCTCGGCCTCGGCGGCGCTGACAAAGCGCTCGCGTTCAGCCACGGATACCGGGCCGAACATGGCGCCGATGCTGCGGGCCTGTGGTACCAGAAGCCGGGCCAGCCGTATCTGCCGCTCCAGGGGCTGGTCCAGATAGATGGCGCTCAGGCGCTGCTGGCGCACCAGTTCCGATGCGCCAAAGTGCTCGGTAAGAGAGGCAAAGGTCGCGCGGGGGATAAAGGCGCAGATCAGGGAGCGGGGGGGCAGGGGGTGTTCGAGTTGCTGTTCGCAGGCACGGGAGCCGATGGCGACGGTAATCGCGTCGCCCAGGTCGCGCTGCGGTGACAGCTTGGTCGCTTCGAGTTGTTCGAGTGGCTCTCCGAAGGCGCTGCGGATGGCGTTCCCCACCTTTTGGTAGATGGGGCTGTCTTCGCTCAGCAGTACCAGCGGATCGCTACTGGCCGGGTGGGTGAAGAGCATCAGCAGCAAAAGCAGACAGCGGCCCAGTCGCGCAGGGCGGTCACCGCCTGTGTTGCTTAGTCCCTGCATGCTGCCAATCCCTGGGTTCCCGCTTCGAAATCAGAACGTCAGCGTCAACTGCAGATAGCTCCGTCGATCGAAGATGTTGTATTGATAAAAATCGAGATATTCGTTGCCGAGCAGGTTCTGCATGATCAGTGCGGCCTCCAGCGTACTTGCTGACCCCAACTGCAGGCGCTTAGCGACACGCAGGTCCGTCCGGTTGTACTCGCTCGACTCCCCTGAGTTCTCTTGCGTGCGCAAGGTGGCGCCTTCTTCCCACTCGACTTCGTCAACATAATAGTGCGCCAGGCTGAACTGCCACTGTCTGGGCAGATCGATATTCAATAAAAACGACGCGGTGTGCAGCGGTGTCTGGGGGTCGAGGTCTCTGTTGATCCCGCCTTTTTCGGGGCCGTCGTCCCGCACGAAGTCGGTGGTATTGGTGTAGCTGTAATTTAGCAGCGCCCAGACGCTATTGCTGAAACGCAGTTTCAGCTGCGCTTCGGCGCCGCTGTTGCGCCAGCGAGTGGTGTTGTCCTGCAGTCGAACCCGGCCGTCCGCCGGGTCCTGCGGCATGGCCACCCAGTAGCTGGCAATGCCGTTGTCGACTTTCTCGTGGAACAGCCGCAGATCGACGTGGCCGCTCAGGCGCGAAAATGCCCGGTAGTAGCCCAGCTCCCAGGTTTCAATATGCTCGGGGCCGATCTCGCTGTTGGGAGCGCTGTCGTAATCGAGCACCGAGCCATCCGGAAGATAAAAGGTGTACTGGACATTCTTGTCGAGCAGCGACGGCATGCGATAGGCGTCGCTGTAGGCCAGTCGAATAGAGGATTCATCGTCAAGGCGGTAGTTGATGGCGGCGCGGGGCGACGCCTTGGCGTCACTGCCACTGGTGCTGCTGTTTTCCAGCATCGCGCCGAGGTTCAGTGTCACGCGTTCCGCAGGGCGCAACTCCAGGTTGCCGAACAGGCGTCCTCGCTCCTCGCTGATCCGTCCCTGACCGTTCAGCAGGGTGCCGCTCTCGGCCTGTTCGTAGCGGTAGCCCATTCCCCACAGCAGCTTGCTGTCGAGCAGCGGCAGGCCAATGGTCTGTTGCAGCTCGATATCGTAGGTATCGGTTTCGCCCTCTTCCCCATCGAGGCGGAAATCGGGGTTTGTCGCCAGCAATGCTTCGGCCAGTTCGAGTGACGGTATATCTTCGTAACGGACCAGGTCGGCGGCGGTCGGTTTCGGCACCGTCAGTTCGAGCCGGTTGTGATAGAAACTCAGCTGCAGTTCATTGTCCAGATTCAGCAGATGATTCCAGCGCAGATACTGGTAATTGGCCTGGTGGTCGCGTGGCACCACCGGTTTGTCAAGGCGGTCGAGGTCCCCGCGATCGGCATAGCCGTCGCTGAATCCTGCCTCGAACAGCAGGGTGTCGGCGAGGGTGGGCGTCAGGCCGCTGCTGATGTTCAGATAGTTCGAGCGGGCGCCATCGTGCCACAGATCGCTGCCGTCGTTACGGTCGTATCCGGCGGAAATACGCGTCTGGGTCGCCCCCAGCGGTGTGCTGAAGCGCCCCTCGACACGCCGGGTATCCTGCGAGCCTCCGGTCACCTGCAACGAGGCGCCGGTCTCGCTGTATGGCGATCGGGTAACGATGTTGATGGCGCCGAGAAAGGCGTTGGAGCCGTAGGCCGGCACGTTCGATCCACGCACCACCTCGATGCGGTCGATATCGTCGAGACTGATGCCGAGCGAGTTCCAGTCGACGGTCGACAGCATCGGCAGATAGACGGAGCGGCCATCGACCAGTACCTCGAGCCGGCGCGGGAAGTCGTCGCTGACGCCATGGTAGGTGACGCCGAACTTGTTGCTGTTGACGCGATAGCTCTGGAAACCCGGTACCAGGCGAAACAGGTCGGTTACGTAGACGGCGCCCGAGGCACGAATCATCTCGCGATCGATGATACTGATCGAGGCCGGGGCGTCGGTCAGCTTCTGCGGCATCCGTGTGGCGGAGACGATTTCGGGTATCGCGGAGTAGAAATCGGTTTCGCTCAGAATGGCCAGGCTGAGGTCGTCAGCCAGGGCGTCGGGCCAGTTGAGCAGGCCCACTGTCAGCGTCGCCGCGAGGGGCAGGGCAGTCTTGCGCTTTCTCATCTGTGGAGTTTACCGTCCTACGGTTTCAGACCCGGGTGCCGACGTAGACGATCAGCACAGTCATCAGGATCGCTTCGACAATGAAGCCGTTGGTGGAGAAGATCCAGTCCAGCATGGTGTAACCGGTATAAAGTCTTTGGTTAAGCTAGCATAAATGCCGCTTCAGACACAGGTGCTGGGTTATGGCCGGCGTGGCGAGAAACGACAAACGGGGCCGGAAGGCCCCGTTGCCCGGGATAGGACCGGAAGAGCCCCGGAAGAGCCCCGGTCAGGGGCCGTACAGGACGCCCGGCAGCCAGAGCGCGATTTGTGGGAACGCGATCAAAAGGCCGAGGCCTATGGTTTGCAGCAGGATGAAGGGGATCGCTGCCTTGTAGAGATCGTAGATGGTGATTTCGGGCGGGGCCACCGATCGCATGTAGAAGAGGTTGTAGCCAAAGGGTGGCGTCAGGTAGGCCGACTGCATGCTGACGATGAACAGCACCGCGAACCAGACGGTATCGAAGCCCAGCGACTCGACGATAGGCACGAACAGCGGCACCGTGATGAAGACGATGGCGAAATCGTCGAGGAACATGCCCAGCACGAAGTAGCAGGCGAGCATCATGATGATGACCCACATCGGCGACAGCTCCGCGTCATCGATGATGTCCTGCAACAGGAAGCCGGCGTCGAGGCCGATGTACACCTTGCTGAAGAAAATGGCGGCAATGGTGATCCAGATCAGCATGCCCATCAGTCGGGTGGTGCTCAGCAGTACGTCCCTGAGCATTTTCCAGGTCAGGGTGCGGTAGATCGCGGCGCAGACAATCGAGCCGAAAGCGCCGATGGCGGAGGCTTCAGACGGCGCAGTGACGCCGGCGATGATGCAGTAGAGCACTGTGGTGATCAGTGCGCCGGGCAGTATCAGGGCCTTCAGCGATTTCAGTTTCTCGATGCCGGAGATACGCTGTTCCATCGGCATCGGCGGTGCCAGCGACGGGTTGATGCGACTGCGAATCAGAATATAGAGAATGTAGATGCCGGCCAGCATCAGGCCGGGGACCAGGCCTGCGGCGAACAGCTTGCCCACGGACTCCCGCGCCAGGAAGGCGTAGAGGATCATCAGGACGCTGGGTGGTATCAGGAAGCCCAGGGCGCCGCCGGCCATGATGGTACCGGTGACCAGTTTCTTGTCGTAACCGCGCTTGAGCATCGAGGGCAGCGCAATGACACCGAGGCTTACGGTAGCCGCACCGGACACGCCGGCCATGGCGGCGATCAGGGCGCAGATGATGACGGTACCGATGCCCAGACCTCCGGGGATCTGGCCCATCAGCTTGTTCATCATCTCGAACAGGTCGTCGGTGATACCGGATCGTTCCAGCATCAGGCCCATGAAGATGAACATCGGCAGCGCGACCAGCAGGAAGTTGTCCATCGCGTCGAAGGAGCTGATGGTCAGCAGCTCCAGGCCGCCGGTCCCCCAGAGGGAATAGGCGAACACCACGCCGACGCTGAGCAGCGACCAGGCCAGCGGGGCGCCTGCCAGCAGCATGATGAACATGGCCCCGAACATGCCTATGGTTACGTATAGCGGATCGAGTTCCGACACCTTGGTTTCCTATGGTATGTCTTGTCGTTGGTAAAAAGCGCCGGTCGCCCTCAGGCGGCGTCGTTGCCGGGTGTCAGGTTGAACGCCACCAGCAGGTCCCGGATCCAGTGAGCGATGCTCTGCAGCAGCACCAGACCGACTCCGAGCGGCAGCATGGTCTTGAACGGATAGACAGGAGGTCCCCAGGTACTCTTCGACGACATTTCGTTGTTTTGCCAGGATTCGAGAGCGAATTCGCAGGCGGCGTAAAAGAACACGGCGAATACCGCGATTACGACCACCCCGGTAATCACGTCGAGAATGGCGCGCGTGCGCGTTCTCAGAACGTGATAAATGACCTCACTGCGGACATGGGCCTGGTGTCTGTGGGTATAGGCGCCGGCCAGGATGCAGAAGGTGCCGTAGAGCATGGTGGTGCTTTCGTGCGCCCAGGATGTCGGGCTCAGAAAGAAGTAGCGAGCGCCGATCTCGTAGAGCAGAACTCCGATCATGGCAAGGCACATCCAGGAGACGGCCTTGCCAATGAATTCGGATATCCCGTCGATTGCACTAAGCAGGCGAGATATCCCCGACATCAGGCTCTCCCTGTTGCCTTGGCGGCTTCACGGAGAATCTCGATGGCCTTCTTGTTCCGCTCGGATTTCGCCGCTTCCTCTTCCCAGATCACATCGGCCGCCTTGCGCAGGCGCGCCGAGTCTTCGGCCGGCAGGGCGCTCATCTCGAAGTGGCCGGTGGTGGAAGCGTCGATGGAGCCGCTGACCATCCAGGTGTGCATCTTGGTCGCGTGCTTCTCGTAGCCCAGCTCGATGCACTTGCGCTGCTCCTCGGTCAGAGAGTTCCACTTTTCCAGGTTGACCAGGATCTGGTCGGTGTAGCCCGGGCTGACCATGTTCAGAGAGGTGTAGTACTTGGCGGCCTCGTACAGCTTCATCGACAGGTACTCGTTGGTGCCGGCGTAGATGACACCGTCGATGGTACCGGTGCTCAGGCCGACATAGAGCTCGGAGCCAGGCAGGAATACGGTCGGGATATCGAACTGCTCGAGAATCTTCGCGACACTGGGGGTGGCGCGGATCTTCATGGTCTTGAGGTCGTCCAGGCTTTTCACCGGCTGCTTGGTCAGCAGGTCGAAGGGACCACCCATGATCGGGCCGAGGTAGTGCACATTGTGCTCGGCGTAGGCCTCGCGGATCAGGCCGATCAGACCCTTGGTATCCATGATGTACATGGCTTCGTCGTAGTTGGTCCAGGCGCCCGGAAGACCGGCTTCGATGGACGCGATGTCCAGCTGCCCCGGCCAGTAGCCGGCGTAACCCTGACACATGTCGATGGTGCCCTTGCCGACGGCCTGGAACATTTCCGCGTCGGGGACCAGGGAGCTGCCGGTGTAGCGACGGATGCGCAGCTCGTCGTTGGACGCTGTCTTCACGTCGTCGGTGAAGGCATCGAAAATCTCGTTGGCTTCCTTGCCCCAGTAGGTCTGCATGCGCAGGCTGGTGGCCGCCTTGGCGGTGGTGGCGCTCAGAGCGAGCGGGGCGGCGGCAAGTCCTGCGGCTGCGGATTTGATCAGATCGCGTCTTTTCATGTTCAGGAAGTTCCCATTCAGGTTGTGGTCGCTGGCACGACAGCCCATTGTTCGTTGTAATCTGATTGGCCGCTATATGGCGCTGCGACGTTTGCGTATCACCTAGCGACATCGCGATGAACTAACCAAAAAGTAGATGCTTAGCGGGAAAAAGCCAGTATCGGGCCCGGCGCGGGTTATTGATCTGAGGCAGGGAAATGATTTCTGAAATGAGGTAGGCGGGCTCTCGCCCAGCGGTCGTGCGGTGCCGGCGGGGCGGCGACAGGCGGCTGCCCTGGCAGTGTCGAGGAACGCTTGGTTCAGCGCGTTTTTTCTTCGAGAGGTGGGGCTTCGCGGTTATCGTCATGCCGGGGCGGCATGGCGCCAGAGCGCTGTGGCAGCGCTCTGACCGGAGGTGAAGCGTCGCCGGGAGGCGAGGGCGACACCGCCGGATTCGGGGTTTCGCCGCGACGGCTTCAGGCCCTGCAGGATTCGCTCAGTGTCCGGGCCTTGCCGTAGACCTCACGGGCTGGCAGCCCCAGACCTTCCTGCTCCTCCAGGTAGCTTTCGGTTACCTGCTCGAGCGCAGGCTGCCAGGCGGCCTGGATAGCACTGTCGAGCTCGATGACCTCGTCGCCCCGTTCCTTGACGTTCTGCAGCGACTGCTGATCCAGGTCGTCGAAGATCCTGGCCATGTGCTGCGACCATTTTTCCCCCGAGTGCTGATCCACGATCGCTTTCAGGTCGTCCGGCAGGCGCTCGTAGACCCCCTTGTTCATCGTCACGACGAAGCTCAGCGAGTAGAGGTTGAGCTCGGTATGATGGTCCGCCACTTCGTTGAGGCGGAATACCATGGCGCCGTCCCAGGAAATGGCGACGCCATCGATCACGCCGCGCTGCAGTGCGGTGTAGGCGTCGGGAGCGGGCATGCCGACCGGCTGGGCACCGAGGTTTTCGAGCAGTTGTCCGACCACCGTGGTCGGCCGGCGGATGCGCAGGCCCGAGATATCCTCGGGCGTGCGTACCGATTTGCCGTTCAGGTGCAGATGGCCGGGGCCGTTGGTCCAGACGAAGAGTACGTGGCTGTCTTCATACTCGCCGGCGATGTCGCCCTCGTCGTAGAGTTTCTGCAGCACACAGGAGCCCTGCGCGGCGTTGTCGACCAATCCCGGCAGTTCGATAACCTGGGTCAGCGGAAAGCGGTTGGCGGTATAGCCCTGCACTGTGGCGGCGACATCGGCGATCTGGCCGACGACCGCATCGTAGCCCTTGGCCGCCTTGGTCAGGGTCTGGGCCGGATAGAATTCGACCTCGATGCGATTATCGGATGCCACCTGCAGCGAGTCGCCCCAGGCTTCGAGTCCCTTGGCGATATCGGAGTTGCCGGGCCAGGGGTGGGCAAAACGCAGGGTGACGTCGGCGGCAAGGGCCGGCATGGCGCTCAGGGCGTAGCCTGTTATGGCCGCTGCGGCCCACTTCTTCAGGTTCATGGCATCGATTCCTTTTTGTTATTGGTATCGGGTTGGCTGTGCGGTTTGTGTGTCTTGCCGTTCAGATATCCAGTACCAGTCGTTTGCTCTTGGATCTCGAGCAGCAGGGGGTGAACTGGTCGTTCGCCGCGTGCTCGGCGGGCTCCATGAACAGATCGCGGTGATCCGGCTCCCCCTCCAGTACCCGGGTCAGGCAGGTGCCGCAGACGCCGTCTTCGCAGGAATAGGGAATGTCGATATCCTGCTCCAGCAGCACCTGCAGCGCGCTCTTGTCTGCCGGAACTTCGAGTACCTGGCCGCTGCTGCTGAGCTGGATCTCGAAGGCGGCATCGGCGTCGTGATTGATCGGCGCCGCGGCGAAGTATTCGCGGTGTACCTGTTCCGCCGGCCAGCCGAGGCGCTCGGCGGTTTCCAGCACGTGGTCCATGAACCCCTTGGGACCGCAGACATAGATATGGGTGCCGGCTTCCGGGTTGGCCAGCAGACTGGCCGCATCCAGCTTCTGTGCCTCGTCGCCGTCGTCGAAATGGAACTGTACCCGCTCGGCGAACTCGCTTGTGGCGATGCGCTGGCGGAAAGCCGTGCGGCTCTCGGAGCGGGTGCAGTAGTGCATGTCGAACTCGCCGCCGCCGTGGGCCAGCCGCTCGGCCATGCAGAGAATCGGTGTGACGCCGATGCCGCCGGCGAACAGCAGGCTGCGCTTGGCCTCGTGGGCCAGCGGAAAGTGATTGCGCGGTTCGCTGATCTGCAGCCGGTCGCCGGCCTGCACCTGCTCGTGCATGGCCTGGGAGCCACCGCGCGAGGCGGGGTCCTTCAGTACGCCGATCTCATAGCGATGGCTCTCCTCGGGGTGGTTGCACAGCGAATACTGGCGTACCAGGCCGTTGGGCAGGTGGACGTCGATATGGGCACCTGCTCCGAATACCGGCAGTGCGGCGCCGTCCGGACGGGCCAGTTCGAACCGGAAGATGTCCTCGGCGTCGAGGGTCTTGGAAATAACTTCGACTTCGATCATGGTCGCTCTCCTGTCCGGGTTCAGTTGCCGCTGGCGGCTTCGTTCTGTTCCTGCTCCGCCTTGAGGAGCCGGTCCAGGATGCGGCGTGACTGAACGCCACCGGCATCGATATTCAGTTTCAGCAGCTTGCGCTCCGGGTAGTCAAGCAGGTTCTGCTGTTGTTGTTCCAGCATGTCCAGGTCTTCGCCGAAGATTTTGCCCTGGCCTTCGCGGATCTGAGCCGTGAGGTTGGTGTCCTGCGGCTTGAATTTGCGCGCCATGCCCCAGAAATACCAGTGGCTGGTTTCGGTTTCGGGGGTGATGAAGTCCACCACCGTGCTGGCGGCCTTGTGCTCGTCCGGGGCGTCGTAGCCACCATGACCTGCATGGGCGACACCGACTTCGATCATGACGTGGCTCGGCGGCGTGAAGCGGCAGATCTGCCAGCGGTCGACAGGAACGTCGTCGGCCAGGTTATTGGCCTTCAGGGCCATGCGCCAGAACGGCGGCGCCGTGATGTTTTCCATATAGCGGCTGGTGATCACCTCGTCGCCGTTCACCTCGGTGGCGACCGGCGCCTCGTCGATCTCGGGCTGGCCGATGCTGGTGGAGTGAACGTAGGTCTCGTGGGTCAGGTCCATGAGGTTGTCGATCATCAGGCGGTAGTCGCAGTTGATATGGTAGAGGCCGCCACCGTAGGCCCAGTCCGGGTTGTCGGCCCACTCCGGTACCGGAATCAGCTCGGGATCGGCCAGGGCTGCATCGCCGGGCCAGACCCAGACGAAGCCGTAGCGCTCCACCGCCGGGAAGTTCTTGATGCACGGAAAGCCGCGAACTCGCTGGCCGGGCATTTCGGCGGTCTTGCCGTCACTGCCCATTTTCAGGCCGTGATAACCACAGACCAGCAGACCGTCTTCGACATAGCCCAGGGAGAGGGGGGCGCCGCGGTGCGGACAGAAGTCTTCGACGGCTGCAACGCGGCCTTCGGGGCCACGGTAGAAAACCATCTTCTCGCCGCAGATCTGGCGACCCAGCGGCTTGTCGGCGAATTCGTTCGGGGTGCAGCCGACGTACCAGGTGTTTTTCAGAAACATTTCAGGCTCCTCTGGGGGGGTGTTTTATTTTGGATCCAATTTAATGTCTAAATTGATATGCATCAAGTTTTTTGTGTGAAATTGGATCCATTTTGTTGTTATAAGAATTATTAGATTGGCTATATATGGTTATAAGCAGGCGTTCTGATGGTGTTTTTAGCCGTTTTGAGCCCGTTTCAGCAGCAGGGAGTACAGGTGCGCTACTCAAGACTGAAGATGTTTGTACAGTCGAAGGACCTGTTGAAAGAAATTGGATCCAAAGTGTTATACTTCATAGGAATTCAATTCTGACGTTTTTGCAGCCCACAGGGCTTGAGGTTGGCTATGAGCAAAGCGGGACAGCGTGTGTTGAGCACACTGCGACAGATGATCATCTCCGGTGAGCTGCCCGCGGGCGAGAGGCTGGCCGAAATTCCGACGGCGGAGCGGCTCGGGGTGTCCCGTACGCCGGTGCGTATCGCTTTCCGGGCGCTGGAGCAGGAAGGCTTGCTGACCAAGCTCGAGCGGCGCGGGTACCGGGTGCGGGAAGTGACGCCCGAGGAGATCGGCGGTGCCGTTGAAGTGCGTGGCGTGCTGGAGGGGCTGGCCGCGCGCCAGGCGGCGGAACGCGGGCTGACGCCTGTACAGCGCGACGGGCTGCTGCAGTGTCTGGCCGAGGGTGACGGCCTGTTCGCAAAGGGTTACGTCAACGAGGAAGACCTGGAAGCCTACCATGACCTGAACAAGCGCTTTCACGCCCTGATCATCGAGGCCAGTGGCAATCCGGCGATCGAGTCGGCCCTGAGTCGTAACGAGCATCTGCCGTTCGCCACGGTCAGTTCGCTGACTGTGGACCGCAACAATCTCGCTGCTGAGTACCGGCGGTTCAACTTCGCCCATCTGCAGCATCACGCCGCTTTCGACGCTATCGATCACCGTCAGGGCGCAAGAGCCGAGGGCATCATGCGCGAGCATGCCCAGGCGACGCTGCGTTACGCCGAAACCTTTGCCGGCCGGATGGAGCAAACGGCCGAACGTCACGTGATCGGAGTGGAGTAAACGGCTCAGGGGTCGCACAAAGGTTCTTCCCCCCCCAAGATGGGTTGCACGACGCTCTGGCCGCATCAGTGACGGGTACGCCTTAGTGAGGCGTCGCTCCACCCATCCTAGAATTTACGTTGTCCCGCTTAAGCGCGATGAATCAAAAAAGGAGGCGTAGTATAGCCGGGCCCGGTACTGCTGTCCGGGCCCGTCGGGGTGGCAGGTCGGGGTTCAGGCCCTGCGAATGGCGCGGGGGCTTTCGTCCATGGTCGCGGTGATCTCCAGCGCCAGCTGTTCCATCAGTTCGCCTTTCTTGCGGTTGTAGGCCGGGTCGAACCACAGGTTGTGCAGGTGCAGTGGGTCCGCCTTGGTGTCGTACAGCTCCCCCCAGTCCTCGCCCGGATACAGCGTCAGGCGCCAGTCGTGGCTGTACAGCGTGCGGCTGCGCGAGGCGCGTTTCAGTCCCATGCGCGGTACATTGTCGTTGTGTTCTATCAGCAGTTGCGAGCGGCCTTCTCCCGCTTCGATGTCGGCCAGCAGGTCGCGCCCCTGAATGCCGAAGTAGGGGTCGATGCCGGCGCGGGCCATGATGGTCGGGCCGATATCGATGGCGCTGCCAAGATGATCGGTCACCTGTCCGGCCGTTGCCTCGGGGTCGCGCCAGATAAAGGGTACGCGGTGAATGGATTTGCGCATCCAGGGCCCCTTGAGCAGCATGTTGGCGTCGCCCAGATAATCCCCGTGGTCGGCGGTATAGATGATCACGGTGTTGTCATCGAGCCCCCGTGCTCTGAGCGCTGCGGTGATGCTGCCCACGGCGTCGTCGATCATGTCGATCATGCCGCCGGTCAGCGCCATGGCCTCCTTGCAGTGCTGCTCGGTGGCGGCGAAGGCTTCCTGGGGAGTGTCCGGGTATTCGCCTTTGGCCAGCCGCTGGCGCGCGAACTCAACCAGCGGGACCGGTATCTTGAGGTCCTCGGCCCTGACGTCCAGCTCGAACTGCCCGGGCTGGTAACGGTCCCAGTATTTCCCGGGCGGGTTGAACGGATGATGAGGGTCCGGGAAGGAGACGAACAGAAAGAAGGGTTGCTCCGGGTCCGCCTGTTCGTTGATCCACTCCACCGCCTGGTTCTCGATGTAACGGGTCGGGTAGAGCTCCTCGGGCATCTTGGTCTTCTTCGCCTGAGGGCAGGTATAGTCGTGTTCGAACTGCTCCTTCGGGTCGCGCATGCGCTCCCAGTCCGGTGTCTGATGGCGCAGCCACTGCAGGTAGTGACCGCCGGCCCTGTCGCCGTGGTCCGTTACCATATCGACATGCTCGAAGCCGTAATAGGGGGTCGGGAAGGCGTAGCGCTCGTCCGACTCGTACTGGCTTGGCTCCTCATGCACGTAGGGCTTGAAGTCGTCTTTCCAGGCCTCGGCGATCGGGCCCTGGTACTTTTTCGCCAGGGCGTCGCCGAAAGGCGCGTCGTTGGACGTGAACGGCTGCAGATGGCTCTTGCCGATCGCCGCCGTCTGGTAGCCCGAGGCGCTGAGCACTTCGACGAAGGTGTTGGCGCGACTCGAAAGCGCGCAGCCGTTGTAGCGCAAGCCGTGGACGCTGGGGTAGCGCCCGGTGAGAATGCTTGCGCGGTTGGGCATGCATACCGGTGATGCCGTGTGGAATTCATCGAAACGAATACCCTGGGCCGCGAGCTTGTCGATATTGGGCGTGTTCAGGACCGGATGTCCGTAACATCCCAGCCAGTCGGCACGCTGCTGGTCGGAAACGATCAGCACGAAATTGGGTTTGCGGCTCATGTTATACCTCCTTGATCGCCGGGGTTGACCTGGATGCCAGAACGCGTCGCGCCACCAGCAGGCCGCCGATCACCAGGGCCACCAGCTTGGCGACGACGAAGGGTGACAGCAACGCCAGCGCCAGCGCGAACAGGACCAGCCGCTCGGGAATACCCAGCTCGCAGCGGTCGAAACCGATCAGTGCACTGGCGGCCAGGTAGATGGCGGCCAGCAGGCTGCTGATGGAAATCACCAAGTGCACCGGATCCAGCGGGGCGTCGGATGCGGCGCCGAGCAGCAGCGCCGGATCCAGCGCGAAGGCGAACGGGATCAGGAAGATCATCGCGCCGATACGCGAGCTTTCGATCGCGGTTCCGATCGGCTTGCCCTGGGAAATGGAGGCGGCGGCATAGGCCGCTATGGCCACCGGGGGCGTGATGACGGACGCCACCCCGAAGAAGAACACGAACATGTGCGCGGTCAGCAGGTCCAGACCCAGCTGCTGCAGGGTGATGCCCATGACACTGATGATGGCGATATAGGCCGGCAGGGTGGGCATGCCCATACCCAGTACCACGCAGCCGATGGCGGCGATGATCAGGGCCATCAGCAGCGAGGTGCTTGCCGCCTCGGTCAGCAGTACCGCCAGCTTGGACGGAATGCCGGTGGCTTCCAGCGTCGCCACGACAATCCCGACGATCGAGATCGCGATGATCAGCTGCGCCACGGTATGGCCGCCGGACGACAGGGCGCCGATCAGCTTGGCCGGTTTCCTGCGGATCTCCGGGTTGATCAGGCTCAGCGGGAACAGCAGCAGGATTGCCGAAATCGAGGCGCCGGCCGGCGACATGCCGCTGACCAGCAGCCAGACGATGAGAAAGATCGGGCCGAACACCAGTATCAGGTTCATCCAGTCCTGGGTTTCCGGCTTCTCGACAGGTTCATCGTCGGTGGCCGTGATGTTGAGGCGCTGGGCCTCGAAATAGACCGACATGAACAGGCTGACGTAGTAGGCCAGCGCCGGCACGATCACTGCGGTAATGACGCTGAGGTAGCTGACGCCGACGATATCGGCCATTACCAGTGCCGCCGCGCCCATGATGGGGGGCAGGATCTGGCCGCCGGTCGAGGCCGCCGCTTCCACTGCGCCGGCGAAATTGGCCGAAAAGCCCCGGCGCCGGATCATCGGAATGGTGACCACGCCGGTTCCGACGACGTTGGCGACGGCGCTGCCGGAGACGGTGCCGAACAGTGCTGAGGCGGTAATGGCGGCGTATGCCGGGCCACCGCGGAAGCGGCGCATGGAGTAAAAGGCGATACGAATCATGGAGCTGCCGGCTCCGGCGCCTTCCAGAACGGCGCCCAGAATGATGAACGGCAGTACCGTGGTCAGGACGATCCCCATGATCGAGCCGAGAATACCCTGATCGGCGCTGTACCAGAGGTTGGCGGCCAGCGTCTCGCTGATATCGGACGGAATGGTTGCGAAGACGCCGGGCCAGTACTGGCCGGTGGCGAGATAAAGCGCGGCGAACATGCCGAGAATCGCAATCGGTGCGCCCCATTGCTGCCAGCAGATGAAGATCGTCAGCGCCGCGGCGAAGGCGGCAATGATGCCTTCCCGCGGACCGAAGAAGTAAATCTCATTCACCAGGACCTGGCCAATGTGATAGCTGTCCCAGCAGACAAAGGCCGTCGCCAGCGCCACGACCGCGAACAGCAGCAGGTCGAGCGGGCGGTGATGCTTGATCAGACGGTGGCTCAGGAAGGCCAAAACGCAGAGCAGGAAAAACAGCGGCCGATACCATTCGATCGCGAAGGGGCCGATGCGCGGCAGTACGTCGAAGGTCGGCAGTACATTGCCAAGACCAATCAGCGCGATCACCAGCCCGACCAGAAAGCTGAAGCGAGAGTAGTGAGTAGATTGCATGGTGGAACCCGAAAGCTGAGGTGGGATCTGGCCGGCAGCTGGTGGCTGCCGGCCGGTGCGTCCGAACGTGCGAAGGGTCTGCTAAATCCGGTTGGTTACATCAGGTCGGCGGGAATCTCGATTCCCTGTTCCTGGTAGTAGCGAGCCGCGCCCGGATGCAGGGGTACGTTCACCCCGGTAAAGGGCTGGGACGGATCCACCTGTTTCATCAGAGCGTTGGCCTGCTTCATCGCGTCGATGTTGTTCCAGAACGCCTTGGTGAGCTTATAGGCGGTGTCGTCGTTCAACTTGGCATTGGTGACCACCATCATCAGGGTTGTGCCTGTTGTGATCGCCTGGTCGGCATTGGCCTGTCCGGAGTAGGTGTTGGCCGGAATGGTTGCAAGGCCGGTGACCTGCTGGCGTTGAAACTCTGTCCAGCCAGGGGACTTTATGACCTCGTCGTTCACCGACAGAATGCGGATCGGGCGCTGCAGGCTGAGCTCGTTGAGTGCCTGGGAGCCGATCGGATAGAAGCCCATATAGACGTCGAACTGGCCGTCCTGGAACCCCTGAAGCGCTGCGCCCCAGGGCAGCTTGATGCCTTCGTAGTCGGTGCCGGCCACCAGTCCGCCGGAGGCCTGCTCGATCAGGCCGGCGGACTGGCCTGCGGCGGAGCCCGCCGGCGGACCGATAAAGACACGCTTGCCCCTGAGGTCCTTCCAGCTCTCGATGCCGGAATCGGCCCAGACGATGGCGTGAATGGCGCTGGCGGAGAAGCCGAACAGTGCACGCAGGTTGCCGGACAGCTTTTTCGCCTGCTCGGGGCTGCCCTTGTACGGGCCGGCACCGGCTTTCATGGCCGTGATGGCGGGCGGCGGGGCAACGGCAAGGTCCAGTCTGCCGGCGGCCACCTTCATCACCGACTTGGTCAGCGACTGTCCCAGCACGACCTGCAGGTCGACGTCCTCCTTGGCGGCGTAGGGCGCCATCGACTGCGGCACGATGCCGGTCAGAGAGGCGGAGCCGCCCCCTTCGAACCCCAGAGACTCTGCCTGGGCTGTAAAGGTGGCAATGGACAGGATACCGGCGGCAAGGGTGTTGCGGAGATAGCGCATTGTGCAGATCCTCTTGTCGTTTCTTATTGGATGCGAATCGGTACGTTGATCATAGAACTGGATAGGGCTATAAAGGAAATTCCAATTTAGGCCACGGCTATACAAAAATTTATAGATGGATCCGCGACTGCTCAAACAACTGTCGGTGATTGTCCGATACGGCTCGCTCAGCCGTGCCGCCGAGCGCCTCAACGTTACGCAGCCCACGCTGACCCGCGCGATCCAGACGATAGAGAATCGGGTGGGCGGACCGGTACTGGTGCGTACCTCGAGCGGCGTGCGCCCGACGGAAATCGGCACCCGTCTGGCCGAGGTCGGCCAGCGCATCGACGATTACGCCGAACACACCGACAGGCTGATCGAACAGTGGAAGCAGGGACTGGGCGGGGAGGTCCGTGTCGGCGTCGGATCGCTGATCGCGCTCGGCGCCATCCATGATTTCTTCGACCTGGTCTCGGATAGCTCGAACTCCGTTATTCATTTCGTCACCGCAACAGCGGCGACCCTTATCCAGCAGCTGAATGCGGGCGAGCTGGAGCTGGCGCTGACCCCGGTCAATACCGATGCGATCCAGAATAACCTGACGCGCGAGGTTATCTTCCATGACGAGCTGCGGGTCTTCGTCGGCGCCAGGTCGCCGCTGTACGGCAGCAAGGCAGTTGTTGCAGCCGAGGCGCTGAAGTCGCTGCCCTGGATTGCCTCGGGCGCCAGGTCCGGGATTTTCGACTCCCTCGACATGAGCCGCTTCAGCGGCCCCGCCCGGATGCTCTTTACCGGCGGTATCGATATGGTGATATCCATGCTGCAGCGCAGCGATGTGCTGGTGACCCTGCCGTACCGCCTCACCATGCTTTCGGAGCGTCTCGGTGATGATCACGTGCTGAACGTCGATACGCCGATGCCGCGGCACGACATCGCCCTCTGGTTTCCCGAGCGCAATCTCGAGCGGCCCGACGTGCAGGACATCGCCGGGAGCCTGAAGCGTTACTTCCAGAACCTCGACAGGACCGCCATCGGCAGCTACTGAATGTGTCAGGACTGACCCTGGGTGGCGTTTTCGTCGCTTGAAGTCGGGTATTAAGAGGGGAGGGAACCAGGTCGAGGCACAGGGGCCTGATTCGAAAGCATCAATGGTACCAGTGGCCGGACTCGAACCGGCACGGGTTTTACCCCGGGGGATTTTGAATCCCCTGTGTCTACCAATTTCACCACACTGGCAAAAGCGAGACCGTATTATAAGTGGCTCTGTGACAGCGTCAATCGTGCTGTTCCGCGATGACTGAAAAAAAAGCCGTTTTCGGTTACAATCCCGGCCCTTCCCGTCAACCTCTTGCAAGAGTCCAAATGCAGGTAAAAGATTTCAGTTTCGAGCTGCCGGAAGAGCTGATTGCGCGTTTTCCGCTGGAGCAGCGCTCGGCCAGCCGTCTGCTGTGTCTCGACGGCAACAGCGGCGCCATCGAGCACCGACAATTCAGTGACATCCTCGAACTGCTCGAGCCCGGCGATTTGCTGGTATTCAACGATACGCGGGTGATTCCGGCGCGGCTGTTTGGCGAAAAAGCCTCGGGTGGCAAGGTAGAAGTGTTGATAGAACGGGTGCTGGACGGTCAGCGGGCGCTCGCTCACGTGCGCGCCAGCAGGGCACCGAAGCCGGGCACGACGCTGCACCTCGAAGGGGGCGTCGAAGCCTGCGTCAGCGGCCGCCGCGACAATCTGTTCGAGCTCGAGTTCGCCACCGACCGTCACCTGGTCGAGGTGCTCGAGGAGTTCGGTCACATGCCGCTACCGCCGTACATGAAGCGGGACGACCAGCTGTCGGACCGCGAACGCTACCAGACCGTCTACAACCGCAAGCCGGGGGCGGTGGCCGCGCCCACCGCGGGGCTGCATTTCGATGAGGCGCTGCTGGCCAGGCTCGCGGAAAAGGGCATTCGCCAGACTTTCGTCACGCTGCATGTCGGCGCCGGCACCTTCCAGCCGGTCAAGGTCGATCAGGTCGAGGAGCACCGCATGCACGCCGAGTATATAGAAGTGGGTCAGGAGACCTGCGATGCGGTGCGCGAAACCCGGGCCCGCGGCGGTCGGGTGGTCGCGGTCGGCACCACCAGCGTGCGCTGCCTCGAGAGCGCCAGCCGTGACGGCGAGATCCGTCCCTACAGCGGTGATACCGATATTTTCATCTATCCGGGCTACCGTTACCGTCAGGTCGATGCCCTGATCACCAATTTTCACCTGCCTGAATCGACGCTGTTGATGCTGGTCAGCGCCTTCGCCGGTTTCGACCATATCCAGCGCGCCTATCGCGAAGCGGTGACCGAGCGCTACCGCTTCTTCAGCTACGGTGATGCCATGTTTCTGACCCGCCAGGAGGCCAAGTGAGCCGCAACTGTTTCATGACCTTCGAGAAGCTCGGCGAGGACGGCAAGGCCCGTCGCGGCCGGCTGTCCTTCCCCCGCGGCACCGTGGAGACCCCGGCGTTCATGCCGGTGGGCACCTACGGCACCGTCAAGGGCATGCTGCCCCGGGATGTCGAGGCCACCGGCGCCCAGATCATTCTCGGCAATACGTTTCACCTGATGCTGCGCCCGGGCACCGAGATCATCCGCCTGCACGGCGATCTGCATGACTTCATGCAGTGGCAGGGGCCGATCCTGACCGACTCCGGCGGCTTTCAGGTATTCAGCCTCGGCAAGATGCGCAAGATCACCGAGCAGGGGGTCTCCTTCCGCTCGCCGGTCGATGGCAGCAAGGTGTTCATCGATCCGGAACGGTCGATGGAGGTGCAGCGCGAGCTCGGCTCCGACATCGTGATGATCTTCGACGAGTGCACGCCTTATCCTGCATCCGAGCCGGAGGCGGCCACCTCGATGCGGTTGTCGCTGCGCTGGGCGAAGCGCTCCAAGGACGCCCATGGCGACAGTCCGTCGGCGCTGTTCGGTATCGTCCAGGGGGGCATGTACGAGCACCTGCGCGACGAGTCCCTCGAGGGCCTGACCGAAATCGGCTTCGACGGCTATGCCATCGGCGGTCTCTCGGTGGGCGAGCCCAAGGAGGACATGGTGCGGATTCTCGATCATCTGGCCTGGAAAATGCCGGCGGACAAGCCGCGCTATCTGATGGGGGTGGGCCGGCCCGAGGACCTGGTCGAGGGCGTGCGCCGCGGCGTCGACATGTTCGACTGCGTGATGCCGACGCGCAATGCCCGTAACGGTTTCCTCTTTACCGATACCGGCATCGTCAAGATCCGCAACGCCGCCAACAAGACCGATACCCGGCCGCTGGACGAAGGCTGCGACTGCTATACCTGCCGCAACTTCAGTCGCGCCTACCTGCACCATCTCGACAAGTGCAACGAGATTCTGAGTTCGCAGCTCAACACCCTCCACAATCTGCACTACTACCAGGTGCTGATGGCCGGTTTGCGCGAGGCAATTGAACAGGGTAAATTGTCGGCCTTTGTCGACGATTTTTATGCCAAGCGGGGCCTTGAAACACCGCCGCTTGCCTCCATTTAAGATAGAGTTTTCAAGTTAAAAGCCTTCAAACACCAAGGAGTAAAGCCACATGAGCTTTCTGATTTCTTCAGCCCATGCCGCAGAGCCGGCCGCCGGCGCCATGGATCCGGGTATCTTCAACATCCTGTTCCTGGTCGGCTTCGGTCTGATCTTCTATTTCTTCATGTGGCGTCCGCAGGCGAAACGCGCCAAGGATCACAAGAATCTGATCAACAGCCTGACCAAGGGCGACGAAGTGCTCACCGCCGGCGGCATCATCGGCAAGGTGATCAAGGTTTCGGACGACTACGTGGTTCTGGAAGTGTGCGAAGGCACCCAGCTCAACTTCCAGAAGGCGCATGTGGCCGCCGCTCTGCCCAAGGGCACGATCAAAAGCATCTGACCCCGGCTGACGTAAAACGCCACTGTCCCAGTGGCGTTTTTGGTACAGGACGTATTTATCCTGCGGGCACAGGGATGTGCAGGAGCAGGGTCGATTTGTATCCTGCCGGATCCAGGGCCGTGGACGCGCAGGCGCCCCGGCTGCGATGACAGAACAGGGCACCCTATGCTCAACCGCTATCCGCTTTGGAAAAACCTTCTGATTCTGCTGCTGCTGGCGCTCGGCCTGCTATACGCAGCCCCCAACATCTACCCCGACGACTACGCCATTCAGCTGTCCGGTACCCGCGAGGCCTACCAGGTCGATGAGCCGCTGCTCGAGCGAGTGTCTGCCGCTCTGGAGCGCGAAGGCATTCCCAACAAGGGCGTCGAACTGGACGAGGGCGGCAATGGCCTGATCCGCTTCGCCGACGGCGAGTCGCAGCTGCGGGCCAAGCCCGTGATCGCGAATCTGCTCGGCGAGCAGTACGTGGTGGCGATGAACCTGGCGCCGACGACGCCGGACTGGCTGACCGCACTGGGAGCGGGCCCGATGAAGCTGGGTCTCGACCTGCGCGGCGGGGTGCACTTCCTGCTGGAAGTGGACACCGTGCAGGCGGTGGCTCAGCGTCTCGACGTCTACGTTTCCGAAATCAAGACCAAGCTGCGGCAGGAACGGTTGCGCTACCGCCTGGTGGACCACCGTGCCGACGGTAGCCTGGAGGTCAAGTTCGCCGACGAGGCGGTGCGTGACGAGGCCCTTGCGTTGCTGAGACGGGAATATCAGGAATTCCTGGTGACCACCGACGAGCAGAACGGCGATTACTACATTCTGATCAATCTGACCGAGCAGAGCATCGCCGAGATCGAGGATTACGCCGTCAAGCAGAACCTCACCACGCTGCGCAACAGGGTCAACGAACTCGGCGTTGCCGAACCGCTGGTGCAGCGTCAGGGACGCAACCGTATCGTGGTGCAGCTGCCGGGCGTCCAGGACGCCGCCGCCGCCAAGCGTATTATCGGCAAGACCGCGAACCTGGAGTTCCGTCTCGAGGCGACGCCGAACGCAGCGGCGGGCAGTACCGAAACCTACGAGTTCCGCAGCCAGCCGGGACGCAAGGCCACGCTCGAACGTGACATCATCATCACCGGTTCCAGCGTTGCCAACGCCCAGGCCGCCTTCGACGAGAACGGCATGCCGCAGGTGTCGATCACGCTCGACGCCAAGGGCGGACAGATGATGGGACGCGTGACCCGCAACGCGGTACAGCGGCGCATGGCGGTGCTGTTCGTCGAGCACAAGAGCCGCACCCTGACCGAGACCGTCGACGGCGTTCAGCAGGAGCGGCGCATTCCCTACGTCGAGAAGCGGATCATTTCACTGGCCACAATTCAGTCGGTGCTGGGCTCGCAGTTCCGCATTACCGGCCTCGAAAGTTCGACCGAATCGTCGGAACTGGCGCTGCTGCTGCGCGCCGGCGCCCTGGCGGCACCGATCTACTTCGTCGAGGAGCGCAGCATAGGCCCAAGCCTGGGTGCCGAGAACATCGCGCTGGGCGTGATGTCGGTGAAGATCGGCTTTGCTCTGGTGCTGGTGTTCATGGTGCTGTACTACCGTGTCTTCGGTCTGCTGGCCAACGTCGCGCTGACGCTCAACCTGGTGCTGCTGGTGGCGGTGATGTCACTGCTCTCGGCGACCCTGACGCTGCCGGGTATCGCCGGTATCGTACTGACGGTGGGTATGGCGGTGGACGCCAACGTGCTGATCTTCTCGCGCATACGGGAGGAGCTGAAAAACGGCATGCCGGCCCAGTCGGCCATCAGTGCCGGTTTCGGCCGCGCCTTCACCACCATACTCGACGCCAACATCACCACTCTGATCGCGGCGCTGATCCTGTTCGCCATGGGTACGGGCCCGGTCAAGGGCTTCGCCGTGACCCTGTCGGTCGGTATTGTCACCTCGATGTTCACCGCCATCATGGTGACCCGGGCACTGGTCAACCTCTGTTACGGCGGGCGCAAGCTCAACCGTCTGGCGATCTGAGGAGTTAGAAAATGGCAAAGCAGGAAAAAGTGCTCAACTTCATGCGCCTGGGCAAGGTCGCGCTGGCGATTTCGGCGCTGCTGCTGCTGGTGTCGCTGGGCTCCCTGGCGACCCGCGGGCTCGAGCTTGGCCTCGACTTCACCGGCGGCAGCCTGGTCGAGGTCGGCTATGAGCGCGAGGCGGATCTGAGCAAGATCCGCTCCAGCCTTAACGCAGCGGGGTACGAGGACGTGGTGGTGCAGAACTTTGGCGCCCCCACCGACGTGCTGATCCGCCTGGCGGAGACCCACGATCCGAAGCTCGGCGACCATGTGCTGGCGACGTTGCAGGAAACCGAAACCCAGCAGCTCGAACTGCGCCGCAGCGAGTACGTCGGTGCTCAGGTGGGCGAGGAACTGCGCGAGCAGGGCGGCCTCGGCATGCTGCTGGCGCTGTTCATGATCATGGTGTACATCGCCTTCCGCTTCCAGTTCAAGTTCTCGATTGGCGCGGTGCTGGCGCTGGCCCATGACGTCACCATTACCCTCGGGTTTTTCTCGGTGTTCGGCATCGAGTTCGACCTGACGGTGCTGGCAGCGGTACTGGCGGTGATCGGTTACTCGCTCAACGACACCATCGTGGTGTTCGACCGTATCCGCGAGAACTTTCGACTGGTACGTACCGGCGAGCCTGTGGATATCGTCAATCTGTCGCTGACCCAGACCCTGAGCCGTACGCTGATGACGTCCGCCACCACCTTGCTGGTGGTGCTGGCACTGGCGATCTTCGGCGGCGAGATCATTCACGGTTTCGCACTGGCGCTGCTGGTCGGTATCGCCGTGGGTACCTACTCCTCGATATACGTGGCCGCCAACATCATGCTGATGATGGGCGTCAGCCGCGAGGATCTGATCCCGCCGCCCAAAGAGGACGACGCGGTCGACGATATGCCGTAAATATTGTCAAAAGCCGGCTGTTCAGCCGGCTTTATTTTGTGATCGATAAGCGTTACGCGTTACAGTTTAAGCATTCTAAACCGCCATTCGCGTCACCCGTCACGTGTAACGCGTCACCCGTATAATGCAGGCGACACCCGCCAATCCCATCTATTATGTTTCAGTAAAATGGAACCCGCTGGAAAATCAATGAGTAAAGACTGGACCAAGCGCGACCCCCAGGCATCTGCCGAGGCGGAGAAATATGACAACCCGGTGCCGAGCCGGGACTTTATCCTGGAGTTCCTGCAGGAGTGGGGCGCGCCGATCAGTCACGGGCGCCTGTGCAAGGAGCTCGGCATCAAGGATGAAGACAGCCTGGAGGGCGTTTCGCGCCGCCTCAAAGCCATGTGCCGCGATGGCCAGCTGATCAGCAACCGTCGCAACGAGTACGGCATTATCAAGAAGATGGACCTGATCCCCGGTCGGGTGATCGGCCACCGTGACGGCTTCGGCTTCGTCACCCCGGATGCCGGCGGCGACGACTTCTTCATCAGTCCGCGCCAGATGCGCCAGGTGTTCGACGGCGACCGCGTACTGGTGCAGGAGGTCAGCGTCGACTACCGGGGGCGCCGCGAAGGCAAGATCATCGAGGTGCTCGAGCGCGGTACGCGAACCCTGGTCGGGCGTTACAAGTCACAGGGTGACTTCGGTTATCTGATCCCGGAGAACCAGCGCATCACCCAGGACATCATGGTGGCGCCGGACCCGGGCAGCAATGTCCGCTACCGTGACGGCCAGCTGGTGGTGGTCGAGCTGATGCAGCAGCCGGGCAAACGCCAGATGCCGCAGGGGCGGGTCATCGAGGTGCTGGGCGACCACATGGCGCCGGGCATGGAAATCAAGGTCGCGATCCACAACTACGAGATTCCGAACGAATGGCCCGATACCGTGCGCCAGGAGATCGGAGGCCTGTCGCCGGAGGTCGAGGAAAGCGCCAAGCGCAACCGCGTCGACCTGCGCAAACTGCCGCTGGTCACCATCGACGGCGAGGATGCCAAGGATTTCGACGATGCGGTATACGCCGAGCGCAAGCGCAGTGGCGGCTGGCGGCTCTGGGTCGCGATCGCCGACGTATCCTGGTACGTGCGTCCGGGGACGGGGCTCGACAACGAAGCCTATTTGCGTGGCAACTCGGTCTATTTCCCCGAATTCGTCGTGCCGATGCTGCCGGAGCTGCTGTCCAACGGCCTCTGCTCGCTCAACCCCAATGTCGACCGGCTGGCGATGGTCTGCGAAATGACCATCAGCAGCAGCGGCAAACTGTCGGGTTATCGCTTCTACGAGGCGGTGATCCAGTCGCACGCGCGCCTCACCTACAACAAGGTCGGCAGCATGCTGATGCAGCCCAAGAGCCCGGAGGGCCGCTCGCTGCGCAAGGAATACGCCGCCGTGGTGCCGCACCTCGAGGACCTGCACGGCCTCTATTTCGCGCTGCGCAAGGCGAGGGAGGCGCGTGGCGCCATCGATTTCGAAACCACCGAAACCCGTATCCTGTTCTCGGATCAGCGCAAGATCGACAATATCGTTCCGGTGGAGCGTAACGATGCCCACAAGCTGATCGAGGAATGCATGCTGTGCGCCAACGTCGCCACCGCGCGCTTTCTCGACAAGGTCAAGGTACCGGCGCTGTACCGCATCCACGAGGGCCCCAAGGCCGAGAAACTGCAGAACCTGCGCGCCTACCTCGGCGAACTCGGGCTCAACCTCGGCGGCGGTGACAAGCCGGAGCCGGGCGATTACCAGAAGCTGGCGGAGCAGATCGAGAACCGGGCGGACCGGCACGTCATTCAGACCATGATGCTGCGCTCGATGCGGCAGGCGGTTTACAGCCCGGAGAACAATGGCCACTTCGGTCTGGCGTATCAGGCCTACACCCATTTCACCTCGCCCATCCGGCGCTATCCCGACCTGCTGGTGCATCGTGCGATCCGCGCCGCCATTCACGCCGAGAGCGACCGCGGACTGCTGAACCGTCTCAAGTCGGTGTTCCGCTCCAGCAAAACGATCCTGCGCCCCGACGGCTTCGTCTCCAATCCGGCGTTCTGCTACCAGTACTCGCTGGAGCAGATGCTGCAGCTGGGCGAACACTGCTCGATGACCGAGCGTCGCGCCGACGACGCCACCCGCGATGTCATGTCCTGGCTCAAGTGCGAGTACATGCAGAGTGAGGTGGGCGGCGAGTTCGACGGCGTCATCTCGGCGGTTACCGGCTTCGGCGTTTTCGTCGAACTGACCTCGGTGTATGTCGAAGGACTTATCCACATCACCGCGCTGCCGTCGGACTACTATCATTTCGATGCGGCCAAGCAGCGCCTGGTCGGTGAGCGTACCCGCAAGACCTTCAAGCTCGGGGACCAGGTGCGGGTTCGCGTGATGCGGGTCGATCTCGACGAGCGCAAGATCGATTTCGAGATGGTGGAGAAGGTGCGTTCGGCGAAGAAACCCAAAAGCGTGCGCCAGCAGCTTGCCGAGGGCGAAGTCGACAAAGCCAATGCCAAACGCAAGAAAGGCGGCCGCAAACGCAGGTAGGATGGGCCAAGCGATGCTCTGCACGATACACCGGGTTACGACCTGGTCGGGGCATCGCGGAGCCATCATCTCCGGTGTCTTGTCGCCGTTCCGGCGTTTATCCCGCGGGCCCCAGTGCGTGATAGCCCGCCGACAGTGCCCCCGCAAGAACTATCAGCGCCGCCAGAATGGTCGTGGCGTCCTTTGCATTCAGCGGGGTGCGTCCGCGTTCCGGGCGCAACAGCCAGAGCCTCAGCATGGCCGCGGCCATCAATCCCTCGATCCAGCCTGCGATGACGTCGAGTGGCCAGTGGGCGCCGATGACGATGCGCGACAGACCGATCAGCAGAATCGGCATCAGCGCCAGCAGGTAGCTGGCTCTGCGCACGGCAACCCCGTGCCCGGTCGCGAGCAGCACCGCCAGCATCGCGAAGAAGGCTGAACTGGCGCTGCTGTGTCCGCTGGGAAAGCTCCAGCCGGCAACCTCGACGCCGGTTTCAGGGCGTGCCACCTGAAACAGCCACTTCAGCAGACTGTTGAGTCCTGCGGTCAGACCCAGCAGCAACAGCAGGCGCCAGCCATCGGCGGAGCGTCGCAGCCACTTCAGCCCGAAGCCCAGCAGCACGGCTGCCGGCAACAGGATCGCGGTACTGCCAAAAGCGGTGACCTGCAGCCAGAATCCCAGGGCGCCGGCATCGGGGCCCAGCAGTATCAGTCCCTGCAGGTGCCGGTTCCAGTCCTGGGCCCAGCCCTGCATCTGAATCAGCGCCAGGGCGCAGAGTGCGAGAGCGCTGCCGGCCAACAGCATCAGAGCGGCTAGCCGCTCCGGTTTCAGCCCCAGGCGTTCGGATCCCCAGCGTGCCAGTGGCTGTCCCGGCTGCAGATGCTGGTGAAGCACCGTCATTGCCAGTATCACCAGTACCAGGCCGAGCCCCGGATAGAAGAGCGCATGCCAGTGCCCCAGCAGGTCGTCCGCGGAGCGGCCGACCAGAAAGCCCGGTACGATGTACGCCGGTGCCCAGGCCAGCGCGGAAAGGATGTTGACGGTGAAGAAGCGCATTGCCGGCATGTCGAAGGTGCCGGCGATAAAGGGTACCACCGGTCGTACCGGTCCGATAAAGCGGCCCAGTACGATGCTGAGCAGGCCGTAGCGCTGAAAGAAGGCGGCCCCGCGGCGGTGCCAGCCGGGGTGGGCGTTGAGCGGCCAGTGTCGCTGCAGCCAGTCCTCGGCATGGCGGCCGAGGAGAAAGCTCAGGCCGTCACCGACGACGGCACCGGCGAAAGCCGCGATCAGTATTGGCAGCAGAGGCTGTCCCTGCTCACCGGCGGCGAGGGCGACGGCGAACAGCAGCGCGACGCCGGGTACCAGCACGCCGACAAACGCCAGCGACTCGCACAGTGCAAGTGCTGCCGTGACGAGCATTAACGCGGGTAGTGATAGCTGTGCCAGATCCATGCTGAGTCGTCCTTGCCATCGGATGTCGCCGATGGGTAATTGTATTACGCCTTGATATAATCCGCCGAACCAATCCGCAGACTTCCGCGCCTCCGAGGGCGAACAGAAGGGACCCGCCGTGAAAGAAATTATCCTGATGACCCTGTCCGGCCATGACAAGCCGGGTGTTACCTCCGCAATGAGTGCCATCCTGGCCAGGTACAGGATCAATATCCTCGATATCGGTCAGGCGGTCATCCACGACACCCTGTCGCTGGGCATGCTGATCGAGGTACCGAAGGAGTCAGAATCATCGCCGGTACTGCGGGATCTGCTGTTCAAGGCGCACGAGCTGCAGATGACCGTGCGCTTCGAGCCTGTGGAGGAGGACGCCTACGAGTCCTGGGTGACGGAACAGGGCAAGTCGCGGCATATCATCACCCTGCTGGCGCGACGCATCACTTCCGAGCATATCGCCCGGGTCGCCGCAATCGCCGCCGGGCACGGTCTCAATATCGACAGCATAAACCGGCTCTCGGGCCGCATCTCGCTACAGCAGTCGGGGGTCGACGCGCATACCAAGGCCTGCGTCGAGTTCTCGGTGCGCGGAGTGCCGCGTGACAACCGTGCGCTGCGCGAGGAGTTCCTGCATGCCGCCAGCGAGCTGGACGTCGACATCGCGTTCCAGGAGGACGATGTGTATCGCCGTAACCGCCGGCTGGTGGTGTTCGATATGGACTCGACGCTGATCGAGGCCGAGGTTATCGACGAGCTGGCGAAGGAGGCCGGGGTCGGCGATCAGGTCGTCGCCATCACCGAGTCCGCGATGCGTGGTGAAATCGACTTCGACGAAAGCTTCCGCCGACGTGTGGCGCTGTTGAAAGGACTCGACGCCTCGGTACTGGAGCGCATCGCCGAACGGCTGCCTCTGACCGAAGGGGCGGAAGCGCTGGTATCGAACCTCAAGGCGCTGGGTTTCAAGACCGCGATTCTCTCCGGCGGCTTTACCTACTTTGCCCGCCGGCTGCAGCAAAAACTCGGCTTCGACTACGTTTACGCCAATGAGCTCGATATCGAGGACGGCAAGGTGACCGGCGAAGTGACCGGCACCATCGTCAACGGTCAGCGCAAGGCCGAGCTGCTGCGCGAAATCGCCGAACGCGAGGGCGTGCGTCTGGAGCAGACCATCGCCGTCGGCGATGGCGCCAACGACCTGCCGATGCTCGGGACCGCGGGCCTCGGGATCGCCTTCCGCGCCAAGCCACTGGTGCGCCAGAGCGCCGACCACTCGATCTCGACGCTGGGCCTCGACGGTATCCTCTACCTGATCGGCTTCCGCGACCGCGATACGGTTGTGTGAGGCTGAGGCTGAGGGTTACGCGTGACTCGAGGCGTAGGATGGGATAGCCGCCCCGGCACGGCCTGTCCGGTACTGTGGGCTTTTGTAGGCGGCGTAACCCGTCACAGGCGCCGCAGGCGTCTTGGTTTCCGTCGGCGGCGGGCTGAAAGGATCGTTCACTCGCGCATCATGGGGCGTCGTTGGCGCACATCCCGACTTCAGTGCCCGCCGGGATCAATCGATCTGCAATACGATCGATATGATGGGTCCGCGATGCCCGGAATGGGAGGCAACGTGATCCTTGTGCCCCTGCATCGCTTGACCCATCCTACCCGTCACCCGTCACCCGTCACCCGTCACCCGTCACCCGTCACCCGTCACCCGTCACCCGTCACCCGTCACCCGTCACCCGTCACCCGTCACCGAAGTGGACGCGTCACCCGTGAGGCTTAGCCTGTCACGCCTCACGCCTCACGCCTCACGCCTCACGCCTCACGCCTCACGCCCCACTCAATGCTCGAAAAAGTCGTAATCCATGCGTTCGCGCGGGGGCTGCAGATAGTAGCCCTGGATGAAGTTGACGCCGGATTTCCAGAGTTTGCTCATCACCTTGGTACCCTCGACCAGTGGGGCGACCGTGACGCGGTCCATGGCGTTGAGTTGCTCCACCATGCGCCTGAAGCTCTTGTCGTGAGCGTGGCCGTTGGCCAGGTCCTGTACGTAGGAGCCGTCGATCTTGATGTAGTCCGCCGGGATCGCCTTGATCACCTCCTTGTAGCTGGTGGAGGTACCGAAGTGCTTGATGCAGATATGGCAGTGCAGCTCCTTGACCGCCCGGGCGAACTCGGTGGCGGCGGGAAGCTGTGACGAGACGTCGGTTTCGCTGAGCTGAAACACGATGCGGTCCGCCGGCAGGCGGAACTCCCGCAGGGTTTCCGACAGCCAGCTTACCAGGTCCTTGTCCTTCAGCGTGCTGCCGGTGATGCTGATGAAGAGGCGGTTGCGCTTGCCCTGTTCCAGCTCGGTGCGCAGCTGGCGCAGGCTTTCCATGATGACCCAGCGGTCCATCTGAATGCTGAGATCGGCATGGTCGACGGTGGCGAGGAAGATGTTCGGCGATATTTCCCGGTTATCCGGATCCAGCAGCCGCAGCAGAACTTCGTAGTGGTTGATGTCCGTTTCCTGGTGCAGCGCCACCACCGGCTGGAACAGCAGGCGGAAGCGCTCCGCCTCGACGGCCTCGCGCAGCATCTTGGCGGTCTTGCCGTCGTTGGCCTTCTGCGTCTCGACAGTGTAGAGCTTGACGCCGTTGCCGCCACCCTGGCGGTTGCGCAGGCTTTCGGCCGCCAGACGTGCGCGGGAGACCAGCTCTTCGGGTCGCGGCGAGTTGTCGTTGATCGTGGTGATACCGATCGAGCAGGTGACCTGCAGCAGGGTGTTGTTGACCATGCTGCTGTTGTCGGCCACCGCCTCGCAGATCCTGCGTGCCAGTTTCACCGACTTGTCAGGGCTGGGATCGCGGAAGATGACGATGAAGATATCGTCGCTGGGGCGGGCGATCAGGTGCGCCCGGTTGATGAGCTTGCGCAGCAGGTCGGCAATGTCCCGGGCAACCTGGTCGCAGCCCTCGAAGCCGATCTCCGAGCGGATGATGTTGTACTGGTCGATGCTGATGTAGAGCAGGTTGCAGTCGTGGCCGCCGTCCAGCGCATGCTGAATGACCTCCTCGAGGCTGTGTTCGAGAAACTGGCGGTTGTAGAGCCCTGTCACCAGGTCCTGCTGAGCGGTCTGTTGCAGCTCCCGGAACTGGCGGTCCGGGCGAATCATCAGCAGGATGCAGGGCTGGCCGTTGTAGCGCGCCTCTTCCATTTCGAGATTGGCGACGAAGCTGCTGCCATCGGCGCGCTCGCCTGAGACCTGCATCAGCATGTCCTTGCGACGCGCGTCCTTGAACGCGCGCAGCTGTTCGCTGAGCTCTTCCCTGTCTTCGGCAATCACCAGTTGCTCGAACGGCTGGTTGATCAGGGCGCGGTTGTCCTCGTGGCCGAAGAGGTGGCAGAAGCAGGGATTGACGTAGACCAGTCGTTCGCCGTCGAGGCAGGCGATACCGTGGCTGGAGACCTCCATCAGCTCCTGGCAGCGGCGCTCGGCGTCGCTGAGACGCGATTCCGCCAGGCGCAGCTGCCGGCGTGTCTCCAGCCCTTCCAGCTCCTGCTGCAGCGTCAGCAACAGCAGTTCGTTGTCCTGCTTGCTGACCACCGCCCGCATGCCGTCTTTCAGTCCGCGCACCGAGCGACTGCAGTCGCTGTCATCGGTCAGCAGAACAACCGGAATGTCCTTGTCCAGGCGTATCAGGTGATGCAGCACACGGCTGTTCTTGAGTTCGCCCTCGTTGGGGGAGCAGATCACCAGATCCCAGGAGCGCTCGCTCAGGGCCTCGAGGAAATCGCGTTCCTGTTCGATCTGGCGGCCGCGCGGCGCGAGGCGGGCGGCGCGCAGCAGCGAGATGATGGGATCGGTGTCCTGTGGGCCCAGGCCCAGAAAGAGGATGTGGACGTTCTTGCGCAAACGGCGGCGCTCGCCGCTGTCGACGTCTGCCAGGGCGTTGTCGCCGGTACTGCTGAGCTGATTCGCGTCGGACATTTCGAGTATCCAGAAACCGTCTATCCATGGACCGGGTGTTGCTCAAGTGTAGCGGTTTTGCAAATGGCTGTCAGGACGCCCGACGTATCGGATCAGTCATTCGGCTGGCTGGAAGGGTCCGCGGAGCAGGCCGATGTAACCGGGGAGGATCGGCACGATTCGTTGCACTCATGGTGCCCTGCGGCGCTTGGCTGACTGATCGATTGTGCTTTCGGGGGAAGTGGCTGGGGTAGGAGGATTCGAACCTCCGCATGCTGGAATCAGAATCCAGTGCCTTACCGCTTGGCGATACCCCAACAATGTCGAAAGCAGAATGGTGGCAATGGCGGGACTCGAACCTGCGACCCACGCATTATGAATGCGTTGCTCTAACCAACTGAGCTACATTGCCACTGCTTTCTTGCAGAAGATGGCAGGGGTAGGAGGATTCGAACCTCCGCATGACGGGATCAAAACCCGTTGCCTTACCGCTTGGCGATACCCCTGCAATATCGACCTGGCTGCTATTCCTGTTCAGAAATGGTGGCAATGGCGGGACTCGAACCTGCGACCCACGCATTATGAATGCGTTGCTCTAACCAACTGAGCTACATTGCCTTGCCCTGTCGAGGTCGCGAATTATTCTCTGTTTTCGCTTTGCTGTCAACAGCTTGGGCGAAAAAAATCGTTTTTCGGGCTCTCGGTTTGCGTAGGGCGCTGCCAGGCGAAGCACGGCGCACCACAAGCGCCAGGAGCTCGCCCGCAGCACGGGCTCCTACGGCAATTCCTGCCCTGTAGGAGACCGCTCCGCATGAATCAGACGTTGAAGCGGAAGTGCACCACGTCGCCGTCCTTGACGATGTAATCCTTGCCTTCGAGGCGCCACTTGCCGGCTTCCTTGGCGCCCTGTTCGCCCTTGTAGGCGATGAAGTCATCGTAGCTGACCACTTCGGCGCGGATGAAGCCCTTTTCGAAGTCGGTGTGGATAACGCCCGCGGCCTGGGGTGCGGTCGCGCCGACCTTGACGGTCCAGGCGCGCACTTCCTTGACGCCGGCGGTGAAGTAGGTCTGCAGGCCCAGCAGGTTGTAGCCGGCGCGGATGACACGGTCGAGGCCCGGTTCTTCCATGCCCAGGTCCTGCAGGAACTCCTGGCGCTCTTCGTCGTCGAGCTCGACGATCTCCGATTCCAGCTTGTTGCAGATCGCGACCACTTCGGCGCCTTCGGCGGCCGCCAGTTCGCGGACCTGGTCCAGGTAAGGGTTGTCCTCGAAGCCGTCTTCGGCGACGTTGGCGATGTACAGCGTCGGCTTGGTGGTCAGCAGGTGGAAGCTGCGCACCAGCTTGCGCTCGTCGTCATCGAGTTCCAGCGCGCGGACCGGCTGCCCCTCTTCGAGGTGCGGCAGCAGCTTTTCCAGCAGCGCCTTGGCGCGGATGGCATCCTTGTCGCCGCCCTTGGCGGTACGGACGACGCGCTGCAGCTGCTTCTCGACCGAGTCGAGGTCGGCCATCGCCAGCTCGAGGTTGATGGTTTCGATGTCTTCGAGCGGGTGGATGCGGTTGGCGACGTGGATGACGTTCTCGTCCTCGAAGCAGCGCACCACGTGGGCGATGGCGTCGGTCTCGCGGATGTTGGCGAGGAACTTGTTGCCCAGGCCCTCGCCCTTGGAGGCGCCGGCCACCAGGCCCGCGATATCGACGAACTCCATGGTGGTTGCAATCACGCGCTCGGGCTTGACGATCTCGGCCAGGGCGTCGAGGCGCGGATCCGGCATCGGCACCACGCCGGCGTTCGGCTCGATGGTGCAGAAGGGGAAGTTCTCGGCGTCAATGCCCGCCTTGGTCAGGGCGTTGAACAGGGTGGACTTGCCCACGTTGGGCAGGCCGACGATACCGCATTTGAAACCCATGATGGTGGTCCTGTCGATTAAGCTTGGAAAGTATGCAGCCCGTTCATTGCACGGGCCCATTCGCCGGCGACGGCGGCATCCAGGTAGCGCAGCGCTTCGTCGGTGGCAGCGAGCGTCTTGTCGCGCTCGGCGGACGGCGCTTTTTTCAGCACGAAGGCGGCAACCTGACTGCTGTGGCCGGGATGGCCGATTCCTAATCGCAGACGGTAGAAATTCTTGTCGTTCCCCAGCCGGGAGATGATGTCGCGCAGGCCGTTGTGACCGCCGTGTCCGCCGCCGCGCTTGAGGCGCGCAACGCCAGGGGGCAGGTCGAGCTCGTCGTGGGCGACCAGAATAGCTTCGGGGGGAATCTTGTAGAAGCCAGCGAGGGCCGCGACGGCCTGACCGCTGAGGTTCATGAAGGTATGGGGGATCAGCAGATGAACCGGCTGGCCGTGCAGCAGAATCTTGCCGTAATGGCCCTGGAACTTGCGTTCCGGTACCAGCTTGCAGTTGTGTCGAGCTGCAAGCAGCTCGACGAATTCGGCGCCGGCATTGTGACGGGTCTGATGATACTTGTCGCCCGGATTTCCGAGCCCGACGATCAATTGGATCCTGTCATTCATGCCGGCGCCTCAGGCTAAAGCCTTACTTGCCGGCTTTGGCGCCACGCGGAGCGTAGACGTAGCCGATGCCCTGGTCGTGGTCTTCGCCGCGACGCAGTGCGACGATCTCGACGCCTTCCGGCAGGCTGATGTCGGACAGGTGCAGTACCTGGCCGGCTTCGGCGTTGCTCAGGTCGACGCTCAGGCCTTCCGGCAGCTGGTCGGCACGGCAGAGGATCTCGGCGGTGTTCTTCTCGACTGCGAACTTGGCAGCGGCCTTGGAGGCGGCGGACTTTTCGAAGTTGACGAACTGCAGCGGCACGGTGATGCGGATCTTGCTGTCGTCGGAGACGCGCTGGAAGTCAGCGTGCAGAACCAGCGGCTTGGACGGGTGGCGCTGCAGGTCACGGATGATGACCTTCTGCTCTTCGCCGTTAAGTTTCAGCGTCAGGATAGACGAGAAGAACGACTGGTCGTCCAGCTGCTTGTACAGCTCGTTGGCGGAGACGGCGATAGATACCGGGTTCTTGTCTTCGGCGCCGCCGTAGATGATGCCCGGGATCTGGCGCGCAGCACGCAGGCGGCGGCTCGCACCTTTGCCCTGGTCCTCGCGGGATACTGCTTCGATTACAAAGTTGCTCATGGATGTTTCCTTCAATAAATAAAAGCTGCAACGCCTCGCGACCAAGGCCTTGCAGCATCAGTTTGCTCCTCGCGGGAGCGTTGCCGTCACCGGTCTCGGCAACGGCGCAGTCCAGGCACGGTTCCGGCTTAGCGGAACATCGCGCTGATGGATTCTTCGTTGCAGACGCGGCGCACCGCCTCTGCCAGCATCGGCGCCAGGGTCAGCTGGCGGATCTTCGGGCAGGCCTGGGCCGCCTCGGACAGCGGGATGGTGTCGGTGACAACCAGCTCGTCCAGCACGCTGCCGTTGATGTTCTCTATCGCCGGTCCCGACAGCACCGGGTGGGTGGCGTAGGCGTATACGCGGGCGGCGCCATTGTCCTTCAGGGCCTTGGCTGCCTTGCACAGGGTGCCGGCGGTGTCGGTCATGTCGTCGACCAGGATGCAGGTGCGGCCTTCGACGTCACCGATGATGTTCATGACCTGGGATTCGTTGGCGCGCTCGCGGCGCTTGTCGATGATCGCCAGATCGCAGTCGAGCTGCTTGGCCACGGCACGGGCACGTACCACGCCGCCAACGTCCGGGGATACCACCATGACGTTTTCGTACTGCTGGTCGATGATGTCGTCGAGCAGCACCGGGGAGCCGTATACGTTGTCCACCGGAGTGTCGAAAAAGCCCTGAATCTGGTCGGCGTGCAGGTCGACGGTCAGGACGCGGTCGATACCGACAGCGGAAATCATGTCGGCGACGACGCGGGCGCTGATGGCGACGCGGGCCGAACGCGGGCGGCGATCCTGGCGGGCGTAGCCGAAGTAGGGTACAACCGCGGTAATACGGGTAGCCGAGGCGCGACGCAGGGCGTCTGCCAGTACGATCAACTCCATCAGGTTGTCGTTGGTCGGAGCGCAGGTCGACTGGATGATGAAGACATCCTTGCCGCGGACATTTTCCTGGATCTCGACGCTGACTTCACCGTCGCTGAAGCGGCCGACGTGTGCCTTGCCCATCGGGATGTCGAGGCGCTCGACGACTTTCTGGGCCAGTTCCGGGTTTGCATTGCCCGTGAAGACCATCATTCTAGACACGGAGAGCACCTTCTCGGTAGTTGCGGAGTTGGGATTCGTATCTGACAGGGAGTAAGTCATGGGTAAATGGCTGGGGTAGGAGGATTCGAACCTCCGCATGCTGGAATCAGAATCCAGTGCCTTACCGCTTGGCGATACCCCAGTATCTCTCCTTTTGGAGGTTTGCCTCCCGAAAGAAGGCGCATATTCTGCTCAAACTGCTTCTCGAGGTCAACCCTGAAAACGCTCAAAACGTTGTTTGGGTATTCGATGCAGCGGGCAGCTCCCACTCCTTGATGACGACCATGATGGTCAGATCCGACCGCTGCAGCCTGATTCGCAGGGGCAGGCCCGGTCCGCCGTCCTTCGCGTAGGCGGAATAATGGATGATCCAGCCGCCCTGTTCAAGGGATGCGAGCCGATTTTCCAGAAAGGTGGGGGTATAGGAAAGTCCGGGGGCCGGCAGCCCCCGCACCCAGTAGTTGGCCTGACGGACCGGGAAGCTCCAGCCCAGCAGTTGCTGCAACAGCTCCTCGGGGCTTTGGGCGCTGAAGCGTCCCTCGCCGGCCACGTCGATGATCACCCCCTGGTCGTTACCGTCGATGCGGGCGCCGCCCTGGCCCAGCGGACCGCTGATCAGAATCCGGTAGTCGCCCGGCTGTTGCTGCCACTGCAGACGCGCCGAGTGGCTGTCGTCGGCGGTGCGAATGCCGACCTTGCCGTCCAGAGACCACTGCTGCAGCGCCGCCACGCGTTGCTGGTAATCCTCCCAGCTGCCCGTCGCGGGCAGCGGCGGCTGCGCCTTGAAGGCGCCGCAGCCGGCCAGTGTCAGGGTCAGGCACAGTAAAAGCAGGCGGCGCATCATTTGCCTCCGATATACTCGACCGCTTCGCGCAGGTGCTCGTTCTGCGGATCCTCGCTCAGGTGCAGTTCCAGCAACTCG
This sequence comes from Marinobacterium nitratireducens, assembly GCF_014645375.1. Taxonomy (GTDB): domain Bacteria; phylum Pseudomonadota; class Gammaproteobacteria; order Pseudomonadales; family Balneatricaceae; genus Marinobacterium_A; species Marinobacterium_A nitratireducens. Next base: position 46,301 of record NZ_BMLT01000011.1, read on the forward strand.
CGGGCGCGGTTGCGCTGGTTGTCGGCCCAGTAGGCACGGATCAGGTGGCTGGCAACCTCGGGTTCGGGGAAGTTTTCGTAGGCGCGCTGCAGATAGTCGATGGCTTCGTCGAGACGCCCGAGCTTGAACAGCACCCAGCCCATGGAATCGAGGATGGCCGGATCGTCCGGTTTCAGCGCCAGCGCCTGCTCGATCAGGTCGAGGGCTTCGTTATAGCGTTGGGTATGGACCGTCAGGGTATAGCCAAGCGCATTCAGGGCGCTGGCATTGTCGGGCTCGATCTCCAGTACCTGGCGCAGATCGCTTTCCATCTGCTCGAAGTTGTCGGGCTCGATCAGCATGGCGCGGGTATATAGCAGCGCCACTTCGTCGCCCTCGGCTTCGATGGCGGCGTCCAGCAGCGCAACGGCTTCTTCGCGATGGCCGTGCAGGTTGAGCCACTCGGCCTGCAAGGTGTAAAGACGGGTCGCCAGTTCCGGGAAGCGGGCGCGACCTTCTTCGAGAATGATGGCGACGCGGGCGAAGTCCTCGTCGCGGTCGAGCATGTTCAGCGTGCGGGCGAAGGACTGGAACAGGTTGGGCCCTTCCTCGACCTGGCCGAAGTAGCCGATCGCCTTCTCCTTCTCGCCACGGGTCTGGGCGATGTAGCCGAGATAGAAGTAGGGCGCGGTGTTGTCCGGCTCGACTTCCAGCAGGGCTTCGAGCGCTTCGCGACTGTCTACCAGCCGGTCGTTTTCCAGCATCAGCAGGGCGAGGTAATAGTGCAGCTGATGGTCGTCGGGAAAACGTCGGGTCAGATCCTGGGCCGCGAGCACCGCCTGCCGGCCGGCATCGCTCTCGAACAGCAGCTGCACGTGCAGCACCTGCAGCTGGCGGTTGTCTCCGAAGCGTTGCTGGAACGGCCGGATCAGGCGCAGGGCTTCGCGGCTGCGATCGTTGAGACGCAGCAGCTCGGCTTTGAGCATCACGGCGTCGAGGTTGTCCGGCTCCAGTGCCAGCACCCGGTCGAAATCGGCCAGCGCGGCGTCGCTGCGGTCCAGCTGCTTGAGCAGCTGGGCACGGGTCAGCAGCAGGTTGACGTCGTCCGGGTTGCGCGCCAGCAGGCGGCTGATCATGGCGATGTAGGCATCCAGGACTTCGGGGCTCATGCTGTCGGACTGACTGCTGAGCAGCGCCAGGGCCTGGCGGCTGTCGGCCGCCATCGCCTGCTCCATCAGCGGCAGCGCGGCCTGGTAGTCGCCCTGGTGCAGCATCAGGCTGGCCGCGAGCTGATAGGGTTCGGGGTTGTCCGGATCGGCTTCTGTCCACAGCCGGGCGGCCTGCAGCATTTCGTCCGGGCGCTGGAGATACTGGGCGATCCGTGTGGCGCGCTCGGCCACGGCCGGATCCCGGGTGATACGGGCCTGTTCGAGATAGATCTCCAGCGCCTCGTCGAACTGGCGGCGCTGGCCCGACAACTCGGCCCGCAGCAGTTGGTAGAGGGATTCGCGGTTGAACTCGCCCGGCACCTGCGTTACGGGCTCAAGCGGGATATCGGCGATATTTTCGGTTGGCGCGGGTTGCGAACTGCAGCCGGCAATAAGCAGCGTTCCCAGCAATGTGCCGAACAGAGTCTTGTTCATGGGCGAAAGGTTCAGCTCCCTTGGATCATTCCGGTCACTATAGAGCAGGCCGAGGGGGGCTGTCATGCACAGCACCTGATGCGTTTTCTGTTTGGCGCCAAGAAGGTGTATGATTACGCGCCTGAATATTTCCGTAGAGGTTGTGCGACTTTTAAATGGCTCTACTGGCGCTTGGGATCAACCACAAGACCGCGCCGCTGGATGTGCGCGAAAAGGTGGCTTTTACGCCGGAGCAGCTGGTCGATGCCCTGGAGCGTGCGCGCGTCTCGGTCAAACTGCGGGAGATGGCGATTCTGTCGACCTGCAACCGCACGGAGCTCTATTGCTCGACCGACCTGGAAGGCTCGCGGGCACTGCTCGAGTGGCTGGGTCAGTACCACCGGCTCGACCCCAAGGTGCTGCAGTCCTGCTCCTACATGTATTGGGACAACGACGCCGCGCAGCACATGATGCGGGTCGCCAGCGGGCTGGACTCGCTGGTGCTCGGCGAACCGCAGATACTCGGTCAGCTCAAATCCGCCTTCGCGCTGTCGCAGGAGCACGGTCTGGTCGGCGCCGAGCTCGGTCGCCTGTTCCAGCAGACGTTCGCCGTCGCCAAGCAGGTGCGCACCGATACCTCGATCGGCCAGAATCCGGTGTCGGTGGCATACGCCGCGGTCAGTCTGGCGCAGCATATTTTCTCGGATCTGGGCAAGAGCCGGGCGCTGCTGATCGGCGCCGGCGAAACCATCGAACTGGTGGCCCGTCACCTCAAGCAGGCCGGCGTCAGGTCCATGACCGTGGCCAACCGCACCCTGAGCCGGGGGCGGTCGCTGGCCGAATCGGTCGGTGCCGACGCCATTCTGCTGGGCGAGATTCCCGACGCGCTGGCGCAGAGCGATATCGTGATCGCCTCGACCGCCAGCCAGCTGCCGATACTCGGCAAGGGCGCGGTCGAGCGGGCGCTGAAAAAACGCAAGCACAAGCCGATCTTCATGGTCGACATTGCGGTGCCGCGGGACATCGAGCCCCAGGTCGGGGAGCTGGACGACGTGTACCTCTACAGCGTCGACGACCTGCAGGAAGTGATCGAGGAAAATCAGCGTTCCCGCGAAATGGCGGCGCTGGAGGCCGAGGCGATCATCGAGAGCGGTGCCAGCGCGTTCATGCGCCAGCTGCGCGAGCTGGAGGCCGTCGATACCCTGACCGCCCTGCGCACGCGCACCGAGGTGCATCGCGACGAAGCGCTGCAGCAGGCGCTGAAGCAGCTGCGCCGGGGCAAACCGGCGGAAGAGGTACTGCAGTTGCTGGCCAACCGTCTGACCAACAAGGTACTGCATACGCCGACGATCCAGCTGCGCAAGGCCAGCGCCGACGGCCGCACCGACCTGCTGCAACTGGCGCAGGAACTCTTTCAGCTCTCGGATAATCCGGGGCAGGACTCATGATCATGGCCGCGACGGGGGTGCACTGCGTCCCCGCCGGCAAACCGAATTCGCTGGATACCCATCCATGAAAGCTTCAATCCGACAGAAACTGGAGCGGCTTGGCGACCGCTACGAGGAAGTGGCGGCGCTGTTGAGCGACGCCGAAATCATCGCCGATCAGAACCGCTTCCGCGATCTGTCCCGCGAGTACGCCGAGCTCGAGCCGGTGGTGGAGAGCTTCAACGCCTATCGCGGCGCGCTCGACGACCTGGCCGAAGCCGAACTGATGCTCGAGGACAACGATCCCGAGATGCGCGAAATGGCGCGTGACGAGATCGACGGCGCCCGGGCGCGCATCGAGCAGCTGGAAGCGGAGCTGCAGATCCTGCTGCTGCCCAAGGATCCCAATGACGCCCGCAACGTCTTTCTCGAAGTGCGCGCCGGCACTGGCGGCGACGAGGCGGCGATCTTCGCCGGCGACCTGTTCCGCATGTACTCCCGCTACGCCGAACAGCAGGGCTGGCGTATCGAGGTGATCAGCGCCAGCGAGGGTGAGCACGGCGGCTTCAAGGAAATCATCACCCGGGTGGTGGGGCAGGATGTCTATTCGCGACTGAAGTTCGAGTCCGGCGCACACCGCGTGCAGCGGGTGCCTGAAACCGAGTCCCAGGGACGCATCCATACCTCGGCGTGCACCGTGGCGGTGATGCCCGAGATGGACGAGACCGCCGAGATCGCCATCAACAAGGCCGACCTTCGCGTCGATACCTTCCGGGCCTCCGGTGCCGGCGGGCAGCACGTCAACAAGACCGATTCGGCGATTCGCATTACCCACATCCCCACCGGTGTGGTGGTGGAGTGCCAGGACGAACGCTCGCAACACAAAAACCGCGCCAAGGCCATGTCGCTGCTGGCGGCGCGCCTGCAGTCGGCGGAGCAGGAGCGCCAGGCCGCACAGATGGCCAGCACCCGCAAGAGCCTGGTTGGCAGTGGCGATCGCTCGGAGCGCATCCGCACCTACAACTTTCCCCAGGGACGGGTCACCGACCATCGCATCAACCTGACGCTTTACAAGCTGCAGGAAGTGATGGGCGGCGAACTGGGCGCTGTGATAGACCCGCTGCTGGTGGAATATCAGACCGAGCAGCTGGGCGCCCTGTCCGACGAGCAGTAACCGCCATGACCATTGCTCAGGCGCTGGCGCGCGCAGCGTTGCTGACCGCCAGCGACAGCCCGCGGCTCGACGTCGAACTGCTGCTGTGCCATCTGCTGGGCTGCGGCCGCACCTACCTCTTCATGCACCCGGAACGGGAGCTGGACGCGGGCGAGTCGGAAGCCTTCGAGGCGTTGCTGGCGCGGCGCCGGGCCGGCGAGCCGGTCGCGCATCTGACAGGCCGGCGCGGCTTCTGGACGCTGGAGCTCGAAGTCAGCCCGGCGACGCTGATTCCCCGTCCCGATACCGAAACGCTGGTGGAGCAGGCGCTGGCGCGTCTGCCGGACGGCGAATACGCGGTGGCGGACCTCGGCACCGGCACCGGCGCCATTGCACTGGCGCTGGCCAGTGAGAGGCCCCGCTGGCAGGTCACCGGCTGCGACCGCGTGACGGAGGCGGTGACGCTGGCCGAGCGCAACCGTCTGCGCCTTGGCATCGACAACGTCCGCTTCGTCTGCGGCAGCTGGTTCGAGCCGCTCGATGGGCGCTTTTCGATGATTGTCAGCAATCCACCCTACATCGATCCGGCCGACCCGCATCTGGATGAGGGCGACGTGCGCTTCGAGCCCCGCAGCGCACTGGTCGCCGGGAATCGGGGGCTTGCCGATATCGACCTGATCGCCAATGGCGCCCGCGACTACCTGGTGTCGGGCGGCTGGCTGCTGTTCGAGCACGGGTACGACCAGGGCGCAGCGGTGCGCGAACTGCTGGCGGGTCTGGGTTACGAGGCTGTCGGGACGGCCACAGACCTGGGGGGCAGGGACAGGGTCACGCTCGGGCGCTGGCCGGGGGTAGCGGACGAGGAGAACGATAATGCTCAGCGATGAACAGTTACTGCGTTACAGCCGGCAGATCGGGCTCTGCCGGATAGTGGAAGTGGAAATCGGCCGCCGTTTTTCCAGGGTTGCCGGGGAGGGTCTCAATGCTCAGCGATGAACAGTTACTGCGCTACAGCCGGCAGATTATGCTGCCTGAAGTGGAAATCGAGGGCCAGGAGGCCTGGCTGAATGCCCGGGTGCTGATCGTCGGTCTCGGTGGGCTGGGCAGTCCGGTCGCCATGTATCTGGCGGCCGCCGGTGTCGGTTCGCTGGTGCTGGTGGACGACGACGACGTCGATCTCAGCAACCTGCAGCGTCAGATCGTCCACCACAGCGGCCGCATCGGCAGACCCAAGGTGGAATCGGCGCGGGAAACCCTGGCGGCACTAAATCCCGATATCGCGATCCAAACCCTGTGCGAGCGGCTCTCGCCGCAGCGGCTGGAGGAGCTGGTCGAGACCGTCGATCTGGTGGTCGACTGCTGCGACAACTTCGCTACCCGCTTCGCCATCAACCGGGCCTGCTTCCGCCACGGGCGGCCGCTGGTTTCCGGTGCCGCTATTCGCCTGGAGGGCCAGGTGGCGGTGTACGATCCCCGCCAGCCCGACTCGCCCTGCTACCAGTGTCTGTACCGCGAAGGCGAGGAAGAGGGGCTGACGTGCTCCGAGTCCGGGGTGTTGTCGCCGCTGGTCGGCATCATCGGCTCGGTGCAGGCGATGGAAGCGCTCAAGGTGCTGGCGAATATCGGCCGTCCGCTGGTGGGGCGGTTGCAGTTGCTGGATGCCCACAGCATGGACTGGCGGACCTTGAAACTGAAAAAAGACCCCCAATGTTCGGTCTGTAGTCAGGTTGGGTGAGTTAAAAACAACGAGACGCTCCGACGTCATTGCGAGCCAGGCGACCGGCGCCGGCCCGATGGGAGAAAAGTTTTGAGTGACGACAAGATCATTCGCGATATTCTGGTGAACAGCAAAACCATCGCGCTGGTGGGGGCGAGCCCGCGGCCGCACCGGGCCAGCCATCAGGTGATGGGATATCTGCTGGCCAAGGGCTATCGCGTGATCCCGGTTAACCCCAACGAAGCCGGCGGTACCATTCATGGTCAGGCCGTGCGCGCTTCGCTTTCGGAGATCGAGGAACCGATCGACCTGGTGGATATTTTCCGCAACTCGGTCGATGCCGGCGATGCCGTCGATGCCGCCATCGAGGCCCATGCCAAGGCCGTATGGATGCAGCTGGGCGTGATCAACGAGCCGGCGGCCGAGCGGGCGATGGGCGCCGGCATGGGTGTGGTGATGGATCGCTGCCCGGCACTGGAAATCCCGCGCCTGGGGCTGTGAAGGAGGCTTTGCTGTCAGGCCTGAAAATTCAGGTTAATTTTCTGGGGGCTGGCGGTATTTTGAGAATATTTTCCTGGTCGTTGTCGTTGGTGCCATTAAAATATACAGCCTGACGACTTCAGACCCGAGGGTGGAACGGCAGCGGCGCAGGCCTTGCCGGTCGTCGCCCTGATCGCGGACCACTCCACGACAGCTTACAGGATTCCCGATATGAGCATTACCCGCATGGAAACCGGCCAGCGCATGAGCCGGATCGTTATCCACAACGACACCGTCTACCTCTGTGGCCAGGTGGCCGAAGACGCCAACGCCGACATTGCCGAGCAGACCCGCACCATGCTGGCCAAGGTCGACCGACTGCTGGAGCAGGCCGGCAGCGACCGCGAACACATCCTGTCGGCGACCGTCTACATCCGCGATATGAAGGACTTCGCCGCCATGAACGCCGTCTGGGATGCCTGGGTTCCCGAAGGTCATGCGCCGGCCCGTGCCTGCGTCGAAGCGCGGATGGCGCGCCCCGAGCTGCTGGTCGAGGTTTCCGTGACCGCGGCAGTGAAGAAGTAAGGGGCGGGATGTTTTTCCCAACGAAGGCGCCAACGGGCGCCTTCGTTGTTTTTGGGGAGCACGGGGAGTCGTGACGTGTTACGGGTTACGCGTGACAATCGCCCGTAACCCGTAACCCGTAACCCGTAACCCGTAACCCGTAACCCGTAAAATCAATGCAGCTTCAGGCCCACCCGGGTGACGCTGTCGCCTTCGATCTCCTTCACCACCAGGGTGACCGGGCCCAGCATCAGGCTGTCGCCGACCACCGGGTGCCCGTGCTGGTGACGGGCAATGCAGGCGGACAGCGTCTGCTGCTTGTCTTCCTCGCCGATGCGGATGCCATACGCCTGCTCGACGTCGGACAGCAGCGCCTCGCCGTTGAGGACGAACTCGCCAAAGAACGCCATTTCCGCCAGGTGTTTAGGACCATGGGGGGCGTTGAACTGGTGCCCCAGGGTGTCGATCTGGTCCGGCCGGCCGACGACCGCGATCAGGTCGCCATCCTGCAGGCAGGTCTCCGCCAGCGGTGGCAGGTAGCTACCGTCGCGAAATACTGCCGCGATGCCGCTGTCCGGAGGCAGACGCAGGCCGCCCAGCGGAGCCGGCCGCGTCCAGCGCTCTCCCTGCAGCCGGAACAGCAGCAGCTCGTGCTCGCCGACCGCCGGCACATCGATCGGGATGCGACGGTGTGCCTCTTCGTGGCCCGGCACCTCCAGCTTCAGCAGGCGGGCGACCGGTGCCAGGCTGGTGCCCTGTATCACCAGCGATACCAGTACGATGACGAAGGCGATATTGAACAGCAGCGGTGCCTGTTCGATCCCGGCCATGACCGGGAACAGCGCCAGCACGATGGGCACGGCGCCGCGCAGGCCGGTCCAGGCGATAAAGCTTGTCTCGCGCAGGTTGAACCTGAATGGCCACAGGGTTCCGAAGGTCGCCATCGGACGCGCCAGCAGAATCAGCACCGCGGCCAGCAGCAGGCCGGCCGGCGCGATGACCAGCAGTTCGGACGGATCGACCAGCAGGCCCAGTATCAGGAACAGGCACAGCTGGGCCAGCCAGGCGAGGCCGTCGTGCACCTGCAGGATGGCGGGCATCATGCGTACGCGATGGTTGCCGAGCAGGACACCGGCCAGATAGATCGCCAGGAAACCGCTGCCGCCAAGGGCGTTGGTACCGGCGAAGATCACCAGCCCGGATGCGGTCACCAGCAGCGGGTACAGCGCCGTCACCAGATCGACGCGGTTGATCAGGAAGACCAGCAGGCGTCCGCCAAGCCAGCCGCACAGTACCCCGATGCCAAACTGCTGAATCAGCATCAAGGGGGCAGACCAGAGCGAGGCGGCCTCGCCCAGGGTGATCAGCTCGATCAGCACCAGCGTGAGGAAGATTGCCATCGGATCGTTGCTGCCGGATTCGATCTCGAGCGTGGCGCCGACACGGGCGTTGAGGTTTAGGCCACGCCCCTGCAGCAGCGCGAAGACCGCTGCGGCGTCGGTGGACGAGACGATGGTGCCGGCCAGCAGCGCGTCGATCAGCGGCAGGTCGAAGATCAGCATCGCCGCCAGCCCCGTGATCAGTGCGGTCACCAGCACACCGATGGTGGCCAGCAGCAGTGCAGGGCGCAGGCCGACCCTGAAGGTTTCGCCGCGGGTGCGCATGCCGCCGTCCAGCAGGATGACCGCCAGCGCCAGGTTGCCGACCAGAAAGGCGGTTTCGAAATCGTCGAACTGGATATGACCGATGCCGTCTTCGCCCGCGAGCATGCCGACGCCGAGAAACAGCAACAGCACCGGCATGCCGACACGGTTGGACAGCGGACTGAGCAGGATGCTGAGCATCAGCATCAGGGCTCCGACGAGCAGGAACAGGGAGGTCATGCGTTCTATCCTTGAGTTGAAGTTGCGTCGGCTGGACGGGTCCACAGACGTCAACAGCCCCTGTGTCTTGTTCTTTTCTCGAGGCGCGGCGGGTGGGAGCGAAACTTTATTATACGGTGGTGCCGCCTGGCGGCAACGGGGAGGGAAGCCGATGCGGGGCAATATGGCAAAGCTGCTGGCGACGCTGCCGCAGCAGGGCCGTCTCGAACAGATACTGGTGCGCCCGGCCCGCGACGAGGCAATGCTGAGTCTGCCGCAGGCCGAGGTGGTACCGGGGCAGGGTATTGTCGGCGACCGCTTTTCCGGAAGGCTCGACAGCAAGCGCCAGGTAACGCTGTTCCAGGCCGAAATGCTCGGAGTGCTGGCCTCGCTGCTGCATGTCGAATTCATCGACCCGCGTCTGCTGCGGCGCAATCTGCTGGTCAGCGGCATCAGCCTGCAGGCGCTGAGCGGCCGGCGCTTTCGCATCGGCGAAGTGGTACTGGCGGGAGCCGGACAGTGTCACCCCTGCTCGCGGATGGAAAAGGCGCTCGGGCCCGGAGGCTTCAATGCCATGCGAGGCATTGGCGGGCTCTGCGCCCGGGTGGTCGAGGGCGGGGCGATCCGGGTTGGTGACCGGGTTATCGCGCTAGAGGATCATGAAGGCGTTGATACCCAACCTCTTCAATGACCGCGTAGGGCGCCTTGAGCGAAGAGGCGAATCGCGCCAAGAACCCAGGTCCGGGATGACTCTGTGCCGACCGATACCAATCGATCTGTACTGCGATCGATATGATGGGTCCGCGATGCCCGAATAACGAGGTGGCGGAAAAAGCGTACCACCGCATCGCTTGACCCATCCTACGCACTCTGCTCGCCACAAATCGGGGCTTGCATCTGCGACCGGATCTGTTCGGCGGTCAAGCCGATGGCAATCAGAAAGTGCAGTTTGGTGAAGGCGGCTTCAACGGTCAGGTCGCCGCCAGCGACCACGCCCAGGCGGTTCAGGGTGGCGCCGGTGGCATAGGCGCCCTGACTGACCCGTCCCTGAAGGCACTGGGTCAGGTTGACGACGACGATGCCGCGCCGTTCGGCGTCGGCCAGGGCGTCCATCAGTTCGCGATTACGATCCGGCGGGTTGCCGACGCCGAAGCTGCGGATCAGCAGCCCCTTCAGGGCAGGATTCTGCAGCAGTCCGGCGGCGATGGAGCCTGGCATTCCCGGATACAGATGCAGCAGTGACACCGCCTCGGGGTTGAACTCCGGTACCTTGAAGCGCGGTGAGTCCCGTTCCAGTAGCAGGTGGTCCTGCAGCTCGATATGAATGCCGACCTGCCCCAGCCAGGGGCAGTTGGGGGAATCGAAGGCGTCGAAGCCTGAGGCGCGCAGTTTGCAGGCTCGATTTCCCCGCAACAGGCGGCCGTTGAAATACAGCCCCACCTCCGGTATCCGGTAGTTGCCCGCCAGGATCAGTGCGGTGATCAGGTTGTCCAGCGCATCGTTGCGTGGCTCGATCAGCGGGATCTGGGAACCGGTGAGTATGACCGGCTTGTCGAGCCCCTGCAGCATGAATGACAGCATGGAAGCGGTGTAGGCCATGGTGTCGGTGCCATGGAGAATCACGAAACCGTCATACTGGCCGTAGTGATCGATCAGGGTGTGGCCGATGCGGGTCCAGTCCGATGGCTGGATATTGGAACTGTCGATCAGGTGCTCGAACTCGAGCAGGTCGAAGCGGGGCAGGTTCTGTTGCGCCTGGCCGATCAGACGCTCGCGCAGCAGCGCCTCGAAGCCGGGTACCGGTACGTATCCCTGATCCGACGGATGCATGCCGATGGTGCCGCCGGTATGGATGATCAGAACGTTGGATTTCATACACTTTCTCCAGGGTCGCTGCCGGCGAGGACCGTTCAGGGGGCGAGAAACTGCTGCCGGATCCGGTAGTCCTGACGGCACCTGAGGGCATAGTCCCAGGTGTCTGCGTCGATCGAACCGGGCGCCCGTTCGGGAAAGGCGCACCCTGAGTGAATGACAAAGTGTATCAGCTCCCGTCGCTGCGTGAGTATTGCACGCTCGATCAGCGAGAGACCGTCCGGGGCCCTGGCGTCGATATCGGCGCCGGCCTGCAGCAGGCGGCTCAGGTGCAGCATAAGCCGATGGGGCGGGCACTGGTCGAAACAGAGGTGCAGGGCCGGCGGTTCTTCGGGGGCCGGACTGTTCGGGTCGGCTCCGGACAGCAGCAGCGCGTCGAGCAGCGCAAGGCTGGCTTCGGGCTGCTGCAGCGCACAGTACAGCAGGCTGCGGCCATCGCGTCCGCTGCCGTTGGCGTCGGCGCCGGCGGCCAGCAGCTGCGCCAGCAGTTTCGGCCGGCCCGCACGAATGGCCAGTTCCGCGGCAGTATAGCCATCGCGCAGCGGGCGGCCGAGAAATTCGGCGTCGGTTTTGGCAACAACTTTGACGAGCGCGGCCTCATCGTTCTGTTCGAGCGCCTTGAGCAGTTTTTCCGGTCGGCTGTCCCGGAACGGATTGAGCATGAGAAGGTTTCCCGGTCGATGAAAGCCCCCGCGGCGGGTTGCTGTCGGTTAGAATCTGATGTGTCCGATTCTATCTCAGGATGACGTATGCCCGCTCAGATTTCCCTCGAAGCCCTCAAGGTGCTGGACGCCATCGATCGCCACGGCAGCTTCGCCGCTGCGGCCGAAGCCCTGTACCGGGTGCCCTCGGCCATTACCTATACGGTGCAGCGACTGGAGGAAGAGCACGATATCAAGGTGTTCGAGAAGCAGGGGCGGCGCATGGTGCTGACGCCGGTCGGACGCATGCTGCTGCAGCACGGGCGCCAGATTCTCGAGGCGACCGAGTCGCTGGCCGAGATGGCGCAGCGCATGGCGCACGGTTGGGAGGCGCAGCTGACCATCGCCATCAACGGTATCTTTCCGATCGAGCTGATTTTTCCGCTGCTGCGGCGTTTTCAGAAGGTGCAGCCGGATATTCACCTGGCGCTGCGCTACGAAACCCTCGCCGGTACCTGGGACTGCCTGCACGAGGGACGGGCGGACCTGGTGATCGGCGCGCCGGGGCTGCCGCCGCAAGGTCGCAGCTACGATACCCTGCCGCTACCGCTGATGCCCGAGGGCGCCTTCTGCTACGTGGCGGCACCGGACCACCCGGTTTGCGCGCTGGAGCAGCCGGTCAAGCGTGACGTGCTGCGCCGTTTTACCTCGGTGGTCATTCCCGACAGTTCTAAGCGCCTGCCGGCGCTGACCTACGGCCTGGTGGAGAGCCAGTCGCGACTGTTCGTTCCGGACATGGATGCCAAGCTGAAAGCACACCTGGCGGGTCTCGGAATCGGCTACCTGCCGCGCTTTCGCGCCGCCCCATACCTGGCTAGCGGCGAGCTCAGGGAAATAGCGGTGGAGCTGGTGCGTACTGACCACAGTCACTACATAGCCTGGCACAGCAGCAACCGCGGGCGCGCGCTGCAGTGGTTTGTCGAGGCTCTGCGCGAACACAATCCCTACGCCGAGTTGCTGGCCGAAAGCCTGAGGTAAGCGCTCGGTACCCGCTCTGAGTGGCGTTGCGGTGCGCATCGCTTCGCTCAGCGGCACCCTACAGGAGGCCGCGCTGAAGTAGGGTGCTGGTGAACGGAGTGAACCGCACCATCACCTTTCAGGAGTCACAACAGCTTTTTTCAGTTTCGGCCGGCAGCAGGCGGCGCCGCAGCGGGCGTATTGCCAGCAGCAGCAACAGCAGCCCCGAGATCCACTGCACGGCGGTAAAGATAACGCCGCCGGCGGAGTCTGCCGGCGTCTGCAGCGGCAGCGGGTACTGACCGCCGCCGAGCAGCAGGTTGGTGGCGAAGCCGAGCAGCAGTGCACTCGAGCAGATGCCGGCCAGGTAAAGTGCCACGGTGCGCGCGCCAAGTTCCCGGCCAAGTACGCCGAGCGACGCGATATTGGTTGCCGGGCCTGCCAGCATGAACACCAGCACAGCGCCGGGGGAGAGCCCCGCGGCCAGCATGGCGGCGGCCAGCGGCGTCGAGGCGGTGGCGCAGATATAGAGTGGCAGACCGACCAGCAGCATCAGCAGCAGCGTCCAGACGCTGTCGCCCACCTCCAGCAGTGCCGACGGCTCGACCAGGGTGCTGACCAGCGCCGCCAGCACCAGCCCGAAGGCCAGCCACGCCGAGATATCGTCGACCAGGTCGCTCAGGCTGTCGATAAAGCTTTCCCCGGTATCCGTCGTATGTCCGTCGGTCTGACCGGTATGGCAGCTATCGTGGCTTTTGCTGCAGCAGCTGGCCGGGGACGCTGTCTGAGCGGGCGTTTCATCCCGCTTGTCGTCCAGACCCAGTACCAGCAGGCCGCTGAAGATGGCGCTGATAACGGCCGCCACGGGCCTGATCACCGCCAGAACCGGTCCCAGCAGGGCGTAGGAAAGCGCGACCGAGTCGACGCCGGTTTCGGGTGTGGCAATCAGGAAGGAGACCGTCGAGGGTTTGGAGGCGCCGGCGCGGCGCAGCCCGATGGCGGCCGGGAGCACGCCGCAGGAACAGAGCGGCAGCGGTGCACCGATCAGCGAGGCCCGCACCACGGTGCCGGGCCCCTTGCCGTCCAGCCAGCGGCGTACCAGCGCCTGCGGTATCCAGCGCTTGATCACGCCGGCCAGCATCAGACCCGCCAGCAGCCAGAAGGCGGTGTCGAGGTAGAGATCGAGCAGGTTGTGCAGAAAGTCGGTCAGCATTGCGGCGCTCGGCTTGGGGCTTTGAACTACAGCATAAACGAGCGGCTCAAGGGTTGCAGTATCGACCGTACTGACCGTTTGCCGATGGGGCTCCGGCACCGTTGCCGGAGCCCCTTTGGGTCAGCGGGCGGTCAAGACGGCGCGCGCAGTGTCCGTGCCGCCTCGACCAGGTTGCGCAGTGCCGGAATCACTTCCTCCCAGCGGCGGGTTTTCAGACCGCAGTCCGGGTTCACCCACAGGCGCTGCGCCGGTATGCGTTCGGCGGCGCTTCGTATCAGCTGCACCATCTGCTCGACACCCGGGATGTTAGGCGAGTGGATGTCGTACACGCCGGGGCCGATGGCGTTTGGGTAGTCGAAGCGGTCGAAGGCGCCGAGCAGTTGCAGGTCGGAGCGCGAGGTCTCGATAGTGATGACGTCGGCATCCATCCGCGCGATCGCCTCGATGATATCGTTGAACTGCGAGTAACACATATGGGTGTGGATCTGGGTTTCGTCCCGGACCCCGTTGGCGCAGATCCGGAAAGCCTCGATCGCCCAGTCCAGGTACTGCGTCCACTCGGCGCGCCGCAGCGGCAGCCCTTCACGCAACGCCGCCTCGTCGATCTGGATGATGCCAACGCCTGCCTGCTCGAGATCGAGCACCTCCTGCCGGATCGCCAGGGCGAGCTGCAGGGCGCTTTCGCTGCGTGGCTGATCGTCGCGCACGAAGGACCAGTTGAGGATGGTGACGGGGCCTGTCAGCATGCCTTTCATCGGCTTGTCGGTCAGCGACTGGGCGTACCGGGTCCAGTCGACGGTCATCGGCTGCGGGCGGCTGATGTCGCCGAACAGGATCGGCGGCTTGACGCAGCGCGAGCCGTAGGACTGCACCCAGCCAAAGCGGCTGAAGACAAAGCCGTCCAGCTGTTCGCCAAAATACTCCACCATGTCATTGCGTTCGGCCTCTCCGTGCACCAGAACGTCGAGCCCCAGTGCTTCCTGCTCGTGGACAGCGTGCGCGATCTCCCGTTGCATTGCCTCTTGATAGGCGTCCGCCGCGAGTTCGCCCGCTCGGAACTGCTGGCGTGCCCGGCGAATCTCGGCCGTCTGCGGAAAGGAGCCGATGGTGGTGGTGGGGTAGGGTGGTAGCTGCAGCCGGTCGGCCTGCAGCTGCGCCCGCTGCGGATAGGCGCTGCGGCGGCGTCCGAAATCCGCATCGATAGTGCCGACTGCAGCCCGGACCGCCGGGTTCCGGACCCGCGATGAGCGGCGGCGTCCGGCAAGGGCTTCGGCGTTGGTCTTCAGTTGCGCCTGTACGGCCGCGCGTCCTTCTGTCAGTGCTGTGGCCAGGAGCTCAAGCTCGTCGAGCTTTTGCAGTGCGAACGCCAGCCAGGAGCGGACCTCCGGATCCAGCCTGTCCTCGATGTCCAGGTCCACCGGCACGTGCAGCAGAGAGCAGGAGGGGGCCAGCCAGAGGCGCTCGCCGAGATCCCGGGCGACGGGCTCCAGCCAGTCCAGGGTGGCGTTGAGATCGGTTTTCCAGATATTGCGGCCGTTGATCACGCCGAGCGAAAGCACGCGGTCGGCCGGCAGCGCCGCGGCAAGCGCCGCGACCTCGGCATGGGCATTGACCGCATCGAGGTGGATGCCTGCAACCGGTAGCCCGGCTGCCAGCGGAAGGTTGTCCCCGAGCCGGCCGAAATAGGTGGTCAGCAGCAGTTGGACCCGAGCGCCTGCCAGTTCCGCATAGGCCTGACGGAAGGCATCCTGCCAGGCCGTGTCGAGCTCCGTGACCAGCACCGGCTCGTCGATCTGAACCCAGTCCGCACCCTGCGCCGCGAGACACTCCAGCAGCTGTGCGTAGACCGGCAGCAATCGTGGCAGCAGCGCCAGGGGATCCGATCCGTCCTTGCACTTGCCGAGGTGGAGGTAGGTGACCGGGCCGATGATCACCGGTTTGGCGTTGACGCCGGATTCCAGGGCTTCGGCGAGTTGCCGCAGCAGACGGTCAGGGTTCAGGGAGAAGGCGGTGTCGGCGTCGAACTCCGGCACGATGTAGTGGTAGTTGGTATCGAACCACTTGGTCATTTCGCCGGCCTGGACGCAGTGGCATCCGCTATCCCGGGATGCGCGACCGCGCGCGAGGCGAAAGTAGCTGTCCAGTTCGGAGCCGGACTGTCCGGCGACCCGCTCGGGAACGACACCCAGGGTGAAGCTCATGTCCAGCACCTGGTCGTACAGCGAGAAATCGCCGACCGGCACCAGGTCGAGCCGGCGCTGTTGCTGCCAGTGACGGCGGCGAAGTCCGCCGGCGAGCGTCGTCAACGCCTGGGCATCGGACTCGCCTCTCCAGTAGGACTCGAGGGCGAATTTCAGTTCCCGATTGGCGCCGATACGGGGGAAACCAAGGTTGTGTGTCGTTGTCATGTTCAGCCTCCGGTTGATGTGGCGCCATTGTAGGAAGGCTAATCCATGAAAAATAATGGTAAAGTTTCATCGTTCGATTATTAATGTTCATGGGTTGATCGATGCTGGAGCGCGCACATCTGGTGATACTGAGGGAAGTGGAGCGACAGGGCTCGCTGACGGCTGCAGCGGACAAGCTGCACCTGACGCAGTCCGCGCTGAGCCACGCGATCAAGAAACTCGAGCAGCAGGCCGGCACCGCGGTCTGGACCCGCGAGGGGCGGGCGTTGCGTCTGACCCAGGCGGGCGAGTACCTGCTCGCGGTTGCCAGGCGGTTGCTGCCGCAACTGGAATATGCCGACGAGGTGGTCCGGCGTATTGCCCGTGGCGAGAAAGGGCATCTGCGCATCGGCATGGAGTGCCATCCCTGTTACCGCTGGCTGCTGAAGGTCGTCGAACCCTACCTCGAGCGCTGGCCGGCGGTGGACCTGGACGTCAAGCAGCAGTTCCAGTTCGGCGGCATGGCGGCGCTGTTCAACTACGACATCGATATCCTGGTGACTCCCGACCCGCTTCACCGGCCCGGCGTCAGTTTCGTGCCGGTGTTCGATTACGAACAGGTGCTGGTGGTGGCGGCCGACCATCCCCTGGCTGCCAGGGTCTTCGCCGAGCCCGCGGACCTGGCCGAAGAGGTGCTGTTCACCTATCCGGTGGAGCTCGAGCGACTGGATGTGTACGCCGACTTCCTGCTACCCGCTCAGTGCCGCCCGAAAAAGCACAAAATCGTCGAGGCGACCGATATCATGCTGCAGATGGTGGCGGCGGGGCGGGGTGTGGCGGCCTTGCCGCGCTGGCTGGTCGAGGAATATGCCGTCAAGATGCCGGTCAGGCCGCTGCGTCTGGGGGCGTCCGGTATTGCCAAGCAGATTTTCCTCGGCGTGCGCGACGGCGACGAGCAGGTCGAGTATCTGCGGGCCTTTGTGGAACTGGCCGCAAACACTGCGGGGCGCGTCTGTGGTGAGGTGGGTCAGGAGGCGTATTCTGTCGCTGACTGAGCTGATCGTATGGGTTGGCCTTCCGGTGGCGACTGGCATTGGCTGGCCATCCGCCGAGCATGCCGCTCCCGTTGTCGCTGCGATCCGCGGGGTGCCTGGTTATTCGCACCGGAGGTTCCTGCGAAAGCACCGACAGGAGGTTCAGGGTTTCTCCATCAGGGGCCCGGAGCGTTACGACGTTCTTCGGTTTGGCATCAGATCACAGCCAGCAGACGCAGCGCGAAAATGCCGCTGCTGAGAGTCAGGATGGACCCCAGCGTGGTGATCAGGATGATATTGGCCGAGAGCCGTGCGTTGGCGCCCATGGCGCGGGCCATGACGAAGGCGGCGGCGGCGGTGGGGCAGCCGAACAGCACGAACAGCATCGCCAGGTCCTGGCCGGAGAATCCCAGCAGGGCTGCCGCCAGGGTCATGGCCAGAGGCATCAGCAGCAACTTGATGGCGCAGGCCCAGAACGCCATGCCAGAGCTGCGTTTCAGGCTCTTGAGGTCCAGGGTGCCGCCGATGGTCAGCAGCGCCAGCGGCAGGGTCAGGTTGGCGAAGTAGTGGCCGGTGGTGTCGAGAGTCTTCGGCAGGTGCAGGCCAAAGTAGGAAAACGGCAGCGCCAGCAGCACCGCGATAATCAGCGGGTTGCGGATGATGGCGGCGGTGATCTGGCGGATGCTGATGTCGCCGCCGTCGCGGCCCTGCATGGGCACCGTCAGGGCGATGACCGACAGTACGTTGAAGGTAGGAATCACCAGCGCCAGCAGCATCGAGGCCTGGCTGAGGCCGGAGTTGCCGAAGAGGTTGTAGCTCAGCGCCAGCCCGATGATGCCGTAGTTGCTGCGAAACGCCCCCTGGACGAAGGCGCCTATGTCCTCCGGTGCCTTGATCCAGCGCGCCGCCAGCCACCAGGTGGCCGAGAAGCTGAACAGCACGCCGACGAACACGAAACCCAGCTGCGCAGGGTTGAACACCGCCTGGAAATCGGTGCTGGCGATCGACATGAACACCAGCGTCGGCAGCGCCACCATGAATACCAGCCGGGAGGCGGTATTGATAAAGGCATCGTCGATCAGACGCGTGCGCTGAAGAATATATCCGAGCAGGACGATGAAGAAGATCGGAACGACGACCCCGGCGGTGAACTGCAGCGATTGAAGATACAGATCCAAGGCGAACTCCGGGTGTGAAAAATTAGGGAAGCTGCGACCAGGGCCGGCTGGGGCCAGTTAGCAGGTCCCGGAGTCTACCGCAGTTGTAGTATAAGCAGGTAATAAGATCAGGTGATGCTTCTATAACGATTTCGTATGCTTCTTCGGATAGTCGAACAGTTCGAGGGTACCGCAGGACTCTGCCAGTTCGCACCAGTCGGTGACACTGAGGTGGATGTGCATCACGGCTGCAGTGGGGAATTTGGTCAGCCGTTCATGGGTCAGGTAGTAGCCGAGATTCTCCAGCCCGGGATTGTGCCCCACGACCATCAGATGGTGCCAGTGGTCGTTCTGCTGCTGCAACTGATGCAGCAGGGTCTGGTAGCAGGATTCGTAGAGCTCCGGCAGGATCAGCAACTGCCGGCTGTCCAGTTCCAGGGTATCGGCCAGAGCTTCTGCCGTGCTGAGCGCGCGGGCCGCGCCGCTGGTCAGCAGCCGGTCGGGCACCAGGCCGAAGCCGCGTACCCGCTGCGCCATTGCCGGCAAATCGCGCTCGCCGCGCCGGTTGAGCGGGCGGTCGAAATCATCCAGCGACGGATCATCCCAGCTGGATTTGGCGTGCCGTATCAGCGTGAGCTTTTTCATGGGCAAGGCCCGGGTCGCGTGATTTCGTAGCAGTATTGGTCGAAAGTCCCGGAATTGCCAGCGACGCCAGCGGCTGGCGATTGCCGAAAAAACAGGGGCGGACACAGGTCCGCCCCAAAAACGCGGGTGACAAGCCCGCAGGAGATGCGAGTGACGGACGTCACTCGGCAGGTGCCCGGTCCCCAAACCGGTAGCAGTTGAGCTGCATCAGGCTTCTGAGCCTATCTATGCTGCAGATGTATGCCGCACTACTTATGCTGCACTGCAGCAAAGTGTAGACCACTTTTTATAAAAGCAATAAAAACAACAGGTTGTTTTAAGCGGCTAAGTGCAGGTCGAGGTCATCTGTATGACTTTTCAGACAGGGCTGTCGATTCTGTCTGTCGGGACCTGTGGTGGGCGGTTCTGCGTTACGGGACGGGGGAAGCGATGCCTGGCGTGGCGCCAGCCGTACAGCTGCGGATTCTTCACCGGTATCTGCGTTCGGGCGGCGCTCCGCCGGGCGGCGTTCCGCTTGCTTCGGCGGCCCCGAAAACGATTCTCAACACCCTCTCAGGGGCGGTATTTCTTCAGATGCTCGTACAGGGTCGCGCGGGAAATGCCCAGGCGGCGGGCGGCCTGGCTCTTGTTGCCGCCGCTCAGCCGGATGGCTTCCTGCAGTGCTTCCCATTCGGTCTGCTGACGGATCTCGCCGAGCTGACGTGGGCGCGGAGTCTGGCGCGGCAGGTCGTCGGCGGCGCCGAGGTCCGCCGGTTCGATGGCCTGGCCCTCGGCCATGACGCAGGCCCGCTCCAGCCGGTTGTGTAGCTCGCGGACATTGCCGGGCCAGTCATACTGCTCCAGCCAGTCGCGTGCTGCCGCAGACAGCGGCAGCGCGGGCAGGTTGGCCTGCTGCTGAATGCGTGACAGCAGCCGGTCGCTGATCAGCGCGATATCGCCGTGGCGCTCGCGCAGCGGCGGCAGGCGGATCGGCAGTACGTTGAGGCGATAGTAGAGGTCGGCGCGGAACTCGCCCTGTTCGACCAGGCCCCGAAGGTCCTTGGCGGTGGCGGCGATGACGCGGACATCGACCTGTTCCAGCCGGTTGGAGCCGAGCGCCTCGACTTCCCGCTCCTGCAGCACCCGCAGCAGTTTGGCCTGCATCGGCAGAGGCATCTCGGCAATCTCGTCGAGAAACAGGGTGCCGCCGTGGGCCAGCTGCACCTTGCCTTTGCGCCCCTGTCGGTCGGCGCCGGTATAGGCGCCGGGGGCGGCGCCGAACAGCTCGGCCTCGACCAGCGATTCGGGCAAGGCTGCCATATTGATGCCGACGAAGGGGGCGCCGGCCCGGGGCGAGGCGTTGTGGATGCCCTGGGCCAGCAGCTCCTTGCCGGTACCGGTCTCGCCCAGCAACAGCAGGGTGGTATCGAGCTGGGCGGCGCGCAGCGCCTGGCGTCGCAGCTGCTGCATGACGGCGGACTGGCCGATGATATCGTCGAGGGCATAGCGCGACGGACGCAGCAGGTTTTCCGATTCGAGGCGCTTGCGCAGGCGCGCGAATTTGTCGAACAGCGGCTGGATGCTGTCGAGGTCGTCGTAAAAAACGAAGCCAATGGCGCCAAACACCTCACCGCCAGGCTTTTTCAGCGGCAACCGCGTTACCAGGCACCAGCGGCCGTTGATCTGCATCAGGTCGACGAAGTTGGGCTTGCCGCTGCGTACGACCCGCGGCAGTCCGGTGGTGGGCAGGATCTCTTCGACCGGGCGGCCGATGACTTCGCGCCCCGGCGGTACGCCGATCAGCTCGCGGTACTGGTCGCTCATCCAGAGCACCCGGCAGTCGGGGTCCACCGCCACCGCACCCTGGCAGAGGCTGGACAGCAGTTCGAACAGATGACTGCTCGGATCACCGCCGTCAAGCATCTGGCTCAGCAGCTTGTGGGTATCTTGCATGGCTCCTTCTGCTCCCGGCGGGCCTCACTGCGTTTCGAAACAATACCAGATCCCGCTGATTGCGGACATGATCCCGGATGACCCGGCCGGCGTAAAAGCTTAAGCTTTGCAGCATTGTTCAGTACGGCCGCCGCGGTGAAATGGCGGTCGCCTCGAGAACCGGACAAGCCGAAAAAGGTATCAAGGTGTTCAAGACCCACAGCCCGGGATGGCTGATCACGTTATTACTGCTGCCGCTTGCGGCCAGTGCGGAGGAGGCGGCAACCGTCGCGGTCGAAGTCGAAGCGATCCAAGGCGAGCTGCCGGCTTCGCTGGAACAGAATATTCGCGCGCATCTGGCGATCGAGCGGCTCAGTGGCGAGCCGGCGCCGATGAGCAGCCGGCTGCAGTATCTGCACCGACAGGCGCAGGAGCAGATCGAGGCGGCACTGCAGCCGTACGGCTACTATCAGCCGAGGGTCGAGTCGGAACTCACGAAGACGCCGGAGCAGTGGGTCGCGCGCTATCGTGTCGATCCGGGCGAGCCGGTGCGTCTGGACGCGGTCGACCTGAACGTGACGGGCGAGGCGCAGTCGGATCCGGTGATGAAAGCGCTGGAGAGCTCCGAGACCCTGGTACCGGGTGCTGTTCTCGAGCATGCCGCCTACGAGGCTCACAAGAGCCGCATGCGCTCTCTGGCCGCGGAGAGGGGCTACTACGAGGCCGACTTCGGTCGTCAGCAGCTGCGTATCGATCCGCAGCGCCGTCAGGCCGATATCGAGCTGCGGCTCGACTCCGGGCCGCGTTATCGCATCGGCGAGGTGCGCTTTGGCGAATCGCCGGTGGAAACCTCGCTGCTGCAGCGTTATCAGCCCTTCCAGACGGGCGATCCGGTTACCTCCACACGGCTTTTGGATCTGCAGCGTTATCTGGTCGAAAGCGAGTATTTCAGCCGGGTCGAGGTGCAGCCGCTGTGGGATGAGGCCGTCGACCATGTCGTGCCCGTCGATGTTGCCCTCGAGCCCAACAAGCGCACCGCCTACAAGTTCGGTGTCGGCTACGGTACCGACACCGGCGCACGCATGAGCGCCAGACAGCACCGGCGTTGGGTCAACCGTTACGGGCACAGCTGGGACGCGCTGCTGCGGCTGTCCGAGGTCGATTCGACGGTGGTGCTGCAGTACAACATACCGGGCGAGGTGCCCTATACCGACAAATATGGCGTGCGCGCCAGCTGGGAGTCCGAACAGACCGATACCACCGACAGCGAACTGACCGCGATCGGCGGTTTCTGGCAGAAGCAGCTCGGCGCCTGGCAGCAGATACTGGCGCTCGACTGGGAGCAGGAAAGGTTCGTGCTCGACGGCGAGCAGAGCGAGACCAATTTCCTGATTCCCGGCGCCAGCTGGAGCACCACGCACACCGACAACCCGCTCAACCCCAGTCGCGGCTACCGGTTCTCCCTGGAGCTGAAGGCGGCGTCCGACGCCCTGCTGTCGGACGCCGATTTCGTCCAGGGACTGGTGAGCGCCAAGCACGTGCTGACGCTGACCGACCGGCTGCGTCTGCTTTCGCGTGCGGATGTCGGCGCAACGGCGATGGAAAACTTCGACATCATGCCGTCCTCGCACCGCTTCTTCGCCGGTGGCGACAGCAGTGTGCGCGGCTACGGCTACAAGGAACTGGGACCTGAAGGCGACAATGGCGATGTCGTCGGTGGTCGCAACCTGCTGGTGGCCAGCGCCGAGGTCGACTACCTGGTCGCTGACAGCTGGCGCGTCGCGGCCTTTTACGATACCGGCAACGCCATCGATTCGGCGACGGAGGCGCTGAAAAACGGCGCCGGCCTCGGCGTGCGCTACCTCTCGCCGATCGGCCCTATCCGGCTCGATCTTGCAGTGCCGCTGGACGATGACGGCTTCCGCATTCACTTCACCCTGGGGCCCGACCTGTGATGCGCTGGATCCTAAGAATACTGTTGGCGCTCGTAGTGCTGTTCCTGCTGCTGCTCGGAGGAGTCGCCGCAATCGGCTTCACCGAAACCGGCACCGCCTGGCTGGTGCGTCAACTGCAGCCGCTGCTGCCGGGCGAACTCGAGTATCGCCAGCTTCGCGGGCGGCTGTTCGGCCGGCTCGAACTTGAAGGGGTCTCGTATCGCCAGCTGCAGCTGAGCGCGCAGCTGGGACGGGCCGAGTTCGCCTGGACGCCGGCGGCGCTGCTGCAGGGCCGTCTGCAACTCGATGCCCTGGGTGTCGAGTCGCTGGATCTGCAGCTTCCGCCGGGCAGCGACGTGCCACAGGAGCCATCCGAGCCGTTCCAGCTGCCGGAGAGCATACCGCTGCCGCTGCAGCTGCGGGTCGAATCCGTTTACGGCCGGCAGTTGCGCATTCAGCCGGCCGGCGCGCAGCCGGTATTGATCGACAGTTTCGACCTGGCGCTGCACACCGAGGATCGCAAGCTGGTGCTCGACAGACTCGATGTCAGCGCGCCCCAGGGCGGCGCGCGGCTCAACGGTGATATCGATGCCGGTGACGACTACCCGCTCGCATTCAGCCTCGACTGGCAGCTGAAGCTTCCCGAGTCAGGCGAGGTGAGCGGCCGGGGCGTTCTGCAGGGTGACCTGCGCTCGGAACTGACCCTGACGCAGCAGGTGCGCGGGCTGGCGGATCTCGATCTCGAGGCTCGCATCAGCCAGCCGCTGGATGTGCCGAACTGGCAGCTGGCGCTGACCCTGGCGCGCTTCGATCCGGCGCCGTTCGCGCCGCAGCTCGCCGGGCAGGTCGTTGCCGGAAGGATCGATCTGAGTGGCGATCTGGAGTCGGCGACCGGCACCCTGGCGCTCGATGGCAGCGTGCCCGAGGCCGGGACGGTCGAGCTGCGCGCGGCGCTCGATGCCGGGCTCGATCGGGTGAGGCTCGCCGATACCCTGATAAGGCTGCCGGACAGCGGCGCCGAGATCCGCCTCGAGGGCCTGGTATCGGCGCTGCAGGGCACGCCGGAACTGGATCTCAAGCTCGACTGGCGAGGCCTGCGTTATCCGCTGCCCAAGGGTCTGCCGCAGCAGTACGCCAGCGAGCGAGGACAGGTGCGGCTGACGGGGCCGCTAAACGACTACCGCCTGGAAGTCGCGGCCGAGCTGGCCGGCGAGCAGGTGCCCGCGGCGAAGCTGAACCTGCAGGGGCAGGGAAGTCTGGAAGGGTTCAACGAGCTGGCGCTGCGTCTCGAGACTCTGGGCGGGCAACTGGCCGTCGACGGCAGCGCAGGCTGGGCACCGCAGCCGGCCTGGCGATTGCGGGCGACAGCCGAGAACATCGATCCCGGTCGGCATTGGGCGGACTGGCCCGGGGCCCTGGGTTTCGCTCTTGCCACGGAAGGTGGACTGGAGGCGGGTGTGCCCAGCCTGCAGGCGACCATCGAGTCGCTGAGCGGGCAGCTGCGCGGGCAGCCTCTGAGCGGTCGTGGCCGGGTGCGGCTGCAGGGAGCTGATCTGGCCATCGAAACCCTGCATCTTGGCTGGGGTAACGCCGGCATCGATGCCAGCGGCAAGGCCGGTGAAACCCTGGCGCTGGACTGGCGGCTGGTGGCCGAGGATCTGGCGGCGCTGCTGCCGGACGCCGGTGGCCGTTTGAGCGCCAGCGGCACGCTCAGCGGACCTCGCGCGGCACCGGCGCTGGCGGCCGATATCAGCGCCGAGGCGCTGGCGTTCCAGGCCAACCGTCTCGAGCAGCTTTCCGGCACTCTGGCGCTCGATCTGGGCTGGAAAAGTCCGGCCCGCGTCGAACTGCAGGCACAGCGACTTTCCGCCGGCGGTCAGTCCATCGACAGCCTTTCGCTGACCGGCGGCGGCGCGCAGCAGAATCACAGCCTGACGCTGGCGCTGGATTCGCAGGTCGCAAAACTGGATATGCGACTGGAAGGCGGACTCTTCGGTCAGCAGTGGCGCGGCCGGCTGATGCAGCTGGAGCTGCAGCAGCCGCTGGCGGGTGACTGGGCGCTACAAGCACCTGCCGAGCTGAATCTCGGCGCCGACCGGGCGGGCAGTGAAACCCTCTGTCTCGAGGCTCAGGGCGCCGATGGGCGGCTTTGCGTCGACGGTCTCTGGCAGGCGGCCGGCGACAGTGCGGGCAATGTGCGTCTGGAACGACTGCCGCTGGCGCTGCTGTCGCCCTGGATACCACCGGGCACCGAGCTCGAGGGTTTCGTCAATGCCGACGCCAGCGCCCGCCTCGGCGCGGCCGGCGCGCTGCAGTACCAGGCGCGTCTGACACTGGACGAGACCCGCCTGTCGTTGCCGGAGCAGGATCTGGCCTTCGACCTGAACGAGGCCCGCGTCGAGGCCGCTGGCAGTCGGAACAACGCCAACGCCCGGCTGGTGCTGGCGATGGATGATGTCGACGGGCGTCTCGACGCGACGGTCTCGCTTGCCGATCTTCAGGGCGCTGGGAGTCTCGACGGCCGTTTGCAGATGGCGATGGAAGACCTGGCCTTCGTTTCGGCGCTGGTGCCGGCGATCAGGGTTGGCAGCGGCCGTCTCGATGGCGATATCCGCCTGGGCGGCAGTCTGCAACAGCCTCGCATCAATGGCGCCCTGGCGCTCGACGACGGTCACGTCGAAGTGCCGGCGGCGGGTATTGCGCTGGAGCTGTTGCAGCTGGAGCTGCGCGACGACCCGGCCCGGGCCGACCGCATGCTGCTCAGCGGCAGCGCCGTCTCGGGTGGCGGCAACCTGAGCCTCTCGGGCGAGCTGCAGCCGTTGACATCCACCGGGCGAATCGCCATTCAGGGGGACCGTTTTCAGGCGGTCGGTACCCCGGAAATCGAGGTTTTCGTATCGCCCGATATGCGGATCGAGATTGCGCAGCAGCGCATTGCGGTCGGCGGGGAACTGGTGGTGCCCGAGGCCCTGATCAAGCCGCCGAAACTCAGTGTCAGTGCGGTTTCGGTGTCGTCGGATGCGGTCATCGTCGATGCCGAGGGCAGGGCAGAGGCGACGCGACCGGGCCCGGCGCTGGATCTCGACCTCCGGGTCACCATGGGCGAGAAGGTCTGGGTCGACGCCTTTGGTTTCAACGGCCGCCTGACCGGCAGCATGGTGCTGCGCGAGGACGAGCGCCGGGTTACCCGCGCCACCGGCAATATCGGTGTGGCGACGGGCGAGTACCAACTCTACGGTCAGGACCTCAACATCGAACGCGGCAGCTTCGTTTACACCGGCGGCCCCGTGGACAACCCGGGGCTGAATCTTCGGGTTCAGCGCGAGGTCGAGGATGTCGAGGTCGGCGCCCAGGTCGCGGGTTCGCTGCGGGCGCCGACGTTCGAGCTGTTCTCGGATCCGGTGATGCCCGATAATGCACGTTTGTCTTACCTGGTGTTCGGCCGGGCGCCGGGGGCGGCATCCGAAGGCGAGCAGGCGATGCTGATGAAACTGGCGCTGGCGCTGGGCCGGTCCGGGGGCGATGCAATCGGCGAGAAAGTCAGCGGTGCGCTAAACGTCGATGAAATCAGCCTTGGTGGGGGCGATACGCTGCAGGAAACCTCGCTGTATATCGGCAAGTATCTGTCGCCGCGACTGTACATCAAATACGGTGTGGGACTGGCTGAACCGACCAACGAGTTCATCATGCGCTATCTGCTGACCAAGCAGCTGTCGTTCGAATCGAACACCGGAACCGAGGGCAGCGGCGCGGATCTGTTCTACAGTTTCGAGCGTTGACCCGGGATGCAGGGCTTCTGCACGGGGGCCCGCTGCACGAGTGGGTGAGACATCGGGGCCCGGTGCCGGGACGCCGCGCCACGGGCCTCTGCAACGGCCGATGTTTCGTTGCGGCTGGATATCGGGGATTACCGCCCGGGGCGGTCGAAGACAGGGTGCGCACCCCGGGCGCATGCCGGGGTGTCCCGGCAATGATAAAGAACCCGTTGGGAAAATACTTTTATATATTGATTGACCTTTTGGATGAAATCTATACAATTGCTTCCAGGTTGAAATCTCGCCTTATATTTATGCACACCATTACGATGTTCGCTTAGTAGTAACTCGTCCTGTTATTCATAAGTTATCGCAGCAATTCCAGCCAGACCGCCTTTGCGAAAAGGCAACTCATTACATCTGAATAAATAGGTAACGACTATGTCTACTACTACCGGCACCGTTAAGTGGTTCAACGACGAGAAAGGCTTTGGTTTCATCGAGCAGGAATCGGGTCCCGATGTCTTCGCTCACTTCAAGGCCATCGTCGGCGACGGCTTCAAGTCCCTGACCGAAGGTCAGCGCGTCGAGTTCACCGTGACCCAGGGCCAGAAGGGCCTGCAGGCCGAGAACATCGTAGTTCTGTAACGGTTTTATAGCTGCAGGTCGAATCGGTCGTCATCGTCGACCGATTCGCGCAGCACCGAACCGAAAAAAGGGCAGCCCCGCAAGGGCTGCCCTTTTTGCGTTTTATCGACGGAGGTTGTCGTTAAAAATTAATCTTTCTGTCGTGGGTATTTTATTAAGCCGGAAATTGTCGGGGCTAAACTGCCCGGTCACTTGGCTTCGCTTTCCCCAGGTCCTGAACCCAGTTGCCCAAGATGCAGTCTCAATTTCAGTCAGACGCCGGCAACGCCGGTCTATACTCAACTGCAGCGGGGATTGGCGGAGGCTGAAGATGAAAAATGCGGTTACGCTGGTGGCGATGCTGTTGCTCGTCTGCGGCACCTTGGTATCGGCTGAGCAGGTTTATCGCTGGAAGGATGCCAGCGGCAAATGGCACTTCAGCGATGTGCCGCCGGACGGCGTGGGTGCGGAGCCCGTGAAGTTTTCCAACATGTCGGTGGTGAAGATGCCAAGGCCGGCGCCAGCGGCCTCGGAGGCCGTGGCGGGGCAGCCCCCCGAGTGCGCGCCCGGTTACAGCGGCGATGCCGAATGTACCGAGGGCCTGCGTCGTGGCACTGAAGCGGCCGTGGACGACAGCGACGTGGCCGCACCGGAGTCCCCCGAAAACCGGCGCCAGAGCCACCAGCGCGAGGACAGTCTGCAAAACCGTTCGCAGCAGATCGAAGGCTACAACAAGTCCGAGCGGGTCGAGCAGATCGACGAACGCAACGAAGCGGCGAAAAACTACGAGCGCGGAACGCCGCCCACGCTCAACGAGAAGCTGCGCGCCAAAGCCGGACTCGAATAGGTTCCGGCTTACTGGGGCTGGCTCTTGCGCAGCGTGCGGGCGATGCGGCGAGAGTATTTGCGTACCGCATGCTCGATGACCGGGGCCGATGTCGCCAGGTAAGGCACCTCGTGGTTCAGTTCCTTCAGCACGAACATCAGCGTGTTGAGGCCTTCTGCACCGCTGCCGAAATCGCCGCGGTCGTAGGCCTGCATGACCCGCTTGAGGCCTGGATCGCGGGTGCCGAGCTGAAACTGCAGCGGCTGTTCCGCTCCCTCGAACTGACGTTCTATTGCACTTTGCACCAGCGGTATCAGTATCGCGGCGGCAACGCCGAGTTCGGAGATGACCAGCTCCAGAGTGCCATCGTCGCGCTGGCTGACCTGCGAGGGACGGCGCTGCGGCGCCGAGGCGAAGGTCTTGTAGCGATTGAACGGCCGGGCGTCATTGCCGAAGAAGTGTGCTGCGACGTCTTCCTGGCCCGACTCCAGCAGGTCCGACAGGACGATCAACTGGTTGAGGTCTGTCGCGATCCATCCAAGTCCGTGGAGATTGGCAAGATCGCCGCCCATGCTGAGACTTATTTGTTGGTCCATCATCAACTCTCGAGTGGCTGAGCCTGTTCTTAAGGCAGCATCCGGCAACGCCGATCGAATTTCAGCAGCCGGTAAAGCGCCGGGTTGGCGCCGAGCATGGAGCATAGAAGCATATCGTACGCCGGGGGGCAACCGGCAAGCCGCAACCCCTGTATCCTGTCGCGCTTGCTTATCGGCTACGCTTGTATGAGAGGTTGCCGATGATCGAAGTCCAGTGTCAGTGCCACGGGCGGCTCAACGAGCTGCTGCCGCCGTCTCGCCGCCACCGTCCGTTCACGCACCGGCTCAAACAGGTAATGAGCCTGCAGCAGCTGCTGATACCGCTACGGGTTCCACACCCGGAGGTGGATCTGGCGCTGATCAATGGCGATTCGGTCCCTTTGTCCCGCAATATCCGTAACGGCGATCGCATTCATCTCTATCCCGATACCGGCGATCTCGACGATCCTTCGCTGGTTTTGCTGCGTGCCAGGCCGCTGCAGCGTCCGCGTTTCATCCTCGATGTGCACCTGGGGCGTCTCGCCCGGCGTTTGCGGCTGCTGGGACTCGATACCTGGTACCGCAACCATATGGACGACCGGCCGATTATCCGGCTGGCGCGGCTGCAGGGACGAACGATCCTCACGCGCGACCGGGGCCTGCTGCAGCAGCCGGAGGTGACGCATGGCTACTATATGCGGGCCACGAGTCCCGACCGGCAGTTGCACGAGTTTCTCGCCCGCTTCGAGCCCTGGCCCTGGCTGAACCCCTTCAGCCGCTGCTCCCGCTGCAACGGCCTGATCGAGCGACTGCCGGAGTCAGAGGTCCGCCGCCGTGTGCCGCCGCGCCTGTACCTCGAGTTTCGGGACTTTTTCCGCTGCAGCTGCTGCGATCAGATCTACTGGCAGGGCAGCCATTACGAGCGGCTGCGCCGGTATATCGACCGGCTTGGCGTCTGAGCGTCCCGCTGGCCGGCCGGTGCCGGGCAGTCGCAACCGGAAATAGCTGCTGGAGAGACCGCAATGAGGTTTTCATTTCTCGACGCCGCAGCGATTGCGGTGCCCGTCGGTTGGTTGTAACTGGTGCGCGGCAGGTGGCAGGCCGGCCTCTTTCATACCGCCTACAATGCATGCGAAGGACTCATGGAGGAAAGCCGATGCCCTATCCGGTAAGACCCTCGTCCTGGCGTCAGCTGTTCGTCGGCGACGACTGGCCTGACTGGCGCAGCTGGCCCGAGCTGCTGGCGCCGCTGCGGGACGCCTTTGCCGAGCTCGGCGAGCGGCCGGAGCCGGCGCGAAGCAAGGACTGGCAGCCGCGGCTGGTGCAGGCGCTGCTGCAGCTGGACCTGCCGGCCTGGCGCATCGGGCAGCTGCTCAGCGATCACAACGACTGGCTGTACCGGCACGCGATCCGGGCGGCGCTCGAGGAAATGACCGAGCAGGGCTGGGGCGCGCCGCCCTGCGCCTTCTGCGTACTCAGTCTCGGCTCCGGCGCGCGTCATGAAAGCCTGCTGGGGCCGGATCAGGACAATGCCCTGATCATCGACGACTATGCCGATGCGCAGCACAGCGCGATCGACACCTGGTTTCAGTCTCTGGCGGAACGCTTTACCGAGCGTCTGAACGGCTACGGCATTCCGTTGTGTAACGGCCACGTGATGGCGCGCTGGCCGTCCTGGCGCAAGCGCCGCAGCGAGTGGCTGGAGCAGATGCGGCTCTGGACCGGCCGTCGTGCCGTCAAGCTGGTGCAGCTGTCCAACATCCTGCTCGACTTCATGCCGGTGTACGGCGAGGCCGCTCTGGCGCGTACCCTGCGCGAGCAGGTGCTGGATCTGATGCCGCGGGCCGGGCTCTTTCTGCACGAGATGGCCGAGCTGCAGGACGAGGCGCCGGTGGCGCTGGACCGTTTCGACCGCCTGCGCGGCAATGACAAGGACGCCCCCCATGCCCGGGCGCTGAATCTCAAACGCCAGGGCATGCTGCCGTTGCAGGGCGCGGTACGGCTGCTGGCGCTGCTGCATCGTCTGCCGGCGGTCGACACCCGCTCCCGGCTGCAGTCCCTGGCGGAGCGGGAGGTGCTGGATCACGAACGCGCGCGGACCCTGACCGCCGCACTGAACCGGCTGCAGGCGCTGCTGCTTCAGGCGCAGCTCGACAGCGTCGCGGCGGGCCGGGGGCCCGACAACTGGATCGATCTCGGCCGTCTGGATGGGGCGACACGGGCGGCTCTGCGCCATGATCTGATGGCGATTCGCGACCTGCAGCGTCGCGCCCGGGCCCAGGCTGCCGGGGGGGATAGTTACTAACGTTTCAGGAAGTAAAGTCAGTCTCAGAGCCCCACAAAGCGCCTCCAGCAAGGCGCGTCGGTGAAGACAGGGTGGTTCCCTTTCGAGGCGGCGCAACGCTGCGGGAGGCGCTTTGTGGGGCTCCCTCCGGGCCGCACTGTCCAGGCCCGCGACTGCGTTGTTCGCCACTTATGTAGAGCAACTACACGACGTGACTCACGCCTTGCCGCGAACCTGGACAGTGTGGCTGAGTGCGACATTACTTCCTGAAACGTTAGTAACAGCCGGCGCCACGCCGGTTCCGCAGGGATGACCGCACCGACGCGCGATCAGGACGCCGGCAGCCACTGGGCATCCGGGTCCTGGCCGGATTGCGGCGGCGCTTCGGGCAGCTCGATCACGAAACGGGCGCCGCCCAGGCGCCTGCTCTTCTCGATCCAGAGCCTGCCGCCGAGGTTGGCGACGATGCCGCGACTGATGGGCAGGCCAAGACCTGTGCCCCTGGGGCGCGTGCCGTTGCTGTCGCCCGTCTGCTCGACCTGGTGGAACTTCTCGAACACCTTTTCCCATTCCTCTTCGGCGATGCCGCCGCCATTATCCTCTACCGACAGCTGCCAGTGACCCTTGTGGGGGGCAAGGTGCAGGCTGATGCGGCCGTCGGGTCTGGCGGCGAACTTGCTGGCATTGTCGAGCAGGTTGATGATCACCTGTTGCAGCCGGTCAGGGTCGGCGACCACCGGCGCGCCGTCCTCGGGCAGGTCCACCTCCAGTTCGACGCCCCGCTCGCGACACAGGTGGCCGACGGCCTCGGTCGACTGACGTGCAAGCCCCGCCAGGTCCAGTGGCTCGGGGTTGAGCGGCATGCGGCCCGACTCCAGCCGTGCCAGGTCGAGAATTTCCTCGATCAGTCGCGAAAGCCGTTCGCTCTCGCGCACTACGATTTCGAGAAAGTGGGTGCGCTGCGCGACATCGACGTCGGGGCTGTCGCGCAGGATCTCGGCGAAAGCACGAATCGACGTCAGCGGTGTGCGCAGTTCGTGGCTCACCATCGCGACGAACTCGTCCTTGAGCCGGTCGAGTTCGCGCAGCTGCTCGTTGGCCCGTCGCAGCTCGGCGCCGATGCGCGCCAGCTCATGGGACTTCTGTTCCAGGCGACGATTGTATTCCAGCGTCTGGGAGGTGGTGTCCAGAATGCTCAGCACCGCCTCGAGATCCAGCGCCTCGCCGCGCACCACAGAGTTGATCAGTACCCGCGCAGAGGCGCCGCCGAGGGCGCCGGCCAGCGCCTGCTCGGCGGCGGAGATCTGTTCCTGTGTCGCCGGCAGAGTGTCGTCCGGCTCGCCCTTGCCCCGGGGAATGAGCCGTGCGGTGGCGACCGCGCCGAGGTAGCGGTTGAGCAGCGCTCTGAGCTCGCCCCGCAGCGTCTCGCCCTGCCACAGGGATGTCGGTAGCAGATCGGGGTGCAGGTTGCCGGTGAACAGCGCGGCCTGGGTCTGTTCCAGGCGGTTCTGGCGGCTGAACAGCGACACTCCGACCAGCAACCCGACATTGACCAGCAGGCTCCAGAACAGCGCGTGGCTGTAAATGTCCCAGCCCTCGAGTCCGAACAGCGCATAGGGTCGCAGCCAGGCCAGCCCGAAGGCCCCATCGCTGAGCAGCCGGGCGTCGAGCCAGCCGGACTGGGCGAACCCCGGCAGCAGCAGGGTGTAGGCCCAGACCAGGATGCCGCCGATCAGGCCGGCCGCGGCTCCACGCCGCGCCGCGCCGCGCCAGTACAGCCCAAGCAGCAGAGACGGTGCGAACTGGGCGGCGGCGGCGAAGGACACCAGACCAATGGTGACCAGGCTGTAGGACTCGCCGATCAGGGCATGGTAGAGGTAGCCCAGCAGCAGGATCAGGATAATGGCGATGCGCCGCACCCCCAGAATCAGGCCGCTGAGCTCGCGGCGGCTGTCGAGATGCAGCCAGCGCAGGCGCAGCAGCAACGGCATCACCAGATGATTGCTGATCATGGTCGAGAGGGCGATGGTTTCGACGATCATCATGCCGGTGGCCGCCGACAGACCGCCGATGAACGCCAGCAGCGGCAGCCAGTCCGGCCCCGCGGCCAGCCCTATGGTCAGCACGAAACTGTCGGGATTCCCGGCCGCGTTGCCAAGCAGCAGGCCCGCCAGCGCGATCGGAATCACGAACAGATTGATCGCCAGCAGATACAGCGGAAACAACCAGCTGGCGCGACGAATATGGCGCTCGTCGACATTCTCTATCACCAGTACCTGGAACTGGCGGGGCAGGGTAAAAAAGGCCAGTCCCGCCAGCAGCAGGCTACCGACCCAGCCGCCGGCGCCGCCTGGTACGGCGGCGATGCCGAAGCCTTCGTCCAGTTCCGGCAGGGTTGCGGCGCGCTGCAGCAGCTCGCCGGGGCTGCCGAACAGCGTGAAGGTCGCGAACAGCCCGACAGCGAGAAACGCCAGCAGCTTGATCATGGACTCGAAGGCGATGGCTGCGACCATGCCCTCGTGGCGCTCGCTGGCGTCAAGATGGCGGGTGCCGAACAGAATGATGAAAACCGCCAGCACCAGCGCGACCCAGAAGGATTTGTCGGAAAGCACGCCGGCGGCAATCAGGTTGGTCTGGGCCTCGGCGGGGTAGGCGGTCAGCACCGCATGGCTGAAGGTGATCGCTTTCAGCTGCAGCGCGATATAGGGCATGATGCCGATAACCGCGACCAGTGTGACCAGGGCTCCCAGGCTGTCACTCTTGCCATAGCGGGTGCTGATGAAGTCGGCGATCGAGGTGATGCGTTGTGCCCGCGCGATACGCACCATGCGTCGCAGCAGCATCCATCCGAACAGCATTGCCAGTGTCGGTCCCAGATAGATGCTCAGAAAGGCGGGACCGTAATGGGAGGCGCGGCCGACGCTGCCGTAGAAGGTCCAGGCGGTGCAGTAAACAGCGATCGACAGGGTGTAGACCAGGGGCGAGCCGATCACCGAGTGGCCTTTCTCGGCCCGGCGGTCGGCCCAGGCTGCGATGACGAACAGCAGCGCCAGGTAGCCGAACGCGACGACGAACAGCAGCGCTTCCCACTTCATCGCTGCCGTCCCGCAGGAGCGGCGCCCCCGCCGCGAAGCGCACAGAGTGCAGACACAGCGCCCTCAGTCCTCATCGCTCGACTCCAGCAGCAGCGCGGCGGCCAGGATCAGCAGGCCCCAGACGGCAAACAGATACAGCGGCAGCCACGACAGGCCGTTGGCACCGGGGTGATCGAACAGACCGATCAGCGGCGGAGTGAACAGCAGCGTCCCCAGCAGTGCCAGGGCGGTCAGGCGGCCGGGCAGTTTCGGCGGGGGCATCATGTCAGGGCGCTTCCTTGGATGGCCGAGGTCTCGAAGGCGATGGCGTCATCCAGGGTGCGCACGCCGCGGGCCTCCAGGCGGGGTAGCAATTGCAGCAGCAACTCCGCGGTGACCCGGGCATCGCCCAGGGCGGTGTGTCGACTGCCGGGCGCGAAGCTGAGCTGGTAGCGCTCCGCCAGCGCATCGAGACCGTGACCTTCCAGTCCCGGGTCCAGCGCCCGCGACAGCAGCATGGTGTCCAGCACCGGCATCTCGAAGCGCACGCCGGCACGCTCGGCGCCGGGCTGTATCGCCAGCAGGTCGAAGGCGGCATTGTGCGCCACCAGCACACCGTGACCGACGAAATCGCGAAAGCGCGGCAATACTATCTCGGCCGGCGGTGCCGTGGCCACATCCGGATCATACAGACCGTGAATGCGGCTGCTTTCGGGCGGGATGGGGCGCCCCGGGTTGATCAGCTGATCGAATACATCCCGCGCCAGCAGGCGACCATTGACGATACGGCAGGCGCCGATGCTGATCACGCAGTCGTCGCGGCGCAGCTCCAGGCCCGTGGTTTCGGTATCGAACACGATCATCTCCAGACGTTGTAGCGGCAAACGTCCCAGCTCGGCGCTGGGCGCGGGCAGATCGGCGATGCTGAAATCGTGAAACTCGGGTCGCGGCGGGCGTGCGGGAGGCGGCGGCCCGACCCGTGCCACCGCCGGCAGCGGCAGGCGCAGGCGCGCATGGCCGTCGGCATCGGCCAGCGACCAGCAGTCGCTGTCGTGGCGCCGCAGGATGTCATTGAGCACAGGGTGGGTCGCCGACTCGGCCAGCGGCAGCCAGCGCCACTGTTCCAGACGGCCCTGATCGATCGGCTGCCCGCGCCAGATGAGATCGAGGTAGATCCGCTGGTTGCCCAGCTGCACCTCCGCTTCGAAGTCGTGCGCGCCGGTCGCTTCCTGCAGCAGACCGAGCAGCCGGAACAGCAGTTCCAGCAGCGCCGGTCCGTCGGCCCGCAACCAGGCCGGAATGCCGATCGCGACGAGCTGAGGGCCGGTGCTGCCGAGGCGTTCGCACAGGGCGCTCCAGAGGTCGTTGGACCAGGTATCCTCAAGCCGGCCCGGGTCCCTCTGCAGGCCTTCGAGTTGTTCGGACAGCGTTTCGATCAGGCGCCCGAGGGTCAGGCTCTCCTCGCGCAAAACCGCTTCGAGTCGCTGGCGCATCAGCGGCTCGACCTTTCCGCTGGTCAGGGCCTCGCTGCTGATCACGAGGCTGGAACTGTGGCCGCGAAGTTCCGGCAGCAGCTGCGCCAGAGGGCCGTGCCAGCGTTGTTCCGCTTCCTGAATGGCGGTACTGTCCTCGATCGCGATCAGCGCTTCGCCCAAGGCGCCGCCGACCAGGCGCAGATCCAGCCGCAGCCAGCGGCCATGCCAGGGCAGCAGCAGCTTGCGCGGTGCAGCGCGGCGCGGCAGCTGCGTCAGGGCTTCGTGCAGGCTGCTCATGGGCAGCAGCTCCGACAACCGGCGCCCCAGGCCCAGGGCCGAGCTGTCGGCGAACAGCTGTTCCGCGGCGTCGTTGAACAGCAGCAGACGCTGGTGGCTGTCGCACAGCAGCAGCGGCGTCTGGACCGCCCGCAGCACCGCTTCAAGCTCGGCACTGGTGCGCTCGGCTTCGCGGGCGCCGGCGGCAGCGGCTTCGTCGATATGGGTCCGGTCCTCGCGCCAGCCGTCGCGAATGCGGTCGAGATCGGCCCGAAGCGGCGCCAGCCAGCCTTCGGGCGGGAAGTCACTGCGGGCATCGGGGTTGGCGGCGAGGCGGGCGAGCTGGATCTGCAGGTGACGCAGCGGGGCGAACAGGCGCCTGTCCAGCAGCAGGTAGAGAGAACCGACCAGCAGGCCCGGTGCCAGTGCCAGCAGCCAGAGACCCCAGTGGCTCTCACCTGGCGGCACCAGTTCGGCGCTGATCCAGAGCCCCAGGAACAGACCGCCGAAGAGGGCGCCGCCGCTGGCGAGGAGTCCGAAACCGAGCAGCTTCTGGCGTGCCAGCATATCAGTTGGCCAATCCAAGCAGCTGTTTGACCTTCTCGACCAGCTGCTGGGTGGAGAACGGCTTGGTCACGTAATCGTCGGCCCCGAGGGCCAGCCCCTTCTCCCGCTCCACTTCACGCCCGTGCGCGGTCAGCATGATGATCGGCAGGCGGGCATGCTCCGGCTGCGCGCGCAACCGCTCCAGCACTTCGAAGCCACTCAACCCCGGCAGACTGATATCGAGCAGCACCAGATCCGGCGGCTGCTGCTGCACCTGTTCCAGCGCGCTTTCGCCGTCGCCGGCGGTGGTCACGTCGAACCCGGCCTGGCGCATCAGAAACTCGAGGGAAAGCACGATGTTTGGCTCATCGTCGACCACCAGTACCCTTGTCATTGTTATCCTCACTCCCAGTTCCCGAGGCATTCAAAAACGTCATCAGCCTTATCGAGTCTAGTTATTGAAGCGATGACCCGAAAGTCGTCTTTGGGCGAATCGGCTGGTCCAGGCTTCTGTCGGTCGCCAATCGGCTGCCACTTTAACTGTTCCGATAAGGCGACACCTGAGGCGTGGTTCCCGAGGTCTTCCTGTCGATCCTGCAACCGTTTTGAAGGTACGTTCAAAAATACCTCATTTGACTGTTCACAAAGGTTTACATATTGATAGCGCTATCGTGATTTCGTCGTGATTTCCGACTGTTTCCTATTCGAAACTGTTTGATTTTATTTACAAATTTACACTTCTGGACTGACCAGTGCGTCAGGTTTTATCTGCGTTCGACACCGGGCGGGCGCTGGCCGAAGCTTGGTTGTGAATCTGCTCGCCCGTTAGGGCGGGAGGATGGGACGCCTCGAGACAGAGGTTCATGTCGCTCGCCTGTGTGCTGCATAGCGGTTGGAGGGAATAGGTTCCTGCGGTGCAGTGTCTGAGTTGGCCGGATGTTAGGGGTTGTCGCTTAGTAGAGGGTGGGCGCCGAAATGACGCAAGGAGGGCCGTACTATGCTACGACTGACTGGATTTGAGGGAGGCTTCACGAAGCTGCTGCTGATCACCCTGTTGGTGATGGTGGCCGCTGCATTTTCCGATAACACACCGGCACAGCCGCCGACTTCGATACCGCAGGGGCTCATGGACAAGGCCGATCGCGGTGAAACCGTCAAAGTGATCGTGACGCTTCGCGTTCGCGG
Source organism: Marinobacterium nitratireducens (assembly GCF_014645375.1). Classification (GTDB taxonomy): domain Bacteria; phylum Pseudomonadota; class Gammaproteobacteria; order Pseudomonadales; family Balneatricaceae; genus Marinobacterium_A; species Marinobacterium_A nitratireducens. Next base: position 83,539 of record NZ_BMLT01000011.1, read on the forward strand.
CGGCTTCGTGCCCGAGGGCAAGCTCGGTGGCAAGAGTTCGCCCCGGGCCAAAGCGCAGCGCAGCGAGATCGCCAACAGCAAGCTCGAGCTGCTCGACAGCCTTATCGGCACCGGTGCCGAGCGTTACTCCCAGTGGGAGGGGTTGCCGAACATGGCGCTCCGGGTCAACGCCAACGCCCTCAAGCGTCTAGCCAACTCGCCGCTGGTGGAGCATATCCAGGAGGATAGCCTCAGTGACCCTTTGCTCGCTAGCGCAACCTTTCATATCGGCGCTGATCTGACCTGGGCGTCCGGCTTTGGCGGCAACGGTCAGACGGTGGTTATTCTCGACAACGGTATTGACGCCGACCACCCGTTTTACAGCGGTCGGGTGGTGCATCAGGCCTGCTGGTCGTCGGATAGCGGCGACGACACCAGCCTGTGTCCCGACGGCAGCACCAATCAGATCGGGCCCGGTGCGGCCGAAGTCACCCAGGCGGGGGGCGCTCCGATTGCCGCTTGCTCGGTCGGCGGTAGCAATATCTGCGACCACGGCAGCCATGTCGCCGGCATCGCCGCAGGCGAGGATGATCCGAACAATCTTCAGGGTTTCAATGGCGTGGCACCGGATGCCAACATCATCGCTATCCAGGTGTTCACCCGCATCGCCGACTGTGACAGTGACACGGCTGGCGCCCAGCCCTGCACCCGGACTTATACCTCGGACCAGATCAGTGCACTGAACTACATCGCCAATACGCTGAGCGGCAGCTGGAACATTTCGTCGGTCAACATGAGCCTCGGCGGCGGCGAGTACGCAAGTTCCTGCGACGGAGACAGCCGCAAGGGCGTGATCGACACGCTGCTGGGACTTGAGATCGCCACCGTGATCGCCGCCGGCAACGACGGCTGGACCGATGCACTCGGCGCCCCGGGCTGCATCAGCACTGCCGTCACCGTCGGTTCCGTGACGGACGGGGCCAACCCCGACCAGGTGCTGCACAATATGGATGAAACGGTCGATTTCCTTGCTGTCGGGGCCGGTGTCGTCTCATCGGTCCCCGACGACGCCTATAGCTCCAAGGGTGGCACCTCGATGGCGACACCGCAGGTCACCGGCGCCTTTGCCATGCTGCGGGCGATCGACCCGACCCTGAGCGTCGCCGAGATTTCCCAGATACTGAGGGATACCGGTGTCTGGGTGACCGATATGAGAGCCCCCAACGGCTACGAGGGGCAGGACCCGATAGCATCCGGGCACGTCAAACCGCGCATCTATCTGGCGGCGGCCGTGGCCAGCCTGGTGCCGGCGGACCTGCGGGTCACCAAGGACTGCAAGCCAGAGCAGCCGTTGCTGATCGGGGAAACGGCGACCTGTACCATCTGGGTCGACAATATCGGCGATGCGCCGGCGATCGGCGTCGAACTGGTGGATGAGCACGTCAGTGATGGCGTCTTCCTGTTCGGCGATATCACCGCCAGCCAGGGTGCCTGCGACTCGACAGGCAACCCGCAGGACGGTGCCGGAACCGTGACCTGCGAGCTCGGGGACATGGCCGCCGGCGACCGCGTTACGGTGGTGGTCGAGCTGACCGCCGATACGGCGCAGGATATCAACGACTTCGCGTCCGCCGACATCACCAGCAACCTTGTGCTGCCGGATGCCGATCTGAGCAACAACACCGACGAGGATACGGTGACCTTCTATGCCCTGGCTGACCTGCTGGTTGCCAAGGACTGCCAGCCGGACGGCGAACTGCTGGCCGGCATGACCGGTACCTGCACCATGACGGTGACCAATCAGGGGCCGGGTACCGCGGAAAATGTGATGCTGGTGGACACCCTTACCGGCTCGGCGGCGTTCACCGTCGACTCGGTCAGCCCCGGCTGCTCGGTCAACGCCATCAGCGCGACTCTGAAACAGGTCAGTTGCAACCTCGGCGATCTTGCCAAGGACGAGCAGGCGATCGTGACTGTTTCGATCAGCGAGGATGAGGCGATGACGATCAGCGACGAGGTCGTCGTCAACAGCGATACCCTGGACGAGAACCAGGACAACAACCGTGCCAGTGACAGCCTGGTGATCATTGGGGTCGCGGACCTGGGCATCAGCAAGACAGCAAGCCCGGACCCGGTCGTAGCCGGCGCGGAGCTGACCTATACCATCACCGTTACCAACCATGGGCCCTCGACCGCGACGAATGTGGTGGTCGAGGACGTGGTGCCCGCCGATCTGGATATTGTCCTGGTCAGCGGTAGCGACGGCGCAAGCTGTGTTACCGGCGTCCCCGGCGATGCGGCACTGCCGTCGAGCTGCAGCTTCGGCAATCTCGCCGACGGCGCCGTCAGGACCATGACCGTGGAAACCCGGGTGCATGTCGATGTGCCGGATGGCACCGTGCTCAGCAACAATGCGAGGGTCCTGTCGGATACCTACGACGACGACAGCGCCAACAACTTTGCGCTGGACGATACCACCGTACAGGCGTCGGCGGATCTCTCGATCGTCAAGAGCGACAGTCCGGATCCGGTACTGGCGGGTAATCAGCTCACCTACGAGCTGGTGGTGACCAACGAGGGCCTCTCGACGGCGGCCGATGTGGTGGTCACGGACCTGCTGCCGGCCGAGTGGGTCGGTTTTGTCAGTGCTTCGGTGCTGGAAGGCGGCAATTGCGAAATCACCGCAGAGGATACGCTGACCTGCGCGCTGGGTGACCTGGATCCGGCTGAAAGCCGCACCATTGTCGTTGTGGTCGATGTCGATGCCGCGACGCCGGACGGCTTTGAGCTGAGCAATACCGCTTCGGTCGCCTCGGCGACAGCAGATCCGGACGAAAGCAACAACAGCGCCGGGGCAGTGACCACGGTGGCGACTGAGGCTGACCTCTGGCTCGACAAGACCGGCAACTTCCCGACCGGCAACGCTTCGGGCACCATCATCTACTTCCTGACGGTGCACAACAAGGCCGGCTGTTCGGTAGACGACCCCGAGGTCTGCGGCGACGGCGGCCCGTCCGATGCGCAGAACGTGGTGGTGACCGATGAACTTCCGTCGACGGCGAAAAAGCTGGTGGTTGAGTTCGTTTCCGAAGAGTGCAGCTATGACGCGGGCACGCACAGGGTAACCTGCGAAACTGCTACGGTGCCCGCTGGCGAGAGCGTCGAGTACGAGATCCAGGCCACGGCCAAGGGCAATCTCGGCGAAATCACCAACGTGGCCGATGTCTCCAGCGTGACTTCCGATCCGAACCTGGATAACAACCACGATGAGCTGTTGATGACGGTACAGGGCGGTACCGGTGACACCGGCGGCCCGGGCGGAGGCCGTGGCAAAGGCAAGAAATAATCCCTCTGAAGGGCTGTAGCAAAGGAAAAGGCGGTGCCTCCGGGCGCCGCCTTTTTTCGTGGGGGCAGGGTGGCGACCGCTATTTACTGATCCACCTGGATAAAACGATGAAGCGGGTCGTGCCTTCGATTTTGTGCAGGCGTTCGCAACTGCCTATATGCTGTATCGGGACAGGGCCGGGTTGCTCGCGCTGTCACTTCACGAAATCAAGGCGGAGATCAGGTGATGAACGGATTTGCACTGTTGGTGGGCCGCATCCTGCTGGCGCTAATCTTTGTATCGGCGGGCTGGAGCAAGATCGGCGGTTTCGAGGGCACTCAGGGCTATATGGAGTCGATGGGCGTGCCCGGTGTGTTGCTGCCGCTGGTGATTCTGCTGGAGCTCGGTGGTGGGCTGGCGATCATTGTCGGCCTCGGCACCCGTACGATAGCGGTGCTGCTGGCGCTGTTCTGCATTGCCTCGGCCGTGGTTTTCCACACTGACTTCAGTCAGCCGATGCAGTCGATAATGTTTATGAAGAATCTGGCGATTGCCGGCGGTTTTCTGGTGCTGGCGGCCAGCGGCCCGGGTGGGCTCAGCATCGACAGCAAAATCGGCAGGAACTGGTAGGGCACCTTGAGTCTAACGAAACGTGCCGGATTTTGCGGCGTCGTTCGTCGGTATTATGCACCTGCAATACCGATCTTCCCGTCATCCATGACGGTTGCTTCGCTCAGGGGCGCCCTGCCTCCGACTCGCCGGGTGTTCGAGGAAAGGTAGGGTGCCGGTGAGTGAAACGAACCGCACCGCATCGAACCATGGTGCGGTTCGCAGGCTCACCGGCACCCTACCATCCGTAACGCGTAACGCCTCGCCTCAACCGCCGAGATACGCCTTGCGCACGTTCTCGTCGGTCAGCAGCGATTCGCCGGAGCCGGTCATGACGACGCGGCCGTTTTCCAGCACGTAGCCGCGGTCGGCGATCTTCAGCGCCTGGTTGGCGTTCTGCTCCACCAGGAAGATGGTGACGCCCTCGCTGCGCAGCTGCTCGATGATCTCGAAGATCTGCTGGATGATGATCGGCGCAAGGCCCAGCGAGGGTTCGTCGAGCAGAATCATGCGCGGCTTGCTCATCATGGCGCGGCCGATGGCGAGCATCTGCTGCTCGCCGCCGGACATGGTGCCGGCGCGCTGGCTGAAACGCTCCCGAAGGCGCGGGAAGAGTTCCAGCACATGCGAGAGGCTTTCCTCGTACTCGGCCTTGGTGCGGAAGTAGGCCCCCATATGGAGGTTTTCCTGCACCGTCAGCCGGGCAAACACGCGCCGTCCTTCCGGCACGATGGCGAGGCCCTTGCGCATGATCTGCGAGGTCGGCAGGCCGGTGATATCTTCGCCATCGAAGACGATCCGGCCCGAAGAGGCCTTGGGATCGCCGCAGATGGTCATCATCAGCGTGGTTTTGCCGGCGCCGTTGGCGCCGATCAGGGTGACGATCTCGCCCTTTTTGACCTCGACGGTAACGTCGTGCAGCGCCTGAATGGGCCCGTAGTGGGTGTTCACCTTTTCGATTTGCAGCATCTCATTCCTCCCCGAGGTACGCCTTGATGACGTCCGGATTGTTCTTCACCTCCTCGGGTGTGCCATCGGCCAGGGGGGTGCCCTGGGCGATGACGTAGATATGGTCGGAGATGCCCATGACCAGACTCATGTCATGTTCGATCAGCAGCACGGAAATCTCGTGCTCGTCGCGCAGCTGCACGATGAGCTCGTCGAGCTGCTTGGTTTCCCTCGGGTTGAGGCCCGCCGCCGGCTCGTCGAGCAGCAGCAGTTCCGGCTGCGTGACCATGCAGCGGGCGATTTCCAGACGCCGCTGCTGGCCGTAGGCGAGGTTGCCGGCTTCGCGGTTGGCGAACTCCAGCATGTCGACCTGCTCCAGCCAGTAGGCGGCGCGGTCCATTGCTTCCTGCTCCAGCCGCTTGTAATGGGTGGTCTTGAGCAGGCCCGCCAGCAGGTTGGTATTGAGATGGCGGTGCTGCGCCACCAGCATGTTCTCGATCACGGTCATGTTGGAGAACAGCCGCACGTGCTGGAAGGTCCGGACCAGCCCCTTGCGGGAGATACGAAAGTCCTTCAGGCCCGCGATCTGCTCGCCCTTGAAGACGACACTGCCGTCGCTCGGGATGTAGAACCCCGACAGACAGTTGAACACCGTGGTTTTACCGGCGCCGTTGGGGCCGATAATGGATACGATCTGACGGTTGTGTACCGACAGGTTGACGTTGTTGACCGCCACCAGGCCGCCGAAGCGCATGGTCAGGCCGTTAACGTCCAGCAACAACTGACTCATCGCTTCAACTCCATATGCGGTCGCTTGGCGGGCAGCAGGCCCTGCGGACGCCAGCGCATCATAAGCACCATCAGCAGTCCGAACAGCAGCATGCGGTATTCCTGAAACTCGCGGGCGAACTCCGGCAGAATGGTCATCACGATCGCCGCCAGGATGACGCCGAACTGCGAGCCCATGCCGCCGAGCACCACGATCGCCAGGATGATCGCCGACTCGATGAAGATGAAGGATTCCGGGCTGATAAAGCCCTGCCGTGCCGCGAAGAAGCAGCCGGCGAAACCGGCGGTCGAAGCGCCGAGGGTAAAGGCCGAGAGCTTGATCACGGTACGGTTCAGGCCGAGAGAGCGGCAGGCGATCTCATCCTCGCGCAGCGCCTCCCAGGCACGTCCCACCGGCATGCGCATCAGCCGGTTGATGACATAGAGTACGGCCAGTACCAGCACCACGGCGATCAGATAAAGGAAAATCACCTTGTGACCGCTGTTGTAATCGATGCCCATGAACTCGTGGAAGGGGACGTAGCCTTCGCTGGCGCGGCGGTTGAACTCGAGCCCGAACAGCGTCGGCTTGTCGATACCGGAGATGCCGTTCGGGCCGCCGGTCAGCCCCGTCATGTTGTTCAGCAGGATACGGATAATCTCGCCGAAGCCCAGCGTCACGATCGCCAGGTAGTCGCCGCGCAGGCGCAGTACCGGGAAACCGAGCAGGAAGCCGAAGGTGGCCGCCAGCAGCGCCGCGATCGGCAGGCAGACCCAGAACGACAGGCCGAAATAGGCCGACAGCAGCGCGTAGGTGTAGGCGCCGACGGCATAGAAGGCGACGTAGCCGAGGTCCAGCAGGCCCGCGAGGCCGACCACGATGTTGAGGCCGAGGCCCAGCATCACGTAGATCAGCGTCAGGGTCGCCAGGTCCACGGCCCCGCGCGAGGCCATGAAGGGCCAGATGAAGAGGCCCACCACCACGGCGGCGATCAGCCAGGGCTTGAGGCGCGCGGCCTTTTCGCGATCGGGCATCAGAGCACCGAGGTTCGGGCGCGGAATGCCGGCGGTGGCGGTGCTGATCTGGTCGCGAAACAGTTGCGAGAAAAACACCAGGGCGATACCGGCGAAGATCCAGGCCCACTGGGCTTCGCTGGCGCCGACGACCTGGAGCTGGGTGCCCTCGGAGGTCAGCTTGACGCCGATCATCAGGCAGGTGAGAACGAAGGTAATGCCGGCGGCGAAGACGGCTGCGTACAGATTCTGTCGCATCAGACTTTCTCCACTTCCGGTTTACCGAGCAGGCCGCTGGGGCGGAACAGCAGGATCAGGACCAGCAGACCGAACGACACCACATCCTTGTATTCGGACGGGAAGTAGGCCGACGTCAGGGCCTCGGTGACGCCCAGAATCAGGCCGCCGAGCATGGCGCCGGGGATGGAACCGATGCCGCCGAGGACCGCGGCGGTAAAGGCCTTGAGGCCGGCGATGAAGCCGACGAAGGGGTTGACCACGCCATAGTAAAGCCCCAACAGCAGGCCTGCCACAGCCGCGAGCGCGGCGCCGATGATAAAGGTCATGGCGATGGTGCGGTCGGTATCGATGCCCAGCAGGTTGGTCATGCCGCGGTCTTCGGCGCAGGCGCGACAGGCACGGCCGATACGGGAACGGGAAATAAACAGCGTCAGGGCTGTCATGCAGACGAAGGTGGCGGCCCAGATGATCAGCTGCATATAGGACAGCGAAACCTCGAACAGCTGCGGATCGCCGAAGTTCCAGCCACCGGAGATCTGCGGCGGCAAGGCGATGTCGCGTGCGCCCTGGGCAAGCACGACGTAGTTCTGCAGGAAAATGGACATGCCGATCGCCGAAATCAGCGGGATCAGCCGGTTGGAGCCACGCAGCGGGCGGTAGGCCACGCGTTCGATGGTCCAGCCGTAGGTGCTGGCGATGAGCACGGCAACGATCAGTGCGATCAGCAGTATTACCGGCAGTGCCACCATCCCCATGCCGAGCAGGCCGGCGATGACGATGAACGAAATGTAGGAACCGATCATGTAGATTTCGCCGTGGGCGAAATTGATCATGCCGATGATGCCGTAGACCATTGTGTAGCCGATGGCGATCAGGGCATAGGTGGACCCGATCGTCAGCCCGTTGATGAGCTGCTGGAGTAGGTATAGAGACGCTTCAGTCATAGAAAGAACCAGGTCAGGCGGCGCCCGGGTGGCCGTCGGCGGGGCGACGGCCGCCCAGACCCCGGATCGCGGGGATGGGCGCCGTGGTATCCGCAGGTGTCCGCGGATAACCCTGTTGTTTTTATTACTGGGCGGCCGGCGTCTTGGTGCCGTCGGCGTGCCAGTTGTAGACCACGAAGGAGAACTCGGTCAGGTCTCCCTTCTCATCGAAATCCAGCGTCCCTGTGGTGGTTTCGAAGGTGTTTTCGCGGATGTAGTCGGCCATTTTGAACGGATCGGTTTCGCCGCCACCCTTGATCGCCTCGACCATGACCTGGACAGCGGAGTAGGCCGGGAACACGAAGGGGCCGGACGGGTCTTCGCCCTTGGCCTTGAAGGCTTCCACCAGCGCCTGGTTGGCCGGATCCTGGTCGAAGCTCTGCGGCAGGGTCACCAGCAGGCCTTCGGAGGCTTCACCGGCGATCTTGGAAATATCGGGGTTGCCCACGCCTTCAGGCCCCATGAACTGGGCTTCCAGGCCCTTCTCGCGTGACTGGCGCAGAATCAGTCCCAGTTCCGGGTGATAGCCGCCGTAGTAGACGAAGTCCACGTTCTCTTTCTTCAACTTGGCAACCAGTGCCGAGAAGTCCTTGTCGCCCGGAGTGACGCCTTCGAACATTACCGGAGTGATGCCGGCTTTTTCGACCTCGTTCTTGACCGCGGTGGCCAGGCCTTCGCCGTACTGCTGCTTGTCGTGGATGATCGCCATGCGCTCGGGCTTGACGCTATTGATAATGTACTGGGCGGCGAACGGGCCCTGCAGACTGTCCAGTCCGATGGTGCGGAACACCAGCTGGTGGCCTTTCTCGGTGATGGTCGGAGAAGTGGAGGCTGCGGTGATCATCAGCACGCCTTCTTCCTCGTAGATGTCGGCGGCGGGCTCCGTGGAGCTCGAGCACAGGTGTCCGACCACGTGCCGGATGCCGTCATTGACGATCTTGTTGGCCACGGCCACGGCCTGCTTCGGATCGCAGGCGTCGTCGTAGATCACGCCTTCCAGATCCATGCCGTTGACACCGCCGGCCTGGTTGACCTGATCGATTGCCATCATGACACCGATCTTCTGCATGTCGCCGTACTGTGCGACCGGTCCGGTGGCCGGGCCTGCCAGGGCGATCTTCAGTGTTTCAGCCTGGACGGCGGCCGCGGAGCCCATGATGGCCAGCGCGGTGCCGACGCTCAGCAACGTCCTTGAAAACTGTTTCATTGCAGTGTTTCCCGTTCGATTGTTGTTTCTTGGAGACATTTTCTGTCTTTTCGTTATCGCCGCATACGTTTACCCGTACTGCGGAATAAAATCAATTGTAGACAGCGATGCCGCGGCGCGGGCGCCTTTCGGCTGCTCGGGTAAATCTGAAGCAATATCTGCACCAACAGTTATCGGGGGTATTTTCGCCATAAGCGGTGAGACGGCGGCTGCAGTGACAGGGAACACTGTGCCGACGGGGGACAGTATCGTGCTACGAAGGGGGCTTGTCTGAACGTTATTGTTAATCGTTTTTCTGTTTGAATGGGTTGTTCAGGCCCTGTAAGTACGGCGGTTGCCGGTAAATGTCAGCAAAGATGATGTATTTTGCCATTGGGGTTGCGGCGCGCATGCTGGATTCTGTAGGAAATGGACTATATAGCAAAACAACAATAAGTGATGTCCGCGCGCCGGGCATGTTCGATAGTGCAGATTATTGATTGAGGACAGACAGATGCCGGAGTACAAGGTACCGCTACGTGATATTCACTTCGTGATGAGTGAAATGCTGGATGCCGAAAGCCATTACCGCAGTCTGAAGGGTGCGGAGGATGCCACGCCGGAGATGATCAGCGCGATTCTCGAAGAGGGCGCCAAGTTCACGGAACGCGAGCTGGCGCCGCTGAATCAGATCGGCGACACCCAGGGTTGCCGCTTCGAGGATGGCAAGGTCTTTACGCCGGAGGGCTTCAAGGAGGCTTACGCCAAGTACGTCGAGGGCGGCTGGCCGTCGCTGGCGCACGACCCCGAGTGGGGCGGCCAGGGACTTCCGGAGTCTATCTGCACCGCGTTCAGTGAAATGATCGGCAGCGCCAACTGGGCCTGGGGCATGTATCAGGGGCTGAGCCACGGCGCCATGAATACCCTCGAAGCACACGGCACCGAGGAGCAGAAAGAGGTCTACCTGACCAAGCTGGTCAGCGGCGAGTGGACCGGCACCATGTGCCTGACCGAAGCGCACTGCGGTACCGATCTCGGCCTGCTGCGAACCAAAGCCGAGCCCAACGGCGACGGCAGCTACAGCATCAGCGGCACCAAGATCTTCATATCCGCGGGCGATCACGATATGGCGGAAAACATCGTCCATATCGTGCTGGCGCGACTGCCGGATGCACCCGCCGGCACCAAGGGTATCTCACTGTTCGTGGTGCCCAAGTTTCTGCCGGACGCCACGGGCGCTGTCGGCGAGGCCAACAGCCTGAGCTGCGGCTCCATCGAGCACAAGATGGGCATCCACGGCAACGCTACCTGCGTGATGAACTTCGATGGTGCCAGGGGCTTCCTGATCGGTCCGCCGAACAAGGGCCTCAACTGCATGTTCACCTTCATGAACACCGCCCGCCTTTTCACCGCGATCCAGGGGCTTGGGCATACCGAGTGGGGCTTTCAGAACTCCCTGGCCTACGCCCGCGACCGTCTGCAGATGCGGGCGCTGTCCGGTGCCAAGAATCCGGATGCGGCGGCGGATCCGATCATCGTGCACCCGGCGGTGCGCAACATGCTGCTGACCCAGAAAGCCTTTGCCGAGGGCGGCCGCGCGCTGGTGCATTATTGTGCTCAGCTGGTCGACCAGGTGAAACAGGGCACCAGCGACGAGGTGCGCCAGGAGGCCGACGCGCTGCTGTCCTTCCTGACGCCGATCGCCAAGGCCTTCATGACCGAAACCGGCTTCGAAGCGGCCAACCATGGCCTGCAGGTATTCGGCGGTCACGGTTATATCTCCGAATGGGGCATGGAGCAGAACGTTCGCGATTGCCGCATCTCGATGCTGTACGAGGGCACCACCCAGATCCAGGCGCTGGACCTGCTGGGCCGCAAGGTACTGGGAACCCAGGGCGAGTCGCTGAAGCGTTTCAGCAAGATCGTGCACGCATTCTGCCAGGAGGCCGAAGCAGATCCGACGGTGCGAGAGTTCGTTGCTCCGCTGGCGCGTCTCAACCGGGAGTGGGGTGAGCTGACCACCAGTCTCGGCATGAAGGCGATGAGCAACAAGGATGAGGTGGGTGCGGCGGCGCAGGACTACGTGATGTATTCCGGTTATGTCGTCTACGCCTACTTCTGGGCCCGGATGGCGAAAGTCGCCCAGGCGAAGCTGGCCGAGAGCCGCGACGACGCGGCTTTCTATACCGCCAAGCTGCGCACCGCGCGCTTCTACTTCGAGCGCATTTTGCCGCGTACCCGGACCCTGAGCGAGACCATGCTCTCCGGTGCCGACAACCTGCTGGCGCTGGACGCCGATCACTTCGCTTTCTGAGTCTGTCCCACCCCGCCGAAGGTCACGGCTGCCAGATCATCGAAACGCAATGTTTCGACCGGCGCCGCTGTCCTTCGGGCCGCCCTTGGTACACTAGAATAAGAGAGCGTTGCACCCAGTGGCGCTCTCCGATCATCAATATGCGTTCAGGGGCCCCGAGACATGGAACAGCCGAGAGGCAATACGATACCCGATTCACTTAACGGTCGAGGCTACGCCACGGTCATGGATGTTGTGGCGCGGGTGTGCCGCGACTATGCCGACCGGCCGGCCTTCAGCAGTTTCGGCCGTACCCTGAGTTACGGCGAGCTGGACCGTCTGGCCGATGCCTTCGCCGTCTACCTGCAGCGCAATACCGACCTGGAACCCGGCGACCGGATCGCGATTCAGTTGCCCAACATTATCCAGTATCCGGTGGCGCTTTTCGGCGCGCTGCGCGCGGGGCTGGTGGTGGTCAACACCAATCCGCTCTACACGGAACGGGAAATGGAGCACCAGTTCCGCGACTCCGGCGCCAGGGCGCTGGTGATTTTCACGAGCATGGCGCACAAGGCCGAAAAGATCATCGGCAATACCCCGGTGAAGCATGTCATCCTGACCCAGATCGGTGATCTGCACGGCTGCATCAAGCGCACCCTGCTCAACGGCGTGGTCAGGTACATCAAGAAGATGGAGCCGGCATACCACCTGCCGGAGGCCGTTGGTCTGCGCCAGGCGTTGCAGGCCGGCAGGGGCCTGAAGCCTCGGCCCGTTGCGCGCGCTACCTCCGACATTGCGGTACTGCAGTACACCGGGGGCACCACCGGGCTGTCCAAGGGGGCGGTGCTGACGCACGGGAATCTGGTCGCCAACATGCTTCAGGGCAGCGATCTGATCAGCCGGGCGGAAAAGGGCTGGAGCGAAACTGCGGTCGCGCCGTTGCCGCTTTATCACATTTATGCCTTCACCCTGTCGCTGATTCTGATGGAAAACGGCGGCCATACGGTGCTGATTCCAAACCCCCGCGACCTGAAGGCGTTTGTACGCGATCTGCGTCGCTTGCGGGTGTCCTGTTTCATTGGTCTCAACACGCTGTTCGTGGCGCTGTGTAACCGCGAGGACTTTCGCCGGCTCGATTTCAGCCGGCTCAAGACCACCATTTCCGGTGGCATGGCGCTGACGCACGACGCCGCTGACTGCTGGCGCGAGGTGACCGGTTGCGAAATCATGGAAGGCTATGGCCTGACTGAAACCTCGCCCGCGGTCGCCATTAACCCGCCAGGTGCTGTACGGATCGGTACCATCGGCCAGCCGCTGGCCGAAACCGAGGTGCGCATCATCGATTCGGATGCGGCTGACGTGCCGCCCGGCACGCCGGGAGAGCTGTGCATTCGCGGGCCCCAGGTGATGGTCGGTTACTGGCAGCGGGAAGACGAAACGCGGGCGGCCTTCACCGACGACGGTTACTTCATGACCGGGGACATCGCCGTGCAGCAGGAGGACGGTTACCTGAGTATCGTCGATCGCGCCAAGGACCTGATCATTGTCTCGGGTTTCAATGTCTATCCCAATGAGGTGGAAGACGTGGTGGTGTCGCATCCCGATGTCGTCGAGTGCGCCGCCGTCGGCGTGCCGGACGACAAGAGCGGCGAGGCGATCAAGCTGTTCGTCGTGAGTCGTAACGACCGGCTCGATGCCGATATGATCCGTGACTGGTGCAAAGAGCGGCTGACCCGCTACAAGGTACCGAAGCTGGTCGAGTTCACCAGCGAACTGCCGAAGTCCAATGTCGGTAAGGTGCTGCGGCGAAAGCTGCGGGACGAAGATCACGCCGCCTAGGCAGAAATTGGAGGAATTGATGCCACTACCGAAGCCGGCGCGCCGGCAACAGTACCACCAGCGCAACGTGCGGTGCACGGGCTATCTGCGTGATGACGGGCTCTGGGATATCGAGGGCCGCATGACCGATATCAAGTCGCACGATATCGATATTGACGACCGGGACCATGGCTATGTCGCCGCCGGCGAGCCGTTCCACGATATCAGCATGCGCCTGACCATCGACGAAACCATGTTGATTCACGAGGTGCAGGCAGCGATCGATGCCGCGCCGTTTCGTACCTGTCCGGCCATTGCCGCTGCCTTCAAGCGACTCGAGGGTACCCGCATCGGCAGCGGCTGGCTGCGCCAGACCCGCGAGCTGGTCGGCGGCGTCGAGGGATGCACGCACCTGAATGAAATGCTGCAGCCGCTGGCCACGACCGCGGTGCAGATGCTCTGGCCTGTGCGGGCAGCCAGAACCGGGGAGCGTGCGCATCCCGGCGTGATCAATACCTGCCACACCTACGCCCAGGACTCGGAGGTGGTGCGGCGTGTGATGCCCGACCATTACAAACCCGCAAAGTCCGACTCTTGAGCGGGCAACGATTTCGCCTGAGATGGTCGAATGTAAAGAAGCGCTAACCGATGGCGGGGCGCGTGCGGAATGAATAGAGGTGGTAAAGATGTCTGAACTGGTTATCCGTCAGCTCGACGACAGCGTGCTGACCCTGACGCTCAATCGTCCCGACAAGAAAAACGCCCTGGATAACGACCTGTATATCTCGCTAACCGAGCTGCTGCTCGAAGGCGACAGGGATCCGGATGTTCGGGTCATAGTGCTGCACGGCGCCGGCGACAGCTTCTGCGCCGGCAACGATATCGCGGATTTCGTCGCCAGTGGCGGTGACGCCGAGAGCGTGCGCGCCCCGCTGCGTCTGCTGCAGAGCATCGCGGGGCTGTCCACACCGCTGATTGCCGCGGTACACGGCAATGCGATCGGCATCGGCACCACGCTGCTGCTGCATTGTGATCTGGTGTACGGTGCCGAGGACCTGCGTCTGCAGTTGCCCTTCGTCCGGCTCGGGCTGGTGCCCGAGGGGGGCAGCAGCCTGCTGTTGCCGCAGCTCGCGGGGCACCGCCGGGCGTTCGAAATGCTGGTGCTCGGTGAGTCCTTCGGCGCCGATACGGGCCGCGAGATCGGTCTGGTCAACGAAGTCGTGCCGTCCGCCAAGGTGCTGGACCGGGCCCGTGAGCGGGCGATGCAGCTGGCTGCGCTGCCGCCTCAGGCGGTGGTCAAGAGCAAACAGATGCTCAGGGCGCACCAGCAGGACCTGTTGCAGCAGATTCTGGTCGAGGAAGTCGATGCGTTCCGCGAGCGCTTGGCATCGGCCGAAGCCAAGGCCGCTTTCGACGCATTTCTGACCCGCTGAAGACGGTCGAATACCCGGGGCGCGGCTGCGCCCTGGCGTGTTTCGTGATGGTTTTTGCGTGATATGTCAATTATTCGCAGTATTTATGCTTTTTTAAGTGATTGATATTTAGGGTAAAAAGTTTTTGCTGACAGAATGTGCCACTAAAAGATCACGTTTTTGTCATTGTTGCTGAGTCGCCGGGTAATACTATGGCGCATAGCAGCCAACAATAACCCTAGTCAGGTCTTCGGGCCTGCTGACAGAAGCCGAACCCCTTCGGCCGGGAGTCATATTTATGCTGTATGCAGGACAGGCGGTCAGCGTACGCGATGCGGGCGATGGCCTGTACGAGATCGTGTTCGATCTGGCGGGTGAATCCGTCAACAAGTTCAACCAGGCCACGCTTAACGAATTGCGTGACGCGGTCGCCGCCGTCAGGGAAGCCGATGGCGTCAAGGGTGTGCTCTTCTCCAGCGCCAAGGACGTATTCGTCGTCGGCGCGGATATCACCGAATTCACCGGTATGTTCGAGAATGGCGAGGACGAAATTGTCGCCGGCATCCTCGAAACCACCAAAATCTTCAACGCTGTCGAGGACCTTCCGGTGCCGACCGTCGCTGCGATCAACGGTATCGCGCTGGGCGGCGGCTTCGAGCTGTGCCTGGCGACCGACTACCGCGTCATGAGCACCAAGGCCAAGGTCGGCCTGCCGGAAGTGAAACTCGGCATCTATCCGGGCTGGGGTGGCACCGTGCGCCTGTCGCGCCTGATCGGCGTCGACAATGCCAACGAGTGGGTTTGCGGCGGCAGCGAGAAAAAAGCCGCCGCGGCACTGAAAGACGGCGCTGTCGATGCCGTTGTGGCGCCGGAAATGCTGCGCGATGCGGCCCTGGATCTGCTGCGCCAGTGCATCGACGGCAAGTTCGACTACCAGGCGCGCCGCGCCGAAAAACAGCAGCCGGTAACGCTGAGCCAGATCGAACAGATGATGGCGTTCGAATCGGCCAAGGGTGTGATCGGCGCTCAGGCCGGCAAGCATTATCCGGCACCGCTGGCGGCGCTGGCGACCATGCAGAAACACGCAGGCCTGACCCGCGATGCGGCGCTGGAGGTCGAGGCCAGGGGCTTTGCCAAACTGGCCAAGACCGATGTCTCCCGTGCGCTGGTCGGCATTTTCATGAAGGATCAGGCGGTCAAGAAGGCTGCCCGCAAACACGCCCGCGGCGCCGAACCTGTCAAGCAGGCGGCGGTTCTGGGCGCCGGTATCATGGGTGGCGGTGTCGCGTACCAGTCCGCCTCGCGCGGCACGCCTATCTTGATGAAGGATATCAACGAGCAGGCGCTGCAGCTGGGCCTGGACGAAGCGACCAAGCTGCTGGCCGGTCAGGTCAAGCGCGGTCGTCTCGACGCCGCCGGTATGGCGAAGACCCTGACCCAGATCCGCCCCACCCTGAACTACGGTGATTTCGGCAATGTCGACCTGGTGGTCGAGGCGGTTGTCGAGAATCCCAAGATCAAGAAGGCGGTGCTGGCCGAGACCGAGAGCCATCTGAAGGACGGCGCCATTCTGGCGTCCAACACCTCGACCATCTCGATCACCGAGCTTGCCACCGCGCTGGAAAAGCCGGAAAACTTCTGCGGCATGCACTTCTTCAATCCGGTGCACCGTATGCCGCTGGTCGAGGTCATCCGTGGCGAGAAGACCTCCGATGAAGCCGTGGCGCGCACCGTGGCCTACGCCCAGGCAATGGGCAAGACCCCGATCGTGGTCAACGACTGCCCGGGCTTCCTGGTCAACCGTATCCTGTTCCCGTATTTCGCCGGCTTCAGCCTGCTGCTGCGCGACGGCGCCGACTTCCGTCAGGTCGACAAGGCGATGGAAGGTTTCGGCTGGCCGATGGGTCCGGCCTATCTGCTCGACGTGGTCGGCATCGACACCGCGTACCACGGTGACGAGGTCATGGCGCAGGGCTTCCCGGACCGTATGGCGCACGAAGGCGAAAACGTTGTCGACCGCATGTTCAAGCTCGAGCGCCTGGGCCAGAAGAACGGCAAGGGCTTCTATGCCTACGAGCCGGACCGCAAGGGCAAGCCGAAGAAAATCTTCGACGAGAGCGTGTTCGAACTGCTCGACGGTGTCGTCGGTGAACGTCAGGATCTCGACGCCGAAGAAATCATCGCCCGGATGATGATTCCGCTGTGCATCGAAACCGCGCGCTGCCTCGAAGACGGCATCGTGGCGACGCCGGCGGAAGCCGATATGGGCCTGGTTTACGGCATCGGCTTCCCGCCGTTCCGTGGCGGTGCGCTCTACTACCTCGACGAGATGGGACTGGATCGCTTCTGCGAGATGGCTGCCAGGTACGCTGACCTCGGTCCGCTGTACCAGCCCACCGAGCGCATGAAGCAGATGGCCGCCAACGGCGAAACCTATTACGGCTGAGAGTGGAGGAATACGCTATGAGCCTGAAACCAAATGATGTGGTTATCGTCGACGGCGTCCGCTCCCCGATGGGACGCTCGAAGAACGGTGTCTTTCGCAATGTCCGCGCCGAAAACCTGTCCGCTGCGGTGATCAAGGGCCTGCTGGAGCGCAATCCGCAGGTCGATCCGGCCGAGATCGAAGACGTGATCTGGGGCTGCGTCAACCAGACCCTGGAGCAGGGGTTCAATATCGGCCGTAACGCCGCGCTGCTGGCGGGTATACCGCAGACCGTGGCCGCGCAGACCGTCAACCGTCTGTGCGGCTCCTCGATGGCGGCGCTGCATACCGCCGCTCAGGGTATCCAGACCGGCAACGGCGACATCTTCGTGATCGGTGGCGTCGAGCACATGGGGCACGTGCAGATGACGCACGGCGTCGATATCAACCCGGCGATGTCCAAGCAGGCCGCCAAGGCGGCAATGATGATGGGTGTGACCGCCGAGATGCTGGCCAAGATGAACAGCATCGGTCGCGAAGCGCAGGATGCCTTCGGCGCCCGCTCGCACCAGCGTGCCCACGCGGCTACCCTTGCCGGCCGCTTCGACAACGAGATCGTCGCGGTCGAGGGACACGACGACAATGGCTTCAAGGTACTGCAGGAGCACGACGAGGTCATCCGTCCGGAAACGACGGCCGAGTCTCTGTCCCAGCTGCCGCCGGTATTCGTACCCAAGGTCGGCACCGTCACCGCCGGTACCTCGTCGGCGCTGTCCGACGGCGCCAGCGCCATGCTGGTGATGTCCGCCGCCCGCGCCAACAGTCTGGGTCTCAAGCCGCGCGCCAGGGTCGTCAGCATGGCGGTCGCCGGCTGCGAGCCGTCGATCATGGGGTACGGTCCGGTTCCGGCCACCCACAAGGCGCTCAAGCGCGCCGGTCTGTCCATCGACGATATCGACTACTTCGAGCTCAACGAAGCCTTCGCCGCCCAGGCGCTGGCGGTGCTCGGCGGTCTGCGTCTGACCGACCGCATGGAAGAGCGGGTCAATCTCAATGGCGGCGCCATCGCCCTGGGTCACCCGCTGGGTTGCTCCGGCTCCCGTATCACCACCACGCTGCTGAACGTGCTCGACCAGCAGGACGGCACCCTGGGTCTGGCCACCATGTGTATCGGCATGGGCCAGGGCATCGCCACCGTGATCGAGCGTCTGAACTGAGCGTGACCTGACAGTCAGATCTGCCCAAGGCCCCGGCGAGTGTGCACTCCCCGGGGCTTTTTTTGTGGCATTTCGCTCGCAGGATGGATGGAGCGACGCCCCAGTAGCAGTCGTCCAACCCATCTTGGGCGCCGCTTGGGCACCATGCAGCGGACTCATTGATGGGTTGCGCCGCGTCAACCTCGCTGAAAGCGTCAAACAGTGTGCCAATGCGGCTCCACCCATCCTACTTTTGGCCCCTGGATTCACGCGAATCCGCGAAGAACCTTTTTTTGTGGCGCTTCGTAGGACGGGTGCAACGACGCCATGCCGCAGTCTAACCGCGCCCCTCGAGATCAGGGCGTCGTGCAACCCATCATCCGCAGCGTTGCGGGGTAATTTACATTGGCCTGTGCCCGGATGAAGATAGGGGAGTCCTGCGTTACTGACACCAGAGCGTCAACTATTGCTGAACACCGGAGGGCGAATATGCGAAAGGGATTGCTGATTGTCGCAGTACTGCTGCTGAACGGCTGTGCCAACGGCGACTGGCGCAGTGCCAGCCGGGAACCGGCCGGTATCGCGCCCGATCCGGCCACCACGCCCGAGGCCGTGCTGCAGGTCTACGGCGCGCCGGCCTGGGGCTGGCGCGGCTGGTTCGCGATCCATACCTGGATCGCCGCCAAACCGAGCAACGCCAACGGGTACACCGTCTATGAGGTTATCGGCTGGCGGCAGCGGCGGGGGCTGCCGGTGCTGCGTGTGGAGCAGGATCATCCCGACCGCTACTGGTTCGGCGAGCGCCCCGAGTTGCTGCTCGACCGCCGTGGCGAGGGTGTCGACAGGCTGATCGATGCGGTCGACCAGGCGGCCCGGGTCTATCCCTGGAAACACGAGTATCGGGTATTCCCGGGGCCCAACAGCAATACCTTTCCGGCCTGGATCGCCACCCAGGTACCCGAGCTCGGGCTTGATTTGCCCTTCAGCGCCATCGGCAGCGGTTGGGCGGATTGATTCGTGGCGGACGGCCGGCTCGACGCCGGGTCGGCGCTTGCGCGATTGCTGTAGGAGCTCGCTCCGCGAGCGAATGAGCGGGAGGACATCCCCTGCGCAGTCAAGGTGCGGGCGCTTGCAGATCAGCGGCGGCGCTTGGCGCCCGATAGCAGCGACGGGCGCACCGCGCGGCTGCGGGTGTCGTCGGCGGGCGCCTGGGGGCTGGGCTTCGGTTTGGGTTTGGCGGTTTTGGTGGCGCGGTGCCGCGGTTTGGGCCGTGCCGGCTGCGCCAGTGCCGCATCCTCTCCCGCATCCTGGCCGAAGAAGGGCACGGGTTTGAGCGGCAGGGCTCTGCCAATGGCCGACTCGATCGCCTGCAACAGCCGGCGCTCGTCCGGCGCCACCAGCGAAATCGCCTGGCCGCTGCCACCGGCGCGGCCGGTTCTGCCGATGCGATGGACATAGGCTTCCGGTACCTGGGGCAGGTCGTAGTTGACCACCCGTGGCAATGACTCGATATGCAGACCGCGCGCGGCGACATCGGTGGCGACGAGAATACGCAGACGACCGCCTGCAAACGCGTTCAACACTTTCTGGCGCTCAGCCTGCGGCTTGTCGCCATGCAGGGCCGCGGCATCGATCCCCTCGTCCTGAAGGTAGGCGGCGACCTGGTCGGCACGCTTTTTGGTGCGGGTGAATACCAGCGCCTGCTGCCACTGCCCGCCCTGAATGAGGTAACTGAGGATGTCGGCCTTATCCCGCTGGTCGACGCCGTAGACCACCTGCTGTACCGTTTTCGCCGCCGAGTTGCGCCGGTCGACCCGCACCCAGCGCGGGCGTTTGAGCAGTTCAGCGGTCAGGGAGTCGATAGCGCCCGAGAGGGTCGCCGAGAACAGCAGGGTCTGACATCCCTGCGGCCGAAGTTCGCAGATGCGCTTCATATCGGCGATGAAACCGAGGTCCAGCATGCGGTCGGCCTCGTCGAGCACCAGTAATTGCAGCTGCGCCAGACTGACGACATCGCGACCGATCAGATCCAGCAGCCGGCCCGGGGTCGCCACCAGAATATCGGCTCCGTGCTCGAGCTTTCTGACCTGGGCTTCGGTACGGCTGCCCCCGAACAGTGCCTGGGTGCGAAGCACCAGGTAGCGGCCATAGGCCTGCAGGCTCTGACTCACCTGCTGCGCCAGCTCCCGGGTCGGTACCAGGATCAGCGCCCGCGGTGCGGCAGCCGAGCCGCCGGCCAGACGCTGTAGCAGTGGCAGCGCGAACGCCGCGGTCTTGCCGGTGCCGGTCTGGGCTTCGGCGACCAGGTCCTGGCCGGCGAGGATCAGCGGAATGGCTTCGCGCTGGACGGCTGTGGGGCTGCGATAGCCGAGCTCGGCCAGCGCCTGGCATAGCGGCTCGATAAGACCGAGGGAGTCGAAACTGCTCATGGGAACCTGTGGCTGTGGGGCGTGGTCAGAAAGAAATTGCGTAGCATATTAACATACTCCGAAGTTTGTCCCCGCGTCCCGGCGGGATTGACCGCGGGACGATTAAGGCGCAATGTAAATATTAACGTTTCAGTCAATAGTCGTCTGAGCCAGACACCACTTACTGAAACGTTAGTCAGTCACCTCAAGGACTCCGCGTGCCCATGATCCACGAGACGCCAATCCAGGTCATTGTTCACCGCAGTGCTCGTCAAAGGGCGCTGTTCTGGGCATTGGCACTGGCGTTCATCGTCGGCCTGCTGAGCTGGCAGCTGCAGGCCGCGAAGCCCGGCGGCGCGATCAGTCTCGTCAGTGGTGACGCCAGCGCGCTTGCGCTTGGGGAGGGTGCGGAAAATCCACTGTCGGCGTTCGATACCGATGTCGACGACCCACCTCTGGTAAGGCTGCTCCAACCGCGTCTTTGCGCCTATTTCCTGCCGGTAGCTGAACGCCGGGACGGCGGCAGTATCCGTCGCGTCAATTCGCACCCGGCCCGCGCGCCGCCCGCTTTGTCATTCGCCTGACCTTTTTGTTCAGTCAATCTTTTTCCATTGCTCCGGCCGTTGCCGGAGGGAGGCAAATGACATGCAAACCTACCATGAACTCAAGCCGGTATCGCTCGTCGACTACGTTCGGCTGTCCAGCCCGGACAGCGGTATCCTCGATCTCGACAGCCCGGCCAGCAGTATCGTTACCCTGTTCGATCAGACCCGCCCGCTGGCGCTTGAACTGGACGTCGGGATCGACGATGCCCTGCTGATGATGAAGAAAGCCCACGTGCGCTCAGTGATCGTGATGGACGACAAAGAGCAGTTCAAGGGCATTATCAGCGTATCCGATCTCGAAAGCCGCAAGGTGCTGACCATCGCCCAGCAGCTCGGACAGCGCCGCGATGAACTGAGCATCGCCGATGTCATGATACCCCGCAGCAAACTGTCGGGACTGTCGCTCAAGCAGGTCGAAGGCAGCCGCATCGGCGATGTGCTGAAGACGCTGCAGGATGTCGGCTCCCAGCACATGCTGGTGGTCAATCCGGAGGAGCAGCTGATTTGCGGGATCATTTCCGCCAGCGATATTGCCCGCAAGCTGCATATACCAGTGGCGATCACCGAACGCGCCACCAGTTTCCGCGAGGTGGTCGACGTGCTCTACGGTCGCGGCGGCGCCGCCTGACCCCGCGCGTCGGTGCGGGTTTGCTCAAGCGCTGGAGTCCGCTGCCATCGCTGTCTACGCTTTAGGGAACCCGCGAACAAGTCCCAATGAGGCTCTGGCCCGCAGATACCAATTGTGTCTTATTCGTAGGTTCCTTAGTTCCCAGGAAACGGCTCCACGGCGGACAGGACGGCGATGGGACTCGAGATAGAAAAGTCCAGCTTCACCGAACAGGAGTTTCGCAGCTTTCACCGGCGCCTCGACAATAATCTCGAGGCGCTCAAGCTGCTTCTCAGTCGCAGCGGCTTCGGCAAGGGACCGGCTTCGGTCGGTGCCGAGCTGGAGCTGTACATCGTCGATCGCAACGGCCACCCGCTGGCGGTCAACGGCGAGATTCTTGCCGAAGTCGGCGATCCCCAGCTGACCCTCGAACTCAACCGCTACAATCTCGAATACAACCTGACGCCGGTGCCGGCGCGGGGCGCGCCGTTCTCCGCCATCGAGGCGGAGATGAGCCGCAAGCTGGGCGAGCTGGAGCAGGCGGCGCAGCACCACCAGGGGCATATCATCGCGATTGGCATACTGCCAACCCTCAGGCGCAGCGATTTCGGACCGCGGGTGATGACCGGGCAGCGTCGCTATCAGGCGCTCACCGAAGGACTGGCCCGTATTCGCGGCGAGCGCTTTACGGTGCGTATCAACGGCGCCGAGCCGATATCGCTGCGCGCCCGCGATGTCACGCTGGAGGGCGCCAACACCTCGATGCAGCTGCACTACCGGGTGTCGCCCCGCCAGTTCGCCGACAGCTATAACGGCATTCAGCTGGCAACGCCGGTGGCACTGGCACTGGCCACCAATTCGCCGTTCATGCTGGGCCAGCGACTCTGGCAGGAAACCCGGATACCGCTGTTCAAGCATGCCATCGACGGTTCGACCCGCGACTGTCACGGGGTCAAGAAGGCGTCCCGTGTCGGGTTCGGCACGGGCTGGGTCCGGGATGGCGCCTATGAACTGTTCGCGGAGTCCGTGCTGTTGCACCAGCCCATACTGCCGATCTGCAACGATGGCGAGGATGCGCTGGCGCAGGTGCAAAATGGCGAGCTGCCGGCCTTGCGGGAGCTGCGACTGCATCACGGTACCGTCTGGTCCTGGAACCGGGTTATTTACGATGACAGCGCCGACGGCCATCTGCGTGTCGAAATGCGGGCCCTGCCGGCGGGACCCACGCCCTGTGACATGATGGCCAACGCCGCCTTCCTGATCGGGCTCGGCGAAGGTTTCAAGAGCGAGATACGCGAACTGATGCCGGCCTTGCCCTTCCCCATGCTGTCGTACAATTTTTACCGGGCCGCCGAGCACGGGCTCGGGGCCCGCCTGCTGTGGCCCTCGCCGGGTGACCGAAGACTGGTGGAGCTGCCGGTCACGGAGCTGGCGCGCAACCTGCTGCCGGTTGCGGAGGCGGGGCTTGCCCGCGTCGGAGTGCGTGAAGCCGAGCGCAGGTATTACCTTGGCATCATAGCCAACCGCCTCGAGCGCAACCGCAACGGCTCGACCTGGCAACTGGAGCAGGTGGCCCGGTTGTCGCGACGCTTGAGCCGGCACCGCGCGTTGCGAACCATGCTGGAATACTATCGGGCCAACGCCTGCGCGAATCAGCCGGTGGCCGAATGGGCGGATATCCGATGAGCCTCAATATCCTGCACAACCCAGATGCGGCCGACATCGCCCGCCGCCCGCAGGACTTTCTGCGCCAGCTGGCAGATCCGACTCTGATCGTCGTCGATGGTCGCGACAACAGCCGCTGCCGTGCCGTCAGTACCCTGCTGCACGGCAACGAGCCCTCCGGGCTGAAGGCGGTGCATGGCTGGCTTCGCCGGGGCGAGCGGCCGCGCTACCGTATGCTGTTCTTTATTTCGTCGGTTGCCGCGGCGCTCACGGAGCCGCTGTTCAGCCACCGGCAACTGCCCGGTGAGCGCGATATGAACCGCTGTTTCCGTCCGCCCTTCGACGACCGCCCGGGTCTGGTCGCCGGCGAGATTCTGGAGCTGCTCGAGCGCTACGGTCCGGAGTGCCTGATCGACATTCACAACACCTCCGGCATGAACCCCGCGTTTGGCGTCGCAACCCACGAGGATCCTGCGCACGAGGCGCTGGTGACGCTGTTCACGCGGCGGCTGATCATCACCGATATCCGCCTCGGCGCGTTGATGGAAACCAGCCGGCCGGACTTTCCGGCAGTCACCATCGAGTGCGGCGGCAATCGCGATCCGGCGGCCGACAGGCTTGCCGTCGAGGGGCTGGAGAAGTTCCTGAGCCGTGATGAGGTGCTGCAACTGCCGGCGACAGGGCTGCACCTGGATCTCTACCACCACCCGGTGCGGCTGGAGCTGGACAGCGAAACCCGGATCCGCTTCGCAGACGAGCCGGATCCGGACGCGGACATCACGGTGCCCCGGCATCTGGAGCGCTACAATTTCGGCCGGGTGGGTACCGGAACCTTCCTGTTCTGGCTCGGCCCTCAGGGGCGTGCGCGCATGCGACTGCGGGATGCGTCCGGTGGCGATGTGCTGTCGCGCTATTTCAACTGCATTGGCCATTGCCTCTATGCCGCGCAACCTATCAAGCTGTTCATGGTGACCGACAACCCCGTCATCGCCCGCAGCGACTGTCTGCTCTATGCCGCCCCGGAGTCCGGGCATACCATGCTCGACAGCTGAACCGTGGATGAAAACTGGTTGAAAAATGATCGTGCAACTCCCGGGCTCTGAATCGGTCCTATGGGTACCGGACGACAGGAGGTGCCCCATGAAGGCTCGATTGACCGGTGCCGGAGTGCTGGCGCTGTTGCTCGCGGTCGCGAGCCCGGCACGCGCCGATGTGGATGTGGGATTTTTTTTCAGCGGCGCCATTCACGGTGACGGCTACAGCCTGTATCTGGGGGTGCCGTTCGGTTATCTGGCGACGCGGCCGCACTACACCCGGCACTACTATCGTTACGATTATCCGCGCCCCTACTACCGCGACTATTATCCCCGGTACCGCCGGTACGACCACCCGGGTTACCGCAACTATGGCCATCGGCCGCACCGGCACGATCGCTACCGGCACGGCGAGGATCGGTACTATCGCGGCGATTATCGTCGAGGCGACGCCCTGCGCAGACCCGATCGCCGGATACTGCGAGACGATCATGGCGGAAGGCACCACGACTTCTTTCGCGGCGAGCGGCATCGTTAGCGGGATGGGTGGAGCCGCACCGCAGCTTGATAAGCGCCGGTCGGCAACCCGGCCACAGCGGTGCAAACCAGCGCCCGACGGGGCGCAGAGACGGGGCGCAGAAACGCCATTGGCGGGGCGGTCAGCGCACCAGCAGTGTCTGAATGCCCGGCAGTTCCAGCAACGGATCGTTGGCCGGACGACCGTCCGGCCAGATCCACTCCTGAGGCACCACCAGAGTATCGGCCAGTCCCGGTAGCCAGCCTCGCAACAGTGCAGGATCGGCGTTCGCCAGCCGCTCGATGCGCTGTGCACCGGTGCCCTGATAAGACCGGGGGAGGGGGGGCAGGTCGGCGGCGCGCCGGTACGGGCAGTCCGGCAGTGCCAGTACCAGCAGCGGCTGACGCTGAGCCGCGGCCAGGCGTGCGGCTAGCTGCAGCGCACGGGCGGCGGAGCCGCTGTTGCCGGCACAGAGCAGTGCCACGGCGCGGGTCTGGTTGCGGGCGCCGGCGGGCGCCCGGGCAGGGCCGGATAGCAGCAGCAGTTCGGTCTGCGACCAGCTTTCGCCGAAACCGTCGAACCAGTGTCCGCGGTGCACCCGCAGTTGCCATTGCAGCGGGTGTCGCAGTGTCAATCGCTGCAGGTGTTGCTGCAGGGCACGGGAGAGCTCGCGGGTTGCCTGCTCGAGGCTGTCCTGATTCAGGGGCCTGGCGCGGGCGCTGTCGCGGATGACCTCGTGGCAGAACGGCAGGCCCGCCACGGTGCGCAGGTCCTGATCCTCGATCAGCAGTGCTTCCAGCTCGACGCCGAGTTCCGCGGCCAGCCTGAGAAAGGGGTCCAGCCGCGCGAAATCGACGCGGCCCGGCGTCAGCGTCAGCACCAGCCGTTTCACGACCGGTCTCCGGCATTCAGTTTGCGCGCGGTGTCGTACCAGTCCTGCAGCTGGCGCTGCACTCGACCGTTCAAGGTGCGGGGCGGGTAGAGGCCGTCGCAATCCATTTCACCCACCGTTTCTCCGGTCAGCAGGGCCAGCAGTTCATCGATCTCACTGACGGCATAAACATGGAAGCGGCCGGCGTCGCATGCCTCGACGATGTCCCGCTGCAGCGTCAGGTGCTCGATGTTGGCAGCGGGAATGATGACGCCCTGTTCGCCGGTCAGACCGCGGCTGGCGCAGAGTTCGTAGAAACCCTCTATTTTTTCGTTGACGCCGCCGATGGCCTGGATGTGGCCGTGCTGGTTGACGGAGCCGGTGACGGCGAACTGCTGCCTGAGGCCGATGCCGGCGATGGCGGACAGCAAGACACAGAGCTCCAGCGCCGAGGCGCTGTCGCCGTCGACCGGGCCGTAGGACTGTTCGAACACCAGGCTGGCGTTGAGCGACAGCGGCGCATTGCGGGCGAAGCGGCTGGCCAGGAAGGATGACAGGATCAGCACGCCCTTGCTGTGAATGGCGCCACCGAGTTCGGTTTCCCGCTCGATATCGACCATTTTGCCGCTGCCGATGCGCGCGGTGGCGCTGATCCTCGAGGGGCGCCCGAAGCGCTCGTCGCCCATCTGAATCACCGACAGTCCGTTGCCCTGACCGACCACGCTGCCGTCGGTATCGACCATCAGGGTGCCGCGCTCCATCTGTCGCAGCATCAGCTCGGCGTACTGGCCGTTGCGGTGCCGCGCGGCGGTCACCGCGCGTTCCACGTCGCCGGCCTCGATGGCGCCGCCGTGGCGTTGCCGGGACCAGTAGTCGGCTTCGCGCAACAGGTCGACGATGCGGCCGCGGTGCAGAGACAGGCGGGTGCTGTCGTCGACATAGCGCGAGCTCTGTTCCACCACCCGGGCGACGCCGTCCCGGGTCAGCGGTCGTAGCTGCTCCTCCTGACACAGGGCACTGATCAGGCCGATGTAACGGCGCAGGTTTTCGGATTCGCGGTCCAGCTCTTCGGCGAAGTCGGCGTATACCTTGAACAGCGAGGTGAAGTCCGGATCGTAGGCCTTGAGCAGATAGTAGAGCCGACGGTCGCCGATCAGCAGCACCTTCACATCGAGCGGTATCGGCTCGGGTTCCAGTGAGCGGGTGGCGACGCTGCCGTAGAGCTTTTCCAGCGGGTCGATGCGGATTTCACGGTTGCGCAGGGCGCGCTTGAGGCCCTCCCAGGCGAATGGCAGGGACAGCAGTTTGCGCGCATCGATGATCAGGTAACCGCCGTTAGCCCGGTGCAGGGCACCGGGCTGGATCATGGTGAAGTCGGTGCTCAGGGTGCCGAAATGGGCGCTGTACTCGATACGCCCGATCAGGTTCTGGTAGCTGGGCATGTCCTCGAGGATCACCGGCGCGCCCGCCTCGCAGCTTTTGCCCACCAGTACCTTGATCCGGTAACGGCGAAATTCCGGCGACCGCGCCAGTTTGTGCAACGGCGGGTGGGAGCCGTTTTTTTCGTCGGGCATAAAATCGTCGATGTTCTCGATCAGGTCCTGGTGCACCTGGTCGAGGAACTGCTGCACCGCCGGATGATCCCGGTAGCGCTCGCGCAGCTGCTGGATTTCGGGGTCGATGATCAGGTGGGTAAACTCGCGCTCCAGGTCGCGCAGGCGTTCGAGGCTGCGTTGCTGCAGCTTCGGCACCTGCTTGACGGTTTCGGTCAGCTCTTCGTTCAGTGCCTCGATCTGCTGCTTGATCGCCTCCTGCTCTTCCGGCGGCAGTTTGCTGAACTGCTCCGGCGTCAGCAGCTTGCCGTCGCGGACCGGTCCCAGCGTATAGCCGTGGGGCGTGCGCAGCAGGCTGATCTGCTGAGAATGGGCCTTCTCGCCCAGCTCCTGGAAGCCTTTCTCTTCCTCCGCCTCGAACTCCGCCTGCAGCTCCTGCACCCGGCTGCGGTAATCGTCGCTCTTGAAGGTCGCCGGAATCCGCGCGAGCAGGTTCTCGATCAGCTGCAGCATGTCGCGCCGCAGCTGGTGGCCCTGGCCGCGCGGAAGTTTCATCGCCCGGGGCTGGTGTGGTTCGTCGAAGTTGTTGACGTAACACCAGTCGCAGGGAATCGCGCCCCTCGAGGCTTCCTCGCCGACGATACGGGCAACGAGCAGGTGCTTGCCGATTCCGCTGGAACCGCTGATGAAGAGGTTGTAGCCGCCGTGGCCGATGCCGATGCCGAAACGTATGGCATCGACGGCGCGCTCCTGGCCAATGGCGGAAGTGTCGGGTGTCAGGTCGTCGGTGGTCTGAAACTCCATATCACCGAAATCGCAGGCGTGGTAGAGCTGTTCGGCACTGAGTGGCTTGGCTGCCATGGGGCTGACTCCAGTTTTGACTGTCTACTGTGTAGACCCGCAGCGGTCGTCATGCAATGCGCGGTCGCCAATTCCACCTGATTCGCCTGGCCGCGGTGACGGGGCCGGGCTGAATGCTGTGCTCGCGCGATGGCGCGGGCACAGCCGTTATCATCGGGCGTCGCCAAGCTCGAGACGGGTTTTCTCCAGCAACTGGCGTACTTCTTCCCGGCGACCGCGATCAGCCAGCGAGCGTCCGGGACGGTCAGGTGCATGCTCGGCGTTCTGCAGATACTTGACCGCTTCATCGTAGCGCTTCTGCTTCACCAGTAAGTCTGCGTAGAAGTAATTGGGGTCTATGCCGTCCGGGTTGATTGCCAGCGCTTTTCGCAGCAGTTCTTCGGCCTTCTTGTCGTTGCCGAATGCGATCGGCCAGCCCGGTACCTGGTAGTATAGAGACCCCAGCGAAGTGTATGCCGAGCCGTCCAGCGCGCCGGCGTCCAGCTTCAGCGCCTGTTCCAGCTCGCTGCGGGCTTCCTTGACGTACTTGAGCGCGCCGAGCCCGCCCCGGGCGCCGGCATAGCTGGCGCCGATGATGGCGGACCAGATCAGGTAACGGGCATCGTCCGGTTGCTGTATCAGCTCCCGGTGAATATCGTCATTGAGCGCCTCGAATTCCTTTTCCTGGCGAGAGCCCTCCAGTTGGTACTTGATTTCGGCCCAGCGTGACTGGTACTCCGTCAGCGGTGCCGCCAGCAGGGGGGTGCTGGCGAGCGCCAGCAGGGCCGCTGTCAACCAGGTTTTCATGACTTCTCCTTGCAATGAGCCTTGATGGTGTCGAGTTGTTTGCCGATGGCGCCGTCGACCAGGCGTGGCATCAGCGCGTTGATGCGGGTGAACAGTGATTCGGGAAAGCCCAGCACCTTGCTGGTTCGGGGGGACTGGATGAGCCCGGCGACGGCATCGGCGACAACCGAGGGGGCATCCACCCTGTTCCCGAGCGCTCGGTTGAGCTCGACAGCTTCGGGGCTGTTGAGCGCGGTATCGGTGGCACGGGGAGCAAGCCAGGAAACACGGATGCCGGTATCCCGCAGTTCGCGGCCCAGGGCCTCACTGAAGCGCTTGAGGCCGCCCTTGGAGGCTCCGTAGGCGACATAGCCGGGGTAGCCTATCTCACCCAGTACCGAGCCGATATTGATGATCTGACTGCCGGGATGCAGGCGTGGCACCAGGGCATGGATGATCGCCATCGGTGCCAGCAGGTTGATGCGCATCAGCCGTTCGATCGCCAGCCAGTCGCTGTTGTCGAAGCGCTGAAGCTCCTGCACGCCGGCACAGTTGATCAGCACGTCAGGCACGCGTTCGCCAAGTGCCTCGACCAGCCGGATGCCGGCATCCGGTGCGGCCAGATCCTGGGTCAGTATCTCGTGGCTGCCCGGCAGTAACGACAGCTGTTCCTCCAGGCGTCGGGCGTCGCGGGCCACCAGTATCAACCGGTGACCGTCGTTGGCAAGCCTGACGGCGATGGCACGACCGATTCCGCCGCTGGCGCCGGTCAGCAGTATCCGTTTCATGCGGCCTCCATCGGCAGGCTGCGGAACATGTCGCCGTACAGACGGTACATGCGCCGGGCGGCATGCAGGATATCCTGCTGGTCGGCCGGATCCTCGATACGGTTCATCAGATCCTCGAAAAACTTCAGGTGATCCTGATCGAGCTCGCCGTGGGAGTAGAGGTAGCGGCAGGCGCTTGCGGGCAGAGAGAGCGTTTCGCGGATCAGGTCGGCCATCGGCGTCGCCAGATTGACCGAGGTGCCCTCGAGGACCCAGATCATGCCGAACAGGCAGAGTGGATTGACGCGCTGCACGCTGTCGTAGGCGCAGACTACCATTGTTTCGGTTTCGAAATTCGGCGCTGACAGGCGGGCGGCCTCGCGGTCGCCGCCGCAGGCGGCAATATCGTCGAGAATCCACTCGTGGTGGCCGTACTCTTCGGCGATATACTCGGTCAGCGCCTGGCACAGCCATTCCTGGTCATCCCGCAGCCGTGCGCCACAGGCCATCATCAGCGGCACCGTGTGGCGCACGTGATGATAGGCGTTGTGCAGAAAGGCGAGGTAGCGCTCGCGCGTCACCTCTCCCTGCATGCAGGCCACGATCGCCGGGGCACCGAGCAGGTACTGGCGCTCTGTTTCGGTTTCCAGCTTCAGGCGGTCGAAAAATCCCATGATGCCTCCTTGATACGGCGAGTCAGAACGGCGCGGCGCAGGCGGCCGTTGGCCGTCAGCTCGCCGCGCTCGCGGGTAAAGGGTCTGGTGGTGATATGCAGGTTCGTGAGGCGCGCGTAATCCGGCAGTCGGTCATCCAGTGCCCGTTGCAGGGCACGCGGGTCCTGCTGGCGGCTTACGACCAGTGCCTGAATGCCGATGCTCTCATCGCCGTAGACGAAGGCCTGATCGACATCCGGCAGATCGCACAGCTCTGCCTCCAGCCACTCGGGGGCCAGGTTGCGCCCCATCGCAGTGACGATGGTGTTCTTGCGCCGGCCGTCGATCACGAGATAGCCGTCGGCGTCGATATGGCCGCGATCGCCGGTATCGAGCCAGCCGTCATCCTCAGGGGCGGCCTCGCCAAGGTAGCCGAGAAAGCGGTTGCCCCGTACCCGGACGTCACCGTTGGGGCCGATACTGACCTCGACGTGGGGCAGGGGGCGTCCGACGCTGCCCGGGCGCTCCGCGCCCGGGTGATTGAAGGCCACGACCGAAGCCGCTTCCGACAGGCCGTAGCCCTCGTACAGAGGCAACCTGAGCGCCCGCGCACGCTGCTGCAGCGATGCCGCCGTCCGGCCGCCGCCGAGTGCCAGGCAACGGTAGCTGTCCGGCAGCCCCTGTTGCCGGCCGGCCAGAATCACCGGCAGCAGTGCCGGTACCAGAATCAGGCTGTGCGGCTGCCATTGCGTCAGTGTCCCCAGCATCGCCGCTGGATCCGCGCCTGCAGCGCCCCGGATTCCGAGGTCGGACATCGGTAGCAGGGTGACGCAGGCGCCCGACAGCCAGGGAACATAGAGGCCTGCGATGTTCTCGAGCAGCACCGCCAGCGGCAGAAGGCAGAGATGGCGGCGGACCTTAAGCGGCGTGGTCGCAGTCTGCAGGGCCCGGGCGACGGCCAGCATATTGTCCTGCGACAGGCAGACGCCCTTGGGTTCACCGGTGGTGCCGGAGGTGTAGGTGATCTTCGCGGTTCCTTCCGGCAGTGATACCGATGCTGGCGGCGTCAGGCGATGCAGATAGCCGCAGGCGGTACGGTTGCCTGCGGTAAGTCCGGGCAGGGGGGCGGCCGCCAGGATGGCATCGAGTGCGGCGTCTTCTGTCAGGTGCCGGCGCTGAGCGGGGGTGAAAAATCCGGGTATCGGTACCGCCGCTATTCCGGCCTGAAGCGCTGCCAGGTCGGCGATTGCCCAGTCCGCGCCGTTGTCGAGCAAAATGCCGAGGCGACGCACGCCCTGGCGTTCGAGTTTGGTGGCGAGCTCCCCTGCCCGGGCCAGTACCGCAGAACCGGCCAGGGTCTCGGTTTCGGTTTGCAGCGCACTGTCGTTCTGTTCCAGTGCCAGGGCGAGAGTATCAAAGAGCATCGGCAGCCTCGTTGTCGATGTTCAGCAGCAGGCGGCGCAGCATCGGCTGCTGCTGAATGCTGGACCAGCCGTCGGCGACGGATCCTGCGAAGACGGCTGGATTGTGGCGGTAGTAGTGACCCCAGTCGTCGAGCCCCGAAGCCAGTCGCTGGGCGCGGGCTTCGGTCAGGAAACCGAGCGACAGGCCAAGACGGCTGAAAGCATGCTGCAGCTCGCGGGTGGCGGTGAACACGACGAAGTCGATGCCGCCTTCGGTGAGGTAGCGCGTCAGGCTCAGGATCATCAATCGGGCACTGCCGCGCTCGCCGGCAAGGTTGCCGACCTCGACGATCTGTTCGCGCCGCACCGGCTTGCCGGCGAACGGACGCAGTACGTCTTCGACCGGGGCGTCGAGATATTGCTCGAGAAACAGCGGTTGGCGGTCGGCATAGCGGATGCCGCAGCTTGCTTTCCACTGGTTGCCGTCGCGCAGCAATATCTGCTGTGGCAGGAAGTGACGCAGCCTGGCCTGGTGCACGTCGGCGTAACGGGCACAGGCAAAGCGCTTGATTCGCTCGTATAGTTCCGTTCCTTCCGCACAGCTGATGAGGTTGAGCTGTTGTGGCGCTGTCCTGGGCTGCATGTCGTAACCTCCATTGCGATGAGGTCAGAATGAGCCCGCTCTCTTAAGGGATACTTAAGACCTGCCCGCAGAAACCGCTTCCCCGCAGTCAGCGGCCCTCAGACAGCATGCAACCTTTCGGTATCAGGCTTCAGGCGTAGCCCCGGAAGTATATGACTATCGCTAATTACGATAGTTTTTAACTTATTTATCCAATATTTAACCTATAGAATTCTTCGTTCTTCTGACAACCGGGGCGGAGTGGAAAGAATGAGAAGCAAAGCGGACCGGATCCGGCATGCGCTGGGGTTCGAGATCATCGGTCTGGTGCTGGTCATCGGTTTCGGCGACTGGCTGTTCGGTCTGGAGCCGGCACATTTTGGCCCGCTGGCGCTGCTGTTCTCCGTACTGGCGACAGTCTGGAACTATTACTACAACCGCGCTTTCGATGGCTGGTTGCTGAAAAGGCGGGGCAGTGTCGTCAAGCGGCAGGCGGACCGGGTGCTGCATGCGGTGATGTTCGAGGGCGGACTGCTGCTGGTGACCCTGCCGGTCATCGCCTGGTGGCTGGATATGAGTTTATGGCAGGCGCTGGTGGCCGATATCGCAATGGTTGTCTTCTACCTGCTGTACGCTTACCTGTACAACCTGGCGTACGACTGGCTGTTCCCGGCATCTAAGGCACCCGTGCCGGCGCGCTGAAAATGAGCAGTTGAGTGTCGCAGCCTGGCAGAGCCCGCCGACGCGGGCTCTGCTGCGATCCGAAGTGATTTGTCCAAAGTTTTCCCCAAAGCTTATCCACTGATTTTGTGTATAAGCCCGTAGCGGCGCTGATCCCGAATGCGGCGGATCGGCGCGCTGTCAATCTTGACATTCGCGGCTTTTCGCAGGGCTCGAGACGGGGACTTCGGTGCTGAATACACCGAAAAATTAGGCTCTTAAGCCCGGTGTCAAGAAAATAATTTTATTACCGGACTGCGTTCTGAGTGAAGATTCGCCAGTTTGTGACGGGGCCCGATATTGCTGGCTTCGGGGGCTGTGAATAACCGTTGTGAATATCTTATCCAGAAACTTATTCACAGTTTTGGTGGAAAAGCCAAGGCTTGACGCCGCGACTTCGTGATGATCCGAAATGTCGCTTTTGCCTGCACTCAGGCTCACAGGGCATCTTGCCGTCACGGAATCGTGCTATTATCTGCGGTCTTTTTGCAGTTTTTGTTCGAGGAGCACGATCCAGATGCCCATCAAGATTCCTGACCAGTTGCCGGCTGCCGACCTGTTGCGAAGCGAGAACATCTTCGTGATGAGCGAGTCCCGCGCGATGCATCAGGACGTGCGGCCGCTGAAAGTCGTGATTCTCAATCTGATGCCGAAGAAGATCGAGACCGAAAACCAGCTGGTCCGACTGCTGTCGAACACGCCGCTGCAGGTGGATATCGAACTGCTGCGTATCGATAATCGCGAGAGTCGCCATACGCCTGCGGATCATCTCAACAGCTTCTACCGCAATTTCGACGAAATTCGCGAGCGCAATTTCGACGGCATGATCATTACCGGTGCGCCGCTTGGGCTGGTGTCGTTCGAGGACGTCCATTACTGGGATTCGGTGCTGGAAATCATCCGCTGGTCGCGTTTGCACGTCAGCTCGACGCTGTTTCTCTGCTGGGCCGCCCAGGCGGGGCTCAAGGCACTGTACGATCTGCCAAAACGCACCCGGGAAAGCAAGCTTTCCGGCATCTACGAGCACCTCACCCTGGTGCCGAACGATCCGCTGGTGCGGGGTTTCGACGACAGTTTCTTCGCTCCCCATTCGCGCTATGCGGACTTTCCGGTGGAGTTCGTCGAAGCCAATACCGATCTGCGTGTGCTGGCAGCGTCCGAGGTCGCCGGTGGCTATCTGATGGCCAGCGCGGACCGGCGCCAGGTGTATCTGACCGGTCATCCGGAGTACGACAGCATGACGCTGGCGCAGGAGTACCATCGCGATGTGCTGGCGGGGCTGGATCCGGCCCTGCCCGAACACTACTTCCCCGGCGACGATCCCGAGCAGACCCCGCGCAACCGCTGGCGCAGCCACGGCAATCTGCTGTTCTCGAACTGGCTCAACTACTACGTCTATCAGATCACGCCGTACGATCTCAGCGTGATGGAAACGAAGATAGACGACTGACGTAGGTTGGGTCTAGGTCCGAAGGACCGTAACCCAACGCCGGCCCACCCGCCTGCCAGCCGCAACCAATCGATCTGCACAGGGGGTCTCGGTCGCCACCGCAGCCGGATCGACCAGTGTTGGGTTACGACGCGCCCGAAACTCACGCCATTCCGGCACTCCCTGCCCTGCGCGTCTAGACCCAACCTACAAAGCGACCAGGTCACGCCGTACGATCTCAGCGTGATGGAAACGAAGATAGAAGACTGACGTAGGTTGGGTCTAGGTCCGAAGGACCGTAACCCAACGCCGGCCCACCCGCCTGCCAGCCGCAACCAATCGATCTGCACAGGGGGTCTCGGTCGCCACCGCAGCCGGATCGACCAGTGTTGGGTTACGACGCGCCCGAAACTCACGCCGTACGATCTCAGCGTGATGGAAACGAAGATAGAAGACTGAAGTAGTATGGGTGGGTGGCGCCGCCGCGCCGCCTTCCTTTCTGGTTGCACGACGTCTGCGGCGGCATAACCCATCACCGCCGCAACACTGCCCCGCGTTGCCGGCTGAACCCAATCGATCTGCACTACGATCTGTTGTCGGGTTGCGCGACTTCGTCGCCAGACCCAACCTAGGGTTGGCTGTCGGTCAACCGTATCCCATCGTCCCCGATCTCGATCAGGCGCTGCTTGAACAGGCTGCCGATCGCCATTTTGAAGGCCTTCTTGCTGCAGCCGAACAGACGCGAAATGGTATCCGGATCGGTCTTGTCGTGGGCGGCAATGAAACCGCCTTCGACCCTCAGCCGCTCGAGGATCTGTCCGGCCAGGCCGTCGACCTTGTTATAGCCGGGCTGGTCGAGGCAGAGGTCGAGCTTGCCGTCGGGCCGGACCCGCTTGACGTAGCCTCTGATTTGCTGGCCGAAATGCACCCGGCGAAACAGGTCCGACTGGTGGATCAGGCCCCAGTGCTGGCCGTCGACGATGGCCTTGAAGCCGAGGTCGGTGCGGTTGGCGATGACCAGATCGACCGCCTGGCCGTCGCGGTAGTTGGCGGGGGTGCGGTCGAGGAAGCGGTCGAGCTTGCTGGAGGCGACGATGCGGTCGCTGCGATCGATGAGGATATGCACCAGGTAACTCTTTCCGGCTTCCATGCGACGGTGCTGTTCGCCGAACGGAGCCAGTAGCTGCTTCGGCAGCCCCCAGTCGAGAAAGGCTCCGACCTTGGTAACGTCGGCGCAGCGCAGCAGTGCGAAGTCACCGACCTGGGCCAGTGGTTTCTGGGTAGTGGCGACCAGATAGTCTTCGGAATCCAGCGACACGAAGACCTCGAGCCAGTCGCCCGTCTTGCAGTCTGCCGGCACGTAGCGGGCCGGCAGCAGAATTTCGCCCAGTTCCCCGCCGTCGAGATAAACGCCGAAGTCCTTTTGCTTGATCACCTGCAAGCGGTTGAAGCGACCGAGATCGGCCATGAAAAGCCCTCCATTCCTGCGCCCGCGCGGCAGGACAAGACGAAAATAAAAACGGAGCCGAAGCGGCTCCGTGATCGGTGCCCAGGCGCTACTCAGGAGTGCTTGGCGAGAAAGTCCGCATCCAGTTTGAGCTGGTCGTTGCTGTTGATGCCGACGCCGCGGCTGCGGATGTTCTCGGCGATCTGCTTGGCTTCCTCCAGCGAGTGCATCTGGTAGGTGCCGCACTGGTATTCGTTGAGTTCGGGAATCTCGTTCTGCGCCTGAACCTGGAGCACGTCGTTCATCGCCGCAAGCCAGGCTTCCGCCACCCGGGTCTCGTCCGGGGTGCCGATCAGGCTCATGTAGAAGCCGGTGCGGCAGCCCATCGGAGAGATGTCGATGATCTCGACGCCGTTACCGTTGAGGTGGTCGCGCATGAAACCGGCGAACAGGTGCTCGAGTGTGTGGATGCCTTTTTCGCTGAGGATTTCCTCGTTGGGGCGGCAGAATCGCAGGTCGAACACGGTGATGGTATCGCCGCCAGGCGTAGTCATGGTCTTGGCGACGCGCACCGCGGGCGCGGCCATGCGGGTGTGATCTACGGTGAAGCTATCGAGCAGTGGCATCTCGGGTCCTCTTGATTGACGGGCAGGGCTCGGTGGCCGTTGAGGTCATTATCCCAGCGCGGCGGGGGCTAGCGCAATCTCAGCCCGCCCCTGTCAGCAGCAGCCATACCGCAGCCGCGGCGCCAGTGCCGGTAACGGCAAAGGCCCACAGCGGCAGATGCGCGGATTCGGCCGGGACAGGGCTGCGCTTTTCGCCGGTCAGCATGGCGCTGACAAGGCCCTCGCGTCGCACCAGGTCATGATACAGCACCGCCAGCAGATGCAGTCCGATCAGCACCAGCAGCAGATTGGCGTTGAAGTGGTGCCAGTCTGTCAGTCGCTCCACCCAGCTGTCATCGAGCCATGCAACCAGCGGGCCGTCGATCATCAGGTCGTCGGTGGTGCCGAGCCCGGTCAGTCCCTGGAACAGCAGCGACAGCAGCAGTGCGACCACCATCCAGCCGCCGAGCGGGTTGTGGCTGAGATAATGGGCGCGCTGCCGGCCCAGTACTCCGGGAACGCTTCTCAGCGTTTCCCGCGGCGGGCGCAGGAAGGCGCCGAAGCGGGCATAACGGCTGCCGACGAAGCCCCAGAGTATTCGATACAGGATCAGGCCCAGCACGCAGTAACCGGCGACGGGGTGATAGTCGATGCCGTCACCCTGGCTGCCGCTCCACCAGAGAAAGCTCATCAGGCCCACCAGGGCCCAGTGGAACAACCGGATGCTCGGGTCCCAGACTTTGATCCTGTAGTCCATTGCGGGAGCCTGCCTCAGTCGTCGCAGTCCTTCTTGAACTGCTTATGGCTGTCCTTGCTGTGCTGACCCAGCTGCGCCACGAGTTCCCGCATGCCGTCGAGGTCGCGGGCCTGCTCGGCTGCGGCCAGCTCGTCGAGCAGCTCCTGCAGACGGTTGATGCCGGCACGGTAGTCCTCCAGCATCTGCGGCCGCTCCGATTCGTCGATGTCCTGCAGCTTCATCGGCTCCTCGTCGGCGGCCGTGGCGGCGAGTTCGGATATTTTGGCGCGGGCCGGGGCTATGCTGTCCCAGTCGCCGGACTTGGCGGCGCCGCGCAGGGATTTGAAGCTGGTTTTCATCTCTTCCATGGTTTCGCCAAGCGGTGTGTCTTCGCACTGCTCCGCGGCCTGAGTGAGCGGCGCCGTCAACGCCATCGTGGCGATCGTCAGGCCGAACAGTCCCGCTCTGATTCCTTTTGCCTGCTTCATGATGTCCTTGGTCTCCGTGATATTGAATGGGTCAAAAGCGTTGCAGCTGATTGAGAAGTCGCTGCAACGGTACACCGACCTTGCGCCCCAGCTGCCGGGCGTGCTGCTGCAGGCGCCTGGGGTTGGTGACCGGTGGTTTTCCGTTGAAGGCCAGTGCAATCAGGTTGCCGCCGTTGACCGGGCAAAGCAGGCACTGACCGTCAAACAGCTCTTTGAGCCGCCCCAGTGCTTTTTGGTTCCGTGGCTGACCTTCGTCCCAGAGATTGAGAACCAGGATGCCGTCGGGGTTCAGCAGGCGCTGGCAGTCGCCGAGAAAATCGCGGTCGAGCTGAACCGCCTGCATGCCTTCGTCAAGGAACAGATCACTGAACAGAATATCGGTGCGTTCGGTACTGCTGGCGGCATAGCACTCGGCATCCTCGATCCGCAGGCGCAGGCCGGGCCCCTCCGAGAGATAGAGCCAGTTGCGGGCGGTCTCGGCGACCAGCGCACGCAGTTCGACGACAGTCAGCTGCAGCGTCGGGTCGTAGGCCTGCAGGCAGTTGCTGAGATTGCCGCCGCCCAGACCGAACAGGGTGACGTGACGCGGCGCCGGTTTGTAAAGCAGGGCCAGCAGCATGGCCTGGACGTACTCGAACACCGGCAGCGCCGGGTCTTCGCAATGGATGCAGCTTTGCTCGCCGCCGTAACCGAAGCTGAGATACCGCCGTGGCCCTTCCTCGATGACCCGGACGGGGCCCCATTCGTCGTAGGCCCGGTGCAACTCGTGCCCGGGGGGCGTGCGGCCCAGCGCGCGTTTTGACCGATCCTGGTCGGAGGCGGGGAAGTATTCGAGAGGGGATGGCATCCGGGCTCCTTGGCTGCGCTGACAGCCTCGGATTCTACTCCTTGCCCTGGCGGGTTACATCTCGGGACCCGATGCGCATGGCCAAACATTCGTTTAAAAAAATGCGATCGGGCTGGAACCTTTTGCGCAATGTGCCTGTCTTATTTTTCGCGAGCAAGAAGTTCTCCAGCAGAGTTTCCTTTCCAGCGGCCCTCAGAGGGCCGTTTTTTTTGGAATATCGATGCACTTCGGGGGGATGTACGGCGCCGGAGCAATGGAGGGAAGGCTACCCCCGGCGCTTTTGGCGCCAGGGACCCCGGATATCCGCGGGATGCTGCGGAAAGCGCGGTATTCTATCCTCGGTGAACGAAAAGGGAATACCGGAAACGCGCAAAAACAGTTGCCATTTCGTTCACCTTGTTTTCCCATTGTCGCTTTTCCCGATTCGGTATCGGGCCCGGTCGCTGGCAGTATGAGCGGGGCCGTCCGATGATAGTCGGCGCCTGGAACGCCGAAGGCGGGTATTGTCCCGCGACCGAGGTTACTTATGGATCGACGAATCACCGTTCCCACCGGTTACGTGCGGCACCTGCTCGAGCAGGCCGACCGCCAGGGTCTGGACGTCGCGGAGCTGCTCGAGCAGGTGGGCATTGCTCCGGAACAGGTGGAGCAGCAGAGCGCCCTGTCGGCGGTCAAGTTCGGTGCTCTTTACCAGCGCATCATGTGGAGTGCCCAGGACGAATTCTTCGGCATGCTCAGTAACGGCAAGGTTCCGATCGGCACCTTCCGGCTGCTGTGTCACTGTCTGATTCACTGTCGTTCGCTGGAGCGGGCGCTGTGGCGCTGCGCCGATTTTCTCGATATCTGCCGCGGTACGCTGGTCAAGCCCATGCTGGTGCGCAAGGGGCGTTATGCCAAACTGTCGCTGGCACCGGTTGCCCAGGTCGATGAAGCCGAGTTCGACAGTCTGCTGGCGCGCGAGTCCACGACCAGCATCCGCACGTCGCTGTCGATGTGGCACCACTTTCTCAGCTGGCTGATCGGCAAGCGGCTCGAGCTGAAAGCGGTTTACCTGGCGTTTCCCGAGCCCGATGACGCCGACTACTACCGCACCCTGTTTCAGTCGGAAGTGAAGTTCGATCAGCACGAGAATGCCATCGTGTTTCCGCAGTACTTTCTCGACTATCCGCTGGTGCAGACCGAGGAGACCCTGCGCGCCTTTCTCAAGACCGCGCCTTACCAGCTGATCGTGATGGTGGACAACGATCACAGTCTCAAGTCTCAGGTCATCGCGATGATCGGCAAGGATTTCAGTCGCGAGCTGCCGGGTTCGGAAGAGGTGGCGCGGGCGCTCAACATGTCGGTTTCGACACTGCGCCGCCGTCTGTTGGACGAGGGCACGTCCTATCAGGCGATCAAGGATGACTGTCGCAAGGCGGCGGCACTCAATTACATGAACTCGCCGCAGCTGGCGATCAACGACGTCGCGGCGCTGATGGGATTCGACGAGCCGTCGGCCTTTTTCCGCTCGTTCAAGAAGTGGACCGGCATGACACCGGGACAGTATCGCAAGAGCCCGAGCTACTTGCGGCTGTACGACAAGCGGCGCTGAGGACGGTGGCGCTGGCGGGATCAGTCGTTCGTGCGGAAGGCGGCCTCCGGGTGTCTGCTGTCGAAGCTTTGCACAGTCTGGGGCGGTCGGTGGCGGCAAAATCAACTTTTAAGAAAAAATTATAAGAAACAGTCTCTTAGGTTGTTGACAGCGAAATTCATTCGGGTAATATACGCGCCACTCCTTCGGAG
The DNA here is from genome assembly GCF_014645375.1 of Marinobacterium nitratireducens. GTDB lineage: Bacteria > Pseudomonadota > Gammaproteobacteria > Pseudomonadales > Balneatricaceae > Marinobacterium_A > Marinobacterium_A nitratireducens. Next base: position 124,120 of record NZ_BMLT01000011.1, read on the forward strand.
GGATGGCTGAGTGGTCGAAAGCACCGGTCTTGAAAACCGGCGGGTCGAGAGGCTCCCAGGGTTCGAATCCCTGTCCCTCCGCCATCGCAAAAAGGAGTAATGCTGTCGTTCCCCGATAGCTCAGTTGGTAGAGCAGTAGACTGTTAATCTATTGGTCGCTGGTTCGAGTCCAGCTCGGGGAGCCACTAAAAGTTGGGTCGTTAGCTCAGTTGGTAGAGCAGTTGGCTTTTAACCAATTGGTCATAGGTTCGAGTCCTATACGACCCACCACTTCTTCTCGGAAGTGGACCCAAAGTGGGTCGTTAGCTCAGTTGGTAGAGCAGTTGGCTTTTAACCAATTGGTCATAGGTTCGAGTCCTATACGACCCACCATCTTTTTCCCGGACATGCCGGGTCCCGATTCAAAAACGCAAACGGATTTCCTGTTTATCGGATCTGGTCTGTGCTGTCAGCCGCTGGCTGACCAGCGAGTCCGTCCCGTCTGGTCGAGTATCCCCTTCCTTTGGCCGGGCGGTCCGACGTCGTGATGCATTGCCGCCGGCGATGCATCGACTCCTGCCTCTGTGCCGTTTACAGTCACGCATACCACCTCACCCCGTTCGTCTCGGGGCGCGACTCCTACAGATTCATCAGTCCTTTCAGCGCCCATTCACGCCCAAACTTCGAGTATCTATACTGTGTCCGAACCGGACTGGCCGGGTGTGGGAACGAGAACGAGGACTGAAAATGCGATTGATCGGGAGCAAGGGAATCTGTCTGGCGGCTTTGGTGGCCGCGCTCGCCGGGTGCAGCGCGGGCGTGCGGGATGGCGGCGGCGAAACCCTGGACGGCGAGGTTACCTATCGCGAGCGCGTCATGCTGCCGCCGGGCGCCGAGGTTCGGGTACGACTGGAGGATGTCAGTCGCGCAGACGCCAAGGCCGAGCTGATCGCCGAGCAGATGATCGAGCCGAAGAAGCAGGTGCCGATCGCTTTCAGTCTGCTGTACGACCCGGCAGCCATCGAACCGCGTCACCAGTATGCGGTCCGGGCCGAGATCCGTGCGGCCGACAACTCGCTGCTCTGGACCACCACTCAACGCTATGGCGTGTTCGGCGAAGGGCAGCCGAGCGACGATCTGAGCCTGGTGCTGCAGCAGGTGCGCAGCGCGCCGCAACCGGCGGCGGTGCAGGCCGGCGGGGATCCCTGGGCGGCGGCGACCATGCGGGGCGTCGACTTTCGCGGCGTCGGTAACGAGCCCGGCTGGTCGATCGAGATCGACGACGGCAACAGCATCCAGCTGGTGACGGGGTACGGTGAGCGCACCATCAATACGCCGGCGCCGGCGCCGCGGTTCGAAGCCGGTATCGTGCACTACGACGTTCGCACCGGCGCCCACGAATTCAAGATCGAGATCGAGCCTGTCGCATGCCGGGACAGCATGAGTGGGGAGGCATTCGAGGCGAAGGTGCGCGTCAGTCTCGGCGGCAGCCGCTATCAGGGCTGTGGCCGTTATCTCGAAACCACCCGCTAGGGAACCTGCGAACAAGTTCCATTTGGTCTCTGCGGGCCCTGAAGCGTGCAGATGCAAGGCGCAGTGCGCAGGGAATGGCAGTAGTCCTTTTCAAGCACTGCAACGCAGCAGATGCATGCTTCAGGACCCGCCCTTCGGGGCTTACAGCGCGAACCGGACTCTTTGTTGCCGCTTCTCGACAGGCAACCAGCATGCCTTCGAAACGGCGCCTCGATTCCGGCTCGCGCTGTAAGCCAGAGCCTCATGGGGACTTATTCGTAAGTTCCCCAGGCCGGCCGCCGCACTCGGCAACGCCGACAGATATTCAACACTAGCGGTCCTGGCTGTACGCCTGATACTCGACGGCGACGATCTCGTACCAGACTTCGCTGCCGTCGGGTTTTTCCAGCGTGACTTCGTCGCCGATACTGCGCTTTAGCAGCAGCCGTGCCAGCGGCGAATCGACGCTGATATAGTTTTGCGCCGCGTCGATTTCGTCGGCGCCGACGATGCGATAGCGTTTTTCCACGTCATCCTCGTCGGCCAGGGTGACCCAGGCGCCGAAGAATACGGTGTCGCGGTCCTCGGGGATTCTGTCCACCACGGTAATGTCGTCGAGCCGTTTCGACAGATAGCGCACGCGGCGGTCGATCTCCCGCAGCTGCTTCTTGCCGTAAATGTACTCGGCGTTTTCCGAGCGATCCCCCTGGGCGGCGGCTTCCCGCACCGCTTCCGTGACGGCGGGGCGCTTTACCTTCCAGAGATGCTTCAGCTCTTCGTTGAGACGCTGGTAGCCTTCGGCGGTGATATATTTCGAGCTGCGAGGCTGTGGTGGCCGCCATCTTCCCATGCTGTTTCCTTGTGTGAGGCGTTAAAGTATTCGGGCCTCTGACCGATAACCTGAGAACTTTTCGCAGTCCTTCCGCCAGCCCGAGCCGATGCAGACCGATGCTATCCAGAGCCGTATCGAAAACCTGACCGCAGGCCTGACGCCGGCGGTGCAGGCCGGCCAGGGCGCGCAGTTTTCGCTGCTGCTGAGTCTGATATCGGTCAATCAGCAGCAGTATACTCCGGCGCAACCACCCCCTGCACAGGGTGCTGTCGAACCGGCGCCCGAGCCCCGCTATCCGGACCCCCGCAGTTTCTACACCGAAGCCTTTACCGAGCGGCTGAACCGTTCGCTGCGCCAGTCGCAGCCGGGCGAGTTTGCGCTGCTGTGCAGCTATCTCGATGTTGCCGCCAGCATTCCCCGGCAGACGCAGCGCGCGCTCGACCGCTTCGAGCAGGTCGCACTGATGTCGAGCGGGCGGCTTATGCTGGATCGAATCGAGGCCTCCCGCCTGCAGTTGTCGGCCTGACAGTCCGCCATTTTCTTTGCCAGCGCGGCCGGTTAGACTCGGCGCTCTTTCAGGCTTCGCGAATCCGAAGAGGGTGTCATGACGGAAAAATCTCAGGGACGGGCGCTGGTTCTCGGGCTCGCTGCGGTGTTGCTCTGGTCGACGGTAGCGACGGCCTTCAAGCTGGCGCTGGCATACCTGACGCCGCTGCAGCTGCTGGCCATCGCCTCCGTTGTCTCGACGCTGGTGCTGGCGCTGGCGGTCAGTTGGCAGCGGGCCTGGGGCGATGTCGGCGAGGCCTGGCGTAACGGTCGCTGGCGCTATATCGGTCTCGGATTCCTCAATCCGTTCTTCTATTACTTCATACTGTTCAAGGCCTATGATCTGTTGCCGGCGCAGCAGGCGCAGCCGCTCAACTACACCTGGGCGCTGACGCTGTCGCTGCTGGCGGTGCCGCTGCTGGGGCAGCGCCTGCACGGGCGCGACTTCGTCGCCATGGCGATGGGTTACGGTGGCGTGCTGGTCATCGCCACCCGCGGCGATGTGCTGGGACTGCAGTTCGACAGCCCGCTGGGGGTGGCGCTGGCGCTCGGCAGTACGATCATCTGGGCGTTGTACTGGATTCTCAATGCCCGCAGCCAGGAGTCACCGGTGGTGGGGCTGCTGCTGTGCTTCCTCACCGGTCTGCCCTGGGTACTCGCCGCCGCCTGGTTGAGCGACGGCTTTCCGCAGGACTGGAACGGGGTGACGGCGGCCGTTTACGTCGGATTTTTCGAGATGGGCGTGACCTTCATGCTCTGGCTCGGCGCCCTCAAGACCGCGGTCCATGCCAGCCGGGTCAGCAACCTGATCTTTCTGTCACCCTTTCTGTCGCTGATTTTTATCAGTCAGATTCTCGGCGAGTCGATCCATCCGACGGTCTACATCGGACTGCTGCTGATCGTCGGCGGCGTGATACTGCAGCAGTGGAAGCGCAGGAACTGAGCCGGCGGTCCGGTCCGGGAGGGCGGCTGCCGGGTGAAACCCTGTGAGGCTCTGTTTCGGCCAGGTGACGCTGTTTTTAGACACTGGCTACTGCTGCGCAAAATTGCTTCAATTCAACTACTGATGTGATCCGGAGCCAAGTGATGAAAGCGTTCGAGAAGCGTTGGGGTTTGGGGGCTGCTGCGCTTGCGGCGGTCCTGCTCGCAGCACCGCCCGTAATCGACAGTGTTACCGGGCTGGATACCGGTGGTTCGGTACTGGCCAAGAACGGCAACGGTGATGGTAATGGCGGCGGCAATGGCAAGGGCGGTGGCAATGGTAACGGTGGCGGTCATGGCGGGGGCCGTGGCGGCGATCATGGCGGCGGTAACCAGGGTGGTCACGCCGGCGGCCAGGGCGCAAGTCATGATGCGAAGGGCGCCGAAGCGGGTGCTTCCCGTGCGGGCGAAAAGTCGCACAGCCGCGGGCTGGCCCGGGGCCACGACAAGAGCCGGGTAGGCGGTCGGTCGCTGGGTAACGATCGGCGGGCGGTCGCAAGTGCATTGGGCAGTCTCAACGCCGCCCATGCATCCGCCAATGCCCGCCTGCATGCGGCGCCCGGCTCGAGGGTCGGGCTGATCGCGCAATACGAGGAGGCGGTGCTCGAGGGCCGCGAGCTGAGCGAGAGACTGGAGCGGTTGGAGCGCCGGCTCGACGATCTCTACGAACAGGCGGCACTGCCGGATGCGGATCCTCAGATTGCAGAGCAGATCGAGCGACTGGAGCGCAGGCAGCGGCGGTTGGAGCGGGCGGTCGAGACCGCGGCGCGTATCGAGGCGGAGTCGCTTGTTGCGGCGGCCAACAAGGAGCTCAACGACGAGGTAGTGGCCGAGCTCAATGCCCTGCTGGGGATACAGCCCGAAGCCTACTGAGTGCCGAGGCCTGATATCCCCCATTGGAGTGCAGCAAGCAGAGCCCGGGATGGGTGCAGTCGCATGGTGCCGGGCCGCCGGCCTGCAGCGTGCTACGCGCGGCGTAACCCATCAGCTTCGTTCAGTCTGTCGTGCGGTCCCGCAGACGTTCGAGATCCCGCAAGTGTGGGACACTGCCGCCTGGCAGTGACTCGGCGAGGCGGAAGGCCTCGAGCGCTTCACGGGTTCTGGGTCCCCAGAGGCCGTCGACGAGGCCCGGTTCGTACCCCAGTTGTGCAAGCTTCTGTTGCAGGTAGGTGACGGTGGCCAGGCTGCTGTCGGCCGAAGCGGCGCTCTGGACTCGATTGATCGCCTGGCGTCGCTGCGAGGCACTGCTCTTGCCCAGTAGCTGGCTGCTGGCCTTGGCGGCCTTGTCGGTGCCCGTATCAGCAGCCCGATCCGCCCAGAGCCAGGCCATGCCCGGGTCGGCGGGTAGCCCGATACCGGCGTGGTAGCAGACCGCCAGCTCCAGCATCGCCTGCGTCACGCCACCTTCGGCGGCGCGCCCGAGCCAGTACACCCCCCAGTCCTTGTCCTTCTCGACGCCGAGCCCGCTCAGGTACAGTTTGCCCAGCAGGAAGGCGGCATTGGGATGGCCGGCCTCAGCCGCGGGTTCCAGCCAGTCCGCGGCAGTGGCGAAGTCGCCGCTGACGCCGCGTCCGGTGACGTAGGCCAGGCCGGTCATGTAGGCGGCGTCCTGGGAGCCGAAGCGCGCGGCGCGCTTGAAGTGGCGCACGCCCTGGGCGTAATCCTGCTCGACGCCGATACCCTGGGTGAAGTTGATGCCGGTCCTGTATTCCGCCTCGGCCCGCTGTGGATCCGGCTCGGGAGTGAAGAACGGCAGCGACAGGCTGCTGCAGCCAGACATGCCGAGTGCGGCGCCAAGCGCGACTATTCTGAGCGAGCGCATCAAAACACCGCCTTGCCCGGCAGCGCTGGTGCGAAGGTTTAGCTTTCGGTTCGCCACTGAATCTTTTCCTGCTGTCCGTTTTCCACGCGCCACCATTCGTCCGGATCCTGGCCGTTGCTCCAGCCGCCGACGATGCAGCGTATCTGGGTATCGAGCGTTCGGGATGCCTCCAGCGCGCAGTCGAGGTCCCGTCTCCAGGGTGACCTGTCTGATTTGAACCAGACACTGGTCCAGGCTTTGCCGACCACTTTTTCGTGGATCATCACCGGTACCGGAGTATCGTCGATGACGCTGTGATACTCATGGATGAGTCCCTGGGAAAAGCGCTTTTCCAGCGCCGAGCACCGCTCTTTGAGCCATAGTTCCAGCTGTTCCAGCGTGCAGTTCTTGACGTAGATCTCGATATCGGGATGGCGCTGATCAGTCATGGTGGCGGTCGTCATTGAAAAATCGGAAGAGTCGCAACAGGCTCAGGCAAAGATAGCCGACGGCTGCCAGTATGCTGCCGGCGCCGGCCAGTATCAAGCCGCCGAGGGCCAGCAGTTCGCGCTGCCAGCTGTCGCCAATCAGATACTCGGCCAGCAGCAGTACGGCGGCGCCGGCCGAGAACAGGGTGAAGCCGCCAAGCAGCAGGTTGAGATTCTGGCGCGGACTGTCGGCGCGGCGCAGCAGCCAGCGTTTGAGGTCCGGGCGCTTCACCGCCGCTCGAGCAATGCCAGGTTGACGTCGAAGGTCAGCCCGAGGTCGGAGCGTGCTTCGAGTGCCTCGCGCGCCTCCCTGGGCATGCGCTGGCTGTGCGGGGTCATCCCGAGCAGTGTGCGGATGCTTTCGCTGTCCTCGAGCCTGAACGGATAGCTGACCCGCTCTCGGCTGCGCAATTGGAAGTCACCTTCGAGTTGCGGCAGCGGGTCGAAGCCCGAGGGGCGAACTTCGCGGTAGATCAGCCGCCGCAGTTCGATCAGGTGATCGTCGCCGGGCCAGGCAAGCAGCAGCAGGCCTCCGGGCCTGATCGCCCGGGCCAGCGGCTCCGGCATCAGGCGGCTGAAGAGCAGCGTCACGGCGTCCAGCGAGCCTTCCGCGACCGGCAGGTCGGCACCGGAGGCGACCAGCCAGCGGATGGCGCGGCTGCGCTGGCAGGCGGCACGCACCGCATGCTTGGAAATATCGAGGCCGATAAAGTCCGTCGCCACGCCGGCTGCGTGCAGAGCCTGCGCGAGGCGGGCGCTGTAATAGCCTTCGCCGCAGCCAAGGTCCAGTATCCGGGAGCGCTTGCCGGGCGTCAGGGCCTGGCCGACCAGGTCGTTGATGCGGTCCGACAGGGGGGCGTAGTGCCCCCGGTCGAGAAAGTCGCGCCGGGCCTGCACCATGGCGGCGTTGTCGCCGGGATCGCGGGAACGCTTGCGCTGCACCAGCAGCAGGTTCCAGTAGCCCTGCCGCGCCTGGTCGAAGCTGTGGCCCTGCTCGCAGCGCAGTTGCCGTTCGTGCTGCGTGAGCGGCAGCCGGCAGACGGGGCAGAGGAGTTCGGTCATTGCAGCAGCAGGCGGGCGATGATGTTTTCGTACAGATCCGAAAGGGTATCCAGATCGCGCATACTGACCCTTTCGTTGACCTTGTGAATGGTGGCGTTGCACGGACCGAGTTCCACCACCTGGGCGCCGGTCGGGGCTATGAAGCGGCCGTCCGAGGTGCCGCCGGAGGTCGACAGTTCGGTTTCGATGCCGGTGATGGCGCGGATCGCCTCCTGACTGGCCTCGACCAGCTCGCCGGCGGCGGTCAGGAAGGGGTTGCCGGAGAGTACCCAGTCGATGTCCCAGTCCAGGCCATGCTTGTTGAGGATATCGCGCACCCGTTCCTTGAGGTTGTCGGCGGTGACCTCGGTCGAGAAACGGAAGTTGAAGGCGATATCGACGTGGCCCGGGACCACGTTGGTGGCGCCGGTGCCACCGTTGATATTGGAAATCTGGAAGCTGGTGGGCGGGAAGAATTCATTGCCCTGGTCCCACACCTCGGCGGACAGTTCCGCCAGCGCAGGCGCCGCTTCGTGGATCGGGTTGCGCACCAGATGCGGATAGGCGACGTGTCCCTGGATGCCGCGCACCCGCAGGGTGCCGCTGAGGGAGCCCCGGCGGCCGTTCTTGATGACGTCACCGACCTTGTCGGTGCTGGACGGTTCGCCGACCAGGCACCAGGTAATCTTTTCGCCGCGGGCTTCGAGGTGGTCGATGACCCGGGTGGTACCGTTGATGAAGGGGCCTTCCTCGTCGCTGGTGATCAGCAGCGCCAGCGAGCCGCCGTGATCCGGGTGGTTGGCGACAAAGCGCTCGATGGCAACGATGAACGCGGCCAGGCTGCCCTTCATGTCCGCCGCGCCGCGGCCGCACAGCATGCCCTTGCTCAGTTCCGGCTCGAACGGCGGGAATTCCCACTGCTCCTCGGGGCCGGTCGGCACCACGTCGGTGTGGCCGGCGAAGCAAAGCACGGGACCGGCGTCGCCGCGGCGGGCCCAGAAGTTGAGGGTGTCCTCGAAGGGCAGACGCTCGATCTTGAAACCGATGGCCTCGAGGCGCGCGATCATCAGTTCCTGGCAGCCGGCGTCTTCCGGAGTGACGGAGCGGCGGCTGATCAGCTCGGCGGCGAGTTCGACGGTGGGGGAGAGTTGGGTCATGGTCGTGTCGGAGGCTCGTGGCGGATGGGGGCGGAAAGGCCCGCGGGCGGGGTGCGCGCGGGCCCGGAACGTACGGCCTTAGTTGTGCTTGTGCAGCTCGGCGTTCAGTTCGATGGCACTCTTGTTGGTTTTGACCTCGATGCGACCGGTCTGGCTGTTGCGACGGAACAGCAGGTCCGGCTTGCCGGCCAGTTCGCCGGCCTTGATCACGCCGACTTCGTTGTTCTGGTCGTCGAGCAGGGTGACCTTGGAGCTGCCGGTGACGTAGAGACCCGCCTCGATGGTGCAGCGGTCGCCCAGCGGCAGGCCGAGGCCGGCGTTGGCGCCGAGCAGGCAGTTTTCGCCCACGGAGATGACGACGTTGTTGCCGCCGGACAGGGTGCCCATGGTGGAGCAGCCGCCGCCGAGGTCGGAGCCGTTGCCGACGACAACGCCCGCGGAGATGCGGCCTTCGACCATGCTCACGCCAAGGGTGCCGGCGTTGAAGTTGATGAAGCCTTCGTGCATTACGGTAGTGCCCTCGCCGACGTGGGCGCCGAGGCGGATGCGGGCGGCGTCACCGACGCGGATGCCGGCCGGGACCACGTAGTTGGTCATTTTCGGGAACTTGTCGACCGAGTGAACGTCCAGTACGCGACCCTGGGCGCGGGCGGCCAGCTGACGCTTCGGCAGTTCGTCGAGGGCCACGGCGCCTTCGCTGGTCCAGGCCACGTTCGGCAGCTTGCCGAACATGCCGGTCAGATTGATACCGTGCGGCTTGACCAGACGGTGCGACAGCAGCGAGAGCTTCAGGTAGACGTCGGCGGTGGTCTGCGGCTCGGCGTCGCTCTCCAGAATGCAGACAACCAGCGGCTGACGGGTGCCTTCCAGCACTTCGACGATCTCGGCCTGGTCTTCGGCACCGACCGACAGGAAAGCCGCTTCCAGCGCCTTGAGCTGGGATTCTTCGATCTCGATGGTCTGGTTGCCGCCCTGATAATCCAGAGCGTCGCCGACCGCCTTGATCAGCGCTTGCGGCGCGTTCAGCAGCGGGGCGTTGAAGTAGACTTCGAGCCAGTCGCCGGCTGCGGATTTGGTGCCTACGCCGAGGCCGAATGCAAAGTTGGTCATGTTCCAGGTCTCCGTAATTTCAGGTGTTCAGTTGCCGAGAAGCTCGGCCCAGGTTTCGGCCTTGAAGCCGAGGTGGCGGGCGTCGCCGGTATCCAGCAGCGGGCGCTTGATCATCGCCGGATGCTCGAGCATCAGGGCGATGGCGCCGGCTTCATCGGTGCTGTTCTTGACCTCGTCGGGCTGGGCCCGCCAGGTGGTGCCGCGCTTGTTCAGCAGCGCCTCCCAGCCGAGTTCCCGGACCCAGGCTTCGAGCTGGTCGCGCTTAAGGCCGTCGACGCGGTAGTCGTGAAAGCGGTACTCGATACCGTTCTCGTCCAGCCACTTTCTGGCTTTCTTGATGGTGTCGCAGTTCTTGATGCCGTAAACGCAGATCATCCGCTTGTCCGTTTGTCTTTTTCAAAGCTGTAGGAGCCCACTCTGTGGGCGAAACCGTTCGGGGCCTCTGTTCGCCCGCGGAGCGGGCTCCTACGTTTGCAGTTCTCTCAGAGCGACTCGACGTAGGCGCGAATGCGCTCTGCCGCCTCGACGCACTCCTCGACAGTGGCGACCAGCGCCATGCGCACGAAGCCGGCGCCGGGTACCTGGCCGTCGACCTCGCGGGAGATATAACGCCCGGGCAGTACGGTGACGTTCTGCTGTTCGAACAGGCCCTGGGCGAACCGGTCGTCATCGATCGGCGTCGGCGCCCAGAGGTAAAAGCTGGCATCCGGCAGTTTGACGTCCATGACCGGCGACAGAATTTCCAGCACGCGGGCGAATTTCTCGCGGTACTTGTCGCGGTTTTCCAGTACGTGGGTCTCGTCGTTCCAGGCGGCGATCGAGGCCAGTTGGTGCTGGATCGGCATCGAGCTGCCGTGGTAGGTGCGGTAGCTGAGGAAGGGTACCAGCAGCTCGGCGTCGCCGGCGATGAAGCCCGAGCGCAGCCCCGGTAGGTTGGAGCGTTTGGACAGGCTATGGAACACCACGCAGTTGCGGTAGTCGTCGCGGCCGAGTTCCGCGCAGACCTGCAGCAGACCGACCGGTGCTTGGGCCTCGTCGAAATACAGCTCCGAGTAGCACTCGTCGGAGGCGATGATGAAGTCGTATTCGTCGGACAGCGCGATCAGTTTTTTCAGCATGTCCCGTCCCACCACCGCCCCGGTGGGGTTGCCGGGCGAGCACAGGAACAACAGCTGGCAGCGGCGCCAGATATCGGCCGGCACCGCATCGAAGTCCGGAATGAAGCCATTTTCGGCGTCGCAGGCCAGGAACCAGGGCTTCGCGCCGGCGAGGTAGGCCGCGCCCTCGTAGATCTGGTAGAAGGGGTTCGGCGAGACCACCAGGGCATCGTCACGGCGGTCGACCGCGGCCTGGGTGAAGGCGAAGATGGCTTCGCGGGTGCCGTTGACCGGCAGCACATTGCGGCCGATATCGAGACTGCCGGCCCTGAGCGAAAAACGGCGCTCGCACCAGTCGGCGATCGCCTGGCGCAGTTCCGGCATGCCGGCGGTGGTCGGGTAGTTGGCCAGACTGCCCAGGTTGTCTGCCAGCACCTGGGCGACGAACGCCGGCGACGGATGTTTCGGCTCACCGATCGACAGCGCGATATGCGCCTTGTCGGCCGGCGGCGTCACCTCGGCCTTCAGGGCCGCGAGTTTTTCGAACGGGTAGGGCTGGAGCTTTGCAAGATCCCGATTCATCGTCAGAAGTGTCCCAGGGTTAGGCCAGATGCAAAAAAGGTACAGGATTATAGCGAATCCGGCCCCTGCGATTAACCCCTCTACTCCTGAATCCCGCCTTCGGTGAGCCTGGCCGGGTCGAGCAGGCGGCTCAGTTCGTCGCGGCTCAGGTCGGTGTCCTCGGCGGCGATGTCGAGCACCGGCCGGCCTTCGGCGTAGGCGCGTTTGGCGATAGCCGCGGCCTTCTGGTAACCGATGATCGGGTTCAGCGCCGTGACCAGGATCGGATTGCGCGCCAGGGCGTCGTTGAGCCGGTCCTCGTTGACCCGGAAGGTCTGGATTGCCTTGTCGGCCAGCTGTCGTGCGCAGGTGGCCAGCAGCGACTCGCTCTGCAGCAGGTTGTGGGCGATCATCGGCAGCATCACGTTCAGCTCGAAGTTGCCGTGCTGGCCGCCGGTGGTGATGGCGGCGTCGTTGCCGATGACCTGGGCGCCGGCCATCATCACCGCTTCCGGGATCACCGGGTTGACCTTGCCGGGCATGATCGACGAGCCGGGCTGCAGCGCCTGCAGCTCGATCTCGCCAAGGCCTGCCAGAGGACCGGAATTCATCCAGCGCAGATCGTTGGCGATCTTCATCAGTGCGCAGGCGCAGGCCTTGAGCTGTCCGGACAGTTCCACCGCGGTATCCTGGCTGGCGAGGGCGGTGAACGGATTGGCGGCGGGCAGCAGCATCAGGCCGGTCAGCTCGCTTAGCTTCTGCGCCATGCGGGCGGAAAACTCCGGGTGGGCGTTGATGCCGGTGCCGACCGCGGTGCCGCCCTGGGCAAGACGGTGCAGGCGGTCGCGACTGTCCTCGAGGCGGCGCATCGCCAGCTGGATCTGGCCAGACCAGCCTGACAGTGTCTGCGACATCCGTACCGGCATGGCGTCCATCAGGTGGGTGCGTCCGGTTTTCACCAGTCCGTCGAGGCTCTCTGCACGGCTGTCGATGGTGACCTGCAGGTGATGCAGCGCCGGCAGCAGGGCATCGTCGAGCACCATGGCGGCACTGAGATGAAGCGCGCTGGGGATGACGTCGTTGGAGCTTTGCCCCATATTGACGTGATCGTTGGGATTGACCGTCTGCCCGCACAGCGCCGAGGCGAGGCTGGCGATCACCTCGTTGGCGTTCATGTTGGAGCTGGTACCTGAGCCGGTCTGGAAAACGTCGACCGGGAACTGGTCTGCGTGCTCGCCGGCGGCGATGCCGCGGGCGGCCTGGCTGATGGCGCCGGCGACATCCTGTGCCAGCAGCCCGAGCTCGGCGTTGCACTCGGCCGCGGCGGCCTTGATCAGCGCCAGGGCACGTATGAACGGCGCAGGCATGCGCAGCCCGCTGATGGGGAAGTTTTCGATGGCGCGCTGGGTTTGGGCACCGTAGAGGGCGTCGGCGGGTACACGCAGTTCGCCCATGCTGTCCTGTTCGATTCGATACTGGCTCATAACGCGAGGCTCCTCGCCGCCAAGGGTGAATGACACTGTCTCTTTAGATAATAGTGGACGGTACCGAGTTTTCAGTGCTCCCGGGATCCGGCACCCGCTCAGCAGGTCGTGACCGGGGTGCTGCGCCAGCGCCTGCAAAGCGATATCGGCGAGCAGTACACGGGCGCTTGGGGTTGTGCACTGCGTCATCTTCGGCTAAACGTTTGAAACAAAAAAAGGAGAATCGGGATGAAGCGGGAAATGCGCCTGCATCCGCGGGTTGGGGTGGATATGCCGGCGGAGCTTGAGCCCTATGGCAGTGACAGCCTGGACGTGAGGCTGGTCAATCTGAGCGTCGGCGGCGCGCTGATCGAGGGCAGCGAGCAGCTCGAAAGCCTTCTGAATGCGGTTCGGCACCCGGAGTCCGGCGTGCCGGTGGAAGTCAATCTTCACTTTGGCCTGGAAGAGGGGCCGGTGCACTGCCACTGTCGCCTGATCCATACCCGGCGGCTGGCCCAGAGCCGGTACCAGATGGGCATGAAAATCCTCAGCCTGGCCAGCGACTGCCAGGATATGCTCAGCCGTTTCGTCGAATCCCGTCTGCAGGCGCACCACTGAGCAGGCGGAGCAACAGTCGCAGCCAAGGAGAACCATCGTCGATGCGTAGCGAAACCCTGAGTGCCCTCAATTCGCAGGGCTTCCACCGGCTGCACTATGTCGAGTGGGGCAGCGCCGACAACGACCGGGTACTGGTGTGCGTACACGGGCTGGCGCGCAACAGTCGCGATTTCGACGACCTGGCGCGCGCACTGTCGCGCAACTACCGTGTCGTCTGTCCCGATGTGGTCGGTCGCGGCGACAGTGACTGGCTGCCGGACCCAGGCGGTTACCAGATCACTCAGTATCTCAACGATATGACGGTGCTGCTGGCGCGGCTGCAGGTCGACAAGGTGGACTGGATCGGCACCTCGATGGGAGGGCTGATCGGCATCTGTCTGGCGGCGTTGCCGAACACTCCCATCCGCTCTCTGGTACTGAACGACATAGGCCCCTTCGTCGATCGCGCCGCATTGCAGCGCATTCAGGGGTATCTGGGCGAAAAGCGCTTTACCGATCTGGATCTGGCCGAGGCCTGGCTCAGACAGACCTATCCGGCGCTGCGCAACCTCAGCGACAAGCAGTGGCGCCGGCTGGCGCAGGCCGGCACCCGCGAGCAGCCTGATGGCAGCCTGACGCAGCACTACGACCCGGGCATCGCCGAAGCGCTGCGGCAGAGCAGCGACGCCGATGTCGACCTCTGGAGTCTGTGGCAGCGGATTCGTTGTCCGCGCATGCTGATCTGGGGCGAAGCCTCGGATGTGCTTCAGGCCGAGACGGTCGAGCGCATGCGGCGGGAAACCCCGGACCTGGAGCTGCTGAGTCTGCCCGGCATCGAGCATGCGCCGTCGCTGATGGAGAGCGACCAGATCGACGCCATTCAGAACTGGCTGCGCAGCCAGGGTCATCTCTAGTGTACTGTTTCACCCTAATAGATACTTATAGAGCCCGCCAATTCGTGTCCAGCAAGGCGCCGTTCGCTGGGAATAGTGGGGCTCTTGCCAAGAACGGCAACGTAGTTGGGCGCGAATTGGCGAGCTCCCTGCGGGCGAGCCGCCAAGGGGCCGTCCGCGGTGTTGCATTTTCTCGACGTAGGCCCACTATGCCTTCAAAAATGCGCCTTGCGGCCAGCCCCTTGGCGACTCGCTATAAGTGCCTTTAAGGGTGAAACAGTACACTAGCGATGAGTCTGCTGACGCGCTGGCCAGAGAACCAGCTTTGCCTGGGCGACGACGAACGGCGTGATGCGGTCCGGGCTCTCGAACGGGCCTTTGCCTCCACCCTGGAAACGCTGCGCGTCGATATCGGCCTGGTGGAAATGTTCGAAGCGATCTACGTGCCGCTGGCCGCCTGGCTGGTCTGTCATCAGCGCCGCCTTGGCGCTCCGCTGGTGGTTGGGGTCAACGGTGCCCAGGGGGCCGGCAAGGCGACGCTGTTCAATTTGCTGGAGTTGACCCTGGGGGACGGCTTCGGACTGCGCGTGGCCGGCATTTCCATCGATGACCTGTACAAGACCCGGGCCGAGCGCGAACGCCTGGCGCGCGAGGTTCATCCGCTGCTGATCACCCGCGGGGTTCCCGGCACCCACGATATCGAGCTGGGGGCCCAGCTGCTGCGAGCGCTCAAGGGAGGCGAGGGTGACTGTCTGCGCATTCCGGTGTTCGACAAGTCCGTCGACGACCGCTGTCCGCCCTCCGTGTGGCAGGAGTGGAGCGGCGTTGCCGATCTGGTGGTGCTGGAGGGATGGTGCGTCGGCGCCCGTCCCCAGGCTGAGTCGGAACTGCGCGAGCCGGTCAATGCCCTGGAGCGGGACGAGGATCCTGACGGTGCCTGGCGGCGCTATGTCAATGCTCAGCTGGCGGGGCCCTACCGGTCGCTGTTCGACCAGGTCGACGTCCAGATCATGCTGCAGGTGCCGAGCATGGACGCTGTTTACCAGTGGCGTACGCTGCAGGAACTGAAGCTCGCGGAGCGCATGCAGCACCTCTACGACGCCGGTGAACCGACCGACCATCTGCGCATCATGGGACAAGGCGAAATTCACCGCTTCATTCAGCATTACGAGCGTCTGACCCGCGCCATGCTGGCGGATATGCCCCCGCGCGCCGACGTGATCCTGCGCCTCAACGACAACCACAAGATCGCCGATATTCGCGTCAACCGGCCGATACCCGAGTGTGGAAAACAGATGATGCCAGACGTCTGACCGCTCAACACTAAATCGGCAGCAGCACCGTCGATGCGGCCCCCTGAATCACCCGGTTGATGGTGCGATTCTGGGTATCGGCGATAATGCGCGCCATCATGTCCTGCAGCGAGATCAGCTTGCCGAAGGTGCGCGCGAAACTGAGGTTCTGTGCCCCGGTTTCCCCGATGCCGTTGCTGTAGATAAAGGGCTCGCCGTTGTCGTTGAAACTGTGGTTCAGCTGCCAGGCGATGCGCTCGAGGTTGCGGGCGCTGTTGTAGAGCTTTTGCTGATCGATGTCGTCGAGAAGGTAGAACTCGTCCTGGCCGTTGTAGGAGGCGTGCAGCATGCCGGTGATGCCCACCATCAGCGCGAAGACCCGGTCGCCTCCGAATGCCGGATCGAAGGCCAGCGGTACCGCGTGCACGCCATAGCGGTTGTCCAGCTCGGCGAAGCGGGTCTGACGCGGAAATTCGAACAACTGGTAAAGGCGCTGACCGACGGTGGTGCCGGGGGGCGCCTTGGCGAGTTCGCGCGGGTTGCGGCGGTAGAGCTTTAGTGTCAGCTCGCGGCACAGACGATTGGCCTCGGCAATGTGGGCGTCGGTGACCATGTCGATATCCGACTTGGCCAGGTTGCGCAGGGCGAACGGGCGCGCTTCCTGCTGCGGGGCGCAGCCGGCGAGCCATAACGTCAGCAGCAGCATCAGATACTTCATGTCATGCTTCCCGCCCTGTACCGGGCGACTCCCTCAGGTTGCCGGTTCGTCCTCGCGTGCGGTTTGCGCTGCGGCCTCCGGCTCGCGTTCGTGCAGCTCGAAATGACTGCCGTTGGCGACCCGCCCGCCTTCCGGCGGCGACCGAAAGGCGATGCCGCCGCCGACCAGGGATTCCAGGGTGGCGCCGTCCAGTTTCAGGCCCTTGAACAGACTGAAGTCGGCCTGGAAACCGCTGATGTTCCAGAACTGGCTGCCGCTGCGCACCAGGTGTGCGTGCTCGGCGCGGATGTGCGCAAAGACTTCGACCGTCTGGCCGTCCCCGGAAAGCCGGAACCCCGTAACCTCACCGACCGGTACCTGGCGGTAGAAAACCCGGCTGCCCTTTTCCAGTGAACCCAGCTGGCGGCTGCTGAGCACCAGGTTCAGGCCATTGCCGTAATAGTCCTGGGGCGCGTCGCTGGCGGCGATGAAATAGCGGCTGGGCTCGGCGTTATCCGGACCGGGGCTGACCTCGACGTAGTTGCCGAAGATCAGGTTGGCCGGATGCCTGATTTCGGACAGCCGGACCTCGGGGCGGGTAATCCAGAACCAGCTGCCCTTGCGGGCGAGAAAGTGGCCTTCGCGAAACAGCACCGCCCGGGCGTCGAGGGTGCCCTTGGCGTCGTACAGGCGCACGTCTTCGATGCGCCCGACCGTTACGCCGCGATAGCGAATCGGCGCGCCGGCCTCCAGTTCCTGGTCGGGCGGAAACAGAATGCGAATCTCCAGACCCTGTTCGATGCTGGTGGTGCGGTCGGCGTAGAGCGTAAAACGGTGCGAAACCGGCACCGTTTCGCCGCCGGCCGGTGTTTCGAAGGCCACGCCTCCGGCCACCAGCGACGACAGCGACCCGGTGTTCAGTTTCAGCCCCTGCTGCGGGTGGAACTGCAGCGAAACGCCGCTGGCATTCCAGAAACGGGATGTACTGGTCACCAGGTGGCGGTACGGCTTGTCGATCAGCAGTTCGATGTCGATGCCGTCGCCGTCTTCGGCCAGGCGGTAGTTGTTCACCGTGCCGACCGGCAGCTGCTTGTACAGTACCGGCGAGCCGACGCCGAGCGAGCCCAGGGTGTCGGCGTGCAGGCGCACCACTTTCTTGTCGGCGCGTTCGGCGTACAGCAGGCGACCCTGCTGCGAAGCGTCGCCGAAGTCGTCGTGCAGTTCGAAGCGCTGGTCCGGGGCGGCGGGTCTGGGATCGCGGATATCCGGGGTGAAGAAGCTGATGCCGCCGGCCACCAGCGAACGCAGCGACTCGCTGTCGACTTCGACGCCTTCGAGGCTGGCGGCGAAGCGGATGCCGCTGCTGTTCCAGAAGCGGCTGTGGCTGGCCACCAGCCCGCGGTACTGTTCGTCGATCACCGCGTGGATCAGCACCCGTTCGCCCTTGTCGATCAGTTCGTACCCCGTGACCTGGCCGACCGGCAACTGGCGGTAGAGAATGGGCGAGCCGCGGGAAACCGAGCCGAGCCGTTCGGTTACCAGATCGATCGGTAGGCCGCTGTAAACCGGCGGTCTGGCCGGGGCCATCTCCAGCGCCTCGAAACGGAACTGCTCCTGGCCCGTACCCGGCTCGAGTTCTATATGGCTGCCTTTGACCAGGGTGCGCCAGTCACCGAGACCGTCGAGGGTCAGCTCCGGCTTTTCGAGCCAGAAGCGGCTGCCGGCACGCAGCAGGTCGCGTGCCCGCGGGTCGATCAGCAGCTTGGCTCTCAACTCGCTGTAGTCGTCGCTGAGCCGGAGATCGCGCACCCGTCCGATGCGGATACCGCGGCTGATGACGTCGGTGCCCTCGGACAGGGCGGCGGTGCCGGGAAAGGTCAGTGCCACCTCGATGCCGTCTTCGGCGGCCTCGAAATCGGCGTAGAGCCGGAACTGGTCGCCGCTGACGGCGGGGGGGGATTCGAAGGGGGCGTTATAGAAATGAATGCCACCGGCGATGATCGAGGCGAGGGAGCCGAAACGCACGTCCACCTGCGGCAGGTCGGCCTTGACCTGAATGCCGCTGGCGTTCCAGAAACGGCTGTTCTTTTTCACCAGATGGGCATAGCGCGGCTCGATGTAGAGGTCGATGAGAATATCGCCACCGGTGTCCGACAGCCGGTAGTCGACGACTTCGCCGACGTCGATATGACGGAAGTAGATACGGGAGCCGCGGTTGATCGATTCGGCGCTGGCGGCGAACAGGGTGACGTAGAGCCCCTCGTCGTCCTTGTCCGGCGGCGGCGGTTCCCGCAGCGCGCGGAAATGTCGTGCCGGCGGGCCTTCGCCGGGACGGACGCCGATGTAGTAGCCGGACAGCAGGGTTTCCAGCCCGCGCACGCCGGACAGCGATACCTGCGGCTTTACCAGCCAGAATTCGGTGCTGGCGCTCAGCAGCTGCTCGGCTTCGGGGGCCACCTCGATGGTGGCGGTAACGGTGCGCAGGTCCTCGTTCAGACGCAGCGCGGTCAGCGTGCCGCCCGGAAGGCCCTTGTACAGCAGCTTGGTCTTGTTGACCTCCAGCCCCTCGGCCGAGTCGAACACCACCTCGACGGCGATGCCGGCCTCGCGATAGTTCTTGTACACCAGCCAGCCGGCGATCAGGGCGGCCAGCAACGGCAGTATCCAGACCGCCGACGGGCCCCGGTGCCTGCGGACCTGGGCGGGTTGGGCGTCGGCTACTTCGGTCATGCTGGAACCTCGGGAATGTTCAGGGCTGAGCGGGTCATGCAGTGGTCTCCGGGCGGCGCAGGTGGCGATCCCAGATCAGCCGGGTGTCGAATTTCTGCGCCGCCAGCATGGTGCTGATGACGACGGCGGCGAACGCGGTGGCGCCATGGTTGCCGATGATATGCGTCAGATTGCCCAGCTGCACCAGTGCCACCAGGATGCCGACGACGAAGATATCCAGCATCGACCAGCGTCCGACCCATTCGACGAAGCGGTACATCAGCATCTTCTGGCGCAGATTGGTGGTCCAGCCCAGCTGCACGGTCAGCAGCAGGATCAGCATCCCCACCAGTTTGCCCACCGGAACGATGATACTGGCCACCAGCACCACCAACGCGATCCAGAACAGACCGTGGTGCGTCAGCTCGACGATACCGTCGATAATGGTGCTGGGCTCGCCCCGGCCCAGGGTGCGTACCGTCATGATCGGCAGCAGGTTGGCGGGAATCAGCAGGAAGGCTCCGGTCAGCAGCAGCGACCAGCTCCAGGTCAGGGAGTGGGGTGTGCGGGCGTGCAGTCTGCCGTGGCAGCGGGGGCAGTGCTGGCCTTCCATCTGCGGCGGGCACAGCAGCCTGCAGTCGTGGCAGCAGATCGGGTGCTTCTCGCCGCTGGCGTCCGGCAGCGGGTTCGGATAGCGCTCCCCGATCCGGCGCCAGAACAGGTCGCGGTCGAGCATGGTCGAGCTGAGCACCGTGATCAGGATCAGCCCGACCAGACTGTAGATGCCCAGTCCCGGTTCGACGCTGGCCACGTCGACGAGCTTGACCACCGACACGACGATGCCCAGCAGATAGACTTCGAGCATGCCCCATTCGTCCAGGTGCTGGTAGCTGCGCATGGCCATGGCGGTGCCGCGCCATAGCCTTCTGGCGCACAGCGAGGCGCTGACGTAGCCAAGCAACAGCAGCTTGGTCAGCGGCACGATAATGGCGAACAGCAGGATCAGCAGCGAGACCAGCCAGAGTCCGTCGGCGTAGAGCGACATGGCGCTGCTGAAAATGGTTTCGCTCTGGCGCAGCCCCAGCGCCTCCAGGCTCAGCAGGGGGTAGAGGTTGGCCGGCACGAACAGGATCAGCCCTGCAATGGCCAGTGCCAGGGTCCGCTCGATGCTGTTGCGACGCGCCGAAATCAGCGTCGAACCGCAGCGAGGGCAGTGCGCGAAGTATCCCTCCGGCACCGAAGGCCGGGCCAGCAACAGGTCGCAGTCGTGGCAGGCAATCATCTTGTCCATATTCGTAGCGATTTCCGAATCAGCCGACAACGTCTCCATCCTTCGAGCACCGGGCGATGCTTTGCCCTGCCGCATCGTCAGTCCGTCGTGTAGACTGAATACACCACTCGTCTTCCATCTCTCTTCGGACGAGATGTGGCATCCAGCAGCAACGATTCTTTCAGCGTCAGAGGCCGGGGGACCTATGAATAAGTCCCAATGGGCCCCGCAGAGGACAACTTGGACTTATTCATAGGTTCCCTAGTATGCCAGATTCCGTCCCGCAGCCCATAAGCGAATGGCTGCGTCGCGAGCGCCGGCCGCCGGTGGCAAGGATTGCCCGCCTTGGCGGCGGTTCTTTTGCTGAAGTGGCCCGGCTCGAGCTGCACGATGGCAGCCGCCTGCTGCTCAAGCGCTATCGCGCATCCGAGGCGGAAAAAGTGGCGTCCGAAGCCCGCGGGCTGCTCGATCTGGGGCATTGTTCCGGGCTGCGTGTGCCGACCGTGCTCTACCAGTATGGCGACTGTCTGTTACTGGAATATATAGACAGCGCAGGCGCTGCCGACGACTTCTGGCAGCGCCTGGGCGAGGGATTGGCGCAGCTGCACGCGCAGGGCAAGCCGGCCTTTGGCTATGGCATCGACACCTTCTGCGGCGGCACCCGGCAGCCCAATGCGCAGCTGGCCGATGGCTACCGGTTCTTCGCCGAGCGTCGCCTGCTGCACGGGGCCGCGCTGTGCTTCGACAGCGGCCTGCTGAGCCTCAGGGACGTACAGGCGATCGAGTCGGTGGCCGCGGGACTGGAGCGCTGGCTGCCGGCGCAGGCGCCCGCGCTGCTGCACGGTGATCTCTGGTCGGGCAATGTCCTGGCGGGACCGGGCGGCGAGCCGGTGCTGATCGACCCGGCGGTGTACTGGGGCTGGCCCGAGGCGGACCTGGCCATGACCCGGCTGTTTGGCGGTTTCGGGGATGCGTTCTACGACGCCTACCGGGGCCGGCGCCCGCTGGAGCCGGGCTGGGAGGAGCGGGCGCCGCTCTACAATCTCTGGCACCTGCTCAACCACCTGTACCTGTTCGGTGCCAGCTACAAAGCGGCGATCCGTGATCTGTGTCGTCGCTACTCGGGCTGAGTTGTTGTAACTTGCGCGCAGTTGACAGGTTACGCGGTACGATAGGCCGCGGCACAGAGTCGAGGACACAGAGGAAAGCGATGACAGACAACAAGGGTGATTACAAGGCGCTGCGGCGCGAGTACCAGGCCAAGGCGTTGAACCGAAGCGATCTGGCGCCGGATCCGGTGGCCCAGTTCGGCCTCTGGCTCGAGGATGCGCGGGCAGCGATGCCGGATGATGCCACCTCCATGACGCTGGCAACCGCCGCTGCCGACGGCATGCCCTCGGTGCGCATCGTATTGCTGAAGCATTTCGACGTCGATGGCTTTTGCTGGTACACCGATTATCGCAGCCGTAAGGGGCAGGAACTGGCGGCCAATCCGCGTGCGGAAATCATGTTCTACTGGCCGGCGCTCGAACGCCAGGTGCGCATCGGCGGTACCGTCGAGCCGCTCGCCGCCGAGTTCGGCGATACCTACTTCAACGAGCGACCGCTCGGCAGCCGGCTCAGCGCCGCGGCGTCCTGTCAAAGCGCGGTGATCGACAGCCGCGCCAGTCTCGAGGCCCGGGTCGAGGAGCTGCGCCGGCTTCATGCGGACGGCAAAGTGCCGAAGCCGGAACTTTGGGGCGGTTATCGCCTCAAGCCGCTGCGTTTCGAGTTCTGGCAGGGGCGGGAAAGCCGGCTGCATGATCGTTTCAGCTACCGGCTCGAGAATGGCGACTGGACCATCGAGCGACTGCAACCCTGAGAGATCCCGATGAAGCTTGAACTGCAAACCCTCGAGCCTGCGGACGATGCCTGCGCCAGCGTCATCTGGCTGCACGGCCTGGGCGCCGACGGCAGCGACTTCGTGCCGGCGGTGCCGTTGCTGGAACTGCCCGGGTCCTTGCCGGTGCGTTTTTTGTTCCCCAATGCGCCGGTGCGCCCGGTCACGGTAAACGGCGGCTGGCCGATGCCGGCCTGGTACGACATTCTGGAAATGAATATCGAGCGGCGTATCGACGAGGCCTCGCTCGATGAGTCGGCGCAGCAGATCGGTGCCCTGATCGAACAGGAGCTGGAGCGCGGCATTCCGGCCGAGCGCATCTTCCTGTTCGGCTTTTCCCAGGGCGGTGCCGTGGCCTATCACACGGCGCTGCGCTACCCAAGCGCGCTCGGCGGCGTGGTGGCGCTGTCGACCTACCTGGCGAGCGCCGCGCGCATGCCGCAGGAGCTGCACCCGTCCAACGCCGGGTTGCCGATGCTGGTATGTCACGGCAGCGCCGACGATGTGGTGCCCATCACCCTTGGCCGGCGGGCAATCGCGGAGCTGCAGCGTCTCGGTCTGGCGCCACAGTGGCAGGAGTATCCCATCGCCCATGAAGTCTGTGTACCCGAACTCAACCAGGTTGGCCGCTGGCTTGCCGCGCAATTGCAGAGGAATTCCCGATGAAGGTCGAAGCAAACAGGGTCGTCAGTTTCCATTACCGGCTGTTCGACGAGGATGGCGAGCTGATCGACGATACCCATGGCGGTGAGCCGCTGCCCTACCTGCACGGCAAGGCCAACATCATTGCCGGGCTGGAGCAGGCCATGGACGGGCACGAAGCCGGCGAGACGCTGCGGGTAAAGGTGCCGCCCCAACTGGGCTACGGTCTGTACGACGATGACAAGGTGCGTACCCTGGAGCCGTCCTTCTTCGAGCCACTCGGGGGTGCGGAAATCGGCAAGTACTGCCAGCTCGAGGATGACCAGGGGAAGCTGGAACTGGCGCAGGTCGTCGAGGTGAGCGATGAGGGCGTCACCGTGGACAGTAATCACCCTTACGCCGGGCGGAGCCTGAATTTCGAGATCGAGATTGTCGAAGTCAGGGAAGCGAGCAGCGACGAGCTGGCCAGGGGGCGTATCGAGCCGGCTGGCGTATGAGGCTGCTGAAACAGGCGTTTCTGGTGCTGGCGGCATGCCTGGCTCTGGCCGGGTGCGGCCGGGATCCGCAGCTCGACTATCTGCCGCCGGGCAGCAAGGTACTGGCGTTCGGCGACAGCCTGACCTTCGGCACCGGCGCGGGATCGGATCAGAGCTATCCGGCGCGCCTGGCGCAGGCGACCGGCTGGGAGCTGGTCAATGCCGGTGTTCCGGGAGAGCTGGCCGAGGACGGGGTGCCGCGGCTGCGTGAACTGCTGGAACGGGAAGCCCCGGCGCTGGTGTTGCTGTGCCACGGCGGCAACAATCTGCTGCGTGGCCAGCCTGAGGAGCGCGTCCGCGGGCAACTGGTGCAGATGATCGAGCTGGCGCGGGACCATCGGGCGCAGCTGGTTCTGCTGGGGGTGCCGAGACCCTCGTTGCTGGTCAGCACCGCTGATGTCTACCAAGAACTGGCGGAGCAGTACGACCTGGTGTATCTGCCCGACGCCATCGCCGACACCCTGTCGGATCCCTCGCTTAAGTCCGACCAGGTCCACCCCAACGCGGCCGGTTACGCCCGCATAGCCGATGAGCTGCTGGACCTGCTGCGCTCCGCCGGCGCGGTCTGAGGATGTTGCAAAAACGGCAGTGGGTCCTGTATCCATTGCCGCTGTATCGCTGGTAAACCGCCGCGGCAACATTTCATTCTTCTCGAACCAATGTCGGTGCGCTTCGTTACACTCAGCGGCCCCCGTTCCTTGACCCGCCGGGTTAATGGCTACATTTTTTCACGCCACTTCAGATCGCCAATCTGCACATTGAGCCACTCGAAACCGATGCGCCGGGCGACCGCTGCGGCGCCGTCGAGGCTTTTGAACTCACGTTCGTCCTTGCTGCGCTGAAGGTTCAGCGTCACCACCTCGTTTTCCTTGGTTACGAATTTCAGCGTCCAGCCGCGGGCCATTGAGACCGGTATGGCCTGACAGGAATCGAACACGCCCGCCTTGAAAAGAAGTTTTATTTCTCTTTCCTGCATCTTTGTAATTCCTTTTTGATTTATCAATTAACCAGTAATGATCAGTATAAAATTTATACTGAGATATCGCAAGTTTCAATGCGCTTTTTGTGGTATTTAAGCTATTGTTTTATATAGGTTTTTAAAAATAATTGACGAAGATTCTAAAATCTGGATGTTTGTTTTTAACCTGCTGAATTTAAAGGATTTTTATTTTTAAAGCGCGGGTGGGTGGGGCGTGATGAGATCATGTAAATTCATATTTTGAAATATAAAAACTAAATTTTGATATATCAAAATTATATATTGTTGTTTTTAATGCTATTTTTGCAGATGTCGGGAGGTGTAGGCGGATATGGTGGGCAGGGTACCCGGTCGAGGGCGGTGTTTTATGCGGGGCCTGGTGGTGAAGGGTGTGCGGAATTAGTTGACCGCTACAGCATTAGCGGGTGCCGGCTACGGAGCCGTTTGTCCGTAGACTTTCTTGGTCACGAAGAGAAATGCCAACGGCCGGTTAAAAACGTTCTTTGCAGATTAGCGTGAATCCAGGGGCCAAAAGTAGGATGGGTGGAGCCGCATTGGCACAGGGTTCAACGCTTTCAGCGAGGTTGGCGCGGCGCAACCCATCCTGCGATTTACGTTTTTCCCGCTAAAGCGCGATGAAACTTAAAAAAACCAGCCGCCGCGCTTGAGGTCGTCCTTGCATTGGTTGTACTGCGCGGCATAGCGTCGTGAGCGCTGGTCGACCTTGTCGGCAACCCGCATCAGCCAGGCCTTGCGGCGATAGCTGCCATTGCGATAGCCGCCCCAGCCCTCGTGGTATGCCAGATACTGGCTGCGGGCGTCCCATTTCGAGACGCCATTGGTACGCTGGGTCTTGTGGGTATACCAGCCGACGAAGTCGATGGCATCGGCGAAGTCCTCGCGTGACGACCAGCCGTTACCGGTTTCATTCTCGTAATCGGTCCAGGTCGTGGTCTTGGCCTGGCTGTAGCCGTAGGCGGAGCTGGCGCGGCCATAGGGAATGATACCGAGGAACCAGCGCATGGGCGGTCGGGCGTCGTGGCGGAAGCCCGACTCCTGATAGATGATCGCCATCGGAACGTACACGGGCGTTCCCCAACGTTCGTTCATATCCAGAGCGGCGTCATACCAGCTCTTCTTCTCTTCGAAAATCGAGCAGATGTTGTCGGGCTGGCGCGGCGGCGCGCTGCTGCAGCCGCCAAGAATCAACAGGCCCGCCAGTGGGGCCAGCAGTCGGAGGTGGGAGTGGGTCGCAAGCATCGAACAGTCCTGGCTGGTACTGCTTCGAAACTTTATCAAATATCTCAACAGGTTGAAGTCTTTGCTGGCCCTCAGTGCACCGAGGTCTTGGAAAAGAGGTTGAGCACCAGCACACCGGCCATAATCAGGCCGATACCGAGCATCCCGGCGGCATCCAGGTGTTGCTTGAACAGCACCCAGGCGATCAGCGTCACCAGTACCACGCCGATACCGGACCAGATGGCGTAGGCAACGCCCACCGGCAGGGTGCGCAGGGCGAGTGACAGCAGCACGAATGAGATCGCGTAGCTCACCACGACCACCACCGAAGGGCCAAGCCGTGTAAAGCCGTCAGCGGATTTGAGTGCGGAAGTGCCGATGACCTCCGCCACGATCGCGATTATCAGATAGAGCCAGTGCATGCTGTTACCTGCCGGTTAGCGAAAAACAGTCCCGAAACCGGGAGCCGACGCAGGCATGCTACTCCTTGCTCTGCTGTGGCGCAATTCGGGGCGAGGATGCACGCTGCTGGTGCGATTTCCCTTATGGTTGAATTCAGAATATTGAATTATTGAATTCCAATGGCTTGATGTAGGGCGTCTTTTATTATTCATAATTCAATAATTTATTATTGGCATGGCGTTTGCTCCCTTTGTCTGCAACGGCCGCTGGCCGTCCAACGATCTGAAGACGAGGGGAAGAGAATGAAAAAAACGATCCTGACCACGCTGCTCGCTACAGGACTGATGGCCACCGGTGCCCAGGCGGACGAAGCCATCGAACTCAAGGTTCTGGGTCAGCCCAGTGCAACCGGACTGATCATGCAGGAAAAGGAAAAGCCTTTTTTCGAGACGCTTGCCGAGCGCACAGGCCTGCCGTTGGCGGTGAACTTCAAGCCGCTGGACTCGACGGGTATCAAGGATGTCGAGGAGCTGAGGACGCTCAAATCCGGACTGTTCGACGTGGTGTCGCTGCGATTTTCCCAGGTCTCCCGCGACGAGCCGACGATTCTTGGTCTGGATCTCGTCGGCATGAACCCGACCTACGAGGCCGGTCGTGAAACCGTGGACGCTTTCGGCTCGGTGGTGGATGCGCGCCTGCAGGAACGCTTCAACACCAAGCTGCTGGGGGTGTGGCCGTTCGGCCCGCAGGTGCTGTTCTGTAACGCGCCGATCGAAAAACTGGCCGATATCAAGGGGCTCAAGGTGCGGGTATACGACCAGAACCTGGCGGCGGTCGTCGAGTCGGCCGGCGGAATCCCGGTGCCGCTGAGTTTCGGCGAGGTGCATCAGAGCCTCGCGCTCGGCGTCGTGGACTGTGCCATTACCGGCCCGAGCTCCGCCAACAGCGCTGGCTGGCCCGAGGTCACGACCCATGTGTTGCCGCTGGCATTCCAGATGGCCATCAACGGCTACGGCATCAACCTCGATACCTGGAACCGGCTCAGTGTGACGCAGCAGAAAACCCTCGAGACCGCCTTCGCCGAACTGACCGATGATATCTGGGAGTACTCGGAGGAGTTGTTCGAGGATGCCAAGCGCTGCAACGTCGGCGAGTCGCCCTGCGACTACAACAAAAGCTTCAACCTGACCGAGGTGCCGGTGACCGAGCAGGATATCGCCATGGTCCGCGATGCGGTACGGGAAATTTCCTATCCGACCTGGGCCGAGATCTGTGACAAGTCGAACCCGGAATGTTCCAGCCAGTGGCGCGCCGCGCTGGGCGAAAAGCTGGGTTTCTGATCTGAGCCTGATGCCGCCCGGCGCAAAGCCGGGCGGTCGGGAGAATTATATGAAAGCGACCGAACGAATCGCCGCCAATCTGTTTGGCGCCATCTTCATCACGCTGGCGCTGGCCGTTACCGCGGAAACCCTGCTGCGCAAGCTTTTTGGTACCTCGTTGCAGGGAGTCGATGAGCTGGGCGGCTACGCTCTGGCACTGGGTTCGACCATCGCCTTTACGCTGGCACTGCTCGACCGCAGCCACATACGCATCGACCTGATCCACCGACGGCTGCCCCGCAGTCTGCGCACAGCCCTGAATCTCGTCTCGATGCTGCTGATGGCCGGACTGGCGCTTTCACTGTGCGGCATGGCCTGGATTCAGGTCCGGGAAACGCTCGATTACGGCAGTACAGCTCCGACACCCTGGGCGACTCCGCTGATCT
The DNA here is from genome assembly GCF_014645375.1 of Marinobacterium nitratireducens. GTDB lineage: Bacteria > Pseudomonadota > Gammaproteobacteria > Pseudomonadales > Balneatricaceae > Marinobacterium_A > Marinobacterium_A nitratireducens. The sequence continues at coordinate 151,588 of NZ_BMLT01000011.1, forward strand.
ACCCTCAGTCGGCCTGGTTCGCCGGCCTGGTGCTGTTCACCCTGGCCAGTCTGGCGCTCCTGTTACGCGGTATCTGGCTGTTGCGGGCCGGCCGTCGCGAAGATTTCGATCGTGACTACGGCCCCCGTGGCCTGGAGGACGAGCTGCGCGAGGAGCTGGACGACCTGCGCCAGCGCGGCCTGACCACGCCGGACGCTGGCGCGCCGACTGGCCCGGAGGTGACGGCATGACCATTGCCATGGTGTTCTTCGGCTTCGCAATGATGCTCGGGCTGATATTGCTCGGTGTCCCGATTGCCGTCAGCCTGGTGGCGGTCGGTATGCTGTCCGGGCTGCTGGCGTTTGGCTGGCCCTTCGTGCAGTCCACGGGCGCGGTGGTCTGGAGCGTGCAGAACGAGCATATTCTCACCGCGATTCCGATGTTTGTGCTGCTGGGTGAGCTGATGCTGCGCAGCGGTATCGCCGACCGCATGTATCAGGCGCTAAGCGTCTGGCTTGGACGCCTGCCCGGTGGGCTGCTGCATACCAATATCGGCTGCTGTGCACTGTTCTCGGCCACCTCCGGCTCATCGGTGGCGACCGCCGCGACCATCGGCACCGTGGCGCTGCCGCCGCTGGAAGCGCGTGGCTATCCGATGCGCCAGGCGCTCGGCAGCCTCGCCGCCGGCGGCACCCTTGGAATCCTGATTCCGCCGAGCGTCAACCTGCTGGTGTATGGCTCGATCACCAACAACTCCATCGGTCAGCTGTTTGTCGCCGGCCTGCTGCCGGGTCTGTTGCTGAGCGGACTGTTCATGGTTTTCATTCTCTGGTCGAACCGGGGCCAGCGCGAAGAGGTGTCGCTGCCGCTTAAGCAGAAGCTGACCGCATCGCGTCACCTGCTGCCGCCGCTGGTGATTTTCGGCATCGTCATGGGCAGCATCTACTCGGGGGTGGCGACGGCCACCGAGTCGGCGGCACTGGGTGTGGTCGCGGCGCTGCTGATCATTTGGCGCAGTGGCCGTTTCAGCCGCGAGCTGCTCGAGGCCTGCTTTCTGCAGACCGCGCGCATTACCGGCATGATCCTGCTGATCATCACCGCGGCCTTCCTGCTGAACCTCAGTGTCAGCATCACCGGTATCATCGATGACCTGACCGCCTGGGTCACAGGCTTCGGCCTGTCACCGCTTACGCTGCTGCTGATTCTGATGGTTTTCTACCTGGTACTGGGCATGTTCATGGATGTGCTGTCGATGCAGGTGGTCACTATTCCCGTTACCTATCCGATCGTGATGGCGATGGGCATCGATCCGATCTGGTACGGCGTATTCATTGTCGTGATGTGCGAGTTGGGCATGATTACGCCGCCGGTCGGCATGAATCTGTTCGTGGTGCAGAGTGTGCGCAAGGACGGCGGCGGCATCGAAGACGTGATGTGGGGGGCGCTACCCTATGCACTGATCATGCTGCTGTTCGCCCTTCTGTTGATGGCGGTGCCCCAGATTGCGCTCTGGTTGCCGGCGCTGATGGGTTGAGGTGCCTTCAGGGGCGCTGAAAGGCGTCTCGAAGGCGCTCCACCCGATCACGGTTGACGCCGAGGTCCCAGTGGCCGAGTCGGGAGGCGGATCGGACTTCGATCCGCTTCTGCTCGGGTTCGAGGCGAAACTCGACATCGTCGACGAAACGGAACAGCCGGCTGCGCCAGGTGGCCCAAAGATAGGTTTCGGTCTGCTGTTCGATGCGCCCGCCGTCTTCGCGCACGGTGCGTTGCAGACGCCGCCAGGCGTCGGCGGGCGTATCGTCGAAGCGCAACGCTTCGATATGGCTGTCGTGTTGCGGATACTCGCTGCCAACGCAATTGGGCGACTGCGGGCACGGCGCCAGTTGTCCGTCGTGCAGCCCAAGGCCGTCAGGCACCTGGCCGCTGCAGCCCTGCAGCAGTACCAGCACTAACAGTATCGATTGTTTCATCAGGTGTTCTGCCTCCCAAGTGGCTTCTATCCTTATGGCATACTTTAGCGGACGGGAGGCAAACATCATGACTATTCCGGGGGCGGCACCGGCAGCGGCGCCGATAATCGAGATGTTGAGCGGCCGCGCCAGTGATCTGGGGGCAGGGCTGATCGTCAACCGGCTGTTGCCGCAGCGTGCACGGCGGATGGTCGGTCCCTGGTGCTTTCTCGATCTGATCGGTCCTGTGAGCTTCGAGCCCGGGCGGGGTGTCGATGTGGCGCCGCATCCCCATATCGGCTTGCAGACAGTGACCTGGCTGCTGGAAGGCGAGTTGCTGCACAAGGACAGTCTGGGCTCGCATCAGCGCATCGAACCGGGCCAGCTCAACCTGATGACCGCCGGTGCCGGCATCGCCCATTCCGAGGAAAGCCCGCCGGATCGCGGTGAGCGCATGCTGGGCGTCCAGTTCTGGGTCGCGCTGCCGGCAACGTCCGAGTGCTGCGAGCCCGCTTTCGAACACCATTCCGAGCTGCCGCTCACCGAGGTCGACCGTGTACGGATAAGGGTCATTATGGGCGCCTATGACCACCTGGTCTCGCCGGCCCGCTGTTACTCCCCCTTGCTCGCTGCGGAGCTGTCGAGCACCGCTGCCGCCGCTACCCGTCTGAAACTCGATCCCGACTTCGAACATGCGGTCACGGTACTGCGCGGCAGCCTGGTACTGGAGGGCGCGACGCTGGCCCCGGGCATGCTCTGTTGCCTGGGCGGGCAGCGTGAAACCCTGGACCTGGCGCTCGCGCCCGACAGCTGCGCTATAGTGCTGGGCGGCATGCCGTTCGCCGAACCGGTCAAGATCTGGTGGAACTTCGTTGCCCATCGCGAGCAGACGATCCGTTCCGCGCTCGAGGACTGGAACGCCGGGCGGCGCTTTCTTCGTGTGCCAGGCTACCAAGGCGAGCGGCTGGAGGCGCCGCAGTGGCCGCGCAACGGCCGATTGAAGTAGGCTGTCAGCAGAAGTCGTAGTAACGTTTGAGGAAGTCACACGAGGGAACGATCAGGATGTCGATTCATTCTCAGACGCAGGACCTGTCGGCGCTGCTGCGCTCGCGCATACCGCTGATCGCGATCAGCAGCCACGACGAGGAACGCGTCGAGCGCCTGCTGTGCGGCCAGGTCGGCAGCTGCGGACGCCCGTTGTTCAAGTGGAGTCTCACCGAGGGCCTGGCCCGGCTCGACCGGGCGCTGCCGCCGCAGCGAATGCTGGCCAAGCCCGGCGACGCCCTGGGACATATCCGCTCGGTCAGTACGCCGGGGGTCTATCTGCTGGCGGACCTGCACCCCTTTTTGGACGATCCGCTGCATGTGCGTCTGCTCAAGGACATCGTGCTGGACGACTGTCATACCCTGGTGCTGGTTAGTCACGAGGTGCATATTCCCGCCGAACTCGAAAAGCACAGTGCCCGGCTGCAACTGGCGCTGCCGGACGAGGCCGAACTGAAGGAGATCGTGCGTGTCGAGGCCCGGGCCTGGACACGCCAGAGCGGCAGTCAGGTCAGGACCAGCAGTCGCGCGCTCGAGATGCTGGTGCGCAACCTCGCCGGGCTCGGACGCCTCGACGCCCGGCGTCTGGCGCGCAATGCCATTCAGGACGACGGTGCCATCACCGAGTCGGATCTGCCGGCGGTGATGGATGCCAAGTATCGTCTGCTGAGTCGTGGTGGCGTGCTGCAGTTCGAGTACGAAACCGTCGACCCGGAACAGGTTGCCGGCTTCTCGCGAATGAAGCAGTGGCTGGCCGGCCGTCGGGCCTTCTTCCTTGGCGAGGCCAGCCTGCCCAGTGGCGCCAGACCGAAAGGGGTGCTGATGCTCGGTGTGCAGGGCTGCGGCAAGAGCCTGGCGGCGCGATCGGTGGCGGGAGCCTGGGGCGTGCCATTGCTGCGTTTCGACGCCGGCGCGCTGTACGACAAGTATATCGGCGAGTCCGAGCGCCATCTGCGCGAGGCACTGGCCACCGCCGAGGTCATGGCGCCCTGCGTGCTTTGGATCGACGAGATCGAAAAGGGCTTTTCCAGTGGAGACAGCGACCAGGGAACCTCCAAGCGGATACTGGGCTCGCTGCTGACCTGGATGGCGGAGCAGCGCGGCGGGGTTTTCGTCGTCGCCACCGCCAACGACATTCAGGCGCTGCCGCCGGAACTGGTGCGCAAGGGGCGTTTCGACGAGGTCTTTTTCGTCGATCTGCCCGGGGAGGCGGCACGCGAGGCGGCGCTGCGCATTCATCTGGAGCGTCACGAGGCCGATCCAAAGCGCTTGGATCTGCCGGCACTGGTGGCGGCGACTGCAGGCTTTTCCGGGGCCGAGATCGAACAGGCGGTGGTGTCGGCCTACTACGCGGCCCACGCCGCCGAAAGCGGCCTCGATGGCGCAACCCTGCTGGCGGAAATCGAGGCCACACGGCCGCTGTCGGTGCTGATGGCGGAGCCGGTGGCACAATTGCGAAACTGGGCGCGGGAGCGGGCGGTGCCCGCCGACTGACTCAACGACTATAAGGAAGAAATTGCATGACAACCCCTCTCCGCGGTCAATGTCTTTGCGGCAGTGTCAGGTTCGAGATCACGGGCCCTTTCAAGCGTTTCATGCTCTGCCACTGCAGTCGCTGTCGGCGCGCCAGTGGTTCGGTCCACGTCAGCAACCTGTTCTGCAAGCCGGACGGGCTCCGGTGGCTGAGCGGCGAGGACCTGGTGCGCCGCTTCGAGCTGCCCGGTGCCGAGCGTTTCGGCAAGAGTTTCTGCGCCACCTGCGGATCTCCGGTGCCCCATGTCGGAAAGGACGGCAGTTATCTGCTGGTGCCGGCCGGGACCCTCGACGATGATCCGGGCATCAGGCCGCAGGCCCATATTTTCTGCGCCGATCGCGCCATCTGGGACGACGACAGCCTGCAACAGGCGCCGCGCTTCGATCAGTATCCCGGATAGGCCAAATGGGACTTGTTCCCGGGCTTGTCGGATATATAATCGCCAGACGGCAGCCCGGCGCTGCCGGGGGCGCTGTTGCGCCGCCTTCAGCGGCGGTACAGGCGGTGTTGCCCAGACTCTAATTTCGCCGTCCGGCGTTTCGGGCCCTTCCATTGAATCAGCGCTATCTCGAATTCGACTACCTGCGTGGCATGGCCATTCTGGTGATCATACTGGGCCACGCGGTGGTCAATGTCGACCGTACCTTTCCTCTGGCTCTGCATAATCTGATTGCCGGCGGGTCCGGTCTGTTCGTGTTTGTCTCCGGCTTCTTTTTTCATCGGGTTTTCTATCCCCGCTTCAATTACGCCGCTTTCATGCGCAAGAAGTTTCGCAACGTCTTCTGTCCCTTTCTGGTGGTGTCGCTGGCGGCATTGATACCGATGATGCTGGCCTGGCTCGGCAAGCCCGACATGACGGCGCAGAAGTTCGCGATGAATCTGTACTGGCAGCTCAATGACGGTTATGTACTGTATCCGCACTGGTACATCCTGTTCATCATGGCCGTGTTCCTGCTGTCGCCGCTGTATCTGCTCTACATCCGTGCCAGTACGATGGCGCAGCTGCTGTTGCTGATTGAGTTCAGCATCGCTGCGATGTTGCTGCACCGGCCCCTGGGCAACGCCAATGTGCTGCAGTCGGTGCTCTATTTCACGCCTTTCTACATGCTCGGCATGCTCTATTCGCAGTATTACGAGCCGCTGAGCCGTCACCGCCGATCGATAGCGGCGGCGGCCTTTGTGGGTGTGATGCTGATGATCGTGCTGCAGACGCTGGTGTTTCCGCATCTGGCGAACTACCACAAGGCGCCGCTGCGCTTTGGCGGCATCGACCTGATGTTCGTGCAGAAGCTTTGCCTGAGCGTGGTCATGCTGGAGATCGCTTACTGGCTCAGTCGCCGGGGGCATTATCCTTTGCTGCTGGAGATTTCCGCCGCCAGCTTCGCGCTGTACTTCCTGCATCCGTTCCTGCTCGGCGAGGTGCACGAGCGACTGATACCCTGGATGCGAACGCTGCACCCGCCTGGCTGGGCGAACGTGGCGGCGACGCTGTTTTCGGTGATCCTCGCCACCGCGCTGACCTATGGGGTGGCGAGGCTGATCCGGCGCGCTTTTCCTCGCAACAGCCGGATGCTGATTGGCTGGTAGTGACCGGTTGGAAGGTGGCTACTCGACGGTGACGGTGATCTTTTCCGACATAACCGGCGGATCGAAGGGGACATGGTTCATGTCGCCGAGCATCAGTTGCAGGCTGTGCTGACCCGGCGCTAGCGTCAGTTCGGTTTCGGTCTGGCCGGCGCCGAAGTGCTTCACGCTCGCATCCATGACGGTGTCGGCAGGCGGCGGGCTGTCGACGTCGATCAGCAGGTGGTGATGCCCGGTGCCTTCCTTGTCGGTCCCGGCCGGCGCCACACCCATGCCGCTGAGACCGAAGCGGACCGTGAAGGTCTGCGAGACCGTTTCGCCATCCTGCGGCGAAATGATGTAAGCGCGAGCGCCCTCGGGGGCGGGGCGGGACTTCATTTCCTGCGCTGCCAGCGGCATTGCCGCCAGTGCGGTCGCCAGCATCACGCCCGGGAATCGGCGAATAAGTCCCAATAAGGCTCTGGCTTTCAGCGCGGGCCGGAATCGAGGCGCCGTTTTGAAGGCATGCTGGTGGCCTGTCGAGAAGCGGCAACGAAGAGTCTGGTTCGCGCTGTAAGCCCCGGAGGGCGGGCCCTGAAGCATGCATCTGCTGTGTTGCAGTGCTTGAAAAGGACTACGGCCATTCCCTGCGCACTGCGCCTTGCAGCTACAGGCTTCAGGACCCGCAGAGACCAAATGGGACTTGTTCGTCGGTTCCCAGATTTTCATCATGGTTTCCTGCTCCTCGGTGATTCCGTTCGGGCTGCCCGGTCGGGTAATGCCGGGCGGGCTTTCATCGGCTGTTAATGCCGTCTGACTCACTATAGTCGAATTATCGGGCCCCGAGACCTGACACGTTATTGCCGTGCTGTTTCGCGTAAACTGCAGCAAAGGCCTATAGTCAAGGGAAGCTGCGAGCAACAGCATTGGCATTGATATCAACTACGGAGAGTGATGATCCATGAAGATGAACAAACTGCTGTTTTCCTGTGTGCTGGCATCGGCGGCGTTTATGGCCGGCTGTGGTAGCGACGAGTCCGACGAAGCGAAAACGGAAAAAACCGCGCCCAGTGTCGAGGAGATGAAGTCCAAGGCCTCGGAAATGGCGTCGGATGCCGCCGAGAAGGCAGAGGAGACCGCGGCCAAGGCCGGCGATGCAATGGAGGAAGCCGCAGACAAGACCGGCGAGATGGCTGCGGATGCCATCGAGAAAGCCGGCGAAATGGCCGAGGATGCCGCCGATATGGCGAAAGATGCCGCCGACTCGGCGATGGAAAGCGCCAGCGAAATGGGCGACGCGGCCGGTGAAATGATGAGCGATGCCGCCGATGCCGCCGGCGAGATGGCCGACGACGCCATGAAGGCGACCGCTGAAGCGGCTGACGAGGCTGCGGCGACTGCCGGTGAAGCCATGGACGCCGCCAAGGAGTCCATGGGCATGAACGAGGCCGCCGAGACTGCGGAGGAGGCCGGTGACGCGGCCGCCGAAGGCGCCGACGAAGCTGCCGATGCGATGAAAGAGGCTCAGCAGTAACCCGCTGCGCTGTCCGGCGGCGCCTGCGGGCGCCGTCGGTGTTCAGCCATTGTGATACACCCACTCCAGCAACGACCGTTCGAAGGCCCGTACCGGGTGCTTCAGCGAGTCGCGTCTGGCCTGTTGCCGGTCTTCGGCGTTCAGGCTGATTCCCGATACCATCACCACGAACAGATACTCGCGCCCGGATCTGGCGGTCAGGTATCCGGCCAGGTTGGTGGTCGCATTGATGGTTCCGCTTTTGCCGCGCAGGTTGCCGAGCAGCACCGAGTTGCTAAGACTGCGCCGGTATCTGAGGGTGCCCGATTCGCCGGCAACCGCCAGCGACCGGTAGGTAATGGCCTGTCGCTGTCCTGCCAGGTGTCGCAGCAGCTGCGCCAGTTGTGCAGGCTGCAGCAGATTGTCCCGGGACAGGCCGGAGCCGTCGGCGATCACCGCCGGATCCAGCAGCAGTCCAAGATCCGATTGCAGTCGCGCCTTGAGGGCCCGGGCGCCGTTGCGAAAGTTGCCCGCGGTTCCGGTCTGGTGGCGGCCAAGTGTTTTGAGCAGACTGTCGGCGACCAGGTTATCGGACACCTGCAGCATTTGCCCCAGCAGCTGTGACAGCGGCGCCGAGCTGATCCGGGCCACTTCCTGCCATCCGTCGCCGGGGCTTCTTTCTTCGCGAATCTGACCGTTGAGCCGTATGCCGAGCTCCTGCAGCTGCAGGCGGATCACGTCCGAGGCAAAAGCGACCGGGTCGGTGACGGCGAAGTTGAGCGGCCAGACCTTGCGGTTGCTGACCACGCAGCCGTGCAGCCGGTAGCGGTTTCCGGGGCCGGTATCGACCTCGAGCTCGCACAGCTGACGACGCTGCTGTGCAGGCGTCACCGTGGTCGCCTCGTTTTCGACCAGCAGCGGCTGGTGTGGCGGGATGTAGAATCGCGCCAGGTCGCCGGGGGCTCTGGCGGTGAGGCTCGCGGCGACACAGTTTTCGTCGAGAATCAGCGCCGGCACCGGCGCACTGTAGCAGACGCTGAGGTTGTTCCAGGGCCAGCCTTCGGCCCAGGCGTAACCGTCGTAGGCGGAGGTGTCGAGCAGCAGGTTGCCGTTGATGGTATCGATGCCTTCTGCGCCCAGGCGCTCCAGCAACTGGCGCAACTGCGAGCGGCTGAAGTCCGGGGCGCCGCTGAACTCCAGGCGCAGATCCCCCGACCACTGGCTGCCGGTGCGGTTGCCGCGACGTAACAGGCGGGTGTGGAAGCGAAAATCAGGGCCCAGTTCGCGCTCGGCTGCGTAGGCGGTCAGCAGCTTCAGTGTGCTGGCCGGCGGCATCAGCGCCTGTGAGCGATAGTCGATGGTGACGGGGCCGGAGGTGATGGGCTCAACGACCAGCCCCAGCTGGCTGCCTTCCGGGGCCAGCGACAGCAGCTGCTCCCACCCCCCCGGCGGCCCGCGCCACGGGTCCGGACAGTAACAGGCTGCAGCCAAGCAGGAGTATGCCAAAAGTTTTCATGTATCGTCCCTGACAGGCCATTGAAGTTCCGGGTGAGTAACCGAATTCTGCGTCTGAAGCAGGCTCTACAGACTCAGTTTAGCTGACCCGGCCGGGCTGATTCTGCAGGGCTGCAGCGAAAACGCTGGTCAGCAACCTGCAGGGTTGCGCCTGGAGACATTGGTCTGCGACAGGGGGGAAAGGTTCAGCGCTGTCAGGCGCAAGCCGGACGCCGGAATGCGTCGGGCGCGAAGGCGGCCTGGTCGGTTCCGGCCCGTCCGGTTACTGCTTGATACCGTCGAGCCGGTTGTCGAGCAGTGCCTCCAGGGCCTCTAGCTTGGCCTTGATCGCCTCGATATTGTTGCTGCCGTCGCTGAGTTCCGGTGATATGCGGATCATGTCCAGGGCTTCGACGAGAAATGTTTCCTCGTTCATCTTGGCCAGCTGTTCTGCGGTCCAGTGTTTGGTCTTGTACATTCGGGCTACCTCGGGTTCAACCTCTGTAGGTATGGGTTAGGTGTATGCTTTTTGCAAGTAGTTCCCTACCGGGTCGAGCGTCAGCAGATTCGGGGCAGCAGTTCTCCGCTGACCGCGGGCAGGCTGCGCTCGACGCCATAGAGTCCGCGCACGATCACCGCACTGTTGCGTTGCGGCACCAGACGGCCGATCAGCTGTGCGCCGCTGCCCAGTGGGTGGGCGTGCATACGTTCAAGCATCCGCTCGGCCGCGTCGGCCTCGACGGCTGCCAGCAGGCGTCCTTCACAGGCCAGCTGCAGCGGATCGAGTCCCAGCAGCTCGCACAATCCCCGTACCGCCGGCCTTACCGGAATCGCCGCTTCCTCCAGTTCGACGCTGAGCCCGGCTGCGGCGGCGAACTCGTGCAGCACGGCATTGACACCGCCACGGGTGGCATCCCGCATCGCCAGCAGTCCCGGTTCCTCCAGCATGCCTTTTACCAGCGGCCAGAGGCTGGCGCAGTCGCTGATCAGGTCGCCGCCCAGTGCCAGCTCGCGTCGGCAGGCCAGGATGGCGGCGCCGTGATCGCCGACAGGACCGCTGACCAGCAGCCTGCAGCCGGCTTTCAGACGGTGGGTGCCGAGGTCGACTGCCGCCGGAATCACGCCAATGCCACTGGTGTTGATGAAGAGTCCATCGGCGGCGCCGCGGGGCACGACCTTGGTATCGCCGGTCACCACCAGCGCGCCGGCGGCCCGCACTTCGCGGGCCAGGTCGGCCAGCAACGCCTGCAGCGTCTCCAGCGGCAGACCTTCCTCGATGATCAAAGCACAGCTGAGATAGTGCGGCCGGGCGCCGCCGACGACCAGGTCGTTGAGGGTGCCGTTGGCGGCCAGGGTGCCGATGTTGCCGCCGGGAAAGCACAGCGGCGTGACCACGAAGCTGTCGGTGGTGAACGCCAGCCGCTCGCCCGGCGCCAGCGTCATGTTCAGCCGGGCCTGGTCCTCCTGACGCGCCAGAATGGCATTGTCGAACAGCGGCTGGATATGCTGGTGCAGCAGTTGCTGCATCGGTTCGCCACCGCTGCCGTGCGCCAGCGTCAGGCGTTTAGCGTCGGTCATCGGCGCTCTCCTGTCGATACTGATACCAGGCGGCACAGGCGCCTTCCGATGACACCATCAGCGGACCGCTGGGCGTCGCGGGTGTGCACTCGCGACCGAACAGCGGGCAGTGGGGCGGTTTCATGCGCCCGCTCAGTACCGCCGCGCAGCCACAGCGCGGATCCCCGGGTTCCGCGCCTGTCGCGGCCCTCGGTTCGAGCAGCGCCGCGGCGTCGAAGGCGCGGTATTCCGGGGCCAGCTGCAGGCCCGAGTGGGGCAGTGAGCCGAGCCCGCGCCATTCGGTTGATGGCGCAGGCTCGAACACTTCCTCCATTGCGGCGCGGGCGGCGCTATTGCCCGAGGTCGTGGCGACGCGCCGGTACTGCAGCTCGACGCAGGCCTTGCCCTGTTCGAGCTGACGCAGCAGCATCCAGACCGACTGCAAAAGATCCACCGGCTCGAAGCCGCTGATCACCACCGGGCGCCGGTATTGCGCAGGGATGAAATCGAACGGGCGGGTGCCGGTGACCAGACTGACGTGCCCCGGACCGATAAAACCGTCGAGGCACAGCTGCGGGTCCGCCAGCAGCGCCCGCAGCGGCGGCTCGATCAGCACCAGATGACAGAGCGCGCGGAAGTTGCCAATCCCCTCGCGCCGCGCCGCCTGCAGCGCCAGGGCGGTGGCCGGGGCCGTGGTTTCGAAGCCGATGGCGAGGAACACGATGTCTTTGTCGGGGTGGCGGCGGGCCAGTTCGAGCGCATCGCGCGGGCCGTACACGACCTCGACCGCGGCACCGCCGGCACGGGCCTCGAGCAGGCTGCCGCCGGTGCCGGGAACGCGCACGGCGTCGCCGTAACTGCACAGCAGGGTGCCGGGGCGCTGCGCCAGCGCCACCGCCTGGTCGATCACCGTTTCGGGCAGTACGCAGACCGGGCAGCCCGGGCCGTGGACGAACTCGACGCAGTCCGGCAGCAGACGGTCGAGGCCGAAGCGGAAAATGGCGTGGGTATGGCCGCCGCACACTTCCATCAACTGCCAGGGTTGCTGGCGCGAAGGCAGCCTGGCGGCGCTGGCGTCGATTCGCTTCACCAGCTGCGCGACCAGCGCCGGATCACGGAACTCGTCAACGTACTTCATGCGCCGTCTCCGTCGTCCAGTTCGGCCCAGAGCGCCAGCGAGGCCAGAGCCTCCTGTTCACTGATCTGCGCCAGAGCCACGCCGACGTGTACCAGGACCCAGGCCCCGATCAGTGTCTCCGGCGGGCCGTCCGCGATGACGCAGCTAAGCTCGATTTCGCGCTGTACTCCGCCGCTGTCTGCGAGCGCGAGGGCGCGTGAAGGGTCGCTGATCGACAGCACCTGTGCCGGAACCGCGAGACACATCAGCCTGCCTCCCTGTCGGGCTGTCGCAGCCAGTCGAGCCAGGCGTCCAGTCCGGTACCGGCGGTTGCGCTCAGCTGCAGCGCCGGCAGCTCAGGGCAGATGCGTCGTGCGTTGGCGATGCAGCGGTCCGGGTCGAAGTCGACATGGGGCAGCAGGTCGATCTTGGTGATCAGCAGGAGGTCGGCGTGACGGAAGATACCGGGGTACTTCAGCGGCTTGTCGTCGCCCTCGGTGACCGATACCAGCACCACCCGCGCCTGTTCTCCGAGGTCGAACTGGGACGGGCAGATGAGGTTGCCGACGTTCTCGATGAACAGCAGGCCGCCCGGAGCCTCGGGCAGACGGTGCAGAGCGTCGTGCACCATGGCGGCGTCGAGGTGGCAGGCCTGGCCGGTCTGAATCTGCACCGCCGGGGTGCCGGTGGCGCGGATGCGGGCGGCGTCGAGTTCGGTCTGCTGGTCACCTTCGATCACCAGCGCCGGGCGCAGTCCCTGCAATCGCCGCAGGGTTTTTTCCAGCAGCGTGGTCTTGCCGGTGCCGGGGCTGGAGACCAGATTCAGGGCGGTCAGTCGCCGGCGCCGCAGGTGCTCGCGGTTGTGCTCGGCGCCTTGGCGGTTGGCGTCCATCAGGTCGCGGTGCAGCGCGATAAGCTGGCGCTGCTCAGCCTGGGGTGTCGGCTCGTCGCAGCCGCAGTGTCCGCACATCAGCGGGCCTCCATCTGTTCGATGATCAATTCGTCGCCGCCGGCCAGATCGCGTGCTTCGCCGGCGCAGGCCGGGCAGGCGTCAAGCCAGCGGTAAACCTCGTAGTGCCGGCCGCAGGCAAGGCAGCGGGCCCTGGCGGGCTGGCGTCTGATGGTCAGGGCGCAAGCCTCCAGGCAGGCGGGCTTTGCCACCGTTTCGAAGGCGAAGCGCAGCGCCTCGGGCTCGACGCAGCAAAGACAGCCGATACCGAGCTCGACGCCAAGGATATGCGTCAGACCGCGGGCGTCGGCCTCGCGCTCCAGGGTCGCGATCAGGCTTCGGCACAGGCTCAGCTCGTGCATGCCGGGTCTCCCTGCGGCGCCCGTTGCCTCAGGCGGATGCCGTTGTGCTCGAGCAAAGTGGCCAGACGTTCGCAGGCCTGCGGCAGGCGCTGTTCCAGCGCCCGGCTCAACGCCGGGCCCCAGTCCAGCGACGCGAACGCCGCCCCGACCAGGCTGACGCGCGCCGGCGCCTCGCCGAGCACCGCCATCAGCTGCAGCAGCTCGGCAAGGCCCAGTTCGTGCACCGCCAGTTGCCGCTCGCAGTCGAGCACCGGCAGCGGATCGATCACACGAAGGTCGCTACCGGCATCGCTGTAGCGCACGGCGTCCAGCACGATCAGCCAGCGGCAGCCGGCGATACGGTCGTAGTGGGCCACCGGTCGGGTACCGCCGTGCAGGCAGAGTACCTGCTCGGGTATCTCGTAGCGCTGTTCGAAGCGCTGCAGCAGGCGCTCGCCGAAACCATCGTCGCTGCGTAGCGGGTGCCCCAGCGATAACACTATGGCCGCGTTCATGGGCGCCTTTCCCGCGCCCAGGCGACCACGGCCTGCCCCAGCGCCAGGCCGCCGTCGCCGGCCGGCAGCTGCCTCGGCGCCAGCAGCATCAGTCCGCTGTCGCGCAGTTGATGCTGCAGGGCCTCGAGCAGCAGGCGGTTGTGCAGGCATCCGCCCCCCAGCGCCAGGGTGTCGCAGTGATAGGTGTGCGCCAGCGCCCGTACCCGCTGCGCCAGCAGTTCGGCAAGCCAGTGGTGGAAGCAGTAGGCCAGGCGTTCCGGGGTTTCGCTCCCGAGGCCGCCGAGCAGCCGCTGCCAGACCCCGTCGAGCGCAATGGGGCCCGCCGGCGGCCCGAGGGCGGGCACCGGCTGCGCCGAGGCGCGGCCTGCCAGGGCCTCGAGTCGCATCGCGGCCTGGCCTTCGTAGCTGAGTCGCTGCGGCGCGATGTCGAGCAGCGCCGCAACGGCGTCGAACAGGCGACCGCAGGAGCTTGCCGGCGGCGCGTTGAACCCCTCGCGGATCAGGCCCCGCAGAGTCGCCAGCGGTTGCCGGCGCAGGGCGTCGAGGGATGGCCAGCGCAGTCGTTCCCAGTCCGGGGACCAGCGCTCGAGGTGGGCCAGCAGGTTGCGCCAGGGTTCCCGCGCCGCCTGTTCCGCGCCGGGCATCGCCACCGCCGGCAGACCGTCGAGGCGCTCGCAGTGACGGTAGTCCGCGAGCAGAATTTCCCCGCCCCACAGCGGGTGCGGACTGTCGTCGGGTGCCTGACCGCTGCCGTCCAGGATCAGCCCGAGTACCGGTGGCGCATCGAGCGGTCTGCGATGCTCGGCAAGACAGGCGGCAAGGTGTGCGTGATGATGCTGGACCTCGATCAGCGGCAGCTGCTGGCGCTCGGCGAGCCGTTGCGCCAGCGACCGGCTGTGATAACCCCGATGACCGTCGCAGGCGATCAGGCGCGGCCGGCAGGCGAACAGGCTGGCAAGATCGATACCGCTTTGCTGCAGCTGTTGCAGGATGCGGGGGTTGGCCAGGTCACCGAGGTGCGCGCCCGGAATCGCCTGGCCCTGGCGCAGCAGGCAGGGGGCGTTTTTAAGATCGCCGCCAAGAGCCAGCACGCCATCGGCGGCCTCGAAGCCCGTACCCAGCTTCAGCGCGGCGGGGGCATAGCCGCGGGCGCGGCGCAGAATCTGAGGCTGGCCGGCCGCCAGCTGCACCACCGAGTCGTCGATGCGACGCGCGATGACGCGCTCGTGCAGCAGCAGGGCGTCGACGCCGGGCCCGAGCAGAGTCCTGGCCTCGTCGTTGTCGAGACAGGGCGGCGCGCCTTCGACGTTGCCGGAGGTCATCACCAGCGGCCGGCCGACGGCGCTCAGCAACAGCTGCTGCAGCGGGGTACCCGGCAGCATCACGCCTATCCGGTCTAGGCCGTCGCACAGGTTCCCCGGCCAGTGCCCGTCGCGCGAGCGCAGCAGTACGATGGGCGCGGCGGGACCGGTCAGCAGCTCAAGCTCGGCGGGGGCTGCAATGCAGCGCAGCTGGAGCGCCTCGAGGTCGGGCAGCATCACCGCCAGGGGCTTCTCCGGGCGCCCCTTGAAATCGCGCAGTCGGACGATGGCGGCGCTATCGAGGGCGTCGCAGGCCAGATGAAAGCCGCCCACGGCCTTGATGGCCAGCAGGGCGCCGGCCTTCAGCCGCTGTGCGGCGCTGTGGATGGCGTCCTGTTGCGCCAGCAGACGGCCGTCGGCGGCCAGCAGTTGCAGCTGCGGGCCGCACACCGGGCAGGCGATTGCCTGGGCGTGAAAGCGCCGCCTGTGCGGGTTGCTAAAGTCGTCGCTGCAGATCGGGCACAGCGGGAAGGGCGCCATGGTGGTGCGTTCGCGATCGTACGGCTGTCCTTCGACGATCGAGAAGCGCGGACCGCATCGGGTGCAACTGGTGAACGCATAGCGATAGTGGCGATTGCCGCGGTCCCGGATCTCCGTCTGACACTCGGGGCAGATGGCCAGGTCCGGCTGGATGCGGGTCGTTCCGGGTGTCGTTGAGCTTGGCGCAATGCGAAAGCCGTTGGGGGCCGCATCGCAGCGGGTGTGGCGGATGCTGATGCTGTCGACCTCGGCCTGTGCCGGCAGGCGGCTTTCGAGCCGCTCTCTAAAGCCCGTAGCGGCGGCGGCGGGGTACAGGCGTATCAACAGACCGTCGCCGTCGTTGCACACCTCGCCGTGCAGCGCCATTTCCTGCGCCAGGTGCCAGACGCAGGGCCGCAGGCCGACGCCCTGGACGCTGCCTTTGATGCGGATTTCGGCGATCTGCTGCTGCATGACGGGTACTGCACTCCTTTTGCAGGCTGTCCGGCCAGTCGCTGTCACGGGCCCGGCAACGCGTTTGTCCTCAGTATAGGCAGCGCTTTTTGTCGCCGGCTTGATTTCGGTCAGGAGCGCTGCAATGCCTTGGACTATCCTGATGGGCAACAGACCGCTTCGGAACCGGACCATGGACCAGAGTCGATTTTTGCCTCAGCGAGACTTCGGACAGCTCTACCACGTGCTGCGCGCCGCCGGTTATCGCGTCGTCGGGGCTGTCGAGGAGCAGGGCGCCCTGACTTACCGCGAGCTCGAAAGCGTCGACCGGATGCCGACAGGGCTGGTCGACCACCAGGCGCCGGGGCGTTACCGGCTCGAACGGCAGGACCATCACCGCCGGTTCGACTGGGTCGGCACCGCCCAGGGCCTGAAGCCCTGGCTTTTCAGCGCCGAACAGCCGCTCTGGGTGGCGCGCGAGGTCGAGGGCGGGCTGCGCTTCGAGGAAGTGCGTGAAACACCGCCGCCCACCGCCGTGATCGGCGTTCGTGCCTGCGATCTGGCGGCGCTGGCGTTGCAGGATCGCCATTTTCTCGAGGGTGATTACCCGGACCCGCATTACCGGGCGCGCCGCGACCAGCTGCTGCTGGTGGCGGTCAACTGCCATCGCAGTGCCGACACCTGTTTCTGTGTCTCCACAGGTGACGGGCCGCAGGTCAGGACCGGGGCGGATCTGGTGCTGGACGAACTGGATCAGGGCTATCTGATCAGCGCGGGCAGCGGGCGCGGCGCAGCGCTGCTGGCGCAACTGCCGACCCGGCCGGTACGTGGCTGGCACAAGCGGCGTGCCAAGGCGCTGCGCGGTCGGGCAAGGGTTCAGCAGCGGGCGCTGCCGTCGCGGGATCTGCGCGCGCCGCTGTACGCGGCGCGGGAGGATATGCACCACTGGCAACCGGTGGCGGACCGCTGTCTGACCTGCGGCAACTGTGCGGCGGTCTGTCCCAGCTGCTTCTGTCACCGGGTCGACGAGGAGGCCCCGCTGGATGGCAGCCTGAGCCGTGCGGTGCGGCGCTGGGACACCTGTTTCAATGACGAGCACAGCTACCTGGTCGGGCATGTGGTTCGCAAGAGCGCCGAGCATAAATACCGGCAGTGGCTGACCCACAAGCTGGCCAGCTGGCACGACCAGTACGATCGCAGCGGCTGCACCGGCTGCGGGCGCTGCATTACCTGGTGCCCGGTCGGCATCGATATCGTCGAAGAGGCGCAGCGGCTGTGCGATGAAGTCGGCGAAGCGGAGCGCAACCATGACTGATCCCTGGACGCCATACTGCGCCCAGGTGGTCGACCGGGTCGCGGAAACGCCGGATGTGGTGACCCTGTCGCTGCGCTTTGCGGATCCCGACGTGCAGAGTCGTTACCGCTTTGCCTGTGGCCAGTTCAACATGCTCTATCTGTACGGACTTGGCGAGGTGCCGATCTCGATCATGGACTACCAGGACGGCTGCCTGCAGCACACCATCCGGGCCGTGGGACGCGTCAGCCGGGGGCTGACGCAGCTGCAGCCCGGTGCCAGCATCGGCCTGCGCGGCCCCTACGGCAACAGCTGGCCGCTCGAGGAGGCGCGGGGCCGGGATCTGCTGTTCATCACCGCGGGACTCGGTTGCGCGCCGGTGATCGCGGCCATTCGACGGGCCATTGCCGAGCGGGACAGCTATCGGCGGCTGGTGATCATGCAGGGCGTCAAGCACCGCGAGGACATGTTGTGGCAGGCGCAGTACGACCGCTGGCGCGAGGTGCCCGACTGTCAGGTGCTGCTGGCCGCCAGCGAGGAGAAACAGGCGCCATTCGCCTGGTCGCTGGGCATGGTCACGACCCTGATCGACAAGGCCTGCTTCGACCCGGACAGCGCCACTGTGATGATGTGTGGTCCGGAACCGATGATGCGGGCGTCGATACGGGCGCTGGAGCAAAAGGGGGTGGCAGCGGAAAACTGCTACTTCAGTCTCGAGCGCAACATGCAGTGTGCGCTCGGGCTCTGTGGCCACTGTCAGATGGGCGCTCCCTTCATCTGCAAGAACGGGCCTATTTTCCGGGTCTCGGACGTGCGGGAGTGGTTCCTGCTGGAGGGCTATTGAATGCGGGCAAGCATCGCGATCCACAAGCTGACGTCCTGCTCAGGCTGCCAGTCGGTAATCCTCAATCTCGGCGACGACCTGCTGGTGCTGAGCCGGCTGGTCGAGATACGCCACTTTATCGAGGCCGGCCTGAACGATTTCGACGCCGATGTCGATATCGCCTTCGTCGAAGGCAGTATCACCACACCCGAAGACGAGGCGCGGATTCTGAAAGTGCGCGAGCGTGCGCGCTTTCTGGTCGCCATCGGCGCCTGCGCCTGCAGCGGGGGGGTTCAGGCGTTGCGTAACGTCAAGGAATCCGGCGGCTGGGCCGGCGCGGTCTACGCCAATACCGCCTATCTCGATTCGCTGGCCGAATCCCGGTCGGTGGCGCAGCTGGTGAAGGTCGACCTCGAGCTCTGGGGATGTCCCATCAGCGGCCGTCAGCTGATCGCCACGGTTCGGGCGCTGCTGCAGGGGGTGCCGCCGGTGCTGCCGACCGAGAAGGTTTGCCAGGAGTGCAAGCGGGCCGGTAATGTCTGTGTGCTGGTGAGCCGGGCAGAGCCCTGTCTGGGGCCGGTCACGAGGGCCGGTTGCGGCGCGCTCTGCCCCTCGTTCGGCGCCCCCTGCTACACCTGTTTCGGCGCCTCGGAACAGCCCAACTGCGAAGCCCTCGGCGAGCGCCTGGTCGGCCTTGGCATACCGCAGCGGCAGGTTGCGGAGCGGTTCGTTTCGATCAGCTCGGGGCTCAAGCCCTACCAGGACGAATGGCAGCGCCTGCGCATACCGGCAAAGCAAGTGGATTGAATGCAGGTTCTTTAGCAGGTTGCTGAAAATCTATCATGCAGGAGCACATTTTTCGGGAGACCCAACATGTGCTCTCAGACCATTAAGGCGTGTTGATGGGTTGCGCCGCTTAACCACTTTTGATTACCGATAGCGGGTGCCACTGCGGCTTCACCCATCTACTACTGCGGCTTCGTCTGTACTCCCGCGGGATGGCGAAAAAAACAGATTCGTAGGATGGGTGGAACGGCGCCGTAGTAGGGCCTGTCCGGTCCCGCTGCTGTCTGGGGCGCCGTGTAACCCATCGGAGTGCGCCATTACTAAGCGGTTTCGTCGTTGTTCTACCGGAGAAAGAGCAACCTAAAACAAGAACAGGGCCCGAAGGCCCTTTCCGGGTCCGGGGTGGTCAGGGGCAGTCGACAGCCGCGCCGGCATCGCCGTCCACAGCGTCGGCATGAAATGCGAAATCCTCGGTCCTGGCGGCGTTGAATATGCACTCGGCGGAAGTCCCGTTCAGCACCGGACCTGCCATGCCCGGCTGATTGGTGTAACCCCAGGAATTGACCGAAATGATCGGGCCGCTGCCGCTTGACTCATTCATCGGCTGCACCCAGGGACCGCCGGATGCACCGCCGGAAAGCCCGCAGCTGGGGAGCCACCAGTCGCCGTATCCGCTCTCGACGGTCATGTCCTCGGCGCAGTACATGAAGTTGGGGTCATCGCTGTACGAATAGCCAAGGGCGTGGGTGCGGTCCGTGCTGCCGTCCAGGTCGAAGGCGGGGACGCCGAAATTGATTGCCAGCGCCCCAGCGCTGCTTTCGAGACTGTCCGACGGCGCCGAGGCGCCGTCGTGGGCGCCAGTATCGCTGACCACGTAGAAGGCATAATCCCAGGGAATATTGGCCGGGAAGCTTTCTTGCGTCCAGTTGACGTCGACCACGCCGAAGGCCGGCGCCCAGCAGCCCAGCGGGTCGTTGCTGCAGTCGGTGTCGGTGCCGGCGACGCTGGTGCCATCCTGGTTGGGAATAAAGAGCACATGGCGGGCGAAGGCCTTGTTGACGTCGTCATAGACGCAATGGGCCGCAGTGAGGATCACCGAGCGGTCCGCGGTGTTGCTGTCGTCGACAACGGTGCCGGAACAGACGTATCCGGCCCAGTCTTCAACGATCTTGCCCCGGACTCTCCTGGTGCTGAGCATCTCGAAATAGATGCGCCCGGCGGCGGACTGAATGGCGCCGCCGTCGAAGCCGTCGTTCAGCCAGGGCGAATTGGTTATGACTTCGCTGCCACCGCTTCCGTCACCCCCGGTGCCACCGCCCCCCGCGGTATCGACGTGGAAAGCCACGCTCGGTGATTGCGTGCTGTTGCCGCCTTTGCCGGCGGCATCCTTCGCCTCCACCCACCAGGCCCAGTCGCCGTCGCTAAAGCCGCTCAGCGGGACGCTCCAGGTGTCGCCGCCACCTGGACCGGCCGCGAAGCTCTGGGTCGGGCCGTTGCCGGGGTACTGGATAACGAAGTTGACCGACTTGACGCCGCTACCCGCGTCCGTGACCGTTGCCTTGAAGGTTTTGGCGTCACCGATGGTGTCGCCGGCTGCCGGGTCCATGCTGGAGATCACTGGCCCGTCGGTATCGCCACTGCCGGGCGGCCCCTTGCGCAGGGTTGCGTCGGCCGCGGTCTGGTGGCCGTAGGGGCGCAGCGAGCCGTCCGGCATTTTCAGGTATCCCAGCCCGCGCGGGTCTATCACCAGGTCGCGGGGAATGGCCGCGGCGCGGCGATCGGGCGTCCAGTGGTCGATCATGCGCGCCCTGGCGTTTTCTGCGGCGGGATTCGGTGCCGCCTGCGCCACCGTTGCCGAGCCCAGCGTCATTAGGCCGAGCACTGCGCCCAGCGCGAGCCCCGGCGCAGCGGAGCGCGTTTTCAGGCATGTCGGGGAAAGGTGTAGACGGTGGAGCGGTCGCGACGGGCGGCAGGCGTACCCTGACAATTTCATGGCGGTTCCTCGGCGGCGCCCGGGTATCCTTGAGGACAGCAGGTGCCGGCTTCCTTGTGATTGTTCGTTCAATAATCATAGGGAGCGGGGGATGTGGGTCAAGGAATTTGCCCGCCGGCGTGACTATTATTGAGTGAAGACAGGCCACGGGGCCTGTGGAATCCGAACAGCCGCGAGTTCAGCCTGCCCATGACCGATCCCCGCAATATTCGTCTGCGCGTGCCCGTTATCACCCGCCTGGAAGGAGAGGGCGCGCTGGAACTGTACTGCCGCGACGAGCGCCTCGAGCGTGCGGTACTGCGTATCTTCGAGCCACCGCGCTTTTTCGAGAAGTTTCTCGAGGGCAAGCACTACAGCGAGCAGCCCATCATCGCAGCACGCATCTGCGGCATTTGCCCGATTGCCTATCAGATGACCGGTGTGCGGGCGATCGAGCGGGCGCTCGGAATAGAGCCATCAGAATGGATCGGGCGGATGCGGCGCGTGCTGCAGTGCGGGGAGTGGTTGCAGAGTCACGCGCTGCACATTCACTTTCTGGCGTTGCCGGACTTTCTCGGTTACGGCCATATGCTGGATATGGCCCGGGACCATCCCGAGGCGGTGAAACGCGGATTGCGGCTGCAGGCGCTGGGCAACGATCTGATCAGTCTCAGCGGCGGCCGGTCGGTGCATCCTGTCGGGCTGCGGGTCGGCGGATTTCACAGTGCCCCCGAACCGGCCGTTATCGCCGGGCTGGTGGCTCGGCTCGACGCGGCGCTGGCGGATGCCGAGGCGCTGGTGCGCTGGGCGTCGGGGCTCGATCTGCCCGACGACCATGCAACCATGACCTGCGTTGCCCTGCATCATCCGTCGCAGTACGCCATGAATGAAGGACGGGTCCTCGGCAGCGACGGGCTCGAGATCGATGCCGCCGACTATCGCCGGCACTTTCAGGAACATCAGGAACCCCACAGTACCGCGCTCTACTCGCTGCTGGACGGTCAACCCTATCTGGTCGGCCCGCTGGCGCGGATGAATCTGAACTTCGCCCAGCTGCCGGGTGAGGTGCGCGATCTGGCGACCGACTGCGGACTGCGCTTTCCCAGCGACAATATCTACCACAGCCTGCTGGCCAGGGCGCTGGAATGCTATTTCGCGGTCTTCGAGGCGCGTCGCCTGCTCGCCGGCTACCAGGCCGGCGAGCCGTTCGTGCAGGACTCGCCCCGCGCCGGCTGGGGGGCGCACTGCACCGAGGCTCCGCGGGGACTGATCTATCACCATTACGGCCTCGACTCCGAGGGGTTCATCACCGAAGCCTGCATCATTCCGCCGACCAGTCAGAACCAGGCCCGCATCGAGTCCGATCTTATGCGTGGTCTGACGGCCTACGGGCTGGAGCACAGCGATCAGGAGCTGCAGTTCTTCGCCGAGCGGCTGATCCGCAACTACGACCCCTGCATTTCCTGCTCGGTCCATTTCCTCGACCTGCGCGTCCATCGCAACTGAGTATGGGGCCGGCTCGCGGGTCTATACTGACTGCAGTTTCTGAATTTTCGCAATCGTGCGGCGCTGGCGTCGTACCGGCGTGTCGAAACCGGAAGTCATATGGTCAACCCGCTGTTACCCGAAGTACTGAGTTATCTGCGTCAGCATGCCGGGGAGGGCGTCTCCGAGTATGAGCTGATGCAGCGGCTGCAACGGTGCCGCCTGTTCGAGGGTATCGAGGGCACCGATCTGCTGGCGCTGTATCGCAAGCATTTTCTGATCATGAATGCCCTGTACGACCTGCAGGAGGTGCTGTGGCAGGAGGAGCGCAGGGTGCTCGATATATCGCCACTGCACATCGAACTGCATACCGATCCGGAAGCGTCGGCCCAGGGTGAGCCCGACTGGTACCCGGAGCTCAGCGAGTACTATCTCGACTGGCACTGGTTCGAAAACACCACCGAGGCCGATGTGCGGGAACTGATGGCCGGATTCTGGCAGCGACTGAAAGATCACTCTTCTCACTGAGTTCCGCTGCGGTTCAGGCTGGGGCTGTTGTACTGGCCGTCGTACTTTTTCCCCCGTCGAGGAATCCCTCCCCATGGAATGGTTCAATCTTCCGCTTGCCGTACTGGCGCTGTTGCTGCTGCTCCTGCTGATTCTGAGGTTACGTCGACGGCAGTCGTTGCAGCACAGGGCATACCTGCGGCGTGACCGGTTGCTCAGCAACGACGAGCGCAACTTTCTTGCCGCGCTGGAGCAGGCCGTGGGAGAGCGTCACCGGGTGCTGTGCAAGGTGCGCATGGCTGCCGTCACGGAGCTGGCGGAGCGACTCGACCATCGCCAGTGGCAGCATGCCTTCGCCGCCATCCGTGATCGCCATTTCGACTTTCTGGTTTGCGATGGCGAAAGCCTTGAGCCCGTATGCGCCGTGGAGCTGGCTGTCCGGGGACGACGCGATCCGCTGCTAGACCGGGTCTGCGGGCAGGCGCAGCTGCCGCTGCTGTGCTTTATCAGCCAGGGGCACTACGTGGCCGCTGAAATCGGACTGCAGTTCGACAGTCTTTTCGCCGCCGACGAATCCATTCCACAGCTCGGGTTCGAGGCACTGGCGGCTTCGGACGATGCCACCCAGACAGGCCTGCTGGGGCCGGCCAGGCCCGCCGAGCCAAACTGTCCCGAGTGCGGTGCGCCGATGGCGCTGCGCAAAACCGTCGGCGACTTCCAGGTCGAGCAGGGATTCTGGCTGTGCGGACTCCCGGAGTGCCGCAAACGCGTACCCTTTGAGCCGGAGGCTTGAGAAAGCCTATCGGCATTGCCGCCTGCCGCGTCAAAAAACAGGGTATGAGGGCGTCTTTTTTCGTCCGCTTTGGCCCGGGGCTGGGTCCGCTGGGGCGGCCTTCTGCCGGGCCGCGCGAGGGCTGGATACGCTGAATGGGGCTTCATGGCAATGCATCGGAGGGTAAAGTACAATCGGTTGCGGCGGCCCGGCCGTTCCCGTTGCGCTGACTGTTGAAGACCAAGATGAAAAAATACCTATTGCTGTCGTTCCTGCTGCTGCAGAGCCAGATGTCTCAGGCAGGGCTGGTGGACTTGTTCAAGGATGAAGAGGGCAGGACCAACTGGCAATATGTGGCGAACTGGTCCAGCGGCATTCTGATCATTCTGCTGTCGGTCGCCGTGATCAATCTGTTCCTGTTCTGGCGCCGGGCACAGAAGTCGAACCGCGAACTCAAGGCCATTCGCCGCGATCTCGAGGTACGTGTGCGTGAGCGCACGGCAACACTGGACAAGTCCAACCGGCTGCTGAAGGAAACCAATCAGCTGCTGGAAACCGAAGTTGCCGAACACCGGGTCACCACCGAACGCCTGGAGACGTCCGAATCCTATATTCGCAATATTCTGCGCTCGATGCCGCTGATGCTGGTCGGCCTCGACCGTGACGGCTGCATCACTCAGTGGAACAAGAAAGCCGAGGACGTTTCCGGTATCGAGGCCGACAAGGCCATCGGCCGCAATCTCTGGGAGCTGTACCCGAGCATTACCGTTTCGCCGCGCCTGATCGACCAGGTGCTGGAGAAAAACGAGGCGGTCACCGTCAAGCAGAGCCAGCCTGGCACCTATCACTTCGATATCACCGCGTACCCGCTGCAGGGCAACCGCAAGACCGGCGTGGTGGTGCTGGTGGATGACGTCACCAAGCGCGTCGAAGCCGAGAACATGCTGATTCACCACGACAAGATGTCGTCGATGGGCGAACTGGCGTCGACCATGGCGCACGACCTCAACACCCCGTTACAGGGCATCCTGCTGGACCTGAGCGCTTTCCACAATTTCCTCGCCAACAGCAAGCTGCTGCAGCAGGACGTCGACCAGAATGGCGAGGTCGCGCGCCTGAGCGGCCTGCTCAACGATGCCGCCGAGAAGGGCCGGGAAGTCGAGTCGGTGATCAACAACCTGCTGCGCTTCGCCCGTGGTCGCACCGACAAGCGCGAACCGGCGTTGATACCGGACGTCCTGGACCATAGCCTGGAACTGGCCAACGACGTGCTGGCTGCACCCAACTCATTGCGCTTTCGCGATATCCGCATCGACCGGCAATACGAGGACAACCTGCCGCTGCTGCCCTGTTACGTCACCGAGCTGCAGCAGGCCTTCCTCGGTCTGTTCCGTCACGCCTGCGATGCGCTGGCGCGCCGCGTCGGCGAGGAGGGCTTCGAGCCGGCCATCAGGATCCAGGTCAACAAGTGCTACGACGCCATCTGGATCAAGGTTCAGCACAACGGCGTCGGCCTGACCGGCGACGAGCAGATGTACCTGTTCGAGCCGTACTTCAGCGACCATTCGCCGGAAGAGGAATACGACGCCGGCAAGCGCCTGTCGTTCTCCTACTACGTCATCACCGAACAGCACCAGGGCCACATGGCGGTAACCTCGGACGTCAAGGTCGGCACGACCTTTCATATCGAGCTGCAGTTGTAGGCTGGACCGGCGCCGCGGGAGCGGGCTGCTCCCGGCGTCCCCGGTCGTTCTTGCCCTATAACTCCCTGGTGGCCTAGTCCTCGCAGATCGCCGGGAGCAGCGCGCGAAAAACGTCCGCGGTTTCGGGGGCGGACAGCCTTGCGGCCAGAAGCTGCGGGTCGAGAACCTCGGGTTTGCCCGCGTTGACCCGCAGAAAGGCGGCATGCGTCGTTTCGTCGATAAAGCTGACCGTCGGTATCCTGGCGAGGCACTGCCGCAGAAAGTTAAGGTTTTCCTGGACCGATAGGGCGGCGCTGGCCGGGTACACTTCCTCGGGCACCCGGGCTTTTACATTGATCTTCTGATAGCGCTCGATTTCGATAAAGGCCAGCGGATCGACAATGCTCATCTCTGCCTGCGTTCCGAAGGCGATGGTCTTCGGATAGGTGCCCTTGGGCACGCTGTTATCCAGAAACTCGTACCTGAACGTCGGCTTCTGGTAGGACATCCACTTGAAGAACAGCTTCGGAATGCCGGTGTAGGCTTCGACGCTATGGCCGAGAAAGTCTTCGACGGCCTTGTAACGGCCAACTTTCAGGCCTCGCTCCCAGCCCCGCAAGACGGTTTCTTCCGGCGGCGTGATCACGAAGTACATCAGCATGGTGTCGACATAGCTGGCATAGGTGCTGTGCAGTATCCGGGCGAGGCTCTCGGTCGAGAAGCTGTCGAAGCGGAAGCGGTCGACCAGCAGGTGGGGGATGGACTGCCGGTGTCTGGCTTTTGCACGTATGTAGTAATCCAGCTTGCGGTCGACGATCGCCACCTCCTTGCTGGTCAGTCGTCCGGCATACTTGTACGCCTCGCCCAGGCTGTCGTAATCCAGCAACTGACGCCGCCAGATATCGGGGCTGATGGTGCCATAGCCGCCCGGCTGGATGCCGAGCTCGGCCATGACTTTCGTCAACATCGGTCGCAGCGAGCTTTTTCCGGCTGCGGATGCGCCTTTCAGGCTGATCAGCACCGGCTTCTGGGCGGTGACGGTGGGCGTTAGCCCGAATTGCCGGATTGCCTGCCGAACCAGTGGTCCGATCCGTTTGCCAATGACCCTGCTGCCGTACTCGTTGCACAGGTGCCGGGTGACCAGCCGTACCAGAAAGTCGATATCGGAGCCGACGAAACCACTGGTGCCGGCGATGGAGCCGAGTACCCGATACAGGCTCTTGTAGACGGCGCGGGTGAGCGGGTCGGTCGCGGCAATACCCTGCTCCCGGAACTCGCCGATGATGCGGTACTGCTTTTCCCGGGTGGATTCGTGCAGGCGGGATTCGGGCGCCGGTCTCGAGCCGGAGAAAAGCCGGCGCAGGCTGAAGCGCCGTCGGGGTTTCCCGGTGCGGGGGCTGGCAAAGAAGGAACTTTCCAGTAGCTGCCGCACCTGGAGCTGTGCCTGCTGTTGCAATTCGTCAAACTCGCGGGTTATGCGATCCATCTCGGGGCGGATCAGCTCGACGAGGATCCTGTCGGCAGTTTCGCGAAAATTCACCCCGAGCGCGGTTTCGTCCTCCCCCTCCGGTACCACGATATCGGCGGTGACCCTGACCAGAAGTTCATGCAGCACCAGACGTTCGGGGCGGAAGGCGATCAGCTCCTCCGGCGGCAGGCCCGCCTGTTTCGCGATTTCCTCCACATCCGCAAGCCGCGTGAAGACGTTTTCGGGACGGTGGATGGTTTCCAGCTGGCGATATTCGGCGGGGATATCGGACTCCAGACCGGGGTTCCAGGCAGAATACTCGGAAGCTTTCATCGCTCGCGCCTGATAAGAGGGCATTCAGTGATTTTTACCGCATCCAGGGGAACTTCTCCACCCTGGATTCCCCCGCGAACACAAAGCTGTATCCGTTCGCAAAGTCAGATGGCGAGGCCGGTTGCAGCTATCGCCTTAAGGGGCATGCCGCGGTATCGGATCCCGCCTATTGGATCTGTGCCGGATAAGCTACTCTTCGCCATGAGTGCCCGCCCGCGGGCGTTCCCGTTTCCGCTACTAAGGCTGCTTTCAATGGCATCGTTGTCCAACCTGGATTTTGTGCTGCGTCCCAAACAGGGCGCTCTGGTACGCGCCGGCCGCATTACGCTGGCGACGCTGATGGCGCTGCTGATTGCGATGCTGCTCGGTATCGACAGCCCCTTCTGGGCCGGTATGACGGTGCTGCTGGTCGCGCAGCCGACCCGGGGGCAGTTGCTGGGCAAGGGGCTGGCGCGGGTGGCCGGCACGCTGGTCGGCGCGCTGGCGTCGGTGGGCATGATGCACCTGGCGCAGCTTGATCCCTGGCTTTTCATTCCGGCACTGGCGCTGTGGATCAGTACCAGCGCCGTGGCCGCCAATCTGCTGTCCGGCTTCCATGTCTACGCCGCGTTGCTCGCGGGTTACACCGCGGCGCTGGTGGCGTTGCCAACGCTGTCCCATCCCGACGATATCAATTCGATGGCGCTGTCGCGCGTGGCCTCGATTCTGGTCGGGGTAGGCTGTTCGCTGCTGTTTTCCTGGCTCTGGTC
The DNA here is from genome assembly GCF_014645375.1 of Marinobacterium nitratireducens. Classification (GTDB taxonomy): domain Bacteria; phylum Pseudomonadota; class Gammaproteobacteria; order Pseudomonadales; family Balneatricaceae; genus Marinobacterium_A; species Marinobacterium_A nitratireducens. The sequence continues at coordinate 179,287 of NZ_BMLT01000011.1, forward strand.
GCCGCGACTGGAAACCGCCGGTCTGCGCCAGCGCGCAGGAGCGGTGAGCGACGAGACGATGCGGCTGATCGCAGCGGTGCTTTGCGGCGACTGGGATCGCCAGGCGCGTATGGACACCGAAGCGCGGCTCGGACTCGAGCTGGCCGCGCTCGACGCCGAATGCGATCAGGGTGGCTCAGGCGCCTCGTCGCTGCGTCGCGAGCGGCGTCGTATCCGTCATCTGTTGCTGGCGCTGTTCGATGTGCTGGCGGTGGCTCGCGAGGTCGGCGCGTCGCCGCTGTCCGCCGAGCAGCGCGGCACTCCGCCGGCCGATCTTGCCGGCGCGCCTCAGTTGATCGGCTGGCTCGATGACTGGCGGCGTCAGCGCCTGTTCGAGGGCAGGCCCTGGATGTACCCGCGTCTGGCACGATTGCAGCAGGCGCTGCGTCGGTTCGACGCAGAACGACGACGGCTGCAGACCGAGGTCGAGGCGCCGACGAGTCGCCGCGAGGTCAGTCTGCACCGCGACTGGATCGACGCGCTGCGCACCGGTGTGCGAACGCTGCTGGTGCTGCTGTCACTGGGAGCGGGCTGGCTCGCGACCGGTGAGCCACTGTTTCTGTACGCCATGATGGGGGCGGCTATCATTTCGACCGTCTTCTCCACCATGGAAATGCCCAAGCAGGTGGTGCTGAAGGCGGCGATCGGTACCTTTGCGGGGTCGGTCGCCGCACTGATCTGCAAGCTGGGACTGATGCCCTGGGTCGACTCGATTCCGATGCTGCTGCTCGCGCTGGCCCCCTTCCTGATGATCGGCTGCCTGGCGATGGCGGAGCGGGACAAGGTCATTATCGGCACCGACTTTGGTGCCGTGTTTCTGCTGCTGACGGCCCCGGACTGGCCTTTGCAGGTGGATGCGATGGCGTTCCTGCACCTGGTGCCGGGGCCAACCCTGGGCGCGCTGACGGCAGCTGCCGGCTTCTATTTCATCCTGCCCACCGGACCGCAACGGCGACTGCGCGATATCGAAAAGCTCATCGAGCAGGACCTGCGGCGTCTGAGTCAGCCAGGCCGGCGGCTGTCCGGGGATAAGTGGCGCACACGGGCGCTGCACCGCACCCTGCGACTGGTGTTGCGCAACAGTGCCGTCGGCGTCTCCGGGCGAAGGCCGGTCTATGGCGCCATCATGGCGCTGAACCTGGGCTCGAATCTGCTGGCGCTGAACCGTCAGCTGCGCGATTTGCCTCAGGAGGATATCTATCGGCGTACCATTTCCGAGAGTCTGCAGGGGTTTGCCGACGAGAGGCTGTCGTTCGATCAGGCCGGCGACCGCTTGCTGTCTCTGGCGGTCGAGGTCGTGCACCAGCCCGGCCGGGCCGAACTTGCGGATCTGTTGCAACGCTGCGGGCTGGTGATGCAGGCGGTACCCTGGCGCTGATCCTGCGCGACGGGGACGGCTCGGTTTACGAGTCTTCCCCGGCAGATCGGTGCTTAAGGGCAGGCGGCATCGCGCTGGAATACCGCCGGTAGGATTAGCTGCCGCTGAGGAAGTCCAGCGCCACCGAGGTCATGGCTTTCACACCGATAGGTAGTGCCTTTTCGTCGATGTTGAACTTCGGATTGTGGTTGGGGAAGCGCTTGGCCGGGTCTTCCGGTGCGGCACCGACATTGAAGAACATGCCGGGGACCTCCTGTGCGTAGAAGGCGAAATCTTCGGCCGCCGTGCGCGGGTCCGCTTCCCTGAAGTTGTCGCCGGCGATACGTTTCAGGGTCGGGATCATCCTGCGGGTCAGGTCGGCGTCGTTGATCGTCGCCGGGTAGCCCGGATCGATATGGACCTCGGCCGTACCACCGCCGCTTTGCGCGATGTGCTCGGCGGTGTGGGCTATCTTCTGATGTATCTGCTCGCGCACTTCGGGCGAGAAGGTACGAATGGTACCGGTCATTTCTACCGACTCCGGAATAATGTTCTGTCTGACGCCGCCATGGATTGTACCGACCGAGATAACCGACGGTGTCTCGGTCACGTCCAGCTGTCGCGAGGGGATGGTTTGCAGCCCCAGCACGACCTGACTCGACAGAACAATGGGGTCCGTGCCCAGCCACGGGAGTCCGCCGTGGGTCTGCTTGCCGCTCACCTTGATCGAGAACACGTCCGAGGAAGCCAGGACTCCGCCGGAGCGGACCATCAGGGTACCGGCAGGGGCGGCCGCCGTAACGTGCAGGCCGAATACCGCATCGGGTGTCAGCTCGTCGAAAAGCCCCTCTTTCAGCATCAGCTCGGCGCCGCCTTCTTCACCGGCGGGGGCGCCTTCCTCCGCAGGCTGGAAAATGAACATCACGGTTCCTTCCAGCTCGTCCTTCATGGCGGCCAGTACGTCCGCCGTTCCCATCAGGATAGCGACGTGTGCGTCGTGGCCGCAGGCATGGGCCACGCCCACGTCCTGGCCGTTGAAGCTGGTACGCACCCTGGACGCGAAGGGCAGGCCGGTGTCTTCGGTTACCGGCAGGGCATCCATGTCCGCCCGCAGCGCGACCACCGGGCCCTCTTTCGCGCCCCTGAGAATCCCAACCACACCGGTATGGGCGATACCGGTTTTGACCTCGATGCCGAGTGACTCCAGATGCTTGGCGACCAGCTCGGAGGTGCGGAACTCGCGGTTGCTCAGCTCCGGGTGCTCGTGAATGTCGCGTCGCCAGGTTACGACCTGGGGTGTGATATCCGTGACGTGTTTTTCTATATCGGCGGAGAGCGACTCGGCGTTGCCGGCAAAGCCCGGCATGGCGAAGACGCCCGACAGGGTGGCCGCCGCGATGGCGGTCCGAAGAGTGTTTCGGTTTGTCATTGTGTGTTTGCTCTCCCTGGTTGATCGGGGCACAGGCAGGTGTTTCTGCCCGCTCCCGTGGTGTGTTCCGCAGACTGTGCGAGCTGATCTGCTGTGCCGGCTGTTAAGGGCAACGCGCAGCGTTCGCCCTTCGGGCCTGCCCGGCTCACAGCTGCTTGACGGGGAGCGGCTCTGGCGAAGCCGTGCTGCACTCCCGGAAAATCCGTTTCTCGCAGCGGCTGCAGGTATCGGGCGTGACCCTTACCACCGCCGCCGCGATGGCGACTTTGGGCGTTTCGAAAATCCGTTCGGGGCCGAGCTTGTCAAAATAGCCGCTGCTCTTGAGTTCGTCTAGCACTGTGCCTTTCAGCGAGCTCAGCATCAGGCGTCCGCCCTGTTGTTCGAGCCGGCGGGCTTCCTGAATCAGCATCTCGGCGCCGGCGACATCGATGAAGTTGATACCCTTGCCGACGATCAGCAGCTGGACACCCGCTTCCTCGCTGAGTCTGCGAATGCGCTGCTGCACATGGTCGATGGCGCCGAAGAACAGTGAACCGTCGATGCGTACGATTTTCAGCTGCGGGCACTGAGCGAGATCGTAGCGGCCGACGTTGCGAATGCGGCGTTCGGGATGGTTCTGTATCGGCGCGACCTCCATGACCGTCGGACGCGAGGTGCGCCGCAGGTACATCACCAGCGACAGGATCACACCGATGTATATGGCGAACTCCAGTTCGACGAACAGGGTCGCGAAAAAGGTGACGCCGAGCACCAGGGCCTCGTTGCGATTGGTGCGCAGGATGCCCCGGATATGGTGAAAATCGATGAGGTTCCATGCGATCAGCAGGATGGCGCCGGCCATCGCCGGCAACGGCAGGTAAGCGGTGAGACCGGGCGCAAGCAGCAGGATGATCGCCAGCAGCACGGCGGCGAAGATTGCCGCCATTGGCGTTCGTGCGCCGGCATCGTAATTGGCGCCGGAACGGGTGAAGGAGCCGGAGCCGGCATAACAGGAGAAAAAACTACCTATGATATTGGACAGGCCCTGGCCGATAAACTCCTGATTGCCGTCGATCTTCTGCTGCGAGCGGATGGCGATGGCGCGGGCGATAGACACCGCCTCGATCAGACCCAGCAGGGCGATGGCGAAGGCACCGGAGGTCAACGCCTGCAGCGAATGTGCGGACAGGTCCGGCATCGAGAAAGGCGGCAGGGTGCCCGGAAGGGCGCCGACCAGAGCGACTCCATTGCCGGAGCCATCGAGCAGCAGGCAGGCGAGGCTGCCAACGAACATGCCAATCAGCAGGTGCGGCCAGCGGCGGTTGACACGTCGTACCACTAACGCGGTGATCAACGTGATCAGACCAATGGCCAGCGAGTAGGGGTTCAGGCCACCCAGATCACCGGCCAAAGCCGCGAGCCCCTCAACGAAGGATAGCCCGGCCGGTACGTCGATGCCGAACAGGTGCTTGAGCTGGCTGGCGCCGATCAGAATGGCGGCGCCGGCGGTGAAACCGATTACCACGGTATGGGAGATGAAGTTGACCAGGCTGCCCAGGCGCAGCAGACCCAGTGCGAGCTGCATCAGGCCGGCCAGCAGGGTAATGGTAAGCACCGCACCCAGATATTGTGCCGGATTCAGTTCGCCGAGGCCGCTGGCAACGCTCATTACGACGATGGAAATCGCTGCTGTCGGTCCAGAGATCAGGTGCAGTGACGAACCGAACAGGGCGGCAACAACCGGCGTGATGATAGCGGTGTAGAGGCCGTACTCCGGCGGCAGACCGGCGATAAAGGCGTAGGCGACGCCTTGCGGCAGCACAATGACGGCGCCGGTCAGACCGGCGATCAGGTCGTGGGTCAGTGTCTGTCGGTCAAGTCGCCGGCCCCAGCTCATAAAGGGCAGCCGGAGCAGCAGTATGCGGTTCATCTTCTAGGGTCTCCTGTCAACGAGCGGCAAGAGTAGAAAAAAAACCATATGCTGAAAAACGAAAAAAAATGGTTATGATGAACAAAAAAATCGAATGGCGGCCGCAATGGATACCCTACTGCTGCAAACCTTTCTGGAAGTGAGCCGGACCCGCAACTTCGGCAAAGCCTCCGAGAACCTCTGTGTTTCACCCTCGACCGTCAGCGCCCGTATCCGCCAGCTGGAGCAGCATCTGGGGCTGTCGCTGTTCACCCGCAGTCACCATCAAATCGGCCTGACACCGGCGGGCGAGCGTATGGAACGGCATGCCCGTTTCATACTCAGCGCCTGGGAAAGGGCCTACGAGGACACGGCGCTGAGCGAACGCCACAAGCGCCGGCTGGTGGTCGCCGGGGTGGCCAGCCTCTGGGATATCTTCCTGCAGCAGTGGCTGAACGGCATCTATCGCGACTATCCGAGTCTCGGCCTGCGCGCCGAGGAAAGCACACCGTTGCGGGTGGTGGAAAAACTGGAACAGCGCATGATCGACGTCGGATTCATGTACGAGCCGCCGCGCATACGCGATGTGGTTGTCGAAGAGGTCGCGACGGTGCCGCTGCGGCTGGTGTCCAGCCGGGCCGGACAGCCGCTCGAGAAGGCCATCGGCGATGGTTATATCCGCGTGGAGTGGGGGACCACCTTTGCCAGCCTGCACGAGAGTCACTTTCCCCAGCGCCTGTTGGCCCGGGGACGCGTCAACAGCGGCCGGGTCGCGCTGAACCTGATGCTGGACTGCGGTGGCGCCGCCTACCTGCCGGACTCCATCGTCGCACCGCTGATCGGGCAGGGACGATTGCATGGCGTCGAGGATGCGCCGGTGATCGAGATGAAGGCTTACGCCGCCTTCGGCCTGCACGGCGAGCACCAGGCGCTGATTGCCGATCTGCTCGGCCGGTTGGATGTGTAGCGACGCCTGGCTTTTGTGCGCCGGGCGGGACGTCTTCACAAATACCCCCTTGCCGCCCTGTAACCCGCAGTCACTCCCGGCTCCTGTTATGTAGAGCCACCCTCCCTAAAAGCGGGGTCGTTTCGACCCCGGCGGCAGGCAATAACGCCGCAGCCCAGAGCCACATCGCTGCTTCCAGTCTGCTCGCCCTGCTGCCGCTTGCCGGCGCCGAGGCGGCCGAGCACAACCTGCGATTCGCGCATTTCTGGCCGACTTCATCCGAGATTCCGAAAAATTTCGAGGCCTGGGGGCAATCCATCGAGGAGGCCTCCGGTGGTCGTATCGAGGTTGAGCTCTATCCTGCGCAGACGCTGGCCAAGGCTCCCCAGAGCTACGATGCCGTCAAGAATCATATTGCGGCAGCTTCAGCGTCCTGCAGACAGCCCGGGCCCCTTCTCCGGGCTGTCTGTAACGGACGTCGTTGCTGATCTTCAATCGTTTGTATCGCTGCGATACAGCTTCTTCAAAAGTGCGAGCAGCTGGGCGCGTTCGCCCTCGTCGAGACTGGCGGTGCCGTCAATATCAACCTCCCTGGCATCGGTTTTCAGCTGCTTCAGCAACTGTTCCCCCGACTTGCTCAGATAGATGCCGTAGGCGCGCCGATCCGGTTTGCTGCGTATGCGCAGGGCCAGGCCCATTTTTTCCAGTTTGTTGACCAGGGTGACGACCTGGGGCGGGTCGATCGACAGCTGGCTGCCCAGATCCACCTGGGTCAGGCCCGGCGCCTGTTCGATCATCACCAGCGCAGCGAACTGGGCCGGACGCAAATCGTGCTGGCCAAGCCTGGCGACAAGCTTCCTGTTCATGTGCACGTGGGCACGTTTGAGCGCATAACCGATCAGCTCGTCGAGAACGCCGTTTGAGTCGGCGGCGGGCAGGCTGGTATCGGTTACAGCGGTTTTCTTTGTCTCCGGCATCGGGTTGTCATCTGTCCGTAATCAGGAATAAAACTTAATCATTATAAGTACTTTTACGCTCGCGCACAGTTCATTGCCCCCGTTTCCAATAACGGCCCCGGACGTCTCCCTGCGCCGACTATGCTGAGGGAAAGGCCCTGGGCGTTAATCCGGAGGCATCCCGATGGCGGACAAGGCAAGTTTCAACCGGGAAGACCCGCTGCTGCTGGAGCAGCAGCTCAGCGACGAAGAGCGGATGGTGTGCCGTACGGTCCAGGGGCTCAAGGGGCCCTTCACCTGCCTGGATTTGGCCCGCTACGGCATCAGCTGGGGCGCGCTCGGGGCCGCCGAAGCCTGCTGGCATACCGCGCGCCAGCCGGGCGACATGCTCGGCGGTAACGGCATCAGCGACGAGTTTGGCGTCGCACGCCACCTGGTCAACCTCGAGGTGGTCAACACCTACGGGAGCACCCACGACATCCACGCACTGATCCTGGGCCGCGCCCAGACCGGGCTGCAGGCGTTTTTCTGATCCGCCAGTCGATGATACCGGCGACGGTCAGTCGCCGTTACCGCCGGCTTTCTGCTGCGCCCGCCTGATATCCTCGGGCTCGATTTCCCAGGCCTTGAGGTCGATATCGAGATCGCTGAACCGGCCCGGGTCGAATACCGGCTGCGGGTTGCCGCCCTTGAGCTGACCATCGAAATCGCGCATCAGCCGCAGTCCCGTCCTGAACAGCAGGATCAGGGTGACCAGGTTGACCAGCGCCAGCAGGCCCATGGTGACATCGGCGAAAGCGAACGCCGTGCCAAGATCGGTGGTGGCGCCCCAGCAGATCAGCGCGATGACCGCGATGCGAAAGGCGTTGAACAGATGCTTGTTCTCGTTGCTGAAGAAGTTGAGGCTGTTCTCGCCGAGGTAGTAGTTGTACAGCATGGTGCTGAAGCCGAACAGCATCAGCGCGATGCTGACGAAGCTTCGTCCCCATTCGCCGACATGATCGGCCAGCGCCGTCTGGGTCAGGGCCACACCGCCGACGTCGGCACCGCTGGCCGGGTCCCAGGCGCCGCTGAGCAGGATGATGAAGGCGGTCGAGGAGCAGATGATCAGGGTGTCGATAAATACCGAGAACGCCTGAACGATGCCCTGGCTGGCCGGGTGCGGCACATAGGCGACGGCGGCGACGTTCGGCGCGCTGCCGAGCCCCGCCTCGTTGGAGAACAGGCCGCGCTTGACCCCGAGCATGATGGCGGCGCCGATACCGCCGCCAATGGCCGGCTCGAGCCCGAAGGCGCTCTTGACGATCAGCGCGATGACGCCGGGAATCTCGGCGAGGTTCAGCGCCAGTACCACCAGGGCGATCAGGATATAGCTGCCGGCCATGATCGGTACCAGCACTTCCGAAACCCTGGCAATGCGCTTGACGCCGCCGAAGATGATCAGCCCGACGACGATCGCCAGGCCGATGCCGGTGTAGAGCACCGGCACTCCGAAGGCGTCGCCGAACGAGGTCGCCACCGAATAGGACTGCAGCGCGGTGAAGCCGAGGCCGAAGGTGACCAGCAGCAATACCGAGTAAACGCCGGCGAGCCATTTCCAGCTGTGGCCGAGCCCGTGGGAAATATAGTAGGCCGGGCCGCCGCGGTAGGTGCCGTCGGGCTCGGAGCGCTTGTAGGCCTGCGCCAGGGTGCATTCGAGATAGCTGGTGGCCATGCCCATCAGGCCGACCACCCACATCCAGAAGATGGCGCCCGGGCCGCCCAGGGTGATCGCCACCGCGACACCGGCGATATTGCCGCCGCCGACGCGACCCGCGACCGACAGCACCAGTGCCTGAAAGGAACTCAGGTGGCCGTACTTGTCGTGCTTGAACGCCTGACTGGCGCTGAGAATGCGGAACATGCGGCCGAAATAGCGAAACTGCACGAAGCGCGAGGCGATGGTGAAGCCGACGCCGACAATGATCAGCAACGCGATCAGCACCTTGCTCCAGAGAATGTCGTTGAGAAAATCCAGCATTGGGCTCCTCCTGAGGCATTGGGGGTGATGACCCGCCAGGCGATGACGTGCCCCTTTCGGTCAGGGAAATTGCCGATACTGCAGGAGGCCAGTTGGGGTCGAGAGGGTCGTGTTTTGGTTCTTCGTAAATTAGCGGGAAACCGCAAACCAAAATGTAGGATGGGTGAAGCCCCCACCGGTGCTGCCTTGCCGATTAGCACAGTCGCCTGGGGCGGCGGAACCCATCAATGAATCCGGTTCCACGTAATGGTTTGACATCTCAAGATGGGTTACACGACGCCCTGGCTAAGTCAGAACCGGATATCCCGTGCCCTGGCGCCGTTCCACCCATCCTACGAATTACGTCATCTTCCCGCTGAATAGCGATAAACCTATTTTTTAGCGTAGACAGTTTCTGGAAACCTGTCGGCTGAAGGCCCCTTTTCCGGGACCTGGGACTATCAGGTTGTGCACTCGCCGCACAGCGAACTGTCCAGTGCCTGTCTCAGCGCTTCGCCTTCATAACCTCGGGCGATCAGCACCTGCAGCTTGGCGAACGCGGCTTCCGGTGTGATATCGCGACCGGCGACGACGCCGATACGGTTGAGCGCGGCGCCGGTGGCATAGGCGCCCTGGATGACCGCGCCCCGGTCGCATTGGGTGATGTTGAGCACGGCGATACCGCGGTCGCAGGCCTGCGCCAGTGTATCCATCAGCTCCCTGTTGGCGTCCGGCGGGTTGCCGACACCGTAGGTCTGCAGGATCAACCCCCTGATGGCGCTGTGATCCAGAATGCCCGCCAGCGTCCGCGCCGGAATGCCGGGATAGACCGGCAACAGGGCGACGGCGTTCGGGTCGAACACCGGCGCCTCGAGCTTCGGCTCGCCGGCCGGCAGCAGCAGCGATGTCTGCAGTTCGATATCGATGCCGACCCGTCCCAGCCAGGGGAAGTTGGGTGAATCGAAGGCATCGAGGCCGTCACTCCTGACCTTGCGGCTGCGGTTGCCGCGCAGCAGTCTGCCGTTGAACAGCACGCAGACTTCCGGTATCGGCCGGTTGCCGGCCAGCAGCAGCGCCGTGATCAGGTTGTCCAGCGCGTCGTTGCGCAGCTCCGCCAGCGGAATCTGGGAGCCGGTCAGAATGACCGGCTTGTCCAGCTGCTGCAGCATGAACGACAGTGCCGAGGCGGTGTAGGCCAGGGTATCGGTGCCATGCAGAATGACGAAACCGTCGTAGCGCTGCCAGTGCTTGGCCAAACAGCGCCCGATGCGACGCCAGTCGTCCGGCACCAGGTTGGCGCTGTCGATCAGGTCGTCGAACTCCAGCAGGTCGTAGTCGGGTAGCTGCGCCGTGGCGCGGCTGTCGAGCTGCTGCAGCAGGCGGTCGTGGAACCCCGGCATCGGCACGTAGCCCTCGGCCGAGGGCAGCATGCCGATGGTGCCGCCGGTGTACAGAATCAGGATGCGCCGGCTCACAGGACCTCCTGTACCGGCGCCAGCATCGCCTGTGGGCTGAGCAGCCGGTCGAGCTGGATTTCCTCCAGCAGGCCTTCGGCGATCACCAGTTCCCGCACCGTGGCGCCGCTGGTCAGGGCGGTGGTGGCGATGCGCGAGGCGTTGCTGTAACCGATGTGCGGCACCAGTGCGGTGATGATACCGATGCTGTGATCGACGTGACGGGCGCACTGCTCGCGGTTGGCGCGGATACCGCGGATGCAGCGCTCCTCGAGCATGCTGCAGGCATTGCAGAGCATCTTGATCGAGTTCAGCAGGTTGTAGACGATCATAGGCTCCATGGCGTTGAGCTGCAGCTGGCCGGCTTCTGCGGCCAAAGTGACCGCCAGGTCGCTGGCGATGACCTGGTAGGCGGTCTGGTTGACGGCTTCTGGGATCACCGGGTTGACCTTGCCCGGCATGATCGACGACCCCGGCTGCATCGGCGGCAGCAGGATTTCCGCGAGGCCGGTGCGGGGGCCGCTGGAGAGCAGCCGCAGGTCGTTGCACATCTTGCCGATCTTGATGGCGAAGCGCTTGAGGATGCCGGAGAAAAACACGAAGGCACCCATATCGGAGGTCGCTTCGACCAGGTGGAACGCGGGGACCATCGGTTTGCCGGAGATCTCCGCCAGTCGTTTCACCGCCAGCGCCTGATAGCGCGGATGGGCGTTGATGCCGGTGCCGATCGCGGTGCCGCCGAGATTGACCTCGCACAGCAGGGCGCAGGCCTCGTGGATACGGTCGATATCCTCGCCGAGATTGACCGCGAAGCCCTCGAACTCCTGGCCCAGGGTCATCGGCACCGCGTCCTGCAGCTGGGTACGCCCCATCTTGACGACGTCGGCGAACTCGGCGGCCTTGGTTTCGAGCGCCGTTTTCAGGCTCTGTATCGCCGCAACCAGCGGTTCGGCGGCGAACTGCACCCCGAGGCAGGCGGCGGTGGGATAGGCATCGTTGGTCGACTGCGAGCGGTTGACGTCGTCGTTCGGGTGCAGGTGGCGGTATTCGCCCTTGCCGTGCCCGAGCTTCTCCAGCGCCAGGTTGGCGATCACCTCGTTGGCGTTCATGTTGGTCGAGGTGCCGGCGCCGCCCTGGATCAGGTCGACGACGAACTGGTCGTGCAGCCGGCCGGCGATGATGTCGTCACAGGCGGCGAGGATGGCATCGGCCTTGATGCTGTCGAGCACACCGAGCTCGCGGTTGGCGCCGGCGGCGGCCGCCTTGACCATCGCCAGCGCCCGGATCAGCTCGGGAAAGTGGCTGATCGGTACACCGGTAATGGCGAAATTGTCCAGTGCGCGCTGGGTCTGGATGCCGTACCAGGCGTCGGCGGGAATGGCCAGATCGCCGAGCAAATCGTGTTCAATGCGAGTGTTCATCGTGTTCGGGAACTCACAGGTAGGGGGTATTGGGGGCCCGCGGTGGCGGGCCCGGGTGTTGGCGTTGGTGCAATCAGTTGCCGCTGGTGGCCGGTACGACCGGTGTCTGTCGCACGCGCTCGAGGTCTTCGGGCTCGATCTCCCAGGCGGCCGGGTCGACGTTCATGTCGGCAAAGCGGGCGGCGTCGAAG
>NZ_BMLT01000012.1 GCF_014645375.1 Marinobacterium nitratireducens
CGATATCGATACCGGCGACACCCTGACCCTGAGTACCGGCACCCTGCCCGGCTGGCTGCACTTTGATGCCAGCACCGGCACCTTCACCGGTACCCCCACCAACGGTGATGTCGGCACCACGCCGGTCACCGTCACCGCGACGGACTCCCACGGCGCATCCGTGTCCACCACCTTCGACCTGGTGGTCAACAACACCAACGATGCCCCGCTGCTGAAGCCAATTGTCAAGGTTTTCGTCGACGAGGACGGCACCACGGTCACAGGCCAATTACACGCCTCCGACCCCGACGTCGGCGATCACCTGAGCTACAGCCTTGCCCGTCCGGTCAGCGGCCTGACCCTCGATGCCAACGGCTCCTGGTCGTTCGACCCGGGCCATGCCGACTACCAGCACCTGCACGAGGGGCAGCAGCAGACCCTCAGCATCCCGATCACCGTGACCGACAGTGCCGGTGCCCGGGATACACAGGACCTGGTGATACACCTCACCGGAACCAACGACGCGCCGGTCCTGAGCCTGACGCAGACAAGCCATGCCACGGGTACCCTGCAGCAGAGGGATATCGATACCGGCGATACCCATACCTTCAGCACAACCGCAGGCACGGGCCTGTTCGGCAATCTGACGGTCGACCCGGACACCGGCGCCTACAGCTACACCCAGAATCCATCCGTGGCCGGCATGGCACTGGACAAGGCAACCGGTAACTACAGCGGCACCGACGTGTTCGAAGTCCAGGTAACCGACCATCAGGGGGGCGTCGACACCCTCTACGTAAGCTTCCACGCGCAAGCGCAGGTTTCGGCTCCGGTCACACCCGGCGGGCAGCCAACGATTATCACGTCGGTACCCGGGCCGGCGGTTATTACCACCTCCATGCCTGCCACAAGCAGCGCGGTTATGACGCCGCCCGTCAATAACGTGACCATCGACCTGGCGGTCTCGAGCGACAGCGGACAGTCTCAGTCGGACAATCTGACCCGGGATACGACGCCAACACTCACCGGTACCACGGACATTCCGTTTTCCCGGGTAGACATTCTGGACGGCAACCGGGTGGTTGCGACCACTACCTCCGATGCCAGTGGTCATTACCGGGTCGATAGCGCGGCGCTCACAGACGGAACCCACAACCTGGTCGCCGAGGCCACCGCGCCCTCGGCGACCCAGGCGGTCAGTTCCGGCACTCTCGATATCAATATCGATACCACTGCCCCGGTCCCGACCCTCGCGGTCGATGCCATCACCGCGGACAATGTCATCAACGCCTACGAAGCCGGCGGCAGCGTCGACGTTACCGGTACCGTCGGCGGCGAGTTCAACGCCGGTGACAGCGTCACCCTGTCCGTCAACGGCAGCCGCTACACAGGTGCTGTCGATGCCGCCGGCAAGTTCAGCATCGCCGTGCCCGGTTCGGATCTCGCCGCCGGCAGCCAGGTACAGGCGTCGGTCAGCACCACCGATGCCGCGGGCAACTCCGCCTCGACCAGTCTCGACCACGGCTATGCCGTCGATACCGGGGCCCCGGCGTTGACCGTCAATGCCGTGGCGCTGACCAACGACAACACCCCGGACATCACCGGCACCACTGACGATCCGGGCGCGACCATCAGGGTCAGCGTCGGCGGCCACACCTATACCGCCACCAACCACGGTGACGGCACCTGGACCCTGCCCGGCAGCCAGCTCACCTCGCCGATACCGGACGGGGCCAGCAACCCGATCGCGGTTACCGCCACCGACGCCGTCGGCAATAGCGCCCAGGCCTCGGCCACCGCGGCCATCGATACGACACCGAGCGGACAGCCAACGATCGTCACCCCGGTTAAATCGCCGATGATGACAAGCAGCGGAGCCCATGGCCAGTTCGGAGCTGTCGACCCCGATATCGGCGACCAGCTCCAGTGGGGGGCACAGGATATCGGGCAGCAGCACCCCAGCTCCGGGAGTACCAGCGGACACTACGGAACCTTCACCATCGATCCGCACACCGGAACCTGGAACTACCAGACAGACCAGAACCGCTTCCCGCAAAACTCGGCAGGTTCGTTTACCGACAGCTTCCTGGTCAAGGTGACCGACCAGCAGGGTAACACCGACTACGAGCGGGTCGATATCGTGGGCAACTACGAGAACGTCAAACAGGGCCAGGGACATAGTTTCGGCAACGTTCATTTCGAAGCACATATCACTCATGTCGACACCAGCCAGGTTCAGGACCCGTCGCTTATCGCGTCCGCGGACGAGGCCCAGGAATCGGACATTGAGGAAGCGAACGTCATGCTGCGGCCCGACCCCAGCGCTGACGTACCCGGGGATTCCTCAACCCAGGGTTCCGGATCGCCACTCGACGACTACCTGCAGTTTGCCAGCCCGGCGCCGGCTACGCCTGCGGATGAGACAGCCCCGTCGCCGCTTTCGGATTATCTCGACAGCGCAGGTGTCGACACGGCCGCCGCGCCGCCCCATGACCCCGGCGCGGACCCGGCCACCCAGGACCCGCTGCTGCAGCCCGATGTCGAGCTACATCCCGCGCATGAAAACGCCGACACCTCGGCCGACCATAGCGTCGATGTGCCGCTCGATCCGGATATTCAGCCCGCTGTCGACGATCAGCACCATAATGAACAGGGTGTGTAGCTCGCAGAACCCAGAAGGAATGACCCGCCGGCGTCAGCGGACCCGGCGGATACCGGATTCAATCAAGGACCCGATATGACAACGAGAATCCACAGCATGAGGCCCGATATACTGGCGATATCCTGCGCCATTCATGTGCTGGCGCTGGCATTGCCGATGTCGCTGCTGCAGATCTACGACCGCATCCTGCCAGCGCAGGCGTTCGGCACCACCACCGTACTGGTGATCGGCGTGGCGATCGCGCTGCTGCTCGAAAGCTTCCTGCGCTACGGCCGCAACGCCCTGTTCGCCCACCTGGGCGCCCACTACGAAGCCGACACCCGCCTGCAGATCGCCGACAAGCTGCTGCACAGCGACGTTCGGGAAGTGGAGCGGCGCGGCGCGGCCTGGATCAACGATGCGATGCGGGCCATTTCGGTGCTGCGGGATATTCGCACCGGCAACGCCTCGGTGGCACTGTACGAGATTCCCTTCGTCTTCATCTATCTGGGTATCATCGCCTACATCGGCGGCTGGCTGGCGCTGATTCCCCTGTCCCTGTTCGCCATCGCGCTGTTCGCCAACCTGATCATCAAGCGCGCGACGGAGCGGGAAATCGCCGCCCAGGAGCAGGTCGACGGCGAACGCCGCAACCTGCTCTGGAGCGTCTTCAGCGGACTCGGGTATTTCAAGACCCTGGGAATGGAGTCCATGCTCGGCCATCAGTACGCCCGCATCAATGCCGGATACATGGAGGCAAGCACGAAACTGCAGTCGACCACCGCCTGGGTCCGGGAGCTGTCGACCATGCTGAGCCAGATTTCTACGGTGCTGATCGTCGCCTTCGGCGCGCTCGAAGTCATGGCGGGTACCCTCACCACCGGCGCCCTCGCCGCCTGCTCGATGCTGGCGGGGCGCTCCATAGGTCCGGCGTTTGCCGGGCTTTCGTACCTCTCGCGCCTGGCCCAGGCGTCGGATGCCCAGAGGCGCGTCGACGAGCTCATGACACTGCCGCCGGTATCCATCGGCAGTACCCGCGAGACACCGCTGGCGACGGTCACCAGCGGCGAGATCCGTCTCGACGCAAGCTACACCGGCAACGAGGAACAGATCGCCACCGGCGAGATCGTGCAGCTGGTATCCGACGATTATCTGATGCCCTCCCGGCTGCTGTCGGATATCGCCGGCTTCTCGTCCATCGAGCCCGGCCAGATCAGGGTCGACGGGCATTCGATCACCGACTTCGCGACGGATGCCTACCGCGCGGCGGTGGCGCTGGTGACCGAACGCCCGGCGCTTTTCTACGGCTCGATCCTCAACAACATGACGCTGTTCGACGCCCGCTACAACCTGCAGATCCGGGAACTCAGCGATCAGCTGGGGCTCGACGCCTACCTGTCGACGCAGCGTTACGGCGTGCTGACAGACGTCGGCCCCCTGTCCGCCGCCGATCGTATCGACAGGGGCGTGGCACAGCGCATCGCACTGATCCGTGCGCTGGTCCGCAGTCCCCGAATACTGCTGCTTGACCACGCCGACAGCGGCCTGGATCTCGATGGTCTCAAGCGTCTTGCCACCCGGCTGGAAGCGTTGCGCGGCCACACTACCGTGCTGATTGTCACCAACAAACCGCAGATCGCCGCTATCTGCGACCGTACGCTGCAACTGACCGGAGACAGCACCCATGGATGAGGATGCCGTGAAGAGCACTGGCGGTAACGCTTACTGGAGCGAGCCCGAGCGCCTGCGCCAGTTCGAGGAAGTACTGGGTCAGACTCGGCTGCAGCGGTCGCCTATCGCCCGCTGCCTGCCGGCGCTCATGGTCTCGCTCGACTGGTTCGGTGCTCCGCAATTGCTGGCGTCGCGCCTTCCTCCGGCCAACGAAGCGCTGGACTTCGACGCTCTGCGCGACCTGATGACCGGCATTGGCTTTCGCTGCGACCGGCTTGGGCGTCACGGCGGTACCGGGTCCAATCGCCATCTTCCGCTCGCGACCCTGGCGCTGGAAAAAGAACGCTGCCTGCTGTTTCTGGGAGAGCAGGACGGTCGCTACTGGTGGTTCGACGGCACGGAACTGCTGCCCGACTGGGAGCCCGGGAACGCCACCCGCCTCTACCGTTTCGCGCGGGACCCGGCATTCGTACCGCCGGACGCACCGCAGCAGAAATGGCTGGCAGGTCTTGTGGCCCAGGTACGCAACGAGTTCACCGGCATTGCCGCGATCAGTCTCGTATCCAATATCCTGTTGCTGGCGATTTCGCTGTTCACCATGGTGGTCTACAACGACATCATTCCGTCCGGCTCCACCACCACGCTCTGGAGCCTGGTGCTGGCAGCGATGATCGCGATTCTGGGCAGCGCCGTTTTGCGTATCGGGCGCACCCGGGTGCTGTCGTCGATGAGCGGCTGGGCCGGCGATCGTATCGGCGCCACTGTCATGCGCAAAACCCTGGGGTTGCCGCTGGAGACCTCTACCCGCCTGGGCACCGTCAACAACGTGACCCGCATGCGCACGCTCGAGAACATACGCCAGTTTTTCGGCGGCGGTGCCGGCGCTTCACTGATCGACTACCCCTTCGTACTGGTGTTTCTGGTCGTGATCGCGCTGCTCGGAGGCTGGATTGTGCTGGTGCCGATTTTTGGCATGATACTGCTCTTTGTCGCGGCGAAATTGCTGCATTCACTGATCGATACCCGCTCGCGCCGGGTCGGTCGGCTTACCAACCGGCTGCAGGAGGAACTGGTCGGTATCACCACCAACCTGCGCGCGCTGCAGGGCATGAAAGGCGCCGACAACTGGTTACGGCGCTTCGCGGATCTCTCTGCCCAGGCGGCCGAAGCCAACCGCGACCTGTCGCTGGCCAATGCCTACCTGCAGAGCGTCGGCCATGGCCTTGGCATGCTGACCGTGCTCGCGACCATGGGCATCGGCGTGGTACTGGTGCTGGAAGGTGTCATGACCACCGGCGGGCTTATCGCGACCATGATGCTGATCTGGCGAGTGACCACGCCGGCACAGCAGTTCTTCATGGCCAGCATCAATCTGCGTCAGCTGATCGATGCCACTCAGCAGCTCGACCGACTGATGAACTCCATCGGCGAGCGCCTGCAGCCGCACATGGTCTCGCCGGTCGACCAGCTCGAGCCGAGAATCGGCGCCGACCGGCTGTTCTACCGCTACGCCGGCGAAACCGACGCGGCGCTCAACGGTATCAGCTTCGAAGCCCCGGCCGGCGCCCGGATCGCCGTCATCGGGCCTAACGGCGCCGGCAAGACCACACTGCTGCAATGTCTGGCCGGGCTGCGTACCGCCCAGAATGGACACGTCACCCTGGCCGGACGCGATATCCGCCAGTTCGACCCCAGCGACTACCGCGCCTGGATCAGCTATTTTTCCGATGAAACGCCCCTGCTGCCGGTGACCCTCAGAGAGTTCTTTCTGCTTCGTGATCCGGCCGCCGATGACGACAAGATCTCGGCAGCCATCGAGCGCGTCGCCGGATCGCAGTGGTGGACCCTGTTCGACGCAGATTCGGTGGAAGCGGCGCTGGAACAGCGACTCGATCCCTGGCGCCTGGATCAGAACGGACTGGGATTACGCCGGCTGATCGGTCTGTCCGTGGCCCTGCTCAACGAACCTGCCTTGCTGCTGCTCGACAATCCCAGCGGCGGCGTCAGTCCCAAGTTCGATGCGCGACTGCTGCCACTGCTGGATGAGCTGCACGGCAAAACCACGGTGATTATCGCCACTCACCGCCCCGATATCATCAAGGGCGCGGATATGGCATTGATTCTGGACCACGGCAACCTCGCCCACTTCGGGCCGGTGAATCAGGAAGAGCAGGCAACGGCGCCTGAAGTCGTACTTGAAGGAACCCCGACATGAACAAGCCCACCCCCGACATCACCTCGCTGGCCTTCGGCGACAACCGCCCGGTCCGGGACATCGCCACCCTGCTGGACAACGGTCAGATGACCAGCCCCCTGCGGCGCCTGCTGCTGCTTATCGTGCTGCTGGTACTGGTTTTCCTGGTCTGGGCCGCGCTCGCCGAAGTCGACGAACTGGCACGGGCGCGCGGCGAGGTACAGCCGATCACCGGCGCCCAGCTGGTGCAGAGCCAGGAAGGCGGCATGCTGACCGAAATCCTGGTACGCAAGGACGAGTTTGTCAGGGAAGGCCAGCCGATCGCCCGCTTCGCCGCCACCGACCTGCAGCGTGACCGGGCCCAGGCGCTTACCCGTCAGGCTGCAGTGCAGCTGGACCTGGAGCGCTGGGGTGCGATCGCCGAGGATCGCGAGCCCGACTTTAACCAGTTCGACCAGTATCCGGTGCTGATGACCGAAGGGCGCGCCCTGTACGAAAACCAGATCCAGCTGCAGGAAGCCAGAACCGACGCAAGGCGCCGGGCGTTGGAAGAACGCAAATCCAGTCTGCAGGGACTCGAAACTCAGTTGCCGGCGGCCAAGGCCGAGCTGGCAGCCGCCGTCAATGTGCTCAACCGCACCAAGGAAGCGGCGGTGCGAGGCCTGGTCCCCAAGATCCGCCTGGCGGAATCCGAGGAACACACGGCCAGCACCCGACGTCAGGTCAGCCAGCTGGAAGCCCAGATCGAGGACGCCCGCAAGGCGATCGCTACTTCCGAAGCGGAGCTGCAGTCGACCATCAGCGAATTCCGGTCGCAGGCGCGGGAAGCCCGCAACGAGCTGGTCGAAAAGCTCGACGAGCTGCACGCCGAGATCGTCGCGCTGGATACCCGACAGGGACGCAGTGAAGTGGTATCGCCGGTCGATGGCTTCGTTCAGGAGATCCCGCAATCGGAAGCCGGCGCGGTTATTGCCCCAGGCGGCACCGTCGCCCAGATCATTCCGAGCGACAGCGGCCTGCTGATGGAGGTAATGGTATCGCCGCGGGATATCGGTTTCGTCGAACCTGGCCAGGCTGCCAACATCAAGATCGATGCCTTCAACTACAGCCGCTTCGGCTCCCTGGAAGGCAGCGTGAAATCGATCTCGCCAACCGTATTCCGATCCCAGCCGGACAGCCCGCCCTTTTACAAGGTACAGCTGGAGCTGGCGCAGGAGTATGTCGGCAGCGACAGCCGCCACCGCCTGATTCCAGGCATGACCGGTGAGGCCGATATCGCCACCGGGCGCAAGAGCGTGCTGCAGTACCTGCTCAAACCGGTGTTCATCACCGCCGACACCGCTTTCCACGAGCGTTGATGGACGGAGCGGAGCCAATGCCGGCTCCCGGTCTGCGGGCGAACCGGAAGTCAGACCAGATCCTATTCGCCCGCAGGCCGTGCTCCTGCGATAGCGGCTCTGCAGTAGGACCAGCGTTCCTGCCCTGCCTGCTGATGCTGGTAACGGCAATGCTCGGGGGCTGTAGCAGCTATGCGCCGAACCCCGGCGAGACCGGTTATCTTACACGCGTCCAGTCCCAGGTGCAGGGCAACGTCAGAGTGGAAACCGCGGTGCTGTCCCGCGCCGAAAGCCGCCGGGTGTTCGGCGTCGATCTTGGACTTAGCCAGATCCAGCCTGTCTGGATCAGCATCGAGAACCGTGACCCGCACCCGTACTGGCTGATCTCGTCGGCACTGGACCCGGAGTATTTTTCGCCGCACGAGGTGGCCTACAGCCAGCGGCGCTGGCTGCGCAAGAACTTTAACGATGCGCTGGAGGCGTATTTCGCCAGCACGAGCTTCTTCAACCCCATCCCGGCCGAGTCGACCCATTCCGGCTTCATCTTCGTCAATCTCGACGAAGACGAAAAAGAACTGGACGTCGACCTGATCAGCAGGCACGAGACCAAGTTCTTCGATTTCTACGTCGAGCTTTCCGGGCTCAAGGCCCATTCATTGACGCGCGCCGAATCGCTGGTTCCGGAGTCCGACAAGGTCGACCTCGACGAAGCCGGCCTGAAGGAGGTGCTGCAATCACTGCCCTGCTGCACACGCGGCCAGCACGGAGAAGTCAACGGAGATCCGCTCAACCTGGTGATCATCGGCGATGCGTCCCAGCTGTTTCCGCCCTTTGTCCGACGCGGCTGGCACTATTCCGAGGAAAGCTACCTGGGTTCCGTTTGGAAGACCATCAATTCCTTCCTGTTCGGCAAACACTACCGATACTCCCCGGTAAGTTCGCTCTACTTCCGGGGCAGGAAGCAGGATATCGCGTTGCAGAAGGCCCGCGGCACCATCCACCAGCGCAACCATTTGCGACTCTGGATCACCGACTACCGTTACAACGGCAAGGATGTCTGGATCGGCCAGATCAGCCGCGATATCGGCGTGCGCTTCACCCTCCGTTCGCCGACCCTGACCACGCACAAGATCGATCCCGATATCGACGAGACCCGCACGGCCTTCATCGAGGACATGCTGTTCTCCCAGGGCCTTTCCAGAATAGGTTTCATCGAGGGCGTCGGCGCAAGGTCGCCCAGCGCACCGGGCGAAAATCTGACGGGCGACCCCTACTATACCGACGGTCTGAGGGCGGTACTGGAGTTCGACTCGCGACCGAACAATATCGAAGACGTGCGCTTTTTCGACTGGGCCTCACCGCCGAAAAGGAAAGTTTACGTCGACTAGAACCGCGCATCGGTGACGCCGCCGCTCTCCCGGAACTGACAAGAGACAAGACAGCGGCTAACCGCTACGCGGAAGCCGAAATTCCGGTGCAGGAACCCGGTCTTGGCCGAGCCGGATGCAAGACCTGCGGGTAGCAAGCACAACCTCATTCGCCCACAGCACCCGCGCCAGTGGGTCTGTCACCAGATCCTCGTGCGTTTCTCGGGCGCTCTCCACATCGGATCATCGGCACCGATATCGAACGCCTCGAAAAACGCGTCCAGATTGACCAGAGGGCCCGTAGCCCGCAGCGGACTCAACGCATGGTAATCGGTTTTGGCCAGCTCCCGCACACGTTCCGGCCGCGCCTTCGACATCCACAGCTGCGCCCAGCCGATAAAGCAGCGTTGCTCGGGACTCAGACCATCGATATCAGCGGGCCGCCCCTGCTTCGCCATGGCGCGCTCGAGCGCGTTGTAGGCCAGGGTGATGCCGCCAAGGTCCGCAGTGTTCTCGCTGATGGTCAGGGCTCCGTCCTGCACCACGCCGGGCATGACTTCGTATTCGTTGAACTGGTCGATCAACTGACCGGTGCGGCGCTCGAACTCGGCGGCGTCCGCCGGTGTCCACCAGTCACGCAGATTGCCTGCGGCATCGAACAGGCGGCCCCGGGAATCGAAACCGTGGGTCATCTCGTGCCCGATGGCAGCGCCGATGGTGCAGTAGTTGACGGCGATATCGAGGTCGGGGTTGTAGAATGGCGGCTGCACGAAGGCGGCGGTCACCTCGATGGCGTTGTAGTTGCCCTGATAGGCGGCGTTGACATCAACGGGCGTGGTTTTGCCGGGCACCGCGAAATGGTCGCGCCGTACCGGCTGCCCGAGCAGTTCCAGATTACGCCTGATGGTAAATTCAAGCGTGCGCTGAACGTTACCGAGATAATCGTCCCTCGCCACCCTGACGCCGCTATAGTCGATCCAGTCGTCGGGGTAGCCGACGTCTACCTGCATCGCATCGAGCTTGGCGAGCGCCTCGCCGCGGGTCCGCTCGGTCAACCACGGATTGGTTGCCAGGCGCTCGCGAAACTCGTCCTTGATATGGCCGACCATCTCTTCGACCTCGACACGAGTGGACGCTGGAAAGTAGCGCTCGACGTAGAGTTGCGACAGCGGGTGGGCCAGCAACGCCCGCAGCTGTCCAATGACCTCCCGCTCCCGCGGCAGCGAGGCGTCGAGCCCCTTACGCTGACGAGAGAATGACTCGCTGGCTTCCCGGTAGGGCGTCGACAACAGATCCGCGCCGTTGCGAAGTATTGTCGCCCGCTGCCAGGTCGCGATCTCGGACGCCGGGCGCTGCGTCAGCATCCGGTTGAGCGCCCCCAGGGCCCTGGGCTCCCTGACAATAAGCGTTTGCGGCGGCGTCAGACCCAGTGACCGCATCATGATCTCAAGGTCGATTGTGTTCAGCGCCGCATCGACCTCGTCAAAGTCTATCTTGTTGTAGAACGCCCTCGGATCCGCCGCCTGCAGCGGCGTCAGAGTTGCGTTGGCCAACGCGGTTTCGATATCCAGTACCGTGCGCGCACCGGCCCGTGCCTGCACTTCGCTGTCGCCCGCCAGCCGAAACAGCTCGGCGAGAAATCCGAGATAAAGATCACGTATCCCCTGCGCCGAGTCGTCAAAGTACTCATTGCGATTCAGGCCGAAGGTGCCGGGAGCCAGATAGAGCGCATTGATGTCGTTCTGCAGCAAATCAGGACCCACCGCCAGGTTGATCATCGACGAGCCGCCGAAGACCAGCTCGTGCCGGGCCACCAGTCGCGCCCTCGTAGCCGGTGCGGAGACGTCTGCGGCCATCATCAGGTCCTGCTCCAGTGGCTCCAGGCCAAGCGCATCCAGCCGATCGAGGTCCATCGCCGAATTGTAGAAATCCCCCACCAGCTGGCCGGGACCTTCCGAGTCCGGCGACTGCGCCGCCTCGTGCACGATGGTCAGCAGTTTACGGTCGACCTCATTGGCTAGCAGGCTGAAGCCGCCAACCCCGCTCTGGTCGGCGGGTATTTGCGTGCGCTCCAGCCAGCCGCCGGCGGCGTAATGATAGAAGTCCTCGCGCGGATCGACGTCGCGATCCATGTTTTCCACCGAGAAACCCAGCGGCGCTTCGTTCTGCACCGACTCGCCGGTTTTGACGTCACCGCCGCCGCAACCCACCAGCCCCCCCAGTCCCAGGATGCCGATCATCGTTCGGATTCGCATCTTTACCTCCGCCCCATCGATTCGACGCAGCCCTTAGGGCCGTCAGGATTCGTCCGCCGTCCTCGCTTGAAAATAGGAGCCGCCGCTGTCGGGCTCGGCAATCAGGCTGCTGACCTCACTGCAGAGCGCATCCCGATGATCGGCATGCTCGGCCAGCAGCACGCCGAACACCATGCCATAGTTACCAAGAAAGGCGCCGTTCCAGATGATGTGTTCTTTGTCGGTTAACTCACCCCAGTTCTCCGGCTGCAACTCCAGCATAGCATCGCGATATTTCTCCATATCGAGCTCCACATCTTCGCACAGGTCCACCGCCACGCTGTGATACGCCAGGTAGACCAGTTTCGAGGCGGCGTCCTCGGAGAAATGTCGCAACAGTGTCTCGTTGACGACCTCCCAGGCCGCGCCTTCATGCCCGGCAAAGGCGGCATCGTCCTGCTGAGTATCCCCGTCGTCCAAAGCGGCGGTGCTGCAACCGGCCAGCAGCAGCGCACCGATCCCGAATAGTACTGACTTCATCGTTCTTCCCTCCTAATGGAATTCCCGCCGGGTCCAGCGTGCGCTGTAACCAGAACCCGCCTGGTAACACTGGCGCAAATTGCGGTAGCAGGTGACGCCGCGTTTCGGGTGCCACTGCTTGGGACGATTACTTCGATGCCGGTCATCGTCGTGCCGATAGCGGTAGCTGCCATGGTAATGATGATCGCGATCTCCATGTCGGCCTTGCTCGTATCTGTGGCCGTAGCGGTGATCGTCCTGGTGTTTCTTTTTGTCCTTGCGATCCTTGTGCGCCTGTATCGCCATCGTGCCGATAATCACGGCGGTAATTGCGGCGGCGGCACCTGCCGCTTTCATGTTGTCGTCATCGTCGGACTCTGCCCGAACCGGCATCGCATTCAGGCTAGCGAGCACCAATGACACGGCTAGAATCGTACTGAGTAAAGTTCTCATCTTTGACCTCCGTTGAGTTCTGAGCGCCCCTCCTGGAGCCATCTCGAACAAGGGGTAACGCGGGCCTACTGAGCAGGGCTGCAAATACCGTTGGCCCCGCCCGGCGCCGTGTAGGACACATCCGCCGAACTGTCGGGCATCAGTGTCAGCGATATGGTCACGCCGTCTTGCTTGCCCTCGTAATAGGTATCGCTGAATTTTTTCATATCGGTTTCGTTACCGTTGATATAGATCGGCCCGCCTTTGGCGATGTGGACGTCGATATCGCCGGGACAGCTGTAATTGAGCAGCGGAATACCGCCGGACTGCTCTGAGCCCGCGGCAGGCTGGCAGATGCCATGGGCGCCCCCGGATCCTGTATAGGACACATTCGCAGTACCATCGACGTTCAGACTCAGCGAGATGGTGACGCCGCTGCCTGTGGCCTCGTAATAGGCGTCACTGAACTTTTTCGTTTCGGCTTCGCTGCCGTTGATGTAAATCGGACCACCTTCGTCAGTATGCAGCTCGATATCACCCGGACAGCTGTAGTTGAGTAAAGGGATACCCTCAGCCCGGGCACTCCCTGCCCATATCCAGCCAAGAGCGAACAGCAGAGCAAACAGCAACGTTTTTGTCATGGTCGTGTTCTCGATATCGGTCGATGGGGAATGGTGCCCCTGTAAGGGGGCCGCCGGTAGCGATGCAAAAAGGGTCTGTGCTTTCACCCGGCTGTGCATGGTTCAGCCGCCGAACAGCAAAGCATCGGGGATTTCGTAGCGTTCGACCCCGCCGATCCGGATCAGCGTCAGGTCGCCGCTGCGCTCGAACGACAGGTCGAGGCCGGGATCGGTACCGACCGGCCGGCCTTCGCGAAAATCGAGATAGCGTTCGCCACCCGTTGGCAGCGTGATCCAGACGCTGGCGGTGCCATTTTCACCGCGGGATACCCGGAACGCACAGCTGCCGGTCGGCTGGCCAGCGGCCGTCGAGCAGGGCACGACACCGCTTGCCTGGCGGCCGTCGGCCCCCGGAGGCGCCGATTCGACCAGGTAGTGACCGTTGACCCAACCGGAGAAACGCTGCTCGTCTCCGGCCTCGATGCGGCACCAGCGGGACGTGCCGACCATGGTGCAGCCGAGGTTGCGAACCCGGTCGCCATTGGCGAGCCCGCCGACGACCGGGTTGGCGGTGCCCGCGCCGGCACGCACGTTCAGCGTATCCCCGGCAGCGACATTCGCCACGGCCCAGTAGTCGGGGCCTCCTGCAAGACCGTCTGCATAATCGGCTGTGGGCTGGAGCTGCGCCAGTTCAGCATCGCCGATGCTGACCGACAGGCGAAAGTTCGCGGCCTCGTCGCGGCGGGCGGCACTGCGCATCAGGTACACCCGGATGCGATAGTCCCCATCCGCAGGCAGGACGCCTTCGTAGTGATTGCCCGCGTTGGAGCCGATATGGATGGCAGCAGGGTCATTGCCCTGCATCAGATTGAAATAATTGGCGTCGTTGCTGGTTTCAAGGGCGATACGGATCTGCTGGCCCGATTTGGCCCGAAGAAGATAATCCTTGATGGTATCGCCTGACAGCTTTCCTTCGATGACAGCGCCGCTGCTGCCTGTCGCGAACTGAACCCGCTCTTCGACGATATCGGCGGCTGAGAGTGAATCACAGGCAAATATGGCAAGCAGGGCCAGAATGCGCACGGTTCTCAAGGCAGTAACTCCCTGTGTCGACTAAAGACTAAGGGACTGCTATCCGGATACACCCGAAACCCTCGGTGGATAAAAAGAAGCGTAGACGAGAATCCGGAGACCGCGCCTGGCCTTTCACATTCGCGTTTCGGGCAAATTCAAACAACATCAATCCGGGTGAGCACCCATTTCCTCGGATTCGAGAATCTCCGTTTCGGCTTGCGCCGACTGCTCCCACTTCCCCACCGCATCCAGCCCCAGTATCTGATGCATGTAGGCTGTCGACACTTCGGACACCGCAATGCCGTAGGTCCGGAAGCGAAAAACAACGGGAGCGAACATGCAGTCTGCGATAGAAAATGCACCAAACAGCCAGGGACCTGCGTCCGCATAGCGCTGCCGGCATTGCGACCAGATCCGGTCGATTCTGGCGATCTCCCTTTGCAGGGATTCGGTCAGCTCCACCTGTCGCCCAAGCGCGCGGCAGTTCATCGGCAACCGGTTTCGGACCTCGGGAAATCCCGAGTGCATTTCAGCACTGACCGCCCTTGCCTGCGCCCGCGCCTCAGTCCCCCGGGGCCAGCCCTTACCGTCCAGGTAACGCTCGGAGACGTATTCGCAGATCGCCAGCGAGTCCCAGACCGTCAGGTCGCCGTCCCGCAGCACCGGCACCTTGCCTGCCTCGCTGAAAGCGGCGATACGGGTAGCCGTATCGGGCAGGTCCAGCGGGATCCGCTCTTCGTCGAACTTGATACCGTGGTAGGACAACAGCAGCCAGGGGCGCAGCGACCAGGACGAATAGTTCTTGTTACCGATAATGAGTTCCATTATTACCCCTTGCAGCAAATGCCACGACCGCCATCAAGAATAGCCGATGACAGCTACCCGGGCCTGGCGATGTTCATGCCGATGTCATGGACTTGACGCCGTCAAAGCTGCTAGAACTGAATACTGTTCAGCCAGCGACACAAGACACCCTGGTTATGGCGCCGTGAGGCCCGAATTCGTTCCGCCCGCGAAACGAGGAAACATGGAAGATGCGTAAACTGATCCTGACTCTTGCACTATCCCTCGGTTTTACGGCCATCGCCGCGAAAACCCCGTTCTGGGGCGATACCGAACCACTGCCACCGAACACTCCGGCCGAGCAGATCGGCGACGGCCAGTTCACCTGGATACCCGACCTGGCACCGCACGGCCCCATTGCGGTGGTCGTCAGCCTCGACGAGCAGCGCGTCTATGCCTATCGCAATGGCGTCGAGATCGGTGTCAGCAGCGCCAGCACCGGCAAGCACGGACACGAAACCCCAACCGGCGTTTTCCAGACCCTGCAAAAAGACAAGGATCACCACTCGAGTACCTACAACAACGCGCCGATGCCCTACACCCAGCGTCTGACCTGGGATGGCATTTCCCTGCACGCCGGTGGCCTGCCCGGCTATCCCTCGTCCCACGGCTGCGTACACCTGCCGTCGGAATTCGCCCGACTGCTGTTCGAGGCCTCCCCCATGGGCATGACGGTCGTCATCGCCAACGAGCACTCGGCGCCGCAGTCCGTCGCCCATCCCGGCATGCTGATGCCCGTAGACACACTTTCCGGCGAATCCCGCGAGAATACTGCGTTGAGTGATATGGAAATCGAACACTGGTCTCCGGAAAAATCGCCCGAAGGACCGATCAACATCGTCGTCAGCGGCACCAATCAGCGCGTTGTTGTACTGCGAAACGGTGTCGAGATAGGCCGGGCCCGCATCGAAGTCGTCAACCCGACGCTTGCGCTGGGTACCCATGTTTATGTAGCGGGCCACCATAACCCCGGCGATACGGTGCCCTGGCATGCCGTCGGGTTAATCGGTCACGAAACCGACGAAGACCATCAACTGGACGTCAGCAGTATCGAGCGTCTGCGCCTGCCGGAGCGTTTTACCGCCCGCCTCCTGCCTCTGATCGAATCAGGCACCACCTTGCTGATAACCGACGGGGCCATCTCGACCGACACCCACGCCGTCGAGATCCAGGTGGTCAATTCCGATCCTCCCCATGAGGACATCAGCTCCTGAAGCGGGGCTCTGTCATAGGACCATTTCGCTTTTCACTCGGGCAGGCCGGAAACGGCCGCCCGCTTTCACCGCACCCTGTTGCAGTCGACGGGGTCACTACGGATCCTGATAGCCGCCGCAGGAGCATTCTGGGCTGCCCACGGGTCGTTTGAAGGTATAGGCCGCGGGCTCGTAGATCAGCGCTTTGCGCGCTTCCTTTTCATTGCCGCCCGCCAGGCTGAACGGCAGCGACACCGCCCAGACCGTGGTGCCGATCAACGTGGCCACCAGCCCGGCCGGGCGGCAGATCAGTGTCTCGACCACCATATCGCAGGCATCGAGACGGTACGCCGCACCGCGCTCCTGCGCGCGTAACGGTAGAGAAGTGCTTATCCCCAGCAGCAGCACGACCAGCCACAGCGAGGGCTTGGGGCGTTTGCAAACGAAATGTTCCATCATGGTCGAGGCCTTTGCTTGAAGGTATTGCCGGTAAGCCGCCCAACGGGGCCGGTATCGGAAAACTACCGACATGGCGGCTCAATCCTGAATCACTCGATCTGGGCCAGCAACCCACGGATGGCATCGAGGTCGCAGTCATCTTGACCGAGGCTGCACACATCCTCGAGCATGCTGCGCGCATCTTTGCCACGCCCCTGTTGCAGCCAGAGCCGGGCGAGGCAAAGCAGCGCACGCACCTCCTGAGCACGGGCGCCGGTACGCCTGCCGGTCTCGATAGCCCGCTCGAAACAGGCCTGTGCCAGCAGCTCATCGTCAGCTTTGGCCGCTTGCTGCAACAGCAGTTCGCCTTCCAGCCGCTCGACTTCGGAACGATACATCCACTCGCCGGTTGTGGCTATCGACTGCCGGGCATCATCGAGTACACGCAGACCCTCCCCCGGCTCTCCCGCCCGACCAAGGGCTTCGGCCAGCAGTGCAAGAAAGTGCGAACACCAGAGCTCTGCGCCGGTGTCGCGAAATGCCAGCAAGGCTGCGCGAATCTCGGCGCTGCCGGCCCGGGCTCGCCCCTGCCGCGCGCGCGCGGCGCCCAGCAGCACCCGGGCCCAGGCCCCCCAGAACGGGTAGCCCTGCTCCCGGGCGAGTGCCGCGGCAGCGCCGGCGTGCTCGCATGCCCGGTCAGCGTCGTCGAGCTCGATATCGGTCTCTGCGACAAGCACCAGCGCGTAGTTTGTCACGTAGGATATGTTCAGCTCCCGTGCCAGTTGCAACGCTTCTTCGGCGCACTGACGCGCGGCTTCGCCGCAGCCGAGATGCGCCAGCACCCAAGCCAGATAACCCCGTGCAAAGACACCGGGATCGAGACCGTAGCGATAAAGGTGCGCCTGATGCTGCCCGCGGTCGTAGAGCGCCACCGCCTGCTCGAAATGGAGTCGGGCTGCCCTGGGATCACCGAGATTGAAGCAGCTGGATCCCATGGCCCGATGCGCCTCGAGCAACAATGACGGGTCCTGTCCGCGCCGTGCCAGCGCCAGCAGGCATTCGGCATAATCACGACCGCTGTGCAATTGCCCTCTGACGTGGTGGAAATTACGCAGCCCGATCAGCACCGGAAACAGCTGATGCTCGGTGCCGGCACCACCTTTGAGTTCAAGCGCACGACTGTAGTTGGTCCCGATATCGGGGGCAGCATATCCCTGGGCCGCTATGAGCGCCGGGCCGAAGTCGAGGCGGATGGCGAACTCGATGCCGTCGCGTTCGCCACTAGGGGGCAGTTTATCCAGCAGCTTCAGCGCCGACCCGAAGTGACCGACGGCTTCCGGGACAGACGACTGCAGCATCGCCTGCCGTCCGGCGCGGTGCAGATACTCGACTGCCTTGTCGAGGTTGCCGCTGCGGCTGTAGTGGTGCGCCAGTTCCTTGCAGTGCGCGTCGATATGTCCGTCGAAAAGGCTTTCGATCGCCCGCCCGATGCGCTCGTGAAGTTCGCCCCGCCGTTCACGCAGCATGGAGTTGTAGGCTACTTCCTGGGTCAGGGCATGCTTGAAGCTGAATTCGACCTCGGGAAACGCCGCGCGCTCATAGAGAAACTCGCCGCTTTGAAGACGGTTCAGCTGCTGACGCAGGCGTTGTTCCGGCAACCCCACCACCTGCAATACCAGGCTCCAGGGAAACTCCTTGCCGATCACCGCCAGGGTCTGCAACAGCGACTTTTCATCGGACGCAAGACGGTCCATGCGCGCGCAGAGCACACCCTGAACCGTGGTCGGGATACTCAGGGATGCCAGCTCACAGACCAGGCGGTAGTGTCCGATGCGGCCCTCGAGTACCTGTTCCTCAACCAGAGTTTGCACTACCTCCTCGAGAAAAAACGGATTGCCCTGTGTCTGCGCCTGTATTCTTGGCTTGAGTGGCGCCAGCGACGCATCGGTGCCCAACAGGGATTCGAGCATCTCGGCGGCTTCCCCCCGATCCAGCGCCTGCAGACGAATGTGCGCATAATGGACATCCGCCGGCCAGCGGTGGCGATATTCCGGTCGGTGGTTCAGCAATAGCAGAATGGGCGACGACTCCATCGCTTCGGCGAGGACGTCCAGAAACGTCTGGGTTTCGCCATCCAGCCACTGCAGGTCCTCGAATATCAGCACCAGCGGCTGCCTTGAACTCTCCTGCAGCAGTAGTTTCCGAATCGTTCCGAGGGTTCGTCGGCGCCGGGTCTGCGCATCCTGCTGCGACAGCTCCGAGCCGGGTTCTGCAATACCCAGCAAATAGCAGAGATACGGGAGGTGCGACCCGGTTGCCAATCCCAAAGCTTCCAGTCTGGACTCGATACGCTGGCGGCGCCGGGCCTCGTCATCCTCGGGGCCGAACTGCAGATACTGTTTCAGCAATTCGATCAGGGGCAGATAGGCAAAGGCCTTGCCGTGGGATACCGAAAAGGTTTCCAGTACCCGGCAGCCTCGTTGCGCCCGCCGCTTGAACTGCAGAAAAAGGCGCGACTTGCCAACGCCCGGTTCGCCAGTCACGGCAACGATACGGCCGTTTCCCGCTTCGACCTGCTGCAGTTCCGCCTCCAGCTGAGCCAGCTCCGGCCGGCGACCGACGAAACGCGCAAGACCGCGCCGTTCTGCCAGCTGCAACCGGGTATGCAGAGGACCGTTCCCGAGCACTTCATAAGCGTTGACCGCACAGCTCATACCCTTGACCACCTGAGGGCCGAGCTCACGGAACTCGAAGTACCCCTGAACCAGACGGAAGGTCGCTTCGCTGACGACGATACTGCCGGCCGGCGCCAGGCTTTCCATACGTGACGCCAGATGAATCGATGGCCCCACGGGATCGTAGTCGACCTGAAGGTCTTCGGTGCGCACCGACCGAACCACGACCTCCCCGGTATTGGCGCCGACGCGGATTTGCAGTGCAATCCCCTGCTCGGTCCGGATACGCCCGGCGTATTGCTGCATCGCCTGCTGCATCCGAAGCGCGGCGAAAAGCGCACGCTGCGGATGATCCTCGTGGCCAATCGGGGCCCCGAAAAGCGCAAGTATGCCGTCGCCGAGGCATTTGGCAACGTACCCCTCGTAGTGATGCACCGCTTCCATCATCAGCGCAAGAATGGGATCGATCAGACGACGGGCGTCCTCAGGGTCGAGATCCGCCACCAGGCTTGTGGAAGCGGCTATGTCGGCGAACAGCGCGGTGACGATCTTGCGCTCACCTGCGGTTGCCCCCGTAGCTGCCTGCTCGGCCCGGATACGGTCGACCAGGTGCGCCGGCGTATGATGGATGGGGGCTGTATCGGGGAGCCCGGCAGGAAGAGGATTACCGCAGTTATCGCAGAAACGGGCGCTTGCCCGCAGTGTCGTACCGCAGGCAGGACAGCACTTGGCCAGATCGGCTCCGCAACCGGTGCACCGGAGCACCGATCCTGGGTTGTCGCATCCACAACTCTGGCAGCGCATGGCGATTCGCCTGAAGGCCCTCCGGACAGCTGTGCCGGGGGTGATTCCCCGCCGGGCTCCCCCTCAGCATAGCGCAGGCTGCGGCTGCCGTTTGCAGCTGTCGCCCCCGACCTGCGAGCTCGAAAGGCTAAAACGAAAAAGCCATTCCCGGGAGAATGGCTTTATAAAGTGGACTTCTTACGCGAAGTGGGACTGGATCTCTTCGACGGAGGCGAAGGTCTTGCCCTCGAACACCGCCCGACCGGTATTTTCCAGGTCGAGAACCAGGCGATAAACAATATTTTCAGTCATATCCATCACTCACAGGACTCGGCAGGATCCCGCAGCCTTGTCCGATTAAAGATTGTAAAGGCGCAACCGGTCACTTCCTGTCACCGGAACTCGGAAAACTTGTATACAACAAAAGGTGCGACAAATGTAATAGTGACAAGATTACATGTCAACACTACCGTTATTTCCGATTTTAACCGACAGTTTACAGCAGGGATGCCGGCGGCGGTGTTGGGCTGGCTTGCGCCTAGTCGGGGCCTGTCGAGGTAGCGACGGTTTCGCACAGTGCGATGGCGTCGAAGAATACCGGCCCGTAGGACAGTTTCTCGCCGGCGCGCAATGGATGATCTTTGAGAACGCCAGCGATATCCTGGCTCTGCGGCGATCTGGCCGGTGTGTTGAGGGCGTACACCCCATCGCCCGAAATCAGGGTCAGACGCTTGGGGGGGAGGCAGCGCAATACCGCCCGTTCAACGGTAAAAGGCCAGGTTTTGTAGTCCTCGGGCGTAACCAGACGGGCGTTGTCGAAGGCGGAGGCGATATTGTCAAGGCGCCGGGCGGCGTCGGGATGAACCCTCACCTGATCGACGCAACGGACGCCATCCGGGCAGAGTTTGGTGCCGATGTGAATCTCGCGGTTGTGGTCATCGCGCCAGCTCAGGCTTTCGGCAGTCCCGCTGAC
Source organism: Marinobacterium nitratireducens (assembly GCF_014645375.1). GTDB lineage: Bacteria > Pseudomonadota > Gammaproteobacteria > Pseudomonadales > Balneatricaceae > Marinobacterium_A > Marinobacterium_A nitratireducens. Next base: position 20,974 of record NZ_BMLT01000012.1, read on the forward strand.
AGCCGCCCCGGGCGTAACCACCTTCAGTTCCAGCAGCTCGAGCAGTTCACCGAAATCGCCGGCGGTCTCGACCTCGCCCGGCAGCGACGGGGTCAGAACACCGGTAAACCGATACAGCTCGTCACCATTCTCGGTGATGCTTAGAACGAAGCCTGCGTCGGTTTCGCGCTGCAACAGCAGTACTATCGCTACCGTCGCCGCCATGGCGCCGGCTGCGCCGTACATCCATTTTTTACCGCTGACCATTTGGGCTCCCTTTTTGCATCTGCACAGGCCGCTACTTTACCCTCTGATATCGGGGTAACGAAAGGCGCGGCCGCAATGACCGGCGTCCCGGCGCAGAATGCGACGGCCGGAGCCCACTGCAAGCTGCAAACGGGACTCCGGCTGTCGGGTGCCTTCTGGGGTGCGTTTACTCCGATGCGGCGATAAGGCTGGCGTTGCCACCCGCCGCAGTGGTGTCGACGCACAGGTGCCGCTCGATGACGTAACGCTCGGCGCCATCGCCACCGCCGAGCAGCGGCAGCAGAGCGCCGTCGCGCCGCGACAGCGCCACGCGGTACTGGCGCAGCCTGGCTTCTGGCGCCGAACTGACCACCGCTTCGAAACCGGCAACGGTTTCCAGCGCCTCGGGCTTTAGCAGACCGTCGAGACCAACGACCGGAATGCCGGTGGCGTTGGCCGACGCCAGTGCCGTTTCAGCCCCTGGCGACACGACGACAGCGGCATTACCCTGCGACAGGGCGACCCCGGCCTGTTTCATCGCGGCGTCCAGGTCGGGACCCAGGCAGACCACGACACCGCGCGGACAGCAGCGCAGCAGGTTGAGCTCGCCGGTCGGTCCCGGCAGTTCCTCGGGCCTGGCGTCCAGCGGCGCCGGCACATCCCCGAAGATCGGCTGCAGCCGCTGCACCCGCTCCTGCTCCCTGATCCAGACACTGCTGTCCAGACGCTCGATGGCTTCGCGCAGTTGCTCCGCGGTGACGTTCTCCGCGCCCGACGCCTGCACCGGCTCGGCTTCGCCGGCCTTCATGAAGCGCCGCACGTACATCGGGCCACCGGCCTTGGGACCGGTGCCCGAAAGTCCCTCGCCACCGAATGGCTGTGAGCCGACGATAGCGCCAATCTGGTTGCGGTTGACGTAGGTGTTACCCACCTTAATACGGCTGACGATGCGCTCGACACGTTTGTCTACGCGGGTGTGCAGACCGAAGGTCAGACCGTAGCCCCTGGCGTTGATACAGTCGACAACCTTGTCGATCTCGTCCGCCTCGAAGGTGGCGACGTGCAGCACCGGGCCGAAGATTTCCTCTTCCAGCTCGTCGATACCCTCCAGCCTGATCACCGTCGGCGGCACGAAGAGCCCCTCCGCCGGTGCCTCCAGACGTTTGAGCACGCGCCCCTTCTGCCGGAACTTCTCGCAATGTGCCTCGATGCCCTGACGGGCATTTTCATCGATCACCGGGCCGACATCGGTCGACAGCAGCCAGGGGTCGCCGATACGCAGCTCGTCCATGGCGCCGAACAGCATTTCCAGCAGGTGGTCGGCAATGTCCTTCTGTACATAGAGCATGCGCAACGCCGAGCAGCGCTGGCCCGCACTCTGGAAGGACGACGCCAGCACATCGCGCACCACCTGTTCCGGCAGCGCGGTCGAGTCCACGATCATGGCGTTGAGCCCGCCGGTTTCGGCGATCAGCGGCGCATCCGGTGCCATGGACGCGGCCATCACGCCATTGATGTGCTGCGCCGTGGCGGTGGAGCCGGTGAAGCAGACACCGGCAATGCGCGGATCGGAGGTCAGCGCCGCGCCGACAGTGCTGCCGCCGCCCGGCAGCAGCTGCACGGCCGCTTTCGGAATACCCGCCTCATGCATCAGCTCGACCGCGCGCGTGGCGATCAGCGCGGTCTGCCCCGCGGGCTTGGCGATAACGGCGTTGCCCGCCGCCAGCGCCGCCAGCACCTGACCGGCGAAGATCGCCAGCGGGAAGTTCCACGGCGAAATGCAGGCAATCACGCCCCTTCCGGCACCGAACGACTGGTTGCGGATAGCCTCGTTGGGATAGTAGCGGGCGAAGTCGACAGCTTCGCGAATTTCCGCCACCGCATCCAGCAGGCTCTTGCCGGCTTCGCGGGTCGCCAGCGCGAACAGCTCGATGGCATGCTCCTCGAACAGGTCGGCGACCCGGCGAATACGCGCGGCTCTCTCTTCCGCCGGCAGTGCTGACCAGGCCTGGAAGCCGGCCTGGGAAGCGGCGATGGCGCCCTCGATATCCTCCTGACAGGCCTGAACCAGGTGCCCGACCAGATCAGAGGGTTTCGCCGGGTTGCGGACTTCCGTGACCTGGTCGCTGCGGACCTCGCAGTCGAGCACGGGACCACCCTGCCACTGCCGGGTTTTGAACGCCGAGCGCGCACTCTCGATCGCCTCGATCTCGACCGGATCGGTGATGTCCCAGCCTTTGGCATTGCGGCGCTTGTCGCCATAAATCGCGCTGGGCAGCGCAATGGCCTTGCTCGACAGTTCATCCCCCAGCGCCTCGACGGTATCGAACGGATCGCGGGCGATCTCCTCGGGCTTGATGCGGGTATCGACGATCTGGTTGACGAAGGAGCTGTTGGCGCCGTTCTCCAGCAAACGCCGGACCAGATAGGCCAGCAGGTCCTGGTGCGCACCGACCGGCGCGTAGATGCGGCAACGCGCCTCACCTTTGCCGACGATGGCGTCATGCAGGGATTCACCCATACCGTGCAGGCGCTGAAATTCGAAGCAGTCGCGTCCCTGGGCCAGCTCGAGGATGGCCGATACCGAGTGCGCATTGTGCGTCGCGAACTGCGGATAGATGCGGTCGGTCATCGCCAGCAGCTTCTTGGCGCAGGCAATATAGGACAGATCGCTGTTGACCTTGCGGGTGAACACCGGGAAATTCGCCAACCCCATCACCTGGGCACGCTTGATTTCCGCATCCCAGTAGGCACCCTTCACCAGGCGCACCATGATGCGGCGATCCAGCTTCACCGACAGGGCGTACAGCCAGTCGAGCACATGCGCGGCGCGCTTTCCGAACGCCTGAACCACGATACCGAAGCCGTCCCAGCCCGCCAGCGACGGGTCGGACAGCACCGCTTCGATGACGTCCAGGGAAATATCCAGCCGGTCGGCCTCTTCGGCGTCGATATTGAAGCCCATGTTCGCAGCCCGGGCCTTGCGTGCCAGCTCCAGCGCGCGGGGAACCAGTTCCTCCATCACCCGGTCCTTCTGACCGAATTCATAACGCGCGTGCAGCGCCGACAGCTTCACCGAGATACCGGGGTTCTTGCGGATATCGTCGTGTACACAGGCCGGCGCCAGAGACTCGATGGCATTGGCGTAGGCCCGGTGATAACGCCTGGCGTCGGCATCGGTGCGGGCCGCCTCTCCGAGCATATCGTAGGAGTAGGTATAGCCACGGGACTCGTACTTCCTGGCGCGCTTGAGCGCTTCGCCGATGTCGCGGCCAAGCACGAACTGGCGACCCATTTCCTTCATCGCCTGCGCCACGGCGGTACGCACCACCGGCTCACCGAGGCGCTTGACCATGCCGCGCAGCGTCGTGACCAGCCCCTGCTGATCCAGCGGCGACAGCAAGCGTCCGGTGAGCAGCAAACCCCAGGTGGCGCTGTTGATCAGCGAGGATTTGGACTTGCCGCGGTGGCCGCCCCAGTTGCCGGACGAAATCTTGTCTTCGATCAGCGCATCGATCGTAGTCTTGTCCGGCACGCGCAACAGCGCCTCGGCCAGGCACATCAGCGCCACGCCTTCTTTGGTGGTCAGCCCGTACTGGGCGAGGAACTTCTCCATCACCGTGGGGGTGGAGTTGGCGCGCACATCCCGGACCAGGGCTGCAGCGCGGGCCGAAATACGGGCGCGGACGTCCGGGGAGATGGCGGCACCGGAAGCCAGTGCCTTGACGACCTGAGCCTCGTCCGCCAGATAGTGGCTGCGGATATTCTCGCGGCAAACGGCCATCGACAGTGTCTTGTTATTCATCCGCCCGTTCTCCTCTGTGATGAATTTTGGATTGATCCATTCTACGCATCCAGCAAAAGTCGATTTCCCTATTAACTATTATTTAGTAGATATCTTGTTTATTTTTACCCGACCAAAAATTACTATTTCACTACAAAAAATGATAAAAAAGACGTTTTTCCCATCGACACCCAACATCCCGGACAGGCTCCTTCAGCGCGCTCAGACGCACTGCAACCGGGGACGGGTGCGTACCGGCCCGACTACCCGATGAGACAAAGTATGGACAAGGTGGACAGAATAGACCTGAAAATCATTGATGAACTCCAGCGCAACGCCAGGATCACGGTGACCGAACTCGCCTCCCGCGTCGGCCTGTCGAAAACCCCCTGCCAGCTGCGCATCAAGCGCCTGGAGGAACAGGGCTATATCACCGGATATACGGCGCTGGTCGACCAGAGCAAGCTGGGGCTCGACCATATCGCTTTCGTCCAGGTGACCCTGAACAACACCAGCAGCAAGGCACTGGCGGCATTCAACGAGGCCGCCAGCAAGATCGCGGAAGTGGAGCAGTGCCACATGATCGCCGGCGGCTTCGATTATCTGCTAAAGGTACGCACCCGTGATATGGCGTCTTATCGAAGCGTACTGGGCGAGAAGCTGTCCACGCTGCCGCACGTGCTGCAGACGACGACCTTTGTGGTGATGGAAAACGTCAAGGAAAGGGGTCTTTAGGTGCGCAGGTCTGGTCTTTGCTCCGGCCGGGACGTCGGCCGGAGCCCCGGTCAAGCGCAGGGCAGCAGCAGCTCATGCCCCACCACCCTGTCGATCAGACAGTAGGAGACCCGGGATCAGCCTGCGGACACCCTGTTCGAGCGCCCCGAGATCCTGCGCCTGGATGGGTCCACACTGCCATTGCTGGATTTCGCCGCCGACCAACGCGGACTTGGCGGCCGCGCTGAATCTGAGCGAGAGCCACTTTTACCTTCTGTGCCAGCGCATGCTCGGCGTCACGCCGCAGCAGCATACGATGAAGCGCCGGCTGCTGCATGCCCGCAGACTGCTCCTGGAAAGCCGGCTGTCACTTGCCGAACTGGCCCTGGAAACGGGATTTGCCGACGCATCCAGCTTTTCCCGTGCCTTCAAACGCCATTTCAACGAGACGCCCGGCAGTGTCCGGCGCACGCCGCGATACAGGCCCTGAGGTCGTTTGATCGCCCCTGAGGTCGTTTGATCGCTAAGCCGCGAAAGCGCGGTCAGGCCGACGGGAGGGCCTGCGCCTTGCGCCGGTAACTGAGAATCTGGCCCTTGTAGGGCTTGTCGAGATAGCCCACATCGGTGGGTACCCTCTGACTATGACGGTAGCCCAGGCTGACCATCTTCTTGCTGAAACGGGCGTGATGCCCGCGTCCGGGATCGACCAGAATCACGTCGCAGGTCGGCTTGGCGTGGACATCGATAAAGCCGGACAACAACTCGACATGACCGGCCTCGTAGAGCAGATCGCTACCGATGATGATGTCGAAGGTCCCCAGTCCGCAGTCATCGTCCCCCCACCCGGTGCGCACGAAGGGTATACAGTCGCCCCCGTTCAGGCGCACGTTCTCGGCCAGAAAGGCCCCGGCCTCGGGATGGTAGTCGGTCGCGGTAATATCGGCGTGACGACTGTTGAGCAACAGGCTGCTGAGGCCGATGCCGCAACCCACCTCGAGAACGCGCTTGCCGTCGACGTCATAGTCCGCCATCAGGTGCGCCAAAACTTCGCTGGACGCCCAGACGATACCGAACAGGGCCCAGTTGGAGGAATGGATACCGAGTTTTTCGGCAACACCGTCGACATCCCGATACTGCTGACGGTCACGCAGGGTGCGCAGATGAATATCGACATCCCCGAATTCGAGGGTCTGGTAACGCAGGCGCAGTTTGGACATCGATCACCTTATTGCAGAATGATACGCAGCAGTGATCAAACGAACTGAGTTTCGCCACGGGAATACTCCACCATACAGCCTTTTACGTATGCTGTAACCCGCCCTGGCCTTAACCGTCCGGCGTCAGCTTTCGCTGCAGCAACTCGCAGGCCTGCGCCCAGGGTTCGAATGCCCCGGCATCCTTCAGATGGTCGAGCCCCAACCGGGTCAGCGTGTTGGGAGTGGCGATGCCGTCGCTCAGCTCCCGCAGTCCGAGATGGGATCTGCCGGCACCGAGTGCCGCTGCGCCCTGGGTGGCCGCCAGCGTCAGCTCGCGGGCCTGCTCCTCTGTCAGCCCTTGCTGTGCCAGCCAGTCACTCACCGTTGCGAAAAGATCCAGTAACCAGCCGTTGTAGCAGGCGGCGATGGTGGCGAGCTCGAACTGCTGCTCGTCTGCCATGCCGATAATGCTGCCCAGCGGCGCCAGCAGGTCCCGTATCCCGCTGTCATCGGGAAAGATCGGCACCGCGCCTGCGCCGAACTCGGCGCAGGACAGCGGCATGGCCCTGACCAGAGCGATATTGGCGGGAAAACGCGCGGCCGGTACCCCGGCGATACAGGATATCACCGCCTTGCCGTCGGGAAAGCGGCATTCGTCGAGCACCGCCTCGAGCGCCTCCGGGCGAACCGCGAGCATGACCAGGTCGGCGGCATCGATGACCGCCTGATTGCTGTCCATTACCTCGCACTGCAGGTCGGCGGCCATGGCCGCGGCCATGCCCCGGTTGCGGGGCGATATCAGGATGCGCCGGCGGTCGCCACCGCTTCGCAGCCCGGCGACCGTATAGCGGGCAAGATGACCGGCACCGATGATGCCAAGTATCGGAGTCAAGGTTGTGGTGCTCCTGGTTGGGGGTGAGTGGTTAGTGGTGACGCGTTAGGCGTTAGGCGTTAGGCGTTAGGCGTTAGGCGTTAGGCGTTAGGCGTTAGGCGTTAGGCGTTAGGCAGTCTGGTTGCGGGCTGTTCGCTGTCAACTGTTACCTCAAAACCGTTCGCACCGGGAAAGTGCCCGTAAGTTTGGGTGCGCAGCTGCCACACCAGGCGTAGGAGCCCACTCTGTGGGCGAACAGCCTTGCAGCACGCTGCCAATCTTCAGTTCGCTCGCGGAGCGAGCTCCTACGCCTCCATCAGCAACCGCCCCTTACGCCTGACGCCTAACGCCTAACGCCTCACATCATGCTCATGAGCACAAACGCCCGCCTTTATGGCGGGCGCAAGCGTTGCTCGAACAGGCGTATTACAGTACGCGGTCGGTCTCGCTGTACAGCGACTTGCCGTCCGGCCCGGCATTGTCGGAGTACAGCGTCACCGTCTGTCCCGAGCGCAACCGGATCGACAGATTCTTGTGCGAATCCGCCGTATCCTTGGGCAGCAGGTGCTCGATAACGGCCATTTCGTCCAGCAGTTCCTGCTCGGTTTTCTTCATCCGCTCGCGGCTGAAATCGCTGATTTCGAGGCCCTGGATGATCTGGTATCGCCCGTAGTTGCAGCGCACCGGGTAGGAATAGATGATGCCCTTCTCGATCCCGTAGCTGCCGTCGCTGACGATCCCCATGCTGACGAACTCGCCGGGCTCGGTACCCAGGCACCAGTCGCGCATATGGTCGGTGATGGCCTGTGCCGCGGAGGGGGCGCTGGACACGCCGCGGGCCTTGATGATATCGCCGCCGCGGTTCTGCACCTGCGGGATGTATTCGTCGGCATACCAGTCCTGGCTGATCTCGTCCATCGCCGGGTGTCCGTGGATGGTGGCGTGACTCAGATCCGGATACTGGGTCGGAGAATGGTTGCCCCAGATAATGACGCGGGCGATATCGCGCGGATTGGCGCCGGTCTGGGTCGCGAGGATGCCACGGGCGCGGTTCTGGTCGAGGCGCGTCAGGCAGGTGAACTGGGACGGACTCAGGTCCGGTGCGTTGCGGCTGGCAATCAGCGCGTTGGTATTCGCCGGGTTGCCCACCACCAACACCTTGACGTCACGGTTGGCGTGTTCGTTCAGCGCCTTGCCCTGGCGACTGAAGATTTCGGCGTTGACCTCCAGCAGGTCGCGACGCTCCATGCCAGGACCGCGCGGCCGGGCGCCGATCAGCAGCGCGTAGTGTGCGTTGCTGAAGCCCTCTTCGACATTATCGTGCAGCGTGATGGTGTGCAGCAGTGGATAGGCGCAGTCTTCGAGCTCCATCGCGATACCGCGCAGCGCCTCCATGGCCTGCGGCACCTCGATAAGCTGCAGAATCACCGGCTGATCCTTGCCCATCATTTCCCCGGCGGCGATCTTGAACAGCAGATTGCTGGCAATGCTGCCTGCGGAACCGGTAATGGCGATACGTACTGGTCTTCTCATTGTAGTCCCCTTGATTTGCACTCTCGGTCGAGCCTTTGCTCACTGGCACTCAGTCTAGGCGCTCTTGCCGACGCCTTGATGACAATATCCAACGGCATATAAAAAGGTAGTAGAATCAGCCGATTGCGCCACTATTCGGGGACAGTCGGTTCAGGCCGCCTTCCGAAACAGCCGGAAAAAGTTCTCGCTGGTGCGCTCGGCCAGCTCCTCGATACGAATTCCCTTGAGATCGGCCAGACACTGGGCGACCGCTGGCACGTAACGAGGCTCGTTTTTCTTGCCGCGATACGGCACCGGCGCCAGGTAAGGCGCGTCGGTTTCGATCAGCATGCGCTCAAGCGGCACCTGCCGCGCCACCTCGCGCAGCTCCTCTGCATTGCGAAAAGTCACGATCCCGGAAAACGAGATGAAGTAGTTCATCTCGATGGCGGCCATCGCCATCTCCAGGCTTTCGGTGAAGCAGTGCAGCACCCCGGCGCTGCGGCTGTCGCCGTGGGCGTCGATCAGTCGCAGCGTATCCTCGCGGGCATCGCGGGTGTGCACGATCACCGGCAGCTGCGCCTGCGCCGCGGCCTCGAGGTGACGCTTGAAGCTCTCCTGCTGCAATGACGCCGAATCCGCGTCGTAGTAGTAGTCCAGACCAGTCTCGCCAATCGCAATCACCTTCGGCCGCGCGGCTTCCGCCACCAGCCATTCGACGTCCACCAGCCCTTCATCCGAATGCAGCGGGTGGACGCCCACCGAGGCGTAGATCCCGTCCCGGGACTCGACGCTCTGATACAGCGCCGGAAAGGACGCCATATCGACCGACACGCTAAGCAGCTTGTCCACCGACGCCTCCCGCGCGGCCGCCAGCATGGCGTCGAAATCATTGTTGTACGGTGTCAGGTCGAGCTTGTCGAGATGGCAGTGGGAATCAATAAACATCGGATCTACTTGGCCGGGAAAACCGGCCGAAAAACTTTGCGAGTGAAACGTCACCGCTTGCGGAGACGCTGCGAATAGAGACTTTCAGAGCGTATGGGTGCGGCGCCCGCTGTTGAGCGAACCCGCCAGATAGGTTTCGATCTTGCGGACCAGTGCGGAATCGTCCTGCGACAGCTGGATGCCGATACCCGGCACCCGCCCGCCCTGAGCCGCCTTGGGCGTTACCCAGATGACCTTGCCGGTCACCGGCAGCTTGTCCGGCTCGTCCATCAGGCTGAGCAGCATGAAGACTTCTTCGCCGAGCTGATAGGCCCGGGGGGTCGGGATGAAAAGCCCGCCGTTGGTAACGAACGGCATGTAGGCCCTGTAAAGATCTTCCTTGGTTTCGATTGCCAAAGACAGTATACCGTGACTGATGCGCGGCACTACGGACATCGAACGACGCTCCCAATCAGTGTTTTATTGCCAGTTCTGACCACCGAAGCAAAATCCTTTCCAGCAACAACTGCCGGTTGGGGTTCTGGCGCTGCATCAGACTCAGCCGCTCCTCGTGCACCAGGTCCGCCAGCCGATACAACGAATGCGGACCCGCTCTGCGTGCCACTGCGAGCAGCATATTGCGAACATCCGTATGTCGCAAATAGCTCTCGTCGCCAGTGGCTCCGACCCGAACGATATCTAGAATCCAACCATACAACCATCCCAGCAAAAGCTCCAGGTCTTCTTTGGACAGCTGCTGCGCCACCTCCAGCGCGGATCGGCGCTGCTTGAGAATGTCGGCGAGCCCGGCAAGAAACTTGCGCCGCAACGTCACCAGATCCTGCTGCACGTACTCCAGCGCCCGGATCGGCGAACCGAGACTGATACCCAGCAGCTGACGCGCTTCAGCGGCGTCGATCTGCAGGCGCCCGGCCAGCCATTCGGCCGCCAGGTCCGGCACCGGCGGATGACAGTCGATGCGCTGGCAGCGGCTGCGGATCGTCGGCATCACCTGCCCCAGCCGGTGACTGACCAGCAGCAGCACCGTTTCGCGCCCCGGCTCTTCCAAGGTCTTGAGCAACGCGTTGGCCGCCGACACGTTCATCGCCTCCGCCGGCTCGAGCACCACCAGCCGGTAGCCGCCCTGCTGGGCCGTACTGTGCAGGAACACCGTGAGTTCCCGCACCTGGTCGATACGGATCGGCTTGCCGGGTTCCTCCGGCTGCAGCTCGTAGAGGTCGGGATGGCCGCTGCTGTCGTGCAGCACGCAGCTGCGACAGCGACCGCAGGCTTCCCCGTCCCGGGGCGCCTGACACAACAGGTACCTCGCGAGCGCGCCCGCGAAGGCGCGTTTACCAATGCCCTGAACGCCGCTGACGATCAATGCGTGCGGCAGGCGCCCGGCCTCATGCAGCCGGGTAACGTGACGCCAGCGCTCCTGCAGCCAGGGATATACCTCGACGCTGCGCGCCTCATCCATGGGCCGCCCCCAGCAGACGATCGAGCCCGGTCCCGATCTGCGCCTGAACAGCGGCCAGCGAAACCGAGGCATCGATTACCGCGAAGCGCTCAGGTTCGGCCTGCGCGCGCGCCAGATAGCTGCTTCTGACGCGCTCGAAAAACGCCCGCTTCTCCTGCTCGAAGCGATCCGGCGCCGAACGCGCCCGCGCCCGCGCAAGCCCCAGCTCGACCGGCAGGTCGAGCAGAAAGGTGCAATCCGGTCGCCGGCTTCCCTGCACCAGATCCTCGAGCACGGCGATTCGTCCGCTATCGATGCCGCGCCCGCCGCCCTGATAGGCGAAGGTGGCGTCGGTAAAGCGGTCGCATAGCACCCAGGCACCACGCGCGAGCGCCGGTTCGATAAGCTGTGACAGGTGCTGCGCGCGCGCCGCGAATACCAGCAGCAGTTCGGCATCCTCGGAAACGGCTTCCTCACGCGGCGTCAGCAGCAACTGGCGGATCTCTTCGGCCAGCGGGGTACCGCCGGGCTCCCGGGTCAGCACGACCTCGATACCGCGCCCCTCGAGGGTGCGACGGATGAAATCGATATTGCTGCTTTTGCCGGCACCCTCGGTGCCTTCGACCGTCAGAAAACGACCGCGAGCCATGGCCATGAATCAGTTCTCCGGCGTCGAGCGATAGTTGGTCCGGCGCTTGAGCTGAAAGCGTCGCACGGCGGAGTTGTGTTCCGACAGCCGGCTGGAAAAGTGGTGACTGCCATCGCCCTTGGCGACGAAATACAGCCAGGGGCCCGGTTCGGGGTTCAGCGCCGCCTCGATCGCATCCTTGCCAACCATGGCGATCGGCGTCGGCGGCAGACCGTCGATGACATAGGTGTTGTAGGCCGTCGCCTCGCGCAGGTCGGCGCGACGCAGGTTGCCGTCGTAGCGATCGCCCATGCCGTAGATCACCGTGGGGTCGGTTTGCAGACGCATGCCCTGCTGCAGGCGGCGCACGAAGACACCGCTGATACGCGGCCGCTCGTCGGCGACCGCGGTTTCCTTCTCGACGATCGAGGCCATGATCAGCGCTTCGTAGGGTTTGGCGTAGGGCAGATTCTGCTGGCGCGACTGCCAGGCTTCCTGCAATGCGGAATCGAGTGCCTCGTGAGCCCGCTTGAGCAGATCGAGGTCCGACATGCCGCGATAGAACTGATAGGTTTCCGCCAGAAACATGCCCTCGGCACGCGGCGTTTCCCCGTCTATCTCGGCCATGATCTCGGCTTCGTCCCTGCCTTCCAGGGTCTGCTCGAGGACAGCATTTTCCTCCAGCGCCGCGCGCAGCTGACCGAAACTGGTGCCTTCGACGATGGTAAAGTAATGCCGCAGAATGTCGCCGCTGACCAGCTTGCGAAGCAGATCCTCTGCGCTCTGGCCAGGCTCGACCTGATATTCGCCGGCCTGGACGCGGTGCGCCAGCCCCTGCAGCCGGGCATAGAGACGAAGATACAGCGGGTGCTCGATAACACCCTGTCCTGCGAGTGCATCGGCGATATGACGAAACCCCTGCCCTTTTTCGACCACGAAGGTTTGCGCCTCGTCGATCGGCAGCGGACGGGCGATTTCGCGGTTAAGGTGATGCCAGCCGCCGAGGGCGAGCACACCGGTGACCAGTGCACAGCCTGTCGCCGCGACCAGACTTTTTTTCAGCACGCGAGATAATCCTCCTTCAACAGCCCCTGCAGACGCCGGGTCACGGCGCCTGGGGCCCAGCTTCGCGCGTCGAGCGCGACCACCGGCCAGATATCGATCAGGCTGTTGCACAACATGACTTCATCGGCCGCTTCCAGCTGCGATAGCGGATAGCGGCCCTCTTCGACTTCGAGACCTATCTCAGACGCCCGACTGAGCAGGTGGTTCCGCACCACGCCCTCGACACCGCACAGATCCAGACGCGGTGTGCAAAGCCGCCCCTGACTCACCCACAACAGATTACTCATGGTGCCCTCGACCAGATAACGGTCCTGGTCCAGCAGCAGTCCTTCGCGAATGGCGGGATCGCGCCATTCGGCCCGGGCCAGCACCTGCTCAAGGCGACTGAGATGCTTGATCCCCGCCAGCCAGGGGCTCTGCGCCAGCCGCAGCTGACAAAGTCTGATGCGTACACCATGTTGCGCGGGATCGTCCGGATACTCCGGTCGCTGCGACAGCATCAGCACTCGGGTGGGCGCCGGGTCCGGCGGCGGCAGGTAGCCACGACCGCCGACACCGCGGGTGACCAGAATCTTCAGTACCCCGTAACGCGCCAGCTCGCCATCGCTTCCCAGACGGGCGATATCGGCCCGCAGGGAGGTCAGCAGCGGCTGCGGGGGAATCGCGAGACGCTCACAGCCGCGCCGAAGACGTTTCAGGTGCGCGTCCAGCAGCAGCGCCCGTCCGTCCAGCAGCTGAATGGTTTCGAACAGCCCGTCGCCGTAGGCAAGGCCGCGGTCGCCGAGCGGCAGGCTGTCGCCCACCTCGCCGTCGACCAGTGTCAGGGTATCAGAGATCATTAAGCTGTCCGGGCGCGCCTGGATGGCGCGCCCACTGCGGTCAGATGCGGCGGAACACCAGGGTGCCGTTGGTGCCACCGAAGCCGAAGGAGTTCGACATGGCGACATCGATTTTGCATGGCTGCGCGACGTTGGCCACGTAGTTCAGGTCGCACCCTTCGGAGGGGTTGTCGAGGTTGATCGTCGGCGGCGCGACCTGATCGCGAATGGCCAGGATGCTGAAGATCGCCTCGACCGCACCGGCCGCACCCAGCAGGTGACCGATCATCGACTTGGTCGAACTCATGCGCAGGTTGTACGCGGCATCACCCAGTACCTGCTTGGCGGCGTTGGACTCGGCGATATCACCCGCCGGCGTCGAGGTGCCGTGCGCGTTGATGTAATGGATCTCATCGGCGTTGAGGCCGGCGTCGCGGATGGCGTTCTCCATTGACCGTGCCGCGCCCTCGCCCGACTCCGGCGGAGCCGTCATGTGGTAGGCGTCGTCGCTCATGCCGAAGCCGACGACTTCCGCGTAGATATTGGCGCCACGGGCCTTGGCCGCCTCGTACTCCTCGAGCACCAGGATACCGGCACCGTCGCCAAGCACGAAACCATCGCGGTCGCGGTCCCAAGGACGGCTGGCGGCCTCAGGATCGTCGTTACGGGTTGACAGTGCGCGGGCAGCGGAAAAACCGCCGATGCCCAGCGGCGTATTGGCCATTTCCGCACCGCCGGCGATCATCGCGTCGGCATCGCCGTACTGGATCATGCGGGTTGCCTGACCGATGTTGTGGGTACCGGACGTACAGGCGGTGGTAATGGCGATATTGGGACCCCGCAGCCCGAAACGAATCGCCAGGTTGCCGGCGATCATGTTGATAATGCTGCCCGGAACGAAAAACGGCGAAATGCGGCGCGGGCCACTGGCGTTCAGGACATCGTGATTCTTTTCGATCAGCGGCAGGCCGCCGATACCGGAGCCAATCGCACAGCCGATACGGTGCGCGTTGCCGTCGTTGATTTCGAGACCGGCGTCTTCGATCGCCTGGATCCCTGCAGCCATCCCGTACTGGATAAAGAGATCCATCTTACGGGCTTCTTTGACATTCATGTACTGGCCGACATCGAACCCCTTCACCGGGGCGGAAAAGCGCGTCGCAAATTGAGTGGCGTCGAAATGCTCGATAGGCGCCGCGCCACTCTTACCTGCAAGGATGTTGTCCCAGGTGTCCTTTACCGTATTACCGACCGGCGTCAGCATGCCGATACCGGTAACCACCACTCTCCTGCGAGACATTGCGATCCTCCAGTTCCTCTGGCAGTAAAAAAGAAAAGCCGCACGATTCAGGAACCGATGCGGCTTTTCGGTTGTTCTGGTTCGGGTCGATTACTGGTGCGCGTTGATGTAATCGATCGCCAGCTGTACGGTGGTGATTTTCTCGGCTTCTTCGTCCGGAATTTCGGTTTCGAACTCTTCTTCCAGAGCCATCACCAGCTCAACGGTGTCGAGCGAATCGGCGCCCAGATCTTCGACGAAGGAAGCTTCGTTGGTCACTTCTTCCTCTTTAACACCCAGCTGTTCTGCGATGATCTTCTTAACGCGCTCTTCAATGTTGCTCATAACTAATCCTATATTCTTTTCAACCCACGCACCCCAAGATGCGAAACGGGATTTTATCGGGACCGCTCATCCCTAGCAAGGGCGGCGGCATTTATTATCGCCGTAAACTGACCGCCAATTATCAACAAATTGCCGAAAAAAACAATTCTTTGTGTGCGGTCAATTATTTAGGGGGATTGAAAGCAGGCCCGAGCAGCGGCTTCGGGACCTGCAAACAGGCCCCTAACCCATGTACATCCCGCCGTTGACCTGGATGGTCTCGCCGGTCACGTAGCCACCGCCCTCGCTCGCCAGGAAGCCCACCACCGAGGCGATTTCCTCCGGCTGACCCAGACGGTTCATTGGAATCTGCGCCTGCAGGTGAGCCTTCTGCTCGTCGGGCAGCGCCGCGGTCATGTCGGTTGCGATAAAGCCCGGCGCCACGCAGTTGACGGTAATGTTGCGCGAGCCCACCTCGCGCGCCAGCGCCCGGGTGAAGCCTTCCATGCCCGACTTGGCCGCCGCATAGTTGGCCTGCCCTGCGTTGCCCATTGAAGCCACCACAGAGCTGACGCTGACAATACGGCCCCAGCGCGCCTTGGTCATGCCACGCAGGCAGGCCTTGGCGACGCGGTAGATCGAGGTGAGATTGGTATTGAGCACCGAGTCCCACTCGTCGTCCTTCATGCGCATCAGGATATTGTCGCGGGTAATGCCGGCATTGTTGACCAGTATCTGGACCGCGCCGAACTCGTCCTGTATCGCCTTGACCACCTGATCGATGTCACCCGCATCGGCCACATTCAGCACCAGCCCGCGGCCCTTGAAACCGGCCTCGGCGAGATAGGCACTGATCGCCTCGGCACCTTTTTCGCTGGTCGCGGTACCGACGACCACGGCACCCTGACGACCCAACTCCTGCGCTATCGCCTTGCCGATACCCCGCGTCGCGCCGGTGACCAGCGCCACCTTTCCTTCAATACTCATCCTGCGGTCCCTTTTACTGATTACTCGCCAAGAGCCTTGGCAAAGCCTGCAGGCTCGTTGATGGCCGCCACATTCAGCGACCTCTGCACTTTCTTGTTGAGGCCGGACAGCACCTTGCCGGGGCCGCACTCCAGGGTCGTTTCCACGCCCTGATCGATCATCGCCTGTACCGATTCGGTCCAGAGCACCGGACTGTAAAGCTGCGCCAGCAGGTTGTCCTTGAGCTGCTCGACAGACTCCGGCACCCGGGCATCGACGTTCTGCACCACCGGGATCTGCGGCGCCCGCACTTCGATCTGAGCCAGATCGCGCGACAGCTGTTCGGCCGCCGGGCGCATCAGGGCGCAGTGAGACGGCACGCTCACGGGCAACGGCACCGCCCGCTTGGCACCGGCGGCCTTGCAGGCGTCGATGGCACGCGCGACGGCGTCCTTTTCGCCGGCGATCACCACCTGCCCCGGGCAGTTGTAATTGACCGGGGAAACCACCTGCCCCTGGGCCGCCGCTTCGCAGGCGTCGGCGATGGCGGCGTCATCCAGCCCCAGAATCGCCGCCATGGCGCCGGTGCCGGCCGGAACGGCCTGCTGCATGTAGCGCCCGCGCGCCTGAACCAGGCGCACGCCATCGGCGAAGCCGATAGCACCGGCACAGACCAGCGCGGTGTACTCGCCCAGACTGTGGCCGGCCATCACCGCGGGCAGGGCACCGCCCTGCTCCTGCCATAGCCGCCACAGGGCGACACCGGCGGTCAGAAGCGCCGGCTGGGTAATCTCGGTCTTGTTCAGCTCCTCTTCGGGCCCCTGCTGCACCAGGTTCCAGAGGTCGTAACCCAGCGCCTCGGAGGCCTCGGCAAAGGTATCCTGGATTACGGAATGGGATTCGGCGAGCTCCGCCAGCATACCCAGATGCTGCGAACCCTGTCCTGGGAATACGAAAGCAAGCGCTTGTGACATGGCGTCCTCATGATTGCTGTAATACTGCCATGCAAGCCCCCCTCGGGGCCCTGCACGGGTGCGGTAGTTTACATCAAACGGTCACGAATGGCAGGCGCTACGGGCGCCCTGGGGCAACCTGGGCTGCCCTGGGGCAGCCCACAAGGAGTATAGACAATCAGACCAGTGAGGCTGCGAGCTGCTCGCTGATACGGGAAGGAACGTCGGTTTCGACTTCGGCGACCGCCTGATCTATGGCGAAGCCGAAACATTTGCGATTGGCGCCGCCGTGACTCTTGACGACGATACCCTGCAGGCCCAGCAGACTGGCGCCGTTGCGGCGGGACGGATCGAGCTGCGCCTGCAACTCCCTGAGAACCGGACGCGCCAGCCAGGCCAGCAGGCGGCGGTAGGGGTTGCGGCTGAAACTGCTGCGCACCTTGCGGCTGATCAGGCGCGAAACGCCTTCGGCGCTCTTAAGCGCGATATTGCCGACGAAGCCGTCGCACACCACCACATCGGCGCGCCCGGCGAACACATCGTCACCCTCGATATAACCGATATAGTTGAGCCGGCCATAGTCCTCGATGAGGCGGGACGCCAGCTTGACCTGCTCGTTGCCCTTGATTTCCTCTTCGCCGATATTGAGCAGCCCCACCCTGGGAGCCTCGATGTGCTCGACAGCCCGGGTCATGATCGATCCCATGACAGCGAACTGCAAAAGGTGGCTGGCGCCGCTATCGACGTTGGCACCGAGATCCAGCATGTAGCAATGGCCGTGCGTGGTGGGCACCGCAGTGACGATCGCCGGCCTGTCCACGCCGGGCAGGGTTTTCAGCACGCGCCGCCCCATGGCCATCAGCGCACCGGTGTTGCCGGCACTGACACAGGCATGAGCGCGACCATCGGAGACCTGCTGCATCGACCTGTACATGGAGCTGTTACGCCCCTTGCGCAGCGCCAGGGAAGGCTTCTCGTCCATGCCGATCACGTCGTCGGCGGGCACGATTTCGAGACGCCCGGATAAGGAATCCGGAAGCTTCTTGAGATAGGGGGATATGGCATCGGGCTGGCCGACCAGGAGAATAGTCAGACCGGGGTAGCGCTTCAACGCCTCAACGGTGGCGGGAACCGTGACGCGGGGACCGAAGTCCCCGCCCATCGCATCGACTGCAATGGTGAAAAAGCGGGACAAACTTATTCGTCGTCCTGCTTGCTGATCACCTGACGACCACGGTAGAAACCGTCGGCGCTCACGTGGTGGCGACGATGGGTTTCACCGGTAGTAGCATCAACAGACAGAGTCGGGTTGCCCAGCGCATCGTGGGAACGACGCATGTCGCGCTTGGATCGGGACTTTTTGTTCTGCTGTACTGCCATGGTTGTGTAACTCCTGTTTCAACTCTTCTCAGAGTCCGACTTCAACTTCGCCAGAACACTGAATGGGTTCGGTTTTTGTGCCTTCTCGTCTTCCGGGGCGGGTTCCCCGAAAGAGGTCTGAATACTGCAGTCGTCGTGGTAAGGCACCACCGGGAGGTTGAGAATCAGCTCTTCCTCCACCACAGACCATAGCTCGACATCTTCTTCCTCAACGACCAGCGGATCGTAATAGCGCGGCAATTGCTTCGCCGCTTCCTCGCTGGGCGCGATTGCCAGATTGAAGCTGGCCTGGACGGCTACCTCGACGGGCTCCAGACAACGCTGACACGCCATGTGGACCCTGCCTTCGGCACTGCCCGTGACGGTGCGGATCCGCTGCTGATCCCGCGAAAACAGAAGGTCCACGCTGATATCACCCTCTTCGCAGTTTTCCACGAGATAGGATTTCAGACGCGGCAATCCGTCGACGCTGGCCAGACCCTGAATTCGCACCTCCCGCTCGGCAAGCTTTCGCGGGTCAACTTTTTTCGGTAATGGTCCGTACGACATAAGCGCGCAATTCTAGGGAGCGACTGATCGGGTGTCAATGAGTCTCTGGGGTTTTCCCTTCATAGATTCAACGACTTTTAGCGGATAAATCCGGGCTGCTATTCTACGCTGCCCGTAATGCCCTGCAACCTTTTAATGATGGCTTTTGATGACAAAAAACCTGATTCTCGGTTCCAGCTCGCCCTACCGACGCGAATTGCTCGACCGCCTCGGCCTCGAGTATCGCTGCGTCAGCCCCGATATCGACGAAACACCCAACCCCGGTGAGCCCCCGGAGGCACTCGTTCAGCGGCTGGCGCTCGAAAAGGCGCGTGCGGTCGCGAAGCAGGCCGACAACGCGCTGATCATAGGTTCGGATCAGGTCGCCGTGCTCGACGGCTCCATTATCGGCAAGCCGCTCTGCCACGACAACGCCGTGAAACAGCTCAGGCAGGCCTCCGGACGAGCGGTATTGTTTCTCACCGGCCTCTGCCTGCTGGACAGCGCGACCGGTGAGTACCAGCTCGAGGCGGTCCCGTTTCGCGTGCACTTTCGCAACCTCGACGACGCAATGATCGAACGTTATCTGCGCCGGGAACAGCCCTACCAGTGTGCGGGAAGCTTTATGTCCGAGGGCCTTGGCATTGCGCTATTCGAGCGTCTGGAGGGCGATGACCCCAACAGCCTGATCGGTCTTCCACTGATCCGGCTGATCCGGATGCTGGAACACGGCGGGATCGCGATACTCTGACCGCGCTGCGGCGGAGCCGCCTGTGGGAGCGGCGCCCCCGCCGCGAATATCCGACTGCGGTCAAGAGCTTCGCCGCGGGGCGCGGCTCCTACGGGCACATACGACCGCCCCACCATTCGTGGGACCGGCGCCCCCGCGGCGAATACCTGACTGCGGTCAAGAGCTTCGCGGCGGGGCGCCGCTCCCACGTTTCAGCGCAGTAGCGTATTGCTGTCGAGCCCCAGACGACTTGCCAGCGCCCCGCCGAAGCTGACGCCGAAGCGGTCGATCAACTCGTCAAGTGGTGACGGCTTGGGACCGTATTCGATCATCTCCTCGGCGCCGACCACATCCCGCGCCACCGCGCTGCTGCTGGCCAGGCCGTCGATCAACCCCAGCTCCAGCGCCTGTTCGCCTGACCAGACCAGGCCGCTGAACAGCTGCGGATCGTCCTTGAGGCGGTCGCCGCGCCCCTTGCGCACCTGGTCGATGAACTGCTGATGCGTGGTTTCCAGCACGCTGAGCCAGAACTCGCGTTCGCTTTCCTTGAGCGGGCTGAACGGATCGAGGAATGCCTTGTGCTCGCCGGCGGTCAGGGCCCGGCGCTCGACGCCTATCTTGTCGATCAGCTCGACGAAGCCAAACCCCGCCGAAGTCACGCCGATGGAACCGACCAGGCTGGCCTTGTCGGCATAGATCTCGTCGGCCGCCGCGGCAATGTAGTAGGCACCGGAGGCGCCGATATCGGCAATCACCGCATAGACCTTCTTGTCCGGATGCAGTGTGCGCAGGCGCTTTATCTCGTCATAGACGTAACCGGCCTGTACCGGGCTGCCGCCGGGACTGTTGATGCGCAGAATCACCGCCCTCGCCTTGGGCTCCTTGAAGGCATCGCGCAGTGCGCCGACCAGAACGTCCGCAC
Organism: Marinobacterium nitratireducens; assembly: GCF_014645375.1. Classification (GTDB taxonomy): domain Bacteria; phylum Pseudomonadota; class Gammaproteobacteria; order Pseudomonadales; family Balneatricaceae; genus Marinobacterium_A; species Marinobacterium_A nitratireducens. The sequence goes on from NZ_BMLT01000012.1 coordinate 41,255, forward strand.
TGGCATCCTCACCGTCCGCGATCGGCCCACGCACGTTGATCAGCGCTGTATGGGTCTTGGCCACCACATCCGGCGTAATGTCCCGTCCGATCAGAACGATACCCAGCAACGCGAACAGATAGACGAATGTCATCAGCTTGAAGAAGATGCCCCAGCGCCGGCTGCGACGCTGCTCGGCATGCAGCCCCATCAGCAGCTTTTCGATCAGCCGCCATTCACGCTGACCGCCTTCCTTTGCCCGCTCCAGGCTGGCGCTGAGTTTGTCATCCTTTTTTTCGTCCCAGGGGTTATCCGCCACCTTGCACTCCTGACTGTTAGCTTTGTAGGGATTGCGCCAGCATCAGACCAGTGCGCCGGATTCCCGGCCACGGGCCTGCGCCTGACCGATCAGACAATACGCGAATCGAGCCAGCGCTCCAGCTCCAGAAAATGATCGATTTCCAGTACTGGATTGTAGGGTCTCAGGCGGGAAATATGGTGCGCGCCGTAGCTCACCGCCACACCGGACACGCCGGCCCTGGCGCCCATTTCCAGGTCGTATTCGGTATCGCCAACCATCAGCGCCGCGGCCGCCTCCACTCCGGTGACGTGCAATATCTCGTGCAACATCTGCGGATGCGGCTTCGACGTCGTTTCATCCGCACAACGGGTAATCTCGAACAGCGGGCCGAGGCCGGTTTCCTCCAGCACACGATCGAGCCCACGGCGACTCTTGCCGGTCGCGACGGCCAGGCGAAACCCCTTGTCCCTGAGGCTCGACAACGACTCCCTGGCGCCGGGAAAAAGCGTCGCCGGGGTGGCGTCGGCGTTGAGGTAATAATGGGCGTAACGTTCGCGCATGCCGTCGACAAGCGACTCGGAAATACCCGGAAACAGCGTCCGGATCGCCTCCGGCAGGCCCAGCCCGATGATATTGTGTATCGCATCGACGCCGGGCGGCTCCAGGGAAAAATCCGTCGCGGTGCTCTGGACACTCGAGACGATTCGCGCCGCGGAATCGATGACGGTGCCGTCCCAGTCGAAGATCAGCAATTGGTACAAGGTCTCAACCTCTTTCCTGTTCTGAGCTCAAAGGCGCCAAAGCATGCAGCAAAGCCGCGGCACGTTCAAGACAACGCCGGGTTAAGGGTTACGGGTTACGGGTTACGGGTTACGGGTTACGGGTTACGGGTTACGGGTTACGGGTTACGGGTTACGGGTTACGGGTTACGGGTTACGGGAGCAGCGTCCCCAACGACCGGCAACTGGCAACTGGTAACTGGTAACTGGTAACCGGCAGCTTGTCGATGACAGCCGTATTAACGTATATTAGAAAAACATCTTATTCGGACAAGGCCATGCAGCTCAGCCGCTTCACCGACTACACACTGCGCGTGCTTTTTTACGTTGCGATGAACAACGACCGACTCAGCACGCTGAACGAGATCGCCGATTTTTACGGCATCTCGGTCGAACACCTGCGCAAGGTCGTGCATGCACTGGCCAAAAGCGGATACCTGAAGACCTTTCGCGGCAAGCACGGCGGCATCCGCCTGAACCGGACACCCGAGGACATCAACGTCGGCGCGGTGGTACTGCAGGCGGAAGGCGCCGAGCCGCTGATCGACTGCTCCGGGCTGGACTGCACCCTGAGCGGCGTCTGCAACCTGCAGCGCGCCCTGGCCGACGCCCAACGCGCCTTTATGCAGGAGCTCAACCGCCACAGCCTGGCAGACATGCTCGACAACACCGCCATGAAACAGCGCCTGATCGGCAAGGCGGTGTAGGTTGGGTGCAGCGGCGAAGCCGCGTAACCCAACACCCTGCCGTGCCGACTGACACCAATCGATCTGCACTACGATCGATATGACGGCTCCGCATGGTCGTGCTTTTGTAGGTTGGGTGCAGCGGCGAAGCCGCGTAACCCAACACCCTGCCGTGCCGACTGACACCAATCGATCTGAACTACGATCGATATGACGGCTCCGCATGGTCGTGCTTCTGTAGGTTGGGTGCAGCGGCGAAGCCGCGTAACCCAACACGCTCTCTGCCACCGGTGACCAATCGATCTGCACTACGATCGATATGACGGCTCCGCATGGTCGTGCTTTTGTAGGTTGGGTGCAGCGGCGAAGCCGCGTAACCCAACACCCTGCCGTGCCGACTGACACCAATCGATCTGCACTACGATCGATATTGCGGGTTCCGCGATGCCCAAACGAAGCAGATGACATTACGCTGGTGCCGATGCATCGCTAGACCCACTCTCCGATTCGAGGCTTCGGGTTCGCTGCGTGGTGCCATTCACCGCTCACTGCCCTTTTCTTCCCAGCCGCTTGAGTAACTGCGGGCTGGTAGTGGTGTACTGCAGCTGCGCCTTTTTGCCCGGTTCGAGCCGTTCCTTGATGGCAAAGGCCGCCAGTGCGGCCTCGTGGAAGGCGCTGAGGATCAGTTTCTTTTTACCCGGGTAAATATTGATATCGCCGACCGCGAACACCCCCGGCACCGACGTTTCGAAGCGTTCGGTATCGACGCGGACCTGATTGCGTTCCATATCCAGTCGCCAGTCCGTCAGCGGCCCGGGGTTCGGCACCATGCCGAAGAACACCAGCAACTGATCCAGCTCCAGCCAGCGCGTCTCGCCGTCGGCCAGCGTGACCTGCACGGCGTCGAGGCGTCCGGCATTTTCCCGGTAATCGCTGGCCTTGCCGAACAGGCACTGCATTCTGCCCTCGCGGCACAGCTGCTGCATCCGCTCCACCAGCGCCGGCTGGGCACGAAAACGTTCCGAACGGTGCACCAGCACCAGCGAGCGCGCCTCCCCGGCCAGCGCCAGCGCCCAGTCGAGCGCCGAATCGCCACCGCCGAAGATAACCAGTTGCCGGTCACGCAGGTTACTGCGATCGCGCACCGCGTAATGCAGTTGACGCCCCTCGAAACGGTCTATCCCGGGCAGTTTCATCCTCACCGGCCGGAAAATGCCGGCACCGGCGCAGATCACCACGGCTCCGGCATCGATTTCGACGCCGGCAGCGGTTCTGGCGTTAAGTCGCTCGCCGTCGCGATTGATCTCGGTCAGGGTATCGCCGAACAGAAAATCGGGGGCGAAGGGTTCGATCTGACGCAGCAGACTCTCGGTGAGTCCGGCGCCGCTGATCACGGGAATCGCCGGGATATCGTAGATGGGCTTGTCGGGGTACAGCTCGGCGCACTGACCGCCGGGCTGCGGCAACGCCTCGACCACCGTGCACGCGAGGCCCTGCAGGCCGAGCTCGAAAACCTGGAACAGCCCGGCAGGACCGGCGCCGATCACGAGGACGTCAGTGCGCTTCATTACCCTTCCCTCTGGCCGTCAGCAGGCCATCGGCACCGTATGCCCGCTGCAGCCACTCGAACAGCTCCTGCTCCTCGAACCGCACATGGGCCTTGAGACGGTCGGCAAAGGCCCTGCGCGCCTCAATCGCTTTCGCCGCCATCAGATCCCGCAACTCCCGGTGATCGGAGAGCAGGCGCCGCCGCAGGCCGGGCTCCGCGCCCAGCAGCGGCAGCAGCCACCGCTCCTCCTCATCGAAGTGCGACTGCAGCGACGGGATAAAGCTGTCTTCCAGACTAGCCCAGCAGTCGCCGAGTTCCCCGTCGGCGCAACGGGCGATCTTCGCCGCCACCGACAGCGCCCGGTGATGATCGCGGCTCAACGGCTTCAGGGCCTCGAATCGCTTCATGCCCGCTCAGCCTTTTTGCGCGGCGCCGGTTTCCTGTTGGGACGGTGCCGGACGCGGCCGGATCAGCGGCCGCCGGGGCGCGCCCTTATAGCCGCTGGCGCTGTGGACCGGATGCAATGCCGTGCCGGTGACGTCCATCCAGTTGCGATGCTGCCGATCATGATCATCGTTGCTTGCCATCCCGCCCTCCATAGATGTATTCAGATTATATCTTTTGGCAGTATAGACCCTGGCGGTGCCGGCGCTCAATGCCGGGCCGGCAGGGAGGGCGTCAGTCGTCCGCCAGCTCGAGCTTTTGCGGTGCGACCAGCAGGCCGTTGTTGTCGCCGTAGATGTAGTCGCCCGGGCGGAAGGTGACGCCGCCGAAGGTCAGCGGCACGTTGAGGTCACCAAGGCCGCGCTTCTCGGTTTTCATCGGATGGGTGCCCAGCGCCTGTACACCGATATCAAGATTGCCAATGGCATTGACGTCGCGAACGCAGCCGTAGATCACGATGCCTTCCCAGCCGTTCTGCTCGGCCTTCTCCGCCAGCATGTCGCCGAGCATCGCGCGGCGCATGGAGCCTCCGCCATCGACAACCAGCACCTTGCCGGCACCCGGCTGCGCGACCTGCTCGCGCACCAGGGAGTTGTCTTCGAATGCCTTGATGGTGACGATTTCGCCGCCAAAAGCCTCGCGGCCGCCAAGGTTCGCGAACATGGGCTCGACGACCTGGACCAGGTCGGGGAACTGATCACAAAGTTCCGGCAGAAGGTCTTCCACGCTTATCTCCTTATCGAATTTTGATTTCCTGAGGGGTTGCCACGTCCGGCATATTCATCGATTACGGCCACAATAGCACTACCACTTGCGAACGAAAACGCCGAAAATGCCCGCAAAACTGAAGGAGCCAACGCATGCATATCTGGGTCGACGCCGATGCCTGCCCCAAAGTCATCCGCGAGATTCTGTTCCGCGCCGCACAGCGCACCGGCACCCGGCTGACGCTGGTTGCCAACAGTTACCTGCCGACGCCGCCGGGTGCGCTGATCGACGCCGTGCAGGTCAGCCAGGGATTCGATGTCGCCGACAACACCATCGTGGCAAAGGTCCGGCCCGGCGATCTGGTCATCACCGCCGACATACCGCTCGCCGCCGAGGTGATCGATAAGGACGCTCAGGCACTCAACCCCCGCGGCGAGCTTTACACCAGGGAAAACGTGCGCCAGCGGCTGGGCATGCGGGACTTTCTGGAAACATTGCGCAGTTCCGGCATCCAGACCGGCGGCCCGGCGGCGATGAACGCCTCGGAGCGGGCGCAGTTCGCCAACCAGCTCGACCGGATACTGGCGAAAAAGCGTAATGGGTGACGGGTTACGGGTTACGGGTTACGGGTTACGGGGTGAGACCCCACGCCTTACGCCTTACGCCTTACGCCTTACGCCTTACGCGTACCCGGTCGCCAGGCCGGCCAGCATCGCCAGCGGCACCAGCCAGATCACGCCCAGGCGCAGTCCGCGCAGCAGGAAGAAGCCCAGTACCGCCAGCGCCATATCGCTCCCCGACGCCACCGCACTGACGAACACCGGCTGATAGAGTGCCGCCAGCAGCAGACCCACTACCGCGGCATTGACACCGGCCACAGCACCGGCCAGCGGCGGATTGGCGACCAGCCGGTGCCAGCGCCCCTGAACGCCCAGCAGCAGCAGGAAGCCGGGAAGAAACACCGCCACCGTCGCCAGCAGCGCCGCCACCACCGGCTGCCCCGACCCGAGCTCGTAGCCAAGGAAGGTGGCCAGGGTGAACATCGGCCCGGGCACGGCCTGAGCCGCCGCATACCCGAGCAGGAAACGATCCGGCGACAGCGAGTCGCCCACCAGTCCCTGCAGCAGTGGCAGCACCACATGGCCGCCGCCGAACACCAGGCTTCCGGCGAGGTAGAAGTCGCCGAACAGCGCGGCGAGCCCCGACGACGATATCAGCAGACAGAGCAGCAGCAACAGCACGAAGGCGCCCAGTGTCCAGACATTGAAATCTCCGCTGTCGGTGGCGCTGACGGCGCCGTTGCGGTCGGCCAGCAGCGCGGCGCCGATAGCCGCCGCCCCCACAAGCACCAGGAGCTGGGTCAGTATGCCGGGCAGCGTCAGCAGCAATACCGCACTCAGTACGGCGATCGCGGCACCGCCGCGACGGTTGCAGAAATTGCGCGACATGCCCAGCACGGCATCCGCCACGACCACCAGCGCCAGCAGCTTGAGGCCGTGCAGCACGCCGTCGAACCAGGCCTGACCGAGCAACCAGCCGCCACTGCCGGCCAGCAGCAGCATCAGCAACAGCGATGGCAGGGTGAAGCCGACGAAGGCACATAGCGCGCCGCCGAGTCCCGCACGGCGATAACCGATGGCAAAGCCCAGCTGACTCGAAGCAGGTCCCGGCAGAAACTGGCACAGCGCCAGCAGATCGGCGAAGCGTTTGTCATCGAGCCAGTTCAGGCGCTCGACGAAATGATTGCGAAAGTATCCGATATGGGCGGCGGGACCGCCGAAGCTGATGCAGCCGAGCATCAGAAACTGTAAGAACACCTGCCACATGCGTCTGTATCCATCCGTTCGCTTCAGAACCGGCTCTTATACCACAGTCGTATGAACCCCCGCTGTCCGGCAGCCGCGCCGCCACATTCTATACTGAAGCCATGAAGACCCGGCTGTCGCTCAGATCCCGTTTCTGGCGCCTGCTGCCGGTGATGTTGCTGCTGCTCGGCCTGACCGGCACGCTGAACGCCCTACCCGCCGCCGCTCCGGCCGCCGGTGGCGTATGGCTGCTTGACCTCAGGGGAGTCCTGGGGCCGGCCAACGCCGACTATCTCGGCCGCGGCGTCGAGGCGGCGGCAGAGTCCAGCGCCCGGGCGGTGATCATCCGCATCGACACCCCCGGCGGCCTGGATCTGTCGATGCGCGATCTGATTCGCACCCTGCTCGCCTCGCCCGTTCCGGTGATTGGGTATGTCACGCCGGGCGGCGCCCGGGCCGCCAGCGCCGGCACCTACATTCTGTATGCCTGCCACGTCGCGGCGATGTCGCCGGCCACCAATCTCGGCGCTGCGACGCCGGTACAGATCGCCTCGCCTTCACTACCCGCACCACAGCAACCCGAGCAGGGCGACCCGCCCGAGTCCCGGGAATCACCCGCGCCACAGCCTGGCAGCGCCATGGAGCGCAAGCTGGTGAACGATGCCGTCGCCTATATCCGCGGACTGGCGGAGCTGCGCGGACGCAACGGCGACTGGGCGGAACAGGCCGTGCGCCAGGGCGCCAGCCTGTCCTCGAGCCAGGCGCTGGAAAGGAAGGTTATCGACCTGATCGCCGAGGATCTCGATGACCTGCTGGCGCAACTCGAGGGCCGCGAAGTGATCATCGACGGTCAGACCCGGATCCTGAGCCTCTCCGGCGCGCCGCTGATCGAGCACAAACCGGACTGGCGCAGCGAATTCCTGGCGGTGATCACCGACCCCAACGTCGCCTACGTGCTGATGCTGCTGGGTATCTACGGCCTGATCTTCGAGTTCTCCAACCCGGGCATGGGCCTGCCCGGTATCGTCGGCGCAGTCTGCATCCTGCTGGCGCTGTACGCCTTCCAGGTGCTGCCGGTGAGCTACGCCGGCCTGGGACTGGTGATTCTCGGCCTGGCACTGATGGTGGCCGAGGCCTTCGCGCCCAGCTTCGGCGTGCTGGGCCTCGGCGGCCTGATCGCCTTTGTCGTCGGCTCGATCATTCTGATGGATACCGAGCTGCCGGCCTTCCAGATCGCCCTACCGGTCATACTGGCGCTCGCTTCCGCCAGCGCAGGTCTGCTGGTACTGGTGCTGGGCATGGTCTGGCGCGCGCGCCACCAGCCGGTGGTCTCAGGCCGCAGCGCCCTCGTCGGCCAGACCGGTGCGGTCGAGCAGCTGCACGACGGCCAGGCGCTGGTCCGGGCAGCCGGTGAGCTCTGGCAGGCGGATTCTGACGAGCCGCTGCAAACCGGGGACGAGGTGCGCATCCTTGACGCCGGCGGGGTACGCCTGAAAGTCGAAAAACTGCGGAGGCGAACATGACTTTTTACTTTACCGGCACGCTGGCGGTGCTCGTCCTGATGCTGCTGCTGTCGATGTTCCGGATACTGCGCGAGTACCAGCGCGGAGTAATTTTCCTGCTGGGACGCTTCTACCGTGTCAAAGGGCCGGGGCTGATCATCGTCATCCCGATCATTCAGCAGATGGTGCGCGTCGACCTGCGCACCGTGGTGATGGACGTGCCGACCCAGGACGTGATCTCGCGTGACAACGTCTCGGTGCGGGTCAACGCCGTGGTCTATTTCCGCGTCGTCGACCCGGAACGCGCCATTATCCAGGTGGAGAATTTTCTCGAGGCCACCAGCCAGCTGTCCCAGACCACGCTGCGCTCGGTGCTGGGCCAGCACGAGCTCGACGATATGCTGGCCGGGCGCGACAAGCTCAACGCCGATATCCAGGTGATCCTCGACAAGCAGACCGACGCCTGGGGCATCAAGGTGTCCAACGTCGAAATCAAGCACGTCGACCTCGACGAGAGTATGATCCGCGCCATCGCCCGCCAGGCCGAAGCCGAACGCGAGCGACGCGCCAAGGTCATACATGCCAAGGGCGAGTTCGAAGCCTCCAGGCAGCTGCTGGAGGCCGCCGAAATTCTGGCGACCCAGCCCCAGGCGCTGCAACTGCGCTACCTGCAGACGCTGACCGAGATCGCCGGCGAGAACAGCAATACCGTGGTATTCCCGCTGCCGCTGGATATCGTCAGCGCCTTCAAGCCGCCACCGCGCGAGTAAGCCGCCAACCTAGCTTTCACGACAGAGCGCTATCCAGCGCTCCAGGCCGGCGCTGCGATACTTCTGCCGGTGCAGCACGAAATAGAACAGGCGCCGGAAGTCGCGGCCGGGTACCACCAGCGGCACCAGGTCGCCGCGGCGGAAGCTGTCTTCGAGGGTCACGCGGGACAGGCAGCCGATACCCAGCCCGGCCTGCACCGCGCGCTTGATGGCTTCGGTGTGCTGCAGCTCCAGCAGCACCTTCAGCCGGGGCATCAGGCCGTGCATGGCGCGATCGAATGCCTGACGGGTGCCGGAACCCGATTCGCGCAGGATCCAGTCGGCGTCGAGCAGCTCGTCGTCACCCAGGCGACCGGCCGAGGCCAGCGGATGCCCGGCGGCGCAGAACACCACCAGTTCGTCCTCGCGCCAGGGCTGCACCTCGAGGTCCTGAAAATGCACCTCGCCTTCGATCAGGCCGATATCGAGCTCGAAATTGCGCACCTTCTCCGCGATGGTCGCGGTATTTTCGACGTCGAGGCTGATACGCGCGTCCGGATGCGCCGCCATGAACCGGGCCATGATGGCGACCGCCAGGTAGTTGCCGATGCTGAGCGTGGCGCCCACCTTCAGCGGCCCCGCCTCGGCATGCTGCTGGAACGCAAGCTCCAGTTCGCCGGCCTGTGCCAGCAGCGCCTCGACCCTCGGCTGCAGCAGGCGTCCAAGCTCGTTCAGCTGCAGGCGCTTGCCGACCCGGTCGAACAGCTTGATATCGAAATGGGTCTCGAGTTCGCGCAGCGCGCCGCTGGCGGCCGACTGCGACATCGCCAGCTCTTCGGCCGCCCGGGTGAGATTCTGGCTGTGTGCCGCGGCCAGAAATACCTGCAGTTGGCGCAGGGTGTATTTCATAATCGGATTTTCCGATAACGGTTATTGAAATTAACATTTTTACAGCGAGTTATAGATAACGCTACCCTAGCTGCCATTAGGTTATAAGCATCACCAACAGGTGCAGGAAAAGGCATAATGAGCAATCTCAATCGCGAAACCGTCACCAGCGTACACCACTGGAACGAAACCCTGTTCAGCTTCACCACCACCCGCGACCCGGGATTCCGTTTCAAGAACGGTCATTTCACCATGATCGGCCTCGAGCTCGAAGGCAAGCCGCTGATGCGCGCCTACAGTATCGCCAGCGCCAACTATGACGAACAGATGGAGTTCTTCAGCATCAAGGTGCAGGACGGCCCGCTGACCAAACACCTGCAGAAGCTGCAGGTGGGCGATGAGGTCCTGATCAGCCGCAAGCCGACCGGCACCCTGGTCGCCGACCATCTGCTGCCGGGCCGCCACCTGTACCTGCTCAGCACCGGTACCGGCCTTGCACCCTTCATGAGCATCATTCGCGACCCCGAGATCTACGAGCGCTACGACAAGGTCATCCTGACCCACGGCGTGCGCTACGTCTCGGAACTGGCCTACCAGCACACCATCATGGAAGAGCTGCCGAACAACGAATTCTTCGGCGAAGAGGTTCGGGAAAAGCTGCTGTACTACCCGACCGTCACCCGCGAACCGTTCCGCAACCAGGGCCGCCTGACCGATCTGATGCGCAATGGCAAGCTGTTCGACGATCTCGGCCTGCCGCGCCCGAACCTGGAAGACGACCGCTTCATGATCTGCGGCAGCCCGAGCATGCTCAAGGAAACCTGCGGCATCCTCGACGACTGGGGCTTCAGGGAGTCCCGTCACGGCGAAATGAGCCACTACGTTATTGAACGGGCTTTCGTCGAGAAATAAAGAGTGACGCGTAACAGGTGACAGGTAACGCGTTTTCATACTGAAAGGCGCCGGATCACTCCGGCGCCTTTTTTGTTTTGTCTTTGTAGGAGCTCGCTCCGCGAGCAAACAACCGTCGGGCAGCACCGAACGTTCGCCCACGGAGTGGGCTCCTACGACGGACCAAGTGCCACCGCAGGGACCGCGTCCCGCGGCGGGGCGCCACTCCCACAATTAAGGCCGCCCGCCGGGGTTGCTCATCGCATTGTAGGAGCACGCTCCGCGAGCGAACAACCATCGGGCAGCACCGAACGTTCGCCCACGGAGTGGGCTCCTACGACAGACCGAGCGCCACCGCAGGGACCGCATACCGCGGCGGGGCACCGCTCCACAATTCAGGCCGCCCGCCGGGGTTGCTCATCGCATTGTAGGAGCTCGCTCCGCGAGCGAATAACCGTCGGGCAGCACCGAACGTTCGCCCACAGAATGGACTCCTACGACGGACCAAGCGCCACCGCAGGAGCCGCGTCCCGCGGCGGGGCACCGCTCCCACAATTCAGGCCGCCCGACGGGGTTGCTCATCGCATTGTAGGAGCTCGCTCCGCGAGCGAATAACCATCGGGCAGCACCGAACGTTCGCCCACGGAGTGGGCTCCTACGACAGACCGAGCGCCACCGCAGGGACCGCATAGCAGGAGCGCGCTCCGCGAGCGAATAACCGTCGGGCAGCACCGAACGTTCGCCACGGAGTGGGCTCCTACGACAGAACGAGCGCCGCCGCAGGAGCCGCGTCCCGCGGCGGGTCACCGCTCCACAATTCAGGCGGCCCGGCGCGGGTTGCTGAGCTGTTCGAGCAGCGCCTGCAGCGGATGCGGGATCTGCTGCTCGTCGAAACGTTTGACCTGACTGCGGCAGGAGTAACCGGTGGCCACCAGCTTGCCCTGGTTGTCGGCGTCGTTGACCTGCTCGCGCCAGCTCAGGTCGTAGATACGGCGCGAGGTCTGATAGTTGCCGCTCTCGTGGCCGTAGGTCCCGGACATGCCGCAGCAACCGACCGACAATACCTCGAGCTTCTGCCCGAGGGCGGCAAAGATCGCCTGCCAGCTGCGAATCGACGGCGCCGCCGAGGTCTTCTCGGTACAGTGCGCCAGCAGCCGGAATTCGCCCGCCGGCAGTCCTGCGGCCAGGGTTTCGAGAACGGCACTCTGCTCCACCAGCCATTCCTGAATCAGCTTCACCTCCGGACGCTCGGCCTCCGGCAACGCATAGGCGTACTCCTGGCGGTAGGTCAGCGTCATCGAGGGGTCGATGCCCACCAGCGGCAGCCCGCTGTCGGCCAGCGCCCGGAGCATGCCGGCGTTGTCCCGCGCCGCCTTCTCGAATGCCGACATGAAACCGTGCACGTGCAGTGGCTTGCCATTGGGCTTGAACGGCGCCACCAGCACGTAGAAGCCTAGCCGGCCCAGCAGATCGACGACATCGAGCACCAGATGGCTCTCGAAATAGCTGGTGAAGGCGTCCTGCACGAGCACCACCGCCTTGGCGCGCTGCGACGCGGTCAACGTCCCGATGCGCTGCGGCGTCGCCAGCTCGACACCGCGGCGGCGCAGGCCCTGCAGCAGATCGTGGCGGCTGATCTCGGGGCTGTCGACCATGCCGATCTGGCGGCGGAACAGCCGCTTCATCACGCCGTTGCGCATCGCCCAGTTGTACGGTGCCGGGAAGCGCGCCAGCGCCGGGATCATGTATTCCAGGCTGCCAATCAGGTAGTCCTTGGCCGGACGCAGGTAGCGGCCGTAGTAGACCTCGAGAAAACGGGCACGGAAGTCCGGCACGTTGACCTTGATCGGGCACTGGCCGACGCAGGACTTGCACGCCAGACAGCCCATCATCGACGCATGGACCTCGTTGGAGAAGTCGTACTCGCCGCGCCCCTTGCGCAGACTGTTGCGCACCCGCGCCGGCAGGCTGCGGACAAAGGACGTCGACTTAAGCCTCTGGCTGGCGTCATTGAGATCGACGCCCTGACTGGCCATCAGTCGCAACCACTCGCGTACCAGGGACGCGCGCCCCTTGGGCGAATGAATGCGCTCGCGGGTGCCCTTCCAGGATGGGCACATGGCATCGTTGGGGTCGTAGTTGAAGCAGGCGCCGTTGCCGTTGCAGTTCATCGCCGAATCGTAGCTCGCGCGTACTTCGGCACCGATCTGGCGGTCGTGCTGGCCACGGGTCGGCACGGCGTCGATCTTCAGCAATTCGGCACCGTCGATCATCGGCGTCGCGATCTTGCCCGGGTTGAGCTGGTTGTGCGGGTCGAAGGCACCCTTGACGCGCTGCAGCTCCGGATAGAGATCACCGAAGAACTCGGGCGCGTATTCCGAGCGCACCCCCTTGCCATGTTCGCCCCACAGCAGCCCCTTGTACTTCTGCGTCAGGCGCACCACCTCGTCGGTCACTTCGCGGATCAGGCCTTCCTGCGCCTCGTCCTTCATGTCGATCGCCGGACGCACGTGCAGCACACCGGCATCGACGTGACCGAACATGCCGTACTGCAGCCCGCGCTCATCGAGCACGCCACGAAACTCCATGATGAAGTCCGCCAGGTTTTCCGGCGGTACCGCGGTATCTTCGACGAACGGGATCGGCCGGCGCTCGCCCTGGGCGTTGCCCAGCAGTCCCACCGACTTCTTGCGCATGCCCCAGATCTTGTTGATCTCGCCGGCACCGTAGGCCACGGTGTGGCCGAAGCTCCTGCCCGGCTGGCCGCTGACCGACTCGAGGTGTGCAACCAGCTTGTCGACCTTGGCGCGAACCTCCGCCTCATCATCGCCGGTGTACTCCACCAGGTTGATGCCCTGGATCTCCGGCTCGCCCTCCCCGTGCGGGAAGTAGTCGCGCACCGAGTCCCAGACGATATCGCCCATCGCCAGGTTCAGCACCTTGGAATCGACCGTCTCGATCGAGGTCGGCTCCCAGTCCGTCAGCGCCTTGGCATCGCGCAGCGAGGCTTCGAAGCTGTCGTACTTGATATTGACCAGCGCCGCGTGCTTCGGGATCGGCAGTACGTTGAGCTTGGCTTCGGCAATAAACGCCAGCGAGCCTTCGGCGCCACAGAGCACCGAATTGAGGTTGAAGCGGCCGGCCTCGTCACGGATATGCGCCAGGTCGTAGCCGGTCAGACAGCGGTTGAGCTTGGGGAACTTGGCCTCGATATCGTCACGGCGGGTTTTGTGGATCTCGTCGATCAGGCGGTGCACCTCGCCGACACGGTCGTCGCGCGACTTGATCGTCTCCAGCGCCTCGTCGTCGAGGGGCTTCGACTCCCAGAAGGTGCCATCGAGCAGTACCGAGCGCAGTTCCAGCACGTGATCGCGGGTCTTGCCGTAGAGGCAGGACCCCTGGCCGCTGGCGTCGGTGTTGATCATGCCGCCGATGGTGGCGCGGTTGCTGGTCGACAGCTCCGGGGCGAAGAACAGACCGTGGGGCTTGAGGGCGGCGTTCAGCTGGTCCTTGACCACCCCGCCCTGCACCCGTACCCAGCGCTCCTCGACGTTGATCTCGAGAATCCGGTTCATGTGCCGGGAGCAGTCGACGATCAGGCCATCGGTCAGCGACTGACCGTTGGTGCCGGTACCGCCGCCGCGCGGACTCAGGCCGATGCGGCGAAAACGCGGCTCCGACGACAGCCGCGCAATCAGCACCAGATCTTCGGCGCTGGCCGGATAGAGCACCCCCTGGGGCAACAGCTGATAGATGCTGTTGTCGGTCGACTGCACCACCCGGTTGGCGTAATCGGGGCTGACCTCGCCGGCGAACCCCTGAGTCTTGAGCCGCTCGATGAATTCGAGATACAGCGGTTGGGTGGTATCGGTATGCGCGATGCGTGGGATCATGGCGTGCTCGGACCTCGTCGCCGCCCCGCGCCATCCCTGTGACGCGAAGCTGAATTTGTCAGTTTGAGCGCTATGATGCAAAATCCTGATTTATCATTCAAACGGTAAAATTTTATTAATTAATCGCCTATGTCGAATAATCTATCGATCCGCCACCTGCGCGCCTTCGTTGCCGTGGCCCGACATGGCAGTTTTACCCGTGCCGCCGAGCATCTGCACCTGACGCAGTCCTCGCTGACCGCGACCATCAAGCAGCTGGAGCAGCAGAGCGGTCTCGTGCTGCTCGATCGCACCACCCGGCGCGTGCTGCTCAATGCCGAAGGCGAACGCTTTCTTCCGGTTGCCGAACGCCTGCTGTCGGATTTCGACACCGCCGTCGCGGACCTGCAGGCGGTGGCCGAGCATCAGCAGGGACAGGTCGGCATCGCCGCGTCACCGTCGACCATCTCGCGCCTGCTGCCACCGGTTGTGAAACGCTTTCATGATCGCCACCCGCAGGTGGGGATTCTGCTGCGGGACCACAGCGCGGCGGGTATCGAGCAGCATGTGCTTGCCAACGATGTCGACTTCGGTATCGGCGGCAACCACTCGGACCAGCCGGACCTGAGCTACACCCCGATCCTGAGGGACCGCTTCGGCGTGGTGCTGGCACCGGACCATCCGCTGGCGCGCGAGAACGGAACCCTGGACTGGCAGGCGCTGGCCGGAGAGGAGCTGCTGATGCTGTCGACCGACACCGGCATACGCGCCCAACTGTCGCGTTATCCGGCACGTCAGGACATAGGACTGCAACTCGACCGCCCTACTCTCGAGGTGTCGAATCCGGCCGGCCTCGCGGCACTGGTCGAGGCGGGAATGGGGCTGTCGGTTCTGCCGGCGCTGGCCGCCGGCACCCGCTCCTTTGCATCACTGCATTTCCGGCCGCTCGCCAACCCGGCGCTGCACCGCGATCTATATATCATCCGCCGCCGTGGCCGCTCCCTGAGCCCCGCCGCCGACAGCCTGCTGGCCATGGTCAGGGAAACGTTCTCGTCCATGACGCTGCCGCCTTTTGTCGAAGCGGTTCCGGATGACGGGTGACCCGGGGACATCTTAGGCAGGTTTCGTTTCTCTCAAAGTGCCCTACGACGGATCGAGCCCCGTAGGGCACCCGGAGAGTAGCGAAGCGTGCCGTTATCCATACGCCTTGGCCGGCAGCCACAGCACGAGCTCCGGCACGAATACCAGCACCAGCAGGCCGATCAGCTGCAGCACGATGAACGGAATCACGCCGCGGTAGATCTCGGTCAGCTTCACCCCCGGCGGGCAGACGCCCTTGAGGTAGAACAGCGCGAAGCCCACCGGCGGCGTCAGGAAACTGGTCTGCAGTGCCATCGCCACCAGCATCACGAACCACACCAGCTGCGGGTTGTCGACCACACCATAACCGTCGATGGCGATATCCAGCGCCGAGATCACCGGCGCCAGCAGCGGCAGCACGATCAGGGTGATCTCGATCCAGTCGAGGAAGAAGCCGAGCAGGAAAATCACCGCCAGAATAAAGAAGATGATGCCGTAGGGACCGAACGGCAGCCCGGTGAGGAAGGACTCGATCAGCTCGTCGCCGCCAAGCTCGCGCAGCACCAGGGCAAAACAGCTGGCGCCGATGAAGATCGCGAAGATGTAAGCGGTGGTGTTGGTCGTGCCGGCGACCACGTCCTTCAGCACCTGCAGGCTGAACTTGCGGTTGTAGACCGCCAGCAGCGTGGCGCCGAGGGCGCCGACGCCGGAGGCCTCGGTCGGGGTGGCGATACCGGTGAAGATCGAGCCCAGCACCACCAGGATCAGCAGCAGCGTCGGCAGCACCGCGCGCAGCACGTTGAACAGCACCGCGAGCGTCACCGGCCGGGCATCGGCCGGTACCGGCGCGGCAGCGGGCCTGAGCAGGCCATAGCCCAGGATGTAAATGATATAGAGCGCGCCGAGCATCAGTCCCGGCGCCACCGCCCCCATAAACAGGTCCCCCACCGACAGCGCCAGCTGATCGGCCATGATCACCAGCATGATGCTCGGCGGTATCAGGATGCCGAGGGTACCGGCCGAGGCGATGGTCCCGAGCGCCAGCGGCATGGCATAGCCCTGCCGCGTCATCGCCGGCAGCGACATCACCGCCAGCAACACCACCGAAGCGCCGATGATGCCGGTCGAGGCCGCGAGGATGATACCAATGGCGGTAACGGTGACGGCAAGGCCGCCGCGAACGCGGCCGAACAGCTCCTGCATCGAGTGCATCAGCTTTTCGGCCACGCCGGACTTGTCGAGCATGATGCCCATGAAGATGAACATCGGCAGCGCCACCAGGATCCAGTTGTCCATGATCTTCCAGAGGCGGTTCACGACCAGCCCCAGGGTGAGGAAATCCAGCCCGGTGAAGGTATCCAGATTGGCGTCGGCCCACTGGCCGACGAAGGCGAAGATGATGCCGATGCCGCCCAGCACCCAGGCCACCGGAAATCCGGTGAACAACAGCGCGATGAACGACAGGAACATCGCGATTACCAGAATTTCATTGGCTTCCATTATGTTTATTCTCCCGGGCCGTCGGTCACAGCAAACGACAGGAACCAGCCTTCACAAGCCACAAGAATGTCATTAGCGTCCATTGCGCCTACTCCCCCCGCACCAGCAATACCGCCTCACGGTACAGACGCGACAGCACCGCCAGCGCCAGAAGCGCCATTGTCAGCGGGATCGCGCTCTTGATCAGCCAGCGCCATGGCAGGCCGGAAGGCGCCGAGGAGCTTTCGTTGATACGCCAGGAGTCGGCGACGAAATCGAGGCTGTGGATGAAGATCACAGCGATAAACGGCAGTAACAGGAACAGAATGCCGAGAATCTCGATGATGCGTTTGGTTCGCGTTTTGAATGCGGCATGAAACAGATCCACCCGCACATGGGAATCGGTAGTCTGGGCGTAAGCCAGACCGAACATCACGCCAACGGCGTAAAGATGCCACTGCAGCTCCTCGAGGGCGATCAGGCCATGCGAGAAACCCTTGCGCAACACCACCTGCAGCATGATGACGAGCACCAGCAGCACGTAGCACCAGCCAATGCCGAGCGTGAGGCGACGTATGGCCGAGTCGATACGGTCCGACAGCGCAACCGCCGGCAGTTTGTTATTGTCGTGCACGGAAAATACCTTTGTTACGCGTGACAGGTGACACGTGACGGGGCACGGCGCCGCTTTTACGCGTCACACGTCACTTGTCACCCTGAGGTCAATTCGCCTGTTTGCGCGGCAGGAAGGCGTTGCTTTCCCACAGGTCATAACCTGCGCGGAACTGGCTCAGGTCATCCCAAACTTTCTTGAAGAACGGATCTTCGGCGGATTTCTCGGCCACGACCTCATTCCATTTTTCCTCGAAGGTATCGAGCATCTGCTGATTCCAGTAGCGGATCTCGACGCCGTTCTTCTTGGCGTCGGCCATCACCGGGAACTGCATCGCCTCACCCTCGGCGATGGAGTTGGTCACCGACGCCATGCAGGTGGTCTCGAGGGTCGCCTGCTGGCCCGGGGTCATCTCGCCCCAGGTATCCTTGTTGATCAGCAACTCGAAAATGGTCGCCTGCTGGTGCCAGCCCGGGAAGTAGTTGTACTTGACGATCTTGTTGAGACCCAGGCGGGTATCGATCGCCGGCTGCGAGAACTCGGTGGCGTCGATGGCGCCCTTCTCCAGCGCGCCGAAAATCTCGCCGCCGGGAATCTGCACCGTGCCCACACCGAGCTTTTCCATCACCGAGGCGCCGAGCCCGAAGAAACGCATGTTGAGGCCCTCGAGATCCTCGGGTTTTTCGATCGGCTTGGAGAACCAGCCCGAGGTCTCGGGCGACAGGATCGCGCAGGGAAGCACATGAACGTTATAGCCGGCGCTGTCGTACATTTCCTGGTAAAGCTTCAGGCCGTTGCCGTAGTACAGCCAGGCCATATACTCACCGGCCTCAGGGCCGAAAGGCACCGCCGAGAACAAGGCCGCCGCCGGTATCTTGCCCTGCCAGTAACCGGCGGTGGCGTAGCCGGAGTTGACCTTGCCGGAGGATACCGCATCGAGAATTTCCGGAGGACTCACCAGCTTGCCCGGCTCGTAGACCTTCATGCGGATCCGTCCGTCGCTGACCTTGTCCAGGTGATCGGCGACCCAGGTGATGGTGGTACCGAGCGCCGGCAGATTGGTACCGAAGGCAACCGGCGTTTTCAGCAGGACCTTGTCGGCGGCAAGGCTCGAGGTGGCGGTCGCCGCAACGGCGGTGGCAACGGCTGCGCTCAGAATCATCGATTTTATTGTTTTCACGTGTCGCTCCAGTTTGTAATTGTCGTATCCAAAGCGGGTCCGGGCTTGAGCTGCGCGGAACCAGAGTATTCCCGTATGGGAAATCGGTAAGTCGGTGAAGGCCCGCTCAGTGCGCGGTCCAGGCGCCGTCGATCGGCAGCGCCGCGCCGGTGATGCCGGCTGCGGCGTCGCTGCACAGATAGGCCGCCAGCTCGCCGATCGCCTGCGGCGCGATCAGCGAAGGATAAGGGGTTTTGGTGTGAATGAGCCCGAGTTTCGCTTCGTCGAAGCTGACGCCATGCTCTTTGGCGTAGTTCTCGAACTGCTGATTGAGCAGCGGCGTGTCCGTCCAGCCTGGGCAGATAGCATTGGCGGTAATACCGTCGGCGGCGTGCTCCAGCGCCATCACCTTGGTCAGCCCCACCAGTCCGTGCTTGGCGGCGCAATAGGCGGACTTGTTGGCCGAGGCGACGAGACCGTGAACGGAGGCGATGTTGATGATGCGGCCCCAACCGGCCCGCTGCATGGCCGGCAACGCCAGTCGGGAGGCATGGAAGGCGGCACTCAGGTTCACCGCCAGGATCAGGTCCCACTTCTCGGGGGGAAATTCGGCAGTCGCTGCGGTGAACTGGATTCCGGCGTTGTTGACGAGGATATCGACAGCGCCGAACTGCTCGACGCACGACCGGTACAGTCTTTCGACCTGACGCGTCCCGGACAGGTCCGCCTGGCAGTAATCGGTGCGAACACCGTGCTCATCGGCCAGCTTGCGGGCGATGAGCCCGCCCAGTTCGGCGTCCTCCAGACCATGCAGCATGATCTGGTAACCCCGCTGCGCCAGAACCCCGGCGGTCGCGAGACCGATGCCGCTGCTCGATCCCGTGACCAGCGCCGTGCGTGTCTTGCTCATTCCTGTCTCTCCGTTGTTGTTATCTTTTCGTATCCTTACAGCACAGGTTGGGCCAGAAAGTTTAAATCTTTGTTTTATCTTGATTTATTAGCATATTCTTTGAGAGAAGCAAGGCATAACTGTCAAATTTTACTTACATATCCGACAAACACATACAGACACTTCTGTCTGGATAACAGACAGTCGCCCGGCGGCTGCAGCGGATCGGGTTGCCTGTGTTTGCAACCGGCATGACCCGGATAACAGAGGGCTACTCAGCCTGCGCCTGGTCGCCTCGGCGTCACCGGCGTCAGTAATCAACCTTGCCCCGCAGCGCCTTGGTCTTGCCCTGGCGTGTCTTGCTGTCGAGCCGGCGCTTTTTCGAGGCTTTCGTCGGTTTGGTGGGACGGCGTTTCTTGCGCTCGACCATCGCCGCCAGGATCAGCTCGCGCAGCCGGTTCAGCGCGTCCTCCCGGTTGCGTTCCCAGGTCCTGTGCTGCTGCGCCTTGATCACGATGACCCCGTCCTTGGAAATCCGGGCATCGCTGAGCTGTGAAAGTTTCTGCTTGTAGGCGTCGGGCAAAGAGGAGTTGACGAAATCGAACCGAAGGTGCACGGCGCTTGCAACCTTGTTGACGTTCTGCCCGCCCGCCCCCTGGGCGCGGATGGCGTTGAGTTCGATTTCGTCGTCGGGGATGGCGACACTGCTGGAAAGTCTGAGCATGAATGGTGAGTTGTGAGTTGTGAGTTGTGAGTTGTGAGTTTGATTTCAGCCCTTGCCGCCATCATTCAGACGGTCCGTGTCGGCCGCGAGTTGCTGCAACGCATCGGACACCTGCACCACCGGCGAGGCCGGCTGATCCAGTTCGCGCCAGGGCGCCGGCAGCAGCTCGAGTTGTTCACGCACCCGCTCGCGGATTCTCTCGAGCGGTTCGGACGCCTGCAGCCGCCGCCCGTTGTTCATCACCGGCTGCAGCAGCGCAGCGCCGCCGCTGACCGGCTCGCGGGCGGTACACAGCCGGTCGAACCGCAGCAGGCCGCTCTCGTCGACGTAACGGTACAGCTGCTTGGCTCCCGGCCAGGTCGCCTTGCCGCTGGAGCGCTTACGCCTCGGTTGCCCGTCGTATTCCTCGAGCTTGTAGGCGCAGTTGAGATAAGGCGCGTCGGCGCAGGTGGTCAGATGGGTGCCGATACCGTAACCACCGATCGGCACCTCGCGTTTGACCAGGCTCCGGATCAGGTATTCGTCGAGGCTGCTGCTGACGAAAATACCGATTTCAGGATGCCCGGCCTGATCCAGGATGACGCGCACGCGACGCGCCTCATCCCCCAGCTCACCGCTATCGATGCGTACCGCCTTGATGCGCACGCCACGGGATGCGAGCTCGTCGGCCAGTTTTGCCACCCGACGCGCACCACGATCAGTGTCGTAGGTGTCGATCAGCAGCACCAGGTTGTCCGGCTGACTGTTTGCGAAAGACCGAAACGCCGACATCTCGTCGTCGTGCGCCTGCACGAAAGCGTGTGCCATGGTGCCGAACAACGGGACACCGAAGCGCTGCCCGGCCAGCACATTCGAGGTACCGTCGAAGCCACCGATATAGGCGGCGCGGGCGGCGTGCAGGCCCGCCTCGGCACCGTGGGCCCGGCGCAGGCCGAAATCGACCAGCAGCGCATCCCCTGCCGCCATGCGGCAGCGCGCGGCCTTGCTGGCGATCATCACCGGCAGTTGCAGCAGGTTGATCAGCCGGGTCTCGATCAGCTGCGCCTGCGGCAGCGGTGCCGTGATGCGTACCAGCGGCTCGTTGCCGAAGAACAGCGTCCCCTCCGGCAGCGCATGCACGGAACCGGTAAAACGGAAGTTAGCCAGATAATCGATCAGATTGCGACCAAAGAAGCCGCTTTGTCCGAGATAGTCGAGCTCGGCTTCGCTGAATCGCGCGCACTCGAGAAATTCGAGCAGCTGCTCGAGGCCCGCAGCCAGCAGAAAATTGCGGTTATCAGGCAGCTTGCGGACAAAGAACTCGAAAACCGCCTCGGCGTGCATGTCACGATCCAGATACCCCTGCAGCATGGTCAGCTGGTAGAGGTCGGTCAATTGCGGGCTGTCGCAGAGCAAATCGCGGTCAGACATTGGCATCCGCCAGGTCCTGCGAGCTGATCAGCTTCGCGCCGGCCACCCGCATCTGCTGCAGCGCGTGGTCAGCATCGCCGGCTTCGACCCCGACCGCCCGGATCGCATCCTCCAGCACCCGGGCATCGAATCCCTGAGCACAGGCGTCCAGCACCGTCTGCAGCACACAGTAATCGGTCGCCAGCCCACCGATAAAAAGTCGCCGCACCCCGGCCCGGTGCAGCCGGTCGGCAAGGTCGGTACCCTGGAACCCGGAATAAGCCTCCTGGGTTGCGGTATCGCCCTTGGACACGATCATCGCATCCTCCGGCAGCGCCAGCTCCGGAGCCCAGTCGGCGCCGTGGGTATGCTGCACGCAGTGCGGTGGCCAGGGGCCGCCCTGCTCGCGAAATGAGCAGTGGTTGAGCGGGTGCCAGTCGCGGGTCGCGACCACCGGCAGCCCGTGATTTCGAAATATCCCGATCATGCGGTTCAGCGGTGGGACCACCCGATCGCCCTCCTCCACGCCGAGATGGCCGCCGGGCAGAAAGTCCTGCTGAACGTCGACCAGCACCAGCGCGTCGCCGGCGCCCAGTTTCAGTTCATCTCGTACTCGCATTTCAGATTCCCCCAGAGCCGGATTGCTGTCGTCGACCGACTCACGTTAAGCCTAGTGCATGCGCACAAAACCGCGATCCGCTGGGCACCCCCTGCACACCCACAGGGCAGCGGCAGCAGCAACGCCAGTCGCACGCCACTTGCGGTCTGGCTGTCTGGACGTCAGCTCCCCAGCATCAGGATCAGCCCGGCGGTGACCAGTGCCACCAGCAGTGTGCGCAGGCCGCTGCGCCAGATCGAAACACCGGCAATGCGGCCAAGATAGACACCGAGCAGGAACATCAGGATCAGCGCCACCAGCAAAGACAGCACCAGCGGCGAGGCCGGCAGTGGCAAGCCGGCCTCGGCCAGCCACAGCGGCGTTATGATCAGCAATGCCAGCAGCAGCGGTGCGGCACCATTGGCCAGCGCCACCACCCAGGGTACCCAGCGCGCCGCCCGGCCATGGGCGCTGTCGCCAAGATCGCGGGCCATGGCCTGTTCGAGTTCGGCCAGCGAGCGCTGCCGTTCGGCCGACTCGCTGATAAGCGCACTGCTGACCCCGCTCACGGCAAGCGCCACGGTGGCGCCGACGCAGGCGCCGATCACCACCTGCAGCGGAGCCGGGTCGCTGACGGCAAAGCCCAGAATGATACCCAGCATCGTCAGCGCACCGTCGAAGCCGTTGACGATAAAATAACGCCGGACAATGCCGCTGGAGTGACTGATACGGAGCAGGAACGCCAGCTGTCTAACGTGCTTCAAGCCGTACTTACTCCGGTTCGGCTGCGTCGGGCGAGCCCTCGAAGTCGACCTCATCGACGCTGTGCAGCGACGCCCCGAGGTCACTGATCACCTGATGCACGGCGTCAAAATCGATACTCGGCGCGGATATCTCGACCGCCAGCGTCTCAGTATTCTTGTCCATCTCCAGAACCTGCAGCCGTACCCGGTAACCGCCGATATCCGACAGCACCCGGGCCAGTTCCAGAACGCTGGGATCCTGAGGTTTGAGCACATCCAGCACCACCCTTGTCAGCACCGCCATCGAGCATCTCCCGTCAACTTTGCACTGCCCGGACAATAAGCATAGTCACCCTGGCTGCACCGACCCGCGCCTGCGAGCGGCGCCGGCGGTCCTGCCGGCCGTCGTTGCCCCGGCCACGCCGGCTGTCAGCGTGAATCGCATCGCCTCCTCCATGGACATTTCTACCGGTCTGATGCGGCTACGCGGAATCAGCACCGCATAGCCGCCGATCATGTAACTCAGCGGCAGATACACCAGCACGCAGTCCTCGTCGCGGAAGGATGCGGGCAGCTTTTCGGTTACCGCCTGGGTCACGAAGCCGATCAGCTGCATATCGCCAAAGGTCACCGCCACCACCTGTTCGAACTCTTTGTGGGCGTCGGGGGAAAAATAATCGAAGAAGTCACGTATCGCCCGGTAAACCGATTTAATCAGCGGCATCCGGTAAAGCAGGTCTTCGGCGGCGGCGAAAAGCTTTTGCACCACATAGGCGTGCATCAGGATACCCACCGCCAGTGTCATCAGCAGGGCCGCAACCAGCCCCATTCCCGGCATATAGAGCGCGTCCGGCAACAAAAACCGTATCAGTCCGCCGAGCGCAAGCTCGATCGACATCAGCAACCAGTAGAACAGATACAGCGTGAGCATGACCGGCAGCAGCGTCAGCAGCCCGGTGAGAATGTTGCGACTCAGAAATTTCAGCATGGACAGGCTCCGACAGCGAGAACTCGTCACTCAAGCATAGCTGCTGTACCGGGCCGGATTACATGATCTGCGACAGCCTGACTGTCGCTGAAGTGCGACTCCCAGGCACCGGCGCCGGGCGAAAAAACATAGGATTAACAAAGGATTTCCGGAATTTTTTTGATGCTGATCTAAACTGACCCAAGACCGTAAAACCGTCTGTAGAAGGATCTTTTCCAACCGGCAGCCAGGAAGGCGCTTCGGCTGTAACCTGATGGCAGACATGCCGGGTTCGAGCGCGTTCTGCACTGCAAAATTTTCAGGAGTGCGAGATGAAAACGTCAGGTACCAAGGCAGGCAGACTCCTGCTGGCGGTTGCGACCGCGGTTCTGCTGCCGCTCGGCAGCGCGGCGGCCCAGACCGACAAGCCCAATATTCTGGTGATCTGGGGCGACGATATCGGCTGGCAGAACGTCAGCGCCTATGGCATGGGCACCATGGGCTACACCACACCCAACATCGACAGCATCGGCATGGAGGGCATACGCTTTACGGATCACTATGCCCAGCCGTCCTGCACCGCCGGACGAGCCGCCTTCATTACCGGTCAGTACCCGATTCGCTCGGGCATGACCACCGTCGGCCAGCCCGGGGACACCCTCGGTCTGCAGGCGGCCTCCCCCAGCCTCGCCGAGGTCCTCAAAGAAGCCGGCTACAGCACCGGCCACTTCGGCAAGAACCATCTGGGCGACCGCAACGAGCATCTGCCAACCGTGCATGGTTTCGACGAGTTCTTCGGCAACCTGTACCACCTCAACACCCAGGAGGAAGCCGAACAGCGCGACTACCAGCGTTTCGGCAAGGCCTTCTCCGGCGATCTCGAAACCTACGAATCGAAATTCGGCACCCGCGGCGTGATTCACTCGTTCGCCACCGACAACAACGATACCACCGAAGACCCGCGTTTCGGCGTGGTCGGCAGGCAGACCATCGAGGATACCGGCCCGCTGACCCAGGAGCGCATGAAGAACTTCGATGCCGGCGAGGTCATTCCCAAGGCGTTCGACTTCATGAAAAAGGCCAAGGATGACGACAAGCCGTTCTTCGTCTGGCTGAACACCAGCCGCATGCACCTCTATACACGCCTGAACGACGAGTGGCGCTACGCCGCGGAGAACTACACGTCCGAAGCCGATATCCACGGCTCCGGTATGCTGCAGCACGATCACGATATCGGTCTGGTGCTCGACTTCCTCAAGGATAACGAGCTCGACGACAACACCATCGTCTGGTACTCGACCGATAACGGCCCCGAGCATACCTCCTGGCCCCACGGCGCCACCACGCCGTTCCGTGGCGAAAAGATGACCACCTACGAAGGCGGCGTGCGTGTGATCTCGATGCTGCGCTGGCCCGGCGTGGTCGAACCCGGCCAGAAGCTCAACGGCATCCAGGCGCATCAGGACATGTTCACCACCCTGGCCGCCGCGGCCGGCGTCGAGAATGTGGCCGAGAAAATGAAGGAAGAGAAAAAGCAGTACATCGACGGCGTCAACAACCTCGCGTACTGGAAAGGCGAAAGCGACCACTCCGCCCGCGATCACATTTTCCATTACTACGAGAGCAAGCTCACCGCGGTGCGCATGGGGCCCTGGAAGTTCCACTTCTCCACCAAGGAGGACTACTACGCCAACGTCGTTCCGCGCACCGTGCCCCTGGTGTTCAATATCCGTATGGACCCGTTCGAGAGCTACGACAGTCCGGACGCCTACGGTCACCTGATGCAGAAGGTCTCCTGGCTGCTGCAGCCTATGGGCCAGCTGATGGCCCAGCACCTGCAGTCGCTGGCCGAGTATCCGCCGGTCCAGGGCGGCAAGAGCTTCGATATGTCGAACGTGGTGCAGGACTTCATCAACAAGTCGATGCAGTAACGACAGGCGCCATGCTTCTACAGCAAGCACCAGCGTGCCGCCTTCCCGGCGGCACGCATCTTTCTGGATCTGGCTCTGCTACCCTGCCTTGAATCCCGCCGACTCCAGCAACGCCACTCCCTGCCGGTAACCCAGGCCGCCATTGCCGTGCACCATGCCTAACCGCTCGGGCCCTTCGAGCAGCCGATGGTGCATGCTGATCAGGGCATTCAACGCCGGATTGTTCCAGGCCCCGCGACCAAGGTTCATGCCGCCGGTAATGGTAATACTGTGCTGTTCCAGAAATCCCGGAATATCGTCCAGCACGTCCACCAGGCCACTGGCCAGCAAAAACGCCATCGGCACCACCGGATAGCAGGTATAGGCCTCGAGCAGCGCCTCGCCGGCGCGAAATCGTGCGGCGAAGTCAAGGTCGGCAGCCTCGCAGCAGTCCCGGTAGGCCTCGCGCAGGTGACCGTAGCCGGCGATGTGCTCGATGTGCCCGGGACCGTCCGCATCGAGCCTGCCCAGACCCACCGCCCGAATCTCCACGGATGTTTCCAGCGCAACACCCAGTTCCCGCGCCAGCCTCTCGTCGACTATCAGCAGCCTTCCCTCGAAGTCGACCAGCGGGTTGGCACAGTCGACACCGCGGAACAGCGGCGTAAGCGGACGATACCAGCGCTCGTCCGGCAGCGCCTCGGGGCTGAAATCGCCCGCCAGCGCATTGCGATAACTAAGCTTGTAGTTCTCGAACAGGGCGCGGGATATCTCTCGAAAAAGGTCCGCATCGACCCCGTGGCGGCGCAGGAACTCACCGGCCAGATCGGTATAGGCCTTGGTCAGCGGGTAGTCCGGGCCGTACACCGACATCAGGCGCAGCCGCTCATCGCGCTCGTAACCGCTCTTGATGTGGTCCTCCCCGCGGATCAGCACCGCCCTCTCGCCCCCGATAACAAGCTCGCGGGCGCGGGCCAGGGCTTCGATCGGCGCACAGCCACTGCGAAAGTGATCCTCGGGCTCCGGGCTGTGCCAGTCGGCGCTGAGCGGTTCTATCACCAACTCCCGGATACGCAACCCCAGCGAACGGATACGGTCCTCCAGCATACGGCACTGTTGCTGACACCCGACGGCGTCGACGGTTTTGGCGGCGGCAACGATCAGGGTACGGGTCATCGACTGGCTCCTGGAAAATCCCACAGCATATCAGGGTTTACCCCTATTACTATCCTGATCGCCGGTCATCGACCTCGTACAGCTCCAGCGGCAGGCCATCAGGATCCTGAAAGAAGCAGAAACGCTTGCCGGTATAGGGATCCTGGCGGACCGGCTCGACCGCAACGCCGGCGGCCCGAAGATGCCGCACCCAGGGTTCTAGCGAAGCCACCGCCAGCGCCAGATGGCGCAGCCCCTGCGCTTCCGGGTAGCTCGGCCTTGGCGGCGCGGAAGGAAAGCTGAACAGCTCCAGCTGTCCGCCATCGGGCAGCGCCAGGTCCAGCTTCCAGGAATCCCGCTCGGCACGGTAGTGCTCTGCCAGTACCTCGAGACCCAGCAGCCCGGTGTAGAAGTCGCGCGAGCGCGCATAGTCCGAGCAGATAAGCGCCACATGATGTATCCGCAGCAGCGCAGGCACAGCGTCTTTCATGGTATCGACCTCAGCTCCATAACTGACGCAACGTGTTCACGCCGCGCTCGAACCAGTCCGCCAGCGCCAGTTCCGGCAGCCAGGCGAAGGCCGGGTGCCAGGCATCGGTATCCGGACTCAGCCAGATCCCCACCAGGGTCGCCAGCAGCAACCCCATCGAGGCCAGCGGCTGGCCCCAGTCGGTCAGCTTCAGCGCCGTGCCGAAGGAGCGCTTGACGCGCATACCGGAGAGGTCGACGCTGTAGATCTCGTCGAGCAGCAGGTGCACGGTGGCGCCGAAGAACACAAAGCCGGCGACGCCCCAGGCGGCCCGGGCCCCCAGCCCGAACAGGTGGTAGCCAATCAGCACCGAAACGGCGGCGAACAGCAGATTGGCCAGCAGGCTGTGCAGCAGTCCGCGATGCACCGTGTACTGCTCGAACAGCCAGCGCAAAGGGTACAGCACCAGCAGAAAGGCCGCAGCGGCCAGTATCAGCACCTGCCAGTGGGGCAGTGTCGTCATCCAGAACAGTACCACCAGCCCTGCGGCCAGAGCGCCAAACAGTCGAAACACCAGCCGGATTGAGATCGAATCGTCGGCATCGATATCGGGGAGGAGCCCCCCCAGCGTGCCGGCCAGCGCGTAGATGACGGCCTCGCGCATGTCGGCGAATCCGGTCATGGCGGCGGTGGCAGCCAGTGGTGCGCTCAGTGCCGCCGCGACGGTGGTATGGGTCTTGAAATCGGCCATTACTCCATCCCTGGTTCAACGATTACGGACCTATTGTACGCTGGCGGGGGCGCCGCCGCAGGTCCGGATATCGAAAAATAAATACATTTAACTTCAAAAGCTTAAAACCGGAAAGATGAACACTACTTTAAGTACTGTGGGGCGTTGGAAAGCGGTCTTTTTCGATGGACAGCAGTCGCTTGATGGCGCCTTTCGGTCCGGCTGCGCCGGGGACATCGCGGCGCGGACCACCAAAAGCCGCCGCTATCTCGCGGATGAAATCCGGGAATGGGGTCTACCGCCGGCTACAGCGAGCGTCCGGCCGCCGCCAGATAGTCAAGCACATCGAACACCCGTCCGACGTACTTCTCCCGCAGCTGAAAATCGCCTGGCCCATCCCGCGACAGGTCCTGCTGCACGGCTCCGAGCAACTTGCGCAGACGGCGCTGGTGCCACCCGAGTCTGGCCTGCACCGGATCGGCGACGGTTCCGATAAAGGTGGCGACCACGGACAGGGCCATCGCCACCCCCGCGACCGAGACCAGCACTGTGGTTGTCGAAGGGACGACCGGCACCATGGCGTAGAACCAGGAGCCGACAACGGGCCCAAGCCAGAACCCCGCCACCGCGGTGGACTTGGCGACCGAGGCCGCGATGGCACTGCCGGCCCCGAAACTGCCCCAGGCGGTCTGCCCCAGTGCAAGTTGACTCGACAGCACCACCATCAGATTGCCGGCAAGCTCGGAGGTGCCGGTACGGGACGCACCGTATTCGGCAAGGCGCAGATCGAGTCGGCGCCGAAAATCGGTATCGGCCTGACGCCCGGCCAGGCCGCCCAGTCGGGCGTCGATGAGGTCCTGGAGGAAAGGGTCGGCGAGTATTTCCGCCATCAGCGCATCGCGAGCTCTGCTGTCAGCTGCATCGCAGGGCAGCTCCAACAGCTCCGTCACCACCAGCCTGCCGATCTCACGGTCCAGACTGGTGATCAAACCCGGGGGCACCTGCGCCAGTTTCGCGGCGACTGTGCGCAGGCCGCAGATCCCGGCCAGCAGCCCCAGCACGGCGATCACGAAGCGGGGCAAGGACCAGGCGATATTGAGCGGAATACGAACCAGGTCCCAACCCAGGGCCTGCGCATGCAGCCTCAGACTGCCCCTGAAGGAAAAGTGACGCCTGACAAAGGGGTCAACGCGTCGCTGCCGTGCGTCCATGTAGCGGCCGATCGCCCTGTCGATCGCCGCCTCGACCCGCGCCTGGTCATCGGCGCTAGGTTCGTGCCGGGCCAGGTTCTCGACCTCGACATCAGACAGATCTTGATACCCCTCGCGGTACATCACTCACTCCCGAGGTTCGTTCTCCCACGACGGGGCGCCCTGCAGCCCCGCCGGCTTCTGCATGGGGACAGCGTCGCCACCTTGAAGTTTCGCAGCAGGGTGTGCCGCGCCCTGACCAGGCACATACCTCCCTGCCCCGGCCGCCTGGCTGCGGACACTGTGGCAGGAAGGTATGAGAGCCCGCGGATCAGTTGGGCCAGGCGGGGGTTAGCCTGATCACCGACTCGATGGCGCCGTTGAGGCCCGAACGCGTCAGCCGCATCGGCTTGTACTCCCAGGACTGGTAGAGCTCCAGCTGATCTTCGAAGTGCGGGCTTTGCGAGTCGCCGCTCTGGCCCGGAGCCATCACACTCTGACCGATGAAGTTGTTTCCGGGCCCGTGCTGAATGATGTAGTTGTAGGTACCACGATTCATCCAGACAGTGTCGGGCACTGCACCCAGGCCGATCGGCTTCCAGTCGATCGTTGCAACCGGCTGCAGCCAGCCACCGGGATCGGAGGAGGCATACTCGGTGGTTAACTGATTCAGGGCATCGACCAACGCGGCCGTAACGGCCTGCTCGGCTGATTCGCCATCCAGGTAGTCGTGCTGCAGCGGCAGGGCGACACCATCGACGAGCAGGCGATACACCAGGTTGCCCAGGGTACTACCGAGCGCAGGCATCACCTGCGGGCCCAGTTCATCGCCGAACACCCGTGTTGTCAGGGCCGGCCACCAGGTGTTGAAGATAGCCACTGCCGGACTGTCGTAGTAGCCATCCCCACCCATGGGCTCGAGGTCGAGCTGCTGCATATCCCAATTGCCCAGAAGCTCGGCAATGGCGGGCAGTCTCGGATCGGCGCCGGTATCCACACGGCTCAGAAGCTCTCCCAGCAAGGGCGGAGCGAAGATGTTGCGCGCGGCGTTGGAGGGTGTCTGGTTGGTCCAGCCGGCGAATCGGTTAAGTTCCTCCAACGTTTCGATGGTGGCGGTGCCGGGCTCGAGCTGCGACAGGTAGTCTGTCAGCGTGGAAGCCCGGTGCACCGGTCCCCAGTTCCAGAAGTCCATTCTGGAGTTCTGCCAGCCGGCGCGGGGTTTGTTGTTCCAGGCGCTGATCCAGCCCTGCTCGGGGTTTACGGTCCGCGGCATGTCTTCCCAGGGCACGAAACCCTGCCACTCGGCGTTTCCGGTGCCGTCATGTGGCAACCAGGGATTGTCGTCCGGCGCCCGGAGCGGTATTTCGCCCAGGTGCCAGTAGGCGATATTGCCGCGCCTGTCCGCCGACACGAGGCTGAGGTTGTACGGGAAGTTCTTCAGGGACTCCTGGGCCTCCTGCACCGAGCCGGCGCGGATCATGCCAAGGTAGGCCTCATGGCTCTGCAGGTCCTTGCCCCTTCCGGCAATCTTCAGACTGAAGGCGAGGCCCGGTGCGGTGCCCAGTACCGGGCCGTGGACAGACTCGCAGATGGTCTTCCCGGTATCGGGTGCACCTGCCACACCGAAGGTTTCCAGGCGGCAGTCGTAGTCCAGCCACTCGCCATTGAACCTGTACTGCTGCGGGTTATCCGGATTCACCACTTCGGCGTAGATATCCGAGTTGTCGGTACCGCCGGTCACCGTGGTCCAGGACATGTCCGTCGATACCCCGACAACCGTCAGCGGCAAGCCGGCAACCCCGACACCGAAAGTGTCATAGCCGCTATAGTGAATGCCCATCTCGTGGCCTAACTGGGGGCTGGAGTAGCCCACCTGTGGCCCGCCCATCAACAGCGGGCGTCCGGTGGCCGACAGTTTCGGTCCGATCACCGCGGCATTTGACGACGAGCCGCTACCCATGCCGACACGGCGCAGATTGGACCGCAGATCATCGAGTCGCGATTGAATCTTAGTAAAATCAGCGGCAGGCAGTACCGGTTTTCCGTGCCCAATCCCGGCACCCGGGTGAGCCGGGTTCAGGGCGCCATTGGCCGGCACTATGGTGGGCGCGTCCGGGTCCTCCAGCCAGTGTGTGTCGGCGAAAATCTTCGCCCCCTCTTCGGGTCCGTTGATCGCGATCAGCTGCTGCAGCTGGGCGGCATTGGCGAGCTCCTCGCCGCCGCCGGTGGCGACATCGAGCCACAGCATCTGCAGGATATTGATGCTGTCGGTAGGCGACCACTCCTCCGGCTCGAAGCCGAAAGCGGAAAACTCCTGCGGCAGCGTGCCGGTCCTGATGGCTTCGGCAATGTAGGCGTTGATGCCGTCGGTGTAGGCGGTGAAAATCAGTTTCTGTTCTTCCGTGGCGGCCTCGAATTGCGCGATTCGGCCTTCTTCGGGTCCGGTCAGGGTCCGCAGGGTGATATCCCCGCCGAGCGCCGGGGGGCCGAACAGCTCCGCTGTCGTGCCTCTTGCGGTACGACGCAGGAGCTCCGCCTGCCACAGGCGGTCCTGCGCCATGGCATAGCCCACGCCGTACCACAGCGAGGCGTCGGTGGAGCCGTAGACGCGCGGCGTGCCGTAGTTGTCGCGCAGGATGGTCACCTCTCCCTCTTTGGGCGTGGCCGCCTCGACGCCCGTTGCGAAAGCCAGTGGCAGGAGCGCACAGGAAAGCCGGACCAGAAATCCTGGCTTGCGTAGATGATCGAGCATATTCAACCTCCCGGTTGTTGTTATTGACAGGGAAACGACTGCACAAATGAGAGCCCTGCCGGGCTTAGCACCACTCTCCCAGAATCGCCACTAAGGCGGTTTGACCCTTGTTGGTCAGGGTCTGGGTGATCGGACCGTCATGCCAGATATGCGAGCCTGGCGAGAATGAGATAACCCGGCGGGAGCCGCCCGGTTCTGCGTATTCCACGTTCGCGTCGGAAATGGATACCGTCAGGCCGGAGAAGCCATAGGTAACCGGCCCGGTCGTCTCGCCGGGTTCCAGCTTGATCATGTAGAGCCGCAGCCGTTTGGCCCCGGACAGGTTGTCCAGCAGGCTATGGAAAGGCGCCTCCAGTGGCGCCTCTGCGACCGTCTCGGGCAGCTTTTTGACCTCCGCTCCGATCATGTGCATCGGACCACTGCCGTCATTGCGCACCCTGTGAATCAGGGGCTCGCCCTTGTGCGGCCGGCACAGTGAAAGTCCCGCCGGAAGGTTATGCACCTGCGCCTCTTCGGCTTGGTAGCCCTGGTCATGAACGATGACGTCGCGGACGGTGACATACATCGTGTCTTCATCGTGCCGGTGATAAAGCGAGTGCTCTCCCGGCGCGAAGCGAACGTCATAGACCCGCACGAACTCATTTTCGAAGCGGTGGAAATGCTGCGGCTCGTCGATGACATCCACATAATCGCCAGCCAGTTCTGCATCGGCACTGCGGCCCTTCAGGTAGCGGGGGGCCCGGGTGGTGGTATCCATGGTCTGCTCCGTTCACGCCATTTGGGGAAGAGGGTTTTTGTGCTGCACGTCGAGCGCGGCCGCCTGCCGCCGGTCGCGTACTGCGGCGAATTCGCCGAGCCGGTCGAGCGGGTAGTGTTTCGCGGCCTGTGCTTCCAGCAGATCCAGGGTCCGGCTATCCACCGGCGGCAGGTCCATGGCGGCGAATAGGCTGCCGACGATCTTCTCGACCATTTCACGAATTCCGCCGGCGCCACCGCCGAAATGGCACGCCAGCATCGGGCCGATGGAGGCCAGACGAACGCCGACCGAGTTCAGCACGACCTTGTCGATGCCGTCGATGTCGACGACGCCTTCACCCACGAGATGTATCGCTTCGCGCAACATCGCCATCTGTAGGCGGTTGACGACGAATCCGGCAACCGGCTTGTGCAGGCGGACCGGAACCCGGGCGTTACTCTGGTAAAAGGCATTCACCCGGTCGATAAGCGCCTCGTCGACACTCTCGGTTCCACAGACTTCAACCAGTGGCATCAAATGCGGGGGATTGAGCGGGTGGCCGATAAGAACGCGGGCCGGATTCTGCATTTTTTCGCCGATATTCGCGGGCGGGATCCCGGATGTGGACGAGATCAGCAATGCATCCTTGTCGGCAATGGCTTCCACTTCGGCAAAGATATTCTGCTTGAACCCGGGATTCTCGGGCCCGTTTTCCTGCACGACAGTGGCGCCTTCCAGTGCCACTTCGAGTGAGCCGTGAAAAGAAATGCGGCCCAAGGCAACATCGACCTCGTCGGTGAGCTGACCGATCATTCTGCGCAACGGCGCTATCGTATCGGATTCGAAGCCTTTTCTGACGTCGAACAGCCTGACCGAGTGCTGATTGACCGCAAAGAGTGCGGACCAGGCTATACCGATGGTTCCCGCTCCGATAACGGTGACGGTTTGACTGTTTTCTGACATTCTAAGGTTCCTGTACCAGGTTACGGGACGTCTCTGCTGAGGTTACGGTTACGACTGGAAGTGTCATTGTTACAGCGACGTCCGCCCGTATCTGTACGAAACGTCACAATGTGTGGAGGGGGGACTGCGCGACGGACTCGCACAGCCGGAGCCGAGCGCT
Organism: Marinobacterium nitratireducens; assembly: GCF_014645375.1. Classification (GTDB taxonomy): domain Bacteria; phylum Pseudomonadota; class Gammaproteobacteria; order Pseudomonadales; family Balneatricaceae; genus Marinobacterium_A; species Marinobacterium_A nitratireducens. The sequence goes on from NZ_BMLT01000012.1 coordinate 75,114, forward strand.
GGATAGCCATACCGAACACCAAGGCCTTTAAAATAGGCCCCGATTTGCGCCCAAAATATGACAATGTGTCGATAAAAATTCGAATATGAAGAAAGTTAGCGCGCTGCACAGCTGGGTCGACAATCTTCCCACCGACGTCCGGGATGCCGTCTTGCAGCGTATGCGTCCCCGGCACTACGGTGACGGAGAAGCCGTTTACACCCAGGGAGAACAGGGGCGTGAGCTTTATCGGGTCGCGAGTGGTCTGATACGTTTCTGCCATTTCACCCTGAGCGGGAAGGAATTTCAGTCAGCGGTGTTTCGCCCGGGAGATTGCTTCGGCGAATTGAGCATGATCGACGGCCTGTACCGAGCAAACAGTGCATACGCCCAGGGGCCTGCTGAACTGCTGATATTGCAGGAGCATGATTTTAAAGCGCTCTATGCCGCGCATCCCGAAATTGCCGTTCAGATAAACAGACTGCTGTCCCATCGACTGCGGATGGCCTACTCCTTTATCGAGGACGCCAGCTTGCTGGCGATTCGCGACCGCCTGGTTCGACTCTTGACCCGCCTGGGATACAGTGTCGGAAAAGCGGATGCGCAAGGGGCAACAGTCCTGAAGGGTTTCACGCATGAAAACCTGGCGCGCATGCTCGGCACCACCCGTGAAGGTATCAGCCGGGAGTTGAAGCTCCTGGAGGACTTGGCGCTGATACGCCGAAACTATGGCAGGATCGTTATTCCCGATATCCAGGCACTCCTGGAGCATTGCGATGTGCTGGGCGTTGGAGAGATCATAGTCCCCTATTACGAAGAGTAGTGACCCAGTTCGGCGCCCGGCCGCATCAGGCGGCTCGGGACCGAGGTATCAGGCCGCCAGGCCCTATACGGAGTTACGCCCAGATTCATCGGGCGGATGCGCCCAGCGCCGGCGCGACTCCGGCCCGGCGGTCGTCGATGGGAGCACCGGGGACCGGGTCAGAGCAGGGCTGCCAGCATCAGGCCACCGAGCAGCCAGACCAGCGCCACCATGACCAGACCGTTCATCACTTTCTCGGACAGCGGCGCACCGTCGTGATGGTGATGATGTTCGCCTTCGCCATGGTGCTCGCAGTGACCGCCGTCGTCGCCGTTGTCGCCGTTGCCTGCGGATTGCCTGGACAGCACCACCAGCCAGGCAGATACGGCGATGAACACCAGATTCAGAACCAGGCCGTAATCGACGCGGAAAAAATCCCGTTCGGTAATCGCCGCTCCGCTCGCCTGCGGCAGCCGGTCGAACAGCGCGAAGCCATAGTGCAGCAGCAGCGATACGCAAACCAGCCCCGACAGCAGCAGCACCAGGATGTACAACGCCATTTTCCAGCCGTAGTAGGCGGCGTTGATGCGCAGCACCGGCAGCACCACCATATCGGAAAAAATAAACGCCATGACGCCGGCGAAACTGACGCCGCGATCGTACAGCAACGCCGCCAGGGGGATGTTCCCCATCGAACCGATAAAGGTGAAGAAGGCCGCGACCGGCCCGATCAGCGTCTGCGCCAGCACCTCGAAAAAGCTGGCATTGGCGCCGGTTTCACGACCGGAACCGACGAACAGAGTCTGGAAAAAACCGTCCGGCACGAAGGCTGCGATAATGCCGGCAACGGTAAAGCCGACCAGCACGTCCTTCCATACCATCTGCCATTCCATCACATAGGTGCGGCCGATCCGGCGCCAGCCCTCCCGTGAACGGATCTTGTCGCGCCAGCCGCCGTCGGCCTGTCCGTCCTGCTCCTCATCGCCGTCAAGTCTTTGCCGTGCCTCGCGAATCAGCATCTTCGGGCGCGTCAGCCTGACGAACAGCCAGGCAAACAGAATCAGCAGCAGCCCTCCGAGATACTCGCCGACCACGAACTGCCAGCCCAGAAAGATCGCTATCACGATACCGAGCTCGATGACCAGATTGGTCGATGCCAGCATGAATGCCAGTGACGGCACCAGGCCAGCCCCTTTCTGGAACAGCGCCCGGGTCGTCGACAGCGCCGCGAAGCTGCAGGAGCTGGACACGAAGCCGAACAGCGTACCCAGCGCAACGCTGCGCGGACCTGCCGTGCCCATTGCCCGCTGCATGCGCTCCTCGGTCACCAGCACCTGGATCAGACTGCTGATCAGATACCCCAGCACGAATGCCCAGAGCGCGCTCCAGAAAAAGCCGCTGCTGATCACGGCCGCCTGATGCCACTGCTGCAAAAGTGTCGTCATAGTGCCTCTGATGCAATGGGGTTCGCCGCACGCCGGCGTCAAAGTCCCTTAACCATAGCGCATCGCGGGATTGCGACGCCCTGCTGCCGTCAGACCCGCAGCAGCGATAGCCCGAGGCCTGCGACGGCGCCGATCACCAGCAGTAGAAAGCCTTTTCCGACCGGTGCCCGCAGCGCCTTGCCACCGACCACGACGACAATACCCAGTTTGAACAGCAGATTGGCGACGAACGCCACCACCACAGCGATCAGCGCGACGCTGGCGGATATGTTTCCCAACGAGTAAAGCCGCAGGTTCGACACCGTTATGGCGTCGACATCGGTCAGGCCGGAGAGGAAGGCGACGATATAGACGCCGGTATCGGAAAAGACATCGTTCATCCAGGCGACCAGCAGCAGCACCAGTGCGAAGCTGATGGCAAAACCCACCGCCACCTTCAGCTCTGCCGGGTTGCCGACTTCCAGCTCCGGCAGCTCGGATTGCGTACTGCCCCCGCCCAGCCGGCGATACATCAGCACCGCGTATACCAGCCCCGCCAGGAAGCCGGCGATGAGCCAGGGCAGCATCGGTCTAAGAAGCGAAAGCTGCAACACCGCCACGACGATGCCGATGCGGATGAAAAGCGTCAGATGGGACAGCAGGATAATGGTCGCCGACAGCTCGGTGAACCCGCTCTGACGTCGACAGTAGCGGGCGTAGATCAGGGTGGTGGCAGTCGTCGATACCAGTCCCCCTAGCAGCCCCAGAACAAGGATGCCGGTTTTGCCGCCGAGCAGCCTCAGCACCACGTAGCCGGTCAGGCTGATGGCGCTGATCAGCACCACCAGCCAGCCGGTCTGGTACGGATTCAGGACCGCATAGGGACCATAGGTTTCATCGGGCAGCACGGGCAGCAGAATAAACGCCACGGCGGCGAACTGAAAAAACGATGAAACGTCCCTGCGGGTCAGCCGGTGGGGTACCTCGTGGAGTTCTTCGCGGTAGTACAGCAGCGCGGTCATGGTGATCGCCAGCGACGCCGGCAACAGCTTGTGATCCCCCCACAGCATGTATCCAAGCCCGAAGGTGAGGATGGCCGCCAGTACCGTGGTGGTGTCGGGTTCATCCGAACGTGACTTGAACTGCGCCACCAGCAGGCTGGCGATCACCAGCGCCAGCATCAGCAGCACGAAAGAGGGTCGCTCAAGCTGCAGGCTGACGTAGCCGCCGACCGCGCCCGAGAGCGATATCAGGGTAAAGGTGCGCAGCCCCGCAATACTCTCGGCATGGCGCTCCCTTTCGAGACCGACCAGAAAGCCGATGCCAAGGCTCTGCCCAAACAGCAGCAGATGCGCCAGTTGCTCGCCGTAATCGCCGTTAACGTCCGTTCTCCCTGTTGCACAGGCAAGTGCCCGCTATCAGCGCTCCCGGGGCGGCCATTACCGCGCCGGGTCCCCGCACCTTGCCCCGCGGCGGGGCTATTCGGTTTCACCAAATTCCGAGCGGATCTCGAGTAACGCCGGAAGCGAGTCGACAAAGTGTGGTACCAGCCCCGGATCGAAGTGGCTGCCCGCCTCCTCCTGCAGAAGCGATACCGCACGCTCCACCGGCCAGGCATCCTTGTAGGGACGTTTGGTCGTAAGCGCATCGAATACGTCCGCGATTGCAACGATGCGCCCCTCGAGGGGGATATCCTCGCCCCTGAGCCCCTTCGGATAACCGCTGCCGTCCCACTTTTCATGATGGGTTTGCGCGATAACGCTGGCCATCTTCAGCAGCTCGGAGCCATGGTCGCCGATAATCTGCACGCCGAACTCGACGTGTTTCTTCATCGTCTCCCACTCATCGGCATCGAGCTTGCCGGGCTTTAGCAGCACGCGGTCCGGAATACCGATCTTGCCGACATCGTGCATCGGCGCGGCCTCGAACAGCCGTCGGGTCCACTCGTCGGGCATGCCGACCGCTTCAGCGAGGATTCGCGAGTAGTGGCTCATCCGAATGACGTGCCGGCCGGTTTCGTTATCCTTGTATTCAGCAGCACGACCGAGGCGGCGAATGATCTCCAGACGGGTCCGGTTCAGTTCCTCCGTGCGCTCAAGCACTTTCTGTTCGAGCGCACGGTTCTGATCGTACAGCGCCAGATGGGTACGAACCCGCGCCTCGACAATGGGCGGGCTGACCGGCTTGGTGATGTAGTCCACCGCGCCGAGTTCGAAGCCAAGCTGCTCATCGGCTACTTCGCTCCTGGCCGTGACGAATATCACCGGGATGCCGGCGGTCCTGGGATTGCTTTTCAGTCGCCGTATGACTTCGTAGCCGTCCATTTCGGGCATCATGATGTCGAGCAGGATCAGATCCGGCGCGGGGGTGCGTTCGGCAATCTGCAGCGCCTTGGCTCCGTTCAGCGCCGCCTTGACCCTGTAGCGCGACCGCAAAATGCCATTGATGATATCGATATTCTCGGGTGTATCATCCACAACCAGTACGGTTGCTGCCCCGTGCTCCTGATTCATGACGCCTCCACGCGTACCCGGCTCCACCCCCGATCCGACCCACGTTCGGGACACCGACATTTTAGCTTTAGTATAGAAACTTCAGCGCCGCGAACGAGCTGCGACCCTGCCGCCGGCTGGAGGCCGGAGTGGCAGCGTCGCAGGCGACCGAAGACCGACCACCGGTCGTCGGGCTCTGGCACTATGGCGCGCGACGGAACGGTCATGCCGACCCGGAATAGCCAACCCCTTCGGCGCCACCGCTACCCGAGGGCGGACCTCAGTGCCGAGAGCGCCTCGCCGGCCTCGTCGAAATCGTACTCTTCGAAGCACCTGGCAATTCGGTTCAGTGCCGCACCATGGCGCCCCATGCCCGGTAACGCGCGCAGGGTATCAAGCACCTCCACCGCCTGGGTATCGCTGTCGTCGATCAGCTCGCCGAGCTCGTCGAGCAGCGCCACGGCGCGGTCCCGGTCAACAGGACCCGACTGCCCGGCGCCCTCAGGAGAATCCGCCTCCTGCTCGCTACCGAATCCATCGAGCGCGGTCATAACCGTAGTCAGCTCCTTAGTCACCGGCTCAAGCAGCGCCTCCAGATCGGCCGGAGGCCGCTTCTCCCTGCACGCTTCCTCCAGCGTCGCCGCTGCGTTTTGAAGCCCCTTGGCACCCACATTCGCCGCAACGCCCTTGAGGGTATGCGCGAGCCGTTGAGCCAGGTCGGGGTCATCGGATGTCAGCGCAGCGAGAAAGCGGTGCTCGAAGTCACGCTGCCCGTTTCTGAACTTGAGCAGAAGTTTTCGGTACAGCGGCAGATTGCCCTGGGCGACGGACAGCCCCGACTCTGTATCGATACCGGACAACTCCGGCAGCGGCGTTTCCTGCTGCGCTTGCTCGGCGGGCTCTTCAGCCATCCCGGCGGGATCGGACGGGACTATCCACCTGGCCATCGTCGAGAACAGATGACTGACGTTGATCGGCTTGCTGATATGGTCGTTCATGCCGGCGGCAATGACTTTGTCACGGTCTCCCACCATTGCGTTGGCGGTCATCGCCAGGACCGGGAGTTTCGCCCATTTGTCCTTAGCGCGGATCTGGCGCGTGGCCTCGTACCCATCCATCACCGGCATCTGGCAATCCATAAGCACGCCGTCGAAATCGGCTTTTTCCAGCCACTCCAGGGCCTCCAGCCCGTTATTGGCAACGTCCACACGCAGCCCGTTGCTGGTCAGCAACTCTAGCGCCAGCTCCTGATTGACGTCGTTATCCTCCACCAGCAGTATGCGGGCGCCCCGCAGCTTCTTCGCGGCTTCATTTTGGCTGCTGTAGCGTCGCGCAGCCGTGGTGATGCCGACGCTTTCACGCCCGAGCGCCACCATGATGGCATCGAGCAGGCTGGAAGGCGTTACGGGTTTACCCAGAAAGCCACTGACCCGAACCCCGTCCGCGGCCTGTCTTGCCTCTTCGCGACCGTAGGCGGTCACCATCACCAGCGCCGGCAGCTCGGGCAGGCGGTCATCGTTCTGAATCGCCCGCGCCGTTTCGATACCATCAAGACCCGGCATTTTCCAGTCGAGCAGGACCAGCCGGTAAGGCCTGTTTGCGTCCTGTCTTTCCAGCAGACGCAGTGCGGCCTCGCCGCTCCGGGCCTCGCTGACGTGCATGCCGAAAGACTCCAGCATGGTGCGCATGACCTCCCTTGCGGCAGGATTGTCATCCGCCACCAGTACATTCATCTCGCCCAGTATCGCATCCTCCGTGACCGCCGGCTCAGCATGGCTCTGCTTGCGCAACCTGACGTTAAAGTGAAACCGACTGCCGCGCTCAGGCTCACTCTCGACCCAGATTTCACCGTCCATCTGCTCGACGAGGGTTTTGCTGATGGCAAGGCCCAGGCCGGTTCCGCCGTACTTGCGGGTAGTGGAAGAGTCGGCCTGTGTAAATGCCTGGAACAGCCTTCGCTGCTGCTCTTCGGTCATGCCGATGCCGCTGTCCTCGACGTCGAACTGCAGCCGGGCCTCGTCTGCGTTGTCGTCGATGAGGCGCACCCGAAAGACAATCTCACCGGCGTCGGTGAACTTCACCGCATTGTTGCCCAGATTGATCAGTATCTGCCCCAGCCTGAGCGGATCGCCGATAAAAGCCGTGGGCATCTTCGCCGGCATGTCGAACAGCAGTTCCAGCTCTTTTTCCTCCGCCTTAAGGCCCACCAGGTTGGCGAGATTGTCGAGCACGTCCTCCAGACGGAAGGCGATGGTTTCGAGCTCGAGCCTGCCCGCTTCGATCTTGGAGAAGTCGAGAATGTCGTTGATGATTCCGAGCAACGACTCGGCCGAGCGGTGCACCTTTTCAATGTAGTTTCGCTGCTGACGATCGAGATCTGTCTGCAGCGCCAGGTAGGACATGCCGATGATCGCGTTCATCGGCGTACGGATTTCATGTGACATGTTGGCCAGAAAGTTCGACTTCGCCCGGGTCGCCTCTTCCGCTACTTCCTTGGCATTGGCAAGTTCCATCTCCGCACGCTTGCGCTCGGTGATATCCCGCGACAAACCCAGTACGCCGTCTTCGCCCTGCCCGGCGGCAATGGAAAACGGCACTTTCATGGTGTCCAGCAGTACCTGACGGCCATCCGGGTAGGTAACCCATTCCTCGTTGCGGCTGATTTGACCTGCCTCCGTCATCGCCCTGTCGTGCTCGCGGAAACCGAGCGCCACCTCCCGGGGAAAAATATCGAAATCCGTCCTGCCGACGATCGCGTCACGCTTCAGTTGCAGAAAGTTCTGGAACGCCTCGTTCACCTCGATGTAAACGCCTTCGCCATCCTTGGCGAAAACAAGATCGGGGATATTGTCGAGCACGGCCCTGAGCAGATTTCGGCTTTCCGCCAGCGCTCGCTGCGCCTCCCTGCGCTCCGATATATCACGCAGCGAGCTTGCCAACCGCATGCCCTCGTCAGTCGGGATCGGACTGACGCTGACCTCCACCGGTATACGCCTGCCGCTTTTGGTCTGCGTCTCCAGCTCCAGACTCCGGCCGCGAGACCGAGAGGCCGTCTGGTCGCGGACGAGCGACTGATAAACGTCTCGGCCGGCATGCCATATCGTGGGAATCAGCAGCTCCACCGACCGGCCGATCATTTCCGTACGATCGTAACCGAACAGCTCCTCCGCGCGCTGATTCACCATGGTAATAAGACCCTGCTCGCTGGTAACCAGCATGGCATCCGGCGCAGACTCCATCAGCGTATGGAACTGCTCCTGACTTTTCTGCAGCTCCGCCGTGCGTGCTTCGACCTTGTCTTCGAGTTCATCGCGGGCGCGCAGCAGCGCGCGGTTGGCCCGGTCGCCGATCCAGGAGTTGAGCGCCATCAGCCCCAGCGCAAGAAAAAGCGAAATACCGAGCACCGAATACAGCGTGTTCCTGGAGACGCGGTAACCGGCCAGAGCCTCCGCCTGATCGATTTTCGAGGCGATGCCGATCCCGAGCTGCGGATCCCACAACCAGGCACTGAGCACCGGCTCACCGAAGTAATCGCGCTCCCCCGTCAGCCGGAGCCCCGACGTCTGCGCCATGATGCCCCGAGCCACCGCGGTCATGGGCAGTTCACCCGGTGCCGGCCGGGCTTCGTCCAGGCGCCTGCGATCCTGCCCGGGATCGACCAGGGGAAGGTTGAGGATGGACGACTGCCCTTCCCGCAAAAGGCCTGCCGTCACCAGCTGCTCTCGCAGCCGGCTCTCGGAAATCATCACGCCTTCCCGGTTCACCGCATAGGACTCGCCAGAACTGCCGATGCGTCCCTTGGCCAGAATGTTGGAAAACGCCTCGCGCGGGTCCATACGTGCGACAACGGCGGCAATTGTGCGCCCCCTGTAGTCCCTGACCGGCGCGGCGAAATAGAGACTCGCCCGGCCATCGTCGCTGTCACGGCGGGGCGGAATGAATACCCCCCCGGCTTCGTCAATACGATCGAAAATTTCTTCCTTCACCGACGTCACCGGGAAGCCGTTGTCGAATACCGGAGTTCCGTCGGCCAACACCATGGCCAGCTGCCAGTTGCTGTCGCTGAGCCCGGGCTCGGCCAGCAGACTTCTCAGGTTCGCCCGAAAGTCCCGGGTGCCGGAACCGGCGCCGCCCACTTCGGCAAACAGTGTCCCCAGATCCGACTCGCTGGCAATCAGAGACACCATCTGCAAACGCGAGTTGATCCAGTAGCGCAGGTTGTCATGGGTTGCATGGAGTACAGTCTCGAGCGCATCGCCACTTCGCTGCAGTGCGATATCTTTCTCGCGCTGCAACGAATACCAGGTCACGGCCATGATCAGCACCAGTATCGAGCAGATGGCGAGATTGCCGAACAGGCGCAACATACCGGACTGATAGAACTGCTGCGCATCCCCTGACCGTCGCCCTAAAAGCCAGGCAATCAGCAGAAACACACCGGCCAGTCCCAGGGTGATGGCGACCATCCGGAACAGCGGCAGCACCTCGCCGTGCTGCACGCCCGAGGCCGGGGCGCTCAGCGCCAGATCCGCATCGATCCATCTATTGCGAATGGCATCCCGCTGGGCCGGGGTAATATTCGCCAGCGCCCTGTTGAGAATATCGACCAGCTCCGGCCAATCCTTGCGAACGCCAATCCCAAGTACGTATTCATAAGCGGTGTTGAAATTGATCTTGAGGTTGTCGATGCCAAGACTCTTGACCCTGTCGAGCGCGGTAAACTGGTTGGCCAGCATACCGTCCAGAGTGCCGTCCGCTACCTGCAAAAGACCGTCACTTATGCTATCGACATGCACCGGCGCGACATCCGGGTATTGATCGCGGAGCCAGCCTGCAACCGCATAACCCTCGATCACGCCCAGTTTCAGCTCCCGGAACGCCTCCAGCCCCACGAGCGATTTCGTATCACGGCGCGTGATAACCGAGGTGGGTATGTTCAGGTAAGAGTCTGAGAACAGAAACCGCTGGCGCCGCTCAGCGGTCTGCGACAGACCCGGTATGACGTCGACCTCGCCCCGCTCGAACGCTTCCATGACCGCTTGCCAGCTCGCCCTTGGCCGGTACTCGATCTCGACGCCGATCTGATCGGAAATCAGGCGCATGTAATCGGCCACAAGGCCCCGGTATTGCCCCTGGCGATCGGCGTATTCGAACGGCCGCCAGTCGGGATCGCCGCCGATTCGCACCACCGGATGCTGCTGAATCCAGCGCCGCTCATCCGGTGTCAGCGCAACATCGCGCGCGCCCGCGCGCTCGACCGGGTCTTCGGCAAAGGCCGGCACTACTGCCGCTGCCAGCATAAGCGTCAGCCAAAGCAACAGGCCGCCAAACCGGTTCCTTCCCGCCTTCGGCGACCTCATGGCGGTGCCTCCGCGGCCGCAGATACGGCGCCGAATCCGTAGCGCTCCAGGATGTCGCGATAGGCGGGCTGGGTCAGAAAATCGTCAAGCGCGCTGTTGAGGCCGTCGCGAAGCGCCTCTGCCTGGGGGTAGCGACGCGATATCGCAATCGTTACGGGCAACTCGAAAACCGGCGGGGCCAGCACCCGAAAGGCCCGGGACACACCCATATCCCGCGCCTGGTGCTGAAAAAACTGACGATTGTTGAGTGCAATGTCGAACTGACCCGCCAGCAGTCCTCGCAGCTGATCGGACGAACTGTTGACGCTGACCCTCTCCAGATCCTCTGCGTTGTCGAAGGCGGGCCCGTAGGTCCAGCCAAAAATGGCGCCGAACCGGTAGTCCTTGAGCTTTTCCAGATCACCGTCATAGCGGATCGGACTGTCCGCCCGGACGATCAGATCCTGCGTTTCGACGATATGCGGCGTGGTGGTGAACAGCGCAACCTTGCGACGCTCTTCGGTGGCGGTCAGGTTGACCGTCAGATCCTCGCGGCCGGCATCGAGTTCCGCCAGCAGCGTACGCATACTGGGCAGCTGCGTGGCCTCGACGTCGTACCCGAGCTCACGCAGCAGATGCTCGACGATTTCGAACGAGACACCCCTGAAATCGCCATTGTCGTCGCGGTAGTAAAACGGCGGATAGTCGTCCGGAATTGCCACCTTCACGACAGGCCCTGCCTGCAAAACCGGCGACAGGCCAAAGCCGGCCACCTGTATCAGCGCCAGTAAACATACAGCCCGCCCTTTCCTGACCTTCACCGTCCCTGCCCCTGCTGTTACCGGCTTATCAGGTGATAATAGTCGCTTGGCTACAGCCGCGCTTATCGCAGCGACCCGGTTTAGTGTCCAACGGGCCTGTCCTTCAGGCGGTAACTGAGCTGCGCCCGGCTCATGCCCAGCATCCGCGCCGCCGCCGTAACGTTGCCGTCGCTGCGCGCCATCGCCTCGTCGATCAATAACGATTCGATGTCCGACAGAGAGGTCTCCAGGCTATCGTTGTCGCCGCAGAGAAAAGCGCTCAGGCGTGCCAGCGGCGCGTATTCGCCGACCTCCCAGGACTCGGGCATGGCGACATCCTGCTGCCCTCGCGGCGACCCGGCGCCGGCCGCGACGGGCGCCGGAGCTGGTGTTGCAGACGCCGGCGCGAAGGCGTCGTCCGCCACAGGATCCCGCCAGGACAGTCGTTCATTTTCGCCGCCAAGGGCGAGGTGGTTGATATCCAGCGCCTCGCCGTCTTCGGCGACGATCACACCGCGTTCGATCAGGTTCTGCAGCTCACGGATGTTGCCGGGAAACGGGTAGCTCAGCAGCGTATTGACCAGCCGGGTGGTAAAGCCGGTCAGGCGCCGTTCGTACTGGCGGCAGTAGTGCTGCAGGAAATGGCTCATCAGCAACGGCAGGTCCTCGCGTCTTTCCCGAAGCGGCGGCAGGTGGATCGGGAAGACGTTGAGGCGGTAGAACAGGTCCTCCCGAAAGCGTCCCGCGACGACCTCGCTGCGCAGATTCAGGTTGGTCGCGGCGACGATACGCACATCGACGCGAAGCGTCTTGCTGCCGCCGATACGCTCCAGCTCCCCTTCCTGAATCACGCGCAGTATCTTGCCCTGCGCCGACAGGCTCAGGGTCGCGATCTCGTCGAGAAACAGGGTTCCGCCGCTGGCACGCTCGAAGCGTCCCCGGCGCTGACGGTCGGCTCCGGTAAAGGCGCCTTTTTCCACCCCGAAAAGCTCCGCCTCCACGAGATTCTCCGGCAGCGTGGCGCAGTTGAGCGCGATCAGCGGCTGCTCCGCGCGGCCGCTCTGCCGGTGCAGCGCGCGGGCGAACAACTCCTTGCCGACACCCGACTCGCCGGTCAGCAATACCGTGGCATTGGTCGGCGCCACCCGTGACAGCAGGCGGGTGGCGGCAAGAAAGGCCGGCGAGCCGCCCACCATGTGGCGATGCGACGCCGTCGCACCCCGGGGCTCGGTGTACAGCGCCACCTCGGTTTCGGCGAACATATCGTCATCGGTAGCGCCCCACTCCTCCGCCGGTTTGCCGATGATGCGGCAGTGCTCCTGGCCGCAGCCTCTGCACTCCACCTCGTGAAAGACCACGTCACGGCCGAGCAGCGTGGAGGCGTAACCGCTGGCGTAGCCCAGCTGCATCCAGCATACCCCCTCGCTGCTGACGCCGTAGCTGGCCAGGTGTTGCATCGCTTCCATCGAGTCGTACCAGAGGAATTCGCCGTAGAATCGCCCCCGGGCGTTGTCGATTTCGAACTGCACCACTTCGATATCGATCACGCCCTTGAGCTTGTGCAGGCGCGGACCGGCGGAAAACAGACTCACGTCGTCCCCGTCAGGCCAGAGCGCGGTGACCTGGGCCGCGTCGCGCGCGCCGGCCTGCCAGCCCATCTGCTTGAGAAAACGCCGCGTTGCATCCATGCCCAGGCGGTCAACCAGCTCGCGTCTGATCGTGCCGAAGACGTCCGCCTGCATCAGCATCACCTGCTGGCCGGCCAGCCAGATGTCGTTGCCGGCGTCACCGATGCGAAAGCTCGCCGCCAGATCGTCGGCCGAGGGCCTGCCGCCTTCGGTGAACTGGCGTTGACTGTGGACCTTGAGCCGGGCGTTGCGCTGCCTCAGGTGAGCCAGAAACTCCGCTTTCAAGCCGGTGTCACGCTTGGGCTTCATGTCGATTTTTATCCAATCATTAACGTATTTTATTAATAAAATTCTACCACTAGGTTACAAGCAGCGCAGAACCTTTTTCACTTCCAATCGTTATCCTTTGATTTATATGGATATTTAAATTACCCATCGATCTGGCATCTCATTTGCTTAACAGCCTGTTGGATTGACTGATCCCATTCAGGGCTGGCAGGAACCCATGCTCAGGTTCAACGACGCCAGCGCCCTATAAGAAATCGCAACGGGCCTTATGTGGGGGTACACCCACAGCCCTGCCGGAGACGCCCCGGCAGACCGGCCCGGAACCCGAGAGATGCCAATGAACGTGACAACCAACGCCTACCAGAACCTCGAGCTGCAGCCCATCGCCGGCGAATGGCGCCGGGGCGGCAGCGACCGCACGCTTACGCTGACCAACCCCTACGATAACGCCAGGCTGCTGGAGATACCCCAGGCCAACCGCGCCGATCTGGACGCCGCCTTCGACAAGGCGCAGGAGGCACAGTCCGTGTGGGCCGCGCAGCCCGCGGCGGAACGCGCACAGGTGCTGCACGAGGCGGTGCGGATTTTCGACCAGCGCCGCGACGAGATCATCGACTGGCTGATCCGCGAGTCCGGCAGCACCCGGCTGAAAGCCAGCATCGAGTGGGGCGCAGCCCGCGCCATCACCCTGGAGTCCGCCAGCATGCCAAACCGTGTCCACGGCCGCATTCTGGAATCGGGCGTGCCCGGCAAGGAAAGCCGCGTCTACCGCAAGCCGCTCGGCGTGGTCGGCGTCATCAGCCCGTGGAACTTTCCGCTGCACCTGACGCAGCGTTCGGTGGCACCGGCGCTGGCGCTGGGCAATGCCGTGGTGGTCAAACCCGCCAGCGACACACCGGTTAGCGGCGGCCTGCTGCTGGCGCGCATCTTCGAAGAGGCCGGCCTGCCGGCGGGTCTGTTCAGCGTGGTGGTCGGCCAGGGATCTGAAATCGGCGATGCCTTCGTCGAGCACCCTGTCCCGGCACTGGTGTCCTTTACCGGCTCGACCGAGGTGGGCCGCAATATCGGCCGCATCGCCAGCGGCGGCAGCCACCTCAAGCACGTTGCGCTGGAGCTCGGCGGCAACAGCCCCTTCGTGGTCCTCGCCGATGCCGATCTCGAGCAGGCGGTCAACGCCGCGGTGTTCGGCAAGTTCCTGCACAACGGCCAGATCTGCATGGCGATCAACCGCATCATCGTTGAGCACCCGCTCTACGACGCCTTCTGCCAGCGCTTCGCCGCCCGGGTGCGCGAACTTGCCGTCGGTGATCCGAACCTGATGGAAACGGCCGTCGGTCCGCTGATCAATGCGCGCCAGCTAGAGGGTCTCCAGGCCAAGATCGCCCTGGCCCGCGCCGAGGGAGCCCGCACGCTGGTATCCGGGGAGGCCCGGGGCAATATCCTGCCACCGCATGTCTTTGCCGACGTAACCCCGGCGATGGATATCGCCCGCAACGAGATCTTCGGCCCGCTGGTCGGCATTCTGCGCGCAGACGACGAAGCCCATGCCCTGGCGCTTGCCAACGACTCCGATTACGGCCTCTCCAGCGCCGTTTTCACCGCCAGTGCAGAACGCGGCGCCCGCTTCGCCCGGGGCATCAGGGCCGGCATGACCCATATCAACGATATCCCGGTCAACGATGACGCCAATGCCCCCTTCGGTGGCGAGAAGAACTCCGGCATCGGGCGCTTCAATGGCGACTGGGCGATCGAGGAATTCACCACCGACCACTGGATCACGCTGCAGCACTCGCCGCGGCATTACCCCTTTTGACGGGCGGGAGACGACAACATGATGACGACAACGAAACCACAGCCCCTGCGCCAGCTACTGCTGGGTTGCGCACTGCTGCTGAGCGCGACTGCCGCTGTGGCCGAGAGCAACCGGGCCGATGGCGAGCAGGTTTACACCAGGGTCTGCGGCCACTGCCACGAAGCGGGCGTCGGCCCGGTAATCAAGGGTCGCAACCTGCCACCGAGCTACATTACCGCGATCGTGCGCCATGGCTTTCGGGCCATGCCCGCCTTCCGCTCCGCCTTCATCGACGACGCCTCGCTGCAGGCGGTCGCCGAGTACGTCGGCAACAGCCCGGCTCCCGGAAACAAGGGCAAGGGCAAGGAGTGAACCATGGATCCTAAACGTCGCTTCCTTCTCAAGGGCATGCTGGCATCCGGTGCCGGCGGCGCCCTGCTCGGCAGCGCCGGGCTCGCCCAGGCGGCGCTCGGCGCCAATCGCACCGGGCGCGTCCCGACCCTGCTGCTAAGCGGCAGTACCGAGATCGAAAACAGCTTCGGTGCCGGCGTCAGAGCCGCGCTGCCGCCGGGGGCCGATTTCCGCCCGCTGCGAGCCGGGCATGTCGATGCATTTGCCGAGGCGTGCCGGTCCCTTAGCGGCAACCGGCCCTTGCGCCTGATCGGCATGCTGGACGATGCCAGCGGCGAACTGCTGATCGCCCGGGCAAGACATGCTGGCGCCCGCGTGAGCTGGCTTGGCCTGCACGCCGTCGACAACCGCCAGACCCGGCATCAGATCGTCAATGCACCGGGCACCCGGACTGCGGTACTGGCTCTGGGCGAGCAGCTCGGAACATCCGCGGCCGGCTTCGCGCTGAAATCCGAACAGCCGTTTTCCGAGGGCCGCGATCTGTCCCTGGCAGGCCGGCGCGCCGGCGCCACGACCAGCGACTGGGCGACCCATCTCGGGCATGCGCTGGCAGAACCCGGACGGCCGGTCGACAGCGCCGCTCTTGCGGCCCGAAGCGCGCGCCTCGAAGGCCGCTTTGTCTCATTCGTAATCGAGGTTTGAAACCATGAGTCAGCAAACCAACAAGGTACTGCCCCAGGGCGTCGCAGAATCCGACTTTCGGGCGGCGCTTGAACAATTCCGCGCCCTGCTGGGCGCCGAGAACGTGCTGGTCGAGAGCGAACAGCTGGTCTCCTACACCAAGATCATGATGCCCGGGGATGTCGCCCGCAATACGCCGTCGGCAGCGGTCACCGCCACCAGCGTCGAGCAGGTACAGGGCGTGGTGCGGATCTGCAACCGGTACCGCATCCCGGTCTGGACGGTTTCCACCGGCAACAACTTCGGCTACGGCAGTGCCGCGCCGGGCCAGCGCGGCCAGATCGTGCTGGACCTCAAGAAAATGAACCGCATCCTCCATATCGACGCCGAACTCGGTACCGCACTGGTCGAGCCGGGGGTGACCTACCAGCAGCTCTACGACTACCTGCAGGAGCACGACATTCCGCTGATGCTGTCCTTCCCCGCCCCCTCGGCCATTGCCAGCCCGCTTGGCAACACCATGGACCGCGGCGTCGGCTACACGCCGTACGGCGAGCACTTCCTGATGCAGTGCGGCATGGAGCTGGTTCTGGCCAACGGCGAGATCTACCGCACCGGTATGGGCGGCGTCGAAGGCGACAACGCCTGGCAGGTGTTCAAATGGGGCTACGGCCCGACGCTGGACGGCATGTTCACCCAGGCCAATTACGGCATCTGCACCAAGCTCGGCTTCTGGCTGATGCCCAAACCGCCGGTGTCGATGCCGATCGAGATCAAGTTCGAGGAAGATACCGACATCAGCGATATCGTCGAGTTCATCCGCCCGCTGCGCCTGGCCCAGGTCATCCCCAACGCCGTGGTGATCGCCGGTGTTATCTGGGAGGCCGCGACCTGCAACACCACCCGTGCGCAATACACCACAGAGCCCGGCGCCACGCCGGACTCTATCCTCAAGCAGATCCAGAAGGACAAGAACCTCGGTGCCTGGAACGTCTACGCCTGCCTGTACGGCACCCGGGAACAGGTCGAGGTCAACCTGAACATCGTCAGGGGCGCGCTGCAGCAGCTTGGCAAAGGCAAACTGGTTACCGAGGAGGAAGCCGGCGGCACCCAGCCGTTCGACTACCGCGCCAAACTGATGACCGGCGTACCGAACCTGCAGGAATTCGGCCTCTACAACTGGCGCGGCGGTGGCGGCTCGATGTGGTTCGCGCCGGTGAGCCAGGCCCGCGGCAGCGAGTGCGACAAGCAGTATGGCCTTGCCAAGCAGATCCTCAACAAGCACGGCCTGGACTATGTCGGCGAGTTCATCGTCGGCTGGCGTGACATGCATCACGTTATCGACGTGCTGTACGACCGAACCGACGACGATGAGCGTGCGCGTGCCGAAGCCTGCTTCAACGAACTGCTGGACGAATTCGAGAAGCGCGGTTACGCGGTTTACCGCGTCAACACCCAGTTCCAGGAGCGCGTGGCGCAAAGCTACGGCACCACCAAGCGTCGCGTCGAGCACGCCCTCAAGCGGGCCCTCGACCCGAACAACATTCTGGCGCCCGGCAAGTCGGGCATCGATCTGAACAACGGCTTCGAGCTCTGACCCTCGAGGTCTGTACAAGCACTGAGTTCACGCAATAGTGTCGCCGCGATGTTCGCGTTCCGCCGCCGGGCGGCACGCGGCCTTCGCGGCCGCAATCGGGACAATAACGAATACAATGAAAACCAGAATTCTTCCCACTGCCCTGGCGGCTCTGCTGCCCCTGAGCGCCAGCGCCGGCCACTACAGTCCCGGCGTCGAGGCCCTGCGCGCCTCTGTCGTGCCGGGGCCAGGCCTTTACTACAAGGGCTACGCCGTCCACTACAGCGCCGACGAGCATTCGGCACTGCCGGCCGACAGCAAGGTCGAGGTCAATGCCATCGCCAACCGCCTGATCTGGGTGACCGACCACAAAGTCCTGGGCGGCGACGTGGCGCTGGAAACCATCATTCCGGTAATCCGCACCGATCTCAGCATCGCCGGCGGCGCCGTCGAAAGCGACGAATGGGGCCTTGGCGATATTATGCTCGGCTCCGTCCTGGGCTGGCACGGCGAACGCTGGGATACCGTCGCCGGCGTCGGCGTCTGGACCCGGACCGGACAGGACGACGAGCCCGCGGACCCGGGCCTTGGCTATACCGAAACCATGATCACCCTGGGCGGCAACCTCTACCTGAACGGGGCCCGGGACCTGGCGTTCAGCGCACTGAGCCGCTACTCGCTCGCCGATGACAGCGATATCGACGACGAATTCCTCGTCGAATGGGGACTCAGCAAACAGCTGCCGGGCGGTCTGGAGGCGGGACTCGCCGGCTACGACCGCTGGCAGGTCGAGGGCGGCGACCGGGAAAAACACGGTATTGGCGTGGCAGCGGCCTACTTCTGGCCGCAGCTCATGGCGGGACTCAATATCGCCGTCTACGACGAGTACGACGCCGAACAGGACTTCGAGGGCTACCAGCTGCGCGCTACCTTCACCAGGGTGTTCTGACCTTTCCTGAACAGAGCACAGGGACGTGCTCAACGCCGACAGCAGGCCCGCAACCGCGCAGCCCCCCCACACCAGGCACTACAGCAACGCCGGCCCACGAAAATGTCACAGGCGCCCGCTACCCTGGCCGAACACTGCATCTGCCCTTACAAGGTTGCAAAGCGCCATGAACCGTTCGCCACTGCTGGACAGCCTTCGTATTCTGGCCATAGCGCTGGTCCTGATTGCCCATATCGGGCAGCTGCTGGGCCATGCCAGCGGCGATTTCTTCGGTCTGAAGAACTTCTATTTCGTCAGTCTCGGCGGCCTCGGCGTAAGCCTGTTTCTGGTGCTCTCCGGCGCTCTCGCGGGCCTCGGCAATGCATCACGGCGCAACGGTTACCCGCATTACCTGCTGAAAAAAGTGATGCGGATATATCCGCTCTACTGGCTGTCCGTGCCGCTGGCGATGCTGGGTTACGCGCTCGGGGCCGGGCTGCTTGCGGGCGACGTACCCGAGATGTTTCCCAACGGCTTCGCCACCGACCTGCTCGGCAGCCTATCCGGGTTCTACGCCTGGATCGGCCTCTGGGGCGGTCCCTACAACCCGCCGAGCTGGTATATCTCACTGATCATGAGCCTTTACGTACTGGCGCCGGCGATGCTCTGGTTTATGAAACGCTGGCCGCACCGGACCCTGGGCGCACTGCTGGCCATCAGTCTGGCGGCGCGCTATTACGTCGGTCAGTGGGGACTGCCCTTTATGGTGCCATCCCTGTTCGAGCAGGTCGAAGGCTG
Source organism: Marinobacterium nitratireducens (assembly GCF_014645375.1). GTDB lineage: Bacteria > Pseudomonadota > Gammaproteobacteria > Pseudomonadales > Balneatricaceae > Marinobacterium_A > Marinobacterium_A nitratireducens. Next base: position 93,992 of record NZ_BMLT01000012.1, read on the forward strand.
GCTCTATCGTCAGTATGGATTCATGCCCGGACGCCCCGGCGACTGGTTCCCGCCCTGCCGCCTGTTCGAATTCGGTCTTGGGATTTATCTGGCGCAAAACCTGCCGCAGGCCCTGTGGTCAGGATCTCGATTGCCGTTCGGCAACGCCACGCGATTGCTCGCCGATCTGTCGTTCCCGCTGTTTCTGATCCACTACCCCTTTCTGTTTCTGGTGCCGTCGTTGATGGCGCAGGGGCTGAGCGAATGGCTCGCCATTGCGGTTTATCTGGCGCTGATCCTCGTGGCTGCATTTCAGATCAACACACTCGAACAGCGAATCAGGAGCGGCCCCCTGTTCAGTAGGCGGCAACCGCAGTCATTCCGGGCACCGGAAGCCAGGCGCTAGACTGTTAACAGAGTTGCCTGGAGGATCGACCTATGACCGCTCAGCTCCCGGCCCGTCCGCGCTGGCGGCGGGCAGGCCTGCAACTGTGCCTGATGATGCTGGCAGCTGTCAGCGCCGGCTGCAGCCTGATGCCGCAGAATGGTGATAACCGTTGCGCTACCGCGTTCGAGAAGTCCGACCGGCAGATCGCCAGCGCCGGCGCCCGGGATTCCGGTCCCACGCCCATCCCGGGATTTCGCTACCTGCGCACCGACCGTTTTCTTGCGTCCTTCCGCGATGAAGTCGATCAGGCCGCAAAGGCCGAGGCCTGGATACGACGCCTCGCCGATCTGGACCGCCGGACCCGGCGTCTCGAGCTTCGCAACGCCGGACTCCAGAGCCAGCAGTACAACCTCGACGCATGTCGAGAGCAACTGGTCGACGAGTTGCTGCGCTCGGAGGCGCAACTGGCACAGCTAAGCCATCGGGTACGGGTACCGGATGATTACGTAACCGCCTGGCAAATCCTGGGACTGGCGCCGTTGACAGCGCTGCCTGTTTCGGCGCGCATCGCCCTCTGGCATCGGGAAACCAGGACAGCATTCGCCACCGCATCGGCAGCCATGCCGAGCCGTAAACCTCTGTTACGCTGGTATAGCGGCAAGGAACCGGGCCCAAACCGGTCTGCGCTGCCACGCGACGCCCTCGGTATTCCCTTTATCGATGGCGCCGCGCTGGATGCGCTGTTCGAACGCCATGCGCCGGTGTGGGAGGTGGAGCAGAATGATGACAACGACCGCATCGGCACTGCGGTCTGGCACGGGCGGGCGCAGGTCGATCCCGCCACCGCCACGGAATACAGGCGCCTGTCCTTTACCCGGTACGGCGGCCAGACTCTCCTGCAGCTCAATTATATTGTCTGGTTTCGAAGTCGCCCCGGGAACGATATCTACGCCGGCAATATCGACGGCCTGACATGGCGTGTGACGCTGGGGCCTGAGGGCGCGCCACTGCTCTATGACAGCATTCACAACTGCGGCTGCTATCATCTTTTCTTCCCGACGCCCCGCATACGCAGGCGACCAAGTCTGGCGCCCGGCGAACCCCCACTGGTACTGCCGTCGGTACCGGGCAACGGGACTCTGGTGGTGCGTCTCGACAGCGGCCGTCACTTTATCCGGGGGCTCTACAGGACTGGCGGCACCGTCCCTCACCTGCCGCTGGCAACGGCCAGTTACGACCGCTTGCGCAGCCTACCGGCGGATCCATCCGGGCCACGCAGCTTCTTCGGAGTTCATGGCATCGTTGCCGGCAGCGAACGGCCGGAACGTTTTCTCCTCTGGCCAATGGGCGTACGGTCGCCAGGCGCGATGCGCCAATGGGGTCATCACGCCACTGCCTTCGTCGGCCGGCGTCATTTCGACGACCCTTTCCTGATCGAGCGCCTTTTCGAAGAGGTGAAGAGGTAAAGCAATTGAACTGAGCCGCCCCGGCTGCCGACTCCTGTGCCAACCGGGCCCGTTCGTCGACATTTCCTGAGCCCCGGGCTCGGCCCTGAGGTTCCGACACGCAAACCAGACGCAAGAGCAAGAGCAAGAGCAAGAGCAAGAGCAAGAGCAAGAGGCAAGAGGCAAGAGGCAAGAACCGATCCGAGCCTCCTGACCCAAGCTTCCAAAAATGACAAAGGGCCCGGAAAACGGGCCCTGGATGGCTAGGGTCGACAGCGTTGCCCTCCCATCGGCAAATCGCGCTTACCGTTGAATCAACAGCATGTCGACGCCAACCGAGTTAACCGGCACAGAGGTGATCGGCGTGTCGTCATAGAGGTAACCGACCAGGTACAGCGGGCCCACTTCATCACCCTTCACGAGCGGGCCATAGGTAGAGTCGAGAAGCGTAGCAACATCCGGCGCGTAGAACACAGCGTCGAGATCGTCGTAACCGTCCGGGTTCAAGGTATGGAGCTCTTCGCCCGTCGCCGGATCGATCGCGCAGCTGGCGGCGCCGAGGTCGCTGGACGGATCGCCACGATCGGCAATGCTGTAGCTGTGCACGCCTGGAGCCGTGCAGTCGGTACCCGCAGCGTCGGTGCACAGCTGCAGGGTATCGACATCGATATCGGCAACGTCTACACCGTTACCGAAGATGGTGACCGGCAAGCCGCCTTTCTTTTTCTGGTTGAAGGCATTGGGGTCGCTGCAGAACTTGATATCGATGTCCACCTCCGCAACATCAGCTGTATCGACTCGAAAGTACGCCGCACCGCCACCGAAGGGGCTGACGGTGACGTTGAGGCCGATTGAGTGGTCGCCCCCGGCCAGCGGATAGACACGGGAACTCGAAGCCGGGTCCGGCAGGCAGACTTCCGGGTCGCTACCGCAATTGCCACCTACCGGCACGAGCGGAGTCAAGCCGAGCGAAACGTTGTGGTCAAAGACCTCGAACTGGTCACCGTAGTCGAATGCGTCGGTTACCGTCAGGGTGCCGCCGCCGAAGGGCAGCGTGAAGGTCCATTCCGGCGGGTCAACAAGGTACACCGAATTGCCGCCGCTGCTCGGGACGCAGGTTACACAGGGGCCTACGGAACCGGCAGCCCCAAACGAGAACTCGAGCCAGGGGCCGTTGATCTGGGTATCGATCGGGCCAATGAAGGCCGGGCCCGCTATGGCCGCACCGGCGGCGGCGCCGTCCACACCGTTAGCCGAGTCATCTGCCTGCGCCGCCAGCGGCAGCCCGAGTGCAACCAGGGTGGAGAGACAAAGTATCTTTCGCGACATAAGAAGCTCCTAGATGCGCCACGGCATCCTGTTTTTTATTTATCGACTGGACCGGGGCAATCTCGGATAGCTTCGCGGGCAGGAGTTTGGGGTGAACCGTGCATCCTTGCCACTTCACACTACAGGCCGTGAGTTTGTCCCTCGGAAAACAAGAATAGTTTGATATTTCCCGATCGCAAGCCTGAAAAATTTACAAAGCCGAAATTTCAAAAAATACTGTTCTTTAAGAATACGTCTGGAACGATTCCTCAGGCGCCCCGCTCATCTCACAATGTATAAGAACTGGTCCAATCATCTAAAAAAAGCTATAGAAAGTAAATCTAACTAATTGATATATATAGCTTTAATAAAGCCACCACCGTTTTCCCTATCTACTTCAATCCCTTATACGCCCTGAGCGGCACCTACTTTATCGGTAGAGCTCACTTTCATTCAGCTGTCGATGTATTGAGTAGATAAAGATCTAATCATCATGTCGCTTTTAAGCAACAGCTGCCTGTCAAAGTATTTATGTCGCTTTTTGCCAACACTTACCCTGAGATAATAAACCGTCATATCCGCTCTAACCCCGAATCCGGAAAACCAGGTATTGCTTTTTCACACGCCGGATAAAACGAAAGACAATCACAAGACATTCCCATTGAACCGCATGGCTATCGACGATAACCATTTACACCGCCGGGACCACTTTTCAGAACGGCCGTAACCCGCTAAGATCGGCCGATCCTGAACGCTTCGTAATCATGGAAAGGGCCCCCCACCCCGCCAGCGCCTCCCGCCGTAGTCACCCGCTATGACTCCGCCTGTCACCAAGGCGGGGGGTCAGTCCGACACAATTTTCCATAAACAGGTTCATAACAGCATGACACTGGCATTTCTGGCCATTCTGGCCGGGCTCGGGCTCCTTGTCTGGAGCGCCGACCGCTTCGTCGAAGGTGCGGCCTGCACCGCGCGTTATTTCGGGATGCCGCCGCTGCTGATCGGTATGGTCATCATCGGCTTCGGTACCTCTGCGCCGGAGATGGTGGTCTCGGCGCTGGCCGCCTCCCAGGGCAATCCCGGCATCGCGCTGGGCAACGCCTACGGCTCGAACATCACCAATATCGCGCTGATACTGGGCCTGACGGCACTGATCAGCCCCATCGCCGTCCACTCCCAGGTGCTGCGCCGGGAGCTGCCAATCCTGGTGCTGGTCACGGCCTTCGCCGCCTGGCAGCTGCTTGACGGCGAGCTGAGCCGACTCGATGCACTGGCGCTATTGGGCGTTTTCGCCGGTCTGATGGTCTGGACGCTCCGGCAGGGCATGCAGCGCACCAGGGATACCCTGGCCCAGGAAATGGATCGGGAGCTACCGAGTCACGGGATGCCGCTTGGGCGCGCGCTGTTCTGGCTCGGTCTCGGACTGGCGCTGCTGATCCTGAGCTCCCGCGTACTGGTCTGGGGTGCGGTGGAAGTCGCGCGAGGTTTCGGTGTCAGCGACCTGATCATCGGCCTGACCATCGTCGCGGTCGGCACCTCGCTGCCGGAACTGGCATCGTCGATCATCGCCACGCGCAAGGGCGAGCACGATATTGCGCTGGGCAACGTGCTCGGTTCGAATCTGTTCAATACCCTGGCCGTCGTCGGCATCGCTGGCCTGATCAGTCCAATGGCGGTCAGCCCCGAAGTACTCGAGCGCGACGTCCTGGTGATGGCGGCGCTGACCCTGGCGCTGGCGGTTATCGGTGTCGGCTTCAGGGGCGCCGGCCGCATCAACCGCGTCGAGGGCGGCGTGCTGCTGCTATGTTTCGCAGGCTATACCGCCTACCTGCTCGGCACCCAGTTCTGAGAAAGAGTGTATTCACCACTATTCAGAGCCAGAATAGCGGGCCGATGAATAAACCCCAAAGGCATGACGCAAACTGTCTCTGTCTACTCGACGTTTTGCTTGAATCATTTAAAATACGAAATGGTTGCCAGCAATCAAAGCAAGACAGGATGGCGTCGGAACGGATGACCGGTCTGCGTCCTTTAGGGTCTTCCAGGCTTCTTTTTTTACCACTTCCGATATTACCAACTTTTCTACAACCCATTGCCGAACTTCCGATTTTTCTCACTATATGCCCTTGATTGTCCGGCAAGGCAAGGCGATTCATAGAGACAACCTGTCTCTACTCTAGGAATTTTTCCTAAAACCGTTCCAGACCGATACTTTTCAATTGCCTTATGGTATAAATATCCAGCGATTTTAGCTGGAGAGCAGAAGGCATCATTCAGGTAACCAGGCTCTATCGGCTGATACCGTCCCTGGTTAACCCCTATACGGTCTACTAAATATCACATTCGTTATAGAAAACGTAAAAAAATATAAACAAAAGAAGTTGATCTGAAATAACATGAATATGCTTACACGGCCGTCGATGCCTGAAACAATCGACAAGGCCATTGCCATCGAAACCTCTCATATTAAACGTTACAGAAAATGGTCTTTGCGATTTCGTACATTTGCTCCCGAGCTCGCGGTCATACTGCAGGCTCAGGCAGACGAAATGGAAGAGCATAGGGAATTGCTAACGCAATATGCCGGCAAATCGATGTATGAGACTGTAGCGTTTCATGAAGCCAACAGAGAAGATGACACCATCAGCGACCGTCATTTTTTCATCGTCGATACCAGGTCAGCAAAAGACGCTCTGGCGAAAGCGATTGTGCTAAAGAAGGAAGCTCGTGACTTCTATAAGGAATGCACGATAAACGAGCTTGGCGATTCAAGCCTGATAAATCTTTATAGCAACCTCTTTACCTCCAAGGAAATCCATACCCAGATACTGGTTGAGGCGAAAGATCGCTTCCGCGCAAGAGGCTGCAGCACCGAACAGGCTGAGGCGCTGGGATAACCGTCTGATTTCAGGGTTTATCCGAACCTGTACGTTCTCACACCCTGCCTCTAAGGAAATGCGTATGTCCCGAACCTGGATGACTGGCAGAAGGCGCTACAAGCGCTTTCTCCTGATGCTGGTGATGATGGCGCAGTTTCCCGTGATCACCCATGCTGAGGACAGTCTGGTCTGTAGTCATTCCGTTTGCATCGGTGACAGCATAGAAACACTGGTCAGGTCTGCCGGGCGCCCACACCACGTAGAACGTAAATTGGAGTGTCTCGGCTCACCCTGTAAACAAATGGGATTTCTCGAGCAATGGACCTACCTGCGCGAGAACAGCCGATTTACGGTAGAACTCTTCAATGACCGTGTCACGTCGATCTTGCGCGAGACCGCACTGTAACGATCAGACATAGCGGGCGCGCGTGGAGCAGAGTGCCCCTCGCCCAGTCCATTCTCGATAAAACAATGCCGCACCCTTGCCGGCAGCGAACGGCTTCACGGCGGGGCCTTGCAAAGCCCTGCTAAACTTACTTCCTGTCTGCGGTTCCGCGTTACAGGAGGACGGGGTGATGCAGGACCCATGGAGCCAGCTGTCGATCTCGTCACGCCATGCGCTGCAGTGGGCTGCGGCGATGGCCCGCTACCGGGCCGAGCGCAGCGGTGGCGACCCGGAGTCGTCGGCGGTCGATGCGTTCGATCTGCTGGTCGGGATGCTGCTCGAACACCCCTTGGACGCCGAGCCGCTGGTGCTGCTGCAGCATTTCCAGCTGGTGCCGGGCCAGCTGCTTCCGCCGGACTATCCCCGCCCCGCTCTCGAAACACTGGAACGCCATCTGGACGGGGTCTGGCCCGACAGCCAGCCGCCGCTGGAGCAGGACGTCCAGATGATCGTGCAACAGGGCACCGAACTCGGGCTCTCCACCGGCAACCCGGACGTGGCGGAGATGCGCGCCCTCTTCGCCGCAATGCTGGAATCCTCCAACCCGGTGGCCTCGGCCATTGGCGAGCTGCTGTCGCAGCGCAAGAGCAGTCTGAGCGAAATCGCCCGCTCGCTGCGCGAGTTTATCGAGGGGGCGACCGGCACGGATAGCTACGGCGAATTCCTGCGCCAGCGTCATCCCTTCGTGGCGCAGCCTGTCGATATACCGAACTACAAGGCCGACCACGGCATGCAGATCGAGGCGACGGACGATCGTGTCGATATCCGCGCCGAGGTCGATGCCTTTGCCTATCTGCTGGCGTCCCGTGGACTGAATCCGCCGCTGGCGGTGGGGCTCTTCGGCGACTGGGGGTCGGGCAAGTCGTTTTTCATGGAGTCGCTGTGCAATCGCATCGACGCTCTGACCGCCGACCCCGCCATTGCCGACCGGCCACAGCGCAAGGTGCCGTTCTGGAAGCGCATTATTCAGATCCGCTTCAATGCCTGGCACTACGTCGAGGGCGAGCTCTGGGCCAGCCTGGTCGATCATATCTTCAACCAGCTGCGGCTGCGCGACGAGCCGGAGGACCTGGTGCAGCAGCGGCGGCGCCACTGGCTGGAAAAACTCGACCACGTGCGGGCGCGCATGATCCGCCTCGAAGCCCAGCGCAGCGAGGCCGAGCGCGAACTGAAGGCAAAACAGCAGCAGGCCGAGCTGCTGCGGCGCCAGCGCGATTCCGAGCAGGCGAATCTGGAACGGCTGCGTCATCGCGCCACCGCGGATATTCTGATCAGCGACAGCCTTTCGCAGGTCAAGCAGGCGCTGGCGCCCTACTGTCTGTCACTGGGCGTGCCCACCGCCGACGAGGTCTACCGCAAGTTCGACGAGGCCCGCAGCGAGCTGGGCCGGGCCCATACGCTGCTTGGACTGATGTGGCGCGACTCCGACCATCGCGCCTTGCTGATCACGGCGCTGATCGGCGTACCGGCGCTGGTCTGGGTGCTGTCGCTGCTCGATTTCCCGGCGGTCACCACCGCCTTCGGCGGCCTCGCCGCAACGGCGGCGGCGGCGCTGAAGGTGCTGGACCGCGCCACCGTGCTGACCCGCAGCCGCCTCGACCGGCTGGAGCAGGTGCGCGGACAGGTCCGGGGCGAAGTCGAGCGGGAACAGGCGGCTATCAACAGCCGGATCAAGGCCGCGGAACACAGCATCGAGCAGGCCGACGGCTGGCTGAAGAAAGTGCTGGACGAACAGCAAAGCCTCGCCGACGAGCTCGAGTCGCTTCAGCAAGCACTGGCGCAGGAAACTCCCACCCGGGTGCTGAATGACTTCGTCGCCGAACGCGTCGGTTCGGGCGACTACCGCAAGCATCTGGGAATTCCGGCGCTGATCCAGCGCGATTTCGAGCAGCTGTCGCGGCTGGTGGCACGGCAAAACGATGAAATCCTCGCCGACGACAGCGGCATCCTCGAGCGTGAGGCCCAGTGTTTCAACCGCATTATCCTCTACATCGACGATCTCGATCGCTGCCCGGATGACCGGGTTATCGAGGTACTGCAGGCTGTTCACCTGATGCTGGCGTTCAAGCTGTTCGTGGTCGTGGTGGCGGTGGACTCGCGCTGGCTGCGACACGCACTGACCAAGCATTTCAAGGCACTGACGGGTAACCAGGCGGGGAAGCGTCATGCCACGCCGGACGACTATCTCGAGAAAATTTTCCAGATTCCCTTCTGGATACAGCCGATTGGCGAAACCGCCCGGCGCAACATTATCCAGGGCCTGCTGCGCGATCACCTGCAGGCCGCCGACGGTGACGGCGACGACAGCCGCAGTGGTGACAAGCCGACGCCGGGAGACGCGCAGTTACAGGCGCTGAAGCTGCTGGATCCGGCCAGCGCACCGCCCGCGCCGGCAGCTGCGGCGCTGTCGATCACCGCGCAGGAACTGAAGTTTCTGGATCAGCTTGCGCCGCTGCTCGGCGAAACCCCGCGCTCGACCAAGCGTTTCGTCAATCTGTATCAGCTGGTCCGCATCATCTACCGCCTGGATCCGCAACAGCCATCCCCGGCTTTGCCGCCGGAGCACGAACTGCTGGCGCTGGTGCTGGCGCTTGGCGAGGGACTGCCCGACCTCGGGCCCCGGGTGCTCGAGGCGGCGCGCGCTACCACCGACCAGACGCCGCTTCACATTCTGATCGACGGTATACGGACACAGGCCGGCGCAGACGAACTCGAACGGCTGGAACTATGGCTGGCGTCGCGCGACGACTGGCGGCAGATACCGGCCAGCCGGATCGCCGACGCCCTGCAGAAGGTCGACCGCTTCCTGTTCCGAATCGAGGGCAATTGAGCCGTTCAGTCGATGGCTTTCTTGACCGCCTTTTTCACCGAGGGCTCATCCTTGTGGCCGAGCTTGTCCATCGCCTTGCCTGCACCCTCCGGGGCCATATCTTCGACCTTGTCGGAAGCCATATCCTTGGCGGCTTCCGCCGGCGTGCAGCGCCCGCCGACGCCGATGGTGGACTTGGCGACGGCACTCTTGGCGGCCTTCTCGGCGGTGCAGTCGGGATCGAGCAGGCCGGCCGATGCCGACGATGCCATCAGCGTTGCGGTCAGTACCAGAGTCAGTTTTTTCATGGGGCCTCCTGGGCCTGAAAGGCTATACCTGAGTATCAACAGCGGTCTCGCCGGACGCCCTCAGGCGTCCACCGGTGTCTCGCGCCGCGCCGGCTCCGGCTGTGCGCTGCCACGTTGTTCTATCGCCGCCACCAGCCGGTCGATATCCCGCAGATGCAAATCGCGCTGCGGGAACGGAATCTCTACGCCGGCATTGTTCAGTTCAGCGTAGACGTAGAATAGCAGGTCGGACTTTACCGCCATGACCTCACCGATATCCTTGAGGAAACAGCGCAGCTCGAAATCCAGCGAGCTGTCGCCAAGCCCCATAAACAGCACCTGCGGCACCGGATAGGCACGGATGCCGTTGTGCGAGCGGGCCGCCTCCAGCAGTATCTCCTTTGTTTTTTCGAGGTCGCTGCCATAGGCCACACCGACCGGCAGGATCAGGCGACCCATCTTCGACGACAGCGTCATGTTCTTCACCACGCCAGCGATGAGGTCCGAGTTCGGTACTATGACATCGTGGCTGTCGAAAGTTTCGATGCGAGTCGATCGCACCGAAATCTTGCGCACGTAGCCGGCGTAGCCGGACACCTCGATCCAGTCGCCCTCCTTGATCGGCCGTTCGATCAACAGAATGATGCCGGAGACGAAATTCGACACTATGGTCTGCAGCCCGAAACCGATACCGACCGACAGCGCACCGGCGACGACGGCGAGGCTCGCCAGGTTGAGGCCCGCGGATGACACCGCCACCAGCGCCGCCAGGGTTATCCCGAGATAGCCGACACCGGTCACCAGCGCGGTCCGGGCCCCCGTGTCGAGTCGTGTTCGCGGCAGCACCGAGGTCCGCAGCAGACGCTGCGCCCACCTTGTGATCAGCAGACCCGAGGCGAAGACCACCACCAGCATGATGATACTGTCGAGCGACAGGTTTATGTCACCAAGCTGAACCCCGCTGGTCAGCAGACGCCAGGCCTCGGCGATATCGGTCAGCCTTGCGCCCCAGGTCAGCGCCAGCACCGGCAACATCGCCAGCGACAGGAAAAATATCACGATGATCGGCAGCAGTGACGTCGAGCCTTCCCTGGAATCGCCATCCTTGCCGACCAGGGCGTCGAGCACGATCATCACCAGCCGGTACAGGAACAGCGCAATACCGAGCTCCGCCATCGTCATGATCAGCGGCACGGCCATCTGACGTGAAAGGTTGACGTACCCCAGCAGCACCACAACCGGCGCCACCACGGCTGAAACTCTCATCAACGTGGCGATAAACCTCAGGAAACTCTGCTCGGGATGATGCTCTTCCTGTTCCTGAGTGTCCGTGCTTGCGTCGCTATCAGGCCGCTCCGTCTCGGTGCCCTGGCGCAGCAGCACCGCAAAACGCCAGAGCATCGTGCTGGCGATGAAGATCACCGGCACCGACATCACCGACAGCGTCAGCTCCTGGAAGTCGTAGTCGTACGACTGGGCCTTCATGGTCATGTCAAGAGCCAGCACAACTCCGAGCCAGTGACAGAGGCGAACACCCCGGCGGGCGAGCCGGTCGTCGAAGGGCAGCAGGCGGTTGGATGGCTCTTGCGGTGAGAACAGCGTATGTCCCAGCCAGTGCGCCACCACGATGATCAGCGCCAGAACCGGCAGCAGGGTGACGGTGGTACTGAGGGAAGCGGGCGTCACATCCAGCAGCGGCACGACCTGCACCAGCATCAGCGCGCCAAGCGCCGGCAGCAGGAAGCGCATCAGATTGAGCAGGGTCGAAAAGAACCAGCGCCGCGACAGGCCCACGGCCCGGCTGGCGGCGTCCTCCAGCCGGTTGACTGCCCGGGGCTGCACGACGATCAGCACCAAAAGCCCGGCTACCGCCAGCAGCAATGCCTGCAGGTAAACAGCCTCCAGGTGGGCACGCTTGGCCTCGCTCTGCAGATTGCCCTCGAACTCGCTGCCCAGCACCGAGACATAGGTCAGCAGTTCGGCTCCAGCCTCGGCCCAATGGGTCGGCACCAGCGGCGACGGGAAGCGCTTGAGCAGTTTCAGCGCTTCCTGTTTGCGAATCTGGCTGTCGATTTCGCGAATCAGAAAGTCGGCGCGCTTGAGCGTTTCCCGCGCCCTGCGCACAGGCTCGTTGGCCTGCGCCAGCCTGTTCTCGAGCTCGGCTCGCCGCGCGGCGATATCCTCCGCTTCGGTTTCGCCCTCGGCGGGCGCAGGACCCAGGCTATCGAGCTGAGCCTGCATGACCCGCGCTTCGACACTGCCCCCCTGGACCAGATTCGTCGCGGCATCGCGCAGCCTGACGACGTCGGCACGCTGGGCATTGAGCTGCTCGACCGTCGCCGTGCCGCTGTCGAGCAGCGTCTGGGTCTCCTGGACGATCGCTTCCTGCTGCGCCCGGTCAGGACTGGCCTGGGACACCGCCGCCGCGGTCTCCTCCGCGATTGCAGGCGCCCCGCTCAGCGTCAGGCATAACAGGCACAGTACAGCCACCAGTAGCGAAAAGGGGCGAAAGGAATTCACGGTATCCGAACCGAAACGGCGCTCGCGCATGGGGTCATCCTCCAGAAACTGCACCGAAAGCTTATACCCTGCGATCAACCCCCGACAAGGCAACCGGTCGCCCAATCCCCTTCCCCGACGGCTCGCCGGCTACCAGAGCAGCAGCGCCGTATCGCCACTGGCCCAGTTGAGATAGAGCCGTACACGCAGCACGTAACGGCGTCCGCGCTGCAACCGCACATCGATACGGGAGTTCAGGCCAGTGCCGCTGTCGTCGTCCGCCGTGACATACCGCAGGTCACTGCCGACCTCCTCGAACAGCACCATAAGGGTGTCGGACTGACCGAAGGTCTGAATATGATATCGGCCGGTGGCGCGGGGCTCGATAACGTAGTTTTTCTGCTCCCCCGGGTTCAGCGACAGCATTTCCAGCCGGAAGGGTTCCAGCCGCGGGTTGCGGTCGTCGTCCTGCGGCGGATAGAAGAAGCGCGCCTGGCTGACATCCTTTTCCGACAGCCCGAGCGCCGGCCTGAGCCCGGCGCGGTACTGCTCGGGCCGCTCGATCAGCCCGGCCGGAAAGCCATAGTGCATCACCGAATCCGGATCCCATTCCGAACCCTCGACCTCGTTTTCCGGCAGCTTGCGCAGAACGTTGTGGAAGGTGGTTTCGCGCGGCCAGTTGTTGGGCTCGCCGCCGAAGAAGTCGTATACCGCCTCCTCGTCCCAGACGATGCCGGCGAAAGGGTTCTGATGCTCGTGGGGAAAGCCCAGGGTGTGCCCGATTTCATGCACCGGCGTATCGACACCGCGCGGATCCCGGGTCAGATCCCAGCCGAAATTCATGGTGCGCTCGCGCTGCCCCGGAATGTCGAGAACGTCGCGCCCGACATAGGACCAGGCGCCGTCCCCGGCGAGAAAGCCGATGCGAATTTCGGCATCGTCGATACTCGAGACCTCCTCGAACTCGAGGCCTATACCGACATTGCGCCAGACGTCGAAACCCTCGCGCACCATATCCTGCTGATCGGCGCCGCCGGCATAGCGGCCGGAATCGAAGAAGTAATAGTGCAGCCGCGTGCCGTTGACCCACTTTTTGTCGATCCAGCGTATAAGGCGGGCGCGGTGCGGCGATACCTCTGCGCCGAAAACGCGCTCCGGCACCGACGGCATGGCGCAGAAGCGTTGTACCTCGCCGCCCTCTTCCCTGCCCCCGCCCGAGCCCGTTGCTTTGTTGCCAACGCGGTTCTCGAGACTGTCGATGCGCTGTGCCAGCTCATCCAGACGACTGGCAATCGATTTGTTGGTGTCAGCCATGACCTTAGCCTCCTGGCCAATGCCCTCCGATGGCAGCTCGAAAGCGGATCTGTGTTTGCGGTTGGCGCCGCCACCGAACGGCTATCTGTTGAGGCGAGTGCACCGGCACCGGCGCAGATCGCCGCCTTTTCGAGGCTCATCGCGTAGTTGCCGGAAAAAACTAAATCACAGGATGGTTGTGAGCGACGCATCGGTACGCCGGTTCCGTCACTGATGCGGCCAGGGCGTCGCTCCAACCATCCTACTTTTGGCCCGTGGTTTCACGCTAACCTGCGAAGAACCTTTTTTAACAGTAGGTAACGACAGCGGGCCTGGTGGCCGGCGAGTAGACAGTGTTCTTCTAGTGGGATTTAAAGCGGCAATAAAAAGCGAAAACGCGGCGGGTATTGGCGACACCTTGAGCTCTGTCGCGCGAAAGACAGGACCGGGGGGCGGCGGCCGCGCCCGTCCCGGTCCCTGTTCGGTCAGTTCAGCCCGGCCCTCGCGGCGCGGGCGGCGTGCAGTTTCTTGTAGCTGTCGATCAGGCGCAGGTGCTTGTCGAGCCCCTCCAGCTTCATGCTGGTCGGCGTCAGACCGTGGAAGCGAACGCGGCCGTCGACCGAGCCCACCACGGCGTCCAGGGTCTCGTCGCCGAACATGCGTCGCAGGTTGGCGCTGTAGTCGTCCAGCTCCAGTTCGTCGTCCAGAGCGATTTCCAGCACCGCGTTCACCGCGCGGTAGAACAGCTGACGCTCGACGGTATTGTCGTTGTACTGCAGGAACGCCTCGACCCGCTCCAGCGCCTCTTCGTGCTGCTGCAGCGCCAGATTGATCAGCAGCTTGAGCTCGAGGATATTGAGCTGGCCCCAGACGGTGTTCTCGTCGAACTCGATTCCGATCAGGGTGATGATATCCATGTAGTCGTCGAGCTGGCTCTCTTCCAGCCGCTCCAGAAGATCGGCCAGCCGGTCGTCGTCCAGGGCATGGATATTGAGAATGTCTTCCCGGTAATCGAGCGCCTTGTTGGTGTTGTCCCAGACCAGGTCATCGACCGGATAGACTTCGGAATAGCCCGGTACCAGAATCCGGCAGACCGGCGCGCCCAGATCTTCGTAGACCGCCATGTATGACTCCTTGCCCAGATCGGCGAGAATGCCGAACAGGCAGGCGGCCTCCTCCTGGTTGCTGCCCGAGAAATCCCACTCGACGAAGTCGAAGTCCTGCTTGGCGCTGAAAAAGCGCCAGGACACCACGCCGGTCGAGTCGATGAAGTGCTCGACGAAGTTGTTTGGCTCGGAAACGGCAAGGCCGTTGAAGGTCGGCGGCGGCACATCGTTGAGACCTTCCAGACTGCGCCCCTGCAGCAGTTCGGTGAGGCTGCGCTCGAGCGCCACGTGCAGGCACGGATGGGCACCGAAAGAGGCGAAAACGCCACCGGTCCTCGGGTTCATCAGGGTGACGCAGGCCACCGGAAAACGGCCGCCCAGGGAGGCGTCCTTGACCAGCACCGGAAAGCCCTGGGCTTCCAGCGCACGCACGCCTTCGAGAATATCGGGATACTGCTCCAGCACGCTCAGCGGCACGTCCGGCAGCGCGAGTTCTTCTTCGATGACCTGCTTCTTGACCGCCCGCTCGAAGATTTCCGACAGACACTGCACCTGCGCCTCGCACAGGGTGTTGCCGGCGCTCATGCCATTGCTGAGAAACAGGTTCTCGATCAGGTTCGACGGAAAATAGACCGTCTCGCCGTCGGACTGGCGCACGAAGGGCAGCGAACAGATGCCGCGGCTTTCGTTACCGGAGTTGGTATCGATCAGGTTGGAGCCGCCAAGCTCGCCGTCCGGGTTGTAGATGGCGAGGCAGTGGTCGTCGAGAATCCCCTCGGGCAGCTCGTCACCGGGGCCGGGCAGGAACCACTTTTCGTCCGGGTAGTGCACGAAGGCGCTGTTGGCGATCTCGTCGCCGAAGAACTGGTCGTTGTAGAAGAAGTTGCAGCTCAGGCGTTCGATGAACTCCCCGAGCGCCGAGCAGAGCGCGCTTTCCTTGCTGGCGCCCTTGCCGTTGGTGAAGCACATCGGCGAGGCCGCGTCGCGGATGTGCAGAGACCAGACATGGGGCACGATATTGCGCCAGGAGGCGATCTCGATCTTCATGCCAAGCTGCGCCAGGATGCCGGTCATGTTGGCGATGGTCTGCTCCAGCGGCAGGTCCTTGCCGGTGATGTAGGTGGCGCTGTCATCGGACGGCGCCGCCATCAGCAGCGCCTGGGCGTCCTCGTCGAGATTTTCGACGGTTTCGATCTCGAAGCCGGGGCCCGTCTGCACCACCTTCTTGACCGTGCAGCGCTCGATCGAGCGCAGGATGCCTTCCCGGTCCTTGTCCGATATGTTCTCGGGCAGCTCGACCTGAATGCGGAAGATCTGGTTGTAGCGGTTTTCCGGGTCGACGATATTGTTCTGCGACAGGCGGATATTGTCGGTGGGAATATCGCGCGCCAGACAGTACACCCGCACGAAATAGGCCGCGCAGAGCGCGGACGACGCCAGGAAATAGTCGAAGGGACTCGGCGCCGACCCGTCGCCCTTGTAACGAATCGGCTGATCGGTAACGACGGTAAAATCGTCAAACTTGGCTTCAAGTCTGAGATTTTCGAGAAAGTTGACCTTGATTTCCATTGAACCTGTACCGGATAGGTGGGTTGCGGCGCGCCTGGGCCTCGAATGGGCGCCATTATCCAGTTTTTGCCGCCAATAGTCTTGGGTATCCGCGCGCAATTGTCCTCCCCGTCAACCGGATTCGGTATTCGGGCACGGAAGGCGCCGACGGGTTATACCGCATCGCGGATCCAGCGGATGGGGCCCGCCAGGAAGCAAAAGAAAAGGCGCCCGAAGACGCCTTGAAATGCAAGCGCCGCCCGTTACAGCGGCAAAGGTAACGCACCGTCATATACCTGACGGCAGGGGAACTTTCGCCAACACCCAGCGGCCGGTTACACCCGCCAAGGTCCTGCCGATGAGCGCAGCGAAAGGGAGACGGGCGGCCCGCAGGGACCGCCCGGAGGTCTGCGGCCTCAGTCTTCGCGGTAGGCGTCGACCGACGGGCAGGAGCAGATAAAGTTACGGTCACCGTAGACATTGTCGATACGGTTGGCCGCAGGCCAGAACTTGGCGCGACGGGTCGCTTCGGTCGGGAACACCGCCTCGTCGCGGCCGTACGGACGATCCCACTCGCCGACCAGGTCCGCCTGAGTGTGCGGGGCGTGGTGCAGCGGGTTGTTGTCCGCACTCCACTCGCCGGCCTGGACGCGGGCGATCTCGGCGCGGATCTGCACCATCGCCTCGATGAAACGATCCAGCTCGGCCTTGGACTCGGACTCGGTCGGCTCGATCATCAGGGTGCCGGCCACCGGGAACGACATGGTCGGTGCGTGGAAGCCGTAGTCCATCAGACGCTTGGCGATATCCTCTTCGGTGACGCCGGACGCCTCCTTGATCGGGCGGATATCGACGATGCACTCGTGCGCAACGCGGTCGTTGCGGCCGCGGTACAGGATCGGGTAGTGCTCGCCCAGCTTCTCGGCCAGATAGTTGGCGCCGAGAATCGCGATCTGGGTCGATTGCTTCAGGCCCGACTTGCCGAGCATGCGCACGTACAGGTAGCTGATCGGCAGGATCGCGCCGGAGCCGAAAGGCGCGGCCGAAACGGCGCCGTTCTGGTTCTCAAGGCCCGGTACCGCGCTGACCTGGTGGCCCGGCAGGAAGGGCGCCAGATGGCTCTTGACGCCGATCGGCCCCATGCCCGGACCGCCGCCGCCGTGCGGGATGGCGAAGGTCTTGTGCAGGTTCAGGTGCGATACGTCGGAGCCGATCAGGCCGGGCTTGGACAGCCCCACCTGGGCGTTCATGTTGGCGCCGTCCATGTACACCTGCCCGCCGTGCCGGTGCACGATATCGCAGATCTCGACGATCTCCTGCTCGAACACGCCGTGGGTCGACGGGTAGGTGATCATCAGGCAGCTGAGATCGTCGCTGTGCTGCTCGGCCTTGGCGCGCAGGTCGGCGACGTCGACGTTGCCGTTGGCATCGCACTCGACGATCACCACCTTCATGCCCATCATCGCCGCGGACGCCGGGTTGGTGCCGTGGGCGGACGACGGGATCAGGCAGATATTGCGCTCGCCCTCGCCGATCGACTCCTGGTACTTGCGGATCGCCAGCAGGCCCGCGTACTCGCCCTGGGCGCCCGAGTTCGGCTGCATGGAAACGTTATCGTAACCGGTGATCTCGACCAGCATCTGCTCCAGTTCGTCGATCATCCGGCGGTAGCCTGCGGTCTGGTCGGCCGGCGCGAACGGGTGAATGTTGGCGAACTCCGGCCAGGTGATCGGGATCATCTCGGCGGTGGCGTTGAGCTTCATGGTGCAGGAGCCCAGCGGGATCATGCCGTGTACCAGCGAGTAGTCCTTGTTCTCGAGCTGCTTCATGTAGCGCAGCATCTCGGTTTCGCTGTGGTAGCTGTTGAAGGTCGGGTGCGTCAGGATGGCGTCTTCGCGACGCATGTCCGCGCTGATGCCGGTGGCGTCGCCAGCGACGATGCGGGCGTCGATCGCGGCAACGTCGAGGCCGTGTCCTTCGCCCAGAATGATATCGAACAGTTCGGCGACGTCGGCCGCGGTGCTGGTTTCGTCGAGGCTGACACCGATGCGGTCGTCACCGACCAGGCGCAGGTTGCAGCCGGCATCCAGCGCGCGCTGATAGATGGCGCCCTGCTGCTCGCCGACGGCCAGCGTCAGGGTATCGAAATAGGTCGCGTTGGGCGCAAAGCCCTTGTCTGCCAGACCCCTGGCCAGGATGGCGGTCAGACGATGAATGCGCTCGGCGATGGTCTTGAGACCTTCCGGACCGTGGTAAACGGCATAGAAGCTGGCCATGTTCGCCAGCAGCGCCTGGGCGGTACAGATGTTGGAGGTCGCCTTCTCGCGGCGAATGTGCTGCTCGCGGGTCTGCATCGCCATGCGCAGTGCCTGGTTGCCGCGGACGTCGACGGACACGCCGATGATACGACCCGGGACCGAGCGCTTGAGCTTGTCGCTGGCGGCGAAGAAGGCCGCGTGCGGGCCGCCGAAGCCCATCGGCACGCCGAAACGCTGCGCGGAACCCAGTACCACGTCGGCACCCAGCTCACCCGGGGACTTCAGAAGCACCAGCGCCATCGGATCGGCGGCCACCGCCACCATCGCCTGCTGGCCCTTGGCGGCATCGATGACCGACTTGATGTCGGTGATATCGCCGTAGGTGCCCGGGTACTGCAGCTGCACACCGAAGACATCGTGCTGGTCGAGTTCCGCCGGGCTTGCAACGACGACGTCGTATCCGAAGTATTCGGCGCGGGTCTTGATCACGTCGATGGTCTGCGGATGGACGTCATCGGCGACGAAGTAGGTATTGCACTTCTTGCGGTTGGAGCGTTTGCACAGCGTCATGGCCTCGGCCGCCGCGGTGGCTTCGTCGAGCAGGGAGGCGTTGGCCAGGTCCATGCCGGTCAGGTCCATCACCAGCTGCTGGTAGTTCAGCAGCGCCTCGAGACGGCCCTGGGCGATCTCCGGCTGATACGGGGTGTAGGCGGTGTACCAGGCCGGATTTTCGAGTACGTTGCGCAGGATGACGTTCGGCACCAGGGTGTTGTGGTAACCCATGCCGATATACGACTTGTTGACCCGGTTCTGCTTCGCCAGCGCGTGGAGGTAGGACAGAGCCTGAACCTCGGTTTCACCATCGGCCATATCCAGGGCATCGTCCAGACGGATGCTGTCCGGCACGGTCTGGCGGATCAGCTCCTCCACCGACGCCACTCCCAGCGCCTCCAGCATTGCCTGCTGCTCGGCCGCATCGGGACCAATATGACGACGGGTGAAATCCGTGCGCTGTTCGAGTTCAGTCAAAGTACGGGGTTCAACAGCCATTACGCTAACCTGTGTGCTCTGTGCCGTCCGCGCAGGAGACGCGGCCGGCAACGGGTTCAGTAAGTGCGGGGCGCCTCAGCCCCCCGCGTTTTGCGGGAAAACCGATCCGGGGACAGTAGGATCAGCCTTCCTCCGCAACCGTGGCCTCGTAGGCATCCGCTGCCAGCAGTGCGTCGAGCTCCGACGCATCGCTGAGTTTCAGTTTCGCAATCCAGCCATCCTCGAAGGCCGACTCGTTAAGGGTCTCCGGGGCGTCTTCGAGCGATTCGTTAACGGCGACGACTTCGCCGGAAACGGGGGCGTAGATATCGGATGCGGCCTTGACCGACTCGACCAGCGAGAACTCCTCGCCCCGGGCCACTTCACGACCCACTTCCGGCAACTCGACGAATACCACGTCGCCGAGCAGTTCCTGGGCGTGGTCGGTGATACCGACGGTCACGGTGCCATCGCCATTATCCAGTACCCACTCGTGAGATGCAGTATATTTCAGGCTGGACGGAACGTTGCTCATATCAAAAAATCCTTCAGACAAACAAGGGGGACGAGCGGAGCCGCGCTGGCGGCCCCGCAAACGGAATCACTTCTGTTAACGGTAGAGCGGGAAACGCTGGCACAGCGCCTCGACGTCGGCGCGCACCCGGGCCTCGACGTCCGGGTTGCCCTCAGGCCGCTCGACCAGTCCATCGAGGACGTCGTTGATCAGGTTGCCGATCTGGCGGAACTCGTCGGCGCCAAAACCGCGGGTGGTGCCGGCCGGGGTGCCAAGGCGGATGCCGGAGGTGACCATCGGCTTCTCCGGATCGAACGGAATGCCGTTCTTGTTGCAGGTAATACCGGCCCGCTCCAGCGCCTCCTCGACCTGATTGCCCTTGAGCCCCTTGGGACGCAGGTCCACCAGCATCAGGTGGGTATCGGTGCCGCCGGTGACGATGTCGCAGCCACGCTCGACCATCACTTCGGCCAGCACGCGGGCATTGTCGACCACTCGCTCGATGTAGGCCTTGAATTCCGGCTGCAGCGCCTCGCCGAACGCCACCGCCTTGGCGGCGATCACGTGCATCAGCGGCCCGCCCTGCAGGCCCGGGAACACCGCCGAGTTGATCTTCTTGCCGATCTCGGCGTCGTTCGAGAGGATCATGCCGCCACGGGGACCGCGCAGGGTCTTGTGGGTGGTGGTGGTCACCACGTGGGCGTGGGGCAGCGGATCGGGATGCTGGCCGGTAGCCACCAGGCCCGCGATGTGCGCCATGTCCACCATCAGGTAGGCGCCGACCTTGTCGGCGATGGTGCGAAAACGCGCGAAATCCAGCTGACGCGGAATTGCCGAACCACCGGCGATGATCAGCTTCGGCTTGTGCTCTAGCGCCAGCTTTTCGACGGCATCGTAGTCGATACGCTGGGTATCCGGCGACACGCCGTACTGCACCGCGTTGAACCATTTACCGGACAGCGCCGGACGCGCACCGTGGGTCAGGTGGCCGCCGGCGTCCAGCGACATGCCGAGGATGGTGTCGCCCGGCTGCAGCAGCGCCAGCATCACGGCGCCATTGGCCTGGGCGCCGGAGTGCGGCTGCACGTTGACGTAATCGCAGCCGAACAGCTCCCGGGCGCGCTCGATGGCCAGCGCCTCGGCCTTGTCGACGTACTCGCAACCGCCGTAGTAGCGGCGTCCCGGGTAACCTTCGGCGTACTTGTTGGTGAGTACTGTGCCCTGCGCCTGCATCACCGCTTTCGAGACGATGTTCTCGGAGGCGATCAGCTCGATCTGGTTGTCCTGGCGGCTGAACTCCTCGTCAACCGCCGCCTGCAGCGCGCTGTCCGCGTCTTTCAGGTCGCGGGTGAAGAAGGCCGCGCTTGCAGCATCACGGTAGAGGTCTTGCTTGCTCATGGCTCGATATTCTCTCGCTTCGGTGATACCCACCCGGCCGCCGGGGCCGGAGACCATGACGTGCGGACAACAACCGTCGCCCGCGACGCCACCTGTTCACAATATACTCAGCAGGCCACCACGTTGACCGCCAGACCGCCGGTCGAGGTTTCCTTGTACTTGTCCTGCATGTCGAGTCCGGTCTGGCGCATGGTTTCGATCACGCTGTCGAGGGAGACGTGGTGCTCCCCGGTGCCGCGCAGCGCCAGCCGCGCGGCATTGATCGCCTTGACCGCGCCCATGGTGTTGCGCTCGATGCAGGGCACCTGCACCAGCCCGCCGATCGGGTCGCAGGTCAGACCCAGGTTATGCTCCATGCCGATTTCGGCGGCATTCTCGACCTGCTCGATGGTGCCGCCGAGCACCGCGCACAGTGCCCCCGCCGCCATCGAGCAGGCAACGCCTATCTCGCCCTGGCAGCCGACTTCGGCAGCGGATATCGAAGCGTTCTGCTTGTACAGCATGCCAATTGCCGCGGCGGTGATCAGAAACGTCTTGACGCCCTCGATATTGCTGCCGGGTATAAAGCGATCGTAGTAGGCCAGCACCGCCGGAATCACGCCGGCGGCACCGTTGGTCGGCGCGGTGACCACGCGACCGCCGGCGGCATTCTCCTCGTTCACCGCCATGGCGTACAGATTGATCCAGTCCATCACCGTCAGATGGTCCTGCAGACTGCGCTCGGGATGCTTGACCAGGTCCTGCCACAGCAGGTGCGCACGCCGCTTGACGTGCAGACCGCCCGGCAGCTCGCCCTGATGCTCGCAACCCTGACGAATGCAGTCGTCCATCACCTTCCAGATATTCAGCAACCCCTGGTGGATCTCCTCGTCGGAGTGCCGGATACGCTCGTTCTCCAGCACCAGCTCGGCGATGCTCAGCCCCGCCTCTCTGGCGCGCGCCAGCAATTCGACGGCGTTGCGAAACGGATAGGGCTGAACCGGGCCTTCGGTGTCCGGTGCGCCACGGCCCTGCTCGTCCGCTTCGGCATCGCTGAGCACGAAGCCGCCACCGACGGAATAATAGACATTGCTGTAAAAGATGAGACCGGCGTCGTCGAGCGCGTCGAGGCGCATGCCGTTGGGGTGTTTGGGAAGCGACTCGCCGAAATGGAATTTCAGATGCGCGCTCTCGACGAAGGCGATCTCCCGCTCGCCACCAAGCAACAATGCACCGCTGTCACGAATCCGGCTGACGTACTCCGGAATCAGGGCGGCATCGACGCTGTCCGGCTTCTCGCCGAGCAGACCGACCAGCACCGCGGTATCGGTGGCGTGCCCCTTGCCGGTCATCGCCAGGGAGCCGTACAGGCTGATCCGCACGCCCTGAACGCGCTCCAGGGCATCGCTCTGCCTGAGCTCTTCGATAAAGCGGTTGGCGGCGACCATGGGGCCGACGGTGTGCGATGAAGACGGCCCCACACCTATCTTGAACAGATCGAAAATGCTTAGTGACATGAATCGCCTCCCATCCGCAAACCGCAGCACAGTGCAGCCGTAAGAGCCATTCAGAGATGACCGCAGCCGCAGGACACACAGCACGACACGCCTTCGGAAAAACGCTATTCGCGTTACCGGACGCGTCACTAAAAACGTAGCGCGTTTTCGGCATCCCCGTTGACTGCTGCAAGACTAGCAACAGAGTTTCCACGTTTCAACACAAAATTTCCTATTGGAAACTTACATTCACGATCCGGCGCCCAACCCGCGGGCAGGCGCCTTTCTTTCCATCAATACGGGCGTTGTGTAGTATCGGGGAAAAACGAATCGCCGGATCATCAAAATCCTGGCACAACGCGACACCGCGCCCCCCCGGCCGGCCTGTCGCCACGAAGCGGAATCCAGGAGTTCAGCCATGCCCGATCAACCCCGCTTCCTGCAAAGACGGGAACACCAGGAAATCGAGATTAGCCGAGGCGACTCGCGTGAGGCCACGGTCGAACCGCTGCAGCTGGGCAAGCGCGTTCGGGAAATCCGTCTGAGTCAGAACCTGACACTGGAAGAAGCCAGCAAGCGCACGGGACTTGCACGCTCCACGCTTTCCAAGATCGAGAACGAGCAGATCTCGCCGACCTTCACCGCCGTCCAGAAGCTCGTCCAGGGACTGGGCATCGACATACCCCAGCTGTTCACCCAGCCAAGACAGAGCCGCAGCAGCGGCGGGCGCCGGGACATCACGCGCAGCGGTGAAGGCAAGCCCCACCCGACGCCGACCTACGAACACGAAATGCTGGCCGACCAGCTCACCAACAAGCGGATGATTCCGTACCGTACCACGGTGCGGGCCCGCAGCTTCGACGAGTACGGCGACTGGGTCCGCCATAATGGCGAAGAGCTACTCTACGTGATTTCGGGAAGCATCCGCTTCTACACCGAATTCTACGAGCCCATCGAACTCCATGAGGGCGACAGCGCCTACTACGACTGCGAGATGGGACACGCACTGGTGTCCACCAGCGAAGAGGACGCGGTGATTCTTTGGGTGACCGCCTGAGAAAGATCGGTGACGCGTTAAGCGTGTTACCGCTTTCCACGTCTCCACCGAGTGCAATCCCGACACCAGTCGCTCTGTAATGCGCTCGATTTGACGGGTTCCCTGGAAAGCGCTCCTGCATTTTAAGGCCGGCCGCGTCCGGCATTTCCACCGTCCCTGACGGTTTCGCGACGCCCAAACCCAGTGCCATCCGGATCGGATATGCCACTGCATCGCTCTACCCATCCTCTGATGCGACACTCTGCTGCCCCGCTGCGACACCGAAGGTCTATTTTTATATTGCAATCACGGATACGTTCCGCTACTTTCGTTTCCTATTGGAAACTTGATCCACCGAAACGTCACCACCACTGAGGCAACGGCCTTGCGGTTGGCGACGCGGACCGACTAAGACTCAACGGAGGCATTCCATGGCAGAACAACAGACCGGCGACCTGCTGAAAACCCCGCTCTATGATCTTCACCTGGAACTGGGTGCCAAGATGGTCCCCTTCGCGGGCTACGAGATGCCGGTACAGTACCCGCTTGGCGTCAAGAAAGAGCATCTCCAGACCCGCGAACAGGCTGGCCTGTTCGACGTGTCTCACATGGGTCAGGTGCTGCTGACGGGCGAAGGCGCGGCTGCCATGCTGGAGTCCCTGGTACCCGTCGATATCATCGACCTGCCTGCCGGCAAACAGCGTTATGCCCTCTTTACCAATAATGAAGGCGGTATTCTCGACGATCTGATGGTCACCAACTACGGCGACTGCCTCTATGTTGTCGTCAACGCTGCCTGCAAGGCTCAGGATATCGCCCACATGCGCGCCCATCTGACCGATGGCGTCGAACTGACGGAGCTGAATGATCGCGCTCTGGTCGCGCTGCAGGGCCCCAAAGCCGCCGAAGCCCTGAGCCGCCTGGCTCCCGAAGTCGCCGAGATGGTGTTCATGGACTCGCGTCGCATGAAGATCGACGGCGTGGACTGCTTCGTCAGCCGCTCCGGCTACACCGGCGAAGACGGCTTCGAAATTTCCATCCCGAGCAGCGACGCCGTGCGCCTGACCCGCCTGATGCTGGACCAGCCCGAAGTCGAAGCCATCGGCCTTGGCGCCCGCGACTCCCTGCGCCTGGAATCTGGCCTGTGTCTGTACGGGCACGACATCGACACCACCACCACCCCGATCGAAGCCAGCCTGATCTGGGCGATCTCCAAGTCCCGTCGCGCCGACGGCGCCCGTGCAGGCGGCTTCCCGGGCGCCGAGATCGTGCTCGGCCAGATCGCCAGCAAGGACTGCGCCCGCAAGCGCGTCGGTCTGATCGGCGAGGGACGGGCACCGGTGCGCGAGGGCACCGAACTGTTCGACGCCGATGGCAACAACATCGGCCGCGTCACCTCCGGCACCTTCGGACCGAGCGCCAGTGCCTCCATCGCCATGGGTTACGTCGCAACGGCGTTCAGTCCGCTGGAGACCGTCGTTTACGCCGAAGTCCGCGGCAAGAAACTGCCGATGACCGTCAGCAGGATGCCGTTCGTCGAGCAGCGCTACTACCGCGGCTGAGTTCAGGGGAGACAGGGCCCATGCAGACTGCTTTTGCGACCCCCGGCAGCACCAACCCGCTGGTCCACCTCGAACTCAGACGCCGCCTGACGGACTCCGGCATGCGCCTGGAGCTGTCCGAGCAGCCTCTGGTCAGCGAGCTGGCGCTGGAGGTCGACGCCGACGAGGCGTTGCTGATTGCGCTGGGAGAACTGCTGATGATCGATCAGCCGCTGCGGGTTCAGGCCATCGCCCACTGCGCCGACCTGACCCTGCTTTGGCTCGACAACCGGCATTGGCTGCTGCTGCCGACACCGGGCGACGAGCGAGCGGCGGCCGAGCGGCTGTCCGCCCGGCTCTTGCCCGACGCCGTTCGCGAAGACGGGGAAAAGCTGCAGCTGTCCGATGCCTGGCTGAGCGAGCTGCCGGACAGCTTCCAGCTCTGGCAAAGCACCGCGGGCGCCCTGCCGGTCGGCAGCAGCGCCAGCCACCCGGTAATCGTGCCCGGCGGCGACGAACACTACCAGCTGCTGGTCAGGCGGGCCGGCGCCGAGCTGTTGCAGCGCTGGCTTCAACCCCACTGACACTCAGGTGCCGGCCTCCGGGCCGGCGCCTGTCGTTCATGCCCCGTTCAAGCGATATGCGCCAGAGTCACGGGATGGTTTCCAGCGCCACGCCATGACTCCGGCCTTGCTAACGCGGAGATTCGAAGGTACATTAAATCCGCTTTATGCATCACGAGAAGGGCTGACGTCCTCGCCAACCTGCCAACCTGGGCAAGGTGGTTGCCGCCAAGCGGCGATGCGGTCGATACCGACAATCAAACAGGTATCCGCAGTCAAAACGTCAGCTCCACGGACAGCCTTCGCGGCACGCGAAGACAGAGGAGCACGACATGTTCGAAGCACACTTTCATACTTTTCCGGAACAACCGGCCTTCAGCGATTTCAGCCCGCCGAGCCTGACCCGGCGCCTGCGCAGCCATCGCCACCAGTGCCCCGTTCACGCCTGGGCGGCCCACGGCAAACGCAAGGACGAGGCCGGCATCGCGCAGCCGCACTGGTTTGTCTACATCGAGTACTGCCGCCATGACGGCGCGCGCGAGTGGGTGCTTATCGAGCGCCCGTGCAGCACCGACCTGGACGAGCTTTTCGCCGCGGCACAGTGGCGCGAACTTCCCCGAATCGACCCCGCCGGCACCCGGGCCTGGCTGGACAAGGACGACTGACCGGGACCGAATGGCGCCGCAGAACGGTCATGGTCGTGCCCGGACGGGTCATGGTCTGAACAACTCGACACTGACACCCTGTTCGTCGCGCAGCATCTGCAGCAGGCCGTCGGGCCCGACCAGGTGCGCCGCGCCGACCAGGACCAGCTCGGTTGGCCCGGACGCAACCAGCGCCTGCAACGTCGGCCACCAGAGCGCATTGCGCTCCACCAGCAACTGCTCGTACACCGGCGGATAACCCTGCAGCTCATCCACCAGCAGACGCTCGAGTTCGGCCTCGTCGCCGGCTCTCCAGGCCGCGATCAGCGGCGATAACAGCGACTCGCTGGACTCGAACTCCTCGATCATCTGGCGCAGAAAAGCATCGGCGTCTTCGGCCCCCATACCGATCAGATACCCCAGATGCTGCTCCAGCGGCTCAAGCCCGGAGGTCGGCTTCTCGTCGACGGCGGCCCGCCGGTACAGCTGCAGGTCGACCCCCTCCTCGGTCGCCCCGAGACGCGCCATTTCGACGCCCAACAGCGTCAGCACCACCCCGCCGGGACGCAGCATATCGAGCATTTCCGGCGCCAGACCGCGGCTGCGAGCAAAGTCGCTCAACGCCTCCCAGGTGCCGGGCGTCACCCGATCCGAAATCCGCTGCCCGTCCGGGGCTTGCAGATAACGGGCCAGCAACAGCTGGGTGGCCGGATTCATCAGCGTCGCCAGGTCGGTTTCGAACACCAGCGCGTCGGCCTGCGCGTAAGCGATGTCATAGGCATCCGGCAACGGCAGATCCTGAGGCCTGAGCAGGTGCACGGTACCGGCCAGAAACAGTTCACTGCCGCCGCTGCCCGTCACGCGCCAGATCGAGGCGTCGGCCAGCAACAGCGTTGACGAGAGCGTCAGCAGACCCGCCAAAAGGCCGCTCAGATACCGTTTACCCGGGGATCTCATACTCGCTCCTCAGCGCTTGCCGTAACCCGGCAGATTCATCACCACAGGCGGCTGTGCGACGCAGTCGATATTGCGCGCCCGCAGTTGCAGGCACACCTTCCCGACATTGTCGGGACGATAGCCGATCAGCAGCGCCTTCCAGGACGTCCCCCTTTCCATGTCACGCTCAAGCAACAGCGCGCGACCGCGCGGCAGGGCGCCGAGCTGGGCGCGCGCCCTGGCGATGGCGCGATTGCCCTCCCCGCGACTGCCGTATATGCCCAGCAGCACACCCCAGCTTTTGATCGGCCAGACCGACCCTGACGAGGCACGGGCCACCGAACCGCCGCACACCGAGGGTCCCAGCACCACCGGCGCCGGCCCCGTCGCATGCGCGGGCCTCGCGTCGAGCGGCGACCCTGCCCCGCCGGTTGCGCCGAAGCCCCGGTCGAGCAGCGCCCTCGCCTCCCGGTTGCGACTGTTACGATCTTCGGCGCCGAGCACCACCGCGATGAGCCGACGCCCATCGCGTCTTGCCGTTGCCACCAGGTTGTAGCCGGAGCCGCAGGTAAAACCGGTCTTGAGGCCGTCTGCACCGGCATACTGTCCGAGAATGGCATTGTGCGTGCTGTGGCTCGCGCCGTTGAACACGAAGGAGCGGGTGGCGAACACATCGGTATGGCCGGGAAAGTCGCGGTACAGTCGCTGCGCCAGAATCGCCATATCCCTTGCCGTGGTCACCTGAGCGCTGTCCGGCAGACCGGAAGCATTGCGAAAACGGGTATCGCGCATGCCCAGCGCCGCCGCCTTGGCCGTCATCCGCTCGGCGAACGCCGCTTCGCTGTCGGCAAGGGCTTCCGCCAGCACCACCGCCACATCGTTAGACGATATCGTCGCCAGCGCCTTTATGGCCTGACTGACGCTGATACGGGATCCGCTGCCAAGCCCCAGCTTGACCGCGGGCTGGGCCGCGGCATGGGACGACACCTTCAGTTGCTGAGCCGGCTTGAGCCGCCCCTCGTCCAGCGCCTCAAAGGTGAGGTAAAGGGTCATCAGCTTGGCCAGCGAGGCGGGATACCAGAGCCGGTCGCTCGCGCGTGCATGCAGCACGCGCCCGCTGCCGACGTCCAGCAGCAGCAGTGGCGGGGACAGGTCAGGCGCTGCGGCGACGGGAAGTCCGCACATCAGGACAATCAGCAGGACACAACCGCCGGACCGCCATGCGGATTTCGGGGCTCGGGCAACCATGGCGCCAGTCGGTAAGGTTGTACAGTCAATACAGAACAACGATAGGCCAAGACGGCCCAAACCGACAGCACGGGCAGTATTCAGTCTCGCGGTATCGCGCGCTTGACGCCCGACTCGTCGATGGCAACGAAGGTGAAGGCCGCCTCCGTGACCTTGAAGCGCGGGTCGCTGTCACCACCGTGACAGCCTCTTGGCCGAACCCAGACCTCGAGCCTGAGCGTCACCGAGGTGGTGCCAAGCCGCACCCGGGAGCCGTAGCAGCAGACGACATCGCCGACCTGGACCGGTCGGATGAACTTCATCGAGTCGACGGCGATGGTCACCACCGGCCCCTGGGCGATTTCCTGCGCCCGGATACCGCCGGCAATGTCCATCTGGGACATGATCCAGCCGCCGAAGATATCACCGTTCGGATTGGTGTCGCCGGGCATGGCAAGGGTACGCAACAACAGTTCACCCCTGGGTTTCTCGACTGTCTCGGTCATCTCGGTCTCCGTCTGACGATTGGCGCAATTATAACTGCCGGAAACCAACTCGTCCCACCGTGCAGCGGCGCCAACAGCGACTATAATGGACGACGGCGCGAAAAACATATATAATTTGCGCCCTTTTTCCACCTTTTGGCTCGGCAGCCTTCTGTTGCCGCCGCCTTCCTAGCTTCACAGGTACCTTTTTCTATGTCAGATGCTGGTGAACAGCTCTCCTTTGACTCCCTCGGACTGTCTGAACCGGTTCTCCGGGCGCTGGCCGACGTCGGCTACGAAAGCCCCTCCCCGATTCAGGCCGCCAGCATCCCGCACCTGATCAACGGCAAGAACCTGCTCGGCATGGCACAGACCGGCACCGGCAAGACCGCGGCCTTTGCGCTGCCGCTGCTGTCGCGTCTCGATACCAGCCGTCGCGAACCCCAGCTGCTGGTGCTGGCGCCGACGCGGGAGCTGGCCATCCAGGTGGCCGAAGCCTGCCAGACCTACGCCAAGCATCTGCCGGATTTCCACGTTCTGCCGATCTACGGCGGCCAGGCGTACGACACCCAGCTGCGGCAGCTGCGACGCGGCGCCCAGGTGATCGTCGGCACGCCGGGACGCATCATGGACCATCTGCGCCGCGGCTCGCTCAAGCTCGACAACCTGACTTCGCTGGTGCTGGACGAAGCCGACGAAATGCTGCGCATGGGCTTCATCGACGACGTCGAATGGATCCTCGAGCACACCCCGCCGACGCGCCAGATCGCACTGTTTTCGGCCACCATGCCGGCGCAGATCAAGCGCGTGGCGCAGAAATACCTGCAGGATGCCGAAGAGGTGAAAATCGCGTCCAAGACCGCGACCGCCACCACCATCACACAGAAGTACCTGCGTGTCAGCGGCCACCACAAGCTCGAGGCGCTGACCCGCATTCTCGAAATAGAATCCTTCGACGCCCTGCTGATCTTCGTGCGCACCAAGTCGAGCACCGAGGAGCTGGCCGAGAAGCTGTCGGCGCGTGGCTATGCCGCCGAGGCGCTTAACGGCGATATTTCTCAGCAGCAGCGCGAGCGCATCGTCGAGCGCCTCAAGAGCGGCAAGATCGATGTTCTGGTCGGTACCGACGTGGTTGCCCGCGGCCTCGATGTCGAGCGAATCAGCCATGTCCTGAACTACGACATCCCGTACGACACCGAATCCTACGTGCACCGAATCGGCCGTACCGGCCGCGCCGGCCGCAAGGGCGAAGCGATCCTGTTCGTGGCGCCGCGCGAAACCCGCATGCTCAACGCTATCGAAAAGGCGACCCGCCAGCCGCTGCAGCGCATGGAGCTGCCGAGCGTCGGTGCCATCAACGAAAAACGCGTCGAGCGCTTCATGCAGCGCATCACGGACACCCTCGACAGCGACGAGAGCCTGTCGCTGTATCTGGAACTGCTGAGCGACTATCAGAAAGAACACGACACCGATCCGATGCGCATCGCCGCAGCCCTGGCCGCCCTCGCCCAGGGCGAAACGCCGCTGCTGCTCGACGAGCGCGAAATCCCCGCGCCGCGCGAGATCCGGGACGATCGTCGCGACGATCGCCGCGAACGCCGGGGACCGGTCAACGTCAACCCCAACGCCCGACCGCTGAAGGACCATCCGGAAATCGCGATGAAGCGCTACGTGCTGATGGTCGGCCGCATGCATGGCGTGATGCCGAAGAACATCGTCGGCGCTATCGCCAACGAAGCCGGCATCGCCGCCAACCTGATCGGCCAGATCGATCTGTACGACGACTTCAGCACCGTCGACCTGCCGGACGGCATGTCCAAGGAAGTGATGCAGGCGCTGAAAAAGGCCTTCGTCTGCGGCCAGCGCCTGAATATCCACGCCGTCGGCGAAACACCCGAAGCGGCCCCGCGCGCCGGACGACGCCCCGGTGCCTTCAAGGGCAAGAGCAAAGGCAAGGGCACCCGACGCCCCAACAAGCCGGCGTAAACGCCGGCTCCGATAGCAAAAAGCCCGCGCGGGTTATCCCCCGCGCGGGCTTTTTTGTGGCAGTCATTCCCGCGTAAGCGGGGAACCAGAGCTGTCCGCTGTTTATGGATTCCCGCGTTCGCGGGAACGACGTTTCCCTTAGGGTGATTTGACCCCGAATTCAGATCGTATGACGCTCAATTCGTAGGGCACCTTGGGAACCTATGAACAAGTCCCAGTTGTCCTCTGCGGGTCCTGAAGCGTGCAGCTGCTAGGCGCAGTGCGCAGGCAATGGCCTTAGTCCTTGTCAAGCACTGCAACAACGCAGATGCATGCTTCAGGGCCCGCCCTGCGGGGCTTTCAGCGCGAACCGGACTCATTGTTGCAGCTTCTCGACAGGCCACCAGCATGCCTTCAAAGCTGCGCCTCGATTCCGGCTCGCGCTGAAAGCCAGAGACTCATTGGGACTTATTCATAGGTTCCCTTGAGTGTAACGAAACGTGCCGCACATCGGGCGCAGTTCGCTTCGCTCAGTGCGCCCTACGTGAATCGGCCCGGCACCAGGCTATTCGTAAACCCGCGGCACGCGCGGCGTCAGGCAGGTCAGCAGCGTATAGGGAATGGTGGAACAATGAACCGCCACTTCCGATACCGGCAACTGCTTGCCCCAGAGCTCCACGCGGTCACCGATTCCGGCACCCGGGATATCGGTGATATCGATCGTCATCATATCCATCGATACGCGACCGGCGGTGACGGTGCGCTGCCCGTTGACGACCACCGGCGTGCCGTTGGCGGCGTGGCGCGGATAGCCGTCACCATAACCCATGGCCACGGTGGCGATACGGCTTGGACGTTCACAGACGAACCCGGCGCCGTAACCGACGGCATCCCCGGGCTGCAGGTCGTGGATGGCGATAATTTCGCTGGTCAGCGTCATCGCCGCTTCCAGCCTGGCCGCCTGCTCCTGCTCGACCAGGAACGGCGTGGCGCCGTAGAGCATGAGCCCCGGTCGCAGCCAGTCACGGTGCGCTTCGGGCCACGCCAGCGTGGCCGGCGAGTTGGACAGACTGTGGGGGGCATCGATGCCTTCCACTGCGCGGTCGAAACAGGCGATCTGCTGACGGGTGGTTTCCAGATCGAGCTCGTCGGCGCAGGCAAAGTGGCTCATCAGGGTGATCTCGGCCACCTGCCCGAGCGAGCGCAGCCGGTCGTAAGTGGCGCGCAGATTTTCAGGCTCGATACCGAGACGATGCATGCCGGAATCCATTTTCAGCCAGACATTGACCGGCGCCGGCAGTTGCGCACGGGCCAGCGCTTCGACCTGATGAGGGCTGTGGATCGCGGTCCAAAGGTTGTGGCGGGCGATATACTCGAGTTCGTCCGCCTCGAAAAAGCCCTCCAGCAGCACTACCGGCTGCTCGATACCGGCGTCCCGCAGCTCGATGGCTTCCTCGATGCAGGCCACCCCGAAGGCATCGGCCTCGGCCTTGAGAGCGCCGGCTACGGCGACGGCACCATGGCCGTAGGCACCGGCCTTGATGATGGCAGCCGCGCGCGCGGCGGGCGCCTGGGATTTGGCTAAACGATAATTGTGACGAATGGCGTCCAGATCGATACTGGCGCGTGCTGCTCGGCTCATACGACTCCTCCGATGCCGACAAGCGGTAAACCCGGCATTTTTACGCCGGGTTTACGGCGCCGGGAGCAGAGCTTCCGGCAGATTGCACTGTTACTCGGTGACCATCACCGCTTCGATTTCGATATCGACGTCTTTGGGCAGCTGCTTCACCGCGTAGGCGGCGCGTGCCGGGTACGGCTCGTCGAAATAGCGCGTCATGATCTCGTTCACCTGAGCGAAGTTGGCCAGATCCGACAGCAGGATGGTCAGCTTTACGCAGTGGTTCAGGGAACCACCGGCTTCCTCGGCGACCGCCTTGAGGTTTTCGAATACGCGTACCGCCTGCGCTTCGAAGGACTCGTCAACAACTTCCATGGTCGCCGGATCCAGCGGAATCTGGCCGGACATGTAAACAGTATTGCCTACCTTGACCGCCTGGGAGTAGGGACCGATCGCCGCCGGCGCCTTGTCGGTTTTGATAACGCTGCGATTTGCCATGTCGTTTCCTTAATATGCAGATAGAACCGACCGGATACGGCCTTGCGGCTTCGCCCGCACAGCGGGCCCCGGGCCATCCGGATACGGTTGTTGGACACTTACGGGCGCAGTCCGGCGGAGGAGTCCCGAACCGCGCTCGTAAGTGTCCACGATTTAGGTCGAAAAGTCAGTCGTGGATGCGACGCAGCTGCGACAACGGAGGTCGCAGCTGCGCAGCCCAATCAGCTGGCGTAGGCGTACGGGTAGCGATCGATGCCAAGACCCGTCGGATCGATGTCGGTCTCACGGCCGCTGATCAGGTCGCTGACGAACTTCGCCGATCCCAGCGACATGGTCCAGCCCAGAGTGCCGTGGCCGGTATTGAGGTACAGGCTCGGATAACGGGTGCCGCCCAGCACCGGGGTGCCGTCCGGCGTCATCGGGCGCAGGCCGGTCCAGAATTCGGCCTTCGCCATATCGCCGCCACCACCGAACAGGTCGGAGACCACGAAGTCGACGTTGGCGCGCCGCTTCTCGGGCAGGGACAGGTCGTAACCC
Source organism: Marinobacterium nitratireducens (assembly GCF_014645375.1). GTDB lineage: Bacteria > Pseudomonadota > Gammaproteobacteria > Pseudomonadales > Balneatricaceae > Marinobacterium_A > Marinobacterium_A nitratireducens. The sequence goes on from NZ_BMLT01000012.1 coordinate 127,705, forward strand.
GCAAGCTCGGCACTGCCACCGACGCGAATCCGATCCTGGAAGCGGGTCACCGCGACCTTGTAGGTCTCGTCCATGACGGTCGATACCGGCGCACGCGACTCGTCGACGATTGGCAGGGTCAGGGAGTAACCCTTGACCGGATAGATCGGCAGGCGCATATCGACCTGCTTGGCCAGCAGCGGGCTGTAGCTGCCCAGGCAAAGCAGATAGCGGTCCGCTGTCATCACCCCGGCGCTGGTCTTGACGCCGACGATATCGCCCTTGTCGGTCAGCAGGCCATCGATCGAGGTGTTGAACAGGAACTTGACGCCAACTTCCTCGCACTTCTTGGCTAGCGCCTGGGTGAACTTGAAGCAGTCGCCGGTTTCGTCGCCCGGCAGGCGCAGGCCGCCGACGATCTTGTCCTTGACGTACTGCAGCGCCGGCTCACGCTCGGCACAGCCGTCGCGGTCGAGCACCTCGAAGGGCACGCCCAGCTCTTTCAGGACCTTGATGTCCTTGGCCGCGCCGTCGACCTGCTTCTGGGTGCGGAACAGCTGCAAGGTGCCGTTGGTGCGGTGTTCGTAGTCGATCTCGACCTCTTCGCGCAGCGCCTTGAGGCAGTCGCGACTGTATTCGGCAATACGCACCATGCGACCCTTGTTGATCTGGTACTTGCCCTCGGTGCAGTTGGCGACCATCTTGGACGTCCACTGGTAGAAGTTGTAGTCGAGGGTCGGCTTGATCATCAGCGGCGCCAGGTCCTGCATCAGCCACTTGATAGCCTTGACCGGCACACCGGGGGCCGCCCAGGGGGCGGAGTAACCGGGCGAAACCTGACCGGCGTTGGCATAGCTGGTTTCCATGGCCGCTGCGGACTGGCGATCAACTACGGTGACTTCGTGACCTGCGCGAGCGAGATACCAGGCGCTGGTGACTCCGACTACGCCGCTTCCGAGAATGAGAATGCGCATGTGCTGCCCCCTGCTTGTTGTTTGGTGGGTAACGAGAATATGTTTTGCAGTATAGGGACTTTTGCGCGGGATTTTTTTGCGTATTTAGCTATTTTGCGGTGTATTATTCTGTTTAATTAAGCATTTACGGGAGTAAATATGGCCAACAACCAGACACCTCAGAAAAAACGCAAGCTCGACCGTATCGACATGAACATCCTGCGCACGCTGCAGTTCGAGGGCCGCATCTCCTATACCGAACTGGCCGACCGTGTCGGGCTTTCGACCACACCCTGCATGGAACGGGTCAAGCGACTGGAAAAGGAAGGATACGTCGAGGGCTACTACGCCCGGATCAACCCCCAGGCCCTGGGCTACAGCATGCTGGTATTTGTCGAGATCGCGCTGTCATACCAGTCGCCGGACGCTTTCGACCGCTTCAACAAGGCGGTAACCTCCCTGCCCTACATACTCGAGTGCCACCTGGTCTCCGGCGATTCGGACTATCTGCTCAAAGCCCGCATCAGCGACATGACCGAATACCGCAAGCTGCTTGGCGAAATGCTGCTGACACTGCCCGGCGTCAAGAACTCCAAGAGCTGGATCGTGATGGAGGAAGTGAAGGAGTCCCTGGCGCTGCCGATCGATATCAACAAGCCGGGCAGTTATTGAAGTATGGTGAGGCGTGAGGCGGTTCCGTTCAGCCACGGCTCACCGACTGTCCGGCAACCCGCGCAGCCAGTCATAGAACACGCGAATGCGCGCATCCTCGAGCACCCCGGCCCGGTGCACAAGATAATAGGCGCAGCAGGAATCAACGGCCGGCAACGGCGCCACCAGCCGCCCGGACTCCAGATCGTTGTCGATCAGGCTGCCACGGGCCAGCGCCACGCCGAGACCCGCCGCCGCCGCTTCGATCGCCAGGTCTGCGCGGTTGAAATAGTGGCCTCGCGCGCTGTCCACCGTCGTCAGCCCCGCCTGATCCAGATAGTAGCGCCACTCGGCGTCCCGGGCCGCGTCGCGCCAGGGTCTGGAATCGTGCAACAGCGTCGCGTCGCGCCAGCTCGATGGATCGCGCCAGTCCCGGCCGCCGGCGTAGTCGGGACTGACAACGGGAAACAGCGTTTCCGCGAGCAAGAGCTCGGACTCGAGACCGCGGTATTCGCCAAAGCTGTAATCGATGGCCAGGTCGTACGCCTGCGGCTCGGTTTTGAGCAGAGATTCTTCTGCAAAGGTCTCGACATGGATATCGGGAAAGCGGGCGTGGAAGCGGTGCAACCGAGGTACCAGCCACTTGAACAGCAGCGACGGCGTCGAGCGGAAGCGGATCTGCCCCTCCAGCAATTGATGCTGCAGGCGTTGTACGCAGCTGTCGAGGTCCAGCAGGCAACGGTGCACCACGGCAAAAAGCTGCTGACCCTCCGCCGTCAGCCGCAGCCCCCGCGGCAACCGGTCGAAGAGCCGAAACCCCAGTTGGTCCTCGAGGTGCTTGATCTGCTGACTGACCGCCCCCGTGGTCACGCTAAGGCGCGCCGCGGCACGGGTAAAGCTGAGCTCGCCGGCGGCTGCCTCGAAGGTGCGCAGCGCAGCGAGGATCTGGGCGTTGATCATTTTCATTTCCGCCTGGGTTTGGTGCAAGTAAAGCAAACCCGGGGCTCTTTGCGAAGCACAACAACTATTTTTAAGGGATTTCGCCAGCGATCACTTTAGCCGGTCTATAGTCAACTATAAAAAGAATGCATTGTGGCCTGCGGACACCGAATCCAGAATACCGCCCCATCAAAAAGAAGGGTTTGGGGATGGCAACAGCGAACGGGAACTCAGTGAAACAACAGCTTTCAGAGGCCAGCCCCCTGTTCTGGCATAACCCGGCATGCGCGCCCTGCCAGCCGGCAGAGGATGCCGAACTCGTTGCGGCCTGCGCGCGCCTCGAGCGTTGCGCCCCGCTTCTCGCCGAACTGTTTCCGGAACTCGCTTCCGAAGGCGGCCTGATCGAGTCGCCTCTGCTTGAGCTGCCAACGCTCAGGCAGCAAATGGGCATTACCGGGCGCCTGTTGCTGAAAGCGGACCATGCCCTGCCGATTGCCGGCTCGGTCAAGGCCCGGGGCGGTTTTCACGAGGTGCTCTGCCATGCCGAACAGCTGGCGCTGTCCGCGGGCCTGCTGCGCGATATCGCCGACGACTACCGCCGCCTGGCCTCGGACGAGGCGCGCCGCCTGTTCGGCAAGCACAGCCTGGTGGTCGCGAGCACCGGCAACCTGGGGCTCAGCATCGGCATGATCGGCGCGGCCCTCGGGTTCCGGACCCAGGTACACATGTCGAGCGACGCCAAGGCGTGGAAGAAAAAGCGCCTGCGCGATCGCGGTGTCGAAGTGATCGAGCACGAAAGCGACTACAGTGCTGCGGTCGCCTCAGGGCGGGCTGCAACCGCTGCCGACCCACTCGGCTACTTCGTCGACGACGAGAACAGCCCGCGCCTGTTCTTCGGCTACGCCGTGGCCGCGCTGCGGCTGAAGCGCCAGCTCGACGAAGCCGGTATCCGCGTCGACGCCGATCACCCGCTGCTGGTCTATATACCCTGCGGTGTTGGCGGCGCACCCGGTGGCATCTGTTACGGCCTGCGCCGCCTCTTCGGCGATGCCGTGCACTGCTACTTTGCCGAGCCCGTCGCAGCGCCCTCGGTACTGCTGGGTCTGCTCGACCCGGCGATCCCCTCGGTTTACGACATCGGCCTCGACTGCCGCACCGAAGCGGACGGCCTGGCAGTCGGCCGTGCCTCGGAATGGGTCTGCGAACGGGTCCGCGCTGACGTGGATGGCGTCTTCACCGTCAGCGACGAAAGCCTGTTCCGTGACCTTTACCGTCTCCACCGGGCCGAGAACATCGCGGTCGAGCCCTCCGCGGCCGCGGGTATCCAGGGGCCGGCACGCCTAATGCATGAAATAGCTGAACAGCGCGGCAGCCCAGCCCTGCAAGGCCATCTCGGAAGGGTCACCCACATCGTCTGGAGCACCGGCGGACGACTGGTTCCGGACGTAGAGTTTGAAAAATTTCTCAAAAGAGCAGAAATTGCTTTAAAGGAAACAAACTATCACTAAAATAGACCTGGTTTCTCACAGGAAACAGATACTGATCGGCCGGCCCGACGCGCAACCGCGACGGGGATGGTCGGGGGTTGTCCCCCCTCGCTGATCGCCGGGGGATGCACACTCATCGGTTCCCCATCCGGAACCGCATGAAAACAATAACAAGCTGGAGGTTTCCGCATAATGGAGTCGATCACGTCAATCATCGGTGCGATAAACGGTATCGTCTGGGGCCCAATGATGCTGGTCCTGATACTGGGTGTCGGGCTGTTCCTGTCCCTGGGACTGCGCCTGATGCCAATTCTGAGGCTCGGTACCGGTTTCAAGTTGCTGTGGCGGGGCCGCAAGGCCGCCAGCGATGAAGAGTCCGCCGGGGAAATCTCCCCCTTCCAGGCCCTGATGACGGCCCTTTCGGCCACCGTGGGTACCGGCAACATTGCCGGTGTCGCCACCGCCGTTTTCCTCGGCGGCCCCGGGGCCCTGTTCTGGATGTGGATCACCGCACTGGTGGGCATGGCCACCAAGTATTCCGAAGCCGTACTGGCGGTCAAATACCGTGAAGTCGACGAAGAAGGCAACCACGTCGGCGGACCGATGTACTACATCAAGAACGGACTCGGCCGTAAATGGGGCTGGCTCGGCATGGCCTTCGCGATCTTCGGCGCCTGCGCCGGCTTCGGCATCGGCAATACGGTGCAGTCCAACTCCATCGCCAGCGTCATGGAGTCCAACTTCGGCCTGCCGACCTGGATCAGCGGCGTTATCGCCATGGTGCTGGTAGGCGCCGTCCTGATCGGCGGTATTCGCCGTATCGGCCACGTCGCCGGCGCCCTGGTACCGGTCATGGCGGTCTCCTATATCGCTGCGGGCCTGGTGGTCCTGGCGATCAACGCCGATCAGATCCCACACGCCTTCAACCTGATCTTCACCCATGCCTTCAGCCCGATTGCCGCCGAGGGTGGTTTCGCCGGTGCTGCGGTCTGGGCTGCGATCCGCTTCGGTGTCGCCCGCGGCATCTTCTCCAACGAAGCGGGCCTGGGCTCCGCGCCGATCGCGCATGCCGCGGCGCAGAACAAGAGCCCGGTGCGTCAGGGTCTGGTGGCGATGCTCGGAACCTTCATCGACACCATCATGATCTGCACCATCACCGGCCTCGTAATCGTCACCTCCGGCACCTGGACCAGCGGTGAATCCGGTGCGGCTCTGACATCCGCGGCCTTTGCCGAAGCACTGCCCGGCGTTGGCAACTACCTGGTCGCCATTGCACTGGCCATTTTCGCCTTCACCACCATCATCGGCTGGTCTTTCTACGGCGAGCGCTGCGTCGAGTACATTTTCGGGGTCAAGGCCATCGCGCCCTACCGTATACTCTGGATCCTGGCCATTCCGGCCGGTGCTGTCCTGAGCCTCGACTTCATCTGGCTTCTCGCCGACACTCTCAACGCCTTCATGGCGATCCCCAACCTGATCGCCCTGGCGCTGCTGAGCCCCGTGGTATTCCAGATCACCCGCGAGTTCTTTGCCAACAACAAGGACCTCTAAGCGGTACCGATGAAAAGGGCCGGCAAATTCGCCGGCCCTTTTTTTTAAAGCTCTACCCCCGCGTCTCCGACCGCGGGGCCGTACTGCACCTTTACCCGCTGCGGCAGCTCGGGATCGAAGGCGCACATCAGCCGCACGCCGGCATTGTCGAGATAATATTCCAGTATGCCGTCACGGCGGGAACGCCAGCGCACATGGGTAAGCTCATCCTCGTCCCAGTACGACCACCAGCGCGGATCCCACTGCGCTGCCCGGGCGAACCCGACGGCGCAGTTGCGCTGGGCTCGCTCGCTGAATCGCTCGCCCCAGCACTCGAGATCCTTGCGACACTCTATCTCTTCGAGCCGGTACGATTGCGACTTGAGCCTGGCGATACACTGACTGACCACCAGAGGATTCATGTTCCGCTGGCAATCGCGAATGCTCTGCTCGCTGACCGCCTGGGCCTGAAACGGCATCCAACCGAGGGCGCCCAGCAGCGACGCCGCTATCCATCCGTATCCTTTCATCGACGAAGATCCATAATGTTTTCAGCAGTGTAGCTGAAAAAGAAGGTTACCAGTAACCAGTTGCCAGAGGCAGACAGCGCCGCTGTCAATGCTTGGCACCTTGGCGTACAGCGTCGATGCTGTTTAAGGTCCACTCCAAACTCACCTTCCGTTTCCGCAACCCCGTCATCCGCTTATAATGGCGCCCGGTTTCAATTTGCGGAAACGCCGATGCAACGACTCGACATGCTTCTCGTGGACCGGGGTGACGCCAGCTCCCGCACCCACGCCCAGCGGCTCATAAAGGACGGCCGGGTAAAAGCCCGTATCGGCGCTACCTGGCAGGCCATCACCAAGCCCGGTCTCAAGCTGGCAGCGGACACGCCCCTCGAGGTGACGCCTGACCCGCAGGACCGCTTTGTGTCCCGCGGCGCACTCAAGCTGCAGGGCGCGCTGGAGCGCTGCCGGATCGAGGTACGCGATCGCGTCGCCATCGATGTCGGCCAGTCCACCGGCGGTTTTACCGATTGCCTGCTGCAGGCCGGCGCCGCCCGGGTTGTCGGTATCGAGGTCGGCCACGATCAGCTGGACGCCCGTCTGCGTCAGGACCCACGCGTACTCTGCTACGAAGGCATGAATGCCCGCGAACTGCCTGCCGGGGAACTGCTGGCCCACTGCCGGGACGACCTGGGCTTCGACCTGGCAGTGATGGACGTGTCGTTCATTTCCCAGACCAAGATACTGCCGTCCCTGGCGCCGCTGATCCGGCCGGGCGGTCTTCTGGTCAGCCTGGTCAAGCCGCAGTTCGAAGTCGGACCCGGCGGCATCGGCAAAGGCGGCATCGTACGCGACGAAAGCCTGTACGCACAGGTTGAGCGCGATATCCGGGACTGTTGCGAAGCCCTCGGCCTGCGCGTGCGGGACTATTTCCCGAGCCCCATCAAGGGCGGCGATGGCAATACCGAATTTCTTCTGCAGGCGGAAAAAGCCGATGACTGAAAACAGCAAGGTCGAATTGAAGCGCGAGATCGAACAGCCCGTCGCCTGCGCGGTGGACTATCTCGCCCAGGAAAGCGGACTGCCGAAGAAGCGACTCAAGGATGCCATGGTGCGCGGCGCCGTCTGGCTGATACGCGGCGGTCAGGAGCGCCGGCTGCGACGTGCCACCAGTCCGCTGCGCAAGGGTGACCGGGTCGAGCTGTACTACGATCCGGCCCTGCTCGCGCTCAAGCCTCCCCGCCTCAACTGCATCGAAGACCGGATGGGCTACAGCCTCTGGTACAAGACCGCCGGCGTGATGTCTCAGGGAACCCGCTTCGGTGACCATATGTCGCTGCCCCGCATCGCCGAAACGGCGTTCGAGAACAAGCGCGAAGTCTTTCCGGTACACAGGCTGGACCGCGAGACACGCGGCCTGATGCTGCTCGCCCACAACCGCAAGATGGCGGCGCAGCTATCCCGCCTGTTTCAGGAAGGCGCCATCGAAAAAGGCTACCAGGCGGTGGTACTCGGCGAGGCGCCGTTGTCGGGCTGCATCGACAGGCCGCTGGACGGCAAGTCGGCGACGACCCGCTTCGAACGGCTGGAATACGACCCGGTGCGCAATACCAGCCTGCTGGAGATTCGTATCGAACATGGCCGTACACACCAGATTCGACGCCACCTGGATTCGATCGGCCATCCGGTCATGGGCGACCCCCGCTACGGCCAGGGCAACAAGAACCGGGAAGGCTTGCTGCTGGTTGCTCACAGCCTCAGGTTCATCTGCCCGATGCGCCGGCAAGCGGTGGACTGGACGCTGCCGCAGCCATTCGTCGGCAGTGACAGTTCCAAAAGCTCGTAAACGCTTTGGCTGGAGCGGGTACACCAGCATGTGAACACGCGGGAATCATTAAGAAATCTGCCATTGCATCGCCAAACCCATGCTACCCGGCCGGATACCTCTGCAGCTAGCCGGCATTACTCTCCGACCAGTTGCTCGAGCATCCAGCGCCCCTGCTCGGGTGCCAGACGCTCTACCAGTTCCGGCAGTGCCTCGCGCAACTGCTCGGCGAGGGTCCAGGGCGGGTTGATCATGAACAGGCCGCTCGAGGTCATACCGTAGCCATCGCTGTCCGGCGCCAGCCCCAGCTCGGTCTGCCACAGGTTGCGGATACCCCCGCGGCACAGACCTCTCGCCATCTCGTCGATGCGCGGGCGCGCCACCACCGGGTACCAGATCAGACAGGTCATTGCGGGAAAGCGCCTATAGCCCTCAAGCACAGCGCGAACCACCCGCTGATAGTCTTCCTTCTGCTCATAGGGCGGATCGATCAGGACCAGCGCCCGCCGCGAGGGTGGCGGCAACAGCGCCTTGAGGCTGGCGAAGCCGTCACTGCCCTCGACGCGCACGCGCCGGTCGGATGCGAAATTGCGCCCGAGCAGCTCACGGTCGGACGGGTGCAGTTCGAAAAGCCGCAGGCGGTCCTGCGGGCGCAGCAGCTGCGCGGCGATCACAGGCGAGCCGGGATAGTACGCCAGCCTGCCGTCGGGATTGAGCCCGTCCAGCACCTGCATCAGCGGCGCCAGCGCCTCGATCTTGCCATCCCCCCAGAGGCGCCCAATGCCATCGCGATACTCCGCCTTTTTCTGCGCCATCGCATCACCAAGGCGGTAACCGCCGGCTCCGGCGTGGGTATCGAGGTAGAGCAACCCCTTGTCCTTGCGGATCATGTACTCCAGTGTCCGGGCGAGTACGAGGTGCTTGAGAACGTCGGCATAGTTGCCGGCATGATAGGCGTGGCGATAACTCAGCATCGGGGTTCCGACCAGAAAGAAATAGGCGCCAGCATACGCCGACGCCCGCCGTACCGCCAGCCCCGCTGGCAGAACCCTAATTTCAGTGACCCGCCGGCAGCGGCACTATCAACACCGGACGGTCACTGTGCTGCATCACGCGCTGGGCACTGGATCCGAGGAACATCTTCGACAGCGCCGAGTGGGTACGGGTACCCATGACAATGATGTCGGCGTCGATATCGCCGGCGGACTTCAGAATCATCTCCTCGACATTGCCCTTTTCGACGCGCACATCGGGCTTGCCCTGCGGAAACTCGACGCCTTCGGGCAACTCCTCGGTCCAGAAGCTTTCGATACGACCGACCATCTGGCTTTTCAGCTGCTCGGTGCCGCTGCGGCGCATTTCCTCCAGCACCTTGGGTTCGAAGTAGGTTTCGATCACCGCCTCTGCCGACGGGCTCATCGCCTCGATAACGTGAAGAAAGGTAATCTTGGCATGGTGCTCCGATGCCAGTTTGACCGCCATGCGAAAAGCGGGTCTGGAATTCTCGCCGAGATCGGAGGCGTAAAGAATGTGTTTGATTTCCGGCAACATGGTGTCTCTCCTTTGTTTAACGTCATGTCCTTGGCGCATTATTGCGGACCTGGCCACGGAAAACGTGAATCCAGATCAAGGGAAGCTGCAAACAGTTAGCAATCGCCCTCCTTTTAAGTTCAGTCTTCGGCCAGTGCCCTCTCGAGCGCAAACTCCGCATCCGCCGCCTGCTCGGGCGTAAGGCTGTTACCGCGTGACAACAGCCGCCTCGCCAGGCTGTGGTCGCGCGGCGCATTGATCGAATCGACGGCCAGCAGACGCCCGTTTCGAAACGAAAACAGCGAGAAACGATCCTTGGCGGGATCACCGCGCAGCACTTCCCTGTCCCGCCCGAGGGAAAGCCCCGCCATCTGCAGCCGCACGTCATACTGATGCGACCAGAACCAGGGCAGAGCATCGTAGGGACACGACTCTCCGGTCAGTGCTTTTGCCAGTGCCGCGGCCTGGTCGGTCGCGTTCTGAACCGATTCCAGCCGCACCCTGCAGCCTAGCCTGCGATCGGGATGACTGGCGCAGTCGCCGGCGGCAAAGATATCGCTATCGGAGGTACTTCCGAACTCGTCCACCGCGATGCCGTTGTCGCACTCCAGGCCGCAGGCGCTCGCCAGTTCCTGGTTCGGCTGCACGCCGATGCCCGCGACCACCAGATCCGCCGCCAGCGTCTCTTTGCCGCTGGTGACCAGAGCCGATACCCGGCCCTGGCTGCCGTCGATCCGCTCGAGCTGGCAGTCAAGACGCACCTCGACCCCATGTCGTCGATGCAATGAAGCGAAATAATCCGACATCGACGGTGTCAGCGCCCGCGCCATCAGGCGCTCCTGCGCCTCCAGCACCAGCACCTCGACGCCGCGCTCGCGCGCGACCGCCGCCACTTCGAGTCCGATGAAACCGCCTCCGACCACCGCCAGCCTGCGGCTGCGCTCAAACCGTGATTTCAACGCCCTTGCATCGGCCAGGGTGTGCAGGTAACAGACACCGTCCAGATCGCTGCCAGGCACCTGCAAGCGCCGTACCCGCGCCCCGGTGGTCAGTACCAGCCTGTCATAGACGAAAGCCTCGCCGCTTTCCGCCACCACGCGATGCCCGTTCCTGTCGATCGTCGCCGCCCGAATCCCGGCCAGGAAGCGCACACCGGCCCGGTCGTAAAAACTCTGCGGCCGAACACCCAGCCGCTTCTCGTCGTAGTCGCCCTGCAGGAACTCCTTCGACAGCGGCGGGCGCTGATAGGGCAATTCCGGCTCCTCCCCGAGCAACAGAATGGAGCCGCGCCAGCCAAGGCGATGCAACGCCTGAAGCAACTGCGCTGCAGCCTGCCCTGCGCCCACCACGATCAGATCGTATCGCCGCTCCGCCATCACCTCGGTCCTGCCTGCGCTCTTAGTACTGGGTATCGGGAATCTGCACGACAAGGCCCTCGAGCTCCGGCCCTACGGTGAGCTGGCAGCTCAGGCGACTGCTGGGTTTGCGCTCGGCCGCGACCAGCTCCAGCATATCCTGTTCATCCTCGGCAGGTTCGCCAACCTCGCCCGATACCACGTAGACGTGACAGGTGGCGCAGCTGCACTCACCACCACACTGCGCCACGATACCGTCAATGTCATTGTTGATAGCCCCTTCCATGACGCTCCAGCCATCGGGCACGTCCAGTTCATGACGCTTTCCGTCGGGTTCCAGGTAGGTAATCCTTGCCATAACGTCTCCTCGGCGCATCGTTTCGATAAGTGTAGTTGCAACTCGCGGCTTGTAACCACGGCGTCCCTGACATAGAATGCGCCTCGCTCTTGGGGGAGTAATCTTCCGGTCGCTGCGGCGACCGGAGCGGCTGTCAACAGACTTAAGCCTCATGCTTATGGCAGTCGCGTCCTGTGGGATTGATGAGACCTGAGACACGACAGACTGCTCCTGGCGGGCCGGTCTGCTGTGTCTTGGTTCGTCTGAATCAGCCCGCCGAGGATTATATCGACCATGGAAGCCCTGCTGTCCTCCACCTTCGCTGTCGCCATCGCCGAAATCGGCGACAAGACCCAGTTGCTGTCGCTGTTTCTGGCCGCCCGCTTCGTGCACCGCCTGCCCATCATCGCCGGTATCCTGGTTGCGACCCTGTTAAACCATGCCCTGTCCGCCTGGTTGGGCGCCTGGATCGGTGAATGGCTGCCGCCACACTGGCTGCCCTGGATCGTCGGCCTGAGTTTCATTGCCGTCGCCCTCTGGGTGCTGATTCCCGACAAGGAAGACGACGACGAGACCGGCGTGCTGCGCTATGGCGCCTTCGTCGCCACCTGCATCCTGTTCTTCATCGCCGAGATCGGCGACAAGACCCAGGTCGCCACCGTCGTGCTGGCTGCGCGCTTCGACGCAACCACCTGGGTTGTGATCGGCACGACCCTGGGCATGCTGGCCGCCAACGTGCCCGTCGTGTATGCCGGACGCTGGCTAATGCAGCGCCTGCCGCTCGTCTGGGCCAGACGCAGCGCCTGCGCGCTCTTTGCAGTGCTCGGCATCACCACCATACTCTTACCGTACTGATCGCTTTTGCGATAATGCGACCTGCGCCGGGTGTCGACACCCGGCCTTATGAAATAAATTTACAAATCAAGGTTAACGAGCCCTGAAATATTTGTAATAGTTACGTAAATTAACAACAATAAACTCCGTAACAGCCATTACAACAACAAGGAGCGCGTCATGCCCCACATCTCCGATTCCGATGCCTGGCAATTTCTGCAGCAGCACGCCGAGCAGATCCGGGATGTCCACCTTCGCGACCTTTTCGCGCAGGACCCGAATCGCTTCGAAAAGTACTCGCTGCAGGTGCAGAACATCCTGCTCGACTACTCGAAAAACCCGGTGACCGACGAAACGCTGCAAGGGCTGCTGAAGCTGGCCAGGGCGGCCGGCATCGAGAACTGGCGCGAACGGATGTTCCATGGCGACCGCATCAATTCCACCGAATCCCGCGCGGTTCTGCACACCGCACTGCGCAATCGCACCAACACCCCGGTTTACCTCGACGGCGAAAACGTGATGGACGCGGTCAACCGCGAACTTACGCGTATGAAGAGCTTCGTCAACGCGGTACGCAAGGGACAGTGGCGCGGCTATTCGGGCAAACGCATCACCGACGTGGTCAATATCGGCATCGGCGGCTCCGACCTCGGTCCGCGAATGGTGACCCAGGCGCTGAAGCCCTACGCCGACGATCGCATCAAGGTGCACTTCGTCTCCAACGTCGATGGCGTCGAGATCGCCAACGTTCTGCGTCCGCTCAATCCCGAACGGGTGCTGTTCGTGGTGGCGTCCAAGACGTTCACCACCAGCGAAACCATGACCAACGCCCAGACGGCGCGAAACTGGCTGATGTCGTCGGCCTTCGACGAACGCGCCGTCGCCAAGCATTTCGTCGCGGTATCCAGCAACACCGACGCCATCAAGGCCTTCGGCATCCGCCGCGAAAACAGTTTCCAGATGTGGGACTGGGTCGGCGGCCGCTTCTCGCTGTGGTCCGCCATCGGCCTGCCGATCGCTCTGTACCTGGGGTTTCGCCAGTTCGAGGAACTCCTCACCGGCGCCCACGAGATGGACATCCACTTCCGCGACCAGCCGCTGGAAAAAAACGCGCCTGTGCTGCTGGCGCTGATGGGTATCTGGAACAACAACTTCCTCGGGCGGCCATCCCACGCCATCCTGCCCTATGACTGGCCACTGGCTCGCTTCGCCGCTTACCTGCAACAGGCGGAGATGGAGAGTAACGGCAAGTCGGTCAACCGCCACGGCGAGCCGGTGCCCTACGCCACGGGCTCCATCATCTGGGGAGCGCTGGGCATAGACGGCCAGCACGCGTTCTACCAGTATCTGCACCAGAGCAACACCGTGGTGCCGGCGGACTTCATCGGCTCGATCGAAAGCAGCACCCCGGTCCGGGGCCACCACGAGAACCTGATGGCCAACTTCTTCGCCCAGACCGAGGCGCTGATGAACGGCATCAGCGAGGAAGAGGTGCGCCGTGACCTCGAAGGGCGCGGGCTGCAACCCGAGATGATCGACAAGCTGGTGCCGCACAAGGTGCACAAGGGCGACCGACCCACCAACGCCCTGCTGCTGGAGCGGCTCGACCCCCGCACCCTGGGCGCACTGATAGCGCTCTACGAGCACAAAATCTTCGTTCAGGGCGTTATCTGGGATATCTGTTCCTTCGACCAGTGGGGCGTGGAGCTGGGCAAAACACTGGCCAGGCAGATTCTGCCGGAACTCACCGGCGACGAGCTGTCGGATGGCCACGATGGCTCGACCCGCAACCTGATCCAGTACTTCAAAGCCCGCCGCCGCAAATTGGCCGAGGCCGCGAATTGAGGTTTCCATGCAGCAGAAACTGATCACCATGCCAGGGCGCAAGCGCATCGCGCTGATCGCCCACGACAACATGAAACAGGAACTCGGTGACTGGGCGCAGCAGAATCTCGAGCGACTGCGCCGGCACCGCCTGGTCGCCACCGGCACCACCGGCCACCTGCTCGAGCGCAACCTCGGCATCGAAATCGACAAACTGATCAGCGGTCCGCTCGGCGGCGATCAGCAAATCGGCTCGATGCTGTCCGATCAAAGCATCGACGTGGTGATCTTCTTCTGGGATCCCTTCGAGCCGATGCCGCATGACCCGGACGTCAAGGCACTGCTGCGCGTCGCCGCGGTGTGGAACGTGCCGGTCGCCTGCAACCGCAGCTCGGCGGACTTCCTCATAAGTTCGCCGCTGATGGACAGCGCCCACCCGTACCGGGTACCGGACTACGAGGCGTATATCCGTGAGCGCACCGGAGATTCCGGGGAGGCAGGCGACTGAGACCTCACGTCACCCGCTCAGTACCTGAACCGCTGCACCAGGCCCTCCAGGGTTCCGGTCAGGCGGTGCAGGCTCTGTGCCGCCTGAGCCGAGCTCGCCGCGGCCTCGGACGAGACCTGGGATGCCAGGTTGATGCTCTCGACGTTGCGGCCGATATCGCCAACCACCGACGCCTGCTCCTCTGTCGCCGCGGCCACCTGAAGGTTCATATCGGAAATATCCTCCACCTTGAGCGCAATGTCGCCGAACACTTCACCGAGCCGGCGCACCGCCTGCACCGAGCTGTCACTGAGCTCGCGTCCGATCCCCATCGCCGACACCGCACTGCCGGTCTCGCTCTGCAGCTGGTCGATCATCTGCCGGATCTCTTCGGTGCTCTGGGCGGTTCGCTGAGCCAGGCTGCGCACTTCGTCGGCGACCACCGCAAATCCACGCCCTGCATCACCGGCCCGCGCCGCTTCGATGGCGGCATTGAGCGCCAGCAGATTGGTCTGCTCGGAAATACCGCGAATCACATCGAGAATACCTCCGATCCGGCCCGAGTGGTCGGCCACCGCGCCGATCACCTGAGCCGCCTCGCCCATCTGCCCCGATAGCTGCTCGATCGCGTGAATATTGCGCTCGACCTCGGTACGCCCTTCCCCGGCCCGGTCCGCCGCTTGCTGCGCCATCCGTGCCGCGTTGGCGGCGCTGGCCGCAATCTCCTGCACCGTCGCCCCCATCTCGGTGATCGCCGCTGCCACCTGGGTCGTTTCGTCGCGCACGCCCGCCGATGCGCGGGAGCCGTCGTCAGCCGTCCGGCGCAGCTGGTCGGCGGTTCGTGTCTGGGCGCCGGAAGTATCGGCGATCTCGCCGATCATTGTCTGTAGCTGGGTTACAAAGCGATTGAACCCCTGCGCCAGTCGGGCCACCTCGTCACTGCCTTGCACGGGGATGCGTATCGAAAGATCGCCGCCACCCGCGGCGACAGCCTCCAGCCGGTCGGCCACCGCCGCCACGGGACCGGCAATCGAACCGGCGACCAGCACCGTCAGCACAAGACCCGCCAGTATCGCCGCAATGGCGATTCCAATGGACACCAGCGTGCTGTCATGCACCGCCGCCAGCGCTTCGCTCTCCGGCACTTCGGCAACCAGATGCCAGTCGACCCCGGGCACCCTGATCGAGGCAGCCATCCAGGGTTCGCCGTCCTTCATGATACGGCTTGTCCGCACGCCGTCGACGGACGGCAGCCCGCCGGCACTCCCGTGCTCTTCGAGCCGGGCTGCGCCGGGCGCCAGGTGCGGATGTACCTGAATCCGCCCGGCGCTGTCGGCAAGATAGACATAGCCGGTCTGCTCCAGACGGTATTCGCGAATTCGCTCGGCCAGCGCGCTGACGTTGATCCCCATCCCCGCGACACCCAGGTAGGCGCCGTCCGCGCCGCGCACGGCGATGTCGACGAAGAAGCGCGCCACGCCGGTATTGTCGACATCGAACACCAGGGCTTCGTCGACATTGCCATCCAGCATTTCGAAGAACCACTGAAAGCCCGGATCATGACGATCGAAAGAGGTCTTCTGCCCCTCCTCGTCATAGGCACTGTTAAGACCGGCGGTACGCAGGAACACGGTATCGGCGCCAAACCGCTGCCCCATCGTCCGCAATTGCTGCAGCATCAGCGTTTTTACCTGCCCCGGCGCCTCGCCGTTTTCGATCCAGTCGATCACGAACGGGCTGGTGGCAAGCTGTCGCGAGTTCGCGATGGCCGGTTTGATATCGGCGAGGATGTCGCTGCGAATCGCCTGCAGACGCGCCGGAAGCTCGTGGCTCAGCAGCCGCTCGGTAATACGCGCATTTTCCAGTTGGATAGTCAGCACGGTGGTCGCCGACATCGCCAGCAGCAGCAACAGGCTGACCAGAAAGATCAAGCGGTTGCGAATGGACAGTTTGCTCAGCACTCTCAATCCTCAGGTTGTTATCGGAATTTCCTGAGCGTGCTGTATCGGCGGCCGCCGGAAAAACTTAACCATTTGGACAGGTTGTTCTGCACACCGGGGTCTTGGCGAAGAAATGATTGCGAGGCGTGAGTGGTGAGTGGTGAGTGGTGAGTGGTGAGTGGTGAGTGGTGAGTGGTGAGTGGTGAGTGACGATAAAGGCCCCTGGGGGCCACTCAAGAAAATGCGCCGCCGCCGAAGCAGGCCGAAACCGGCCCCGACAGCATCTTCAGGCGTCTCGGCCTGAACCGGCCTGCGCGTCAGGCCACACGGTGCCCGCGCCCCGCTTCCAGCAGCGCGAACCAGTCCTGCCGGGACATGTCCAGCTCACAGCCAGCCAGGGCGTCGGCGATCCGCTCTTCGCTGAAACTGCCAAGCACCGGCACCGGCTGTCCCGGAATACGCCGTAACCAGGCCATCGCCAGTCCGACCGCACCGCAGCCGGCCTGCGCCGAAAGTTCCGCCAGGCGCTCGCCAAGACGCTCCTCCTCCAGCCGTCCGCCGGCCAGCGGCGACCAGGCCAGCAACTGCAGACCGTCGCGCTGCTGCGCCTCGGAAATTCCGTTGAACAGCGGCTGACTGGCGCGCAGCGACAACTCGATCTGGTTGCAGCAAAGGCGCGCACCCAGCGCCTGCTGCAACAGGCGCCACTGCTCGGGCAGGAAGTTGGACACCCCTAACTGAGCCACCTTGCCGCTGTGCAGCAGCCGCTCGAGCACGCGTGCCGTCGCTTCCGGATCCATCAGCGGATCCGGCCGGTGCAGCAGGAAAAGGTCCAGGCGCTCCACGCCCAGCCGCCCCAGGGTGCCGTCGACGGCGGCGACCAGGTGCTCCGCCGAGGTATCGTAATGCGACACCCCGGCAGCACCCGGCTGCGGTTTGACGATATCGGACTTGCCGATCAACCGCACCTTCGACCGCAGCTCGGGCCGACTGGCGAGGGCAGCGCCGAACAGCTCCTCACAACGGCCATCACCGTAGATATCCGCATGGTCGAACCAGCTGAGCCCCTGCTCGAGACGCCGCCCGATCCAGTCAGCCAGCGCCGCAGGCTGGCACAGCTGCTTCTGCTCACACAGACGCATCATGCCAAGCACCAGCGGCGTATCGACAACTCCGTGACTTACCAACATAGTTCCATTCGCTCCCGGTTCGGCGAGCGGTCGCCGCCCGGCGCCGTCGCCTTTGTTATATTCGGGTCCTGGTCAGGGCCCTGTGATCGCTTCCCGCCCGGGCATGCCGACAGGGCGTCTCTCAGGCCAGCGGCCCGACCGACAGTACCGTGCCGATCCGCCGGCTTTCGCCGGGCGCCAACCGCACCGGATCGAGCCCGGTGTTGGCTGCCTCGACGCAAACGAAACGCGGCTGCTGATCCATCCCCACATCGCTGAGACCGGCGGCCCCGACGCCGGGGTTCCAGACCACTGTAGACCCGCTGCCCGACTTTGCCACCCGCAGGCGGCGCTGCAGCACAGGATCCAGCACTTCGGTGACACCCGTATGACGATACACCCGATCCAGCGCCGACTCGACCCGCAGCTCGCCGTCCTGGCTGGCCCTGCGACCGTCACGCAGCTTGTCGAGGTAATCGCAGTCGCGCAGCCCCAAGATCTCGATCCTGCCAACGTCGGCAACCGCCAGATAGGAATGCAGCGCCTGGGTCAGCTCGACGGGCTGCTGTGCGACATTGCGGCTTTCCAGCAACAGCTCGATCGCAGACCCGCGCACCCTAACCTCGAGGCCGACCTCGAGCCCGGACCAGAGATTTCGCGTCGGCTCAGCGCGCAACTGCACGCCGTCAGCACCGGCATTCTGCAGTCTCCAGTCCCAGCGGGCGGTGCGGGCGACTCCGTGCGCAGGTTGCCCGGCTTGCGACGGGTGATCGCCGAACCAGGGCCAGCACAGCGGCACCCCGCCCCTGATCGGCGCCGGGGGCGCCTTGGCGCAGTCGCTGATCCACAGCAGCGGCGCCTCGCCGGCAGGGCGAAAATGCAGCACCTGGGCACCCTGGCGCGCGAGCGCCAGCTCGCCCCAGCTCCCCTTGATCAGCAACAGCTCGAAGTTCTGAAGCTGCTGTTCGTGTATGCCATCCGGCAAGGCGCTGAATAACGCCTCTATTTGCTGTCTCATCCGGTCACCGCCCTGCCAGCGAATTGTTGAGTCCCGCCGCCGCTCCGAGCAACCCCGGCATTTCGGCGGTGCAGAGCCACACCGGCACCTGCTTCATGTAGTCGGCGAAACGGCCCTTGGCCTCGAAGCCCCGGCGAAAATCGCTCGCCATCAGGCAGTCGCGGATGCGGGGCAGGATGCCGCCGCACAGATAGACACCGCCCCGTGCGCCCAGGGTCAGCACCGCATCGCCGGCCTGCTCGCCGAGGATTCGACAGAAACGGCTCAGGGTTTCCTCTGCCAGTGTATCACCCGCCTGCGCGGCCGCCGTAATCTCCGGCGGCTGAGACAGGGGCGCCGGCTGCGAATGATAGGCTGCAAGCGCCTGGTAGAGATTGACCAGCCCCTGGCCGCAGAGAATGCGCTCGACCGACACCCGCCCGTAGCGTTCTTTCAGGTGCCGCCAGATTGCCACTTCGGCTTCGTCGGTCGGCGCGAATCCGACATGACCGCCTTCGGTCGCCAGTGGCACCCACTCATCCCCCGCCGGCACCAGTGCCGAGACGCCGAGTCCGGTCCCGGGACCGATCACCAGTTTGGGGTTGCCCTCGAGCACCGAACCGCCTCCCAGTTCAAGCAGGTCCGAGGGCTCGATATGCAGCATACCCAGCGCCATCGCGGTAAAGTCGTTGAGCAGTCGCAGCTCGCTCAATCCCAGGCGTCGCTGCATCTCGCCGCGGTGAAAGGCCCAGTGATTGTTGGTCATGCGCAGCCGTTCGCCCTGCACCGGGCAGGCGAACGCCAGACAGGCGCGATCGACACCGGCGATACCCACCTCTGCCAGATAGGCAAAGCAGGCATCGTCGAGGTTCTCGTAGTCGGCGCAGGCCAGCGTACGCACCGCTTCCAGCGCAACCGATCCTGGCTTCACCAGCGCCAGACGGGCGTTGGTGCCGCCGATGTCACCCACCAGCGCGTATTCACTCATGTTCAGCTCTCCGTGGCGAAGAAGATGCTGGCGCCCTCTTCGGCGCAGTTTACCTGGCCACGCAACGGAGCGAACAGCTCACGCCCCATACCGGCCTGGTGACGCAGCACCTCGTCGCCGCAGGCGTCGCTGCGCGCCGCGAACTGCGCTTCGTCCACCAGCACCTCGAGCCGGCCGGCGCCGGCGTCGAGACGAATGATGTCCCCGTCCCGCACCCGCGCCAGCGCGCCACCCTTGCTGGCTTCGGGCCAGACATGAATCGCCGCCGGCACCTTGCCGGAGGCGCCGGACATGCGGCCGTCGGTGACCAGCGCGACCTTGAACCCTCGATCCTGCAATGTTCCCAGGTACGGGGTGAGCTTGTGAAGCTCCGGCATGCCGATGGCGCCGGGCCCCTGGAAACGGACGACGGCAACGAAGTCACGCTCGAGCTCGCCGCGTTTGAAGGCCTCGGCCAGCTGATCCTGATCGTCGAACACGATCGCCGGCGCCTCCACCAGCCGGTGTTCCGGCGCCACCGCCGAGATCTTGACCACACCGCGACCGAGGTTGCCGCCGAGCACCTTGAGACCGCCATCCTGGCTGAACGGCTCGGCCACCGGGCGCAGCACGGCTTCGTCGAGCGAGGTTTCGGGGCCTTCGCGCCACACCAGCTGCTTGCCGTCGAGGAAAGGCTCACGGGTGTAGTGCGACAGCCCGCGGCCCATAATGGTCGCGACGTCCTCGTGCAGCAGCCCTGCGGCCAGCAGCTCGCGCACCAGGAAGGCGGTGCCGCCGGCGGCCTGGAAGTGGTTGATGTCCGCTTCGCCGTTGGGGTAGATGCGCGCCAGCAGCGGCACCACTGCGGACAGGTCGGAGAAGTCGTCCCAGTTGATGACGATACCGGCCGCACGCGCCACCGCCACCAGATGCATGGTGTGGTTGGTCGAGCCGCCGGTGGCCAGCAGCGCCACCAGGCCGTTGACGATCGCTTTCTCGTCGACGACTTCGTAGAGCGGCGTGAAACGGCCGTTCTGGGCGGTATTACGCACCGCGCGCTGCGCCGACTCGCGGGTCAGGGCTTCGCGCAGTGGCGTACCGGGGTTGACGAAGGAGCTGCCGGGCAGGTGCAGCCCCATGAGTTCTACCACCAGCTGGTTGGTATTGGCGGTGCCATAGAAGGTGCAGGTGCCGGCGCTGTGATAGGAGCTCGATTCGCACTCGAGCAGCGCATCGCGCCCGACCTTGCCTTCGGCGTACAGCTGCCGGATGCGTGCCTTCTCCTTGTTGGGCAGACCGCTGGGCATGGGTCCTGCCGGCACGAAAACGGTGGGCAGATGACCGAAGCTCAGCGCCCCCATCAGCAGACCCGGCACTATCTTGTCGCAGACGCCGAGATAAAGCGCCGCATCGAACATATTGTGCGACAGCGCCACCGCCGTCGACATCGCGATGACGTCGCGGCTGAACAGGCTCAGCTCCATACCGGGCTGGCCCTGGGTCACGCCGTCGCACATCGCCGGCACGCCACCGGCGACCTGGGCCACAGATCCGAGTTCGCGCACCGCTTCTCGCACCTGCTCCGGATAATGCTCGTAAGGCTGGTGCGCGGACAGCATGTCGTTGTAGGCGGTCACCATACCGACATTGACGGCGTTGGTCAGTTTCAACGCCTGCTTGTCGCCCTGGCCGCAGGCGGCGAAGCCGTGTGCCAGGTTGCCGCACGAGAGCCGGCTGCGATGCACGCCCTTCTCTTCGGCCGCTTTCATACGCTGCAGATAGTCGCCGCGGCTGCTCCGGCTGCGGTCGATGATGCGCTGGGTAACTTGTTCGACGGTGGGGTGCATGGCAACTCCTGATGCTGGTTCCCGGCCGTCCATCATTCAGCGCCCGGAGCCCTTCCCCGGTTACGCAATAGATGAACGCCCTGTGTTTATTTTTTGTAAGTTTACCAATTTATAAAAACATTGTTTGCCTTTTTTACATTTTTCTCGTAAGTTTTACAAAAAATAATTCAAAACGACGATCTACAGAGAGCGAGGTACAACATGACCATTCGGGTTGCCATCAACGGTTTTGGACGCATCGGCCGCAACGTGCTGCGGGCACTTTATGAAAACGCTTACCGTGACCACATCCAGGTCGTCGCCATCAACGACCTCGGCGACGCCGCCATCAATGCCCATCTGTTCCAGTACGACAGCGTCCACGGACGATTCGCGGGCGTCGTCGAGCACGATGGCGAATCCATCAGCGTAAACGGTGACCGCATCCTGACGACCTCGCTGCGCGACCCGTCGGAACTGCCCTGGAAAACCCTCGGCGTCGACGTCGTGTACGAATGCACCGGACTGTTCACCAGCCGCGACAAAGCGGCGGCCCACCTTCAGGCGGGCGCCCGCAAGGTGATCATTTCGGCCCCCGGCAAGGAGGTCGACGCCACCGTGGTCTATGGGGTTAACGATAGCAGCCTGCGACAGAGGCACCAGATCATTTCCAACGCTTCCTGCACCACCAACTGTCTGGCGCCGGTGGCCCAGGTGCTGCAGCGCGAGATCGGCATCGAAAGCGGGCTGATGACCACCATCCACGCCTATACCAACGACCAGAATCTGTCGGATGTCTACCACAGCGACCTCTACCGCGCCCGCTCGGCCACCCAGTCGATGATTCCCACCAAGACCGGCGCCGCAGCCGCGGTGGGCCTGGTGCTGCCGGAGCTGGCCGGCAAGTTCGACGGCATGGCAGTGCGCGTCCCGACCATCAACGTTTCGCTGGTCGACCTGTCTTTCATCGCCGAGCGCGAGACCAGCGTGACGGAAGTCAACGCATTGCTCGAGGCTGCCGCCAAATCGTCATCGGTACTGGGTTACAATGAGTTGCCACTGGTGTCAGTCGATTTCAACCACTGCGCGTTGTCGTCCAGCTTCGACGCCACCCAGACCAAAGTTTCGGGCCGCCTGGTCAAGGTCATGGCCTGGTACGACAACGAGTGGGGCTTTTCCAACCGAATGCTCGACAACACCCTGGCCCTGATCAACGCGCCGGCCTGAGCCGGCGCCATTCCGAATACCAAGGCCGAAGGAGCGCTATTAATGCTACGCCGAACCAAGATCGTCGCCACCCTGGGACCCGCCACCAGCAGTCCCGAAACGCTCGAGCAGCTCATCCTCGCAGGTGCCGACGTCGTACGGCTCAATTTCTCCCATGGCGAGGCCGAAGACCATCGCGCCCGGGCCGAACTGGTACGCGAACTGAGCCGCAAGCACGGACGTTTCGTCGCCATTCTCGGAGATCTGCAGGGGCCCAAGATCCGCATCTCTCGCTTTCGCGACAACAAGGTGCTGCTGAAACAGGGCCAGGCCTTTGCCCTCGACGCCAGCCTGGACAAAGACGCCGGCGACGAGACCCAGGTCGGGCTCGACTACGAAGCCCTGTTCCGTGATGCCCGCCCCGGCGACATCCTGTTGCTGGACGACGGCCGGGTCGAACTGAAGGTCACCGAAGTCAAGGCGCAGCGCGTCGAAACCGAGGTGCTGGTCGCAGGCCCGCTTTCCAACAACAAGGGCATCAACCGTCTCGGCGGCGGCCTCTCCGCCAAGGCCCTGACCGACAAGGACCGCGCGGACATCAAGGTGGCAGCCGCGATTGGCGTCGACTACGTCGCGGTCTCCTTCCCGCGCGACGCCGCCGACATGGACGAAGCCCGCGCACTGCTGGAAGCGACCGGCTCGAAGGCCGGACTGATCGCCAAGATCGAGCGCGCCGAAACCGTCGCCGACGACGAAGTGCTCGACGGCATCATCCGCGCCTCCGAAGGCGTGATGGTGGCCCGCGGCGACCTGGCCGTGGAAATCGGCGATGCCGAACTGGTGGCGGTGCAAAAGCACATCATCAGCCGTGCCCGCAGCCTCAACAAGGTGGTGATCACCGCGACCCAGATGATGGAGTCGATGATCTCGAGCCCGATGCCGACCCGCGCCGAAGTCTCCGATGTCGCCAACGCCGTGATGGACTACACCGACGCCGTGATGCTGTCGGCGGAAACCGCCGCCGGTGACTATCCGATCGAAACCGTCAAGGCGATGTCACGCGTCTGCATGGGTGCCGAACGCCACCCGATCACCCATCGTTCCAAGCACCGCATCAATGAAAGCTTCGGCGAGATCGACGAGACCATCGCACTCAGCGCGATGTACGCGGCCAACCACCTGCAGGGCGTCACGGCCATCATCTGCATGACCGAGTCGGGCAAGACGCCGCTGTGGATGTCGCGCATCCGCTCCCCGCTGCCGATCTTCGCGCTGTCGCGGCGCGAGGACACCCAGAACCGCGTGGCGCTGTATCGCGGCGTGCAGACGATCCCGTTCTACAGCGAGGAAATCCCGCCGAACGAGATCAACCAGCGCGCCGTCGACGAACTGAAGTCGCGAGGCGTCGTCAGCGACGGCGACCGGGTCATCATCACCAAGGGCGACTACATCAACGCCCAGGGGGGCACCAATACCCTCAAGGTGGTGACCGTCGGTCAGCTGATACCCTGAACAAAGGGCGCTCCGGCGCCCTCCGGGCACCGGGATTTCCCGGTGCCGCTACCTCACTCTCCTCGGAGTGACCCCAGGTCCGGTCTGATCACAGGCTCTTATTGGTTGCACTTTAAGGTTCACGGACACAGGGTCTTTCACGCGGGCGCCGGACGGATTCCCCCGGCTGCCCGTTTTTTTTATCCTATTCGAAGGCAGGCGCGGCACCGCAGGTGACGTCGCTCCGGTCCGTTTACCGTTGGCGCCTCGAAAGACCGCCCTCTCATAAGAATAAAAGGGACTGACGATGACCACCGACATCGCCGTGCAATTGAAAACTGCCCGCAAACTGCGCTGCCCACCGCTGCCGAACGACAGCCTGGAGCGCCCCCGCCTCGCGGAACGCCTGCAGGAACCGCTCGAGGGACGCCTGCTGCTGGTGCGCGCACCCGCGGGGTACGGCAAAACCACGCTGATAAACAGCTGGTCCCAACGCCGCGAACTCGACACGCTCTGGTACAACCTGGATGCAACCGACAACCAGGCCGAGGCCTTCATGCGCTACCTGGGTGACGGCATGCGCGAGCGCCTGGACCTTACGCCGGCGCCGGAGCCCGTCGCGACGGATGCCTGCGCAATGATGATCGAGCTGCTCAATGCTCTGCCTGAACAACACGAGCCGCTGCTACTGGTGCTGGACGATTATCATCATATCGACGACCCGCGTATCGACGCCGCCATCCGGTTACTGCTTCGCCATCTGCCGCCCTATCTGAATGTCGCCGTCCTCAGCCGCAGCCAGCCACAATTCGGTGTTGCCCAGCTGCGTGTTCAGCGACGGCTGATCGAAATCGACAGCGGCGAGCTCGCTTTCGACAGCGACGAGACCGCCGCGCTGCTCGAGCGCGAACTGCCGTTCGAAGTGAGCCGGGAACAGGTGGAGCGGCTCGCCCGCCGGACCGAGGGCTGGGCGTCGGCGCTGCAGCTGGCCTGCCTCAACGGCCAGACGCCGGCGCTGCTGGATGCGTTTATCGATGCACTGAAGGATGGCCAGCCCCACGTGCTCGACTATATCGCCGAGGAAGTGCTGGCGCCGCTGCCCGAAACGCCCCGCCGCTTCATGCTCGACACCGGCATACTTGAACGTTTCGACAGCGGCCTTGCTTCACGGGTCAGCGGCAACGACGATGCCCCCGCACTGCTGGCGCAGCTCGAGCGCGAAGGGCTTTTCCTGCGCCCCTGTGACGATGCCCCGGGCTGGTATCGCTATCAGTCGCTGGTTGCCCGCAGCCTGCAGTTGCTGCTGCAGCGTCAGTCGCCCAGGGAAACCAGCGAGCGACACCTGCGCGCCTGCGATGCCTGGCTCGATCTCGGCGCCCCGATACGGGCCCTGCACCACGCCCTCGCCGCCCGCGACGAATCGCGACTGCTGGCACTGCTGCTTCGCTACGGGCGGCAACTGTTCGACGAGGGCCAGCTGGCGCTGTTGCAGCAGTGCCTGCAGCGCCTGAGCCCCGCCAGCGTCCATCGCCAGCCTCTGCTGACGCTGCTCAGCGCCTGGGTGGCCCAGAGCCAGCACCATTTCGAGGAGGCCGAGTCGTGGTTGCAGCGGGCCGAGGAAACCCTCAAGCCGATCTACAACGAAGACGAATGGCAGACGCTGCAGGGGGATTTCAGTGCCATTCGGGCTCAGATGGCGATGAATGTCGGCGCCACGGACGAGGCCATCACACTCGCGGAGACCGCACTGTCGCTCAACCCGGAGCTGATGCGCCGCTCCCGGACCACGGCGCTTTCGGTGCTTGGCGAGGCGCATTTCGTGCGCGGCAACCTCGACGAAGCCCAGCGCCGCATGGGCGACACCGAACAGCAGGCGCGGGCCCAGGACTCGTCGCAGCTGGTACTGTGGACCCTGATCCAGCAGTCGGAGCTGGCGATCGCCCGCGGCCATCTGCAGCAAGCCTACAACCTTCAGGAACGGGCCTTCAGCTACGCCGAGTCGCAACGACTGCCCGCCAATCCCATGCTGGAGTTCCTGCACCGTATCCGCGGCCAGATTCTCTGGGAATGGCACCACCTCGAAGCTGCCGAACAGTGCGCCCTGCAGGGTATCGAGATCCTCGAACCCCAGGGCGAGCGCTGGTTGCTGCAGTGTTACACCCTGCTGGCCAAGGTCGCGCACAGCCAGGGACGGCAAAGCCTGTGCGCCGACTACATCCAGCGCATGCAGAAACTGCTGGCGCGCTGGGACTACCACCTGGACTGGGTCGCCAACGCCCAGGCGATGCTGATTACCTACTGGGAGGAGACCAGCGATCGCGACAACCTGGCGCGCTGGGTCGATACCGCTCCGGTGCAGGGGGCGCTGACCAATCACTTCGGGCAGTGCAACGCCCGCAACCGGGCGCGGGCGCTGCTGGCACTGGAACGCTACGATGCTGCCGCCGGACTGCTGAACGACTGCCTGACGAACGCCGAGCGCTGCGGCCTGATCATGGATCAGAACCGCAACCACCTGTATCTGGCGCTGCTGCACTGGCAGCAGCAACAGCGCGAGGCGGCGCTCGGCCACCTGCACCGAGCACTGACGCTGGCGACCACCACGGGGGTCATCAGCAGCTTCCTGCGCCTGGGCAAGCCGCTGATCGTGATGCTCAAGGCGACCCTGGCAGAGCGCGATCTGTCGGACCTCGAACGCCAGCGGGCGGAACGCCTGATCGGACTCAGCCAGCAGCAGCGCCAGTTCAGCCGCGCCATCCGCATCACCCTCGACGAAGCCATCATCCAGGACATCATCAACCGCCCGGATGTGCCCGAGCTGATCCGCACCTCGCCGCTGACCCGGCGCGAATGGCAGGTCCTGAGCCTGATTCACGGGGGTCTGCCGAACGAGCAGATCGCCTCCCAGCTCGACGTCGCGCCCACCACCATCAAGACCCATATCCGCAGCCTGTACCAGAAACTCGGTGTCGCCAGCCGCGCCGAAGCCATCGATCTGGCAACGGATCTGCTGTCCAAGATCCAGGGGGAGTAGCGGTGCTACCCCTGCCTCCTCCCCGCGCCTCAGCGGCCGATACGCCCCCGAAAGACCGGCCGGGGAGGATGTGACGGCGTTAGCGAATCGCGATTATGGCCCCATCACCCGGACCCAAACGGAGCAGGCCATAACATGATCCACAAGAACCCCGACTGGTGGCGTGGCGCGGTCATTTACCAGATCTACCCGCGCAGCTTTTTCGACAGCAACGGCGACGGTATCGGCGACCTGCCCGGTATCACCGCCAAGCTCGACTACGTCGCCTCGCTCAACGTCGACGCCATCTGGCTCTCGCCCTTTTTCCGCTCGCCGATGAAGGATTTCGGTTACGACGTTTCCGACTACCGCGACGTCGACCCGCTGTTCGGCAGTCTGGAGGACTTCGATTGCCTGGTGGCGCGCGCCCACGAACTGGGGCTCAAGGTCATCATCGACCAGGTGCTGAGCCATACCTCCGACCAGCACGACTGGTTCCGCGAGAGCCGGCAGAGTCGTGACAACGCCCGCGCCGACTGGTATGTCTGGGCCGATCCGCGCCCGGACGGCACGCCGCCGAACAACTGGCTGTCGGTATTCGGCGGCTCCGCCTGGACCTGGGACAGCCGTCGTCGCCAGTACTACCTGCACAACTTTCTCAGCAGCCAGCCGGACCTCAACTTCCACAATCCCGAGGTCGTCGACCAGATTCTGGCGGACGTCGAATTCTGGCTGCAGCGTGGCGTCGATGGCTTCCGCCTCGATACCGCAAATTTTTACTTCCACGATGACAGGCTGCGCGACAACCCGGCCAGCGATGCCGCGCGCCAGGGCGGTATCGGTGTGCGGCTCGACAACCCCTACGCCTTCCAGAGCCATGTTTACGACAAGACCCGGCCGGAAAACCTCGGCTTTCTGCGCAAGCTGCGGGCGCTGCTGGACCGCTACCCCGGCACCACCAGCGTCGGCGAGGTCGGATGCGACCGTTCGCTGCAGACCATGGCCGACTACACAGCCGGCGGCGACAAACTGCACATGGCCTACTCCTTCGATCTGCTTACCGAGCAGCACAGCGCCGCGTTCATCCGCCATACCGTCGAGACCATCGAACAGGCCCTGGACGACGGCTGGCCCTGCTGGTCTATCGGCAATCACGACGTCGAGCGCGTAATGAGCCGCTGGGGCGACAATGGCGCCCCCGCCGCCCAGGCACGGCAACTGATGGCCCTGCTGCTGACATTGCGGGGCAGCCTCTGCGTCTACCAGGGCGAGGAACTCGGCTTGACCGAGGCGCAGCTCGCCTATGACGACCTGGTCGATCCCTACGGCATCACCTTCTGGCCCGAATTCAAGGGACGCGACGGCTGCCGCACCCCGCACCCCTGGCAGGCCGGCGTGCCCGGCGCCGGTTTCAGCAGCGCCAAGCCCTGGCTGCCGGTACCGGCCGAGCATCACGAGCGGGCCGTAAGCCGTCAGCAGAGCGACGAGACGTCCGTGCTGAACAGCTACCGCCGCTTCCTCGCCTGGCGACAGCAGCACCCGGCACTGATCCGCGGCGACATCGAAATGCTCGATAGCGGCGACAAGGTACTGGCCTTCACCCGCTCGCTGGACGACGAACGGTTGCTGGTGATCCTGAACCTCGATGCCGAACCGGGCCGGATCGAACTGACCGGCGACTGGCGACTGCTCCCCCTGCCAGTGGCATTCAATGCCGGCACACTGCTCGATGGCACTGCCGAGCTGCCGGCCTACGGCGTGCTGATCGCCGCTCCCAGACAACAATAATACGGAGTTCCCGATGTCCACCGTAACGCTGAAAAACGTATCCAAGAACTATGCCGGTGTGCCGGTATCGCAAAATATCGACCTGCAGATCGACAATGGCGAATTCGTGGTCTTCGTCGGACCCTCGGGCTGCGGCAAGTCGACGCTGCTGCGCATGATCGCCGGCCTCGAGGAAATCAGCTCGGGTGAGCTCTATATCGGCGACGTCTGCGTCAACGACAAGCCGCCGTCGGAGCGCTCGGTCGGGATGGTTTTTCAGTCCTACGCCCTGTACCCGCACCTGACGGTGGCGGAGAACATGGCCTTCGGGCTCAAGCTCGCCAAGACCGAACGAGCCGAGATCGAGCGCCGCATCGAGAGCGCCGCCCGCATCCTGCAGCTCGACAAGCTGCTCGAGCGCAAACCCAAGGATCTGTCGGGCGGGCAGCGTCAGCGCGTGGCAATCGGCCGCACCATGGTACGCGAACCCAAGGTGCTGCTGTTCGACGAGCCGCTGTCGAACCTCGACGCCGGTCTGAGGGTGCAGATGCGTATCGAGATTGCCAGCCTGCACCGGCGCCTTCGCTCGACCATGATCTACGTCACCCACGATCAGGTCGAGGCCATGACGCTTGCCGACAAGATCGTGGTGCTGGACGGCGGCAGAATCGCCCAGGTCGGCGCGCCGCTGGAACTCTACCACTATCCCGGCAACCGTTTCGTCGCCGGATTCATCGGCTCGCCGCAGATGAACTTCATTGACGTCAGCCTGCACCGCCCCGGCGAGCGACTCACCGAGATACGTCTGCCCGGCGGCCAGCTGCTGGCGATACCGGTCGACAGCCGCGGCATCGAAGCTGGGGCGGCGATGACGCTGGGTATCCGTCCCGAGCACTGCCTCGACCCCGAACAGGCCGAAGCCCGCCTGCCCGGCACGCCGAGAGCGGTGGAGCGCCTCGGCGACCAGACGCTGGTCTACCTCGAGCTCGAGGGCGTCGGCCCGGCCACTCTGCGACTCGAAGGCGACGTCCCGATCGATGAGCGCAAGCCCATGGCGCTCGGACTCGATCCGAACCGTTGTCACCTCTTTAGCAGCGACGGTAACGCCTGCCCGCGCCACTATCGCGAGGCCGGCTTCGCCGACTGAAACCTCACCCCGCCTCCCTCTGCGCGGCGGTCTCGCCGCGCATTTCACGCCCGATTCCGCTCCCGGAAACGGCTACCAGGCGACCCGCCACGAACCCAAGGTTAAACATCTCCACCCGGCTGCAAGCCCATTTCGCTGCGAGGGCGCAGCTCCTACGGGTGCTTTGGCGACCGCGGCGTGCATCGAGCGTTCCGTCCCGCCCGTAGGAGTGGCGTACCCAAACTTACGGGCACTTCACCCGCCGCGAACGCAAGGTTAAACAACTCCACCCGGCTGCCCGCCCATTTCGCTGCGGGGGCGCAGCTCCTACGGGTGCTTCGGCGACCGCGGCGCGCATCGACCGCCCCGTCCCGCCGTAGGCGTGGCCTACCCAAACTTACGGGCACTTCCCCGCCACGAACGCAAGGTTAAACGGGTTCACCCGGCTGCCAACCCTTTTCGCTGCGAGGGCGCAGCTCCTACGGCTGGTAGTCTGCACCCATCGGTGTCCTGACCTGTCGTTGTGGATGCTCACAAGGGGCGACCGATAAATCGTAGGAGCGGCGCCCCGCCGCGAACACAAGGTAAAACATATCCACCCATCTGCAACCCTTTTCGCTGCGAGGGCGCAGCTCCTACGGCTGGTAGCCTGCACCCATCGGTGTCCTGACCTGTCGTTGGATGCTCACAAGGGGCGACCGATAAATCGTAGGGGCGGCGCCCCGCCGCGAACACAAGGTAAAACATATCCACCCATCTGCAAGCCATTTCGCTGCGAGGGCGCAGCTCCTACGGCTGGTAGCCTGCACCCATCGGTGTCCTGACCTGTCGTTGTGGATGCTCACAAGGGGCGACCGATAAATCGTAGGAGCGGCGCCCCCGCCGCGAAGCTTTTTACCCACGTCCAAAGCGCCCGCAAAACGGACATTCCTGGACAGAAGCCTGCACAAGCCCCGTTTATCGGACCACGATAGCGTTCAGCCAGGCACAGACGCGCATCGGCGGACGTCGGCCCGGTGCGCTTCGTTACCCTCAACGGCACCCTGCATTCAGGTTTCGGTATGGCGCATACAACGAAAAAAGGCGGACCTGCTCCCGGGGAGCAGATCCGCCTTGTTGCCGCGGCGCAAAACGCCGCGTCATCGCTCGGTGTAAGCGGCTAGCCCTTGACCCCGCCTGCGGTGAGTCCGCCAACCAGCCAGCGCTGGCAGTACAGGAACACCAGCGTGATCGGGAATCCCGAGAGCACCGCGGCGGCGGCAAAGTCGCCCCAGAGATAGTTCTGCTCGTACAGATACTGCTGCGCCCCGACCGCCAGCGTCAGCTGGTCGACGTCGAGCAGCAGCACCGACGCCATCGGATATTCGGTAATGGTGGTGATGAAGGCCAGAATAAACACCACCGCCAGGATCGGCACCGACAGCGGCAACAGAATGTAGAGGAATGCCTGCCAGGTCGTGGCGCCGTCGATGATCGCGGCCTCCTCCAGCGACCTGTCGAGGGTGTCGAAATAGCCCTTGATGGTCCAGATGTGCAACGCCATGCCGCCAAGCGATGCAACGATCAGCGCGCCATGGCTGTTGATGCCGAGCCAGTCGACGTACTGCCCGAGCTGGTCGAAAAGCGCGTAGATGGCCACCAGCGACAGTACCGGCGGAAACATCTGAAAGATCAGCATCGATTTCAGCAGCGTGGTCTTGCCGGCGAAACGCAGCCGTGCAAAGGCGTAGGCGCTGGTCGTCGACAACAGCAGGATCAGCACCGACGAGATGGTGGCCACCTTGATCGAGTTCCAAAGCCAAAGCAATACCGGGAACGGCGGTTCAACGACGGTCCCATCCGGCAGGCTGTAGTTGAAACCCAGCGCCAGCGCCCAGTGCTCCAGGGTCGGCTGCTCCGGCAGCAAACTGCCGGTGGCGAAGTTACCGGCACGAAAGCTGATCGATATCACCATCATCAGCGGAAACAGCGCAATGCCGAGAAAGGCGATCAGGCCCGCGTGGCTGGCCCAGACGCGGTAACGGGTGGAGCGGGAACGTACGATAGCCATATCAGACCTCCATCTTGCCAAGACGCATCTTCAGCAGCGACAACCCGCCGACCAGCAGGAATATCATCGTCGCGATGGCCGCGGCGAGACCGAAGTTCTGGCCGGAGTCCTGGAAGGCGATGCGGTAGGTGTAGCTGACCAGAAGATCCGTCGTGCCGGCCGGCGTGCTGGCACCGATGATGTCCGGGGAGCCGCCGGTCAGCAGCGTGATAAGCACGAAGTTATTGAAATTGAATGCGAAGCAGGCGATCAGTAGCGGCGTCAGCGGTTTGATGATCAGCGGCAGCGTGATCTTGAACAGGTTGTCCAGGGGACCTGCGCCGTCCATCGCCGAGGCTTCGTAGAGATCCTGCGGAATCGACTGCAACAGCCCCATGCACAGCAGCATCATGTAGGGATAGCCGAGCCAGGTATTGACGACCAGAATCATGGTTCGCGCCATGGCGGGATCGCTGAACCAGTCGGGGCTCAGGCCGAACAGGCCCTGCAGCACCAGATTGATCTCACCGAAGTTCTGGTTGAATAATCCCTTGAAGACCAGGATCGAAATGAAGGCCGGTACGGCATACGGCAGGATCAGCAGGGTCCGGTACAGCGCCTTGCCCCGCATCAGCTCCCACTGCAGCAGACTGGCCAGTACCAGTCCGAGCATCAGCGTGAACACCACCGTGCCGCCGGCAAACACCAGGGTCCAGACGAAAATCTCCAGGAAGGGACCGCGGATGCTGGGATCGGTGACCACCTTGAGGTAGTTGTCCCAGCCGATGCCGACCACGAATCCGGGCGGTACATGCTCGCCGTCGGCGCGCTGATAGAAGCCGGCATCCTGGTCGATGGTCAGGCGCTCGCCGTTGCGGTTGTCGATCAGACTGCCATCATCCTGCAGCGAATAGACCGGCAGGCGCGCGGCAAATTCGCGCAGACCGCTGAGGCTCAGTTCGTCCCCGTCCGGGAGCTGCAGACGCAGCCCGGAGAGTGGCTTGCGCAGTTTGATGATATCGCGCATCGCCAGCGGCTCGCCGCTCGTCACCCCGGTGTCCGGCTCGAGCACCAGCCGGTCGCTGCCATCGAAGTCGAACGGGGCGGTTTCCAGCGTTCCGTCCGGCCCGTCGAGCAACAGCCGATAGCGGCCACCCTCGTCGTACAGCCGGAACGGGAAACGCCCGCTGTCGCTCTGGTAGGTTTGCGACAGGTGGTAGGCCTGCACCCGCTCCAGGTCCAGCAGGTTGCTGGCGCTGTAATTGGTGAAGCCGATACCGACGGTGTACAGCAGCGGAAAAATAACGAACACGCCCATGCCGGCCACCGCCGGATAGGCGTAGCGGTGGGCATAGGCACGGCGGCTGAGGTAGACGTAACCGGCGGAGCTCACCACCACCAGCGCCAGCAGTGCGAACGCCAGTTGCTGCTGGGCGTAGAGCGCGACCACCAGGTAGAAGCCGGCGAGCGCCAGCGCCAGCCCCGCGGCGAGCTTGAAACCGATCTTTACATTGAGGGTGCCTTTGCCCGCGGCAAAGTTTCTCAGAGCATAACTCGACATGACCAGACCCTTCAGGTATTGACGGCGGGACCGGCGCCGCGGGTGGCACCGGCCCCGGCTGCGTTAATTGAGAATGCGCTTGGCGGCGTCGTCGAGGGCATCCTTGACGGACTGGCGACCGGAGGTGATGTTTTTCAGCGCCGGCTCCATCGACGACCAGAAAGCCCCCATTTCCGGCACGTTCGGCATCGGCTCTCCCATCTCGGCATTCTTGAAGGTGGCGTAGATATTCGGGTCCTGCGACAGCTCCTCCATCAACTCGCGGTTGGCGACCGCGCCCAGCGGCACATCCTCGTTGACCGTTTTAAGGCCCTCGACGCGCAGCAGATAGTTCTCCAGGAACTCGACCGCCAGATCCCGGTTCGGGCTGGCGGCGTTGAGGGTCGCGGCCAGTACACCGGTCAGGGGTTTGCCGGGCTGCTCGCCGACCGCCGGGATAGCGGCGACGCCGAAGTCGATGCCGCTTTTCTTGAGGTTGGCCCAGGACCAGGGACCGTTCAGCATCATCGCCACCTCGCCCTTGTTGAAGGCGGACTCCATGGCGCCGTAATCCGCCCCCCTTGGCATCACTCCGGTGTCGATGAGATCCTGCAAAAGACCCGCGGCGCGCAGACTGCCCGGGTTGTTCACGCCGGTGTCGGAGACATCATAGCCGTCCGCGGTTTTGCGAAACGGATAGCCTCCCTCGGCGGCGAACAGCGGCCAGCTGAAGTAGGTGTTGTTGTAATCCCACAGAATCGCCTTCTTGCCCTCGGCTGCGAGCGACCTGTCGAGCGCCACCACGTCGGCGAAAGTCGCCGGCGGGGTATCGATCAGCGCCTTGTTGTAGATCAGCCCGATCGCCTCCACGGCCATCGGATAACCGTAATGGCGGCCATTGACGGTCACCGCATCCCAGGCGAAGTCGACGATGCCGTTCTTGACCTCGTCGCTGGGCTCCACCGGGACGATCAGGCCGCTGGCGGCCCATTCGCCGAAACGGTCGTGGGGCCAGATGAAGATATCCGGCCCGTTGCCGGTCGCCGCGGCCTGCTGAAACTTGTCGGTAACGTTGTCCGGATGGGACACCTCGACCGCGATGCCGGTCTCGTCGGTAAACCTTTTGCCGACCTCGGCCAGCCCCTTGTATCCCTTGTCGCCGTTGATCCAGACGACGAGCTTGCCCTCTTCGATCGCCGCCTGGGCGGCGGCGCCGAAGCCGCTCGCGGCGAATGACAGAGCCAGTGTGGCGATGAGTTTGTTCTTATTCATGGTGCGTACTACCCGTAAGCTTGTTTTTCTTTTAGCCCCCGCAGGGGCACAGTCTGAGGAACCTCACCATCGTCGTCGAGACGTGCCCGCGCCGCATCCTCCCCCGCCGAAGTGGTCCGGGCGTAGTGGGGAGGAGTAGCCCGGGCATCAACCCTCGAGCCCCGACTGAAGCCGCTCCAGCAGATGGCTGCGCGCGCCCTCTGCCCCGGCTTTTCGGGCCTCTTCCGCCAGTCTGAGCGCGCGGTCCAGATCCCCGCTGCTTAAAGCCGCGTCGATGGCGCCACGAAAATAGCGCTCGGTCTCGGGCAACGCGTCTTCCTGCGCAGCTTCAGGGGGCGCCACTGTCCCCTGCGCCGCTTCTGCCCCAGCCGTCCCGGCCACCGCCAGCAACGGCTGCAGCAACCGTTGCCCCGGCGCAAAGCCGCCCTGCGCATCGAGCCTGATTTCAATCAGGCCGGTGTCGCCGTGGGGCACGACCGGATCCGGAATGCTGGGCGGCTCATTGCCGTGAGCCCGGGCGAAGGTCTTGGCCGGATGCTCCAGGCGCGTGGCGCCGCTTCGCTGATACGGCGTGGTGTAAACGATCAGGTAACGCTCGCCGTCGATACGCAGGCGTCCCTGCAGCGCGTCGGGTGCGAATCCCCGTGCCGGACGATAGGGAAAGGCGTCCGCGTCGAACACGCGGGTCGGGCGCATGGCGCTATCGAGCAGGAGTACCCGGGGCTGAAATACTTCCTCGGCCACCAGGCTGGTCAGTGTCACTTCGAAGGAGCGGCCGGCATCCGGCAGGCGAAACGCCACAAAACGGCTGTCACCCTCGTCAAAGCGAAAACGGGGCGTATCGTCCGAGATGCTGATGGACAGCTTCGCTCCGACCGGCAGATCACGAAACGGCAGGGTCGAGAGCGTCTGGCAGCAGGATGCCGGGGCCGAGGACGGCACTGACGGCTGTGCCTGGACCGGTGTCGCCAGCCAGAGCCCGATGCAGAGGAGCGGCAGGCTTACTAAGGTTTTCATGATATTTCTCCCACGTCGGGCCCGGGGAACCCCCGGGCCACAACGAAAAAAGCCCCCGGCACGCGCCGGCCCGGGGGCAAAAATCATGCTGAAGGGGTATGGGCGACTGCGGCAAGGCCGCGCCCGCGACCGACGTCTACCACCAGGCTTCAACCTGAAAGCCGAAGGTGAGGCCATCATCCTCGCCCATATCGATCGATTCGCTGGCGGCGTTATAGACATCGCCATCCCAGCGCGCGTAGGTCACGAAGGCTCGCAGTTGCGGCCGGGCCCAGAAGCTGCGGCCGGCCGACCACTGCTGCGCAAGCGTCAGCTTGACCAAATCTGCATCGTCACCGTCACCCTGTGGCTCGACGAGGTCATATCCCAGCTCCAGCGCGGTGCTCATGACCTCGTTCCAGTTGTACACCGGCCGCACACCGAACGACGTCCAGGTCTGACCGTTACCGGCGTCCAGATCCTTGTCCTCGTAGATGGCCACGTACATCATCTCGGTATTGGCGCCAAGCTTGACCACGCCCTGGTCGACCAGGCGGAACATGTCGCCGTCGCCGGCGGCGCTGTTGTTGTGCCCGGTTCCGACCATGCCGTCGGTGGCGTACTGCAGCGCCAGCTTGTTGAAGCCGCCGAACCAGTTGCCCTGGGTATGCTCGACGGTGAACAGATATCCTTTCTGATCCTCGAAACCGGGATCGTCCCGCTGAATCTCGCTGAGATTGGCGCTGCCGTAGTCGAATCCGAGCTCCAGCATGCCATCCTTGTTGACCTCGAGGTCGCCGAGACGGACGTCGACGGTATCGTTGGCGACATTGGTACCGGTCCCGGCACCGTCATAGACCCAGGTGCCGTCGGTATTGCGGGTCCAGGCCAGGGCCAGCTTGCCGAAGCCCAGGTCGATGTCCTCGATACCCGCGCCCGGACCGGACAGGTCCCAGTAGTAGTAATCGTTGATATGGACGTCGTGGCGCTTGTAGTAACGCTTGCCGGCCCACAGCGTGGCGCCCGGCAAGGCATCGATCACATTCTTCGCCTGCACGTTGAACTGGCGCACCGATGCGACCGAATTGTCGTAGGGATTGCCGTCGTCACCGTTGTCGCCGAGCGCCGCTTCCCAGTCGTTGGCCTGGTTCGACTTGTAGGCGATCATGGTGTCGAGGTAGAAACTGCGCTCATCCTGATTGTAGAGCTCAGCGCCGAACCCCACCTCGGCATAGGTTTCGCATTCATTGCCAAGACGATACTTCGCCGGCGCCCCGGCAGCCTGGAAGCACGCCTGATCACCGCCACCGGAGGTGGCGCCGATTCCGGAACGCAGATACCCGTGGAAGTCGACCGCGAAAGCCGCGCTGGAGAAGACGGTCGCTGCAATTGCGGCGCCAAGCATTGGCGCTCTCATGAGCATGCGGGATTCAGATGCCATCTGTCTGTCCTGTTGTTGTTATCGGAAGCGACCCGGGCAAACCGCTGTGCCGGGCCTGTCCGGCCCTTCGCCGGAAGGCCTACAGGATGGCGCCGGGCGCGCTACGCCACATCCTCCTGCCGGCGATTTGTTCAGGACGACCCAGGGGGATTAGAAAGAGGCTGATAGCGGGACAGACTCGGACATCGGCTGTATCTGCTACTTTTATTAGCGTTTAACCAAGCGGAGTGCCGTTATGTCCCAGCGTATCCTGATGGTCCTGACGTCCCACGACCGGCTGGGCGACAGCCAGCACAGAACCGGCTTCTGGCTGGAGGAGTTCGCGGCCCCCTACTACGTGTTCAGGGATGCCGGTTGCGCCATCACCCTGGCGTCACCGGCCGGGGGGCAACCGCCGCTGGACCCGAGAAGCGACGAGCCCGAAGCCGCAACAGCGGCCACCGACCGCTTTCGCGCCGACAGCGACGCCACCGACGCTCTGGCCAACACCCGCAAGCTTGAGGATCTGGACGCCGGCGACTACGACGCCGTCTTCTTTCCCGGCGGACACGGCCCGCTCTGGGACCTGGCCGAGAATGGCGACTGCATCGCGCTGATCGAGGCGCTTTACTCCAGCGGCCGGCCGGTCGCCGCGGTATGCCACGGCCCCGCGGCACTGCGCCATGCTTTCAGCGCCGGGGAGCCGCTGGTTCGGGGTCTGAAGGTGACCGGTTTCTCCAATCAGGAGGAGGACGCCATCGGCCTGACCGGCATCGTACCTTTTCTGATCGAGGACATGCTGCGCAGCAACGGCGGGCACTACAGCCGTGCAGACGTTTGGCAGGAATACGTCGTTAGCGACGGTCGCCTGGTTACCGGACAGAACCCGGCCTCCTCGGCAGCGACCGCCCGGGCACTTCTGCAGCTGCTGGGCTGAGTCGTTTGCCTGCGTACCCCTTGCCCGATCTGTAACAGCATTCGCGACGCGGCACCGCTTCTACACGCCACCGGATCGTACACCGGAACGGTCGTACAGCAGCAGACCGCAGGCTGTCAGGGCGGCGAACAGCGCGCCGGCGAGGAAGCAGGCCTGAGGTCCGAAGCCGTCCCACAGCCAGCCTGCGATCAGGCTTGCCAGCAGCAGCGCAATACCGGTAACGAAATTGAACAGGCCAAATGCGGTTCCCCTGAGCGCCTTTGGCGAGGTATCGGCGACCAGTTTTGACAGCAGCCCCTGGGTGAAGGCCATGTGCCCGCCCCAGAGTGCGGCACCGGCAAAGGCCATGACGGGCGTGGCGGCCCGGGCCAGCACCAGGTCGGCGGCGATCAGCAGCACAAGCCCCAGCAGAAGCAGGTGCCGTGCCGGCATGCGGTCGGCGGCCGCGCCGGCCGGATAGGCACCAAGCGCATAGCAGGCGCTCATCACAAGCATGACCAGCGGTACCCAGGCGATATCGAGACCGACATCGCGGGCTCGCAGTACCAGAAAGGCTTCGCTGAAGCGCGCCAGCGTGAACACCGCCCCCAGACCCACCACCAGCCAGTAGCGCACCGGCATCTGCGCCAGCGCTGACAGCCGCGGCAGCGGGCCCCGCTCGCGCGGCAGCGCCTTTTCCGGCTCACGCACGAAACCTGCCAGCAGCAGCACTGTAATCAGCGCCGGAAACAGCGCAACCCACATTGCCGCCTGAATATCGTCGTCGAACAGCAGCATGCAGACCACCGCAAGCCCGGGGCCGACGAAAGCACCTACCGAGTCCAGTGCCTGACGCAAGCCATAAGCCGCTCCGCGTTGCGCCGCCGGCGTAATGTCGGCGATAAGCGCGTCGCGCGGCGCTCCGCGTATTCCCTTGCCAAGCCTGTCGATAAATCGGGCTGCGAAGACCCAGGCGGCATTCGGCGCCAGCGGAAACAGCGGTTTGGTCAGCGCCGCCAGGCCGTAGCCGGTCACCATCAGCCACTTGCGACGCCCGAGGGCATCGCTGAGCGCACCGGAAAACACCTTGGTAATCGCCGCCGTCGCCTCGGCCACCCCCTCGATCAGCCCGACGGTGATCATCGAGCTGCCCAGCACCGTCACCATGAACAGTGGCAGCAGGCTGTGTATCAGTTCCGAGGATATGTCCATGAACAGCGAACCAAACCCCAGCACCCAGATGCTGGACGGCAGGGCCTTGCGCATCGCTTCTCTCCGAACGACCGGGATAACGGACAGTGTAGTCGGCTATACTGGCCTCCCCGGCAACCGAAGAACCCAGGAGAAGCAGGTGCAGCACCCGGATACGCCAATGATGCCGATCGCCGCCGCCAGCGCGGTCGTCATCCGCGACGGCGAAGCCCTGATGGTCAAGAGAGGGCGCGCGCCCAACAAGGACCTGTGGAGCTTTCCCGGCGGCAAGATCGAACCCGGCGAGACGGTGGCTCAGGCGGCGCTGCGCGAACTGGTCGAGGAAACCGGCGTCCGGGCCGAGGCTCGGGAGCTGATCCGGGTTCTCGATATCATCGCCCGCGACGATGCGCAGCTTCAGTACCACTATCTGCTGGTGGTGATGCGATGCGACTGGCTCGGCGGCGACCCGGTCGCCGCGGACGATGCCGCCGATGCCCGCTGGATTCCGCTGTGGCAACTGCGCGAGGGGCACTACCCGCTGACCGACACTGTTCTGCCGATCCTGGAGCAGCTGGATGCCTGCTGAGTGCCGACCCGTTACCTGCAGGGCAAAGCCCGATAGAATGTGACTTTCTCCGGCTTTGGCATGACAACGGAACATGGAGATCATCCGAAAACGTATCGAACGACAGGTCTTTGCACTGACCGGACTGGCGCTTGGCGAAATCGACTACGAACATCCCGCCGGGGATCCCGGCCTGTTCGGCCCCGAAAGCATCTGCTGGCGGGTGCATGGCGATTTCCCCTCGATGCTGTGCGGCGGCATCAGCGCCCTGATGCTGCAGATGCTTCACCCCGCTGCCCTGGCGGGGGTATGGGATCACTCACGCTTTCGCGACGACATGCTCGGCAGATTGCGCCGCACCAGTCAGTTCATCGCCGCTACCACTTTCGCCACCACGCCCGATGCCCAGAGGCTCATCGCCAGGGTCAGGAACATTCACTCGGCGGTATCCGGCACCACCGCCGACGGGCAGTCCTACGCCGCCAGCGATCCGCAACTGCTGACCTGGGTGCATGTCGCCGAAGTCAGCAGCTTCTTCAAGGCCTATCAGCGCTACTGCGATCCGGCAATCAGCGCCAGCGACCGGGACCGCTACTACGACGAGGTCGCCCGTATCGCTGAGGCGCTGGGCGCGACCGACATCCCGCGCACGGGGCCGGACATCGATGCCTACCTGCAGCGCATGCGCCCCCGACTGCGCTATGACGAGCGTACCGCGCAGGTGTTGTCGCTGTTGCTGAAGGCGCCTTCGCCCAACCGCATGACGCAACCGGTCGGCCGCCTGATGACGGCCGCCGCCATCGACCTGCTGCCGGACTGGGCCGGCCGGATGGCGAATTTGACGCCGGGGCCGGCAAGGCGCCGGCTCACCCGCGCAGGTATGGATCAGATGGCGAGCACGCTCAGATGGGCCATTCGCAACGGCGCCTCCCATCGCGCCCGCCGCCGCATGGGCATAGCCGTATAGCAGGGTGAGCGGATTCTCTGTTCGCCTCCCGGAGTGAAACCGGCCTCGAAACGCTATGCTGGATGTAGGCGCCAGCACGCCTGCTGCCGCTGCGACGGAGCGACGGAGCGACCATTTTTTCGTCCTGTCGAAAAAGTACAAGACAATAAGGGGAAGTTGCATACCCTTTGCCGGCCGAAAAAGGAATCATGACACTATTCCCGCTCAGGGAGCGTCAATTCACATTCGAGGTAAATGCCCCATGAAAACCATAAAAACCCAGGTAGCCATCATCGGCGCAGGTCCCTCCGGTCTTCTGCTCGGCCAGCTGCTGGCCAAGCAGGGAATCTCGAACATCATCGTCGAACGTGTCACCGGCGACTATGTACTGGGCCGCATTCGCGCCGGAATCCTGGAGCAGGGCTTTGTCGATCTGGTACGCGAAGCCGGCGTCTCCGAGCGCATGGATGCGGAAGGTCACGTGCACGAAGGTTTCGTCATTTCCAATAACGGCAACGCCACCCGCATCGACCTCAAGGAGCTGACCGGCGGCGATGTGGTCGTCTGCTATGGCCAGGTCGAGATTACCCGCGACCTGATGGCAGCCCGCGCCGCCGCGGGCCTCGAAACCTACTACGAAGCCAAAGAGGTTCAGCCCCACGACGTCAAGTCCGATCAGCCCTACCTCACCTTCGAACGGAACGGCGAGCAATACCGACTGGAGTGCGACTTCATCGCAGGCTGCGACGGTTTCCACGGTGTTTCCCGACAGACCATCCCGGCCGAGATCCGTACCGAACACGAGCGCGTCTATCCGTTCGGCTGGCTCGGTCTGCTGGCGGACACTCCGCCCTGCCACGACGAGCTGATCTACGCCAAGAGCGATCGTGGCTTCGCCCTTGCCAGCCAGCGCTCCGCCACCCGTTCGCGCTACTACCTGCAGGTGCCGCTGACCGACAACGCCGAAGACTGGAGCGACGACGACTTCTGGACCGAGCTGAAACGCCGACTGCCGCCGGAAGCCGCGGCCAACGTACAGACAGGTCCGAGCCTGGAGAAAAGCATCGCGCCGCTGCGCTCGTTCGTCTGCGAGCCGATGCAGTACGGCAACCTGTTCCTGGTCGGCGATGCCGCCCATATCGTGCCGCCGACCGGCGCCAAGGGCCTTAACCTTGCCGCCTCCGACGTGGCGACGCTGTACAAGATCATGACCCGCGTCTACGAAAGCGGCGACCGCAGCTGCATCGAGCAGTACTCGGAAATCGCCCTGCGCCGCGTCTGGAACGGCGAGCGTTTCTCCTGGTGGATGACCAACATGCTGCACGACTTCGGCGCAGAACTCGGTGGCAACGGCCTCGAGGGACAGACCTTCAATCGCTTCATGGAGTCGGAGCTGAACTACTACCTCGGCTCCGAAAACGGCCGCAAGGTGATTGCCGAACAGTACGTCGGCCTGCCGTACGAAGACCTCAAGGACTGATGCCGTAGCCCCCTCGCCCCGCCTTCAAATAGCCCCGGAACTCCGGGGCTTTTTTGTGGCTGGCCGTACGTGCGCGGGAACGCAAAGGATGAGAGATAACGCAGGCGCAGCGTGCCGGTCACCGCATACGTCTATGCGGTGCGCTTCGTTGCACTCAGGGCACCCTACGTCCCCTTCCCGCTTCAGCACGATGAAACAGGCGCTTCGCAGATTAGCGTGAAGCCAGAGGCCAAAAATAGGTTGGGTCTAGCGGCGCTGGCGACCGCATTGGACTGCAGAAATGCCGGTATTGCAGGAGCAAATGCCGGCCGCGTAACCCAACATGCGCGGTACCCATTTCAGGCTGCGGACTGCGCCCGGGCGATCTACGGGCTGAACTTAAAACAGGCCCCGGGGCATCCTACCGAAGCCTGTGGTATCGCGTGCTTCGTAGGATGTGGTGGAGCGCAGCGCAACCCATCGCCCTGAGTGCAACGAGGCGCACCGCAACGATGCGCTGCGGTGCGCTTCGCCTGAGTGAAGCGAACGGCACCGTAACATCTCGGCACGCTTCGCTGCACTCAAGGTGCCCTACAGGCTTTAAAAAAAAGCCCCGGGGCGCAAACCCCGGGGCTATTTAGTGCTTGAGCTGTACGGCGGTCCGTTACTACACCAGGCCCAGCGCCAGCACCGGGAACAGGATCAGCAGTGCCAGGCGCACGATGTCGGAGAGCACGAACGGGAATACGCCCTTGAATATCTGGCCAATGCCGACATCCGGCGCCACGCTCTTGATAACGAAGACGTTCATGCCTACCGGCGGCGTGATCAGGCCAAGCTCGACGGTGATAACGGCAACGATACCGAACCAGACCGGATCGAAACCGGCTTCCAGCACCAGCGGCAGCACCACCGGCACCGTCAGCAGCAGCATCGCCAGGCTATCCATCACGCAACCGAGCAGGATGAACAGCAGCAGCACGCAGAACAGTACCGCGTAAGGCGACAGTCCAAGCCCGCCAACCAGGTCGGTCAGGTAAAACGATATCCGCGAAACCGACAGGAAGTAACCGAAGATCTCGGCACCGACGATCATAAAGAAAATCATCGCCGACAGCGCCAGGGTCTCCTCCACCGCATCGATCAGGTCGCGCCAGCCCATGCCGCGGAACAGCGCCACGACCAGGGTTGCGAAGGCCCCAATGGCCGCCGCTTCGGTCGGCGTAAACAGACCGCTGTAGATACCGCCGATGATGACCGCGAAGATGAACATGAACGGCAGGAAACCGCGCAGTCCGACAATTTTCTGCTTCAGGCTGGTCGGTTCACCGGGCTGAGCCAGATCCGGGCGGTAGTGCACCAGCAGGGCAATGGTGATGCAGTAGAGCACCAGGCCCAGGATCCCCGGAATCAGGCCGGCAATGAACATGTCGCCGACGGACTGCTCGGTGATCAGTGCGTACAGCAGCAGCGCGATGCTCGGAGGAATCATGATCCCCAGGGTACCACCCGCCGCCAGCGTACCGGTGGCGAGGGAGTCGGCATAGCCGTGGCGGCGCATCTCCGGCAGCGCGACGCGGGACATGCTCGCAGCGGTCGCTACCGAAGAGCCGGAGATCGCCGAGAAGGTGCCGCAGGCCGATACCGCCGCCAACGCCATGCCCCCGCGCCAGCCGCCGAACAGCGAACGGGCGGCATTAAACAGCTCGCTCGACATGTTCGCCTTCGACGCCAGCACACCGAGCAAGAGAAACATCGGAATCGGACTGAAGCTGTAGTTGCTGAGGGTTTCGAACGGGCCCGCCTCGAGAATCGCGACCGCCGGCTCGAAAGCCACTATGGTGCCAAAGCCAATCACACCCGCACCGGCCATTGCCAGCGCAATCGGGCAACGCAGCGCGATCATCACCAGCATCACGGCGACACAGAGTAAACCGATTACCGGTGCGCTCATGATGTACGCTCCTTACGCCCGAGAAGTTCAAGAATGCCACTGATAAAGCCACGCAGCGCCAGCAGCGCCAGCGCCCCCGAGGCGACCGCATAGATCGGCGCCATCGGCAGCAGTAGGTCCTGCGTCAGTTCGCCGCTCATCCCGGCAGCACCGGCGGCATGGTAGAAGCGCCAGCATAGCAAGGCACCGAAAACACCGAAGCAGACGGTGTAAAAGCCGTCGAACAGCTGAAGTGTGCGCTCGTGCAGGTTGTGGGTGAAGAGGTCAACCACGATCTGTCCTTTGTCGACCGCGTACGGAAAGGCAAACAGCATCGAGAACAGCAACCCGAACTTCACCAACTCGATCCCGCCGACAAAGGTAAGATCGACGCTGCCGTCGGTCACGGCAAACAGACTGCGGGCAGCGACATCCACCACCACCGTCAGCATCATCGATATCAGCAGCAGGCCGCTGATCCGGTAGAGGATCAGCGAGACTGCGTCTACAGCTTTTACCAGCCAGTTCATCATCGGACCTCTTAGCTGCCGCAGCTAGCACTCAGTTCGCGGGCGCGGGCATAGACATCACGCGCCGGCAGACCGCGTTCCTCGAGTTCGTTCAGATACTTCTCGGCGGCTGCGTCCAGAACCGGTTTCCAGGCCGCATTCTCGGCGCCGCCTTCCAGGGTGATGATCTCGTGGCCCGCCGCCGCTGCTTCCTCGCGGCCCTGG
Organism: Marinobacterium nitratireducens; assembly: GCF_014645375.1. GTDB lineage: Bacteria > Pseudomonadota > Gammaproteobacteria > Pseudomonadales > Balneatricaceae > Marinobacterium_A > Marinobacterium_A nitratireducens. The sequence goes on from NZ_BMLT01000012.1 coordinate 172,448, forward strand.
CGGTCCAGTTCGTCGAATGCCGTCGCCAGCTTCTGGGACCAGACCTGACCGGAGTGCTCATCGACGATTTTCTTGAGCTCTTCCGGCATGCCGTCGTAGATCCCCTTGTTCATGGTGACGACGAACGACAGGGTATAGAGACCGACTTCGGTGTGGTGCTGCGTCTCTTCGTTGAGGCGGAAGCTCTTGATACCCTCCCAAGGCATCGCGACACCGTCGATTACGCCACGCTGCAACGACGGATAGGTTTCCGGTGCCGGCATGCCAACCGGCTGAGCGCCCAGCCCCTCGAGCAGTTCCGCAACGACGGTGGTCGGGCGGCGAATCTTCAGGCCTGCCAGATCTTCGGGCTTGTGGATCGCCTTTTCCTTGGTATGGATATCGCCCGGACCATGGGTGAAGACGTAGAGAACGTGGGTATCGTCATATTCGCCGCTGATCTTGCCTTCGTCGTACAGCGACTGGATGACGCAGGAGCCCTGAGCGGCGGTTTTGGCCATGCCCGGCAGTTCGACCACCTGGGTCAGCGGGAAACGGTTGGCACTGTAGCCCTGCACCGTGGCGGTAACGTCAGCAATGCGGTTTTTCACGGCATCGTAGCTCTGGGGCGCTTTCGTCAGCGTTTGTGACGGATAGAATTCGACTTCGATACGCCCGTCCGACGCCTCTTCGAGAGCCTGTCCCCAGGATTCGAACGCAGTATGTATGCCCGAGGTTGCGGGCCAGAAATGTGCAAAGCGCAGGTTGTATTCCGCAGCCTGGGCGCTGGCTAGCGGCAACAGACCGAGCAGGGTGGAAGCGGCAAGAGTGGTCAGTTTGTTCATCCGTTCACCTTTCGTTCTTTTTATGGCACGCACTCGACCGAAAGTGTGGTGTGGACGTTCAGGCGATTCAAGAAAGCGAAAACGTCCGTCAGTCAGGCGCGTACCGATTGGTTCAAGTCTAAGATATAGACTCGAAACGATATCCGAAAATGACTTTTGAAGCTTTTTTCATATCGTATTCGATATATGAAGCCAGGTATCCGGATGCTCAGTAGATATCCAGGTCATTGGCAAGTACCACCTTGCCAGCGTAACCCTGCTGCACCTCGCTGAGTGTCGACTCGATCGGCGCGCTGTAATGCAGGATATGGGTCAGCACCAGCAGCCCCGGCTGCGCTTCGCTGGCGATCTTCGCCAGCTCGCTAGTACGGGTGTGGGACGAACCGTGATAGCTCTGCCAGAAATCCGACAGCTTGGAGAGGCCCGCCTCGTTGATGACTTCGTGCACCAGTACGTCGGCGCCTTTCGCCATTTCCACCAGCTTCTCGCTGTAGGCCGTATCACCGGATATGACCACTACCCTGTCAGGCGTGGTGATGCGATAACCGAACGCCGGCTTGATCTCGCCGTGCTCCACCTCGAAGGCTTCGATTTTGACATCGCCATCGGTGACGACCCAGCCACCCTTGTCATGCTCTTCGACCTTTACCTGATAGAAGGTGGGATTCTTTATCGGCTGATGACCGGCGGTGCGCAACTTGATATCGGTATCGAGCATCTCGTAGTAGCCATCGGTCATCGCCTGGAGCCCGCTCGGGCCGTATGCGCTAAGCTGCTCGGTTCGGCGCCACCAGTAAGTCGCAGCCAGTTCCGGATAGTCGAGCACGTGGTCGCTGTGCAGGTGGGTCAGAAACAGGTGCTTGATATTGGTGGGATACAGCGCCTCGATGCCCTTTTTCTGCGCCGCCTCGATCGCGCGCTGCACCATGCCGCCGCCGGCATCGAAGACGTAGGCCTGACCGTTGTATACCACCGCTGCGGCGGGACCGGAGCGATCGGCGTCTGGAACAGGGGTACCGGTGCCGAGAATCACGACATCGGTCTGGGCCGACGCGGTGATGGGGAGAGACGTGATAGTGGCGAGCGCAAGCGTCGCCAGGCGGGATTTGAAAGTTTTCATTGTTATCACCCTTGGGGTCGATTCATAGAACTTTAGACCAGCACTGCCCTGCTGGCAGAGGTACGGGGCGGTTTAATACCCGCCCATGCTGCGCGCCGGCACACCGCGAAACGGCTGCGGCTTCGGTCTGCGACGACGCCGGTTATTGCACTGACGCGTGGCGGTGCGATGCGGTCGAAGCACGCGACCTGTACATTCCGCTGCAGCGTCAGATCGACAACCGGCAAAGGGGCTATAATCACGGCCACACAATAATTAAGATATTCACTTTTCGATTAAATAATTGTACTTTTCGCACGTTCCAGGCGATCCTGCCCCCAGACGTACGCGCTACCGCCCGGCGCCCGGACTTCAGAGGGCCATCGTTTTGAAGAACAGTCAGACAGACAACAGCAACGAGACATCCCCGATTCCCCTGTTCGCCCTCTACGGCGAAAGCGGTGCTATCGAAGACCCGGGGTTCGTGCATATCGAGAACATTTTCAGCCGCAGCAGCCTGCACGGCTGGGTTATCAGGCCACACCGCCATGGCCGCATGTTCCAGACCATCTGCATGTATCGCGGTGCAGTGGAGGTGCAACTGGACGAGACGGTGCACCGCCTCGAGCATCCCTGCGCCATTACCCTCCCCCCCGGCGCAGTGCACGGTTTTCGGTTCGCGCCGGACACCGAGGGCAGGGTTCTGACGCTGGCCGAGCCAATGCTGACCGGCGAGCACTACAGCCGGTGCGCCCCCTACTTCGCCCCCCTTTTCGAGCGCCCGCACACCTTTGCGCTCGAAGCCCCTCTGCTCGGGCAACTGCAACAGCTGCTCGAGCAGATAGAGTGCGAGCTCAATCGCTCCGACACTGGCCGTGCCCTCATGTGCGAATGGCTGTCACGCGCGGCACTGATGACGCTGAGGCGCCAGCTCGACCAGCAGGGTCTGGCGAGTGAATCCGGCAGCACACCGAGCAATACCCTTGTCGGCTTCAGACGACTGATTGAAAATCATTTTCGCGAGCACTGGACCATCGAGCGCTACGCAGATGCACTTGGCACCTCTCCGGCGAGACTGAACCGGCTGTGCAAGCGCCTTCTCGGCAAAACCGCCAAGACGCTGCCACAGGAGCGCCTGCTGCTGGAAGCCAAACGCCGTCTGATCTACACCAGCAGCAACCTCGACGAAATTGCCTACGCACTGGGCTTTCAGGATCCCGCCTATTTCTCCCGCTTTTTCAAGCGCACTACCGGCGTCACCGCCGGCCGTTTTCGCAGCGACAACAACTTCGATACCACTCAGGAGTCACCCTGATCCCGTCACCGACATGAAAATCACATAAAATACACAATACGTATCAAATAATAAGAGAGCCGTGCGACCAAGGGTGTCAGGCGGGTATTGACGGGCTTTCCGAACCGACGAGGCGCAACCAGCGCCAGAAGAACTTTTAAGCCGATTATTTCTTCTTTACACTTCTTTTTTATATTTATACTTCTATATATAAAATACCCTATATTATTAACAGCATCGCCGACCGGGAAATGCCTATACTCAATCTTGCAGGCAGACCCGCCCCCGCCACCCAGGGGCTCAATGACCTTCAGGGAGTGCTTTACCCTATGCAGAACCGCCCGACAGTGACCGAAGACGAGGCAGGGAACCTTATCATCGAAGGCCTGGAATTCGTCGAGTTCGCCGTATCCGACCCGACCGCTCTGGTCGATATCCTGCGACTACTGGGTTTTCGCGCCACCGCCCGGCATCGCAGCAAGGACGTGACGCTGTACCAGTCCGGGGCCGTCAACTTTATCGTCAACGCCACAGCCGGAAGTTTCGCCCAGGAGTTCGCCCGCCAGCACGGGCCATCGATCTGCGCCATGGCGCTTCGCGTGCCGAACGCCACAACCGCCTACCAGCTGCTGCTGGACCAGGGTGCCTGGGACGCCAGCACCTCCGCCGGCGCCATGGAACTCAACATTCCTGCCATCGAAAGCATAGGCGGCACCCAGATCTACCTCGTCGACCGCTACGGTGACGACCTCAGTATCTACGACGTCGACTTTCGTCCGCTCCCAGCCCAAGACACTCAGCCCCACGCCGTTGCGGGCCTGTCCGGCCTGACGCTCGCGACGGGCGCTGGACGTGGTGACGAATGGCGGGACTTCCTGTGCCGCCTGTTCGGCTTCGAAACACAGGGCGACGCCAGCCTCAAAAGCCCCGACCATAGCTTCATGATCGAAATCGCGGAAAAGGCCGGATCGGCGTTCGATCTCGCCGACGAGGGGATTTCGGCGCTGCGACTGACGGCAGCGGATCCGGCTGCACTGATTCGCCACCTGCAGGCCAACGGAATACAAGCCGACGCCCTGAACGCCGGCGCATTTTCCCTGCGCCTTCCAATCGGCGACGCGGCGTTCGACATCCAAATTGCTCCCCAGGCGTGACGCAGGACCCTATCAGGATGACAGCTCCCAACTTCGCGATCAGCACACTGAGCCTGACCGGCTCGCTGGAACAGAAACTCGAGGCCATCAGTAATGCCGGCTTCAATGCCATAGAACTGGGCGCCCGTGACCTTTCCGGCTCACCGGACGGGGTCAGCGGCGCCATCGAACGGGTCCGCAACAGCGGACTGCGCATCAGCGCGTTGCAGGAAGTGAAAGACTTTGGCGGACACTCCGGTCGCATCCTGGCCTACAAGCTTGAACTCGCCAAAGCCTATCTGCGCCAGATGCAGCGACTCGGCAGTCGCCAGTTGATCGTGACGCCTGCCACCTCCGCCCATGCCGCGCCCGATATGGAGCGCACCGCAAAAGACCTGCGCATTCTGGCAACACTGGCAACGCCGCTGGGCATCTCCATCGGTTTCAAGCCGCTGTCCTGGGCGCCTGCGGTGTACAGCTGCCGTCTGGCCTGGGAGGTCATCGAACGGGCGGGTAACCCCAACCTGAACCTGGTGGTCGACAGCTTTCACCTGCTGGCACAGGCGGAACGGCCGCAGGATCTCGCCGGCATACCGGCCGAACGCATCGGACTGGTGCAGCTCTCGGATTTCGCCATGAGCGCCATTCCTGCACTCGAAGACCAGATCGACATCGCACGCCACTATCGCCTCTACCCGGGCGAAGGCAACCACGGCGAAGAAATCCGCGAACTGGTGAGCTATTTCCAGAACGCCGGCTACCGGGGCGACTATGTCTTCGACATTTTCAATGACAAGTACCTGGCACTGTCAACCGACGAGGCGCTGCAACACGCCACCCGCTCCCGGCAATGGCTGCTGGACGGACTGTCGTAGGGGGCGCGCGCGTACCGTGCGAAAAAATCGGCACCGCAGAAAAGCATTCGCGGCGGCGCGCCGCTCCTACAGAGAACCGCTCCCCCCCAAAAAGGTTGTTCGCGGATTAGTGGGAAAGTTAAGTGTGAGTTAGCGGCTGTTTTTCATCATTCGAAATGAAATCACCTTAGAGGCACCGCCAGCCCCGAGGCGCCGCCTTTCCCGCGAATGCGGGAATCCATAAACGCCGGGAACTGCTGGATCCCCGCTTGCGCGGGAATGACGGCAAGAAAAAAAATGCCAGCCGGCAAAGCCGGCTGGCATTTTCCCATTCAGGGCGACCCGAAAAGGGCCGCCGCAATCGCGATCTTAGTGGCTGAGGGCTTTCAGCAGCGCATCGACGCTTTCCTTGGCATCGCCGAACAGCATCCGCGTGTTCTCCTTGTAGAACAGCG
>NZ_BMLT01000013.1:0-26553 GCF_014645375.1 Marinobacterium nitratireducens
CCGGCTCGGCGGATGGCACCGATTACTTTACGATCAGTGTCGACAGCGGCTCGGGCGAGGTGACGTTCACGCAGCTGGAGAACATCTTCCACGCCGATACGGGCAACGATGACGACACCTCGACGCTGACGTTGTCCAGCGCCAACCTGCTGAAAGTGGTGCAGACGGTCACGGATGCGGACGGCGACAGTGATAGCGCCGAGGTCAGCCTGGGTGCAGGCGTGTTCAGTATTGAAGACGATGGTCCGAGCGTGATCAGTCCGGAACATGCCTACCTGCTCAACAGCGCCGGCAACAGCCTGACCGGGCTGCTGGATGTCGATGGCCAGGTCGAGGACAACTATGGTACCGACGGTGGCAGCGTGCGCTTCTCGGCCTCGCTGGACGGTGCCGCTGCGCTGAACGCCGATGGCATGCAGATGACGTCTGGCGGTCTGGATATCAGCTACAGCCTCTCCGCTGACGGCCAGGTCCTGACGGCTGCCACCGATGCTGGAACGGTGTTTACCGTTACGCTGACCGTCGATGAGCAGGGGCAGGATACCTATGATCTCCAGATGGTGGGCACGATCGATGGTGGCGCCATCGATATCGACTTCAATGATGGCAGCTATGATTTTGTCGGAGGCAATGGCGCCTGGGCAGGCTTTGCGACAGTGATCAAGTCCGGAAACGATAGTCTGGATAACAATGATGACAGCCTCGACCTTTTGCTGACACCTGTCAGTGCCAATAGCGTCAATACCAATGCCACCAGCGGCGGGGTCAACAACTCGTTTGTCGATCAAAACCAGGGTATGCGGATCGACTTTGTTGTGGACTTGTGGGGCAATCCCCAGGGTACGCCTTACACGGATCCCACAAAACAGGACCACTATTTTGATAGTCACTACATGTCAAATGGTGCCTCCGCGACGTTCCTTAGCTGCACCGATTCGACCGTGCTATTGACGGCCAAGGATGATAGTGACAGCGGTCACGATCCCTTGATCCCAGGTACGGTTGGAGATGGCGCCCCCGATACCATCTCGCTGATCGGGATTCAGTATGGTGGCGAGACGGTGCGGGTTTCACTCGCGTTGGCTGTGATTGGGGTCGCATCCATTGTCAATGTGGGCGGGCATGACTTCGGGGTTACCTTCTTTGGCAATGGAACGGCCAGTGTCAGCGGTGTAACAGAGAATACGGTGCTTTCTGCCTACACGGCGGATGGTTACAACAGTCTCGAGTTCTTTAACACATCTGCAGATAACTTCCAGATTGGTAACTTCGGCACTTCGGTGCTCGAGCCGGGTATTCCGGTGGACTTCAGTGTGCCGGTCGATGTGATCGACGCGGACGGCGACAGCGTGCAGGGCTCTCTCGATGTGCTGCTGCTGCCGGAAGGCACCCAGGACTACTCGGCCAGTGGTTCCGGTGAAACGGCGACTGCGACCGACGCATCGCCCGATATCATTGGTTCCGAGCATGGCGATACCCTTACCGGGGACGCCGAGGATAATATCCTGATCGGTGGTGGTGGTGATGATACCCTTTCCGGGCTGGCGGGGGATGACCTGTTGGTCGGTGGTGAGGGCAACGACATTCTCATCGGTGGTGACGATGCCGATATCTTCGTCTGGAACGCCGGAGATGAAGGCGGCGTCGGTGTCGGCAACTATGCCGAGGATACCGTGACCGACTTCGAGTCGACGTTGCTGGGTGATGCCAGCGATGATGTCCTGGATCTGTCCGACCTGCTGGTTGGCGAGACCGAGGCAACCATCGACCAGTTCATCTATCTCGATGACAGCGGTGCGGATACCACGCTCTATATCAGCAGCACCGGCGGTATGGGCGGCGTTGTCGACGCAGCCGGTGCAGCGGCTGCGGCCGACCAGGTGATCAACCTGGACGGTGTAACCGGCGTCGATCTCAATACGCTGATCGCCAACAACAACGTGGATGTAGACAACAGCTAAACTCTCTCGCTGGAGAGCAAAAGGCCGGCCGTCAAACGCCGGCCTTTCTGTTTGGGGCGGCGGTCAGTCGTGCCAAACCGGGCAAAACGCCCGATCGTAGTAGCGGCGTACCCAAACTTACGGGCACTTCCCCGCCGCGAATATATCTGGCTCCGTGCAAACGGCTTGCCCGCGAGAGTAGTCAGAGCAACTTCAAAAGCTTCGCCGCGAGGGCGCAGCTCCTACGCCAGAGGGTATCACGCTGTCGCCCGTCAGGCTGTTGGCACGATTCGCTGCGCTCATGGTGCCCTACGCAACGATTCCTGAAGGTTGAGGCCTATTCATCGGCCTTTTTCCTATTCGCACGTGACAGGGTTATGAACCCACACGATTTCCGTTAGAATTCAGGGTTTTCCAATGCAACGGGCCGGCATTCTGCCAGGCCCATCCGGAACGGAACCGCATGCTGTTCAACAAGCTGCCAGATGATCTTTTCCTGCCGTTGTCGGGTACCAATCGTCATATTTATCAGACGGTTATGCTCGCGCTGGCGGATCTGTTCTTCGACGAGGACCTGATCGACCCTTTCATTCCCAAGGACCTGGTGCGCTCCACCATCGAGGAGGCCGTGGTGCGCCTAGGCGTGCGCAGCTGGGAGCCGGAGGAGGGTGACGACAACGAGGAGGGCGGCGACGGCCCGCGCTCCGCGGCGGAGTACGCCAACCGCATCTATCGCCGGCTGGTGCAGACCGGCTGGCTCGAGGAGGAGCAGCGCATTTATCGCACCTTCGTGCTGCTGTCGCCGTCCATATCGCACCTGCTGCGCTCGCTGGTATCCATCGCCAGGCTGGAAAAACGGTCCTACGGCGGCGCGGTGCTGAACGTGCTGAGCTCGCTGGAGGCGGCCATCAAGGACCCCGCCGGTCGCGGTATCACCCTGTCGGAGGCGGCGCAGACCGCGGCGGATTTCAGTGCGCATCTGACCGACATGCTGCTGGGCCTGCGCGAACTCAAGCTGAGTCTCGCCGAAACCAGCCACGCGCAAGAGATCGTGCGCCGCTTCTTCGACCGCTTCGTCGAGAACATCCTCGTCTCCGACTACAAGACGCTGAAAACCAAGAACAATCCCTTCCGCTTCCGCCGTCAGATACTGGCGCTGCTGCGCGAACTGCAGTTCGACACCCTGCGGCTGGATCAGCTGGCCGGGCACTATCAGATGCAGTTCGAGGTCGGCGAAGAGGAAGCCGAGGCGATGGTGCATCGCCATATCAACCGCATCATTCGCATTTTCGACTCCGTCGACCAGCGCCTGGCCACCATCGACGACTTCCGCTACCGGCTGGAGAAGCGCGTCGCCGATACGGTGCGCTACATGGACAAGACCACGCCGGGCATGGCGGCCCGCCTGTCCCGCGTGATCGGCGAGATCGCCCGTATGCCGGACGACCGTATCCCGCGCCTCGATACCCTGGACGAGGTCGGCTTCTTCTCGCCGGCAAGCGTGCGCTCGCCGATACGCCGGCGTGTCGAGGCCAAGCCGCGCGTCATTCAGCAGCAGGTCATAGACCCTCGGGTGCTGGAGCTGCGCGCGCTGTTCAAGGAATACAAGGAACGCCGCGAGGTGACGCCGGACCGCATCGGCGCCTATCTCGAGCGCAACCTGGGCGAGCGCGCCGAACTCGAGGCGCAGGGCTTTCGGATCGAGACCGTCGAGGATTACATCTGCTTCAGCTACGTGCGTCACCTGGCGTCGCTGGGCAAGAAGGGCAAGAGCACCGCACAGCGCTATTCGATCCGCTTCCGGGACCGCTACGTCAACGTCGCCGATATGGTCGAATGTCGCGACTTCGTGATTCAAAGGAAACTATAAATGCTGGGTGATTTGCAGAAAATCATTGGCCGCAGCGACAAGTACAAGGCCGACGACTTCTCCCGTGCCGCCAACCTGCTGCTGACGAGCCAGTTTCTCTACGCTGACCGGCCGGTACATCGCGACAGCTACTTTCTGATCGCGTCCCATATCGACTATTTCACCAACCTGTTCGAGGCCATCGGCTGGTCGCTGGTGTATCAGCCCGACGAGGCCTATCTGGGGGTACTGCCCAAGGGCGAGGAGCGGGTGCTGCGCCTGCGGCTCGATGAATCCCTGCTGCTGCTGTGCCTGCGGCAGCAGTACGAGCAGAAACTGGAAAACTTCGAGATCGAGGGCGGCAAGGGCTACACCAGTACCGACGAGCTGCTGAGCCTGTACGAAAACCTCACCGGCAAGGAAATTCCCAACGAAACCCGGCTCAAGGAGATCCTGTCGCTGTTCTCGCGTCACGGCCTGATCGAGCGCGGCAAACCCGCCGAGACCGAACCGAAGAACGTGCCGCTCGGTATCAACCCCACCATCCGCCAGGTCGTGGTCGAGGATTTCGTCGGCCAGCTGGAAGCCCTGTGTGACGCGGACCCCCGCGAAGAGTCCGAGCCCGCCGAGGAGGCCGCCGATGAAGCAGCTCAATAGAATCGTTCTGGTCAACTGGTACGTGCTCGGCGCCATCGAGGTGCCGATCAAGGGTAACGTCGCCATCGTTGGTCCCAATGGCTCCGGCAAGTCATCGCTGCTCGACGCCATCCAGACCGTGCTGATGGGCGGCCACAAGCGCTATCTGAGCTTCAACGCTTCGGCCGGCGAGAAGAGCGAGCGCAGCCTGCGCACCTACTGTCTTGGTATGCTCGATGACGGCGGCAAGAAGGGCAACGCGCGCGAGGACTCGATCAGCTACATGGCGCTGAGCTTCTTCGACACCGAAACGGCGCAGGAAACCTGCGTCGGCATCGCCATCAGTGCCTCGACGGCGTCCGCCGAGGAAGACATTCTCGGCCGCTTCATTCTGCCGAACTTCTCGGTCGGCCTCGACGACTTCACGGTGCGCGAGGGCGAGGGGCGCATGCCAAGGCCCTGGGCCGACGTGCGCGCCAACCTGCTGAAGGTCTGCCCGGACATGGTGCTGGAAAAACGCTCCGCGCGCTTTATCCGCGAGCTGGTGACGCATCTGAGCTACGATCCGCAAATGCCGAACGACGATGACAAGTTCGTCAAAAACTTCCGCAATGCGCTGAAGTTCGTGCCGATCGACAGCCCGACGCGCTTTATTCGCGAGTTCGTGCTGGACGAGAACATCGTCCACGTCGGCGCCTTCCGCAAGTCGCTCGACGAATACCGGGCGATGGAGCAGAAGACCCAGGAGGTCGCCAACCGCATCCAGGAACTGGAGAAGGTCCAGGAGCTGTGCAAGGGCATCCATCGCAACGTCAAGAACGCCGTCGAGTACGAGTGGGTGGTGCACGAATCCCGCTTCGAAAACGCCGACCTGAAGAAGGAAGAGGCGCAGGAGCGGCTGGAGAAGAACCAGGAGAAGGAAGGCGAGCTGCAGCTGGCGCTGGAGCAGAAAGCCGAGCAGCTGAACCAGATCATGCAGGACCTGGCGGAGGCGCGGGCGCGGCTCAACAACAGCGATACCGCGCACCAGATCAAGGCGCTGGAGTCGTCCGTCACCGCGCGTCAGCATGAGCTCGGCGCCATTCAGGAGCGCATTCAGCGGGTGCATCAGCTGCTGCGCACCACCGTCGGCTTCGCCAACTTCGAACACCTGCTGCCGCAGAACTTCATGCCGGTGGTGCAGCAGTCGGTGGATCTGTGGCGCGAGGGTGGCGATATGATGGCCGAACTCTGGCCGCAGTCCCCGGTCGACGTCGACCGGACCGTCGACGAACTCAAGAAGCATATCGACGGCGTGCGCCGCGAAGTGGCGCGCCGTTTCGAAAGCTCGGTGATCCGCATCAACGAACTGCGCTCGGAAATCCAGAACCAGAAGGGGGCGGTCGAGCAGCTGCGCGCCGGGCGCGCGCCGGTACGTCGCAACACCCGGGAACTGATGGAGCTGTTGTCCGAATACGGCATCGAGTCGACGCCGATCTGCGAGCTGGTCGACATCAACGACGACAAGTGGCGGGTGGCCGTCGAGTCCTTCCTCGGCGCACGGCGCGAGGCGCTGATCGTCGAACCCGACCGGGTCAAGGAAGCGATCACCCTGTATCGTCGCAAGGGGCGCCACCTCAAGGGCTGCCGGATCGTCAACACCACCAAGAGCGGTGACTGGCTGCAGCGCTACAAGGCCGGCTCCCTGGCGCATTTCATCGACACCGACAACGAACACGCTCAGGCCTACATGAACCGCGCGCTGGGCGGCGTGATGGCGGTCGAAACCGAGAACGAGCTGCTGCGCCACGAGCGCGCGCTGACCTACGACTGCATGCTGCAGTCCGAAGGCTCGACCACCGCCATCAACGAACTGCAGCCGATCATGGGCATCCGCCGTCGCGCCAGCCAGCTCGAGCTGCAGGGCAAGCAGGTGGACGAAATGGTGCAGGAGTTCACCACCCTGGGCAAACAGCATGACTCGCTCGAGAAGCTGCGCGACAGTCTTATCAGCCTCGCCAGCTCGCTGCTGAGCGTGAACGACCGCGTGTTCGATCTGGTCAATGAGCGCGAACAGCTGCGCACCGATATCGAAGGTCAGCGCCAGGCGATCGAGGATCTGCGCAACCAGGACGACAGCGGCATTCATGCGCGTATCGGCGAGCTCGTCGACACCCAGAAGCGGGCCAATGACGAGCAGAAGCTGCTGATGGACAAGCTGCAGAAGGCCCGTACCGCGATGATCAAGGACAACGCGGCGATGGAGGTGCTGGAGCAGGAGCTTGGCGAGCACAGCGATGCCCGTGCCCGCTGCGAGGAGAACGGCAATTTCGATGCGCAGTCGGCGCAGGAAAAGCGCGACTACCTCGACGAAAGCTGCCACGGCGAGCTCGAGCGTATCATCTTCGAGGCGGCGAAAAAGGCCCAGGGCGAACTGCAGCTGCACGAGAAGAAGAAAAACGGCGTGCGTGACGCCGTGGCGCAGTACAAGGCGCGTTACCACGGCGGCGGCCTGAGCCACCAGGAGCTTGACAAGATCAGCGCCGATTCCACGCACGAGGATCTGGAAGCCTTCGTCGACAAGACCGTCGAGGCGCTGCGCGACTCGGAGCTTGCCGAGTACGCTCAGAAGGCCGAGCGCGCGCGTCTGGAAGCCGAAACCGCCTTCCGCTCCGACTTCGTCGCGCACCTCAACGACCAGATCAACAAGATCAAGGAGCTGATCCGCGAGCTCAACGCCCACCTCAAGAACCGTCCGTTCCACAAGGAAATGTACAGCTTCGAGATGATGCCGAACCCGGAGCTCAAGGATATCCTCGAGCTGGTCGAGGCCTACACGCGGATGGATCAGGCCAACGTCGGCACCCTGTTCGATCTCAAGCACGAGGGGGATCGGCCTCACCGCAACGCCCTGGAGAAAATCCACGACGTGCTCAAGGACGAGGGCGAATCCAGCCTGCTGCAGGACTACCGCAACTTTTACAACTTCGAACTGGTGGTCAAGGACCTCGACGGCAACCGCAAGACCACGCTGACCCAGCGTATCAAGACCGGTTCCGGCGGCGAGCATCAGGTGCCGTTCTACGTCGCCATCGCTGCGGCGATGGGCGCCACCTACCGCCTGCGCGAGGGCGCCGACGGCAAGCCGCTCGGCGGCATGAGCCTGTCGGTGTTCGACGAGGCCTTCAACAAGCTCGACTCCGAAAACACCATGACCTCGCTGGCATTCATGAGCGACCTTGGACTGCAGACCATCATCGCCGCGCCGGACGAGAAGTACTCGCTGCTCAGCTCCTGCATGGACACCATCGTCAATGTCTGCCGCGACGGCCGTGTCGTCGACATCGATGTGGAATTCCCGACGCAGAAGGGCAAGGAGCTGCTCAACTCGGACAATCCGAGGAAGATAATGGAAGCGATGGAGCAGGAGCTTGCCGGGGAGCTGGAGCCGGCCTAGCCGCACGAACTGTAGGAGCCCACTCCGTGGGCGATCGGGACCGGCACGTTAGTTGTTCGCTCGCGGAGCGAGCTCCTACACAGACTGCGGGTAGCACGAATTGTAGGCGCCCACCCGTGGGCGCTTGAGTCCGGCACCCTGGTCATTCGCTCGCGGAGCGAGCTCCTACATAAGATGCGTGGTCTGCACGTACCGCAGGAACCCGCTCTGTGGGCGAATGGGTCCGCTCCCGCGGTCATTCGCTCGCGGAGCGAGCTCCTACATAAGATGCGTGGTCTGCATGAACCGCAGGAGCCCGCTCCGTGGGCGAATGGGTCCGGTCCCGCGGTCATTCGCTCGCGGAGCGAGCTCCTACATAAGATGCGTGGTCTGCACGAACCGCAGGAGCCCGCTCTGTGGGCGAATGGGTCCGGTCCCGCGGTCATTCGCTCGCGGAGCGAGCTCCTACATAAGCTGCGGCCTGAACGATCCATAGGAGCCCACTCCGTGGGCGATTGAGTCGGGCACCTTGGTCGTTCGCTCGCGGAGCGAGCGCCTACACAAGCTGCGGGTAGCACGAACTGTAGGCGCCCACTCCGTGGGCGATTGGGTCCGGCACGGTGGTTGTTCGCTCGCGGAGCGAGCTCCTACATAAGCTGCGGCCCGCACGATCCGTAGGAGCCCACTCCGTGGGCGAACCGGTCTGGCACGCTGGTCATTCGCTCGTGGAGCGGGCGCCTACGATGATTTCAGTCGCGGTTCGGGCATCCGGTAATCGGGAATCAGGCTGGCGAGGGGGCGGCGCCGGTGCAGCAGGTAAAGGCGGCCGCTGTGCTCCAGGCCAAGCCAGGCAGCGGGGCCGTCCAGCAGCTGCAACAGCAGGGCGTCGGCATCGACGTCAGCGTTGCTTTCGCCGATCAGGTCGCGCCACTGACCGTTCGCCAGCAGTCGCGCCAGTGCATCGGCGTTCCAGATCGACGGTGTGCAGTCAAGGGGTTCGAGCAGCCCCAGTCGGGACGGCGAGCCCAGGCGCCGGTCCTTGGCAAAGAATTTGCGAACCGTCAGGTCGGTATGAACGCCGAGCAGCGAGTTGTCGCGCACGTTGCCGCTGAAGTCGAGCTGCTCCAGGCCCGCCAGTATCGTTGTCAGTTTCCAGTCGCAGGCGCGGATCAGCGCCCAGGCGGGCTCTACCGAATAGCGGGCGCCGAGGCTGTATTTCACCGCTTGGCGGCCATCGAGGTGCGCGCCGGCCAGGTGGGTGATCTGCAGGTAGCTGGTCTGGAACTCGACCAGTGCCTGCGGTGACTCGATGAAGCAATAGCTGCTGTCGCGGCGGCAGAAATCGATCCAGTGGGCGCGGCAGTCGAGCGCGGGAAGTACGCGAATCAGCATCGTCGTGGCGGCGTCAAAAACGAGAAAGTATATCGACAGAGGTAGTCTTATGAAACTGTTGAACCGGGCGGGGCTGGCGTTGCTGCCCCGCGAACCCTTCGCCGACTGGGTTAACGGTCTGCCCCGGGGCGATAGCCCGCACGAGCAGATGACACTGGAGATGCATCGCGCCGAAGGGACTCTGTACCTGATCGACGAAGTGTTCAGCGAAGCCGACTTCGAGCAGGCGATCGCGCGTCACTGGCGGCAGATGTTCGAAAACGAACTGGCGGCCTGGGACGAGTTCGGCGACCACTGGCCGCAGCCGCTCAGTCAGCAGCGCTTTGTCGAGTGGTTCGAGCTCAAGCCCCAGTTGATGGCGATCGACCTCTCGGCCGAGCCACTGATGCGCGCGCCCTTGCTGGACGAGGACTGAGGTCCTTGCATTTACTCCCGTCGGGGGATTGATCGGCATTGCCTGGCCATGTATCAATAGCAGCCAGTCGAAACGAGGGAACCGCACATGACCGACCTGTCCCGGACCGGAATCCAGCTGCACCCGATGCGGCAGCAGCTGTACGATGAACTGCATTCCCGGCCCTTCCAGCAGATCGACACGCCGGCGCGCATTACCCATCTGGCGGTACTGTGCGGCGAGGAGGAACGCGAGGCTCAGCTGGAGCATTTGCAGGAGCTGTGCGCTCTGCTCGGCCAGGACGCCCCGGTCGAGGCCGGCAGCTGCTTCTATCGCGATTTCGGCAGCCTCTGCGTGCGTCGCGAAACCCACATGGAGTTCGTTTCCTACACCTTTACCCATCTGCCCGCGGACGCATCGGCGGACGTCTTTGCCGAGACCGGCGTTTCCGCGCTGCCCGACGGCTGGCTCGACCGGCTGCAGGGGCAGGTCGTCGGCGCCTTTCATCTGGCGGTGGAGGCGAGTGAACTCGATGTGCAGCAGCAACTGTCGGATGCCAAGCAGCACTTCGAAGGCATGCGACTGGTGGGCAGCAGCCCGCAGCAGGGCGATGCTCATATCTGGACCAGCTTTCGCCTGCACAGCGACGGCTTCGGCCGTTTCCTGGTCTGCAACCGGAGCATGACGCCGAGCCAGCTCGGTCGCCTGATGCAGCGCCTGGTTGAGATCGAGACCTATCGTTTGCTGGCCCTGCTCGGCATTCCGATGGCGCGCGACATCGCGCCGAACCTGGCGGAAATGGACGCGGGGCTGGCCAGTATCACCCGGCGCCTGGCGGGCAACGGCGGTGTCGACGAGGCGGCAATTCTAAGTGAGCTGACCGATATGGCCGCCCGGGTCGAGGATTTTCGCGCCCGTTCCACTTTTCGTTTCGGCGCCACTCAGGCGTACCATGAACTGATTCTGGGGCGGCTCAGGGAGCTGCGCGAGGACGAGGTGAGCGGTCATCTGAGCCTCACCGAGTTCATTACCCGACGGGTCACGCCAGCGGTGCGTACCTGCGAGACCCTCGGGCGGCGTCTGGAGGATCTGTCGCGGCGCATCGACCGGGTGTCGGACATGATGCGCACCCGTGTCGAGCTGTCGATCCAGGACCAGAACCGGGCGCTGCTGGCGTCGATGGACCGCCGTTCCAAAATCCAGCTGATGATGCAGCACACGGTGGAGGGGTTGTCGGTGGCGGCGATCAGCTACTATGCGGTCGGCCTGCTGAAACATATCATCACCGCCGCCTACGAGGCGGGTGTGCCCCTGGACAAGGATCTCACCGTGGGGGCAACGGTGCCGCTGGTGGTGCTGACGGTTTGGGGCGTCACCCGGCGTATTCACAAACATTTTCACGCTCTCGCCCGGGAGGAGCGCAGCGCTCGCGGCG
This sequence comes from Marinobacterium nitratireducens, assembly GCF_014645375.1. GTDB lineage: Bacteria > Pseudomonadota > Gammaproteobacteria > Pseudomonadales > Balneatricaceae > Marinobacterium_A > Marinobacterium_A nitratireducens. The sequence goes on from NZ_BMLT01000013.1 coordinate 11,062, forward strand.
GGAAGAACAGGAGATCATCATGAGCGTGCAGAGCACAATCGAGCAGAAACTGCAGCAGGGCCTCAATATCCGCCATCTGGAGATCGACAACGAGAGCCATATGCACTCGGGCCCCGCCACCGACAGCCATTTCCGGCTGGTGCTGGTGTCGGACGACTTCGTTGGCAAGCGTCTGGTGCAGCGTCATCAGCTGATCTACGGGCTGCTCAGCGACGAGATGCAGAACCCGATCCATGCCCTGGCGATGCATCTCTATACCGGCGAGGAGTGGCAGCTCAAGAACGGCCAGGCGCCGCAGTCACCCCAGTGCCTTGGTGGATCGAAAGGCGGCTGAAGGCAACAAAATGTAGGATGGGTGAAGCCGCCATCGGCTCGTCCTCACAAAATTGCATTTTTTGGGGGCGGCGTAACCCATCAGGGGCGTCGTCCACGAACGCCAACGACGGACATGCCTGCAAATTCGATGGGTTACGCGGCGCCCTGACTCGGTGGTTCGTCTGATGGTGGCCCAGGCTGCGCCGCTTCACCCATCCTACGCTCACCAGCTGTGCTGCTCGAATTTCCATTCGATGGCGTCGATGGTGTCCTCGATCACGATGATGCGGATCTCCTTGCCGTCGTCGAGGTAGGTCCATTGCTCGGCGGGGCTGGTGTAGCGGCAATAGCGGTCGAGGCAGCGGCTGTCGATGATGCTGATCAGCAGCGGCGGGCCGACCTCGTTCAGCAGCTTCACCACCGAGTCCCCGTCGCGGAACAGGTGGCCGTCGATACGGATCTGGTCCGCGGCAGCGGGCAGGCTCAGCAGCATGGCTATCAGTAGGGAAAAGCGACGCATCGGTGACTCGCAGGTTGGGGTTTGTTACCTTTGAGTATCGTTCGGCTGTCGGGTTTCGTCCTGGCGTTACTCGTGCAGGATCCTGCTTTTGTAGGAGCTCGCTCCGCGAGCGAATGACCGTCGCGCGGACCGTTCGCCCACAGAGTGGGCTCCTACACCATCGTAGCGTAGGGTGCTGGTGAGCCTGCGAACCGCACCGCTACACCGCGGTCATGGTGCGGTGCGTCGGTATTTGCTCCTGCAATACCAATCTTCCCGCCGTCCATGGCGGTCGCTCCTATTACCGGCACCCTGCGTGTTCGAGCGGCCTTGCGGCCGCGACAGGTGACCGTGGGTCAGCGTTCGCAGATGCTTTCGAACAGTTCGAAGTAGGTCGGGAAGGTCTTCGCGGTGCAGCCCGGATCGTTGATCGTCACCGGAGTATCGCCCAGGGCGACCAGCGAAAAGCACATGGCCATGCGATGATCGTCATAGGTGTCGACCGCCGCGTGCCGCAGTTCTGCAGGCGGCGTGATTTCGATGAAATCCTCGCCTTCGACCACCGTGGCGCCGACCTTGCGCAGCTCCGTCGCCATCGCCGCCAGGCGGTCGGTTTCCTTGACGCGCCAGTTGTAGATGTTGCGGATTGCGGTCGGGCCCCTGGCGAACAGCGCCGTAGTGGCGATGGTCATGGCAGCGTCAGGTATATGGTTCAGATCCAGGTCGACGCCGTTCAGATCGCCGCGGCTGACTTCGATCCAGGTGGGGCCGTAGCTGACCCGAGCGCCCATCTGCTCCAGCACTTCGGCAAAACGCTTGTCGCCCTGAACGCTGTCGGCGCCGACGCCGTAAACCCGCACGGTGCCGCCGGCAATGGCGGCGGCGGCCAGGAAATAGGAGGCGGACGAGGCGTCACCCTCGACCATGATTTCCCCGGGCGAGCGGTAGCGCTGGCCGCCGCGCACGACGAATCGCTGATAGTCGTGGTTCTCGACCTCGACGCCGAAGCTCTGCATGGTGTGCAGGGTGATATCGATATAGGGCTTGGATACCAGTTCGCCCTCGACTTCGATGTGCAGATCACCTTTTGCCAGCGGCGCCGCCATCAGCAGTGCGGTCAGAAACTGGCTGGAGATGTTGCCGCGAATACCCACGGTGCCGCCGGACAGGCCGCTGGCCTTGATGCGCAGCGGAGGATAGCCTTCGTCCCTGAGATATTCGATATCGGCTCCGAGCGCGCGCAGTGCATTGACGAGATCACCGATCGGGCGCTCGTACATGCGCGGCTCACCGGTCAGATGAAAGTCGCCCTTGCCCAGGCACAGCGCCGCGGCAAGGGGGCGCATGGCGGTGCCGGCATTGCCGAGAAAGAGTTCGGCGCCCTGGCTTGCGAAGGCGCTGCCGATACCGTCCACGGTGCAGGTCTGGCGGTCCTCGGAAAGCGTATAATCCACACCCAGCTGGCTCAGGGCCTTGAGCATGTGACGCACGTCGTCGCTGTCGAGCAGGTTGGTGATGCGGGTACGGCCTTCGGCCAGTGCCGCCAGCAACAGAATGCGATTCGACAGGCTCTTCGAACCGGGAATCTGGACTTCGCCATCGACGCGGCTGACCGGTTGCAGGGTGATGCTTTCCATTGATCTCTCTTGTAAAGGTTTGCGCAGGCCAAAGGGCTGCCCTAGGTTACTGTCTTGCCGGGGTCCAGTAAAGAAAGCAGGCAAGCGGTAAGTGGCATAGGCGTAGGAGCCCGCTCCGCGAGCGAACCCGTACCGGGGCGCAAGACGACGGGCAGTTCGTCGGTATTTGCTTCTGCAGTACCGGTCGTACCATCCTCCGCGCTCAGTACGCCCTGCGCGGTAACCGTCATCTAAAAGGCGGTATCATGGTGAAGCTGTTGTACATTGAAAGGGAAGTGAATGAGAGCAGAGTCCGGCCCGATGCAAGAAGTACCGCCGCGGGCGCCATCCCGCTATGACTGGGACTTCATTGTCCGTATTGCCCTGCAGCACCGGCGTCAGCTGGTACTGGCCAACATCGTTGCCCTGCTGGCCACCCTGGTGGCGGTTCCGCTGCCGCTGCTGATGCCGCTGCTGGTCGATGAAGTACTGCTGGACAAGCCGGGCATGCTGGTGGCGCTGATCGATCCGTTGTTTCCCGCCCACTGGCAGGGCCCGGTGCTCTATATCGGCGTGATACTGTTGCTGACGGTGATCATGCGGGCGCTGGCGCTGGTGCTTGGCGTGGTGCAGGCGCGTCAGTTCACACTGATTTCCAAGGACATCATCTTCCGGATCCGCGCCGGTATGCTCGAGCGCCTGCAGCGCATCTCGATGGCGGAATACGAGACACTCGGCAGCGGCACCGTGGCATCGCACTTCGTCACCGATCTCGATACCCTGGATCGCTTTATCGGCGGCTCGGTCAGCAAGCTGCTGATCGCGGTGCTGTCGATCCTTGGCACCGCCGTCATCCTGTTGTGGATGCACTGGCAGCTGGCGCTTTTCATTCTGTTCCTGAATCCGCTGGTCATCGCGGTCACCATGACGATCGGCAAAAGGGTCAAGCGCCTGAAAAAGCGCGAGAACAAGGCCTTTGAAGTATTTCAGGCCGCACTCGCCGAGACTCTCGATGCCATTCAGCAGCTTCGGGCCGCCAACCGTGAGCGCCATTACCTGGCGCGTATCGTCGACCGGGCGCGGGATGTGCGCGACCATTCGGCGGTGTTCGAATGGCAGAGCGACGCCGCGACACGCTTCAGCTCGATGGTGTTCATGGTCGGTTTCGACCTGTTTCGCGCCGTGTCCATGCTGATGGTGGTGTTTTCCGACCTCAGCGTGGGGCAGATGATGGCGGTGTTCGGATACCTCTGGTTCATGATGACGCCGGTACAGGAGGTGCTCGGCATACAGTATGCGTTCTACGGCGCCAAGGCCGCGCTTGGTCGAATCAATGGCCTGCTGGCGCTGCGGCGGGAACCGGTTTATCCCCATCAGACGGACCCGTTCCACGGGCGACGCACGGTATCGGTCGAGCTCGATGACGTTCATTTCAGTTACGGCGACGGTCGCGATGTGCTCAATGGCATCAGCCTGCGGGTCAGTGCCGGACAGAAGATCGCGCTGGTGGGTGCCAGCGGAGGCGGCAAGTCGACACTGGTGCAGGTGATGCTCGGACTCTATCCCGCCAGTCGCGGCCGTATCCTGTACGATGGCGTGCCGCTGGAGCGCATCGGGCTGGATCGGGTGCGGGAGCGCGTTGCCACTGTGCTGCAACATCCGGCGCTGCTCAACGGTACGGTGCGCAGCAACCTGACGATGGGGCGCCGCTTCGACGACGCAGCCCTGTGGCAGGCGCTTCAGATCGCTCAGCTCGAATCCTTCGTGCGCGAGATGGACCAGGGGCTCGATACGGTCGTCGGACGTCAGGGCGTGCGTCTCTCCGGCGGCCAGCGCCAGCGGCTGGCGATTGCGCGGATGGTGCTGTCCGATCCCAGTGTGGTCATTCTCGACGAGGCGACGTCGGCGCTGGACACCGAAACCGAGGCGCGGCTGCATGAGGCGCTGGCCGGCTTCCTGGCGGGCCGCACGACGCTGATCGTGGCGCACCGGCTGAGCGCGGTGCGTCAGGCCGACCACGTCTACGTGTTCGAGGACGGGCGGATCGCCGAAGAGGGGCACCACGAAGCGCTGGTCGCCCGAAACGGTCTCTACGCAAGGTTGTACGGCGATTATCAATGAGTTCGAAAGCTTCGAGTCAACAGGAAACAGTTAACAGTAGAAGCGTCTAGCGGTTACTGTTAACTCAACGTCGTACACTGTCGACTCAGTTATATGCAGGGGATGCATGCAGCAGCACAGGCGTTTCAAGTGGCGTGCCGGCAATGCGGTCGAATTGATCGTCGACGGAGAGCAGTTCTTCCCGGTCATGCTCAGGGCCATTCGCGAGGCCAGTCACAGCGTACTGATGGAGTTTTATCTGGTCTCGTCCGGCCATATCATGGACAGGTTCATCGACGAGCTGATTGGCGCCGCCAGGCGCGGTGTCATGGTGCGCCTGATCATCGATGGCTTCGGCGGCCGCAAGCTGAGCGATCGTGACCGCCGCCGGCTCGAGGCCGAAGGGATCCTGATCCTGGTGTACAACCCGCTGAAGCTGAACAAGCTGACGCGCAATTTTGCCCGCGATCATCGCAAGCTGATGATCGTCGACCAGCAGCGGGCGTTCATTGGCGGTACGGGACTTACCGACGAATACTGGCTGTCGGAACATCGCGGCTGTCCCTGGCACGAGGTGATGCTGTCGCTGACAGGCCCCGTGGTGGCCGATTTGCTGGCGCTTTACAACGGACTCTGGCAGCGCTTTACTGCGACTCGGCTGCCGCCGGGGGCGGCGGGCCCGGCGCTGGGACCGGCACTGATGAAGGTGACGACCACCGAAGGGCTCTATCAGCAGGGCATCAAACTGAGCTTCCTGCAGCAGGTCCATCGCGCCGAGGAGCGGGTCTGGCTTGCCACTGCCTATTTTCTGCCGTCGCGCTCGGTGCGGCGGGCGCTTCGCCGGGCGGCCCTGCGCGGCGTCGATGTCCGCCTGATCGTTGCCGGCCCCTATACTGACCAGCCCTGGGTGTTTCATGCCTCAAAGCGGCACTACCAGCGGCTGCTCAAGGCCGGTGTGCGGATTTTCGAGTATCAGCCGCGGTTTCTCCATGCCAAGGTGGGCGTGGTCGACGACTGGAGTTCGGTCGGGTCCTGCAACCTGGATCACTGGAACCTGCGCTGGAACCTGGAGGCCAATGTCGAGGTCAAGGAGCCCGAGTTTATCGGCCAGGTGACCCGCATGCTCCAAGCGGACCTCGAACACTGCCTCGAGGTGACGCTGGCGCGCTGGTCAGAGCGCCCCTGGCATCGTAGATTTCTGGAGTATATCTGGTCCTGGATCAGTCAGATGGTATTGAGAATCCGTTGACGCGCCGCGGACAACGACAATTTTGCGAAACTGGCAACTGGGAGTATTCGGATGATGTGTGGTAAAGGCGGTTTAGCCCTGTTACTCGGTGTTGCTATGCTGGCAGGCTGTGCCGGCCCGTCGCTGACGGGTACGACCTACTCGCGGGAAGAAGCGCGCCAGGTGCATTACGTGCGTTACGGCATTGTCGAGTCGGTGACGCCGGTGGTCATCGAGGGGCGCACCGACGGGCCGGTCGGCACAGGCGCCGGCGCCATTGTCGGCGGTATTGCCGGCAGCAATGTCGGTGGCGGCAGCGGCCGCGCCGTCGGTGCCGTACTCGGTGCCGTGGCGGGTGGTGTGCTGGGCAGCACGATCGAGGAATCGGCGACTCGCAAGCAGGGGCAGGAAATCATGCTGCGGCTGGATAACGGCGAGACGATTTCGCTGGTGCAGGAAGTCGAGGACGGTCAGTTCTTCCGCCCTGGCGAGCGCGTGCGCCTGTTACAGTCCGGCGGTACCACCCGGGTGACGTACTGACCCCGAAGATTAAAATTTCGCAATTGCCAAGAGCAATGGTTGTGCTAATCTGAAGTTGGTTCAGTTGGAAGGGAGGGTACACTTCGTTGCGACAAAACAGTAATGGCAAAGTATCCCGTGGCTTGAAGGCCACCAGACATTGAATAATGTCTTTCCTTGCAAGAATAAAGAAGGGCTCCCTCTGTGGAGCCCTTCTTTATGGTTGTTCGCGCCAATCTGAGAAAAATTTTATTTCTCCGGTGCGTGGAACACCAGGTAGAGATCGACCAGCAGGTCCGGAATCTGCGATACCATCTGCTCGCACAGGCGCTTGTCCCGGCGAATCTGCGCGATATCGTCCTCGTCGAACAGGTCGGAGGCGACCATGATCGGCAGCAGCAGCTCCGCGACCTGTTCCTCCCGCTCCGGCGCGAACCAGAGTTCCTCGTGCTGGAAAACCCCCTCCATGAAAGCTTCGGCCCAGGTGGTCATCGGAGCGATGCCGCTTTCCCGGTCCTCTTCCTCGAGCTCGAGGGTGGCGTCGCAGGGCAGGTCCAGCTCCTCGTCGTTGTAGAGGTCGCTGGCGATGGACTGATACCACTGACGCAGCAGGCCGGTGATCTCGCTACGTTCGTCATCAGACGCCCAGCGCGGCTCGCCGTCGAACACCAGTTCGAGCCAGACCTGCTCTGCAACCGGTTCCGGCCCGATGGCTAGAGCGCAGAACAAACCATGAATTCCGATCAGGTCCAGGGAGTCCTCGGAAACCGCCTCGGAGAACAGGAAATCCTCGAGTCGGTCCAGCTCGTCGTCATTGAGTGGCTGGGCAATAGGCTGCATAGGCATGGGGCTGTCCATATTGGTTTCGACTGGGGCGATTCTACCGCCAACCGGGTCGCGGTGTAAGGAATATCTTTGTGTAGGTCGGGTGGAGCCCCGTAGGGGTGAAACCCGACAACTGGGCGCTCGGCACCGCAGCGTACCCGCCGCCAGCAATCGATCTGTAGAGCGATCGATTTGACGGGTTTCGCGATGCCCGAACGGTATTGTTACCGATCATGTCGATACCGGCGCAGCGCTCTGCGCGTCCAATGGTGGATCCAGTTGCGCGCAGTTAAGACTTTACGCTTTACGACTTACCGCTCACGACTCACCATTTCCCAGTGACAGCGCCGCGGCCTTTACGGATAATGCCGCACCATGATGGATGACGCGCTCAGGGTTCTCAAAGAGGTTTTCGGTTACGACCGGTTTCGCACGCCGCAGGACGAGGTGATCCGGCGGCTGGTCGAGGGGCAGGATGTACTGGTGGTAATGCCCACCGGCGGCGGCAAATCGCTTTGCTATCAGCTGCCGGCACTGCTGCGCCCCGGAACCGCGGTGGTGGTGTCGCCGCTGATCGCGCTGATGCAGGACCAGGTCAGCGCGCTGTCGCAGTGGGGGATCCGGGCCGGATGCCTGAACTCCGCGCTACCGTTCGAAGAGCTGGCGGCAACCGAGCAGGCGCTGCGCCGTGGCGAGCTCGATCTGCTTTACATCGCCCCGGAGCGCCTGCTGCAACCGCGCACCCTGGACCTGCTGGGACACTGCAGACTGGCGCTGTTCGCCATCGACGAGGCCCATTGCGTGTCCCAGTGGGGCCATGACTTCCGTCCCGAATACCTGCAGTTGAGTCGGTTGGCCGATGCTTTCCCCGGCGTACCCCGCATCGCCCTGACGGCGACCGCCGACGGCCGTACCCAGCAGGAAATCGTCGAACGCCTGGCGCTGCGGGATGCCGCGCGTTTTATACAGGGCTTCGACCGTCCCAACATCCGTTACCGTATCGGCCAGAAAGACCGGGCCCGCGAGCAGCTGCTGAGGTTCCTGCAGCAGGAGCATCCGCAGGATGCCGGGGTCGTATACTGCCTGTCACGCAAGCGGGTCGAGGAAACCGCCGCCTGGCTGAGCGAGCGTGGTTTCAATGCCCTGCCTTACCATGCCGGTCTGCCGGCGGAGCTGCGGGCTCATCACCAGCACCGTTTTCTGACCGAGGAAGGGCTGGTGATGGTCGCGACTATCGCCTTCGGCATGGGCATCGACAAGCCCAACGTGCGCTTCGTCGCCCACCTGGACCTGCCGAAAAGCATCGAGGCGTACTACCAGGAAACGGGCCGGGCCGGCCGCGACGGTCTGCCGGCCGATGCCTGGATGGTGTACGGTCTGCAGGACGTGATTTTCCTGCGCCAGATGCTGGAAAGCTCCCAGGCGCCCGAACTGCAAAAGCAGATCGAACGCCAGAAGCTGGAGGCGATGCTGGGTCTGTGCGAAATCACCAGCTGCCGCCGCCAGACGCTGCTGGCCTATTTCGGTGAAAACGACCATTCGCCCTGCGGTAACTGCGACACCTGCCTGGAGCCGGTACCGATCTGGGATGGTACCGAAGTGGCGCGCAAGGCGCTGTCGGCGGTGTATCGCAGCGGTCAGCGTTTCGGCGTCAATCATGTCATCGATATTCTGATCGGTCAGGCCAGCGACAAGGTGCGCGAGCGCGGTCACGACCGTATCAGTACCTTCGGTATCGGCAAGGAACTCGATCGTAACCAGTGGCGCTCGGTGTTCCGTCAACTGGTGGCGCGCGGTTACCTCGGCGTCGATGCCCAGGGCCATGGCGTGCTGCATCTGAGCGAGCGCTGCCGGCCGTTATTGCGTGGTGAAGAGGTTCTCGAGCTGCGGCACGAGGAGCGCAAGGCCGCCGGCAAGCAGAGTCGCTTCAGCCGCGGCTCGGCGCCGCAATCGAAGCTCGATGCCGCCGATTACGCGCTCTGGAACGATCTGCGCAGCGCCCGCAAGGCGCTGGCCGACGATCAGGGGGTGCCGCCGTACGTCATTTTCCACGATGCGACTCTGATGGAAATGGTGATGCACCGGCCACTGAGCGCGAGCCAGTTGCGCCGGCTCAACGGGGTGGGCGAGCGCAAGCTGGCGCTGTACGGTGATCGCTTCCTCGAAGTGATCGAGGAACACCTGCGTGGCGGCGAGGCGCAGTCATCCCAGGCCGAGGAGTCGCTGACCCTGTTTCGTGCCGGCATGGACGTGGCGCAGGTCGCGCGCCAGCTCAAGCTTTCGACCAATGCCATCTACGGCCACCTGGCACAGGCAATCCGGCAGCGCCAGCTGAACCTGGCCGAAGTGGTCGAACTGCCGGATATCGAACTGCGCCACATCGAGCAGGTGATACGCGAGTGCGAGGCCGAGTCGGGCGGCGCACTCAAGCCGGTGCACGAGGCGCTCGGCAGCGCCTACGACCTCGGTTTGCTGCGTTGCGTCAAGGTAGCGATGGAGCTTTAGAAGCGGAGAGTGGTGGGGCGTAAAGCGTCAGGCGTAAGGGGCGGCGTCCGATAGATGTGTAGGAGCTCGCTCCGCGAGCGAACCGATAATTGGCAGGGCGCTACAAAGCTGTTCGCCCACAGAGTGGGCTCCTACACTTGGTGTGGGAGCCGCGAACGGGTTTTGAGGTTACGCCTCACGCCTCACGCCGTTCAGTTGTCTAAAATAAACCAAACCCTGTCGATCATGGCTGCCGATGCTTAACGCCCGCACCTTTCGCAACCTGCGTATTCTCATCCTGCTGCTGATCCTGCTGGTGGTCGCTCTCAATAGCTGGCTGTCGCGAATCCGGACCACGGACTGGGAGGAGCCGCTGTGGGTGTTGATGTATCCGCTCAACGGTGACGGCCGTGCCGATACCCAGGCCTATATCGACTCGCTGACGCCCGACACCTTTACCGCTATTGAAGCGTTCTTCGCCCGGGAGGCGGGGCGTTACGGTGCCGGCAGCGGCGAGCCGGTTTTCGTGCAGCTGGCGCCGCAGGTGTTGCCGCCGCCGCCGGTGCTGCCGCAGAATCCTTCGCTGTTCGACAACGTGCGCTGGAGTCTGGCGATGCGCTGGTGGGCCTGGCGCAACGATACATGGCAGGGGCCTGCCCCCGATATTCGTATTTTTATGCGTTACTACTCGCCGGAAAATACCGACCGGCTGGCGCACTCTCTCGGCTTGCAGAAAGGCCTGATCGGCCTGGTCAACGCCTTTGCCGCCGAACGCCACCAGGGGCAGAACAATGTCGTCGCGGCGCACGAACTGCTGCATACCCTCGGTGCGACTGACAAATACGATCTTGGCTCCGGCCTGCCGGTCTGGCCTGATGGCTACGCCGAACCTGAACGGGTGCCGCGCTATCCGCAGCGACTTGCTGAGATCATGGGCGGACGGGTGCCGATTTCGGATGGCTGGGCGCTGATACCGCCGGGGCTCGACGACGTCGTGGTCGGGCCTTCGACGGCAAGTGAAATCAACTGGCCGGCGACGGCGCCGCTGCCGCCGGAGGGCAGCGCGCTGGCCGGTGATAGCTTCTGAATCTGCCGTTCATGGTTGCCAAATAATCAGCTATAATCGCCGCCTCTTTTGACATCCAGCCGATAGCGACCGATGAGCGATATTCAGTACCAAGACCCCCTGTCCGACATTGCCGCCGACCAGGACGGCGGCGACGCGAGCCTCGAGCGCAAGCGCAAGCTGCGCCTGAACAAGCTGCAGAAGCGGCTGCGCCGCGAGACAGGGCGTGCGATCGAAGACTTCAAGATGATTGAAGAGGGCGATCGGGTCATGGTCTGCCTGTCCGGTGGCAAGGACTCCTACACGCTGCTCGATATTCTGCTGAATCTGCAGAAGAGTGCGCCGGTGAACTTCGAGCTGGTGGCGGTGAACCTGGATCAGAAACAGCCGGGGTTCCCCGAGCATATTCTTCCGGCGTACCTGGAGTCCCTCGGCGTACCCTTCCATATCGTCGAACGCGACACCTATTCCATCGTCAAGTCGGTCGTGCCGGAGGGCAAGACCACCTGCGGTCTTTGCTCGCGGCTGCGCCGCGGCACGCTTTACGGCTTTGCCGACGAAATCGGCGCCAACAAGATTGCCCTGGGCCACCATCGCGACGATATTCTCGAGACTTTCTTCCTCAACATGTTCTACGGCGGCAAGCTCAAGGCGATGCCGCCCAAGCTCGTCTCCGACGACGGCAAGAACATGGTGATTCGTCCGCTGGCCTACTCGCGCGAGAAGGATATCGAGGCCTACAGCGAGCTGAAGGCCTTCCCGATCATCCCGTGCAACCTCTGTGGTTCGCAGGAGAACCTGCAGCGTCAGGTGATCAAGGAAATGCTGCAGGGCTGGGACCGCAGCCACCCCGGCCGCATCGAAACCATGTTCCGTTCGCTGCAGCACGTGGTGCCGAGTCATCTGGCGGACACCGGGTTGTTCGACTTCGCCGGTCTGGAGCTGGGGTTCGCCCACGGCATCCGCGGCGGTGAGGATGGCGTTGCCGGCGATCGAATCGATATCCTCTCGCTCTGAAACGCTGTTTGAGGTAACTCCGGCTATCCTCTTAAGACATAGAGGAGGCCGGGTATGCAGCTACTGTCGTCAAAATGGATTTTCCTGGCCTGCCAGCAGATGCGCCGGCTCTGGTTCAGAGCGTCGCTCTATTGCCTGGTGGCGGTGATCACGGCGCTGCTGTCGGCGCTGGTGGACGAGCGCATTCCGGGCACCCTCGCGACCTTCGTTGGCGCCGACTCGGTCGGCAATCTCCTGGGAATCCTGGCCGCCAGCATGCTGACGGTGGCGACCTTTTCGCTGTCGACGCTGGTTGCCTCCTATAGTGCTGCCGCCAGCAGTGCCACGCCGCGCGCCACCCGGCTGTTGGTGGAGGACTCTGCAGCCCAGAACGCCCTGGCGACCTTTATTGGCGCCTTTCTCTTCGCAGTGGTCGGCATTATCGCCCTGAGCAGCGGTATCTACGGCAATGGCGGCCGGCTGGTGCTGCTGCTGGTGACAGTGATCGTGGTGGCGCTGGTGGTCGTGACTCTGCTGCGCTGGATCGATCAGCTGTTGAATCTGGGGCGCGTGGGCGAAACGGTCAGGCGTGTCGAGGCCGTCACCTGCGAGGCGCTTCTTCAACGCGCCTGCAACCCGGGCTGTGGCGCCCGGCTGCAGCTGGATCCGCCGACCGAGGGGTTCGAGGTCCGGCCGCGAAGCGTCGGCTATATTCAGCATGTCGATCTTGGCAGTCTGCAGGAGTTCTGCGAGGAGCTGGACTGCCGTGTATCGGTTCTTGCGATGCCTGGCTGTGCGGTGGAGCCGACCCGGGCGTTGCTGCGGGTGTCCCGTGAACCGGATGACGACAGCGCACAGCGTCTGCGTGACGCCTTCGTCATCGGCAGTGAGCGAACATTCGAGCAGGATCCGGGCTTTGGCTTCGTGGTGCTGGGGGAAATAGCCGCGAGGGCCCTGTCGCCGGCGGTGAATGACCCGGGCACCGCCATCGATGTCATTCAGACCGGGCTGAGGCTGCTGGTATTCTGGGCGGAAAACGGGCATAAAGACGAAAATCCGGAAGTCAGTTTTCCCGACATTCGGGTGCCGCCACCCAGTGAATCGCAATGGTTCGACGGCCTCTATACCGTGATAGCCCGGGAGGGTGCGGCACAGGTCGAGGTGATGGAAACCCTGCTGCGCAGTTTCGCCACCCTTGAACGGCTGCAGCAGGAGGCCTACCGCGAACCGCTACGCCAGCAGGTTGAGCGGGCGCTGCGTTTCGCGCAGGCGCGCATGACGCACCCGGACGATGTGCAACGGGTGCGAGACAGCGCGCCTTCGTTGCCCGGGCACTGAGGTCCGGTATTGCAGGACAGGACAGCGCCAGGCGGCGCAGTCACTTGCCCGGTACAGTGGCTGCCGGGTCGATATCGAGCGTAAGGGAGACGCCAGATCATGAATACACAACAGCAGGACAATAGCAGTCTGCTCGCCAGGGCCCGGGAACTGCGGGCCCTGTTGCTCGACTATATCGCCGGCGGGCCGGCGCAGGCACCGAAATACAAGCAATTGCGGGACGAGCTGCTCGCTGCGACCAGCCTGCAGTCACTGCTGCCGCCGTTACTGGGCAAATACGAAAAGCTCGATGATCTCTGGCATGCGATGAAGTATCAGGTGCCGAGCAAGATCGAACGCCAGGAACTGATCCGCAAGGAGTTCGAGCCGCTGATCGAGACGCTCGACGGCAGCGCCCAGTCCGCGTCGTCGGCAGAAACGGAATTCAGGGCGGTAAACACCTCACAGCTGCTCAAGGGCTGGCTGCGGCTGAACGAGCAGGCGATGGAACCGAAGCGACGGCTATCCAATGGCGTCAAGGTGCTGGTGCAGGTGTGCAGTTCGATCATCGACGTCCATTACCGCTCGCTGGAGATCCGTGGCGGCAACACCGATCCCACCCAGGTGTTCGAAATGGCCAAGGACGTGCTGTTCGCCAGCAGCGCCGAGACGGACAAGCAGATTCTGGTGGCCGATACGGTCGCAGGTGCCAGCGCGCTGTTCAAGTCGCTGGATGAAATCCGCGAGCAGTTCGCCCGTGGTGGCGTACCGGAAAAGGAGCAGCCGGCGCTGGCGAGTGCCGGCGCGGATCTGGCGCTCAACAGCGCGATGGCGCTGCTGAGCTGCTGGCAGATGCTGCGCACGCTGCACGATACTGCGCCGGCCTGACCGAGTGCCCGAAGCCTGATCGGGTGCCTTGGGCGATCGGGTGCCCGTCAGGTCGCAGTCTTGCGGACCAATCCTCAGGCGCCGTTTTCAGCCGATGCCGTGACAACGCCGGTTCGCTTGGCGATAATGCTGGCCGTCCAAACCGACGACTGAAGAACGAGATGTTACGACAGGGATTGCCGATACTGCTGCTGGCGTTGCTTGCCGGCTGCAACAGCGCCAGCGTGCGCCCCGATGCGCCGGATGGCGCCGGCACGGTCACCCCGGCCGGTGCCGGCGATGCTGATGCAGGCGCACCCGCACCGGCGAAGGTGCCTGCGGGCAAACCAGGCGCCGCTTCTGCTGCGGATGACGAGCTGGTGCAGCGCCTTGATCAGCTGGCTGGCCGGCTGACGCTGGTGCAGGAGCAGCTGATCGAGCTAAAAGCGCAGGGGGCTGAGCTGTCGCTGCAGTCCCAGCAGCTGCTGGCGCGCATGCAGATGGCAGGCCCTGCGCCGGCGCAGGAGATGGCACCGGAGACGCCGCCGGCATCGTCCGACACGGCTCCGGCACAGCTGGACGGGCTGATTGACCAGCTGGGGATGATTGCCAACGAGCTGTCGGCCAGCGGTGTCGGCGATAGCTATCGCCTGGCGGCCGACTACACGCGCAGCGGGCAATGGGTGCTGATCCGCTACGACCGTTTCAGCGGTGAGTCCTGGCTGGCGGATCAGGGTAGCTGGCAGTCGCTGCAGGATCCGGTTGCGGTGCCGGCGTCGGACTATGAAGTGGTGCTCGAACGCGCCGACAACGATATCAAGGGCTATGTTGCCGCCCGCCTGGACCGCCGCAGCGGCGAAACCTGGTGGCTGAAGCAGGATACCTGGCAGAAATTCGATTGATGAACGAACCGCAATACCAAGACCTTATCGCCATATTCAACCGCCTGTTCCTGCCTACCTTCAATACCGAGCTGGTGCGGGGCGACGACGAACCCATCTATCTGCCGGCGGACGAGTCGCATCGACACCACCGTATCATCTTCGCACACGGTTTTTTCGCCAGTGCGTTGCATGAAATCGCGCATTGGTGCGTCGCAGGTCCCGAGCGTCGCCTCAAGGCCGACTTCGGCTACTGGTACAAGCCCGACGGCCGCAGCGCCGAAGAGCAGACGCTGTTCGAGCGGGTGGAGGTCAAACCCCAGGCGCTTGAATGGATTTTTTCCGAGGCAGCCGGACACCGCTTTCACTTCAGCGCCGACAACCTGAGCTCGGGTCTCGGCCCCAGCGAGCTGTTTCGCCAGCGTGTGCAGCGCCAGGTGCGCGCCTATCTCGAGGAAGGCCTGCCGGAACGGCCGCGTATGCTGGTGGACGCCCTGCAGCGACACTACGGTACGCCGGTGCTGACACCGGCGCGTTTCCGGCTTGGCGAACAGGCAGCCTGATACCGGACGAACCAGTCTGGCACCACCGGGGATGATCGCTCGCGGAGCGAGCTCCTACAAAAGGAGGTCGTTGCTGCAGTGAACGTATGAGCCCACTCCGTGGGCGAACCGGTCTGGCACCGCAGTCGATCGCTCGCGGAGCGGGCTCCTACAAAAGGAGGTCGTTGCTGCAGGGAGCGTAGGAGCCCACTCCGTGGGCGAACCGGTCTGGCACCG
>NZ_BMLT01000013.1:26599-27040 GCF_014645375.1 Marinobacterium nitratireducens
TCTGGCACCGTGGTCGATCGCTCGCGGAGCGAGCGCCTGCACAAGCTGCGGTCTGCACGATCCGTAGGAGCCCACTCCGTGGGCGAACCGGTCTGGCACCGCGGTCGGTCGCTCGCGGAGCGAGCGCCTACACAAGCTGCGGTCTGCACGATCCGTAGGAGCCCACTCCGTGGGCGAACCGGTTTTGCACCGCGGTCGATCGCTCGCGGAGCGAGCGCCTGCACAAGCTGCGGTCTGCACGATCCGTAGGAGCCCACTCCGTGGGCGAGCCGGTCTGGCACCGCGGTCGGTCGCTCGCGGAGCGAGCGCCTACACAAGCTGCGGTCTGCACGATCTGTAGGAGCCCACTCTGTGGGCGAACCGGTCTGGCACCGCAGTCGATCGCTCGCGGAGCGAGCTCCTACAAAAGGAGGTCGTTGCTGCAGTGAACGTAGGAGCCCA
>NZ_BMLT01000013.1:27110-137666 GCF_014645375.1 Marinobacterium nitratireducens
GTCGATCGCTCGCGGAGCGAGCGCCTGCACAAGCTGCGGTCTGCACGATCCGTAGGAGCCCACTCCGTGGGCGAACCGGTCTGGCACCGCAGTCGATCGCTCGCGGAGCGAGCTCCTACAAAAGGAGGTCGTTGCTGCAGGGAACGTAGGAGCCCACTCCGTGGGCGAACCGGTTTTGCACCGCGGTCGGTCGCTCGCGGAGCGAGCGCCTGCACAAGCTGCGGTCTGCACGATCCGTAGGAGCCCACTCCGTGGGCGAACCGGTCTGGCACCGCGGTCGATCGCACGCGGAGCGAGCGCCTGCACAAGCTGCGGTCTGCACGATCCGTAGGAGCCCACTCCGTGGGCGAACCGGTTTGGCACCGCGGTCGATCGCACGCGTAGCGAGCGCCTACACAAGCCTTGGGTTGTCCGGTTCGTAGGGCACATGAAGTGCTCTCCTACTCGGCGTGGTGTTGATGACCGTTTTGCATGCCTTGCATCGTCGCCATTATCGATTTCACCGGTACATCCAGCTGTAGTCGCTGGCCGTCGGAAAATTCGAGGCTCAGGCCGATGCTGTCTCCCTCGCTGAGCACCCGTGTCAGGCCGATCAGCATCAGATGATCGGCGCCCGGCGCCAGACTGTGCTCGCCGCGGCCCGGAATCTCGATGGCGTCAATCCGGCGCATTTTCAGGACGCCATCCTGTTCGCTGTGGGTGTGCAGCTCGACGACGCCGGCGCTATCGGATGCGGCGTCGATCAGCCTGACGGCTTCGTCCGCATCGTTGCGAATCACCAGGAATGCCGCGCTGTTCGACTGCCCCGGGGGGACGGCGCGCGCGTAGGCATCGCTCACCGTTACTTCGGCCAGGGCCGGGCCCGCTACGCACAGCAGTGACGCCAGCAACGGTGCGGCAAAACGTGAAAAACTGGGCATATCGAGTTCCTTTTCGCAGGGTGTTATCCAGTAGCCTGTCGGGCTTAGCCGGTCGTAGCGAGGGAAAGTCTGTTTTGAGTCAGTGTTTGAGCGCGTTTGCGGCAAATAGTGGTTCTATTTAACAAGAATGCGCTCAAAAAATGGCCTAAATCAGCTGTTCCGCAGTAGATCAGTGTTCAGTCAGACAGGCTCCTATAGCAACAGACGAAGTTTAGCGCTCAGCTCGTCGGGGGTGATGTTGTGACTGAGTACTTCCGCGAGGCTGCCGTCGGGCGCGATCAGGTACAGTCTCGAGCTGTGGTCCACGGCGTAGCCGAGTGCGGAGTTGTCCAGTTCGGCAATGCGGTAGTAGGCGCCATACTGACGGACGACCTGGTCTATCTGCTCGCGGGTGCCGGTCAGGCCCACCAGGTTGGGGTGAAAGAAGGCGCTGTATTCGGCCAGTTTCTCGGGGCTGTCCCGTTCAGGGTCGACGCTGATGAAAATACCGCGCACGCGGGCCTGTTCGTCGTCCGAGAGTCGCCGGAAGCCCTGTGTCATGACCGCCAGCGAGGTGGGGCAGACATCGGGACAGGAGGCATAGCCGATGTACATCACCACCGGGTGACCGCGAAAGTCGGCCAGCGACACGGGGCCCGAGCTCGACTGCAACTGGAAGTCGCCCCCCAGGCGCACAGCGCCGAGCGACGGGGCGTCGGCGCTGCCGGGGCGCAGCAGAAAGGCGGCGGTCATGCCTGCCATCAGAAAGGCGGTGAGTACCAGCAGGATGCGCAACGTCTTGAGCGGACTGCCTTTCATCGCGCGCTGAACTCGAAAAGCACGTCGAGGCTGTCGCTCTGGCCTGTTACCTGCACCCGGGCCTGCCAGACCATTTCGCCGGTGCTGCAGATTGCCAGCTCTCCGGTACCGCGCCAGAGGCCCGGATCGGATGTTACAGGTTGCAGCTGCACTTCGTTGATTCCCATGTACATTTCCTTTCCTTCCAGCCGGATGCTGACGGCTTGGGTATCCATTCCGGTGGTACGCACGCGAAACTCCAGCGGTTCAAGCGCGCGCACCTGACGCGGTGCCAGTTCGAGTTCCAGGCTGTGGGCCCCGAGTTCCACGCGGCAAGGCCCCAGGCCCAGATCGCAGTGGTCTGCCCTGAGCTGATCGGCGGGCGGGGGGGCCTGCAGCCAGCGCGGAAGCAGCCAGACGGAGGCGATCAGCACCAGGATCAGGGCGGGGATCGCCAGCCATTGCACGATTGATTTCAGGGGCATATCCAACCTCGTCGCGACATTCTAGATCAGTGGCGGGTGACGGTTAATGCGTCCTATTGTCGCACCCGCCGTTCAGTCCGCGCCGGTCGGTGACTGTTGGCTATCGCCCTCGAGGCAGTCGAGCAGCAGCGCTTCGATGGCGTCCCAGTCACGGGCGTCGCGGCTGATGATTTCCAGCCTCGAGTCGCGGCGCCAGGCCAGCTTGTCGATACTGGCGTCATCCAGCGCCCGGTTGTAGAACAGCCAGACATAGCCAATGCGAAAAGCGCCCTTGATGCGGACCGCGCCATCGAGTCCGTTGAGGCAGGCTTCAAGGCGGTCGTAATCGAACACGTCGTCACGATGGAACACCCAGCCGCAGCTGACGAAATCGGCGCCGGCGCCGGTTCTGCGCACCGGCTTGCCGGGCTCCGGCAACATCAGGTTCTGGGCGGGCGCCGGGCTGTCGAAGGCGTCGTGACTGCCCGGGAACTGTGCGGCCAGGGTGTCGTTGCGGACCAGGTCGAGCAGTGCGCTGTCGAAGCGGCCCTGCTCGGCGGTCGCAACCAGCTGTTTGGGCGGGAACAGCCCGGCCAGTCCCGACTGCGCCTGCCCGACCTGGTCCGGCGAGGCCAGATCGAGCTTGTTCAGCAGCACGATATCGGCGAGGTTGAGCTGGTCCTGGAAGGTTTCGTGACCCGTGACTCGCGGGTCGTCCAGCAGGCGCGGATCAAGCAGGCAGATCACCGCCCGCAGGTCCAGCACATCGCGAAAACTGTCGCCCTGGAGGGTATCGATAATGCCCTCCGGGTGACCGAGGCCGGTCGGCTCTATGATCAGGCGATCGGGTTTGGCGGTTCGGATCAGGGTCGCAAGTCCCGCCCTGAGCATCGGTCCGAGGGCGCAGCAGATACAGCCGCCGGCGAGCTCCTTGATCTGGACGTCGTCAGAGTCCGCCATGGCTGCCTGGTCGACGCCGATCTGGCCGAACTCGTTGACCAGTACCGCCCAGCGTTCGGATTCCGGCTTCTGCTTCAGTAGCGCATTGATGGCGGTGGTCTTTCCGACCCCGAGAAAGCCGGTGATGATGTTGACGGGGATCCGGTTCGGCATCGTTCAAGTCTCCTGTGTTCTGTGGCCTGCGCGCTCTGGAGCCGGCCGGCGCGATGGCAGCTGTGCCAGCAGCATGCCGGCGAGCATCAGTGCGCAGCCGAGCAGGCTGCGCAGGCTCAGTGTTTCCTGCAGCAGCAGCCAGCCGCCCAGCACCGCGAAAACCGCTTCCAGACTCATGATGATGGCAGCGTGCGCCGCCGGCGTATGTCGCTGGGCGTAGACCTGCAGTGTATAGGCGACGCCGACCGACAACAGACCGGCGTAGGCGATCGGCTCCCAGGCCAGCATCAGGTTGTGGATGTTGAAACTGTCGGCTTCGAACAGCAGGGCGCAGACCAGGCAGAGCAGGGCGCAGACGCCAAACTGCACGATCGACAGCCGCAGGCCGTCCAGGTTAGGTGCCAGGCGTCCGATGACCAGCACGTGAGCCGCCCAGAAAGCGGCGCCGACCAGCTCGAGCAGGTCGCCACGATTGATCTGCATGGCCTCGTTGATACTGAGCAGGTAAAGCCCGCCAAGCGCCAGAACGCAGCCGGCCCAGATGCCGCGGCTTACCGCCTGGCCCATCAGCCAGGCGGCCAGCGGAACCAGCACGATATAGAGGCCGGTAATGAAGCCTGCGTTGCCCGCAGTGGTGAACTGCAACCCCACCTGCTGCAGCGAGGCGCCGCAGAAAAGCACCGAACCTGCCAACAGACCTCCACGCAGCAGACCGCAGGGGCGGGCCTGGCCCGCCCGGGCACGAAATACCAGTGTCAGCGGCAGCAGCGACACGGCCCCGAGGGCGAAACGGGCGGCATTGAATCCAAAAGGCCCCAGATGGTCCATGCCGACCCGCTGGGCGACGAAAGCAAGTCCCCAGATGGCTGCGACCAGCAGCAGGATCAGGTTGGCTTTGAGTCGGTTTCCAGGCATTGATGGCTCCGTCGGGACTGGCGCTTGGTGGCGGGTTTTGAAAAATAGGGCGTAAGGGTAAAGTGCTGTGACGGCAAGGTACAGTCCTTGCTTGGCACTTGGTGAATTAGTTGCGTGGTGCCGGGTGGATTAATAGGTCCCGATCCGTTCCGATTGCCAGTTTTTGGCCCGAAAATGCTATTGTGCGGCTGCAAGATGGCGGGGAAGCGCTTATAGTTCTAGGTACAACATAGGGATCCCGGCGACCGGGCGTGTTGTTGTCGGCCGTCACTGTGACCACCCAGTCGTTATGGACCGGGTGCCGAGTGTAGCCTGGGATTGGATGGGGTAGATGACCGATAGTATCAAGCCGCTACGTCTGCTGATCGCTCTGCTGTCATTGCTGATGCTGTTGTCGGTCCTGGGTTTTGGCTGGTTCAGCTGGCAGGACGTTCGCCAGGATGTCACCCGGGAGCTGCATCAGCAGAACAGCGACTTCATCGAGCAGACAGAAGCCTTTTTCCGCCATCAGGAGCAACTGCTGCTGTCGGCGATGCAGCCGTTGGTGCGCGACAACAAGCTTCGCCGATCGGAGCTTCAGGCTGCGCTCGACAAACTGTCGGGTGCGGTTCCCGAGCTGCAGTCGCTGGCCGTGCTCGATCGTCGCGGCGAACTGCTGCTCTCGGTCGGCGGCTATGTGCCCGATAACGTGGCCTCACTTTCCTCCGATGCGCTGACCCAAGCCCGGTATACCGGTCAGCTTAAACTCGGCTCGCTATATCGTTCGGACAGTCGGGAGCCAACTCTGCTGCCCGCCTTCGTGGCCTTGCATGACGACGCCGGCAGTTTGCTGGCGTTCGTCGTGGCGGGTTACCGTATCAGCGGCGACGATTCGATCTGGAGCTCGCTGCGCACGCCCGAGGGAGCTGGGCTCTGGCTGCTTGGCGACGACGGCAGGGCCCGCTTTGCGCACCCGATGACCGGCGGCCTGCTGCGCAATATCATCGACTGGAAACTGGATGCGCTGGAACTCGGCGAACTGATGGAGCGCGGGGCCTACGGTCCCAGCGGCGAAGTCTTTCGCCTGACGCTCGGTGGCGAACCGCTGGTGGTGCAGGCGCAGCTGTTGCCGCAGCACCAGTTCGTGTCGGTTGCCTTCATGCCGCTGAGCCGGCAGTTCTGGCTCTGGACCGGCAAGGTGCAGTCGGTGGGTCTGTTGCTGGCGCTGTTCCTGTTGATTTCGTTTCTGGTGTACCGGCTGGTGTCGCTCGCCAATACACGCCTGGAGAATGCGCGTCAGCTGGCCGAGGGCAATCTTTCCAAGCTCTCTCAGGCGATCGAGCAGAGCCAGGACAGCGTGGTGGTAACGGACAGCAGCTGGTGCATCGAGTACGCCAACCGGCGTTTCGAGGGTGACGTCAAACAGGACGAATCCCGCCTCAAGGGCGTGCCGGTGACCAACTTCGCCCCCCACGACATGCTGCGTCATGACCTGCTGCAGATTCAGAACAAGGTTGCCGAGACCGGCAGCTGGTACGGCGAGCGCCGGCGCGAGGGCACCGACCAGTGGTACGAATTCTCGATCTCGGCGGTCGAGAGCCCCGGAATTGAAGAGTCCAGTTTCATCCTCATCGCCCAGGATATCAGCGAGCGCAAGAGCGCCGAGGCGCGCCTGTACCAGCAGGCCAACTTCGATTCCCTTACCGGGCTGCCGAATCGCCGTCGTGCCAGCGAAGTGATCTCCGGCTCGGTGGATCAGGCCTGGTCGCAGAAAGGTCAGCTGGCGGTGCTGTACCTGGACCTCGACAACTTCAAGACCATCAACGATACCTCCGGTCACCTGTTCGGCGATCAGGTGCTGATTCAGGTGGCGGACCGGCTGCAGAAGGTCGTCGACGATTATGGCCACCTGGCCCATATGAGCGGCGATGAATTCCTGATTCATTTTCGCTTCAACGAGGTTTCCGAGGTCGAGTCTGTTGCCGCCAGCATCATTGCGGCTTTCCGTGAACCGCTGTTGCTGCAGGGCAAGAACCTCAACATGTCCACCAGTGTCGGTATCGCGCGTTACCCGGTGGACAGTCCCGACGTTCAGGGCCTGATCCGCGACGCCGATATCGCGCTGTACGAGTCCAAGCGTCGCGGCCGCAATCGCTTCACCTTCTTCGACGCCGAACTGGACAAGCGCATGAAGCGCAAGCTGGAGATCGAGAACCAGCTGCCCAGTGCGCTCAACTCCGGTGAGCTCTATATGGTCTATCAGACCAAGAACCGCATCGGTACCGGTGAAGTGGTGGGCTTCGAGGCGCTGATGCGCATGAACTGCAAGGTGCTCGGGCGGGTCGGTCCGGACGAGTTCATCGAGGTTGCCGAAGAGACCGGATTTATCGAGGCGATGGGGCGTTTCGCGCTGATGCGTGGCTGCGAAGACCTGGCGCGACTGCAGAAACTCAGCGGCAAGCCGCTGACGATGGCGATCAACATGTCGGTGCGACAGCTGGGCAGTGACGACATAGTCGGCCACGTACGGGAGGCGATCGAATACTCCGGTATCGATCCCGCCACCCTGGAGCTCGAGATCACAGAAACGCTGCTGGCTGAAAACGTCGAGGTGATCATGCCGCGGCTGGACAAGCTGCGCGCGCTGGGTCTGTCGCTGACCATCGATGACTTCGGTACCGGCTACAGCTCGATGGCCTACCTGACCCGTTTCCCGGTTTCGACGCTGAAGATCGACAAGTGTTTCGTCAACGATATGGCCACCAGTCACAATGACGCGACGGTCGCCCGCACCATTATCCAGATGGCCCACGCGCTGGAGCTTAAGGTGGTGGCCGAGGGCATAGAGGATGAGTCCCAGTGGCGCATGCTGCGTCGGTTCGGCTGCGATATCGGCCAGGGTTACCTGTTCTCGCGGCCCATCCCCCTCGAGGACGTCTGTGTCCTGCTGGAAACCACCGCCAATATCCCGCTGCTGCAGCCGGCCAGTGAGCAGAGCTGATGGAGCCGTTCCATTCGCGGCGGGGCGTCACTCCCACGGTTCAAATCATAGCGCGCGGCTAGCTGATACCGTTGTAGGAGCTCACTCCGTGAGCGATCAAGCACGGTGCCAGTCCGTCCCACGGAGTGGGCGCCTGCGACAGGCAGAGTGCCACCCGATACAAACCTCGTCCCGCGGTGAAGCCAACCGCCGTGCAATCCCAGGCCTGTTCCCGACGGGGCGTCGGTCCTACGGTGCTTCGGATGACGCGTAGGAGGCGCGCCCAGCGGCGAACTGGGCCTCGGTGCAATTCCTGGCGACTGTGCCCGGCGAGGCGCCGGTCCTACGGCAATCCTGCCTGACCGGTCAGCCTCGCTTTTCGCCAATCAGCGCTTTCAGTTCCGGAATGCAAGAGCCGCAGTTGGTACCGCAGCCGAGTTCCCGGCCAAGGCTTTCCACCGAGTGCGTCTTTTCGCCGAGCGCCTTGAGGATGCGCTTTTCGCCAACCTGCAGGCAGGCGCAGACGATAGCGCCCTGATCGGCGGCCTCGCCGTTGCAGGGCCGGCCTGCCAGCAGCCGGGCGCGCTCGCCGGCATCCAGCGTTTTTCCGAGCTGGTCGCCGAGCCAGCCGTGTGACGGTAGCTCGCCGTCGCAGGCGCCGATGAACACCCACTGCAGGCGACCGTCCCGAAAGGATGCCGCGCGGTAGTGGCGGTTGCGGCTGTCGAGCAGCTCGATGCGGTCGTTGCCGGCCGGCAGCCAGGCCTCCAGCCAGACACGCCAGTCCTCGACTGCGGTAAAGCCAGCCAGCCGGTAGCGTTCGCCGCGGGGCAGGCTTGCCCGGCTCCAGTAGTCGCAGGGGAGTGCGTCTATTGGCTCGAGGCTCAGCAGCAGCCCCCGCCAGTGCTGTTCGACAACCTCCAGGCGCACGGGGCTTTGTTTGGACTCCGGCTGGCCGGAGACGGGGTCGGTCACGGGTGCAACCAGCGCATCGACGCAGCCGGCCGCGGTATAGCGGTCGTTCCAGTGCATCGGCGCGAACAGCGAACCGGGGCGCTGGCCGTCGCTGATGCGTGCACGACCGATGTAGCTTTGCTCGCGGGCATGAAGGCGAACCAGGTCGCCGTTGGCGATACCGCGGCGCGAGGCGTCCTGTGCGTGGATCTCGACGTAGGGTTCGTCGCAGTGCTCCAGCAGTCGAGGGCTGCGGGCCGTCCGGGTCATGCTGTGCCACTGGTCGCGGACGCGTCCGGTATTGAGCACCAGTTCGTCCATCCGGCATGGCGTGGCCGGCGGGCGTGCCCATACCGGCAGCAGGCGGGCGCGGCCGGAGGGCGTGTAGAAGCCGCCGTCGCCGAACAGGCGTGCGGTGCCTTCGGGGCAACGATCGGTCACCGGCCACTGGATCGGCGCCAGGGCGTCGTACTGGGCCTGGCTCAGCTGCGCCAGCGCCGAGATGTCGAAGTCGCGGCTGCCGTTGTTGCGAAATCCGGAGAGGGCGGCGTGTTCGCGAAAGATCTCCGCCGGATGCCGGTAGGCGAAGGCCTCGCCAAAGCCCATCCGCGTGGCGACGTCGCACAGAATCTGCCAGTCGTGGCGGGCTTCGCCAGGCGGCGGCAGCAGCGAGCGCTGGCGCGAAATGCGCCGTTCGGAGTTGGTCACGGTACCGTTTTTCTCGGCCCAGGTGGTGGCCGGCAGCAGTATGTCCGCCAGCCGGGTGGTATCGGTATCGGCGACGCAGTCGCTGACCACCACCAGCTCGCAGCGCTCGAGCGCACGCCTGACCCGGGCCGCGTCCGGCAGGCTGAACGCCGGATTGGTGCCGATGATCCAGACTGCCTTGACGTCGCCCGCCTCAACGGCGCGGAACAGGTCGACAGCCTTGAGACCTTCGTTTTGCGCGAGCCGCGGCGCCTGCCAGAAGGTGCGCACCGCGTCGAGGTGATCGGGGTTGGCGAAATCCATGTGCGCGGCCAACTGGTTGGCCAGCCCTCCGACCTCGCGTCCTCCCATGGCGTTGGGTTGCCCGGTGAGCGAAAACGGACTGGCGCCGGGCTTGCCGACCCGCCCGGTGGCCAGGTGGCAGTTGATGATGGCGTTGGCCTTATCGGTACCGGACGAGGACTGGTTGATGCCCTGGGAGTAAAGCGTCAGGCTGCGCTCGGTCGCCGCGAAGCGCTGGTATAGCCACTCGAGCTCGGCGGCCGGCAGCCCGCAGAGCGCCGCGGTGGTGGCGATGTCTGGACACTGCTCGCGGGCGGCGGCCAGC
Organism: Marinobacterium nitratireducens; assembly: GCF_014645375.1. Classification (GTDB taxonomy): domain Bacteria; phylum Pseudomonadota; class Gammaproteobacteria; order Pseudomonadales; family Balneatricaceae; genus Marinobacterium_A; species Marinobacterium_A nitratireducens. The sequence goes on from NZ_BMLT01000013.1 coordinate 36,528, forward strand.
GCTTCGTCGAAACCCTCGCAGTGGCGCTCGATATAGGTCTGGTCCAGTGCATTGCGGTCCGCCAGATAGGTCAGCAGACCGTTGAACAGATAGCCGTCGCTGCCCGGCTTCAACGCCAGGTGCCGATCGGCCAGATCGCAGGTGGCGGTGCGGCGCGGATCCAGCACCACGACCTTCATGCCGGGTCGGCGTTCCCTGGCGCGGGCCAGGCGCTGATACAGAATCGGGTGCGCCCAGGCGGCGTTCGAGCCGACCAGCACTACCAGGTCTGCCAGTTCGAGATCTTCGTAGCAGGCGGGAACGCTGTCACTGCCGAAGGCGCGTTTTTGCGCCGCGACCGCCGACGACATGCACAGTCGGGAGTTGGTGTCGACGTTGGCGCTGCCGATAAAGCCCTTCATCAGCTTGTTGGCGACGTAGTAGTCCTCGGTCAGGATCTGGCCGGAAAGGTAGAAAGCGACGGAATCCGGGCCGTGCTCCTCGATCAACCGGGTGAATCGGCCGGCGACCTCGTCCAGCGCGCTGTCCCAGGATACGTCCCGACCCTTTACCCTTGGGCGCAGCAGGCGGCCCTCATGGCCCGTGGTTTCGTGCAGTGCCGAGCCCTTGACGCAGAGTCGGCCTGCGTTGGCCGGATGATGCCTGTCGCCGCTGACGGCGATCAGCTCTCGCTGCTCGACCTTCGCCTCGACACCGCAGCCGACGCCGCAGTAGGGGCAGGTAGTGCTCGTGGTGCATTCGGTTCGGTTCATGGTTTTACTTCCGCTATCTTGATCGTGTTGCGGCCCGGCTCCGGCATCTTCTGTGGCAGTGGCGTAGCCCAACTCATGCGCATCCATGCGCCTGCGGCATACCGTACATAAAAAAACGCCACCTTCCGCCGGGTGGCGGGAGGTGGCGCCATTGCCAACTTCCCCTTCGAGCCTTGACACTCTTTGGTGTCTTTCGATAAGTCTTTATATGCGAATGGCGTGCCAATTATGGTAAAGCAGCGCCGGTTGGCGGTATGGCTGAGGTTTCGCGGCTTCCGGGCGCGCTGGCGTCGCTCCTGCTTCGGGTGTTCGGGGGCGCTTTGGTGCGTAGCGATGGGTTTCTGCACTCCGATGGGGCGTGTTACGGAGCCGCAATACATAAACCCCGCTCCAGCACCTCCTGTGCTCGCGGGATGACCGCCAGGGATGGTGGAAGGCCTGAAATCGCAGGAGCGGATTTCAGGGAAATACGTCCATGATCGCCGCTCCTGCGCATCCATGCGCCCGCGGCATGACCGCCAAGGATGGCGGAAGTACCATTTTTGCAGGAGCAAAAAATGGTGACCGTACATCCTGTACATAAAAAAACACCACCTCCCGCCGGTTGGCGGAAGATGGTGCCATTGCCAAAACTGTCCCCTGGCCTGCTCTCATCGGCCCTGTGCCGGGCGGGCTTCCTGTCCGGCTTGTTGTTTTGTCCCCGCAGATAGGTGCCCTTTGTTGTTTCAAGGCCGCCTTCACCTGGGCACTGAGCCGGCGGTCCTGTCGGTTGCGATCTGTTGCTGTCTGCCGGTGCTTTATAGTCTTTCGATGTTTCTCGACCGGCGATGCCGCTATTGATGCGGCCGGAACAGCTCGCAAGCGCTCTGCAGATTCAAAAAAAACGTCATCCCCGTCACGTGACAGACGGGGATGACGCCATTGCCAAACTTCCCCTGAAGGCGCCGACCACAGGGTCGCGGCCTTCCGATACAAGGAAGTAAGCCAATAGCGTGCCAACTTTTATTATTCTTTGTTTTTCCCCTGCATCATCCGTAACGTCAGGGGCTGGCTGACAGAGCCGGCGGTCGCTGGGGGCTGACAACCGGCTCCGGGTGGGACAGTTTGGCGCACAGCGCCGGGGCATTGCGCGTTAACGGGGCGTCGGGTCCATCAGCACCACATCGTCGTCGAGAGCGACCTGCCATACCGACAGACGGATACCGTCGTCTTCCAGGCAGCGGCCGTCGACCAGGCTGAAGTGCTGCTTGTACAGCGGCGAGGCCACCACCGGTTCGTCGGCGATGGAGCCGACGATGCCGCGGGACAGCACGTTGGCGCCGCCGATCGGGTCGTGGTTGTCGATGGCATAGACCCGGTCATCCTCGGGCAGGTAGAAGAGGGCGACCTGGCGTCCTTCGACCAGGGCGCAGACGCCGCTGCCAGCCACCAGGTCGTTTATGCCGCACAGCGGCGTCCAGTTGGATTTGGTATTCATCGTCTCTAGTCCTCAGCTGACAAGCTTGATCGGTTCTGCCTTGTCGGCGGTCTTTTCGGCGGCCGTGGCCGGCCGGATCTGGTCGCGTTCCATGACGAAGACCACGTTGTCGTCGCTGGCATCGGCGTTGACGAACGGGCGGAAGCGCTTGAGGGCTTCCGGGTCTTCCAGGGTCTTCTTCCATTCGCATTCGTAGGTGCCGATGATCTGCTGCATCTGTGCCTCGAGTTCGTCGCCGAGGCCCAGCGAGTCCTCGATGATCACCTCGCGCAGGTAGTCGAGGCCGCCCTCGAGGTTGTCCATCCACACCGAGGTGCGCTGCAGCCGATCCCCGGTCTTGATGTAGAACATCAGGAAACGGTCGATATAGCGGATCAGCGTCTCGCGATCGAGATCGGTAGCGAAAAGGTCGGCGTGGCGCGGTTTCATGCCGCCGTTGCCGCACAGGTAGAGGTTCCAGCCGTTTTCGGTGGCGATGATGCCGACATCCTTGCTCTGGGCTTCGGCGCACTCGCGGGTGCAGCCGGAGACCGCGAACTTGAGCTTGTGCGGCGCGCGCAGGCCCTTGTAGCGGTTCTCGATATCGATCGCGAGGCCGACGCTGTCGTCGACGCCGTAGCGGCACCAGGTGCTGCCGACGCAGGATTTGACGGTACGGACCGACTTGCCGTAGGCGTGGCCGGTCTCGAAGCCGGCGTCGACCAGTTCCTGCCAGATCAGCGGCAGTTGTTCGAGGCGGGCGCCGAACAGGTCGACACGCTGGCCGCCGGTGATCTTGGTGTAGAGGTTGTATTTCTTCGCCACCTGGCCGAGCACGATCAGCTTGTCCGGAGTGATCTCGCCGCCCGCGACCCGCGGCACCACCGAATAGGTACCGTCCTTCTGCATGTTGGCCAGATAGGTGTCGTTGGTGTCCTGCAGACCGACATGGGGTTTCTTGAGCACGTACTCGTTCCAGCACGAAGCGAGGATAGAGCCAATGGTTGGTTTACAGATATCGCAGCCTTTGCCCTTGCCATGCTTGTGCAGCAACTCGTCGAAGCTCTTGATCTGATCGACGCGCACCAGGTGGTAGAGCTCCTGGCGGGTGTAGGGAAAGTGCTCGCAGATATCGGTGCTCACCGCAACGCCGCGCGATTCCAGTTCGTGGTTGACGACGTTGGTCAGCAGTGCCGCACAGCCGCCGCAGCCGGTGGCTGCCCGGGTTTCGCCCTTGACGCCGGCAACGTCGCTGCAGCCGTTGTCGATCGCCTGGCAGATGGCGCCCTTGCTGACATCGTGGCAGGAACAGATCTGTGCGCTTTCCGGCAAGGCCGAGACGCCGAGCCCCGGCTTGGCGTCACCACCGCGCTGCGGCAGGATCAGACTGTCCGGGAACTCCGGCAGTTCGATACCGTTGAGGGCGTACTGCAGCAGGGTGCCGTAGTCCTCGGCGTCGCCGACCAGTATGGCGCCGAGTAGCTGCTTGCCGCTTTCGTTGACGACGATTTTCTTGTAGACGCCGCAGGCTTCGTCGAGGTAGGTGTAACTGCGCGAGCCGGTGGTGTGGGCGTGGGCATCGCCGATGCTGGCAACGTCGACGCCCATCAGTTTGAGCTTGGTGCTCATGTCGGCGCCGAGGAACTGGCTGTCTTCGCCCAGCAGCTTGGCGACCGCGACCTTGGCCATGCTGTAGCCCGGTGCGACCAGGCCGAAGATGCGGCCGCACCAGAGCGCGCACTCGCCGATGGCGAAGATGTTCTTGTCGGAGGTCAGGCAGTCGTTGTCGATGACGATGCCGCCGCGCTCGCCGATCTCCAGTTTTGCGCTGCGAGCCAGCTCGTCACGCGGACGTATGCCGGCGGAGAACAGGATCAGGTCGGTTTCCAGCGATTCGCCGTCGGCGAACTCCATGCGGTGCACGGCGTTCTCGCCGTCGACGATCTGTTGGGTGTTCTTGCCGGTGTGCACCTGCACGCCCAGCTCCTCGATCTTGTCGCGCAGTACCTTGCCGCCGGCATCGTCCAGCTGTACCGCCATCAGGCGCGGCGCGAACTCGACCACGTGAGTCTGAAGGCCGAGATCGCGCAGCGCTTTCGCCGCTTCGAGCCCCAGCAGGCCGCCGCCGACGACGACGCCGGTTTTGCCGTTGGCGGCGCTGGCCTTGATCGCCTCGAGGTCTTCGATGGTGCGGTAGACCAGGCAGTGCTCGCGATCGTGACCCGGCACCGGCGGCACGAACGGATAAGAGCCGGTGGCCAGCACGATGCGGTCGTAGGGCAACTCAGTGCCCTTGTCGCTGGTGACGACCTGGCGTTCGCGGTCGATGGCGACGGCCTTTTCATTGAGCAGCACCCTGAAACCCCATTCGGCATACTGCGCCGGCTGGCCCATCGCCAGATCCCCGGCGCTCTTGCCGGCGAAGTATTCGCTCAGGTGAACACGGTCGTATGCCAGGCGCGGCTCCTCGCAGAACACCGTGACGTCGAAGCGGGCGCTTTCACCACTTTCCGCCAGGCTCTGCAGGAACTGGTGACCGACCATGCCGTTGCCGATAAGGATCAGTTTGGTCTTGTTCATGGGTCTCTCCGGTTACGAATTCGTTATCGGAAGCGGCGCGGCGCGCCGATTCCTGTGTCAGTTGTCATACCGCGATGTCGCGCGGCGGTTCGGCAAAGTCCACGCCGTTGTCGGCATCGCAGTAAGCGCGGCCGAACGGCAACATCGGAATCAGGTCGTCGAGTGGGGCCTGTTGTTGCAGCAGCTCGAAATACCAGGGGCCGTCGCGGGTGTCGCCGTACAGCACGACGCCGGCCAGGCGGTTGTCCCGCAGCAGCAGCTTGCGGTAGACGCCGGCCCCGGGATCGCTGAGGGTCAGTGTTTCCAGGCCGGGCGCCTCGAGGTGCTCGCCGGCCGAGTACAGATTGATACCCGAGACCTTTAGCTGGGTCGGTACCGGCGCGGCGCGATAAGGAGTGGTCAGACCCCGGACCAGCCGCTCCGCGAGCAGGCGTGCCTGCTCGAAGATCGGCGCAACCAGCCCGAAGGTCCGACCACGGTGCTCGATACATTCGCCCAGCGCGCTGATCGCCGGGTCTTCGCTGCGCAGCAGGTCATCGACCAGCAGGCCGTGGCCGCACTTGAGCCCGGCATCCTGCGCCAGCGCGATATTGGGGGTAATGCCGGTGGCGATTACGGCACAGTCGGCTGCAAGGCGCTCGCCGCCTTTCAGCTGCGCCCCGGTCACCCGGGTCTCGCCTTCGAAGGCGACGACTTCGTCGCCGAGCCGGAAACGGATGCCGCGGGCTTCGAGCGCGCTGCGGAGCAGACGGCCGGCATAGCGGTCCAGCTGTCGGTTCATCAGCCAGTCGGCGCGGTGTACCAGGGTGACGTTCAGACCGCGCTTGTTGAGCGCGTGGGCGGCCTCGAGGCCCAGCAGGCCTCCGCCGACGACGACCGCGTCGCGGCTCTGCTCGCTGCGATCGAGAATGTGCTCGACATCCCGGCAGGTGCGAAAGTCGAAGATGCCGTCCAGGCCCTGATTCTGCGCTGGTATCCGCGCCGGGCGCGAACCTGTGGCCAGCACCAGATGATCGTAGTCGCAGCGCACGCCGGCGTGGCTGATGACGCGGCGGGCGACCCGGTCGATGCGCACGACGGCGTCGCCGCTGTACAGCCGGATACCGTTGTCGCGGTACCAGTCGGCGCTTTTCAGCTGGATCGCTTCGCGATCGGTTTCGCCGGCGAGCAGCGGCGACAGCTGAATGCGGTTGTAGGCGCCGCCGGCTTCTTCGCCAAACACGCTGATGTCGAAGTGGCCGGAGCCCTGGCGCAACAGCTCGTCCAGCAGTCGGCTGGTGGCCATGCCGTTACCGATGATGATGAGCTTTTGTCGTTCCATCAGGCGACTCCCGATTGGTCAAAACGAAAAAAGGCGCTCATCGACCGTGCCCTAGGGCACGGGGATGAACGCCTTTGTTCAGGGGCCCCAGAAGGGGCAACGATTTGTATGCTCAGACTAAAGCAGGGTGCGTGCCAGTTTTAATAATCGATTTTAAATCAGATGCTTAATGCGATTTTGCTGTGTTCTGACAGGGGCTCTCTGCACCGAATGGGGTAATCGGGGTGCATCGGTGCATGGGATTGGTGCATTGTTGGTGACGGGTGACGGGTGACGGGTGACGGGTGACGGGTGACGGGTGACGGGTGACGGGTGACGGGTGACGGGGGAGCCGTTTCACCCATGCGGCTGGCATATCGCGTATCGCATGCACGGACTGGAGGGTGGGTCTAGCGGTGCAACGGCGCTCGCTTACAGCTGCTCTGGCGCTCTGTGCACCGCGTAACCCGCAATATCGATCGTAGTGCAGATCGATTGGTTTCTGTCGGCAGAGCGCTCGTTGGGTTCACTTGAATTTGCTCCTGCAATTCCAGTATTCCCGCCGTCCATGGCGGTCACGCGACTACGTCGCCAGACCCATCCTACAAAAGCAGCTGCAACAGGTTGAGCAGCAACAGCAGCGCCGCGAGCAACTGCCAGGTGAGCAAAGGATTGCGGGTCAGCAGCGGCTGATCGCGGATCTGTGCCTCGAGTCTCGGGTTTGGCGTGCCGAGATCCTGAAGAAACTCGGAGTAGGCGTCGTAGCGGTGTACCGGGTTGGGTTGCAGCGCCTTGCGCAGACAGCCTTCCATCCACAGCGGCAGGTCACTGCGGTAGCGCAGAGCCGGAATGTATTTCAATTCGCCGTAGTGACCGATGCGATGGCGCTTCACCGAAGGCTCGCGATAGGGGAGTTCGCCGGTGAGCATCTCGTAGGCGATTACCGCCAGCGAATAGAGGTCGGAGCGAAAGCTGCCGGGCTGTCCCAGCAGATACTCGGGCGCCACGTAGTTGACCGATCCCTGGGGAATGGACTTGTCCAGCGGCGATACCATCTCCTCTATACCGGCGATGCGCACAGTGCCGAAATCGAGAATGCGGATGCGGCCGTCCCGGTCGAGCATGATGTTTTCCGGCTTAAGGTCCTGGTGCACCATCTCGGCACGTTGAAAGGCCCGCAGGCCGGCGACGATCTGGCGCAGCAGATCGCGCACCTGAGCGAGCGGCGGCCGGGGATGGTCCTGCATCCACTGACGCAGGTTCTGGCCTTCGATATGCTCGCCAAGGTAATACATGAAGCGCTTGGGACGGGGCGGGGCGTAGGTTTTCATCACATTGGGGTGATCAAGACGGCGACCGACCCACTCTTCGCGCATGAAACCGTCGAGGTAGACGCTGTCCTCGGCGAAATTTTCGGACGGTGCCTTGAGCACGTACTGGCGGTCGCCATACAGGTCCTTGACGCGATACATGTGGCTGCGGGTGCCGCTGAAAATGACCTCCAGTACCTCGTAGTCGTCGATGCGGTTGCCGATTTCCAGAACCGGCGGGATGGGCAGCGCGGTCAGGCGACGGTAGTTCTCGTCCGGGGTTTCCAGCGGCAGGGCGTCCACTTCGATCAGCAGTGCCGTGAGGTTGTCGTCGCTGCCGCCGGCAAGCGCCGCGTCGAGCATTGCCGCGCAGGCCCCGACGGGATCAGGGTTGTTATTCAGCAATGAGGCTATGCTGTGCCGGTCCAGGTGCTGGTGAACGCCGTCGGTGGTCAGCAGGATGCGGTCGCCGACCTGCAGCTCCTGCTGCCGGTAGTCGACCTCCAGGTGCTGATCGGCTCCGAAAGCGCGCGACAGGAAGTTGCGGCCGTGCTCGACGTGGACATGGTCCCGCGTCAGCTGCTCGAGTTCGCCGTCGCGCAGGTGCCAGATACGGCTGTCGCCGACATGGAAGCAGTGCAGCGTGGTGGATTTGATGACGGCGGCCGAGAAGGTGCAGAGCATGCTGTCATCGCGACCCTGACGGGCGGCGTTCTGCTGGTACAGCCAGCTGTTGAGGCTGGAGATGACCCGTGCAGCGGCATGGCGCGTACTCCAGCTGTCCGGCGTGCTGAGGTAGTCGGAGATAAAGCTGGTAACGGCGGTCTGACTGGCGATATGGGAGTCGGCGCAACTGCTGACACCGTCGGCGACCACGGCCACGGCCCCCTTGAGCCGGGCGCTGGCGTCGTCCGGGTTGTGGGCGGCGAAGGCGTCCTGGTTGACCGGCTTCACACCGCCACGCGACTGTCCGCCAAAGCGGACTCCGAGCCCCGCCGCGGCGGGGGTGTATTCCGATTGCTTCATTAGGTGCCTACAAGGGTGCCTCCATCGATGGATCTATTGCCGTCGTCTGCAGGAGCCCGCGGAGCGGGCGAATTGGGCTGGGGCGTGGCACCAGATTCGCCCGGAGACCGGGCTCCTACAGATCGCGCCTGGCATCCTTCAGGATACGCTGATCAGCTCGACACTGCCGTCGGCGTTGACTTCGGCCATGTGTCCCTTCGGTTCCTCGAGCAGCAGTAGCGTCACGAAGCCCAGCACCGCAGTACCGGCGATGACCAGGAAAAAGGTCTGGTAACTGACCAGCGACAACACGGTAAGGTAGAACACCGCACCGACGTTGCCGTAGGCCCCGGTCATGCCGGCGACCTGGCCGGTGAGGCGACGCTTGATCAGCGGCACCACGGCGAACACCGCGCCTTCTCCGGCCTGGACGAAGAAGGAGCAGGCCATCGCGGCGATCACCGCCAGCGCCAGCGGCCAGCTGGCATCGATGACCGACATCAGGGCGTAGCCCAGCGCCAGGCCTGCGGTCAGCACCAGCAGTGTCGACTTGCGGCCGCAGCGGTCGGAGATCAGGCCACCGGCCGGGCGGGACATCAGATTCATGAAGGCATAACCCGAGGCCAGCAGGCCGGCGTATACCGGCTCCAGCTCGAACACTTCGGCGAAGAACAGCGGCAGCATCGAGATCACCGCAAGCTCCGAGCCGAAGGTGGCGAAGTAAAGCATGTTGAGCACCGCGACCTGCTTGAACTTGTAGCGGTGCATTTCCGGCACCGGCTTGACGAAAATGTCACGGTTGACGCGCCAGGCGCCGTAGCAGTCGTAGAGGAAGAAGCCGACCAGACCGATATAGATCAGCGTCGAAGCCGTGTCGCCGAGCAGGCTGACGCCGGCCGGCGAAAGTTTCCAGCACAGCAGCGCCAGGGCGGCGTACAGCGGGACCTTCATGATCAGCAGAAAGACGAAATCGCCTTTGCTGGTCACTTCCAGGCCGCCGATACGCTTGGGCTTGAAGTAGGTCGAGCCCTTGGGCGTGTCGGAAACGTTGAGGTACCAGATCACGCTGAAGATCAGGCACAGAGTGCCGGTGACGCCGATGGCGCAGCGCCAGCCCTCGTCGCCGCCCAGCAGCAGTGCCAGGGTCGGCAGCAGCATGGCGCCGGCGGCCGAGCCGAAGTTGCCCCAGCCGCCGTAGATGCCTTCGGCGGTGCCGAGTTCATGGGCCGGGAACCATTCGCTGACCATGCGGATACCGATGACGAAGCCGGCACCGATGAAGCCGATGAGGAAGCGGGCAATCGCCGCCTGGGTAAAGTCGTCGGCCAGCGCGAACATGAAGCAGGGCAGGCTGCAGCCGGCCAGCAGCAGGGCATAAACCAGGCGAGGGCCGTATTTGTCGGTGAGCATGCCGATCAGCACCCGCGCAGGGATGGTGAGGGCGACGTTGAGTATCAGCAGTGTCTTGATCTCGTCTTTGCCAAGGCCAAGACTGTCGGCGATGGCGCCGAGCAGCGGGGCATGGTTGAACCAGACGAAGAAGGTGAGGAAAAAGGCGATCCAGCTCAGGTGCAGGATCTTCATCTTGCCGGTGAACGACAAAAGGTTGAGTTTTGCATTGTCAGTCATGGTTTGGGTCCCGTACTTCCAAATGGCAAAAAAAATGGCGCACAACGGCACTCCGGGGAGGGAGTGCCAGTTGAACGCCATTGTTCGATACTGGTGCGTTTTGGTTTTTGCCCGGCCCTGTTCTGGTGCGATCAGCTGGGGCCGGGGCCCTCCTCTCGCCCGAACACCGGGTCAGGCCGCTCTCGCGGCCTTGTCGTCGGCTTCCGTTGTCTTGTTACCCTGCAGATCTTGTGCCACTTTCGACTTTTTTGCCTCGGAGGTTCCGCTTTCGACCGGATGGCGCTGCTTCTCGTAGAGGAAGCTCAGCACTTCGTGGCGATAGTGGTTGTAGCGGGCGTCGTCGGCCAGGGCGATACGGTCGCGCGGGCGCTCCAGTTCGATCGGCAGTATCTCGCCGACGGTCGCGGCCGGGCCGTTGGTCATCATCACGATGCGGTCCGACAGCAGTACCGCCTCGTCGACGTCGTGGGTGATCATGATCACGGTGTTGTTCAGCGTGGCCTGGATCTCCATCAGCGAGTCCTGCAGATGCGCGCGGGTCAGGGCGTCGAGGGCGCCGAAAGGCTCATCCATCAGCAGCACCTTGGGCTCCATCGCCAGTGCCCGGGCGATACCGACGCGCTGTTTCATGCCGCCGGAGATCTCGTCCGGGCGCTTGTGCATGGCATGATCCATGTGTACCAGGGCCAGGTTGTGCTCGATCCAGTCCTTCATTTCGGCTTTCGACCTGGTACCGCGAAATACCTGTTTAACCGCCAGTTCGACGTTCTGGTAGGCGCTGAGCCAGGGCAGCAGCGAGTGGTTCTGAAATACCACGGCGCGTTCCGGTCCCGGTTCCCGTACCTCCCTGCCGTCCAGCACCACGCCGCCTGTGCTGGCCTGGTAGAGTCCGGCGACGATGTTCAGCACCGTCGACTTGCCGCAGCCGGAATGGCCGATCAGCGAGATGAACTCGCCCCTGGCGATTTTGAGATTGACGTTATCCAGGGCCCGGAAGGCCCCCTTCGGCGTCGGGAAGTCGATGCTGACGCCGGTCAGTTCCAGATGTGTCATGACTGTTTCCTCACCGCAGTACGGCATTCTTGTCCCAGGAAATGGATTTCTGCAGTACCAGCATGGCGCGGTCGAGCAGGAATCCGATCAGGCCGATCACCAGCACGGCCACCATGATGCGACCGAGCGACTCGGAGCTGCCGTTCTGGAACTCGTCCCAGACGAATTTGCCGAGGCCGGGGTTTTGCGCCAGCATTTCGGCGGCGATCAGTACCATCCAGGCGATGCCGAGCGACAGCCTGAGACCTGTGAACATCGCCGGGAGCGCCGCCGGAATGGCGATCTTCACCACATGGGTCAGGAACGACAGGCGCAGCACCTGGCTCACGTTCTTCAGGTCCTGACTGATGCCGGAAACGCCCACCGCGGTGTTGATCAGGGTCGGCCACAGACAGCACAGGGTCACGGTGAACAGCGAGGTCAGGAAGGACTTGGCGAACAGCGGGTCGTCGCTGACGTAGAGGGCGCTGACGACCATGGTGACCAGCGGCAGCCAGGCCAGCGGCGACACGGGCTTGAACAGCTGCACCAGCGGGTTCAGCGCCGCGTGCAGGGTAGCGTTGAGCCCGATCAGAATGCCGACCGGTATCGCCAGCAGCGAGGCCAGCACGAAGCCTGACATCACGGTGACCAGGCTGGTGCCGATCTGGTCGAAGAAGGTCGGCTTGCCGGTATAGTCGCGAATGCGCACCTCGGCTGTCGGGTCCTTGGCCAGTTTTTCGGCGTTGCGCTTTTCCTGGCGCTCGATGAAAGCGGCCTCCTTGGCGCGTTCACGATTATGTTCGGCGACCAGGTTGACCGATTGCTCGTAGACCTGCACAGGGCCCGGGAACTGGCCCAGGGAAGTGTCGATGTTGCGCGCGGCGATATGCCAGGCGAACAGGAAGACCAGCAGGCCGATCAGCGGCACCATCAGTGTTCGCGCCATGTCGGCGAGCAGGGCAGGGAGTTCGTCCCGTGCCGGTAGCCGTCCACTCAGGTTCAGCGTACTCATTGTCTTATCTCCGTGCGGTTGAGCGGCGCGGGGGCAGCCGCGCCGCGGGCATCAGATCCTGTCGTCGCCCTTGAGGCCGATCTCGAACTGCTGCAGGTAGGCATTGGGCTGGTGGCCGTCGTAGGTGACGCCGTCGATAAAGTGGGTCTGGGGTGCGCGAAAGCCGTCTTCGCTGGCAAAGTCCGGGAACTCGTCGGCCGACATCTTGCCTTCGTCGATGAGTGCCTGGGCGGCCTGGGCGTAGATATCGGGGCGGTAGACCTTCTTGGCGATATCCATATACCAGCTGTCCGGCCGGGCTTCGTCGATCTGGCCCCAGCGGCGCATCTGTGTCAGGTACCAGATGGCGTCGGAGTAGTACGGATAGGTGGCGTTGTAGCGAAAGAACACGTTGAAGTCCGGCACATCACGCTTGTCGCCCTTCTCGTACTCGAAGGTGCCGGTCATGGAGTTGGCGATGACCTCGGCGTCGGCGCCAACGTACTCGGAACGCGACAGGATCTCGACCGCCTCGGGGCGGTTGGCGTTGTCGTTTTCGTCCAGCCACTTGGCGGCGCGCAGCATCGCCTTGACCACACGCAGGTGGGTGTTGGGGTTCTCGTCGGCCCAGGTCTTGGAGACGCCGAACACCTTTTCCGGGTTGTCCTTCCAGATCTCGTAGTCGGTAATCACCGGCACGCCGATGCCCTTGAACACCGCCTGCTGGTTCCAGGGCTCGCCGACGCAGTAGCCGTGGATGGTGCCGGCTTCCATGGTGGCCGGCATCTGCGGCGGCGGTGTTACGGACAGCAGGGCATCGGCGTTGAGCTGGCCGCTGATGTCGCCGTTGTGCGGGGCGTAATAGCCCGGGTGAATGCCGCCTGCGGCGAGCCAGTAGCGCAGCTCGTAGTTGTGGGTGGAAACCGGGAACACCATCCCCATGTTGAAGGGCTTGCCCTCGGCCTTGAACTCGTCGATCACGGGCTTGAGATAGTCGGCCTTTATCGGATGTACCGGCTTGCCGTCTTCGCCCTTCGGCACGTGCGGTTTCATGCGTTCCCAGATGTCGTTGGATACGGTGATGCCGTTGCCGTTCAGGTCCATCGAGAAGGCGGTGATGATGTGCGCCTGGGTGCCGAAGCCGATGGTGGCGCCCAGCGGCTGGCCGGCGAGCATGTGGGCGCCGTCGAGCTGGCCGTCGATGACGCGATCGAGCAGCACCTTCCAGTTGGCCTGGGCTTCGAGCGTCACATAGAGCCCCTCGTCCTCGAAATAGCCCTTTTCGTAGGCAATCGCCAGCGGCGCCATATCGGTGAGCTTTATAAAGCCGAACTTGAGATCCTCCTTCTCCGGAGCGCCAATCTCGGCGCGGGCCGGTGCGGTGCCGACCAGGCCCGCGAGGCCGAGGATACCGGCAGCGACCAGTGCGCGTCGCAGTGCGCTGCGGCGCGAGGCATGGAAGTTTGGCTTGCTGTGGTGCTTGCGAATCATCTTGAGTCCCCTGTGAACTGCAAACGAAAAAGGCGCCCCGACCCGTGGACTGGTTGTCGCGGGTCAGAGGCGCCTTTGCCTGAATCAAGTTGTCAGTTTTTTTGCTAAGCGGAACAAAGCAGTTCTTGTGCCATGTTTATAACTTATTGTTTTTAATGATTAATATTTTTTAGCGTTTTCCGCTCAGGCGATCCTGTTGCACCAGCACAATGCCGGATCGGCGTCGGTCTGCACTCTTTTTGCTCAATTTCGTTGCTGATGGCGGCGTGGCACCCGACTGTCGCAAGCCCTGGAGGAGCGTTATAATGCGCTGCATTTTTCGGCCCCAGGCCCGGTGTTATACCGCTCAACTCACCCGATCTGATTTTCAGGATGACGATGACAGTCCGTACCCGTATTGCTCCTTCGCCGACCGGCGATCCCCACGTCGGCACCGCCTATATCGCGCTCTTCAACCTGGCTTTCGCGCGTCAGCACGGAGGCCAGTTCATTCTGCGCATCGAGGACACCGACCAGGTCCGCAGTACGCCGGAGTCGGAGCAGATGATTCTCGATTCGCTGCGCTGGCTGGGCCTAGAGTGGGATGAGGGCCCGGATGTTGGCGGCCCCCATGGCCCCTATCGCCAGAGCGAACGCGGTGACATCTACCGTGACTATGCGATGGAGCTGGTGGAGAAGGGCAAGGCCTTTGTCTGCTACCGCACGCCGGAGGAGCTCAACGAGTTGCGCGAGGCGCGCCGTGCCGCCGGCGGGCATTCGGCGCTGAAGCAGAGCGACCTGATGCTGCCGGCCGACGAGGTCGAGCGCCGTCGCGCCGCCGGCATGCCCTATGTCATCCGCATGGTGGTGCCGGAGGAGGAGGGGGCCTGCGAGGTCGAAGACCTGCTGCGCGGTACCATCGAGCTGGACTGGGGCATGGTCGATGCCCAGATCCTGCTCAAGTCGGATGGCATGCCGACCTATCACCTGGCGAATGTGGTCGATGATCATCTGATGCAGATCACCCACGTGATCCGCGGTGAAGAGTGGATCAACTCGGCGCCCAAGCACAAGCTGCTGTACGAATACTTCGGCTGGGACATGCCGGTGCTCTGTCACATGCCGCTGCTGCGTAACCCGGACAAGTCCAAGCTGTCCAAGCGCAAGAATCCGACCAGCATCCTTTATTACCAGCGCATGGGTTACATGCCCGAAGCATTGTTGAACTACCTCGGCCGCATGGGCTGGTCGATGCCGGATGAGCGCGAGAAGTTCTCCCGCAGCGAGATGTTCAGCCATTTCGATATCCAGCGCGTATCCCTGGGCGGCCCGGTGTTCGACCAGGAAAAGCTCAGCTGGCTGAATGGCCTCTGGCTGCGCGAGAACCTCAGCGCCGAAGAGTTTGCGGCCCGATTCCAGGCCTGGGCGCTGAACCCCGAGTACCTGATGCAGATCGTGCCGCTGATCCAGCAGCGGGTGGAGAAGTTCTCCGACGTCGCGCCGCTGGCCGGGTTCTTCCTTTCCGGCATGATCGAGCTGGACGAGTCGAAGTTTGCCCACAAGTCACTGCAGACCGAGGATATCCGCAAGATCCTGCAGTTTGCCTCCTGGCAGCTCGACGGCGAGCGCGAATGGAACAAGGACCGGTTGTTCGCCGGCTGCAAGGCGCTGGCCGATGGCATGGGCTACAAGATTCGTGACTTCCTGTTCCCGCTTTTCGTCGCCATCGCCGGTACCAGCCAGACCGTATCGGTCATGGACGCCATGGCGATCCTCGGCCCGGACATCAGCCGCGCCCGGGTGCGCCACGCCCTGAACCTGTTCGGCGCCCCGTCGAAGAAAGAAGGCAAGCGCTGGGAGAAGGAATACGCGGCGCTGACTGCCGGCGCCTGACCCGACAGCCTGAAGGGTGGGTGAAGGCGCGCAGAGCAGGGTATAAACGGACCTCGACTGGTTGGGCGCGCCGTAACCCATCCTATCGATCGCGGTACAGATCGATTGGTTTCCGGCCGCATGGCGCGCTGTTGGGTTACGTGGCTGCGCCACTGCACCCAACCTACCCGCTGGGCGCGCCGTAATCTTCAAATCGATCGCATTGCAGATCGTAGGTTTCCGGTCGCACAGCGCGCTGTTGGGTTACGTGGCTGCGCCACTGCACCCAACCTACCCGCTGGGCGCGCCGTAATCTTCAAATCGATCGGATTGCAGATCGATTGGTTTCCGGTCGCATGGCGCGTTGTTTCCGTGCCAAGCGAGGCCAAGGCACCTGCGGCGTCTATGTTGGGTTACGCGATGCCCTTAACATGCAGGATTCGTTACAGCGCCCGCCATGGCATCGCTAGACCCAACCTACGGTTGTCGGTTCTTTAACCAGTTGAAAGTAAAAGAAGTTTTTTTAAGTTTTTGTGAAAAAGGTAGTTGACACCCCAGGAGGCGATCATTAATATACGCCTCGTCTTCTGCAGGGGGCCTTAGCTCAGCTGGGAGAGCGCGACGCTGGCAGCGTCGAGGTCGGGGGTTCGATCCCCCCAGGCTCCACCAAATCCGGAAGACAGTCCTAAGCGTCCCATTCGTCTAGTGGCCTAGGACACCGCCCTTTCACGGCGGTAACAGGGGTTCGAACCCCCTATGGGACGCCATTTCAAGACTCGCCAACGCGAGCACCATTGTGGGGCCTTAGCTCAGCTGGGAGAGCGCGACGCTGGCAGCGTCGAGGTCGGGGGTTCGATCCCCCCAGGCTCCACCACTTCCAAATAGCGCATCAAGCGTACAGTTAGCAGTGTTGCGTTGACAGTAACAGCCGTCGAGCACAAGCTTTTTACCGCTTATCGCTTACTTTTGGCACGTTTCGTTACACTCAAGGTGCCCTACGTTCTGCAATGCCAGGCTTTCCGCCGTCCAGGGAGGTGTTTTCACCCAACGAGCCCTGTGGGATCGCCATTGTTCGCAGGGCGCACTGAGCGCAGCGAACTGCGCCGGGACGCTGATTATAATACGGCGCTGAAACCCTCGAACTGCGGCGGTCCCAGGTAGATATCGGTTGCCGGCTTTGCGTTGGCGTGCGCCTTGCGGAAGGCCTCCGATTTGGTCCAGTTGACGAAGTCCTGCTCCGAGTCCCACAGGCTGTGGGAGGCGAACAGGGTGAATTCGTCGTTGACCGGTCCCTGAAGCAGGTTGAAGCTGCGGAATCCCGGCACGCCCCCGAGGTGACTGTCGCGGTTCTTCCAGATTTCGATAAACGCCTCTTCTTTACCTTTGGCTATCCGAAAACGATTCATGGCTACATACATCTGATCGACTTCCTTTGCTCGTTGCTGGTTGCCCGGTAAGCACCTGGCACGCTAATCGCATGAATATAAACAACGTACGCCGTCGATGGCATCGATGCCAAGACCCTGTGCCTGGGTCCTGGTTCGGTGCCAGCGTGGTGCGTTCTCTGTTCAATCATAAACAAACTCAATCACGCGGTTAATCAAACAATGATCAGCAATAGCTAACGCGACAGCGGCGTTTCGATCGAGGTCGCGACAGAAGGGGGTGGACCATGCCGGGAAGAGAACTGGAATTCGATTACAACGGCGCGACCAGCGACATATCGACGCCAAAGGTGTTGCAAGAGCTGCTGGCGCGGGCGGATGTGCGGATTAACGGGCCGCATCCCTGGGATATTCAGGTTCGGGACGCGCGCGTATTCAGGGCAGTGCTGTTGAAGGGGAGTCTTGGCTTCGGCGAGTCCTACGTCGATGGCCACTGGGAGTGTTCCGACCTGGCCGGGTTGATGACCCGGCTGCTGAACGCCCGGCTGGACGAGGCGCCCAGGGGACTGGCACGCGTATTTCATGGCTTTCATGAGTTGCGCAACCGTGTCTGCAACCTGCAGTCGGTGCGGCGGGCATTTCATGTCGGCGAGCGGCACTACGATATCGGTAATGACCTCTATGCCGCGATGCTCGATGCGCACTGGTGTTACAGCTGCGGGTACTGGAGCCAGGCCGACCACCTGGATGCCGCCCAGGAGGCCAAGCTGGATCTGATCTGTCGCAAACTGCAGCTCGAGCCGGGGATGAAGGTTCTGGAAGTGGGCTGCGGCTGGGGCAGTCTGGCGCATTTCATGGCGAGTCGTTATGAGGTGGAGGTCCATGGCATTACGGTCTCCAGGGAGCAGGCCGAGATGGCGGCAGAGCGTTGCGCAGGCCTCAAGGTGGCTATCGAACTGGTCGATTACCGTGAGGTTCGGGGCCGTTACGACCGCATCGTATCGGTCGGCATGTTCGAGCATGTGGGGCACAAGAACTATCGAACCTACTTTTCGTCCCTGTCGGATTGCCTGGCGCCCGATGGTCTGTTTCTGCTGCATACCATTGGCACCGAGCATTCCGCTTCGGGTCTCGACCCCTGGATAGACCGCTATATCTTCCCCAATGGCGAGCTGCCGTCGATGCCGCGTTTGACGGCTGCGCTGCCGGACGGAATGGTGATCGAAGACCTGCACAACTTCGGGCCGGACTACGAGCGTACGTTGCTGGCCTGGTGGCAGAACTTCCAGCTGGCCTGGCCGAAACTCTCGTCGCGCTACGACGAGCGTTTTGCGCGTATGTGGCGCTACTACCTTCTCAGTTGCGCCGCTTTTTTCCGTTCCCGCCGCGGTCAGCTCTGGCAAATGGTGCTGGCGCCGGTGAATCGGGCCGAGGCCTACCGGTCGGTCCGCTAGTCGCTTTCGTATCGCCGGCCACAGATGACGCTGGCCGGCGCTCTGCCGTCCCCGTTGCTTGCTTTTTTCTTCGGATTCTTTGCAGGTTGGCATGGATCCGGGAGCCAAAAGTGGGAAGGGTGGAGCCGCATTGGCACAGGGTTTAACGCTTTCAGCGAGGTTGACGCGGCGCATCCCATCAATGAGTCGGCTAGATGCGATTGACATTTTTCCCGCTAAAGCGCAATGAACCTTCTTAAAGCCGATTAATCTGCACAGCCCTGATGCCTGACGCACGCGCCCGGGGCACCGGGATCCCTGTGGCCGGTTTCCGGGGCAAACTGTTGCAGCCCTGACCCTGTGGGTTCCCTATAATGGCGTGAACGCCGGTATCGTCACGACAGTACCCGAATGTCTCGCGTCGGGCCCGACTCGGGAATCTGGAAGGGGAGGGGGCAGCCATGGCGATGATCGAATTTTCCAGGGAAGAGAAAGCGCTGATCGTGCGCCGTATCCAGCTTTATTTTCGTGAAGAGCTGGAGCAGGATATCGGCCAGTTCGACGCCGAGTTTCTGCTGGATTTTTTCGCCGAGGAGCTGGGTGCATATTTCTATAATCGCGGGCTCTACGATGCTCAGGCGGTGCTCGAGAAGCGTCTGGACAGTATCGCCGAGGCGATAGGTGAAATCGAAAAGCCAACCGAGTTCAGCAAGTTCTGAGCCTCACTGTCGAAGAGGAGTGGCCGTTGATCTGGAGTTATCGGGCCTGGCGGCGCAAGCGCCTGTTGCAGGCGGGAGGCTTGCCTGAGCGCGAGTGGCGGCAGGTACTGGATAGGTTGCCGGTCATGGCGGGGCTTAGCGCCGACGAGCGCGACCGACTGGGGCAGCTGGCCTGGCTGTTTCTGCACGAAAAGACGATCCATGGGGTGCAGGGAGTCGAGGTCAGCGACGGGATGCGCCTGCGGATCGCGGCGCAGGCCTGTCTGTTGATACTGGAGCTGGGGTTGGATGGTTATCGCGGTTTCGAAACCGTTCTGGTCTACCCCGCCGGATTCCGGGTGCGCCACGAGTACCAGGACGAGGCCGGTGTCGTGCATTCGGTGGTTGCCGAACTCTCGGGCGAGGCCTGGGAGCAGGGGCCCGTAATCCTGTCGGCCGATGAGTTGCTGTCGGAGTCCGAGAACGACGGCGTCAATCTCGTCATCCACGAATTCGCCCACAAACTCGACATGCTCAACGGTGTGGCGGATGGCCTGCCTCCGCTGCATGCCCAGATGCAGCCCAAAGAGTGGGCGCGGGTATTTCAGTCGGCGTATCTGGATCTTTGCGAGCGTTTTGATCGTGGTGAGGAAATACCGGTCGATGGCTATGCCACCGAGAGTCCGGCGGAGTGCTTTGCAGTGCTCAGCGAAGCCTTTTTCGAAATTCCGGCGGTTCTGGCCGGCGCCTATCCCGAGGTGTATGGACAGCTGTCAATGTTCTACCGCCAGGATCCGCTGCGGCGACTTTGAGTGGGGTATTGGCTGCGGCGCTGAGGCTGTATGCAAACAGCGACGTTGCATGTTCGTTACAGTAGTCGCATTGCCGTTTTTTCCGAAATTTCAATGGCCTGGCATTGGCTTTGTCAATTGCTGTAACTTGTCTGTTACAGTTTTGACGCCTTTTTGATAGGGAATAATCATATTTATCAATGGCTTAGGCTGTTGGCTCGTATCTTGTATCTCTCTTTCATCGGTTAGGCTTGATTCATCCGCTGTACTCCCCGACCACCGAAGCGCAGTCCTCGGTGGTCGGGCTTTGTCGTTGAGTTTAAGGCGGGAACAGCCTGCTAGTCGCACCTTTCACGCCCGTGTTTGATCAAGTGGACGGGCGGGGGAAGTGGTATCACAGGGAGCAACAGACGTGAGTACACAACTTCTTTTCTATTCATCGGCGTCCCCGGTGACGCTGCAGCGACATCGCGACTGGGGTGTCGAGAACAGCGGTGGCTTCGGGTTCGCGAGCCATACCAATTCCGTGCCGCTGATGGCGGTCGAGTTTGCCAGAGCGGCGGGCGAATACGCCATTATCTTCGCCGGTGACGGCAAGACCGTAATGCCGGCCGCGGTGCTCGGTATCAAGAATGAAACAAATGTTTACGTTGATGCCGAGGGTAAGTGGACGGCCCGCTACATTCCTGCGTTCGTGCGACGCTACCCGTTCGTGTTCTCCAGCGCGGATGATGGCAAAACCTTCACGCTGTGCATTGACGAGGATTATGCCGGAGTCAATGCCGACGCCAGGGGCAACCGTCTGTTCAACGAGGATGGCGGGCGCAGCGAATACCTCAACGGCGTACTCCGGTTTCTCAAGGAATACCAGAGCGAATACAACCGCACCCGTCTGTTGTGCGACAAACTGGTGGAGCTGGATCTGCTGGAGCCAATGCAGGCGCAGATCAAGCTGAAGTCGGGCAAGCAGCTTTCGCTGAGCGGTTTTCGTTCGGTCAGTCGTGAAAAGCTGAACGCGCTCGAGCCGCAAACCCTTTCGGAGCTTGCGCGCAGTGGCGCGCTGGAACTGATCTACATACACCTTTACTCGATGAGTCACTTTACCGAGATGATGGAGCGGGTCGCTCAGGCGATGGCCACTGACCGGGACATTTCGCTGGCGGACGTCGAGCCCGCCGGCAATGCCTGACGCCGGCGCCGGGTGAACTCAACAAGACGACTATGAGGACAGATGCAGGATGAGTCCATTTGTCACTCGAAAGATGAATCGGCATAGCCGGCAGTAATTTCCGCAAGGCGATTCGGCGCATGGCGACTGCAGCAAGGGAGCAATCATGGCATTCCCATTCAGCGGCAGGGAGCAACATGCAACCACGGAAAAGGCCTTTCCCCCTATCAGTACCCTGATGCGCAGGATGTACCGGGGCTTGAGATCGGTACCCGGGCTGCGCCCGCGCCGGCGTCCAAGGCCCTTACAGCCAAGGCGCAGAGTACTGTTCGAGCCCCTCGAACCCCGTCTGCTGTTATCGGCGGACCTGTCGTTTACTGCGCTGACCGCCAGCGACCTGACGGTGCGGTTGCAGGATGTCGATCAGGTCCAGCACGTCCAGATCGTGCTGGCCGACGATAACGCGACGGGCGGCGAGATCGTGGTACGCAGTCAGGAGCTGGCTCAGACCGACAGCGTTACGCTGACCGGGTCGCATCAGGATGACCGCTTCACCGTGGATCTCGAGGGGCTCGACGAATCTGCCGAACTGTCGATTTCCATCGTCGACGAGTCCTCCCGCGACGAAGACAGCCTGAGCGTCGTGGCGCCGAAAACCGACTGGACACTGAACGCGATGGACGCAGGCTCCGTCAACGGCATCAACTTCAGTGGCATCGAGCACCTGCAGGGCGGGGAGGGGGATGATCACTTCATCATCGTTGACGGCGCTGGACTCAGCGGCGGACTGGACGGTGGCGGGGGCTATAACAGCCTGGATCTGTCGTCCTGGACCGATCCCCTGACCTTCGAGCTGGAAAACTGGAACCTGGCCGGGGTCGGCGGCGACGGCATCAGCAGCATTCAGCGCATCATCGGCGGCCAGGGCTACGATACCCTCAAGGGCGCGTCCGACGCCGATTATACCTGGAGCATCACGTCACAGAACGCCGGCGAAGTCGCTGGCGTTTCCTTTTCCGGTTTCGAGATTCTCGAAGGTGGTGCCGACAACCAGGATACCTTCGTGTTCGGCCAGAACGGCGGGCTCGACGGTTATGTCGAGGGCGGCGACGGCGGCTTCGACAGCGTGGTGCTGAGCGGCGACTACGACAGCGTCGGCTATGTCGCCACCGGCAGTGACTCCGGCATCATCACGCTGGATGGCCTCGACCTGGTGTTCGATGGCATGGAGCCGATCAATTTCAGTGGCAATATCGGCACCTATACATTTTCCGGCGCCGACGGTAGTGATGCATCGCTTCTGGATACGATCACCCTGACCGGCGGTACGGGTATCACGATTGACAGCACCTTCAATACCGGCCCCGCCGAGACGGTCAATCTGACAAGTGCTCAGACGCTCGTTATCGATGGCGGTGCCGGCCCCGATGCGGTGACCCTGAGCGGTGCGCTCGACTTCGGGGGTGGTTCCCTCGAAATCTATGCCGAGAGCATAACCGTCGACGCGGGTGCTGTGCTCTCCAACGTGGACGACGTCACCTTCAGCGCTTCGGACAGCAGCATTGTCAGCGGTTCGACCAGCGATACCGACGTGACGCTGACCGCCGCTATCTCGGTGCTGGGGGAAATCGATGCCAGCGGCGATGTGGTGATCGAGGCCGCGGTCAGCAACAGCCTCGATATCGACAGCTCCAATACCCTGAGCGGCCTGACGGTCGACGCGACCACCTCGGCCACGGTCTCGGTCGGCGCTGCCGCCAGCATCACCGCGGCGAGTCTCAAGCTCAGCGCCCGCACCGACACCGATATCGCGCTCGATCATACCGACGGTGTCTTCAACTCCATCGTTGTCGGCGACGATGCGACCTTTTCCCAGACCACCACAGTCAGCGTTGCCGGGGGCGCAACCCTGAACGTGGGCACCGGCACAGTGGCGAACGACAGTGACGGCGCCAGTGTGGTGATCGAGGCGGTGGACACCACCGATATCCAGGCCACCATCGTCGCCAACGCGGTAACTGATTTTTTCAACATCGGCTACCTCAACACCACCATGGATATCAGCCGCGATACCCGGGTCAGTCTTGGTGACGACAGCGGCAGCACCCTGACGCTGGAAGGGCTGTCAGGCGGCGATACGGGTCTGGTCAAGGTGCGGGCGCTGAGCCAGGACGGCAGTAACGGCGGTGTGTTCGGCAGTGCCAGTTCGCTGCTGTTCGACAGCAGCAATATCACCGCGGCGGACGATGTGTCTGCCACGATCAGCGATGCGGATCTGGATCTCGAAGAGCTGCAACTGACCGCCGAGAGCGCCTCGAGCTACGTCGCCGAGGGCAAGATCACCGAAAACGACATCAGCGGCTCGACGCAGGCCTATATCAGCGACAGCGCCATCAATGCCGCGCCGCCGTCGGATACCGACGCCGGGGTGCTGATCAGCGCTACCGACAACTCCGTGATCCGCGCGGTCGGGGCTCCGGCACCGACCTTCGATTTTACCCAGGAACTGGTCACCGAGCTGGCGACTTCCCCCACATGGCTGGACAACCTGCAGATCGGTGCATCCTCGTCGATCAACAATATCGACAGGAACACCCGCGCCTACGGTAACAGCGGCAGCAGCTTCGACGTCACCGATGGCGATCTGCGAATCTTGGCACTGAGCCAGATGGAGGTCGAAAGCGAGGCGGTGACCACCGCCATCACCGATGGCTCGTCTATTCTCCCGGATGACTTCTTCCAGGTATTCACCGCCGCGATTGGCGGCACCTTCGCCTATAACGAGATCCTCGGTGTCACCGAAGCCTACCTCGACGACTGCAGCGTTACGGTGGA
The DNA here is from genome assembly GCF_014645375.1 of Marinobacterium nitratireducens. GTDB lineage: Bacteria > Pseudomonadota > Gammaproteobacteria > Pseudomonadales > Balneatricaceae > Marinobacterium_A > Marinobacterium_A nitratireducens. Next base: position 60,238 of record NZ_BMLT01000013.1, read on the forward strand.
CGAGAACGACGGCGATCTGGTCGTCGAGGCGTGCAACAGCACGACCGTCGACGCCTTCGCCGAGGCCACCAGCATTGCCACCGGTGGCACCAGCGTAACCTTCGCCGCCGCGGTCGCCTTCAACGCCATCGGCTGGGATATCGACAACGCGGGCACCGCAACCCTGGATGCGCTGATCGGTCTTGATACCGTGCTCAGCGGTATCACCGAGCAGGCGGCACTGACCCATGCGTACATCGACGGCACCGATGTCGATGCCGGCGACAGCGTCAGTGTCAGCGCCGAATCGGCGCAGCAGCTCAATGCCACCGTCACCAACGTATCCAAGTCCACCGGCGAGGGGCTCGGTTTTGGGGGGCCGCTGCTGAGCGCCAACGGCCTTGGCGTGGGCGGCATCGTCGCCAGCAACCGCGTCAGCAGCGAGGCCAGTGCCTGGCTGCAGGATCTCAACAACGACAATAACAACGATCAGGACGCCCTGAGCGCCGGCGGCGAGGTCAGCGTCCGCGCCACGGACAGCACCGGCATCTTCTCCAACAGCAAGATCGTGACCTCCCAGGTCACCACCAATACCGGCGGCGTAAGCGCGCTGAACGACGCCATTTCGCTGATTCCGGGTCTCGGGTTGGCTGACTATTCGCTGGCGCTGATGAATCCGACCGCCGGCCCCTGGAACCTGGATTTCGGCGACCTGGTATCGCTGCCGTTCGATTTCGACAGCAGCCTGGGCGAGCCCGGCCGCACCTACCGATACCTGGGCACCGACGGCTACTCCACCGACCTGTTCAACGAGGACTACAACAACCTCGATATCTGGCAGGAGATCCTGGCCACCGAGATCCAGAACGACGGGCTCAACCTGTCGAGCTCGAATTCGGTCGCGGTCGGCGGCATGGTGGTGCGCAACCAGGTCAAGGCCGGGGCCGAGGCCTATATCGACAATTCCGAGGTCACGGCCGGCAGCCTGATCGTCGAGGCACAGGAGGAGGCCATCCTGCGTGCGATCGCCGATGCGACGGCGGAATCGTCCGGCGGCAGCTCCTTCGGTACCGGACAGTCGATCGCGGGGCAGGCCGTGATCGCGGTCAACGTGGTGCTGAGCACGGCCGATGCCCATATCAGCAACAGCGATATCACCACCGACAGCGGCGATGTCCAGGTCAACGCCCGCAACAGCGCGTCCCTCGGCGCCGAGAACAACAGCGTGATGGACTCGGGCGCGCACGCGGTCAACCTGCTGCTGGCGTTCAACACCATGGGCTACGACGCCCAGAACCTGCTGTTCGACACCTTCGACGCCCTCGCCGGGCTCGCACCCACCGAGTACGACTACGACATCACCGACAGCGATTTCAGCGATCCGGACACCTTGACCGAGAACGACCGGGTCAAGGTGGCCAGCAACGAAATCTACCGTTATGTCGGGGCGGACCTCGATGTCGAAAACGGCGACGACATCGATCTTAAGGACGAGACCTATATCCCGTCGACCGACTGGGTGCTGGTGACCCCGGCGTTCGGCAACGAGAACCCGATCGAGGTCAAGGCCTATATCGAGGACTCGACCATCGACGCCGCCGGCGACCTCTCGGTCACCGCCTGGCAGCAGGCCCAGCTCGAGGCGGTCGCCAGCAACAGCGCTTCGGCCGCCGCATCGGCGCTGTTCGGCGCCTCGTCGATGTCGGTGGCCGGCGTGCTGGCGAGCAACAAGGTCAGCAGCACGGCCAAGGCGTACGTCAAGTACACCGGCAATACCCAGGGAGAGGTCGATGTCGACGGTGCCGTGACGGTATCGGCGCGGGACGAGGCGGGGATCGACGCCAGAACCAACATGTCGGCGGCGTCGAGCAAGCAGAACGATCTCGGCCTTGGCATGGTCAACGACTTCGTCAACACCATCACCGGCCACTACGACTTCACCACCAATTCCGGTGTGCAGGATCTCCTGTTCGGCACCCAGGTGCGGCTGGACGATGTCGACTACAACACCGCCGACTCCACCGACACCATCACCGCGGGCGACTGGGTCGAGTTGTCGTCCGATGTCGGCAACGGCACCGAAGGGCAGGTGTACGAGTACATCGGCAGCAGCGATATCACCGGATCCGGTCCGCTGGGCAAGGTCGATTTCACCGACGACACCCTGATCGACTTCAGCGACATCACCGAATGGCGCGAGGTCAAGGGCACGCCGGGCAGCGTTTACCGCTATATGGGCACGACCAGCAGCGGTAGCGCGACCGATCTTGGCGTCGAGGACTTCAGCGATTACGAGTACTGGAAGGAGCTGAGCGAGACCAACCTGGTGCCGGCCGATGTCTCGACCTCGCTGCTCAAGAGCCTCGGTCTCGATACCGGCAAGGCCAAGAGCTTCTACGGCGTGCTGGCGCGCACCGACCTCGACAGCACCGTCGAGGCCTATATCGAGAACGCCAGCGTGCGGGATCCGGACACGACGACCGGCGGGCCCGAGAGCTTGACGGTCGAGGCGATCGAGGCCGCCACCCTGGTCGCCAGCGACAACAGCGTCGTTGCCGGCAAAACGTCGAACTTCGGCGGCGTGCTGGTCAACAACCAGCTGCGCGGCAGCGCCGAGGCCTATATCGTCGACAGCGATATCCGCACCCGGGATGGCAGTGGCGACTTCGATCACGACCTGACCGATGCCGGCTTCAGCGATCCATCGACCCTTGACCCCGGCGACCGGGTACGGGCCCTGGATGGCGAGATCTACAGCTATGCCGGCACCGCGCTCGATACCGCCAACAACGATACCATCGCGCTGCTGGACGAGGACTACAGCGACGCAGGCCGCTGGACCCTGCTGCCCGGCGGTGATGTACAGGTGGTGGCGGAAAACACCGCGGTGCTCGACTCGACTTCGCTGACCGGCAGCACCGGCGGCGCCGATGTGGTGGGCATAGTCGCGTCGTTCAACAGTCTGGGCTGGGAAGCCTCCAACCTGCTGTTCCAGGCGCTCGACACCATCCTCGGCCAGGACCTGCTGACCGGTGAGCAGCCGATCTTTACCTACGCCTATCTCCGGGATTCGACCGTCGAGGCCGACGGCGATCTTCGGGTGCTGGCCGATAACAGCGCGACGCTGAACGCCACCACCGGCAACGAGCAGAACGCCACCCCGACCAACTCCTTCCTGATCAACAAGGCCTACGGCAACGCCAAGGCCAACGCCGCCGGCGGGTTGCTGGCGTCGAACAAGGTCAGCACCGAGGCAAAGGCGTGGATCGATTACAGCACCGCCTACCTCGGCAACAGCGGCGCAACCGACATCGTGGCCGGCGGCGAGCTCGAGGTTGCGGCGAGCGACGAGGCCTGGATCGAGTCCGACACCTCGGTCATCGTCGAGGCGGTCAACACCAATACCCTGTCGGCGCTCTACGATATTGCCGAGGCGCTCGGCGCTTACGACTACGACTACACCACGGCGTCGGGCACGATCAACGTATTGCTCAGCGATTTGACCGACAACCTGCGGGTACGCCTCGGCGAGAACTACGCCAACGGCGGCGACGGCGGCGCAGTCTACGAGTACGTCGGCCTGCTCGACCTGAACCTGGATCTGGCGAACGAGAACTTCGATCGTACGGTTGGGGGCTTGAGGGTCTGGGAAAAGGTCACCCTCGGCAAGGACGACACCAACTTCTTCGACACCGCGGGCAACCTCAGCGCCTCGCCGGCGCGGGCCTTCGCCGGGCTGATCGTGCTCAACGACGTACGCGCCGAGGTCGACGCCCATATCGCCGATGCCGACGTCACCGCCGGTTCCGTGCAGGTCAGGGCGGCGGAGAACGCCTCGCTGATCGCAAGCAGCGCGAGCAACGTCACGGCGTCCGGTGGCAGCATCGCCAAGTCCTTCGGCGAGGGCTCGGTCACCTCCTTCGCCTTCCTGGTATCCACAAACCTGGTGCTGAGCCACGCCGACGCCTATATCGAGGACAGCACCGTCACCACGACCAATGCCGTGACCAGCGGCGACGTTGTCGTCGAGGCGTACAACACCAGCGGTATCGACGCCACCGTCGAGACCTCGGTTGACTCGGGCGAAACGGCGGTCGGCGTCACCCTGGCGTTCAACACCGTCGGCTGGAAGGCGCAGAACGTGCTGTTCAACGCCCTCGACGCCATCGCCGGCGATTCGCTGTTCGCCGACGAGACTGCCACGGAAATCTACGACGAGAACAACATCGACCGGGCGCGCGCCAACGCCTGGATCGACGGCACCACCGTCGACGCCGCAGGCAGCATCGCGGTGCTGGCCGACAACGCCGTGCGCCTCAACGCCACCGTCAGCAACGCCGCCGACTCCGCCGCCTCGGCGTTCTTCGACGCCTCCGGCAAGGCCGTCGGCTTCCTGATCTCGATGAACAAGGTGGCCAGCAGTGCCGACGCCTGGATCGACAACCAGGGCGCCGGCAATGTCACGAGCCCCATCGGCAGCGAGGATGTGCGTGCCGCCGGGGCTCTGAGCGTGCTCGCCTCCGACAACGCCGAGTTCTACGCCAACGTGAAGATGGTGTCGTCGTCGGTCACCACCAATACCGGCGGCGCCAGCGTGATCACCGGGCTGATCGACGATGCCATCGACGCCGATTTCAGCACCGACGAGACCCACGTCAACGTCGACCACGGCGAGCGCGTGCGCCTGTCGGCGGACTACGGCAACGGCGGCAACGCCGGCAGCGTCTACGAATTCATGGGTTCGGATGCCGACGGTCGCGGCATCGACCTGAGCCTGCAGGACTACAGCGACGCCGGTTACTGGAAGGAGGTGCTCGAGACCCAGTTGTTCCCGGAAGGGGTCAACCTGGATAATTCCGACTCCAACGCCGTCGGCGGGCTGGTGGTCTACAACGATCTGCGCACCGGCACCGAGGCGCAGATCCTCAACGCCGACGTGCTGGCGGAATCGGTCGAAGTCGAGGCGCTGGAAAACGCCATCATCAGCGCCGTCGCCGAGAGCGAGGTGACCTCGTCCGGCGGCAGCTCCTTCACGGGGCAGGGCGACTCGCTTGCCATCAATGGCACCATCGCCACCAACGCGCTGCTGACCGATGCCAGGGCGCATATCGACGACAGCCGCATCGAGACCACCAGCGGCGATGTCCGGGTGCACGCCGAGAACAGCTCCCGCATCCAGGCCAAGACCCTGTCCGCCACCTCGACCGGTGGCCAGGGCGTCGGCGTGACGCTGGCGTTCAACAGCATCGGCTGGAAAACCCAGAACATCCTGTTCAACGCCATCGATACGCTGATCGGCGGCGAGCCCGACTTTTCTGATCTGTTCGACAACAACCTGCCGGCGCTGGTCGAGGCTTACGTCATCGACTCGACCCTGGTCGCCGGGCGCGCCATCGAGGTGACGGCGCTCTCAAAGGCGCAGCTCGATGCGATCCTGACCAACGACACCGAATCGGCGGCCTCGTCGTTCGGCATGACCGACCCGACCACCGGCGAGAAGGGCGCTTCCGGCTGGGCCGTCGGCGCGGTGCTGACCAGCAACATGGTCAACAGCGCCGCGCGCGCCTATATCGACTCGACCGGCGCCAACCGCACCATCACCGCCAAAGGCGGCGGCGTCAGCGTCTGGGCGCAGGACGGTGCCGGTATCACCGCCGATACCAGCCTCAGCGCAGTGTCCTCGACGGTCAATGACGGCGGCCTGACGCTGCTGACCAACTTCGCCGACACCATCCTCAGCGAGTACCAGTTCACCGACCGCTCCGGCGTGCAGGATATCTATCTTGGCAGTCAGGTTCGGATCGATGACGTCGACTACAGCATCGCCGGCTCGCCGACGATGATCGTTGCCAAAGGCGACCGCATCGAGATCGATGCCACCGTGACCGACGGCTCGGCCTCGAGCGGCGAGGTCTACGAATATATCGGCGACAACCCGCTCGAGACCAACAACGCCTCGGGCATCGACCTGGCGGCACAGGACTACGACGACGACACCCTGTGGCGGCAGATCACCGCCACGGCCGGCGGCATCTACCAGTTCGTCGGCCTGTTCGATATCGATCCCGACTCCGACAATTTCGACCCGGCGGCGCTGGATTTCGACCTGCCGGCGGATACCGACGTGGACCTCAATACCGAGGACTTCACCGACACCAACCGCTGGCGTGAAATTCTCGAAACCACCGACGTGCGAAACATCATCCCGGGGGTCAGCTTCAATCTCACCGACTCCGATTCGGCGGCGTTCGGCGGCATGGTGGTGCGCAACGACGTGCGCAGCGAGGTGTTGGCCTCGATCGAAAAGGCCAATTTGTCCGCCGACGGCGATGTTCAGGTGCAGGCGCTGGAGACCGCCACCATCATCGCCAATGACAGCAGCGCGGTCAGCTCCAGCGGCGGCAGCACCTTCGGCGGCGGCTCCTCGCTCGCGGTCGGCGGCGTTATCGCCACCAACCTGGTGCTGAGCAGCGCCGACGCCTTTATCGGCGACAGCAGCGTCAATACCGAAGGCTTCAACGATCGCAGCTTCGATCACGACCTGACCGATCAGGCCTTCACCGATCCCGCGACGCTGGATCCGGGCGACCTTGTGATGACCGACGCCAACAGTATCTACCGCTACGTCGGGCCGGCGCTGGACGCCAACAACGACACCATCGAGCTGGCCAACGAGGATTACAGCGACGACACACGCTGGGTCGAGGTCGCGAGCTTCGAATATGACCTGACGGACAATCCCTTCACCAACCCGGCGACGCTCGAGGCCGGGGATCGGGTCAGAACGAGCGGCGGCAACATCTATCGCTACCTGGGTGAAACGCTCGACAGCGCCGGCGGCGATACCATCGATCTTGCCGCGGAAACCTACAGCAACGCCGAGCGTTGGGCGCAGGTGACCGGTGCGGTGAGCGTGCAGGCCGAGAACAGCTCCACCATCACCGCGACGATCGACAGCAAGATCGACTCCAACGGCACCTCGATCGGCATCGTGCTGGCGTTCAACACCATCGGCATCAAGCCGCAGAACTTCCTCTTCAGCACCATCGACGCCATCGCCGGCGTCGATATCGCCGACGAGCAGCCGGCCGCGACGCTCGCCCATATCGACGACTCGGTGATCAGGGCGGCCGGTGCCATCGACCTCGCGGCGACGTCGGATGCCGATATCGATGCGGTCATCGGCAATGCCGCCAACTCGATCACCGCGACCATCGGCGATGGCGACGAGGCCACCGGCACCATCTCGGTCGCGGGCGTGGTGGCGATGAACAAGATCTCCACCCGGGTAGAGGCGTATATCGACAACAGCAATGCTGCCAGTTCGATCGTGCGCGCCCGGGATGGCGATATCAGCCTCGTTGCGACCGATGCGTCGACTATCTTCGCCGATGTCGCCGCCAGCAGCCTGGCGGTCTCGGTGGATCTTGGCAACAACAAGACCCGCTCGATCCCGGTCGGCATCAGCCTGTCGCAGAACGAGATCCGCAACGCCATGGCGGCCTATATCAGGAACGCCGGTACCACGAGCAACCCGGTCGAGGCGCTGAACGGCAACCTGGTCATCAGTGCGGTCGAGATGGCGGGCATCGACTCGAGCTCCACGGCGTCGGCGGTCGGCGTCGCGGCCAGTCTTAACAACGACGCCCTGGCGTTCAGCGCCGGCGGCGCCAGCGCGCTGAACGTGATTCTCGGCACCTCGGATGCCTATCTCGACGGCGCCATCGTCGAGGCAAGCGGTACGGCTGAGATCGGCGCCAGCAACGTTTCGAGCATCGACTCTAAGGTCGGTGCCATCGCCGTATCGGTGGCGCTCTCCGGTGGCGGCAGCGCCACCGCCGCGGCCATCGGTATCTCCTTTGCCGCCAACCTGATCGGCTGGAGTGACCTCGGCACCGAAGAGCGCCTGAGCGTGCAGGCCTACGCGTCGGACTCGGAGATCACCGCGGACGGCGGTCTCGGCATCAGCGCGCTTGCCAACGCCGCCATCGACGCGACCGTCGAAGCCACCTCGGTGGCCGTCGCGGCCTCGACCGAGAACGCGGGCGGCCTGACCGCCGGCGGGCTGGTCACCATCAACAAGGTCTCGACCGACGTCAAGGCCTATATCGACGGCGACGGCAGCCAAGCCTCGATCAACACCACCGGCGGTGATGTCGAACTCACCGCGATCGATACCAGCGTCATCAGCGCCGATGCCCAGGCGGTTGCGGTAACCGCGAGCCTCAGCGGCAAGACCGCAGGCGCCATTTCGGTCGGTGTCTCGGTGGCCGACAACCGGGTGGACAACGACGTGGCGGCCTACATCAAGGAAGCCGACGTCCTCACCGCCGGCGGCGACGTCATTCTGCTGGCGACCGACGAGGATCCCGTCAGCGGTGATACCACCGAGATCCATGCGCAGTCCGTTGCCGTTGCGGTGTCGGCCGCTGCCGGCAAGTCGGGGTTTGCCTTCAGCGGCGGCGCGGCGGTTGCGACCAACAGCATACTCAGCACCACCAGCGCCTATATCCAGGACAGCGCACTCGGCAACTCGGCGGGTACCAACAAGGTCGGCCTGGTCGACATCGACGCCAGCAGCACCGCCGATATCGAGGCGACCGTGCTGGCGGTGTCCGGCAGCATCAGCTTCGGCGGCACCACCGGTGTGGCCGTGGGGCTCGGCATTGCGGTCGCACGCAACTTTATCGGCTCGTCGGTGGATGACAGCGCCACCGGCGATTACGACACCGCCACAGGACTGGCCCAGGGCGAGGCGCTGGAGAACGGTCAAAGCGTGCGGGTCAGCGACGGCGCGCTCGCGGGCGGCGTGTTCGAGTATCTCGGCGATGACCTGACGCAGCCGACGCAGGATGCCGACTCGTCGAATACCAGCTTCAACCTCGACAAGGGCGACTACGTCTTCATCACCGACGACTACGACGGCGACGACGTCAATATCGGTGCCATCTACAAGTATCTCGGCAGCGATCGCGACAATGTCGATCTCAGCGCCGAGGACTACAGCGACACCGACGACTGGGAATTGGTCAGCATCGATCTTGCCAGTCTCGACTATGCCAACCCGCTGTTGTGGAAACAGACCAATATCGATTTGTCGGCCTCGAGGATCGAGGCCTATATCGACGACAGCAGCATCAACGCCAGTGGCGCCATCACCCTCGATGCGGTCGCCAGCCAGACCATCGATGCACTGGTGGTGGCCGGTTCCATGGCGATATCCGGCGGTGGCAAGACCGGCGTGGGCGTCAGCGGCGCCGGCGTCTTCACGGAAAACCGAATCGGCGCTTACGTTGAGGCCTATATCGACGGTGACGGCAGCTTCGGCATCACCGGCGCTAGCCTCAGCCTGCAGGCGCTGGATACCTCGACCGTCACGGCCGACGCCGCGGCGGCCTCGCTCGCCGCCGGGCTCGGCGGCAACGTCGGCGTCAGCGTTTCGATAGGCCTGTCGCTGGCGATCAACGAAATCGGCAACCAGGTCTCGGCCTACATCACCAATGCCGACGACGGTGTCATCACCACGGGCGGCGGCATCACCATCAAGGCCTCCGAAACCGCGGTCATCAATGCACTGTCGGCCGCCGCATCGTTGGCGGCCGGCGTCGGCGGCAGCGCCGGGGTGGCGGTGAGCGGGGCTGGTGCCTGGGCCAGCAACAGCATCCAGACCGACGTCAACGCCTATATCCTTAACAGCGAGGTCGAGAGTCACACCTTCGTCGATATCGATGCGGTCAACGGCGCCACCATCAACGCCATCATCGTCGCGGCCAGCCTGGCGGCGGCCGGCGGCGGCACCGCGGGCGTCGGCGCCTCGATCGGCGTCTCGATCGCGGACAACGCGATCGGCGAGCTCGATGATGCCAGCCAGGTCCGCGCCTATATCGAGAATTCGACCGTCAATGCCAAGGGCGGCGCCCTGACGCTGACCGCCGACAGCGACCAGGCGATCAAGGCGCTGGTGGTGGCCGCCTCGGCCGCCATCGCCGGGGGCGGCACCGCAGGTATAGGACTCAGCGGCGCCGGCGTCAGTGCGGTCAACAGCATCAACCTTGACGCCGAAGCCTTTATTGATGATGACGACAACGACAGCGATGCCGCCAGGACCGGTATTCTCGCCGACAGCATCAGCCTCGAGGCCGACAACGCCTCGCTGATCCTGGCCGACGCCGTCGCCGCCTCGCTTGCCGTCTCCTTTGCCGGTACGGCCGCTGTTTCGCTGTCGATCGGGGTTTCGCTGGCGCGTAACGAAATCCGCGGCAATGTCGCCGCCTATATCAAGGATGCGGCGAGCGTACGGGCGCGCAGCGGCGATATCGAGGTGCGCGCGAACGTCGAGGAGGCGCCCTCCGGCGTCACCAGCGATTACAGCGATACCGGCACCGTGGCGCTGAGAAAAGGCGATACCGTCTCCAGCGGCGGCACGGTGTATCGTTTCCTAGGCGAAGGCGAGAAGGTGCGCGCCACCTACCAGTCCTCGGCCGGCGAGGTCTACCTGCAGAACGGCGATACGGTCGAGGTCGTCGAGGACGACAACAACGGCGGTACCGTCGGCGCCATCTACCGCTATACCGGGCCCGATATCGATGCGCCGGTGGATGCGGATGACGACGATAATGCGCTCGACCTCACGGATGTGAATTACGCCACCGATAACGACTGGGAGCTGGTCGAGGAGTTCGACGTCTACGACTCCTCCGCCGGTGAGGTCGATATCGAGGACGGCGATATCGTCGAGGTCGTACGCGGTTACACCCGCATTTTCAGCAGCGACGAAACCGGCGTCGACCTGGACGCCGGCGAAACCTACTACGTGCGGATCTCGGACGACTTCGATCTCGATACTTACGATGCCGTCGGTGGCATGACCTACCGCTTTATCGGCAACAGCAATCTGACCGGTGTCGACCTCGGCACCATCGACTACGCCAGCAGCGGCAACTGGGAAGAGGGCGGACCGAGCGTGGACGAGTTCGGCGTCGGCGGCACCTTCTACGAATACCTTGGCAGCGATACCGACGACTTCGACCTCAGTATCCAGGACTACAGGGACACCAGCCTCTGGCGGCAAATCACCCGCACGCTTTCGAGCGAAGACTACAGCGACGAGACCTACTGGGCCGAGGTGTCGTCGATTACCGCGCTGGCGGTGGCCGCTTCGGTGGGCGGCGCGGTGGCCGGCACCGCCGGTATCGCCCTCAGCGGCGCCGGTGCCGACGCCTACAACCTGATCCTGTCGGACGTCAACGCCTTCATCGAGGCAAGCTCGGTCGAGGCGACGCTGGGTAACGTCATCCTCGATGCGGCCAATACCGCCAGCATCGACGCGGTGATCGTCTCGGCCTCGGCAGCACTGGGCGTTGGCGGTGTGGCCGGGGTCGGTGCCTCGATCGGTGTGGCGCTGGCGCGCAACTACATCGGCTGGGATACGGATCCGTCGCCGATTGCCGATATCGACTTCGCCACCGATGATCTGTTCCTGCCGGCCAGCTTCTCCGACAGCGACCCGCTGACCAGCGGCGACCGGGTGCGCATCGATTCCGGCGCCCGCGCCGGCGACGTCTACGAGTACATCGGCGACACCATCGATCCCGACTACCGCTCGAACCAGACGGTGACGCTGACGGCCTACGACGAGGATGCCAGCGACCATCAGATCGTGCTGATCACCAGCAGCTACGACTATGACAGCAACGACGACGATGACGACCCCAACGCCAAGATCGGCGGCCTCTACAAGTATGTCGGCGATGGCGCCAGCAACGTCAACCTGAGTCAACAGGACTTCCTTGACGACGACAACTGGGAGTATGTGGGCTCCAGCTACCTGGCCGAGCAGGATTACGGCGACGACGGCCTCTGGCGCCAGATCAACCTGATCGAGTCTCCGGCACAGGTCCGTGCCTATGTGCTCGACTCGAGCATCCTGGCCGGCGGTTCACTGATCATCGACGCCGATGCGTCCCAGACCATCAACGCCTTTATCTTTGCCGGTTCCGCTGCGGTGAGTGGCGGCGGCGTGGCCGGCGTCGGCGTCAGCGGTGCCGGTGTCGGCGCCAGCAACCGCATCGCGACCCGGATCGAGGCCTTTATCGACGGCGACGGCGCCACCGGTATCGAGGCCTACGGCATTGGCCTGCACGCCGAGGACAGTTCGACGATAGAGGCGTTCGCGGGCGCCGCGTCGCTGGCGGCGGCGTTCGGCGGCGTAGCCGCGGTGTCGGTGTCGATCGGCGCCGCGGTTGCCGACAACATCATCACCAACCAGGTGTCGGCCTACATCGACAATGCCGATACCGGGGTCACCGCCACCACCGGCGAGATACGGGTGGTGGCCGACGAAAGCGCCAGCATCGACGCGACCGCGGTCGCCGCGTCGCTCTCCGTGGCCATCGGCTTCGTCGGCGTGGCCCTGAGCGGCGCCGGTTCCGATGTCGACAACATCATTGCCAACGCCGTCACGGCCTACATCGAAGACAGCCTGGCGGAAACCGCCAGCCCCTTCGATCACCTGTCCGACCAGCAGATCGATGTGCTGACCCAGGGCGACCGGGTATTGCTGGTCGAGGGCGCCAGCGGCGACCTCAACAGCGCCACCGCCGGCGAGATCTACGAGTACATCGGCAGCACCACGGGGTCTGCGACCTCGCCGGTCGGTCTGCGCGGTCAGGACTACCTCGATGACACCCTGTGGCGCCGGGTGCTGGTGCTGTCCAGCCAGACCTCGGTGGATCTCGCCACCGGCGACCGGGTACAGCTGGTCGAAGGCGCGACGGGAGGCGAGGCCGGTGATATCTACCGCTTCGTCGGCAACGACTCCACGGGCGTCAACCTCAGCACTCAGAATTACGGCAACGCCAATCGCTGGGTGCTGGACAGCCCCGATATCATCGTCGAGGCCAACAACGACTCGGAGATCACCTCGCTGGTCGGCGCCATCGCCGCGGCCGCCGCCGGCGGCGCCGTGGCGGTGGCGGGCGCCGTGGGGCTGACGCTGTCCAGCAACCAGATCGGCGACTACTCGGTCTGGTCCTTCACCCTCGACCTGTCGGACTTGTCCTTCGACTTCGCACTCAATACCTTCGAGAACAAGGCGGTCGCCTATATCGATAATTCCGACGTCACCTCTGCGGGCGACGTCCGGGTCCTGGCCGACTCGAGTGAAACCATGGAGGCCGACGCCTTCGCCGGTTCCGTGGCGCTGGCGATCGGTATCGGCGGTGCCGTGGCCGGGGCCGGTGTCACCCTGGAGAACAGTTTCAGCACCGACACCTGGGCCTATATCGACAACTCCGATGTCACCACCTTCGGCGACATCGAGGTCAGCGCGGTGTCCGACAGCGAGCTGACGAGCGCCTCGGCCACCGGTGCGTCGGTATCCGTGAGCCTGGTGAGCCTGGCGATTGCGACCTCCGAGGTCACCACCAGCATCACCAATCAGGTGCAGGCCTATATCGGGGGCAGCAGAGGAGATGTGCTGGTGGCCGGTGGCGATATCGACGTCGAAGCCTGCGCCGACGCCGACATTCTCGACGTCCAGGCCACGACCGCGGCGGTGTCGGCGGGCCTGGTGGCCGTCAGTGGTGGCGGCCTGGAGCTCGTCAGCACCATCAACAACGATATCGACGCTCATATCAGCGGCGCGGTGCAGCTGCTGGCGCTCGGCGACGTGACCGTCGAAGCCTGCGAAACCGCCTATATCGAGGGTGACGCGGCCAACGTTACCCTGGCGCTGGGCCTGGGGATAGCCGTCGGCCTGTCCAATCTCTCGCACGCCATCATCAGCGATATCGCCGCCTATATCGATGACGATGTCGGCAACGGCTCCCTGATCGAAGCGGCGAATCTCTCGGTGCTGGCCAGCGCCACCTCCGAGATTCCGGTGACCGCCTCGGCGGGCGTTGCCGCCTCCCTGATCACGACCCTGGGCAACAACGCCTACGCCACCATCGGCACCCGGGTCGATGCCCATATCGAGAATACCGAGGTCGTGCTCAGCGGCAGCCTGCTGGTCGACGCCAGCTCCACCCTCAGCGCGACCACCTTTGCCGCGGGCGGCGCCCTGGGCGCGGTGGCGTCCGGTGCCATGATCGGCCTGGTCTATATCGGTCGCGACCTGCTCGAGCAGAGCAGCGTCTACGAGGTAACGGCGGCCATCGGCGACGATTCCAGCGTGACCGCGGGCGCTGCCACCCTCAACGCCTTCGGCAACAGCACACTGCGGGCCGAGACCATCGCCGCCACCGGCGGTCTCGTCGCCCTTGCCGGCGCGGACTCCGCGGTCATCAGCGACAATGCCTCGCTGGCGTCGATCGGCGAGGGGGTGGTGATCGAGGTCGGAACGCTGTCGGTGAACGCGGTAAACAGTCATGATTTCGACTCCCAGGCCGACGCCGTGACCTTTGGCCTGATCGCCGGTACCGGCGCGGCGGCGATCAACATGGTCGACAGCGCCGCCGACGTCGATATTGGTCTGGGCAGCGGTGCAGCGACGACCCTGACAGCGGACAGCATCTTCATCAAGGCGGTCAATACCTTCCAGAAGAGCGCTTACGGGCAGAACGGTTACAACCTCGATTCGGGCTCGGCCGGCGGCGTCAATATCACGGTGCTGGAGAGCGGTACCGATATCTACGCCGACGCCATCATCGATATCGGGGCCGGCACCAGCATCACGGCCATCGGCAGCAACAGCGCGCCCGGCACCATCGAGATCGAAACCGTCATTTCCGGCACCGCCTACGACGCCGTGCGGGTCGAAAGCGTGTCCGGCTTCGGCATCTCCGCCGGCCTGTCGCGGATCGACTTCGACGGCGACAGCGAAATCAACATCGACGGCGCCACGCTGGAGAACCGCTCCGGCGACGTCACCCTGGCCGCGACCATCAACTCCGAGCTGCGCCCGAGCGCCAACCTGTTCGCTTCCGGCGCCATCACCGGCGCCGGTGCCGATGTCGAAGCCGACAACCGCGCCGACAATACCATCGACATCGACGACAGCTTCATCAAGGGCAGCACGGTCAATATCCAGGCCGGTCGCAACACCACCGGTGTCAGCAACCTGCTGGAATCGACCTCCAACGCCGAAATCACCACCGCCTCGCTGGTGGGCATCTCGGTGCCCGTCGTCACCGCCGAGGTCGACGAGAACAATACCATCGATCTGAATACCGGCACCCATATCCAGGCGCTCAAGGACGTCAACCTGCTGACCCATACCGGCCTTGGGTCCGAGCGGGCCCGCACCGACGGGCTGGTGCTGAACATCTCGCTGATTCCGTACGGCATGGAGGTGCCGGACGGCGCCAGCGACAGCTCGGACAACCGGGTCAATATCGACAGCAGCGTCATTATCGAGGCGGGCCTCAACAATATCAGCGTGCTGCGGATACTGCCGGTATCGATCGGCGGGGTTGAAGGCACCGACCTTCTGAACGGCGACCTGACCGACCGGCTCGACGGCAGCGAGTCTTCGCGCATGCTTACCGATGCCGAACTGGCGCTGATCGAGCTGGAAATCGAGGATGCCGACGGCAATATGAGCACCAAGACGCTGCCGGCCGGGCTCAAGTACGAATACGAGTACCTGAGTGTCGATACCGTGGCCTTCTCGATCTCGCAGGGCACCATTATCCGCGCGGTCACCGGCTACTTCGCCGACGGCACCGCCGGCCACTACTACAAGTACCGGCCGAACACCAGTGATGGCAGCGACTCGATCATCCTGGAGCAGCAGGATTTCACCCTGGGCAGCATCTGGGAGGATCTCGGCACCAGCGTCCCGGCCGACGACGCCGATCGCACCGTCTACGACAGCGATACCACCGCCAACTTCGCCATGGCGCTCGACGGCAAGTTCTACGTCATCAAGCCGGTCGAGCTCGAAGTGCCGACGCTGTCCTACGTCAATGTCGGCAATCTGCTGATCGAACAGCGCGAGCAGCTGCTCGACTGGATCGTCAGCCACGCCGGCGACGAAGAGGCGCTGGCCCGCTACCAGGTGCAGCTCGATGACCTGGATCAGACGCTCGAGGATCTCGGGCTGACGCAGTACTACACCCAGGTCAGCACGGGCGACAAGGTGCACGATGTCGCCACCGGAATTCGCTACGACTATCTCGGGCCAAACGACGGCATAATCCTCACCGAGGTAAACTTCGCGACTGACAGCGATTGGGAAGTCTCAACGGATCAGACCGGCGGCATCGCCAGCGACAACACCAACGGCCAGCTGGTGATCAGCCAGGAACTGGATTCGCTGTTCCTCAATATCCCCGATATCTACGCCTCGCCCGGCTCGATCTTTATCGAGCGCGATAGCCTTGATCCGACCACCGAAGCCGATGCGCTGGGGGACTATGAGGATCTGGTGGACAGTTGGAACCTGATCGCCCGTTCCGGCGCCCAGATCGATATCGTCAACGATACGCCGTTCACCTCGGTGATCAACGACGCCATCATCCTGGACAACAAGAAGGTCGAGGTCATCGACGGTGTCTACACGGTATTCGAGCCGGGCAACGTCTGGTTCAACTCGCAGCAGGCCTCCACCAACGCCGCGGATACGGACCCGCCCTATATCAAGATCACCCAGGACTCGCTGTCGGCCAGCCAGTACGACCTGCCGTCGGAGCCGGCCAACCTGGCCAGCATTCTCGATGGCCTGTCCCAGGACATGTATATCGTCGGTGACGTCATCAACGAGAACGGTGGCCTTAAGATCGAGAACATCGAGGGCAGCATCATCGTTTCCGGCGAGTTGCGGGCCGAGTTCATCGATATCGTCGCCGGACAGGATTTCAGCCTCAATACCGAGGGCTGGTACCACACCAACAAGGACCCGCGCCAGTACATCGACCTGGACGCCCAGCGTGCGCTGGCCATTACCAACACCCTCGTCGAGTACACCAACAGCACTGCGGACGAGCCGTCGGCATTCAACGAGCTGACAACCGCTATCGAAACCGACAACTCCCGCATTCTGGCGCAGGGCACCGTGACCATCACGGCACGCTTCCTCAATATCAACGGCCTGATCCAGAGCGGCGTCGATACCATCACCGTCGATATCGCCTCGAGCTTCAATCCGGGCAACCAGACCACCAGCTTCACCGACAGCAACGGCATCACCCTCGCCGGCATCACCTTCGGGGCCGACGACGTGCCGGTCGACGGCTACTTCGACGCCGCGCGCCAGGCCATCGTGATCGAGGAGATCATTCCCCAGGGCGGCCAGATCGTGCTGGCCGGCCAGGTGCTGAGCACCGGTAACGGCCGCCTGCGCGTGGCCAACGGCTACACCAGCGTCGATATCGACAACCACAGCGGTTACGACCTGATTCTCGAGCGCATCGACACCACCACCGACCGCAAGGGCCAGATCACCATCATCGACACCGCAACGCTGCGCAAGGACGTCTATGAGGTCTCGGCCGGCATGGTGATCCACAGCGTCTATTTCGGTACCGAGGCGGATGACCCTATCGCCGAGGACGGCACCGTCTCGGCAATTGACTACACCTTCCAGTCTGGCCTGTCTGATCTCGTCGGGGTACCGATAACGGCCGGCGTGGAGCTGATGTACGCGACCCGCAGCGGGCTGCACTATGTCTGGGTCGAGGGCCAGTCACTGACGGAAACCACCATCACCAACTACGAGGACAACAGCTTCAACCTGTTCGGCGACAACGCCTTCGCCGACCTGCTGGTGCGTGACGACAGCTGGGTCGACCAGGAAACCTTCTATACCGACGCCCAGCCGCTGCTCGAATCCGAAACCCTGGAGATCGAGAGCGGCGGCGGTGTGCCGAGCTATGCGACCGGCGATGCCTACACCATCTATTACCGGCAGGTGCAGGAGGTCGAGATCGAGGCGCGCACCGATGTCACCAAGGTGTACGTCGGCGGTACCGAGACCGGGGCGAATGCAGGTCAGGGCGGCAAATGGTATCTCTACAAGGGTACCGACGGCGCCAAGATCTACCTGCCAGGCGTCGATTACGACGGCCCCGAGGACGGAGACGGCAACCCCCTGGGCAATCCGGACTGGGAGGAGTACTTTGGCTCGGTCACCGTGGATACCTCGGACGACGGCCTCGGGGTGCTGAACTATGCCCTGAACCAGTACCCGGACAGCTTCGTCAACCGCTCGGTCGAGGGCGAGACCTGGACCACCGGCGGCGGCTGGCTGCGCGAGAAGACGGTGCACACCCAGATCACCGAGATCGTCGGCCTGCTCGATCTCTACACCCACACCCTCAAGGGCGACTATCCGATCGGCATCGACTTCATCGAGGATGTCGCGACGCCGAGCATCGATATCCGCACCCAGGGCAACCTGATCCTCGAGGGCGACATGGAATCGCCGGAGCACGGCACCATCTACCTGCAGTCGTACACGGGCTCGGTGACCGCGTCCGAGGGCGTCGCCATCTACGGTGCCACGCCAGAGGTGCACGCGGGCTCCGGCAGCGACGACATCATCTGGATCAACGTCGAGGGCAACAAACTCGCCGAGGATGCCGATCACAGCAAGACCGACGACCTGGTCACCCTGAAGAAGGGCGAGCTGGTCGAGCGCAACGACGGCCTCTACCGCTTTACCGGCAATGGTACCGTCGTCGACACCAATGGAGATGACGCCGAAGTCGGTATCGCCGGACTGGAGCTCAAGCTGAGCGAACAGGATTTCAGCGACCGTCGCAACTGGCTCAAGCTCGCCGACGCCGGGCTGATCGCGATTGCTGGCGGCGATATCACCATCAACGCCATCTCGCTCGACAACGCCAGCAGCCGGCTCAAGATCGCCGAGGTGGATTCCGGCCACGGCGATGTGCTGATCAACGCGCCTGACGGTATCTACGCCGCGGGCGCTTCGTCCCAGATCACCGGCGAGCGGGTCGAGCTGTACGCCTCGGACGGCTACATCGGCAGCGCTGCCCTCAAGCTGAACGTCGACAGCGATATCGACGGTATCGCCAAAACCGGCGGCCTGGCGGCGCTCGCTTATGGCGATATCTATATTAGCGAGACCAACGACACCGATACGGCCGGGAACCTCAAGCTGGCCGCGCCGAAGTTCTGGAACGGCAATGCCGCGGTCGAGTCGACCGACGGTAACGTCTGGCTGCAGACCACCAACGGCTCGATCCTGGATGGCATCGTCGAACTGTTCCGGCCGGGCGACGCCGGTATCACCCTGACCTACGATGACCTGTCCGCCGAGCTGAAAGCGGCCTACGACAATAACGAGTTCTCGCTCGACGCCGCCCAGTATCCGGTGTCTCCGGGGCTGATGCGGGTGCTCTTCCCGCACACCGACTTCCTGGGCCTGACCCAGATCACCTCGGCTGCCGAGACTCCGAACGTCATCGGCGCCGAGGTGACCCTGATCGCCGGCGGCGCCTCGGGCGGTATCGGTCGCCTGTCCGACCGGCTCTCGCTGGATCTGACGCAGGACTGGATGCTGCTGAGCCCCGCAGAGAAGGAGGCGCTGTCGAGCGCCACCGCAGAGGATATTATCGGCGTGCTCTACGAGCTCTATCGCTACAAGGGAAGCCTGCAGAACGGCGTCGATCTCTCCGACCTGGACTTCGACACTTCGGACTGGGAGCGCATCGCGGTCGACTTCATCTCCAATCTCGACCGCAATAGTCCGCAGGAAATCGATATCGACAACGGCGATACGGTGCTGCTGCAGTACAACGCCAACAGCTATGGTCTCTATCGCTACCTCGGCGACGACGACAACGCACTTGATCTGAGCGGTGAGGATTTCCGCGACAGCACCCGCTGGGAGCTGATCCTGGCCGATCACGCCACCGACGACAACCAGGCCGCGACGCTGGCCAACGGCGATATCGTCGCCAACAAGCGCGCGGTGGTTCGCCTGACGCTGCAGCTGTTCGACGACCTCGATATCGAGGCCGATACCTCGCTGTCGATCGATGCCGGCAATACGGTGGTGATCGGCACCGACGGCGATTTCCTCATCGACCATATCAAGGTCGACGGCGACATCCGCCTCAAGGCCGCGGGCAGCGTCTATGACCTCGGCCTCGACAGTGAAGCGGCCATCAGCACCTTCGGCGACCTGATCATGAGCGTCGGCGGCTCGATCGAGGCCGACAACAACGCCAGCGACTCGCCGCTGCGGGTGCAGCTGGCCGACGGCAGCCAGCTGAGCGTCGATGTGGCCGGGGATATCTACCTGATGCAGGTCGACGACGCCCTGTCGGTGAGCTCGGATTTCAGCAGCCTGGTCACCAGCAGCAGTACCGACGCTATCGACGACCTGATCGCCTATCGCGTCGAGGCGGGCGGGGTGGTCAAGATCACCGTCGAGAAGGGTGACCTCGAAGTCGGCTACGTGACGTCGGCGCAGTCGGTCGATCTGCGCGCCGAGAGCGATATTTTCGACTTCTACAACGACAGCGCCAAGCCGGTGGTCAATATCTTCACCGGCGATCTGACCGATCCGGCGACCGGTAACGTCTACCTCGAAACCACCAACGGCAATATCGGCAGGGCGGACAACTATCTCGATGTCGAGATCCTGAAAGGGGACCTCAACGTCGATGTCGCGCTGAATGCGTTCATCAACAGCATCGATGACCTGCGGGTCGGCACCATCCTGTCGCAGGACGGCAACGTCACCCTGGATGTCGAGGGTATTGCCTATATCGGCGTGATTACGGCGCTCGGCGACGGCAGTGCCGATCCCGTCGGTTCGCTCTCCGACGGCCTGGTCACCATCGATGCCAGCGACAGCATCGTCGATCGGCGCAACGACACCACGCCGAACATCATCGCCACCGGCGCGCTGCTGATCGCGGGCCTTGGCATCGGCAGCGCCGCCAACCCCTTCGATACGCAGGTCTCGCGACTCGAGGCCAGCATTCCGGGCGGCGGTATCTGGCTCGACAACAAGGGCGATATGAGTATCGGCAATATCAGCGCCGCCTACGTCGGCATCGGCGCCCTCGGCACCGTCGATATCTCGGTCTTCAGCGACCTGACCGTGGACGAGCTGATCGACAGCGCCGGTGGCCCGGTGCTGCTTGACGCCGACGAGGACATCATCGTCAACAACGGCATCCTGAGCGGCGGCGGCTACGTAGTGCTGCACGCCGATGAGGATATCGAGTTCACCGCAAACGGCTACATCGATACCGAGAGCGGCGGGGCGAGCGTGATGCTGGTGGCGGACTATGACGGCGCCTCGGGTGGCGGCATCGAGATGGCCGACGGCTCCTATATCGACGCCACCGATGGCTTTATCGATCTCGATGCCACCGACGACATTCTTCTCAGCTACCTGACCACCACCACCCAGGCCGATGTGAAATCCTCCAGCGGCAGCATTCTCGACAATGGCGACAGCGACGTCGAGGTCCGCGCCGCCAGGCTGCAACTGCGGGCGGCGGACGATATCGGTCTCAACTCGGACGAGATCGAAACCGACGTCGATTACCTCGAGGCCGTGGCCAGCGGAGGGAATATCTTTATCGATGACCAGAACGGCCTCATTATCGGCATGCCGGATCTGACATCGATCGTCACTGGCATCGCCGGGCTGGTGGCGCCGGCGTTCGAGGGCCAGGCGCTCAATACGGCGCTGCTCGGGCTGTTCGCCAAGGAAACCATCCGCGTCACCACCACAGGCTTTATGCGGGTACGGGAAGATGTCGAGTCCAGTGACGACCGTGTCACGCTGCGCACCATCGACTCGGCGGCGATGACCCTGTTGCCGCAGCCGGATGACAGCGATGCGGTATCGGCGCTCGATGGCAGCGATGCCGACGAAGACCTGACGGTCGAAAACAACGCCACCATCAAGGGCGCGCTGAGAATCACGCTGCTGGCCGGCGACGATCTGATTCTCAAGCAGGGCTCGCTGCTCACCACCGATGCCGACGGCGTCACCGGTGTGGACGACAGCATCCGGCTGCGTATCGACTACGGTGATGCCGACGACAACGTCGGCTTTGGCGCCGGTGGCAACGCCTTCAATACCGGCGCGCGGCTCGACCTGCTCGGCGCCGTCTCGACCACCACGCTGGAGATTACCGGCGAGGGCGACGACGACACCTTCTATCTGAGCCCCACGTCCCTGAGCGGCCATACCAGGGTGATCGGGGACCGCACCGGCAGCGCGAGCGATTCGGATCTGTTCGTGCTCGATCATCTGCCCAGTATCACCAGCACGCACGACCGGCCGGACCATCTGCTGGCCGACGGCACCGACGGGGCGGTACGGGATACCATCGATCTTGACGGCGTCGGCGGCAGCGACCGCTACGTCGTCAATATCAGCGGTGATGCCACCAGTTACCTGGTTAACGTCAAGGATACCGGCGCGCCCAACGATGGCGCCGATACGCTTGGCATCTTCACCCTGAACGAAGTCGGAACCGATCCGTTCGACTGGACGCATCCGCAGGTCTCGAACCGGCTGTCCGGCGATGGGGCGGGCAGCGATCCGGATACCGACGATATCTTCCTGCTGCGGCGCAACTTCGTTGCCTACCTGACGCAGACCGGCGAAGACGACGGCTTCCTCACCTTCGACGACAACTACGAACGCATCAACTACGACAGTTCGATCAACGGCCGCCTGCTGATCAGCGCCGGTGACGGTGACGACCAGTTCTATATCGACGACAACAGCGCCATCACCACCCTGGACGGCGGTACCGGCAACGATCTGTTCCAGACCGGACAGGTGTTCGGCAACAACCCCAACGGCTACTACTACGATGCCGCTAGCGTCCAGCACTATGTCGGTACCACCGAGCTCGATATCGGCCTGCCGACCGGAGAGTCCGGGACAGACGATAAGGGTTTCTACGAGGTATTTGACAATGGCACCGTAGAGACGAGGGTCTACGGGCGCAGCGTCGCCACCGATATCCAGAATATCGATCTGACCTCGGACCGCGACGATATCGAGCTGCTGCAGATCACCCGCGGCTTCCTCAGCCGCGGCATTACCCAGGCACTGACCGCCTACGGCGGCGAAGACAGCGATACCTTCAATGTCTACAGCAACAAGGCGGTGCTGCGGATGGAGGGCGAATCGGGCAACGACACCTTCGTGATCCGGGCCTTTATCGCCGAGGACGACATCATCCTCGACGGCGGCGGTGACGACGACTACTTCGAGTACAACATCAACGCCCCGGTCAGCATCAACGGCGGCCTCGGCTTCGATACCGTGGTGGTCATCGGCACCGAGCGGCAGGACGTTTTCATCATCAACGAAGACGGGGTCTTCGGCGCCGGGCTTAGCGTCAACGTCGACGGCGTCGAGGAGGCCATCGAGGTCGACGGTCTCGAGGGCGACGACATCTTCTATATCCAGGGCACCCGCGACGATGTCATCACCACCGTGATCGGGGGCCTGGGCAGCGACAGCTTCATCGTCGGCGGCGACGTTATCGAGGATGTTATCAGCCAGAACCTCGACGGCGTCAGCGCGGTGATCAACCACGGCGCCAACAGCGCGCCCGACAGCGACTACGACAACCTGCTGGTCGACGGCATTCCGATCACCATCGCCACCGCGTCCCAGGGCAAAGTGATCATCGATCAGGACGAAAACGGCTCCCGCGGCACCGAATCGCCGGGCTTCACCCGCGTCACCGAGGACCGCGTCGGCGACTTCGACGAGTACTGGATCTCGCTGTTCGATCCGGGTGATCTCGACAGCAGCACCGTGGCGTACCTGACGATCTCGGCGGCGCAGTCGTCGAGCTACGACCGACGCCTGCCGACGCGCCCGTTCGTCGGTGACGACCCGGGTCCGGAGGGCACCGCTCCCCACGTCGCCGAGTCCATCGAGATCTCCCTCGACGGCGGACTTACCTGGCAGGCCGCCGGCGTGCTGACCTTCACCGCAGCGACCTGGGATACCCCGCAGCGGGTGCTGGTACGCGCCCTTCACGATGACGCCATCGAAGGCGAGCGCAAGGTGATGATCAGCCACAGCCTGAAGGTGCAGAGCGACAGCCAGGCCGATATCGACGCCTTCGACTCGGTCGCCATCTCCAACGTCGAAGTGCAGGTGATCGACGATGACCTCGGCACCCTGCTGATCGAGCAGCTCAACGCCGAAGGCAAGGTCGACAATTTCACCCAGGTGCTCGAAGGCGTCGATATCTACGACGGCGACGGCAACCTCATCGCCAATAGCGCCATCAGCGATACCTACCGGGTGCGCCTCTCCACTCTGCCGACCGCCGATGTGACGGTCGAGTTCGACTTCGATTCGAGCCAGCTGGCGCTGTTCGACAAGGACGGTGTCGAAGTGACCTCGCTGACCTTCAACGTCGGCAACTGGGACGACTGGGTCACGCTGACGATTCGTGCGGTCGAAAATAACCTGGCGGCCAACAGCCAGATCGTGCGCATCCAGCACAGCTTCACTAGCGACGACCCCATCTACGACTCGCCGGACGGCATCACCCGCTTCGACATGGACGGTAGCTGGATCCTGGACGGCTTCCTGGCCGGCGACGTTATCACCGTCAGCGGCAGCGTCCACAATGATGGCACCTATACGGTGGTCGAGGTCTCGGAGAAGGTACTGACGCTGTCCTCCGGTGACCGGTTGATCACCGATATCGCGACCGACATGACCATCAGTCGTGCGGGCGTGGTGCTGTTCAGCGGTGTCGCCAACTTCGATAACAACCTCGAGGGCCCGAACCCGGTCGAACTCGATGTACGCCTGCTCGATGACGACGCGCCGCGTGTGCTGGTCACCGAGTCGTTCGGCAGCACCAAACTGGTGAAAGGTCAGGCCGACGGCACCGACGACTACAGCCTGCGGCTGGTCAGCGAACCGAGCGATCCGGTCACCGTGAGCCTGTTCGGCGACGGCCAGACAAGGGTCATCAGCGCCGAACAGGACGGCAGCGACCGCCTGATCGCCACCGCGCTGGGCGATGCGGTGTCCGTCGATGTGACGGTCGGGACCGACACCACCGACAACGAAGGCACGGATGTCACGCGTTACACCCTGGTGCGGACCGACGGCAAGAGCTGGTACGAGGACGGCTTCAAGGTCGGCAGCGACTTCATTATCGACAACGAAAGCTTCACCATTGCCGACAGCAGTGACTTCCTCAAGGTCAACGGAATCGCCGACGAGATCGACGACCTGACCGATGCGGTGACGCAGTCCGTGCTGTTCCTGACCCTGTCCGGTGACCTCTCGGCCAGTGGCCTCGATATCTCCGATGGCAGCCACAGCTTCCAGCGCCTGGCGTACGGCGTCGAATTCGACGCCGACAACTGGTGGCTGGAGGTCAAGATCCTGATCGAGGCCGATACCGACTTCGTGGCCGATCCCAGCCAGCAGTTCGTGCGCAACGAGCCGGTACGGGAGCACCTGATCAACCGCATCGCCGGACCGCTGATCATCGAGGGCGGCGTCGCTGCAAACAAGGACCGGTCGCTGAAGCTGGCGGTAATGTTGCCGAGCGAGATCAACGACGACACCCTGCCGCCGCTCGATATCGACATTGACACTGTGGAATCGGAGCAGGCCGACCAGCTGCGTGTCTTCAACGACTCCAGCGTGGTGGACGATGTCGGCTGGCTGCAAAGCGTCGAGCTCGACAACTCGGTGGTATCGCTCGACAACGCGGTGAACCTCTCAGGTCTCGGCATGAGCCTGCTGGGCGCCGACGAGGCGGCGGAGTACAGCCTGCTGGAGGGCATGTCGCGGCCGCTGGAAGTGGATATCAGCGATGAACAGGACGGCTCCGGCCTGATCGTGTTCCCGGGCGGCATTACCTTCGACGATATCGAGATCACCGAGATCATGCTGGGACAGGGCAACGACACCCTGACCATCGACGCCACCAGCGCTGGTACGCCGGGGGCCGAGGAGTACGTGGTCACGGTGGTGCACGGCGGCGGCAACCGCTACCTGACCGATAGCGAGGGCGAAGAGCTGGAAGACGATGACGGTCTGCCGATTATCGGTGGCGACCATATCATCGTTAACGGTGGTGGCGGCGCCGACTCGCCGCTGGTGATCTACGGCGATACGTCCCAGGACGGTGCGCGCTACGACTCGCGTCCGGACCTCGGCGTCTACAACGGCAACGCCACCTTCTTCAACCGCCACGGCGACGACATCATCGACGCCTCAGCGTCGGAGTTCTCGGTCACCATCTACGGCGGTCGGGGCGATGACACCCTTTACGGCAGCCAGGACGACGATCAGCTGGCCGGCGGTTCCGGCAACGATACCATCCACGGCGAAGCCGGCAACGACCACATCTATGGCGACTCCGGTTTCAACCTCGACTTCGCCGTGACCAAGGACGACAGCGATATCGCCGTCGTCGCCCGCCTGCTGACGGTACCGACGGTGAACGCCAGCCCCGAGCTGACCGCCGATGCCGTGACCGAAATCGACGGCGACGAGGAAACCACCACCACGGTTATCCTCGCAGGCGAGGATCATCTGTACGGCGATGCCGGCGCCGATATCATCTTCGGCGACCACGGCGAGATCCTGCAGGCCGACGGCGGCGCCGCGCGGCTGCTGCAGAATTACCTGGTGACCTATATCGGCACCGTCGAACCCGCCAATGGCGAGATGGATACCATCGAGGGCAATGCCGGTCATGCCGATACCGAAGAGGGCGACCGTATCCTCGGCGGTGCCGGCGGCGACTGGATAGATGCCGGCGAGGGCCGCAATATCGTGCTCGGTGACCTCGGCTTTATCGACTACGTGACCGCCGATACCGATGATCTCGACGATATCGATCTGATCCGGAGCACCGACGTCGACATCGGCGGCGGCGATACCATCGTATCGGGTGCATCCAGCGACATCATTATCGGCGGTTTCGGCACCGACCTTATCGATGCGGGTCAGGGCGAGAACAATATCGTCATCGGCGACCACGGTTTGATTGCCTCGGCCGCCTATCAGGGCAGCAGCGATCTCGATGCGCCGCTCGACGGCCATCCGATCACCCTGGGACGGATCGAAACCATCGAGCCCGACACCGGCGGTGGCAACGACATCATCAGCACCGGCCTCGGTCGCGACATCATCCTTGGCGGCTTCGGTGACGACCGCATTTTCGCCTTCGGTTCGAAGCTGGATGACGAAGACAAGGTCGTCGTCGATCCGACTGGTGCCGCGGATGACAAGCGCAACCTGGTTATCGGCGACAACGGCTTTATCGACTATGTCATCGAAGACGGCGATGCCAGCGATATCGACCGTATCTGGTCGCTTGAAGAGGACGCGCCCGAGTTGGGCGGCAACGATCTGATCTACACCGGCGATGACAACGACATCATTATCGCCGGCACCGGTGCCGATGAAATCCATGCCGGCAACGGCGTCAACCTGATAATGGGCGACAGCGGCCGTCTGACGTCTGCGGTGGCCGACGACCCGCAGACCTGGTCGGCGCACGACTTTACCCTGGGCCTGATCCAGAGCACCGGCTGTGACGACGGCGATGGCGAAGTGATCATCACCGGCGACGAAAATGATGTCGTCTTCGGCGGTATCGGCGGCGACTTCATCAACACCAACGGTGGCAACGATATCGTGCTTGGCGGCAATGGCGTGATCGGCTATGCCGACACCGAGATCGACGGCGTGCTGGTGTTCGAGGATCCCGATGACGATATCGGTGTTATCGACTATATCGCCAGCGATTACGCGCCGGGCGACGATCATATTGAGGGCGGAACCGGCAACGATATCCTGGTCGGCGGCGGCGGACGCGACTATATTACCGGCGGCGCGGGCAACGACCTGATATTCGGTGACCACGGGCGGCTGGAGGGCAATCTCGATCCCGAAAACGGCTTCGGCCTGCCGCTTGCCGCGCTCTTGCCGGCGTTCAGCTTCACCTCGATCAGCACCGAAGAGAAGGTTTTCGATCATCACTGTGATGAGTTTAATGGTGATCTCTACGGCGACGACGACTATATCGAGGGCAACGAGGGCGACGATATCCTGATCGGTGGCCAGGGCTCGGATGCCATCCTCGGTGGTGCGGATGACGACGATATCGCCGGCGGCCATGCGCTCGGCGGCTTCGGCATCGAAGCAGACGGCACGCTGACCCCGGTCGATAGCGCCGTGCTGGCGATGGTCGCGGACGGCTACGACGACGGCGACTTTATTGACGCCGGTGCGGGCGACGATCTGGTGGTTGGCGACAACGCCCGCTTCGAGCGCCGTCCCGACTCGCAAAGCGAGCGCATCCGCGTGCTCGAGGGCAGCGTGATCTACGGCGAGACCATTGGCAGTAGCGACGGCCTGGTCCAGGTCACCGCGGATTCGCAGCTCAACCCGACCGGCGCGGTCGCGCGGGTGGTGCAGCTGCTGGCCCATTCCGACGCTGATGAGGCAACCCCCAGCCCGAGTCACGGCGACGACTATATCGCCGGCGGTGCCGACGACGACCTGCTGTTCGGCCAGCTCGGCGACGATATCATCCAGGGCGACGGCCTGATGGTTCTGGCGGCTGCGGTCGAAGCGCAGGATCATGGCTACGAAATGGGCCAGGTGCTTGCAAGCGGTGAGGTGGTGATCCGGCTCGATGCGGACAGCTATCAGTTGCTGACGCCGGTCGGTGCTTACCGTGATGGCGAAGGCTATCTCCAGGTTGAAGCCTCGGAAGAGCGGGAAAGCGACGGCGACGACTATATCGAGGGCAATGGCGGCGACGATGTGATCTTCGGCAACCTCGGTCAGGACGATATCGTCGGCGGCAGTTCGACGCTGTTCGGCCTTGCTGGCGACGAAAGCCTGCGCCCGGACGGCGAGGATCTGATCTTCGGTGGCGCCGGTACTGATCTGGACCGCAACAATGAGGGTGATACGGGTGTTAACGGCCACTCCCGAGATGCCGATGTGATCGCCGGCGACAATGCCAATATCTACCGGCTGGTGGGCGTCAATGGCGTGCCGACCGCCGATTTCCTCACCTTCAACTACGACAACCCGGACGTAGCCGATACCAACGCGCCGGCGGGTGGCGCTGAGTATGGCAACATCAAGCTGATCCCCCGCGCCGTCGAGCTGATCGATTACACCGAAGGCGGCCCGGACTTCGATCCGGATGCGCTGGATGACAACGGCGCCGGTGACGAGATCCACGGCGAATCGGGCGACGACCAGGTCTATGGTCAGGTCGGCGACGATGTGATCTTCGGCGAGGGCCAGGACGATGACCTGATCGGCGGTTGGGGTCGCGACTTCCTGCTCGGCGGCACCGGCCGCGACGGTATTCTCGGCGACGACGGCCGTATCTACACCAGCCGCAACAGCGACCAGTTCGGAGAGGACCTCTATGGCATCGTCGCGCTGTTACCGGCACAGACCGATCTGAAGGGGAACCGGAATGCGGACCCGAACTCGCTGAACGCGCTTATCTCGACCCCGGGACGTGCCCAGGAGACGGTGATCAACGTCGAGGGTGAACTGAAGAAAACCGTCAATCTGACGCCGTTCAACGTCGACCCGAACCACGACTTCCAGGACCCGCTGTTCGATCCGCAGTATGCCGACGATATTATTTACGGCGGCCTGGACGACGACTTCCTGCACGGCGGCGCCGGCGACGATGCGATTTCCGGCGCCGAGGCCCTGGCGGAGGCTGCGGTGGTGGTCTTCCCTGAAGGCTCTGGCACGAATGCCGAACGCGATGACGGCGTGGTGCTGACCTTCGGCTACGACCGTCCGCTGGTGGTTTCCAAGGCCGAGGCGGAACTCAACTTCTCGTTCCGCCTGCTGGGCTTCGAGGCCTACAAGGCCGAAGAGTTCGCCCACTATGACGAATACCGGCCGCTCGACAAGATATACGTCGACGCCGAAAATGCGACCTATGGCCGCTACGACGGTCAGCGCACGCTGCTGGAGTTCTTTATGAACTTCGATGCCCGCGATGGGCGGGCTGTCGACAGCGCCGTCGATGTAAACAATCCCGGCTGGGAGATCACCACCGACGGCTCCGACCGCATCTTCGGCGACCTCGGCAACGACGTTATCTTCGGCGGTACCGGCAATGACACCCTCTACGGCGGTTACGGCAACGACTACCTGCAGGCCGACGATGAGCTGGAGACCGAGGGCGATGACCCGGACGACAACCGTATCCCGGACGGCCCGCAGCTCAGCTACGAGGACCGTGCCCACGGCGGCGCCGGTCGCGATGTGCTGATCGCCAATACCGGCGGCGACCGCCTGATCGACCATGTCGGCGAGTTCAACAGCTATATCGTGCCGTACGCGCCCTTCGGCGCCGCGACCGTCAGCCGTACGCTGCAGCCGCAGCTGATGGAGTTCATGTACGCGCTGTCCGCCAGTGACGGTGCCGACCCGACGCGCGCCAACGACACCGGCAACGACCCGCTGCGCAACGGTGAGCCCGACGGCGAGCTCGGTCTGGTGCTGCAGAAGGATGCCGACTGGCAGGATCAGACCGGTGCGCCGGATGACCCGCAGGCCGGCAACATTCCGGGCGGATCCCGCGACGTGCTGCGCGGCGCCAACTTCAATACCGGCAATACCGACAACTTCCTCGTCGACAGCGGCAGCTTCACCGCGATCAGCGGGCGTCTGCAGGTCGAGCCGGACACCCTCGGCGGCGACGCGGCGGCGGTATTCATCGTCGACCAGTACCTGCCCAACTATTTCGAAATCCGCGCCACCATCAACGCCGGCAAACCGATCAAGGGCTACAAGTCCAACGCCTACCTGATCTTCGACTACCAGTCGGCCACCGACTTCAAGTTCGCCGGCGTCAATATCTCCACCGACAAGATGGAAATGGGGTACCGCGACGCCGACGGCTGGCACGTGGTGCAGCAGACCAATTCGCAGCTCAGGCCGGACAAGGACTACGATGTGCTGCTGGCGGTCAATGGCACCACCGTGACGCTGGTGATCGACAACCAGGATGTCTTCATCTACACCTATGCGCCGCGGGTCGACGCCGACGGCTTCATGTACGGCATCAACGCAGGTCTGGTCGGCATTGGCGCCAACAATTCGGCTGCACGCATCGACAACGTCGCGGTTCAGGTGCTGCCGCCGGAGTTGACCCTGGAAGCGCTCGAGGATTTCTCCGACGGAATCGCCGACCGCTTCACCGGCACCAGAGTCGGTGACTGGAGCATAGACAACAGCGATGCCTACGTGCCGACACCGGATGCCGGTCGCGGTTACGCGATCAGCACCTCGAATATCCGGATCGATTCGGCCTACCTGGTGCGTATCGATACACGACTGCAGACCGACGGTGTTGCCGGTGTCGTCTTCGATCAGTACGGCGAAACCGAGTTCAAGTTCGCCGCCATCGATGCTGGCAGCGGCAATCTGCTGATCGGCCACCACAGCGCGCGTGACGGCTGGGCGGTCGATGTCTCGGTGGATCTCGGAATTCGCGCCGGCAGCTGGTACGACCTGACCGTTACCGCCGCTGGCAGCACCGTCAGCGTGCTTCTCAACGGCCAGACGGTCGCCGGCCACGCCTTCAATGCCGTGACGGTGGACGGCGAATTCGGCTTGTTCTCCGATACCGCGAACTCCCGTTTCGACAGCGTGACGCTGGCGACCAACGATCCGGCTTACCTGCCGGTGGATGACGGCAACAACCTGCTGGCCGATGCCGCGGTGCCGGATCCTGCGGCGCTGCGCATCCCGCTCACGCTGTACCGGCTGTCGCCGGTGCTGGATTCCGCCATTGCCCAGTGGCAGGCCTCGGGGCTGGTAAGTGCCGAGCTTTTGGCAAGGCTCGATACCATCGACGTCGTCATCCGCGATCTGCCCGGCCAGGTGCTGGGCCGTTACGACAACGGCACCCTTTACCTGGATGTGGACGCTGCGGGTTATGGCTGGTACCTGCAGGACCCGCTGGCCTGGCCCGACGCGCCGACGTCGCTTTCCGCCGGCCAGATCGACCTGATCTCGGTGGTCATCCACGAGCTCGGACACGCGCTCGATCTTGAGCATGGCGATCTGGGTGTGATGAGTGCAACGCTCGCTGCCGGCACCGAAGTCACGCTGGAGTCGGGCATGCCGGAAACCGAAACGGCCGCGGTCGATGAGCGTTTCGAGCCGGATGTCATCTTCGAGACGCTTGCCGCGCTGCCCGGCACGCATCACTGGCTCGAACCGGAAATGGAAACCGCCACCCTGAGGGCGCCGGTTCGGGTGCACAGCGTCCCGGAAGCAGCGGCGAGGGAGCTGCGTGTCTTCGATGCGGTCTCGGGTGAGTTCGTCACACCGCCGTCCGTGGCTATAGCAGGCTCCGGGGCGGGCTTGCCGCAGGTAGAGCCGGCCGGATCGACTGATACCGGCGACTGGATCGTCCACCGCGACACTGGCGCTGCCGATAGGGACTATAGTGACTACAGTCGCGAAGCGATGGCTTTGCAGGGACGCAGCATAAACTGGGGCGCCGCCGTCGACCGGGAGGTGACGGACCGGTCGCCACTGGTACCCGGGCTGCTGGGCTGGCTGATGCATGTCGCTCGCCCGTTGCGCGACTGGTGGAACTGAGCGGCTGAAAGGCTGCGATGGCCGGCGCCGGCGACCGAACAGATGCATAAGACTCTGGGAGCCTGGAATGCCGGAAATGCTGGATAACAGCCCACAATCGTCGCCTGGCCAGAGGGGGGAGCTCGCCTACCTCGATCAGGCTCTCTGGAAGCGCTTTCACGAGGCCCGCAGCACCAAGGAGTTCGCCGCCGCCTGGCTGACGCTGCAGTGTTCCATGCTGCCCGGGGTACGTGCCGGCGTGGTGGTTCTGAACGACCGGGACGGCGGTGCCTGCGTGCCGGTTGCCAGCTGGCCCGACGGCAAGCAGGCGTCGCCCGAGCTGGCCTCGGCCGCCGAATCGGCACTGGCCGCCGGCAAAGGCGTCGCCACCCATACCGACAGCGGTGCCTGTGCCGCCTATCCCATACTTATCGATGACCGAATGCGCGGTGTTGCCGCCGTAGACGTCGACACCCGCGACGAAATCGTGCTGCGCAGCCTGATGCGTCAGCTGCAGTGGGGTTGTGGCTGGCTGGAGGCGAATTTACGCCGGCATGGCGACCTTGCAGGGGAGGGCGTCGGCGACGATGCGCTGCTGGCGGTCGAGCTGGCGGCACAGGTGCTGGAGGCCGAGCGCTTCCAGCAGTCGGCGACGGCGCTGGTGACCGAGCTGGCAACCAGGCTTGGCTGCGAGCGGGTCAGCTTCGGTATTCGCGATGGTCGCCATACCCGGGTGCTGGCACTGTCCCACAGTGCCCAGTTCGGCAAGGCGGGCAACCTGACCAGGGCGATTGCCGGCGCGATGGACGAAGCGATCGACCAGCAAACCACGCTGCTGTATCCGCAACCGGACGCTGGCGAAACCTGTGTCGACCGGGCCCACGCGGAACTGTCCCGGCTCGGGAACGGGCAGCAGATATGCACCGTTCCGATGGCCGATAAGGGGAGCTGGTTCGGTGCGCTGACCTTCGATACGTCGTCTGCCGCAGGCTTCAGCGAGCGTCAGCGGGACACCATGGCGCGTGCTGCCGCCTTCGTGGCGCCGGTGGTGGCGACCCGCTACCGCGAGGATCGCTGGATCGGCTACAAGCTGTGGCGCTCGTTGCGCGAGCAGCTGTCGCGTCTGTTCGGTCCGCGTTATCTGGGCCGCAAGCTTGCGGCGCTGGCGCTGCTGGGGCTGGCGCTGTTCCTGACACTGGCAACCGATGTCTACCGGGTACGTGCCGCGGCAACACTGGAGGGTGCCATCGAGCGCGTGGCCGTGGCCCCGGTCGCAGGCTTCATCGCCGAAGCCGGGGTGCGCGCCGGCGACAGGGTCGCGCAGGGGGAGCTGCTGTTTCGTATCGACGATCGCGATCTGCGCCTGGAATATCTCAAGTGGTCGAGCCAGAAGGCCCAGGTGGAGCGCAAGCTGCGCGATGCCATGGCGCAGCACGAGCGCAGCGAGGTCAGCATTCTGCGTGCCCAGCTCGACCAGGCCAATGCCCAGCTCAGCCTGGTGGGTGAGCAGATCGAGCGAACCCGTGTGATGGCCCCGTTCGACGGTATCGTCGTCTCCGGCGATCTCAGCGACCAGCTCGGCGCGCCGGTGGAGCGGGGGCAGATCCTGTTCGAGATCGCGCCGCTCGACGCCTATCGCGTGGCGCTGCAGGTGCCGGAGGGTGCCATCAGTGAAATCCGCAGCGGCCAGACCGGCCAGCTGGTGCTGGCATCGATGCCCGACCGCGCCTTGCCGATACGCATCGAAGGCATCACACCGGTATCCACGGCGGCCGACGGACAGAACACCTTCCGCGTCGATGCAAGTCTCCTGGAGTCGGCGGAATTCCTGCGGCCGGGCATGCAGGGCGCAGCCAGAATCGCGGTCGAGGAACGCCGGCTGGCCTGGATCTGGACCCATGATCTGATCGACTGGCTGCGTCTGCGCGTCTGGTCCTGGTGGCCCTGAGTATGGCCGAGTCGCTGTTCAGTCCTGCCTGGTATCGGGTCGCCGAACTGCGACCGCGGCTGCGTGGTCATGTGCAGGTGCACCGGCACAGTTACCGCGATGAGGTCTGGTTCGTACTGCAGGATCATCTGTCCGGGCGCTTTCACCGCTTTTCCGAGGCCGCCAACTGCGTGATCGGACTGATGAACGGCGAGCGAACCGTCGACGAGATCTGGCAGCTGGCGGCGCAGGAGCTGGGAGACGACTCGCCGACGCAGGAGGAGATGATCCGGCTGATGGCGCAACTTCATGCGGCGGATGTGTTGCAGAGCGAGGTGCCGCCGGACAGTGCCGAGATCTTCCGCCGTTACCGGCAGCAGCAGCGGGCGCAGCTGCGCCAGCGGGTCTGGAGCCCGCTGGCGTTGCGGTTTCGTCTTTTCGATCCCGAACGCTTTCTGGTACGCACGCTACCCCTGATACGTCCTGTGTACGGGCCGTTCGGCTTTCTGCTGTGGCTCGCAGTGGTGTTGACCGGCGCTGTGCTGGCAGCGATGCACTGGGGAGAACTGACCAGCGACCTTGCCGATCGCGTGCTGGCGCCGCAGAACCTGATGCTGCTGTGGCTGTTGTATCCGGTCATCAAGGCGATCCACGAGCTGGGACACGCCTACGCCACCCGTGTCTGGGGGGGCGAGGTGCACGAGATCGGCATCATGCTGCTGGTGTTCATGCCGGTACCCTACGTCGATGCCTCGGCGGCATCGGCTTTTCGACAGAAGCATCGTCGTGTCATCGTCGGCGCCGCCGGCATCATGGTCGAACTGTTCCTGGCGGCGGTGGCACTGCTGGTGTGGCTCAACGCCGAACTCGGGCTGGTGCGCGCCATTGCCTACAACACCATGCTGATCGGCGGCGTCTCGACGCTGTTTTTCAATGGCAACCCGCTGCTGCGGTTCGACGGATACTACGTGCTGGCGGACGCCATTGAAATCCCCAACCTGGCGCAACGGTCGCAGAAATACCTGGCCTACCTGCTCAAGCGTTACCTGTTCGGCATGGAGTCGCAGCAGTCTCCGGCGACCAGCAGCAGCGAGCGAAAGTGGTTCGTCTTCTACGGTATCGCGTCCTTTATCTACCGGCTGTTCATCGCGGCGGCCATTATACTGTTCGTATCGGGCGAGTTTTTCGTTCTGGGCATTTTGCTGGCTCTCTGGGCCTCGACCACGCTGCTGGTGATACCGATGGGCAAGTCGCTGAAGTTTCTGATCGCCGATGGCCAGCTGGGCGGGCAGCGGCCGCGGGCGCTGCTGGTGTCGGTATCGCTGCTGCTGTTGCTGGGCGTACTGCTGTTCCTGGCGCCGGTGCCTTACCGCACCCTGGCCGAAGGGGTGGTCTGGTTGCCCGAGCGCGCGACGGTGCGGGCCGGCGCCGACTGTTTCGTCACCAGCCTCGAGCAACCGACGGACAGCCAGGTCACCAGCGGAACCTTGCTGGTGCGCTGCCAGGACCCGTTGCTGCGGGCGCGTCTCGAGGGACTGCACGCGAGGCTGCGTGAACTGCGGGCGCTGTTGTCGGCGCAGTGGCGGGACGACAGGGTCGCGGCGCGGGTGACGCGGGAAGAGATGCGCGCCGTCGAGGCGGACCTGGCCGACGTGCGGCAGCGCATGGACGCCATGGATATTCTCAGTCCCGCCGACGGCCGTTTCGTGGTGCCGCGGGCGCTGGACCTGCAAGGCCGTTTCGTGCGGCAGGGGGAGACGCTCGGCTACGTGGTCGAGCCGGTGCCGATGCGGGTGCGGGTGGCGGTACCCGAACGCGATGCGGATCTGGTGGCGTCACGCAGCGGCGAGATCCAGGTGCGTCTGGCGGACCGCCCGGCGTCGAGCCTGCGTGCCGAGATGACCCGCCAGATACCGGGAGGCTCGGACCGGCTGCCAAGCCCGGTGCTCGGCAAGGTCGGTGGCGGCCGTCTGGAGACCGACCCGCGGGACCCGGATGGTACCCGCACCTTTTCCCGCATCTTTCAGTACGAGCTGGTGTTGCCGTCCGAGGTGCCGCGCTCGCCGGCCGGCACCCGGGTATACGTGCGCTTCGACCATGGCAGCACGCCGCTTGGCTGGCAATGGTTCCGGCGCGCGCGCCAGGTGTTCCTGGGCAAGTTCGGTATATGAGCTGTGGTGAGGAGGAGCTGAGGTGCGCAGTTGTGTCGGAACCCTGCAGGCGGGAGAAGCCTATGCGCTGCGCAGTGACGCGCCGCCCGGGCTGCTGGACCGGTTATCCGAGCGGCTGGCGTTGCCACAGCGGCTGGTCGACCGTTCCTGGCTCCGGCTGGCGAGGATTCTGCCGCCGGTACAGGCCCACGCCGAGACGTTTCGGACGATGCCGGATGAACTGCTGCGCCGACACTGCCTCGATTTGCGCCGGCGTCTCAAGTCTTCGCGCCTGGCGCTGCCCGTTGCCGGCGAGGCCTTTGCGCTGATTCGCGAGATCTCGCGCCGCCGACTCGGCATGAGTCACTTCGATGTGCAACTGGTCGGTGGCTGGGCGATGCTCAATGGCATGGTGGCGGAAATGGCGACCGGCGAGGGCAAGACGCTGACGGCGACGCTGGCCGCCGGCACTGCGGCGCTGTCGGGCATCCCGGTGCACGTCATCACCGTCAACGATTATCTTGCCGGGCGTGACGCCGAGGCGATGCGGCCGGTCTACGAGGCACTGGGTCTGAGTGTCGGTGCTGCCCTGACCGGCATGTCCGACGCCCAGCGCCGCGCCGCCTATGGCTGCGACGTGACCTATACCACCAACAAGCAGGTGGCATTCGACCACCTGCGCGATCGTATTCGCCTGCGCCACCGCAACAGTCGTATCGGCCTGCACTTCCTGCCTCAGGACCAGGACGGGCTGCTGCTGCGTGGCCTGCACTTCGCTCTGGTGGACGAGG
Organism: Marinobacterium nitratireducens; assembly: GCF_014645375.1. Taxonomy (GTDB): domain Bacteria; phylum Pseudomonadota; class Gammaproteobacteria; order Pseudomonadales; family Balneatricaceae; genus Marinobacterium_A; species Marinobacterium_A nitratireducens. Next base: position 97,621 of record NZ_BMLT01000013.1, read on the forward strand.
CGGACAGCGTGCTGGTGGACGAGGCGGTGACGCCGCTGATCATTTCCCGGCGCGGCCGGCCGGTCTATACACCCGATATGCTCGACACGGCGCTGACGACCGCGGAGTCGCTGCGTGCCGGCCGCGACTACTGTCTGTACGCCGAGCGTCGTCAGGTGGAGCTGCTGTCCGACGGACAGCAGTTCCTGGCGCGCTGGGCGCAGGACACCGCCGGCCTCTGGTGCAATACCCGTTATCGCGAATACCTCATCCTGCAGGCGCTGCGCGCTCTTTATCTCTATCAGCGCGACCGTCACTATCTTGTCGATGACGGCAAGGTGCAGATCATCGACGAATTTACCGGACGGGTGATGCCGGACCGCTCCTGGGAGCAGGGGCTGCACCAGTTGATCGAGGCGAAGGAGGGCTGCGAGATCACCGGCGAGATGGAAACCCTGGGCCGGATCAGCTACCAGCGCTTTTTCCGTCGTTACAGCATGCTCGGCGGCATGTCCGGGACCCTGCGCGAGGTGGCGCCGGAACTGCGCGCCGTCTATGAACTCTCGGTTGCCGCGGTACGGCCGCATCGACCCAATTGCCGCCGTTATCTGCCGGTAACGGTCGTGCGCACCGAAGCACAAAAGTGGCAGCGGGTGCTCAAGCGCATAGCGACCGTGCATGACAGCGGCCGTCCGGTGCTGGTGGGCACACGCTCTGTCGCGGCATCGGAGCACCTCAGTGGCCTGCTGTCGCAGGCAGGGCTCGAGCACCGTATCCTCAACGCCCGCCAGGATGTTGCGGAGGCCGAGATCATCGCCCTTGCCGGGCAGCCGCGCCAGATAACGGTGGCGACCAACATGGCAGGACGGGGCACCGATATTTGCCTGGGCCCCGGAGTGGCCGATCTGGGAGGGCTTCATGTCATCGCCACCGAGCGTCACGAGGCCCGCAGGATCGATCGCCAGCTGTTCGGCCGCTGTGCCCGGCAGGGGGATCCCGGCAGTTGCGAGGAGATTCTGTCACTGGAGGACGAACTGGTGGCGCGTCAGCTCCCCGGATGGTTGAGGGGGCTGATGCGGCCGCTGGGACGGCCTGCATCGCTGCTGATGCTGACACTCGCGCAGCGCCGCGCGCAGCGGCGCAGTTACCGGATGCGGTTGCGGATGCAGAAAATGGACGAGTATCTGGAAAATGTACTGGCGTTTACGGGAAGGCTGGAATGAGACGTTCTTTATTGGTTGTACAGGCGATCGCGCTTCTCTGCGGACTGGTGCTGTCGCCCCTTCGGGCCTGGGCCGAGCAGCTGGACTGTGTCATCGAACCAAGCGAGGTCGCTGATGTCAGCAGCGCCGCGAACGGCATTCTGTCCGAGCTCCTGGTGAAACGGGGAGACTGGGTCGAGAAGGGCGCCGAGGTCGCAAGACTCGAATCGAGCGTCGAACAGGCCAGCGTCGAACTGGCGCGGGCCGAGGCCGAGGCACAGAACCTGATCCAGGCCCGCCGCTCGCGCCTCAACCTGGCCAAAAAACGGTTGCAGCGTGTGGTCGAGCTCACCAAGACGAAGGCAATATCGTCCCAGGAGCTGGACGAGGCCCGGACCGATGTGGAACTGGCCGCCGCTGAACTCGAGGAGGCGCAACACAACCGGCGGCTGGCGCAGCTGCGACTGGCGCGTGCCGAAAGCCTGCTGAACCTGCGAACCATCAAGAGTCCGGTATCGGGGGTGGTATCGAAGATTCATGTCACCGCCGGCGAGTCCGTGGAGGACAGGCCGATTCTCAGCATCGTGCAGATCGATCCGCTGTTCGTCGAGGCGATAGTGCCGGTCAGCCTGTTCGGCGAGATTCACGAGGGGGATATGTCGCATGTGTACCCCGAAGCCCCGGTGAACGGCGACTTTCTGGCGCGGGTAACGCTGGTGGAGCGGGTGATCGATGCCCCCAGCGGCACCTTTGGTGTGCGCCTCAATCTCGACAACAGCGACAGAAGTCTGCCGGCGGGCCTGCGCTGCAAGCTGAGCTTCAACGATGCCGTCGCAGCCGATTAGGCCAGAGAGGATGGGCGCGCGCACGACGGTGCAGCCGCCCGCAGCAGACCCGTGCCTGAACGCCGGACCCGGGGCGCGCCTTCTCAGCGGACTGCGCCGGCGCGGATTGCGACCCGTCGGCGAGCGCTCGTGCAAGCTGCGCCAGGGGCGGGTGCTGCCCGAACGCTTTCTGCTCGGCGTGCCGGTGTCGCAACTGGCGCCGGAGGACTTCGGTAGCCTGCTGGCGGAGTTTGGCCTGGACAGCCGGGGCCGGCAACTCTTCGATCAGCACTTTCCCGGGGCCAGCGAGGTGCAGTTCGCGGTCGAACAGGACGGTGACAGGGTCCTGTGCAAAGTATATCTGGAGTACTGGGATCGCCTGCTGCAGCGACTTGGGCGTGGTGATGAGGGGCCCGCGCTGCTGAACCTTGGCTTCAAGTGGCAGGCGGGTCGGCCCGCGGACCTCGTGCTGGATTCTTATCTCTGTCTGCCGCGGATCAGGCATCTGGATATTGTCGGGCGGGTAAGGGAGCGCGCCGGTGAGCTCGGCGATGCCGTCGCCGACCTGGTGCTCTGGGCTGCGGCTGCCGTACCGGATCGTGAGCTGGTGTATCTTGAGGTCGACGGCGGGGAGGGCGGACGTTATTCCTACGACATCAATCTCTATCCGTGCCGGCGAAGCCTGTCGGATGCAGCACCCCGGCTGCAGGCACTGGCCGGACGATTGTGCTGCGACGGCGGCGAGCTCGATGCGCTGCTCGAGCGCCACGCCCGGGCACCGCTTGGCCATATCTCGGGCGGGCGAGACCGGCAGGGGCGCGGCTTCTTTACCTTCTATTACGCGGTTGGCGCGCTCTGAGGCTTAGCAGGATGTTGAAAATCTATCTGCGTTGCCGATTGCTGCGTCAAAAACAGGCTCAAGCGTAGGATGGGTGCAACGACGTTTGGTACGGAGCGTACGTTGTGGTGTGCTCAGGGCGTCGTGAAACCCATCGTATAGCGTTAGTTTGTCGTTGTAGGTTGATGGGTTGCGCCGCCTAATCACCGTGGTACTGCGTTCCCTGGTGCCAGCGCGGCTTCACCCATCCTACTACTGCTACGATGCTGTTGGCGCGCTCTGAGGCTCAGCAGGCGGCGAGGGCTTCCTGCCAGAGTGAGCGGATGCCGTCTTTGTCGGCATCGCTCAGATGGTCGACGGCAAAGGCGTCATCGAGGCTGGCGTCGACGCCCCGGTGCAGCTGCTCCGGGGTCTCGGGGTCGGCGGCGGCAGCCAGACTGAGATGGCCCAGCAGATAGCTGCTGTAGAACAGCCGGTCGGCATCTTCGGTGGTTTCTTCCTGCCTCAGCAGATACTGGTGCAGGTGGTCGCTGTAGGCGCTGACGTTCATAGAGCTTCCAGTTTTTTCAATAGCAGTTGGACTTCCTTGCCGTCGCTTTCGATCTGCCAGAGCTTGACGATCATGTAGTCGAGCTCCGGAGCGAACCAGATATAGGTCTCGCGATCGGCATCTTCTCCGCGGTCCCGCTGGACCTTGATGGCGCTGAAGTCGCCGGCGGGGGTGCTGACGGTTTCTCTGCCCAGCACCTCGAAGGCGTACTCCTTGAGCGTGCCGCCGTCGGCGACGGCATACAGCAGCTTGCGCTGTCCGCCCGGCAGATCGAGGCGCAGCTGAATCTGGTAGGCGAGCTTGTCGAGGGTGCCGGGCGGGATATCCATATGCCAGGGTTTGTCCTCGACGTCATTGGTGACCCGGGCGTTGGTCCAGTCGAAGCTCAGTATGGCATCGCGGGTTTTGCCCAGTACCTTGCGGTGGTACTGGTAGGTGTGCGGCACCACGCGGTTGCTGTCGACGCGAAAGCGCGTGCTTTCGGTGACGCCGGCGATCCCGGCGTCGGCGGTGCTGGTCAGCAGCCAGTGGCCGTCCGCCTGCTGGCGCAGCTCGCGCACGGCATCCACCTGCAGCGGCATTCCGATGTCGAGACGGGACTCGTACAGTGCACGGAAGGGCTTGAGCTCGGTGGTAGCCTGGGCCGTGTGGCTCAGGCCGGCAGCGACGAACAGGCTTGAACAGAGTAACTGTCGAATCCAGCGGTACATATACTCTCCGACGGCATGGGGTATCCCGGGCGGGGCCCGGGATGACAGCAAATGATCAGGGCTCCAGTCTGAGACCGGTCTGCGGCAGGTGCTGGCCGTCGAACTCGACACCCTCAGGCAGAAGACGCAGACGGTCGGCGCAGAACCACTCGACCGCCAGCGGGTAGATCTCGTGTTCGCGCCGGTGAACGCGCTGCTGCAGGCTGTCGGCATCGTCGCCGGCCTCGACCGGAACCGCCGCCTGTACGACCAGCGGGCCGCCGTCGAGTTCCGGGGTCACGAAGTGCACCGTACAGCCGTGCTCGGTATCGCCCGCATCCAGCGCCCGCTGGTGGGTGTTGAGCCCCTTGTACTTCGGCAGCAGCGACGGGTGGATGTTGAACATCCGTCCGAGGTAGTGGCTGACGAACTCCGGTGTCAGGATGCGCATGAAGCCGGCCAGCACCACCAGATCCGGCTCGTGGCTGTCGATCAGCTCCTGCAGTGCGGCATCGAAGGTCTCGCGCGAGTCGAAGGCCTTGTGGTCCAGTGGCTCTGCCCGGATACCGGCACGGCGGGCTCGCTCCAGCCCGAAGGCGTCGGGGCGATTGCTGATCACCGAAACGATGCGGCCGTCGATGCGACCGCTCAGCGTCGAATCGATCAGCGCCTGCAGATTACTGCCGCTGCCGGAAATCAGCACGACAATCCGCTTGGCGGCCATGCTCAGGCCTCCAGACCGCGCAGTTCGACCTGCTCCTCGCCGTCGGCTGCGTTCTCGATCTGGCCGATGACCCAGGCCTGCTCACCGGCGCCGCCCAGCAGTGCCAGAGCCTCGTCGGTGCGCTCGGCCGGGACAGCGATAACCATGCCGACACCGCAGTTGAAGGTGCGGTACATTTCGCGGGCATCGACGTTGCCCTGCTGCTGCAGCCACTGGAACACAGGCGGCAGTTCCCAGGACTGGGTGTCGATGACGGCCTTGGCCGACTCCGGCAGCACGCGCGGGATGTTTTCCAGCAGACCGCCGCCGGTGATGTGCGACAGGGCGTTGACCCGGCTTTCCTTGATCAGCTGCAGCAGCGACTTGACGTAGATACGGGTCGGCGCCATCAGGGCGTCGGCCAGGGTGGCGTCACCCATCGGCTGGCTGAGCTCGGCCTGGCTGACTTCGATGATCTTGCGGATCAGCGAGTAGCCGTTGGAGTGGGGGCCTGAGGAGGCGAGGGCGATCAGGCTGTCGCCGGCCTGCACGCGGCTGCCGTCGATGATCTCGTCCTTTTCCACCACGCCGACGCAGAAGCCGGCCAGGTCGTAGTCGTCGCCCTCGTACATGCCCGGCATTTCGGCAGTTTCGCCGCCAACCAGAGCAGCGCCGGCCAGCTCGCAGCCGCGACCGATGCCGGTGACGACGTCGGCGGCGGTGTCGACGTTCAGCTTGCCGGTGGCGTAGTAGTCGAGGAAGAACAGCGGCTCGGCGCCGGCGACGACGAGGTCGTTAACGCACATGGCCACCAGGTCGATGCCGATGCTGTCGTGCTTGCCCAGGTCCATCGCCAGGCGCAGCTTGGTGCCGACGCCGTCGGTACCGGATACCAGGACCGGCTTGCGGTAGCCCGCCGGAATTTCGCACAGGGCACCAAAGCCACCGAGACCGCCAAGGACCTCTGGACGTGCCGTCCGTTTGGCAACACCCTTGATGCGCTCAACCAGGGCATTGCCTGCATCGATATCGACGCCGGCGTCTTTGTAGCTCAGGGAAGTTTTGTCGGAACCGGTAGACATGTATCAGGTAACCTTTAAGCAACTGGAATGGTGCGGAAAAATAAGGCGGTATTCTATCAGGTTGCTACCGGGGCGGCTATGGAACCTGCGAACAAGTCCCGTTTATTCCGGCGCTGGGAAAGAGCGCATTGCACGGCGGGCCTGGTGCGGCCGTCGGTGCATCTTCAGGGCCCTTGCGAAGCCAGGAGGCGAGGTCCTAACGGCAGACGGAACTATGGTACAGTCAGCCGGAATACTGTTCCGATACATGAGCGCGAAGGATTACCTCATGACTGTCAAAAGGCTGTTAGGGGCTGTCGGCATTGACCGGTTCGGCCTGTTCCACAAACGGCAACAGCTGCTGTGGCTGATACCGGTATTGCTGCTGCTCTGTGGCGGGCAGGCCCGGGCCCTGACCGTGGTCGGGCTGCACAGTGCCGAGCTCGAAGTCGCGCAGCTGGAGACGGAACCGACGCCGCAGCAGACGCTCGACGGTCTGGCGCAGGTGCTGGTCAAGCTCAGCGGCCGCCGTGACGTCGCCTCCAGCGAGGGGTACCGGGGCATCCTCGAGCAGGCGCCGATGCTGTTGAGCCAGTATCGCTTCCGGCCAAAGGAAAATGGCGCGTTGCTGGAGCTCAAGTATGACGCGCCGGCGCTTGACCGGCTGCTGAGCGAAGCCGGTATCCGCGGCCCCGGCACGCAGCGGCCGGCGGTGCTGTTGTGGCTGGCGGTCGATGACAGCGGCCGCCTCGATTATGCGCCGCCGGATCACCCGGCACTGCTGGCGCTGGAGCGCAGGGCGCGGCAGCGTGGTCTGCCGTTGCAGCAGCCGCTGCTGGATCTTCAGGATCAGGTGGCACTGCCGCCACAGGCGCTGCGGGAGCTCTCCGATGCGGCGGTGCGCGAGGCCTCCGCTCGGTACCGGCCGGACGCCATCCTGATGGGTTGGGTGTTTGCCGAAGGCGGCGTCTGGCACAGCCGTTTCAATCTGTTGGCGCAGGGAGAAAGCCGCACGCTTGCGCCCGACGGTGACCTTGCGGCCCAGATGGCGGAGGCGGCGGACAGCGCCGCCGATCTGCTGTTGCTCGGCGGTGCGCCGCGCCAGGCGTTCAGCTACCGCCCGAGGGGGCTGGTGCTGGATATTGAGGGCGTCGATTCGCAGTCGGCCTATCTGCAGCTGATCAGTCTGTTGCGCGGCACCGAGGGGGTGTCAGCAGTCTTTCCCGAACGCTTCAGTCAGGGAAGACTGCAACTGCGCGTTCAGCTGGAGACCAGTGTGGCGCGGCTGCAGCAGACCCTGGAGCTGGAGCCGCGACTGCAGGAGATTCCGCAGTTCGGCAGCGCACAGCCCGGTGACACCGGGCTGCTGCAGTATCGCTGGAGCGGGCTGGGGGAGGCGGCGCAATGACGGAATCGCAGCGCTGGTTCCTGCTGATCTGCACTTTGGTGCTGGGGGGGCTGGTCTACCTGCTGGCGCCGATCCTGTCGCCCTTTCTGATAGCCGGGCTGCTGGCGTATCTGTTCGATCCGCTCGTCGACCGGCTCGAAGAGCGGCGCATGAGCCGTACCGGAGGGGTGGTGCTGGTGTTCGTGCTGCTGACCACCCTCATGGTCGTGTCGGTGCTGTTGCTGCTGCCCCAGCTTGGGCGCCAGGTTCAGGTGATGATCGATCGCGTGCCGGTGGTGATCGAACTGTTCGAACAGCGCCTGCTGCCGCAGGTCGAGGCGTTTCTCGGTGTCGACACCTCGGCGCTGGATTTTGGCAGTCTGAAAACGCTGATGCTGGGCAACTGGCAGGAAACCGGCAATCTGATGGCGAAACTGGCCGGAGGCATCACCAAATCGGGACTCGCAGTCGCCGCCTGGGCTGCCAATATGGTGCTGATACCGGTGGTGATGTTCTATCTGCTGCGGGACTGGGACATCGTCATGGCGCGCATCCGGGTGCTGCTGCCGCTCTATCTCGAACCCCGGGTGTCGCTCTGGGCGCGGGAATGCGACGAGGTGCTGGGGGCGTTTATCAAGGGGCAACTGCTGGTGATGCTGGCCCTCGGCGCGATTTATGCAATCGGTCTCTGGCTGGTGGGGCTTGATATTGCGCTGTTGATTGGTATGCTGGCCGGCCTTGCCAGTATCGTACCCTACCTGGGCTTTATCGTCGGCATTGTTGCGGCCAGTGTCGCGGCCTTTATCCAGTTCCAGGATCCGACGATACTGGTATGGGTAGCCGTGGTTTTCGGCATCGGGCAGGCGCTCGAGGGGATGGTGCTGACGCCTCTGCTGGTGGGCGATCGCATCGGGTTGCACCCGGTGGCGGTGATTTTCGCCATCATGGCGGGCGGGCAGCTGTTCGGCTTTGTCGGCGTGTTGCTGGCGTTGCCTGTGGCGGCGGTGATCATGGTGCTGCTGCGCCATCTTCACCGGGGGTACAAGAGCAGTACGCTGTATGGTTCGGCAACCGTTGCCGAGGTGGATTTGCGCAATACAGAACCGGATGAATAACACGGCACCTTTTCAGTTACCGCTGGGCGTTTCGCTCCGCGATGACGCACGCTTCGAGAATTACCTGACCGGCGCCAACGGCCTGGCCTGCGCCATGCTGCAGCAGGCAGCCCAGGGGCAGGGTGAGCTGCTGCTGTTTCTCTGGGGAACCCAGGGCGTCGGCTGTACCCATCTTTTGCAGGCAGCCTGCCACACGGCGGAGCCTGCGCGTCGCACAGCGGTCTATCTGCCGCTGGCCGAGCTGATGCATCTGGGCCCCGGCATTCTCGAGGGTATGGAACACCTCGATCTGGTCTGCATCGACGACATCCAGCTGATCGCCGGCAACCGTCTGTGGGAAGAGGGGATGTTCCACTTCTTCAACCGGATCCGGGCGCAGAACAACCGGCTGGTGGTGGCGGCGGACCGGGCGCCGCGTCAGCTCGGGCTCAACCTGCCGGACCTGCTGTCGCGCCTGAGCTGGGGCATGGTGTTCCAGCTGCACCCGTTGCCGGACGAAGACAAGGAGCGGGCGCTGCAGCTGCGCGCCCGCGCCCGTGGATTTCAGCTTTCGTCCGAAGTGGTGCGCTATCTGATCCACCATGCCAGCCGCGATATGGGCGATCTGTTCCAGCTGCTCGAGCGACTCGACCGGGCGTCTCTCAGCGCCAAGCGCAAGATCACCATTCCCTTTATCAAGCAGGAGATGGGCTGGTAGCGCCGGAGCCGGCGGCGACTGCTATGCTGATTTCGACGGCTTTGATTGCCGCTTCCCGCTACCTTCCGTGTGCAACAGGATGCCCATGTATCGACTGATCGACGAACAGCCGGATTTCCTGGTCATCGACAAGGCTCCGGGGATTGCGGTGCACCGGGATCAGACCGACGCAGGGCTGACGATGCTGCTGGAGCGGGACCGGGGCGAGTCGCTGCATCTGGTGCACAGGCTCGACCGCATGACCTCCGGTCTGATGCTGTTCGCGCGCAACGCGAAAACCGCGGCGCAGCTCGGGGAGCTGTTTCGTGCCCGCCAGGTCGACAAGTTCTATCTCGCGTTGTCGGATCGCAAGCCATCGCGCAAGCAGGGGCTGGTGCGCGGTGACATGACCCGTGGCCGCCGTGGTGGCTGGCGTCTGGCCAAAACCCTGGTCAATCCGGCCGTTACGCAGTTTTTCAGCGTCTCGGTAGGCGAGGGCGAACGTCTGTTTCTGTTGCGTCCGCTCACCGGTCGCACCCATCAGCTGAGGGTTGCGCTCAAGAGCCTCGGTGCGCCCATCATCGGCGATCCGGCCTACCATGAGCGCAGTGCCGCGCCGGAGACTCGCGGATACCTGCACGCCTGGATGCTGGGGTTCGAACTCAACGGGCGCCGCTATCGCTACCGCAGCGATCCTCAGATCGGCGAGCGTTTTCAGACCGAGGCGCTGCAGTCTGCGCTGGAGGCCTGGCAGGATCCCTGGTCGCTGCCCTGGCCGCGGGTGCCATCGGCGCACACACCGGCCTCACAGGACGCATCACAAGGCAACAAGGCAGTAAAAGATGACGGATGAGCGACAACCGCGGGATTTCGATGCCCGCGACGAGGCCGATAAAGCGGCATTTCTGGAACAGACCTGGTGCGACAACTGTCAGCAGGCAAACCTCGGCATGACCGATCCGGTGGAATACGAGCTGAAGGGCATCGTGTTTATCGAGGGGCGCTGCCGGCGCTGCGGGCAGCCGGTGCTGACCGAACTCACCGATGACGACTTCTGAAGGAGCTTGACCCAGGTGTCCAACGATTTCGACCTTCGCTTCGGCGGCAGTCGCCGGCTCTATGGTCAGGATGCGGTCGAGCTCTATCGCCGCAGCCATGTCTGCGTGATCGGCATCGGCGGCGTGGGGTCCTGGGTCGCCGAAGGACTGGCGCGCACAGGCATCGGTCGTATCACCCTGATCGACCTGGACGATGTCTGCGTGACCAACACCAACCGCCAGATCCATGCGCTGAGTTCGACCGTCGGTCGCTCCAAGGCCCTGGTGATGGCCGAGCGCATCGAGGCGATCAATCCGGAGTGTCGGGTGCAGCCGATCGAGGAGTTCATCACCCGCGACAACATCCCGGAGCTGATCAGCCGGGAGTACGACTACGTGGTCGATGCCATCGACAGTCTGCGCGAGAAAGCGGCGCTGATTGCACACTGCAAACGCAACAAGATACCGCTGATCACCGTCGGTGGCGCCGGCGGCCAGACCGATCCGACCCGTATCGCGATCGCGGATCTGAGCAAGACATCGCAGGACCCGCTGGCGGCCAAGGTGCGCTCCTTCCTGCGTCGCCACTATGGTTTCAGCAAATCGAAGAAATTCGGCGTCGACTGCGTCTACTCCACCGAGCAGCTGGTGTATCCGCAGCCCGATGGCAGCGTCTGTCAGCAGAAAACCCTGAGCGACGGCAACACCCGGCTGGATTGCGACGGCGGTTTCGGCGCCTCCGTATGCGTGACGGCCAGTTTCGGCTTCGTGGCGGTGTCGCGCCTGCTGCAGAAGATGAACGAGCGAGAAGCCCGGCGGCTCTCATCACTTCAGGACTAGACCCGCAGGAGCCCTGTTCTCGGGGCGAAACGTCCTGGTAAAGGGGTGTCGCGATCGCTCGCGGAGCGAGCTCCTACATAAAAAAAGAAGCAGCTACGAATCGTAGGAGCCCACTCCGTGGGCGAATTGTGACGGCACCGAGGCTTATCGCTCGCGGAGCGAGCTCCTACATAAAAAAAGAAGCAGCTCGAATCGTAGGAGCCCACTCCGTGGGCGAATTGTGACGGCACCGAAGATTATCGCTCGCGGAGCGAGCTCCTGTATCCAGGCGATGTGCTTAGAGTTTCCTCAGCCCAGCCCCACCTTGATTCCCAGCGCCATGAGCGCAACGCCCACCGTGCCTTCGATGCGGTGACGGACCCGGGAGAGCCAGGCCTGCACCGGCGGGCGCGTCAACAGCACCACCACCAGGGCAAGCCAGCAGAACTCGACCGTCACCGGTGTCAGGCCGTAGAGCGCCAGCCAGGCCTGGCTCAGGTCCTGTTCCAGCACCTGCGAGAACATCGCCAGGAAAAACAGCAGCACCTTGGGATTGAACAGGCTGATCAGCAGGCCTTCGGCAAAGGCGTTGCGGCCGCCTGTGCGCACATCGGATACCGCGTCCGGCGACTTCTTGCGGCTGCTCAGCAGGTAGACGACGCCCATGTACAGCAGGTAGGCGCCGCCGAGCCAGCGGATGGCACCAAACAGCGCCGGCGACTGGCTGATCAGGGCCGCAATGCCGACCAGCGACAGTGACGCATGTATCAGCAGCGCGGTGGCAAGGCCTGCGGCGGTAACGAAGCCGCTACGCAGGCCGCCGTTCAGGGTATTGCGCAATACGATTGCCATGTTGGCGCCGGGCAACATGGCGCCCAGCAGTGAAATGCCGGCGAACAGCATCCATTCGGTCATCAGTGCGTCTCCGTGTCCCGCTTGAGTCATCCTGCGGCTGGAGGGCATTTTAGGGCGCGGATGTCCGGAAGCCGAATGCCGAATGCTGATTCCGGTTATCAGCTTTGGTTATAACCGGATCGGGAGAAGGGCGAACTGCGCAGTGCCTCGTAGAATTGCTGCCGCAGGAAGCGGTGCGCAGGGTCGTGCTGCTGGCGCTGGTGCCAGATCAGCGAATACTGAACCCTGGGAACGTCGAACGGCAATGGTCGCTGTTCCAGCGCCAGGCCCTCATCCAGCCCAAGCAGGTTGTGTGCCATGTGCGTCGGCAGTGTCAGCAGGCAGTCGCTGCTGGCGCAGAAGGCGAGCGCAGACTGAAAGAACGGCACGGTGATATGGATGCGCCGCTGGCGCCCGAGTGCGGCCAGGGCGCTGTTAAGCGGCCGGTTCTTGTCGCCGCCACCGCTGATACTGATATGGTCGGCGCCGACATAGTCTTCCAGCGACAGCGCGTCATCCGACAGCAGCGGGTGTCCCCGACGCAGCAGGCAGCAGTAGTCGTCCTGACCCACTTCGCGGCCATGGATATCGTCGTAGGTATCATCGAGCACGCAGGCGGCCAGGTCCATGCGACCTTCGCGAAGGTCCCGGATCATCGACGGCTCCCAGAGGTGGAAGTGCAGCTGAAGGCCTGGGGCGGTGCGATACAGTGCCGCCACGAGCGGGGGCAGTATGTGCTCGGAGATATAGTCGGTAATGGCGATATTGAACCGGCCGTCGTAGAGCGACGGGTCGAACTGGCTCGGTACCAGACAGCTCTCGATCTGCACCAGCAGCGATGGCAGCTGGCCGGCCAGCGCTTCGGCCCTCGGCGTCAGCTGCATTTCGTTGCCGACGCGCACCAGCAGCGGGTCTCCGAACAGTTCGCGCAGCTGCGCCAGATTGCGGCTCATCGCCGGCTGGCTGACGTGCAGAGCCCGGGCTGCCTGGCTGACGCTGCGGCTTTGCAGCAGACGGTAAAGCGCCGGCAGCAGGTTCAGATTGATGCGCGAAAGTTCCATGCGGCAAGGGTATCAGCATGAGTTATAACTTGGGAAGCGTCATGCATGCTGCGGTGATTTTGTCTGTAAATGGCGACGATTGGGCGGTATTCTGCATCTGATTGGGCACGGCCGGAGACGCCGGTCCTGTTGCGGCGGTCTATACTGATCGGATCGAACGGGTGTGGCTGTTAGCGCGCCTGCCTGTGGGAACCGGAGGACGCCGGTCGGACAGTACGCGAACAGAGCAAGGAGGCACAAAGGCTTGAACAGGATAATGCAGATCAGCACGGCCCCGGGCCGGATATCGGAGCGCGATGATGGCGTCTGAACAGCAGTTTCGCGAGGCCGCTGCTGCCGACGTTTGCGCGGATGCCGTCACCGACGGCGGGTTCGATCGCGGTTTCGGCCGGATGCTGCAGCACGCCGGCATTCCCGACGCGCTCATCCAGGAGCTGTCGCAGGATGCGTCCGAGCCGGGGATAACGGCTTTGGAGCAGGTCCTGCTCGGATGCTGGCCGGTCGATGATTACCAGGCCGCAGTATCCGAACCCGAGGCGGTAGTCGCGCGCACCGAGCAGGCCCGTAGCACCTTTATGGATGGCGCTGCGCAGCTGAACCGGGAGCTGGAGACGCTCGATATTGCCGGCCTGATCGATATTCGGGTGACGGTCGGCGGAGTGCAGCTGGACTGGAGCCGCTTTGAGTGCTGCGACCTGCATTTCGGGCAGCTCTGGCTTGCCGAGACGAGAATGCTCGAGTGGCTTGCGGACGCCCGTGAGCGGGTCGAAGGCTTGTGCCGGCCGGCCAGAACCTGGGCGCTGGCCGCCAGTGTCTGCGAAATCGAGCGTGAGACCGGGCAGACGCGAGCGACCGCCGTCGAGTCCGGGGACCTTCAGGCTTATACCGGCCTGGTGTTCAAGTGGGCCTGGAATCTGCAGGGTCTCAATGCGCTCGAGTACGGCGAGCTGGCTGCGCGAGGGCAGAACCCTTTGTTGCTGGCTATCGGCGGATCGCGCCTTCGGGCTGGCTACGGCGTGCCGAGCCAGGCGTTCCGAACGCTGGGGTTGAGTACCCGTAATGCCACTGCAGAGCAGCTGCGTGCGGTAGCCCGGTTGCTGTTTGACCGCGGAGATCTGGCGCCGGAGCAGTTTTCTCTGCTCTCGCATTGCGATAGCTTGCTGCGCCCGTCGGAAAGGCTGGCCGCCCATGACTGGGTCGACCGATACGGCCAGTTGCTGGCGGATCTGTGGATTCGCGGCGATCGCGGCAGCTGGGTGGAAAGCACGCTCGATCTGCTCAAGCGGGCTGAATCGGGTGTTGCTGCCTGATGTCCGGATGCGGCGCTGCACTACGGCGCCACAACCGCGCTGGCGTCGACGCCATCCACCTGATTCCTAGAAGTTTTTAGCTCTTATTTCACCCTTGGTCCGGTCTGTGCCTATGCTGTAAACAGCAAATGGCCGCGCGCGGCTGTGACGCGGAGCTTCCGGAACCGGCCGGCAGACTTCCGGCGGTGCAGACGCGATGCGGCTCCCTGCTGTAATCACCCACCGGGCAGGACCGCCCCGGGTCGGGAGGAGCAGTCGGCTGCTTCCGGCGCGGAACGTCTCCGGTGATCGTTGGGCAACAACAAGGGAATAACCATGAAGATGAACCTCAAGAACATCTTTTCCGCCGCCATGCTGGGTTCTGCCCTGGCGCTGACTCCGGCAACCCAGAGTGCCGCCGCTGAACAAACCTTCGTCACTATCGGTACCGGTGGTCAGACAGGTGTCTACTACGTCGTCGGGCAATCGATATGTCGTCTCGTTAACCGCGGCGCCGAGGAACACGGCATCAAGTGTACCGCGCCTTCCACCGGTGGCTCTGTTGCCAACCTCAACGCCATTCGTGCCGGCGACCAGGACATGGGTGTCGCGCAGTCCGACTGGCAGTACCATGCCTACAACGGCACCGATCAGTTCGCCGAGCAGGGTCCCAACACCGAGCTGCGTGCGGTGTTCTCGGTACACCCGGAACCCTTCACCGTGGTGGCCCGGACGGATTCCGGCATCAAGGTCTTCGACGACCTCAAGGACAAGCGCGTCAATGTCGGCAACCCGGGTTCCGGCCAGCGCGGCACCATGGAAGTGGTGATGGAGAAGAAAGGCTGGAGCATGGATGATTTCAAGCTGGCGTCGGAGCTCAAGTCGTCCGAGCAGTCGCAGGCGCTGTGCGACAACAAGGTCGACGCCATCATCTTCACCGCCGGCCACCCGAATGGCTCGATCAAGGAAGCGACTACCTCCTGCGAGGCGGTGCTGGTACCGGTCGATGGCCCTGAAATCGATGCGCTGATCCAGGACAACAGCTACTACGCCAAGGCGATCATTCCCGGGGGCATGTACCAGGGAACCGATACTGACACCCCGACCTTCGGTGTCGGTGCCACCTTCGTTTCGTCGACCAAGACAGACCCCGAGGTGATCTATCAGATCGTCAAGGCGGTATTCGACAACTTCGACCGCTTCAAGCGGCTGCACCCGGCGTTCGAGAACCTCGACCCGGCGCTGATGATCAAGAACAACCTCTCGGCGCCGCTGCATGAAGGCGCCGTGCGCTACTACAAGGAACGTGGCTGGATGTAAGCCCGGCTGCGGCGGGCGGGTGTCAGGGAGGCACCCGTTTGCCGCCGCACAGGCGTTGTCCCGACGCCATCCGCGGACTGCTGCCAGACGACCGGAGGACCCATGAGCGAGCCGAAAAACCACGCTAAACAAGTTGACGATGCCGAATTGCAGGACATGGTGGCGGCCACTGACAGTGGTGCCCGAAATCCATCCGGCTGGCAGAAGGTACTGCTTCTCGGTACCGCTCTGTGCTGGTCGCTGTTTCAGATCTGGATAGCGTCGCCGCTGCCGTTTTACGACTGGCCGGTTGTGGGCAGTTTCGGTGTCTTCAACGATACCGAAGCGCGCTCGATCCATCTCGCCTTCGCGGTATTCCTGGCATTCCTCGCCTACCCGGCGCTCGGCGGCTCGCCGCGCGACCGCGTACCGGTACTGGATCTGGTGCTGGCGCTGGTGGGGGCCTTCACGGCGGCCTACCTGTTTATTTTCTACGAGCAGCTTTCGACACGGCCCGGGGCGCCGATCACCCAGGATATAGTGGTGGCCTGCGTTGGCATGGTGCTGCTGCTCGAAGCCACCCGTCGCGCGCTCGGACCGCCCCTGGTCATCGTGGCGGTGGTGTTTCTCGTCTATACCTTCGCCGGCCCCTATATGCCGGATATCATCGCGCACAAGGGGGCGGGCCTGGCCCAGGTGGTCAATCACCAGTGGGTGACCACTGAAGGGGTCTTCGGTATCGCACTCGGTGTCTCGACCAGTTTCGTGTTTCTGTTCGTGCTGTTTGGCGCGCTGCTCGACAAGGCCGGCGCCGGCAACTATTTCATCAAGCTGGCGTTCTCGCTGCTCGGGCACCTGCGTGGCGGCCCGGCCAAGGCGGCGGTTGTCTCCTCGGGCATGACCGGCCTGATTTCCGGTTCCTCCATCGCCAACGTGGTCACCACCGGTACCTTTACCGTGCCGATGATGAAAAAAGTCGGCTTCAGCGCCGAGAAGGCGGGCGCGGTGGAAGTGGCCTCGTCGGTCAACGGCCAGATCATGCCGCCGGTCATGGGGGCCGCGGCCTTCCTGATGGTCGAGTATGTCGGGCTGTCCTATGTCGAGGTCATTACCCACGCCTTTCTGCCGGCGCTGATTTCCTATATCGCGCTGGTATACATCGTCCATCTCGAGGCGCTGAAACTGGGCATGCAGGGACTGCCGCGGCGCGGCGTCGCCAAGACCTGGCAGGCAAGGCTGATGGGCTTCCTGCTGGGCTTCCTGATTACCACCGGTATCGCGCTTGCCGTTTATTATGGTCTTGGCTGGCTGAAACCGCTGCTCGGCGGTGCCGCCGGACCTGTTATCTCGTTGCTGCTGGGGGCCGTTTACGTCGGCATGATCGCCTTTGCTGCACGCTATCCGGAGCTTCAGCTCGATGACCCCAACGCCGACGTGATCGAGTTGCCGGAAACCGGACCGACATTCAAGTCCGGGCTTCATTATCTTCTGCCGGTGGTGGTGCTGGTCTGGTGCCTGATGGTGGAGCGCCTGTCGCCCGGGCTGTCGGCGTTCTGGGCCAGCGTGCTGATGATCGTGATACTGTTGACCCAGCGTCCGCTGTTCGCGGTTTTCCGTCGCAGCGGCAATCTCCAAGAGGCCTGGAAGCTGGGGCTTGCACAGCTGATCGACGGCCTGATCAGCGGTGCGCGCAACATGATCGGCATCGGTATCGCCACCGCGACCGCCGGTATCATCGTCGGCGCGGTATCCCAGACCGGGGTCGGTTCTGTGCTGGCGGACCTGGTCGAGGTGCTGTCCTTCGGCAACCTGCTGCTGATGCTGCTGCTGACCGCCGTGCTGAGCCTGATTCTCGGCATGGGGCTACCGACCACCGCCAACTATATCGTGGTGTCATCGTTGCTGGCGCCGGTTATCGTTACCCTGGGGCAGGAATCCGGGCTGATCGTACCGCTGATTGCGGTGCATCTGTTCGTGTTCTACTTCGGCATCATGGCCGACGTGACGCCGCCGGTCGGGCTGGCGTCCTTCGCCGCCGCGGCGGTTTCCGGCGGCGATCCCATTCGCACCGGCTTCGTTGCCTTCTTTTACAGTCTCAGAACCGCCATCCTGCCGTTCCTGTTCATCTTCAATACCGATTTGCTGCTGATCAATGTCGACTGGTGGCACGGAATTGCGGTGTTCGTCATTTCGACCATTGGCATTCTGCTCTTTACCGCCGCCACCCAGGGCTACTTCTTTGCCCGCAACCGTCTGTACGAGACGCTGCTGCTGCTGCTCATCGCCTTCTCGCTGTTCCGGCCGGGCTTCTGGATGGACATGATCGTACCGCCCTACGAGTCCAGACCGGGACAGGTGCTGCTGGACGGCTCGGGTGACATAGACGCAGGTTCAAGGCTGCGGCTGCATATCGAGGGTGTCGACGATATCGGCAATCCGCGCAGCTTCGTTGCGGTGCTGACCCTGGGCGAGGGCGACAATACCGTTGACCGACTGGCGGATGCCGGCCTGGAGTTGCTGGATAGCGACGGCAAGGTGCTGGTGGACATGGTCGGTTTCGGCAGCCGCGCCGAAGACGCCGGCCTGATGTTCGATCAGGTGATCGAGCGCGTCGAAGTGCCGCAGTGGCAGCCACCGAAAGAACTGATCTTCATTCCGGCGTTGCTGCTGCTGGTCCCGGTGGTGGCGCTGCAGCGTCGCCGGCGGCGCAGTGAAGAGCCGGCTGTCCGGGCCGAAGCAAGCGGAGGTTAAACATGTTCAAGAACATACTGATACCCGTGGATCTCGAGGAGCCGGATTTCGCGCGTCCGGCCATCGAGGTGGCGCTGCGGGAGCGCGATCCGGACGGCGGCTGCGTGCATCTGATGACGGTCATCCCCGGTTTCGCCTCGCCGCTGGTGGCGTCCTATTTCGATCCGGCGACGGTCGAGAAGGCCCATGAGGCGGTCGATCAGCACCTGCTCGATTTTGCCCACAAGGAGCTTCCCGCCGATACCCCTCACCATCTCACCGTGCATCAGGGGCACCCGGCCAAGCGCATCGTGGAGCAGGCGGAAAAAATCCACGCCGATCTGATCATCATGTCGGCGCATCATCGCGGCCGCATCGATCATGCGCTGCTCGGCTCGAGCTCGGCCCGCGTCGTCGAGCACGCCCACTGCTCGGTGATGATACTGCGGCGCTGGGAGAATTAAGGTTAATCGCGCTTTAGCGGGAAACACGTGTAGGGTGCCCTGAGTGTAACGAAGCGCACCGATGTTCATTCGTGTGGAGTCCAACGTTATCGTGGCCTGAAAGCACGGGTTTCGCCTGGCGGCGACTTACATTTCTTTGCTCGTGCAAAAGAAAAGTAAGTAAAAGAAAGCACGCCCGAAGAAGCCTGATCACTGTGCGCTGGAAGCCTTTTCCGGGCGCCGCTTACGGCACATCCCTGTGCCGGATCGGCGGCTCGGCATCCATGCCACGCCCCTGTCGGGCCTGACCGGAAAAGCCTCCCAGTGCTCGTTGGCTTCAAACGGGACCCGGGTGCCGGCTGAAGCTCACTGGAAAACCTTCGTCACCTGGCAAGTCTATCGAGCCGCTAGAGGATACAAGGCAACTGCATGATGAATACGGACTTCACTCTAATCCGCGAAGAACCAAAATTAAGGTGTGGGGTCCTGCGGACATTTCGTTCGCCACTAGTTCAGGTGATCGGTGCCAGCTCGCCGATCAGTTCCTCGCGCCGTCGCAGCGACTCCAGCGCCTGTTCGCCCAGGAGTCGTGCGGTCTCCGCCAGTAGAGACTCCGCCAGCACGAAGAACCCTGCCATGCCGTTGCTGTAAAAGCTGCTGCGGTTCGGCACTGCAAAGCAGCAGTCGGCCTCCGGCGCCAGTGGCGAGGTGGACGAGTCGGTCAGCGCTATCACTTTCAGGTTTCGGCGTTTTGCCGCCTGCGCCGCCGTAATGACCGCGGGGGTATAGGGAAAGCTGCTGGCGACCACCAGCAGATCGCCCGCTTCCAGCTGGCCGAGCGCGTCGGCGAGTCCCCGGGCGCCGCTGTCCAGGGTCGAGACATCGGCCCGTATCATCCCCAGTCCGTATGCCATGAAATAACCCAGCGCATGGTATTGCCGCAGGCCGTGGATACGCACCCGCCGCGACCCGGCCAGCAGTTCGGCAGCCTGCATGAACAGGGCAGGGGCGACGCCGTCCAGCATGCTGGCGATATTGCTGCTTTCTTCGCGGCCGATCCGGTGCAGCAGATCGGGCTGGCCGGTACCCGCTTCCAGCAGCAGGCTGGCCTGATCACTGTAAAAGTGCCCGCCGGCACCGCTGACGGCATTGCGAAACAGCGCCTGAAAAGCCCCGAAACCGTCGAACCCCAGACGCTTCGCGAGTCGCGACAGCGTCGAGGCATTGACGCCGAACCGCTGCGCCAGCTCGGTGATAGAGGCCATGGCGGCAAAGCCCGGTTCCTGCAGCATTGCGGTCAGTACCCGGTGCGAGTGACTGCCCGGACGCACCGGCGGCTCGGCCCCTCCCAGGCGCGCGCGCAGGGATTCCAGTGATTCGGGTGCTGTGTGGCTCATCGTTCAGGCTCCGGTCGTTCGCGGGGGCCATTATCGTCAAATGCCCGTCGGCTTGCCATTGCGGGCGCTTGTTAAACATAAATGCAAAAATACTTGCTAAAAGACAGAGGCGCAAATATATTTGCATCAAGTGCAATCAGCCGGGAACCCATCAGCATGTCCAGGGTATTTCATCGCAGCCTGCGTCAATCCTATCCCACCGCCGTCGCCGGCGAGGGGCCCTATATCATTGACAGCGACGGGCGCCGCTACCTGGACGCCTGCGGTGGTGCGGCGGTGTCCTGCCTTGGCCACAGCGCCACGGAGGTGATCGAGGCGGTACAGCAGCAGGTGCAGCAGCTGGCTTATGCGCACAGCTCTTTCTTTACCACCGAGCCGATGGAACAACTGGCGGAATTCCTCATCGACCGCGCACCTGAGGGGCTGGAGTCGGTGTATTTCGTGTCCGGTGGCTCGGAAGCCGTGGAGGCGGCGCTCAAGCTGGCGCGCCAGTACTTCACCGAAATCGGACAGCCGCAGCGGCGTCACCTGATCGCGCGCCGCCAGAGTTATCACGGTAATACCCTGGGGGCGCTCGCAACCGGCGGCAACCTGTGGCGGCGGGCTCAGTTCGAGCCGCTGCTGACCGGTGTCAGCCACGTCAGTCCCTGCTATGCCTACCGCGAACGTCTGACCGGCGAAAGCGATGATGACTTCTCCACGCGGCTGGCAAAGGAGCTCGAGGACGAGATTCTGCGCCTGGGGGCCGATGAAGTCATGGCCTTCGTTGCCGAGCCTGTTGTCGGCGCAACCCTGGGTGCGGTTCCACCGGTTGCGGGGTACTTCCGCAAGGTGCGCGAGGTCTGCGACCGTTACGGCGTGCTGCTGATCCTCGATGAGGTGATGTGCGGCATGGGGCGTACCGGTACCCTTTTCGCGGTGGAGCAGGAGGGGATCAGTCCCGATATCACCACCATCGCCAAGGGGCTGGGCGCCGGCTACCAGCCCATCGGCGCGACCCTGGTCAGCGGAAAGATTTACCGTGCCATTGAAGAAGGCAGCGGCTTCTTTCAGCATGGCCATACCTATATTGGTCACGCCACCGCCTGCGCCGCTGCGCTTGCGGTACAGCGCACCATCGAAGAGAAACAGCTGCTGGCGCGCGTACGCGAGCTTGGAGCGGGTCTCGAGGCGCGTCTGCGGGAGCGCTTCGGCGCGCATCCGCATATCGGCGATATCCGCGGGCGGGGACTGTTTCTCGGGCTCGAGCTGGTACGGGATCGCGACACCAGGGTAGCGTTCGACCCGGCGCTGAAACTCCATGCCGTGATCAAGAAGGCGGCAATGGCTAATGGTCTGATGTGCTATCCGATGGGCGGAACCATCGACGGCCAGCGGGGTGATCATATCCTGCTGGCGCCGCCGTTCATCCTCGAAGAGTTCCATCTGGACGAGGTGGTCGACAAGCTCGATACGGCAATCGGCTCTGCGCTGAAAACCGTCTGTGGAGGAAACTGATGAAATCCCGACTGACCGCCCTCGAGCGCCGCGAGATGAGTGCCGAACAGCAACGAGTGCTGGATGCGATTCTGAGTGGTCCCCGGGGCAACCTCGACGGGCCTTTCCTGGCCTGGATTCACAGCCCGGAACTCGCGGACCGCGCTCAGGCCCTCGGCGCTTTCTGCCGCTATCACACCCGGATGCCGTTGCGCCTGTCGGAGCTGGCGATACTGGTGACCGCAGCCTGGTGGCAGTCGCAGGCCGAATGGCAGATCCATGAGCCGATCGCCCGCGATGCCGGAGTCGGCGAGGCGGTTATCGAGGCGTTGCGGCTCGGCCAGGAGCCCGAATTCCACGATGAGACCGATCGCCTGGTGTACCGCATAGGCCGCAGCCTCTACGAGACTCGCAGGGTCGACGGGGCGCTGTATGCGCAGGCTCGAGATCAGTTCGGCGAAAGCGCGCTGGTCGAGCTGATCGGCATTTACGGTTATTACGCCCTGGTGGCGATGACGCTGAATGTCTTCGAGGTACGCCGGGAAACGACCGAACGGCTACCGTTCGCCGAGCAGGATTAGAGCTTCGAGGCCGCTGTGCGTGCGTCACCCGTCTCAAGAATGGTGGCGGGTAAAAATTCCCGTGAGATCAATATCAAAGGCTTGCGGGCAAAGGATGTCAGCGGTACATTAATGGAACGCTCGGCGGGTATCGTATAGTGGTTATTACTCGAGCTTCCCAAGCTTGCGAGGCGGGTTCGATTCCCGCTACCCGCTCTCAGAAAATCCTCCTGTGCTTGATGGTTATTCCCGATCAGGCATTATTTCTGCTGTCTGTTCTTGGCTTATAATACAGGTGCACCTGCTTCTCGATTCTTGATTTTCCCTTCGAATTCTTTTCATCTTCTGAACTCAGGGTTGGTTGGAACGCGCTTTTGTCCATAGGGTTACGTCTGGAAGGCCGGCCGCAGTGCGATTGGTTCGGTAAAATCCGTTTATGAAAACAAGCCCAGCGATTACAAAAGTAATAATAAAAAAACGGCCGCGTAAACTGCCCTTAAGTGATCACTTGGTGCAGGGTGGAGTTTAAATCGCGGCCGCTGAAGATGGGAATCCAAGCTTTCGTTCCTGAAACCTGGAGTGCGCCTTGGGGTGAGGTTGGCGACAGGATTAATTTAAATAATTTAAGAAGAATCCGTAACTTTATTTTATTTATAGGCATATATAATCGACGATAATGGCCTGCTCGTATGTCAATCTGGTTGAAGGTTTCATTTCAGAAGCTGTTCCCGAAACCAGCGATTGGCCTGATCCAGGTCTGCGCTTTTATGCCAGTACAGATGCCATTCAAGCGGAGGCATATCAAACGGCAGTTTGAGTATGCGGGCGTCATACTGTCTGGCGAGGCGCGACGGTACGGTCAGGGCCAAATCGGTGCGCAGTGCTACCAACGGAGCGACCATATAGTGCTTGACGCGTAGCTTGATTTTGCGGGCCAGTCCAAGGTTGTTGACGGCGGCATCAACCTGCCCAACTCCACTTGGGCGGCTCGATACCAATATATGTCCCAGTGCCAGGTAGGTTTCCAGTGTCAGTTCCTCACCCACCAGTGGGTGGTCGTTGCGGACCATGCAGACATACTCGTCAGTGAACAAAGGTTGATGGCACAGTTGGGGGTCGTTCAGCAGTGGCACATCGATCGCCAGGTCGAGGGTGCCGCTTGCGAGTGCATCCGGGAACTCCTTCCTGCTGTGGTAGTGGCTTTGGATGCCCAGGCCTGGCGCGCTGGCCTGCAGTTTCTCCTCGAGCGCCGGCAGCAATAAGGCTTCCGGCAGATCGTTCATACTGAGACGAAACACCTTGTCCGATGTTCCCGGGCTGAAGTGATTGCCTTCCTGGATGCTCAGGTTCAGCAATTGCAAGGCTTCGCGAACCTGAACGGCGATATTGTCGGCTACCGGTGTAGGCACCATGGCCTTGGGTGTGCGAACGAAAAGTTGGTCGTCAAAGGTCTTGCGCAGTCTCGAAAGCGCATTACTGACCGCGGGTTGGGTAATCGACAATATTTCAGCCGTACGCGTCAAGTTGCGGACGTTATAAATGGTGTCGAAAACGATAAAAAGGTTCAGGTCAACCCGGGAGAGACGCATGGGCAATGACTCCGATCGCAACATTATTCATGTCGTGAATACGTTTATTCTCGGGTAATAACATTCAAATGAGAGTTTTCGTTCCTTAGTGCCTGGCGCGGGGGCCGAAGTGGCGCATGCAAGCAGACGCGATCGAGTGGGAAGCCGCGGTCGATGAACGCCGCAATATTGGCTATCAGGCTCAACGGAACGCTGCGCGCATTCAACGGTGTATTGCTGACCTTGATACCGCAGGCTCGGGCGGCCTCCAGATCGATACGGTCAGTTTCGGAGCCGGCGACCGCGATGAGCTGGACCGAAGCGGGTAATCGCCTGATCAGGCTTCCGTCGATCGGATCCCCGGTACCGCAGACAAAAATTCGAGTTCCATGTGAGACCTCTCCGCGCACGATCCTTGTATGGCCGAGAGGCGCCAACAGAGCGACCATTTCTTTGGGGAGTGTATGACTCAGAGCGATAGTTGCGTACTGGTTCATTATAGTTTTCCAATCTATCCGGCGCGACGGTGTTGGTCCTGTACGCCCTTACTAGGGGCTTATTCATGGGCTCCCTAGATCAGCCGGGTGTGAAGGGCGCCGTCCACGGGTAAAACCGCACCGTTTACGAATGAGCCGGCGTCGCTGGCGAGCAGCATGACAGGCCCTATCAGTTCGTCGAGCTGGCCCAGGCGTCGCGCGGGCATGGTGTGAATGTAGGCCTGGCCTTTCTCGCTGGCGAAAAAGTCCGCATTCATCTCGGTTTCGAACCAGCCGGGGGCGACGGCGTTGACACGAATGCCGTAGCGCATCAGGTCGTTCGCGAGCGATCGCGTCAACTGAAGGACTGCGCCCTTTGAGGTGGCGTAGGTGCTGTAGCTCGGTTTGGCGCCGAGGCCAAGCACTGAGGCGATATTGACGATGGACCCCGGTCGCTGGGCTTCCACCAGGCGGCGCGCGGCCTCCTGGGACACGTGCCAGACCCCCTTCAGGTTCGTATCCAGCACGCTGTCCAGCGACGCTTCGTCGATGTCCAGAAAGGGGCGCGGGGCCGCGATGCCGGCATTGTTGACGATGATATCGCACAGACCGACTTCGGCGTTGGCGGCGTCGAAGGCGCTGCGCACGCTCTCGGGCGAAGTCACATCAAGCGCAACGGCAATCGCGCGGCCACCGGCGCCGTTGATGCCGCTGACCAGTGCTTCTAGCCGTTCGACCCGACGGGCCGCGGCCACCACGGTGGCTCCGGCTGCCGCCAGGCCCTGGGCCAGACGGTAACCGATACCGCTTGATGCGCCTGTGACGAGCGCAACTTTTCCTTCCAGCGAAAAACGTTCTATTGCCATTGTCCTGTTCTCCCGGTGGGGGCGTTCTGGGTGGGGAAGCGCGGACCTGTGTGAAAGCGCCCGCAATGTGCTGCTTTTGCCGGGTTTTCACGCCGCTGAACACGCTATCGACGTTGAGCCTATCAGCTGGATAATATTAACGCAACAGATGTTATGATAAATTGGCTTAGCCATCTGACACCTCGCCTCCTGAGCGGGGCTGTGGCGTAGAGCATTTCCGGACAGGCCAAAAAATAAATACATAACAAGTGTTGCGTAAAATAAAAACGCCTTGTTATGATGCAGCCAATCGCGAGAGCGCCGAGGCGGACCTCACAGGATTCCCCTGGAGACCCGCCTTCGCTCACGGGACCTTGATCGTCCATTGCATCCACCCAACACCGATCATCAATAAGAAGCGAGGAGCACTCGATGGCTAAATATCCAGTTGTTGTTTACGGCGCCAGTGGCTACACCGGCATGCTGATCATGGACTGGCTGATCGACCAGCACATTCCGTTTACCGCGGTCGCCCGCAACGCCGGCCGCGCCCGCGAAATGATGGCGCAGCGGGTGGTGGGGCTGGAGTCCGCCACCTACGAGATCGTCGAGTGCGCGCACGAGGTCGAGGCGCTGGTCGAGGTGTTCAAGGGCGCCAAGGTGGTCTGCAACACCGTCGGCCCCTTCGTCAACTTCGGCCTGACGGCGGTGGAAGCGGCGCTGAAGGCGGGCTGCCACTACCTGGATCCGGCGGGGGAGCAGGCGCACATCAAGGCGCTGCGCGATGAATTCGGCGAACTCTATCGTCAGGCGGGGCTGCTGCTGTCGCCGTCGCTGGCCTACATGTACACCTACGCCGAAATCGCGGCGGAACTGGCGCTGGAAACCCCGGGGGTAGATTCCCTGGAGACGGCGACCCTGACCCGTGGGCCGCGCGTCGGCGCCGCCGGGGTGACCGTCGGATCGACCGCCACCATCTTCGAGGGCATGCGTCACCCGGGCGCCTACCTGTGGGAGAAGGAATTGGTGCCGTACGCGCCCAGCTCGAGCTTCAACGTCGTCTGTCCGGACCTGCTGGAGTCGGTGTTCTGTCTTCCCTGGGGCGGCACCTCGCTGCCGGTGTTCTTCGAGCGCGACGGTCGGGTGCGCAGCTGCATGTCCTGCGTCGGCTTCTACGACAACCCGGTGATGAAGATGGTCCATGGCCTGGGCGAGAAGTGGGAGACGGAGTACAAGCACCTGCCGAAGGAGCAGCAGGACGCGGTGATCCAGAACCTGGTGGACTCGACGACGCCGGCGATGCCGCCGCGCGAGCGCAGCACGCTGCAGCGCACGGTGGACTTCGCGATCGGCCGGGGTCAGCTGACGTCGGTGCGGGCGACGGTACACGGCATCACGCCGTACATCGCGACCGGGGCGTTGCACGCGGCGGCGGTGGCGAAGCTGCTGGACAACGACCTGAACAAGGCGGGTTTCGCGTCGTCGTCGCAGGCGTTCGGGCACCACTACATGCTGGGCTTCCTGGAGCAGCGCGGTCTGGCGCGCGCATCGGTGAAAGAGCTCTGAGGAGGCGGACATGGCGATTATCGATTTCTTCGACCGCGGCTGGCGCAGCAACCCTGATGGCGCGGCCTATATCCAGGACGGCGAGGTCACGACCTTTACCGAGGCGGGGGAAATGTCCTGCCGCATCGCCAACGCGCTGCTGGCGAAGGGCTTCACGTCTGGCGTCAAGGGCGCGGTCTGGGCGACCAACGATGTGACCGCCTGGCTGTGCGCGCTGGGTCTGTGGCGCGCCAACCTGTGCTGGATTCCGGTAGGGGCCCTCAACGCGCCCGAGGACAACCGCTACGTGCTGGACGCCTTCGACTGCGAGGTGCTGTTCTTCCAGCGCCAGTTCGCCGAGACCGTGGAAGCGCTGCGACCGCAGCTGCCCAAGGTCCGCCAGTGGGTCTGTATCGACGCTGAGGTCGAGGGCGCCGAGTCGCTGGAACGCTTTATCGCGCAGCAGCCGGCAAAGGACCCGCAGGTGGTCGTCGACCCGGACGACGTGATCTGGCTCGGCCCGACCGGGGGAACCACCGGCCTGCCCAAGGGCGTGATGAACACGCACCGCAGCGTGCAGACCAGCTTTGCGCACTTCATGATCAATACGCCCTATCCGTCCGACGTTCGGCCGGTCAACCTGGCGGCGGCGCCGATGACCCATACCGCCGGCATGCTGTCGATGCCCTGCACGGCCCGGGGCGGCACGGTGGTCGTCATCACCAAGCCGGACCCGCAGCTGCTGCTCGCGGCGATCCCCGCCTACGGGGTGACGGAATTCTTCCTGCCGCCGACCGTCATCTACCGGCTGCTCGATATTCCCGACCTGAACAAGAAGGTCGACTTCTCGTCGCTGCATTACTTCCTCTACGGTGCCGCGCCGATGTCGGTCGAGAAGCTGCGCCAGGCCGTGGAGGTGTTCGGACCGGTGATGATGGAAGGCTACGGCCAGACCGAGGCGCCGGGCGCCATCGCCCACCTGACGCCGGGCGAGCACTTCGTGGACGGTCAGCTTGCCGGTGACGAGCGGCTGTCCTCCGTCGGGCGGCCCAACCCGCTGATCCGCGTCGAGATCATGAACGACGACAACGAGATTCTCGCCCGGGGCGAAACCGGCGAGATCTGCGTGCGCGGTGACCTGATCATGAAGGGGTACTACAAGGACCCGCAGAAAACCGCCGAGACCCTGATCGACGGCTGGCTGCACACCGGCGATATCGGGCATCTCGATGCCGACGGCTACCTGCACATCACTGACCGCAAGAAGGACATGATCATCTCGGGCGGTTTCAACGTCTACCCGAGCGAGGTCGAGCAGGTGCTCTGGGGCCATCCCGCCGTGCGCGACTGCGCGGTGATCGGCGTGCCGGACGACACCTGGGGCGAGGCGGTCAAGGCGGTCATCGAGTTGAACGAAGGCCAAACCGCCGACGCTCAGGCGCTGATCGCGTTGTGCAAGGACCGGCTCGGCTCGGTGAAGGCGCCGAAAAGCGTCGACTTCGTCGAGTCCCTGCCGCGCAGCCCCGTCGGCAAGGTGCTGAAGAAGGACCTGCGCGCCCGCTACTGGCAGGGCGCCAACCGGCAGATCTGAGGAGTTAGCCAATGGAACCGATTTATATCGCCGGTATCGCCATGACCGAGTTCGGGCGTCACCCCGGGCGCAGTCTTCAGGATCTGGCACAGGAGGCGCTCAACGGCGCCCTGACTGATGCCGGCGCCCAACGCACCGATATCGGCGTCGTCTTCTATTCCGGCATCACCAACGGGCACCTGCAGGGGCAGCTGTCGATCCCGGGCCAGGTGGTGATGAGCAAGATCGGCATCGAAGGGGTGCCGATCTACAACGTCGAAAACGCCTGTGCGTCCGGCAGCTCTGCCGTCAATCTGGCCGTGCAGAGCCTGCGCGCCGGCACGACCGACGTGGCGCTGGCGCTGGGCGCCGAGAAGATGGTGGTCGACGACAAGCTGAAAACCCTGGCGCTGTTCGAGGCGGGCTGGGACGTTTCCAGCGCCGAGGAGAACTACGAAACCCTGGTGAAAATGGGGGAAGGCGTCGTGCCTCCGCCGGGGTCGCGGTCCGACCGTCCGTACAGCAAGTTCATGGACATCTACGCCGCCATGTGCCGCTGGCACATGAAGACCTACGGCACCACCCAGCGGCAGATTGCGGCGGTCTGCTCCAAGAACCACGGCCACTCGGTGCACAACCCTTACTCGCAGTTCCGCAAGGCCTTCACTGTCGACGAAGTGCTGGCGGCGCCGCCGATCACCTATCCGATCACGTTGCCGATGTGCGCGCCGATGACCGACGGCGCCGCGGCGGCGATCCTCTGTACCGAGGCGGGTCTGAAACGCCTCGGTGCCGACCCGAAGCGTTGCGTGCGGATCGCCGCCAGCGTAATCCGCAGCTTCACCCATCGCGGTATCGAGGCGCCGCAGCTGCACGTCAGCCGCCAGGCGGCGCTGCAGGCGTACGAGATCTCCGGCCTCGCCCCGGAGGATATGGACGTCGCAGAGGTGCATGACGCCTCGGCCATGGGCGAAATCATCCAGGCGGAGAACCTGGGGCTGGCCCCCCTCGGCCTGGGTGGCCCCTGCGCCGAGCGCGGCGACTTCACCGTCGGCGGCCGCATCCCGATCAATCCGTCCGGCGGCCTCGAATCCAAGGGTCACCCGCTCGGTGCCACCGGTATCGGTCAGCTGTTCGAGCTGACCACCCAGCTGCGTGGTGAGGCGGGCCCCCGCCAGGTCGAGGGTGCGCGCCACGCCATCCAGGAAAACGGCGGCGGGCTCCAGGGCGTGGAGGAGGCGGCCGTCGCGGTCCATATACTGAGCAAGGTCTGAGGTAGAAAGTCATGAACAAGGTACTTGAGGCTAACGTCGATACCGTGACCGGGGCCTATCGCTCCCTCGGCGGTTGGGTGGAAAAGCCGACCGACCTTCAGCCCGCACTCGAGGGTGACATCAGCGCCGATGTCGTCGTGGTCGGCGCCGGTTTCGCCGGGCTGTCCACGGCGCTGGAACTGGCCGCGGGCGGGGCGGAGGTCGTCGTTCTCGAACGCGACTTCGCCGGTTTCGGCGCCAGCGGGCGTAATGCCGGTTACCTCGGCGGCAGCCTGGGTATCGAGTTCGAGTTCTTCCACAAAAGGGTCGGTCACGAAAAAGCCAGGCAGATTGTGAGCTTCTACGACGAGGGCGTCACCTACGTGGAAAGGCGGCTCGCGGAGCTTGGCATCGACTGCGATTACAACGCCTCGGGGAACATCCGCGTCGGCGTCCATCCGTCCCAGGAGAAGAAAGTCCGCAAAGCCATGCAGCTCGGCCTTGAGCTCGGGTCCAAAACGCAGTTCCTGGACCGGGCCGAGATGCGCGCGCGTGGAATTCCACCGGCGTTTCTGTTCGGCTATGCCCAGCAGCACGGTGGCACGCTCGATCCCGGGAAATACGTGATGGGGCTCAGGCGGGCGGCGCTCGACGCGGGCGTGAAGCTTTATGAGAACACGCCGCTGCTGTCTTACAGCGAAGGCTCGATTGTTAAGTGCGTCACGGAACGGGGCAGCGTGAGCGCCCCCTACCTGGTGCTGGCCACCAACGCCTACACGCCGCAGCTCGGCCTGCTGCGCGACAAGGTAGTACCGCTGCGGGTGTCGGCCATCGAGACCGACCCGCTGTCCGCGGCACAGCTGGACACCCTGGGGTGGCCTGGACGGGAAGGCCTGATTACCGCGCACTGGACCATGGAGAGCCATCGCCTGACCGCCCGCAATACGCTGCTCGTCACCACCAAACGGCTCGATTACGCCTACGGCTCGCAAACGCCGAACGTGCCGGACGCCGCCGCCTATGGTGCGCTGGCCGGGGCGCTGAACGAGCGCTTTCCGACGCTGCGGGGACTGGGCATCCGCGCCTGCTGGAGCGGCTATGTCAGCATGGCCTACGACGCGCTGCCGGTGGTCGGCGAAACCGGCGCCCAACAAAACATACTCCATACCGCCGGCTGCAGCGGGCACGGCGTCGCCACCCAGTCGCTCATGGGGTTGCTGCTGGCCGAACGGATTCGCGGTAGCGAACATCCGCTGCTGTCGGCTCTGCGCCACAAGACGCCGTCGACGCTACCCGAACCATTGCAGTGGTGCGCCGTCAAGTCGGCGCTCGCGATGACGAACATGCTCGACGACCGCATCAACCGCAAGGTCCGGAAGCGGGCCTGACACCCGGCGAAAAGCATCGCCGGGCGCAGGCTCTGAATATTGGCAATTGAAAAGCGGGCGACCTCTTGCGTGCGTCCCGCATCCATGGTTTCGGCTTTTATGCCGTGGCAGCTCGCGGAGACAGTATGAATACCCGATCTATAGAAGTAGTGCGTTTAACGGCCTGGGCCGCAATTGTGGGCGGCATCTTCGCCTACCTGAATGTGGCTTTCATGCTGATGGTGACCCAGGGCGACATGCGAATGACGTTCGATGGTGCCGCGATGCTGAGTCTGCCGGCCGAGACGCGTGAACTGTTCCGTTATTCGATGTTTGCGGATGTACTGGGTTTTTATCTGCCGATGGTCGTCATCGGCGGCTATTTCTGGGCCAGTTTTCGTGAACAGGCCGGCCCCCTGGGGGATATGGCGGTGTTGGCGATTCTCCTTTACGTGATGCTGGGCGTCACTGGCGCGAGCCTGCAGCTGGCGACGCTGCACCCGCTGGCAGACCTTCACGCAGCCGGCGATGCGGCAGCCAGGGCGGCAGCTGAAGCGGCCTGGAGCAGCATTGCCATTGGCAGCCAGAAGGGGCTCTGGTGGTGCGAAGGCCCCGTGGTTCTGTTCTGGGGTTTGGTCGTCGGCAAACAGCTCAAGGCGGCGGGTTGGGGCAAATCCATTCTCTGGCCGTTGACGCTGGTGGGCTGGTGTTTTGGCCTCTTTTTCGTGACGGGATTCTTTGCGCAACTGGACGAGGTCAACAGAGCGCTGCTGGTCGTCGTCGTGCTGGTGTTCCCGCTGTGGCTGATCATGTTCGGGACCCAGTTGCTGAGCAGGCGGCCAGGCTTCGTCGCAAGCGCGCGGCCCTGAATACATAAAGCAGAAATACACCCGCGCCAACGGGCGGCGTATCGGTTGCGCATTCCAGCTCAATACCGGAGCGGCAATCGACCGTGACGTTTGACCGCCAGGCGCAACGCCAACAATGACAGTGGGAGGCTAGGAGTATGGCTGGCAAACGCACCTCAACACCTTATCTCGATCTCAAACGACGGCAGATGCTGAAATTCGCTGGCGCCTCGGCGGCCATAGGTGGCTTTGGTCTGTGCTCAGGACTGGCAAGTGCCAGCGAAAGCACCCGGCCCGGCGATGATGCTGAGGATGTCCTTGATGTTGCTATTATCGGCGCAGGTCTGGCCGGTTTGACGGCCGCCAGGGATCTGCATTTGGCGGGCAACCGCTCGTTTCTAGTACTGGAGGCCAGGGATCGAGTCGGCGGACGTACCCTCAACTTCGAGGTGGGCGACGGCCACGTTTCGGAAGTGGGTGGTCAGTGGATCGGGCCTGGTCAGACAGCGGTTCAAGACCTTGCCCGTCAGCTCGACGTCGGCACTTTTCCGCAATTTTACGAGGGGCGGACCGTCGTCATGGGCGGCGACGGTCGACTCGAGTACGACCTCGGCGGCACCTTCGGCACCGACATGACCATCGCCGACAAGCTGAGCGAGATGTCCCACGAAGTGCCTTCCGGGGCGCCCTGGCAGTCGCCGAAAGCCGCGGAGTGGGACCGGCTTTCGGTCGGTGACTGGTTGGCAACACAAAATGTCCAGCCGGAGGACCAGTCCGGCTGGGATGCTGCCCTGACACTGACTGGCGGAGTTTCCGTCAGCAAAATGGGCCTGCTGCATTATCTATCGATGATCAATTCGGCCGATTGCGACTATGAAAAGCTCGATTCGATCAAGGATAGCGCCCAGGGCACGCGCCTGATCGGCGGCTCGCAGATTCTCAGCAGCAAGATGGCCGGGGTACTGGGTGACCAGGTTCGACTGCAGTGCCCGGTCCGCAGGATTTCGGGTTGGGATGGCGAGGTCGTCACCCTGCATACGGACCAGGGAAGGGTGCGCGCCCGCAAAGTCATCATGGCTATCCATCCTGCGCTGTGCAACCAGATCGAGTACGAACCGGCGTTGCCGGCGGCGCGTGCAGCGCTGCAGCGTGCCTGGCCTGCGCACTCCCCAGCGCGCAAGATTGCGATGGTGTATTCCCGCCCGTTCTGGCGGGAGAAAGGACTGAACGGTCACATCCTGATGCTGGATGGTCCCATCATCTGGGCCTGGGACAATTCGCCGCCCGATGGCGAGATCGGCATCGTCAATGCGTTTATTTCCAACGCCAACCTGCCCTCGGATCATGAAACCGCCAGGCGCACCTTGATGGACATCTTCGCCCGCGCCTGGGGCGACGAAGCCTTGCAGCCAGTGGCTTACCACGATCAGGACTGGGGGCGTCACGATCCCTGGTCGCTCACCTGTGTTTCGGCCATTCCGCCGGGGTTCTGGTCCACCCATGGTGAGGCGCTGCACCCGCCCTGCGGCAATCTGTTCTGGTCCGGCACCGAAACCGCCGATATCTGGGCCGGTTACATGGACGGTGCCGTGCGCTCGGGTCATCAGAGTGCCCTGCAGGTGCTGAACGCCCTGCGACAGGCGTAGGAGAAGAAAATGAAGAAACTGATCGTGCTGGGTGTCGTTGCAGGTTTTGTCGCGTTGCTGGCTTGCTACGGTCGTGACGCCCTCGGACTGTATCGACTGATGGACCATATCGCCACCTCTTCCGAAGCCAAGGAGGCTGACAGCGGAAGCTGGCCGCGTCTGACAGACGCCTGCATCGGCTGTCACGGCCGGCAGGGGCACTCCCTGCACCAGGGGTATCCGAGTCTGGCCGGCCAGCCGGCGCCCTACCTCGCGTCGCAGCTCAGGCGCTTTGCCAGTGGTGAGCGCTCCAACCCGAACATGGGGCCGCTGGCAATGACGCTGACCGAGTATGAGATTCAGCAGCTGGCCGGGTATTTCGCCAGGCAATCCGCCATCGGCAACGGGTCCTTCAAACCGGAGGCCGCGCTGGTTGCCCGGGGCGAACAGCTTGCCGCGACAGCCGGATGCGCAGCTTGTCACGGCGACAATCTCATGGGGCATGACCAGTTTCCGCGACTGGCCGGCCAGGGGCATGACTATTTGTTGGCGCAACTGAACGCCTTTGCACAGGGGAGCCGCAAGGACCCTGGTGGCGTGATGTCCGCCATCGCCGCGACCTTGTCCGCGGACGATCGCAGGGCGCTGGCCCACTATCTCGCGGCACTTGCCCCTGCCGAGAACTAACAGACAGAGAGTACTACCATGGAAATGAAAGAAATCTTCGGAATCCTTTCGTGCCTGTTTTTGATCCTCGCAGGCATTGTTTATGGCTTCAAGTTCGTCAAGCACAGGAAGAATTACCTGCTTGGCTTCGAGTGGCTGATCGTCGCCTTTTCCGCCACGAACCTGCTGATATTCCTTTTTACGGGTTGGAAGGTTAACTACAGCATTTCGTTTTTTCTTGATGCATTTTCACGCGGTTTCGGTATCCCGATTGTGGCGGTGCTTGGTCTGATGGCCGTCAGCCATAATTTCAAGCCCTCAGTCTTCAAGGACCTTGTTATTTTCGGGATCACGTTTGCTTCCACTTTCGTGCTGGTTCTGGCCGACTTCGTCCAAGGGCCGCTGCCATACTTCTACCTGATCATGTGGTCGTGCTACACGCTCTATCTTGTCTACTTCACTTGGCAGTTGCTGCGTGCAGAAGAATCGTTCCAGGCGTTGCTCACGGCGCTGGGAGCCGCTGCCGGACTGGCGATCGCCGTTGTCTACGACTTCTTTCCGATCCCGGGAGACGACGACAAGATGCTCTTCATGATCTTCGCCCTGACCACCTGGGGTTACACCTTGATCCAGCTTTACTACGCGTACGGTGCGCTGGCTCGCGCCAAGGCTGCCCCTGCAGCCCGTTGATCCGGTGGTTTCGACAGGCTCGGTGCGGTGGGCGCTCTGTTCTGACGACCCATCGCGGTCCCCAGCAGGGCGCTGTCGCTGGATTTGAGCCTAACAGGCTTCCAGCGATAGCTACTTCGAAAATACAGCATTAGCTCCATTCAACCAGAATTGCGGAATACCTTTATGGATGCCCATATGACCCGACTCGTTCGCCGCGTCTCGCCGGCGTTGCTCCTGTTGACGTTGGCGCTGGGCCTGTCCGGTTGTGATAAGACGCCGCCAGCGATGTCGGACCCGGTTTCGCGTCCCGTCAAACTGTTCAAGGTGGGCGAAGCCGCATCGGTTCGCACGCTGGAGTTTCCCGGCAGCGTGATGGCGGCACAGCAATCCGATATGGCGTTTGAAGTCTCCGGCAGAATTGTCGAGAAGCCGGTCACCGAGGGCGAACTGGTCGAGGAGGGAAGGGTTCTCGCCCGACTTGATCCGCGAGACTTCGAGGCAGAACGGGATCGGGCCCTGGCGGAACTCAGTGCCGCACGGGCCGATTTCAATCGCTACAACAGGGCGTTCAAGGCGAACGCCGTCACCGCCCAGGAACTCGACCGTGCCCGGCGGGCCCTGCGGGTCGCCGAGGCCGGGCTGCAGCGCGCGGAAAAGGCCGTTGACGATACGGTGCTGCGCGCGCCCTTTGCCGGTCGTGTTGCGCGCATGCTGGTGGAGGACTTCGCCAATGTACAGGCCAAGCAACCCGTGATGATTCTCCAGAGCGAAGGGGCTCTGGAGATGCGTGTCAACGTGCCAGAGTCCGAGTGGGTGCGTGCCAAGCGTGTCGATTCCGCGGCTCAGATCGAGATCAACGCCAATATCAGCGTTTTACTGAGCTCGCTGCCGGACCAGCCGATACCGGCCAGAATCACTGAGTTCGCCAGCACGGCCGACCCGGTGACGCGCACCTTCGAGGTGACCGTCGGTTTCCAGTCACCGGATGGCTTGATCGTCAGTCCCGGCATGACCGGGCGCGTCGTCTATAAGATGCCGGCGGAAGGCGCCGAAGCCGGTTTGCTCATTCCCGCAGATGCCGTCGTCGCCACATTCGATAACAAGCCCTCCGTCTGGGTGTACGACGAGCAGACCGGTGTGGTGTCACGTCGTTTGGTCACGACCGGTGAGCTGACCGGTGCCAGTATCCAGGTGCTGGAGGGACTGGAGCCCGGTGAACGTATCGCGGTATCCGGTGTGCATACCCTCACCGAGGGCTTTTCCGTGCACCCGATGGAGAATTAAGTAATGAATATTGCCGCCATTGCCATCAGGAATCGAACGGTCACCCTGGTACTGACGGTCGTGATGTTCGTCGCGGGGTTGTCGGCATTCAGCGGCATGAGCCGTCTCGAAGACCCCGAGTTCACCATCAAGGATGCGCTGGTTGTGACCCCCTATGCCGGTGCGTCCGCGTTCGAGGTCGAACAGGAGGTCAGCGACCGTCTGGAAACGGCCGTGCAGCAACTTGGGCAGCTGGAGCGCGTGCGCTCCAAGTCAGAGCGTGGACTGTCGACATTGACGGTTACCGTCAAGGACCGCTACGACAGCGATACGCTACCCCAGGTCTGGGACGAGGTGCGCCGAAAGGTCGCAGATGCGCAGCAGGATCTGCCGCCCGGCGCCGGGCCTTCGATCGTCATCGATGATTATGGCGATGTCTACAGTGTCTTCGTCGTGGTCACCGGTGATGGCTACAGCTACGCGGAGATCAAGGATTACGTGGATTTCCTGCGTCGCGAGCTGTTGTTGGTGAAGGACGTCGGCAAGATCACCACGTTCGGCGAACGGAAAGAAGCGATTTATGTCGAGTTCAACCGTGACCGGATGTCGCAACTCGGTATCCCCTCATCCCTTATCATCGATGAGCTGAGACAAAAAGGCGTGGTAGCGGATGCAGGCCGCGCCCGTGTGGGGTCGGCGTTCGTCACCCTGGCCCCGTCGGGCGGACTGGCGTCGGTTGCAGACTTCGAATCGCTGCTGATACGTGGTGACGACGGCCGGCAGTTCTATCTGCGCGATCTCGCCAATGTACGGCGCGGTTACGTCGATCCACCGGAAGCCGAGATGCGCTTCGACGGCCGGGCCGGTATTGGCGTTGGCATTTCCACCGTATCCGGCGGCAACGTCGTCAGGATGGGCGAAGCCTTGCAGGCGCGAATGGCGGAGCTCGAGGGTCGGCGCCCTGTCGGCATGGAATTCGGCATCGTATCACTGCAGTCGGAAGCGGTTACCACGGCAATATCGGGGTTCGTCGACAGCCTGCTGGAAGCCGTTGCCATCGTGGTGGCCGTGCTGCTGCTGTTCATGGGGCTGCGCAGCGGGTTGTTGATCGGCTTCGTGCTGGTGCTGACCATCATAGGGTCGTTTCTGTTCCTGGATCCGATGGGCGTCGCGCTCGAGCGGATATCGCTGGGCGCCCTGATCATCGCGCTGGGTATGCTGGTCGATAACGCTATCGTCGTGGTCGACGGCGTCTTGATCCGCATGCGAAAAGGCGAAAGTGCCGAGCAGGCGGCCTGCGGCGTTGTCCAGCAGTCGGCCTGGCCGTTGCTGGGGGCGACCCTGATCGCGATACTCGCGTTTGCCGCAATCGGCACCTCGAGTGATGCAACCGGCGAGTATTGCCGATCGCTGTTTCAGGTCGTGGCGGTATCCCTGCTGCTTAGCTGGGTAACGGCGGTGACCGTGACGCCGCTGCTGTGCGTTATGTTCCTGAAATCCCCGCCGGTTGGCGAGTCGGATGCGGATCCCTTCAGTGGTGGTTTTTATCGTCGCTACAAGCAGGTGCTGCGTGCCTGCATTCGCCACCGTTACCTGAGTACGGCCACGGTTACCGCGGTGTTCGCGGTAGCGGTATGGGGTTTCACGTTGGTGGAGCAGAGCTTCTTCCCGAGTTCGACACGCCCGCAGTTCATGGTGGATCTCTGGCTGCCGCAGGGCACTCATCTTGACGTCACCCGCCGGGATGCCGAAAAAGTGGAGCAATTACTCCTGCGGCAGGACGGAGTCAGCCAGGTCGCGACCACGATCGGTCAGGGAGGGCTGCGCTTCCTGTTGACCTATCAGCCGGAGCAGCCCAACAGCAGCTATGCGCAGTTCCTGGTGAGTGTGGATGATTACCGGGATATTGCCGGTCTGATGCCGGCGGTCGAGGCCGAAATCACCGAACGGTTTCCGGATGCGCTCGTCTATGCTTCGCCGTTCGAGCTCGGGACCGGAACAGCCGGGAAGATTCAGGCCCGGTTGAGCGGACCCGATCCGAATGAACTGCGGCGGCTCGCCGACGAGGTGCAGGCGATCTATCGCAGCGACAGCAGCGCCAAATCGATTCGTACCGATTGGAGACAGCGGGTGAAAGTGGTGCGGGCGACGTTGGCGGAGGAGCAGGCCAATGTCAACGGCATCACCCGCCCGATGGTTGCCGAGGCGATCAGGGAAGGCTTCCAGGGCGTGACGGCAGGGATTTATCGTGAAGGCGACCTTCTGCTGCCGATCGTCGTGCGGGCCGACGAAGCGTCGCGTAATAGTATCGACAGCCTCGGGAATTTGCAGGTGTGGAGTCCGGTTGCCGAGCAGATGATCCCGTTGCGCCAGGTCGTGCAATCGTTCGATACCCGGTTCGAGGACGAGATCGTCCAGCGTCGCGATCGCAAGCGTACGATCACTGTTTTTGCGGACCCCGCCAAGGGCACCGCCAGTGAGTTGTTCGCGCGTCTGCGTCCAAGGGTCGAGGCGTTGCCGTTGCCGCCGGGCTATACGCTCGAGTGGGGGGGCGAGTACGAAGACTCCGGTAAAGCCCAGGGCAGTCTTGCGGCAACCATTCCGGCCTTCATTTTCGCGATGATTCTGATCACGGTCATGATGTTCAATTCATTGCGTCAGCCGCTGGTGATCTGGCTGTGTGTTCCGCTGGCGGTGATCGGCGTGACCGCGGGCCTGCTGGCCACCGGCCAGCCGTTCGGCTTCATGGCGCTGCTTGGCTTCCTGAGCCTGATCGGAATGCTGATCAAGAACGCTATCGTGCTGATCGACGAGATCAACCTCGAACTCGGCAATGGCAAGGATCTGGTCGCTGCGATCCTAGACTCCGGAGCGAGCCGGCTGCGGCCTGTGGCGATGGCGGCGCTGACGACCGGGCTGGGCATGATACCACTGGTGTTCGATGCCTTCTTCGTTTCGATGGCGATCACCATTATAGGCGGCCTGCTGTTCGCGACCGTCCTCACCATGGTGGTGCTGCCGGTGTTCTACGCCCTGATCTTCCGAGCGCCTGTAGGAGCCGCATCTCGCGGCGAACAACTCTAGACCATTCGCACCGAGGCGTCGCTCCTGCGGGAGATAGGTGATATCGAGATTTTGGGATGTCACTCCCCTGAGGCGCCCGTTTCAGGCTTGTTGGACGATGGCGGCTCGATCAGGGCCATGGCGGCGTCCAGCAACGCGCGAATGCGTGTCGGCTGGAATCTTTCGGGCTCGATCGGAAACATCATCATCCAGCCGTCGCTGATCGCGCCGAGCTGCTCCGCGAGCAGCTCGGCGGGTATGTCGTTGCGAACCCGCCCCTGGGCCTGCGCCCGCGTCAGAATGGACGTGAAAAGTTCCCGAATCCGCCCGTACCGCTCTCGGACATAGGCGGCAAACACGGGTTCGTGCCTAGCGTAGTCCAGCAGTTGGAAGGGTACCAGCCAGGAGACCGAATCGTTGCTGCTGGTCCAGTTCAGGCACCTGTTGATGATGGCCCGGATGTCGACAGGTTCCAGGCCTGCCTCCAGTGGCTTCTCGATTTCCTCGAACAGCCGTTTAGCGATCGCCGTGATCATCGCTTCCTTGTTCCGGAAGTAGTAAGTCACGGTTCCCGTCGTGCACCCCGCGCGCTTCGCCACCTTCCGTAACGAGGCGCCGACATGACCCTCCTGCGCCAGCACGGTTATGGCAGCCGACAGCAGCCTTGCTCGTTTCGTTTCATGGTCGCCTATTGGACGGCCGCGACCGCTGGCTATTGTCAATTGGCTGCACGCGCCAGCGCGGCGCAAGGCATTGATGTTATCGGATCCGGGCTTGTGCATGGGTATCTCGCGACTCGGTCAAGAAGGAACATAAATAATAACACATGTTGTGTTAAATGGTCCGAGCTGCTAGATTGCCGACACTTGCGGCAGGAGACGACGCAAGCCGGAATCAATACCCCTTGTAATTCGGA
Organism: Marinobacterium nitratireducens; assembly: GCF_014645375.1. GTDB lineage: Bacteria > Pseudomonadota > Gammaproteobacteria > Pseudomonadales > Balneatricaceae > Marinobacterium_A > Marinobacterium_A nitratireducens. Next base: position 137,327 of record NZ_BMLT01000013.1, read on the forward strand.
GAACAAAAAGATGCGAATAGGCGTCCCGAAGGAGATCGACGAGGGCGAAAAGCGCGTAGCGCTGACGCCCGAGGTGGCGACCCAGCTGCAGAAGCTTGGCTTCAGTCTCGCCATCGAATCCGGTGCTGGCCTGGAGGCCAGCTTCGATGATGATCAGTACCGCGCCGCTGGCGTCGAGGTCGTCGAGGACCCGAAAGAGCTGTGGCACTCGTCCGACATCGTGATGAAGGTGCGCCCGCCGAGCCCGCACCCGGAGCTCGGCTTCTATGGCGTCGAGCTGATGGGCAAGGGCCAGACCCTGATCAGCTTCCTGTATCCGGCGCAGAACCCGGAGATGCTC
>NZ_BMLT01000014.1 GCF_014645375.1 Marinobacterium nitratireducens
AACGTGACCGATGGTGCCGACGTTAACGTGCGGTTTGCTACGTTCAAATGATTGCTTAGCCACCAGCTATATCCCTGAAAAAGGTAAATGAATTTTCGAACCGACAAATACGAAAAAGGGTAGACATATTTCTATATCTACCCTTCTTCTGAATTGGAGCTCATGGGCGGATTTGAACCGCCGACCTCACCCTTACCAAGGGTGTGCTCTACCCCTGAGCTACATGAGCATAACACTAAAGCTGGAGCGGGTAGCGGGAATCGAACCCGCCTCTTCAGCTTGGAAGGCTGAGGTAATAGCCACTATACCATACCCGCCTACTTTAGCTTTCTCGCCGAAAACCGGAGAGAAGATGGTGGTGAGGGGTGGATTCGAACCACCGAAGCTCGCGCGTCAGATTTACAGTCTGATCCCTTTGGCCACTCGGGAACCTCACCAACAATGTCACTTCGTCGCTTAACCTGGTGCCGGCACGAGGAGTCGAACCCCGGACCTACTGATTACAAGTCAGTTGCTCTACCAGCTGAGCTATACCGGCTCAGCGAGCGGCTCAGCGTCGAAGTGGGGCGTATATTACTGATCGCCCCGGGGGCTTGCAACCCCTTCGCAAACTTTTTTCTCAATTTTTATTTCGGGCTGGGTATTTTCGAGCACACGGTTGATTTTGTTGAACAATTCTCGATCAGTTGCAGCGGGAATCAGCAGCCGGAAGCGCTCCCTGGGCCGCTCCAGAGGGCGCAGCTGGGGAGCCAGACCGGCTTCGCCGAAGCGCTCGAGCTCGTCCCCGGCACCGCCTTCGCCGGTGAAACGCCCCAATTTCAGCACGCCATCGTCCGGACGCCCCTCGGGTACAATCCCCAGCCCGTCCAGCCGCTCGATCAACGCCAGCCGCTCGGCGGATGACGCCGGCAGATCCAGCACCAGTTCGAAACCGTCGGGCAGCATTTCGGTCTCGACCTCCACCTGCGGATCCAGGCCATTGCTGCGCATCAGCACCGCCGCCTGATCGGCGGCCAGACGGTCGGCAAAGCCCTCGTAAACCAGACAGAGATTGGAGGGCGCCGCCTGCGGCTGCACCGGACGCAGCGTCAGCGCTCCGGATGATACCTCCGACAGAAGCCGCAACTCGCGCCCGGCATCCGCAGGCGGCGGCAACGGCTCCCGCGACTGATCCGGCCGCATCATCGCAGCCCAGAGCAGCACCACCGCATTCGCCAGCAACAGCAGCAGAAACAACCAGCGCAGCATCAGCCCGGATACTTCATGAGGGATTTGGAATTTAGGGCCAAGCTGGCTAGAAAGGTTGCACTATCGACCGCAGGCGCGTAGCGGGGCCTACGGTTCCAGGTCGATCGTGCAAGATTCGACGCCAGCTCGGACGTAAAACCAAATAGGGACTTGTCTATGTCTTGTTCCATACAAACCATATCACCTTACAGCCAGGCCGACTTATCGCCCGGCCCGTCTTCATGAAGTATTCGGACTACAGCGCCCACTCCAGACCGTCCATTACGAGCTCGGGCCGGTATTCACCACGACCCGCCAAGCGCTGGAACAGTTCGCCATCGCCGCCGGTAATCAGCAGCCGGAACTCACCGCCGTCACGGTCCAGACGCTCGATGAGCTGGCGCTGGATAGCATCGAAGACAAAGTTGACACCGTGAAACACGGCGGAGGCGGTATCGCGTCCGGGAGCGAGATCAAAGTGGGCTATTTCGCGCTCGGCCACCACCTCGGCGGTGTTGGCCAGCAGGCTTTTCGCCATCAGGCGCAGCCCGGGCACGATATAGCCCCCGTCGTGGCGCCCGTCTGCGGTGACAAAGTCGATAGTAATGGCGCTGCCGCAGTCGACAACGCAGCAGGCGCCCGCGCCGAGGTTGAACCCGGCCAGCATCGCCAGCCAGCGATCGACCCCCATGCGCGACGGGTCAGCGTAGCTGTTGATCACCCCGGCCGCCTGGTGGCTGCTGCGGGCGAACTCGGGCTTCAGACCCCAGCGCGCCTGGCAATAGCCGGTAATCAGCGCCGCCACCACGGGTCCTGCCACGCTGGCGACCCGCACCCGCTGCACCTGATCGGGCAAGGACTCGGGCATGCCGTCATGCAGTCGCTCGGTCAGCAGCCGCCCCCTCGTGGGCGGACCTTCACCGCTGCAGCGCCATTTGAGAAAGGTATTGCCGACATCGATATCGAGGATCATGACAGCCGCCTGAGACTGACCTCGCCACCATGGAAGCTTTCGACGCCGCTGGCGGTTTCCAGCATCAGAGCGCCGCTTTCCGAGACTCCGCGACAGACGCCCTCGACCGCATTGAGCCCGAAGCTGAGGGAGACGCGCTGATCGCGGTAGGCATCGAGCGCATGCCATTCGTCGCGGAACGGCTCGAAACCATCGCGGGAGAAAGCCTCCATCACCGGCACCAGCTCGTTGACCAGCGCCGCCAGTACCTCGGTACGCGACGGCGTCTGTCCGCAGATCTGGCGCAGGTCGACCCAGGGCTGACCGATATCGGCCGCCAGCTCGTCGGGCATAGCAATATTGAGGCCCACACCGGAGACGACCTGACAGTCGCCCGACGCTTCGCCGTTCATTTCAAGCAGAATGCCGGCCAGCTTGCGCCCCTGCCATAGAAGATCGTTCGGCCACTTGAGCTCGGCGCCTTCGAGCCCGAGACGTCTGAGCCCCCGCACCAGCCCGAGCCCCACCGCAAGACTGAGCCCTTCGAGGGACGCAGCCCCCTGCGGGAAGCGCCAGACCAGCGAAAAATACAGATTGCGCGCGAACGGGCTGACCCAGTGACGGCCGCGGCGCCCCCGCCCTGCCGTCTGCTGTTCCGCAACGTAGAGCCGGCCGTGGCCGCCGTTCTGATGCAGCTGCTGCATCGCCAGCATATTGGTGGACGGTATCGACAGCTCGAAGCACTGCCCGCTCAGCTGCGTGCCTACGACGTCGTCGAGCTCCTGACGAAAACGCTCCTCATCGAGCAGATCCAGCCCGCCCGGCAGGCGATAGCCCCGCCCCTTGACGCTGTAGATTTCGATTCCGAAATCCTCGAGCTTCCGCATCTGCTTCCAGATCGCACTACGACTGACCTTCAGCTCGGCTCCCAGCTCCTGGCCGGAGTGGAACTGGCCGTCAGCCAGAATGGACAACAACGATCGGATCGTCATAGAGCAAGTCCTTTATTGCGTTCGACCCGCCCGGCGCAGCGGGCGGGTAAATCAATCCGGCCCGTTCCGATCGGGCCGCCAGCGCCGTCACGCAACCCGGTCGTAGACGACAAAACTGTAATCATAGGGGTTGGGGCCTTCGGCGCTGAAGTCCTGCCGCGCAACCTCGCGCCACTCCGTTGCGACGATGGCCGGGAAGCGGGCGTCTCCGTCCACGGCCGCATGCACCTGGGTGAGATACAGACGCCCGGCCCGGGGCAAGGCCTGCTCGTAGACCTGGGAACCGCCGATCACCATGGCTTCTTCGCAGCCGCCGATTTCGCAATGCGCCTCGGCCAGCTCCAGCGCCTGGTCCAGCGAAGGCGCCACCTGTACGCCCTCATGATGCCAGTCCGCATCCCGCGTCACCACTATATTGGCACGCCCGGGCAGTGCACGGCCGATTGACTCGAAGGTCTTGCGCCCCATGACGACGGGTTTCCCCATCGTCACCTGCTTGAAGTACTTGAGGTCACCCGGTAGATACCAGGGCAGCTTGTTGTCGATGCCGATGACCCTGTTCTGCGCCTGGGCAACAATGATCGCCAGTCTCATTTACGCTCCTTTGACAGTACGGACTTGCCCATCGCCGCTTCTTCGAAATACCTGAGGTCGCCCGGCAGGTACCAGGGCAGCTTGTTGTCGATGCCTATGCCCTTTATACGAGCAGTGTTCTGCGCCTGGGCAACGATAATCGCCAGTCTCATCACTCCCTCCCCTACACCGCCACTGGCGCCTTGATGCCGGGCAACGGATCGTAACCGGCGAACTCGAAGTCCTCGAAACGATAGTCGAACAGCGACTCGGGCCGGCGCAGGATACGCAGGCGCGGCAACTCCCGCGGCGAGCGCGATAGCTGCTCCTCGACGATGGCCGGGTCGTTCAGATGGTTCTGATACAAGTGTACGTCACCGAAAGTATGGACGAAATCGCCAACCTCCAGATCACACTGCTGCGCCAGCATATGGGTCAGCAGTGAATAGGAGGCGATATTGAACGGCACGCCGAGGAAATAATCGGCGCTGCGCTGGTACAGCTGACAGCTGAGCCTGCCGTCGGCGACGTAAAACTGGAACAGCGTATGGCAGGGTGGCAGCGCGGCCTTGCCGTTGCGTACGTTTTCCTGAGGGCTGACGGACTCGTCCGGCAGATCCGCCGGATTCCAGCCGCTGACGATCAGCCGCCGCGAATTCGGGTTGCGCCGGATCTGTTCGACCAGATCGGCGATCTGGTCGACCGTGCGACCATCCGGACAGGCCCAGGAACGCCATTGCTTGCCATAAACGGGCCCCAGGTCACCGTTCTCCAGCGCCCATTCGTCCCAGATGCTGACACCATGCTGCTGCAGCCAGCGGTTGTCGGTACTGCCGCTGAGAAACCAGAGCAGTTCGTACACCACCGACCGGACATGTACTTTTTTGGTGGTCAGCAGCGGAAATCCCGCCGCCAGATCGAAGCGCAGCTGACGCCCGAACACCGAGCGCGTACCGGTACCGGTGCGATCCCCCTTGTCGGTACCATTGGCGATGATATCGCGCATCAGATCCAGGTACTGTTGCATCTCTACTCCGCTTGAAGGTCTCGGTCAGGGGCTATTTTATGCGCCCGGCTCCGTCTTGTCGCCCGCTGAGTATCAACCGAACTTCTCGAACCTGTAGGGTGTCGGTGAGCCTGCGAACCGCACCGGTTCAACGGTGCGGTTCACTTCGTTTACCAGCACCCTACGCCACCACCCCGCCACGGCGATAAGCCAGAGCGATAAGCAGCGCGCCGGCAAGGATCATCGGCAGCGACAGCACCTGCCCCATCGACAGCCAGTCGAAGGCAATGAAGCCGAGATGGGCGTCCGGCTCGCGGACCAGCTCGACCAGAAAGCGGAAACTGCCATACAGCAGCAAAAAGAGGCCTGAGACCGCCATACGCGGCCGCGGCTTCGACGAATACCACCAGAGCACCAGAAACAGCACCAGCCCTTCGAGCACGAATTCGTAGAGCTGCGACGGGTGACGGGGAACGCCGTCGCCGGCGCGCGGGAAAACCACGCCCCAGGGCAGATCGGTGGCGCGCCCCCAGAGCTCGCCGCCGATGAAGTTGCCGACCCGCCCGGCACCGAGGCCGATTGGGATCAATGGCGCGGCGAAGTCCCCCATTTCGAAGAAGCTCTTGCGGTAGTGTCGACCGAAGATCCAGAGCACCACCAGCACCCCGATCAGGCCACCGTGGAATGACATGCCGCCTTCCCAGATATGGAACAGCCACAGCGGTTTCTGCACAAAGTAGTCGAAGTGATAGAACAGCACATAACCGGCCCGTCCACCGATGATCACACCGACTGCGCCCCAGAAGATCAGGTCCGAAACCTGCTGTGCGGTCCAGCCCGAGCCCGGCCGGTTGGCGCGCCAGGTGCCGAGCCACCAGGCGGCAGCAAAGCCCACCAGGTACATCAGGCCGTACCAGTGCACCTGGATGAATCCCAGATCCAGCGCCACCGGATCGATATCATGCACCCACATCGGAAAACTCCTTGCTCATAACGGTTGTGCGGACGAAGGACAGGCGAGAGACTCGCGGATTCACATGAGGTTCCCGATAATGAAGCGCAAACCCACCAGCGCCAGGAACGCCGCGAAGACACGCCGCAGCAGCGACGCCGGCAGACTGTGGGCCCAGTGCGCGCCGAGGCGGGCGAAGAACGGGCTGGTCAGTACTATGCCGAAAAAGGCCGGCAGGTAGACGTAACCCAGGCTCCATTCGGGCAGTCCCTCGTGCCCCCACCCCTCGTAGATATTGGTACAGGCCCCCATCAGGGCAATCGGCAGCCCACAGGCCGACGAGGTCGCGATCGCCTCCTGGATGCGTACATGACGCCAGCTCAGATAGGGCACCGTCAGGGTACCGCCGCCGATACCGAACAGCGCCGATGCCCAACCAATCACGCCACCGGCCGCCCCCAGGCTCGCGGCAGACGGCTCCTGCCCGGTGCTCTGCGACGGTTTCAGCCCCAGAGCCAGCTGCAATGCCACCGCCAGCGCGAAACAGCCGATCAGCAACTGCAGCATCTCGCCTTCGAGCCGCCCGGCCGTCCGGACGCCGAAATAGGCGCCGACCAGGATGCCCAGCGCCAGCGGCCGGAACAGCTTCCAGCGCACCGCGCCGCGCTTGTGGTGGGCCAGGATGGAACTGATCGATGTAACGACGATAGTGGCAAGCGAGGTGGCTACCGCGGCATGGGTCAGCACCTGTGGCGAGACGCCCTGCAGGCCGAAGGAGAAGACCAGCACCGGCACGATCAGCAGTCCGCCGCCGATACCGAACAGGCCCGCGGTTACGCCGGCAGCGGCCCCCAGAAGCAGATACATCAACAGTGTCAAAAGCATGGAGGGACGTCCCTGTAGCTGTCGTGGTAGAGTCAAGGCGCTGTATCGACCCGAGCGCCCAAACATGAAGCGGGGAGGTTCAACACCGAAAAGGCCAGCGCCCCGCCAGAAACCGGCACTTCTGCGCACATGCGCCTGCGTTTGCCGCTGTTATGCAACCGGCAGCAGCCCATTTCGCAGGCCGGATTCATGATACCCGATTAGCCTGCGCCTTTGACCCCGCAGCACAACCTGAGAACAGATTCGACCGCCCATGTGCCTGATCGCCTTTGCCTACCGCCGTCATCCCCGCTACAACCTGATCCTGGTCGCCAATCGCGACGAGTTCTACCGACGCCCGGCAAGCGCCCTCTCGGCCTGGGACGAAGAACCCGGACTGCTGGCCGGACGTGACCTGGAACAGGGAGGCACCTGGCTGGGCCTGCACCGAAGCGGCCGTCTCGCGGCCGTGACCAACTATCGCGACGGCCGCAGCCAGGAGACCGGATTGCGCTCGCGCGGGTACCTGACGCGCGACTACCTGCTTGGCCAGGAACCGGCCTCCGCCTGCGCCGCAGCGCTCGCCGCAAAGAGCAACCGCTTCGCCGGCTTCAACCTGCTGCTGGGTGACGCCAGCGGGCTCTGCTACCTGTCGAACCGGGGCCGCGCGGCACAGCAACTCGGGCCCGGTGTCTATGGACTGAGCAACGCGCTGCTGGACTCGCCCTGGCCCAAGCTCCTGCGCGCCCGCCAGGCGCTGACACAGCTGCTGACCTCGCAGGACCTGGAAGCGTCCGAGCTGGCCGCCATTCTCGCCGACCGCCAGCGCCCCGGGGACGACCTGCTGCCCGATACCGGCATCGGGCTCGAAAAGGAACGGGCGCTCTCGTCCTGTTTTATCCAGCTACCGGAATACGGCACCCGCGCAACCTCCGTGATCATGCAGGATCACGAGGGCAATACCCGCTTCTACGAGCAGAGCTTCGATGCCGAGGGCCCGACGGATATCCGGGATTATCGCTTCAGGATGCCGGTGATCGGGGGACAGGCGTGACGGGTGACGGGTGGCACGATGCGTAGGAGCCGCGCCTCGCGGCGAATGGCCCGGCACCCTGCCGGAATTCGCGGCGGGGCGCCGCTCCCACACCAAGCGTAGGAGCCCACTCTGTGGGCGAACAGCCTTTCAGCACGCTGCCAACCTTCGATTCGCTTGCGGAGAGAGCTCCTGCATCTGCATCTGCCTTTTCTGTTCCCTGCCGGCTGAAGCCAATCGATCTGTACTGCGATCGATTTGACGGGTTTCGCGATGCCCGGACGGTATGGGGACCGGTCATGTCCGTACCGGAGCAGCGCTCTACCCATCCTCCAGTCACGACACCGGCCAAGCTGAGTTGCAGCTTTACGCTTAATGCCGCACCACCAACCAACCTAGTCCGGAATCACCGGCCGGGTCAGCTGGCCAAGCCCCAGCTCCTGCAGCGTGTTGCGCAGCAGCATGTGAATGTCCTCGGCATCGTCCATGCGGTGGATACGGTCCAGCAGCTCGCCGGCGCGGGCATAGCTGATGCCCCGGATCGCCGACTTCACCTTGGGCAGGTTGGTGGCGTTCATCGACAGCACGTCGTAGCCCATCGCCATCAGCAGGATGGCTCCGCCGGGGTCGGCGGCCATCTCGCCGCAGATGGAAACCGGCACGCTTTCCTTGTGCGCTTCCTTGGCGATGTACTCGAGCGCGCGCAGCACCGACGGGTGGTACGGCGCGTACAGACCGGCGACGCGGGGATTGTTGCGATCCACCGCCAGCAGATACTGGGTCAGGTCATTGGACCCCACCGATATGAAATCGACACGACGGGCGAAGCGACGGACCTGATATACCGCTGCCGGAACCTCGACCATCACACCCACCGGCGGACGGTCGGTGATCAGTCCCTCCTCGCGCAGCTCGCGCACCGCGCGATCGATCATGCGGTTGGCTTCGTCCACCTCGTGCACGCTGGTCACCATCGGCAGCATGATGCGCAGGTTGTCCAGACCTTCGGCAGCGCGCAGCATGGCCCTTACCTGCACCAGGAAAATTTCCGGATGGTCCAGCGTCACGCGGATACCCCGCCAGCCGAGGAAAGGGTTTTCCTCCGAAATCGGGAAGTACGGCAGCGCCTTGTCGCCGCCGATGTCGAGCGTGCGCATCGTCACCGGACGTGGCGCGAAGGCCTCCAGCTGCTCGCGATAGGTCTGGGTCTGTTCCTGTTCGCTGGGAAAGAAGTCCTTGACCATGAAGGGAATTTCGGTGCGATACAGGCCAATTCCCTCGGCGCCGCGCTCGAGCGAGCGCTCGACGTCGGCGATCAGGCCGGTGTTGACCCATAGCGGCATGCGGAAGCCGTCGGTGGTTTCCGCCGGCTTGTCCCGCAGCTGTTCGAGCCCCGCCGCGACTTCGCGGTCCTCGCGCACGATCTCTTCGTAGGCCGTAGCGACCTCGTCGCTCGGGTTGACGAAGACCCGCCCCGAATAGCCGTCCAGAATCAGGGTTCGCCCGTCGAGCTGGGTATAGGGCAGGTCCACCACCCCCATAACCGTCGGTATGCCCATCGAGCGCGCCAGGATGGCGGCATGGGAGTTGCCGGCACCGTGCACCGACACCAGACCCGCCAGCTTGTCGGTCGGCACCTCGCCGAGCATCGCCGGCGTCAGCTCGTCGGCCACCAGGATGGTGCTGTCGGGATACTCGATCTGGGACGGCGAGGCCTCCTGCATATAGGCCAGCACGCGGCGACCGAGATCCCTGATATCGGTCGCGCGCTCACGCAGGTAAGGGTCGTCCATGGCGTTGAACTCGCGAACATGCGCCTTCACCACATCGCGCAGCGCGCCCTGCGCCCAGCTGCCGCGGCGAATGCGCTCGACCACCTCGCCGGCCAGGGCGTTGTCGTCCAGCATGCGCAGGTAGACATCGAACAGCTCCTGTTCTTCGTGACGCAGTCGCTTGGCGAGACTGCGACCGACTACGCGGATATCGCGCCGCACCGCCGCCAGCGCCCGGTTGAACTGGGCGATTTCGGCATCGATATCGGTCGCCACCCGATCCGGCACCGCATTCAGGTCGGCAGGGGGCGCCTTCACCACACCGGTCCCGATGGCAACGCCAGAGGCCGCCGGCACCCCTTCGAAACGGCTTTCCGCCACCCGTTCGTGGTTTCCGCTGATGGCATGGATGGAGCCCGTTGCCTCGGCGTGGGCAATCACGCCCGCCAGCTGTGCCGAGACCGTGACGAGGAAGGCCTCCTCGTTTTCGTCAAAACGGCGACGCTCCTTTTGCTGCACCACCAGCACGCCGAGCACGTCGCGCTGATGGATGATCGGTACGCCGAGAAAGGAGTGAAAGCGCTCCTCCCCGGTGCCCTGAAGATAAATGAAAGCGGGATGGCTGGCGGCGTCCTCGAGATTGATCGGCTCGGCCCGGGCACCGACCAGGCCGACGATCCCCTCGGAGGGCGACAGACTGACCATGCGCACCGATTCTTTGTTGAGACCCTGGGTCGCCATCAGGGTGTAGCGCTGTTTCTTGGCGTCGAACAGGTAGACAGAACACATCTGCGTGCGCATGGCACGCTGAATCCTGCGCACGATGAGATCCAGCACCGTATCCAGATCCGGCGCGGCGCTGACCTCCTGAACTATCTTGCGCAGTGTTTCGAGCATCTCCCACCCCTGTCGTTGTTATAGTCTTCCCGCCCCGGATTGCGGTGCTCGCCGGGGCGGCTCATCGTCCCTGATGAAGTCGCGCGATAACCCAGGAAACCTGCCAACAGGCCAAAAAAGACTTGTTCGCAGGTTTCTTTAGCCCTCCCGAAGGCGGGCGACCACTCGCGCCAGTTTGGGCGAAAGCTCCTTCATGGCCTTGCGGTACACCTCGCGCTTGAACGAGACAACCTGACCCAACGGATACCAGTAGCTGACCCAACGCCAGCCGTCAAACTCCGGTGAGTGGCTGTGGTCGATCGATACCGCCTGGTCGGCACTGAGCATGCGCAGCAGGTACCACTTCTGCTTCTGGCCGACACAGACCGGATGGGAATTGCGCCGAATCATTCGCTTGGGTAAACGATAGCGAAGCCAGCCGCGGGTCACCCCGACAATCTCGACATCGCTGGCAGAGAGGCCGACCTCTTCGAACAGCTCCCGGTACATCGCCTCCTCGGGGGATTCGTCGTCCTGAATACCGCCTTGCGGGAACTGCCAGGCATCCTGCCCTATGCGTTTGGCCCAAAGGACCTGACCCAGCGAGTTCGCCAGAATGATACCGACATTCGGTCTGAACCCATCTGAATCAATCACTGTTGTTATCCTGATACTGTTTGCTGCTATTGTTCCACACTTCGCCTGATCCGCAAACTCCGCGCCAATGCTGCGTTAACGCAGCGCAAACGGGTGCCGACCCGCGCCCGCGGATCGCCAATTTCCGCTATTTCCGGATCATGAGGACGCCCAATTGAGCCTTGCCATCTTCGACCTCGACCACACCCTGCTCGACGGCGACAGCGACCACGCCTGGGGACAGTTTCTCTGCGAGCGAGGCCTGGTCGATGCCTCCCGGTACCGTGCAGACAACGACCGCTTTTTCGCTCAGTACCAGGCCGGTACGCTGGATATGGCGGCCTACCTCGAGTTCGCGCTGGCGCCACTGGCACGCCACACCCCGGCGCAGCTGGCGGATTGGCATGCGGACTTCATGCAGAAGAAGGTGATCCCCATGATCAAGCCCGGCGCCCGGCGCCTTCTGGCGGAGCACCGCCGCCGTGGAGACCAGCTGCTGATCATCACCGCGACCAATCGCTTCATCACTGCGCCGATTGCCGCCAGGCTCGACGTAGACTTACTGCTGGCAACCGACCCGGAAATGCGGGACGGACACTACACCGGCCGTGTCGAAGGCACGCCCTGCTTTCGCGAAGGCAAGGTGGAGCGCCTGGATGACTGGTTGCAGGAAACCGGTCATAGTCTCGCCGGCAGCCACTTTTACAGCGACTCCCACAACGATCTGCCGCTGCTGGAACGGGTGGATCACCCGGTGGCGGTGGACCCGGACGAGACCCTGAGGAGCTTCGCCGGCGCGCGGGGCTGGCCGGTGATCAGTCTGCTTGAGTGACGGGCTTCAGCCAGGGCGCGGCGGCTCCGGAACGGGTGACAGGTGACAGGTGACAGGTGACAGGTGACAGGTGACAGGTGACAGTAGGGTGCCGGTAAGCGGAGCACACCGCAGCACCGATATCGGCGCTGCACGGTGCGCTTCATTCCATTCAGCAGCACCCTACGGGCAGGGATAGGTAAAGCGAGTGTGGATTTCCTCGATCCGCTCGAGCACATCGCCGCTTAACTCAAGATCGGCCGAGGCGATGTTGCTGCGCAGCTGCGCCATCGTCGAGGCACCGATGATGTTGCTGCCGAGGAACGGCCGGCTGTTGACATAGGCGAGCGCCATCTGCGCCGGATCCAGCCCGGCCTCCCGCGCCAGGGCCACGTATTCGGCGGTCGCCGCCTGACCCTGCTCGGTCAGGTAACGCTGATACTGGGGATAGAGCGCCAGACGCGAGCCGTCGGGTCGCGCACCGTCGAGGTACTTGCCCGACAGGGTGCCGAAGGCGAGCGGCGAATAGGCCAGCAGATCGACCCGCTCGCGCAGCATCACCTCGGCAAGCCCGACCTCCAGGCTGCGATTGAGCAGGCTGTAGGGATTCTGCACCGTCACCACCCGCGGCAAGCCGAGATCCTGCGCCAGCTGCAGGCACTTCATCGTGCCCCAGGCGGTCTCATTGGACAGCCCGACGTAGCGCACCTTGCCGGCATCGACCTGGCCCTTCAGCGCAGCCAGTGTTTCTTCCAGTGCGACGCCGTCACTGCCCTCCTCTGCGGGACGGTACCCCAGCTGGCCAAAGTAGTTGGTCCGGCGCTCCGGCCAGTGCAGCTGGTACAGGTCGATGCGATCGGTCTGCAGCCGGGCCAGGCTCAGGTCGACCGCTTCCTGGATCGCACGCCGCCCGAGCCCGATATCCGGCCGGATATAACGGCACATCTCGCCGGGACCGGCAACCTTGGTTGCCACGATCAGCTGCTCGCGATTGCCGCGTGCCTTCATCCAGCGCCCGATAACGGCTTCGCTGTCGCCCTGATACTGCGGGTCCGTCGGTACCGGATACATCTCTGCGGTATCCAGCAGATTGATGCCGCTCGCGACGGCATAGTCGAGCTGGTCGAACGCCTCGGCTTCGGTGTTCTGGCTGCCGAAGGTCATGGTGCCGAGCGAGATCAGGCTGGCATTGAGATCACTCTGTCCGAGCTGGCGATATTGCATTCGTGTTTCCCGTTTTGTGAACCTGGCGCGCCCCGCAATCCTGATGCAGCATTTGCGCTCAAACAGGGGCGCGCAGCTGAAATATCAACTGCCGGGCAGCACCCGCGCAAAAAAGGCCTTGAGGTAGTCGGTTTCCGGAATCGCCGGGTGCAGCGGATGATCCTGCCCCTGGTGACCCTGTTCGAAAATCTGCGCGTTGCGGTCGAGCTCGCGGCTGTTGCTGCGAATGATATCGATCAGCCGGTCGCGCTGCAGATGCATGGAGCAGGATGCCGACACCAGAATGCCGTCCTTCTTCAAAAGACGCATGGCGAAATTGTTGATGCGGGCATAGGCGCGCTCGCCGTTGCGGATATCCTTCTTCTTCTGAATGAAGGCCGGCGGGTCGACGATGACCAGGTCGTATTTTTCCTTCTCCGCCACCAGCGCCTTGCAGATATCGAAAGCATCGCCGTGCAGCGGATCGAAGCGCTCTTCCTTGCCGTTGATACGAGCGTTTTCCCGCGCCACTTCGAGCGCAAAGTGCGAGGCATCGACGCAGCTCACCATATCGGCACCGGCCGCCAGTGCCTGAACGCCCCAGCCTCCGACATAGCTGAACAAATCCAGCACCCGCTTGCCCGCGACCAGTTGCTGCATGCGCGCGCGGTTGGCGCGGTGATCGTAGAACCAGCCGGTTTTCTGCCCGCGCTGCAATGGCGCCAGCAGATCGACGCCGTTCTCGGTCAGCGGCGACAGTTCCGGCAGATCACCCTGCACCAGTTCGACATAGGTTTCGAGACCTTCCATTTCGCGCATCTTGCCGTCGTTGCGCAGCAGGATCGCCTTGATCTGGAAGACCTTGTTGAGCGCCTCGACCACCTCGTCGATCACCGCCTCCATTCCGGCGGTGGAGATCTGCACCACGAAGACATCGTTGAAACGGTCGATGACCAGACCCGGCAGGCCGTCCGACTCGCCGTAGACCAGCCGGTAGCAGGGATCGGCGAAGCACATTTCGCGCAATGACAGCGCCACCTTGATACGGTGCACCAGCAACGAGCGGTTGAGCGCATAATCACTGTCGCGGCTGACCAGACGGCCGCAGATCAAAGTGTTGGGGTTAACGTAGGCGATACCGAGGGATTTGCCCCGGTCCGACTCGACCAGCACCTGCTCGCCGGCGACGAAACCCTTGAGCGGTGTGCGTTCGGTGTCCACCTCGTTGCTGTAGATCCAGAGGTGTCCGGCACGCAGGCGCTTCTCGGCTCCGGTTTTCAGGATTAAGCGGTTCAGGGACATAAGGAAGGCCAGCAATATTTTCCGGAAATTGAAATGACTGTCCCGGCCAGCGGCCGGGACAGCGACAGGATCAAAGGCCCCGATGCGGCTGCGATCAGGACTCGGCCTCGCACAGCTCGGCGTAGCCGTCAGCGTCGAGCAGATCGTCGAGTTCGGAGGTGTCGCTCAGTTTGAGCTTGAAGAACCAGCCGTCGCCATAGGGATCGCTGTTGACCAGCTCCGGCGACTCTTCCAGGTCTTCGTTGATCTCGATGACCTCGCCCGAAAGCGGGGCATAGATATCCGATGCCGCCTTGACCGACTCGACGACACCGGCCTCGTCCCCGGCCGACAGCTCGGTACCCGCGCCCGGCAGTTCGACAAAGACCACATCCCCCAGCAGATCCTGGGCGTGATCGGTAACACCGACGGTCACGGTACCGTCGCTCTCGACACGAATCCACTCGTGGCTGGCGACATATTTCAGCTCATTTGGGACGTCACTCATATCCGCTTCCTACCCTTCAGGCTTCAGTGTTGTGATAATCGCGCCGCATGCGGAGCGGGCTCCAGCGCCGATTTTCACCAGTATAGACGCTTTGCCAAAAACGCCCGGCAATCCGTTGGCCGGCTGAACAACAGCCGAAAAGCGCCCCGGGAACCGCACTCGGAACTCGGGCGAACAATGTAAAGCCTCAGCCTGCCGCGGACAAGCCCCGGTCAATCTGCAACCGGCCTGCGGGCCCGCTCGGGCAATTCGCCGGCAAGCCCCATCGCGGCCTGTACCAGGTGGCTTTTCAGTGGCCCTGAATGATCGAACAGGCTCATGCCGATATTGCGCCCCAGCACCAGCAGCGGCTGCTGCGAGCCGAACAGCCGCTTGAAACCCTCCATGGTCGCCGCCATCTGCAGATTGTCGCCCTGACGCCGGCGCTGATAGCGCCGCAGAATGCGCAGCGAACCGATGTCGTCGTCGCGCGCCGCGGCATGCTGCAGCACTTCCGCCAGCACCGCGGCATCGAGCAGGCCGAGATTGACGCCCTGCCCCGCCAGCGGATGAATGGTATGGGCGGCATCGCCGATGGCGGCGAAGGACTCCTGCACGTAACGCCGGGCATGACGCTGCCGCAACGGAATGCGATGACGGCGGTCGCTCCACAGAACCTCGCCCAGGCGCTGCTCGAAGGCGCGCCCGAGCGCCCGACAGAAAGCGTCGTCGTCGAGCCCTTCCAGCTCGCGGGCATGCTCGGGGGACGTCGACCAGACGATGGAGCTGAGATGAGCATCCTCGCCATCGCACAGAGGCAGAAAGGCCAGCGGCCCATCGTCGGTAAACCGCTGCCAGGCAGTCGCCTGATTGGCACGCTCGGTGCGGACCGTGGTGACAATGGCGTGGTGGCCGTAGTCCCACTCCCAGGTCGGCAGCGCCGCCAGCTGCCGGGTGCGTGACAGGGCGCCGTCGGCGGCGATCACCAGTCTCGCCTTCAGGCAAGTGCCATCGGACAGGCCGAGCTCACGTCCCGTTGCGCCACCACAATCGCGGGGCTCGGACAGTTGCAGCACCTCGACGCCGGTGCGCAGCGCGATATCGGGCCGTCGCGTCAGGGCATCGCAGAGCCCGGCCAGAATGACCCGGTTCTCGACGATATGCCCGAGACAGGGTTCGTGCAGCTGCGCGGCGCTGAAGTGGATATGGCCGGTACCCTCGCCGTCCCAGACATCCATATCGGTGTAGGGCGACAGCCGCAGCCCCTCGATCGCGTCCCAGGCACCGAAGGAGCGAAAAATCTGCTGCGACGCCACGGTCAGGGCACTGACCCGCGGGTCGAAGCCCTCGCCCTGCTGCGCCTTCACCGCCGCCGGCAAAGTCGCCGGATCCAGCTCCCGGCTTTCCAGCAGCAGTATCCGCAAACCGCTGCCGGTCAGCGCCAGCGCCGCGGTGAGGCCAACCATGCCAGCCCCGACGATCACCACATCGGCATCGAAATCCTGCATCAGCCGTTTCCTTTAACAAAGCTGCCGAGCATGGGTGCCGGGCTCTCGAGACCCATGGCGGCGCGCGCGAACAGCGTTTTCGCCGCAGGACAGAGATCCAGCAGCTGCAATCCCAGATCCCGACCCAGCGCCTGCAACGGGCTGGCATTGGAGAACAGTTTCATGGTGCGGTCACTGAAGCCGATGGTGCGTCGCTGGTCGCGATGCATCCATTCGTGATAGGCCTGCAGCACCTCCAGATCACCCAGTCTCCGTCCCTGACGCCGGGCGTCGATCAGGTGGTCGGCCAGCGCAACCAGACCGCGCAGGGCCAGGTTGTACCCCTGGCCCGCTATCGGATGCAGCGCATGTGCGGCATTGCCCAGCACTACCAGTCCCGGCCGCACCTGCTCCTCGGCCAGCACCAGCTTCAACGGGTAGCCATGGCGCTCGCCGACGCGGACAAAGCGGCCGGCGCGGTAGCCGAAACGGCGCTGCAGCTCGGCCAGAAAGCGCGCGTCGTCAGCCGCCAGCAGCTGCTCGGCCTCATCGTCCGAGAGCGTCCAGATCAGGCCGCACCGGTGCTGCCCCTGCTGTTCTTCCAGCGGCAACAGCGCCATCGGTCCCTGGTCGGTAAAGCGCTCCCAGGCAACGCCCCCATGGGCTCTGTCCAGACTGACGTTGGCCACCAGCGCATGCTGGTCATAGGTTTCGTAGCGATAACCGATGCCCAGGGCTTCGCGCAGCTCCGAGCGGCCGCCGTCGGCCATCACCACCAGTTGCGCGCGCAGCTGCTCGACCCGGCCATCCCGGCTCAGCGTCAGCGCCATGCCATCGGCGCCGGGGCGCACCTCCGCGACTTCCGCCGGACAGAGGTAGTCGACCCGGTTCGCATCCGGTTGCTGCAGTCTGTCGAGCAGTACCTGCCCGAGCCAGTGGTTCTCGACCACGTACCCCAGCGCCGGGACCCGCTGCTGCGCAGCGGACAGCCTCGTGGCGCCGAAACGCCCCCGGTCCGAGACATGGATGTCACGGATCGGCGTCAGGTGCCGGCGCAGCGTCTGCCAGACGCCCATGCGCTCGTAGGCGCTGCGGCTGCCATAGGCCAGCGCGGTGGAGCGGGCGTCATAACTGGGCTGATAGTTAAGGCCGTCCCGGCGCAGCGGCACCGGCTCGACGATGGCGATGTCGAGATCCAGCGATTCGGCGACCGGCACCAGCGCACAGGCCAGGCTGGCGCCGACCATGCCGCCACCAACGATAACGATGTCGTATTCGCTTTTCATCACGCCCGCCGTGCGTCTGCCATCAGGGTCTCGATTTCGGCCACCGTTTTGGGGACCCCCGCGGTCAGCACTTCACAACCGGCGTCGGTCACCAGCACATCATCCTCTATGCGGATACCGATGCCGCGCCAGCGCGCCTCGACCGCCTCGTTTTGCGGCGAGACATACAACCCCGGCTCCACCGTCATCACCATGCCCGGCTTCAGCGGCCGCCATTCGCCATCGACGCGATAGTCGCCCACATCGTGCACGTCCATGCCGAGCCAGTGACCGAGACGATGCATATAGAAGTCACGGTAGGCGCCCCGCTCGATCAGTTCCTCCGGCTCGCCTTCGAGCAGCCCAAGCTCGACCAGCCCCTCGGTCAGCAGCCTGACCGAAAGGTCGTGGACCTCGTTCCAGAGCACCCCGGGTTTTATCAGATCGATGCAGGCCAGCTGTGTCTTCAGCACCAGTTCGTAGAGCGCTTTCTGCTCCGGGCTGAAGCGCCCGTCTACCGGGAAGGTACGGGTAATGTCGCCGGCGTAGTAGTCGAGTTCGCAGCCGGCATCGATCAGAACCAGATCACCGGCGCGCAGCTCGTCGCGGTTCTCGGTGTAGTGCAGCACGCAGGCGTTGGCGCCGCCGCCGACAATGGACGCGTAGGCGGGCTGGCGGCAACCGTGAATGGCAAAGTGATGACTGATTTCAGCCTCTAGCTGGTATTCGGTCATGCCCGGACGGCACTGCTGCATCGCCCGAACATGGGCCCTGGCGGAAATGTCGCCGGCGGCGCGCATCAGTTCGATCTCGTTGTCCGACTTGAACAGCCGCATTTCGTGCAGCCACTGATCCAGCAGCACCAGCTCCGTCGGCGCCTTCGCTCCCTGACGCGCCCTGGCCCGTATCGCATTGAGCCAGTCCCGCACCCGGGCGTCGAAGGCGGCATCGGCGCCGACTCCGAAGCAGATGCGGCGGCGCCCGTCCAGCAGCGGCGGCAGGCGCTGGTCGATCTCATCGACAGGATAGGCCTCGTCGGCACCGAAACGGGCAACGACGCCTTCTGGACCGGCGCGATAACCGTTCCAGATTTCCATTTCCGGATCCCTGTCCTGGCAGAAAATCAGCGTCTCGCCTTCTTTCCGGCCCGGCAGCAACAGCAACACCGCCTCCGGCTCGTCGAAACCGGTCAGGTAGTAGAAGTCACTGTCCTGGCGAAACGGGTATTCGACGTCGCGGTTGCGGGGCATCATGCGGGCGCCGGGCACTATGGCCACACTGCCCTCAGGCAACTGCGCCATCAGGCGGCGGCGACGCTCGGCGTATTCCTCTGACGGTAGGGTTTTCAGCATGATCAGTGCAGTACCTCCGGAGGTTGTTCGGCTGCGCCGTCGTCATCCGGCGCCCGGTTGCAATCGGCGAACAGCATCAGCGCCGCCATCCGGACGTACTCCTGGATTTCCATCAGATCAGACTCGTTGTCATCGCTTTCATCGTCCTCGGCGCTGATCTGCGCGATCTGGCCGAGATCCCCCAGCACCTCCCGCGCCTCGTCGGACAGGGAGGCATCGGTCTGTTTGCCGTGCTGGCCGAAGCCACCGAGAAAACCCTGGCACCACCCACCCAGCGCAGTGACTCGCTGCATCAGCATCTGGTCATCGTCGGGCAGCAGCGCCTCGAAGCCCAGATCCGTTGCCTCCAGCTGTGCCAGCGTGCTGCTGCAGAGCTCGAGCATCCCGACCTTCGACGCCTCCTGGGTCAGGGCGGGAATATCGAGCCAGTCCGCGAACAATTGCAGCCAGGCCGCAGCATCGGGCCGGGCGCCCGCACACAGGCAGCCGCAGACCAGGCCATGCAGCTCCGACGGAGAAGTGGCCACGACGCCCTCCGCCACCAGCAGGTTCGCGATGTCGTCGAAATCGAGGGGGTTATCGGTATCTGACATTTTCACTCTTCAACTATTGGCTGACCGCCGTCGCGGCGGCTGCGGGCATATTTCGGCATGTCTGCTATCCTAGCAGCCCGCCGGGGCGAACTCTAACGCTTGTGAACAGAGACGTAGGAGCTCGCTCCGCGAGCGAATCGGGTATCGTGCCACCCTTGATTCGCCCACGGAGTGGGCTCCTACATCGCCACTCCAATTGACCCCCATTGGAAGGCTGTTAATATTGCCGGATTGATCTTTTGTCGGGACCGAGCATGAGCGACCACTATTTCGATGCCCTGGAACGGAAAATCGACCAGCTGCTCGATCACTGTCACAGGCTGGAACAGGAGAATGTCCACCTGCGCCAACAGGAAGCGGCCCTTAAGGAAGAGCGCGCCCGCCTGCTGCAGCTGAACGACCAGACGCGCAGCAAGGTCGAAGCGATGATTCAGCGACTCAAGGCACTGGAGCAGAACGCATGAGCAAGAGCGAGCAACAGAAGGTCAGCATCCGCCTGCTCGACAAGGAATACGTGATCGCCTGTCCCGATGGCGCCGAGGCCGAGCTGATCGCATCGGCGGACTACCTCGACCAGAAAATGCGCGACATCCGCGGCAATGGCAAGACCGTGGGCCTCGAGCGCATCGCCGTGATGGCGGGCCTGAATATCGCCCACGAGCTGCTCAAGAGCCGCGAGGACAGCCGCGAGAATATCGAGAGTCAGATTCGCCGGCTGGGCAACAAGATCGACAGTTCGCTGAAGGCCCGCCAGCGCCCGGCACCCGAACCTGGCGACTGAAAATTATTCATCGCAAAATAACAGCTTAAATATCAAACAATTGGAAGCATCGTTAGCAAGGTTGTCATAAATTTCAAGTCCTGACATCCGGCACCAGATGCGTATAATGGTCATCACTCCCTGGGGTGTTCGCCAGTCGGTCACGTCCCTCGAGCCGATAAGCACACCACCGGAGGCCTTTTTGGATTGCTGGTGAGCATGTCCGTTTAACGGAAAGCCTGATGCAAGCCAAGGCCGCCACCTTGAACCTTCGGGTTCAGGGCCACGACCGCCAACGGCATCCCGGGGAGCCCTTTCCGAAATCCTTATGTCTCAGAACTCCACCGACCAACGCCAGCAGCTGCGCCGGCAAATGCGCCGCCTTCGTCGCGCCCTGAGCCCACGCCAGCAACGCGAGGCCTCGCGCGAACTTCTGCGCCGGCTGACCGCCATGCCGATGTTTCATCGCGCCCGCGACATCGCCCTCTACCTGCCCAACGACGGCGAAATCGACCCGACACCGCTGATCGAGTTCTGCTGGCGCCAGGGCAAGCGCACTTACCTGCCGGTGCTGCATCCGATTCGTCACAACCGGCTCTGGTTCGTGCCCTACACCCGCAATACGCCGATGCATCGCAACATCTATCGCATTCTGGAGCCGAAAGTCAGCGCCTCGCCCCGGCGCCCGGCGATGGGGCTGGATCTGGTGCTGCTGCCACTGGTCGCCTTTGACGCCGACGGCGCGCGCATGGGCATGGGCGGCGGCTACTACGACCGCACCTTCGCCTTCAAGCAGCGCAAGGGACCCCAGGGGCCTGCACTGATCGGGTTGGCGCACGATTTTCAGAGAGTAGAGAAGCTGCCCGTTGCAAGCTGGGACATTCCGCTTGCGGGCATAGTGACAGACAGGGCGCGTTACGGCTTTCGCCGCTGATCGCTCAGCTGTTGTTGAAGACCTGCTCGACCAGCGCGGCGAACTGAATGTCGCTTTGCGATACGCCGGTCATGACAGAACCAACGACAAAGACCAGAACGATCACCATCATCAGATCCGGACCCTTCTTCATAATGCCGCTTTATCCTCGAATAGAGTTTCTTGTTGGTGGGCGCACGGCTGCATGCCCCGAATCGGGGCTGTCGCCGGCTGCCACGTAGTGTTCCACAATGCGACAGGAATGCAACAGCTGGCGACAAGAATTTATGGATTATTTATCGGCTACTTGGCGCAAAACCTTAATCTGTTGTCCTGCCACTCAGCTGACCAGCCAGCCCAGCATCAGTGGAATCGTCAGCGCCGACAGCAGCGTCTGCCCGGTGATGATCGCCGCCATCATCGGTGCGTCGCCACCGAGCTGGCGGGCCAGAATGTAGGCTGAGCTGGCGGTGGGCATCGAGGCGAACAGCACCAGCAGCGAGCCACCGAGCGCGCTCAGTCCCAGCAGCCGGGCGATACCCAGCGCCAGCAGCGGAAACAGCAGCAGCTTGATTGACGACGACGCCAGCAGCGCCGGCCCCACCTGGCGCAGCGCCCGCAGGCTGAGCCCCGCGCCAACCGCCAGCAAGCCCAGCGGCAGCGCCATCTGCCCCAGCAGCTCCGCCACCGGCCGCAACGGCGCCGGCATGCCGATACCGCTGTAGTTCAGCAGCATGCCCAGCAGGCAGGCGAGTATCAGCGGATTGCGGATCAGGTTGTGCAGCACCGGACCAAGCCCGGCCGAGGCGCCGGCATGGTAGGACAGCACCAGCACGCAGAGCACATTCAGCATAGGGATCATGAAGGCAATGACCACCGCCGAAACCGCCACCCCGGTGGCGCCATGGATCGCCGCCACCGCCGCCAGTCCGACATAGGTATTGAAGCGCATCGCGCCCTGATAAAAGGAGGTAAAGGAGGGCCCCGGCAGGCGCAACAGCGGACGCAGCAGATAGCAACAGGCCGAACCCGCCAGCAGCAGCAACAGCACCCCGGTGCCGATTGCCGCGACCGACACGCCGGAAATGTCGGCCTGGCTCAGTCGCGATACCAGCAACACCGGGAACAGCACGAAATAGGTCGCCTTCTCCGCCAGTGGCCAGAAAGCCTCGCCGGGAAAGTCCAGACGCCGGGCCAGCACCCCGAGCATCAGCAAGGCGAATACCGGCCACAACATCGACAGCATTTGTATCATCGCGTTTTCCTTTTGCAGCTATCCGTTGCAACCGCAGTTCCCGTTGCCAGAGCCTATGCTATCAGTGCTGGGGGATCTAACGTCAGGAGTCCTTGCGCCCGCTGGCCAAAGCCGACAAACTGCCTCACAGGATCGGGCGCCGGCAATCGCCGGCGGGGGACAGGCCGATCGACACCGGAGGTCCGCGCCCGCCTCAGGGCGGACGGCAGACTCCCGCCCATTCATACAGGAGTAGAAAATGATGACATCTTTGGTGTTGACCGTCATCGGCCCGGACAAGCCCGGTCTGGTCGAACTGTTGTCCCAGACCATCGCCGACAACGGCGGCAACTGGCTCGAGTCGGGCATGTCCCGGCTGGCCGGCAAGTTCGCCGGCATTCTTGTGGTTACGGTACCGGCCGAAGGCGTCGAGGCGCTCGAGCAGGCGCTGGCGGGTCTGCAGGACAAGGGGCTCAGGGTCACCGCCGAGCGCAGTGACGAAGCCGGCGACAGCGCCGCACTGCAGCCGATCCGGCTCGACCTGGTCGGTCACGACAAGCCCGGCATCGTGCGCGAGATTTCGCAGGCACTGGCCGCGCGCCATATCAATGTCGAGCGGCTGCGCACCGAGCTGACCTCGGGGTCCATGTCCGGCGAAGAGCTGTTCAAGGCCGAGGCCAGCCTGATGGCGCCGGCCGACCTCGACCTGGGCGAACTGCAGCAGGCGCTGGAGGATATCGCCAGCGATCTGATGGTGGATATCACCTTGAATTGAGGTGAGAAGTGACGCCGTGGGAGCCGCGTACCCAAACTTACGGGCACTTCCCTCGCGGCGAAGCTTTGCGGCCTCGGCAGGTTATTCGCGGCGAGGGCGCCGCTCCCACAGGAAAGGCGCCCCGCCAACCGGATTTACTCCGCGTCGCCGCGGCCGGCGAGCAGCTCACGGCCGCGAACGACCGCCGCCCGCACCTGATCCGGCGCGGTGCCGCCGATATGGTTGCGTGCCGCCACCGAGCCTTCCAGCGTCAGCACCTCGAACACGTCCTCGCCGATAACGTCGGAGAACTGCTGCAGTTCTGCCAGCGTCATCTCGCTCAGGTCCCGTTTCTCGGCGATACCGAAGGCCACCGACTTGCCGACGATCTCGTGGGCGTCGCGGAAGGCCACACCCTTGCGTACCAGGTAGTCCGCCAGATCGGTGGCGGTGGAAAAACCGCGCATCGCCGCAGCGCGCATGCTGTCGGCCTTGGCCGCCAGTGCCGGCACCATGTCGGCAAAGGCACGCAGGCAGCCCTTGACGGTATCGATGGCGTCGAACAGCGGTTCCTTGTCTTCCTGATTGTCCTTGTTGTAGGCCAGCGGCTGCGACTTCATCAGCGTCAGCAGCGACATCAGGTGACCGTAGACCCGGCCGCTCTTGCCCCGCACCAGTTCAGGCACGTCCGGGTTCTTCTTCTGCGGCATGATCGACGACCCGGTGCAGAAGCGGTCCGGCAGGTCGATGAAGTCGAACTGCGCCGAGGTCCAGAGCACCAGCTCTTCCGACATCCGGGTCATGTGCATCAGCAGCAGGCTGGCCGCAGCGCAGAACTCGATGGCGAAATCACGATCGGACACGGCATCGAGCGAATTGCCGGCCGGTGCCGAGAAGTTCAGCAGTTCGCAGGTCATGGCACGATCGATCGGATAGGTGGTGCCGGCCAGCGCCGCGGCGCCCAGCGGCATCACGTTGACGCGCTTGCGGCAATCGACAAAGCGCTCGTAGTCGCGGCTCAGCATCTCGAACCAGGCCATCAGGTGATGTCCGAAGGTGACCGGCTGCGCGGTCTGCAGATGGGTGAAGCCGGGCATGATGGTATCCGCCTCGCGCTCGGCGACGCCGAGCAGGCCCTGCTGCAGACGGCTGATTTCCGCCAGGATGCGGTCGATTTCGTCGCGCACGTAGAGGCGGATATCGGTGGCGACCTGGTCGTTGCGCGAACGCCCGGTATGCAGTTTCTTGCCGGTGATGCCGATCTTCTTGGTCAGCGCCGCCTCGATGTTCATGTGCACGTCTTCCAGCTCGACCGACCACTCGAATTCGCCGCGCTCGATCTCGACGCGGATTTCGCCAAGCCCCCGGATGATATCGTCGCGCTCCTGCCCGGTCAGCACGCCGGCGCTCGCCAGCATTTTGGCGTGGGCGATCGAACCCTGGATATCCTGCAGGTACATGCGCTGGTCGAATTCGACCGAGGCGGTAAAACGGGCGACGAAGGCGTCGGTCGGCTCGCTGAAACGGCCGCCCCACTGCTGGTTGGTCTTGTTGCTCATCGGAAAAACCTCTGACTGGACTGATCACCGGCGCGCCGGCCGGGTCACCGGAACGAAAACTGCGGCGGATTATACCATCTTTGACCGCGCTTCACCGTGGCATGCGGCGACCGGTCCAGCCGCGCCGCACGATCTGTTACAATCCGCCAAAACCCTGTTTAGGCCTCCGAGCGGCCGCCAAGAGAATCCGATGACTACACAGACAATACGCATCGCCACACGCAAGAGCCTGCTGGCCCTGTGGCAGGCCGAATACGTCAAGGCCGAACTGGAGCGCCATCACCCCGGCATCAAGGTCGAGCTGATCGGCTTCACCACCCGTGGCGACAAGATCCTCGACACCCCGCTCGCCAAGGTCGGTGGCAAGGGGCTGTTCGTCAAGGAGCTGGAAAACGCCATGCTCGAGGGCAGCGCCGATATCGCCGTGCACTCGATGAAGGACGTGCCGATGGAGTTCCCCGCGGGGCTCGGCCTCGCGGTCATCTGCCCGCGCGAAACCCCGACCGACGCCTTCGTTTCCAACCGCTACGCCAGCCTCGACGAGCTGCCGGCCGGCGCCGTGGTCGGGACCTCGTCGCTGCGGCGCGAATCACAGGTGCGCGCGGCACGCCCGGATCTTGTGGTGCGCAGCCTGCGCGGCAACGTCCAGACCCGCCTGCGCAAGCTCGACGACGGCGAGTACGACGCCATCATCCTGGCCACTGCCGGGCTGCTGCGACTGGAGCTGCAGGAGCGCATCCGCATGGAGCTTGCACCCGAACAGAGCCTGCCGGCAGGCGGTCAGGGCGCCGTCGGCATCGAGTGCCGTGTCGAGGATGAGCAGACCCGCAAGCTGCTGGCGCCGCTGCATCACCGGCCCACAGCCCTGTGCGTCCTGGCCGAGCGCGCGATGAACCGCCGCCTGGAAGGCGGCTGTCAGGTGCCGATCGCCTGCTTCGCGCTGCTCAACGACGCCGGCGACGAACTCTGGCTGCGCGGCCTGGTGGCGCGCCCGGACGGCAGCGAAGTGCTGTACGACGAGATTCGCGGTCTGCCCGAAGACGGCGAGGCGCTGGGCGTGACCCTCGCCGAGCGCCTGCTCGACGCCGGCGCCGATCGTATCCTGGCCGCGGTCTACGGCGACAATGACGCCGGAGCCTAATCTCGCGGGCCAGCGGGTGCTGGTCACCCGGCCTCGCCACCAGGCCGACGGCCAGGCCCGGCGCCTGCGCGAGCTCGGCGCGGAACCGGTGCTGCTGCCCTTACTCGAGATCGAACCGCTGACGGAGGCGGACCCGGCGTTCGCCGACGCACGCCGCTGCATCCTCGACCTCGACCTCTACCGCGCGGTGATCTTCGTCAGCGCCAACGCGGCCCGCCTTGGCGCGGAGCTGATCGACGACTACTGGCCCCAGCTGCCGGTCGGCATCGACTGGCTGGCGATCGGCGCCAGCACCGCGGCAACGCTCGCGGGGTACGGCATCCAGGCTCGTCACAGCCCCGACGGCTACGACTCCGAAGCCCTGCTGAGCTCCGATGCACTGCGTCAGGTCGCCGGCGAGCGTATCCTGATCGTGCGCGGCGACAGCGGGCGAGACAAGCTCGCCAGCGACCTGAGCGCCCGCGGCGCGCGGGTCGACTACGCCTGCCTCTATCGCCGGGCCGCACCCGATCCGGAACCGGAGGTTCTCGAAAGTACTATTTATGGCCGCCCCTTATCCGCTATCCTGATCACCAGCGGCGAAAGCCTGGACAACCTGGTCCGGTTGCTCGACGGCACAGACACAGCCAGCCGATTGCGCGACTGCCTGCTGGTAGTGCCAAGCCAGCGCATTGCCCAGCGGGCAGCCGGGGCCGGCTTCAAAAGGACACGACTTGCCGGCGGCCCCGACGATCGCAGCATGATCGCGGCGCTACTGGCTCAACACGACTCGGAACAAGACTGATGAGCGAAACTGGGAACAAGAAAACACAGCAACGCGACCCCGAGATCATCGACGGGGAGGCCACCGAGGTCCCGTCCCCTGAGAAAGACAAGACCTCCGGCAGCAAGCCCAAGGGCCCCGCCAGCGGCGGAGGCAACAAGAAAAACGACAAACCGCCAGCCGGCTGGCCCGGCAAGGTGGCGCTGGTGCTTTCGATTGTGGCGCTCGGCGGCGGCGCCGCGCTGGCCTGGCAGGGCTGGCAGTGGCGCGCTCAGTACGACGCGCAGATTCAGGATGTCGGCAGCCGCATCGACCAGTCACAGGACGAAAGCAGCGACCGGATCGACGAGGCGCTTGGCAACGTCAAGCGGCAGCTCGACACGATCAGCAGCCAGGCCGAAGCCGACAAGCGCAATATCGACGAACTGCAGCAACGCCTGACCCAGAGCATGCAGCAGGTGATGTCACAGCAGAACACCAGCCGCAAGGACTGGCTGATGGCCGAGGTCGAGTACCTGCTGCGACTCGCCAACCAGCGGGTTCTGATGGAACAGACCCCTGTCGGCGCGCTGACGCTGCTCAAATCCGCCGACCAGATCCTCAGGGAAACCGACGATGTCTCCATCTACGAGGTGCGCAAGGCGCTGGCCGCCGATATTGCCGCACTCGAGGCGGTTCCCCGACTCGACACCGAGGGCGCCTACCTGCAACTCGGCGCCCTCAGCGCCCAGATCGACAATCTGCGTCTGATTCCCGTCACCGAACAGCGCCAGCTGCCGGACCTGCTCAGCGACATCACGCCCGATGGTGTTTCCGAGTCCTGGAGCCAGGGCCTGGCGACCTCCTGGAACAACGCCATGGGCAAGCTCGAGCAGCTGGTGGTAATCCAGCATCGCGACGAGCCCGTCGAACCGTTGCTGTCGCCGGAAAACCACTTCTTCCTGCAGCAGAACCTGCACCTGATGCTCGAGCAGGCCCAGCTGGCCCTGCTGCAGCGCAAGCAGAACGCCTACGACAGCGCACTGACCAAGGCCGAGAACTGGATCGACACCTATTTCGAGCCCCAGGACGCCACCACCAATGCCCTGCTGCGCGGTATCGCCGAACTCAAGCAGCTCGAGGTGGCGCCGGAACTGCCGGATATTTCAGGCTCCCTGAACGCCCTCAAGGCCTACCTGGAGCAGATGATCAAGCTGAAACAGGAAGGAGCCGCCTGAGATGAAAAGACGCCTCCTTCTGCTGTTTATCGTACTGTTCGTCGGCGCCTGGGTCGGTGAGAAGATGGTTCAGGACCCGGGCTACGTTCTGGTCGCCTATGACAGCACCACCATCGAAACCAGCCTCTGGGTACTGCTGGTCATCGCCGTGCTGGCTTTCGGCCTCCTCCACCTGGCGCTGAACCTGCTGGCCCGGGCCCGCGTACCCACCACCCAGCTGCGCAACTGGAACGACCGCCGCGCCTCGCGCAGCGCTCAGCGCAAGACCCTGAAGGGACTCAACGCCCTGGCCGATGGCAACTGGTGGAAGGCCCAGCGCTATCTCGGTCAGGCTGCGCCCCGCGCCGAACTGCCCCTGATCAACTACCTGGGCGCAGCCCGCGCCGCCCAGGAGCAGGGTGATGCCAAGGCCGCCGACGAGCTGCACGAACAGGCACGCGCCAGAAACCCCGAAGCCGCGACCTCCATCGCCCTGAGTCAGGCGCAGATGCAGCTGGAGCGTGGCGACTTCAAGGCCTGCCGAGAAACGCTGGAGCCGCTGCGCCAGCGCGCGCCGAAGCATACCCAGGTCCTGCGTCTGCTGCAGGACTGCCTGCAGCAGCTCGGCGACTGGCAGGCCCTGAGCGAGCTGCTACCCGACCTGCGCAAGCACCAGGTACTGCCGACGGAACGACTGGAAACGCTCGAGCGCCGCTGCTACGACGAGTTGCTGCAGAACAGCCAGCTCCTGATGCCGGCCGAAGCCGACGACGCGACCCGCCTGCAGGCGCTCAACAAGACCTGGCAGACGGTTCCATCGCGCCTGGGCAGCGACGAAGCGCTGATCCGTCAATACGTCGCACAGCTGGTGGCTCTGGGCGGCGAGTCCCGGGCGGAGCCTGTTCTGCGCGAGCAGATCAACCGCAGCTGGAGCGACAGTCTGGTCAACCTGTACGGCCGCCTGCAGGGCGAGGACAGCCACAAGCAGCTCGAAAGCGCCAAGAAGTGGCTCAAGAGTCAGCCTGAGAACCCGGAGCTGCTGCTGGCACTGGGCCGGTTGTCGATGCGCAACCAGCATTGGGGCAAGGCCATCGACTACTTCGAACAAAGCATCGCACGGCGCCCGTCCGCAGAGGCCTATGCCGAACTCTGCCGCCTGCTGCAGCACCTGGGCGAAAATGAGCGGGTGCTGGACATGCTTCAGGCCGGCGTTGAGGTATCGGGCACGGGCCTGCCCAGCCTGCCGATGCCGGACAGCAACAAGGAAGAGTCCCCCGAACGGGCCTGAGCGGCATCGCCCGGACCGGCCACGGCAACCGAACCACCCACGGTTCGGTTGCCGACTCCTCCAGGGCTTCGGATTGGGACTTATCCGCAGGCTCTCTTATACTTCCAGTAGTCCATTTTCCCGGCCGATGCCGAGGAGGTTGTGATGACTACTGTATCTGCAACGCTTACCCGCTACCTGGATAGCAAAACCCCGGGCTACGATCTGATCGAGCACGGCTACACCACATCGGCGGTTGCCTCCGCCTATGCGTCGCACCTGCCGCTGCGCGAAGTCGCCAAGGCCGTGGTCCTGCACGACCAGGATCACTACGTGATGGCCGTGATACCGGCCATGAACCGGCTGGTGGTCAGCGAAGTGGAACAACTGCTGGGACGGCGCCTGGTACTGGCGAAGGAATCCGAACTGGCACCGTTGTTTCGCGACTGCGAGCCCGGCGCCATACCCGCACTCGGGCAGCCGTTCGGGCTGGAGCTGGTGTGGGACGAAAGCCTGTCGGGCGATCGCGACATCTATATCGAGGCCGGCGACCACCGTCACCTGGTGCACCTGAACCACGACCAGTTCATGGCGCTGATGCGCAACCGACGCCACGGCCCGATCAGCTGCGCACCGGAAGAAGTCTGGGATCTCAATCGGCTTTAGCGCCGGATAAAACCCATGGTGGGTTACGATGCGCCCGAAATTCGTGCAATCCCGACGAGCCCTGTCCTGCGCGTCTAACCCACCCTACATCGGACACATCACCCGCAGGGTGGGTTAGATGCGCAACCCGCAAATACATCGCCCGGCAGCGGTCTGCACGCGCACCGTAACCCACCATGGGGTCTCGACCGGCACCGCTGTCGGATTGACCCATGTTGGGTTACGATGCGCCCGAAATTCGCGCAATCCCGACGCGCCCTGCCCCGCGCGTCTAACCCAACCTACGTAGAACGGATCGCCCGTAGGTTGGGTCTAGGTCCGAAGGACCGTAACCCAACACAGGCCCAACCACCTGCCAACCGCAACCAAGCATCGACCAACACGGCCGCCAGATCGGCTATCAGGTCAATTGCAGTTTTTCCATCACCTTGTCCGGCACCGGACTGTAGTGATCGAACTCCAGCGTGAACAGAGCCCGCCCCTGGGTCGCCGAGCGCAGGACGGTGGCGTAGCCGAACATCTCGGACAGCGGCACCATGCCCTGGATGTCGTGACTGCCGTCCGAGCGGGGCTCGGTGCTGCGCACCTCGCAGCGACGCGCATTGAGTTGCCCGAGGACGTCGCCGAGATTTTCCTCGGGCGTCTCCACCTGCACCTTGCAGACCGGCTCGAGCAACCTGGGACCTGCCTGCCTTACCGCTTCCCTGAACGCCTGGGCCCCGGCGTTCTTGAACGCCAGTTCGCTGGAGTCGACCGGATGCGTCGAGCCATCGACCAGCACCACCTCGACATCGGTGATCTCCTGCCCGCCTATCAACCCGGACTGCGCCGCCTCGATAACGCCCTTCTCGACAGCGGGGATAAAGGCGCTGGGTATTACACCGCCTTTGATCCGCTGCGAGAAGACGACTCCCGAGCCCGGCTCGCCCGGCTTGAGATCGAGATAGACATGCCCGTACTGGCCGTGCCCGCCGCTCTGGTGCACGTAGCGTCCCTCGACGCGGCTGACGGGTGCCAGCACCGTCTCCTTGTAGCTCACACGCGGCACACCGCTGCGCACCCGGACCTGGTGCTCGCGTTCGATACGGTTGATCAGAATTTCGAGATGCAGCTCCCCCATCCCGGACAGAATCGTCTGGCCGCTGTCCTCGTCGACATGAACATGAAAGGTCGGATCTTCCTCCATCAACTGATGCAGGGCACGATCGAGCTCGTCTCTGTCGCGGGTGGCGACCGGCTCGATGGCGATATTCAGGACCGGCTCCGGAAACTGGATCGATTCCAGCACCAATGGGTGGTCCAGCGCGCACAGGGTATCGCCGGTATGCGCATCCTTGAGCCCAACCACAGCGTCGATCTCGCCGGCGGGTATGCTGTCGATATCCTCGCGCCGGTCGGCAAACACCCGCACCAGACGCCCGATCCGCGTCTTGCGCCCGGTGCGAGGGTTGTATGCCTGGTCGCCGCTTTTGAGCTGTC
Source organism: Marinobacterium nitratireducens (assembly GCF_014645375.1). Taxonomy (GTDB): domain Bacteria; phylum Pseudomonadota; class Gammaproteobacteria; order Pseudomonadales; family Balneatricaceae; genus Marinobacterium_A; species Marinobacterium_A nitratireducens. Next base: position 31,095 of record NZ_BMLT01000014.1, read on the forward strand.
CGGAATACACCCGCACATAGGCCATCTGCCCGGCATAGGGGTCGGTCACCGTCTTGAACACCAGTGCGCACAATGGCTCGTCGAGCTGCAGCGGCCAGTGCTCCTCCTCTCCGGTCTGCGGATGGTGCCCGACCACTTCCTTGCGATCCTCCGGCGATGGCAGCAAATCCACCACCGCATCGAGCAGCGGCTGAATACCGACATTGCGCAGGGCTGCGCCGCAGAGCACCGGATAGAGACGATTGTCGATGGTCGCCCGACGCAGGGCTGCGCCCCACTCCCCGGCTTCGATGGGCTCTTCACCCAGATAGCGCTCGAGCAGAGTGTCATCGGTTTCACAAATCGCCTCGAGCAGATTCGAGCGGGCGGCCTGCGCCCTCTCTCGCAGCGCCTCCGGGATCGGCTCGCGCTCCGGGCTGGCGCCCAGGTCGTCGCTCCAGCGGATCGCCTCCATTGTCATCAGGTCGATGACACCCGCGAAGTCGTGCTCCGCGCCCATCGGGATATTGAGCGGTACCGGCTGCGCATGCAGGCGCTCGCGAATCGTCTGCAATGCATGGTCGAAATCGGCGCCGGTGCGGTCCATCTTGTTGATGAAGCAGATACGCGGCACACGGTAACGCTCGGCCTGGCGCCAGACCGTCTCGCTCTGGGATTCGACGCCGTGAACGCCGTCGAACACCACCACACCGCCGTCGAGCACGCGCAGCGCGCGCTGCACCTCGGCGGTGAAGTCGATGTGTCCCGGGGTATCGATGATATTGATCTGGTGCTCGCGCCACTGGGTGGTGATGGCGGCGGATACGATGGTGATACCGCGCTCACGCTCCTGCTCCATCCAGTCGGTGATGGTCGTGCCCTCGTCCACTGAACCGAGCTTGTGCGCAAAGCCGCTGTAAAACAGCATGCGCTCGGTGGCCGTGGTCTTGCCCGCATCTATATGCGCGATGATGCCGATATTGCGAATCTTGTCAGGCGGGAAATGTCGCTTGTCCATGGTAAAGCTCCGGCGCTTGGAGGTTTCTGCGAACAGGCCCCGATGCCGTTTGGCCGGCAGACGCAGGGTTCAAGCCCGGCGAGGCCAGCCGGGGGTCGTTCGCAGGCCCTCTAAGCTTAGGGCACGCCGGGAAAAGAACACGGCATTAGACGGATGAGGAATTCACTCTTGGGCAACGCTCATGGCAAGGCCGCACGGCTCTGCCTAGACTGAATACATGGGAGGTCGGATTCGACCTCCTGCGGCACGAACCGGGCTAACCGATGGAGTGCGCTCTATGTCCGACATTAACCATAGTCTCTACAACGACTTTCCCCAGTATGCCGACCGCATCCGGCAGCTGAAGCATGAAGACGAAAACTTTGCCAGACTGGCCAGTGAATACCATAAGCTCGACCACAGCGTACGCGGTCTCGAGATGCGCAACATTCCCACCTCGGATGAAAATTTTGAGCAGATGAAGTTACGCCGGGTACAGCTGAAGGACCAGATACTGCGTATGCTGCAGTAGTGCCCGAACCTGTCCGTTCCGACTGCTGTTGAACCGCCTGAGTCCCAGGCCCCGGAATCGCCGCCCAAAACAAAAGCCGCCCTCGAGCGGCTTTTGTTTTGCAATGCGAGGCGCGCCGGCCGAGGTTAACCTTTACCCGGGCGCGGCGCGTAGGCGAATACATCGGAGTGCAGCTGCGACTCGACCATCCCGTGCGCCTCACAGGCATCCAGCAGCGCATAAACCATGGCCGGCGAGCCGCTGGCGTAGATCTGGGTGTCCTCGAAGTGATCCAGATCCTCGAGAATGGCCTGCGGCAGCACTCCGGTACGACCGATCCAGTCCGGCGACAATTCCGGCTCGCTGACAACCGGCACAAAATGGACATTGGCGTGTTCCCGCGCCCACTGCTCCGGCAACGCCAGGTGATAGAGGTCACGGGCATCCCGCGCGCCCCAGTAGATGCGGATGTGGTTCATCACCTGGTTCGCCAGCAGATGCTCGACCATGCTCTTGATCTGCGAGAAACCGGTGCTGGCAGCGGCGAACACCAGCCGGCTCTCGGGCGCCAGACCCGAGGCGTCGAGCCAGCAATTGCCCTTGGGCAGCTCCAGTTCGACCGTCTTGTTGTGCTGCAGGTAATCCATGACCGCGCAGGACATTTCGCTATCCGGCATGCGCCGGATGTGCAGTTCCAGATCACGCCCCTGATCAGGCGCCGAGGCGATGGAAAAGGAGGCTTTCCTGCCGTCCGGCAGGAACAGGTCCAGATACTGCCCGGCATGGAAGTTCACCGCCTCGGTCCCGGCGGCCGGCAGGTGCAGGCGGACGCGGTAGACATCGGAGGTGAGCACCTCGACCGAGGTAATATCGGAGTTCAGCTTTTTCACGGATACCTCTCCAGGGAGCTTCAATCCCTTCATCTTGAATCTGATAGCTATCGAGCAGCGGTGTGCCGCTGCGGACCAGCGCTGGCGGCTAACGGCCCTCGAAAATCCCCAGGCTGTCCCAGATTTCATCGACCCGCCGCTTCACGGCATCGTCCATTCGGATCGGCTCGCCCCACTCGCGGCTGGTCTCGCCGGGCCACTTGTTCGTGGCGTCCATTCCCATCTTGGAGCCAAGCCCCGATACCGGCGACGCGAAGTCGAGGTAATCAATCGGGGTATTGTCGATCATGACGGTGTCGCGCTGGGGGTCCATGCGGGTGGTGATCGCCCAGATGACATCCTTCCAGTCCCGGGCATCGACGTCATCGTCGCAGACGATGACGAACTTGGTGTACATGAACTGACGCAGGAACGACCAGACACCGAGCATGACCCTCTTGGCGTGCCCCGGATACTGCTTTTTCATCGTCACCACGGCCATCCGGTACGAACAGCCCTCCGGCGGCAGATAGAAGTCCACGATCTCCGGGAACTGCTTCTGCAGAATCGGCACGAACACCTCGTTCAGGGCCACGCCGAGAATCGCCGGTTCATCCGGCGGCCGGCCGGTGTAGGTGCTGTGATAGATCGGCCGGTTACGGTGAGTTATGCGCTCTACGGTAAACACCGGAAAACGGTCCACCTCATTATAGTAGCCGGTGTGATCGCCAAAGGGCCCCTCGTCGGCCATCTCGTCGGGATCGATATAACCCTCGAGGATGAACTCCGCGCTCGCCGGCACCTGCAGATCGCTGCCCAGACACTTCACCAGTTCGGTCTTGCCGCCGCGCAGCAAGCCCGCAAACGCATACTCGGACAGGGTATCCGGTACCGGCGTGACAGCGCCGAGAATGGTCGCCGGATCCGCGCCCAGCGCAACCGCCACCGGGAACGGCTCGCCCGGGTGCTGCTCTTTCCACTCGCGGAAATCCAGCGCACCGCCGCGGTGAGCCAGCCAGCGCATGATCAGCTTGTTGCGGCCAATCAACTGCTGGCGGTAGATGCCGAGGTTCTGCCGGGGCTTGTTCGGCCCCCGGGTGATCACCAGCGGCCAGGTCACCAGCGGGCCGGCATCGCCGGGCCAGCAGGTCTGGATGGGCAGCCGGTAGAGGTCGACGTCGTCGCCCTCCAGAACATGGGTCTGGCAGGGCGCGCTTTTCACCACCTTGGGCCCCATATTGAGTACCTGCCTGAAGATCGGCAGCTTCTCCCAGGCATCCTTCATTCCCTTGGGCGGCTCCGGCTCCTTGAGCTGAGCCAGCAGCTTGCCAACCTCGCGCAGTGCCGTGACCGACTCCTCGCCCATGCCCAGCGCGACCCGCTCCGGGGTGCCGAACAGGTTGGCCAGTACCGGATGGTCATAACCTTTGGGATTCTCGAACAGCAACGCCGGCCCGCCGGCCCGCAGCGTGCGGTCGCAGATCTCGGTCATTTCGAGGTTGGGATCGATGGCTTCCCTGATGCGCTTGAGCTCGCCGCGCGACTCGAGCATGGCGATGAAGTCGCGCAGATCCTTGTATTTGGGTGAGGACATAGACGTTGGCGCGCCGCAGGACGACGCTTTCCGGTTTAGGGTTACAGGTAACGGGTGACGGGTAACACGTCACTTGTCACATGTAACATGTCACTTTTCACCCATCATAAAAAAGGGTAAGCAGCTGCTCACCCTTTCTCATTGCCGATTAAACCATCAGGCCCGTTTCATCGACAGGAAGAACTCGTTGTTGGTCTTGAAGTCCTTGAGTTTGTCGATAACGAATTCGGTAGCGGCGGTGTCTTCCATCGGGTCCAGCAGGCGACGCAGGATCCACATGCGCTGCATCTCCTCCTCGGTCGCCAGCAGGTCTTCACGACGGGTGCCGGAGCGGCGGATGTTGATCGCCGGGAAGATGCGCTTCTCGGCCACCTTGCGGTCCAGGTGTACCTCGGAGTTACCGGTACCCTTGAACTCCTCGTAGATCACCTCGTCCATCTTGGAGCCGGTATCGACCAGGGCAGTGGCGATGATGGTCAGGCTGCCGCCCTCCTCGATATTTCGCGCAGCACCGAAGAAACGCTTCGGACGCTCCAGCGCGTGGGCGTCGACACCACCGGTCAGCACCTTGCCCGAAGACGGGATCACGGTGTTGTAGGCGCGGGCGAGACGGGTGATGGAGTCGAGCAGAATGACGACGTCTTTCTTGTGCTCGGTCAGGCGCTTGGCCTTTTCCAGCACCATTTCGGCGACCTGGACGTGGCGTGACGGCGGTTCGTCGAACGTCGAGGCAACCACTTCACCGCGAACGGTGCGCTGCATCTCGGTGACTTCCTCGGGACGCTCGTCGATCAGCAGCACGATCAGGTGGCATTCCGGGTTGTTGCGGGTGATGCTGTTGGCGATGTTCTGCAGCATCAGCGTCTTACCGGCCTTCGGCGGCGACACGATCAGGGCGCGCTGCCCCTTGCCCATCGGGCAGACCAGGTCGATGACGCGTGCGGTCAGGTCCTCGGTACTGCCGTTGCCGATTTCCATACGCAGGCGCTGCTGCGGGAACAGCGGCGTCAGGTTTTCGAACAGAATCTTGTTCTTGGCGTTTTCCGGCTTATCGTAGTTGATCTCGTTGACCTTGAGCAACGCGAAGTAGCGTTCGCCGTCCTTGGGCGGTCGAATCTTACCGGAAATGGTATCGCCGGTGCGGAGGTTGAAGCGGCGGATCTGGCTGGGGGAAACGTAAATGTCGTCAGGGCCGGCAAGGTAGGAAGAGTCTGCGGAGCGGAGGAAGCCGAAGCCGTCCTGCAAAATTTCCAGCACGCCATCTCCGTAGATATCCTCACCGCTCTTGGCGTGCTTCTTCAGAATGGCGAAGATCACGTCCTGTTTGCGGGAGCGGGCAAGATTGTCCATGCCCATATCTTTCGCGATTTCCAGAAGCTCCGGAACGCTTTTTGTTTTCAGCTCGGTAAGATTCATATGCTTTGGAAAAGGGGTCAAGGAGACCGTTGAGGGTGGAAAACGGGAGAAAATCAGGAATATCGACTGGGATTCGGAAGCTTGTCAGGGGGGCGACAAGTACCCAGCAGTCGCAAACAATATAAAGGCTTGAATCGCGACTGTCCAGACTGGAGGGAAAGAAAATACCCGGCCGGGGGTGGACGGCTTCCTTCCCTCCTCTCCTGTTATCAGAGGTTGGCGTCGATGAAGGCCGCCAGCTGAGACTTCGACAGGGCACCGACCTTGGTGGCTTCGACGTTACCGCCCTTGAACAGCATCAGGGTCGGGATACCGCGAATACCGAATTTCGGCGGAGTCTCATTATTCTCATCGATGTTGAGCTTGCAGACTTTCAGCTTGCCTTCGTAATCCTTGGCAATCTCTTCCAGCACCGGGGCAATCATCTTGCAGGGACCGCACCACTCAGCCCAGTAATCAACCAGTACCGCGCTCTCTGCTTTGAGCACTTCCTCTTCGAAAGATGCATCGGTGACGTTAACGATGTTTTCGCTCATTGGGTTCTTTCTCCAAACACACAGGGTGCGTTCTGATTAGCGCTTTTGTGGAAATCGCGGGCTGGAACCTCCTGCAATCAGGGCTCGATACACCGCGACCTCGTCAACTGGATGACGATGATACCATTGCGCCGAAAAAAAAGTGAACTCTGCGGCCAATTCGCGACCAGTTGCATCGACTGGCGCGACAAAATACTCTGACAGGCTACTGAACCAACCGGCGTATTAATTCTGCAACACTCGATTAATACTCTTTATCGATTTTGGTTAAGGGAATGTAACAGGCCAGCACTATGAATGACGCACCGGACTCCGCTCTACCTGTTCAGAAGCCCTCCGAACTTGCCGCCATAGACCTGGGTTCCAACAGCTTTCACATGGTGGTTGGACAACTCCGGGATGGCGAGTTCAAACCGCTCGATATCATGTCCGAGAAAGTGCAGCTGGCGGCCGGCCTGGACGCCGACAAACGGCTCAGCGAGGCGGCCCAGCTGCGTGGTCTGGAGTGCCTTGCCCGCTTCGCTCAGCGCGTGCGTGACCTTCCGCGGCAGTCGGTGCGCATCGTCGGAACCAACGCCCTGCGCGAGGCGGTCAACCGGCGCGAGTTTCTGGAGCGCGCCGAAGAGGTGCTGGGTACGCCGCTGGAAGTGATATCGGGCCGCGAGGAAGCGCGCCTGATTTACCTCGGCGTTTCGCAGTCGCTGCCACCGGTCGACGGCCGACGGCTGGTGATCGATATCGGCGGCGGCAGCACCGAATTCATCGTCGGCCGCGGCGTCGCTCCACGCGAACTGGAGAGCCTGGAGATGGGGTGCGTAAGCTTCACCCAGCGCTTTTTCGCCAGCGGCGATATCAGCGAAGAAGCCTTCCAGAAGGCGACCTACGCCGCCCTTCGCGAACTGCTGTCGATCCAGAAACGTTACCGGCGCCTCGGCTGGTCGCACTGCGTCGGCTCATCCGGCACCATCAAGGCGATACGCAACGCCTGCGTCAGCCTGGGCTACACCGAAGAACGTATCAGCGCCCAGGCGCTGCACAAGCTCAGGCAGCGTATTCTCGGCTACCGCAGAGTCGACGAAATAACGGAAGTGAAGCTCGAACGCCGGCCCGTGCTGCCGGCGGGCCTGGCCATCCTCTGCGCCGCCTTCGACTCTCTGGGGATAGACGAAATGGAATATTCCGACGGTGCTCTGCGCGAGGGACTGCTGTACGAAATGGTCGGCCGGCTGCACCATGAAGACATCCGTGAACGCAGCCTCGATGCCCTGACGCGCCGCTACCACGTCGACCGCCACCAGGCCGAACGGGTGGAACGAACCGCGCTCAGGGCGCTGGATCAGCTCCAGGCGCCCTGGCAGCTGGACCAGCCCCATCAGCGCCAGATGCTGCGCTGGGCCGCCGCCACCCACGAGGTCGGGCTGTCGCTGTCTCACTCGGGCTACCACAAGCACAGCGCTTACCTGCTGCAGTACTCCGACATGGCCGGATTTACCGACCTCGACCGCCTGCAACTGGCGCTGCTGGTGCGCAGCCACCGCCGCAAGATCCCCAAGGACGAGTTCAAGCTGCTGCCCAAGAGCAAACAGGAGACCTGTCGCCGCCTGACCGTGCTGCTGCGCCTCGCGGCCCTGCTGCACCGCAACCGCAGCAGCGCCCGCCTGCCCGAGTTTCGCCTCGAGTTCGCCGCCAAACGCCTGTACCTGAGCTTCCCCCGCGGCTGGCTCGATAACCACCCGCTCACCAAGGCCGACCTCGAGCAGGAAGCCGACTATCTCAAGGCATTCAATCTCAAGTTGCAGGTGGCGTAACGGGCCGCCCGGCATACAGGGTGACGGGTGACGGGTGACGGGTGACGGGTGACGGGTGACGGGTGACGGGTGACAAGTTACGCGTAACGATCTTTCAGATCCAAAAAACCCGCAGAGACTCAGGTCACTGCGGGTTTTTTTAGCCTGTACAGCGCTTAAAGCCTTACTGCTTCGGGCCTGCCGCGACGATCGACTCGGACACGCCTTCGAACTTCTTGAAGTTCTCGACGAACTGACCGATCAGGTCCTTGGCGGTGGCGTCGTAGGCGCCCTTGTCGCTCCAGGTGTTGCGCGGGTTCAGCAGCTTGGTGTCGACGCCCGGTACCGACTTCGGCACCTCGAGGTTGAGCCCTTCCAGTGACTCGGTCTCGATATCGACCAGAGCACCGCTCTGGATTGCCGAAATGATGCTGCGGGTAGTCGGAATGCTGAAACGCTCGCCGCTACCGTAGGAACCGCCGGTCCAGCCGGTGTTGACCAGGTAGACGCGGGAGCCGAACTCCTCGATACGCTTGATCAGCAGGTCCGCGTAAACGCGGGCCGGGCGCGGGAAGAACGGCGCGCCGAAGCAGGTGGAGAAGGTCGACTTGATGCCGGGACCTGCGCCAACTTCGGTCGAACCCACCAGCGCGGTGTAACCGGACAGGAAGTGATACGCCGCCGCTTCCTTGCTCAGGATCGACACCGGCGGCAGTACGCCGGTCAGGTCGCAGGTCAGGAAGATAATGGCGTCCGGCTCATCGCCCATGTTGGTGGCGGAGCGCTTTTCAACGTGCTCGAGCGGGTAGGCGCAACGGCCGTTTTCGGTCAGCGATACGTCGTTGTAGTCGGCGTGGCGCTTGCCGTCCAGCTTGACGTTTTCGACGATGGCACCGAAACGGATAGCGTCCCAGATGATCGGCTCGTTCTTCTTGCTCAGGTTGATGGTTTTGGCATAGCAGCCGCCTTCGATATTGAAGACGACGCCCTTGCCCCAACCGTGCTCGTCATCGCCGATCAGGTAACGTTCAGGGTCGGCCGACAGCGTGGTCTTGCCGGTACCGGACAGGCCGAAGAACAGAGTGGTGCTGCCATCTTCGCCGATATTGGCCGAGCAGTGCATCGGCAGGACATCCTTTTCCGGCAGCAGGAAGTTCTGCACCGAGAACATCGCCTTCTTCATTTCACCGGCGTAACGCATGCCGGCGATCAGCACCTTGCGCTTGGCGAAGTTGAGGATGACGCAGCCATCGGTGTTGGTGCCGTCGCGCTCCGGATCGCAAGGGAAGCCGGCGACATTGAGGATCTGCCACTCTTCCTTGGACTTGGGATTGTAATCGTGCGGACGGATGAAAAGATTCTGGCCAAAGAGATTCTGCCACGCAGTCTCGGTGGTCATTTTGACCGGCAGGTAGTGGCTGTGGTCGGCCCCGACGTGGACGTGGGAGACGAAGCTCTCGCGGCCGGCCAGGTAGTCCTCAACGCGCTCCCAGAGGGCATCGAATTTGTCCGCGTCGAACGGACGGTTGATATTGCCCCAGTCGATCTCGTCAGCGGTACTCGGTTCCTTGACGATAAAACGGTCCATCGGCGAGCGCCCGGTGCGCTTACCAGTGGTGACGACAAGCGCGCCGGTGTCGGCCAGCTGGCCCTCACCACGTGCGATTGCCTGTTCAACCAGTTCCGCCCGGCTCAGGTTGAGGTGTACGGTATTCTCAGTTTCTTTGGTCATTACTGGATTCCCTTGGCATAGGCGCCAATAACGTTACCTGTCTTGCAGATGAAAGACCCTAGTGCGCGCCCCTTTCGCTTTATCGTGCTTTTTCAGGGGAGGCGAATTATCGCACAAAAATTAACAGCCTTACCACCGGTCCTCGGGCCGTGCCCTCCCGCGCCCGGTTTAGTGCAACTGATCCGAGCGCGGAACATTGGCAGAATTGGAAAACATGGTTCGGATATCGGCCGCGTCGAAACCGTAATGCTGGTTGCAGAACTGACAGCTGACACCCACTTCGCCCTCCTCCTCGACGATCGCCAGCAGCTCTTCCTCGGTCAGGAACTGCAGGGCGTTGCCGCTGCGCTCGCGGCTGCAATCGCAGTGAAAACGCATCTTTTCCGCTTCGAACAGGCGGCAGTGTTCCTCGTGGAACATCCGGTACATCAGCGTTTCGTTGTCCAGCTGCAGCAGCTCCTCGGCCGCGAGCGTCGCTCCCAGCTGACTGATATGCGACCAGTCCTCCTCGCCGGTTCCGGCCGCCGGCATGACCTGCAGCAGAAAACCCGCCGCACGCTGGCCGTCCGCCGCCAGGTGCACCTGCGTCGGCAGCTGTTCCGACTGGCCGAAGTATCCCTCCAGGCAGCTCGCCAGCGTATCGCCCTCGAGCGGCACCACGCCCTGATAGCGGCGTCCCTGATCCGGCTCGATGGTCAGCGCCAGGCGGCCATTCTTGAGCAGCTGAGAGAAAGGCACGTCCTCGGGGACCTCGCCTTCAAAGCGGGCCAGCGCCCTCAGGTCGTGCTGATGGCTGCACTCCGCCATCAGCATCGACAGCGCGCCGTCACCGGCCGCCTGCAGTACCAGCCGTCCGTCGAACTTCAGCGTCGAGGCAAGCAGACTGACCGCCGCCAGCATTTCACCGAGCACACGCTGCACCACCGGCGGATAGTCGTGGCGCTCGAGCACCTGCAGGTAGGATTCTTCCAGGCCCACCAGGACGCCACGGATATCGAGTTTCTCAAACAGCACACGCTGTATCTGATCGGGATTGCTCATCGGTATTCATCTCACGGGAGGGCACTGGCAACCGCCGCGCCGGCAGGTAACGTTTGGAGGGGAGTTTAACATGTATGGAAAGGGGGTAGGATGGGTGAAGCCGCCACGGGCACGGCATTATATACCTGAGTGGTGGTCACCGGCGGCGTAACCCATCATTGGCCCGACTGATCAATGCAAGTGCCTGCCTGGCAGCCCAAGGCCATTACCATTGGTCCTTGAAACCGCGGATCTGGCGCCGGTCCTTCTTGTTGGGCCGGTGGCGCGGATTAAGACTGCTGCCGCCAAGCGCCTTGCGTTCCGCTGCGGCTTTCTCGCGCCGCTCGATGCTGGCTTCGGTTTCGCGGTACAGCAACTGCGCTTGCGGAGCGCCGCGACGCTGATCGGAGACTTGCAGCACCTCGACCTCCCGCTCGTCGAAGCCTTGGCGAATCTGCAGCAGCGCGCCGACTTCGACGATCTTGCTGCACTTGCTGCGCTGGCCGTTGTAATGCACCTTGCCGCCTTCGATCATGTCCTTGGCGATCGCGCGGGTACGGTAGAACCGGGCCGCCCAGAGCCATTTGTCCAGCCGGACCTTGTCTTCTCGGGACTCACTCATCGAACTGAAAACCTTTTGAATCGGGTAACGGGACGGTTGTCACTGCCCGCCACCGTCAACGGGAAAGAGATCGTCGAAACTGTCGATGGCCCGGAACTCATCGATGCTGCGCGGCGCCGCCTGGCTGTCGGGCTGCACAATCGACAGCAGATAACCGATACCGTACCGCTGCGCCGACCGCAGCACCGGCAGGCTGTCATCCACCAGCAGGGTTCTGGCGGGATTGAACGGTTCGATTTCCTGCAGCCGCTGCCAGAAAGCCACATCTTCCTTCGGCAGCCCGAAGTCGTGCGAGCAGACGATGGCGTCGACCCGCTGGTCGAGGCCGGTTTCCTGCAGTTTGAGACCGAGGCTGCCGCGGTGGGCATTGGTGACGATGACCGATCGCATGCCCTGCCGACGCAGCCGCACAAGAAAGTCTTTCACCTGCGGCCGGAAGGCAATGCGCCCGGCGACTTCGTGCTTGAGCGCGGTGATATCGACCCCCAGCTGCTCGCTCCAGTAGTCGAGGCAATACCAGTTGAGCGTGCCCTGCTCGCGTATGATACGCTGATGCAGCCATTCCCGGGCCGCCTGCGGTTCCAGCTGGTGCAGCTCGGCGTAGCGCTGCGGCAGATGCTCGAGCCAGAAGTAGGAATCGAAATGAAGATCCAGCAGGGTGCCGTCCATATCGAGCAGGACGGTATCGATATTGCGCCAGTCAAGCATTGGGCGGTGATATCCGGGTCAGTGTACAGCTTTGGAACCTGCAAGCTTTACACCACTGTAACACCAGAGACGCTTGGCAGATTCCCGGAGATTCAGTATGCCCGTAAAGCCTGAGATTTTGAAGGTTTCCACCGTCGCGCGCAGCCGCCTCTTCCATGTCGAGACGCTGCAGCTGCGCTTTTCCAACGGTGTCGAACGCACTTACGAGCGGCTTGCCAGCCGGGGCCGCGGCGCGGTGATGATCGTGCCGGTACTCGAGTCCGGCGAGGTGATCCTGATCCGCGAATACGCCGCCGGTCTCGAGGATTACACCCTGACCCTCCCCAAGGGACTGATCGATCCGGGCGAAAACGCCCAGCAGGCGGCTCACCGGGAGTTGCAGGAGGAAGCGGGGTTCGGCACCCGCCGGCTCGATCATCTCAAGCAGATGACCGGCGCGCCCAACTATATGGGCCATCGCATGGAGGTACTGCTGGCACGGGACCTGTACCCGAGCCGCCTCGAAGGAGACGAGCCCGAGCCGCTGGAGCTGGTGCACTGGCCGCTGGCGGATCTCGAGACGCTGATTGAGCGCGAGGAGTTCAGCGAGGGACGCGCCATCGCCGCCCTGTATATGGCGCGCACCTTTCTCGGCAAAGAGCCCGGCGACCAAAACCGCTGACCCGGCCGCCGCCGGCATTGCGCCGGCGGCGGCTCTGGTCACTCGGAAACGCCACTCAGCAGCTGCATCATATAGTCGTAGGCCAGACCGCCGATCTCATTCCCCACCGCCTGGCCGGCGGTGATCGACGCCTGGAAGTGCACCCCGCCCCAGAGCCGGCTCTGGCCGCAGTCGCGCTCGAACTGCGTCCAGGTCGGAAACTCTATCGCCAGCGGCGCCTGCGGCGTAACGCCAGGCTCGACCAGCGAGGTGCCCGCAGCCACCGGGATCGCCCAGCCCAGATCATCGTCTCCCAGATAAAGCCTGCTCGCCTCGGCATGGGCGGCGCAGAAGCTCGCCGAGGCCGACGGGTACTCCGGATGGTCGGCGACCTTAAGATAGCTGGTCCACTGCGATGCCGGCAGCTCGTCCACCGTGCCCATGCCCGGGCCGCCCCAGGCCGTCACCGGCCGGTCGCCGTAGAGGTAGCGGATGGCGCTGAAGGGCCGCACCGCGTCATAGCGGTGCTTCTCGTTCCAGATCGCGATCGCGGTGTCGAATGCCGCCATATTGGTGACGAAGTCGTACTGTACCAGTTGCTCCAGCGACAACCCCCGGGTCTGGGATGCGAAAAGCGCCGAAAAGCCGAGGCTGCGCAGCTTGTCGTCGAACAGCTCGGCGGTCATTTTCTGCAGGTCGGTCAGGTTTGCCGAAACCGCCAGCACCTCGTCCGCCTGGGCCCGGTACGCCTGCCGGTGACTGGCGTTGCTGGCGAAGGGGACCGGCGTCTGGAACACCTGCGGGTTGTCGTAGGAATAGGGTTCTGTCTTGCGCAGCTGTGGCGTGACGAACTGCTGCACCCGGAAAATGCCGCTGCCGGAGGTCACGATCGCCGGTTGCCAGCGCGACGGGTTGCGCAACTCGTAGGCGCTGTTGACCGGAGCGTATCCGGTGTAGTCGGCATAGGGCTGGCGATTGTAGGTGCGGCCACCCTCGTCACCCAGCTGATTCATGCCGTCGCGCTCCCGCGCCGCAGCAACGGCCATCCCCGCAAGGTTGCCAATACCGATCGGGGTGTTCGGGTCCTGGCTGTCGTCGTCCGGGTCGAGACCGGCCCCGATCAACATCGCGTCCCAGGTTGCCTTGTGCTGCGGCAGCAGACTGTTGAGTACGCGGTAGGAGGCGTAAATAATCGCGACATTGCGGTTGGCATCCGTTGCCGCTTCCGGTGCCTGGCGCGGCAGGTTCGAATAGGCGCCGACAGCGGTCGGGTGGTAGGGCGCGATGGCGTCGAACCAGCTGTTGGTGACCAGCGTGGTGATTCGCAGCACCAGCGGCGCGTCACCGGCGGTCGGCGAAACCGACCCGTATATGACGGGTATCACATTCGGAATCACGACCTCTGTCGGCGCCTTGCCGGTGTTAACGTCGAAAGCAAGACCTGGCTGCGCCTGCATACTGCCGGCCAGCACCAGCAGGCAAGCTGCGCTGCGTAAGGTTTTCATCTGCAGTACCTCCATGATTCGTCAAAGGGTCCGGCCAAGACGCTCCGGCACCCTGAAACCGCACGGAGTCGCTACTGCATTGCCCGGGGGCGGTCCCGAGAGCCTGTCGGCACCCTGCCCGCGCCGGCCACGACCCGCTTGCAGACGGCTGATCGGCGGTCATGGCTCTTAAGCAGACTAGCCTGCCCCAGGCGGCTGTCAAACGGCTGTTTGCACGCCGCCACAGGGCTCTGTAACGGCGCGCAGCAACGGCGAAAGCCACTACTTTTTGTCCCATGAAAAGGCCGGACAAGGGTGCTATAGTCTCTGCTCTGCCGAATCGACAGCTCGACAAATGTCGAATTTAAAAAGGGGATTACTTATGAGCTTTGAACTACCGCCGCTGCCTTACGCCAAAAACGCTCTCGAGCCGCACATCTCCGAAGAGACCCTGGAATACCATCACGGCAAACACCACAACACCTACGTGGTCAAGCTGAACGGTCTGGTACCGGGCTCCGAGTACGAAGGCAAGTCGCTGGAAGACATCATCAAGTCCGCTCCGGCCGGCCCGGTTTTCAACAACGCCGCGCAGGTCTGGAACCACACCTTCTACTGGCACTGCCTGTCGCCGAACGGCGGTGGTGAGGCCAAGGGCGCCGTGGCCGACGCCATCAACGCCAAGTGGGGCTCCTTCGAGAAATTCCAGGAAGAGTTCAACGACAAGGCCGTCAACAACTTCGGTTCCTCCTGGACCTGGCTGGTCAAGAACTCCGACGGTTCCCTGGAAATCGTCAACACCAGCAACGCCGCCACGCCGATGACCTCCGGCCAGACCGCACTGCTGACCGTCGACCTGTGGGAACACGCCTACTACATCGACTACCGCAATGTGCGTCCGGACTACCTGAAAGCCTTCTGGGCGCTGGTCAACTGGGACTTCGTCAACGCCAACCTGGCAGGCTAAGCTTCAGTCGACAGTATGAAAAAAGGCACCTCCGGGTGCCTTTTTTGTATCTGTTCGCAGATTAGCGTGAAACCAGGGGCCAAAAGCAGGATAGGTGGAGCCGCATTGGCACCCTGCTTAACGCTTTCAGCGAGGTTGACGCGGCGCAACTACTGGGGCCTGTGGGAATCCTGATATTGCAGGAGCAAATATCAGGGAACCCATCAAGGAATCAGCTACATGCATAGTGCCGAACCGACGCCCAAGATGGGTTGCACGACGCCCTCGCCGCAGCAGTGACGGATACGCCGTACCGAGCGTCGCTCCACCCATCCGATTTACGTTTTTCCCGGTTCTGCTTGCCGCTGTCGCGAAGGCCGGCAAAGGCTACGCCTTAAAGCTTTCAATCCGCCTGCGTTACGCCTGTCGCCGCCTCCGGGACCGGCAACAGCGGCTCCAGGTGCGGCCAGACGTTCTCCAGCAGGCGGGGCTGGGCAGCGGCGTTCGGGTGCAGACCGTCGTCCTGCATCAGTTCCGGCTCCAGGGCCACGCCTTCCAGCAGGAAGGGAACCCTGGGCACCCCATAGGACTCTGATACTTCGGCAAAAAGCGCGTAAAAGCCCTGGCTGTAGCGGGGGCCGTAGTTGGGTGGCAGGTGCATGCCGATCATCAGCACCTGCGCGCCTGTCGACTGGCTGCGACTGATCAGCTGCTCGAGGTTCTGCCGTATAGCAGGCAACGGGGTACCGCGCAGACCATCGTTGGCGCCGAGCTCGACCAGCACCAGCGCCGGCCGGTGACGCTCGAGCAGATCCGGCAACCGCGTAAGCCCCCCCTGGGTGGTCTCGCCGCTGATGCTGGCGTTGACGACCTCGGTGCCGGGCAGGCTTTGGTCGAGGCGCTGCTGCAGCAGCGCCACCCAGCCCTGACTGGCCGGCATACCATAGGCGGCGGACAGACTGTCGCCAAGAACCAGTACCGACTGCGCCGAACCGATGGCCGGCGTCAGCAACAGGAACAACATACACACAAGGCGGAACATGGACATTCCTCATCCAGACCAGGTAGTCGTTTCGGCCCGTAGGGTCGGCAAAAAGTTCCATACCCAGGCCGGAGAGCTCAAGCTGTTCGAGCAGCTGGACCTCGAGGTCAGCCGGGGCGAGAGCGTTGCCATTATCGGCCCCTCCGGGGCCGGCAAGTCAACCCTCCTGAGTCTGCTGGCCGGCCTGGACCAGCCCAGCAGTGGCGAGATCCGGCTGTCCGGCCACGACCTGGCACAGCTCAGCGAAAGCGACCGCGCCCTGCTGCGCAGCCGGTCGGTGAGTTTCGTGTTTCAGTCATTTCATCTGCTGCCCGAGCTCAGCGCCCTCGACAACGTATGCCTGCCGCTGGATATACGCGGCGACCGGAACGCAGCCGACACCGCCCGGCAATGGCTCGAGCGGGTGGGCCTCAGCGACCGGGCCGATCACCTGCCCGCGCAGCTGTCCGGAGGCGAACAGCAGCGCGTGGCCATCGCCCGCGCCTTCGCCACCGGCCCCGAGATCCTGTTCGCCGACGAACCGACCGGCAACCTCGACAGCGATACCGGTGCCGGGATCGTCGACCAGCTGTTCGCGCTCAACGCGCAGCAGGGTACCACCCTGATCCTGATCACCCATGATGCCCAGCTGGCCGACCGCTGCAGCCGGCGCCTGCGGCTGCGCCAGGGGCAGCTGCAGGAGGTACAGCCGGCATGAACAGCATCGTGCTGAATCTCGCCCGCCGCCAGGCACGGCGCAGTCTGCGCAGCCCGGAGTGGCGAGCCTTGCTGGCCGCGCTGCTGGTCGCCATCACGCTGATCTCGCTGCTGACCCAGCTCGGCGACCGTCTCGAGCAGAGCCTCAACCGCCGCACCGCGGAACTGCTCGGCGCCGACCTGGTGCTGCGCTCCGAGGAGCCGGTGAACATAGCCGCCGACACCGGGGTGCGCAGCAGCCGGGTGGCGCAGTTCCCGACCATGATCGAGGCCGGCGACGAGATGCTGCTGACCTCGGTGCGCGCGGTCGACGCTCCTTACCCGTTACGCGGCGAAATCATCACCGAGCCGGCGCAGCACCCGGCGATTCCGGAGCCCGGCACCGCCTGGGCCGAACCGCGGGTGTTCGAGATGCTGCAGGTCGAACCGGGCGACAGCATCCAGCTCGGCTACAGCGAGCTGCGCCTGACACACCGGCTGATCAGCTCCCCCGACCGCGGCAGCGGCTTTCGCGCCTTCAGCCCCGGGCTGATCATGCGCGCCAACGAACTCGACGCCACCGGGGTGATAGCACCGGGCAGCCGGGTGCAGTACCGCCAGCTGTTCGCCGGTCCGGCTGCCGCGATTGCGGCGCTGGAGCAGACGCTTTCGGCGAACCTGCGCAGCGACCAGCGTCTGTATTCGCTGAATTCCGATCAGCCGATGACCGGACGCGCGCTGCGCAACGCCGAGCTGTACCTGCGACTCAGCGCGCTGTTCGCGCTGCTGCTGGGCGCACTGACGATTACCCTGAGCCTGCGACGCTACAATGCCGCCCAGCACGCCAGGGCCGCGCTGCTGCTGAGCCTCGGCCTCGACAGCCGCAAGCTGCTGGGGCTCTACGCCTACCAGCTGCTGTTCGGCTGGGTCGCCTGCGCGCTGACCGGCACCCTGCTGGCGGTCGCGCTGCAGCAACTGCTGGTCGGCCTGGTCGGCGACCTGCTACCGCAACCGGTGCCGCAGGCCGGCTTCGCCTCCATTGCCAGCGGCGCGCTTATCGGCCTGCTACTGCTCGCCACCCTGGGGCTGCCGGCCTTTTACCGTCTCAGCCGGGTGTCGGTGGCGGCGCTGTTTCGCGAAACCCGACTGCCGTCGGGCTCCCGGATCAGGCTGACCTACCTGGTCGGCCTGCTGCTGCTGGCGGCGCTGATGAGCCTGTACGTCGACTCGGTCGCCATGGCGGTGATGCTGCTGGGTACCCTGACCCTGAGCGGCCTGATGGTCGGCCTGGCCGTGCAGTGGCTGCTGCAGCGCCTGGCGACAGCGCTGCGCGAACGGCTGCGCCTGGGCCGGCTGCTGGCACTGCGGGTGCGCCAGCAGCGCCGTTGGCACCGCCTGCAGGGGGCCACCATGACGCTGCTGCTGACCCTGATGGCGACCCTGCTGATCGCCCGCGGCGACCTGCTGCAGCAATGGCGCAGCCAGTTCCCGCCCGACACGCCGAACTATTTTCTGATCAATATCCAGCCCTGGGAGCGCGAGCGGCTCGACAGCTTCCTGGCCGGGCAGGAGCTTACGCCAACCCTCTATCCGATGGTGCGGGGCCGCATCACCAGCCGCAACGGCACGCCACTGGCCGAGTTGTCACTGAGCGAAGAGCAGCGACGGCACAACGCCCTGCGCCGCGAGCTGAACCTGACCTGGAGCGGGTCACTGCCGGACAACAACGCCCTGCCGGAAGGAGACTGGTGGCCGCCGGATACCTCCGACGCCGCGCTGATATCGGTGGAGCAGGATCTGGCCACCGCGCTCGGCGTCGGTCTGGGAGACCGGGTCGGCTTCCAGATCGGCGCCCAGGAGATAGAAGCGCGGGTCAGCAGCATCCGCACGGTTGAATGGGAATCCTTCCAGCCCAACTTTTACGTTATTTTCTCACCCGGCGCCCTGGACCGGATGCCCGCGACCTACATCACCGCGATGCGACTCGACGGCGATCAGCGCGGGCTGGCCCGGGTGCTGCTCAAGGAGTTTCCGACGCTGACCCTGATCGATATCGACCAGTTGCTGAACCAGGCGCAGTCTCTGATCGAACGCCTGATCGACAGCTCCAGCCTGATCCTGCTGCTGACTCTGCTGGCCGGCCTGCTGCTGTTGCTGGTGACGCTGATGCAGGAACTGGAACGGCGACGATACGAAAGCGCGCTGCTGCAGACACTCGGCGCCTCGCCGCGCCAGAGCCGCCAGCTGGACCTGCTGGAGCTGCTGTGCCTGGGACTGATCTGCGGCCTGCTGGCGGCGCTGTGCAGCGAGGCTGTACTGGCGCTGATCCATACCCGGATGCTGCAGGCGCCTGTCACCCTGCACCCCTTGAGCTGGCTGCTGCTGCCGCCGCTGTCCGCGCTACTGTTTCTGGCCCTCGGCGCCCTGGTACGCCGGCCGCTGGACCAGGCGCGCTGTTTCGGCTTGCTGAAGGCGGGCTAGCACCATCAACAGGTCCCGCGCGATCGCGCGGGACCTGTTCAGGACTGCCTTAGAATCCGAGGAACACCACCGGTTCGGCGTCGGGTTTATCGAGCGTCAGGCGGGAGAAACACAGAAACAGCCGTTCGCCATCCACCTGATCGTCGAGGTAATCCTTGACCGCCGCAGCGCGGGCATCCGCGAGCTTCTGCAGCCGGTTTTTCAGTTCCGTCTGCACATCGGCCTCCTCCGGCGACTGACGGGCCTGCTGGATCTCCGCCCGCAACTCCGGCTCGAGCACGCCACGGTCGCTGAGCACGGCCTGACCACAGAGGTTCAGCCGCAGAGTTTCGCGTTCCTTGAGCAGGCCGGCGATCTTGTTCAGATAGTCGTCCGAGGCAGTGCCAAGCTCGGCGCTGCCCGGCTCGAACGGGATCGGTTCCAGCTCGATGGCACTGCCGCTCCTGCTGGCATCGGCCGCCATCCCGGCCAGCGTGATCAGCGCACCGTAAGGCTGCAGCGCGTTGCTGAGAAATCCCATCGCCGCGGTCTTGACGCCTTTCTCGACGATGATGTTGATCACGCTCTGGTAACCGAAATCGGGACTGTCGAGCGAACCGCTGATCGGCACGTCGAGCTCGATGTTCTGATCATCGTCCTGCAGCACGGCCAGAGCGGTCTCCAGCGGCATCGACAGCTGCTGGGTGAGCTCGGCGCTGCGTTCGGCGTCGATCCGGTTCACCGCGACCCGGTTGAGCCGGATGTTGTTGGTACCATCGAGCTGACGGTCGGTGAGACTGCCTTTCGCCTCGACAGACAGCTGACCGCTGTCGATGTAGTAGCCTGTGTAGCGAATGCTGTAGGGGCTGATGAACGGCAGCTCGACGCCTTTCAGGGTCGCCTGCCACTCGCCGTCGCTGACACCGCCGATCAGGTTCACCGCCCCGGAGGCATCCAGCTCGCTGAACTCGTTGATACGGGCCTTGAGCTCGAAGGGACTGGGCTCGGTATTGAGGCTGCCGATACGCTCCACCTGGAACCGGCTGATGTCCATATCGGTCGTGAATTCGGGGTCGGTGGAGGCGTCTTCGAAGTTGATCTGGTTTTCACCGCCAAGCTCCAGCCGGTCGACCTGCCATGCCAGCGCCGAATCCGTTTCGGCACCCGCCGAAGCGGCTGCCCCCTGCCCGCGGGCCTCACCGCCGCCACCGCTAACCTCGTCGAGCACCGCCGTCAGCACATTGATATCCACCGGCAGCCCCTCCTTGTCGAGGCGGATCAGGGAACTGCTGTCGCTGAGGGTCAGGCGCGAAATCCGGGCCTGCTTGCCGTTTTCGAACTGCAAACCGCTGAGCCGGATCTGGCCGACCCTGGTCAGGGGCTGCTTGCCGGCCTGCGCCACCCGAAGCCCCTCCAGGCGCAACGCCTTCAGATCCAGATTCTGCGAGGCCTGCAGGCTGAGGCTTTCCAGGTTCAGAGCCTTGAAGGTTGCCAGAGGATAACCGCCCTGCCCCCCCTTGACGTCCAGCCCGCTGGCCGCGAAAGCCGGAACCTCGGCATCGAAGGCCGCCAGATCCGGGCTCTCGAGCTGCAGACTGCCACTGAGCGATGCCAGGCTCGCATTCAGCCGCTTTGGCTGACTGAACGCCAGCGTCGAAGCCGCGAGATTGCCCTCGGCCGAAAGGCTCTGCTGCACCAGCCGCGTTCCGCCCTGCCAGCTCAGCTCGCCAAGCGACGCCTCGAACTGGGGCGACTGCGCACTGAGGGTGGCCGCCTGCAGTGTGCCGTTGGCCTCGAGCTGTCTGGCCGCCTCGGGCAGATGCAGCTTCACCGATCCGGACCAGCCCAGCGATGCCAGCCCCGCCTGCAGTTGCTGCGCCGACAGCTGCAGGCGCGGCGTTCCGAAATTCAGATCCCCCGACAGCGCCAGATCCTGCGGCGCGCCGGCGCCGAAAGACAGATCCAGGTCGCCGTCCCAGCGCCCCTGCTGCAAACCCACCTGGCCGGTTCCCGGCAGGCTCAGCTGCGTGTCGCCAAGCCCGAGGCCGCCGCTGGCCTGAAGGCCCGAGGGCGCCCCTTCGGCGAGTGCCAGCGCCAGGCGTCCTTTCCAGTTCAGGCGGGCCAGAGTGCCATCGATTGTCTCCGGCAGGTTGACGCGGTTGCCATCGAGCGCCAGATCCCCGTCCAGCTCGACACTGGCAGGCGCACCACTGGCGAATTCAAGCCCGATGTCTCCGTTCCAGCCGAACCGCTCGAGGCCCGCATCGAGCCCGGACGCCTGTCGAACGGCCGGCTGTGCGATCTCGACGGCAGCCGTCATCGTCAGCGCCTGTGGCAGTGCGCCGGAATCGAACGTCAGAGCCAGGTCGCCATTCCAGCTCAGGTTTTCCAGCCCCGTATCCAGACCGGAAGTCTGAGCGAAACGCGGTTGTTGCAACGCCAGCTCCCCCTTCATCGTCAGCGTCTGGGGCAGCGCGCTGCTGGCAAAGTCCAGATTGAGGTCGCCATTCCAGCTGAATTGCTGCAACTTAGCCTCAAGCTGCCCGGGCTGCTCAAGCGTCAGCGGCGCTACCGCAATGGCTCCGGTCATGTTCAACCGGTGCGGCAGCAACCCCTCGAGCTCCAGGCCGATCTCGCCATCCCAGCTCAGACTCTGGTTGTCGAGCTTCAAGGTTTCACTGTCGTAACTGAGATTGTCCAGACGGATCTGGCCTTTGGGCTGCACGCTGCCGTCGCTGCCGATCAACTCCGCGGAGAGGCTCAGCTGGAATGAAAGCTCTGCGCTTAGCCCGGGCACGAAGGCCGCAGTGACCGACTCGATCGGGAAACCCTGCAGTGCCAGCTGCATCTCGGAGGTCTTGTCGGCCGGCAGCGGCACCGACTCGGTATCGAGATCCAGCGGGGCGCCGTTCAGACGCCCCTGCAGGCGCAGCCGGCTGCGCTCCTGGTCGCGCCACTGGTAGAGTTCGTTCAGCTCGGCGAGGGTCAGCTCGAGGTGATGCGACTGGTCGGGCAGTTCGGTACGCCAGTCGAAGCGGTCGATACGGACCCTGTCGATACCGAAGCGCCAGGCCGTCGGTTCAGCGGACCCGGCTTCGCTGTCTTCGGGCTCCTCCGCCGGTCCCTGCAAAGCGGTGACATTGACCGGACCGAACCAGAGCTGGTCATCGCGCAGGCGCACCCCGGAATCGACGTCCGCCAGTGACAGCTCGCTGACCAGCAGGCGCTGATCGAACAACGCTGAAAGGTCGATATCCAGTACCAGCTTGCCGATATCGAGCGGCAGACGGCCCGGCGCCCGGGCGTACAGGCGGTCCACTTCGACCCGGCCCCGCCACCACTTGAGCTTCAGCGCCTTGAGACCCGCGTCCTCGGCCCCCTGCTGATGCAGCCAGATGACCGCCTGATCCCTGACGATATAGGGCGCGGTCTGCAGTATCAGCAGCAGCCCCAGAAATATCCCCAGTCCCCACTTGATCGCTTTCATAGCCCTGTGGTCCGTCAATTCCTTGCAGTTCACTGAGTATAGCTACGGGTGAGGCGGCGGATTGGAGCTGTGCAGGGAATAGCCGGCCTTTGGCTTTGCTGGTAAAATCCCGGCCTTTCTATGCTGTTCAACAACTATTATCAGGGTGAAAATCATGGCTCAGCACGACGCGAACTTCCGCGATCCTGCCGGCTTCGGCTGGCTTTTCGTTAATATCCTGGCACTGCTCTGGATCACCATGCCGGTCAGCATTGCACTGACCAAGATCGTGCAGTGGTAAGCGAAATCACGCGACAGGCTTGAGGCTGCAAGCGACAAGCCTGTTATGGCGCCCGCTGGGCGCCTCCTTTACGGCAACACCTTCTCGACGCCGTTCTCCGTTCCCATCAGCACCACATCGGCGCCACGACGGGCAAAAAGGCCGTTGGTGACAACGCCGACGATATTGTTCAGTTCTGCCTCGAGCGCCTTGGGCTCTCGGATCTCCAGGTTATAGACATCCAGGATCAGGTTGCCGTTATCGGTGACGAAACCCTCGCGCAACTCCGGCTGCCCACCCAGTTTCACCAGTTCCCGCGCCACCAGCGAACGTGCCATCGGAATCACCTCGACCGGCAGCGGAAAAGCCCCCAGCACATCCACCCGCTTGGAGGCATCGACGATGCAGACGAACTCCTTGGCCGCCGCAGCGACGATCTTCTCCCGCGTCAGCGCGCCGCCACCACCCTTGACCAGGTTGAGGCCGGCATCGAACTCGTCGGCGCCATCGATGTAAAGGTCGAGGCCGGATACGCTGTTTAGGTCATAGACCGGGATACCGTGCCCCTTCAGCCGCTCGGCGGTGGCTTCGGAGCTGGCGACGGCACCATCGAAGAGGTGCTTGAGCTCCGCCAGGGCATCGATAAAGAAATTGGCGGTCGAGCCGGTGCCCACACCGACAATCGAATCGGCACTGAGCCGGCTCCTGATCAGCTCCACGGCCGCCTGCGCGACCGCCTTTTTCATTTCATCCTGCGTCATCCGCTTCAATCCGTCTGCCTGAATAGAGCCGGCGGCAACTGCCGGCCAGAGTGTTTCGTTTACGCTGCGCCCGCCATCGGGCGCGCAAATTATACGCATAGCGCCCGTGCGCTTGTAGACGAAAGCAATGTCAGCTTATACCATTTCCTGCTATTTGCAGCGGCGGTCCGGCTGCTGTGCGATCCAACGAAAGGCTTCCCCCCCTATGGCGCACCCTTACATCAAGAAGATTCTCGAAGCGCGCGTTTACGACGTCGCGATAGAAACTCCGCTGGACCATGCCCGCAGCCTGTCGGAGCGGTTGGGCAACCGGGTAATGCTGAAACGCGAAGACCTGCAACCGGTTTTCTCGTTCAAGCTGCGTGGCGCCTACAACAAGATGGCGCAGCTCAGCGAGGACGAAAAGGCACGGGGCGTGGTCACGGCATCTGCCGGCAACCACGCCCAGGGACTGGCCTTCTCGGCGCGTCACATGTCGGTCAAGGCGACCATCGTGATGCCCAAGACCACGCCGGAGATCAAGGTCAGCAACGTCAAGGCCATGGGCGGCAAGGTGGTGCTGCACGGCGACAGTTTCGAGGAAGCCAAGTCGCATGCCGAGAAGCTCGTCAGGGAAAAGGGACTGACCTACGTGCCTCCCTACGACGACCCCGACGTCATCGCCGGACAGGGCACCATCGGGATGGAGCTGCTGCATCAGGACAGCGGCCCGATCGAGGCCATCTTCGTGCCGGTCGGCGGCGGCGGTCTGATCGCCGGCATTGCCGTCTACGTCAAGTACCTGCGCCCGGACGTCAAGGTGATCGGCGTCGAGTGCGAGGATTCGGCCTGTCTCAAGGCCGCCTTCGAGGCCAATGACCGCGTCATCCTGCCTCAGGTGGGGATCTTCGCCGAAGGCGTTGCGGTGGCGCAGATCGGCGAGCATACCTTCGACATCGCCCGCAAATACGTCGACGAGGTCATCACCGTCACCGCCGACGAAATCTGCGCCGCGATCAAGGATATCTTCGACGACACTCGCTCGATCTGCGAACCCTCCGGCGCCCTCGGCGTCGCCGGCCTGAAGAAGTTCGTCGCCCGTGAGCGTTGCCAGGACAAGACGCTGATCGCGATCGACTCCGGCGCCAACGTCAACTTCGACCGCCTGCGCCATATCGCCGAACGCTCCGAGGTGGGTGAGCAGCGCGAAGCCATCATCGCCGCCAAGATTCCGGAGCGTCCGGGCAGCTTCCGCAAATTCTGTTCGGCACTGGGCAAGCGCAATATCACCGAGTTCAACTACCGTTACGGCGACGACAACGAAGCGGTCGTGTTCGCAGGCGTTACCATCAGCCCCGGCGGGCATGGCAGGGAAGCACTGCTGAGCGAGCTGCGCGAGCACCTCGAAGAAGTCATCGACCTGACCGACAACGAGATGGCCAAGCTGCACACCCGCTACATGGTCGGCGGCCACGCACCTGCCTCGGTCGACAATGAGGTCGTGTTCCGCTTCGAGTTTCCGGAGCGTCCGGGTGCCCTGATGAAGTTCCTGAGCAAGCTCGGCGGGCGCTGGAACATCTCGATGTTCCACTACCGCAATCACGGTGCCGCCTGGGGAAGGGTCCTGGTGGGCATGCAGGTGCCGCCGGAGGAGCATGAACAGGTCAAGAGCTTCCTGACCGAGATCGGTTACAGCTACTGGGAAGAAACCGACAATACCGCCTACCAGCTGTTTCTCGGCAGGTGACTGCGGGCGGTGAGTAGTGAGGCGTGACGCGTGAGGCCGTAGGATGGGTCAAGCGATGCAGCAGCACGGCTTCATCCCTTGCCTCGTCGCCCGGGCATCGTGGACCCATCATATCGATCGCCTTTCAGATCGATTGGTATCGGCTGGCAATGTACCGCCCCGAAACTCCCCCTTGTTGGGTTACGCGGCTTCGCCGCTAGACCCAACCTACATATCTTTCCTCAAGACCCATTCGCTCGCGGAGCGAGCTCCTACACGCCTATCGGCCGCCGCCCCTTACGCCTGACGCTTTACGCCTAACCACTCACCACTCACCACTCACCACTCACCACATACTACTGACCATCCAATAAAAAACCCCGCTGGACCAGGTCCAGCGGGGTTTTTCAATCAGCATACCGACGTTATGCCGTCAGTTTGCTGAGCTCTTCCGTTGCCGCGACACGGGCTTCGGTAGCAACAGCGGTGAAGGCATCGCCCTGCGACTTGAGCAGTTCGAACAGCGCCTTGCTGGACTCGATGTTGAACGCCATGACCTCATCGGGGGTTGTCAGTTTCTGGGCTTTTTCGGCTTCACCCTTGAAGAAGTTGGCCAGCTCGTCGCTGGACTTCTTCTGCAGCTCGATCGACTTGTTGATCGTACCCATCTGCAGATTCATCAGGGATTCGACCGCTTCGAATGACTTCTTGAAATTCAGACTAGCATTCATGGTTTCGCTCCTCCTGGTTTTTGTGCACTGCACAATAATTTCATTATACGTATAGAAAACAATCAGGCAAGAAATTTGTGCAATGCACAATAACGAGCGGTGTGTGGTGTGTGGTGTGTGGTGTGACCGCCAGGGATGGCGGAAGTTTGCAGGAGCAAATGCAAGAGGAGGCGTTAGGCAGTTTGAGTTGTGCCTGGATTCATCCGCAAACGCGGACTTGCGTCATTCCGGATCAGGGCCCCAAAAAACAAAACCCCGCAGGACCAGAGGTCCTGCGGGGTTCTCAGCTACGGCGACTGTCGATTACTTCTCGACGGTAGTCATCTTGCTGAATTCAGCGGTAGCCGCTTCACGCGCTTCGGTAGCGATGCTGGTGAAAGCTTCGCCCTGAGCCTTCAGCAGTTCGAACAGAGCCTTGTTGGCTTCGACGTTGAAGTTGATAACGTCTTCCGGAGACTTCAGCTCGCGAGCCTTCTCGACTTCGCTCTTGAAGAAAGCAGCCAGCTCTTCGCCGGTCTTCTTCTGCTGTTCAACGGATTTGGTGATCACAGATACCTGGATGTTCATCAGGGACTGGATGGTTTCGAACGGCTTCTGGAAATCTACTTTATCGATCATTTTCTCTTTCTCCCAAGTTGTTGTGCACTGCACAATTGAGGCCCATTATACGGTTTCGTCAGTCAGGATCAAGAGTTCTTTTGTGCGCTGCACAAAAAAAAAATTCCAGACCCCTTCAGGCCATGACCACCGCGATGATGGCAGTCTGCCATTGCGGTTTGATGACCCCCGGGTCCGCAGGCTCAGGGGGTTTCGGGAGAATGGGCGAAGCCCTGGCCAAAAAAGGCCCTGAAGGTGAAAAGCGACAGCGACACTATGCCCCACGCCAGGCCCAGGCAAACACCGGCATCGACGATGCCGCGCCAGGGCTGTTCCAGCTGGTGCACCAGAAGCACCAGGCAGAGGATTCCCAGCGACAGGCAGATGGTCACGATCTGGCGCCGGCGCTGCGCATGAAAGAATCCCATGCAGAACAGAGGCGCCAGTAACAGGCGGACCGGTGTGACGTTTTGCGACAGGTAGCGGATACGCGCCGCCACCCGTGGCGAGAAACCGCACTGAAAGCCACGGTAACCCTCGGCGAAGCCCATGAAAACCAGGCTGAATGCCAGCGCCGCCCAATGCTGCACCTGCAGCGGCTGACTGAACATCTGCAGACTGATCTGGCTGAGGCGATAGATGGCACTGCCGAAGATCAGCAGAATACCGGTATAACCCCAAATAGCGGCGATAGAACCCAACACTGTTACGGCTCCGTTTAGGTTGCGATGACGGAAAGGCCGGTATTATATCCCGGCGGTGCCTGTCCGGCGACCACCTGTCACCCCGACGGCACGCGGAGGGGTGAGGCGACACCGGCGCTTCGGCAACGCCTGAAAAAGCAAAAAGGCCGCTCGTTGGAGCGGCCCTGGCGTTGCAGAGTTCCCGTCAGGGGTTGACCAGTTCCGGTCCCATGATGCTGTACGGCAGCCAGGTCGACAGCGCCGGTACGTAGGTGACCAGGATCAGGAACACGAAGAGTACCGCCACGAATGGCATGGCGGCTTTCACCACGCGCGCCAGGCTCATTCCGGTGATACCCGAGGTCACGAACAGGTTCAGCCCGATCGGTGGCGTGATCATGCCGATCTCCATGTTCACCACCATGATGATGCCCAGGTGGATCGGATCGACACCGAGTTCCATCGCGATCGGGAACACCACCGGCGCCACTATGACCAGCAGACCGGAGGGTTCCATGAACTGGCCGCCGATCAGCAGCAGGATGTTGACCGCGATCAGGAAGGTGAACCAGTTGAAGCCGACGCCCAGCATCCACTCGGTGACGACCTGCGGAATGCGCTCGGAGGACAGGGTGTGGGCGAACAGCAGCGCGTTGGCGATGATGAACATCAGCATCACCGTGGTCTTGGTGCCCTCCAGCATCACCTTGCGGGTCTCGCTGCCGAACAGTGCCGGGAAGAAGGCCCGCGCCACCGCCACCAGGTTGCGCCGCCAGACCGGCAGCCCCGCCAGCAGACAGCGCAGCATCGACTCGTGCAGGTCGTGACCGCGTTTATAGATATAGAAGAAGGCGATGCCCAGCCCGATACCCAGCCCCCAGAGCGCCCGCTCGCCGGCGGTTACCGTCTCGCTGTCGGCGGTGGCGAAGAACGACATGATCATCCAGACGAGGAAGAAGGACACGCCATACACGCTGCCGTTGAAACCGACCCGGGCAACTGCGCCGTCCGATTCCAGCACCCAGGGTGTCTCTTTCAGCGGCCCCATGTCACGGTAGACAAAGAGCGCGATCAGCATCGAGTAGACCGCCGCCACCACGGCCGCCTCGGTCGGCGTGAAGACGCCGCCGTAGATACCGCCCATGATGATGACGATCAGGAACAGACCCCAGCCGGCCTCCTTGCCGCCGCGCACGATGGCGCCGAAGCCCTTCCAGGGTTCTGCCGGCAGGCCCTTGACCCGGGCCACCACGTAGATCGCCAGCATCAGCATGCCACCGGCCAGCAGGCCGGGAATGACGCCGGCCAGGAACATGCGGCCGACCGAAACGTTGGTCGATGCCGCATAGACCACCATCACGATGGACGGCGGAATCAGGATCCCCAGGGTACCGGCATTGGCGATGATGCCGGAAGCGAACTCCTTGGAGTAACCCACCTGACGCATGCCGGCAATGGCGATAGTACCGATCGCGACGACCGTTGCCGGAGACGAGCCGGACAGCGCCGCGAACATCATGCAGGCCAGCACCGATGCCATCGCCAGGCCGCCGCGGAAGTGCCCGACGCTGGCGATGGCGAAGTTGATCAGCCGCTTGGCCACGCCTCCGGTGGACATAAAGGCCGAGGCCAGAATGAAGAACGGGATCGCCAGCAGCGTATAGTGCTGACCGGCACCGAACAACGAGATCGCCACCGACGACAGCGAGTCGTGGGAAAAGAAGGTAATGAACAGGATGGACGACAGCCCCAGTGCGATACCCACCGGCAGGCCGATGAACAGCAGGCCCAGGACCATCGCGAACAATATGAGTGCTTCCACAGCAGTGCTCTCCGCTTTCAGTCCTTGAGGACGTTGAGGTTTTCGTCGACGAGATCCTTGGCCTCATGACCACTGATCAGCATCGGCCGTTCGTCGCGCCAGATATCGATGAATGCCTGCAGCGAGCGGTAGATCAGCAGTGCCAGGCTGATCGGCAGGATCACCAGCACCAGCCAGCGGTGCACCCGCGGCTGCAAGCCAAACGCTTCCTGCAGGAACTCGGGATAGCGCAGCTCCTCGGAACCGATGCCAATCTTGTACATCTTCGCCCAGTACTCGATGGCGCCACCCTTGACGTCGACGCCGAGCATCGCCAGCCAGGCCGAGTCGATCAGAATCAGGCCGTACATCAGCGTGGCGAAGGCACCGAACAGCGACAGCGCCTTGCAGACGCGGTGCGGCACCGCGTTGAGCACGATATCGACACCGAGGTGGATCCCGGTCTTGATGCCGTAACTCATGCCCAGCAGGATCAGCCAGGAAAAGGCCACGGTGTTGAACTCCAGCGCCGCGGACCAGCCGGTATTGAAGCCGTAACGCGCGATGACCTGACCGAAGGACACCAGCATGATGGCGCTGATGACCAGCACCAGCAGGTTTTCCTCGGCCTTTTCCATCGCGCGCGGAAACAGTTTTTCCAGGATCCAGAGAATCCCGATGAAGACCAGTAGATAAATATGCGGCCAGTAGTTCATGGCAACCACCATTGCGGACCGCACCTGTGGGTCCGCACCTTAGAATCGAAACAGGGATGGTGCACCGGCCCGTCCCTGATTCGATCCGGGGAGCGGGCCGGCGCTGGACGAGCCCGGAGTGCTCCGGGCAAGACGGGATCAGGCGCCGGCGGCGGCCTGGATCAGGTCAGAGCCGATCTCGTTCTCGAACTGCTCCCAGACCGGTTTCATGGCATCGACCCACTTCTGGCGCTGTTCGTCGCTCAGGGTATTGATCTTGCCGCCGGCATCGAGAATGTTCTGGCGGTTTTTCGCCTCTGCAACTTTGACCGCCTCGTTGGCTTCCTGGGTCACTTCGTCGGCGATCTGCATGAGCTTCTCACGCACTTCCGGATCCAGGCCTTCCAGGAACTCGGTGGAGGTCATGAACAGGTAGGCCAGCAGCTGGTGGTTGGTTTCGGTGATGCTGTCCTGCACCTCGAAGAACTTCTGGGTGTAGATGTTGGACCAGGTGTTTTCCTGACCATCGACAACGCCGGTCTGCAGCGCGCCGTACACCTCGGCGAACGCCATCGGCTGCGGCGATGCGCCCATCGCCTCGATCATCGCCTTGGCGACGTCGGAGGTCTGCACGCGGAACTTGAGACCGTTGGCGTCCGCCGGCTCGATCAGCGGCTTGTTGGCGGAGAAATACTTCATCCCGGACATCCAGTACCCCAGGCCGACAAAACCGACGTCTTGCATCTCGTGCAGCAGGCCCTTGCCCGCGTCGGTCTGGGTGAAGCGGATGGCAGCATCCATATCCTTGAAAACGAACGGCAGGTCGAAAACGCCGTACTTGGGCGTGTAGGAACCGAACTTCGACAGCGACGGCGCCAGGAACTGAACGTCGCCCAGCAGCAGCGCTTCGAGCTCCTTGCTGTCACCGAACAGGGTCGAGTTCGGGTAGACCTCGACGCAGAGCTTACCGTCCAGCTCATTGTTGACACGCTCGGCGAAGCGTTCGGCCGCGACAACCTTCGGATGGGTGGTGCCGCCGGTCACGTGACTGAACTTCGCCACGGTCTCGCCGCTGTCGCAGCCGGGGCCGGCGTAGGCGCCCGCAGCGGACAGGGACAGCGCCAGAGCAGAGAGGGTCAGGGTGAGCTTTTTCATGGTGTTGTATCTCCAGGTTTTTTGTTATGTGCTGCAGAGCAGCCGGTACCTGGAACTCTTTAAAGCACGCACTGTGCCAACACCGGCAAAAACCGCCATAAGCCCCGTATTCCGGGGCGATAAACGCAGCTTATGCAGCCGTCCCGGGCGCCTGGGCGACGTAAGTGGCGGATATTCCCCCATGCCAACAGTGCCAAATGGGTGGAAATCCGCCAATGCGGGTGTGGCGGTGAGTGGTAGGGTGCCGCTGAGCCCGCGAACCGCACCGGACACGGTGCGGTTCACGAATGGACCGCGCCAACGTTGTTCGCGGCGAGGCGGCGCCAATGCTGTTCGCGGCGGGGCGCCGCTCCTACTTGTAGTCGGCCTTGTCGAGACCGTATTTGCGCATTTTGTCGTACAGCGTCTTGCGCGGCAGGCCGAGGTAGTCGAGGGTGTCGCGGATCGAACCGCCGGTGCGCGACAGCGCCGCCTGAATAAGGGTTTTCTCGAACCGCTCCACCTGTTCCGGCAGCGAGGGCGCGACCTGCTCGGGACCGTCGGTGATCAGACGGTTATCGAAGTCGAAGGTACAGGCTTCCCCTAGCAGTACGTAGCGCTCGGCAAGGTTGCGCAGCTCCCGCACGTTGCCCGGCCAGTCGTGCAGCATCAGGCTGTGGATCCGTTCGGCCGAGAGCGGCGGCATCTCGCGGTTGTACTGCGCCGAGGCCACCAGTGCGAAATGCTGGAACAGTAGCGGGATATCCTCGGGCCGCTCGCGCAGCGGCGGGATATCCAGGCGCACGACGTTGAGGCGATAGTACAGATCCTCGCGAAACAGGCCCCGCGCGGCCTGCTCCCTGAGGTCGGCCTTGGTCGCCGCAATCACCCGCAGGTCCAGCGGTATTGTCTGGTTGGAACCGAGCCGCTCGATGGCACGCTCCTCGAGCACCCGCAGCAGCTTGATCTGCAGCGCCATCGGCATGCTTTCGATCTCGTCGAGAAACAGGGTGCCGCCGTTGGCGTGCTCGAACTTGCCGATCCGGCGGGCCTTGGCGTCGGTGAAGGCGCCTTTCTCGTGACCGAACAGTTCAGACTCGATCAGGTTTTCCGGCACGGCGCCGCAATTGATGGCAACGAAGTTGCGGTCACGGCGCACGCTGTGTTCGTGGATATAGCGCGCCATCAGGTCTTTGCCGGAACCGGTTTCCGCCTGGATCAGGATATCCGCCGGCGCATCGGCGATGCTGTGCACCAGGCGCCGCAGCTGCCGGATCGACGGTGTGTTGCCAAGCAGTCGCGGGCCCGGAGCGCTCTGCGCCTCCAGCTCGGCCTTGAGGCGGCGGTTCTCGATGGTCAGCGCGCGTTTGTCCATCGCCCGGCGCACCGTCTCGAGCAGCACCTCGGTGGCGAAGGGCTTTTCGATAAAGTCGTAGGCACCGTCACGCATCGCCTGCACCGCCATCGAAATGTCGCCGTGGCCGGTGATCAGGATCAGCGGCAGGTCGGGGTCGATCGCGTGCACCCGCTCCAGCAACGCGAGGCCATCGAGGCCGGGCATATTGATGTCGGAGACGAGAACGCCGTTCCAGTCGTCGCTGATCAGCTCGGGCACCGTCTCGGCGCGCTCCAGCGTCGTGACGTCGTATCCGGCCAGCTCCAGCGACTGGCCCGCGGCCAGGCGAATGTGTTTCTCGTCATCGACCAGAATGATCGGCCGCGGCGCGTCCGCTTGGGGTTTATCGGTCACTGTATGGCTTCCGCACTACTCGGTGGTGGATGGCTGGGGTACCTGCTGCAGGACAATGGTAAAGCAGGCGCCGCCGCCGGGGTGGTTGCGGGCCTCGAGGCGCCCGCCGAGACTTTCGATAATACGGTGCGAGATCGACAACCCCAGCCCCAGGCCCTGGCCCGCCTTCTTGGTGGTGAAGAAAGGCTCGAACAGCCGGTCGAGATGCTCCGGCGCCAGCCCCGGCCCGTTGTCCCGCACACTCAGCAACACCTCGTCGCCCAGCCGCTCGAGTTCGATGTCGATACGGGCGTCGGCCCTGCCCTCCAGCGCGTGCAGGGCGTTGCCGATCAGGTTGACCAGCACCTGCTCGAGCCGCAGCATGTCGCCGAGCACATAGACGCTGTCGAGTCCGTCGGGCCAGTGAATGCCCACCGTCTGATGGCTCAGGCGACCGTAGAGAATCGACATGGCACCGTCCCGCGCCGACTGCAGGCAAACCGGCTCCGGCGCCCCGCTGCTGACCCGGGCGAACTCCTTCAGCGGATGAATGATCTTGGCCATGCGCTCGGTAAGGCTGGATATCTCGTCGAGATTGGCCTGCGCCGTCTCCACCCTGCCGCGCTCGAGAAAGATGCGTGCATTGTCGGCATAGCTGCGTATCGCCGTCAGCGGCTGGTTCAGCTCGTGGTTGATGCCCGCCGACATCTGTCCCAGTACCGCCAGCTTGGCGGTCTGAATCAGCTCGTTCTGGGTGTTGTGGTGCTGCTGTATTTCCTGCTGCAGGCGGGCGTTGGCCCGGGTCAGGTCACGGGTGCGCTGCTCGACCCGGCTTTCCAGCTGCAGTTGCGCCCGCTGCAGCTGGGACTCGTGCTGCTTGCGCTCGGTGATATCGTGAATGGTGACGATAAAATGGCGCTGGCCGTCGGTCGGCATGCGACCGATCGTCAGCTCGATCGGGAACTGCGACTGATCGGCGCGCCGGGCCGACGCCTCTATGTGCAGCTCGCGCGCGGTGTCGTCGGCGCCGCCGGTAATATGCCGCCAGCACACCGGCCGGTCCGGATGCGCCAGCAAATGACTGAAATACTGCCCGCTGATTTCCGCCTCGCGATAGCGAAAAAGCTTTTCGGCGGTGGGGTTGAAGGACTCGATCCGCCCCTGGGCATCGAGCGTGATGAGCCCCGCCTGGGTGTTGTCGATAATGGCCCGGATGCGGGACTCGTTTTCCTCCAGCGCCAGCAGTTCCCGCTGCCGGAAGCGCGCCCGCTCCTGTTTGATGCGGTTGCGGGCCACCAGCACCAGCACCAGCAGCAGGCCTGCCAGATAGATGATTGCCGTCAGCACCAGGGCCCGGAACACGCGCTGCTCCACCGGTTTCATGCTCGCCAGTACTGCGACACTCAGACCCGAGTTGGGGACCTGGCTGGTCTGCAGCAGGAAATGACGCGTGCGCACCCCATCGAGCGCGGCGTTGTCGATCCGGCTGCCCTCGAACAGCGTAATCAGATGGCTGCCGTCGTGCCTTTCCTCGCGCCACAGAATATCGAGGGACGTCAGCTCGTGGGCACCGTAGCGCAGGCTCTCGATGATACGGTGCAGCTCCCCCTGCGTCAGTGGCTTGAGGGTGCGAAACTTCCATTCAGGCCGCGTCGAGATGACGATCACGCCATCCTCGTCGGTGACGAGAATGTCCAGCAGCGGATCGTTCCAGTCGCCCTCGATGTCGTTGAGGTCGATCTTGACGACGACGACGCCGGCCACCTTGCCGGCAAAGCGCACCGGATAGGAGTAGAAGTATCCGCGCCGGTTGGACGTGGTGCCGAGGGCAAAATAACGCCCCGCCTGCCCCTCGAGGGCGGTCTTGAAATAGGGGCGGAAGGAAAAATTGCGGCCCACGAAGGTCTTTTCCTGCGCCCAGTTGCTCGCCGCGATCGTCGCCCCTTCCGCGTTCATCAGGTAGACGTCGGTGGTACCGATGGTTTGGTTGACCTCTTCGAGGTAGAGGTTGGCGCGCATGCGGGCATCGTTGTCACCGTCGAACAGCAGCGCGTTGAGCAGCTCCGAGTGACTCGACAGCAGCTGTGGCAGGTCCTTGTAGCGATCCAGCTTTTGCTGCAGCGTCAAGGTGTAGCGGCTCATGTCGGCTGCGCTGCGCTGCTGCACATCGTGCATGGCCTGCTGCCGTACCAGCACCGCAACCTGCGCCATCAGAAAGACGAAAAGCAGCAACAGCAGCAGCACGACCAACGGTCGCTGGAGCCGCCGGCTGGCGATATCGGCACGTTCGCTACGGTATTGTTCATTCATAGTCGGTCTTCATTATGCGACGCCAGGCTTTACACTAGCAATCAAATTGCCCCGCTGGCCGGCGTTCGAGTGCCTTGTCCCGGACATGGCACTGCACCGGCGGGGTCTTTTCAGAGACCGTTGAAAGCCGCGTGACATTTTACAAAACCCTTTTCGTTTCAAGGGCTCGCACTGAGCTCGGGCCAACGGCAACGCCGCCATGCATAATGCAGTGATGAGCGGTATGCTCATAGCCGTTTTTTAGACTGGACCAGGAAACGCCATGCACATCGAACAGCTTATCGCCGGCGAACTCGGCGCTCGCCCGCAGCAGGTCAATGCCGCCATCCGGCTGCTGGACGAAGGCGCCTCGGTGCCCTTTATCGCCCGCTATCGCAAAGAGGTGACCGGCGCGCTGGACGACGGCCAGCTGCGTACCCTCGAACAG
Organism: Marinobacterium nitratireducens; assembly: GCF_014645375.1. Lineage (GTDB taxonomy): Bacteria > Pseudomonadota > Gammaproteobacteria > Pseudomonadales > Balneatricaceae > Marinobacterium_A > Marinobacterium_A nitratireducens. The sequence goes on from NZ_BMLT01000014.1 coordinate 66,432, forward strand.
CGCCTGGGTTATCTGCGCGAACTCGAGGACCGGCGCCAGGTGGTGCTCGAGAGCATTCGCGAACAAGGCAAGCTGGATGCCGCACTCGAGCGCAGCATACTCGACGCCGACACCAAGAACCGCCTCGAGGACCTCTATCTGCCGTTTCGGCCCAAGCGCCGCACCCGGGCGCAGAAAGCCCGTGAAGCCGGACTCGAGCCGCTTGCCGATCAGCTGCAGGCCGCCCGCGACGGGCGATCGCCGCAACAGCAGGCCGCTGAATTTCTCAACCCCGGCGCCGGCGTCGAAAACGCGGAGCAGGCGCTGGAGGGCGCGCGCCAGATCCTGATCGAACGGTTCGCCGAAAGCGCCGACCTGCTGGAGTCGCTGCGCATCTGGCTTTGGCAGCAGGGCGAGCTGCGCGTCAGCCTGGTCAAGGGCAAGGAGAGCGAGGGGCAGAAGTTCCGCGACTATTTCGACTACGGCGAGCGCTGCGCCCGCATACCGTCGCACCGCGCGCTGGCGATTCTGCGGGGGCAGCAGGAGGGCGTGCTGCGCTATCGGCTGTCAGCGCCGGAAGGCCGCGAGACGGAAGGCCCGCAGCGCATCGCACGGCACTGGCGCCTGCCCGCCGATGCCTGGCTCGACGAAACCGCGCGTCAGTGCTGGAGCCAGAAACTGCTGCCCGGCATCGAGAGCGACCTGGTGCGCCGCCTGCGCGGCGACGCCGAGGAAGAGGCGATCCGGGTCTTCGCGCGCAACCTGCGCGACCTGCTGCTGGCCGCTCCCGCCGGCCCCCGGGCCACCCTCGGACTGGATCCGGGCCTGCGTACCGGCGTCAAGGTGGCGGTGGTCGATGCCACCGGCAAGCTGCTGGCACACGAGACGCTGTACCCCCACGCCCCGCACAAGCGCTGGGACCAGGCGCTGGCAACGCTGTCGAAACTGTGCCGTCGCTATCGGGTCGAGCTGGTCGCCATCGGCAACGGCACCGCCTCCCGCGAAACCGAGCAGCTGGCCCGTGAACTGGCCGCCCGCGAGCCGGAGCTCGGCCTGGTGCCGGTGGTCGTCAGCGAAGCCGGCGCCTCGGTCTATTCCGCCTCGGAGCTTGCCGCCGCCGAGTTCCCGCAGCTCGACGTCACCATCCGCGGCGCCGTTTCCATCGCCCGCCGCCTGCAGGACCCGCTGGCGGAGCTGGTCAAAATCGAGCCGAAGTCGATCGGCGTCGGCCAGTACCAGCACGACGTCGACCAGAACGCGCTGGCGGCGATGCTCGGCAACGTGGTCGAGGACTGCGTCAACCATGTCGGTGTCGACCTCAATACCGCCTCTGCGGAACTGCTGTCCCAGGTCGCGGGCCTCAGCCGAACGGTGGCGTCCAATATCGTCGATTTCCGCAACAGCCAGGGCGCTTTCTCCAATCGCCGTCAGTTGCTGAAGGTGCCGCGACTGGGCCCCAAGGCGTTCGAGCAGTGCGCGGGCTTTCTGCGCATCCGCGACGGCGAGCAGCCCCTCGACAACTCGGCGGTCCACCCGGAAGCCTACGCCCTGGTCGAGCGCATGGCGGCGCAGCTGGGCTGCACCCTTGCCGACCTGATCGGCGACCGCGACCGGCTCGCCCGTCTCGATCTGTCGGCACTGCGCTCCGAACGTTTCGGCGACTACACCCTTACCGATATCGTACGCGAGCTGGAAAAACCCGGACGCGACCCACGACCGGAATTCCGCACCGCCCGCTTCGACGACAGCGTTACCACCCTGGCGGACCTGAAACCGGGCCAGTGGCTGGAAGGGGCCGTCACCAACGTCACCAATTTCGGCGCCTTCGTCGATATCGGCGTGCACCAGGACGGTCTGGTACATATCTCGGAACTGGCGGACCGCTTCGTCAAGGATCCCCATGAGCACGTCAGCACAGGCCAGGTGGTACGCGTGCGGGTGCTGTCGGTCGACAGCGACCGCAAGCGCATCGCCCTGAGCATGAAGTCGGAAAACGGCAAGCCGCAGCCGCGCAAGGAACCACAGGCTCCGGCCAGGGAAGGTACACTGGCGGCCCAGCTTCGGGCTGCGGGGGTACGCAAGCGATAAAGCGATCGGCGAGCGAGAAACCGCTCGCTTTTTTTCGCACAATACAGCTTTGCTCGTCGCTTATTTGGAGCCACCAAACCGCGCAACTCGCGCCTTGGCTTGTGCGAAAACGGCCTCCGGCAGGACCTATCCACAAACATCAACAGACCCTAAACCGATTGGTATATAATAAATGCCTTTTAACTCGCATAGGGGCAGTCACTTGTCTGCAGCACTCGAAATGCAGCTGGACCTGCTGGTCCGCAACGGCCACTCGGCACTGCTAAAAGGCATCCTGCACGGAATCGAAAAGGAAGGGCTGCGGGTCGACAGCAAGGGTCACCTGTCCCAGCGCGCGCACCCGCGCCAGCTCGGTTCCGCGCTCACGCACAGCCATATCACCACCGATTACTCCGAAGCGCTGGTCGAGTACATCACGCCGGTATTCGAACACTCGGCCGATGCCATCGAGTTTCTCGCCGACCTGCACCGTTTCGGCTACGGCGCCATCGGCGACGAGCTGGTCTGGAACGCCAGCATGCCCTGCGACATCCCGGACGAGGAAAGCATACCGATCGCCCGCTATGGGAGCTCCAATTCCGGCACCCTGAAACATCTGTACCGCGTGGGACTCAAGTACCGTTACGGCAAGATGATGCAGACCATCGCCGGCATCCACTACAACTTCTCGCTGCCCGACAAGTTCTGGATCGCGCTCAAGGAACAGCAACAGGATCGCAAGAGCCTCAGGGACTTTCGCTCCGAGCAGTACTTTCGTCTGATCCGCAACTTCCGGCGCTACGGCTGGATGCTGCTGTATCTGTTCGGCGCCTCGCCCGCTCTGTGCAGCTCCTTTCTCAAGGGGCGCGACCACCAGTTGCAGCCCCTGGATGCCGAAACCCTTTACCTGCCCTATGCCACCTCGCTGCGCATGAGCGACCTTGGTTACTCCAACAAGGCGCAGTCCTCGCTCGACATCTGTTTCAACCACCTGCAGACCTACACCCGCTCGCTGCACCGTGCGATCCATACGCCCTACCCGTCGTATGAGCGCATCGGCGTCAAGGTGGATGGCGAGTACCGCCAGATCAACGCCAACATCCTGCAGATCGAGAACGAATACTACAGCGACATCCGGCCCAAGCGCGTCGTCCAGTCCGGCGAAAAGCCGCTGCACGCACTGCAGACCCGGGGCGTCGAGTACGTCGAGGTCCGCAATCTCGATATCAACCCCTTCGAGCCGGTGGGCATCGACTCCACCCAGGCCGATTTCCTCGACGCCTTCCTGGTCACCTGCCTGCTGACGTCCGGGGATCTGATCGACGACGAGGAGTGCGAACGCATCAGCGACAACCAGCGGCTGGTGGTCACCCGCGGACGCGAACCCGGCCTGATGCTGGCGTGCGGCGACGCCGAACGCTCGCTGAGCGACTGGGGACAGGAAATTCTGGCCATGGTGGCGCGCACCGCCGAGGTGCTGGACCGCAATGTCAGCGACAGCCGCTATAGCCGCGCCGTTGCCGCGCAGCAGCTGAAACTGGATGACCCGTCGCAGACCCCGTCGGCGCGAATCCTGGCGCAGCTGCAAGACCAGGGGATCAGCTTCCGCGAATTCGCCCTGACGCAGAGCCGTGCGCACCGGGACCAGTTGAGCGACACCCCGCTGAACGACGAACGTGCGTCCTACCTCAACCGCATGGCGGCGTCATCGCTCGACGAACAGGCCGAGATAGAAGCCGCGGACAGCATCGACTTCGACACCTTTCTCGCCGGCTACCTCGCCGAGTGAACCGTAACGGCAGACGGGATGCCGGCCTGGCCGGAGCCCGCCTGCCGTTGCCGCCGCCAACGGTGCTCTGGCACACGCGATATGATGGCTAACGCCATACCCGGATACCGGAACGATAACGCCTGGCGCCTGCCCGCGCCTCCCGTCGCCTTTCCTACTGAATCACGAAGCTGGTGAAAAAAAGGTCGTCAGCGTAAGGCTCGCCTTCCTCGACCACGAGGACCGCCTGAACCTTCTCCAGCGCCATGCGCGACAGTCGCTGCTGCGCCTCGACGGAGGCCAGATCCTCTTCCCGCTGGGCACTGAGCAGGAAGACGATATCGTTGCGAATGCGGGGCAGGTGGTAATTGACCGCATTGAGCCCTTCCGGGCTGCTCACCTGAATGCTGATATCGCACTTCACGAACCGGATCGGCCCGTCGCTGATAAAATTGGCCACGAAGGGCTTCAGCTCGATATAGCTGACATAGTCGTCCTGCGCCGGCTCCTCCGCACGGCCCGCCAACGGCAGCAGCGCCAGCACCAGCAACAGCCCTGAAAAAACCTTACGCAACATGGTACTCCCGTCCCTGCATCGAGGCGGACAGTATAGCCCGGGCCAGCTGCCCCCGGCGACACCTGCGGGGTAGTACCCCGCATTGAAAGGCCCGCAACAGCGACGATCATCAGTGCTCTCGCGGCAGAAAAGTCTGCCACTGGTTTTTCCTCCCAGCCTTAAAAGCCATAGCAAAAAACCTTTAAAAACAATAACTAAACAACAAAACAGAACAACTGTAGCAATTCGGTTACGGTATTGCGCCTGGGTTCAGGTTGGGATTAGTATTGAGGCTGCCTAGGAGACAGGAGCCGACCGATGCTGGAACAATGTCGCAATTCCAAAGAGCGCTGGGGGGGCGTGAGCGAGATTATTGACCACTTGCTGGAGGAACGTCAGCAGCTGATCAGCCACTTCGTGGCACTGCCGTCTCTGAAGGTGAATCAGGCGCTGAAGACCAATACCGAAGCGTTCTGCGATGTGCTGATGGACTACCTCTCGTCGGGCCACTTCGAGGTATACGAGCAGCTGTTGCGCGAAGGCAGTGAATTCGACGACGGCAGTCTCGAAAAGGCGCAGAAACTGTTCCCGCGCATTCAGGACAGCACCGACTACGCCCTGGACTTCAACGACAACGGCTTCGGCCATCTCGACGACCCCACCGTCCAGCAGATCCGTGAATTCGCCGACCAGCTGTCCAGGCTCGGCGAAAAGCTCGAAGAACGCTTCGAGCTCGAAGATCGCATGATCGAGATCCTGCACACCTCCCATCGCGACCTGGTGATGACAGAAGACTAGGCATGGCTGCCGCCATCCGGGCCTCGGCAACCGCGGCGGCGCTGGCCGCGCTGCTCAGCGGCTGCGGCACCGCCGAGGAACCGACCCAATGGCATGAATACGCCGCCCGGGGCGCCTATACCGCCGCCCTGTCCGAGCAGGGCCGCTACGCGCTGATCGGCTCGATCGAGCATGGCGGCAGCCTGTGGGACACCTCGCGCCACACTCGCCTGTACAGCTGGAACCATCGGCCGGGCGAGTTTTCCATTATCGCCAACGGCGCCTTCTCACCCGATGAAACCTTCGCCGTTACCGCCGGTCTGCAGGAACTGACGCTCTGGAATCTGATCGACGGCACAGCCGTCGGCTACTGGAGCAGCCCGGCCGAGATTCTCGCGGCAGACCTGGCGGCCAATGCCGATAGCGCCCTGCTGGGACTGGCCAATCACGAAGCGGTGCTGTTCGATATCAAGAATGGCGGCGTCAGCCGAACCCTGCGTCACGACGCACGGGTCGGCGCCGTAACACTGAGCCGCGACGGCCGTTTCGCTCTGACCGGCTCCGATGCCTACCGCGCCAGCCTGTGGGATATCAGCAGCGGCGAGCGCCTGCACAGCCTCGAGTTCGGCAATATCGTCGATACCGTGGCACTGTCGCCCGACGCCCGCCTGGCCTTCACCTCCGCCAGCCTCGACAAGGCCCTGATCTGGGACACCCGCAGCGGCGAGGTACTGCAGACGCTTTCCGACTTCAGCAGCCTTTTTCAGCGTCGCATCAGCTACCTCTGCGCTCGCTTTTCCGCCAACGGTGAGCAGCTGCTCACGGGCAGCGCCTCCGGCATGGTCCAGCTCTGGGATGTTGCCAGCGGCAGCGAACTGAAACGCTGGCAGGTGCACAAGCGGGCCGCCTACGGTCCCACCAGCACCGGCGTCTACGCCGTGGCGTTCGCCGGTGACGGCTACTACGCCATCGGCTCGAACGGCATCATCAATCTGCTGCGGTAAAGTAGCCTGTAGGATGGGTCTAGCCGCCAATGGCACACAGCTAACGTCTGGAGCGGCCGTCAACGGCGGCGTAACCCATCGGCAGCTTCGGCTTCCTCGGTACATCATCATCGCCCCACCAAGGTCTCTACAGCTCCGAAGACGGTCTGCGCCAACCGCAACCGAAGAGCCTGCGGGAACGACGATGGGTTACGCCGCCCACAGCTTCCTGCCAACTGGCAAGTGAGTACGGACGGGCGGCTCCACCCATCCTACTAAGGATAAATTTCCCGCTTAAACGCGAGGAACCGAAATTTTGTCACTCATAAACAAGCGAAACCCGCCACGAGGGCGGGTTTTCGGACTCGGCGGAAGGCGGTGCTTATTCGGCGGCTGCGGCTTCCTGCTCCGGATTCACTTCCAGAAGTTCGACTTCAAACACCAGTGTCTCGTTCGGGCCGATGGCATTGCCCATACCGCCGGGGCCGTAGGCCAGATCCGCCGGAATCACCAGGCGCGCCTTGCCGCCCTCCTTCATCAGCTGCAGACCTTCGGTCCAGCCCGGGATCACGCCGTTGAGCGGGAAGGACACCGGCTCGCCACGGGCGTAAGAGCTGTCGAATTCGGTTCCGTCGACCAGCTCGCCCTTGTAGTGCACCTTGACGGTGTCATCGGCGGTCGGGCTGTCGCCGTCACCAGCGACCAGCTCTTCGTACTGCAGGCCCGACTCGGTTGTGGTGACGCCATCCTTCTTGCCGTTCTCGTCCTGATAGGCCTTGCCCGTGTCGAGGTTGGTCTGCGCCAGCTCAGCGAACTGCTGACGCTGCTCTTCCATCTTCTGGGTCTGGAAAGCCTGCATGATCTGAGCGACCTGCTCCTGATCCAGCAGCGGCTCTTCATCCTTGTACACGGTTTCGACACCCTGACTGAACGACTCGACATCCAGCGAATCGATATCAGCCTTCAGTTTTTCGCCGAGGATCAGGCCCAGGCTGTAGCTGAGCTTCTTCTCGTCGGTATCCAGATCATCGGCCAGAGCAACAGTCCCTGTGGTCATCAGCGAAGACAGGGTTATGGCCAGCAACGTTTTTTTCATTACAAAAATCCTTGGCGTAAGTGCTTGGTGTCGAGCGTTAGTGATCGATTTAACTCTAAAGTTCACGTCTTTACCACCGTAATGCCGCAGCCGCCGCCCTGTCCACCCCAAGCCGGGCTGCGCAGAGCAGAATTTCCAGATTCCGCTGCAGATCCGCCGTCGCCGCGACGCCGGTACAGCCGAGATAGAGCGCCGTGTTGCGCAACAGCAGCTCGTCACGCTCGGCGGCGGCATCCGCCTGCCAGCGACTGCCGAGCTCGAACAGCCGGGCCAGCTCGACCTGTTCGGCCGCAAGCTCGGCCTGGCGCAGGGCGCGATACACGGCATCCAGCTGGGGCTCTCCGGCCTTGCTCTCACGCACCCGATAGCGCAGCGCACGCAGCGGAGTCGTCAGCTCCCGCTGCCAGCGTCCGGCCTCCGACGCGTCCAGTTCGGAGGGCCGCAGAAGGCGGCCCTCCGAAGCCAGCCAGCAGCAGAACAGCAACCGGTTGGTGCCAAGGCCCGATTGCTGCAGGCCCAGGCAGGCCTGTTCGACGCCGGGATGGGCATAGAGTTCAAGCGCGTAGTGCCAGAGTGGGTTGTCGAGATTCATGGCGTTGCAGCACATTCCTTTCTTGGCGAATCGTACCAGTACGTAGGGCACCTTGAGTGTAACGAAACGTGCCGCTTGTGGGCACTATCGCCTAACGGTGCGCATCCTGAAGTCGGGATGGCTGGGTGCGACGTTCCACATAGGTTTCGCCCACCGCTCTGCCGACCGACACCAATCGATCTGTACTGCGATCGATATTGCGGGTTCTGGGATTCGGTTGGGGCCGGTGCCAGCCTTACCCTTTCACCATTCACCTTTCACCATTCACCTGATTCTAGGTTTCCAACGCTGGATTGAGATAGAATCCGCCACCATGATCCAGATACAAGACCTCAGTCTACATCGCGGCGTTCAGCGCCTGCTGCACCAGGCCAGCCTGACCCTTCATCAGGGTTGGAAGGTCGGTATTATCGGCGCCAATGGCGTCGGCAAATCGAGCCTGTTCAAGCTGATACTCGGCGAACTGCAGCCCGACGCCGGCGATCTCTCGCTGGCCGGCAATCAGACCATCGCCCACATGGCCCAGGAAGTCACGACGGTCGACCGTCGTGTGCTCGACTACGTGCTCGACGGCGATACCCAGTTGCGCGAGATACAGCGCCGGCTCGAAGCTGCGGAGCGCGATCAGCAGCACCACCGTATCGGTGAACTGCACGCCGAACTCGACGCCATCGACGGTTACAGCGCCGAAGCCCGCGCCCACCAGTTGCTCGACGGTCTCGGTTTTCGCCCCGGCGACGCCGGGCGGCAGGTACAGGAGCTTTCCGGCGGCTGGCGCATCCGGCTCAACCTGGCCCGGGCACTGATGTGTCGCTCCGACGTGCTGCTGCTGGACGAGCCGACCAACCACCTCGACCTCGACGCCACCATCTGGCTCGAGCAGTGGCTGCGGCAGTATCCGGGCATGCTGCTGCTGATCTCGCACGACCGTGACTTTCTCGATAACGTCGTCGGTCATATCGTGCACATGCACCGCGAAAAGCTCGACCTCTACAAGGGCAACTACACCGCCTTCGAGCGTGCCCGGGCCGAGCGTCTGGCGCAGCACGAAGTGCAGTTCCAGAAACAACAGCAGCGTGTCGCCGAAATCGAGAACTTCGTGCGCCGCTTCCGCGCCAAGGCGACCAAGGCCAAACAGGCACAGAGCCGCCTCAAGGAACTTGAGCGCATGGAGCTGATCGCTCCGGCGCATATCGACAGCCCGTTCAGCTTCGGTTTCCGTCCCGCCGACAAGGTCTCCAATCCGCTGCTGACACTGCACAAGGCCGACTGCGGCTACGCCGGCAAGACGGTGCTGCAGCAGGTCAGCCTGTCGCTGGCGCCGGGCGACCGCATCGGCCTGCTCGGCCCCAACGGTGCCGGCAAGTCGACGCTGATCAAGACGCTGGTCGGCGACCTGCCATTGCAGTCCGGCGAGACCAGGGGCGGCGAGCACCTGCGCGTTGGCTACTTCGCCCAGCACCAGCTCGAGGCGCTCGACCTGGAAGCCTCGCCGCTACTGCATATCAAGCGTCTGGACGACAAGGCCAGCGAGCAGCAGATCCGCGACTTTCTCGGCAGTTTCGGTTTTAACGGCGACGACGCACTGGAGCCGGTGAAGCGCTTCTCCGGTGGCGAGAAGGCCCGGGTAGCGCTGGCGCTTATCGCCTGGCAGCGTCCCAACCTGCTGCTGATGGACGAGCCCACCAACCACCTGGACCTGGAGGTGCGCCACGCCCTGACGCTGGCGCTGCAGAGCTTCGAGGGCGCCCTGATCCTGGTCTCCCACGACCGCCACCTGCTGCGCAATACCGTCGACGACTTCCTGCTGGTTGCCAACGGTCTGGTGCAGACGTTCAGCGGCGATCTCGACGACTACCAGAACTGGCTGGCGGAGCAGCGGCGCCGGCCGGAGCAGGCTGCAACGGAGCAATCCGGGGCCGGCGACAGGAGCGGCACCAGCGCTGCCGACCGCAAGGCCCAGAAGCGGCTGGAAGCCGAAAACCGCGCCCGCCTGAGGCCATTGCGCCAGGCAGTGGAGAAACTCGAGCAGCAGCTCGACCGGGTCTCGACCGAGCTGGCGGGCGTCGAGGAACGACTGGCTGACGGCGAACTCTACCAGGAGGCCAACAAGGAGCGCCTCAAGACCCTGCTCGCCCAGCAGGGCGACCTGAAACTCAGGGCCGAGCAGATCGAAGGCGAATGGCTGGAGCGCCAGGAGGAACTCGAAGCGCTCGAGCAGGTGCTCCGAGCCGAATGAGTCGCCGCTGCCGCTCAGCAGCACCCCGCATCGTCGGAATAAACGCAGGGCACCTTGAGCGCAGCGAAAGGTGCCTCGAACTCAGTCTCGCCGCGCCTTTTCGATCAGCCGTGTCAGTTCATCGAGACTTTCGCGACGTTCGAGAATGTCAGCCAGCGCTTCCTCGACCTGCTCCGGTACCAGACCCAGCGATCCGATCAGCCCCGCCGGCAAAGGCGTGATGGGACCATCGCTCAGGCCCTGCTGGCGCAGCAGACAACTGCTCAGTGACACCAGGGCGGCATAGCGCCAGTGTTCCTCGCGGTAATCCGGCTCGCGCTGGCGCCGCACCCCGACGCAGACCTCGACCGGCAGCGACCAGCCTTCCAGCAGCCAGCTGCCGACCTGCTCCCGGGTTACGTTCAGCACCTGTTTTTCGACATACTCCTGCGGGAAGTGCGGATTGGCCTCGAGATAACGGGACAGCAGCGAGAAGTGCGGCGGGAACAGCTGCGCCAGGACCAGGTAGCCGAAGTTGTGCAGCAGCCCGGACAGGTACGCCAGACCGGGTCTCGGGCGCTCGGCGATGGGCAACTGGCGACAGAGCCGCTCGGCCAGGGTGGCGCAGTACACCGCCTGGCGCCAGTAGTCGGTCCCGCCGCGCGGGGTATCCTTGGGCAGCGCCAGGGTCTTGCCCATCGCCACCCCCAGCGCCAGGTTGATCACCAGATCGAAACCCAGCACCCGGATGACGGCATCCTCGAGGGAGTGCACCTTGCCGGGCGCCGCATAATAGGACGACGCCGCCCAGCTCATCACCTGCGCCGACAGGCTGGGGTCGATTCTGACCACCGGCACCAGGGCGTCGACACCGGCATCGGGGTCGGAACGCATCATCAGAAGCTTCTGCGTGGTGGGGGAAAAGGACGGCAGCCCGAAGGTGTCTTCCAGACGCTGGCGGATGCGCAGCGCGGTAAACTTTTCCACCGCGCGGTAGATCAGGGTGCGGTCGTCGCCGGACGGCAGACCGGCCTCGATATCGTCACGGGTCAGCGCCAGGCGGTGCACGCCCAAGCCGCCGTCATCCAGCCAGCCCGCCGGCACACGAAATTCCTGGCCCGAATGCGGCTCGTACAACAGCAGCTCGGGTTCGTCCGCCAGCGACTGATCGAGCAGCAGCGGCAGCGACAGCAACTGACGCAACCCCTCCTCCTGCTGCAGCGCCTGCTGGCCGAAGAACCGCTCGGCATCCTGCGCCCGCACCGGCTGCAACTGACGGCCGGTTTCCTTCCAGATGCTGCTTAGATTGAGCAGCCCGGACCAGGGCACCAGCACCAGCGCCTTGCCGTCCGCGTCGTGCATCAGTACCAGCCGTACCGCCTGCTCCGCGCCCTGCCGTTCGTCGAGAGTATGTACACCGATCGCCAACTCCGTCTCTCCTTCGACCTTTTCCCTGTAACTATTGAGGTTATCGGCTGCGACAGCATTTCTTGAAGGTCTGATGTATGGTCGCGCAGCGGGAGCCTTGCGTGTGCTGGAGCTACTGACGATGGATGCGGCTGACCGCATTGATGCGTCGCAGGCTCTTCATGACCGACGCCAGGTGCACGCGGTTGTGAACCGAGATATCCAGCGTCACCTGGTTGAGCTGGCCGTCCTTTTCGCCGCTGTCGATCTTGATGATGTTGGCGCCGCAGGCTGCCACCGTCGTGGCCAGATTGGCAATGATGCCGCGCTGCGACAGCACCTCGAGCTTGAGCCCGACGCGGAATTCGTCCTCGATGCTCTTCGACCACTCGAGAAAAATACACTTTTCCGGGTCGTCGCGCAGGTAACCGATATTGCGGCAGTCGGTACGATGAATCACCAGGCCGCGCCCGGTACTGATATGGGCGATGATGGTATCGCCGGGAATCGGGTGGCAGCACTTGGCATAGTGCAGCACCATGCCCTCGGTACCCTGAATCGCCATGGGCCGGCCGCCGGGACGCCCCGGCGCCTTGTCCTCGCCCTCCTGCGGCAGCTCCGGCTTGAGCCTGCGTGCCACCACGTACGCCATGCGGTTGCCCATGCCGACATCCTCGAGCAGGTCGTCGAGGGCTTTCAGCTCCGCTTCCTTGAGCAGCTTGCGCAGCTTCTTGCGTTCGCTCTTCTCGACCTCCTCCAGGGAGGTGCCATAGTTGCCAAGGAACTGATTGAGCAGGCGCCGGCCCAGGGCGATGGATTCGTGGCGCTGCTGGTTCTTCAGGAAGTGGCGAATGCTCGAGCGCGCCTTGCCGGTGACGACGAAATTGAGCCAGGCCATGTTCGGCTGGGCGCTCGGGGTGGTAATGATTTCCACCGTCGAGCCGCTGATCAGCGGCGCCGACAGCGGCGCCAGCCGGCGGTTGATGCGGCAGGAGACGCAGGAGTTGCCGATATCGGTGTGCACCGCATAGGCGAAGTCCACGGCCGTGGCACCGCGCGGCAACTCGAGGATGCGCCCCTTGGGCGTGAATACGTAAACCTCGTCCGGGAACAGGTCCTTCTTGACGTGCTCGATGAACTCCATCGAATCGCCGGCATTGCGCTGCATTTCCAGCAGCCCCTGCACCCACTTGCGGGCCCGGTTATAGGAGCCGATGGCGCTGTCCGAGTCGCCGTAAGCCTTGTAGTGGCTGTGCTCGGCGATACCCTGACTGGCCACCGCATCCATCTCCCGGGTGCGGATCTGCACCTCGATGGTGATGTCGCGGGTTCCGAACAGGTCGGTATGCAGCGACTGGTAACCGTTGGCCTTGGGAATGGCGATATAGTCCTTGAAGCGCCCCGGCACCGGCTTGTACAGGTTGTGCACCGCACCGAGAATGCGATAGCAGTCGTCGACCTTGTCGGTCACGATGCGAAACGCAAACACATCCATGATTTCGGCGAAGGATTTACGCTGCATGCGCATCTTGCGATAGATGCTATAGAGGTGCTTCTCCCGGCCGCTGACGCTGCCGGGCAGCCCTTCCTGCTCGAGCCGGCGCTGAATGGTCTGCTGGATCTCGGCGATGATATCGCGACGCTGACCGCGGGCCTTGACCACCGCGCGCCGGATATATCGCGAGCGCATCGGATGGTAGGCCTGGAACGCCAGATCCTCGAGCTCGACCTGCAGGTCGCGCATACCCAGACGCGCAGCGATCGGGGCGTAGATATCGAGGGTTTCACGGGCGATGCGCCGCTGCTTCACCGGCGGCATGGCGCCCAGGGTACGCATATTGTGCAGCCGGTCGGCGAGTTTGACGAGGATCACGCGGATATCCTCGGCCATCGCCAGCACCATTTTCTGGAAGTTTTCCGCCTGAGCCTCGGCCTTGGTCTCGAATTCCAGGTGCGTCAGCTTGGAAACGCCATCGACGATATCCGCCACCGCATCGCCGAACTGGGACTCGATGGCATCGTAGTTGATTTCGGTATCTTCGATAACGTCGTGCAGCATGGCCGCCATCAGGCTCTGATGGTCCATGTGCATGCCGGCAAGGATTCCGGCCGCCGCCAGCGGATGGGTGACGTAGGGCTCGCCGCTCTTGCGCCGCTGGCCGTCGTGGGCCTGCTCGGCGTAAAAATAGGCACGACGCACCCTCTGGATCTGCTCCGGATCGAGGTATTCGGTCAGTCGCTTGGAGAGCGCGTCAATCGTCGGCATCAAGGCTCCGGCAGTACAGGGTTACCCTCTTGTTTTACCTGAGATGATGCCGTTTCGGAAGGTGTTCCGGAAGATCAGTCTTCTTCGATATCGTCGAGAACGGTCTTGCTGGTCAGACCTTCGGCGATTTCACGCAGCGCGACGACGGTCGGCTTGTCGTTTTCCCAGTCGACCTTGGCATCCTTGCCGCCGACGGCGAGCTGACGCGCACGCTTGGCCGCGACCATCACCAGCTCGAAACGGTTATCGACGTTATCCAGGCAATCTTCAACGGTGACTCGTGCCATTTGGGACCTCGAAAAGGCAGTTGCGAAAACAAAAAGACCGGCGATTCTAATCCAATGCCGTCACTCTGGCAAGAGACAGGCAATCTTAGCCCGTGCTCTCATGGTCATTCCGACAACAGACCGCGGATCAGCTCGAGCTGCCGGTACTGCTGCACTTCCATCCGCAGCCGCCGCGCAACCAGCACCGACTGCAGTTCGCCCAGCGCCTGCTCGAAGCGGTCGTTGACGATCAGATAGTCGTACTCGCCGAAATGACTCATCTCGCTGACGGCTTCGGCCATGCGCCCGTCGATCACGCTTTCGTCGTCCTGCCCGCGGCCGGTCAGACGTTCGCGCAGGGCCTCGCGGGACGGCGGCAGGATGAAGATGGACACCGCTTCGGGCATCAGCCGGCGCACCTGGTTCGCCCCCTGCCAGTCGATCTCGAGAATGACATCGGTTCCCTGGTCAAGCTGCTCCTTCACCCAGCACTGCGAGGTGCCGTACTTGTTACCGAAGACCTCGGCGAACTCGAGGAAGCGGCCTTCCTCGATCATGGTGTTGAACACACCCAGACTGACGAAGTTGTAGTCATGACCGTCGGTTTCGCCCGGCCGCATCGGACGGGTGGTGTGGGATACGGATACCCGCACCTGATGGTCGCGGGCCAGCAGCTGCCGGACCAGGCTGGTCTTGCCCGCGCCGGACGGTGCCGAAACGATGTAGAGGGTACCTTTAAGGCTCATCCGCCATTTCCTAATATCAGCTGATGCGAACAGGCGACCGGCCCGCTCGGCGCTCGCCCGCCGATGCCGGCGGGAATTCGTGAAGGTTCGGTATGATACCCGAACTGCCGCGCCGGGTCAGTCATGTTCCTGCGTATCCGCCACGTCCTGCACTATCCGCGACAATGACATTTGCCCCACCTCATCGAGCGTACGCAGCACCGCTGCGAGCTCGACGCCGGGGTCTCCGGAGCCTGCGAGCACCGTTTCCAGCGCCGCCAGCTGCTGCACCATCATCTGGAAACCCAGGTTGGCGGCGGTTCCGCGCAGGCTGTGGCAGGTGCGTCCGGCCTCGTCGCGACGTCCCGCCCCGACCGCCTCATCGATGCGATGGCGGTAATCCCCGAGACTGCGGCGAAAGGTCTCGAGCAGCTCCCGGCAATTGTCGGCGCCGACCATTTCGACCAGATCGGCCACAACCCCGGTATCGATCTGCGCTTGTGACATCGTTTCCTCCTGTCGGACACTTCCGTGCTCCCTGGCTTCGAGCAGCACCGTCGTCCAGCCTTCCAGCAATTCGGCGAGTTTCTCGCGTTTGACCGGCTTGCTCAGGTAATCGTCCATGCCGGCGTCGATGCAGGCCTGACGGCCATCACTGGTCACGTCGGCGGTCATGCCGACAATCGCCTGACGCCTCAGCGGGTCCGGCATGCGTCTGATGATCCGGGTGGTTTCGAGGCCGTCGAGATTGGGCATCTGTACGTCCATCAAAACCAGATCGTAGGACTGGCCGCCGAGCCGGTCGAGGGCCTCCCGACCGTCGGCCGCGATATCGGCCCGATGCCCGAGATACCTGAGTATACCCACCGCGACCTGCTGATTGATGAGGTTGTCTTCCACCACCAGAATATTCAGCGGACAGCGGGCCCGGCTGTGGTCACTGCCGCCGGTCGCGGCCGCCACGGGAGCCTGTGCCGGCGGCAGGGCCAGGCTGAACCAGAACCGGCTGCCCTGACCGGGCCGGCTCTCGAAACCGATGCGACCGTTCATGCGCTCGACCAGGCGCTTGCATATCACAAGCCCGAGGCCGGTACCGCCGAACCGGCGGGCGGTGGAGGCGTCCCCCTGCACGAACATCTGGAACAGCCTCGGCTGCACATTGGCGGGGATGCCGGGCCCGGTATCCTCCACCTCGAACAGCAGCCGGTCTGACTCATCGTCGTCATCCGTCACTGCACGGACCCGCACCCGTATATGACCCCGGTCGGTGAATTTCACCGCATTGCCGACCAGATTCAGCAACACCTGACGCAGCCTTCCGGGGTCGCCTTCGAAATAGCGCCCGATACCATCGTCGAACGCCAGCTGCAGGCTGACCGGCTTGTCTATCAGCCTTGCGCGCTGCAGCTCGACCACCATCTCCAGCAGCTCGACCAGATCGAAGGTCGCGTGCTCCAGCTCGAAGCGCCCCGACTCCAGCTTGGAGATATCCAGGATGTCGTTGAGGATTTTCAGCAGCGCCTCGGCGGACTCGCTTACCGTGGTGGCGAAACGCCGCTGTTCCGGCGCCAGCCGGGTATCGAGCAGCAGGCTGGTCATGCCGATGATGCCGTTCATCGGCGTGCGGATTTCGTGGCTGACGGTGGCCAGAAACTCCGACTTGGCCAGGTTCGCCGCCTCGGCGCGTGCCGCCGTCTCGCGCAGCTGAACCGCCAGCTGCTCGGTCCGCTCGCGCGAGCGGTACTCGTCCATCATCTGCCGAAACAGTATCACCACCAGGGTGCCGACGCTGAGCAGCAGCAACGCCAGCATCAGGCCGAGCCACACCATCAGCCGGAACGACTCCTGGCGCAGCCGGGTTTTATCCACCGCCCTCGCCGACAGCACCTTGAGCACCAGCCGGCTGGCATGGTTGCTGAGCTGCTCCGCGCGCTGCAGCAGCTCGGCCGCCGCGGCGGGCCGCTCCAGCCTGGGCAAGACCCCGTCCATTGCCTTGATTTCGGTGAGGAAGCTCTTCGCTGCCTCGTCCACCGCCGCATCGCGGCTGAAGGCAGACTGCAGCTGCCCCTTATCGAGCAGACCGACACGGCTGTACAGGATTTCAAAACGCAGCCGCACGTCTTCGGCACGCGCGGCATCGGGCCTGTCCGCCAGCAGCTGCAGGCTGTTTTTGAGCCGGAGGCTTTCACGATCCAACTGATAGGCCGACCAGAGCGCGTCCTCCTCGGCAACGCTGAGGATCGCCTGCTGGCGCTCCAGAATCACCAGAAACAGGGTCAGCGACGCCACCAGAAACAGCACCGATGCGCCCAGCAACAGCAGAAAGCCCCTGCCTCGCGCCTGAATCGCGAGCCAGGCCGATATCAAACGGGCCAACCGCTACCCTCCGTCGACAGCCTCATTTGACCTGAATGTGCTGGATCTGCCAGACCGAGCGATAATGAATGATGTCGCTGGTCAGCTCGCTGTCCGAGTCGAACGGATAAATGATGAACAGCGGCCCCTTGTCCCGTACCCGCATGTACTCGCCGTTCATTTTCATCGCCAGAATGACATCGTGGGAGAAGAAGTCCTCTACCGGCACGGTAGCGCTGTAATCGTTCAGCGCGGTGACTTCCAGAGTCTCGCCGCGGGCACCGACGAACTCCAGCAACGCCCGCCCCAGCGGCCCCTCGAAATCGTTGACGCCGTCGGTCCAGGGGGTATGGGTGCGCACCAGCCGCTGCGGCAGGCGCTCCAGCATGGCGCGGTCGAATTGCGCCACCTCGCCGTCGGTGGTGTTGCGGATGGCACCACCGACAGTGAGGATGACCGGACCTGCGGGCGGTTCCAGCGGGTCGGCGGCAGCCAGTGCCGCGACCATGCAAAGCAGGCAAGCGAGTAAGGGGCGCAGCCGTGACATGGCGTTCTCCGTTCGGCAACAGTTCGGTGTTGCTGATTATCGGAACAAAACACCAGCCCGGGCAAGCCTGATCAAAGCGGACAGGTTTTTCCGTTCACGTAAGCCATGCACGGGAAGCAAGTTTCAATCCGCAGGAACTGCGGCGTAGGCCACCACTTCGCAGAGCATCTCCTCGCGCGCGAGGCCTGCGACGATCATCGCCGCCCGGTTCGGGTAGGGCGCCTCGAAATACTCGGCGTAAACAGCATTGAAGACAGGCAACTGACTGCGTTCGGTAACATAGATCAGCACCTGGGTGACGTCGCCCATGGTCAGGCCTGCGGCGCCGATGGTATGCCTGAGGTTGTCCAGGGTCTGGCGCGCCTGAGCCTCGATACCTCCCTCGACCACCTGGCCGCTGGCGTCGATTGGAATCTGGGCTGTATACAGCTGGCCATTGGCGATGGTGGCCCACTCAAGCGGTGCCTTGGACGCGAAGAGATCGGTTTTGACTGCTTGTTTCATAGATATTCGACAGTTTTCGGTTGAAGAAAAGACAGGAGCGGCCAGGGGCCGCTCCCGAAAGGGTCGCATCGCGAATCAGAGTCCCTGTTCCCTGGCCATCCGGCGCGCAATTCGGGGCGCGGTCCAGAGCGACGGCAGCAGCACCAGGGAAACCGGGACCGCCGTCACGACGATGAACGACTGCAGGGCCGAGATACCGCCGGAGCCGATCGAGATCAGCAGCGCGGCGACCACGCCCATCATCACACCCCAGAACACGCGCACGGCGCTCTGCGGGTGGTCGGTACCGGTCATCACCATCGAGACCGCATAGGTCATGGAGTCACCGGTGGTGGCGACGAAGATTACCGTCAGCACCAGGAACAGCACCGATACCAGGCCGCCCAGCGGCAGCTGTTCGGTAATCGCCAGCAGTGCCGCCGGCAGGTTGAAGCCGGTGAACGGCTCTGAGATCACCCCGGGGCTGCCCAGTTCGAAGGCCAGGCCGCTGCCGCCAACGATGGTGAACCAGAAGCAGGTGATCACCGGCGCAACGATAGAGATCAGCAGGATCATCTCGCGGATGGTGCGGCCGCGAGAAATGCGCGCGACGAACATCGCCATCAGCGGGCCGTAGCCGAGGAACCACCCCCAGAAGAACACCGTCCACCAGTCCAGCCAGCCGGTATCGGCGCGGAAGGTCGCCATCGGGATGAACTCCTGCAGATAGATGCCGAAAGACTGCAGGAAGCCGTCGACGATGAAGGCGGTCGGGCCGAACACCAGGATGAACAGCATCAGTACGACCGCCAGCACAACATTGGCGGTACTTAGCATCTGGATGCCACGGGTCACGCCGCTGACCGCTGACAGGGTGTAGAGGCCGATAAGGCCAACCAGGATCATCAGCTGCGTAGAGTAGTCGTTGGAGATGCCGAACAGCTTTTCCAAGCCGAAGCTTACCTGCAGACCGAGGAAGCCGATCGGCCCCACGGTGCCGGCGACAACCGCCAGTACGCAGCAGGCATCAACCACAGCACCGAAGACACCGGTCATGACGCGGTCCCCGAACACTGGGTACAGCAGGGTGCGCGGCTTCAGTGGCAGGCCCTTCTCGTAGTGCAGGTACATGTAAACGACACCGGTCAGGCTGCCGAGGATGGCCCAGGCCAGGAAACCCCAGTGCATGAAGCTCTGCGCCAGGGCGTTGTAGGCGGCCGGCAGGGTGCCGCTCTCGCCGCCGAACAGCGGCGGCGGCGAGGTGAAGTGCGCCATCGGCTCGGCCGCGGCCCAGAACACGCCGCCGCCGGCCAGCAGGGTGCACATGATCACCGCGACCCACTTGAAGCCGCTCATTTCGGGCGTTTTGACGCCGCCCATCACCACCGAGCCGGTGCGGCCCAGCGCCAGCACCAGGCCGATCACGAAGGTAAGCAGCAACAGCACCTGCCAGTAGGCGCCGAAGTATTTCGTCGAGGTCGCGAAGGCGCTATTGACCCAGGCCGATACCATCTCGATATCGTAAAGGGCCGCGATCACGAACAGTACCAGGGCGCCGCCGCTGAGCAGGAAGACCGGCAGATCGACGCCGGCCAACCAGCGCTTTCCGGTCAAGGTGTGATCCGCAACGCGCATAGAAGCCTCGGTTGCATTACTCATAACTCTCTCCTGATGATCTTATAGTTATTGCTGAATCAGGGTCTTGCCTGGTGGCTCGACACCGTGGAAATCAGGGACCGCTGCGTGGCGACAGGCCATCCTCCAGAAGGTGCAGCCAGTTCAGTCCCATGATCCGGGCGACGTCGTCCCTGTCGAAGCCCCGCGCCAGCAGTCCGGCGGTGAGGTTCGGAAAGTCCCGGCTGTCGCGGAACCAGGGCAGCGGTCTCGGCCAGTCGGCATTGGACTTGGAGCCCTCGCCGTAATCCTTCTCCTTCGACCAGCGGCCGTTGCGCATCCACTCCAGGACCGACAGCGGCTGCTCCTGGCACAGATCGGTCCCGATACCAATGTGTTCAATGCCCATCAGGTCGGCGGTACGCGCCACCATGTCGCAGAAGTCCTCGAGGCTGCAGTCCGAACCGTTCTTCAGATGGAACGGGTAGAGACTGAAGCCCAGCAGGCCGCCGGACTCGCCCAGCGCCTTCAGCACCCGTTCCGACTTGTTGCGCTTGGCGGCATGGAAGCTCGACGGGTTGGCGTGGGAGATCACGATCGGGCGCTCCGAGATCTCGATCGCATCCAAGGTGCTGCGCTCGCCGCTGTGACTCATATCCACGATCATGCCGACCCGGTTCATTTCGCGGATCGCCTGGCGGCCGAAGCGGGTGACGCCACTGTCCTCGGCTTCGTAGCAGCCGCAGGCCAGCAGGCTCTGGTTGTTGTAGGTCAGCTGCATGATCATCAGGTTGAGCTCGCGCATCACCTCGATCATGCCGATATCATCCTCGATCGGGGAGCAGTTCTGGGCACCGAACATCACGCCGACCTTGCCGAGCATCTTGGCGCGACGGATATCCGCCGCGCTCTTGACCGGCATGATCAG
Source organism: Marinobacterium nitratireducens (assembly GCF_014645375.1). GTDB lineage: Bacteria > Pseudomonadota > Gammaproteobacteria > Pseudomonadales > Balneatricaceae > Marinobacterium_A > Marinobacterium_A nitratireducens. The sequence goes on from NZ_BMLT01000014.1 coordinate 87,059, forward strand.
GTCGCCGTTCTGCTCGAACAGGCGGTTCCACTCGGCGATCCGCAGCAAGGTCTCGCGGATCTGCTCGTGGTAGACGATGGTGGCGTGCACCATCGTCACCCCCCCTTCGCGTAGCTGCTCGAAGATCCCGCGGCTCCAGTTGGAATACTGCAGGCCGTCGATCACTATCAGGTCGTTATGCATCGCGGCGGCCTCCGTCAGGCACGGATGTAGGTGGTCTTGACCAGGGTGTAGAACTCCTTCGCGTAGGCGCCCTGCTCGCGCGGGCCGAAGCTGGACTCCTTGCGACCGCCGAAGGGCACGTGGTAGTCGGTGCCGGCGGTGGGCAGGTTGACCATGACGCAACCGGTCTTGGCCCGACGCTTGAACTCGCTGGCATACCTGAGCGACTGGGTGATGATGCCGCCGGTCAGACCGTAGTTGGTGTCGTTCAGGGTCGCCAGCGCCTCTTCGAAGTCCTTCACCTTGATGACGCTGGCGATCGGCGCGAACGCCTCTTCGCGATTGATGGTCATGTCGTTGGTGGTGCCGGTGAACAGCGCCGGCCGCAGGAAGTAACCGTCGGTCTCTTCGTCGACCACCTCGCCGCCGAACGCCAGGGTCGCGCCTTCCTGCCTGGCGATCTCCAGATACTTCAGGTTCTGCTCCATCTGGCGGGCATCGGCGACCGCGCCGATATGCACGCCCTCCTTCAGCGGGTGGCCGACCACCAGCTTCTTCATGCGCTCGATCACGGCTTCGACGAAGCGGTCATGGATGCCTTCGGTGACGATCAGCCGCGACGAGGCGGTGCACTTCTGGCCGGTGCCGAAGAAAGCGCCGTTGACGGCACATTCGACGGCCGTCTCGAGGTCGGCATCGTCCAGCACCACCAGGGCGTTCTTGCTGCCCATCTCCAGCTGACACTTGACCAGGTTCACGGCGGTGGCCGCGGCGACCTTGCGTCCGGTTTCCAGCGAGCCGGTGAAGGTCAGCGCATTGATGCGGCGGGAATGGATCAGCGCATCCCCGACCTCGGCACCCGGGCCCATGACCAGGTTGAAGGTGCCGGCCGGCAGCCCCTGGCGGGAGATGATCTCGGTCAGCGCCCAGGCGCTCGCCGGCACCTGGTTGGCCGGTTTGAAGACGATGGCGTTGCCGAACGCCAGCGCCGGCGCGATCTTCCAGGCACCTGTGGCGACCGGGAAGTTCCAGGGCGTGATGATGCCGACGACACCGACCGGCTCGCGACGGGTCTCGATCTCGACGCCCGGACGCACCGAGTCGGCAGTCTCGCCCATCTGGCGCAGCACTTCGGCAGCGTAATAATGGAAGAACTGGCCGGAACGGTAGACCTCACCGACGCCTTCGGCCAGGGTCTTGCCCTCTTCACGGGCCAGCACGCGACCGAGCTCATCCTTGCGCGCGATCAGCTCGTCGCCGATCGCCATCAGTACCGAGTAGCGCTGTTCGAGGCCGCTCTGCTGCCACGCTTCCTGCCCCTTGACGGCGGCATCGATGGCCGCCTCGGTCTGGGCGGCGTCGGCCTGGGCATAGTGGCCGATCAGGTCACTGGTATCGGCGGGGCTGATATTGGCGATGCTGCTCTTGCCTTCTACCCATTCACCGGCGATGTAATTGCGAAAGATTGAATCCGACATGATGACCTCCTGAAGCTGGTGGAATCATCATAGGCACCATGATTTAATAACAAAAGTTAATAAAAAATATCACTTGATAAGAGGTTCTTATCATGCTGCCGGAATTCAAGATCGCCCAGTTGCGGCACTTCGTCTGGGTCGCAGAGCTCAAGGGTTTTCACGCCGCTGCCGAGAAGGCTCACCGCACGCAGCCGGCGATCTCGCTGTCGATCCGCGACCTGGAAACCAAGCTCGGCGAAGCGCTGTTCGAAAAGCGCAACGCCAAAACGGCCAAGACCGATCTGACCCCGTTCGGCCAGCTGTTCCTGCCCAAGGCACGGGAACTGATCGCGCATCACGACCGCATCGCCGAGGACATGACACTGCTGTCTGAGCACAAGAAAGGCCATCTGCGCCTGGCCTCGGTGCCGTCGATCGCAAGCCGGGTGCTGCCGGAGCTGCTGCTGCGTTTCGTGGCCGACAGTCCCGACCTGCATATCAGCTTTTTCGACGACAACTCAGCTGCCGTGCTGCGGATGGTGGAGAACGAACAGGTGGACTTCGGCATCGCCAGCCTGTTTCACGAGGAGGAACACAGCGACAAGTCCTTCATCCCGATCTGGGAAGACCAGGTCGGGGTGGTCTGCCCCCAGGATCACCCGCTGGCGGACAAAGCGGGCGTGCACTGGAAAGAGCTGCGCCAGCACCGCCTGATCAGCAATGGCACCTCGGCATTGCTGGAGGACAGCGAGGCTCGTCCACTGCTCGGTCACTCCCAGTTCTATATTTCCAACATGATCTCGCTGATCGCGATGCTGGAGGCAGGCTTCGGCATCACCACCCTGCCCTGGTACGCCTTCCCGAAGGAGAGCAGCACCCTGAGCTTCGTGCCGCTGACCAACCCGACCATCCTGCGCCATACCGGCATCGTAAAGCTGGGCAACAAGTCGCTGACGCCGCCGGCGCAGGCGCTGGTCGACTTCATCCTCGCCAACAGCGCGCAATAGCACCTCCGGGTCGGCCCCTCGCATCGGCCGGCCTGGAGAGTTAGAAAAAGTAATTCGCAAGGCATCTTGATAAGCCCCGCTTATCAAACGATAGAACCTTTTGATTTGCTGCGCGTCGCCGCAATCGCCGATGATGGTCTTAACGTCGAAGCCCCGAAAAGAGTGGCGCCGGCAATAATAACGATACCCGAAACCCGCCAGGGATGCGCAGCAAGGCGTTTCGGCACATCTATGCTGTCGCCGGCCAACGGCCGGTCGTTGAAATCGATGTGAATCAAACCTGCGAGGACACCCCAATGACGACGCCAGCAGCCATTAACGCCTCCCTGCGGGGCGACAATGCCCTGCCGCTGCGCCCGGCCAGCCAGGTCATGCAGCTCGAGCGCCTCGGCGCCATGCACCAGAGCCGGCTGAGTTTCATGCGTATCCTGATCCGCCGCATCATGCGCGAGCGCTGGCAGATCGACCCGGCCCGCTTCGAGCTCGACGACCAGGGCTACGGCACCCTGGTCTACGAGATCCGCACACCCCACGACCTGTTCAGCTTCGTGCTGTTCTCCGACTACCTGTCGCCGGAGGAGCGCAACGACCGCGTTATCGCCACCAAATGGGACCTGACGATGGCCCTGGTCGCAGGCAGCGTCGAGCCTGAACAGCTCGCGGAACTGCGCCGGAACGTGCCGGTACAGGAAGCCGGGCGGCTCGATGCCCGGGTGCTGGTGCTGTCCCGTGCCAACCGCAGCGCGCGCAACTTCGATACCGTCGTCGGGCTGCTGGCCGCCGGCCGCCAGCCCGACGTGGCCCAGATCGCCCGGGTCGGCTACCTCTATCGCACCACCGCCGTCTACGGCAGCGGCAAGCTCGGCATGGCCGACTGGGAGAAAGTCAGCACTCGCTATCCGGACTTCGCCCGCCCCTTCTCGGCCGAGATGTTCGTCTGCTGGATGCTGCGTAACTTCAGCCTGCTGCAGGCCGAGCATATCGCCCGCCACCGCGCGCCCGAGACCTTCCGGCCGATGGAGACGGAGATCAAGCGCTACTTCGGCATCGGCAACTCTACCGGCCTCGGCATGGCGCCCTATCTGATCAACCATCCGCAGCTGATCAACCGCTGGGTCGAGATGCGCGAACTGGCGCTGGCACGGGTGCGCACCCTGGGTCAGCTCGACGACCGCAGACGCCTCGAACTGCGCGAACTGATCGACCGCTGTAGCTCGCATATGCAGGAAACGGTCACCGAAGACGAGTGGCAGACCGACAACAACCGCCAGGTGCTGAAGGATCTCGACGCGCTGCACGACAGGGTCACCGAGCATCTCGAGTCCTGGGACCAGTTGCTGCGCTGGAGCGAAGACAACTGCACGCTGCAGGGGCAGGAGCTGCTGGTGTCGATCCTGCTGGAGCTCTATCCGGAGCTGGTCGAGGACCTCGAGGACTATATGAGCGCCGACGAATACCTCGACCTCGATCCGCTGATGCCGGTATGCGAGCTGCAGCGGGTGATCGAGCAGCGCTACGCCTGGGCGCTGCAGGTCGACTTCGGCAAGGACGGCGCCCGCGAAACCTTCTGGTACCGCTCGGAGGAGAAGATGGAGCCGCGCCTGGGCAGCGCCTCCTGCGACGATGGACGGGAGAAGCAGATGGCCCTCGGCGTCGCCTATGCGGTGCGCAAGTGCTACGACCAACTGTGCGAGTACGTGCGACAGCACCCGAGGCATACCACCGCCCGCTTCATGGTCGCGCGCCCCAAGCTGCGCGGTATCGTGCGCCGAATCCAGAGCATGAACCGCTGCGTCTACGGCGACATCCAGGCCAACCTGCTGGACCGGGACGTGCTGCCAATGCACCTGCTGCGGGCGAAACTGGCGTTTTTCGGCGTCAGCAAGTTCGATCCGCGCTCGCGCCTCTGGGTACGCAACACCATGTTCCAGGGCGCGCCGCTGATGGAAGAGATCGGCCGGACCTTTAACGACGACTGGTTTATGCCGCTGGCCCCGCAGCGCTGAGGAGAGTCCCATGCACGTATCGATGAACGAACTCAAGGCCGCGCTGCGCCGCTGCTTCGAGGCCACCGGCTACTTCGTCGGCAACTACGAGGATGCCGGCAACATGATCCTGTGGCTGGAAAAGCACGGCCTCGACGGCCTCGGCGAGCTGCGTCGCGCCCTGCCGTACATCAACCTCGACAGCGACAAGCCGTTGAGCACCGTAGTCTACGAGGACAGCACCTCGGCGATTATCGACAGCAATGGCCGCAGCGCCCTCAACTGTATCGCCGCTGCCGTCGACCTGGCCCATGCCAAGGCGCTGGAGAGCAGCCTTGCGACCGTCACGGTGCACAACTGCCACAACCGCAAGTTCGTGCTCAAGGCCCTGACCGACTGCGGCCGGCGCGGTATCAGCGTTGTCGCCTACTGGCAGAACGGCAGCCGGACCGTAACCGAGCATACCGCCGCGATCAGGGCCGGCGAACGTTACCCGAGCTACAGCGAGGCAACCACCAGCCTCGGTGGCGAGCCGGACGAGCGCCAGACCCTGACCATCATCTGCAGCTCCCGCGTCGACCTGACCAGCTCGCTGCAACACTCCAGCGGCAACCGCAATGCACGCCATGTCAGCCCGCAGCAGCTGGCGCTGAACAAGGAGCACAGCGTCGATCACGGTATCGAGATCGACCCGGACCTCTGGGACGAGATCAACCGCATCGGCACCGGCATCCTGGTCGAGAATACCGAGCGCTCCCGCCAGGGCGCCGGCGGCCGCTGACGAGCACCAGGCCCCAGGGCCTCGCCGCCCCTCGATGCAGGGGCGGCATTTTTGCTCCTGCAATTTTCGTTTTCGCTACCGGAACTCGACGCCTGGTTGCGTGCGGCTGACCGTCTATACTTTCCGCGATATGGCGCAGCCGCGCATGTCGCCGGGTGCCCCCGAAGAGCACCGGCTCTTTGCGCTGTGTCCGACCAGCGCCTGACACCCGGTCCGATTCATCTCTGTTTCGGGAGCGAATGAATGAAGAATAAGAAGATCGGCATCCACAGGCTCTATCAGCAGGACCCGCAACGCGCCGACTGGGAAGTATTCGGCCGGCGGGCACATCCCAGTACCCGGCGTGGCTTTATCAGCGGACTCGGCCGCATGTCGGCTCTGGTCGGCGGTGCCATCGTGTTTCACCGTTTCATGCCGGAAGGACTGATACCGGCCGCTCTGGCAGAAACCGCCTCCCCCTTCCAGATTCCCGGCAAGGACGGGCTTACGGTACTCAATGACCGGCCGCTCAACGCCGAAACCCCGGCGCACCTGCTCAACGACGACATTACCCCGGCCGAGCGGCTCTTCATCCGCAACAACGGCGCGACGCCCACCGATATCGATCTCGCGGCCTGGACGCTGGCGATCGGCGGCGAGTCGGTCAGGGAGGCCAAGAGCTATACCCTGGACGAGCTCAAGCAGCGCTTCACCGCCGTCGACCTGCAACTGACGCTCGAGTGCGGCGGCAATGGACGCGCCGGCTTCTACCCCCCGGCCAGCGGCAACCAGTGGACCTACGGCGCCGTCGGCTGCCCGCAGTGGAACGGCATCCGGCTGCGCGACGTACTGGAAGACTGCGGTATCAAGGACGACGCCGTCTACATTGGCTACTACGGCGCCGACACCCACCTCAGCGGCGACCCGAACAAGGACACCATCTCCCGTGGCGTGCCCATGGCCAAGGCGCTGGAAGACGAATCGATGATCGCCTGGGGTCTCAACGGCCAGCCGCTGCCGCTGGAAAACGGCTACCCGCTGCGACTCGTGATTGGCGGCTGGCCCGGTTCCACCTCGGGCAAATGGCTGAATCGCATCGTCATCCGCAATCAGGTGCACGACGGCACCAAGATGACAGGACACTCCTATCGCGTGCCCTGCGAGCCCGTGGCCCCCGGCACCGAGGTGCCGGCGGAGGGCATGTGCATCATCGAGTCGATGCCGGTGAAGTCGCTGATCACCTCGCCCCGTTCCGGGGTTCAGCACAGCCTGGGCGAGAAGCTGAAGCTCCATGGCCACGCCTGGGCCGGCGACCGCTCGGTGAAGGAGCTGCATATCTCCATCGACTTCGGCCAGACCTGGCAGACGGCGACCCTGCAGCCTGCGGCGAACCGCCTGGCGTGGCAGAACTGGGACCACGAGGTGGAATTCCCGCAGCCCGGCTACTACGAAGTCTGGGCGCGGGCGGTGGACGACTTGGGCGTCTCCCAGCCGATGGTGCTGCCGGGCTGGAACCCGCGTGGCTACCTCAACAACTCAGCCCACCGCATCGCGGTGACGGTTGCCTGAGGCAATCGCTCATGACTCGATACCGCACCCTGCTGGGAGTCGTGCTGCTGCTGTCCGCCATACCGGTGGCGGCCAAGGAGGCCGCGGTCGATCCGGCCAGCGGCCTGAAAATAGCGCCGGGCTGGGAAAAGGTCCGTGGCCACTGCACCGCCTGCCATTCGTCGAAACTGATCATCCAGAACCATCACAGCCGCGAGCGCTGGGAATCGCTCATTCGCTGGATGCAGGAGACCCAGGGTCTCTGGGACCTCGGCGCCGACGAAGCGGTGGTGCTGGACTATCTGGCAGCACAGTACGGCACTCCGGCAGCGCCACCCGGCGGTATGATGCGCCGGGCACCGCTGATGCCACAGTGATCCGCCGCGCCTGCTGTGCAGCGTCGGGCCGCTCGATGGAAGCCGGCAAGCAACGCGGCACCGGCCATGCCGACGCCGCGCACCACTGATCAACGTCAGGCGGCGCAACCGGCCAGCTCGTTCGACAGCAGCTCCAGCGCATACTGGGCGGCCACCGAGTTGCCGCTGGCATCCAGCAACGGCGACCAGGCGCAGACCGAGAGCCTGCCCGGCACGACGGCGACGATGCCGCCGCCGACCCCGCTCTTGGCCGGCAGTCCGACGCGGTAGGCGAAGTCGCCGGCCGCGTCATACATGCCGCAGGTGATGAGAATCGAGTTGATCTTGCGCGCCAGCGCCGGCGTGACGAACGCCTCGTCGGCGCAGCGGGCGTAGCCGGCCGAGGCGAGGAAGTTCAGCGCCTTCGCCAGATCGACGCAGCTCATGCCCAGCGAGCAGCAGGCGAAGTAGGCGTAGAGGACATCGTCGACCTCGTTGGCGATATTGCCGAACGACTTCATCAGATAGGCCATGGCCGCATTGCGCGAGCGGTGCTGCCACTCCGATTCCAGCACCCGCCGGTCGATCAGGATCGACGGATTGCCGGACAGCCGGCGCGCCACGTCCTGGATGTGCTGCGCCGGCGTCGCGAAGGCACTCACCAGGTGGTCGGCGACGACGATGGCGCCGGCATTGATGAACGGATTGCGCGGCTTGCCCTGCTCCGCCTCGAGCTGGCTCAGCGAATTGAACGGCATCCCCGACGGATTCAGCCCGACCCGGTCCCAGAGGTCGCCGCCGCCGGCGCGCAGCGCCAGCGTAAGCAGGAACACCTTGGAAATGCTCTGTATCGAAAAGGCCTCCTGGGCATCGCCCGCGGCATAGACCCGGCCGTCGTTGGTGCAGACCGCGATGCCGAAGCGGTTCGGGTCCTGCTCGGCGAGCGCCGGTATGTAATCCGCCAGCCTGCCGGTCCCGAGTCGGCTGCGTGCCCGATGGGCAATCTCCTCCACCCGCTGCTGCATCCCGTCACTGTCCATCGCCGCAATGCAGGCGGGCATCAGCCCGCCCCCTTCAGGCTGCGCTGGGCCAGCTGGCCGAGCTCGCGCAGCGCCACCGAAAAGACCGCGCACTCGGCCTGGGCGGCGCTGCGCAGCTCTGTCAGCATCTGCTGCCAGCGCTCGAGCGCCGCCGCATGCCGGGCCAGCCAGTGCTCCACCGGACTGCCGCCGCCATCCGCCGGCGCCAGACCCAGCACGCTCAGGGTCAGGGCCTGCTGCTGGCTGTCGAGCTCGTCCCGGTAGCCGTCCCGCGCCTGTACCTCCCAGTGGCTGCCGGCCGCCAGCGCCTTCACCTGCTGATCGAACCAGTGCAGCTCCAGCCGCTCGCCGAGGCCGTAATAGATGTCGGCGACCCGCTCCACCGGTACGCCTGCCTGTTCCGCGACCTCGACGACCGCCAGCGCCGAGTAGAGGCAGTCGGCGCCGGCGATCAGGCCGGCCAGGGAGGCCGGCACGGCGCTTTCGCACAGGACGTCATGGCGCCGCTGCCAGGCCTGCAGCCGTTCACCGCTGAGGCGTTCTGACAGCGACGCGCCGAGTGCCGCTATGCCGTCGCGATAGCGCGCCAGCACCCGTGCCGGATCGCGCAGCTGTTCAGGCTGGCGCAGCAGGCGCCGGCTGGCGCGGGCCACCAGTCGCTGCAGGTCGGTCATCATCTCCAGCTGCAGCGCGGCATCGACCCGGTTGTCGAGCGCCTCGATCTGTCGCCACAGCTGCGGCACCTCGAAGAGATCGCGGGCGATGACGTAGGCGACGACGACATCCGCAAGCCCCGCACCGGCCGCCTGCTGCAGCCGCTGCGCGAAGACCGGCCCCATCGTATTGACCAGGTCGTTGGCCAGCTGGGTGGCGACGATTTCCGGCCGCAGCCGATGCCGGTACAGCGGTTCCGGGAAAGCCTTGCAGAGCCGCGCCGGGAAGGCGGTCTCGAGCGCCGGCAGCAGGCAGTCGTCGGTGACGACCGGCGAGCGCACCAGCGCTTCCTTCAGCTCGGCACGGGCGTAGGCCATCAGCACCGCCAGTTCCGGTCGCGTCAGCGCCTGGCCGCGGGCCCGGCGCTCGGCGAAGGCGGCATCGTCGGGCAGCCCCTCCAGCATCCGGTCGAGACGCCCCGCTGCCTCCAGCCGCCGGATCAGGCGCAGATAGTCGTCAGGCGCCCGACGCGCGTGGGCTTCGGCCAGGCTCAGCGCCTGCACCTGGCGATAGTTGTTGCGCAACACCAGGGTCGCGACCTCGTCGGTCATCTCCTGCAACAGGCGGTTGCGCTGTTTCAGCGTCATTTCGCCGCCGGCCACCAGCTCGTTGAGCAGGATCTTGATGTTGACCTCGTGGTCGGAGCAGTCGACGCCGCCGGCGTTGTCGATGAAGTCGGTATTGCAGGCACCGCCGTGCTGCGCGAACTCGACCCTCGCCAGCTGGGTGAATCCGAGGTTGCCCCCCTCGCCTAGCGCCTGGCAGCGCAACTCCCGGGCATCGATGCGCAGGCCATCGTTGGCCTTGTCGCCGACGTCGGCATGGCTCTCGTGGCTGGCCTTGACGTAGGTGCCGATACCGCCGTTCCAGATCAGGTCGACCGGGGCGCGCAGCAGCGCGCTGATCAGCTCGGCCGGCGCCAGCCGCTCGGCCGCGATGTCGAAACGCTGGCGCATCTGCGGCGAAACCGCGATCCACTTGGCCTGGCGGGAAAAGACGCCACCGCCGGCCGAGATCAGTGCGGCGTCATAGTCGGCCCAGGAGGAACGCGGCAGCCGGAACAGCCGCTCCCGTTCGGCAAAGCTCGCCGCCGCATCGGGGGCGGGATCGATGAAGATGTGCTGGTGGTTGAAGGCCGCGACGAGGCGGATGTGCCGTGACAGCAGCATGCCGTTGCCGAAGACGTCACCGGCCATGTCGCCGATGCCGATCACCCTGAAGTCCTGGTGCTGGACGTCGAGGCTGCGCTCGCCGAAGTGGCGTTTGACCGACTCCCAGGCACCGCGGGCGGTGATACCCATCTTCTTGTGGTCATAGCCCTGGCTGCCGCCGGAGGCGAAGGCATCGCCGAGCCAGAAGCCGTAGTCGGCGGCGATGGCGTTGGCGATATCGGAGAAGGTGGCGGTGCCCTTGTCGGCCGCCACCACCAGGTAGGGATCGTCGTCATCGCGGCGCACGACCCCGGCGGGCGGCACCACTTCGCCGCCGACCAGGTTGTCCGTCAGATCCAGCAGGCCGCTGATGAAGATCCGGTAGCAGGCCACGCCTTCGGCCTGCATCTCGTCGCGATTGCCATCCGTGGGCATCTGCTTGGCGACGAAGCAGCCCTTGGCGCCGACCGGCACGATCACTGCGTTCTTGACCTGCTGCGCTTTCACCAGACCAAGCACTTCGGTGCGATAGTCCTCCTGCCGGTCGGACCAGCGCAGACCGCCACGGGCAACCTTGCCGCCGCGCAGGTGCACGCCCTCGATACGGGGGGAGTAGACGAAGATCTCGTAGCGCGGCCGCGGCAGCGGCACCCCGGGTATCGCGCGCGGATCGAACTTGAAGGCGAAATAGCCCTTCGGCTGGCCGTCACGGCCGGGCTGAAAATAGTTGCTGCGCAGGGTCGCGCGGATCAACGTCAGATAACGGCGCAGTATCTTGTCGTCGTCGAGGCTCTCGACGCGCTCCAGCGACTCGAGGATGCCCTGCTCCAGACGCTCGACCAGCGCCCCGGCCTTGTCGCTGTCCTGCCGGGCCGGATCCAGGCGGGCGCGGAGCAGCGCCACCAGTTGACGCACGACCTGGGGATGCCGGCAGAGGGCATCGGCGATGTACGTCTGGCTGAAGTCGAAGCGCAGCTGCTTGCCGTAGCGGCCATAGGCCCGCAACAGCGCCACTTCCCGCCAGGGCAGGCGCGCCGCCAGCACCAGCCGGTTGAAGGCGTCGTTCTCGGCTTCGCCGTGCCAGAGACGCAGGAAGGCTTCCTGCACGATGGCCTTGATCGCCTCCAGTTCCACCCGTTCGCCGGCACGGGGCCTGAGCGTGAAGTCGTGCAGCCACAGGCGGCGGCCGTCCCGGCTGCGGATCGGATAGGGATGTTCGCCGAGGACCTGAAAGCCCAGCTGTTCGAGGATCGGCAGCACCTCGGACAGCACCAGCGGTGCCTCGGCGCGGTACAGCTTGCAGCGCAACAGCTCCGATACCGGCTCCAGCCCCCGGTAGAAACTCATCGCCACCGGCTGCTCGTCGCTCAGGCCATCGAGGTGCTGGATGTCGATCACGGCGTTGCGGGGGCCGAAGTGCTCGCGGTAGGCCGACGGGAAGGCGTGGCCGAACTGCTGATTGAGGCGGTTACCGCTCTCTTCGCCACAGCTTTCCAGCAGCGCCTTGCGCAGTTCGTCGTGCCAGACCCGCGATGCCTCGACCACCGCCGCCTCGATAGAGGCCTCGTCGATTGCGGTCCCGGCCTGCGGCGCCACGCGAACAACGAAATGCACCCGCGCCAGTATCGAGTCGCTGAAGCGGGTGCTGAACTCGATCTCCTGCGCTTCGAGCCGCTCGGCCAGCACCTGCTGGATCCTCTCCCGCAGAGCGCTGTTGAACAGGTCCCGCGGCACGTAATAGAGACAGGAATAGAAGCGGTCGCAGGCATCCCGGCGCATCAGCAGCCGTACCCGGTACCGCTCCTGCAGATCGAAGACGCCCATCGCGACGCGGTGCAGCGCCGAGGGCCCGGCGAGGAACAGTTCCTCGCGCGGCAGCCCCTCGAGCACCTCGAGCAGGGCCTTGCGGCTATGGCCGTCGTGGCTGAAGCCGGCACGCTCGAGCACGCTTTCGACCTTGCGCCGAATCAGCGGGATCTGCTGTACCGACTGCCTGTACACCGGGGCGGTGTAGAGGCCCAGAACACGGCACTCGCCGACGACCTGGCCCGCCTCGTCGCAGTGGCGAATGCCGATCACATCCAGATAGGCGGGGCGATGCACCCGGGAGCGCTGCCCGGCGCGGGCGAACGTCAGCAGCGTCGAGGCCTGAGCCGATACCGGCGGCAGCCCCTGCGGCCGCCCGCCGATACCGAGAGCCCGCTCGGGCAGCGGCTGCATGTCGCCGGTGGCCGAAGCGCTGGATTCCTCGATGCCGAGCAAGATGAAATGGCCGTCCAGCAGCCAGTCGATGAAGGCCTGCGCTTCCCCGGACCCGGCCCCGTGCAGCTGGCCGCGCAGCTCGGCGATGCGCACCTGCATCGCTCCGACGTCGCCGACCGCCGCCTGCACATCCGTCAGCACATCCAGAATCCCCTGCTGCAGCGCCTTCAGCATCTCGGGATCGGACTGGCGGTCGATTTCGAGGTGGATCAGGGACTCGCGCCGGCCGGACTCGCCGTCCTGAGGCTGCAGCGTCTGAAGCCGCCCGTCGCGACGGCTCACGCCCAGTACCGTATTGCAGATCCGGTGGATGGCCAGCTCCCGCCGGTTCAGTTCCATCCGAATCGAGTCGACCAGGAAGGGGGAGTCCTGCTGCAGCACTTCGATGACGGTGTGGCGACTTTGCCAGCCGTGCTGTTCCTGGTCGGGATTGAACACCCGCACCCTGGGCTTGCGGCTGTCGTACTGCTGCACGAACTGCCAGGCCGACAGTGCGATCCCCTGCAGATCCTCGACGGCGCACGACAGCATTTCCTCGGCCGGCACCACCTGGAAGAGCTGGCGCGCGAAGGCATTGATCCGGGCGACCTCCTGTTCCGGGAAACCGGTATCCAGCGACTCGACGACACGGGCCAGAAGTTGTTCTTTGTTATTGGGGAGACCTGAATCGGGCATGATGCACCTGTGGGGTTCCTGTTTGATATCGAAGTGGTAAGTGGTGAATGGTCAGAAGACGCCACCGACGACAGGTGACGGACTCGAAGCCCGCCACCCGCCGCCAGCGGCGGGTGCTCGATACGTTCAGCCGGCGCCAGGAACGGGCGCGGCCGCGGCCTGCCGGGCCCGCTCGAGGTCCTCGGGCTCGATCTCCCAGGCGGCCGGGTCGACGTTCATGTCGGCAAAGCGGGCGGCGTCGAAG
>NZ_BMLT01000015.1 GCF_014645375.1 Marinobacterium nitratireducens
ATGACCGACGAGGTGGCGCGGCTGGTGCTGCGCCACAACTACGGCCAGAGCCAGATCCTCAGCCTCGGGGAAATCCAGGCCGCCAGCCGCATCAACGATCACCGCCGCCTGATCCAGCAGCTGGAGCGCGCCGGTCGCCTCAACCGCGAGCTGGAGCAGCTTCCTTCCGACGAGCAGCTCGACGCCCTGGCCCGCGAAGGCCTGGGACTCAGCCGCCCCGAGTCGGCAGTGCTGCTGGCCCACAGCAAGCTGTGGCTGTGCGACCAGCTGATCGCCGATGGCATCGCCGACAATGACGACCTGCTGCCGCTGCTGCAGGAATACTTCCCGACAGCCGTTCGTGAGCGCTTTGGCGGCATGCTGGAGCAGCATCCGCTGCGCGCCGAACTGCTGGCGACCCATCTGACCAACCAGCTGTGCAACCGCATGGGCGAGACATTCATCAGCTACCTGCAGTCCGAAACCCGTTGCAGCGCCCTCGAAGCCCTCCGGGCCTACGTCGCCGCCGGCCGCCTTCTCGATGTCGACAGCCTGTGGCGCGGTCTCGAGTCGATCGAATGCGAGATCGACGAAAGCCTTTTCCGCAGCCAGCTCACCAGCATTCAGGACCTGATCGAGCGCACCGCGCTCTGGCTGCTGCGCCAGCCACAGCAAACCCGCGCCACCGCACAGCACCCGACCTTCGCGAACGATATCCAGCGCCTGCTCGACGCGCTGCCCGGGCTGATCGACAGCGAGCTCCAGGCTCCGCTGCAGCGTGAAAGCGAGCGTCTTACCGTCGCGGGCCTGCCCCAGGCGCTGGCCGATCGCCTTGCACTGCTGCCGGCCGTCTACCCCCTGCTGTCGGTGCTGACCTTGTCACGCAGCAGCAACCAGGGGCCGGAGGCCGCCGCAGCCGTCTATTTCGCGCTGGAGGGCGAACTGCAGCTCGAGCCGCTGCGCCGGGCCATCGCCTCGCTGCCCGAGCGCAACCTCTGGCAGCGCAAGGCACGCGCCACCCTCGCCCGAGAGGTCGACGGTGCCCAGCTGCAGATTTGCCGCTGGGTACTGGACAGCACTGCCGATGCGGCGCCCGGGGCCCGTCTGGCGCAATGGCAGCAGAGCACCGACCCGCTGCTGGGCAACCTGCGTCAGACCTTCGCCGAAGTCCGCTGCAGCGAAACGCCGGATCTGGCGATGCTGTCCGTCGCGACGCGTGAACTGTGCAACCTGAAACCCTTTTGAGAACCGAACCCACTCCCCCGGCCCGGCGCCGGGGGTGACAAACCGACTGCCCGCAAGGAGAACCCCATGACTCAACACTCTGTTAGCCGCGCCACCTTCGACGAAGTGATCGTTCCGAACTACAACCCGCCGGCGACGCTGCCGGTGCGCGGCGAAGGATCCCGCCTCTGGGATCAGGACGGCCGCGAACACATCGATTTCGCCGGCGGTATCGCCGTCAACGTTCTTGGCCACCGCCACCCGCGGCTGGTCGAAGCGCTCAAGGACCAGGCCGACAAGCTCTGGCACCTGAGCAACGCCTTTACCAACGAGCCGGTGCTGGAACTGGCGCAGAAACTGACCGCACGCACCTTCGCCGACCAGGTCTTCTTCTGCAACTCCGGCGCCGAAGCCAACGAAGCCGCCTTCAAGCTGGCGCGCAAGTATGCGCATGACCACCACGGCGCCGGCAAGCACGAGATCATCGCCTTCAACCAGGCGTTCCACGGCCGTACCCTGTTCACCGTTTCGGTCGGCGGCCAGGCCAAGTACCGCGAGGGCTTCGAGCCGGTACCGGCGGGCATCAGTCATGTGCCCTACAACGACATCGAGGCGCTGCGCTCGGTCATCTCCGACCGCACCTGTGCGGTGGTGATGGAGCCGGTTCAGGGTGAAGGCGGCGTCGTGCCGGCCGACCCCGAATTCGCCCGCGCCGTGCGCGAGCTGTGCGACGAGCACCAGGCACTGCTGATCTTCGACGAGGTGCAGACCGGCGTCGGCCGCACCGGCAGCCTCTATGCCTACGAACAGCTCGGCGTGACGCCCGATATCCTGACCACCGCCAAGGCGCTCGGCGGCGGCTTTCCGATCGGCGCCATGCTCACCCGTCGCGAGATTGCCAGTAGCCTCAACGTCGGCAGCCACGGCACCACCTACGGCGGCAACCCACTCGGCTGCGCGGTCGCCAAGGCGGTACTGGACATCGTCGACGACGTCGAGTTGCTTGAGGGCGTGAAGCGCAAGCAGGCGCTGTTCGTCAAACTGCTGGAGGACATCAGCGCCCGCCACCACTGCTTCCGCGAGATCCGCAGCGCCGGTCTGCTGATCGGCGCCGAGCTGACCGAACACTGGCATGGACAGGCCGCCAAGTTCCTCGCCGCCGCCCGCGAGCGCGGCCTGATGCTGCTGGTCGCAGGCCCCAACGTGCTGCGCATGACGCCGTCGCTGATCATCCCGGACGAGGATATCCGCGAAGGCATGGCGCTGCTCGAAGAGGCAATCGCCAGCGTGCTCGAGGTCGAACATTGCGCCTAAGGCGTTGAGCGTGGGAGCTGCGCACCCGGAGGGCGCTTCCCCGCGGCGAATGTCGCGGCACCCTGCCAGCCGCGTTCGCACCGGGGCGGCGCTCCTACGGATGTGACAGGCACTGCCACGCCGATACCAATCGATCTGCACTGCGATCGATTCGTGGAATTTTCAGGCTCTGGTAGGTTGGGTGAAGGCCCGAAGGGCCACAACCCAACACCCTTGCCCCGATCCGAACGCCCGGTCATTGCAAGCAAGCGCCATTGCATCGCTAGATCCATCCTCCGTCCGTGGCTTCGATCGGAGCGGATGCCGCCTTACGCCTTCCGCTTTACCCAATAACCCTGTTCCTGCGCATCCATGCGCTCAAAGGATAAGTACGTCCCTGTACAAAAAACCATGTCGCATCAGCGACAGTTCCCACCTGTCGATCGTGGCGTCGATCAACAATAATTAGATACCGACTACAACAACGAGGACTGCCGACGATGACTGCCGACGCCCGCTACACGCCCTGGCTCGAATGGCTGGACAGCCAGCAAGACGAGATGCTGGCGCGTACCCTGGAGCTTGCAGAAATCAACTCCGGCAGCCTCAACGCCGAGGGTGTCAATCGCGTGCGCCAGACCCTGGCGCGCTACTGCGAGAGTCTGGACGGCGAGGCACAGGTGCTTCCGGTCGGGCCCTACTCGCTGATCGACGAGTCCGGCGTAGAGCGGCACTTCCCGCTCGGCGACGCCCTGCGCATCCGCAAACGCCCCGACGCGCCACTGCAGGTCTTCTTCTGCGGCCATATGGATACCGTTTTCGCCATCGACCATCCATTTCAGTCGGTACGCTGGCTCGACGACAACACCCTCAACGGTCCGGGCGTCGCCGACCTCAAGGGCGGCCTGATGGTGATGCTGAAGGCACTGGAAGCGCTGGAGCGCAGCCCCTTTGCCGAACAGGTCGGCTGGGAGATCCTGTTCAATCCGGACGAGGAGATCGGCTCGCCGGGCTCCGCCGCGCTGATTGCCGAAGCCGCCAGGCGCGTCGATATCGGCATGATCTACGAGCCCTGCATGCCGGACGGCACCCTCGCCGGCGCGCGCAAGGGCAGCGGCAACTTCAGCGTCGTGGTCCGGGGGCGCGCAGCCCACGCCGGACGCGAGCATCACCTGGGCCGCAACGCGGTGCGGGCGCTGTGCGACTTCGTGTCGGGGCTCGACGACCTCAACGGTCAGCGCGACGGCGTGACGATCAACCCCGGTTTCATCCACGGCGGCGGCGCCGTCAACGTGGTGCCGGACAGCGCCATGGCGCGCTTCAACATTCGCCTCGAACGCGCCAGGGACGAGGCCTGGTGCCTCGAACAGCTGGATCGCCTCGGCGCCGAAATCAACGCCCGCGACGGCATCTCGCTGCAACTGCACGGCGGTTTCGGTCGCAAGCCCAAGCAGCTCTCGGCCGCCAACCAGGCGCTGTTCGAGCTGGCCCGCGACTGCGGCGCCGACCTCGGCATGACAATCGACTGGAAACCGACCGGCGGCTGCTGCGACGGAAACAACCTCGCCGCCGCCGGCATCCCCAATATCGATACCCTCGGCGTCCAGGGCGGCAAAATCCACAGCTCGGACGAGTACATGCTGGTCAGCAGCTTTACGGAACGTGCAAAACTCAGCGCACTGATCCTGATGAAGCTCGCCGACGGCGCCCTGGGCGATCACCTGCAGAACAAGGAAGGGACCCACCGATGCTGATTATCCGCCCCGTCGACTTTCCCGACCTGCCGCAACTCGAACAGCTGGCAGTGCAGTCCCGCGGCAGTATCACCACACTGCCGGCCAACCGCGAATACCTGGGCCAGCTGATCGGGCTGACCCAGAGTTCCCTTCGCAACAGGGTCAGCCTGCCCGGCGGCGAGTCCTATCATTTCGTGCTCGAGGACAGCGACAGCGGCCGCATCCTCGGCATCAGCGGTATCGAGGCCTGCATCGGCCTCGATTCGCCGTTCTACAGCTACCGCATCGACGAGGTCGTGCACGCCTCGCGCGAGCTGCAGATTCACAACCGCATACCGTCGCTGCACCTGTGCCAGGACTATAACGGCACCAGCCGGCTCTGCACCCGCTACCTGGCGCCGGAGGCCAACGAAGCCGCCAACATTCATCTGCTGTCGCGCTCGCGGATGCTGTTTATCGCCGCCCACCCCAAGCGTTTTGCCCGCCGTACGGTGGTGGAACTGCAGGGCATGGTCGACGACGAGGGCCGGTCGCCGTTCTGGGAGAGCCTCGGCCGGCATTTCTTCGGCATGGACCTGTCGCAGGCCGACTACCTGACCGGCATCAATCGCAAGACCTTCATCGCCGAACTGATGCCGCACTATCCGGTTTACGTGCCGCTGCTGAACGAGGCGGCGCGCAACGCCATCGGCCAGCCTCGCCCCGATATAGAGCCGGTGATGGACCTGCTCGAGGACGAGGGCTTCGTCTACCGCGGCTACGTCGACATCTTCGACGCCGGCCCGACGCTGGAAGTCCGTACCGACGATATCCGCTCGGTATGGCAGAGCCGGACCGTCCGGCTGGCTGTCGGCGACGCCCCCGACAGCGCCCCCTGGCTGCTTCTGAGCAACGACCATACCGAGGATTTCCGTGCGGTACTGGTACGGGCCAACCCCGAACGGCCGCAGGTCGCACCCGAGGTGGCCGCGCAGCTGAGACTGGACGACGGCGATAGCGTCCGCGTGCTGCCGCTGGGCACCGATGACCTGCTGATTTAACAAGAGGTTCGCTATTCATGATGATCATAAGACCGGTACAGCGCGACGACTGGGCCGCGTTGCGGGAGCTCGCGCGCAAGACCGGCCCCGGCTTCACTTCGATGCAGGATGACGACGACCATGTCCACAACATGATCGAGTCAGGAGTCAGCGCCTTCGCCCAGGAGTCGGCGAACCCTGACGCCTACTACCTGTTCGTGATGGAGGACAGCGACAGCGGCCAGGTCGTCGGCACCTGCGCCATCCACGGCGCCGTCGGCATGGACGACGTCTGGTACAGCTATCGCGTCGGCACCCTGGTGCAGGCCTCACGCGAACTCGGCGTCTATCGCCAGTTACACACCCTGACCATCAGCAACGACCAGACCGGCTTCAGCGAGCTCTGCACCCTGTTTCTGGACCCCGAGTACCGCAAGAGCCTCAACGGCCATCTGCTGTCCAAGTGCCGCTTCCTGTTCATGGCCGAATTCCCGCACCTGTTCAGCGACACCCTGATCGCGGAGATGCGCGGTTACTCGGACGCGAACGGCGTATCGCCGTTCTGGGAAGGACTGGGCCGCCACTTCTTCACCATCGACTTCACCCAGGCGGACCAGCTGTCGACCCGCAACAAGGTGTTCATCGCCGAGCTGATGCCCAAGCACACCATCTACACCAACCTGCTGCCCGAGGCGGCGCAGGCCGCGATCGGCAAGACCCATGACGCCACACTGCCGGCCCGCCGGCTGCTCGAGAGCGAAGGCATGCGTTACACCCACTACGTCGACATCTTCGACGCCGGTCCCATGCTCGAGGCACCGGTACAGGAAATTCGCGCCGTCAGGGACAGCCGCTACTTCAAGGCCCGGATCGAGACGGTGCCGGATCAGGAGCAGCCGTTTCTGATCAGCAATACCCTGCGCGACGGCTTCCGTTGCTGTACCAGCCGCGCCATCAGTCTTCGCAACAGCATCGCCAGCCTCGACGAAGAGACCGCGACCGCCCTGAACATTCGCAACGGCGATACCGTGCGCATTGTGCCGCTGTTCGCCGAAAGGAGAGCTTGAACATGACCCTGTTTATCAATGGCGACTGGCTGGCCGGCGCCGGCCAGCCCCTCGAATCCCGCAACCCCGCCACCGGCGACCTGCTGTGGCAGGGCAACAGCGCCACCGCCGAGCAGGTCGGTACCGCAATGCGCGCCGCCCGCAACGCCTTCGAAGCCTGGTCCGACCTCACCTTCGCCGAACGCGCCGATCTGTGCCGCCGCTTCGCCGAGCATCTGGGCGAGCGCAAGGAAGAGCTTGCCGACGCCATCGGCGGGGAGACCGGCAAACCGCTGTGGGAAGCCCGCACCGAAGTCGCGGCGATGATCGGCAAGATCGAGATCTCGATTCGCGCCCACGACGAGCGCACCGGCGGCCGCGAATCCGAAGTCGCCGGCGGCCGCGCCGTGCTCCGCCATCGCCCCCACGGCGTTGTTGCCGTCTTCGGCCCGTACAACTTCCCGGCTCACCTGCCCAACGGCCATATAGTGCCGGCACTGCTGGCCGGCAACTGCGTGGTATTCAAGCCCAGCGAGCTGACCCCGCGGGTTGCCGAGCTGACGGTCAAATGCTGGCAGGAAGCGGGCCTGCCGGCCGGTGTCCTGAACCTGGTCCAGGGCGAGAAGGAGAC
This sequence comes from Marinobacterium nitratireducens, assembly GCF_014645375.1. Classification (GTDB taxonomy): domain Bacteria; phylum Pseudomonadota; class Gammaproteobacteria; order Pseudomonadales; family Balneatricaceae; genus Marinobacterium_A; species Marinobacterium_A nitratireducens. The sequence goes on from NZ_BMLT01000015.1 coordinate 6,929, forward strand.
CGGCATCGCGCTGGCCGGCCATGCCGACATCGACGGTCTGTTCTTCACCGGCAGCTCCCAGACCGGCGAGCTGCTGCACCGCCAGTTCGGTGGCCACCCGGGCAAGATCCTGGCACTGGAAATGGGCGGCAACAACCCGCTGCTGGTCGGCGAGATCAGCGATATCCCCGCAGCCGTGCACGAAACCATTCAGTCGGCCTATATCAGCGCCGGTCAGCGCTGCACCTGCGCACGTCGCCTGCTGGTACCCGAGGGCGAAACCGGCGACCGCTTCGTCGAAGCGCTGGTGCGCGCCGTCCGGGGCATCAGGGTTGGACGCCATGACGCCGAGCCGCAGCCCTTCATGGGCAGCCTGGTGAGTGAAAAGGCCGCCGACCAGCTGCTGGCCGCCCGCGACCGGCTGGTCGCGCTCGGCGCCAAAGAGCTGGTCGAACTGACCAAGCTCGAGGCCGGCACCGGCCTGCTTTCACCGGGCCTGCTGGACGTCACCGACGTCGCCGAGTTGCCGGACGAGGAGTACTTCGGCCCGCTGCTGCAGCTGATCCGCTACCGCGACTTCGACGCCGCCATCCGCGAAGCCAACAACACCCGCTACGGCCTGTCCGCCGGCCTGTTGAGCGACAGCCGCGACGAATACGAGCGTTTCGTGCGCCGTATCCGCGCCGGCATCGTCAACTGGAACAAACAGACCACCGGCGCCAGCAGCGCCGCGCCCTTCGGCGGCATCGGCGCCAGCGGCAACCACCGCGCCAGCGCCTACTACGCGGCGGACTATTGCGCCTACCCCGTCGCGGGCATCGAAACCGACAGGGTACAGCTGCCACAGACCCTGGCACCGGGCCTGGACCTGGGGTTCGAATAACGAACGAGGTGACAGGTGACGCGTGACGCGTGACGCGACGTAGGGTGCCGGTAAGCGAAGCGCACCGGCACCCTACAACGATGAAGCGGCCTCGAATGGCTTTTACGCGTAACCCGTCACACGTCACCCAAAAAAACAACATCGGCCAGACCGAAACTGGAGACAACAATCATGAATGCCTTTGAAGCCAACTTTGACGGCCTGGTCGGCCCGACCCACAACTACGCCGGCCTGTCCTTCGGCAATATCGCCTCGGACAAGAACCAGGCCAGGGCCTCGAACCCGAAGCAGGCCGCACTGCAGGGCCTGACCAAGATGAAGGCACTGCATGACCTGGGAATGGTTCAGGGCGTGCTGGCGCCGCAGGAGCGTCCGGACGTCCAGACCCTGCGTCGCCTCGGCTTCGGCGGGTCCGACGCCAATGTGCTGTTCCAGGCAGCTCAGTATGCACCGCGCATTCTGGCGGCCTGCTGCTCGGCGTCCAGCATGTGGACCGCCAACGCCGCGACGGTTTCCCCGAGCGCCGACACCTGCGACGGTCGCGTGCACTTCACCCCGGCGAACCTGACCAACAAGTTCCACCGTTCGATCGAGCACGAGACAACGGGCCGTATCCTGCGCGCCATCTTTCCCAACGAACGCCACTTCAGGCACCATTCGGCGCTGCCGGGCGTCGAGCACTTCGGCGATGAAGGCGCCGCCAACCACACCCGTTTCTGCCACGAGTACGGCGCACGCGGCATCGAATTCTTCGTCTTCGGGCGTTACGCCTTCGATAGTCAGAAGCCTGCGCCGAAGAAATTTCCGGCGCGCCACACCTACGAGGCGTCGCAGGCGATCGTGCGCAAGCACAGGCTCAGCAGCCAGCATGTGGTGTATGCCCAGCAGAATCCTGACGTCATCGACCAGGGCGTGTTCCACAACGATGTGATCGCCGTCGGCAACCGCGACCTGCTGTTCTGTCATCAGGAGGCGTTTCTCGATCAGGCGCGCGTGAAGCAGGAACTGACCCGGGCGATGAACGGCAGCTTCCGTGTGATAGAAGTTCCCACCGCGCAGGTATCGGTCGCGGATGCGGTCAGGTCTTACCTGTTCAACAGCCAGCTGCTGTCGCTGCCCGATGGCCGCACGCTGCTGGTGATTCCGGAAGAGTGCCGCCAGACACCCGCAGTCTGGGCCTACCTGCAGGAGCTGGTCGGCAGCGGCGCCGGTATCGACGAGCTGAAGATTTTCGATCTCAAGCAGAGCATGAGCAACGGCGGCGGTCCCGCCTGTCTGCGACTGCGGGTGGTGCTGAACGATGCCGAGCGCGCCGCGGTCAATCCGCATACGCTGATGAACGACGAACTCTACAGTCGTCTGACCCGCTGGGTCGAGAAGCACTATCGCGACCGCCTGGAGGAAAAGGACCTGACCGATCCCAAGCTGCTGATGGAGTCGCGGTTTGCGCTGGACGAGCTGACGCAGATCCTCAATCTCGGGTCCGTTTACCCCTTCCAGCGGTAACGGCGCGACGGGTGACGGGTGACGGGTGACGGGTTACACGTTACCTGTCACGCGTCACGACCTCCCCCAATGCCGGCGATGGGTGTTGAAAAGGCGGTTGTCGGCGGGGTCGAGCCGGGCGAAGTCGGCCTGCTGGCGCAGGAAGGCCGATACCGTCAGGCGCTGGAACCCCAGACCATCGAGGACCGGCAGCGCCCGGTTCAGGTAATCGAGGGTGACCGGGTACGGATGCCCGATCACCAGCGCCGATCCATACTCCCGGGCGATACTCAGGGCACGGCGAAACTGCACGTCGACCGCAGCCAGGGTCTGCTCATGATCGAGAAAGACATCGCGCATCAGCGCCGGAACGCCGCGCTCACGGGCAACATCCCAGGCCACCGTCTCGGCGCTGGTGCGACTGTCGACGAACAGCAGTCCGCGCTCGGCCAGCACCTCCATAACCCACTCCATCGGCTCGCGCCGCGCCGTCAGCAGGCTGCCCATATGGTTGTTGAGGCCGACCGCTCCCGGCACCGAGTCGAGACTGTCCCGCAGCCGCTGGCTCAGGCGCTCCCTGCCCAGATCCGGGGTCAGCGCGCCCGGTCCCAGCGCCAGGTGCTGCCGGTTCGCCATCGGCGCGTGCAGCAGCACTTCCTTGCCCTGCCCCTGCGCTTCCAGCGCAAGGGTGCGACCATGCCGGGAGTGCGGTAGCACCGCCACATCCAGCGGACCCGGCAGCGCCAGCGTGGCGCGTCCGGCCGACAGGTTGTTACCCAGGTCGTCGATCACCAGAATCAGGCGGGGCTGCTCCACCGCGTCGCGGCGCGACGCCGCGACCGCGGTGGGCAGGGGGAGAACGATGCCGGCCAGCGCGGCCAGCAACAGCGAACGTCGTTGCATCAGCCGTGGTTGGATTCCGGCTTGAGAATCACCAGCGCCTTGAGCAGGTTGAGCGCTTCGAACAGCTGGAAGTCGCTTTCGGCCAGGCGACCATCGGCTTTCACTTCGTTATCATTGCCGTTCGACTGACCGTTGACGAGATGTCCGGCCAGGTCACTTTCCTTGATACGGGTACCGTTCTGGAGGTTGTGCACCTCGGCCTCGTCGACGCGGATATCCGGCACGATACCCTGGGCCTGGATCGAGCGCCCGCTCGGGGTGAAGTAGCGGGCGGTGGTCAGTTTGACGGCCCGGTCCGACGTCAGCGGCAGAATGGTCTGGACCGAGCCCTTGCCAAAGCTGTCGGTACCCAGAATCAGCCCGCGTTTATGGTCCTGCAGCGCACCGGCGACGATTTCAGATGCCGATGCCGAGCCGGCGTTGATCATCACCACCAGTGGCACGGCCGGAGCGGCGGTATCGGAGGTGGCGTTGTAGCGCAGTTCGGTATTCGCCAGCCGGCCTTCGGTGTAGACGATCAGCCCCTCGTCGAGGAAGGCATCGCTGACCTCGACCGCCGCCTGCAGCACCCCGCCGGGGTTGTTGCGCAGGTCCAGCACCAGACCGCGCAGCGGCCCCTCCCGCTCCAGATCCCGGATCGCCCGGCCCAGGTCCTTGCCGGTATTGACCTGGAACTGGGAAATACGCAGGTAGCCGAAACCGTCCTCGAGCACGCGGTGACGTACCGACGCGACGCGGATGACATCGCGCACAAGACGTACCTCAAAGGGCTTTTCGACGCCTTCGCGAACGATGGTCAGCACGATCGGTTCACCGGGTTTGCCGCGCATCTTGGCCACCGCCTCATCCAGCGCCATGCCCTGAACCGGGGTGTCGTCGAGTTTGACGATGAGATCACCGGCCTTTAAACCGCCCTTCTGCGCCGGCGTGCCGTCGATCGGAGCGATGACCCGAACGAAACCGTCCTGCATGCCCACTTCCAGGCCAAGACCTCCGAACTCGCCGCTGGTGTGCTCCTGCAGATCTTCGTAGGCCTCGGGCTCGAGATAGGCCGAATGCGGATCGAGGCCGGCCACCATGCCGCGGATGGCATCCTCGAGCAGCTTGGCATCTTCCACCGGCTCGACGTAGGCGGTCTTGATTCGCTCGAAGACCTCGGCAAACAACCGCAGTTCATCGAGCGGCAGCTGTGGGGTTTCCTCTTCGGCGACCAGACCTTCGAGTTCGGGGTCGACCGCCTCGGCGGCGCCGACCGGCACAGCCAGACAGGCCGACAGCAGCAGCGGGCCAAACGTTCTTGTCCAAATCCCTGGCGTGTTCGTCAACAACGTCATAACACCTTCCTATTTCAGGACCACCGGTTCAGTGTAGCCGGCTTCGGCGAACCGTATCGGAGCGGCTATTTGCGGGCCAGCCAGCGGGCCGGGTCCGTCGGTTTGCCGTTATGACGTACCGCGAAATACAGACCGGGCTCCGTGTAGCCGCCGCTATTGCCAACCACCGAGACGACATCACCCGCCTCGACCCAGGCCCCCGGTTCCTTCAACAGGCGCTGGTTGTGGCCGTAAAGACTCATGTAACCGCCGCCATGATCGACGATCAGCAACAGACCGTAACCACGCAGCCAGTCCGAGAATACCACCCGTCCGCGGTGTACCGCACGCACTTCGCGACCGGCAGGAGCCGCGATCAAGACGCCATCGAAGCGGATGCCGCTGTCGTTGTTGCCGAAGGCGCGGGCGAGCCGCCCCTGCACCGGCCAGTCGAGGTTGCCGGCAAGCGCTGGCAGGGCCTTGGCGGCCTTGGCGCTTTCCTGCTGCGCGCGTCTGGCTGCCTGCGCCCGCTTCTCTTCCGCGAGCCTCGCGGCCTTGAGCGCTTTCTCGATCTCCGCCAGCACCCCTTCCAGGCGCGTCTGGTCAGCTTTCAGAGAGGCCAGGCGCTTCTGGTCGCTGTCGATGGACTTGCGAAGTTCTGCCAGTGCGCTGCTGCGGGACCGGCGCGCCTGCTCCAGCTCGGAGCGGCGTTTTTCCAGCTCCTGCCGGCCGGCGAGCAGGTCCGCTTCGGTATCACTGAGCGCCGACTCGGTGTCGGCCAGAGCCTGCAACTGTTCTTCGAAGTGCCCGAGGCGGGCCAACAGTTCGGCATTGATCAGGTCGTAGTAGCGCAGCATGCGTTCCAGCTGGTCCGGATCGCGCTGATTGAGCAGCAGCTGCAGGCGCGGCTGCTGCCCGAGGCGGTACTGGCTGCGCAGCTGGCGCTGCAGCTGCTCGCTGCTCGCCGTGACGCTTTGCCGCAAAGCGTCGCGGCGCGCCTCGAGATCGCCGCTGCGGGAGTCCAGCTGCGCCAGCCTGGCATCGAGTTCGGCGATGCGGTTGCCCACCCGGCCGATTTCGGTCTCGCTGTCGCGCAGTTTCTGATCCAGCTCCTTGCGTTCGCCCTGCTGACGTCCGATATCACGCTGCAGTGCCCCGATGTCTTTCTGCAAACGCTTGATCTGCGCCTCGGTGGCGGCTTTGTCGGCCGCCATCAGAGCTCCGCCATACGCCAGCAGAAGCAGCAGTGACAGTATTCGGATCATAGTGCCAGAACTCCAGGAACGCTGCCCGGGCGGTACCGCCCGGGAAAATCAGCTAAGCGTCACCAGCGGCTTTCCGGTCATCTCCGGCGGCTGCTCGATGGCCATCAGCGACAGCAGCGTCGGCGCCAGATCGCACAGGGCGCCATCGGCCAGTCTGATCCGGTCCGCGCGCGGCCCGTCGTAGATCAGCGCCACCGGCCAGTTGGTGTGCGAGGTGTGCGGCTGGCCGGTCTTGGGGTTGACCATCAGTTCGACGTTACCGTGGTCGGCGGTGATCAGGGTCTCGCCGCCGACTTCGCGCATCGCCTCGAGCACCTGCCGGACGCTTTCGTCGACCACCTCGCAGGCCTTGACCGCGGCATCGAATTTGCCGGTGTGACCGACCATGTCACCATTGGCGAAGTTGCAGACGATCAGGTCGAACTGGCCGCTGCGAATCGCCGCGCAGAGTTTTTCGGTCACTTCCGGCGCGCTCATTTCCGGCTTCAGGTCGTAGGTGGCCACATCGGGCGACGGTACCAGAATCCGTTCCTCGCCGGGGTATACGGCTTCCTGACCGCCATTGAAGAAGAAGGTAACGTGGGCGTACTTCTCGGTTTCGGCAATGCGCAGCTGGGTTTTGCCAAGACCGGACAGGTACTCGCCAAGATCGTTGCTGATGGCCTGCGGCGGATAGGCGCAGGAGGCCTCGATATCGGCGGCGTACTCGGTCAGCATGACGTAATCGGCCAGCTGCGGGCGCGCGCCTCGATCAAAGCCGTCGAAATCGGCATCGACGAAGGCGCGGGTGATTTCGCGGGCGCGGTCGGGGCGGAAGTTGGCGCATATCACCACGTCGCCGTCCTTGACCTGCCCACGCGGCTGACCACGGTCGTCGGTCAGAACCGTCGCCTGAACGAACTCGTCGTTCTCGCCGCGCCCGTAGGCCGACTCCAGGGCCTCCTTGCCGGATTTCGCCTGTTGCGGAGCCTTGCCATGCACCATGGCGTCGTAGGCGGCCTTCACGCGGTCCCAGCGGTTGTCGCGGTCCATGGCGAAATAGCGCCCGACCAGCGTCGCCAGGCTGCCGACACCGATTTCGGCCAGCTTCGCCTCGGCCTTTTCGATCGAGGGTTCGGCCGAACGCGGCGGCATGTCGCGGCCGTCCAGGATGCCGTGCAGGTGCACCGCGCCGGCGCCACGGGCGGCAGCCATCTCGAGCAAAGCCAGCAGATGGTCTTCGTGGCTGTGCACGCCGCCCGGCGAGAGCAGGCCCAGTACATGTACGGCACCGCCCTGCGCCACTGCCTTGTCGATCGCCGCGGTCAGCACCGGATTCTCGAAGAAGTCGCCGTCGGCGATGGCCTTGGAGATACGGGTGAAGTTCTGGTAGACGACGCGGCCGGCGCCGATGTTCATATGACCCACTTCGGAGTTGCCCATCTGGCCGTCGGGCAGCCCGACGGCCATGCCGGAGGTCTGGATGCGTGCATTGGGATTTTCCGCCAGCAGCCGGTCCCAGGTCGGGGTGCTGGCCGCTTCGATGGCGGAGGACTCGGAGTGCTCGACGCCGAAGCCATCGAGAATCAGCAATGCGCGGGGTACTCTGGGTTCAGTCATGGGGCCTGTCTGCTGTCTGGATTGCCAAAACCGCCATTTTACGCGCATGCGGAAAAATGACCAACAAGGGAAGTGAACAGTTGTTAGATTACAGTAAAGAGCCCAGAAATCGCCACGTGCGGCCATCGCCGGCAGTCGTGCCCGGGCCAGCGGCCCCTGGACTGATAGCTGTTAACTCTTAACGGTCTCCTCCCGGTCCATGTATACTTACGCGCTGACTTTTACCGCATAAGCGAAATTTAGCGCCTAGGCGAAATCGAACCCGCTGGAAACCAAGATGGAAAACCTGTTCGAATTTGTAACCAACCACCTGTACCTTGTGGCCGCCTGGGTCGTCACGGTTGTGCTGCTGCTGCTCAACGAAAGCCGCAAGGGCGGCACATCGGTGACGCCGTCGCAGGCCGTTACGCTGATCAACAAGGAAGACGCGGTCGTGATCGATATCCGCAGCAAAAAGGAATGGGCTGAGGGTCACATCACCAGCGCCCTGAACGTGCCGATGGCGGATCTCGATAAACGCATCGGCGAGCTGGAGAAGCACAAGTCGAAACCGCTCATCGTGGTCTGCAACCTCGGCCAGACTGCAGGAGCTGCCACCAAGAAGCTCAAAGCGGCCGGCTTCGAGAAAGTCTCCCGCCTCAGCGGCGGCATGACCGAGTGGAAAGGCCAGAACCTGCCGGTAATCAAGTGAGTTCCATGACCGACATCCTGATTTACAGCACCAGCTGGTGCCCCTTCTGCGTCCGCGCCAAGATGCTGCTGGATCACAAGGGTCTCGAGTACCGGGAAATCAATCTCGACCAGGAGCCCACCCGACGGCTCGAAATGATGGAGCGCAGCGGTCGCCGCACGGTGCCGCAGATTTTCTTCGGCGATACCCATGTCGGCGGCTGCGACGACCTGTTCGCGCTGGAGCGCAGTGGCGGCATCGAGCAATTACTGGCGACCTCCTGAACCGGCCCTATACCAACAACAGATTAAAGGAATCTACCCATGGCAGACGAAAACGCCCAGAACAGCAATCAGCAGGCCACCGGCCCGCAGTTCTCCGTGCAGCGCATCTACCTCAAGGATGCCTCGTTCGAAGCTCCGGCAACTCCGGTGATCTTCACCAAGCAGTGGAAGCCGGAAATCAACCTGGACCTGAACACGCGCACCAAGAACCTCGGCGAGAACCACTTCGAAGTGGTGCTGACCCTGACCGTAACGGCCAAGGTCGAGGACGAAACCGCCTTCCTGATCGAAGTTCAGCAGGCCGGTATCTTCCAGATCGCAGGCCTCGCCGAAGCCGAGCTCAACCATACTCTCGGCGCTTTCTGCCCCAACATCCTGTTCCCGTACGCCCGCGAGTCGGTCGACAGCCTGGCCACCAAGGGCAGCTTCCCGGCACTGATGCTGGCACCGGTCAACTTCGAGGCTCTGTACGCGCAGCGCATGCAGCAGCAGGCCGCTCAGGCTCAGGAAGGCGAGACCCAGGCGCACTGAACCTGATCCGGTCGCCACTGCCAAAAAAGTCTCCTCCGGAGGCTTTTTTTTCAGCAGCCGAATGGCCCGGGCATGCCATCAGGCGCTGCAGCTGCGCTCTTCAGCGCTCAGCAGCCGCAGTCCCTCGATCGCGGTCTTCATGGCATCGTCGTTGCGGTCCTGCGGATAGACCAGATACACCGGCAGCGAAATCAGCGGCGCATCCGCGACCGGCCAAAGCTGCCCGGCCTCGACCAGTTCCCGGGTCATGCGGCAGGGGAAGAAACCCGCGCCGCCGACCGCCAGCATCCGCTGCACACCCAGCCAGCCCACGTTCGCCTGCAGCGCCGGTGCGGGCTCGTTCGGATAGCGGGTGGCGAACTGGGCTTCGAATTCCGGCCCCCAGTCGACATGCACGTAGCCGTGGTTCAGCCAGTCGCCGTCGCGGTCGGTGCTGACCAGCATCAGCCGCTCGTCGAAAAGGTGCTCGATCCCCAGCCCCGGCCGGTTCTGCGGCGTGTACATCGCCCCCAGGTCCGCAGTGCCCTGTACCAGCGCCTGCATGGTGTCTTCTTCGAAGCCGATTTCGAGGCGCAGCGAAACATCCGGCATGCGACGCCGCATCCAGACACTCCAGCGGGTCAGAAACCCGTCCCAGAGCGCGATGCGTGCGCGCAGCGTGAGACTGCCGCTGTAGCCGCTGGGCAGGCCGACATCGTGGCGTGCCTGCTCGACCGTCTGCACCAGGCCCTTGGCATGGCGAAGAAAGCGCTTTCCGGCCGGCGTCAGCTCGGCGCCATGACGACCGCGTTGCAGCAGAGTGACGCCGAACTGCCGCTCCAGCGCCTTGATACGGGCGCTGACGGTGGACTGGGTAAGGTGCAATTGCTCGGCCGCGCCGACAAAGTTGCCGGCCGCGACCACTGCCAGAAAGGTACGGGCAAATTCGGTATCCATGCCTGCAGTTTATATCGAATTTTTCGATATTAAAGGCTGAAAAATATCGTTTGTTAACGATTGGCAATGACCTCTACAGTAGCAGCCCCTTGTATTCAGGAGGCGCTGTGAGTATCGGAAAGCGTTTCAACCGCGTGCTGCAGCTGCTGCTGCCCAACGACCCCAATCGCGCCAGCCATGGCGAACGCTGGCTGTCCGCGATCGGGGGGTTTCTTGGCATTGCCGGACTATTGTGGATAAGCAGCGGCGTGCTGGACCTCGAAGGTGCAACCATGGTGATCGGATCAATGGGCGCGACCGCGGTGCTGCTGTTCGCCGTTCCCCACGGCGCCCTGTCCCAGCCATGGGCGGTCGTGGGGGGACACCTGCTGTCGGCGCTCATCGGGGTCAGCTGCGCGCGCCTGATCGGCCCGCCGGAACTGGCCGCCGCGACCGCGGTCGCCGTTGCCACCGGCGTCATGTACTACCTGCACTGCATCCACCCGCCCGGCGGCGCCACCGCCATGGTCGCGGTACTGGGCGGCGATGCCATCCGCGAACTCGGCTACGGCTTCGTGCTCTATCCGGTCATGGCGAATCTGCTGATACTGATGCTGATTGCGGTGGTGCTGAACTGGCCTTTCCGCCACCGCCGCTACCCGGCGGTCCTGGCCAGGCCGCGCCACCGGGAACCGGCCAGCGAGGCGCGTCCCGAGCTCACGCATGACGACTTCACCTACGCGCTGGCGGAGGTCGATTCGTTCATCGATGTATCGGAACAGGATCTGCTGCGGATCTACCGTCTGGCCCGCCAGCACCACAGCCGCGAACCCCTCACCGGCGAACGGCCGGCCGCGAACGACGAGGATGCGCAACAGCGCCGGCGCTCCTGAGCCGGGGCAATAGAGGCTGCAGGATACGCCCTGGGCTCAGGGCGTATCACCCTGCTCGAGCTGGTGTATAAGCTCGCCGAGCTGCTCGATGCTCGGTGCTTTCTCAAGCATTTCGCTGGGCGTCATGCCCTCCAGCCCCAGATGGGGGCTGTCCATCCAGGCTTCGGCTTCCTGCTGATTGCCGAAATAGCCGATGGCGGCTTCCAGCAGCCGTTGTCGCGCTTCGTCCCGGACCATCGAGCACCTCCCCTGATCTGCAGGCTCATCGTCTTTGCAGTATAGGCCTGCCCACGAAGTGCGTTCAGACCGTACCGCTACCGGAGAGACTGCAGGCGACACCGTATGCTGTGCCGCCCGGTCCCTGGGCAGCCAGACGATGCAGCGGGATACGGAACCAGAAGCGGGCACCGCGACCGGGCACGCTGTCGGCATCGATAGTGCCCTGCATCCGTTCAACAACACCCTTGCAGAGCGCCAGCCCCAGGTTCGCGTCAGGCGCCGTCACCCCTTCCTGCCGCGCAGGATTGAAGGCCTGGAAGATGCGGGCCTTGTCGACGCCGTCGAGGCCCGGGCCGCTGTCCTCGACTTCGAATAGCAGATCGCTGCTCTCGGCCGATTGCAGGAACGCCTTTACCCCGACCCTGATGGTGCCGCTTTGCGTATGGGCCAGAGCGTTGTCGAGCAGCCGGGCCAGGACCCGTTTCAGCAGCGCCGCATCCCCCATGTAGGTGCCGCCGGCCTCCTCTGCCAGCTCGACCCTCAAACTCAACCCTTTCTCGAACGCCCGCATCTGATACGTCCGCTGCAAGTCTTCCAGCAGCGAACGCAGATTGAAGACGTCATCCCGCAGCCTGAAGTCCTCCGACTGCACCCGGGACAGCTCCTGGGCCCGATCGAGGAGACTCTTCAGCGCCTCGGCGGACTGCTCGATTACTGTCGCGTCGCGGCGCTGTGCGCCATCCAAAGGTGATTGCTGCAAACCCGCACAGCGCTGCGCCATGGTGTCCAGATGAGAACCGAACGCCTCGCACAGCTGCTCGCGGAAGGCCATCTGCTGGCGCTCCGCGCGCGCGTTCTCGTCAATGGTACGATCCAGTTTTTGCGCCAGCTCCAGGGTTTCGGCGTGCGATCGCCGGACCTCGCGCACCTGGCGCACCAGCGTGAATACCAGCAACATCGCGCCCACCGCCACCAGCCCGATCAGAAGGCCAAGATAGACCACCAGACGGCCCAGGTTTTCGCGTCGCTCGACCTTGGACCTGACGTGGTATTGAAGGGTGTCGAGCAGTATTCGGTTGGTGGTTTCGGTCAGCTGACGGGTCAGGCCATCCAACTCGCCCAGCACCCCCGCATCCAGGGTCGAGTACAGACGGCTGTCGATTTGATGCAACAGCTCGCGCAGCGGATCGATCTCGCCGCCGGCCCTGGGAAGATTGCGGAACACCTCGCCAAGCAGGCCGTGGGAAACCACCGACAGACGACTGTAGAGCACGTCGAAGCGCAAACGGGCCTGCTCGGCCAGCGTCTTGTCAGTGGGGTCTTCGCCAAGCTCCTTCAGCAGCAGGCTGAAATCATAGCTTTGCCGTTCGAGTTGGTGCGCCGCCCAGAGCGGATTCTCCTTTACCTCGTGCAGCAACTCCTGCTGCTGCGCGAAGACCATCGCGTACACCAGCAGCGCGCCCGCCAGGCACAAGGCCGTGATCACCAGCAGTGTATTTCGTGTCCTGTCCATCAGCCCACACCGCTACCCTAAGTTCATCCTGGATGGCCTTACCGGCCCGTCGTGTGCGGATTGTAAAGCAAAATGGTTCAGGTTCGCAGAATGATGTATCCGATGGTCAGGCACGGATGCTCAAAAGCTCGAAATCCTGCCGCCGGCGCAGCGGCCTGTCGCCCCGCCCAGGGCACTCAGAACCCCTGACCATGGAGACTTTGCTCGAGTACCTGCTCGGCCTGGCCACTTGCGAGCATGGCCTCGACCTCCTCTGCAGAAAAGGGCACGACGCTGATCAACGCCCGCGGCGACAGCGAAAGCGCATCGCCAACCGGCTTTGCCGGACGGTCGCAGAGCAGAAAAAAGGGGCAGCGCTGAGCGGCAAGCGCATCGCAGTTGACCGTCTGCCCCGGTTCGGCTTCGACCTGGAGCAGGCGGTTGTCGTGGCAGCGGGCGCGCAGGCAGCCCGCCTCGGCATCGAAGCCGTAAAGTTCGGTCACGATCAGCAGGGACTGCATCGGTTCATCCATGGCAGCATCTGGAATCTTCAGACTGGCACGCCTGGCCCGGCTCGACAAGTTTCCGGCATCGCTGGCGGTTGCAGCCGCCGCCAGAGTTCGGGACAATGGACAAAATCCAAAAATTTTGTATACACAAGACCAAACTGGAGGTTTGCGATGATCTGGACAGTCTACCTTTCCGGCGAGATTCACACCGACTGGCGCGAGCGCATTCAGGCCGGCTGCGCAGAACTGGAGCTGCCGGTCGAGTTCGTCAGCCCCAACACCGACCACGACTCCTCCGATGCCGCCGGCGACCACCTCGGCACCGAAGAAAATCCTTTCTGGCGCGACCACAAGTCGTCCAAGGTCAACGCCATCCGTACCAAGAACCTGATCGAGAGCGCCAATATCGGCGTGGTGCGTTTCGGCAGCCAGTACAAGCAGTGGAACGCAGCCTTCGACGCGGGCTACCTGGCCGCGCTAGATACCCCGTACATCACGCTGCACGACGCCGATATCATTCACCCGCTGAAAGAAGTCGACGCCGCCGCCATGGCCTGGGCCCAGGAACCCGAACAGGTGGTCGAGATCCTGCGCTACGTCACCCAGGGTAAATAAACAAGCAGGCGCCCTGAGCGGAGCAACCGCCACGGATGGCGGGAATACTGGCATTGCCGGAGCCGATACCGGCGAAAGCACCAGTGAAAGATGGCACGGCCGGCATTGCGAGGTGCGTCCTGGGCACCTCGCCATTCCAAGATAAACCCGGCAATTTTTTTGCCGGGTTTATATACTTCCTGAAGCCTTAGCAATCAGACCAGAGCAACGACAGGGAGTAACGTCGCATCATGCTGGCCGCCTATCAACTGGAACAGAACCGCCTGCACAAGACCCCGCTGGGTAGCAACGATCCGCTGCCGGAGGGTGCCATCTGGGTCGATGCGCTGGAACCGGATGAACAGGAGCGTAACTGGCTGTCGGGCCACTTCGTCGGCGACCTGCCCGGACAGGACGATATCGACGAGATCGAGGCGTCGTCGCGCTTCTTCGTCGACCAGGACGGCGTGCATATCAACTCGCTGTTTCCGCACAAGGTCGGCCAGGACCTGCGCACCTTCAACGTCTCCTTCAACCTGCGCGACGATCTGCTGATCAGCGTGCGCGAGGAGGACCTGAGCCTGTTTCGCCTGGTACGCCAGTACCTGCGCCAGGAACGCATCCAGGCCGCCAGACCCCTGCAGCTGCTGCTGCAGTTGTTCGCGCTCAAGGTGGACTACCTGTCCGACGCCATCGAGGACGTCTACAACATCCTCGAGAACGTATCCGACCAGGTGTTCGAGACCGACCACCTCGACAGCATCCTGCGCCTGATCAGCAAGCAGGAGGACGCCAACGGCAAGATCCGCCTCAGCCTGCTCGATACCCAGCGCACCCTGCGCTTCCTGCAACGCTACGACAGTGACCGGCTCACCAAGGACAATCGCCGCGAGATCAAGCAGATGCTCGCCGACATCGAGTCGCTGTTACCGCACACCCAGTTCCTGTTCGACAAGATCAACTTCATGCTCGACGCCACGGTGAGTTTCACCAACCTGGAGCAGAACAAGATCATCAAGATCTTCTCGGTCGCCGCGGTGATGTTCCTGCCCCCGACCCTGATCGCCAGCATCTACGGCATGAACTTCGCCCTGATGCCGGAACTGAGCCAGCGCTGGGGCTACCCGATGGCACTGGGCCTGATGGTGGCCAGCGCGGTCGGCACCTACGGCTACTTCAAGCGCAAGGGATGGTTGTGAGGGGGTGACACGTTATGCGCATCGGCGTGAAGGATCGTAGGGTGCCGGTGAGCGGAGCGAACCGCACCATCGGTCACGGTGCGCTTCGCTGTCGCTCAGCAGCACCCAACGGAAACATCTAACGCTTTACACCAGGTTGTAGATAAAGACGATGGCAACGGCGACCGGCGTCACGTAGCGCAGCACGCCGTACCAGAGCCCGAACCAGGGGCCGCGCAGCGACAGCTCGTTTTCCAGCGCCTGCCTCGCCATGAACCAGCCGACGAACACCGCCACCAGCAGACCACCCAGCGGCAGCAGAATATTGGCGGTCAGATAGTCGAGCAGGTCGAACACCGTCTTGCCCTCGAAGGCCGCGAACATGCCCAGCGGCGCAAAGCCCGACCACTCGTTGAGCGACAGTATCGAGGCGATACCCAGCAGCCAGCAGAGACTGCCCGCCCCCAGGGTGCTGACCAGGCGGTTCATGCCCTTCTGCTCTTCCAGCCATTCCACCAGCGGCTCGAGCAGTGAAATCGCCGAGGTCCAGGCCGCGAATACCAGCAGCACGAAGAACAGGGTACCGAACAGGCTGCCCAGCGGCATCTGGCCGAACGCCAGCGGCAGCGTCTGGAAAATCAGCCCGGGACCTGCGCCGGGTTCGAGGCCGTTGGCGAAGACGATCGGGAAGATCGCCAGGCCCGCCAGCAGTGCCACGCCGGTATCCATCAGCGACACCAGCAGTGAGGTTTTGGCGATCGATACATTTTTGTTGAGATAGGAACCGTAGGCCATCATTACGCCCATGCCCAGGCTCAGCGTGAAGAAGGCGTGACCCAGCGCCACCAGTACCGCTTCGGTGGTCAGGCTGGAAAAGTCGGGGCGGAACAGGAAGCTCGCGGCCTGACCGAAATGCCCGGTGGTCATGGCATAGCCCACCAGCAACAACAACAGTACGAACAGCGCCGGCATCAGGATGGTCACCGCACGCTCGAGCCCGCCGCGCAGGCCGCGCGCCACCACCAGCATGGTCAGCGCCATGAACAGGCTGTGCCAGATCAACAATTTTCCGGGATCCCCCAACAACCCGGAAAAGATCGCGCCGATCACCTCCGCGCTCTGTCCGCTCAGCTGTCCGCTGGCCGCGGTACCGACGTAAGACACCGCCCAGCCGCCGATGACCGAGTAGAACGACAGGATCAGGAAGGACGCCAGCACACCGACGCCGGCCAGCCATTTCCAGCGACTCGAAAGCCGGTCACGCTCGGCGAGGATGCGCATGCTGTTGATCGGGCTGCGGCCGCCGCGCCGGCCGATCATCACCTCGGCCATCATGATCGGAATTCCGACCACGGCAATGCACAGCAGATAGACCAGCACGAAGGCGCCGCCGCCGTTTTCGCCGGTGATATAGGGAAATTTCCAGATATTGCCGAGGCCGACTGCGGAACCGGTCGCGGCCAGCACGAAGGCCATTCTGGAAGACCAGAAACCGCGCTTGGCGGAGGCTCCGGAAACGGCACTGGTCGCTGCTGCATTGGACGTAGACTGAGTCACGTTATTCTCCTGGTTCGTTGTTTTTATCAGGCAGTTTTTCTTCGAAAAATGTAGGTTGGGTGGAGGCCCGAAGGGCCGTAACCCAACACCGCTAACCGGAGAAAGCTGTTGGGTTACGTGGCTGCGCCACTCCACCCAACCTACGTTTTAAAGCTGGCTTTTACCCCTGAAGCGCTCTTCGGCCAGCTGGTTGGCGATCACGCCGGTCGGCTGGCTACCATGCTCGGCACGGGCGAAGATCTCGCCGAGGGTGTCACCGATGGTTTCGACATGGGCGCGCACGGCGGCGGCGTCATGACCGTTGCGCTCGTGGCAGACGTCGATAATGCCGCCGGCGTTAATGACGAAGTCCGGCGCATAGAGAATGCCGCGCCCGGCCAGTACAGCGTCGTGATGCGACTGCGCCAGCTGGTTGTTGGCGGCGCCCGCCACAACCTTCGCCTGCAGCTTGCCGATGCTGTCGTCGTTGAGCACGGCGCCAAGGGCGCAGGGCGCGACGACATCGACATCGAGCTTGAGGATTTCATCGCCGGACACGGCGGTGGCACCGAGCTCGTCGACGGCACGCTCCACCGACTCGGCATAGACGTCGTGCACATAGAGTTTGGCGCCCGCCTCCTTGAGATGGCGCGCCAGACGATAACCAACATTGCCGATGCCCTGCACCGCCACGGTGAGCCCCTCGAGATCGCCGCGGCCGAGCCGGTGCTGTACCGCTGCCTGGAGACCGACGAAGGTGCCATAAGCGGTGGCCGGCGAAGGATCGCCGTTGCTCGGCTGACCATCGAAGCCCGCGCGCGGTGCGATACCGGCGACATGGCGGGTCCGGCGTCCCATGACCTGCAGATCGGCAACGCTGGTACCGGAATCCTCGGCCGCAATATAGAGACCGCCCAGCTGCTCGAGGAAGCGTCCCATCGCCTCCATCAGCGCCTCGCTCTTGTGCGCGCGCGGATCGCCGATGATCACCGACTTGCCGCCGCCAAGGTCGAGGTTGGCCAGCGCCGACTTGTAGGTCATCCCCTTCGACAGTCGCAGCACATCGCGCAGCGCTTCCTCGTCGCTGGCGTAGGGGTACATGCGGCAGCCGCCGAGCGCCGGCCCGCGGTTGGTGTTGTGCACGGCAACTATGGCGCGAAGGCCGGTTTCCGGATCGCTGAAGAAGGACAGGTGCTCGTGGTTGTCGAATTCCGGATGGCTGAATACGGACATGTTCATTTTTCCTTTTTATCGTAGGGTGCCGGTGACCGCCATGGATGGCGGAAATCCTGAAATTGAAGGAGCTAATTTCAGGGGAGCAACGCGAACCGCACCGACTGGTTACAGGTGAAGGGTTACGCGTGACGCGAAAAAGATCGGTAACGCGTAACCTGTCACTCGTCACCAATACACCGACATTTTGCTTAAGCTCAGGTACCGACCGGCCGCCACAGCGGCCAGGTCGGGCAATCTTCCTGCAATCAGATGGCGGCGCCGGAGACGGCGTCGATCATTTCGGGCGCATCGAGACGGGCCCGCAGCTGTGTGCGCTGCACCGCGGCCTGTTCGCAGGCGGCCTCCTTGACCGGGCCGTAGCCGCGAATCTGCGACGGCAATGCCGCCAGGGCGCGGGCGTCCTCGAGATTGTCACGGCGCAGATGCTCGAGCAGCCAGGCGATATCGGCCTCGTAGTCGCGAATCAGCCTGCGCTCGAGACGGCGGTCGGCACCGTAGCCGAACGGGTCCAGCGGCGTGCCGCGCAACACCTTGCCCTTCGCCAGCCAGCGGAAGGCGGACTCCATCCAGGGACCGAATTTACGCTTGCGCGGGCGCTGGCCGTCCTTTGCACGGGACAGCAGCGGCGGCGCCAGGTTGAACTCGAGCTCGACATCCCCCTCAAACTGCTCGGCCAGCAGCTTGCGGAAGCTGCCGTCGCTGTACAGACGCGCCACTTCGTACTCGTCCTTGTAAGCCAGCACCTTGGAATAGTTTTCGGCCACGGCCCGAAGCAGCACCGAATCCCCACCAAGCGTCTCCTTGGCCTTCGCCTCTACCCTGCGCACCAGCGCCTCGTAGCGCCTGGCCAGTGCCTCGTTCTGATAGCGGGTCAGGTGTGCTTTCTCGCGCGCGATAAGCTGCTCCGGCGTCTCCAGGATCTTGACCGGCACCGCGGTCGGATGCGCCAGTTCCTGCACCCGCGCCAGATCGAAGGCCGCACGGCGACCCCAGACAAAGGCCTGCCTGTTCTTCTCGACCGCCACGGCGTTGAGTTCGATGGCGCGCTCGATCGACCCGGCGCTGAGCGGCAACAGGCCCTGCTGATAGGCAAACCCCAGGGTGAACAGGTTCACCGCCATGCCATCGCCCATCAGCGCCAACGCCAGGTCGGACGCATTGAGGAAGTGGCTGTCGCGTACTGCATCCCGGATCGCGCCCTCCATCGACTCGCCCGGGAACTTCAGGTCCCGGTCGCGGGTAAAGGCCGCCGGCATGGCTTTCTCGGTGTTGACCACGGCGCGGGAAAAGCGGCTGTCGAGCTTCGCCAGTGCGTCCGCGCTGGCGCCGACCATCAGGTCGAAGGCGATCATCAGATCCGCCTCGCCGGCCGGAATGCGCACCGCGTGAATGTCCTGCTGTTTGTCGGCGATACGCACGTGACTGACCACGGCGCCGAACTTCTGGGCCAGGCCTGCCTGGTCCAGCACCGCCACGCCCTTGCCCTCGATGTGGGCGGCCATGCCAAGCAGCGCGCTGACGGTCACCACGCCGGTACCGCCGACGCCGGTCAGCAGAATGCCATAGGGGTTGTTCTCGCCGACGAAGACCGGCTCCGGCAGCGTCGGGAAATCGACACTGCCGACGCCGGCGGGCTTGCGCAGCTTGCCGCCCTTGACGGTGACGAAACTGGGACAGAAGCCGCGCACGCAACTGAAGTCCTTGTTGCAGGCGGACTGGTCGATGGTGCGCTTGCGGCCACGCTCGGTTTCCAGCGGCAGCACCGACAGGCAGTTGGACTGAATACCGCAGTCGCCGCAGCCCTCGCAGACCTCAGGGTTGATCAGTACACGCTGATCCGGATCCTCCAGGGTGCCGCGTTTGCGACGGCGGCGTTTCTCGGCGGCGCAGGTCTGGTCGTAGATGATCACCGAGCAGCCCTCGATCTCGCGCATTTCGCGCTGAACCGCATCGAGATCGTCGCGATGATGAAAAGTGGTGCGATCGGCAAAATCGGCACGCGTCGGATACTTGTGCGGGTCGTCACTGACCACGGCGATGCGGCGTACGCCCTCGCCGTAGAGCTGATGACTGATCTGCTGCACCGTCAGGGTGCCGTCAACCGGCTGGCCACCGGTCATGGCCACGGCGTCGTTGTAGAGAATCTTGTAGGTGATGTTGGCGCCGGAGGCGATGGCCGCGCGTACCGCCAGCAGTCCCGAGTGGAAATAGGTGCCGTCACCGAGGTTCTGGAATACATGCTTTTCATTCGTGAACGGCGCCTGCCCCACCCAGGTGACACCCTCGCCGCCCATCTGGGTGAAGGTGTCGGTATCGCGGTCCATCCAGGTGGCCATGTAGTGACAACCGATGCCGCCGAGGGCGCGGCTGCCCTCCGGTACCCGGGTCGAGGTATTGTGCGGACAGCCGGAGCAGAAATGCGGCGTGCGTTCGAGCAACTCGCGCGGCTGCGCCAGGCTCGCTTCCTTGTCGTTCAGGAACGCCAGGCGCTGGCGCAGCTTGTCGCTGTCGTAACGATTTTGCAGCCGCGATGCGATGGCGCGGGCGACCATCGCCGGCGTCAGCTCGGAAATGGACGGCAGCAGCTCCGTCCCCTGCTCGTCGCGCTTGCCGCAGATGCGCGGGCGCACCTGATCCTGCCAGCCGTAGAGCTGCTCCTTGAGCTGTTCCTCGATCAGGCCGCGCTTTTCCTCGACCACCAGAATCTCGTCGAGGCCGGTGGCGAACTCGCGCACGCCTTCCGGCTCCAGCGGCCAGGGCATCGCCACCTTGTACAGGCGCAGGCCGATGGCGGCGCACTCGGCTTCGCCGAGGCCGAGATCGACCAGCGCCTGCTGCACATCGAGGTAGGACTTGCCGGTGGTGATAATGCCGAAGCGGGCGTCGGAACTGTCGAGCACCACCCGATCCAGGCGGTTGGCACGGCAGAAGGCCTTGGCCGCTTCCAGCTTGTAACGGTGCAGGCGCTCTTCCTGCTGCAGCGGCTTGTCGGGCCAGCGGGCATTGAGGCCGCCGGCCGGCAGCTCGAAGTGCTCCGGCAGTGTGATCCGGACCCGGTTCGGATCGAGGTCGGCCGAGATGGACGAATCCAGCACCTCGGCCAGCGCCTTGAAGCCGACCCAGCAACCGCTGTAGCGGGACATGGCCCAGCCATAGAGGCCGTAGTCGAGCATTTCCTGGATGCCGCTCGGGTGCAGCACCGGCATCATCGCATCGATAAAGGCATAGTCGCTCTGGTGCGGCAGCGTCGATGACTTGCAGGCGTGATCGTCGCCGGCGATCGCCAGCACGCCACCATGGGTCGAGCTGCCTGCGGCGTTGGCGTGCTTGAGCACGTCGCCAGTGCGGTCGACACCCGGCCCCTTGCCGTACCAGAGCGCGAAAACGCCGTCATATTTGGCGCCCTGGAACAGATTGACCTGCTGCGAGCCCCAGACGGCGGTGGCACCGAGGTCCTCGTTGATACCGGGCTGGAAGTGAATGTTGTGGTCGGCGAGGTATTGCTTGGCCTGCCACAGCGTCTTGTCGAAACCGCCCAGCGGCGAGCCGCGATAGCCCGAGATGAACCCCGCGGTGTTGAGGCCCTGGGCCCTGTCGCGCTGCGCCTGCAGCATCGGCAGGCGCGCCAGCGCCTGGCTGCCGGTGAGGTAGACGCGACCGGCGTCCAGTTCCCATTTGTCGTTGAGGCTGATGTCCTGACTCATACCTGACTCCATTGTCCGCAGACGCACGCACGTGACAGCGCCGCCGTAACACGGATCAAAAACTGGAAAAATTGGAATAGCGCAGCGCGGCGTCAGATCGCCTGGCGAGCGCGGATCGGGTATGAGTCGAAGATACGGGCGGGGCCGCCGGTGGAGAGATGGGCGCAGCGACGCGCCTTGAGCAGATGTTGCCAGATAACCATGTTGAAATCCTCGTACTGCCCTGCCGGATCACGGCACGGTAGCCACGTGTTGTTGTTATAGTCCGCGCCGATCTGTCTCGGCGCCGGGTTATTCGATTTCCAACATCGCTCCCTTGTGGGGAGAGAGGTCCGCCAATACTAGTAACGCTTTACGTGAACGTCAATAAGGTTTTTCTATCAGCCTATACGCGTATTAAAGGTCGGCACAGCAAACTGAATGAAAATAATGTTATTTTCAAGACGACGTAAAAACTAACTGAAATAACAATACGATACTGACGCAGGACCAAAATCCGCAGTTCGGCAGAGGCTATCTTCTGTAAATCTGCTCATCTTAAACGCAATATTGTCAGATAAGTCCAACGCGGACAGACCAGCGCCGCCAGAGGGCGGCAGCGACAGTCCATCGAAAATCGCGCAGCGGCGGCGCCATCAGACGCCGATGCGGGCGAGCAGGCGGCCAACCTCCTGCTTCACATTGGCGACCAGTTCCGCTTCGTCCAGATTGCGGATACTGCCGTTGTCCACCACCGGCTTGCCCTGCACGAAGCTGTATTTGACATCCACCGGCTCGCCGCAGAGCAGCGGCGCGTACAGCGGGCTGTGGACACCGGAGAAGCGCGGACGCTCGATATCATAGAGCACGATGTCCGCCGCTTTGCCGACGCCGATTTCGCCGGTGCCCTTCAGACCCAACAATTGTGCGCCGTTGCGGCTGGCCCAGTGAATCGCCATATCCGCCGTGGTCGCCTGCGGATTCCGGCTGGCCGCACGATGTATCAACCAGGCGAGATTCGCTTCCTGAATCATCGAGCCGGACTCGGCCGAAGCCGAGCCGTCGACACCCAGGGTGATACTGATGCCGGAGTCCTGCATCGCAATGGCCGGTGCGATGCCGCTGGCCAGGCGGCAGTTGGACGTCGGACAGTGGGCGATACCTGTGCCGGTTTCCGCGAGCAGTTTTACCGCATGCTCATCGGACCAGACCAGGTGTGCGAACCAGACGTCCTCGCCCAGCCAGTCGCAGTGCGCGGCATAGTCGATGGCGCTCATGCCGTACTTTTTCCGTGCCTGGATCTCGTCGAACTCGACCTCGAGCAGATGCGAGTGCAGTTTCAGACCGTGCTGGCGCGCGTAGTCGGCACAGGCGCGCAAATCTTCCGGCGTCGATGAATGCACAAGGCTCGTGGGTGCCACCACCAGCTTGCGCATCGCCATGTCACCATCCTGGTGATAGCGCTGGCGAGACCTGTCCATCCGTTCGATTACCTGCCCCAGGCTTTCCGGTTCAATGTTGGAGGATTTCATGCCCTGGTGAGAACCCCGGGTGGTGGTGCTGCCGCGGCACAGCACCAGGCGGATACCAAGATCGTCGGCGGCCTGCCAGACCGCATCTTCCACTTCGGTGCTGGAGTGCGCATGGTACAGATAATGATGGTCTGCACAGGTGGTGGCGCCCGAACGCAGCAGCTCGTAAAGGCCGAGCTTGGCCGCATGGTACATCAGGTCCGGCGTAATGCTGGGCCAGAAACGGAAGGGTACCGACACCAGCCAGTCGTCGAGGCCGTGATTCAGCCCTTCAGGCACCCCTTTCAGCACCGACTGTGCCAGATGATGGTGCGTATTGACCATTCCCGGCCAGGCGACGCAGCCGCTGGCATCAACCGGGATTTCGTCCGGCGCCGGCTGCAGACCGCTGCCGATCTCGGTGATCAACCCCGCGCGTATGCGGATGTCTGAAGTACCCGGGACGTCAAAAACCGCACGGGCGTTCTGTATCAGGTAATGCATCGATGCTCCTCTCGTTCCCGAAGCATCCGACGCCTGCCGCTGTCGAGCGAGCGAAGGACGGATGCTCCCAATCGGCAGACCAGGCCATTAGACCGGCGTGTCTGCAAGAGCAATGTCCCGGATGGATGGCTGAGCGCCATTCGGTTCCTGACCGCTTCTACTCTTTTACTAATGATAACGTGGATATGAACCCGATCCCGGCCAGGACCCGGTAAATGACCATTGCGCGCTTCTTTCAATGCAGATCAATGCAAAATACGCTCCAACCTACCCTGCTACGATGTGGCGGCTGCCGCAGCCTCTCAGTCAAGCTGCGAACAACACCCCGCTGAACTCGGCGGGTTCCGGCGCATGCCACGGCCTGGCGCATACTGTCTATCAGTTTTGGGGCCGCCGAAGCACGACTGCACCATTTCTGCACACGCGACAAGGCCGGTCCGAATCGGGAAGAACCAGTACAAGCCGCGTCAGACCAGCGTCTCCGAGGCAAAATCCACCCCATGGCACAGCCGTTGCTAAACCGATAACAGATACCGTTTCGGCGGTATTCCCTCCATGAGTAGAAGCTGTCAGAACCTTTTGGGTTTCGGTCATTGCTCACGGGGCCGGCAGCATTTCGCACAGCGAATGCCGGCAGTTCGTGACTGACCGCCAGGCTTATCAGCAATAGCTCTCCACTGTCATCACGCCTGCCACAACTGCCGTAGAAAAGAGTCAACGCCCCGCGGATACGTGGCGTCAACTGATTGTTTTCTGAGCGGAGAGGGGACGGCAACTGTGCCGTCCGGAGAATGGATTCTTGCCCTCAGATCGAAAGCCTGGAACAGGCGGAGCCGTTACGGATCGTGCGTTTCAGGATGACTGGCATCATCGGCTGCGACGGGTCACCGGCAGCCAGTTTCGATTCTGGGAGAGACCATGAAAAGCGCAAACATCGCCATCGTTGTCGACTCGCGTTACGGCACCACCCTGGCACTGGCGAAGGCCATTGCCGACGGCGCCAAACGACAGGGAGCTGAAGTCCGCCTGCTGCGGGTGGATATCAACGAGCCCGAATTCAGTGTGGATACCGGGCGCGACGACTTTGTTGCCGCGCAACAGGAGTATCGCCGACTGCCCCGCGCCGTCAATGACGATCTGGTCTGGGCCGACGGCATTGTCTGGGGTTCACCGACCCGTTATGGACTGATGAGCACCCCACTGCGTGCCTTTATCGACGAAGCCGCGCCCCTTTGGCGCCAGGGCGCACTGATCGGCAAGGTGGGCGCCGTCTTCACCTCCACAGGCGGCATGCACTCCGGTAATGAAATGACGCTGATGTCGCTGCTGCTGCCTTTCCTGCAGCACGGCATGGTCATCTGCGGCGTGCCCCACAGCGAGCCGGCCCTGATCAAGACCCGCAAGGGCGGATCGCCCTACGGCGCATCTGCGGTAACCGGGTTCGACGGAACCCTGCCGGTCGATGACCACGAACTGGCCATCGCCACAACACTGGGCGCCCGGGTTGCCCGCTTGGCGGCACAGATTGAAGCGGAACCGGCATCGGTCGATGTCGCCGCCGCGTCGGCCGGCATTCAGGCATCCACCCCGGCTGAACTTACCGGCAGCTGATACTGCCGGTATCCACCAGAACCAAGAATGAAACCATCCAATAACCGGAGCTATAAAAAAATGAAGCTGAAAAAAGTGATGATAGCCGCCGCCGCAATGACCAGCCTGGCCTCGATGACGACCTCGGTCAGCGCCAAGGATCTGGAAAAGGTTGTTTTTGGAACCAACTGGTTCGCTCAGGCGGAACATGGTGGCTTCTACCAAGCGAAAGCCACCGGCATCTATGAAGAACATGGCCTCGATGTCGAGATCAAGATGGGGGGGCCCCAGGTCAATGGCATGCAGCTGCTGGTTGCCGGTCGTATCGATATGCTGATGGGGTACCCGATGGCCAGCGTCAAGGCCGTCTCGGAAGGACTGCCGGTGGTGACGGTTGCCGGTCTTTTCCAGAAAGATCCGCAGGCCATCATTGCGCACCCGCATATCACGTCGCTGCAGGAAATCGCCGACAATAAAATGCCGGTTTATATCGGCACCTCGGCCCATAACAGCTACTACCCCTGGCTGAAGTCCAAGTATGGTTTCAGCGATGAAATGTCGCGCCCCTACACCTTCAGCGTCGCGCCCTTCCTGACAGACACCGGTGTCGCACAGCAGGGTTATGTGACCTCGGAGCCCTTTGCCATAGAAAAAGGCGGCGTTACGCCCTCGGTCTTTCTGATGGCCGATTTTGGCTACCCCCCGTACGCCGAAACGATCGAAACCACGCACAAAATGGCCGAAAAGGATCCCGACCTCATCAAGCGCTTCGTACAGGCGACGCTGGAAGGCTGGGTGAGCTACTTCGACGACCCGGCACCGGGCAACAAGCTGATCAAGGAAGCCAATCCGGAAATGACCGACGAACAGATCGCATTCAGCATCGAGACACTGAAAAAGTACCGCATGCTCGATGGCGGCGATGCGGAAAATGGCGGTATTGGCGTCATGACGGATGAACGCTGGAACACACTGTACGAACTGATGAAAGCGGAAGGCCTGCTGCAGAAGGACGTGAACATCAAGGACGTCTATTCGCTCGATTTTCTGCCTGAGCAGCCGGTGCTGCTGCAGCGGGACAGCTGATATCTGACAAGTAGAAGAACTAAGGGTGCAGTCCCGGGACTGCACCCTCCTGCACAGGAGAGACATTATGTCCGCCCTAAAACTTGTTCCGGAATCCGTGGAAAACCCGCCCGTCACCAACGGACCCAAAACGCGCAGCGCCCGGCCCGTCATTCAGGCCCGGCATGTGGATAAGATCTATGCCAATGGCACCGTCGCGCTGCAGGATGCAACGCTGGATGTTAGACAGGGAGAGTTTATCAGCCTGCTGGGACCATCCGGCTGCGGCAAAAGTACCCTGCTGCGCATCATGGCCGGACTTGGCGATGTCAGCGCCGGCTGCGTCAAATGGTGGGAACAGGACTACGACGTGGTCGGTTCCAAAGGCCGCAAGCTGGCCTTCGTATTCCAGAATGCGACCCTGATGCCCTGGGCGCGGGTGCGCGCCAATGTGCGACTGCCGCTGGATCTGCAAAAGGCTGCCGGCGAACACGCCGAGCGACGGATCGACACCGCGCTGGAAATGGTCGGGCTGAGCCAGTTCGGCGGCGCCTATCCGCGGGAACTGTCCGGCGGCATGCAGATGCGGGCCTCCATCGCCCGCGCCCTGGTGACAGAGCCGGATCTGATGCTGATGGACGAGCCCTTCGGCGCCCTGGACGAGATGACCCGCAACAAGCTGAATGACGATATTCTCAGGCTCTGGCAGGCCAATGGCTGGACCATCGTCTTCGTGACCCACAGCGTGTATGAAGCCGTCTATCTGTCGAGCCGGGTAGTGGTGATGGGCGCACGGCCGGGCCGGATAGTGGAAGAGATCGACATCGACGAACCCTTCCCCCGCGGCCCCGACTTCCGCGTGTCGCAGCGTTTTGCCGACTACTGCCGCCAGGTATCGGAATCGCTGGAAAAGGCCAGCAGCATGGGACAGGAGGCCGCATCATGAACGCTCCCCTTATCCGTAACGAACGTTTCGTGCAGATCGCCGCGCCAATTAGCGTCGGCCTTTTATTTCTGCTGATCTGGGAAATCGCTGTGCGGGCTACCGGGGTCGCGCCCTATGTGCTGCCGGGTCCGCTGACGATATTCTCGGCGTTGCAGGAAAACTGGCTGGATCTGCTCAATGCCCTGCTGACGACGCTCAAGGTCACCTTCCTGGCGTTTGCGATTGCCGTGCTACTGGGCGTGGCCTGTTCGCTGCTGTTTATCCAGAGCAAATGGATCGAGATGAGTCTCTTCCCCTATGCGATCCTGATGCAGGTCACCCCGATAGTGGCGATCGCGCCGCTGATTATCATCTGGATCGACGACACCACCTGGTCACTGACGGTGTGCGCGGTGATCATGGCCATCTTTCCGGTCATTTCCAATACCACGCTGGGGCTGCGCAGTGTCGATCCGAACCTGCTCAACATGTTCCGCATGTACCGGGCGGGCCGCTGGCAGCAGCTTGTGCGTCTGCGCATTCCGGGCGCACTGCCCTACTTCTTCGGCGGGCTTCGCATCAGTTCGGGCCTGGCGCTGATCGGAGCGGTGGTGGCCGAGTTCGTCGCAGGCACCGGCGGTGCAAAAGCAGGGCTTGCCTACATGATCCTGCAGTCCAGCTACAGCCTGCAGATTCCGAAGATGTTTGCGGCGCTGATGCTGATTACCGTTACCGGCGTGCTGCTGTTCACCCTGATGGTGTGGTTATCCAACCTGGCGCTGCGCAACTGGCACGAAAGCGCAATGAAGACGGAAAACTAATTCGCGCCACGTCTGGACAGTCGCTGACGGCGACTGTCCCGTCAAGCTTACCGGGGCCTCAGGCGCCGTCACCGAAGCCGAGCTGGCGCCAGGCCTCGTACACCACCACGGCGCAGCAGTTCGACAGGTTCAGGCTGCGGCTGCCAGACTTCATCGGCAGCCTGAGTCGCTGACCGGCCGGCAACGGGTCGAGCACGCCGCCCGGCAGCCCCCGGGTTTCGGGACCGAACAGCAGCACGTCGCCGGCGGCGAATTCGGCCTCGCTGTAACAGCGGCTGCCCTTGGTCGTCAGCGCCCAGACATGCGCCGGCTGCAGCGCCCGTACGCAGCTGTCGAGATCGGCCCAGCGTTGCACCGCGGCGAATTCGTGGTAATCCAGCCCGGCGCGGCGCAGTTTCCTGTCGTCGAAATCAAACCCCAGTGGCTCGATCAGATGCAGGCTGAAACCGGTATTGGCGCACAGGCGAATGATATTGCCGGTGTTGGGCGGGATTTCCGGCTGGTACAGGACGACGTTGAGCATTGCTGGCACGATTAGCTTGATTGGCGAAAGCCGATTAGTGTGCCGGAAACAGGCGCCTCCCGCCATGGTGCGGTTCGCTGGCATGCGCTCCTGCAATGCCAGTCTTTCCGCCATCCCTGGCGGTCACTCCGTTCACCGGCACCCTGCAATCGATCCGACCTTGTAGGGCGCCCTGAGCGCAGCGAACGGCGCCGGTTTACTTCGGTAATATTTTCACGGCACGTTTCGCTGCGCTCAAGGTGCCCTACATTTTGATAACACCCTGATTCTCCAAACCTGTAGGGTGCTGGTGAGTGCAACGAACCGCACCGTATGCCCGAGGGCCGGGTGTTCGGATACAGGCCAAGGGGATTCGTGAGGCGTTAAGCGTGAGGCGTAAGGGCTGCCAGCATTTCGCTCCTACGTCCTTACGTCCTTACGTCCTTACCTCCTCACGCAATCACAACGGTGCCAGTGTCGCGAGGTGATCGAGAAAGCGCGCGAACAGCTCGGACTGGGTCGAGGTGTTGAAACGTGCGTGCATGTTTCTGCGATGCACCTTGACGGTACCGGTACTGATATGAAGTTCGGCGGCGATGGCATCGGTGGAAAAGCCGCGCAGCACCAGGCCTGCGATCTGCTGCTCGCGGGCCGTGAGCACGCCGCAGCCGAACGAGTCCAGCGCCCGGGCCAGGGGGCCGCCGGCCCGGGGCTGGCGCAGGTAACTGGCCGAATGCACCAGCCAGAACTGCTTCACCAGCGCCTCGACAATCGGGAACAGGGCCTGCAGGGCCTGACGCTCGGCACGGGTCACGGAGCCGAGTTCCGGGCCACGTCCGATCGACACCGTGAAGGCGGTGCCGGGCTCCGGATAGACGAACAGGTCGACCTCGTCGCAAAGGTTGAACTCCCGGTAGCAGTTGCGATAGTAGTCGCTCTGCTCGAAACAGTCCGGCGCTATATCCGACAGCCGCTGCACACCGGGACGGATGCCGCGGCCAACGGCATTGAACACCGGGTCCAGCATATAGGCTTCGCTGAGGTAGCGCTGCATCGCCGGGCTGCGCTCGTCCTCGCTCTCGGAAAACAGCACGATGGGGCGTTCCTGCTCGCGGAATACCGCGACCAGCATGGTGTCGCAGTGCACCAGGCGCCCCAGCACCTGCGCCAGCCGGCGCGGGAAACCGGGCTGACGAATATGATCGATCAGCTCGGCGACTTCCTGCTGCCAGCCGATGAAGGCCGCCGACTCGATGCCCGGTACCGGCATGACCGACACGGCTCAGAACCCCGCCGCCGACGCGGCAGACTCGTCCAGACCGCGCAGAAAAGCCACCAGCCGCGGCGCCACCCGCCCCGAATCGCTCGCCGCCCCCGGGGACTGCAGACCGGCGAGGGCCTCGTCCACGCGCTGCGGCGTGATCGGACTGCCCCTGCGCAGCTCAAGCAGCGCCGCGGTGTAGTCGATACTGAACTCCGGATGCGCCTGCAACGTCAGAATGCTGTCGCCGTACTGCAAGCCGGCGTAGGGGCAGAAATCCGACGAGGCGAAGACCCGGGCACCGGCCGGCTTTTCGACCACCTGGTCCTGATGCAGAGCGTTGAGCGTCAGCCGACCGCCGCGATTGCCAAGACCGTTGCCCTCGCCTACCAGCTGATAGGCGTGCAGACCGACACCCCAGCCGCGGCTCGACTTCTCGACCCGCCCGCCCAGCGCCTCGGCGACGATCTGGTGGCCGAAGCAGATGCCGACCAGCGGGCGGCGCGCCTGCCACAGCTCGACGATGAAGTCCTTGAGCCGTCGCATCCAGGGCAGGTCCTCGTAAACACCATGGCGCGAGCCGGTGATCACCCAGCTGTCGCAGTCGCCGGGCGATTGCGGAAAAACGTCGTCGACGACGCGGAATACCTCGAAGTCGAGCGTTTCATCGACGGCGCCGAGATGACGCACGAAAAGATCCGAATAGCTGCCGTAGGCGGCCTTCATCTCTTCAGGACTGGTGCCGGTTTCGAGAATACCTATTTTCATGTCATTACCTATTTCAACCACGAAAGCATGGAAGTACCCAGGGTGCCGGTGAACGGAGTGAACCGCACCGCCTGGTCGGTGCGGTGCGCTTCGCTTACCAGCACCCTACTTTTCTGCATGCTCTGCCATATACAGAATCAAGCCGCCGGCGCCCGACGGGTCTGGCGGCGCATTTGCCAGGCGGCGGCCAGCACGCCGATCGCCACCACCAGAATCATCAGCGTTGCCAGTGCGTTGATCTCCGGCGTCACGCCGAGGCGCACCTTGGAAAAGATCACCATCGGCAGCGTGCTGTTACCGGGGCCCGAGACGAAGCTGGCGATGACCAGATCGTCGAGCGACAGCGTGAACGACAGCAGCCAGCCTGAGATCAGCGCCGGCGCGATCAGCGGCAAGGTGACCAGAAAGAACAGCGTCGACGGGTGCGCGCCGAGGTCCATCGCCGCCTCTTCCAGCGACTCGTCCAGGCTCGCCAGCCGCGACTGCACGATGACCGCGACATAGGCCATGCAGAAGGTGGTATGGGCGATGATCACCGTGGTGGTGCCGCGACCGGACGGCCAGCCGAACATCCCCTCGAGGGCGACGAACAGCAGCAGCAGCGACAGCCCGGTGATCACCTCGGGCATCACCAGCGGCGCGGTGATCATGCCCGAGAGCGCCAGCCGGCCGCGGAAGCGCCCGAAGCGCGACAGACAGAAACCGGCGAGCGTACCGAGCACCACCGCCAGGGTGGCGCTGGACACTGCCACCTTGAGACTGACCATGGCTGCGTCGATGATCTGATCGTTCTGCAGGAGCTCCGCGTACCACTTGAACGAGAAGCCGCCCCAGACGGTGACCAGCTTGGACGCATTGAAGCTGTAGACGATCAGCGAGACGATCGGCGCGTAGAGGAAAATGAATCCCAGCCAGGCCGAGGTTTTCATGAATCCGGGATAGCGCATCATGCGGCCTCCTCCTTGCGCCCCTGCCCGTTGCGCAACAGCATGATAGGCACCACCAGGAACAACAGCATCATCGTCGCGACCGCCGAGGCCATGGGCCAGTCGCGGTTGAGGAAGAACTCGTCCCAGAGCACCCGCCCGATCATCAGGGTATCGGAACTGCCGAGCAGCGCCGGAATCACGAACTCCCCGACTGCCGGAATGAACACCAGCAACGACCCCGCCACGATGCCCGGCAGTGACAGCGGCACCACCACCAGCCAGAAGCGCTGCAACGGTCGGCAGCCAAGATCCTCTGCGGCCTCCAGCAGGGAGTCGTCGAGCTTCTCCAGGGCGCTGTAGAGCGGCAGGATCATGAACGGCAGATAGGTATAGATGATGCCGATGTAAACGGCAAAGTCGGTCTGCAGCATGGTCAGCGGCTGGTCTATCAGACCCAGCGACAGCAGCACATCGTTGACGACGCCGTTCTTTTTCAGGAACCCCATCCAGGCGTAAACGCGCAACAGGAAGGAAGTCCAGAACGGCAGTATCACCAGTGACAGCAGCACCACGCGGCGCCCGGGCGTCGCCCGCGCGATGACATAGGCCATCGGAAAAGCGATGATCAGGGTGATTAGCGTCGAGATCGCCGCCACCTTGATCGAGTTCAGATAGGCATCGAGGTAGAGCGAGTCCTCGAACAGGAACTGATAGTTGCCAAGGTTCAGCGACAGCGCGGCGACGGCGCCATCCCACTCGAACAGGCTGGTATAGGGCGGCACGGCAATCGCCGTTTCCGCCAGCGAGATTTTCAGTACCACCGCGAACGGAATCAGGAAAAAGAGCCCGAGCCAAAGCGTCGGCACCGAGGCCACCAGGCTACGGCCCGGTATCAGCCGGCCCGGCAGCCGAAGCCACGACGGGCGCCGGCGCCCGACCGCCAGCGGGGCGGATTGGGACATACTGTTCATGACGTCAGTACCACGCAGCTGTCACCGCTCCAGGACAACCAGACCCGGTCGCGGTAGTTCAGGCGCTCGTCGAAACGGCGCGCCATATTCGGTTTGGTGACGCGGATCTGCCGGCCGCCCGGCAACAGCACACGGAACACCGACAGGCTGCCCATATAGGCGACCTCGTCGATGGTCCCCTCCAGGCAGTTGTCCGCCTGCTCAGGCTTGTCGCGTGAAATACGGATTTTCTCGGGCCGCACAGCCGCCCACACCTTCTGTCCCGGTGCGCAGCTGATGCCATGATTGATGAAAAAGCTGCTTCCGGCTTCCGGTGAATGGATACGCACGAAGTCGGTTTCATCCTCGGTCACCTGCCCTTCGAACAGGTTGACCGAGCCGACGAACTCGGCAACGAAGCGGTTCTGCGGATACTCGTAGAGGTCGTGCGGCTCGCCGACCTGGACAATCTCGCCCTGATTCATGACGCCGATGCGGGTCGAGAGCGTCATTGCCTCTTCCTGGTCATGGGTAACGACCATGAAGGTGACGCCGAGATTTTCCTGAATATTGATCAGCTCGAACTGGGTCTCCTCGCGCAGTTTCTTGTCCAGCGCACCGAGCGGTTCATCGAGCAGCAGCAGCTTGGGCCGCTTGATCAGTGCCCGCGCCAGTGCCGCGCGCTGGCGCTGGCCGCCCGACAACTGGTGCGGCTTGCGCCGTCCCAGATGACCGAGCTGCACCAGATCCAGCATCTCGGCAACCCGCTTTTTCACTTCGGCCCGCGGTACACCGTCGCGCTTCAGGCCGAATGCGACGTTGTCTGCCACCGACAGATGAGGAAACAGCGCATAGGACTGGAACATCATGTTCACCGGCCGCTTCCAGGCCGGGATCGCGGAGATATCCACACCGTCAATCAGGATGCGGCCGCTGGTCGGCGTTTCGAAGCCGGCGAGCATGCGCAGCAGCGTGCTCTTGCCGGAGCCGGAGCCGCCCAGCAGACAGAACAGTTCGGACTGGTAGATATCGAGGGAAACATTGTCGACGGCGACGAATTCGCCAAAGTGTTTGCTGACGTTTTCGATCCGCACAAAGGGTTCTGCGTCAGCGCGACGCCAGGGCGCCTGGACATCGTCCGGCGCCTGCACAGGTGCCGGTTGCTGAGTGTATTCGGACAACTGCATGGGACTCTTCTCGGCAAAGGACGGGAGGCCGCCCCGCGGACGGGGCGGTCGGGGTCAGGACACCAGCGAACGGGCCCTTAGCGGCCGGTTTTGACGCGGGTCCAGGCGCGGGTCAGCAGGCGGTCGAACTTGGCAGTATGTGCGTTCTGCGCAAACAGCTTCGCCTTGACCTCCTCGGAGGGATAGACCCCGGGGTTGCTGCGAACGTCCTCGTTGAGCAGCGGCTGTGCTTCGGTGTTGGCCACCGCGTAGTAGACGAAGTTGGAGATACCGGCCGCGACTTCGGGTTGCAGCACGAAGTTGATGAACTTGTGCGCCGCCTCCGGATGGGGCGCGTCGGCCGGAATCGCCATCAGATCGAACCAGGCCAGGCTGCCTTCCCTGGGGATGCTGTAACCGACGCTGATACCCTGACCGGCACTGGCGGCGCGATCCTGGGCCTGCAGCACGTCGCCGTTATAGCCGAGCGCAACGCAGATTTCACCGTTGGCAAGATCACTGATGTACTGTGAAGAGTGGAAATACTTGATGTGCGGCTGCACCGATGCCAGCAGCGCTTCGGCCTGATCCAGGTCGGCCTTGCTCTCGCTGTTGGGGTCCAGGCCAAGATAGTTGAGCGCCAGCGCAACCACCTCCGCCGGCGAGTCGAGCACCGCCAGGCCACAGTCAGCCACCTTCGCCGCCAGCTCGGGCTTGAAGATCAGGTCCCAGGAGTCGATCGGCATGTCGCCCACCCGCTCCCTGACCATGTCCACGTTGTAGCCGATGCCGGTGGTTCCCCAGGTGTAGGGCACGCCGTGGACATTGTTCGGGTCGTTGCGCGAGACGGTCTGCAGCAGCTGCGCATCGAGATTGCCGTAGTTGGACAGCTGATCCCGGTCGACCTCGGCGTAGATGCCGGCCTGTATCTGGCGCTCCAGGAAGAACGCCGAGGGCACTACCAGGTCATAACCGCTGCGACCGGACATCAGCTTGGCCTCGAGCACCTCGTTGGAATCGTAGACGTCGTAATTGACGCGAATACCGGTCTCCTTCTCGAACTGGCTGACCGCCTCCGGCGAGATGTAGTCGGACCAGTTGTAAATATTCAGCACCGGCTCCTGTGCATGCGCGCCGGTGGCCACCAGACTGCCCAGAACCGCGCCCATCAGAGTCTTTTTCAAAGTCATTGCCTGAAGCTCCTCTCTAATTTTTTTTGTCGGAGTGGATGATCGCGAACCGAACGATGCCCTGGCTCACGTCCCCCCGACACGTTACGGTTCGCCGGCCACAAGACTGAATACCTCCCGGGAGGTATTCGCCCCCTAAGTCCGGTTCGGGACAGGGGCCAGCCGTCGTTCAAACTGAGCCTTATTGTGATCACATTTTTTCTTGGCACGCAACCCCGGCGCAGCGAAGAATTCGCTATAGCCTGTTATTAGTGATCGCATTAAGATATACAAAGGCCTGGCCCGGCCTATACCTGGGCCCAGACCCTTGATCCGGGCGCCCCGGCTTGGCTCAATAAGGCAAAGACCCCAACAAGGCCCGCAGCCCGGGCCAACAACGGCACCCGCCCCGGATCCGATGAAACAGAAAGCACCGCTCAAACTCACACTCGAAGGCCTGGACCCGAACCTGACCGTCAATCAGCGGGTCTACCGCAGCCTGCGAAACGCCCTGATGTGCGGCGCCATTGCGCCGGGGCGAGCACTGACCATTCGCGAGCTCGCGGGGCTGCTCGATGTCAGCCCGATGCCGGTGCGCGAGGCGCTGCGCCAGCTCGCCGCCGAGAACGCGCTGGAAATTCTCGGCAATCGCCGTGTCCAGGTGCCGCGCATGTCGGCGATGAAGTTCCGGGAACTCTACGAGGCGCGAATTGCGCTGGAGAGCCACGCCGCCGAACGCGCCCTCCCCTACATCGACCAGGCCCGCATAGACGAGCTCCGGCGCATCGACGCCGAGATCGACGCCGCCTACTTCGAGGGCGACCACGACAGGGTCAGCATCTGCAATCAGCGCTTCCACCGCTGCCTGTACGAGGCCAACCCGCACCAGGTCACGGTACCGCTGATCGAAAGTCTCTGGCTGCAGCTTGGCCCCTTCATGCGCCTGGCCACCAGCCAGCTCGACGAGCACTACCAGGTGGACCGCCACAACGAGGCGCTCGATGCCATTCGCAGTCAGGACGCCTTCGCCCTGCGCCGGGCCATCGCGGCCGACATCCGCGACGGCAACGCCTTCGTGGTGGACTCGGGTCTGCTGGACGAAGTGATGGACGATTCACCGAAGGTAGGAGCTCGCTCTGCGGGCGATTAACCCCCGCCTCTGGAGCCGCCATACCAGTTCGCCCGCGGAGCGGGCGCCTGCGCACCGACCGCTCCCCTGCCACTCGCCCCGCGATACCCACCCCAAGCCAAAAGTTTGTGATCACAAAAATATATTGACTTTAAATATTTTGTGATCACAAAATGGCGAACATAAACCAACAACAACCGTCCGCCGCACATCGCGCGGAAAGCAGCCGAGGGGAGCGAACCATGCAATCGAACGCCGTCACCCAGACCGAAAACCTGACCGCAGCGATCCAGCGGATCGACGCCAACCATCACTGGCATCCGTTCACCGATACCGCCGCGCTCAACAGCAAGGGCGCCCGCGTCATCGTGCGTGGCGAAGGCGTCTACGTATGGGATTCCGAGGGCAATCGCATCATCGACGGCATGGCCGGGCTCTGGTGCGTCAACATGGGCTACGGCCGCAAGGAACTGATCGACGCCGCCAAGCAGCAGCTCGACGAACTGCCCTACTACAATCATTTCTTTCAGACCACCACCACACCGGCCGCGGTCCTGGCGCAGGAAATCGCCAGCGTCACGCCCGGGGATCTGAACCATATCTTCTTCGCCAACTCGGGCTCCGAAGCGGTCGACACCCTGATCCGCATGATCCGGCACTACTGGGCAGTGGAAGGCAAACCGGAAAAGAATGTGCTGATCGGGCGCAAGAACGCCTATCACGGCAGTACCATAGGCGGCACTAGCCTCGGCGGCATGGGCGCGATGCACAAGCAGGGAGGGCCCTACCTGCCGAATATCGAGCATATCGACCAGCCCTACTGGTACGGTGAAGCCGGCGATCTCGACGAGGAAGCCTTCGGCCTCAAGGCCGCCCGCGCGCTGGAGGAAAAAATTCTGGAGGTGGGCCCGGAGAAGGTCGCCGCCTTTATCGGCGAGCCGATCCAGGGCGCCGGCGGCGTCATCGTGCCGCCGGCCAGCTACTGGCCCGAAATTCAGCGTATCTGCCGCAAGTACGACATCCTGCTGGCCGCCGACGAGGTGATCTGCGGATTCGGTCGCACCGGCAGCTGGTTCGGTTCCCAGACCTTCGGCATCGAACCGGATCTGATGTCGATGGCCAAGGGACTGTCATCGGGCTACATGCCGATTTCGGCGGTGGCGGTCGGCGACCGTGTCGCCAACTGCCTTATCGAGAAAGGCGGCGAGTTTTTCCACGGTTTCACCTACTCCGGCCACCCGGTAGCGGCGGCAGTGGCAGTCGCCAATATCCGCCTGATGAAACAGGAAAAGGTGGTGGATTACGTCGCCGACGATATCGGTCCCTACTTCCAGCAGCAGCTTCGCGCGGTGCTCGCCGACCAGCCGCTGACGGGGCATATCGAGGGTGCGGGCCTGGTTGCGGGCATCGCCCTGGTGAAAGACAGGGAGGCCAAGCAGTTTTTCGCCGACGAAGGCACCGTTGGCACCCTCTGTCGCGACCACTGCTTCGAGAACGGCCTGATCATGCGCGCCGTCGGCGACCGCATGGTGCTGTCACCGCCGCTGGTGATCAGCCGCAAGGAAGTGGACGAGCTGTGCGCCAAGGTACGCAAATGCTTCGACCTTACGCTGGACAGCGTACGGACGCAGGGCTTATAGAAAGCCATTACACGCTCCCCGTATGGCGGGTTAGACGCGCATCGTCGTATCTGTCCGCCCCCAGGAAAACTGGGCGCGTCGTAACCCGCCAAGAGGCCAACTTCACCTCGATGGTGGGTTACGCGGCGCCCACATACCGGCAGCAGCGGATATCAAGAAGCCAGGCGCCGCTAACCCACCCTACACATTCAGCAACCATCGTGCCCGCCCGGTTCGCCACGAGGCGTGCCTCCTTGGGGACAAGGCCAGTGTGCCAACCCCGCCGTAGGAGCGGCGCCTCGCCGCGAATGACCGCGGTGCCTAACCGGTTCGCCACGGGACATGGCTACTCATCCTCATCCTGCTCGTTGCCGCCATCCATCCCCAGCTCCTTGATCTTGCGGGTCAGGGTATTGCGACCCCAGCCGAGCAGCTGGGCGGCGTCGCGACGCCGGCCTGCGGTGTGCTTGAGCGCGGTTTCGATCATGATGCGCTCGAACGCCGGCACCGCCTCTTCGAGAATGCCCTGGCGACCACAGCCAAGCTGCTGATCGGTCCAGAGCCGCAACGCCTGCTCCCAGTTGGCGCTGACCGTCGTCCCCTGCTCCTGCTGCTCCAGCAGCTCCGGCGGCAGGTCCTCGATCAACACCTCCCTGCCGGAGGCCATGACCGTCAGCCAGCGACAGGTGTTCTCGAGCTGGCGCACGTTGCCCTGCCACGGCAGGTGACACATGAACTTCTCGGTATCCGACTTGAGTATCTTCGGCTCGACGTTGAGCTCCTTGGCCGAGGTGGCCAGAAAATGCTGCGCCAGACGCGGAATGTCCTCGCGACGGTCGGAAAGCCTGGGTATGTGGATCCGGATGACGTTGAGGCGATGGAACAGATCCTCGCGGAAACGGCCGTCCGCCACCAGTTTCTCGAGATTCTGATGGGTCGCGGCGATGATGCGCACATCCACCTTCACCGGGGTGTGGCCGCCGACCCGGTAGAACTCGCCATCGGCCAGCACGCGCAGCAGCCGGGTCTGGGTATCGGCCGGCATATCGCCGATCTCGTCCAGGAACAGGGTACCGCCGTCGGCCTGCTCGAAGCGGCCGCGCCGCGCGGCGGCGGCGCCGGTGAAGGCGCCCTTCTCGTGACCGAACAGCTCCGACTCGATCAGGTCCTTCGGTATCGCCGCCATATTCAGCGGAATGAACGGCCGGCTGGCGCGCGGGCTGTGCTTGTGCAGCGCATGGGCCACCAGCTCCTTGCCGGTACCGGACTCGCCGTTGATCAGTACCGTGATATTGGACTGTGACAGACGACCGATGGCGCGAAACACCTCCTGCATCGCCGGCGCCTCGCCGATGATCTCGGTGGCACGCCCCATCACCTGCTCGGTGACTTCCTGCTGCTGCTCGTGGGCGTGGGCAACGGCGCGCTGCACCAGCGCAACGGCCTCGTCGACATCGAACGGCTTGGGCAGATACTCGAAAGCGCCGCCCTGATAGGACGCCACCGCGCTCTCCAGGTCCGAGTGCGCGGTCATGATGATGATCGGCAACTCCGGATGGTCCGCCTGCACCTGGTCGAGCATCTGCAGGCCGTCGGTACCCGGCATCCGGATATCGCTGATGATGGCATCGGGGCAGTCGCGCCCCAGGCGGCGCAGGAGGTCGTCGGCATTGTCGAAGGACTGGGTTTCGAGCCCCGCCTGATCCAGCGCCTTCTCCAGCACCCAGCGGATCGACCGGTCGTCATCCACAATCCAGACGTTACCTGAGGTTCTCATGGTGATGCTCCAGCGGAATAAAGAGTTTGAATTGGGTCTCACCGGGCTCGGTGGTGCATTCGATCAGGCCGTGATGCTGATTGATGATGGATTGCGCAATCGAGAGCCCGAGGCCAGTGCCATCGGCATGACCGGTGACCATCGGATAGAAGATATTGTTGAGAATGTGCTCTGGAATACCGGGGCCGTTGTCGGTGATGATGACACAGCACACCAGCCGGTGCCGCTCGGTACCCAGGGTAATCTGGCGCAACGCCCGCGTCTGCAGGCTGATCAACGGCTCCGGAGTGCCGGAGCGTTCCAGCGCCTGCATGGCGTTGCGCACGATGTTCAGCACCGCCTGAATCAGCTGCTCGGCATCGCCCTCGAACTCCGGAATACTGGGGTCGTAATCGCGCTGGATATGCAGCCAGCTGCCGCTCTCGGCGCTGACCAGGCTGCAGACCCGCTCGAGGATGGCGTGGATATTGACGTCGGACAGCTGCGGCAGTTTGCGCGGCCCGAGCAGCCGGTCGACCAGATTGCGCAGCCGGTCCGCCTCCTCGATGATCACGCGGGTGTATTCGTGCAGCTCCTCGTCGCCAAGCTCACGCTCGAGCAACTGCGCCGCACCGCGAATGCCACCCAGCGGGTTCTTGATTTCGTGAGCCAGGCCACGCACCAGGTTGCGCGCCGACGCGTGCCGTGTCAGCAGCTCCTCTTCCCGTTCAATTCGCATCAGACGATCGCGCGCCTCGACCTCGACCAGCAGACTGCGTTCGCCGCGGGACTGCGAAATGGAATTGACGCTGTAGTCCACCGTCAGCTCATGACCGCCCAGCGTCATCATCCGGGCTTCGCGCTTGGTATAGGGGTGCCCGGTTTCCAGCGACTCCTGCAGCACCTTAAGCTCTTCAGGACTGTTTGCCAGCCAGTCGGTGGCGGGCTTGCCCCTGAGACGCCGGGCGCTCGCCTCGAACAGCATCTCGGCCGCCGGGTTCATGTACTCGATGCAAAGCCTGCCATCGAGCATGACCACGGCCGTGGTGAGATTTTCGAGAATCTGTTTGTGCTGGGACGATCTGAACATAGCGAATCCGCATTCCGGACGAAACCGGACGGGCCGACCGGTTTCGATAATTCTGATAAAGCAAAAAAAGCGCCAACTCTTTGTTTTGCGCAAAAACGCTGTAGAGACAACGACTGCGGCGCTTCCGCCCCTGATTGCAGTCTATACCCGGCCAGATGCATGCACCACATTAGTGCACATTCATGCACCAATAAATTTGACCG
The DNA here is from genome assembly GCF_014645375.1 of Marinobacterium nitratireducens. Classification (GTDB taxonomy): domain Bacteria; phylum Pseudomonadota; class Gammaproteobacteria; order Pseudomonadales; family Balneatricaceae; genus Marinobacterium_A; species Marinobacterium_A nitratireducens. Next base: position 47,054 of record NZ_BMLT01000015.1, read on the forward strand.
CTTCGCAACAGGGCATTAGCCGCCGCGACAGCGAACAGCCAGGCCCCGTGCGCAACAACAAAAAAGCCTCCCGAAGGAGGCTTTTTCAGACGTTGCGGGCCGCCGAAACGGCCCACCGGTCTTAAACCGAGTAGTACAGGTCGAACTCGACCGGGTGAGTGGTCATGTTGACGCGAGCGACGTCTTCGCGCTTGAGCGCGATGTAGGCGTCCAGCATGTCGTCGGTGAAGACGCCACCCTTGGTCAGGAACTCGCGATCCTGTTCCAGCGCGTTCAGCGCTTCGGTCAGGCTCTCGGCAACGGTCGGGATTTCCGCAGCTTCTTCCGGCGGCAGGTCGTACAGATCCTTGTCAGCCGGCTCGCCCGGATGGATCTTGTTCTGGATACCGTCGAGGCCAGCCATCAGCAGCGCCGCGAAGCACAGGTACGGGTTGGCAGCCGGGTCCGGGAAGCGGGCTTCGACGCGGCGCGCTTTCGGGCTGGTGGTGTACGGGATACGCAGCGAAGCGGAACGGTTGCGGGCAGAGTATGCCAGCATAACCGGAGCCTCGAAGCCCGGCACCAGACGCTTGTAGGAGTTGGTGGACGGGTTGCACAGCGCGTTCAGCGCCTTGGCGTGCTTGATGATACCGCCGATGTAGTAGAGGGCAGTTTCGCTCAGGCCACCGTAGCTGTCACCGGCGAAGATGTTGACGCCGTCCTTGGACATGGACAGGTGAACGTGCATGCCGGAGCCGTTGTCGCCGACCAGCGGCTTGGGCATGAAGGTGGCGGTCTTGCCGTAGCTGTGAGCAACGTTGTGCACGCAGTACTTCAGAATCTGAACTTCGTCGGCCTTGCTCACCAGGGTGTTGCCGCGCACGCCGATTTCGCACTGACCGGCGGTGGCCACTTCGTGGTGGTGCACTTCGATGGTCAGGCCCATGGCTTCCATGGCGTCGCACATGGCGGCACGCAGGTCGTGCAGGGAGTCGATCGGCGGAACCGGGAAGTAGCCGCCCTTGACGCGCGGACGGTGACCGATGTTGCGGCCTTCGAACTGCTTGTTGGAGGACCAGGCAGCCTCTTCGGAAGAAATGCTGTAACCGCAGCCACCGATGTCGGCGTGCCACTCGACGGAATCGAATACGAAGAATTCCGGCTCCGGGCCCAGCATGGCGCTGTCGGCGATACCAGTGGACTTCAGGTACTCTTCGGCGCGCTTGGCGACGGAGCGCGGGTCACGCTCGTAACCCTGACCGGTGGACGGCTCGACAATGTCGCAACGCACGATAACGGTGGCGTCTTCGGCGAACGGATCCAGGACGGAAGCGCTGTCGTCCGGCATCAGGATCATGTCGGACTCGTTGATGCCTTTCCAGCCAGCGATGGACGAGCCATCGAACATTTTACCTTCTTCGAAGAAGTCGTCACCCATGTCCGAAACCGGAATGGTCACGTGCTGCTCTTTACCCTTGGAATCGGTAAAGCGCATGTCGACCCAGCGCGCTTCGCTTTCTTTGATCAGATTCAGAGTTTTCTCTGACATTTGCCTTTCTCCACTCTGTTGAAACTGTCAGACCGGTGGTTCTGCAGTACTTTAAAAACGGCGTAAACCTCTTGGCCGTACTAGTAGCAATCCTCGTGCCAGCACGGAAATTCGCCCAAATGCCTGATTTTAGGCCCGGCCGGCGCCTGGAAGCGGACCTTGTACGCACCAAAAGCGGGCATCGTACAAAATATAGCACCAATACGGTGCGCAGACTGAAGACGCGCTGTTCTGTCTACGCCCACCGCCCCATCATACTGCAACCCTTTGGAAACTGTCTGCCACAAAAAGGGGCCCCGGGCCTTTATTTCGTGCATGAACACGGGCTTGCCGCTGCCGGACAAACCTCAAACCGGACCTCGCGCGCCTTTCGATCGTGCACGCCGGGAGCCTGGTCAATCACTGATCGCTTGTCGGGCCCCGGTCCCGTATAATGCTGGCTTTGCGATTTTTCCTGAAGGTAAACACTGGTGATCGAGAATCTGAGAAACATAGCCATCATCGCGCACGTCGACCACGGCAAAACCACCCTGGTCGACAAGCTGCTGCAGCAGTCCGGCACCCTGGGCCGCCGCGATGAAGGCGCCGAACGCATCATGGACTCCAACGATCAGGAGCGTGAGCGCGGCATTACCATCCTGGCCAAGAACACGGCCATCGAATGGAACGATTACCGGATCAACATCGTAGACACCCCGGGGCACGCCGACTTCGGCGGCGAGGTCGAGCGCGTACTGTCGATGGTCGACTCGGTACTGCTGCTGGTCGACGCCGTCGACGGCCCGATGCCCCAGACCCGCTTCGTGACCCAGAAAGCATTCGCCCAGGGCCTGCGCCCGATCGTCGTCGTCAACAAGGTTGACCGCCCCGGCGCGCGGCCCGACTGGGTCGTAGACCAGGTCTTCGACCTGTTCGACAACCTCGGCGCCACCGAAGAACAGCTCGATTTCCCGATCGTCTACGCCTCGGCGCTGAACGGTATCGCCGGCCTCGAAGCCGACGACCTGGCCGATGACATGACGCCGCTGTTCGAAGCCATCGTCGAACATGTCCAGGCGCCTGCGGTCGACCTCGACGGCCCCTTCCAGATGCAGATCTCGGCTCTGGACTACAACAGCTACGTCGGCGTTATCGGCGTCGGTCGCGTCAAGCGTGGCAAAATTGCCATCAACGGCCAGGTCAAGGTCGTCGACCGCGACGGCAAGGTACGCAACGGTCGCGTGCTGAAGATCATGGGCTACCTGGGTCTGGAACGTGTCGACGTCAACGAAGCCCAGGCCGGCGATATCATCTGCATCACCGGTATCGACGAGCTCAACATTTCCGATACCCTCTGCGACGCGGCCGCCGTCGAGGCGCTGCCGCCACTGAGCGTCGACGAGCCGACCGTCTCCATGACCTTCCAGGTCAACGATTCGCCGTTCGCCGGTCAGGACGGCAAGTTCGTCACCAGCCGCAACATCAAGGACCGTCTCGAGCGTGAACTGATCCACAACGTGGCGCTGCGCGTCGAGCAGGGCGATACCCCGGAGAAGTTCAAGGTCTCCGGCCGCGGAGAACTGCACCTGTCGGTCCTGATCGAAACCATGCGTCGCGAAGGCTTCGAGCTCGGCGTTTCCCGTCCGGAAGTTATCCAGAAGGTGGTCGACGGCCAGGTTCAGGAGCCGTACGAAATGGTGATGCTCGACGTCGAAGAGCAGCACCAGGGCTCTGTGATCGAGGAGCTCGGCAAGCGCCGTGGCGACATGACCAACATGGAAGTCGACGGCAAGGGCCGCGTGCGCCTGACCTTCATGATGCCGTCACGCGGGCTGATCGGTTTCCGCTCGCTGTTCCTGACCATGACCTCCGGCACCGGTATCCTGACCTCGATCTTCGACCACTACGGTCCGGTCAAGGAAGGGGAAGTCGTATCCCGCAATAACGGCGTACTGGTCTCGATGGTCACCGGCAAGGCGCTGGGCTATGCACTCTGGAACCTGCAGGAACGCGGCCGCCTGTGCATCGACCCGAACATCGACGTCTACGAAGGCATGATCCTGGGTATCCACAGCCGCAGCAACGACCTGGCGGTCAACCCGACCAAAGGCAAGCAGCTGACCAACGTCCGCGCCTCCGGCACCGACGAAAACATCCAGCTGACCCCGCCGGTCCGCTTCACCCTGGAGCAGGCGCTGGATTTCATCGAGGACGACGAGCTGGTCGAGGTCACGCCGCAGCATATCCGCATCCGCAAGAAGCTGCTCAAGGAAAACGAGCGCAAGCGCGCCAAGAAGTAAGCGACTAGGGGGCCCCTGCCGGCCCCGGCAAGCCATTGACGAAACGGAGCGCCATCGGCGCTCCGTTTTCTTATGCCTCTTCGGGTCGCCCATCCTGCCATTTCATGCCTTTTTCACTCTGATACAAGTTCCCTATACTCGAAGCTGAGGGCCGGTCTGCAGACGCAGAGCGGAGGTTGCTCTACAGGTACTATCACAGGTACTGCCCGATGCCCTGGCTGATTGCAATTCTGAGTTCGCTGACCGCTCTGCTGCTGGTCAGTCGACTGGGCGCTTACCGCGCCGGGCGCACCTTCGCGCCGCAGGGGCACTTCATCGAAGTCGATGGCGTTCGCCTGCACTACCGCGAGGCCGGTACAGGTCCCGTGCTGGTGCTGCTGCACGGCGCCAGCACCAGCCTTCGTGATTTCAGCGCCAGCATTTTCGAGCCGCTCAGCCGCCACCACCGCGTGATTGCCGTGGACCGTCCGGGTCACGGTTTCAGCGCCAGGCCCAAAGGCCCCTGGCCCGATCCCGCCCGCCAGGCGGAGCTCATTCACGGCCTGCTCGGGGCGCTGTCCGTCGAGCGGCCGGTCATGGTCGGACACTCCTGGAGCGGAGCGGTGGTACTGGCCTACCTGCTCGCCTATCCGGGGCAGGCTGCGGGCGGTGTACTGCTGGCGGGCGCGACCCACCCCTGGACCGGCGGCGTGGCCTGGTACAACCGTCTGGCCTGCGTTCCGCTTATCGGCCGGCTTTTCTCCAGCACCCTGGTCTATCCGCTCGGTCGGCTGCTGCTGGATACGGCCGTCAGCGAGGTGTTCGCACCGAACCCGGTCCCCGACGGTTATGTCCAAAGAACCGGTGTTCCGCTGTCGTTGAGGCCGGACGCATTTCGGGCCAATGCCGAGGACATTCACTACCTCAGCGACTTTCTCGCCGAACAGAGCCAACGCTACGGCGAGATTCGCCAGCCGCTGCTGCTGCTGACCGGCAGCGACGACAGCATAGTGCCGCCCCGAAACCACTGCGACCGCCTGGCCGCCCAGCTGCCGGGGGCCGTGCGCATCGAGCTGGAGGCGACCGGTCATGCACTGCATCACACCCGCTCAGACCGGATCGTGAACCTGATCGCGGCATTTGCAAGGCAGCAGCGCCACGACCCGCACATCGTCGCACCGACGGAAACGATGACCTCCGACTGACCCCAGGCGCCGCCTATCGGTGGATCGAAGAGGGGCCCGTCGCCGGCGCCAGCGACGCCGCAGCCCGGGCGGTTCGGGCCAGCGTCGCCGGGCGGGCCGCCTGAGCCCTTCGACGGCTACGACACGGATATGACTTGAGTGAAGCGTACTATCCTTATCCAGACGCTTTTCGACTCGGGAACAGCACGATGCCAAGGATACCGCTCATCAGCCTGCCGGCATTGCTGGCCCTGCTGACGCTCTCCGGCTGCGAACAGGAAGCCGCGCCACCGGCGGCGCCGCCACCGGCGGCGCCGCCGCCGAGCGTCACCGTCACCGCGGTGAGCAGCGAACAGATACGCCCGTACCGGGAATTCGTCGGCCGCAGCCGCGCCATCGAAGACGTTGCACTGCGGGCCCAGGTATCGGGGCCGCTGATCGCCAAGCGCTTTACCGAAGGTGACGAGGTCGAAGCCGGCACAGTGCTGTTCGAGATCGACCCGGCCCCCTATCAGACCGAAGTGGCGCAGCAGGAAGCCGCTCTGCAGCAGGCCGCCGCCAGCCGCGACGTCGCCCGTACCAACTGGGAGCGGGGGCGGCAACTGGTATCCAAAGGCAACATCTCGCAACGCGACATGGATGAGCTCAATGCCCGCAGGCTCGAGACCGAAGCGTTGTACGCCCAGACCCAGTCGGCACTGGCGGCCGCTCAGCTGCGCCTGTCCTATACCCGCGTCAAGGCGCCGCTGACCGGCCGCATTTCACAATCCGAAGTATCCATCGGCGACCAGATCACGACGCAGACGCTGCTGGCCTCGCTGGTACAGCTGGACCCAATTCAGGTACTGATCGAAACCTCCGAGCAGGATGTCGCCAGCGCCCGGCAGATGATTGCCCGCGGCGACCCCTCAATGCCGCCGCTGGACCAGCTGGTGGTGCACCTGCGACTGCCCAATGGAGAACTGTTCGATCAGCAGGGTGGCATCGATTACATTGCCAACCGGGTCGATACCGCCACCGGTACCGTCGACCTGCGCGCCACCTTCCCCAACCCGGACCGACTGGTTCTGCCGGGCATGTACGTCACCCTGATCATCGAAGCGCCGCAGGACGAGACCAAGCTGCTGGTACCCCAGGCCGCGGTGCAGGAGGATCAACAGGGTCGCTTCGTGATGCTGGTCGACAGCGACAGCAAGGTGCAGCGCCGTCCGGTGGTGCTGGGCGAGCGCTACGGCGTGAAATGGGAAGTGGTCGAGGGTCTGGAACCTGGCGAGCGTATCGTGGTCGAGGGGCTGCAGAAAATCCGCGCCGGCGCCGAGGTACAGACCAGCGAAGCGAGCGTCAAGCCGTTCGAGTCCGGCGTGGAGAACTGACGCATGCTCAGCCGCTTTTTCGTCTCCCGCCCCAAGTTCGCCTTCGTCATTTCAATCGTTCTGAGCCTTGCGGGACTGCTGTCCATCCCTAACCTTCCGGTGGCCGAATTCCCACAGGTAGCGCCGCCGCAGGTCAATGTATCCACCCGCTACCCCGGCGCCAGTGCCGAAGTCGTCCGGGACACCATCGCCCAGGTGATCGAGGCGGAGGTCAACGGTGTCGAGGATATGATCTACATGGACTCGAGCGCCGCCAACGATGGCAGCTACTCGCTGTCGGTGACCTTCGCCGTCGGCACGGATTCGGACCTGGCCCAGGTCAATGTGCAGAACCGTGTGCAACAGGCGATGCCGCGCCTGCCCGCGGTCGTGACCCAGCAGGGGGTGCGGGTCAAGAAACGCAGCCCCAACATGCTGATGGTGGTCAACCTGGTCTCGCCTAACGGCACCTTCGACTCCCTGTTCCTGAGCAACTACGCCGGGCTCAACATCAAGGACAGCCTGGCGCGCCAGAACGGCGTCTCGGAGGTCAGTATCCTCGGCTCGCTCGACTACGCCATGCGCATCTGGCTCAACCCCGACCGCATGACCAGCCTGGAGATCACCCCGGGCGATGTCGTCGCGGCGCTGCAGGAGCAGAATATCCAGGTCGCCGCCGGACGTATCGGCGCCGCGCCCGTGGACCCCGACCAGCAGTTTCAGTACAGCCTGCAGACCAAGGGACGGTTGCAGACACCGGCCGAGTTCGCCGCCGTGATCCTGCGCGCCGACGACAGCGGCGGCATGGTGCGCCTGGGGGATATCGCCGAGATCGAGCTCGGTGCCCAGAGCTACGACGCCCAGGGCAAGCTCGACAACAGGCCCAGTACCATCATCGCCGTTTACCAGAGCTCCGATGCCAATGCCCTCGAGGTCGCCGCTTCCGTGCGTTCCGAAATGGAGCGTCAGGCCGGGCGCTTCCCGGACGACCTGAGCTACGAGATCCTCTACGACACCACCGAGTTCGTCTCGGTTTCGATCCGGGAGGTGGTGGAGACCCTGTTCATTTCGGTTTTACTGGTGATACTGGTGGTCTACCTGTTCCTGCAGGATCTGCGTTCGACGCTGATACCGGCCATTGCCATACCGGTATCGCTGATCGGCACCTTTCTGTTTCTGCTGATATTCGACATGACCATCAACACCATTTCGCTGTTCGCGCTGATACTGGCGATCGGTGTGGTGGTGGACGATGCCATCATCGTGGTCGAAAACGTCACCCGCATCATCGAGGAGGAAGGACTGCCGCCCGCGGCGGCGACCCTCAAGGCCATGGGCGAGGTGACCGGCCCAGTGGTCGCCACCACCCTGGTACTGCTGGCCGTATTCGCCCCCACCGCCGTGATGCCAGGCATCACCGGCAGCATGTACGCGCAGTTTTCGATCACCATCTGCATCGCGGTGGTGATCTCGTCGATCAACGCCCTGACGCTGTCGCCGGCGCTCTGCGCTTCGCTGCTGCGGGCGCCAAGACACCGAGAGCGTGGCTTTCACGCCTCCTTCAACCGTATCTTCCACCGTCTGACCGCAAGCTACAGCCGCTGGGTGACCGCGCTGGTGCGCAGAAGCGCGCTGGTTATGCTGGCCTTCGCCGGCCTGATCGGCGCCACCGCCTGGCTCGGCATCACGCTGCCATCGGGATTCGTGCCCAGTGAAGACAAGAAGGCGTTTATGGTCGATATCCAGTTGCCGGACGGCGCCTCGATCAACCGCACCGAGGCCGTGATCCGGCAACTGGTCGAGCAGACCCTTGCCGAGCCGGGCGTCGAGCACGTCATCCATGTCTCCGGCTTTTCGCTGCTGAGCGGCTCGATTGCCTCCAACGGCGGTCTGATGATCGTCAACCTGACCGACTGGGACGAGCGCACCGGAGATCCGCGGCTGCGCGACACCGCCATCCTCAACCGCCTGCAGGGCCTGTACGCGGCAAACCCGGCGGTGAACGCACGCGCCTTCACCCCGCCTGCCCTTCCCGGTGTCGGCACCGTCGGCGGCCTGCAGTTCGTGCTGCAGGACACCCTGGGCCGCAGCCCGGCGGAACAGGCCGCCGCGATGCGCGGCTTTATCGTCGCCGCCAACGGCGAACCCGCCATCGCGCTGGCGTTCAGCAATTTCCGCGCCGACGTGCCGCAACTGTTCATCGATGTCGACCGGGAAAAGGCCAAGACTCTTGGCATCCCGCTCGCCGAGATCTTCAACAGCCTGCAGGTCATGCTCGGCGGCGCCTACGTCAACGACTTCAACCAGTTCGGCAAGGTATTCCGCGTCATGCTGCAGGCGCAGACGGACTTTCGCAATTCGGAACGCGATATCGCCCGTTTCTACGTCCGCACTTCAGCCGGCGACATGGTCCCGCTGTCGACGCTGGTGAAGATCCGCCCGATACTGGGTCCCGAGGTGCTGAACCAGTACAACCTTTTCGGCTCGGTATCGATCAACGGCATCCTGGCCCCGGGCCACAGTACCGGCGAAGGCATCGACGCCCTGGAAAGGGTCGCCGCCCAGGTGCTGCCGGCCGGCTTCACCTACGCCTGGACCGGGCAGACCTTCCAGGAGATCCAGGCAGGCAACCTGGCGCCGCTGATTTTCGCGCTTTCGCTGGTCTTCACCTACCTGTTTCTGGTAGCGCTGTATGAAAGCTGGAGCATTCCCCTGGCGGTGATGCTGGCCGTGCCGGTGGCGGTACTCGGCGCCTTTCTGAACGTCCTGGTGGCCCAGTCCGAGATCAATCTGTACACCCAGATCGGGCTGGTGCTGCTGATTGGCCTCGCCGCCAAGAACGCCATTCTGATCGTCGAGTTCGCCAAGCTGCAGCGCGAGGAAGGGCTCAGCGCCAGGGATGCCGCCATCAAGGCGGCGCGCATGCGCTTTCGCGCGGTGCTGATGACCGCGTTTTCCTTCATTCTCGGGGTACTGCCTCTGGTGATCGCATCCGGCGCCGGCGCCGCCAGTCGCAACTCCCTCGGCTACGCCGTATTCGGCGGCATGATCGCCGCCGGCGTCGTCGGCACGCTGCTGGTACCGGTGTTCTACTATGTTATCCAGACGCTGCGGGAGAAAGTCCGGAACCCGGCTGGGGATCGGCGATAGCGATACGCCTGCAGCAGCTACCGCCCGGCTCCAACCCCTTTTCCGATCCGGGGCGCACCCTGTGCGCCGCTTGCAGGAGCGTCATATACTGAAAACTTTCCCGTTCATCGAGCAGGATAAGTATGCGCACTCTCTACCCGGAACTTCAGCCCAACGCCGAACACCGCCTGCAGGTCGACGATATCCACAACCTCCACGTAGAGGAAAGCGGCAACCCCAACGGCCTTCCCGTGCTGTTCGTTCACGGCGGGCCCGGCGGCGGCTGCAGCGCGGCGCACCGTGGTTTTTTCGATCCCAACAAATACCGCATCATTCTGTTCGACCAGCGCGGCTGCGGACGTTCGACACCGCACGCATCGCTGGCCGCCAATACCACCTGGCACCTGGTGGCGGACATGGAACGGATCCGCATCCACTTCGGCATCGACCGCTGGCTGCTGTTCGGCGGTTCCTGGGGCTCAACGCTGAGCCTGATCTATGCCCAGACGCACCCCGAGCGGGTCAGCGGTCTGATTCTGCGCGGTATCTTTCTTTGCCGCGACCAGGATCTGCAGTGGTTTTATCAGCGCGGCGCCAGCGCCCTGTTCCCGGATTACTGGCACGAGTTCGCGCAGCCAATCCCTGAAGCTGAACGGGACGACCTGCTCGGCGCCTACCATCGCCGCCTTACCTCGAACAACGAAATCGGCCGCATGAGCGCAGCCAAGGCCTGGTCGATCTGGGAAGGCCGCTGCTCGACGCTGGACCCCAACAACCAGGTGGTCGACCACTTCGGCGATCCCCATGTGGCGCTGGCGATGGCCCGCATCGAAACCCACTACTTCGTCAACAAGGCCTTCCTCGAACCCGATCAGATCCTGCGCGACGCCCACCTGATTCGAGGTATCCCGACGGTGATCGTGCAGGGCCGCTACGATGTCATCTGCCCGGTCGAGCAGGCCTATGCCTTGCACCAGGCTCTGCCACAGGCCGAACTGCATATCGTGCGCGACGCCGGTCACTCGGGCTTCGAGCCCGGTATCATCAGCAACCTGATCGAGGCCACCGACGACTTCGCCCGCAGCAGGGCCTGATCATGGGTGACGGGTGACGGGTGACGGGTGACGGGTGACGGGTGACGGGTGACGGGGCGAATGTAACGCGTAACTCTTCGCGCCTCCTTGTGACATCAACGCCATGACTTTAGCATGTCCTCTTTTTATGGCAGGACAGTCACAATGAAAGCACTGATACAGCGGGTCAGCTCCGCGCGGGTGGACGTCGACGGCGACTGCACGGGCGCCATCGGGCCCGGCATTCTGCTGCTGCTGGGCGTTGAGAAGTGCGACGACGAAGCGGCGGCCGACAAACTGCTGGCCAAGGTGCTGGGCTATCGAATATTCGCCGACGCCGACGGCAAGATGAACCTCAACCTGCAGCAGGCCGAAGGCGGGCTGCTGGTGGTCTCGCAGTTCACTCTGGTCGCCGACACCCGCAAGGGTCTGCGCCCGAGTTTTTCCTCCGGCGCCAGCCCCGAACTGGGCGAACGTCTCTACGATTACTTCGTCGAACGGGCCCGTAGCCTGCACCACGAGGTCGCCACCGGCCGCTTCGGCGCCAATATGCAGGTCTCGCTCACCAACGACGGACCGGTCACCTTTATGCTCGAGTCATGAGAATGCTGAGCCGCCGTTGACTGTCCACTCCAGACTGTGAACGCTCATCACACGTTCAGCACCAGATGCTCGCGCTCCCAGGAGCTGATGACCTGGTTGAAGGTTTCGAACTCGGCACGCTTGACGCCGATATAGGCCTGGACAAAGCGGTGACCGAGCAGCTCTTTCAGCGGCTCGCAGTTGTCCAGCAGACGCAGCCCCTCTTCCAGGGTCCGCGCCAGTTCGATCCGGTCACCGGGCCTGAACGACACCCCGTCCAGCGGCGTTGTCGGTTCAAGCTCCCCCTTGAGACCGAGGTAGCCGCAGGCTAGCGTCAGCGCCGTCGCCAGGTAGGGGTTGGCATCGGCGCCCGCGAAGCGGTTCTCGATTCGCGTCGCCTCGGGCGCGCAGGCCGGCGCACGCAGGCCGGTGGTGCGGTTGTCGATGCCCCAGTGCATGTTGACCGGCGCGGAAATGTCCGGCACGAAACGGCGATAAGAGTTGACGTTCGGGGCGAAAAAGCTGATCGCTTGCGGGATGTAGTGCTGCAGACCGCCCAGGTAGTGATGGAAGGCCCGGCTGTAACCGCCGTTACCGTCAGAGAAGATATTGCGCCCTGTACCGGTCTCGACGAGGCTCTGGTGAATGTGCATCGAACTGCCGGGCTCGTGCTCCATGGGCTTGGCCATGAAGGTCGCGTAGATATCGTGCTTCATAGCCGCCTCGCGCAGCGTACGCTTGAAAACGAACACCTGGTCGGCGAGGTTGAGCGGATCGCCGTGCAGGAAGTTGATCTCCATCTGCGCCGCGCCGGTTTCGTGGATCAGGGTATCGACGTCGAGCCCCTGGGTCTCGCAGTATTCGTACAGCGTATCGATGATCGGGTTGAACTCGTTGACCGCATCGATGCTGTACGACTGGCGGGCCGTTTCCCGCCGGCCCGAGCGGCCGATCGCCGATTTCAGCTCGTAGTCCGGGTCCAGGTTCTTCTGAATCAGGTAGAACTCGATCTCGGGCGCGACCACCGGCTGCAGACCCTCATCCTCGTAGAGCTTCAGAATCCGCCGCAGCACCGAGCGCGTCGAGAGGGGGTGCAGGTTGCCGTCGGTGTCGTAACAGTCGTTGATGATCTGCGCCGTGGGCTCATCGGCCCAGGGTACCCAGCGCAGGGTTGAGTGATCCGGCACCAGTATCATGTCACGATCCGATGGGTGCACAACCTGATCGTAATCGTCGGCCCAGCCGCCGGTGACGGTCTGCACGAGAATCGCCTCCGGAATTCGGCCGCTCTCCTCGCGGAGGAATTTTCGCGTCGGATAGAACTTGCCCCGGGCATTACCCGTCATGTCCGGCAACGTGGATTCGATCTCGATGATCCCGTTCTCTTTCAGAAAGCTCTCGATGGCTTCCATAGCTCACCTGTACTGTTTGTTACATGCTTTGAATTTAGGGCTAACCCGGCGCTTGCGGCGGCTGCAGGTTCGCAACAATACCGAATAATCATTCGGCTAAAGCACTCATAAAGACCATCAGGAAAAATCACAAAAACAGAAAAAATGGCCAATTCACGAGCTTTACGAACTATACAACCCGAATTATCATTCGGGTATACCTACCTCTACATATAGCGAAAAAGCATTCCCACACCTTATCATCCGCCATCCTGAAAGCGTTCGCCGGGGAGCCAGGCGACGCCGGGTGAAACGAGGTAACAACAATGAACATGCAGGGATACGAATCCTCCTATTACGCCGACAGCGCCAACCCCAAAGTGGACTATCCGCCGCTGACCGGCGCCGCCAGCACAGACGTCTGCGTGATTGGCGGGGGCTATACCGGCCTGTCCGCCGCGCTCCACCTGGCTGAACGCGGCTACTCGGTGACGCTGCTTGAAGGTGAGCGGGTCGGCTGGGGAGCTTCGGGCCGCAACGGCGGCCAGGTCAATGCCGGCCACTGCATGGATCAGGCGGACCTCGAAGCCCGCCTCGGCCGAGATCATGCGAAGGCTCTCTGGGAGCTGTCGCTCGAGTCGGTGGAACTGGTCAAGCAACTCATCGAGCGGCACCGGATAGACTGCGATCTAAAACCCGGTGTGCTCCATGCCGCCGCCAAGCGCCCGATCAACGACAGTTATCGCCGCACCGTGGACAAGCTGCGCGACGAATACGGTTACGACGGCGTGCGCTTCGTCGCCGAGAACGAGATGCGGGAGATGCTCGGCACCCACCGCTATTACGGCGGCGAGCTCTGGCGCGACGGCGCCCATCTGCACCCGCTCAACTACGCCCTCGGGCTGGCGCACGCCGCTGCCGGTGCCGGCGTCCGCATCCACGAAAACAGCCGCGTCACCCGCTATCGGGCGGGCGCTTCGGCCGAAGTCAGAACCGAGCGGGGTCATGTCAAAGCCCGCTACATTCTGCTGGCCTGCAACGGCTATCTCGGCGCTCTGGAACCCAGGGTGGCCGGCAAGATCATGCCGATCAACAACTTCATCCTGGCGACCGAGCCGCTCGATGACAGTCTCGCCCGCAGCCTGATACGCGACGATGTGGCCGTGGCCGACTCCCGTTTCGTCATCAACTACTTCCGCCTCTCCGCCGACAACCGTCTGCTGTGGGGCGGCGGCGAAAACTACAGCAGCCGGTTTCCGAAAGACATCAAGGGCTTCGTGCGCAAATACATGCTGGAGGTCTATCCACAGCTAAAGGACCTGCGCATCGATTACGGCTGGGGCGGGACCCTGGCGATCACGCTAAACCGCATGCCCCATTTCGACCGGGTCGAAGACAATCTTTTCGTCGCCCAGGGCTACTCGGGGCATGGCATCGCCCTGGCGACACTCGGCGGCAAGCTGATGGCCGAGGCCATCGCCGAGACGGCCGAACGCTTCGATATCTTCGCCAGGGTGCCGACCCGAACCTTTCCCGGCGGCACGCTGCTGCGCTGGCCGGGCCTGGTGGCGGGGATGCTTTACTATTCGCTAAGGGATCGTTTGTAGCATCGCGGACCGGCTGAAGCCTTGGTCTGGTCGCCAGCCGGCCGCAGCCATCAGACTCCGGTCACACCGACGATGCGACCATCAACCATGCGGGGACTCCGATATTGCCCAGCCGAAACCAGCCAGATCAAAATGCGGCCGACAACCACCTAACCCCCAGACACGACCCCGTCCAGCAGCGCTCTCGCGAGCGCGCCCAGCGGATCATCGATGTCACCGGCGAGCTGCTCGAACGCGTCGGCTTCGACGACCTGAACACGACGCTGATCGCACGGGAGGTCGGCATCTCCGTGGGCTCGCTGTATCACTACTTTCCGAACAAGCATGCGATTCTCTATGCCATGGCCTCGCAGTGGCTGGAGGGGGTCGAGGCTCAGCTCGACGAGATAGACCGCTGGCCCCTGGAGGACATGCCGCTCGACGCGGCGGTGGAGCGCCTGATCGACTTCAATCTCCGCGTCTACCGCAGGCAGAAGGCGATGCTGCCGCTGGTGCAGGCGATGTTCTCGGTACCGGACCTGCGGGAGCTGGACCTGCACCACGACGAGCTGGTCATTTCACGCATGGCCGCCGTGTTCAGGCGCCTCGGCATTCGCAAGCACCTCAACGAACGGGGCCGTATCGCCCGCCTCTACCTGGAGATGACCCACAGCCTCTATCTGGTGGTGGTCAACCAGAATCCGCAGCGCGCGAAGCGCACCCTGAGCGATCTGAAGCTGATGTGCCTGACGCTGCTGCAGCGGCATTATCAGGAGAGTCGGGAGAAGGCATCTGACAGCTGACAGCCTGGTCATTCCGTGCTGGCCGTCAGCCCGGCCAGACCGTGCTCCTTGATATAGAGCACACAGCCGTCGCGGCTTGCCGGACGGTGGCTGGCGCCTGCGGGCAGACGCAACCAGTCGTGACGACCGTAGTCGGCCTGCTCGTCGTTGAAGCCGCCCTCGAGCACCAGTATCTCGACGCCACCGGGATACAGCCGCGGCTCCGACAGGGTCGCGGGCGCCCAGCGCTCCAGGCGCATGGTTTCGGGATGAGCCGCCTCACGATAGAGCCACTTGACCTCGATGCCGGGCGCCGGGCCGGGCTGCCAGGGCATGGACCCGGTATCGAGCGCCTGCTGGCGCCGTTTGCCCGGATACTGCTGCAACTTGACGAACAGCAGGCAGCCGGCGTCCGACGACGGCGCGTGTTCGAAGCCTTCGGGGTTGAGCAGGTAACTGCCCGCCGGCCAGTCGCCGCCGGCATCGGAGAAAACACCTTCGAGCACCAGTATCTCTTCGCCGCGCGGGTGCGGATGCGGCGGGAAAACGGCCGCGGGGGGATAACGCACCAGCGACGTCACCTCGCCGCCCTCGGCCGTACCCACCAGGTGCAGGCGCTTGCGCAGCACCTCGCCACCGGGGCTTGGCGTCCACTCCATATCGCCGGTGCGCACATGCACCCGGCGGGACATATCGCCGTTCACTGCTATCATGGTGAGCACCTCCTGGGCTTTTGCATGGATTCGCTCATGGTCCGATACGAAGTCAAACCGCTCTCCCCTCTGGCTTTGCTCTGGCTGGCGCTCTACTGCGCCGTTCTGGTCTGGTCCGCGATAGACCCGAAAGACCGCATGACATGGTGGCTCGAGGTTCTGCCCGCGCTGGTCGCACTGCTGCTGCTGGGTGCGACACGCCCGCGCTTTCCGCTGACACCACTGTGCTACACCCTGATCCTCGCGCATTGTTGCATACTGATGGTCGGCGGCCACTACACCTACGCGGAAGTGCCGCTGTTCGACCGGATCTCGGAGTGGTTCGGCTGGAGCCGCAACAACTACGACAAGGTTGGACACTTCGCGCAGGGCTTTGTCCCCGCGCTCGCGGCACGGGAACTGCTGATCCGGTTGAAGGTGGTCAACGGCGCGGGCTGGCGCAACCTTTTCGTGGTCAGCGCCTGCCTGGCCTTCAGCGCCTTCTACGAGCTGATCGAATGGTGGGTGGCGGTCTTGAGCGGCACCGCCGCCGAAGCTTTTCTCGGCACCCAGGGGTATGTATGGGACACCCAGTCCGACATGCTGCTGGCGCTGATTGGCGCCGTCAGCGCGCTGCTGCTCCTGCCGCGCCTGCATGACCGTCAGCTTGCGAGGCTTGCTGCGCAGTAAACCCGTTCGCTTGCCTGTTACTGGTAGGTGCGCCCCTCATGGCGCAGCCAGCCGGCGGGGTGACGGCCGCGCGGATCCCGATGGGTCCAGTGCAGCACGCCCCCTTTGGCGTTCCACTCGTATTCGCCGTAGAACTCCACCCGGTCGCCCGCACGCAGCCCTTCGATACGCGGTGCCAGATCGATATTGTGCGCCACCAGCAGCGTCTGCCCGCTGCCGAGCTCAAGGATGAAACGCTGGTGACGGCTACCTTCAAGGTCGTCCGGCAGCACCTTGACGACCCGGCCCTCGCCCCGCACCTGCAGGTCACTGCGTTGATCGCGGAATGCCTGCGCCAGCACCGAATCGGACTGGCTCTGCTCTACCTGAGCGGGCGCCAGCCAATCCTCTTGCTGCAAAAACAGCAACGCACCCAGCAGCAGGGCGCCCAATAGCAGTTTGTTCATCGATCCTCCGTGACGACTGGCAATACGACATCCTCTTGCCCCGCAGCGCCCAGCCTCTGGCGGCCCTGCGCGGGAAGACTTACTTTAGCAGCTGAGTTAACACTTCAGGATACCCCTTTACATGAGCCGAGCCTTCGTCAAAGAAGACAGCGACCAGCCCGAACGCCTGCCCGACCGGCCCCAGAGCAGTCTGCCCAACCTGATGACCGTGGGCGGACGTGATGCCATGGCTGCACGACTGACGACGCTTGAGCAGGAACGCAGCGCGTTACTGGCATCGGCAGACCTGGCCGAACGCTCGCGGCTTCCGGTACTGGAGCGGGACATCCGTTACTGTCGCGCGCGCCTGCGAAGCGCACAGGTAATGCCGGCGGCCGTGTCGCCGCAATGCGTGGTGTTTGGCTGCGAAGTCAGCTTTGTCGACGACCGGGACTGCGACTACCGCTATAGAATTGTCGGCGAGGACGAGGCGGATATCGCCGCCGGCAAAATCAGCTGGGCCTCGCCACTGGCCCGTGCATTGCTTGGAAAATCGGTTGGCGACGAGATCACCTGGACCCGGCCGGCCGGCGACCTCGATATCGCAATCACCGCGATCAGTCCCTGAGCATCGCCAGCCAGAATGCCTGCGCCAGCTCGCTCAGCGGCAGGTCCCGCAGGCGTATCAGGTAGATCGGCAGACGGCTGCGGGAATTGAAGTTTTCCACCTCCAGCGCCAGCAGTTGCCGGCTGCCAAGCTCTGCCACCACCATGTGTTCGGGAATCCGCGCCCAGCCGAGACCCGCCATCAGCAACTCCTTCTTCACCTGGTAATCGCCAACATACCAGCGCTCGCCACCCACCAGCACGTTGACATGATCGAACGGCGCCAGCGAGCCTGTATCGCTGATCAGAATGTGTGGGCGGTTGCGCAGCTCGCTCTGAGGAATCACCCGCTGGCCGGCACCCTCGAGATAGCCCGGCGCGGCCACTGTCACCATATCGATGGTGCCGATCTCGATATACTCGAACTGGTCGTCGAGCCCGGTATGGGGACCCATCGCCAGGTCCACCTTCTCCCGGCGCAGCAGCTCGAGCACGCCGGACAGGTGCTGGGTGCTCAGGTGCAGGCGCATGCGTGGATGCTCGCCACAAAAGTGCCGCACGGTATCGAGCCACAGCGGCGAGGCGCACATGGCACTGAGCGACAGACTCAGCGACGGCGCTTCACCCTTGGCCAGACGGTGCCCCAGCGCTTCCAGCTCCTGCACCTGCCCCAGTACATGCCGGGCCTGGCGATAGAAGGCCTTGCCCTCGGCGGTCAGCCGCGGACGGTAGGCGTCGCGGCTGAACAGCTGGAAGCCGAACGCCTCCTCCAGGCTTCTGACCGCGGCGCTGACGGTGGACTGGGTCTTGAAAAGACTCGCAGCCGCGCCCCTGAAGCTGCCTTCGTCCACCACGGCCAGAAAGGCCCGGAGTTGTTCGTTGGTCATGATACGCCGGAATAATGATCGCTTTTACCGTTCATTATAATTCAAACATATCGTTATCTTTCAATTGTACTCGTCGCTATTCTTGACCCTGGCCGATTGCCGGCGCAATGCCGCGCGACAGGCTTGTGCAAGACATAACGAGAGGTAACGCAATTGGATCTGGCATTCTGGTGCATTTTTGCGGCCGGTCTGGTCACCGGTTTTTCCAAGTTTTCGGTCGGCGGCATGGGACTGCTGATTCTGCCACTGGTCATGGTGGCCGTGCCGGGGCCCGAGGCGCTTGGCGTCATCGTGCCGATGTATCTGATCACCGACCTGATGGCCATTCTGATGTATCGCCGGGAGATCAGCTGGAAGGTGCTGGCCGCATTGCTGCCACCGGCATTCGCCGGCGTAATGCTCGGCGGCTGGATGCTGTCCGGCATCGACCCGGCCAGCTTTACACCGCTGCTGGGCGCCATCATTATCGCCATGCTGGCTCTTGGACTCTGGCTCGACCGCCGCCCCAGCGGCCTGATGCGTCACCCGCTGGCCGCCAACCTGACGGGGCTGGGCGCCGGCTTCATCAGTCTCGTCGCCAACGCCGCCGGCCCCCTGTTCAGCCTGTACCTGCTGGAACAGCGGTTGTCCAAGGAAGCCTATGTCAGCACGCGCGCCTGGGGCTTCATGCTGATCAACCTCGCCAAGCTGCCGATGCTGATGTCACTGGGATTACTCAATTCCCAGAGCCTGGCGCTGAGCCTGCAGGCCGTGCCGGGACTGCTGATCGGCGTGACGATCGGTTACTGGCTGCTGCGCCGGATCAACCTCACCCAGTTCAAGTGGGTGATCCGCATCATGGCATCGCTTGCAGCGATCAAGCTCTTCGCCTTCAGCTGACGCCTCAGGCCAGGATCATCGCCACGCAGGCAGCGGTCAGCCCGCCCATCAGCACATTGAAGCGGCGCCAGTGGGCAGGCGTTTTCAGCAGCCTGCCGAGCGCCACCCCGAAGCTGGCCCAGAGCGCAATCGACGGCAGGTTGATCAGCCCCATCAGCAGTATGACCAGCACTGCCGATAGCATGAAGCCTTCCCCCGCCAGCGTGAAGGACGCGATACCCGAAATCGCCATGACCCAGGCCTTGGGGTTGGCGAACTGGAACGCCGCCGCCTGCCAGAAGGTCAGCGGCCGCGAGCCTCCCCTCACCGCCTCGGGCGCAGGTGCGCTGGCAATCTTCCAGGCCAGCCACAGCAGATACAGGCTGCCGACCAGCTTGAGCGCCTGCTGTGCTGCGGGCCACTGTTCGAACAGCGTACCCAGCCCCAGCGCCACCGCACTCATCAGTAGCATGCAACCTACCGAAA
Source organism: Marinobacterium nitratireducens (assembly GCF_014645375.1). Lineage (GTDB taxonomy): Bacteria > Pseudomonadota > Gammaproteobacteria > Pseudomonadales > Balneatricaceae > Marinobacterium_A > Marinobacterium_A nitratireducens. The sequence goes on from NZ_BMLT01000015.1 coordinate 66,563, forward strand.
TGCCCAGCATGTGCGGCAGCGTTCGCACGAAGCCATAATTGGCTCCGGAGGCGGTCAGCATCATATTGTTCGGTCCCGGCGTGGCGGACATGCTGAATGCGAAAAAGACAAAGGGCCCGGCCACCGCGAGCAAATCCGGTATCTGGTTCATGACGGCTCCAATATCACGGCGATATCAGTTAAAGGGGTACAATTAAGAAATTATCGGTACAATTAGACCAAGCCACCGATACAATACGCAGTATCAATCGACACATAAGCCGTTTCAATTAAAGATTTGTCGCCGTTACAATCAATTGTCACCCTGACAAAATTCCGGAGAGATCATGACGATTCAGCAGCGCGCCCGTGCCCGTTGTCACTGGATGCCGAAGCCGGACCGTAGCCGCGGCCCCCTGTACAAGACGCTGGTCGACCAGCTTGCAGCCGATATTGCCAGCGGCGTGCTCAAACCCGGCGACCGCCTGCCACCACAGCGGCTGCTCGCCGATGCCCTGGAGGTGACCGTCGGCACCATCACCCGAACCTACCGCGAAGCGGAACGGCGCGGTCTGGTCGATGCCCGGGTCGGCAGCGGCACCCGGGTAAGGGGACAGCACAGCAGCATCCCGGGATTCCACCACCTGTCCCGCGCCACAGACGACAATATCGACCTGTCGCTCAGCACCCCGATCGTCAGCGTACAACGCAGCCAGCAATTGGCCGACCTGATGCAACAGCTTGCGGCGCGGCCCGACGCTCTGGCCACCTCGCTCGAGTACCAGCCCGAACAGGGCAACGCCGCCATGCGGGAGCAGCTCGCCACCTGGCTCGGCAGCCAGGGCCTGCCGATGGGCCCCGGCGAACTGCTGCTGACTGAGGGCGGCCAGCACGCGGACTACCTGACACTGCAGACGCTGGTGCGACCGGGCGAAGCGGTGGCCTCCGACGCCCTGACCTATCCGGGAATGATCGCCGCAGCACGCCAGCTGGGTCTGAAGCACCTGCCGGTGCCGATGGATACCGAGGGCATGCGCCCGGATGCGCTGGAGCGCCTGTGCCAGCAACAGCGCATCCGCCTGCTCTATCTGATGCCTGAGCACAACAATCCCACCGGTGCCTGCATGACCCGGGAGCGGCGCGAGGCGATCGTCGAAATCGCGCGCCGCCATGACCTGCTGCTGCTCGAGGACGGAGTCCAGTATGTGCCGGCGGACTTCAGAGGCCAGCCCTTTTACCGGCTGGCGCCGGAACGCTCGCTGTATATCTTCAGCGTCTCCAAGATCCTCGCCGGCGGCCTTCGCTTCGGCGCCCTGCGTGCTCCCGCGAACCTGATGCCAAAACTCAGCGCAGCCCTGCGCGCCCAGTGCTGGGCGACACCCGGACTGCCGGGCCTGGTGGCCTGCGAATGGCTGGCGTCGGGCCTTGCGGATGGCATCATCGACTGGCACTGGCAGGAAGTCCGCGGCCGCCAGTCGCTGCTGCGCGAGCGCCTGGCCGGTTACGATATCCAGTCCCATCCGTGCAGCTTCCACGCCTGGCTGCATCTGCCGGAGCCCTGGCGTGCGGTCGACTTCGTGCGCCGTGCAGCGGAGCGTGGTGTGATCCTGATCGGCTCCGATCCCTTTTGCGTCGGCAGCCAGCCCGCGCCCCAGGCGGTGCGCATCTGCCTGACGCCGCCGCCCGACCGGGCGGCGCTGGATAGAGCGCTGCAGCAACTCGGTGAACTGCTGGCCCAGGCGCCACCGGTTCAGGCGATGCCGATCTGACCGGATACCTGTTTGCTACACTCAGGATACCCGCAGCAACAGCGTCTACTCGCTATGGCCACGCTCACGTTCACCCGCCACCTGGATCGCTACCTCGACTGTCCGCCCCGCAGCTTCGAAGCGGCGACGGTCGCTGAAGCCCTGGAACGGGCCTTCGACGAGAACCAGCGACTGGCGAGCTACATCCTTGACGACCAACGTCACCTGCGCAAAAACATTGCTATTTTTGTGGATGGACACATGATCAGGGACCGCCGTCACCTCAGCGACGCCCTCGCCCCGGATTCCAGTATCTACGTGCTGCAGGCACTGTCCGGGGGCTGAATGCAGCCACCCCGCCCCGTTCTGCACGAACTGACAGGACGCATCCCATGGACCTGACACTTCACATCGGCACTCGCAAGGGGCTCTTCACCGCCCGTCGAGCGGCATCGGGAGACTGGCGGATCCTGCACCCCCCGCACTTTCTCGGCGAGCCGGTCACCATGCTGCTGGCGGACCCGCGCAATGGCGACCGCTACAGCGCGCTGAACCTCGGCCACTTCGGCGTCAAGCTGTTCCGTGCCGACCCGGGCAGCGAGGACTGGCGGGAAATCGCCGTACCCGCCTACCCTGTCGCAACCGACGGCGAAGGCCCCTCGCTGGCGCAGATCTGGGAACTGGTCCCCGGCGGCACCGACCGGCCCGGCAGCCTCTGGGCCGGAACCATCCCCGGCGGGCTGTTCCGCTCCGACGACCGCGGCGACAGCTGGACGCTGGTCGCAAGCCTGTGGCAGCGGCCGGAACGCGAGTTCTGGTTCGGCGGAGGCTACGACGCCGCCGGCATCCACTCGATCTGTGTGCACCCGCGGGACAGTGACCGCTTGAGCCTTGCCATCTCCTGCGGTGGTGTCTGGGAATCCTGCGACGGCGGCCTGAGCTGGTCTCAGACCGGCAAGGGGCTGCGCGCCGCCTTCCTGCCGCCCGAACAGGCCTACGAACCGGTCAGCCAGGACCCTCACCGCATGGTGCGCTGCGCAGCGGCGCCGGAGCGGCTCTGGATCCAGCACCACAACGGCATCTTCCGCTCCGACGACGGGGCACGGAGTTTCGTCGAAATCGAGGACGTGAAGCCGTCGGTATTCGGCTTCGCAGTCGCGGTCCACCCGCAGGATCCGGACACCGCCTGGTTCGTGCCGGCGATCAAGGACGAGTTCCGCATCCCGGTCGACGGCCGCCTGGTTGTAATCCGCACCCGCGACGGCGGCCGAAGTTTCCAGACGCTGAACCGGGGTCTGCCGGCCGGGCCGGCCTACGACCTGGTCTACCGGCACAGCCTGGACGTCGACGCAAGCGGCGAGGTCCTGGCCTTCGGCTCCACCACAGGAGGACTCTGGGTCAGCGAGGATCAGGGGGACAGCTGGCAGTGCCTGTCGGCGCACCTGCCGCCAATCAGTGTGGTGCGCTTCGCGGGCTGTTGAGCAGACGGAGCCGGGGCATTTCGACGCGCCCGGCAGGTAAAAACGGCAAGGCGCCGACCCGAACGCGGCTCCCGCGAGCCTGTTCCGCTGAGGCACCGCCCGGACCCGGTAGGAGGAGGTCTCATCATGCTGCTGACCGTCGCCCACTTCGACTTTCCCTGGGAGGCACAGCTCGCCCGCACCCGCCTGGAGTCCGAAGGCATCGAGGCCTGGGTTGCGGATGAATACACGATTGGCATGCAGTGGCTCTACAGCAACGCGCTAGGCGGGGTTCGCGTTCAGGTGGACGCCGACGACCTCTTTCGCGCTCGCGCCATCCTCTCGGAAGACCGCAGCACCGATGTCGAGGCGCAGATCGGCGCAGACCCGCTGGTATGCCCCTGCTGCGGCAGCACACGAACCCACTACCATGTCCGGGGGCGCCGGGTGGCGTTTCTGATATTCCTCGGTTTCGACTTCCCGCTGTTTCCGGTGCGCCATATCCTGGAGTGCGACGCGTGCGGCGCCGCCAGCCGGCTTTACGGTTGACGCAGGCTAGATTGTGGATCCGGTGCTACGCACCTTGATACACCCTCTCATTCCTATACAAAGACCGTAGGATGGGTGAAGCGAAGCATTGGCACGCCCTCGCCGTTTCCCGCAATTTTCGGGCTTCGTGTAACCCATCTTGCAGAATCGATCCAGCCCAGCGGAATGCGAACTCCTTGATGGGTTACGCCGCGACATGCCGCTGCGCACCGGGCATGGAGTGCCAAGGCGGCTTCACCCATCTACGGCTACTCAGCCATCAAAGCGATAGCCGACGCCGTGCACCGTGACGATGATTTCGGGATTGCGCGGGTCGCGCTCCACTGCCTTGCGCAGCTTGGAGATGTGCTGGTCCAGAGTGCGGCTGCTGGGCAAGTAATGACGGCCCCAGCACTCGTCGAAAAGCTCGTCGCGACTCAGCACCCGGCCGGGGTTGCGGTGCAACAGCTTGAGAATACGCAGGTCCCGCAGGCTCAGGTCGATACGGGAACCATCGCGCTCCGCCCGCAGCTGCGCCGGCCAGATCCGCAGGTCCGCCATGCAAAAGCTGTCCGGCTCGGTCGGCGACGCGCTGCGTTCCAGGCAGCGCCGCACCACCGCGCGGATGCGGGCGACCACCTCACGGCTGCCGAACGGCTTCTTGATGTAGTCATCGGCGCCAAGCTCGAGCCCCAGCACCTGATCGATCTCTTCCGATTTGGCACTGATGAAGATCACCGGCATTTGCTGATCCCGCTGCCGGATACGCCGGCACAGGCTGTAACCGTCGAGGCCTGGCATCATGATATCGAGCAGTGCCAGCTGCGGGCGGCGCTGTTCGTACAATTGCCAGGCGGTCTCGCCGTCGGCCGCTTCCAGGCAGTCATAGCCTTCGGCTTCGAGCAGGTCCCGCAACCCCAGGCGGATGTTGCGGTCGTCTTCGGCGATCAGCACTATCACGGTCGGGTCTCCAGTCTGATTGTAAAGCAGGCACCGCTTTCGCTGGCTTCCAGGGTCAGGTCGCCGCCGTGGGCACGCGCCAGATCCCGCGCCAGGCCCAGTCCGATACCGGTGCCGGATACGCCATCGGTAAGTCGACTGCTGCTGCGGTAGAAGGGCTCGAATATGCGCTGGTGCTCCGTCGCTGCTATACCCGGTCCCCGATCCTGCACTTCCACGCACAGGGCCGAACCCTCCAGCCAGGAGCGCACCCGCAGCAGCCCGCTTTGGGGCGCGTACTTTTCGCAGTTGCCGAGCAGGTTGTTGAGGATCTGCTCCAGCACCGCGGGATCGTACTGCAGTTCGCGCCCGACGCCGGCATCGAAGGCCAGGTCGATCTCCCTCTGCAGCAGCAGCGGGGCGAAGGTCTGCAGGATGCGCTCGATCTGCTCGTCGGGATCGCTGCTCTGCGGCCGGATATTCAGCTGCCCACGCTGCACCCGCGCGAAGCTGAGCACGTTGTCGATCAGCCGTGCCAGCCGGCGGCTCTCGCCGGTGAGCACCTCGAGATAGCGCTGCACACCGCTGTCACTGTCATCCGACAGGCGATCCTGCAGCATCTCGGTATAAAGCCTGAGATTGGTCAGCGGGGTCTTCAACTCGTGCGAGACCTGATTGACGAAGTTCACCCGCTGCTGCGCCAGCCGCAACTCCCGGCCGTGCTCGCGGTATAGCAGATAGCCAAGCCCCGCCAGCCCTGCGGCCAGCAGCAGCAGCGGCACCGCCATATCGAGCCAGTCGGTCGCCGCGCGCTGCAGGCCGGGGGCATGGTATTCCAGGTGCCAGCTGCCCAGCGGATGGCTCAGGTTCCGGCTGCGCAGCGCCGCGCCATCGCCCTGGTAGGCGCCCCAGCCGTACAGCAGTTCACCGCGCCCGCCGAGCAGCCGGATTTCTGCATTACCCAGCTCGCCGCCGCTACCGTCGGGCAGCCGGTTGATCAGATCCGACAGCAGGCGCGCCTCGTTCAAGACGAAGCCCAGGGTACGGCCAGTGTGATCCCGCCACCAGTAGATGTGCATCAGACCGGCATCGACATACCAGGCGATCCATCCGGAAGCCTCCGCCACAGCTGGCTCCGCCTGCGGTGCCGCCGTTGGCACCCGGGGATCCGGGAGGGTGCTGCGATCGACAGCCAGTTCCTGGGCTTCCCGTGACTGCAGTTTTCCGCTGGCAAGGTAGCCACTTCCGGTCGGCACGGGATTCGCCACATGTGGATCGGCGCCTACCGGGTGGAACAGCTCGGAGGAGTCCCACAGCGGCTGCAGCCGTTCGACAAGGCCACGTTCCTCCCGGCTCAGCGCGCCGGCACGGGGCGGAAACAGACGTGCGCCGCTGTCGTCGAGCACGAAAAGCTGCCTGATATAGGCCGAATCCTTGGCGAAACGGCGCAGGGCCTCGGCGGGATAGTCGGGATCGGCCAGGCGATTGAGATCGGCGGCACGCTGGCGCAAAAGACTCTCTAGCTGCCGGAAGTGTCCCTGCAGATGCGCGTCTACCGAGGTCAGTTGCTGGTCGATCAGCTTCTGCAGCTGCACGTCCACCAGCTGCTGCTCCTGCTGCTGCAGGCGGTAGCCGAGGATACCGAGCAGCAGCACCGGGACCATCACCAGCAGAACAAGCAACAGCGGCGCGCGGTATCTCATTCAGCTCCCTGTGAATCGGTGTACGATCTCAATACGTCTGTTGGGTGGCACGCTTGTACTGACGCTCGCGCAATTCCTTGCGCTTGCGGCCCCAGTCCTCTTCGGAGGATAGCTCATCGGCGTCTTTCAGGGCTTCCTGCTCCTGCGCCTCGAGCCGCGGTGAACTCAGTGCATCGGCCTGCTCTCCCAGCAGGGCTGCGCTCTTTTCGAGAATCTGCCGGGCACCCTCGACGTCACCCAGGTCGCGCCGTTCCACCGCTTCGCGACTGTATTCGTTGGCGACCTGCTCCACCGCCGCCTCCAGCGCGGGACGGTCGATCGCCTGCTCGACCTCGGCTTGCGAATCACTGAAGGAAGCCTGCACCCGGCCGCCGAGCCGGGCCGGGCGCTGCGTCGCCAGGCTGGCGTAATCGATCTGCACCTCGGCCAGCTCGAGCCGGGTCCCCGCGGGCTGTGCCGGTACCTCGACCTCGAGAACCAGATACTTTTCCTGCGCACTGTGCAGCTGATTCAGGCGGGTACGCACCCGATCGCCAATCACCTCGCCGTCACGTCCGAGCAACCGCAACGGTCTCACGCCATTCAGGCAACGGATCTCGATGCTCAGATCCTGGGCCACCACCGACATCACATCCCCGAACTCGTACTGGAAGATGCGCGCCAGATCCTGCGCGTTCTCGACAAAGGCGTGATTGCCGTCACTGTAACCGGCCAGCTGAGTCATCAGGTCCTCGTTGTAACCAAGACCCAGGCCGATGGTGGTGACGCTGATTCCTTCGCGCGCCAGCGACTGACCGAGCCGGCCCAGCTCCGACGGCGACTGCGGCCCGACATTGGCGAGGCCGTCGGACAGCAGTATGATGCGGTTGACCTGGTTGCGATCGAGAAACTTGCGCAGCTCCCGAGCCCCCTTGCTGACACCGGCAAAGAGCGCGGTATTGCCGCCCGCCGAGATGCGACGAATCGCCCGGTAGATGGGCTCGGGCTCGAGCAGCCGGGTGGCCGGCACCACCACCTCGACGCGGGAGTCGTAAGTCACCACCGAGACAATATCGCGCTCGTCGAGGCGCCCGATCGCCATGATCGCCGCCTCCCGGGCGTTGGCGATCTTGTCACCGCTCATGGAGCCGGACTTGTCCAGCACGATGGCGACGTTGGCCGCAATGCGCTCGCGCAGACCCGAGCGTTCGAAACCGTCCAGCCCTATCTTGATGAACGCCTTCTGCGGCGCGCCCGCGTCCATCACCGGCGTGGCAAGACTGAGGTCCAGTGTCACGTCCTGGGCGCGAGCCAGCAGCGGCAGCGCAGCCAGCAGTAGCATCGCCGGCAACAGCCAGCGGTAAAACGTAGCGGTTCTGTTCATGGTCCGACTCCCTGTGCTGTGGATCGTTTCCAAGCAGCCGGTTGCCGCTCTGCCTTCACTCTAGGGCCAGGACTCCCGATCCGGGTCAGCCAAACGTCTGGACTTTGTAAAAGTTCTGTAAAAAGCGCTGCCCCGTAATCCGTACGTCTGTTCAATATTCGACCGCTGCCCGGGGTTTATGGTATAAAGCCGCGCATTCCCAAAGGCTCGATTTCAGAGGGCAACACTACCATGGCGATTATCCGCTGGATTCTCGGACGTATCATTCTCATCGTTGATTTTCTGACCACTCCGCGCGGCGTGAAACGCCCCGCCGATCAGCAGGCCGTGCTCGACGCCCAGACCGCCCGGCTGTCGCTGTACCAGTACAAGGCCTGTCCGTTCTGCGTCAAGGTCCGCCGTGCGGCGAAGCGCCAGTCGCTGAAGATCGAAACCCGCGATGCCAAGAACGACCCGCTCTACCGTCAGGAGCTGCAGGACCAGGGCGGCAAGCTGAAAGTGCCGTGCCTGCGCATCGAAAGCGACAACGGCGATATCCAGTGGATGTACGAGTCCGGCGACATCGTTCGCTACCTCGACTCCGTCGCGGCCTGACCCCTGCCCCAATCCGGATATCGAACAGCGCCTCGACAACGCCACCGTCGATTAGATTCTGCAGCTGCCTGCTCGACGGTGGCAGTAAGAGTCCGGCTCCCGGGCGATGCCTGTGCCACACCATGCTGACACGGAGTGTTCGCCTATAGGGGTGTCCCCCTACCTCATCGACTTGCCGACTGGCGCTTTGGGCTTGCGCTCGATGGGTATTGTGTTTCAGGCACCCACTTCGCCCAACGGCTTGCTTCTGTACCACCAGTGAAACAAAAGTCGGCAAAGTAAGAAGTTGATTTGCCGGCTTATTCCAATCAAGTCTCCATATCGCGACATTATTGCGAAAAATATTCTAAGTAAGCCACATATTGTTAAGCGCACGAAAAAACTATAGTCACGGTACCTACCACGGGTTTACAGCCGTTAACCCGAGTGGGGCCCGACTCCCATGATCAAGCCACACCCGCAGTGATGCGGGGCCGGAAAGCCACGGATCTCCCTGAGATGGCCGGGTTGCCTTGAGTTTCGTCGTTGAATATGGACCAACGGCCGCTGTTTGGGGAGCTTCAGGCCCTGCATATGCAGACGCCAAAGAGCAAAGGAATGGTTGGCGATAATAGTCTCGCTCGGGCGGAACATGCACGCCCTAATGAGTAATCCCGCCCTGCTCGATTCCACGACGCCCTCACGGCCTTAGGAAGCAATGCTATCAAGCTCGCAAAAGGCTAGGTAATTATGGAACTCAATAGGTTTGCAGAATCTGCGCAACAGGCCAGTGCGCAGGGAATCAATGCGGTTCTCTCGTCTAAAAGCACCGACTTCAGGGCCGCGGGATTTATGACCTTTATGGCAGTATCCTGCTTGCTGACACCTGTCGCCAATGCCGGAAGCGTCGGCTATAGCCCCGAGGGGGACACGACCCAGACTGTCGAACAAGGAGGCGACTCTCTTCCGTTCACATTCCGCGCCGAATCACCAAAATTGCCGGCGACCGGCAAACCCAAACAGACGCCGTACCAAACCCGGGTGTGCGCAGGCGAGCCAGGCGTAGCAGTCGAGTACATCGCCAAAGACATGAGTTTTTCCTACAGCGACCCCGCAACACTTGAACTCGTGACCATTCCTTTCGATTTCACCGAGTGGCTTTCGCTCGATCCGTTGGTCGAATGCTTCGACGGTCCCCGGGTTGGTGAGCCCGTATCAACGATAGTGTCGGTGCCAACTGACGCCCGTGTCGGCATGTACACCGCCAAACTCGTCGCCAAAGGGCCTATGGGTATTGGCTGGGGAGAAGGCGCCGGCATGCACATAACAGTCAATGTCATCGAACCCACGGCGATCGACTCTACACCGCCGGTTGTGACCATAATCGAACCGGCTCTCGATAACAGCGCCCCACAGAGTTTCACACTCGGAGATCGTATCCCGGTTGACTTCACGGCAGTCGACCTCGAATCGCCCATAACGGCATGGACCGCGACCCTGATGCAGGGGCCGGTCAACCTTTCGAGCCTAATGGTCGAATCGTCTGTCGTGGACGGCATTGAAGCCAGCGGCTTCATCCTGTCAGCAGTGCCTGGAGGCACCGAGACCATTCAAGCCATTGGCCCGTACAGTCTTCAGGCCACAGCCACCAGTGACGGTGGAACCTCAGCTCCGACATCCCGGAGTTTCACCGTCAACTATGCCATGAGCCCAAAAGCTCCAGATCTAACTAGCGGGAGCCTGACTATTAGTAAGAGATTTAACAGTCAAGGCAAATGCACCGGTGGTGATCTGCAGGTGAAATTTTCTGCTTCCGCAGTGCAGCCTGCTGATACCGCGAACACCGACAATTCGCTCGAAGCATTCGTACATGACGAGTCGGTAATCGTTGAAATCCTTGACGAAATTGAAAATACGCTGTTGCTTGAGCGAACATACGGCACCGATAACAAAACACAGGTTACCATCTCTGGCTCAACGGGAGATGCCGACGCTGAATACTTCACCAAAGTGGATCTCTGTAGTACGCCCAATGGTGAATATGCCATCAACGTCTATTTCGATGATCACTCAGGGGAAGCCTACCTTCAGTACACCAAGGCTTTCACGCTGCAGGATTAAAAACAGAAAAAGGGGCCATTGAAACCGGCCCCTTTCTTTATTTCACTGACATCGGCCAAAAGGCGAAGCCCGCCACACTCGCTTACACTACAGGTACCTTAGCTTCGCAACGGACTTCACAGCATGCGACCATACGCCCTCCTGTCCGGTCTGGTACTTACCCTCTGCCTGCTTGATCCAGGCGCGACCCACGCCGGCCTCTCAAACGCACCCGATCACCGCTATACCATCAAGGGGTTCGTGCTGGATGCGCAGGACAACCCCATACCGGACGTCAAGGTCGTGGCGACCGCCAACAATGGCCTGTCAGACCAGCGAGTGACGGACCGGCGTGGCTTCTACAGCCTGAACCTGCACCTCCACAACGAGGATCTGGGCCGCCTTGTCACTGTGCAGGCCGGCACGCAACAGACAAGAATCAAGGTGTCTTTCGACCCGGAGGACACCACCACTAACCGGGAGCACGACCTCAACTTTATCGGCGGCAGTATTTCCGAGCGAGACCTGGGCTTTCGTGGTTTGCCCACCTGGGCGTACGTGGGTGCAGGCCTCGCACTGCTTGGCTTCGCCGCTGCGCGCGTCGCCCGCGTGCACAGGAGACGCAAACGTCGCCTGGCGCGCCAGATGCAGAAAACACAGCATCATACGCGCTCCCGAGCCGGCAGGAAGTCCAGGGCTCGCTGACAACCGGCATCTCGGGGCTTGAGAACGAACGGCGACACGATCCGCACAGCTGCCAGATCGCGCGAATCGAGATACTCGAGGCTACAATATTCCGCGCCGCTATCTGCAAGGGCATAACGCCTCATTTGGGGCTGCGATGCAGCGCCAGAAGCTCCATGGGTGCTTCGAGATCCCGTAATGCCCTTGTCCGCCGAGAGGCGTGGTAATACTCGTTGAAGACCTCGAAATAGGCATCCAGAATGCCGGCGCTGGTGTGGTCACCGATCTGCTCCAGCATGGCGGCCGCCACCTCCGCGGTGCAAAGATGATGTGACTCGACCTGGGTACGAAGATCATAGCGCGTCTGGCGGGTCGTGCGCGGCTCGATCACGGGAACCCGGTCGAGATAACGGCTGTGACGAAACATCCGCCGTGCCTGTCGCCAGGTACCGTCGAGAATGATGAACACCGGCTCCCGGCCGGGCTTCGCCTCGAACTCGACCATGCGATCGGCATAGTCCGGCGCCGATGGAAACACGATATAGGGATCGAACTCGGGGCTACCGAGCCGCTCCAGAAAGCGCTCTTCCGGTTCGGTTCGGCTCCACTCGAAGACTTCGGAGCCGGCGATGGTATCGAGAATCAGGCGACCGGTATTGGTTGGCTTGTACACTTCCTTGCGATGCGTCAGCAACCAGAACCTGGCGCTGGCCTCAACCTCGACACGATAACTGCAGATACAGCGAACAGCCGGCATCAGGCAGCTATCGCAGCGCAGAATATTGGAACCACGGGCAACGAAGGGTTTGCGCGGGTGTAATGGCTTGGCAGTCATGGTCAGGGGTAGCCTGCGCCCCGAATGTCGACCGGACCGGGAACGCGATCTAGGGATGTAGCGGGCCGCTCCGGTGCCCGCCGCTCTGGTCGGGGCACTATAGGGAGGCGCCCTCAGGCTGTCAATGCAGTTACTGCAGCCTTGGCGTCGGCTCGTTGGGTGTACCGAAAAGCATTTTCGGCGCACCCCAGTCCAGTACCTGGCAACCGCGATGAAGCAAGTGTATCACCTGGTGCAGCTCGGCATAATTGAGCACGCTGGTAGCAACCGCACCATCACCCTCTCCTGCGAAAAAACTGAGCAGATACCGGCCGTCCCTGAAGCTCGCATCGAGCCGGTGCAGCAACAAAGCCTTGTCGCGTGTTTCGAGCGGTGCTTCCTGTACCTTCATCGCCTGTCGGGCCTGCTCGTGCTCGAACTGGGCCATGGCTTCACGGTGTTCGCTGGGACTGTTACTGACACGCTCCGAGGTCTTGCTGACCAGCTGATCCGAAGCTGACAGTATCCGCAGACAAAGCCTGCGCGTTACCCAGAAGTCGATTCTGGGCTGGCCATTGTTGAGATTCCCGATCAGTCGAATCCGGTCTTCGTGCTGATCGTACTGGAAGGTAAACGAGGCAATATGCAACATCCTTTCACCCTACTCCGTTCCCTGACAAAGGGTCAACGCCGCATTCGCCACACCCGGGCCTCTTGCAGTAACAGCGTCTAGACTTCTAGGGAGCCTGCGAACAAGTTCCATTTGGCCTCTGCGGACCCTGAAGCGTGCAGATGCAAGGCGCAGTGCGCAGGGAATGGCCGTAGTCCTTTTCAAGCACTGCAACGCGGCAGATGCATGCTTCAGGGCCCGCCCTTCGGGGCTTTCGGCGCGAACCGGACTCTTTGTTGCCGCTTCTCGACAGGCCACCAGCATGCCTTCGAAACGGCGCCTCGATTCCGGCTCGCGCTGAAAGCCAGAGCCTCATTGGGACTTATTCGCAGGCTCCCTAGAGCCTGACAGGAGCCACCACCATGAGCAAGCATTCCCTTATCCCCGGTGCGGTTTTTCCCGCGTTCGATCTGCCCACCATCGATCACGGCACGGTAACAATCGGCGCGCCGGCGAAGGAATGGGAGCTGCTGATTGTCTATCGAGGCAAACACTGCCCGCTATGCCGCCGTTATATCGACACGCTGCACGAGCTGCTACCCCATTTTCGTGAGCGTGAGGTTCGCGTCATCGCAATATCGGCAGACAGCGAGGAGAAGGCGGTCGCCTTTACCCGGGAGGGCGGCTATCACCAGCTGGTGGTCGGCTATGAACTGTCGATCGAGCAGATGCACAGACTTGGCCTGTACATTTCCGAGCCGAGAAGCCCGGAAGAAACCGACCGCCCGTTCGCCGAGCCCGCGCTTTTTCTGATTCGACCCGACCGGCGGATACAGGCGATCGAAGTGTCGAATGCTCCCTTCCTGAGACCCGACCTCGGGCTGGTGCTCAACGGCATCCGATTCGTTCAGGATAATGACTATCCTATTCGGGGACGCTTCGAAGCCTATCCGCTTTGAGTGGCGGCGGCTACCGAGGGGGTGCGGCGAGGCTCACCCACCCGTCATGTTCATGAAGCGAACGATCTGGACATCGCCATCACTGCTGAAGTGGTGGCGTTCCGGCTTCTTCTGGATAGCGTGGACAATCGTCTCCTTGAGACGATCGATATCACCAGGATAGCGGCGCAGCAGGGCCTTGAGATCCACCGCATCTTCATTGCCAAGGCACAGCAGCAGTTTACCTTCAACCGTGACCCGCACGCGATTGCAGTCGCCGCAGAAGTTATGGCTGTGCGGCGAAATGAAACCGATCCGGCTGTCGCTGTCGGCCATCCGCCAGTAGCGGGAGGGGCCGCCGGTCGTTTCGGTGGTTTGCAGCAGTGGATAGACATCCTCGATCAGGGAGCGAACATCGTCGCTGGAGCAATAGGTAGCGCCCCGGTCATGCTCAGAAATGTGGCCCAGAGGCATCTCTTCGATAAAGCTGATATCCAGGTTCCGCTCGCGGGCGAAATTGACCAGGTTCAGTACCTCGTCATCGTTGCGCCCCTTGAGTACCACGGCGTTGAGCTTGATACGCTGAAATCCGGCTTCCCGCGCGGCGTCGATTCCATCCACGACCTGGCTCAGCCGACCTGTGCGAGTCAGTTCCTTGAAGCGGTCTTCGCGAAGCGTATCGAGACTGATATTGAGGCGATTGACGCCGGCATCCTTCAAAGGAGCGGCATAGCGACGCAACTGGGAGCCGTTGGTGGTAACGCAGAAGTCACGCAGCCCCGGCAGTCGCCCAATGCCCTCGAACAGGGTCGTTACATCACGACGAACCAGCGGCTCACCGCCGGTCAGGCGGATCTTGGTCACACCAAGCTCGGTAAATGCACGGGCAATCGCCTGAATTTCTTCCAGTGAAAGCACCTGCTGGCGCGGCAGGAAGGTCATGTCTTCAGCCATGCAGTAAACACAGCGGAAGTCGCAGCGGTCCGTCACCGACATGCGTACATAGGTGATCTGGCGTCCAAATGGATCGATAAGCTGCTCGCTCGCCACCTGATACCTCACTCTTTTATTCTGTCTTCGGCCGGCCTTGAGTTACGCCAGCATCGGTTCACGATACCACGTTGTATACACTTTGTCCGACACCAAAACGACAGTGTAGCGACATCTTTGCATCCGAAGGCGACACACCCCGGAAAATAAACTCAAAAGACCACATCACTGCGCGCCTCAGGCTAGCCAGCGCTCAATTACGCCCGTACTTATCCTCGAAGCGCACGATATCGTCCTCGCCAAGATAGGACCCCGATTGCACTTCAATCAGCTCAAGCGGAATCTTTCCCGGATTCTCCAGCGAGTGCACGACTCCAACAGGAATGTAGGTAGACTCGTTCTCGGTCAGCAGTATGGCTTCTTCGTCGCGACGCACAAGCGCCGTTCCGGACACCACGATCCAGTGCTCTGCCCGGTGATGATGCATCTGAACCGACAGTTTGGCGCCGGGGTTAACGGTGATCCGTTTCACCTGATAACGCCCGCCCTGATCGATAGAGTCGTACCGGCCCCAGGGGCGATAGACCTCCCGGCTTCTGGCATATTCAGTACGCCCCTGCGACCTGAGTTCGTCGACGACGCCCTTCACCTCCTGTGCCCGCTGCTTGTCAGCCACGAGGACTGCATCCGGTGTTTCGACAACCACCATGTCTTTCAGTCCGATGGTTACGACCAGCCGGCTACATGCATGAACCATGGACCCCGTCGTGTCCTGGCTCATTACATCGCCATGCACGGCGTTACCAACGGAGTCCTTTCGACAAAGCTGCCAAAGTGACGACCAGGAGCCGACATCGCTCCAACCGGTATCGAGTGGCACCATCACCGCATTGCGCGTTTTCTCCATCACCGCAAAGTCGATGGACTCGCTCGGGCATTCAACGAACGCCGGTTGATTGATACGCAAAAAGTCCAGATCTTCGTAGGTTTCCACCATGGCTCTGCGACAGGCCTCCATGATATCGGGGCGGAAGCGCTCCAGCTCTTCGAGATAGCGGCTGGCTCTGAACAGGAATATGCCGCTGTTCCAGTAATAGTCGCCGCTGCTGAGATACGTCCGGGCCCGTTTCAGATCCGGCTTCTCGACGAATTCCGCCACCCGGTATCCGGCGCCCCTCGGAGCTCCTCGACGAATATAGCCGTAACCCGTTTCCGCCGCGTTCGCGACTATACCGAACGTCACCAGATCACCCTCTTCCGCCAGCGGACGCGCCACCTCGACCTGCTTCCGGAACTGCTCCTCGTCCTCAATAGCGTGGTCGGCCGCCAGTACCAGCAGCAGCGGATCTTCGCCGTCACAACATGCCCGCAAGGCAGCAAGCGCAATTGCCGGTGCAGTGTTGCGACCAGCAGGCTCAAGCAGAATTTCGGCCTTTTGCCCGACACCCCGAAGCTGCTCCGCCACGATAAACCGATGCTCTTCGTTACAGATCACCATAGGACGCTGGTCCGACAGCTCTCGCACCCGATGCAACGTGGCCTGCAACATGGTTTGAGTTTCGGCCAGCGACAGAAATTGCTTCGGATACAGTTCTCGGGAAAGAGGCCACAGACGCGAACCGGAACCGCCTGCCATGATTACCGTTTTCATCAACATATCTCTGGACATGTAAATGAGCATTATAAAGTCTGGAGCAGCGTATCGCCGCGAAGGGAGCTGGCAGAGAAGTAACGAAGTGCCAGCCGGATGCGCAGTGTCGGTAGCGGTTAAGCTTCGCTAGAAAAGCACCTTTTAGGACTTTTTCCTATGGCGATCTCATCAGGGTCGACCATACTGGGACCTGCGCGAGGGTTCAGAAGGAACTGATGGCGGCGGATGATCGCCAGCACCGGCACGGAAGCCAGCAACACCGCACCCGGCGCAGATGCCCCCAAAGCCACGGATGGTGCGGGGGCTCTTACCCTCCCGAGCAATGCACTCCTCTCCTTGGCCCTTCAGACTCGAAAGAGCTCAAGGTGTGGTTAGTACACCGCTTACGATGGGATCAGCTGCACCCTGGACAGGTCTACCGGTTCTTGCGACTGCACCCGGCCCAAAGCGAAAAAACCCGGCCTCATCGAGACCGGGGTTTCCGTAATTAAATGCTTGGCGCCTCGGGCTGCGCCCGAGCCATGCTGCGGGCGATGCACGCCGCAGCCGTCGGCGATACCGCGTTTCACTACTGGGCGCCGGCGGCGGATAAAGAGCGGATGGGATCAGGTGGTTCCACAGCTCTATGGTCGCCATAGCA
>NZ_BMLT01000016.1 GCF_014645375.1 Marinobacterium nitratireducens
GATAAAGCTTTTGTTTGCCCTATCCCGACAAGCGCCCACACGAATTACCTGATCAATTTGTTAAAGAGCGGTGCTTGGCGATTATCGCTGCGCGATCATTCGTCTCAAGCGAGACGCGCTGTTTTGCGTCTCTCAAAGCGAGGTGCATATTCTAGCAACCTCTCGTTCCGAGTCAACTCTTTTTTTCAACTTCTGTCACCGTGGCGACTGTGAATCAGAGCTGCTTCGAAGGCCGGTCATTATCGTCATTTTCTTATGAAAATCAACAACTTGTTTCCAACCTTCCCGCTGGTCCCGACTGCCGTTTCCGGCTGTCTCCCCAAGCGAGGAGGCGAATTCTACAGCCATGAGCGGGAGAGTCAACAGGCAATTCTTAAAATATCTGAATTATATTAAAACTGTTCAAAAAGCAGACAAACTCAGGCCCTGCAGTTCAAAAAACATACAGTCAAATACAGCAGATCGTTACTGGACAAAAAACAGACAGCTTTCAGGCTGTTCAATCACAATTGAAAAGGGCGCCCACAAGGGCGCCCCAATTCAAAACCAACGATGACTGTCAGGAAGTGTAACTGAGCGGAATAAAGGTGCCCCAGAGTATGGCGGATGCGGCCAGCACGCCCACGAGGACACAGAGTCCGACGGTCAGAATCGAGGAAGAGAAGAAGAACGCCCGATCCTCGGGAATCTGCATGATCACCGGAACTCCCGTGTACAGGAGGTAAACGGTGTAGGCCAGCGCAACCATGCCAACGATGACATTGAACCAGAGCATCGGGTAGAGCCCTGCCAAGCCGGACAGAAAGAGCGGCGTTGCAGTGAAGGTCGTCAACACGATGCATTCGTCCATGGTGACATTGCCGCCGTAGGTCTTTTCCATCCAGTGCACGGCGTAGGCGATAAAGCCTACCGCGACCCACATGGCGAAATAGAAGGCAATCGCAGCTGGCAGGGCACTGGACAACTCGAGCTTGACCGGGTCTCCCCCCGCTATGCTCCAGCCAACCTGGGTCGTGCCGATGAACAGCGACACGGCCGGAATAGCAGCCAGGATGCTGATCTGCGACAGAAAGACGTGAAGCGTCGTGTAATGTTCATTGCGTATTGAACCCCATTCATCTTTGGGGTGATAGAGCATTCCCATCATGTGCTGTAGGAACATTTTGCACTCTCCCTCTTCGTACGCCCTGGACATCCTTCCCTGACGAACCTGGGCTATTTTGTAGGATTGAACTGCATCAAGTCGTTGAACCTTGGTTTCTTTTTATTCCCCTTTACAGGCCTATGAAAGTGTAGATGGTCTGCGCCGGGTTTGTAGGGCATCAGAGATTAAATTTCAGGTAGTGATCCACCAGCAGCAGCGCGAACAGCGCCATGACGTAGACGATGCTGTAGCGGAACATCTGCATCGGTACACGGCGATCGTCACCGGCGCGCATCACCCGCCAGGCCCACTGCAGGAAACGCAAATTCAATACGGAAATGCCGGCCAGATAGATCAGCCCGCTCATGCCCGCAAGGAAAGGCAGCGCCGTGGTTGCGATCATCAAAAGCGTGTACAGCATGATCTGCAAGCGCGTGAAGTGCTCGCCATGCGTGACTGGCAGCATGGGCACCCCCGCCTTTTCGTAATCTTCCCGGCGGGCGATGCATAGCGCCCAGAAGTGCGGCGGTGTCCAGGCGAAAATGATCAGCATAAGCAGCAATCCATTGGGCTCCAGTGCTCCGGTAACCGCGGTCCAGCCCAACAACGGTGGCGACGCGCCGGCAACGCCACCGATGACGATGTTCTGGGGGGTCGCCCGCTTCAGGAAAACCGTATAGATCACGGCATAGCCAATTAACGACAGTAGCGTGAGCCAGGCAGTCAGCGGGTTGACCCAGAACGCCAGCAAACTGATGCCGGCGACGCCGATCAGCGCAGCGAAGGCCAGCGCCTGCTGCGCACTCAGCTTGCCACTGGGCAATGGACGCCCCCGGGTTCGGGCCATGTGCTGGTCGATGTGCCTGTCCATGACATGATTCACCGCCGCGGCCGAACCTGCGGCCAGCGCAATGCCCGACATGGTCAGTATCACCAGGACGAGTGATGGCGGCCCCTCCTGCGCAAGCCCCATTCCCACCAGGGCCGTCAGCAGCATTACCGCCACCACCCGGGGCTTGCAGAGCTCCAGGTAGTCGCGCCAGGTCACCGGAGCATGGGCGAACTCAACAGCTTTGCGCGCAGGCATAACAGTTCTCCTTCTCAATGACTGCGTCTCTTTGGTATAGCCAGACAAGGCTTAGCAGCAAAAGCACCGCTCCGCCGTGGTGCGCCATGGCAAGAGGTATCGGAACAGCATAGACAATATTGGCAACGCCCAGTCCGACCTGTGCAGCGGCCAGCGCTGCGACACCCAGCAACTCCCCTTTGTGCCAGCCGGCACGGGCGAGTCGCCAGATCATGATCGCAACCACCAGCAGCACCAGCAGCGCTCCAGCGCGGTGGGTCATCTGGATGGCCGCTCTACCCTCACGCGGCAACTGACCGCCCTGGTAGTTAGGCCCCGTCTCAAGCGTCACCTCGAAGCCGCCGTGAAAGTCCAGAGCCTGCGTTTGCCCGCGCTCGCAGAGAAGCCAGTCGGTACAGGCCCAACCAGCGTAGTTCGCACTGGTCCAGCCGCCCAGCGCAATCTGGAGAAACAGCACAATCAGCGCGGCGAGCACCCAGCTTCGCCCTCGCCGACGCGCCACCGGCCTCCCTGCAGACCCGCGATAGAACCGCAACAGGCGAAAACGCAGCAGGACCAGGCCGGCCAGTATCAGCAGTCCGCCCAGCAGGTGCAGCGTGACAACAATGGGTAGCAACTTTAACGTAACGGTCCACATGCCGAACAACGCCTGCACCACCACCAGCCCGAGCAGCGTCATACTGAGCACGGCCGGATAGCCTTCGACACGGCGCCGGCGCCAGCCGGCAACCGCCAGTGCCAGCACCAGTAGGCCGAGCGTACCGGCAACGTAGCGGTGCACCATCTCGATCCAGCCCTTGTGGGCCAGCAACGGCTGGTCAGGGTAGCGAGCCTGGGCAATCGCCAGCGCCTCTTCCGAGCCAGGCAGAACGATATGACCATAACAGCCGGGCCAATCGGGACACCCCAACCCTGCGTCGTTGATGCGAGTCCAGCCACCGAGCATCACTACAACGAGAGCCAGCAACACAGCGGCATGGCCGAGTTTCAGAGGCCACCGAGCATACGAAGACGTCATCCCCGCCTCCTCAACCAACATTCGACAGTTTCAGCAGCTTGCGCACATCATCGAGCACCCCCTGAGGCGAGACTCCGAGGTCGTAGCGCATGACCAGGTTACCCAGCGGATCGATCAGCCAGAGCCCCGGCCCCAGCTCGGCGACCCGTTTCGACACCAGCCCTTCGCCGGACGGCGACAGGCTGACAAGGTGCCACTCCACCCGGTCCCGCTCCTTGCCGATAGCGGTCCAGAGGTTGGGCATGCGCTCGACCCAGTCCGCGCAACTGCGACAGTCTGCCGGCACGGTCAAAAGCAGCTGCCATTGCTCCAGCCCCTGCCAGGGCTTGCCGCCACTGTCATGCAGTTGCCACTCGGATATCGACGCCCCATCGGCCAGAAGCTGGCCATGATGAGTGCGACCCTCGGGCACGCCGACTCCGCTCCAGTACATCAGAACGGCAAGCAGCAGCGGCCCGAATCCAAGCCCCCACACCAGCCAGAAAGTCCCTCTACGCATCGAATTCACCTCCTCTCGACCTCAGATTCCAGCCGTGCCACAGTACAAGCCCCGCCAGTACCGCCGCCATGCTGAACCACTGAAAGGCATAGCCCAGGTGCCTCTCCGGCTTCATCAGGGCCTGGTGTCTGTCAACCCGCAGGCCAGCCACGACCGGTTCGGTCAGATCCAGCACCCAGGGCAGAACATCCTGCCCCAGTTCCTGACGCAGGCGCTGCTCATCCAGCGCCTGCACCCGCTTGGGCCAGCCCGCGTCCCAGACGTCCTCCCCGATGACCAGGCTGCCCTGTAGCCGGTGCATCCGGCCGTCGAACAGGGCTTCCTGCGGAAGCTCGACCTCAGGGAGAACGCTTCTGTCAGGGGATGCGGCCATCCAGCCCAGATTCACCGGTAGCAGAGCCTCTTCCGCCGGCATGAAAGCGACCACCTCGTAGCC
The DNA here is from genome assembly GCF_014645375.1 of Marinobacterium nitratireducens. GTDB lineage: Bacteria > Pseudomonadota > Gammaproteobacteria > Pseudomonadales > Balneatricaceae > Marinobacterium_A > Marinobacterium_A nitratireducens. Next base: position 4,185 of record NZ_BMLT01000016.1, read on the forward strand.
GGCCCGGCCATCCCGCGTGCGGTTGTCCAGCAGCAGCCAGTGATCCGGCAACAAATGACCTTGCAGCTGAGCTGGGACGAAGTCCGCGCTGTCAGGGCCAAGGGCCTGCAAATGATGAATCACCCGGCTGTCGTCGTTCCAGGCCTGCAGCATCTGTCGCTTCTCTGCCGCGCGTTGCAGCTGCCAGCACCCCAGAGCGACCAGCGCCGGCAGCAACAACAGCGCGCAACAGAGTAACCACCACTTGAAACAGGTAGCGCCGCCATCTTTACTCATGACTTTGCCCTGTCGGATACTGATGCCTCACCCTGCCGGAGCACACAATGCTGAAGTTACTGATTGCCGTCATATTCGCTGCCATCGTCATCAGCCTGTTCAGTGGGCTGTACTTCCTGCTGACGGACCGCGGCCAGTCACACCGCACGGTCAATTCGCTCTTTTTCCGGGTCGCTTTCAGCATCCTGTTACTGCTGGTCATCGTTTACGGTTTCTACAGCGGCGAACTGAGCATGCATGCGCCCTGGCTGGGACCTTGACCCCCGTCTTGCACCTCACAGGATATAGACGAACAGGAACAGACCTACCCAGACCACATCCACGAAGTGCCAGTACCAGGCAACCGCTTCGAATCCGAAATGCTGCTCGGCACTGAAGTGCCCCTTGAGCACCCGCAGCCAGATAATGATCAGCATCAGCGTCCCCAGCGTCACATGCATGCCGTGGAAGCCGGTGAGAATAAAGAAGGTGGCGCCATAGATTCCGGCGTGCAGCGTCAGCCCCAGGTGATGGTAAGCCTCGTAGTATTCGTAGGCCTGGAACACCAGGAAACTGGCGCCGAGCAGTACGGTGACGGCCAGCCAGAGCACGATATTGCTGCGATTACCCAGTTTCAGCGCCTTGTGCGCGATAGTGACGGTAAAGCTCGAGGAGATCAGCAGGACGGTGTTCAGAAGCGGCAGATGCCAGGGCGAGATGATCTGTTCAGGTCCTGGAAACCGTTCCATATCCGGAGTCGTCATTAGCGGCCACTGCGCCTGAAACCCCTCCCAGAGCATGTTCGAGACGCCCTTCTCACCCTCTCCGCCAAGCCAGGGCACCGCCAGATTCCGCACGTAGAACAGCGTGCCGAAGAAGGCGGCAAAGAACATCACTTCCGAGAAAATGAACCAGCTCATCCCCCAGCGGAAGGAACGGTCCATCTGTTCGCTGTACATCCCCGACATGCTCTCGTGCACCACGTTGCGGAACCAGCCGAACAGAATCGCCAGCAGCATCCCCAGCCCCAACAGCAGCAGCAGCCAGCCGGTACCGGTCGAGGCGCCGGCACTGAGGGCGTTCATCAGATTGCCGGCACCGAATGCCAGCAGAAACAACGCGATCGATGCCAGGATCGGCCAGCGACTCTGAGGGGGTACATAGTAGCTAGCGGTACTCATAACGGAGACCTCCGTGTTTCGCTGGCCAGCGCCTGACCGTCAGGCGCCTCGGGCGTGATATCGAACAGTGTGTAGGAAAGCGTTAGGGTGCGGATATGCTCGGGCAGCTTTTTGTCGACCACGAACAGCACCGGCATTTCCACCTGTTCCTCTCCCTCCAGCGACTGACTGTCGAAACAGAAACAGTTGATCTTGTGCAGGTAGCGCGCAGCTTCGGCCGGCGCCACCGATGGAATCGCCTGGGCGATCATGCGCCGCTCGGTCGGGTTGCGGGCAAAGAAGGCGGTCTGGCGCATTTCGCCGGGATGGACGCGAACGGCAGTATCCAGCGGCCGGAACTCCCAGGGCATGCCCTCGTTGTTCACGCCGATGAACTGCACCTGCACGCTGCGACTGATATCCGCGTCCTCGATCGCCACGGGCCCCGTATTGGTAATCTTGCCGTTGAGTCCGGTCACGCGGCAAAAGACATCGTACAGCGGCACCAGCGCGAAGCCGAAACCGAACATCAGTACGCAGCCCGCCAGCAGCCGCAGGACCAGGCGACGGTTCTTGCGACCCAGCTCGCTCATGGTCTTATTTCACCACCGGCGGCTGGGAGAAACTGTGGTAGGGCGCCGGAGACGGCAGCGTCCACTCCAGCCCGTGCGCGCCCTCCCAGACGCGGTCGGTCGCTCTGGCGCCGCCACGGATACAGACGATGACGTTGTAAACGAAGAGCAGCTGCGACAGCCCGAAGATGAAGGCCCCAACGCTTGCCACCGAGTTGAAATCGGCGAATTGCAGCGCGTAGTCCGGAATTCGTCTCGGCATGCCGGCCAGGCCGACAAAGTGCATCGGGAAGAAGGTGATGTTGACACCGACGAAGCTGAGCCAGAAGTGAATCTTGCCCATGCGCTCGTTGATCATGTGGCCGGTCCACTTCGGCAGCCAGTAGTACGCCGCCGCCATGATCGAGAAAATGGCGCCCGGAACCAGTACGTAGTGGAAGTGAGCGACGACGAAGTAGGTGTCGTGGTACTGGAAGTCCGCCGGCGCGATCGCCAGCATCAGGCCGGAGAACCCGCCGATGGTGAACAGCACCACGAAGGCCAGCGCAAACAGCATCGGCGTTTCGAAGGTCATGGAGCCGCGGAACATCGTCGCTACCCAGTTGAACACCTTCACCCCGGTCGGCACCGCGATCAGCATGGTGGCGAACATGAAGAACAGCTCGCCGGCCAGCGGCAGGCCGACGGTAAACATATGGTGCGCCCACACCAGGAACGAAAGAATCGCAATGGAGCCAATGGCATAGACCATGGAGGCGTAGCCGAACAGGCGCTTGCGGGCGAAGGTCGGGATGATCTCGCTGATGATGCCGAAAGCCGGCAGAATCATGATGTAGACCTCGGGGTGGCCGAAGAACCAGAACACGTGCTGGAACAGCACCGGGTCACCACCGCCAGCGGCGTTGAAGAAGCTGGTTCCGAAATGGATATCCATCAGCATCATGGTCACGACCCCAGCCAGGACCGGCATTACCGCGATCAGCAGAAAGGCGGTGATCAACCAGCTCCAGACGAAAAGCGGCAGCTTCATCATCGTCATGCCGGGGGCGCGCAGGTTGAGGATGGTGGCGATAACGTTGATCGCCCCCATGATGGAACTGATCCCCATCATGTGAATCGCGAAGATGAAGAAGGTCACGCTCGGCGGCGCATAGGTGGTCGAGAGTGGCGCGTAGAAGGTCCAGCCAAAGTTGGGTGCGCCGCCGTCCATGAACAGCGTCGAAATCATCATCGCGAAGGCGAACGGCAGGATCCAGAAGCTCCAGTTGTTCATACGCGGCAACGCCATGTCCGGCGCACCGATCATCATCGGCACCATCCAGTTGGCAAGACCGACAAAGGCCGGCATCACGGCGCCGAACACCATGATCAGGCCGTGCATCGTGGTCATCTGGTTGAAGAATTCAGGCTGCACCAGCTGCAGGCCCGGCTGGAACAGCTCCGCCCGGATCAGCAGCGCCATGGTGCCGCCGGTCAGGAACATCAGCAGGCTGAACCATAGGTAAAGAGAGCCGATGTCCTTGTGGTTGGTGGTAAACAGCCAGCGCCCTATGCCGCTGGCGGGGCCGTGTGCGTGATGGGTGTCACCCAGGTTCTGACCGAGCGTCGATTCCATGGCCCCCTCCTACTGGTTCAGTTCAGCGATCTGTTGAGGGCTGACACTGTCACCGGTGTCGTTGCCCCAGGCATTGCGTTCGTAAGTGATCACGGCCGCCAGGTCGACGGCGTCTAGCTGGGCGCCGAACGCCTGCATCGCCGTCCCCGCCTTGCCATGTAGCACGATATCGATATGCGGACCTATGTCGCCGGTAGCGATGGGACTGCCGGCCAGCGCCGGGAAGGCACCGGGCACGCCCTGGCCGTTGGGCAGGTGACAGGCGGCGCAGGCGCTGTTGTAGACCTGCTCGCCGCGTTCCATCAGCTGCTCCAGACTCCAGTCCTGTTCGGCCGCCGCCGCCTGGGCTTCCGCAGCGCTGCGGGCATCGGCCAGCCACTGGTCGAACTCTTCCTGCGGCTTGACCTCGACCACGACCGGCATGAAGCCGTGGTCCTTGCCGCAGAGCTCGGTGCACTGGCCGCGATAGATGCCCGGTTCCTCGGGTATGACCCAGGCCTCGTTGACGAAGCCCGGAATGGCATCCTTCTTGACGGCGAAATCCGGCACCCACCAGCTGTGGATAACGTCATTGGAAGTGAGCAGAAAGCGAACCTTCTTGCCGGCCGGCAGCACCAGCGGGTTGTCGACCTCGAGCAGGTAGTGCTCGCCCTTTTCCGCCTCGTTGTTGATCTGTTCGCGCGGTGTCGAGAGTACCGAGAAGTAGTCGATGTCGTGGCCAAGATACTGATAGCGCCACTTCCACTGGTATCCGGTGATCTGCACATCGAGATCGGCCTCGGTGCTGTCGTACATCCGGATCAGAGTGGCGGTGGCCGGCACGGCCATGGCTATCAGAATGCCGAAAGGTATAAGGGTCCAGAGAATTTCCACGAAGGTATTTTCGTGAAAGTGATGCGCCTCGGCGCCCCTGGATTTGCGATGGTGGATGATCGACCAGAACATGACGCCGAACACCACCACGCCGATGGCGACACAAATCCAGAAAATGATCATGTGCAGTTCACGGATATCTCGGGCGATTTCCGTGCTACCTGGTGATAAATTCACTTGCCAGGCGGCGGCTGCTGGCAGGGAAACAAGCAATCCAATCCATGGCAACAGCCAGATTCTTTTTATCATTACCGGGCCTCTCACAAGGTCCGCCGGGCCGCCCAAGTGTCGCGACCATGCGGAATTTTCCCTAGCAGATCACTTGGTTAAAACTGAGTATAGCAGCCCCCCGGGTAATGCAAGTTTGTCTCAGGCTGCTCCCAGAGACAGCGCCCAACGCACCAGCAGCATAACGAAAATCACAAAGGCAGCGGCCACGATCAGGCCCGCCAGAATGAAGCGCCAGGGCTTTTCAGATGAAAAATCTTCACGGCGTCTGCGCTCGGACTGGACCCCGAACATTGCCGCGAGCACGCTTTGCAGCGTCTTCAGCAGACCGCCTTTATCGGGCTCTTTGGCCATCCGGGCCTCCGGTTTCTTAGATTGGTCGGGCTTTGGCGGAAACGCCGTGCAATTTGCAGGATGGGTGGAACGACGCATGGCAACGGGATATCCGCCCCTGAGGAAGCAAGCGCGTCGTGCAACCCATCTGTGAGTAGCAGCTCAATATCGAAGAGCCCGGCAGCACCGATGGGTTACGCCGCTTGAGACTTTCTGCGAACCGACAGTACAGTGCCATCGCGGCTCCACCCATCTACTGTTCGCTGAAGTTATAGCCGAAAAGCATGAAGAACGCCGGAGCCGAATGGCACTCAGGCCGTCTGACGACGTGCCCCCCTGCTCCTGCGCCGACGTTTCCACAGGCGGAAGCCGAGCAGCCAGGCGAGAATCAGACCGTAGATCAGTTGTTCCTGGAAGGAGCTGCGGATCTGCCAGATGAAATGCAGCATCGCCAGCAGGGCGATCAGGTAAACCAGGCGATGCAGTTTTGCCCATTTCGGACCGAGGCGACGTTGCATCCCGCGGGTGGATGTAACGCCCAACGGAATCAGCAGCAGCAGCGCCAGGGTACCGACAATGATATAGGGACGCTCGCTGAGCTCACGCAGCAGCAGATCCGGCCGCCAGCCGAGTATGAAGGTCGCGAACGCCAGCAGGTGGACCACCGCGTAGAACAGCGTGTAGAGCCCGAACATGCGGCGGTAGCGCTGCAGCCAGGCCCAGCGGAACATCAGTCGCAACGGCGTTACCGCCAGGGTGACGAACAGCAGCCGCAGCGTCCAGATACCGGTGAACTGCACGATGGCCTGCGCCGGATCCGCCCCCAGATCCATCGCCAGCGCGCGCTCCACCAGCCAGGCCAGCGGCAGCAGCGGCAACAGGAATACCAGCCACCACAGCGCCAGACGCCGGAGACGTTCGGGAGTCAGAACCATTTGCGCAGGTCCATGCCACTGTAGAGGCTGGCGACCTGATCGCCATAGCCGTTGAAAGGCTTGGTGTCGATGATATTGGGCGAGAACAGCGACGACGGCAGCCGCCGCTCGGTGGCCTGACTCCAGCGCGGATGGTCGACTTCGGGATTGACGTTGGCGTAGAAGCCGTATTCGTTCGGCGCCGTCTGGTTCCAGGTGGTCACGGGCATGGATTCAGTCAGTTCGATCCTGACGATCGACTTGATGCTCTTGAAGCCGTATTTCCAGGGAACCACCAGCCGGAAAGGCGCACCGTTCTGCGGCGGCAGCGCATTGCCGTAGAGCCCCACCGCCAGCAGCGTCAGGGGGTGCATCGCCTCGTCCATTCGCAGCCCCTCGACATAGGGCCAGTCCAGGGTCGAGAAGAAACCACCCTGCCCCGGCATCTGCTCCGGATCCAGCAAGGTGGTAAAGGCGACATATTTGGCCCGCGAGGTCGGTCCGAAGCGTTTGAGCAGATCGCCGAGCGGGAAGCCCATCCAGGGGATCACCATCGACCAGGCTTCGACGCAGCGCAGCCGGTAGATACGCTCTTCGATCCCGTGGGGCTGCAACAGATCCTCGAGGGCATAGGTGCCGGGTTTGTCGACCTCGCCGGCGATCTCGACGCTCCAGGGATCGGTTTTGAAATTCTGCGCCTTGCGTGACGGGTCCTGCTTGCCTGTGCCGAACTCGTAGAAATTGTTGTGCGTGATGACGTTGACGTAGGGTGCAGGTTTCTCGGCCGTGGACAACGCTTCGTTACGGGCACCGGCGCGAAGCTTGCTCTGCAGCCAGTCGGGACCGGGATAGCGGGGGGCATCTGCGTCGAGGTCGTAGGCCGGAATCGCTGCGGCGCCGCCGCTGAGCGCCAGCGCGGCAGAGCCGGCCAGCCCCTGCATGAACAGGCGCCGATTGCGATAGATGGGCTCCGGGGTGATTTCGGAGGCTTTGATCGGGTCGGGTTTCTTGATCAGCATGACGGACTCTCTGTCTGGCTCTCACCGAAAGTATACCGGGAGCCTAGGACGGGAGACTGAAACCTGCCTGAAAAGCACCGCATCGGCCGTATCGGAATGCAGCATCCTGTAGGATGGCTATGGCATTGACCTGCCAGTGCGCACCGCGGTCACAGCGGCGTAACCCATCGGTCAATGGCCCGCCTGTGCCCGAAGATACTCCCGATGGGTTACACGGCGCCCGGGCTCTGGCAGAAATGCTTAAGCCCGCTGCTGTGCGCCGCTCCAGCCATCCTACAAGCTGCCTGAAAAGCGCACCATCTCCCGCATGGGGATGCGGAAGATGGCAGGCCTGACGTCAGAAAGCCCGGCGCTTGCGCCAAACCCAGATCGCCGGGCCGGAAAGCATGTAAACGAGGAACAGTGACCAGAGGAACAGCGGCGGACTGATCGAGATGACCCCGACAACAAGCACGATAGCCGCCAGGATGACGAACGGCACCTTGCCCTTGAAATCGACCTCCTTGAAGCTGTGATACAGCACATTGCTTACCATCAGCAGACCGCACAGGGCCACCATTCCCGCCACCGCATACGACAGCGGGCCTTCCGGCACCACCTCGAATTCGGTGCAGGCCCAGACCAGTCCGGCGACAGTGGCGGCAGCGGCCGGGCTCGGCAGGCCGATAAAGTACTTCTTGTCCACCGATCCGATCTGGGTGTTGAAGCGCGCCAGACGCAGAGCTGCGCAGGCAACGTAGATGAAAGCGGCGAACCAGCCGATCTTGCCGGTGTTGTCGAGCGCCCAGGTAAAGGCCACCAACGCCGGCGCCACACCGAAGGACACCATGTCCGACAGCGAGTCGTACTCGGCGCCGAAGGCGCTGCTGGTGTTGGTCATCCGTGCCACACGGCCATCGAGTCCGTCGAACAGCATCGCCACGAAGACCGCAATGGCCGCCGCCTCGAACTTGCCGTTCATACCCGCGACAACGGCGTAGAAACCCGAAAACAGCGCGCCGGTGGTGAACAGGTTCGGCAGCAGGTAGATACCCCGGCTACGCGGCTTGACATCGTCTTCGCAGGGCTGATTATGTTCGTCCGTCATATTTACCATCGCTGACCACTGAAAAAAGTGGCGACCATTCTACAGGCGCGGTGTCCCTGCTGTCACCGCTTGTGCGCCGCAGCAACGGCTCCGCTGGCGGGCAGAGGCACGCTGTCGCCAAGCAGCACCCGGTCGACGAACTTGCGCATCAAACCGTTGGACTCCGGGGTTTCCTGCGCCGTCGCCAGTACCTTTCCGAGATGATCGTCGCCGTCGGTATAGTGGGCCCGGTAGTGCGTCAGGCGCTCGACCAGCGTGGCCTTGTCCACTTCGGGATGGAACTGGAAAGCCCAGAACGGACAGTCTCCGACCCGGATGGCATGCAGGCACTGATCGGTATACGCCAGAAGCCTGCAGCCCGGCGGCAAGCGGTCGGTGTACTGCCGGTGCACGGACACCGCAGCGAAACCATCCGGCGTATCGTGAAACAGCGGATCCGTGGCAGCATCAGGTGTCAGACTGATCGGCAGGGTGCCCATCTCGAAACCCGTTTCGCGGTGCGCGACCCTGCCGCCAAGCGCCAGCACCACCAGCTGGAAGCCGAAACAGGACGCGAAGGTCGGCTGGCGGGTTTCGACCACGCGCCGGAGCAAACGCTGACTGTCGTGGACGAAGGTGTAGCGCTCTGGCTCCAGCACATTGGCTTCACTGGCGCCCCCCACCAGCAGAGCATCGTAGCCATCGGCGACGTTATCGGCAAAGGACGGCGTATCGAAGACATTGAGCACCTCGATCTGCTCCAGCGCCAGTCCGCAGTAGCTGGCGAAGCTGCGATGCTCCTCCTCGCGGACCTTCCGCTCGGTGCGGATCTGCAGCAGCAACAGCTTCAGATCCGAGCGCTCTTTGGCCGTTTGCATCATGCCTTCCTCAGAGAAACAGCTCCATATCGCAACTGGACCTGCGACCGATGGCATCCGAGTGCCGTGCCAGCCAGTCATCGGCCCTTTGCCTGCCGCGATTTCGAAGCGACTCGAGAAAGTGTAGTCGGGTATCGCATTTTGTGGCACGCCCCAGGGTCGCCAGCAGCTCGTCGGTTTCGATCAGATGCATACGCAGCCGACGCATGCGACGCTCGAACAGGCTGAAAGAAATGGGCAGCTGACTCACCTCCTGCTTGATATGACTGATGGCGCGCATCTCGCGCAGAAAGGTGGTCTGAAAGCCAAATTCGCTGATGCGTTCCTGAATCGCCGCAGCCGACGCCGGCGTACCGACCCGCAGCAACGGCTGCAGCAGTACCACCAGCACATCGTGGCAGTCGCAGTCGAAGATCAGCGGGTAGACCGCAGGGTTGCCGGAAAAGCCGCCATCCCAGTAACTGCGACCGTCCACCTCGATCGCCTGATTCAGGTTCGGCAGGCAGGCCGACGCCAGCAGGTGTTCGGCATGCAGTTCGCCTTCGCGAAACAGCCGTATCTTGCCGGTCTGGACGTCGGTGGCGGCGATGAACAGGCGGAAGGGGCTGCCGGCCCGCAACCGTTCGAAGTCGACCAGCCGCTCCACCAGGGCCCGCAATGGGTTGATATCCAGCGGGTTCATGTCGTAGGGCGATATAAAGTGGCTGATCTTCAGCATCAAACCCGCCATTGCCGGCGCCGTCCCCTGTGTCGAGAGTACCGCCGGCGGCTCCGGCAAGGCGTGCAGCGACACCTGCTCCCAGAAACGCGCCAGCAGCTCGCGGGCCCCTTCGCGCCCGCCCTGCTGCCAGCCGCTTGCCAGCACCACCGCGTTCATGGCGCCGGCACTGGTGCCGCTGACACCCTCGAATGACAGATCCGGCTCCTCGAGCAGACGATCCAGCACGCCCCAGGTAAAGGCGCCGTGGGCACCACCGCCCTGCAGCGCCAGATTCAGCTTTCGCACAACCATGATATGCCTCCGGCATTTTTGTGCACTGCACAAATTTGACGTCCTGCGCCCTGAACGTCAAGTGAATCTGCCATGACGGGTGACGGGTGACGGGTGACGGGTGACGGGTGACGGGTGACGGGTGACGGGTGACGGGAAAATTGTAGGAGCCCGGTCTCCGGGCGAACAACCCCGTGCCGATATTGTTCGCCCGCGGAGCAGGCTCCTCCTACAGGCGGGGTTCCGTGGTGCCGGGAGTCAGTGAAAATCCCGCGAACGCAGCGACAGCGCCCGCCACTGGTCGCTGATATCGGACAGGCGCCCGGCCACCACGTGAATCACCGCCCCTTCGCGCTCCAGCACCCCGGCCACCTTCAACAGCCTTGCACCGAGCAGCGCCTGACGCTGGAGCCTCGCGGTATCGCGCCAGACGATCAGGTTGACCTGACCGCTCTCGTCCTCGAGTGTCACGAATGTGACGCCCGAAGCAGTGCCCGGCCGCTGCCGGTTGGTCACCACCCCGGCGACGCGCACCAGCTGGCCGGGCCGGCAATGCTCCAGCTCATCCGCCCGCAGACAGCCTCCGAGCATGCCCCGCTCCCGCAGCAGCGCCAGTGGATGCCGCCCCAGGCTCAGCCCCAGATGGCGGTAGTCTTCCTCGAGATCCGACTGCTCGTCCGGTGCGTCCAGCCAGGCCGCTTCGGGCTCGGCAACGCGGGCCTCCCCCAGCGCCAGCTCCGGATTCGCTGCCAGCAGCTCCCAGCGCGCCTGATAGCGATGGCCACTGAGAGAGTTGAGGGCGCCGGCCGCCGCCAGCGCATCCCAGTCGTTGCGCGCCAGCCGGACACTGCGCTGCGCCTCGGCCAGTGACACGAAACCTGGGGCCGGGCGCTGTGCGACCAGCCGGCCGGCGGCCTGCCGGGCAAGCCCTTTCACCAGTCTGAAGCCGAGTCGCAGGGCTCCGTCGGGTTCGAGCGTGCAGTCCCAGTCGCTGGCATTGAGGTCTACCGGCCGTATCGTCACCCCGTGACGCTGCGCATCCTGCACCAGCTGCGACGGCGAGTAGAACCCCATCGGCTGGCTGTTCAGCAGGCTGCAGCAGAAGGCCGCCGGTTCGTGGCACTTGAGCCAGGCCGAGACGTAGACCAGCAGCGCGAAGCTGGCGGCGTGTGATTCGGGGAAACCGTATTCGCCGAAGCCCTCGATCTGGCGACAGATGCGCGCCGCGAATTCGGCGCTGTAGCCCCGCTCCCGCAGCCCGGCGACCAGTTTCTGCTGGTAACGGGCGATACTGCCGCTGCGACGCCAGGCCGCCATCGCCCGACGCAGCTGATCGGCTTCGCCGGCCGTGAAGCCGGCGGCGACCATCGCCAGCTTGATCACCTGTTCCTGGAAGATCGGCACCCCCAGGGTACGCCCCAGCACCTGCCGTACCTCGTCGCTGGGATAGCTGACCGCCTCGAGGCCATCGCGCCGTTTCAGGTAAGGGTGCACCATGTCACCCTGAATCGGCCCGGGCCGCACGATCGCCACCTCGATCACCAGGTCGTAGTAGCAGCGGGGCCGAAGGCGCGGCAGCATATTCATTTGCGCCCGGGACTCCACCTGAAAGACACCAACGCTATCGGCCCGCGACAGCATCTCGTAGACGGCCGGATCTTCCCGCGGGATGTCCTGAATGCGAAAAGGTTCGCCACGGCGCTCGCCGAGCAGCGCCAGCGTCTTGCGCACGGCGGTCAGCATGCCCAGTGCCAGCACGTCCACTTTCAAAAGCCCCAGGCTTTCGAGGTCGTCCTTGTTCCACTGGATCAGGCTGCGGTCCTTCATCGCGGCGTTTTCCACCGGCACCAGCTCCGACAGCGGACCTGCCGAGATCACGAAACCGCCGACGTGCTGCGACAGGTGACGCGGGAAGCCGAGGATCTCCTCCACCAGCTCCAGCAGCAGCTGGAAACGGGGCGCCGGCGCCTCGCCGCCGAGCTCGCGCAGCTGCTCCAGCCAGGCGGCCCGCCCGGCGCGGCGATCCAGTTTGCCGGTCAGCCAGGCCAGGTAGGCCCCGTCCAGCCCCAGCGCCTTGCCGACGTCGCGCAGTGCGCTGCGCAGCCGATAGCTGATCACCGTCGCCGCCAGCCCCGCCCGTTCGCGACCGTAGCGCCGGTAGATATACTGGATCACCTCTTCGCGCCGTTCGTGCTCGAAATCGACGTCGATATCCGGCGGCTCGTTACGTTCTGCTGAGATAAAGCGCTCGAACAGCAGGCTGACCTCGCGCGGATCCACCTCGGTGATATGCAGGCAGTAGCAGACCACCGAGTTGGCGGCCGATCCCCGCCCCTGGCACAGAATTCCCTGGTCGCGGGCAAAACGGACGATATCCTCAATGGTGAGGAAGTAGTGTTCGTAGCGCAGCCTGGCGATCAGCTTAAGCTCGTGCTCGATCTGCTTGCGCACCGCCTCCGGAGTGCCGTCGGGAAAGCGCCGCCGCTCTCCGTCCCGCACCCGCTCGGCCAGCCAGTCACCCGCGCTTCTACCCGGCGGTACCAGCTCGGACGGGTATTCGTAACGCAGCTCGCCCAGCTCGAAATTGCAGCGCTCGGCAATGCGGACTGTTTCTCGCATCAGCTCGGCGCCATAGAGTCTCTGCAGCTTCTGCTGCGAGCGCAGGTGCCGTTCGGCATTAGCCTCCAGGCGATAGCCCGCATCCGGCACCGGCACGCCACAGCGAATGGCCGTCAGCACGTCCTGCAGCCGCTGCCGCGACGGATGGTGCATCAATACCGCATTGCCGCAGACGGCCGGTATCCCCAGCTCTTCGGCCAGCCCCCTTTGTAAAGCAAAGCGCTCGGCATCGCCGGCCCCCAGCAGCCGCTCCAGCAACAGCCAGAACCGGCCGGCGAAACGCTCGCCAAGCGCCCGGGCCCGGCGACGGGCCTGCGCCGGATCGTCCCCCGGCCGGTATAGCAACAGACAGTCTTCCAGGTCGTCGATGTCGGCCCAGTCGAGCCGGTACCGGCCTTTTTCCGCCCGCCGCCGCCCCAGGGTGATGAGCGCACAGAGACGGGCATAGCCCCGCCGGCTGGCGGCCAGCACCACCAGCCGCTCGTCGCCGAAACGGAACTCGGCGCCGACGATCAGCTTCAGCCCGTGCTCGCGGCAGGCTTCCCAGGCGCGCACGACACCGGCCACCGAGCACTCGTCGGTCAGCGCCAGGGCTCGATAGCCCAGCTCCGCCGCGCGCGCGACCAGCTCTTCAGGGTGGGAGGCCCCGCGCAGGAAGCTGAAGTTGCTGAGACAGTGCAGTTCGGCGTAGTCGGTTTGCATAAGGTATGTTTCCCAAGCAATGGCACGCTTCGCTCCGCTCAGGGATGCCCTACGTTTGCCCATCCTTGTAGGGCACCTTGAGCGCAGCGAAACGTGCCGCTGAAGCCCCCCTCCAAACCACCTACCCGAACCAGCCGTGCAGATACCAGTCTCCGCCCGCCTCGCGGTAAAGCCAGCCGCGGCGCCCGTCGGGCCAGCGGCCGATATAGTAGTCGCGGCGCACCGGAGCGCTGTCCCACCAGCCACTGACAATGCGTTCCGGCCCCTGCAGCAGCTCGATGGCGCTGCCGACCTGCCTGGACGGCAGTCGCTGCGGTATCTCCAGCAACCAGCCGGGACGCGCACCCGGCTGCAGGGCGGCGGACGACAGCCGCCCCTGCAGCGGCGCCCGGCGCCAGCCGCGCTCCGGCCGATAGTCGGCGCAGGGCTCCAGCCGGCACAGCGCATCGCTGCCAAGGCGCGTCTGCAGCCGACTCAGCAGCCGTGCCGGCGTATCTTCCCGAGGCGCAATGCTGAACAGATCCTCCCGCCCCCGTTCCAGGTCCCGGAATTGCGTCGCCTCCAGCCGCAGGCCGATCACCGGCTGCTCCAGTGTCAGTCGTTCGAAGCGCAGCCGGCACAGCTCGAGCCAGACCTCGGCGCACTGCTCGCCGGCCGCATGTCCGACCGACAGGCGCTGGTTCCGCTCCTGCTGCGTAAGCTCCAGTTGCAGCTCCAGGGCACGCCAGTGCCGGGCACGCAGAAAACCCTCCAGCTGAGCCAGGAGCCGCCGCAACGGAAACAGCAGCGCCAGCGTCTGTTCAACCTCGTACGCCAGCGGCAGCTCGCCGCAAAAGACCTCGGGCGGCTCGAAGTAGCGCGGCGGGTCCGGCAGCCGACCGGTCAGCCGGTCGAGGCAGGCAGTCAGCTCCGGCCCCAGACGATGCGCCAGCTCCGCAGACGGCAGCGCCAGCAGCTGCTCCAGCCGCTGCAGCCCCAGCCCGCGCAAGCGCGACTGCAGCCGCTCGTCCAGCCCCAGGCGCTCGGTTGGCACCTGCCCGAGGCGAGCCCGGTACTGCTCAGGATCGCAGGCACGAAAGCCGCCATCCAGCGCCAGCAGCCGCGCCGCCAGCGGCGTCTGGCCGGTGGCGATGCAAGCACTCAGCTGCAGCTGCTCCAGTTGTGTCGTCAGCTCCTGCCACAGTGTCTCCAGCCCCCTGAAATAGCGCAGCATGGAAGCGATCTCCAGCAACAGGCCCAGGGGCGGCTGCAGGCTGACACGGGCGCTGAAGCGGCCGCTCCAGAGCGCCAGCCCTTCGAGATAGCGCGGCTCCTGTGCCGGCTGCGGGGTCAGCAGCTCCAGTTCCGGCACCAGGCTGAGCGCCGTCGCCACCGCCATCTGCGGCTGCACCCCCTGCTCCGCAGCTTCCACGTTGCAGAGCCGGACGCGGGCACCGCGCTCATCCAGCAACGCCAGCGGCGCCCGGCGGCCTTCGCTTCGCATTTCCAGTGGCAGCAGTGGAAAGTGCAGATAGAGCCAGAGCCCCTTCATCGGAACCTGCGAACGGCCCCCGATGAGTTCCTGATCAGACGGGGCCTGTTAGCGGACTCGCCGACCAGTCGCAGTCGCGGACGGGCGCTGGCTGCCGGCCTGGAGTCGGCGGCCGCCCCCTCAAGCGACAGCACCTGGCGCGACAGCGGCCAGGCGCCCTTGCGCTTGAGCACCGAAATACCTGCGCTCACGCCGTCCTGCTCGGGCTCCAGCAGCAGCCGGTACGGGGCCGGCGAGCTCTGGTCGCGGCAGGCGCCGGGGCGAAAGACGAATCCCAGCCCCCCGCCTTCGCTGGCGGCCAGCTGCAGACGCCGCAGCGCCTTAGCCTCGCCACCCGGCAGCCAGCCCAGCACCGCGGCGCAACAGCCGCTTTTCAGCCCCTGCTCGAGGCACCACAGACGGTCACGACGGCTGGTGCTGCGCACCAGCAGCAGCCGTTCCAGCGGCACCCCGGCGGCTTTCAGCGCCGGCGCGTAAGGGATATGGGGCGGATCCACCCAGAGAATCCAGCGGTCCTTCGGCGCCGCCGCCAGCAACGGCAGCAACAGTCGCAGTTCACCGCAGCCTTCGGTGTCGTAGAGCACCTCGACCAGGTTGCCCGACTGCCAGCCGCCGCCGGGCAGCCACTGATCCAGCTGCGCATGACCACTCGACAGGGTCGCCGCCGACGCCTCGCTCACCGCCTCACGCCCGCGCCAGACAGCGCCCTGTTGCATTAACTGATCCAGACTCATCGCCAGCCTCCCGAGTTACTGTACATATATACAGTATATTGGTCGAAAAAAGCTGTATGAGCAAGTGGTGAGTGGGTAGGGTGCTGCAGAGCGAAGCAACCGCCATGGATGGCGGGAAGCCTGGCATTGCAGGAGCAAATGCCAGCGAAGCGCACCGGTAAGGGGTAAGGGGTAAGGAAGATCGTAGGAGCCGCGCCCCGCGGCGAATTGTTCCGGCATGGCGGTTATTCGCTCGCGGAGCGAGCTCCTACACAAGCTAGGCGCCGTACGGCTTCTTGTAGAGCCCACTCCGTGGGCGAACCGGTGCGGCACCCAGCCGGATCCGTTCGCGGCGGGGAAGTGCCCGTAAGTTTGGGTACGCCGCTCCCACGTTCACTTCAGCCAGATCACACTGGCCATGCGGCCGGTTTCACCGTCGCGGCGATAGGAATAGAAACGCTGCGGATCGCTGAAGGTGCAGAAATTGCCGCCACCGACGGACGCCACGCCTGCCAGTTCGAGACGCTGGCGGGCCAGCCGGTAAAGGTCGGCGAACCACTTGCCCGGATGATCCGCACGGGCCACGAAAGCACCGGCGGCCCCGGGTTGTGCGGCGCAGAACGCGGCCCTCACCTCGTCGCCGACCTCGAATGCCGACGGGCCGATCGCCGGCCCCAGCCAGCAGTGCACCCGGGCAGGCTCGGCGAACACCGCCAGCGTACGCTCCAGCACGCCGACCACCAGGCCGCGCCAGCCCGCATGGGCGACGGCCACCCGGTCGCCGTCGCTGAAGAATACCGGCAGACAATCCGCGGTCATCACGATGCAGGCCTGCCGGGGACGGTCGCTCCAGCAACCGTCGGCCTCCCTGACCTCGCCATCGTCCCGCGACTCGACCACGCCGGTGCCGTGCACCTGACGCAGCCACTGCGCCGGATACTCTAGCCCCAGTTCCGCGATCAGTCGGCGCCGGTTCTCGGCCACCTTAAGAGGATCGTCACCGACGTGGTCGCCCAGGTTGAGGCCGCTGAAAACACCCTCGCTGACACCGCCGTCACGCGTCGAGACGCAGGCACCGACCCGCGACGACAGCGGCCAGTCCGGAACGATCAGTTCCATAGGTCCTCTTCTTCGCGCAGGTCACGCTGCAGCGCTGCAAGCAATTGCTGCATATCGCCAGGCAGATCCACTTCCCAGGACATCAGTTCGCCGGTCGACGGATGCCAGAGCTCGAGCTTCTTGGCGTGCAGCGCCTGGCGGTTGAAACCCCGCAGCTCCTTTATCAGTGACTCGCCAACACCCTTGGGCAGGCGGAAGCGACCGCCGTAGAGCGGGTCGCCGACCAGCGGGTAGTTGATATGCGCCATGTGCACGCGGATCTGGTGGGTACGGCCGGTTTCGAGCTTGAGCCGGATATGGGTATGGGCGCGGTATCTGTGCAGCACGCGGTAGTGGGTCACCGCCTCCTTGCCGATCGCCACCACCGCCATCTTCTGACGATTGCGGTTGTGCCGGCCCATCGGCTCGTCGACCATGCCGCCGCCGGTCATAACACCCTGCACCACCGCCTCGTACTCGCGCCCCATCGAGCGCTCCTGCAATTGGCCAACGAGCTCGGTCTGGGCCTGGATCGTCTTGGCCACCACCATCAGGCCGGTGGTATCCATATCGAGTCGGTGCACGATACCGGCGCGGGGCACCTGGGCGATCTCGGGGCTGTGATGCAGCAGGGCATTGAGCAGGGTGCCGTCGGCATGACCGGCCGCGGGATGCACCACCAGCCCGGCGGGCTTGTTCAGTACCAGAATATCCTCGTCCTCGTAGACGATATCCAGCGGGATATCCTGCGCCTTGTGACCCTCGATCCGTTCGAGCTCGGCTTCGACGCGAATCAGCTCGCCCCCCAGCAGCTTGTCGCGGGGGCGTTTCTGCTCGCCGTCGACGCTCACGCAGCCGTCCTTGATCCAGCCCTGCAGGCGGGAGCGCGAGTAGTCGGGAAATAGTTGTGCAATCGCCTGGTCGAGTCGCATGCCGACCTGCTCGTCGGATACGCGTGCCTCGAGTTGAACCTGTTCAGGTTTCTGTTCTGACATCGGGGATATGTTATTCAGCAGGATGTTTTGGCTTGGGTTCCGGTTGTGTTTAAATAAGCCGGACTTTTGGATTAACTCGCCCAGTATAACCGAAACCGGCAAGGGAGCCTCTCCCATGGACGGACTTAAGTATCGCTGTAGGCAATCGGGACTCATCAACATGCGTTTTGTCAAAGTCATCGGCATCCTGACACTGTTTTCCATGCTGTCCGCCTGCTCCATGTTCGGCGGCGATAAAGAGGAAGAGCCGGATATCCCGGAACAGCAGCTCTACTCCGAGGCGCTGAGCGCGCTGGATGCCGGCAACTTTACCCTGGCCGTCGAGAAGCTTCAGCTGCTGGAGGCCCGCTACCCCTTCGGTCGCTTCTCCGAGCAGGCGCAGCTCGAGCTGATCTACGCCTACTACCGCAACTACGAGCCGGAAGCCGCCCGCGCCGCCGCCGACCGCTTCGTCCGCCTGCACCCGAACCATGAGAACATCGATTACGCCTACTATCTCAAGGGCCTGACCTCGTTCGAGGAGGACCGCTCGCTGACCGCCCGCTTCTTCCCTATCGACGAGAGCAAGCGTGACCCGGGCGCCGCGCTGGAATCGTTCGAAAGCTTTTCGACTCTGGTCAACCGTTATCCCGAAAGCCAGTACGCGCCGGACTCGCTCAAGCGCATGCAGTACCTGAAGAACCGGCTGGCACAGTACGAGGTGCACGTTGCCAACTACTACATGAAGCGAGGCGCCTACGTCGCCGCCGCCAACCGCGGCCGCTACGTGGTCGAAAACCTGCAGGAAACCCCTGCCGTGCCGACCGCGCTGGCCATCATGGCGGATGCCTACACCGAACTAGGCATGACCGACCTGGCCGCCAACGCACAGGAAATCCTCAAGGCCAACTTCCCGGACTTCGAGTACAAATCCAGCCGCAAGCGCGAAGCCTCGCTTCTCGAGACCGCGACCTTCGGCCTGTTCGGTGACGAAGGCGAAGTACCGGCGCCCGAGCGGGCCGAGTGACCGCCTTGAATGGCGGGAACATTGAAAACGTAGGAGCTCGCTCCGCGAGCGAATGATCACCTGCTGAAACGAAAACGATTCGCCCACGGAGTGGGCTCCTACCAAAAAACTATCCTTCCATAACACCGCAAACAATAAAGGCGCCTTCCGGTGCCTTTATTGTTATGGGATATCGCCAGACCGCGATCAGTCGCCCGCCTTCCAGCCGGAAGTAATCGGGTAACGACGGTCGCGACCGAAACCGCGCTGGGTGATACGCACGCCCACCGGCGCCTGACGGCGCTTGTACTCGTTGATGTCCACCAGGCGGATCACGCGGTTCACCACCGCCTCGTCGAAGCCTTCGGCAATGATGGCGTGGGCGCTGTAATCGCGTTCGATATAAAGCTCGAGAATTCGGTCCAGCACATCGTAATCCGGCAGGCTGTCCTGGTCCTTCTGATCCGGCGCCAGCTCCGCCGACGGCGGGCGGTCGATCACGCGCTGCGGAATCGCCGGCGACAGACCGTTGCGGTACTCGGCGATGCGATAGACCAGCGTCTTGGGTACATCCTTCAGCACATCGAAACCGCCGGCCATGTCGCCGTAAAGCGTCGAATAGCCCACCGCCATCTCGCTCTTGTTGCCGGTGGTCAATACCAGATAGCCCTTCTTGTTGGAAATCGCCATCAGCAGCACGCCGCGGCAACGGGCCTGCAGGTTCTCCTCGGTGGTGTCCTTGGCCATGCCGCTGAACTCGTCCTCGAGCTGCGTCATGAAGGCCTCGAACATCGGCTCGATCGAAATCACGCTGTATCGCACGCCCAGGGTGTCGGCCTCGGCCTCGGCGTCCTCGAGGCTCATCGACGAGGTGTAACGGAAGGGCATCATCACCGCTTCGACCCGATCGGGGCCGAGGGCGTCGACCGCCACCGCCAGCGTCACCGCCGAGTCGATGCCGCCGGAGAGCCCCAGCACCACACCCTTGAAACCGTTCTTGTTGACGTAATCGCGCACGCCGAGCACCAGCGCCTCGTAGGTGCTCTGCTCCACCGTCGGGAAGGGCGTGAACTCCTCTCCCGGCACGCTCAGGCTCTGATCCTCGTCGCTGTAGTCGACGAGGTAGAAATCCTCTTCGAAAAAGCGCCCCTGAAAGATATGGGTACCGTCGGCGGCGATTACCTTGGAGCCGCCGTCGAAAATCAGCTCATCCTGACCGCCAACCTGGTTCAGATAGAGGATCGGGCAGTTAGCCTGGCGCGCACGCTCGCTCAGCAGCTGCAGCCGCTGACGGGACTTGTCGATATGGAACGGAGAGGCGTTGAGGTTCAGCATCAGCCGGGCATTCTGTTCGGCCACCTGCAGCGCCGGTCCGCTGTGCCAGAGGTCCTCGCAGACGGTCAGCGCCAACGGCACGCCCTTGAGCTCGAACACACAGGGCTTGTCACCGGCGACGAAGTAGCGCATCTCGTCGAATACCTGGTAGTTCGGCAGGCACTGCTTGGCGTACTCGGCAATCACCTCACCGTTGTAGATCACGCCTGCCATATTGTAGAGCCCGCCATCGCGGTAGCGCGGATAGCCCACCACGACGTGAATATCACGCACTTCCTCGCAGATTCTTCTGATCGCCGAGTCGATGCGGTTGCGGATACTCGGACGCAGCAGCAGGTCTTCCGGCGGGTAGCCGGAGAGCGTCAGCTCGGGAAACAATACCGCGTCGGCGCGGTGGCGATTGCGGGCTTCCAGGGCAACGTCGATCACGCGCTGGGTATTGCCCGGAATGTCACCCACCAGGGTATTGATCTGGGCCATCATGACCCGAATGGAAGTGCTCATGGATGCGAAAAGCTCTTGTCAGTTCAGTGCCAGCCGACCGGACAGGCGGTAAGGCTCGGGATCGATGATCGGCGTCCGGTCGAGCAGCAGGTCCGCCATCAGCCGCGTCGACGCCGGGGCCAGCACAAGACCGTTGCGGTACTGACCGGCGTTGACATGCAGCCCGCGATAACCGGGCACCGCACCGATAAAGGGGATGCCTTCGGGCGAGCCGGGACGCAGCCCCGCCCAGTGATGCTCGACGGGATAATCCGCCAGTTGCGGCAGTATATCGATTGCGGTGCGATAGAGCGAATCCCGAGCATCCTCCGTGGCCTGCTTGTCGAAGCCGACCCGCTCCAGGGTACTGCCGACCAGCACCCGGCCATCGTTGCGCGGGATCAGGTAACGCCCGCCCAACAGCACCACCCGGTTAACCAGCCCGACCGGCGCTTTGAACAGCATCATCTGACCTTTCACCGGCTCCACCGGCAGCTCGAGCCCGAGCGGCGCCAGCAGCTCCCCCGTCCAGGCACCAGCGGCCAGCACAGTCTGCCCGGCCCGGAACTCGCCTTTGTCGGTACGCACACCGACGACCTGCTCGCCATCCAGCAGTAGCTCGGCGCTACCGGCCTGCTCGATCAGTTCAATACGGGGGTTCAGTTCGAGGCTGCGGCGCAGCGCCTGGCCGAGACGCGGATTGCGAATACTCGCCACCTCCGGCATCCAGAGCGAGCGTTCATGCCCCGGGCGCAGATGCGGCTCCTTGCGATAGAGAAATTCGGCATCGACCTGCAGCATCGGCCGGCGAAAGCGTGCGGCCCATTCAAGCGCCTCGGCCTCGTCGTCGACCGACACCATGAACATGCCCTTCTGACGCAGCTCCGGATCGATCCCGGTTTCCTCGAACAGGTCCTGCGACAGATGGATATAGCTCGACTGCGACCAGGTCGCCAGCTGGGTTACCGGCTCTTTATAGCGCCAGGGATAGAGCGGCGATACGATCCCGCCCCCGGCCCAGGTCGACTCCCGGGCACAGAGCCCGCGCTCCACCAGCGTGACCGAAGCCCCCGACTGCGCAAGCTCCCGCGCCGTCAGCATCCCGATCACGCCGCCGCCTACTACCAGAAAATCCGACATTGCTCCCCTTCCGACCGGCTAAGTGTTAGGGGTATTTTGACGGGTTGGCGGGGAGGATGCTAGTCGACTCAGATCAGGAAAACGAGACCCATCAAGTTATGAGTTTGATGGGCCTCGTCATATGGAGTATCAAGGTACCACTATCAGTATCGATATCGGAGGAGTTGTAGTCGCAGGTATCTGCACCGAACTCGTCGCAAGTGACGCCTCGCTTAACGAAAACTCATAAGACGCAGTACTAAATACAGTCGCATAGCCAGCCTCCGAAATATCATTACACTCCCATGTGAAATTATCGATATTCCCACTACCGGTAATTGTACAATTACCACCAGTGTTCTTACTTATGAATACCAAACTAAGATTTGCCTTATTTGAACCACCGCAAGCACTATTGTCGGCGCGTATACACGCAAATGTGCCAGATATATTAGTCAAACCAGAAACGTTATCAGTCACTTCTACCTGAATGGAATCACTTAATGTATTAGTGTAGTTTCCAGCACCATCCGTTTCAAAAATAGGATCTGTTGCCATACTCACACCATTCGGGTCGATAGGGTTGCTGACATCCGCTCTTCTATGCCCAACCACCCCTGTATTGGTGATAAGCGATTCAGCCTCAATACTGGTTACCCCCATGCTGACACCAGTTGTTAAGCCGCGAAAATAGACACCATAGTAATTAAGGTTTGGATTTGTGATCGTCGTAACTGGATCGTTTTCCACTGTAGCAATAGTCGCATCTGAAGGATGCCAATTAGATAGCAATGCCAGGTTGATTTCATAAAAAGGCACTTTATCCAACCAAGCCGCCGATGCTGTTTTTAGCGACTGGATGAAGGATAGAGCCGACAATGTCGTATCGCTTGACCATGGCAGATCATCAACAAAAATCCCTCGAGCCTGAACCTGGGTACTGGAACCTACTGCAACAGAGGCGGTACCCGTAAGATCCCTACCGCTCGGCTTGGCCAACGATACTGCTGACGCATCTGTCAAATTTCCTGCATCGACCAATTGTTCGACATAATCCACCACATACTGGCTATAAGCAGCATTACCCAAAGCCCCTGATGCCAGATAGCTAGATGGCATAACTGTAAGGTCCATCAGTTTCCAATCCTTCATCAGGCGGTATATGCCGTCCATCCGCTTGAACCGGCATACTTCTCGATATCTAGCGTTATTAGTCGATGCTAACGCAAATGATACGCCATCTTCGCTCCAGTAATGCTTGTGATCACCAGATCCGTTAAAGTAGGTTGCATTATCTGGCCAGTACCAACGGTATTTGGTATCGACAGAGCTAGAGTCATGATGATCTCGGCAACAGTCGATACAGATATTCGGCTGGCTCGAATCATAGTCCGTATCAACTATACCGGAAGCTTTCGATACCAAGCCGGACTGCGGTAGTGGATAATCATCTTCCAGCTTCTGAGAACTCGAATTATAGACCACCTCTGCAGGCGGCAACCCAGAACCATTAGTAACCAATTTGCAGACACAGCTTACCGTCAAAAAGTCGTCTATACGCTCGGTTTTAAGGTCCGAGTCGTAGGTAACCACTTCAAAAGTCACAACGGTACTATCACCAGTCTGACCCTGCTGGTAGACCGTCGGCAGTGGCTTTGAAGTCTCTTTTTTCTTACCATCCCCAACATCAACAGAAATAACATCAGGCGCTAGGCCCGGATTGTGAATCCGTCTTGGGATTGAACCACCATAAGCGGTATCCGGCAACGCAGGAACCCCTGGGTTTACAGCCCCTATAATGGATGCCAATTCGATAGGCTTATCTGCCGTATCCCACGAAACAAACAAGATAACTTCCTTATAGTCCGACAATGAGGCTGTCGCATCAGAAACTGCACTAACCCCTCCACTGACAACATTGTAGGCCGTTACGTCTCGCCAAACGCTAAAGTCAAAATTTTCATAGGAGACTGTGGAAGCTGATGCCGCTGGTACAACCCCGATGAGTTTATAGTCTTCAAGGTCCTTGAAATTTCGAAGAGCTTCTATTTCACGTTCTGCCAGTGCTGTAGCGGCAGCACGTTTCTGAGACTCTGAAGAAACCCCAAGAAATACACCCTGAAGCTGAAGTACAGCCACAATACCTACAACCGCGACAACAAGAGAAATAAGCACTTCGATCAGTGTAAAGCCACGGACCTTTTTATCCTTAAAGTTCATAACAAAGATCCTCAATTATCGAAGTCCGACCAACTGCCCTGCTTTCGGGCAATTTCCAGCACACTAGTACCTGCCCCGATATTGTCCAATACGCTTTTTGAGTAGTAGAGAGTATAGGTGCCAGCCCCCAGGTCTACATCTCCGTTCGTCAGGAGGCTACCATAAACAACGCCGGTACCGTTGACACTCAAGACAGTCGATGGAGAGTCATTCGGATGGGGATCTCCCCACGTTTCAGTGTAGATATCCGAAAACGCAAAAACGATGCCCCATAATCTAAAGTTACCGCTAAGCGTAACGTCTCCGTGAATTACTACGATTACGGGTTCATCATAGCTGGCGATGGTTCCTCCATTGATTGTGCAATCTCCATCAACCCAGATAATGGGAAAATCACCATCTCTAGCCCCACCATAGAAGATAGCACCGACATCGGCGCCATCAATTTGCGCACAAGTCATGGGTTCGGCGTAGCTCTTAATTCTTTGCCATGCGCCTGGGTCAGGGTTTCCATCGACATCCAGCAGGTTAAATGTATTTGCAAAGGTATCCGTCGTATTCCCTTCAATAATATCATCGCACTGGAGATACGTTCTAAATTCATCCCCCGTACACTCAGCAACAGCTGCTGTACAACTGCAACTCTCACAGGCTATAAACTCGCCACCGCCATAATAAGAATAGGCACTCGCAGCATTTGTGGCCTTGGAGTTAAGGTACTCTGTCACATTGCATGTTTGCCAACTTCCGGTACCACCGGCCACAGGCGTATCCGCGGTCCACGCTGAAAGGTAGGTATTATTATTTGGATTATTGGGATCACCGGCGCCGTTCGGATTACCTATTATTGTAAAGTTTCCATTTGGATCAAACGTCCCATTAGCCATTACCGGAGGAATTTTACCCGGATCGAAAACTGGTACAGAGCCGTATTGCTCCCGGACTTTCGCATGTCCAGTTCCATCCAACGACTCACCCTCTGCAACAACACTGGCGAATCCCGATGAAGTCGTAGCCGAAACAGATACCGAAGCGCCATTAATCTGAAAAGTTTCCGAGCCTGCCCAAGCCTCATCTAGCAGGTATCGTTGAACGCCATAGTCAAGCGCGCCATTTGCCGCATGCAACGCCTCTTTGGCCCGGTTGGTATTCGCTGAGGTTTTAAGTTCGAACATTCCTATCTTTGCTGAAACTACAGCGATAACAAGAAGGAGCGCCAAAATGATAACCGTGACGAATAACGTCGCCGCCCCCCGTTGCCTATATTCAAGCTGTGAGCAACCGATTGAAGACAGCAGCCCAATAGAAGTTCTCATAGATCACCTCGAATACGCACATCTTCAACCAGTTCGGCGCTTATATTAGGATCAATAAGTGAGTCAGCAGATATGGCGACACGGATAGATTTGACCGTTCCCTGGGCGAAGGAAGCAACCGATACAGGCGTATAGGCAACCGCATCATCGCGAAGAATAAAACTGACGCTGGCGCTTACGGTATTCTCGTCAAGGAGGTTATACCAACTACCGAACCCGTTACAGACCGTTGCCGGCTGGGATGCAGAGGCGATCACGCCCCACATCGCTTCGATGGTGTTATCAGTCGTATCATGGCGAAAACCGGCTATGCGCTCACCTCCGCTGGCGGTATCGAAAGTCGACTCGTAGCCCAGCAGAATACAACTACCCTGGGTATCCGTATCCGCCAACGCCGTGCTGTCGTTCAGAAACACCGCGAGCGGGCCTGTGGCACTGCTTGTTACTCGCACCAAATCCCGATACGGATTGTCAGAGACAGCATCCACCGTCGAATAGCCAGCACGGCGGATGTCCCGGACGATCGTATCCATGGCAATCCGCAGTTCCTGGTTGAGCCGAATCGTAGTCATCGCCTGCTGAGTACTGGCTATGGTGGTGCCGTACATGCTGATAACCACCGCCGCGATTAGTAACCCAAGCACCATCGCGATCATCAGCTCAATAAGCGAGATACCTCTCTGCCGCATCAGCATGACTCGTACCCCGCATAGCCGGTCGGAGAGCAAAGCCGGGCTCTGCCACTCGGCGACAGCACTACATTGATTTTCCTGCCATCCGTATCTTCAAAACTTGCTGTACCGTTGGTCACCCCGGCCTTCAGCCCTCCTCTCACAGGGTCAAATTCAACCGTGCTACTGGAAAAGTTCTCATCCAGGCTTACATTCGGGAATTCATCGACGGACACGACCCTCTGGATACCCTCCACCATGCAACTGGCGGCACTGGCAACACAGTCACAGTCGGAAAATGGCTCTGTATCGGTAATGCCATAGCACCAAGGAATTGTGGGAGTAGTTTCCCTAAAATTAACCGCAATATCCTTATTCGACTTGATCGCCTGGGCACGCGCAAACTGCAGGTCGGCATAAAGCGCCTGCGCGGCTCCCGAAAGGCGCTTCTTTTCGAAGATGGCGTTGAAGGTCGGAATACCAATCGTGACGAAGACCGCCAGCACAGCAAGCGCGACGAGCAACTCGATTAGCGTCACGCCCATCTGGCGCCTGAGTTTCACAGCACCCCGCCCCGAAAAATCACACGCCATGGCCTTGTCAATTCCTTCTGCTAGAGTGTTAGCATACTGCAACACTAAGGATAGCAATTCGAGGGAACTATAGTGAACTCTTCCGCTCGCGGTTTTACATTGATCGAGTTGATGATCGTCGTGGTCGTGATAGCGATCATTGCCATGTTCGCCTATCCGGCCTACATGGACTACGTGCGCAAGGGACGCAGAGCGGACGCACAATCCCACCTGCTGGCGGCCCAGATCGCACAGGAGCGTTATCGGGCGTACAACAACGATTATGGCACAGTAGGGGAATTGGCGTCAGCGGGTCTCGGAATCACGACCTCCGATAACTTCTACAACTACACCATCCCTGTCGCGACGAGCTCCGCTTACGAGGTGAGAGCCACAGCCAAAGCAGGTACCGACCAAGTTAATGATACCCCTTGTACCGTTTTAACCCTCAACCAAAGCAATGACTTTGGAACAGATGCGTCTTGTTGGAAACGCTAAACAGCCGCAGCAGAACAGTTCGCGGCGAGGCGCCGCTCCTACGAGTGCCACCACAGCTTGCAACGAAAAACGCTGCCATCGGCAGCGTTTTTCAGTTTCCCATCACTCAACCCGCAAAATTTTCACGTCGAAGAGCAGCGTCTTCCCCGCCAGCGGGTGGTTGAAGTCGACGTAGACGACCTGGTCATCGAAGGAGCTGACGATGCCCGGCAGCTCGCCGCCGGGTTCCTGGAAGCTGACGACGAGGCCGGGCTCGAGGTCCATGTCCTTGAACTGGCTGCGCGGCATGCGCTGGATGTTGGCCGGGTTGTGCTGGCCGAAGCCCTTTTCCGGGCTGATGGTCAGGGTTTCCTCGGTGCCCGGCGCCAGGCCGAACAGCGACTGCTCGAAGCCTTCGAGCAGGTTGCCGTCGCCGACGGTGAAGGTGGCGGGTTGAGCGTCGAAGTTGGAATCGACCAGCTGGCCGTCTTCGAGGCGGATGGCGAAATGCAGGGTCACGGTCTTGCCGGGACCGATGGTCTGATCAGTCATACTTGCCTTAATCCGTGGGTTGGGGGCGGCGCCGTTTCTCGAAGAACAGCATATCGATGATCAGCAGCGCGGCGCCGACGGTGATGGCGCTGTCCGCCAGGTTGAAGGCCGGGAAGTAGTAGGGCCCCCAGTGCAGCGAGATGAAGTCGACGACATGGCCGAGCACGACCCGGTCGTAGAGGTTGCCCAGTGCCCCGCCGAGCAGCAGCGACAGGCCCATACCGAGCCACCAGTGTACGCGCGAGGTGCGCTTCATCCAGATCACCAGCGCGACGCTGACCACCAGCGCCACCAGCGCGAACAGCCAGCGCTGCCAGCCCCCGGCTTCCGCCAGGAAGCTGAAGGCCGCGCCGCGGTTGTACAGCAGCGTGAGGTCGAACACCGGCAGCAGGCGGTGCGGGTCGGCGTATTCCAGGTAGTGCTCGGCGAGCCACTTGCTGGCCTGATCCAGGATCAGCACCAGCGCCGACAGCCAGAGCCAGACCAGGGAAGACCCCGGCCGGTCCGGCTGACGGATACGGGCGTCGGTACGGTGCAGTTCGGTCATCAGCCCCGCTCGTTGATCAGGCAAAGTGGCGTACTTCGCCATCGCCTTCGACGTTGTCGACGCAGCGACCGCAGAGTTCCGGATGCGCCTCGTTCTGGCCAACATCGGCACGATGGTGCCAGCAGCGACCGCACTTGGCCTCTTCCGAGGCCGCCACGGCGACCTTGAGCCCGGTCACATCGGTGTCACGCGCGTCCGCGGCATCGGCCATCGGCGCCAGCTCCGCTTTGGAGGTCAGCAGCACGAAGCGCAGCTCGTCGCCGAGGCGCTCAAGGTCCGCCTTCAGGCTGTCGTCGACGTAGAGGGTGACGACGGATGCCAGCGATGCCTTCACCAGCTTCTCGTTGCGGGCATCCTCGAGGCACTTGTTGACCGCGGTCTTGACGTCCAGCACACGGTTCCAGAACTCGCGACCAAAGGCGTCGTCCGCCGCCAGCTCGAACAGCCCTTCGTACCAGGTGCTCAGGAAGACGCTTTCCTTGCGCTCGCCCGGCAGCACTTCGTAGATCTCCTCGGCGGTGAAGCTCAGGATCGGTGCGACCCAGCGGGTCAGCGCTTCGGCGATATGGTAGAGCGCGGTCTGGCAGGAGCGACGCGCCAGGCTGTCGGCCTGGGTGGTGTACTGGCGGTCCTTGATGATGTCGAGGTAGAAACCGCCCAGCTCCTGCACGCAGAAGTGGTGTACCTGCTGATAGACTTCGAGGAAGCGGTAGCTGTCGTAGGCCGCGGCGATCTTCTGCTGCAGCTGGTAGGCCGCATCGACTGCCCAGCGGTCCAGCGCCAGCATGTCCGCCGGCGCCACGGCATCGCGCTCAGGTTCGAAGCCGTTGAGGTTGGCCAGCAGGAAGCGCGCGGTGTTGCGGATGCGGCGATAGCTGTCGGCGGTGCGCTGCAGGATCTGCTTGGATACCGCCATCTCGCCGGAGTAGTCGGTCGCGGCAACCCAGAGGCGCAGGATATCGGCGCCGAGCGAGTCGGTGACCTCCTGCGGCGCGATGACGTTGCCGAGCGACTTGGACATCTTGTAGCCCTTCTCGTCGACGGTGAAGCCGTGGGTCAGCACCTGCTTGTAGGGCGCGCAGCCGTTGATCGCGATCGAGGTCTTGAGCGACGACTGGAACCAGCCGCGGTGCTGGTCCGAACCCTCGAGGTAGAGGTCGGCGGGGAAACGCAGCTCTTCACGCTGGCGCAGCACCGCGTGATGAGTGACGCCGGAGTCGAACCAGACGTCCAGAGTGTCGGTGACCTTGTCGTAATCGGCGGCTTCATCGCCCAGCAGCGACTCGGCGCTCAGCTCGAACCAGGCATCGATGCCACCCTTCTCGATCTCCCGGGCAACCTGCTCGATCAGCTCGGCGGTACGCGGGTGCAGCTCGCCGGTCTGCTTGTGAGTGAATACGGTAATCGGCACGCCCCAGGTACGCTGGCGCGAGACGCACCAGTCCGGGCTCTGCTCGACCATCGCCTCGATGCGGTTCTGGCCCCATTCCGGGAACCAGCTGACGCCCTTGATGGCGTCCAGCGCCTGGGCCTTGAGTCCCCTGGCGTCCATCGACACGAACCACTGTGGCGTGGCGCGGTAGATCAGCGGGGTCTTGGTGCGCCAGCAATGCGGATAGCTGTGCTCGAAACGCTTCAGATGCACCAGCTTGCCTTCGCGCTCCAGCGCATCGACCACCGGGCCGTCGGCCTTGTAGACGTGCACACCGGCGAACTCGCCGGCGGCGTCGGTATAGGTGCCGTTGGCCTGAACCAGGTTCAGGGTGCCGAGGCCGTACTCCTGACCGACCACGAAGTCTTCCATGCCGTGATCCGGCGCGGTGTGAACGGCACCGGTACCCGCATCGGTGGTGACGTGCTCGCCCAGGATCACCGGCACCTGGCGGTCGTAGAACGGATGTTCAAGCACCAGGCGCTCCAGCGACTTGCCGCTGCAGGTCGCCAGTTTCTCGAACTTGTCGACGCCCCAGCGCGCCATGATGTCATCGAGCATGTCCGCCGAGACGACGATGCGTTCGGGGCCCTGGTTGATCTCGACCTGCACCAGCGCGTAGTCGAGCTCGGCATTCAGCGATACCGCCTGGTTGGCCGGCAGGGTCCAGGGCGTGGTGGTCCAGATCACCAGCGACACCGGACCCTCGCCCGCGTCGGATCCGAACTTGCCGAGCGCCGCGGCCTGATCGGCGAAGCTGAAGCGCACGTCGATCGCGGTCGAGGTTTTGTCCTGATACTCGACTTCGGCCTCGGCCAGCGCCGACTGACCGACCACGCTCCAGTACACCGGCTTGTAGCCCTTGATCAGGTGGCCGTTCTCGATGATCTTGCCGAGCGCGCGCACGATGTTGGCTTCGGTGTCGAAGTTCATCGTCAGGTAGGGGTTGTCCCAGTCGCCGACCACACCCAGGCGGATGAAGTCGGCCTTCTGCCCGGCAACCTGCTCGGCAGCGTAGTCACGGCACTTCTGGCGGAATTCGCTGTAGGGCACCTTGTCGCCGGCACGGCCGATCAGGGTCTCGACCTTGTGTTCGATCGGCAGACCGTGGCAGTCCCAGCCCGGCACGTAGGGGGCGTCGAAGCCGGCCAGCGTCTTGGACTTGACGATCATGTCCTTGATGACCTTGTTCACGGCATGACCGATGTGAATATTGCCGTTGGCGTAGGGAGGGCCGTCATGCAGGATGAACTGTTCCCGGCCCTTGCCCGCTTCACGCAGTCTGGCGTACAGATCGATCTCGTTCCAGCGCGCCAGTCGCGCCGGCTCGCGCTGCGGCAGGTTGCCGCGCATCGGGAATGCCGTTTCCGGCAGGTTCAATGTCGCTTTGTAGTCGGTCATGTCGTGTCGCTTGAAGTTATGCGGTTCCAGCCCGTGTTGACAGGCTGCTGAAAAACTACCTACGTTGCTATCGCTGCGTTAAAAATTGGCTCATCTCGATCATTTATACTGCATAAACTCACTCGCTTCGCCAATTTTTGCCCGGGCGGCGTTCCGTTTGCGCTAGCGGCCTCGCTAGCGCTTTTCAACAGCCTGTCAGACGATCGGGTCAGGTCAGCAATGCCCGGGCCGCATCGATGTCCTGTTGAATCTGCTGCTTCAGCTGTTCGAGACCGTCGAACTTGCGCTCGTCGCGGATGAAGGCGTCGAACTCGACGTTCAGCAGCTGGCCGTAGAGGTCGCCCGTAAAATCGAACAGATGGGCCTCCAGAACCGGCTGGGTACCGTGCACGGTCGGGCGCATGCCGATATTGGCGACCCCCGGATGGATGCTGCCGTCGCCGATCCGGACCCGCACCGCATAGACCCCGCGCAGCGGCGCCGCGAAGCGGTGCATGCGCACGTTCGCCGTCGGAACGCCGAGGGTCCGCCCGAGTTTCTGCCCGTGCATCACCCGGCCACAGATACGGTAACGCCAGCCCAGCAGACGCTGTGCGCCGTCCAGGTCGTTGGCCTGCAGCGCCAGACGCACCCGGGTACTGCTGACGCGCTCGCCGTCGAGCAGGTAGGTTTCCATATGCTCGACGCTGAAGCCCTTCTCCCGCCCCACCTGCTCCAGCATGGCGTAGTCGCCCTTGCGATCGCAGCCGAAGCGGAAATCGTCGCCGACCACGAAGTGCCTCACCGCCAGCCCTTCCAGCAGCAACTCGTCGATGAAACGGGCGGCCGACATGCTGCGCAGACGGTCGTTGAACGGCAGGCAAAGCACGCGGTCGACGCCCTGATCCCGCAGCAGCCGAACCTTCTCGTCGAAGCGGGTCAGGCGCGGCGGCGCCTCGGCACCAGCAAAGAACTCGCGCGGCTGCGGCTCGAAGATAATCGCCACCGTCGGCAGACCGAGTTCGAGCCCCTTGGCCTTGACCTGGTCGAGCACCTTGACGTGCCCGCGGTGCACACCATCGAAGTTGCCGATGGTCGCGACACAGACGCGGTGCTTGTCCCGCAGGTTATGTAATCCCCGGATCAGTTCCATCAAACGCAAGCCATAGCCTGAAAATAAACCGCCGGATTATAACGCAGATGCAACGCCACGAGTACCGCCCGGCGGCGGGGTGACGTGTGGCGGGTTGTAGGTGGCACGTCCAGGCTCAGGCGCGAAATACACGTAGGGCACCTTGAGCACAGCGAAACGTGCCAGATCCGACCAGCAATCGCGCCCGCCCTATCCTGCCGGGCAGCTTTGTCCAGTTCAGGCGCGCAGGTGACGCAGCCGCAGGCCGCACAGCAGCAGCACTGCGCCATAGAGCCCGGCCCCAAGCACCACCAGCAGCCCCATCTGCCAGGCGCGCTGATACAGCCCCCAGCCCAGCCACTGCTCCACCGCCGGACTCAGGTAAAGCAACAGCGCCGCCATCACAAGATTGGCAGCCAGCAGACGCAGCAGCAACAGCGGCCAGCCCGGTTGCCAGCGGAAGACGCCGTCACGAAGCAGGCCGCGCAGCAGCAACCCGGCATTGAGGAATGCCGACAGCGACGTCGCCAGCGCCAGCCCGACGTGAGCCAGCGGCCAGATCAGCACCAGATTCATCACCATGTTGGCGGTCATCGCGATCACCGCGATCTTCACCGGCGTCTTGGTGTCCTGGCGCGAGAAGAACCCCGGCGCCAGCACCTTGATCAGCATGAACGCCAGCAGACCAAAGCCGTAGGCGCGCAGGCTGCCCGCCGCCATTGCGACATCGCGCTCGGTGAGCGCGCCGTAATGAAACAGCGTGATCAGAAGCGGCTCGGCCAGCAGCACCAGCGCCAGCGCCGCCGGCAGCCCGATCAGCAGCACCATCCGCACCGCCCAGTCGAGCGTATGGGCGAACTGCTCGGCCGACTTGGCGGCGTGCTTGCGCGACAGGCTCGGCAGAATCACGGTGGCGATGGCGATGCCGAACACGCCCAGCGGCAGCTCCGAAAGCCGGTCCGAGTAGTACAGCCAGGAGACGCTGCCGGTCTGCAGAAAAGACGCCAGCACGGTATCGAGCAGCAGATTGACCTGCGCCACCGAGACACCGAACAGCGCCGGCAGCATCAGTTTGAGAATCTGCCGCACACCAGGGTCGCCGAAATCCGGCCTCGGCACCGGCAGCAGCCGGATACGCCAGAGAAACGGCAGCTGAAACATCAGCTGCACGAAACCGGCCGCCAGCACGCCCCAGGCCAGCGCAAAGATCGGCTCCTCGAACCAGGGACTCAGCCACACCGCGGCACCGATCAGGCAGACGTTGAGCAGCACCGGCGTGAAAGCCGGCACCGCGAAGCGTTCGTAGCTGTTGAGGATCGCGCCGGCAAAGGCCGTCAGGGAAATCAGCGCAAGGTAGGGAAAGGTGATGCGCAGCATCTCGGACGCGAGTTCGTAACGTTCGCTGTCGTGCAGATAGAACCCCGGCGCGAACAGCGCGGTCAGCACCGGCGCCGCAACCACCGCCAGCAGCGTCAGACTGATCAGCACCGAGCCCAGGCTCCCGGCCACCCGGTTCACCAGCTGCTGGACATCGAACAGGCTGCGCTGAGTGCGATATTCCGACAGCACCGGCACGAAGGCCTGCGAAAAGGCGCCCTCGGCGAACAGGCGACGCAGAAAGTTGGGGATCTTGAACGCCACGAAAAAGGCGTCGGCGCTGCCCGAGGCGCCGAAATAGCTCGCCACCACCACATCGCGCACCAGGCCCAGCACCCGGGACAGCAGCGTCATCAGCCCCACCACGCCGCTGGAGCGCAGCAAACTGCTTCCCTTGCCGGTTTGTACCTTCGTTTCCGCCACCACGCCCCCTTACGCCTTACGCCTTACGCCTTACGCCTTACGCCATCCATGGTGGCATTCGCCGTGCGCTCTGCCACCCTGCCGCGCCCGGCATCATACTGCGACCTGGTTAAAAATTCCGCTCTTTTATTGACATCGGGCCAGCGAGAAGGAATAATCTCGCGTCTTAATTTCTCGGCATCCACCGCCGGGACCTAACCAATCAACGTTTAAGGAGCCGGACTGTGGCAAATTCCGCAGGATCTCGTAAACGCGCTCGCCAGGCGGAGAAGCGTCGCCAGCATAACGCTAGCCTGCGCTCCATGGTGCGCACTTACATCAAGAAAGTTGTCAAGGCAATCGACGGCGGCGACCAGGCTGCTGCCGCAGAAGCCTTCAAGGTCGCTCAGCCGATCATGGACAGCTCTGTCAACAAGGGCATCTTCAACAAGAACCAGATCGCCCGCACCAAGAGCCGCCTGAACGCCCGCATCAAAGCACTGGCGTAATCACGCAAAGACTCGGCGCCGGCAAGCGTTTTCCGGCGCTCAAGAAAAAACCGGCTTCGGCCGGTTTTTTTGTGTCTACGGGTGACGGGTGACGGGTTACGCGTTAATCCGGAATTCACACGTTAA
Source organism: Marinobacterium nitratireducens (assembly GCF_014645375.1). Taxonomy (GTDB): domain Bacteria; phylum Pseudomonadota; class Gammaproteobacteria; order Pseudomonadales; family Balneatricaceae; genus Marinobacterium_A; species Marinobacterium_A nitratireducens. The sequence continues at coordinate 38,382 of NZ_BMLT01000016.1, forward strand.
ATCCCGGAATTCGCCGTAGGCTCATTCCAGGTTACGGACCCGCGACAGCCCATGTAGGGCATCCTTGAGCGCAGCAACCGCCATGGATGGCGGGAAGATCGTTATTGCAGGAGCAAATAACGACGAAACGTGCCGGCTTTTACGGTGCCGTTCGCTTCGAGGCTGTGAAAGTATTCGATATCTTGCGAACCGGCCTCACCCTGTCCGGCGCCGCGAGCTCTCGGGCTGCGTAGGAGCGGCGCCCTCGCCGCGAATTGGTTAGGCGCCGGTGCTTCCATTGTTGCACCGGCAGTCATGGATCGTCTCAGAAGGCATTGCGATTAGAGCAAAACAAGACCTGATGGCTTCACGCCACCCGCTTTTCGCAGTACTCCCGGAACCTTTCCAGGTCCGGCAGGATATTGAGTACCCGCGTGAAGTTGTAACTCAGCGTCATCAGGCTGAACTCGGCGCGGACCTTGTCTAGTCCCCGGCACAGGAAGTGTGTCCAGCCGGCCCACATTTTGATGGTGCCCAGGGGATGTTCAGCCAGTGCCGCGCGTTGCTTCATGTAAGCCTCGCCCTCGGTTTCCATCCGCTGTTGATGCCGTTCCACGACTTCCTCATGTTCCCAGCGCTGGAGCTGTCTGCGGTTGGATTTTTCTTTCAAGCACTGACCTCGCAACGGACAGGACTTACAGTCTGTGCGACTGCTGATATAGCGCCTCATCTGCTTGCCGTTGTTGGTTTTGCCCATGCATGAGAATTTGAGCACGTTGCCAGCCGGACATCGATAGCAGTCGCTGTCCGGATCATAGATAAAGTCCTCGCGGCCGAAGCGCCCGTCGTGCTTACCTCTCTGGCTGATCGCCACAAACGGGGTGATGTCCGCGTCTTCGCAAGCCTTTAGCTCCAGTTGATTGTAATAACTGCTATCAGCCACCACCTCGAGGTTTTTCGTCCCCAAGTTCTCTTTGGCCTGCAGGGCCATCCGGGCTAGTTGGTTCTGGTCGTTGCCGTCGTTGACTACATCGCTGGCAATAATCAGACCGTGCTGACTGTCCACGGCACACTGTACATTGAAGCCAGCCGTGGGGCCCTTATCGGTCTTCTTGTTCAACAAGCGAGCGTCCGGGTCGGTTCGGGACAGCTGGGTCTCGCCGCTCGCCTCCAAGTGTTCCATATCCTGCTGGCAATGCTGCAAGTGCCGCTTCAGCCGTGCCAGTTTGTCCTGCATTGCTTCCTCATCCTGCGCCGCCTGGGCCTCCTGCCGGTCTCCTTGAGCCAGTGTGGTATGCCAAGCCTCGATGTCCGCTTCAAGCTTGGCCTGCAGGCGTTTCAGTTTGGTGCGGGTCTGGATGCTGGCCTTGGAGGCATTGCCCTCCATAAAGGCACTGTCGATAGCGACCAACTCGGCACCAAACAGCGATAGCTCTCGACAGAGCAGGATGAAGTCTTTATTGACGGCTTTCAGGGCGGTCGGGTTGTTTTTGCGAAAATCGGCGATGGTCTTGTAGCTGGGATGCAGCTGGTTCAGCAACCAGATCACTTCCAGGTTACGGTAAGTCTCCCGCTCTAGCCGGCGAGAGCTGCGGGTGCGGTTAAGGTAGCCCCAGAGGTAGAGCTTCAAGAGGGCCGCCGGCTCAAAAGCGGGCTGTCCGGCCGACAGCTCGCCGCCGGCATTCTGAAAGCCCAGCTTTTCCAGATCCAGAGTGCTCACATACACGTCGATGGCTCTGACTTTGCTGTCAACGTCGACATATTCTTCGATAGAAGGCGGCATCAGTAGCAGCTGATGCCGCGATGGACCTTCCTTGTAGCGCCGTCCCATATGCCGGCCCTCGCTGGCCATTCAGACTAAGCGCAGGATTTTAGCCGAAAAAATACTTTCACAGCCTCTTCGCTCAGGGGCACCTACGACTGCCACCTTTTAACCGTCGTACCAACCCTATTCGCTGCGAGGCGCCGCTCCCACAACCAATCACGCCAGCGCCAGGTTATCCCGGTGCACCAGCTCCTCTTCCGCCATGTAACCGAGCAGCTGCTCGATCATGGTGCTGGGCCGGCCAATGATCCGACGCGCCTCGTCCGCGCCATAATTCGCCAGACCGCGCCCGACGATGCGGGCATTCTCGTCCATCAGAATCACCATCTCGCCGCGCGAAAAATCGCCCGACAGATCGCGCACCCCGGCCGGCAGCAGACTCTTGCCCCTTTCGCGTACCGCCGCCACGGCGCCGGCGTCCAGCACCAGAGTACCGCGCGCCTGCAGATGCCCGGCAATCCACTGTTTGCGCGCCGCCTCGCGGCTGCGCTCCGGTATCAGCAGCGTGCCGACGGGCTCGCCGCGCCGCAGACGCAGCAGCACTTCGGGCTCGCGCCCGCTGGCAATCACGGTGACCGCGCCGGAACGTGCCGCCAGACGCGCAGCACGCACCTTGGTCGCCATACCGCCGCGCCCAAGCCTGCCGCCACCGCCAGCCATTGCCACCAGCGCATCGTCCTCGGCCCGCGCCTCGTGAACGAATTCGGCATCGGGATTGCTGCGCGGATCCGCGGTATAGAGACCACTCTGATCGGTCAGCAGAATCAGCCCGTCCGCCTCGATGAGGTTGGCCACCAGCGCGCCGAGCGAATCGTTGTCACCGAAGCGGATTTCATCGGTTACCACGGTATCGTTTTCGTTGACCACCGGCACCACCCCAAGCCGCAGCAGCTCGCGCAGCGTGGCGCGCGCGTTCAGATAACGCTTGCGGTTCGACAGGTCCTCATGGGTCAGCAGAATCTGCGCGGTGTGGGTGGAGTGGCGTTGAAAATTGGCCTCGTAGGCCTGCACCAGGCCCATCTGCCCGATCGCCGCCGCCGCCTGCAGCTTGAACATCTCGTGCGGCCGGTCAGCCCAGCCCAGGCGCGACATCCCCTCGGCGACCGCACCGGAGGACACCAGCAGCAACTCCAGCCCACCGGCGCGCAATGCCGCCAGTTGATCGACCCAGTGCGCGATTGCCGCCTGATCCAGTCCCCGACCGTCATTGGTCAACAGCGCACTGCCGATCTTGACGACCCAGCGACCACCACTGCTCAGCCTGTTCCTACCCCTGGACACCGAACTACCCTCTGTCAGCGAACCCACTCGACGTCGACATCGTAGTCGTCATCGTCGAAATCATCCCAGTCTTCATCTTCACCGGACTTACGCGCCCGAATCGCCTCACGCATCGACTCGACGCACTCCCGGGCCTCGACATCGATCTGCGCACGAATCTCGCGCTCCTGCTCTTCCAGCTCCGGGTTTTCGGCGATTTCCTCGGCGCGGCGATCGAGCAGGTTCTGGATATCATGCACCAGTTCCTGGACGCCGGTCTTGTTCAGCGCCGACACCCGATACACAGGTCCCGCCCAGCCAAGCGCGTCGACAACCGCCTGGCAGCGCGCATCCTGCTCCTCTTCCGGCACCATGTCGAGTTTGTTGAGCACCAGCCAGCGCGGCTGCGCCGCCAGGGTCGGACTGAATTTCTCCAGCTCGTTCGCGACCACCACAGCCGCCTCTTCAGGCGTCTGCTCATCCCAGGGCGCCATATCGACCAGATGCAGCAGCAGGCGATTACGCGCCAGATGTTTGAGGAAGCGAATGCCGAGCCCCGTCCCCTCGGACGCGCCCTCGATAATGCCGGGTATATCGGCGATCACGAAGCTGCGGTGACTTTCCGTGCGCACCACCCCGAGATTAGGCACAAGGGTCGTAAAGGGGTAGTTGGCGACCTTCGGCTTCGCCGCCGAGACCGAACGGATAAAGGTGGACTTGCCGGCATTCGGCAACCCCAGCAACCCCACATCTGCCAGCACCTTGAGCTCCAGTTTGAGATTGCGGGCCTCGCCCGGCGTACCATTACTGGTCTGGCGTGGCGCACGGTTGACCGAACTCTTGTAGCGGGTGTTGCCCAGACCGTGGAAGCCACCCTGTGCGATTTTCTCGACCTGACCCTCGCGCACCAGGTCCGCCAGCACTTCGCCGGTGTCCTGATCGACAACGGTGGTACCAACCGGAAGCTTCAGCACCAGATCCTCGCCCTTGGCACCGGTGCACTGCCGCCCCATGCCGTTCTGACCGTTCTGCGCCTTGTAGTGACGGGTAAAACGGAAATCAATCAGCGTATTGAGGGCGCTGTCCGCCTCGACAAAAACAGAACCGCCGTCGCCGCCGTCACCGCCGTCAGGGCCGCCTTTGGCGACGAATTTCTCGCGCCGAAAGCTCATGCAGCCATTACCGCCCTTGCCGGCTTCTACCGATATCAGCGCTTCATCGACAAACTTCATTACCTAACCTCCCCGCAACGAACTGACCGCTGCGTGAGCGAACAGTAAACAGTGGACAGTGAACAGTTATTGGTGTCCAGCGATTTCTTTCCCTGCTGACTGTCAACTGTTATCTGCTAACTGCATTTGATCCCAACAAAAAAAGCCCCGCAGAGGCGGAGCTTTTTCAGAACGCTAAAAACCGGTTTACGCGGGTACGATGCTGACGTACTTGCGCTTGCCCTGGCCTTTAACTTCGAACTTTACTACGCCGTCCGCCTTGGCGAACAGAGTGTGGTCACGACCCAGGCCAACATTCTCACCGGCGTGGAACTTGGTGCCACGCTGACGCACGAGGATGTTGCCGGCTACGACTGCCTGACCGCCGTAGCGCTTGACGCCAAGACGTTTCGACTCTGAGTCGCGGCCGTTACGAGTAGAACCACCAGCTTTTTTGTGAGCCATTATCTATCTCCTGATCCGGTTGCCTTAGGCGCTGATACCAGTGATTTTCACCTGAGTGAACCACTGACGGTGACCCTGACGCTTCATGTGGTGCTTACGACGCTTGAACTTCAGGATCTGCACCTTGGCGCCACGGCCGTGCTCGACCACTTCAGCGGTTACCTTGGCACCGTCAACCACCGGCGCGCCCACTTTAACGTCGTCGCCGTTACCAACCAGCAACACGCGATCGAATTCAACGCTGGAACCCAGCTCGGCCTGCAGCTTTTCCAGCTTCAGGGTCTGGCCTTCCTGAACGCGGTACTGCTTGCCACCGCTGACAATCACTGCGTACATTTCTTTCTCCAAGTCATGCCCATCCGGCTACTGGAATACAAGAACCTACTTCTAAGGGTCGACCCCTATGGTAGGGAGCTAAAGTTGGATGAGCTCAGGGCGCGAGATTCTATAGCAATGCGATCGCATGTTCAAGCTCGGCGTGAGTGTAGTGGTGAGCGGGTAGGGTGTCGGTACGCGAAGTGCACCGCACCGTCATGGATGTCATGGCGACGACATCGCACGGGGGCAATCCATTTATTCGCCGCGGGGCGCGGCTGCCCCGGGCGCTTTCTTGACACCCTTGCAGGCACCCCCTAGCATGGCGCGCATACAAATCGTACAGATCAGACCGTCCCATGCAGCCACATCAGCTCAACCCCGAGATCGAGCCTCAGTTCGAAGCCGTTAACGACTACATTATCAACCACCTCGGGTCGACGGTCCCGCTGGTCGAGAAAATCGGCCATTACATTGTCGAAAGCGGCGGCAAACGGTTGCGCCCTCTGCTGGTTCTGCTCGGCGCCAATGCCTGCGGCTATCAGGGACAGCACCATATCCCGCTGGCAGCGATCATCGAGTTCATCCACACCGCCACCCTGCTGCACGACGACGTCGTCGATAATTCCGAGCTTCGCCGCGGCAAGGATACCGCCAACGCCCGTTGGGGCAATGCCCCCAGCGTCCTGGTCGGCGACTTTCTTTACAGTCGCGCCTTCCAGGTCATGGTGGAAATCGGCAGCATGGAGGTGATGCGCGTGATTGCCGACGCCACCAACGTCATCGCCGAAGGCGAGGTGCTGCAGCTGCTCAACTGCAAGAACCCCGACACCAGCGAAGAGGCCTACATGCAGGTCATCCTCGGCAAGACCGCCACCCTGTTCGAGGCGGCGGCCGAGACCGGCGCCATTCTCGCCGACTCATCTGCGCAGGCGCGCGAGGCGCTGCGCCTGTACGGCCGTCATCTGGGCATTGCCTTCCAGCTGGTCGACGACCTTATGGACTACCTGTCCAGCGCCGAGGAAATGGGCAAGAACGTCGGCGACGACCTTGCCGAGGGCAAGCCGACGCTGCCGCTGATCCAGGCAATGAAGGCCGGCAACGAAGACGAGCGCCAGCTGATCCGCCAGTGCATCAGAGCCGGCGGCCTCGACGATCTGCAGCCGGTCCTCGATATCGTGCACCGCACCGGCGCCATCGACTACACCAAAGCCGCCGCGCAGCGCGAGGCCGACCGTGCCGTCGCCGCGCTGGAGGCGCTGCCGGCCAGCTCGTTCCGCGACACCCTGGAACAGATAGCCGAGCTGGCGGTCAACCGCAGCAGATAAGCCGTAATTGTGCGATATCTGCAGCGAAAAGCGCACCATTGCGCAATAAGCGTGCTTAGCCCTGCCTGAGCCGCTATAATCGCCAGATATCACTTTGCATAAAAAACCATCAGATTAAAGTATCCAATGACTAAACCCTCCTCTTTCGAACGCGAAGACCTGCTGCGCTGCGGTCATGGCGAGATGTTCGGCCCGGGCAATGCCCAGCTGCCGGTCGACAACATGCTGATGATGGACCGCATCGTCAAAATCGCCGAAGAAGGCGGCTTGTACGGCAAAGGCGAGATTATCGCCGAGCTCGATATCAACCCGGACCTCTGGTTCTTCCAGTGCCACTTCCCGGGCGACCCGGTGATGCCGGGCTGCCTCGGCCTCGATGCCATGTGGCAGCTGGTTGGCTTCTTCCTGGGCTGGCGTGGCAACAAGGGTCGCGGCCGCGCCCTGGGTTCCGGCGAGGTCAAGTTCACCGGCCAGATCCTGCCCACCGCCAAGAAGGTGACTTACAACATTCACCTCAAGCGCGTGATCGAGCGCAAACTCGTCATGGGCATCGCCGACGGCAGCGTCAGCGTCGACGGTCGCGAAATCTACACCGCCAAGGATCTGCGCGTCGGCCTGTTCACCTCCACCGACAGCTTCTGACAGGCCTCTTGGCCACAGGCAGAGGACGCAGGAGCGGTTTCTGCCTAAGCTTTCAGACAGGCACCCTGCTGCGAGCTTCAAAACGGCCCGGATACAGGTTGCCTGCCGACCTGTTCCGGGCCGTTTTCGCATTCCGTCAGCGACAGTCCGGCGGGCAGTCACGACAGGAAGCCGATTACAGGTAGCCATCGGGTCTGCTTTGAAGGACAATAGGCGACCTGTTATCAGCAATGAATCTAAACCGAGTGAATCACAAGAGGCCTCACATGCGTCGTGTCGTTGTTACCGGTATGGGGATCGTGTCCTGTCTGGGCACCGACAAAGAGTCCGTCCTCGAGTCTCTGAAAGAGGGCCGATCCGGCATAAAGTTTCAGGAAGAATACAAGGAGCTGGGTTTCCGCAGCCAGGTAGCTGGCAGCATCGACCTGGACCTTGAATCCCTGATTGACCGCAAACTGCTGCGCTTCATGGGCAGCGCGGCGGCCTACGCCTACCTGGCGATGGACCAGGCCATCAAGGACTCCGGCCTGACCGAGGACCAGGTTTCGAACGTTCGTACCGGTCTTATCGCGGGCTCCGGTGGCGCTTCCTCGGCCGATATCGTCGAGACTGCCGATATCCTGCGCACCAAGGGTGTGCGTCGCGTTGGCCCGTACCGTGTTACCCGCACCATGGGCAGCACCGTATCCGCCTGTCTGGCGACACCGTTCAAGATCAAGGGCGTCAACTACTCCATCACCTCCGCCTGTGCCACCAGCGCGCATTGCATCGGCAATGCCATGGAGCAGATCCAGCTCGGCAAGCAGGATGTGGTCTTCGCCGGCGGCGGCGAGGAACTGCACTGGTCCCTGAGCGTGATGTTCGACGCCATGGGCGCCCTCTCCAGCAAGTACAACGACACGCCGGAGAAGGCCTCACGCGCCTACGACGCCAACCGCGATGGCTTCGTCATTGCCGGCGGCGCCGGTATGCTGGTGCTCGAAGACCTGGAGCACGCCAAGGCCCGCGGTGCCAAGATCTACGCCGAACTGGTCGGCTATGGCGCGACCTCCGACGGCTACGACATGGTGGCACCGTCCGGCGAAGGTGCCGTACGCTGCATGCAGCAGGCGATGTCCACCGTCGAGGGCTCTATCGACTACATCAACTCCCACGGCACCTCTACGCCCGCCGGCGATATCCAGGAGCTGAAGGCGATGAAACAGGTCTTCGACGACAAGATGCCGCCGGTCAGCTCGACCAAGTCGCTAACCGGGCATTCGCTGGGTGCCACCGGCGTTCAGGAAGCGATCTACTGCCTGCTGATGCAGGAGAACAACTTCGTCTGCGCCTCGGCCAACATCGACGAACTGGACCCGGAAGCCGAAGGCCTGCCAATCGTGACCCAGCGCATCGACAACGCCAACCTCGAGCGCGTGATGTCCAACAGCTTCGGCTTCGGCGGCACCAACTCGACGCTGGTGTTCCAGAAGTACAAAGGCTAACCGCCGGCGAGGGTGGAATCACCCGAAACGCAGGAGCCGCATACAAAAAAGCCAGCCCCATTGGGCTGGCTTTTTTGTATCTGCAGTATGACTGCTACAGCGTGAAAATTGCGAAATCGCAGGATGGGTGATGGGCTACCCGTCACGCGTAACCCGTAACCCGTAACTCGTAACCGCTTATATCAGGCACCTATCAGGCACCGATGGCGCGCATCTCCCGCTCCAGCCAGCCGACGACCTCCGCATGCACCTCTTCGACACTGCGCCCCCGGGTCTCGACCGGTGCGCCGATGCGCAGCTCGACGGTGCCGGGACGCTTGACGAAGCTCTTGCCGGGCCAGTAGCGGCCGGCATTGTGGACGATCGGCACCACCGGCACCTCGCTGTCCACGGCCAGCATCGCGGCGCCCTTGTTGAAGCGGCCCATCTCGCCGACCTTGACGCGGGTGCCCTGCGGGAAAATCAGCACCGGAATGCGCTGCTCGAGCTTTTCCCGTCCCTGCGCCATCAGCTGTCTCAGCGCGCCGCGGCGCTGACTGCGATCCAGCGCGATCGGCTTGAGCATGCCCAGCGCCCAGCCGAAGAACGGAATCTTCAGCAGCTCGCGCTTGAGCACTACGGCCTGCGGCCGGATCAGAGTCTGGAAGTAAAGGGTCTCCCATTCGCTCTGGTGATTGGCCACCGCGACGAAGGCGCTGCCGTCGTTCGGCAGATTCTCCCGTCCCTCGACCCGGACCCGCACGCCGCAACAGATACGCAGCCACAGCATGTAGAAATAATTGATGCCGGTAAACAGGGTGAAGCGGGCACGAAACGGAAGCACAGGCCCCAGCAGCAGACAAATCAACGAATACAGAATGGTCACCGGATAGAAGCCGGCGTAATACAGGGTCGCACGCAGGTATTGCATCGGCGTCGCTTGCGGCATGCTCATCCTCCGGTCACCGGCGGAAAGAAGGCCACCTCGTCGCCATCCTTCAATGCCGCCTGCAGGTCGACCATCTCCTGATTCACCGCCACCAGCAGGTTCGGTGCCTTGAGCACCCGGGACCAGCCCTCGCCGCGTTCGGCCACCAGGTGATCGACGAGCTGCCCGACCCGCTCGACCCCGGCCGGCAGCGCCAGCGCTTCCTGATCGACGCCGAGCTGCTCGCGAACCCGGGCGAAATATACCAGCTGCAACATTTCGCTTACTCCTCAAGTTTCCAGTGACCGCTCTTGCCGCCCTGCTTTTCCAGCACCCGCACGTTACCGATCACCATACCGCGATCGACCGCCTTGCACATGTCGTAGAGCGTCAGCGCGGCGACGCTCGCCGCGGTCAGCGCTTCCATTTCGACTCCGGTCTGACCGGCCAGCTTGCAGGTCGCGGTAATGTCGATACGGCTGTCGGCCTCGACCGGCACCAGCTCGACTTCGACCTTGCTCAGCATCAGCGGATGGCACAGCGGGATCAGCTCCGAGGTGCGCTTGGCCGCCTGGATGCCGGCGATTCGCGCCACCGCGAGCACGTCCCCCTTCTTGTGCCCGCCACTTAGAATCAGCGCCAGGGTTTCCGGCAGCATGCGCACCTCGGCCCGCGCCACCGCCTCGCGGTGCGTGACCGCCTTCTCGGACACGTCGACCATGCGTGCGTGTCCCTTTTCATCCAGGTGTGTCAGACCGCTCATAGGCCCTGCCCTCTTGTAGTTGTCGCTCAGACCGCCTCGGCTTCCAGCCTGCGCTTGTTGATCACCGGATTGGCATACATCTGCCGCATGATCTCCCGCTCGCCGTCGCTCAGCCCCTCCATGCGCGCTTCGAAAGCGGCACGCTGCTCGGCCGTCACCTCGTCGCCCTCACCGGCGGCAATCAGGTTGGACGGATGCAGGTGGTAATGACCGATGATCTCGCGATCGATGAATGCGGAAAGTTCCTCCGGCGACTCGAACTGACCCCGAATCGGCGCGCCGAAGGCCACGTGAACATGACCCTTCTGACCGGTAATCCCGGCAACGATGCTGTTGATATCCTCGTACTGGGCCTTTTCATAGCTGCCGGCGCTGGCACGCGCATACAGCTCCTTCGCCTTGGCGCGATCGCAGGGATCGAACTCGTAGGCGATCGAGACCGGCACTATATTGAGCCGCTCGATGGCCTCGGAAAAGGAGCGCTTCTTGCGCTGCGCCATGTAGAACATCTTCAGGATCGCAGGATCGGTACGGTCGTTGCCGTCCTTGGCGCGGCCCTCGCGCTGCGCGATCCAGATCGACTCGCCCTCGGCGATACTGTGATCGATGTAGGCGGACAGCTGGTTCAGCGCCGTCATCATCTCCCGTCCCTTGGCCGAACGGTTGACGATGAAACTCTTGTTCAGCCGCATCAGATCCGAGACATAGGGCTTGCGCAGCAGGTTGTCGCCGATGGCGATGCGCACCGTATTCATATCGGCCTTGTACAGCATCCAGTTGACGAACGCCGGATCCATGGCGATATCGCGATGGTTGGAAACGAACAGGTAGGCCTCGTCGGGATCGAGCTGTTCGAGCCCCGAGCAGCTCAGCCGGGTGGTGGTACGCGCGATCATCTTCGACATGTACTTCGCCACCAGCTGCTGGAAGTCGCGGATGGTCTCGACATCGCCGACCGCGCGCGCCAGCCCCATACGCACCAGCGGGCGCACCAGGAAACCGCACACCCCCGCCAGCCGCGGGAACTGATAACGGGCAATGGCGCGAATGAACTCGTCGTTGTACAAGAGCCCGTTCAATACCTCGGACACTTCGCTGTCGCGGTACGGGCGGATCTCCCGGAACGGATCCTGCAGCGCGGAATTGTCGCTCATGCTGTTCTCTGGTTACCGTCTGTGGATAAAAAAGGCGCTATTTTACCCGCTGCGCGGCGCCTTTGCAGCGCCACGCGGCAGGTTTGTCAGCCGGACGCGTAGGGCGGGTTAGCGCTGCAATGGCACTCGGCGTCCGGCTCTGCCATCGGTCGGGCATCGCGTAACCCGCCATAGGCGCCAAGGGCGCCTTGTCGTCGGCTGGCACCTGGCCAGACTCATTCGACGATAAAGATGGCGGTGCGGTATCCATTCAGCCGGGCCCGAGCAGCTCGGAAAAGGGTATAAAGCCGACAGGATCGCCCTCGGCAACCGTCACGCCGGGCGGAATGACCGCCAGCCCGTTGGCCCAGCTTGCGCTGGAGAGGATGCCTGAGCTCTGGTTCGGCGCAGCCACTGCCCGTCCTCCCTCCAGCCGCACCCGCAGGTACTCCTGCCGGCTGCCCGGCTGCGGTCGCCTGAAGCCGGCCGGAACCTGCAGCGACAGCGGTGGCTCGACCGCAGCCCCCTGCAGGCGCCGCAGATAGGGCCGCGCCAGCAGGCAGAAGGTCACCAGCGCCGAGGCCGGGTTTCCCGGCAGGCCGAAGAAGGGCACTCCCCGTACCCGACCGTAGGCCAGCGGCTTGCCCGGCTTGATGCGCAGTCGCCAGAGCCGCAGTTCACCGAGCTTCTCGACCGCCGCTTTGACGTGATCCTCCTCGCCGACCGAAACTCCGCCGGTGCTGAGAATACAGTCGACCCCGCGTGCCGCTTCAGTCAGCGCCCGCTCGGTCGCAGCAGCGCTGTCCTCCACCCGGCCCAGATCCAGCACCTCGCAACCCAGCCCCTGCAGCAGACCGGCAAGCAGGTAGCGGTTGGAGTTGTAGATCTGACCCGGCGCCAGCGGCATCCCCGGATCGACCAGCTCGTCGCCGGTGCAGAGCAGCGCGACGCGCAACGGACGCACCACCTTCACGCTGGCGATGCCGGTCGAGGCCAGAACCCCCAGATCGGCAGGCCCCAGCACAGTACCGGCCGCCGCCACGCCGCTGCCCGCGGCAATATCCTGCCCCCGGGCCCTGATGTTCTCGCCCGCCGTCGGCTCCCGTGTAAATCGCACCCGGCCGCCATCGACTTCGGCATTTTCCTGCATTACCACAGCATCGGCGCCGGCAGGAATCTCGGCGCCGGTAAAGATACGCGCCACGGTGCCGGGTTCCAGCGGCATCGGTGCGACACCTGCAGGAATGCGCTGACTCACCGGCAGCCAGCCGGCCTGCGCCTGATCGGCACAGCGACAGGCATAACCATCCATGGCGCTGTTATCGGCCGGCGGCACGTCGACCGCCGCCTGCGGCGACTCCGCCAGTACCCGGCCCAGCGCCTGCATCAACGTTACCGTTTCCGATTCTGCCACCGGGTTGACGTCGGCCAGCAACGCCTCTATTGCCTCCTCGACGGGTATCAGCCCGGGTCTGGTATCGCGTCTCTCCATCGCTCAGCCCCGCTGCTGCGCGTGACGCATCAGCATGTCGACGAAGTTGCAGGGTCGATGACGGTTGTCGAGCTGTTCGACGATGATGCGATCCCAGCCGGTCCGGCAGGCGCCGGTCGAACCCGGCAGACAGAAGATCAGGGTGCCATTCGCCAGCCCCGCCAGCGCCCGGGACTGAATCGTCGAGGTGCCGATCTCGTCGTGGGAGAGGCTGCGGAACAGCTCGCCGAAGCCCTCGATTTCCTTGTCGAACAGCGGCGCCAGCGCCTCGGGCGTCGAATCGCGATGCGAGAAGCCGGTGCCACCGGTGGTCAGAATCACGTGCACGTCCCGGTCGGCGATCCACTGCGACACCTGCGCCCTCAACTGGTAGACATCGTCCTTGACGATGCTCCGCGCCTGCAGCCGGTGACCCGCCTCCTGCAGGCGCTCGACCAGCGCCTGGCCGGAGGTGTCGGTCTCCAGGTTACGGGTATCGGACACCGTCAGTACGGCGATGTTTAGCGCCACGAACTCGGCCGCGCTGTTGCTCTGTGCCATGCTGCTCTCCTGAAAAAGCTTATCTGAAAACTCGTAGAATGACTCTGGTACCGGGCCGCTATCTGGGCAACAATGGCGCCCCGTTTGCCCTTCAGGGCAATGCCCCATAAGACAAGGAAGCGAGAAAACGTCATATGTACATGGCCCTCAAACACCTGCACCTGACCATGGTCACCCTCAGTATCTGCCTGTTCATGCTGCGCGGATACTGGATGATGTTGGGGTCGCGTCTGCTCAACCAGCGCTGGGTGCGGATTATTCCCCACCTGATCGACACACTGCTGTTGCTGAGCGCCGTCGGCCTGGTACTGACCATCCAGCAGTATCCGTTCGTCAACGGCTGGCTCACCGCCAAACTGCTGGCACTCGTCGCCTATATCGCGCTCGGCATGATCGCGCTTAAGCGCGGCCGGAGCAAGGGGACCCGCACCCTGGCGTTTTTCGCCGCCCTGGCAACCTTTGGCTATATCGCCTGGGTGGCGGTCAGCCACGACCCGACACCGTGGAGCTGAGTTCCGGCTCGCTTCGTCGCTGGTTCAATTTGTAGGGTGCCCTGAGCTTGCGAACGGCACCGTCTGATGCGGCACGTTTCGCTTCGCTCAAGGTGCCCTACATTCGAATAAACCGAAGCGCGTTCGGAGGGATCAAAAACGCTCGTACAGGTGGCGGAGCACGGCGACCAGTTCGTTGCGCCACGGCCGCTGGCGGATGCCGAAGGTGCTCAGCAGCTTGCGGCACTTGAGCACAGAGGTGGCCGGGCGTTCCGCTTCGGTGTGAAAATCCTTGCTCGATACCGGCACCAGACGTTCGACCCGCAGCTGCTCGTACTGGCTGGCGGTGGCGATGATCGCCTCGCAGAAGGCGTATCGGGTGGTCACTTCGGCGCCGCAGTAATGGTAGGTGCCCCAGGCGCCGGCACCGCTTGCGAGCTGCTTGAGAATGGCAATCAGCACCCGCGCGACATCGGTCGAGGCCGTCGGGCAGCCACGGCGATCGTCCACCGCCACCAGCTCGGTCTCCTGACGCGCCTGCTCCAGCGAGCGGATCAGGAAATTGTGGCCGCCGCCGCTGAAAACCCAGCTGACCCTGAGAATGATGTGCCGGGGATGCACTCTGCGCAGCAGTTCTTCACCCTGCCACTTGCTGGCGCCGTAGACGCCCAGCGGATGTACGGCGTCGTTTTCGCTGTAACCGCTGGCGTAGTGGCCGTCGAAAACGTAGTCGGTGGACAGGTGCAGCAACGGAATCCCGCGCGACGCACAGGCCTTCCCTAAAAGCCCCACCGCCTCGGCGTTGAGGCGAAAGCAGTGTTCGGACTGCCGCTCGGCGGCATCTGCACGGTTGAACGCCGCACAGTTGACGACGTAATCCGGCTGTCGTTCGTCGAGAACGCGCCCGATAGCGTCGGCATCGGTGATATCCAGCTGTTTGCGCCCCAGGGCGACGATCTCGAAAAAGCCGTCGTTTCCCGCCTGGCTGACCAGCTCACGCCCGACCTGTCCGTTAGCCCCGGTGATCAGAATCCTGACCGGCCGACTGTAAGAATCACTGGCCATAATGGGATATGCGACCCTCCCCCCTGGGAACTTGATTAACCCGAAAAATGCGCAAGTTGAAGAAAATTCACCTTACCACAGAACCTCCGGCGACAGTACAGAGCAGAACGCATATTCACCGGCAACGACCTCCAGCATATCGCCTGTTTACGCACCTGCAAACACCTCCGATACCCCGCCCCTCAACGACCGTGACATCTATACTTTCAGCAAACGACACGACCGTCTCTGCTGTCACTCCACCACCGTGCCGCACTGCAGCATGCGACGATGGCGACGCAGGGCTTTCAGGCCGACTGTGACATCCAAATTATTTCTGACTCTTGAGTCAGCTTTTTCTTGACTCTGGAGTCAGAAACGCAATAGAGTCGAGCCATACGATCTTGACCGAACACAAGTACAAGCAGGAGGTTTTCCTTGATCAGGTTCTTACTCAATCAGGAACTGCGGGTGGAGCAGGACCTCGACCCGAACGTCACGGTTCTCAACTACCTGCGCGAGCACCTGGGCAAAACCGGCACCAAGGAAGGTTGCGCCTCGGGCGACTGCGGCGCCTGCACCGTCGTTGTCGGCGAGCTGGAGGGGGACCGCATCCGCTACCGCACCCTGAACTCCTGCCTGACTTTCGTCGCCTCGCTGAACGGCAAACAGCTGATCACCGTCGAGGGGCTTAAGGACAATGGCCAGCTGCACAGCGTGCAGCAGGCGATGGTCGACTGCCACGGCTCCCAGTGCGGCTTCTGCACCCCCGGTTTCGTGATGTCCATGTTCGCGCTGCAGAAAAACGGTACAGGCTATGACAAGGCCGCCACCGAAGAAGCCCTGGCAGGCAACCTCTGCCGCTGCACCGGCTACCGCCCGATCATCGACGCCGCCGAACAGAGCTGCAAGGCAGGCTCCCAGGATCAGTTCGACCGTCAGCACGAAGCCACTCTGGCACAGCTGCGCAAGATCCAGCCGGATGCAACCTGCGAGCTCAACGGCGCCGACAACCGCAGCTTCACGCCGCTGACGGTCGCCGACCTTGCCGAGCTCTACGTGACTCACCCGGATGCCCGTCTGCTTGCCGGCGGTACCGACCTGGCGCTGGAAGTGACCCAGATGCACAAGCGTCTGCCGGTAATGATCTATGTCGGCAACGTCGCCGAGCTCAAAACCGTCGACACCTTCGACGACCGCATCGAGATCGGGGCCGCTGTGCCGCTGACCGACTGCTACGACGTGCTGAGCCGCGAATACCCGGATTTTGCAGACTTGCTGCACCGTTTCGCATCCTTGCAGATCCGCAACCAGGGTACCCTTGGCGGGAATATCGGAAATGCCTCACCGATCGGCGACTCGCCACCCGCCCTTCTTGCCCTCGGCGCCAATATCGTACTGCGCCAGGGCAACAGCAGCCGCACCATCGCACTGGAAGACTATTTCGTCGACTACCGCGTCACGGTGCAGCAGGAATCGGAGTTCATCGAGAAAATCATCGTGCCGCGGGCACCGACCGAGAACAACTTCCGCGTCTACAAGATTTCCAAGCGTCTGGACGACGACATCTCCGCCGTCTGCGGCGCCTTCAACCTGCAGCTCGAGGATGGCACCGTCACCGATGCCCGAATCGCTTTTGGCGGCATGGCCGCTATCCCGAAGCGCGCCCGTCACTGCGAACAGGCGCTGCTCGGAAAGCCGTGGGATGACGAGACGCTCGAAACTGCCGTCAGGGCACTGGCGGAGGATTTCGCACCGATTTCCGACTTCCGGGCCAGCAAGGAGTACCGCCTGCTGATCGCCGGCAACCTGCTGCGCAAGTACAAAATGGAACTCAGCGCCCCTGAGCAAGCTATACGGGTGACCGCTCATGTCTAATCACAACAAGACCACCAGAACCCAGGAAGAGATGATGGCCCTGGTGCGCCAGGACCTGAAAACCGGCGTCGGTCGCAAGATTCCGCACGAGAGCGCCGGCAAACATGTTTCCGGCGAAGCCGTCTACATCGACGACCGTCTCGAATTCCCGAATCAGCTGCACGTCTACGCCCGCCTCAGCGACCGGCCGCACGCGCGCATCCTGAAAATCGACACCGCCCCCTGTTACGAGATTCCGGGCGTGCGCATCGCCATCACCAGCAAGGACGTGCCGGGGCAGCTCGATATCGGCGCAGTCGTTCCGGGCGACCCGCTGCTGGCAGACGGCAAGGTCGAATACGTCGGCCAGCCGGTGATCGCGGTGGCGGCCAACAGCCTGGAAACCGCCCGCAAGGCGGCGATGGCCGCGGTGATCGAATACGAGGACCTGGAGCCGGTGCTGTGCGTCGAGGAGGCGCTGAAGAAAAAGCACTTCGTGCTCGACAGCCATCAGCACAAGCGCGGCGACTCGGCAAAGGCCCTGGCCAGCGCGCCGCACCGCCTGCAGGGCAGCCTGCATATCGGCGGCCAGGAACACTTCTACCTCGAGACCCAGATCTCATCGGTGATCCCGACCGAAGACGACGGCATGATCGTCTACACCTCGAGCCAGAATCCGACCGAGATTCAGAAGCTGGTCGCCGAGGTCATCGATGTGCCGATGCACAAGGTGATGGTCGACATGCGCCGCATGGGCGGCGGCTTCGGCGGCAAGGAAACCCAGGCTGCGGGCCCGGCCTGCATGGCCGCGGTGATCGCCCGCCTGACCGGCCAGCCAACCAAGATGCGCCTGCCGCGGGTCGACGACATGACCATTACCGGCAAAAGGCATCCGTTCTACGTCGAATACGACGTCGGCTTCGACGATGACGGTCGCCTGCACGGCATCGACCTGACCCTGGCCGGCAACTGTGGCTACTCGCCGGACCTGTCCGGCTCCATCGTCGACCGCGCCATGTTCCACGCCGACAACGCCTACTATCTCGGCGACGCCACCGTCACCGGTTATCGCTGCAAGACCAACACGGCGTCCAACACTGCCTACCGCGGATTCGGCGGCCCCCAGGGCATGGTAGCGATCGAGAGCATCATGGACCATATCGCCCGCACCCTGGGCAGGGATCCGCTGGATGTACGCAAACACAACTATTACGGCACGGAAGATCGCAACGTCACCCACTACTACCAGACCGTGGAAGACAACCAGATCGCCGAGCTGACCGCCGAGCTCGAAGCCAGCAGCGAGTATCAGCGCCGTCGCCGCGAGATCGCCGAGTTCAATCGCCAGAGCCCGATTCTGAAGAAAGGTATCGCGATGACGCCGGTGAAATTCGGCATCAGCTTCACCGCCACCTTCCTTAACCAGGCGGGCGCGCTGGTCCATATCTACACCGATGGCAGTATCCATCTGAACCACGGCGGTACCGAGATGGGCCAGGGCCTCAACACCAAGGTCGCCCAGGTGGTCGCCGAGGAGTTCCAGGTCGACATCGACCGCATCCAGGTCACCGCGACCAACACCGACAAGGTACCCAACACCTCGCCGACCGCAGCCTCCAGCGGCGCCGATCTTAACGGTAAGGCGGCGCAGAACGCGGCGATCACCATCCGTAACCGCCTGGTGGCCTTCGCCGCCCGTCACTTCGACGTCACCGAAGAGGATGTCGAGTTCCGCAACAACCACGTGCGGGTACGCGAGCAGGTACTGCCGTTCGAGGAGCTGATTCAGCTGGCGTACTTCAACCAGGTGTCGCTGTCGAGCACCGGCTTCTATCGCACGCCGAAAATCTTCTACGACCATGAAAAGGCCCGCGGTCGCCCGTTCTACTACTTCGCCTACGGCGCCGCCTGCTCCGAGGTGCTGGTCGACACCCTGACCGGCGAATACCGCATGCTGCGCACGGACATCCTGCATGACGTCGGCGCCTCGCTGAACCCGGCGATCGACATCGGTCAGGTCGAGGGCGCTTTCGTCCAGGGCATGGGCTGGCTGACGATGGAAGAGCTGGTATGGAACCAGCAGGGGCGTCTCGCCACCAACGGCCCGGCTTCTTACAAGATTCCGGCCGTCGCCGACATGCCGGCGGACTTCCGCGTGCAACTGGTCGAAAACCGCAAGAACAAGGAAGACACCATCTTCAACTCCAAGGCCGTCGGCGAACCGCCGTTCATGCTCGGCATCGCCACCTGGTGCGCGCTGCAGGATGCGGTCGCCAGCGTCGGCGACTACCGCTTTGCGCCACTGCTCGACGCTCCCGCCACGCCGGAACGCGTGCTCTGGGGGGTCGAGAAGATAAAACAAGCCATGGCACGGGACGCCGTCGTCGAAACAGTCGATTGACCTGGGGGCAGACCGATGATGAACAGGGTTGACTGGATCAGTGCGCTGAACAAGCTGCGCGACAAGGGCGAGTCCTGCGTCCTGGTGACCATTCTCGAGGAGCGCGGTTCGACACCGCGCAACAGCGGCTCGAAGATGGTCGTCACCGCCGACCGCACCTTCGAGACCATTGGGGGCGGCCACCTGGAGCACAAGGCGATGAAGATCGCCCGCCAGATGCTGGTCGACGGCGACAGCGAGGTGCGTCTGGAGAAGTTCTCCCTCGGCGCCAGCCTTGGCCAGTGCTGCGGCGGCGCCACCACGCTGCTGTTCGAGCCGGTGTTGCAGCCGGCGATCCAGATCGCCCTGTTCGGCGCCGGCCATGTCGGCCGTGCGCTGGCGCCGCTGCTCGCCAGCCTGCCCTGCAAGGTGCGCTGGATCGACTCGCGGGACAACGAGTTCCCGGAAGAGATACCGCACGGTGTGGAAAAGGTGGTCAACGAATTCCCGGTCGACGAAGTCGACGAGATGCCGCCGCACAGCTACTACATCGTGCTGACCCACAATCATCAGCTCGACCAGGAGCTGTCGGAGCGTATCCTCAAGCGCGGCGACTTCGACTACTTCGGCCTGATCGGCTCCCGGACCAAGCGCAAGCGCTTTGAGCACCGTCTCAAGGCCCGCGGCATCGGCGAGGCGATGCTAGAGCGCATGATCTGCCCGATGGGCATCCCCCAGGTGAAGGGCAAGCTGCCGGCCGAGATCGCGATCGCCGTCGCCGGCGAAGTGATCGCTCACTACAACGCCGACTTCGGTGAACAGAAGAAGCCGAAAACGGACGATCAGCGGCTGAGCATCTGCCGACCGGCCTGAATCCGCAAATCACGCATTCGCGCACGCCCGTTCGGGCGGGCGCTTTAACAACGAGAGAACCGAAAGCGCATGACTGCTGCACGCAAGGCCTATCGCGCCTCCATCATTCACAGCATTGGCGACCCGGCCGAGGTCGGGCTCGAAGCCTCTTACGAATACTACGAGGACGGTCTGCTGGTCGTCACCGACGGCCAGATCGAATCACTCGGCGACGCCGCTGTTCTGCTGGCGCACCTGCCGGAAGGCACCGAGGTGATCGAATACCCGGACGCGCTGCTGACGCCCGGCTTCATCGACACCCATATTCATTACCCCCAGACCGGCATGATCGCCTCCTATGGCGAGCAATTGCTGGACTGGCTCAACAACTATACCTTCCCGGCCGAGAATGCCTTCCGCGACCCGGCGCACGCCGCGGAAGTCGCCGGGGTGTTTCTCGACGAGCTGCTGCGCAACGGCACCACCACCGCGCTGGTGTTCGGCACCGTGCACAAGCAGTCGGTCGACGCCTTCTTCGGCGCCGCGCAACAACGCAATCTGCGCATGATTGCGGGCAAGGTGCTGATGGACCGCAACGCGCCGGACTATCTGACCGACACCGCCGAATCCGGCTACAACGACAGCCGCGAGCTGATCGAGCGCTGGCATGGCAAGGGTCGCCTGCACTACGCCGTCACCCCGCGCTTTGCGCCGACCAGCAGCAACGAGCAGCTGGCCGCCGCCGGACAGCTGCTGCAGGAGTACGAAGGCCTCTACATGCACACCCACCTGTCCGAGAACCGCGACGAGGTGGAGTGGGTGAAATCACTGTTCCCGCAGTGCGACGGCTACCTCGACGTCTACGACCATTTCAACCTGCTGGGCGAGCGCTCGGTTTTCGCCCACGGTATCCACCTGTGCGACGACGAATGCAAACGCCTGTCGGAAACCGGCTCGGCGATCGCCTTCTGCCCGACCTCGAACCTGTTTCTCGGCAGCGGTCTGTTCAACCTGCCGAAAATGGAGCAGCACAGGGTTCGGGTGGGGCTTGGCACCGACGTCGGCGCCGGCACCAGCTTCTCGATCCTGCAGACGCTGAACGAAGCCTACAAGGTAATGCAGCTGCAGGGCGCCAAGCTCAACCCGTTCAAATCGCTGTATCTCGCGACCCTCGGCGGCGCCCGCGCGCTGCGCCTGGACGACCGCATCGGCAGCTTCGCCAACGGCAACGACGCGGACTTCGTGGTGCTGGACTACAACGCCACACCGCTGATGCGCTATCGCATGGCGCAGGCGAAGACGCTGGACGAGAAGCTGTTCGTGCTGATGATGCTCGGCGACGACCGCACCGTGCGCGAAACCTTCGCCGCCGGCGAGTCGGTACACCGCCGCGATTGAGACGAGACGATGCGGACCCCGATGGTAAACGTAGGATGGGTGAAGCCGCACTGGCTCTACGAGTCAGCGCGCAGCGGAGTTTTTGCGGCGCAACCCATCAGTGCCTCGGACTCTTCCAAGCCGAATAGCACACCGAAGCTGGGTTACACGGCGCCCATACCGAGACGGCATCGAATATCCGGTCGGTTTGCGCCGCTCCCCCCCCCTGAAATTTGCTCCATGCAATTTCAGGATTTCCGCCATCCATGGCGGTCATCCTACGAAATAGGCGGGAGCAAGGCGCGCCGTTCAGCCGGCGCGCTTCTTCCGGCTCTTGGGCTCTTTGCGATCCTTGATCAGGTGCGAGAAGACCGCGTGCAGGTCGCCGGAGGCGCCATCGTCCTGGAGGTTGAGCTTATGATCGATATGATCCAGGTGATGCATCATCAGTTGTACCGCCCGCTCCTTGTCGCGCTTCTTGATGGCGTCGATCAGCTGGTTGTGTTCGTCATAGGAACAGTGCGAGCGATTGCCGGATTCGTAGCGGGCAATGATCAGCGAGGTCTGGGAAACCAGGCTGCGCTGAAAGTTCAGCAATGGCGCATTGTTCGCCATCAGCGCCAGCTGCAGGTGAAACTCGCCGGACAGGCGGATGCCGGAGCCGCGGTCCCCCTTGTCGAAGCAGGCCTGCTCGTCGTCGACGAGCTGCTGCAGACTGGCGATCTGCTCGGCGGTTGCATGATCGACCGCAAGCTCCGTGATCGCGCGCTCGACGATACGGCGCGCAAAGGAAATCTGTCGTGCCTCCTCGAGACTGGGCTCGGCCACCACTGCACCCCGGTTCGGACGCAGCAGCACGACCTGCTCGTGCGCCAGGCGCGACAGCGCGCGGCGGATGATGGTGCGACTGACCCCGAAGATCTCGCCAAGGGCCTCTTCACTGAGCTTTGTGCCCGGCGCCAGGCGCTGCTCGAGAATGGCGTCGAAGATATGCGCGTAGACCACGTCATCCTGAGTGCCGCTTCTGGCACTGCGCGCGCCGCTATCCTCGCCAATGATGTTCTGCAAACGATCGTTCATGGGGCTGACCACTGTCCGGTTTCAGACTCCGCGCTATCAGGGCCCGTCAGGCCCGAGCCGGATATAGTTGTGCGAATGCCGAAAATAGTACACAGAAAGCGACCGATTGTACACGGACTCTCAGGACAATCTCCCGATACAATCTCCCGGTACAATTTTCCCGCGCCGGGCCGGCGCAGCCGATATCGGACCACCGCAGCCGGTGCCACGGCCGCACGAAGCGCGGTTCACGGGCGCTGCCCCTACTTCCCCTTACCACCGGAACCAGAGAACGGAGTTAGATAAAGCCTTGCACCCAGTGTATACAAACCAATAATACAGACCCCAAATTCAAGCCCGGTACCAAAGCGGCGCTGCCTCGACAGACTTGCAGCCTGCGCCGGTATCACCAAAACTGCTAGGAGTACGCGTTGTGGCGAGCATTGAACAAGAACAAGCTGCTGCTCATTCCATGAGTGAAGACCGAAACGCTGGCTATCTCGACCGCTTTTTCAAACTGAGCGCACACGGGACCAACGTCAGAACAGAAGTGATAGCCGGCGTCACGACCTTCGTGACCATGGCCTACATCATCTTCGTCAACCCGAACATCATGGCCGACGCCGGTGTCGATCATGGTGCGGCCTTCGTCGCCACCTGCATAGGTGCCGCCCTGGCCTGCTTCCTGATGGGCCTCTACGCCAACTGGCCGGTCGGCCTGGCGCCGGGGATGGGGCTCAATGCCTTTTTCACCTACACCGTGGTCGGGGAGATGGGCTATGACTGGCAGGTCGCGCTCGGCGCCGTCTTCCTGTCCGGCGTGGCATTCGTGATCCTCAGCTTCTGGAAAATACGGGAATGGCTGCTGAACAGCATCCCGATGAGCCTGCGCTTCGCCATGGGCGCGGGGGTCGGCCTGTTTCTCGGCCTGATTGGCCTCAAGACCGCCGGCATCGTGGTCGACAGCCCGGCGACCTTGCTGACCATGGGCACCTTTACCGAGCCTGCGGTCCTGCTGGCCGCGCTCTGCTTCCTGATGATTGCCGTGCTGTCCCATCACCGCGTCTTCGGCGCCGTGCTGATCAGCATCCTGGCGGTCACCGCCATCGGCTGGGCGCTGGGTCTGGTCGAATACACCGGCATCGTCTCGATGCCGCCGAGCCTGGCACCGACCTTCCTGGCCATGGACATCGCCGGCGCCTTCGACGTCGCCATGATCAGCGTCATACTGGCGTTCCTGTTCGTCAACATGTTCGATACTGCCGGCACCCTGATGGCGGTGGCGCACCGCGCCAACCTGATCCGCGAGGACGGTTATATCGAGAACATGAGCAAGGCGCTGAAAGCGGACAGCAGCTCCAGCGTCGTCGGCGCCCTGGTCGGCTGTCCGCCGGTCACCAGCTACGTTGAAAGCGCGTCCGGCATCGCCGCCGGCGGCCGTACCGGCCTGACCGCGGTGGTTTGCGGCATCCTGTTCGCCGCCTCCATGTTCCTGGCACCGCTGGCCGGCATGATCCCCGCCTACGCGACCGCCGGCGCGCTGATCTATGTCGCCATGCTGATGATGGGCGGCCTGCACAGTATCGACTGGCGGGACCACACCGACATGATCCCCGCCATCGTCACTGTCGTGATGATGCCTCTGACCTTCTCCATCGCCAACGGTATCGCCATGGGCTTTATCACCTACGCGGTGATGAAAGTCTTTACCGGCCAGGCCAACCGTATCTCCCTGGCCATGTACGTGCTTTGCGCCATTTTCGTCGCCAAGTTCGTGTTCCTGTAACCCTTTGCCTCCACTCAACCGCAGCGTCCTCCGGGACCCTGCGGTTTTTTCGTTGTATGGCGGGCGTAGGCGCGTGAGGCGCTGCCGCGTATCTGCAGCTGCCTGGTATAGGCCTCTGCGGGCGATCGAGGCTGCGCACCGAGGCATGCAGCAGCAGCCGTGGACCTCTGCCTGCCCGCCTGTCGGCTCTGGGTGGAAAAGCGGTGATATTCAATTAGGCTAAGAATTCGACCTACCCATTTAGAGAAGGCATGTTATGACCAAGAAATGGCTTTTGCTTGCAGCCACCCTGTTACCGCTGTCTTTTGCCCAGGCCGAGATCACCATTTCAACCGACAAGATCGAGCTCAGCAAAGACTGCATGAAACTGGAAGGCGACAATATCGAGGTGAAGTCCGACGACTGCAGTTCCGGCAAGTTCGACAAGGATGACAAGGAAAACCGCAGCGTTCATGGTGATGACAACCCGGGCCAGGGCCACGATAAAGACCACGGTAAAAAAGACAAGAAGAAATAAAGTCCTGCGGTAAAGAACCAAAAAAGCCCGCACGGGAGCTCCGCGAGGGCTTTTTTTAGGCCCATCGCGCTTTAGCGGGAAAAACGTAAATCGTAGGATGGGTGGAGCGGCGCCTCGGCACGGCGTACCCCTCACCGATGCGGCGAGGGCGTCGTGCAACCCATCTCGGGCGCCGGTTCGGCACTATGCCTCCAACCGACTGATTGATGGGTTCCCTGATATTTGCTCCTGCAATGTCAGGATTCCCACAGTCCCTGGTCGTTGCGTCGCGTCAATCTCGCTGAAAGCGTTAAACAGCGTGCCAAGAATCGGGTACAAAAAAGCCCGCGACAGGCGAACCTGGCGGGCTTCTTCGAAAGAATCGCCAAATCAGCTACCGCGATAGGTCGAGTAGCTGTACGGCGAAATCAGCAGCGGTACGTGATAGTGCTCGTCCTGCTCGGCAATACCGAAACGCAGCACTACCTGATCGAGGAAGGCCGGTGTCGGCAGCTCGACACCCAGCCTGCGGTAGTAGTCACCGGCGTTGAAGATGAGCTCGTAAACGCCGGGCGCAAAGGCTTCACCTTCCAGTACCGGACTGTCGCAGCGGCCATCGTCGTTGGTCACGGTGGTGGTGATCAGCTCCCGCTCGTCGCCGATGCGGTAAAGTTCGATCTGGATTTCGCTGCCGGGACGGCCGTGGGCCGCGTCCAGCACGTGAGTCGTCAAATATCCCATCAAGTTCAAGAGGTCCTGGTCCGGTTCCTGCGGGCGAATGCCCGGGCTGCTCCGACGTGCCTCTCCTCCTCTTCGTCTGAATCGATCAGTGCTTGCCGCTCCGGCTACCGAAGTAGCGGCGACGGCCCCGGGATCAATATAAACACTTCTTTGCATTTTTGTACACAATTAACACGACAACTTTCCATGAAGCACCGGACGACAGGCGGTGCAAGCCTGCTCATCAAGCCAGAGGCCTGACTCTGCGTCCGCTCCCGCAGGCTTTCATGCCTGACATATAAAGAAATTCAAGACTCCGGGAGACAAAAACTATTTACAATGAGATTCAATATTTGTATACAATAAAGCCATACCCCTGCTTACCGGCACTGACCGGCAGCAGAGTTCAATCCATTCGCTGCAAGATCGACGAGGAGCCGCCCTGTGAGCAACGAATATCCACGCGACCTGATCGGTTACGGCGCCAACCCGCCACATCCGCGCTGGCCGGGCAACGCCCGCATAGCCCTGTCCTTCGTGCTCAACTATGAGGAAGGCGGCGAGCGCTGCATCCTGCACGGAGACAAGGAATCCGAAGCCTTTCTGTCCGAGATGGTCGCGGCTCAGCCATTGCAGGGCGAGCGCAACATCAGCATGGAGTCTCTGTACGAGTATGGCAGCCGCGCCGGTGTCTGGCGCCTGCTGCGCCTGTTCAAGAAGCACGACATTCCGCTGACCATCTTCGCCGTAGCCATGGCCGCCGAACGCCACCCCGACGTGATCCGCGCCATGGTTGAAGACGGCCACGAGATCTGCAGCCACGGCTATCGCTGGATCGACTACCAGTACATGGACGAATCGGAGGAACGCGACCACCTGCAGCGCGCCATCGAAATTCTCACCCGTATCGCCGGCGAGCGCCCGCAGGGCTGGTACACCGGCCGCCTGAGCCCCAACACCCGCAACCTGGTCATGCAGGAAGGCGGCTTCCTCTATGACTCGGACGCCTACGATGATGACCTGCCGTACTGGGTCGACAACGACGGCAAGGGGCACCTGGTGATTCCCTATACCCTGGACACCAACGACATGCGCTTTACCCAGGTGCAGGGCTTCAACTGCGGCGAACAGTTCTACCAGTATCTGAAGGATGCCTTTGACGTACTCTACGAAGAGGGCGCGGAAGCTCCGAAAATGCTGTCCATCGGCATGCACTGCCGTCTGCTGGGCCGTCCGGCACGCCTCGCCGCCCTGGAAAGATTCATCAAGTACGTGCGCAGCCATGACGATGTCTGGTTCAGCCGCCGTGTCGATATCGCACGCCACTGGCACGAACATCACCCCTACAACCCGGAGAGCGGCAAGTGAGCAAATTTCAGACCTGCACCCCCAGCAGCATGACCCGCGAGGCGTTCGTCGATAGCTTTGGCGATATCTACGAACACTCCGCCTGGGTCGCCGAGCAGACCTGGGACAGTGGCATCGATGCATCGCTGGACGAGATCGAGTCTCTGCAGGCACGCATGGCCGCGCAACTGATGAATGCCGACCGGGAGCGCCAACTGACACTGATCAACGCGCACCCGGACCTGGCCGGCAAGGCCGCCGTGCGCGGCGAACTGACCGCGGCCTCGACCTCGGAGCAGGCGGGCGCCGGCATCAACGAGTGCAGCGCCGAAGAATTTGCCCGCTTCACCGAACTGAACGAGGCTTACAAGGACAAGTTCCGCTTTCCGTTCATCATGGCGGTCAAGGGCAGCAACCGGCACCAGATTCTGGCAGCATTCGAAGAGCGCATTCACAACAGCCCGGAGCAGGAATTCGAGCGCGCGCTCGCCGAGATCAACAAGATCGCCCTCTTCCGCCTGCAGGCGATGTAAGCCGGCTGGCGGCCAGGCCGGAACTGCAATCGGAGCCGACAGCCAGCGGGCTGCCAGAAACATATCAGCAAGAAAGGTTGAAGCCTAAATGCTCAAACTGACAGTGGAACCCCTGACCATCGAGGCTTTCAAGCCGTTCGGCGACGTCATCGCCAGCGAAGGGCATGATTTTTTCATGATCAATAACGGCTCGACCCGCCGCTACCACCGGCTGGCCGAAGTCGAAACCGGGGACGAAGGCGCGCCGATCATCAGTATCTTCCGCGCCGACAAGCTGCCGATGCCGCTGTCGGTAAGGATGATGGAGCGCCATCCGCTTGGCAGCCAGGCCTTCATTCCGATGCGGGGCAACCCCTTTCTGATCCTGGTGGCGCCTGCCGGTGACAGCGTCGAGTCGTCCGACCTGCGGGCCTTCATCAGCGACGGCAGCCAGGGTGTGAACTACCATCGCGGCGTCTGGCACCATCCGATTCTGGCGCTGACCGATAAGGACGAGTTCCTGGTGGTCGACCGGGCAGGCCCCGGCAACAACTGCGACGAAGTGTATTTCGACGCCAGCCAGGAAATCGTGCTCGACCCGAATGGCTGACGTTTTCCGGCAGGCGACCCGGTGTCGGCTGCCAATGTGAGACAAGGGATGCATCACCGCACCGGCTTTAGTCCGGTGCAGCCCCGCCACAGGGGCACCGGACCGGTGCGCTTCAGGACGAAGCCCCGGCCGGCGAATCAACCGACAACCTGACTACAAGAAGCAATTTGGAGCCTGGGAACAGTACGCGGAGTCGCACTGAAAGGACTAGACCATGGACGGTCTGTGTGCAGAGAATGCAGGAGCATTTTTCTGCTTACCCCAGGTTCAGTCACTGGCCCCCGGCATCGGGTCGGTGCAGCTGAGGAGCGAATTATGGATCCGCATATCACCGAATGGCTCAACCTTACCGTGCGCTGGATGCACATGATCTTCGGCATCGCCTGGATCGGCGCATCTTTCTACTTCGTCTGGCTGGAAAACCACCTGGACCGCAGCAATCCCCGCGAGGGCCTCTCCGGCGACCTCTGGGCCATCCACGGCGGCGGCATCTACCACCTGGAAAAATACAAGCTGGCTCCGCCGAAGATGCCGGAACAGCTGCACTGGTTCAAATGGGAGGCTTATGCCACCTGGCTCAGCGGCATCGCACTGCTGACCATCGTTTTCTACCTCAACGCCGACCTGTATCTGGTCGCGCCGGGTTCCGACCTGAGCCCGGCCGCTGCCGTCGCCATCGGTATCGGCTCTCTGATCGTCGGCTGGTTCGTTTACGACTTCCTCTGTGAGTCGCCGCTGGGCAAAAAGCCCGCCCTGCTCGGCCTGGTGCTGTTCGCGCTGCTGGTCGGCGCGGCCTGGGCCCTGAGCCAGGTGTTCAGCGGTCGCGGCGCCTTCATCCATGTCGGCGCCATCATCGGCACCATGATGGTTGGCAACGTCTTCCGTGTCATCATGCCGGGGCAGCGCGCACTGGTCGGCGCCATCGAGGCCAACCGCGAGCCGGATCCGGTACTGCCGGCCAAGGCCCTGCTGCGCTCGCGCCACAACAACTACCTGACACTGCCGGTGCTGTTCATCATGATCAGCAATCATTTCCCGAGCACCTATGGCAGCGCCATGAACTGGGCGATCCTGGCCGGCATTGCGGTACTGAGCGTACTGGTACGCCACTACTTCAACACCCGCCATGAAGGCCAGAAGTGGGCCTGGACCCTGCCGGCAGCGGCACTGGGCATGATCGTCCTGGCCTTCGTCACCCGGCCGAACACCGCACCGCAGGTACCCGCCACGGCCCATAACGACAGCCATGCGCAGGCGGCGTCGGCCGTATCCTTCGATACCGTCTTCAACGTCATCCAGGAACGCTGCACCACCTGCCATTCGGCGACCCCGACCAGCCCGGCCTTCGCTGCCGCGCCGGGCGGCGTGATCATGGACGAACCGGCACAGATTCAGCAGCTGGCCGGCCGCATCCATGCCCAGGCCGTGGCCACCAACATCATGCCGCTCGGCAACATCACCAACATGACCCAGGAAGAACGCGATCTGATCGGCGCCTGGGTAGCCGCCGGCGCACCTGCCAAGTAACGCACCGCACCCGCTGTTTAAAAAGCCGGCCCGGGGAAACCCGGGCCGGCTTTTTTATTGCCGATAGAGGGCCTCGCAAAAAATGCAGCAATGACGCCACCAGAAAGAACACATAATGTATTTATTTTGTATCCAATACTGGGGTATAAATGACAACGATACCTGACCAAAGAGTCAGATTCAGTATCTGTCATTTACAACAAAAACAAGGACCCGCAATGACTGCGAAAAAAACCGTATCCGCCCTGGCGCTCGTCTGCGCACTGCCGCTGACCACCCCGGCCAACGCCGAACTGATCTGGAGCGACTTCAGCCTCAGCTATCTTCACGGCGAAGACTACGAGGTGATCGCACCGGACGGCGAAATGGATACCGTGACCTTCGAGCATGCCAGCGGCCATAGCTGGGGCGACACCTTCCTCTTCGTCGACCGCCTGATGCCGGGCAAGGCGGACAGCGAGACCTACGGCGAGTTCTCGCCGCGACTGAGCCTCTCTTCCGTCACCGACCGGTCGCTGTCGCTGGGCCCGGTCAGCGACGTACTGCTGGCCGGCACCTGGGAGTTCGGTGAAGGCTTCGACAACTACCTGTACGGGCTTGGATTCGCCATTGATGTACCGGGCTTCCGCTACTTCAACGTCAACCTGTACAAGGCCAGCAACGATGTCTGGGACAACGACGAGCAGCTGACGCTCACCTGGGGCTATCCCTTCACTCTGGGCACCGCGGACTTCCTGATCGACGGCTTTCTCGACTGGAGCAGCCGCTCGGACAGCAATGCCTCCGAGATGAACTTCACGCCTCAGCTAAAATGGAATGCAGGCAAGCACCTGGGACTGAAACAGCCACTCTATGTCGGCATCGAATATTCCCACTGGAACAACAAGTTCGGCATACAGAACAGGGATGAGCGCAACGCCTCGCTGTTGCTGAAGTGGCACTTCTGACGCAACCGGCCAGAGGGCGCAACCGCGCTCTCTGGCACCGCGCACATGCATGAGTACCTTTCAGGATAAAATCGTATACACAAAAAGACCAAACTATAGACAGTTTTTACTCTTCACCCTATAGTGACCAGTACCTGACTAATTGGTCAGCATGTCAAAACCCATTCTACAAGCGCGACAGCTTGCTGCCGCACCGAAGGATAACAATAACGAGGGTAGGCACTTACCATGACAGCGAAACACGAACGGTCCGAGGCGAACCCGTCCGTCAACCACGATCTGATCTATCAACTGGAGGACACACCCGGCCCGGGCCCTTCCTTCTTTGCAGCCTTGCAGCATGTGCTGGCGAGCTTCATCGGCATTATCACTCCGACACTGATTGTCGGCGGCGTGCTGGGGCTCGGCAGCGAGGTCCCCTACCTGGTGAGTATGGCGCTGGTAGTCTCCGGCGTGGGAACCTTCATCCAGGCACGCCGCATCGGCCCGGTCGGCTCCGGCCTGCTGTGCGTGCAGGGCACCAGCTTCGCGTTCCTGAGCACGATTCTCAGCGTCGGCTTCATCGTCAAGAATGCCGGCGGCGGACCTGACGAAATACTGTCGACGATCTTCGGCGTCTGTTTCCTCGCCGCTTTCGTCGAGGTCTTTCTCAGCCGCTTTATCCACAAGCTCGAGCGAGTCATCACCCCTGTGGTTACCGGCACCGTCATCACCATCATCGGCCTGTCGCTGATCAAAGTGGGCATGACCGACTTCGCCGGCGGCTTCGGCGCCGAGGACCTCGGCTCACTGGAAAACCTGACGCTCGGCGGCCTGGTGCTCGGCACCATCATCCTGCTTAACCGCTTCCGGCATCCGATGCTGCGCCTGAGTGCGGTCATTGTCGGCCTGACCGTCGGCTTCCTTGTAGCCTGGGCACTTGGCCGGGTTGATTTCAGCGGCCTCTCGGAGCTGCCGCTGCTGACCATACCCCAGCCATTCAAATATGGCTTTTCGTTCGACCTCGCCGCCTTCATCTCGCTGGCGGTGATCTATGTCGTCACTGCGATCGAAACCACCGGCGACCTGACAGCCAACTCCATGGTGTCCCGCCAGCCGGTTACGGGACCGGTATACATCCGCCGTATCAAATCCGGCGTACTGGCCGATGGCGTCAACTCCTCCATCGCCGCGGCGATGAACAGCCTGCCGATGACCACCTTCAGTCAGAACAACGGCGTCATCCAGCTCACCGGGGTGGCCAGCCGTCGCGTGGCCTACTACATCGCGGCCATTCTGGCACTGCTTGGACTGTTCCCGGTCATCGGCGGCGTGCTGCAGCAGATGCCCAAGCCGGTACTCGGTGGCGCGACCCTGATCATGTTCGGCACCGTCGCTACCGCAGGTGTGAAGATTCTGGCTCAGAGCGAACTGAACCGCCGAAACATGCTCATCATCGCCATTTCTATTGGCCTTGGCCTGGGCGTCGCCGGAGTCCCGGAAGTGCTGCAGGCGCTGCCGAAGTGGGTACAGAACATCTTCGGCACCCCGGTGACGATCGGCGCGCTCAGCGCAATTCTGCTCAATCTCTTCCTGCCGCTGGAACCGAGCACCGGTGAAACCACCGCGCCCCAGGAGGAAAGCGCGGCCAGCAGCACGACCGACGCGATGCAGCCGCCCGTCGAAGGGACAACCCGCAACGCCGGGGCAGACGGCATCACCGACAAACAGCTTATGGATACAGCGCCGAAAGCGACCTGACGAGTGTTGCCGGCGCATCTGCGCCGGGAGCCCGGGGCGCGCGTCCCGGCTCCCGGTCGATGCAGGCAGACTTTCTCCGGACTCTTCAACCCCGGCGCCCTCAGGGTCCGGGGTTTTCGTCCTTGCCCGGCGCACGTCTTGAGCCGTCAGAAAGCGCGGTGGTAACATGGTTCGCCAACCCGCCGTCCCGACTTGCAGGCGGATCATGGCGTCCACGCCAGCACAAGGAAATCAGATGCCCACCATTCGCGAACGCAATAAACGCCTGATTATCAAAACAGCGTGCCAGGTGTTCGCCGACAAGGGGTTTGCCGCCACCAAGACCAGCGAGATCGCCGACAAGGCCGGCCTGCCCAAGGCCAATATCTATTACTACTTCAAATCCAAAGAGGCGCTTTACCGCGCCGTGCTCGACAGCGTTATCGAGCCGCTGCTGCAAGCCAACAGCCATATCTACGAGCAGGATGAGCCGGCCCGGGCGCTGCAGGATTACATTCGCGCCAAGATCCGCATATCGCGCGAGCATGCCGACGCATCCAAGGTGTTCGCCAACGAAATCATGCACGGGGCGCCCCACCTGTCGCCACAGCACCGGGAACAGCTGAAAGCCGAAGCCAACGCCAGCGTGGCGCGAATACAAGGCTGGGTCGATGACGGCCGGATGGCGCCGGTCGATCCGCAGCACCTGATGTTCGTCATCTGGGCCTCGACCCAGACCTATGCGGATTTCGACTGGCAGATCATGCAGATCACCGGGCGCAAGAAACTGGCCGCCCAGGACTACGACGCCGCTGCCAAGCTGATTACCGATATGGTACTGAAAGGCTGCGAAGTCGTACCCTGCGAGGCCTGAGGCCTCGATGCGGCGCGCGGCCGCCGAAGCCCGGAAAGGCACCTCAGAAAGTCCCACCTATTTTGTATACAAAGCTATTGATTTTTGTCCTGATAATTTGATTATCTAACGCCTCGGCCCATCCGTACCTGAGGACAGAATCATGACAAAAATCCGCATCAGCACCGACCGTCAAAGCTTCACCGCAGCCCTCGACGAATCCGACACCGCCGCCGCGATTCTCGCTTCCCTGCCGATCGAGGGGCGGGCGAACGTCTGGGGCGACGAGATCTATTTCCGGACGCCGGTCAGCCTGAAGGCAGCCGCCGATGCCCGCGCCGATGTCGAGGTCGGCGATCTCGCCTACTGGCCGCCCGGCAATGCCTTCTGCATCTTCTTTGGCGCGACACCGGCCAGCCACGCAGACGAGCCCAGAGCCGCCAGTCCGGTGAACCTGTTCGGCCGCATCGACGCCGCGCCCGAGGAGCTGCGTGCCATCCCCGACGGCTGCCCGATCCGCATCGAAGCAGCCTGAGACTCGCGAGACCGCCAAGGTGGTGGAAATCCTGAAAATGCAGGAGCAATTCTCAGGAAAGCACATCCATGCTCTTACGCATCCATGCGTCCGCAGGATAAGTACCTCCATGTACAAAACCCCGCAGCGACTGACGCTGCGGGGTTTTTATCAGGCTCTGGCGGCTACTCGAGGGCCGTCAGAGTCCGTTGTCCGGGCGCAGGCCACTGGCTTCGATACCACACATCGCGCACTGCTCGTCGATATCCGAGGTATCGCCACTGATGCCGACCGCACCGATGATCCGCGCCTCGTCATCCCGGATCAGCACCCCGCCCGGCACCGGCACCAGGTTTCCCTGCGCCAGCGTATTGACCGCTCCGACAAACGCCGGACGCTGCTCCGCGTCCGCCGCTATCGCCCTTGATGGCTTGCCCAGCGCGATGGCGCCCCAGGCCTTGGCAGTCGCGATCTCGGGACGCAACAGGCTGCTGCCATCCTCCCGCTGCAGCGAGATCAGCCGCCCCGCCGCGTCCAGCACCGACACCGTCAACGGCGCCGCCGCCAGTGCGCGACCTTTTTTCAACGCTGCTTCCGTTATTACCAGTGCTTTTTCCAGATTCAGGATTGTCATAGCACGTATCCTCGGTTGGTAAGAAAACTCGCTGGCGACCCGCCGCGGCCAGTCACCTTGAAATCAGCCATGGGCTCCACCGCAAATCACCGCGGGAGCCGGCCCCACCAGCAGACACCTCACAAAAGGTGTATGCAGTTATAAGCAATATCCAGTACACGAAATCCCGTATTGCATTCATAAGGGCCGTTAAACATTGGTTCATCTATAGCTCAAGCCAACATAAACTGAAACCAATTTATTTATTTTTTTGTATACATATATTCCAGACAAGCAGAATACTAAATTTAAGTAACTGTTTTTATTTACTTTTTTGCAGTCGCAAAACGCATTCTTCTTAAGTAACAGGGCACTTGACCTGTCAGTCAGCTCATGACTAGAATCGGACAAATCCATTTTGTACACAATCAACATAACCTAAGGGGTACAATAAATGGCCAAGATGAGAGCGATCGAGGCAGCCGTTGAAGTTCTGAAGCGCGAAGGCATCGATACCGCCTTCGGCCTGCCGGGCGCGGCGATCAACCCGATGTACG
>NZ_BMLT01000017.1 GCF_014645375.1 Marinobacterium nitratireducens
GCTGACCGCGCCCGCGGTATCGACGCTGGAACCCTCGATGCTCGCCAGCAGCGATCCGCCGATACTGTTGTTGGCGTAGACACCGGCGCCCGTGACGTTGAGCGAGAAACCGCCGGCACCGCCGCCGGCGACTGCCGCCGATATCAGGACCGCGAAGATATCCGACAGGTCCTCGGCAGCAACGGTGACCGACCCGCCGAGCAGGTCGTTGGCATCGACGTCGCTGCCGTTCCTGATGCTGGCCTCGACCGAGTTGGTGGTCGCGTTGGTGGCTCCGACACCGGCCATCGCCACATTGAAAGACGCCGCGCCCGAGCCGCCGAAGGACAGCCCCACCGCCTGGCCATAAGCTTCGATCAGGTTGTTGGCACGGGCATCGACGACAACCGCACCGTTGCTGGTGTCAACGGTAGAGTTGTCGATGGTCGCCAGCAGGCTGCCGCCCATGGTGTTGTGCGCATAGGTCACGGATACGCTGACATTCACCGATGTCGCGCCGGAGCCCCCGGCCGACAGCGTGATGGCGGCAAGCTCAGAAAGGATATGCGCCTGATCCACCGCCTCAACGGTCACATCGCCGCCTGCGAGGACCGTGCTGTCGCTGATGCCGGCTTCGATTGCGGTGTTGATCTCGTTGAAGGCGATGACGCCGGCGCCACTGACGTTGACGGAAACCCCGCCGGAGCCACCCGCGGCGATACCGATCGCGACTCCGATCGCGGTGATGCTCATCGAATCCGCCGTCCCGGCGTCATGGTCGGATGCGGATACCGTCACGGCTCCGGCCGTGTCGACGGTCGATGCATCGATAGCCGCCGTTATGGAGTTGGCGACGACGACGTCGTCGAGCGTGCTGTCGGTGAGCAGCAGATCGAGATAGTTGATGCTGCCATCACCGTTGATATCGAAACTGGATCCGACCAGGCTCTTCAGTGCGGTTTTGTAGGCCGCGTCGGGCTGACCGTTGGCAAAGACACCCAGGCTGCCCAGGGCATCGATCGCCTGGTCCGTCGTCAGGTCGTCCGCCGGCACGTCGTCGCCGGTACCGAACTCGCCGTCAACGCCCGCCAGATCGCCACGAATGCCGTCGGCGCCGGCCTGCAGATCATAGAGCCGGCTCAGAATTTCCGTGCCGGCGTGCATGTCGCTGAAGTCGATAACGCCATCGCCGTTCCAGTCGAAATCGGTGGTGGCCGACAGTGCGTTGCTGCCATAGACGAATGCGCCGGCGACATTCACCGAAGTCGCACCCGAGCCGCCGGCCGAGACAGTCGCCGATGTCAGCACCGCAAAGATATCGGAAAGATCCTGAGCCGCGACCGTAACGAAACCGTCGCTGGCATCCATGGCATCGACATCACTGTTGCCCCGGATGCTGGCCTCGACGGTATTGCCGATTACGTTGGTCGCGGCAACGACGCTGAGCGATACGTTGACCGAGACGGCGCCCGAACCACCCGCCGCCACGCCGACCGACTGGCCGAACGCCTCGATCAGGTTATCGGCGAAGGCCTCCACTGTCACCGCGCCGCCCGAGGTGTTTACCGTCGAGTTGTCGATGGTCGCCAGCAGCCCACCGCCGATGCTGTTTTCAGCGTAGGTTGCGGAAATGGCGACATTGACCGAAACCGTTCCGGCACCGCCGGCGCCGATGGAACCCGCCAGGATCTCCGACAGGATATGGGCCCGGCCCACCGCTTCGACCACAACGTCGCCCATCGCGGTGACCGAACTGTCGACGATACTGGCTTCGACGCTGGCTTCGACGATGTTGAAGGCGACGGCGCCGCTGCCCGCGCCCTGGACGGACACGCCGCCCGAGCCGCCGGCCGAAATGGCGGCGGCCACCGCCGCGGACGTGATGCTCAGCTGATCGAGAGTCGAATCATCGTAGTTGGCAGCCGTTACGCTGACCGCGCCGGCCGAGGTCGACACCTCGGCGTTGTCGATGGTCGCCAGCAGCGAGCTGCCGATGGTGTTCTCCGCCACGGTAACCGCGA
Organism: Marinobacterium nitratireducens; assembly: GCF_014645375.1. Classification (GTDB taxonomy): domain Bacteria; phylum Pseudomonadota; class Gammaproteobacteria; order Pseudomonadales; family Balneatricaceae; genus Marinobacterium_A; species Marinobacterium_A nitratireducens. The sequence goes on from NZ_BMLT01000017.1 coordinate 2,001, forward strand.
CCGACACCGAGACCGCCACGGTACCGCTTCCCGAAACCCCGACCGCAGCCGATACCAGCGTGGCGCTGATCGTCGAGGTATCGAAGGCCTCGACCAGAACGTCGTCGACGGCCGTTACCGTGGACCCGCCGAGGATCGAGGCCTCGACCGAATTGGAGGTAACATTGGCCGCGTGCGCCCCGGCGCCGGCGCCGGCCACCGAAACCGTGCCGCTGGCGGCGATGCTCATGCTCACGGCCGCCGCGATGGCGAAAATATCGCTGTCGGCCCGCGCCGAGACGGAAACCGCTCCGGGCGACGTGACCGACGAGGCATCGATAGAGGCCAGCGTAGAGCCGCCGATATTATTTTCAGCCAGGGTCAGCGCGATCGAGATACTGACTGCCGCGGTGCCGCTGCCGGCTATCGAGGCCGCCACGGTGACGATCTCGGCGTTGATCTTGGAGCTGTCCGTCGCAGCGACCAGCACGTCGCCACCGGCTAAGACGTTCGAATCGAAGATGGTGGCGCTGGTGCTGTTGCCGGTGCTGTTGGAGACATAGGCGCCGGCACCGGCACCGCTCAGGGCGAAGTCGCCGGCGCCCGAGAGCGAAATGCTGATGGTCAGCGCCAGCGCATCGATGCGGGTATCCGTCAGCGCCTCGACGCTAATACCGCCAGCGCCCGCACTGTTATCGACGGAGGATCCGCTAATGGTGGCCGTGGTCAGGGTGTTGATCTCGTTCTCGGCGGCCGTGAAGCTGACCGAAAGGGCAACGGCAGCGGTACTGGAAAACGCCATCGATGCCGACACCGACGCCAGATCCGATTTGATCGAGGACTTGTCCATGGCCTCGACGCCGATCGCATCCGTGGCGGTGACGGTGCTGTTGTCAATGCTGGCCTCGATGCTGTTGTTCAACCTGTTGGTGGCGACGACGCCGGCGACGGCGACCGAGGCCGCAAAACTACTGCTACCGGAAAGCGATATGCCAACGGCAAGGCCAAGGGCATCGATCCTGTTCAGGTCGGTGGCCTCGGCCGAGACACTGACGCCGCCGTTCTGGGCCTCGACAGTGGAATTCCTGACGGTGGCGCGATAATCACTGCCGATTTCGTTTTCGGCGACGGTCACCGCCACCACGCCCGAAAGCGCCACCTCGCTCGACAGCGAGATCGCGGCGGCTACCGATGCGGTATCGGCCATGATGGTCGACTCACCGGTCAGCGTCACGGCAACGGCCCCGCCCGCGGTGACGCTGGAATCAAGAATTTCCGCCAGTACCTGGTTACTGGTGACGTTGTGGGCATAGGCGCCCGAGCCCGCCCCTGAGAGAGCCACCTCGCCACTGGTGCCCGCCAGCGAGAACGACACGGCGGCCGCCACCGATTCGATGGTATTCGTCACCACGGACTGGACGGTAACATCGCTAGCCCCGCCCACGGCCACCACTGTTGAGCCATCGATGGCCGCGCGACTGCTGCCGCTGATGCTGTTCTCGGCCAGGGTGACCGATACCGCCAGAGCGCCGGCGACCTCACCACTGGAAACCGAGATCGCCACCGTCGCCGCCACCACGTTGGACGCGATCGACGCCATGTCCGTGAGACTGACGGCGACAGGTCCGCTCGCACCAAGGTCGCTGCCGTTGATGATCAGGGCCTGGGTGGATCCGCCGATGACGTTATTCGCCTTGGCAAGCCCCAGAGCACCGGCGACGCTGACCGAACCGCTGCTTACGGAAACGCTGACGCCTATCGCAACCGTATCGGCACTGATCTGGCTATGCGCGCCGGCATCGATGCTGACGGCTCCGCCGGCCTCGACCACTGAGTTGTCGATGCTGGCAAGCACCGCACTGCTGATGTCGTTGGTGGTCACCGAAGCGGCACCGGAAAACGCGATGGAGACATCGCCGGAGCTGACGGAAACCGACGCCGATACCACAACCAGCGTTGCATCGATGATACTGGTGTTGTCGGCAAGCATGGTGATAGCGCCACCGGCATTGACGAACTGAGAGTCCGCATTATCGGCGTCGGCGATAACCGCCTCGACTTCGCCACCGATGGTATTCGTCGCCACGGCCACGCCCACCGCACCCGACAGCGATACGGTACCGCTGCTGGCGCTGACCGAGACCGCAAGGCTGGTACCGATAACATCGATGTCCTTGTCGGATGTCGCCGTGACGGAGAGCGCCCCGCCGGCATCCAGCGACGAATCCAGAACGTGCGCCTGGACGCTGTTGTCGATGGTATTGGTCGCCACCGATACCGCGGCCACCAGGGTGATACTGACATCGCTGCTGCCCGCGCTCACACCCACAGCGGCGGTGACCACGGTAGCGGAGACGGCGGCCGAGTCCGTCGCGCTGATGTCCGCCAGCCCCCCGGCTTCGACGGACGACGCCTCGATGACGCCAGCCTCGATGGTGTTGGCGATGGTATTGGTGGCGCCCACACCGGCTCCCGCGCCGGACAGGCTGGCCGTGCCGCCGCCGACACCCACGCTCAGCGAGGCTGCGGCGGCATCGGAAGAAATCGAACCGGCAGAGCTGGCATGAGCGTCGAAGTCGCCGTCCGCGTCGATGACCGATGCGCCAAGCACCAGGGCCCGGGTGGTGTTGGTGATGCTGTTTTCAGCGACCGTCACCGCCACCGCCAGACTTCCGCCGTTGCCGCTGGAACTGACACCGACGCTCAGCGCCGCGGCCACAACATCAGCGGTGATGGTCGTCGAGTCGGTGGCGGTGAGCGATACGCTGCCACCGGATTCGGCGTTGACCTCGGCGTTATTGATGACCGCCAGTACGAAATTGTCGGTGGTATTGGTCGCCGAAGCCCCGGCGCCTGTCAGTGCCACCGAAGTGCCGCTGCCGCTGCCGGCCGAGATGCCGGCGGCCGCCGCCACATCGTGGGCGGTGATGATCTTGGACGAAGAAGCCGCGAGTTCGACACTGCCCTGCGCCGTGGTATCGACACTGTCGATGGTGGCTTCGACGCTGCTGTCGATATCGTTCTCGGCGTAGGAAACCGCGATGGAGCCGCTGATACTGGCCCCGCTGCTGCTGCCGATGGCGATGGAGGCGGCAACCGAAACCGCATCCGCCTCGATCACGCCGGACTCGCTGGCACTGAGGGTAACGGGGCCGCCCGCACTCAGGGCGTCGACGGTACCGGTCTCGGAGTCCGAGATGGCGGCGCGGGTCGTCAGGTCGAGGGTATTGAGGGTCACGGCGACACCGCCGTTGACACTGATGGCACTGGAATCACTGGAGGTGGTGATACCGAGGGCGACACCGAAGGCAATCGCTCTGATATCGCCGCTGGTATCGGCCGAGACCGACACCGCCCCACCGGCAACGACGCTGGTATCGTCGATCAGCGCCACCGTGCTGGCGGTGATCTCGTTGACCGCGACGGAAATGCCGAGACCGACGCCGACATTGAGGCCGTCACCGACATTGATATTGACGCCGACGGCGCCCGCGGTGGCGGTGATATCCGCGCTATCGGAGGCCGCGACCGTCAGCGCGCCGGTGGCGTTGACGGTGCTGGGGTCGATCAGTGCCCGGGTCGTGCTGGTGATGAAGTTGCCCGAACCGGAACCGGCCGCCGAGATCGACACCGAACCACTCTTCGAGAAGGAGCCGGAAATACCCAGGGTGAAGGCGTCGATGCTGCCGGTCGCATGGGCTTCGACGGTGACATTCACGGCGCTGGCATCGACATTCACCAGCTCCGCGCCGGTGGTCTTGGTGATGGTATTTTCGGCCGCCGCCGCGCCCACCGCGATCGCCCCGAAATCGCCGCTGCTGCCGCTGCTGCCACCGGTCGAAACCGCCAGGGCGCCGGTACCCGCGTCGGCGTCGATAACGCTGCTGTCAGTCGCCGTAACAATCACATCACCGGTCGCCGTCAGAACCTGTTGACCGCCCGGATTGCGTACCGCTGCAATGGTATCGGAACTGATGAAGTTGCCGGACCCCGCGCCGGCGCCGCCAAAGGCATCGCCGCCACTGGTCGAGACCGACGCGGAACCTGCGATGGTCAGGGCCCTGATGGCGGAACTGTTGGTTGCCGTCAGTTCGACGTTGGCGGCGCCAATCGGAGTATCCGTGACCGTTGCCGAAACGGTTTGCGTGACATCGTTGACCGCCACCGAGGCACCAACGGAGCCGGCGGTGCTGCCGTCGTCATTGGTGATGGTTATCGCCACACCGCCGGCGTCAGCGCTGATGCTGGAATTATCGTCCGCACTCAGCACCAGATCGCCGCTGGTTGACACCGTGCTGCCGGCACCGATTTCGGCGCGGGACTCGCTGTCGACGATATTGACGGTGACCGCACCGGCGCCGGCGAACGAAATGGAACCGGACTGGTTGTTGTTGCCCGAGGAGCCGGTATTGACGACGCCTGCAACGGCGATGGTCACCGCATCGATATCTGTCCTGGCCCGGGATTCGAGGCGCACGCCGCCGGCATCCGCATTCAGAACATTGCCGCCCAGGGCGCGCGCCTGGACGTGATTATCGATTTCGTTGACGGTGACCGAACCGGTCACACCGACATCGCTTTCGCCGAAGGAGAAGGACGCGCCGCCGGTGACATTGGTCACCTTGACCTCGTCCATGGACCGCAACAGGATGCCCTGACCGGCATCCGGGGTACTGTTTACCGGATTGACATCGACGCCGTCGCCGATGGTCGCCCGGGTCTCGCCGTGCAACACGGCGACGCCGACGGATGCGGCGAGGCCGACATTGGTACCGCCCCCTCCACCACCGCTGGAATTACCCTGATTGTCCTGTCCCAACGACGCTGAGGCCGCCACCGACAACAGAAAGACGCTGTCAAAGCGGGTCGCCGTAACCGCCAGCCCCCGGACGGATTCCGTGTCCTGGTCGCCGTCGCTGTCAAAGTTGCCCTTGCGCACCGGTGCAGCACTGTCGCCATCGGTAAAGATCGTGCTGCCCTCGCCGATCATCGCCGCCGTCTCGTCCAGATCGACAACGATGCCGATCGAGATCCCGACCGAGGAGCCGCTGTTGGAAAAGGCGACCAGACCGGACGAACTGTTGATGGTGGTGATCGAGTCCGCGGACACGACAACGGTGCCGTCAGCGTCAATCAGGGTCGTGCCGGTTTGCGGATCCTCGACCGCGGGATCCTGCCCGACCAGCGCCCGGGTAGTGGTATCGGTTACCAGCACATTGAGGCCGCCGGCGCCCGAAGTGCTGTCCCCGGCCCCGGCATTCAGGGTCAGCTGGAAAACATCCTCGCTCGACCGGGCGTCGACGATGACATTGCCCATCGCGGTAATGCCGGTGTGCCCGCCGTTGGCGGTATCGATCACCGCTTCGGTGGTTTCCACCAGTACCGTGACATCGAGGCCGATACCGACGCCGGAGCCGCTGTCCTGGCTGGAGCCCTGATTCGAACCGATTGTCACGCCGATGGCGCCGGCAAAGTCGATGACTTTTACCTGGCTGGACGACAGCACCGAGACGTCGCCATCGGCATCGACGCTCGCACCGGCGCCGATTCGAGCCCGTGTCGTCGGGGTAATGACATTGATCGCCGCCGAACCGGCCCCGGCATCGCCGCCGGACCCGATGGCCGCGCCGATCACCATGGTGGTGACGTCAACACCGGTTTCCACCGCCTTGATGAACGGCGAAATGATCTCCAGCGGATTGAAGGAACTGCTGGCGCTGACCGTAACATCGCCTGCGGCGGACAGGGTCGCGCCATCGCCGATTTCGGCGATGGTGTCATAGTCGGCCACGCCGATACCGATGGCTGCGCCGACCGTGGTATCGGAGCTGCTACCGCCACCGCCACCACCTCCACCGCCGCCGCCTCCGCCGGAGGAGATGTTGAGCGCCGCGCCGCCGGCGATGTTCTGCATGCCGATATCCTGGCGCGCAGTCACCGTAACCGCTCCGCTCAAGGCATCGACTGTGGCGTTGTCGGCGATCCGGGCGCTGACGACATTGGCATCGTCCGTGGCGGGAGAGCCATATACCGTAAAGGCGACCGCGCCGGCAATCCCGAGGCTGGAACTGTCGCCGCCGGAACCGCTGCCGCTGCCACCGGAGCCACCGCTGCTGCTACCGCCGGTGCTGCTCTGTTTGGAACCGGCGCCGGAAATCGCCAGGGTCTTGAACTCGTTGATTTCGCCACTGCCGGTACCTGCCTCGACGGTCACGCTTGCGGCAGTGGTGATGCCGTCGCCGAGATAGGCGACGGTGTCCATCAGAGCGATGTTGAAGGCGACCGCCGCGCTGACGTTGTCGGAATCGCTGGAGCTTTGGGTAAAGGCCAGGCTCACCGCTTCCGCCTGGGCATCGGCGTCGCTAATCGCTTTGACCGATAGGTCGCCGCTGGCATCGATGGTCAGGCCGTCGTCGATTTGCGCGCTAACGTCGGAGACGATAACGGTCCCGCCGATAGAGGCGGCAATACGCAAGACACCACCGGAGGTCTGGGTGCTCGACTGATTGGCGTTGGTGTTGTTCTGGCCGCCCGGGTTCGAGGTCTGATTCTGCGAGGTCTGGTTGGCGCTCGCGACCTCGGTTTGCGGGGTCGGTTCGGTCAGACTGGAATTGGTACGCGTGTTGACGAAGCTGGTCTGACTCGAGGTCTGCTGTTGTGCGGTCCGTCCGCCACTGTTGGCGTTCTTCTCACCCTCCGCGCTACCGGTCGCCAGCACGGTAGCGGTGATGGTGCCCCTGGCCTCGACCGCGACATCGTCGGCGCTCGTCGCGCCGGTGGAGACGTCCCGTTGCAGCCGCGCCGCAGTGTCGTCCTCGGCCCAGCCAAGTGCGATGGCCGCCCCTACACCGGTCCCGCCGGACCCTGTCACTTCGGCATTGGCCTCGGTGGTTTGACGCAAGGTGTTGTCTGCCGTGATCAGCAAATCGCCATCGACGTCCAGTGCCGTGCCGGCAAAGACCCTGGCGTCGGTCGTGTTGTTGGAGATTCCAAGGGCAATAGCGCCGGCAACGGAGGTCTTGTTCGATGCCGCACCGGCTGTAGCCAGGGTAATCACCGAATGATCGCCGTCGGCATCGACGGCCAGACCGTTGGCGCCATCGACGATAGCGGTGCCGTCTATGCTGGCATCGGTGTCATAGGCGCTGTAGCCGATGGCGAAGGAAAGGCCGATACCGGCGGTCGAACCGGTGGCGGCGGTCCCGGGCAGCGCCCGGGTTAGGGTATAGGTTGCGGTGTCGGCCTGCACCCTCGAATCACCGACGACGGCATCGCCATCGTTGTCGCCATCGTTGACCAGAATGGTGGCGCCGTCGCCGAACAGCCCCCGGGTCTGACCCTGGACGATGTTCACCGCCACCGAACCCGCGACGCCGGTCTTGCCGCCCGCAGCGCCCGAGCGCGCGTCGACATTGGCGCCGTGGCTGGCGTTGATCAGCGAGTGGTTGTCGCCGCTGCCGGCATCGGTCAGCTCGATGGCCTCGCCGAGCAGCGCTTTCTCGAAACTCTCGGCCAGCTTCAGCTGGCCGTCATCGATGATGACGTAGTAGGTGGTGCCGTCCACCAGCGGCGTGATATCGGTGCTTGCGGCGCCGACCTCGTAGCGCACCGCATCCCCGGTGGTCAGGCCATTGGTATCGTCGAAATCGACCTCGAAGCGGCTTTCGTCGGGATCGAAGGTAAAATCGTCGAACCCTGCAGCCGAGCGATCCAGGACATGGGCATCGCCGATACCCTGATCGGTCAGGTCGACCGCCTTGCCGTCGTTGGCATCGTCTGCGCTGGCGGCAAGCTTGATAAAGCCGTCATCCCCGACGATCACGTAGTAGGTTTCGCCGTCAGTCAGGCCGCCGATGTCCGTACCACCGCCGTTGTTGTAGACAACCTCTTCGCCGGTGGTAAACGCATCGTCCTGCTCACCGACGAAAATGCTGTCATCGTCGGTATCGACGACGGTGCGCTCGCTGACTTCGAAATCGTAATCGCGCTCGGCCATCAGGGCCTCGGCCGACACGCCGTCGCCGGACACACTGGCGTTGGCGATGGTGGCGCTGTTGTCGAGGGTGAAGACATTGACGCCAATCGCAGCACCGATATTGGTGGCGCCGGCGTCTTCGCTCGCCGCCCGGCCGTCGGCAAGGGCCGCGGCGTCGGCATTGGCTTCGCTTGCAACCAGTACCTCACCGTCGGCATCGACGGTGCTGGCGCCGGCCTGCCCGACGATTTCGGAGACCGAGGCGCTGTTGGCGATATTGATCGAGATCGCCGCGGCGACGCTCAGCGAGCCGCTCGAGGTCGAGGTATCGGGCGAGGATTCACTGGTGCCGCCGGTGCTGTTGGCGTGCTGGACCTGGCTGTCGGTCTGGTTCTGCACGCCGTTGTCATCGGCGGTGCCGTCCGCGCCATCGTCTTCCGCCGCGCCCCTGGCGCTGGCGGTCGCGGAGGAGCGGCTGGAAGTCAGGGCCCGCGTCAGTACGGTCACACCGCCGGCCGAGGTGCTGACGTCGCCGGCGATGCGCGCCAGGACGCTGTCGTTGGCGATGGTCAGCGCCAGGGATGCGCCGATCGCGGCCTTGGTCGCGTCGGCGCTGCCCTCTGCATCCGTGGCGGTATCGGCCTGCAGATACGCGGAGACCTCGATATCGCCGGAAGCAGCCAGGGCCGCACCGTCTTCGATCAGGGCGCTGACGCTGTTTTCGATGACGGCGATGGCGACCACCGGCGTCACTGCGGTACCGCCCTCCGAACCGCCGATAACATTGGCGTTGGCTTCATGTTCGGCACTCGCTGAGACGGTAACATCGCCGGCACCGGTCAGCGTCGTCATACCGGCAATCGCCGCACGGGTGGTGGTATCGGCGGCGTTGACCGCGAAGGAGGCTCCCACGCCCACGGTATTGCCGGTCTGGGAAGATTGCTCCGTCTGGCTGCCTTCACCACCGGATTCGGCCGCAGGTTGCTCTTCGGACTCGCCTTTTACCTGCGCGGCCTCGGCGGAGGCCAGGCTGCCGCTGTTCGATTCGGCCGCCACCACCACCGAACCGGCGCCGTCGATATCGACAGTGACAGCGTCGACGCCATCGCCGAGCGCCGCACTGGTGTGGATATCGGACAGGTTGAGGGCGAAGGAGCCGGCAACGCCCAGGTTGCCGCCGCTGGCGCCCGAGGTCGATTTGGCGTAGACATCGTGCATGTCGTCGCCGTCGTTCTCGAACATCAGCGCCTCGACGCTGAGCCCGCCGGCGCTGATGCTTGCATCGGTAATGGTCGAGGCGACGGTGGCGTTGGCGAAGTTAAGTGCCACGGCGGCACCGACAGAGCCGGAGCCGCCCTCGGCCGCTTCGCCGCTGGCCTCGGCACCGGCGTCGAAGTTGCCCTCTGCGACGCTGTCGACATCGCCTGCGGCGTCGATAGCCACGCCGTCGATGCCGGAGCTGACGTTGAGAGTACCGATATTCAGGCCGATAGCCGCAGCCACGGCTATCGGGCCGTCCGACGTCGATGCATCCGGCGAGGAACTGGTGTCGGTCCCGCCACCGGAGGTACGTGCCGCTGTCTGCGAATTCGCGGTATTCAGTTGGTTCTGGGAGGCTTGCGTGGCGTTGCCGCCGTTATCCGCGGAGTCATCGCTGGCACCGGCCGCGGAGGCTTCGGCCTCGGCCCGCGACGCCGCGGCGCCCTGGGCCAGCAGAAAGACGCCTCCGCCGGTCGAGGTCAGGTCCCGTAGCAGGCTGGCCGTTACGCTGTCTTCAGCAACCGTAAGGCCAAACGAAATGCCGATCGCCGCGCTGGAACCCTTGGTATCCCCCTTGGCAGTGGTCACCGTTTCGGCGATATGGGTCGCGCTGATCTCAAGGTCACCGCTGATCGACAACGCCGTGCCGTCGGCGACGACAGCGCCGGTATCGTTCCTTGCCACCGAAATCGCCACCACCGGCGATACCGCGGTGCCTCCCTCGGCACCGCCCTCGACATCGGTGCGCATGCCATAGGTACCCTCGCTGGAGATCAGGATATCCTCGGCGGACACCACCACGGCGGTGCCCTGCATCTGCGCCCAGCTGCGGTTGTCGACGATGTTGAGCGCGAAGGACGCCCCGACGCCGATATTGCCGGCCTCGGACTGCTGCGCGCCGGCATCGGCGCCGGCGAAGGTGTCGGACCCGGCAGCCGCGGTCAGCTCGCCGACCCCGGAACCGATATCGCCGCCGTCCAGCATGGTCAGCGTCGAGCCGTCACCGAGGGTGGCGCTGGCGCTGAAGTCGGCGACGTTGATGGCGACCGATCCGGCAACGCCGAGATTGCCGGCGCTGGCACCGGACGTCGCATCCGCCGCCGCACGACTGGTGCGTTCGCTCAGCCCATGGTCGGTACCGGTTCCGGCACTGGTAATCTCGATGGCGTCGCCGGCAAAGGCCTTGTCGCGCGTCTCCGCCAGCGACAGCCTGCCGTCCTCGACAATGGCGTAATAGGTGACGCCATCGCTGAGCCCGCCGATATCGCCACCGCCACCATTGTCGTAAACAACGGCATCGCCGGTACGCAGGCTTTCGGTTTCGTCCGAGGTCAGCTGGAACAGGTCCTTGTCGGGATCGAAGACGATGTCGTCGCCACCGGTCGGCGTCAGCTTGTGCTCATCGCCCGAGCCCTGGCCGGTCAGATCGATAGCAGTGCCGTCTGTGGCATCGCTGGACGAGGCCGCCAGCTGAATACGACCAGCTTCACCCTTGATGACGTAATACTTGGTGGTACCACCATCGTCGGTCAGGCCGCCGATACTGCTCCCGCCGCCGTTGCTGTAGGTGACTTCATCGCCGGTCGACAGCGCGTCCGCCGCCTCGCCCAGATAGATCGTATCCCCGGCCGTATCGACGACCTCGGAAGTCTCGGCTTCGATCCCCAGGTCGCGCTCGACGGCGAAGGATTCGAGCACCAAACCATCGCTGGTGATGGTGCTGGTGCCGGTATCGGTGGTGGTCGCAACATTCGCATAGTTGATGGCCACAGCCACACCAACGGTGCCGGAGGCGCCATTGGCCGCGCTGCCATCCGCGATCGCCCGTGAATCCACGTTGCTCAGCGCCTGCAGCGTCACCGACTCGTCGGCAACGATCTGGATGCCGTCACCGAGCTCGACACCGACGTCGACGTTCTGAATATTGATCGCGATGCCGGCGGCCACCGACACCGAGCCATCCCCGGTCGAGGCGTCCGGGGCGGTTGAGGTACCGGAGCCAGACCCGCTTCGATCCTGCGCCTGGGTATTGGCGAAATCGAGCTGATCGTTACTCTGATCGTTGACCTGGTCGTCGTTGGACCCGTCGTCTTCAGCCGCACCGGCCGCGCTGGCCCGGGCCTCGGTACGCGAGCGCATGACGCCGGTCGAGACCAATGCCAGGGCGCCACCGGTGGTGGTGATATCGCGAAGCAGACGTGCCATCGAGGTCTGCTCGTCGATGGTCAGCGCGAAGGACGCGCCGATCGCCGCATTGCCGCCTTCGGCATCCCCTTCCGCACGGGTCGAGGCTGCACTGTCGTGCAGGGCGTCGATATCGATATCGCCGGCGAAACTCAGGGCGCCACCGATACCGATGGCCGCCTCGGTATCGCTAAACAGCAGCGTGATCGCCACGACCGGCGTCAGCACCGTGCCCGACGACCCAGCCGTGGCACCGCCCACCGCTGTGGTCTCGACGGTCTGGCTGGATTCGGCGCTGACGCTGAGGTCGTTACCGTTGCTCAGCAGGGCCCCGTCGTCGACAGCAGCCTGTGTCTGGACGTCGACGATACCCAGGGCGACGGAGGCGCCGATGCCGAGACTCTCCGCGCTGACGCCGTCCTCGTCGGGGGTGGCGCGGGTAAGCACATGCACGTCGGAGTGGGCGCTGATGCTGAGGTCCGACCCCATCAGGTCGATGCTGCCGCCGACCAAGGCTCCGACGTCAATCGTTACGGCCTGAATCGCCAGTGAACCCGCCACGCCGGTCTTGGTGGAATTGCCGCTGCCCGAGGTCGCTTCGACGGCGAAGGTGTCACCGGCGTCCATCAGCGCGGTGACGGTGACGCCGCCGGCCGCCGAAAGGCCGCCTCCGACGCCGGTGATCGAGCTGCTGACGCTCGGGTCGACGATACCGATGGCGACGGCAACGCCAACACCACTGCCGCCGCTGCCGGTGTTGGAGCCGTTGGCGGCAGCATGCACGCTGTCGTTGCTCAGCGCCGCAACCGTCATGCTGCCGTCGGTGCTGATGCCGCCGCTGGTGTTGATCGACGCCGAGGTGACCGGTCGATAGTCGGAAACCACCACGGCGCCGGCAAAACTGACGGCGCCGTCGCTGGATGCCGCCTGATCGCTGGTATCGCCGTCATCGTTCGGATCCTCGAGGCGCTGCTCCGACCGGTTTCTCTGGTCACCGGTCTCGCCACTCTCGTCGCCACCACCGGCGGTCGATGTCGCGGTGGTGGCCACGTTGCTGATCAGCCCTGCAAGCAGTGCCAGGCTGTCCGGCGCGTCGCCGCCATTGGCGCCGATGACGGTGGCATCCGCCAGTGAGGCCTGGGTGCTGGAGCCGATCTCGGTCACCGCCAGCGTCGCACCGGCGCTGCCGCCGGAACCGTCGGCGGTGCTGGTGACCGACAGGTTGGTCAGGGCGTTCAGGCTGATGTCGCCGGATGCCAGGATACTGCTGGTGCCGCCGACGCTGGTGTGCGACTCGGACTCGACAACGACGATGGTAACCGCGGCATCGGAGCTCGCGTCGGTGTCCGATGCGTCGGCATTATCCTCGAAGGCCGCCGTCACGTTTACGCTGGAGTCGGCGCTGATATTGGCGCCGGTCAGGATCGAGTCGGTCAGGCTGATAAGGGCCTTGGGCAGCAGCGTCAGCAGGGCCGCGTCCAGGGTGCCGCCGAGGGTGCTTGGCGTGACATCGGGGCTGGTCGTCGCGCTTGCCAGCAGCGTAATGTCGCCGGCAGCCGTCAGGCTTGCGCCACTAACCTCGATGCTCGCCTCCGGGGTGGCGATGTAAAGCCCCTGGAAGATTCCGCCGAGGTAGTCGCCGCCCGCGTCGACCGCCCCGTCGTCGATAGCCGTGGCATCGAGCGTAATGCTGCCACTGGCGGTAATGCCCGCGAGTATCTGGATCAGCTCGGCGTTTACGGTCAGGTCGTCGACGGTCATGGCGCCGTTGAAGATGACCGCGTCGACACCGGCTTCGCCGTCGATGGTGAGGTCGACGCCGTCGAGATCGACGGCGCCGACGGTCAGCTGGTCGCGGGACAGGTACTTGATGCCCTCGTCCTGACCGAGATTGATGGTCAGGCTATTGGTCGGCTTGCTAAAGGTGACCGATTCGAAGGTAGGGACACCCAGCGGAGTGTCCGATGCAATGGTGTAGGTGCCGCCCGTCTGTGTAAGCGTGGCAGTATCAGAGAATTCCGACAGGTCGATCACCCTGTCCGCCACACTCATATTGTCGGTGATCGGCTCGAGACCGTAGTAGGTCAGGATATCGCCATCCCGCGAGACGGTACCCGAATGGGCATCGAAGGCGACATAGCTGATGCTGTCGTAAATGCCGCCGGAAAACTCCATGCTGTCGAAACCGCCCTCGCCGCCGTCGAGGCCGCCGGACAGCGAGCCCGTGGCGGTGACGACGAAGTAGTCTTCGTTGTCCGCCTGCCCGAGCAGGTTCTCGACCGAGCTGAAGCGCACCCCGACAACCTCGCCGGCATTGACGCCGTCGACCGTCCAGACGGTGTCCTCGGCAGGCCCGGTCAGGCTGTCCTCGCCGGCGCCGCCCAGGATCCGCAGCAGGCCGCTGGCGGCCGGATCGACGCATTCAAGCAGGAAGTCGTCGCCGGCATCGGAGGCGAAGATTGACAGATCGTCGGCAACGCCCAGTGCATAGCCGCCGAAAGCGGAAGAACCGGCGGCATCGATGTTGATGAGCCCATCGTCCGCCAGCGCATCCCAGATGCGGATCGACTGGGAGGCGCCACTGGCGTTTTCGAACATGCGGGTCGATACGACCGTCTGGTCCTGAACCGACTCGACGCCGGTGAACCGAACGACGCCGCTTTCCCCGCCGGCAGTGCGCGCGACAACGCCGCTGGTTTCGCTCTGGGCCCGCAGCACGCTGCTGTCGAGTCCGTCGCCCAACAGCCGGAGCTCGTCGTCGCCCTGCTGGCCGTCGAATTCGATCGTGACGGCGGAGGACAAGCCGCCGTTGACGTCGACCGTCAGGCGGTCGCTGCCGGCGCTGCCGAGGACACGGATCTCGCTGGTGTCCTGCAGCGCGCGCTGATCAATCAGCTCGCCGGTGTTGTCGTCGTAGACCTGATAAACCTCGGCCACATCGTCATAGGTCAGCGTGAACGAGCTGCCATCGGCGTCGCCCATTTCCACGCTGAGCGGCATAAGGTCCGCCGACAGAAGATAGCGCGGCTCGAGCGGCTCCATTTTGACGGACGTAACGGTGATCGGCCTCGAAGCCGGCCGGCGCCAGAGGCGGGGGCGCAGAGATTGGTGTTTGGTGCGTCGGGATAGCCAGGAAAACAGCGGTAAAGGCTTACTCGGCAGCGCAGTGTCCGTTTCGGTATGCAGTGCTCCAAACGGATGTGCCATGACAATATCCATCCCTTAAGTGTCGATGTTCTGTCGTGCTCTCCTCTACTGCTTACACGGGAACTGCGAGCAACTTCGCAACAGGCGAATACAGCTGATAGAACTGCAAAAACTCAATACAACAAACTGAACAAGGCTGAAAAAGTACAACTGCAGCGTAAAGAAAGTAGAACGATATCGGCAAACTTCCCAGTCATCGGGGGATATGCCACAGGAATCTATTTCATCATTGTGCTCGCGCAGCATTTTTTGTCTCCGAACAGAGACAGAGTTTGTAATGGCGGCGCGCCGGGCTTTGTTGCGGCGTGACATTCAAACGTTCGATTGAAGTCTTTACTCCACCCCTCCTGCAAACGCCAACAGCCTGACAAGCCGTTGATCCTGGCGAAGAAGATCGCGTCGCGCGAGGGCATGCCTGCGCTCGACCCGTCGCTGCGACAGGCGCATCAGCAAAAGTCCGGTTCGTCCCGCCAGGGGGAAGCCCACCAACAGTCGTGAAATTTTCGCATGTAGCAGATCCAGCAATGGATCCTGCAGCGAAAGTATCGCCTCTGCGCTGCCCGGCTGCCCGCGTCGCGCCGCGCGCCCCTCGAGCTGGCGGTCGATGCGGCGGGCGTCGTGCCACTCGGTCAGAATCACGTGCAGCCCTCCGCTGGCGACCACGGCTTCGTCCAGCGCGATATCGACACCGCGCCCTGCCATATTGGTCGCCACCGTGATACGGCCGGTCTGTCCGGCCTGCGCGATAATCCGCGCCTCTTCGGCGTCGTTCTGCGCATTCAGGACTTCATGCTCGAGCCCAAGCGCGCCGAGGCGTTCGCTGACGATCTCCGACGCCAGGACGGAGCGGGTGCCGATCAGCACCGGCCTTCCGCATTCCCGCTCCCGCTGTGCCCGGGCAACGACCCGGTCCCACTTGTCATCCAGGGTCCGCGCAACGGTGACCGGATAGCGCTTGCGCCGCGACGGCCGGTGCGGTGGCACCCTCACCACCCCGAGCCCATAAACGCGCCAGAGCTCGGTGCGCACCTCAGAGGCGGTACCGGTCATGCCGGCAAGGCGCATATAGCGCCGGAAAAACCGCTGATAGGTCATGCGGGCCACCGGCAGGTTGCGGGCGGTGACCTCCACACCCTCCTTCACTTCGACCAGCTGATGCAGGCCTTCGGACCAGGACCGGTCAGCCTGAATCCTGCCGGTGTACTCGTCCACGATCTGCACCTTGCCATCCTGTACCAGATACTGATCGCCGCGCCGGAACAGGTGCAGCGCCGACAGCGCCTGGCGCACCGACTCGTCGCGACGAATACGGCTGTCCCAGATGCCGCCGTAGCCCTGGGCCAGGTTCTCGACGAAAGCACGACCCGCCGATGTCAGCTCGATCCGCCTTGCCGTTGCCTTGCGATTGAAGTGTTCGCCCGGGCGCAGCGCCTGCGCCAGCTCGATGGCCGTTTCCGCCCAGCGCTTTTCGTCCTCGACATCGCTTTTACGCGAAATGATCAGGGGTGTGCGCGACTCGTCCACCAGCACGCTGTCGGCCTCGTCCACGATGGCGAAGTGCAGTCCCCTCATGACCAGCCGGCTTTCCGGGCAGGCGCCGCCAGACAGCTGATGCACCCGGCGTCGCAGCTCCTGCGGCCGACCCTCCAGCGCCAGACGGTCGCGCAGATAGTCGAAGGCAATTTCCTTGTTGGAGCCATAGACGATATTCGCCTGGTAGGCGCGCCGGCGTTCATCCGGGCTCATACCCGCCTTGATCACGGCAACCTGCAACCCCAGCTGCGCATACAGCGGTGCCAGGCCGGTGGCATCGCGCTCGGCCAGATAGTCGTTGACCGTGACGACCTGTACCGCTTCGCCGCTCATCGCCGCCGTCGCGGCCGCCAGAGCCGCGGTAACGGTCTTGCCCTCGCCGGTGTCCATTTCGGCGATATGACCACGCAGGATCGCCAGACCGCCGAGCAGCTGGACGTCGTGATGGCGCAGCCCGAGACTCCTGCGGGACAGCTCCCGCACCAGCGCAAAGGCGCGGCAGACAGCGACCGGATCCAGCCCGTCCCGGCGCAGCCGGGAGCGCACCTCCGTGACCACCGCCGCCAGCTCCCGCTCGTCGCACTGCCGCATCGCAGGCTCTGCGGCGTTGACCCGCCGCAGAAAGCCTCTGGCACGCAGCCGAAAGCTGCGGTGACCCAGAGCTGCCGGTGCCGTCGCGCACAGGGCCTCCAGCCGCGCCTGCCAGCCGTCCCTGCGGTCTTCCCGCTCCGGGTAAGACCAGAGCCGCGGCTCTGCCGCAGGCGTGCCGCTAGGCACCGCGCAACCGTTGCCGGTCAGGCATCGGCAACGACCTCTTCGGTATCGGCCATCGGCCCGGCGACTCCGGCAGCCGGCGACCTGGACGCCATACGGCCGACCATATCGTTGAAGTGACGCAGCGAATGCAGGTGCAGGAAAGTGCACTCCAGCTCATCGCTCTTCATCATCTTCGCCAGGGTTTCGGGCTCGAGCGCCTTGAGCTTCTCCCGGTCAACAACCTGAAAGCCGGACAGCGAGCGCTTTTCGCCGTCGGCCAGGTTGAACTGCGCCTGCATCGGCTGCAACAGCCCAAGCTCCTTGAGACGCTTGCAGTACGCCTGGGTACGCTGGAAGTGGGCCTGGTACTCCTGCAGGAAGCCGAGCACATTCTGCAGGTACTGGGTGCGCTCGCCGTCGGCATCAAACAGCCGCTCGCCCTTGCCGTCGCGATTGACGCCCTCGAAGCCCTCGTCGATGTGCAGAATGAACTGCTTACCGCTCTTGTCCGCCGAAAAGACGAAGGGATAGCGGCGCACGAAAGCCGGTATGTAGCCTTCTTTCCAGCGTCCTTCATCATCGACGAAGAGGTTCTGACTGTCGCGCACACCGAGAATCACCGCCGGCATCACGGCCTCGTCGTTACCGGCAAAGACAATGGGGTACTCCGCCGCCGCCCGCGAAAACTCCACCGCCGTCAGCGGTACCGAGTTGACCTCGCGTGCAAAGGCGTAGGTGCCGCCCGCCTTGACGGATATGTCGCCGTGTTTCTCCTGACTGACCGGTACCGCCGTATGGTAAAAAAGCAATTGCGTCGCCATCGCTGTTCTCCTTTGCCTCATGGATTCGCGCTCACCCTTTTCGGGCGCCCGAAAAATGATCGATCACTGGTTGAAAAATCTCAGAAACACCTGCATCGCTCCGCGGTACAGCCGCGCCGCCATAGGTTCGTTGCCATGGTAGAAGCGGGCATAGACCCGGTCGCCGTAGGTCTCGACAGACGGGGCGTCCTGCAGTTTCAGATCCAGGTGCAACAGATGCTGCAGCGCGCGGTCGTGCCCGGGGGCGGCGGGATCCAGTGCGATGTCGCCGCCGCCCTCCGTCGACAGCGCAAGACTTGGCACCAGCGATGAAAGCGCCGGCGCATCGCGCACGATCCGGGCGACATGGATATCCCCCGGAGCTCTGGCAAAGCGCACGTCAACGCTTTCGGTACGCCGCCGCACGAGATCGGCCCGCCTTTCCGGCACCAGTACCCTTATCAGCGGATCGCGAAATTCCGCAACATGGGCCAGCAGATCACCGCGATGGACGAAACGGCCCACCAGATCCGACGGTCGCGCCAGCACCAGGCGTCCCGCCACCGGAGCCCGCACCACCAGATCCTCGGCGCGCTGCCGCGCATCCTCGATATCCGCCTCGGCCTGCTCCAGCTCCTCGCGGGCGATAATCGCCGCCGCCTGATCGGACACCAGATCCGCCTGCAGGCGCAGCTTCAGCTCATCGATACGGGCGCGCAGCATGTTCAGGCGCGCCGGCTGCAATGGATCTTCGAGACGCAGTATCGGCGCCCCAGCCGCCAGTTCCGCTCCTGGCGCGACCAGCAGTTCGGCAATGACGCCATCGGCCCTGGCATTGACCGCGGCTTCCTCGCCGGTCGCGACATAGCCCTGCGCCAGGGTGTAGTGCGGCGTCGGGACCAGGAACAACAGCACGCCCAGAGCTGCCAGAAAGGCCGCCGTCACCGCCAGAGCACGTCCGCGCCGGCGTCTAAGTGCGGGCCCGGTGAGCAGAAACCGCAGCTGCTTGAGAAGCGGCAATACCAGCATCAGGAACACCGCCCACACCGCCAGCAGAATGCCGACCGCGAACAGTTTGCTCGACACCAGCAGCACCACGATCGCAAAGGTGATGAACAGCCGGTAGAGAAAGGACGCTACCGCGTACCCGAACATCCAGTATCCTTCGCGCACCGAGGTCGCCGGCGAGTCGGCCTCCTCCATGCCGAAGGCGTAACGCTGGATCAGGTAGCCCAGATATCGGTTGGCGCGGGTACCGAGGTTGGGTATCTCGAGCAGGTCGCACAGCACGTAGTAACCGTCGAAGCGCAGCAGCGGATTGCCATTGAACAGCAGGGTCGAGACGCCCCCGATCAGCATGACGTTGAACGCCAGTGCCCGGACCAGTCCCTCCTCCGCGTTGACCCAGACAATCATGGCCAGGGCCGCCAGCAGCATCTCGGTGAGAATACCGGCACTGGCGACCAGCGCCCGCTGCCATTTGCTGTGAAAGGCGATACTGTCGGAGGCGTCGACATAGGGCACCGGCATGAAGACCAGGAACATGATGCCGATTTCATGAACGTCGCCGCCCCAGCGCTTCAGCGTGTATGCGTGGCCGAGCTCGTGCAGGGCCTTGACCACCGGGTAGGCCAGAAACAGCAGCAGCAGGTTATCGAAGGCCAGCACCCGGTCGACGACGTTTTCGCTCAGTTCGCTCCAGTGCAGAACGGCCAGAGTCGCGCCGTAAAGCACCAGTGCCAGCAGTATCAGTGCACCGAGCCAGGACAGTAGCGGCCGCACCAGCGGCAGGGTGGCGCGCAGGAAGTCATCCGGATCGAGCAGCGGAATCCGCACCGCCAGTGGATTGAGAATGCTTCTGACCAGTTTCTGGCGTTTCATCTTGCGCCCACGCTCCGACAGTTCGGCGATATCGGGCGGTATATCGCCAAGCAGCACATCGGCAGTATGGAGCCGGCCGAGCAGCGCGATCATCTCGTCCTGGGTGATGGCGTCGGTTTCCAGCTGCTGGCAGGCGATATCCCATATCTCGTCGACCGTACGGGTGCCGTCCATCATCGCCACGACTCGATAAGCCTGGGGCGTGAGGCGGTGAAAGCGTCCCGAGGTCCGATCCTGCAGTACATACCAGAGCTGACCGCGGAAGTGGTGTCGGTGAATGCTGGCGTGCGCCCGCAGCCGCGGCTTGAACTCGGCGACACGGTACCAGGATGCGCTGAACCATGACCTGCTCATGGCTGCAAGGCCCCCGTCATGGCAGCCAGCGCCAGAACGCAAGCCGGACCCAGTTCCAGGTCTTCTCGCCCCAGATCCGCAGCAGCCGGCGCTGTTCGATTTCGGTGCGCGCCACCCCTTCCATACCCGGCCTCAGGTCGGCGTCGGCGGCGTCCAGCGCGGCTTCAACCTCGAAGAAGTTGCGTCCCTCCCCCTGTTGCGCCATCGGGGTGAAGCGCTCGACCCGGTACGGCAGCGGTGTTTCGGGCATGGCCGAAACCCGAAGCACGCCCTGCTGCCCGACCGCGATGTCCTGAATGTCACGCTCGTCGACCTCGAGCACGACCCTGTAGGCGTTCAGCGGCGCAATCTGGAAAAGCTCCTGGCCGCGTTCGACCGCCGCTCCGACCGACTGACTCAGATCCCCCATGACCACCACACCTGCAAAGGGGGCGACGATACGGGTACGGGCCAGCTGCTCCTCGACCAGCGCCAGCTGGGCCCGGGCCTGCTCGATCTGGGCCTTGATGATGTTGGCTTCGGCACGGTTGCGCTCGGCCAGCGCACGATCATGCTCAGCATTGCGCTGCTGCACGGTGGTCAGCAGACGCAACCGCTGCAGTGCCAGATCCTGATCGTCCAGGACCGCCAGCAGCTCGCCTTCCTCCACCAGATCTCCGGCACGGGCGTACTGCGCCGCAAGATACCCGCTGACGGGCGAAACGATGGTGCGCTGAATGGTGCCCTGCAGATGAGCCGGCGACGACACCGAGTAGTCGGCTTTGGCGAGCCAGAGAAAAGCGGCGAGCGCCACCACACCGAGGGTAGCCAGCTTGCGTCCGAAGTAGGAAGGCCCGAGCAGCCGCTTGAGCTGTGTCGCCGCCGAGTCCAGCACCTTGATCAGCAGCAGGCGGTCGTTGAGTCGCCGGTCCTCGAGTACCGGGCCGACCACGGCGGCAATGGCATCCGCGAGCTCCACTTCCGCCGCTTCGAATGGCTCACCGGAGGCGCGCTCGAACGTCAGGGCACCGGTGACTTCACCGGCCGACTGCAATGGCACCGTCAGGACGCTTTCGCTTCTGTGGCTGTCGGCAAGCTCCTGATGGGCCCGGGTGACGCGGAACTCCCAGTCCTCGGGTGGAGGATAGAGAATGACGGCTTCCTGATCGGCGGCCTCGTCCATCGCCACGGCGATATCCCGCATCAGGCTCATGCGGTTGGCGAATCCGGCGCTCAGCGACAGCGCGCGAACGCGGCAGCGCCGAAAACGCACAAAGCCGACGCTGACCCGGTCACAGGCGAGCGTAGTGGCAAGCTCGCTGACCAGCGCATTGCAGGCTTCATCGAAGCGGGAATGCTCCAGCACGGTGGCGAGGGCATCGAAGGCGCCGGCGCTTTTCTCGCGCAGCTCCGCATCCATCGACTCCTGCTCGCGCCGGGTCATTACCTCGATCCAGCCGGCGCCCCACTGCAAACGCCGGAACAGGTCGACGGTCCTGACCGGCACGCTGCCCGCCAGGATCGCGACGACGCCATAGAGTTGCTGTTTCACGAATAGCGGCTGCGCCAGGATGCGCTCGCTGCTGCCCTCGCCGACAACGACACCCCGCCCCTGCTGCACCGCCTGCTGCGCTGCAGACAGCAGACTGTTGTCCGGCGCCGAGGTATCGGGCCAGCCTGCAACCGGCGTGAAGGGCCCCGTGTCGGGCTCTCCCATCAGCAGCACACCGCTGACATCCGGACCCAACTGACGGCACTGCAATGCGAGCCAGACGGCAAGATATTCGGAAGGCCCGGCCGCTTCACGAAAGCGGGTCCAAAGGGCCTGATCGAGGATGGCATAGGCACCCGCCGGGCTGCCGCCGTCGCCCGGCCGTTCGCTGGACGTTTCCGTATACATTCCCTCTCCATGACGCACGACAACCGGTCGCCACCCGCGAACCGCGAGGCGTTGTTTTGCGCAAATGCAGCATAGACGGTTCTGTTGGGAAAACCACACCGAGCCGTGTCCAAAGCCCGCGGGCCTGGATCAGCCCTGCTGAAGCAGCTCATTCAGCCCGACCAGGGTAAGACGTCCGGTGAAGTATGCGCCGGTGTCGATATCGAGCACGTTGCCCAGTCTTAGCGGTTCGCGTACCGGCGTGTGGCCGCAGATTACCTGGGCGATGCCCCGGACCGGATCTTCGCGGCGACGCTCGACCCGCTCCCGCGCCCAGAGCAGTATCTGGGGATCGCCGTTCTCGACCTGCGGCCAGTCGTCGCCCGGCACCTCGGCATGCACCAGCCCCACCCGGCCACACGCCGTTTCGACCTCCAGTGCCAGCGGCAACGATGGCGCGAGACGGTGACAGAGGCCGGTGACCCTGCCGATGCTGAGCTCGTAGATCCATTCGCCGCCGTTGCGCATCCAGAGATCGAAGTGCCGCCTGCGTAGCAGCGCATCGAACATCATCGCCTCGTGGTTGCCCATCACGCTGTGGCACCAGGGTTCGAAGGCCAGCTCCAGGCACGCCAGCGACTCGGGGCCCCGGTCGACCAGATCCCCGACGCAGAACAGGCGGTCACGCCGGGGATCGAAACCGACCCCATCAAGACGCGCTTGCAGCAAACCACGGTGGCCGTGCAGGTCGCCGACGGCAAAATCGCGTCCTCGGTCGTTGCGTTCGTAATGCGCGATTCTCATATCCAGACCCCTGGGGAACCCGCGAATAAGTCCCATTTGGTCTCTGCGGACTTGGTCGCAGGCTCCCTAAATCATTCGACCGCCCACCGACTGATGCGATCCGCTGCTTTTCGCGGCCACCCACCTGAAATGTTGCCTTATAGAGACAGTTAAAATTTCAGTATTTCTAAGGAACCTGCGAACAAGTCCCATTTGGACTCTGCGGGCCCTGAAGCGTGCAGATGCAAGTGGTGCGGCATCCCGACGCAGTGCGCAGGGAATGGCCTTAGTCCTTTTCAAGCACTGCAACACAGCAGATGCATGCTTCAGGGCCCGCCCTTCGGGGCTTACAGCGCGAACCGGACTCTTTGTTGCCGCTTCTCAACAGGCCACCAGCATGCCTTCGAAACGGCGCCTCGATTCCGGCTCGCGCTGTAAGCCAGAGCCTCATTGGGACTTATTCGCAGGTTCCCTAACAAACACCGACCCTTGAATGAGAAAATAAAACTCCAGCACAATTCGCAATAAAAAATCTTACTTAAAACAAGCGTTTAAGATTTTAAAGATTCAGTAAAAGCCTTCGCTAATGCTGCACCCCGGAAAAAACTTGAGAGCCGGTTTTATGTTCGAAAAAAAGCCGGCCTATACTTCTTGGCAAAAGGAAGCTGAATATTCGAAGGCAGGGACGCACCTCCCTATCCCGGAGCCTCGCACTGCCCGCACAGGGCGGTTGATTTCCGCGGTATCCGGACTGTCTGGCGTCATCCTCCCTGCCCGAGAACCGAGAACGTAGCGGTCGAATCGGAAATATACGAATCAACCGGACGGATATCCCGATATGCCGGTCTGTTCCGGTAAATCGGAACCTGTGCACAGATGACCCAATAAAGCCCGGAAAGGAGTCGAGGAGATGAAAGCCGTCAGAATATCGTTATTGCTGGCCGCCTTTTCTTTGTTGTTGCAGGCCTGTAGCCCATCCAATATCTGCGGCGAGGGTGCCGGCAAGGTACGTGACGAGGCTCTGTGCGTCGGCCGGGATGCAGACTCGCTGGCCGGCTCGGACATAGACTACTTCGCCGATATGGATTACGGCATCAGCAAGGATCCCGAGGAAGTCGCGCGGCGCCTCGAGCCCTATATACCGGGCATCACACCGCAGCAGGCGCGCGATGCCATCGTCCGCGGGCGCAACAACTGGATCGTCTGGACGGCCGGCAACGATGCGCTCTGGGACGAAATTTCGCGGGTCAGCGTCGGCAACCTCGACTTTCTCAAGACCCTTTCCAACCACCCCAGCCTGAAGTTCAGCCGCGACAATCGCTGGCAGTATCTCGGCGTGGTCAACGAGCCCTGCTACAACAAGGCCGAAGGGCCGCGGGAGGATCGCTACGGCCTATGGCTCGATGTCCGGGATCCGGACTGCGGGCCGGACCCGTTCGAAGACGAGGTCAAGTATCCCGGGGTCGAGATCGGTGCTCGCGGCAAGAACATCCCCGCCGGATCCTACTACGGCTACGGTACCGGCATCGTCGGTCTGCGGCTGTTCCCGAACCCGGACTTCGACGAAGAGGCCGAAGAGAACTGGGACCCGGAACGCTACTACAACGACCCCGACTACTATCAGAACAGGGACCTGGTGAAGCCCTATCGCGTGGGCATGTCCTGCGGTTTCTGCCACGTCGGCCCGAATCCGGCCAATCCGCCCGCCGATCCGGAAAACCCCGAGTGGGCCAACCTCAATTCCAACCCCGGCGCACAGTACTTCTGGGTCGATCGGATCTTCATGTGGGACGCCGATCGCAGCAGTTTCCCGTTCCAGCTGTTCCATACCTCGCGACCCGGCGCCCTGGACACCTCGCTGATTTCATCGGATTACATCAACAATCCGCGCACCATGAACGCCATCTACAACCTCGGCGCGCGCATGGAGATCGCCTCCAAACTCGGTCGTGAAAAACTCGCCGGCGGCGGGCTCAACAACAAGCAGTTCAATCAGCTCGACGCCGTTCCCGAACAGAGCCCGCTGAATCAGTTCTATGAGGAGCCCGATACCGTATTCACCCCGCGCGTACTCAAGGACGGCGCGGACTCGGTGGGCGCCCTCGGCGCGCTGAACCGGGTTTACATCAACATCGGTCTGTTCAGCCAGGAGTGGCTGGAGCACTTCAAGCCGCTGATCGGCGGCAAGCCCATCACCCCGTTCGAAATCGAGGTGGCGCGCAAGAATTCCAGCTACTGGAACGCCAACGAAACCCAAACCCCGGACCTGGCGCTGTTCCTGCTGGCCTCGGCACGCCCGGACTACCTCGCCAACGCCCCCGGCGGCGAACAGTACCTGAGCCGCGACGGCTCGCAACTCGAACGCGGCAAGGAGGTCTTCGCCGACACCTGCGCGCGCTGCCACTCCAGCAAACTGCCGGAGAAAACCTTCGACTTCTTCCCCAACCACGGCTGCGTCGAGGACGGCTACCTGCAATGCTTCGCCAACTACTGGCGCTGGAGCCAGAGCGACGAGTTCAAGGGGCAGATGCGCGAAATCGTGAAGCAGGACGATTTCCTGGACGACAACTTCCTCTCCACCGAGCTGCGCGTTCCCGTGACCCTGCTGGAAACCAACGCCTGCAGTCCGCTGGCCACCAACGGCATCGGCGGCAATATCTGGGACAACTTCACCTCCGAGTCGTACAAGAAGCTGCCGTCGGCCGGTACCCTGACCGTTCAGCACCCGATCAGCGGCGAACCCTGGAACTACGAGCTGCCCGCCGACGGTCGCGGCTATACCCGCCCGGCCTCGCTGGTGAGCCTCTGGTCCTCGGCCCCCTACCTGCTCAACAACACCGTAGGCGACTTCAAGTGGACGGGCTCCGTCGCCGACCGCATGGCCTCGTTCGACGACTCGATCGAGAAAATGCTGTGGCCGGAAAAGCGCGAGGGCGACTTCGAGGTCATCACCCGCTCCGGCAAGACCCACCCGGGCGTGATCGACCGCACCTCCGAGCAGAGCTACCTGCGGGTCGCCAGCGGATATCTGCCAAGCTCGCTGCAGGCCCTGGAAGGCACCCTGGCCAAACTGCTGCCCTGGCTGTTCGGTGACGGCGGCGTCGAGATCGGCCCGATCCCGACCGGCACGCCGATCAATCTGCTGTCGAACATCGACATGGAAAAGCGCGAAGAGGTCATCAAAGTGCTGCTCGAGGCCAAGAAGGACCTCAAGGCGCTGCCGGAGAACGCCAGCGACGAGGAGGCCAAAGCGGTCTTTGCCGATCTGGTCGACCCGCTTCTGGCGGTCAACAAATGCCCGGATTTCGTCGTCAACAAGGGCCACTACTTCGGCACCGACTACATGGTCGACGAACAGGGGCTTAGCGATGACGACAAATACGCCCTGATCGCCTTCCTGAAAACACTCTGAGCGGGGGAATCAGCATGAGCATTGAATATGACTATATCGTCGTGGGCTCCGGCGCCGGCGGCGGCACCCTCGCCGCAAGGCTTGCCGAAAGCGGCCACAGCGTACTGGTGCTCGAGGCCGGCGGAGACCCCCGCACACTGAAAGGCGGCGACGCCGTCAGCGACGACAACCGGCTACCCGACGACTACGACGTGCCGGTGTTCCACGCCTTCTCCAGCGAAAACAAGGCCATGAAGTGGGACTACTTCGTGCGCCACTACGGCGACGACGGGCAACAGCGGAAAGACCCCAAGTACAGTGCCAGCTACGAGGGCGAGGACGTCGACGGGGTGCTCTACCCCCGCGCCGGCTGCCTTGGAGGCTGCACCGCCCACAACGCCATGATCACCGTGTATCCGCACAACGACGACTGGGAGCATATCGCCGCAATCACCGGCGACGACTCCTGGAAGGCGCGGCCGATGCGCGAATACTTCCAGAAACTGGAAAACTGCCACCACCGGCCCGACGAGCGCTTTTACAATCGGCTGGCGAATCCCAGCAAGCACGGCTTCAAGGGCTGGCTGCAAACCGAGAAGGCGATTCCGAAAAGCGCGCTCGGCGACGGCGACCTGGTCAAGACACTGGTCAGCTCGGTCGAGACCGCCTTCGACGAGCTGGGCGAGCCCTTCAAGCGTGGCGAGTGGCTGCGCCAGGGACACGGCGACCCCAACGACTGGCGGCTGGTCAAGGACAATGCCACCGGGCTGCGCTATCCGCCGCTGGCGACGAAAAACCACCAGCGCATGGGATCACGCGAGCGTCTGCTCGACGTCCAGAAACGCCACCCCGATCTTCTCAAGATCGAACTAGACGCTCTGGTAACCCGGGTGCTGTTCGACGATGACAACCGCGCCACCGGAGTCGAAGTCATGAAGGGCGCACGCCTCTATCGCGCCCACTGCAAACCCCATGGCCAGCCTCGGGAAACCGTGATCGCGCGCGCGCGCAGGGAAGTCATCCTCGCCGGCGGCGCCTTCAATACTCCGCAGCTGCTGATGCTGTCCGGCATAGGTCCGCGGGATGAACTCAACCGCCACGGCATCGACGTGCGCGTCGAGCTGCCGGGCGTCGGCCGGAACCTGCAGGATCGCTACGAGGTCGGCGTGGTCAACCGCATGAACTTCGAGAACTGGGAAGTGCTGGAGGGGGCCAAATACGCCAAGG
This sequence comes from Marinobacterium nitratireducens, assembly GCF_014645375.1. Taxonomy (GTDB): domain Bacteria; phylum Pseudomonadota; class Gammaproteobacteria; order Pseudomonadales; family Balneatricaceae; genus Marinobacterium_A; species Marinobacterium_A nitratireducens. The sequence continues at coordinate 29,189 of NZ_BMLT01000017.1, forward strand.
GCGACCCTCAGTACCGGCAGTGGGCCGAGAAACGCGAGGGGGTCTACACCACCAATGGTGCGGTCATCGCGGTGATCAAGCGCTCGCTGCAGGAGCGGCCGCTGCCCGACCTGTTCTGCTTCGCGCTGCTCGGGCTCTTCAGGGGCTACTTTCCGACCTACTCGAAGCTGCTGGCGGAGCATCTCAATTACCTGACCTGGGCGATCCTGAAGGCGCATACCAACAATACTGCCGGGTCGGTCACACTGCGATCCGGCGATCCCCGGGATACGCCGCACATCAATTTCCGCTACTTCGAGGAAGGCAACGATGCCAGTGGCGAAGACCTCGAGTCGGTGGTCGAGGGCATCAAGTTCATCCGTAAACTCACCGCACCGCTGAAGAAAAAGGGCCTGATCGCCGAGGAAGAACTGCCGGGCGAGGCGCTGCAGAGCGACGATGAACTGCGCGACTTCGTGCGCAACCAGGCCTGGGGACACCATGCCTCCTGCACCTGCCCGATCGGCGCCGACGACGATCCGATGGCGGTACTCGACAGCGAGTTCCGGGTACGCGGCACCAAAGGCCTGCGCGTCGTCGACGCGTCGGTATTTCCGCGCATCCCGGGCTTTTTCATCGTCTGCGCCATCTACATCGTGGCGGAGAAAGCCGCCGATGTGATTCTCAAGGATGCCGGCTGAGGAGTCCGCCCGATGCTCAAATGGCTGGCCGAACGCTTCGCTCGCTGCGAGCCCGTCAAGGTCGAGACGGTAATGTCGAAGGAACGGGAGTATATCGAGGACGGACAGTCCCGGGCCTTCGACGAAAGCCACAGGGCCTATCTCGAGCAGCATTATCGCACCTTCACCGAGAAGGAATACCCGGATTATGTGCGCGCCCATTACGACTACATGGATCCGGAGGCCTATCCGCACAAAAAGCGCCCCTGCTACGGCCTAGCGCTGTCCGGCGGCGGCATACGCTCGGCCTCCTTCGCCACCGGCGTGATCCAGGCGCTGCGCAACCGCCACCTGGCCGGCAACAAGCCGCCGGTATTCGAACGTCTGGCATACCTGTCCACCGTATCCGGCGGCGGCTACGCCGGCTCTGCGCTGACCTGGTACCAGAAGCTGTTCAACTGCTTTCCGTTCGGCAACATCGAGACCTTCGCCGGCAGTCTGCGCAGCCAGAGCGAAGAGGACCGCATCCTCAGTTACATTCGCCAGCACGGCAAATACCTCACGCCTTCACACCTGGGCACCGCCTCGCTGATCGGCAATGTGCTGCTCAGCGTGACCCACTCGGTGGTCGCCTATACGCTGCTGTTCGGCCTGGCGTTTCTGCTGTTCTCGATCCTGATCACCACCGGCGTGCTCGACCCGCTGCTGAACATGACGGTCATCAGCACCACCAGCGTCGAATCGTTGCTGGAGCGGGGACCGCGCATGCTGGCCTCTATACAGGACGAGGCCGTCAGCAATCACCGCATCGCCTTCTCGGTGTTTTTCCTCACCCTGGCGCTGATCGGCACAGCGCTGTTTCTTGCCATCGTCTTCCTCTATGGCCTGAGCAGCTACTTCGCCACCTCCTTTTCCCGCGCCTATTGCTACAGGGTTCGGATACAGCGCACCCTGGGACTGCTGCTGAAAGGGATCGCCACCGCGCTGTTTTTCGCCGCCATACCGCTGGTCGCACACCTGGTGTTCGGTACTCACCTGTCGCTGAACGACCCGGGACTCTTCAGTTCGATGGCGTCGGGTCTGGCCGGCGTGCTGCTGTCGATACGTCAGTTCCGCCTCAATACCGAGGCCGCCAGCAACAACCAAAGCCGCAGCAGCTGGATTACCCGGGCACTGACGATCGTCGCGGCAATGCTCTTTACCTTCTTCGTTTTCCTGATCGCCTACATCACCGCAGAGTACGTTCACGAGCTGTACCGCGGCTCCGGCGACCCCTCCTGGCTGCTGCTGTTCGTGCTGCTGGCGGTGGTGGTACCACTGATCGTCAACATCAACCAGGTATCGCCGCACAAGATGTACCGCGACCGGCTGATGGAAACCTTTCTCAAGGCCCCGGAGGTAGCGCCAACCGAGCCGCTGTGCGAACGGGGCAAAGCCGCCAACGCCACCACCCTTGCCGACATCGCCAGCGCCAAAAGCTGGTCGCCCTACCACCTGATCAACTGCAATATCATTCTCAACAACGCCATCACGCCCCGCTACCGCGGCCGCCTCGGCGACAGTTTTCTGCTGTCGCCGCTGTACTGCGGCAGTCTGGCGACCGACTATATCGACACCCGGGGCTTTGCCAACGGCAGCATGACGCTCGCCACCGCCATGTCGATATCCGGCGCCGCGGAAAACCCCCATTCGGGTGTCGCCGGTGCCGGCGGCGTCACCAGCCCGGTGCTGTCGTTCCTGGCCACCTTTCTCGGCCTGAGACTGGGATACTGGGCCTTTAACCCGAACCATCCGCTGCTGGCACTGCAGCGCCTGATCGGTCCCAACTATCTGTTCCCGGGTTTTCGCAGCCTGTTCAACTATGGTCATACCGAACACAGCCTGCTGGTCGAACTCTCCGACGGCGGCCACTTCGACAACACCGGGCTTTACGAACTGGTGCGCCGGCGTACGCCGGTGATCATTCTCTCCGACGCCAGCGCCGACCCCGGCGCCACCTTCGACGACTTCGGCAATGCCGTGGAGCGCATCCGTGTCGATTTCGGCGTTTCCATCCGCTTTCCCCACGAATCCTACAACATGGCCGGCGTGCTGCCGGGAAGTCAGGCCGCCAGCAGCGAAAACAGCGCCCGCATCTACGACGAAAAGTACCAGTTGTCGGAGCGCGGCTACGCCATCGGCGATATCCTCTACCCCGATGCAGGCGACAATAAAGCCTTCGTCGGACGCCTGGTCTACATCAAATCGGCGATGACCCGGCACCTGCCGGGAGATCTGTATTCCTACAAGCTGAGCAATCCGAGCTATCCCAATCAGCCCACCAGCGATCAGTTCTTCGACGAGCGTCAGTTCGAAGCCTACCGCGAGCTGGGCTACCAGCTGACCCGCCAGTTGCTGAGCAATGAAGAGGCGATGAAGCTGCTGCCCTAGCCGGCTGCCGGTCTTGACCGGTCGTACGGCGAATAGCCCCCTCGGCAAAAGCTTCGCCCGGGCACCGGGCTCCTGCGGCCGTCTACCCTGCACCCGACTGCTGTCACAGTCCCTGGATATATTCGACCATCTGCGCCCGCATCCGCCGCGATGGCAAGGGGCCGTAGAGCGCGCCCATGTTCTCGGTCATATGATCGACCCGGCGGGTTGCCGGAATGGCGCAGGTCACCGCCGGGTGGGAAAGGATGTATTTAAGGAAGAACTGGGCCCAGTTCCCCGCCTCGATCTCGACGGCCCAGGGCGGCAGCGGATAACGCGCGAAGCGGTGGAACAGCCCACCGCGCTGAAACGGCCGGTTGACGATCACCGCCACGCCGCGCTCCGCCGCCAGCGGCAGCAGCCGGGCTTCGGCTTCGCGATCGAGGACATTGTAGGTGAGCTGCACGAAGTCCAGCGGCTCGCTGCGCAGAATGGCCTCCAGCTCGTCGTGACGCCGGCCGTGGGAGGTGGTCACACCGATATAGCGCAACCTGCCGTCGGCCTTCAATCCGCGCAGGGTTTCAAGCTGCTGCTGCCAGGCCACCAGGTTATGCACCTGAATCAGATCGAAGCGCTCCAGCCCCCAGAGATCGAACGAGTGCTCGATCTGCATACGGCCATGAAACTCGAGCGGCGTCCAGACCTTGGTCGCGGAGAAAAGCCCGCCTGGATAACCCATCAGCTCCAGACAGCGCCCGACGGCCTCCTCGGACGAGCCGTACATCGGCGAGGAATCGATAAGTCCGCCGCCGGCCATGAAAAAAGTACGCAACACCTCGGCGCGCTGCGCCAGCGCGGAGGCGTCTGCGCCGACATCGAAGGTCAGCCAGGTACCCATGCCGATCGCGGGAATCGCCTCGCCGCTGGAGGGAATGGTGCGAGCATGCATGACGCTGGCGCGCACCGGACGCGGCAGCACCAGCCAGCCCAGGCTGGCCAGTGCCGACGCCAGCAGCGTGCGTCGATCGATCGACCGCATCGTACAAACCTCCTGCGGGAACCTGTCCACCGTCAGACAGCCGATCCGGCCACAGGGTCCCTGCCGCCGTTTCGACAGAAGCAAAAATGCAAAACCCCGCAGACGCGCATGCGCCTGCGGGGTTTCGAGTGTGGTCCGTGGCTTGCGCGGTGCCAGCCGACACGAATCGATCTGTACGGCGATCGATATGGCGGGTTACGCGAAGCTCGCAAAGCGCTCAGACCCCGTAGGTTGGGTCTAGGTCCGAAGGACCGTAACCCAACACTGAGGTTTCAGGCAAGTGCGTGCCAGCCGACAACCATCGATCTCTAATACGATCGATATAACAGGTTACGCGAAGCTCGCAAAGCGCTCAGACCCCGTAGCTTGGGTCTAGGTCCGAAGGACCGTAACCCAACACTGAGGTTTCAGGCAAGTGCGTGCCAGCCGACAACCATCGATCTGTAATGCGATCGATATGGCGGGTTACGCGATGCCCAACCCCCGTGCCAACCGAATCATACGACGGCATTGCATCGCTAGCAGCCTGTCGGGCTTGACCGATCGTAGCGAGGGGAAGTCCGTTTTGAGGCAGTTTTTGAGCTCTTTTGAGGCGAATAGTGGTTCGATTTAACGAAAAGGAGAACAAAAAATGACCAAAATCGGCTTTCCCGCAGTAGATCTGCGTTAAGTCCGACGGGCTGCTAGACCCACCCTCCGGATCGTGCCAGTCGCAAACCACTCACCAGTCACTCGTCGATAATTGCTCCTGCATTATCGACATACAGAGCATCCCTGGTCTTAGATCTTGCCGACCAGATCCAGTGACGGCGCCAGGGTTTCCTCGCCTTCCTTCCACTTCGCCGGGCAGACTTCACCCGGGTGGGCGGCGACGTACTGGGCAGCCTTGATCTTGCGCACCAGTTCGCTGGCGTCGCGGCCGATGCCGCCGGCGTTGATCTCGATGATCTGGATCTTGCCTTCCGGATCGATGACGAAGGTGCCACGCTCGGCGAGGCCCGCTTCCTCGATCATCACACCGAAGTTGCGGGTGATGGCACCGGTCGGGTCGCCGATCATCGGGAACCGGATCTTGCCGATGGTTTCGGAGGTGTCGTGCCAGGCCTTGTGGGTGAAGTGGGTGTCGGTGGAGACCGAGTACACCTCGACGCCGCGGGACTTCAGCTCCTCGTAGTGATCCGCCAGGTCGCCGAGCTCGGTCGGGCAGACGAAGGTGAAATCGGCCGGGTAGAAGAAGAACACCGACCACTGGCCTTTCAGGCTGGCTTCGTTGACTTCGACGAACTCGCCGTTGTGAAAAGCGGTCGCCTGAAACGGTTTGACTTCGGTATTGATCAGAGACTGGCTCATGTCGTGCTCCTGCTCGCTGATGGGTATCTCGAAAACAGGAGTCATGGTAGCGAGCATCAGAATGTTGTTAAAATCAATTTTATAAAATCAACTAATAGTTAAAAGCTATTTATATACCGGTCGAACTTCCCGTCAGCAGGCGGCTGAGTCATGGTCTTGACGACCGTCAATTCAATGACCGGCGATTCGTCCGATGATGGTAACCAGTCTCTACCGGAGGATCCGACAATGGGCATCATTCGACACATCGACGACCGCCTCGAACTAATGGGGTTGATGCTGGAAGCGACCGGCGCCGACCTTGCCCGGCTATCCGGCCAAACCCTCGAAACCGAATTCCGTTCCGCCGCCTATCGCTGTCTCGGCTGTCGCCGGGAGGCCGAGTGCGAACGCTGGCTGAGCCAGGAACATCACGAGGACCCCGCACCCGACTTCTGTCCCAACTCCGAACTGATGAACCGTACCCGCATGACCTGATGAGCCCGCGGAGCCTCGCCGGCATGCCCATGCCGGAGGCTTTGCACGGCGCGACCGGTGCCCGCCCGCGGAATCCCCGACATTCAGTCGGCTTCGGCCAGCAACCCGGGATACTTGCGCAGTGCCGCGCGCAGCTGGTGATAACTCAGCCCCAGCGCCTCGGCAGCGCGGCGCTGATTGAAACGCGAAGCTTCCAGCGCCTGCCGGATCAACTGCTGTTCCTGCGTCGCCAGGTGTTCGCGCAAATCCAGCGGAAAAGCGGCCTGCGCGGATGACGCAGCAGTCTCTCCAGCACTCCTGTCAGCGACCTCCGCCGACGGCTCGCCAGCCGCTCTCCAGGGCGCAGCAAAGGGGTCGAGCACGATACGCGACACCGGCTGCTGAGGATCCTGATTGCGATAAATGCTGCGCTCGACGACGTTCTTCAGCTCCCGCACGTTGCCCGGCCAGTCGTACTCCAGCAGCTGGGCAAGCGCCTCGCTGCTGAAACCCGGAAACCAGTCCTGATCCAGTTCGCGGCACATGCGCTGGGCGAAATGCTCGGCAAGCTCCGGAATATCGTCACGCCGGTAACGCAGTGGCGGCAGGTTGAGCACATCGAACGCCAGCCGATCGAGCAGATCGGCGCGAAAGCGCCCGTCCCGCACCACCGCCGGCAGATCCTCATTGGTGGCAGCCACCACCCGGACATCCACCTGCAGGGTGCGGCTGCCGCCGAGTCGCTCGAAACGTCCGTACTCGATGATGCGCAGGAGCTTTTCCTGCACCCTTAGCGAGGCCGTCGCCAGCTCATCGAGGAACAGGGTGCCGCCCTCGGCGCGCTCGAACAGCCCGGCGCGCGACCGGCTGGCGCCGGTAAAGGCTCCGGCCTCGTGGCCGAACAATTCTGACTCCAGCAGTGATTCGCTCATCGCGGCACAGTTGACCTGCAGATAAGGCTGCTGCCAGCGGCCGGAAAGGTAGTGCAGCCGTTCGGCGACCAGCTCCTTGCCGGTACCGCGCTCGCCGATAATCAGCACCGGCCGGTTCAGCGGCGCCAGCCGCGAGGCCTGCGCCAGCACGCGGTGAAAGCTGTCAGAACTGCCGATCAAGGCCTGTCGGGATTGAGCCATATTAACTATTTATCAGCCAAATTAACCATATAATAGCCCTATCACCCACATCTACAATCAGTCAAAGGCTACCCGCGATAGCCATGACCCAAAAAAACCAATTACTTTCAATTAGTTAAAAATTACTGGCACGACCCTCGCTTCTAATCGGTCAAGACTATCGCGAAACCCGATTCGCAGGAGGACCGCAATCATGGGCATCTTTTCACGCTTTGGTGACATCATTAACGCCAATATCACCGCCCTGCTCGACCGCGCCGAAGACCCGGCCAAGATGATCCGCATGATGATTCAGGAAATGGAGGATACCCTGGTCGAAGTCCGCACCACCTCCGCCCGCGTCATCGCCGACCGCAAGACCCTGGAGCGCCGCATGGCCCGGCTTCAGGAAGAAGCCGTCGAATGGGAACGCAAGGCCCGCCTGGCCATCAGCAAGGGCCGCGAGGACCTGGCCCGCGCCGCGCTGGCCGAGCAGCAGGCCGTCGAGGAGGCATTGCGCCAGGCCAGCCGCGAGGTCGATGCCATCGAGGAACAGCTTGGCATCCTCAACGAGGAGGTCGGCCAGCTGCAGCAAAAGCTCGACGACGCCAAGGCGAAGCAGAAGTCATTGCAGGTTCGCGAACAGACCAACCGCTCGCGCATGGACATGCACCGCTCCGGCAGCCGGGAAAAACTCGAAGAGGCGTTCCGCAAATTCGAGACCTACGAGCGCCGGATGGACAACATGGAGGCGGAACTCGAATCCCGCGACCTGGGTCGTAACCGCAACCTGCACGAGGAATTCGAGGACCTGGAGCGTGACGACCAGGTCGAAGAGGCGCTGGCGGCCCTCAAGGCACGGATGCAGGCCGACAAGCGGAGTGACGACTGATGTCCACAATGATGTTCTTCTTCATCCCGACGGTGATTTTCCTCACCGTCGTGGTGCCGATCTGGCTGGTGCTGCATTACTGGACCCGCGCCCGCCTGAACAAGGGTTTGTCCGACGATGAGCGCCACGAACTGGAAGAGGCACTGGCCGTGGCCGAACGCCTCGAGCAGCGCGTTGCGACTCTTGAAACCATTCTCGACAGCGAACACGCCGGCTGGCGTACGGCCCGGGACGAAGACGGGCCGACCCGCCGCAGCGCAAGGAGTTGATCATGCAGAAGGCATGCAAAGCCAACGGATACAACCGCAACCTCTACCGCAGCTCGTCCCAGGGCTGGATCGCCGGCGTCTGCGCAGGACTTGCCGAAAGCTACGGTCAGCCGGTATGGCTGGCACGCATTATCTTTCTGACGTTGTTTCTGTTCAGCGGCAGCCTGGCGGTACTGCTGTATCTCGCCGGTGTGGTGCTGCTGGCGCGCCGCCCCAGTGAAGCACCGCGGGAAACCCCGCGCCGACCCGCCTTCGACTACGGCCAGCCGATGAACGCCAGACTGCGACAGATCGGCGAACGGATGCGCGCCCTCGATGAGCGCCTGCAGGCGATGGAGCGCTATGTCACGTCCAGTCGCTACCGCTTCAACAAGGAATTTCGAGACCTGTAAGACCTGCGCCCCGCCGGGGCGCCTCGATTCGCGCACGCGCGGCAAGCCAGCGCTTCGTTGAGACTTGTTCGCAGGTTTCCTAACAGGGTGTTGAAAAACGTTTTCGAGGCAGCCGAGGCTAGGCAAAAACAGGCGAAAAAGCGCAGTTTAGTGGACTAAATGAGCATTTTGAGCCTGATTTTAACGACGCATTCGGCAACGCAGATAGATCTTCAACAGCCTGCTAAGATGGCAGCTTGCACAGGAGCTGCCCCATTATGGACCCGAAGTATCAAGAGCCGACGCCGAAGCTCAACGCCACCGAGGCGGCCGAGAATGCCATCACGGTGGTCATTTCCCGCCGCATCAAGAAAGGCAAGGAAAAGGATTTCGAACAACTCAATGCGGCCCTCAGCCGCGAAGCGCTGCAATTTCCCGGATTTCTTGGCACCACCCTGTTCCGCCCGGCCAGCAGTGACGATCCCGAATACCGCATCATTTTCAAGTTCCGCACCCGCGAGGACTTCGAACGCTGGCAACACTCCGCCGAGCGCCATCAGTACCTGGATGATATCGAACAGTGTCTCGATGCGCCCGACAGCACCGAAGTGCTCTCCGGGCTGGTCGCCTGGTTTTCGCTGCCGGGCCAGAACCCGGTGCAACCGCCGCCGAAGTACAAGATGGCCGTCGTCGCCTGGCTGGCAATATTCCCGCTGATCACGCTGATCACCTGGGGACTGGGGCCCTGGCTCGGTCACCTGCCGCTGATTCCCCGAACCCTGGGGATGACGGTGGTGATAACACTGCTGATGACCTATGTGCTGATGCCGTTACTGACCCGATTGCTGGCGTTCTGGCTGTTCCCGAAACAGGACCGCGGCGAGCGCTAGCGCAACAGCCCACCAGGGGCGACGCCCGCAGGAGCGGCGTACCCAAACTTACGGGCACTTCCCTCGCCGCGAACCATCCACCAAGGTGCCAGACCCGGTTCGCCGCGGGGCGCGGCATCCTACGCACCAGGGACCACCGCACGACACCGTAGGAGCGGCGCCCCGCCGCGAAATGGGTTCGGCATGGCGCCGGGCGGCTTCGTCCGGAGACCGGGCTCCTACGGGGACCGCGGAGCCACCGTAGCGTAGGAGCGGCGCCCCGCCGCGAAATGGGTTCGGCATGGCGCCGGGAGGCTTCGTCCGGAGACCGGGCGCCTACGGGGACCGCGGAATCACCGTAGCGTAGGAGGGGCGCCCCTCCGCGAAATGGGTTTGGTATGGTGCCGGGCGGCTTCGCCCGGGGACCGGGCTCCTACGGGGAGCGCGGAATCACCGTAGCGTAGGAGCGGCGCCCCGCCGCGAAACGGGTTTGGTATGGCGCCGGGAGGCTTCGTCCGGAGACCGGGCTCCTACGGGGACCGCGGAATCACCGTAGCGTAGGAGCGGCGCCCCTCCGCGAAATGGGTTTGGCATGGCGCCGGGCGGCTTCGCCCGGAGACCGGGCTCCTACGGGGAGCGCGGAATCACCGTAGCGTAGGAGCGGCGCCCCGCCGCGAAACGGGTTTGGTATGGCGCCGGGCGGCTTCGCCCGGAGACCGGGCTCCTACGGAGACCGCGGAGCCACGGTAGCGTAGGAGCGGCGCCCCGCCGCGAACGCGAAGACAATCGGCACGCCGCCAGGGACCTATTCGATTGCCCTGGCAATCGTCTGCTTGAGGCGGCCAACGTCGGGCCCCGGACGCTGGCGTAAAGCCGGCTGCAGCATGCCTTCCCGGCACAGGGCGTGAAGCACGAAACGCTGCTCCTCGTCCAGCGTCGCTCCCTGCGCCTGAAGCACCGCATCGCACCAGACCGTTAGCCTGTATTCGAAATCGTCGAACAGCCGGCGTGCCTCCCCGGCCATCTTGTGCCGTTCACCGAGCATTATGCGATAGACCGCCACCGTTTCGGGCTTTGCAGCCAGCAGCCGATAGGCCTCGATGACGGCGCCAAGCCAGTCGCCGCTCAGCACCTCGATGGCGTTGCGCTGCTGTTCGGCGGCTTCAATGGTCTGCTCCAGCATCGCCTGCCAGAGCACCTGCTTGCTGGGGAAATGACCGTAAACGGTGGGTTTGGACACGGCAGCATTCTGTACCACCAGATCGATGGTCGTGCCCTGATAGCCGAGCTCGACGAAGAGTTCGCGGGCACTGTCCAGAATCTGCAGCTTTTTCGACGGTCGTCCCCTGGCCATATCCGCTCCCGAAACCCGATTGACAAACGCGGATTTTATCAATATTTTAACTAAACGGTATAGTTAAATTAATCAGAGAGACGGTGATGAAAAGCGATCAGGGCTTCTACGGCCGCTTCGGCGGCAGCTACATTCCGGAAATACTCCACGCCAGCCAGCGCGACCTGCTTGCCGCCTGGCAGGAAGCCTCGGAAGATCCTGCTTTCATGGCGCTCGTCGACCGCGAAATGCAGCAGTATTCGGGCCGGCCGACACCGCTGACCCCCTGCCCCAATCTGAGTCGGGCGCTGGGCGGGGCCCGGATCTACCTGAAGCGCGAAGATCTCAATCACAGCGGCGCCCACAAGATGAACAACGTCATCGGCCAGGGCCTGCTGGTCAAACGCATGGGCAAGAAGCGCATCATCGCCGAAACCGGCGCCGGCCAGCATGGCGTCGCCTCGGCGCTGATCGCCGCGCGCCTCGGTCTCGACTGCACCGTCTACATGGGCGCCCGCGACATCGAGCGCCAGTACCCCAACGTATTCTGGATGAAGCAACTCGGCGCCACCGTGGTGCCCGTAACCAGCGGCGGCCAGACCCTGCGCGACGCCCTCGACGAAGCGCTGCGCGACTGGTCGGCCGATCCCTCCGGCAGCCACTACCTGATCGGCACCGCCTGCGGACCGGCACCCTACCCGGAGATGGTGGCGCAGTTCCAGTCGGTGATCGGGCGCGAGGTTCGCCAGCAGAGCCTGGCGCAGTTCGGCGCCCTGCCGGACCGCATCTACGCCTGCGTCGGCGGCGGCAGCAACGCCGCCGGCATCCTGCTGCCCTTCCTCGACGATCCGGAAGTGGAACTGGTCGGTATCGAAGCCGGCGGACGCGGCAAGGCGCCGGGCGAACACTCGATCCGGCTGTCCGACGATCTCGGCAGCCCCGGCATCGCTCAGGGATTTTCAACCATGTTTCTGCAGGACGACCAGGGCCAGCTGATGGACACTCACTCGGTCGCCGCCGGCCTCGACTACGTCGGCGTCTCGCCAATTCTGGCGCACCTGGCAGAAGCCGGCCGGATACGCATGGACGCCGCCAGCGACGACGAAACCATGGCCGCTTTCGGCATGCTGCTGCGCCACGAAGGCGTCATACCCGCGCTGGAATCGGCCCACGCCGTGGCCGGCGCGCTGCGCGAAGCACCGCAACTGTCACCGGAACAGCGCGTCGTGATCAACGTATCGGGCCGCGGCGACAAGGATATCTTCAATGTAGCGAGCGCACTGCAGGACCCCGAATTCACGGGATTTCTGCAGCGCTATCTGGAACGGGAGGCAGGACGATGAGCGCACTTCAGAGCTTTATCCAGCAACAGCGTGGCGATCGCGAGATTCTGCTGATGACCCATGTTGTCTACGGCTATCCCAGCGTGGACGAGAGCCTGGCGCTGATGCGCGATCTGCTCGGCGCCGGGGTCGAGCTGCTGGAGGTCCAGTTTCCGTTCTCCGACCCGTCCGCCGACGGCCCCTCGATACTGCACGCCTGCCATGCGGCGCTGGTGAACAAACCTACGCTGGCGCAGTGCCTGGAGGATATCGGCGGCCTGGCGCGGGACTTCCCCGACAGCCGGGTGCTGCTGATGAGCTACCTGAATCCGCTGTATCGCTACGGGCTCGAACGCCTGCCCGCCGACGCGGTGAAAGCCGGCGTGGGCGGCTTTATCGTGCCCGATCTGCCACTGGAGCTGGCCGACTCCTTCCGCGCCGCCTGCCAGGATGCGGCGGTGGAGCCTGTCTGGATGCTGACGCCGGAAACCCCGGAATCGAGGATGCGGGAAATCTGCGCGGCCGCGAGCGGCTTTCTGTACTGCGTCAGCCGCCGCGGCGTAACCGGCAAGGGAACGGGCGCTGAGCAACCGCTCGATGACTACCTGGCGCGCATCCGTACCGGCACCGACCTGCCGCTTGCGGTCGGCTTCGGCATTCGTAGCGCCGACCAGGTCCGAGCGCTGACCGGCAAGGCCGATATCGCCATTCTCGGCTCGGGAATTCTCGATGCCTTCAACGACGGCGGCCGGGCGGCGGTACGGGATCTGGTGAAGTCGTTGCGGGGCTGAAGGAAATGGCGGACCGGGCGGCACTATCTGTAGGTTGGGTCTAGGTCCGAAGGACCGTAACCCAACACCCGAGATTTCGGGATTGCCAGATACCGACCGACACCAATCGATCTGGAATACGATCGATTTGACGGGGTTCGCGATGCCCGAGCCCTGCAGTGAACCTGAACCTCGCTGCGATGCGTTGCTAACCATGGCGGTCATCCTCCGGTCCGGTGTTTCATTGGGGAGGGGCGGTACCGGGCCTTGCGCCGTACCCTCAATCGGCGACAAGGTGCGCGTCGCGCACCACCGCGGTGATGATGGGTACGGGCGTCTGCAGGTGCTCGAGCATCATCTGTGACGCCCGTGCCGCATCCCGTGCGAGCAGCACTTCGACCAGTGCTGCATGCTCCTCGCGCTTGTGCGCCAGCGCCTCGGTCGAGAATACCGTCTGACGCAACCACAGCTGGCGGTAGCGCTCGGCCTGCCCCATCAGGCTGGCGCGCGCTTCCATCAGTTTGTCCGAGCCGCAACCCGAAGCGATGGCGGTATGGAACGCCTGATGGCGGCGGTCCCACAGGCTCAGCATTTCCTCCGGACTGCGAATCTCCGCCACGCTCGCCAGGGTATGGGCGCTGGCAATCACCTGTGCCTCCCAGTGCTCATCGCCACGTTCCACCGCCAGCCCGACAATCATCGCTTCGAGGTGCGCCCGGGCATCGTAGATATCCTCCAGCTCCGCCAGCGACATTTTCGCCACGCGATAGCCGCGCTGGCTGATCGCGGTCACCAGACGCTCCGCCACCAGTTGCGACAACGCCTCGCGCATCGGGCCGGTGCCCAAGCTGTAGCGCTCCTTCAAATGACTCATCAGCAGTTTTTCGCCCGGGCGAAAGTGCCCGGCAACGATATCCTGTTTCAGCCGGTCGTAAGCCGCCACGGCCTGGTTCTGTCGTTCGGTTTCCATCTCGCCATCCCATCGCGCTTATCACCGCAGGATTATACCCATTCAGACGCTTTGTCGCCCACACATCGATATGTTGACGAAAAATAAAAATGTCGATATTTTTAAAAAACGACGATATTAACCGACAGAGACCCGAGAGCCATGACACAAGCGGCCACACCCCTTTACGCAAACCCCGTCGACGACACCGGATTCAGCCTGTCCCCGAGCGCCCGCTCGCCGCGGCTGCTGGAGCTGCGTTTTCATCCCGCCACCGTGAAACAGTTTCTCGACCAGGTCGCCGACCTCCCGGTACAGGCACTGGAGTACAAATCGTTTCTGCGTTTTCGCGCAGCGAAGATTCTCGACGACCTGTGCGGTAATCAACTGCAGCCGCTACTCATCGAAACCCTGGTGGACCGCGACAGCGGTGCCCTGCTGATCACGCCGGAGGGCCTCGACGACGCCGGGCAGGCGGAGGATATGGTAAAGTTCACCACTGCCGTCGCTCACCTGTTCGGCCGCTCCAACTTCGACGCCATGAGCAGCCAGTACTATGCTCGTTTCGTGGTCAGGAACGAGGACGACTCCGACAGTTACCTGCGTCAGGCGCACCGGGTCATGGAGCTCCACAACGACGGAACCTTCGTGGAGCAGCGCACCGACTACGTGCTGATGCTGAAGATCGACGAGCAGAACATGGACGGCGGCGATTCGCTGCTGCTGCATCTGGACGACTGGGAACATCTTGATCGCTTCAGTTCCGACCCGATGGCGCACAGGGTGATGCGCTGGGCGGCGCCGCCGAGCAAGAACACCCGCAGGGATGTCTTTCACCCGGTATTCGGCAGCGATAACCGCGGCCGCCCGGTGATGTCCTACATCGATCAGTTCGTGCAGCCGAAGGATTTCGAAGAGGGCAACTGGCTGGCCGACCTCTCCGAGGCCCTGGAAAACAGCCGGGGCAGACTGTCGGTACCGGTGCCGGTCGGCAGCTTCCTGCTGATCAACAACCACTTCTGGCTGCACGGTCGTGACCGCTTCACCGCCCATCGGGGCCTGCGCCGCGAGCTGATGCGCCAGCGCGGCTATTTCACCCACGCACAGACATTGCCGGGCGCCAGCGCCGACAACGGCTGAAGGGAGAATGACTTGTACGATTTCATCATTATCGGGGGCGGCATCATCGGTCTGTCGACCGCCATGCAGCTGCTGCAACGCTACCCGGACCGCAAGGTCGTAGTGCTCGAAAAGGAAAGCGCCCTGGCGGCGCATCAGACCGGCCACAACAGCGGGGTGATCCACGCCGGGGTCTACTACACACCCGGCAGTCTGAAGGCGAAGTTCTGTCTCGAGGGCAACCGGGCGACCAAGGCATTCTGTGACGAGCACGGCATCAGGTACGACGAATGCGGCAAGCTGCTGGTCGCAACCAATGCGCTGGAGATGGAGCGCATGAAGGCGCTCTGGGAGCGCAGCGAAGCCAACGGTCTGGAACGGGAATGGCTCGAGGCCGGCGCGCTGCGCGAGCGCGAGCCGAATATCACCGGCGTCGGCGGTATCTTCGTGCCATCGAGCGCCATCGTCGACTACTCCGCCGTGACCGCCGCCATGGGCCGGGAGTTCCGCCGGCTTGGCGGGGAAATCCGGCTCAACTGCGAGGTCACGGCGCTGCACGAATCCGCCACCGAGGTGCGCGTCACGACCGCTGCCGGCGACTTCAGCACGCGTTATCTGCTGTCCTGCTCGGGCCTGATGGCCGACCGTGTGGTCCGCATGCTCGGCATTGAACCGGACTTTCGCATCTGCCCGTTCCGCGGCGAGTACTATCGTCTCGCCCCGGAACACAACAGCATCGTGAAACATCTGATCTACCCGATACCGGACCCGTCGATGCCTTTCCTCGGGGTACACCTGACCCGCATGATCGACGGCAGTGTGACGGTCGGCCCCAACGCCGTGCTGGCGTGGAAGCGCGAGGGCTACCGCAAGAGCGACATCTCGCTGCGCGACAGCCTTCAGACCCTGGGCTATCCGGGCATTCGCAAGGTACTGCTACAGAACCTGAAACCCGGACTTGCAGAGTTGAAGAACTCGCTGTTCAAGGGCGGCTATCTGGAGCAGGTGCGCAAGTACTGCCCCTCGCTTGACAAGGCCGACCTGCTGCCCTACCCGGCCGGCGTCCGCGCCCAGGCGGTCTCGCGCGACGGCAGGCTGGTCGACGACTTCCTGTTCGTCAACAGTGCCCGCAGCATCAATGTCTGCAACGCCCCTTCCCCTGCGGCCACCTCGGCGCTGCCAATCGGCCGGCATATCCTCGAAACCGCCGCCGAACGTTTCGGGCTCGGCGCCGGAGCCTGAATCCCGCTGCACCGGGCGACCGCCCCGGTTGCAGCACGCCTCCCGCCCTCCCCCAAGGCAAGCGAACGGGTATCCCTGTCTGTTCGATTGTCACCCGCCCTCAGCCATTTGCGGGCAAAAACTGTTTGTTCTGCAATAATTTACCCAGATGTCGCTTCCCCATCGCTTATCAAGGAGAAAGATATGAAGGCTCTGATCGGCGCACTCCCGCTTGTACTCGCCGCCACTTTCGTCCAGGCCGCCGACGACTGCGGCCGCGTGACCATTGCAGACATGAACTGGAACTCCGCCACCCTGATGGCCAACGTCGACCGTTTCATCCTCAGCAACGGCTATGGCTGCGATGCCGAACTGGTCCCCGGCGACACCATGCCGACCGGCACCTCGATGACCGAAAAGGGTGAACCGGATATCGCGCCGGAGCTCTGGAGCAACTCGATGAAAGCGGCGCTGGAAAAAGGCGTCGAGGAGAAGCGCCTGCGCATCGCCGGCAAGTCGCTGTCCGACGGCGGCGAGGAAGGCTTCTGGGTGCCGCAGTACATGGTCGACGAGGACCCGAGCCTGGCCACCATTGAAGGTGTCGTCGCCCATGCCGACCTGTTCAAGAACCCTGAAAATCCCGGCACGTCCGCCTTCGTCGGCTGCCCGGCCGGCTGGACCTGCCAGATCACCAGCGGCAACCTGTTCAAGGCCCTCAAACTCGGCGAAGCCGGTTTCGAGCTGATAGATCCGGGTTCCGCCGCCGGCCTGTCCGGTTCCATCGCCCGTGCCTACGAGCGCAAGGAGCCCTGGTTCGGCTATTACTGGGCGCCGACCGCGGTACTGGGCAAGTACAAAATGGTCAAGGTCGACTTCGGTAGCGGCGTCGACGAGGAACACTACGTCAACTGTATCAGCGCTGCCGACTGCCTGGAGCCACATGTCACCATGTATCCGCCGGCACCGGTGCACACCGTCACCACCGAGGGCTTCGCGGAGCGGGCGCCCGGCGCCTTCGAATACCTGAGCAAGCGTTCCTTCACCAATGCCCGGATGAACGAAATCCTCGCCTGGATGGAAGACAACCAGGCCGACGGCGACTTCGCCATGGAGTATTTTCTCAAGAACTACGAGGACACCTGGACAGCCTGGGTTCCGGACGACGTTGCCGGCAAGGTCAAAGACGCCCTGGCCAACCTTTAGGCGTTGAATACTGCATTTGAATCAGGCCCCCACACCGGTCATTGATGGGTTGCGCCGCTCGACCGACCTTGCGTACCGATCGCAGGTCCCACGGCGGCTCCACCCATCCTACGGCTGCACTGTTGCGCCTGTTCTCCCGGAGGTAACCTATGGCCGATACGTCCTGGCTCAGGGAATTTCCCCAGATGGACCGGATGGACCTGCTCGAAATCCGCAAGACCCTCGATAGCGCCTACCGCGAATTCTCCCGCAGCTACGGCGACAGCATCGAATCCTTTTTCGATCCGCTGCTGCACTTTCTGGTGTGGTTCGAGCAGCTGCTGATCAACTCGCCCTGGTGGGCGGTGATTCTGGTGGTCACGGCGCTGGTCTACGCCGCCACCCGCTCCTGGAAACTGTCGTTGAGCGTGGTTGTGTCCTTTCTGCTGATCGGCTATTTCGGCATGTGGGAAGACACCATGAGCACGCTGAGCATCATCACGGTCTGCACCCTGATGTCGATCGTGCTCGGCATACCGATCGGCATTCTGATGGCACGCTCCGACCGCATCCGGTCCTTCGTCACGCCCGTACTCGACATCATGCAGACGATGCCGGCCTTCGTTTACCTGATTCCGGTGGTCATGCTGCTCGGCATCGGCAAGATACCCGGGTTGATCGCGGTGGTGATTTACGCCATTCCGCCAGTGATCCGCCTCACCAACCTCGGCATCCGTCTGGTCGACCCGGAGGTCATGGAAGCGGCGACGGCCTATGGCGCCAGCCCCATGCAGCGGCTGTTCGGCGTGCAGTTGCCCCTCGCAATGCCGACCATCATGGCCGGCATCAACCAAACCATCATGATGGCGCTGGCGATGGTGGTGATCGCATCGATGATCGGCGTCAAGGGGCTCGGCCAGCCGGTACTGAAGTCCATTACCAACCAGTACTTCACCCTCGGCCTGTTCAACGGTCTGGCGATCGTCGCCCTTGCGATCATCTTCGACCGCGTCTCCCAGGCCTATGCCCGCCGCACCCAACGGCACTCGAATGGAGGTCGCAATGTCTGACGCGCTGATCCGGGTCGAGGGGCTTTACAAGGTGTTCGGCAAGGACCCGGCGTCGGTCATGCCGCTGGTGCACGAGGGCCGCTCCAAAGACGACATCCTCGCCGAAACCGGCCACACCCTGGGCCTCAAGTCGATCGATCTGGAGATCGCCAAGGGCGAGATTTACGTCATCATGGGCCTGTCGGGATCCGGCAAGTCGACCCTAATCCGCCATTTCAACCGTCTGATCGACCCCACCGAAGGACGCATTCTGGTCGAGGGCACCGACGTCATGCAGCTGTCGCCCAGGCAGCTGATCGATTTTCGTCGCCACAAGATGTCGATGGTATTCCAGCGTTTCGGTCTCCTGCCACACCGCTCCGTACTCGACAACGTCGCTTACGGTCTCGCCATCCAGGGCGTCGACCGCAGCAGCCGGGCGCAGCAGGCGCAGCAGTGGCTCGAGGCGGTGGGGCTTTCCGGTTACGGCGAGCAGTACCCCGCCCAGCTGTCCGGCGGCCAGCAGCAACGGGTAGGACTGGCACGCGCGCTCTGCACCAACGCCGAAATCCTGCTGATGGACGAGGCCTTTTCGGCGCTGGATCCGCTGATCCGCAGCGAAATGCAGGATCAGCTGCTCGCACTGCAGCAAAAGTTGCACAAGACCATCATCTTCATCACCCATGACCTCGACGAGGCCCTGCGCCTGGGCGACCGCATCGCCATTCTCAAGGACGGCGCCCTGGTACAGGAGGGCACGCCCGTCGACATACTGCTGCACCCGGCCGACGACTACGTCGCCGCTTTCGTCAAGGACGTCAACCGGGCGCGGGCGCTGACGGTGGAAACGGTGATGACCCCGGCACAGTGCTGCATCGAAGGCGATTCGGTGCAGGCGGCACTCAAGGCACTGGAGCAGGCGGGTCGCGAGTACGGTTTCCAGGTCGCGGGACGTCAGTATCGCGGCACTCTCAGCCGGCGCTCGCTGGAGCAGGCCCCGGGTGATCATATCGACGCCAGCCTGCTCGAGACGGTTGCGACGGTTGCGCCGAATGCGCTGATCGAATCGGTGATTCCCGACACTCTGGAAACCCCCGGCCCGCTGCCGGTGGTCTCAGAGGACGGAAATCTCTGCGGCGAGCTGTCCCGCGCCAGCCTGGTCGAGGTGCTGGGTGACGGCTCGCGCCGCAGTGCCGCCTGAACCGGCGCCGCCCTCCCGGGCCTGAACAGGACTGAACATGATGGCGACCGGCCCCGACGCCGACATCCGCGCGCAACTGCTGCAACTGGTGGATCAACTGTGCACGGAGCTTCGCTCGCAGGGCCTCGACCGTCCGGTCGAGCTCGACAGCCGACTGGAGCAGGATCTTGGCCTCGACAGCCTCAGCCGCGCCGAGCTTTTCAGTCGCATCGAGCAGCGCTTCGGCGCCGCCCTGCCGGGCCAGACCTTTGCCGAGGCCGAAACCCCGCGCGACCTTTTGCGGGCGCTGCAAAACGCCAGCCCCGTTGCCGTGCCGCCGCAAGCGGCGCCGGTTACGGCCGATAACGGCGACAGCGTTGCCGGCCTGCCAAGGCATGCCGGCACACTGGTGGAAGCCCTCGCCTGGCATGTCGAGCACCATCCGCAACGCACCCATATCCATTTTCACCGGGATGCCGACGACGGCGAGCAGCTCAGCTACGGCGGGCTCTGGCGCGAAGCCTGCGCCCTCACCGCAGGGCTGCAGCGCAAAGGCGTCGAAGCGGGGCAGAAGGTCGCGCTGATGCTGCCGACCGGGCGCGACTACTTTATAAGCTTCGTCGCCATCTGGCTGGCGGGCGCCACGCCGGTGCCACTCTATCCACCGCTGGGCCGGCGTCAGCTCGAGGACCAACTGCAGCGCCAGGCCGGTATTCTCGACAACTGCCAGGCACGGCTGCTGATCGCACCCGCGGCCGCCCAGCCGCTCGAGCCACTGTTAAAAGCCCGGGTCGGTGGCCTGCAGGCGCTGGTGCAGCCTGCAGACCTTGCAGCGGACGCCGACCAGGCCAGGATCCTGCCCTGCGCGCCCGGCGACATCGCCCTGCTGCAGTACACCTCGGGCAGTACCGGCAACCCCAAGGGGGTGGTGCTCAGCCACGCCAACCTGCTGGCCAATATTCGCGCCGCCGGCCAGGCGCTACGGGTCGACAGCCGCGATGTTTTCGTCAGCTGGCTGCCGCTGTACCACGATATGGGGCTGATCGGCGCCTGGTTCGGCAGCCTCTACCATGCCGTGAGGCTGGTCAGCCTGCCGCCACAGGACTTTCTGGCCCGCCCCGCGCGCTGGCTCGAGGCGCTGCACCGCCACCGGGGCACCCTGTCCGCCGCCCCCAACTTTGCCTACGAGCTTTGCCTGCAACGCGTTCCGGAACCCCTGCTCGAGGGCCTCGACCTCAGTGCCTGGCGCCTGGCCCTGAACGGCGCCGAAGCGGTGAACCCCGCTACCCTGGAGGCCTTCTCCCGACGCTTCGAACGCTGCGGCCTGCAGCGCACCACCGTCTTTCCGGTGTACGGCCTGGCGGAATGCAGCGTCGCCCTGGCCTTCCCCGAGCCGGGCCTCGAAGCCGTCATCGACCGGGTGCAGCGCGCGCCGCTGATGCGCGAGGGCATCGCCGAGCCGGCAACGGCCAGGGACAGCGATACGCTCGAGTTCGCCTGCTGCGGCCGGGCGATACCGGGACATCGCATTCGCATCTGCGATGACAGCGGCCGCGAACTGCCGCAACGCCGGCAGGGGCGCATCCAGTTCCGCGGCCCGTCGGCCACCAGCGGCTACTATCGCAACAGCGAGGCCACCGCCCGGCTGTTCGAAGGCGACTGGCTGGAAACCGGTGATCTTGGCTACCTCACCGCCAACGGTCTGCACATTACCGGCCGCAGCAAGGACCTGATCATTCGCGCCGGGCGCAACCTCTACCCCGAAGAACTGGAACGGGCGGTGGGCGAAGTGCCGGGGCTGCGCCGGGGCCGGGTAGCGGCGTTCGGCATCGACGACGCCGGTACCGAGCGCCTGATTCTGATGGCCGAGTCACGGACCCGGGACGAGCGGTTGCAAGAGCAGCAGCGCCGGGATGCCGCCGCAGCGGTCAGCGCCCTGATCGGCGAGCCGCCGGACGAGGTGGTACTGGTGCCCGCTGGCATACTGCTGAAAACCTCCAGCGGCAAGATTCGCCGCAACGACTGCCGGGAACGCTATCGGCGCGGCGACTACCGGATTCGTCCGCCCTGGCGGCAAAAGATGCGCCTGCTGCTGACCACCCTGAAACCGGCCGGCAGGCGGCTGAGCCGTCGCCTGGGCCAGCACCTGTTCGCGGGCTGGGCGCTGGTCACCGGCATACCTCTGGCCCTGATCGCGGCGCTCGCGCTGCTCGGCCTGCCGAGCGTCCGCTCGCGCTGGCGTGCGCTTCATCGCATCACCCGCCTCTGGGCCAGGCTGACCCGCACACCGATACGGGTACGCGGGCTGGACAACCTCGGCGGCGGTGGCGCCTGTGTCTGCGTCGCCAATCACTCGAGCTATCTCGATGCCTTCGTATTGCTGGCGGCCTTGCCGGAACCACTGGCTTTCGTCGCCAAGGCCGAGCTGCAGGAGGCCAAACTGCTGCGACCGCTACTGGACCGGCTCGGGATCCGCTACGTCAACCGCCGGGATCCCGAGCAGGGACTGCTCGACGCCCGCGATGCCAGCGAGCACCTGAAACAGGGCGCCCGGATGCTGTTCTTCCCCGAAGGCACCTTCGAGGACAGCGCCGGCCTGCTACCCTTTCACACCGGCGCCTTCGTCTGTGCCGCCGAGAGCGGCACGCCGGTGGTGCCGATCGCCATTCGCGGCACCCGTCCGATACTGAGGGGCGACAGCTGGTACGCCTACCATGGCGCGCTTGATCTGGTGATAGGCGCGCCGATTTCCGGTGATCCGGGCAAGGCAACCTGGGAACAGGCCCTGGCGCTGCGCGACAGGGCCCGGGCGCATATCCTGCGCCACTGCGGAGAGCCCGACCTGGCGGGCAGCTCTGGATCTTTGGAAAGCACCTGACGTGATCCGGATTCGCCCCGGGCAGTGAAAGGCCGCCATACAAGCCCATGGCGGCCACGCCTGAAAGATATCCTGTCCCGATCCCCCCGATTGCAGCAGCGCTGCAGGAGCGCAGAACCCGTTTCGTTACACGCCGGTCACCGGGTGCCGAACATCCGGTCACCGGCATCCCCGAGGCCCGGCATGATGTAACCATGATCATTCAGGCCCCGGTCGATGGCGGCCGTGTAAATCGGCACATCGGGATGGGTTTCCGATAGATTTCTGATCCCTTCCGGCGCCGCCAGCAAACAGACAAAACGAATGGAGCGGGGACTGGCTTCCTTCAAGCGGTCTATCGCCGCCACCGCGGAGTTGCCGGTCGCCAGCATGGGGTCGAGCACGATGGCGTCGCGCTCGTGCATGCTGTGGGGCATCTTGAAGTAGTACTCCACCGCCACCAGGGTTTTGGGATCGCGATACAAACCGACATGCCCGACCCGCGCCCCCGGCACCACATTCAACATGCCGTCCAGAAAACCGGCCCCCGCCCGCATGATGTTGACGAACACGGTTTTTTTGCCGTCGATCACCGGGCTTCGCATTTTCTCCAGCGGTGTTTCGATTTCGATTAATTGGGTCGGCATATCCCGTGTGACTTCATAGGCCATGAGCATGCTGATTTCATTCAGCAAACGACGAAAACTGCTGGTGCTGCGATTCTGCTCCCGCATGAGCGTGAGTTTGTGCTGAACGAGTGGATGGCTGATGACATGGACTTCGGACTGACTCATGTTGGCATTCCCTTCTTTCGCTAAAAAACCGTACCATCGCTTGCAATCAGCAGCGGCGGTGTCCCGCCTTCGCGCAACTGGCGGGCAACTTCGCGCCCCGCGGCCCAGGTGCCCCCTTCCAGAATACAGGCCAGGGGCATTTCGTCCGCAGACATCTGCAATTTCTGACGTACCGCTGGAGCGAGTCGGTCAATCAGAGCGACCGTCAGCGCCCGCCATTCGATGATGGCCTCATCGGCGGCACTGTACTGACGCGCGAAAAAATCGGCCTGTCTGGGAACGATGACCCCCATATCCAGCAGTAATCCGCCGTTGCGATATTCCGGTAAACCGGTGAGCCCATCCAGATCGGTCAGGCGGATACCGGCCCACTGAAAGGGCTCCAGCAACGAATAGGTAAGCCACTGGCTAAGCTTGTGAAAGGGCACCCAGCCGGCAGACTCGCCTTCCCCGCCCGCCAACGGGTGACGCCAGCAATCCCCGAGGGCTTCGTCATTGAGCCTATTGCCGGTCAACCAGATGGGACTCAAATGTTCGAGCAGGGCCTGCAGCACGCAGGCGGCAGGGAGCTGGCCGAGCTGACCATTGCGCGTCAGCAGATCGAACAGACATCCCGGACGCCCCCCGGCGCCAAACACAGCGGGACTGGCCGACAGGCAGTGTCCCAGCCGCTGCAGTAACTGCACGCGCCCTTCCAGCCCCACCAGCGGATTGGCATCGCTGACCTGAAAAAGTCCCGCCAGATCCGCCACTTGGATCCGCTTCAGCGCCTGGGCATCGACGCGGTAAGGATCATCGCGCCGTGATGAGAACACGCCCTGCATAAAGCCATGGAAGCTGGCAACGCCCAGACCTTCGGAGCGAACGAAGGTTTTGCCGCTGTCAGCTTCCCGGTAGCGCCATTGCGCGCCGGCACCCGCGTCCAGCAACACACTGACAAGGGTCAGATCGATACACGCCCGTGCCCGGGCAGCAGAGTCGAGATGCGCTAGGCACGCATCCAGAGCGGCTTTGCGATCCACACCGCCCGCTTCGAAATGTCGCCACCGGCTGTGGTAGGGAATGTTCAGATCCGGATATTGTCTGCGGGTAACGGCTTCCACCTGGCATGCGACAGCATCGAGTTTTTCCAGCTGCAGATCAAAATACCCAGACTCACCCGCTTCGACCGCGCGCAGAATATTGGAGCAGCGCTCGCGAATGGTTGCGGGAGAACGCAAACAGGCAACGGCACTGGCCGTGACGTTATTTATCAAAGCCGCGGCCCTTGGTGCCCGCCAGTGCGTCGGCATCCGGCACGGTCCCGTCGGTGTAATAACCGGCCGCAATCTTCGCCTCGATTTCCACCTGGGCGTCTTCCGGGACCAGTTCTTCGGGAATCTTGACCCGTTCCTCCACCTCGATACCGCTGTCAGTGATGGCGCGGTACTTGTCGTTGCTCATGCTGACCAGGCGATGGATCGTCCGAATACCCAGCCAGTGCAGCACGTCGGGCATCAGTTCCTGAAACCGCATATCCTGAACACCGGCCACGCATTCGGTGCGCAGAAAATACTTGTCCGCGCTGTCGCCGCCGACCTGCCGTTTGCGTGCGTTGTACACCAGGAATTTGGTCACCTCACCCAGCGCGCGGCCCTCCTTGCGACTGTAGGCGATCAGCCCCACGCCGCCGGTCTGGGCGCCGCGCACGCACTCCTCGATGGCGTGGGTGAGATAGGGCCGGCAGGTGCAGATATCCGAGCCGAACACATCGGAACCATTGCACTCGTCGTGCACGCGGGCGGTCAGGGTGACGTCGGGATTGGCCAGATCGCGGGGATTACCGAAGATATACAACGTTTGTCCGCCGATGGGCGGCAAAAACACTTCGAAATCGCTGCGGGTCACCAGCTCCG
Organism: Marinobacterium nitratireducens; assembly: GCF_014645375.1. Taxonomy (GTDB): domain Bacteria; phylum Pseudomonadota; class Gammaproteobacteria; order Pseudomonadales; family Balneatricaceae; genus Marinobacterium_A; species Marinobacterium_A nitratireducens. Next base: position 54,286 of record NZ_BMLT01000017.1, read on the forward strand.
GATACATGCCGCCGGTTTCCTCGAACAGGATGCGCCGCAAATCCGATTCGCTGACGTTGAATCGCTTGGCAACGCCAGGCAGCCACCACACCGGCTCGATGGCCACCTTCGTCACGACGGCCGAGCCGTTCTCCAGCAGGATGCGGTTGTCGGGGACCAGGCGCTTGAATGCCAGTGCGTGATGAATTTCCGGCAGATTGATGTGCGCCTTGGTGACAGCGATGGTGGGCCGGATGTCGTAGCCCTGGGCTATATAGTCGGAAAACACGTCGGCCACGCTGGCGCCCCAGGGGTCGATCGAGACGATCTTCTCTGCGCCGGCCCACTGGGGATTGGGGCCGATAACGTCGGTGGGTGAGGTATTGGTCAGGTCGGCCTTGTGGTCTTTCAGCAGGGTGCCGGCCGCGACCGCCAGCGCGCGATAAACGCCGTAACTGCCGCTATGGGCGCCAATGACGTTGCGCTGGCTGCGGTTGGTGGTAGTGCCGATGACAGGTCCGCGCTCCGCGGCGCTGGCGGCTCCCCAGTGAATGGCGGGGACACCATCGGGGCCTTGCCCTTCGGGATGGCTGGTCAATCTGATATGCCGCGACTGCTTGTGTCTTCCGTCCTTTCCAGTGCTCATGAGTACAGCTCCTGTATCGAACAGCAGGTTTTTCAGTATAAACCTCTCGTTATTTAGCACCGAAAATGGATAAGCGGCAAGGCATAAATACCCTGTAGATACTTCCGGCGCAGGGCGCCTTCGGCGCCGTTCGGTGCGCCCACTGGCAGCGCCGATCGCGCCTGGACAGGGTTCAGTCGCCCCAGATCACCGCATCCGGGATCTCGTAGCGCTCGTTACCGACGCCGATCAGGTGCAGGCCACTTTCCGTGTCGGCACTGAAGGCCGGATAGCCATCCGCCTGGCTGGTATCGGCCCCGGTCGCCTGTCCCCTGCTGAAAAAGATGGCCCGCCGGGTACCATCGGGCCTGCCGACCACCACAGTGGCGAAGCCACCGCCTGAACGGGCGACGCCGTAGTCGCAGCGGGTCATGGATTGACCGCGATGCCAGGCACAGGGCACCTGACCGGTGGCGTCGAAATGCTCCTGCCCCGCCCGGTACGCCGAATCGTCGGGCCCCGTCGCGACGCTGCCATCGGGCGATACCGCGGGCCGGATGGCATCGGCGGCCACATAGCCCCGCGGCCCGCCGCCAAAGGCTTGAACGTCGCACCAGAACTCGCCGTCGATGGCCTGACACCCCAGGTTGGAAAGAATCGTGCCGGACAGGTAGGTCAGGATGACCTGGGCTCGATGGGATGGCTGCGCCATCAGGCCGGTTTGACCGGTCACTTCCCAGTGACGAGGGCCTCCTTCATCGGGCGAGACATAGTCGCCAGCGGCGCCTGAATCTGCGCTATCGGGCTCCCAGGCAAATATACCGCCGTCCGCCATCAGGCTTAGATAGAGGTTGCCGTCTTTCAGCAGGTAGCCGCGCACGTAAGCCGACTGGGCGGCGATCATCCCGTCCATGCCCGGCTGCGTGCAGAGCGCCTGGGTCACCGCCAGCATGCCGAACTCGAAACGGCCGCTGCGCGCATCGGCGGCAGGCTCCGCGGACCAGCTACCGGTGGCGTGGTTGCAGTCGAGGCGCAGGCTGGCGCTGCCGTCGGCGTTCAATCGCAGGGTGTAAAGCGACGGATCGGCCGGGCGCCGGGTTCCGGTGTTATCGTCCATGGACTGAAATTCAAGCAGGCGCCAGCGGGTGTCCGCCAGCGATGCCGGCACGGCCTGCCGTTGTTCCGAGACCGTCACACCGCCCGATGGAGCGTCCACCGAAGCGCAGGCGGCGACAAGCGCACCCATGCCGGCGGCCAACAGCAACCTGAAGGCCGCGCCCCCCTCGCCAGTCGCAACCGGCGCTCGCCGCGCAGCTAACCGAAGGGGCCTTTCCATTTCGGACTCCCGATTGCATCAAACGGATATATTATAAATCCTGCTAGACTGCCTGACCCACGAAAATTCAAATCGACCCACAGGAAGCCGCGAGATAACAATGCAACCCCAAATCGACTACTACTTCGACGCCCAGTCTCCCTTCGTCTACCTGGGCCACGCCCTTCTGCTGGAGATTGCCGCCAAAGCCGGTGCCGTTATTCACTATCGCCCGGTTAAGCTCGGTCCAGTATTTGCGGCATCCGGCGCCAAGCCGCTGGCCGAGCGCGCGCAGTCGCGGCGTGATTACCGCCTTCTGGAGCTTTCACGCTGGTCGAAGAAACGCGGCCGCCCCCTCAACCTGCAGCCGCAATATTTCCCGGTCGATTCGACGCTGGTCAATCGCTGTATCGTCGCGCTCCAGATGGGCGGCGAAGATGCGTCCACCTTTGTCGACCGCGTCCTGACCGCCTGCTGGAACGAAGAGCAGAATCTTGCCGACCCCGAACTGATACGTGACCGCCTCGTATCCTGCGGCTTCGATGCCGACAGGGTGCTGGAGCAGGCGAATTCGCAGGCTGTGGAAGAGCAGTATCAACGCGACACCGACCAGGCGGTGGCACTGGGCATGCTCGGCGCGCCGGCCTACTTCGTCGATGGCGAGCAGTTCTGGGGGCAGGACCGCCTCGAACTGCTCGAGGACAAGCTTGCCGAGCTCGCCTGAACAGCCTCCGGGGCCAGCAGGACGCCCAGCTGCCGCCGCCCCGGCCCCGCAGTCTGACCCAACCGAAAAGTGCTATGCTCTTTTCACTCTGCAGCCCAACCCCAACGAAGAACAAGGATACAGACCATGGCGAACATTACTCTGCAAGGCAACCCGGTCGAAACCTGCGGCAACCTGCCGGCCGTCGGCAGCCAGGCCCCGGACTTCAGGCTCGTCAAAGCCGACCTGAGCGAAGTGACGCTCGGCGATTACAGGGGCCAGAAACTGGTGCTGAACATTTTCCCGTCGATCGACACCCCGACCTGCGCCACCTCGGTGCGCACCTTCAACCAGAAAGCCGCCGACACCGGCGCCAGCATTCTGTGCGTATCCGCGGACCTGCCGTTCGCAGCCGCGCGTTTCTGCGGCGCCGAGGGCATCGACAAGGTCGCCACCGGCTCCACTTTCCGCTCCGACTTCGGCAGCGACTACGGCCAGACCATCACCGGCGGCCCGCTGACCGGCATCCTCGCCCGTGCGGTGGTGGTGATCGACGGTGACGGCAAGGTCCTGCACACCGAGCAGGTTTCGGAGATCGCCGACGAGCCGGACTACGACGCTGCGCTCGGCGCCCTCTGACAGGCACTGCGGGCGGACGCCGGGTCGCCCGCCCTCCCCCGTGAATCCCTTTCAGCGTTGCAGCCCCGCGAGCGAACTGTTGCAGAATGACAAGGCTGCAAGTCAGCGCACCAGGGTGCGACCCAGGTTGAAGAAGACCGCGCGGTGTCCGCCCTCGGCAAGGCCCACGCCAAGATAAACCGGGCCAATGGGTGTATCGGCGCCAAGGAACAGGCTGCCGGCAAAGAGACCGTCGTCACCGATATCCTGCTTGTCCTCCCAGACACCGCCATATTCCGTCGAGCCGCCCAGATACCACTGAAAATAGGGTAGCGGATCGAAACGCCGGTAATAAACGGCCGTCAGCACCCCCGCCTGCTCGCCGCTGAGCTGGTTGCTGGCAAAACCCGACAGACTCAGCAGCCCTCCCAGCCTGAAACGGTCCTGTATCGAAGCCTCGCCATCCAGGGTCGTGCCCAGCCAGCCGCCGATGCCTGCGATATGGCCGTTGCCCAGCGGATAGAAGCCGGTCCCGTAAAGCTCGACCTGGTCGAAGTCGCCGTCTCCACCATACGCCTCCCGGGCCGCCGCATAGTCGATGCGCCCAAGCCAGCCGGACTGGGGGAAGTAGAAATTGTCCAGCCGGTCGAGATAAATGCGGGCAAACAGTTCCCCGGTATCGAAATCGAACTCGGGCCAGCCCGGGGTCCCGGTCTGCAGCTCCACATCTCCGGTCAGATACCGATACCCCAGCCGACCTTCGCCGTAAACGCCGAACTCACGCCCCATGGCAAGCTCCAGCAGCGCTTCGTCAACCACGAAGTCGGCCAGGCGCTCGGGGTTCTGGCCGTCGTAGAACGATACGATCTGCTCTTTCGCCGCGACCTGGGCGTTGACGAAATAGCGCGACAGCGGATCGAGAGGCTGATACCACTCCGCCGAGACGAGCGGCTCCCGGCCGACCTGCAGCCGCGTGCGGATTTCGCCGCCGTATTCGTTGATACCGGTACGCAGATAGCCAAAGCCGAGGTTGTAAAAACTGTCACCTTCCTCGTTTCCGGACAGCGTCAGACCCAGCTGCAGATAGTTCGGTCCCCAGCGCCGCGCGCGCGCCCGCACCAGCAGGCCGGTCAGGCCATCCTTCTCCACCAGGTCGTACTCGACGGTCTGAAACAGCTCCAGTCCGTAGATATTGCCGATATCCCGCTCCAGACGGTCGCGATCGAGCGGACCGCCAACCGGTTGATGCAGGCGCTCGCGTATCAGGCTGTCGCCGACACCGGAATCGTTTTCGATGTCGATGAAATGCACCACCGGACTGGCGCGGTCCGGGGTCTCGCCGAGCGCAAGCCGGTAGCCGCGATAGGCGTCGGGCGCCAAAGACAGCCGCGCCAGCTCGTCGCGGTGCCTGCCGGCCGCCTTTTCGCCCAGCGCCACCGCCTCCACCGAACGCTCGAAGTCGGCGCTGGTGATGTCCGCAAGATCCGGCACGATCAGAATATCCTGATCCGTCAGCGTCGCGATCTGACGATCGGCGTTGCTGCGCGTGAGCATATTGGTCAGCTGCGCCGTGATACCGAATACATCCTCGACTTCTTCCGCCGACAGGTAGGGAGAGCTGATATCGACCGCAATCACGATATCGGCCCCCATGCTGCGCACCACGTCGATGGGAATATTATTGGTGATGCCGCCGTCGACCAGCAGCTTGCCATCGATTTCCGTGGCCGCGAAGGCGCCCGGTACCGCCATGCTGGCGCGCATGGCGGTCGCCAGGTCGCCGGAGCTGAGCACCACGCTCTGGCCGTTGCCGAGGTCCGAGGCTACGGCGCGAAACGGAATTCGCAGATTGTCGAAATCGGTTTCGGTCGAAACCGGCAGCGTCAGTTGCCGCAGCGCAAGGTCGAACTTCTGTCCCTGTATGGCGCCGGTGGGAAACTTCAGCTCGCCATCGTCGGAGATGCCGGGCTTGGCCTTGATCAGGTATAGATCATCGTCCCGCTTGCGGCGGAACGAGCGCTCCTGACGCGGTGGATCGTCACTGAAGATATGCTCCCAGTCCATGGCGGCGAGCGCGTCCTCGATATCGTCCGGCGCCAGCCCCGAGGCGTAAAGCCCCCCGACGATAGAGCCCATGCTGGTACCGGCGATATAGTCGACGGGAATTCGCTGCGCCTCCAGCACCCTCAGAACGCCGACATGGGCGGCGCCACGCGCGCCACCGCCGCTGAGCGCCAGGCCGATTCGCGGGCGTTGGGCATCGTCGCCGGCCAGAACCTGCGCCGCCGGCATGCAATACGCCGCCAGGCAGAGCAGTACTGCAAGACTCCAGTGAATACAGCGATTGAGCAAACAGCATCTGCACAGCATCTAAGCAACTTCCTGTCGATTCCGCCGACCTCTATAGAAACTAGTGTACTGTTTCACCCTAATAGATACTTATAGAGCCCGCCAATTCGTGTCCAGCAAGGCGCCGATCGCCGGGAATAGTGGGGCGGCAACGCAGTTGGGCGCGAATTAGCGACTCGCTATAAGTGCCTTTAAGGATGAAACAGTACACTAGCCTCGTTTGACCCGGCGGGCGATAAAATGAGAGATCACGGGCGGCGTATCGCCGATATGGAAGGAACGCTTGCGCTTCCAGAGCGCCTTGTCGTGCGCCGTGATCCGCTCATGCTGACGCAGGTGTTCGACCCAGGAGCCATCGACAAAATACTCCACGAAGCGTCCCGGTATCGCGGCATCCTGGAACAACTCCCACGACAAGGCACCGTTGCGCAAGCGGTTGCGCCGGCTCTCCTGCATCAGGATCACGAAGTCATCGGCCCGTGCCGGGTCGATGCGGTACTCGATCTGCACCATGACCGGTTCGCGATGCGGCTCCACGGGTACCGAAAGCTCCGGCATCTTCCAGTAGAGATCCGGCGTCAGGTCTCGCGCGACCGCGGATTCGAGTGAAATACGCCGCACCAGCAGCAATACCAGCATCGCCGACAGCGCTGCCACGATCAAGCTGGTGCGGATGTCGGTCAGGCTGGCCACCTGCCCCCAGAGCGCAGCACCGCCGGCCGTACCGCCCATCATCGCCATCTGGTACATCGACATGCCCCTCGCCCTGACCCAATCGGGGAGTGACAGCTGAACGCTGATACTGATGGAGTTGGCGGTGGCCAGCCAGGTCAGTCCGGCCACCAGCAGCGCCGGCAGCGCCAGCCAGAGATTCGGTGCCAGCGCCAGGCACAGGGTGGTCAGGGCATTGATCAGCGCGCCATATTGCGCCACCTGATCGCGGTTCAAAAGCGCCCGGACTCGCGGCAGCAACAGGGCCCCCAGGATAGCGCCGCCCCCCATGGTCGCCAGCAGCAGGGTGTAGGTACCGGCGTTGCCGCCGGGCAGCTGCTTGGCGACCAGCGGCAGCAGCGCAATACTGGCGACCGAAAACAGGAAAAACGAGGTGCTGCGCAGCAGCAGGCCCTGGAACTCGGGCGATTGCCGGAAGTACTGGAGGCCCACGCGCATCGCGCCAAAAAAGCGCTCGGCCGGCAGCGCGCTGACCTTGCTGGGACGGTTCCAGCGTAACAGCACCAGCGCCACCAGCACCGATAGCACGGCATTGAGCATGAATACCCAGGCGCCACCGGCCGTGGCGATAATGGCACCGGCGATGATCGGGCCGATCACGCGGGCACCGTTCATCGCCACGCCGTTCAGCGCCAGCGCCTTGCCCAGTTCGAGCCGGGGCACCAGCTCCGGGACCAGCGCCGCGAACACCGGCCAGCGCATCGCAAGACCGATACCGTTGAGGAATGTCAGCAGCAACAATGTCATAGGCGTCAGGGATCCGCTCAGTGCGATAACGCACAACAGCGTCGCCACCGATGCCACCCAGACCTGGGTGAAGATAAAGTAGCGCCGGCGATCAACGATGTCGGCCAGGGCTCCGCTGGCCAGTCCCAGCAGGAAGACCGGCAACGTCGAGGCCGCCTGGACCAGCGCCACCAGCAGCGGCTCGTCGCTCATCGACGTCATCAGCCAGGCAGCGGTGGCATCGTTCATCCACATGCACAGGTTCGCCGTCAGCCAGGCGCTCCAGAGCATGCGAAAAACCGGGTGGCGCAGCGGCGTCCAGGCGGAACCCGGGACGGTATTGGACGACGGGGGGGCTGAAGACGATAACAAAACGGCAGACTCCTTCGCCAGATTGCGGCATGTCGGCACAGTATACGCCAGCACGGCGATTCAGCCTGGTACCGGCTGCAGCGATCCTTGTATGCCACGGCGCAGGGCGGACAGCGCCTGCCACGGCTATGGGAGAACGATCGGGGTCCGTGCTGGCGGAGGCAAAGGCGCCTTCGCCGCCTATGGTGGGTTGCGCCGCCACTTGCAGGGTGCCATCCGGCAAGCGCCTGCCATCGACTGAACGTCCCTGCTATTGCATCGCTTGCCCCATCCTCTCAAAGCTGCCCCCTGTAGGTTGGGTCAAGCGACGCAGGAGCGGACCCAACACCTGGACGCCAATCGACCTGTACGGCGATCGATATGATGGGTCCGCGATGCCCGGGCAGTGGTGCAACCTGAACGCCCATGCAGTTGCATCGCTTGACCCATCTTACGCAACTATGACCTCTCAGGGGCTCGAGTTCTGCGCCACATCGAGGATCAGCCGGCGGATCCGTGTTCCCGTTGTATGGCCGCGGTGCTGCTGCAGCTCTATCAGGGTGTAGAGTTCTGCGCCACATCGACGATCAGCCGCCTGATCCATTCGTGCGCCCGGTTCTGCTGCAACAGCGGACTCCAGGCCATTTTCAGCTCGAACTTGGGGATTTCGAACGGCGGCTCGCGCATCTGCAGGCGCGGGTTGTCCCGCTGCAGCAGCGCCGCCCGGCTGGGAATGGTCGCCACCAGGTTCTTCTGCTCGGCCATCCGGGCCGCGGACTGATAATGCCGCGTGAACACGTTGATATGGCGCTGGCGGCCGAGTTTTTTCAGTGCCTCGTCGACCCAGCCCAGGCGCTTGATGTCCTGCGGCGTGATCCCCATGCTCGCGCCCATGCCGGTCTTGCTGACCCAGATGTGGCCGGACTGCAGGTAAGTCTCGAGGCTGTAGTCCGCAGCGATCGGGTTGTCGCGGCTGAACAGACAGGAGAAGCTGTCGAGCCAGAGCGTTACCTGGTGAAAGGCCTGCGGCATACTGTCGAAACGGTTGATCACCAGGTCCACGTGCCCCTGCTCCACGTCCTGAAAGCTCAGGTCGCTCGGCGTCAGGACGTCAAGCACCACCCCGGGCGCCTCGTCGGCCAGGCGCTCGAGCACCAGCGGGATCAGGGTGGACTCGCCGTAGTCGCTGGTCATGATGCGGAAGACCCGGTCGCTGGATGCGGCATCGAACTGCACATTGGGTTCGACCGCCTGCTCCACGGTGGCGAGCACGCTGCGAATCACCGGTTGCAGCGACAGTGCGCGCTCGGTCGGCATCATGCCCTCGCTGGTACGCACCAGCAGTGGATCGGAAAAGGTTTCGCGCAACCGGCGCAGGCCATTGCTCATCGCCGGCTGGGTGATGCCCAGCAGGCTGGCGGCACGGGTGACGTTCCGCTCGCGCAGAAGCACGTCGAGATACACCAGCAGATTCAGGTCCAGACGTTCCAGACTCATGCTCCGGCTCTCCCCGCAAAGCCAGTATTCATCGACATTTCAGACAAGCATTTTCCTCCTGAATAATTCAAATAGAACCCATTTATTTCAAAAATAACACAAAGGCCCGTAGTATGGATTTCGAAACAATTACTACAGGCCGGGACAACGGCCGCCATCAATACCGAGGGATCAACAATGTCATACCGTGATCAGATCGACGCTATCGCCAGCCTGAAAGCCGCCATGGGTGACGGCTGGAAAGCCATCAACCCGGAGTCTGCTGCCCGCATGAAGCTGCAGAACCGTTTCAACACCGGTCTCGACATCGCCCGCTACACCGCCAAGATCATGCGCCAGGACATGGCTGACTACGACGCCGACACCGCGGCTTACACCCAGTCGCTGGGCTGCTGGCACGGTTTCATCGGTCAGCAGAAGCTGATCTCCATCAAGAAGCACTTCGGCAAGACCGACAAGCGCTACCTGTACCTCTCCGGCTGGATGGTCGCTGCACTGCGCTCCGAGTTCGGCCCGCTGCCGGACCAGTCCATGCACGAGAAGACTGCCGTTTCCGGCCTGATCGCCGAACTGTACACCTTCCTGAAGCAGGCTGACGCCTGGGAGCTGAACCACCTGTACCGTGACCTCGACGCCGCCCGTGAAGCCGGCGACAAGGCCAAGGAAGACGAACTGATCAGCAAGATCGACAACCACGAAACTCATATTGTACCGATCATTGCCGACATTGACGCAGGTTTCGGTAACGCCGAGGCAACCTACCTGCTGGCCAAGCAGATGATCGAAGCCGGCGCCTGCTGCATCCAGATCGAAAACCAGGTATCCGACGAGAAGCAGTGCGGTCACCAGGACGGCAAGGTTACCGTTCCGCACGAGGACTTCCTCGCCAAGATCAACGCTGTTCGCTACGCCTTCCTCGAACTGGGCGTCGACGACGGTGTCATCGTTGCCCGTACCGACTCCCTGGGTGCCGGCCTGACCAAGCAGATCGCCGTGACCAACGAACCGGGCGACCTGGGTGACCAGTACAACAGCTTCCTGGACGGTGACGTCATCGAAAGCGCCGACGATATCGCCAACGGCGACGTCGTGATCAAGCAGAACGGCAAGCTGGTCCGTCCGAAGCGTCTGGCTTCCGGCCTGTTCCAGTTCAAGCCGGGCACCGGCGAAGACCGCGTCGTGCTGGACTGCATCACCTCGCTGCAGAACGGCGCCGACCTGCTGTGGATCGAAACCGAGAAGCCCCACGTCGGTCAGATCGCCGCTATGGTCAACCGCATCCGCGAAGTCGTGCCGAATGCCAAGCTGGTTTACAACAACAGCCCGTCGTTCAACTGGACCCTGAACTTCCGTCAGCAGGTATTCGATGCCTGGACCGAAGCCGGCAAGGACGTATCCGCTTACGACCGCGCGGCGCTGATGAGCGTCGAGTACGACGAAACCGAGCTGGCGGCCGAAGCCGATGCCCGCATCCGCAACTTCCAGCGCGATGCATCCCGTGAAGCCGGCATCTTCCACCACCTGATCACGCTGCCGACCTACCACACCGCCGCCCTGTCGACCGACAACCTGGCCAAGGGCTACTTCGGCGACGAAGGCATGCTGGCCTACGCCGGTGGTGTACAGCGCCGCGAGATCCGCGAAGGCATCGCTACCGTGAAGCACCAGGACATGGCCGGCTCCAACATCGGTGACGACCACAAAGAGTACTTCGCCGGCGAAGCCGCGCTGAAGGCCGGTGGTAAAGACAACACCATGAACCAGTTCGGTTAATAGGTTAAAACCGCTTTAACATCAACACCCTGCAATACAGTGCAA
>NZ_BMLT01000018.1 GCF_014645375.1 Marinobacterium nitratireducens
CTGGTCCCGACTGCCGTTTCCGGCTGTCTCCCCAAGCGAGGAGGCGAATTCTACAGCCATGAGCGGGAGAGTCAACAGCCTTTGTAAAAAAACTCCAAAAAAACGAAAACCCCCTTATTCCTGTACAATTTTCAACCACCTAAACGACATGCCTGTAATAAGGCTACCGGCAACAGAGCACTAAAAGAAAAGGGGCGCCGCTGGCGCCCCTTTCCGGTCACTGCATTTAGGACTCAGGCGGCGACAAACAGGTGGTGCTTCTTTTTGCCCAGCTTGACGAGAAAGTACCGACCGAACAGCGCCCGGTCCGCGCCAAATACTTCCGGCGCATTCATATTGTCTTCCACGCCCGCCTCCACGCCGTTGACGATAACAGCCTTACGCTGCAAAGCGTCCTTGATCTGCTTGCCCGAGGCGGCAAGACCGGCTTCAGACAGCAATGTCGTCAGCGGTTTCTCGGCCAGCTCCGCCGCCGCCAGTTCCGACGACGGCAGTCCGTCCAGGCTCAACTGTGCGTAGTCGTTTTCGCCAAGGCTCGAAAGGTCGCCGGAGAACAGCGCCTCGGTGATCCGCTCTGCTGCAGCCAGACCTTCCTCGCCGTGCACGAGACGGGTGACTTCACGGGCGAGCACGGCCTGCGCCTCGGGACGCCCCTGGCGCTCGGCATCGGCTTTCTCTATCGCGTCGATCTCAGCCACCGACAGGAAGGTAAAGAACTTCAGGAAACGGTAAACGTCGGCGTCCGGGGTCTGCAGCCAGAACTGGTAGAAGGCATAGGGCGAGGTCTTCTTCTCGTCGAGCCAGACGGCGCCGCCCTCGGTCTTGCCAAACTTGGTGCCGTCGGACTTGGTGATCAGCGGCAGGGTCAGGCCATGGACATGCGCACCGTTTACCCGCCGTGTCAGGTCGATACCGCCGGTGATGTTGCCCCACTGGTCAGAGCCACCGATCTGCAACGTACAGCCATATTCCTTGTTGAGGAACTGATAGTCGTAAGACTGCAGAATCTGGTAGGTAAATTCCGTGAAGGAAATGCCGGAACCCTCGCGCTCGATACGCTGGCGCACGGACTCCTTGGCGATCATCTTGTTGACGGTGAAGTGCTTGCCGATATCGCGCAGGAAGGACAGCACATCGACACTGGCGGTCCAGTCGTAGTTGTTCGCCAGAATGGCGCCGCCTTCCTGGTCACCAAACTCGATGAAACGGCCAATCTGGGCTTTAAGGCAGTCGCTCCACTGCTGCACCACTTCGGCCGAGTTCAGCGAGCGCTCCTGATCCTTAAAGCTGGGATCCCCGATCATGCCGGTTGCTCCGCCCACCAGAGCAATGGGACGATGGCCGTATTCCTGGAAGCGCTTGAGCATCAGCAACGGCACCAGGTGACCGAGGTGCAGACTGTCCGCCGTCGGGTCGAAGCCGCAATACAGGGTAACACTGTTCTCTGCCAGATGTTGTTCCAGCTCTTCCTCGCTGGTTGTCTGCGCGATCAACCCGCGGGCCTTGAGATCCTGTAACAGTGTCATGTCGCTCATCGCTTTCGAATACCCTTGAACCGGCTATTGTCTATAAAGGGAGCGTATTCTACCGCCGCTCCGGGCCGCGAACAAATTCGCATGTAAGAAAACACTTTAACTTTTTCACCCAGCTGCCGATATTCTTTTTGCAATACCCTTATGGTTTAGGCTTAAATACCTCACTGTACGGTTATTCTATTTTTATGGGTAGCATAGTGTTTAATGTCATTAAGATTATCGGTAACCGCCTGCCGACCGTCCATCTGGTCGCAGTCTCCATCTGCGTCGTCATCATCGGCATCACCCTGATGCTGGTGCCCTCGGAAAAAGTCTCCGCCACGCGCGGCGACCGTCCCGAAAGCGGCGCCTTGAGTCAGGATACGGTCAAGCTCGAGCTGAATCTGAGCGAAGAGACCGATACCGAGATGCTGCCCACCCTGCAGGAAGAAAGCGTTTCGAATGAAGCAGCCGGCAACACCGCCGAGCAGGCGCCCGAACCCCCTGCCGTTGCCGAAGCGCCCGCAGAACCCGTCGAGAACTGGGTCGACTACAAGGTCAACAGCGGCGACAACCTCAGCTCCCTGTTCAAGCGCGCCGGCCTTTCCGCACTCGACGTTCACCAGGTGACACAGGCCACCCGTGAGAACAAGGCGCTGTCACGCATTTACCCGGGAGAGACCCTGTCGTTCCTGATCGAGGGCGGCGAACTGAAGAAACTCAAGCATGTTGCCGGCCCGCTGAAGCAGGTCCTGCTCGAGCGGGACGGCGACAGCTACCGCACCGAATTCGTCGAGCGCGAACCCAAAATCCAGCATCAGTTCGCCGAAGGCACCATCGAGAATTCCCTGTTCCTCGATGGCAGCCGCGCCGGCATGTCCAACAACACCATCATGCAGCTGGCGGCCATCTTCGGCTGGGATATCGACTTCGCACTCGATATCCGCAAGGGCGACACCTTCCGTGTGATCTACGAAGAGAAAGTTCTCGACGGCAAGAAGATCGGCACCGGCAACATCGTGGCCGCCGAGTTCGTCAACCGCGGCGATGTGTTCCGCGCCCTGCGCTACACCGACTCCAAGGGCAACACCAACTATTTCACACCGGAAGGCAACAGCATGCGCAAGGCCTTCCTGCGTACCCCGGTCGATTTCGCCCGCATCAGCTCGCCGTTCAATCCCAATCGCAAGCATCCGGTGCTGAACAGAATCCGTGCACACAAAGGGGTCGACTACGCCGCCAGTACCGGAACACCGATCAAGGCCGCCGGTGACGGCAAGATTATCTTCCGTGGCGTCAAGGGCGGCTACGGCAACGTCATCATCCTGCAGCACGGCCAGAACATCACCACCCTGTATGCGCATATGTCGCGCTTCAAGAAAGGGCTTTCGGTTGGCAGCCGGGTGAAGCAGGGTCAGCTGATCGGCTATGTCGGCATGTCTGGCATGGTGACCGGCCCGCACCTGCACTACGAATTCCGCGTCAACGGCGTGCACAAGAACCCCGTTACCGTGAAGCTGCCGCATGCCGACCCGCTGCCCAAGAGCGAGCGTGCCGCCTTCCAGTCGGTCTCCCAGACGCTGCTGGCCCAGCTCGACAAGTACTCCGCAACCCAGGTTGCGCTGGCCGAGTAAGCGCCCGATGCGCTACCTCGGCCTGATGTCGGGCACCAGCCTCGACAGCGTGGACGCGGTCGTTGTCGAATACAACGGCCGCGATCTCGATCTCATCGCCAGCCACAGCGAACCCTTCCCATCCGACCTGCGCCACCGCACTCTCGCGCTGATGCACCCCGGCGACGACGAGATCGAACGCCTGGGCCGGCTCGATCTCGAGCTTGCAGAACTCTTTGCCCGCGCCGCCAACAACCTGATCGATGCCACCTCGCTCGAGCGTAGCTCGATCCGCGCCATCGGCAGCCATGGCCAGACCGTTCGCCATCGGCCCGACGCCGGCTTCACACTGCAAATCGGCGACCCCAACCTGATCGCAGAACGCACCGGAATCACGCTGGTCGCGGACTTCCGGCGCCGCGACATGGCCGCCGGCGGCCAGGGCGCCCCGCTGGTACCGGCCTACCACCGCGCGCTGTTCCATGACGCAGGCGTCGACCGGATCATCGCCAACATCGGCGGCATGGCCAACGTCACACTGCTGCGCGCCGATAGCTCTCATCCCGTGACCGGCTACGACACAGGCCCCGGCAATGTGCTGCTCGACAGCTGGATCGGTAGGCACCGGCAACTCGAATACGACCGCGACGGCGCCTGGGCGGCTTCTGGCCAGATACTGCCGACACTGCTCGAACGACTACTGGATCTGCCCTTCTTCGACGCCCCCGCCCCCAAGAGCACCGGACGTGAACAATTCAATCCGAACTGGCTGGACGCCTGCATCCGGGATGCCGACTGCGGACAGGCCCAACCGGCCGATGTGCAGGCCACTCTGCTGGAGCTGACCGCGCGCTCGCTAAGCCGGGAGATCGGGGCATCTCTCGATGCGGGGGGAGAGATATATCTCTGCGGAGGGGGCAGCCATAACAAATATCTGCTGCAACGCCTGCAAGCGCTGCTGGAACCTTATGAGGTGAGGACAACGGCGGCCCTGGGACAGGATCCGGACTGGGTCGAGGCCTGCGCCTTCGCCTGGCTGGCGGCGCGTACTCTGGAGGGGCAAAGCGGCAATCTGCCGGCGGTTACCGGCGCCAGGGGCGAGCGCATCCTCGGCGCCATCTACCAGCCCTGAACGGGTTCTTCCGGTGAGGCCTGAACGGCCTGCTTGCGAAAAAGCGGGATGGCCCGGACGGGCCATCCGACAGGTTTCAGATCGAGAAGGACGAGCCACAACCACAGGTAGTGGTGGCGTTGGGGTTGTTGATGACGAACTGCGAGCCCTGCAGACCTTCCCGGTAGTCCACTTCAGCTCCTGCCAGGTACTGGAAGCTCATCGCATCCACCACCAGCGTCACGCCATCTTTGTCGACCGCGGTATCGTCTTCCGCCATCGCTTCATCGAAGGTAAAGCCATAGGAGAAGCCAGCACAGCCCCCGCCGGTGATATAGACCCGGAGCTTGAGGTTGGCATTGTCCTCTTCCTCCATCAGACTTTTCACCTTCGCAGCCGCCGCTTCGGTAAACACCAGCGGAGGATTCTGCTCAAAGGACTCAGTCATACCCACTCCCACATATTACGAACTGGCGGCTATTCTTTCTTAACCGACCAAAGTAGTCAAGTATTGCCCGTCACTCAGGGCATCAAAGCGACGATACCGAGGCCGGCAGTCTCCTCCAGGCCGAACAGGATGTTCAGGTTCTGCACCGCCTGACCCGCGGCGCCCTTGACCAGATTGTCGATAACCGACAGCACCACCACCGTATCGTCGTCCTGCGGCCGGACAACACTGATCCGGCAGACGTTGGCGCCCTTCACGCTGCGGGTTTCCGGATGGCTGCCCGCCGGCATCACGTCGACGAAGGGCTCATCGGCGTAACGCTCCTCGAACAGCGCCTGCAGCCCGTCCGTCGGGTCCTTCAGCACGCTGTACAGGGTAGCGTGAATACCGCGGATCATCGGCGTCAGGTGCGGCACGAACGTCAGCCCGACGGGGCGGCCGGCGGCGACGCCAAGCCCCTGCTTGATCTCCGGCAGATGGCGGTGCCCTGCCGCGCCGTAGGCCTTGAAGCTTTCGCTGGCCTCGCACAGCAGCGAACCGACATTGGCGCCACGACCTGCGCCGCTGACGCCGGACTTGCAGTCCGCGATCAGCCGGCGATGATCCACCAGCGCATTCTCGATCAGCGGCAGGTAGCCCAGCTGCACCGCGGTCGGGTAGCAGCCCGGGCAGGCGATCATGCGCGCATTGCGAATCTGCTCGCGATTCACCTCCGGCAGCCCGTACACCGCCTCGGCGGCCAGCTCCGGCGCGGTATGCTCCATGCCGTACCAGCGAGACCAGAGTTCGAGATCCTTGATGCGGAAATCCGCACCCAGATCGATCACCTTGACGCCGCGCTCGACCAGCTCCGGCGCCATGCTCATGGCGACGCCATGGGGCGTGGCGAAGAACACCGCATCGCAGTCCGCCAGCCGTTCGACATCCGGCACCGTAAAGGCGAGGTCGTAGTGACCGCGCAGGTTCGGGTACATGTCCGCGATGCGGATGCCCTCTTCGGATCGCGACGTGATGACGTCCACCCGGACCTCGGGGTGATTCGCCAGAATCCGCAACAGTTCGACGCCGGTGTAGCCGGTGCCGCCCACGATACCTACCTTGATCACATCAACCTCGCATAAAAGTCGAAACCTGAATTGACGCCGGTGCCCGAGTTGACGCTCCTCACCGACTCCTTAATGATACAAAGCACCAACCCTAAAAACCACGGAGCCTGCGACATCATTGTTCGCAATCTCCCTTGCCGGACCTGAGCCCATTGATTCGCAAGGACCTCCTGTCACTCGAACATTTTCGCGACCGTCTGTCCCATATCGACTCCCTGCCCCAGTTGCTGACCCTCGGCGTGCTGTCAGGGCTCGTGGCCGGCCTTATCATTCTGGCATTCCGCCTTGTCGTCGACATTCCCCTGTCACTTTACCTGCCCGGCGGCGACCCGGAAAACTTCGAGGGCCTCTCCATCGAGGTTCGTGCGGTGCTGCCCGTCGCCGGCAGCCTGCTGCTGTGCCTGCTGATCTGGCGGCTCGCACCGGCTCGGCGCAAAGTTGGCGTGGTGCACGTACTCGAGCGTCTGCGCTACCACCAGGGACACCTGCCGGCCGGGAACCTGCTGGCGCAGTTCGCCACCGCCGCCATCGCCCTGTTGAGCGGCCACTCGGTCGGCCGTGAAGGACCTGCAATTCACCTCGGCGCCGGCGGCGCCAGTCTCGTCGGCCAGTGGATGCGGGTGCCGAACAATTGCATGCGCCTGCTGGTCGCCTGCGGCACTGCCGCCGGAATCTCCGCGGCATTCAGCACGCCGCTGGCCGGTGTCGTCTTCGCCATGGAAGTGGTACTGCTGGAGTACACCGTACTCGGCTTTACACCGGTCATTGTTGCCGCGGTAACCGCCGATCTGGTGATGCGCGCCAGCCTCGGCGCGGGGCCCTTGCTCGACGTGCCGGCGCTCGGAATCGGCACCCTCAGCGAAATCCCCATGGTAATGCTCCTCGGCCTGCTGATCGGACTGCTGGCCGGCGGCTTCAACCGCCTGATGCTGGGCACCGTTTCCCTGCAGACAAAGCTGCCTTTGTACGTCCGCCTGCTGCTCGCCGGGGTACTGACCGGCGCCGTCGCCTGTATTTTCCCCCAGGTGATGGGCGTCGGCTACGACACCCTTCAGGCGACCCTGCTGGGCCACAAGGAACTGCTGCTGCTGGCGGGTCTGCTGCTGGCCAAGTGGCTGCTGACACCGGTCGTACTCGGGCTCGGTATTCCCGCAGGCCTGATCGGCCCGACCTTCGTCATTGGCGCGCTGGCCGGCGCTCTGCTCGGGAACCTGGGGCAGATGCTCAGCCCGGACACCCTGTCGCACACCGGCCTGTACGCCATGATCGGCATGGGCGCCATGATGGGAGCGGTGCTGAATGCGCCACTGGCGGCGCTGATCGCACTGCTGGAACTGACCGGGAACCCCCATATCATTCTGCCGGGCATGCTCGCGATCGTGATCAGCAATCTCACGGTGCGTGCCTTTTTCGGGCTGCCGTCGATCTTCCAGTCGCTGCTGCAGGCCCAGGGCCTGGACTATCGCCAGGAGCCGCTGGCACAGGTACTGTCCCGGGCTGCCGTCGGCAGCCTGATGTCGCGCAATTTTCTCAAAGCCACATCCACCGAAAGCCGCCTGCGCGCTGCCGAACTGTCGCAACAGGACGCCAGCTGGATCCTGGTACTCGATGACGAACCCCGCGCTTTGCTGCCACGTACCGATCTGACGCTCTGGCTCGAGCAGCATGAGGGCGAGAGCGACGAACTGAAGCTGCTCGAGATCCCGGCCCATCGACGCGACGCGGTCACCATCAGCTTTCGCGCCACGCTGCAGGAAGCCGCCGATTGCATGCGCCAGCGCGAAACCGATATCCTCTGCGTCAGCAGCAACCGCGGCGACATTATCGGCCTGCTGACCCGCGCCCAGCTGGAAGCTTACTACCTGCGCAAACAGGCCCTCTGACAGCCCTTGAACACCCTTATCCCCAGGACTCCACCATGACCGCTTTTAGCCTGCACGGCCTCTACGCTATCACCGACAGCCAGCTGATGCCCGATGACCGTACCCTCATCGCCAGCGTCGAGGCCGCCCTCGAAGGCGGCGCTGCCGCCGTTCAGTACCGCGACAAGAGCCAGGATGCCGAGCGCCGTCTGCGCCAGGCGCTGCTGCTGCGCGACCTGTGCCAGCGCTTCGAACGCCCGTTGCTGATCAACGACGACCTCGAGCTCGCGGTCGCCAGCGGCGCCCATGGCGTGCACCTTGGCCAGAGCGACGGCTCCGTCGCCGCCGCGCGCGAGCGCCTGGGGCCGGATGCAGTCATCGGCGCGACCTGCCACGACAGCCTGGCACTGGCGCTCGAGGCGCGCGATCAGGGCGCCGACTACGTCGCTTTCGGCGCCTTTTTCCCGTCCCGCACCAAGCCCGGAGCCAAACCCGCCCCGCTGTCGCTGCTGCCCCGCGCCGCCGACGAGGTCGGCCTGCCGGTGGTGGCGATTGGCGGCATTAGCGTGGATAATGCCCGCCAGGTAACCGAAGCCGGCGCCAGCATGATCGCCGTGATTCACGCGCTCTTCGCCGCGGCCGATATCCGTCGCCAGGCGCAGCGCTTCCGCCAACAGTTCTGATCTCAGAGGGAAGGTATCCGCATGTCCCGTTCCGAAGCCCTGTTCCAGGCCGCCCAGCAACACATCCCCGGCGGCGTGAACTCGCCGGTCCGCGCCTTCAAGGGCGTCGGTGGCACTCCGTTGTTCTTCAAGCACGGCGAAGGCGCCTATCTGTTCGACGAGGACGACAAGCGCTACATCGACTATGTCGGCTCCTGGGGCCCGATGATCCTGGGCCACAACGCGCCCGAGGTGATCGATGCCATTCGCGCCGCACTGGACCACGGCACCGGCTTTGGCGCCCCCACCGCCATCGAAATCGAGATGGCGGACAAGGTCTGCGAGCTGATGCCGTCGCTCGAAATGGTGCGCATGGTCAACTCCGGTACCGAAGCCACCATGAGCGCCATCCGCCTGGCCCGCGGTTACACCGGCCGTGACAAGATCGTCAAGTTCGAAGGCTGCTACCACGGCCATTCCGACTCGCTGCTGGTCAAAGCCGGCTCCGGCGCCCTGACCCTGGGCGAACCCAACTCACCGGGAGTGCCGGCATCCCTGGCCGAACACACCATCACCCTGAACTTCAACGACATCGACAACGTACGCCAGGCCTTTGCCGAAGTCGGCGACCAGGTCGCCTGTATCATCGTCGAGCCGGTCGCCGGCAACATGAACTGCATCCCGCCCCAGCCCGGCTTCCTCGAGGGCCTGCGCGAGCTGTGCGACGAGTACGGCAGCGTGCTGATCTTCGACGAGGTGATGACCGGCTTTCGCGTCGCGCTGGGCGGCGCCCAGGCGCACTACGGCATCAAACCGGACCTGACCACCCTGGGCAAGGTCATCGGCGGCGGCCTGCCGGTCGGTGCCTTCGGCGGCAAGCGCGAGATCATGGAGTACATCGCGCCACTGGGGCCGGTCTATCAGGCTGGCACCCTGTCGGGCAACCCGCTGGCCATGGCGGCGGGCCTGACCATGCTCAATGCCATTTCGACGCCCGGTTTCCACGAGCAGCTCAGCGCCAAAGCCGAGCTGCTGACCCAGGGGCTGGAAGCCGTCGCGCTGAGCCACCGGGTTCCCTTTACCACCAGCCAGGTCGGCGGCATGTTCGGTCTCTTCTTTACCGACCAGCCGCAGGTCACGAGCTTCGGCCAGGCAACCGCCTGCGACGCCGAACGCTTCGGCCGCTTCTTCCACGGCATGCTGGAGGAAGGCGTCTACCTGGCCCCGTCGGCCTTCGAAGCAGGCTTCGTGTCGGCCGCGCACAGCCAGCAGGATATCGAGGCCACCCTCGCCGCCGCCGATCGCGTATTCAGCCGCCTCTGATGGTACTGCTGTCCCAACTGGTGCTGCTGGGCAGCGCGCTGGCAAGCAGCGCCCTGCTCTACCGCAAGGCGCAGTCGGATACCCAGGCGACAACTTTGGGCGTGATGAGCCTCGGCGCCCTGTCGCTGGTGCTGGCCATGATGGGCCGGCTGCTGCTGTCCGGCAGCGGCGCAGACACGCAGACGTTGCGGCTGATGCTGGACAACCTCGCCTTCTATGCCGGTCTGCCGCTGTTCGCGCTGGCGGTGCTGGCCCGCGGTTTCGGGTGGGACTGGTCAAGAGCCGCCTGGGGGCGCTGGCTGCTGGGCTGCTTCGGACTGTTTGAACTCTGCCGCCGCTTCGGCACGGGGGAGCAGTACATGCAGGGACTGGCGGCGTTCATCTGCCTGGCGATGGTGGTGGGGATCGTCAAAGGGGAACGCGGCGGTTCGCGGTTGCTGGCGCTGACCGGCGCACTGGCCGCAGGCGCCGGGCTGCTGCTGTTCGGCCCGGGCACCCTGGTGCCGGAATCGCGGCACGAAGCCCTCTACCTGCTGGCCCTTGCCGCTTTTCTGCCGCTGACCAGTGCCGGCGTCAGCCTGCGGCGCAGCTGACCCTCACTCGCAGGATGGGTGAAACGATGCCCGGGCATGGAATACCCGTGCAGCGACCCGGCCTGGGCATCGCCACTCCATCGATGACGTCGGCTGACGCGGTGCTGAACTGATACCTCCGGGGTTGCGCCCCGGACGACAGGGCCCGGTGTCAATAGCGCCGGGCCTGCTCCAGCGCCTCGCGCGCACCGCTCAGATCGCCCGCATCCTTGCGGATATTGGCGATCAGCAGCCACAGCCGGCGCAGCGACTCCGGCTGTCCGCCGGCCAGGGCGACGCCCCGGCGCGCCAGTTGCTCGGCCTCGTCGTACTTCTGCATCTGACGCTGGATTTCCGCCAGTTGGTAGTAGACCTGCGGGTCCCGCGGCGCAATGCGCTGCGCGCGCTCCAGACTGCTCTGGGCCGCCCCCAGCGAGCCTGCGGACTGCTGCTGGCGGGCGCTGTCGAGCAGCGCCACCACGGCAGGATTGCCGGATACGGGCGCTGCGGCCTGCGGCGTCGGGATCGACGCCGGCGAATCATCCGGCACAGGCAATGGCTGCACCGAGAGGCCGGACCCGCCGTCGGTCCGCTGCCGGCTGATTACCGGCTCGTCGTAGATCGGCGTCACGGTCACGCCGGTATCGCGCTCCACCGCCGGCGGCGGCGCATTACCACTACGGTCCTCCACCGGCGGCTGATAGACGTAGGGACCGGAACAACCGGCCAGCAACGCCACGCCCGCGAGGAACCCCAGTCTCATTCGGTACATCGTCTTCTTCCCGTTAGTAAACTCGTCGGTGGGCTACTGTTGCACCGCAGCGGGCGGGATGCAACCTGGAACCTGCGCGCAGCGTCCTGCGGCCCCTCAGCGAAACCAGCTGCGGAACCAGTCGACCGAGCGCTGTACCGGGCTGCCATAGCCGCAGTCGACACCCTGAAGCGGCGCCGTGCCGACCAGGAACGGCAACTGTCGCGAGCCTTCGCAACGCTGATCCGAACGCAGGCCGGTGGCGTCATCGACCCAGACGTATTCGATATCGTCCGGCCGCCTCGCCAGATAGGGCTGCGGATGCTCGCGACGCATGAAGTCGGTCCAGACGCGCAAAGCGCCACTGGAGCCGGTGATCGGCATCGGCGCGTTGTCGTCCCGTCCGAGCCACACCACCGCCAGGCGATTGCCGGTGAAGCCGGCAAACCAGCTGTCACGCTGGTTGTTCGAGGTTCCGGTCTTGCCGGCGATGTTGAGGTCCGCCGGCAACTGGCTGTAGGCGTAGCGCGCGGTGCCCTCGCGGGCCACCTCCTGCATCGCGTACTGAATCAGGTGAACCAGTTCCACCGGCACGGTCTGGCGCACCTTGAACGGATAGCGCGACAGTTCCTGACCGTCGGCGTCGGTGACCATGCGGATAGCCCGCAGAGGCGTCTGGAAACCGTTCGCGGCGAGGGTCTGGTAAATGTTCGCCACCTCCACCGGAGACATCGTCTCCCCGCCGAGCAGCAGCGCCGGATAGGCATTGATATCCCTTTCCAGCCCCAGCCTGTGCAGCATATCGACCACCTTGTCGACGCCGATGTCGAGCCCCAGCCGCGCGGTTGCGAGGTTGTAGGACTTGGCCAGCGCCCGATGCAGCGGCACCTCGCCGTGGGCCTGGTGATCGAAGTTGTCCGGCGCCCAGACGTCGCCATTGGGCATTTGCAGTCGCACCGGTTCGTCCTCGATGCGGCTTGCCAGGGTGTAGCCCTGCTCCAGCGCCGCCAGATAGACCGCCGGCTTCACCAGCGAGCCGATCGAGCGATTGGCGTCGAGCGCCCGGTTGAATCCCTGGTAGCGGGTGTCGCGGCCACCGATGATTGCCAACGCATCGCCGGTCTGGGGGTCTGTCACCACCATGCTGCCCTGCAGGCCCTCGAGTTTCTTGCCATACTTCCTGACCAGCTGCTCGGTGGTTTCCACCATCGCCGTTTCGGCGCGCCGGTGTACGATCGGATCCAGGCTGGTGAAGACGCGCAGACCTTCGGAGCCGAGGTCCTCTTCGCGGTAGTCCTGACGCAGCTGCCGTTTGACCAGGTCGAGGTAGGCCGGATAAGCCCCCTTGTGCAGGCTCTTGCTCTTGACCACATCGAGATCCCGGGCCTGGGCCTCTTCCAGCTGCTGCGGCGTGATCACGCCGCGCTCCGCGAGAATCGACAGCACCAGGTTGCGACGTGCCCGGGCGCGCTCGGGATGGCGCCTCGGGTCGTAATAGGAAGGCCCCTTGACCATGCCGGCCAGCAGCGCCACCTGATGCAGCTGCAGCTCCTGCAGCGGGCGGCCGAAAAAGTACTGGCTGCCCAGCCCGAAACCATGAATGGCGCGGGCACCGGACTGACCGAGGTAGACCTCGTTGAGGTAGGCCTCGAGGATCTCGTCCTTGCTGTAATGCAGCTCCAGCAGCACCGCCATCGGCATTTCCAGCAGCTTGCGCGCCAGGGTGCGATCGGCGGTGAGGTAGAAGTTCTTGATCAGCTGCTGTGTCAGGGTACTGCCGCCCTGGACGAAGCGTCCGGCCTGGATGTTGACCCACATGGCGCGGGCAATGCCCTTGAGCGAAATGCCGTGATGATCGTAGAAGCTGCGATCCTCGATACCGATCAGCGACTCCACCAGATAAGGAGGCGCCTCGGACAGCCGGATCAGGTCGCGGTCTTCGTTGCTGGTCGGATAGATGCCGCCGACCAGTACCGGCTCGAGCCGGGCCAGCGGCAGGTTGCCACTGCCGTCGCGAATGCGTGACAGACTGTTGCCACGGAACTCCAGCAGCAGATCGCGCGGCGGCTCATTACTGTCCGGGAAGACGAAACCGCGGGTCTGGACCCGCACCCGCGAGCTCGCCCACTCGGCCTGTCCGGGAGCGCTGGCACTCTTGACGAAGCGGTAGCCGAGACCGTTAAGCTCGGCCTTGAGGTCGTCCATCGCCAGCGCCTGCCCCGGGTACAGTTCCAGCGGCCGGGCGTAAACCTTGGCCGGCAGCGCCCAGCGCTTGCCCTCGAACTTCTCGCGTACCTGCATGTCGAGATAGGCAAGCCCGATGGCGGCGAAGACGCTCAGAACCAGCGTCAGCTTGAGCAAAAAACCGAGCAGAGCCGACCAGAAAGAGCGCCTGGGGGCCTTGCGAGCGTTCTTGCCTTTGCGGCGGGAGCGGGAAGCTTTTGCGGAGGAGACTCTCTTTTTTGTCATCGGCTCAGTATAATTCCTTACCCAATCGCGCGATACCGGGATTCTATGTTTCCTGAATTCATTCAATCACTTCGCGATCCGGCGGCCTATTCTCACGCCACCGGCGACATTCGCGTCATCGAAACGCACATTTCCTGGCTGCTGCTCACCGGCGAATACGCCTACAAGGTGAAAAAGCCGGTCGATTTCGGCTTTCTCGACTTCACCAGCCTGGAAAAGCGCCAGCACTTCTGCGAGGAGGAGCTGCGGCTCAACCGTCGCCTGGCGCCCGATATCTACCTCGAGCTCGTGCCCATCACTGGCACCCCATCGCAGCCCCGGATGGGCGGCGATGGCGAAGCCTTCGAGTACGCGGTGCGCATGCGCCAGTTCGACACCGAGCTGCGGCTCGATCTGCTGCTGCAGCAAAAACGCTTCGAACCGGCCTGGATCGACACCCTCGCCGAGCAGATCGCCGCCTTCCACCAGCAGGTGCCGATGGTCGCCTCGGACAGCCCCTGGGGCGAACCCGAAACCATCTGGGAGGTGGTGTCGGACAACTTCATGCACCTCCAGGACGTGCTCGACGATCCCCACGACTGGTCGGCGGTGCAGCAGCTGTCACAGCAGACCGCGCAGCAGTTTCGCGACCTTACCGAGGTGATCCGCCGGCGCAAGACCGAGGGCCACGTCTGCGAATGCCACGGCGACCTTCACCTGGCCAACATCACCCTGTTCCACGACAAGCTGCGGCTGTTCGACTGCATCGAGTTCAATCTGCAGTTCCGCTGGATCGATACCATCTGCGACCTGGCATTCCTGCTGATGGATCTGGAGGCCAACGGCCAGTTCCGCTGGGCCCACCGCCTGCTGAATCGCTATCTGGAGCTGACCGGCGATTATAAATCCCTGAAATTGCTTAATTTTTACAAGGCCTACCGGGCCATGGTCCGGGCCAAGGTCGCCATGCTTGGAGAGCACAAGGACCTCGACACCTTCCGTCGCTACCTGCGGCTGGCACAGCACTACGCCCGCCGTCCGCAGCCCGCGCTGCTACTGATGCATGGCCTGTCCGGCAGCGGCAAGAGCCATATCAGCGGGCAGCTGGTCGAGCGCATCGACGCCATCCGCATCCGCTCCGACATCGAACGCAAGCGCCTGTACCGGGAACTTAGCCGCAAGGGCGAGAAACTGGAGCTGTACGGGCAGGAAATGAACATCCGCACCTACCACCAGCTGTTCGACACCACCCGGGCCATGCTGCGCGCCGGCTACACCGTCATCGTCGATGCTACCTTCATCCGCCAGCGGCCACGCCTGAGCTACGCGGAGCTTGCGCAGTCACTGGGTATCCCATTCCGTATTATCAGCTGTCATTGTGAACAGAAGCTGATCGAGGCGCGTCTCAAACGACGCCAGGCCAGCGGCAAGGACGCGTCCGACGCCGACGTCACGGTCATGCGCCAGCAAAAGAAGATGCAGCACCCGCTGGACGACAACGAGCTCGGCTATACCCTGTCCGTCTACACCGACGACGACGAAGCGCTCGACCACCTCACAGAGCGACTACGCCTGGAAGGCGTCATCGGCGACGAATGAGCTGAAGCGCAGCACGCCGTCCTCGAACCGGACATCCACGCCGACCTCGAACAGCTGGCTCAGCAACGCGGCGGTCATGACCTCGGGCACGGGCCCCTGCGCCAGCGCCCGACCGTCCTTTAGCAGCAGCACCCGGTCGCCGTACTGCGCCGCCAGCGCAAGGTCGTGCAGTATCAGCAGCACCGCCATCCCTGCGTCGGCCAGGCGGCGCAGCTGCCGCAGGCACAGGTGCTGATGCCGCAGGTCCATGGCGCTGACCGGCTCGTCCAGCAACAGCACCCGGGATTGCTCGCCGCACTGGGCCAGCACCCTGGCCAGCTGCACCCGCTGACGTTCACCGCCGGACAGCTGCAGGTAGTTGCGCCCGGCCAGCTGCGCCAGGTCCAGCCGCTGCAACCAGCGGCGGCCGTGATCCGCCTCCTGCTGCGGCGACAGCCCGAGCGGCCAGGCGCCGAGCCGCACCACCTCCTCGACACTGAACGGAAAGTCCAGCGGTTGATCCTGAGTCATCACCGCCAGCTGGCGCGCCCGCTGCGGTTCGCTCCAGCCATGCAGCGCCTCGCCGTCGAGACGCACCGCGCCCGAGGTCGGCGACTCGAGCCCCGACAGCAGCTGTAGCAGCGTCGACTTGCCGGCGCCGTTTGGCCCCAGCACCACCGTCAGCGTGCCCGCGGCCAGCTCCAGGTCGAGCCCGTGCAGCACCTGACGCCCCTGGCGATGCCATTCCAGCCCCTGCGCGATCAAAGCCACAGTCGCCCCCGCTGACGGTAGAGGATCATGAACAGAAAGAAGGGCCCGCCCACCAGCGCCGTGACGATACCGATCGGCAGTTCGGCCGGACTCACCAACAGCCGCGCAAGCACATCCGCCAGCGTCAGCAGCAAGGCACCCAGCAGCGCTGACAGCGGCATCAGGGCGCGGTTATCGGGACCGCACAGCAACCGCACCAGGTGCGGCACCACCAGCCCGACGAAGCCGATCAGGCCTCCCAGCGAAACCACGGCGCCGACACCCAGCGCCACCAGCACGATCAGCCGCCGCTGCAACCGGTGGGTCACCACCCCCAGCAGGCGCGCCTGCTGTTCGCCCAGCAGCAGCAGGTTAAGCTGCGGACCCTCGCGCAGCAGCAACGCCATCAGCGGCAGCGCCAGCACCGCCAGCAGCAGCGCGCTGTTCCAGTCGGTGCGATGCAGGTTGCCAAGCAGCCAGAAGGTCACCTGGCGCAGCGACAGATCATCGCTGAAGTATTTCATCACCCCGATGGCCGCAGCGGCGATGCTGTTGAGGGCGATGCCCGCCAGCAGCATGGTGGTGACGGAAATGCCGCGGGGGGTACGGGCGATGCGTGCGACCAGCGCGGTCACCGTCAGGCCGCCGATAAAAGCCGCCAGCGGCAACAGCAGCGGCCCCAGGGCGCCCAGCAGCCAGCCGCCCCCGAACACCAGCGCCGCCACGGCCGCCAGTGCGGCGCCGGCGCTGATGCCGATCAGGCCCGGGTCCGCCAGCGGGTTGCGGAACAGCGCCTGGATCGAGGCGCCGGTCAGAGCCAGCAGTGCGCCGGCAAACAGCGACAGCAGCAGACGCGGCAGACGCAATTCGAACAGGATCAGGAAATCGCGGGAGCCCGGTGTCATTAGCTGCTCGGGCGACAGCGACACGGGCCCCACCAGAAGCGACAGCGCCATCACCGGCGGCAACAGCAGCCAGAGCAGGCGATGCAGCAGGTGCGGTGACAGCCGTCCGGTAGGGTTCATCAAGAATGCTGTTGTCAGTGAAGGCGGAACTGGACCGGGATTGTCACATAGGACGCGACCGCAATGCCATTGATCCGTGCCGGCACCAGTCGCCAGCCAAGCCCCGCCTCCTGGGCCGCGCGATCGAGCATCGGAAAACCGGACGACCCCAGC
Organism: Marinobacterium nitratireducens; assembly: GCF_014645375.1. Classification (GTDB taxonomy): domain Bacteria; phylum Pseudomonadota; class Gammaproteobacteria; order Pseudomonadales; family Balneatricaceae; genus Marinobacterium_A; species Marinobacterium_A nitratireducens. The sequence goes on from NZ_BMLT01000018.1 coordinate 16,917, forward strand.
ACCCTGGCCGCGACGACTTCGCCCCGGGGATCGATATCGAGCCGCAGCATCACCTCGCCTTCCTGCCCCCGCCGGCGCGCCAGCTTCGGGTAGACCGGCGGATCCGGCGGCTGTCGCCACTGCGGCTCGCGCTCGACCGGCGCCTCCCGGTGCACCGACGCCACCGCCTCGCGCTGGTCCGTCAGCAGCTCGTCGAAGGGCCGTTCAGGCTCTGGCGTCCGCTCTGGCCCGGGCTGGTCTTCGGGCTCGGACGGCGGCGCGGAAGGCAGCGGAGAGCGCGGCGGCTGTGGCTGTGGCTGTGGCTGTGGCTGTGGCTGTGGCGAGGGTGCCGACGAATCGGCGGGCGTGCGATCGGACAACGCGGGCTGCGAACCCCTCTTCGCAGCCCCGACCGTGCCGGCCCGTGCCGCCGCTGTCGACGGCATCTTTGCGTTCTGGCCCGGCGAAACCGCTTCGGGACCGCTGGTGGTCCCGTCGGGCCGGGGCCTGATAGCCGGGACGGTCTGCAGACTGACCTGCAAGTCCTTGGGCCCCGCCGCAGCCGGTTGTCGATCGACCACAGGCCAACCCTGCAGCAACAGCAGGTGCAGGCCACCTGAAAGCAGAAGCATCGCTGTCAGCGGATGGGACGACAGTGGCAGGGTCCTGTTTGACACGGGGACTTCCGGGTTGGGTTGAATCGAGGCCGACGAGAGCCAGCGCTGGCCCTGCGACGGGCGACATTGGCTCCTAAAACGTTATTATAATGGGCCGCGCGCCGGCTCGGGGTGAGCCGCGCTCAAGTACACTTTTGTTTCATTCACGACGGACCGCAGATGACAGTTCTTTGCCAAATCGGCGATATACCCGACTCGGGCTCCAGAGGGTTCCAGATCGACGGCCGCGCCCTGTTCGCCGTGCATCACCAGGGCCGTTATTTCGTCTACGAGAATCGCTGCCCGCACCGTGGCGTACCGCTGGAGTGGCTGCCGGATCAGTTCCTCGACTACGAGCGCAACTTCATTCAGTGCGCGACCCATGGCGCCCTGTTCAAGATCGACAGCGGCGAGTGTATCGCAGGCCCCTGCAACGGTCAGCATCTGATGGCAGTGCCGTTCGATCTGGTGGATGGCGCGCTGGTACTGACCGGCAGCTGACCGGCGCGTTCAGGGTCGCAAGCGGGCGCTGCTATACATGGCGACCGGAAGCAGTCGTTCGCTCGCACCCGCTATTCGCCGCGGGGAAGTGCCCCTAAGTTTGGGTACGCGGCCCACGAAAGCGACTGAGCCCCCGTAGCCGCGCCCCGCGGCGAAGCCTTTAACCTTGGTGGTTAGTTCGCGGCGGTACACCGCTTGTACGGGTGATATTGTCCCGGCACCGGGTGCTGCGTTAAAGCACCACCGGCAGCTTTTCGACAAGGCGAACTTCAGCCACGGAAAGCGTTGCGCCGTAAGCAAGCACTTCCACACCCGCCCCGGCGGCCGCGCGCAGCAGACGGCCGTACTCGGGATCGATGCTGTCCGCCGGCCGCACCCTGGCGATACCCTGGTGCGACACACAGAACAGCAATACCGCCCGCTGTCCGGACCCGGCCAGCAGCATCAGTTCGCGCAGATGCTTCTGTCCGCGCGCCGTGACGGCATCGGGAAAGCAGCCCCAGCCATCTTCCAGCAGTGTGACCATCTTCACTTCGACCCAGGCATCGGGCCGGCCGCCTTCGCTCAGCTGCAGATCGATGCGACTTCGCTCCGCGCCGTAGGGCACCTCGCGCCGCAGGCTCCGGTATCCGGCCAACTCGCCAATAACGCCGGCCTCTATCGCCTCGGCCACCAGCGCGTTGGCAAGCCCCGTGTCGATGCAGGTCAGGTATCGACCATCGACCTCCACCAGCTTCCAGCCCAGCGGATATTTGCGCGCCGGGTTGCAGCTATCGTGCAGCCAGACGCGGCTTCCGGGTTCAGCGCAGTTGCGCATCGAACCGGTATTGGGGCAGTGCGCCGTCACCCGGTCGCCCCCGGGCAGTTCGACGTCGGCGAGAAATCGCTTGTAACGCCGCACCAGGCGGCCTTCTATCAGTTCGCCCAGGCGCATGCTCAGGCGCCCCGCAGTCGGCGTCGCAGGCGCTCAAGCCCCAGTTCGATGCGATCCGCCGCCGTGGTGTAAGAGAAGCGCACGAAATCGTTGCTTCGATGACGACCGAAGTCGAGCCCCGGCGTGACCGCCAGGTGATCGCGTTCGAGCAGATCCCAGCAGAACTCGAAGGCGTTATCGGTCAGCCCGCTGACATCGGCGTAAATGTAGAAGGCTCCCTCGGGGGCGACCGGTACGCCGAATCCCAGTTCGCGCAAGCCGTTCAGCAGCAGGTCGCGCCGCTTGGCGAATGCCTGGCGCCGGGTTTCGAAAATCGCCAGGGCCTCGGGTTCGAACGCCGCCAGCGCGGCATACTGCGACACCGTCGTCGGCGAAATATAGAGATTCTGCGCCAGCCGCTCCAGGTGCGGCACCGCATCATCCGGCGCCACTATCCAGCCCAGACGCCAGCCGGTCATGCCGAAGTACTTGGAGAAGCTGTTGATGACGAATGCCTTCGGATCGGCCTGCAGCACCGACGCAGCCTCGATACCATAGCTCAGGCCATGATAGAGCTCGTCGACCACCAGCCGACCGCCCTGTCCGCGCACGGCCTGCGCCAGCGCCTCGAGTTCGGCCAGGTGCAACACCGACCCGGTGGGATTGGCCGGCGATGCCAGCAGCACGCCGGCGGTTTCCGGTCGCCAGTGCTCGGCCACCAGCCGGGGGGTAAGCTGGAAGCGGGTATCGGCATCGACCGGAACCAGCTGGCCCCGCGCCTCCACAAGGCGCAGGAACTGGCGGTTACAGGGATAACCCGGATCGGCCATCATGAACTGCTGGCCGGGATCCGCCAGCAGCGCGAACACCATCAGCAGCGCCGCCGAGGCGCCAGCGGTGACAATGACCCGCTCCGGCGCGATTTCGAGGCCGTAACGCTGGCGGTAAAAGCGGGCTATCGCCTGACGCAGCTCGGGAACACCGGCCGCCGGTGTGTACTGGGTCAGGCCCCGCTCGATAGCCGCCCGGGCCGCCGCCGCTACCGGCTCAGCGGTGGGAAAGTCCGGCTCACCGACTTCCATGTGCACCACATCATGACCGGCCGCCTCCAGCTCCCGCGCCCGTTTTAGCAGGTCCATCACCTTGAAGGACTCGATTTCCAGAGCTCTGTCGCTCCAGTCTTTGGCCATTTCCGATTCCGATTCAGCTTGCGAAAAAGGCGCCAGTATACCCCGGAAGCCGCGGCATGCCGCACGATAACCGGTACTGGCGAAATCAGCCATAAAGGCTAGCCTAATGAACGGGGTTCTGGTAACTTCGCAGCCTTCGCCAGCGCCAGGATGCAGGTTGCAGGAATAACCGTCCCGGGCCATTCGTCCGGAGGACTCGGAGAAGTGAGGCAAGACTATGCCAGCAAACGATTCTCAGTTTACGCACTTTGAGCCCTATGATCTCGATACGGGCGAAGAGTACATGTGTGAAGCTCATCGCGAGCATTTCAAACACATTCTGAATGCCTGGAAACGTCAGCTGATGGAGGAGGTCGACAGCACCATCCACCATCTGCAGGAAGAAGCATCGAACTTTGCCGATCCCAGCGACCGCGCCAGCCAGGAGGAGGAATTCAGCCTCGAGCTGCGCACCCGCGACCGCGAACGCAAACTGATCCGCAAGATCGACGAAGCGATCGAACGTATCGACGACGACGAATACGGATTCTGCGACGCCTGCGGCATCGAGATCGGTATCCGACGTCTGGAAGCCCGCCCCACGGCCACCATGTGCATCGACTGCAAGACGCTGGCCGAAATCAAGGAAAAGCAGCTCGGCGGCTGATCGACGCAGCCCGGCCACGGCAACGGCGTGGCCGGCCCCCGGCTCGGAACCCTGACTCTTGCACTACATCGGACGCTTCGCTCCCTCCCCGACCGGACCGCTCCACTTCGGCTCACTGCTGGCTGCGCTGGCCAGTTACGCCGATGCCCGCGCCAACCAGGGCCTCTGGCTGGTCCGCATCGAAGACCTCGATCCTCCCCGAGAACAACCCGGCGCCAGCCAGCAGATACTTGCCACCCTCGAGAGCTTCGGCTTCGAGTGGGACGGCGAAGTCCGCTTTCAGAGCCGGCGCCTGGCCGCGTACCGCAACGCCCTGCAAAGACTGCTCGACAACCGACAGGCCTACTATTGCAGCTGCTCGCGCAAGCGCCTGCAGCAACGTACCGGCGGCAGTCGCTACGATGGCTACTGCCTGGTCAACCCGCCCGACAACGCCGACGATTGCGCCATTCGTGCGCATTGCGAGGCCGGGGAAATCGTCTTCGATGACAGCATTCAGGGGCCACGGCGCTATCGCCTGAGCGACAGCTCCGGCGACTTCGTGATCCGCCGCCGCGACGGCTTCTTCGCCTATCAGCTGGCGGTCGTGGTCGACGATGCCGATCAGGGCATCACCCATATCGTGCGCGGCAGCGACCTGCTCGACGAAACACCGAGGCAGATTCAGCTGCAGCGCTACCTTGGCCTGCCGAGACCGCGGTACAGTCACATCCCGGTCGCCGCGGCCCCCGACGGACAGAAGCTCAGCAAGCAGACCCGGGCCGCACCACTGGACGACAGCCGGCCACAACCCGCACTGATGCTGGCGCTCGACTTTCTCGGACAGCAGCCCGATGCCGCCCTGCGTGACAGCACGCCCGGCGAGTTGCTGCAATGGGCTGTGGATCACTGGCAACCGCACAGGGTCCCGCCGATGCTGTCGCAACCCGCTCCCCTGGACTGAGGATACGCCTGTGTTTCTGCATCGAACCGCGCTGCTGATGATACTGGGCTGCTTTCTGGCAGTGCCGGTTCTGCTCGACTGGTGGCTGGCGCCGAGCGCAGCCTGGTATCGCCCCTTTCTGATCTGGCTGCTGCTGATTGCGTTCTGCCTGCTGCTCGATCTGCGCCGGAGCCGGCAAGATGTTTAGCTTCCAGGGGCTTTTCGCCGCCGGTGTCTTCTACCTGCTGTGCCTGTTCGGCACAGCCTGGCTGAGCGAGCGCGACCTGCTGCCGCGGCGGCTGGTCAACCATCCTCTGGTTCATACCCTGTCGCTTGGCGTCTTTGCCAGCGCCTGGACCTTCTACGGTGTCTTCGGGATCATTTTAGATTCCGGCATCGCCTATCTGTCCTCCTATCTCGGCGCCACCTTCGCCTTCGTGCTGGCACCGGCCATCATGGTGCCGATTCTGCGCATCACCCGGACCCACCAGCTCAGCTCACTGGCCGACCTTTTCGCCTTCCGCTTTCGCAGCGGCCCCATCGGCACCCTGACCTCGCTGCTGGTGGTGATGGCGACGCTGCCGCTGATCGCCGTGCAGATTCAGGCCGTCGCCGACTCGCTGCATTTGCTCAGCCCGGAAGCGCCCCGCAACCTGCTGGCCGCGACCTTCTGCGCCGTGATGGCGCTGTTCGCCATTCTGTTCGGCGCCCGCCACGCATCGCTGCGCAACCGCAATACCGGCCTGGTCGTCGCCATGGCGGTGGAGTCCGTCGTCAAGGTTCTGGTTCTGCTGGCTATCGCCGCCTATGGCATTTTTGGCGTGCTGGGCGGACCGTCGGGACTGCAGCAGTGGCTGACCGACAATCCCGAAGCACTGCGTCTGGTGCAGCAACTGCCGGAAAGCGACAACTGGCATACCTTGCTGCTGGCATTCTTCTCCAGCGCCATCCTCATGCCGCACATGTTCCACCTGGCCTTCACCGAAAACTCCTCGGTCATGAGCCTGCAGAAGGCGTCCTGGATGATGCCGTTCTACCTGCTGCTGATGGCGCTGGCGATTCCGCCTATCGTCTGGGCCGCCATGAAGCTCGGGATTACCGGCGCTCCCGAGTACGTTATTCTGCACATCGGCATGGCGCAGCATTCGAACGTGCTCACCCTGCTGGCCTTTATCGGCGGCCTCTCGGCTGCCAGCGGCATCATCATCGTGGCCACCGTTTCGATGGCGTCCATGCTGCAGAACCACCTGTTGCTGCCGATCACCCAGGTGCCGGACAATATCCGCCTCTACAACTGGCTGCTGTGGCTGCGACGCATCCTGATTCTGGTACTGATGTCCGGCAGCTACCTGTGCTACACGCTGCTGAACCGTCCCGACGCGCTCTACCTGATCGGCCTGCTGGCCTTCGTGACTTTCCTGCATTTCCTGCCGGCTCTGCTCGCGACGCTGTTCTGGGCCGGCATCAACCGCTGGGGTTTCGTTATGGGCCTGAGCAGCGGTATCGGCAGCTGGCTGCTGGCGATGTATCTGAGCGATCATCTGGACAAGCAGGCGTTCAACCTGTTCTCCGACAGCTGGCACTCGTCGGCGGTGATGTCGCTTTTGCTCAACTGCGTCATGATGGTTCTCGGATCGAGACTGTGCCCGACCACCGAAGAGGAGCGCCGTGCCGGTGACGCCTGCATGCTCAATGTCATGCAGCAGCCGGTGGGTGTCAGGCTCAACGCGACCCGGGTGGAGGACTTCGAGGCGTTGCTGCGCCCCCGACTCGGCGCCGAAACCGCCAACCGGGAACTGCAGACCGTACTGGCCCAGCTCGGTATCGGTCACGAACTGCTGTCACCGCTGGACCTGCTGCGGCTGCGCACCCAGCTGGAACAGCACCTTTCCGGCCTGCTCGGACCGGTCGAGGCCGCGACCCTGCTGGAGCCGCTTGAGCAACAGGACGCGATGGCGGGCTTTCGCGCCCGCGATGTGCACCTGCTCGAGTCCCAGCTCGAGCAGTACCACCAGCGTCTGGGCGGACTCGCCGCCGAACTGGACGAACTGCGCCGCTATCACCGCCTGACGCTGCAGAAACTGCCGGTGGGCGTATGCACGCTGGACAGCGACGGGCGCATTCTGTTCTGGAACGCAGAAATCGAACAGTACACCGACCTGCGCGCCGACGACGTCCTGAACTGGCGCCCGGCGTCGCTGCCCGCCCCCTGGGGCAAACTACTGACCGAATTCGCCGATGGCGACCTTTCCCACAAACCCAGCCACAAGCTCGAGATCAAGGGGCATCCGCGCTGGTTCAGCCTGCACAAGGCCCAGCTCAGCGAAGAGGCATCCCATGCCGGCATGGTGATCCTGCTGGAAGACGAAACCGAAACCCTGCTGCTGGCCGACAAGCTCGCGCACCACGAGCGCCTCGCCTCGATCGGCCGTTTCGCCGCAGGCGTCGCCCACGAGATCGGCAACCCCGTTACCGGCATCGCCTGCCTGGCGCAGAATCTGAAGCTGGAGTCTGACGACGAACCGGTGCTCGAAACCGGCAAGCAGATCCTCGACCAGACCAAGCGTATCAGCCGTATCGTTCAGTCGCTGGTGCGCTTCGCCCATGCCGGGCGCCAGGAGCACAGCGGGCAGCACGAACCCATGTCGCTGCACGAATGCATCGCCGAGGCGCTCCACCTGGTTTCGCTGGATAGCCGTGGAACCAGCCCGCGCTACAGCAACGAGGTGCCGGTCGGACTGGAAGTGATGGGGGATGCGCAGCAACTGCTGCAGATATTCGTCAACCTGCTGAACAACGCCTGCGACGCCACCCCGGACCAGGGCCTGATCAGCGTCAGCGCCGAGCGGGAAGACGAAAAGGTGATCATCAGGATTCTGGATGAAGGCACGGGTATCCCTCCTGAACTGCAGGACCGCCTGTTCGAACCCTTCTTCACGACCAAGGATCCGGGCAAGGGTACCGGCTTGGGTTTGCCGCTTGTCTACAATATTATCGAAGAGCACTATGGTAATATCGAAATCATAAGCCCAGCCAACAAGAAACAGAATAAAGGCACTCTAGTGGTAATCACCTTACCCGGAACTCCGGTGTCGCAGCCTTGACGCCGTCGGGCTCCATTTGCAGAACATAAGGTCGAACCGAATGAGCCGTATTCTGATTGTCGAAGACGAAACAATCATCCGCACCGCACTGCGCCGACTGCTCGAAAAACATGATTACCAGGTCGATGACGCCGCCTCCATCGACGAGGCCACAAGCCGATTCAAGCTGGAAGACTACAGCCTGATCATCAGCGACCTGCGACTGCCGGGCGCGCCCGGCACCGATCTGATCCCTCTGGCCGGCACGGTACCGGTGCTGATCATGACCAGTTACGCGAGCCTGAGGTCGGCCGTGGACGCCATGAAAATGGGCGCCGTCGACTACATTGCCAAACCCTTCGATCATGACGATATGCTGCGCACCGTCGAACAGGTCATCAGCCGTCGCCGGGAGCCGGCCCCCGCCGCGGCAACAGGGGAGGCGCAGCAGCCAAAGCGCAGCAAGACCGAACTCATCGGGTCCTGCAGGCCGATGCAGGAGTTGCTGAGCCGCATCGATAAAGTGGCCCGTACCGATGCCACCGTGCTGATACTGGGCGAGTCGGGCACCGGCAAGGAACTGGTGGCGCGCGCCATCCACGAGCAAAGCGACCGCGCCGACGCCCCGCTGATTTCGGTGAACTGCGCCTCCATTCCCGAAACCCTGATCGAGTCGGAGCTGTTCGGGCATGAGAAAGGAGCCTTTACCGGCGCCAACAGCAGCCGCAGCGGTCTGATAGAAGCCGCCGATGGCGGTACCCTGTTTCTTGACGAGATCGGCGAGCTGCCGCTCGAAGCCCAGGCACGACTGCTGCGTTTCCTGCAGGAAAGCGAAATCAGGCGTGTCGGCGCAGTACAGTCGAGAAAGGTCAACGTGCGGCTGGTCGCCGCCACCCACCGCAACCTGAAGGAAATGGCGCGTCACGGCGATTTCCGCGAGGACCTCTATTACCGGCTCTATGTCATGGAGCTGCGCATGCCACCGCTGCGTGAACGCGGCGACGATATTATCGAGCTGAGCAGGAAGTTCCTGCGCCGCGCCTGTGACCGTATGGGGCTGCCCGATGCGCACTTCAGCGACGACAGCCTCGAAGCCATGCGCAGCTACCACTGGCCCGGCAACGTACGGGAACTGGAAAACGCCATAGAACGGGCCCTGATCCTGGCAGACGGCCGCCTGATCACGCTCGACCTGCTCGGCCTGGACCTCGAGACCAACCGGCTGGAGAGCCTGGAGCGCAACTATGCACACTATGCAGGCGAATCCGTACCCGCGGCATCGACGAGCCGCCGGGAGCAAAACGCAGGCCTGTCGCTGGACGACTACTTTCAGCGCTTCGTACTGGAAAACCAGAACCGCATGAGCGAAACGGAACTGGCGAAGAAGCTGGGCGTAAGCCGCAAGTGCCTGTGGGAGCGACGCCAGAAGCTCGGCATTCCGCGCAAGGCGCGCGGTAGCGCCAAGTAGGCAAAGGAGTGAAGTGTTACCTCAGTACACACTGCCGGGAAACAGGCGTTCCCGGGGGTAACAACCGCCGACGAAAACTGGGGTAACCGTTCGGACACTTCGGAACAAAAATATTTTAAAACAACAACTTAATAATAACGGCACAAAGAGTGCAGTTATTTGGATAACAAGAAAAACAAGAAGCAAGAACAACAACAATACCTACCGCCGGCCCGCCAGCAACAAAAATAATAACGGTGCGGCCGGATGTGTAACCGCCTCTAACAAAAACAACAAGTGAGGCCTGAGCTGACCGCTGAGCGGTGTCACGACGGTCCCCAAGCCCGAGTGCCTGAACAAAAACAACAAACAGGCAGTCACGTTATTCCGGATCGGTGGTCAGCCACCCGTACCTCCCCCTCCTACACGAACTCTCCCTGCTCACAACCTGTCTCCGATCAAGTGCTTAGGCACGTTCAGGCGCCAGGCATTTGGTGTGTGGCACAGCCTAAGACTGCTGACGAAGTGGCAAGCCCTGCATTCGTGTCGAGCACCGCTGTCGTGCTGTCATGCGATCAACATGACGAACTGCGCGAGACCGCGGATCCGCAGCACATCTGATGGTCGCGCGCCACCGGCACCCACGCCCTACTCGCCACTCGCCACTCGCCCAGAATGTTACCGTTGCGCCCAACCCCGGGTTACAAAAGTGTTACCCCTCGTAACAAAGCGCCAGGTAGCGCAGGTAACAACATAGAAAACAAATCATTTTATCCTTAATAATCAATAAGATAAAAATATTGGCACACACTCTGCTTTTACAGCCGCACAATAAAAACAAGATGATCGAACAACAACAAGACAACGGCGCCCCGGGTCCGGCAATAAAAACAACAAGCCACAGACACCGGAGGCCCTCGCCTCGAATAAAAATAACAACGAGGCTCGCGCTGACCCGCTGGTGCGGTGTCACGATGGTCCCCAAATCGAGCGCCCGGCCAATAAAGACAAAAACCGGGCCTGAAAATTCGGACCAGCGGTCAGCCTGCTGCCTTCCCCCGCTCAGATCCCAATACCTCCATACCTCCTGTACGCCCCCCGGTCAGGCCGCCACGGCCTCGCGCCCGAACGTCTGCTCACGCACTCGCGACAGCCGTACCGCAATATCCCTTATCAGTATGCCCGGCACCCTGCCACACCGGCAGCCCCCCCTATGCCAGACGCTTCTGCGCCCCGCTGTTCTGTTACCGACACACACATAGTGCTACCCGACCGTTTCCATCGGTAACACCCGCCGCTGGCGCAGAGGGTAACAACCGGTAACGATAAAAATTATTCTTTATAATTATCAACAACTTAATAAAACTGGCACAGTCCATGCTTTCTAATAGCGCGAACAACAACTCGAATAAACAGGACACAGCAGCAGGCCAGCAATAAAAATAACAACAGGCCTGCCTTGCGATGTCCCCGCCTCGAACAAAAATAACAACGAGGCCTGTAGCTGATCGCCGACCGGTGTCACGATGGTCCCCAACCCCGAGATTCCGGACGAACGATGTCTGAATAAAAATAAAAACAGACAAGTCTCCAACGGCGGCGATCAGCTAACCCGCTCCTTCTCCTCCGCAATCTGTTCCCATCTTCGCTGATCTGCTCGCTTCCCGAGCACTTATACTGTGCCGGCATCAGTGATATGATGCGCCACTTTCAACGCCTGGGCGAACACAAAACGAACACTTATGGATATGAGCCTGTTCTTGGCCGCTGTGATTGCGGCTATCCTGATTGGCGCCATCCTGCTGCTGCGTAGACGACACATGGCCACCAAGCCGGAAGACAACATCCCCGCCACCGACAGTGGCCACCAGATCCGGATCATCAGCCGCGACGAACACCAGATTCCCCGCCAGCATCTCGATGACAATGCGCTCAAGGTCGTTCACCGTCTCAACGACGACGGCCACGAAGCCTACCTGGTAGGCGGCTGTATACGCGACCTGCTGCTGGGACTTCGGCCGAAGGACTTCGACGTCGCGACGTCGGCACTGCCTGAAGAGGCGGAGGAACTCTTCCGCCGCGCCCGCCTGATCGGCCGCCGCTTCAAGCTGGTCCATGTGCGTTTCGGACGCGACGTCATCGAGGTCGCGACTTTCCGCGCCGGCCACGACGTCGACGACAACCAGGGCGGTGAGCATGGCCGCCAGGCCGAAAGCGGCCTGATCCTGCGGGACAACGTCTACGGATCGCTGGAAGAAGACGCCCTGCGCCGCGACTTCACCATCAATGCGCTCTACTACAGCCCCCGCGACCACAGCATCCACGACTTTGTCGGCGGCTTTCAGGATATGGGGCGACGCACCATCCGCATGATCGGCGACCCGGAAGCGCGCTACCGCGAGGACCCGGTCAGGATGCTGCGGGCCGTGCGCTTTGCGGCCAAGCTCGGCTTCGACATTGAACCGGCGACGGCCGCGCCGATCCGCGAACTGGCGCCGCTGCTGGGGGATATCGCCTCGGCCCGCATGTTCGACGAAGTGCTGAAGCTGCTGCAGTCCGGCCATGGCGTGGACGCCTACAAGCAGATGCAGGCATACGATCTGTTCGAACCGCTGTTCCCGCAGGTACAGCAGGCCATTGCCGAAGGTGAAGCGCGGGGATATCCGGTAGAGGCGCTGATCCTCAAGGCCCTGCGCAATACCGACCGCCGCCTGGCCCAGCGCAAGAGCGTCACACCGGCGTTCCTCTTCGCGGCACTGCTCTGGTACCCGATGCAGCTGCGCATGAACCGCCTGATGGAAGACGGGATGCCGGCGATTCCGGCACTGCACGAGGCCGCCAATGAAGTCATTGGCGTCCAGGTTCGCCACACCGCCATTCCCCGCCGCTTTTCGACACCCCTGCGGGAAATCTGGGAACTGCAGTTGCGACTGCCACGGCGTCAGGGCAACCGGGCCGCCCGCCTGATGGAACATCCGCGCTTCCGCGCCGCCTACGATCTGCTGCTGCTGCGCGAAACCAGTGGCGAGGACCTGGGCGGACTGAGCCAGTGGTGGACCGACTATCAGGCCGCCAATCCGGACGACCGCGCCTCGCTGCAGGGCGAAGTGCCGCCGGGCGCCCACAAGCCCCGTTCTCGACGCCGCCGTCCGCGTCGCGCCCGCAATGACTGAAGCGATCCGCTGCTACATCGGCCTCGGCAGCAATCTCGGGGACCCGCGCGCGCAGGTCGAACGGGCGCTGCAGGAGCTGGCCGGGCTGCCCCGGACGGTCCGGGTCTGCCATTCAAGCCTGTACCGCTCCGACCCCGTCGGCCCGCCGGGGCAGCCTGACTACGTCAACGCCGTGGCCTGCCTCGATACCCGACTGGAGGCCCATGCGCTGCTGGATGAACTGCAGGCACTGGAACGGCTCCACCAGCGCGTTCGCCTCGAACGCTGGGGCCCGCGGACCCTGGACCTGGACCTGCTGCTCTATGGCGACCAATCCATCGACAGCGAGCGCCTGCAGGTGCCCCACCCCTACCTCACAGAACGTGGATTTGTGCTCTGGCCACTGGCTGAAATTGCGCCCCGACTGCAACTCCCCGACGGCCGAGCGCTGCCGAAACTGCTCGAAAGGTGTCCGATGGGCACTCTTGAGCGGATGCCGGTATAATCCGCTACGTTACAACCACTGACGCGATTAACGCCCTATGAAGAACGTCACTCTGCATACCCTGTCCACTCTCAAGCGGGATGGTAAAAAGTTCGCGGTTCTGACCGCGTACGATGCATGCTTCGCGCAACTGGTGAGCGAAGCCGGTGTGGAGGTCATTCTGGTGGGCGATTCGCTGGGGATGGTCCTACAGGGCCACGACAGCACCCTGCCAGTGACTCTCGACGAAATGGTCTATCACACGCGCTCCGTCGCCAACGGCAACAAGGGCTCGATGATCATGAGCGATTTGCCGTTCATGACCTACGGAACTCCGGCGCAGGCGATGGCCAGCGCGGCCGCGCTGATGCAGGCCGGCGCCCATATCATCAAGATCGAAGGCGGCGCATGGCTGGCTGAAAGCATCAGCCTGCTGGCCGATCGCGGCGTGCCGGTCTGCGCGCATCTGGGCCTGACCCCGCAGGCGGTCAACCGGCTCGGCGGTTATCGCGTCCAGGGACGCGACCGCGACAGCGCCAAGCAGATGATCGAAGACGCGGTGCGCCTGGAACAGGCCGGCGCCAGCCTGCTGCTGCTCGAGTGCGTGCCCTCGCTGCTGGCCGGCGAAATTTCCCGCGCGGTAGACATTCCGGTGATCGGTATTGGCGCCGGCCCCGACACCGACGCCCAGGTGCTGGTGATGCACGATATCCTGGGCATCTCGCCGGGCCGCACGCCCCGCTTCGTCAAGAACTACATGGCCGAAGCGGACGATATCCGAGGCGCCATTCAGGCTTACGCTGACGAGGTCCACTCCGGCGCCTTCCCGACGGCCAAACACGGGTTCGAGTAATTATGCAGACGCTCAATCGAATCGCCGATCTGCGCGAGGCACTGCGCCAGCCGCGCCGCGACGGGAAGCGCATCGCGCTGGTGCCGACCATGGGCAATCTGCACCGCGGTCACCTGGAGCTGGTTCGGGAAGCCCGGCGCCACGCCGACATCGTGGTCGCCACCATCTTCGTCAACCCGTTGCAGTTCGGCGCCAACGAAGACCTCGACAGCTACCCGAGAACCCTGGCCGACGATCAGGCGGGGCTGGAAGCCGAGGGCTGCGACTTTCTGTTCGCGCCAAGCGAAGCCGAGATGTACCCCAATGGCCGCGAGAACCAGACCATCGTCGAGGTCCCCGGCCTCTCGGACATGCACTGCGGCGCCACCCGCCCCGGCCATTTTCGCGGCGTCACCACCGTCGTCAGCAAGCTGTTCGGTATCGTTCAGCCCGACTGCGCCTTCTTCGGGACCAAGGACTATCAGCAGCTGCTCGTGATCCGGCGCATGGTCGCCGACCTCTGCCTGCCTATCGCGATCCACGGCGTGGCGATTGTCCGGGACGAACATGGTCTGGCACTGAGCTCGCGCAACGGTTATCTGACGCCGGAGGAACTGGCCGTAGCGCCGACCCTGAGCCGAGTCCTGCGTGACACCGCAGCGGCTATCGAGGCCGGTGAGACCGACTATGACCGGCTCGCCGAAGACGCTCAGCAGCAGCTGGAGGCTGCGGGCTTTCGCCGCGATTTCGTGCGCATACTGCGCCGCAGCAACCTGGAGCCCGCCACCGGCCAGGACCGGGAGCTGGTTATCCTCTCCGCCGGTTACCTCGGCGCCGCCCGCCTGATCGACAATATCGAAGTCAATCGCTGACATTGCGGGGCGGCAACTGCTGCCGCTCCTCCCCCTAAGCTTGACAAGATGCGAAGCGCTCGCGCAGACTGGGTCGGTCGCTAACTAAAAAACGATAAGGCGATACAGCCCGCTGCAACGCAGCATAGCCCGGCCTCGAAGGCCTCTGAACGGTTATGACTGCAATATCGGAGTCAAAATGCTTCGGTATGATCGGGCTGGAGGCATTTGTCCGGCCAGGCCAAACTACAAGGGGCACCGCCGACGCGCAACGCCAAGCAGCTTTCTCGAACTCCGCCCGCCAGGGCCATCGCAGCCGTCTGTCAATGCCGGGAACCTGCCAGGTGACCGACACCGACGCGCCTGAGTGTGAACGAAAAGCCACTTCGCGGCACCCGGCGAAGCATGCGCACCTGAAACTGCGCCCTCGAATTATAACCGGCCTGCAACCAGCGGACGAACGCCCGGATGCACCCGTAGTCGATTCTAAAATCAAGAGGCTTACCTTATGCGCGATGTTGTAATTGTAGCTGCAGGCCGTACGGCCATCGGCACCTTCGGCGGCGCTCTCGCCGGCGTTTCCGCCGCCGATCTCGGCGCCACCGTTATCCGTTCCCTGCTCGAAAAGAGCGGCGTCAAGCCGACCGACGTCGATGAAGTCATCCTCGGCCAGGTACTGACCGCAGGCTGCGGCCAGAACCCGGCACGCCAGGCGACCATCAACGGCGGCCTGCCGCAGGAAGTTCCGGCAATGACCATCAACAAGGTCTGCGGCTCGGGCCTCAAGGCTCTGCAGCTGGCCACCCAGGCGATCCGCTGCGGCGATGCCGACATCATCATTGCCGGCGGCCAGGAAAACATGAGCGCTTCCCCCCACGTCGTGCCGAACTCCCGCAACGGCGCCCGCATGGGCGACTGGAAAATGGTCGATAGCATGATCAAGGACGGCCTCTGGGACGCCTTCAATGACTATCACATGGGTATCACCACCGAAAACATCGTCGAGAAGTACGGTTTCAGCCGCGAAGATCAGGACGCCTTCGCCGCCGCTTCGCAGAACAAGGCCGAAGCCGCCGTGACCTCCGGCCGCTTCAAGGACGAGATCGTTCCGGTGAGCATTCCGCAGCGTAAGGGCGACCCGGTGGTCTTCGACACCGACGAGCAGCCGCGCTTCGGCGTAACCGCCGATGCCCTGGCCAAGCTGCGTCCGGCATTCAAGCGCGACGGCTCCGTAACCGCCGGTAACAGCTCCACCATCAACGACGGCGCTGCCGCGGTCATCCTGTGCTCCGCCGAGAAAGCCGAAGCCCTCGGCCTCAAGCCGCTGGCCCGCATCAAGGCTTACGCCTCCGCTGGTGTCGATCCGGCCATCATGGGTACGGGCCCGATCTGCGCCACCACCAAGGCGCTGGAAAAAGCCGGCTGGAGCATCGATGATCTGGAACTGATCGAAGCCAACGAAGCCTTCGCGGCCCAGGCCATGTCCGTCAACAAGGACCTGGGCTGGAACACCGACATCGTCAACGTCAACGGTGGCGCCATTGCTCTTGGTCACCCGATCGGCGCATCCGGCGCCCGGATCCTGGTGTCCCTGATCCACGAGATGGAGAAGCGCGACGCCAAGAAGGGCCTCGCGACCCTCTGCATCGGTGGCGGTATGGGTACCGCCCTGGCCATCGAGCGCGACTGACGCCTGCCGGGACCGCCCCGCCGGGGCGGTCCTGCTATTTCCCCTCGCCACCACCGGCCTACTCACGCCTCACGCCTCGCAAATTTGACTAGGCTATAGCTATGTCCACGCTATGCGGAGGCGGTTATGAAGGCCACCAAGATTGCCCTGCTGGTCCTGGTTCCGCTGCTGGGTCTGGCGACCTGGTTCTGGTATCAGATTCCCGATTACCTGCCGAACAACCGGCGCTATCTCGAGATGCCCCTCGTGGTGGGGACGCCTCCGCTGACCTATAAGCCCCAGCCCAGCTATCAGGGGCCACCGCCCAGCGAATGGACGCGACCTCAGGATCCGTATCCTTATCCGATTCTCCCCGGTCAGGTCGGACCGCATCAGCCACTCTACGCCGGACCGCTACAGTACCCCTTCGCCTGCGACGGCGAAGACTCCGGCCTCGGACAGCCGCTGGTCGACAATCAGGACGGCTTCGGCATCCGCGTCTACGCCACGGACGCCGAAGGACACCATAGCAAGGACGTGATCGGCTACAGCAAGGACTGCCTGCACCCCACCCGCGTGCGCTACTACTACAACCGCAGCGGCACCCGCCAGTTCTTCCCGCTGGAGGAGGCGGACGGCGATATCGAGCGCATCCGGCTCGGCGACCGTGAGATCGACTTCGTGGTCCGGGTCGAGACCGGCACCATCAACCGTTTCATCTACAGCATCGTCATGCTCAAGGGCCCCGACGACGAGGCCGCACAGCCCGACCTCAGCTACTGGAACCGAAACCTTATCTACCAGTTCCGCGGCGGTGTCGGCATCGGCTACCGACAGGGACGCCTGCGCGAAACCGACCTGCCGGAGCGGCGCTACGATCAGCTGCGCCGGGGCTTCGCCATCGCCTATTCCACCGGCAACCAGACCTCCAACCACTACAATATCTGGCTGGCCGAGGAGACGGCTCTCAGGGTCAAGTCACAGTTTCGCGCACTTTACGGCGAACCGAGCCACACCCTCGGCATCGGCGGCTCCGGCGGCGCCATCCAGCAGTACCTGATCGCGCAGAACGGTTCGGGACTGCTCGATGCAGGCCTCGCGCTGTATGCCTACCCGGACATGCTGACGCAAACCATCTATGCCTTCGACTGCGAACTGCTGGAATACTATTTCGACCAGCAGGCGCCCGACACCTGGAGCTGGCCGTCACGGCGCCTGGTGGCAGGTCTCAACAGCCGCAACGGCATCCACGACAGCCGCACCTGGCTCTACGAACTGGCAATGGTGATACAGGGACGGGCACCAAGGTGGCCGCTGGGCGGCAGTGAATGCAGCCACGCATGGCGCGGCCTGACGCCGCTGGTGAACAATCCGCGCTTCGTCCACTTCTCACCGCGTTTCACGCCAGAGGTCCAGCGCCAGGTCCACTGGACCCACTGGCAGGACCTGCGCGGCATTTATGGCGCCGACGAAAATGGCTACGCCCGTCAGACCTGGGACAACGTCGGCGTTCAGTATGGTCTGCAGGCGCTGCGGGACGGTCAGCTGAGCCCGCGCACCTTCCTCCATCTCAACGCCAACATCGGCGGCTGGAAAAACCCCGGCCAGATGAAGCAAGAGCGCTTCTGGCACCTCAACGGCGACAAAGACCTGCTGGATTTCAGCCCCTGGAGCCACCACAACATGCGCCTGTCACCCGACGGCGGCCGTACACCGGCACCTCGGACCCACGGCGACCCGGAGGCAATTCGCGCAGCGGTACGTGCAGGCATAGTATTTACCGGCGAACTGCCGATACCGATCATCGACCTGCGCCATTACCTCGAGCCGGCGCTGGACATGCATCACGCCAGTGCAGCCTTCAGCACCCGGCTGCGCCTACAGCTGCGCGGCTACGCCGCCAATCAGCTGATCTGGATGGCGCCCAAGCCCTATGACCCGACGGATCGGGGCTTCGATGTACTGCTGGAATGGCTCGACAGCGAGCACAGGCCGGCAAGCGCGCAGGATGCCTGTTTCACCGAAGACGGCGAGCTGCTGGCGGAAGGAGAGCATGTCTGGGACGGCGGCTGGAATGGCAGGCCGGATGGCACCTGCATGCAACGCTACCCCATCTACGGTACACCGCGCACGGTGGCCGGCGAGGACCTGCGCGGCGACCTGTTCAAGTGCCACCTGGTCAGCGTCGACGACGCCCTGGCCCATGGTCTGTACGGCAGCGTGGATATGAACGGTTACCGCAACCGGCTGCAGCACATCTTTCCCGACGGGGTCTGCGACTACAGCGTGCCGGGACTGGGGCAGATTACCCCGTAGGGTGCTGGTGAGATTGCGAACCGCACCGCGAAGACGGCACGCTTCGTTACACTCAGGGTGCCCTACGCTTCAGGCTGTCGCGATCGCGCCCTTGCCCACGCCTTCGAAGGCGCGTACCAGTACTGTCTCGTCCGGGTGCTCGCGCTTGATCTCGGCGGCCAGGTGCACGGCAATCTGCTCGACGGTGCTTTCGGTATCGATCAGGTAGCAGACATCGGCCGGCAACCTGAGCTCGAATTCGCCCTGGGGCGCCTGATAGCGGTAGTGGTGCATGCCGCTAGCGCTGTCGACCAGATGGGAACGGGTGCCGATATAGATATCCCGCAGCCGCTCGGCCCAGACCGCTTCCAGTGCTTCGTCGCGCTGATCGTTGAGGTGAATCTCGATACGGGACCTGTGGCCGTGGGCGATGCGCTGGCAGTTTCCCTCGTGCTGATGCAGGCCGTGACTGTAGTGGTAGAAGGCGCCGTCGATGCGCTCCGGCACGAATGCCAGCTCCAGTCCCTCGACTTCGCCGGGAAAGAGTTTCAGCAACTGCTCGCGGCACCAGCCGGCGAGACTGTGCTCGGTAATCTCCGGCTCGCCCACCAGCGTAATGGCCTGCTCGGGCGAGCGGCAGTAAAAGCCGCGACCGTCCGGGTAACGCCACTCAACCTCGGTTTCGCCGTCATGCTGGCGGTGTGACAGCCTGGGCATGCCGGTCGGTACCAGCAGCGCATGGTCGATGTACTTGTCCATCCAGGCCTTCACCGCCTTCTTGACGATGCCGAAGTCGCAGATCATACCCTGCTCGTTGAGCCGGCCGTCGAGTACCAGCTGCACCAGCCAGGACTCGCCCAGCAGCCCCCGGTGCGGATGCAGGTAGGAAAAATCGACGTTGGTCAGGTTATCGACAAAGAGTTTCACGGTGGTTCCACTGGCCTGTTGAGTGGGCGCTATAGTAGCCCATACGGTCAACTTTTTCATGCCGCAAGCCGGGCTCTGGCCGACAAAAAGCCGCCTTGCTCGGGTATACTGCCCCCTTTCGACAAGGCCCCAAAGACGTTATGCGACTGGACAAGTATCTCTCCCAGGCCACCGGCATTTCCCGCAAGGATATCCGCCGGCTGATGCGCCGCGACGAGGTAAGCCTCAATGGCGAACCGGTGCGGGATCCGTCACTGCACATCGATCCGGATGAAGACGAGATCTGCCTTTACGACCAGCCGGTGGGGGCCCCGGGGCCCCGCTACCTGATGCTCTACAAGCCCGAGGGCTACGTCAGCGCCAGCGACGACCCGACCCATCCGACGGTCAACAGCCTGGTCGATCTGCCCCGCGCCGAGGAGCTGCACTGCTGCGGCCGCCTCGATATCGACGCCACCGGCCTGGTACTGCTGACCGACGACGGCCAGTGGTCGCACCGCATTACCTCGCCACGCCACAAGCTGAGCAAGCGCTACAGGGTCGAAACCGCCGACCCGATCGATGACGACGCCATCCGCGCCTTCGACCAGGGGCTCAAACTGAACGGGGAACTCCGGCGAACCCTGCCTGCCCGGTTGCAGATCCTGTCACCCCGCGAGGCGCTGGTTGAGCTCACCGAAGGGCGCTACCACCAGGTCAAGCGCATGTTCGCGGCGCTCGGCAACCGGGTCGTGACATTGCACCGGGAACGGATCGGCAGCATCGATCTCGACCCCGAGCTGGAACCCGGCGACTACCGCCCGCTCACCGAATCCGAAATCGACAGTATCTATTCATGACCGACCCCTCCTTCGAGCTGCTGCGCCCCTGGCTGCACGGAGCACCGCAGCCCACGCTCTGGCTCGCCGACGAGAACCTGCTGGGCAGCAACCTGCGCCCGGATCCGGCGGTACAGATGATCAGCAACCGGCTGGACCTGGTGGATAGCGCCCGGGCGCTGGGCTGGCGGGCCGACTGGTGCGACTTCGACCTCTCGTCCCACACCGAGGGTTCCGTGGCACGCGTGGTCTACCGCGTGTCCAAGGAAAAGCCCCTGGTGCACCACTGCATCAACGAAGCCTGGCGGGTGCTGCGCAACGGCGGCGAACTGATCCTCAGCGGCGACAAGAACGAGGGCATCAAGGGCTATCTGGAGCGGGCGAAGAAACTGTTCGGCAACGCCGAGGTGGAAAAGGTCAGCGGCAACTGCTGGCGCGGCCTGTTCACACGCAGTGACCAGCCGGGAGAGATGCTGGACGATCGCGACTACGACCGTCTGCGCCCGACCTGTCGCGACGACGACTTCGAGTACTGGAGCAAACCCGGTGTCTTCGGCTGGGACAAGGTCGACAGGGGCAGCGCCTTTCTGATCGAACACCTGGACACTTTCGTCGCGGCGTTGCCGGAGCCGCCCGATCGTATCCTCGATCTCGGCTGCGGCTACGGCTACCTGACCGTCAGGGCCGCCCGGCTCGGCGCACCGATCGTCGCCACCGATAACAATGCCGCGGCCATTGCCGCCTGTCGCCGCAATGTCGCCGAGTACGGCATCGATGCCGAGGTCGTACCGGCCAGTTGCGGCGACGGCATCAACCAGCGCTTCGCGCTGATCCTCTGCAACCCACCCTTCCATGCCGGCTTCAGCGTCGAGGACGACCTCACCGAGCGCTTTCTCGCCGCCACCGCCCGCTTACTGGAACCGGGCGGTGTTGCCGGTTTCGTCGTCAACCGGCATATTATGCTGGAGCGCCGCGCGGCCGGCCGCTTTCGCCGTATCGAAACCCTTGCCACGGACGGCAGCTTCAAGCTGGTGCTGCTGGCCGACGCCACCTGACCGGAGTCCCATGACACTCGAATATATCCGCCAAAGCCTGTTTTTCTTCCGCAGCAACTTTGCCGTCATCGCCCGTATCCAGCTGCCCTTCATCATCCTGCTGAACCTGGTGGGCTGGCTGATCCAGTCATCGCTGGCACCCGAGTCACCGGCGATGCGCAACGCCGGTGCACTGCTGATACTGCTGAATCTGACCCTGCTGCCAATCTACTGGGGCGCCACCATCCTGTTCCTGCAGTCGGTGGTCGACAACCGTCCGCTGCGGGCAATGGAAGCGATCCTTGCCAGCCTGAAGTACTGGCGCCGGCTGTTACTTACCTACCTGGCAATGGTCGTCGCGGTCACTATCGGCCTGCTGTTGCTGATCATACCGGGTATCTATGCCGGCGTTCGGCTGTCGTTCGCCGACTATGTCTGCGTGCTGGAAAACCGCAAGGTAAGCGAATCACTGCGCCTGAGCTGGCAGCAGACCAACGACTACTTCGGTCTGCTGCTCAAGGGCATGCTGATCATCTTCGGCGGCCTGTTCGTGCTGGAGCTGCCATTCGCGCTGATTGCCCAGCGCGGCGTCGACATGGCCCCCTTCGATACCGCACTGGGCATCCTTTTCGACCTGCTCGGCACCCTGGTGACCATCTATGGTTTTCGGGTGTATTGCCTGATGAAGGAAGAGACCGCAGGCAACGCGCCTGCCGAGGAATAACCGGGGTTACGGGTTACGGGTTACGGGTTACGGGTTACGGGTTACGGGTTACGGGTTACGGGTTACGGGTTACGGGTTACGGATAATAGTTTCACCTGTCACCTGTCACCTGTCACCTGTCACCTGTCACCTGTCGGCCGTAGGGTGCTGCTGAGCGCAGCGAAGCGCACCGATATGGCGGTGCGGTGCGCTTCGCTTACCGGCACCCTAAGGCATAGGCTCCGATGCTCAACCGCACCCGACTCAACTCCCCAAGAAAGTTTCATCACGCTTTAGCGGGAAAAACGTAAATCGTAGGATGGGTGGAGCCACGCCTCGGTACGGCGTATCCGTCACTGCTACGGCCAGGGCGTCGAGCAACCCATCTTGGGCGACTCATTGATGGGTTCCCTGATATTTGCTCCTGCAATATCAGGATTCCCACAATCCCTGGTAGTTGCGCCGCGTCAATCCCGCGCAAGGCGTTACCAATGCAGCTCCACCCATCCTACTTTTATCCCCTCCACAAAAAAGCCGGCCCCGAAGGGCCGGCTTTTTGTTGCCTTGAGTACTTGCCCCGCGGGTCATGCACGCGCGGGGGTTTCCTTCAGGGACCAATCAGGAAGCGGATTCGTCTTCGACCAGGTCGCGCATCGACAGCTTGATGCGGCCGCGCATGTCGACGTCCAGCACCTTGACCTTGATGACATCGTCCATCTTGACGTAGTCGGTGACTTTCTCGACACGCTTGTCGGCGATCTGCGAGATGTGCACCAGACCGTCCTTGCCCGGCAGGATGTTGACGAAAGCACCGAAGTCCTCGATACGGACCACCTTGCCTTCGTAGATCTTGCCCACTTCCGCCTCGGCAGTGATCGCCTGAACACGCTCGATGGCGTTCTTGGCGTTCTGCTTGTTGTCGGCGTAGATGCGAACGGTGCCGTCGTCCTCGATGTCGATCATCGCGCCGGTCTCTTCGGTCAGCGCGCGGATGGTGGCGCCGCCCTTGCCGATCAGGTCGCGGATCTTCTCCGGGTTGATCTTCAGCAGGGTCATTGCCGGCGCGTTGTCCGGCAGCTCCGGACGGGCGTAACCGATCACCTTGGCCATCTCGCCGAGGATGTGCTTACGGGCGTGGTAAGCCTGCTCCAGCGCGATCTCCATGATCTCTTCGGTGATACCGGTGATCTTGATGTCCATCTGCAGTGCAGTGACACCGGACTCGGTACCGGCCACCTTGAAGTCCATGTCGCCGAGGTGGTCCTCGTCACCGAGGATGTCGGTCAGGACCGCAAAACGATCAGCTTCCTTCACCAGACCCATGGCGATACCCGCCACCGGCGCCTTCAGCGGGACACCCGCGTCCATCATCGACAGCGAAGCGCCGCAGACGGACGCCATGGAGCTGGAACCGTTGGATTCGGTGATTTCCGAAACGATACGGATGGTGTAAGGGAAATCTTCCTGGCTCGGCAGCACCGCAGCGACACCGCGACGGGCCAGACGACCGTGACCGATTTCGCGACGGCCGGCGCCACCCATGCGGCCCGCTTCACCGACCGAGTACGGCGGGAAGTTGTAGTGCAGCATGAACGGGTCTTTGCGCTCGCCTTCGATGGCGTCGATGATCTGCTGGTCGCGGCTGGTACCCAGGGTACAGGTGGCGATGGCCTGGGTCTCGCCACGGGTAAACAGCGCGGAGCCGTGGGCGCCCTTGAGCAGGTCGA
The DNA here is from genome assembly GCF_014645375.1 of Marinobacterium nitratireducens. GTDB lineage: Bacteria > Pseudomonadota > Gammaproteobacteria > Pseudomonadales > Balneatricaceae > Marinobacterium_A > Marinobacterium_A nitratireducens. Next base: position 40,746 of record NZ_BMLT01000018.1, read on the forward strand.
TCTCGACGTTGATCGGACGCACGGTCTTGTTGTCGCGACCGTCGATACGCGGCTCACCGTCGATGATGCGGTTACGCACGATCTCTTTTTCCAGCGAGCTGAAGATACCCGCCACTTCCTTGTCGCTCGGCTGCCCTTCTTCGCTGCCGGCGATCTCGGCGACCGCCTGGCTGCGCAGGTTCGCCAGGGTGTTCTGGCGCTGCATCTTGTCGGCGACCTGGTAGGCGCTGGCGATGCCCTCACCGACCAGACCACGTACCTGAGCGATCAGGGCTTCGTTCTTCTCGGCCGGCTGCCAGTCCCACTTCGGCTTGCCCGCTTCGGCGACCAGCTCGTTGATCGCCTGCACGGCAACCTGCATTTCCTGGTGCGCGAACAGCACGGCGCCCAGCATCTCGTCTTCGGTCAGTTCCTTCGCTTCCGACTCGACCATCAGCACGGCATCGCTGGTACCGGCGACGACCATGTCCAGCTCGGAGCTGGCCAGCTGCTCGTAGGTCGGGTTTAGGATGTAGCCTTCGGCTTCGGTGAAACCGACGCGGGCACCGCCGATCGGGCCCAGGAAGGGGATGCCGGAAATGGCCAGCGCCGCGGAGGTGCCGATCATCGCAGCGATATCAGGATCGTTCACCTTGTCGGCGGACATGACGGTACAGATGACCTGTACTTCGTTCATGTAGCCTTTCGGGAACAGCGGACGGATCGGACGGTCGATCAGGCGCGAGGTCAGGGTTTCCTTCTCGGACGGACGGGCTTCACGCTTGAAGAAACCACCCGGGATACGGCCGACGGCGTAGTATTTTTCCTGGTAGTGCACGGACAGCGGGAAGAAGTCCTGGCCTTCTTTCGCTTCCTTGGCGCCGACCACGGTGCAGAGCACCTGGACACCGCCCATGGTGACCATCACCGCGCCGGTAGCCTGTCGGGCAATACGGCCGGTCTCCAGGGTCACTTCGTGATTGCCGTACTGGAAAGTCTTGGTAGTAGCTTGCACTATCTGTCTCCTCGTTCGAGTGAGTCTCGGCCTGCAAACACCGCCCGTTCAGTCCATCGGTATAGCCTGTACTCAGTTGCACTCTGCGGCAAAGCGCAATTGAGTACGGGCCGGCTGAATCAGTTGGAAGTTCGCAGGTACATTCGCCGCTCATGCGCGTCCTGCGCTCGCGGCATGACCGACACGGATGTCGGAAACACCGTTTTTGCAGGAGCAAAAAACGGTGACTGTACATCCTGTACATCGCCGCTCATGCGCGTCCTGCGCTCGCGGCATACCGTACATCCTGTACATAAAGCAGGGGCCATACATTGTATGGCCCCCGGTATTGCTCTTAGCGGCGCAGACCCAGGCGCCCGATCAGCTGCAGGTAGCGATCGGCGTCTTTTTTCTTCAGGTAGTCCAGCAGCTTGCGGCGCTGGTTAACCATGCGGATCAGACCACGACGGGAGTGGTGATCGCCTTTGTGTTCCTTGAAGTGGTCCTGCAGGCCGGTGATGTTGTAGGACAGCAGGGCAACCTGTACTTCAGGGGAGCCGGTGTCGCCTTCGCCGCGGGCGAATTCCTGGACGATTTCAGCTTTCTTTTCAGCGGTAAGTGCCATTTTCAAACTCCGATTTCAATATGCACGCGGCTATTTAGCAGTTCAGCAAGCCAGCCGCGGGTTGATAGACGCGGTGCACCGAGCATATTTTCAGTGCACCGTCAGTGTTGTCCGCCCGGGGGCAGACTGATGCCGGTCTCAGGCGGTCGCCAGCAGGCGACGGGGCCTCAGGACACCGTCATCGGATATCTGCGCAATACCGAGAAAACGCCCGTTATCGCGCTCGAAAATCTTGATCAGCTCGACCGCTGCCACATCACGCAGCGCAAGTCGCTGACCCTGCAGCACCCGCTGAGCCTGCTCCGCTTCGAGTTCGATCGACGGGAGGTCCTCCAGGGCGCTGGTGACGGGCAATAATAGCGCATCGAGACGCGCTTGTATGCCCTTTTCATCGTCCGACCCGGCGGCCGGCGTCGCCAGCGATTGCAGCTGCTCCAGCCCGATCATCATGTCGGCCTTGTAGGGCCCGGTATCGAGCCGGCGCAACATCTGCACGTGGGCGCCGCAACCAAGCAGCAAACCGAGATCCTCGACGATGGAACGGATATAGGTGCCCTTGGAGCAGCGAATGTCCAGGTCGATTTCGTCACCGCGCAGGGCGGTCATGCGAATCTCGTAGATGGTCACGCGCCGCGGTTTCACTTCCACCTGCACGCCCTTGCGCGCCAGTTTGTACAGCGGCTGCCCCTGGTGCTTGAGCGCCGAGTACATCGACGGAACCTGTTCGATCTCGCCGAGAAAATGCGCTTCGAGCAGGGCTTCGATACGGGCACGGTCGAGGTCCGCCGGCACCTCGCGCTGTTCGACGACGTCGCCGTCGGCATCGCTGGTGGTCGTGCGGACGCCGAGCTTGGCGGTGGTCAGATAGCGCTTGTCGGCATCCAGCAGAAACTGCGAGAACTTGGTGGCTTCGCCGAAGGTAATCGGCAGCATGCCGGTGGCCAACGGGTCCAGCGCGCCGGTATGGCCGGCCTTGGCCGCGCCATAGAGTCGCTTGACCCGCTGCAGTACGCCGTTCGAGGTCAGACCTGCCGGCTTGTCGACCAGCAGGATACCATCGAGCATGCGTCCCTTGGGCTTTCGGGCCATGGCTCAGTCCTCGTCCGGTGAGCTGTCCTTGCTCTCGCGCTGATACGCCTGCTCGATCAGACTGTGCAGGCGACGCCCCCGCTCGACGGTTTCGTCGAAGTGGAAGCGCAGCTGCGGCATGACCCGCAGCTTGATGCCGCGCGCCAGCTCGTGACGCAGGAATCCGGCGGCCTTGTTCAGCACCGCCAGCGATTCCTTGACCGTCTGCGCCTCATCCTGATCACTCAGCGGCATGACGGTGACGTAGACATCGGCATAGCCGAGGTCTTTCGCCACCCGTACATGACTGACGGTAACCATGCCCAGACGCGGGTCCTTGATTTCGAACTGGATGAGCTGGGCCAGATCCCGCTGGATCTGGTCCGCCACCCGTTGTGTGCGACTGAATTCGCGTGCCATTCGTCAGGACCTTAGATCGTGCGCTGAACTTCGATGGTGTCGTAGACCTCGATCTGGTCGCCGACCTTGACGTCATTGTAGTTCTTGACGCCGATACCGCACTCCATGCCCTGACGGACTTCGGCGACGGCATCCTTGAAGCGGCGCAGCGACTCCAGTTCGCCTTCGTAGATCACCACGTTGTCACGCAGCACGCGAATGCGCTTGTTGCGGTACATGGTACCCTCGGTGACCATGCAGCCTGCGACCGCGCCGATCTTCGGCGAGCGGAACACATCACGAACCTCGGCGACACCGACGATCTGCTCGCGGTACTCCGGCGACAGCAGACCGCTCATGGCCTGCTTGACGTCGTCGATGATGTCGTAGATGACGCTGTAGTAGCGCAGCTCGATACCTTCGCGTTCGACGATGGCCTTGGCCTGGTTGTCGGCACGGACGTTGAAGCCGATGACGATGGCGCTGGACGCCAGCGCCAGGTTGGCTTCGGTCTCGGAGATACCGCCGACACCGCCGGAGACGATGTTGACCTTGACCTCGTCGGTGGACAGGTCTTCCAGGGTCTGGGTCAGCGCCTCCAGGGAGCCGCGCACGTCGGCCTTGAGGACGATGTTCAGCGACTGCACATCGCCGGCCTGCATGTTGGCGAACAGGTTCTCCAGCTTGGATGCCTGCTGCCGCGCCAGCTTGACCTCGCGGTACTTGCCCTGGCGGAACAGCGCCACTTCACGCGCCTTCTTCTCGTTGCTGACCACGGTGAAGTCGTCACCGGCATCCGGCGTACCGTCGAGACCCAGGATCTCGACCGGAATGGACGGACCGGCTTCGTCGATCGGGTTGCCGTCCTCGTCCAGCATGGCGCGAACGCGGCCATAGTGCAGACCGGCCAGCACGATATCGCCCCTGCGCAGGGTACCGTTCTGGACCAGCAGGGTGGAAACTGAACCGCGACCCTTGTCCAGGCGCGATTCGACCACGACACCCTGTGCCGGCGCGTCGTCGACTGCGGTCAGTTCCAGTACCTCCGCCTGCAGCAGCACGGACTCGAGCAGTTCCTCGATGCCCTGACCGGTCTTGGCCGAGACGTTGACGAACTGAACGTCGCCGCCCCAGTCCTCCGGGATGACGTCGCGCTGCGCCAGCTCGTTCTTGACGCGATCCGGATCGGCGTCTTCCTTGTCCATCTTGTTGACCGCGACCACCAGCGGCACGCCGGCCGCTTTGGCGTGCTGTACCGCTTCTTCGGTCTGTGGCATGACGCCGTCATCGGCGGCGACGACCAGAATGACGATATCGGTCAGCTTGGCACCGCGGGCACGCATGGCGGTGAAGGCCGCGTGTCCCGGGGTATCCAGGAAGGTGATCATGCCGTTGTCGGTTTCGACGTGGTAGGCGCCGATATGCTGGGTAATACCGCCGGACTCGCCCGCGGCGACGCGGGTGGTACGGATGTAGTCGAGCAGCGAGGTCTTGCCGTGGTCGACGTGACCCATGACGGTAACCACCGGTGCGCGGCCGCTGGCCTCGCCCTGGTTCTGCGCCAGGCTTTCGATCAGCTCTTCCTCGACCGCGTTCTCCTGCATCGGCTTGGCAACGTGGCCCATCTCCTCGACGACGAGGATAGCGGTATCCTGGTCGATGACCTGGTTGATGGTCGCCATGGCGCCCATCTTGAACATCACCTTGATGACCTCGGCCGCCTTGATGGACATCTTCTTGGCGAGATCCGCCACGGTGATGCTCTCGGGAATCTGCACCTCGTGCACCACCGGTGCGGTCGGCTCTTTGAAACCGTGCACGTTCGGCTTGCCACCACGACCACGGCCCTTTCCTGGACCGCGGCTGAGCTTGCCGCCGCGACGACCGCCGCCGCGCTCTTCGTCGACACGTCCGCCACGACCGGTGCGGGCAGCCGCCGCCTTGCCACCACGGGCCGGCTTCTTGTCTTCGTTGCGACGCTGCTGCTGCTGCTGCTTTTTCTTTTCGCGACGCTGAGCTTCTTCGCGATGGTCGACCTTGGGTGCCGCCGGTGCCGGCGGCTCGTCGGTCTCGACCTCGACAGCCTTCTCGATCTGCGGCTCCGGCTGCGCCTCTTGCGCCACAACCTGGGGCTGCTCGGCCGGTGCCTCGACCGGGGCCGCTTCGGGAGCCGCAGCGGCCGCGGCCGACTCGACTACCGGCTGGGCCTCTTCCGCCTCGACAGCAACGGCCTCGTCCTCGGTCGGAGTGCGCTTGACGTAGGTGCGCTTCTTGCGGACCTCGATATTGATGGTTTTCTTCTTGCCCGAAGCGCCCGCCACCTTCAACTGAGAGGTGGTCTTGCGCTTGAGCGTGATCTTCTTCGGCTCGCCGGACTCGGCGTTCTCGCCGTGGCTGCGCTTGAGGTACGTCAACAGCTCCTGACGCTCGCCCTCGCTTACCTTGGAGCCTTCGTTTTTACCTTTGATACCCGCTTCCAGCATCTGCTTAAGCAAACGCTCAACGGAAACACCAACCACATCGGCAAGCTGCTGTACGGTTACTTCTGCCATATTGGTTCTCCTATTCCGTTGACCTTACTCATTGTCCGCAAACCAGGGGGCCCGGGCGGTCATGATCAGCTGCGCGGCACGCTCTTCGTCGATACCTTCGATATCCAGCAAATCCTCGACAGCCTGTTCGGCCAGATCCTCCATCGTGATCACCCCTTTCGCGGCCAGCAGATAGGCGGTGTGACGATCCATACCGTCCATTTCCAGCAGGTCTGCAGCCGGTTCAGCGTTCTCCAGTTCCTCTTCGCTGGCGATTGCCAGGTTGAGCAGGGCGTCCTTGGCCCGGGAGCGCAACTCTTCAACGATATCTTCGTCGAACCCGTCGATTTCAAGCATTTCGTCGACAGGGACGTAGGCAACCTCTTCCAGAGAGGTAAAGCCTTCACCGACCAGGACCTCGGCGACATCTTCATCGACGTCGAGGTGGTTCATGAAGGTTTCCATGATGGAGCCGATTTCGGACTGCTGCTTCTCGGCAGCCTCGTCTTCGGTCATAACGTTCAGTGTCCACTTGGTCAGCTCGCTGGCCAGGCGGACGTTCTGGCCACTACGGCCAATCGCCATTGCCAGGGCTTCCTGGGCAACGGCCACATCCATGGAGTGGGAGTCCTCATCGATGATGATGGACGCCACTTCCGCCGGCGACATGGCGTTGATCACCAGCTGGGCCGGATTGTCGTCCCAGAGAATGATGTCGACACGCTCGCCGTTGAGTTCGTTCGATACCGCCTGCACACGGGCGCCGCGCATACCGACACAGGCACCGACCGGGTCGATGCGGCCGTCGTTGGTCTTGACGGCAATCTTGGCGCGGGAGCCGGGATCACGCGCCGCGGCACGGATCTCGATCACCTCCTCGGCGATCTCCGGCACCTCGATGCGGAACAGTTCGATCAGCATTTCCGGGCAGCTGCGGCTCAGAACCAGCTGCGGGCCGCGGCCCTCCGCACGCACTTCGAGCAGGATGGCGCGCACGCGATCTCCCATGCGGAACGTCTCGCGACCGATCAGGTGCTCACGCGGCAGCAGCGCCTCGGCATTGTTGCCCAGGTCCACGATAATGTTGTCCCGTGTCACCTTTTTGACACTGCCGGAAATCAGCTCGCCCTGATGCTCCTGGTACTGGGCCACCACTTTGGCGCGCTCGGCTTCGCGCACCTTCTGCACGATAACCTGCTTCGCGGTCTGGGCAGCGATACGACCGAACTTGACCGATTCCACCGCCTCTTCGTAAATGTCGCCGGGCTGCAGATTGACATCCTGCTCGTGCGCTTCTTCCAGCGTCAGCTCGGTGCCGAGTGCCGGTACTTCTTCGTTGCTGACGACCAGCCAGCGACGGAAGGTCTCGTAGTCACCGGTCGCCCGGTCGATCTCGACGCGGATGTCGGCCTCTTCGTCGTAACGCTTCTTGGTTGCGGTCGCGAGCGCCAGTTCGATCGCCTCAAAGATCACCTCTTTGGGGACGTCCTTTTCGTTCGATACCGCTTCTGCTACCAACAGGATCTCTTTATTCATGCCACTGCCTCGCAAAACCCGTCGCAGTTCCTCAGAACTGCGGAACTATATTGGCACGATCGATCAGATCGATCGGCAATAGATATTCTTCTTTATCCACCACCAACAGCACTTCGTCGCCTTCGACGCCATTCAGCAGCCCCTTGAACTTGCGCCGGCCCTCGAAAGGAACGCGCAGACGCAGCTGCACCTGATGGCCCGCCCAGGCGGCGAACTGCTCCAGCGTAAACAACGGCCGGTCCATCCCCGGAGACGATACTTCCAGGTTGTACTGCCCGCTGATCGGCTCCTCGACATCGAGTATGCCGCTGACCTGATGACTCACCTTGGCGCAGTCGTCCACGCTGATTCCGTCTTCACTGTCGATGTAGATACGCAGCACGCTGTGAGCGCCCTGGGCGACGTACTCTATGCCCCAGAGCTCGAACCCGAGCGCGGTGACGCTGGGCTCTATCAGTTCGTGTAGCAATTTCAGCTTCGCTGACACCGGCTAACCTCACTAAGGTTCTGAGCAACCGCCTGAAACAAAAAATGGGTCACATCTGGACCCATTTCTGATCACGGCACCCGTGCCTTGATTTACCTACGAAAAAGCCCCTTGAAGGGGCCTTTTCGAAAATATACGAATAGGTGGCCAAGGCCGCAGGATCCATACGACGATCTTGCTTGTCCTTAACCGCCGGGCACCCCTTACGTGAGCCCGAACTCAGGCGCGCAAATACCGAACGCCTGACCCTGAGTAAGATTCTCGAGATGGCTATCATCCCGGGAATACTGCTTAGAACAACTCAGGAAAGTGGTAGCGGGGGCTGGATTTGAACCAACGACCTTCGGGTTATGAGCCCGACGAGCTACCAGACTGCTCCACCCCGCAACAGAAACAGGTGCCATATTATACAGACAACCTGCTTTATTTCAATATGGTGCCCAAGGCCGGACTCGAACCGGCACGTCCTAGGGACACTACCCCCTCAAGATAGCGTGTCTACCAATTCCACCACTTGGGCAAACTCTTTCTGCGGATCTTACTCCGCGGTCGGCACATCCGAATCGGCCGGCGCGGCTGGCGCCTGCTGTTCGAGTACCGGCAGCTCGGGCTCCTGGCTCGCGCTGCTTTCGATCACTTCAGCCGCAGGAATGCCGGCATCACCGATCGACTCGGCCTTGTTCTTTGCGAACACGGCCAACACAAAACTTGTTGCGAAGATACCAGCCGCCATCACAGCGGTCATCCGCCCGAGGAAGCTGCTGGTTCCCTGACTGCCGAACACGGTCTGGGATGCACCACCACCAAAGGCTGCACCCGCCTCGGCTCCTTTGCCCTGCTGCAACAGAACCAGCGCGATCACCGCGATGGCGAGCAGTACATGTGCTACCAGAACCAAAGTTTCCATTCGCTCAACCAGTCACTTTTGCGTCTGCGGCCGCACCGCAGATCGCGATAAATTCGTTCGCTTTCAGCGAAGCTCCACCCACCAGGCCGCCGTCGATATCGGGCTTGGCGAAAAGCTGCGCTGCATTGGCCGCGTTGACGCTGCCACCGTACAGAATGCGCATCCGGCCCGCCGCCTCGGCGTCGATTCCGGCTACCAGTTCACGCAAAGCCGCGTGAACCTCCTGCGCCTGTTCCGGCGTTGCCGTTCTGCCTGTACCTATGGCCCAGACCGGCTCGTACGCCACTACCACCTGCGCCAAGGCGTCACCAGGAATGCTGTCGAGCACCGTTTTCAGCTGGTGCGACACCACCTCAACCGTCTTGCCGGCTTCACGCTCTTCGAGCGTCTCGCCCACACAGACAATGGGCACCATCCCGGCCGCGCATACGGCTTTTGCCTTCTGCGCCACCTGCTCATCACTCTCGGCGAAGAGCGCGCGCCTTTCGGAGTGGCCGACAATCACGTGCCGGACACCGAATTCCTTCAGCATGCCCAGCGCGACCTCACCTGTGTAGGCCCCGCCTTCGAACGCCGAGGCGTTCTGGGCGCCAATGGCAACCCGGGATCCATCCAGCAACCCGCTAACCTGGGCGGTATAAACCGCCGGCGGGCAAACCAGAACTTCGATGCCATCGTATTCTGAAACGCCTTTCAGAATCCCCGCAATCAGTTCGGCGTTTGCTGCCAGATTGCCGTTCATCTTCCAGTTGCCTGCTACGATACCTGTACGCATCGAACTCCCCTCTCGAAAGAGGCGCAAATCTTAACCGAGTTAATTTTAAGATACAAGCGCTTGCAGCGCTTTTTCGACCTCCTCTGCAAGATCGCGACAGAGTGCCTTGACCTGCACCGGATCCTCGCCTTCGATCATCACCCGAACCACGGGTTCGGTACCCGAGGGACGCAGCAGCACCCGGCCGCTGTCCCCAAGCTGCCGCTCGACCAGAGCGACCGCACGCTCGATCGCCTCGACACCGTCGATATCGACGCGCTTCGCCACCCGCACGTTGATCATCTCCTGCGGCAACTTGGTCATGCCGCCTTTCAACTCGTGCAGACTGCAACCGCTGTCGGCGATCGCCTTGAGTACCTGCAGGCCGGCAACGATGCCGTCTCCGGTCGTGGTCAGGTGGCGGCAGACCACGTGACCCGAGTTTTCCGCACCGAGCAGCCAGTCGCGACTGTCGAGCTCCTCCAGCACATAGCGATCGCCGACCCTGGCGCGAACGAAGGGGATTTCAGCCTCACGCAGCGCGCGCTCGAGGCCGAAGTTGCTCATCAGGGTGCCGACCACTCCGCCGTTGAGACTGCCCTGCTGCTGCATCTGACGGGCGATGATGAAGAGTATTTCATCGCCGTCGACCACCTCTCCTTTATGATCCACCATGATGATCCGATCACCGTCGCCATCGAGCGCAATGCCGAGGTCCGCCTTTTCGTCGAGCACCCGCCGCTGCAGCTGGGTCGGATCGGTGGCGCCGCAGCGCTCGTTGATATTGATACCGTCCGGCGAGGTGCCGATACGCACCACCCGCGCGCCCAGCTCCTCGAAGACCTGGGGCGCGACATGGTAGGTGGCGCCGTTGGCACAATCGAGCACGATCTTCAGCCCCTTCAGGCTCAGCGCGCCACTGACGGTACCCTTGCAGAACTCGATGTAGCGACCGGCCGCATCGTCTATGCGCTTCGCCTTGCCCAGTTCGTGTGACTCCACCGTGCTCATGGCAATGTCCATCTGCGCCTCGATGGCATGCTCAATCTCGTCGGGCAACTTGGTACCGCGGGCGGAAAAGAACTTGATGCCGTTGTCGTAGAACGGATTGTGACTGGCGCTGATGACGATTCCGGCGTCGGCACGAAAGGTTTTGGTCAGATAGGCGACCGCCGGGGTCGGCATGGGGCCGGTCAGCAGAACATCGACACCGGCCGCCGACAGACCGGCCTCCAGCGCCGACTCGAACATGTAGCCCGATATGCGGGTATCCTTGCCAATCAGAATACGGTGCTGGCCCGAGCGCGCGAAGACTTTGCCCGCGGCCCAACCGAGCTTCAGCACGAAGTCCGGCGTAATCGGATGTTGACCGACCCGCCCACGGATGCCATCGGTGCCAAAATAACGTTTGCTCATACCCGCTCTCCGCGCTCAGGCTTCAGCCCGAACCGGGGCATCATCAACTGTTGTTCAACCCAGCGTCCACGAATGCCGTCGGTACCAAAATAACGCTTCGTCACTCTACGTCTCCCTTCGCTTCGCGCAGGACCGCCTCGGTCATGCGCACGGCGTCCACTGTCGCCGCGACATCGTGGACCCGGATGATACGCGCACCCTTGCCCACCGCGATGACTGCGGTAGCAAGGCTGCCGTGCAGGCGCTGATCCACCGGGCGGTCCAGCACCTGGCCCACCATGGTCTTGCGCGAGGTACCCACCAGCAGCGGCAGACCCAGTTCGTGCAGCTCTTCCATGCGATTGAGCAGGCGCAGATTGTGCTCCAGCGTCTTGCCAAAACCAAACCCAGGATCCAGTATCAGCCGCTCTCTCGGAATACCGGCCGCCACGCAGGCCCCGATCCGCTGTGACAGGAACGCCGAGACCTCCTGCACCACATCGTCGTAATGTGGCGCCAGCTGCATGTCGGCCGGGGTATTACCCTGCATGTGCATCAGGCACACCGGCAGCCCGGTTGCGGCCGCCGCTGCCACCGCACCGTCGCGTGCCAGGGCGCGCACATCGTTCAGCAACCCAGCGCCCAGCGCCGCAGCCTCTGTGAACACCTCGGGCGTGCTGGAATCGATCGAGATCACCACATCCAGTTCACGACGAATCAACTCCACCGCGGGCAATACCCGGTCGAGCTCTTCCTGCACGCTGACGGGTTCAGCACCGGGGCGCGTCGACTCGCCACCGATATCGATGATGCCGGCGCCTTCCGCGACCATGCCCGCCGCCCGCTGCAGCGCCCTCTCCGCCACCAGCCGGCCATCGTCATGATAGCTGCCGCCATCGGAAAAGGAATCCGGCGTGACGTTGAGAATTCCCATGACCTGCACACGGGACAGGTCCAGACGCCTGTCGCCGCATTGCAAATTGTTCGCGCTCACTTGCAGTCTCCCGTTGAACACCCGGCGCGGTGCCGGGAAAAGGCGGCGGCATCGGCGAGACGCCACCGCTGCCAGATCATACTCCCAGAACGACAAAGGCCGACTTTCAGGGTCGGCCTTTCTGGCGGCTGCTAGCCGACTGTCCGGATCAGTGCAACTTGCGATCGGTCGAACCGTTCATGTCCGAATCGGTACGCGAGGCCGTCTGATCGGATCCCCCGGACGGGGCATCACCGGCAGCACCCTGGTCGCGCTCGGGTTCGACTACCTGCTCGTCGCGCTCTTCAGGGCGCGCATCGGAGGCGGCCTGCCCGGCGCTCTCGTCCGGGTCCACCCAGCCGTCGGGCGGGGTGACGGGCTTGCGAGCCATCAGTTCGTCGAGCTGCTTGGAGTCGATCGTCTCGTACTTCATCAGCGCCTGGGCCATGGCATCGAGAATGTCACGATTGTCCTCGAGCAGCTTGCGCGCCTTGGCGTAGCAGTCGTCGATGATCTTGCGCACCACAGTATCGATCTGACGCTGGGTTTCTTCCGAAGTCTGCTTCGCCGGCTGGCCGTAGCCGCGGGTGAAGGGATCGCCGTCCTCGTCATCGTAGAGCAGCGGGCCGAGCTCGTCGGTAAGACCCCACTTGGTCACCATGTTGCGCGCCAGACTGGTGGCACGCTGGATATCGTTGGAGGCACCGGTGGTCACGCCCTCCTTGCCCAGCGTCATCTCCTCGGCGAGCCGGCCGCCGTAGAGCGAGCAGATATTGGAGATCAGCGTCTGCCGGCTGTGACTGTAACGGTCTTCCTCGGGCAGGAACATGGTTACGCCCAGCGCGCGGCCGCGGGGAATGATCGACACCTTGTACACCGGGTCGTGCTCCGGCATCAGGCGGCCGATGATGGCGTGACCGGCTTCGTGATAGGCGGTGTTGAGGCGTTCCTTGTAGGACATCACCATGGACTTGCGCTCGGCGCCCATCATGATCTTGTCCTTGGCCTTCTCGAACTGCAGCATGCCCACGGTGCGCTTGCTGTCACGGGCCGCAAACAGCGCCGCCTCGTTAACCAGGTTGGCCAGGTCAGCGCCGGAGAAGCCGGGGGTTCCGCGCGCGATCAGCTCGGGCTTGACGTCATCGCCCAGCGGCACCTTGCGCATGTGGACCTTGAGAATCTGTTCGCGACCGCGGATATCCGGCAGGCCGACATTGACCTGGCGGTCGAAACGGCCGGGACGCAGCAGCGCCGGGTCAAGCACATCGGGACGGTTGGTGGCGGCTATGACGATAATGCCTTCGGTACCCTCGAAACCGTCCATCTCGACCAGCAGCTGGTTCAGCGTCTGCTCACGCTCGTCGTTACCGCCACCAAGACCGACGCCACGATGACGACCGACGGCATCGATCTCGTCGATAAAGATGATGCAGGGCGCGTTCTTTTTCGCCTGTTCGAACATGTCACGTACACGGGACGCACCGACACCGACGAACATCTCGACGAAGTCCGAACCGGAAATGCTGAAGAACGGCACCTTGGCTTCGCCGGCGATGGCTTTCGCCAGCAGGGTCTTACCGGTACCGGGGTTACCGGACATCAGCACACCACGGGGAATATGGCCACCCAGCCGCTGGAACTTGCCGGGATCGCGCAGGTAGTCGACCAGTTCCTTGACCTCTTCCTTCGCTTCCTCGACGCCGGCGACGTCCTCGAAGGTGGTCTTTATCTGGTCTTCGCTCATCATCCGCGCTTTGGACTTGCCGAACGACATCGGACCCTTGCCGCCGCCGCCGCCCTGCATCTGACGCATGAAGAACATGAACACGGCAATGATCACCAGAATCGGGAACGACGCCACCAGCAGCTGAGTCCAGATGCTCTGCTGCTCCGGCTGCTTGCCTTCGATCACGACATTGTGCTGCAGCAGATCGTCAACCAGCTTGGGGTCCTGAAGCGCCGGGCGGATCGTCTCGAAGTGGTCGCCGTTTTCGCGCTGGCCGTAGATGGTGTAGCCGTCGATGACGACCTTGGACACACGATCGGCCTGAACCTCCGCGACGAAGTCGGAATAGGTGAGTCTGCGTGAATCTCCCTCGGCATTGAAGTTATTGAAGACGGTCAGCAGAACCGCCGCAATAACCAGCCAGAGGACCAGATTCTTTGCCATATCATTCAAAGGACTACCCTCAGTTGACGCTTAAGCGCATACATTGCGCCTCAAAAGTACACCAGATTGTCTGGCCTGACTACAAGCGGCGGACCCGGCCAGGGCCCGCCAACACTGCCTTATACGGGTTTAAAGCCGGTTCCGAGCAGGTACACTTCACGTGAACGGGCACGAGAGGCATCCGGCTTGCGGGTCACGACCTTGCCGAAGCTCTGCCGCATCTCAGCGAGATAGGCATCGAACCCCTCGCCCTGGAACACCTTGACCAGAAAGGTGCCGCCAGGTTTCAGCACCTGGCGCGCCATATCCAGCGCCAGCTCGACCAGGTACATGGCCGCCGGCTGATCGATCGAGGACATACCACTCATATTGGGGGCCATGTCCGAAATTACAAGGTCTGCCGGCGCATCCCCCAGCGCCGCCAGGATGCGTTCGAGCACCGCTTCTTCGGTGAAGTCGCCCTGCACGAACTCGACGCCCGGCAACGGATCCATCTCCAGTATGTCCGACGCCACTACCCGTCCGTGGTCTCCCACCAGCTCACTTGCGACCTGCGACCAACCGCCGGGCGCAGCGCCGAGGTCAACCACGGTCATGCCCGGGCGGAACAGCCGATCCTTCGCGTTCAGCTCCTGCAGCTTGTAACTGGCCCGGGATCTCAGACCATCGGACTTCGACTGTTTGACGTAGCGGTCGTCAAAATGTTCCTTTAACCAGCGACCGCTGCTTTTCGATCTTGCCACGTAGAATTCCAGCAGGATGGGGAGGCCGGGCGCTACTCAGGTTCCGGCAACTCGGGTAAAATGGCTGATTGTTTTCATCGCGGACCGGCGCCGGGGCGCCGACCGGACTCACTCAATCACGAGGCAACGTATTCTAGTATGAGCCTGACGCCCGAGCAAAAGAAGCAGATGCGGACCATCGGCCACAAGCTGAACCCGATCGTGACCGTCGCCGGTAAGGGACTGACCGAAAACATTCAGCTGGAAGTCGACCGCGCCCTCGATGATCACGAGCTGATCAAGGTCAAGTTCGTCGTCGGCGACCGCGAGGTCAAGAGGGCGCTGATCCAGGAACTCTGCGCCATCGTCGAAGCCACTCTGGTACAGGAGATCGGCAATATCGCACTGATCTACCGCAGGGCCGCGGAACCGAACCCGAAGCTTTCCAACCTGCTGCGCTGAGCGGATTACGCATCACAGCTCACGCCTAACGCGAAACCCGGCACGGCAGCCCCGCAGCCTCCTGCGCTCGCAGGACAACTGCAGCCAATTACAAAAATACCGCCATCCGGCGGTATTTTTTTACCTGCGCAGGGGTCAGGTGCGTCCGCACCTGACCCTCCATGCATCAGAGATGCAGCACCTCGGAGATCTCGTACTCGATCTCGCCGCCCGGCGTGGCGACGCAGGCGATATCGCCCTCTTCCTTGCCGATCAGCGCGCGGGCGATCGGCGAATTGACCGAGATCTTGCGGTGCTTGATGTCGGCTTCGTCATCGCCGACGATCTGGTAGCGCACCTCTTCATCGGTATCGATGTTGACGATCACCACGGTGGTACCGAAGATCACCTTGCCCGAGTGCGGGATGCTGGTGACATCGATGACCTGGCACTGCGACAGCTTGCCTTCGAGTTCCTGAATGCGGCCCTCGATGAAGCCCTGCTGCTCGCGCGCCGCGTGGTACTCGGCGTTCTCTTTCAGATCCCCGTGTTCACGGGCCTCGGCGATTGACGCGATCACTCGCGGCCGATCGACTGACTTGAGGCGGTCCAGCTCTGCGCGCAGAGCCTTCTCGCCGTTCACGGTCATCGGTACTCGCTTCATACTGCCTCACCTGCATGCAAATCCTGAAGGCGTCGAACCGTCTTCTCCTCGCCGAACTGCAGCGCCATGGCGGTGGCTTCGGCACCGGCCAGAGTCGTGGTGTAGGGCACCTTGTGCTGCAGCGCGCTGCGACGGATCTCGGCGGAGTCGGCGATCGCCTTGCGGCCTTCAGTGGTGTTGATTACGTAGACGATTTCGTCGTTCTTGATCATGTCGACGATGTTCGGCCGGCCTTCCATGACCTTGTTCACCGCCACGGCCGGGACACCATGCTCCCCGAGCAACTTGACGGTGCCGCGGGTGCCGACCAGCGAGAAGCCGAGTTCGACCAGGTCGCGGGCGACCTTGACCGCGCCCTGCTTGTCGACGTCGCGGACCGAAATGAATGCCTTGCCCTTCTTCGGCATCTTCTCGCCGGCACCGATCTGGGCCTTCATGAAGGCTTCGCCGAAGCTTTCGCCAACACCCATCACCTCGCCGGTGGACTTCATTTCCGGGCCGAGGATCGGGTCGACGCTGGGGAACTTGTTGAACGGGAACACCGCTTCCTTGACGTTGAAGTGCTTCGGCACGATCTCCTCGGTGAAACCGAGCTCCTCGAGGGTCCTGCCGGTCATGACCAGCGCCGCGATCTTGGCCAGCGAGACGCCGATGCACTTGGAGACGAACGGCACGGTACGGGAGGCGCGCGGGTTCACCTCGATAACGTAGACTTCACCGTCCTGGTAGGCCAGCTGCACGTTCATCAGACCGACGACACCAAGCTCCATGGCCATTTTCTTGACCTGCTCGCGCATCTCGTCCTGAACGTCGGCCGCCAGGCTGTACGGCGGCAGCGAGCACGCCGAGTCGCCGGAATGGACGCCGGCCTGCTCGATGTGCTGCATGATGGCGCCGATCACCACGGTCTTGCCGTCGGATACCGCATCGATGTCCACCTCGATGGCGGCATTGAGGAAGTGATCGAGCAGCACCGGGGCGTCGTTGGACACCTGCACCGCCGTGTTCATGTAGCGCCGCAGTTCGTCTTCCTTGTAGACGATCTCCATGGCACGGCCGCCCAGCACGTAGGACGGGCGTACGACCAGCGGGTAACCGATGCGCTCCGCTTCGATAACGGCCTCTTCGAGGCTGCGCACGGTGGCGTTCTGCGGTTGTTTCAGGCCCAGACGCTTGAGCATCTGCTGGAACTGTTCGCGGTCTTCGGCGCGGTCGATAGCTTCCGGGCTGGTACCGATGATCGGCACGCCGGCCTGCTCCAGGGCCACCGCCAGTTTCAGCGGAGTCTGACCGCCGTACTGCACGATCACGCCCTTGGGCTGCTCGACATTGACGATCTCGAGCACGTCTTCGAGGGTGATCGGCTCGAAGTACAGACGGTCGGAAGTATCGTAGTCGGTGGAGACGGTTTCCGGGTTGCAGTTGACCATGATGGTCTCGTAGCCGTCTTCACGCGCCGCCAGGGCGGCGTGTACGCAGCAGTAGTCGAACTCGATGCCCTGACCGATACGGTTCGGCCCGCCGCCGATGACCATGATCTTCTCGCGATCCGACGGAGCGGCTTCGCACTCTTCCTCGTAACTGGAGTACAGGTAGGCGGTATCGGTGGCGAACTCGGCAGCGCAGGTGTCGACGCGCTTGAACACCGGACGCACGCCCAGACTCTGACGCTGCTTGCGGAACTGCTTCTCGCTGACGCCCAGCAGCTTGGCCAGACGGGCATCGGAGAAGCCTTTGCGCTTGAGGCGGAAAACCTGATCCCTGCCAAGGTCGGACAGCGCCATCTCGGCGACACGCTGTTCGTCCTTGATGATGTCTTCGATCTGCACCAGGAACCAGGGATCGACGCCCGACAGCTCGTAGATTTCCTCGAGGCTCATGCCAAGACGGAAGGCATCGCCGATGTACCAGATACGCTCGGCGCCCGGCTGCTTGAGCTCACGGATGATATCGCTGCGTGCATCGTCGCTGTTCAGATCGACGATCTCGTCGAAACCGGTCGCCCCGACTTCGAGACCGCGCAGGGCCTTTTGCAGCGACTCCTGCTGGGTACGGCCGATCGCCATGACCTCACCGACCGACTTCATCTGGGTGGTCAGGCGGTCGTTGGCCTGCGGGAACTTCTCGAAGGTGAAGCGCGGTACCTTGGTAACGACATAGTCGATCGACGGCTCGAACGACGCCGGGGTGCGACCGCCGGTAATTTCGTTCTGCAGCTCGTCGAGGGTGTAGCCCACCGCCAGTTTGGCCGCGACCTTGGCGATCGGGAAACCGGTCGCTTTGGAAGCCAGCGCCGAGGAGCGCGACACACGCGGGTTCATCTCGATCACGACCATGCGGCCGGTCTCCGGATCCAGACCGAACTGGACGTTGGAGCCACCGGTCTCGACACCGATCTCGCGCAGTACGGCGATAGAAGCATCGCGCATGCGCTGGTATTCCTTGTCGGTCAGGGTCTGCGCCGGCGCCACGGTGATGGAGTCACCGGTGTGCACGCCCATGGCGTCGAAGTTCTCGATCGAGCAGATGATGATGCAGTTGTCGTTCTTGTCGCGAACGACCTCCATCTCGTATTCCTTCCAGCCGATCAGCGACTCGTCGATCAGCAGCTCGTTGGTCGGCGACAGATCCAGGCCGCGTTCGCAGATCTCGACGAACTCTTCGCGGTTGTAGGCGATACCGCCACCGGAGCCGCCCATGGTGAACGAAGGACGGATGATCGCCGGGAAGCCGATGCTGTCCAGCACCTGCAGCGCTTCTTCCATACTGTGGGCGATGGACGCGCGCGGGCACTCGAGGCCGATCTTCTTCATCGCCTGGTCGAAGCGTTCGCGGTCTTCGGCCTTGTCGATGGCATCCTGGGTGGCGCCGATCATCTCGACACCGAACTTCGCCAGCACGCCCTCGCGGTCGAGGTCCAGGGCGCAGTTCAGCGCGGTCTGACCGCCCATCGTCGGCAGCAGCGCGTCGGGGCGCTCCTTCTCGATGATCTTGGCAACCGTCTTCCAGTTGATCGGCTCGATGTAGGTTGCGTCCGCCATCGCCGGGTCGGTCATGATGGTGGCCGGGTTGGAGTTGACCAGAATGACCCGGTAACCCTCTTCGCGCAGCGCCTTGCAGGCCTGAGCACCGGAATAGTCGAATTCACAGGCCTGGCCGATCACGATCGGGCCGGCGCCGAGAATCAGAATACTTTGAATGTCCGTACGTTTTGGCATCGGTAAAAACCAGTCGAATCTGTTAGTAACTACTTACTGCTGTCTGATCAGGCGCCCTGGCGCGCTTTCATCTGCTCGATGAAGCGATCGAACAGCGGCGCGACGTCGTGCGGACCGGGGCTGGCTTCCGGGTGTCCCTGGAAGCTGAAGGCCGGACGGTCGGTGCGCTCGATGCCCTGCAGCGAGCCGTCGAACAGCGACTTGTGAATCGCCCGGACGTTTTCCGGCAGGCTTTCCTCGTCGACCGCGAAGCCGTGGTTCTGGCTGGTGATCATCACGTGCTTGCTGTCCAGATCCTGCACCGGGTGGTTGGCGCCATGGTGGCCGAACTTCATCTTCACGGTCTTGGCACCGGACGCGAGCGCCAGCAGCTGGTGCCCCAGGCAGATGCCGAACACCGGCAGGTCGGTCTTGCAGATTTCCTGAATCGCCTCGATCGCGTAGTCGCAGGGCTCGGGGTCGCCCGGACCGTTGGAGAGGAACACGCCGTCGGGGTTCAGCGCCAGGACCTCGGTTGCCGGGGTCTGCGCCGGCACCACGGTAAGACGGCAGCCGCGCTCGACCAGCATACGCAGGATATTGCGCTTGACGCCAAAGTCGTAGGCGACGACATGGAACGGCAGCTCGCTGTCATTACGCTCGAGGTGGCCGACACCCAGCTCCCAGGTCGAGGAGCGCCATTCATAGCTGTCCGTCGCGGAGACGACCTTGGCCAGGTCCATGCCCTTGAGGCCCGGGAAAGCACGCGCCTCGGCCAGCGCCTTCTCCTCGTCGATCTCACCGGCCATGATGCAGCCGTTCTGAGCGCCCTTCTCGCGGAGGATACGGGTCAGGCGGCGTGTGTCGATATCGGCGATGCCGACGATGTTATTGGCCTTCAGGTACTCTTCCAGAGACTGCTCGCTACGGAAGTTGCTGGCCAGCAACGGCAGGTCACGGATCACGAGACCGGAGACCCAGGTCTTGGCTGACTCTTCATCCTCGGCATTGGTACCGACATTGCCGATATGGGGATAGGTCAGGGTCACGATCTGTCGGCAATACGACGGATCGGTCAGAATTTCCTGATAGCCGGTCATCGAGGTGTTGAACACCACCTCGCCGCTGGACTGCCCCTCTGCGCCAATTGCCACCCCCCTGAAAATACTGCCGTCTTCAAGGGCCAAAATGGCTGGTCTCGTCAAGTGAACCTCCCCCGCGTTTCGCGCTGCAAACAGACCGATTCGAATATGTATACGTGCAAAAAAGCGAGGTAAAACCGAAACTTTACCTCGCTTTCAAGAATTTGGGATGCGTTTACCGTTCCTTCGGGCAAACCGGCGGTATTTTAGTCGATCGGCCCTCCAGTGTCCACGCGACCTGTGAAGGCGAAGACACTGTAACTTATATGTAACAGATAACCCCTTAAATTATCCTGTTCTGTCTTCAGCCAACCCGAATCCGGGCCGCCCAAAGCGCCAACCAGCCATGAAAATCACCCATCTTACCCGAGCCACCACCCTCGCCCTGCTGCTAATTGTCGTGCTGTTCAGCGCCGCACTGCTCTGGTCACTGCAGCAACTCGACAGCGCGTTCCGCTCGAGTCTGGATTATCAGGCTTTAAAAGAAAGCAGCCGGTCTGAGCTGCTTGATCCGATGCGGCAGTACCTGCACAGCGGAGACGCCACCCTGCTGCAACAGGTCGAGGTCAATCTCACGACGCTGGCCGAACGCACCTCGACAGCCCGACTGCTCGATAGCGAGATTCGTCAACGCATCGGTGATCAGCTGGCGACGATCGCGGAACAGTCGATGTCGAGACTGCGCGCGGCAGGAAAACTGAGCGACCCGCAAACCCTGCTGATCAATAACGAGCGGGAAATGGCTCAGGAGCTGGGGCGCCTGACCGAGTACGTCAGCGATGCCGGCAACGCTGCCGCAGCGGACCGTGAGCGCTACTACCGCGCCATTGCCGACGTACAGCAACAACTGCACGGGCTCTCGCTGGTTCGGCAGCGGCAGTTCGGTCAGCAGACGGGCAATACCGACATCCTGCAGCAGCACCAACGGCTGTCACTAAGCCTGAAGCAATTGCGGACGCAGCCCCGCCTGGGCGTCTATCGCGAGCAGGAAGCGAAGGTCGATGCGGTGGCGGCAATGCTCGGTTGGGCCGAGGCCGACGCAGGCCAGCAGATCGAAGCCGCCGATGAAATACTCGATCAGCTGCAGTCACTGGACAGTCGCTATCAGCGCGAGCTGGAGCAAGCAGACCGCCTGCTGACGGAGAAAGATCATACCGCCAACAGGGTCAAACAACAGCTCGACAGCCTCCAGGCCGAACTGTCTGCAATGGACAGCACCCTGGTGCAGCAGTACGACCGAATCAAGGGCAGAGTCTATCTGCTGATCGGCGTCTGCGTATTGCTGATCATCATTATCGGCACCCTGACCGGTCTACTGCTGCGCCGCCTTGCCGGCTATCTGAGCGCCAGCAGCGTCTATATTGAAAAGCTGGCGGACGGGGACCTGTCCCAACCTCTCGAACTGAACAGCAGAATCCTCGAAATCACCAGCCTGCAGCAAACACTCGATAAAATGCGGGGCTATTTCCAGCTGCTTATCAACAGCATCCGCCGCGAAACCGGACAGCTCGACGCCTTCGGCCAGACGATGGCCTCGGGCGCCGGCAATCTGGAACGCATCGTCGATGCCCAGCGCGAGTCATCCGAACAATCCGCCGTGCAGATGGAACAGCTGTCCTCTTCCTATCAGGAGGTGGCCGAGCACGCCAGCAGCAGCAGCCGGGCGACCCTCGAGGCGCAGGCCCTAAGCGATGAGGGTGCCCGCCAGATGGAGCTTGCCGGCGCCAGCATTCTACAACTGGCGGAAGAAGTCGAAGCCGGCGACCGCAGCCTGCGGCAGCTGCAACAGGACGCCGCCGCAATAGAGGAAATTCTCGCGCTGATTCAGGGATTTGCCCAGCAAACCAACCTGCTGGCCCTGAATGCCGCTATCGAGGCCGCCCGGGCCGGTGAAGCCGGGCGCGGATTTGCCGTCGTAGCGGACGAGGTACGCTCGCTCGCCGCCAGCACCTCAGGCGCTGCCGACCGCATACGGCACCTGACGGCCCAGCTTGGCGAATCCACCTCGCAAATTGCCTGCTGCATGGAGCGCCAGCGCGAACTGAGCGACCGCACGGTGGAACAGTCGCAAGAGACATCCGGCCTGATACAGCAGATCCGCCAGGCAATGGCCCGGGTTCGCGACCTCAGTACACTGATCGCCGCGGCCACCGAAGAGCAGTCCAGCGTTTCGTCCCAGGTCGCCAGCACCCTGAACGAAAACCTCAACCGGGCCTTCGAGTCGTCGAAAGAGGCCGGCCACAACCAGCGCCTGGCCGGAGATCTGGGCCTGATCGGCGAGCGTCTCGGCGAACTGGTGGCGAAATTCCGTTAAGGGGTACGGCAACGGAACCCCGCTTCCGGGTCACTGCTATAGTCTGAGGCAGAGATTCCCAACTCTGGAGATGGCCGATGACAGCCAGACTCGCTACCGGCCTGATGATGGCTCTGCCACTGCTGACGGCCTGCGCCACCGATCGCTACTGGTACCAGCCTCCCGCGGGATCCGCTTCGTCGGGCACCGATGGCACCTGGCAGGGGCTGATACGGGAGGATTTCAGTCAGCGTATCAGTCACAGCGCCGTGGCCGGTGCCGTCGGCGTTCGCTGCGCGCGTTTTCAGGATCTGATTACGCTGGAGGTATCCGCAGGGCGGCTGGACGTTACGCTGGGCAGAAGCTCCGTCGTCAGATTCGATACAGGCCTGGACGCCGGCGGCCGCTTTAGCCAGCAACTCCCGGTACAGGGCGATACCTGGATTTATGGCGGCGTCGGCATTTACCGCAACGAGCCGACCCTGACCATCTGGGGACAGCTTGACCCGTCAACCGGCACCGGAAGCGGGCACCTGTCGGTGACGCCGGGCGAAAACCAGCGAATCGGCTGCTACGCCAGCTTCCGCGTGAGCCAGAACGCCGGCGCCCCTACCCCGGATAAACTCGGTGCGCCGTTCAAGGTGCAGTACTGGATAGACGAACTCGACAAGGGCGGCGATCAGGAATTCTGGATGCTCCGGTAGGCACTGAGGCCCGCAGCGAAACGCGTAGGAGCTGTGCCCCCGCAGCGAACGGGGGTTCAGACGGGCGGTAATCCTCAACCCTGTGTTCGTGGCGGGGAAGTGCCCGTCAGTTTGGGTACGCCACTCCTACGGGCGGAAGGCGCTGTCAGGCCCCGCCGCTGCCTGAGGCCGGCAGTCTATCGGGTAGGATGGGTTAAGCCGCCATCGGCACCTTCCCCGGGAGCTGCACCCGGCCCAAAGCGAAAAACCCCGGCCTCATCGAGACCGGGGTTTTCCTGAATAAATGCTTGGCGATGACCTACTCTCACATGGGGAAGCCCCACAC
>NZ_BMLT01000019.1 GCF_014645375.1 Marinobacterium nitratireducens
GCTTTTGTTTGCCCTATCCCGACAAGCGCCCACACGAATTACCTGATCAATTTGTTAAAGAGCGTGCTGAGCGAGACCGATGTACTGGCCTTTCGTCTCAAGCGGGCGCATATCTTATCGCGCCCAGTTTCGAAGTCAACTCTTTTTTTTAACTTTCGTCACCGAAGTGACTTTAAAAAGAGGAACTCCAGGGTTTATTAAAATTTACTTTCTAAAGCTCATTTTCTAAACCCTTTTCGCGTTTTCGACCGTTCCAGGAACCGTCGCTGCGAGAAGTGGTGCGTATTCTACTCAGCATTGATAACGAGTCAACAGCCAACAGAAACTTTTTTCATCGCTTTGTCATCCTGCCGTTATACGCGTGGAAATCGCTGGATCTTGCGGTAAGGAAACACATCGACAATTTCGCCGTGACGGACCTGCTCCTGCATATCCTGCCAGAACGTCACATCGAGAAGGTCGCCATGAAGCTCATTGAAGATTCTGCGCACCAGCGGGTTGCAGGCGGTCAGGATGCTGAACTCTTCGGGGAAGACATCGTTGACGCCGATCGAGTACCAGGGCTCACCCGACATTTCCTGCTCCGGGTACAGGGGTTCGGGGATGCGCCGGAACTTGCAGTCCGTCAGGTACATGATCTCGTCGTAGTCGTAGAACACCACCCGCTTGTGACGCGTAACGCCGAAATTCTTGAAGAGCATATCTCCGGCAAAGATGTTCGCCGCCGCCAGTTGCTTGATCGCCTTGCCGTATTCGTTGATCGCGTGAAAGACCGCCTCTTCGTCCTTGCGCGCCAGTGCATCGTCGATATACAGATTCAACGGCGTCATACGGCGTTCGGTCCAAAGATGCTTGATGGTAATGACGTCGTCGTCGAGCTGTATCGACGAAGCCGCCACCTGCTGCAGTTCTTCGATCAGTTCGGGACTGAAGCGCTCGCGCGGGAACAGGAAGTTGGTGAATTCCTGGGTGTCGGCCATGCGCCCTACCCGGTCGTGACGCTTGACCAGGCGATACCGGTCCTTGACCAGATCCCGGGTGATGTTCTTCGACGACGAGAAACGATCCTTGATCAGCTTGAACACCACCGGGAAGGACGGCAGCGTGAACACCGTCATCACCATGCCCCTTGTACCCGGGGCTATGACGAACTGGTCGTCCGACTGATCCAGCTGATCGAGAAAACTGCGGTAGAACTCGGCCTTTCCCTGTTTGTAGAGGCCAATCGAACTGTACAGCTCCGCTTTCGACTTCATCGGAATCAGTGAATGCAGAAAGCCCACGAACTCGGACGGCGAATTGACATCCACCATGAAGTAGGAGCGCGTGAAGCTGAAGATCACCGAAACATCGTTCTCCGCCACGATCAGTGTATCGACGTAGACAGCCCCCTGGCCGTTGTTCAGCACCGGAAGCACAAAGGGCACCCGACGCTCGCCGAGGTTGATCCGCCCGACGATGTAGGCCCCCTTGTTGCGGAAAAAGCGGCTGCGAATGATCTCGACGCTCGCGCTTACGCCCGTCTCCGGAGCCGGCGGCAGGTGCCTGCGGGCGAAACGCGCCAGATTACGGATATCCCGGCGCCGGTTTTCCCACGGAATGTCGAAGGCGAAGTCATCCAGAACCTGTCCGAGCAGCGCCACCAGCCCGCGCCCGAGGTCGTAGGTGCGACACAGCCGGTCCCCGGTCGCGATCACCCGCCCTTCATAGTCGGAGCGGATGAACATATGGGCATCGTCCAGCGTGCCGTACTTGAGCACCTTCAGATAAATCGAGTTGTAAAAGGTTTCGGCAAGCTCCGGATCGTTGCGGGCGAGGATTTTCTGCGCATAGCGGCGTTTGACGTCATGCCAGAGCGTGGCGTCATAGACGACCTCGCCCAGCTGCTCCACGATAGCCTCGACGGCGGCTTCGGTATTGGCCTCGTAGAGATCGATCCTGGCCGCGCTTGCGCGTTGGATCGCGTGCCAATCCGCTTTCTCGAAACGCAGCTGAGCGGCAGCGGTGATGGTCTGGAAGCGATTTCTGTAGTCGGCGAACTTTTCCAGCACCGCATCGGCAATACGGTCGGCATAGGGCACTGTCATAACGGTTGAATCCTTCGTTAACAGGATGCTGGCACACTCGAGCCTTCCTGCGGGCAGCGCAGCTACAGCGCGGCTGAAGCTATAGTTCTAACAAAGTCACCAGGAGAGCTTAGATCATGTACAGCCTGCCTGAACTGGATGTCGTCCGCGCTTTCGACGCCATCGGCGTACTCACCAGCGGCGGCGACGCCCCGGCAATGAATGCCGCGGTACGTGCAGTCGCCCGTACCGCTCTTAACCGGGGTATCCGGGTCTACGGCGTGCACCGGGGCTACAGCGGTCTGCTGAGCGGTGACCTGCGCCGGATGTCGTCGGCCTCGGTAAGCAATATCATTCAGCGCGGCGGTACCATCCTGAAGAGCGACCGCTGCGAGGCGTTCTACCAGGCCGAAACCCGGCAAAAGGCCGCCGACATCCTGCGTGAGCACGGGGTTCAGGCACTGATCACCATCGGCGGCGACGGCACGCTGACGGGCGCGCACCTTTTTACTCGCGAAACCGGCATTCCTGTCGTCGGCCTGCCCGGCAGCATCGACAACGACATTCCCGGCACCGATGACAGCATAGGCTTCGATACCGCAGTCAACACAGCGATCGGCGCGATCGACCGCATTCGCGATACGGCGCTGTCCCACGAGCGTCTGTTCCTGGTGGAGGTGATGGGCCGCAACTCGGGATACATCGCCACTCAGGTCGGCATCGCCTGCGGCGCCGAGATGATCCTGATTCCCGAGTACCCCACTCCGGTGGAATCCATTGGCTATACCCTCGCCGACAACCGCAGAACCGGCAAGGGTTCCAGCGGCATCATAGTTGTCGCAGAAGGCCCTGAGCCCGGGCTCACAGGCCGCCTCGCGGAGCAGCTGCGTATTTTCGGCGAAGAGGCGCGGGTCTGTATCCTGGGGCACATTCAGCGCGGTGGCAGTCCCAGCGCACACGACCGTGTACTGGCATCCTGCATGGGCGTGACGGCGGTCGACTACCTGCTGGCGGGCTACAGCGACATCATGGTCGGTTGCGACGGGCGCGCACTGAAACCTGTGTCGCTCGCGCACGTCAGCGGCGGACGCAAGCGCCCCCCGCAGCTGTACCAGATCGCGCTGCAACTGCACAAATAGTCCACGGCAGCGCCTTTTCCGCTATCATCGCGGCCCATGACTCCCTCGCAACGCTACCAGACACTGCAACAGCGTCCCGACTTCGAACCCGACCCGGCGCAGCAACGAGCCCTGGCGGCTCTCGACCGACTCCACGCAGAGCTGCGTGCCGGAACGGCTCCCTGGCGCAGGCGCAAGCCAGTCCCCGGCCTGTATTTGTGGGGACCGGTCGGCCGCGGCAAGACATTGCTGATGGATCTGTTCAAAGACAGCCTGCCAGAAGGCCTCGTGCTGCGGCTGCATTTCCATCGATTCATGGCACGCGTGCATCGGGAGCTGACCGAACTCAGCGGCACCGCCGACCCGCTGCAACGGATTGCCCGGCAAATCGCCAGCCGGCACCGGGTACTCTGCTTCGACGAGTTCCAGGTCACCGACATCGCCGACGCCATGCTGATCGGCCGGCTGCTGGCCGCCCTCTTCCAGCGCGGCCTGGTAATGGTGGCAACGTCCAATCAGTCACCGGACGAGCTGTACCGGGACGGTCTGCAGCGTGACCGTTTCTTCCCGACCGTAAGACTGCTGCATGAGCACCTGCAGGTTCACAACCTGGACGGCGGGCGGGATCATCGCCATCGTCGCCTGGACAGGGAGCAGACCATTTTCCCGCATCCCGCCGACGACCGGCTGGGCATTCTGTTCCGGCAACAGGCTGGCATCGATGGGCAGCAAGGGGCTATCGCTATCTGCGGACGGCCCGTGCCGGCACGCCGCCACGGTGCCGGCGTCGCCTGGTTCGATTTCGCCGCGCTTTGCGAAGGTCCCCGCTCGGCGCTCGACTATATCTGGCTGGCGCAGCGCTACCACACCCTGCTGCTGGGCGACGTACCGGTGTTCGATGGCGAGGTCAGGGAATGGATCAAGGCGCGCGGCACCGAAGACTCGGAGCGCGGCTCAGGCGCGACCGGCGAGCGCCAGGTGCGCTGGTCGGCGATGGATGACCCGGCACGCCGCTTCATCAGCTTCGTCGACGAGCTCTACGAGCGCAACGTCCGGCTCTACCTGTCGACTCGGGCCCCGCTCGATACCCTTTACCGCAGCGGCCGTCTGGAATTCGAGTTCCGACGCACCCGCAGCCGCCTTATCGAAATGCAGTCACGCGACTATCTGCTGCGCGGGCACCGACCCTGAAGCGCTATCAGGATGCGAGATAGTCGTCGATCAGCTGCCGCGCGAAGGCGGCGCAGGACTGCATGGCCGAGGCCTCATCGAGCGCCTCAATCCGGCAATCGATCTGTCCCGACAGGGCGCCGGCATTATGAAATATCGTATCCTTCGGATCCTGATGGTATATCTTGGGCTCCAGCAGCCAGGTGCCGGGGGCTTCGGTGGGCAGAACCTTGGGTGTAATGCGAAAGCCGCGATATTCGATATGCTGCATGCGGTTCTCCGTGAGCTGTACATCATCTATTCAGAGTGTAGACACTAGTCTGAAGTTGTTCGCAGGTTACCCGGGCCGCACAGGCTCGCAGCTCCCCTGTTTGCAGCCCCAATATCGAATACCAGGACGGTAATATGAAATATCTAACGCGGTTATTCTTCCAGGGCCTGCTGCTGTTACTGCCGGCGGTACTGACGATCTACCTCGTCTACCTGATCTTCACCGCACTTAACGAGACTCTGTTCTCGGCGGTCGGCGCCCTGCTTGCCCTGGTGTATCCGGGCATCGAGGCGGGATGGCTGGTGACCCTGACCGGTATCGGCGTCACCTTCGCCGTCATTATCCTGACCGGCCTGATCGCGTCGAATTTTCTGGGCAGTTTCGTGCTCGGTCGCATAGACGCCCTGCTCGACCGCATTCCGCTGGTCAAGATGCTCTACAGCGCGCTGAAGGACCTGTTCCGGGCCTTTCTCGGCGACCAGAAAAGCTTCAGCAAGCCGGTGCTGGTCGAGGTCAACGAGGGAGGCGCGGTACGGCTGATCGGCTTCGTCACCCAGGAGTCGCTGACCGACTTCGGGCTGGACGACGACGTTGCGGTCTATCTGCCGCAATCGTACAACTTTGCCGGCAACCTTATCGTGGTGCCGCGCGACAGGGTAAAAGCACTGAACGTGCCTGCGGCGCAGGTCACAGCTTTTCTGGTCAGCGGCGGCGTATCCAACGCCGCCAGGCAGGAGGCGTCACGTCCGCGTGACGCCTGATTCAGGCTGCAAGAGAGGCAGGTTCAGCCCAGACTGCGAAGCATCCAGGCAGTCTTCTCATGGATGCTCATGCGATCGGACACCAGCGATGCGGTGGACTCGTCGTCCGCCCCCTGGGCAACCTTGAGCACCTCGCGACAGGTACGCACCACCTGCTCGTGACCGCTGGTCAGCAGCGCAACCATTTCCTTCGCGTCAGGCACACCATCCACTTCCCGAATCGAGCTCAGTGCGGCATAGGCCTTGTAGGTACCCGGCGCCACCTCGCCCAGGGTGCGTATGCGCTCGGCGATATCGTCGACCGCAACGGCAAGCTCCGTGTAGTGCTCTTCGAACATCAGGTGCAGCTCGCGAAACTGAGGGCCTGTCACGTTCCAGTGGAAGTTGTGGGTCTGCAGGTACAGGGTGTAGGAGTCCGCCAGCAGTCGACTCAGTCCCTCGGCGATCGATTTGCGGTCGGCTTCCGGGATTCCGATATTAATGGCGCTAATACTCATGATCTCACTCCTTGGATGACATGACGGGTTTCAACTGAACTCCAGTATAGAAAGAGGCTTCCTATAGCTGAAATTGAATTAAAAGATATTAACGATAGATATAATCAATCAACCATAGCGGCGGTCGGAGACAAACGGATTGTCGCGCCGCTCGTCGCCAAAGGTCGACATGGGTCCGTGACCGGGAATGAACTCCACATCATCACCCAGCGGGAACAGCTTGTTTCGAATCGAGTCGATCAGTTGCTGGTGATTGCCGCGGGGAAAGTCGGTACGCCCGATGGAGCCCTGAAACAGCACATCGCCCACCAGCGCCAGCCGGCTCTCGTCATGGAAAAAAACCACATGGCCCGGGGTATGCCCCGGACAGTGCAGCACCTGCAGACGCAGCTCGCCCACCGTAACGCTGTCGCCATCCTCGAGCCAGCGGTCCGGCGTGAATCCGTCCACCGGCGGGAAGCCGAACATCTGGGCCTGCTGCGCCAACCCTTCTATCCAGAAAAGATCGCCCTTCTGCGGCCCTTCGATCGGCAGCTTCCTGAGCGTGGCCAGCTCGTGAGTGCCTCCGGCGTGGTCGATATGGGCGTGGGTCAGCAGGATCTTCTCCAGCTCCAAGCCCAGCTCCTGCACGCGGGCGAGAATCCGGTCGAGGTCGCCGCCCGGATCGACCACCGCCGCCTTGCCGGTGCTCTCGCACCAGATAAGCGTGCAGTTCTGCTGAAAGGGTGTGACCGGTATAATGCTGTATTTCATCTTGCACCTGAAACTGTCGGAATGCCCCAGAGTATACCGATCAGTGGCCAGCCTTCCACTTTGCGACACGCCCTTGGGCAAACACCGCCGGCGAGCCGGCGAAGATCCCGCCCCCCAGTCGCAGAGCCCGCTCACGCAAAGCTGCGCGTCTCTCGCGCAGCCGGCGCCGCAACGCCAGCCGGTCATCGAGCCAGAACAGCTCCGGATGCGATTCGATCTGCAGCTCCAGCATATCCAGGTCGTGCAGGTCTCCGAGCACCGAACCCAGCTTCTTGAGCCGGCGCTCGACCTTGGTGCGCCCGGCCTCCGGTCTGATCAGTTCCAGCTGATAGAGCAGACGCTTCACCTCCTTGCGCCACTCGTGCATCAGCGCCATGGCGGTGTCCTCACCGACATCGCCGTACAGCCGCAGGCCCCGGCGATACTGGCGCCCAAGGCGGGCCTTGAGCTGCCGCCGTCGCAGCGAATCCAAAGGCCACTCCCGTACCGCGCGCCGCATCAGCCGCAACCGCTGCAGGGCTTCGTCCAGGCCTGGAGACGCAGCGGCAGCTACCTGTGGGGAACCGCGGAACCCCGCCCTGATACGGATTCGCAGATCGGGATCCGGCAGGCCGGACAACAGCTCGTCCAGCAGCGCCGAAGCGACCGCGGCGTCGCGGAAGCCGGCAAAGTCGTCCGCCAGCGCCTTGCAGCGCTGTTGCTCGGCACGATACGTTTCCTCCCCCAGCACGTCCCGAAGCAGGCGCAGCAGGGCTCGCATTCGCTTCATGCCGACACGCAGCTGATGGATGCTCTCATCGCTGTCCTGGACAGGCTCGACAAGCATCTCGATGACACGCTCGAGCTCATCGCGCGCCGCCCGCTTCACCTCGCGCGGCAACGATTTCGATCGTCGCAGCCTAAAGCTCATTTTTCTCCAGGCTCCTTTTCCGGACACCCGCTAAGCTTAGACCGGCAACGGGTTAACCACAGCAAAGCGCGGAGATCATCATGAGCCGGGAAAAGGAAGAAGCCGAACTGGTGCGCGAAGCACTGCGCGTCGGCGCGTTGTACATGAAGAAGCGCGGTGCCGGCGAGTTCGAACCGACCGACGGCGCCGGCGCAAAGGTGCGCGCCCTGTACCGTCTGCTGGTCCATGACGGCCTGATTCAGCCGCTGGCCAAGGGCCAGGACAACGAGCGCAACATGAAGCACAAACTGGCGCTGTGGATCGAGCGCCAGTTGCCGGAGGGGCATCCGCTGAAAACCTGAAGCCGGGTCAGAGCGAGATGGTGCTGTTGACCCCGGTCGACTCGTGCTCGGGCTCGAACCAGCGCGAGGTGACGGTCTTGGTCTGGGTCCAGAACTGAATCGCCTGCTTGCCGTTGGGGCCCAGGTCGCCAAGCTTCGAGGCCCGGGAGCCGGTGAAGCTGAAAAACGCTGCCGGCACAGGAATCGGCACATTGATGCCGACCTGACCGACGTCGATTTCAGTTTCGAAGCGGCGTGCGGCCCAACCGGAACTTGTGAAGATCGCGGTGCCATTGCCGTTCGGGTTGTCGTTTATAAAAGCGATGGCCTCGTCGAGGTTGTCGACGCCGACCACCGACAGCACCGGCCCGAAGATTTCCTCGCGGTAGATACGCATCTGCGACCTGACCCCGGAAAAGACCGTCGGCCCGACGAAATTACCCTGTGGATAGTCCTCCACCCTGATATCGCGCCCGTCGAGCTCCAGCGCAGCACCCTCGGCGACACCGGCGTCGATCAGCCCGCACACGCGGGCCTTTGCCGCCGGTGATACCAGCGGCCCCAGATCCGCGCCGCGATCGATACCGGCATTGACCCTGAGGCCACGGGCACGCTCGACCAGCTCCGGCAGCCAGTCGCGGGCCTCGCCCACCAGCACCAGCACCGAGTTGGCCATACAGCGCTGACCCGCGGCGCCGAACGCCGAGCCCAGCACCAGATCGAGCGCCTGGCTGCGATGGGCGTCCGGCATGACGACGCAGTGATTCTTGGCGCCCATCATCGCCTGCACCCTTTTGCCGGCGGCGCTGGCGCGCTCGTAAATGTCGCTGCCGACCCGGGTCGAACCGATGAACGACAGCGCCTTGATATCGGGATGATCGCATAGCCGCCCGGCAACCTCGGGGCCACCATGGACGACGTTGAGCACACCGGGCGGCAGCCCCGCCTCGTGCGCCAGCTCCACCAGATACAGCGTCGAGGACGGGTCCTGCTCCGACGGCTTGAGCACAAAGGTATTGCCGCAGGCGACGGCCAGCGGGAACATGAAACAGGGCAGCATGACCGGAAAGTTGAAGGCGGTGATGCCCGCCCCGACGCCCACCGGCTGGTGCAACGTATAAACATTGACGCCACCGGCGACGTTCTCGGCGATCTCGCCCAGCTGCAGCGAGCAGATCGAACAGGCGTGCTCCACCACCTCGAGCCCGCGCCCGACCTCACCTTCGGCATCGGGCAGCGTCTTGCCGTGCTCCTCGGTGATCAGCGCTGCGAGCCGGTCGCTGTTTTCCCGGATCAACGCCTGAAACCGCAGCATGATTCGCATGCGCTGTACCAGCGGCACCCGGCGCCAGCCGGAAAAGGCAGCCTTGGCGCTCGCCACTGCCCGCTCCACCTCCGCCGCCGTCGCGAAGGGCACCCGCGCCACCAGTTGCTGCGTCGCCGGGTTGCGCACCTCATGCCAGTTGCCGCTTTCGGAGCTCACCGCCTTGCCGTCGATATACAGCGGTACTTCTCTTGTTGTCATTGCCCTGTCCTCCACATCCAGATACGTGGGTTACCTCGCGCTTATACTGAATTGTAGGATGACCGCCTGGGATGGCGGAGGCCGCCCCGCCAAAATCCTGCAAACGCATGGAGCGGTTTGCAGGAAGGTAAAGCGATGCAATGCGAGGATCTCGACGGCAACTGCCACACCGGGGCATCGCGGCATCCATCGTAGCGATCGCCTTCCAGATCGCCTGGTTGCAACGCGCACCTTCGGCTGTCGGGGCAACCGTAGATCCCGTTTTCCCCAACCTACCGCGGCTTCAAGAACGGCTGCGATGCGTCGAATTCCCATTCCCTTAGCGCCAGCAGAATGCCCGTATTGTGGCGCTCGTGCGGCGGCCGGCCGGCGTCCTGGCGCTGCAGGTCGGCGATCTCGTGCCCCAGGGCTTCGAGCCGCCGGGCGATGAGCTGTCGCGAGTGTTCGCTCAGCAGGCCATTGAAGAACAACCGGGTACCGCCGCTGCGGCGGAAGCTGCCGCAGAGGAACTGCTGCTGCACCTCGCGTTCGAAAAAGCGCTCGATGGGGCCGCCCGGAAGCCAGCTGAAGCGCTCGTCGATACGCAGCTTGATGCGGTTGTTCGGCAGCAGATCGATGATCCGCAGCCGGTCGAGCTTGGCCAGGCAACGGATGCAGTCGGGCACGGAGATGTTGTAACGCCCGGTAATATCGGCAAAACCCAGGTGGTTCTGCACGAACACCGCGACCATCAGCAGCAGTGGATCGGCTACCAGCTCGCGCTCCTGATCCTCGGTCAGTTGCGCGATGCGACTGCGTGACGCCTCGTAGAGCTGAAACAGCTCCGACAGGTCCATCTCCATCAGCCGACAGACCTCCTCGATACGCGCCAGGGTAAAACGCTCGGAGGCGAACAGGCGCTTGACGTTGGCCTCGCTCATGCCAAGCCCCCGCGCCACATCGGCGTAGGTGAGCCCGTGACTCTTGAGCGCCCGTTTCAGGGTCGCGACGATCGCCTGGGTCTGTGCCATATCGCATCCCCGCCAAAAAAGTATCGATATCCTATACCTCAGGACGAGAATAGCAGTGCTTTTCGCAATTTGGTTTATTCATATGTAATTCAGCCCAACAATGGCGTCGAACCCATCACCCGGAGGTACCGCACCATGTCGCTGCTGAAACGGCTATCGGCCACCCTGTTCGCCCGTCTGGACGGGGTCGTCGGCGAGATCGAGGATCATGAGGCGGTCGCACAAACCTGTATCGGCGAATTGCGCCAGCAAATTGCCCGCGCCCGCGCCCGGCTCAACCGGATGCAGCGAGAGGAGCAGCTGCTGGACGCGCGCATCGACAAACTTCACCGCGAAGCCGAAGACTGGGGCGAACGGGCCCGGGCCTGTGCTGCGGAAGACGAGGCGCGGGCGCTGGCCTGTCTCGAGCGGCGCCAGCGTTCGCGCCGCGAGGCCGAAAGGTTGACGCGCAATCAGGTCGCCAGTCGCGACCTCGCCGCACGCCTGTCGCGCGATATCGATGACGGCGAAGCCCGTCTCGAGGAACTCACCCGGCGCTATACCGAAATGCGTGCACGCCAGTGCGGCAATGCCGCCCGGATCGCGGGCGAGTCCCCGGAAAGCGACCTGCTGCGTGAGGTGGACAGCTGCTTCGAGCGCTGGGACGCACGGCTCGGCGAACAGGAACTTCGGGCCGGCACGGCCGCCGGCGGCGACGCGCTGGAGGAGAGCTTCGCGCGACAGGAGCGGGATACGGAACTGCGTGCCGAACTCGATGAACTGCTGAACCGGGAGCAAGCCAAATGAGCACCTCACGGGACGCCTGGACCGCCGATACCCGCAACGCCACACCCCTGAGCCGGCGGCTGCCGCAGTTGCTGCGTCTGGCCGGCGCCACTGCGCTGCTGGTCGCAATGTACAGTTTTCTGGTGCAGGGCTGGCAGGGCAGCAGCGACCTGCTGCGCTACGGCCTGCTGCTGGGCCACTCCCTGCTGCTCTGCGGCGCAGGACTCGCCAGCGGCCACTGGCTGCAGGAACCGCGCGGCGCGCGCCTTCTGACCAGCCTGGCCCTGGTGTCGGTGCCGGCGAACTTCGCCATTCTTGGCGCCTTCGTTCATGCCGAAGCCGGCATTGCCGCTCTGAACTATCCCGGTATCGCAACCTGGCAGCTGGGCGCGCCGGGGCTGACTGCCGCAGTCGTTGGCGGGTCGGCGCTGTTGCTGCTGCCGGTCGTTATACTGGGTTTTCGCGTACTGGCGCGCCCGCTGAGCAGCCGTCTTAGCTGGCAGTATCTCGCCGGCAACGCCGTGCTGCTGATCCCGCTGCGGGATCCGACGGCCGTCGCCGGCCTGACGCTGCCGCTGGCACTGTGGATGCTGTGGCGCGCGGAGCGCAGCCGGGATCAGCATCTGTGCGCCCGCACACCCGACGGCATCCTCGCCCGCCTGCTGCAGTTTTTGCCCCTGGGCGTGCTGCTGGGCCGCAGTCTCTGGCTCTACGATGCCGACGCTTTCCTCTTCACCGCAGGGCTGCTCTGTCTGTTCCTCGCCGCCCGTCAGCTCAGTCTCCTGCTGCCGGGGCAATCGATCCTGCGCGGCTTTCTCGAAGTCGGCAGCGGTCTGCTGACGCCCCTGATCGGGATTGGCGTGGCGGTCCTGCTGGAAAGACTGCTGCCGGATCCGCTGCTGCTGCCCGCCGGCAGCCTCGCCTGCGCCGCCCTGCTGCTGGAGCTGTCGCGTCGGGTCGAGATGGCGCCGGCCTTGTACCGAGTGCTGGCGGTGCCGGCTCTGCTGCTGGGTTTCAGCGGCAACCTCCTTCTGTTCGACAGCCTGGCCAACGCCCTGCTGTGCCTCGTCGCCGGCTTGCTGCTCACGCTGGCCGGCCATTACCTGCGTCGCCTGGCATTGCTCGGCGCCGGACTGGTGATCGCGGCCTCCGGGTTGGTCTACCTGTTCGGACGGCTGCTGAGCGCCTTCGACCTGGGAGGCTGGATCAGCCTCGCGCTGGTCGGCCTGGCGGCGATTTTGCTCGGCTCGCTGCTTGAATCCCGCGCCAGCGACCGCTTCACCCGACTGAAACAGCGCTTCGCGCACTGGCAGGTCTGACCCTGTACGTCTGCCGGCCTGGGCCTGCAGACGCTTTCAGGCCGGTTTCAGTTCCGTCGTCGATACTCTGTCAGGTGATCCTGTCACCACCGACTCGCGTAACAGTCTAGCGAGGAAGCAAAAGGATCCGTCGGGGAGGCCGAACCTCAGAGGCCGCCGCCCGGCACAATCGCGACCCGGATGGGAGGCAAGCCGCCATGACCGTCACTGCTTTACAACGACTGCTGGACTACCTGCAACGCCCGCGCGACACATCATCTGCCGCGAAACGGCCCCGGGACGAAGCCGGGGAGTTGAGCGTAACCCAGCGCGACTGTGAGCGCGCTGCCCGCGAAGACCCCTGGTTTCTTGCCGGCTGACGCCGGAAGATGCATCGCCATGCCGAGCAGGGCATTATGGAGGCTGCCACCAGCCACGAAAGGAAGCGAATATGCCTGGCCTGCACATCTACCTCGCCGGCCCCGATGTCTTTTGGCCCGACGCCCGTGAGGCCGGCGCCGCCAAGGTCACACTCTGCGACCGCTACGGCTGCACCGGTCTATTCCCGCTCGACAGCGAACTCGATCTGCAAGAACTCTCCCCTTATGACGCCGGACTTGCGATCTATCGCGCCAATATCGGACTAATGCAACGCGCCGACCTTGTCATCGCCAACATGACCCCGTTTCGCGGCCCGAGCATGGATGTCGGCACCGCCTTCGAGCTCGGTTACATGGCGGCCCTCGGCAAACCAGTCTGGGGCTACAGCCTGGACGGCCGGCTCTACAGCGACAGGGTCGCCGGTGAGGACGCCGAGATCGACAGCGACGGCATGACCATCGAACGTTTCGATATGGCCGACAACCTGATGCTGATCGGCGCGATCGAAGACAGCGGTGGCCGGCTCATCAGCGATACCGCAGAGCACAGCCTCGACGCGCACCTCGCCGTTTTTGAAAAGGTCCTGCGCCTGGCGCTCGATCGAGCATAGCAGCGACGCCTCGTCGCGAAGGACGAGGCGCCGCTGCCCGGACAAACCAATGCCTACAATCCGCCCATCAGCATGTACTTGATCTCGAGATAATCGTCGATGCCGTATTTCGAGCCTTCGCGCCCCA
The DNA here is from genome assembly GCF_014645375.1 of Marinobacterium nitratireducens. Taxonomy (GTDB): domain Bacteria; phylum Pseudomonadota; class Gammaproteobacteria; order Pseudomonadales; family Balneatricaceae; genus Marinobacterium_A; species Marinobacterium_A nitratireducens. The sequence goes on from NZ_BMLT01000019.1 coordinate 13,583, forward strand.
TCCCGGACTCCTTGACACCGCCAAACGGCGCCACTTCGGTCGAGATCAGGCCTTCGTTGATGCCGACAATACCCGATTCCAGCGCTTCGGCGACGCGCCAGACCCGGCCAAGATCACGGGCGTAGAAATAGGCTGCGAGGCCAAATTCGGTGGCGTTCGCCAGTTCGATCGCCTCCTGTTCGGTGTTGAAGCGAAAGCATGCCGCGACCGGGCCAAAGGTTTCGTCCGCCGCCAGGCGCATCTGCGGATTCGCATCGGCGATCACGGTCGGCTGATAGAAGGTACCGCCCAGTTCGTGGCGCTGGCCGCCGCAGAGCAGGCGACCGCCGTGCTGCAACGCATCGGCGACGTGCTCCTCGACCTTCTCGAGGGCTGCCTGATTGATCAGAGGCCCCTGCTCGGCGCCCTCTGCGAAGCCGTCGGCTACCTTGAGGCCGGATGCCGCTTTTGACAGCGCCGCGGTGAAATCATCATAGATGGCGTCCTGCACCAGGAAGCGGTTGACGCATACGCAGGTCTGGCCCGTATTGCGGTATTTCGATGCCATCGCGCCCTTTACCGCGACCTCCAGATCGGCATCGTCGAAGACGATAAAGGGCGCGTTGCCGCCCAGCTCCAGCGACAGTTTCTTGACCGTATCGGCGGCCTGGCGCATCAGCAGCTTGCCGGTCGCGGTGGACCCGGTGAAGGAAATCTTGCGCACCGCCTTCGAGGCCATCAGTGCCTCGCCGATTGCCCGGGTATCGCCGGCCACGACATTGAACACCCCGGCCGGTATGCCCGCCTCCTCAGCCAGCACCGCCAGGGCATTGGCGCACAGCGGCGTCTGGGTTGCTGGCTTGGCCACCAGGGTGCATCCGGCCGCCAGCGCCGCGCCGGCCTTGCGGGTGATCATCGCCAGCGGGAAATTCCACGGCGTGATGGCACCGACCACGCCAACCGGCTGCTTCGTCACCAGAATGCGGGCATCCGCCTTGTGACTTGGGATGATATCACCGTAAACGCGTTTCGCCTCTTCGCCGAACCATTCGAGAAAACTGGCCGCATAGGCAACCTCCCCCTTCGCCTCCGCCAGCGGCTTGCCCTGCTCCGATGTCATGATGGCGGCGAGGTCATCGCGGTTCTCGAGCATAAGTTCGCTCCAGCGCCGCAGACAGCGCGCGCGCTCGGCGGCCGGCTCTCGCCGCCAGCCCGCGAAGGCCCGCCCTGCGGCGTCGATGGCACGTTCCGTCTCTTCGCGTCCGCCCCTGGCCACTTCGGCCAGCGGCTCGCCCGTGGCGGGGTTGCGCAGCGTGAAAGTGGACGGCGCCTCGCACCAGCGGCCGTCGATGTACAGCCCGGGGTTGAGCAGCACAGAGTTCTTGAGTTGCATCTGGGAACGCCTCCTCGGCAATCCCGACACCCGGAACCTCAGCCGTTCTCTCGCTCCGCCTCGACCATCGGCACGCCGGTATCGTCGACTTCGACTGTCAGCAGCATCGGGCTGCAGCAGACCGGACAATCCTCGACGTACTGCTGCCGGGCTTCGCTGCAGTCGACCAGTACGCTGATCGGCTCGCCGCAGTATGGGCAGTAGAGATCCACCTCTTCCAGGGTATTCATGCCGGGCTACCTTTGGTTCTGTATGTGTCTGATCCCGGTCTTTCGACATCCTGCCGCTCCCGGGAATTCCGTATCCACCTGCATAGCGTAGTTCAGAACCCGCAGCGCACGCCTGCGACCCGTGCAGCCGGAACTTCATCTATTCAGCCGCCGGGCTGATAATATTCTCCCTGCAACGGAACCGAGGAAACGACAGAGTGGACTACACCTTGGGACGCGACGAACTGGGTCGCTGCTTCGCCGAATTTTCGATGGGACAGGAAGCCTTCGGCCGCTGGCTCGCGGAAGAACTCGGCGAGAACGCGACCCTGCTGAATCAGGTGCTCGACGCCGTCGGGGGACTGCAGGCTCGCAGGCTTCGCGAATTTCGCCTCGAAGGCAGGGAATTCTGTCTCGAGCTCGACCGCGAGGAGGCCCGGGTGCGGGCCAACAGTCTCGACGACGACACTCTTGCGTTCGATTTCGAGGACCTCGACTTTTACGACGATGAACTCGAGGCCGGCTGCGGCCTCGACGACTTCCGCGACGTGCTGCTTGCCTGGCGCGAGCTGATCGCGGGCTGACCGGCCGGCGGCTGTCTACACTGCAAGACTCTCTGACCGGCCCCAAGGAGAACCACTGTGCAGCTTCCCGTACTCCTTCTGTCACTGATTGCGGCTCCCGCCTTCGCCGCTATTACCGATGCCCCGCCCGCGCCGACCAGCACGGTGCGGGTCGTGACCCTGACCGATCAGCTGGAGCGTCCCTGGGGTATGGCGTTTCTGCCGGACGGCTCGATGCTGGTCAGCGAGAGACCCGGACGGCTCAGGCGTCTAAGCGCCGATGGCGAACTGTCGCCACCGATAGCCGGGCTGCCCGATATCGCGGTCAGGGGTCAGGGCGGACTGCTGGATATCGCCTTGCATCCGGACTTCGCCCGCAACCGTCAACTCTACTTTGCCTATGCCGCCGGCGAGGGCCTGCTGGGAGATTACGGTACCGAGGTCGCCAGCGGCGAACTGCGCGGCGAGCGGCTGGAAAATGTCAGGGTGATATTCCGGGCCAGCCCCAAGGCCGGCGGCGGCCGCCATTTCGGCGGCCGCCTGCTGTTCGACCGCGACGGACTGCTCTACATCAGCCTGGGCGAGCGCGGCGATCGCGACCGCGCGCAGGACCTGGGCGACCACAACGGCTCGGTGATCCGCGTGCGCGACGATGGCTCGGTACCCGACGGCAACCCCTTCGTCGGTCGCGCCGGCGTGTTGCCGGAGATTTACAGCTATGGCCATCGCAATGTCCAGGGGCTGGCGCTGGACGCCGACGGCACCACCGTCTGGGGCCTGGAGCACGGTCCCCAGGGCGGCGATGAGATCAACCGGCTGGCGCCGGGGCTCAACTACGGCTGGCCGGTGATCACCTATGGCGTCAACTACGGTATCGGCACCAGCATCGGCGAAGGCACCGCCCGGGAGGGCATGGAGCAACCGGTGTACTACTGGGATCCGTCCATCGCTCCCTCGGGGCTTGCCTTTTACCGCGGCGACAGGTTCCCCCGTTGGCAGGGCAACCTGCTGGTCGGCGCGCTCAAGTACGAGCTGCTGTCACGGCTGGTGCTGGAGAACGGCGAAGTGGTGGCGGAAGAACAGCTGCTCAAGGGTGAAATCGGCCGTATACGCGATGTCGATGTCGGCCCAGACGGCTACGTCTACCTGCTGACAGACGAGAGCCCGGGCAGGCTGGTGCGGCTGGAGCCTGGCCGGGAATAAAACCGGCGCCAGTCCAGGCCATTCGCAGCGAGGAAGTGCCCGTGAGTTTGGGTACGCCGCGCCCACTTATCCCAGCCCCGTAGGAGACGCGCCCTGCGGCGAACGAAGCCAGCACCGTGCCAAACCATTTACAGCGGGGAAGTGCCGTAAGTTTGGGTACGCCGCTCCCTCATCCAGTTCACCATGGTATCCGTACTCCCCTGCGCCTTGCGCCTAGAATACCCCGACGGCTTTCAGGATACCGATCGAGCTGATCAGGATCAGCACCGCGCCCAGCACCCGGAAGAACAGCGGCGTTTCAGACCTGACGAGATAGGCGTGAAAACGCTCGCCGACAAGATGACCGACCAGGGCGCAGGGCAGCAGCCAGAGGTGATGAATCAGCTGCAGATCGACCCCGGCAATCAGGAAGGACGTCATCTTGATCACGACGAGAATGAACCAGAGCACGAACAGGGTATCGCGCAGCTGATGTTTCGCGACATGAGTGGCGTACACCGCAACGATCAGCGGCGCACCGATCAGCGAGGTGCCGCTGACATAGCCGCCCAGCATCAGGAAAAGGTTGTCGACCCAGGGATGGCTGCTGCGAAACGGCCGGTTAAGCACGTAGCCGGTGGCGTAGACGATGACGATGCCGAAAATGACGCCGGTCATGATCTCGGACGGCAGAGTCAGCAACCCGAAGACACCGATCAGCTTTGGCACGATCATGATCTTCAGCGAGTGCCGGAGATAGGTCCAATCGATATTGCCGGAGTTATTGCCGTTTGCGGAGCGCTCCCCCGCCACCTTGCGATACCCTCGCCAGGCGATCCAGCTGGAGAACACCAAAAGATGCACTCCGATGATCGGCAGGAATACCAGCGGCCGATCCAGTATCAGCAGCAGAAACGGCAACGACAGCACCGCGCCGCCGAAACCGAGTCCGGAGCGCACGAAACCGCTCCAGACAAACGTGAGCCCGATCAGGGCGTATTGCCACCACAGCAGGTCGGCCATCGCAGTCTCTCGAAATCCGTGTCGTTCGGGACGCGCAGGGTATCACCCTTTCGATGGCTATTCGATCAGCCCGCTGCCGTCGAACTCGACCGAGACCACGATCACATCGGCGTAGCCGACGGTGATGCCGAGCGCCCGCAGCAGCGGTTCAACGACATCGAGTGCCAGTTGCGCGATCAGGTCACCGACCGCCGGCAACAGCGAAGCGGTAAGAAGGTCCAGCACATCGCCGATCACGGCCCCGAGCAGCGTGCTCCCCAGAACATCGACCGAAAGGTCGAGCTCCAGTCCTGACAGGCTATCGTCGAGGGTATCGCCAGGGCCCGCACTGACCCCCTCCTCCGTATAGGGGAGCGGCTGCCGCGGCAGCAGGACAGTATGACCGACCGCCTGCTGACTGCTGACTGGCGCCTCGACCGCGACATTGACCTCGACCGGCACCGTCACCAATGCCAGCCGCACCCCGGCCGCCAGGTTGACCGGCTGAGAAGGGTCGCCGAAATCCGAAGGATCAGCCGGGGCGCCGCCGTCTCCTATTGTCAGGTTCGCCACCGATGGCCGGGTCTCGAAATCGAGCCGGACTTCGGCGTCCGCAAGGCTGCACCCATCTGCCTCGAGCAGGCGAGATTCAGCCCTGGCAATGTCGACATGGATCCCCAGACTGCCGACGTCCAGGTAGATCAAACCAAGGTCCAGTCCACCCTCGAGCAGCGTGGCCCTGATATCGAGCTCGATCTGCGCGGTCTCGACCGAGGCCATCCAGTCGTCGCCGACGCCAGCGGGCAACAGCCCGAAAGTGTACCGTGGCGGCTCGACGATGGTGAGCCCGACGCCGAGGCCCGCAACGCCAAGATCGGCGGCCAGCCCCGGTATCTCGATAAAGTGGCCCTGGTTGGCGGCCAGGATGGCGCCGGTCACCAGCCCATAGAGGTCGACTTCGGTCGCCAGCGCCGCGCGCTGTATCTCCCCTTCCATCGCCCCACTGGAGCCGCTGGCAAGCGCCAGCATATCGGAGAGGGTCAGCGATAGACCGGTCGCGGCCGCGCCCTGCAGCTGCACCAGGGCCGCCCGGACGTCGGCATCGGCCAGACTCTGCGAATCGAGTGCGACAATGGTTGCCGCCAGCAGGTCCGCAAGCCCGACCTCGGTCGCCAGTACCTCGTCCAGGGTGCCAACCTCGAGATCGACGTTCAACAGTCCCTCGGCATCCGCCGCCGCCAGCAGACTGCCCAGGGTCAGGCCGGCGCTCGCCAGGCCTTCGTAGCTGAGCACATTGACGCTGCCGCCGAGCAACGCGCCCAGCAGCGAATTGGTGAGATCGACATCGAGCAGGCCAGAACCGAGCCCGAAACCCACCGCCATACGCTTGTATACGGCTGCCGCCGCGCCAAGATCGACCTCGCCGCCCCAGAGGCCCCCGGCCAACAGGCTGGCGGGCAGCGTACGGCTCAGGCTGACGCGGCCGGCCGGCTGATAATCGCCACCGGCGGCCAGCTGCCAGTGGTTGTCGGCGATTGCCGCCTCGCCGAAGCTGAAGCTGGCTTCGCCGGAACTGGCGTCGAAGCCGTTCAGCGCCAGGTTGTCCAGCGCCAGCCCCTCGAGCCCGTCCCGGTCGGTAACACCATCGAGGTAGCAGCCGCCCCGTGACATGGCCAGCGCCGCCAGGTCCGCCTGGGTCTGCAGCTCGCGCTGCGCGAAGAACAGACGCGCGCTGTCGATGGCGAACGCCGCGAACAGGAGCGCGCTCAGCAGCAGCAGTAACGCGCTGAGACCGATGGCCCCGCGCTGCCGGCAATGCCTCATTCGTCGGAGAACGCCTTGTCGACGAAGTATTCCGGAACCGGATGGCCGAAGCTCTCGACCATGCGTCGTTCGGCTTCGCGGGCAGCGCCGGGCGACAGCCGGTCGCTGGCGGCGGTGGCCTGGCGGCCGCTGCGCTGAAGTTCGAGCCAGTGCCGCGTGTCCTCGCCGATTTCCGGTACGGGCCGGGCATCCGGCTCCTGCGCCAGGGCAGAGGTCGCCAGCAGCGATAGCAGCAGTAAGCCGGGAAGCACAGGGACCGCTTCTCGACAGGCCACCAGCATACCGTCGAAGCGGCGCCTCGATTCCGGCCCGCGCTGCAAGCCACAGTCTGATTGGAACTTATTCGCAGGCTCCTTAATCATGCGATTCTCCAGAGGTCAGGGGATTGAAACGCGGGATCGCCGCCAGATACAGGTCCCGCTCGGCGTCCGGCCAGCCGAAACGGCGCTCCAGCGACCTTGCCGCCGCGGCGTCGCGGTTCTTCAGCAGCAGAAACCAGAGGTTGCGCGCCGCCGTCTCGTGACGACTGTCGAGCTCCAGCGCGGTGGTCAGTTCATCCCTCGCTTCCCGGTCGCGTCCGGTCGCCAGCAGCAGAAACCCCAGATCGTTGCGGACATCGGCATCGGTCGGGATCCGTTCCCGCGCCATGCGCAGATGCCGCAGCGCCATTGCCGTTTGCTGCTGCTGCGCCGCTATGCGACCAAGCCCGTGGTGTGCCTGACCGGACAGGCAGCTGCCCTCTAGCCTTTCATAGAGCGGTCTGGCTTCGCCGAAACGCCCCATATCGCGCAGGATGTCTGCACGCAGTAGCCGGTACGTCGGCGTATCGGCCGGCAGGCCGTCGAGCGTGGCCAGCGCCGAGTACAGTTGCCCCCTGGCACGCTGCTGCCGCACCATCGACAGTTTGACGCCCAGCTTTGCGGCAATCGGCTCGCCGCAATAGCCCGTCGGTTGTCGCGGCTCCGCTATCTGCGCTGTCGCCTCGCGCGGATGCAGCGACGTCGTGGCGCCGCAGCCTGCAAGCATCAGCATCAGTGTCGCCAAACCCAGTGTTCTCATTTTTCCTACCCCACTCCCTGCAGCGCCTGGACCAGGGCGAGAAACCCAGGCCCGGCCAGCACCAGCAACAACGCCGGGAACAGCAGCAGCATCATCACCGCCGACATCCGGCCCGACAGCTTGCTTACCCGCTCATGCAGGCAGGTACGGCGCCGGTCCTGCAACAGCTCTGACAGGTCGGCGAGCGCGCCCGACATGCCGCCGCCGGTCTCGGACACCTGAGTCAGCAGCAGCATCAGATCCTGGAAGCCATTCGACTGCGACAGGCGCGCCACGTCACCGAGCGCCCGCTCGCGGGTCTCGCCGGATTCGATCTTGGCCCTGACCGCACCCAGCTCCCGCTCCACATCCGGTGCCAGCGGCCCGATTTCACGGCTAAGGGTGCGCAGCATGCTTTCGAGAGACATGCCGACCTCCCAGAGGATGCGCATGATCTGCAACACCAGCAGCAGCTGTTCGTCGATGCGCGCCGCCCGCGCCGCCACCTGCCAGCGCAGCCAGCGTATCAGCGCCCAGGCCCCGCCAGCGGCGGCGAAGACCTGCAGCAGCAGTTGCTGCAGCAGCGCCAGGTCGCGCTGCCAGCCCCAGTAAAACGCCAGAAGCTGCACAACCAGCCAGAACGCCGCCAACTGCAGCAGCGCCAGCACCTGCTCGCGATTGCTGATGCGGCCAGCCTGACGCAACAGCAATGAAAGTTCAGCCAGAGGCTCGCGCTGGCGACGGCGCTTGCGCCAGAACTCCTGCCCCTGGGCCAGCAGCCGGCCGCTACCGCTGCGCTCGCGCACCGACTCGGCCAGCCGCGTTTCGATGCGCCGGCGCAGACGCCTGGCACCTGCCCACCAGACCAGCGTCATGCCCGCCGCACCCAGCACCAGGCTGGACAGGATCAACCACTGCTGAAGCGTCATCCCGCTCATCTAGATGGACCTGATCATGCGCCAGAGCGTCAGCACGCCCGCTACCTGCATGCCGGCGCCGGCCAGCAGCAACTGACGTCCGCCGTCATCGCTCCACATCCGCAACAGGTAGTCGGGACTGACCAGCATCAGGTAACCGGCCATCATCAGCGGCATGGCGCCGAGGACCAGCGCGGTAAACCGCGTTTCGCCGGTCATCGCCCGCAGCTCACGCTGAGCCCGCTCGCGCTGCTGCAGCAGCTTGACCAGATTGTCGAGCGCGGCAACGATACTGCCGCCGTACTGGTGATTGATGTTGAACACGGTGGCGACAAGATCCAGCTCGGGCAGGTGGATCCGCCGCGCCTCGTGACGGAAGGCGTCGGCCAGCTCGTCACCCAGCTGCGCCCGCTGCAACGCCCGCTGCAATACCTGCCGCAGCGGGTCCTCGACGTGCAGGGCCGCCTGCTGAACGGCCTGGGACAGGTTTGCGCCAACCGTCATGCGACGCACGATCTGGTTGACGAAGCCCGGCAACTCCGCCAGCAGCGCCCGCTTGATCGAGGCCCGCCGCAGCGCCAGCAATCCCACAGCAGCGGCACTGAGCAGCCCCGCGCAGGCCGCGCCCGCCAGCACGCCGGCGGCGCGATAACCAATCCCCGAGCCCGCAACGACCAGCAACACCAGCGCCACCAGCAGCGGTCGCGGCACCAGGTACAATAGCTCCGGCCCTTGCCGGCCCTGTCGTGCACCCGGCCTGGCTGCTTTCGCCGGCGGCTCTCCACGGCCGGCAAACCACAGCAAGATTGCCGCCAGCAGTGCCAGGCCCGCCGCCAGCATCATCATGCGCGGTTCCTCTCCTGCTTCCTGCGCAACGCCGGCGAAGGCGCGTCCACGACGGTGAAGCCCTCCTCTTCGGCATCATATTCAAACAGCGGCTGAGTCCGGATCATGCCATCGGCGACATCCTGAACCTCGATGATATCCGTGACCAGACGCCGACCGTCCGGCTGCCGCGAAACATGCACCACCAGATCGAGGGAGGTGGCGATGATCTGCCGGACCAGGGTCTCGGTGGCGCCGAAGCCGGACAACGTCACCATCATCTCGAGGCGCACCAGAGCATCCCGCGCCGAATTGGCGTGCACCGTGCTCATCGAGCCGGCGTGACCGGTATTCATCGCCTGCAGCATATCCAGCACCTCGCCACCGCGGCTCTCGCCGAGAATTATGCGGTCCGGGCGCATACGCAGGGCATTCTTGAGCAGGTCACGCGCGCTGACCTCGCCATGGCCTTCGCTGTTGGGCGGCCGTGTCTCGAGGCGCACGACATGACCGTTGCGCAGCTTCAGCTCGGCCGCGTCCTCGATGGTCACCACCCGCTCGCCCTGACCGATGTACTGGCTGAGAACATTGAGCAGCGTGGTTTTGCCGGAACCGGTGGAGCCGCTAATGAGGATGTTGCAACGCTGCCGCACCGATTCCACCAGGAAACGGCTCATCTGCATGTCCAGCGAGCCGCCGCGAATCAGGTCCTCCATGGCGAGGGCGTCATGGCGAAACTTGCGCACCGACAGGCAGGGACCGTCGATCGACAACGGCGGGATAATGGCGTTGATGCGGCTGCCGTCCGGCAGGCGGGCGTCAACCATCGGGCTGGACTCGTCGATACGGCGACCCAGCGGCGCCACCATGCGACGGATCACCCGGAGCACGTGATGGTCGTTGATGAAGCGCAGCGGCGCGCGCTCCAGGCGCCCCTGACGCTCGACGAAGACATCGCGCGGACCGTTGATCAGGATATCGTCCACCCCGGGGTCATCGAGCAGTGCCTGCAACGGACCGAAACCGAGCATTTCATCGAGCAACTCCGCCACTAGGCTGCCCGCATCCTGCTCGCTCCTGTGGATTTCGTGCTCTGCCAGATAGGCGCGGACGTAGTCCAGCACATGGGGGTGCAGCTCGCCGCGCTCCATCTCGAACATCAGCCCGTCCTCCTCGAGCCGCTCGATAATGTACCGATGCAGGCTGGCCTTCAGGCTCAGCCGTTCCTCATCGTGAAGGACGTCCAGCTGCCGGCTGGGCAGCGCCAGGGAATCGCCGAAAAGGTCCATCAACCGGTCCTCTGGGTCAGTCTGCGCCACCAGGACTCCGGCTCGCGCAGCCACAGCGCCCGATCGACGGCATCGGCCAGTGGCGCCAGTTCCTGGGGCGGCGGCAGCAACGTGCCCGCGTTGATATGGGTCAGCAGTTGCGCGCACCAGGGCAGGGCTCCGCGCAGGGGCAGCGGGATCTGTGCCTGCACGGTCTCGCGGCCCGGCAGCACGTGGCGGTGGCAGGGCGCCAGCAGCAGGTTGACACCGCCGGGCCTGATGCCCTGGCCGAACAGATGAGCGGCCAGATCGACAGCCGCGGCCAGGCTGCGGTGTTTCTGATCCGCCAGCAGCCAGTGCTGGTCGCAGCGCGCCGCAATAAGGTCGAGCAGCGGCGACGGCTGCACCCCGGTAAGGTTGAACAGCAGATGATCGTAATGGGTTTCGAGCCGTTCCAGTGTCGCCTTCAGCGCCTCGGCACTGATCTGGCCAAGTCCGCTGTCGCTCCCGAGCCCAACGACGTCGATGCCGGCTGTCGCCTCGAGACCCTGCTCCCGCAGCCAGCCGGGCGACAGGCGCTGGCGGTTTTCCACCAGATCCAGCAACCCCGCCCCGGGCCTCGCATCGAGATAGGCGGCAACATCGGTCTGCGGCATCGCAAGATCCAGAATCAGTACCCGGCCCGCGCCTCGCTTTTTCAGCGACCAGGCGGCATAGATCGCCACCACCGCGCCATCGCAGTCGTTGCGGCCCGACAGCAGCGCCAGGGTTCGCGCCGGCGAATAGGCCTGGGGACTGAACAACCGGTGCAACAGATCCTTCAGCTCATCCAGTCCGGTCAACCGCACGCAGGCCGGTCGCTCGGCGTCGTGCCAGTGCCCCGAATCCGTCATATCGACCAGCACCACGGGGCGGGGGGCGAACAGCCGGATCAGGGCCGCAACTTCGCTGTCGGGCCAGTCCGAGACCAGCAGCACCAGCCCCCGAACATCGCTTGACTGCAGCCGCGAAGCGGCATCGTCCGGTCGCGCCAGCCACTCCAGCGACATCCCCTCCGGCACCTGTTCGCCGATGCGCCCACGCAGGTCGCCATGACGGCAGTAGGCCAGCAGCTTCATGGGCGCGTATCCCCGGCAAACCCCATACCCGGTGGCATCGATGCCCGGGTGCCGGGCGCCGGATCCAGGAACAGCAGACGGGCAAAGCCCGGCTCGTAATCGCGATAGATCTCACCGGGCAGCGGCGGCAGCTCGGCATCCCGTGCAAAGGGCCGCACCAGATACGGCGTCACGATCATCAGCAACTCCTTGTCGTTGCGCTCCAGACGCGTGGAACGGAAAAAGGCGCCCAGAATCGGGATATCACCGAGCAACGGCAGCTTGTCGACGTTCTTCAGCGTATTGCGGCTGACCAGGCCACTGATGATAAAGCTCTCGCCGGCGCCAAGCTGAACCGTGGTATCGGTGCGCCGGACCTGCAGCGCCGGCACGGAAACTCCGGCGGCCTGAAGGCCGTCGACGAAATTGAGTTCGCTGACCTCGGGCGCGACCTTCAGCAGGATGCGCTCTCCCGGCAGTACCGTCGGCGTGAGGCTGAGCCGTATGCCGAATTCCTTGAAATCGACGCTGATATCGCCGTCGTCGGAGCTCTTGGGAAAGGGGAATTCACCGCCGGCCAGAAAGAACGCCGGCTGCCCGGACAGCGAAACCAGGCTGGGCTCGGCCAGGGTATAGGCGAAGCCGTTGCTGGCCAGGGCGTTGATAGTCGCACTTAGCGACCTGTTGGCCCCGTCTCTTATAATCCCCAGACCAGAGCCAGACACTAGATCGTTAACGCCGTTCAAGGGTTGTTGGTTGAATCCGACTGCACGTGCGCGATCGCCAGACGCCGTAACCCTGCGAAACAGGAAACCGCCGTCGAGCGCTTCTAACGCCTGCTTGCTGACCTCCACCACCTTGATATCGGTCTGCACCTGTATATTGTCGACCGCCACCGCGTCGGGATAGACCTGTAGCTCGTACTCCCGCGGCTGCGACCAGCCGCGCACCCAGATCAGCAGGCTGGTTTTCCCAGCGCCCTTGCCGGTCACCATCAACTGTCGGCTCGACAGCACCTGGACGCCGGCGACATCCGGCTCTCCCACCGCTACCCGATCGATAGGGCCATTGAGGTCGATGGTTTTCTGGCCGCCGACCGTCAACCGGTATTCCATCGCCGAAGCCGGCGCTACCGTAACCAGCGTCAGCGCCACTATCAGGATTCGCAACAGCATCGGACCTCCCTGTACCACCGGCACCGGCTCAACGGCGGGTGCTGACCAGTTGCTTCTCTTCGCCAAGATAAAGTTCGACCCTGGGCCGTGCCCGAACCACCCGGGGCGGCGGTGGCGGCGGAGGTGCCGTCACCGGTTGCGCCACCAGCGTCTTCAACGCCGTGGTATAGGTCTGGTTCTGATCGGCGCGGGCGTCGCGCAGCTTTTCCTGCTGCCCGACCACCGACAGCCTCAGCGTGCCGCTGCTCTCCGCCAGCAAAAGCGCCGAGGTCCGCTCGTCCGGCACCGCCAGCACCACCGACCGGGATCGCTCCTGGCGCTCCTGTTCGTCATCGCCGATCAGCTCCGGGCCGTAGGCCAGCACCTGCACATTGCTCAGCAGACGTCGTGCGGTACTGCTGTCACCGGACTCGCGGTTCGCCTTGAGATAGAAAAGCACGTCGACCCAGTCGCCCGTCCGCAGATGGCCACCGACCGCCGTCACCTCGTCGACCTTGATCGCAAGCGCCCGGTACCCCGGCTCGAGCGCATCATGCAACGGCCGCTCCGGTTCAAGCATCGACGCTTGAAGCCGGCTGCCGGCTGGCACCGGTCGGGACAGCACCCGGCCGTAGAAGGGTTCGGCATCCTGCAGGTCGGGCTCATTGCGTTGTAAAACGCGACTCTGCGCCAGTTGCTCGGGGGCAAGCACCGTGCCTTCAGGCAGATCGCCGACGAAAACCCATACCACCTCGGTCGGTTCCTGCACGGCCGGGGGGACTGCCTGCGGTGCCATCGGCTGATCACCGAACTGCAGGCTGTACAGCCCCAGCGCCAGTGCCAGACCGAACAACAGAATGGCGAAGAGTCTGAGAAAGCGAACCTGCATGGTGTGGCTCCTTCAGAGGTCCAGGCTTGCCACCGTTCTCAGCTGATCCGGAACCGGCAGCATCAAAGGCGGCAAAAACGGATAGGTTTCGTAATTCCAGGTCAGCTCGACCCGGCAGCAGCCGCCGGCGGTATCCGTGGTGCTGATCAGCAGGGCATCATCCAGCGGCTGGCCGAAGAAGCTGCCGAGGCTGGTTGAGCTGGCATTGCGCGCCAGCTCCACGAGGCTGGCGCGCACCCCGCTCTCGACCTCGTTGCGCACCGAAGCGGTATCGCAGCCGGCCGTGGTGAAATAGCAGCTTTCATCGACAAAAGAGACCGATTTGCGCAGGCCTTCCTCGGCCGAATACTGCAGCATCTGGTTGGCGGAAAAAATCAGCCCGTAATTTACGATGGCGTAAAAAATCAGAAAAAAAACCGGAAAAACCAGAACAAACTCAATTCCGGCTGCGCCTCGCTGGCTATACGGATTTACCATCCTTTATCTCCGGCAACCATTATAATTGAGCAAATCATCAAAAACGGCGCATAGGGGACTTTTTCAACTTTTGCTATTTTTCCGAATATAAACGTCGATAAAAAAGAGCCAGCAATGATTATTAGCATCTGGACAGGAAGAAAAACTATACAAAGCGCTAGCAATAACTTCATGTCACCAGCACCCAGTTCACACCTGCAGTACCCTGGCAAGGTTATGACCAGAACCAGAAAAATCGAACGAACGACATCAGGCGCAGCCAACACTTCACCGGCCGGACTGACCCCTCGGATAATCAGTGACAAGAGGGAAATCAGTACTAACCCGGCAACTGCCAGGTTCGGTATTCGCTGGTGCTTGTAGTCAAAGACAGCAATCAACAGCAAAACGCCAAAGAAAGCTATAAAAATCAATAATTTAAAATAAAACCATCAGAACGAAGTTAGCGCCGTCTGGATCGAATTAAAGACAGCCTCAATCTTTTCATCAATGCCTCCGGCTCCTATAAAGCCAGCTAGCACAACCGCCACCATCACAGCAATCAACGCATATTCGATACCGCTTGCGCCGTCTTCATCACGGAAGAAACGGTTTATTCCGCCGCGAACGCGGCAATAGAAGAGATTCAGCTTGCTCATCATAATCCCTCAAAGTCCCGTGTCATTTTCAGCCCGGACTTCACCGAATGCCAAACTCCTTGGCGCTCGATCGAGCTTAACCGCAAACAGATTTATTCCGTATCCGTTCCGCGACAGAATACAAAGATAAAAGATGCAGGTCACGCACTTTTTTAAAAAATCAGCTTACATTTTTCTGACATTCAGACTCGCAAAGGCTAGCGTCCGTATAAAAGCAGAAGCGATTTTTGCCGCCTGTCTTCGCCTGGTACATGGCCGTGTCCGCGGCCTTCAAAAGCGCCTCCGGCGTCTGGGCATCGCCGGGGGCACGGGCGATACCGATGCTGGCCGATACGCGGCACCAGTGCCCGTCGCAGTCGTAGGGCTCCGAAAGGGTACCGATCAGTTTGCCGGCAATCCGCTCGAGTATGCCGGTGTCCTCGAAAGCGCCGTGCAGCAGTACCACGAATTCGTCGCCGCCCAGCCGGAACACCTGATCCTCGTGCCGCAGCGCCAGCCGCATGCGGTTGGCGGCCCCCTGCAGCAGGCGGTCGCCGGCGTCATGCCCCCAGGTATCGTTGACGGCCTTGAAGCCGTCCAGATCGATGAACAACAGCGCCTGTTGTCCGCGCCGCCTTTCGTGGCGGGCAATCTGCTGTCCGAGACGCTCATTCAGTGCCCGTGCGTTCTGCAGCCCTGTCAGCGCATCCCTGTAGACATCCCGAAACAACCTGCGTTTGGTGCCCTGCTCCTCGGTAATATCGATCTGGCTGCCGACAAGATGCCAGCCCGCGGCACACAACTGCCACTGACAGGAGGTTTTCAGGATCCGCACCTCGCCGTCATCCTGCCGCTGTACGCGAAGTTCCAGCTCCCGCCCCTCGGCACCGGGACGGGCAATCAGAGCCTCGAATGCGGACAGGTCGTCCGGCAAAAGCCGCGCTTTCCAGTCCGGCAGCGAAAAATCCTTCTCCGGCACCACACCGTGCAGCCGAAACATCACCGGATTCCAGTCCAGCCGGCTCTTGTCCGGCACCCACTCCCAGACACCGACGCCAGCCACCGACGTCGCCAGCGACAGCCGGCGGTTGGCGAGCCTTAACGCTTCGCCACCGCGCTCAAGCCGCCGGCGGTAACTCAGCGTGGACAGCAGCAGACATGCGACCAGCAACAGCAGGACTGCGACCGCAAGCAGCCCGCCCTGCTCCGCCCACAGAGAGCGCACGGAGTCAGATAACCGGCCAAGTGTTAGGGTCAGAAAATTCATGGATCGTCCCTGTCCATTGCCTTCGCATTCGCATTCGCTACGCAGCAGGGTGCGACCGGAAGCATTAAAATTGCGACGTCCCTGTCGCGACGGGCTGACAAGCTACCGGCCTCTCCAGCAAGGTCGGAGCGGTCTCTCCCTGCAGACTCTCGCCCGGCATGCGACAACCGCGCAGACCAGGCCGGTGGAATACGGCATCGCCAGAACAACCGGAACGAAGCGTTCGGAAGGTGCAGCGTATCGACGCTGCCGGTATCGGGAGAAAGCCGATACCCGAATGCCCTTCGAAACACCCTGTTCGAAAGATCCTCGGGCCAACGGCTCGTGATGGTTCACTCTCTTTCGGTGGTCCGGCCATCCGCTACTGGGATCCGAAACTTTGCGCCACCCGATTACTCGGATTTTGCCGTTATCGAGAGAGGATCTTTGTAGAAAGCTATACCGTAACTCAATCGTTACCGTAGCCGGATCCGGGATCCGGCACTCACCGACACTATAGCAGTCGCTCGGCAGCGCTTTTAGAAGGATTTATTATAAAAACCTACTGTCGCATTACAGATACAGTTGTCGACTCGAACCGGGTCACTCCCGGTTACCCGTTCATGTGCTGTAAAGTGGGCCTGCCCAAAGCTCGTTAGACTGTGAACTGGCCCTGACCATGTTCACGGCTCAGCCGGTCACAACCTGCAAACAGGGAGAGAGAAATGCACCGCCCAACCAGACTCTGGCTATTAATGCCGCTGATGCTGCCAACCGCGCTGCAGGCCTCCGAGCCGCTGCTGGAAAGCCACTATGAGGCGCGCTACCGGGGCTTCGACCTGGAGCTTGCCCGCACACTGACACCGCTGGGCAATCAGCGCTATCGCTTCGAGTCCATCGCCGACAGCGCGCTGGCCCGTATCGAGGAAAGCAGCACCTTCACCCGCGACTCCCGCGGCAAGTGGACGCCTCTGGAGTACAGCTACCGGCAGAAAATCTTCGGCCTGAGCAAAGGCTACGAGCTGAAGTTCGACGAATCTGCAGGCAAGGCAACCTACAGTGACGGCGATGGGAAAAAGCAGATCAGCATCGAGCCCGACACCCTGGACCCGCTGCTGTACCAGTTGCGCATGCAGCACGATATCGCCCGCAAGCGCGGCAGCTATAGCTACCATTTTCTACGCCGCACCAAGCTCAAACAGTATTCCTTCAAAGTCGAAGGCCAGGATGTGCTGACGCTGAATGGCGAAGGCGTCGAAGCGATGCGGCTGGTGAAAGACGACGGCGCCGACGACACCCGCATCTGGTTCAGCGAGACCGACGGCTATCAGCTCACCCGCATGACCTATACCGACGACGGCGAAACCTACGAGATCAAACTGGACCACGCCAGCACCTCCCCGGCATTCGCCGACTGGATTGCGGAGTGACGCGGGGATGGATGGCGGGAGCGGCACCTACCGCGAGCGGGTATCATGGGTTGTTCGTGGCTGACGCCGCTTCCCACGGGTCCCGTTCGTGCTTGCCGTATCCGACCTGACCATGGAGGCTGTCAGAAACCCTGAACGCCCCCACTCGGACCAGCCTCCAACCACCCGCCCGGGTCAGGGCGGCGTATCGGCGACCAGTCGCGCGGGTGAGATCAGCACGCCGAACTGCTCGCACCAGACCACAACGCTGCCATAATCGGCGAGGTCCGTTCCGGGGGGCACCGGGTAGTTCTGGCTGCCGCTGAACGCCTTCAGCCGCCCCAGGTCGACGAACATCGTCTCGTCGACCGCGGTGTCGGGCCCGACGTCGGCGTCGGGCACGAGATAGAGGTGGTACTTGGGCCCCGGCCCGACCTCGAAGTCGGACTCCAGGTGCACCAGGTTTTGGTAGACCTGGACGCCGCCCCGACCATGGTGGAGCGGGTCCTTCGGATCGGCGTGTATGAAGCGCCCGGCCGCGACCCGCGCGCCGGTGACGAGACCGGTCAGCTGCTCGTTGACCGGCGCCGGCGGGAACAGGTACGGGAACGCGACGATGCCGAGCGCGAAACCGGCCGTTACGCCCAGCATCGCGCCGAGCAGCAGGCCGATGATCAGATTTTTCATACGCCAAGCTCCGTTCACCTATACCGATGGCTCAAGTGTAGCCCCCGGTCGTGCGACCGTGCCCGACCGCCCTTCAGCGGCTCACTCCCCCGCCGTTCGGATCGGCCAGCAGCGCTGGAGGGATTCGCGACGAGGGCGTCGTTCCTACCGAAGGGCGCGTCCCTGTGCCCTACCGCTCACGACTTACCACTCACCCGTCCATCACACCCTGTGGTAGATCTCGGCGCCGCTTTCGCGGAACTCCTCCGATTTCTGCTGCATGCCGGCTTCCGCCTCGAGGTTGATCGCGGCGATCTGACTGTCGTCCAGCTCGCGCACCTCCTGACTGATCTTCATCGAGCAGAATTTGGGGCCGCACATCGAGCAGAAGTGCGCCACCTTGGCCGACTCCTTCGGCAACGTCTCGTCGTGGTAGGCGCGGGCGGTATCCGGATCCAGACCGATGTTGAACTGGTCTTCCCAGCGGAACTCGAAACGCGCCTTGGACATGGCGTTGTCACGGATCTGCGCGCCCGGATGCCCCTTGGCGAGATCCGCGGCATGGGCGGCGATCTTGTAGGTGATGATGCCGGTCTTGACGTCGTCCTTGTTGGGCAGCCCCAGGTGCTCCTTCGGCGTCACGTAGCAGAGCATGGCGCAGCCGTACCAGCCGATCATCGCCGCGCCGATACCGGAGGTGATGTGGTCGTAGCCTGGGGCAATGTCGGTGGTCAACGGCCCCAGGGTGTAGAACGGCGCCTCGTCGCATTCCTGAAGCTGCTTGTCCATGTTCTCCTTGATCATGTGCATCGGCACGTGACCGGGGCCCTCGATCATTACCTGCACGTCATGTTTCCAGGCAATCCTGGTGAGCTCGCCCAGGGTTTCAAGCTCGGCGAACTGGGCCTCGTCGTTGGCGTCGTAGACCGAGCCCGGACGCAGGCCGTCGCCGAGCGAGAAGGCGACATCGTAGGCCTTGCAGATCTCGCAGATTTCCTCGAAATGGGTGTAGAGGAAGTTCTCCCTGTGGTGCGCCAGGCACCATTTCGCCATGATCGAGCCACCGCGGGAGACGATGCCGGTCATGCGCTTGGCGGTCAGCGGCACGTACGCCAGCCGGACGCCGGCATGAATGGTGAAGTAGTCGACGCCCTGCTCGGCCTGTTCGATCAGGGTGTCGCGGAACACCTCCCAGGTCAGATCCTCGGCAACGCCATTGACCTTCTCCAGCGCCTGGTAGATCGGCACGGTGCCGACCGGCACCGGCGAGTTGCGCAGGATCCACTCGCGGGTCTCGTGGATGTTCTTGCCGGTCGAGAGGTCCATGATGGTGTCGGCGCCCCAGCGGGTGCCCCAGGTCATCTTGTCGACCTCTTCCTCGATCGACGAGGTGACCGCGGAGTTGCCGATATTGCCGTTGATCTTCACCAGGAAGTTGCGGCCGATGATCATCGGCTCGAGTTCCGGGTGATTGATATTGCACGGGATGATGGCACGCCCTTCGGCCACCTCCCGGCGCACGAAGTCCGGGGTGATCTGGTCCGGTAGGCGCGCGCCGAAACTCTGCCCCGGGTGCTGCCGGGCGACGCTGCTGCCCTCGGCACGGGCCTTGGCCAGCTTCATGTTTTCGCGAATGGCGATGAACTCCATCTCCGGCGTGATGATGCCTGCGCGTGCATAGTGCAGCTGGGTGACATTGCCTGACCGGCCATCTTTCAGGGGGCGTGCCCGGCGCGGCTTGCGGGTCAGCTCGAAACGCAGCGCATCGAGACTCGGATCGGCTTCGCGCTGACGGCCGTAGTCGCTGGAAAGGCCATCAAGCAGCTCGGTATCGTCGCGCTCCTCGATCCAGGCCTGGCGCAGCGGAGCCAGCCCCTTGCGTACATCGATGCTGGCTGCCGGATCGGTGTAGGGACCGGAGGTATCATAGACATAAAGCGGCTCGTTCTTCTCGCCGCCAAAACCGGTGGGCGTTTCGTCGAGACTGATTTCACGCATCGGCACACGGATATCGGGGCGGCTGCCCTCGACATAGACCTTGCGTGACTTGGGAAACGGCTGCACCGATGCGGTATCGGCAACCGGACCACGACTGAAGGGCCTGTGCTGCTCTGTCATTGTTGCTGTCCTCTTGATTGGCTCTTGTTTTGCTCTGAATGACGCCGACATCCTGTCGACAAGGGAAAAATCGCCTGTTCTGGCCAAAGGATCCCCAACCCGCCGAAAAAGGCAGGGGGCGGGGGAAAACTCGGGTTATCGGGTGCTCAGCTGTGAATCAGGAGCTCAGGTCGAGCCCCATCTGCCAGAACGCCCCTTCCATCCGGGTCGCGGTTCGGAAGATTCCGGCCAGCTCCTCGAGCCGGCTCTGTGGCAGATCGCGGCACAGCTGCTCGAGCAGCTCGACCTCGGCCGCGGCCACTGCCTGGTACTCGTCACTGGCGTACATCTCGATCCAGCTGCGGTAGGGGTTGCCGTCGAGACGGGTCCACGACTGTGACATGAGCCAGTTGGCGACCTCGGCGTAACCGACGATGCAGGGCGCCAGTGCCGCGTGCAGGTCGGCAAGATCGCCGGCCAGGCCGCAGTCCAGCACGTAACGGGTATAGGCGACGGTCGCCGCGGCTTCGGGCAGGCGCTGCAGGTCCTGTTCGCTAATACCCCAGTCGGCGCAGTACTGCACGTGCAGGCCAATCTCGGTATCCAGCATGGCGTTGATGCCCTGCTGGGCGTAACGCATCTGCTCCAGCGTGCGGCTCTTGTACACCGCCAGTCCCCAGGCGCGGCTGAACTGCAGCAGAAACAGATAATCCTGCTTCAGATAGTGCTGGAAAGAGGCCTTGTCCAGACTGCCGTCGCCCAGGCCGCGGACGAAGTCATGCTGAATGTAGGCATCCCAGTCGGGCCGGGCCGCAACCTTGAGCCGTTCGAATAGGGTCATCGCGTCCTCCTTACTTCGGCGCGATGGCATAGCTCGCCACGTCCGGGTTGGTTTTGGTCAGCCCCTGGGCCTGCATGAAGGCACCGACACGCTGGTATCGCGCCTCATCCAGCGCCGCCGGGCGCAACGCGAAACGGCTCAGGGTATCGGCCCAGGCGCGCCGGTTCAGTTCGCTGTCCAGATCCTTCTTGTAGCCCTTGAAGCTTTCCCAGGCCTCGTCCGGGTGATTGACGATGTACTGGGTCGCCTTCTCAAGCGCCGTCATGAAACGGCCGTACTTGGGGTTTTCGCGTTCTGCGTTGTTCACCACCAGCACCAGTTCGTCGTAGGCCGGCACGCCCTGCTCCTCGACGTAGAAGGCGCGCGCGGGGTGCCCTTCGATATCGAGCTGATTGAGCTCGAAGTTGCGGAAGGCGCCGATAACCGCATCGACCTTGCCGGCGATCAGCGACGGCGACAGCGACCAGTTGACGTTGACCAGTTCGACATCCTCGAGCGTCAGGTTCTGCTGTCCGAGCATGGCCTTGAGCAGCGTGTCCTCGAAACCACCGACCGAGTAGCCGACCTTCTTGCCCTCGAGATCCTTGACCGACTCGATACCGCTGCTCTCGAGCACCACCAGCGAGTTCAGCGGCGTCGCCACCAGGGTGCCGACCCGGGTCAGCGGCAGACCCTGATCGACCTGAACGTGCAGCTGCGGCTGATAGGACACCGCCATATCCGCCTTGCCCGCGGCCACCAGCTTTGGCGGCATCGACGGATCGGCCGGCTCCTGCATCTCGACCTCGAGATCCTGCTCGGCGAAGTACCCCTTCTGCTGGGCGATGATCAGCGGACCGTGGTCGGGGTTGATGAACCAGTCAAGCAGCAGCGTGACCTTGTCCGCAGCCAGGGCATTGGCGCTCAGCAGCGTGCCGGCCAGTACGCCGGCCAGCTTGGATTTCAGCGTTTTCATGCAAGCGATTCCTTGTCGTTATCGTTGTCGAACAGGGTTTCCGGCTGCCAGGGCATCAGCCGCTTCAGCAGCCGGTCGATGAGGAAATAAAGGCCGACCGCCATCACCGCGAGCACCAGCAGCGCGGCGAACATCAGGTCCACCTGCATGCGCGCGTTGGCGTGCAGCATCAGGTAGCCAAGGCCGGTGGAGGATCCAACCCACTCGCCGACCACGGCACCGATCGGCGCCACGGAGGCAGCGACCCGCAACCCCGACCCCAGCGCCGGCAGCGCCGCGGGCAGGCGGATCTGCAGCAGCAGGCTGCGTCTGTCGGCGCCAAGCGTGCGCGCGAGCTCGAGCCAGCCGCTCGAGGTATGGCGCAGACCGTCGTAACAGGCCGCAGTCACCGGGAAGTAGATGATCAGTGTCGCCATCGCCACCTTCGACGCCATGCCGTAGCCGAGCCAGAGCATCAACACAGGCGCCAGCGCGAACACCGGAATCGACTGACTCACCACCAGCACCGGCAACAGCCAGGGACGCAGCCGACGAAACCAGATCAGCGTCAGGGCACTGCCGAGCCCCAGCAGCACGCCGAACAGCAGCCCGAGCAGAATCTCCGCCAGGGTGACGCCGGCATGCTCGAGCAGCAGCCCGCTGTTGCTTCCCAGCGCATCGAGCACCAGCAGCGGCCCCGGCAGAATGAACTTCGGCGCCGCGGTGACCCAGACCAGCAGTTGCCAGATCGCACAGAGACCGGCGGCGACACCGAGGCCACGCAAGACGCTCATGCCGGCGCCTCGGTCAGTTGACGCAGCAACTGTCCCTGCAGCGCCAGTACCTGTGGCTGGTCAACCGCCCTGGGCGTCGCTCCGGCCGGTACGATCGGATCGGTGAGCCGCGCCGGATGTCCCTGCAACACCAGCACCCGGTGCCCCAGCCGCAGCGCTTCCAGCGGATCGTGGGTAATCAGCAGCACGGTACGGTCCGCCAGCAGGTGCGCCGCCAGGTCCTGCAGCCGCAGCCGCGTTACCGCATCGAGCGCAGAGAACGGCTCGTCCATCAGCACCAGCGGCTTGTCTTCCATCAGCATCCGCGCCAGCGCCACACGCTGCCGCTGGCCGCCGGACAGCGCAGCCGGAAAACGCGCTTCCAGACCGGACAGGCCGACCTGACTGAGCAGGTAACGCGCCTGTTCACGCTGTTCGCAGGCAGGCCGGCCCTGGCGCAGCCGGGGCCCGAGCAGCACATTGTCGAGCACACAGAGCCAGGGCAGCAGCAGATCCTGCTGTGCCATCCAGGCGATTCTGCCCGTCAGTGGCCGGCCGTCGTCGGTTTCGATGCGAGCGCGCGCCTGCATCCCCTCGGTGAGGCCTGCCAGCAGGCGCAACAACGAGCTCTTGCCGACGCCGGACTGACCGAGCAGACAGGTCCACTGGCCGGCGGGCAAATCGAGGTCCAGGTCGCTGAAAAGACTGCGCCCCTGCCAGGCCAGACTGGCATTGCGAATACAAACCGCGGGCACCGGCTTACCACCAGCGGTGGAAGTGATGCACCGGACCGTGGCCCGAGCCGATCTCGAGCCGGTCCGCCGCTTCGATTGCGGCGCTGATGTAGATCTTGGCATCGCGAATGGCGGTTTCGGTATCGAGCCCGCGCGCCAGGCCCGCGGCGATGGCCGACGACAGCGTGCAACCGGTGCCGTGGGTATTGCGCGTGGCGATACGCGGCGCCGGCAGCCAGATTTCACGCACGCCGTCGCAATATAGATCCGCGCTCTGACTGCCCTCGAGATGGCCGCCCTTGAGCAGAACCGCACCAGGCCCCAGTGCCAGCAACGCCCGGGCGGCATCGAGCATCTGCCCTTCGGTTGCGGGTTCGTCGATGCCGAGCAGTACCGCAGCTTCCGGCAGATTGGGCGTTACCACCGACGCCATTGGCAGCAGGCGGCTTCGCAGGCTCTCGATGGCACTGTCAGCCAGCAGCTTGTCGCCGCTTTTCGCCACCATCACCGGGTCGAGTACGATATTGCGCGCACCATAAGCGGACAGTTCGTCGGCCACGACCGCAATCGCCTCCGCCCGGCCCAGCATGCCGATTTTGGTGGCGCCGATGGCCAGATCGTCGAACACTGTGCGAATCTGACTGCAGATGAATTCGGGGGGGACATCCTGGATCGCGCGCACTTCGCGGGTATTTTGGGCCGTCAGGGCCGCAATCACCGAAGCGCCGTAGGCGCCGAGAGCGGAAAAGGCCTTGAGATCGGCCTGAATACCGGCACCGCCGCCGGAATCGGATCCGGCAATCGTCAGGGCAATGGGACAGGGCTGGCTGGACATGGTCGTCTCCTGCTGCAAAACCGCGACGGGGCGAGATCGACCAGAAGAACGACGGAAAGAGACTGGTGCCGACATCTCGATTTCCTACGCCGGTGCTAACCGGGTCAGGTTCAACGGGTCTGATCTCAGCCCGTCCGACCGCCGCACGCTGTTGCGTGGCAGGCCTGTCCGGGCACCCCGACAAGAATGGACCCTAGTGTATGTGCAGCGGGGCGCACCTGTCCATGCCAGTGCAAAAGGTTTTTGGCCGCTTCTGGAAAATCCGGTAAATTCGGAGAAAAACCGCTGTAAATGATCTGAAACAATGAAATAAGATTCAAACCTAACTTATTGATTGACGTTTAAAGCTGTAACGGTGAATTAACAATTTTTAGGAATTTTTCCTATATCAAAATTTTGCCATGGGTCCATAATGATCAACGTGGATCTCCTGTTCAGGGAATGAATAGCAAGGAAGGCCTCGTAAAGCGCACAGGAAAAACGGACGTTCGCAGGACGCAACTCAGCGCACGGAAAATGGAAGCCAGCTTAGAGGGCATGATGACGGAACATCATGCCCTCTTTATTTTTGCCCCGGATATGACTGCCGATGACCCGCAACGGGTCGCGATCCGCCCCTGCCCTTCTACTGATTCATTGTGCTCAAGGTCTTACCGGTTCATCAGGCTCTGGAGAGAATCCCGGGGTGCAGCCGGTTGACACCAGGCATGCCTGAGCCGGTTCGCGACGAATTGAACGCCAATCCGGTCGGGTGACGGGGAGTGGCTGCGGATTTCAGGTCGCCCGTTCGAGCGCAAGGCGGTCGCCCGCGATGGTCTGAACCTCGTAACGGCTCCAGAGCTGACGCGCCAGCTCGGAAACCGCTTCGCGCTGCCCGCCGGCAATCCAGCGCGCCAGAGCACCGGCGACATCGGGATAAGGCCCAGGCTCCGGGTTGGACTGGCGTAGCCAGCCGGCCAGTTGTCCGGGATCGAACTGCTGCTGCATCACCGTCGCCATACCAAGTTCCGCCATGATGTCCGCGTTGGACAACTGCTCCACCTGGCCCAGATAGGGTTTGCTCAGCAGCTTTTTGCCGTATTGCACCGTCTCGCTCGCCAGACCAAAGCCGCTGTTGCTGATGACGCCGGCGCAGCTGGCGAGATCCCGCTCGAAGCCGTCGCGACAAAACGGCCGAAAATGAACGTTGCCATCCGTCTGAGGCCTGTCGACCGCGCTATACACCACGAAGCGGTGATCGTCGAAGGGGCGAAACCAGCGCAGCAGCTCATCCCGGGGTTCGTACGGCAGATACACCAGAATCTTGTCCGCTTCCAGCGTCACCGGGTATCGCGGCGGCGAAATCAGCGGCGGCAGTATCGGCTGTCCGAAATGATGCCAGTGCAGGCCGATGGCGGTATCGACCGGTGCAATCGAGCGAATCGCGGCGCGGGTACCACGGCTCTGATGGCCACCGGGCAGTCGGTGATTGAAAACGTACTGGTGGGCAATGCCCAGGCTCGGCACGCCGCGCCTGCGCGCAGCCCAGGCCGTGACCGGTTCGAAGTCGCTGATCACCAGGTCGTATCCACCCAGATCCAGCTTGCGGATATCGCGAAAGAGCTCACGCAGGCTGTTGCCGAACAGCGTGCCGGGAACGTCGATACGGCCGCCGGGGCGATAGCGAAAGGTGAGCCCGCGACGGCAGGCATAATCACCGAAGGGTTCCATGTCGAACAGCCCCTGCGGTTCCCGACCGCTGAACAGGTAGTCGACCTCCAGCCCCGCCTCGGCCAGGGCCGGGGCCATCACCCGGGCTCGGGTGATATGACCGTTGCCGGTGGCCTGTACGCCATAGAGAATCTTCATATGTTCTTTCAGATTATGGTGAACAGCAGAATGCCGAGTTGAGCGCTGCAGATGCCAAGCAGGGCCCCGGCAAGAATATCGGTCGGATAGTGCACGCCGAGCATGACCCTGGCGGCACCGATCAGGCCGGCGATCAGGTAAAGTGGCAGCAGCAGGCTTGGGTAGTGCGCTGCCATCACCGCGGCGAAGGTAAAGGCGGCCGCGGCATGCCCGGAGGGAAAACTGAAACGGTCGGAGGGCCTGATGTAGGCCGCGAAGTCCTCGAAGCGATCGCAGGGGCGGTCCCGGCGGATCAGGTTCTTGAGCAGCAGGTAACTGGGCAGCTCGATGCCGAAGGCCAGGAGACCCGCAAGCAGGAACCGCTCCCCCTCTTCGGGTTCGAACAGCGCCAGCACCGCGCCTAGCAGGATATAGAACAACCCGTCGCCCAGCCGCGAGACCCAGCGGCTGACCACGGCCAGTTCCGGGGCCCGGGGGCGACTCAGGCACCAGTGAAACGCCAGGGTGTCGAACCGGGTTATCTTCTGCTGCAGGCTGTTCATCACCGTCACCGGACTTGTCAGGGTTCGGTGTTATTTTCCTTCCGGCGCCATGACATCGAGGTGAAAAACAGGTGACGCTTTGGTGACATAGAGCCTGAGGCGTGATTGTGGGAGCGGCGCCCGCCGCGAAAGATGTGGCACCGTGCCAGCCATTTCTCCGCGGGGCACAGCTCCCAAGCAACAGCCGCAGGAGCCCACTCTGTGGGCGAACAGCCTTGCAGCACACTGCCCATCTTCGGTTCGCTCGCGGAGCGAGCTCCTACGCCTCCATCAGCAACCGCCCCTTACGCCTCGCCGCTCAGGCTCTGATGCAGCCAGTCTCCGGCGCGCTCCGCCATCGCCCTGGGATTGTCCCATGGCACCATATGCCCTTCGCCTTCCAGCAGTATCAGCTCGATGGGCTGGCGCGCGCGTTCCACGATACGACGGGCATAGGCGGTTTCGAGCACTTCGTCGCGCTCGCCCTGCAGGATCGCCAGATGGAAGTCGTAGCGACGGTGCAGAATATGGCTGCGTTGACTGAACAGACTGGCGAGAGTCGCCAGCGGATACTCGAACACCAGTCGGGGGTCCTTGTCGATCAGCGGACCGGCGGGGTGGCCGTCGAGCAGTTTTTCCAGATCGACGTACTGCTTGAGCGGCAACCGCAGTTTGGGAAAGAACCAGGCCGTGGTCCGGGTCCAGTTCCAGCCGATGCCATGCAGCATGTCGGGCTCGAGTTCGCTCAGCAACAGCGTGCCGCAGAGCACCGCCCGGATCCGCTCGTCACTCTCCGCAAGCTTCAGGCCGGTGATGGCACCGCCGGAATAACCGAATACCGTGAACGGGCCATCAAACTCCGATTGCAGTCGGTCGATTACCCTTTGCAGATCGCCGACCAGGTCTTCGACGCGGTAGTACCCACGGTCACCGCCGGAATAGCCGTGGCCGCGCGGATCCACCCCGACAACGTTGAAACCGCGATCGCTGAGCCGGCCCAGCAGTTCCGCATAGAGTTCGATGTAGGTGCCAAGCCCCGGCAGAAACAGCACCACCGGCGCCGCCTTGTCATTGCGGTAAAGCTCGCAGTGAATGGGAATATCGCCTTCGATCTCCAGCACTTCCCGGCGTGCCAGAAAGCGACCTAGACCCAGACTGTCCCACAACTGCTGGCGGAATTCGTCGTCCGCTCTGGCTTCGTCCTTCGCCATCCTTTCCCTCCCCCAGAGGTTTGCCCACGGAGCCTGGCCTGAAGCACCTCGCTTTCGGTTACCGTTGGCAGTCAGCGCAGAATACGGTACTGCGCTGCCCCAGTCGAATTTCCCTTAATGGTGCACCACAGCGCACGCAGGGCTCGCCGGCGCGACCATAGACCATAAGCTGCTGGCTGAAGTACCCCGGCTTGCCGTCGCCACCGACAAAATCCCGCAAGGTGGTGCCGCCCTGCTCGATGGCGCGCGCCAGCACCGTCTTGATCTCGACCACCAGGCGCTCGAGCCGCTGCGGCGATATCCGGCCGGCGGCCCGCTTGGGGTGAATACCCGCAGCGAACAGCGCTTCGTTGGCGTAAATGTTGCCCACCCCCACCACCACCTTGCTGTCCATGATCAGCTGCTTGATCGGACTCCGGCGCCCCTTGCAGGCGCGCTGCAGGCAACCGGCGTCGAAGTTTTCGGACAGCGGTTCGGGGCCGAGCGACGCCAGCAACTGATGCACTTCGCCGGGCGACTGCCAGAGCACCGCGCCAAAGCGGCGAGGATCGGTCAGGCGCAGCGCCAGTCCCGAATCCAGCACCAGGTCCAGGTGATCGTGCCGCCCCGGCGGCTGGTCCCGGGGCACCAGCCGCAGACTGCCGGACATGCCCAGGTGCACCAGCACAGTGCCGTGCCCGAACCCGATCAGCAGGTACTTGCCGCGACGCGCCACCTCCCGCGGCCGCTGACCGGCCAGCAACTCGGCCAGGTCCGGTGGTACCGGCCAGCGCAGGCGGGGCTGACGTACGACGACCGA
This sequence comes from Marinobacterium nitratireducens, assembly GCF_014645375.1. Lineage (GTDB taxonomy): Bacteria > Pseudomonadota > Gammaproteobacteria > Pseudomonadales > Balneatricaceae > Marinobacterium_A > Marinobacterium_A nitratireducens. The sequence goes on from NZ_BMLT01000019.1 coordinate 41,931, forward strand.
TTCGACCCTGTGCCCCTCGAGGTAAGGTGCGACACCGCGCCGGGTGGTTTCGACTTCTGGCAATTCGGGCATGACGACTGATCCGCAACACGCTGACAGCCCCCATAATACCAGTTCGGGCTTTAAGGAGCTGTTCACCGCGCAGGCACTATAATTCTGCAACCCGGATTCGCGCCATTAGCGCCCGGCCTGGGGTTCAGGCCCGCAACGCCCGGGCCTGCATCGTGTCGCAGGACCCGGTACAATCCGACACCCGCCGCGTTGCGGCCGGTTCACCCATATCGACGAGTCAGTACCAGCTGAGGGTTTGCCATGTCCGTTTCACGCCTATCGGTTCTGCTTGCGGCGCTGCTGCTCGGCGCCTGTGCCCAGACGCCCCCGGCTCCGCCGCCGGTGACGGCGACACAGCTTGAGCAGGCCCTCGCCGAGACCGAGAACCGGCTCTCCAGCGCCATCGAGGCACAGGCGGAACAGGCCGGGCGCGACGCGGCACAGCGGCAGCAGGACATTCAGCAGCTGCAGGCGGCACTGGCCGAACTCAAGTCGCTGGTACAGGTCCGCAATGAACCGCCGCCGCCGCGGGTTATCGAAGTCGAGCGGCGCGACTACCCGGACAACGAGACCCGGGATGGCAAGCTGATCGTCGGCGCCAGCGAGCAGATCTGGTTCGAGGCGGTCGACGCCGTGTACGCCGCGCGCGTCGACACCGGCGCCACGACGTCGTCGCTGAGCGCCACCGACATCACCACCTTCGAACGCGACGGCGACCGCTGGGTGCGCTTCGCCCTGACCCATGACGGGGTCGACGAATCGCCCCTGATCGAGTCCCCGCTGGTACGCTTTGCCCGCATTATCCAGGCCTCTGCCGAAGATGCGGACCGGCGCCCGGTGGTGGCGCTGACCGTTCGCCTGGGCCGACTGACGGAAACGGCCGAATTCACCCTGACCGACCGCTCGGAAATGGAGTATCCGGTACTGCTCGGGCGCGAGTTCCTGCAGGACATCGCCGTCGTCGACATCGCCCGCGACAACCTCCAGGGCGAACCGACGAGGCCACGCACGACCGAGAGCGAGGCGGCACCATGATTTCACGCAAGCCGTTCTACACCGTCGTCGCGCTGCTGTTCCTGGCCGGGCTGGCGCTGAGCCTGTACCGGCACTTCGTTTTCGAGGTGCCCTGGCTGCCCGGCGAACAGCGCCAGGTCTGGTCCATCGAAGCCAAGGTCGAGTTCGAGGCCACCGGCAAACCGGTGAAGGCCTCGCTGGCGATTCCCGGCACTCAGCCCGGCTTCACCCTGCTCAACGAAGCCGCCGCATCGCCGGGCTACGGCCTGTCGTTTCTCGAACGCAACGGCGGCACCCGGGCCGAGTGGACCATTCGCCAGGCGTCCGGTCCCCAGGAACTGTACTACCGCGTCAACATGATGGCCGATCCCCATGCCGAGTCGCCGACTCCGGTGGCGGTGCCCGAGATCGCGCCTCATACCGACCAGGAGCCCTACGCCACCGCTATCCACCAGGTTCTGAGCCGGGCGCTGGAGCGCAGCTCCGACGGCTTCAGCCTGACCCGCGAGCTGATTCGCGAGCTCGGCAGCCAGCAGCAGAACGCTGCCCTGCTGGCCCAGTACCGGCCAAAGCCCCGGCTGCTGGTCGAGATGCTCAACCGCGCCGGCATCGCCGCCCGCGTCGTCAAGGGCCTGACGCTGGAAGACGGCCGCCGGCGTCAGCCGCTGGTCGACCTGCTGCAGGTCTTCGACGACGGCCGCGTCGAGGTCGTCGATCCGGCGACCGGCGAGCCCGGGCAAATCGAGAACATGCTGCTTTGGGAGCGCCATTCGAGCCCGGTGCTCGACCTGGTGGGCGGCGTCAATTCCCGCGTCACCTTCTCGATGATCCGCCAGCAACAGCCGGTCGCGGTGGCGCTGGAGCAGAAATTCGAGGACTCCAACCTGCTCAACTTTTCCATCCACAGCCTGCCGCTGGAAGAGCAGGCACTGTTCAAGGGCATTCTGCTGATCCCCATCGGCGTGCTGGTGGTGGTGCTGATGCGGGTGCTGGTGGGCCTCAAGACCTCGGGCACCTTCATGCCGGTGCTGATCGCCATGGCCTTCATCCAGACCAGTCTGGTCACCGGCCTCATCGGCTTTCTGCTGATCGTCAGCATGGGCCTGGTCATCCGCTCCTGGCTGTCGCACCTGAATCTGCTGCTGGTCGCGCGCATTTCGGCGGTCATCATCATGGTGATCGGCATCATCTCGCTGTTCAGCGTGCTGGCCTTCAAGCTGGGCCTGACAGAGGGCCTCAAGATTACCTTCTTCCCGATGATCATTCTGTCCTGGACCATCGAGCGCATGAGCCTGTTGTGGGAAGAGGAAGGCGCCAAGGAGGTACTGAGTCAGGGCGGCGGCTCGCTGCTGGTGGCCGTGCTCGCCTACCTGGCGATGAACAACGACCTGATACGCCACCTGACCTTCAACTTCCTCGGACTGCAGCTGACGGTCATGGCGGCGGTGCTGCTGCTGGGCAACTATACCGGCTATCGCCTGCTGGAGCTGAGACGCTTCCAGCCACTGGCGCGGGAAGACTGAGATGGCGCTCTGGTCGTTGCCAAAATTCACCCGCCCCCGGGTGCTGTCGTCCAAGGGCATCATGGGCATGAACCGCCGCAACATCGACTATATCAGCCGCTACAATCCGCGCCGGCTGTATCCGCTGGTCGACGACAAGCTGCAGACCAAGCGCATCGCGCTGGCCTCGGGCGTCACGGTACCGGACCTGATCGGCACCATCCGCCAGCAGCACCAGGTGCGGCACCTGGCGGAAATGGTCAGTGAATGGCCGGGATTCTGCATCAAGCCCGCCCAGGGCTCGGGCGGCAAGGGCATCACCGTGATCGTGCGCCACGATCGCGAGTACTACACCAAGCCCAGCGGCGTGCAGGAAACCATCGACGATCTCGAACGCCATGTGTCCAACATTCTCGCCGGCCTCTATTCCCTGGGCGGCAAACAGGACGTGGCGCTGATCGAAGCGCTGATCAATTTCGACGACAGCTTCGAGGGCTATTCCTTCGAAGGCGTCCCGGACACCCGGGTCATCGTCTTCAAGGGCTTCCCGGTGATGGCGATGATGCGGCTGTCGACGGACGCCTCCGACGGCAAGGCCAACCTGCACCAGGGTGCGGTTGGCGTCGGCATCGACATCGGCACTGGCCGGGCGATTCGCGCAGTGCAGTTCGATCAGCCGGTAGAGCACCACCCGGATACCGGACGACGGCTATCGGAGCTGCAGGTGCCCGACTGGGAGACGCTGCTGAGACTGTCGGCGTCCTGCTATGAAATGTCGGGGCTCGGCTACCTGGGAACCGACATGGTGATGGACAAGTTGCGCGGCCCCATGCTGCTGGAACTCAACGCCCGCCCGGGGCTGGCGATCCAGACCGCCAACGGCACCGGTCTGCTGCCGAGACTGCGCCAGATAGAGGCGCTGAACAGCAGCCGCATGAGCGTCGAGCAGCGGGTGGCGTACGCACGCGAGCACTTCTCGATCCCGGTCACAGCGGCCACACCAACAGCAGCATCGGCAGGCTGACACCGACCACGATCAGCTCCATCGGCAACCCCAGGCGCCAGTAGTCACCGAAGCGGAAACCGCCGGGCCCCAGAATCAGGGTGTTGTTCTGATGCCCGATCGGGGTCAGGAAGGCGCAGGAGGCGCCGATGGCCACCGCCATCAGGAAGGAGTCGGGGTTGACCCCCAACTGGCCGGCCGAGCTGAGCGCGATCGGGCACATCACCGCCGCGGTGGCCGCATTGTTCATGAAATCCGACAGCGTCATGGTCACGATCAGTATCAGCGCCAGCGCCAGCACCGGCTGACCCTGCGCCAGGTTCTGCAACAGCCCCTGCGCCAGCAGATCGGCGGCGCCGGTCTGCTCCATCGCCGCCGCTACCGGAAACAGCGCGCCAAGCAGCACGATAACCGAACCGTCCAGCGACTCGTAGACACGCCCCGGGGACAGTACCTTGAACAGCACGAATGCCAGCACCGCGGCGGCGAAGGCGACGCTCGCCGGCAACCAGCCCAGTGCCGCCACCAGGATCGCCAACCCCATCGACAGGCTGGCGTAAAGCGCCTTGTTGCGGTCGGGGATATGAATTGAGCGGGCCGCCAGCGGAACGCAGCCCAGCTCCGACGAGAAGCCCGCCAGCGCCTCCGGCGCGCCCTGCATCAGCAGCAGATCGCCGGTACGGATCGCGGTGAAGCGCAGGCGCCGGATCGACTGGTGTCCCTGCCGCGACACCGCCAGCAGGTTGATCCCGTAACGGGCCCGCATCTGGATATCGGCGGCGGTACGCCCCACCAGGCCCGAATAGGGCATCACCACCAGCTCCTGCAGCTGGGTTTCGCCGGCCTCGAGGTCGCTGTCCTCATCCTCCTGCCGGGCCTCGCCCTCCTTGTCCCCGGGCTCGTCGAGCGACAGCCCGAGCCCGGTCAGCGCCTGCGCCAGCGCCTCGGGTTCCGCCTCCAGCACCAGCACGTCCCCGGCCCGCAGCCGCCGCCCGGGGTTGGGAGCAAAGACCCGGAAGTCGTTGCGCACCATGCCGACGATCTGGGCGTCGGTGCGCTCGAGGTCCTGCTCCAGCTCGCGCAGCTGTTTGCCGACGGCCTTGCCGTCTTCAACGACCCGCACCTCGGTGAGATAGGTGCCGGTATCGAAGCTCGAGGCACCGCTGCCGGGCCGCGTCGGCACCAACCGCCAACCCAGGAGCGCGGCGAACAGCACGCCGAGCAGCGCCACGGCAAGCCCCACCGGCGTGAAGTCGAACATGCCGAAGGCGCCCGGTCCCGCCCCGCTCCGAAAGCCAGAAACGATCATGTTGGGCGGCGTGCCGATCAGCGTCGTCATGCCCCCCAGTATGGTGCCGAACGCCAGCGGCATCAGCACCTTGCCCGGCGGCAACTCGTGACGGCCGGCCAGTTGCACCGCCACCGGCATCAGCAACGCCATGGCGCCGACGTTGTTCATGAAGGCGGACAGCAGGGCACCGAGCCCGGTCAGTGAGGCGATGCCGAGCGTGGTGCCGGTATCGTCCGGCAGCAGCCGCTGCGCCAGTGCATCGACCGCGCCCGTGGTCTGCAGGCCCCGGCTCAACACCAGCACGCAGGCCACGGTGATGACGGCGGGGTGGCCAAAGCCGGAGAAGGCGTCAGCCGGCGACACCAGGCCTGCCAGCACACAGGCGATCAGCGCCGCCAGCGCCACCACATCATGGCGCCAGCGCCCCCAGAGAAAGAGCGCCATGGCGCACGCCAGTACGGCGAATACAAGGATCTGTTGCTGGGTCATTCCCGGTCCCGGCTCTGCTGAATTCCTGACTGTTCAGCATAGCCGCGACTCAGCGCGCGAGCGCCACTTTCGCGTGACGGCGAACTTCGGCGGCGACCGCCTTTTGGCGCGACGCGCAGAAGTCTGGCATCGGAATCGCGCCCGGCAGCCTGTTCGCCCCGGACCTGCGCTTTCGGCACTGTTTCCGGCTCAACTGCAGCACCTTCGACGACAGCCCGCAGTGTCGCGATGCCCCGGCAAGTGGGCTGAAAAGCAATTACAGGCTGCATCAGGGCCATTCCTGGCCCAGACTTAACCCACCGCTCCCGGAATCGACAACGCCGGGCGACACACACATCCACAGCCCCGAGCAGAGGCGAGGAGAACGGCAATGAGCGAGACGATCTGCGATCTGACGAACAGAAGCTGCAAACCCTGCGAAGGCGGTACCCCACCACTGACCCGGGCGCAGGCCGGCGAGATGATGCAGCAACTGGACGACGGCTGGGTACTGGCAGAGGATGCCAGCTACATCGAGCGGGAGTTCAAGTTCAAGGGGTTCGCCAAGGCGGTCTACACCACCAATCTGGCCTGCTTCCTGGCGGACCAGCAGGGCCACCACCCCGATATCCGCATGGGCTGGGGCTACTGCAACGTCCGCTTCAGCACCCACGCCGTCAACGGCCTGAGCGAGAATGACTTTATCTGCGCCGCAAAGCTGGACGCGATGGTGAAAACGCAGGATGGGTAAAGCGATGCATACCTGCGTAGTCTACGATTTCGACAGAGTATGAGCATCGCGGAACCCATCGATTTGATCACCCTAGAGATCGATCGGCATCAGCGGGTACCGGAGTTGCTGTTGGGTTACGCGGCTACGCCGCTCTACCCAACCTACAAAAAAACCGGCCGCAAAGGGCCGGTTTTTCTTGTACAGGAATCAGTGCCGGATCAATTACTTGATCTTGGCTTCCTTGTACATCACGTGCTTGCGAACCACCGGATCGTACTTCTTGAATTCCATCTTTTCCGGGGTGTTACGCTTGTTCTTGTCGGTGGTGTAGAAGTGACCAGTACCGGCAGAGGAAACCAAGCGGATCTTTTCACGAGCGCCTTTAGCAGCCATGATCTATCTCCTTAAACCTTTTCGCCACGGGCGCGCAGTTCGGTCAGAACCACGTCGATGCCCTTCTTATCGATGATGCGCATGCCCTTGGAGGAAACACGCAGACGCACGAACTTCTGCTCGCTCTCGACCCAGAAACGGTGCCAGTGCAGGTTCGGCAGGAAACGACGGCGAGTCTTGCGCTGAGAGTGGGAAACGTTGTTCCCGGTGACCGGACGCTTGCCGGTAACCATGCAAACTTTGGACATCTCGAAAAACCTTTTCTCGAAAGTTGATATACCCTGTCCAGATACTTATCAGCGACCGGATGAAGAAGAGGTCGCCTCAGGCGGAGCGTCCAGAAATTCGGACAAAATCCCGTACCAGGAGGACAGAAGGGCGCATATATTACTCAAACCCCGCACCCAAGACCAGCCTTTTTGTCGAAATTTTCACCACTACAGCAGGCCCCGTTCGGCGAACGACACCACCTCGCCGTCGCCGACCACCATGTGATCGAGCACCCGGATTTCGACCAGCGCCAGCGCATCGCTCAGTCGTCTGGTGATCTGCTGATCCGCCAGCGAGGGCTCGGCGACACCGGACGGGTGGTTGTGCGCCAGTATCAGGGCCGCGGCATTGTGCGACAGGGCGCGCTTGACCACCTCCCGCGGATAGACCGAGGCGGCGTCGATGGTGCCGAAGAAAAGCTCTTCGTATCGAATCACCCGGTGGCGATTGTCGAGAAACAGGCAGGCGAAGACTTCCCTTCCCTGGTGCCGCAGCCGGGCCGCCAGATAACGCCGTACCGCAGCGGGGCTTTCCAGCGCCGAGCCGCGGGCAAGACCGGCCTCGAGGTGACGCCGCGACATCTCCAGCACCGCCTGCAACTGGGCGTACTTGGCATCGCCGAGCCCCAAAGCCGCGCAGAAGTCGTCACGGCCGCTCTCCAGCAACGGGCGCAGACCGCCGAAACGCTCCAGCAGCTCCCGCGCCAGATCCACCGCACTCTTGCCGCTGACGCCGGTACGCAGAAAAATCGCCAGCAGCTCGGCATCCGACAGCGCACCGGCCCCCAGCTCCAGCAATCGTTCCCGCGGCCGCTCCGACGCCGGCCAGTCCGTAATAGCCATGGCAACACCTCCCTGTGTTGGCCCTTCAGTCAATCGAAAGTCTAGCGCCAAATGGGTTGGTCGTACTTACCACTCACCACTCTCTACTAACCACGATCCCCCTCTCACTACTCGCCAGAAAATGCTATCTTAGGCGCACTTTTCCACAGGCCTCGACCAATCAGCGATTCCGGGTATGCAGCGACTTACTAACCGACAGATCATCCTCGGCATTACCGGCGGCATCGCCGCCTACAAGAGTGCCGAGCTGACACGACTGCTCAAGGGGGCCGGCGCCGACGTGCGCGTCGTCATGACACCTGCGGCGACCGAGTTCATCACTCCGCTGACACTGCAGGCGCTGTCCGGCCACCCGGTGCACCTGCATCTGCTGGACCCGGAGGCCGAAGCGGGCATGGGCCATATCGAGCTGGCCAAGTGGGCCGACCTGGTGCTGATCGCACCGGCCAGCGCCGACTTTATCGCCCGGCTGGCCGACGGCCAGGGCAACGATCTGCTCAGCACCCTTTGCCTGGCGACCGAGGCGCCGATCTGCGTGGCCCCGGCGATGAACCAGGCGATGTGGCGCAACCGCCAGACCCAGGACAACATGGCGAAGCTGACGGACGGCGGCGTCTCGGTGTTCGGCCCGGGCAGCGGAGAACAGGCCTGCGGCGACACCGGTCCCGGCCGCATGCTGGAGCCTGTGCAGCTGGCGCAGATGACCGCCGAGCAGTTCGATACCGGCGTGCTGGCGGGCAAGACCGTCTATATCACCGCGGGTCCGACCCGCGAGCCGCTCGATCCGGTGCGTTATATCTCCAACCACAGCTCCGGCAAGATGGGTTATGCCCTGGCGGAAGCGGCGGTCGACGCCGGCGCCCGGGTGCGCCTGATCAGCGGCCCGGTCAACCTGCCGGCGCCGGCACGCATGGAACGGGTGCTGGTGGAAACCGCCGAGGACATGCTGGAAGCCTCGCTGGAAGGGATCGACGGCTGCGATATCTTTATCGCCGCCGCCGCCGTCGCCGACTACAGGCCCACCGCCGTCGCCGAGCACAAGATCAAGAAAGGTGCCGAGGAAATCATGGAGCTGCACCTGGTGAAAAACCCGGACATCGTCGCCACCGTGGCGGGACGTCCCGACAAGCCCTTCACCGTCGGTTTCGCCGCCGAGACCCGCGACCTGGTGGACTACGCCCGCGGCAAGCTCGAGCGCAAGAACCTCGACCTGGTGGTCGCCAACGACGTTTCGGCGCCCGGTATCGGCTTCAACAGCAACGAGAACGCCGTGACCCTGGTCAGCCGCGACAGCGAACTTTCACTGCCCCAGACATCCAAACGCCAGCTGGCCAGCCAGCTGATCCGACACATCGCCGAACGCTATACTCAGACCCGATGAAGAAACTGCAAGTCAAAATACTCGATGGCCGTATTGGCCGTGAATTCCCGCTGCCCGCCTACGCCACCGAGGGTTCGGCCGGCATGGACCTGCGCGCCTGCCTCGATCACCCGCTGACGCTGGAACCGGGACAGACCGAGTTGATACCGACCGGGCTCGCGATCCATATCGAGGATCCTTCGCTGTGCGCCATGATCCTGCCGCGATCGGGGCTCGGCCACAAGCACGGCATCGTGCTCGGCAATCTGGTCGGCCTGATCGATTCGGACTATCAGGGACAGCTGTTCGTCTCCTGCTGGAACCGCGGACACAGCACCTTCAGTGTCGAGCCCGGGGAGCGCATTGCGCAGCTGGTGCTGGTGCCGGTGGTGCAGGCGGACTTCGAAGTGGTCGACGAGTTCGGCGCCTCTGATCGCGCCGACGGCGGCTTCGGTTCCTCCGGCCGCCACTGAACAAAAGGTAGGATGGGTGGAGCCGCAATGACACAGCGTTATCAGTGTTCTGCGGCTCCGGCCGCGGCGAAACCCATCATCGGCTCGGGATGCAGCCGGGCTGACGATGGCGATATCGAACTGCCACCATCTGATGGGTTACGCGACGCCCTTAGCGGTGTCAGGGCCGACCGTTCCAGGCCCGGGCGTCGCTCCACTCATCCTACGGAAAACACATATTCCGCCCCACAATCAAGGTGACAGTCGAGCAACCTGGAATAGCGGCTCGACTGGCTGGAAAAGGAGTGAATAGCGCTATGGCACTATCCCGCAAAGACGCCATGAACACCGCCGAGGTGCTCAGCACCGCAATGCCGTACATTCAGCGTTTCGTCGGCAAGACCATCGTCGTCAAGTATGGCGGCAACGCCATGACCGACGAGAAGCTGCAGAACAGCTTCGCCCGCGACGTGGTGATGCTCAAGCTGATCGGTCTGAACCCGATCGTGGTCCACGGCGGCGGGCCGCAGATCGGCGACCTGCTCAACAAGCTGAACATCGAGTCCCACTTTATCAACGGCATGCGCGTCACCGACTCCAAGACCATGGACGTGGTCGAGATGGTGCTCGGCGGCATGGTCAACAAGCAGATCGTTGGACTGATCAACGGCAACGGCGGCAAGGCCATCGGCCTGACCGGCAAGGATGGCCTGCTGCTGCACGCGCGCAAGCTCAAGGTCAAGCACAAGACCCCGGAAATGGAAGCGCCGGAGATCATCGACATCGGCCACGTCGGCGAAGTCGACAAGGTCAACGTCAAGGTGCTGGATATGCTGGTCAACTCCGACTTCATCCCGGTTATCGCGCCGATCGGCGTCGGTGACGACGGCGCCTCCTACAACATCAACGCGGACCTGGTCGCGGGCAAGATCGCCGAGGTGCTGCAGGCCGAGAAGTTGATCCTGCTGACCAACATCGCGGGATTGCTGGACAAGGACGGCAAGCTGCTGACCGGCCTCTCCACCCAGCAGGTGGACGAACTGATCGAGGACGGCACCATCTACGGCGGCATGCTGCCGAAAATCGACTGCGCCCTGTCCGCGGTCAAGAACGGCGTCAACAGCGCCCACATCATCGACGGCCGTGTCGAGCACTCCTGCATGCTCGAGCTGTTCACCGACGAAGGTGTCGGTACCCTGATCACCAACCGGGCACCGGGAGAAGAGTGACGACTAACGGGTGACGCGTAACCTGTAACGCGTTACGCGTCACGCCCCCTCATCACCTCAGGCTGTTAACGGAGTAACCACCGACATGAGCGAGCAACCCAAGGTCTCCAGGCGCGAGCAGATCCTGCAGGCACTGGCGCAGATGCTGGAAGGCAATCCGGGCCAGCGGATCACCACCGCAGCGCTGGCGCGCGAGGTCGGCGTCTCGGAGGCGGCGCTGTACCGTCACTTCCCGAGCAAGGCCAGAATGTTCGAAGGCCTGATCGGCTTTATCGAAGACACCCTCTTCTCCCGCGTCAAACTGATCGAGGATTCGGACCAGAGCGCGATCCGCCAGTGCGAGCAGATCCTTACGCTGGTGCTGGCCTTCGTCGAGCGCAACCCCGGCATGGCGCGCATCCTGACCGGCGATGCCCTGGCCGGCGAAACCGATCGCCTGCGCAGCCGCGTCAATCAGCTGTTCGAACGCCTGGAGACCCATCTGCGCCAGCTGCTGCGCGAAGCCGAACTGCGCGAAGGCCTGCGCACCGAAACCACCGCCGGAGCCAGCGCCAACCTGATGATGGCGACCGTCGAAGGCCGCATTCGCCAGTTCGTGCGCAGCGAGTTCCGCCACCGCCCCACCGAGCTCTGGTCCGATCAGTGGCCGCGACTGGCCAGCGGCCTGTTCCGCGCCGCCGCCTGATGTCGCTTCTCCCGACTGCGGGCCCGGGGTGCAGCGCAGGCCGGCCCCGGCCATGACGCTCGAGCTGATTCTGGAACAGGCCGGTCTGTTCGTCATTTCGCTGCTGGCCAATGGCCTCTCGGCCCTGGCGGGAGGCGGCGCAGGATTGCTGCAGCTGCCGGTGCTGCTGTTTCTCGGGCTGTCGTTCGCTACCGCGCTGGCAACCCATAAGATCGCCAGTGTCGCGCTGGGTATCGGCGCCACCCTGCGCCATCTGCGCGAAGGCCACCTGGACCTGCGCTTCTGCGCCTTTATCCTGGCCTGCGGCCTGCCCGGCGTGGTGCTGGGCGCCTGGACGGTGCTGCGTCTGCCGGAAGCCTGGACGCTGCTGGCGCTTGGGCTGCTGACCTGCGGCCTGGGCCTCTACTCGCTGATGAAGAAGCAGCTCGGCCTCGACTATCTCCCGCGCCACCGGGACCCGTTCGGCTACGCCGTCGGCGGCCTCGTGCTCTGCCTGATCGGCGTCCTCAACGGTTCACTGACCTCCGGCACCGGCCTGTTCGTGACGCTCTGGCTGGTACGCTGGTTCGGCCTCGATTATCAGCGCGCCGTCAGCTACGTACTGGTACTGGTCGGGCTGTTCTGGAACGGTGTTGGCGCCGTCACGATCGCGCTGCAGCAGCCACCGCAATGGCCCTGGCTGCCGGCGCTGCTGGCCGGCGCGCTTATCGGCGCCTACCTCGGCGCCCACCTGTCGATCGCCCGCGGCAACCGCCTGGTCAAGCGCGCCTTCGAGACCCTCACCATTCTGGTCGGCATCAAGCTGACCGGCGACGGACTGGCCCTGATAAGCCCGTAGGGTGGGTCAAGCGATGCAACGGCACAAATCTTCCGACACCACGCCGCCCGGGCATCGCGGACCCACCATATCGATCGTATTACAGATCGATTGGCTGCAGCGGGCTCGTGCCGGATCTAAAACTTCCCATTCTGCGACATCGGAAACGACGATCCAGCCGATGGCAAGGCGCCTACGGCGCCTATGATGGGTTACGCCGCCTCAACCTGCGTGCCATACGGCAAAATAACACCATTGGCGGCTTCACCCATCCGCCTCTGTTAACTCGCAACTCTTAACTCGCTTTTTGCAACAGTCCGTTGCGCACCCTGACTGTGCAGCGCACACCGAAGATGGCAGTATGAGCACCTTTTGCATACCTCACCGGCCGTTTCTGTATACATTGTAACGACCGCCCTGAATTCATGACGGAGCTTCCATGACCGGCAGCATCAAGGGGCCATTCGACGGCCGCACCTGGGCTTTTTTCGGCGCCGCTGTGGCGTTGCTGCTGGCGGCGGCAAACCTCCGGGGCGCCGTGGTCGTGGTCGGCCCGCTGGTCGCCGATATTCGCGCGGCCGTCGGACTGTCCGCCAGCCAGTTCAGCCTGCTGACGACACTGCCGCTGGCCTGTTTTGGCCTGTTCGCTATCTGCGTACCGCGCCTCGCCAGCCGCTACCGGGCGCCGGTACTGGTCATAGGCGCCCTGATGCTGATCGCCATCGGGGCCGGACTCCGTGCCACCAGCCTTTACGGCCTGATGCTGGCCGGTACCCTGCTGCTCGGCAGTGCCATCGCGCTGCTCAATGTCCTGATCCCCGGGCTGGTGAAGGGTTACTTTCCGCGCCAGGCCGGTCTGATGACCGGCCTCTACTCGGTCACCCTGAGTTTCGGCGCCGGCTGCGGTGTCTTTCTCGCGGTGCCGCTGCGCGATCACTTCGGCGCCTGGCAGGCTCCGCTACTGCTGTGGGCCCTGCTGCCGCTGCTCTGCGCCTGCTGCTGGCTGTACATGCTCCGGACCCGCACCCAGAGGTCCTCAGGCACCGCCCGCGTCAGCCTGTGGCGCGACTCCACGGCCTGGAGCCTGACTCTCTTCATGGGCCTGCAGTCGCTGTTTTTCTATTCGATCGCCACCTGGCTGCCGAAAATGCTGATGGACGCAGGCCTCACGGACCAGCATGCGGGCCTTGCCACCTCGATGATCAACCTTGCCGGCATCCCGGCGAACCTGCTGGTTCCCATCCTGGCGGCGCGCATGCAGAGTCAGCGTCCGCTGGCACTGCTCATACTGGTGCTCGGTCTCTCGGGGCTGAGCGGGCTCCTGCTGGCCCCATCGGCGGCCCCGCTGCTGTGGGCATCGCTGATGGGCCTGACCGGCTCGGCGTCCCTGAGCCTGGCGCTGGCGCTGTTCGCGCTGCGTACCCGGGACATCGTCGAAGCCACCAGTCTGTCGGCGATGGCACAGTCGCTCGGCTACCTGATCGCGGCAACGGGACCTGTCATGGTCGGCGGCCTCAACGACCTCCAGGCGCACTGGCACGGCGCGCTGCTGCTGCTGATCCTGGCGCAGCTGGCACAGTTCGCCTGCGGCTGGCACGCCAGCCGCCCCGGATTCGTGATACCGGATCAGCAGCGCACCGCCCCCGCGACCTGAAGCGAGCCAGCCGCGCATTCGAGTTGATCGGTTCGACTGTCGAAGTCCGTCATCCTGTTCAATACTTAGCAGGTAAAAAAGGATGGACGACTCGAGAGCTATGGATACCCAACACCTGAACGCGCCGCCCTGGATGGAACCGCTGCGACAGCTGGTCGTCGACCGCCACGGCGACGCGGAAGCCCCCCAGCTACTGCAGCTGGCCCGGCAGATCCTGCGTCCCGCCGACAGCGGCGTCGCCACCTCGGTAAACAGCCTCTACGGCTCGCTGCGCTCGGCATGGACGCTTCTGGCCAGGCGTGACCCGCAGCAGACGAAGGTGCGGGTCTACAATCCGGACCCCATACGGGATGGCTGGCAGTGCCGCCACACCATCGTCGATATTCTGATGGACGACATGCCCTTTATCGTCGCCAGCTGCGTGACCGAGCTGATGCGCCAGGGCGTTCGCGTGTACCGGCAGATCTATCCGATATTCCATATCCGACGCGACGCCGACGGTGCCTTCCAGGGTTTCTGCGAGGAAGGGGAAACCGGCGCCGAAGTCGAAACCCTGGTGCGCTTCGAGATCGATCATCAGCTCAACGAGGAGGATCTCGACCATATCGGGCAGCGCCTGCAGTCGGTACTGCGCGACGTACGCTCAGTCGTCGAGGACTGGCAGGCGATGCTGGAGCGCGTCGACGAAGCCGCCAGCTGGTGCGAGAACAGTGAAGCCTGCCGCAGCTTCGAGGACAACCGGGAAGCGGTGGAGTTGCTGCGCTGGCTCGCCGACGAGGCCTTCCTGTTCATCGGCTTTCGCTACTACAGCGCCGAAAAGACCAGCCAGGGGCTGTACCGCCTGCACTACGAACCCGGCAGCGGGCTGGGCAGTTTCCGCGAACCGGTCGCGCAGGCACAGCAGACCATCGAACTCGACGAGGACCTGAGCCGACAGCTCGAAAGCCCGGGCCTGCTGGTGCTGACAAAATCCTCGACACGCTCGACGGTGCGTCAGGACAGCCACTACGACTATGTCGGGGTGAAGAAAACCGATGAACAGGGCGCGGTGCTGGGCGAATGGCGCTTCTTCGGTCTCTACGCAAGCAAGGCCTACGACACCCCCATCACCCAGATTCCGCTGATCCGGCGACATGTCCGCCAGCTTCTGGAGCTGTCGCACCTGCCGAGCAACACCCATGGCTACAAGGCTCTGCGTCATCTGATCTGGACCTACCCGCGCGAAGAGCTGCTGCAAGCCGGCTTCGACCAGCTGCGCGAAAGCATTTTCGGCATGCTCGAATGTGTCGAGCGCCGGCAACTGGGCATCTTTCTGCGACCGGACACCTATGGCCGCTTCATCAACGTGCTGATGCTGATCCCCCGCGACCAGTACAACACCGACGTGCGCATGCGGGTGCAGGAACTGCTGTTGCGCCAGTTGCACGGCAACAGTTCCGAATTCGGCGTCCATCTGAGCGAGCAGCCGCTGGCGCTGATCCAGTTCACCATCCACTGTCACAGTGCACACCGGCTGAATCTCGACCGCGAGGAATTGCAGCGACTGGTCGCCGATACGGTGGAGAGCTGGCACGACAAACTGCACCAGGCGCTGCTCAAAGCCCTCGGCGAGGCGGAGGGCAACCGCCTGTTCGCCCGCTTCGGTCGCCAGTTGCCGGCCGCCTACCGGGAGGACCACGGTCCCGGGGACGCCGTCGCCGATCTGCGCGCTCTGGACGCGCTCAGGGCGCCGCTCACGACCCAGCTGTATCATCCCGATCAGGACGGTACGCTGCGCTTCAAGGTGCTCGGACACGGCCGCACCCTGGCGCTGTCCGATGTGCTGCCGATACTCGAACATCTCGGGGTGCGCGTGCTCGACGCCACCCCCTACCAGATCGCCGTCGACGGCAACGATGCCTACTGGATTCTCGATTTCGGCCTGGCCAGCGAATCCGAACTCGATCCGAGCCAGACCAGGCTGCGGACCCAGTTCCAGGAAACCTTCATTCGTACCTACTACGGCGAACTGGAGGACGACCGCTTTAACCAGCTGGTGCTGCGCGCCGGCATTTCCTACCGCGAAATCGCCCTGCTGCGCGCCCTCTGCAAGTATCTTCTGCAGCTCGGACTGCCCTTCAGCCAGCACTACATCGAGCAGGCGATGAGCCGCAACCCCGATATCTGCCGCCAGCTGCTGGCACTGTTCGCGGCCCGCTTCGACCCCGATGCCCCGCCCGGAAACAAGGCCCTGAGCCAGCTGCTGGGTGACGATATCCTGGCGTCGCTGGAGCAGGTCGACAACCTCGACGAGGACCGCATCCTGCGCCACTACCTCGGCGTCATCCGCGCCATGCTGCGCACCAACTATTATCAGACCGGCAACAGCCAGAAAGAGCCCGGCGGCGACAAGGGCTACCTGTCGTTCAAGATCAACACCCGCGCCCTGCCCTTCGCTCCGGAACCGCGGCCGGCGTTCGAGATCTTCGTCTACGCCCCCTGGGTCGA
>NZ_BMLT01000020.1 GCF_014645375.1 Marinobacterium nitratireducens
CACTCGCCGATGGGTTACACGACGCCCGGGACCTGCCGAAGCCGGATATCCCGTGGTAATGCGTCGTTCCACCCATCCTACGACGCGGCCGGAAGCAAAGCCTCCCTCAAGCACGCTATCTGAGTTACAGGTTACGTGTAACTCGTAACCCGCAACCCGTAACCCGTAACCCGTAACGCGTAACGCGTAACGCGACCCTACCCCACCCAGACGCGGGCGTTGCGGAACATCCGCATCCAGGCTCCGTCTTCCTGCCACTCGTCCGGCGCCCAGGAGTTCTGCACCGCGCGGAATACCCGCTCGGGGTGCGGCATCATGATGGTGACACGGCCGTCCGGCGTCGTGACACCGGTGATACCGACCGGCGAGCCGTTCGGGTTGGCCGGATAGCGTTCGGTGGTCTGACCGCGGTTATCGACATAGCGCAGCGAGACGTTGCCGGCGCCCTGCAGACCGATCAGATGCGACTCGTCACGGAACTCGGCACGTCCCTCGCCGTGGGCGATGGCGATCGGCATGCGCGAGCCTTCCATGCCCTGCAGCAGAATGGACGCACTGCGCTGCACTTCGACCATCGCCACACGGGCTTCGAACTGCTCGGACATATTGCGCACGAAGTGCGGCCAGAGCTCAGCCCCGGGGATCAGCTCGTGCAGGTTCGACAGCATCTGGCAGCCGTTGCAGACGCCCAGCGAGAAGGTGTCGTCACGGTTGAAGAAGGCCTCGAACTGCTCGCGCGCACGGGCGTTGAACAGGATCGACTTGGCCCAGCCCTCGCCGGCGCCGAGAACGTCGCCGTAGGAGAAGCCGCCGCAGGCGACCAGCCCCTTGAACTCCTCCAGGGCGCGACGACCGCTGATAATATCGCTCATGTGCACATCGACGGCGGCAAAGCCCGCGCGCTCGAAAGCCGCGGCCATCTCGACCTGACCGTTGACACCCTGCTCGCGCAGCACCGCGATGCGCGGACGGCTGCCGGTATTGATGAACGGCGCCGCGACGTCTTCGTTGATATCGAAGGTCAGCTCGGCGCCCAGACCCGGATCCTCGGCATCCAGCAGTGCGTCGAATTCCTGCTGCGCGCATTCGGAGTTGTCGCGCAGCGCCTGGATACGGTACGAGGTTTCCGCCCAGCAGCGCTGCAGCTCGACACGGGAAGCGCTGTAGACCTCCTCGTCATCGAAGTAGATGCACAGCTGATCGTCCGGATTCAGGGTACCGACCACCTTGGCGATCTCGCCAAGGCCCGCGGCGTTGAGCTCGGTCAGGACCTGCTCGGTGTCCGCACGGCGCACCTGCACGACCGCGCCCAGCTCCTCGGCGAACAGCGCCGCCAGCAACTCGGTCTCGTCGCCGGCCAGCAGATCGAGGTTGACGTCGACACCGGTATGGCCGGCGAACGCCATTTCCGCCAGGGTTGCCAGCAGACCACCGTCGGAGCGGTCGTGATAGGCCAGCAGCAGCCCCTGTTCGTTGAGCTCCTGAACGGCGGCGAAGAAGGCGGCCAGCTGTCCGGCGTCATCCACGTCCGGCACGCCCTGGCCGACTTCATTGTAAACCTGCGCCAGCGCCGACAGACCCAGACGGTTCTGGCCGTTACCCAGATCCAGCAGGATCAGGTCGGTTTCGCCCTTGTCGGTACGCAGCTGCGGCGTCAGCGTCTTGCGCGCGTCCAGCACCGGCGCGAAACCGGTGATGATCAGCGACAGCGGCGCGGTGACGCTCTTCTGCTCGCCCTCGTCCTCCCAGACGGTGCGCATCGACATCGAATCCTTGCCCACCGGCACGGTGATGCCCAGTTCCGGGCACAGCTCCATACCCACGGCACGCACGGTGTCGTAGAGCTTTTCGTCCTCACCCGGATGGCCGGCAGCGCACATCCAGTTGGCCGACAGCTTGATATCGGAGATATCGCCGATACGGGCGGCCGCCAGGTTGGTCAGGGTCTCGCCGATCGACATGCGTCCCGAAGCCGGCGCATCGATCAGGGCCAGCGGCGTGCGCTCGCCCATCGCCATGGCTTCGCCCGCACAGGTGTCGTAGGCGGCGGTGGTGACGGCGCAGTCGGCCACCGGCACCTGCCAGGGGCCGACCATCTGGTCGCGCGCGACCTGGCCGGTAATGCTGCGATCGCCGATGGTAATCAGGAAGCTCTTGGACGCGACCGCCGGCAGACGCAGCACGCGCTCGACGGCATCCGCCAGTTCGATGCGGGTGGTGTCGAAGGCGGGCACCTCGTAGGCCACGCGCTCGACGGAACGGTGCATCTTCGGCGGCTTGCCGAACAGCACGCTCATCGGCAGATCGACCGGCTTGTTCTCGAAGTGACTGTCGCCGAGGGTCAGGTGGTGTTCTTCGGTGGCTTCGCCGACCACCGCGTACGGGCAGCGCTCGCGCTCGCAGATGGCCTCGAAGCGCGCCATATCCTCCGGCTTCACCGCCAGCACGTAGCGCTCCTGGGCTTCGTTGCACCAGATCGCCAGTGGCGTCATGCCCGGCTCGTCGTTGTTGACGTTGCGCAGCTCGAAATCGCCGCCGCGACCGCCATCCTTGACCAGCTCCGGAAAGGCGTTGGACAGACCGCCGGCACCGACGTCGTGGATAAAGGCGATCGGGTTGGTATCGCCCAGCTGCCAGCACTGATCGATGACTTCCTGGCAACGGCGCTCCAGCTCCGGGTTGTCGCGCTGGACGGACGCGAAGTCCAGATCTTCCGACGAAGTGCCGGAGGACATCGACGACGCCGCGCCGCCACCCAGGCCAATCTGCATCGCCGGACCGCCGAGACAGATCAGTTTGGCACCGACCTCGATCTCGCCCTTCTCGACGTGATCGGCACGGATGTTGCCCATGCCACCGGCGATCATGATCGGCTTGTGATAACCGCGGACCTCTTCGCCCGCGGCGCCGTTGACCCGCTGCTCGAAGGTGCGGAAGTAGCCGTTCAGCGCCGGACGGCCGAATTCGTTGTTGAAGGCGGCGCCACCGATCGGGCCCTCGATCATGATGTCCAGTGCCGAGACGATGCGGTCCGGCTTGCCGTAGGCGGACTCCCAGGGCTGTTCGAAGCCGGGAATCTTCAGGTCGGAGACGGTAAAGCCGGTCAGGCCCGCCTTGGGCTTGCCGCCGCGACCGGTGGCGCCCTCGTCACGGATCTCGCCGCCGGAACCGGTCGCGGCACCCGAGTGCGGCGCGATCGCGGTCGGGTGGTTGTGGGTTTCGACCTTCATCAGGATGTGGATATCTTCCTGATGGTAGCCGTATTCGCGGGATTCCGGATTCGGGAAGAAACGCCCCGCCCGGCTGCCGGTGACGACGGCGGCGTTGTCCTTGTACGCCGACAGCACGTTCTCGCCGCCCTGCTCGTAGGTATTCTTGATCATGCCGAACAGGGACTTGTCCTGCTGCACGCCGTCGATATCCCAGCTGGCGTTGAAGATCTTGTGGCGACAGTGCTCGGAGTTGGCCTGGGCGAACATCATCAGCTCGACGTCGGTCGGGTTACGGCCGAGTTCCTCGAAGCTCTTCACCAGGTAGTCGATTTCGTCTTCGGCCAGCGCCAGGCCCAGACGACCGTTGGCCTCGACCAGGGCATCGCGACCGCCCGCCAGGATGTCGACCGTCGACAGCGGCCGCGGCGCCTCCTCGATGAACAGCGCCGACGCCGCATCGACCGAATCCAGCACCGCCTCGACCATGCGGTCGTGCAGCTCGGCGCGCACCAGATCACGCTGCGCTTGATCCAGCGCTGCCGATGCCTGAATATAGTACGCCACACCGCGCTCCAGGCGCTTGACCTCGGCCAGCCCGCAGTTGTGGGCGATGTCGGTGGCTTTCGACGACCAGGGCGAAATGGTCCCGGGCCGCGGTACGACCAGCATCAGCTCACCTTCCGGCGCACCGCTTTCGGCTTTGGGGCCGTAGCGCAGGATTCGGTCCAGCACTTCCTGCTGGGCTGCGGTCAGGTCCTGCTTGAGGTCCGCAAAGTGCACGTACTCGCCGTACAGCGCAGTGATTGCCGGAACCTTGGATTGCAGGGAGGACAGCAGCTTGTCGTGACGGAATGCAGAAAGAGCAGGCGCTCCACGCAGTACGAGCATGTCGATCTCGAGCCTCTTTGAAAGTGAGTCTGGACGTACAGGAATGACAAAACAAAAACAGGCTCCGAATTTTACCCGAAAGCGGCTGCCGTATACCAGAAAAGCCCGACAATGATGCTGAAAGTGCACCGCCGTAAACATACCCTCGCCCTGCTGTGCGCGCTGGTGCTGCTGAGCCTGCCTGCGCTGGTGAGCTACAACAGCCAGAACCGGCTCGAGATGATCCAGGAACGCGGCGTGCTGCGACTGGCCACCTTCAACACGCCCTCGGACTACTTTCTCGACAAGGGCGAGCCCGCCGGCTTCGAGTACGAACTGGTGCAGGCTTTCGCCCGCGATATCGGCGTGCGCGTCGAACTGCACCTGGCCCGCAGCCCCGAAGAGCTGATCCGCCTGGTACAGCAGCGCGACGTTCATCTCGCCGCGGCGGGGCTCACGGTAACGCCCGAGCGGCAGCAGCGCGTCGCGTTCGGCCCGAGCTACCTCGAAAGTGCAACCGCCGTCATCTACCGCGAGATCCGCGGCCGCAAGCCGCCCAAGGGCATCGAGGACCTGGTGGGCAAACGTATCCTGGTCGCCGCCGGCAGCCGCTACGGCGAGTTGTTGCAAGCCTTTCAGCAGGAGTATCCGGATCTGCACTGGGAGGAGACCGACCAGCTCGGTATCAGCGACCTGCTGTCGATGGTGGACGATGACGAAATCGACTACACCCTGGTCGACAGCATCCGCTTCGACGGTCAGTACGCTTTCTATCCCGGGGTGAAAAAAGCCTTCGAGGTGGAAGCGCCGCAGCCGCTGGCATGGATGATCGCGCGCCGGCAGGACGACGCCCTGGCCCAGGCGCTGGAGACCTTTTTCACCAAGCCCGAAACCCAGTCGCTGATCGCCGAGCTGAAAGCGCGTTACTTCCAGCGCCGCAACAGTCTCAACTACTTTGACACCCTGACCTTCAAGCGCGACCTGCGCGAGCGCTTCCCGCGCTACGAGCAGTATTTCTACATCGCCGAGCAGGAAACCGATATCGACTGGAACCTGCTCGCCTCGGTCGCCTATCAGGAATCCCACTGGGACCCCGGTGCGGTGTCACCTACCGGCGTGCGAGGGATCATGATGCTGACCCATGCCGCCGCCTCGGAAGTCGGCGTCGATGACCGCACCGACCCCGTTCAGAGCATCATCGGCGGCGCCCACTACCTGGTCAGCGTCAAGAAGAAGATCCCGGACCGCATACCGGAGCCCGACCATACCTGGTTTGCGCTGGCCGGCTACAACGTCGGCTTCGGCCACCTGGAGGACGCCCGCGTTCTCACCCAGCGCGGCGGCAAGAATCCCGACCGCTGGAACGACGTGCGCGAGTTCCTGCCGCTGCTGACCAAGGAGAAGTACTACAGCACCGTCAAACTCGGTTACGCCCGCGGCTACGAGCCGGTGCAGTACGTCGCCAACATTCAGAAGTACATCAAGCTTTTGCAGTGGGAAAAGCGGCTGGACCGCATCCGCCACAACCGCGAAAGCGACGCCTCCGGAGCAACGCCCGTACCGGAAATCCCGCTGAGCGAAACCCTGCCGCCGGCGCTATAGCAAGCTCTGCCCTTGCCCGCTCAGCAAGTCGCCAAGGGGATTGGTGGGGCAAGGGCAGAGCTAGCCACCGTCGCGCGCGCGCTTCAGCGCTTTCTGCTGCGCCCGGCGACGGCGAAAGAAGGCGCTGATGCGCTCGCTGCAGCGCTCGGCCTCGATACCGCCCGTTACCTCGACCCGGTGATTCATCCAGCTTTGCTGCAACAGTTGCCCGTTGCTCGCCACGGCGCCGGACTTGGGCTCGCTGGCGCCGTAGACCAGACGCCGGATGCGGGCATGCACGATTGCCCCGGAGCACATGGTGCAGGGTTCGATGGTGACGTACAGGTCCGCCCCCACCAGCCGGTAGTTGGCCACCGTCGCCGCGGCATCGCGCAGCGCCATGATCTCGGCGTGAGCCGTCGGGTCCTGACCGCTGATCGGGTGATTCCAGCCGCGGCCGATCACCCGCCCGTCCAGCACCACGATAGCGCCCACCGGCACCTCGTCCGCCGCCTCGGCGTGATCGGCCATGGACAGCGCCTCGCGCATCCAGTAGCGATCCTGCAGCAGCTGTTGCTCGATTGTCATGGGCAGCTCCCTTCAGCCGCCACAGCGGGGAAGACGCCATCTCCTGACCGAAAACCGCCAACGGAAAACATGCAAAGATTCACAGTGTACATAGTGGGCAATAAAAAGGTTCATCGCGCTTTAGCGGAAACACGTAAATCGTAGGATGGGTGGAGCGACGCATCGGTACGGCGTATCCGTCACTGATGCGACCAGGGCCTCGCGCAACCCACCTTGGGCGTCGGTTCGGCACGAAACTTGTAGCCGCCCCCTTGATGGGTTCCCTGATATTTGCTCCTGCAATATCAGGATTCCCACAGTCCCTGGTAGTTGCGCCGCGTCAGCCTCACGGAAAGCGTTAAGCAGGGCGCCAGTGCGGCTCCACCCATCCTACCTTTGGCACCTGGTTTCAAACTAATGTGCGAAGAAACATTAAAAAAGGCAGCTACAGCGACCTATCTTAACCCGGTAAAGGTACACCGGGGTAATTCAGTCACCATAGCTGCCTGGCAGGAGCAGCCTGAGCAGCGACAACGTCGCAGCCAGGGAACCTGCGAACAAGTCCCATTTGGTCTCTGCGGGCCCTGAAGCGTGCAGCTGCAAGGCGCAGTGTGCAGGGAATACCCTAAAGGGCACTTTGGCCGTAGTCCTTTTCAAGCGCTGCAACACAGCAGATGCATGCTTCAGGGCCCGCCCTTCGGGGCTTGCAGCGCGAACCGGACTCTTTGTTGCCGCTTCTCGACAGGCCACCAGCATGCCTTCGAAACGGCGCCTCGATTCCGGATCGCGCTGTAAGCCAGAGCCTCATTGGGACTTATTCGCAAGTTCCCTAGCCTTACTTCTCGTCTTTCAGCGCTTCGTTACGCCAGTCCACGTTGCCGGAGTGGGTCACCGCGCCCCTGGTGGCAGGTCCGACGCAGGCAACGTACTTCTGCGCGTAGCCGGCAGCCGCGATATAGGCCTTGCCGCTGCGATCGGATTCCTTGAACGCCGCCCGGCGCGCCGCCAGGACATCGTCCGCCACCTCGAGGTTGAGGGCCTTGCCTTCTACATCGACGGTGATGGTATCACCCTCCTCGACCAGCGCAATCAGGCCGCCCTTGGCGGCTTCAGGCGTCACGTAACCCACGCAGAGGCCGCGCGAGGCACCGGAGAAGCGGCCATCGGTCACCAGCGCGGTGGACTCGCCCTTGCCCATGCCGTACAGCAGCGCGGTCACGGTCACCAGCTCGCGCATGCCCGGGCCGCCGACGGGGCCTTCGTTGCGCACGACGATGACATCGCCATCCTGGATCTCGTTGGCCAGCACGCTCTGCAGGCAGTGCTCCTCGGACTCGAACACCCGTGCGGGGCCCGTGAAACGCGTCACTTCAAGGCCCGCATTCTTGATCACGGCACCGTCCGGCGCCAGATTGCCCTTGAGCACGCTCAGACCACCGCCCTGGGTCCGCGGCTCGGTGATCGGCATGACGATCTTGCCGTCCGCGTCCGGCGCATCGGCCAGCGCTTCGGCCAGGGTAGTGCCGGTGCTGGTCAGGCAGTCTCCGTGCAGGTAGCCGCCGTCCAGCAGCTGCTTGAGAATCACCGGCACACCGCCGATCTCATGCAGATCCGCGTACAGGTACGGGCCCGACGGGCTCAGGTGGGTGATCAGCGGCGTGCGCTCGAACACCGCCGCAACGTCGTCGATGGTGAACTCGATCCCGGCTTCGTTGGCGATCGCCGGAATGTGCAATGCGGCGTTGGTCGAACCGCCGGTGGCCGCCACCGCGGCACAGGCGTTTTCCAGGCTCTTGCGGGTGACGAGGTCACGCGGCAGCGGGAAGTTCGCCTCGACCGTTTTCATCAGCTGGCGTCCGGCCTGGCGCGCCATTGCGCGGCGCTGGGAGTAGACCGACGGAATGGTGCTCGAGCCCAGCGGCGCGAAACCGAAGACTTCGGCGACCATGCCCATGGTATTGGCGGTAAACTGGCCGGCGCAGCAGCCGGAGGCTGGCCAGGCCGCGCGGGATACGGCTTCGAGCTCTTCCAGGGTGCTCTGCTTGGCGATCAGCTTGCCGGTGTATTCACCCACCGTCTTGACCTCGGCGGGCTTGCCCTTGAAGCGGCCGGGCAGCGCCGGACCACCGTTGAGGAAAGCGCCTGGCACGTTAAGGCGCGTCAGCGCCATCATCATGCCGGGGAAGTTCTTGTCGCAGGCACCGATGCACAGCAGGCCATCGTACTGGTGCCCGCGCATCACGATCTCGATACTGTCGGCGATCGCCTCACGCGACATCAGGGAAAAATGCATGCCGGTGTGGCCGTTGACCAGGCCGTCGGAGACCGAAATGGTGGTGAATTCGCGCGGCGTGCCGCCTTCGCGGTAGATCCCGCGTCGCGCCTCTTCCGACACTTCCGCCAGGCGGATGTTGCAGGGGCTCATCTCGCCGTGGCTCGATACCACGCCGACGAACGGCTGGCTGATATCCTCGTCATCCAGTCCCATGCCACGCAGCATGGCGCGGGCCGCCGCCTTGACGGGGCCGGTTTTCATCACTTCGGAACGGTAGGGACGCTTCGCGGCGCCTTTGTTATCGTTTGACATTGTTTCTCTCCAGTGGGGTGAGGCACCAAAAAAAAGGTCCAGCACTACGGAAGGACCTTTTGTCGGTTTCAACTGTTCATCGTTGCAGAGGATTCATGGCAGTTGCCGGCAGAACCTAGTTCTGCTCGGCAACATGCCCGTTCTCGGCATTACGCTTGAGCAACTCATCACGCCAGTCATGACTGCGCTGGATGATGTACTGGTGGATCTTTTCCACCTGCTCCACGCTCAGAATGGACCCGAACGGCGGCATACCCTTGTCAGAACGCAGACCATAGACGATGGGCAGAAACTGCTCGTGCGTCTCCGGTGTGATGTAACGCAGGTCGGGAATGATATCCGCGCTGAGCGCCGACAGGCCGTGACAGACGCCGCAGTGGTTGGCGAAGAGCTCCTTGCCTTCGGCCAGTGTCGCGGCATCGGCGGTCACCGGCGGCGGCGACGGCAGCTCGAGCTTGCGACGCTTGACCGGCGGCATTTCCGCGTCGCCACCGAGCTTGAACACGTAGAGGCGCGAGTCCGGCACCACTCCGGTACGATAGGCCAGTGCGCCGAAGGTGATCGGGAAGGCACCACCCCAACCGGCGTTGAACGCCACGTACTGCTCACCGTCTACCTCGTAGGTGATCGGTCCTGCCACCACGCCGGTCGAAACCGGCTGCTCCCACAGCTTCTTGCCGGTGTCGGCGGTGTACGCCACCACACGACCGTCGGCGGTGCCCTGGAATACCAGGTTACCGGCCGTGCTCAGGGTGCCGCCGTTGTGGACATGCTCATAAGGCACCGTCCAGCGGGCTTCCTGCTTCACCGGGTCCCAGGCCACCAGGTTGCCGCGGTATATCTGCGCCAGGGCGTCGATATCCTTCAGCGTCTCCGGCACGTGCGGGATATGCATACCGAGATTGGGAACACCGGGCCTCGGCGCCTTGGCCTCGTCTTCCGTCAGCGGCGAGAAGTACTCCATCGTCACCTGCTGCGGAATGTAGACCAGGCCGGTATTCGGGTTATAGCTCATCGGCGGCCAGTTATGGGCGCCCTGAGATCCCGGGAAGATAGTCTTCGGCTCATTGTTGGTCCAGTAGTCCGCCGCCTCGTAGTCCACGATCGGGCGACCGGTTTCCGGATCGATACCCTTGGCCCAGGTCACGTGACCGTACTTCTCGGCGGAGATGAACTCGCCGGTGGCGGCATCCAGCACGTAGAAGAAGCCGTTCTTCGGCGCCTGCATCACGACCCGGCGCTCTTCGCCGTCGATCTCGAGCGTGGTGACGATAATGTGCTGCGTCGCGGTATAGTCCCAGGCCTCACCCGGCGTGGTCTGATAGTGCCAGACGTACTCGCCGGTCTTCGGGCGGATCGCCACGATGGACGACAGGAACAGGTTATCGCCGCGAGCCTCGGAGCGCAGCTTGTAGTTCCAGAAAGAACCGTTGCCGACGCCGATGTAGAACAGATCGAGATCCGCATCATAGGCCATGGAGTCCCAGGATGTACCGCCACCGCCCTGCTTCCAGTACTGATCGCCGAACCAGGTCTTGCGGATCATGGTGATGGTATCGGTTTCGTCACCGAGGGCGGGGTCGCCCGGAACGGTGAAGAAACGCCAGGCCTGCTTGCCGGTCTCGGCATCGTAGCCGGTCACATATCCGCGCACACCGAACTCGGCGCCACCGTTACCGATAATCACCGTGCCATTGGCCACGCGCGGCGCGCCGGAAATGGTGTAGTTGCGATCCGGATCGATCTTGGTGTTGACGGACCAGGCCAGCTCGCCGGTCTTGGCATCGAGCGCTTCGAGGCGGCCGTCGTATACACCGACGTACACCTTGTCGCCCCAGACCGCCACACCACGGTTGGCGGCATCGCAGCAGCCGCGGGCCTGATAGCCGCGCCAGACTTCCGGGTCGTACTTCCACAGCAGCTCGCCGGTCTTGGCGTCGAGCGCGAAGACCATGCTGTAGGCACCGGTGGTGTACATCACACCATCGACCACCACAGGCGTGGCTTGCACGACCCGGTCCAGCGGGTACTTGAAATTCCACGCCAGCCCCAGATCACCGACGTTATCGTCGGTGATCTGCTGCAGTGCCGAATAGCGGTCCTCGCCATAGTTGCGGCCGGTTCCCATCCAGTTACCCGGTTCGGAGTCGGCCGCCGCCATGCGCTCGGCGGTTACCGGCGCCGCCAAAGCGGCGGGCGCACAGCAGGCCAGCACAAGCGCAGGCAGAAGCTTTTTATAATTCATATTCAGACACTCTCGTTATCGTGCTGAATCACTGAGCCGGGTTGTCACCAAGGACAGCCTTGACTTCCAGGAATTCCTCAAAGCCGTGCAGGCCCCACTCACGACCGATACCGGACTGCTTGTAACCGCCGAACGGAGCGGCCGGATCAGGACCTGCGCCGTTGAGGTGAACGTTACCGGTGCGCATACGACGGGCCACCCTGCGGGCACGCTCGATATCGCCGGAAGTCACGTATCCGGACAGACCGAACGGGGTATCGTTGGCGATGCTGATCGCGTCGGCTTCGTCCTTGTACGGGATAACACAGAGAACCGGACCAAAAACTTCTTCGCGCGCGATGGTCGCCTGGTTGTCGCAGGTCAGGATCGTCGGCTTGGTGAAGTAGCCACGCTCGATCCCTTCCGGCAGCCCCGGACCACCGCAGACCAGCTTGGCGCCTTCTTCGATACCGTCCTTGATCATGCCCTGAACCTTGGCGAAGTGCGGTGCACTGGCCAGCGGTCCCATGGTGGTCGCGGCATCCATCGGATCGCCGACCACGATGGCGGCAGCGGCCTTGGCGGCGATGGCTTCGACTTCTTCCAGGCGATCGGCCGGCACCAGCAGACGGGACGGTGCGTTGCAGCTCTGGCCGGAGTTGCGCATCATGGTTTCAACGGCGTTGGTGATGGCCGATTCGAAGTCGGCATCGTCCAGGATGATGTTGGCGGACTTGCCACCCAGCTCCAGTGCCAGACGCTTGACGGTATCGGCCGCAGCCTTGGAAATCATCTGCCCGGCACGGGTGGAACCGGTGAAGGACACGATATCGATATCCGGATGCGAGGTCAGCGGCGCGCCGACGCCCGGACCGTCACCGTTGACGAGGTTGAAGACACCCGCCGGAACACCGGCTTCGTGCAGCACTTCAGCCATGATGTAGGCATCGAACGGCGCGACTTCGCTGGGCTTGAGCACCATGGTGCAGCCCGCAGCCAGGGCCGGAGCCACCTTGCAGGCAACCTGGTTGGCAGGCCAGTTCCACGGCGTGATCAGGGCGCAGACGCCGGCGGCCTCGTGAACGATGGTAGTAGTACCCTGCTGCGTTTCGAACTCGTAGTTCTTCAGCACTTCCAGGGTGGTCATGAAGTGCATCAGCGGAGCCGCCGACTGCAGCGGCTTGGACACGCTTTCCAGCGGTGCGCCCATCTCTTCGGTGATCGCGAGTGCCATTTCGCCCATGCGGGTCTGATAAACGGCGATGATCTTCTCGAGAACCGCGATACGTTCTTCGCGGGTGGTCTGGGACCAGCTGTCGAAAGCGCGACGCGCAGCGGCTACAGCCAGCTCGACATCTTCGGAAGCGCCCAGAGAAATGACGCCGGCCACTTCTTCGGTAGCGGGGTTGATAACATCAAAGTCGGCTGCTTTGACGGGGTCGACCCACTGGCCGTCGATGTAGAATTTGCGGTAATCACGCATGGCTATGATGCTCCGTTGATCCCGATGGCTGCCGGGGCACCGTCGCCCCAGGATCTACCACCTGGAATGTTATTGTTGATCGGGTGTATCCAAGACTAGACCAGAAGACGACCCTCAACCGCCTGTTGCCGGATTTGCACAGCAACATCCCAAAGCCGCTAACTGACAGGCCATTGCCCGACTCGGGGGTCTTTGGCAGGCCAGCGGAGGCAACTTTATCTGCACGCTAAAACGGGCGGTCGTCCAGAAGCCCTAATCGAGGGACCATGCTAAGTGCGGCGGGCACCTCATTCTTGACGAATTATGCCGAGAAATTGACATTTCACGCGCGCGGAATTTTCAGAGCCGGTCCCGTCGCACGGTTACAGCATTCAAAGCTCAGCCAGGCGGAGTCCGCGTCCGCTAGTTTTTTTACTCTATTTTTTTGCCATAGGCTGCAACCTTTTCGCCGGCCCTGAAACAAACTTTATCGTAGCGGTTGTTCTTCGTAGCGCAGCGTGCAATGGCGCCCGACCGCGGTGCGCTCGCACCTGTCCGGCCGGCCCAGATCCGCCATTGCAGACACAAGAACTGCACGTGTTGAGCAACGACGACTTAGAGAGCTGAAAGCATGAGCAACAACGCCTATATCGAACTCCATACCAATGACGATGTGCTGATTGCGCGCAGGGACGTCGCCAGCGGAAGCGAACTGCCGGACGGTACTCTGACCCGCGCCGACATTCCGTCGGGTCACAAGGTCGCACGCCGCGCCATCGCGAAGGGCGCTCCCGTACACCGCTACAACCAGGTGATCGGCTACGCCAGTGCAGACATCCAGCCCGGCGATCACGTGCACAGCCACAATCTGGAAATGGGTGAGGTGACGCTCGATTACGCTTTCTGCCGCGATGCGAAACCCGTCGCTCCGGATACTGAGCAGCGCACCTTTATGGGCATTCGCCGCGCCGATGGGCGTGTCGCCACGCGCAATTACATTGCCGTTATCTCCAGCGTCAACTGTTCGGCCACAGCGGCCAAGATGATCGGCGAGCACTACCGAAACGCCCTCGCCGACTTCCCCAACGTCGACGGCGTGCTGACGCTGACGCACAAGAGCGGCTGCGGCCTCGACCACCCGCTCGAAGGCATCAACTCGCTCAAGCGCGCGCTCTCCGGTTACGTTCGGCACCCGAACATCGCCCACGCCATCGTGGTCGGCCTCGGCTGCGAGATCGCCAACCTCGGTGATGTGCTGGGCGGCGCACCCGGCGATTCCTATTCCATCCAGACCGAGGGCGGCACCCAGAAGCTGGTCGAGAAAGTGATCGGCCGTATCGACGAGCTGTTGCCCCAGGTAAACGCGGTTCAGCGTGAGCCCGTGCCGCTTTCCGAGCTCAAACTCGCCATGCAGTGCGGTGGCTCGTCGGGCGTTTCCGGCATCAGCTGCAACCCGGCGCTCGGCTACGCCGTCGACCTGCTGGTGCGCCAGGGCGGCACCGCCATCCTGTCCGAAACCACGGAATGCTATGGAGCCGAGCACCTGCTGACCGCGCGCGCCGCCAGCGAGGAAGTGGGCCAGAAGCTGGTCGAGCGCATCAAGTGGTGGGAGAGCTTCTCCGCCAAGAACAATCTGGTTATCAACAACAATCCGTCGCCGGGCAACAAGGCGGGCGGTCTGACGACCATCATCGAGAAGTCCCTGGGCTCCATCGCCAAGGGGGGCACGACCAATCTCAACGAAGTCTACGGCTACGCCGAGCAGGTCGAAGCCGGCAAGGGCCTGGTGTTCATGGACGCCCCGGCCTTCGACCCCGTCGGTGCGACCGCCCAGGTCGCCGGCGGCGCCAATATCATGGTGTTCACCACCGACCGCGGCTCGGCTTTCGGCTGCAAGCCCGCGCCGTCGATCAAGCTGGCAGGCAGCAGCGGACTGTTCAACCGCATGCCGGATGACATGGACATCAACGCCGGCACCATTCTCGACGGCGACGAGTCGGTCGAGGAAGTCGGTCGTCGCATTTTCGAGCGCATCATCGAGGTCGCCTCCGGAGAGCACTCCAAGAGTGAAGCGCTGGGCTACGGTGAAGAAGAGTTCTGCCCCTGGGATATGGGCGTGATTCTCTGATTCTCACACCGTTGCGACAACCCAAACAGGCCACCAGGAGGTGGCCTGTTTGGGTTTACGTCTGTGCTGGCCGAAGATGACCGTCGGGGCTTCGCCGGTCGGTCATGCCAGTTCGTCTTCGCCGACCCGCACCACCAGCTTGCCGAAGTTCTCGCCCTCGAGCAGACCGCGCAGCCCATCGGGCGCATTCTCGAGGCCGTCGATGACCTGCTCCAGATAGTCGATCCTGCCCTCGGCGACCCACCTTGCCATCTGCCCGGCGAACTCGGGGTAGCGATCGCCGTAGTCGTCGAAAATGATGAAGCCCCTGACGGTCATGCGCTTGACCAGTATGGTGCTCATCAGCAGGCTGAGACGATCCGGCCCGTCGGGCAACGCGGTATCGTTATAGTGGGCAATCAGACCACACACCGGCACCCGGGCTCCGGTGTTCAGCAGCGGCAGCACGGCATCGAACACATGCCCCCCGACGTTCTCGTAGTACACATCGATACCGTCCGGGCAGGCCGCGGCCAGTTGCTCGGCGAAGTCCCCGGCGCTGTGATCCAGGGCGACATCGACGCCGAGGGCCTCCAGTCGCCGACGCTTTTCCTCCCCCCCTGCGATCGCCACGACCCGACATCCCTTGATCTTGCCGATCTGCGCCACGGTCGAGCCCACCGGCCCGGTCGCGGCGGCCACCACCAGCGTCTCGCCGGACTTGGGCTTGCCGATGTCCAGCAGCCCCATATAGGCGGTGAACCCCGGCATGCCCAGCACGCCCAGAGCATGGGAGACAGGCGCCATCTCCGGATCGAGCTTGAACAGCATGCTGCCGTCGGACACACCGTAGTCCTGCCAGCCGACGGTATAGCTGAGCACCCAGTCACCTTCGCTGTAGCCCGGATGTTTCGAGCTTACGACGCGGTTGATGGTGCCGCCGACCATCGGCTCGCCGATGGCGACAGGCTCGGCATAGGACTCGGCATCGCTCATGCGACCACGCATATAGGGGTCGAGACTGAGATAGACGGTACGCAGCAGCACCTCACCGTCGATGATTTCCGGTACCGCGCCAACCTTCATCGCGAAATTGTCCGCGCCGGGCGCCCCCACCGGACGCGAGGCCAGAGTCATCTGACGGTTCTCGAGCTTGCTCTGTGACATCGATAAATTCCTCGGGTAATACTGGGAAGTCAGGCGATTCCGGGACGCGCAATCCTGATGGGCGGCCAGCGGCGGCCGGCGACCTCGACGCCACCGAATGCAGCGACATGCTGTTGACAGCGGGCCCAGAAAAAGCAGACTGAGCCGATACTATCGCGCGATCGGCACGACTATCGCAACGGCAATCAACCCGGGACAGGGGCACACGCCCCGGGACTTACCAGGGCGACAGCCTGAATGCCCTGTCCGACACAGTCATCACGGAGTCAAACATGGATACGACCACGAAAGCCCCACAACAGCTGCAAAGCCCCCGCGCCGGCAGTGCGTCCTCGGATGGCTATGTCGGGGTGGCCGACGAGCCGCAGCACTATCATCGCTTCGAAAACGACTTCGTACGTGTCTACGACGTGCGCTTCGCGCCGGGCGAGTCCTCGCTCTACCACCGCCACGACGAGGACACCCTGTATGTAACCGTCCGGGACGCGACGATACATGACCAGACGTATCAGAGCGACGAATGCCAGGTTCACCGGATCCCCGCCGGCCTGTCGCTGTGCCGCCCACACAAGGGTGAACCGCTGATTCACCGGGTACGCAACGACGGCACCGGACCGATGCAGATGATCGGCGCCGAAGTCAAGAAACTGCCGGAGATCGTCGCCGCCGAGCCGCTGCAGGCCCCCTTCCACACCCTGCTGGAAAACCTCTCGGGCGCGCGCCGCCTGAGGCTCTACATGATCAAGCTGGAGCCCGGCGAAACCACGGGGCCCGTGACCTACGGCTTTTCCGGGCTGACGGTATCCATTTCAGACGCCAACGTCGAATTCGCCGACGCGACTGGCGTGCGTCGCGTGATCTCGTTCGCCCCGGGCGCCCATATCTGGCACGATGGCCCGCTTACGCAAACGCTCACCAACAGGGGCGAAACGGCCTTTGTTGCGGTACTCGGCGAGTGGTGCTGACACCCTGTCAGGGTTTGCGCCCTGACCATCAGGACATGATGATACCGCCATCCACCATCATGCACTGGCCGGTGATGTAGTCCGAACCTTCCGAGGCAAGGAAGGAAACGAAGCGGGCCACATCCTGCGGCTGCTCCAGGCGCTTGAGCGCAATCATGTCCTGCGCCTTCTCGAGCATGACACCGCGCTCCGTGCCCAGGACCTCACTGGCACGCCCGTCGATGGTCTCCCACATGCCGGTATCGACGATCCCCGGACAGTAGGCGTTTACAGTAATGCCATGGCCGGCGAATTCGCGGGCCATGACCTGGGTCAGGGCACGCACGCCGAACTTGGATGCGGTATAGGTACCGAGCAGTGGCTGTCCGGTAAAGGAAGCGACGCTGCCGGCGTTGAGGATCTTGCCACCTTCGCCCTGGGCGATCATCTGCTGTGCCGCCGCCTGCGCGCACCAGAGCACACCCTTGACGTTGATGGCGAAAATCCGGTCGAAATCCTTCTCGGTAATGGTCATCACCGGATCGACCTGCACGATACCGGCATTGCATACCATCACATCCAGACGACCCAGTTCCGTCACGGCCCGATCGACCATCGCGAAAACCTGTTCCCGGTTGCTGACATCCGCCGCAACCGCCACCGCGGTGGCGCCGCCCGCCTGCAGTTCCGCCACCGTTGCACGGGCGTTCTCTTCACTGACATCGTTGACGGCGACGGCAAAGCCGTCGCTCGCCAGACGCTGCGCGATAGCCTTGCCGATTCCCATTCCGGCCCCGGTCACCAGGGCTACTTTCTTCATATCGCTCATTGGACTGTCCTGTCAGGGCTCGATGATCGCTTTCAGCGTCTGCGTGGTGTTGATCTGCGCTTCGAAAGCCTCGGAGGCCTCCGCCAGCTTGTACCGGTGGGTGATCAGCGGCTTGCGGTCGACCCTGCCCTCGGCAATCAGATTCATCGCCTGTTCCATGGTCTCCTGGCTGTAGCCCAGGGTACCGGTAACCGACAGGTTCTTGGACACGATCTGATTGAAGTCGACTTCGGGCTTCTCCTCGTACAGCGCCACCCCGACCAGGCGACCGGTCCCGGGTCTCAGCACTTCCAGACACTGATTGAGGGGGCCGGCCAGACCGGACGCCTCGATCGCGACATCGATATGACCCGTGGTGCCGGTGCCGTAAAGCACGAATTCTTCGCCGGTGAGCGCTTTCAGGTTGCCGACCAGGTCTTCGTCGCGCACGTTTATGGTGCGCTCGGCGCCAAACTCCCGCGCCATCTCGAGACGCTTGTCCGCCACATCCGACACGATGACTTCGCAGTCAGGATAGAGGGCCTTGATCACCTGCACGCAGCCCAGGCCGATCATCCCGGCGCCGGTGATCAACACCCGTTCCCCGCCCTTGAGGCCCGCACGCTGCACCGCCACCAGCGAGACCGTCAGCGGCTCCACCGTCGCGGCTTCCTCGAAGGACACATTCTCGGGCAACTTGATGATCAGCGGCTTGTCGCCGATCAGCGGCGGCACGTTGCAGTACTCGGCATAGGCACCGATGGCGATACCCGTGACCCGGTCGCCCGGATGCAGGTCCTCGATACCGGCTTCGCAGCCGATCTCGACCACTTCTCCGGCAAATTCGTGCCCGAACAGCAGCCCCTGTTCCTGGGGCAGACACATTTCCTTGAACATGCCGAGCTTGTAGGTATGCAGATCGGTTCCGCAGACACCGACACTGCTGACGCGTACCAGCACGCTGTTGTCATCCGCCCCCGGGCGCGGAATATCGATGACCCGGAGGTCCCGATTACCGTGCAGGACGGCCGCCTTCATGGTTTCCATGGAATTGCCCTCTTTTGTTATTGTGGCCGGCGCTAAGCGCCGGCGAACCTGGCTTGCATTATTCGAAGGCCAGACCGACACCGCCGCGCGGCTTGAAGTAACGGGGCTTGCCCAGTCCCTGACGTTCGGCAGCGGCAATCACCATCTGCTCGATCCAGGTCGCGTCCATGATGTTCACGTAGTTGCCGTCGGCGTCGAAGTTGACGTTGGCGCCCTCGACGACCATGAAGCCTTCGGTGCCACCGTACTCCTCAGGCGCATGGAAGGTATGAATCGAGCCGCCCGGCTCATACAGGTAACTGCCAGCGGTCTGGGGCTGATCGGGATACTCGACGTAGTGCCAGCGTCCCCCGGTGGTAAAAAAGTGCACCGAGCCGGTGTGGTAGTGCTTCGGCAGCGTCAGGCCTGCGCTGAACTTGGCGTAAAGCACCCAGACGCCGCGTTCGCCGTCCAGATACAGCGGATAGACATCGACGCCGGGCAGTGCATCCTTGATCAGGGTTTCCTCGTTGATGTTAAGCGTCAGCAGGCTGCCCTGGTGATTGATGATTTCCGGTAGTGCCATGGTATTGACCTCGCTCTGATATCGGCGTCACTGCTGTCTTCACGTACGCCGAATGGATTGTTTTTATTCATTGCAGCAGGTCGGCAGACCTGAGCGCGAAGTTCAATTTACGCTTCAGCCCCGCACAAAACTTGATTTTTAACGAAGCAAAATTGACTATTTGTAAGCCCCACCTTTGAGCGAATAACAGAGACATGCTGACGCAGAGACAAAATGTACAGAGTTCGCAGTGGCGGGATCGCCGGATTTGTTGAGCTGGTCAGGCAACTCGGCGCCAATCCGTTCGAGCTCATCGAACAGGCAGGCCTCGGGCACGCCCAACTCAGAAATCCCGATACCTATATCCCCTACCCGAGACTTGCGGAACTGCTTGAGCTGGCCGCCCATCGCTGCCAGTCGCCTCTGTTCGGGCTGCTGCTGGCGGAACGGCAAGCCTCGGACGTGCTCGGCGAACTCATGACCGCGGTGGCCGGTTCGGGGAGTGTCGGCGAAGCGATTGCCACGGCGGCGAAGTACCTCTACCTGCATGCATCCGATGTCCTCCTCGAGCAGGAAGTCAGAAGCGACGAGGTTCGCCTCGGGATCAGGTTCGGATTCAGCGGTCATCTGGGCACGGACCAGCTGACGCTGCTCAGCGCCGGACACCTGGCCACATTCATCGCCGACCTGCTACGGGAGGACCGTTTCGGCCTGACGCTGCACTTCAGGCAAGCGCCGCCGCCGCCATTGCAGACTGAGCAGCGGACAAGATTCCGACGCCTGAAGTTCAGTCAGGAATTCGACGGTATTACGCTCAGAAAGCAGCAGCTCGATTTTCCAATCGTCCGGGACGAAGCCTTGCTGAGAAAGCATTTCCAGCAGTACCTGCACCAGTTGCAGAGCCGCTACCCCGACAGCCTCGAAGACCAGATCAGGGAAGTCATCCGTCAACTGTTGCCGACCGGCGAATGCAGGATCGAACAGGTGGCCGCAACGCTGGATCTCCACACCCGAACCCTGCAGTCCAGGCTGCGCGAACGTGGCAGCAGCTACCGGGAGATCCTCAAGGGCACCCGCCTGGAACTGGCCCTGCACCACCTGAGTCGGGGTCCGGTCAGCATTACCGACCTGGCGCTGCGCCTTGGCTACGCGGATGTGGCGATATTCAGCCGCCACTTCAAAGGCTGGACCGGAGTATCGCCCCGGGAGTGGCGCAAAATGCACAAGGACAGTTCAGGTTTGTGACGCGATACGACCGACCATTCGACAGGGTGCGTGCAGCCGGCAGAAAAGCGGTTCATCGCGCTTAAGCGGGAAGGTATCAATTGCAGGATGGGTGGAGCCGCCGCCCGCACTTACTTGCCACTTGGCAGGAAGCTGCGGGCGGCGTAACCCATCACAGTTCCCGCTGATTTCCCGCTAATCTGCGAAGAACCGGAAAAGACAGCAGGCGGGACTACAGCGGAATCGTCAGGTTCAGCAGCAGAGCGTCGCCCTCGAGACGGTTTTTGGCATCGAACTCGTGAAAATAGCGCGCCTCCAGGTTGATCGGACGCCCGCCGACGGGCCCCGCCCAGGCGACAGCCGGGCCAAAGCCGCTGACCTCGCCCTCGAAATCGCCCAGCACCGCGGCGCCGCCCTTATCTGCGCTGATCTGGTCGTAATGGTAGCCCTGCAACCCCAACGTCCAGCCCGATGCGAAGGATCTGGCAGCGGCAAGCTCGATATGGAACTCGTCACCCGACTCGTAGTTGGTATCTTCGTTCTCGCCGTTGAAAGTAATGCCCATGGCGATATCCGCCTGCCAGCCGGAAGCCTGATCGAGCCAGGTCAGCGCACCGGTCACATCGGTCGCCCAGCGGTTGAAAGACACATTGGTCGGGCGCCCTTTTTCATAGTCGCCGACCGGAAGATTGACCAGCAGATTGAGCGAGCCGAACCAGGGACCGGCCCCCCAGCCGAGCCCGGTACCGACTACCGGATCGCCAAACAGAAAGTCGTCTTCGCTGCGGGAGCCGGAGATGGTCGCGCCACCCGGCGTTCTCAGCGTGGCGCCGATATCCAGGTCCTTGTAGCCATATACCAGCGTGCCGCTGAAATAGGCTCTGCCGCCAAGGATCGGCGCCATTTCCGGCACGGCGAGAAAACTGGTCAGACCGACATAGGCATCGGCATCGAGCCCGACGTCGACTCCGCCGGAGCGGGGGATTCCTGCATCCGCCGAGCCGGAATAGACGTACAGGCTCTGCTGGAAATAGTTGCCCGGTGGCGGCACCACACCACCTGCGGTGGTGCGCGAGCCGAGAATATACATGCCGGTTGCCCCCTCAACGGCCAGCGCCGGCGGAGCAGCCACCAGCGCCCCCAGCGCACCAAGTCCCAGCGGCAATACAGTCGTCGCAAAACGATTTAGCATGCGAATCACTCCCATCCCGAAGCACCAAGAGCCGGCCGTTCGGGCGCCAGCTCTGAGCGACTGAATTATGTAAACGAATCAACAAACTCCCTATACCGCATCGAGTATAGGAGCGGATATCGCTTTTCACCAAGACAGCACGGACAACAGCAATGGCAGCGTCCCGTGCGCGACACCCTGCTCCTGCGCCTCCATGCGCCCGCAGGATAAGTATCTCCCCATACAAAAAAACGGGCCCCTCCGATACATTCGGAGGAGCCCGTCCGGACCGGCTTCGCCGACGGTGCCCGAGCGATGGTTTCAGGCTCGGAGGCTGACCATCGCAGCCCGGAGCACGTCTGTTTCCAATCTGCCGTTCATGCCCCCAAGCTATCTGATGTCATTGGCGTAGCAACAGCGTTGATGCCAGCCGCCGGCTGGGATCAGTCAAGGATCGCACCTTCGCTGGCGGAACGGACATGCCGGCGATAGCGGTCCATGAAACCGAAACCCACGTCCTTCACAACGGGCTGCCAGTACTCTCTGCGTGCGGCGATTTCTTCGTCGGTCACATCGGCATGGATGCGGCCGTCGAGCATATCGATCTCTATCATGTCGCCATCTTCGATCAGCCCGATGAGGCCACCATCGGCAGCTTCGGGGCATACATGGCCGACACAGGGGCCACTGGTCGCGCCGGAAAAACGACCATCGGTAACCAGCGCCGTTTCTGCCAGTCCCGCCGACTTCAGCGCCAGAGTGAAGCCCAGCATTTCCGGCATGCCCGGGCCGCCCTTCGGGCCCTGATAACGCAGCACCACAATATCGCCGGCTTTTATCTTTCCTTGTTTCAAGCCGGCCAGCGCCTCGTCCTCCGAATCGAAACAGACCGCAGGCCCCTTGCACTGAAGCATGTTCTCTTTTACCCCAGCGCGCTTTACCACAGATCCATCCGCGGCAAGATTACCGCGCAACACCGCGATACCGCCGGTCGGTCGATGAGGATTGTCTCGTGCGGGAATGACTCTGGGATTGAGTACAGTGGCACCGTCGATAACGTCCTGCAGCGTCCTTCCGTCAACGGTTGGGGTCGATGTATCGATATCGTGCTGCATCACTTTCAGTACGGCCGGCATGCCACCCGCCATCCACAGGTCCTGTACCCCCCAGGGACCGTTGGGGCTGATAGCCAACAGGGTGGGCATCTCCTCGGTGGCACGCTCAAAGTGCTCCAGAGTCAGCCTGGCGCCGGCCGACGCGGCAATGGCCGGGAGGTGCAAAATGCCGTTGGTGGAGCCGCCGATCGCCATCAGCATCCTGGCAGCGTTCTCCAGGGATTGCTGAGTGAGGAACTGGCGTGCATTCAGCCCTTCATGAAACATTTGCACCACGCGCTGACCGGTGGCGCGTGCCGCTTTCAACTTGTCCGAGTGCCAGCCGGGGATGTTGCCACTGCCGGGCAGGCATATGCCCAGCACTTCGGCCAGACACTGAAATGTATTGGCGGTGCCCATAATTTCACAGGCCCCACAGGTACTGCAGTGCATGGTTTCATAGGTCGCCGCTGGATCGTCTTTATAGTCGAAGTGATCTATGGAAGATGTGAACGCTGGGGCGTTGCGTATATTCATCTGTCCGGTGCCGGCGGAAAGATAAATGCTCGGCAGATCCAGGCGCCCCATGGCCATCATCATCCCCGGGTTGATCTTGTCGCAACCGGCGATAAAGACCACCGCATCAAACGGCTGCGAACGCACGTGGGTCTCCACTATGTCGGCGATGAGATCGCGCTGCGCCAGCACATAGCGCATGCCGTCATGGGCCATGGCGATACCGTCGCAGGGCGCAGGCACGTTAAACTCCGCGTACTCCCCCCCCTCTGCCAGAATCCCCTCTTTTACCTTGCTGCCCAGCTTGTCCAGGTGGCTATGACCCGCCGTCATTTCGGTGAAAGAGTTGGCGATCGCAATCAACGGCTTTTTCTTTAACTCGTTGGTATCGTAGCCTGCCCCCTTCATCAGTCCGTTGCGAAACTGATTCATCAGGTTATTGGCGCTGGAATGAATAATATCGCTGTTCTTCTTGGACATAATGCAACCTTCTATTTTTAGTTACGAACGGACCGAGCCAGGGTATACCAGCGGTTATTCGAGGGACTGATAACAAGGTCATTGATACAGGCCCGAACCGGTAATTGAGCGATAAATGCGATGGTTTCACCCACATCCTGCGGCTGCAGGGCAATATCGAATGCGCCTTCTGCCGCAGCGCCCCCTGCCCTTTGTTTGGCGAACGGTGTTGCGACCTCTCCCGGGCTGATCGCTGTGGCCCGAATACCCTGATGGCCTTCTTCCATATTGAGGGTATCGGTCAGGGTGCGCAGCGCAGCTTTCGATGTGCTATAGGCGGCACCGGACAGATAAGTGTTATGAACGGCTGCCCAAGAGGCAATGTTGATGACCAGACCATCACCGTTTTCACGCATGGCCGGCAACACGGCGCTAGTGCAGTGATAGATACCATTGATGTTCACATTGATGACATGCTCAAAGTCTCCATCTTCCATGGTTTCCCAGTGGCGTGTGGGAATATTGGTCGCCGCGTTGTTAACAAGAATATCAACCTTGCCGTAACACTCGATTATGTTTCCAGCCGCCCGATAACATTGGTGCTTATCGGCGAGATCCATTAATTCGAAGCCGGCAGATCCTCCCGCAGCTCTGATGAGATCCACGGTTTGCTGCAGAGGCTCCTGGCGGCGGCCACTGACGATGACCGTGGCCCCGGCCTTGGCCAGCTCAATCGCGGTCGCTTGTCCGATGCCTGAACCACCACCGGTCACCCAGGCCACGCAGCCCTTGATACTTCTCATTCGGATACTCCTCACCCTTTTCCGGCCACCGGTCTGATTGTGCTATGTGATGGCGCCGGCCGGGGTGTTACTCTGGCAGCATTCCCACATGGATTTCGTAACAATTCTCACAATCAGACCCTGTTTCCGCGAAAGGAGACCGCAACCTCAGCGCCCGCCACCGAAACTCCAGGGTTGCGTAGCGTCTTCGTCTCTGGAAAATGCTGATTTATAAAGCGGTTACGAGCGTCCCCGAATATGAAAAAAATCCGCGCCTTGCACAGCTGGATAGAGCATCTCCCACCTGACATCCGTGAAGCGGTGCTAGCGCGCATGCGCAGGCGTCACTATTGTGACGGCGAAGCCGTGTACAGGCTGGGTGAAGAAGGCCACGAACTCTATATGGTGGAATCCGGAAAAGTACGCTCCAGCAACTACACGCTGAAGGGCAAGGAAATTCAATATACCGTCCTGCAGGCGGGGGACTGCTTTGGCGAATTGAGCCTGATAGATGGGCTTTGCCGCGTCCACAGTACCTATGCGCAAGGCCCCGCCGATCTCCTGGTTCTCCATAAACGTGATTTCGATGACCTTTACGCCAGGTATTCCGAAATACCCATACAGATCAACAAGCTGCTTTCCTGCCGCCTGCGGATTGCGCACACCTCTGTAGATGAAGCAACGGTTCTGTCGATGCAGGATCGTCTCGCGCGCCTTCTGGGGCGCCTGGGATACAGCGTCGGCGTAGAGGACAAGCATGGAGCCATCGTGCTCGAGGGCTTTACTCACGCACATCTTGCGCGAATGCTGGGATCGAACCGTGAGGGTATCAGTCGCGAGCTGAAGAAGCTGGAAGAAGCGGGACTGCTTCGGCGCAGTTACGGCAAGATCCTGATTCCCGATATCCGGTCACTGATAGGCAGTTGTGACGGCCTTGTCGGAGGAGAGCCAATAGTGCCCGACTATCATCATTAGGCTGCGAAGCATTGGCAATCAGCGCCAGACTAAAACGAAAAAACCCAGCGATTACGCTGGGTTTGGAAGACTCTGGCACTGATGACTACCCGTTATTTCGGGTTGTTACATCACTCCCACTCGATGGTCGCCGGCGGCTTGCTCGATACGTCGTAGGTGACGCGGGAGACCTGCGATATCTCGTTGATGATACGGCTGGATACGGTTTCCAGCAGCTCGTACGGCAGGTGCGCCCAGCGCGCGGTCATGAAGTCGATGGTTTCGACGGCACGCAGCGCGATGACGTACTCGTAGCGACGGCCGTCGCCGACGACACCCACGGATTTCACCGGCAGGAAGACCGCGAACGCCTGGCTGGTCTTGTGGTACCAGTCGAAGCGATGCAGCTCTTCGATGAAGATGGCGTCCGCTTCGCGCAGGATGTCGGCGTACTCCTTCTTCACCTCGCCGAGGATACGCACGCCCAGACCCGGACCCGGGAACGGGTGACGGTAGACCATGTCGTACGGCAGGCCCAGCTCCAGGCCGATCTTGCGCACTTCGTCCTTGAACAGCTCGCGCAGCGGCTCGACCAGCTCGAACTGCATGTCTTCCGGCAGACCACCGACGTTGTGGTGCGACTTGATCACGTGTGCCTTGCCGGTCTTGGCGGCGGCGGACTCGATCACGTCCGGGTAGATGGTACCCTGGGCGAGGAAGCGGACGTCCGTCATCTTCGCCGCCTCTTCGTCGAACACTTCGATGAAGGTGTTGCCGATCAGCTTGCGCTTCTGCTCCGGATCGTTGATGCCCTCGAGGCGACCGAGGAACTTGTCCTCGGCATCGGCGCGAATCACCCGCACGCCCATGTTCTTGGCGAACATGTCCATGACGTGATCGCCCTCGTCCTTGCGCAGCAGGCCGTTGTCGACGAAGACGCAGGTCAGCTGGTCGCCGATCGCCTGGTGCAGCAGTGCCGCCACGACCGAGGAATCGACACCGCCTGAGAGGCCCAGCAGCACTTTGCTGTCACCGACCTGCTGGCGCACCTTCTCGATCAGGTCGCTGATGATGTTGGCAGCCGTCCAGAGGCCGTCGGTACCGCTGATTTCCTTGACGAAGCGCTCGAGGATACGGCCGCCCTGCTTGGTGTGGGTCACCTCGGGGTGGAACTGCACCGCGTACAGCTTGCGCTTGGGGTCGCACATCGCCGCAACCGGCGCCGAGTCAGTCGAGGCAATGACCGAGAAGCCCTCCGGCATCACGGTGACCTTGTCGCCATGGCTCATCCAGACGTCCAGCAGCAGCGCGCCGTTGTTGGCCAGATGGTCCTCGATACCCTCCAGCAGACGGCTCGGGCTGTCCGCCAGGCGCACCTTGGCGTAACCGAACTCGCGCTTGTCGGAGCTCTCGACCTTGCCGCCGAGCTGCTCGGCCATGGTCTGCATGCCGTAGCAGATACCCAGCACAGGAATGCCCATCTCGAACACCGCCTTGGGCGCGCGCGGCGAGTCGAACTCGGTCACCGATTCCGGGCCGCCTGCGAGGATAATGCCCTTGGGGGCGAACTCGCGGATTGCCGCCTCGTCCATATCCCAGGGATGGATCTCGCTGTAGACGCCAAGCTCGCGAACGCGACGCGCAATAAGCTGCGTGTACTGTGAGCCGAAGTCCAGGATCAGGATCCGTTGTGCGTGAATATCTTGTGTCATTCGTCAGTGTCTCCACCGGATGCCGGCTGCTTCTGATTGCGACCAGCAAAAAAAAAACGGAGCGGTCAGCAACCACCCCATTTATCGGAGAATGTTCGGACTCAACCGATACGATAGTTCGGCGCTTCCTTGGTGATGCTCACATCATGCACGTGGCTTTCGCTCATGCCCGCGTTGGTGATGCGAACGAATTTCGGTTTGGTGCGCATGTCGTCGACGCTGGCGCTGCCGGTATAACCCATGGACGCCCTCAGACCGCCCATCAGCTGGTGCACGACACCGGCGA
This sequence comes from Marinobacterium nitratireducens, assembly GCF_014645375.1. Classification (GTDB taxonomy): domain Bacteria; phylum Pseudomonadota; class Gammaproteobacteria; order Pseudomonadales; family Balneatricaceae; genus Marinobacterium_A; species Marinobacterium_A nitratireducens. Next base: position 27,316 of record NZ_BMLT01000020.1, read on the forward strand.
CCGGGCCCTTGCAGGGGACGCGACCCTCGATACCTTCCGGCACCAGCTTCTCGACGCCCTTGGAGGCATCCTGGAAGTAGCGGTCGGAGGAGCCGGTGCTCTGCGCCATGGCACCGAGCGAGCCCATGCCACGGTAGGATTTGAATGCCCGGCCCTGGAACAGCTCGACCTCGCCCGGCGCCTCATCGGTACCGGCCAGCATAGAACCGACCATGATTGCCGACGCGCCTGCGGCCACGGCCTTGGCCACGTCGCCGGAGAAGCGGATGCCGCCGTCGGCGATAACCGGCACGCCACGCTCGTTCATCGCGGCCGCCACGTTGGCGACGGCACTGATCTGCGGTACACCGATACCGGCAACGATACGGGTGGTGCAGATGGAGCCCGGGCCGATGCCGACCTTGACGCCATCGGCGCCGGCGTCGGCCAGCGCGATCGCGGCCTCTGCGGTGGCGATGTTGCCGCCCACCACCTGGACCTGCGGGAAGTTCTGCTTGACCCAGGCAACGCGATCAATCACGCCCTTGGAGTGACCGTGCGCGGTATCGACGATAATGACATCGACCCCGGCCTCGACCAGCGCCTTGACCCGGTCGGGAGTGTCGGCACCGGTGCCGACGGCGGCGCCGACCACCAGACGACCGCGATTATCCTTGGCCGCATTCGGATAGGCCTTGGCCTTGAACATGTCCTTGACGGTCATCATCCCGGTCAGCTTGCCGTTGTCGTCGACCACCAGGATGCGCTCGATGCGGTGCTTGCGCAGCAGGTTGCGTACCTTCTCGGGATCCGCGCCTTCCTTGACGGTCACCAGACGCTCCTTCGGCGTCATAATGGTGGAGACCTTTTCGTCCAGGTACTGTTCGAAACGCACATCGCGGCTGGTGACGATACCGACCAGCTCACCATCGTCGACCACCGGAAAGCCGGAATAGGTCAGACGCTCGGACAGTTCGCGAAGCTCGCCAACGGTCATGTCGGAGGTGCAGGTCACAGGGTCGTTGACGATGCCTGCTTCGAATTTCTTGACCTTGCGTACTTCATCGGCCTGCTGCTCGATGGTCATGTTCTTGTGGATGATGCCGATGCCGCCTTCCTGCGCCATGGTGATCGCCAGGCGCGCTTCGGTAACGGTATCCATCGCCGCCGATACCAGCGGAATGTTCAGCTCCAGTCCCTTGGTGAGGCGGGTTTTCAGCGACACATCCTTGGGCAGCACGTCGGAGTAGCCCGGCACCAGCAGAACATCATCAAAAGTGAGCGCTTCTTCAACGATTCGTAGCATTTTAGTGGCAGCCCATAAGGTCGTGTGGGTGAAAAATTAAACGCGACATTATACAGAAGACTATTGTGGAAGTACAAAATACTTGTTACAGATCGGGGACTGTCGGGCCGGCTTTTCGACCCGCTTTTCGTAGGTTGGGTCTAGCGGCGCAGCCGCGTAACCCAACAAGGGGAGTTTCGGGGCGGCACAATGCCGACCGACGCCAATCGATCTGTAATACGATCGATATTGCGGGTTACGCTCTCTGCGCTGTTGTAGGTTGGGTGGAGTGCCGAAGGCCCGTAACCCAACAAGGGGAGCTTCGGGCGGCACAATGCCAACCGACGCCAATCGATCTGTACTGCGATCGATATGATGGGGCCGCGATGCCCGAACGACGCGGAGGCGATGCGTCTGTGCCGATGCATCGCTTGTCCCATCCTACCTGCGATCGATATTGCGGGTTACGCGATGCCCAACCTGTCGAAGTAATTTGTCAGCTAGTGCCATTGCATCGCTAGACCCACACTCCGGTCCGTGCCTCTTTCCTTTACGGCACGACCTCCTTACTATGCCGTCATGACCATTGCTGCCCAAGCCCACGCCTTTACCGTTTCCGAGCTGAACCGCCAGGTTAAATCGCTGCTCGAAAGCTCCTTCATGCTGATCCAGGTGCAGGGGGAGATCTCCAACTTCGTCCGCCCGAGCTCCGGGCACTGGTACTTCACGCTGAAGGACGAGCGCGCCCAGGTGCGCTGCGCCATGTTTCGCAATCGCAACCAGTTCCTGAAATACCGGCCCAAGGACGGCGACCAGGTGGTGCTGCGCGCGCGGGTCTCGCTTTACGAGGGGCGCGGCGAATTCCAGCTGATCGGCGAATTCATGGAAGAAAGCGGCACCGGCCGCCTGCAGCAGGCCTTCGAGGAGCTCAAGTTCCGGCTCCAGCGCGAAGGCCTGTTCGCACCGGAGCACAAGCAACCGCTGCCGGCGCATCCGCGCCACCTCGGCGTGGTCACCTCGCCCAGCGGCGCCGCCATACACGACATCCTCAGCGTGCTGCGACGTCGCTTCCCGGGGCTGCCGGTGACCCTCTACCCCACTGCGGTACAGGGTGACGAGGCGGCACCCGGCATCGTACGCGCCCTGCATCTGGCGCAGCGTCACGCCGAATGCGATGTGCTGATCGTCGGCCGCGGCGGTGGCTCGCTGGAGGACCTCTGGCCGTTCAACGACGAGCGCGTCGCCCGCGCTATCCATGCCAGCCGCATTCCGGTGGTCAGCGCCGTGGGGCACGAAACCGATGTTTCGATCGCCGATTTCGTCGCCGATGTCCGCGCCCCCACCCCTTCCGCGGCCGCCGAACTGCTGAGTCCCGATGTCCGGGCGCTGCAGCAGCGGCTCGACCAGGCCCGCCAGCGCCTGCAGGATCGCCTGAGACTGCAGATCGGCCAGGGCCGCGAGCGGGTGCTGGCATTGCAGAGCCGGCTGCGCCATCCGGGCGACCGGCTGCGCGAGCGCAGCCAGCGCCTCGACGAACTGGAGCTGCGTCTGCGCCAGGCCACGCTACGGCTGCTCAGGGAGCGGCGTGAGCGTCTCGCGCGCCAGCAGGCGCGGCTGCGGCAGATCCGGCCGGAGCGCCAGCTGCTGCGCCAGCGCCAGCAGCTCGACGGCCTGCGCCAGCAGCTCGAGCGTCAGATGCGCCATCTGCTGCACGACAAGCGCCTGCGCAGCGCGGCGCTGGCCGGCCAGCTCAACGCCGTCAGTCCCCTCGCCACCCTGGAACGGGGCTACGCCATCGTGCAGGATACGCAGGGCCGCGTGATCGAGGACGCAAGCCAGGTCGCCGCCGGCGATATCATCGAGACCCGCCTGGCACGCGGCAGTTTGCGCAGCCAGGTCACCGAAACCCAGGCCCACGACGAGCAATGACCGGGCCCCTGTGATAGCCTGCGCTTTTTCCATTCACCCAAGCCAACACAGAGCAAACGATGTCTGAACCGAAACTCGACACTCTCGAACAACACGCCAGCTACGGCATCGGCCGTCAGATGGGCGACCAGCTCGCCCAGGGCGGCTTCGACGGCCTCGACCTCGACGCGGTCGCGGCCGGCATCAAGGATGCCTACAACAACCTGGCACTGCGCGTGCAGGTAGAAGACATCCAGACCGCCTTTACTGAAATCAACCGCCGCATCCGCGAGCAGAAGGAAGTCGAGGCCAAGGAAATGTCCGCCGCCGGCACCGCCTTTCTGGAAGAGAACGCCAAACGCGACGGCGTCGTGGTGCTGGAATCCGGCCTGCAGTACGAAGTGATCCAGGACGGCGACGGCGGCGACCGCCCGGGCCGCGACTCCAAGGTCCGGACCCACTACCACGGCACTTTCATCGACGGCAAGGTATTCGACAGCTCCTACGACCGCGGCCAGCCGGCTGAATTCCCGGTCGGCGGCGTCATCGCCGGCTGGACCGAAGCCCTGCAGCTGATGAGCAAGGGCGCCAAGTGGCGTCTGTACGTGCCGTACAACCTGGCCTACGGCGCCCAGGGATCGCCGGGCGGCATCCCGCCCTACTCGACCCTCGTCTTCGACGTCGAGCTGCTCGAAATCCTGTAACGCCGTTGTTGGGTTACGCTGCGCTCCACCCAACCTACCCACGTAGGTTGGGTGGAGGCCCGAAGGGCCGCAACCCAACACAAGGTTAATCGACCCAGATTGCGGAACTGACATGAAACTGCACCACCAGATCCAGGGTCAGGGCCGGCCGCTGCTGATCCTGCACGGCCTGTTCGGCAACCTCGACAACTGGGCCAGCCAGGCCAAGGCGCTGGCCGACGAGTACCGCGTCATCAGCGTCGACCTGCGCAATCATGGCCGCTCGCCCCACAACGACGAGATGAGCTATCCGGCAATGGCCGCAGACCTGGTCGAGCTGCTGGACGACCTGGGACTGGACCAGGTGCTGGTGCTGGGCCACTCGATGGGCGGCAAGGCGGCAATGCAGCTGGCGCTGCAGCATCCGGAGCGGGTCGAACGCCTGATCGTGGTGGATATCGCACCGGTGCAGTACCCGCACCACCACGATGATGTCTTCGCAGGACTCTTCTCCGTCGACCTCGACAGCCTTAAATCACGCAGCGACGCCGACAGGCAGCTCGCCCCGCGGGTTACGGACCCGATGGTGCGCGCCTTCCTGCTGCGCAACCTCTATCGCAACGACGCCGGCCGCTTCGCCTGGCGCATCAATCTGCAGGGTCTGCACGACGGCTACGCCGGCATCAGCGCCGCACCGCAAGGCAAGCCATTCACAGGCCCCACCCTGTTTATCAAGGGCGGCACCTCGGACTACATGCGCGCCGAGCACCGCGACGCCCTGCTCGCCCTCTTCCCGAATGCCGGCTACAAGGTCATCGACGGCGCCGGTCACTGGCCGCACGCTGAGAAGCCTGCCTTGATGACCCGCTTGATACGGAGTTTTCTGCAGGCATCGTAATAAACGGCACCTTTCGCTACCGCTCAAGGTGCCCTACGACGTCCGACGCCCTGTAGGGTGCCGGTGAGCGAAGCGAACCTCTCCGTCGTTCGCTCGCAGAGCGAGCTCCTACAGCCGCTACCGTCAATTCAGCAACGGTCTCAAGTCCAGGTAATCCGCCGCTACCGCGGCCGTGGGCTCGGCCAGGTGCGGAATCTCGCCCAGCAGCGGAGCGCGGAAGAAGCCTTCGAGGGTGGCGAGGTTCTCGGCATAGCAGCTCATGTCCGGATCGATCCGGTTGGCCACCCAGCCGGCAACCCTGAGACCGTCGCGGGCGATGGCCTCGGCTGTCAGCAGTGCGTGGTTGAGGCAGCCAAGCTTCATGCCCACCACCAGGATCACCGGAAGGTTCAGCAGCCGCGGCACGCCCGAAAGCATCTCGCGCTCGTTCAGCGGCACCCGCCAGCCGCCGGCGCCTTCCACCAGCAGCAGGTCCGCCGGTTTCATCATGCTACCGCGACAGAGTGCCGCCAGCCGGTCCGCAGACAGGCTGCGGCCGGCCTGAGCCGCGGCGATATGCGGTGCGATCGGCGGTAACAGCGCCACGGGGTTGACCTGGTCGTAGCTCAGCTCGACCGATGCCGACGCCTGCAGCAGCAGCGCATCGGAGTTGCGCAAGCCCTCCGCGGTTTCGTCGCAGCCCGCCGCCACCGGCTTGAGGCCGATGGTACGCAGCCCCTGACGATTGCCCCACTCGAGGATGCCGGTGGACACCAGGGTCTTGCCGGCGTCGGTATCGGTGCCGGCGATAAAGAAGTTTTGCTTTGCCATGAGCTGTTCGATCGTCCGTTGTAGGTTGGGTGGAGGCCCGAAGGGGTGTAACCCAACACCATTAATTTCCGTGCCGCCTGCAATCAATCGATCCGCAATACGAGCGATATGATGGGTTCCCTTAAAACTGCTCCTGCGTTTTAAGGATTTCCGCCGTCCATGGCGGTTACGCGATGCCCGTGATATCGGCAAACCGTCGAGACCGGTGCCGATGCATCGCTCCACCCATCCTACGTTTTTTCAATATCCAGGTAATACACTTCGTAGGTCGCCGGCAGCAGGCCGTCGGCAGTGCGCTGCGCCTCGTAGGCCTCGCGGAAGGCCTGTATCCGCGCCCGGCCCGTGAGACCGGTCGGCTGACCCTGGTTCATGTTGTGAGCGCCGATACCCTTGAGACTCTGGGTCAACTGGCGCAGCTCGGGGTACAGCAGCACCTGACGCTCGATATCGAAGGCGCGAACACCCAGTGCCCGGGGTATCGCACGCTCGAGGGCGGTGCGCGGCAGGAACCGGTTGACGTGGGTATGACCGTCAACCTGCGCCCAGGCATCGCGCAGCTCATGCAGAGTGTCCGGCCCCAGGGTGGCCGCCAGGAAGCGACCGCCCGGCTTGAGCACCCGGGCGATTTCGTCGAACAGCCGGTGGGGCTGCTCGCACCACTGAATCGCCAGACTCGAAAACACCAGATCCAGCGAGCCGTCCGCCAGCGGCAGCTGCTCGGCGTCGCCGCACACCCAGGCGCCGCGCGCATCCGGACGGTTGCGGCGAGCATAGTCGAGCATGCCATGCGCCAGGTCCAGGCTGACCAGGGTGCTGTCGCGATAGCGCGAGCGCAGCAGCGGCGTGAAATAGCCGGTGCCGGATCCCAGATCCAGCAATCTGCGGGGTTCGCTTCCGGGCATGCGCGCCAGCAGCCGGTGACCGACCTCGCGCTGCAACTCGGCGGCATCGTCGTAGCTCAGCGCAGCCCGGGAAAAGGAATCGGCAATACGGTGCTTGTCGAGCAGCGCGGCATTCATCGAAGGCCTCCGGCAAACTGGCGCAGATCCTCGCAAAAGCGATCCGCATGGGAATGAAACGGCAGATGTCCGGCGCCCTCGTAACAGCGCAGGCTTGCGTGCGGCAGCTGCGCGCCCAGCCGCTCGACAATCGCAGCGGGCACCAGCCGGTCTTCGGCACCGAAAACGTGCAGCATCGGCAGCTCGAGTTGCGCCAGCGTCTCCCGGCGGTCCTCGGCCAGCAGCTGCAGCGCCGGTGCCAGCGCGCTCGGTTCGAGCGATGCGATCAGCGTTTTCAGCAGGCGCAACGACGCGCGGGCGCCCAGGGCGCCCTGGGTCTGCAGCATTGCAAAACTGCCGAGGGTACGCGCGGGGTCTGCATCGAGCCGCGCAACGAAATCGTCGAAGACCTCCGGGGCCATGGCGCAGGGCCAGTCGGCACGGGCGACGAAGCAGGGATTCGAGGCCACCGTCACCAGCCCCCGCACCCGGTGCGGCGCCTGGCGGGCGGCTTCAGCCGCGACCAGTCCGCCGAGCGACCAGCCCAGCCAGATCGCCGACTCGGGCACCTGCTCCAGCACCGCAGCGGCAACGCTTTCGAGCCGGTAGGGCGTCGGAAATTCAGCCGAGCGGCCAAGGCCCGGCAGGTCGAAGCGCAGGATCTCGAAATGCGGTTGCAGCGGCTCCAGCAAAGGCGCCCAGACATCGCTGCCAAGACCCCAGCCGTGCAGCAGCACCAGTGTCGGGCCGCCGCACTCGCCGCTGCAGGCGCTGCGTTCGCTATGCAGTCTCATGCCGCAGCTCCCCGCGCACCGTCGAGTGCATCCAGCAGCCGATCGACCTGTTCTTCATTATGTTCTGCGCTCAGGGTCACGCGCAGCCGGGCGCCGCCGGCTGGGACCGTCGGCGGCCGAATCGCGGTGACGAAGATGCCCTGCTCCTCCAGCGCGGCGCTGATCGCCAGTGCCCGGTCGCTCTCGCCCACCAGTACCGGCTGGATCGGGGTCGGCGAGTCCATCAGCTCGAGCCCCAACCCGGAGCAGCCGTCGCGAAAGCGCCGGATCAGAGAAGCGAGCCGGTCGCGGCGCCAGTCCTCCCGCTCCAGCAGACGCAGGCTTGCAAGCGTCGCCCAGGCGACCGCCGGCGGCATGCTGGTGGTGTAGATGTAGGTGCGGGCGAACTGGATCAGGGTCTCGATCAGGTCGTCGGAGCCGGCGACGAAGGCGCCTGCGGTGCCGAACGCCTTGCCGAGAGTTCCGACCAGTACCGGCACCTCGTCCTGACCGAGGCCGAAATGGTCGACGATGCCGCGCCCGCCCCGGCCCAGGCAACCGAAGCCGTGAGCGTCGTCGACCATCAGCCAGCCACCGCGCTCGCGGGTGACGCTACTCAGAGCAGGCAGGTCGGCGAGGTCGCCGTCCATGCTGAAGACCCCGTCCGTGACCACCAGGCGGCGGCGGGCGGAGGTCCGTTCGAGCTTCTGCGCCAGACTGTCGGCGTCATTGTGCAGGTAACGCTGAAAACGGGCACCGCTGAGCAGGCCGGCGTCCAGCAGTGAAGCGTGATTGAGGCGGTCCTGGTAGACCGCGTCCCGCTTGTCCAGCAACGCATTGATGGCGCCGAGATTGGCCATATAACCGGTGGAGAACAGCAGCACGCGCTCGCGGCCGGTAAACTCGGCCAGCGCCTCTTCCAGCGCATGGTGCGCAGCGCTGTGGCCGTTGACCAGGTGCGAGGCGCCGCCGCCAACCCCGAAACGTTCCGCGCCCTCGTGCATGGCGCGGATCACCTCCGGGTGATTGGCAAGCCCCAGATAATCGTTGGAGCAGAACGCCAGATAACGCCGTCCGTCGACCTGCACCTCCGTCCCCTGGGCGCTTTCGAGCACCCGGCGGCGGCGATACAGGGAGGCCGACTGACGCTGTTCGAGTTCGGCCCTGAGCTCGTCGAATGACATGGATCAGGCTTCGTAGAAGCGGGCGCTGTCCTGCTCGGCCTGCAGGTCGCGCATGATCGCCTGCTCCTGGGTATCGTCGGCATCCGAGATGCGCTGCTCCGGATTGATACCCAGACGCCTGAACAGCTGCAGGTCCCGGTGGGTTTCCGGGTTCGGCGTTGTCAGCAGGCACTCGCCGTAAAAGATGGAGTTGGCGCCGGCGAAGAAGGTCATCGCCTGCATCTCGTCGCTCATCTGCTCGCGGCCGGCGGACAGGCGCACGTGGGACGCCGGCATCATGATGCGGGCGACGGCGATGGTGCGGATGAAATCGAACCTGTCGAGGTCCTCGGCATTCTCCAGCGGCGTGCCCTTGACCTTGACCAGCATGTTGATCGGCACCGACTCCGGATGCTGCGGCAGATTCGCCAGCTGGCGCAGCAGACCGATGCGGTCGGTGGCGGTTTCGCCCATGCCGAGGATACCGCCGCTGCAGATCTTCATGCCCGATTCGCGCACGTGGTGCAGGGTATCGAGACGGTCCTGGTAGCTGCGGGTGGTGATGATCTTGTCGTAGAACTCGGGCGAGGTATCGAGGTTGTGGTTGTAGTAGTCGAGACCGGCTTCGGCCAGACGTCCGGCCTTGTCCTGGTCGAGCATCCCCAGGGTCATGCAGGTCTCGAGTCCCAGCGCCTTGACGCCCTTCACCATCTCGATGACGTAGGGCATGTCCTTCTCGGCCGGGTGTTTCCAGGCGGCGCCCATGCAGAAGCGGGTGGAGCCCGACGCCTTGGCGGCGCGCGCTTTTTCCAGCACCTTCTCGACCTGCATCAGACGTTCTTTCTCGAGGCCGGTGTTGTAGTGACCGCTCTGCGGGCAGTACTTGCAGTCTTCGGGGCAGGCGCCGGTCTTGATCGACAGCAGCGTGCTGACCTGTACCTCGTTGGGGTCGAAGTGCTGGCGGTGAACCGTCTGAGCACGGAACAGCAGATCGTTGAAGGGCAGCTCGAACAGTGCCCGCACCTCATCTTCGGTCCAGTCGTGGCGAATCGCAGCCGTATCTTGCATCTTCCCGGGTTCCCGTCAAAAATTTATCGGGCGCCGCCTGACAACCGACGGATGCGGTGAACGCTGCGGCGCGCTGGTCAAAAGCCCATCATACGGTGACGGATGGAACTGTCAACTAAGGTTTTCTCACGAGAGAACTGCAGCATATTTTTTAACCAACACTGTTTTCTCTGCCGCCTGCAGTCAGCGCAGCGGGCCGGACTCTGCTCCGGCTGTCTGCGGGACCTGCCGCGGATCGCTCCGGCATGCCGACGCTGCGCGCTGCCGCTGACAGGCGTCGAATCGCTGGTGTGCGGGCGCTGCCTGAAGAAACCGCCGCCGTTCGAACGCTGCATAACGGCCTTTGCCTACGCTTTCCCGATCAACCAGTTGCTGCCGCGCATCAAGTACGACAGCCGCCCAGAGAACCTTGGCTGGCTGGCGGATGCCATGGCGCTGGAGCTTGGCGAGGCGCCGCGCCCCGAGATTCTGGTGCCGGTGCCGCTGGCGCCGGCGCGATTGCGACGGCGCGGCTACAACCAGGCCGAGCTGCTGGCACGCCGGCTCGGACGTCGTCTGGACATCGCGGTGGACCGGCAGAGCCTCGGCAAACCCCGGGACACGCCCCACCAGATGACGCTTGCCGGCGCCGAGCGGCGGCGCAACCTGAAAGGCGCCTTTTGCTGGAACGGCCCGGCGTACCGACACCTGGCTCTGGTCGACGACGTCATGACCACTGGCACCACCGTCAGCGAAATTGCCAACCTGCTGCTGCGCCAGGGCGTTGCCCGAATCGACGTCTGGGTACTGGCCCGCACTCCGGCCCCGGGCGACTGAGCGGCGGCGCCTTCGCAGCGGGGATCCTGCTAATCTTACGAAGTGTCAGTGGTCGGGAGCAGTACATGGAGTTCACCCTTTTCGGCGACCTGGTCGGGGGAATCGGTCTTTTTCTTCTCGGCATGCACCTGATGACCCAGGGCCTGCGCAAGGCCGCGGGCCCCGCCCTGAAGCAGATCCTGCGCTCGGCGACACGGTCGCACTGGCGCGGACTGGCCTCCGGCACGCTGATCACCGCTCTGGTGCAGTCCTCCTCGGCGGTCACGGTAGCGACCATTGGCTTCGTCAACGCAGGCCTTCTGAGCCTGTCCCAGTCCGTTGCCGTGATCTACGGATGCAATATCGGCACCACCATGACCGGCTGGCTGATCGCGCTTATAGGCTTTCGCGTTCAGATCAGTGCTTTTGCACTGCCGCTGATCGGACTGGGCATGCTGCTGCAACTGGTCGGCGACCGGCGCCGCCTCGGTCACCTGGGCTTCGCCCTGACCGGCTTCGGCGTCTTCTTTATCGGCCTTGGCATTCTCAAGGATGCCTTCGCTGGTCTCGAGCAGCACATAGACCTCAGCGGCTTCGATTACGAAGGTATCGGGCTGCTGCTGTTTCTGCTGGCGGGCTTCGCGCTGACCACCCTGATGCAGGCCTCGGCCGCCGCCATGGCCGTGACTCTGTCGCTGACCGCTTCCGGGGTCATCCCGCTGGCCCCGGCCGCCGCCATGATCATCGGCGCCAACGTCGGCACCACCTCGACCGCGATGATCGCGGTGATCGGCGCCACGGCCAACGCCAAGCGTATCGCCGGCGCCCATGTGCTGTTCAACCTGCTTACCGGCGCGGTCGGCGTGTTACTGCTGATGCTGCTGTCGTCCTGGCTCAACCGTATCGACGCCACCCGCTTCGACCTGGTGATACTGCTGGCCGTGTTCCACTCGACCTTCAACCTGATGGGGGTGGCGCTGCTCTGGCCGCTGACCGACCGCCTGGTCGCCTTCCTCAAGCAACGTTTCCGCACCCAGGAGGAGGACGAGGGGCGCGCACGCTTTCTCGACGACACCCTGCTGCAGACGCCGACCCTCGCGGTGGAGGCGGTGGCACGGGAGATTCAACGCCTGGATACCATCTGCAGCCGCATGGCGCGGGAAGCCGTCGGCCCCGGCGGCAACACCGAGCGCCTCCAGGCCGAGCAGCTGAGCGTCGACAGACTGGTCGGTAAGATCGGCGGATACTGCCAGAAGATCGCCGAAAACGACCTCAGCAGCGAAGTCAGCATCATCCTGCCCACCTCGCTGCGCATCGCCCGCTACCTCAATGAGGTCAGTCGACTGGCGTGCCGGTTGCCGGAGTATTGGGACGCGCTGACCGACATCGCCGACCCGACGGTACGACAGCAGGTTCTGGAGTATCGCCAGGCCAGCGTATCGCTGATCGATGCCTGCGAAATCAGCGCAGCCGCCGATACCGATGCCAGCGATGCCCACCGGCAGCTGAACGAAATCGAGGAACAGTATCAAAGTCTCAAGGGGACGATTCTGCAAGCCACCACCGCTCGGCGTCTGAAGCCAGACGACGCGGTGGCCCTGCTCGACGCCCTCAGTCATATCCACCGCCTCGACGAACAGGCCGGCAAGGTTTCGAGCTACTGGAGTGGCATGATTCCGCTGCAACGCCGCCAGCCGTCGGTAGCGGCCGGACATGCCTGATCGCGTCTGCGGACTCAGCGGCAGTCGATCACCAGCTTGCCCAGGTGGTCGCCTGAAAAAAGCCGCGGCAGTGCCGCCTGGGCGTTTTCCAGTCCCTGCACCAGGGTATTGCGATACCTGAGCGCCCCCGACAGCAACCAGGACTCGAGCTGCGGCATGAACTCACCGGTCCGGTCCAGGTAGTCAAGAATCAGGAACCCCTCCATGCGCAACCGTTTGCTGGCCAGCATGAAGGTGTTCCTGACGCCGTAAAGCTTCTCCCGATCACCATGTGACTGGTACTGCGAAATGCTGCCCGAGATAACGATACGTCCGCGCAGCGCCATGTTCTCGAGAGCAGCATCGAGCATCGGTCCTCCGACGTTATCGAAGTACAGGTCGATCCCGTCCGGAAATGCCCGGGCCATGGCTGCGGACAGATCATCGGTGGCCTTGTAGTCGATGCAGCCGTCGATGCCGAGTTCCTGCTGCAGCATGGCGCACTTTTTCTCGCCGCCGGCCACACCGACGACCCGCGCACCGCAGGCTTTGGCGATCTGGCAGGCCTGCAGACCGGTCGCCCCGGCCGCACCGGACACCAGTACCGCATCCCCTTCCCCGACCTCGCCGACCAGCCGCATCCCGACGTAAGCGCTCCAACCGGTCGGCCCCAGGGCCGATACGTAGGCCTCCAGCGGGATGTCCGGGTGTGGGTGGAAGGAAACCGCCCCCTCCACCGGCGTCAAGGCCTCTCCCCTCACCACCGCGTACTGCTGCCAGCCAAGCAGGGCAAACACCAGGTCGCCGACCTTGTGGCCGGGGTGGCGCGACTGCTCCACGCGACCGAGCACCAGCCCCCGCATCACATCGCCGATCTCGAGTTGCGGCAGGTAATCGGGCTCCTCGCTGAGCCACAGCAGGTTGGACGGATCCAGCGTCAGCATCAGCGTCCGGATCAGCACGTCACCCGGCTGCAGATCCGGAACGGAACGCTCGACCCACTCGAGTTCGGTGCCCTCGAGCCTGCCCTGCGCAAAATGGTTGATGATCCAGGCATGTTGTTGCATCGTCTTTCTGTCTCCAGTGGGAGGAACAAGCGGTTGTCGGGACCCAACAGCGAATCGAACGACAGGCAGGGGACTCCCCGGCCCGGTTCGGGCGCGCACCAGGCAACAGGAAATGCGCCGGCGCCGGACAGGCTCCGTGAAGCATACTCGCTGCGTCAGTGCACAAAGGTAACCCGAGCGCCGTCTCCGGGGGCTATCCAAAAGGATGGATCCTGCTTTCAGGCTGCAGCGAATAGCCCAACGGCCTTCGAGGCCACCGAACACGGACGCCACCATGATCCAGGACCCTTTTTTCTATCTCGTCTCGATACCCGCGGTACTGATTGTCGGCATCTCCAAAGGGGGCCTCGGCGGCGGACTCGGTCTGATCGCGGTGCCGCTGATGGCGCTGGCCGTGCCGCCGACCACCGCCGCAGCGATCATGCTGCCGATCCTGTGCCTGATGGACCTGGTGGGACTTTGGAAATATCGCGGTCTGGGCGACAAAAGCAGCCTCGGGGTGCTGCTGCCCGCGGCAGTGGTCGGTATCATTCTCGGCGCGCTGACGTTCCGCTATCTCAGCGACGACCATATCCGCCTTATCGTCGGTACCATCGCCATCCTCTTCACGCTCAACTATTACCTGCGCAGCCGCGGTCGCGGGGCCCGGGCTCCCAGCAGAATTCGCGGCAGCCTCTGGGGTTCGCTGGCCGGTTTCACCAGCTTCAGCGTGCACGCCGGCGGTGCGCCACTGAACATCTACCTGCTACCCCTGCGGCTGGAAAAGGCGGACTATATCGCCACCACCATCGTCTTCTTCGCTGCCGTCAATTACATCAAGCTGGTGCCCTATACCCTGCTCGGACAATTCAACAGCGATCTGTTGCTGACCTCCGCCGTGCTGGCGATATTCGCACCGGTGGGTGTGCTCAGCGGCGCCTGGCTGCAGCACCGCATCAATCAGCAGCTGTTTTATCACCTCTGTTACGGCTTTCTGCTGCTGGCCGGCATCAAGCTTTACTACGACGCCCTCGGCTAAGGAGCCTATGAAGAAGTCCCAATCAGACTCCGGGACCGGTTCACAGGCTCCCCAACCGTTTGGGCCCCGGTCTCCGCTGCGGCTATAATCGGGCGCTTTGACAGCAGGGCGCCCCGATGCAAGCGATAGAACTCGAGCCGATCGGCCTGATCCACAGCGGCTACAAGGAAAAATTCGGCATCCCGCGCCAGCCGGGGCTGGTGCATTCGGTACGCTCGACGCTGGAGTTGCTGCCGCCCTACGGCAGCCGCGAGGCGGTCAGCGGCCTGGAAATGGCCAGTCATATCTGGTTGCTGTTCCTGTTCAGCGAGTGCGTCGGCAAAGGCTGGAAACCGCGGGTGCGACCGCCGCGCCTCGGGGGCAACCAGCGCCTCGGCGTTTTCGCCACCCGCTCGCCGTTTCGCCCCAACCCCATTGGCCTGTCGCCGGTGCGGCTCGATGCCATTCGCTTCGATGGTGACCGGGTGCTGCTGGACATCAGCGGCGCCGATCTGCTGGACCAGACCCCGGTACTGGACATCAAGCCCTACCTGCCCTACTCCGACCGTATCGACGACGCCACCTTTGCACTGGCCGAGCAGATCGAACTGCTGGACCTGCCGGTGATTTTCGCGCCCGCGGCCGAGCGGCGCTGCGACGACTACGGACACCGTCTCGGCGAACCGCTGCGCCGCCAGATCGAGGAACTGCTGCGCTGCGACCCGCGACCGGCCTACCAGAAGCAGCAGCACGACCGGGAATACGGCATCCGTCTGCACGATCTCAATATCCGCTGGCGCATCGACGCCGAGCGCATCGAGGTACTTTCGATCACGCCGGCGGAAGACTGAGGCAACCGCTATTATCGGCACGTTTCGCTGCGCTCAAGGTGCCCTACGGCTGCCACACGCATGGGATTTTGCGGTACCCTAGCCGCTTTCATCTTCGCCACAGGGAGCCTTGCAAGCCATGCCTCAGTTGACAGCCGAACAGATTGCGTACGATCAGCAGCATATCTGGCACCCCTATTCGTCGATGATCAACCCGCCGCCGGCCTATCCGGTGGTGGCGGCCAGCGGCGTGCGGCTGCAACTGGACGACGGGCGCGAGCTGATCGACGGCATGGCATCCTGGTGGTCGGTGATCCACGGCTACAACCACCCCGAACTCAACGCCGCCGCCCACGCCCAGATCGACCGCATGGCCCACGTGATGTTCGGCGGCATTACCCATGCCCCCGCGATCGAGCTGGCACAACGGCTGGTCGAGATGACCCCTGACGGCCTCGACCGGGTGTTCATCGCCGATTCCGGCTCGGTGTCGGTCGAGGTGGCCATCAAGATGGCGATCCAGTACTGGCACGCCCGCGGCCAGACACGCAAGCACCGTCTGCTCACCATTCGCGGCGGCTACCACGGCGACACCTTCGGCGCCATGGCGGTCTGCGACCCGGTCACCGGGATGCACGAAATCTTCAGCGGGGTATTGCCGGAGCAGTTATTCGCGCCGCGCCCCGAAACCGCCTTCGACGGCGACTGGAACGACCGGGATATCGAAGGTCTGGAGCAGCTGCTGGCCGACCACCACCAGGAAGTCGCCGCGCTGATCCTCGAGCCGATCGTGCAGGGCGCCGGCGGCATGCGCTTTTACCATCCCGAATACCTGCGTCGCGCCCGGGAGCTGTGCAACCGCTACCATGTGCTGCTGATCGCCGACGAGATCGCCACCGGCTTCGGCCGTACCGGCAAGCTGTTCGCCTGCGAGCATGCCGGCATCACCCCCGATATCCTCTGCGTCGGCAAGGCGCTGACCGGCGGCTACATGACCCTTGCCGCGACCCTGACCCGTGCCGAGATCGGCGAAACCATCTCCGCCGGTGGCGCGGGATGCTTCATGCACGGCCCGACCTTCATGGCCAACCCGCTGGCCTGCTCGGTAGCGGCCACCAGCCTGCGTCTGCTGCAGGAGCAGGACTGGGCCGGCAACGTCGCACGGCTGGAGCAGGGGCTGAAACGCGGCCTGGCGCCGGCTGCAGCACTCGACAGCGTCGCCCAGGTGCGGGTACTCGGCGCCATCGGCGTGGTGGAGATGAAAGAGCCGGTCAGCACCGTCGGGATCCAGAAGGCATTCGTTGCCGAAGGCCTGTGGATAAGGCCCTTCGGCAAGCTGGTTTACGTGATGCCGCCGTACGTGATGAGCGATGAGGATCTGGCAACGCTTACCGGCGGTATGGTCAGGGTACTTGCGCACCATCGTTGACAGGTCAACTGTAGGAGCCCACTCCGTGGGCGAAGCTTTTCAAGCGGCGTCATGATTCGCTCGCAGAGCGAGCTCCTACAACAGAACAGCGCACGCCGATCGCCGTTCAACTGCGGTACAGGCACCGGGCTTTAGCATGGCGACACACTGAACGGAAAACCGTTTACTCAGGAAAGAGCCATGAACAAATCCATGCTGGTCGGCGCCCTTTTCGGCGTCGGCATCGCTACCGCCGGCGCGGGCGTCGCCGGCTACCAGATGATGAACGCTGCCCCGACCGAAGCCGAGGTGCTCAAGGTCAGCGAAGCCTACAAGACGACCCAGGTTCCGCGCGAAGTCTGCGAAGACCGCGTGGTAACGCACCAGAAGCCGGTGCAGGACCAGAACCGGATTGCCGGGTCGGCACTCGGCGCCGTCGTCGGCGGTCTGCTCGGCAATCAGGTCGGTGGCGGCAGCGGCAAGAAGCTGGCCACCATCGCCGGCGCCGCGGCCGGCGGCTACGCCGGCAACCAGGTACAGAAATCGATGCAGGAAAAGGACACCTACACCACCACCGAGCGCCAGTGCCATACCGTCACCGATACCCGCAAGGACCTGGTCGGTTACGATGTCCGCTACCGTCTCGGCGAACAGGTCGCCACGGTGCGGATGGAGCGCAAGCCCGGCGCGACTCTGCCGGTGCGCGACGGCCAGGTCGTTATCGACTGATATTGTCCAGGGCCTCACCTAGCAGGCTGCTGAAAATCTATCTGCGTTGCCGAATGCTTCGTTAAAAACAGGCTCAAAATGCTCATTTAGTGCACTAAACTGCGCTTTTTCGCCTGTTTTTGCCTTGCCTAGGCGGCCTCGAAAACGATTTTCAATACCCTGCTTGGGGGCCCTTTACCCTTTCGCCAAGCGCGACGGGGCATTATCCTTTGTGACTTCGTTTCAGCCGTTTTCAGGAGTCGCAATGCCAAGACGCAAGCTTGAGATGCCTGCGCATTTCACCTTCACCACCGAGTTGCCGGTACGGATCAGCGATATCAACTACGGCGGCCACCTCAGCAACGATGCGATGCTGTCGCTGATTCACGAAGCCCGGGTACGTTTTCTGAATCAGTACCACTACAGCGAACTCGATATCGAGGGCATAGGCCTGGTGATGACCGACTCGACCATTATCTACAAGGCGGAAGGCTTTCACGGTGATGTGCTGCAGGTCGATGTTACCGTCAGCGACCTGGAGAAGTACGGCTTCGACTTCTACTACCTGCTGAGCAACAAGAAGAGCGCGGTGGAAGTCGCCCACGCCCGCACCGGCATGGTGTTCTTCGACTACAGCCGGCGCAAGGTGCAGGAGATCCCGCAGGGATTTCGCGATCGCATGGTCAAGACGGCCTAGCCGCCGTCGAAACCGCCGTACTGCTCGTAGTGCTGGGCCGCCAGGTTCTCGAAACGGGTGTACTGGCCGATAAAGGCCAGCCGCACGGTACCGATAGGACCGTTACGCTGCTTGCCGATGATGATCTCGGCGATGCCCTTGGTCTCGCTGTCCTCGTTGTAGACCTCGTCCCGGTAGATGAACATGATGACGTCGGCGTCCTGCTCGATGGCGCCGGATTCACGCAGGTCCGAGTTCACCGGGCGCTTGTTGGGGCGCTGCTCGAGGCTTCGGTTGAGCTGCGACAGCGCCACCACCGGGCACTCCATCTCCTTGGCCAGCGCCTTGAGCGAGCGTGAGATCTCCGAGATCTCGTGGGTGCGGCTCTCCATCTTGGTGCCCTTGACCTGCATCAGCTGCAGATAGTCCACCATGATCAGGCCGAGATCGCCATGCTCGCGCTTGATGCGCCGCGCCCGGGCACGCATTTCGTTGGGGCTGATGCCCGAGGTGTCGTCGATGTAGAGCGGCTTGTCGCGCAGCATGTTGACCGCCGTGGTCAGGCGGGGCCAGTCCTCCTCCTCCAGCTGACCGGTACGCACCTTGGTCTGGTTGATGCGCCCGAGGGACGACAGCATACGGGTGACCAGCTGCTCGGCGGGCATCTCGAGGCTGAATACCAGACAGGGGCGCCCGGTTCCCATCAGCGCGTTCTCCACCAGGTTCATGGCGAAGGTGGTCTTGCCCATCGACGGACGCGCGGCAACGATGATCAGGTCCGAAGGCTGCAGGCCCGCGGTGCTTTCGTCGAGATCGTCGAAACCGGTGGTGGTGCCCGTCATCGCGTCCGAGTTGTTGAACAGGAAGTCGATCTTCTCGACCGCCTTCTTCAGCAGCGGGTTGACCGCCTCGGGGCCGCCCTCGTTGGGCCGGCTCTCGGCGATCTGGAAGATCTTGCGCTCGGCGTCGTTGAGCAGGTCCTCGGGCGATACGCCTTCGGGGTTGAAGGCGCTGTCGGAAATCTCCTGGGCCACCGAGATCATCTGGCGCAGCAGCGCCCGGTCGCGCACGATTTCCGAATAGGCGCGAATGTTGGATGCGCTGGGCGTATTGCGCGCCAGCGCCACCAGGTAATCCAGCCCCCCGGCCGATTCCAGCTCGCCGGTCCGGTCCAGCTCCTCGGATACGGTCACCACGTCGAGCGGCTGAGCGGCGTTGACGAGCTTCTCCATGGTCCGGTAGATCAGCCGGTGGTCGCGGCGATAGAACAGGTCCTCGGTCACCACCTCGGACACCGTGTCCCAGGCGCCGTTGTCCAGCATCAGGCCGCCGAGCACGGACTGTTCGGCTTCGATCGAGTGCGGTGGCAGCTTGATGCTCGCCACGTCGTCGTCATGCAGTTCAGCGATATCCATGGAAAAACCAGTTAAGAGTTAACAGATTACAGTTAACAGGGTTGGCGCTTGTCATTGCAGGGTGCCGGTAAGCGAAGCGCACCGCACCAAAGTTACGGGTTACGGGTGACGCGTAACCTGTCACACGTAACGCATCACCCGTCACAAAAACAAAAGGCACCGCGCAGTATTCTACGCGGTGCCTTTTTTCACGACAATTGCCAGGGAGCCCCGAGGGGCTCCGGCAAGCTTACTCGCCTACGACGTTAAGCTTGATGGTCGCGGAAACTTCCGGGTGCAGCTGAACGCTGATTTCGAACTCGCCAGTGGTGCGGATAGCACCTTCCGGCAGACGAACTTCGCTCTTGGCCACTTCGATACCGGCACCGCTGATAGCGTCAGCGATGTCCTTGGTGCCGATGGAACCGAACAGCTTGCCTTCGTCACCGGCTTTGGCAACGACGGACAGTTCCAGTTCGTTCAGCTTGTCGGCGCGAACCTGAGCATCGGACAGCTTGGAAGCAGCAGCCTGTTCCAGTTCGGCGCGACGCTCTTCGAACTTCGCAATGTTGTCAGCGGTAGCGGATACAGCCTTGCCCTGCGGAACCAGGTAGTTGCGGCCGAAACCTGCCTTGACCTTGACCTTGTCGCCCAGGCCGCCCAGCTTGCCTACTTTCTCGAGCAGAATAACTTCCATCTCGTAAACCTCTTTCGTTCTGCAACGCGCGTTGCAGTCCTAAGTCTTGGCCGGTATGCGGCGGCGTATATCGACGAGGCTGTCGATAACGGCCAGCAGTACCAGCAGCGTAATCACGTAAGGGCCCAGTATCACGACCGCCATGTAGAACATGAACAGCCAGGTACCGCCCAATTCCCGTTTGGCCACACTGCCGTGGACCAGTGCCAGACCGGCGAACGCCAGCGGCAACAGCAGCAGAGGCAACCAGCGCACCGGATCGAGACCAAACTGCGGTCCCAGCGCCAGCACCGCCATGATCGGCAGCGCCAGCCCCGGCGAAAGTCTCAGCTGATGAAACTCCTGACGGAAACCGCCAGGGTTGTACAGCGTCGACTGCCACCAGCGGGCCAGAACCAGACTGGCCAGCATCATTGCCGCATGAGCGGCGCCGAGGCCGCCGGCATACAGCTGAAACCACCAGTCGGCATCCAGTGCCACGCCCCCTATGGTCGATGGCGTGTCCGCTGTCATCTCCTGGGTGACCTGAACCAGTTCGTTCAAGAGGTCACCGAGCATCTGCTCCAGAGCGATGCCGGCGACCACACCCACCGGCAGCAGCACGGCAAGGGTCTGCGGCCAGGAGACGGTTTGCCTCAGGATCACCGCCAGCACATAGGTGCCCACGATGATCAGCAACGGGGTCGGATCCCCGTTCAGTGCCCAGGCTCCCGACGGGAGCAGACTCCAGAAAAGGAGCCCCGCGCCCGCTGTCGGGCCGCGCCGGAGTGTCACCAGTCCAACGGCTGCCGCGCTCAGCCAATACAGCAGCGGCAGCATGGCGGCGATGGTCGCCACCACAATCGCCTGCGTGCGGCCGCGCATGATCAGCTCAGCCAGCTTACGCATGACGTTTACACCAACGGCTTACTGGTGGCTGTCGGTGTACGGCAGCAGTGCGACGAAACGTGCACGCTTGATCGCGGTCGCCAGCTGGCGCTGGTAGCGCGCCTTGGTGCCGGTGATGCGGCTCGGTACGATTTTACCGGTTTCGGTGATGTAGCTTTTCAGGGTGTCCAGATCCTTGTAATCGATCTCTTTGACACCTTCAGCCGTGAAACGGCAGAACTTGCGGCGGCGGAAAAAACGAGCCATGTTGATCTCTCCTCAAACAAATATCAGCTGGGGGTTACTCGGCGGTAGCTTCTTCTTGATTAGCTTCGGCCGGCTTCTCGTCCTGCTTGTCAGACTTCGGCTCTTCGCGACGCGGCTTGCGCTCTTCGCGGGCTTCAGAAGCCTTGATCGGAGAGACATCAGTGATCGCTTCTTTGCGACGGATAACCATGTTACGCAGAACGGCGTCGTTGTAGCGGAACATGTTTTCCAGCTCGTCCAGGGTTTCCTGGGCGCACTCGACGTTCATCAGAACGTAGTGTGCTTTGTGAGCGTTGTTGATCGGGTAAGCCAGCTGGCGGCGACCCCAGTCTTCCATGCGGTGGATAGTACCGTTAGCACCTTCGATCAGACCGGTGTAACGCTCAACCATCGCGGGAACCTGCTCGCTCTGGTTCGGGTGAACCAGAAAGACGATTTCGTAATGACGCATTGTAGCTCCTTTCGGTTTTGCAGCCTTCGATCGCCCGGTTCATGCCGATGCGACGAAAGCAAGGAGGTTAAAATGTACATATGCCCTATGTACAAAAGGACGCGGCATTCTACGCTTATCGAAGCGCAGCTGCAATAGAGAGGATAGCACTCGTGGTGAGTGGGCTGTAGGAGCCCGGTCTCCGGGCGAACACCTCATACCAAAGATATTCGCCCACGGAGTGGGCTCCTGCACCAGACAGTATCGCCGCGCCCCGCGACGAACATTCCCCGTAGGAGTCGCGCCCCGCGACGAAGCTTTTTACCGCAGGCGGATGGATATTCGCGGCGGGGAAGTGCTCGTAAGTTTGGGTACGCCGCTCCCACATATCAGGCGTCGGCTTCGACGATCTCGTAGCTGTGGCTCATCTCGACGCCGCCCTTCTCCAGCATCAGCGACACCGAGCAGTACTGTTCGGCGGACAGCTGCACCGCGCGGCGTACGTGGGCTTCCTTGAGCTTGCGGCCGGTGACGATGAACTTGACGTGGATGGCGGTGAACACCGCCGGCACGGCATCGGCGCGCTCACCGGATACCTCGACCACGCAGCTGACGACGTCCTGGCGGCTCTTGCGCAGGATCGCCATCACGTCGACGCTGCTGCAACTGCCGAGGCTCGCCAGCAGCAGTTCCATCGGACGGCCGCCTTCCTTGAGGTCGCGGTCGATCATGACGTCGAAACCGGAACCGGTGGTGGCCTTGTAACGGTCGTCCCCAACCCACTCTACGGTGGCGTGCATTGTCATCTTGAGCTTGTTCCTTGATCAGTCGAAAAGTTCGGCGAGTTTCCGGCCCGGGTCGTCGGCGCGCATGAACGCCTCGCCCACCAGGAAGGCATTGACGTCTCGGTCGCGCATGGCGGCAACGTCATCGCGGCTCAGGATGCCGCTTTCGGTTACGACGATGCGGTCATCCGGAATCTGGTCGAGCAGGCGATAGGTGTTGTCCAGCGACACCTCGAAGGTATGCAGGTCGCGGTTGTTGATGCCGACCAGTCGGTTACCGAAGCCCAGGGAACGATGCAGTTCCGCTTCGTTGTGCACCTCGATCAGCACGTCCATGCCCAGCTCCAGCGCCAGTGCATTGAGCTCCGCCATCCGGGCATCGTCGAGCGCCGCGACGATCAGCAGAATACAGTCGGCGCCCAGCGCACGGGCTTCGTATATCTGGTAGGGGTCGACGATGAAATCCTTGCGGATCACCGGCAGCGAGCAGGCGGCGCGGGCCTCCTGCAGATAGGCGTCGCCCCCCTGAAAGAAGTCCACATCGGTAAGCACCGACAGGCAGCTGGCGCCGCCGCGCTCATAGGAACGGGCGATGTCGGCCGGCTCGAAGGGGTCGCGCAACAGACCCTTGGACGGGCTGGCCTTCTTCACCTCGGCGATCACCGCGGCGCGGCCTTCTGCTATGGTGCGGGCCAGGCTGTCGGCAAAACCGCGTGGGTCGGTGTCGCTGCCCGCCTGTGCGGCGATACGCGCTTCGAGGTCCGCGACCGTCACCTGCGCACAACGCTCGGCGACCTCCTCGGCCTTGCGTGCAAGGATCTTCTTCAGAACCGTGGGGGTATCGCTCATGCCTGCTCCTTCGCTACCTGCTGGCTGAAGGCCGCCAGCTCTTTCATCTTGGCCAGCGCCTGGCCGTTCTCGAGTTGCTTGCGCGCCAGGGCGACGCCGTCAGCCAGCGTCGATGCCAGACCGGCAACGTAGATCGCGGCCCCGGCGTTGAGCGAGATCATCGATCGGGCCTTGCCGGCGACGCTGCTGTCTTCATTGTTGAAAGCAGCCATGATCAGGCGCAGCGACTCCTCCGCGCTCGAGACCTCGAGTCCGATCAGGCTCTGGCTCTCGATGCCGACGTCTTCCGGCGTCAGCGTGTATTCCTGGATATCGCCATTCCACAGCTCGGCGATCTTGGTCTGGGTCGCAAGGCTGATCTCGTCAAGGCCGTCATTGGCGTGCACCACCAGTACATGCTCGGCGCCGAGCTCGCGCAAAACTTCGGCCATAGGACGGCACAGGGCCTCGCTGAACACGCCGATCACCAGACGCTGCGCGCCGGCCGGATTGGTCATCGGCCCCAGAATATTGAACAGGGTGCGCATGCCCAGTTCACGACGCGGGCCGATGGCATGTTTCATGGCGCTGTGATGACCCGGCGCGAACATGAAGCCGACGCCGGTGTTCTCGACGCAGCGAGCCACCTGCTGACCGGACAGCGAAAGATCGACGCCACAGGCCTCGAGCAGGTCGGCGCTGCCGCTGGAAGACGAAACCGCGCGGTTGCCATGCTTGGCAACCTTGGCGCCCGCCGCCGCGGCCACGAAGGCGCTGGCGCTTGAAACGTTGAACAGGTTGGCGCCGTCACCGCCGGTGCCGACGATATCCACCAGCGGACCTGCGTTGATCACAACCGGCGTCGCCAGTTCACGCATGACCTCGGCCGCGCCGGTGATCTCTTCGATCGACTCGCTTTTCATCCTGAGCGCCACCAGGAAGCCCGCGATCTGGGCATCGGTGCACTGGCCGGTCATCACCTGACGCATGATATCGGTCATTTCCGCGCGGCTCAGGTCCAGGTGATCCACCACCTTGCTGATCGCCTGTTGAATATTCATAGTCGCTCTCCTTAGGCCGCCTCGGCGCGGCGTTTGAGAAAGTTGGCCAGCAGTTCGTGACCCTGCTCGGTGAGAATGGACTCCGGGTGGAACTGCACGCCCTCGATATCCAGCGTTTTATGACGCACACCCATGATCTCGTCGAGGCTGCCGTCATCGTTCTGGGTCCAGGCGGTGACCTCGAGGCAGTCCGGCAGACTGGCCTGCTCGATCACCAGCGAATGGTAACGGGTCACCTCAACCGGATTGGGCAGGCCTTCGAACACGCCGACACCCTTGTGATAGACCTTGGACGTCTTGCCGTGCATCACCTGTTTGGCGCGCACGATGCGGCCGCCGAACGCCTGGCCGATGCTCTGATGACCCAGACAGATACCGAATATCGGCAGCTTGCCGGCGAAGTGTTCGATCGCCGGCACCGAAATACCGGCCTCGTTCGGAGTACAGGGGCCCGGCGATATCACCAGCTGCTCGGGCGCCAGGGCCTCGATCTGCTCGATGCTGATCTCATCGTTGCGGTATACCTGCACGTCGGCGCCGAGTTCGCCCAGATATTGCACGACGTTGTAGGTAAAGCTGTCGTAGTTGTCGACCATCAGCAGCATATTGCGCCCAACCCCTTTAAAATCTGTCGTTACATGAGGGTGCCTGCGAAAAACACCCGGGTGCCCCTGCCCCGCCGTGGCTGACGGCATTTCTGAACAGACTCGAAATAATACACGAGTTGGCCGGCAAATCCTCATCGGAAACAGGCTGTTGCAGCAAGACACCGATTCCCGCACCATCGACGCAAACCCGGCAGCGAAGAGAGACGTGAAGGATGAAGATCTTTACCTGCGACAGCTGCGGCCAGACGCTCTATTTCGACAACGTCCAGTGCACCCGCTGCGGGCACCGGCTGGGGTTTCTGCCGGACCGGCTCGACCTGGCAGCTCTCGACCCGGCCGGCAACGACGAGTGGTACACCAGTGACGGGGCGGAGCACCGCTACCGCCAGTGCGCCAACTACGCCGAGTCCGGCGCCTGCAACTGGATGCTGCCGGCCGCCGACCCTGAGGCGTTCTGTATCGCCTGCCGGCTCAACCACACCATTCCCGACCTCCGCACCCCGGGCAACCGACAGCTATGGCAACGGCTGGAAGCGGAAAAGCGGCGACTGATCTACAGCCTGCTGCGACTCGGGCTGCCGCTGCTCAGCAAGCAGCAGGATGCAGAAGGCGGTCTCGCCTTCGATTTTCTGGCCGACGACCCCGCCGGCGCCTTCAACGAGACAGGACGCGTACTCACCGGCCACGAAGCGGGCCTCATCACGCTTAACATCGCCGAGGCGGATGATGCCGTACGCGAACAGTTGCGACAGCAGATGGCCGAGCCCTACCGCACCCTGCTCGGGCACTTTCGCCACGAGTCCGGCCACTATTACTGGGACCGGCTGGTGCGGGACGGCCAATGGCTCGGGGAGTTCCGAGCCCTGTTCGGCGACGAGTCTCTGGACTACGGCCAGGCAATGCAGCGCCACTACCGCCAGGGCCCGCCCGCCGGCTGGCAGACCCGCTTCGTCAGCGCCTACGCCAGCAGCCATCCCTGGGAGGACTGGGCCGAGACCTGGGCCCACTACCTGCACATCGCCGACACCCTGGAAACCGCCCGCGCCTTCGGGCTGAGGGTCAGTCCCCGTGCGGAGGGCAGCGAGGATAACAGCGCGGGCGTGCACTTCGACCCTTACGACTGCGAAGACTTCGCGCTGCTGATCGAACAGTGGTTGCCCATCACCTACGCGCTGAACAGCCTGAACCAGAGCATGGGCCAGGCGGACATTTACCCCTTTATTCTGGCGCCGAAGGCGATCGAGAAGCTGTCCTTCGTGCATCGGGTAGTGCGGGCAAACGGTGACGGGTGACCCATCCGGTCCGTGCATTTGATATACGATGTGCCGACTCGTAGGTTGGGTCTAGGTCCGAAGGACCGTAACCCAACACGGGCCTATCC
>NZ_BMLT01000021.1 GCF_014645375.1 Marinobacterium nitratireducens
CACCGTGCGCCCTATGTGTGTCATTTTCCCACCCGGAGGATGGCGCAGGTAGGGCGCTTTTTTTTGGCTATGCTGTACCTGTCACGGAATGACACAGCAGGCACAGGAGGTGCGCCATGTCCCCCGAGAAGCTGCTTGAGATTGCCGAGCGCGTGGAAGCGCGGATCTATCCGGAATTCAACACGACCACGGACCCGGCGCGCTGGCGTTACTGCAGCGACCAGATCGACAGAGCGTGCGTGCTCAGGATCTGCAGCCATCTGAAGCGTCAGGGATTGCCGCTGCCGAGCATACGGCGACGGAGGTAGGGATGGCAGAGGAAGAACAACCGGACGAACTGCCGACACTGGAAGAGCTTCAGCGCGGCAGCCTCATCGACTATGTCGTCGACCGGATGCTTGATGGAGAGGATTCGGTGGAGGTGCTGGATAGCGGCGAGGTGGTGATTGATATCGGTGGGCTGACGAAGGCTTAGCGCATCTACGGGCGCCACTGTACAGCGGCATAGCCTGACGAGATAATGCCGGCCAAGATGCGGCTGGCGGCGAACTCTACGTATCGCTGATAGTATGAAGTCGACTTCATACTAAATTAGGCTCCAGTTGCAACGAGGTAATGCTATGACTGACACAATACTATTTCTCGGTCCTGAGGATTCGCCGCTAATCAGCTGGCTTCAATCTCAGGGTGAAGTTGTCATCCAAACAGCAGACAAAATATCGTCTAAGTTCATAAGGGACAGCGGTGCATCATTCATAATAAGCTACGGATATAGGCACATCCTGCGCGCCGATGTCCTCGACCTTTTCCCAAGTAGGGCAATAAATCTACACATCTCATATCTCCCATGGAATCGCGGAGCCGACCCTAATTTGTGGAGTTTTGTTGATAACACCCCGAAAGGAGTTACGATCCACTACCTCGATGAGGGAGTTGATACGGGCGACATTATCGCGCAAGAGGTTGTTAGGTTTGACCTAGAATCGGACACGCTTGCCACGTCATACGAGAAACTGCATAAAGCCATCCAGCTACTATTCAAGGCAAACTGGTCGCACATTAAAGACGGCACCTGCCAAAGGCAAAATCAGTCCAGTGGCGGGACTATACACAAGATAAAGGACAAGAGCGCTGTAGACCACCTGATAACAGACGGGTGGAATACAAGGGTTAGCGCTATTGCGTTTTCGAAAACATAACATCAGCAACCGACGCGGCAGAGTCTTCCTGCGCGTATGCTAAGTACAGCTCACCGCTCGAACCTTCTTGAAACTGCCCGTAAATCATTTGCAGGTTTGTGAAGTTTGGCGATTCGTCAAACTTATGCCCCAACTGCCATGTCACCCCATCATCTGGACTAAACAGAACTTGACATCGGCGACCTGTATCGTTTGCCCGTTGTGGTGCTATGATTTCACCTGTGGACAACTTCAGCGGCGTCATCAGCCCGCCAACATCGGCTGCGTACGACACGCTGCCCCATGTTGCCCCATTGTCGGTTGACACGGCGATTCGGCAGGACTCATTAAGATTATCTCTGATCATGGCAACGACATCGCCGTTATTACGCTGGAACAGCCCTGGTTCAACGTAGTCTCTAGCATCAGCAGGGCCATCCGCGACCATTGCAAGATGAGTCCAGGTGCTGCCGCCATCAGTTGATCGCATAACAGCCGAACTGCGACGGTTTGCTGCGTCACCAGTATCCTTACCGTAGTAGGGATACAGAAGATCGCCATTCGCCAGCTCTAAAACGCCTCCGCCCTCTGCGGCCCAGTCTGTAAAAACCGTTCCTGTTATCTGTGTTGGTCCTGTCCATGTCGCGCCATTATCATTGCTCTCAAAATAACCAATTCCGTCAACAACCGGCGACTGATTTACCCGCAGACCCACAGCCATCAGAACACGGTTGTCACCCAGTGTAGTAAACCGAGGAGTGAACCATAGATCGGTACCGCCACCATCGGTGCTGTAGTCCCATAGAACGGATTCGGCGCTCCATGTTTCGCCGGCATCGCTGCTTGATCTGACAACCAGTTCCCCGTCCTGTGATGGATGCGAGGTATTTTTGCTGTATCCGAGTATTAAAGTGCTGTTTGAGGCCAGCCCAAGCCCAGGAAAGTCATTGTGATCAAGCCCACTAGTGTCATGCTGCACGACAACCGAATCCCCAAACCAGGCATTTCTGAATGCGTAATCTTCAGAGAGATAGTCCTGAATTGCTTGGTGATTAGCATCCGACACTGTACCGCTGACTATGAAGATGCGAGCCCAATCCCCGACAAGGTTTAGCGTATTATTTTCTCGCCCACCCACGGCAAGCGCCGAGGTTGGGTTGCTCGTAGACGGGGCTCCGTCAGGCGTGTCGCTACTATAGCCACCAAGATGGCTAT
Organism: Marinobacterium nitratireducens; assembly: GCF_014645375.1. Classification (GTDB taxonomy): domain Bacteria; phylum Pseudomonadota; class Gammaproteobacteria; order Pseudomonadales; family Balneatricaceae; genus Marinobacterium_A; species Marinobacterium_A nitratireducens. The sequence goes on from NZ_BMLT01000021.1 coordinate 2,394, forward strand.
CGTTATAATTCTCAAATACCGTTGAGTTCAGTCGCAATGCCGATACATGCCAAGCCCCGGACTTTACGGTTTCTGCGGCTGTCAGGGACTGTATTTCATAATTTCCAGCAGACGCCTTCGATACATTAACCCTTAACTGGTCTGCGAACGATGACCCGGACCTATCGTCAAACTCCAGAGATACGCCAACGCCACCACTCGCCACACCCCCCGTATCCAAGATCACGTATACCGCGTTTGGATTCGCACTTGTCGTCTTCCAGACTATATAGGCGGCGAACTCGGTGCCGTCGTGCATAAATTTCCAATCAGACGCCGTCGCAGCTTTTAGGATATCGCCAGCCGCATGGCGTATCGTCGGCAAGCCATTCAGCTGGCTGGTTTTCCAAACCGGTTTAGCGCTGGGCGTGGTCTGGGTGATATGGCGACCATTCCCGGTCTGGTCCTGCACCTGCCCCACAGCATCACCGTCAGACGCAACAGGGGTAGTTCCGCTGTCGGTGTAAACGCCAGCATTGGCGTCGTACTCAGCGTAGAGCGTCACGTCTGAAAGCTGAAAAACCGTAGCGCTATCGCTGTTGCTCCAGGCGCTATTGCCCGCCCCGTTGGTTGCACGAATGCGGAAATAGTAGGTCTGGCCGCGAGTCAGGCCGGTGATTCTGTGTAGCGTCCGATTGGCAGCCGGGTACACCGTCGTCGGCGATCCGAATCCACTGTCGGTATCGTACTGCAGTTCGAAACCTGTCTCGTTGCTACTGTTATCGCTCCACGTCACCCAGACGGCGGTGTAGCCGCCATCGCGGGCAGCGACCAACGACGAAGGCGCTGCCGGCGCAGATCCGGCCTCCATGGCCACCACAAGCAAGCTGAGACCTCCCGGAAACATTACGCCCACCCCTTATTGATCGCGATGTCGATTTCCGTTGCGCTGCGCACCCGGTATTCCAGCGTGTCGATGGCGTTTGCCGCGGTACTCAGTGTGATACCGGCGCCGCCAGCGGTTTTGTAATAACTCCCGAGCGCCAAAGTTCGACTACCGGTCGCGTCCTGCTTTACCTCAATGAAACCGGACTGCCCGGCCACAATACCGGCGCTGGGATTGGCCAGGGTCCTATTGCCGCCCAGCGTCACGGTGAAGTTGTTGCTGTCCGAAAAATCCGGCGTAATGGTGGCGCCATCGGTCAGCGTGGTGACTTCGCCGCGCTGCGCCTTAGTCCAGGTGTTCGCCGTATCAAGATCGGCGCCGCCGCCGGCACCTACGAACGAGGCCAACTCATCCAGCGTCATTTTGTAACTGGCATCAATCTGCTCGACCGTAACGGATTGACCGGCAGCTTCATCGGCGGTAATCGAGGTCGCCACCACAAGCTTGCTTGCGCTTGATGAGACCACGGTATGATCCGCATTCAATTCCGCCTGCACGTCGGTAAAGCCGGAGACTCGAACAGTCTTTCCAACCGGAATCACCGGCAGCCCCGCAGCGGAATCGTTGATGCTGTTGTCCGAGGCCTGGGCACTGATCGTTGACACAGTGTAAGTCGCGGTCGGAGTGTCTCCGATACAGACAATCTCGCCGCCGGTCACGTTGGCGCCAAGCATGGCGGATAGCGCAGACCATTTAGTTCCGGCCATTATTCACCCTCCAAAATCATAAAGTTGCCGAATTCGTCAAGCATCTGATCGCCCGCCGCTTCGGACTCGAACAGCATTTCCGGCTCACTGGTAAACAGGAATGTATGTGTCAGCGACTGCCAGCCATCCTTCGCATCGCGCACCGACTTCACCTCGAGTCTGACTTCGCCGTCATAACCCGGGGTGAATACCTTCGATGTGGCGTTATCGCCGGAATAGGACTGCAGTACCGCCTCGGTATCCGTCCGGTACAGTGTCCAGGTGTAGGTGACGCCAACCTCCGGGCCGATGTTGCTGTAGGTCGTATCGTGCAGGGTGCCGGAAGTCTGCTGAGTGCGATCCCGGTGTGCGACCGATGCGGCGAATGTCGCGCTACCACTGATCACGGCCGGATACGCCTGCGAATCGATCAGTAGATTACCGGGCGGGTACGGGCGAAATGCCCGGGTCGCCATCGTCACCGTATCGGCGGTGATGTCGGCAATGTCGGCGATGCCCGAGCCAGACTCTGGCACGACCTTGACATCGATCTCATCGCTTGCGACGTAGTCGTCGCCATCCGTTTCGGCGTAGTCGTCCCAGAAGAATATCGAGGCTCCAGCGGTATGCGGAACGGGCACCGTGTCGAGCACGCCTCGACCGACCGTCACCTGGGTGTCAGATATCGCATCAACCCGGAATAGCTCGCCATCGATCTGAGCATGAGAGCCAATCCGCACATCCGTAAGATCGACGCCGGCGGTGATACTCCATACGGTGTCGGTCGGCCCGATATCTACCGCCAGCACCGCATGCGGACAAAAATCGACCTCCTCCGACTCTTCGTAACCGGCACCTGCATCCGTATAGAGGGAGGCGTTGATGGCGTAAGCCGGCCGCACAGCAGTGGCCAGGATAATCCCAACCCCGTTATTTTCCGCGAGCAGGGCATCGGTTGCTGATTGACCGGCGCGCTGAATAAGCTCGAAGTACGGCGCCTCGACAGCAATATGGTAATCGGTCGCCTCTGGCGGCTGTGCGGTGTCGACCCACTCGTCTGTCGGTGCGGATACTGGCGCGATATCCGGCAGCGCATAGACGTCGGTCGAAACCGGCAGTCTGATTTTGTTCCTGCCCTCGACCTTCGGGCCCTGCGTCACGCGCATGATCATGTTGCTGATGCCGTATTCCGGCCAATCCAGCTTGATCACATCGCCAGCGTTGTAGTCGAGCAGCGCCCGGGTGCCGATCAGGTCGGTGGTGAATATCTCAGAGCCGAGTGATTTAGCGTCACGCGCCGCCACCCGGGCCGCCAGATCAGCACGGTGAAACCCGGGGTACTGCAGGGTTGTTTCTTTCTCCCGCTGCTGCAGCGCCGCAAGGGCCGGATTTGAGAATGGCGCCGATGCATCTTTGCCATTGTCTGGGTCGGTGTAGACGACCGTGACCGCTGTCGGCAAATCGCCAAACGTCCTCCAAGCCGGCTTATCGAGCTTCGTGATGACTGACTTGTCGAGCACATCCAGAGTATCCGGATCATAATTGAACCGAATGGGCTTCAGTTCCCACTTGCCCGTTTTGCGGTCTTCATAGAGCGCAGCGTCGGCGTGCGCTAGAAGCACTTCAATAAATTCCTCGATTGGCTTCTGACGGTCCCAGCGCAGACTAATACCCATGCCTTCATCGAAAAACACGTCCGCCGCCGTTGTGAACGAATCACCCATGTCGACCTCAGGTAGACCGCGACCCCAGTCTGGGTCCGTGAGAGCGTCACGAATGTAGTGCGCCACATTGATATCGAAAATGCCGATCGACTGAAGCGCCGATAGCGCCGCCTCTGTGATTTCTCCACCGCCCGCGGATGAAACAACATCCGCACCACCTGTGTTATCAAGCTGATTCGAGTACGTCAGGCTCGCCAAATCAATGTTTAGCACGTGAACTTTGACGTCTGGGATAGTGTTGCGGATGGCAATAGCAGCATCGGTCTCCGTCTGCCCCCCGGTCGGAGCGCCGTCCGTCGTAAACACCACAACAGACTCACCGTCGCCGGCCCACGCGAAGAAATCCGCCGCCCCTTGCATACCATCCGACCAGTAAGTACCTAGCGGAATAGTTATCGGAAAATCCGAAATAAACTGTTTTAGTTCATCAATATCAGAGGAGGAGTCGATGCTCCTGAATAGATTCGCCGGGTTACCTTCGTCGCCATAGATCGTAATACCAACCTTAGCCTTTCCGGCCAGCGGCTTCAGCGCCTCCAGAGCGCTATGTATTTCAGCCTCCTGTATATCCCATCGCGTCGTTGTACCTGAAACAATATCCAACATGGACCCAGACCCATCAAGCACGAATGACAGGTTCAGGCTCTCTCTTGTATCGCGCAAAATTGCGGCTTTCTCGTCATACCACTGCGCAATCCCATCCTGCCGCGTATGGACGCACTGCGCGAGGACGGAGATCTTTTTCAGGTAGGTCGAGGTGCCGAAATAAAACTGACGAAATACTAACGCGAACAATCCGCGATAGGCTGGAATATCGTTTCCGATCTGGCCTTGCAAGTAGGCATTGCGACTCTGGTCCGATGCGCCGAATTCGATATCAACCAAGCCGCCGACACCACCCTCTTTTTTCTTACCCCCGAATAAATTACCTTTATTGACGGTGATCGTGCCGTTCTCGGCCTGCTCACCCTCCCAGCCAATACGCTTATCTTCCCCGAACGCCAGCTTAAGAAACTTGTCGATTGGTCCGATCGACCAGAACAGCTGCAAGCCGAGGTAGTAGTAATACCCGATTGTCTGCTTTTTGCTCCCGCCAAATAACCCACCACCCGATTTGACCTTAATCGCCTTGGCGCGAAAATCACCCAGCCATCCAGTGTCTGACGCCTCCAGCCAGCAAGTGCCGCGAAAAACAGGAAATTCCCGCCCATCCTCCGAGGTCGGCGTGTTGACGTCGTTGATACCGTTCGGCTTGACCGACTGCGGCTTGGGCATCAACGAATAGGCAACGACGACAGCCAGCACAAGGCCAGCAACAAACCAAAACATGTTGGACTTCCTTATGCGATGGAGGCGCCGCCGAGGACGTTCTTTTTCGGGCGATACGGCTGCCCGCCGAAGTTGTCGAGGTTGTCGTTAAACTTTGCACTGCCACAAGTGGTGTGCAGCTTGTCGCAGCCAGGGTAGAGCTTGACGCTGTCACCGGTGGTGACGGTGACAGATGCCCCAGCCGCCTCGTCTGCGGTAATAGAGACTGCCAACACCAACTTGCTCGCTGTCGACGTCACAACGATGTGCACGCCGTTCAGTTCACCCTCGGCATCGGTGAATCCTGAGATCGCCACATGGTCACCCGTGGTCAGCACCGGCAGCCCATTGGCGGAGTCGTTGATCGAGTTGTCTGAGGCCTGCGCGGTGATTGTTGTGGCGGTATAGCTGGTGCTCACGCCGGTCAGTGATGGCAGCGATCCGAGAATGCCGACCTGGTCGCCGGTATGGCTCGAGATATAGCGCAGGATGCCGTCCGAGGCGCGCAGCATCCCGGCCAGGTACCAGCCGTCTGCCTGATTGGCCGCCTCCGGCACCGTGGCAACGAAGCCGGTCGAGCTAAGTGCGGTAACGACCGCCAGCACAGCAAAGTCCTCAGCATTCATCTTGCAGCCACGAGTGCTGTAGTGCGTATGCGTGCAGTTGCGTGAGGTGCGCCGCTTGAGGCCTGGGTCGCGCATCGCTGCAAAGCTGTTCTCACAGCGCAGCACCAGCTTGTCCGGGTTTGGCTGCCGAGACTTCACGACGCCCTTGAATGCCTGCTCGGTGACGCCGTCGACCTGCGTGAATACCGTGACAGACGCGGCGCCATCCATGTATGGAATCAGCAGCGCCTGCGCCACTACGTGCTGCAGGTCGATGCCGATATCGACGTTGTTCTTCGGCACTTTGCTCGAGTAGTCGAGCGACCCCATACCAATCGGCGCAGGCTGGTAGGTGTCGCCGTTGTAGGTGACGAAGCCGTTACCCGAGGTCAGGAACCAGACGTCATCCCGGTAGGCGATCCGGAAGAGCTCGCGATAGCTGCTCATGGCTGGATTTCCTTAATCTTCAGGTCACACTGGCAATTCCCTGCCCCGAGCCAGTCGAGTTCGATGGCGTCACTGTCCAGGCGCTTCAATCCCAGATAGCTGATGCGCGTCACGGTGCTGGCGTCGATACCGCCGAGCGAGGTGTCGAGCGTCAGGTCCAGATGGTCGGCATCCACGGGGGTCACTGTGGTGATGGTGCGCGGATACCAGACCCCGCCCGCCTCGATGGCGATATGGGTGCGGATCTCGGCCTGGTCTTCATAGTCGTCCGGGTAGACGGTGATCGTAGTGGTCAGGCTGCCCGAGTCGTTGAGACGCAGGTCATGCTCCCAGGATGGCTCCCAGTACGGGCGATAGCGACCGGCACGGCGGTACAGCCACGACCGGAACGCGCGTACCTCGGCCAGGCTGTGCATCATTCTGTGCTGCGGGATCGTCTTCTTGTTGTGGTCCCACGCCGAATAGAAGTTCGTCGGACCCAGGTTGAAGTCAGCCACCTGCAGGTCGCGCTCCAGCGTGTGCTCCGGCATCGCCGAGGGCAGCACCACCCTGTCGGTGTAGAAGTCATTGCCGAGGAACTGCGTCGGCACCGTGGTGGCGATGTTCTCGACGTCATCGACTTCCCACTGCGCCCGCACGACGATGTGCTGATGCTTCGCCGGGCGCTTGCGGCTGCCGATCATGCGCCCCACTCGCACCGGGATGATCTTGAGATTCGAATAGGCGGCACTGACCGGGGTGAAGGTGATCGAGTCCGCGGCCACCGCCGATATCTCGACGATCTGCCAGTTGTCCGGGTTGCCCCAGAGCAGCGCCAATGAGTCCTCGCGCAGATCCACTACGGTGGTGTCGATGCTGATGTTGTTGAAGCCGCCGGCATGGGCGCCGATAGTCTGAATCTCCGGCCACACCGGTACCGCCCACAGCGACGCCAGACCGCCAACGAGCGCGTTGGCGGCACGCTGGATTACGCCGTCCGCCAGTGCCGGTAGATCGTAGCCGAGGCGCTGGCGGGCGACAGGGCGGGATTCCAGGGGGGATTCGTCGCCGCCAAAGGATTCCTCGAGGTCAGTCAGCCATTCCAGCCGTTCATTGGCCGTGACGGCGCCGGGCGCCGGGATGAAGTAGAGGTCGCCGAATAGCGATGTCGTGACAATCGCCATCAGCTCGCCCTGCTCAGTCCTTCGCGCTCGAACACTGCCGTCAGGGTCTGCGCACCCTCACTGCTGTTGAGCCAATCACTGGCTGCAGCAGCAAAGTCAGCATCGCCGAACACCGCCTTCACGTTGACGCTGGTGTTGCCGCCACCCCCGCCGAAGCCGCCGGATGCCAGCGCCTCCTTCAGATCAGCATTGGTGCGGCGATCCACGACGCGCTCGCCGCGGTCGAGCAACCAGGTGCCTTCCCGGGGTACGTTGTCGATGCCGTCGTGAGCGACACCGACCATGCCGGCCGACAAGGCTGTGATGGATGCGGCCATCGGCTGTGTGGCGGCCAATGCGGCAGCAGCAGCCGCCGGCGCAGCGGCCGGGCCAACAATCGGGATGGCTGCAGTTGAAGCAAAGGCATTGAGCGCCGCCAGTTGCGACTGCGCCTGCGCCTGAATCCCGATCATGCTGGCCGCTGATGTTGCCGCGGTCTTGCCTGTCAGCTTCTGCACGGCCTGATACATCAACCACTGCGCCGCCATCTGACCGAGAGTATTGGCCGCCTGCCGGCCCAGACCGATGAACATGTTGCGCACAGCATCGCCGGCATTTTCGCTATCGAAGATGGCCGACTCGAAGGTATCGCCGAACCGTTGGGTGATGTTGTCCAGCGTGGCGCCGATCCGCTCATCCATGTTGGTGAGCGCGCTTTCGGCGGACGACAGCCACTTATCCCAGTACGTGGCGTTGAGCTCATCCATCTGCATCTGGAACTCTTCATCCAGGCGGCGCAGAACCTCGTTCTTCTCGATGCCGGTGCGCTGGGTGTAATCGAGGATCATGGCGCGGCGGCGCTCGTAGCTGGAGCGCAGACGCTCCTCCTCGGTCATAAGCGACTGCTCGATGTTGTCGAGGCCGTTGGCATTACTGACGATGCGGACTTCGATATCCTTGCGCTCAGTACCGGACAGACCCTCCATCTGCGCCAGCACCGCCATCTGCTCACGGATAGTCTCGGTGCGCCGCTCCTCTTCGGTGCGGAGGTTGCTGACCAGGTTGCGGTAGTTCTCTTCGGCCTGCTGCCTCTTCTCCAGCGCCTCGATGGTCGAGAGGATGGTGTTGGCGTAGCGCAGTTCGGCGGCGCTGGCGCCCTCGCGCTCCAGGCGCAGCAGTTCGGACTCGCGCCGGGACATGCCAAAGGCGACAGCCTCTTCTTCCAGTGCGCTGATGTGGTTGCGGATCGACTCAGTGGCGTCGTCGGCGCCTTTCGTCTGCTTGTCGTTCAGATCCTGAATGGCGTCGGCGCGCTTTCTGGCGGCCAGCGTCAGCAGTTCCTGCTTCTGCGTCAGCGTGAGATCGGCGTTGGTGATCTCGAGCACGCTGTCGGCGTAGGCCTTATTGATCGCGGCGACATCGTCGAGCTGCGCCTTCAGCTTGCGGTAGGCTTCCAGCTGCTTGCCGGGCTCACCCATACCGCCACCACCGCCGGTCTCGACTTCGCCCGCGTTGGCCTCATCCTTCGCCTGCTTCAGCTTGCTCCAGGCCATCTGCAGGGCTGCCAGGCGCTGCTCCTGGCCTTCCAGGTTGCGCTGGGCAGTGTCATAGCTGCCGTCGAACATATCGCCCCAGAAGCCTTTCGACTGCACCTCCCGCAGTTCATTGATGCGGGTCGCGGTGCGGCCGATCATGCCCTCGACTTCATCCAGGGAGTTTTTGGCCAGGCCACTGGCCATGCTGCTGACCTCGTTTCCGATACGGTTACCGGCGATCAGGTCGTACAGTTCGCGCAGCGACAGCGCCAGCTGGTCAATCGGGCCGATGCTCTGCTGTGCCGACAGCTTGGCCTTGTCGATGTTGGCGGCATAGTAGCCCATCGCAATAGCGGCCAGCGTAGCCGCGCCAAGAGGTCCGCCGACCAGCGCCACAGCACCACTCATCGCGCGCGCGGTGCCGGTCATCACGATCTGTGCAGCGGAGGCGCCACGAGTCGCGACCGTCAGCAGCCCGATGCGGGTGGTGGCTGCGGTGGCCGCAGTGGCGGTACCGGTCAACGCGGCATTGGCGGCTGTGGTGGCGGCGGTCAGCTCCAGCTTGGCAATCCGCAGTGCGCGGGTTGCAGAGGCTTCGGCGGCATTGGCGGCCGTCATGGCGCGGCTCGCGGTCGCGGACTGTGCCGACAGCGCGACCTCTGCGCGACGGATCTCAGCCAGCCGGGCCAGGGACTGCTGCCGACCGATGGCGCTGATCTGCGCCTGCAGCCTCTGTGTTTCCAGGGTGCGCTCGGCGACCAGCTGCTGCTGGGTCAGCTGAATGGACTGCAACTGCGCGGCCGTCTCGACCTTGGCGGCGGCGGCGCGCTGCTGGGCAACCCGGGCACTGGTGACGGCTGATGTCTTCTCGGCGGCGGCGCGTCGGGCCTGCATGGCGGCCATATCGGCTTCCATGGCGATACGCTTGGCGGTCACGGCGGCCGCAGCCTGATCGGCGGCCGCAGCCTCAATGGAGGCAGCCACTTTGGCCCGCAGACTGCCGACCAGATTGACGCCATAGATTGCGGCCAGCGCGATTGCAGCGGCGCCCACCCGATCCATGATCTTCTCAGCACCACCGGCCTCGCGGATTATGGTCGACAGACCCTGAACACCCGCAGCCAGACCCGGACCAAGTCCTGCCAGCAGCTCGTTGGACAGACCGCGGACGTTGGCCGATAGTAGCTTCATGGCGCGCGCCGCATCGGCCACGCGGTCGATGTCGTCGTCGTCCAGTGCGATGCCCAGTGAGCGCGCTTCAGCGCTGTAGCGGCGCAGGGCTTCGGCGTTGTTCTCCAGTAGCGGCAACAGGCGGCTGGCGTCGTCGGCCAGCGCCTCGAGGAAGAATACCCGTTGCGAGGCATCCGGAATGCGACTGATGGCCTCGCCGATCTTCAGCAGCTGCTGATCGGGCGCCAGGCGGCGCAGTTCGGCGATGTCGAGGTTCAGATTCTCGAAAAGGTCTTTTGCCTCGCCGCCACCAGTGGCCACGAAGTCGCCGATCTTGTCGCTGGCATCCTTGAAGATGTCGCCCATCTTTTCGGCGCTGATGTTCACCTGCTCGCCGGCGTACTGCCATTCCTGCAGGGCCCCGGCGCTGATCTTCAGGGTTTCGGCCAGGATCTTGGTGTCGGCGACCAGGCGCGACTGATCCAGCAGACTGCCGGCAGCAAAGGCACCGGCGAAGGCGCCCGCCAGTGGTGCGGCGAGGGAGCGGATCTTGTTGTCGATCGCATCCATCGCCTTGACGGTCTTGCGCTCGACGCGCTCGGACTCGTTGCCGAAGTTGCGCAGGTCGCGCTGGGCCTTGGTCAGCCCGTTACTCCGGACAGAAATTCCAAGTTCGGCCACATCCATAGGGATACTCTCGACAGGTGAGGGGGTTTAAATCGGGGTTACTTGGCGTTCTCACGCTCACGCAAACGCTCGGCGTTGGCTTTGATCTCGTCGATCATGTGGCGTACATAGGTGTCGTCCATCTGGCGCAGGATGCGCCACTCGATGACATCGACCGGGATATCCATCATCTGCGCCCAGGACAGCCAGTTATTGGGCTCGATGATGGCGGGGTATCCGGAATCCCAGCGCCGCATGGTGGAGGCGTCCCGGAACCAGCGGAACAGGTGCGCCCCACCGCGCGGAATCTCGACCTCAGGGGAGTCGAAGCCGAAGCGCTTGTTGCGCTGGCGCCGGGTCTCCCCGTTGGGGTCTGGGCTGTCGTATCGCACCGACAGCCGCACGGCTTCACATAGCTCAGCCGTTAGCCGGGAAAAAAACGCTTCTTGTCGTTCAGCCTCTTCTCGACCTGATCCCGGATCTCATTAACCGCCAGGACTTTGCGCAGGTTCTCGGTGCCGAACTCCAGCTTTTCCCCACCAAAAGAGGCATCGCCCTCCCAGCGCCAGCCGACACAGGCGCCGGCGATCTGGTCGATGCGGCGGCGCTTGTACTGGGAATAGGACGGCGCTTCGCCGCCCTCGGCTTCCGCCATCACACGCTCATACGAGTGCTGCTCGTACTTGTCGTCGTTGACGTAGCGCAGCTCAATGACTAGGCCGGTCGGCTGGTCCGTGGCCGGGTCTTTGATGGCCAGTTCACTGGTTGTGGGCTTGAGGTTGCTCAGATCCATGTTATGCGGCTTCCTTCACGATCTGCAGCTGGTTCATGCCGAGGGAGTAGATCTCGAGGTTGAAGTCCTCGTTCCGGCCGTTCGGGTGACGCGGGCCGCCGACCACGCCACGGTTGTACTTGATAGTGCCGTTGGTGCCGAGCGAATCGTCATGTTCAATTTTGAAGGCGTAGCTGTGCTTGGTCAGCGCAGCGGCGCGCATCTGGATCTGGCCGGGATCGGTACCCACGCGAGCAACTTCCACTTCCGGGTCGCCGCCGTTGGTGATGCCTTTGGCCTTCTGGGAGACGTCAGTGTCCCAGGTGTCATAGGTCAAAATGTTGGTGTTGGAACCGGTCTCGCCGAACGAGCCCACCTGCTTCACTTCCAGCCAGGTCAGGGCGTCGAACTGCGCCTCGGTGAGATCAGTGTTGTGCACTTCGGCATCGCCCAGTCCATCGACTGCGATGTACAATTTCCCGCCGGCATTAGAGTTAGCCATGAGTTAAATCCTCAGCTCGAGTAGTAGATAGAAACCGGGATCTTTACCCGGTCGCCTTCAACGATGTCCCCGGCCGAAGACGGCTTGCGGGTGACTTTGATGGAACCCGAAACCCGGGTGCCTTTTGGAAATGCTGCTTTGATCTGGTCGGCAAGCGTGTCGATCCCCACCAGGCCCTTACCGGGGCGACCGCAGGCGGAGACCTGCAAAATGCCGCGATCAGTCTCGGCGGCGTCATTAGCTAAGCCGTAGCTGGTCGGGTCGTTCTCGAACAGCCGGACCTCGATCCAGTGGCCGGAATTCGGCGGGGTGAAATCCACGCCAGGCCAGCTGATCGGCACACCAAAGGCGGCATCGCTGACTAGCTGCATGAGTGCGCTTCGTATCGTCATAATTCAGGCATCAAAAAACCCGCCGAAGCGGGTTGTTGTGGTGATGTTTATTGATCAGTCTCGGAATGAGTAACTGGTGACCATGGCTGTACCGATCAGCACCACCCACCATGCCGCGCTACCTATCGGCACCCCGTTGGCTGTCAGTCCAAGACTCAGAGGTAACTGGATTGAGGCGCAGCGCCCTATGCTCTTCAAATGCGACTTCATGCTCAGTCCTGATAATGGATTATCGGCCCGCTCGGCGTTTTAGCTCACCAGTGACTTCCCGCACAGTCTGCTGCCACTTCTGGGCAGCCATGCGGACAAAGCCATACCGGAATTCCATGTTTCTCGCGTAGTTGGCGACCCAGCCGATATACAGGGTCTGGCCGGGCTTCCAGGTAATGATGGTGCTGGCGATCTGCTGCTCGCCGCCGGAAGCCGGGCCTGCTGATCGATCACTATTGCCCGAAGGCATCGAGCCGATATTCGCGGTGCAGCTGTTGCGCAGGAAGCTGGTATCGACCGGCATGCGACCGCCCTTGGCCTGCGGGGTCTGGGCTTCGTCGACGGTGCGCTGTACGGATTCCTTGGCCACGGCCTGCATCAGGCGCTCAGACTTCTGGATCCATGCGTCTACGTCGGCGGTGAATTTGCCCATGTTGATTTCCTGCAGGCAACAAAAAACCCGCACTTGGCGGGCTTTCTGGAATTGTTGGAGCAGTCCCGGGATTCGAACCCGGACACCACCATTGTGAGCTCTTCCTGCGGCGATCAACCCGCTTGAGACTTAGTCACTGCTCCACCGATAACGCTACATCAGAACCCCTCCAGCCGCAACGCTGAACCCAGAAAATCCACCTTCGTGCGCTGCCGGCATCGGCATTGAATCGTCTGCTCAGCACTGGCACCCAACGATGAGTCGCCGGGGTACATCAGCCGGGAGCCGTCCGGAGCAATAAAGGGCTGATCGATCGGCACTGCCTGCCCTTCCATGCGGCGATGATCGGAACGGGTGCGCGAGTCTCCCGAGGCATCCCACTCCTTCTGGGCCTCACTGTGCCGGATGCCCTCGACATCCATGGCCTGCAAGACCGACTCCTGCTGACCAGCCCTGAGCGCATTGATCGACTCGGTGCGCCCTATTGTCTCGCCGCGCAGCTGCAGCAGCGAATCCTCGTAGCGGGCTGATATGGCGCGCACCTGCTGCGCGGTCAGGTCTTTGCCCTCATCAATCGCCCGGCGGATCACGCTATCGAAACGGCGGTCGCGGCGGTCGCGGCTGAAGTAGCGCCCGGCGCTAATCGGGTTCTGAATGTCTGTCAGGTCGTCGATCATGTTGCTGACGTACTGCGATTGATTGCGGGTCAGCCCGATCAGGCCGCCAGTGCGGCGCTTGGTGGTGCGATCGATACGCCCGACGATATCCAGCGCGGTGGTCCGCGGGTTATGCCCGGTCACCATTCGGCGCTCCAGGGCGTCGCGGATCATGTCGCGCTGATCCTGAATGATCTCGACGATCAGTTCGCTGGAGCGGTCCTGCAGCCAGCGCTCGGCCCGAGGTGCGCGGACATCGAAGCCGAACACCACGCGGGACTGGCCATTGTTCAGGGTGCCGATCACATTGGCGGTACGGGTGCCGCCGGCGGTATAGGCCGCGATCAGCGCCGCATCCATGGCGGCAAACTTGGCGGCGACCAGGTTGATCGCCGCCAGCGCCCCGTCGATATCTCCGGCCTCGATCCGCGCCACCAGGTCGGCCAGTACGACGTCGTTCTTGATGTCCGTGAAGGCGGACAGTACGGCGCGGCGCATGGCGCTGGAGTGGAGTTTGCGGATCTCCTCGGCTTCTCGACGGGTCAGGCGGGCCATTGTGCGCTGTTAGATCTCGACGCCGGAGCTGAGCATGGAGATTTTCAGCTGCGAGGTACTGAAAGCAATCCCGACAACAATCGGCGTCATGCCCGCAGCGACATCAGCGACCGGTGCAATACCGCCCGGCGTGCCCGACAGGTAGTAAGCGGTGCCGGCAGTCAGCACGGCACCCAAGGTGACCATGGAGCCCGGCGTGGCGTAGGCAACCGGCTGACCAGCAGCGGCGTCGTTCAATGCGATGCCGACTGGCTTGCGCAGCGCGTTGGCTGCACCCGTGCCGCCATTGGCGTCAGCCAGCACCAGAGAGCCGCCGGAGAGCGCCAGCACATCGCCTGCAGTTATAGCTTCGCCTGCGGTGCCAGTACCACCAGTTGTTCCGGAGACGCTGGAGGCGGTAATTACGAGATCTGCCATGGTTATTTCCTCGCCTGGAATTGATAGAGCAGGGTTGTGCCGCCCGGGTTGAGCGGCTGAAGGTCGATAAATTCGTAGGTGTCGCCGTCGATCTTGATCTTGTCCGACATCGCCGGCGCGATATCCAGATCGGTCGAGATCAGCCCGAGCTTGTCGCCCGCCTGAATCAGGGTTTCGCTGCGATAGGCCAGGCTGTAGCCGGTTTCGACCATGATGGCCGCGTGTTCGGTATCAGGCCCGGGTTGCGGATCCCATTCCGGGCCTGTGGGAGCCCCGGCGCGCACAAGGGTCACCGCCTTACCGTTGGCTGCAATCAGCCGCTGGGCGGTCGCCTCGAGTCGGACATAATCCACCATGTCAGATGCGCTCCGTGCGCCCGGTGATCGACGACGTGACGCTGCTGCCGGTCAGTACCGGGGCAATAATGGCGCCGATGATCGGGATGATCTTGCGCACCGAGTTCGGGCCATGCGCGGCGGTGTACTCGACATCGATCGGGCCGACCTTCTCGCGCTTGACCTGCGTCGACGGGTCATAGTCAGGATTCAGCGAGCCGGGTGTGCCCAGTTCGCGCAAGGCCGCCTCATAGGTGGCGTATTCGACCTCGCGCGGGATCTCGTCGTCGGCAATGCTCTGGCCTTCGGTGTCAGACGCGCCAACACGCGGCCATTCGCGCACCTGCGCCCGCAGGCCGGTCTTGTAGCCCGGGAACTGCGACCGGTAGGCGGCATCGATGTATTCGGCAGCGCGCAACAGGGCAGCATCCTTGTCCGCATCCAGACCGGTCCACGCGGTATTGCCGCGTTCGGCGTGGTAGGCGTCAGCACCCGCCCGAGTGCCGTATAGGTCGGCCATGTCAGCCTCTCAACTCGTTGGCCAGGGCTTCAGCCTCAGCCTTGGCAACCGGCTCATCGGTCACCACTTTACCGTCGACCAGTACGTTGTACTTGCCCGCCTGGCCGCGCTTGATTTCGATGGAGCTTGCCTTGCCTGCCGGCGCGTCGTCGTACAGCACATCATCCGGCGCCAGGTCGTCCTTGTTGATCACCACGTAGTCGTGCGGGTGACCCTTACGGACGATGCGTACAGTTTCGATATTGCTCATGCCTGTATGCCTCCAGTTAAAGAGGGCCGCCAATCGCTGGCGGCCCTACCCTGTTAGCCGAGCAGCAGCGCAATGTGTTCCGGCTTCACAGCCTTCACGCCCCAGGCCAGCGCAACCTCGTACTGAACCTGACGGTACTGCTTGTACATGGAGACCTCGAAGGCCAGGCCAGAGCGCGGATCCTGCACGATCTGGCGGTCGTCGGCAGAGTCACCCTCGACCGGCAGTGCCGGGGCACGGGTCGCCAGCGCAATCGCCGAGCGGTTGAAGGCCATGTTGCGCGCAGCGGCTGCAATCACGGTGATGTTGGTGGCGGATGCAGCGATAGCCTTGCGCAGACCTGGCGCGGCCAGGGTGATGGTGCCGCCATCGGTCACGTTGGTATCACCGGACAGCACCACGTACTTGTTGCTGTCACCGGCGAAGGTGATGACGTCACCCGCCACGATGGTGCCGGTACCCGCGGCCGCCAGGGTGATGACGGTATCGCCGACCGCATAGCCTGCGTTGTCGGTGGTGGCGCTGGCGCCGGTGCCGGCAGTTGAGGTCACGATCTGGCCCGACTCGCGGATGTCCATGCCATGCAGCGGCAGCAGGATGCCCTGGCGCTGAATGGTGTCGGAGCCCGCGTAATCGACGCGCGCCTGCTTGCCCAGGAAGGACGCGCCAGCAGCGGTATCGATCACCAGGTGGTTGTCAGCACCCGGGGCGCCGTTGTCCTTCAGGATCTTCAGGACGTTGGAGCCGTCGGTGAAATCACCGGCAGTCGCGAACGGGGTGGTGCCGGCGGTGCCGTAGGCGCGGGAGGCGTAGATGTGCAGCGCTGCCAGGTCGGCCTCGACCTCGTTGGCCAGGGCCCGCATCGCCTGGGCGAACTGATCGCGCATGATGTTGGCGCGGCCCGGGCCGGAGTTGAGACCCAGCGACTGCTCACCGTTCCAGCGCACCGGCACGCGGCGAGCTTTGGTGATCGACATATCGACGTTGCCGATAGTCTGGTCGCCGTCGTTCGGCGGGGTTACCGCCGGGGTGATATCAGACGCAGTGGACGCAGGCGCCACCGGGGAACGCACGGTCTGACCGACCGCGGCGCGCTCGAAGGTCATGTCGCTGGAGACAGCCGGGATCAGGCCGACCAGTTCGCGGGATACCACGTCGAGCGCGGCATAAATATCAGGTATCAAGTTTGTGATCGTGTTCGCCATGAGAAAGTCCTCGGATAGGCATTAGGTTTGGGTATTGCGATCCGTCCGGATCAATCAGCTGCCCCATCCGAGGCGATCTGCTGACAAGGGGTAAAACGGATTAATCGACGATTTTCATCTCGCCTTTATTCGCGGCCTGGGCATACTTCGCCTGATCAGCCGGGCTCAACTGGGAGAACTGTTCGCGTGTCACGGTGCGGACATTGCCGCCACCTTCAGGTGCGCCTGCGCCGGATCCGCTCTGGCCGGAGCCTTTCAGGATGCTGTCGCGGTGCGGGTAGGTTTCAACGATCCGCTCGAGCGCTTCATCGAAGCTGGCGATCTCGCCCGGGTTTGACTTCGAGTAGATCGGGTTGCCGTTGGTATCCTTGGCGACGATCTTGCCGTCCTTGTACTCGAAGTTTTTGCCGAACGCGGCCATTACCATGTCGCCCGGGATGGCCAGCTTTTCACCGATGAACTTGGACCCGGAGAACGCGGCGCTGATACGGTCCTGCGCGTGCTGGGTGCGCAGCTGCTCGGCTTCCGCCTTGGCCTGGTCCAGCTGCTTCTGGAAGGCACTCGAAATCTCCGCCTTGACCTTTTCCACCTCGCCGGCGTCGATCAGCTTTTTCTGATCCAGGTTGCCGACGGTCTCCAGCGCCTTGCGGGCCTTTTCCGGGTCCAGGTCGCCGAATGCGCCGATCTTGGCCTCCAGCGCCTCCTTGGCTTCGCGATGACCCTTGGCCTCAGCATTAAGCCGACCAATGGTCGCGTGCATTGCAGGGGCGTCGTAGGTGGTCACACTGCCGTCATCACCGGTATAGACCGGCTTGCCGTCCTGCACCTCGGCGTATTGCTTGCCATCCACCTCAATGAGCTTGAGTTTCACGTGTCGTTCTCCTGGTCGTCCGACCGATCAGTTGCCCCGTCCAGGGCGTTACATATCCCCGCTGGGGACTTCGTTTAGTAGCCGCTCGCTTTCGCGCTCGACGGTAAATTCAGGGCTCAGTGCGCCGCGGCGCTTGCTCTCTTCCCAAAGGGTTTCTGCCGACAGGTCGCCCTCTTTGCGCATCTCGCGCAGGTGGGTCAGCGACTCGATGTCGTCGTCGTCGGCAATGAAATCGGTGAAGATACTGACCTCGGCCTGGTGCTCGATACCGAGCCACATAGCGGTCAGGACAAACGCCTGTTCCAGCGCATCCTTGAGCTGCATCGCCCAGGCCTGCGCGGCGCTGTTGCCCTTGCTGGAGGCGAAGGAGGCGGCGATCACGGTCAGGTTACCGCTCTGAGCGGTCAGCGGCTGACGGCCCAGTTCGCGCAGTTCCTTGGCGGTGGCGGCAACATCCTCGGCCAGGAATCGCAGCGTCTGCGCATCGGTGCCGATCCACTTCCACTCGCCGTGGGTGCCGTCCGTATTGGGTGGCGCGTACAGCACCGCCTGCGGGCCGACCGGCACAGGGACCGGGTTGCCAGCGGCATCGGTGGGCGGTTCGACGCCATTACCGGCCAGCATCGGGAAGCAGGTCAGCGTCTTGATGTGCTTGAGCGCGGTTTCCTGCTGGTACAACTCGACCTGAAGATCGGCGGCGTCCTTCATCGGCGGCAGGAACTGCCACGCCTTGCCCTTCCTGCGCCCAGTGACGAACGGCACCATCGGGATCTGCTTGATGGTCAGGATGCCCTCATCCTCGAGCACCCAGTCACCCTTATCGTCCTCGACCTCGACACGCCAGGTCACCGCGGCGCCGTCACGCTCAAACGTCCGTACCCGGCCCTTCGCCTCAAGGATGGCAACCAGCGTCAGCTGCTCGCGCCCCTCGATGATCTCAGACTCGATATTGAGCACGTTGTCGGCCGGCACATGGACCCAGTACGGGCGCACCCCGGCGGCGCGCTCCTCGGCGACCGTGCGCAACCCTTCGGCCCGGGTGTAATCGACCAGGATCCAGTCGATCGCCTTGTTGATGCCGTTGAAGAACGTCTCGGCGGCGAACACGTGCAGGTGGTTGCCGCGGCCATCGATATCCTCAACGATCGATTTCACCCGATCTGGGGTTGTATCGCCCGTTAGCGCCACCTCCCGGCTGAACGGCTTCTGCGCCAGCCCTTCCACCACGTCGCGATAGACGTTTGTGTACTTGGCAGACGTCAGGCGGAAGGCGTAATCCTTGTCACTCTCGTTCGGGAACTTCGGCAGGTACAGCTGCCCGGCGGCGATCATAGCGTCGCGGCCCTCGACAATGGCGTTTACCTTGTCCCAATACGGGGACATCGCCTTGTAGTCAGGGCTTTTCCAGTCGGGCTTTTTATCGTCAGCCATTGCCATAAGTTCCAAATATCGGTGAGCGCTTGGCGCTTTCCATCGCCAGATGCGAACAAGCGCCCATGATGAAGGCGTCCGCCAGGTTCGGTGAGGCGATGCCGCGTTTCGCCAGATTCTCTTTCGACTCGACCATATCCAGGCCGCGCTTGCTGTAGGACTTGCGCGGGCTGCAGAGCTCGGTCTTCAACCGCTCCAGCTTGTCGAGGTCGCCGCGGATGCAGATCAGCTCGCTGGGCTCGTACTGCACGCCCTTGTTGACCGCGTTGAAGGTGTTGCGCAACCGGTCGGCGACGTCCTGCCAGGCTTGTGCCTTCAGGTTCTCGAACTTCTCGTCGTTCTTGATCTTCGGCGCGTATTCGGCCTTGGGATTAACCACCGCCGCGCCGGCGTTGAACTTGAAGTAACCGGCCTGGATGTTCATGTTGCGCAGCGTTGAGCCCACATGCGCACCGACCCCGATGGAGTCGTACAGCATCCGACCACCCTGGACGTGCGCCCATGCCCGCTTGGCGGACTCGGCCAGTTCATCCTCTGGGGCCTTCCACTCATCCAGTTCGATACAGATGGCGCCATTGAAGATCGCGGCAGCGTTCTTGTCCTCGCCACTGTCGGCCACGTCGTAGCCCACACAGCGAGCGCCGGTCAGATCCAGCCCCAGCTTCCGGTCAGCATCGATGGCCGCCTCGATCCAGGAGCGCTTGATCACCGCCGCGTCGTCATCGGAGCGCGGCACCCCCAGATAGACGTGCTCGTACTCGTCCCAGTCCTCTTCCCGTTTCGCCGCGATCACCTTTTTCATGGTGTCGGACAGGAACGGGTTATCGGGGTAGTTGACCAGCCGGGCTCGGGTACTGGGCGGCGGGTTGACGATGAACCGCTGGTAGATGAAATCCGTCATCAGCTTCGGGTTGAAGCTGATCCAGACCTCCGAGCCGTCCTTTCGAATCGTCGGCTCCAAGATCTCCCACTGCTCCCTGGTGAGGTTGTGCGCTTCCTCGATCCAGAGGATGTCCGCACCCTCGAAACTCTTGATCTCGTCGGTGTTGCGCTCGATACCGTAGAAGGCGAAGTCCGAGCCGTTGGCGTGGCGGATCTCGTTCGATAGCACTTCAAACCCACCGAGCTTGAAGTTCTCGATCTGGGCGCCGATCAGGGTGTAGACCGAGTCCTTGATCTTGTTCTGATACCGCCGCACACACAGGAACCGGGTGCGGCACTGCTGGGCAATGCTCCCAGCCATACCAGCGAACTCCCAGGACTTCGAACTGGCCCGGCCGCCGTACAGGACGCGGTTTCGAGCCTTGATGAAGTTCTGAGGCGCCGGCACCCCGTCCCGAAACCAGAAGTCACGAAGATTCGGATTCAGGCTGGCCATACATCTCAGAGAAGGACTTGATCGTCTCGCCGTTGCTGGTGTGGTCGACGTGCTGCTTGTCGCGCCACTTCTCAGGCTGCCGGTTCTTCAGCCAGAAGATCGCGGCTGTCGTATCTGGGGCGTACCGCTCTGTGTACGGCACTACCATTTCCTCGCCGCCGTTGTTGAAGATCTTCACGGCGTCGTGCTCGTAACCGGTGGCGCGTTTGTAGAGGCGATCGGCGACAGTGGCGTCAGCCAACTGCTTTCCGCTTTTTATGGACCCCATAAACTCTGCGTGGGCCTTTTTCCAGTTGTCGATAGTGGTCTCTGCCACCTCGAAGAAATCAGCCAGATCCTTGTCGGTCGCACCCAGCAGGCATAGCTTGCGAGCCTGCTCTGCGAACTCCGCTTTGTATCGTGTTGGTCGTGCCATATCGTCGGCCCTCTCCCGGGCTATTCATGCCCAGACTGCCAGGCCAATCGTTACGCTTCCCGCACCCGCTTGATCTCAGCCTCCAGCCGATCGATCTCGGCGGCCAGTTGCAGGATCTTCGATTCGTTCCGAACCTCCGGCGCCATCAGCATCAGCTGGGTGCGCTGGTCTTCCAGATCCCAGATCTGCATGCGCAGGGCGTTGCAGTGCTCGCGCGTCGTCATGCTGTCACCAGTTCCTGAGCAGCCATGGACTCGACGTAGGCCTCAATCTGGTGGCTCTCCCGCGGGCCCAACCCCTCAGTCTCAAGGATCGTGCGCGGTACGGTGCGGCCGTAGCCGGCAGCCTGTATCCAATCCCAACGGGTGCGGTATGACGTCGTCGGAATATTGAGCGCAGCGTAGTTGTCGCGACTACCCCAGTAGTGGCCGCCCGGCTCACCGAACAGCACCACCTCGTCGATCTGCCAGCCGTGCAGCTTCATCATACGGGCCAGTTGGGGCGCGATAGCGGCGCCCAGACTGTGGCCGGTCACGATGTAGCGGGTATTCGTCTTCTGCAGCGTGGTGCGGTACCGGCGGAACCAGGTCAGGGCGGACCAACCGAAACCACTGTGCACCCAGGTGCGGCTGACCGGATCCTTCCAGGGGAAGAACCATAGGTCTCGGGCAACGTCCCGCAGATTGCTCAAGCCTTCCCAGGACCAGTTCCGCGGCCAGGCGTTGCTCCACTCCGTACCACGGACGGCCAGGATGATGACGTCGCCGCGATCCTCGATCAGCACATCCGTCTCGTGACGGGAGCGAACCTCAGGCCCGCGCGCGTCGTAAACCCGGCTGCAGAGGTGCGCCAGTTCGAGGTGGCTTACTTGCTTGGCCATTGGTAACTCTCCGCCAGCTTGCGCTCGTGACGCTTGCGAGCGCGATGCAGCGACCAATCCACATACATACGATGGAGTACGCCGATAGCGCCAAGCGCCATACAGCCGGCAGTGAGGTAGTCCATCGCCGACCATGCCGCAATGTCGGTGATCATATGAGCCGCCCAGCTGGCCTTCGGCTCTGCGTCGCCGACCTTTTGGGCGACATAGCCGGTGCCGCCAGCGCCGACGTATGTGCCATAGCTCATGACCTGGTCCTTGGTGATCATCATCACTGGCTGTCCTTCTGAATTCCGGACAAACACAGCGCGCGCTCTTCAGCGCGTCGATTGACCAGGCCGGGGAGTTTCATGCCCTGGGCGTAGACCCAGCGCGGGAGCTCGTTGCAGGCGCCTGTACGGTCACCTGCGTTGAGCTTGCGCAGCAGTGTGCTGCTTTTGAAGTTGCCGATGCCGACGTTGTAGGCGAAGGAGGTATAAGCCGCCTGCTCTTCATGGGAGAGCGGAACGGTTGTGGCGTTACTGACCTCAAGGCCGAACTCGACGATCTCATCTGTCAGGAATGCCTTGCACTCCTCCATGGTGGCCGTGTCGCCCATCTGCACATCTGTCGTGCGACCGAAACAGATGGTGGGCACTTTGCCATATGGATCCCAGTAAGCCGCCGTGCGCACCCCCTCGAATCCCGCCACAGCGGTCAGAGCTATGGCGAGCCAGGTTTTGCGTTGCATAGCGCTCCTCACGGATGGCGGTTATTCAGTCCCGGAGAGCCCCGGGTGGCGCGTGCCTCACGGCAGGATTACAGCTTGCAGGCGTCGCCGCAGTCGTTCATGTCGAGGCTGTCCAGTTCGATCTGCTCTTCGTAGGTCTCAGACAGACGCTCATGCAGCTGCTCGTCGTCTGACTCCAGAGTGGCGAACGATAACTCAGCCAGACGGTACCAGTTGAGGATGCGGCCAAGCTCTTCGGTTGTCAGGTCGTTCATACCGCCCTCCACTCTTCCGGGCTCATGGTGGTCTGGTACAGCGGAACGCCGCGGTACTGGGCGACGTACAGGCCCTGAATACTGGCCGGGTCAAAATTGAGCTCGACCGGTGTTTCGTCGCCGATCAGTTCGGGATGGCAGGCGCGCAGGTCTTCGATGTCGTCCGCTTCAAAGATGGCGAAGTCCAGATCGGGCAGTTCGCCGTCGATGGCTTCGTCGATGATGTCGAGGATCTCGTGACGCATGCGAACCTCCAACAAAAAGCCCGCGCTGTCGAAACAGTGCGGGCTGATTGTGCTGCGCTGGGCGGGCCTTTGCGCAGTCTCGGAACCGGGCAGGCCGGAAACGAAAAACCCGCCGGGAGGTGGCGGGTTTCTGCTACGGTCAGTGCTGACCAAGATAGCAAAAAGGATAGCGAATGTTCCGTGTTTCGTCCAGTTTACACTGGTAATTTATTCAGGCTGTTTGGGTGTACAGGATTCAACTGCCCGATCAGCCTCAGCTAACACCCGATTACAGCGGTCGATGGTTGAGTTTGGTTTTGGCACACCGCGCTCTTGGCAAATTTCCTCAATGCTACCAACAGCAATGCGCAACGCCTCGACCAGATCATCATGGTGGTTAATAGCGAAGGCAGCGGCGGCGAAGTCTTCTTCATCATCTAGCGAATACCCCTTCGCGTCCCGCAGGCAGTTATGCGTTCGCCCCTCATCATCGATGCGATCGTCAGGCCTTACTGGCAATCTAAAAAAATAACTCATTCCCATTAAAATCACCTTTACGCCGCTGCTTCATTGTCTCCGGAAATTACTTTAGCCCCCTCAGCCTCTCGCAGCCACTGCCCTAGCTTGACCATGGCATGGTAGCGTCGGTGTCGGTATTGCTTCAGCCTGACGCCCAGTTCCAGCGCGATGGCGTTATCCGTCCAATACCGCCCCGTCGCCGGGTTGATGGTGCCCGCATACCGGTGGTGCACGATCAGAGGAATGGAGTGCTTCGGATTCAGCCGACCGATCAGCGATTTAGCCAGCGGCAGCAGCGCGTGTGGCTCGCGCAGCCAACGGATCTCATTGATCATCTTCACGTCGGCTTGATCGTATCCGCCGCCGCCCGGCAGTCGCACGTCCCCGCGATAGTCCCGCGGCTGATGCCAGCCAGCCTCTGCGTCCGTGCTGAGCAGCCAGCCCAGATAGACCTCGACCAGTTTCTCTACGCGCTTACTGTCGCTCATGATCGCCTCTCCTTATGCCTGTTCTCTGATTGACCGGTAAGCCTGTTCGCACCCTTCCGACTTGATCGGCTTGCGCACCGAGTCAGCCAGCCCTCTCGAAAGCACCTCACAGCTGCGCCGCAGCGTGTTGACCTCCTTGCGTTCATGCCTCCACACCACCACGCCGCCGATCATGGCGCCGAGACCGATGGCGCAGGCCGTCAGAACCACAAGGAACGTTGAGTCGATCATGGCTTCCTCCGCTGCTTGTTTACGAAGTCGACGTCGACCACCTTCTGGTCGACCTCGTCTGCGTTTGCCGCCGGACGCTCCGGGGCCGGCCGCTCAGATGGCAGCCAGCCCCAGAACCGGAACCAGGCACACCACAGGCGGATCATCAGAAGGCCTCCCTGATCCATTCACCCTTCTTATGCTGAACGGCGATGAATCGAAATTCCGGGAACTGGGCCGCGGCGACCTTGATCTTCACGCGAGCATCGTCTTCCCAGTAGCCCTTCACCTCGTGCAGTTCAATCTCGCCCGTCTCGTCGTTAACCACCTGGAAGTCCGGGGTATAGAACGTCCGATCAGCCAGGCGCAGCTTGACCGCCTCGAATCGAGCGCTGCGGTAAGTGCCGGCGGCGACAGCAGGCTCAAGCACCTCGGACTGGTACCGAGCTTCGGTCTTGTTCATGGCGCCAGGCGTCTGTCTTGGCCTTGGTCGCGCCTTCCTTGCCTGCCTCATGCCGCTCGCTCCAGCCGTTTCGCCACCCACGCCACTGCGGCCCGCGCACCCCGCCCCAGATCCCGCTCCAGACGCTCGCAAGTTTCCGTCAGATCCTCGCGGGTGATGCCCATCTTCTGCGCGATCTTGAGCAGATCCATTGCCGCGGCTTCACTCTGCGCCTCGAACAGGGCCCGGGTAATGGCCACGCGGTCGCCTGCTGTGAATATGCCGATATCGATCATGCCGCACCTCCGTCAACCTTGGCCTCTACCTTCGCCAACCACTCTTCGACGCGGTTAATCCGAGCACGAAGCTCCTCGTTCTCTGCGACCAGCCTGCTCTGCTCCTGCTGCTGCAGCCTGAGCATTGAGAGTGTGCTGCTGGCGAATTCCGCGTGATGCTCGTTCGTCACGGCTACCGGCTTGAGTGCTTCCGGTCTGGCTCGCTTGTTGGCGGGCAGGACGCCGAGCGCGAAGGCCGCCATGTAGGCAAATAAACACCCTATGGCAAGCACGAATGCGATTGGTATGACTTGCTCGATCATGCAGCACCCCCATCATCAGACCGCTCGCCACTCAGCAAAGCGACAGCATCAGCCCAGACCTTCCATGCCGCGGCCAGCAGATCAGGGTCAGCCTTATCCATTACCTCCAGCAGCGCGCGCTTTTCCTTCAAGTACACGCGCGCAAACTCCTTGTCGTGGACGACGATGCTGCCAGTATTCGAAATCAGGTCGGCACATTTGATGGTTTGCACTCGGTGGCAGCCGTTAGCGATGTGCAGTCGATCGATCGCCTTGCGTCGCTCCCTGTTGCCATCGGCGGGCTTGCTCACATCGGTCAGGCCAGATACAAGGCGCGCCACCTCATAACCAAAATTGTCGTGAACATCTGCAAGCCTGACCTCTGTATCTTCAACCACGTCATGGAGCCATGCTGCTGTGATCATGTGCTGCTCGCCGGTCGCAGTCGCAACGATTCCGGCCACTTCAGCTAGATGCTTCCAGTACGGTTCGCCGGTGTACTTACGCACTTGCCCGCTATGCGCCTGAATGGCAAACCGCATCGCCTCAATCGCAGACCTGTTCATGCAGCACCCCCGTCGTCAGGCCATTCACCGTCATCATCCCGACCCGCCATGCCTTTGATCTCAGCCCAGACGATGGCGGCGATCACCAGTACGATGCCGCCTATGATGTATTCCCAGTTCATGCCTCAACCTCCCACCCGCCGTTCGCCTGATAAACGCGACCAGTAGCGACCGTCGCCTCGATGAACGCCGTAAACGCCTCATGGTCGACGATCACGCCGTGGTTATCGCCCATGCCGGGCACAGGCTGCGTGCCGGGGAAGGCGCGCTTCATGGCGGCAATGAATTGCATGTAGGAGAACGACTCTCCTTCAGTGCCGCCAGCCCGCAGGTACGCCAAATAACGCGGGTTCGTGGCGCTAGTGATCTGTGCCAGGTCGTTCATGCCCTACCTCCCCCAGTCCTGAACAGCCTCGACCACCTCTGCCGGCGGCAGGATCGGTGCCTGTTCGATCAGTTCAAGCCACAGGTCCGCCTGTGTCCCAAACCGCTCCCGAAAGACGCGCCGACTTCCCTGCGTCACCACGCCGTCGTGGAATTCGCAAAGCGGCAAGATGAACCAGTGGCCGCACTTAACCTTGTTGTGCGCCCATGTGGCACCCTCACAGTGATGAGCAACACAGGGCCAACTCTGGCAAACGACGCACGCCTGCTGCTTCACCCATGACATGAACTTTCGCTCCAGGGCGGTCGGCCCTGGGCTTTGTTTAGTTGGGCGACGCCGCATTGTTCGACCCCCAATATTTGATCTCTGCCGCCCTTCTGGCCCTGATAGCCTCATCCAAGCTGTCGAATAGACCGATGTAGATCTGCTTGTAGTTGTGGCAAATATCGACTCGGAACTTATTGCCGTGCTTTCGCACTCCCTTTACGCCCGTCGATCCATTCCTTGTCGATCGATTCTCAGCTTGCTGCTTGTCGGTTGCCCATCGGCAGTTTTCTTTGCAGTAACCGAGAGCGCCATCGATGCGATCAAGCGTCAGACCATCAGGGCACTCTCCCATATCATCGAAAAATGCCTGGTAATCATTCGCCCAACGATCACAGACGGAAATACCAGCACCACCGTATCTTGGATAAGCAATATCGTTCTGGTTAAAACACCGATTCTTCATGCCCTTCCAGATTTGATACGTCCTCGTGCCGACACCGCCATGCCTTGTTTTGCTCCTCGAAATCAGTTCATTCCTTACACACCCGCAACTTGTCGACGCACCTGAACGTAAGTGGCCGCCCTGCACCGCCTTGACGACTCCGCATGAGCATTGGCACCGGTGGTGCCATTTTCCGTAGCGCTTCTCAAAGTACGCCGACACGACTGTGTAGTTTCCGAATACATCGCCGTCGCTGATATTTCTTGAGTTCGACTTACCCATAGCTAGTATCTCCATGGCGGTCTGCGATTGATGGCCCCGGCTGTTTGCAGATCACGCACGGTTGCTCTTTTACCCATGCCAGAAAGCGCTTCTCGGCTGCGTTCGGGCCGCGGGTTTGGCCGGCTTTACGCTGCATTGGTGGCCTCCCGATACTGCTCATACGCCCGCATCGCCGACTCGCTCCATTTCACGCCTTGCTCGGCGCCGAAGGCATACATGAGCTCGATCAGCTGGCTGAAGGTCTCTTTCTTCATCTTGCTGGTCGAGACACCCAGCACCACGAAACCGCCCTCGATGCCCGGCACGGCGCGCTGCTTCACCAGTCCGGCAGTCATGACGTGCTTCCAGTCCTCCGGACTCAGCTTCTCGCCATACCACTCCACCTGGTTGCTCAGGTCGGTCAGCATGGGCCACATCTTGGCGTTCTGGCTCAGGCTGCGCTTCTGGCGCCCCAGGGTGACAATCACCGTGCCGCCAGCCAGGCCTTTCTTCACCAGTTCCCAGACGCGGTTCATCTGCGGAACCAGATCCTCGGCGCCATCTATGCGGATTTGAATGTCAGCCACGATCCAACTCCCCCACCTCGCGCAGATGCTTCGCCAACACCTCTACCGCCTCGGCGCGCATGCCCTTCTGCAGCAGATCCATGAGCCTCTGATCGATATCCCGCTCTTTGCGAAGGGCGCGCTCCAGCCGCTTGTTGTTCTCGATTAGGCATCGTTCGACATAGGTCTCGCTCATACCGCCTCCCCCGCCAGCTTGACGTACTCGTTGATCGGCATCACAACCAGCGGCGTGCGGCCATACGGCAGAATCAGGTGTGCGGTATCGACTTCGCCCGGGTTGTTCTGCAGCGACCGCAACTTGATTTCGGGCATGTTCGGCATACCGGCGGTTGCGGTATCAATCCCGGCGCGGCGCAGCCTTGTCAGTAGGTACTTGCGATCGACTTCCCACTTATCGGCAATCTCATCCCAGGACATGCCGCCGGCGCGCAGGCCAATGATCAGCGGGAAGTCTTCGACCGGCACTTTGATTTCGGTTCGGATATCCATGTCACTCTCCCTCAGTCACTGCTCGGAAGCGGCCGCGGGCTCGCCGGCGCTTTCACCTGGTCAGCGCACGGCAGACCATCATCGTCGACCACCTGGCCGCGATAGCTGTCCCAGTCGAACACGACCAGCTTGCCGCCACCCTCGCGCAGGCGGTCCATGGCGCGCTCGCCGATGAAGGCCTTTATCTCGGTGGCGGTCAGGTTCGACAGCAGTACGGTCGGGGCGAAGACGCTGTTGCGCTCGTTCAGCACCTCGAACAGCAGATGCTCCTCGGACTCGGTACCGCGCTGGATGCCCACCTCGTCGATGATCAGAAGATCGACGTCACGCAGGGAGTCGATGACCTGCTGCTCGGTGTGCTCGGAGTCGCGACGGTAGGTCTCGCGGATCTTGCGGATCATCTTCGAGACGGTGATGAACACGGCGGTATGGCCCTGGCCGATGAGCTGGTTGGCAATAGCGCAAGCCAGATGGGTTTTCCCGGTCCCGGGGCGGCCAGTCATGATCAAGCCGGCACCGGTGCGCTGGAATTCGTGGAAGTTGTCCGCGAAGCGCTGGCAGGCGGTCAGTGCGCGGACCTGACCCTCGTCCTTGGCTCGGTAGTTGGCGAAGGTCCGGGTCTGGTACTTCGCCGGGATCTCGCTGGCCGACAGACGGCGCTCCAGCATCCGGCGCTCGTGCTCGATGCGGTTGCGGCGGAATTCCTGCTCCCGGGCGTCGCGATCACGCTCATCGCGCTCGCGGTCGATCTCGGCCTGGCACTGCGGGCAGTTGTTTTCGATCTCGCGGCCGCAGAACTTGGTGACTTCCAGCGTCCAGTCCAGGTCGTGCTTCTCGCAGTGGCGGGGTTCTGTGCGAACGGTATCAAACATGGTCGAAGCCCTCCGCGCCGCTGTAGTAATCCACCTGGTCGAAGCTGGGGGTCGGGCGGCGATTAGGTTGAGGCGTCTCAATGGGCTGCAATTCATCATCCCAGCACTTGCCGTTCAGCCAGGTGCTTGGGTTCTTCCACTGCGGCATCCACTGGCCCGCAGCCTTCGCCTCAGCCCGGTGCGCGACCTGCGCCTCGAGTGCGGTTAGGATTTTGTTGGTCAGGGTTTCGTCGGGGTTGAGTTTGCTGAATGTTATTTCAGCCTGCCCCTTGCTGGTTTTGTTCGGATAGGCCGACCAGAATCGATTGAAGGATTCCGCATCGAATTTCACACGCGGAGCGCGTTCACGCGCGTTGCTCTTTTCTTTGCTTTTAGTCTTTACCTTGTCTTCTTGTATAGTGGCCCTTTTGCTTGGCCCTTTTGTGGCCCCGTTGTTGGCCGACTCCTTGGCCCCGATATTGCTGGAGGCCGCGCCATTGCTGGGATTGCCTTGGCCCTCTGCTTGGCCCTCTGCTTGGCCCGAAACCGTTGGCCCTGCTTGGCCCCGTTTTTCCTGAAATTCACTGTATTTGCATACAGTAAAAACGGTGCCGGCGCGGCTGCTGGTCTTGGTCAGCATGCCCTCGTCGACGAAGTAATCGAGGATGCCGCGCATGGTTTTCTCGGTGGTGCCGACGATCTGCGCCAGGGCCTTGCGACCGGAGATAAACTGGCCCGCCTGGAGCACGACCGACTGATTGCCCAGCATGGTCTTGTGCGGCTTATGGGAGGCCATCAGGAGGATGTGCACCCAGGTCGACATGAACTCGGGACGATGCGCAAACGCACACTCCTGGAGCGTGCGAAAGAGCTTGATGTAACCCGTATCGGGCGTCTCGTCGTGCTCCATACGACCCCTATCGAATTGCAGTATCTGCGCTGTCTGGTGCATAATGACCTCTCTCTTGGGAACCCCCGTTGCGTGCTGCCCAGCACTTCCGCTTCGGGGGTTTTCTTTTGGGTGTTCGGTTTTAAATGCGGCGACCGGACGCGACAGTTACCCGGTTAACGCGATGTTTCACCGCATCCGACAGGGCTCTAACTGGGCCATCCAGCAGGCTGAGCTTAATGGACTAAGAGATCGTCAAAGCCCTGTCGCGATGCGCTTTGTGGAGCGGTTCGGTCTAGTTGAAAGCTCGGCAGGATCGGCACAGAGATCGCTGATTGAGTTTCCCGAACCGCTCTACAAAGAGCCCTGCGGTCAACTACGACGCCGCAGGTCGCCACTGCTTAGCTGTAACTAGACCAGCAACACTTCTTGAACTTGCTACCGCTGCCGCACGGGCAGGGCTGATTGCGCATCCAGTTCTTGCGCCGACCGTTCGACATAGGCTTTAGGGTTCTGGCTTCGTGATCGGATAGCTCGACTAGTCGCTGGTCACGCTGAGCCAAATCCTTCTTAAACGCCCGCAGCGCTTCTTCTGAATCGAAGTGGTGAATCTGTCCGGTGTCGATGTTCATGGCAGCCTCAGAAGAAATCCGGCTTTGCGATTGATCGAGTCAGCGCCATAAAGCCTTTTTGCAAATCAGTGCGGCCAATGCTGAACCACCGTTGATCCGCAGCGCTGTCACCCTGCAGCGCTGCCAGTTCGTCGCAGAGGTCGCCAACTTCCGCCGCCTTCTCCTTGATCTTGTTCATCATGTCGATCTCTTCCTGTGAGAGTTCGCGATACCCTTTGATCTTGCGGTGCTGGTTTTCCATCGATAACTCCTGCTTGGTTGTAAAAAGCCCCGGCGTTAACCGGGGAAGGCTCTCTGGAAGGGATGCAGCGAGCCAGGGTATAAAAAGGACCGCGGTTAAACGGTCAGGGTTATGCGGCCGTGCTGGAAAACCGCACAACAGGCTTACTGGTAATCGGTTACCGCCTTGCGCAGCGTCATCAGGGCGCTGATCGCTTCGTCTATCTCGTGGTGGCACTTCTCGCGTTCGCGGGCGGTCAGGCGCTTGTCAGCCATGGCGGTCTCCACGGCGCGCACTACATCGCCGTGCTCACTGGCGGCCTTAATCGTCGCCATCATCAAGCAGCCGGATTCTTCTGCGCCGGTGGCCAGCACCTGAACCCCGCCCACTTCCATGGCCATCGCTTCCAGGATGCGGGTCGAGCCGCTGGCCTTCATGAGGGCGACAGCTTCGTGGACATTCAGCTTGTTGTGCTCGCAGGCCTCATTGGCTTTGTTCAGCAGTACCTGGTGGCCGATACCGATCTCGACGGCCAACGCCTTTGCCGGTTTGCTGGAGTCGTGAACGGTGCTGCTGATGGCGGAGTAAATGTGGTCCATTGCCGGGCGTTCCCTTTACATGCTTTTTCGTGGCGTCAACTGGTTATGCTGAGGTTATGCAACACGGAGCGTTGCTATGCTCTCGGAACGACCACCCACCTAATGGGGAGGTGATGCCATGCGCACAACAACTCAGGCACGATCAGGCCGCCGTGGTCATTTCAGGTGCCGGGAACAGCTCTTCCACCGACACCCCCAGAATTGCCGCGTACTCGGCCGCGACATAAACGTCAGGTGTGCGCGCGCCAGTTTCGTGATGGCCAACCGCGCCCTGAGAAATTGGCGTTTTCAGCAGTGCGCCAAGCTGCGTCTGCGTCAGCCCCTTCTCTTTCCGGTAGTGCTTCAACTTGTTCATACCGTTCACCGTAGGATTCCAATCCCCTAAACAATACGTCACGTGCTTTTAAAGAACAAGACGTATTTATCGAAATACTACGCAGCGTGTTATAAATGCGGCTATGAATACGATTGGCGAAAAAATCAAAATTGCCCGGGAATCGGCCGGACTGAGCCAGCGCGAGCTTGCAGAGATGTGCGAGTTTGAGGCGGGTCAAGGCCGGATCGGAAACTACGAACGGGGTGTGCGATCGCCGTCAGTGCAGGATCTTCAGATCATCGCTAAGGCCGTCAGCCGAAGCATGTCATGGTTTTTCGATGAGGATTCAAACGGGCTGATCACAGACATCGCGCTGATGCGCCACGTGATCGAAATGATTCTGGAGGTTGAGCAGGAAGAAGGCTGTAAATTCACGCCAACGCAGAAGGCGCGCATGGCGATTGCGCTTTATAACGACTCAATTCGCCGTCATCGCTCGGCAACAGATCTGCACATGAATGATCTGTTGCCCATCCTTGAAGCAGTAAACTAATCCCCCATTAGGCCGTGCCGCTTGGCATATTCGCGGAAGTCGGCCTTCCATGCCGCCAGCTTCAATCCCTTGATCTCGCTACCACTGGGCATAGCTTCTATTGTGGCGCGCTGCTCGAGCAGACGCATACCCTCGTGAACCTTCCGGGCCTGGCTGTCCAGGTGGATGATATTTGACGCGCGTTCCTTCACTACCCCGCCTCCATGAGCCAACAGTACTGTATAAACATACAGTAGCTTTGAATAAAATTCCATTACACAGAGTAAGTCTACTCACCTGCTGCAAACCCTGTTTTGGTGCGCTGCGCGGCGCCTGCACTATACTGACCGTCATGGTCGCTGTGTCAAAAGTGCGCTGCAATACCCCACTGGCTGTACGCTTATTGGGGCGCTAGAGCGCTAAACGCTGCACTCCTGCAGCCTAAAATTGACGCATGACCAAACATGACCGCCTGCGCGCTGCCCGCAAAACAAAAGGACTGACCCGCGCCCAGGTCGCAGACGCGATTCATGTATCGGAATCCACATATCGGGAATGGGAGCGAGGCCGCGAGCCGCGCTCACTGGACACCGCTCAGCGACTGTGTGACGTGCTGGGTATCACGATGGAATATTACCTGACAGGCCGGGACCATTCGGCCAGCCTCACTCCGCCAGAGCGCGCTGTGGTTGATCTGTACCGTGCGATCCTGGAAGAGCGGCGTGCCTGCGTCGTGACTGTCATGGAGGCCCTGGCCGGGCGCTTGAAGTAGAAACCCGCCGGGCGGCAGGTTTCGTTTTGGTCGATCAGTAACTGGTACCCACTGCGGCCGGCGTAGCCCCCTGGGTGAACGTATAGTTCACCACCACCCCGCTGCTCAACAGTACATCCAGCGTCTTCTGGTAGCCGCTTGTTTTGACCGTCGAGGTGATCAGGTTGTAGCTCGCCTTGGCAGACCCTTCAGCATAGGTGTAGATCCACTTCTCATCGGTTGCTGATATTGGAGACTTCATATACGGCTGGCCGAACATGCGTACCAGATCCGCCTCGGTCGTGTACCCCTTCTGTATCCGCGCAACGCTCGCACTATTAAAGTCCGTCCCGCTGGAATAGTTCGACGTCGCGCATCCGGTTGCGATCAATGCCGCCAGCGCCAGGCCAGCCGCGCGCACCTTGATTCTCTGATCCTTCACTCCTTGCCTCCTTTTTGGTGATTTTCCAGGGAAGGATACGACACCACTACCCGCCGCGCTCATTTAACTGCACCGCATATAAACCCGCAGGCCGCGCAGCCTCTGGCGTTCCACGCCACCATCAAACACATAGCGTTATTTTTTACTGATTAGAACAACGTTACGTATTGACATACCCGCTAACTCGCAATAACCTGAATACGTAGCGTGATTAATCGCTACAGGGCAGCAACCGCAGAGGCGGTTAAGCACAGCGACCACTGGCCCGCTTCGGGTTGCTGCCCACCGCTCTTTAACAGACATAGATCCCCGCAGTGAGATCCCCCGGGAAACCGAGGTACAGGGCGGGCTACAAGCTTCTCACTCAACGCCGGTAGGACCGGCCAGCTGCAAGGCTGCTCGACTGCGCACTCCCTGCCGGGAGTCCCTAAGAACGGGACTTTGTACCCAGCACAGCACGCAGCGTGAACAGACGCGCCGGGGCTTCGGTCCCGGCTGCTTCCGAGATCGCATCCGGTGGGTGTGATGCCTGAAGCACGACAGGAGATCGCTATGGACAAGCGCAAACGCAAGCCCCGAGCCCAGATCGTGGCCGGGACCGGCAACAAGAGCAACCACGACCGCCTTGAGCTCTGGCGCCGCCGCAAGCAGTACAGCGAGCGTCTGAAGCAAACCCCACCGCTATTGGTGTACCAGCCATAGGACAGAGTGATGACCACCTGCGAACGGATTTACAGGTCGAAGCGAATTCAGGGGCACCCTGTGCAGTATCTCGCGACCGCATTGCTGATCAAGTACCTGATGGCCCGGTATCCGTGGTCATGGCAACGCAGAAACGAACGCAAAAAGCGCGACCCGCAACAGCTGGACGCGACGGAGTTTCTGGTTCTGCACATCCGGAATGAAGAAGCGAGGATCACCGCATGAACAAGCGCGCGAACGATATCTTCTGCGGCATTGCCTGTTGCACCCTGATCGCACTGATGGCCGCCAATCTGTTCGTCGGTCTCACCCAGGGCTGATGCCATGAAAGCCCTGCTCATCTACGCCCTGATGCTCCTCCTTGCCTGCTACGGCATCGGCGCGGCGTTCAAGGAAAACACCAACCGCCGACCGAAACGCCGCGATGAGATCGAGGCGGCTATTGATCGGGCGGTCTCTCTCAATACCTCATTCGAATGCGCACCCTGCGTTATGACCTGACAGGAGGCTGATATGGCAAAGAAATGGGATTACTACATAGACGACGCCCGCACCCACAGCTATGGCCTCATGATCTGTTCAGCTTGCGGCAACAAGATCACCAAGGGCGAGTTTCGCGTTCGTGAGACAGAAGACGCCTACATCACACAGCACCGCTCCTGCTCGCACACGGATGGGCAGTGGGCTCGACGGGATGCGCAGCGCGAGAATCGAATCCGTAGAGCCAAAGATCAGCTGGCGGCAGCGATTGAGTTTCGTGATCGCTGGGGAACTGAGGCGCTGAATGACGAGATAGACGACCTTGAGGCGCTCATCAACAAGCTTCAAGCCGATCAAAAGGAGGTCCGCCGGTATGTCCGCTGAATCGAATCACTGGTACCGGCGCGACCGGGCCGAAGAGGACCGCAGCGCTGCGGTCGATGCGCGGGAGTTGGCCATCGCCTATAAGGCCGACGCCTTCCGCGAGCACGGCTTTCTCTGGGTCGGTGGCGACATCATGGATATGGACGCCGCTTATCAGCTGATCTGGGATGGCGCGGCGTATACGGAGCACTGCCGGGCCAAGAACGAGGCGGCCACCACTGCAGAGTTGGAGCGACTGGCGCGCGAGTGCAAGCCGCTGATTAAGCGGGAACTGGAGATCGCCATTCTCACCATTGCGGCCTTGGCGGTCGATAAGGAACTGGAGGCAGCATGAATAACGCAGATATGCCGGCGATGCCGATGGATGTCGATCACATCGAATACGCTGAGCAGTGCCGGCCGATTAGAGGGTTCACCAAGCGCGAAGCTATTGCGATGCACCTCCATGCCACACTTCTTTCCGCGACTGACGCCGATGGCGCTTGGTCAGGGGTTGACGCCGGCGCGGCGGAGTGCGCGGTCCGCGAGGCCGACGCCCTTCTCGCCGAACTGGAGAAGCCGGCATGAAAACCACACTCTACCGCTACGCCCTGGAGCACCCGACAGGGCCCATTGCCACAACCGTCGATCACCCCATGACGGCAGACGACTACCACCTGATCGACACCGTGGAAGTTGATCTTCCACCCCACCCTACACAGGCCCAGATGCTGGAGGCGATTGCCGCCAGTAAGGCCAGACAGAAGGAGCAGGCAGCATGAATGCCGAGGTCAAACCGATCGGCCCGGGGCTTTACCCGGATATGCCGAACGAGGCTTACCACGTAGCGCCAGGCGTTTCGAAGTCAGTGCTCGATATGGTGGCTGAAGACCCTTCGATGGTGCCGTGGTATCGGTCAGCGCCGGTCGACGAGGAAAAGACCAAGGCGCTCGATATGGGGCAGGCACTGCACACCATCCTGCTGGAGCCGGATGAATATGAGGCTCGATTCATAGTCGCGCCAGAGTTCAATCGCCGCACCAATGCAGGCAAAGAGGAAGAGGCCGCATTCCTGAAGAAGTGCGAGGACACCGGCAAGACAGTAATGAGCGCCGAGGATGGCCGCAAGCTGCAGCTGATGCGCGACTCGGTGATGGCTCATCCGACCGCGCGCTGGTTCTTCGAGCAGGACGGCTTTAGCGAGCAGTCGATCTTTTGGAGCGACGAAGAGACCGGCGAGCTGTGCCGCTGCCGCCCCGACCGGCGCTTGGCGAACCTGCCGTTCGTTGGCGATGTGAAGAAGGTAGATGGCATCGAGCGCTTCCAGCGCCATGCCGAGGAGTTCCGCTACCACGTTCAGGATGCCATGTACTCGGACGGATTCCACAACGAGTTCGGCGCATGGCCAACCTTCCTGTTTATCGCCGTCAGCTCGACGGTCAACTGCGGCCGCTACCCGGTGCGCGTATTTGAGCTGAGCGCAGACTTCAAGGCCGCCGGGCATGAGCTGTACCGCCGCGACCTGCAGACCTACCACCGCTGTAGCGCCAATAACGACTGGATTCATAAAGTCACACTCGAGCGCCCGTACTGGGCCAGATAGGGACCAACCATGAACGAACTTGCCCATAACCCGTTCGCCGCTTCGCAGTCGGTACCGGCCAGCAATGCCCCGGCTCAGGCTGAGAGTCAGCGCGCCATTCAGGAAGTACAGGCCGCCATGGTGATCGCCAAGAAATTCCCCCGCGATATGCAGGCAGCGATGGATCGAATCCTGAATGCCTGCACCCGCCCCACGCTGGCAGAGGGCGCGCTCTACTCCTACAACCGCGGCGGCCAGGACGTCACCGGCCCGTCGATCCGGCTGGCCGAGGCGATTGCTCAGAACTGGGGAAATATGCAGTTCGGCATTCGTGAGCTTGACCAGAAAGCCGGCGTCGAATCGACCGTTGAGGCGTTCGCCTGGGATGTTGAGACCAACACCCGCCAGGTGAAAACCTTCACCGTGCCGCACAAGCGCTTCACCCGCAGCGGCACTAAGACCCTGACCGACTCCCGTGACATCTACGAATTGGTCGCCAACCAGGGCGCCCGTCGCCTGCGGGCCTGCATCCTTGGCGTAATACCGGGCGATGTGGTCGAGGCCGCTCAGAAGCAGTGCGAGATTACGCTGAACACCCATGCGGACACCTCGCCGGAAGCCATCAAAAAGATGGTCGCAGCATTCGGCGAGTTCGGCGTCAGTGGCGAGCAGATCCAGGACAAGCTGCAGGTGCGGCTGGAGGCGATGCGGCCCGCCCAGATGGTGCAGATGAAGAAGATCTATGCCTCGCTGCGGGACGGCATGAGCAAGCCGGGGGACTGGTTCGAATTCGAAGAGAAGCCGACCGGCGCGACCAGCATGAAGGACGTAGCCAAAGGCAATGACGCGGCGTAATCCCCTCCCCGCCGAAACCTTGGCGATCTGCCTTGACGCGATCGCCCAATCCCACACTCTCACTCAGCTCGAACAGACCGGCATCACCCTGGCCGAGGCCCGCGATTGCCTTCCGGGTCACGACTGGGCGCCGGTCTATCGGGCGTACAACCAGCGCAAGCGCGAATTGGAGGAAGCATGCAGCACAAAATAACGCGTGAATTTGGAGGCGAGCGCGAGATGGGCTGGATACAGCCTGTCTGCACCTGCGGCTGGAAAGGCAAAAAGCACTACGCCTACAACGACTACCAGCACTCAAATGCCCGAGAGGAAGGTGATCATCACATTCGCCAAGCTCAACAGCCTCGCATTGTAGATCCAGCCTAACCCTACCCGCGGATCCGCGCAGTACCGCACCGCAACCGAATCAAATCCGGAGGTGAATCATGTTCAATCCGCCCCGCCCGACCGTCACCGACGAAATCGTCCGTGAGGCTGCAGCCGAAATCGCTGAAAAGCTTGGTGGCAGCGTCGACGACATCGTGAAGGA
The DNA here is from genome assembly GCF_014645375.1 of Marinobacterium nitratireducens. GTDB lineage: Bacteria > Pseudomonadota > Gammaproteobacteria > Pseudomonadales > Balneatricaceae > Marinobacterium_A > Marinobacterium_A nitratireducens. The sequence goes on from NZ_BMLT01000021.1 coordinate 40,008, forward strand.
ATACAGCTATCCGATGGACGGGTATGAGCTCGCCAAGGAGCTCGAGAAGTGGCACTACTGGAATATTGGCCGAGACGACATCGACACGCTGGATGAAGTTGATTTTCGTGTCAGTGACCTGCTCAAGAAGGCCCAGCAGGAGTGGGCCGAAGCCCACAACATACAGCCGCCCTTTCCAGTCGGAACACGCGTGATGTGCCGCTCGCGACGTAACACCGGCGTGATCGACAGTATCTGCGACCACTCGCCCGCAGCCTACCTCATCAAGGCTGACGGCCATGATGACGAGAAGGACGGGTACAGCCGCTGGGTGTGCAAATTCGAGGCGGTCGAGCCAGCAGAGGAGACTGCCGCATGATCACCGTCACCCCTTACGAGCAGTGGCGCGCAGCCGTATCAGCTGAGAATCAGGCGCTGATCGATCAGGCCGAAGCCGAAGGCATTACCCGCGATTGCCGGGAATGCGATGGCGACGGATGCGTCGAGTGCGATCAGGGTCACAAGCACGAGTGCCCTATCTGCGAAGGCGAAGGCGCGCGGGTCGATGTCGAGAAACCGCGCCTCAGGGGTACGACCCGCATCGACTACTTCAACGCCACTATCCGAGAGATCCGCGAAGTCTGTGCCTGGACGCGCCGCGACTTCCTCGCCGAGGTCGGGCCGTTCGTTCGGGAGTTTCGGGGGTATGGTGCGCAGCAACAAACTGAGGCAGCTTGATGATTCACTATCACGGTACCCCTATTGGCGGAACGCGCCAGGATGCTGCCCGCTTTCTAATGGGGCGCCATGCCTTGGTGTCATTCTACCGCCCCGATGATATGGCTGCGGTACTGGAGTGCTGCCAGTCGTTCGTGATGGACAATGGCGCTTTCAGTCATTGGCGCGCCGGAAAGGGAGAGATCGACTTCGACGCCTACGTGGCGTGGACGCTCGAATACCACCGGCATCCGGCCTTCGACTGGTGCCTGATCCCAGACAAGATCGATGGCACGGAAAAGGAGAATGCCGATCTGGTGCGCCGCTGGCAGGGCCTAATGAATAAGCCGAAGGGTGTGCCCGTCTGGCACTTGCACGAATCGCTTGATTGGCTGGAGTGGCTCGTTGATCGCTTCGAGTGGGTCGCTCTGGGCAGTTCAGGCCAATGGGCAACACCGGGCACGCCTGATTGGTGGCAGCGCATGGCAACTGCAATGCGTGTTATTTGCGACGATCAGGGGCGTCCGCGCTGCAAATTGCATGGCCTGCGCATGCTTGACCCGGAGGTCTTCACCCGATTGCCGCTGTCATCCGCGGATAGCACCAACGCAGCCGTCAACTGCGGCAGCTTAAGCCGCTTCGGTAGCTACAAGCCACCAACCGCCGGGCAGCGAGCAGAAGTGATTGCCGCCCGCATCGAGCAGCACAACTCCGCATCCATTTGGTGCGGTCATCAGCAGAACAGCCTCACTATCTGAAGGCGCCTATTCGCGCTCCCAGCGGTTTTATCCACCCCCTGTAAAATTAAGGAAAATTCATGGCCAACGACCTCAATCTTTGCCAATTCATCGGCCGCCTCGGCGCCGACCCGGAAATTCGTTTTCTACCCAGCGGTGAGCCTGTCGCCAATATGCGCATCGCCTGTTCGGAAAGCTGGAAGAACAAGCAGACCGGCCAGAAGGACGAGCGGACCGAATGGGTCTCCCTGGTCATGTTCGGCTCCCTGGCCTCCATGGTTGAGAAGTTCTGGCAGAAAGGCACCCAGGTGTATGTCGCCGGCAAGATGCGGACCCGGAAATGGTCCGATCAGCAGGGTAATGACCGCTACAGCACGGAGGTGATCGTCAATCAGGTGCAGACGCTGAAGGATGGGCGCCAGAACGGCCAGCAGCCACAGGGCCAGCAAGCCCCGCAGCAGGGCTACCAGCAGCAGCCGTCCGGAATGGACTTCCCTGACGACGGAGAAATACCTTTTTAATTCATTATCTTAACCAATGTCGACGGCATCAATGTCGTCGACATAGCCGCCCTGCGCGGCCCTTACGGAGGCGGTATGAGCGATATGACGGATTTGGAATTCGCAGCCCGAACGCTGAATAAATGGACCTCTGCGCGCAATCACTTCTGGGTTTCAGGCAAGGGCGCCACCCGAGAAATACGATTCTGCGCAACATCGTGCGAAGAGCCAAAAACGCACAGCCGTGATGAGTGGCAGGCGGAGCGTGAGCGGCTTGGTCTGGATATGAGCACCAATACGAGCGCGCTCATAAATACGAGCACCCCGAAATCCAAATACCACCGCCAGATCGCGCCCGGCGTCTGGGTTGACGTCTACGACGTGATCGATGCCTTCGATGTTACCTGCCCCGCCCTGCAGCACCTGATCAAAAAGGCGCTGGCGCCCGGGCGGCGTGGACACAAAGACACAGAGCAGGATCTGCGCGACATCATTGTGTCGGCTGATCGAGCGCTCGAACTGCACCAGACTCGGAAATCCCTCCATGAAGAAGCGTAAAGGCCACTCCATCCACAAACGTCACGCCGCCTACTCCCGCGCACTGCTTCACCGGCTCAGTGCGGTGGTGCTCTGGGTCGCCGGGCAGAACGACAACAAGTGCATCCTGGTATCGCTCAAGACCGGCAAGGCTATCACCATCGGGCCGGAACTGTACCGCGCCATTGATGGGGTGCAGCACGACTGGGCGACCTACTGCGCCGTATTCGGACGCCGGCAGGATGGCGAGGAGTATATGCAGGGCGCAACGATCATGGCCCCGCGCTGCTACCAGTCCCAGATCGCCACTCAGCTGGGCGAGATCCACACCGAGATCCTGCGCGGCATGAATCCGCAGCACCGGGTGGGTATCGGCTGGATTGGATGCCCCTGGGGCCAAGACATCAGTGAAGCCGATGCTGGCCGCCTGTTTGAAATGCACGACGGCTGGAGTGCGGAAAAGATCGAGATCAAGGAGGCGAGTGCAGCATGAGCGACGGAATCCTGACAGAGGTCGATCTGCGCGACTGGCACCCGGCCAGCACACTACCCACTCCTGGCGCGCCGCTGATTGTGCGCCTTGACGACGGCAGCGAGGTGGACGCCATCCGGCCGCGCTACGTCGAGAGCTACAGCGTAGATCCGGACTACCGGGATATGTGCGGGAACCAGTTCAGCAACGTTAGAGAGTGGAGTATCAAATGAATGTCGCCCTAATCACCCCGCTGATTTTTATCACCATGGCCGTTGCGGTATTTGCCGACTGGCAGCATGGCGTCGAATGGGGCGGAAATATCGCCCTGTTTGCTAGCTGGCTGCTGATTGCCGTGTGTTTTTTCGGCCTGCTCATAAAGTATGACAACTGGCTGGAATCAAGCCGCAACGCAGACACGAGCGAAACCATTTACATCAGCCGGATATGCCTGATCGGCATGATCGTGATGCAGGTCGCCGCCGGCTGGGTATGGACGCCCGCCATACTGACCGCCGTTATTTTGCTGTGCTGGTCAAAATTCGCAGAGTTCAAGAAGCGCAAGAGGCAGGAGGCTGAGCTATGAACACCCAATCCGCACAACTCAGAATCAAAGAACTCGAGGAGCAGATCCGCGAGCTCAACGTCGCCTACGAGGGCATGCAAGCGCAGCGCAATGGCTACCGGCAGCAGCTGTCCGTCGCTGAGCGAGAGAAGGGTCAGCTGTGGGATCAAGCTCAAACGCTGAGCATGGTCGCCATCAAGCTTGGACTCAAGCCGGGCCCGGATGCTATCCGAACGGTACCGGAGGTGGTGCTGGCGATGATGGAGAGGCGGGATAGTCTATTTTCCGCCATAGAGCACGGCGATGACGAGCACAGAGATTGGCTGAAAGAAGCTATTGATAGCCACTTTTCTGGCAATCCATGTCCACCATGCCGCGGATTTGGCGTGCTGGAATCGGTCACGGCGGAGCGGGACGAGCTGCGCGCCCGTCTCGATCACATTACTGAACACGCCACCCATGCCGCTCGGTCGCAGTTATGCCGGGAACTGACTGAACTGTTCGACTCCGACCAGATCATCACCGTCGAGCAGGTTGTGGATTTGATTGCAGCACCGGAGGGACAGAGCGATGCGGCATAACCTAATCGACCGCCTCAAGATCGCAGCCAATGAGATCGACGATACCGGCGACGCGGAACTGCGCGGCCTGCTGAATGAGGCTGCCATGGAAGTGGAGAGACTCAAAGAGCGGATCACCCGCCTCTGCGTCGCTGCCGCCATCATCATCGACGAGAACAATCAGCACCCGGATAACCGATTCAGCGTCATCCAGCTGGCAGGCGCAGCGTCACGAGCCAAAGACGAGGCGCCGGAGGCGCAGGATGCGTCGGACGCCGTGCATAGGCTGCGGGCGGAAGTGGATCGGGTGCGCCAGGCGGTAACCGGATACTACCTCGCGCTTGATAAGCGGCAGCATGGTGGCGCAGCGCAGAACCAGGCCTTCAGTGAAATCGAGCGCGCGCTGGGGATGAACTGGGAGCAAGGGGTGGCGCTCAAGCAGGAGCAGAAAGCATGAAAACGACCTATTGGGACTGGCGCGCCTACTCGCGCCACGTTAACCGCCGGAGGAAGGTATGAGCGAAGAATTGAAGATCTGCCCGCTTAAAGACGGCGAGCGCCTCGGCTTGATGAATCATGACTCGGTGCGCGCCGCCACCATTGAGGATATTCGCAGACTATTGCCAGAAGGCTATGCACTGGTGCGGAACAATAAGCCAGAAGACGGCAGCCCTGATTATGGCGAACCGATACTGGTTGCCCTTAATGGCGTCTGGCAGCACGTTACGTACATGCGAGACGGAGCAGATGATTGTGAAGACTGGGTTGAGCCGTACCACTTCGACCACGACGACAGCTGCAAATCATTTTGGCGCAATGTGACCGCGTGGGTTCCGGTGAGCGATCTTCCGCTAGCGGCGCACACAGCGCAGGAGAACAGTGAATGACTAAACCGAACTGCTGCGAGCACTGCAATGACGGTGATGGCAATTGCGCCTACCCCTATTACGGCGTAGCGCCGCACGAGTGCTTCTGGAAAAAAACGGGCGGATTCAATAATCCGCTTGGAACCAGCACCCTGCTTCCGCGAGAGGAGTGGCCTGAAAACTTTTCGGAAGATCCGGAGGCACCCGGCTGCGGGATTTATACGCATTGCACGGAGTGCGGTCGCCCAAATGAGACGCCAGCCACAGGCGACGCCCAACACAGCGAACAGGAGAGCACGCCATGAGCATGGTCACGCTACGCAAATACCTGGAAAACAGCGGAGAGTCACGTTCGCGGTTTTACGACCTGCGCGAACAGGGGGAGTACCTGGAAGGCGTGCACTACCATTATGATAAGCGCGGCAAGGTCTGGATTGATGATGAGGCAATGGCAGCATGGGTAAGAGGCGAGAAACCGAAGCGATCCCGGCGCGTGGCGTAAGCATCCGCACGACCCAGGCCGGCACCGAAATCCTGCAGCTGGCTTTCTCATACAAGGGCAAGCGCTACCGCAAGTCCCTGAATGTCTCCCCCACCCGCAACAACATCCTCGCCGCCAACCGCCGTCTCGAGCAGATCAAACTCGATATCCAGATGGGCGTATTCGACCTGGAGAAGTATTTCGACACGCCGGATCCGCTGGCCCAGGCCAAAAGCGCCACCATCGGCGACCTGGTTTGGGAGCGCATGGAGCGCAAGCGGCGGATCGAGGGCGCCAACGGCTGGGATGCCTCAACCTATGGCGAGCGGCTGAAGCTGTACCGCAACCACATTGCGCCGAACTTTGGTCACCTGACCGTACCGGAGCTCACCGCCCGGCATATCAAGGACTGGCTGACCAGGCAGACGTTCTCGCTGAGCTACGGACAGATCATCATGTCGCTGCTGAACCCCATCGTCGCCGAGGCCCTGGCAGACGGCGTGATCGACCGCCACCCGTACCAGCATATCAAGCTGGCCGACTACCTGACGCAGCGCACCACCCGGCAGCGCAAGGAGCGTATCGATCCGCTGGACGAGCAGGAGGTGCATGCCCTGCTCGGCAGCATCCGCAAGCCGCAGGAGCGCAACTATCTGCAGTTCATGCTGTTCAGCGGGTTACGGCTGCAGGAAGGCCCCCTGGTACGCTGGGAAGATATCGACTGGAACCACCGCACGTTACTGGTGAGCCGCGCCATCGGCCATGCCAACGACAAAGAGTATGTGAAATCGACCAAGACCGGCGAGGAGCGCACTGTCGAACTGACACCGCCCGCCTGGGATGCCCTGATGAGTCAGAGGCAGTTCACTCAGCTGCAGGGCGAACTGATCTTTGTGCCGCCCTATCACCGCCGGGATATGGCCTACGAATGGATGTCGCGCACCTATATCCGCAGCCTCTGGGCCCGAGCGCTGAAGCAGGCCGGCATACGCTCAGCCAACCGATCGCCGAAGCAGACCCGACACACCTTCTGCAGCCTGATGATCGCCGCCGGCAAGCCGCTGACCTGGGTGGCGCAGCAGGCCGGGCATTCCTCGCTGGCCATGCTCGAGCAGCACTACGCCAAGGCAGTGCGCCTGGCTGCCAACCGGCATCAGGAATACAGCTTTGAAGGCGCGCTTCAGGAAGCGATTGAGCGCGACGAGACTGCCAAAAAACTCCAGTCCTGAGCGTGTGTCGCTCGTGTGTCATTTGTGTGCCTTTTTGCTGGACTGTATAGGACACAATAGGACAAACAACCGCGCCACAGACGTACATCAAGTTATTG
>NZ_BMLT01000022.1 GCF_014645375.1 Marinobacterium nitratireducens
GCCGGCCGGCGACTGGGCCGCGGGCGAGCGCGGTATCGCCTGCCACCCGGACCGTATCGAGGAATTTCGCGCCGGCGTCGACCGGGCAATCGCCTATGCCGAAGTCCTCAGCAACGAACAGGTCAACTGCCTGGCCGGCATACAGCCTGAGGGCGTGTCCGCGAGCCAAGCCGAAGACACTTTCGTCGAAAACCTCAGGTACGCGGCGAAGAAGCTCGAGCAGGCCGGTATCCGGCTGGTGATGGAAGCCATCAACACCCGCGATATCCCGGGCTTCTTCCTCAACAACACCGCTCAGGCCCTGCGCATTCGCGACCGGGTCTGCAGCGACAACCTGACGCTGCAGTACGACATCTATCACATGCAGATCATGGAAGGCGATATCTGCCCGACGCTGGAAGCCAATATCGGCGCCATCCGCCACATCCAGCTGGCGGACAACCCGGGCCGGCACGAACCGGGGACCGGCGAGCTCAACTACCGCTTCATCTTCGGCTTCATCGACCGCATCGGCTACGACGGCTGGATCGGCTGCGAGTACAAGCCGGCCACGACCACAGACGCGGGCCTTGGCTGGATGAAAGAGCACAATATCGTTTAACGGGACTGCCCGTAGGAGCTCGCTCCGCGAGCGAATTCCGATGACAGAGAACAGCTCGCCCACGGAGTGGGCTCCTACGTCAGCCATACCTTTTTCAAGCTCGAATCGAATACGGAGACAACCAATGGCTAAGATTGGATTCATCGGTACCGGCATCATGGGCCTGCCCATGGCACAGAACCTTCAGAATGCGGGCCATACCCTGTTCTTCTCGGAACACTTCACCCCCGCACCGGCCGAACTCCTCGGTGACAACGGCATCGCCCTGGCGAATCCGAAAGAAGTGGCCCAGGAAGCCGAGTTCATCATCCTGATGGTGCCCGACACCCCTCAGGTCGAAGAGGTGCTGTTCCGTGAAAACGGCGTCGCCGAAGGCATCAGCGCCGGCAAGGTCGTGATCGACATGAGCTCGATCTCGCCGCTGGCCACCAAGGATTTCGCCAAGCGTGTCAACGATCTTGGCGCCGAGTACCTGGACGCGCCGGTCTCCGGCGGCGAGGTCGGCGCCAAGGCCGGCACCCTGTCGATCATGGTCGGCGGCAGCGAGGAGACCTTCGCCCGCGCCAAACCGCTGTTCGACATCATGGGCCAGAACATCACCCTGGTCGGCGGCAACGGCGACGGCCAGACCGCCAAGGTGGCCAACCAGATCATCGTGGCACTGAACATCGAGGCGGTCTCCGAGGCGCTGCTGTTCGCTTCGAAAGCCGGCGCGGATCCTGCCCGCGTGCGCGAGGCGCTGATGGGTGGCTTCGCCTCGTCGAAGATCCTCGAAGTGCACGGCGAGCGCATGGTCAAGGGTACCTTCGCCCCGGGATTCCGCATCTCCCTGCACCAGAAGGACCTGAACCTGGCGCTTTCCGGTGCCAAGGAGCTGGCACTGAACCTGCCGAACACCGCCACCGCTCAGCAGATCTTCAGCACCTGCGTGGCCATCGGCGGCGAAGGCTGGGATCATTCCGGCATGATCAAGGGGCTGGAGCATATGTCCAACCACTCGATCCGCGACGAGTAAGCCCGTTCGCTCCGGGACCGGCTGCCTTCAGTAACGCGCAAGCGGGTTCCCGGGGCGAATCCCCTACCTGGTTCACGGCTACGCTGAATCCCCCACAAGGACCGATCTCAGTGTAATCGCTTGGGTTCAGCGCCGGTCTGCCGGAGGCCTCGTTATCCGTTGGCGGGGCCGCCGAGTGCGCCGAACCCTCTTTTTCACGTCCCCCGCGTACCGCACCGGGCATCTCACCGGGGACACAGCGCGCAATGCTGCCTACCCCCTGCAATAGACGGTAGCTGTGGCGCGTCCCGCATCCGGCCTCTGCCAACGCACCGGCCGAATCGGGGCCATACTGATACTGTCATTTCATTCTGCTGCCGAAGCGACGCGCAGCGACGTACGCAAGAGGAATCCCCATGGCGCCCGACAAGAAAACCAAGATACTCGCCACTCTCGGCCCGGCGACACGCGGCCCCGACGACATCCGCGCCCTGGTCGAAGCCGGGGTGAACCTGTTCCGTCTCAATTTCAGTCACGGCAGCCACGAAGACCACGCCGAGCGCTACCGCTGGATCCGGGATGTCGAAGCCGGGCTCGGATACCCGCTCGGTATCCTGATGGACCTGCAGGGTCCGAAACTGCGACTGGGGACTTTCGCCGAAGGCAGCGTACAACTGGCCGAGGGCGACCGTATTCGCCTCGATCTGGACCCGACGCCGGGTACCGCGAAAAGGGTCAATCTGCCGCACCCTGAAATCATCGCTGCGCTACGCCCCGGCATGGCGTTGCTGGTCGACGACGGCCGCGTGCGCCTCAACGTACTGGAGGCCAAAAACGACAACATTCTGGCCGAAGCCTGCAATGCCGGTGAGCTGTCCGACCGCAAGGGCGTCAACGTTCCGGAAGCGGTGCTCGAACTCAGCCCGCTGACGGAAAAGGATCGCCGCGACCTCGCTTTCGGTCTCGATCTCGGCGTCGACTGGGTGGCGTTGTCGTTCGTACAGCGCCCCAGCGATATCGAGGAGGCCCGAGCACTGATCGGCGAACGCGCCTTCCTGATGGCCAAGATCGAGAAGCCGACCGCGGTCGACCACCTCGAAGCCATTGCCGAACTCTCGGACGCCATCATGATCGCCCGCGGCGACCTGGGCGTCGAGGTACCGGCCGAACATGTACCCGGCATTCAGAAGCGCATTATCGCCTGCTGCCGCGAGCTCGGCCGCCCGGTGGTGGTCGCCACCCAGATGCTGGAATCGATGCGCTTCTCGCCGGCGCCGACCCGGGCCGAAGTTACCGATGTCGCCAACGCCGTCTCGGAGGGCGCCGACGCCGTCATGCTCTCGGCCGAGACCGCCTCCGGCGACTATCCGCTGGAAGCGGTAACGATGATGAGCAACATCATCCGCACCACCGAGGCCGATCCGGGGTATCAGGCCCAGCTCGACGCCGGACGACCAGAGCCCAGGGCTACCGTATCGGATGCCATCAGCTGCGCTATCCGCCGCATCAGCCGCATCCTGCCGGTTGCCGTGCTGGTCTGCTTCACCACCTCCGGCGCCACCAGCCTGCGGGCCTCGCGCGAGCGACCCAAGGCGCCGATCCTGACTCTGACTCCGAACCTCAGGACCGCTCGCCGTCTGACCGTGGTCTGGGGCGTTTATTCCCAGGTGAGCGACCGCTTCGACAGCGTCGACGAAATCGCCCGCACGGCCCTCGAAGAGGCCCATCGCAGGGAAATGGCGCACCCGGGCGATACCGTCGTGATCACTGCCGGCGCGCCCTTCGGCTCCCCCGGCACGACCAACCTGCTGCGGATCGAAACTCTCGCATGACGGGAAGCGTAAGGCCTCACGCCTTACGCCCATATTCTGTTCGCCCAGAGACTGGGCTCCTACAGCACCTTGCGGATCTTTTCAGCGTGGATAAAACCCTTCGCAACCTGAGCTACTGGCTCGATGCACTGCTGCACAGTTTCAGCCAGATCCTGTTCCAGAGCAGCCGCCATTGCGGCCTGTTGCTGCTGCTGGCCATCGGCGTCGAGTCGCCGTGGCTGCTGGCCGGAGGCCTGTGCGGATGCCTCGCGGCGTTGCTGGGCGCCGGGCTTGGCGCTTTCGACCGCGACCGTCTGCGTTCCGGGGATTATGGCTACAACGGCGCTTTGCTGGGGCTTGGGGTCACGGCGCTGGGAGGTCTGTCGCAGGCAACCCTGGCACTGATCGCCCTGCTGGGTGTGCTGAGCGTGCCGATGCTGGACTGGCAGCTGCGACGCTTGCGGCTGCCGCCCTACACCTCCGTTTTCGTGCTGCTGGGCTGGTGTGCCTGGGGCCTGCTGCCGCTGCTGCAGGCATTCGCGCCGGTCGCGGCCGAAGCCGTCGGCGATCGGCCATTGCCGGTACAGTCGGTGATGCAGGGGCTGGGACAGGTACTGTTTCTCGGCTCGCCACTGGCGGCACTGCTGGTGCTGCTTGGACTGACACTGGCATCGGCGCGGGATGCCGGCTGGGCGCTGATCGGCGCCCTGACCGGCAATCTGGTGGCCAGCGGCCTGCCGGTTGCACCGCACGATCTGCACCTCGGCCTGTACGGCTTCAACGGCGCCCTGGCGGCCATCGCCCTGTCCCGACGCTTTGGCCCCCAGCCGCTGCTGATCCTCACCGGCAGCGCAGTGGCCACCCTGCTGCAGCCACTGCTGGCGCAGCTCGGGATTCCGCCCTTTACTGCGCCCTTCGTGCTCAGTTGCTGGCTGATCTGTCTGATGACGGCGCGGATATCAACGCATCCGGAACCGACACCCTGAAGGCCCGTTACGCCACCTCGCCCCTCAACCGGGGAAGGTTACGCAGCATTAGCAGCGATACCATCGCGTACAGAGCGATCACCACCAGCCCGATCCACTCGATTTTCAGCGGCGTGAACTGGAACAGCAGCACCAGGCCGAACATCAGCAGCCAGTTGCCGAGGATGTAGGGCAGCAGACCGAAGCGCTCAACGGTGATATTGAGGTTGGTGGTGTAGAGACGAATCAGCGAGTCCAGCGAGTTGACGACGAAAATCACCCCCACGACCAGCATCGCCAGCTTGAACGTACTGCTCATCAACAGCGCCTGCTCATGGTAGTAGTACAGCACCGAGAACCAGATGGCGATCGGGATGGACGGTATCACCAGCATCGCCAGGCACAGCTGACGCGCGGTGAGACCTCCGACGAAGCGGGCGACGAACTGGCCGATCATGATGCTCCAGGAGAACCACCAGAACAGGTAGAACGCATGATAGTCGCTCAGCGGCGTGACGAAGCGGTGCAGGTTGCCGAAGTAGCCGGACAGCTGAGACAGGGTACCGGAAAAGGCCGCCGCTCCCATCCCGGCGTCGGTCGCCAGCAGCGCGATCAGGCCGAAAAAGAGCCAGGTGGACGCGATACTGAGCCACTTGACGTAACGCACGTCGGAACTGGAAAACACCGCCATCAGCACCACCAGTCCGGTCAGCCCGTAGCGCACCGGCTGCGAAATGCCTTCGGCATAGTCGGGCAGGTAGCTGAGGAACAGAAAGCCGGTAAAGGCACAGGTACCGATGATAACGATATTGTTGATCAGCTTGATCAATGGAATCTCGAACAGCTTCAGCCGCGGCTCGACGATAACGAAGTAGAAGGTGGTAAGGAAGTAGAAGGCCCAGACCAGGAATCCCCAGAAGCCGAACTCGATCGCCAGCGGATTGGTGAAGGCGTAGGCACCCTCTTGCTCGTAGACCGGAAACTCGGTCAACGGGAACATCACCAGCCCAACGTCGAGGCCGGACGTGAAGAGGATGGCCATAAAGGCAAACAGTGAAGTGGGCATCTCACCCTGGCAGCGCTGCTTGCCCCATCGCACCAGGATCAGCACGGAAGCAAGAAGGGTCGCCAGAATGGCAATAGATAGAACGTTATTCATCATTGGGTCCTCGGGATATCTGGGAAACCTCGAACCGGCCCTGCTAGTGGCAATGGTTGATATCGGCCGTCTCGGTTCCTGCGATTCATCCGTATTATTGTTAGTGGATTGGACGTTGGGTTATGTCGGGCACGCCCTCCATGGACGCTGTTCCGGCCACACTCGGGTAATCGCATCCACGACCACCGTGCAGCCTGTTGAACCTGGGTTGGACAGCTCCGTCCTGAACGCCTGTGGCGCCATCAGGACGGGCATCGGCAAATCAGCGGGACGATCGAAGGCCTCGCCGGCGCGCGCTCACGCCACTCGCCTCAGGCGCTCTCGCGGGACTGACCGCGCTGGGGCGGGCCGAGCCGCTGGCGCGTTTCCCATTCGGGATCGATCCACACCGGAACGCCCGCCGCCGGCAAAGGGGTACGCGCGAGTATCATGTCCGCCGCGCGTTCGGCCACCATGATGGTGGGCGCGTTGAGGTTGCCGTTGGTAATGGTCGGGAACACCGACGAATCCACCACCCGCAGTCCTTCGACCCCGCGCACCCGGCACTCGGCATCGAGCACAGCCATCGGGTCATCGTCCGCGCCGATCTTGCAGGTGCAGGACGGGTGATAGGCGCTCTCGACGTTCTCCCGTACCCAGGCGTCGATCTCGGCATCGGTCTCGACACCTTTGCCGGGCTGTATCTCGTCACCGCGGTAGGCGTCAAAAGCCGGTTGCGCGATGATTTCGCGGGTCAGCCGGATAACGGCGCGCCAGTCCTCGATATCCTGGGGGTGCTGCAGGTAGTTGAACAGGATGCTCGGCTTGTCGTCCGGATTCGCCGAGACGATGCGTACCCGGCCACGGCTTTTCGGCTTGTTGGGGCCGACGTGGACCTGGAAACCGTGCCCTTCGAATGCCGCCTGCCCGTCATAGCGCATCGCCGCCGGCAGGAAGTGATACTGAATATCGGGCCATTTCAGCCCGGCGCGGGAACGGATAAAGGCACATGACTCGAAGTGGTTGGTGGCGCCCAGACCATCCTTGAACAACATCCAGCGGGTTCCGATCAGCCCCTTGCTGATCAGGCCCAGCTTGCTGTTGAGCGAAATCGGCTCCTTGCAGTGGAACTGGAAGTAGACTTCCAGGTGGTCCTGCAGATTTTCACCGACACCGGGCAGTTCGTGCCGCAGCTCGACCCCGGCGTCTTCCAGCACATCGCGCGGTCCGACACCGGACAGCTGCAGCAACATCGGCGAACCGATGGAGCCGCTGGACAGAATCACCTCTCGAGACGCCAGCACAGACTCGGTCCCCTTGCCCGCATCGTATTCGATACCGACCGCCTTCTTGCCTTCGAACAGGATCCGGCGCGTCTGAGCTTTGGACACCAGCGTCAGATTCGGGCGCGTCAATGCTCGGCGCAGATAGGCATTGGATGTGGACCAGCGCACACCGTCCTTGACGGTCATGTGCATCGGGCCGAAGCCCTCCTGACGATAACCGTTGTAGTCATCGGTTTGCGGATAGCCGGCCTGCTCGCCGGCATCGATGAAGGCCTGGTACAGCGGGTTGAGGCGCATGTCGTTGCCGTTGCAGGTCGCCAGAGGGCCATCGCCGCCGCGATATTCGTCGGCGCCGCCCTTCCAGGTCTCGGCACGACGAAAATACGGCAGGCAGTTCTGGTAGCTCCAGCCCGCTGCGCCCTGCTCTTCCCATTCATCGAAATCGCAGGCGTGACCACGCACGTAGACCATGCCATTAATCGACGAGGAACCACCCAGTACGCGGCCGCGCGGGCAGTGCAGACGACGGCCGTCGAGGCCGGCTTCCGACTCGGATTCGAAGGGCCAGCTGTATTTCGGCGTGTTCATGGGATAGGACAGCGCAGTCGGCATCTGGATGAAGATGCTCCTGTCGCTGCCGCCGGCCTCGATCAGCAGCACCCGGTGTTCGCCGCTTTCGGTCAGCCGGTCCGCCAGCACACAACCGGCCGAGCCGGCCCCCACGATGATGTAATCAAAGCTCTGTTGCGACATCTTGCCTCCCCCGGAAACGCCGGACGGCACCCTTTTACAGGGTTGCGACGGCCCCGAATTGCTGTCTGTTGTCGATATTCAATGACAACACCTTAACTTTTTTTAATTAAACGTTCAATCAATAAAAATCGACTTTGTCGCCCGGGCCGGCTCATAACAGCCTGGTACCAGGCGGCGAATACCTTGCATTGGCAACCGTAAACGGAGAAGTTACGGGGGACTCGCTATCATCTGCCGGGGCTCAGGGGGAGGCTCGCGACGAGGCCCGGTAAATGAAAAATGAAGCGAAGGCTCGTTAATGCCACAGTCCTGCTGATCGCCGCGCTGTCGTTCGCAGCACCGACGCTGTTGAGTGTGCAGATCGCCAAAACGGAAGGCATCTCCAGTGAAACCGCGCGTGTAATGGGTTACGCCCGCGACGTGGTCGAACATTCCGACCGCACAGCGAGTCAGGTCACCCAGAGCCTCAAGCAGTTGAGCGACCTGGATGCCGCTTACCGACACGGCACATGACAGCAACGTCTCACTGACAACCTTTACACCCGGCACGCTGCAGGTCCGCGGCAGCACTGGCCGCTTTCGTCAGGAATGGCTGACAGCCCTTGGCGAGCAGCGGGAAACATCCTTCATCGACAACGGCTACCTGGTCGCGATCACCCGTTCCGACACCTTCCCGACCGCCGCTTTGGCGGCCATACCCGTACCGGCCCTGTGCCCTCAGATCAGCCGTATCACGCAACGCCTGGTGCCGGTCGGCATCCTCGCCGGATGCGTGCTGGCCTTTGCCGTGTTCTGGCTGGCACAGCAGCAGACCGCGATGCCGACGCTGTTAAGGGCGGCCCTGAAACGCAACGAGTTCTTCCTGCGGTACCGGCCCATCGTGGACCTGCGGACCGGCCACTGGGTCGGCGCTGGATGCCGCCACCAGCCAGGTGGCGGTACACATCATCCAGATGGCCAATGCGCTGCAGCTGGAGATGATCGCCGAAGGGGTGGAAACGCAGGAGCAGGCCCGGGAATTCAGAAGGCGGGGCGTGCAATACGCCCAGGGCTGGCTGTTCGGCAAGCCCATGACCATGCGCGAGCTGCGCCGCGAACTGACGCGGCAGCGCGAGGCCTCAGGCGCCCAGGACAGCCGCCCGACCCCGGCCCCGCTGGTCTGACAGCCTCTTCAGAGGGTGTCGCAAAATGTAGCGAGCGAAGATGAGATAAGGCGAATATCGGCGAAAAAGCGGAGTTTATATTTAATAAATGAGCATTTTGAGCCGATTTTCAACGCCATATCATCGAGCGCAGTAGTTTTGCGACAGCCTCTTTAGGACAGCTCCCAGCGCTGGCGGATACAGTTGAGCGCGGCGGAGGCGGCCGAGGTCCGGTTTTCCACCCCCAGTTTCGGAAAGATCTGCTCGAGATGCTTGTTGACCGTGCGCGGGCTGAGATCGAGTATCATCGCGATCTCCTTGTTGGTCTTGCCGTGGACGATCCACATCAACACCTCGGCCTCACGCTCGGTCAGCGCGAAGCGCGTGCTGAGCTTTTCCTGGTCGTCCGGCTGGTTCGGATCATCGAGCTTGAACAGGTAGCGCCCCAGTCCGTCGTCATCGATCATGTGGCACTTCACCTCTTCACCAGCCAGCGTCACCGTGACCGGCGCCCCGCCCACCCGGGCGCGAACAAGCGATGCCATCAGCGCCGGCCCCGTTTCGACACCCAGCCCGGGGAACAGCTTGTAGACCTGGGGCGTAGCCCACTCGATACGGCCATCGCTGCGCAGACAGATCGTCATCAGCCCGAACTCGTCCATCACCCCGTGCGCGCTGGCGGCCCGCTGCGCGGTATGCAGATGCGCACGCATGCGTACCAGCAGCTCTTCATGGCGAATCGGCTTGGTGATGTAGTCGATGCCGCCCACCTCGAAGGCCCGGACAATGTGCTCGGTTTCGCTGAGACCTGTCATGAAGATCACCGGCACATGGATCAGCGACGGAATCGCTTTCAGGCGCCGGCAGACCTCGAACCCGTCCATGCCGGGCATGACGGCATCCAGCAGTATCACGTCCGGCAGGATCTGCTCGGCGATGTTGATCACCTGCTCGCCACCGAGCGCCACGAAGACCTGGAAGCCGTGCCGGCACAGCAGCTCGTTGAGCATGCTGATCGCTTCGGGGGAGTCGTCAACTACGAGTACTTTGGCATTCATGAACGATACCGTCAGGGTTGGTGAGCGACTCGAGCCGCTCGAGGATTCCGGCGAATTGAAAGGACTGAACCATCATCCGAAGTTCTGAAGCCGCCCCGGCGGACAGTCCCGCTTCCGAGCAGATACTGTTCAGCTCGTTTTTGATCCCCTCCAGATAACCGAGCTCGATATAGCGACGCAGGCTGCTCAGATCCAGCGCAGGCGGTTCCCCCCTCGGCACTGCGGTCGCAACCGCAGCGGGCTGCTCATCCTCCCCGACCCACTCGAGCGCCAGCAGCGACCCGATCCGGTCGAGCAACTCGGCCACCCGGACCGGTTTGACCATGTAGGCATCGCAGGGGTGATTGTCGTTTAACTCCGCCCACTCCCGGGCATCCGCCGAGAGCATCACCACCGGCGTCTGAACACCGGACCCGCGCAGCTGATCGAGCAGCTCCCAGCCGCTCATGCCCGGCATCGAAACATCCAGTATGTACAGATCCGGCCGCTGCTGAGTGCAGAGCTGGAGACATTCGGTGCCGTTTTGTGCCGCGATCACACGAAAGCCCACCGGCTGCAGAATGTCACTGACCAGCTCGCGGTGGGTGGGATCGTCGTCCACCACCATGACCGTCCTGCGCGGCCCGCGGTAGCCCTGCAGACGCTGTCGGACAACCGGCAGCAATGTTGTTTTACTCAGGCTCGCCAGCATCAGCGTCAACCGGAAAACACTCCCTTCGCCGGGTACGCTCTCGACCTGCAGGTCGCCGCCCATGATATCGGTGAGCAGCTGGGTGATGGTAAGCCCGAGCCCGGTGCCCGGTCTTGGCGCCGCGCCACTGTCCAGGCGCTCGAAGGGCTTGAAGATCTTTTCGATATCCCCGGCGGCAATGCCGACACCGGTATCGCGGATCACGAACTGCGCCACCTCGTTGCGATATATCAGGCTCAGCGACACCGAGCCCCGGTCGGTGAACTTGATCGCATTCGACAGCAGGTTGATCAGAATCTGCCGCAGCCGCTTTTCGTCGGTCGCCACGAACTCCGGCACCCGCGACAGACAGTCGTAATTGAAGCTGATCCCCTTGGCTTCGGCCTGCAAGCGGAACATGTAAACCAGCTGATCCATGAAACCGACCAGCGCGACCTCGTTCCGGTACAGCTCCAGTCTGCCCGCCTCGATGCGCGAGATGTCGAGCAGCTCTTCGATCAGGTTGGCCAGATGCTCGCTGCTGCGCTTGATCACGTTGATCGCGGTACGCCGGTGGGACGGAATGTCTGTCGCCGCATCGAGCAGCTGGGCATAACCGAGCACTGCATTCAGCGGCGTGCGCAACTCATGACTGATACCGGTCAGGTAACGGCTTTTCGCCAGGCTGGCCGCTTCCGCCAGTTCCTTGGCGTCCTGCAGCTCGCGGTCGGTCAGCTCGTGCGCATGGATCTCGGCCATCAGCCGCTCGGTCTGCTGTGCGCTCTCGTCCTGGGCCAGCACCCGGCTCTGATGCGCCAGCAGGAAAAGCCAGGCGGCAACGCCGATCACGATCTGCAGCAGGAAGAACACCTTGAAAAGCACCACTGCCACCAGCTCGCTGCTGCCGGCATGGGAACTCAGCATCTGGAAGTAGATCAACGACAGGAAGGCGCCCACGATGGTGTCGAACACCAGCATCAGCCCGATGAAGTGCCCCATGCGGGCGTTCACCTTCCGGGTCAGCGTGGCCGGCAGCAGGCGCCGCAGCAGTGCCGATATCTGGTCCGAAAAGGTGCTGTTGTTTTTGCAGGCATCGTTGCAGCGGGCGTCCAGGGAACAGCACAGCGAGCAGATATTGCCGTCGTAGAGCGGACAAAAGGTCATGTCGTCCGCCTCGAAATGGTGCTCGCAAATGGAGCAGCGTGTGCCCGACGCCGACTGCGGCTCGCGCGCGATGTAAAAACGGCTGCCGGTAGCCAGCGCGATCGCAGGCGCCAGGACGAACGTCAGCGCAAGCGCGACAAAGGGCGCGAAGGCCTGTGCAGCCTCTCCCAGCACCCCGAGCATGCAGAGCGTGCCGACCACCGACGATATTGCCATCGATCCGACGCCAACCGGATTGATATCGAACAGGTGGGCACGCTTGAACTCAATACCGCGGGGGCTCAGTCCCAGCGGCTTGTTGATCACCAGGTCCGCCACCAGCGAGCCGACCCAGGCCACGACCAGTATCGAGAACAGTCCGAGAATACGCTCGAACGCCTCATAGATCCCCAGCTCCATCAGCAGCCAGGCGATGGTGACATTGAACACCAGCCATACCACCCTTCCCGGGTGAATATGCGTCAGGCGGGAGAAGAAGTTTGACCAGGCCAGGGACCCGGCGTAGGCGTTGGTGACATTGATCTTCACCTGCGACAGGATGACGAACAGGCCCGCCAGCAGCAGCGCCAGCTGTGGCGAACCGGTGACATGACCGAACGCCGTCATGTACATCTGGGTCGGCTCGTGGGCTTCGGACAGCAGGCCCCCGCTCTGCAGCACCAGCACCGCCAGGAAAGACCCTATCAGCAGCTTGACGGCACCCACCAGCACCCATCCGGGTCCCGCCACCAGCAGCATCGACCACCAGCGCAGGCGATTGCCCGCGCTTCGCTCCGGCAGGAAACGGAGGTAGTCGACCTGCTCCCCGATCTGGGCGATCAATGAAATAACGACCGTCGCCGCGGCGCCAAGCAGCAGGTAGTCGAAGCCGTCGTGCGTCGTCTGACTGCCACGGTAATCGAGCCAGCTCTGCAGCGAGTCGCCGCCCTCGGCAACGACATAAAACAGCGGCAGAAGCTGCAGCACGATCCAGAGTGGCTGGCTGAACATCTGGAAACGGCTGATGAAGGTAAAACCGTAGATCACCACCGGTATGACGACGAATGCACTGATGAAATACCCGATCGAAACCGGCACGGCGAACATCATCTCCAGCGCCTTGGCCATGATCGTCGCTTCGATCGCGAGGAATATGAAGGTGAAGGACGCATAGATCAGCGACGTCACCGTGGAGCCGATGTAGCCGAAGCCCGCCCCCCGGGTCAGCAGATCGATATCGACGCCGTAACTCGCGGCGTAGTAACTGATCGGTATCGCCGTCAGGAAGATGATCAACGACACCAGCAGCGTCGCAACCAGGGTGTGATCGAAACCGTAGCTGAGCGTAATGGCGCCACCGATAGCCTCCAGCGCCAGAAAGGTGATGCCGCCAAGCGCCGTGATCGCGACGCGTCCAAGCGACCAGCGCCGGGCCGCTTTGGCGGTGAAGCGCAGCGAATAGTCCTCCAGCGTCTGGTTCGCCACCCACTGATTGTACTGGCGCCGGACCCTGAATATCTGCTGTTGCGGCGTCATCCCATTACACACTCACCCTTTGCGCCATGGCGCACCAAAGCAACGCACATAACGAACCAGAATCGGGCGCTTATGCCTGCCGCATTCATATTGCACCTGCGTAATAGACGAGTCGGTCTGCAACTGCAATTAACGTGCCCAACCATCAACCCCCTCGCCCGCGCGCTTACTCTGCCAGCGCGCCCGCGGCTATGGGGCAAATGACGTAGTCGTTGGGAGCATTTGCCGAATGTTCCCACCACCTACCCTTCCCGATACTGATGGCAGAACGAGAAGACGTTTTGCCCATCCAGTCAGGAGATACCACATGCAAAAGCGGGACAGAAATCCGAAGCAGCAGTCCACCCTGCGCCGCCAATTACTGAAAGGACTCATGCTCCTTCCGGCAGCCGTCATGCTGGGCAACGTCCAGCTGGCCAGTGCAGAGGTCAACACCACCGGGCTCGCCGTCACCGATGACACCGTCAAGGTCGGCATCCTTCATTCCATCACCGGCACCATGGCGATCAGCGAAACCGGCTCCGTGCAGGCCGAAAAGCTGGCGATCGACCAGATCAACGCCATGGGCGGCGTACTGGGCCGGCAGATCGAATACATTCAGGAAGACGGCGCCAGCGACTGGCCGACCTTCGCCGAGAAGTCGAAGAAACTGCTGGTGAACGACAAGGTCGCGGCGGTTTTCGGCTGCTGGACCTCGGCGTCCCGCAAAGCGGTACTGCCGGTCTTCGAGCAGTACAACGGCATGCTGTACTACCCGACCTTCTACGAAGGCCTGGAGCAGTCACCGAACGTGATCTACACCGGCCAGGAGGCCACTCAGCAGATACTCGCAGGCCTGGACTGGGTCATGGAAAACAAGGGCGCCGAGAATTTCTACCTGCTCGGCTCCGACTACATCTGGCCCCGCACTTCAAACAAGATCGCCCGCAAGCATATCGAAAAGAACGGCCTGAAGGTGGTCGGCGAAGAGTACTACCCGCTCGGTCACACCCAGTTCAACTCGGTCATCAACAAGATCAAGCTGAAAAAGCCTGACGTTGTCTTTATCTCCGTGGTGGGTGGCTCCAACGTCGCGTTCTACAAGCAGCTCAAGGCCGCCGGTATCGAAATGGGCAAGGAGAAGCCACTGTTCCTGACCATCTCCGTGACCGAGGATGAAATTCTGGGTATCGGTGGCGAGAACATCGACGGCATCTACGCCTCGATGAAGTACTTCCAGAGCCTGGATAACGAAAACAATGCCGGTTTCGTCGACGCGTTCAAGGAAAAATACGGTGAAGATATCGTTATCGGCGACGTGACACAGGCGGCCTACCTCGGCCCCTGGCTGTGGAAGGCCGCCGTCGAGAAGGCCGGCTCCTTCGATATCGACAAGGTTCGCGCCGCCTCTGCGGAAATCGAGCTGACCAGCGCGCCGGAAGGCTATGTCAAGGTTCACCCGAACCACCACCTCTGGTCCAAGACCCGCATCGGCCAGGCACAGACCGATGGTCAGTACAAGGTGGTCTACGAGACCTCAGAGCTTATCGAGCCCAACCCCTTCCCGGAAGGTTATCAGTAAGCCCCCGCCTCAGCCCGGCACCGCATCCGCGGGGCCGGGCCCAGCAATCCGACTACTGACGATCCCGAGCAACGGAGCCTGTCATCATGTTTGCTGACTACTCATCTTCTGAACTGCTGGCGATCTTCGCCATGCAGGGATTCGCAGGCCTGAGCCTGTTCTCCATATTTGTACTGATGGCGCTGGGGCTGGCAATCATCTTCGGCCAGATGGGCGTCATCAACATGGCGCACGGCGAGTTCATGATTCTCGGCGCCTACATGACCTATCTGACCTCGAACCTGTTCGAAGCGCTGATGCCCGGTCTCTACGGCGCCTACTTCATCGTCGCGATGGTGGTGGCCTTCGTGTCCGCCGGCGCCCTCGGTGCCCTGGTGGAATGGGCCATGATAAGGCGACTCTACCACCGCCCGCTGGATACGCTGCTGGCCACCTGGGGCCTGAGCCTGATCCTGCAGCAGTGCTATCGCTCCATTTTCGGCGCACGTGAAGTGGGCGTATCCCTGCCGGACTGGCTGATGGGCTCTGTCGCCGTCACCGACATGATCGAGATTCCGATCAACGGCCTGTTCGTCATGGTTCTGACGCTGCTGATCGCGGCCGGCGTCTACTACCTGATGTACCGGTCCAACTGGGGCGGTCAGGTCCGCGCCGTGGTGCAGAACCGCCCGATGGCGGGTGCCGTCGGCATCAATACCGGGAAGGTCGACCGCATGACCTTCGCGCTCGGCTGCGGCATCGCCGGTGTCGCCGGCAGCGCCTTCACCATGATCGGATCGACCGGACCGACCTCCGGCCAGCTGTACATCGTCGATACCTTCCTGGTGGTGGTCTTCGGCGGCGCCGCGAGCCTGCTCGGCACCATCGCCTCGGCGTTCACCATCTCCCAGGCGCAGTCGACGATGGAGTTCTTCCTCAGCGGCTCCATGGCCAAGGTTCTCACGCTGCTGGTCGTCGTCGGCATCCTGATGCTGCGTCCGCAGGGCCTGTTCTCACTGAAGATTCGGCGCTGATGGCCTGACCGGACAAGGAGACAAGCATGAATGCGTTAAAAAACAATCTGTTCAAGCGTCAGGATCTGATCAACTACGGGTTGCTCGCCATCCTGCTGGTACTGATTCTGCCGCTGACCCTGGATATCTTCCGCCTCAACCTGGTGGGCAAATACCTCAGCTACGCCTTTGTCGCCGTCGGCCTGGTGCTGTGCTGGGGCTACGGCGGCATCCTCAGCCTCGGCCAGGGGGTGTTCTTCGGTATCGGCGGCTACGCCATGGCGATGTTCCTGAAACTGGAGGCATCCTCGCCGGAAGCGACCGCGATCCAGTCCACGCCGGGTATTCCCGACTTCATGGACTGGAACCAGCTCACCGCGCTGCCCTGGTTCTGGGAACCCTTCCACTCCCTCGGCTTCACCACCCTGGCGATACTCTTCGTTGCTCCGCTGTTCGCGTTCATCGTGGCGGTGGCAATGTTCAAACGCCGCGTCGGCGGTGTCTACTTCGCCATCATTACCCAGGCGATCGCCGCCATCCTGACCATCCTGATCATCGGTCAGCAGGGTTACACCGGCGGCGTCAACGGCATCACCGACCTGCGCACCCTGATGGGCTGGGACATCCGCACCGACTCGGCGAAGTACATCCTCTACTTCTTCTGCGTCGCCATGTTGTTCGCCTGCCTGCTGCTCGCCCACCTGGTGCTGAAAAGCAAGCTGGGGCGCCTGCTCGTCGCCATTCGCGATCGCGAGGACCGGGTACGCTTCTCCGGCTACGACGTGTCGAGCTTCAAGATCTTCGTGTTCTGCTTCGCGGCGATGCTGTCCGCTATCGGCGGCGCCATGTTCACCCTCCAGGTCGGCTTCATGTCGCCCACCCTGGTCGGTATCGTGCCGTCGATCGAGATGGTGATCTTCTGCGCCCTCGGCGGCCGCCTGTCGATCATCGGTGCGGTCTACGGTGCGCTACTGGTCAACGCCGCCAAGACCACCATGTCGGAAGCCTTCCCGGAGCTCTGGCTGTTCGCCATGGGCGCCCTGTTCATCGGCGTGGTGCTGGCCTTCCCGAACGGCCTCGCCGGTCTCTATCAGACGTTGCTGCAGAAAGTGAAGGAGCGTCGCGCCGCCGCAGCCGCGCAGAAGACCCCCGCCACGCCTGCCATCGCGCCCCGCAATGCCACCAGCGACCCCGAGCCCGCCCAGGGTATCGGCGTGCCGAGCCAGTCCTGAGGAGATCAGCATGGAACAGAAAGACTTTGTACTGGCAGTGGAAGGGCTAAGCGTGTCGTTCGACGGCTTCAAGGCGGTCAATGACCTCTCCTTCTACGTCGACGAGGGCGAGATACGCGTCATCATCGGCCCCAACGGGGCCGGCAAGACCACGGTGCTGGATCTGATCTGCGGCCGCACCAAGGCCACCGACGGCTCCATCAAGTTCCGCAACAAGGAACTGACCCGGATGAAGGAGCACCAGATCGTCCACGCCGGGGTCGGGCGCAAGTTCCAGAACCCCTCGATCTACGAGGACCTGACGGTGTTCGAGAACCTCGAACTGTCCTTCCCCCGCGGCCACAGCGTGTTCGGCGCCCTGACCTTCCGCCGCGACAAGCAAGTGATCGACAAGGTGACCGAGGTCGCCGAGATGATCTTCCTGGCGGACCTGCTGCACCAGCGTGCAGATCTGCTCAGCCACGGCCAGAAGCAATGGCTGGAGATCGGCATGCTGCTGATTCAGGACCCCGCGCTGCTGATGCTGGACGAGCCGGTAGCCGGTATGTCCGTCGCCGAACGCAAGAAGACCGCGGAACTGCTCAACCGCATCACCAGGGACCGTTCGGTTCTGGTGATCGAGCACGACATGCAGTTCGTCGAGGATATCGCGCACCGCGTCACGGTACTGCATCAGGGCAGGCTGCTCTCCGAGGGCTCGCTCGAGCGCGTGAAGAACGACCCTAAAGTCGTTGAAGTCTATCTCGGCCACTAATTACGGCTAGCAAGGAGACCACCATGCTCAATGTTTCCGACTACAGCGTCGCCTACGGCCAGAGCCGCGTCATCAACGGCATGAACCTGGACCTGGGCAAGAACGAGATCGTCGCCATCCTCGGCCGCAACGGCATGGGCAAGACCACGCTGATGAAGTCGCTGATCGGCATGATCCCCTCCAGTGGCGGGTCGGCCAGGCTCGACAGTACCGAGCTGGTCGGCCTGAAGAGCTACCAGCGCGTGGCCGCTGGAGTCGGCTTCGTGCCCCAGGGGCGGATGATCTTCTCCACCATGACCGTGGAGGAGAATATCCGCACCGGCCTTACCAGCACCGGGAGCAGCACCATTCCGGAGCACCTCTACACCCTTTTCCCCGTGCTCAGGGAGATGAAGAGCCGTCGCGGCGGCAACCTCTCCGGCGGTCAGCAGCAGCAGCTGGCGATCGCCCGGGCGCTGGCAAGCAATCCGAAGCTGCTGCTGCTCGACGAACCCACCGAGGGCATCCAGCCGTCGATCATCCGCGAAATGGCGCGCACGCTGCGCCGGATCCGCGACGAGCACGGCCTGTCGATTCTGGTTTCCGAGCAGGTGCTGAGCTTCGCACTCGACGTGGCCGACCGCATTCTCGTGATCGAGAAGGGCAACATCGTCCACGACGTGCCGGCGGCGGAAGCCGACGAATCCACCATTACCCGCTACCTGTCCGTGTAATTCGATCCGCAACCAAGAAAGCGCCTTATCCGGCACAAACCCAGAAAACCCGCCCGCCGGGGCGGGACAGGAGAAGACAGATGACCGATACCATCATCAAGATCGATCTGAGCAAGTCCGCCTACGAGCATGACAACGTGCACAACCGCTGGCACCCGGATATTCCGATGGTTGCGACGGTCAAGCCCGGCGACGACTTCATCGTCGAGTGTTTCGACTGGACCGGTGGTCAGATCAAGAACGATGACGACGCCTCCGACGTGCGCGACGTGGACCTGACCCAGGTACACTTCCTGTCGGGCCCGATCGCCGTCGAGGGTGCCGAGCCCGGCGACCTGCTGGAAGTGGATATTCTGGACATCGGCACCTTCGCCGAGCAGCAGTGGGGTTTCAACGGCTTTTTCTCGAAGAAGAACGGCGGCGGTTTCCTGACCGACGAGTTCCCCCAGGCACAGAAGTCGATCTGGGACTTCAACGGCATGTTCACCAAATCCCGTCACGTACCGGGGGTCGAGTTCGCCGGTATCCTCCACCCCGGCCTGATCGGCTGCCTGCCGTCCCAGGACATGCTGGATCAGTGGAACAGTCGAGAGAAGGAGCTGTTCGACACCGACCCCGAGCGCGAGCCGGCGCTGGCCTGCCTGCCCTACGCGGATACCGCGCATATGGGACGCCTCAAGGGCGACGCCCGTGACCAGGCGGCGGCCGAAGGCGCCCGCACCGTTCCGCCGCGCGAACACGGCGGCAACTGCGACATCAAGGACCTGACCCGCGGCGCCAAGGTCTACTTCCCGGTTTACGTCGACGGAGCGGGCCTGTCCGTCGGTGATCTGCACTTCAGCCAGGGGGACGGCGAAATCACCTTCTGCGGTGCCATCGAGATGGCGGGCTGGATCCATATCCGCGTCAAGCTGATCAAGGACGGCATGGCCAAGTACGCGATCAAGAACCCGATCTTCAAGCCGAGCCCGATGGTACCGAAGTACGACGACTACCTGATCTTCGAGGGCATCTCGGTCGACGACAGCGGCAAGCAGCACTATCTGGACACCAGCCTGGCCTACAAGCAGGCCTGCCTCAACGCCATCAACTACCTCGGCAAATTCGGCTACTCGCCGGCGCAGGGTTACGCCATCCTCGGCTGCGCCCCGGTACAGGGTCATATCAGCGGCGTGGTCGATATCCCCAATGCCTGCGCCACCCTGTGGCTGCCGACCGATATCTTCGACTTCAACATCAAGCCGAACAGCGACGGCCCCACCAAAGAGCTCGACGGCAGCGTCGATATCCCGCTGGCGCCTGACCTGGACTCTTAATCAGCCATACAAATAGGTTTCCCTACCTATTTGTATGTCGCGTCACGGAAACAGGCGCAGGTGCGTGAACATGCTGGTTTCCGTGACGCTCGCATTGGCCTGCGGCCAATGATGAAGCATCCCTGCTTCAGGTGTTAACCCGCCAGGTTAACAAGAGGGCCGCGGTAGCGCCGGCGACTCTGCCGGCGCTCGACCACCCGATTTTAAAACCGAATGACCCGGCAGATGTTCCAAGCGTCTGTTTATAGAGAGGAGTCTGTCCATGCCCTTGTATGAATACAAATGTCCCGAGCACGGGGTGTTCCAGGAGCTGGCAACCATGGCGGATCACGACAAGCCCTGCGACTGCCCCCAGTGCGGAACGACCTCGGCGCGCGTCATCACCCTGCCGCCGCAGCTGCTGGCCATGCTGAAGGAAAACCGCGAAGCGATGGAGCGCAACGAAAAAGCGCAGCACGAGCCGCAGTTTCTGACCCCTGCCCAGTACCGGGAGCAGGAAGCCGAGAAAAAGGCCCGAGCCGCCCACAAGCACAAGCACGGCTCCGGCTGCGGTTGCCAGAGCGAGCGCAAGAGCAAGCTGTTCTACACCGCCGACGGCAGCAAGATGTTCCCGTCGATGCGCCCCTGGATGATCAGCCACTGATCAGGTTTCACCTGTACCGGCCGGTCGCCGGTACAGGCGCACGTCCCGCGCGGACCCTCCTGCAGGACTCCCGGCTTGCGGCACCCGACAGCCGGTGCTAACGTGAACCTCATTGTGAAGCTCGCCCACGACTGATATTAGCCCGGCGGGTTAATACATGAAGCCCGGCAAAAAACTGCTCCTGCGTTTTTTGCAGCTACCGTAACGGACCCTTTCCATGAACCCCAGAGTTAAGGCAAACGAGACGCCCCGTACCACGGATGTATATCCGCTGGTAGTCGTGCCGTGCCTCCGGCTCTGCACACCGCCTCCGATTGCACCGCCGCCCTCCCGGGCCTGATACCGACCTTGACGACTCCCCGCGGGCGATTCGCTGAAATGCGGCAGTCCCCGGGATCGAACAGCCTTCAGACAGGTGCATCCTTATGTATTTCGACAAGTCCGCCTGGACCCGATTGGGTTCGACGACACTCTTCGTGCTGCTCTGGGCAAGCGGCGCCATCTTCACGCGCTGGGGGCTCGACCACGCCTCGGCCTTCGCCTTCCTGATCCTTCGATTCACGATTGCCATTGCCGCCCTGACGGCGTTCGGCATCCTCTTTCGCAGACAGCTGCTGCCGCTTGCCGGCACCCGGCGCAGAGTCGCGCAGACCGGGATGCTGCTGATCGGCGGCTACTCCATCTGCTACTTTTCGGCGCTGGAAGCGGGCATGACGCCCGGCGTGCTGGCCACGGTGCTGGGCACCCAGCCGATCCTGACGCTGGTACTGACCGAACGGGGTCTGCAGCCCGGACGACTGGGCGGCCTCGGGCTCGCCCTCGGCGGCCTGGTGCTGATGGTGTACGAGAGCCTGGTCAGTGCCCGGCTGTCACCCGCAGGTGCCGCCTTTGCCCTCGGCGCCCTGCTGTGCATGACCTTCGGCGCCATCCTGCAAAAGGGCATCAGGCAGGCACCGACGGGCGTTCTGACGCTGCAGTACGGCCTGAGTCTGGCGATCTGCCTCGCGCTGCTGCCGGTCAAGCCGTTCGAGTTCGAGCTGACGCCCGGCTTCCTGATCCCGCTGCTGTGGCTCGGCCCGGTGATCTCGGTGGCAGCCCAGTTGCTGCTGTACCGGCTGATCAGCACCGGCAGCCTGGTCAACGTCACCAGCCTGTTCTACCTGGTGCCGGTGGTTACCGCGCTGATGGACTACCTGTTCCTCGGCAACCGGCTGTCCCAGCAGGGCCTGATCGGCATGGCAGCGATACTCGCAGGTCTGGCGCTGGTGTTCGGACGCAAAGCGCCGGCGGTTGTCAGCCAGTGCACAAACCGGCCGGACGGCGGCTGAAACGAAGAGGCCCCGTGAAAACGGGGCCTCTTGTCGGTAGGTACCGGGTACGATCCTCAAAACGGGATATCGTCGTCGAAGTCGTCGAAACCCTGGGTCGGCTGCGGCTGCTGCGGAGCCTGTTGCGGCGTTTGCTGCGGCTGCTGATAACCACCCTGCTGGGGTGCCTGCTGCGGTTGCTGGTATCCGCCCTGCTGGGGCGCCTGCTGCTGCGGGCGAGGCTGGCGCGGCTGCTGCGAATAGCCGCCGCCCATGTCCTGGTTGTAGCCGTCACCGCCGCCGGAACCGCCACGGCCGCCGAGCATCTGCATTTCGCTGGCGACGATCTCGGTGGTGTAACGGTCCTGACCGCTCTGATCCTGCCACTTGCGGGTACGCAGCGAGCCCTCGACGTAGACCTGGGATCCCTTGCGCAGGTACTCGCCGGCGATCTCCGCCAGCTTGTTGAAGAACACCACCCGATGCCACTCGGTGCGCTCCTGCATCTGGCCGCTCTGCTTGTCTTTCCAGCTCTCGCTGGTCGCCAGTGTTACGTTGGTAACCGCGTTGCCCGACGGCATGTACCGGACTTCCGGATCGCCGCCAAGATTACCGACCAGAATTACTTTGTTAATGCCGCGCGCCATCGGTCTCTCCACTTTCTGTATCTGGCATTTCGCTGCCATCGGCAAGCGTTTTGGATAGCCGGTTAGCATAACACAAAGTACCCCCGGCGCGCGCCGCCTGCAGACTTCTCTGCCAAGGTCCCAGAGCCAATTGAGCCGACCCGGAGCGGTCGACGTGCCACAGCCGGTGTCGGCCCGCCCGGGAACCCGATATACTCTAGGGCTGTCGACGGTTTCAGGCTATCTACTGTCAAAAACCCGTTCGGCTTGCTCTGCCAACAGCAACAGCCCCCAGTCTGGTCTTAGCGTCGGGACGATTTATGGACAAAATTCTGGTACGCGGCGCACGCACGCACAACCTCAAGGACATCGACCTCGAGATCCCCCGCGACAGGCTTGTCGTGATCACCGGTCTGTCGGGCTCGGGCAAGTCGTCGCTGGCGTTCGATACTCTCTATGCCGAGGGGCAGCGCCGCTATGTCGAATCGCTTTCGACCTACGCCCGCCAGTTCCTGTCGGTGATGGAGAAGCCCGACGTCGATCATATCGAGGGACTTTCGCCCGCCATTTCGATCGAGCAGAAATCGACCTCGCACAACCCCCGCTCCACCGTGGGCACCATCACCGAAATCTACGACTACCTGCGCCTGCTATTCGCCCGCGCCGGCGAACCGCGCTGTCCGGATCACGACCTGCCGCTGGCCGCGCAGACCGTCAGCCAGATGGTCGATCAGGTGCTGGCGCTGCCCGAGGGCACCAAGCTGATGCTGCTGGCGCCTGTGGTGCAGGGCCGCAAGGGCGAGCACCTGCACACGCTCAGCGAATTGCGTACCCAGGGCTTCGTCCGCGCCCGTATAGACGGTATCGTCACAGACCTCGACAGCGCCCCTGACCTCGACAAGAACCGCAAGCACGACATCGAGGTGGTCGTCGACCGCTTCAAGGTGCGGGAAGACCTGGCAACCCGCCTGGCCGAATCGTTCGAAACCGCGCTCGAGCTCACCGACGGTCTGGCCAAGGTCGCGTATATGGATGGAGACGGTGAGGACCTGATCTTTTCCGCGCGCTTCGCCTGCCCGGTCTGTGGACACAGTATCCAGGAGCTGGAGCCGCGGCTGTTCTCGTTCAACAATCCGCACGGCGCCTGCCCGAGCTGCGACGGTCTGGGCGTACGCCAGTACTTCGACCCGTCCAAGGTGGTCCAGGATGCCAGCCTGACCCTGTCCGAAGGCGCGATCCGTGGCTGGGACCGGCGTAACCTGTACTATTACCAGCAGCTGCAGGCCGTAGGCCAGCACGCGGGCTTTACCATGGACACGCCCTTTTATGCCCTGGAGGAGCGCCACAAGAAGCTCATCCTCGAAGGCAGCGGGCGCGAGAACATTCCGTTTCGCTACGTCAACGATCGCGGCGACAGCATCGAGAAAGCGCATCCCTTCGA
Organism: Marinobacterium nitratireducens; assembly: GCF_014645375.1. Lineage (GTDB taxonomy): Bacteria > Pseudomonadota > Gammaproteobacteria > Pseudomonadales > Balneatricaceae > Marinobacterium_A > Marinobacterium_A nitratireducens. The sequence goes on from NZ_BMLT01000022.1 coordinate 23,683, forward strand.
GGGCGTACTGAACAATCTCGAGCGCCGCTATCGCGAAACGGAATCGGAGATGGTGCGCGAAGACCTGGCGAAGTACCTCAACATGCAGTCCTGCCCCTCCTGCCATGGCAGTCGCCTGCGTCGCGAGGCGCGCCACGTCTATATCGACGAGCGCACCCTGCCGGAAGTCACCCGGCTGGCCATCGGCGAGTGCCACCGCTATTTCGAGCAGCTGAAGCTTAGCGGCAAGCAGGGTGAAATCGCCGACAAGATACTCAAGGAAATTCGCCTGCGTCTGTCGTTTCTGGTCAATGTCGGCCTCGACTACCTGTCGCTCGACCGCAATGCCGATACCCTTTCCGGCGGCGAAGCCCAGCGCATACGCCTCGCCAGCCAGATCGGCGCGGGACTCGTCGGCGTCATGTACATCCTCGACGAACCCTCGATCGGCCTGCATCAGCGTGACAACGAACGCCTGCTGCAGACGCTGGAGCACCTGCGGGACCTCGGCAACACCGTAATTGTCGTCGAGCACGACGAGGATGCGATTCGCCTGGCGGACTACGTGATCGATATCGGCCCCGGCGCCGGCGTCCACGGCGGTCAGGTCGTGGCCCGCGGCACCCCTGCCGAAGTCATGGCCAATCCCGAGTCGATGACCGGCCAGTACCTCTCCGGCAGCCGCCGTATCGAAGTTCCGCCCAAGCGACATCCGGTCGACGAGCAGAAACTGCTGCGCCTGACCGGCGCCAGAGGCAATAACCTCAAGGACGTCGACCTGGAAATACCGGTCGGGCTTTTCACCTGCATTACCGGCGTCTCGGGCTCCGGCAAGTCGACGCTGATCAACTCCACCCTCTATCCGGTCGCCGCCACCGAGCTGAACCACGCTACCACACTCGACGCCGCGGAACACCGAGCTGTCGAAGGGCTGGAGCATTTCGACAAGGTCATCGACATCGACCAGAGTCCGATCGGACGCACCCCGCGCTCGAACCCGGCCACCTATACCGGGATCTTCACCCCGATCCGCGAACTGTTCGCCGGCACCCAGGAAGCCCGCTCACGCGGCTACAAGCCCGGACGCTTCAGCTTCAACGTCAAGGGCGGGCGCTGCGAAGCCTGTCAGGGCGACGGCGTGATCAAGGTCGAGATGCACTTCCTGCCGGACATCTACGTACCCTGTGACGTCTGCAAGGGCAAGCGCTACAACCGCGAGACGCTGGAAGTGAAATACAAGGGCCGCAGCATCCACGAGGTGCTGGAAATGACCGTAGAAGAAGGCCGCGAATTCTTCGATGCCATCCCGGCTCTCTCGCGACGCCTGCAGACGCTGATCGACGTGGGGCTGGCCTATATCCGGCTCGGCCAGGCCGCTACCACGCTGTCGGGCGGAGAGGCGCAGCGGGTCAAGCTCGCCAAGGAGCTGTCCAAGCGCGATACCGGCAAGACGCTCTATATTCTCGACGAACCCACCACAGGATTACATTTCTACGATATCCAGCAGCTGCTCAACGTCCTCAACCGTCTGCGTGACCACGGCAACAGCATCGTCGTCATCGAGCACAACCTGGACGTGATCAAGACCGCCGACTGGATCGTCGACCTGGGCCCCGAAGGCGGCACCGGCGGCGGCGAGATCATCGCTACCGGCACGCCCGAAGAGGTCGCGGCCTGCGGGCACTCGCACACAGGGCGGTTCCTGAAGCCGTTGCTTGAAGCGCAGCGGCGGAGCGAGGCGGGATAAGCGGGATAAGCGGGTGACAGGTGACGCGTCCAATGTATAGGTCCTTGTAGGTTGGGTGAGGCCGGTAGGCCATAACCCAACAGCCGACAGTGCCGGCAGATAACAGTCGATATGATGGGTTACGCCGCTGCAAGTCCGTGCAATACGGCCGGGAACCGTCGATAGCGGCTTCCCCCATCCTGCCCGGCTTGATCCACCCTACTCCACTACTTACAACCCTATTTCGCGGCGGGGCGCCGCTCCTACGGTGGCTACCATCGAGTCACGCCTCACCTGTCACGCATCAAGCATCACCCCAAAACAAAAAAACCCGACCATAAGGTCGGGTTTTGTGTTTTGCGCTTAGCTGAAGAGTTTAGTCTTCAGCAGACTCGTCGGCTACAGACTGATCGACCGGACGGTCAACCAGTTCTACGTATGCCATCGGAGCATTGTCGCCGGCACGGAAGCCGCATTTCATAATGCGGACGTAACCGCCCGGGCGGGTTGCATAGCGCGGGCCCAGCTCGTTGAACAGCTTGCCTACGGCTTCTTTGCTGCGGGTACGAGAGAAAGCCAGGCGGCGGTTAGCCACGCTGTCAGTCTTGGCCAGTGTGATCAGCGGCTCGGCAAAGCGGCGCAGTTCTTTCGCCTTCGGCAGTGTGGTCTTGATCAGTTCGTGTTCGAACAGAGACACTGCCATGTTTTTGAACATCGCTTTGCGGTGCGCACTGGTACGATTAAAGTGACGACCAGATTTACGATGACGCATTTGTTAAGTCCTTACCAACTTAGTCAGTACAGATCGCTGCCTCAGGACGCGACCTTATCGTCGTTCTTAAGGCTGGCCGGAGGCCAGTTCTCAAGACGCATGCCCAGAGACAAACCTTTGGATGCCAGGACGTCCTTGATTTCGGTCAGCGACTTCTTGCCCAAGTTCGGTGTCTTCAACAGCTCGACCTCGGTGCGCTGAATCAGGTCACCGATATAGTAGATCTGTTCTGCTTTCAGACAGTTGGCGGAACGGACAGTCAGTTCCAGATCATCAACCGGGCGTAGCAGAACCGGATCGATCTCCGGCTCGGCCGGCTCATCCTTGGCCTGATCCGCCGCATCCTCCAGATCCACGAATACAGCCAGCTGCTGCTGCAGGATAGTTGCAGCGCGGCGGATGCACTCTTCCGGATCGATGGTTCCGTTGGATTCGATGTCGATAACCAGCTTGTCCAGGTCGGTACGCTGCTCGACACGCGCGCTTTCTACGACGTAGGAAACGCGACGAACCGGGCTGTAGGTAGCGTCCAGCTGCAGACGGCCGATAGCACGAGTCTCTTCCTCCTCCCCGATGCGAGCATCAGCCGGAACGTAACCGCGTCCGCGGGTTACCTTCAGCTGCATGTTCAGGCTCGCACCTTCGTTCAGGTGAGCGATCACGTGTTCCGGGTTTGCAATCTCAACATCCTGGTTCAGCTGGATATCGCCAGCGGTAACCGGGCCCGGTTCGGATTTGCTCAGGGTCAGGGTAGCTTCTTCACCGTTGTAAAGGGCTACCGAGACGCCTTTCAGGTTCAGCAGGATCTCAATGACATCCTCCTGAACGCCTTCAATGGTGCTGTACTCATGCAGCACGCCATCGATCTCGACTTCCGTGAAGGCAAAGCCCGGCATGGAAGAGAGCAGAATACGGCGCAGCGCATTACCCAGCGTGTGGCCAAAACCACGCTCCAGCGGCTCGAGAGTCACCTTCGCGCGAGTTTTGCTGATTTCCTGCACGTCGATGTGACGCGGGCTTAGAAACTCGTTTACAGAACGCTGCATAGTTCCACCAATAAAGTGTTCAAGAATTACTTGGAGTACAGCTCGACGATCAGGTGCTCGTTGATGTCGGCGGACAGATCGCTGCGCTCAGGAAGGGCCTTGAAGGTACCTTCCATTTTGCCTGCGTCTACCTCAACCCACTCAACGGGGGCACGCTGAGCAGCCAGCTCCAGAGCGTTCTTGATACGCAGCTGGTTCTTGGCCTTCTCACGAACTGCGACCACGTCACCGGCTTTCACCTGGTAGGATGCGATGTTCACGACCTGACCGTTAACGGTGATCTGGCGGTGAGACACGATCTGACGGGACTCCGCGCGAGTAGAGCCGAAGCCCATGCGGTACACCACGTTGTCCAGACGACCTTCCAGCAGCTGGAGCAGGACTTCACCAGTCGCTCCGGTGCGGCGGGCCGCTTCTTTGTAGTAGTTACGGAACTGACGTTCCAGAACGCCGTAGGTACGACGTACTTTCTGTTTTTCGCGCAGCTGCAGACCGTAGTCGGACAGACGTCCCCGGCGCGCGCCGTGCATACCCGGAACAGCTTCTGCTTTGCATTTGCTGTCCAGTGCACGAACGCCGCTCTTCAGGAACAGATCTGTACCTTCACGGCGAGACAGCTTGCACTTAGGTCCAAGATATCGGGCCATTTTACCGTCTCCAGTTTATACGCGACGTTTCTTCGGCGGACGGCATCCGTTGTGCGGAATCGGCGTCACGTCCGTGATGTTTGCAATTTTGTAGCCACAAGCGTTCAGTGCGCGCACTGCCGACTCACGACCGGGCCCAGGGCCCTTGACAAACACGTCGAGATTTTTCAAACCATACTCCAGAGCCGCCTGACCGGCGCGCTCAGCTGCAACCTGTGCAGCGAACGGGGTGCTCTTACGGGAACCACGGAAGCCGGAGCCACCGGAAGTTGCCCAGGAAAGCGCGTTACCCTGGCGATCGGTAATGGTGATGATTGTGTTGTTAAAAGAGGCATGGATGTGCGCGAAGCCATCCACTACCTGCTTTTTAACCTTTTTGCGTGTGCGATTGCCTGGCTTAGCCATATCGGAAATTCCTATCGCTTACCACTTACTTACGGATCGGCTTGCGCGGACCTTTGCGCGTACGCGCGTTGGTCTTGCTGCGCTGACCACGTACCGGCAGATTGCGGCGGTGACGCAGGCCACGGAAGCACCCGAGATCCATGAGACGCTTGATGCTCATGTTGACCTCACGGCGCAGATCGCCCTCAACAGACAGCTTGGTAACTTCGCCACGAACGTTATCGAGCTGCTCTTCGGAGAGATCGGCGATTTTGGTGCTCGGTGCGATACCGAGGTTTTCGCAGATCTTCTGGGCGGTAGTGCGGCCAATCCCGTAAATGTAAGTAAGAGAAATTACCGCATGCTTATTGTCAGGAATATTGACGCCAGCTATACGGGCCATTCAATTTACTCCGTCTCAGAGCGCCCATTGACTTCCAAATGGGCGCCATAATAATTCTTACGTTCGTGGAAGGCGCGCAATATTACACCCTGATCAAAAATAAATCAAGGAAACACGCCTTCCTCGACGTCCTTAACGCCAGGAATTAACCCTGACGCTGCTTGTGACGCGGTTCTACTTTGCAGATCACGCGCACGGAACCGTTGCGACGTACGATCTTGCAGTTACGGCAAATCTTTTTGACAGATGCGCGTACTTTCATGATCCACTCCAACTGACGATATCAGCGCAGGAAACCCGCGCCACCGCCTTTGAGGTTAGATTTCTTCATCAGGGACTCGTACTGGTGAGACATCAGATGCGACTGCACCTGAGCCATGAAGTCCATGACCACAACTACCACGATCAGAAGTGAGGTACCGCCGAAGTAGAACGGCACGTTCCATGCCACCACCAGGAACTGCGGCATCAGGGATACCGCGGTGATGTACAGAGCGCCGAACAGAGTCAGACGGCCCAGCACGGTATCGATATAGCGTGCGGACTGCTCACCGGGACGAATACCCGGGATAAATGCACCTGATTTCTTCAGGTTGTCTGCTACGTCGCGGGGATTGAATACAATCGCCGTGTAGAAGTAGCAGAAGAACACGATGCAGATGGCAAACAGCAGGATGTAGAGCGGCTGGCCCGGACCGAGCGCAAGCGCGATATCCTGCAGCCATTCCATGCCTTCGGTCTGGCCAAACCACTGGCCGACCGAAGCCGGGAACAGCAGGATGCTGGACGCAAAGATGGGCGGAATGACACCGGCCATATTGACCTTCAGCGGCAGATGGCTCGACTGCGCCGCGTAGACGCGACGGCCCTGCTGACGCTTCGCGTAGTTGATGGTAATGCGGCGCTGGCCGCGTTCCATGAACACCACGAAGGCGACGGTGGCAACTGCCATCACCGCGATCGCCAGCAGCGCCAGGATGTTGAGATCACCCTGACGTGCCGCTTCAAAGGACTGACCGATCGCACTCGGCAGACCGGCCACGATACCAGCGAAGATCAGAATCGAGATACCGTTGCCGATACCGCGCTCAGTCACCTGCTCACCGAGCCACATCAGGAAGACTGCACCGGCGACCAGCGTGACGACAGCTACGAAGTAGAAGCTGATGTCCGCACTGAACGCGACGCCCTGGTTGGCCAGGCCCACCGCCATGCCGAACGACTGAATGGTCGCCAGCACCACGGTACCGTAGCGGGTGTACTGATTGATTTTGCGGCGACCCGCCTCACCCTCTTTCTTCAATTGTTCAAGCTGCGGGCTCACCACCGTCATCAGCTGCATGATAATGGATGCAGAGATGTACGGCATGATACCCAGTGCGAGGATACTCATTCGCTCCAGCGCACCACCCGAGAACATGTTGAAGAGACTGAGAATGGTCCCCTGATTCTGCTCAAACAAGGCGGCCAGACGATCCGGGTTGATCCCCGGCACCGGGATATGAGCCCCGATGCGGTACACAATGATCGCCAGCAGCACGAATCTGAGACGTGCCCAAAGCTCGCCCAGTCCGCTCTGCATGCCCGCCGGTATCTGTCCTTGTTTAGCCATTTACGCCTCGACTTTGCCGCCTGCAGCCTCGATTGCAGCTTTCGCGCCCTTGGTCACTTTAAGACCGGAGACGGTAACTGCTTTGCCGATCTCACCGGACAGGATCACCTTAGCCACTTTGATATCGTGGTTAATGAGATCCGCCGCTTTCAGCGCGGCCAGATCGATGACTTCTGCCTGCACGCCGCTCAGTTCGCCCAGGCGAACTTCTGCAACGTAACGGGCCTTGCGGGAATTGAAGCCGAACTTCGGCAGACGACGCTGCAGCGGCATCTGGCCGCCTTCAAAACCCGGCTTCACAGTGCCGCCGGAGCGGGACTTCTGACCTTTGTGACCGCGGCCACCGGTTTTACCCAGACCAGAACCGATACCACGACCAACGCGTTTCGGGGCCTGCTTGGAACCAGCACCAGGGCTCAGAGTGTTCAGACGCATGTGACGAACTCCTCTTACTCGCCTTCTACACGAACCATGTAGTTGACTTTGTTGATCATGCCACGGACCGCCGGAGTGTCTTCCACTTCAACAGTGTGACCGATACGACGCAGGCCGAGACCTTTAACGCACAGCTTATGCTTCGGCAAAGTGCCGATCGGGCTGCGCACCAGAGTTACCTTCAAAGTGTTAGCCATCGTCGATTACCCCAGGATCTCTTCTACGGTCTTGCCACGCTTGGCAGCGACGTCTTCCGGCGCGTTCATGTTCTGCAGACCCTTGATGGTTGCGCGAACAACGTTAACCGGGTTGGTCGAACCGTAGCACTTGGCCAGGACGTCGTGGACACCAGCCAGTTCCAGTACGGAACGCATGGCGCCACCGGCGATGATACCGGTACCTTCGGAAGCCGGCTGCATGTAGACCTTGGACGCACCGTGACGGGCGTTGACCGGGTACTGCAGCGTGCCACCGTTGAGTTCGACGCGAACCATGTTGCGACGCGCCTGCTCCATTGCTTTCTGGATAGCGACCGGCACTTCGCGCGCCTTGCCACGACCGAAACCAACGCGGCCATTGCCATCACCGACGACGGTCAGTGCGGTGAAGCCGAAGATACGACCGCCCTTGACCACTTTAGCGACACGGTTGACCTGTACCAGCTTCTCCTGGAGGTCGCCGTCTTTCTGTTCGTGATTTGCCATTATCGACCCCCTTAGAATTCCAGGCCGTTTTCACGGGCTGCGTCAGCCAGTGCTTTAACACGACCGTGGTATTTGAAGCCGGAACGGTCGAAAGCAACCTTGGTAATGCCAGCTTCTTTGGCGCGCTCTGCGATCAGGTTACCGACCTTCTGAGCGGCTTCTACGTTACCGGTAGCGCCTTCGCGCAGATCCTTCTCGACGGTCGAGGCAGAGGCCAGAACCTTGCCACCGTCAGCGGAGATGACCTGAGCGTAGATATGACGCGGAGTGCGGTTAACGCACAGACGTACAGTGTCAAGCTCGCGCATTTTCAGGCGGGAGCGACGTGCACGACGGATTCGAGCTTGTTTCTTAGCGTTCATAACCCTGCCTTACTTCTTCTTCGCTTCTTTACGGCGAACATATTCGTCAGCGTAGCGAACACCCTTGCCCTTGTAAGGCTCAGGCGGACGGAAGCCACGCACCTCTGCTGCGACCTGGCCAACACGCTGCTTATCAGCACCGCTGATTACGACGGTGGTCTGGTTCGGGCACTCTGCAGAAATGCCTTCAGGCAGTTCGTAGTCGATCGGATGGGAGAAGCCCAGCGTCAGGTTGACGGTGTTGCCCTTGACGGCAGCACGGTAACCGACACCCTGCAGTTCCAGGGTCTTTTTGAAGCCTTCGCTGACACCGATGACCATGTTGCTCACCAGGGAGCGAACGGTACCGGACAGAGCGTTGGCCTGTTTGCTGTTGTCAGCCGGCGCGAAGACCAGAGAGCCTTCTTCCTGCTTGACTTCGACGTTCGGATGAACGTCCAGAGACAGCTGACCGTTTTTGCCCTTGGCGTTGATGGTGCGACCGTCGATCTTGATATCGACGCCTGCCGGTACGACTACGGGTTTTTTACCTACTCGAGACATAATTAACCCCTTAGAATACCGTGCAGATCACTTCACCACCGACACCAGCGGCACGGGCAGCACGATCGGTCATCACACCCTTGTTGGTGGAGACGATCGCGACGCCGAGACCACCGGCCACTTTCGGCAGGTCGTTTGCGGCCTTGTAGATGCGCAGACTCGGACGGCTTACGCGCTTGATTTCCTCGATGACAGGCTTGCCTTCGAAGTACTTCAGCTCGACGTTCAGAACCGGCTTCACATCACCTTCTACTGCGTAATCGGCGATGTAACCTTCTTCCTTCAGCACTTTGGCAATAGCTACCTTCTGCTTGGAAGAGGGCATGGATACGGCCTGCTTCTGCGCCATATGGCCGTTACGGATACGGGTAAACATATCCGCCAGTGTATCTTGCATGCTCATGCGTTTAACTTCCTCTCATGTGCAGCTTGGTGCGGTAGCAGGACGCGTCGCGCCCTGCCCTGACCACCATGCTTACCGTAAAACCAGCTTACCAGCTGGCCTTTTTCAGACCCGGCACATCGCCGCGCATAGCCGCTTCACGCAGTTTGTTACGGCAGATGCCGAACTTGCGGTAAACGGCGTGCGGACGACCGGTCAGCTGGCAGCGACGCTGCTGACGGGCCGGGCTGGCATCGCGCGGCAGCTTCTGCAGCGCGACCAGTGCGTCCCAGCGCTCGTCTTCGGAAGAAGACGGGCTGCTGATGATTGCTTTGAGCTGAGCACGCTTTTCGGCGTACTTGGCTACGGTCTTTGCACGCTTGACTTCACGTGCCTTCATTGATTCTTTAGCCACGATATCCCCCTATCACTTCTTGAACGGGAAGTTCAGGGCAGCCAGCAGGGCACGACCCTCTTCATTGGTCTTGGCAGTGGTGGTGATGGTAATGTCCATACCACGCAGCTTATCCACCTTGTCGTAGTCGATTTCGGGGAAAATGATCTGCTCTTTGACACCCATGCTGTAGTTGCCGCGACCGTCGAACGACTTCGGGTTCAGACCACGGAAGTCACGGATACGCGGGATCGAGATGTCGACCAGGCGATCCAGGAATTCCCACATCTGCTGACCACGCAGGGTCACCTTGCAGCCGATCGGCCAGCCTTCACGCACTTTGAAGCCCGCGATGGACTTGCGTGCCAGGGTCACGACCGGTTTCTGACCGGCGATGGCCTGCATGTCGGCAACAGCGTTTTCCAGCTGTTTCTTGTCGCCCAGAGCTTCACCGACACCCATGTTCAGGGTGATCTTGGTGACGCGGGGGACGGCCATGATGTTCGGCGAGCTCAGCTCGTCTTTCAGCTGCTGCCGAACGGTATCGTTGTAAAGCGCTTTCAGTCTAGACATGACAACAACCCCCTTATCCGCCAATGACTTCGCCGTTGGACTTGTAGATGCGCACCTTGGCGCCGTCCTCGAGCACTTTGAAGCCGACGCGGTCGCCCTTGCCGGTCTGCGGATTGAAGATCGCCACGTTGGAAGTTGCCAGCGAGGCTTCCTTCTCAACGATGCCACCGGCCTTGCCCTGCATCGGGTTCGGCTTGGTGTGCTTCTTCACCATGTTGATGCCGGAGACGATCAGGCGATCGTTGGCCAGCACGCGCAGCACCTTGCCACGCTTGCCCTTGTCCTTACCTGCGATGACGATGACTTCATCGTCGCGTCGAATCTTGCGCATGTTATACCTATGTCGTTTCCTGCTACCCTCTCATGCTCAAAAACGCCAAACCCTTTCGGGAGTGGCGTTTTCAAAGTACTCGGTCTTGTTATGACCGGGTCTTAGAGCACTTCAGGCGCCAGGGAAATGATCTTCATGAACTTCTCGGAGCGAAGCTCACGCGTTACCGGGCCGAAGATACGAGTGCCGATCGGGGCGTCGTTCTGGTTCAGCAGGACCGCCGAGTTGGTATCGAAGCGGATCAGCGAACCGTCGGGACGACGAACACCCTTGCGGGTACGTACTACAACAGCCTTCAGTACCTGGCCTTTTTTCACCTTGCCACGCGGAATCGCTTCTTTGACAGTCACCTTGATGATGTCACCGATGCGGGCGTAGCGACGATGAGAGCCGCCCAGGACCTTAATGCACTGCACACGCTTGGCGCCGCTGTTGTCAGCGACATCAAGCATCGATTCAGTCTGAATCATGGTCTACTCCAAAAATAATATCGTTCCGCCCGGGCACTGCTGTACAAACTTCAGACAGCGACCAGGCGAATCGTCAACTGGAGCAAAGGCGCAATATATTACACCTTCGCTGCGCGCTCTTCAATACGAACCAGCGACCAAGTTTTGGTCTTGGACAGCGGACGGGTTTCCGCGATGGTTACCCAGTCACCGACCTGACACTCGTTCTTCTCGTCATGAGCGTGCAGCTTGGTCGAGCGTTTTACGTATTTACCGTAAATCGGGTGCTTTTCCTTACGCTCAACCAGAACCGTGATGGACTTGTCCATCTTGTCGCTGACCACTTTACCGGTCACGGTTCGAGTACGTTTTTCAGCGCTCATACTTAGTCACCTGCCTTTTCGTTCAGTACAGTCTTCACACGAGCAATGTCGCGACGAACCTGGCTCAACAGGTGGTTCTGCGCCAGCTGACCAGTTGCCTTCTGCATGCGCAGGTTGAACTGGTCCTTCAGGAGACCCAGCAGTTCCTGCTGGAGCTCGTCTACGGACTTATCACGCAGTTCGGTCGCTTTCATCACATCACCGTCCGCTTAACAATGGTGGTCGATACAGGCAGCTTGGCAGCAGCCAGCGCGAATGCCTCGGCAGCCAGAGACTCCGGAACGCCGCTCATTTCGAACAGCACTTTACCCGGCTGGATCTGGGCAACCCAGTATTCAACGTTGCCCTTACCCTTACCCATACGGACTTCGAGAGGCTTGGTGGTGATCGGCTTGTCAGGGAAGACGCGGATCCAGATCTTACCGCCACGCTTGACGTGACGAGTCATGGTACGACGCGCAGCTTCGATCTGACGTGCAGTGATGCGACCACGGCCAGTGGCCTTCAGGCCGAACTCGCCGAAGCTTACCTTGCTACCGCGCTGTGCCAGGCCGCGGTTGCGACCTTTGTGCATCTTGCGGAATTTCAGTCGTTTCGGTTGCAGCATTGACGTCTACCTCACTTAGCTTTCTTCTTGGGCGCGTTCTTCTCGGCACGCACCTGCTCGATGCCGCCCAGAATTTCGCCCTTGAAGACCCAGACTTTAACGCCGATCACACCGTAAGTGGTGTGCGCTTCGTAGGTAGCGTAATCGATGTCCGCACGCAGAGTGTGCAACGGGACACGACCTTCGCGATACCATTCGGTACGAGCGATTTCGGCACCACCCAGACGACCGCCCAGCTGAATCTTGATGCCCTTGGCACCCAGACGCATGGCGTTCTGAACCGCGCGCTTCATGGCGCGACGGAACATCACGCGACGCTCCAGCTGACCTGCAACGTTCTGGGCAACCAGTTTGGCGTCCAGTTCCGGCTTGCGCACTTCTTCGATGTTGATGTGAACGGGCACACCCATCATCGCGGAAACGGCGTTGCGAAGTTTTTCGACGTCTTCGCCTTTCTTGCCAATCACGATACCCGGGCGGGCAGTGTGAATGGTGATCTTTGCGTTCTGCGCCGGACGTTCGATTTCGATACGGCTAACAGATGCATTGCTAAGCTGCTTCTCCAGGTACTCACGTACCTGCAGGTCGTTCAGCAGCTTGCTGGCGTACTCGCCCTTGTCGGCATACCAGGTGGAGGTATGGTCTTTTACGACGCCAAGGCGAATACCGGTCGGATGTACTTTCTGACCCATTTCGAACTCTCCTAGCTCAGCGCTTAGTCGGCTACCTTGACGGTAATGTGGCAGGTACGCTTCAGAATACGATCAGCGCGACCTTTCGCACGCGGCTTGATGCGCTTCATGCTCATGCCTTCATCGACAAAAGCAGTGGAAACGCGCAGATCATCAATGTCGGCACCTTCGTTGTGCTCCGCGTTAGCGATAGCAGACTCCAGGACCTTCTTGACAATCGCCGCACCTTTTTTGGGGCTGAACGCCAGGATGTTCAGAGCTTCACCCACAGACTTACCGCGGATCTGGTCAACGACCAAGCGAGCTTTCTGGGCGGACAGGCGGGCGCCTTTCAATTTAGCGGCAACTTCCATCTCTTATCCCCCGTTACTTCTTCTTGGCCTTTTTGTCGGCCGCATGACCGCGGTAAGTACGCGTAGCCGCGAACTCGCCCAGTTTGTGGCCAACCATGTCTTCGGTGATGAACACCGGCACATGCTGGCGACCGTTATGAACTGCAATCGTCAAACCGACAAAGTTCGGGAAGATCGTGGAGCGACGGGACCAGGTCTTCAGCGGACGACGGTCGTTGCTCTCGATTGCAGCTTCTACCTTTTTCAGCAGGTGAAGGTCGATAAAGGGACCTTTCTTCAGTGAACGTGGCACAGCTGTATCCTCAGATTAGTTACTTGGCAGAACGACGGCGTACGATGAGCTTATTGGTACGCTTGTTCTTACGGGTCTTATGACCTTTAGTCGGAACACCCCACGGAGTAACCGGATGGCGACCGCCGGAAGTACGGCCTTCACCACCACCATGCGGGTGATCGACGGGGTTCATAGCGACACCGCGAACGGTCGGACGAACACCACGCCAGCGCTTGGCACCGGCTTTACCCAGTTGACGCAGGCTGTGTTCGCTGTTGCCAACCTCACCGAGGGTCGCGCGACACTCGACCAGCACCTTACGCATCTCGCCGGAGCGCAGACGCAGAGTGGCATAAGCGCCTTCACGTGCCACGAGCTGAGCGGAAGTGCCCGCGGAACGTGCCAGCTGTGCACCCTTACCGGGCTTCAGTTCTACACAGTGGATCGTGGAACCCACCGGAATGTTGCGCAGCGGCAGAGTGTTACCGACTTTGATGTCGGCGGTCACGCCGGATACGACAACTGCACCAGCCTTCAGGCCTTTCGGTGCGATGATGTAGCGACGCTCACCGTCAGCGTATTTCAGCAGAGCGATGTGCGCGGAACGGTTCGGGTCATATTCCAGACGCTCGACCGTTGCCTTGATACCGTCCTTGTTGCGACGGAAGTCGACCAGACGGTAGTGAGCTTTGTGACCACCACCGATGTGACGGGTGGTGATACGGCCGTTGTTGTTACGACCGCCGGACTTGCTCTTCTTCTCAACCAGCGCAGCGAAGGGCTTGCCCTTGTGCAGCTCCTGGTTGACAACCTTGACCAGATGACGACGTCCAGCAGAGGTCGGCTTAGTCTTGATAACTGCCATGATCTAACCCCTTTTATTCGCCAGCCAGGAAATCGATTTCGGAACCTTCCGCCAGACAGACATATGCCTTGCGAACATCGCTCCGCTTGCCAACGCCGCGCATGGTGCGCTTGGTCTTGCCCTTGACGTTGACGATGTTGACGCCTTTCACCTTGACGTTGAAAAGCTCTTCAACAGCTGCCTTGATTTCCGGCTTGGTAGCATCTTTTGCCACACGGAACACGACCTGCTGAGAACCCTCAGCAACGATAGTCGCCTTCTCGGAGATGTGCGGCCCCATCAGTACCTGATAAATGCGACCCTGATTCATGCCAGTACCTCCTCGATTTTCTTCAGAGCAGGTACAGTCACCAGCACCTTCTCGAAGCCAACCAGGCTGACAGGATCAATGCCAGCAGCGTCACGCACATCGACGTGCGGCACGTTACGAGAAGCCAGGTACAGGTTCTGCTCGACGTCTTCAGTGATCAGCAGAGCGTTTTTCAGCGACAGCTCGTTCAGCTTGGCGATGAACTGCTTGGTCTTCGGCGACTCGACTGCGAAGTCTTCGACGACAACCAGACGGTCCTGACGAACCAGCTCGGAGAAAATGCAGCGCAGCGCAGCGCGGTACATCTTCTTGTTCACCTTCTGAGCGTGCTCACGCGGCTTGGCAGCGAAAGTTACGCCACCGGTGCGCCACAGCGGGCTACGGATAGTACCGGCGCGCGCACGGCCAGTACCTTTCTGACGCCACGGCTTGGCACCACCGCCGGACACTTCCGAGCGGGTTTTCTGGGCTTTAGTGCCCTGACGAGCGCCGGCCAGGTATGCATTTACAACCTGGTGAACCAGTGCTTCGTTGAATTCTTTACCAAAAGCCAGGTCGGAAACTTCAACCGAACCGTTAGCTCCAGCGAGATTCAGATTCATGTCAATCCCCCTTAGGCGCCAGCTTTGACAGCCGGTTTAACGATAACGTCACCGCCGATCGAACCCGGCACGGCACCTTTGACCAACAGCAGGTTACGCTCGGCATCGATGCGAACGACTTCCAGAGTCTGAACGGTTACACGCTCAGCACCCATGTGACCTGCCATTTTCTTGCCTTTCCAGACACGACCAGGAGTCTGACACTGACCAATAGAACCCGGAGCACGGTGAGACAGAGAGTTACCGTGGGTGGCGTCCTGAGTGCGGAAGTTCCAGCGCTTTACAGCACCCTGGAAACCCTTACCCTTGGATTCACCGGTAACGTCAATTTTCTGACCTGCTTCGAAGCGCTCAACCGTCAGCGCATCGCCGACGTTGATTTCTTCGTCACCCGACAGGCGGAACTCCCACAAACCGCGACCGGCTTCCACGCCAGCCTTGGCATAGTGACCCGCTTCCGGCTTGCTCAGCCGGTTAGCTTTACGGGCACCAGCGGTGACCTGAACGGCGGCATAACCGTCAACTTCGACGGATTTCACCTGGGTCACACGGTTCGGCTCGACCTCGATGACGGTGACTGGCACGGATACGCCATCTTCAGTGAAGACACGGGTCATACCCGCTTTACGTCCGATAAGACCTACAGCCATGATTTTAAAACCTCTTGCCAGTTGTGTACGGGGCTGTTACCCACTACGGCTGCCCTTTTCAGGGACATTCCACAAATAGCGCTTCATTAAAATGAATTTGCCAAGTGCTTGAATTAGCCGAGGCTGATCTGCACTTCTACGCCCGCTGCGAGATCCAGCTTCATCAGAGCGTCGACGGTTTTCTCCGTCGGCTCGACGATGTCCAGAACACGCTTGTGAGTGCGGATTTCGTACTGGTCGCGCGCGTCTTTGTTGACGTGCGGAGAAACCAGAACGGTGTACCGCTCCTTGCGGGTGGGAAGTGGGATCGGACCACGCACCTGAGCGCCCGTCCGCTTTGCAGTCTCTACGATCTCCAGAGCGGAAGAGTCGATCAGGCGATGATCAAACGCCTTCAGACGAATTCGAATTTTCTGATTCTGCATTTCGATCACACTTAATCTAAGTTTTCGAACGGCAATAGCCGGCCTCCCCTACTACGAGGGGACGCAAATTCTACTCAGCTGCACAAGCAGCGTCAAGCAGAAAGGTTAATTAATAAACAACCCGTGGGAGCCGCGCCCCGCGGCGAATCATTGCCAATACCGACACGGCCGCTCCTGCGCATCCCTGCGCCCGCGGCATACCGTTCATCCTGAACATAAAAAAGGCCCTCCGAAGAGGGCCTTTCTAACGCATCAGATCAGAAACTGATCTTAGGCGAGGATCTTGGATACAACGCCGGCACCAACGGTACGGCCGCCTTCGCGGATTGCGAAGCGCAGACCTTCTTCCATGGCGATCGGGTTGATCAGGGTAACGGTCATCTGGACGTTGTCGCCCGGCATGACCATCTCGACGCCTTCCGGCAGTTCACAAGCACCGGTGATGTCGGTGGTACGGAAGTAGAACTGCGGACGGTAGCCCTTGAAGAACGGAGTGTGACGACCGCCTTCTTCCTTGCTCAGTACGTAGACTTCGCCTTCGAACTGAGTGTGCGGAGTGATGGAGCCCGGCTTGGCCAGAACCTGGCCACGCTCGACTTCGTCACGCTTGGTG
>NZ_BMLT01000023.1 GCF_014645375.1 Marinobacterium nitratireducens
AACGCGGTATTCATCGCCAAGCATCTAATTAAACAAAAGCGCCCTGGCCGAAAGGTTGGGGCGTTTTTGTATTGGCGGTCCGGTGGCGATGACCCTCACATGGGGAATGTGAACAGCGCCGCTTGCGGCCGCCCTGCCCATGTAGAGTAGGGCGATATCGGTTAACAGACGAAGCGCAGCTTTGGCCCGATATCGCGACCGCGCCGTGCATCGCCCGCGGGACGGCTCGCGCTTGCGCGAGGCGCCAAGCATCTAATTACGGAAACCCCGGTCTCGATGAGGCCGGGTTTTTTCGCTTTGGGCCGGGTGCAGTCGTAAGAACCGGTAGACCTGTCCAGGGTGCAGCTGATCCCATCCGCTCTTTATCCGCGGCATGTGCCAAATACCCGGTATCTGGATATTAAGGGACAAAAGCATTCGCGGCGGGGCGCCGCTCCCACCAGTTTTGACAGCTTCATCGACGCGGCGAAACCGCATAATCCATCAGGTTCTGCTTTCCAACTCGAACTGATGATGGGTTACGCTGCGCTCCACCCATCTATCCGGCTAGCGCTTGCGCACCGCTGGAGCCTAATCACGCTCGATCACATCGATAAAGTAGTAATCGGTTGTGAAGGGATTCTCGACGGGCTCAGGCAACAGGTTGCCATCGCTGCGGCTGGCGACGAAAGCGCCAAGGCAGCCGCGACTATAGCCGGTGGGACCGAAACCGACCTGTCCCTGTGCCTCAGCCGCACTCAATTGCCCGGTGACCCAGATTGCCGTGGACTTCAGTCCCTGACGCCCGGCTGGCATGCTCTGATAGAAATACCCGTTTTCATCTGCCTGGGCGGTCAGCTCGTACACGGGATCGCTGCCAACGCGGATGCTGATATTCCCCTGGGCGACATCGAGACTTATATTGTCCTTGTAGTCGTCGCAGACAATGGCTTTGCCAACTGCATGCGCACTGTTAAGCGTACGCCAGCGGTAGAGTGGCCCGACAATACCATTCCAGCGACCATCGAACGTCGTCGAGCGGCTGACGCTTTCGGGCGGTACCGGTGCGTCGAGGTACTGGTTCCCGGCACAGCCCGCCAGCATTACGCCGCCCATCGCCAGCGCCACACCCTTGAACCCCTTAGTCGTATACATGATCTCGCTCCTGTTGAATGGGCTTACTATGAGACCTGTCGGTGCAGAATCTTGTTCCACCGGTAACGGGCACTATCTGTGAATAAGTAGAGGTTTGATCGCGACCATGCAATCGCATGGATAGATCATCGTGTGGGATAGTGTCGGGACAGTCTGTGTTCAACATGGGGATAAATTATCATGAAGCTCAATAATATCTTTCCACAGCCTGGAAATGTGTATTTTGGCTGGTCTGTTGATCAATATAAGGCGAACCAGCATTTACAGGTCTTAGAGTAACCTTTAAGGCGGTTGTGACTAGCTTATGCACAGCTTTGAACACAGTAATTGTGTGTAATTTGGTGGCTGATATGATGGCGAGTTTTCCACAGCAGTTCTTATGCACAGCCCGACCGCTGGCAAAGAACGTTGACGGATAGGATGAAGCCAATGTTTCCGGGTCGTAACAGGCTCTTGCTGATTCTGATATTGCTCGGGACGAATTGGTGGCTAGCTGCAGCACCGGCCGCCAATTGGTACAGGGTCCGAAGCGGGGAGGGCGTGGATGTCTATCAGCGTCACGATCATGGGACCGATCTGGTGTGGTTGCGCGCTGAGACCCGTGTAATGGCGCCGCAGGCAACGCTCTTGGCGCTGTTGATGGACCAGGAACATCTGTCGCAGTGGGTTAGTGGGTATCGTGAGGTAAAAGTACTGCAGCAGGAAGGGGTTGAGTCCTTCCTTGTCTATGTACGCATCGATGCGCCATTCTTCCTGCTGGACCGTGACGCTGTCATCGCCTCGACCGTCAGCTGGCAGGATTCAGTCTTGCGAGTGGGGAATCGTCTGGACCGGCGCCGATATCGGAGCCGACCCGATACCGTGCCGATGATGACGCTCAGTGGCTGCTGGGAAGCGATTGCCGGATCCGATTCCGCGGTCGTCATCCGCTATCAGGGCTTTGCCGATCCGGCCGCGGATCCCGCCTGGATGATCAACGAGTTTGCTCGTGACTCGCTGTTCCAGACCTTCATCAATCTGCGCCGGGAAATGCAACTGCCCTGTTACCGCGAAGCCGGTCGACAGCTGGAAACGCGCTACCGGTCTCAGCTGCAGGCCCGGCCGATACCGGACGCCTGCCCTGTTGCGGAGGACTGATGGCCGATTGGCTTCACGTGCGACGAACGGGGTGGTATCGATTTGGGAAACAGGCGGAAATCCCTTGTCACTCATCATCAGACCTTCGACATGGGCGGCACC
The DNA here is from genome assembly GCF_014645375.1 of Marinobacterium nitratireducens. Lineage (GTDB taxonomy): Bacteria > Pseudomonadota > Gammaproteobacteria > Pseudomonadales > Balneatricaceae > Marinobacterium_A > Marinobacterium_A nitratireducens. The sequence continues at coordinate 2,374 of NZ_BMLT01000023.1, forward strand.
CGGGCAATGTCCCGAGGGGGGGCCAAAAGTAGGATGGGGGGAGCCGCCTAGGCACACTGTTTAATGCTTTCAGCGAGGTTGACGCGGCGTAACCCATCAATGAGGCGGCTACATGCTCAGTACCGAACCGACGCCCAAGATGGGTTGCACGACGCCCTGGCCGCATCAGTGACGGATACGCCTTACCGAGACGTCGCTCCACCCATCCTAAGATTTACATTTTCCCGCTAGAGCGCGATGAACCACAAATCAGACCCACTATGATAAGCGAGGCTTTTAAGTAAGGTGGTGCCTGGAGGCGGACCAAATTGCCGGGGGAAATTTCGCGCGTCAGCCAGGAGGGTTGGCCATATGGACGTGGCCAGCAATCGAACTGGTTCGATGACGCAGCGTGGTCTGTCCAGAAACAAAAAAGCCCCACTATGATAAGCGAGGCTTTTAAGTAAGGTGGTGCCCGGAGGCGGAATCGAACCACCGACACGGGGATTTTCAATCCCCTGCTCTACCGACTGAGCTATCCGGGCAACGACGGCGCAAATTAAACACGCTTATCGAAAAGGAGTCAATCACTTGTTGCAGATTATTCTGCGGCAGGGTGACTCCGCCGTCTCAGGCCTCGATGCCGTACTGGGCGCGATACCCCTTGATCGCTTCGATCTCTTTCTCCATGCCGCCTTTCTCGGCCAGATAGGTCAGTACATCGTCCAGTGTGACGATGCTCGCAACCGGCATACCGTAGTCCCGCTCGACTTCCTGGATGGCGGAGAGCTCGCCCTGACCGCGCTCCATGCGATTCAGCGCGATGACCACGCCGGCAGGAGTGGCGCCGGCCTGCTCGATGATCTGCATCACTTCGCGGATGGCGGTGCCGGCGGTGATGACATCGTCGATGATCAGCACCCGGCCCTTGAGTTCGGCGCCGACCAGGTTGCCGCCTTCGCCGTGGTCCTTGGCTTCCTTGCGGTTGAAGACGTACGGAACGTCACGCTGGAAGTCGTTTGCCAGCGACACCGCGGCGGTGGTGGCCAGCGGAATGCCCTTGTATGCAGGACCAAGGAGCACGTCGAACGGGATGTCCGCATCCTCGATGGCGGCGGCGTAATATTTGCCGAGCTTCGCGAGCGCCTCGCCGGTATTGAACAGGCCGGCATTGAAGAAGTAGGGGCTGGTGCGTCCGGACTTGAGGGTGAATTCGCCGAAACGCAGCACGCCGCGTTCGATGGCGAATTCGATGAAGGCTCGCTGGTAATCCTGCATGGGGCTCTCCGCACTGAAATCTGATCGGCGCCTATGATATCAGCGCCGGCAGCCGCGCTCTACGGCGTTTCGGGCCTGAAGAAATTTCAATTTGAGCCGCTACGCTATACAATTGCCGTTTCTCTTCCCAGATAGCTTTCTTCGCGCGCTTTACAGGATCAACAGACATGCGTGTCATTACATTCAATACGCAGGGTATTGAACAGGCTGCCGACAAGGGTTTTTTCGATTGGATGGTACAGCAGGACGCAGATGTGGTGTGTCTGCAGAACCTGCGCGCGAAAGAGTATCAGCTTGACGGCGACCGTTATCATCCGGACGGCTACAACGCCTACTTCTTCGATGCCTTCGAGGACGGCTACAGCGGCGTCGCCATCTACACCCGCGAGTTGCCGAAGGCCATCATGACCGGGCTCGGCTTCGAGCTGTGCGATTTCCACGGTCGCTTTATCCAGGCCGACTTCGACAAGGTCAGCGTCGCTTCCATGTCGGTTCCGTCGGGCCTCAAGAGCCCGGAAGCCCAGGCCACGAAGGAAGAATACCTGGAACTGCTGATGGGTCATCTGAAGAAAACGCTGCGCAAGCGCCGCGATTTCATCTTCTGTGGCACCTACCACATCGCCCACAAGGCGATCGACCTTAGCAACTGGTACGTGAATCAGAGCGTTTCCGGTTTCCTGCCGCATGAGCGGGAGTGGATGGAAGAGGTGCTTGGCGAGATGGGCTACATCGATGCCTTCCGGCGGGTCAACAAGGCCGAGCGCCAGTATACCTGGTGGCCGGACTACAACCGCGCCTGGACCCTCAACGAAGGCGCCCGCCTGGATTACCAGCTTGCGACTCCGAACCTGCGCAACAGCGTCAAGGCGGCGCGTATCTACCGGGACGAGCAATTCTCCGAGCACGCTCCGGTCATCATCGATTACGAGATCGGCGGCAAATAAGCTGATGCAGCAACGAAAAAGGGAGCCTGGCAGCTCCCTTTTTTGTACCTGCCGGGCGCGGCTGTTATTTCGCCAGCGCTGCCTTCTGGGCTTCGACCAGCTGCGAGATGCCCTTGCGTGCCAGTTCCAGCATGGCATTCAGTTCTTCCTGGGAATAGGGCTCGCCTTCGGCGGTGCCCTGAACCTCGACGAAACCGCCCTTGTCGGTCATGATCACGTTCATGTCCGTGTGGGCCTTGGAGTCCTCGGCGTAGTCGAGGTCCAGTACCGGCTGGCCTTCGAAGATACCGACGGAGACGGCCGCCAGCATGCACTTGATCGGATCGCCTTTCATGGCGCCGTTCTTGTCCTTCTTCAGCACGTTCACCGCATCCTGCAGCGCGACGAAAGCGCCGGTGATGGACGCGGTCCTGGTGCCCCCATCGGCCTGCAGCACGTCGCAGTCGATGGTGATGGTGTTCTCGCCGAGCTTGTTCAGATTCATTGCGGCGCGCAGCGAGCGGCCGATCAGGCGCTGAATCTCGACAGTACGACCGCCCTGCTTGCCACGGGCCGCTTCGCGATCGGTTCGGGTGTTGGTGGAGCGGGGCAGCATGCCGTATTCCGCGGTCACCCAGCCCTGACCGGAGCCACGCAGGAATCGCGGGACGCCACGATCGACAGTGGCGGTGCAGAGCACCTTGGTATCGCCGTATTCGACCAGCACCGACCCTTCCGCATGTTTGGTGAAATTGCGCGTGATTTTCACCTCGCGCATCTGGTCCGGCTGACGGCCGCTCGGTCGCAGCTTCTTAAGTCCCAGGTTCTGCAGCTGATCGGAGATGCTCGAACTCATCGTTGAATCGTACCTTAAGTCTTGGGAGCCCGGCGGTGCCGTGACAGGAACCGGGCTGTTAGAATGGCTTTCCGAACAGCCAATTCTAATCGAGATCGGACGACATGACACGCAGTATGACGGCCTTCACCCGGCAGGAGACCCAGGGCGACTGGGGCAGCCTGGTCTGGGAAATTCGCTCGGTAAACCACCGCTATCTGGAGCCACACCTGCGGCTGCCGGATAGCCTGCGGGAACTGGAAGGGACATTGCGGGAAAAGCTGCGCAAGGCGCTGAGCCGAGGCAAGGTCGAATGCACCCTGCGTTTCGTGCCGGAGACGCAGCAGCAGACCCTGAGTGTCGACCGCGAACTTGCCGAGCAGCTGATAGCCGCCGCCCGGGACCTTGAAAGCCTGATACCGGACAGACAGCCGCTGAACCCGCTCGAGATACTGCGCTGGCCCGGCGTCATGCGCGAGAGCGAGATCGACATGAATGAGGTGAAGAAGGCCGCGCTCACGCTTTTCGGCGAGGCACTGCAGGACCTGGCCGAGGGGCGCAGTCGTGAAGGCGCAGAGCTTGCCCAGCTGATCGGTCAGCGTCTGGATGGCATCGAAGAAGTGGTGGCGCATGTACGCAAGCGGCTGCCGGAAATCCTCCAGGCGCAGCGCGACAACCTGCGCAACCGCCTCGCCGAACTGCGCGTCGAACTTGACGAAACCCGCCTCGAGCAGGAAATCGCGCTGCTGGCGCAGAAGGCCGACGTCGACGAGGAACTCGATCGCCTCGGCACCCACGTCCAGGAGGTGCGCCGGGTCCTGAAACAGAAAGACCCGGTCGGCCGCCGCCTCGACTTCCTGATGCAGGAACTCAACCGCGAAGCCAACACTTTGTCATCCAAATCGATCGTCGCCGACACCACCCAGTGTGCCGTCGAACTCAAGGTGCTGATCGAGCAGATGCGAGAGCAGATCCAGAATATCGAGTAATCGTTACCGCGCCCGCGTCTCGACCGGAGAGGGGCGCTTTCCCGGGTTGCCTTTTTGCCGTGGAGTCCGTCAGTTCGATGGCGGTAGTGAGCGACTGGTCGTGGCGGGCACGGAGGTGCACGGCATGGGGGCTCTTTCAACCTGCCGGGTAAAGCGCAACCAGTCCCTTCGTATCGCCAGCAAACTGTGCGGCGGCTCGCTTCCTTCTACGGTTTCGACACCTGATTTTCCTCTGCTACTCGCGGAGCCTTTCTGGCTGCCAGGCGCCTGCCCCAGTCCAGGGCGAACACCGTCAGGGCCGGCAGGAAAGTCAGCGTCACGATGGCGGCGCCCAGCAGGCCGAACAGCACGATGGCGCCGACGCCGCGGTAGAGTTCGGTGCCTTCTCCGGGGATGAACACCAGCGGTGACAGGCCGCACAGGGTGGTGAGGGTGGTCATTGCGATGGGTCGCAGCCGCGTGGCCACCGCCTCGCTCACGGCCTCGACCACACCGGTGCCCTTTTGCAGCAGGTTCTGGCGGGCCTGGTGCACCACCAGGATGGGGTTGTTGACCACCGTGCCCATCAGGATCAGAAAGCCCAGCATGGTGATCATGTCGAACGGCTGGTGCAATGGCTGCAGACCCAGCAGCGGCAGCAGGCCACCCACCAGGTTCATCAGCGCCAGGCCGACGATGCCACCGGCGATGCCCAGCGGAATCGTGGTCATGATCAGCAGCGGGTAGCCCCAGTGGGCGAATATCGCCACCAGCAGCAGGAAGACGATGGCAACGGCGATGACGAAGTTGCCGGTCAGCGCCTCCCGGGTGGCATTGAGCTGGTCGCTGGCGCCGGAGATGTCGATGCTCACCGAGGCCGGCAGCTGGCCGCTCTCGCGCAGGTATTGCAGCAGTTCGGTGCGAACCCGCTGTACACCCGCCTCCAGCGGTACGTCGTCCGGCGGGATGATATTGAGCGTGACCGTGCGGCGGCCATCCACGCGGCGCACGATGCTGGTATCCACCGTTTCTTCGATCGAGGCGATGCTGCTCAGCGGCAGGGTAGCGCCCTGGGGCGTGTGGATCAGCATATTGGGCAGCTCTGCCAGCGAGGGCTCGGCGCTGCCACTGCCGTAGAGGTAGATGTCGATCTTGTCGTCGTCGAGGAAAAAGTCGTCGACATAGGCGCCTTCGGTTAGCGAGGTAACGGTGAAGCCGACGGAAGAGGTGTCCAGGCCCAGTTCGGCGATGCGCTCCCAATCCGGACGCACCTGGATCAGCGGCTGGGCCAGGCTCAGAGTGGAAGGCTGGTTCTGAATGCGCGGTCTGTCGAAGATGGTGCGTGCCCGGTCATAGGCGAGGTTGGCGGCGCGGTAGACGGGCACCAGCTCGGGGCCGGAAATGTCCAGGTTGATGCTGCGGGTGCCGCCGTCGTTGCTGGAGATGATCGAGCCCTTGGCGGCAAAGGCGCGCATCCCGGGGAAGCGCTCGTAGTAATCGGTGATGGCGTCCATCAGGGCGTCGATCTGGGTGGGGTCGATGGATTCGGAAATGATGCGAACGCGGGTAGGTGTCACCTGCATGTTGAGGTATGCCATCGGCGGTACCGGGGTCTCGCCTGCCGCGTAAGCCCGGCCGTCAGCCCCCACCTGCGGCAGGAAGTAGTCTTCCACCTTGTCGGCGATGCGCTGCATCTCCGACAGGTTGTAGCCCGGCGGCGCGCTCATGGCGGCGAAGGTCTTGGGCTCCTCGCCTTCGGGAAGGTACTCCGCAGGCGGCGTCAGCCAGTAGATCACCAGGCTGCTGGCCACTACCGTTATGGCAAGGGTGCCCAGGCGCCGGCCGGGGCCGCCGATCAGCCAGTTCACCAGCGCCAGGATACCGCGCACCCAGCGCGCCCCGGGTGGAGCTTCGCCGCTGCCCTTGCGGGAGGCAAAATCCAGCCGGGCGCAGAGCGTCGGAATCAGTGTCACCGCCACCAGCATCGAGGCGATGATGGCGGATGCGATTGCGATAGCCACATCCGAGTAGAGCTGGCCGGCTTCCTCCTCGATAAAGACGATCGGCAGGAATACCAGGATGGTGGTCAGGGTCGAGGCCAGTACCGCGGGCCAGACTTCCGTCACGCCCTGGAGTGCCGACTCGAAGCGACCCTGTCCCAGGCGTCGATGACGCTCGATGTTTTCCAGCACCACGATGCTGTTGTCCACCGTCATACCGATGGCAAATGCGATACCCGCCAGGGAAATCACGTTGATGGTGCGTCCTGTGACGAGCAGTCCGATAAAGGCGGCAATCGCGCACAGCGGGATTCCGATCACTCCCACCAGTGTGGCGCGACCGGAGCGCAGAAACAGGTACATGACCAGGGTAGCGAATGCGGCGCCAATACCCAGGTTGGTCCAGACGTTTTTGACCGAGGCCTGTACGTAGCGGGCATCGTCGGAGGTCAGCTCCAGCACCATGCCCGCCGGTCGCAGGGTTTCGTCGTTGATGGCCGCGACTTCCCGTATCATGGCGTCCTTGATGTCGATGACGTTGGAGCCGCTCTCACGCCGTACCTGCACGCCGATGACCTTGCGCCCATCGACGAAGGATTGCTCGCGGATGCGGGAGTGATCCTGTATCACCCGGGCAACCTCGTGCAGGCGTACCACGCTGTCCCCCTGGCGTGACAGCACCAGCTGGCGCAGATCATCGATATCCTCGAAGCGACCGACGGTGCGCAGCAGATAGCGCCTTTTGCCCGCTTCCAGCTCGCCGCCCGAAACATCGCGGTTGCGTGCGGTGATGGCATCCCGCAGGTTCACCAGGCTAAGTCCGCGCTGGTTGAGCCGCTGCTCATCGACGATCACCTGCATCTGTCGCTCGGCCCCCCCGCCGACCCTCACCTCCGACACGCCCGGTACCGTTTCCATGCGCGGGCGCACCCGGTCCTCGATGAAGTCGCGCATCAGGTCCATGTCCAGCTGCCGCGGATTGCCCGGCAGGGTGGAGACCCGGAAGTACATGAAGGCGTTGGACGAGAAGGAGGTGGCGACGATACGCGGCTCGTCGACATTCTGCGGGTAGTCCGGCACCTGGCTCAGGGCGTTGTTCACCTGAATCAGGGTTTCGGTGATGTTGACGCCGAAGGGAAATTCCAGCTCAATTTCGGCGGACCCGCTGGTGGCGGTGGACTCCATTCGGCTCAGGTTCGGCACATTGCGCAGGTAGCGCTCCTGCTCGATGAGGATTTCCTTTTCCACGTCCTGGGGAGTGGCGCCCGACCATCGGGTGACCACCGTGATCGTGCGCATTTCGAGGTCCGGGATCATCTGTACCGGGATCTGGATGGCAGCCGCAATGCCGAGTACGGCGATGATCAAAGCCGCCACCGTTACCCGGGTGCCGTGCCGGATCACGCCGGCGAACATCAGTCCGACTCCCGTCCGGCCCGGGTCACCCGCATACCGTCGCTAAGGCCCTCGTTGCCCCTTGCCACCACCTGCTCGCTGCCGTTGAGGCCGCTGTGGATCACCACCCGGTTGGCAAAGCCATGACCGACGTCGACCCGTTGCTCGCGAACACGGTAGGCATCCTCGCCATCAGGCTCGGCAATCCAGACCGTTGTGCGGCCTTCCGGGTAGCGGTTGACGGCGTCTCGCGGCACGGTCAGCCCCTGCGTGCCCGAGAACACCCGCAATGTCGCGCTGACCGACATGCCGGGCAGCAGGGAAAGGCCTGCCGGCGGCCGGGCGCGCAACAGGAAGGTGCGCAGCTGTGGATCGCTGACCGGCACCGCGGTGGCGATGGTGGCGCCGACCGCGGTTTCCGGTGAGGTGCTGATCAGCACTTCGGTATGCTCGTTCAGCTTCGGGTAGAAGTCCTGCGGTACCTGGAAGTCCAGCCGCAGGTGCTCGATATCCACCAGTGTGAGCAGGGCGTCACCCGGAGACACCCACTCCCCCAGATCGCTGGTCTTGGCGCTGATAACACCGCTGTAGGGGGCTGCCAGTCGGTGGCGTTCCACCTGTGATGCCTGGCGTGCCTGCTCGGCCACCATTCGCGCCAACTCCGCTTCCAATGTCGCGACGGCGCTTTCCCTCGCCCGCACTTCGGTCTGGGCGATGTTTCTGCCGGCGCCGACCGTCCGGGCTTCGGTCAGGCGCCGACGGGCTTCCTGCAGCTGCGCACGGGCGGCCTGAGTCGCGGCCCGCGCACTTTCCAACGCGTGGCGTTCCAACTCATCATTTAGCTGAATCAGAACATCCCCCCGCTCGACCCGGTCGCCCACATCCACCTGTACGTCCTGCACCAGTCCCGCCACGGATGTGGAGAGGCTGGAGCGACTCAAGGCGTTGACGGTGCCGTTCAGGCGTATTTCGTCGAAAATCGCCGTGCTTTCCACCTCGGCCAGACCGACCCCCGGCAAATTCTGGGCACGAACGGACAGCGCGGCGGTGCAGAGCAGCAACGTCAGCGCAAGGACGAATCCCTGTTTGGATTGCACGTCAGCCCCCTGGCAGTCGGTCAAGGATAGGCGGTTGTACGCAGGACAGCGCAGGCCGGACCAGCAGGCCCCGGGGCAGTCGAGAATGGCAGCCGACCGTCCCGAATGAAAAGTTAGTTCATACAGCAGAGAGTCGGCAACAAGGTGGACGCCGGGCGACGCTCCGGGCACCGGCCGCTATCCCCGTAGCGCCTGATCGAGGCGTGTCGCAACCGGCCAGTCACTGCTGCCGTGCTGCGGATCATGGGGCTCAGGGTGAACGCAGCACCTGCGCGCACTGCTGCGGCATGGGCGGCGGTTCCGGCTTCTTCTTCGGTTTGGGTTTTGGCGGCGCGGTGCCGCGCAGCTGGGCGTAGAACTCGTCGCTGAACCACCAGTCGAGATCCTGGCCGCAGGCCTCGTTGCGTACCGGCTGCTGCGGCACGCAGTGGCTGTCGCCTTCGGGGCAGGCCAGGCGCACGTGGAAGTGGTAGTTGTGGCCCCACCAGGGGCGGATCTTGCGCAGCCAGTCGTTGTCGCTGCCGGCGGTTTCGCACAACCTGCGTTTGATGGTGGGGTGAACGAAGATGCGCTCGACCCGGGGGTCTTCGGAGGCCAGGCGCAGGATGCGCGGAACCCGGTTGTCCCAGTTCGCTTCGATAAGACGGTGCTGCCCGGCGTCGGCCAGCGGGATGGCGGAGATGTTGTCCCGCTCCCAGGCGCTCAGCGGGCGTTGCCGGGCGCGCGGGTCCTGCGAGTACCAGATGTCGGCATCGAGTCCGGTCTGGTGACTGCGGTGGCCGGAACTGAAGGGGCCGCCGCGGGCCATGGACATATCGCCGATCTGCAGGCGGCCCAGGCCCTGTTCGGCCACCTCGCCGGAGAAGTCGGTGAGGAAGTCGACCAGCGCCGGGCTGCCGTAGTGACGGTCGCGGCCGGTGCGCACCAGCTGGAAGCCCTCGCCGCGCAACGGCAATTCCTGTGCACCGCTGAGGCAGCCGTTGGTGTAGCCGCCAATGCTCTGCGGCGCCTGTGAGGAGGGCGAGCTGATCTGTTCCCAGGGGTTGGCGGCGATGGCCGCACTGCTGAGGCCAGCCAGGGCGCCGGTTAGAAGCATCGAATAGAACGTTTTCATAAGCACTCGACCGCGAAATCCTCTGCAGATTATAGAGGCTCAGGCGCAGCCTTTGGACCGGTTTTCACGATGAACCGTCATTTGATACCGGTCTGGTATATCGTACGGGTGGAGCGGGGCGCCCGGACGGGAGGCGGGCATGGAGCGGCGGCGTAACGGTGTGTTATATCCGGTGTGGGTAGGCGCCGAGCGTGGTTGAGGGTTGCCGTGCGGAGCCTGCTGCAGTGGCGGCTGGATTGGCTGAATAAGCATAGATGCGATTCGTCTAGAAAAGATCGTCATCTTCCCGGGCATTACTGGAATCCCCGTGATGCAGCACCTATTGGTATTAAGAGGGATACCGGCCCCCGCGGCCGGCGATCCCAGGCGGCTGTCTGCCAGCCGACAATGGGGATTGAAAGGATGCTGCCGTTCCTGATTCCGACGCTTTTCATACAGGCAGCCTTTCTGGTTCGGTTCAGGGCGGCTTTTGCCGTCCCGTGAGAGGGGTCAGATCGATGAAAAGCAAAATACTTGTGCTGAGCGCTCTGATGCTGGCACTGCTGCCTTTTTCCCTATCCGCCAAGGATAAACGCGACTTTACCGACAGTTTTCCGCTCGACGGCTGCAGCTTTGTCAACGAAGGCGGCAACAGCTACTTCATTCTGGAGCCAGGGCGGGTACTTTCTTACGACAACGGTGCTTGTCTGGAGGAAGGTGATTGTGACGAACTGGAGGAGCTGACGATCACCGTAACCGGCGATACCGAGGACATCATGCTCGATGGGCAGATGATAGCCACTCGGGTGGTGGAGGAGTACGAAACGGCCGACGGGGACTTCGCCGAACGCTCGCGGAACTTCTTTGCCGTCTGCCAGCACAGTGGCGATGTCTACTACTTCGGTGAGGATGTCTGGGTGCCCGATGGCATGGGCGGCGAAATGGGCGGAGCCGATGGCCCCGGTGCCTGGCGCGTGGGCGAAGATGACGCCATGCCCGGCATCATCATGCCGGGCGGCGCCTTTTTGCTGGGAGCCCGCTATTACCAGGAGGTTGCGCCGGATATTGCGCTCGACCGGGCCGAACATACCGGCATGGGGCTCGCGCCGGACCTGGAGGTCGAAGGCCTGGACGGTGGTTTATCGGATTGCGTGGAAGTGACCGAGACGACAGAGCTTGCCAAGCAAGAGGAGTCGGTCAAGATCTATTGTCCGGGTGTCGGCCTGGTCGTGGATGACGACCTGGAATTGATCGGCATTGAGGAATAGGGTGCAATGTAGAATTACGGTCCGGGCATGCCGCCCGGGCCGAAATTCTGCGCGACCTCAGACCGCAAGGATGACCGATGATCAGAACCGCCGTAATCGGCTACGGCCTTTCGGCCCGGGTGTTTCACCTGCCTTTCATCCGGCAGACGCCCGAACTCGAGCTGGTGGCCATCAGCAGCCGCCAGCCGGAACTGCGGCAGGACTACCCGCATCTGGGGCTGTTCCGAGACGGCGCTGCGCTGATTGACGGCAGCGATGCCGAGCTCGTCGTCATTACCTCGCCCAACGACAGTCATTTTGCCCTGGCGCGGCGCGCACTGGAAGCTGGCAAGCATGTGCTGGTGGAAAAGCCTTTCGTGGTCTCTGCCGCCGAGGGCGAGGCGCTTATAGAGCTTGCGGCGAGCCGGCAGCGCGCCCTGGCGGTCTACCACAACCGCCGCTTCGATGGCGATTTCCTGACGCTGCAGCAGCTGTTGCAAAGCGGTCGGCTCGGCGAGGTGCGTTACTTCGAGTCTCATTTCGATCGCTTCCGACCCGAACCCCGGGCGCGCTGGCGCGAACAGGCCGGGGTGGGCAGCGGTATTCTCTTCGACCTGGGCCCGCATTTGATCGACCAGGCGCTGGCGCTGTTCGGGACACCGCAGGCGATCAGCGCCCGCTGCCGCGAGTTGCGAGAGGGGGCGGAATCGACCGACTTCTTTCACCTGATGCTGCACTATCCGCAGCACGAAGTGGTGCTGCACTCAAGCCCGTTCTGCGCTTCTCCGACACTGCGTTTCATGGTTCAGGGCACGCAGGGGAGTTACTGCAAGTACGGCCTCGATCCCCAGGAAGACGCGCTGCGGGCGGGGCACGCGCCCGAGGGCGCGGACTGGGGCCTGGAACCCGCGGTGCAATACGGTCAGCTGCACACCGCTGACGGCTGCGAAACGGTAGCAACGCGGCCCGGCGATTACCGGCAATTCTACCGTGCGCTGGTTCGCGCACTCGAGCACGGCGACCCGCTGCCGGTAAGCCTTGAAGACGCGCTGCTCGGTATCCGGCTGATCGAGCTGGCGCTGCGCAGCAGCCGCGAGGGGCGCCGGCTGGCGGTTGGCGAGAATACGCTATGAAACCCGGTCGTGCGGCGGTCGATACCGGGGCCGGGGCTGAGTCACGCGCAATGGCGAAGCCGTGACAGAAAGCGGCGACCCGGGGCAAGCCATTTCGTGCTGAGGGGGCCTAACATCGCTGTCAGACACTGCCATGCCGGCAGTGATGCAACGGAGCCCCCGCGCGATGAATGCACAGACCGAAACTTTCGAGGTCGCCGGCTACAGCCGCTACCCAGTGACGCAGTTGCCCGTCCGTCTCGAGACAGGCCCCGCCTCCCTGAGAATCGGGTGGCAGGATGGTCACCAGAGCGAATACCACTACCTCTGGCTGCGGGACAACTGCCCCTGCACGGGCTGCGTGTCGTCCCTGACCCGCGAGCAGCTGTTCGAAATCTGCGACGTGCCGCTGGATATACGTCCGCTGCAGGCGCAACTGGTAGACGGTTATCTCGAGATCCTCTGGGATTGCGATGATCACGCCAGCCGTTTTCATCCCGGCTGGCTGCGGGCACATTGTTACAGCGAGACAGCGCGCTCGGAACGGCGTCTGCAGCCGCAGGTCTGGGACCGTGAGCGCATTGCCGGGCACCTGCCCGAATTCGACTGCCAAGGGGTCATGCAGGATGATGTTCAGCTGTTGCACTGGCTGCGACGTCAGCGTGACAGCGGTATTGCGCTGATTCGTGACTGCCCCACGACGCCCGGCACCCTGGTCCAGATTGCCAACCGCATTTCCTTCATCCGCGAAACCAACTTCGGCACCCTGTTCGATGTCCGCTCGAAACCGGACGCCAACACCGCGGCCTACACCAACCTGCGCCTGCCGCTGCACACCGATCTGCCAACGCGTGAACTGCAGCCCGGGCTGCAGTTCCTCCATTGCCTGCAGAACGATGCTTCCGGCGGCGAGTCGATACTGGTCGACGGTTTTTGCATCGCCGAGCACATGCGCGCGCACTGTCCGGACGAGTTCGAAGCGCTTGCGAGCCTGCCGATGGATTTCTACAACAAGGATCGCGACAGCGACTATCGCTACCGGGCCCCAGCGCTGCTGCTGGATGACGAGGGAGCGGTGGTGGAGGTGCGGCTGGCCAACTTCCTGCGCGGTCCGCTCGACCTGCCGGGGCACGAGGTGGTACGTCATTACAGGGCCTATCGTACCTTTATCGCGCTGACCCGGGAGCCACGTTTCCAGTTCGAGTACCGGCTCAACCCCGGCGACCTGCTGGTGTTCGACAATCGCCGTGTGCTGCACGCACGCCGCGCCTTCGACCTCACGCAGGGGCACCGGCACCTGCAGGGCTGCTACGTCGATCGTGACGAGTTGCTGTCGCGTATCCGCGTGCTGGAGCGGACGCTGTAGGGCTGGGGAAAATCACGAAGGGGGTGTAATCCTGCACAGGCGATTACGCCCCCCGATTTTGCCTGACATTCAGGCTGTTGGGTTTCGGGCTGACGCCCTGCACCCAACGGATCTGCACCCAACATACCGGTCAGGCCGCTTCGCGGCGCTGGGCGCCCGGCGTCAGACCGAAACGGCGCCGATAGCAGTGGCAGAAATGAGACGCGGTGCTAAAGCCGCAGGCGCTGGCGACAGCGGCAATGCTGAGGTCGGACTCCCGCAGCAACTGGCGGGCGCGCTCGAGACGCAGGCCAAGATAGTAATGCGACGGTGAGGCATTGAGGTAACGCCGGCACAGGCGCTCGAGCTGACGCAGGGAAATATGGGCGCGGTGGGCCAGCGTTTCGGGTGCGAGCGGCATCTCGAGATGGTGCTCCATCAGTTCCAGTACCCGGCGTAAACGCGGATGGTGGATACGGTGCTGCTGTGCCAGGCTCTGGCACTGGCGCTCCGATGGCGGTCGGGCAGCGCTGCGGATCGTCTGGTCGCAGATCCGGGCGCAGAGGCCCGGGCCTGCGTGCTGTTCGATCAGATGCAGCATCAGGTCGGTGGCGGCGGTGCCGCCGGCACAGGTGATAAGTCCCCGGTCGATTTCGTACAGCTCGGCGCTCACCCGCACATCCGGGTAGAGCGCCTGAAATACCGGTGCGGCTTCCCAGTGCATCGTGACCTCGCGGCCCTTGAGCAGGCCGGCCCTGGCCAGAGGGTAGCAACCGGTATCCAGGGCACCGAGCAGGCTGCCGCGGCGGCGCAGCTTACGCAGCCAGTTCAGTGTATCCGGCGCGGTATGACGTTCCGGCTGGAAGCTGGCGTTGACGAACAGGTTGCGCGGTGCCGGAATGTCGCACAGGGGGAGGTGGTGCTGCAGTGCCATGCCGTTGCTGGCGACCACGGCCTGGCCATCCTCGCTCAGGCACTGCCAGCGATAAAGCTCTCTACCTGCCAGCCGGTTGGCGATACGCAGGGGCTCGATCGCCGACATCAACGAGACCATGCCGTAGTCCGGCAGCAGCAAAAACGAAAGCGTCACCACGCCGTCATCGTCGGGGATTAACGGAGAAGTGACGTCCTGGGTACCTTTCGGTGTTAATCCAGTGCTCATATCAGTCGTGACTACGAAAACGGGAAAGCGGGGGCGAAGCCCCCGCGGCCTGCTCAACAGGCGGTTAACCGCGTTGTACGAGGGGGGCCAGGGTACCGGCGATACCGGCTTCCTGCCACAGCGACTTCAGTACCCCGAAGGTCATCGCCAGGATCACCAGACTCAGCGGCAGGGCCGCGGCCATCAGTGCTGTCTGCAGTGCGCCGAGTCCGCCGGCGAGCAGCAGTACCGCGGCGACCAGGCCGATCACCAGACCCCAGAACACGCGGAATATCTGCGGCGGTTCGTCATTGCCCAGCGACAGGATGGTGGTCAGTACCAGGGTGCTGGAGTCCGACGAAGTGACGAACCAGCTCATCAGCAGGAACACCATCAGCGCCGAAAGAATCCAGCCCAGGGTGCCGGTACCGGCGATGCCATCGGAGCTGGCGAACAACGCCGCCGGCAGATTCCAGGCCTTGACCAGGTCGATGATGCCCGCGGTACCGGGGCCGCCAACCGCATTCAGTTCCTGGTACAGCGCGGTGCCACCGAAGATACCGAGCCAGACGAAGATCACCAGGGTCGGCACCAGCAGTACGCCGAGTACGAACTCGCGCAGGGTACGGCCACGGGAAATGCGGGCGATGAACAGGCCGACGAACGGCGCCCAGGCCAGCCACCAGCCCCAGTAGAAGACGGTCCAGCCGTTCTGCCAGCTGGCGGGACCTTCCTCGTCCGGGAACCAGAGGCCCATCTGTACGAAGTTGGCGAGATAGTCGCCCAGTGATTCACCGAATACGCCCAGCAGCCAGGCGGTCGGGCCGCCGAACAGGAAGTAGCCGACGACCAGCAGCGAGACGATGATGTTCCATTCGGAGATGATCTTGATGCCGCGCTGGACACCCGATACGGCCGACAGGATGGAGATTACCGAGATCAGTGCGATCAGCACCAGTTGGGTGTTCAGGCCCGGGTCCACCCCGATCAGCCGCTCGAGACCGACCGACATCTGGCTGACGCCGAGGCCGAGGGAGGTGGCGACACCGAACACGCAGCCGACGACGCCCAGCAGGTCGACGACATGACCGATGGGACCGTAGATACGGTCGCCGATAAAGGGATACAGCGTGGAGCGCAGTGCCAGCGGCAGTTTCTTGCGGTAGGCGAAATACGCCAGTGCCAGACCGACGATCACATAGACCGCCCAGCCGTGGAAGCCCCAGTGGAAGAAGGTGACGCGCAGTGCATCGACGGCGCGGTCGTGGCCGATGGCGGTGGCGCCGGCCATATCGGCGTAAGGGTTGTTGGGATAGCCGAAGACGCCGCTGTTGTCGAGATAGAAGATCGGCTCGGCGACACCGAAAAACAGGATGCCGATACCGATGCCGGCCGAAAACAGCATCGAGAACCAGGCAAAATTGCTGAACTCGGGCTTGCTGTCGTCGTCGCCGAGGCGGATGCGCCCGTGGCCACTGAACACGATGTAGCCGCAGACGCCGATCAGGAAGACCACGGTCACCATGTAGTACCAGCCGAAGGTGGTCTCGATCCAGCTGCGGGCCGCACCGAACAGGTTGCTGGCCAGTTCCGTATTGAAGCCGGTAAAGAGCACGAAGGCCATGACCAGCAGGGCGCCGGCCACGGTCATGCCCTTGTGCATGTCCTTGAACAGGCCATGCTGGGCCAGGGTGTCGGCCCTGAAAACGCCAGTGTCACTTTGTTGTTGTTCTAACGACATTGTTGCGATCTCCGGTTGTCAGAAAGGTCAGTCGGTGTTGCCGTTGAGTGATACGCCAGATCCTTTACCAGATGATGTATCCGAGGCCCCCCGGGAGAGCCTCGGAAGATGCGCAGCCGGCCTCAGCGGTTGATCCCGTGTGCCCCAGGGGATTCCTCGAGCGGCTGCGTTGCGGGACGCGATCAAATGCGTCCCGGAAGTCCCTCCGATTCGGGCCAGTACTTTTGTACCAGATCGAGTAGCTCCACCAGGAAATCGTCGCGACGACGGTCCAGTTCGGCGACCGGCCGCCCTGCGGCCTGGAACTCGCAGCCCTCGACGACCCTGTCGATCAGCTCGTCGGTGAGTTCAGGGGCTTCCAGCTTGGTCCAGGGCAGCTTCAGGGCCGGACCGAACTGCTCCAGCATATGGCGCATTCCCTGCTCGCCGCCGGCGAGATGGAAGGTCAGGAAGGTGCCCATCAGCGACCAGCGCAAGCCGCAGCCATAAACAACGGCGGCATCGACTTCTTCCGTCGTGGCGACACCGTCATTCACCAGGTGCAGGGCTTCGCGCCACAGCGCTTCCATCAGGCGGTCGGCGATATGACCCTCGATCTCGCGGCGTACCACCAGCGGGCGCATTGCCAGTTCGCGGTAGAGCACCTGCGCGGCGTCCAGGTCGGAGGGTCGGGTGGCCGCGCCGCCGACCAGTTCCACCAGCGGCAGCAGGTAGACCGGGTTGAAGGGGTGGGCGACGATGACCCGCCCCGGCTCCCGCAGACAGTTTTGCTGCAGGTCGCTGGGCTTGAAGCCCGAAGTCGAGGAGCCGATGATGACGCCCGGTGCGGCGGCGGCGTCCAGGGCCGAGAGAATCTCGCGCTTGAGTTCGAGACGCTCTGGGACGTTCTCCTGGATCAGATCTGCGCCCTGTACGGCCGCTTCCAGGCTGTCGGCAAAACGCAGCCGACCCCGGCTTGCGCTTTCCGCCATGTCCAGGCGCTCCAGGGCCGGCCAGGCGTTGTCGACAAAGGCGCGGGTGCGCGATGCCGCGTCGGGGGCGGGGTCGAAGGCGACGACATCCCAGCCCCGGGCCAGAGCCCGGGCGATCCAGCCATTGCCTATGACGCCGGTGCCGATAACGCTCAGTTGATGAGTCATGTTGTGTTCTTCCTGAATTATTGGGTGCCGCGCAGGCGCAGCTTCTGGCGGGCTTCGCTTGGGCTCAGCACCCGGGCGCCCATGTTCTCGATGATATTGACCGCACGCTCGACCAGCTGGCCGTTGGTGGCGAACACGCCCTTGTCGAGGTAGAGGTTGTCCTCCAGACCGACACGGATATGGCCGCCGAGGAGGGCTGATTGCGCCGCCCAGGGCAACTGGTTGCGTCCCAGCGCAAAGGCGGTCCAGTTGGTGCCGGCCGGCAACATGTCGACCATGCCCTTGAGCAGGCTCAGTTCCGGCGGTGTGCCCCAGGGAATGCCCTGGCAGAGCTGGAACATGGCGTTGTCGTCGAGCAGGCCCTCCTTGCGCATTTGCAGCGCGAACCAGAGGTTGCCGGTATCGAAGATTTCCAGCTCGACGGTCACGTCCAGTTCCTTGATGCGGGCCGCGGTCTTGCGCAGCATTTCCGGGGTCGAGACGTAAACCAGGTTGCTGTCGCCGAAGTTGAGGGAGCCACAGTCGAGGGTGCAGATTTCCGGTTTGAGCTCCTCGATATGGACCAGTCGTTCGAGACCGCCGACCAGATCGGTTTCCGGGCAGAAGGCGGTGGGGTTCTCCTCCGGACCGATGTACAGGTCTCCGCCCATGCCGGCCGTCAGATTGATTATGACGTCGCAGTCGGCGGCGCGCAGGCGCTCGCAGACTTCTGCGTAAAGGTCCATCCGGCGAGAGCACTGTTTGGTCTCGGGGTCGCGAACGTGGATGTGGGCAATGGCTGCCCCGGCGTTCCAGGCCTCTATCGCCGCATTGGCGATCTCCTCCGGTGTGACCGGTACGTGCGGGCTGCGGTCGGCGGTATCGGCCGCGCCGGTGACGGCGCAGGTGATGATGACGTCTTGGTTCATGTCGATTCAGGCTCTTGAGGTTTGTTTTCTGCCTTCGGTACTCTCCCGGGCGCCGGGCCCGGCGTCGGGACAAGGTTTAAAGTACGCCGATGCATCGAATGTTTTTGTCTTTATACGAACGATAGTTGTACAAATGCGACTATTGGGCGCCGGTGGCGCAAATGAACAACACTGTTCTGATTGCGACAGGAGCCTGGAGAAAGGGCCGACTGGGCGGTGAAGGCGGCGGTAAGCGATCAGCGCTCGCGGCTGGGTTTTTTGCCGAAACGCTGCTGATAGCTGCGGCTGAAGTGGGACAGGGAGGCGAAGCCGCAAGCCACGGAGATCGCGGTCACGCTGTCGCTGGTCTGCTGCAGCATCCAGCGCGCCTGATCGAGCCGCAGGTCGCGGTAGTAGGCACTCGGCGTCTGCTGCAGATGGTGGCGGAACAGCCGTTCGAGTTCGCGCTCGGAGATCGAGAGTTGCGCGGCGATATCGGCAATCCTGAGTGGTTCCTCCAGGTTCAGTTCCATCAGCTTGACCGCCTCGACCAGGTTCGGGCTGCGGCTGTCGAGACGTTTCTGCAGCGAAGTCCGCTGCGGATCCGTGTGGGCGCGCGTATGGGTATAGATCAGCTCGTCCGAGACGGTGGTGGCCAGGCCGTTACCGTGCTGGGTGCCGATCAGATGGAGCATCATGTCGAGGCCCGACAGCGCGCCGGGGCAGGAAAAACGGCCGCGATCGACGACCAGCAGCTCCTGTACGAAATCGACGCGGGGAAAGGCTTCGCGGGTGCTGTCGAGGTTTTCCCAGTGCAGCGTGGCCCGATAGCCATCGAGAATACCCGCGGCGGCGGCGATATAGGCGGCCGTGTCCTGGCAGCCGATATCGGCGCCATGGCTGGCCTGACGGCGGATAAACCCAAGCAGCCCCGGGGTGATCTGCGTCTGGGGGTCGTAACCGGCGCAGATGATCAGGGTTTCACAGGGCGGCAGGTCGCGGATGCTATGATCGGTCATGATGTCGAGCTGATCGCTGCTCGATACCGGGCCGCCATGCTCGGAGATCAGTTGCCAGCGGTAGAGTTCGCGGTTGCCGCTGCGGTTGGCGTGACGCAGCGGATCCAGCATCGCGGTCAGGCCGAACAGCGAGAAGCCGGGAACCAGCAGAAAACTGATCAGTTGGGGAGAGCTGCGCGGACGGTCTCCGAACATGACGACTCCGGGAGGTAACGGGCTGTCGGGAATTAACACCTAATCGACGGTTACAGTCAAATGTTGCCCGGGCCTGCCGCTAGCATTGCGGGATACATCCATGCAAATCCGCTGAGAGAAAGCCGATGACGAAAGAACTGAGCGTATTCGAAGGTCCGGTAAGCCCGGAGTGGATCGACTACAACGGCCACATGAACGACGCCTGTTATGTGCTGGTGTTCAGCCGGGCCATCGATGAGTTCATGCTGCGAATCGGGCTCGACGAGGCGTTTCGCGAAGCGCAGCAGGTATCGATCTACACGCTGCAGAGCATGGTGCACTACCTGCAGGAGGTGGGCGAAGGCGAGCCGCTGGTGGTGACGGTACAGTTGCTCGAGAGCGACGCCAAGAAGCTGAGGGTTTTCTTCAGCATGCGCCACGGTGACAGCGGCGAAGAGCTGGCGGCGATGGAGACGTTGCTGCTGCACATGGACATGGCCGCGAAACGCGCCGCGCCTTTCCTGCCGGACACCCAGGCCAGAGTCAGCGAGCTGCAGCGGCAGCACGCCGGGCTCGACTGGCCGCCGCTGGCCGGGCGCAGTATCGCCCTGACGCGGCCGCGCTAGCTTCGTTCACGTCGCAGCGCCGATGGCGCGATGCCGCGGGCCTGGCGGAAGCGGTTGCTGAAATGGCTGGCGGAGCTGAAGCCGCAGCGCAGTGCGATCTCGGTGATCGACTCGGCGCTTTCCCGCAGCAGCCGTTCGGCGCGTTGCAGGCGCTGCTGCAGCAGGTACTGGTGCGGCGCCAGGCCCTGGCTCTGCTTGAACATGCGGGCGAAGTGATATTCGCTCAGGCCCGCTTCGGCGGCGAGGTCCGCCAGCCGCAGCGGCTGGTCGAGGTGGGCGTCGATGTATTCCCGCAGGCGGTTGAGCTGATAGGGCGCCAGGCCGCCGCGCACCTGCACCTCGGGCCAGCGCAGGGTGCTGTAGTGTCGCAGCAGGTGGTTCAGCAGCAGGGTCACGGCGCTGCCGAGGGCCAGGCGGTCGCTGCTGTCCTGCCAGTTGCAGGACAGCAGGAACTGGCGGAAGAGCAGGGTGATCTGCGGATCTTCGGCGAAGATCCGGGCATCCAGGCGCATTTCCGCCGGGCTGCGGTCCCAGGTCTGCTCCGCCAGTTGGCGCAGGTGCGCGTCGGTGAAATATAGATGCACGAAGCTCAGGGGGCCGCGGATATCCCAGACCGACTCGAACGCCTGCGGCATCAGGCAGAGCCGGTCCGGGCCGCCGCCGTTGCGCCAGCCGCCCGCCGTTTTGCGGTAGCTCTCGTAACCGTCGGCGATATAGAGGCTCAGGGTGTGGTGGTTGGCATCGGTCTGGTGGATACGGTCGTGCCGGTTTGACCAGGAAGCCAGGCCGATGCCCGCTTCGAGCTGCGTATGATCGAGCAATCTGGCCCTGTGCTGGCGCAGGTTGTCGAATAAACGGTATGACTCAATCAAGGTGCATGGCTCCTGGAACGCCTGCGCATCCGGCGTCTAGCTGAACGCAAAATGGTAACGCCGTCCGGTCGCGACGGCTACCGCGGCCGATGCAGAAAAGCGCAAGATTGTGCAAGCCGCCCCGGTGCATGAAAGCCGACCGGTCGTGAGGCTGGCAAGCTTGGTGGCTGATTTCCGGCCCGGAGGCCCTTGCCATGACACTGTTTCTCTATGCATCGACGGTGATGATCTGGGGGACGACCTGGATCGCTATCATGTTGCAGCTCGGTGATGTCCCGGTCACCGTCTCGATCTTCTACCGCTTCGCGCTGGCGGCGCTGATTCTGGTCGGAGGCCTGTGGCTGAGCGGCCGCCTGCGCCGCCTCTCCGGACGCGACCACCTGTTCTGCATGCTGCAGGGCGGCTGCATCTTCAGCTTCAATTTCTACTGCTTCTACAGTGCCGGTACGGAGGTAACCAGTGGCCTGGAGTCGGTGATCTTCTCGATGGCGACGCTGTTCAACGCCGTCAATGCGATGCTGTTCTTCGGCCAGCGCATCGACAGCCGTTTCTGGCTGGCGACCCTGCTGGGCTTCGCCGGCATGCTCAGCCTGTTCTGGCGGGACCTGGCCGGCGACGGCCTGAACCTGGCGATGCTCGGCGGCATCGGTCTCTGCCTGCTCGGCACCTACCTGTTCTCGCTCGGCAACATGATCAGCCTGCGCCATCAGCGCCGAGGGCTGGACCTGCTTTCCACCAATGCCTGGGCGATGGGCTACGGTGCGCTCTGGATGCTGATCGTCTCGCTGTCCGGCGGCGCCGCCTTCGCGCCCGAATGGACGGTGTCCTACCTGGGCGCGCTGCTGTATCTGGCAATCTTCGGTTCGGTGCTGGGCTTTGCCGCCTATTTTACGCTGATCGGCCGCATCGGCGCGGGCCCCGCGGCCTACGCGACCCTGCTGTTCCCGCTGGTGGCGCTGAGCATCTCGACCCTGGTGGAGGGCTATCGCTGGACGCCGGGGGCGATGGCCGGCATGGCGCTGATCCTGACCGGCAACCTGGTGATGTTCAGTCCCCGTGGCCTTGCCGGCTGGCCGGCGCGTCTGCGCTGGCGTCGGGAGCCCGCGCGTTGAACGTGTCAAAACAGGATCGAATCGCGGTGAAAAAGTCGGATAATAGGGCCACTGCCCGGCTGTTCCGGGTGTGGGCCGGACGCGATGACCAGACAACAGGGCACCCCGAAAAACCTACTGCGCGACTCATATGCTGCGTTCCGCGGTGCTGGTACGCCAGCCCGGCCGGAATCCTCATGTATAGCCCATACACTGCGGTTCCTGCGCATCGTCCTCTTCATGCTGCTGGCCCTGGTCTGCTTCCAGACCTGGGCCCAACAGCGTTCCTACGAGAGGGCGCCCCAAGACCTGCCCCGCATCATCGTCGGTGGCGATCACTATCATCCTCCCTATGAGTTTCTCGACGAGGACGGCCAGCCGGCCGGTTACAACGTCGAGCTGACCGAGGCGATCGCCGAGGTCATGGGCATCGAGGTGGAGGTCGTGCTCGGCGAGTGGTCCGCTATGCGGGCGGCACTGGAGAGCGGCGAGGTCGATATCCTGCAGGGGATGTCCTGGTCGGCCGAACGTGCCGCCAGTTTCGACTTCGCGCCGCCCCATGCCATCGTGCACCAGTCGATCTTCGCCCGCCGCGGCGATCCCGTGGTTGACGTCGAGGGGCTTCGTGGCCGCGAAGTGATCGTGCAGAAGGGCGATATCATGCACGACTATTTGCGCGAACGCGGAATCGGCGCCGAGATCGTTACCACCGATACCCACGCCGATGCCCTGCGCCTGCTGGCCTCGGGCCGTCACGACTATGCGCTGGTGGCGAACCTTCCGTCGCTCTACCTGAGCCGCGAGCTGGGGCTGACCAACATCCAGCCGGTCGCCAAACCCTTCTCGCTGCGCTACGGCTATGCGGTGAAGAAGGGCAACGCGGACCTGCTGGCGCAGTTCAGCGAGGGGCTGGCGATCCTCAAGAACACCGGCCGCCACCAGGCGATATATGACAAGTGGCTCGGCCCGCTCGAGGATGCCGGCGCCATTCCGTGGAAGAAGATCGGCCAGGTCGGTGCCGCGGTGTCCGGCGCCCTGCTGCTGATACTGGGCGGCATCGTGGTGTGGAACCGGATGCTGCAGCGGGAGGTCGCGAGCCGCACAGAGGAGCTGCGCCAGCACCAGTTGCAGTTGATCCAGGCCGACAAGATGACCTCGCTGGGCATCCTGGTATCCGGCGTGGCCCACGAGATCAACAACCCCTGCAGCCTGCTGCTGCTGAACCTGCCGGTGCTGCGAGATGCCTACCGGGATGCCCTGGAGATACTCGAGGAGCGTTACCACAGCCAGGGCGATTTCGAAATCGGCGGGCTGGAATATTCGCGCATGCGGGAGGAGATTCCACTGATGCTCGACGAAATGCTCGAGGGCACCCGGCGCATCAAGCGCATCGTCGGGGATCTCAAGGATTTCGCCCGCCAGGGCGATGCCGAGCTGAACGAGTCGCTGGATCTCAATCAGGTGGTGCGCACGGCGATCCGGCTGGTGGACAACTCGATCCGTTCGGCGACCAGCCGCTTCGAGGTCGACTACGGCAGCGATCTGCCGACGGTGCGGGGCAACGGCCAGCGTATCGAGCAGGTGGTGATCAACCTGATCCTCAATGCCTGCCAGGCGCTGCAAAGCAAGGAGCAGGGGATCTTTCTGCAGACCCGCTTCCAGCCGGACACCGGCCAGTTGATACTGCAGGTACGCGACCAGGGCTGCGGAATCGATGCCGAATCGATGTCCCGGCTGACCGACCCTTTCTTTACCACCAGGCGTGACAGCGGCGGCACCGGACTCGGACTCTCGGTATCCGCCGGCATCGTGCGTGAACATGGCGGCAGCCTCGACTTCGCGTCCAGCCCCGGCCAGGGGACCTGTGTCACCCTGGCGCTGCCGGCATTGGCCGCGGATGCGGCCAATGCAGTACCATCGGCACCCAAGATGGCGGGCTGACCGGCAAGCCCCCGGCAGATGGACACAGTAATGAAACGCAACCTCTACCCCTCGTTCGGCCTGCTGCTCGTCGATGACGAGCCGTCTTTCCTGCGCAGTCTGAGCATCGCCCTCGAGCGCTCCGGCATAAACCACCTGCACCGTTGCCAGGACAGTCGCGAGGTGATGTCGATTCTGGCGCGGGAGAACATCGGCCTGGTGACGCTCGATCTGACGATGCCGCACCTGTCCGGCGAGAAGCTGTTGAGAGGGATTGTCGAGGAGTATCCGGACGTCGGCGTCATCGTCATCAGCGGTCTGAACCAGGTCGAGACCGCAGTCAACTGCATCAAGCTCGGCGCCTACGACTACTTCGTCAAGACCGACGAGCAGGACCGCCTGATCGAAGGGATCAAGCGCGCCATCCGGCTGCAGGAGCTGCGGCGCGAGAACCAGGAGCTGCGTCAACGCGTGCTCAACGACACCCTCGAGCACCCCGAAGCGTTCGTGCCGATCGTCAGCGGCGACAAGGGCATGCGCGCGGTGTTCCAGTACCTCGAGTCGGTGGCGCCGAGCCGCCAGCCGATCCTGATCAGCGGCGAAAGCGGCGTCGGCAAGGAGCTTATCGCCCGGGCCGCCCATGAACTGAGCGGCTGCCAGGGACCGCTGGTCTGCGTCAACGTCGCCGGGCTCGACGACAACCACTTCGCCGACACCCTGTTCGGCCACCAGCGCGGCGCCTTCACCGGCGCCGACAGCGCCCGGGCCGGGATGATCGAGCAGGCCGCAGACGGCACCCTGTTTCTCGACGAGATCGGCGACCTGAGCATGGCGTCGCAGGTGAAGCTGCTGCGGTTGCTGCAGGAGGGGGAGTACTATCCCCTGGGCAGCGACAGGCCCAAGCGGATGCGGGCCCGGGTGCTGGTGGCGACCCATCAGGATCTGGCCCGGAAGCAGGCCGAGGGGAGCTTCCGCAAGGATCTGTACTATCGGTTGCGGACCCATCAGGTGCAGATTCCGGCGCTGCGCCAGCGCAAGGGCGATATCGCGCTGCTGCTCGACCATTTCCTCGAAGAAGCCGCGGCGGAACTCGGCAAGAGCAAGCCGACGGTGCCGCGGGAGCTGCCGGTGCTGCTGGCCAACTATGCCTTTCCCGGTAATGTCCGCGAGTTGCGCGCCATGGTCTACGATGCCGTCAGTCAGCACCGTTCGCGGATGCTGTCGATGGACGCCTTCAAGCGCGCCATCGATCTCAATCGGGACGAACTGCCTGTGGCAGAGCATCCCGAACGCAGCCCCTTCGTGGCCGATGTCCCGTTGCCGGGCCTGCACGAGGTCGCCGATCTGCTGGTGCAGGAAGCGATGCATCGGGCCGAGGGCAACCAGTCGATCGCCGCGCGCCTGCTCGGCGTATCGCAGCCGGCGCTGAGCAAGCGGCTGAAAAAGCGCCAGGGCTGAATCCCTCACGACTCGCCCTTGACCCGAACGCAAGGTGCCGCCCGGTTCGGGGACGGCGTCCCGGGTGCCGCGAAACGCGCCACAGCCAGGGTGCATTTCGCTCACTGGCTCACTGCGACTCAAGTCTCCCACTTCCCGACGCCGTGATCGCGGCGCTGCAATCCCCTATAACCTGAGGATTCTCTATAACCTCGGCGAAATTCTATAACTAATTGATTATTTTGTATTTTTTCTGGCTTTATGCCGCTGGCGTGCAATCCGGTTATAGCCCTTCGGGATCCGCTTATAGCCCGGGTTTGCTAGGTTTTTATTTTAAAAACAAAGACTTAAATTCTCGATGTTGAGGCTGGCACAGTGCGTGCTGAGTAGGGTCATGCGATGACGGCCCGGCTGCTGTTTCCACCAGCGCCCACAACCGGTCGTCAGCCTGTATCGACGGGCCGCATTCCCTACAACAAAAACAGCGGAGTTTCCCCATGTTGGATTTTCTCAACGACCTGCTCTGGGGCAAGGTTCTGATCGCGCTGCTGATCGCGGTCGGGATCGGCTTCACCGTCGCCTCGCGCTTCGTGCAGTTTCGCTACTTCGGCCGGATGTTCCGGATCCTCAGCGCCAGCCAGGCGTTCCAACGCGACAAGCATGGCCACCTGAGCTCCTTCCAGGCACTGCTGCTGTCGGTCGCCGGACGCGTC
>NZ_BMLT01000024.1 GCF_014645375.1 Marinobacterium nitratireducens
CGCGGGACGGCTCGCGCTTGCGCGAGGCGCCAAGCATCTAATTACGGAAACCCCGGTCTCGATGAGGCCGGGGTTTTTCGCTTTGGGCACAGTGCCAGCCGAAGCCCATCGATCTGTACTGCGATCGCTATGATGGGTTCGCCGCCCTAGGCCGGGAGCGGCCCCCGGGGCAGGTGCCGATGGCGGCTTAACCCATCCTGCCCGATAGACTGCCGGCCTCAGTCAGCGGCGGGGCCTGACAGCGCCTTCCGCCCATAGGATTGGCATACCCAAACTGACGGGCATGAACACAAGGTTAAAGATTATCGCCATCGGCACGCCGGGTTCGCTGCGGGGGCGCAGCTCCTACGGGTGTGTTGGCGACCGCAGCGTACCCGTTCGCGGGACGGCTCGGGCGCAGCCCGAGGCGCCAAGCATCCCGTCAGGCTACTCCGAGTATAGATCGAAAATTCGGCTTCAGGTCCTGCGTGACCCCCTGATCCCATCCGCTCTATATCCGCCGCCGAACAAATTTCCCGTCTGTAGCGAGCTCTTGCCAGGATCTCCAGTATCCTCATCTATGCTGAATCAGGTACCTGACTGATCTTAGTGGCAGCGGAGGCGATCAGTTGATGCAATGTTCGTGCTGTGGATCCGATAATCCCTCCAATGCCCGCTTCTGCAACCAGTGTGGCAGCCGATTCGATGCGGCGCATAATGGGGAGCGGTTACCGGAACCTGCACCCATTCACTACACTCCCCGGCATTTGGCAGAACGTATTCTTGCAGCGCAGGCCACGCTTGATGTTGGCGGCGAACGCAAGCTCATCACCGCGCTTTTCGCCGATATGGCCGGTTCCACGGCTTTGATCCAGCACCTCGATCCGGAAGATGTCCGTCGTCTGATCGACCCGGTGCTGGGGTTGATGATGGAGGCGGTCCATCACTACGAAGGTTATGTCGCCAAATCGCTGGGTGATGGCATTCTGGCATTGTTCGGAGCGCCCATTGCGCATGAGGATCATGCCCACCGTGCATTGTATGCGGCGCTGCGCATGCAGAAGTCGATGTCAGACTTTGCGGCTCGTATGGCCACGGAGCTGGGTAGCCCGGTGCGCATTCGTGTTGGTATCCATACCGGCGAGGTTGTCGTGCGGGCTATCCGCACCGAGGATCTTCAGACCGACTACGATCCCGTCGGGCAGACGATTCATCTGGCGTCTCGACTCGAGGGGCTGGCATCACCGGGTTCCGTCGTCATCAGCGACAGGACCCGGCGGCTCGTCGAGGGATATTTCGAGCTCAAGGCCATGGGTGCGATACCGGTCAAGGGAATCGATGCGCCCGTCAGCCTTTTCGAGGTGCTGGGTCCCGAGACCAGATGTACGCGGCTGCAAGTGGCTGAATCCAGAGGGCTGGTTCGCTTCGTAGGCCGGCAGGCGGAACTCGATCAACTCGGCGGCGCACTGCAGCGGGCCAGGGTTGGGCAGGGCCAGGTTGTTGCCGTGGTTGGAGAACCCGGCGTCGGCAAGTCCCGGCTGTTTTACGAGTTCAAGCACCGCTGTGCTCAGGACTGTCGAGTACTGGAAACCTATTCGGTATCCCATGGCAAGGCGTTCGCGTATCTGCCCCTGATCGAGTTGCTGAAGCAGTACTTCGAGATCGCAGTGCAGGACGACAACCTGCTGCGCAAGCAGAAGGTCGAGGTCAGAGTTGAGGCTCTGGGTACGTCCCTCGAAGACGGCCTGCCCTATGTTCTTCAGTTGCTGGGTCTCGATGATGCGAGCGATTCGCTGATGCAGATGGACCTGGAGCTTGGGCGTCGACGCACTTTCGACGTTCTGCGGCGATTACTGCTTGCTGAAAGTCGGTTGCAGCCGCTGGTGATGATCTTCGAAGATCTGCAGTGGCTGGATAGTGAAACGGTAGCCTTTCTCGACTTTCTGGTCGCTGGCATCGGCGACGCGCGGCTATTGCTGCTGGTGAACTATCGTCCCGAATATTGCGATCACTGGGCGGCGAGGGGCGGCTATAGCCAGCTGCGACTCGATGCGCTCGGCAAATTCGAATCCGAAGCGCTGCTAAAGGTCCTGCTGGGAGATGACAAGTCCCTTGCCCCTCTCTGGCCAAAGGTTACCGAGCTGGCAGAAGGCAATCCGTTTTTTCTGGAAGAGTTGATCCAGACTCTGGTCGAGGAACGGGTGCTCGGCGGCGGTCCCGGCCGCTATCATCTGGTGCGATTTGTTGAATCCCTGCAGATACCCACCACGGTTCAGGGCGTGCTGAGTGCGCGCCTCGATCGACTGATGCCGGCAGCCAAGGCGGTCCTGCAGTCGCTGGCCGTGATCGGCAGGGAGTTTAGCTGGAGCCTGGTATTGCGGGTGCTGGAAAATGCTGAGGAAGAGTTGCGCCTGTTGCTGTTTCGACTCGAGCAGGGTGGTTTTATCTACGAAAGGTTGTCCTTTCCGGAAGTGGCCTACTGCTTCAAGCATGCCCTGACCCAGGAGGTCGCCTATGGCACCCTGCTGAAGGAGCAGCGCAGGCGGATGCATGAACGCACGGCCGAAGCGATGGAGTCGTTGTTCGCGGACAGGCTGGAGGAACACTGCACCGAGCTGGCACATCATTACCGGCAAAGCGGCAATATTGAGAAGGCTGTCCATTTCCTGACGCGTGCCGGAGAGAAAGCCGCCCGCCATTGTGCCGTCGACGAGGCGGCCGGTCATATTGCATCAGCCCTCGAATTGCTCGAACGCTTACCCGGTTCGGCGGAAAGGGCCCGTAAGGAATTGTCGTTACGTCTGCTGCTGGGGCCGGTTTGGATGGCATCGAGGGGATACGCGGCGCCGGAAGTCGAGAGGACTTATCGTCGGGCCGCGCAGCTCTGTCAGCAGGTCGGCAAAACGCCGGAGCTTTTTTCCGCCCTCTATGGGCGCTATGCCTATCATCTGGTGCGTTGCGAACTGCAGTCGGCGCACCAGCTGGCCGAGCAGTTGCTGGCGCTGGCGGAAGATTCCGGTGATGCGGAGCAGCGGCTGGAAGCCCAGTGCCTGATGGGGCTGGCGCTGTTCTTCCTTGGCAGGCTGGATGCGGCCCGACACCAGTTGCAGCAGGCTGTCGCCGCATACGACGCCGGCCGGCACCGAGGGATGGCGTTTTTCTACGGACTGGATCCCGGGGTACTCGGCCTTGCCTATCTCTCCCTGGTGCGGGAGCTCGCGGGCGAACCCCGGGTCGAGGCGGGGCCAGGAGCGGCGCTCGGTCTGGCGAAGCGGCTGGCGCACCCAACCAGCCTGGCCTTTGCATTGGGTCTGACCGCCGTGCGCTGTCAGTTGCGGGGGGATGCCCCGGAGGTGCGGAATCTTTCACAAGCCGCGATGGGCCTGTCGGCGGAGCGGGGATTCTCGTACTGGGCCGCCTTTGGCAGGGTGCTGTACGGCTGGTCATTGAGTCAGCTGGACCAGCCCAAAGAGGGCATTCGGCAGATACAGCAGGGGCTGGAGGCCTATCGGGCAACCGGCGCCCGGGTGCTCCTGAGCCAGTTTCTGGGTCTCCTGGCGCACGCGCTGCTGCGATCAGGCCAGATCGACGAGGCTTTGGCGGCTATTGCCGAGGCCCAGGCATTTTCGGATCGTACCGGTGAGTGCTTCTTTCAGGCGGAGTTTCATCGCTTGCGGGGGGAGGCCCTTGTCGCCAGACAGGCTGGGCAGGCCTGCGACGATGATCCTTTGCCGGTCGCCGACCGCTGTTTTCGCCGGGCCATTGTCATTGCGCGGCGCCAGGGAGCCCGCCTCCTGATGGAGCGCGCGTTGCTGTCCCGGGCGCGACTGCAGATCCGGCAGGGGCGTACGGATGGCGCCAGACACATCCTGAAACGGATCTGCAAGACCGCCGATAACGGGGCCGATACGGCCGATACCCTTACGGCTCGGGCATTGCTGGCTCAACTCGACCAGGATGCCTGAACTGCGCCGCTGCCTGCCATAAGTCGGGCCCCTCTTCCTCGCTGACACCATTTTCAGCCACCCGCCAATTCCATCCTTTGGGATGGGTACTGCCATATCCCGCCTTGCTAGATTTGTCCTACCCGATGCTTCCGGCACCGACCCGGTCACTATCGAACAAAAACAATGAGGAGTCACCGATGAACGCCAAATTTCATCCGCCGCTGGGCCTGAGCGGGCTCGAATCGCCACTGTCCGAAATGGAGATGATGGTACAGGAGAGTACCCACCGATTCGCCAGGGAGGTGCTCCGTCCCGCGGGCACCCAACTCGACCGGCTGAGCGCCGACGAGATGGTAGCCGTCGACTCGCCGTTGTGGGAGGTGCTGGAAAAGGCCAAGGACCTGGGGCTGAGCCTCACTGCCATGGCGGATATGGATCCCGTCGAGCGGATGCGTTTGCTGGCGATCGCCTCGGAAGAGCTGGCCTGGGGGGATGTCGGTCTTGCCGGTGCCATTCTCGTCAATCATTTCCCGGTGATGTATTCGTTGCTGGCCGGCAATCTGGCAATGGCGGAATACTGCGAAGGCAAGCGTGGCTGCTGGGCCATCACCGAGCCGGATCACGGCAGCGACATGCTTGATGCAAGCGCATCGTTGCAGGCGTCGGGTGGCGCCTACGGCCGCCCTAACTGCGTCGCCCGCATCGACGGTGATAAGGTGGTGATCAATGGCCAGAAGTCCGCCTGGGTTTCGGGTGCCATAACCGCCGAAGTCTGCGCGCTGTTTTGTCACGCCGATATCGACGGCCAGGTCCAGCCGGGCATGGCCATCATCGTGCCGCTGGACCTGCCAGGCGTCAGTCGCGGCAAGCCGCTGGACAAGATGGGCATGCGCGGCCTCAACCAGGGCGAGCTCTATTTCGACAACGTCGAGGTGCCGGTCGAGCACCTGCTGGCGGGGCCGGAAACGTACCAGAAGCTGGCCTACGACATGCTCAGCGAAGCCAATCCCCATGTCGCCCTGCTGTTCGTTGGCCTCGCCCGCGCCGCCTACGAGCATGCGCTGGAATACGCGCACGAGCGCAAGCAGGGCGGCGTACCGATCATCCAGCACCAGAACGTCCGCTATCGGTTGTTCCACATGTTCCGCAAGGTCGAGGCGGCGCGGGCCCTGGTGCGCCGGGTGATGGAATTCAATGCCACCGCGCCTTCGCCTGCGCTGCACGGCTCCACCGCCGCCAAGATCACCGCCACCCAGACAGCCTTCGAGGTCGCCAGCGAGGCGTTGCAGATGTTCGGTGGCAATGGCCTGACCCGGGAGTACCCGATGGAGAAGCTGCTGCGCGATGCCCGGGCGGGCCTGATCGCCGACGGCTGCAACGAGGTGCTGGCGCTCAAGGGCGGGGCACTGCTGTTCAATCCCGAGCTTCTCTGAAAGCCTCTGCATCGCTCTCCAACTAGACGAAAACGGTCAATCCAATGAAACAGAATGTCTACATCGCCGGTGTCGGGATGACCCGCTTCGGCAAGCATATCGACCGGGGCCTGAAGTCCCTGACCATTGAGGCGATCGACCAGGCGCTGAAGGATGCGGGCATTGCCGCCGGCGATCTGCAGGCCGCCTACATGGGTAACGCGGCTGCCGGCACCATCGTCGGGCAGGTCTGCGTGCCCGGCGAAGTGGCGCTGAGGGAGATGGGTATCGGCCGCATTCCGGTGGTCAATATCGAGAACGCCTGCGCCTCCGCATCCACCGCCTTCAACCAGGCTTGCACTCTGGTGACGGCGGGCCTCTACGACGTGGTGCTGGCCACCGGCGCCGAGAAGCTCTATCACCAGGACAAGCTGAAAACCTTCTCGGTCTTCACCGGCGCGGTGGACGTCGAGAACTACGATGGTGTCGTCCAGCAGGTTCTGGATCGTGCCGGGGCTGCCGGCATGCAGTTGGACATGGACGGTGCCGGCGCGAAGCGCTCGGTCTTCATGGATATCTATGCCGCCATGGCGCTGGAGCACATGAGTCGCTATGGCACCACCCAGGGCCAGTTTGCCGCCGTATCCGCCAAGAACAGCTACCACGGCAGCCTCAATCCGCGTGCCCAGTACCGTGAAGCGCTGACGGTCGAGCAGGTGCTCGCTGCCCCGGAAATCGCCTATCCGCTGACGCTGCCGATGTGTTCGCCGATCGGGGACGGTGCCGCCGCCGTGGTGCTGGTCAGCGAACGCAAGGCCCGGCAACTGGGGCTCGTCAATCCGGTGAAGGTGGCAAGCTCGGTGTTGCGCAGCGGCTGGGATCCTGTCGAAGGTCTCTCGATTGCGGAAACCTGCGCGCGGGAAGCTTACGAGGAGGCGGGTGTCGGTCCGGAGGATCTGAGCTGCATCGAGCTGCACGACGCCTCCGCCCCGTCTGAACTGATCTATTACGAACAGCTCGGCCTCTGCGCCAAGGGGGAGGGCGGACGTTTCGTCGAGGAGGGGCACAGCCGTCTCGGCGGCCGGGTGCCGGTGAATACCTCCGGCGGCCTGCTGCGCAAGGGACATCCTATCGGCGCCACCGGCGTGGCACAGATCGTCGAACTGACCGAGCAGCTGCGCGGCCAGGCCGGCAACCGCCAGGTGGATGGCGCTCGCGTAGCGCTGGCGGAAAACGGCGGCGGTTACATCAATGGCGATGCGGCGGCGCTGGTCGTCAGCATCCTCACCCGCTAGGAGGCTTCACCATGTCAACGAGAGATGAACTGATTCTGGCGAACCTGATCGCCAACCGGGTCGAGACCCAGCCAGACCTTGATGTGCTGACCTTCGTGAACATTGACGCAACGGGCGCCTGTCGCGAAGAGGTCCGCAGCTATGCCCAGCTCTGGGCCAATGCCCAGCGGATCGCCGCGGCGCTCGATGAGCGGGGCCTCGAGCCCGGCCAGAGCTTCGCGCTGCTGCTGCAGAACCATCCCGAATTCGTGGAGGCCATGATCGCCGCGTCGATTACCGGCACGGTATTCGTGCCCATCGACCCGCGGGTTCAGGGCGCCAAGTTGAAGTACATGCTCGAGTTCGCCGAGTGTCGCGGCGTGATCTTCGCCGATTACGCAGAAGAAAATCTCCACTCGGTCCGTGATGAGTTACCGGCACTCGAATGGGGGATTCAGCTGGATACCGGGCTCGACTGCGGTCTGCGGGACGGCGCCGTGCCGATGGAGGAAATCATGCGCCTGCCGGTCGTCGAGCAGCCGATCCGGTCGGTCGACCCCGACGCTCCGATGCAGATGCTCTATACCTCCGGCACCACCGGCGATCCCAAGGCGATCCGGGCGCCGCACCGTCGCTTCGGCGAGGTCAGCAGCCTGGGAACCTTTCTGGGCCTCGAGCCCGGGGACCGTCCCTACACCGGGCTGTCGCTGACCCACGCCAATGCCCAACTGCTGACACTGGGTTGCTCGCTGAACATGGGGCTGCGCGCGGTGATCAGCCGCAGGTTCACCAAGAGTCGGCTCTGGGACATCACCCGCCGCTATGGCTGCACCGTCTTTAACCTGCTCGGTGGCATGACCACGGCCATCTACAGCGAACCTCGAAAGGACAACGACGCCGACAACCCGGTGCGTTACGTCATCAGTGCCGGCATGCCGAAGGCGATCTGGAACGACTTCAAGACCCGCTTCGGCGTCGAGGTCTTCGAGTTCTATGGCGCTGCCGAGGGTGGTCTGACCCTCAACCCGATGGGGCGGGGGCCGGTCGGCAGTATTGGGATGGCGCCGCCCTCGATGACGGTGACCATCCGTGATGCCGACGACAACGAGTGCCCGCGGGGCTCGGCCGGCGAGATCTGCTTCCGCTACGCCGACGGCTCGACGCCGCAGGTTACCTACTTCAAGAACCCGGAAGCCTCGCGCAAGAAGACCCGGGGGGGCTGGCTGCGCATGGGTGATATCGGCCACATGGACGAGGAGGGCTGGCTCTACTTCCACTACCGCGATGGTGGCGGCATTCGCCGCAACGGCGATTTCGTCAACCCGGCGTATATCGAGAAGGTGATCGCCGAGCAGCCGCAAGTGTCCGACGTCTTCGTTTACGGCGTGCCGGCCGCGTCCGGCGCGCCCGGGGAGAAAGACATCGTCGCGGCCATAGTGCCGGACCCCGGCGCTGTCTTCGACCCCGGCGAAGTGTTTCGCAGTTGCAAGACCGAGTTGGAGGCCAACTTCATACCAAGTTACCTGCAGCTGGTCGACGACATCCCCAAAACCGCGTCGGAGAAGCCGCAGGAGCGCTTTCTGATCGCCATGTTCGATAGCCGATCCGATCGTGTATTCGGCATTGACAGCCCCCAGGCCCAAGCATCCTGAACGACCTATAACGACAACAAGAGGTAAGTCATCATGAGCAATCGCAAAGTCCTGATCTATGGAGCCAGTGGCTACACCGGCAAGCTGATCGCGGAGGCCCTGGCCGATCGTCGTATCCCGTTCTACATGGCCGGTCGCACCCGGTCCCGCCTCGAGGAGGCGCTGCAGGTCGTCGAGGCGCGCCACGGCAAGCCGGTCGATGCCGAGATCGTCATTGCCAGCAATAGTCCGGACGAGCTGATGCCGCTGTTCGAAAAGGTCGATGTCGTGATCAACGTCGCCGGCCCTTTCATGCAGGTCGCCTGGCCCGTGGTCGAGTGTGCGCTGGAGGCGGGCTGCCACTATCTCGATACGACCGGCGAGCAGGACTGGACCCGCGCCATCGAGGAAAAATACGGCGAGGCCTTTGCCAGCAAAGGGCTGCTGCTGAGTCCGGCCTGCTCTTACATGTGGTGCGCCGGCGCGCTGGCCGCCGAGGTTGTACTGGAAACCGAGGGCGTCGACAGCCTGGAGATTGTCTACCAGATCGACAATGCGCTGCCGTCCGAAGCGTCGACCAAGTCATTCCTGCGCATGCAGGGCAATGCCGAGAGTCAGTTCTATCTGGAACAGAACGAATACAAGGCATGGCCCAACGACCGGGCCTATACCGTCAATGTACCGCACCGAATGAATCCCTACCTGGCGCTGCCCTGGGGGGGCGCCTGCGAGCCGGTCTGGCTCAGGAGCGACGACCGGGTGCGCAACTGCAAGGTGCTGACGGCCTTCGGTGACGACATCATTTCGGCGGTGGTCAACGTCATCAAGGACTTCAACGAGAAGTCGGTGGGCATGACGGCGGAGCAGAAGGAGGAGCTGACCAACCAGATCGGCCAGGAGATGTGCTCAGGCGAGCCGGACAAGGACCGATTCGACACCGGCCGTACCGTGATCGTCTGCCACGGCCAGGGGCAGCAGGTCACCCGAAGCCTGAGCCTGAACCTCAGCGCGCCCTACACCTTCACCGGCGAGATCTGTGCCGAAGCCACCCAGCGACTTCTGGACGGCCGGCTGAAGCGGGTCGGTTTCCAGTCGGCAGCGACAGCCTTCGGCCACCGAGAACTGCTGGCGGCCTTCCACGAACTCGGCCACTGCAACCTGCCCGACTAAGCGGGCTGGCGCAGGCTGTTGCCGTGGGCGCCCGTGCCCTGGGCGAATCCTGTCGGACAGGCAGGGTTCGCCCCGGAGACCGGGCACCTGCGCCTTGTGCGCTGCGGGATGGCTTCAGGAAAGGCGCGCCCGATCTCGAGCCCGAGTACAAACAAACCTGCCTCCAGGCACCTCGCCGGTACCCGTACCGGCGGCCGGGCAGAGGTGATGACCATGAACCACACAAGAGACACTTACCATCGGATGCTGTTCAAGTCGGCCGCCCTGTTCAACTGGGCCGTGGGGCTGATACTGGTATTCGCCTATAACCCACTTTTCAAGCTCCTCGATATGCCGCCGGTCGAAAGTCCGCTGTTTCTGCACCTGTTCGCGCTGCTGGTGCTGATGTTCGGCCTGGGCTACTACTGGATCAGCCTGGATCCTGCCGGGGAGCGGTCGCTCATTTTGCTCGGCTGTATCGCCAAGGGCCTGGTCTTCCTGACGTTCGTGGCCTACTTCTACTTCGGCCAGCTGTCGTGGCGGTTCCTGGCGTTGGTGACGGGAGATCTTGCCTAATCCCTGGCGTTCGCCGAGTGCTTGCTACGTCAGAACCGTTCGATGACCTATCGGGCGGCATCCTGAATAACGGCGTCGCGCTTTATCCTGGCGCGGCGTTGTGCTTTTATCGATGCAGACTTCATTACAATAACAACGAAGGACAGGCATCCGCACTCCCATGGCCGCCGATTATCAAGGCTTTTCGGTACTTGAAACCAAGCTCGCGCCGCCGCTCCGCTGGGGCTACGACCTGCTGGAGCGCGAGCGTCTGCTCGGGCAATTGCAGCTGAACCGTGACAAACGGCTGGTTCTGATCAGCGCGTCGGCGGGTTACGGCAAGTCGACCCTGATGGCACAGTGGAGTCAGCGGCAGCAGGACAGCGGCGAACGGGTGGCCTGGCTGACGCTGGACGAGGACGACAACGATCCGGTTCGCCTATACACCTACCTGTTTCAAATGTTGCGGGGCGAACTTCCCGGTGACCTCGAGCTGCACCGGGTGACCCGGGACCATGCTGCGCAGCTGGCCGGTCTGCTTGCCGCGCCGGGGTCGCCGTCGCTGCTT
Source organism: Marinobacterium nitratireducens (assembly GCF_014645375.1). Lineage (GTDB taxonomy): Bacteria > Pseudomonadota > Gammaproteobacteria > Pseudomonadales > Balneatricaceae > Marinobacterium_A > Marinobacterium_A nitratireducens. The sequence continues at coordinate 10,516 of NZ_BMLT01000024.1, forward strand.
TGCATCGACGAATTAGAAGTGCTCGTCAATGCCGAATGCCTGCAGTTGCTGTACTGGTTCAGCCTGCAACTGCCGCCCGGCACTCAGTTGATCGTCGCCTCGCGCGAGACGCCGGACTGGGAACTGGGACGGCTCCGGCTTTCGAACGAACTGTTCGAGCTGCATGACCAGGACCTGCGATTGAATCTCGACGAAGCGAAATCGCTGACGACACTGCAGGCTGCCAATCGCCTCAGTGATACCCAGACCCAGCAGCTGGTCGAGAAAACCGAAGGCTGGATGGCCGGAATCCGGCTCGCGCTGCTGTGCATGGCGGGTTGGGACGACAATCAGACCTGGATCGAGCACCTCAGCGGTGAGGTCGAAGAGATCGCCGATTTTCTTGCCGAGCAGGTGTTTCGTCATCTGGGGGCGGAACAGCAACTGTTCCTGCTGAGCGTCGCGGTGCTCAACCGGATGAGCGCGCCTCTGTGCGAAGCGCTCACCGGACAGTTGGGTGCCCAGGTCCAGCTGCAGAGCTTCTGCAAGCGGGGCCTGTTCATCCAGCCGATCGATCCGCAGCGGCGCTGGTTTCGAATGCATCGCCTGGTACGTCAGTTCCTGCTCAACCGCCTCGAACGACAGCTTCCAAACCAGGTCAGCAGCCTTCACGAGGCCGCCGCCCGCTGGTTCGCGGAGCACGACTCGAAAATAGAGGCAATCCACCATGCCGTCGCCGCGGCAAATCCTCAGCTGGCGGGCGATCTGCTCGCATCCATCAGTAACGTCCTGGTACAGAAGGGCCAGCTGCGGACCCTGACCGGCCTTGCCGCCAGAATACCGGAGGCCTGTCTGCTGAAAAGCCCGCGGCTGGTGGCCGATCTGTGCTGGGTGCATCTATTGATGCATCAGCGTGACCGGGCCGCACATTACCTGCGCATACTGCATCAGGCCGACAGGTCGGAGGTAGGCGATCCGGGTGCGCTGTCACTGCCGGCGATGGAGCCGCTGCTGCTGGTGATCGATGACAGAGCCCCGGCCGCAGCAGAACTCGGTGAAACCAATCTTGGGCAGTTGCGGCCTGAGGCCTATTTCGAACGCGGGGTGCTGTCCAATATCATTGCCTACGGATGCATCGGCGCGGGGCAACTGGAAAAGGCCCAGCAGTTTGCGCTGCAGGCCCATGCCGCCCACCTCGAAGCCGGCAGCCTGTTCGGGGTCGCCTACGCTGCGCTGATTGCCGCGATGAGGGAGCGCGCGCAGGGAAACCTGGCGGCCGCCCGTCAGCGTGCCGGGCTGGTGGGCTATGGACCGGACTACGGTCAGCCCGTTAATGACAGTTCCGTGTCCGAGACCGCAAAAGGGGTCGTCAACGGTCTCGAGGTGGATCTGCTGTATGAGCTCAACGCACTCGACGAGGCCGAGCAGCTGCTCAATCGCTATTTTCCGGTGGGGGCTGACAATGCCGCACCGGATATGGTGATCCTGGGATACCTGACGTTGGCACGGATCGCGTTTGCAAAGGGCCGATGGCAGATGGCTGAATCGCGTCTGGAGGAGGGCGAAGTCGCCGGACTGCGCTGGCCGCTGCCGCGACTGGTCGAAGCGATGCGCTGGCAGCGGGTGCAGTTCGCACTGCAGCGCGGTGACCTGGAGCAGGCGCGCGCCCTGAGTGACAAGTTGCAGTCGCAGACTCTCGTGCCGGCGCCCGCCGGCTATATGCATCCGGTCGACGAATGGGTAGCGCCGGATCTTGTCGGGCTCCGCGTCGAGGCCTGCGCGGGCGAGGCTCAGACCGTTCTCGACCGGTTGCCGCCGCTGCTGCAGGCCGCCGAGCGGCGCCCGTTAAGACGGCTGCGGCTGTTGCTCCTCGAGGGGCTTTGCATTCATCAGCTGGGCCGGCAGAAAGAGCTTCGGCGGGCGCTGGGCGAAGCCCTCGATATCGGCCGCAGGACCGGCGCGCTGCGCAGTTTCCTCGACGAGGGTGGCTGGCTGATAGAAGCGCTCAAGACGCTCGTGCGTGACCTGGAGAAACAGCCGGATCCCGACGCCCGGCATCGCCGTGACTACAGCCGTATCCTGCTTGACGCCGCCGGTGAAAAAGCCGCCGATAAACCGGCGGAAAGCGAATCGTTGGTCGAGCCGCTGTCCGACCGGGAGCTGGAGGCCCTGGCGCTGGTGGGGGAAGGGCTGCGCAACGAGCAGATTGCCGAAAAGCTCTTCCTGTCCATCAACACCATCAAGTGGCACCTGCGGCGAGCCTACGAAAAACTCGGGGTCCGCTCACGCACCGAGGCACTGGCAGAAGCACGCCGTCGCGGTCTCATCGAGTAATCCTTTACACGCCTTTTCCCGCCGGCCGGCATGGCGCACGCGCGTCATCAGGGCCCGGCATGCAACTTCCTAGCCCAAAACCGCTGCTGAAACCGCTGCTAAGGTGATGGCTTATCTTTAGTTCATCGCGCTTTAGCGGGAAAACGTAAATCGTAGGATGGGTGGAGCGACGCCTCGGTACGGCGTATCCGGCACTGCTGCGGCCAGGGCGTCGTGCAACCCATCTTTGGCGTTTCGGCCACCGGCGCATCGTTTCCATCCTTTTGGGTGGTGGGCGCCATCCCGCGCGCTGTTAACGTGATACTCACTTCCGGAGTCCGTTGCAGGACTCGACCAATAACAACAACGATGAGAATCACGAAGATGGCAATCCCTCTATCTGCAGACAGGCAGGCGGCTTGCGGGCGCGCGCCTCTGTACCATCAAATCGTGCAGGCTACGCTGGGGACCGTGCTGGCGTGTGCCGCCATGCCCCAGGCGCAGGCGCTGTCGTTCGAGCTGGACAACGGCCTGACTCTGGACCTCGACACTACCCTGACCTATGACGCCCAGTGGCGCATGGAGGAACGGGACCCCTCCATCCTTGCGGTTGGCGGCGGCCAGGTGCCGGCGCTGTTGAGCGACGACGGCAACCGCAACTTCGACCAGGGCGACATGATCCAGAACCGGATCAGCTTCAGCACCGACCTGGACGCGAATTACGGTAACGGCGGCGTCTTCCTGCGCGTTCGAGGCTGGTACGACGACGTCTACAACGATGATTCCCTGGCCGAACAGCATAACCCGCTGCTTGGTACGGGTACGCCCAAGCCCTATCAGCAGGACGGCATCGACCTGCACGAGTCCGATATCGAGCTGCTCGACGCCTTTTTCTACCAGGGTTTCGATATCGGCGACCGCAGGCTGAGCCTGCGTGCCGGGCGCCAGGCGGTCAACTGGGGCGAGAGCCTGTTCATCAACGGTGGCATCTCCTCAGCCCAGGGCCCGCTGGATGCCACCAAGGCCAACGCGCCGGGCGTCGAACTGAAAGATATTTTCCTGCCTATCGGCCAGGTCTACGGCGAGATCGACCTGACAGACAGCGTTTCGATGGGGGCCTATTTCCAGTACGAGTGGGAGAAAACCCGCATCGACGCCCCCGGCAGCTACTTCAACGTCCTGGACGTTATCGGCCAGGAGGTGGACGGGGATGCGATCGAGCTCGATCCGGCCAACCTGCGCGTACGGCGGGACGAGCCGGACGCGGGCCAGTATGGCGTCGCGTTGCGCTACCTGGCCGAACAGCTCAACAATACCGAATTCGGCTTGTACTACCTGCGCTTCAACGACTTTACGCCGGCCATCCAGTTCCTCGGTGCTCCGGGCATCGAGCTCGAGCATTTCGAGGACATCGAGCTGCTCGGCATGAGCTTCGGTACGGTGTTCGGCGATACCAATATCAGCGGCGAGTTCAACTACCGCCATGGCCAGCCGGTGCGGCTGGCGCACCCGGCCGCTTTTTATTACAGCGAGGCGGACACCCTGCAGGCGCAGGTGTCGGTGTCCCACGTCTTTGGTGCCTCATCGCTCTGGGACAACCTCGTACTGCTGGCCGAGATAGGGCACAACAGGGTGTTGCACATCGATGATGACGCCACTGCCCGTGGTCTCGGGATCGACGTCAACGACACCAAGGGCGCGCTGGACGGGGATCGCAGCGCCTCGGGTTTCGTCGGCCGTCTGTCGGCGGACTATTACGGTATCGCCAATGGGCTGGACCTGAACCTCAGCGCCACCTACCGCAACGATTTCAATGGTGTCTCGTCGGTACCCTTCACCTTTGCCGAAGGCAGCGAGGTACTAGGCCTGAAGGCGGATTTCACCTATACCGGCGGCCACAGCTTCGGGGCCAGCTACAACTGGTTCCTGACCGACCCCGACGACATCCTTGAAGACCAAGGCCGGCTAGAGGTCGCACATCTCAATGCGGACCGGGATTACCTCTCCCTTTACTACAAATACCGCTTCTAACTCTCTTCCAATAACAATCAGGCAGACCCCCGAGGCTGCTAAGGAGTAGACCGATGAAATTCCGCAAATCGATCATGCCGTTCGCCCTCACGGCCCTGACAGTGGCGTCCAGCCACGCGTTGGCTTTTGTGTCCACCGAGGATGCGGCCAGGCTCGGTAATGAACTGACCCCGGTCGGCGCCGAACGCGCCGGTAACGCCGACGGCAGCATCCCGGAGTGGACCGGCGGCATGACCAAGGCGCCGGCCGGATACGTGCCGGGCGGCCCGCGCATCGACCCCTTCGCCGATGAAAAGCCGCTGTTCGTCATCGATGCCAGCAACTACAAGGAGTATGGCGACAGGCTGACCGTAGGCCAGAAGGCGCTGTTCGAGAAGTATCCCGATACCTTCCGGATGCCGGTCTATCCGAGCCACCGCACCGCCGCTGCGCCACAGTTCGTCTACGACCAGACCCGGGCCAATGCCACCCGCGCCGAGCTTATCAGTGGCGGCGACGGGGTCGCGAATGCCTACGGCGGCTATCCGTTCCCGATTCCGCAAAATGGTCACGAGGCGATCTGGAATCACCTCCTGCGCTGGCTCGGCGAAGGGGCCTTCAAAAAGTACCAGTACCTGACGGTCTACCCAAATGGCGACCGGAGCGTTGGCGCCGGCGACCTTTGGGAAACCTATCCCTACTACAACTCGAAAGGCAGCCTGGACAGCTTCGGTGGCGACACCTTCCACCTGATGCTCGAGTATTCGCTTCCGGTGCGGCGCAAGGGTGAGGTGATACTGGTACGCGACCCGGTGAATGCGGCGTCGTCGCCACGGCAGGCTTGGCAGTACATTCCCGGGCAGCGTCGCGTGCGCAGGGCGCCGACCATCGCCTACGATACGCCGCACGTCCAGTTCGCCGGCCAGACGACCTACGACGACTCTTTCATGTACAACGGGGCGCCGGACCGTTTCGACTGGAAGCTGGTGGGCAAGAAAGAAATGTACATTCCGTACAACAACAACGGGATGCTGGTCGCGGCCAAGAAGGGCGACGACGAGATCAAAGCAATCGCCACGCCGAGGCATCCCAACCCCGACTACGCCCGCTGGGAGCTGCACCGCGTCTGGGTGGTCGAAGCGACCTTGAAGGAAGGTACGCGCCATGTATACGGCAAGCGCACCTTCTATCTCGACGAGGATAGCTGGGCCGCGGTAGCCACCGATATCTACGACGGCCGCGGCGAGATCTGGCGAGCCGGTTTCGCCAGTCTGCTGAACGCCTATGACCAGCCGGTGACCGTGATCCGGGGATACTGGCACGCCGATCTGCAAAACGATACCTACGCCTTCAACGAGCTGGATATCGAACCGATCAAGTTTTACGAAGGGGAGGACGATGGCTTCTATTCTCCGTCCACGGTGCGCCAGATGAGCCGCCGCTGACTCAGCCCGGCAGCCGGAAGTCCGGCTGCCTTTTGTCGCACACCGTCATCGGTTCCGGCTCAGCAGCCCCCAAGCTAAAGAGAGGTGAGGGGGCTCTTTTCTTTCCCTGGCTATACCTTCTCCCAGTTATTGCAATTAAAGGCATCAGATACCCGGTTTTAACCGGGTGGCAGAATCCCTTTATTCAGGCTTGGCTTATTATTCGAATTGGTTGTTTGTTGTTCAGCAGTTGTCTGTTTTGAGCTTTTTTGAGTTTTTATTACAATGGCTGTTGACTCTCCCGCTCATGGCTGTAGAATTCGCCTCCTCGCTTGGGGAGACAGCCGGAAACGGCGGTTGGGACCAGCGGGAAGGTTGGAAACAAGTTGTTGATTTTCATAAGAAAATGACGATAATGACCGGCCTTCGAAGCAGCTCTGATTCACAGTCGCCACGGTGACGGAAGTTGAAAAAAAAGAGTTGACTCGGAACGAGAGGTTGCTAGAATATGCACCTCGCTTTGAGAGACGCAAAACAGCGCGCCTCGCTTGAGACGAAAGGCCAGCGCATCGGTCTCGCTCAGCACGCTCTTTAACAGATTGATCAGGTAATTCGTGTGGGCGCTTGTCGGGATAGGGCAAACAAAAGC
>NZ_BMLT01000025.1 GCF_014645375.1 Marinobacterium nitratireducens
AACGTGACCGATGGTGCCGACGTTAACGTGCGGTTTGCTACGTTCAAATGATTGCTTAGCCACAGTGATTACCTCTTGATCAATTAGGCGTAATTATTTCTGGTTGATGACAGCGTCAGCGATATTCTGCGGCGCTTCTGCGTAGTCATCAAACTCCATCGAGTAGGTCGCACGACCCTGAGTTGCGGAACGCAGATCGGTTGCATAACCGAACATTTCGCCCAGCGGCACCTGAGCACGGATGACCTTACCTGAGGTTGTGTCTTCCATACCCTGAACGAGGCCACGACGACGGTTCAGGTCGCCCATGACATCGCCCATGTACTCTTCCGGAGTCACGACTTCCACTTTCATCATCGGCTCCAGCAGGCACGGGCTGGCTTCCTGAGCGTACTTCTTCAACGCCTGGGAAGCAGCGATTTTAAATGCCATCTCGTTGGAGTCAACCTCGTGGAAGGAACCGTCGTACAGACGAGCTTTCAGGCCGATCAGCGGGTAGCCCGCGATGACGCCGTTCTTCATCTGTTCTTCGATACCCTTCTGGATCGCCGGAATGTATTCCTTCGGAATAGCACCACCTACGATCTCGTTGATGAACTCCAGACCTTCCTCGTCGGACGGGCTGAACTCAACAACGACGTGACCATACTGACCACGACCACCGGACTGACGGGCGAACTTGTGGTTCGCTTCGACAGGCTTGCGGATCTTCTCACGGTAGGCCACCTGCGGCTTGCCGATGTTGGCCTCGACCTTGAACTCGCGACGCATGCGGTCGACGATGATGTCCAGGTGCAGCTCACCCATACCGGAGATGATGGTCTGGCCGGACTCCTGGTCGGTCTCGACGCGGAAGGACGGGTCTTCCTGGGCCAGCTTGCCCAGCGCGATACCCATCTTTTCCTGGTCCGCCTTGGACTTCGGCTCGACGGCCACGGAGATAACCGGCTCCGGGAACTCCATGCGCTCGAGGATGATCTTGCTGTCCAGGTCGCACAGGGTGTCACCGGTGGTGACGTCCTTCAGACCGATCATCGCGGCGATGTCGCCGGCGCGGACTTCCTTGATCTCTTCGCGGCTGTTGGCGTGCATCTGCACCATACGGCCGATACGCTCTTTCTTCTGCTTGACAGAGTTGAAGACGCTGTCGCCGGAGTTCAGAACGCCGGAGTAGACGCGAACGAAGGTCAGGGTACCGACGAAGGGGTCGGTCGCGATCTTGAACGCCAGCGCGGCGAACGGTGCGTCGTCGTCGGCTTCCCGGGTCGCCGGGGTTTCGTCCTTGTCGTCCAGGGTACCTTCGATCGCCTTGACTTCCTTCGGCGACGGCAGGTATTCGACGACGGCGTCCAGCATGGCCTGGACACCCTTGTTCTTGAACGCGGAACCGGCCAGCATCAGCACGACTTCGTTGCTCAGGGTGCGGGCACGCAGGCCGGCCTTGATCTCTTCCTCGGACAGCTCGCCCTCTTCGAGGTACTTGTCCATCAGCTCTTCGGACGCTTCGGCGGCGGCTTCGATCATCTGCTCGCGCAGTTCTTCGGCCTTGGCCTGCAGGTCAGCCGGGATGTCGACCAGATCGTAGGTCATACCCTGGTCGGCTTCGTTCCACATGATGGACTTCATGCGGATCAGGTCGACGACGCCCTTGAATTCGTCTTCGGCACCGATCGGCATGTTGATCGGCACGGGGGTAGCGCCCAGGCGCTTTTTCAGCTGATCGACGACCATGAAGAAGTCGGCACCGGCACGGTCCATCTTGTTGACGAACACCATGCGGGGAACTTCGTACTTGTTGGCCTGACGCCATACGGTTTCGGTCTGCGGCTGTACGCCGGAAGAGGCGCACAGAACCACGACGGCACCGTCGAGTACACGCAGGGAACGTTCTACTTCGATGGTGAAGTCAACGTGCCCCGGGGTGTCGATGATGTTGACGCGGTGCTCATCGAACTGCTGGTTCATCCCGCTCCAGAAACAGGTGGTCGCAGCGGAGGTGATGGTGATACCACGCTCCTGCTCCTGCTCCATCCAGTCCATGGTAGCGGCACCGTCGTGAACCTCACCGATCTTGTGGGAAAGACCGGTGTAGAAAAGTACACGCTCGGTAGTGGTAGTCTTACCGGCGTCTACGTGCGCACAGATACCGATGTTGCGGTAACGGGCGATAGGTGTTTTACGAGCCACGATTCTATCCTCTGAAGTTTAGAAGCGATAGTGAGCGAAAGCCTTGTTGGCTTCGGCCATACGGTGCACGTCTTCACGTTTCTTGACAGCGGCACCACGACCTTCAGAAGCATCGATCAGTTCACCAGCCAGGCGCAGAGCCATGGACTTCTCACCACGCTTGCGCGCGTACTCGACCAGCCAGCGCATGGCCAGGGCGTTACGACGGGAGGGGCGAACTTCGACAGGAACCTGATAAGTAGCACCACCTACGCGGCGGGATTTCACCTCAACCATCGGCTGAACGGTCTCGAGTGCTTTTTCAAACACTTCCAGCGGGTCGCCCTTGGTACGCTCTTCGATCTTGTCCAGAGCACCGTAAACGATCTTCTCGGCGACAGACTTCTTGCCGCTGACCATCAGGTGGTTGATGAATTTTGCCAGGGTTTTGTTACCGAATTTCGGATCCGGCAGGATTTCGCGCTTCGCAGCTACGCGTCTTCTAGGCATTGATAAGCCCTCAATTCAAAAAAAGGTCTTCAGGTTGATTCAGGATATCCCGCCGTAGCGGTTTCACCTGACCTTACTCTTACCGTGTCCGGTCTAGCCCGGCAGCCCGGATTCGCGTGGGCGAATCGCGCTACAAAGCCTCGCCGTATTGACGACGATTAAGACTTGGGACGCTTGGTACCGTACTTCGAACGACCCTGTTTACGGTCGTTGGGTGACTTCGTAGCCGTTGGTCAGACGCACACGGCAAACCTTGCGCAGTGCTGAGTTCGGCTTCTTCGGGGTGGTGGTGTACACACGGGTACAGACACCACGACGCTGCGGGCAAGCCTGCAGTGCCGGTACGTCGCTTTTTTCAACTGCACGTTTGCGCGGCTTACGTACCAGCTGATTGATAGTTGCCATTAAGCAAACTCCACGTTCTTTAATGGATGAGCACCAAAAGCCGGAACCTCGACATGCCTGTGGTCTACGCAGTGTAGGCCGCCCAGCGCCAGGTTCCAGCACAAAGGGGCCGGAATTTTAATCAATTCCGGCCCCGATCGTCAATTATTGACCAAACTTTACTCTACAAGCTTCTCACTCTTCGAATGATCACTCAGAGTCCGACAGCGACGCGTTCAGCGCTTCGGTCAGTGCCTGCTGCACTTCTTCCGCACTCACGGTAGCCGCTCCGGTGTCGGTCTGGGCACGCTTGCGCTTGCGCTCGCTGTGATACGCCAGACCGGTACCGGCCGGAATCAGTCGGCCAACAACCACGTTTTCTTTCAGACCACGCAGGTAGTCTTTCTTGCCGGTCACCGCACCTTCGGTCAGTACGCGGGTGGTCTCCTGGAAGGAGGCCGCGGAGATGAAGGACTCGGTGGCCAGGGATGCCTTGGTAATACCCAGCAGCACCCGTTCGAACTTCGCCGGAATCTTGCCGTCGGCTTCCATGGCGGCGTTCTCTTCCGCCACCTGGCTGAACTCGACCTGCTCGCCCGGTATCAGGGTAGTGTCGCCGCCGCTGATGATCTCGACCTTGCGCAGCATCTGGCGAACGATCACCTCGATGTGCTTGTCGTTGATCAAAACGCCCTGCAGACGGTATACGTCCTGGATCTCGGCGACGATGTACTTGGCCAGTTCGCCGACGCCCAGAATACGCAGAATGTCGTGCGGGTTGGACGGGCCGTCGGAGATGACTTCGCCCTTCTCCACCTGCTCGCCTTCGAAGACGTTCAGGTTACGCCACTTCTGCATCATGATCTCGATCGGATCGCCCTCGTTCGGGGTGATCACCAGGCGACGCTTGCCCTTGGTCTCGCGACCGAAGGTTACGGTACCGGAGATTTCCGCCAGGATTGCGGACTCCTTCGGCTTGCGCGCCTCGAACAGGTCGGCGACACGCGGCAGACCACCGGTGATGTCCTTGTTGACGCTGCCTTCCTGCGGAATACGCGCCAGGATGTCACCGACCGCCACCGCAGCACCGTCGGCCAGGTTCAGAATCGCCTTGGCCGGCAGCAGGTACTGAACCGGCTGCTCGGTACCCGGGTGTTTCATGTCGTTGCCGTTCTCGTCGACCAGCTTGATCATCGGACGGATGTCCTTGCCAGCCTGCGGACGGTCCTTCGGCTCCAGTACTTCGATGGTCGACAGACCGGTCAGCTCGTCGGTCTGGCGCTTGATGGTGATGCCATCGTCCATACCGTGGAACTGGATGCGACCGGCGCCTTCCGAGACGATCGGGTGGGTATGCGGGTCCCAGTTGGCGACGATATCGCCGGCATCGACCTTGGAGCCGTCCTTGACCTTGATCACGGCACCGTACGGCAGCTTGTAGCGCTCGCGCTCACGGCCGTGCTCGTCGGTTACACCCAGCTCGCCGGAACGGGAGGTCGCAACGATGTTGCCGTCCAGACGCTCGACGAACTTAAGGTTGTGCAGACGGATTTCGCCGCCGTTCTTGACCTGAACGCTGTCGACCGCCGCCGCCCGGGATGCCGCACCACCGATGTGGAAGGTACGCATGGTCAGCTGGGTACCCGGCTCACCGATGGACTGAGCAGCGATAACACCGACCGCCTCACCGCGATTGACGCGATGGCCGCGGCCGAGATCACGGCCGTAGCAGGCGGAACAGATGCCGTGGGTCTCGTCACAGGTGATCGCCGAGCGCACCAGGATCTCGTCGATCGAGGAGTAACGCTCTTCGTTCTCCAGGCGATGTACCCAGGCCTCGTCGATCAGAGTACCGGCCTCGATCAGGGTTTCCATGCCGCTCGGATCCAGCACGTCCTGCGCCACGACACGACCCAGGACACGATCGCCCAGGCGCACCACGACGTCGCCGCCTTCGATCAGCGGGGTCAGCAGCAGACCGTTCTCGGTGCCGCAGTCGTCGTTGGTGATAACCAGGTCCTGCGCCACGTCGACCAGACGACGGGTCAGGTAACCGGAGTTCGCGGTCTTCAGTGCGGTATCCGCCAGACCCTTACGGGCACCGTGGGTCGAGATGAAGTACTGCAGTACGTTCAGACCTTCACGGAAGTTCGCCACGATCGGGGTCTCGATGATGGAGCCGTCCGGCTTCGCCATCAGACCACGCATACCGGCCAGCTGACGAATCTGCGCCGCGCTGCCTCGGGCACCGGAGTCAGCCATCATGTAGACGGAGTTGAACGACTCCTGCGTGGTCTCGTTGCCTTCGCGGTCGATGACCGGCTCGGTCTTGAGGTTGTCCATCATCTTCTTGGCCAGCAACTCGTTGGCGCGGGACCAGATGTCGATAACCTTGTTGTACTTCTCGCCCTGGGTCACGAGACCCTCGGCGAACTGGCGCTCGATTTCCTTCACCTCGGCTTCCGCCTCGTCGATGATCAGGACCTTCTCGTCCGGAATGACGAAGTCGTTGACGCCGATGGAGGAGCCGGAAATGGTCGCATGGCGGAAACCGGTGTACATCAGCTGGTCGGCGAAGATGACGGTATCCTTCAGACCGCAGCGACGGTACGCCTCGTTCAGCAGCTTGGAGATCGCCTTCTTCTTCATCGCCTGGTTGACCAGCGAGAACGGCAGCCCCTTCGGCACGATGGCGAACAGCAGCGCACGACCGGCGGTGGTGTCCTTCAGCTCGGTGCGCTCTTCGACGTTACCCTCGATATCGCGGATCACCTCGTGGATACGCACCTTGATGCGGGCCTGCAGGTCCAGCTGCTTGGCACCGTGGGCACGCGCCACTTCCTCGATGTCCGAGAACACCATGCCTTCGCCCTGGGCGTTGACGCGCTCGCGGGTCATCCAGTACAGGCCCAGTACCACGTCCTGGGACGGCACGATGATCGGCTCGCCGTTGGCCGGCGACAGAATGTTGTTGGTCGACATCATCAGCGCACGGGCTTCGAGCTGGGCTTCCAGCGTCAGCGGTACGTGCACCGCCATCTGGTCACCGTCGAAGTCGGCGTTGTAGGCGGCGCAGACCAGCGGGTGCAGCTGGATCGCCTTGCCTTCGATCAGCACCGGCTCGAACGCCTGGATACCGAGACGGTGCAGCGTCGGCGCACGGTTCAGCAGAACCGGGTGCTCGCGGATGACTTCGTCGAGGATATCCCAGACCAGCGGCTCTTCGCGCTCGACCATCTTCTTGGCGGCCTTGATGGTGGTGGCGTAGCCACGCAGCTCGAGCTTGGAGAAGATAAACGGCTTGAACAGCTCCAGCGCCATTTTCTTCGGCAGACCGCACTGGTGCAGGCGCAGGTACGGACCGACCACGATAACGGAACGGCCCGAGTAGTCGACGCGCTTGCCGAGCAGGTTCTGACGGAAACGACCCTGCTTACCCTTGATCATGTCGGCCAGGGACTTCAGCGGACGCTTGTTGGAACCGGTGATGGCACGGCCGCGACGACCGTTGTCCAGCAGCGCGTCGACCGCTTCCTGCAGCATGCGCTTCTCGTTGCGCACGATGATGTCCGGCGCGTTGAGGTCCAGCAGACGCTTCAGTCGGTTGTTACGGTTGATCACGCGGCGGTACAGATCGTTCAGATCGGAGGTCGCGAAGCGGCCACCGTCCAGCGGTACCAGCGGACGCAGATCCGGCGGCAGCACCGGCAGCACGCTCATGATCATCCAGGCCGGATCGTTGCCGGACTTGTAGAAGGACTCCATCAGCTTCAGTCGCTTGGAGAGCTTCTTGATCTTGGTTTCGGAGTTGGTCGCCGGGATCTCTTCGCGCAGCTGACCGATGGTCTCTTCCAGATCGATGGAGCGCAGCAGTTCCTGCACGGCTTCGGCACCCATGCGGGCGTCGAAATCGTCGCCAAACTCTTCCAGCGCTTCGAAGTACTGCTCGTCGTTCAGCAGCTGACCGCGCTCGAGCGTGGTCATGCCCGGATCGATAACGACGAAGGATTCGAAGTACAGCACGCGCTCGATATCGCGCAGCGTCATATCCATCATCAGACCGATACGGGACGGCAGCGACTTCAGGAACCAGATATGCGCAACCGGGCTCGCCAGCTCGATGTGACCCATGCGGTCACGACGGACCTTGGCCAGGGTGACCTCGACGCCGCACTTCTCGCAGATGACACCGCGGTGCTTCATGCGCTTGTACTTGCCGCACAGGCACTCGTAGTCCTTGACCGGGCCGAAGATCTTGGCGCAGAACAGGCCTTCGCGCTCCGGCTTGAAGGTACGGTAGTTGATGGTTTCCGGCTTCTTGACTTCGCCGTACGACCAGGAACGGATCATGTCCGGTGACGCCAGGGTGATCTTGATAGAGTCGAACTCTTCAGACTGCCCCTGGGCTTTAAGGAGATTGAGCAAATCTTTCATATTCGGTGGCCCCTCGCGGAGGTTTGGGCGGGTACCCGCAGTACCCGCCGGATGATTCTGTTAACCCTTAGTCGTTCTCGAGCTCGATATCGATACCGAGGGAACGAATCTCCTTGATCAGCACGTTGAAGGACTCGGGCATGCCCGGCTCCATCCGATGGTCGCCGTCAACGATGTTCTTGTACATCTTGGTACGGCCGTTGACGTCATCGGACTTGACGGTGAGCATTTCCTGCAGGGTGTAGGCAGCGCCGTACGCCTCCAGGGCCCAGACCTCCATCTCACCGAAGCGCTGACCACCGAACTGCGCCTTACCACCCAGCGGCTGCTGGGTGACCAGGCTGTAGGAACCGGTGGAACGGGCGTGCATCTTGTCGTCCACCAGGTGGTTAAGCTTCAGCATGTACATGTAGCCGACGGTGACCTTGCGGTCGAATTTCTCGCCGCTGCGGCCGTCGAACAGGTCGACCTGACCGCTGTCGTCGAGACCGGCCAGGCGCAGCAGCGCCTTGAGCTCGACTTCCTTGGCGCCGTCGAAGGCCGGGGTCGCCAGCGGTACGCCGCCCTTGAGGTTGTCGGCCAGGGTCAGGATCTCGTCGTCGCTGAAGGACTCCAGGTCCTCGACGCGACAGGCGATGCCGGCGCCGTGGTCACCGTTGTAGACCTCGGTCAGGAATTCGCGGACCTCCTTCGCCTTCTCGGCCTTGGCTCGCTCGACTTCCAGCATCTCGTTGATGCGACGGCCGAGGCCCTTGGCGGCGGCGCCCATGTGGGTCTCGAGGATCTGACCGACGTTCATACGCGACGGTACGCCCAGCGGGTTCAGTACGATATCGACCGGCTCGCCATTGTCGTCGTACGGCATGTCCTCGACCGGCATGATGACGGAGATGACACCCTTGTTACCGTGACGACCGGCCATCTTGTCGCCCGGCTGGACGCGACGCTTGGTGGCGACGTAGACCTTGACGATCTTCAGCACGCCCGGCGCCAGATCGTCACCGGTCTGCAGCTTGCGCTTCTTGTCTTCGAAGCGCTTGTCGAGGTTTTCACGACGCTCTTCCAGCTGCTTGCGTGCCAGTTCGAGCTGCTCGGCGACGGCTTCGTCGGCGACGCGGATCTTGAACCATTCGCTGTGCTTGAGACCGGCGAGGAACTCTTCGGTGATGGTCTGGCCCTTGCCAAGACCGGCACCGCCTTCGGCGGACAGACCGACCAGCACTTTCGCCAGACGCTCGAAGGTGGCCTGCTCGACGATACGGAATTCGTCGTTGAGGTCCTTGCGGATGGCGTTCAGTTCGCTCTTCTCGATCGACAGCGCACGCTCGTCCTTCTGCACACCGTCACGGGTGAAGACCTGAACGTCGATGACCTTGCCGACGGTACCGGTCTTGACGCGCAGCGAGGTGTCCTTCACGTCGGACGCCTTCTCACCGAAGATCGCGCGCAGCAGCTTCTCTTCCGGGGTCAGCTGGGTTTCGCCCTTCGGCGTCACCTTGCCCACCAGGATGTCGCCCGGGCCCACCTCGGCGCCGATGTGGACGATACCGGACTCGTCCAGCTTGGCCAGCGCGGACTCGCCGACGTTGGGGATGTCGGAGGTGATCTCTTCCGGGCCCAGCTTGGTGTCACGCGCCACACAGGTCAGTTCCTGAATGTGGATGGTGGTGAAGCGGTCTTCCTGCACCACGCGCTCGGAGATGAGGATGGAGTCCTCGAAGTTGTAGCCGTTCCACGGCATGAACGCGATGCGCATGTTCTGACCCAGCGCCAGCTCGCCCATGTCGACGGACGGGCCGTCGGCCATGATGTCGCCGCGCGCGACCTGATCGCCCGGGCGCACGATCGGGCGCTGGTTGATGCAGGTGTTCTGGTTGGAACGCACGTACTTGGTCAGGTTGTAGATGTCGACACCGGCATCGCCCGCCTGAACTTCTTCGTCGCGCACGCGGACCACGATACGGCCGGCGTCGACGGATTCGATCTCACCGCCGCGCTTGGCCACCACGCAGACACCGGAGTCGGCGGCCACGTTGCGCTCCATGCCGGTACCGACCAGCGGCTTGTCGGCACGCAGGGTCGGCACCGCCTGACGCTGCATGTTGGAGCCCATGAGGGCGCGGTTGGCGTCATCGTGCTCGAGGAACGGAATCAGCGACGCCGCCACGGATACCACCTGGCGCGGAGACACGTCCATGTACTGGATCTTGTCCGGCGACATGACGGTGAATTCGTTGAGGTGACGTACCGCCACCAGGTCGTCGACGAAGCGGTTGTTCTCGTCCATCGCCGCGGAGGCCTGGGCGATGACGTACTTGTTTTCCTCGATTGCGGACAGGTAATCGACTTCGTCGGTGACCTGGCCGTCAACCACGCGACGGTACGGTGTCTCGAGGAAACCGTAGTCGTTGGTGCGGGCGTAAACCGCGAGCGAGTTGATCAGACCGATGTTCGGACCTTCAGGGGTCTCGATCGGGCAGACGCGGCCGTAGTGAGTCGGGTGTACGTCACGTACCTCGAAGCCCGCGCGCTCACGGGTCAGACCGCCCGGGCCCAGGGCCGATACGCGGCGCTTGTGGGTGATCTCGGACAGCGGGTTGTTCTGGTCCATGAACTGCGACAGCTGGCTGGAACCGAAGAACTCTTTGATGGCGGCAGCGACCGGCTTGGCGTTGATCAGGTCCTGCGGCATCAGGTTCTCGGACTCGGCCATGGACAGACGCTCGCGCACGGCACGCTCGACACGCACCAGACCGACGCGGAACTGGTTCTCGGCCATTTCGCCCACGGAACGGATACGGCGGTTGCCCAGGTGGTCGATATCGTCGACAACGCCGTTGCCGTTGCGGATATCGATCAGGGTCTTCATGACCTCGAGGATGTCTTCCTTGTCCAGCACGCCGGGACCTGTCAGCTCGTCGCGACCCAGGCGGCGGTTGAACTTCATGCGGCCCACGCCGGACAGGTCGTAGCGCTCGTCGGTGAAGAACAGGTTCTCGAACAGTGCCTCGGCGGATTCCTTGGTTGGCGGCTCGCCCGGGCGCATCATGCGATAGATCTCGACCAGCGCTTCGAGCTGGTTGCGGGTGTTGTCGATGCGCAGCGTCTCGGAGACGAAGGAACCGCAGTCGAGGTCGTTGGTGTACAGGGTCTCGAAGCTGTCGATGCCGGCCAGGCGCAGCTTGCCGATCAGATCTTCGGTGATCTCGGCGTTGCACTGGCTGATCAGCTCACCGGTGGCAGGATCGACGATATCCTTGGCCATGGCCTTGCCGGCCACGTATTCCATCGGCACCTCGAGCTCGGTCATGCCGGCGTCGGTCATCTTCTTGATGTGACGCGGGGTGATACGACGGCCCGCCTCGACCACGACTTCGCCGGTCGGATCCTTGATCTCGAACGACATGGTTTCACCACGCAGACGCTCCGGCACCAGCTCCATGCGGATGCTGTCGTCGCCGAGGCTCCAGTTGGTGTTGTCGAAGAAGATCTCGAGGATTTCCTCAGCCTGGTAACCGAGGGCGCGCAGCAGCACGGTCGCCGGCAGTTTGCGGCGACGGTCGATACGCACGAAGAGGTTGTCCTTCGGGTCGAATTCGAAGTCCAGCCAGGAGCCGCGGTAAGGAATGATACGCGCGGAGTACAGCAGCTTGCCGGACGAGTGGGTCTTGCCCTTGTCGTGGTCGAAGAAGACACCCGGGGAACGGTGCAGCTGGGAGACGATAACACGCTCGGTGCCGTTGACGACGAAGGTGCCGTTGTCGGTCATGAGCGGCATTTCGCCCATGTAGACTTCCTGCTCCTTGATGTCCTTGACCGCCTTGGTGCTGGAGTCGCGATCGTAGATCACCAGGCGTACTTTGACGCGCAGCGGTGCAGCGAAGGTAATACCCCGCATCTGACACTCTTTGACATCGAATACGGGCTCGCCGAGGCGGTAGCCGACGTATTCCAGCGCAGCATTGCCGGAGTAGGACTGAATCGGGAAGACGGAATTGAATGCAGCGTGCAGGCCTTCCTCACGACGCTCGACCGCGTCGCCACCGAACTGCAGGAAACGACGGTAGGAGTCGAGCTGGATAGCCAGCAGGTAAGGCACATCCATGACTTGCGGCAGTTTGCCAAAGTCCTTGCGGATGCGTTTCTTCTCAGTATATGAATAAGCCATCAGTGTTCCCCAGCTTGTGCACCAAGTTGCGAAGCAGTCCAGAAGGGGGGCTTCCGGTCTGTATCACCGCTATTTACCAGCCTTTTACAGCCTTTGCGGAAAACAATGTCGATGACGGACATCGCTTTCCGCAAAAGCAGCGCTCACTATCTACAAATAACAGAAAAAGGCCGGTGGCAATCTGCCACCAGCCATTGCATCTTTGAACAGCGCTATGCCGCTCGAATGCATAGACGCCTTACTTCAGCTCGACGCCAGCGCCAGCTTCTTCCAGAGCCTTCTTCAGCTCTTCAGCGTCGTCTTTGCTCAGGCCTTCCTTAACGGTGGACGGAGCGCCGTCAACCAGTTCCTTGGCTTCTTTCAGGCCCAGGCCGGTAGCGGCACGAACGGCCTTGATAACGTTGACTTTCTTCTCGCCAGCGGAGGTCAGAACAACGTCGAACTCGGTCTGTTCTTCAGCAGCGGCAGCGCCTTCGGCAGCCGGGCCAGCAACAACAGCAGCAGCGGCGGAAACGCCGAACTTCTCTTCCATTGCGGAAACCAGTTCAACAACGTCCATTACGGACATTTCAGCGATGGCGTTGATGATATCTTCTTTGGTCAGAGACATGATTCAGTTCCTGATAATCTGGAGCGAATGCTCGTTAAATCGTTCAAAAAAGCACCTGAATGTAATCAGGCGGCTTCCTGTTCTTTCTGGTCGCGTACAGCGGCGATGGTGCGTACCAGCTTGCCGGCAGCTGCTTCTTTCATGCAGCTCATCAGCTTCGCCAGTGCTTCGTCGTATGTCGGCAGGCTTGCCAACACCGAAATGTCCACCACAGCGCCTTCGAAAGCGGCTGCCTTCAGCTCGAACTTGTCATTGTCCTTCGCGAAGGACTTCAGGATGCGCGCGCCGGCACCCGGATGTTCCTGCGAGAATGCAATGATGGTCGGGCCGACGAAAGTGTCGTTCAGACACTCGTAGGCAGTCCCTTCGACCGCACGGCGAGCAAGGGTGTTGCGGACGACTTTCAGCCACACACCGTTCTCGCGCGCCTGCTTGCGCAGCTCTGTCATTTTCTCAACGGTAACACCGCGAGAATCCGCCACGACGGCGGACAGAGCACTGGCAGCGGCCTGCTGGACTTCGGCGACGATCGCCTTCTTGTCTTCGAGTCCTAATGCCACGATTTACTCCTGGATTGAGTCTTTCGACTATTTACCAACCACCCCACCGGAGCGGGGCTTGAGTACGGTGGTATAGATCCAAGGTCTGAATCTCACCGTCTGCGCAGGCTGGTTGTCCCATTAAGATGCGCCCTAACCGACTACAAACTGATATCAGGCGCAGCACCTGCGGTCTTTGACGGCCTTCGTCTCTGTCTCAGAGGTCACGAAGACCCTCAAAAAACCTTAATTTGGCGAATTAAGCGCTCAGGGTGCCCTGATCGATCGCCAGACCCGGGCCCATGGTAGTGGACAGGGTCACTTTCTTAACGTAAACGCCCTTGGCAGAAGCCGGCTTCAGCTTCTTCAGATCGGCGATCAGCGCTTCGATGTTTTCCTTCACAGCATTGGCGTCGAAGCCGACCTGGCCGACACCTGCGTGAATGATACCGTTCTTGTCGGTACGGAAGCGTGCCTGACCGGCCTTGGCGTTCTTGACCGCGGTCTCGACGTCGGCGGTAACGGTGCCGACTTTCGGGTTCGGCATCAGGCCGCGCGGACCCAGCACCTGACCCAGCTGACCGACGACACGCATGGCGTCCGGAGTCGCGATAACGACACCGAAATCCAGGTCGCCGCCCTTGATGGACTCGGCCAGATCTTCGAAACCTACGACATCAGCGCCGGCAGCCTTGGCCTTCTCGGCGTTTTCGCCCTGGGCGAAAACGGCAACGCGCACGGTCTTGCCGGTACCGTGCGGCAGCACGGTGGAACCACGAACGACCTGGTCGGATTTACGCGGATCAACACCCAGGTTGACGGCCACGTCGACGGATTCCTTGAACTTCACGGTGGACAGCTCGGCGAGCAGCGCAACCGCTTCGTCGATAGCGTACAGCTTGGTGCTTTCGACCTTTTCGCGGATCGCCTTCTGGCGTTTGGTCAGCTTAGCCATTATTCCTCACCCTCCACTTTCAGACCCATGGCACGGGCAGAACCCGCGATGGTGCGCACGGCCGCATCCATGTCACCGGCAGTCAGGTCCGGCATCTTGGTGGTCGCGATCTCTTCCAGCTGGGCACGTGTTACGGTGCCGACCTTCTCGGTATTCGGACGGCTGGAGCCGCTCTTGATACCGGCTGCTTTTTTCAGCAGGATGGACGCCGGAGGGGTCTTGGTGATAAAAGTGAAGCTACGGTCGCTGTAAACGGTGATAACAACCGGAGTCGGCAGACCGGGTTCGATACCCTGGGTCGCAGCGTTGAACGCCTTGCAGAATTCCATGATGTTAACGCCGTGCTGACCCAGCGCAGGACCTACAGGCGGAGACGGGTTAGCCTGACCTGCCTTTACCTGCAGCTTGATATAAGCATTGATTTTCTTAGCCATTAAGCTACTCCTTCTGGGTGCAAACGCCTTTCGGCTCCCCATTCATGACAATGGAAAACCCCGGCCACCTCAAAAAGCGACCAGGGTGATCCAAATTCCGATTCGGACAGTCAGGCCTTTTCGACCTGCCCGAATTCCAGCTCGACAGGGGTGGAGCGACCGAAGATCAGCACCGCCACCTGAAGCTTGTTCTTCTCGTAGTTGACCTCTTCGACCACGCCATTGAAGTCGGCGAAGGGACCATCCACAACACGTACCATTTCGCCCGGCTCGAAGACTGTCTTCGGCCGCGGCTTGTCGACGCCGCTCTCGACGCGACGCAGAATTTCCGCCGCCTCTTTCTCGGTGATCGGCGCCGGCTTGTCGGCGGTTCCGCCGATGAAACCCAGTACACGCGGCGTATCCTTGACCAGGTGCCACGCGTCATCGTCCATATCGATCTGCACCAGCACGTAGCCGGGGTAGAACTTGCGCTCGGACTTGCGCTTTTTGCCGTCACGGATCTCGACCACTTCTTCGGTCGGAACAAGCACGTCGCCGAACTTATCCTGCATGCCGTAGAGCTCGATGCGATCCTTCAGCGAATTCATCACACGCTTCTCGTAACCGGAGTACGCATGCACGACATACCAACGCATTGCCATACCGAAAAACCTCTTAACCGATTACGCTTGAAACGATCCAGCCCAGCAGGGAATCCAATCCCCAGAGCAACAATCCAACGATCAACACCACAACCACAACCATCAGCGTGGTCTGCAGCGTTTCCTGACGCGTCGGCCAGACCACCTTGCGGATTTCGGTCTTGGCTTCCTTGAACAGATTGAAGAACGCCTTACCCTTTGCAGTTGTCAGCGCAACAAAACCCGCCGCCAAAGCCAGCACTACCAGCGCGACCACACGATAGAACAGCGACTGTTCAGAATAGATCGAGTTACCAACTACCCCAGCCGCGACGATCAGCACGACGACGAGCCACTTAAGGCCATCGAATTTTGATTCTTCGGGGACTGCTTTAGAGTTCACTATTGTAGCCTCAGCTAAGACAAGCTTGCGCTAGTTTTGACGCCATCTTCGACTGAAGATGGCAGGCCAGGAGGGACTCGAACCCCCAACCTGCGGTTTTGGAGACCGCTGCTCTGCCAATTGAGCCACTGGCCTACTGCTTAACAGGGACGCGTATTATAGGCGCGCCCCTGCGGGCATGCAATACCCAAATTACTGTTTATGCAATAATTTTGGATACCACGCCGGCGCCAACGGTACGGCCGCCTTCGCGGATTGCGAAGCGCAGACCTTCTTCCATGGCGATCGGGTTGATCAGGGTAACGGTCATCTGGACGTTGTCGCCCGGCATGACCATCTCGACGCCTTCCGGCAGCTCACAAGCACCGGTGATGTCGGTGGTACGGAAGTAGAACTGCGGACGGTAGCCCTTGAAGAACGGGGTGTGACGGCCGCCTTCTTCCTTGCTCAGCACGTAGACTTCGCCTTCGAACTGAGTATGCGGAGTGATGGAGCCCGGCTTGGCCAGAACCTGGCCACGCTCGACTTCGTCACGCTTGGTG
>NZ_BMLT01000026.1 GCF_014645375.1 Marinobacterium nitratireducens
ATGACCGACGAGGTGGCGCGGCTGGTGCTGCGCCACAACTACGGCCAGAGCCAGATCCTCAGCACCGCGATGCTGGTGAGCACCATGCGCATCAACGATCACCGTCGCCTGATGCAGGACCTGGAAAAGGCCGGCCGCCTCGATCGCGAACTGGAATACCTGCCCGGCGAAGAACAGTGCGCGGAACTGGTCCGCAACGGTCAGGGGCTTAGCCGGCCGGAAATCGCCGTTCTGCTGGCCTACAGCAAGCTGTGGCTGTGCGATCAGCTGGTCGCCGCCGGTGTCGGCGAGGACCAGGACCTCGCCGAGGAGCTGTACAGCTACTTCCCGAGTGCGGTCTGCGACCGCTTTGGAACCGCCCTGCAGCAGCACCCGCTGCATGCCGAGGTGCTGGCCACCCACCTGACCAATCTGCTGTGCAACCGCATGGGCTCGACCTTCATCAGCTATGTCATGGGCGAGGTTCACTGCAACGCCCTCGAAGCGGTTCGGGCCTGGTATCTGGCCCGCGATCTGCTGGATGTCTCCTCGCTGTGGCAGGAGCTCGAAACCTGCGAGACCCGTCTCGACGACACCCTGTTCCGGCAGCAGCTGCTGCATATCCACGCCCAGCTCGAGCGCATCGTGCTCTGGTTGCTGCATCGCCACGGCAATCAGATCTCCATCTCACAGCTGCGCCAGCGCTACGGTCACCATATACCCGAGATGACCGCGTCGCTGCAGGAGTTCCGCGACCCGTCCGAGCAACAGGCCTGCCGGCAGGAATGCCAGGCGCTGCAGAGCGCAGGCCTGTCCCAGGCGCTGGCAGAGCGCCTGGCAAGCCTGAGGGAGCTGTCCAAGGGACTGGAAATCATCGAGCTGGCGCAGGATAGCGGACAGGACAATGACACCGCCCGCCATGTCTACTTTGCCGTCGACCATTACCTCGAGCTCGGTCCCCTGCGCCGTCTGATAGCAGCGCTACCGAAGCAGGACCTCTGGCAGCGCAAGGCCCGGAGTGCGCTGACGCGCGACGTCGACTCGGCGCTGGTGCGCGCCTGCCTGGCGGTAATCGGCGGCCGCTGCGAGGGCGAGACCCTGGACGACCGGCTCGAGAGCTGGAAGACCGCCAGCGCACCGATACTGGCGCAGCTGCGCCAGCTCTACGGCGAAATCCAGGCCCATGAGCGACCGGACCTGCCGATGCTGTCGGTGGCGGTGCGCGAACTGAACAACCTGCAGTACCTGTAGAAAGAACGGGTGACGGGTGACGGGTGACAGGTTACGCGTAACGGGATAATGTTGAATTCGCCGGCGAATACGCCCGCGTTTGCTCCGGCATTGGATAAATCGCCGTTGCTTACTTCAGGAGGAACCTATGAGTACAGGACAGGTCGGCCGCGAGACCTTCGACGAGGTGATGGTGCCCAACTACAACCCGCAGGCCATCGTGCCGGTACGCGGCGAAGGCTCGCGACTCTGGGACCAGGAGGGACGCGAATACATCGACTTCGCCGGCGGCATCGCGGTGAACGCCCTCGGGCACTGCCACCCGGCACTGGTCGAGGCGCTGGAAACCCAGGGTCGCAAGCTCTGGCACCTGAGCAACGTCTACACCAACGAGCCGGCGCTGAAGCTGGCGCAGCAGCTGACGCAAAAGACCTTCGCCGAGCGGGTATTCTTCGCCAACTCCGGCGCCGAGGCCAATGAGGCGGCGTTCAAGCTGGCGCGCAAATACGGTCACGATCATCATGGCGAAGGCAAGTTCGAGATCATCTCGTTCGAACAGTCGTTCCACGGCCGCACCCTGTTCACCGTCACGGTCGGCGGCCAGCTGAAGTACCGCCAGGGCTTCGAACCGGTTCCCGGCGGTGTCACCCATGTGCCGTACAACGATATCGGGGCACTGAAGAAAGCCATCTCGGAGCGCACCTGCGCGGTGGTGATGGAGCCCATACAGGGCGAAGGCGGTGTGATACCGGCGGATCCGCTGTTCGCGCAGCAGGTACGGCAGCTGTGCGACGACCATCAGGCGCTGCTGATCTACGACGAGATCCAGACCGGCGCCGGTCGTACCGGCCATCTCTACGAGTACATGGCCATGGGCGTCACGCCCGATATTCTCACCAGCGCCAAGGGACTCGGCTGCGGCTTCCCGATCGGCGCCATGCTGACCCGCGCCGATATCGCCGAAAGCTTCGGCTTTGGTGCCCACGGCAGTACCTTCGGCGGCAACCCGCTCGGCTGTGCCGTGGCCGGCAGGGCGCTTGAGCTGATCAGCGACCCGCAACTGCTGGTCGGAGTCGGCGAACGGCATGACCAGCTTGTCGAGGGTCTGCGGCAGATCAACAGCCGGCAGCGTATCTTTCGCGAAATTCGTGGCAAGGGCCTGCTGATCGGCGCCGAACTCGTCGAATCCTGGCACGGCCAGGCCGGTCAGTTCCTTGCTGCGGCCCGTGAACAGGGCGTGCTTCTGCTGATGGCGGGACCCAACGTGCTGCGTTTCACACCATCGCTGATCATGCCGCAGGGGGATATCAGCGAAGGGCTGGCGAAACTCGAGACGGCGATCGGGCGGATAAAGGCATCCGAGTGACACTGCGCTTTTCGACGTAAGGCGAGAGCATGGCCTGCACCAGCGCACCGTAACCCGGCGCGAAACGCAATCGGTCGCCGACCTGATATTCCGCTGTGGCCGTGAGGTCGACCACCAGGTGATCCGACGAAGCGCCGATAAGACCGACCCGCCCGTCTTCCGGGCGCAGCGTTGCGCAATCGGTATCCAGCCGCCCGAGGCCCAGGATGCCGCGCAACTGCTCGCCCCGGTCCTCGAAACTGGGCACTTGCCCGAAGGCATCGAGCACGATCTCGCCATGGGGCAGCGACTGTTTGGTCCCCACCTCGATCAACTCCGCCTCCAGTGAGAACACGTCAGTGTGCAGTCCCGGCAGCGGGGCGTCGGTGTAGGGATCGCGACCCAGCAGCATGGCGAAGCCGACCCGCAGGTGGTTGATGCCGGCCGGAAGCCGCCCTTCGAGTAACAGCGGGAGCGCACCCGAATTGCCGCCGGACACATACTGCAGCGGACGGCCCAGCTGCGCTTCGAGCCGCGCCGCCAGCCCGACCAGTTCCGTCAGCTTGTCCGCCGTTGTGCGAATACCGCCAAGACAGCCGAGATTGGTGCCAATACCGGCCACTTCCAGGGCCGGCAGCCGCCGAATCCTTTCTACCAGTGACGGCAGCGCCGCCGGCGCTACGCCTTCACGCCGGTCACCCATCTCGACCATCAGTAACACCCGGTGGCGTCGACCCAGCCGTTGCGCCGCCGCATTGAGCGCTGCAAGGGCAGCATATTCCGAGTTCAGACTGATCTCGGACAGCCGTACCACCGCCTCCGCCTCGGACGGTGCCGGCAATCGCAGCAGCATGCGCGGCACCTGCGGACCTGCGTCCGGCAGCCCGGCAAGATTCTCCAGCCGCGAATCGGCCAGCATGTCACAGCCGCCCTCCAGCACCGCCCGAACCAGCGCATCCCAGCCGCAGCCCGCCTTGACCACCGTGGCGAGGGTCACGCCCCGGACAGCGCATAGCCGCTTCAGGTATCGCACGTTCTCGGAGAGTTTGCGGGCGTCAAAATACAAAACAGTGCTGCTCATCGTCTTCCGTCTCTGGTGGCAGGGCACCTTACCCTGTGGACAGATCGACGGTAGCAAAACGGTCTATATTGATAAAAATGTTATTAACAATTTTAGATATAGATATAATCTATACTCCTGTTACCTGTACGAGGTTGCCATGACGGATCCCTACAGTCCCCACGACCAGCTCGAACGCTTCGCCACCCGTCTTGACTGGAACCTGCTGCGCACCCTGGTGTTCATCGTTCAGGCCCGGAGTATCAGCCGCGCGGCTGAGCGTCTGTGCCTGCAGCAACCCACGGTCAGCGCCGCGCTGAAACGCCTGGAAGATGCGGTCGGCCGCCGCCTGATCGACCGCCGACCGGGACATTTCGAGCTGACCCCTGCGGGCCAGAAACTCTATGACGAGGCAATGCAGGTCTACCGCCAGGTCTCGCGCCTCACCGACCTCATCCACGACGCCGAAAGCGATATCAGCGGCCATGTGCGCATCCTCAGCATCAGCCAGATCGCCTGCGACGACTTCGATTCGCTGTTGCAGCGCTTCTTCAGCCAGCACCCCCGGGTCTCGCTGTCGATAGAGGTCGCCACCACGGCGGAGGTGGTGCGGGCCGTGGAAAACAGCACCGTTACGCTGGGCCTGTGCGATACCGACGTCAAAGCACCGCTGGCGCAACGACGGATCGGCCGCGAGCAATATGCGATCTACTGCAGCCGGTCGCACCGGCTGTACGGGCGTGAGGGACTTCAGCTGGAGGATCTGCGGGGTGAAGCCTATGTCGGCTTCACCTCGGACGTGCTTGGCGGCGACTACATGGGGCCGGTAACCGCGATGCGGGCACTGGCGTCGATCGGCCAGCAGGTGCGGGGAGCGTCGAGTAACGTGGAGGAGGTGTGCCGGATGGTCGTCGCCGGCATCGGTATCGGCGCGCTGCCGGTCCACCTGGTGCACGACCAGCTGGCGCAGGGGTTGCTATGGCAGCTCCCCCCTTACACCGATCTGCCGGAAGCGGACATCAACCTGATCTACAACCCGCAGTCGCGCTTCAACGACGGCGAACGTGCGCTGATCGAAGCGCTGACGTCGTCACTTCGTGACGGGTGACACGATCCACGGGCGCCGTGGAACCCATCAGTTGAGAGCATACGGGTAACCGCCTCCGTGCCGAGAGACTCCAGGACGTCTCCGGCACCTATGATGGGTTACGCCGCATCAACCCAGGTGCGCATTGCCGGCGAAGTGCCGTTGCGGCTTCTCCCATCCTACGGATACTTCGCGTAACCCGTAACACGTAACACGTAACACGTAACACGTAACACGTAACGCTTTAGAAATTGGTGCTGAGAAACTGGCGGAAGCGCTCGGATTCCTGTTGCTTGAAAAGCTTCTCCGGCGCGCCCTCTTCCTCGACCAGCCCCTGGTGCAGGAACATTACATGGGATGACACCTCGCGGGCGAAGGCCATCTCGTGGGTGACCACGATCATGGTGCGGCCCTCCTCCGCCAGCTTGCGCATCACCAGCAGCACCTCGCCGACAAGCTCCGGATCGAGCGCAGAGGTCGGCTCGTCGAACAGCATGACGTCGGGCTCCATGGTCAGCGCGCGGGCGATGGCGGCGCGTTGCTGCTGGCCGCCGGACAGGTGCGACGGGTAATGATCCACCCGGTTGTCGAGCCCGACCTTGTTGAGGTAGTAGCGCGCACGTTCCTCCACCTCCGCCTTCGGCTGCTTCAGCACCCGCAGCGGGCCGATCATGCAGTTTTCCAGCACCGTCATGTGGGACCAGAGGTTGAACTGCTGGAATACCATCCCAAGGCGCGCCCGGATCCGCTCGACAAGCTTCTCGTCGACCGGCACCGCCTCTCCGTGACGATTGTGCCTGATATGGACCGGCTGGCCGTGCACGATGAGTTCGCCGGCGTCGGGCACCTCGAGCAGGTTCAGGCAGCGCAGGAAAGTGCTCTTGCCGGAACCGCTGGAACCGAGGATGGCGGTAACGTCATGCTGGCGCGAGGTCAGGGAAATACCCTTGAGTACCTCGAAGTCGCCGAACGACTTGTGGATATCGCGGGCGATCAGCGGAGCCTCGATCGCCTGCATTTGCTCGTTGTTCAGAACAGAGGAATTCATAGTCATTATTCCGTAGCGGTGACGGCGGTTTTGACCGCCTTCGGGGCCTGGATCACGCGACGCTGCAGGTGCGGATTAATGCGTTTTTCCAGGTAGCGCCAGATACGCACGATCACCATGGTGATCAGCAGGTACAGCAGCGCGGCCCACAGATAGATCGAGAAATCAAAGGACTTGGCGAAGATGGCCCGGGTCTGACCCATCAGGTCGAACAGTGTCACGACGCTGGCGATGGCGCTGCCCTTGAGCAGCAGGATCACCTCGTTGCCCAGCGCCGGAAAGGCGATGCGATAGGCGTGCGGCATCACGATCAGACGATAGCGCAGCCAGGCGGACATGCCGTAGGCCCTGGCCGCCTCGACCTCGCCGCGGGGCACGCCGAGAATGCCACCGCGCAGCAGCTCCGCCTGGTAGGCGGTGGTGTTGAGCACGAAGGTCAGCAGCGCGCAGTAGAAGGGATCCCGGAACAGCCACCAGAGATCGACGGCCTGCAGCTCGTGACGAAACTGGCCGGCGCCGAAGTACACCAGGAACAGCTGCGCCAGCATCGGCGTGCCGCGGAAGAAGGATATATAGATCCGTACCGGCACAGACAGCCAGGCTCTCGGCGAGCAGCGCGCCACGGACATCGGCATCGCCAGCAGCGCGCCGATCAGCAGCGCCAGCCCCGACAGCTGGATCGTCAGCCAGGCGCCCTCGAGCAGCAGCGGGCCGTATTCAGACAACATTTTGAAAGGATGCATCTCAGGCCCTCCTCACGCCGCTGCTTTTGTGGACGACGCCCTTTTCCAGCTTCGCCAGCACCGTTTCCGACGGGATAACCCACTCGGAGACTAAATAGAAATCAAACATCCTCAGGCCCTCCTCACGCCGCGGTTCGCCCTTTTTTCCAGCACCGCCAGCACCAGTTCGGACAGAATGCTGAGGATCCAGTACGCCGCGCAGGCGACGAAAAAGAAGGTGAAGGGCTGCTTGGTCGCGCCGACCGCAATATTGGTCATGCGCAGCAGATCGTTGAGTGCAATGATCGAGACCAGCGCCGTATCCTTGATCAGGTTGACCCAGAGGTTGCCAAGGCCCGGCAGCGCGAAGCGCCAGATCTGCGGCAGTTTGATGAAACGGAACTGGTCCAGCCGGCTCAGGCCCATCGCCTGCCCCGCCTCGATCTGCCCCTGATCCAGGGCCTGAAAGGCGCCGCGCAAGACCTCGCCGGAAAAGGCGCCGAACACCACGCTCAGCGCGATCACGCCAGCGATGAAGGGGCTCAGCTCGACGAAACCGGCGTCGGGGTCCAGCGCGCGCCAGGCCGCGTTGAGCAACATGGCGATGCCGTTGTAGACCAGGAACAGCGTCAGCAGCTCGGGAATGCCCCGGGCCGCCGTGGTGTAAGCCCGGCCAAAGCGGCGCAGCCAGGGCTGCTCGGACAGCGACGCACCGGCGATCGCGAAGCCGATCAGCAGGCCGAGCGGCAGCGTCGTCACCGCCAGCTGAACCGTGACCAGCAGCCCGGAGAGCAGCTCGTCACCCCAGCCATCGGCGCCCAGGCCGAGAAGAGAAAGTTCGTTCATGGGGAGCCCCTCTGAACGACGCCCTGGGGGCGCCTATTTCAGATCGTAGATATTGATCGAGAAATACTTGTCGTTGATCGCCTGGTAGGTGCCGTCGGCGATGATGGCGGCCAGCGCCTGGTCGAGCTTGCGCCGCAGTGCCTCGTCCTCCTGGCGCAGCGCCATTCCGGTGCCCTCGCCGGCATAGCGGCTGTCGGTGATCGGCTCGCCGACCATGTGACAGCATCTGGCGTCCTCTCCGCCTTCGATCCAGTCCAGCATCGGCAGCAGATCGCCCACCATCAGGTCGATGCGGCCGTTGGCCAGGTCCATGTTGGCCTCGTCCTGGGTGCGGTAGAGGCGCAGATCCGCCTTCGGGTACACCGCCTGCAGGTAGGCCGCCATCTGCGTCGAGCTCTGGGCGCCCAGCACCTTGCCGTTCAGTCCTTCGGGGGAGAAGTCCTCTGGCGCTTCATCGTCGGTGCGCGCCACCCAGGTCATCGCCGCCTTGTAGTAGGGGGCGCTGAACGCCACCTGCTGCTTGCGCTCCTCGGTGATCGACATCGACGCCAGGATGACGTCGTACTTGCCGGAGAGCAGGCCTGGAATGATGCCGTCCCAGTCCTGAGCGACGAAGCTGCACTTTGCCTGCATCTGCTCGCACAGAGCCTTGCCGATATCGATATCGAAACCGACCAGTTCACCGCTGGAATTGATCGAATTGAACGGCGGGTAGGCGCCTTCGCTGCCGATTCGGATTTCGTTCCAGTCCTTTGCCGGAACAGCAGTTGAGACGAGGGCGGCAGCGACAGCTGCGCCCGCAAGCCAGGTTGCGAATTTCATCGGTAGTTCCTTGTTGTCCTTATTATTATCGAGAGGTGCCGGGGCCGGCGAACGCCGCCCCGGGCGGCGGGGGTCTACTTCATGTCGTAGATATTGATCGGGAAGTACTTGTCGTTGATCTGCTGGTAGGTACCATCGGCAACGATCGCGGCCAGGGCCTCGTTGAGCTTGCGACGCAGCTCCTCGTCCTCCTGGCGCACCGCCATGCCGGTGCCTTCGCCGGCGTACTGCGGATCCATCACCGGCTCGCCGACCAGCTTGCAGCACTTGCCGTCCTCGCTGTTGCTGACCCAGTCGAGCATCGGCAGCAGATCGCTGACCTGGAGGTCCAGCCGACCGTTGATCAGGTCGAGGTTCACCTCGTCCTGGCTACGATACAGGCGCACGTCGGACTCGGGATAGGTGGTCTGCAGGAACGCGGCCTGGGTCGAAGCGCTGAGGGCGCCGATAGAGAGGTCTTCGAGGGCTTCAGGGCTGGTATCGGTGATGTCGCTGTCGGCGGGGCCGACGAACGTCAGTGCCGCCTTGTAGTAGGGATCGGTGAAGGCCACCTGCTGCTTGCGCTCTTCCGTGATCGACATCGACGCCAGAATGACATCGTACTTGCCGGCCATCAGCGCCGGAATCATGCCGTCCCAGTCCTGTGAGACGAAGGTGCACTCCACCGCCATTTTTTCGCACAGGGCGCGGCCGATATCGATATCGAAACCGATGAGCTCGCCGTTGGCATTGAAGTAGTTGAACGGAGGATAAGCGCCTTCGCTGCCGATGCGCACCGAGGTCCAGTCCTTGGCCCAGACCGGGCTCGCTGCCAGGCCGACCAGCGCCAGGGCGCCGCAGAGCAATTTGGAAACTTTCATCGTCAATTCCCGCGTCGTTTTCGGATTATTGTTGTCGGTGCCGGCGAGCCGGCACCGCCACGGGGGCCCGTCGCCGGCCGTCACCCGAGTCACAGCACCTTAACAAAATCGAGGGCAGGGCTTTTTCGTCCATCGGACATGGTTTTTCGATAAGGTGACGCCTGACCCCGGACGGGTGACGGGTGACGGGTGACGGGTGACGGGTGACGGGCATTATCGTGGGAGCGGCGCACCCAAACGTAAGGGCACTTCCCCCTGCGAATACCCTCAGCGCCTATGATGTATACGGCGGGGCGCCGATCCCACTAACGTTCGAAGGAACGGCCGTAACTCGGCTGCAGTTCGCCGGCAGGCTGGGCGTTGCGCCGCTCCTGCCGCGGTGTCAGGCCAAAGTGGTTGCGGTAGGCGGTACTGAAGTAGGAGGCGCTGGAAAAGCCACACATCAGGCCGACCTGCAGGATGGGCCTGTCATCGGTACGCAGCAGCGTGCGGGCGCGGTCGAGACGCAACTCCAGGTAGTACTGGGACGGCACCGTCTGCAGGTGCTGCTTGAAGAGCCGCTCCAGGTGGCGGCGCGAGACGCCGACATGATGGGCCAGGTCATCGGTGCTCAGCGGCTCCTCGATATTCGCCTCCATCAGCGTCACCGCCTCGATCAGACTCGGCTGCCGGGTGCCCAGACGGGCCTTGAGCGGCACCCGTTGCGCCTCGTCGCTGGGGCGAATGCGCTCGCAGACGAACTGCTCCGACAGACTCGAGGCCAGCTCCATGCCGTGTTCGCGGCCGATCAGGAACAGCATCATGTCCATCGCCGCGGTGCCGCCACCACAGGTATAGCGATCACGGTCGGTCTCGAACAGGTTGCCGGTGGCCTGCACGCGGGGAAACTCGTCCCGCAACGCCGCCATGTCGAGCCAGTGGATGGTCGCGCGATAGCCGTCGAGCAACCCGGCCCGGGCCAGCAGGTAGGCTCCGGTGCCGATGCCGCCAAGGGTGCGGATGCTGCGTGCCCAGCGCTTGAGCCAGGGCGTCAGCTTCTCCTGCCCGTTGCGCGACAGCGCCGAAGGGCCGCAGATGAAAAGCGCGTCGAGCATCGGCACCTTGTCGACGTGGCACTCGGCCCGCACCTCGGCGCCGCTGCTGCTGCGCACCAGCGCCTCATCTCCGACACCGATCAGCGTCACCTCGTACAAGGCCTGGCCACTGAGGCTGTTCGCGGTCTGCAATGCCTCCACCGCGCAGGAGAACCCGGTAAGGGAAAAGCCCGGCATCAGCACAAAACCCAGCCGCTGGGTTCTTTTGGGAAGAGAGCTCACAGTTGACAGCTACCCGTTATCAGTAAACACCAGGACGCGACCCGGGAAAAAGGACCCGCTGCCCTGCCACAAGATTAGCCCGCCACAGCTTATTCCGGATCCGGCTTTCGCCAGTCTGAGCATCGGCTCAGACCCGAGGCCTCGCATCATAACGCCTGCGGACGACAAAACACCCCAAAGCGGTGCCTCGATGGCAGCAGGGCGAAAATCGGGGTCGCCTGGACAAAATTAACCCGGTGTCGGGCTCTCGGGGCTTTGCGGATAATGAATCCAGTTTCCCATCCACCGAGCATAAGAAGCCGAAAAAACCGATGGATACGTCACCGATCGTTGCCAGTCCACGCCTCAATGCCGCCTCCGCGGCCGACACCGAAGCCCTGATCAGCCGCCTGCACACGGCCACGGAGGCCGGCAGGCTGCGGCAGTTGCTGAATGCCTGTTTTCGCCATCAGCTATCGGATGCACAGTTGCCGCCAGGCGACCTCTATGGCGCCCTGAACGCCAGCTGGCAGCACCTGCAGCACCGCCGGGAAGAGGTACAGGTCGTCGTTTTCAATACCGACTCCCTCGACTGGCACTGCCACCACAGCATCATCGAGATCCTGATGGACGACCGCCCCTTTATCGCCGCCAGCTGCCTGGCGGAGCTCGGCCGTCATGGCATCCGCGTCCACCATCAGGCCTACCCGGTGCTGCACGTGCGCAGGGACGACCAGGGACGACTGCTCGAACTCTGCCCGCAGCAGACGCCCGGTACCCGAGACGAAGTCCTGGTGCGCTTCGAAATCGACAGACAGGCCGATCAGACGGCCCTCGACACCCTGCGCCAGGACCTGGCACGGGTCCTTGAGGACGTTTGCAGCGCCGTCGCCGACTGGCAGCCGATGCTGACCTGCCTCGAGGAGGCCGCCCGCGGCTGCGAGATGGCATCCGACGCCGATGCCGAAACCGTCGCCTTTCTGCGCTGGCTGGCCGACGAGAACTTCCTCTTCGTCGGTTTTCGCTATTACGACGTTGAGGACAGAGACGGCTGCCTGGCACTGCACTATCGGGATCACTCGGGCCTCGGCTGCTTCCGGGAACCCATCTCCGAGACACAGCGCCAGATTCTGCTGGACGCCTCCCAGAGCAGGCTGCTGCGCGAGCCGAAGCGCCTGGTTCTGACCCGCTCCACCACTCTGTCTACGGTGCAGCAGAGCCGCCACCTCGATTACATCGGCGTCAAGAACTTCGACGACGACGGACGTCTGATCGGCGAATGGCGTTTCTTCGGCCTGTACTCCAGCAAGGCGTACGACACCCCGGTCAGCGGCATCCCACTGATCCGGCGCCACGTCGAGCGCCTGCTCGGGGAGTCCGGGCTGCCGCACGACAGCCACAGTTACAAGGCGCTGCGCCACCTGCTGTTCAACTATCCGCGCGACGAGATGCTGCAGAGCGATTTCGACCAGCTTCGCGACAGCGTCTTCGGCATGCTCGATGCGGTGGAACGGCGGCGTCTCGGTCTCTTCCTGCGCCCGGATGCCCATGACCGTTTTATCAAGGTTCTGATGCTGGTGCCGCGCGACCAGTACCACACCGGTCTGCGCATCGCGGTTCAGACGATTCTGCTGCGCCAGCTGGGCGGCTACAGCGCCGACTTCAGCGTCCGGCTGTCGGAGGACCCGCTGGCATTGATCGAGTTCTGCATCCACTGCCGTCACGCCCGCCAGGTGCACTGGGACCGGGAGCAGCTTCAGGCGCTGGTGCTCGACGCCATGGAAAGCTGGCAGGACAGATTCCACCAGGCCCTGCTGCGGCGCTTCGACGAGTCCCGCGCCAACGACCTGTTGCGGCGTTTCGGCGCGCGTCTGCCGGTCGCCTACCATGAGGCCACCCCGGCCGAAATCGCGGCCGAGGACATCCGCCAGCTGGCCGCACTCGACGATGCCCGCCCGCTGGCGACCCGCCTGACGTCCGAGGCCGCGGGGAAACTGCGCCTGCGGGTACTGGGGCGCGGTCGTGACATGACACTGTCCGACGTGCTGCCTATCCTGGAACACCTGGGCGTGCGGGTTCTGACCGCCGTGCCGTACCAACTGCGTAGCGGTGGAGTCGACGAGATCCCGGCCTGGATTCTCGACTTCCAGCTGGCCTGCGACCCCGAGCTCGATCTGCAGCGCTCAGCTGTGCTCGACCAGTTCCAGCAGAGCTTTACCCGCACCTATGGCGGCGAACTCGAAGACGATCGCTTTCACCAGCTGGTACTGCGCGCGGGCCTTGCCTACCGCGATGTCACTCTGCTGCGCGCCGTCAGCAAATACCTGCAGCAGCTCGGTGTCCCCTTCAGCCAGCACTACATCGAGCAGGCGCTCGGCCGCAACCCGCAGCTGAGCCGCCAGCTCTGCGAACTCTTCGTCACACGCTTCGACCCGGCGTTCGAAGGCGACCGTGAGGCCATCCAGGCCAGCCGGAGCGCCGCCATCGAAGCGGCGCTGGAACAGGTCGACAACCTCGACGAGGACCGCATCCTGCGGCATTACCTTGGCGTCATCCAGGCCATGCTGCGCACCAACTTCTACCAGACCGACGGCGAACGCGAGAAGGGCTACCTGTCGTTCAAGCTCGACACCCGCAGCCTGCCCTTCGCTCCGGAACCGCGGCCGGCGTTCGAGATCTTCGTCTACGCCCCCTGGGTCGA
>NZ_BMLT01000027.1 GCF_014645375.1 Marinobacterium nitratireducens
AGATCTCGGGCAGCGACAGGTGACGGTGCATGTAAGGGTCGAGGGCTATTTTCATCTTATTGTCCTTTCCACCAGGTCTGAGTATCGGGGCATACTGCACAAAAAGCGGAATATAAATGCCATGACGATACTATATAGAATATTTATTCTACTTCAAGTCCATTAGTACTTCTCCTGTTTCATCGGACCGATGTTTTGCCAACACGGCTCACCTCACGCCTGACCGCCGGAGCCACTCCGCCGGAGATGGGATAACAAGAAATCGAAGTTTTCTGGCAAGATTTCCTCGAATACCGCTCAACAGCACAAGCGAACGCCACGGAAAAGCCCCGGCGCCAGAACGGCCGGCGCGCCCCAACCCCTTGCCATACGGGCCCTTTCACCGCCAGCGCAGCGTCAATCCCGACAAATGTCCAAACCAGCTCCCCGTTGAGCGATGAGCAAGATAATGAAGGCAGCCCCGGGTACCGGCTGGTTAAATATTTTCCATCCGGAGACGTTTGTAACAGTGCAGCTTTTGGCGGCTGCCAACACGACCGCCGGTTATTACTACCCAGAGGCACGATCATGACGATACAGATTTCCAGCGCTCCCTGCTGTTGGGGCGTCGATGATGTCAGGAACCCCCACCTTCCCCCATGGGACCGGGTACTCGAGGAAGCATCGACCGCCGGCTACAAGGGTATCGAACTCGGCCCCTACGGCTACCTGCCACTCGATATTGAAACCGTCAGCGCAGAGCTGCAGAAAAATGCACTCAGCGTGGTTGCCGGCACCATCTTCGACGACCTGATCGATCCGACCAATCTCGACAACCTGCTCCGCCAGACCCACGAGATCTGTGCCCTGCTGACGCAGCTGCCGAAACTGTCGCAGGCACCGGGGCAACACTTTCCGGCGCCCTACCTGGTGCTGATCGATCACGTTCACGAAGAGCGCAGCCTGTTCGCCGGCCACCCCGAAGAGGCGCCGCGCCTGAGTCGGGAACGCTGGTCGCAAACCATGGCCCACATCCGCGCAATCGCCGAACTGGCCCGCGACCGGTATGGCATCCGCGCCGTGGTGCACCCCCATGCCGGCGGCTATATCGAGTTCGCCGACGAGACCCTGAGATTGCTCGAAGACATACCGTACGACGTAGCCGGACTCTGCCTCGATACCGGCCACCTGTACTACTCGAAAATGGACCCGGTCGAGTGGATCCGCGAACACGCCGATCGCATCGACTACCTGCATTTCAAGGATATCGAGCCGGCGGTCTACAGCCGGGTCATGGCCGACAAGGTCGACTTCTTCGACGCCTGCGCACAGGGCGTGATGTGCCCGATCGGCCGCGGCGTACTGGATTACGAGGCGATCTACCGGCTGCTTGGCGAGGTCGACTACCAGGGCTATATCACCGTCGAGCAGGAACGTGACCCGCGCCATGCCGACGGCAGCCTGCAGGACGTGACCGCCAGCCTCGAGTTCCTCCGCAGCAAGGGCTTTTCCTGATCGCGGCCGCTGCACCGGATGACGGCCTCGAGACTGAACAACAAGAATTCCTGAAGGATAAAGACATGATCAATGGCGAACTGAAAGTCAAAAGCCCGATTCGCTGGGCGATGGTCGGGGGCGGCCGCGGCAGCCAGATCGGCTACATTCACCGCTCCGCCGCAGTGCGTGACAACAGCTTCCAACTGGTCGCGGGCGCCTTTGATATCGACCCTGCCCGCGGCCGCGACTTCGGCGTATCGCTGCGCGTCGATCCGCAGCGCTGCTACCCGGACTACCAGACGATGTTCGAGGCGGAGGCGCGGCGTCCGGACGGTATCCAGGCGGTCTCGATCGCGACACCCAACGGCACCCACTACGCGATTTCCAAAGCGGCCCTCGAGGCGGGGCTGCACGTGATCTGCGAAAAGCCGCTCTGCTTCACCGTTGCCGAAGCCGAGGAACTGCGCGCGCTGGCCGAGGAAAAAGACCGCCTGGTGTGCGTCACCTACGGTTACGCCGGCCACCAGATGATCCGCCAGGCCAAGGCGATGATCCGGAACGGCGACCTCGGCGAGATCCGCATGGTGAACATGCAGTTCGCCCACGGCTTTCACAGCGAAGCGGTCGAGGAAGCCAATCCCAGCACCCGGTGGCGGGTCGATCCCCGCTTTGCCGGCCCCAGCTACGTGCTGGGCGATCTTGCCACCCACCCGCTGTACCTGTCCGAAGTCATGCTGCCCGAGCTGAAGATCAGCCGCCTGATGTGCAGCCGGCAGAGCTTCGTCAGGAGCCGGGCACCGCTGGAAGACAACGCCTACGTGATGATGGAGTACGAGGGCGGCGTGATGGGCACGCTCTGGGCGTCGGCCGTCAACGCGGGCTCCATGCACGGCCAGAAAGTCCGGGTGATCGGTTCGAAGGCCAGTATCGAATGGTGGGACGAGCGTCCCAACCAGCTGCTGTTCGAGGTACAGGGCAAGCCCTCCCAGACACTGGAACGCGGCATGGACTACCTCTACCCGGAGGCCCTCGAAGACGACCGCATCGGGGGCGGCCATCCTGAGGGGCTGTTCGAGTCCTGGTCCAATCTCTATTACCGTTTCGCGCTCGCCATGGAGGCAAGGGACAGGGGAGACCGGGCGATGGCCGGCAACCTGGATATCCCGCAAATCGGTGCCGGCGTCGAGGGCGTGCGCTGGGTCGAAAATTGCCTCCGTTCGGCCGATAATGGGGCTGTCTGGATCGACTATGAATAACCGCAATGGTACAGCGCTTCGTCAATAAAAAGTCCAGGGGCAAGCTGGAGTTCGACAGCCGCGCGGAGCTGATGTACGTCTGCAGGGCGGACACCAGCTACACCCGGCTGCCGCGCGCCATGCACCGGCATGACGATCGCATCGAAATCGTCTTCATTCGCGAGGGCAGCGGCCACCATATTATCGGTGGCCGCCTCTACCACACCCGCAAGGGCGATGTGCTGATCTATAACGGCGGCGTGCTGCACGATGAATCGGCCAACCCGAATGCCGAAATGAGCGTTTACTGCTGCGCCTTTCGCAACCTGCGACTGAAGGGGCTGCCGAAGAACACCCTGACGCAGCCAGGCGAGAGTGTTGTGCTGAACAGTGGCAATCATTACGCAGAGTTCGAAAACCTGCTGTATCTGCTCTATACCCGGGTCGACTCGGACGATCGCTACGCCGCCGAATTCTGCAACCAGTTGCTGCACGCCCTGATCGTGCTGGTGCACAGCCTGGGCCGGGAAAACGAAGCCGAATCCCGGACCGACGACCAGGACCTGGGCGAGCGGATCAAGCACTATATCGATGAGCACTACCTTGACGACATCGACCTGAAATCCATATCGGACGAACTGCATGTCAGCCACTTCTATCTGGCACACAAGTTCAAAACCGCCGTGGGCTGTTCGCCGATCCAGTACCTGATCCGGCGGCGCATCGGTGAAGCCCAGTCGCTGCTGATCAATACCGACCTCAGCGTCACCGAGATCGCGACCCTGGTCGGCTACGACAACTCCAACTACTTCAACACCGCCTTCAAGAAAGTGGTCGGCATCACGCCTAACAGCTACCGCAAACAGTGCACGAGCTGATAACCGGAAAAGCGAACCTCGGGTGGCAGGTTTCACGCGGCGGGATGGATGACACGGTGCCGGGGCACGGGAGAGCCGGGCTGGAAACCGTCAGGGTGCCGTGCTACCCATCGGGAAGGTCGGACAAACCCAGCCAACGAAAAGGCCGTGGATGGGTGACGCCGCACCGGTTTCGCCGGGTATCGGTCAGCGGCATGCCAGGGCGGCTTCACCCATCCTATGAGATCGTCGCTTTCCGTTTGCCGCGGTGTGCTGCGCGTGCGCTATGCCCCCCTGGCGTGGGAGGCGACTCAGTCGGGGTTATTGCGCCGCGCCGGCAGCCGGTAAAGGAACCTGTTCATCGCCTTGGCGACCTCCCGGTACTCGCCGGACGGTCGGCGAGCCGGCCCGGAACGCGTCCGGGCCCCGTTGATGATGCAGGGACCCGGTCGCGTACTTAAAATTGCACCCAGCGCGCCTCGTTGTCGGCGGACTCGACACAGCACTCGACCAGACGCACGCCGTCGATACCGGCATCGATGCCCGGATACCAGAGGGTATCGAGCGTTGCGGTGTCGCAACGATCAGCCGCGTCCATCGCCAGCGCGAAACGGTAATAGAGATTGGCCCAGGACTCGAAGAAGCCCTCGGCATGCCCGGCGCCGATACGGTTCGCACCGATGCTCGGCACCTCGCTGTACAGGTAGTTCATCGCCCGATCCAGAATCTGCACCGGCTGTCCCTGGACCTCATAGCGCAGCTGGTTCGGATGCTCATCCCACCATTCGAGACTTGCCTTCTCGCCGACCACGCGGATCTTCTGCTGATGGGTGGAGCCGGCATTGACCGCGCTGGCCCAGAGCGTACCGACCGCCCCTCCGCGGAACTGCAGCATTACATGGGCATTGTCCTCGAGCGGCGAGCGGCTGGCGACGAAGCTCTGGCGCATGCAGCACAGGCGCTCGACCGCCAGTCCGGTCAGCATTCCCGCCAGGAAAAAGGTATGGGTGCCAAGATCGCCCACCACGAAACTCGGCCCCGACACCTGCGGGTCCATGCGCCATTTCGCCCCCGGGTTGTAACGCTCGATCTCGGTGTTGTGGAAGCCGTGGGCGAATTGCAGGTTGACGATGCGGATCTCGCCGAGCTCACCGCGCCGGATCATCTCCCGCGCCTGGTGCAGCATCGGAAAGCCGGAATAGCCATACATCACGCCGAACACACGGTTACGCTCGCAGGCCAGGCGCTTCAGTTCCTCTGCCTCGGACACCCTGAAGGTGACCGGCTTCTCGCAGATCACGTGCAACCCCGTCTCGAGCGCCGCCCTGGCGATCGCGTAATGGGTCGAATTGGGCGTCGCGATCGAAACCGCCTGGATACCGTCAGCCCGCCGCGCTTCCGCTGCGAACAGCGCCCGGTAGTCGGCATAACAGCGCGCCGGATCGAGTCCCAGGTTGGTGCCGAAATCCCGGCACCGCGCCGGATCGAGATCGAAAGCCCCGGCCACGAGCCGGAACAGGCCATCACGCTGTGCCCCGCTGCGATGGGCATAACCGATCTCGCTGCCACGCCCGCCACCGACCATCGCCCAGCGCAGGGGCTCATCGAAACGTGTCTCTTCGTTGAACATGGTTTCTCTCCCGGATTGTTGTTTTAGCCACTCGGCAGCCGCCGACAGGTTCAAAGGATGCTAGCATTGGCCGGGGGTTCGAAAACCTCGTATTCACCTCAAAAACACCTCAGGACGGCGCGATGAAAACACGCTTTGGCATCAAGCAGATCGCTGCCCAGGCCCGCGTCAGCCAGGCAACGGTGGACCGGGTGCTGCATCAGCGCCCGGGCGTGCGCTTCACGACGGTACAGCGAGTCCAGCAGGCGATACAGGAGCTCGAAGCCCAGGCGGGTATTGCCGGCTTCGCCGGGCGGACCTTTTACATTGACGTCATCATGGTGGCGCCATCGCGCTTCACCGGTGCCGTACAACAGGCCTTGCACCGGGTCTTACCGCTGCTCCAGCCGCTGCGAATCCGGCCACGCTTTCACCTGCACGAGGAGATCGACGACGACCGCCTGGTCGGTCTGCTCAAGGACTGCTTCCGGCGGGGCAGCCAGGGGCTGATCCTGAAGGCGCCGGACGAGCCCGTAATCAACGAGGCCGTACGCGGTATTACCGGCGCCGGCATTCCGGTCGTCACCCTGACCTCGGACCTCCCCCACAGTGGACGCTGCACCTATATCGGCATGGATGACCGCGCCGCGGGGTGTACTGCCGCCTACCTGATGCTGAAATGGCTGGGCGACCGCGGCGATACCGTCGCCGTCAGCCTGAGCAGCCAGGTATTTCGCGGCGAGGAGGAGCGGGAGATGGGCTTTCGCCAGTTGCTGCGAGAACGGGCGCCGGACGTCCGGATTGTCGAAATCGCCGGCGGACTCGGCATCCACGCCGGCACCTATGAACGCACCCGGCAATGCCTGCAACGCGAACCCGGAATCCGCGCGGTCTACAGCACCGGCGGCGCCAATCGCGCCATCCTCGAAGCCTTCGCGGCCGAAGGCCGCCCGCTAGAGGTGTTTATCGGTCACGACCTTGATCGCGACAACCGCGCCCTGCTGCTCGAGCAGCATCTCGACGCCGTCATCGACCACGATCTGGAACAGGATGCGCGGCGCGCCCTGCTCTGCCTGATGCGCCAGCACGGCGCCGTGACACAGGACCTGCCGGACAGCGGCTCACGCATCCATATCGTGACA
Organism: Marinobacterium nitratireducens; assembly: GCF_014645375.1. GTDB lineage: Bacteria > Pseudomonadota > Gammaproteobacteria > Pseudomonadales > Balneatricaceae > Marinobacterium_A > Marinobacterium_A nitratireducens. Next base: position 6,320 of record NZ_BMLT01000027.1, read on the forward strand.
CCCTACAACCTCTGACGCGTGCAGCGTGCCGCGCCGGGATTCGATCAGGCGATCATCGTATCCATCGCCCGGGCAACGCCGTCGGCGGTGCTGTCAACCTGCCAGGCGTACGGCTCAGCGGGCGGCGACCCGGCAATGGAATGGATCATGCGATCGATGCAGCCGAATGTGTCGGCGGCCGCTTTGAACGGTGCCTCCCGCCTCCCCCGGCGCTTGGCGACGACACTGGACGTGAACGCCTCGCGCCTCAGACTTATGCCCCCAGCCGGGTCGACCGGGAATGCCCTGGTGTTTCACACCCCGATACAAGTAAAAAGGTCCATCGCGGTTTGGCGGGAAGAAAATGTCATTCGCAGGATGGGGGGGAGCCGCAATGGCACCCCGCTGTCTGTGTGCGTCGGGTTGTTTGCGGCGTAACCCATCGACTGCTCCGGCCTTCGCGGCGCCGAACTGCCACTCGAAGGTGGGTTCCCCGAAAATAGCTCCTGCATTTTCGGGATTTCCGCCGTCCCCAGTGGTTACACGACGCCCAGGCTGCGCCAGGACCGGATCGCCCCTGCCTAAACGTCGTTCCACCCATCCCACGGTTTCCCTTTGCTCTGCGAAGAACCAATAAAAAAGGAGCCCGTAGGCTCCCAAGAACAACAACTAACCTTAGCGTGCGAGACCGTCTCGAATATAGGCCATGCTCTCTTCGATGACCGGCACCGGGCGTTCCAGCTCGGTCACCGAGGTCGCGAACGGCTCGAACGAGACGTAGCCCTGGTAACCGCCCGCCAGCAGCGCCTGAAGCTGGCCGATGTTATCGAGACGGTCATCCGGGCCGACCATGACACGGTGTGCATCGAGCATATCGTCGAAACTGATAGCCGGATCCTCGACACCGGATACGTGCACCAGGCCGGTGAATTCGGGATAGAACTCGGTTTCGCCCGCGCCCTTGTGGTGGAAAGTATCGTGCACCAGACCGAAACGGGTCTCGGCACCCAGTTCGCGAATGGCCTCAACCGCTTCGCGCTTGGTGCGCAGCGACGAGATCGGGAAGCCCAGCGGCTCGACGAACCCCTTGAGACCGTGTTTTTCGAGAATCGGCTGGATACCCTTGAGCGCCGCCAGCAGGCCCGCTTTGCGCTCCTCGGCACCGGCCTTGTATTCAGCATCGACCAGCGGGCACATCACCAGCCCGACTGCACCGCAGGCAGCGGCCAGCTCGGCCAGTTTTTCGGCCTGGGCAGCACGCTCGTCATTCCAGATATTGAACGGGTAGAGGGCGTTGATGCTCAGCACCTCGATCCCCAGTTCGCGCGCCTTCGACCCGATGGCACGAGCGTTTTCCAGCTCGGTGACACTGTTTTCCTGCACATCGTTGCGCAGTTCGACCGCCTTCAGGCCCAGTGCGCTGGCCGTTTCCAGCAGCTCGATCGCGGTCATCTTCGGCGCGACCATATGGTTGAGCGAGAACTTCAGATTCTGTACGGACATGGTAATACCTTCGAAAAAGAAAGCCTTAAGCTAGAAGATTGAAGCAACAGGACACCGTGGAATGGGTCTGCGACGCAAACGTGCCTTGAGTCAGAGCTACCGCTTTTACCTGGGCGTCGCGTGACCCATCACGCGACCCGCTCCGACCTATGACGGGGTATGACGCGCCCGGGGCTCAGAAGACAAACAGAGCCCGAGCGATGCGCGCCTCACCCACCCTACGGTATTACCGCTTCAGCCGTAGAACGCCGGGCGACCGGCCATTTCGACCGACTCGATTGCGCCGCTCTGCTGTGCCTTGACCGCGGAATCGGCCGCCACCGCAGCAGCATAGCCGTCCCAGGCGCTGGGGCCGCCAACGGTGTCCTGCTCGCAGCCGCGGATGAAGTCCTGCAGTTCGATGTCGTAGGACTCGATAAAGCGGTCTTTCCAGTCCACCAGCACGTTGGTGTAGAGCTTGGTATCCTTGCGCATCAGCAGGCTCTGCGGCTCCGGCAGGCTGGCAATGCCGCTTTCGCCGACCACCTGGCACTGGATGTCGTAGCCGTACTGGCAATTGACGAAGATCTCGAGGTCGATGCGGACACCGCCCAGGGTCTCGATCAGCAGAATCTGCGGATCTGCCAGATGCTCGAAGCGGTTCTTGGTACCTTTCGGATAGACCACCTGCATCGACTTGTAATCGTCGTTGAGCAGCCAGCGCAGCACGTCGAGCTCGTGGATCGCGGTATCGACGATCGCCATCTCGGTGACGTAGCGGTCCGGCACAGTCGGGTTGCGGTGGGCACAGTGCATCATCAGCGGCGCGCCGATTTCGTTGTTGTCCAGCGCCTGCTTCAGCTGCTGGTAGCCCTTGTCGTAACGGCGCATGAAGCCCACCTGTACCAGGCGCTTGCCGGCCTTGACCTCGGCTTCGACGATGCGCAGGCAGCCCTCGGCGGTGGTCGCCAGCGGCTTCTCGCAGAATACATACTTGCCGGCTTCGATTGCCGCCAGTACGAACTCTTCGTGGGTCGGTCCCCAGGAACACACCAGCACCGCATCGACATCGTCCGCCTGGATAAGCTCGTGTCCGCTTTCGTACACTTTCGCATCGAGGCCTAGGCGATCGACGACCGCGCGGGCCTGGTCCTGATTGACGTCGTTGACCGCGACGATCTTGCCGCCCGAGAGCGTCTGGGTGATACGACGCGCGTGGTCTTCACCGATTGCACCTGTACCGATTACACCGATTCTGATGGTCATTTGCCGTTTTCCTGATCGTTGTTTTTGATGTTGTTATGCTCCGCCCGGGCGAATCCCCCGGGCGGTAAGGGGTTACACGAAGGATTACTTGAGGTACTTGTCGACGTAACGCTGGATCTCGTCGCGCATGAAGCGCGAGGACGACTCCGCACGCTCTTCCCAGGCGAAGACGCAGCTCGACAGCA
>NZ_BMLT01000028.1 GCF_014645375.1 Marinobacterium nitratireducens
CAGGATCTGTCCAACCGCGGCGTCACCGCGCTGGCGATGGACAGCGTGCCGCGTATTTCCCGCGCCCAGAAAATGGATGCGCTGAGCTCCATGGCCAACATCGCCGGCTATCGTGCCGTGGTTGAAGCGGCGCAGCATTTCGGCCGCTTCTTCACCGGCCAGATCACCGCCGCCGGCAAGATCCCGCCGGCCAAGGTGCTGGTGATCGGCGCCGGCGTCGCGGGCCTGGCGGCCATCGGCGCGGCCAAGAGCATGGGCGCCATCGTGCGTGCCTTCGACACCCGCCCCGAGGTGAAGGAGCAGGTCGAGAGCATGGACGGCGAGTTCCTGATGCTGGACTTCCCGAACGAGGACGGCTCGGGTACCGGCGGTTACGCCAAGACCATGAGCCCCGAGTTCATCGCCGCCGAGATGGCGCTGTTCGCCGAGCAGGCGAAAGAGGTGGACATCATCATCACCACCGCGCTGATCCCGGGCAAGCCGGCGCCGGAGCTGATCACCGAAGAGATGGTGAAGAGCATGAAGCCGGGCAGCGTCATCGTCGACCTGGCGGCCGAAGCGGGCGGCAACTGCAAGCTGACCGTCGCCAACGAGGTGGTCGAGAAGCACGGCGTGACCCTGATCGGCTACACCAACCTGCCGAGCCGCCTGGCGGCCCAGGCGAGCCAGCTGTACGCCACCAACCTGCGTCACCTGCTGACCGATCTGTGTCCGGAGAAGGACGGCGAAATCGTCGTCAACATGGAAGACGAGGTCATCCGCGGCGCCACCGTGGTGAAAGAGGGGGAGGTCACCTGGCCGCCGCCCGCGCCGCGGCTGTCGGTGGCACCGAAGGCCGACATGGGCGACAAGGCCCGCGAAGCGGTCGAAAAGGCCGAACCGAAACCGAAACACCCGCTGGCGTTCCTGGCGCCGCTGGCCGTCGCCGGTCTCGCGCTGCTGGGTCTGGGCTCGGTCGCGCCGCCGGACTTCATCGGCCATTTGACGGTCTTCGTGCTGTCCTGCTTCATCGGTTACATGGTGATCTGGGGCGTTTCGCACTCGCTGCACACCCCGCTGATGAGCGTCACCAACGCCATCAGTAGCATCATCGTCATCGGCGCCTTGATACAGATATCGAGCGACAGTCCGCTGGTGGTGATACTGGCAACGCTGGCAGTCTTCATTACCAGCATCAACATCGTCGGCGGCTTCGCCGTGACCCAGCGCATGCTGCGGATGTTCAGGAAATAAGGGCGGAACGATGAACACAGGTGTAATCACAGCTTCCTACATAGGGGCGAGCGCGCTCTTTATCCTCGCGCTCGGTGGCCTCAGCCACCAGGAGTCCGCGCGTCGCGGCAATCTCTACGGCATGCTGGGCATGGGCCTGGCGCTGGTGGTGACGATCTTCGGCATTGTCTCCGACAACTACTTCGTGCTGCTGCTGGGCATGATCGCCGGCGGCGCCATTGGCTGGTACCTGGCGAAAAAGGTCGAAATGACCCAGATGCCGGAACTGGTGGCCATCCTGCACAGCCTGGTCGGTCTGGCGGCGGTGTTCGTCGGCTACGCCAATGCGCTGCAACACAGCGAGCTGTCCGGTGCGGCCAAGACCATTCACGATGTCGAGACCTACATCGGCATCCTGATCGGCGCGGTGACCTTCACCGGCTCCGTGGCGGCCTACCTGAAGCTCAGCGCCAAGATCAGCGGCAAGCCGCTGCAGCTGCCGGGCCGTCACTGGTTCAACGCCGGCCTCGGCGTGCTGGCGGTGATCTTCGGTATCCTGTTCGTGCAGGGCTCGGCGGACGGCGGCGGCCTGGGCTGGCTGGTACTGATGACCCTGATCGCGCTGGTGTTCGGCGTGCACATGGTCGTGGCCATCGGCGGCGCCGACATGCCGGTGGTGGTGTCGATGCTCAACAGCTACTCCGGCTGGGCGGCGGCGGCGATGGGCTTCATGCTCGGCAACGACCTGCTGATCGTGGTCGGTGCGCTGGTCGGCTCCAGCGGTGCCATCCTCAGCTACATCATGTGCAAGGCGATGAACCGCAAGTTCGTCAACGTCATCCTCGGCGGTTTCGGCACCGGTTCCAGCAAGGGTGCAGCGGCTGCTGCGGGTCCTGCCGGGGATGCCGGCGACGTCCATCCGATCGAGGCGGAAGAAGCCGCAGGTCTTTTGGAGCACGCCAAGGAAGTGATGATCCTGCCGGGCTACGGCATGGCGGTGGCCCAGGCGCAGCACACGGTGTTCGAGATCACCAAGAAGCTGCGCGAGAAGGGCGTCAACGTGCGTTTCGGTATCCACCCGGTGGCGGGCCGCATGCCGGGTCACATGAACGTGCTGCTGGCGGAAGCCAAGGTGCCGTACGATATCGTCTACGAAATGGACGAAATCAACGAGGACTTCCCGGACGTCGACGTCTCCGTGGTGATCGGTGCCAA
>NZ_BMLT01000029.1 GCF_014645375.1 Marinobacterium nitratireducens
AAAAAAACATATTTTTTTCTGAAAGTGTTGAGAAATAAATTTTAAAATGATTTATAGCCTCTCTGTTGAACAAAAAAAGTTTTTAGTCATTTTTATACGTGGAATGATTAAATGTCCTAGAAAGGGCTTAAAATGCAAAATAAAAAGACTACTCATTTTTTGAGTAGTCTATCTGTAGGATAGTTTTTGATATTCTAAATGAAAAGGAGTAATACATAAATCATTTTGTATACATGGGATAATACAAGGTTTAATGCATGGGATAAAAAAGGATATGATTTCACTTTTAAAAAGGGTATTTGAATAATAGAATTGTATTGTAGACATTGATTATTTAGGAGGAATAGAAAATGAGCGAAGAAAAATTCGAACAAGCAAAAGGAAATATCAAAGAGACTATTGGAGATGCTACTGATAATAAGGATTTAAAAGCAGAAGGTAAAGGAGATAAAGCTTCTGGTAAAGCCAAAGAAGTAGTAGATGATGTTAAAGATAAAGCTAATGACTTGATTGATAAAGTTAAAGGAGATAAAAACTAAATAAAAATTAAAACGTCTTAAGTATTATTATGTAGCATACTTGGGACGTTTTTTATTTAAAGTGAATAAAAATAAATAATAAGAATGAGTGAGAAAACTAAGAAAAGCATTCGTATAGCATTATCTTTTGCACAAGTAGTAGTACAGTCATTTATAGTTTATTATGCTTACAAGCAATATAAATTATCTAAAGAAAATTAATTTTTGATTATGTAATAAGTTTTGGTACTAATATTCGGGTGGGCGACTTCTTAAATTAAATTAAGGAGTCGATTTTTTATGAGTAGAAAAGAGCAAGAAATTCATTCAAAGCAAAGCACATTACAAGAAGTTACAAATTACACCTCAACCGGATACTCTAATAGCCGGTTAGGAGTGCATTCTGTGCACCCACAAAATCCTAAATTAAGTTTTGACGCTATGACAATAGTTGGAAATCTCAGTCGTGACAACGCTCAAAAGCTATCGTCATTTATGAGTATCGAACCACAAATTCCATGTTAATTCATGAAGAAGACAAATGGGGAGAATTGAATAAAAGAACTAAATATAAATATAAAAATTTAACAATTACAAAAGCAAATAGAATTTTGGCAGACAAAAGGTAAGAAGCTATTTTAAAAATGGCTACCATTTGACTCCCTTTTAGCTCCCAAATGGCTCCATAAAAAGGGAGCTATTTGGGAGCTATTTTTGATTTTATGTAGCCATTTGGGAGTCATTTTTGATTTTGGGTAGCTATTCGGTAGCTTTTGTGTAGTCGTTCGGGAGTCATATAACAATTTTTATCGCATAAATAGGAATCCCATTTGACACTGTCAAATCAATATTTTGCACAGAAACGGCTACCGAATGGCTACATACGGAGACATTTCTGTGTAGGATTCCTCTTATGCTCTTTTAAAATATTTTAAAATATAAAAGTTACATTATACACCTATTTTTTTCAGGTTTTAGCTTTTTATTGAGAAGGATAATTAAAATAAAAAAACATATTTTTTTCTGAAAGTGTTGAGAAATAAATTTTAAAATGATTTATAGCCTCTCTGTTGAACAAAAAAAGTTTTTAGTCAT
>NZ_BMLT01000030.1 GCF_014645375.1 Marinobacterium nitratireducens
TGCCTCAGGCTCTTTCCTACGATTAGTCAAGTACTTATAATTAAAATAAGCATTACTTAACTAAACCGTTCATTTTAATTTTTTTGAATAAGGTGTTAAACTATATTTGATTGTACGTTTGGCTAATGTGGTGACATTTGATAATCGTACAATTTATGATTCATTACAAGATAATGAATTGTTTTTAATAATCGATTTATACAAGCAATGATGGCAGTCTTATGAGGTTTCTCATTAGGCTGCTTTCTTAGTTTGTAGTAATAATCGACGACATGATTGTCATAATGATGCTGCCCTCTTATTATATTCATAATCACCCAAAATAAAAGTTTTCTCGCTTTTTTATTACCACGCTTGTTGATGGTATCTCTACAGTGTGTATGACCTGATTGATATCGTTTGATATCAATGCCAACAAAAGCATTGAGTTGTTTATTTGATTTAAATCGCTTAATATCACCAATCTCCCCAATAATCATAGCTGTGCTTAGCTTACCAATACCAGGTATCGAATGAATATTTTCAAAATAATCGAGTTGTTGTGCTAATTGAATCATGGCATCATCTAATTGTTTGAGATGATGAATAGATTGTTTTAATTGTTGAATAAGTAAGCGTAATTTTTCGACTAGAAAGGAATGTCTATCGACATTAGGATAGCTTTCTTGAGCAATCACCCTTAATTGAAGTGCATATTTTGTAGCTTTATCCATTGACATTCCTTTATCTGTAGAATTGAATATATGTGTAATCAGTACATCCTTGTCGATATCAAGAACCATGTCTGGATGAGTAAAGATTTCTGCGATGTTGAGTGCAATGATTGAATATCGACTACTAAATAATCTTTCTAAACCAGGGAATGTTTGATGGAGTAATTCAAGGATCTGAAATTTAAGTCGATTTTGTTCATTCTCGATTTCTAGATGAAAACGGACGCGTTCTCTTAATTCAAAGAATATTAACTCATGTATAGGTAAGCTGCCTGTTTGTTTAAGCGTCGGTCCTAAACAAGCAAGCTTATGAGCATCTGCCTGATCAGTTTTCCATGATCTTAGAGCGCTCGTTTTAAATTTGGCTTCTAACGGATTCATTTGAATATAGTTAATTTGATTTACACAACAAAATCGTTCCATACCTCTTGAATAGATACCTGTAGATTCAAAAATGAGTTGTGGGTGGTCTAAGTCATTCAAATACTTGAGTAAATAATTGTAACCATTTTTATTATTTTGGATGAAAAACTCTTTTTGGAATTTTCCATTTTTATAATGTGCAACTACACTACTTCTTTTACTAATATCAACACCTAAGTAATCGATAAAAAAACCTCCTTTGAATAATTGAGAAGCTAAAAACTTTACTTAACCTTTCTCATTTCATTTTCCTATACACGGTTTCAAGAACCCAACATACTACAAACGAATTTCAAAAGGCGAGAGTAAAGCTGACTAGTTTTTTATACGGATTTAAAATCCAAGAGTCTGGACAGTCTACTTCT
>NZ_BMLT01000032.1 GCF_014645375.1 Marinobacterium nitratireducens
AAAAAACAACTTAATGTTTTTCCTTGGGTAAGTCGCATTCACAAACTTTGGCGGGGGAAGCTTGGTCTATTATGACCAAGCTTTTTGGTGTTTATAAACCTATGTCAAAAATTTCTTTCAACAACAAAAAACGCCTTAACCCTTTATTGACAAGGAATAAAGCCTTAATTCAAAAATTGAGTTATTTCTATATAGTATCAAGACAAGAAGAAACTCGTTTCAAAAAAGCCAAAAAATCTCATCGTTAAATACTTTTGAATGCACTATGATTAAATAAATGTTAAAGTGAAAATATAATTCTCGAACATCATTAATTCTTTTAACATGAAATAGTTCTTCTACCAACCCATAGTCACTCAATAATTGAGTGACTATTTTTAATGGTTTTGGATGAGATGAAAATAAATAAGTGTTAAAGTAAAAATATAGCATTATCCTCATTCACATTTAGTTTTAGTCTTTTAATGTGAAGTGATCTTCGCCCAAAAATAGCTACTCACAAATTGAGTGGCTATTTTTTAATGTGATACGATTAATGTATTACTCCTTTTCATTTAATATATCAAAAACTATTCCCTGGCTACTCAAAAAATGAGTAGTCTTTTTATTTTGCATTTTAAGCCCTTTCTAGGACATTTAATCATTCCACGTATAAAAATAACTAAAAACTTTTTTCGTTCAACAGAGAGACGATAAATCATTTTAAAATTCATTTTCTAAATCTTTTAGAATACGAAATATGTTTTTCTATCTCGGTTATTCTTCTTAATAAAAAGCTAAAGCCTTAAAAAATAGGTGTATAATGTAACTCTTGTATTTTAAATATTTTAAAGAGCATAAGAGGAATCCTGAACAGAAATGTCTTCAAATGTCTCCATTCGGTAGCCATTTCTGTTCAAAATATTGATTTGACAGTGTCAAATGGGATTCCTTTTTATGCGATAAAAATTGTTATATGACTCCTGAAGGGCTACACAAAAGCTACCGAATAGCTACCCAAAATCAAAAATGTCTCCCAAATGGCTCCCTTTTTATGTAGCCATTTGGGAGCTAAAAGGGAGCCGAATGGTAGCCATTTTTAAAATAGCTTCTTACTTTTTGTCTGCCAAAATTCTATTTTCCGAGTGTAAAATATCACTATCCTTATTTTGTAAGTACTTTGAATAATTTTCTCTACTCATAAAAAATCGACTCCTTAATTTAATTTAAGAAGTCGCTCACCCGAATATATACCTTGAAGAAAAAACTAATATCGTTTAATATCTAGATATACAAAATATAAAAAACAACTTAATGTTTTTCCTTGGGTAAGTCGCATTCACAAACTTTGGCGGGGGA
>NZ_BMLT01000033.1 GCF_014645375.1 Marinobacterium nitratireducens
CTCAAGCGCCTTGGTATTCTCTACCTGACCACCTGTGTCGGTTTTGGGTACGGTCAGCTGTAACCTGAAGCTTAGAGGCTTTTCCTGGAAGCTTGGCATCAACCACTTCGGTCCACATGGGACCTCGTCATCAGATCTCAGTCTTAAGGAGCCGGATTTGCCTAACTCCTCAACCTACATCCTTAAACGCGGACAACCAACGCCGCGCTGGCCTAGCCTTCTCCGTCCCCCCGTCGCAGTTACAGCCGGTGCGGGAATATTAACCCGCTTCCCATCGACTACGCATTTCTGCCTCGCCTTAGGGGCCGACTCACCCTACCTCGAATAGCGTTGGATAGGAACCCTTGGTCTTCCGGCGTGGAGGTTTTTCACCTCCATTATCGTTACTCATGTCAGCATTCGCACTTCTGATACCTCCAGGATGCCTCACAGCTTTCCCTTCAACGGCTTACAGAACGCTCCTCTACCATGCCACAAGTGGCATCCGCAGCTTCGGTGTATCGCTTAGCCCCGTTATATCTTCCGCGCAGGCCGACTCGACTAGTGAGCTATTACGCTTTCTTTAAAGGGTGGCTGCTTCTAAGCCAACCTCCTAGCTGTCTGAGCCTTCCCACATCGTTTCCCACTTAGCGATAACTTTGGGACCTTAGCTGGCGGTCTGGGTTGTTGCCCTTTTCACGACGGACGTTAGCACCCGCCGTGTGTCTCCCATGATTGCACTCACCGGTATTCGGAGTTTGCATCGGGTTGGTAAGTCGGGATGACCCCCTAGCCGAAACAGTGCTCTACCCCCGGTGGTGAGACATGAGGCGCTACCTAAATAGCTTTCGAGGAGAACCAGCTATCTCCGGGCTTGATTAGCCTTTCACTCCGATCCACAGGTCATCCGCTAACTTTTCAACGGTAGTCGGTTCGGTCCTCCAGTTGATGTTACTCAACCTTCAACCTGCCCATGGATAGATCGCCCGGTTTCGGGTCTAATCCCAGCAACTAAACGCCCTATTAAGACTCGGTTTCCCTACGGCTCCCCTAAACGGTTAACCTTGCTACTGAAATTAAGTCGCTGACCCATTATACAAAAGGTACGCAGTCACAGACCGAAGCCTGCTCCCACTGCTTGTACGTACACGGTTTCAGGGTCTATTTCACTCCCCTCACAGGGGTTCTTTTCGCCTTTCCCTCACGGTACTGGTTCACTATCGGTCAGTCAGGAGTATTTAGCCTTGGAG
>NZ_BMLT01000034.1 GCF_014645375.1 Marinobacterium nitratireducens
AAAAAAAAAAGAACATTTGTTAAAAGAAATTAGAACAAAATGAGTGAAAAATTAGAACAAACAAATTCCTTATAAACCTTATCATCTCAACCTATATTAAGATTTTACCTAGTTGAATCTTCTTTTCTATATAAAGCGTCGGAGCATATCAGGGGGTTATCTAACGTAAATGCTACCCTTCGGCTCGCTTTCGCTCGGCATTGACGTCAGATACTGCACCCCCTGAACCCCCATGCTCCAACAGCAAAAAGGAAACTTTTTGCTGCTTTTCCGACGCTTATTCGCTTCGCTCATATTTATATAGAAAAGAAGCGAAATGTTTTTTAAAGGCATTAGTGCACTTAAGCGTCAGAGCATGGCCGTGTGTGTTAGCCAAAGCTTTGGCGAGTTGGTTGGGGGTTTCAGCAATTAGTATAATGAGAGTATAATGTTGGTATAACGTTAGTATAATGATGCTTTTTTTCATTATATTTTTTATGTACTTTAAACCTGCACGCTTATGCGATTAAGCTTTTGATCTACATTAAGCGTGCAGGTTTTTTGTCTATTTGTAGACGATTTTATGTTATACTAGTCCTTGAAAGAATAATAATCAGATAATGCATTTTCTTGTTTTTCATTTGCCTCTTGCTCAAAGTTCCCAAATTCGAGTAAGAGGTATTTTTGTTTTTGGTCGTCGCCTCTCATTAGTAGTTCAGGGTTTAACATTAATACTCCAGTTTTTCTTTTTATAATATTTCCTTCTTCTAAGATTTTAAGTGTTGTTATTACTGTTTGTAGACTTGTTCCTGTAGCTTTTGCTATTTCTCTTGTTGTAGCTATCATTGTATTGTTACTTAAGTGGACATTATCTAGGATATAGTTAACGATTTTAAGTTTTTTTCCGCCAATCATATCTAACATACTTATTAATTGCACTATATATGCCTTTACGAAGTTACCAGACGTTTGTTTACGGTATAACTTGTCTACCTCTATGACTTCTCCACTTTCTTCGTCTATGAGCCTCTGAGAGCCTTTATAGACTGTTCCATATCTTTCTTTCATCTTTTTCTCACTCCTTATTTTAAACTATTCTAACTATATCATAACTGTTCTAAAAAAAAAAGAACATTTGTTAAAAGAAATTAGA
>NZ_BMLT01000035.1 GCF_014645375.1 Marinobacterium nitratireducens
GATCGAGTTCGACATCGACACCTACGAGCCGCTGCCGGTGGTCAAGCCCACCGCCACCCGCAAACAGGTCGAGAAGGCGCTGGAAATGCTCAACGCCGCCGAGCGTCCGCTGCTGGTCGCCGGTGGCGGCATCATCAATGCCGACGCCTCCGACAAGCTGGTCGAGCTGGCCGAGATCACCGGCATTCCGGTCATCCCGACCCTGATGGGCTGGGGCACCATCCCGGACGATCATCCGCAGATGGTCGGCATGTGCGGCCTGCAGACCTCTCACCGCTACGGCAATGCCACCCTGCTGGCATCCGACCTGGTGCTGGGCATCGGCAACCGCTGGGCCAACCGCCACACCGGTTCCGTCGAGGTCTACACCGAGAACCGTCAATTCATCCACGTCGATATCGAGCCGACCCAGATCGGTCGCGTCTTCATGCCCGACTACGGAATTGTTTCGGATGCCGCTGCGGCGCTGGAACTGTTCGTCGAAGTGGCCCGTGAATGGAAGCAGGCCGGCAAACTGGCGGATCGCCGCCAGTGGCTGGAGGAGTGTCAGGAGCGCAAGCGTACTCTGCAGCGCAAGACCCATTTCGACAACGTCCCGGTCAAGCCGCAGCGTGTCTACGAAGAGATGAACAAAGCCTTCGGCAAGGACACCTGCTATGTCAGCACCATCGGACTGTCGCAGATCGCGGCGGCACAGTTCCTCCACGTCTACAAACCGCGCCACTGGATCAACTGCGGTCAGGCCGGCCCCCTCGGCTGGACCATCCCGGCCGCGCTGGGCGTCGC
>NZ_BMLT01000036.1 GCF_014645375.1 Marinobacterium nitratireducens
CGCCATCGAAACCGATCTCGGCCAGGGTGCTGAAGAAGACGTCCCAGTCGATCTCGCCCTGTCCCATGTCCAGGTGCTGGTGCACCCGGGCGGTGGATCCCGGCGGGTTGACGATGTAGCGCAGCTGCGACGACGCCTTGTGGTTGAAGGTGTCGGCCACCCGCGCGTGCACCAGCACGTCTTTGGTGGCACGGATCGTCTCGGCCAGATCGTCTCCGTAGTAGAAGGAGTGCGGCGCGATGTAGGAGCACTGCAGCGCCTTGGAGTTGATCGTCTTGATGATCTCGACCGCCGGATCGATCTGCTCCACCCAGTCTTCGGGATGCGGTTCGACGCTCAGCGTCAGGCCTTCGCGCTCGAGGATCGGCACCAGTACGTCCATGGCACGCCAGAAGGCGTTCTCACAGGCCTCCGGCGTATGGATGCCGTCGCGGTCGGCGGCCGAACGCTCGGGCGAACCGCCACGGCCGAATTCGGAGATCAGCAGCGGGGCGTCCATCTCGACCGCCACCTCGATGGTCCGCTTCCAGTTATCGATCGCCATGTCCCACTCGTCGCGGTACGGGCTGGACCAGCGGTACATCGGCTGCAGCGTCGCCAGGCCCACGCCGTGGTCTTTCATCGCTTTCTTGAACGCCTGGATGCGCTCGGGGTACACACGGGGACGGGTCCACCACTGCAGGAAGTCGGCGCGCGGAGAAAGCTCGATCCAGTCGTAGCCCAGCTCCGCGGTCAGGCGGC
>NZ_BMLT01000037.1 GCF_014645375.1 Marinobacterium nitratireducens
CTCACGGGCAATTAGTACTGGTTAGCTCAACGCCTCGCAACGCTTACACACCCAGCCTATCAACGTCCTAGTCTCGAACGGCCCTTTAGGGGACTCAAGGTCCCAGTGAGATCTTATCTTGAAGGGGGCTTCCCGCTTAGATGCTTTCAGCGGTTATCCCGTCCGCACGTAGCTACCCGGCAATGCCACTGGCGTGACAACCGGAACACCAGAGGTGCGTCCACTCCGGTCCTCTCGTACTAGGAGCAGCTCTTCTCAAATCTCAAACGCCCACGGCAGATAGGGACCGAACTGTCTCACGACGTTCTAAACCCAGCTCGCGTACCACTTTAAATGGCGAACAGCCATACCCTTGGGACCGGCTTCAGCCCCAGGATGTGATGAGCCGACATCGAGGTGCCAAACACCGCCGTCGATGTGAACTCTTGGGCGGTATCAGCCTGTTATCCCCGGAGTACCTTTTATCCGTTGAGCGATGGCCCTTCCATACAGAACCACCGGATCACTAGAACCTACTTTCGTACCTGCTCCACGTGTCTGTGTCGCAGTCAAGCACCCTTTTACTCTTGCGCTCATTGCATGATTTCCGACCATGCTGAGGGTACCTTCGTGCTCCTCCG
>NZ_BMLT01000038.1 GCF_014645375.1 Marinobacterium nitratireducens
CCACGCAGCAGCGCGCCGACGTTCTCGCCTGCACGGCCTTCGTCCAGCAGCTTGCGGAACATTTCGACACCGGTGCAGGTGGTCTTCTGAGTGTCGCGGATACCGACGATCTCGATTTCCTCACCCACCTTGATGATACCGCGCTCGACACGACCGGTAACAACGGTACCACGACCGGAGATGGAGAAGACGTCCTCGACCGGCATCAGGAACGGCTGATCGATCGCACGCTCCGGCTCCGGAATGTAGGAGTCCAGGGTTTCAACCAGCTTCTTGACAGCGGTAGTACCCAGTTCGTTGTCGTCTTCGCCGTTCAGGGCCATCAGAGCGGAACCGGCGATGATCGGGGTGTCGTCGCCCGGGAACTCGTAGGTGTCCAGCAGCTCGCGCAGTTCCATTTCGACCAGTTCCAGCATTTCTGCGTATTCGTCGGAATCGACGCCGCCGCAGTCTTCAGCCAGCAGGTCAGCCTTGTTCAGGAACACGACGATGTACGGAACGCCAACCTGACGGGACAGCAGGATGTGCTCACGGGTCTGCGGCATCGGACCGTCGGTCGCGCCACA
>NZ_BMLT01000039.1 GCF_014645375.1 Marinobacterium nitratireducens
CGACAGTCACGGTGCCAGCGTGGACCAGACCGTGACCGTCACCATCACCGGCACCAATGATGCCCCTGTGATCAGCCACGCGATCGCCAGCCAGGCCACGAACGAAGATGCGGCCTTCCGCTTCGCGGTGCCGACGGACACCTTCACGGATGTGGATACCGGCGATACCCTGACCCTGTCCACCGGCAACTTACCGGCATGGCTCAGTTTCGATGCTACCACCGGCACCTTCACCGGCACCCCGACCAACGGCGATGTCGGCACCACCCCGGTCACCGTCACCGCGACGGACTCCCACGGCGCATCCGTGTCCACCACCTTCGATCTGGTGGTCAACAATACCAACGATGCACCCACCTTGAACCCGATCGCGTCGGTCAGCGTGAATGAGGACGGCAAGCAGGTCAGCGGCCAGTTCACCGGGACCGATCCGGACAGGGGCGATACCCTCACCTACAGCATCGCCGCTCCGGTGCCCGGCCTGACCATCAATACGGACGGCAGCTGGAGCTTCGATCCGACCGATCAGGCGTATCAG